>CAVOTN010000026.1:0-751909 GCA_963699325.1 uncultured Solirubrobacterales bacterium | reverse complement strand
CATGCGCCAGCCAGCCCCGCTCGATGCGGGCGACCGCCTTGGCGACGAAAGAGCTATGCCGAGGTCGCCGCTCGGCGCCGTAGCTCCGGATCGCATCCGTCCGGGGTACGGGGAACGACGGTCGCGATGTCGGGGAGTTGGAGGCCACGGGGTTCTCGGCGGAGACCGTCTGGCGTTGGGCGTACCCGCGGTCCTGGTATCGGCAAGCCAATATATTCGCGCCGTGGCGAGCGACGCGCGAGGCTCCGAGAGGGGTGCAGGTAACCGGTGGGTGCTGCTCGGCGAGAAGCGCTATGAGCTGCTCGACCTTCGGGCGGTCGAGCGGTACGGTCGCGACTGGTTCGGGGATCCGGACTTCGTTTCGATCTATGGCCTGAAGCCCGCCGACTGGTATGCGAGGGGCGTCCGGCTGTTGGGGCGAACGGCGGTGGAATGTACGCGCGACCGCTTTGCGGACTTGATCGGCCGTGACGTGGCGGCGGCCGTTTGGGCGGCTGGGGTAGCCGGGTCGACCGTTGTTGATCCGTTTGCTGGCTCGGGAAACACGCTCTACTGGATCACGCGGCACGTTCGCCCGGACCGTAGTGTCGGCTTCGAGTTGGACGATGTCGTGTTCGAACTGACCCGCAAGAACCTGTCGCTCGTGAGTCTCGAGATCGATGTGATCCACGAAGGCTATGAGTCCGGCCTCAACGCGTTGCGGATCCAGGATGACCACCTCGTCGTCCTGTTTGTCTCTCCGCCTTGGGGAACGGCGCTGGACGTGGAATCCGGTCTTGACTTCCGCCGAACGACGCCTCCCGTCGGTCAGATTGTCGATCTCGCGATTCGAGTGTTTCGCCGGCACAAGCTGCTGTTCGCGATCCAGGCGTATGAGAGCGTCGTCCCGGACTCACTCGCCGAGCTAACCGCGCGGTTCCAGTGGTCAGCGTTCAAGGAGTACGACATCAATGCTCACGCGAAGAACCCGGGGCTGCTGCTCGGGTCGGTCCGCTGGACCCCCGGTGGTCCGCTCACCTGAGCGGCGACACGAGCCGCGTGGGCACGAGCCAGTCGACGACCGTCGAAACGACGAGCCGCTGAGCTCACGCAAGCGCCACTATCGGATGTCCGCCGCGGTCTGGGTGGTTGGCACCTTCGCCGATTTCGAGCCCACTGGCACCCGCCGCTTCGCGCGATCGCTTCGTCGTCCGCTCGGCTCGGAGCCGGCGAATCGGGTTGGCGACATCTGATGCCGCGACGTCTGTGGCTCCGGGGCGGACGATGACCGGATAGCGATCGTCGGCCCCGATCGTCCGGACGATCGCTTCGGCTGTCCGGCCGTCCGCTACTCCTCGCTTGGTGCCGCCGGGCGCCCGCTTGCGTAGGCAGAATCCCGCTGGAGGATGATCCGGGCGAGCGCCGCACGGGCGACGATGCAGAGGCCTGGGATTGGGCTGGCCTGTTCGTGGTCGCCGGCGCTGGGACGGCTTTCTCGTTCATCCCGATCTTGGTGGCCGTCGTCGCCGGGGGTGCCGAGCGCCAATCCGGGCTCGCTTCCGGGCTCGCGGCGATCCGGATCGTCGCGGGCGTCGCAAGCCGCGCCCTTGCTGCGCGCCACGCTACGCGGCGAGGAGCCTGTGGCCGGGTAAATCCGGAAGGGGCCTCGCGCACGTCAGGGTGCGCGCTGAGCAATCGGATGCCGTGCCGTAAGGCCTAACGCTCAGGTTTGCCTGAGGCTGTCGGAGCGTCCGGCTTCCACGCGAGACCACTGGGCGATCGGACGTCCGTTGGTACGGAAGGTGTGCGACCGCGGCCAGCCGGGGGGTGAGTCCTCCCAGTTCTCCTGTCGGCCATAGACCGTCAGGTCGAGGAGCCCGTAGGAGTTATCCATCGCCTCCAGGCCACGGACGCGTGTCCAATAGGTCTCAAACACCCGATCGCCATCTCGCACATAGCACACCAGCGGGCCCGCCTTCGACGGACGTCCGGCAAGCAAGGCGTCGAGGCAGTCCTTGGCCGAGTACCACGGCACGTCCCATCCCATGAAATCACGGTAACGGACGCTCTCATCGTACGGGCCCTGGCAGAACGTGGCATAGGTGACATCACGCGAGTGCAGGTAGGACAGCTCCCGGACCTGTCCGTTGAAGAACGTGCAGCCCTCGCACTGGTCGGCGGCGGGTTCTCCGGCGAACCACATGTGGTAATAGGCGATCAGCTGGTCGCGGCCCTCGAAAACATCTAGCAGTGTGACCGGGCCGTCCGCCCCGATCAGCGTGATGGAGGCATCCACCTCGACCATCGGTAGCCGGCGACGAGCCGCCGCGATCGCGTCACCTTCGCGCGTGTGCGCCTTTTCGCGCTCCAGCATGTCGGCACGTTCGGCTTCGTAGGCGGCGCGCTCCACCACAGGCGGTAACGCGTGCACATTCATGCTCGTCCTCGCTCTCGTAGTCGTCCTTAGACCCGGCCGGCCCCGAACGCTTCGACGTCATCCCCACGCTCGGGGGTGCGCTCGAGGATCGGGAGACGCCCATCAGCACAACCACCCGATCTGGTCGGTTGGCATCGGCTCGGTGCTCGTTCGGCCGGCGGTCATGCCGTATATAGTTAGCATAATGGCTAACGACACGTTCGGCGCCCTCGCTCATCCGCTCCGGCGCCAGATCGTCGAGCGCCTGAGCGCAGGGCCGGCGACCGTCGGGGAAGTGACGCACGGCTTCGCGGTCTCCAAACCGACAATCTCGCGGCACCTGAGAGTGCTCGAGGAAGCCGGCGTCGTCTCGCGCGCGATCGACGGGCGGAACCATCGGCTCGCGCTTCGGGCCCAGGCGCTCGCCGACGCCGAGGCATGGCTCGAGAATCAGCGCATGCGCTGGGAGCGGCTATTCGACCTGGTCGGCGAGTACCTCGAGGAGCAAAAGGAGCGCCGGTGACCGCGGAGTCCGGCCGCGTGGTCCGGATCGAGCGGACCCTCGACGCCTAGGCTGAGGAGGCGTTCGACGCCTGGACCAGACCCCCGAGATGTCACCAGTCGAGCACCGGCCAAGATGCCGCCTGGCGCGTACGCGGCTGCAAGCCAGACGGTCGCCGGGTGCCGTCGCATCCCATGTGGCCAGGCAGAACTGCGACCTCCCGCTGCCGCCCCCACCAAATCGCCGGCACTCTGACGGAACGTCGCGAGAACGAACGGTGCATAGGCAAGCTGGACTCGACACCGCAGTCACTCTCAGGCGCTACCTTCAAGGCAGCGCTGGTCCAGCGGCTCGATGATCGAGACGACTGCTTTGCTCTTGACGGCGCTCGGCAGTTGGCGATCGAATTGGCGACGCAACGATGTCGCGGCGGCCCAGGAACGGCACGATCGGATTGCCCACGGATCCGATCATTCGGGCTGCGGAGCGCTCCCGATCCAGTTCGGAGCTAATGCCTTGAGGCGCTGCACGGGCCGCAGGATCGCAAATGCGATCGTCGCGCCACCTGGGCCGCGTGGCCGCGACGGCTGCCGCTCGCCGAGGCGAAGCAGTCGCCACGACCGGTCTTGACAAGCGGCGGGTCCGTCGCCGGGTTCAACCAGACACGCGCGATGATGATCGCACGAGACTCCCCGATCCGAGATTCGCGGGGCTCCGACCTCGGTTCAAACGCACCTCTCTTCTCCTCGCAATCCGTCGCTTCTACTGTTCCGCAAGGGAGTGGTCCGCCAGTCCGGCATCGGTTCGTCAGCGGCGCCTCACGCACGACCGTCGCGCTCGAGCAGAGCGCTGAAACTTAGTATCGGGACAGCGCGGGCGCTCGGCGTCGGGACTGCTGGACGTTTCGCACCCCGCCGACGGCGCCAAGCGTGTCAATTCGCCTTCCTGAGGTGACCAAAGAACATACGTTTACCCGTGCCATTCGCGAGACACGAAAGCGAGATCGAGCGTGTCGGGGGATTAGGGGAGCGTCGGGTCGCCAGAAAGCGAAACCAACCGGCGCGCGAGGGTTCTCAGCACCTTGCGCTCGATCTTGGGATCGGCGTCTAGCACAGATTGGAACGCGCGATCACTGACGACGAAGAAGCGAAGCGACGTCACCGCCATGACCGTCGCGGTCCGCCTTACGGGCTCAAGCAACGCGATTTCGCCAAAGAAGTCGCCGCCGGCAAGTGTGGCTAGTTGCTTGCCGCCTCGTGTAACCGCCGCCTCGCCGCTGATGATCACAAAGAACTCTTGTCCGCGTGCGCCCTCTTGGCAGAGGACGGTACCGGATGGGACCTCAATGTCATCGGTGAGCCGCGCGACCTCAATGAGTTGCCGACGTGAGAGATCCTCGAACAGGGGCGAACGTTTCAGTCCAGCCACCTTGAGGTCCTGACGAAACCGGGCCACGTTCAGACCCTACTCGTAATGGCCACCCGGCGAGGCGCCAAGTTCAGGCCGGCGGAGTCTCCCGGACCTCCGAGCCCGCGCATGTGCCATCCCCATGTATTGCAAGCCAAAGACCCGCGGAGTACCGATCGAAGGGCGCCTCGCATTGCCCCCAGAGTCGTCGATGCTGTCGTTCGCGCGGCGATCCCGGCTATGCGCCCACTCGAACCCGGCGATCAGCGTGGGACGCGGCGCTCTCTCCGCTCGCACGATTGCATTCGTGTTCCGGCCAGCGGAGAGCGAGCGAGCGCTTCGGCTGCGAAGGAGTGCTACGCGAACTCCGACCGCGGCGAGCGCTTCGCCCCACAAGGGCACTCGTCCGCCGACGCCGGCCCGGATGAGTGCCGGGCCGACCGAGGGATCATCAGCGACGCAAGCCTCGATGGCGCTTGCCCACACTAGGCGTCCGCCTACTGGCTACTCGTCGGTCTGAACTGGGCCGCATCGGACGCAGGTCGCCGTCCAGCCGAAAGGGAGGACTTGTACGGCGAGCTTGCGTCCGCAGGCGGTACAGAAACGCGGCGGATCGGTGCGCTGCCGCCGCTCGCGGCAGCGCTCGTGGCGGTCCTCGGTCGCCGGGCCGCCGCAACCGTCGCAGTACGCGGGTGGCTCGGTCAGCGGGTTTCCGAGAGGGTCTTGACCGGCATCGAGAGCTTCTCGAGGAGATCCAGGTCGTGCTCGGGTGAGCGGCCCAGCGTGGTGAGATAGTTGCCGACGATCATCGCGTTGATCCCGCCGAGCACGCCCTGCCGCGTGCCGTCGTCGCCGAGCGTGAGCTCCCGCCCGCCGGCAAACCGCAGAACGGTCCGCGGCAGCGCCAAGCGGAAGGCGGCCACCGTACGCAACGCGTCGTAAGCGTCCAGCGCCGTCATGTGAGCGAACGGCGTCCCGGGACGCGGATCGAGGAAGTTGAGCGGCACCTCGTCGGGAGCGATCGCCGCCAGTTGAGCGGCGAACTCGGCACGCTGGGCGACGGTCTCGCCCATCCCGACGATCCCGCCACAGCACACCTCCATGCCGAGCTCTCGCACCAGGTCGAGCGTGTCCATCCGCTCCTGCCACGTGTGCGTGGTGACAACCTCAGCGAAGTACGAACGGGCGGTCTCGAGATTGTGGTTGTAGCGATGCACACCGAGCCCGGCGAGCTCGTCCGCCTGCTCCCGGGTCAAGATCCCGAGCGAGCACGCGATATTGATCTCCACCTCCGCGTTGATGGCGACGATCGCTTCACGGACCTGCGCCATCAGACGCCGGTCGGGTCCACGCACCGCGGCCACCAGGCAGAACTCGGTCGCACCGGTCGCTGCCGTCTCCCGGGCGGCCCCTACCAGCGCCGGTATGTCCAGACGGACCGCCCGCACCGGCGTCTCGAACCGACCCGACTGCGAGCAGAAATGGCAGTCCTCAGGGCAACCGCCGGTCTTGATCGACACGATCCCCTCCACCTCTACCGCCGGTCCGCACCAACGCATCCGCACCTCGTGCGCCAGCGCCAGCGCGTCGCTAACCCGATCGTCCGGCAGCCGCAGCACCGCCAACGTCTGCAACTCATCAAGCCCAACCCCGCGCTCGAGGACCTGCCCGCGCGCGACCTCCAGGATGTCATCTTCCATGTTCAATCTCCTCGAGGACGCGATACCGCCGGCCGCCGGTCGGTGGATTCCATCACACCGTGCCCTGGCTCGCCCCGAGCCAGGCGTGAGGATGACCATCGGCTGCCCGGCCCGCCACGCGCGCAACCGTTGGCGGGGGCAGAGACCGACGGTGACGCCGCGCGGACTCCCCGTCACCAGCTTGAACGCCGGTCTGGGCCGATGCGAGCCGCGACGCGCAGAACGTGCGTCAACCGGTCGATCGAGACCACGAGAACGTCATGCTCGACGCGCTCGACGGCCTGCGCGCGGGCGAGACACATGACGCCAAGGGCGCCGTTGCGTGCCCACCTTCGCCGGCGACGCGACAGCCACGCCGCCTGCTCGCGCACCCGAGCCAGATGGCGGCCGTCGTAGGTTCTCGTCTTCGTCTCGATCGCAACGGCAATCCCCGTCGGAGCGATCGCGACCGAGTCGATGTCTCCCCGCCCCTGCCACGGCAGCGAATGGCGCAACCGCCAGCCCTCCGCCTGCAGCGGCGCGAGCGCGCGCTGGACCGCATCCTCGGAGCGAGCTCCGACCCCACTTCTACGAGCCAGTGAAAACCAGTGGCGCGAATAGAAGCCGAGTCCGAGCGCCACGAGGAACGCGAAGGAGCCGATCCATAGAGCACCCGAACCGGCGAGAACGATCGCCACGAGGACCGCGACCCCGCCGGCTGCCGTGCCGGCACCGGCTCTCCAAAGCCGCCGGTACTGCTGGCGGCGCGCGTAGTTCACACCACCCTCCCGTCGAACCGCGGTGGTGCGCGAGCCTATGCGCTCCGTCGAAGCGGAACAGCCCGCGGGTCCGCGGTCGCGTGAGACGGCTTGGCACTCCGGCGGCTTCGAGGCCGCAGATCCAGGTCTCGAGCGCCGACTCGCGAAAGCGCCGTAGCGAGACCGAGCCGCACGTGCGGAATACGGCCCGCCCGCGCCTGCGCCCAGACCCAGTCGGTTTGTGAAGGCGTCCACGAGCTATGTGTCATGGATCGGCTCCTGAGCGCAGACGACTCGCGTGATCTGCGTGCAGCGTGCGCTCCGCGTCATCGCGGCGCGGGGCGAGGAATCTGGATCGGCCCGGGTCTTATCCGAGTCGAGCGAACCGCGGCATCTAGGCGAGTTCTCGGGGCCCAGAACTGAACGGACAAAAACAAATTGATGGACACTTGGAAGAAGCTGGCGCGTCCATCCACCCAGAAAGTCTCTGATAGCTGGGCTTTTATGAAGGTGAGCGAGGGGACTCGAACCCCCGACCGCCTGGACCACAACCAGGAGCTCTACCAGCTGAGCTACGCCCACCGCGGAAAGCTGAATCTACCATTGCCGGCCATTCGCCGGACCGGATCAGCGTGACGATTGGAGCGTGCAGCAGATGAGCCTTCCCCCGCCGGCGCCGGATTCCATCGCCCTCGTCACCGGAGCGTCCTCGGGTATTGGCGAGCAGTACGCGCGCCAGCTGTCCAAACGAGGCCACCGCGTGGCGATCGTCGCTCGCCGCCACGATCGGCTGGCGCGACTCGCCGACGAGCTCGGCGGCCCGGAGCGCGCGGTCGCGATCGCCGCCGACTTGTCCCTGCCCGAGGACCGGGATCGGCTCGCGGCCCGGCTCGACGAGCTCGGCGCCCGCGTCGAGGTGCTCGTCAACAACGCCGGCTTCGGTATCTACGAGCCGTTCGTCGAGTCCGGCCGCGAACGCGAGCTGAACCAGCTCCGCGTGCTCACCGAGGCCCCGCTCGACCTGATGGCCCGGTACCTCCCGCCCATGGTCGAGCGCCGACGCGGGGCGATCATCAACATGTCCTCGTCCGCCGGGTTCCAAGCGCTCCCGTACAACGCCGGCTACGCGGCGGCCAAGGGCTACCTCCTGCTGCTGTCCGAGGCCGTCCACGCCGAGGTCGAGGAGTACGGCGTGACGGTCACCGTGGTGTGCCCCGGTCCCGTTCCGAGCGGCTTTCAGCAGGCGAGCGACGCCGGCTACTTCGCCGATCGACTGCCCAGCTTCACGTTCGTAACAGCCGAGCGCGTGGCGCACGACGCGCTGGAGGCGGCCGACAAGGGACGGATTTCGGTGATCCCGGGCGGTCCGCACGTGAGGGCGGCGCTCGGGCCGAATCGCAAGCTCCCGCGCTGGCTCGTCCTGCCCGTGAGCAAGCGCATCATGGCGCGGCGGTAGCCCCGGTCCTACCACGACAGCTGCGAGGATGCCAGCATGGATACCTCAACAATTGATCAGGCATATCAGCAGCTCCAGACCGAGTTTCAGGATGTCGCGAACTCGATCCAGACGCTCGCCCAGAAGCTGCAGGCGGCCGGCCAGTCCGGCGACTCCAACGCCAGGGAATGGTTGCTCGACCTCAAGCAGATCGCCCTCGACGTCAAGGACGAGCAGATCCAGGTGAACGGCCTGCTCCAGGCGATTCACGCCTTCGTCGACAACTCCCACCAGCAGTACCAGCAGCAGTATCAGCAGTACCAGCCGGCGCCCCAGCAGATGGGCGGCGGGATGTTCGGCGGTGGCGGAGGGGGCGGCGGGATGCTCGGCGGCTTCCTCAACAGCGGCTTCGGCCGGGCGATGGAGATGGGCGCCGGGATCGGCATCGGCGAGGATCTGATCAACAGCATCTTCTAGCGCCGTACTGTTTCAAGGACTTGCCCCCGTAGCTCAGCCGGATAGAGCGACGGCCTTCTAAGCCGTGGGTCGCAGGTTCGAATCCTGCCGGGGGCGCTTCAGGGCGACTATTTGCCGCGTCACGACCTGCCACCGGGGCAGGCTGGTTCGGCGCTAGTTGTGTAGATCGAGGGCCGAACTATGCCGACGTCGCCAAACTCCGTCGATCACAACCTGCGTCGCGATGGTGACGAGGCTCGCCGTGAAGACCGCCCAGAACCCGGCGCCAAGAACAAGCGACGCCAGAATGAGCACAATCACGAACACCGGAATCGAGAATTTCAGTAGGACCAACCACGGCGTTCGCGTTCTGTGGGCGAGGACCTTCCACACTCGGTTCCACATTCGCGACGAGATTACGGAGGCTTCTTTGCATCGTCAACTGGTGGGTTGACGCGAGCGATTACGCGACCGCGCCTTCAGTCTCAGTCCAGGCGACCAGTGCTCCCCTTCGTCGATCAACGTTGTCATGGCTGGAGATCGATTGTTCGTCCAGCGCACGTGCATCTCGCGCCATGGTCAGGCGCTGCGGTCTAACCTTTTCCCATCCAGCGACTCACGTGCCCGTGAGCGGGACCCCGCGGGCGACAGTAAGGAGATCTTGATGTTCAAGACGATCATTGAGCGCGGCGCCATCGTGCTGGCGGCCGTCGCGGCAGGGGGTGCCCTCGCGGTTCTGCCGTCGGTCAGCCTCGCGAGCAGCACCAGCCACGCCTGCGGCAACGCGAACGCTCACACCCGCAATGTCAGGGCGTCGAACACGAGCTGTCGCACCGCGCGCTACTGGGCCGTCCGCAACCGCTGCCCCCAGCACTGGACGAAGTCAGGGAGCGGCACCACGACCGTCGGTGGCGGGTCCCCTTCCAGCCCAAACAGGTCCACGTGCACGCGTGGCCGGGAGTCGTTCAGCTGGACCCGCACCTCGGGCGGCAGCGGCTCCGGTACAGGAACGATCACCATCGGCTGACCGCCGTCCGGTCGCGGCGGTTGGCTGCGACCACGAGCTTGGAACGGGCCGTCGCAGAGGCGGCGGCCCGTTGTGTCTATGCGCGCGCCGAGCCGGGGTCAATGCTTGAGCTGGAGGCCGCTGATGACCCGGAACTCGACGCGCCGATTCCGCGCCAGGTTCGCCGGCGTGGTATTGGGCACGAGTGGATCTATCTTGCCCAACGCTTCGGTGGCGTACGTGGCGCTGACGTGGTCGCGTCGCAGGTACCGGCAGGCAACCTGGGCTCGCTGGCGCGAGAGCGCCAGCGAAAACGGTGTGTTGTGGAGCCAGTCGCCGGGAGCGGCCGTGTAGCCGACGCACACGACGCGCGCCGCGCGGGGGCGGAGTTCCGCGGCGACCGAGCGCAGGAACGAGCTGCCGAACGGGGTGAGCTCTGCGACGTTGGGTCCGAACACTCCCTCGGCGGGGATCAGCATCTGCTGGGCCATGCCCAGGGACACCGACCGGGAAGCGGTCAGCGTTTGGCCGCCTGTGCTCGTGGCTGTCGCATCAACGCCGACGTTCACGCCGGAGGGGTGCTGACCCAGCAGTTTGAGCCCGTATGTCGTGAGCGTGAGCCGCACGGTGGCCGTGCTTCCGTTACCGGGCGCTGTTCCGGAGGCCAGGACGCGGCCGTGGGCCAGCGCCGTGATCGCGCACCGGGTCAGGTCGACCGTTGTTGCCGTGCAGGAGAACCGAAGATGACTGTGGCCGACCACGCTGCCCGGCGACAGGGTCAGAAGTCCAGTCGGCGGCTGCGCGTTGGCCACGGTGATACCGGGGCTGATGGCTGACGCTGAGCCCTCTGCGTTGGTCGCCGTCACCAGGCACTGGATAGTCGTGTTCTGGTCCGCGGAGGTGGTGGTGTAGGTGTTGGTGGTGGCGCCGGGGATCGCCGTGCCGTTGCGCTCCCACTGGTAGCTGTAGCTCGTCGGGTTCCCCGTCCACTGCCCGGGTGAGCACGTCAACGTCGCGCCGACCTGCCCCGTGCCGGTGATCGTCGGCGGGGTCGTGTTGACGGGCGGCGGCGTCGTGGTGACGGGCGGCCCGCTCTGTGCCGCGAAGGTGGCCGTCACGGCCTGAGCCTGGGTCATCGTCACCTGACACGGACCGGTGCCTGAGCAGGCGCCGCTCCAACCCGTGAACACCCAACCACTCGCCGCCGCCGCGCTCAGCGTCACCTGCGCGCCTGGAATGTAGGTGGCCGAGCAGCCGCCCGGGCAGGCGATCTGGCCGTCGGACGAGGTGACTGTGCCTGAGCCGTTCGTGGCGGCGGTCAGCGTCTCGGCATACACGTACGCGGAGCCTCCTACGCCGTGTCCGTCCGCCCCGACCACGATCCCGTTGGGGGATGCCCCCACGCTGATCCCGAAGCCGTCGTTGCTGAGCGTCGGACTCGGGCTCGGATCCGTGTAGCTGAGCTGGGCCATTTGCTGCCCTGAGGTGGTGAAGGCATAGGCCAGACCGTTACCGGATGGTGACGGGGCGCTCGCGGCGTCCTGGTCGGCTCCGACCACGACGGTCGAGCCGGACATCGCCACGCTGATTCCGAAGTCGTCGGTGCTCTGACCGTTGGGGTCGCCCAGCACCACAGCCGGCTGACCCGCCGTCGTGTAGAGGTCAACCTCGCCTTCACCGCTCGTCCCGTCCTCCGGAGCGCCGACGGCGACGGTGGAGCCGTTGGTGGCCACGCTCCAGCCGAAGGTTCCGGAGCCCCCATTGCCGGCGATCGTGATCGGGCTCGAGCCGAGCCCGTTATAGATGTAGGCGGTGCCGTCGCTGCCCTGCCCGATGGCGCCGACCACCAGCGTCGAGCCGGAGATCGCCACGCTGCCGCCATACACGTACGGGTTTGCGCTGCTGACGTTGGGGGCGGGATTGAGCGTCTGCATCTGGCTGGTCGCGAGGTTGACCACGAACACCTGGCCATTGCCGTTCGTTCCCGCTCCGTCAGCCCCGATCGCCACCGTGGAGCCTGAGATGGCGACGCTGATGCCGAAGTCATCGCTGCCGCTGGCGGCGCCGCCCGCCCCGAGGTTGATCTCGTGTGTCTGAGAGCTGGTGGTCTGCCAGCCGCCGGCCGGCTCGTCGTAGACGTAGACCGAGCCGTCGGCGCTGTTGGCTCCTGTGGCCCCCACGACGATCGTGCCGCCGTCGATGGCCACGCTCTCGCCGAAGTTGTTCGGGCCGGTGGCGCCGGTTGGGTTGGGCGCGTCGTTGGGGGTCAGCACGGCGGTGGGCTGGCTTGTGTTCTGCCAGCCGCCGGCCGGTTCGGTGTAGACGTAAACCTGCCCGTTGGTGGTGGCAGTACCGGGATCGCCGACCACGACCGTGGAGCCGGACATTGCCACGCCGGACCCGAGCGAGGCGCTGCCGACGGCATTGAGCTCGGCGGACTGATCGATGGTCGGGTCGATCGTCACGGGATAGCTGGCACCGGCCGTGTTCACGCTGATCCGCACCCGCCCGTGACCGACGGCCAGTCGGGCCGGGAGCCGCCGGCCGCGGCGGTCGGTGGCGATCAGGCCGCCGTAGCCAATCCCGGTGGCCCCGCCGAACTCAACCGTGCTCCCGACCTGCCTGGCCGCGCGGTTCCCGGCCGCGCCCACCGCCAAGGTCCACCAGCCGCCGGGGTGGGGCTTGGTGATGGTGAACCCCTGTTCGAGCCCGGCGGGCCCATTCGCGAACCACTCAGTGACCCCCGGATAGCGGTAGCTCACGCGGTTGGCCGAGACCGTGGGAACGACCGAGCGCGCACCCGCGAGACCGAACCGCACCCAGTCACCGTGGCTGGCGACCGTGGCGCCCAGCGCGCTGAACGCAATCTGCAGATGCCCGCGCGCGTTCTCTGCGCCGAACCCGCCGCCGGCGCCGCGCCGCACCGCATAGGCCGCTTCGGTCCGGCCCACAGCGGCTGACACTGCGTCTCCGGCGGCCAGCGAAACCGCCGAGCCCTGACCGGTCGACCGGCCGTGACCGGCCAAAACCAGCCGCGCCCCAGTCAGAGTCCTCTCGCCCCTGGTATGCGCCACCGCCAGCGCCGCCGTCAGCCCCACCAGCGCGGCAACCACACCGATCGCCAGCCCCGCCGCAACACCCACGCGTGTCCGGTGCCTCGAAACTGCCGACGGATAAATCCTCATGACGCTCTTGCCTCCTACTTGTCGCGCTGACTTCGAGCGGCGCAAGACCGCCTCGCGGTTGAACCTCGGCGTCATCGCGGAGCTCCGCCTCGTGTTCCCCAGCCTGGGACGGTCTCCTCGCCTGGCAGGGCGTCGGCTAGCCGCAGCGGAGTTTCAATGACGCGCCGAAGACGATTACCCCCGCCTTCGCTGCCAGCGACTCCACGGGAATAAACGGCGCGGCGATGATCGACGCCCAACCGATGATGTCGCACGCCGACCAGTGGGCTGGCCGCGCTCGACGGAGCGCGCGGATATGGGCGTAAGCCTGCAGACAGCGGTGGTAGAACGTCTTATTCGTGTAAAACGGGACGTTCGTGCTGTGTGACGTGTTGTACTGCTGCGCAAGGCACACTTCCGACAGCGGCAAGGCACAGAACGCCTGGTTCTGGTAGAAGGAATAGTCGTACGGGTCTTCGGCGACGTTCTTGATCCACCAGTTCAGGTTGCTCTTGCTGCAGGGAGTGCCTTCGTAGTCCTTGGGCCATTTGGGGACGTAATTCGAGCCATGGGCGACCGGCTGCGCGGCAGCCGCAGTCGCCGGGATGCCTGCAGCCGCAGTCGCCGGGACGACCCCCACCAGAATGACAACGAGGCCGATAGTCAACAGCTTCGGTAGGTACCGCACGTCCCCTCCATATCTTTCGCGCGCAGACAACGCCTCCCAGCGCCGGCAAGTATAAGCGCCGGCTCAGCGTCGCGCGCCGGTTACCCGCTCATTTGTCAAGCCAAACTGGCGCCGCGTGGTCTCGGGGCGATCGGTATCCGGTCCCGTGCATCGCGTGTCACGAGTTCGCAACGCCGAACCGCTGGTCAATCCGCGTACTGGACGCGGGGCCACGGCGTTCTAAGCCGTGGGTCGCAGGTTCGAATCGTGCCGGAAGCGTCTCAACCATCTGCGTTTCGTCGCCGGCGTCGGCGGCTCTCGACCCTCGTCGGATTTGCCGCTGAGGACGGTGGCAGCCTCCGCTTGCCGCTCCAGCGCGGCCGCACGGAGCACATGGGCAAGCGGCATCCGCGACTGTGCTTCCTCGAGTTTCGCGTGGGCCAGCAGCCGGCCCAGGGCAGGAGACAAGAACATTGCGCACCCTTTAGCTGTAGACAAAGACGCTGTGTCCAAAGCTACTTTGGATAAAGCTATTTGTCAAGCTACTCTGCTCGTAGCTAAAATCCCTGCGCAATGAGCAAGCGCGAATCGCGGCGATCCGACGTGACGGGCACGGACCCCGCAGCCACCGAGAAGGATCCGATCACGGAGCACGTCCGTTGGGTCGCGGCCAACTGGCCACAAATCGATCTCGAGGTCGAAGGGATCGTCACCCGTGTGGAAAAGATCAACCGCTACTTCCAGAACGCGTCTCGGGCCAGCCTCGGCGAGGTTGGCCTCACCAAGGAAGAGTGGAAGGTGCTGATGGCGTTGCACGACGACGTCCGCTCGCACGGCTGGCTGTGCCGAGATCTAGACGTGTCGACAGGCGCGATGACCAACCGGCTCGACAAGCTCGAGCGTCGTGGCTTGATCTTGCGCGCTCCCGATCCGCAAGATCGACGCGGCGTGCTGCTCGAGCTCACCGCGGCCGGGGAAGCCCGACTCGAGGAGTACATCGACGCCGGCGCCGAGCGGGAGCGCGAATTGCTGGACGACCTCACCTTGAGAGAAAAGCAGCAGCTCAACCGACTCCTGTCCAAGCTGCTCGTTGCCCTGCAGACGGACGACGCTCGGAACCCCTCGACACGCAGGCATTGACAGCGCGGCTATCAATGTGATATCACATTGATCCTGTCGGGTGACCGACACCACAGCCCACAGGAGGCATCCCGATGAACGCACGCAGCGACAACACCGCTCCTAAAGGCCTGCGCGGGTGGTGGCTATCTCCTCCGCGACCCGGCCTGCAACGCCTGATCGCGCCATGGGAGTACCGCCACGTCCGCAGCTTTGGGGTCACGCGTATTTTCGGTGGCAGCATCGCGGCCGGCGCGGGCGTCGTGTGCCTCTCGTACGGCGCCTACGGATGGGCAGCGCTGTTCCTCGTGCTTGGGGCGCTGAATCTCGCCGGTGGCTACTGGTACATGACTATCGCTCGCGCCGCGGCTGCGCGAGCGTGAGCCGCGGTACCACTGGGGCGGCGCCCACGCATCCCACATACAGGGGACCCCGCGGTTGTTCCCGGTATTTGCGGTCTCGTCTCACGGCGTGGGCCTTGTCAGCGCGTCGGCCGCGGCGTAGGTTCTCTGCCGGGCGCGAGCGATCGACGTAGCGAAGCGCAGACGTCAGGAGCTTGTGGTCTGCCGCGCAGCTTGTCCTCTTTGAGTGACTAAATCTATGCGCGCTCCAGTGTCACGCTCGCGCCCGATGTTTCCCTCTCTCCGATGTCTGCGCCGGCCGGTCACGTCCCCGCTCCGGTGGTCACCCGTGTGGTGCGTCCTCGCCGTGGTTCTGGCGAGCTCGGCCCTGATCGCATCGACCGGCCGTGCCGGCGCGACGACGCCAGCGAAGGCGCAGTGCATCGTGCCCGGCACCGGCAAACCGCTCGACGAACTCTGGCACCCGCACATGCTCGCGGCGATCGGGTACACGGACACGCGGACCGGCGACATCGCGTTCGCGGTGCGGACGAGCGACGGTCGCTTCTACGGCTACCGGCCCGACCACGACGAATGGTCGGCGAGCGTGGTCAAGGCGATGCTGATGGTCGCCTACCTCGATGAGCCCTGGGTCAGGGGCCGGCCCCTCACCGCCCAGGAGAAGTCGCTGCTCGGCCCGATGATCACCGAGTCAGACAACGATGACGCTCAGATCGTGTTCGACACAGTCGGCCAGGGTGCGCTGAGCGCGCTCGCCGGCCGCGTCGGCATGCGCCATTTCGCGACCTCGCCGATCTGGGGCGAGACCGAGATCACCGCCGGCGACCAGACCCGGTTCTTCCTGCACATCGACAGCTACGTGGTGCCGCGCCACAGGGCGTACGCGATGTCGCTGCTGGCGGGGATCGTGCCATCCGAGCGCTGGGGCATCGGCGAGGTCGCGCCGAGAGGCTGGAGGCTGTACTTCAAGGGCGGGTGGGGATACGGCACCGGGCTGCTCGACCACCAGGTGGCGCTGCTCGTGCGCGGCTGCGCCCGGGTGTCGGTCGCTGTGCTGACGATGTACGACGGCTCGCACGCGTACGGCAAGGAGACGCTCAAGGGCATCTTCGAACGGCTGCTTCGCGGACTCCCGACCGGCATGCAGCGGCGACCGACCGATCGGGGCGCCCGGATTCGAACCGGGGACCTCAAGCACCCAAAGCTTGCGCGCTAACCAGGCTGCGCTACGCCCCGCATGTGGCCCGCCGAGTCTAGTGTCCGCTAGGCTCAGACGCCGGCATGGCCGATGTCGAACCGCTGCGGGCGCTTCACTACAACCTGGACCGGACTCGCGGGCTCCAGGACGTCGTGGCCCCTCCCTACGACGTGATCGACGAGCACCAGCGCGGTGATCTCGAGGCCAGCTCGCCCTACAACGTCGTGCGGATCGACTTGCCGGTCGGCATCGACCCCTACGCCAACGCGGAGCGCCTGCTCGAGGCTTGGCGCGAGGAGGGCGTAATCGTCCGCGACGAGCAGCCGGCGCTGTGGCCGCTCGTGCAGGACTACATCGGTCCCGACGGGCAGGCGCGAAAGCGAACGGGGTTCCTCGCGCGTGTCCGCGTGGATGACTACGGCCCCGGCCGGATCCGGCCGCACGAGCGCACGCATCCCGGTCCCAAGGAGGACCGCCTGCGCCTCACGCGAGCCACGAAGGCGAACCTGTCGCCGATCTTCTCGCTGTTCGCCGACCCTGACGGCGCCGTCACGGGCGCGCTCGCCAACGCCACCGCCGGCGACCCCTGGGGCCAGGCGACCGACGACGACGGCACGGTCAACCGCATGTGGCGGGTCGAGGACCGGGCGACGATCACAGCGGTCCACGACGCCATGCGGGAAGTCGAGTTGCTGATCGCCGACGGCCACCACCGCTACGAGACGGCGCGCGTGTACGCCGAGGAGATCGGCGGAGACGGTCCTCACCGCTACGTGCTGATGTGCCTGGTGGCCCTCGAGGATCCCGGCCTGACCGTGTTCCCGACCCACCGCCTGCTGCGCGACCTGCGCCCCGACCAGCACGAGTCGCTCGCGAACGCGCTCAGGCGCGACTTCGATCTGCGCCGGCTCGAGAGCACCGACGAGCTCGTCCCGGCCTACGGGCAGCCGGTCAGCCTCGGCTACATCGACGCCCATTTCCGCCAGCCGTGGATGCTCACGCTCAAGGACCAGGCGATCGCCGACGCCGCGCTACCGGACCACGCCGAGCCCTACCGCCGGCTCGACACCGCCGTGCTCGAGGCGCTGATCCTCAAAGGCGCGCTCGGGATGACCGACGACGACATCGACCACCTCGCGGGGCTCGGCTACGCGCGCGATTTCGACCAGGCCCTCGAGCTCGTGCAGGCCGGCGACTACGACGCCGCGTTCTTCGTCGCGGCGACTCCGATCGAGGCGGTGCGGGCAGTCGCCGCCTCGGGCGAGAGCATGCCTCCGAAGTCGACGTATTTCTACCCTAAGGTCCCCACGGGGTTGCTGTTCAACCCGTTGTTCGAATAGCGCGAACCGCACTCGGATTGCGGGTAAAACCACCGCTACGATGAGAACTGTGACCCACTTCAACAAACGAGGACCAAACCGATGAAGGCCATCGCGCGCCGCACCGCACGGACAGCATTTACGCACCGCATCGACGTACGACAGCATCGGCTCCTGGCCGATGAGCCGTCGGAGCATGGCGGCGACGACGACGGCCCGAGCCCGCAGGAGCTGCTCGCCGCGAGCCTCGCCTCGTGCACCGCGGTCACGATGGAGATGTACGCCAAGCGCAAGGGCTGGGACATCGGTCCGGTCGAGGTCGAGTGCGAGTACACGCCCGCAGAGCGCGGCTGCATGACGAACTTCAAGCTGATCCTGCGGTTGCCGAGCGACTGCAGCGAGGAGCAGGTCGAGCGCCTGCGTGTGATCGCGACCAAGTGTCCGGTCCATCGCACGCTCGACGGCGAGGTCAGCTTCGACGAGCGCGTCGAGCTGGTCGAGCCGGCGGCGGTTTAGTCGACGACCTCCACGCCCGCCGCGAGCAGCTCGGCCACGGCCCGCTCTCCATCGCCGGGCGACACCTCCACCGCACGGGTCGCGCCCCGGTGCACGGTCACGGCGAAGCCCGCACGCCTGGCGTCGAGCGCGGTGGCCTTGACGCAGTAGTCGAGCGCGAGCCCGGCAACGTCGACTGCGTCGACGTCCCGCTCGCGCAGCAGCCGCTCGAGCTCGGTGCCCTCGAACCCCGAGTACCCC
Source organism: uncultured Solirubrobacterales bacterium (assembly GCA_963699325.1). Taxonomy (GTDB): domain Bacteria; phylum Actinomycetota; class Thermoleophilia; order Solirubrobacterales; family Solirubrobacteraceae; genus Palsa-465. The sequence continues at coordinate 733,686 of CAVOTN010000026.1, read as the reverse complement.
TCGCGGTCGGAAACCTGGCCCTTGTCGAGGATCACGTCGATCCGGTCGGCGTCGATCCCGGGATGAAGCTCCGCCCCGGGCGTGTCACGCACGCAGTGCACCGGCCACGGACCGCCCTGCGCCACGAACGAGCCGTGGTCGGGCGGGTGCCAGTCGCGCGTGGCGACCACGAACCGGGCCTCGGCCGCCATCCGGTTGACCGTCTCGACGACCGCGTCCCCGTCGGGCACCGCCAGCGCGCCCCCGGGACAGAAGTCGTTCTGGACGTCGACGACGATCAGCGCCCGCATAACCCGCGAATATAGTCCGCGGATGGCGCCCGCAAACGATCACCTCCAGGACGATCTCCGTCGGGTGCTCCTCTCGACCGAGGAGGCGCTGACGCTCGACGTCCGGGGCCGAACCGACGCGGCCGTTCTGGTCCCGCTGTACGTCGAGCGTGGCCGGCTCCACACGGTGTTCACCAAGCGCCAGGACGACCTGCGCCGCCACCCGGGCGAGATCTCGTTCCCCGGCGGGCGCTACGACGAGGGCGAGCGCGACCTGCTCGCGACCGCGCTCCGCGAGGCCCAGGAGGAGATCGGCCTGCCGCCCGACGCCGTCGAGATCGTCGGCGCGCTCCAGCCGACTCCGACGATCGCCACGGGGTACGCGGTCTATCCGTTCGTCGGGCTGATCGAGCCCGGACGAACGTGGACTCCGAGCGAGCGCGAGGTGTCAGAGGTGCTCGAGCTCCCGCTCGCCGCGCTCCTCGCCGGATATGCCCGCCGGCGCCTGATCCGCCGCGGCCTGCCGATCCGGACCGACACCTACCTGGTCGGCGATCACCTCATCTGGGGCGCAACGGCCCGGATCCTGGCCGACCTGTTCGACCGGATCGGGCCGCTGCTGAAGAAACGCGAGTCGGGAGCCCGGCTCAGCCCCTCTCGATCGGCACGTTGACGAGGTTCCCCCACTCGGTCCACGAGCCGTCGTAGTTCTTGACGTTCGACTCGCCGAGCAGCTCGTGGAGCACGAACCAGGTGTGCGCCGAGCGCTCGCCGATCCGGCAATACGCGATGATCGGCTCGCCCGACAGCACGCCCTTGCCGCCGTACAGGTCGCGGAGATCCTCGGCGGACTTGAACGTCCCGTCCTCCTTGACCGCCTGCGCCCACGGGATCGACTTGGCGCCGGGGATGTGGCCGGCGCGCTGGGCGCCTTCGTTCTCATAGCCCGGCATCGCGATCAGCTCGCCCGAGTACTCCTGTGGCGAGCGGACGTCGACGAGCTCTCGGGAGTCGTCGAGCGCGGCCAGAACCTCGTCGCGCTTGGCGCGAATCGCCTCGTCGCCCGCCTTGGCCTTGAACGTCGCCTCGGCGTAGCTCGGATCCTCGACGGTCGTCGGGCGCCCTTCGGCGATCCAGCGCTCGCGGGGGCCGTTCAGCAGCTTGACGTTGTCGTGCCCGTAGTACTTGAGGTACCAGTAGGTGTATGCGGCGAACCAGTTGTTGCGGTCGCCGTACAGGATCACCTGGTGGTCGTTCGAGATCCCGCGACTTCCGAACAGCGCGCCGAAGTCCTCGGGCCCGAGGAAGTCGCGCTTCACCTGGTCCTGGAGGTCGAGGCGCCAGTCGAATCCGATCGCGCCCGGAATGTGGGCCTCGCGGTACAGGGCCGGGTTCTCATCGACCTCGACGATCCGGATCGAGTCATCGTTGAGGTGCTGCTCGAGCCACTCGGGCTCGACCAGAACATCGTTCGCATAGTCAGCCACTGCGTCCTCCTGGGTATTTCCGGTCGCCTTTTACCTATTTTGGTTTTTTCAGTTTATCGTGGGCCAGGGGGGCGGCCATCGAGCGCGCTGTTGACCGCGGCCACCGCCGCGACCGTCCATGCGTCAGCATCGGCGGGATCGGCGCGGAGGAGCGCGTACGGGATCCGTGAGTCCTCGCAGCACGCGCGCACGCGGGCCGCGCCCGCCTCGAGGACAGCCGCGTCGACCGCGCCCGCCGCCTCGTAGACGATCCCGCGCACGGTCGTGTCGAGCATCCGCGTCAGCAGCATCTCGAGGCGCGTGCCGTGGAGCGCCGCGAGTTGCTCGGACGACCCGACCGCCGAGCCGAGCAGCACGCACGCGACGCTCACGTGCTCGAGCGAGCGCGCGAGCGTTGCGACCACGTCGGGATCGCCGATCAACGCCTCCGCGCCGGCGGCCTCGATCTCGGGCGCACGGGCCGGGTCGCGCGTCGTCCCCCGGACGGCGTGGCCGGCGGCGACCAGCTCACGCGCGAGCGACCGCCCGCGACAGCCACAGCCGATGATCAGGCAGCGCGCCAACTGCGGTCAGTCGCCACGGTCGCGCCGCTGCTCGGAGCGCTCGCGCAAGACCCGGGCCTCGACCTCGCCGGCCGTGACCTCGGCCTCTCCCCGCGCCCGCCGCCGGGCGTTGTGCGCGGCGAGCATCTGATCGAGGTCCTCGGCCTCGAGTGCCTCCCGCCGCTCGACGAGCTCGCGGGCCGAGCGCAGCCCCACCTGCTCGAGCCCCGACCCGGGGTAGTAGCGGCCCAGCAGCCAGAACACCACGCCGAGGACGAGGAGACCACCGACCACGACGACGGTAAACGGGTCCATGACACGCGAGTCTAGACGTGAGCGCACCGAGCGCAACTTCGTGCTCGATTGTGTGTTTTCAGGGGCGTCCAATAGCCGCCGCCTGGGAGGGAGCCGGGAATCCAGCGGAGGCACTCTATACCCACGCTGGGAAAGGAGCCTCATGCGCCTTCGCCTTGCCGTGCTCGCCACACTGGTGACAACACTCGCGGCGGTTGCCGTCACGAGCGTCGCCAGTGCTGCACCAGGGCACAATCGCGGCCTCACCATCAATGCCATCCCCAACCCAATAGACGCCGGGGAGGGCGTCTTCATCTACGGTCACCTGAACGTGGCGCCCGTGGGTGGTCAGACGATCATCCTGTACCACCACCTGGCCGGTTCCGGCCTCGGGTACACGAAGATCGGTCAGACCACGACCGATTCCCACGGCAACTTTGTGTTCACTCGCGCCGAGGACGTCGTCCTGACGAACCGCAGCTGGTTCGTGCGCGAGCAGGGCGCGCACCGGATCCACAGCCGAACCGTGTTCGAGCGTGTGTCGGCGCTGGTCAGCATGGCCGCGAGTACGACGACCGCGGTCACCGGGCAGCCGGTTACGTTCACCGGATCGGTCACTCCGAATCACGCCGGTGAGCCGGTGATCCTCCAGGAGCAGGACAACGCCGGCAACTGGCGCGATCTCAAGCGCGGGCGCCTCGGCGGCGGATCGAACTACTCGATCACGTACCGTTGGCGGTTCGCCGGCGACCATACCGTTCGCGTCCTATTCCGGCGCGACATCCGCAACATCGCCGGCAGCGCGAACCCCGTGACCGTGGCCGTCCAGCAGAAGCAGATCCCGGGATTCACGATCGACAGCTCCGATCAGCTGATCTCCTACGGTCAGTCTGTGACGATCTCGGGCGTGCTCGACCAGCCCAGCGCCGCCTCCACCCCGGAGCCGAGCACCCCGGTGACGCTGTGGGCCCGGAACGGATATCAGAGCCAGTTCACCCCGGTCGCCGATACGACCACGGGCTCTGACGGCAGTTACTCGTTCGCGCCCCAGTCGCCGACGTACAACACCGTGTACCAGGTTCGGACCACTCTGGCTCCGCACCGGCACAGCGCGGTGCTGTTCGAGGGCGTGCAGGACGTGCTGTCGATGACACCGAGCTCGTTCACGTCGGAGATCGGCGGATCGGTGACGTTCACCGGCACCGTCCTTCCCGACAAGGCCGGTCACGTCATCTACCTGCAGCGCCTTGGCGCCGATGGTAACTGGCACAGCGAAGAGGTTCGGAACGTCACCAACGCCTCGACGTTCCAGTTCGGATGGACGTTCGGCAAGTCGGGCACATACGAGTTCCGTGCCCGGATTTACGGCGATCGCGGGAACGTCGGTGGCGCGTCCGCGCCCGTGACGATCCAGGTGTCGCCGGCCACGTCGACGGCAACGCTGCCGCCGGCCTCATAGAGGCAGGGGTGTAGATAAGCCGGACAGCAGGGGCGGCGCCATCGCCGCCCCTGCTCCGGTAGCGTGCCCCACCATGGACTTCGAGCTCACCGACGAGCAGCGCCTGGTCCGCGAGACCGCGCGTGCTTTCACCGACAACGAGATCGTCGAGCGCGCGCGCGAGAACGATCGCAACGAACATTTCGACCTCGAACTGGTCGAGAAGATCGCGGCTCAGGGCTACCTCGGCGCGATCGTCCCCCGTGAGTACGGCGGCGCCGGACTCGACTATCTGACCTACGGGCTGATCGTCGAGGAGGTGGGCCGAGGGGACTCGGCGATGCGGACCGTGGTGTCGGTCCAGACCTCGCTCGTGTGCTCCGCACTCATGCGCTGGGGCACCGAAGAGCAGAAGCAGCACTACCTGCCCAAGCTGTGCTCGGGCGAATGGCTTGGCTGCTTTGGCCTGACCGAGCCCGACACGGGATCGGACGCCGCCAACCAGCGCACACGAGCCAAGAAGACCGACTCGGGGTGGGTGATCAACGGCGCCAAGATGTTCATCTCGATGGGCAACTACGCCCGCCTCGCGCTCGTGTTCGCCCAGACCGACCCTGACCTCGCCCACCGCGGGCTGGCCTGTTTCCTGGTCGACACCGACCAGCCCGGGTACCAGCCGCGGGCCGTCCACCACAAGCTCGGCTTGCGCGGGTCGGACACCGCCGAGATCTCGCTGAGCGACGTCGAGGTGCCCGAGGGCGCGATGCTCGGCGACGTCGGCGACGGCTTCAAGGTGGCGATGAGCTCGCTCGACTCGGGTCGCTACAGCGTCGCCGCCGGCTGCGTCGGGATCTGCCAGGGCTGCCTCGACGCCTCGGTGCGCTACTCGAAGGAGCGCCAGCAGTTCGGGCGGCCGATCGCGAGCTTCCAGCTGGTCCAGGAGATGATCGCCGACATGGCACTCGAGACCGACGCCTCCCGGATGCTCGTGTGGCGCGCCGGCTACCTGAAGGACACCGGCAAGCCCAACACCACCGAGACCTCGATCGCCAAGCTGTACGCGACCGAGGCCGCGGTCCGCTGCGCCAACGCCGCCATTCAGGTCCACGGCGGCTCGGGCTACGTCGACGACTACCCCGTCGAGCGCTATCTCCGCGACGCGCGGGTGACAACGCTGTATGAGGGGACCTCGCAGATCCAGAAGCTGATCATCGGGCGGGCCCTGACCGGGATCAACGCGCTCGTGCCTGCGTGATCGCGCGGACCGCTGGCCCGCCCGCCCGCACGATCGGCGTCGCCGGCGCCGGCACGATGGGCGCCGGGATCGCGCAGCTGGCCTGCCTGTCGGGAGCACGGACGTTGCTCCACGACCCCCTGCCCGACGCGCTCGAGCGAGGTCTTGGCCGGATCCGGGGACAGCTCGAGCGCGGCGTCGAGCGCGACCGCCTGAGCGCATCGGAAGCCGCTGACGCGGCCGGGCGGCTCGAGGCCGCGCCCGCGCTCGAGGACTTCGCGGCCTGCGAGCTCGTTATCGAAGCCGCGCCCGAGCGCCTGGAGATCAAGCACGAGCTGTTCGCGCACCTGTCCGAGCAGGTCGTCTCGGACGAGTGCGTGCTTGCGACCAACACGTCGTCGCTGCTCGTGACCGCCGTCGCGAGCGCGGCCGTGAGGCCCGAGCGCGTCGTCGGCATGCACTTCTTCAACCCCCCGCCCGTGATGCGCCTGCTCGAGGTCGTCGCCGGCGAGCTGTCCGGCGAGTCGGCGCTCGCGCTCGCGCGGGCGACCGGCGAGGCGATGGGCAAGCACGTGATCGACGCCGTCGACGGCCCCGGCTTCCTCGTTAACCGCTGCAACCGGCCGTTCGGCCTCGAGGCGCTCAAGCTGCTCGAGGAGCGGATCGCGACGATCGAGGAGATCGACCGCATCTGTCGCATGGGCGGAGGCTTCCGCATGGGGCCGTTCGAGCTGATGGATCTCGTCGGCGTCGACACCGGCCTGGACGTGGCGCGGTCTTTCTACGAACAGAGCTTCGGCGAGCCCCGCTGGCGGCCGTCGCCGATCACGGTGCGAACGGTGGCGGCCGGCCGCACCGGGCGCAAGTCCGGGCGGGGGTACTACGACTACGGGGACGGATCCGGCAAGCACCGGGCACCCGACCCCGATCCGCCCACCGCCGGCGGCGGCGAGGGCCTGATCGTGATCGCCGGCAAGACCGCGCTGGCCGTGGCGCTCGAGCACGCCGCGGCTGACGCCGGCTGGGAGGTGGCGACGCCGGAGCAGGCGCAGGAGCGCCGCGCGCCGTTTCTGATCCTCGACCTGGATTACGACGAGGACCTCGACGCTCCCCTCCAGGGCGGCCCGCAGGCGATCTGCTGCGCGGCCGGCTCGCTCTCGATGCTCGATCCCGGCGGCAGCGCCGTCGGGTTCCATACGCTCCCGCCGCTCGACGAGTCGAGCCTGGTCGAGCTGACCTGCGGACCAGATACCGCGCCGTCCGCGGCCGCCGCCGCCGAGCGGTTCTTCGCGACGCTCGGCAAGCACACCGCCTGGGTCGGCGACGCCCCTGGCCTCGTGCTCGGCCGGATCGTCTGCCAGGTGGTCAACGAGGCGGCGTTCGCGCTCTCCCAGGGCGTGGGCAGCGCCGAAGACGTCGATGCCGGGATGGTCCATGGCCTGAACTACCCCCGCGGCATCCTCGAATGGGCCGATGAGATCGGCCTCGACCACGTGCTCGCCGTGCTCGAAGCGCTCTACGAGGAGCGCCGGGAGGAGCGCTACCGGACGTGTCCGCTGCTGCGCTCGCTCGTGATGTCCGGGCGCCTCGGGCGCGAGTCCGGCGAAGGCTTCTTCAGCTACGACTAAGCCGGCCGCTTCCGGGGTACAACGCGCGCCGGGGTCGCGGGAGGACCCGGATTGAGGACGTGTTGCGCTAGCTCAGTGACTTTCGCATCACTTTTCTCGTCCAATTGGCCATTTAACCTAACCCCGCTGTGAGGGACGTGTTGTTCCGGACGATCTTCACCCCGATGCCGAGCCGCCCCCAGCGTTCGAAAGCAACCTCGGTCGGGCGGCGTCATTTGTCCCGTCTCGCGATCGGCATCCTCGCGCTGATCTCGACCGTCGCACTGACGATCGTGCCGGCCGCCGCGACCGCGAGCACCTCCGGCGCTAAGCAGAATTCGCGTCTGCGCCACCGTCGCGCACACCCGGCAAGCGGCTGCGCGAACGCGACCGCGATCGTCGGCCGCGCCCCGGTCCAGGCGCTCCGTGCCGCCGTCGTCTGCCTGATCAACCAGCAGCGCACGGGCCGCCATCTGCCGCCACTGCACGCCTCCGTGCTGCTCGACCGCTCGGCCCAGAACTGGACGAACGCGATGGTCGCGAGCGACGTGTTCAGCCACGGCTCGAACTTCGCCGCCCGGATCAGCGCAGTCGGCTTCGACTGGCGGTCCGCCGGCGAGAACATCGCCACCGGCTTCCAGACTCCGCGATCGGTCGTTCGCGCCTGGATGGCCAGTACCGGGCACTGCCAGAACATCCTCAATCCCACCTATGCCAACGTCGGAACCGGCGTCAGCCGCCGTCAGGTGAGGGGTTGGGCGTCCGGCGCCGGGACCTGGACGCAGGACTTCGCGCTGTCGATGTTCAAGTCGCCGCCGTCGGCCAACTGGGGCCCGGCGGACGGCTGCCCCTATTAAGCGACTCGACGCTTAGGAACTGGCGCCAGCCGCGGCGCCGGCCGTGTCGATCAGCGGAAAAGGCGTGTCGCGCAGGTACCACTCGGCATCGAGCGCCGCCTGGCAGCCCGATCCCGCCGCGGTGACCGCCTGGCGATAGGTGTGATCGACGAGGTCGCCGGCGGCGAACACTCCGGGCACGCCGGTCAGCGTCGAGCGGCCCTCGGTCACGACGTAGCCGGCGGGGTCGGTCTCGACCTGGCCCTCGACGAGCTGCGATTGCGGGTCGTGGCCGACCGCGATGAACGCGCCGGTCGCCTCGACCTCGCGCGTCGACCCGTCCTCGGTGTTGCGCAGCCGCGCCACCGACAGCGACTTGCCGTCGCCGGCGCTGAACTCCTCGACCGCGTAAGGCGTCAGCCACTCGATGTTCGGCATCGCCCGGGCGCGCTCGAGCATGATCTTCGACGCCCGAAACTCGTTCCGGCGGTGGACAATCGCGACCTTCTTGGCGAACTTCGACAGGAACATGGCCTCCTCCATCGCGGAGTCGCCGCCGCCGATGATCAGCGTCGGCGCGTCCCGGAAGAACGCCGCGTCGCAGGTGGCGCAGTAGCTGACCCCGCGGCCCGAGAGCTCGGCCTCGCCGGGGACGTCGAGCTTGCGGTGCTGCGCGCCCATGGCCAGGATCAGCGCGCGCGTGAGGTGCATCTCGTCGCTTATCCACACCTTGTGGAGCCCGCCGTTCGTCGAGATCTCGATCTGGGTGACGTCGTCTGTCTCGAGACGGGCGCCGAAGCGCTCGGCCTGGTCGCGGAAGTGCTGCATCAGCTCAGGTCCCATGATCCCCTCGGGGAAGCCGGGGTAGTTCTCGACATCGGTCGTCTGCTGGAGCAGGCCGCCCCACGCGAACCCCTCGACCACGAGCGGCTCGAGGTTTGCACGCGCCGTGTACAGCGCGGCGGTGTAGCCCGCCGGCCCGCTGCCGACGATGATCACGTTCTCTACACGCTGTTCGTTCACTTCATAAAGTATAGCTTAGGCGTGGGTCCCACGGGTCGACACGTCGGCCGGCGCGGACTATGACACCGGGTCGGATGCGCTGCGGAGCACGGTGGGTTTCTCGGCGCCCCATCGGTGAACCGTGCGACGCAGCTGCAGGTAGGCGATCGCGCCCGGCAGCGTCGGCAGCCAGAACGCGAACGCGCGGTAGGCGAGCACGGCGATCACCGCCAGCTCGGCGTCCACGCCGAACGCCACGAACGCGCCGATCATGCCGCCGTCTACGCCCCCGATCCCGCCCGGGAGCGGCAGCGTGTTGGCCAGCATCCCGAGGAAGTACGACATCACGATCACTCCCTTCGGGGGAGAGGCGCCGAACGCGTGGAAGCACGCCCACAGCACGGCGATGTCGAACCCCCACCACGCGACCGCCCCGAGCAGGCTGGGATTGCGCGTTCGCACCAGGTCGATCGCCGCGCGAACGCCGCTGGCCCCGGTCGCCGACGCCGCCGCCAGCCGGAACATCAGCCGCCGGAAGCGGTGCTCGCCGGCGGTCCACCGCCCCACCATCTTGTCGACGTCGCGGGGCAGCGTGGACAGACCGAGGAACAGGACGATCACGATCGCGCCGAAGATCGCGGGCACGATCGTGATCGCGAACGAGCCGCCGCCCGGGATCACGCCCAGGTACAGGCCGACGCCGTCGATCACGAGCGTGATCATGTAGACGGCGTACAGGATCACCGTGAACGCGATCAGCCGGCACGCGACGGTCCGCCGACCCATGCCCGAGCGCCGCAGGGCCCAAGCGGTGAGCGCGATCCCGCCGGCGCCGGCCGCGGCGAACAGGCGGGTGGCAGCCAGCCCAGCCATCGTGATCTGGTAGCTCTCCGGCCAGTCGATCCGCGACTCTCCGCGCACGAACACGCCGCGGAACAGCCACACGTAGCCGAAGAACGAGCACACCTCGAGCACGGCGGCCAGGCCGAACCACCAGCCGTTGCCGTGCTGGATCCGGTCCCACGTCTCGTGCAGGCCGAGCAGCTTCGGTAGCACGAAGTACAGGAACGCCAGCGCCGAGGCGACGAACAGCAGCGTCCCGATGATCCTGCCCCGGGTGAGCAGGACGCGCGGCGCCTCCTCGTGTTCGTCCGGACGCTCTTGACCCGATCGGGACGCTTCGCACCGGGTGCCGCGACCCGTTCAGGACGTCCTCAGGCGCGTCCCGCCGCTTTCCCCCCTGCCGCAAATTACGTCCCTGCACGCATTTCGAGCACCTGCAGCCCCGCCGACAGTCGCCGGTAGAGCGGCTCAAGGCGCGGCGCTGCGATCCGGACCCCCTCCGCCAGCGCCGCTCCCCCGATCAAGTCCACGGCGTAATGCTCGCCGAGGTAGACCAGCGCCAGTCCGAGCGTCACCGCATAAGTCCACCCCACAGCGCCCGCAACCGGCCCGACCTCCGAGAGCAGGTGGGCAGCCATGAGGGACGTGGCGAAGTGCAGCGACGGCATGGCAGCGAGTGGATTTCCTCCAAGGACATCGTAAAGGGCTCCCCAGCGTTCGCCCCAGAATTGCTGGCCATACTCGATCATCATCCGCCGCACGCGGAGCGCCTCGCCGTCCTCGAGGCGGCCCTTCTGGGCCGCCCACCACGGCGGCGCCGTCGGAATCGCCCAGTAGAACACGGCGCCGCCGTCGAACACCCCGTACATGCGCGCCGCGGCGCTCGGGAACCGCTCCGGAGCCCGCCACCACACGTAGGCGACGGTTGCGTGGGGCACAAAGAACCACATCCAGTGGCACCACACGAGCACGCGCTCGAAGCTGGTGATCTGGCCCGGAGTCGAAAACGCCCGCTGCAGCCGCAGCGTCGGTGCCGCCCCCAGCCCGAGCGCACGGTCGATCGCGATCGGATAGTCGACGAGCACCCGCGAGGCCAGCCGCTCGGGGTCGTCGTGCGGCATCTCATAGGCAGCCAGGTAGGCCCACATGTTCAGCACGCACACGCCGGCGTCGCGTGCCCGCGAGCGGGGGACCGCGACGCACAGCGCCGCCGGGGTCAGCGCGGCCCCACCGAGCACGACCGCCGGCGGGATCTTGAGCCGCCGCCGCAGGACGGGCAAGGCGACGCCCGTCGCGACCAGGACCCAGGCGGTGGCTCGAATGGCCCTCCTTGCGCGCAAGGGCGGCGAGTATAAGGAGTGCCTCACCTGAGCCGTCCACGACGCCTTGTGGCACTCGCTACGACCGTCGACGCTGGGATCAAGGCGTGGACGGCCTAGATAGAATCCCGCGGCCTTGCGATCCGACGCCTCCGCCGCTCAGCGCCGACGCCGTACGCCACGGTTCCTCAGCGCCGCACTCGCGTCGTCGATCCTCGTCTCGCTGGTGCTCGCGCCGAGCGCGTTCGCCAACTTCATCACGCCCAAGACCGGCGGCTCTCCGAACGCGGACCAGATCCACTCGCTGTACCTGATCGTCCTGTACATCGCGGCCGTGGTGTTCGTGATCGTCGAGGGGGCGCTGGTCTACTCGGTCTACAAGTTCCGCGCCAAGAAGGTGCGCACGGCGGCGCAGATCCACGGCAACACCCGGCTCGAGATCTCGTGGACGATCGCCGCCGCGGCGATCCTCGTCGTGCTGACCGTGGTCACGTTCATCAAGCTCCCGAGCATCCTCAACCCGCCCAACTCGAACGCCCCGTTCCTCGAGTCCTCGCTGACCGAGCCCTCCCCGCCCAACGGCAAGCGGCTCGTGATCTGCGTCCAGGGCCGGCAGTACATCTGGCGCTACGTGTACGGGTCGGCCTGCGAGCACAACCCGTTCACGCCGCATCTGCCGTACTCCTATCAGGAGATGGTGGTGCCGGAGGGCACCACGGTCGTGCTCAGCATCACCGCGATCGACGTGATCCACTCCTGGTGGGTTCCCTCGCTCGGAGGCAAGGTCGACGCAGTGCCCGGCTACACGACCTACACGTGGTTCAAGGCCAGGGGTCCGGCCCTCTACCACGGCCAATGCGCCCAGCTGTGTGGGCGCCAGCACGCCTTCATGACCGCGCTCGTCCAGGTGGTGTCCCCCGCCGAGTATCAGACCTGGCTCCAGCGCCAGGCGAAGTTGATTCAGACTGCGAACTCGCAGGTCACCCAGCTGCGCTCGTACCTCACGCGAACCGGAAACCTCTAGGAGACTGCGAATGTCCGTGATTGCCGAGCCAGCAGCCCGACCGGTCCCCGAGACGGTCCGAGCGGTCCCCGAGGTCCTCACGCGAGAGGTCGCCGTCGAACGCACGAGCAAGCGCTGGGTCGACTGGATCGTGACCACCGACCACAAGAAGATCGGGATCATGTACCTGGTCCTGACGTTCGTGTTCTTCATGCTCGGCGGCGTCGAGGCGCTGCTGATGCGGGTGCAGCTGGCCGAGCCGAGCAACACGCTGCTGAGCGGCGAGCGCTACAACGAGCTGCTCACGCTGCACGGCACGACGATGATCTTCCTGTTCGTGGTGCCGGTGATGGCCGGGTTCGGCAACTACTTCGTGCCGCTGATGATCGGCGCGCGGGACATGGCGTTCCCGCGGCTGAACGCGCTGTCGTTCTGGCTGCTGCTGGCCGGCGGAATCGTCTTCTACGCGACGCTGTTCTACCACCCGCCCGAGGCCGGCTGGTGGAGCTACCCGCCGCTGTCGAGCATCCAGTACTCGCCGAGCGGCGGCCAGGACGCGTGGATCTTCCTGATCCACCTCACCGGCATCTCCTCGCTGCTGGGCGCGATCAACTTCTACGTCACGATCGTGAACATGCGCGCCCCGGGGATGAGCTGGGGACGACTGCCGCTGTTCATCTGGACGATCCTCGTCTACGCGGTGCTGCTGATCATCGCGCTCCCCGTCGTCGCCGCAGCGGTGACGATGCTGCTGACCGACCGGCACTTCGGCACCCACTGGTTCGACCCCACCGCGCATGGGTCGCCGGTGCTGTGGCAGCACCTGTTCTGGTTCTTCGGCCACCCCGAGGTCTACATCATGGTCCTGCCGGGCTTCGGGATCATCTCCGAGGTCATCCCGGTGTTCTCGCGCAAGCCGATCTTCGGCTACAAGGCGATCGCGGCGTCGACGGTCGTGATCGCGTTCCTGGCGACACTGGTTTGGGCCCACCACATGTTCGCCTCGCCGATACCGGTCGTCGTGCTCGGGTTCTTCATGCTGAGCTCGTTCCTGATCGGGGTGCCGACCGGGGTCAAGATCTTCAACTGGATTTCGACCCTGTGGCGGGGATCGATCGTGATGACGACCTCGCTCTACTACGCGGTCGGGATGATCGCGGTCTTCACGGTCGGAGGGATCACTGGGATCTTTTTGGCGGTGTTCCCGGTCGACTGGCAGCTCAACGACACCTACTTCGTCGTCGCCCACTTCCACTACACGATCTTCGGCGGCGCGATCTTCCCGGTGCTCGCCGGCATCTACTACTGGTTCCCGAAGATGACCGGGCGGCTGCTGAACGAGCGGCTCGGCAAGGTCTCGTTCTGGTTCACGTTCATCGGGTTCAACATGACGTTCTTCGTCCAGCACGCGCTCGGGCTGTCCGGCATGCCGCGGCGGATCTACACCTACCAGCCCGGCCTCGGCTGGTCGACGTACAACCTGATCTCGACGATCGGCGCGTTCATCCTCGCCGTCGGCATCCTGATGACGGTCGCGAACGTGGCGATGAACTACAAGCGCGGGCTGCTGGCCGGGCCGGATCCGTGGAAGGGAAACACGCTCGAGTGGTTCGTGTCGTCCCCGCCACCGGTCAACAACTTCGACGAGATCCCGCGCGTCAGGTCGGTCGAGCCGATGCGCGACATCCGCCGCCAGATCGAGCGCTCGACCGGCGTGCCGCAGAAGACGGGCGGCAGCGAGCGGTTCGCCAGGGCGTAGTCTCTTCGCCGTGGACGCCTCGTCGGTAACGCAGGTCCCGTCGGCGTCGGTTGCCTCGGGCGCGCGGCAACTACTGGCCGACTACTTCGAGCTGACCAAGCCGAAGGTCCAGACGCTGCTGCTGTTCACGACGATCACCACGATGGAGATCGCCGGCAGCCCGCCCGTCTCGAAGATCGCCCTGACCTGCCTGGGCGGCTACCTGTCGGCAGGGGGCGCGGGAGCGGTCAACCACTACTACGACCGGGACATCGACGCCCAGATGCGGCGCACCGCCTCGCGCCCAATTCCCGCCGGCCGGATCTCGCCGCGGGCCGCGCTCGTATTCGGGTTCGCGCTGTGTGGGCTGTCGTTCCTGGTCCTGTCGCTGACCGTGAACCTGTTGGCCGCCGCCCTCGCGCTCGGCGGGTTCGTCGGCTACGTCGGCGTCTACACGATCTGGCTGAAGCGCCGGACCGCCCAGAACATCGTGATCGGCGGCGCGGCCGGAGCGGTGCCTCCGCTCGTCGGGTGGGCCGCGACCCGCGGCTCGCTGTCGTGGACCGCTGTGTACCTGTTCGCGATCGTGTTCTACTGGACCCCGCCCCACTTCTGGTCGCTCAGCCTGCTGATGAAGGACGAGTACGCCAAGGTCGGCGTGCCGATGATGCCGGTGGTCCGCGGGGAGCGTGAGACGCGCCGGCAGATCGTGCTCTACACGCTGCTGCTCTATGCGATCTCGCAACTGCCGTTCTGCGCCGGCGAGTTCGGGGTCGCGTATCTGTTCGCCTCGATCGTGCTTGGCCTGGCGTTCATCGCCGGCGCGCTGTGGCTGTACCGCCGAGCCGACCGCCGGACGGCCCTGCGCCTCTATCTGTTCTCCTTGGCGTACCTCGCGCTGCTGTTCGGCGCGATGGTCGCGGACGTGAAGCTGTAGCCTCCCGGGCCCATGGATCGAAGGCTCGCACGCAAGAACCTCCGCTCCGGTCTGATCGCGGGCGCGCTGTGCGCCGTCATGTTCGGGATCACGTTCGTGGCGGCGGCAATCTACGTCCATCCGTGAACGACAGCGAGCATCCCTCTCAGGCGCCGCCGGCCGGCGAGCAGCTCCACCTGCCGGGGCCGAGCATCAAGCCGTTCATAACCGCGATCGCGATCACGCTGACCGTGATCGGGACCACGATCAACATCCTCCTGAGCATCGTCGGGCTGATCGTGCTGGTGATCGTGGTGGCGATGTGGATCGGGGACACCCGGCGCGACATCGCCGAGCTGCCCGAAGAGCACGGGCACTAAGCCTGGGCGCCAGCGCGGTGCGGCGGCCCTTTGTTGGGGGGCGCGGGGCGGGTCCCACACGCGGCCGCGTCGGGCCCAGGGGCGGTCCGACGGGCTGGGTTCAACGGCGGGCATCTGAGGGAGGGTGGGGGCGGGTTGCTGGTCCCCGCACTCCCGGCCGGGTGCCAGACCATGCAAAAGCTGACATTTGGCGCCGGCGAGTCGGACCGCGTCATCTCAGGCATGTGGGGCGTGCGCCGTCTGACACGGTGCCGGCTTGGCGCGTCCGTTGTCAGGATTTGCAGGTCGTCGCCGGCGGATCCGCGTTGGCGCCCGCGAGCGCCGGCAAGCGGGGACCTGCATAGCGCGTCAACGGACGCCGTCGAGCGCGGCCGTGGCGCATCTGGCATGCCCCACATGCGAGATGCATCACGGCCGGTAGTAGGAGCGCCAAATGGCGCGTCACGCATGACCCGGCCGACGTCACGAGCGCCAAACGGCGGCAACCCACTCCGGCCCCCTCAGATGCCCGCCGTTAATGCCGTCCGGCACCCGACCCCGCCGCCCCGCGCCGAGACCACCCGGCACAGGGCGGCCGCCCGGACAGCCCGATCTGCGCGGCGCTAGGCCTGGGCGGCCTCAGCCGGAACGTCGCTCGTCGCGCCGTCCTGGGTCCAGCAGCGCATGATGTCCCGCATCGACAGGATCCCCGCAAGCTCGCCGCCCTCGTACACGACCAGGTGGCGGAAGCGGCCTCTGACCATCGTGGCCGCGGCCCGCTCGAGCGACCAGTCCGGAGACGCCAGCGTCAGGTTAGAGGTCACGTGATTGCCGACCAGCTCGCGATCCGGATCCTCCCCGGAGCCGACCGCCTGCAGGATGTCCCGCTCGGTGATCACGCTGGGTCCCTGCGCGTCCGGGTCGAGCACGACCGCCGCCCCCACGTTCCGGCGGCACATCACCTCGGCGGCGTCGCGCAGCGTATGGCTCGGACCGATCGTCAAGACCGTCTCGGACATCCCCTCACTTACCCGCATCACGCCTCCTGGCTAGATTGCAACAATTGCCTCAATCATAATTCAACCGAGGACGGCGATGGCGTAAACCAATCGCAGGTTCGGACTGCCCGAACGCGGCCCGCGGGGCCCGCGTCCTACCCCGGGAAGGCCACGCCCGCGTCGCCCGGGCGCGCGCGTGCGGGTCCTGACGTCCTTCGTCGACCAGAACGCTTAGGATGCGAACCCGAGTGACGCTCGAGGGCCCGCAGACTCAAGACCAACGTGCGTAACCGTCCGCTCGTACAGATGCTCGTGATCGGCGTGATCGCGACCGCGATCGCGATCCCGCTGGCGCTGATCATCCCCTGGTTCCCGGCCAAGGGCTCGATCCAGGCCGGCAACGTCAGGACGCTGTACGACGTCCTGCTGATCGCCACCGTGCCGATCTTCGTGCTGGTCGAGACCGTGGTGCTGTTCTCGGTCTGGAAGTTCCGGATGCGTCCGGGCCAGGAGGAGCTGGACGGCCCGCCAATCCACGGCAACACGCGGCTCGAGGTCGTATGGACCGCGGTTCCGGCGATCTTGATCGTGTCGCTGTGCACGTACGCCTATACGGTCCTGCGCTCGAACGAGGACAGCAAGAAGGGCGAGATGACCGTGAACGTCACCACGCGCCAGTTCGCGTTCGAGTTCTCCTACCCGAGGAGCCCCGGCAAGCAGGTCGTGTCCTCGATCCTGTACCTGCCCGAGGGACAGCCGGTGGTGTTCAGGCTGCGCTCGCTCGACGTCATCCACAGCTTCTTCGTCCCGAACTTCTCCGAGAAGCTCGACGCCGTGCCCGGGATCGTGACCACGCTGCGGGTGACGCCCGACACGCTCGGCACGTTCCCGGTCGAGTGCACCGAGCTGTGCGGCGCCGGCCACTCGCTGATGCGGACCAGCGTGCGCGTGGTCTCCCCGACCGCGTTCGCGAGCTGGATCAAGTCTCAGCCGATCAACGGCACGCCGCCGGTGGGGACGCCGCCGGCGACCGTGACCCAAGCGGTCCCGGATTACAACGCCGTGCCGGGGGCCGGCTCGTCGTCCTCTGCCCCGTCCTCGTCGTCGTCCGTCGGCTCGTCGAGCGGCTCGTCGAGCGCGTCGAGTACGAGCGCCGCCGCCGGAAAGGCGGTCTTCACCGGCTCGGCGGGCTGCAGCGGCTGCCACACGCTCGCGGCCGCCAGCGCGACCGGGACGGTCGGACCCAACCTCGATGTCAGGCTTCGGACAGATTGCGCGAACCCGGCGTCGGAGAAGGTCCGGGGCACGACGCTTACGCAATGCATCGAGACCGCGATCACCAAGCCCTACGCGTACCTGCCGACCGGCTACAGCGCGGGGATCATGCCTTCGAACTTCTCCCAGCGGTTGACCCCCACAGAGATCCAGGCGCTTGTCAATTTCCTGTCGAGCGCGGCCAAGTGAGCAGCGGACCCGGCCATCGGAGGAGGTATCTTCCCGTGTTGATGGATAGCGGTAGCCGTCGGGAGTCCGCGCACGCTGGCTTGAACCACAGCGGGACCCGTTCCGGAGAGGAGGCCGACTGATGGCAGTGACAACCGCAGCTCAGGAGGCACCTGCCACCCGTCGTACGCGCGTTCCGCTGCCGCCCAGCCTGCGCCAGCCCGGTTGGTACCGGGCGGCTCTGTTCGAGGTGGTGGGCTTTGCCTTCGCGTTCGGGCTGACGGTTCTGATCCGCGCGCTCATGCACCAGCACCCGATCATCGATGGCCATGCGATCACGATCGTCGCCCTGCTGGCGGTCCCGATCTTCTTCATGTTCGGGTTCGGCACCGCCGACTACTGGCTGTATTGGGCCGCCGGACGACCCACCCGCGCCGAGGACCACTCCGGCCACGGTGCCCACAGCTGGCGCGACTACTTCCGCGTCAACACCGACCACAAGGTGATCGGGATCCAGTACGTGGTCACCTCGTTCTTCTTCCTGCTCGTCGGCGGCCTGCTCGCGATGCTCATCCGCGCCCAGCTGGCCAAGCCGGGGATGCAGTTCCTGACCCCCGAGCAGTACAACGGCGTGTTCTCGGTCCACGCGACGATCCTGATCTTCCTGTTCGTGATCCCGGTGTTCGCCGGCCTCGCAAACTTCGTGCTGCCGCTGATGATCGGCGCGCCGGACATGGCCTTCCCGCGTCTGAACGCGCTGTCCTACTGGCTGCTGCCGCTGGCCGGGATCATGATGCTGTTCAGCTTCCTGGCCCCGGGCGGCTCGTTCGCGGCGGGCTGGACGGCGTACGCGCCACTGTCGACGACGATGCCGATCGGGCAGATGTTCTTCTCGATCGCCGTCCAGTTAGCCGGCGCCTCGTCGATCGCCACCGCGCTCAACTTCCTCGTGACGATCATCACGATGCGCGCGCCCGGGATGAGCTTCTTCCGGATGCCGCTGCTCGTGTGGGCGAACTTCTCGACGTCGTTGCTGGTCGTGATCGCCACGCCGTTCATCGCGGCCTCGCAGTTCTTCGTCCTGCTCGACGTCTCGCTCCACTTCCACTTCTTCGACGCGTTCGTCGGTCCCGACAAGAACGGCAACGTGCTCATGTACCAGCACGTGTTCTGGTTCTACTCCCACCCCGCGGTCTACATCATGATGTTGCCCGGGTTCGGGATCATCTCCGAGGTCATCGCGGTGAAGTCGCGAAAACCGATCTTCGGCTACCGGATGATGGCGTTCTCGCTGCTGGCGATCGTGGTGCTCGGCTTCACCGTGTGGGCTCACCACATGTTCGTCTCGGGGATGGCCCCGTGGATCCGAATCCCGATGATGATCACCACCGCGATCATCGCGATCCCAACCGGGATCAAGATCTTCTCGTGGCTCGCGACGCTGTGGCGAGGGGTGCTCCACCTCGACACGGCGATGCTGTTCGCGCTCGGGTTCCTGACGAGCTTCACGCTCGGCGGGATCAGCGGCGTGATGCTCGCGATGATCCCGTTCGACATCCATGTAAGTCAGACCTACTTCATCGTCGCCCACATCCACTACGTGCTGTTCGGCGGCTCGCTGTTCACGATCTTCGCCGGCGTCTACTACTGGTTCCCGAAGATGACCGGCCGGATGTACGACGAGCGTCTGGGCAAGTGGCACTTCTGGATGACCTTCATCTTCTTCAACCTGACCTTCGGCCCGATGCACCTGATCGGGATCCAGGGCATGCCGCGTCGCGTCGCCGAGTACGCGGCCAAGTTCGCCGACTGGAACCTGTTCATCTCGATCTCCGCGTTCATCCTTGGCTTCAGCACGCTGATCTTCCTCTACAACATGATCGTCAGCTGGCGCGGCGGGCCGCGCGCGCCGGCGAATCCGTGGCGGGCGCTGACGCTGGAGTGGCAGGTCTCTTCCCCGCCGCCGATCTTCAACTTCGACGCGGTGCCCACCGTCGTCGGCGGTCCCTACGAGTACGGCGTGCCGGGAGCTGTGCACGGGATCTTCAAGCCGCCCGCCGAGGCACGGCGCGTGGCGGCCGGATCGTTCACGACGCCACCGAGCCAGGAGAGTCACACGTGAGGACGATCCTGGTCGTCGCGAACGAGACCCTCGGCGGCAAGTCGCTGCTCGAGGCGATCCGTGAGCGCGCTGCCCAGGGCGAGGTGCGGTTCGTCCTCGTCGCGCCGCAGAACCGCCCGCGGGCAGGGCTCGTGGTGTACGACGACTCCGTGTTCGACGCCGCCCAGACGCGGATCGACCTCGCGCTCGAGTTCGCTCGCGCCGAGCACATCGACGCCGTCGGCGAGGTCGGAGACTCCGACGCCTATTCCGCGACGATCGACGCCGTCCACACCTACCGGCCGGACGAGATCATCATCTCGACATTATCCCGCGACTCGGTCGGGCTGGCTGCGACGCGACCTGATCGAGCGCGTGCGCGACTCGACCGGCCTCCAGGTCGAACACGTCGTCGCGGACC
The DNA here is from genome assembly GCA_963699325.1 of uncultured Solirubrobacterales bacterium. GTDB lineage: Bacteria > Actinomycetota > Thermoleophilia > Solirubrobacterales > Solirubrobacteraceae > Palsa-465. The sequence continues at coordinate 713,836 of CAVOTN010000026.1, read as the reverse complement.
CCGACAGCGAGGGCCTGCCGTTTGACGTAACCCTGGCGGTCGCCAACCGCACGGCCAGCGGCGACGAGCTGCTCGATGCGCTGAAGGCCAAGGTGGACGCCGAGCCCGAAGGCCGCAACCGCCTGTTCGTGATCGTCGTGCCCCAGGAGGGCGGCGGTGGTCAGGACGCCCGGCGGGCACGCACACGCCTGAAGCTCGTGATCGACCGGCTTCGGGCCGCCGGCATGTTCGCCGCCGGGATGGTTGGCGACCCGGATCCGTTCACCGCGATCACCAACGCGCTTCAGTACTTCCGGGTCGACGACATCGTGATCTCGACGTTCGCCGAGACCAAGTCCGGCTGGCTGCGCACCGATCTGATCGAGCGGGTCCGCCGTACGACCGGAAAGCCCGTCGAGCACATCGTCCACGAGGACGTCGCGTCGAGCACCGCCTAGCCGATGGAAGCCGCCTCGATCTCCCACGGCCACGCCGAGCATCACGGCCCGCCGCCCGCGCACCGGTCCTCCAGAGTGCACGCGCCGACGCTCGGGATGCTCCTTTTCATCATGTCGGAGATCATGATCTTCGGCGCCTTCTTCACGGCCTACTTCTTCATCCGCGTCGTCACGCACAACCCGTGGCCGGCCCGTGGCACGGTCGTGCCGGAAGCCGTGGCGGGCGTCAACACGCTGATCCTGCTGTCTTCGTCGCTGACGCTCCACTGGGCGCTCACGTCGGTCAAGAGCGGGAACCGTTTCGGGCTCCGCGCCGGCATGGCGTCGACGTTCATGCTCGGCCTGACCTTCCTGTTCATCCAGATCAACGAGTACATCCACCTGGGATGGGCTCCACACGACTCGGCCCAGGCGACGGTGTTCTACTCGCTGACCGGCCTCCACGGCATCCACGTGTTCATCGGCCTGTGCCTGCTGCTGATGGTGACGACGCGCGCGTTCCGCGGTCACTACTCGCCCGAGCACCACGCCGGGATGGAAGTGCCGGGTATCTACTGGCACTTCGTCGACATCATGTGGATCATCGTGTACACGTCGGTCTACGTGCTCTAGCGTCGAGCCGTCCGCCATGGGAAACCCGCTGCGCTACGAGGCGGATGCCTTCCGGGTGTTCCTCTATTGCCTGGCCGTGGTCGTGGCGATCGTTGTGATCGTGTTGATCGTCCGCGCGCTGACCTAGTCGTTCTGGCGCCGGTGCGCGACCATAGGCGTTCGCCGTGCTACTGACTTCGCTCCCGTTCGCCTCCGCCGGCCTGATCAACGGAATCGTGCCGCCGGTGGTCGTGCTGCTGTGCTGGCTGCCCTATCGCGCGCGGGTGCGGACGCTGTCGCACGAGCGGCGCGCGGTCCCGGGCTGGCGCCAGGCCTGCTTCGCGGCCGGGCTGCTGACACTTGCGATTGCCCTGAGCGAGCCAGTCGATTCGCTCGCCGACCAGCTACTGGTCGCGCACATGGCCGAGCACCTCGTGATCGGCGACATCTCGGCGTTGCTGATCGTGCTCGGCTTCACCGGCCCGCTGCTCGCGCCCCTGCTACGGCGGCGGTACATCGGCAAGCTGCGCGTGTTCGCGCACCCGCTCGTGGCGTTCCCGGTGTGGGCGATCAACTTCTACGCCTGGCACACGCCGTTCCTGTATCAGGCGGCGCTCCGCCACGACTTGATTCACGGCCTCCAGCATGCGAGCTTCCTCGCGTTCGGGATGGCGATGTGGATGGCGCTGCTCGGTCCCCTGCCGAAGCCGAGCTGGTTCGGCAACGCCGCCCGGCTCGTGTACATCATCGCGGTCCGCCTGGCCGGGACGATCCTCGCCAACGTCATGATCTTCTCGGGCACGATCCTGTACCCGATCTACCGCGCCACCGACGCGCACTGGCACATCAGCCCGATGGGCGATCAGATCGCCGCCGCCGGCGTGATGATGGTCGAGGAGAGCCTGCTCACGATCGGCCTGTTCTGCTGGCTGTTCCTGAAGGTCGCCGGCGAGGCCGAGAAGCGCCAGGCGCTGCTCGACGCCGCAGCCGCCCAGGGCCTCGAGCTCGACGAGCAGCGGGCGGCGCGCGCGGTGGCGGCGGGGCGAGGCGACGAGTTGCTCGAGCGCATCAGGTCCCGAGGCGCGACGACGGTCGGCTAGCGCGCGGCGCCGCACCGCGCCCCTCGCCGGCCGCGGGCGCAGCCGTTGGCCCGCGCTAATGCGAGGCCGACGACAGGAACGCCACCAAAGCCTGGATCTGACTCGGGCTGAGCGTCTTGCTGAACGTGCTCGGCATGATCCCGGCGTGGTAGCCCGCCGGGATGTACTTGTACGGGTCGGTGATCGCGGTCGTGACGCACTTCTCGAACGTCGCACCACGAGCGGCCTGAGACGCTGGCGTCGCACACGCGGCCTTCAGCGTGTTGAGGTTGGGTCCGACCGTGCCCGTGGTCCCCGCCGCCGCCAGCGTGTGGCACGAGCCGCAGCCGCCGACACCGGTGAAGATCGTCTTGCCGTTGGCAGCCGTCGGCGCCACCTTCGCCGCCACCGCGGCCGCCAGCGCGCCGGTGTCCTGCCCCGGCTCGGCCGCCACCGCCGCCACGTAGGCGGCGATGTCCTGGGCGTCCTGGCCCTTCACCAGCATCGAGGGCATCACGCCCTCAGTGTTCGGGTACTGGATCCAGTAGTCGATCAGCCCCTCGATCGACGTGCTCTTCACCCCGTCGACCCGGTCCTGCCGGAACGCGTCGTCCAGATTCGGTCCCACCGAGCCGGTCGAATTCGCGTGCGCGAGCGTGTGGCACGAGGCGCAGTTCTCGGCGAACAGCTTCTTGCCCGTGACCAGGTTGGCGGTTGGATGCTTGAGCGAGCAACCACCTACCGTGACCGCGATCAAAATGGCCGCCACGAGCGTGGCGATGCGTCCCAGCGACTTGACCATACCTTGAGACGCGGCACTCTATCCAAGCAGTCGGCAGGGGGGCTCAGCGGCCAGCACCGGGCCGGGCATCCGCCCCCTGTTATACGATGGCGAAGGATGAGGACGCGTCAGAAGTACCGCATGAGGACGCCATCCACCGGTCGCGAGGTCGTGATCGACGCCGAGGTCGGACGGACCTACGTCGATCGGGAGACCGGCGAGGCGCTCGAGGTCGTGGGGCAGCTGCTGCCCCTCGCGCCGACCCCATCCGAGCTGCCGTGGGCCGTCGAGAACCTTCGCTTCTGCAACTGGTGCGACCAGCATTGCCAGAAGGACCTCAACGACTGTCCTCATTGCGGCAGGCGGATGGACCCGCTCGAGGGCTGACGCCTTGGCCGTCGTCCGCCGTCCGGCCGTTCTTCGCGCTACGCGTGCCGTGACCGCGCTTGCCGTCGGCGCCACCGTCGCGGCCGGGATCGCGGCTTGCGGCGGCGGCTCGGCGGCGACAGACACGTCGGGCGCCCCGCCGCTGACGGTGCCGACCGCGACCATCACCGCGGCGGCGACCACCGCGACGTCGTCCACCACATCCACCAGCAGCACAACCGCGACCACGTCATCGAGCGGCTCCTCGCCCTCGGCGTCCGTGTCTGGGGGCACTGCGAACTCGTCATCGGGGACGTCGGGCGGAACGAGCGGTGGCGCCACGGGCGGGACCGGGGGCACTGGCGGCACTGGCGGCACTGGCGGCACCGGTGGCACTGGTGGCGGCGGTGGTGGCGCTGTGGCGCCGCCGTCGAACAACGGTGGTGGCACCGGTGGCGGTGGCAGCGGCGGCACCGGTCTCCCGTAGCCGCAGACCGCACGAGAGCCCGCCTGATCCGCCGGCGGCCGCACAGGGCCTCCTACGACGCCCAGAGCGCTCCCCGGCGTAACGACAGGCCCCGGCCGCCACGACGACGCACGCGGGGGCGACGCCGGCGCCCACAACCCCGCCCCAACGGCCACGTGCGCCGGCGATCAACCGCCGGCGCTCAGCTCACTTCTTGGTCGGGGTCGTCGTCGTGGTCGGCGCCACCGGGTTCGTGACCTCGGTTGCGCTGTATTCGACCCGCGTCCCGGGGTAGTCGCACGAGTACGCGGCGCTCCCGCCGACGCTCACCAGAGCCTGCGTGGTGGTCGGGGGACTCTGGCAGTTGCGGCTGCGGCTCTGGCGGTAGGCGAAGTGGCTTGTGGATAGGTCGATCGAGAGGACCGGCGCCCAGGTCGGCGTGGTCAGCGCGATCGTCTCCCCACGGACGACGGGGATCGACGTCGTGAGCGGGAACTGGACGACCTGCCCCAGATAGGGCTGGACGTCGACCAGCGGGCTCTGCGCGACGACGGTCCAGGTCCAAGCGGTCTTCTTGCCGGTTGGCTTGAGGACGGAGATCCGTACCTGCGCATTGCCGCCGTACGTCTTGTCGAGGAACGTGGTGTCGCTTGCGGCGGTGGTCGGGTTGCTGGACAGCGCGGACAGCCCGACGGTGAACGCCACGATCCGCCCCTGCTTCTTGACCTTCGACGGATAGGCGACGTTGTCGCGGATCGTCTCGAGCGCGGTGGCGCGAGTCAGGATGATCGTGCACTCCGATGCCGGGACGCCCGTCGGGCATACCGGCGCGATCAGCGGCGACGTCGTAGCGCCGAGTTCGATGATCGTTGCGTCCGCGGACGCGGGAACGAGTCCGAAGAGCGCGATTGCGCCGACGGTGGCCAAGAAAGAACGTTTCATGTCCAGATTCAACACGACTCCCCGGCGCCAGTTGCGCCACACGCGGGCGGCATTTGCCAACCTGGCGCCGGCGGGTCGAGTCTGCCTACTGCAAATCGGCCAGTCCAGCCGCCTGGCTAGAGCTTGCTGACGTTGACCGCTTTCGGTCCCTTCGGACCGGCCTCCTCCTCGTAGGAAACCTTGATTCCCTCGGACAGCGAGCGATAGCCGTCCCCCACGATTCCAGTGAAATGAACGAACAAGTCGCGCCCGCCGTCATCGGGCGTGATGAAGCCGAAGCCCTTGTCGTCGCTGAACCACTTGACGGTACCCGTTGCCATGTACTCCCCTTGAGATGCCTGCTATCGGACACGCCGGTTGGGTACCCGAGGGCCCCGACCAACCCGGGGAAGGTAGCAAGGAAGCGCGACGCATGGCTTTCTGGACTAATTCCATGCAACTTCCCCGGTCCGGATACGGCGCCGAGGGCGTGCGCCGGCGGTCCGGATCAGAGCGCCGAGGGCGTGAGTCAGCGGTCCGGATCAGAACGTCGAGGGCGTCAGCGCAGCGCCTGCGCCGTCGCCTCGATCTCGGCGGGATCGCCCGGCGCGGGGATCCAGGGCAACCGCAGCGGATCGTCGTCGTAGCGCGGGATCACGTGCACGTGGAAGTGGAAAACGGTCTGCCAGGCGGTCTCGCCGCAGCAGTTGAGCAGGTTCACGCCGTCGGCATCGAGCCGCTCGACGACCCTGCCCGCCATCCGCTGGGCCGCGCTCATCGTCGCCGCCAGGTCCTCCTGGTCGATCTCGAGGAGGTCCCGTGCGTGCCGGCGCGGAACGACCAGCAGGTGGCCGCGCGTCCCGGGGTTGATGTCCATGAACGCAACCGTCCGCTCGTCCTCGTCGACGATCTGCGCCGGCAGTTCGCCGGCGACGATCTTGCAGAAGATGCAATCCGGTTCGCTCACCGCCGCCCAGACTATCGCCCGGAGACAGAGGTACCCGTCCCGCCGACGATCGCCCGCGCTCGGTCGATCGCCTGCTCGGGCGAGCTGATCTCCCCCGCGAAGCTCGCCTCCTCGAGCTCGGCGAGGATCTGGCCGAGCTCAGGACCGGGTCGGAGGCCGACCGCCCGCGCGAGCTCGTCGCCGCGCACCGGCGGGCGCGGGCGAACCTCGCGCCACGCGAGCGCCTCGCCCAGCAACTCGCGGGCGAGCTCGAGGTGGCGCGCGATCGCCTCGTCGGACCCCCGTCCGCGCGTGGCCAGCCGGTCGGCGACGCTCAGCAGCGTCACGTCGACCTGTACCGGCTCGCAGGCGCGGAGGTAGCGGTAGATCGCCCGCCGGCCGATCGGCATCTCGTGGACGAGGAAGCCGAGCCGCAGGTGGTGGCGGGTGAGCGCCGCCACGTGCTCGCGCAGACGCTCGCTCGCCCGCAGGCGGGTCAGCACCGCGGCCGCGATCTCCGCCCCGTCGACGTCGTGGCCGATGAACGTGACCCGCCCTTCCGGCGTCACGCCCCGGGTCTCCGGCTTGGCCACGTCGTGCAGCAGCGCCCCGAACCGCAGCGCCTGGCCGCGGGTGAGCTCGTTGGCGAGCGGCTCGGCCAGGAACCGGCGGACCGCCTCGGCGTGGTCCGGGAGCCAACGCTCGGGCTCGCGCTCCAGCGCGATCGTCTCGGCCAGGACCAGCCGGGTGTGCTCGTACACGTCGAGATGGTGAAACGCGCTCTGCTCGACGCCGCGCAGCTCGCTCAGCTCCGGCAGCACGACGTCGGTGGCGCCGATCGCATCCATCAGCTCTAGCCCGGTGGGCGCGCTGTCGGCGGCGAGCACCCGCTTCAGCTCCGCGAACACCCGCTCGGGCGCCACCCGATCGAGCGCGCCGGCGCTCGTCCGGGCCGACGCGACCGTCTCCGCGTCGACGTCGAATCCCAGCTCGCACATCAGCCGCGCGAGCCGCAGCGCGCGCAGCGGATCGTCGGAGAACGCGTGCGCGGAGACCATCCGGAGCCGGCGGGCGCGCAGGTCTTCGAGGCCGCCGAACGGATCGACATGGCCGCCGCTGCCGAGCGGCTCGGCGATCGCGTTGATCGTGAAGTCACGGCCGGCGAGGTCGGTCTCGATCGATTCCCCGACGAGCGGCAGCACGTCGACCTGCCACCGGTGGCCGCGGTCGACGACGCGCCAGACGCCGAACGCCTCCGACAGCGCGAATGCGTGGCCGTCCGTCGACCGGGCGAGCGCGCGGGCGAGCCGGCGCGCATCGCCGAGCAGCACCACGTCGTAGTCGTCAGTCGGCCGTCCGAGCAGTCGATCTCGGACGGCCCCGCCGACGAGCCATGCGGGTTCGTCCGCGGCCAGCTGGGTCAGCACGCGGAGCGGATCGCCGCGGCTCACACCTCGACCCCGTCCCGGTGGTAGGCCCGGGGCACCCGAGCCGTGATCCCGCACAGGATCTCGTAGTTGATCGTGCCGATCCGGCGCGCCACCTCCTCGGCCGTCTGACGCTCGGCGCCGTCGACGCCGATGATCGTCACCCGATCGCCGCAGCGCACGCTGCCGGCCGAGGAGCCGAGCGAAACGGTGATGTTGTCCATGCTGACCGTCCCCACGACCGGGTAGCGCCGCCCTCCGATCAGCACGTCGCAGTTGTTGGTCAGCGCGCGTCGGATGCCGTCGGCGTAGCCGATCGGGACCGTCGCGATCCAGGTGTCGCGCGCGGCCACGAACCGGCGCCCGTACCCGGCGCTGTCGCCGGCGCGCGCGAGCTTGACGGCCGCCACGTACGAGGTCAGCTCGAGCGCCGGCTCGAGCCCGTGCGCGGCCGGATCCTCGTTCATCGGGTCGCAGCCGTAGATCGCGATCCCGCAGCGCACCATGTCGAAATGGCTCGCGGGCTCGCGCAGCGTGGCCGCGCTGTTCGCGGCGTGCACGACGATCCCCGGCCACCGCTCGCGCATCGCGCCCGACGAACGGCGCGAAGCGCGCGAGCTGCGCCGAGGTGAACGCAGGATCCTCGTCGGCGGTCGCGAAGTGGGTCATCGCGCCGGCGAGCTCGAGCGCCGGCGCGGCCGCAGCGACGCGCTCGGCCACGCGCATCGCCTCGCCCAGGATCGCGCGTCCCGAGCCGACCCATGCCCGTGTCGAGCTTGACGTGGACGCGGATCGGCCCTGAGGACCCGGCACCGACGCGGTCACCGCGGGCACGTGCCAAACGCCCGACGAACGACTCGCTCCACGCGACGAGCTCGGCCCTCGCCTCCAGCGCCACCGGGAGCTCCTCGTCGCTGACGGCGCCCATCACCAGCATCGGTGCCATCGATGCCGCCGGCGCGGAGCTCGGCCGCCTCGCCGGCGGTCGCGACCGCCAGCGACCGCGCCCCGCCGGCGAGCGCCGCCCACGCCGCCGGGAGCGCCCCGTGTCCATAGCCGTTCCCCTTGACGACCGCGAACAGCTCGGCCCCGCCCGTCAGCCCGGAGCGGAGCCGCGCGACATTGCGCTCGATCGCGGCGAGGTTCACCCGAGCCAGCGCGCGCAGCGCCATGATCAGTCCACCGGCATCGCGAGCGCGCGGGGCAGCGCCGCGATCACGTCGCTCGCGATCACGCCCTCGGGCCCGATCTCGCGCGCCGACAGCATGCCGGCGCGCGCGTGCACGAGCACCGCGGCGCAGGCCGCGTGGAACGGGTCCATCCGCTTGGCCAGAAACGCGCCAACGACGCCCGAGAGCACATCTCCGGTGCCCGCGGTGGCCAGCGCCGGGGCACCACCCCGATTGACCGCGACGCGCCCGTCGGGCGCCGCCACCAGAGTGTCGTCGCCCTTCAGCACGACGATCGCCTGAGCCAGCCGCGCGGCCCGCCGCACACTGTCCAGGCGCCGGGCGCCGACCGCCGCGCTGTCGCTCTCGAGCAGGCGTGCGAGCTCGCCGGCGTGCGGCGTCAGCACGGTCGGGGCCTCCCGCTCGGCCAGCGAACCCAACTCGCCGGCGTGCGCGTTCAGGCCGTCGGCATCGAGCAGCAGCGGCACGGGCGCATAACGGGCCAGTTGCCGAGCGAACTCCTGCGTTTCGGGCGCGCGCCCGAGTCCCGGCCCGAGCACCAGCGCGTTCGCTCGGTCAGCCCGCTCGAGCACCCCCTCCACGCCCCAGGGCTCGAGCGACCCGTCCGTATCGGGCAGCGGTACGGTCATCACCTCGAGCAGCCGGCTCTCGAAGATCACGTTCAGCGAAGACGGCACGCACGCGGTCACGTAGCCGGCGCCGGCGCGCATCGCCGACTCCGACGCGAGGCACGGCGCGCCGGTCAGCCCGAGCGACCCGCCGCAGACGAGCACGCTGCCGGCCGCGAACTTGTTCGAGGCCCGGCCGCGTCGTGGGATCCCGTCGCTCGCACGGTCGGAGATCAGCCCGACCTGCGGCTCACCGGGCCCTGCGGCCGGGATCCCGATGTCGACCACGCGAACCTCGCCGGCGTGCGTCTTGCCGGGGTCGATCCACAGCCCCGGCTTGGCGGCGTGGAAGGTCGCGGTGGCGCGCGCCTGCACGGCCACGCCGGCAACCTCGCCGGTCGAGGCATCGACACCGCTCGGAACGTCGCACGCGACCACGCACCCGCCGGCGCCCTCGGCTGCTTCGTTGATCGCCGCGATCGCGCCGGCCGCCGGCTCACGCGGCTCCCCTGAGAAACCCGTCCCGAGGATCGCGTCGATGATCGCGGCCGCCCCATCCAGCGCCGACGCCGTGAACGGCCCCGGCGGCGATCCCGGCAGACGGTCGGCATTCACCCGCGCGTCGCCCCGCAACTCCTCGATGTCGCCGAGCAGCAGCACGTCGACCTCACGACCCCGGTCCCGGAGTACGCGGGCCGCTACGAACCCGTCACCACCGTTGTTGCCCTTGCCGCAGACCGCGACGACCCGTCCCGCCGGCGCCACCTCACCGACCAGGTCCGCCAGCCCCGTGCCGGCGCGCTCCATCAACTCGAGGCCCGGGATGCCGCGCTCGCCGATCGCCCACTCGTCGAGCGCCCGCTGCTCGCGGGCGTCGGGGAGCGGATCAAGCCAGTCCGGGAGGCTTGCCATCGTCCGGGAGGCTAATGGCTCCGCGCCGTCAGCCCGCGATCGCCACCGCAGCGGCGTCCCGCCCGGTATGCGTGAGCGACACCTCGACCTGCACCCCGAGCTCGGCTGCCCGCGCGGCGGCGCTCCCCGACAGGCGGATCGTGGGCGGCCCGCCGGTGCCGATTACCTCGACCTCATGGAAGTTCCACGACTCGATCCCGAGCGCCTTGGCCACCGCCTCCTTGGCGCAGAACCGCGCCGCCAGGTGCTGCCCCGGCCGTCCGCGCGAGGCAGCGTAGGCGCGCTCGGCCTCGGTGAACAGGCGCTCGGCCAGGCGCGGGGTCCGTTCCAGCGCGCGCTCGAGCCGCTCGATCTCGAGCAGGTCGATCCCGACCCGGTACGGACGCTCCGCGCGGTCGGGTCCGGCCCCGCTCAAGCGCTCACTCCACGGTGACGGTCTTCGCCAGGTTCCGCGGCTGGTCGACGTTCAGCCCGCGCCGGCGAGCGATGTGGTACGCCAGCAGCTGAAGCGGGATCACCGCCAGCAGCGGCGCCAGCATCCACTGCGTGCGCGGCACCTCGATCACCTCGTCGGCGTGCTGGGCGATCTGCTCGTCGCCCTCGGTCGCGATCGCGATCACGCGGGCGCCGCGGGCCCGGACCTCCTGGATGTTCGAGATCACCTTCTCGAGTACGGGCGAGTCGGTCGCGACCACGACTACCGGCGTCCGCTCGTCCAAGAGCGCGATCGGACCGTGCTTCATCTCGCCGGCGGCGTACGCGTCGGTCGCGATGTAGGAGATCTCCTTGAGCTTGAGAGCCCCCTCGAGGGCGACCGGCAACCCGACATGGCGCCCGAGGTACAGGAAGAACTCGGCGTCGGCGACGTCCTCGGCGATGCGAGCCACGCCTCCCATGTCCCGCTCGAACATCTCGGTGATCCGGTGCGGCAGCCGCTTGACCTCGCTGATCGTCGCCTTGAGCTCGTCCGGCTCGAGCGTGCCGCGGAGCTCGGCCAGCCGCAGCGCGAGCAGGTACATGGCCACGACCTGGCTGACGAACGTCTTCGTGGCCGCGACCCCGATCTCGAGCCCGGCCCGCGTGTACAGCACGCCGTCGGCGTCGCGCGTGGCCTGCGAGCCCATGATGTTCGTGATCGCGAGCACCGTCGCGCCGCGCTCCCGGGCCGTTCGCATGGCCGCCAGCGTGTCGGCGGTCTCGCCGGACTGCGAGATCCCGATCACGAGGTCGCCGGGACCGACGACCGGGTTGCGGTAGCGATACTCGGAGGCGACCTCGACCTCGACCGGCACGCGCGAGAACTCCTCGATCGCGTAGCGCCCGATCAGGCCGGCGTGGTACGAGGTGCCGCAGGCGACGATCACGATCCGCCGCACGGTCCTGAGCAAATCGTCGTCGACCGGGTGGGGCGTCGAGTGGGCGGTCGGAGTCAAATCCCCGAGATCGATTCCGACCCCGCGCGCCGCCCGCTCGCCGATCGTCTCGGCGACCGCGTCGGCCTGCTCGTGGATCTCCTTGAGCATGAACGTCTCGTAGCCCTGCTTCTCGGCGGTGTCGGCGTCCCAGTCGATCTCGACGATCTCGCGATCGAGCGCGGTGCCGTCCGCCGTGGAGAACTCGACCCCGTCGGGCCGCAGCACGACGATCTCGTCGTTCTCGATGTACTGGACGTGGCGCGTGTGGCGCAGGAACGCCGGAATCGCCGAGGCGATGAACTGCTCCCCGTCGCCGCGACCGATGATCAGCGGGCACTCCTTGCGCGCCCCGACGAGCACGCCGGGCTCGTCCGCGGTCATCGCGACGAACGCGTAGTGGCCGCGTAGCTCGGCGTAGGCGCGGCGCACGGCCGCGAGCAGATCGCCGTCGTTGTGGTGCGCCACCAGGTGCGCGATCACCTCGGCATCGGTCTCGGAGGTGAACTGGGCGCCCTCGGCGACGAGCCGGCGCTTGAGCGCGATGTAGTTCTCGACGATCCCGTTGACCACGATGTGGACCCGGTCGGTGTTGTCGAAGTGGGGGTGGGCGTTCTCCTCGGTGACCCGTCCGTGGGTCGCCCAGCGCGTGTGGCCGATGCCGGTCCCCGGCTGCGGCCGCTCGGCGAGAGCGACGGCCGCCCGTCCGCGCTGGTGCTCGCCACAGGCGTCGATCGCATCGCGCAGAGCGCTCAGGTTGCCGACCGCGCGGACGGCGTCGATCCGGTCCCCGTGGAGCACCGAGATCCCGGCGCTGTCGTAGCCGCGGTATTCGAGCTTCTCTAGTCCCGCGAGCAGCAGCGGGCGCGCTTTACGCGGTCCGACGTAGCCGACGATTCCACACATGAGTGCTTGCTTCCCCTTTCGTGGCGGGCAATCCCGCCCGATCGCCTTCCGGTGGGGCCGTCAGAGCAGCCGACGATGTTAGCCGGAAGGACAGTCGCCTCAATCAACGCATGAGGCGGCGCGAGACTCGCGGTCGCCGCAACGGACACTCCTACGGCAGCGCGCTCTCGACGACCTGCTGCAAACGCGCGCACACCTCGTCGGTCTCCTCCTGGCTCGGCGCCTCGACCATCACCCGGATCAGCGGCTCGGTGCCGGACGCCCGTACGAGCACGCGCCCGCGGCCTTCCAGCCCCGCGTGCTCGCGTGCCACCGCCTCCTCCACGCCGCGGTCGGCCATCGCGGCCGCGAGTCCCTCCCGGTCGGCCGCGCGGATGTTGACCAGGCGCTGGGGCAGCTTCTCCATCGCGCCCCGGTCGGCTAGGTCCCGGCCTCCGAGCGCCTCGAGCGTGAGCAGCGCGCTCGCGATCCCGTCGCCTGACGGCCCGAAGCCGAGGTCGATGATGTGGCCGGACTGCTCGCCGCCGAGCGCCCAGCCTCGCCGGCGGAGCTCGTCGAGCACGTAGCGGTCACCGACCGCGGTGGTCGCGACCTCGATGCCCGCCTCCTCCATCGCGCGGTGGAAGCCATAGTTGGTCATGACCGTGACCGCCACGCCGTTGCCGGGCAGCCGGCCGAGGGCGCGCAGGTGAAGCGCGGCGAGCGCGACCAGCTCGTCGCCGTCGACGATCGCGCCGGCGCCGTCAACCGCGAGCACCCGATCGCCGTCGCCGTCGAACGCGAAGCCGATGTCGTAGTGGCCGGCCGCGACGCGCTGGACGACCCCGTCGAGATGGGTCGATCCGCACCCGTGGTTGATGTTCATCCCGTCGGGTTGATCGGCGATCACGTCGACGTTCGCCCCCAGCCGCCGGAACATCTCGGGAGCCGCCGCGAATGTGGCGCCGTTGGCGCAATCGAGCAGCACGCGAATTCCGCTCAGGTCGAGGCCGGAGAATCGCGCGGAGAGCTGCTGCAGGTAGTCCTCGAGCGCGCCCTCGAACGGCCGGATCCGGCCGATGTGCGGCGGAGGGGGCGGGGCGATCTCGAGCGCGGCCTCGATCTCGTGCTCGGTGTCGTCGTGGAGCTTGAATCCGTCGCCGGCGAACAGCTTGATGCCGTTGTCCTCGTAGGGGTTGTGCGAGGCCGAGATCACCGCCGCGAGATCGAGGCCATGCCGGCGCACCAGCAGGGGCGCCGCCGGCGTCGGGAGGACGCCGGCGAGCCAGGCGTCGCCCCCGGCCGCGGCCACACCGGCGGCGATCGCCGACTCGAGCATCTCGCCCGACTCACGCGTGTCGCGGATGATCAGCACCTGCGGGCGCTCGGCCTCGACCCGCGCCACCGCGGTGCGGGCGAGTGCGAGCGCGAGGTCGGCGGTCAGGAAATATCCCGCACGGCCACGGACACCGTCCGTGCCAAAAAGTTGGCGCGCCATGACCGCGATCGGGGCGCCCTAGCGCTTGGAGAACTGCGGCCGCTTGCGGGCCTTCTTGAGCCCGGCCTTCTTGCGCTCCTTGACGCGCGGATCACGCGTCAGGAAGCCGCGGCGCTTGAGCTCGCCGCGCAGGTTCGGATCGGCCACGATCAGCGCACGCGAGATCCCGTGGCGCAGCGCACCGGCCTGGGCCGAGACGCCGCCACCGTGCATCCGCGCGACCACGTCCATTCGCGACTCGTAGCCGACGGTCTCGAGCGGCTGGCGGATGATGCGCCTGAGCGTCTCGCGGGGGAAGAATGCCTCGAGCGTCTTGCCGTTGATCTGGTACGTGCCGGTCCCGGGCTTGAGGATCACCCGCGCGACCGCGGTCTTGCGCTTGCCGGTCGAGGTGTAGCGCGCGCCCGCCGCCAGGTCGATCGCGGCGTCGGCGATCGGACTCGCGTCCTCCTCGGCCTCCCGCTCGCGCGCGGCCATCGCCTCTCGGTCGGCCTCGGCTGCCGCCTGCGCCTCCGCGTCGAGGAACTGGTCGCCCTCGGACACGATGTCGGGGATCAGGTCGGCGCCCGGGATCTCCGGCTTCTCGCGGGGCGCGACCTCGACCTCCTCGTAATCCTCGTCCTCGGCAGCCGGCGCCTGATGAGCGGCAGCGGGCTCCTCAGCAGCCGGCGCCTCGGCAGGCTCGGACTCCGCGACGGGCTCAGGCTCAGCGGCAGCGGGCGCCTCAGCAGCCGGCGCCTCCTCTGCGGCCGGCTCCTCGGCAGCGGGCTCCTCAGCAGCGGGCGCCTCGTCAGCCTCGGCTACAGGCTCGGACTCCGCGGCCGGCTCAGCCTCTGCGGCAGGCTCGGACTCCGCGACGGGCTCAGGCTCGTCGGCTGTGGGCTCCTCGGGAGCCCCCTCGTCCTGATCTTCGGGCTGCTGCTCGTCCTCGGGGCGCTCGGTCAAAGCTTGATCTCCATCGGTTTCGGCTGCTGTGCGACATGCGGATGTTCGGGGCCGGCGTACACCTTCAGCTTGGTCAGCTGCTTGCGCGCGAGACGGTTGCGCGGGAGCATTCCCTTGACCGCGAGGCGGATGACCTCCTCCGGCCGGCGCTCGAGCATGTCGTTCAAGGTCCTGGACTTCAGCCCCCCGGGATAGCCGGAGTGGCGGTAATAGCGCTTATCCGCCCGCTTGTTGCCGGTCACCGCGATCTTCTCGGCGTTGACGACGATTACGAAGTCGCCCGTGTCGACGTGCGGCGTGTAGGTCGGCTTGCGCTTGCCGCGGAGCGTGTCGGCGATCTGCGTCGCGAGCCGCCCGAGCGTTTGCCCGGAAGCGTCGACGAGCAACCAGTTGCGCTCGCGGTCGGCGGGAGTGGCGACGTAGGTCTTCATGGCATGCACAAGCCGCGCGTTGGCCGCGCGGCTCGGACCAATGATAGGCGATCCCGCGTCGTACAGCCGGTGGCGGTGGAGCGTACGCTCAAACCGATGACCCTGTCCCTCGAACTCAAGCGGACCGCTATGCGCGTCGCATACGTCGGCCTCCGGGGGTACTGGTTCCTGATCAGGCCGAAAGTATTCGGTGTTAAGTGCGTGCTGCTGAACGACGACCACGTGCTACTCGTCCGCCACACCTACGGCCGCCGTGACTGGGACCTTCCCGGAGGAACGCTCAGACGACGCGAGGTTCCGATCGACGGCGCCCGTCGCGAGATGAACGAGGAGCTCGGCCGCCGGATCGAGAATTGGCAGGACCTCGGTCTGCTGTTCACGAACACCGACCACCGTCGCGACAGCGTGCACATGTTCAAGACGCTCATCCCCGATCGCCGGCTCGAGATCGACCCCGTCGAGCTCGCCGAGGCGAACTGGTTCCATCGCGATCGCCTGCCGCCCGACGTCGGTCCTCTCGTCGGCCGGATCATGGCGCGGGCCGCGATGTCTACGGAATCCTGATCGCCGACACTCGCGTGGTCGTGGTGGTCCGCGTGGCGTGCGAGCTCGCGGTCAGGGTCAGCTTCAGCGACAGCCGCTGGTGCCGGCGTTCGGCCGCGCGCAGGACGCCGAGCACGCTCGCCGAAGGTTTGATCACGAGCACGGTTGGGCGGCCAGCGCCGACGGCCGCCTGCAGGCCGCCGAACTGGAGGCTGAACGCCTTCGACTTCGCCTTGCGGGCCGCGACCGCCTTGACGCTGATCGCCACGTTCGCCCGGGCGTCGCAGGTCACGAGCACGCCGAGCACCGCCGGCCGGCGCTTCAGCCGCACCGACAGCGCCTTCAACGTGCATCGCTGCACACGGACCCTGATGATCGCGCTGTCTGAACTGCCGGCGTGCGCACCGTCGCCGGCGTAAAACGCGTCGATCCGGGCCTGCGCCGGCGGAAGCTGGGTGGGCGTGAACTCGACCTCGCAGATCGCCACTCCGGGAGTCTCGGTCGCACCGAGCACGCAGCCGGAGTCGTCTGCGAACGATGCACCGGCCGTGGGCGAGCTGAACGCGACGCTGCCGGTGGGCGTGATCGGGCCGCCGGGGTCGGCGTCCGACACCGTCGCCGTGCAGATCGTCGAGGCGGTCACCGCGACCGGCGACGGGGAGCACGCCACGCTCGTCGTGCTCACGCGGGGAGCGACCTGGATCACCGTGTCCGACGTCTGCTCGGAGCCGCTGTGGTCGTCGACCCTGACGGTCGCCGTATAGCTCCCTGTTTGCCCGTAGGCATGGGTCCCCGCCACGTTGAACGTGCCACCGGATCCGGGAGTGACCGTGCCCGCCGTGCGGGTGCCGTCACCCCAATCGATCACCGTGGTGAAGTCGGCGGCAGTCGCTCCGGTGTCGGTTTCGGTGAACGTGTCGAGCACCGGCGAGGTCGGCACACCGGCGATTGTCGCCGACGTTCGGGCGCGCCGGCGCCGGTTCGGCGAGCACGACGTCATCGGCGGCGACGATGTTGCTGCTTGAGCCGTCCTGCCCTCCAGGCGAGGGCGTGCCGCCGTTGAGCGTGAAGATCGTCGCGGTCCCAAGGGTGATCACGACGTGGGTCACGACCGGTGAGGAGAACAGCAAGCCGGCGAACGACGTCGTGCCGACCGGAGCGGACACCTGCCCCAGCACTGCGTCGTCGTTGTAGTACGTGATCGTCGTCGTGTTCGCGAGCTTGACATTCAGGAAGACGATCCCGATGCCGCGGGTCAACGCCGGCGCCGCCGTGCTCGACTGGCCTGTCGGGACGACAACGTCGAACTCGGTCGTGTTCGAGTTGAACGGCGCCCACAGGTTCGGCGCAGTGAACGGCGTGAACGCGGCATGCGGGTTCACCGAGTCGAAGCCATCGCTCGAGACCGCAACGTAAGGGCCCAGCTCGATTCCGTACGGCTGGAGCCGGCTGCGTGACAGCGCGGCGACCTCGCCGGACTCGATCACCGTCGAGCCAGGATCGCTGCCGTCGAGTGCCAATCCGTCCCAGTTGACGTGACGGAACCCGCTGCTCTGCTCGCCGAGGGCTGTGCCATTGTCGCCCCCGCCGGACGCCGCCTCGAACGCTCCCATCGCACTCGCGGTCGTCGCGTTGGAGCCGGTGAACGGCGTCGGCGTCCCCGCCGGCACGGACAGCGACGCCTGCGCCGCCGGCGCGAGCACGGCGCACACACACGCCACCGCCACGGCGACAACGAGATGCCCCCAACGAACTGCCCCAGCCATCAACAACTCCCGGTCAGATTACTCCCACTCGATCGTGCCGGGCGGCTTGCTCGTGATGTCGAGCACGACGCGCCCGACCGGGCGGATCTCGCCGGTCATCCGCGACGCGATCTGCTCGAGCAGGTCGTAGGGCAGGCGCGCCCAGTCGGCGGTCATCGCGTCATCGCTGGTCACCGCGCGGATCGCGATCACGCATCCGTACGTCCGAGAGTCGCCTTGCACCCCGACCGTTCGGATGTCCGGCAGCACGCAGAACGACTGCCACAGATCGCGGTACAGCCCCGCCTTGCGAATCTCGTCCTGAAGGATCGCGTCGGCCTCGCGGAGGATCTCGAGACGCTCGCGCGTGGCCTCGCCGCCGACGATCCGGATCGCCAGTCCGGGGCCTGGGAACGGCTGGCGCCACACGAGCCGCTCGGGCAGCCCGAGCTCCGCCCCGACCGCGCGCACTTCATCCTTGAACAGCGCGCGCAGCGGCTCGACCAGCTCGAAATCGAGGTCGTCGGGCAGCCCGCCGACGTTGTGGTGGGACTTGATCGTCGCCGCGCCGGTGCTGCCGCCGGACTCGATGACGTCCGAGTACAGCGTGCCCTGGACGAGGAAATGGACGTCGTCGAGGTTTCGCGCCTCCTCCTCGAACACGCGGATGAACTCAGCGCCGATCCGCTTGCGCTTCTGCTCGGGGTCGGTGATGCCCTGCAGGCGCGCGAGGAACCGGTCTGACGCGTCGACGGCGATCAGGGGGATCTGGAAGGTGTCACGGAAGGTCGAGACCACCTGATCGCTTTCGTTCTTGCGCATGAACCCGTGGTCGACGAACACGCACGTCAGCCGTTCGCCAATCGCGCGGTGGACGAGCAGCGCCGCCACGCTCGAGTCGACCCCGCCTGAGAGCCCGCAGATCGCCCGCCCGTCGCCGACCTGAGCGCGGATCGCCGCGATCTGCTCCTCGATCACCGAGCTCGGGCTCCAGGTCCGCTCGCACCCGCATGCGTCCTCGAGGAAGTTCGTCAGCACCTGCTGGCCGTACGGCGTGTGGACCACCTCGGGATGGAACTGGATCCCGTAGATCCCGCGCTCGGTCGACTCGAACGCCGCCACCGGCGAGGCCGTCGAGGACGCGAGCGCGGTGAACCCGGGCGGCGGCGCGAACACGGTGTCGCGGTGCGACATCCAGCAGCTCTGCTCAGGCGGCGTTCCCGCGAGCAACCGGCCCGGCTGCTCCACCGCCAGCTCCGAGCGCCCGAACTCCCCAACCTCGGCGCCCTCGACGCGGCCGCCCAATTCGCGCGCGAGCAGCTGCATGCCGTAACAGATGCCGAGCACCGGAACGCCGAGCTCGAGCAGTTCGCGTTGCAGCGGGGGCGCGCCCTCCTCGTAGACCGAGGCCGGACCGCCCGACAGGATCACGCCCTTCGGCCGCCGCCGGCGCACCTCCTCCAGCCCGACGTGGTGCGGGAGCAGCTCCGAGAACACGCCGCACTCGCGGACGCGGCGGGCGATCAGTTGCGAGTACTGCCCTCCGAAGTCGAGGACGACGACCTCTTCCTGGGTGGGGGGTCGCTCCGCGACGTCCGTGGGGCCGTCCGACCCCGTCCGGACGGGGTGCGTGGTCCCATGGGCGCGGGCCGCGAGGCCCGTATTAGTCGACACCGACGGTGGCGGCCGCAGCCTTGGCGCCCATGCCGACGCCCTGCTCGCGCTGAAGGTGCTTGCCCTCGGTCTGGAGCGCCGGCGCCACCGCGAGCTCCGCGCGGTTGAACTCCGCGATGTCCCGATAGCCGCAGGTGGCCATCGAAGTGCGCAGCGCGCCCATCAAGTTGAAAGTCCCGTCGTTCTCGCGCGCGGGGCCCTTCACGATCTCCTCGAGCGTGCCGTTCGGCGTGGTCGCCACGCGGGCGCCACGGGGAAGCGTCGGATGGAACGTGGCCATGCCCCAGTTGTATCCACGGCCAGGAGCCTCGTACGCACGCGCGAGCGCGGAGCCGAGCATCACGGCGTCGGCGCCGCACGCGATGGCCTTGGCGATGTCGCCGC
Source organism: uncultured Solirubrobacterales bacterium (assembly GCA_963699325.1). Taxonomy (GTDB): domain Bacteria; phylum Actinomycetota; class Thermoleophilia; order Solirubrobacterales; family Solirubrobacteraceae; genus Palsa-465. Next base: position 694,595 of record CAVOTN010000026.1, on the reverse strand, counting down.
CGTTCCGCATCCCGCCGTCGGCGATGACCTTGACCATGTCGCCGGTCTCCAGCATGTGCTGCGACCGCGCGGCGGCCACGTCGGCGATCGCGGTCGCCTGGGGAACGCCGATCCCGAGCACGCCACGGGTCGTGCAGATCGCCCCCGGACCAACGCCGACGAGCACGCCGGCCGCGCCGGTCCGCATCAGGTGAAGGCCCGTGTGGTAGGACGCGCAGCCACCGACGATCACGGGCGTCGGCGCGAGCTCGCGGATGAACTCCTTGAGGTTGAGCGGCGGCCGGCTCTCGTCCAGCGAAACGTGCTCGGCCGACACGACCGTCCCCTGGATCACGAGGATGTCGAGGCCGGCCTCGAGCGCGACCTCGTAGTAGGTACGCACCTTCTGCGGCGTCAGCGACGCCGCAGCCACCACGCCTTGTTCCTTGATCTCGCGGATCCGCTGCGCGATCAGCTCCGGCTTCACGGGCTCGCGGTAGATGTCCTGCATCTCGCGCGTGGCGATGTCCTTGGAGAACGTCGAGATACGCTCGAGCTGCGAGTCGGCGTCCTCGTAGCGGCAGAAGATGCCCTCGAGGTTGAGCACGGCCAGCCCACCGAGCTTGCCGATCACGCCCGCGGTCTCCGGCGAGACCACACCGTCGAGCGCGGCGCCGAGCAGCGGCAGCTCAAATAGGTACGGCCCGAGGTTCCACGAGATGTCGACGTCGTCCGGGTCGCGAGTTCGCCGCGAGGGCACGATCGCGATCTCGTCGAATCCGTACGCCCGCCGGGCCTTCTTGCCGCGTCCGATCTCTACTTCCATTGCGGCATCGTATTAGTCGCAGCGGACGGGAACGTCCACCGTGTGAGCGGGCAGGGCGGCACGAGAATCCCGATGCTAGCAGTGCGTTATGGAGCCCCCGCCGGGCCGTTGGCCCCAAACTGCGGGGAGTTCGTCAGCGGATTTCAGCGCCGATCTCGACGTGCACGAGCTCGACCTCGGGCAGCAGCCGATCCACGGCCGAAGGGTCGAGCAGCCCGGCGCCGAAATGCTGGACGGATTCGGCGCCGCAGGCCACTCCGTAGCGCAGACACTCCGTCGGCGAGCGGTTCTGATACCGGGCCGCGACGTACCCGGCCAGGAACGCGTCACCCGAGCCGATCGACGAGCGGGCCTCCTGCTCCTCGATCCTCACCCGGTACAGCGCCTGGCCGCCACCGTCCAGCACATGCGCGTAGCACCCGTCCGAGACGGTCATGATCGCCTCCTCGGGCCCGAGCCGGGTCATCTCGACCACCGCACTCGCCCTGTCGTCGGCGTCGTTGAACTCGTGCCCGACAAGCTCCTCGGCTTCGAGCTCGTTCGGCGACACGACGTCGGGCTCGGCGCGCACGGCCAGCCGCAACGGCTCCCCCTCGGTGTCGACGACCGTGATCACGCCGAGCTTCTTGAGCTCGCGGATCAACCCCGCGTAAATGTCGGGGGCGACGCCACGCGGCAGGCTGCCGGCAAACACGCACATACTCGCGCCCTTGGCCAGGTACAGGAGCTTGTCGCGGAACAACTCGAGGTCGTGGGCGGAGACCGACGGTCCGCGCTCGTTGATCTCGGTGTGGAGGCCGGTCGTCGGGTCGAGCACGGCCGTGTTCGTCCGCGACTCCTCGCGGATCCGCACAAACCCATTGAGAATCGCCTCGGCGTTGAGCGCGTCGACGATCTGGTTTCCGGTCGCGCCGCCGGCGAGCCCCGTCGCGATCACGGGCTGCCCGAGGCGCTTCAGCGCACGGGCGATGTTGACGCCCTTTCCCCCCGGCATCGTGGTCTGCTCGACCGAGCGGTGCCGGCGTCCGACCCTGAAGTTCGGCACCTCGAGCGTCTTGTCGAGCGCGGCGTTGAGGGTGACGGTGATGATCATCGCGGCTGGTTAGGCCGAGGCCTGGCGCGCCTCGTTCCCCTGCTCCATTCGCGCCAGAACATAGTCAGCCCGATTGCCGCACCTGCCGCCACCAACAGGCCTGACAGCGTAACCGATACGACAACCACGCTATCGATCGATTTCGGCTTTCGGATCTGCGGCACCTCAGCGGCGAGCAGCAGCGGGACGCGCGTCACCACATGACCGCCCTCGAGCACCGCCACCGAGCCGACCTGCGTGTCCTTGGCCAGCGGGCCGGTGAGCTGCGCCGGCGCGTTGACGCGAAGCCTGATCCTGGCCGAGCGTGGGAACACGTGGGTGTAGGTCGAGGCCGCGACCAGCCGAACGTTCGCCCCGGGCTTGCCGGCGATCGTGGGCCTGGCCAGCACCCTGCCGGCGCGGACCGGGGTGCGCAGGCCGAAGTTCGCGAAGCCCCAGTTCAGCAGCGCCAGCGCGTTGGAGTCGCGCGCGGCCTCGCTCGAGGTGCCGAGCACAGCGTCGATCAGCGTCATCCCTCCCTGGGTCCCCGAGGCCACGAGCACATAGCCGGCATCGAGCGTGTGCCCGGTCTTGACGCCGTTGATCCACGAGTAGTGCGCGACCAGGTCATTCAGGTTCACTACGACGCGGACGTGGTTTCCGGTCCGTAGCACCGCGCGCGTCGTCCGCACCACGGCCTTGAAGAACGGCTGCGTTTGCAGCAGGTAGCGCGCAAGGTCGACCAGGTCGCTCGCGCTCGAGTAGTTGCCGGGCGTGTCCAACCCGCTCGGAGTCGTGTAGTGGGTGTGCGTCAGCCCGAGCTGACGCGCCCTGGCGTTCATCATCGCCTCGAAGCGACTGAGTGATCGGTGGCCGACGTTGTAGGCGAGGTCCACCGCGGCGTCGTCCGCGCTCGGGAGCAGCATCGCGATCAGGAGATCGTGCACGCTCATCCGCTCGCCCGGCTCGAGGCCGATCTGCGAATCCTCCGACGCCGGGATGTAGTCCGGGTCCGCGAACACCCGGCCGAGCCTGGTGTGCTCCAGCGTGACCAGCGCGGTCATGAGCTTGGTCGTGCTCGCGATCGCCAGCTGGGCATTCGAGTTCTGGCCGTAGAGCTGCTGTCCGGTGCTCTCTTCGATCAGGGCGGCGGCGCGGACGTCGAGCGGCGGCGGGAGCAGGGCGCTCGTGGCGGCTGCGCTCGCGGGCGCGGTTTGGGTGGCGATCGCCGGTGAGGACGCGGTATGCGTCGCCGGGGCGCCGGCAAGCGCCGGCCGCGGCGAGATCACAGCGCCGTAGGCCGCCAGCGCGACCACAAGTGCAACCGCCCCCGCGGCCAACCGCCGGGTCATGGCGACGTCATCGCCGCAGCCGGAGCGATTGGGAGGGCTGGAGGGCGTTCGGGTTGATGTGCGGGTTCAGCGCCTCGATCGTCGCGATCGAGACACCGGTCTTTGCCGCGATCCCGGACAGCGAGTCGCCGGGCTTGACGATGTAGAACTTCGCCTTGGACTGCGCCGCCCGCCCGGTCCCGTGGTGGTGGGCGACCGTGGACGTCGTTTGCACAGTGGTCGTAGATGTCGAGGTGTGCTTCGGCACGAGCGCGTGGTGGACGACGAGATACGTGGCGGTGACTGCCGCGGCCAGCGCGAGCGGCGCGATGTAGCGCGCCGGGTTCCTCCACCCCACCATCGCACCGGCGATCATACCTGCGCCTTCGGCACACACCGGTCTCTGGTGTGCAGACGCTCATAGATCGGGTAAGGCCGCCTGCTCACGCCGCCACGCGCCACGCCAGCTCGCGCAGTCGGCCGGCCTCGCGTGCGGCGGCCGCGGCCGGATCCCCGCCGAGCTTCTCGTGCGCCGCCACGATCCCGCGCGAGGCGGCGATCAGCCCGCCGGCCGCCCCGCAGGCGAACGCCGGGGCGAGCTGGTCGACGCTCCCACCCTGGGCTCCGACTCCGGGCAACAGGAACACGGCGTGCGGCATGCGCTCGCGGAGGGCCGCGAGCCGCTCGGGCGCGGTGGCGCCGACAACCGCGCCGACATCGGACAAGCCGGAGTCCCCGATCCCGCCGGCACCGATTTCCTCGACGAGCTCGGCGAGGTGCTCGCTGACGGCAGATCCGTCCGCGAGAGCGCGCTCCTGCACGTCCGCCGCGCCGGGGTTCGAGGTGCGCACGAGCACGAACAGCCCGCGGCCGTGGGCGCGGGCGGTGGTCACGAACGGCTCGAGTGAGTCCCGGCCCAGCAGCGGGTTCACCGTCATCGCGTCGGCACCGAGTCCCGGGATCGAGCCGTAGGGGCTCGGGGTCTCGCCTAGGAACGCCTGCGCGTACGCCACCGCGGTGACGTCGACGTCGCCGCGCTTGGCGTCGGCGATCACCAGCAGGCCGTGGTCCCGCGCCAGCGTCACGGTTTCGGCGAGGACGCTCCATCCCGCGGCTCCGAGCCGCTCGAAGCACGCCACCTGGAGCTTGACCGCGACGCACTCGTCGGCCGTCGCCTCGATTGCGAGTGCGCAGTGGGCGGCGACCGCCCGGGCGGCGCGCACGGCAGGAGCGCCTGCACCTGCGGGTGCGGCCGCCGGCGCCGGGGCCGCGCGCCGGATCGCGTCGGGCCACAGACGGCCCGGATCGGGATCGAGTCCGAGCACGATCTGCGACCGGCGCGCGGCGACCCGTTCCGCCAGCCGATCGCCGAAGCTTCTGACCTCATCTTCTGAACCGGCGGCCGTGGATGCGCCCTCGATCGGCGCCAGGCTCACGGCATCCTGCATGTGCGCTCGATCACCGGGTCCCAGAGGTGAGGTCGATGGACGCCACGGTCACGGCGTCCGGCTCGCGACCGCAGCATCCAGCGTCCGGCACGTTGCTACTTGACGGCCTTCTTCAGGCCCGCCCCAGCCGTGAACCTCGGGACGCGCGACGCCGCGATCTGGATTCGCTCGCCGGTCGCCGGATTTCGTCCCTCACGAGCGCTGCGCTGTGAGACGCTGAACTTGCCAAACCCCGAGAAGGACACGTCGCTGCCGCGCTTGAGCGCGTCCTCGACCGTGTCCAGGAAGGCGTCCACCGCCCCGGCAGCATCCTTCTTGCTCAATCCGGCACGATCAGCTACCTGGTCCACGAATTCTTGCTTCGTCACTTGCTCCCTCCTTCGAGGTGGTAGGAATTCCCGACGTTAACACGGGCGGCGGACAGCCGGCGTCGCGCCGTGGCCGGGGAACGGGGCCATTCTGCCCACTCCGCCCGGCGCCCCACACGATCACACGGCCTGGATTTCCGTAATTTGCGTAATTCGCCGACGACGACCAACCGCCCCGAGCTCCCGCCGGACGCGAAGCGTCCTGACGTCGGCGACGCCAGCCACAATGACGCCATGGACCCCAGTCAGGACAATGCCGTCGATCTCGGTCGAATCGCCTGGCTGGGAACGGTCCTGGTGTGCCTCGTCGCCGTCCTGATCCTCGTGGTGCAGGGCTATTACGGCTATGCCGCGGTGACGTTCGCGGTGGCGCTGGCAGCCGGGATCAACCTGGTCTAGCCCGCTCGCGCCGGGTGTCTGAGCGCGCTCTACCCCGGATTCCGGTGCTTCCGCGTGAGCGGCGGCTTGGGCTGGGCGGGTCGCGCGCGCCGGCGGCCCGGACTCGATCGCGGGCGGATAAAGGCGGGCACCTGGAGGTCGGGGGCGGCGATCGAGATCCGTCGGCGGCCCCGGCATGCGTGATACGCCAATCGGCGTCCGCCGGCCGGACCGTGGCGCGTCATGCATGCCCCACATGCGCGACAGGCCACGCCCGAAGTCGGGCGCGTCCATTGGCGCGTTACGCAGGTTCCCGGAAGCGAAGCGCGGCTCCGCGCGAGGACCCCGCCGGAGCTCAAACCCGAAGCCACCTCATGAGCAAGCGCACCGCATGGCCGCGATGGCTGATCGCGTCCTTCTCGGCGTCGGTCAGCTCAGCCATGGTTCGATTGTCCCCGGTCGCGTCCGGAATGAAGACAGGGTCATAGCCGAACCCGTTCGAGCCCGCACGCTCGCGGGCCATCCGTCCGCGGCAGTCTCCAAAGAACACGCGCTCCTCGCCCGTCTGGGGGTTCACGTACGCCAGCGCGCACACGTACCGCAGCCGGCTGTCGGCCGGCGCTTCGCCGACGAGCTTCTCGAGGTTCTGCTCGTCGGTGGCGTCCGGCCCGGCGTACCGCGCGGAGTGCACGCCCGGCCGGCCGGCGAGCGCGGTGGCCTCGATGCCCGAGTCGTCGGCGACCGCAGGCAGACCGGTGGCACTCGCCGCGCTCGCCGCTTTAAGCATCGCGTTGTCGGCGAACGTCAACCCGTCCTCGGGCGGCAACTGTACGTCGTCGGGCAGCGGCTCGACCGTGATCCCACCGGGCTCGAACAGGCGCTGCATCTCGATCACCTTGTGGGCATTGCGCGTGGCGAGCACGACCGCGCGGCCGGACGAGGGAGCATCGGACATGGTTCTCAGCCCGCGGCGGCGGCCACCGCGGCGTCCTGTACCGCGCGGAGCTCGACGATGCCCTTGGCGGCAAGTGCAAGCAGTTCGTCGAGGTGGGCCCGGGATAGTGGCGTGCGCTCTGCGGTCGCCTGCACCTCGACCAGGTCGCCATCGCCCGTCATCACGACGTTGGCGTCGACCTCGGCGGAGGAGTCCTCGCGGTAGTCGAGGTCGAGTAGTGGCACGCCGTCGACGATTCCGCACGAGACGGCTGCGACCGTGCCCGTCAACGGCAACCGATCCAATGCACCCTCGGCGATCAGCCGCTGGCACGCGAGCTGCAGCGCGACCAGCCCGCCGGTGATCGACGCGCAGCGCGTGCCGCCGTCGGCCTGGAGCACGTCGCAGTCGATGTACACAGTCCGCTCCCCGAGCTGCTGGAAGTCGACCACGCCGCGCAGCGAGCGCCCGATCAGCCGCTGGATCTCGACGGAGCGGCCGTCCAGCTTCCCGCGGCTGATGTCGCGCTGCTTGCGGTCCCCCGTGGACGCGGGCAGCATCCCGTACTCCGCCGTGACCCATCCGCGGCCCGAGCCGGCAAGCCAGCGCGGCACGCTCGGCTGGACCGAGGCGGTGCAGATCACGCGCGTCTCCCCCATCGAGATCAGCGCCGAACCGGTTGCGGTGCGGACGAACCCGGGGTCGATCGCCATCGGCCGGAGCGCGTCCGCGGCCCGGCCATAGCTGCGCTCGGGGCTCATGCCGCCGCCCTCGCCCGCAAATCGACGTGAACCACCTCGCCTAGCGGCATCTGCAGGAAGCGCGTGCCCAGCGTGCGGAACGACTCGACGTCGGCGGTGCATTCGAACCGGTAGCTGCCCTCGCCGGCCTGCGGGTTGAGCAGCTCGCGCGAGGCGAGCGCGCGCTCGACGCCGCGGGCGACTCCCATCCCGGCGGACACGAGTGTCACGCCGCGGCCGAGCATCCGCTGCAGGATTGCGGCGCACAACGGGTAATGCGTGGAACCGAGGATCACGGTGTCGACCTGGGCGTCGCGGAGCGGAATACAGTATCCGCGCACGGTCGCTACCACCGCCTCGTCGAACGGAAACCCGCCCTGGATGATCGGGGCGAGGTCGGGGCAGGCGACGCTCTCGAGGTGGACGTGCGGGTCGGCCGCCTCGACGGCACGCTCGTACGCGCCGCTGGCGACGGTGGCCGGCGTCGCCAGCAAGCCGATCCGCCCCGTGTGACTCGCGACGACCGCGACCTGCGCCGCCGGCCGCAACACACCAATCACATCGACGTCGCGACCGCTCGCGCGCACATGCCGCTCGACCGCATCGAGCGCCGCCGCGCTCGCCGAGTTGCACGCGATCACCAGCAGCTTCGCGCCGGCGGCGAGCAGGTGGTCGGCGATCTCGATCGAGAACGCCTCGAGCTCTCGCTGGTTGCGGTCGCCGTAGGGAAAGCGGCCGGTGTCGCCCAGATACAGATAGTCCTCGGCGGGCAGCGACACGAGCAGCTCGTGCAGGACGGTGAGCCCGCCGACGCCGGAGTCGAACACCCCGACCGGCTGGTGCGCAAGGGGGGACATGCGGGGGGATGGTGCCAGAGGCGGGGGCCGGCAGTCTTCGCCGTCGGACGGGGCCGCTCGAATGCGATCGGATCTGCGACGGGGGCCGCTACGCTCGCCGCGCCCCTATGCGCGCGCTGATCGTCACGAACATGTACCCGACCGCCTCCCGCCCGGAGCTTGGAAGCTTTGTCCGCGACCAGGTCGACGCGTTGCGCCGGATCGACGGGATCGACGTCGAGGTCTTCTCGTTCGCTCCGGGCGGCGGGGGCGCCTACGCGACGGGCGGCGTCCGACGTCTATCGGCGCCATCGCCATGACCGGTTCGACGTCGTCCACGCCCACTACGGGCTGACCGCATGGCCGTCGTTCGCGGCGAGCGCCAAAGTCCGGGCGGTCACGCTCCACGGCACCGACCTCGTCCACCCCCGCGCTCGCCCGGTCACGCTCGCGGCGCTCCCGTTCCTGGACCTGGTCGCGACCGTGTCCGAGCCCCTCGCGGCCAAGATCCCGCGCTGGGCGGTGCACGGCCGGCGCGCGGTGCTCCCGGCGGGGGTCGACACGTCTCGCTTCCGCCCGATCCCGCGGAGCGAAGCCCGCGCAGCGCTCGGGCTCGAGCCGGCCGGGCCCTACCTCCTGTTCGCAGCCGATCCGCGCCGCCCCGAGAAGCGCCATGACCGCGCCGGCGCGGTCGCCGGCGACGTGCCGCTGCTCGCGCTCGGACAGGTCGACCCCGCACAGGTTCCGCTGTACGTGAACGCCGCCAACGCGGTGCTGGTTCCGTCCGAGCGCGAGGGGTTCGGGCTGGCGGTGCTCGAGGCGCTGGCCTGCGACGTGCCCGTGCTCGCCACGCCCGTCGGGATCGCGCCGGCGGCGCTCAACGGAATCGACGGGACCTACTGCGCGCCGTTCGACGCAGCCGCCTGGCGCACCGCGCTCGCGCCGCACCTGACGGACGCCGATCCGCGGATCGACGGGCGCCCGCGAGCCGAGGACTTCTCGACCGACCGGATGGCGGCCCGGGTCGTCGCCGCGTGGCGGACCGCGCTCGACGGCTGATCAGAGGATCAGCTTCGCGCGCGTCCGCCACACCGCGAGCCACCAGGCCAGCAGGGCGAACGCGCACAGCGCGCCGATGTGCACCAGATCGGCGGCCGGATCGAGCCCGAACGCGCAGTGCCGAACCAACTCGACGCAGTGGTACAGCGGGTTCAGCAGTGCCAGGGAGCGCAGCCATTCCGGCATCCGGTTCAGTGGGAAGAACGTGCCGGCGACCAGAAACAGCGGCGTGATCACGCCACTGATCACGTAGCTGAAGCCGTCGAACGTGCTCACCATCGCCGCGAACACCATCCCGAGCGCAGCGAAGCCGATCCCGGTCAGCACCCCGATGAACGGGACGAGCAGCATCGCGGGCTCGGGCTTGAGCCCGAAGATGAACGCGACCAGCAGCGGGGCGACGCCGTAGATGCCGGCGCGCGTCCCGATGAACAGCACCTCGCCGGTGACGATCTCATCGACGTCGACGGGCGCAGCCAGCATCGCGTCGTAGACGCGCTGGTAGCGACGCTTGTAGAGCGAGTCGAACATCGCCGAGAACACCGCGCTGAACAGCACGGCAGTGGCGACCGCGCCCGTTCCGACGAACTGGATATAGGGGATACCGTCGACGCGGGAGACAAGCTTGCCGAAGCCGAAGCCGAACGCGAGCAGCGTGATCACCGGCTCGACGATCGCGGCGAACGTGCGCGTCCGCCAGAAGTAGCTGAACACGATCCACTCGCGGACCCACACCGCAGTCAGGGCGGACATCTCGATGCGGCCTGGACGCAGACCGGTCATTCGACGTAGTCCCCCGTGAGCCGCACGAACACGTCCTCGAGGCTGGCGTTCCGGCGGGCGCCGGGCGGAACCCGGCCGTCGGCGGCGTCGGCGTGCAGGTAAGTCAGCGCCGGCCCCGAGCGGCGCGTCGCCAGCCCGTTCGCGTCGGCAGTCAGCGCGCAGCTCTTCGAGCTGCGTAGCCGAGCCGTGGACGTCGACGACCTCCCGGCCGGCGTGCGCGCGGATCAGCTCCCCCGGTGAGCCCTCCGCGACGACGCGCCCCGCGGCCATGATCGCCACCCGGTCGGCGAGCCGCTCGGCCTCCTCGATGTAGTGGGTCGACATCAACACGGTCGCACCCTCGTCTCGCAGTGCGAGGATCAGCGACCACAGCTCCTGGCGGATCTGCGGGTCGAGGCCGACGGTCGGCTCGTCGAGCAGCACGAGCTCGGGCCTGTGGATCAGCGTCCGCGCGATGAGCAGCCGGCGCTGCATCCCGCCGGACAGGTTCGTCGCCCGGTCGTTCGCGCGCTGCTCGAGGCCGGCGAGCGCGAGCGCACGATCGACCGCGGCGGCTCGTTCGCGCGGAGGGACGCGGTATAGGCGCGCGAACACCTCGAGCACGTCGCGCACGCCGAGGTCGACGTCGAGGTCGCTCTCCTGCGGACAGACGCCCATGCGCGCCCGTGCGAGCTTCGACTGCGCGGGCAACCGATGCCCGAGTACCTCGACCGAACCGCGGTCCGCGATGGCCTGGCCGGTGAGGATCCGCATCGTCGTCGACTTGCCGGCGCCGTTTGGCCCGAGCAGCCCGTAGCACGCCCCCGCCGGCACGTCGAGCTCGAGCCCGTTGACCGCGACCACCGAGCCGAACCGCTTGACGACGCCGTGTATCGACACGGCGACCGCGCCGCGCGGCCGTGCGGTGGCGGCGGGACTCGGTGATGGACTACTACGAACTGGATTACTACGAACCGGCAAAGGACCTCCAGGAACGACAAGAGCAGCGGGGCCGCCGCGAGCGGCGACGGCACAAACGGGCTGGGACTCAGAGCCTGGGATCCATCAGTTTTGAAATGTACCGCGTCGCAGCGGTAGGGGCGTTCGCGCGGGGGCTTGGGTGCGGGCGCTTGCGGCCGAGCTGGTCAGGCCAGCGCCGGCCACCACTGCGCGAGACGTTCGAGCGCATCGCGGGCGAGCGGCGCGACCCCGTTGTCAGTGCCATGCCCCAGCGCCGGCACCTCGTTCAGCGCCGCCAGCGTCGCTGCCACCGAACGCGCGAGCGCGCCAAGCGCGTACCCGCCCTCGAGCACGCAGCCGACCGGGACCTCGAGCTCCTCGCCCACGGCGTGCAGCGAGCGCGTCATCGCGGCGTATCCCTCCTCGGTCACCCGGCACTCGCCGAGCGGGTCCTCCCAGTGCGCGTCGTAGCCGGCCGAGACGAGCAGCAGCTGTGGCGCGAACGAGCGCGCCAGCGGGACCGCGACGTGATCCACGAGCGAGCAGAACAGCCGATCGTCCGCACCGGGTGGAACCGGCAGGTTGACGGTGAACCCGCGGCCGTCGCCGGACCCGGCGTCGGCCGCCGCCCCGGTCCCGGGATACAGCGGCGACTGGTGGATCGAGACGAACAGCACCCGGTCGCTCGCGTGGAAGATGTCGTTCGTCCCGTTTCCGTGGTGCACGTCCCAGTCGACGATCATCACGCGCTCGAGCCCACGGGCATCGAGCGCGTACTGCGCCGCGACCGCGATGTTGTTGAACAGGCAGAAGCCCATCGCGCGCGACGGCAGCGCGTGATGTCCCGGCGGGCGGTGGGCGCTGAACGCGTACGGCGCCGCGGCGTCGAGCAGCAGGTCGACCATCCGCACCGCGCCCCCGGCGGAATGCAGCGCCGCCTCGAACGACTGCGGGCTGACGACCGTGTCGGCGTCGAGGTGACCGCCGCCCTGCTCGGACGCCCGCTCGATCGCCGCGACGTATGCCTCGGGATGGACCGCCTCGAGCACCGCGCGGTCGATCGCGGGGGACGTGACGCGCTCGAACCCGAGCCAGTCGCGCGCTGACAGCTCACGCTCGATCGCCGTGATCCGCGCCGGTTGCTCGGGATGCGGGCCGGTCTCGTGCAACAGCGAGGACGGATGCTCGAGCCACACAGGCGCAGACGGCATCGGGGTACGGTATCGGTCCACGTGCAGGTTCTTGCCGCTCAGGTCACGGTGGTGGGCGCGGGCGCGGCCGGTCTGTACACGTCAGTGTGCGCCGCTCGCGACGGCGCACGCGTGACGCTGGTCTCGGCGACGCCGCTGGCCGAGTCTTCGAGCTGGTGGGCTCAGGGCGGGCTGGCGGCCGCGGTGTCCTCCGAGGACAGCCCGGAGCGTCATCTGCGCGACACGGTCGCCGCCGGCCGCGACGCGGTGCGCGAGTCGGCGGCGCGCGTCCTGTGCGAGGAGGCGCCCGAGGCGGTGGCCGACCTCGGCCGGCTCGGTGTCCGCTTCGACGCCGACCGGAATGGGCGTCTCGCGCTCGGTCTCGAGGGTGGCCACTCGCGCCGGCGGATCGTGCACGCCGGCGGCGCGGCGACCGGCCGGCGGCTCGTCAGGCAGCTGAGCGCGGTCGTCGCCGAGCATCCGAGCATCGACGTGCTCGAGGGCCGGCGCGTGGTCGAGCTGGTCGTGGCCGGCGGGCGGTGCGTGGGTGTCCGCCTCGACGACGGCCGCGCGATCGCAAGCGGCGCGGTCGTGCTTGCGACCGGCGGCGCGGCCGCGCTGTGGTCGCGCACCACCAACCCGGCAGTCGCGGTCGGTGCCGGCCTGCTGCTGGCGGCCGGCGCGGGCGCGACGCTCGCCGACCTCGAGCTGGTCCAGTTCCATCCGACGGCGGTCGTCGGCAACGGCGCCGACGGCTTCCTCGTGACCGAAGCGATCCGCGGCGAAGGGGCCCGGCTGCTCGACGCGGCCGGCGAGCGGTTCGTCGACGAGCTCGCCCCACGCGACGAAGTGGCGCGGGCGGTGCAGCGGCAGATGGCGCTGACCGGGGCCCGGTCGGTGGATCTCGACATGCGCGAAGTCGACCCGGCGCTGTTCCCGAACGTCGTCACCGCGCTGCGCCAGGCCGGGATCGACCCCGAGCGCGAGCTGATCCCAGTCGCGCCGGCGGCCCACTACATGATGGGCGGCATCGCAACCGACATCCACGCTCGCGCCTCGCTCGCGGGGCTCCACGCCGTCGGGGAGTGCTCGTGCACCGGTCTGCATGGCGCCAACCGGCTGGCGTCGAACTCGTTGACCGAGTGCTTCGTGTTCGGCGCCCGGGCGGCGCGCTCGGCGATCGCCCAGCCCGACCCCGACCTCGGCGCTGTGGCGCAGACTGGCGCGGCTGACGTCGCCGGCCCCGACCTCCGCCCGGTCGCGCCCCAGCCCATCTCCCCCGCCAGCCGCGAGGCCCTGTGGCGCAACGCCGGGCTCGAGCGTGACGGACCGGGCCTGCAGGAGCTCGCCGGCGACCCCCATCCGCTGGTCCGGCTGATCGCCGAGTGTGCGCTGGCCCGCACCGAGAGCAGAGGCGCCCATCAGCGACGCGACTTCCCCGACCGCGACCCGCGGTTCGATGGCGCCCACGTGACAATCGGCGCGGACGGCGAGCCCGTGCTTCAGAATTGGGCTTGAGCGACTCGGTCGGTTCAGGGTCCAGACCGCCGCTCCGGACTCCGGGTTAGCGCTCCGGACTCCAGCAAACCGTCCGCCCGGAGGCTCCAGAATCCAGGCAATCGGCGTCCCGCCGCCGAACACTCCACCTTTCAGGTTAACGTCAACTTAATAATTGACACTGCCGTAACTTCACACATCACGGGTAGCACCGCTCTGCGCTAACCAGACCGCCCTGGCGGGGGCACGGATCTAGGAGTAGGTGTTTCCACATGTATCGGTTCAGCCGAGCCATCTACCGTGAGCTTGCCGACGAGGTCATCGAGGACCCGTACGGCGGGCTGTATCTGAACCACGAGCGCGTCCTGAAGGCGTGCGAAGCGGCCGTCGAGCGCCTGGCGACCGACCGGCACTACTTCGCGCACCCCTCGCGAACGCTGTTCAACGACATCCGGATGTATTTCCCGATGGCGTCGCAGATCCGGGTGCTGCGCGTTATCCAGCGGTACCTGAACCTGGCGGACGAGTATCTGCGCCGCCTGCCGCAGAACGGATTCGACGCGTACGGCAACCCGCTGCAATGTCGGGCGAGCACCCGCAAGGGCACGCCCTGTCAGCGGATGCCTCTGCCGCACAACGGTTACTGCCCGTCGCATCAGCACCTCGCCGAGACCGAGGAACTCGGGGCGCCGCTGGCGGCTTAGTCGTACCGTCGCGGCCGCGGGAGGGTCGCGGCGGCAGTCCTGAGTCGGTCGTGCCGGCCGCGCGCAGCACGGGTCATGCCCTCGGACCCGTGCGCGCCGGCCATGCGCGCGCGCGCGGGTCACGCCCCCTGGCCCGCGCGCGCCAGTGCCACGCGCGCCGGCGCCCCGGAAGTAACGTTCGCCCGATGCTGATCGGCGTCGACGTGGGCGGAACCTTCACCGACGCCGTGCTCGCGCTCGACGGGCGCCTGATCACCGCCAAGGCGCCGACCACGCCCGACGACCAGTCCGAGGGCGTGATGGCGGCCATCGAGTCCGCGCTCGAGAAGGCGGGTGCCTCGGCCGGCGACATCCGCGAGTTCTCCCACGGCATGACGGTCGCGACCAACGCGCTGCTCGAGGGCCGCGGCGCGCGGACAGCGTTCGTCGCTACCGAGGGCTTCACGGACCTCGTCGCGCTCGGCCGACAGGATCGGCCGCAGCTCTACCGGCTGTGCGCCGCGCGGCCGGCGCCGCTCGCGCCCGATGATCTCCGCTTCGGCGCGCCCGAGCGTATGACCCCGGACGGCCCGCTCACCGAGCTGACCACCGAAGCGGCACAAAAGCTTGCCGAGCAAGTGGCCGAGGCGGAGCCCGAGGCGGTGGCGGTCGCGCTGCTCCACTCCTACCGCCACCCGGAACACGAACGAGAAATCGGCGAAGCGCTGGCGCGAGCGCTCCCGGATGCCCACATCTCGCTCTCGCACGAGGTCGTGGGCACGTTCCGCGAGTTCGAGCGGGCCGCCACCACCGAGATCGACGCCGCGCTGTCGCCGCTGCTGGCCAGCTATCTGCGTCAGCTCGTGGCGCGCTCGGGCGAGGTCGGCCTCCCCGAGCCGGCGATCATGCAGTCGAACGGAGGCCTCATCGACGTCGAAGCCGCCGCCGGCCACGCTTCGTGGACGGTGCTATCGGGCCCGGCGGGGGGCGCCGCCGGCGCCGCGTTCGTGGCGCGACAGGCCGGCGCGGAGGACGCCGTGTGCCTGGACATGGGCGGGACCTCGTGCGACGTGTGCGTGGTCGACGGCGGCAGCGTGCAGGAGCGGAGCAGCGGCGAGATCGCGGGGCGCCCGCTGGCGCTACCGATGCTCGCGGTCCACACGGTCGGCGCCGGCGGCGGCTCGATCGCCTGGCGCGACGGCGGCGGTGCGCTCCGCGTCGGCCCCCGCTCGGCGGGGGCCGATCCCGGTCCCGCGTGCTACGGGCGGGGCGGCACCGAGCCGACCGTCACCGACGCGAACCTCGTGCTCGGCTACCTGTCGGCTGAGTCCCCGCTAGGCGGCGGCGTCGAGCTGGACCGCGACGCGGCCGAGAAGGCGGTCGGCGACGCTCGCCGAGCAGCTCGACCTCGACCTGCACGAGTGCGCCGAGGGCATCCGCCGGGTGGCCGCCGCCGAGATGACCGGGGCGCTCCGGGTCGTGACCGTGCAACGGGGAATCGACCCGCGCCGGTACGCGCTGATGGCGTTCGGTGGCGCCGGCGGGCTGCACGCCGCGCAGATCGCCGACGAGCTCGGGATCGACACGATCCTGTGCCCGCGCGCGTCGGGAGTCCTCGCGGCGCTCGGTCTCGTCGTCTCGCCGCGAAGGCGCGACGTGCAGAGGAGCGTCCTGCTGACCGGCGACGAGCTGACCGCCGACTCGATCGCGACCGAGGTGGAGCAGCTCGGCGAGCGCGCTCGCGAGGCGATGCACGAGCCCGACGCCGATATCCACGTCGTCTACGAGCTCCGGTACCGCGGCCAGTCGTTCGAGCTCGCGATCCCGGGCTCCACGAATCCCCAGCCCGACGAGCTCCGCGACGCGTTCGAATCCGAGCACGAGGAGCGCTACGGGTATCGCGACGCCGAGCAGGAACTCGAGCTCGTCACGATCCGCGTGACCGCGACCGCCGCCGGCGTCGACGTCGAGCTCGCGGGCGGCGACGACGAGGGACCGGACCTGGAGCGTTCGACGCGTGAGGCGACGATCGACGGTGAACGCGTCGAGCTCGAGGTGTTGCGCGGGATCCCGTCCCCGGGCACGAAGCTCGACGGTCCCGCGGTCGTCGAGCTCCCCGAGTCGACGCTGCTCGTCCCGCCGGGCTGGGCGAGCGAGGTCGACGACACCGGCACTCTCCGTGTCAGCAGGTCGAGATGAGCCAGGACAAGATCGACCCGGTCGAACTGCAGGTCCTGGCCGGCGCGCTGCGAGCCGTGTGCGAGGAGATGGGCGCGGTCCTGATCCGCTCCGCCCACTCGGCGAACATCAAGGAGCGCCGCGACGCGTCTACCGCGCTATTCGACGCGCGTGGCGAGATGGTGATGCAGGCCGAGCACATCCCCGTCCACCTGGGTGCGATGCCGGCGGCCGTCGCCGCGATCCTGGACGAAGAGCACGTGCCGGATCGCAGCTGGATCCTCAACGACCCCTACGCCGGCGGCACCCACCTGCCCGACATCACGGTGATCACACCCATTTTCGCCGGCGACGAGCTGATGGCGTTCGCGGCCAGTCGCGCCCACCACGCCGATGTCGGCGGCCCGACGCCCGGCTCGATGCCGGCCGACAGCACGACGCTCGAGGATGAGGGCGTCGTGATCTCGCCGCGCATCCTCGACGAGGATGCGATCGCCGAGCTGAGCGAGCAGATGCGCCAGCCCGATCAGCGCCGAGCGGACCTCCGGGCGCAGCTCGCGGCCGCACGGGTCGGCGGGCGCCGGCTGCTCGAGCTACACGAGCGCTATGGCGCAGACAAGCTCGGGCAAGCGTTTGGCGAGGTGCTCGACTATGCCGAGCGCCGGACCCGCGCCTGTATCGAGGAGCTCGAGGACGGCACCTACTCGGCCCGGGACGTGCTCGAGGCGCGGGAAGGCGACCTCGAGATCGTGCTCACCGCCACCGTCGACGGCGACCGCCTGAAGCTCGACTTCACCGGGACGGCCGACCAGCACGAGGGCAACCTCAACTGCCCGCTGGCGGTCACTCGATCGGCCTGCTACTTCGCGATCCGGGTGCTGACCGATCCCGACATCCCGCCGAGCGCGGGCGCCTATCGCCCGGTCGAGGTCATCGCCCCGGAAGGCTGCCTGCTGAACGCCCGCCCTCCCGCCGCGGTCGTCGGCGGCAACGTCGAGACCTCCTCGCGCGTGGCCGACGTCGTCCTGCAGGCGTTCGGCCGAGCCCTCGGTCAGGGGACGATGAACAACGTCACGCTCGGGAGCGACGACGTCGTGTACTACGAGACGATCGGTGGCGGCCAGGGCGCATGTCCGGACGCGGACGGTCCGAGCGGGGTGCACGTCGCGATGAGCAACACGCTCAACACGCCGGTCGAGGCACTCGAGCTCGAGTTTCCGATGCGGATGATCGAGTACGCGCTGCGCCGTGACTCCGGCGGAGATGGAGCGTTCCACGGTGGCGACGGCGTGGTCCGCGAGCTCGAGGCGCTTGCACCGCTCAGCTACTCGCTGATCACCGAGCGCCGGCGCCACGCTCCCGGCGGGGCCGACGGCGGCGAGCCCGGGGCCGTCGGCCGGAACCTGCTCGACGGGGAGGAGCTGCCGGCTAAGTCGATCGGGCGGCTGGAGAAGGGCCAGCGGCTGCGGATCGAGACGCCAGGTGGCGGCGGCCACGGCCGACCGAAGTAGCCACCAGGCGCTAGCTGCTAACTAGTTCAGAAACGCACAAACGACCGATAGTTCGGGATCCGGCGATTTGTTCGTTTAGCGGCCAATTTCGTGGAACCGGTTTCAGCCCGGCCGCCAGCGGGGAACGGCAGTTGCGGAATGTCCCGTGCTTGTTGCGATTCGCACAGGTTGCGGGTCGGCTCTTCAACCCCAGCACGAGTTCGGCGTGAGACCCCCACAGCAAACCCACTGATTTGCGGTGACATTTGGCGATTTGCCAAACCTCGCGTACAATCACCACTTCCTGTGCCGCACCCTCAATGCGAGCCGCGCACGGGATTCTTTTCGTTCAATCCCCCGTTCCCTCCATCCCCATATGCCGATTGCTTTCAAAGAATGGGCCGTGACCGTGCGGGCCCTTGCCGAAGGAGAGCAGCTTCTGACTCTCCGCAAGGGCGGCATCCGCGAGCCCGACAGACACTTCAAGCTGGACTACGACCGGTTCTTCCTGTACCCGACGTTCGACCACCAGTGCTCCGAGCTGGTGCGCGAGTCTCATCAACCTGAGCTCGTGCGCGCCCTCGAGGAGGGCGTCTGGAGCGACGGTGAGCCGCCGCCGCATGCGCTGCGCCGCAACCGCGAGATCCCGCAGCCCGATCGTGTGCGAATCCGGGCGTGGGCGGAAGTGGCGGCCCACTACACAATCAGCGACCGGCGCACGGTCGACGCGCTATCCCCGTTCTACGTCTGGACCAGCGACTACGCCGAGAAGCGCCTGGCGTGGAAGCGACGCCATCCGCTGCACGTGATCCTGCTGCGGACCTACCGCATCCCGCGGCCGGTGACGGTGAAGGTGCGCGACGAGTACGGCGGCTGCCGGTCCTGGCTCGAGCTGACCCGCGACCTCCCGTTCGAGGGCACCCCGGTGCTTTCGGACGATGAGTTCGAGCGCGCCTCCGAGGAGATCGCCTCGATCGCCTCGGACCGCGAGCCGGTCATGGTCTGACCTCGGGCGACCGGGTCAACCGCTCCAAGATCACGTCAGGTGGCATGGGTCGAGTCGGCTTCGCCGTCGTTCCGCGCGAGGCACGAGTCGACTCATGCCGATGACGTAGATCGCGTTCTCTACACGCTCGAGCGCACCCGCGAGCACCTCGGCCAGCATTTCCCGCATACGATCGAGGGGATGTCGGTGGTGTTCCACTCGGGCGTCGCATCGCTGTCGATCGCCTGTCCGATGGTTCCGCTCACGTGGATCGCCGCCGCGCCGGCGGCGCGCCGCTACGTCGCGGGCTGGTCCGGGCGAGACGAGCTGCACATCCTGCGCCCCGATCGGCTCGAGGCGCGGGCGTCGACCGTGCCGGGCTCGCGCGAAATGCTCGCCGTCACCGCCTCCGCGCTGTACGCGCGTCGCGTGATCATCGAGAACAACCCGGCTGTGCCGTTGCGCACGAGCCCGCGCCGAATCCGAGCCGAGCTCCGATGGGCGTGGCTGATCGAGGGCGCGGCGCGCTGGTTTGGCGGGCAGACCGCCCACGCTCGGCCGGCGATCGCGCGCCGGCTGCGCGAGGGGCGCCGGCCGGCGTTTCCGCCGGGCGTCAGAGACGCGCCCCTGCTCGGCGGCACGGTGATTGACCTGCTCGTGCGCGAGCGGGGCGAACCGGCGGCCGCGCAGCTCGCCTGCCGGCTCCACCCGCAGGGAAGGCGGGCCGCGCTGCGCGAGGCGTTCGGCGGCCGTTCGCCGGCGCGCATCGAGGCCGCCTGGCGCGACCACCTGGCGCGGATGGCCGCGGGCAGCTAGTCCCGACTCGGGACGCTAGTGCACGACCTGGCTCGCCAGCCACACGACGAGCGCCCCGATCGCGAGCGCCACCAGCAACCCCGCCAGCAGCCGCCCCGGCGCCACCACCCGCGCCGGCGGCTCGTCGGAGATCAGCTCGCCCTCGAGTAGCACCTCCCGGGCGGTCGTCACGGCCGCCTCGGGCACGAGCACGTCGCGCGGTCCGGCGGCGAGGAAATCGGGCACGTCGAAGCCGGCGCTGCGGCGCAGCATGCTCGGAACACCCTCCTCGAGCAGGAGCCCCTGGATGAACTCGGCCTCGGCCTGGTTGCGGGCGTAGGCGACCTTGATGAGCGGGCCCTCGGTGAGCTGCGGCTTGATCTTGCGGGCGCGCTCGTGGCTCGCGCTCACCTCCCCGACCTCGCCGCCGGCGTGGTCGCTGTACACGAGCGGCAGCTTGCAGGCCGCGCAGAACCGCTCGTCCTCGGGATACGACGTACCACATACCGGGCAGAAGAGCTCGCGAGCTCCGAGTGCCCGCTTGCGGGTCACTCCACGACCAGCTCGGCGTCCGACACCTGACCGCCGTCGATCCGCCACGTCTGGACGTCGGCCTCCCCGTCGGCCAGTCCGACGATGATCCACAGCACCCCCGGCCACAGCTTGGCGAAGTTGATGTCGGTCTGGGACGGCTTCGGCGCGGTCCGGGTGTGCGAGTGGTAGATCGCGCCCAGGTCGAGCCCGGCGTCCTCGATCTTGGCGTGCAGCTCGTACTGCTCGTCGGGATCGATCCGGAACCGCAGCGGGCTCGCCTCGGCGTTTGTCGCGCGTAAGACCGAGACCGCATCCCCGTTGCTCGAGCCCACCATCCCGCAGCACTCGTTCGGCGCCTCCTCGCGGGCATGGGCGACGATCTCGTCGTACAGGTCTCTCGCGATCCTCATGGTCAGCTCGAGGCTACCAAGGCCTCCCACGCAGCCGGGCGCGAGACATCAGCTGCTCCCGGTCACGAACGGCCACGGCACCGCCTTCACATACTCGCCCGGGTTCCGCAGGCCGCTCACGGCGGTCCAGTGTTGGGCCTCGCACGCCATCGTCTGCGCCGCCAGGCGCTGCAGCGCCGATGTGCTGAGCGTCTTGAGCGCGGTGAAGTAGACCCCCTCGGCGAGCGACTCGAGGTCGACCAACAACCGGAAGCAGTCGTCCTGCGAGTGCAGGTCCGTGAGGCTGTCGGGAATGTTGTGCTTGGCGAGCAACGCCTCACCCGCAGACACGTCCAGAGGCGAGGTCGGAGCGCTCACGCCCATCGCCTCGAGTCGTCCCGCGACCGTCCTCACGTGCTCGACCTCGTGCGCCAGGTACGGCGCGATAGCGCGTTGGATGTCGGGTGCGAGCGCCCCCGAGGCGAGCACCCGCTCGTAGGCGAGCACCATCAGCCGCTCGATTGCCAGCGCATCCGACAGCGCCTGGGAGTCGGTCAGCGGCGGCGTGTCGGCAGCCGCCGGATCCGCCGCTGTCGCGAGCCCGACGACCGCGCCGACGACCGCGCCACCGGCCGCGCCGCCGGTCACCGCCACCGCCCCGGCCACGATCTCGCGTCGAGTGGATAGGCGCCTCATGCTCACTCCCGTCCGGTCACGAACGCCGACGGGATCGCCGGTCGGCCGAGCGCAGCCCGCACGACCGCGACGTGCTGCGCATCGTTGGCCAGGATCGAGGCCACCTGCTGCTTGACGACCCCCGGCTCGAGCCGCGTGATGGCGTCGAGATACGCCGCAATCTGCGCCTGCTCGATCGAGTGCAACAGCATCAGCACCTGCTCGCTGTTGCGCGGATGGCCGAGCTGGTAACTCGGCGCCGGCTTGATCGGCTTGCCGCCCGCCTCCCGGACGAGTCCGGCGACGTCGCCGGCGTGGGAGATCTCGTCGTTGAGGAACAGCTGCCCGGCCTTGGCGGTCGGTTGGGCCAGCAACGGGATGCCCGCGGTGTAGGCCGCGATCGCCACGTGCTCGAGGTGGAGCAGGTTGTTGAGCACGTCGACGTCGCTCGCGAGCAGCGGCTGCGAGTTGTGAACCTGCTGCTTGATCGACTCGCCTCCGCACCCGGCGAGCACCGCGCCGGCGAGGCCCGCTCCCGCCGCCAGCAGCAGCCCCCTACGGGACGAGGGCTGATCGCCCTCCGACGCCTCGGTCACCATCGCACGGCAAACGCCAGCCTTGCGGCGCTCCGGATCACCACCAAACGGTGGAGTCCAGGTTCTCGATCTCCTCGAGGGGACGCGTGTAGATGCCCGAGGAGAGGTACTTCCAGCCGTCGTCGGCGACGAGGAAAACGACGTTGCCCTCGTCGAGCTCGCCCGCGATCCGCAGCGCAACCCGCGCGATCGCCCCCGACGAGACCCCGACGAACAGGCCTTCCTCGTCGAGCAGCCGGCGCGTGAACACGATCGCGTCGGCGTTGGTGACGAAGATCTTGCGGTCGAGCACCGACAGGTCGATGATCGGCGGGATGAAGCCGTCCTCGAGCGAGCGCAGCCCCTGGACGGGCTCGCCCTGCATCGGCTCGGCGGCGACGATCTTCACCTGATCGCCGAGCTCCTCCTTCAGCCGGCGACCGTTGCCCATCAGCGTGCCGCCGGTTCCGAGGCCGGCGACGAACGCCGCGACCTCGTCGAGCTCCTCGAGGATCTCGAGCGCGGTCCCGTTGTAGTGGGCGCCCGGGTTGGCCTGGTTCCCGTACTGGTAGGGCATGTAGTACGACGCGTCCTTCTCGGCCATGTCGAGCGCCAGCTCGACCGCGCCGTTGGAGCCCTTGGCGCCCTCGGAGTAGACGATGTCCGCCCCGTACATGCGCAGCAGCTCGGTCCGCTCGCGAGTCACGTTCTCGGGCATGACGACCTTGACCGGGTAGCCCTTGCGGCTGCAGATCATCGCCAGCGAGATGCCGGTGTTGCCCGACGTGGGCTCGAGGATCGTCTGCCCGGGCCGGATGAGCCCCTTTTCCTCGGCGTCTTCGATCATCGCGCGCGCGACACGGTCCTTGACCGAACCGGTCGGGTTGCGCGATTCGAGCTTGGCCCACAGCCGCACGCCCGGCTTGGGACTCAGGCGCTTGAGCTCAACCAGCGGCGTATGCCCGATCGCCTGGATGATGTCGCCGTAGCGGCCGCCGCACGGCTTGTTCTCGAGGCGCTCAGCGGGCATCGCTTCACGAAGTATAGCGAGGCGGGCTCGCCTGGTTGGCGGCCCGCCTCGGGATTTCTAACCCGTCAATAGCCCTGCGGATAGGGGTTCGGCATCGGGCTCGGGGTGCTCTGCTGCCCGACCTGCGCGCCCGACTGGCCGCCCGAGACCGTGAGCGCGTGCCAGGTGCCGCCGAACCCGACGATTCCCTCGCCGGTCGCGTCGTGCTTCTTGGTGTCCGGGGCGAACGTGTACAGCGGGTGCCCGCCGAGCACGGCCTGGACGAACCCGTTGCGCTTCCAGTTCGTGAGCTTGCCGCTGATCCCCGGCGCCTTGCTGAGCGCCTTGGCCGACGCGGCCGTCACCGGCGGCCAGAACTTGAAGCAGCCGTTGGCCTTCGTGCACTTCGGGTGGCTCTTGGAATCGCCGGTCAGCCAGTAGACCGCGAACCCCCTCCCGTTGACCGCGATGGTCTCGTGCTTGGTCACCATCGTCTGGTTCGTGACCGTCGCGTTCTTGGCGACGTTCAGCGTGAATGACTTCGCGATCGCGACCGCAGCCACGGCGAGCATGGCCACGACCACCGCCCCCGCAACCACCGTCGCGGCGGACTGGCGGCGGCGACCGCGGGCACGAGTAAGTCGACTTGGCATCCTCCGGCTCCCTTCAGTCGTGGTTCTACCGACTAGGGACGCCCGCTGACGCCAAAGCCTTCCCGAGCGCTATGAGGCGCCGCCGGCCATCGCCGGCAGGATCACAAGCGTGTCGCCGTCGCCGACGGAAGTGTCGAGCCCATCGAGCACCCGCACGTCCTCGTCATTGAGATAGACGTTCACGTACCGGTTGAGCCCGCCGTCGGCGGCAAACAGCTGCGACTGCGTGTCTGGATGAGCATCGGCCACCGCGCGCAGGACCTCGCCTACCGAGGCCCCCGAGGCGCTCAGCTCCTTCTCGCCCCCGACCGCGGGGCGTAACACCGGTGGAATCCGAACAGTCGCCATAACCGAGAGACGGGAACCCTAATGCGCGCCGGCGCAGAATGCCTCGTAGTCGGGGAACACGCCGAGCTCGTCGTCGGAGATCGACTCGGGGTCCCGCGAGCAGATCGGGCAGTCGGGGTCGCGCCGGACCTTGACCTCGCTGACGGTCGCCGCGAGCGCGTCATACATCAGGAGTCGGCCGACGAGCGTGTCGCCCTCGTCGAGGATCAGCTTGATGACCTCGGTCGCCTGGAGCAGCCCCATGGTTCCGGGCAGCACGCCGAGCACGCCGTTCGCGCCGCACGACGGCGCGAGCTCGGCCGGCGGCGGCACCGGGAACAGGCACCGATAGCACGGCCCGTCGTGAGGCTTGAACACCGACAGCTGGCCTTCGAACCCGAGGATCGCGGCCGACACGACCGGGATCCCCAGCCGCACCGATGCGTCGTTGAGGAGGTACCGCGTGGGGAAGTTGTCGAGGCCGTCGACGACCACGTCCCAGCCGGCCTCGAGCACCTCCATGATGTTCTCGGGCCCGAGACGCAGCGCGTACTTCTCGACCTTCACATCCGGGTTGAGCGCGTTGATGGTCTGCTCGGCCGAGTCGACCTTCGGCACGCCGATCCGCTCGCTCGAGTGGATCACCTGGCGCTGGAGGTTCGACAGGTCGACCTCGTCGTTGTCGACGATCCCGAGCGTGCCCACGCCGGCGGCGGCCAGGTACAAAGCGGCCGGTGAACCCAGCCCCCCGGCGCCCAGCAGCAGAACACGCGCGTCGAGCAGCTTCTGCTGCCCGTCAACGCCGACTTCGGGGAGAAGCAGGTGGCGGGAGTAGCGCTCGCGCTGCTCGGCGGTGAGCGTGCGCGGCGTCTGCACCTCGTAACCGCGATCCTTCCAGAGCGTGAAGCCCCCGGTCATCGACTCGACGTGCTCGTAGCCGAGGTCCTCAACCAGCGTGCGAGCGGCCCAAGCCGAGCGGTTGCCCGACGCGCAGTACAGGACCACGTGCTTCTCGCGATCGGGGACGGCGCCCTCGATCCGCGACTCGAAATAGCTCTTGGGTACGTGGATGGCGCCAGGAATGTGCCCGGCCGACCACTCCTCGGGCTCGCGGACGTCGACAATCACCGCGCCGTTGCCGACTTGCTCGTGCACGGCGGCGGGGTCGACCTCTTCGATCCGGCTCTTGATCTGGCGGAGGACCTCCGCTCCGGACGGGCTCATCGTCGAAAACTCCTCAAATGCGGTATGGATTCAATACTTCAAAGAGTATAGCGAGACAGGACAGCCATGACCGAACCTCTTTTTCCCAGTCTCGCGGACCGCGGGGACCGCGAGGCGATCCGCATCGGTGACGCCGCGCTGACGTACCGGGAGCTCGCCGGCGCGGCGACCGCAACCGCCGGCCAGCTACAGGGAGCCGGCCGCGTCGCGGTCTGGGCCGAGCCCACGCTCGAGCTGGCGATCGCGGTCGTCGGAGCGCTCGCCGCCGGTGTCGCGGTCGTCCCGATCAACCCCGGCCTCGGCCCCCGCGAGCTCGGCCACATCGTGCAAGACAGCGCGCCCGAACGCTTCCTTGCCTGGCCGACCGTCGATCCCCCGCCCCAGCTCGACGACCTCCCCCGCACCGATGTCGACCGGAGCAACGCGTCGGCCGGCGACGAGCCCCTCCCCGACGAGCTAGCCGACGAGGACGTCGCGTTCATCATGTACACCTCCGGCACGACCGGCCCGCCCAAGGGCGTCCAGATCCCCCGCCGCGCGGTCACGAGCAACCTCGACGCGCTCGCCGAGATCTGGCAGTGGACCGCCGAGGATCGCCTGACGCACGCGCTCCCCGTGTTCCATGTCCACGGGCTCGTGATCGGCCTGCTCGGACCGCTCCGCCGCGGCGGCCAGCTCGAGCACGCCGGCCGGTTCTCTCCCCACGCGCTGGCCGATGCCCTGGACCGCGGCGCGACGATGATGTTCGGCGTCCCCACGATGTACTCGCGGATCGCGCGCGAGGCCGAGACCGACCCCGAACTGGCCAAGGCCTTCGCGACCGCTCGGCTGCTCGTGTCCGGGTCGGCCGCCCTCCCCACCTCGGTCCACGAAGCCATGAAACGCCTCACCGGTCAGGAGATCCTCGAGCGCTACGGCCTGACCGAGACGCTGATGAACGCCGGCGTCCGCCTCGGCGATGCGGTGATCCCCGGGCGCGTCGGCCGCCCCCTGCCCGGCGTCGAGATCGAACTGCGCGCCGAGGACGGCGCCACGATCGATACGACCGACGACGAGACGATTGGGGAGGTCGCCGTCCGCGGCCCGAACGTGTTCGTCGGCTATCTGAACCGCCCCGACGCCACCGAGGAGGCAATGCGCGACGGATGGTTCATGACCGGCGACATGGCCACCCGCGACGAATCCGGGACGCTGAAGCTGGTCGGCCGCAAGAGCACCGACCTGATCAAGTCGGGCGGGTACCGCATCGGCGCGGGTGAGATCGAGGGCGCGCTGCTCGAGCATCCTGCGGTCGCCGAGGTGGCGGTGACCGCCAAGCCCGACGACGATCTCGGCGAGCGGATCGTCGCCTGGGTCGTGCCCGAGCCCGGCCACGACGCCACCGCCGAGGAGCTCACCGAGCACGTCGCGAATGCCCTCACCAAGCACAAGCGCCCGCGCGAGGTCCACTTCATCGACGAGCTACCGCGCAACGCGATGGGCAAGGTCATGAAGCGAGACCTGACCGACTGAGTCGCCGGCGAGGAGTGGTGTTGCCGGCGAGGCTGTTCGTAGGCGGACGGATGCACGGCGGGGCACCTGAGGGTGGTGGCGGCGTTCCTCCGGGTCTCTCGGCGGCCGCGGCCATGCACCACGCGACAATCGGCGCGCGACGGCGAAGCCTTGACGCGTCGCGCATGCCCCACATGCCTGACGGGCCAAGGTCAAGTCAGAGCGCGCCAATTGGCGCGCTATGCAGGTGCTTTTGAGGGTCGATCCGGCCCGAGCGCGCCACTTCGCCCTTCAGGTGCCCGCCGTTCAAACCGTCCGCCCAGCCGACGCCGGTACACCCACGCAGCCGACCCGGTGCTGCCGGACGTTCACGCCACCCGAGTCGCCGGCGGGGCGTTCCCAAACCCCAAAGGGAACGCCCCGCAAAATCAGACCCAGGAACCTTTCCACCGTCCCCGACCCGAGGGAACGCCTGTGGAGAGCTTGCAGTAGCAGTTATCGGCCCAGGCGGATCTGGCCGATATCGGGCCTAGACCCCATATTGCTCCCGCCGACGGTCACCGATACCTCAGGCGGGAGCCGCGAAAAATGATCATGAAATCGCGCTCGCTGCTAGCTCAAGTCCTGTCGGTCAACCTGCTGCTGATCGCGGGCACGTTTCTGGTCGCTCTGATCGCCCTCGACCGGCGCGTCGGCAGCGCGTTCGAGGGCCGAGAGATGTTCGTGCTCGGGCTCGCGCTGGTCGCGACGCTGCTCGGCAACTGGCTACTGCTCCGCCGGCGGTTCATCCCGCTCGACCGGCTGATCTCCTCGATGGAGCAGGTCGACCTCGACACCCCCGACAAGCAGCTGCTCGCCTGCGACCGGATCGATAGCGCCGAGGCCCGTCGGCTCGAGGCCGCGATCAATCAGATGCTGGCGCGGCTCGAAGCGGCGCGCCTGGCCGCCGGCCGCGCCTCGGTCCAGGCGCAGGAGCGCGAGCGCCGGCGAATCGCGCAGGATCTCCACGACGAGGTCAACCAGGCGCTGACCGCGGTGTCGCTCCGGCTCCAGGCGTCGATCGAGCACGCTCCGCCGACGCTGCGCCGCGAGCTGACCGAGACCAAGCGCCTCGCGGGCCAGGCGATGGAGGAGCTGCTCGCGCTCGCCCGCCAGCTCCGTCCCGCCGTCCTCGACGACCACGGCCTGCTCCCCGCCCTCCACAGCCAGGTGCGCGACTTCTCCGACCAGACCGGCATCCAGGCGGCGTTCAACATCCGCGGTCAGGCGCCGCAGCTCACGCCCGAGCAGCAGCTGGTCGTTTATCGCGTCGCGCAGGAGAGCCTGTCGAACGTGGCGCAGCACTCGGGCGCCGAGCGGGTCGACGTCGAGCTGTCGTTCATCGGCCGGACGGTGCTGCGGATCAGCGACAACGGCCACGGGTTCGTCTCGCGCCGAGACGGCGGGCTCGGACTGTCGGGCATGCGCGAGCGCGCGCTCGTGGTCGGCGGCCATCTTTCGATCTGGTCCGGCCAGGGCCAGGGAACGCGAGTCGAGCTGACGCTCGCATAAACCAGAGAGGAGCACGGATGCGAATCTTGATTGCAGACGATCACGGGATCGTCAGGTCGGGGATAAGGCTGCTGCTCGAGCGCCAGCCGGGGCTCGACGTGGTGGCGGAGGCGGCCGACGGGGTCGAGGCCGTCGAGCAGGCGCTGGCGGTGCGCCCGGACCTGTGCATCCTCGACGTCGGAATGCCGCGCATGACCGGCCTGCAGGCGGCGCGGGAGATCCGCTCGCACCTCAAGGACGTGCGCGTGCTGATGCTGTCGATGCACGACGACGAGCACTACCTGTTCGAGGCGCTCAAGGCCGGCGCTTCGGGCTATGTGCTCAAGCGCGAGGCCGACCAGGACCTGGTCGGTGCCGTGCACGCGGTCGGGCGCGGCGAGGCATTCCTCACGAACGCCGCCGAGCGCTCGATCATCCGCCGCTGGATGGAGGGCGACGCCGGCGGCCCGGCGATCTCGCTGACCCCACGCGAGGAGGAGGTCGTCAAGCTGATCGCCGAGGCGTTCACCAACACCCAGATCGCGGAGATCCTGCACCTGTCCGAGAAGACCGTCGAGTCGCACCGGGCCAACGTGCTGCGCAAGCTCGGGATGCGCGACCGGGTAGAGCTCGTGCGCTACGCGATCCGGCGGGGGCTGGTCGAAGCCTGACCCGTAGCATCGCCGGGGTGCGCGCCCCCGTGAACCAGATCGCTGCTCCCGAGTTCCCGCCCCGGCTCGAGTGGATCAACGGACGCCCGACGGGCTTCCCGATGCTGCTCGAGTTCTGGGACTTCTGCCGGGTCCAATCGATCAGGACGCTCCCGTACATGAAGGCGTGGCGCGAGCGGTACGCGGACCTGACCGTCGTCGGCATCCACGCCGCCGGCTTCCCGCCGTCACAGGATCCCGACGCCGTCCGGGCGGCAGTCCGGCGGCTCGAGGTGCCGTACTCCGTGGCGATCGACGCGCAGCATGAAACCTGGACCCTGTACGGGAACCTCGGGTGGCCGGCGCGCTACCTGTTCGACGAGCGCGGCATGCTCGTCCACTACCACTACGGCGAGGGTGGCTACGAGGAGACCGAGCTGGCGATCCAGGAGCTGCTCGGCGTCGAGCAGCCGGTGATCTCCCCGTTCCGGCCCGAGGAGGCGCCCGACGCCCGGCTCGAGCCCCAGACCGACGACGTCGAGGGGCCGTACTCGGGCCCGTACACCGCCGGCGGCGTGTGGGCGGTGCTCGGCGGCCGCGGCACCGTCACCGCCAACGGCGCCACTGTCGCGGTCGATCAACCGGGCGTGTACGAGCTGATCGCGCACGAGCGCAGCACGACCGCCGAGCTCGCGCTCGAGGTCGGCGCGGGCGTGACGTGCTACGCGGTCTGCTTCACGCCGGGTTTGGCGGCTCTCGCCTCAACGTCCCACCCGTAATGCCGGACCGGACTTCCGGCGGCCCGTTCGGCTCAACCCGCCAGCAGGTTGACAAGTTCCGGCGGGCCGTCGTCGCGCACGATCGCGGCGAACCCCGGTCGGTAGGGACTACCGGTTGGGTCATCGCCGACGAACTGCGCCTCGTGGACCCAACTGCCGGTGTTGATCAGACGCCCCCATTCACCGAGGTCGTCTCCCGGTAGCGGTCCGGCACGGTGCGTGTGGCCGAAGATCACGTGCGACGCCGGAACGCGCAGGCGGGTGACGACCTCGGTGAACGCCGCGAGCGCGCCGCGGCGAAGCGCCACCCCGGACACGTCGGGGCTGAGCGGGCCGATCCCGGCCCGGTTCAGCCCCGCCACCGCCGCGGCCAGACCGAGCGCCATCGCCCGGCTGCCGAGGCCCCGACGGCCGCCGCCGCCGTTCAGCCTGTGCCAGGCCGACACCTGAAAGCTGCCGCCGTCGCTTCCCCCGACGCGCATGCGGCCGCTCTGGGCGACGACGTCGGCCCACGCGTACATCGGCGCGAGCGCCGCCTCGTAGTCCTCCACACGCGCGGGGCCGCCCGCGGGCTCGCCGGCGACCCGCACGGTCAGCCCGGCGCCGAGCCGCTCGAGAATCGGCACGGTGTTGTGGCGATCGCCGTAGTGGCCGTGAGTCGCGTACACGTCCTCGCGCAGCCACACCCCCGGATAGGCGACGCGGACGCTTGCCGGCTCGAGGGCGGCCACCACCGCCCCGAGCGGTTCCCGCGAATCCCACGCCACGGGGATCTCGAGACCGAGCGGGGTCGGATCGCGCCGCTCGAGCCAGCCTCGCAGCAGCCCGTGATCGTGGTTGCCGGGCACGAGCACGATCTCGCGATCCGCGCCGAGCGCGCCGGCGATCTCCGCCAGCACCGGTACTGCGGCGGCCAGCGCGTCGCGCACCGGCCCGTGTCGCAGCTCGATCGTGTCCCCGAGCAGCACCAGGCGGTCGAACTCACCGAGACGCGCCAGCAGCGCCGCCCGCTCGGGCTGCCGGCGCAACACGTCCGCTCGGCCGCTCGAGCCGAGGTGAAGGTCCGAGACGACCAGCGTCCGCACGGATTAATGGGATGGTCGGCGGCGCCTGACGGCGGCGCCTTAGGCGGCGCCGGCCGCCACGGCCTGGCGGATCACCTTGGGAAGCATGAAGCGGACGTCCTCCTGGACGACTTCGAGCTCCTGAACGTCGGCGGTTCCGCGGGCCCGGAAGAACTCGACCAAGCGCTGCACGAGCGACTCCGGCGCACTCGCACCCGACGTGATGCCGACCACGCGCTTGCCGGCGAGCCACTCCTCGCGGACCTCGGTCTCGTTGTCGATCAGGTGCGAGTCGGCACCGTGCTCGCGCGCGACCTCGACGAGCCGATTGGAGTTGGACGAGTTGCGCGACCCGATCACGAGCACGAGATCGCATTGCACGGCCAGCTGCTTGACCGCCGCCTGGCGGTTCGTGGTCGCGTAGCAGATGTCGTCGGTGCGGGGACCGACGATCGCGGGGAATCGCTGCCGCAGCCGGTTGATGATCGAGCGGGTCTCGTCGACCGACAACGTGGTCTGGGAGATGTAGGCGACCCGGCCGGGGTCGGGAACGTCGAGCCGGTCGACGTCTTCCTCTGACTCGACGAGCACGATGTGGTCGGGCGCCTCCCCCATCGTGCCTTCGACCTCCTCATGCCCGGCGTGGCCGATCAGCACGATCGTGTAACCGTCGGCGGCGAACTTCTTGGCCTCGACGTGCACCTTGGTCACGAGCGGGCAGGTCGCGTCGATCGTGTC
The DNA here is from genome assembly GCA_963699325.1 of uncultured Solirubrobacterales bacterium. Lineage (GTDB taxonomy): Bacteria > Actinomycetota > Thermoleophilia > Solirubrobacterales > Solirubrobacteraceae > Palsa-465. The sequence continues at coordinate 663,446 of CAVOTN010000026.1, read as the reverse complement.
GAGCCGCCTGGTTCGCGCTCCTGCGTGGACGCTCGGGGCGACGCCGTGGGCGGAGAACACGACGGTGGCGCCTTCGGGCACGTCGCTCTCGGACTCGACGAACACCGCGCCGCGCTCACGAAGCTGCTCGACCACGAATTTGTTGTGGACGATCTCCTTGCGGACGTACACCGGCGCGCCGTACAGCTCGAGCGCGCGCTCGACGGTCTGCACGGCACGATCGACGCCCGCGCAATAGCCGCGCGGCGCCGCGAGCAGCAGCTTCTCGGGCATCGACCCCACCGCACGGAGTGTAGGGCGAGAATTCGGGAAGATAGGGGTTGAACGTTCCCCGCCCTCGCCGCCGGAGCCGACCCATGACGCAACGCCACCTGGACCGCCTCAGCTCGACCGACGCATCGTTCCTCCATCAGGAGGGGCCAACCTCGCACATGCATATCGGCGGCGTCCTGATCTTCCAGGGTCCCCCACCCGAGTTCATGGACTACGTCAACCACGTCCGGAGCCGTCTGCACCTCGTGCCGCGCTACCGGCAGAAGCTCGCGACGCCGCCGCTGGAAACCGGCCGTCCGCTGTGGGTCGACGATCCCGATTTCAACATCGAGTACCACGTCCGCCACACCGCGCTGCCGCCCCCGGGCTCCGAGGAGCAGTTGTTCCTGCTCACCTCTCGGATCGCCTCCCAGCAGCTCGATCGGTCCAAGCCGCTGTGGGAGAACTGGCTGGTCGAAGGGCTCGAGGGCGGCCGGTTCGCGGTGATCTCGAAGACCCACCACGCGCTGGTCGATGGCGTTTCCGGCGTCGATCTCGCATCGGTGATGTTCGACCTCGAGCCAAACCCGCCCGCCGGGAAGACGGAGGAGCTCGAGCCGTGGAAGCCAAAGCGAGAGCCCTCCGGAGTCGACCTCGTCGCTGCCGGGGTACGCGGGAGCGTGGGCGTCGCCACCCGCTTTGTGAGCCGTGCCGCGTCCGCCGCCGCCCGCCCCGTCAGCTCGCTCGGCAAGCTCCGAGACGCCGCCGAGGGCGTCGGCGAGATCGCCTGGGCTGGACTCAACCCGGCGCCGGAGACACCGCTGAACGTCGAGATCGGTCCCCACCGACGGTACGCGGTCGTCCGACACCAGCTGGCCGACTACAAGGCGGTCAAGGACGCCTTCGGTGGCACCGTCAACGACGTCGTGCTGACGGTCGTATCCGGTTCGCTGGCGCAGTGGCTTCAGTCGCGGGGCCTACGGACCGAGGGCCTCGAGATGCGCGCACTCGTGCCCGTGTCGGTCCGCACCGACGCCCACCGGGACACGCTAGGCAACCAGCTGACGGTGATGCGCGGTCCGCTGCCGCTCTACATCCACGACCCGATCTCGCGCCTGGCGTTCGTCAGACGGGCGATGGACGGTCTGAAGGAGTCAAAACAGGCCGTCGGCGCCGCGACGCTCACCGCCGTCAACGATCTGGCGCCGCCGACGATCCTCGCCCAGGCCTCACGCCTGAACTTCTCGACCCGGCTATTCAACCTGCTCGTCACGAATATCCCCGGGCCGCAGGTGCCCCTGTTCGTGCTCGGCCGCCAGCTCGAGGATCTGTTCCCGCTGGCGTTCCTGCCCAAGAACCACGCGCTCGCGGTCGCGATCATGTCCTACAACGGCGGGCTCGACTACGGCCTGCTCGGGGACTACGACGCGCTGCCCGATATCGACCTGATCGCCGACGGGATCGACGCCTCGCTTAAGGAGCTGCTCGACGCGGCCCGCACACGAGCAGCGTCCAACGGGGGCGAGAAGTCGCGCACCGGGAACGAGAAGTCGCGCGCCGGGGACGAGAAGTCGCGCAACGGCGGGCCGACGAAAATCCTGCCGGCGGCAGGACCGCGATCGAAGCAGGGACCGGCCGCCGACATGAGGGCCAAGCGGACCAAGCGTGCGGGGCGCGCGCCGGGGGAGCCGACAAGCTGAGACGCGCCTTGCCGTTTCACCTGCAAACGGCTACCGTTTCACGCACGTGGACGATCTGATCGCACCCGACGAGATCGCGTACCGGCTGGAGCTAACGGCCGCCCAGCTCAAGATCGTCCACACCGCGCTCAAATCGCTGTACGACGACCTCGGTCACGAGGAGCATGACGTCAAGCAGATCGTCGCCGCGGTGCTCGACAAGCTGCCCGGCGAGCACGAGATCCGCGCGATCGATATCGGTCAAGAGCTGCGGCGCAGCGCCGAAGCGGGCTAGAACCCCAGCGCGAACTTCGCGTCTTCGCTCATCCGCTCGGGCGTCCAAGGCGGCGAGAACGTCATCGTCGGATGGACCTCCTCGACCCCGTCGAGCTCGGAGACGAACTCCTCGATCTGCTCGGACACCTGCGGTCCGATCGGACAGCCGGGACTGGTCAGCGTGTATGTCACGCGAACGGTGGGACCTTCGACCTCGACGTCGTAGATCAGCCCGAGCTCGACGAAATCCAGGCCCAGCTCGGGGTCGATCACGTCGCGCAGCGCGTCGGTTACCTCGTCGACAGTTGCCATCGTGTGATCAGTTTAGGGGCTTGTCGCAGTTTCCCCTTGCGGTCAGTACACCGGTTTGTGTAGGTTTTGCCGCATCGTCGACTTCGATGAACACTCGGCCACCCTCCGTGTCTGCGGAGACGAGGACCGGTCAACGCAGGGAGGCAGGCGGCGCGCGATGGTGCGCGCACTCCGCTCGCAGACCAACGTGACCGTCGACCTCTCGGAGCTGGCGTTCGCCGACGCCTCGGTGATGCTGGACCTCGCGGTCCTCGCCCGCCGGCTGCGGGCCAAGGGGCGCGGGATCCTCGTGCGCGGCGCCCAGCCCCAGGTGATGGCGCTGATCAAGCACGTCGGTCTGCACCGATTGCCGGCCGTCAGGTTCGAAGGCGTCTCGCCGGCGTTCGCCTAACGCGGCGCGACTTCGTGGGCGTCGCGCTTAGCGTCCGCGGCGAGTCCCGCGGCGACGGCTGAGCCGGGATCGCGAAGCAGCTCGGCGACCTCGGAACCCTCCTCGCCGAAGCGCGGGAACCGCTTCCCCTCGGTGTCGCCAATCGCGACGAGCTGATCGCCGACCGCGCGCATGTCGTCGATCAACCGCCGGCGCTCGCGCCAGATCGTCTCGGCGCTCCGAGCAAGCTCCCGGGCGCGCGTCTCGGCGGACTCGACCATCTCCTCGGCGTCCCGGCGCGCGGTGGCGAGCGTCTCCTCGGTCTCGCGCTGCGTGGTGGCGCGCAGATGTTGGGTCTCGCGCGCAGCCTTCTCGCGGAGCGCCGCAACCTCGCGGTCGGCATTCTCGCGAAACTCCGTGACCTCGCGGTCCGCGGTCTCGCGCAGCTCGGCGACATCGCGATCGGCCGTGTCGCGCAACTCGGCGGTCTCGCGCTCCGCCGTCTCGCGCAGCTGGGTCGCCTCCTGCTTGGCCGCGTCCCGCACCTCGGCGGCACGGCGCAGCGCCGACTCGTGGAGTTCCTCACTTTCCCGCTCGGCCTGCTGGAGGCGGTCGTCGGCCTTCGAGCGCGAGCGGGCGGTGATCTCCTCGGCGGTCTGGTGCGCGCGCTGGAGGATGTCGCGGGTCTCCTCGCTGACCTCGTCGAGGGCGTGCCGGACGGCGGCCTCGGGCGAGGACGACATCTCGAGCTCGGTGATCAGACGGCTCATCCGCTCGACGTAGCGGTCCACGGCGGTCCGGTCGTAGCCGCGCAGCGCCACCGGGAACTCGACGCTGCGCGCATCCTTGAGAATCCGCTCGCGATCCGCAGCGGTCAGCACACGGCTGGATCCGAACCTCCGGCCCTGGCGCTCGTCGCCCTTGGAGTGCTCGCCGACGAGCTCGGCGGCCTGGCTCTCGACCTCGGGTGAGATCTCCGGCTCCTTCTTACCGTTCTCGGTCCCCCGCATGTCCGCACGCGCCATGACCAAACGCTCCCTTCCTCGCTTGTCATTTGGGGGCTGCGGATGGCAGGGCACTCGCGCCCCCACAGCATCAAGCTACCCCCTCGGTCAAGGGTGGTCGAGGGTTGTGGAGGATTGGTCGCGACCGCGGATCGCTCGCATTCGAGGCGCCCCTGGCGGCGCTGCGCTTTGTCCTCGGACCCTCGTGGCAGGGCCACACGTCGGGATCCTGCGTCCTCGCGCAGCATCCACCAGTGGCACCTCTCGGTGCGAACGTACTCACGGGGACGACCACTACGCTTGACGCATGTTTGTTGTGCTGTTTTCGTGTCTGGGCAGCCGCCGAGCTGTTCGTCGCGATCAAGGTCGCGGACGCGATCGGCGTGCTCGCAACCGTCGTTCTGCTGGTGCTGAGCTGGCCGGTCGGCTCGTGGGCGCTCCGCTCGCGGGGACGCGCGGCCTGGCGCCGCCTCAGCGCCGCGGTGTCGGCCGGCCGCTCACCGGGTCGCGAGGTCCTCGACGGCGCGCTCGTGCTGATCGGTGGACTGCTGCTGATCGTTCCGGGGTTCATCTCCGACGTGCTCGGCGTAATCGCGCTGCTCCCGCCGACGCGGGCGCTGCTGCGCCGCCAGCTCGCCCGCAACCTCCAGAGCCGGCTGGTGGTCAGGGCGACGCAGTTCACCGGCGCCGCGCGGCCATACGATGTCGACTCCACGGCGAGCGACATCGACCAGCCGCAGCTGCATCCATGAGCCCGACAGCATCCGCACTCAGCACGCTCGCCTTCGGCGACCTCGAGCAAACGTCGTGGGGGGCGGCGTGGATTCCGGGTGACGACGGATCGGCGGTGGCCACGCTCGGAGCCGGAAGCGCGGGGACGATCGCCCCGATGGTGCGCCTGACGGCCGACGGGCCCGCCGGAGAGTGGCGACTCGACGGCGACGCCGTCGCGCTGATCGCCTCACCCGCCGGTGAGCCCGTCGACGTGCACGCCGACGACGACGACGTCGAGGGGTTCGATCAGCTGTGCCGCGTCACGGGCCACTTCGAGCTCGACGGCGCCGAGCACGCAGTCGACTGCCTCGGACTGCGGGCGTCGCGATCCGGGGGGTTCGACCTCGGCAAACTCGAGTCCGTGCGCGCCGTGTCGACCTGGTTCGAGCCTGACGAGGGCCTCGCGCTGATGGCGTTCCGTGCCCGCAAGGCCAAGGCGCACGACGGCGACGTCGTGACCGCCGCGGTCCTCGGCCCGGAGAGCGCCTCGCCGGTCGAGGACCCGCGCCTCACGACCACCTACGACGGCGGCGGATGGCCGATCCGCGCCGGCCTCGAGCTGTGGCTCGCCGGCGACGACGAGCACGAGCAGTACCCGCAGCGCGCGTCCGGGGAGGCGGCGGGCGCTCGGGCGCAGGCCGGGGCCGGCGAGCTCGATCTGCGGGCAGAGCCGTTCCGATGGCACAGCCGTGGGCGCGATGGCGCCGGGATCTACATCCTGGCCCGCAAGCGATGAGCCGGGTACGCGCAATCATCAGCGACTTCGGCGGCGTCCTCACCACGCCGTTGCTCGAATCGTTCGCCGGCCTCATGCGCGAATCCGGCATCTCGCTCGAGTCGGTCGGCAAGGCGATGGCGACGATCGCCGAGCGGGAGGGATCCAATCCGCTGTTCGAGCTCGAGACGGGACGAATCACCGAGGCTGCGTTCATGGGAGCGCTGTCCGACGAGCTGTCCGCCGAGCGCGGCAGCGAAGTAGAGCTGGGCGGGTTCGGCGAGCGGTACTTCCAGCAGCTCAAGCCGAACGAGCCCATGATCGAGTTCATGCGCGAGCTGCGCGGGCGCGGCTACACGATGGCGATCTGCACGAACAACATCCGCGAGTGGGAGGCCCACTGGCGGGCGATGCTCCCCGTCGAGGAGATCTTCGACGTCGTCGTCGACTCGGCGTTCGTCGGAAGCCGGAAGCCCGAGCCGCGGATCTACGAGATCACGCTCGATAGGCTCCAAGCCTCGGCCGAAGAGGCGTTGTTCATCGACGACGTGAAGGTCAACTGCGAAGGGGCGCAGAAGCTCGGGATCGAGGCGATCCGGTTCCGATCGACCGAGCAGGCGATCGAGGAGATCGAGGCAGCGCTGGACGGAGGCCGAGGCGGCCCGCCATGAGGCCCGAGTCCGCCGCGGCGATCATCGAGATAGCGGACAACGCGTTCGTGACGCTCGATGCCGACGGCAAAGTGCTCGAGTGGAATCGCCGCGCCACCGAGCTGTTCGGTTACTCGCGTGAGGAGGCGCTCGGTTCCGAGCTGGCCGAGCTGATCGTGCCGGAGCGGTACCGAGATCGCCATCGCGCCGGGTTGCGTCGCGCCGTCGGCTTGACGGCGGACGACGATCCGGTCCGGCCGCGCCTGATCGTCGAGGCGCTCCGCCGCGACGGCAGCGAGCTTCCGGTCGAGGTGTCGATCACGGTTGTCCGGGAGGGCGGCGAGCCGCTGTTCCACGCCTGGATCCGCGACGTGTCGGAGCGCACGCAGTTGCTGCGCGAGCTCGAAGCGCAGCTGCGCGGGCGCGATCCGGGCTTCGGCGAGATCCTCGATGCGCTGGCCGAGGCGGTGACGATCCGCGATCCCCACCATCACATCCTGTACGCGAACCGCGCGGCGTTCCAATCGATGGGCTTCGCCTCGCTCGAGGAGATGCAGCGCCGTCCGCCCCACTCGATCTTCAACGACTACATCGTCCACGACGAGCACGGCGAGGAGCTCACGATGGACTCGATCCCGTCGGTGCGGCTGCTCGCCGGCGGGCAGGCCGAGCCGCTCGCGATGCGGACGATCAACCGCGCGACCGGCGAGCTCAGCTGGCGGTTGCTGAAGTCCGCGCCGCTGCACGACGAGCACGGGCAGCCGGTGGCCGCGGTCACGATCATCGAGGACATCACGCGCGAGCGGATCGCCGAGCTCCGCGACCGGTTCCTCGCGCGGGCCACCGAGACCCTGATGTCGTCGCTCGACTACGAGGAGACCCTGCGTAATGTCGCCTGGCTTGCGGTCCCCGAGATCGCCGACTGGTGCGCGGTCGAACTCGTCGACGAGCGCGGCGAACGTCAGCGGGTCGCGGTCGCCCACCGCGACCCGGACAAGCTCGACCTGGCCGAGCGGCTGCGAGCGTACGAGCCCGAGGAGCTCGACCCCGACCGGGGCGTTGGCAGGATCCTCCGGACCGGAGCCTCCGAGCTCTACCAGGGCATTCCCGACGAGGCGCTCGCCGCCGCCGCGGTCAACGACGAGCATCTAGGCCTGCTCAGGTCGCTCGGCTTCCGGTCCGTGCTGCTCGTGCCGCTGAGCGCACGCGGCCGAACATTCGGCGTGATGACGCTCGTGACCGCGGAGTCGATGCGACGCTTCGAGGACGCCGACCGCGACTTCGCCGAGCAGGTCGCGGGACGCGCCGCGATCGCCGTCGACAACGCCAGGCTCGCGACGTCCCGCCGCCAGACCGCCGACACGCTTCAGCGCAGCCTGCTCCCGGACGTCGTCCCTCCGATCGACGGGTGGAACATCGCGACCCTCTACCGAGCCGCCCGCGCCGCGGAGGAGATCGAGGTCGGGGGCGACTTCTACGACTTCTACGCGAGCGACGGCGGCTGGATCGTGCTGCTGGGCGATGTCACCGGCAAGGGCGTCGAGGCCGCCGCGCTGACCTCACTCGTGCGGCACGGCGCTCGTTTCCTCGCAAAGTACGAGCGGAGCCCGAGCCGGATCCTCGTCCGGCTCAACGAAGCGCTGCGAGAGCAGCCGGGACTGTGGCTGTGCACGGCGGTGTGCGTGCGCCTGGAACACGAACAGGCCGTGATCGCCTCGGCCGGGCATCCAGCGCCGCTGGTCCTACGCGACGACGGCCGCGTGCGCGAGATCGGCACCGTCGGCCCGATTCTCGGCGCCTGGACCGGGGAGCTGCCGGTGGAGCGGGCGGTGCCGATCGCCGGCGACGAGACGCTGTTCCTCTACACCGACGGGGTGCTCGACACGCTCGGAGAGCACGAGCGGTTCGGCGTAGAGAGGCTCAAGCGCCTACTGGCCGAGCATGCCGGCGAGACCCCCGACGAGCTGCTGTCCGAACTCGAAGCGGGGCTCAACCGCTTCCAGGTCGGCCCCCAGGCGGACGACACCGCGGCGCTCGCGCTGCGCCCAGCGCGGGTGGCGGCCGGCACGGAACTTGGGGTGGCGCATCAGGCGGGTCCTTCTCGTACCCTCCGCGTGACCTGAAAGAAGGCAGCCCAGTGGGTTCTCAACCCAACTTCCAGATCGAAGCGCTGGAGAGCCAGTTCGGGACCACGATCAAGCTCGCGGGAGAGCTCGACAGCGCGACCACCACACAGCTACTCGCACGGTTCGAGCAGGCCGTCTCAGCGCTCGACGGACGGGAGCTCTTGATCGACCTCGACGAGGTGTCGTTCATCGACTCCTCGGGCATGCGCGCGATCATCGTGATGGAGCAGCGCGCGGAGGAGGAGCGGATCGCGATCGTGTTCGCGGCTCCGCCGCCGCACGTGACCGAGCTGCTCCAGGTCACCGGCATCGCCGACCGGCTCCCGCTCGCGCCCCGCGCAGACGCGGAGCCGCCGGCCGAGCCATTCCTCGAGCGAATCGAGATCGCGCTCGACCGCGACCCCGCAGCGCCGGCGCGGGCACGGGCCGAGCTGCGCCAGGCGATCGCCGGGCGCCTGTCCGAGGGCGACAGCGCCACCGCGACGCTGCTGACCTCCGAGCTCGTCACGAACGCCGTGATCCACCCCGGGCAGACGGTCGGCGGCTCGGTCGGGCTGCGGATCACCGCCTACAGCGATCGCATCCGCGTCGAGGTCACCGACGCCGGGGCCGGCTTCGACCCGGGGAGCCTGCGTCCCTCACAGCCGCGCGAGCCCGGCGGCCACGGCCTCGTCGTCGTCGACGGGCTGTCCAGTCGCTGGGGAATGAGCCGACGCGACGTCGGCGGCGAGGAGGGCTTCTGCGTCTGGTTCGAGCTCGATGCCGGCACCCACCCAGCCGGCGAGGAGCAGGATCAGTTCTCGACGCCCAGCCGATCCCAGCAGTACAGCTCGAGGCACTCCTTGGCGAGCTCGACGCACCGCGCCTCCGAGAGCCAGGGCAGCACGGTGTCGAACGCCTGATCCTCGCCGACGCCGGCCTCGAACGCCTCCTCGCCGCGGAAGCCCGCCGCGATCTTCAGCGCCTCCCGCCGGTGGTCGCCCAGCGACGGGAACACGTTCACGAGGAACTCCCGGTTGGGCAGCGGATGTCCAACCTCGAGCGACGCGTGCCATGCCGCCAGCAGCGACAGGTCGTGCTCGTCGAGGTCGGCGAGCGCCTTCGCGTAGTGCGATTCGAGCTCGGACTCGGGGATCTCGTCCACCCACGCCCGAACCACTTCTCCGAGGATCTGGCGACGCGCCTCGCGCCCCACGGACTCGGCGATCACGCGGATGGCGTCCTGAGGTTCGATGAAGCAGAGTGACATTGCGTCTCCGGTACGGGGATCCGAACGCCGCAGACGGTAGGCGGTCCACCGGACGTAACGGGCGTTTCAGCCCCTTTGGCGACGCGCTACGAGTTGACCGTGACCGTGAGCGTCGCCGAATTCGAGCGGTCGTTGCGGGCATCGCCCGGCAGCACCGTTCTCAGCTCGACGGTCCCTGCCCGCGCGAACCGGTGCATGATCCCGTATTTCGAGTGTTGCCCGAGCCGCGGACGGGCGATCACATTCCAATGCGTGCCGTGGCGCTGCTCGATCAGCACGACCTGTCCGGCGTGCGATGGGGTCACCTGCCCGCGCAGCAGCATCGCCTGCCCGGCCGAGACCGTGTGCCGGCCGGCAAGGCCGATGAGCGCATTGACCTGCTGCTGGAGGGTCGGGCTCTGCAGGCCGTTCGCGGTCACGTACCACTTCTGGTCGGCGTTGACCATGCCGCGCGTAAGCGTGATCTTGTATTGCCCCGCGCTGTCCGTCATCGTCTGCGTGACCTTTTGGAAGGTCGACTGTCCCGAGAGCTCGCGCCAGAGCACCACCTCGACGCCCGACGGTGGCGGGTTGCTGGTCAGCCCACCGGAGATCACGACCTTCCGCCCGGCCGTCGACGGATCGGGCGAGGCGGCGATCGTCAACGCGCCGGACGTGCACGGGGTAGTGCAGCACGCGGTCGTGCAGCAGTTCGTCGCGGAGCAGCACGTGCTGGTCTGCGCGCAGCAGGTGGCGGTCGACGGGCAGCACGGCGTGGCGGCCGCGGCGCGATCGGGCGAGTTCGTCGGGGTGGGGCAGCACGGAACGATCAAGCCCGCGGCACGCTGCTGCGGACAGACGATCTGCGAGCTCGCCGCCGCGCCGGCGGGGCTGAGCATCGCCACGACGCACAGCGACGTGACAAGCGATAGGACCGATGACGGGACGATCAGGCGGCGCATCGCAGAAAACCGGGACACAGCCTACCCCGATTTGTGAAAGCTAATGCGGTTTTATAGCCCGAGAGTCCCGGAAATTGCTGAGACCACCTCGGGCTCGGGCTCGGCGTCCGCGGCGAGACCGAGCGTCGCTCGCTCCCCGCGCTGCCAGTTGTGGAGGCCGAGATCGAGCGCCTCGAGCGGGATGCCGCATGCCTGGGCGAGGTCCGATGCCCGGCGCTCGAGCAGCATCGGGTCGCCGATCCCGAACGCGCGCTTGGCGCCGACCGTCACATCGTTCACACCGCCCAGCGCCAGCGATGCGCCGCGCATGTCGTAGACGCCGAGCCGCCCGAGCGTCACCAGCAGATCGAACCGCGCGTCGCGCTGCAGGCCGGGCAGCGATAGCCGCTCGAACGCCCGCGCGAACCGGCGCTCGGGCGTCCAGGCGCCGTCGCCCATGAACGCGGACGCTTGCGATCCGGCCCGCGCCGCCCACGCTCTGTACGCCTCGAGCGTCTTCGCCCCGCGGGCTGGGTCGTGCGCGCTCCGGGGCCCGCACTGCACCCCGTCGAGCGACGGCAGCTCGCCCGAGCCCCACGAAGTCCGGACGCGTGCGATCTCCGCGAACGGGTCCTCGCCTTCGAGCGGGCAAAGGTAGGCGATCAGGAACGCGAGCCAACTCCGCTCCTCGGGCCCCGCGGCGGCATCGGCCACCTCGCGGTAGAGACCCGGCGGGTCCTGCTCGAGCCGCCGCAGGCGGTGCTCGGCGAACGCCAGTTCCTCGGCAAGCCGCCCCGCGTCGGTGCCCGACTTCAGCCCAATCACGAGCGGGGACCGGTAGCCGTCGTCGGCGCCGCGTGCCACCCGGCGCACGGTGAGCCTGCTCGGGCCACCCGAGCGCCCGGCCGACGCGGTGCGGGATCCGCCCGAGCCCGGGGCGGTCGGGCGCGGCTGCCCGGTCCGGGGCGCGCTCGAGCTGACGATCGGGCGCAGTTCGATCGACTGCTCCTTGGAGCAGATCGGGCAGTTCTGGACCAGGCGATTGTGGCGGCAGAAGGTCGGCACGTGAGCGGCAGGGCGGCGAAGCCGCCACACACACAGAGTAGGCGGATCAGGCGGCCTGCGCGATCGTGACCGTCCGCGCCAGCTCGGCCAGCAGGTCGTAGCCATCCCACAGGCTATTGAACGCCAGCGCCTCGCCGAACTCGACGATGCGATCGATCCACCGGCCCAGGAGCGATCGAGCGAACGCGGCGAGCTCCTCGCCCGAGAAGCCATGCGCCGTGAGCGTCTGGTCCTTGCGGCTGACGAAGCCGACGAGATCGGTCAGCGAGTCGACCAGCGCTTCGAAGAACAGTCCGGCGCCCGGATGCGTGCGGTCGAACCCGGCCAGGTCGCTCAAGCCCAGGACGGCCAGCTCGTTCCCGGACCGGTACACGCTCTCGACCGGCCGGTCGATCAGCGCGCCGTACAGGTAGTTCATCTTGGAGATCGAGGCCCCGGCCGCGAGCGCATAGCCCTTGGCAGCGATCACCTCGGAGAGCTCATCGAACAGAACCCGGCGAGCTACGTCGACGTCCTCGCGCGAGCCGACCCAAACGAGCAGCCGCGGGGACGAACACGCCAGCTGGTCGAACCAGTAGGCGTCGTTGTACAGCTCCTCGGCAAGCGTGTGGAGCAACGGCTGGTCGGGCTGCAGAACGGCCTCGGGGCGCAGGACCGCGAACGAGAAGCGGTCGCCGAAGGTCAGATCGTGCGTTCCGGGACCGGCCGGCCCAGCCCGCAGCCGCTCGATCGACTCGTCTGCGCCCCACAGCAGGCGGACATCCGCTTCCTGGGAGATCAGGGCCGTGGGCTGGGTTTCGTGGCCGTAGGAGACGATCGTCAGCTCGTCGGCGAAGGCCGCGAATCGATCCGCGGCCAGCACATCGCTGATCAGCTCGCACAGCAGCGTCGTCTGCTCACTCGGCCGGTTGGGTGAGACGCGCACGAGGTTGCGGTTGCTGACCAGGAACGAGACGATCAACGAGTACAGGAAAACAGTGTCGACGTTGGTCGACGGCACGTGAAAGGGAAGGCCCCGAGGAATCCGGACGGCTCCAGCCTCCTCGAGCGCGGCGAAGCGATCAGCCAACCGCTGGACCGCCGCGCGACGCAGCCAGAACCCGACCGCGACCATCTGCGGGAACGGTCGCGAGCGGGGATCGCGCAAGATCGTGAGCGACAGCGCGTCGCTGAAGTCGAGCCGCGACGCGTCGAACGACCCCGCGGACCGCCCAGGCGCACCGCGCATCCCGCCCAGCACGTCGGCGATGTCGACCTCGCCCACGCGGGGAACAAGCTGCTGGGCGGTCACGCGGCCGCCCGCACATCGCTACAACCGCGGAGCTCGGCCTCAGGCACGCGCCCCATGAACGACACCGTCTTCCCGCGCCGTCCGCACGGACAGTCGTCGACAGCCTCGACCCGCGCGAAGTCCTCGGTCAGCACTGAGTGGCCGGGATAGGTCTCGGGCAAATGCGCTGAGCGTCTGGGCGACCCCCACTTCGCCGTCGGCGACGACCTCCCAGGTTGCGGGGTCGCGCACGATGATGTCGGCGGCGTTCGGGGCCTGTCGGTCAGCTTCTTCGAGCCGCCCGAGTGGATCAGGACCGCGTTCCACAGGTCGACCTCGCCGGGTCGGAGCGCTCGAACCAGTTGCTCCCAGACCATGAATGTGAAGCCGAAGATCAGGATCGGCGAGTCCTGGTGTCCCTTCAGCCACGCCACCAGCCCGTCCCGGTCAAGGCGCCCGTCGTCGGCGACAGCGAAGAGGTGCTCGCGCCCGAAGATCGACATGCCGATGATCCCTGCTCCGCGGGCGCGACCGTGTTTCGCGTGTCCAGGGTCGATCGTGCGTCGATCACGATAATCGGGAGGGGCCTGCAGGGGGCCAGTAGCGCCACCGCAGGGACTGGGCGCGGTCGCGCGGGGGCGGTCGCGCCGCCGCGCACCCCGGCGAGCGACTACCCTCTCCGCGCTTGAGCGCCGATCCGCCGACCTTCGACCTCCAGAGCCACTCGCTCCACTCCGACGGAGCGCTCGAGCCGCGCGACGTGGTCGCCTCGGCCGCGCAGGCGGGCGTCGAGTTGCTCGCGCTCAGCGACCACGACACCGTCGACGGCGTACAGGAGGCGATCGACGCCTCGTCGGGGCTCGGGGTCAGCGTCGTGCCTGCCGTCGAGATCTCCTCCGTTGACCGCGACCAGCAGGACCTCCACGTGCTCGGCTACCTCGTCGATCACAGCGATTCGGTGCTCCGCGACCGCCTGCGCGCCTGGCGCCAGGACCGCGAGCACCGCGCCGCGGCGATGGGCGCCGCCCTACGGGAGCTCGGCTACGAGCTCGACGAGTCCGAACTGACGCGGCGAAAGGCCGAGGGCAAGCCGATCGGGCGCCCCCACCTCGCCGACGCGGTCGTCCGCCACCCCGCCAACGAGCAGCGCCTGCGCGAGGAGGGACTTGCCGAGCGCTCGGCGTTCCTCGAGGCGTACCTGATCGACGGCACGCCAGCCTTCAAGCCGCGCACGACGCCGACGGTCGCCGAGTCGATCGGGGCGATCCACGACGCCGGCGGCGTCGCCGTGTGGGCGCACCCGTTCTGGGACGTGGCCGAGCCCGCTGAGGTGCTCAACACGATCGACCGCTTCCGCGGCTGGGGCCTCGACGGGGTCGAGTGCTTCTACGCCACCCACACCCGCGAGCAGGCCGAGCTCCTCGCCGACCGCACTGCGGAGCTCGGGCTGCTCAGCACCGGCTCCTCGGACTTCCACGGGCCGGCGCACAAGCTGTTCTCGAAGTTCCGGGCGTTCAGCACCTACGGCCGCGAGCCGGCGCTCGGGCCGATCGGCGGGTAGCGCCTTCCGCGCGCTGGTCGAGGCGCGAGATCCGGACTTGAACGGCGGGCACCTGGAGGAGGGATCGGATGCTCGGTGGCGGACGCGGGCCGGATGCCCGGGAGCGGACGCGAGCCGGATGCTCGGTGGCGAACGCGGGCCGGATGCCCCGGAAACAACCTGCAAAACGCGCCAATTGGCGCGCCCGGCCTTGACCGCGGCGTACCACGCATGTGCGGCATGCATGCCACGCCATGGTCAGCGCGCGACGGCTCCGGTGGCGCGTTATGCAGGTCGCCAGCCGACCACGGGCGCCAGCGAAGAGACCACCGTCACTCACACTCCAGGTGCCCGCCGTTTACGCGCCGCTGACCAACCGGCTCCCCGCAGCGCCGGCAACCCGCGCCGCCCCCAGCACGCCCCGCGACCGCAGCTCCGCCATCAGCTGCTCAACCAGGTCCTCGAGCGGATGCTCGCACGGACGGAGCTCCAGGTCCGCGTCGCGCGGAGCCTCGTACGGTGCGTCAACGCCGGTGAAGCCGGTGATCTTCCCGACCCGCGCCCGCGCGTACAGGCCCTTGGGATCGCGGCGCTCGCACTCGTCGAGCGGGGTGTTCACGAACACCTCGAGGAACTCGAGCTCGCCGCCCTCGTGGATGCTGCGCGCTACCTGCCGGTCGACCTCGTAGGGGCTGATCACGCTGACGATCGCGATCGCGCCCGAGTCGGCGAACAGGCTGGCGACGTGTGCCACCCGGCGGATGTTCTCGGCGCGGTCGCCGGGATCGAAGCCGAGATCGCTGTTGAGCCCGTAGCGGAGGTTGTCGCCGTCGAGCCGGTAGGCCCGGTAGCCGTCCCGCGCGATCCGCTCCTCGAGCGCGGCGGCGACCGTCGACTTGCCGGCGGCCGGGAGGCCCGTCAGCCACACGGTGGCGCCGCGCTGCCCGAGCAGCGCCCACCGGGCGCCGCGGGCCAGACGGCTCCGGTCCCAGGTGACCTCGCCCCGCCGCACCTCCGGCCGCCCGATGTGCGCCTCGATGATCATGCCGGCGCCGACGGTGCCGTTGGTGGCCTCGTCGATCAGGATGAAGCTCCCGGTGGTGCGGTTGCGGCGGTACTCGTCGTAGATGATCGGGACCGTGGTCCGGAGCCGCACGCGGCCGATGTCGTTGAGCCCGAGTTGGCCGGCGTTCGCGTCGCGGTGCAGGGTGTTGACGTCGATCCGGTAGCGCACCTCCTCGACGGTCGCGCGCGCCGAGCGGGTCGTGTGCTTGATCGCGTAGACGCCGCCGGCGACGATCGGGTCATCCGCCATCCAGCACACGATCGCCTCGAGGTGGCGGTCGACCGTCGGCCGGTTGTGCGGCCGGCAGATCATGTCCCCGCGCGATACGTCGAGGTCGTCGTCGAGCCGGATCGTCACCGACATCGGCGCGCACGCCTCGGGCAGCTCGCCTTGGGAGGTGTCGACCGAGACGATCCGGGTCTCCTCACCGCTCGGCAGCACGACCACGGGATCGCCCGAGCGGAACACGCCGGCGGCGATCTGCCCGGCGTAGCCGCGGTAGTCGGCGCCGCTCGAGCCCGACCCCGACCCCGAGCCTGACCGGATGACCCATTGCACCGGGAACCGGCAATCGATCAGGTTGCGGTCCGAGGAGATGTGGACGTGCTCGAGGTGGTACAGCAGCGCCGGCCCCTGGTACCAGGGCATGTGCCGCGAGCGGTCGACGACGTTCTCGCCGTGCACCGCGGAGATGGGTATGAACGTCACGTCGGTCGTCTCCAGGCGGGCGCAGAACTCGCGAAAGTTCTGCTCGATCTGCTCGAAGCGGGCCTGCGCGTATCCGGCCAGATCCATCTTGTTGACGCACACGACCAGGTGTCTGATCCCGAGCAGCGAGGCGATGAAGGCGTGCCGGCGGGTCTGCTCCACCACGCCCTTACGGGCGTCGATCAGGATCACCGCGAGGTCGGCGGTCGACGCGCCAGTGACCATGTTGCGCGTGTAGCTCTCGTGGCCGGGCGTGTCGGCGATGATGAACTTGCGGTGGGCGGTCTGGAAGTAGCGGTAGGCGACGTCGATCGTGATCCCCTGCTCGCGCTCGGCCCGCAGGCCGTCGGTCAGCAGCGACAGGTCCAGTCCCCGTTCGCCATTGCGGCGCTCGGAGGCGGCGCGCAGCGCCTCGAGCTGGTCGGTGAGGATCTGCTTTGAGTCGTACAGCAGCCGCCCGATCAACGTGCTCTTGCCGTCGTCCACCGAGCCCGTGATGACCAGGCGGAGCATCGCCGCCATCGGTGGCTGATCGAGCGTCGCCGGCATGGTCTGCCCTGCACCGTTGCTCGTCATGTCGCCGACCGTACAACAGGCCACGGATGAGCGGGCGTCACGTCGGCACCGCCATCTCCTCGCCGCGCCGGTGCGCTTTGCCCCGCGCGATCACCTCCCGGAAGCTTCTGAAGCGGAAGATCAGCACGAGCGCCGCGAACCCGAGCACGGTCGTCAGCACCGCGGTTGCGATCTGCTGACCGACCGAGAACGAGGCGACGTACGGGTTGCGGGCGAAGATCGTCAGCAGCAGCGCCTGTTGGACGCCGGCGCCGCCCGGGGTGAACGGGAACACCGACGCCACCACCTGCACCCCGAGTACCAGCAGCGCGTTGCGGACCGACCCTCCGATGTGGAACGCGTCGAGCAGCGCCCAGTAGGAGGCGAACCGCGCGATCCAGCTGGCGAACTGCCAGCTGGCCATCTCCCGGCGGTAGCGCCGGCGGTCGCGCAGGATCGTGAACCCCTGCCGCACGCGCTGCCAGAACGCCTTGACGCGCGCTGAGAGCAGCGCGAACGCGATCAGGAACACGACCCCCAGAACGGTCAGGAGGAACAGCGTGAACCGCATGTTCGAGGCGAAGAAGCTGATGTCGAACGCCGGCAGCTTCGAGAAGTCCGGCGGCTTGGGGAACACCCCCTGGGTGAACGCGAAGCACATCACGAGAACGCCCATGAACCAGTCGAAGATCACGCCGGTGGCGAGCGCCGAGGCGACCGCCGGATAGCTGCCATCCGGGACCGCGACCCGGGTCAGGAACAGCTGCGCGATGTTGCCGCCCCCCAGCGGGAACACGTTGTTGATCGCATAACCGACCATGTACGCGCCCCACACCTCGCGCCACCTGATCTGCTGGCCCGGGTAGGCGGCCCGCAGCGCGTTGAACAGCGCGCGCGAGCGCAGCAGCAGGTACAGCGCGTACAGCGCCAGCCCGAGCAGCAGCGAGAACCAACTGAGGCCCGCGAGCTGGGACAGGAACGTCCCCGCGGAGTCGATCAGCCGGTCGATGGTCGATCCGACCGAGGCGTGATGTTGGGCGCCCGCCGTTACCGCCGCTACCCCGAGCCCTGGCATGAGCTCAATTAAAGAGCCCGGGGGACCCAGATCCATCTGGGCCCCCCGGAGAGTCAGGGAAGTGGGGGCGCAGTTCCCTGACCGACAGGGGCGAGTTTCCCCGTCCCAAGCTGTCTCTAAACCTTAATTTGTTTGCTCCGCAGGCCGCTCCACCACGCGAATACGTTGGGGAGCTTACCATTCCCCCCTGCACCCGAGGTCAAACCTTGGGGTCGGACGCAGTTGATTTAAAACCTCGAAATTGGGCCGCTTCAGTGCCCGTTTCGGTCGATGGCGATTGACGCGATTCGAGCGATTCGAGCGAGTCAGGCGAGTCAGCGCCCCTGCGCGCCGGGACCGGTGAAGAACTCCTCCCCGGCCCTGACAGTCCCGGCCGCCTCGGCCTCGTGGCGCAGCGTGCGGTCGGCCTCGCCGCTCCAGGCGCCAATCGCGAGCATCTCCCGGTCGGCATCCATCGGGCTGCCGCCGAGATCGTTATTGACGACACGGGCACACTTGCGACCCTCGGCGATCGCGGTGACGATCAGCGACTGTCCGATCCGCGCGTCGCCGCAGGCGTAGACGCCCTTCGTCGACGTCCGGTAGGTCTGCTCGGTGCGGATGTTGCCGCGTTTGTCGATCTCGAGATCGAGCTGCTCGATCGGGCCCGCGCGCTCGGGGCCCTCGAACCCGATCGCGATCAGCACAAGGTCGGCCTCGAGCACGTACTCGCTGCCGGGCACCGGCGTCAGGTCGCGCGACGAGGTGCCGGTCACCTTCCGGGCGTACACGTGGCTGACGTGGCCCTCGCGACCGCCGAACCCGGTGACCTCGGTGCCCCACCGCCGCTTGCCGCCCTCGTCGAGCGCGTAGGTCGAGGTCGTGCGCTTGGGCGGCAGCGGCCACGGATGACGTGGGTCCTGCCCGTCTGTCGGGCAGCGCCGCGTACACGTCGAGCAGGACCACGCCGGAAGCGCCCTCGCGGTGGGAGTTCGAGATGCAGTCCATCCCGGTGTCGCCGCCGCCGACCACGATCACCTTCTTGCCGGCGGCGCTGATCTCGGTCCCCGGCTCGGGCGCCCGCGACGGCCGCCCTTCGTCAGCAGCGACCCACCGGTTGCGCTGGTAGAGGTAGTCCATCGCGAAGTGGATCCCGCTGAGGCTGCGGCCCGGCGCGTCGAGGTCGCGGTGCACGCGCGAGCCGGTCGAGACGACGACCGCGTCGTGGCGGTCCTTGATCTCCTGCGAGCTGACCGTCCGCCCGACCTCCGTGTCGTACACGAACTCGATGCCCTCCTGCGCGAGGATCGCCACGCGGCGGTCGATCACCTGCTTCTCGAGCTTGGCGTCGGGGACGCCGAAGCGCATCATCCCGCCGGGGCCTTCGTCGCGCTCGAACACGGTCACGCTGTGGCCGCAGCGGTTGAGCTCGTCGGCGACCGCGAGGCCGGCCGGCCCGGATCCGACCACCGCGACCGTCTTGCCGGTCCGCCGGGGCGGGGGGCTGGGCACGATCCAACCCTCGTCGAACGCGCGCTCGGCGATCGCCAGCTCGATCTGCTCGATCGTGACCGGATCGTCGTTGATCGCGAGCACGCACGCCGATTCGCAC
This sequence comes from uncultured Solirubrobacterales bacterium, assembly GCA_963699325.1. Taxonomy (GTDB): domain Bacteria; phylum Actinomycetota; class Thermoleophilia; order Solirubrobacterales; family Solirubrobacteraceae; genus Palsa-465. The sequence continues at coordinate 644,249 of CAVOTN010000026.1, read as the reverse complement.
GGAGCGGGACAGATCCGGCCGGTGAACTCCGGGAAGTTGTTGGTGGCGTGGAGCTGATCGATCGCCTCGCGCCACTTGCCGCGATAGACGAGATCGTTCCAGTCCGGGATCAGGTTGCCGAGCGGGCAGCCCTCGTGGCAGAACGGGATCCCGCAGTCCATGCAGCGAGCGCCCTGGCGGCTCAGCTCATCCTCGGGCTGGATCAGGAAGTACTGCTTGTAATCGTGCACCCGCTGATCCGGGTCTCGCTTGTCAAAGCCGACCCGGTGGATCTTCAGGAAAGCGCCGAGCTCTCCCATCAGCGCGAGACCGCCGCCTCGCGCTCGGCCTGCTCGGCGAGGGCGCGCTTGTAGTCGCGCGGCATCACCTTGACCATCCGCTCGCCGGCACCGCGATCCCACGACGCAAGCACGTTCCGCGCGACGATCGACCCCGTCCGCGCGGCGTGCTCGGAGATCAGCTCCTTGACCTCCTCGACGTCGCTGTCCTCGAGCGCGTCCAGGTCGACCAGCTCGAGGTTGCAGCGCCCTTCGAACCGCCGGTCGACGTCGTACACGTACGCGATTCCCCCGCTCATCCCCGCGGCGAAGTTGCGGCCCGTCCGCCCGAGCACGACCACGCGGCCACCGGTCATGTACTCGCAGCCGTGGTCGCCGACCCCCTCGACGACAGCCCACGCCCCCGAGTTCCGGACCGCGAACCGCTCGCCGGCGAGCCCGCGGAAGAACGCCCGGCCGGCGGTGGCGCCGTACAGAACGGTGTTGCCGACGATCATGTTCTCCTCGGCGCGGAAGTTGTGCTTCTCCGGTGGGCGCACCGACACGACCCCGCCCGACAGCCCCTTGCCGGCGTAGTCGTTGGTCTCGCCGCGCAGCGAAAACACCACTCCGGGGGCGAGCCAGGCGGCGAAGCTCTGGCCCGCCGAGCCGCTGAACGAGATCTCGATCGTTCCGTTCGGCAGGCCGCCGGCGCCGTGGCGGCGGGCGATCTCGCCCGACAGGATGCCGCCGACGGTCCGGTTCACGTTGCGGAGGGGAATCGGGCCGAGCTTGACCCGCTCGCGCTCCTCGAGCGCCGGCGCGCACCGGCGCAGGAGCTCCCAGTCGAGCGCGTCGTCGAGCACCGGCTGCTGGGCGCGCGTCCGTCGGCGCGCGGTCCCGGGCGGGAGATCGGGGCTCTCGAGCACCTGGGAAAGGTCGACGCGGCTGCCCTTCCAGTGCGTGATCGCCCGGTCCATGTCGAGCAGGTCGCTGCGGCCGATCATGTCCTCCATGCGACGGATGCCGAGCGAGGCCATGATCCCGCGCACCTCGTCCGCCACGAGCATCAGGTAGTTGACCACGTGCTCGGGCGTGCCCCGGAACCGCTTGCGCAGCTCGGGATCCTGGGTGGCGATCCCGACCGGGCAGGTGTTGAGATGGCAGACGCGCATCATGATGCAGCCCATCGCGATCAGCGGGGCGGTCGAGAACCCGAACTCGTCGGCGCCGAGCAGCGCGGCCACGACCACATCGCGCCCGGTCCGCATGCCGCCGTCGACCTCGACCGTGATCCGCGTACGGAGGTCGTTCAAGAGCAGCGTCTGCTGGGTCTCGGCCAGCCCGATCTCCCACGGCACCCCGGCTCCTTGAACCGAGGACTGGGGCGACGCGCCGGTGCCGCCGTCGTGGCCGGCGATCGTGACGTGGTCGGCGTTCGCCTTGGCGACGCCCGCAGCCACCGTCCCCACCCCCACTTCGCTGACCAACTTCACCGAGACCGACGCGGTCGGGTTGGCGCAGCGCAGGTCGTAGATCAGCTGCTTGAGGTCCTCGATCGAGTAGATGTCGTGGTGCGGGGGCGGTGAGATCAGGCCCACGCCCGGCGTCGAGTTGCGCAGCCAGGCGATGTACTCGTCGACCTTGTGACCCGGCAGCTGACCGCCCTCGCCGGGCTTGGCGCCCTGGGCCATCTTGATCTGAAGCTGGTCGCAGTTGACCAGGTAGTGGATCGTCACGCCGAACCGGCCCGAGGCGACCTGCTTGATCGCCGAGCGCCGCAGGTTGCCGTCGGGGTCGGCAACGTAACGCGACGCGTCCTCGCCGCCCTCGCCGGTGTTGGAGCGAGCCCCGATCCGGTTCATCGCGATCGCGAGCGTCTCGTGGGCCTCACGACCGAGCGCGCCGAGGCTCATCGCGCCGGTCGTGAACCGCTTGACGATCTCAGTCGCCGGCTCGACCTCGTCGAGCGGCACCGTCTCGTCCGCCACCCGCAGCGTCATCAGCCCACGCAGCAACCCGCGGCGGACCGAATCCTCGTTGGCCAGCCGCGCATACTCGGCGTACGTCTCGCGCGGGTCGCCGTTCTGTCCCTGGACCGCGTGCTGGAGGTTCGCGATCGTGTCGGGGTTCCACACGTGCAGCTCGCCGTTTCGCCGCCACTGGAGCACGCCGCCGACCGGCAGCACCTCGCGATCCGTCCGCGGGTAGGCGCGGAAGTGGCGCTCGATCGCCTCCTGGGCGAGTTGCTCGAGCCCGATCCCGCCGATCCGCGACGCCGTGCCCGTGAAGTGCTTGTCGATCAGCGCCGGCTCGAGCCCGACCGCCTCGAAGATCTGAGCCCCGCAGTAGGACTGGATCGTCGAGATCCCCATCTTCGAGATCGTCTTCATCAGACCCTTGCCGAACGCCTTGACGATCCGTTGCTCGGCCTCGTCTCGCGAGAGATCCTCGGGGAGCAGCGAGCGGTCGGCGAGCTCGTCGAGCGACTCGAACATCACGTACGGGTTGATCGCCGCCGCCCCGTAGCCGATCAGCGTCGCCATGTGGTGGATGTCGCGCGGCTCGCCCGACTCGATCACGAGCCCAGTCCGCAGGCGGGTGCCGCGGCGCACGAGGTGGTGGTGAACCGCGGCGACCGCAAGCAGCGAGGGCATCGCGACCCGCTCCGCGCCGAGGTTGCGGTCCGACAGGATCAGGATGTTCGCGCCGTTCTCGACGTAGCCGGCGGCCTCCTCGCACAGCGCGTCGAGCCGCGCCTCCATTCCCCCGTACCCTTGCTCGATCGGCCAGGTGATGTCGAGCGTCGCCGCGAAGAAGATCTCGTGCGACACCTGGCGGAGCTTCTCGAGCTCGTGGTTGCGGAGGATCGGCTGGTCCATCACGAGCTGATGGGCCTGCTCGGGGTTCTCGCTCAGCAGGTTGACCTCGGCGCCCACCCCGGCCTGCAACGACATCACCACGCTCTCGCGGATCGGATCGATCGGCGGGTTCGTGACCTGCGCGAACAGCTGCTTGAAGTACGCGAACAGCGGCGGCTGGCGGTCGGACAGGACCGCCAGCGCGGCGTCGTTGCCCATGCTCGCGACCGGCTCCTCGGCCTTCGTCGCCATCGGCGCGATGATCATCCGCAGGTCCTCCTGCGAGTACCCGAACGCGAGCTGCTTTGAGCGCAGCGGCTCGATCCTCGGCGTGCGCGGATCGCGGTCGGGCAGGTCGTCGATGTGGACGACCGAACGCTCGTACCACTCGCCGTATGGCTGGCGGCGGGCGACGCGGCGCTTCACGTCCTCGTCCTCGATGATCTTGCCCTCCTCGAGATCGAGCAGGAAGACCTTGCCAGGAGCCAGGCGGCCCTTGCGCTGGACGTGCTCGGGGGCGACCGTCATCACCCCCGTCTCCGACGCGAGCACCACGTAGCCCTCGGTGTCCTGAATCCAGCGCCCCGGCCGCAGGCCGTTGCGGTCGAGCACTGCGCCGGCAACGCGCCCGTCGGTGAACACGACCGCCGCAGGCCCGTCCCACGGCTCCATCAGACACGAATGGAAGTCGTAGAAGCCCTTGACGTCGGGGTCGAGGTCGTTGCGCGTCCGGTAGGCCTCGGGCACCATCATCATCACCGCGTGCGGGATCGAGCGCCCGCTGAGCACGAGCAGCTCGAGCACGTTGTCGAAGATCGCCGAGTCCGATCCGCCCTCGCGGACCACCGGGATCACCTTCTCGAGGTCGTCGCCGAACAGATCGGAGGTCAGCTGCGACTCGCGCGCCCGCATCCAGTTGACGTTGCCGCGGAGCGTGTTGACCTCGCCGTTGTGGGCGATCATCCGGTACGGGTGGGCAAGCTCCCAGCTCGGGAACGTGTTCGTGCTGAATCTGGAATGGACAAGGGCGAGCCGGCTCGCCACGCGCGGGTCCCTGAGATCGGTGAAGTACCGCGGGAGCTGCGGCGCGGTCAGCATCCCCTTGTAGATCAGCGTCCGGCTCGAAAAGCTCGGCAGCGCCAGATCACGTCCGGCGGCCCGCTCGATCACGCGGCGGATCACGTACAGCTTGCGCTCGAACGCGTCCTGGTCTCCGATCTTGTCCGAGGCCGCGATCAGCACCTGCCGGATCACCGGCGCCGACAGCCGGGCGGTCTCGCCCACGTGGCGCTCGTCGATCGGCACGTCGCGCCACCAGATCGCGCGCTGCCCCTCGGCCTCGATCGTGTCCTCGATCAGCTGCTCGAGCACGACCCGCCGCTCGGGGTCCTGCGGCAGATAGCACACGCCCACGCCGTACCGGCCGGCCGGCGGCAGATCGACGCCGGCGACCGCGGCCCTCAGGAAGCCGTCGGGTATCTGGAGGAGGATGCCGGCGCCGTCGCCGGTGTTCGGGTCCGCGCCCTCGGCGCCGCGGTGCTCGAGGTTCTCGAGCGCGTCGAGCGCCTTCTCGACGACGGCATGGCTAGCCTCACCCCACAGCTTGGCCACGAGCGCAATGCCGCAGCCATCGTGCTCGTTGGCGGGGTCGTAGAGGCCACTGGCCCCAGGCGGAGCGATGCGTCGGTACATGGAGGAGAGTGGGGCGTAACGCAGACGTGCAGACTGGACGCCGAAATGTACCAGCGAGTGTTGGCGGCCCGTTAGGGTCGGTCTAGATGCCCCCCGCGCGGCATCCGGTAGTAATCGGGCGGCGCCGGGCCCGTCACCCGCCGGCGCCTGCCCCTCCCTGGACCGGAGCCCTGCTGGTTAAGTCTTGGCCTTCGCCTTGCTGCGGGACTTGCGCGCGCCGGCGCCGTCCCCGTCGGAGGACTTCGACGACCCGCCCCGGCGCGGCTTGGACTCCGGCTCGTCGCTGCGCATCGCGGCCAGGCTGGCCTCGAGCGCGGCCATCAGATCGGGCGCGGCGGCGGGCTCCTCGACCTCCGGCTGGACCGCGATCTCCTCGCCGGCGGCCTTGCGCTCGATCAGGTTCAGCACCTGCTCCCGATATTCGTCGTGGAACTTCGACGGCTCGAACGCCGCCGACAGCGACTCGATCAGCTGCTCGGCCATCTTCAGCTCGCGGTCGGTCGCCGGCGCGTCCTCGACCGCCTCGAGCTCGTCGAGCCGGTCGGGCGAGAGCACCTCGTCGCCCCACAGCATCGTGGTCAGCGTCAGCACGTCGTCGGTCGGCCGCAGTGCCGCCAGCTGCTGCTTGGAGCGCAGCACCACCCTCCCGATCCCGACCTTGCCGGACTCGCGCATCGCGTCGAGCAGCAGGCGGTACGCCTTGGCCCCGCCGGCGGTCGGCGCCAGGTAGTAGTTGTGGTCGAAGTAAATCGGGTCGATCTCGGCCTGGTCGACGAACTCCTCGATGTCGACCGTCCTGGTTGCTTTCGGATCGAGCGCCTCGAGCTCCTCGTCGCTGATCACCACGTAGCGATCCGGCGTGATCTCGTAGCCCTTGACGATGTCCTCGTAAGGGACCTCCTCGTCGGTGGTCGGATCGACGCGCTTCTGCCGGATCCGAGCGCCGGTCTTGCTCGACAGCTGGTTGAAGCGGACAGACTTGGGCGAGGTGGCGCTGTACAGCTTGACGGGCACGTTGACGAGTCCGAAGCTGATTGCGCCTGACCAGATTGCGCGGGCCATATGAGATTTGTATAGCGAACGCGGTTTTGGATCAAGCGCTGAGCGCGCTCTTGCCGGCGCTTCGGCTGCACACCCGCCCCGCCGACCCCGCGCGCACCCGGCGGCGCTCGTTCGGCGAGCTGGGTCGGGCGCGAGGGCCGCGGACCGGGCGCCGCAGCCTCGCTTTCAGCGTTGTCGCGAGCCGGCGCTCAAGCGGATGCGGACCATATCTCCCCGGAAATAGCCTGCAAAGCACGCCAATTGACGCTCCCGGACTCGGCCCGGGCGTGTCACGCATGTGGGGCATGAGTAGAACGCCACGGCCGGCGCCGACCGGCTCCGATGGCGCGTTATGCAGCTCGCCAGCCGACCCCGGGCGCCCGGAGAGACCACCGCCCTCGCACTCCAGGTGCCCGCCGTTTTACCTAGCCGCGCACCGACAGGCTCGCCGCCACCGGAAGCGCCCCGCCACCCGCCACCGCCGTCCGCCACCATCTCACGAGATGCCCCGCCGGCGCGTTTCATCCGCAGTGAATCTTCCGCCCTTCCAGGAGCTTCTCGATGCCCACGGCCGCGACGTCCACCGGTTCCTCATCGCCAGCGTCGGCCGCGTCGACGCCGACGACTGCTACCAGGAGACGTGGATCGCCGCGCTTCGCGCGTATCCGAAACTGCGGGACGCCTCGAACCTGCGCTCGTGGATCTTCACGGTCGCCCACCGCAAGGCGATCGACCACGCGCGGGCCAGGCGCCGCGCCCCCGTGCTCGCCGGCGACGTCCCGGAGACCGCGGACACGAGCGCGACTCCACGAGACGAGCCCGACGGCGACCTGTGGGCGCTCGTGCGCGACCTCCCCGACAAGCAACGGACCGCGCTGGCGCTGCGCTACGTCGCCGACGCCGGCTACGACGAGATCTCGGGCGTGATGGGCACGAGCGAAGACGCGGCGCGCCGCAACGTCCACGAAGCACTGAAAAGACTGCGAACGGAGTACGAGCAATGAGCATCTCGGATCAGATCGAACGCGCGCTCAGGCAGAGCGCGCCCGCGGCCGAACAAGACCCACCCGACCTCACCGCAGCCGCCGCCGCGGCGGGCCTGCTGGACGTCGCGTACGCGACCCTCGACTCGCCGGTCGGGACGCTGCTGGTGGCCGTCACGGAGCGGGGCCTGGTACGGCTCGCGTACCTGAACGGCGGCGAGGAGGAGACGGACGTGCTCGAGCAGCTGGCGCACAGCATCTCGCCGCGCGTCCTGGCCGCGCCCCGCAAGCTCGACGAGCCGCGGCGCGAGCTCGATCAGTACTTCGCCGGCCGGCGCCGGCAATTCGAGCTTCCGCTGGACTGGCGGCTCACGCGTGGCTTCGGCCGGCGCGTGCTCGAGGCCACCGCGCGGATCCCGTACGGCGAGACCGCGACCTACAAGCAGGTGGCGACGGAGGCCGGCAACGAGCGCGCCTACCGCGCCGCTGGCAACGCGCTCGGGTCGAACCCGATCCCGATCATCGTCCCCTGCCATCGCATCCTGCACTCGGGCGGCGGCCTTGGCGGCTACACCGGCGGGCTTGAGCGCAAGCGGGTGCTCCTGGCGGTGGAAGGCGGGCGCGAGCCGCTCGCCGGCGCCCAGCGCTAGCTACAACGGGTTGAAGCAGCCGTAGATCACGAACAGCGGGTTCACGACCTGGTTGTGGTGCGCGTCGGTCATCGTCTGCTGGCCGACGAACGACGGCGGCGACTCGGCCTTGTAGCAGCCGTCGGCCTGGAGGCTCACGTCGTAGGTGACCGGCGTCTGGTTGAACGGCTCGGCGCCCGGCTGCGGGATGAACACGTCGAGCGTGCAGATCCAGTCACCGGGTCCGGACGGCGTGCTCGCGCGCCGGCTGCAGTTGCTCAGCACGTTGAGCTTGGCCCCGGGCGCCACCGTCCGGCCGAGCTCGCGCTGCTGGAGCAGGGTCAGGTTGTTGAACGCCGGCTGGATGCTCGCCTTCAGCTTCGCCGCGGTGTCGCCGGCGGGGCCCCAGTTGCTGGCGATCGACAGGAACGCGACCACCACCGCCGAGCCGACCGCGACCCGGACCGGCACAACCCAACCCGGCCGGCGGCTCACCGGCGCGCCGGCGAAGTCGCGCCGGCGGATGATCAGCCACGAGCCGCCCAGGCAGGCGACGATCCAGATCAGGCTGACGATGCATGCGATCACCAGCGGCCCGTAGTAGGGGTGGGCGGTGAACAGCGTGTACCAGCCCTGGAACGCCGACGCGGCCAGCAGCATGTGGAGCCACACGCCAGTCCCGACGAGCAGCAGCAGCTGCATCACCAGATCGACGAGCGCCGGGCCCACCACGCCCACGATCCCGTTCCGGGTCGCGACCGAGAACAGCACCGCGAGGCTGGTGAACGCGAGCATCGGCAGCACGTTGAGGAGCCAGGCGACGACCACGAGTACGAGGCTGTGTCCGGGCGACAGCGCGGTGCCGCCGAGGCTGACAAGCCGGCCGGCGCCGACCAGCAGCAGGCCGGCGGCGAGGCTCGACACGGCCAGCAGCACCAGCAGCCCGACCGAGAACGTCATCGCCGCGAGCACCTTGCCGGCGAACAGGTCCCGCCGGGTCGAGGACCTGGTAAGCACCATCTTCCACGTGCCGTAGCGGTCCTCGGACGCGAAGATGTCGCCGGCGAGGATGCCGGCGAGTACCGGGAACCCCCATGCGCCGCAGAACGACAGCACGACCAGCGACAACGCGAACCCCGACTGGTGCACCCACACCCCGAACAGCGTGTCCGCTGGACTGCCCGTCTGGATCTTGAGCACGCCGGCGAACGCGAACGGACCGAGCACGCAGATCAGCGCCAGCAATCGCGTCGCGAGTTGCGTGGACAGCTTGCGCCGCTCGGCCCGGTAGACATGCCAGAGGCCGGCGTGCTGCCGGGGTGGCGGTCCCGGGATCGCCTCGCCCGGCCTCAGAGCATGGATCGCGCTCACGTCTCCGCCAACGCCGCTTCGATCAGCTCGGTCAGCCCGGCGGGGTCGAGCTCGACGTCGCTCGTGAGTGCGAAGAACATCGACTCGAGCGGGCTCACGACCAGCTCGAGCCGGCGCACCGCTATCTCGGCGCGCCCGAGGTCGAGCACGTAGGGGTCGATCCGGCCCTGCACCGCGAGCCGCAGTTCCCCGGTGGGCGACATCGTCGCGTGCACGCTCGGATGCTGCTCGGCGATCTCGAGCGCGCGGGCGTCGTCGCTCGTCGCCAGGCGGTACGCCGACCCCGGGGCCTGGTCGCGCAGCTGCTGGGCGCTGCCGTTCCACACGACCCTGCCGAGGCGAAGCACTGTGAACGAGTCGCAGACATTCTCGAGGTCGCCGATCAGGTGGCTCGAGAGCAGCACCGCGGTGCCGTCGCCGGCCAGGCGGCGCACGAGCCGTCCCATGTCGCGGGCTCCCGCCGGGTCGAGCCCGCTCGTCGGCTCGTCGAGCAGGAGCAGCCGCGGCGAGCGCAGCAGCGCGGCGGCGATCCCGAGGCGCTGGCGCATGCCGGTCGAGTAGCCGCTCACCCGATCGCCGCCCCGGCCAGCGAGGCCGACCTGATCGAGCACCTCCTCGACGCGGCCCGTCGCGCCGCCGCCGTCGAGCTCCGCGTATAGCTCGAGGTTCACCCGCCCGGACAGGTAGGGGTAGAACGTCGGCTCCTCGACGAACCCGGCCACGCCGTCGAGGCACACCGAGTCAGACGCGCCGAGCGGCCGCCCGAACAGCTCGACGTCTCCCTCGTCGGGCCCGACGAGGCCGAACAGCAAACGCAGGAGCGTGGTCTTGCCGGCACCGTTGGGACCGAGCAGACCGCGGACCTCGCCCTCCTCGACAACCAGGTCGACCCGGTCGACCGCGGTAGTCGTCTCGAACCGCTTGACGAGCCCCGTCGCACGTACAGCTGCCACCGCCGTCACTATAGGGCCACGCTTGTTCGCAATTTCGTCGGGTAGGACCTCGACAAGTGGATCTCCTTCGTCCCATCCGAGTGTTTGACCGCTACCAGCAGCGGCATCCGGCGTGGGCGGTACCAATGGCGGTCGTCAGGAAGTTCGGCAACGACCAGGCCGGCAGCCTCGCCGCACTGATCGCCTACTACGCGTTCTTCTCGATCTTCCCGCTGCTGCTGGTGTTCACGACGATCCTCGGCTTCGTGCTCCAGCACAACTCGGAGCTGTACAACGACGTCAAGACCTCCGTGCTCGGCCAGTTCCCGGTGGTCGGCGACCAGCTGCAGTCGCACGCCCTGAGCGGGAAGGTCACCGCGCTCGTGATCGGGCTGCTCACCGCGACGTGGGGCGGGCTGGGCGTGACGATCGCGGCGCAGAACGCGTTCAACAGGGTCTGGGCGGTCCCGTTCAAGGATCGGCCAGACTTCCTCCGGTCGCGATTGCGCGGTCTGCTGCTGCTGGTGACCCTGGGGGTCCTGTTCGTGGTCTCGACCTCGCTCACTGGGCTCGTGACGGCGATCGGCGGGCCGCTGGTCAAGGTCGGCGGGTACGCGCTCACGCTCGCGGTCAACTTCGGCCTGTACGTGGCCGCGTTCCGGTTCCTGACCACGCCGACGATCCCCACGCGCTCGCTTTGGCTGGGCGCTGCGGTGGGGGCCGTGTTCCTCACGATCCTCTCGCTGGTCGGCGGCATCTACATCAACCACGTCGTCAGCCACGCCAGCAACACGTACGGGACCTTCGCCACGGTCATCGGGCTGCTCGTCTGGCTCCACCTGATCGCGCAGCTCACGCTGTACGCGGCCGAGATCAACACGGTCGTGGTGCGCCGGCTGTGGCCACGGAGCCTGCTCGGGCCACCTGACTCGCCGGCGGACAAGGAGACGCTGCGTGCGCTCGCGAAGGTCGAGGAGCGCCACGAGTACGAGAGCGTTGAGGTCCGCTTCGAGGACTTCTAAAAGAGGCGGTCCGGGGCCTCGCGCCGGGTCATCTCGAGCGGCCACGAGCACAGGCCGCCCTCGGCCGGGCAGCCGTCGCAGACCCCGCGGTGCGGGGCGTCGGTGACTTTGAACTCGCGGTTCGAGCATCCCGCGCGCGAGCGCCGCCAGCTGCTCCTCGAGCGCCGGCGCCTGCTCGCGCGTGAACGTCACCACCGCCGGCCGTTGCGGGAGCTCGAGGAACGTGTGGACGACCTCGACCTCGGTCGCGCCGGCGCGCAGCGCCGCCAGCGCGTACACCAGACGCTGGGTCCCGTACGAGCCGTCGGCGAGGACCTGGGGATCGGCGCCGTCGAGCCGGTCGGTCTTGTAATCGACCACGAGCGTTCGGCCGCCGGGCTCGCGGGCGATCACGTCGAACACGCCCCCGATCAGCACGTTGCCGAGCAGGAAGCGGAAGCGCGCCTCGCGCCGTACCGCGGTGGCGCGCCCGAGCCGCCGGCACAGCTCGCCGGCGGCGAAGCGCTCGACGAGCTCGGCGGCCTGGGCGGCGTCCTCGGCGGTCAGCGGGGCCGGCAGCCGCGAGCGCTCGGCGGCCTGCGCGATCATCGCCTCCGTCGGGCGCCGCGGCCGGCGGAAGTCGAGCCGCTCGAGCAGCGCGTGCACGAGCGTGCCCCGGTCGAGCGCGCTCAGTCCGCCGGGGTGATCGGACACCGCCGCGCCGGCGCCGCCGCCCGGGAGCGCCGGCAACCTGAGCACGCGCTCGGCGTAGAACCGGTAGCCGCAGCGCCGGTAGGCGGCGAGCGACGAGTAGCTGAGCGCGCTCACCGGTGGCGCGACGGCATCCGGTAGGTCCGGTGGTGCGGGCTCCGCCTGGACGGGCGGCGTATCGACCGGATCGCACGGCGCGGGCAGCGGCACGGCAGGCGGCACGTCCTCGGGGCGCACGAACGTCACCTCGACGCCCTCGAGCTGCTCGACCGCCGGCCCGATCCACGCGATCGGACCGCCTCCACCGCCGTTCTCGAGACCGGGCCACGCCTCCAGCTTGGCCGCGCCGCTCAGGATCAGCCGCTCGCGGGCGCGGGTCATCGCCACGTAGAACAGCCGGCGCTCCTCGCGCGCCTCGGCCGCGATCCGCTCGTCGCCGAGCGCCTTGTAGTCGAGCGCCGACTCGCGCCGTCCGGTGCCGGGCTCGGCGAGCCGCAGCCCGAAGCGGCCGTCGCGCCCGACCCGCAGCAGCTCGGCGCGCCACCTCGGCCCTCGCCCGAGATCGGCCACGCACACGACCTCGAACTCGAGGCCCTTGGCGCGGTGGATCGTCATCAGCCGCACCGCGTCGAGCGCCTCGCCCTCGACCGGCGCCTCGCTCTCGCGTGCCTCCCCGGAGCCGGCGCCGAAGCCGGCGCGGGCACGACGGGTGACGAGCTCGAGGAACCCGCGCAGGTCTGGCCCGTGCGCCGCCTCGTGCTGGCGCGCGAGGCGCATCAGCTTGCGCACGTTGGCGAGCCGGCGCTGTCCGCCGGGCATCGCCAGCACCGCCAGGTCGTAGCCGGTCCGCTCGATCACGCGGTCGATCAGCCGCTCGACGCCGGAGCGGGCGGCCACCTGCCGCTCGATGGCGAACCAGTCGGCGAACCCGAACAGAAACTCCCTATCCCCATCAGCGAGCTCGTCGAACGCCCCCTCGGGCTCCCGCAACACCGACCAGGGGTCCCGCCGGCGATCCCGGGCGGTGGCGGCGAGCACGACGAGCGCGTCCGCGGACACTCCCACAAGCGGCGAGGCCAGCACCGTGAACAGCGCCTCCTCCGCCCTCGGGTTGGCGAGCGCCTCGAGGTAGCTGACCATGTCGATCACCTGCGGATGGGCCCAGTAGCCGCGCCCGCCGATCACGTACGTGGGGATCCCCCGATCCTCGAGCGCGCGCTCGTACACGCGCAGGTCGGTGGTGGCGCGGGTCAGCAGCACCACCTCGCGTGGGGCCGTCCCGTCGCCCAGCAGCCGCTCGACGCGGGCCGCGAGGGCGCGCGCCTCGGCCACGCGCCACGGCGCGCCGAGACCCTCCATCGCCCAGTCCGCGCCCTTGTCGGCGACGAGCAACTCGACCCGCGGACCGCCGCCGCCCTCGTCCGCCGGAGCCTCCGGGCGCCCGGCGCGGAGCGGCCGGAACTGGTCGCCGAGCTCGGCCTCGAACACGCCGTTGATGACCTCGAGGATCTCGGGCCGCGAGCGGAAGTTCGTGTCGAGCGTCGCCCGGGCGCCGACCTGCGCCAGCTGCTTGCCGAGCCGCTCGAACAGCTCGACGTCGGCGTGGCGAAAGCCGTAGATCGACTGCTGGGCGTCGCCGACCGTGAACAGGTTCTCGCTGGCGATCAGCTCGATCAGGTCGAGCTGGACCTGGTTGGTGTCCTGGAGCTCGTCGACCATGATGCGCGCAAACCGCGCGCGGTAGCGCTCGCGCAGGCCCGCGTCCACCCGCAGCAGCTCGCGGCACTCGAGCTCGAGGTCCTCGAAGTCGAGACCCGAGGCGTCCCGCTTGGCCCGCGCGTAGCGCTCGCCGAACAGGCGCAGGAGGCGGTCGAGCAGCTCATGCGCGCGCGCCGCCCGGCGGTGCTCGGAGGCGACGCGGAACGCCGCCAGCGCGTCGGCGTAGCGGACGCAGGTCTCGGTCGACAGCGCGGCGCCGTTGCCGCCGGGCAGCGCCACTCCCCAGAGGTCGCCGGGCCACGGATCGGCGCCGGCGATCACGCCGGGCAGACGCTCGAGCCGCGCGATCGCCTGGAGCACCTTGGCTCCGGGGCCGGCGACGGCCCCGAGCTCGGCCAGCGCGGCGGCGCCGGCCCGCTCGAGCTCGCCGCGAAACGCGTCGAGATCCGGCGCCGGAGCGAGCGCCGGCAGCCGTGGCCGGCGCTCGCCCCGCGAGCGCAACTCGGCGTGGATCTCGAAGATCGCGCTCCGCAGCCCGCTGGGGTTGTAGGAGGCGATCAGGTCGAGCGCGGGTGGGCCGCCGCGGCCGAACTCCTCGAGTGCCTCGTCGAACGCGACGTCCGCGAGCCGTTCGGCGTCCTGGGCGTCGAGCACCGCGAACGCCGGATCGAGCCCGGCGGCGAGCGCGTGCGCGCGCAGCACCCGCGCGCAGAAGCCGTGGATGGTCGAGATGAACGCGCCTTCGGTGGCGCGGGCCGCCTCGTGGGCGCCGAGCTCGTGCAGGCGCCGGCGGATCCGGTCGCGCATCTCGGCTGCGGCCTTCTCGGTGAACGTGATCGTGAGGATCGCCCCGACCTCGATCCCGTCCTCGAGCACGGAACGCGCGAACCGCTCGACCAGCACCGACGTCTTGCCGCTGCCGGCGCTGGCGTCGAGCAGCAGATCGCCGTCGCGGCGCTCGATCGCGACGAGTTGCTCATCGGTGAAGGACCCCGTGGCCACCTCCAGCTCAAGCACGGCAGATTCCGGGGTAGCTGCAGCCGTCGCGCGAGCAAGTCGACGGGCAGGGCTCGAGCTCCCCGCTGCGCAGCCGCGCGGCGAGCGCGAGCGCCCGCCCCCGCGCGTCGGCGAGCAGCTCGTCGAGCTCCTCCCGCGTGCGCGAGTCGCGGTCGACGAGCGAGCCACCGAGCTCCTCTCCAGCCAGGAACACCCCCCGCGCGCGCAGGTCGCCGCCGCCGAGCGGCTGGTAGAAGCCGGCCACGGGCTCGAGCCCGAGCAGCTCGCGCACGACCAGCATGTACAGCGCCACCTGGAGCTGGCGGTCGGCGGCCCACCGGGCGCCGTAGTGCTCGGGGCGCCCGGAGCCGCTCTTGTAGTCACGGACGATCGCATGGGTGGGTGGGCGGGTGGGTGGGTGCGCCATTATCTGCGTCGACCCGGTCGATGATCCCGCGCATCCGTACCTCCTCGCCCATGTCCTCTCCGAGCACGAACGCCGGCAACGAATCCGGGTCCTCCTCGAACCCGAACCGCAGCTCGAGTCCGTACGGCGGCCACCCGCAGTCGCCGCGCGCCTCGTGCGCAAGGTAGCGGCGCAGATCGGCGGCCACGATCCGCGTCCAGGCCTCGCGCACGGCCCCGCCGCGGCCGGTGGCGATGTCGTGCGAGCGCTCCGCGAGCACCTCGTCGAGGAGCTCGAGCGCGCGCGGCAGCGTCGTCGGCGTGACCGAGGTCCCGAGCCGCTCGAGCACCTGCTCGAGTACCGCGTGCATGTAGCTCCCGCGGGCGAGCGCGTCGGGATCGGGCTCGAGGCGCTCGGGCTGAAGCTCGCGGTCGACGAACCACTTGACCGGGCAGTCGGCATACGTCTCGAGCGCGCCCGCGGACAGGATGCGGCGGTGGCGGACGTGCGCGAGCGTCGCCTCCGACAGCGATCCGATCGGCGACGGGACCTCGCCGGCGAGCGGCGCCGACGCGGCCGCACGGGTGCGAGCGAGCTCCCGGGCAGTGGGCGCCTGCGCCGCCGGCCACACGACGTCGGAGAGCATCCGGCGCCGGCGGCGGTCGGGCCAGTCCTCGACCAGCAGCTCCGACACGTCACCGAGGAACGGCGAGGGCAGCGCGAGGTTGCCCTCCTCGTCCGAGCTCCGGTAGCTGAGGATGACGCGTTCGGTCGCCCGGGACACGCTCGTGTAGAACAGGTAGCGCTCGCGGCCGAGCGCGTCCTCCCGCGGCCGCAGCCGCAGGCCGCTGCACATCGCGAGCTCGCGGCGAAGCTCGTCCGAGAGGAAAGGCTCGGGCGCGGCGGCCAGCGGGAACTCGCTCTCGCCGAGGCCGCATACGAGCACGGCGCGAAAGCGCCTGGCCCTGATCGCGAGCGGATCGGTGACGAGCACCGCACCGGCCCCGGGAGGCGGGCCGCCGGAGACCTCGAGGGTCTCGAGCAGCTCGATCAGCTCGGCGCCGGTCGGCCGCTCCCCGCCGAGATCGTCGAGCTCGGCCAGCGCCCGCGCGAGCGCCCCGACCGCGCGGGCGTCGAGTTCCTCGTCGGCGTCGAGGACGGGCGCGCCCATGCGGTGCGGGGCGGCCAGCAGTCGCCGGGCGTTTGCGAGCAGCTCCGCCGCGGGATCCTCGGCGGCTCGCAGCGCATCGATCTCGGGCAACTCGAAGCCTCCGCGCGCCCGTGCCTCGGTCGCCGTCCGCAGGCCCTCGCGACGGACTTGCGCGTCCAGGCGGTCGACGTCATCGGCGTGGTCGAGCAGTCCCGGCGCTCGTAGGTACTCGAGCAGGTCGCCCGCGGTCGCCTGCCCGTCGTCGAGTAGCGCACACCGGGCCATCGCCAGTAGTGCGTGGCCGAGCGCCGTGCGCTGCATGGCCGTGCGCCGGTCAGCCGCGACCGCGATCCCGTAGGCGCCGAACACGTTCTCGACGAGCTTCGCCGCGCGCGCCGGCGAGCGGTACACGACCGCGATCTCCCCGCCGGGCACGCCGGCGGACAGCAGCTCGAGCACCGCGGCGGCCGCCAGCTCGGCCTCGGCGAGCTCGCCGCCGGCCTCGAGCAGCTCGATCGCGCTGCCCGGGTCGATCCGCTCGGGCGCCGGCTCGAACAGCTCGCGCTCGAGGTGGTGCAGGGCGGCGCGGGCGGCCGGCGCGTAGTGCTCGTCCGAGGGCGGCAGCTCGAGCACGCGTTCGGCCAGCGGGCGGAGCTCCTCGACCACCTCGGCGCGGGCCTGGAGCGCGGTGCGCCCGGGCTCGTAGGTCAGCGACACCGTGACCTCGGCGCCGACCACACGGGCGAGCGTCTCGATCGCGTCGCGCTCGAGCGGGTGCAGATCGTCAAACCCGTAGAAGAACACCGAGTCGGTCCCCCACCGGCCCGGGGAGGCGCGCAGCGCGTCAAGCGCCCGCCACGCGTACAGCTCGGAGTCGACGCGGTGCACGCGGTCGAGCTCGGCCGCGTACGCCTCGTATATGGCAGCCACGTCGTCGGCATACGATTGCCGCCGAGGGTCCTGCTCGGCCCAGCTCGCGAGCGCGCCGGAGAACCGCTCGGGCGTGATCAGCGAGCGCTGGAGCTCGGCGATCAGCTCGCCGGCGGCGGCCGGGAACCCGGCGGTGCCGGCCGCGGGACGGAGCGCTCCGAACGCCGTCCTGTGCAGCGCGCGCTCGAGCACTCGCTCGCGCTGGAGCCTGGTCACGCGCCGCGCGCTGTAGCCCGCCCGGCCGGCGATCTCGGCCGCGAGCCCGTTGAAAGTCAGAACTGCGCCGAGCACGGCGCCGTCGCGGGCCAGCTCGCGCGCGAAGTGGTCGGCGTCCACCGCGGTCGGCACGACCAGGATCGCGCCGCGGTTGGCGGCGGCGGCGAACCCGCCCAGCACCTCGCCGGCCTTGGCGGAGTTGGCGGGACCGAGGACGAGCGTGAGCGGCATACTCCCCATAGTGGCGCTCGCCCCCGACGGGATGAAGAAGTGGCTGCTCGCGGGAACGGCCGCGGCGTGCGCGGCACTGAGCCTGGCCGCGGTGGCCGGCGCGACCGGGGCGCGGGGCGACCGGGCCGGACACAGCGCGCGGGCGCATCCTCCGAAGCTGCTCGCCACCGCGCCCGACGACCTCACCGGCGCGCTCGTGCGGCCGGGATTCATGTCGTTCGACCACAGCCTGGCCGGACGCACGCCCGACTACCTGATGGGGCCCGGCCTGACTCGAAACGGGTTCGATCACGGCCGCGAGCCGCCGATCGTCTGGACCGCCTGGGGTGCCCGGGCAGCTGGCCGCGCGACGTACTGGCTCGGCTCCTCGAATGTCTGCCGCGGGTGCCAGTACATCCGCTACGAGGTCAAGCTTGCGGCGTGGCGGGTCAGGGACGGGCGCTACACCCGGTTCTCGATCACCGTTCCGCGCGGACCGGTCCTCTACGCGCTCGAGCCGACCAGGATCCCGGCCAACGGCGTTCCCGGCGGGCTCCGGGCGCACACGTGGTGCTTCGCCAAGCAGCCGAAGCCCTGCGTCAGCCCCTGAGAGGGACCCCGCTTATGCCGCTGCGGGCTGCTCCGTGGTCTCGGGCGTCGCCTCCGCAGCCTCGGCGTCCTCGGCTTCCGGCGGCTTGGCGCCCTCCTTGGCCCACGGCTCGTCGAACTCGACTCGCCACTTGCCCTCGTCGCTCTGCTGGAGCGCCAGCCGGGCGCGGAAGCTCTTGCCCGAGCGTCCCTTGAACCCGGTCACCGGCTTTTCGGTCCGCCCGGTCTTGATCAGCTCGCGAGCGACCGCCACCGGGAGCGTCTTGCCGGCCTTGGACTTCCAGATCACGAATCCGCATCCCGGGTCCTCGCGCGACCAGCACGAGTAGCCCTTGCGGTTCTCGACGATGTCATGGCCGCAGACCGGGCAGGGACCGAGGTTCGCCCGCGGAATCCGCACGTCCTTCAACTTCCGATCGAGCTCGCCGACCGTGCTCTCGGTGAACTTGACGATGTCACCCATGAACGCCTCGCGGGAGTCCTCGCCGGTCTCGATCAGCGCGAGCCGGCGCTCCCAGTCGCCGGTCAGGCCGGGCGAGGTCAGGGCGTGCTCGCCGAGCAGCCGGATCACGTTCAGTCCCTTCTCGGTGACCACGAACGCGCGGCCGTCGCGCTCGACGTAGCCGACCTGGATCAGACGCTCGATGATCGCCGCCCTGGTTGCCGGCGTTCCGATCCCGGACTCCTTCATCGCCTCGCGCAGCTCCTCCTCATCGACGAGCTTGCCGGCGGTCTCCATCGCGCCGAGCAGCGACGCGTCGTTGTAGCGGAACGGCGGCTTGGTCTCCTTCTCCTCGGACCCGACCGTGGTGACGTCGACGCGCTCGCCCTGAACGAGCTTCGGCAACTGCTGCTCGCGGCCCTCGTCGTCGTCGCGCTGCTCCGCCGCGTCGGCGTCGACGCTCTCGCCGTACACGGCGCGCCAGCCGGCGACCAGCATCACCCTGCCGCGCGTCCGGAACACGTGCTCGGACACGGTCGTCTCGACGCGGGTGTTCTCGAACACCGCCTCGGGGTGGAAGATCGCCAGGAACCGGCGGACGACGAGGTCGTACACGCGCCGGTCGTCGTCGCTCATCTTGTCGACCGGATGGCGCTCGGCCCGGGTCGGGATGATCGCGTGGTGGTCGGTGACCTTGGCGTCGTTGACCACCCGACCGAGCGGCAGCACGTCGAGGCCGAGGACGTACTCGGACGCCTTCGCGTACTCGCGCTGCTCGCCGAGCAGCCGGGCGATCGGCTTGATCTCGGGGATCATGTCGCCGGTCAGGTAGCGCGAGTTCGTGCGGGGGTACGTGAGCGCCTTGTGCTCCTCGTACAGCCGCTGGGCGGCGGCCAGCGTGCGCCGCGCGGTGAACCCGTACCGGCGATTGGCGTCGCGCTGGAGCGAGGTCAGGTCGTACAGGAGCGGCGGGCGCTCCTTGCGCTCTGACTTCTCGAGCTTGGTGATCTCGCCGGTCTGGTCGCGACACGCGTCGACGATCGCCTGCGCGGCTTCCGCGCTCGCCACCCGCGGGTTCGCGCCGTCGTGGTAGCGGCCCTCGTACGTACGCGGCTTGTCCTGCACGGGATCGAGCACGGCGTCGACGACCCAGTACGGCTCGGGCTTGAAGTCGCGGATCTCCTGCTCGCGCCGGGCCAGGATCGCGAGCGTCGGCGTCTGCACCCGCCCGAGGGAGACGGCCCCGTCGAAAGAGCTCCGCAGTCGGATCGTGGCCGCGCGGGTCGCGTTCATGCCGACGATCCAGTCGGCCTCCGAGCGCGAGCGGGCGGCCTCCTCGAGCGAGGCGAGATCGGCGCCGGGCCGCAGGTCGCCGAACGCGGCCCGGATCGCGTCCTTGGTCATCGAGTTCAGCCACAGCCGCATCACGGGCTTCTTCGAGCCGGCCTTCTCGTACAGGTAGGCGAAGATCAGCTCGCCCTCGCGGCCGGCGTCGCAGGCGTTCACGACGCGGTCGATGTCGTCGCGGTCGAGCAGCCGCTTGACCACGTTCATCTGCTTCTTGGAGCGCTCGTCGCGGACGACCAGCTTGAAGCGGTCGGGGACGATCGGGAGATCGGCCATCCGCCACTTCTTGAAGCGGTCGTCGTACTCGTCGGGGTCGGCGAGCTGGACGAGGTGGCCGACGGCCCACGTCACGACGTGCTCGGGACCCTCGAGATAGCCCTCGTGCTTGGTGAATGCGCCGGGCAGGACCGCGACGAGGTCGCGTCCGACCGACGGCTTCTCGGCGATGACTAGCGTCAAGCTCATGAGTCCGCGAGGGTAGCGCCCCCGTCAACCGGCAACCGCACGTCGGTGGTTTTCTTGTAAGAGATGGTCTCCGGCATGAGCCGCCCGTGTGCGCCGCGATGCTGACGTTGCCCGGAGCCTAAGCCCCTTCGAGCTCGGCGACCTTGCGCGCCACCGCGCCGAGCCCGAGCTCCGCAGCGGTCTGCGCCGCGGCCGCCAGCAGCTCCGTCGCGCGCGGCCCCGGACCGAGCGCGCGGGCGTAGTCGACCTGCGTCCGGGCCAGACACGCCGGCGCGCCGAGCGCGGCATTGGCCTCGAGCGCGCGCTCGAAGTGGCGCTCGGCCTCGACCTTCCGCCCCATCGTCGCCGCCAGCTTGCCGAGGAAGCTCGCCGCCGACCCGAGGCACACCGCGGCCAGCCCGATCACGACGTTGCTCTCCGCGTACGGCTCGAGCTTCGAGTACAGCAGCGCGGCGCGCTCGCCGTCGCCGACGTCCACGCACACGTCGCTGAGCAGCACCATCGCGATCATCCAGTCGAGGTCCTTCGGAACGTCCTCGAAATCGCTCACAGCGAGCCGGTCGAACTCCACCCGCGCCTCGATCAACCGGCCCTCCTCGCACAGCAGCGTCGCCAGCGCCGCGCGCCACGCCGGCCGGCCGGGGTTGTCCTCGACCAGCTTCCGCGCGGATAGCTCGAGCTCCCCGATCCTCCCCTGCTCGCGGCGAATCCCGAGCACCTGAATCGCGTAGTACTGGGATGCGGTGACCGCCTCGGCCGGCGCGCCGGCCGCGAGCGCCTCTGACGCGAGCCGATCTGCGCGCTCGAGCGAGCCGGCCAGCAGCGCCCGCATCGCCCGCCACAGGATCGAGTTCCACTCGAACAGCGGCTGGCGGAGCCGGTCGGCGCCGGCCTCGAACGCCTCCATCTGGGCGTCGACCGCATCGAGATCGCCGCGCTCGAGCAGGTCGACGACGAGCCAGGCGTGCGCCTGCAGCTGCAGCTCGATGTTCCCGATCTGGCGCGCGAGCGTGAGCATCTCGGTCGAGACCTCGACCCGCTCGGACAGGTGGGGCGCGTCCCAGAGCACCCGGCGGCGTGCCGAGCAGGCGTACGCCCGCGCCTCGGGATCTCCGAGCTCGTCGGCGATCGCGATCGCCTCATCGCTGAGCGCCCGCATCCGGTGGCGCTCGGGGGAGTAGTAGATCGCGCCGCACAGGCACGCGAGCAGGCGCACCCGAACCAGCGACCGCTCCGGCTCGAGCTCGAGCGCGCGCTCGATCATCGCGATCAGCTCCGTGTCGACCACCCCCGGCGGCTGCACATACCGGCGCGCGGCGCCGATCGCGGCGCGCGCCAGCGAGGCGCCGTCGCCGAGCCGCTCGGCCAGCGCGGCCGCCTCGCGGAAGGCCGAGGACCCCAGCGCCCGCTCGCCGCCTCGGACCCGGGCCTCGCCGAGGCGCAGCAGCAGCTCGCAGCGACGCTCGGACGCCTCGGGCTGGAAGCGGCCCTGCACGTCGAGCGCGCGTGCGTAGTGCTCGGCCGCCTCCTCGTGCGCGAGCATCGTGGTCGCCTGCTCGCCGGCGCGGAAGGCATACGTGATCGCCTTCTCGGCCTCTTCGGGATCCGCGGCGCGCGTGAAGTGGTAGGCGAGCTCGGGCAGATAGCGCTCCTGCCGGCGCCCCTGCGCGGCTTCGATCGCCTCTCCGACCCGCTTGTGGATCCGGGCCCGCCGTGGCCCGGACATGCTCTCGTACAGCGTCTCCCGGATCAGGGCATGGCTGAACAGGTAGCTCCCTGGTTGTTCGTCTGACTCCACGAGCAGCACGGCGCCGAGAGCCTCGTCGAGCGCGGCCAGGAACTCGTCCTCGCCGAGCAGCACGACCCGCTCGAGCAGCGCCGCGTCGACGTCACGGCCGATGACGGCGGCGACGCGCAGGAGCTCGGCCGCCGGCGCATCGAGCCGGCCGAGCCGGAGCGCGATCACCTGCTTGACGCCCTCCGGCAGCCCGAACCGCTGGAGCTCGGACGCGCTGGCGCTGCCGACCTGCACTCCGGCCTCGATCAGGTGCCGGATCATCTCCTCGACGAAGAACGGGTTGCCCTCGGTCTCCTCGTACAGGGCCCGCGCGAATGCCCGCGCCGGGCTCTCGCCCGCCCGCGCGCGGACGAGCTCGGCCGTCTCGGACTCGCTGAGGCCGTTCACGTCGAGCTGCGAGGCGAGCCGGTCCCGGCGCAACTCGCCGAGCGCATTCGTGAACGTGTCGCCGCGGCGCTCGGCCGCCCGGTAGGCGCCGAGGATCAACAGCCGCGCCGGGTTCGTGGCCCGGGCGAGGTGGCGAAGCAGCAGTAGCGTCGGCCGGTCGGCCCACTGGAGGTCGTCGAGCACGAGCAACACAGGCGCCGACCGCGACAGCTCGGTCAGCAGCCCCACGACCGCCTCGAACAGCCGATAGCGCTCGGTCTCGGGCTCGTCCTGCGGCGGCGGGAGGTCGGGGGCGCGCCGGCGCAGCTCGGGGATCAGCCTGGCGAGCTCGGAGCCGTACTCGCGCGTGCTCGTCTTCAGATCGGTGAGCTGGGCGTTCATCGCCCAGTGCCGGAGCGCCTCGAGGAACGGCTGGTAGGGGACCACGGTCTCGCGCGGCGAGCGGCCCGCCAGCACGATCGCGCCGGCGTCGTGGACTCGGCGCGCGAGCTCGGCGGTCAGCGTCGTCTTGCCGATCCCGGCGTCGCCGGCGAGCAGCACGATCCGGCCGCTCTGCGCGTCCGGGCCGGACCCTCCGCCCACAACGCCGCCCACAACGCCGCCCACAACACCGCCCACAACGCTGCCCTCGACGGCGCGCTCCCATCGCGCCGCGAGATCCGCCATCTCCTGCGCGCGCCCGATCAGCGGCCCCTGCGCACGGTGGCGCAGTTCCGCCGGCAGCGGAATCGACGACGTGCCTTGACCCGGATCCCCGCCCGCACCGCGCCGATCGCCGCCGGGATCGCGACCGCGCTCCTGCGGGCGGAGCAAGCGCTCGTGCGCCGCGATCGCCTCGGCCGACGGGCTCGTGCCGAGCTCGTCGCGGAGCAGCGTCCGTAGCCCGTCGAACACGCGCAACGCCTCGGCGACGTTGCCGCGCGCGGCCAGCGCCTCCATCAGCAGCACGTAGCCGGACTCGCGATACGGCTCGGTCTCGATCAGCGTTCGCGCCGCCCGCTCGGCCGACTGCAGCTGCGTGCCGCCCATCACCAGCCCGGCGCGGCCGATGACCTCGAGCGCCTGCTGGCGCACGTGCTCGAGCTCGCGGCGTGGGGCCTCGAGCCAGGTCGCCTGAGCGCCCGGGAGCAGGCCACGGCTGGCGATGTTGAGCGGCACCTGCGCGAGCGCCCAGGCGCGGCGGGCGTCGTCCCGCTCGAGCGCGTCGAGCGCGCGCGCGACCTCGGCCGCGGCCGCCTCGACGTCGATCCACACCGGCTCGGGGAGCGTCAGGATCAGCTCGTCGCGTCCGGCCAGCGACGAGGACCCGAGCGACGAGCGCAACCGCGAGAGCAGCGTTCGCAGCGCGGCGTCCTGGGAGACCGGCGGTTGGTCGGGCCACAGCGCGTCGATCAGCTCGTCGCGACCGACGTGCCGCGCGCGGTTCAGCACGAGGTACGCGAGCAGCAGCGGCACCTGCCGACCGCGCAGCCGCTCGGAAAGCTGCACGCCGTCGATCTCCACGGACAGCCGTCCACAGAGCTGGATCCGAGTCATCTCGAGGGCGCGCTCAGCCTGCGGCAACGTTCTGGAAACGTATCGACAACGCCGATCTTGCATCGTGCCGAACCAGTGAGCACCAAGGTTTCACGCAGCGACGCCCTCGGCGGGGCGCGACTAGAGGTGTCCGAAGACCAGGTTGACGATGGCCTCACGACCAGAATCGACGGAAGCCACCGGCGGATTGCCCACTGCGAGTGCGGGGCGCTACTCGCAGGCGACAACGAGCACGAGCTCTACCAAGCGGCTCAACGGCACCTCGCACACCACCATCCGCAGCTCCTGGGGGCGCTGGGGCCTGGAATGGTGAGTCAAATGGCCGAGGATGTCGGGGGGCAAGAGACCTTTGGGGCCCCGGGGGCATGCACCTAGGGGCGGGCGGTGTGCAGACCACCGCCCGCCCACAGGGCCCAGCCTGAACCCGGTAGCTCGCTGCGAACGGTTCTGGCGTCTATCTCGCGCAAGGTTGCGTCGAGACCGGGTGCGTGCGTGACTCGGAAGCCGCCAGCTGCGAGGCCACGAGCGCGTTCGGGACCGCGAAGCCGCCCTGGCCGCCGGGTGAGCCGGTGATCGCCGCGAACACCGTCGCCACCACCTGTCCAGCCCGATCGATCATCGGGCCACCCGAGTTCCCGGGACGGACGAGCCCGCGGAGCGCCGTGATGCTGCGCGTCACCGGGCCGTTGCCGTAGGCGTCCTCGGTGCTCACGGTCTCGGTCTGACCCAAACGCCCGGGCTCGACGTCGAACGGCCCGTCGAGCGGATACCCGAGGATCCCGGCGGCGGTGCCGGCCGGCGTCTTCGCGGCCAGCTTCAGCGGCGGCTCCTGGAGGCCGGGCACGCGCAGGATCGCGATGTCGTCGTGGGGGTCGAAGTCGATCACGTCCGCGTCGTCCCCGGGAGCGTTGCCACCGACCTGGACGGTGGTGTCGGTCTC
This sequence comes from uncultured Solirubrobacterales bacterium, assembly GCA_963699325.1. Lineage (GTDB taxonomy): Bacteria > Actinomycetota > Thermoleophilia > Solirubrobacterales > Solirubrobacteraceae > Palsa-465. The sequence continues at coordinate 619,620 of CAVOTN010000026.1, read as the reverse complement.
CCCCGCGACGACGTGGGCGTTCGTGACGACGATGTCGGGCGCCGCCACCCAGCCGCTCCCCTCGATGCCCAGCCCGCATGCCGTCCCGAGCACCTTGACCACGCTCCGGCCGGCGGCCTTGACGCCGCGCGTGGCGAGAATCCCGCGCGTCGGCGGCGAGACGTCGGCCTCCGGACCCCGGACCGACGGCACCGGGTCGATCCTCGCGAGCGCGTTCAGTAACGGGCCTGACTGCGGGAGCAGCCCGTTCAGCTCCCGGAGGATCGCCGAGCGCTGGATGTCGCTTCGCAGCACCGGCGAACCGGCCGACTGCGACGCGACCGCGCCGATGATCCACGCGATCCCGAGCGCCACTACGGAGGTCAGGATCGCGCCGAATACCCCGTCGACCAACCGCAGCCCCGGGAACCGGAGAAGCATTCGGGCGCGGGCCCCGAGCCCCTGGAGGCCGCTCGCCAGCACCGCGCCGGCGAGCAGCGCGCCGAGCAGCGCGAACAACGGCGCGTATTGCGAGTGCGACCCCTGGGGCAGGACGAGCGGCCCGAGGTGACTCCCGAGGAACGCCCCGAGGCCGAAGCCGAGCAACGACAGCGCGCCGACGATGAAGCCCTGCGCATAGCCGTACATCGCCAGCAGCGCAGTGAATGCCACGATCAACCAGTCGACTTCCGTCACCGACTGCAGGTTATTCCGAGCGTTGCCCTACCGTTCCAGGTCAGGTGGCACAAGGGGTATTGAGAGGTGGCGTATCGGATAGGGGTCCGAGGTCCCGACGCCGGCGCCGCTTGTGGCGACGTCGCCTGAGGTTGCTCGTGCCGGTGGCGGTGCTGGTCGCGATCGGGGTCGGGGTCGTGCTCGTGATCCACGCCGCGTCTGGCCGCTCGGAGCGGCGCGTGGTCACGAACTACGTGCAGGCATGGGCCGCCGGCGACTACGCCCACATGTACACGCTGCTCGACGCGGCCTCGCAGGCGCGGATGAGCGAGGGACGGTTTGCCGCCGCCTACCGGCATGACGCGAGCACGGCGACGGTCTTGAAGCTGGTCGACGAGCACGTCGGCCGCCGCCAGGGGCAGTTCATACCGGTCCAGATGCTCGTGTTCACGCGGCTGTTCGGAGAGTTGCGCGAGACGCTCGAGGTGGCGGTCAACGACAGCGGCTCGAGCCCCACCGTGCAGTACATGAGCAGCCTGCTGTTCCCCGGGCTGCAGGCGCACGAGCGGCTCAGCCGGCACATGACGCTCCCACCCCGGGCGACGCTATTTGCCGCCGACGGCACACCGCTCGCCGAGGGCCCGGACCGCACCTCGCCGATCTCCGACGTCGCGTCGCAGATCGTCGGCGTGCTCGGTCCGATCGCGGCGGCCGACGCTGCCACGTACGCGGCGGAGGGCTATCCGACGAACGCGAAGGTCGGCAGCGACGGGCTCGAGCGCGTGTTTCAGACGGAGCTCGCCGGGACGCCCGGCGGTGTGCTGCTCGCCGGCAGGCGGACACTGGCGCGAACGACGCCCGTGCCCGGGCACGACGTCACCACGACGATCGAGCCGTCCCTCGAGCAGGCCGCGATTGCGGCGCTCGGCAACAACTACGCCGGGATCGTCGCGATGGACCCGCGGACCGGCGCGCTGCTCGCGCTCGCCGGGATCGCGTTCTCCGCGGCCCAGCCGCCCGGGTCGACGATGAAGATCATCACCTCGACGGCCGCGCTCACGGCCGGGATCGTGAAGCTGACCGACGTCTTTCCGTACAGCACCGAGGCGATACTCGACGGCTACACGCTTGCACAACGCCAGTGGCGAAGACTGCGGGGGCACGCTGCTGAACGCGTTCGCGGTGTCGTGCAACTCGGTGTTCGCGCCGCTCGGCGCGCGGGTCGGCGGGAAGCGGCTGCTCGCCATGGCCGAGCGGTTCGGCTTCAACCAGACCCCGACGATCCCGGGCGCCGCCGAGAGCTCGATCCCGCCGGCGAGCCTGGGCAGCGATCTCGAGGTCGGCTCCTCGGCGATCGGCCAGGGCCAGGTCCTGGCGACCCCGCTCGAGATGACCGACGTCGGCGCGACGATCGCGATGGGGGGCCGCCGGCCGATGCCCACGCTCGAGGCCCACCAGCCGCCCCGGTTCGTGCGGGTCACGAGCGGCCACGTCGCCGGCTTGGTCCAGCGGATGATGGTGGCGGTCGTCGAATACGGGACCGGCACCGCGGCCGCGATCCCGGGCGTGACGGTCGCGGGCAAGACCGGCACGGCCGAGCTCGCCAACACCACCACGAGCAACGGTCAGAGCGTCACCAACGCCAACCAGCTGACCGACGCCTGGTTCGTCGGCTACGCGCCCGTCGGTAAGCCGCGGATCGTCGTCGGGGCCCTGTTCCCGAACCAGGGCGCCGGCGGGCAGACGGCCGCGCCGGCTGTTCGCGACGTGCTCGTCGCGGGGCTCGAGGGACACTGATCGCGGGCGCCACCGCCCACCGCCACCGCCCACCGCCACCGCGCACCGGCACCGCCCGTCACCCGAACCGCCGCCAGCGCTACCCCCTGGCGCCGGGGCCCGCTCAGAAGTCGAGCGAGATCGTCGCCGTCTCGTTGGTGCCGGGCGCGTAGATGTACAGCTTCAGCGGCCGGTTCGAATACACCGAGGTCGGCAGCTTGAACAGGACCAGCCCGCCCTGTGTCGGACCGAGGCTCGCGGTTGTGCTCGGAGCCGGTTCGATATCCGATGGATCCAGGATCTGCGACGTCCACGCGTACCCGTTGATCGCGGTGTCCACGCGGACCGGGTAATACGGGTTCCCCTCGGTGTCGACGATCTTGAACGTGTCCGCGGTCTTGTGCGGCTCGCTGGTCTGGTTCTTGGCCCACAGGAACACGCCGTACCAAAGCTGATTGGGCGTTAGCGCAGTCTCGCTGGCCGGCAATCCGGCCAGGTACTGGCGGTCCTCGACCGTGTACTGGCTGAGCGCACGCGAGACCTGGAGCTGATAGGTGATCGGCCCCGCGTTGACGTAGACGCCGTCGTTCTCGCCGCTCGGCGGATCCGACTCCTGGCCGCACGCCGAAAGGCCCACGGCCAGCCCCAGGGCACAAACGAGGATCCAGACGCGGCAGGCGCTCACGGGGCCGGAAGTGTAATCGCGGACCGCACGACGGATCAGCGACCGGCGACCGAGGCTCGCTGACCCCGCCCGCGATTCTCCTCGAGGATCGTCCGCAGCCGGCGAATCGACTTCGCGGTCTGGCGGTGTGCCCAGAACCTGCCGCCAAGCGTCTCCATCAGCCGGTCCGACAACAGCAGCGGGACGGTCTCGAGCGTGTACTCGAGCCGGGTGCTGCCGCCCGGCCCGGGCGACAGCGTGTAGGTGCCGAGCATCCGGATGCGGTTGTACTTGCCGCCGCGACCGCGCTCGACGATCCGGTGCGGCGCCTCGACCTCCGCGAACGTCGTGTCCGCCCAACTGAAGCGGTTGAACGGCGACTTCATCCGGAAGCGCGCGCCGGCGCCCGTCCCATAGGAGTTCTCACGCGTGAGGCGCCAATCGACCAGGTAGTGGTCGGTGAACTCCGGATGGTTGGCGATATCCGCCAGGTACTCGAACACCTCCTCGCGGGGCTTCGAGATCGTCGAGGACACGGTGAACGGCTCCACCGGCGGGATTCTAAGTTCGAAGACGATCCGGAGCGTCGCCGGCTATGCGGCCCGGTGATCGGTCAGCTTCATCGTGTGACCGTATTCCGGCCCATGCACGATGCGCGAGTCGCGCGGCGGATCGGGCTCGAGCGCCCGGCACAGCTCGCATATCACCAAATCATGTCCGAGCACGTACACAGTTTCCCCAACTAGCGGGGTTCTGTTGCACCCGCAGCAGCGTTCCTGGACCGCGTCCCGGCGCCCCACACCGTCCCTGAGAAGCGCCAGTTCGAGCTCCGGCGTGCCATTGTCAGATGACTGCACAGCCGGTCTTTTCGGCACTGCTCCGGGGGTTCCTGCCAGCCACATAGTCGTGCTGAGTAAACGCTCAGGAGCCGCTCCATCATCCGTCCAGAGGCCTCGTTGGCACTTTGACTCAGGGGATATGATGGGTCGACCGGCTTGTCCAAGTCGGCGATTTCGTAGCGTTTTCAACGAAAAAGGCGGCTTAATGAAAGCTTGGATGTCGGGCAATGTCGCGGGGACCGGAACCTTTCGATGCACGGATTGCGACTACCCCGTGTCGCTCGACGCGGTTGACGAGCTGCCGACCTGCCCGAACTGTGGCGGGACCGAGTTCGTCCGGGCTTCTCTATTCACGACCGCCCAGACGAGCGTGCTCGAGGTCGCGGCCGACGACGACGATCAGGGCTGGCTTGACGAGATCCGCGACTCGCTGAGCGAGCCCGGCCAGTACCTCGCGTACCGGACCGAGGGCGAGAGCCGGGTGGCGTATGCGCTCCAGCGTGAGTGGACCCGGATCGGCCGCAGCCTGGCCGCCGACATCCGCTTCGACGACCCGACGGTGTCGCGTCGCCACGCGCTGATCGTGCGCCAGCCGGACGGCCTGCGCGTGCTCGACGACCGCAGCCTCAACGGGGTGTTCGTCAACGGCGAGCGCGTCGAGTGGAGCACGCTGGCCGACGGCGACGAGGTCGTGATCGGCCGCCACCACCTGCATTTCGTGGATGTCCCGGTCATCTCGGGCATGCGTGCCGTCCACGCCTCGGACTCGGGCGCGACCGCCTAGACGAGCCGATCCGGCCGGCAGGGGTCAGGCCGACCGGCGGCTTCGTCTCCGCCTATAGTGGCCCGGGCGATGGCGTCGATAGTTTCCGTTCTCTCACAGAAGGGCGGCACGGGCAAGACCACGGCCGTGCGGACCCTGACCGACGTTTTCCGTCGGGTCGATCTGCGCGTTCTCGCGATCGATCTCGATCCCCAGGGCAACCTTTCGGACTACCTCGACGTCGATCCCGACGCATCCCCGACGATCGGCGACGTCCTCGCCGGGCGGGCGAAGGCGCGTACAGCGGTTCACGACGGCATCATCCCGGCCAACCTCGGCCTCGCCGAGGCCGAGCTCGCGCTCGGCGGCAAGATGGGCCGCGAGCTCGCACTCAAGAAAGCCCTGCGAGAGGTCCGGGACGACTACGACCTGATCATGATCGACTGCCCGCCGGCGCTCGGGCTGCTCACGGTCAACGCGCTCGTCGCCTCCGATCATGCGCTGATCTCGGCCGAGGCGCAGTACTTCGCGCTCCAGGGCGTCGAGCAGGCGCTCGAGGTGATCGAACTGGCCCGCGAGAACCTCAACCCCGATCTCGAATGGCTCGGCGTGGTCCTGAACATCGCCGACATGCGCACCCGCCACTCGCGCGAGGCGTTCGACTCCCTGCGCCAGCACTATGGCGAGAAGCTGCTCGACACCACCATTCGCTCCTCGATCGCCTATGCCGAGTCGGCCGAGCGGGCGCTGTCGATCCTCGACTACCGGCCCGACCTCGCCACCGACTACCTGGCCGTCGCCGAGGAGCTGCTCCGGCGCCTCGGGCTGAACGCCGCCAGCCGGCGCGTCGCCTCGCTCGCCGACGGCGTGCGCGTTTCTTAGTTTCTTAGCGTCCTCTTAGGTGACCGGCGGACACTTCCGCCGGCCTTGGCCGTTCAGCCCTCGATCAGCCCGCTCGGCGCGGACTCCCGACTGCGGGCCGAGTACGTCCTCGCTGGGCTCGCGGTCCTCAGCCTCGCGCTCGTGCCGGTGCGCATCACGACGATCTACAGCGGCCTGCCGGCGCACCCGTTGTTCCTGCACATCCCGGTGATCCTGATCCCGGTGGCGACGATATGGGCGCTCGTGCTGGTCGCCCGCCCCGCGTGGTTCATGCGCTCGGGGGTGCTGCTCGGGATCCTGACCGTGGTGGCGCTCGCGGGGACGTTCCTCACGGTCGGCGCCGGCGAGGCCCTGCGCAGCGCACTTCACCTCGGCGGCGGGTTCGGGCCGGCGGCTTTGATCGCGCGCCATGCCCACGCCGGGATGCTGCTGCGCGATCTGATGATCCTGTTCACGGGCGCCGTGATCGTCGCCCTGTTCGCCCACCGGGTCGCCGCGGGCATGGTCAGCGGGTTCGGCTGGCTGGACGGCCTGGCGCGCCACCCGGCCGTGCTGATTCTCCTGCGCATCGCGCTCGCGGCCCTCGCCGTCGCCTGCGCATACTTCGTGTTCCACACCGGCGACCTGGGGGCCAAGGCGGTGTGGCAGGGCCGGCTCTCCGGTGGCGGTCCGGGCGGTGGCGGACCCGTGAACCAGCTGTTCGGCCCCGGTGGAGGTTAGGGGTCTCGTCGGAATCCGGCGCCGGAGCCGTCGCCGGCCGTCGCAGGATGAGCCGGATTCCGCACGGAATCCGGCGCCGGAGCCGTCGCCGGCCCGTCGCCGGATGAGCCGGATTCCGCACGCTCAACGTCCATGGGGCCGTTCCGCCAAGGGAATACGGCGGGCACCTGAAGGGGGGTGCAGTGGTCCCCCGGGGCAGTTTCGCGCGACCGGCGACATGCATAACGCGCCAAATGGTGCCCGCCCGCGAAGCCGTGGCCTCTCGCGCATGCCCCACATGCCTGACACGCCACGGCCGACCGGGATCGCGTCAAATGTCGCGTCATGCATGCTCCGGGACCCGCTGCGGCACCCGGCGGGAACGCCACACCCCCTTCAGCTGCCCGCCGTTAAAAGCCCAATCCGCCCCGCGACCGCCACGGAATCAGCGACCCACCGACAGCGACGATGATCTCCGGCTGATTCTCGACTTCACCCGCTTCCGCGAGCGGCTGAACGCTCAGAGCGAGCGCACGTCGGCGCCCTGAGGCTCGAAGCCGGCGCGCATCACGGTGGCCCATCCCTCTGTCTCGCGCCGGAGCGCGTCGACCACGGCGCCGGTCTGATCGAACCGGCACCACACGAGCACGGCCGGACCGGCGCCGGAGATCGTCGCGCCGAGCGCCCCCAGGCCGATCGCGCGGTCGAGCAGGTCCGCGGACCGCGGGTACAGATGGGCGCGGTGGGGCTGGTGGAGCTGGTCGTGCAGGCCGGCGGAGATCAGATCCCAGTCGGCCGTCGCTAGTCCCAGCATCAGCATCGCCGCGTGCGAGATGTTGAACACCGCGGACTCGATCGGCACGGTCGGCGGCAGTGCCTCGCGCGCCTCATCGGTCGGGGGTCCCTCGTCGGGCACGACCAGCACCGCCTCGAGTCCCATCGGCCCCTCGAACCGGTGGGCCTGCGCCCCGTTGCAGACCACGAACCCGCCGTGCGAGGGCTGCGCCGACGTTGTCCGGATGGCCCTCGAGCTCGGCGGCGAGCGCGAACACGTCGGCGTCGAGCTCGAACATGTGGTCGGCGGCCATGAGACCCGCTACGACAGCGGCGGCACTAGAGCCGAGCCCGCCGCTGAGCGGGATGTCCGAGTCGATGCGGAACTCGAATCCGTCCGCGGGGTGCAGGCGCTCGAACGCCTTGACCACGAGGTTGTCGCGGTCGCGGGGGACGTCGAGGTCGGTCCTCACGGCGAACGCGCCGGTCTCCACCACCTCGAGCTCGAGGTGCAGGGCGAGCGCCGCCGCGAGCACGTCGAACCCGGGTCCCAGGTTGGCCGACGATGCAGGGACCCTGACGAGACGACGGCGCGCGAGCGTCAATCGAGCACCGCGCGCTCGATCGCGCTGAGCTCGGGGTCGCACGCCACGACTGCGCCCGCCTGGTCGAGTGCGGTATCGGGATCCTTGAGGCCGTGCCCGGTCAGCACGCACACGACGCGGTGGACGCCCTCGCCGGCGCCGTGCACGAGCAGTCCAGCGACGCTCGCGGCCGACGCGGGTTCGCAGAACACGCCCTCGTTCGCGGCCAGGAAGCGGTACGCCGTCAGGATCTCCGCGTCGGTGACCGCCCTGACCGCGCCACCGGATGAGGTCATCGCGTTCATCGCCTCCTCCCACCGCGCGGGGTTGCCGATCCGGATCGCGCTCGCCACCGTCTCCGGGTGCTCGACCGGGGCGCCGTGGACGAGCGGCGCCGCGCCGGCGGCCTGAAATCCGCACATGCGGGGCTTGTGACCAACTTCCTGGAATCCCTTCCAGTACGCGGTGATGTTGCCGGCGTTGCCGACGGGGATGCACAGCGCGTCGAGCTCGCCGCCGAGCTGCTCGACGATCTCGAACGCCGCCGTCTTCTGGCCTTCGATGCGGAACTCGTTGACGGAGTTGACGAGCGACACCGGGTGCCGGCTCGCGAGCTCGCGCACCAGCTTCAGCGCCTGGTCGAAGTTGCCGCGCAGCGCCACCACCCGCGCCCCGTGCATCAGCGCCTGGGCGAGCTTGCCGGTCGCGATCTTGCCCTCGGGCACGATCACGACGCCCGTCAGTCCCGCTCGGGCCGAGTAGGCCGCGGCGGACGCTGCGGTGTTGCCGGTCGAGGCGCAGATCACCGCCTCGGCGCCCTCGCGGACGGCCGCCGAAACCGCGCACGTCATCCCGCGATCCTTGAACGAGCCGGTCGGGTTGGCGCCCTCGAGCTTCAGCCAGACCTCCACGCCGGCCTTCTCCGACAGGCGCTCGGCGAGGACGAGCGGTGTCGACCCCTCCTCGAGCGATACGACCGGGTCGCCCTGCTCGAAGGGCAAGCTGTCCCGGTAGCGCTCAATGATCCCCGGCATCGGGGGGAGCATGTCAGAGCGGGCGCCGCCTAAGAGACTTCGAGGACGACCTTGCCGGTCGCGCCGCGGCTGTCGAGCAACTCGAGTGCGTCGGCGGCCTGCTCGAGCGGGAACCTGGCGCCGACTACCGGCCGGACGAAGCCGCCCTCGATCAGTCCATCAATCGCCTCGCCGATCTCCCGGTTGAGCTTCGGCTTGGGGATCACGTAGTTGCCCCAGCCGGCGCCGATCACCTCGGTGTTGGCGAGCAGCAGGCGGTTGACCCTGACCTCGGGGATCGAGCCGCCGGTGAACCCGACCACGACAACGCGCCCGCCCTCCTTGAGCGAACGCAGGCTGTCGGTGAACCTGTCGCCGCCGACCGGGTCGATGACCATGTCGACCCCGCCGCCGGACAGTTCCTTGGCCTCGTCCTTCCACGGCCCGTCGCTCCGCACGACCTCGTCGGCGCCGGCGTCGCGCGCCACCCGCTCCTTCTCGTCGGTCGAGACGACCGCGATCGTCCGCACGCCGAGCCCCTTGGCGATCTGGAGGGTGGCGGTACCTACCCCGCCGGCGGCGCCGTGGACGAGCACGGTCTCGCCTTCTGCCAGGCGGCCGCGGGTGACCAGGGAGAAGTAGGCGGTGTGGTAGTTGAGGACCAGCGCCGCACCCTGCGCGAAGTCGAGCTCGTCCGGCAGCTTGAATACGAAGAACGCCGGCGCCACCGTGACCTCCGCCCAGCCGCCGAGCATGCAGAACGCGGCCACGCGGTCGCCGGCGGCCACGCCGGAGCCCGCAGGCGCCGAGCGGACCACCCCGCCGACCTCGGCTCCGGGCGTGAACGGCAGATCCGGCTGGACCTGGTACTGCCCGCGGGTCTGAAGCACTTCGGGGAACGCGACGCCGGCGGCGCGGACGTCGACGACCACGCCCTCCCCCGGGGTGAGGGGGTGCGAGGGCTCGGGCTCTGGGACGTCCTGCACGCGCAGCGCCGTCCGCGGGCCGGTGAGCTCTGTGATCTGGACCGCCTTCATGTGACGCGGCACCCTAGCCGAAGCGGTCGTGGGGCGCGGGCGGCTGCGCGCGGTGGTGGCAGCAACGGTGCCACTCTCGGCCCTCGCCGCGCCGGCGAGCGTCGCGATTCGCCGCCATATCGCTGGTCACACGGGCGGATCTCGGCACGTGACGGCTCGTCGAGCGTCGACGTTGTCCGCTACCCGGGCGTGCCGTGTCGCCGATCGCTACCCGAACTCTTCCTCGAGCACCCGGATCGCGCGCGGTGGCGAGCGCAGCACGTCGAGCGCCGCCAGCTCGGCCATCGCTGCGCTGAACCGCGACTCGAGCACGGGGTGGACGACCATCACGAGCCGCGCCTGCGCCCCAAGACCGCGCTGGACGACCGACTTCACGGACACGTCGTGGTGGGCGAGCACCTGGGCGATCGTGGCCAGCACGCCCGACTCGTCGGCGACGTCCAGGTGCAGGTAGAACGCCGAGATCACGTCCTGCACGATCGGCAGGACGCGGCTCGTCGGCGGCGTCGACGCCGGCGGGATCATCGCGGAGATCACGTCCCCGAGCACGGCACTCGCGGTCTGCGGCCCGCCGGCGCCCGGCCCCGACATCGTGATCTCGGTGATCGCCTCGGCCTCGACCGTGACCGCGTTGAACGGCCCGCTCACCGACGCCAGCGGGTGGCGCGGGTACAGGAACGCGGGATGCACGCGGACCGACAGTCCGTCGCCGATCCGCTCCGCCGTGCCGATCAGCTTCAGCTGCAGCCCGAGCTCGTGCGCGTACTCGAGGTCGTCGGGCTGGATGTGCTCGATCCCCTCGTACCGGACCTGGTCCAGATGCACGGGCGTGTCGAACGCCAGCCGCGCGAGGATCGCCATCTTGGCCGCGGCGTCGCGGCCGTCGACGTCCTCGGACGGATCGGCCTCGGCGTACCCGAGCCGCTGCGCCTCCAAGAGCGCCTCCTCGAAGCTCATGCCGGTGCGCGCCATCTCGGTGAGGATGAAGTTCGTGGTGCCGTTGACGATCCCGTGCACGCGGTCGATCGTCGCCCCCGCCAGCGACTCCTGGAGCACGCGGATGACCGGAATGACGCCGGCGACCGCGCCCTCGAACCGCAGCTGCACCCCGTGCGAGCGCGCGATGTCCCACAGCTCCTCGCCGTGCTGGGAGAGCAGCTGCTTGTTGGCGGTCACGACGTGCCGCCCGGCCCCCATCGCCTGGAGGAGATATGAGCGCGCCGGTTCGATCCCGCCCATCAGCTCGACGATCAGATCTGAGCGCTCGAGGATCTCCTCGAACGACCCCGAGCTGCGGGTCATGATGCCGCTCAGCTCCGGCCGGAGCCCCGTCAGCCGCTCGATTCGCGGCGCTTGCACGGGCAGCAGCTCGGCGAACGCCGACCCCACGGTGCCGCGCCCGAGCAGCCCTACGCGAAAAACGCCGTCAGGGGACGTCACGGGCAGCCAGGTCCTCGTAGGACTCTCGGCGGACGACCACGCGGGCCTCGCCTTCACGGCAGAAGATCACCGGCGGCCGGGGGACGCCGTTGTAGTTGTTGGCCAGCGAGTAGCCGTACGCGCCGGTCACGGGCGTGGCGATCACGTCGCCGGGCGCGGGATCGGCCAGCCACGCGTCGCGCACGATCACGTCGCCGGACTCGCAATGCTTGCCGGCGATCACGCACTGCTCGCCGGCGCTCGCCAGCGGCCGGTCGGCGACCAGCGCCTCGTACCGCGCGCCGTACAGCATCGGGCGCAGGTTGTCGGACATGCCGCCGTCGACCGCCACCCACGTCGAGACGTTGCGCTTGACCGTCTGCACCGTGTACAGCGTGACCGCGGAGTTCGCGACCAGCGCCCGCCCGGGCTCGAGCAGCAGCCGCTTGTCCGCCCCCAGCTCCGAGTGCACGGTCGTCACGATCGCGTCGACGTAGTCGGCGACCACCGGCGGCTGGACCGCCGACGTGTACGCCACCCCGAGGCCGCCGCCGACGTTGTACACCGGGAAATCGCCGAGCGACGCGATCGCCCGCACCGCGGCGCGGAACGGCTCGAGCTCGAGCAGCTGGGAGCCGATGTGAAAATGCAGCCCGACCAGGTCGAGATGCGGCGCGCCCGCCAGCCGGTCGATCACCGAGCGCGCCGCCGCGGGCGAGAAGCCGAACTTCGAGTCGGTCTGACCGGTCGAGATCGCGTGGTGGGTGTCGCCGGCGACCCCGGGGGTGACCCGGATCAGCACCTCCTGCCGCCGCCCTCCGTCCGAGGCCGCGATCCGCTCGAGCAGCTCGAGCTCCTGCAGCGAGTCGATCACGATGTGGCCGACGCCGGCGGCGCGCGCCTCCCGCAGCTCCGACTCGGACTTGGCGTTGCCGTGGAAGTAGATCCGCGCGGGGTCGAATCCCCCACGCAGGGCAAGGAACAGCTCCCCGCCCGACGCCACGTCACACGCCAGCCCCTCCTCGGCAAGCAGCCGGTAGACCGCGGTGCACGGAAACGCCTTGGAGGCGAACAGCACGTCGTAGTCGGCGTGGCGCGCGCTGAGCGCTTCGACGAACGAGCGCGCCCGAGCGCGGAGGTCGTCCTCGGCGACCACGTATGCCGGCGTCCCGAACTCGCGCGCGAGGTCGACCGCGTCGCACCCCCCGATCTCCAGTCGTCCGCGCTCGTTGACCCGCGACCCGATCGGATACACGTGCGACAGCGTGGCGGCGGTGGCGCTCATCGGTCGGTCATGTTATGCGCGTGCTGCCCCTGGCATAGTCAGCGGGTGCCTCGGCCGCGGACCGTCACGCCTGAGCTCCCGAGCGAGATCGGCGTCCACGACGGTCTGTCGTTCTCGCTCTGGCTCCCGAAGGTAACCGCCAGCGGCGGCGTGGTCGTCCTGCACGGCGCCGGTTCGTGCAAGGAGAACCACCACGACTTCGCCCGAGCCGCGATCGGCGCCGGCCTCGCCGCGATCGTGTTCGACCAGCGCGGTCACGGCGAAAGCGAGGGTCCGATGGACGGCCGCGCGGTCGACGACGTCGTCTCGATGGCGAACCTGCTCCGCTCCCGGATCGGCGACGACCCGGCCACGCGCGACGCGGTGTCCCACCGTCCAGCCCCGCCGATCGCCATGCGGGGCTCGAGCATGGGCGGCTACCTCGCGCTCGTGTCGGCGTCGGAGGCGAGGGCCGCCGCGGTCGTCGCCATCTGCCCCGCCAGCACTGAGGGTCTCCGACGTGGGCTCGCCGACGGGAGATTCACGTTCGAGGCCAACCGGCCGGCGCTCGACGAGCTCCTGGCCGCCCACGACGTGCAGGCCGCGGCGCGCGCGCTCGAGGTTCCGGTGCTGCTGCTCCATGCCGAGGGCGACGAGCAGGTTCCGGTCGAGCACTCGCGCGAGCTCGCGGCCGTTCTCCGATCGCCTCGGAGCCGGCTGATCGCGCTTCCCGGCGGCCACCACCGGTCGATCCAGCACGACGCCGAGCTGCAGGCGGTCAGCCTGCGGTTCATCGAGCGGTCTCTGCGAGGCCTCCAGGATCTGCACGGCTGAGTCACGCCGGTGGCGGGCCTGCTCAGATCAGGTTGGTTCCAGGTACTCGCCGCGTTCGTCGCGATCAACACCCTGATCTACGGGGGCCTGGCCCTAGCCAACCTGCTGCCGCGACGTCGCGCCTGAGCGCCACTCGCACTGTCTCAGTGCCCGAGGCGCGACACGGTCCCGCCGAGCTCCTGAGTCACGCCGGTGATGGTCTTCGAGATGCCGGAGCCCGCGCCCTTCACGGCGCCCGCGCCGGCGCCGGGGCTGACGCCACCGACCGCGCCCGCGGCCGTGTTCGTCGTCTGCCGCACGACCGTGCCGACCCTGGCGCCCGTGTCCGAGACGACGTTCCCGAGCGCGTTCGTCGCCTCCCCGAGCGTCTGCGTCACCTTTTGAACCGACGTGGGCGGTGTGGTCACGCCGCATCCGCAGGCGGTCGACCCGGCAGCGACCGGCGCCGCTACCGACACCGGCACCGACGTGCTCGCCGGCGACCCGATCGTCCGCTGCGGTGGGCGCGCCGACCCGTGTCCGCGGCCGCCGTGCCCGCCACTCGCCCTGCCCGGACCCCGCGCGGCCACGCCGCCGGCGCCGGCAGCCGGGGCGGCCGCGACGAACGCGATCCGCCGCGCGGCGGGCGTGCCGGTGGGGGACGCCGGACGTGAGGACAGAACGACCTCGCCCGGGGAGTGCTGCATCGCGACGTGGGGCCAGCCCCGGAAGGCCACGAGCGCGCTGGCTACGATGAACATGAGCGCGGCGCCGGCAAGCAGACAGCCGGTGGTGCCGAACCCGGCGAGATATGCCCGAGCGGCACGCACCAACCCTCTGTATCGGCCGCTCGCGCGGAAACCTTTAGCGATTTCCATGACTTCTCATATTCATAGAGTCGGTTCAGGGATCAGTTACCCCGTCTGCCACCATTAAGAGCACCATGGCCAGCAAAACCTCATTTGGACGCGACACCGGACTCCAGGCCCGGATGCTGCTCACGATCTTCCTGCTCGGGCTCGTGTATGCGCTGCTCGTGGCGGTGCTGATCGCCTCGGGCGCCGGCGCGGTCACGATCGCGATCGTCGCCGCCGGGCTGTTCGCCGTTCAGCTCTTCACCTCCGACAAGATCGCGCTCGCCTCGATGGGCGCGCGCGAGGTGACCCCGGAGCAGGCTCCGCAGCTGCACGCGATGATCGACCGCCTGTGCGTCCAGGCCAACATCCCCAAGCCCCGCGTCGCGATCGCCCAGACGCCGATGCCCAACGCGTTCGCCGTGGGGCGGTCCCCGAAGACCGCCACCGTGTGCGCCACGACCGGGATCCTCCAGCTGCTCGAGCCCGCCGAGCTCGAGGCGGTGCTCGGCCACGAGATCACCCACGTCGTGAACCGCGACGTGGTGGTGATGACGATCGCCAGCTTCTTCGCGTCGATCGCCGCGTTCATCACCCAGTTCGGGTTCCTGTTCGGCGGCGGCTTCGGCGGCAACAACCGCAACAACAACAGCAACAACGGGTTCTTCGTCGTGATCCTGGTCTCGGCGGCGGTGTACGTGATCTCGTTCCTGCTGCTCCAGGCGCTGTCGCGCTACCGCGAGTTCGCCGCCGACCGCGGCTCGGCGATCATCACCGGCCGGCCGAGTGCCCTGATCAGCGCGCTGCTGAAGATCGACAGCGGCATGGCGCGAATCCCGACGCGTGACCTGCGCGCCGCGTCGAGCGAGCTCGCCGCGTTCTACATCTTCCCCCCGAAGGTCAAGCAGACCGTCGGCGGCCTGTTCTCGACCCATCCGCCGCTGACGGCGAGGATCGAGCGACTGCAGCGGCTCGAGGCCCAGCTCCAGGGCACCGCCTGACGACGAGTGGGGTTCCTCGATGTCCTGATGGGCCGTCGCAAGCTGGCGCAGCCGGCGCCCGATCGGCTGTTTGCCATGAGCACCGCGTACGTGACGATGGAGACCGGAATGGGGCTGACCACGCGCGGCGCGGCCGCGATCGTGTTCCAGCCGCTCGCCACCGCGGACTTCGAGTCGATCGTCCGCGACATGGAGGAGGTCGTCCGCGCCACCGCATCCGACAGCGGCACGACCGTGACCAGCTCCGACGACAGCTACGGCTTCCGCTGGCTCGTGCTCCGCGGCAGCGACTTCGACGATCTCGTCGTGGGGATCAACGCGGTCAGCAGCGCGCTCGAGGCCGGCGGCTACGGCGACCGCGTCCTGTGCGCGGTGTTCGGGTTCGACGACGAGCGCGGCAAGAAGCCCGTCTACTGGATCTACAACTACAAGCGCGGCGCGTTCTACCCGTTCGCGCCGGCCGCCGGCGCCGAGCAGCGCGACAACGAGCGCGAGCTCGTGCTCAAGGCCCAGATCGGCAAGGAGCTGCCGGTCGAGCAGGAGCTCGAGCGCTGGTTTCCGCTGTGGGGAACCCCGATCTGAGCTAGGGGCGCGGCGCGGCAGTCAGCGCTTCATCAGCCGCCAGGCGACGAAGCCCACGACGACCACCGCCGCCGCCACCCCGATCACGACCGGGTTCGGCATGGACGCCTTCGTGCGCTCGACCCGCTCGCGGACGTGCGCCTTGACGTCCGCCTTCGCCGCCAGCGCTTCGACGGTGTCGCCGAGCTCGCGGCGCGTGGCCTCGATGTCCTCGCGGATCTGCTCGGGATCCTTCGCGGCCTCTAATGGCGCCCCGACTGTGCCCGGTTCTTCGCCCATTGCACGTCCTCCTTCACGCTCTCGGCCGCCTGTTCGGGCACCGGCGGAGTCGCCTGCGCCACCTTGTTCTTACCCTGCAGCGCGAGGACGCCGGCAACCGCCGCGAGCACCGCGGCGACGATCAGCGCGGCAAGCCACGCCGTGACCGCCGTCGCGAGCACAAGCACGGCGGCCGCGGTGAGCGCGCCGAATCCGTAGAACCCGAACACGCCGGCGCCGCCGAACATGCCGACGCCGATCCCCGCGCGCTTGCCCTTGAACGCGAGCTCCGCCTTGGCCAGCTCCACCTCCTGTCTGGCCAGGCGGCTGCTCTGCTCGGACAGCTGCTTGATCAGCTCGGCAATCGACGGCTCCGACGTCGTGCTCGACATCTCGGTCCTCCCTCTCGCTCGGCGGGTGTCAGCGGCCCGAGTTCCGCTCGCGTGAGTCGGTGGCAACTTCCTCGCGCTCAGCGACCGGCTGTTCGTCATCGACCGGCTGCCGCTCGGCCTCACGCGGGTCGTCCCGCATCAGCTCGATCGTCGGTGAGACCCATCTCGTGGGAGCGGGCGGTCTCCTCGTGCAGACGCGCCTCGGCGCGCTCGCGCTCGGCCACCGCGCTCGCCACGCGCGCACGATGCTCGGCTTCATCCGCACGCCCGCTACGCGCCTCCGCTGCCTGGCGGTGCTCGGTGACGGCTTCCTCTCGGCGCGACTCCAGCACACGCTGGCGCCGACGCTCGGCCGCGATACGACGACCTCGAGTCATCGCGAACAGCAACGCGCCCACGACGATAATCGCGACCACGACGATCACAACAATTACTACGGTGGACATCCTCTACCTCCTCGTCTCTTTCAAGGAGGCTTCCCGGTAACCAGCCTGCGAAACTGTCCGGCGGCGGACAGGCGGGCGAATCTACCCGGGGATCAGGCCTTCGCCCGAGAATTCCGCCCTAGCCTCGTCGAACGAGACATCCGGCGGCGGCAGGATCACATCCGAGGCCTCGAGCGTGTCCTCGGGCACCCGTGTGCCCTTGGTCCGAACGAACTCGAGCAGCTCCTCGAACGCGTCGTGGAAGTGCTGCTCGTCCTGGCCGTCGCACGCCGCCACCGCCTTGTTGTCCAGCTCGTTGAGCGCCGGGACGTCGCCCTCGCCGACCTCGTACTGGCCCTCGGTGGCGATCCGGACGATCACGGGGCCTGCCCCGCGGACGGCCCGGCCTGATCGGCCTCTGCCGGCTCGCCAGCCGGTCCGCCGCCGGCGCCGAGCTCGCCGGCCGAGCGGGGTGAGCCGGCTCCGAGCTCCGCCTTCATCTTGGCGAGCTCCGAGTCGACCTCGCTGGTGCTCGACAGCTGCCGGAGCTGGCGGTCAATGTCGTCCTCGCCGCCGCCGAGCTGCGTCAGGTCCTCGAACGTGCCAGCCGCCTCGAGCTCCTGCACGGCGTCGGCGCGGGCCCTCATGTTCTCGGTCTTGTCGAGCGCCCGCTGCATGGCCAGGCCGACATCCGCCATCTCCTCGCCGACGCCGGTCGCAGCCTCCGAGATCTTGACCTGGGCCTCGGCGGCCGAGTACTGCGCCTTGATGACCTCCTTGCGCGAGCGGAACTGCTCGATCTTCGCGCGGAGCTTCTGCTCGGACGCGGTCATCTGCTCCTGCTGCTGCTCGAGCTGCGCGATCTGCGAGTCGAGCGACTGTAGCTCGGTCTGCGCAACGTTCTTGCGCTCGAGCGCGGTGCGGGCGAGATCCTCGTTGCCGGCGGCGAGCGCCTGTCGGGCCTGCGTGTCGAGCTTCACCACCTGGTCGCGCAGCTTCTGCTCCTGCAGCTGCAGGCGCTTCTTCGAGGTGACGACGTCGGCGATGCCCTTCTTGACGTTCTGGAGCAGCTCGATCTGCTTCTGGTAGCTGTACTCGAGCGTCTCCGCAGGGTCCTCGGCGCGGTCTAGGAGCTTCGAGATCTTCGCTTTGATGACGGTCGACATGCGCCCGGAAAGGCCCGGCATCGCATCCTCCTTGGCGTATTTCTGGACGAGCCCTTCAAGCGTAGCGGGGCGGAACGTGCGAGCGCACGTTTCCGGGAGCCGGCTCTACAGCCCGCGGGGGTGCCGGGCCATGAACCCGGCGGTGCTCGTCATCAGCGGCCGCCAGCGCGGACCCGTGCCCGGCGGCGGGTTCGGGTCGTCCTCGGCGGACGTGTCGAACCGGATGCCGGCGATCTGGACGAACGCATGCGCGGGGTTGGTGTAGACGGTGATCCACTGACCGAGGCCGCGATGGCCCCAGGCCTCGAACTCGCTCGAGTCCATCGACACCTTGAGCAGGCCCGCCGCGTGCAGCACGTATGACACCGAGCCCGAGCAGTCGTAGGCGACGTCGTTCCACCGGCCGTGGCCGCCGCCGACCGCGTACGGCTTCAAGCGGATCCGGTCGCCGGCCCAGATCGCCTCCTGTACCTGGAGCGGGGCGTCCGCGGGCGCATACGCGAGGCCGTTGATGATCTTGGCGGTGTCGCCCGGCACGGTCGGCCGTGGGAACGGGAGCGGCGGCGCCGCGCCGATGCCGGCCCCGCCCGATGTCGCCGTCGCGTTCTGTGAAGACGATGCGGTTCCGCTCGAGGCGCCGGTTCCGCTCGACGCGCCGGCGCTCGGAGCCCCTCCGGCGGGCGACGCCCCACCCCCGCCCGGCCCGGCCGTCGCGCCGGCGGCGGCGCCGGCGGTCGCAGCGCTCGCCAGCGCCAGCGCGGCCAAGCTAGGAAGTATCAGTCGGGCTACCCGCAAAACTCTCTTTCGTGGGCCTGCGGGGTTAGCTGACGGGCTGGCGCTAAAAGAGCCTGCGCCTCCCGCGGGTTCACCGCGGGACTCGCCCCAAGAAGTTGGGTCCCCCGCTCCGCGGATGTCGAGGCCCGCGGATTCGGCGTCGCGGCAATATATCTATTGACGAACCGACGTGAACCTTCGGCGCCCGCGGACGCGATCCTCTTTTTTCGCAAATTGCGGGTACCTGATTCGCACGCCAGAGTGCGTCGATCCACGTTGCGCCCCGCTAACGTGCGGCCGGATGCGATGGACTGCGTGGATGCGATCGACCGCCGCGATCGCCGCGATTGCCGGGTGCATGACGATCGCCGGCTGCGGCGGCGGTGCCACCCGGCTGATCGTCAGGACGACGACCACGGGCTCGAGCACCGCAGCGCCGGCCGCGAGCCTCGGCTTCCCGGTGCTCGCGACGAAGAACACCACCCGCGTCTCCGGCGTGGACCCGATCTCCGACGCTGCCGGCGTGGCGCTCGCGGTGTTCCCGTCGGTCGCCACCGGCACCCACCCGACCGCGGTGACGATCGCGCCCACCGACGATTGGGAGGCGGCGATCGCGGCATCGGTGCTGATGGCGCCCCCGATTCGCGCACCGATCCTGCTGTCCGGGAGCGCGGCGCTCCCGCCGGCGACCTCCAACGCGCTCAACCTGCTCGCCCCGACCGGCGCGGGCCAGGCCGCCGGAGCCCAGGTGATCCGGGTCGGCGACGTCCCCGCGGTCAAGGGCCTGCGCAGCGCGGCGATCTCCGGGAACGGGCCGTACGCGCTCGCCGCGGCAATTGACAAGTTCGCGAGCGCCGCCGCCGGCAAGCCGAGTCCGGACGTCGTGATCGCCTCCTCCTCGGACCCCGCGTACGCGATGCCCGCGGCCGGCTGGGCCGCCGAGAGCGGCAATCCGGTTCTGTTCGTGTCCCCCTCGGGGATCCCGGCGGCGACCCAGCAGGCGCTCGAGTCCGACCAGATGCCACACATCTACGTACTCGGCCCGCCGAGCGTGATCCCCGACACGATCTTGACCCAGCTCAAGAAGTACGGGACCGTCGCCAGGGTGGGAGCACAGGACCCGGCGGCGAACTCGGTGGCGTTCGCCGTGTACCGCGATCCGCCATGCCCCGCCGACCAGCCCTGCGTCCACGTCCCCGGAAGCTTCGGGTGGGCGATGCGCAGCCCAGGCCACGGCTACACGCTGCTGAACGGCACCCGCCCGCTGGATGCCGCCGCGTCGGCCCCGCTGTCGTCCAGCGGCAGCTACGGCCCGCAGCTGCTCGTCGACACGGCGAACACGCTCCCACCGTCGGTCTTGAACTTCTTCCTGGACTACGCGACGCCCGGCTACACCGCCGAGGGCCCGACGGCCGCGGTCTACAACCACGGGTGGGTGATCGGCGACCCGAGCACGATCTCGGTGGCAGTCCAGGCCGAGATGGATAGCCTTCTGGAAGTGGCGCAGGTGTCGCAGAAATGAGCCAGGCTGAGAATCCAGATCGATTGCGCCCTGGGCGCGAGGCGACCGTCGAGGACGTCCGCCAGCTGATGGGCGCCTCGACCCCGCATTTCGCGCTCCAGCTGCGCGAGCGGATCCAGACGCTGATCCGCGGGCTTCCGGCCGACCACCCGGCCCGGGTCGAGGGCGAGCGCGAGATCGCACGGTTGGACCGGATCGCGTTCTCGGGCGAGGTCCGCGGACATCAGGCTGAGCCCGGTCTGACGCCGCTGCGCAGTGTGACCGCGTCCGAGGCGACCGCGGCCGACGTCACCGCGGGCGACGCCGGCCACTGAGGACGTCATGAACGATTCAAGGTCCGTCTCGGTCATCGGTCTCGGGCGCGTGGGGCTGCCGCTGGCGCTGTCGTTCGCCGGCCGGGGAGTGCGCGTGCTCGGCGTCGACCACGACCAGGCGGTGCTCGCCTCGCTCCGCGCGGGCCGGATGCCGTTCAGCGAGTCCGGGACCCAGGAGCTGCTCGAGCGCGTGCTCGCGAGCGGACGGTTCGAGCTCGCCGAGCGCGCCGTCGACGCGGCCCGCGCCGACGACATCGTGATCACGATCGGAACCCCCTCGTTCTCGCACATCGAGAGCGACCTGCGCCAGGTGCGCGCAGCGCTCGACGACCTGCTTCCGATGCTCCGTCCCGGCCACGCTCTGATCTTGCGTTCGACGATCGCCCCCGGGACCACCGAGTTCGTCGCGGGCTACCTCGAGAAGCGCAGGGGGTTGCGCGTGGGCGAGGACGTGTTCGTGGCCCACGCGCCGGAGCGGATCGCGGCCGGACGGTTCGTGGCGGAGATCTCGACGCTCCCGTGCATCATCGGCGGCGTCGACGAGGCGTCGACCGAGCGGGCCGCGAGCACGTTCTCGGTGTTCGGCGCGCCGATCGTCAGGACGACTTCGGTCCAGGCAGAGCTCGCCAAGATCTGGACGAACATCCTGCGCTACACCACTTTCGCGCTGCCGAACCTGCTGATGACGGACTGCGAGCGCTACGGCGCCAACGTGTTCGACGTGATCGATCTGATCAACCGCGACTACCCCCGCGGCGGGATGGCGCAGCCGGGGATGACCGCCGGCACGTGCCTGCGCAAGGACTTCGCGTTCTCCGAGGAGCGCTCGGCCGCGCCCGGGATGTTGCTGGCCGTCTCGCGCGTGAACGAGTCCGTCCCGCTGTTCCTGGTCGAGGGGATCAAGCGTCGGATCGGTTCGCTCGCGAGCCGCAAGGTGGCCGTGCTCGGGCTCACGTTCAAGCGCGACACCGACGATGAGCGCGACTCGCTCTCGCACAAGCTGATTCGGCTGCTCGAGCGCGAGCTCGCCGACGTCGCCGTGTGCGATCCGCACGCCCCGTCGCCCACCCAGCCGCTCGACCAGGCGGTTCACGAGGCCGACGTCGTGATCGTGGCCACCAACCATTCGGCGTTCGAGGGTCGGGCCGTCCTCGACGAGATCCTCTCCAGGGCGTCCGGCGACTGCCTCCTGGTCGATCCGTGGAACGCGCTCGGGACCGGCCAGGTGTTCGTGTACGGCGCCGAGGCCCCGGCGATGCTCCGATCGGGGGACGCGCTTCGCGCGTCCGAGGGGACCCCATCGGGATGAGCCGCGTGCTCGTCACCGGCGGCGCTGGGACGATCGGCTCTGCCGTCGTCAGGCGCCTTCTCGCAGACAGCCAGTGGGAGGTGCGGGTGGCCGACCATCGCCGGCCGCCGCTGTGGATGCGCGAGGGGTGCGAGATCCACACCACCGACCTGCGCGAGTCGACGCACGCGCGCGCCGCGGTCGAGGGCTGCTCCCACGTGATTCACCTGGCCGCGATCGTCGGCGGGATCGCGAACTTCCACAAGCTTCCGTTCACGCTGACCAAGGTCAACAACGCGCTCACGGGAGCGGTCGTCCACGCCGCGGTCAACCTCGACGTCGAGCGCCTCGTGTACGTGTCGTCCTCGATGGTGTTCGAGTGCGCGACCGAGTTCCCGACGACCGAGGAGCACCTCGCCGATTGCCTGACGCCGCGCTCGGCCTACGGGTTCTCGAAGCTCGCCGGCGAGGTCTACACGCGCGCCGCCCACGACGAGCACGGCCTGTGCTACACGATCTGCCGCCCGTTCAACGCCTACGGCCCTGGGGAGCTCCCCCACGCCGACGAGCCGGGGATAGCGCACGCGGTGCCCGACCTGATCCACAAGGCCCTCACCGGCCGGCGCCCGCTCGAGATCTTCGGCTCCGGCGAGCAGACGCGGACGATCACGCACGTCGACGACATCGCCGACGGAATCGTCACCGCGATGGCCTCCCCTGCCGGCGCGAACGAGGACTTCAACATCTCGGCCTCGCAGGAGCTTTCGATCGGAGCGCTCGCGGCGCTGATCTGGGAGGCGTGCGGCAACGATCCGGCCGAGTTCGAGCTGCGGCACCTCCCGACCTTCGAGGTCGACGTGCAGCGGCGGTGGCCGTCGGTCGAGAAAGCCCGGCGGCTGCTCGGCTGGGAGGCCCAGGTCGACCTCCGCGAGGGACTCGCGCAGACCGTCGAGTGGCTGCGCGACCAGACCCAGAACGAAGCGCTCAGCCGCTGAAGCTGAACGTGCAGCCGCGCGTCTCGAGCTCGGCGAACATCAGGCCGGGGTCGATGCAGCGCTCGGGCGGATGGGCGCCGGTCTTGGTCAGCGCGCCGCGCGCGAACAGCCGGACGCATGCCGCCGCCGGCGCCGCCGTCGAGACGACCGATCCGCCGAGGCCGAAATGGGGCCGGGTGATCGCGCGCGCGGTCATCTCCCGCCCGTCGCTCGGCGACGACCCTGACGAGGTGAATCGACACCGTCTCGTTCGACGGCGACGCGGCCTCGCGGGCGGCCGTCGCGATCTCGTCGGCTCCGGCGTCCGCGAGCTCCTTGAGCCGGGCGAGCAGCGCGGGCGCGAGGGACAGGCGAAAGCTCGCCGCCTTGCAGCCGAAGCTCTCGCCGAACGTCGCGAGCTCGGAGTGCAGCGTGTAGATCGTCTCGCCGACGCCGATCGGATCGCCGTAATCGACGCTCCCTCCGGGGCTGAGTGGCTCGATCTCGACCGCGTTCCCGTCCTCGAGGACGACGGGCGCGAGTGTCAGCTCGTCGATCAGCGTCTGGATCGCGTACGGGGGGCGGAGCCGTCCGTCGGCCGGCGCCGCCGGAGTCGCGGCCGGCGGCGAAGACGTCGATCGATTCGATCCCGCCCGCGTTCAGCCGCCGCACGGCGTCCGCGGCCATCAGGTTCGTCTTGCCCGGGCTCGAGCCGATTCCGAGCACCGCGAGCCGCCCCGCCCGCTCGAACTCCGCGCCGAGCTCGAGCTGCTCGCCGGTGACGTGGTACAGGCCGCCGAGGTCGAGGTAGTGGCATCCGGCCTTCAGGCAGGCGCGCATCGCGTCGAGGTTGATCCGGTAGGACGCGGTGTTCAGCAGCACGCCCGCGCCGGCGCCGGCGATCGCGCCGGCGAGCGCGTCGACGTCGCGCGCGTCGACCCGCGCGGCGGTGGCCTTGCCGTGGCCGTGCTCGTCGGCGACCGCGGCCGCCTTGCCGGGATCGAGGTCGAGCAGGACCATGCTCGCCACCTCGCCCGACTCGCCCAGGTCGTGGACGATCGCGGGCGCGATCGTTCCTGCCGCGCCGAGGACGGCAACCGACACCTGAGCTTCAGCCATCGCGTCGCACCGTACCGGCGGGGCCTTTGGACGTTTTGTCCAAAGGAGCAATACTTTGTGATCCACCCGCTCCTTGCGACCCCGCGGTGGTCCGCATAGGTTTCGCAGCACTTTGGAGAGCACAACCATCACTTCCGAGCCCGGGGCCCTGGACACCAGCGCTCCCGGCGCCAAGGGCCTGAAGCCCGACGCGCTCGGCTATATCTCGAATCTCGTCATCGCGGTCGCCTCGACCGCCCCCGCGTACAGCCTCGCGGCGACGCTCGGGTTCATCGTCGCGGTCACCGGCATCGGCGTTCATGCGCCGGCCGTGCTGATCGTCGCGTTCATCCCGATCCTGTTCGTGTCGGTCGGCTATCGCTTCCTGAACCTCGCCGACCCGGACGCCGGCACAACGTTCGCATGGACGACGCGCGCGTTCGGGCCGCAGATCGGGTGGATCAACGGCTGGGCGATCTTCCTCGCCGACATCATCGTGATGGCGTCGCTGGCGGCGATCGCGGCCAACTACACCTTCCTCCTGTTCAGCTGGCACTCGGCGGCGAAGTCGAACTTCGCGCTGATCGTCGGCGCGGTGCTCTGGATCGCGCTGATGACCTGGATCTGCTACCGGGGGATCGAGCTCTCGGCTCGCATCCAGACGGCGCTTCTGGGCATCGAGCTGTTCACGCTGATGCTGTTCGCGGTCGTCGCCCTGATCAAGGTCTACGCCAACAATCCGGTCGGCTCGATCCACGTCACCGGCTCGTGGTTCAACCCCTTCGACCTCGGCTGGGGGCCGCTCGTCGACGGTTTGTTGCTCGGCATCTTCATCTACTGGGGCTGGGACTCCGGCGTCGCCGTCAACGAGGAGTCCCGTGACCGCCACCGCGGGCCGGGTAAGGCCGCGGTCGTCTCGACGCTGATCCTGCTGCTGATCTATGTCGTCGTCGCCGCCGCGGCGCAGGCGTATCACGGCACGCAGTTCCTCGCCGGAAATTCGAGCGATGTCCTGAACGCCCTCGGCACGCACGTGTTCGGATCGCCGCTCGACAAGCTGCTGATCATCACGGTCCTGACCTCCGCCTCGGCGTCGACGCAGACGACGATCTTGCCCACCGCCCGTACGACGCTGTCGATGGCGAAGTGGGACTCGATTCCGTCTGCGTTCGGCCGCATCCACCCGCGCTTCTTCACACCCACGTTCTCGACCCTGCTGATGGGTGCCCTCTCGATCGTGTGGACCGTGGCGCTGCTCGCGTTCAACCCCAACCAGGACGTGCTCGGCGACACGATCTCAGCGCTCGGATTCGCCGTCTGCTTCTACTACGGGTTCACCGGGCTGGCGTGCGCGGTCTACTTCCGCCGCGACCTGTTCAAGAGCGCTCGCAACTTCTTCCTCGCCGGCCTGATCCCGGTCGTCGGCGGGATCATGATGGCGTACGTCGCGATCAAGGCGTACGGCTACTACAACACGGCGGGGAACAACTACTCAAAGCCGTTCATTGGCATCCAGACGCCGATCTTCGTCGGCATCGGCGGCCTGATCCTCGGGGTCATCCTGATGTTCGCCTCGTGGCCGTTCTTCCCCGAGTTCTTCCGCCGACCCTGGTTCCAGGCCGCTGACCCGGACGTTCTCGTGGCCGACGCGGCGCACGGCAAAGTTGTACTGACTCCGGGCGAACCGCCAGAACCAGATCTTCGCTAGCACGTCTGGTGACTGACTTTGCCCCTTGTGCACACCTCCGTCGCAGTGGTAGGTTGCACGCCGCCTGAGGAGCCTGCCCTCGGGCGGAGTTGAATTTCCTTATACGGGAGGAGTGGCGATGGCTGCTATCGCGACTCGTGTGTTCCCTGCGCGTCCGGAACTGGTGGGTGTGAACGCGCTCCTTTCGCGGTCGCCGTTGGCCCTGGTGGCGCTCGCCTCGACCGGCGATCGCCGGTGCCGAGAACATCCGAAGTTGCGCCCAACGCACGCGGCGCGCTCGACTGCAACGGCGACAGTCCGATCCAGCAAGCCGCGCGACCGACGATGAACTGCACCGACATCCGCGGGTTCAACAGCGAGTCGGAACGCCAACACCTGGAACGGGCGCTTCTATCGACAACGGCGAGTACATCGGGACACGACGAGCCCGAGCATCAAGTTCCTTTCGACATCAGCCCGGCTCGGGCAACCAGATGACGTACCTGAGACGATGCCGATCGGGCCGGACCCGACGCCCACCGCCGTCGTGGAGCCTGACCAGACTACGCGCTGAGTTCCAGCTCTCGCCGGCGCCGTGGTTCTCGATGGCGATGTGCGACCCGAACTCCTACCCGCGACCAACTCGTGCACGCCCGAGAGCGACTCGAATGCTCCGACGTGCTGTGGGAGTCCAGACCGCGACCGCTTCAGCGGAGGCGATTCCGCCTTCATGGAGATGCAGCTGTACCCGCCGGGCTTCCCGCCCTTCGTCGACGGGATCAGCTGCGATAACACGCAGTGGTGCGCGGCGCTGACGATCGACAGCCTGGAGTGCACGGTCGGGTTCGCCGTGCTGCAACCCGGCAACTGCGAGGAGCCGGTCAACTTCGGCTTCCTCCAGCGCGACGGCGTCCCGGCGGGACCGCCGAGCCCGCAGATGACCGATCGTCGACACGTTACACTGCCGAACCGCACGACGCTGCTGATGAACCCCGGAGACGTGCATCCAGATCTCACATGTTCGACGCCACCCGGCCATGGGGACAGAGAGCCTTCGAAGTCGTGATCTACGATCTGACCACCCATCAGTCCGGATCCATGCAGGCCTCGGCCGCCAACGGCTTCCAGAACACGAACATCAACACGTGCGACGGCACGCCGTACAACTTCGAGCCCGAGTACAACACCGCGCCAGGAGCAGAACATCATTCCCTGGGCCGCGCTGCAGACCAACTATCAGCACCGAGTTCGCAGACCGGACACTGGGAGTCCTGCCAACCAGACCCTCTCGCGTCAGCCGACGGTCGCTCGCGTTCAACAACTTCGCCTGCGTCGCACCTGAAGTCCGGTTCAACGGGACGGCCCTGCATCGACACGGCTGTCATAACCCGACGACGCAGCGGGCCGTACGAGGCCACGCCGCCGGCCGACGACGCGAGCGGCGACGCTCCGCGAGGTCGGCGATGGCTCCGTGCTACCCGCAGGGAGATCGACCCACGGAGCGCTGCACACCCCACCGGACGTCGCACCGTGAACTCTGCACCGATGAGCTGTTCCAGAACGGCGACCTCGACTTCGACGGTTCGCCGACTGCCGGTGGTCGACCTGGCTCGACGGCCGACGGCGAAGCTCCCGCTCCGGCCAGCTTCGTCGAGGCCCGTTCACTACCGGCGGACAGGCCGTACCCGGCGATTCGTTCATGCAGACCGACATCGCGCTCAGCGGTCGAACCTGCAGTGTGAGCCACGGCCTCCGGATGCACGGTCCCGCCTTCCAGCCCGGCGGCTTCTACCCGTACTGGAGCAGGTCACCTCCTCCGGGTGCGGAGGACGTGGTCTGGATCGGCGCGGTCCTGCGTCTGTGTCTCGAGTTCGGCAACGGCGATCCGGAGCGTCACAGTGAACGACTTCGGCGGCGACGCCGCAGTACGGCACCGATCGATCGTGGCCGCTCGGCTATCCCGAGTTCGAGGGACCGATCATCAGCCAGCCGATGCGAGAACCCCGAGTTCAACGGGAGCTGCGGCACAGCAGAAGTACTGACGGAGCGCCCGGCTGACGCTGGCCGGCGTGGCCTACACGCCGGCGAGGTCCGCCACCCGGTCGCGGTGCCAGCGCGAGTCCCCGAACGCGTGCGCATTCGCGTGTGCGCGCTTGAGGAAGAAGTGGAGGTCGTGCTCGTAGGTGAAGCCGATCCCGCCGTGGACCTGGAGCGCCGAGGCGGCCACGCGGAAGCCCGCGTCGCCGGCGTACGCCTTCGCCATTGACGCCGCGCGGGGCCCGGCCTCGGGCTCGTTGTCGAGCGCCCAGCCGGCCCAGTAGGACAGCGACCTGGCGCCCTCGACCTCGAGCAGCATCTGCGCGCACCGATGCGAGACCGCCTGGTAGGAGCCGATCGGCCGGTCGAACTGGGTTCGATCCTTCGCGTAGGTAACCGCCATCTCCATCGCTCGCTGGGCGACGCCGACGTTCTCGGCGGCGAGCAGGGTGATGATCGTGGCGTACGCCCGGGCGATCCGGTCGGGAGCGTCCTCGAGCGGCTCGGCGGCGGCGCCGTCGAGCGTCACCCGGAACAGCTTGCGCGTCGGGTCGATCCCCGTCTCCGCCACGAGCGTGATGCCCGGGTCTGAGACGTTGTGCAGGAAATGGCGCCCGTCTGCGCCCGACACGATCACGAAGTCGGCCGACGCCGCGTCCGGCACCGCGATCTTGACGCAGGAAAGCGTCCCGTCCGCGGCGGGTTCCACCTCGGAGTGATCGGGCGCCCAGCCCGAGTCGCTCGTCCCAGACCGCCAGCGTGCCGCGGGCCTCGCCGGCCGCCAGCGGCCCGAGCCAGCGCTCGCGCTGCTCCTCGGTGCCGGCCGCCGCGAGCATCAGCGTCGCGCACGTGGTCGAGAACCACGGGCTCGGCGCGAGCGCGTAGCCCATCTCCTCGGCGATCACCACCAGCTCGATGACGCCGAGCCCGAGTCCGCCGCTGTCCTCGGGGACGATCACGCCGGGCCAGCCGAGCTCGACCAGCTCCTGCCACTGCTCGTCGGTGAACCCGCGGTCGTCCTCGGCGAGCTTGCGGACCGTGGCGAGCGGATACTTGGCGGCCAGGAAATCGCGGGCCGTGCGCTTGATCGCCTGCTGATCGTCGCTGAATCCGAAGTTCATCTGGGTCGGCTCCTCCGTGTGCGTTCAGCGCATCCGCGGGAGCCCCAGCACCCGCTCGGCGACGATGTTCTTGAGGATCTCGGTCGTCCCGCCCTCGATCGAGTTGGCTCGCGACCGCAGGAACCGGTAGGTCCACTCGTCATCGGCCAGCATCGCCCGAGGCCCGGCGATCTCCATCGCCACCTCGGTCAGCGACTGGTTGACCTCGGACCAGTGCCACTTGCCGAGCGAGCCCTCCGGGCCTGGGACGCCGGAGCGCATGATCGCGGTGAGGCCACGGTAGGCGTTCAGCCGGAGCACCTCGGATTCGATCACCAGCTGGGCCAGGTGCTGCCTGACCACCGGATCCTCGGTGGCGAGGTGCCCGTTCTCGCCGCGCGTCTCGTGCGCTGAGTCGATCAGCTCACCGAGCGCGATCTGGACGCTCACCTGAAGCCCGAACGCCAGCGTCGCCCGCTCGTGCATCAGCGTGGTGATCGCCACCGCCCACCCCTCCCCCTCGGCGCCGACGATGTTCTCGTGCGGAATCCGCGCCTCCTCGATGAACAGCTCGTTGAACTCCGACTCGCCGGTGATCTGTCGCAGCGGCCGGACCTGCACCGCGTCCTGCTCCATGTCCATCAGGAAGTAGGTCAACCCCTTGTGCTTGGGGGCTTCGGGGTCGGTCCGGGCTACGAGCATGCACCACTTCGCGTGATGGGCGAACGTGGTCCACACCTTCTGGCCGGTCACCACCCACTCGTCGCCGTCGCGGGTCGCGCGGGTCTTGAGCGACGCGAGGTCCGAGCCGGCGCCGGGCTCGGAGAACCCCTGGCACCAGATCTCGTCGCCGGACAGGATTGGAGGCAGGAACCGCTTGCGCTGCTCCTCGGTCCCGTGCGCGATAACGGTCGGGCCGCCCATCGCGAGCGCGAGCACGTTCGCCACCGACGGCGTCCGCGCACGCACCACCTCCTCGTTGAAGATCGCCTGCTCGACGAGCGTGGCGCCGCGCCCGCCGTACTCCTTCGGCCACGACACGCCGGCCCAGCCGGCTTCGTTCAGCTTGCGCTGCCAGGCGAGGCGGAACTGGAAGGCGGCCTCGTCGCCGGCCGGCTCGCGGCCGGGGTGGTTGGCCGCGAGCCATTCCCGCAACTCGTCGCGGAACGCCTCCTCGGCGGGTGACAGTGTCAGATCCATAGCCAGGCATCGTATCCGTGTGGGGCGGCCGGTAGCCTCGCTTGAACGATGACCCCGCCCGACTCGGCCACCGCCACGGCCACCGCCGCCGCCACCGAAGCGATTCCCGGTAGCGACCTTCCCGGACCATGGCCGGTCGGCGACTACGCGGCCAGGCTCAAGCAACGGCTGCTCGAGTTCGCTCGGGTTCAGATCGTCGGCGAGGTGTGGGGGTTCAGATCAAGCCACGCGCGCGTGTACTTCGAGCTCCGCGACGCGCGCGGAGCGCTTCCGTGCTCGATGTGGGCGTCCGACTTCGAGGCGCTGGGCGTCCGGTTGGCCGACGGGATGCGGGTCGTGATCGGCGGCGGCTGCGACTACTACCCGGGCAGCGCCTCGTCCTCCCCGTCGTTCTCCTTCGCGGTCTCCGAGCTGCGGATCGCCGGCGAGGGCGACCTGCTCGTCCAGCTCGAGCGCCTGCGCCGGCGGCTCCACGCCGACGGTCTGTTCGAACATCAGAAGCGCCTCCAGCGCCCACTCCTGCCCCGTACGATCGGGGTCGTGACGGGCGAGCGCGGCAAGGCCCGCGACGACGTCCTGGCGGGGTTGCGCCGGCGCGGATGGGCCGGGCGGCTCGTGTGGGCGTTCGCGCCCGTGCAGGACCGCCACGCGGCGCCGCGCATTGCCGGCGCGCTGCGTGAGCTCGCCGCGATCCCCGACGTCGAGGTCGTGATCGTCGCCCGCGGCGGCGGGTCGCTCGCCGATCTGTACGCGTTCTGCGACGAGGCGCTGTGCCGGACGGTGGCGCTGCTGCGGGTCCCGGTGATCTCCTCGGTCGGCCACCACACCGACCGCACGCTGATCGACGACGTGGCCGCGGTCTGCTGCTCGACGCCGACCCACGCCGCCGAGGCCGCCGTCCGGATCGACTGCCGCGCCGCGCGGGCGGACCTGCTCGTCGCCGGGCGCCGCCTGGAGGTTCACAGCCGGCGCGCGATCGTCGAGCGGGCCCGCACGCTCGAGCGCCTGGCGGCCGCGCCGGCGCAGCACATCCTCCGCGAGCGCCGGCACCTGCACCAGCTGCTTCGAGAGCTGCGGGCAACCGGCCGGCGTGCAGTTGCGGACGGCCGCGCTAAGGCGGGCCGCCACGTGCTCGTACTCGAGCGCGCGGTCGAGCGGGCACGGGGGTCGGACCGGTCGACGCGGGGACGCGAGCTACAGCGGCTGGCGCTGGCGCTCGCGGCGCACGACCCCGAGCGGACGCTCGCGCGCGGCTACGCGCTCGTCGAGGACCGCGCCGGCGAGCCGGTCACGTCCGCGGCTGCCGCCCGCACGGCGCACGACCTCCGCGTGCGTTTCCACGACGACGTAGTCGACGCCGAGGTGCGATGAGCGCATCCGAGCCCACACCCACCGGCGCCGCGGCGCGCACCCCCACGTACGAAACCGCGGTCGCCCGGATCGAGGAGATCATTCGCCGGCTCGACTCTGGCCAGGCCGGCCTACGCGAGACGCTCGCGCTGGTCCAGGAGGGACGCGACCTCGTCGAGTTCTGCGCCGGCGAGCTCGACGCGGTCGGCAAGGGGCTCGAGGAGCTGAAGCTCGATGACCTCGTGGCGCGGCTCGAAGGCGCGGGGCGCGAGCCGTGAGCACGTTCGACCTCCTCGCCGACCTGCCAATCGAGGTCGACGGCTACTCCCTCGAGGGCCTGCAGGCCAACGTGTCGAGTGGGTTCGAGCGCCTGAGCACGGTCGTGCATCTGACGGGCGGCGGGCTCGAGGGGGTCGGCGAGGACGTCGTCTACGACGCCGAGGATCACGTTGCGCTCCAGAACGCCGGCGCGGTCCACTCGGAGACGCTGTCCGGTCGTTTCACGCTGGCCGAGTTCTGTGAGCTGGTCGATGCCCTCGACCTATTTCCGGTGGCGCCAAAGCGGGACGTCTCGCGGCTGTACCGGCGCTGGACGTTCCACAGCGCCGCGCTCGACCTGGCGCTCGCGCAGGCCGGGCAGCCGCTCTGGGAGCGGCTCGGCCGCGAGCCGCGGCCCCTGACGTTCGTGGTCTCGCTCCGCCTCGGCGAGCCGCCCACGCTCGACCCCCTCGAGCGCCGGCTGGCCCACTACCCCTCGCTGCGGTTCAAGCTCGACCCGACGAGCTCATGGACCCCCGAGCTGATCGAGGCGCTGGTGGCCACCGGCGCCGTCGACTCGGTCGACTTCAAGAGCCTCTACACCGGCACGATCGTCGACCAGCCGCCCGACCCGGTGCTGTACCGGCGCGTGATCGACGCGTTCCCGAACGCGTGGATCGAGGATCCCGACGTGGTCACGCCCGAGACCGCGGCCGTCCTGGCCGGCGAGCACGACCGGATCACGTGGGACGCGCCGATTCACTCGATCGACGACATCGAGGCGCTGCCGTTCCCGCCGCGCATGGTCAACCTCAAGCCGTCGCGCATCGGCGGGCTGGCGAAGCTGTGCGCGACGTACGACTACTGCGCAGAACGGGGTATCTCGGCCTACAGCGGCGGGCAGTTTGAGCTCGGTCCCGGGCGGGGACAGGCACAGTATCTGGCCTCGCTGTTCCATCCGGACACCCCGAACGACCTCGCCCCGGTGCCGTTCAACGACAACGATCCGCCGGCGGGACTGCCCGTGAGCCCGCTGCCTCCGACGCCGGCGCGGGTCGGCTTCCGCTGGGGAGCGGCGTGATGCCGGGGTCCCTCGACGGCACAGTCGCGCTCGTCACCGGCGCCTCGAGCGGAATCGGGGAGGCGACGGCGATCGCGCTGGCGCACAACGGCGCGGCCGTGGCGATCGCCGCCCGCCGGATGGACCGGCTCGAGCAGCTGGCGGGACGGATCCGCGAGAGCGGCGGCACTGCGCTGCCACTCGAGGTCGACGTCAGCGACCCCGAACAAGCCCAGGACGCGGTGCAGCGGACGGCGTCCGAGCTCGGCACGCCTCGACATCCTGATCAACAACGCAGGCCTGATGCTGCTCGGCCCGATCGTCGACGCCGACGTCAACGACTGGCGGCGGATGCTCGACGTCAACCTCGACGGCGTCCTCAACTGCGCGAACGCCGCCATCCCCCACCTGCTCGCCGCCGCCGGCGATGGCTCGCGCGGGGTTGCCGACATGGTCAACGTCAGCTCGGTGGCGGGCCGCACGGCCCGCCGCGGCAGCGGCGTCTACAACCTGACCAAGCACGGCGTCGGCGCCTTCAGCGAGTCGCTTCGCCAGGAGCTCGCCGAGCGCCAGGTCCGCGTGTCGCTGGTGGAGCCGGGCGCCACCGACACCGAGCTACAGTCGCACAACTCGCCTGCGATCCAGGAGATGCACGCGAAGCGTTTCGCCGGCGCGCAGATCCTCCGGGCAGCCGACATCGCCGACGCGATCCTCTACATCGTCTCCCGACCCGCCTACGTGGCGATCAACGAGATCCTGATCCGTCCCACGGTGCAGGAAAACTGACGCGCTGCCCGGGGGCGCGAACGCGCGCCCCCGTGCAGAAGCTTCTAGACCCGCTGAATCAGCGTTCCGGTCCCGAGCCCGCCACCGCAGCACATCGTCACGAGCCCGACCTCCTTGTCGGAGCGCTCGAGCTCGTGGAGCAGCGTCGTCAGCAGGCGCGCCCCGGTCGACCCGAGCGGGTGCCCCAGCGCCATCGCGCCACCGTTGACGTTGACGCGGTCCATGTCGGGTTCGAGCTCGCGGCGCCAAGCGGCCACGACCGGCGCGAACGCCTCGTTGATCTCGACCAGATCGATGTCGTCCATCGTCATCCCGTTGCGCTCGAGCAGCTTCTGGGTGGCTGGGATCGGGCCGGTGAGCATGATCACCGGATCGACGCCCACGGTGGTCTGGTCGACGATCCGGGCACGGGGCTTCAGCCCGAGCGCGTCGGCCTTCTCGCGCGCCATCAGCAGCACCGCGGCGGCGCCGTCGGAGATTTGCGAGCTGTTGCCGGCGGTGACCTTGCCGTCCTCCTTGAACGCCGGCTTCAGTCCCGACAGCGCCTCGATCGAGGTGTCGCCGCGGATGCCCTGATCGCTGACGTAGGTGGAGCCGTTGACCTTGAACGGGAGGATCTCCCGCTCGAATCGGCCCTCCTCGGTCGCCCGGTGCGCGAGCTGATGCGACCGCAGCGCCAGCTCGTCGAGCTCCGAACGCGGGATCTCCCACTGGTCGGCAATCATCTCGGCCGACAGACCCTGGGGAATCAGGTTGTAGCGCTCCATCAGCTCCGGCGGCCACGGGCTGCCGACCTCGTCGATCCATTTGAAGCCGACGCCCATCGGGACGTGGCCCATGTGCTCGACGCCCGATCCGATGGCCACATCGTGGACGCCGGCGGCGATCAGGGCGGCGGCGAAGTTGACCGCCTGCTGGGCCGATCCGCACTGGCGATCGACGGTCGTGGCCGGGGTCTCGATCGGCAGACCGGCCTGGAGCCAGGCGTTGCGGGCCACGTTGAACATCTGCTCGCCGTACTGCTGCACGCAGCCGGCGACGACGTCCTCGACCTCTGAGGCGTCGATTCCCGCCCGCTCGATCACCTCGCTGTAGCAACGGCCGAGCAGTTCGTTCGGGTGAGTGTCCTTGTAGTAGCCCTTCTCCTTGTGCCCCCGCCCGATCGGGGTTCGGGCTGCTTCGACGATCACTACCTCGCGACCAGCTTGCGGCATTCCGCGCTCCTTGTCATGGATTCATATGCCGCGGACCTCAGCGGCGCCTTCAGAAGAGTCGTTCCGTACTGTACTGAGGCGTTCGCGGTCCCCGGACCGTGTGCCAACCGAACCTGAGGAGCTGAGACTTTGCGGGAACGACTCGGTATCGCCGGCTCGGGCGTGATCGCCTGCGGTCTGGCGGTCGCTGCTGCAGAGAGCGAGGAAGTCCTGTTGTGGGCGCGCTCGGACGACTCGGCCGAGCGGGCTCGGGCGCGCGTCGCGAAGACGTGCTCGAAGCTCGAGGGCTTCGACCCCGAGCGGGTGCGAATCGTCACCGATCTCGACGACCTCGCCACCGCCACCTTCCTGGTCGAGGCGGTCGTCGAGCACCACGGCAGCAAGACCGCCGTGCTCTCCGACCTCGGCGAACTGGCGCGGCACGCCGGGGCCGGCGCTGTGCTCGCCACCACCACCTCGTCGCTGTCGATCGCCGAGCTGGCGCAGGCGAGCGGCCACCCCGAGTCGTTCGTCGGCTTTCATCCGTTCAATCCAGTGCCGCGGATGCAGCTGGTCGAGCTCGCCTTCCCGCCGCAGGCCTCGCCCGAGACCCGCGAGCGTGCCAGGAGCCTCTGCGAGGCGCTCGGCAAGACCCCGGTCGAGGTCCCCGACATACCGGGGTTCGTCGTGAATCGGCTGCTGTTCCCTTACCTCTTCCGCGCGGTCGAGATGCTGTCCGAGCCCGGCGTGACGCCGGAGGATGTCGACAACTGCATGACGCTGGGCGCGGGCATGCCGATGGGCCCGATCGCACTGCTCGACTACGTAGGGCTGGACGTGGCGCAGGCGATCGGCGAGTCGATCGGCGCCCCAGTCCCCGAGCGGCTCCTCGAGCTGGTCAAGGACGGCGCTGTCGGCCGCAAAGCGGGTGCCGGCTTCTACAGATACGACTGAAGGAGCTGAGAGAAAGTATTTATGGATCGTTGAGGTGCAAGGCGCAGACTCCACGTTGCGACGTACCTCATAGCAGCACCTCCTCCCCAGAAGCACGAAGCCGGCCCGTCCCCAGCGGGCCGGCTTCTTTTTTAGCCGGGCCGCCTGCTTTTCGCGCGGCCCTTTCAGCCGACCACGCGTGACGAAGGGGCGAAGCCGGCCCAGTGCACGGGCCGGCTCCATCTCTCCTCTCAACCACCGGAAGCTTCTGTGCGCGAGCTCGCGACTCTCCGGCCGTTGCCTTGACGCGGGAAATGTAACGAATGCCGCGAGCGCGTGGGTTTCGATCTCCCCAGCCGTTTGCGGTATCCGCGAACGGACGCGGGTAGAAAGCCCAAGACATGGAACAACACATCCCAGACGCCGGCGACGGGCGCCACGAGACCGAGCTCGAACGCGACGATCGCAATCTGATCGAGCTACTGCAGGAGGCCCGGGTCGTCCAGACCGGAGTCCAGATCCTGTTCGGGTTCCTGCTCACGGTGGCGTTCCAGCCCAAGTTCGAGACGCTCTCGAGCTTCCAGAAGGCGGATTACTTCGGGACGCTCGTGGCGGCGGCGACCACGCTGATCATGCTCACCGCCCCCACCTCCTGGCACCGGATCCTGTTCCGCCAGGGCGACAAGGAGCACCTGGTGACGGTCGCGAACCGCTTCATGCTCGTCGGCCTGGCGGCGATGGGGCTCACCTCCGTCGGGGTCGTGATGCTGCTGAGCGACATCGCGTTCTCGCCGGCGCTGACTGCGGTCGTCACGGCGGCGGCGGTGCTCGCATGCACGTTCTTCTGGGGGCTGCTGCCGCTGGCGCGGCGCCGCGCACTCAGCCGGGCCGGGGATCGGCGGGAGCAGCCGCTCACGCAGCGGCCCGGCGCCGCCTGACCCGGACCGCCACCTACGCGGCAGCCCGGCGCTGCCTGATCCGGACGGCCTCGATCCGGTTCTGGCGCACCGACTCGACCCGGATCGAGAATCCGTTGGCGGCGATCGTGTCTCCCCGCTTGGGGAGCCGGCCGAGCTCCGCGAACACAAACCCCCCGACCGAGTTGTAAGCGTCGGTGTCGACCGGAAGCTCGAGGCCGTAGTCCTCGAGGTCTGACACGGCGACGTGCCCGCGCACGAACCAGTCGCCGTTCGCGAGGCGGCGCACCGCCCCGCCGGCCGGGTCGGTCTCGTCGGAGATCTCGCCGACGACCTCCTCGATGATGTCCTCGATCGTCACGATCCCGGCGGTTCGCCCGTATTCGTCGATCACGATCGCGAGCTCGGTCCGCTCGCGCTGAAGGTCGGCCAGGAGGTCGTCGAGCGGCTTGGTCTCCGGCACGATCGGCGCCGCGCGAACGAGCCCGTCGAAGTGCGCATCCATCCCGTCGTTCAGCATCTTCTTGACGAGCTGGTTGACATGGACGATGCCCTTCACGCGATCCTGGTTCTCGTCCTCGGTTACGACCAGGCGCGAGTGCCCGGTCTGGACGCAGCGCCGCAGGGCGGTCTCGACGTTCTCGGACACGTCCACGGTCACGACGGCGGGGATCGGAGTCATGACCTGCCGAGCCTCCTGCTCGTGCAGGTGGAATACGCCGGTCAGCATCTTCCCCTCGCCCACATCGAGCTGCCCGCCCGTGGTCGACTGCGCGATCAGCCGCTTGAGCTCGTCCGGCGTCCCGCCCTCGGGATCGGCATTCGGATCGGTCCCGAGCATCCGCAGGATCGACTCCGAGGCCGAGTTCAGCACGATGATGAACGGGTGGAACAGGACCCGGAAGAACTGGATCGGGCGCGCGATCCGCCTCGCCAGGCCCTCCGCGTGCTGGATCGTGTACAGCTTCGGAACGATCTCCCCGACGATGCTCAAGGAAACCGTGATCAGCAGGTAGGAGATCACGACGGAGATCGCGACCGCGGCCGTGTGTCCAAGCGGGCCCCCGAGCAGCGGCTCGAACACGTGGGCGATCGCCGGTTCGCCCAGGGCACCGATGCCGATCGAGGCCATCGTGATCCCGACCTGGCAGGCGGCGATGTAGTCGCCGATGTTGTCGATCTGCCGGATCGCCAGCCGGGCCCCACGTGCCCCTTCTTCGGCGAGTGCCTCGAGCCGGGCCCGGCGTGAGCGCACGAGCGCGTACTCGGCGACCACGAAGAACGCGTTGACCAGGACGAGCAGCCCGGTCAGGATGATGAAGAGCCCCTTCACCGGTGTGTCGGCACCTGCCACGCCCGCGACCGGGCGACCCCACCAGCGGCCCGCGTGGGGCAAAGCTCCGTCCGCGCTGGGCAGCCCCTCGTCTGTGAGCTGCTACTTCGGGATGGATCGTCGTCGTTCATGCAGCGACGCAGAAACGGTAGCAGCAGCACCCGCCCGCTCGGCCGAGGCGACCCTTCGCCGGCGCGGTCGGTCGCCGGCGAAGGGCTGCTGCGGGGCCGCTGCGCCCCTAGCTGCAGACGATGCGACTCGGCGGGGTCGACGCCCTTGCCAGG
Source organism: uncultured Solirubrobacterales bacterium (assembly GCA_963699325.1). Lineage (GTDB taxonomy): Bacteria > Actinomycetota > Thermoleophilia > Solirubrobacterales > Solirubrobacteraceae > Palsa-465. The sequence goes on along the minus strand of CAVOTN010000026.1, from coordinate 581,653 downwards.
GCCTTGGCGTCGCTGACCAGGCGGTCGGCCTCCCCGACGAGGAAGAACACCCGCCGGCCCGACACCGGCGCTCGCCCACCCTCGGCCGCCTGGATCACCGGCTGGATCTGACCCACCACCGAGGTCCGCTCGTTCTCGCAGGCCTGGAGCTGTGACGTCATGTCCGCGTAAGTGGCGTCGCTCGACGTGCTGCCGGCAGCGAGCGCGGTCGTGTCCGCGTCGAGCGTGCCCAGCCCGAACTCGCCGAACGGGGCGTCGAGCTGCTTGTACGCCGCGGCGAGGTCCTCGTAGCCGCGCTCGTTCGCCCGAATCGTCCACGGCAGGGCACTACTCTGCCCGCGCCCCCACCGATCCCAGCCGTTGTGCGCGGAGCCGATGATCTGGGCGATCGCCGCGCCGTCCCAGCTGTAGTCGTCGTGGAGCCCGAGGATCGTCATCATCGTCGGGCGGGCGTCCGTGTGGTCGGTCCAGATGCTCGAGGTCTCGCCGAGGTTCTTGATCCCGGGTCCCACCCAGCCCTGCCAGGTGGTCGCGATCTCGGGCTGGATGTCCCCGTGGTTCCAAGCGAACCCGTTGTTCTGGACCGGACAGCCCGGCAACGTGCTGGTGCCGTCGCACGAGCTCTGGAAGTAGAACGACGGATCGCCGAACAGCGTGAGCGTCGGCTCCCGGTTCGGGTCGGCGTTCACCATGTGGAGGATCGTCTCCTCGGACTCGTCGGCCATGTTGACCGTGATCGGGACGTTGTGACCGACGATCGGGTTGAACTCCTGGGCGCCCGAGATGTCCCGCTCGAGCGTGCGGACGGTCGGATCATTCGGTCCGGGTCGCGGACCGGTCGGGCTCGACTGGTTGGGGACGACGAGCGCCGGGGCGTCGTCGAAGTCGAACCCGTATGTCGTGGTGTTGCCCGTCCAGGCTCTTGAGGAGACCCGGCAGGCTCGTGTCGACCTCACCCACGGTCCGGGTGTAGCCCGGCGTCCCGAAAGCGGCTCCCCCGGCTTCGGCGGTGTCGTAGTCGCACGGGACCGTGACCCCGTTGCACCCCGGGTTCAATGGCGCGCTGCCGTCGTAGTGGTCGCCCTCGTCGACCGTGACCAGGAACAGCGTGTTCTGCTTGGTGATGTGATCGCGGGCGAGCCGGTGGAAGAACGCCGCGAACGCCGCGTTGTACTCCCGCAGCTGCAGCTCGTGACCGAGCCTCGCCCGGCCCGAACGCGTTTCCGTGGTTCTCGCCGTACTGGTCGTCGTGGACGTCCGAGATGTACGTGTAAGTGACCGGGATCCCGGCCTCCTGCGCGGCCGCTGTGTAACCAAGCGCGTTGTTCGCCTCCATCCCGTCGAAGCCCGGGAAGCCCGCCTGGCCGTCCTCGTCGACGATCTGGCTTGTCGAGGTGACGCCCGGCCGGAAGGTGGTGGGCGGCGCCGGCAGCGTGTTCGCGTCGAGATTGTGGACGGACACCGCACGCCGGCCGGTGTCGGTGGCGTTGGGCGCGAACACGTCATAGACGGGTGGCGCCTGCCAGTTGCCCGGCGGTGGCGGCGTGTCGCCGGTCGGCGTGTAACTCGCCGGCAGGGGCTGGTCGCTCTGTCCGGTCAGCAGCGGATCGACGTTCAGCGCGCCGAACAGCGCGTTGTATCCCCCATACCCGCCCGGCTCGTCGGGCAGGGCATCGGTCGCGCCGCCGTTGGCGCTCGAGCACTTTCCGCCTGGGCCGCTGTCGGCCAGCGAGCAGTGGATCGCCAGCCCCTCGAAGTCGGTCTCGCCGAGGTCGGAGCCGGCGTTGAAGTCCTGGTCGTAAGCCGTGTTGTAGGACCAGTTGCCGAACGCGTACTGGGGCGAGCCAGTCCCGTACACGTTGGCGATGTCGCTGGTGTCGTTCTCGAACTCCATGTCGGCCGAGCCGACGCCGGCGAAGTCGCAGCCCGCGCGCGTGAACGGCACCCACGGAGCCGGGGTGTTGATCCCCTCGGGATTGCTCGAGCTCGCCGGACCGTGGAGCAGCGTGTACAGCGGGTCACTGCTGCTCGTCTTGTCGGTCCAGTACGTGAACAGCGACGTCGTGCTCGTTCCCGACTTGGCCTTGGGGTTCAGGTACGGGAACGTGTTGGCCACACCGCCACCGAACTGGTCGGGGTAGAGGCCGGTCTCGGTGCTGAGGATTCCGTCCGCCGTGTGTGAGATCAGCACGGTGTGGTCGTTGGACAGCAACGTCCCGTCGTCCTTCAGGAAGTCGTAGAGCGCCGGGATCTGCTGGATGTCCGACGGGACGTTCGGGTTGTCCCGAACGAGATGCACATTGTCGAACTGCACGATGATCACGTGCTTGATCGACCCATTCGGACCGAGCTCGCAGCCCGTGGCAGCCGCCGCCGTACCCGCCGGCAGCGCAATGACCGCACCAACGCCGGCGAGCAGCAGCGCGGCCGTCCACACGCGCGCGACTCTCCGGACCGAACCTCGCATGGCTGACACCCCAGCGCTCCTTTAGTTGGTCGTCGCCCTCTTGGACGCGAAGAACCTAATGCCGAGCGTGTCGGCGGCGCGTGACTCAGTTGTGGTCGGATCGTTATCTGGTTGTGAACGGCCGCAGCTCGCGGGAAATCCCGTTCCCCGGCTCGCCTCGCTGCTAAAACCTTGGCGATGCGCATCGTCAGCCTGGTTCCGTCCGCCACCGAGACGCTGTTCGCCCTCGGGCTCGGCTCCGACGTGATTGCGGTCACCCACGAGTGCGACTATCCGGCCGCCGTCCGGGAGCTCCCCAAGATCACGCGCGACGTCCTGCCGACCGGCCTGAGTGCCGGACAGATCGACGCCGCGGTCAAGGAGCGAACGCTCGCCGGCCTGTCGATCTACGAGCTCGACGCCGACATGCTGCACGACCTGCGGCCCGACCTGATTGTCACCCAGGAGCTGTGCTCGGTGTGCGCCGTCTCCTACGACGACGTCCGCGCCGTCGCCGACGAGATCGAGACCCACCCTCGCGTGATCTCGCTCGACCCCCACACCGTCGGCGAGGTGCTGGGCGACGTTCGCACGCTCGCCCAGGCGACCGATCGCAAGGACGCCGCCGTCGAGCTCGTGCGCGACGCGTCCGCGCGGATCGACAAGGTCCGCCTCGCCGTCCGCGGCGCCCGCCGACCGCGGGTCGCCGCCCTCGAATGGCTCGACCCACCGTTCGCCGCGGGTCACTGGACCCCGCAGCTGATCGACTACGCCGGCGGCGAGGACGTGCTCGGGTTCGCCGGCGAGAAGTCCGAGGAGCGCAGCTGGTACGAGATCGAGGCTTCGAACCCTGACGTCGTGGTCGTGATGCCATGCGGTTACGACGCCGAGATCGCCCACCGGGAGGCGGAGATGCATCGCGATCAGCTGGCCGCTGTGGGCGCCGGCGAGGTCGTCGCGGTCGACGCCGCCGCCTACTTCTCGCGTCCGGGCCCGCGGATCATTGACGGACTCGAGCTACTCGCGCACATCATCCACCCCGAGCTTGTGCCCGAGGCGCCGGCGGAGGCGTTCACCGTCGATCTGTGAGCTCTGAGCGTCCGCTCAGAGCGTGAACCCGACGCCGTTGGGCGTGAGCCCGGTGCCGCCGGCGACGGCCAGCGCGCCGATGACGCTCACGACCGCGATCACGGCGCAGCCGGCGAGCGCCGCCCAGGCCATCCGCCGGCGCTCGGCCACCTCGACGATCAGCAAGCCGGTGATCAGGCCGCCCACGAGCCCGCCGAGATGGTCGCCGACGGAAATTCCACGAACGCTGAGCGAGAACAGCAGGTTGAACACGAGCACGAACCCGAGTCCGCTCTGCCAGATCGGGATGCCACGGGCGCGCGCCACCACGATCAGCGCGCCGAAGATCCCGAAGATCGCCCCCGACGCACCGACGGTCGGGATCTGCGGCTGGAACCACAGCGCCCCGAACGACCCCGCCAGCAGCGAGGTGAAGTACACCGCGACGAAGTTGACTCGCCCGATCGCCGGCTCGAGCGCCGAGCCGACGAACCACAGCGAGATCATGTTGATGAAGATGTGCAGCAGCCCGTCGTGCAGGAACCCACTGGTGACCAGGCGCCAGTACTCGTGCGTGCCCGTGTAGCCCGGGAACAGGTTGTGAGCGGTGATCGCGGGACCGAACAGCGAGCCGTGGAACCACACCGACCCGCCGCCGCCACCGCCGAGCGGAGCGCCGGCCGCTGTCTCGATCAGGAACGCCACCACGTTGAGCGCGATCAGCGCCTGCGTCGCCACCGGCGTGCCCGGAACCGACGGCATGCGCCTGACGCGCGTGCGGTCGCGCGAGCATTCGGGGCACCGCATCCCGACCGACGTCGGCGTCATGCAGTCGGGACAGATCGGCCGCCCGCATGAGGAGCACGAAACCCCGGTCTCACGCGAGGGATGTCGGTAGCACGTGGCCATTGCAATCCAAGCTATCAGCGGCGGGTTACGGCGAAGCCTGCCGCTCGCCGCCCGTCTTGCGGAGCGGCCGCTAGTGACGGTGCGGCAGGATCCGGCGCGCCTCTTCGCCGACGTCGTGCAACGTGCGCTGGGCGAGGTCGAGGGCGTTGTTCGAGCGCTGCTTGCGCACCCGGTGGCGCGCGCGGACGCGGAGCACGACGAGCGCGGTGCCGGCGCTGACGCCGACGACCGCGGCGGCGGCCGGACGGACCCAATTGCGGGGGTCGCGCATGGCCCTGAGCTCCCATGCGTCGAGCTCGTCCTGAGCGAGCTCGGTCAGGTTCACGAGCGTCAACTCGAGCCGCTGGACGAGATCCGCCGGAGGGTCGACCGGCGAAAGCGCCTCGCGTAGAAGGGCCTCGAAGTCGGCGGCGCCCGAGCTCATAGCCGTCCTCCTACCCGTCTGATCCGCGGGCGGCTCATTCGCGCGCTCCCCCGGAGTCGGCGGCGGGCTCGGCGACCATTCCCTCGAGTTGGCGGATCGCGCGGTGGAGCAGCACCTTCGTCGCACCGTCGGTGCGCCCGAGCGCGCGCGCGATCTCGCGATTGTCCATCCCGAGCGCGAATCGCATGATCAGTGCCTCGCGCCGATCGTCGGGGAGCTGCTGGACACCGTCGAGGATCGACTTCAGCTGCTCGCGCCCCTCGACGAGCGACTCGGTCGTGTGTGGCGCGGAGATCAAGCCCGCGTCCTCGATCCCGGACTCCGGCTTACGAGACCGGTCCCGGTAGAAGTTGGCCGCCAGGTTGTGCGCGATGCGGATGAGCCATGGCCGCAGTGGCCGGCCGTTCGCCTCCCGCAGCGCGCGCTCGAAGTGCCGGTAGGCCTGCAGGAACGTCTGCTCGGTGAGGTCCTCGGCGTCGTGGTGGTTGCCGACCCGGTAGTAGCTGTAGGAGTACACATCGCGCAGATGCGTGCGGTACAGCTCGGTGAACCGCGCATCGACCTCCGCTTTGCTCTTGGGTAACTCGCCGTCCACCACATCAGAGCCTAGCCTCCGTCACGCGGCGCGGATAGGGGCGCGGCTGAGCGGCTTGGTCGGCGATCATCGTCGCCGTCCACTCCTCGGGCTCGATCCGGCCTTCGACCAGCGCGGCCAGGCTCTCGAGCGCCGGCGCATCGAGGTGGGCGTCCCGGGCCACGTTCGCCAGCAGCGGGGCCGAGTCCACCGCCTCGACCGCCTGGCCGAGCGCGTTGCCGATCTCCGATGCCGGCACGCCCTGAGCGAGCAGCTCGCCGGCACGGCGGTTCCGGGAACTCGACGAGACGACGGTCGCGACCAGGTCGCCCGCGCCGGCAAGCCCGGCGAACGTCTCGGGTCGACCGCCGCGGGCGCGCGCGAGCGCATCGACCTCCGCAAACACCTTGCCCGCCGCGGCGCCGGCGACGTTCGGGCCGGCAACCGACGCCACCGCCGCGGCCAGCACGGCGACGTTCTTGGCGGTGGCGGCAAGCTCGACCCCGGTGACGTCGCTGCTCTTCGAGACATCGAGGCCGGCCGGCCCAAGCGTGTCGGCAAGATTTCTTGCAAACCCGCGGTCGACCGTCGCGAGCACCACCGACGCGCCGTGCTCGAGCACCTCGGCCGCGCCGGCGGGTCCGCCGAGCACCGCGACCGCCCGGGCTCGACAGCGTTCTGCGACGAACGCCGACGGAAGCGTGCCGAGCGGCGGCACGAGGCCCTTCGACAGCACGAGCACGCCGGCGCTCTGCGGGATCCGCTCGCCATGGGCGGCGAGGACGCTCGGAAGCGCTCGGGCGGGCACGGTCAGGCATACGAGGTCCTGGTCGCCCAGCTCGAGCTCGGCGGTCCGCACGACGTGGACCGCCTCGGGCAGCTCGACGCCGGGGAGGTACGCATCGTTGGTCCGAGCAGCAGCGACCGCGGCGGCCTGCTCACGGGTGCGACATCCGAGCTCGACCTCGAGCCCGGCGCGCGCGAGCAGCACCGCCAGGCTCGTTCCCCACGCGCCGGCGCCGATGATCGCGGCGCGGCGGATCGGCGGCAGTCCGCCGAGCCACTCCCACTGGAGCATGACCATCGGCCAGATACGGTCGGTGACGGCGCCGGCGAGCGCCGGCGAGGCGCTGTCCACCCTGGGGAAACGTATGGGACGGCCGGCGCGGAGCCTGACCTTGCGCGGCCGGATCCGCCAGCCCTTGCGGATGTCCTCGGTGCCGATCATCGCGATCGGGACCACCGGCGCGCCCGTCTCTAGCGCGAGCCGGCCAACGCCGCGCCTGGGCTTGCCGAGCGCGCCCGGGCGGGTCCGCGTTCCCTCGGGAAACATCAGCACGATCTCGCCCCGCCCGAGGATGATCTTCGCCGTCTCGATCGTTTCCTGGTCGCCCGCGCCCCGGTCAACCGGGAAGGCGCCGAGCGCGTTCAGCAGCCAGCTCAGGACCCGGTTGTACGTGAACAACTCCTTCTTAGCCACGTAGTACACGGGCCGCCGCGTCATCGTGCCGATCACGAACGGGTCGAAGAAGCTCCGGTGGTTCGAGGCCAAGATCACCGGACCCTCCGCGGGGATGTGCTCGCGCCCGATCCGCTGCATCCGCAGGTAGATCAGGAAGAACGGCGTCAGGATTGCCCGCACTCCGAACAGCACGAACCTGTTGACCCCGCGCTCCCGTGCGCGTCGGTGCAGCTGCTCGTGATCCATCGCACATTGCCGTACCCACAGCAGCCTCGCCCGTTACAGTTCTCCCCTCCGTGGCCCCCGGCAGCGTCCCCATCCGAACGCTCCGAGGTGCGCTCTGTGGCGCCCTCGCCGCCAGCGTCTGGGCCCTCGAGCAACCGCTCGACAAGATCCTGCTCTCGAGCCACTACGACGACGTCGAGCTGCTCGGCCGAGCGGTGCCGCAACGGACCGGGCTGGTACCGCGTCGGCCTCGCCCTCCACGTCCAGAACGGCGCCCTGTTCGGCGCGGTCTACGCCAACGTGGCGCCCGCGCTGCCGATCGCGCCGACGCTCCGCGGTCCGGTCCTCGCGCTCGCCGAGCACCTCGCCGGCTGGCCGCTCGTCGCGCTGACAGACCGCTACCACCCGGCCCGCAACGACCTTCCCGCCCTCAGCGGCAACCGTCGCGCGTTCGTCCAGGCGACCTGGCGCCACCTCCTGTTCGGGCTCGTCCTCGGCGAGCTCGAGCGGCGCCTCAACCCGCCGGTCGAGCCCGAGCCGCCCGCGCCGGCGCCCAATTACGCCAGCAACGGCCACGGGTCCCTCGAGCGCGCCGTCTCGGCCGTGCAAGACTGAGCTCACACGCCCGCCTAGCTCAATTGGTAGAGCACTTGATTTGTAATCAAGGGGTTGGGGGTTCAAGTCCCCCGGCGGGCTCTGTGTGATGTCTCGGGACATAGGTCTCAGTGCTCGCGCTGGTCCAGTCTGGGAGCTCGGCCAGCGGCCGGGCTCTTATTTGCTTGCGCGCGAGTCGGCGCAATTCCCCGAAGCCGGCTCGAGAAACGTCACCTATTGGGACGTTCGACATCTGCTCCAAGCTCGATGCGTGATCGCTCTTCCGCCGTCAGGCGCGCGCGCGAGCTGCGACTCTTCGACCGGCCGCTCGCGAACATCACGGACATGCCCAGGCGCTCCTGCCCCCGCGGGTGGTTCACCGGATCTGGGTGTTGTCAGCTCACCTCCTCGAGCAGCACCGTCCGGCGTGACTCATGCCCTCTACCAGATCCGGGTCAAGGACGCCTCGGGTCACCGCGCTGTCCGCGTCCCGTCAATGGCCCACCAGCTGAAGGGTGGCGATACCGAGCTCACCGGCTACTTGGAGGACAGCTCCGCGTTGTTCGGGGTGCTCGCGGAGATCGAAGCGCTCGGCCTCGAGTTGCTCGAGCTCCGTCAGATCCCGACGGGACCGAAATCACCGTGATGCGGTGATGACGTCTCACCCGAACCTTGGTCAATGTTCGTCGGGTGATTGGACCCCAAGGACACGTGGCCCGAGCCGACAGCCGGGCGAAGCTCTACCCGGAGGCGGCATATGCCCGAGTCTGTTGACCCTCGTCACCTCCTGCTGATCGGGGCCGGACCCGGCGTCGGCGCCGGCGTCGTTCGGCGCTTCGGCCGCGAAGGCTTCCGCAGCACACTCATCTCCCGCGGCGAAACGCTCGAGCAACTCGCCGCTGAGCTGCGTAGCGACGGGCTTGAGATCGAGGCGGTGGGCGCAGACATCGAAGATCTGGACGGCTACCGTGCGACGCTCGAGCGGATCTTCCGCGCCCCAGGCGCCCCCGGCGTCGCCGTGTACAACGCTGCCCTGCCGGATCCTGGCGAGATCCTCGACACGACGGTCGGACGGCTCCGGACCGCATATGACGTCGATGTCCTCGGCGCCGTCGTCGCGGCACAGGTCGCCGCACCCGTCCTGCGGACCGCCGGCACCGGCACACTGCTCTTCACCAGCGGCGGCTTCGCCGACCATCCGGTGCCCGCACTGGCGAGCCTCTCGATCGGGAAGGCCGCCCTGCGCTCGGCGGCGACCCTGATCGCCGCCGGTGTCCGGGAGGACGGCATCCATGCCGCAACCGTCACGATCGCCGGCTCGGTCGTGCGTGGGACGGCGTTCGATCCGGACAACATCGCGGAACTCTTCTGGACCGCCCACACCGACCCGACCGACGCCTGGCAGACCGAGTATCGATTCACAGGCGCGTAACGGGGTCGACGCTACCCGGCGAGCTGCAGGTGGGCTTGCAGGAACACCCCAGTGCGCCCGAGCGCAGCGTTGGCCTCATCGAGCTCCGGCGCGGACGCCTGAAAGACGTGGGCCGCTCCCGGCGTGACGTCCAGCTGGACGGCGACGCCGGCGCTGGCCGCCGCGGCTGCGAGGCGCGTCGCATCATCAAGCAACACCTCGTTCGCACCGCATTGGACGAGAAGGGGTGCGATCCCGCGCAGGTCGGCGAACAGCGGACTGACCGCGGCCGCCGCCGGGTCGGCGCCACCGGCGTAGTCGGAAACGTTGCGCAAGAGCCCGGCCCGCGCCAGGACGAAGTCCACGGCCGCCTTCGTGTCCATGCTCGCGCCGGACAGGGTCAGGTCGAGCCACGGTGAGTACAGCACCGCTGCCGCAGGCTGCGCGAGCCCGGCATCACGCGCGGCGACGAGCGCGCCGAGCGCCAGCGCGCCTCCGGCCGACTCGCCGAACAACGCGATCCGCTCGCGGCGGATCCCCGTCTCGAGCAGGCCGCGGTAGGACGCAAGCGCGTCGTCGGGCGCTGCCGGGTATGGATCCTCGGGGGCGAGCCGGTAGTCAACGCAGAGCACCTTCGCGCGGGCCTGGCGCGCGAGCAGGCAGGCGAGGCCAGCGCTGGCGCGAGCCGACCCGAGCGCGAACACCCCGCCGTGGAAGTACAGGAGCGCGGCGTCCGCGATGGCCTCGGGCACCGAGATCTCGAGCACCGGAACACCGCCAAGCGTCATTGCCGTGAGCGCCACGTCAGACGGGAGCGGCGTTTGGCGCTTGAACTGCTCAAACACCCGTCGAAGCACGGCGACGTCACCGCGGGCGTCCAGGGGCACGGTGCTCAGCAGTTCTAGGAACGACTTTCTCTCGGGCTGGCTCATGACGGCAGCATTAGGCCCGAGGGGGTGAGACGGCATCACCTAATCCCGATGAGGTGGACCGCCGCAGGTAGTCTGCATCTGATGAGCGATTTGGCTGCGTCACCGGCGGTGAGATACGCCGAGGAGCATACGAGTCCGTTTGATGGCCCGGTCGACGCGGTTGCTGCGTGGACGGAGGGCAACGCTCAATGGCCGGGGATGATGAGCGGGCTTCTGGAGGCGAGGCTGCTCGAGGCGCTGATCGTGGTCAGCGGCGCGTGTCGTGTGCTTGAGATCGGAACGTTCACCGGGGTAGGCGCGCTCACAATGGCGGCCGCACTGCCTCCTGACGGGCGGGTTGTGACCCTTGAGGTCGACGCCGACAGGGCGGCGGCAGCGCGCCGTCACTTCGACGCCAGCCCGTACGGAAGTCGCATCGAGCTGATCGTGGGTGACGCGCTGGAGACGATTGCCGGTCTGGAAGGCCCGTTCGATCTGGTGTACATCGATGCCTGGAAGACGGACTACCCCGCGTACTACGATGCCGTCCTTCCCAAGCTCGCCGAGCGCGGTGTGCTCGTCGCCGACAACCTGTTCATGGGTGGAGCGGTGCTCGGCGCGAGCTCCGAGGACGGGACGGTCGGGATCCGGGAGTTCGCTCGTCGCGTCCAGCACGACGAGCGGATGCACAACGTCCTGCTGACGATCGGTGACGGAGTGATGCTCGCGTGGCGCCGTCCAGCGGGTGCGCATAGCTAACGAGGAGCCGCGGGTTCCGAGCCCCGGCGCTCGTTCCGCTAGGGTCGCGCGACGGTGAGCCGCGTCGCTGTCATCGGAGCCACTGGGCATGTCGGGAGCTATTTGGTCCCGCGGCTCGTCAGAGCCGGCCACGAAGTGGTGGCGCTCAGCCGCGGTACCCGCGAGCCGTACGTCTCGGCAGCCGAGTGGCGCCGGGTCGAGCGTGTCGCAGTCGACCGAGAGGCCGAGGACGCCGCCGGGCTGTTTGGCGAGCGGATGGCTGCGCTGGGAGCCGATGCTGTGGTCGACATGCTCTGCTTCACGCCCGAGTCTGCGCGGCAGCTCGTGGGGGCGTTGCGCGCGACTCGGCCGTTGTTGATCCACTGCGGGACGATCTGGGTCCACGGGCCGGTCCACCGGGTGCCGGTGACCGAGGATGAGCCGCGCACTGCATACGGCGAGTACGGGCTCGGCAAGGCGGCAATCGAGGCGCTGCTGCACCGCGAGTCGATCTCCGGGGGAGTTCCGTGCGTGGTACTGCATCCCGGACATATCACCGGTCCGTGGCCGTCGATCACACCGGCCGGCAATCTCGATCCGGATGTCTGGCGGCGGTTGGCCTCGGGCGAGCCGCTGCCCCTGCCGGATCTCGGGCTCGGTGTCCTGCACCACGTGCACGCCGACGACGTCGCGCAGGCCTTCGAACGGGCACTCGCCCGTCCAGCCGCGATCGGGTCGAGCTTTCACGTGGTGTCCGAGCAGGCGATGACGCTGCGGGGATTGGCCGCCGGCGTGGCAGGGTGGTTCGGCCGCGAGCCGGTGATCGAGTTCGTCGACCGGCGGGAGTTCGAGCGGCGCGTCGGCGCCGACCACGCCGGCACCACCCACGAGCATGTTGCCCGCAGCATCGCCGCGAGCATCGATCGCGCCCGCGAGGTCCTGCAGTACCGGCCGCGGTACAGCTCGCTTGACGCGCTGCGCGAGTCGCTTCGTTGGCTAGTGGCCAACGGCGACGTCGACGTCGGCGACCAGGACTTCTGACGCCGGCGAGCCTCCGGGTCACGGGCCGCGGGGCAGTCGCGAGGCGAGCGGGAAGCCGAGTGCGGCGACGGCCGCCATCGCCGCGAACGCGCCAAACGTATGGTGAACCAGCACCTGGACGAGCACGGCGACGACCAGCCCGCCGAGGTTGCCGGCCAGCCAGACGATCGCGCCGGCGGTGCCGGCGAGCCGGCCCGCGAGGCGCTCGGCTGCCGTGAGCACGATCGGCAGAGCCGAGAGCAGCAACAGGCCGATCGCGACCAGGACGACGGCGCGTAGGGCCAGCGACGTGCTGGCGCCACACAGCACGCAGCCCACCGTGGTGACGGCAACCGTCGCGAACATGTAGGTACGTTCGCGCCGGCGCTGGGAGACCGCAGGGGCGAGCGTCGCGCAGCCGACGATGCCCGCAATGATCATCGCGACGAGGAGCACCCCGGCGGTGGTGTCCGATACGCCATCCGGGTGCAGCAGCGTCTGCAGCCAGGTGGCCAGCGCCACGAAGATGCCGAAGCCGAGAAACACCAGGCTGCACAGCGTCCGCAGCTCGGGGAGCTTCCACAACGCCCGGGCTGCGCTGCCTGCGATCACCGAGCGCTCCTCGGTCGCGTGTCCCGGCCGGCGGAGTGCGAACGCGAGGCCCACGGCCGGGATCACCGCGAGCACGGCTTCGACCGCGAGCAACCGCTGCAGGTGCCCGTGAGCGCCGAGCACCGGTCCCAGTCCGAGCGCGATCAGCATTCCGACGAAGTTGCCCGCTGAGCCGACGGCAATCCCGTTCGCGCGGTCACCCTCGGACAGGTACTCGCCGGCGAGCCGACTGATCGCGCTGAGGATGACGGGCTGTGCGACTGCAACCGTGACCTGCCCGGCAATCGCCCACACGAACCGATCGCCGCCGAGTCGAATAAACGCGCCGGCGGCCATCAGCCCCGCCCCCGCCGCAAGGGCAGGACGGAAGTGGCGGTCCAGCAGCGCCCCGGCGGGAATCGCGAGCAGGACGTACAGCAGCGGGAATATCTCCGACAGCCAACCGACAGCCGTCACCGAGACGCCATAGTGGTGAGCGGTGTCCGTGGTTATCGCCGCAAACGAAAGCCACAGCATCTGGGTTGCGGCGGCGACAAGCGCATACCAGATCAGTGGAGACCAGCTCGCGCCCGGCTGCACGGCGCCGGGCCAGGCACGCTGTTCTTGCAGGAGACCGCCCTCCACGGCGCTGCACAGTACGCGATCTCGGGCTCGCACGCATCTAGTGCCGCGTCCGGCGGGTAGACCCGACCACGCAGCAATCGAGTCCGCTGCGGGACCAGTCGCGAACCGGGAGGAGCCGCATTGAAGTCCTTGTCGAAGCCCATGGCACGCGTGAACGGGTTCGCCGTCGTCACGGCACTCGCGGCGCTAGCGGCATCGGTGGCATTGCTGGCGATCGCTTCCACCGCCAACGCCTTCACCCTGCCGGTCACCGGTCCGGCGACCGCGCCGCGAATGGTCTTCAACAACAAGATGAAGGTCACCTCGATCTGCCTGCCGGTGACCAACCCCGCCGGCGGCCGGAGCCTTCTGTACGGGCAGCGTTTCACCGATGGGGCCACGAGCGCTTCGACGCCCGCGATTGTGCTCGTGCACGGGATCGCATCCTCGACCGAAGACTGGGACTTCTCACCGACCTGGTCGGTCGCCAGGGCGCTCGCGAGCGCCGGGTACGTGGTCTTCTCCTACGACCGACTCGGATACGCCGACAGCAGCTACTACAGCCAGCCCGGCGGAGGATTCACCCTCACCACTCAGGCGCACCGCGCGATGCTGCACGACGTTGTCGGCGACGTGAAGACCGGCGGATACGAGCTCGCCCCCTCCGGCAACTGCTCTGGCACAACAGCACCGGCCGGCATGCAGAATCGGACCGTCGTGATCATCGGTCACAGCGCCGGCGGTTGGATCGTCGCCGGCTATCCCGGTGAGTACCACGACGTCGCGGCGATGATCCAAACGGACATCTCGGGCTCGGCCGGCGGCTCGACCACGAGCCCGCTCGGAGGCTCGTCCTCGGGCGGCAGCTTCACACCCGATCCGAACCACCCGGACTACTTCGAGTTCTTCCAGACCACTCAGAACTGCCTGGACTTCAACACGTACACGCCGGGGGTGGTCGCGTACGTCGCGAAGATCGCGTGTACCCCGCCGTTCCTCGACTCACCTTACGGGGAGATCGCCGATCTCGGGGCGATGTACGCGCAGAACGACGCCTACATCTCGATGATCGGCTCCTCGATCCCAGTGCTCCTCACCTCGGGCGCTGAGGACACGACCGACCCACCGTCATCGGCGGACGCCGACTATGACTATTACAAGGCGCACTGCGGATGTGACGTGACACAGGTCCTGCTTCCAAACACCGCTCACCTGTTCATGGTCCACCAATCGCTGCCGACCTGGGTCGACGACGTAGTCAACTGGCTGACCTCCCGGGGCATTCCCGGAACACGCTAGGGCGCGGGCCGGAATCAGTCCGGATCGTTCTCGCGGTGAGCGAGGATCTGTTCGCGCTCGGCGAGACGGTTCGCGCGTCGCAGTTCGGCTTCGCGCAATCTGCGCTGCTCGGTCGAGCTCGTGACGATCAGTGCCGGCACCGGCGCGGGGGTGCCGTCGTCGTCGAGCGCCACCATCGTGAGGTACGCGGTGTTCGTGTGACGCACCTCGCCCGTGCGAGGGTTTTCGGCATCCACGCGGACGCCGACCTCCATCGAGGTTCGCCACGCCGCGTTCACCGACGCGCTCAACGTCACGAGCTCCCCCATCCGAATCGGGTAGAGGAACGCCATGCGGTCCATCGCGGCGGTCACCACGCGCCGGCGGGAGTGCTTGATCGCCGCCAGCGCCCCTGCCTCGTCACAGAGCTTCATCACCGTGCCACCGTGCACGTTCCCGGCCGGGTTGGCGTCGAGCACGCCCATCCACCGGACAAGCTGACATCGCGAATCGGCCACGTGCTTGGGCTCCATCGTCGTCAATCTACAGTCACACGGTCACGACCTGCCGGGCGCCCCTGCGCTCGATCGGTCTCGTGGTCCGGCCGACCGTACGGACTCTCACGCGTCGCGCCGCCCGAGCAGGAACCCGCCGGCGAGGAGAGCCGCAGCCGCCCACACCGCCAGCACTCCGAGGCCCGCCCACGGCCCGATCGCCAGACCGCGCAGGTTCGTGGTCGCCTGAATCGCCAGCCCCGCGGTCATCGGACCGATCTGCTCGAGGTGCCGGCGCAGGTGCGGGTCGCCGACGAGCGCGGCGATGATCGGGAACAGGAACAGCAGGCCGAGGATCGCGCCGATCGCGACCGCGGAGTCGCGCACGGCGGCGCCGATGCCGAGGCTGAGCAGCGCGATCAGCGCCAGGTAGAGGACCGAGCCGGCCGCGGCGCGCAGCGTCGGGCCATGGCTCAGCGAGAGGAGCTGGTAGCCGTGCGCGCTGGTGAACCCATGCGCGGGCAGGATCAGCCGCCCCGCGTACACGCTGCCGAGCACCCCGACGGTTCCCGCCGCCAGGACAAGCGCGCTCAGAATCGCAGCCTTGGCCGCCAGCAGGCTCGGCCGGCGCGGCATGGCGCTCAGCGTCACCCGGATCATCCCGGTGCTGTATTCGCCGGTGATCGCGTGCACGCCAAGGATCGCGACGATCGCCTGCCCTAGGTAGACGCCGGCCAAGCTCAGCCTCGTGATGTCCTGGCCCGAGCCGATCGACCCGTAGCTGACCGCGAGCGCGACGATCGCGCTGAGCGCCACGGTCAACGCAATCGCGGCGAGCAGCAGCCACACCGTGCCGGCGACGGTGCGGAGCTTGGTCCACTCGGCGTGCAGGGCCTCGATCATGCGTCTCGAGCGCGCAGGACGCGGTACGCGACCAGCAGAGCGGCAAGCGCGTACGCGGCAAGCACGGCCAGGCCGACTCCGGGCGCCAGCGGATAGAACCCCTCGGAGGGCGTGTAGAGATAAGCGACCTGGTGATATTGCGGGAGCGTTTGCTCGACCGCGAACCCGGCGGCGGGAGTAATCCGCATCAGCCACTGCGAGGGACCGGCGGGCAGGGCCGAAGCGAACGCCAGCATGTACGGCAGCAGGATCAGGACGATCGCCGCCGTGACCGCACCCGCACTGCGGCGCATCGCGGTGCCGAGCGCCAGTGCGAACACCGCGGCGAGCGCGACCAGTGCCCCCGTCCCGAGGATCACGCGCAAATCGGTGAGCGTGCTGACCGGATAAACGAAGTTGCCGTTGACGCGCAGAATGTGGTTCCCAAGCGGGATCGAGACCGCGGCCGCGGCGGCACCGACGACGAACGCGACCGCCGCGATCACGACCGCCTTCGCGATCAGCACCTGGCCGCGGCGGGGGCTCGCGGTCAAGGTGGTGCGGATCAGCCCACGGCGGTACTCGGCGGTGACGAACATCGCCCCGAGCACGATCAGCGCGACCAGGCCGACGAACACGCCGGTGAGAGCGTTCTTGTCGGTGTCGCCAGCGCCCACCGAAGGCGCGATATCTCCCGAACCAGCGATCGTGAAGCCAGAGCCGGAGTCGCTGGTAGCCGACCGAGCTCAGGGTCATGATCGAGCCGTTGTTGCCGATGTCCTGCGCGGTCCAGCCATCGGCCGACCATCCGCCATGGAGGTCGGGCGCGCCGAACGTGGCGATCGCGCCGGTGGCCGCGCCGTCGGCGCCCGGCACGAAGGTCTGCTGCGTCGGAGCGGTCTGCGGGGAGGTCACGAACAGACCGCCCTGGACGGTCCGCGGCAACCCCGCAAGCTGCGCGGAGCCCACGCGGGTCCACGTGCTCCCGTCCGCTGACTCGTAACCGGTCAGCGTCGCGCCCGACCGGGTCAACCGCAGCCAGCGCGGCGTGCCGGCGGACACGTTCGCGACCCGCCGTGTCGTGGGTGTAGTCGTACTGCATCCGCACCCCGTGGCCACCGGTCAGCATCACGGCCGCGTACGCCGAGCCTGGCTTCGCGCTCGCGGTCACGATCAGTCCGGCCTTGGCCCAGGGCTGTAGCCGACCGGAGGTCCCGGCCATGTCTTGCACCGAGACCGACCCACCGCTTCCACCTCCGCCCTGGACGCGACCGTTCAGCGAGCTGACGCGCACGGTGATGGTGCCGTCCCCGGCCAGCGTTCGGTGTACGAAGTAGTAAGTGTCGGTGACCGCCTCCCCCCCGGGACCGATTGGCGGCGTCGGGTGGGCGAAGCTCTGGCACGTTCCGGCCGACGGGTTCGGTCCGACACAGATGCCGCCGTCCTGGTGGCGGAACGTGCCCAGGTACGCGAACAGGACGATCAGAAACGCAGCCAGCAGCGTCGTGATGACCCAGCCGCGAACGGTCCGGAACTTCGTCCACTCCGACCGGAGCAGCTGCGCGAAGCCCTCGCGACCGACCCGCATCTCGCTCCGGTAAGGCGCGGCGGTGGCGCTCACCGAGTCGCCTCCGCGGCGGGGGTCCCGACCGCCGGCTGCTCGGCGCGGAACTGGACCGCATCCCGGGTCAGCTCCATGTACGCCTCCTCGAGGCTCGACCTGTGCGACGGACACTTCGGAGAACGGCACCCTGCGCGCGCCGAGTAGCTCGACGATCCTCTCCGACACCAGCCCCGAGACCGTGAGCGTGTCAGGCCCGGTGGCGGCAACCGTCGCGCCCGCGTCAGCGAGCGTGGTCATCGCCTCGGAGCGCGCGCTTGTGCGCAGCGTGACCCGGCCGGCGGAGGCAGCCGCGATCAACTCGGCGACGCTCGTGTCGGCGACGAGCCTGCCGCGGCCGATCACGACGAGATGTCCGGCGGTTCCCTCGAGCTCGCTCATCAGGTGGCTCGAGACGAGCACCGCGCGCCCCTCCGCGGCGAGCGAGCGCAGAAAGCCGCGCATCCACACGATCCCCTCGGGGTCCATGCCGTTGAACGGCTCGTCGAGGATCAGGATCGGTGGGTCGCCGAGCATCGCGGCGGCGAGCCCGAGCCGCTGGCGCATACCCAGCGAGAAGCCGCCGGCCTTCCGACGCGCCACCCCGTCGAGGCCCGCCTGCTCGATCACCTGATCGACGCGACGGGACGACAGACCCTGAGAATGGGCCAGCCACAGCAGATGATTGCGCGCACTCCGGCTCGGCTGGAGTGCGCCGGCGTCCAGCAGCGACCCGACATGCCGGAGCGGGTGGCGCAGGCTCGCGTATGGCTGCCCGCCGATCAGCGCGCTGCCCTCGTCGAGCGCATCCAGCCCGAGGATGACCCGCATCGCGGTCGACTTGCCGGCGCCGTTGGGCCCGACGAATCCCGTCACGCTGCCGGGCGTGACCGTGAACGAGAGGCCGTCGAGGGCGACCGTCTCCCCGAACCGCTTCCGCACTCGGTTGACTTCGATCGTCGCGTCCATGCCGGGAAAGCTAGGCGGCGAGCGGCCGTCTTGTCGTCGCGCCGGCGAGCCATCTTTCGGGTCGCTGACGCGAGCTACCCGACTCCTCGCGCGTCACTCGCACGGGGGATCGCGGGATCGCTGTCCCGGGCGATGCCGACCGGGCGGCCAGCGGCGACAATGATTCACGTGGTGGGAGCAGACAGCTGGCGCCGTGGAAGATCCGAGCATCATGGATCGATGACCGCGGGCGCCACCACTCCGCTCGTGGCCTTCGGATCGCTCGGCCTGCTCGCGGTGATCGAGTCGATCGTGCGCGCCTCGCTCGACCCGGCGCCGGCGCAACGGCTGATCGCCCTATGCACGGTTGCGCTCGCGACGACGCTGCCGCCCGCATTCGTCGGCCGCTTCGCGGCCGCGATCACCGTCGTCGCGGCGAGCGTCGTCTCGGTGGCGCTGTTTCACGCGCTGACCGTCGCCGCGCTCGTCGCCGTTCTCGCCGTCCTCTACGCGCTGGCCCGCGACGGCCGGCCCGCCTCCCGAGCCCACGCGATCGCGGTGGGCCTGTCCGCGCCCTTCCTCGTGCTCGCGCTCACGCATCCGGTCCCGAGCGGCTCGGAGGCCGGAGTGCTCACGTTGCTGCTGGCCGCCCTGGCGCCGGGAGCGGCGTTCGCGGGGATTGCGCAGCGGGCGCGCGCTCAGGCATTGTCGTACGACGCGGACCGCCAGGCGGCCGCCGGGGACCTGCTCGAGCATGCGGCACGCGGCGAACGGGCGCGGATCGCGCGCGAGCTGCACGACGTCGTCGCCCACCACATTTCGATGATCGCGGTCCAGGCCGAGACGGCCCGCGTGTCGACCCCCGGGATGCCGCCGGCCGGAGCGCGGCGGCTGTCGGCGATCGGGGACACGGCCCGCTCCGCCCTCACCGAGATGCGAAGGCTGCTCGGCGTGCTGCGCGAGGACGCCGGCGCCGAAACCCCTGGCCTTCGCCCGCAACCCGGCCTTCAGCAGCTCAACGAGCTACTCGACGTCGCCCGCGAGGCGTCCGTCTCGGGCGCGCGGCTGATCCTCAGCGGCCCGCCGGTCGCGCTCGACCCCGGCGTCGAGCTCGCCGCGTACCGCATCGTCCAGGAGGCGCTCACCAACGCCCGCCGGCATGCGCCCGGCGCCGGCGTCGACGTCGAGCTGCACTACGGCGACCGCATGCTCGGCCTCCGGATCCGCGACAACGGGCCCGGCCCGCCCGACGACGGCCCTGCCGGCGGGCACGGCCTGTCCGGGATGCGAGAGCGCGCCGCAGCGGTCGGGGGGCAGCTGCGAACCGGCCCCGCTGCCGGCGGCGGGTTCCTCGTCGAGGCGACGCTGCCCACCGATGCGAGTGAGGCGCTCCGGTGAGCACGACCGCGCCGGCGACCGCGCCGGCGATCCGAATCGTCGTCGCCGACGATCATGAGGTCGTGCGCTCGGGGTTTGCCGAGCTGCTCGACACCCAGCCTGACTTCACGGTCGTCGGTACCGCGTCGAACGGACACCAGGCCGTGCAGCTCAGCCGCGAGCATCGTCCCGACGTCGTCCTCATGGACATCCGCATGCCGGGTATGGACGGGATCGAGGCCACGCGCGTGCTCGCGAGCGACGCGCCGGACAGGGCGGCTGGGCCTGGGGCGGGTGGGCCGGCGGGTGGGCCGCGAATCCTGGTGCTGACGACGTTCGACCTCGACGAGTACGTCTACGACGCGCTCCGCGCCGGCGCCAGCGGGTTTCTCCTCAAGGACGTCACGGCGGAACGGCTGATCGAAGCCGTCCGCATCGTCGCCGCCGGCGACGCGCTGCTCGCGCCGGGTGTCACCCGCCGACTGATCAGCGAGTTCGCGCAGCGGCCGTCCGCCAAGCTGCAACCCGTGCCGGCGCTCCGCGAGCTCACCCCGCGCGAGACCGAGGTGCTCGGACTCGTCGCCGAAGGACTGTCAAACCCCGAGATCGCGCGCCGGCTCGTCGTCACCGACGAGACGGTCAAGACGCACGTGAGCCGCATCCTCAACAAGCTCGGACTGCGCGATCGGACGCAGGCGGTCGTCACCGCGTACGAGTCCGGGCTGGTCGTTCCCGGCTCACGCGGGCCGGGGTAGCCCGCTCGCCACCAACTCGGCGACGGCAACCAGGGGCCATTCGCCGGCGGTCCCCGCGAGCTTGTGGCGACCCCGATCGGCGAACGCGATGCCCGACCCGAGGACCGGGGTCAACTTCTACATGCTCGTGTCGGCGGCCTTGACGCCCGGAACCGCGACCACGTATGGTTGTTAGGCGATTGGTGAACAACGGGGGCTCGCCTGGTGAGCACGCGCACCGAGGCTGTCCGGACCGGAGAAGGGGCACATGACCGATTCACTTCAGAACGCAGGGCTGACGCCGCGCAAGATCCACCGCTACGGCTGGAAGCCGTCCCTCCCGGACGCCCGCGACCACATCGCGGACGCCTCCGAGCTGACCGTGCTGGAGGAGGTCGACCCGCGCGCCGACCTTCCCGCAGTGTTCGATCAGGGCCAGCTCGGCAGCTGCACCGCCAACGCGGTCGCGGCCGCCGTCGAGTACGACGCGAAGCTGAACGGAGCGGACCCGGGCGTCCTGTCGCGGCTGTGGATCTACTACTACGAGCGCCAGCTCGAGGGCGCGCCCGCCAACCAGGACACGGGTGCGTACGGCCGGGACGGCTTCAAGGTCTGCCAGAAGCTCGGCGTACCGCCCGAGGCCGACTGGCCCTACGACATCTCCAAGTTCTCCGACGACCCGCCGGCGAGCCTCGACGGCGAGGCCCGCCAGCACCGGATCTCCAACTACAAGGTCGTTCCGCGCAACCTCGACACGATGCGTGCCGTGCTCTCCAACCGGCAGACGATCGCGCTCGGGTTCTCCGTGTACCAGTCGTTCGAGTCCCAGCAGGTTGCCCAGACGGGCATCGTGCCGCTCCCGACCCGGAACGAGAAGCAGCTTGGAGGACACGAGGTCCTGCTCGTCGGCTACCTCAAGGACCAGCCCAACTACGGGCTGGTGCGCAACTCATGGGGCCCTGACTGGGGCATGAAGGGCTACTTCCTGCTGCCCTGGGCGTACATCCTCGACGCGAACCTCGCCAGCGACTTCCGGACTATCCGCCGCCCCGCGGGGAAGTGACCCGCCCCCGGGGGCGGGAAGTGACGTGCGCCGGCGCGGGACGTGACGCCCGCCGGCGCGGGAACCATCCGACGCGCCGGCGATCAGGAGTTGACGTCGTTCAGTGTCCCGCACTCGGGGCACTCGATGAACACGCCGAACAGCTGCCCGTCGCTGACGCCTTCGGCCAGCACGATCGCACAACCGCCGCACAGCAAGCGATCCGGCCCGTCACCGCTGAAGGCCAGCTTTCCCTTCGGCGGGGCGTGGATGATCGCGCTGGAGCGGGGGACCTCGTTGACAACGGTGAGAGTTTGATCAGCCATGACGCAAACCTATCCGCCGGCGGCCGCCGCGGCAAGCGGATTAGGACTGTGCGGCCGAGGCGTCCAGACCGCACACCCGCCGCTTAAGGCTCGCCACCGGTTGCCGACCTAGGAAACAAAGGAACGGCCGCACCCAGGCTTCCCCATGCCAGACGCATTCGTCGCTCGCCAGCCCATCTTCAACCACAAGCTCGACGTCGTCGGCTATGAGCTGCTGTTCCGCGGCGAGGGCTACGCCAACGACGTGGCGATGATCGCGAACCCCGAGAGCGCGACCGCCACCGTCGTGCTCAACGCGCTCACCGAGCTCGACCTCGAGCGGATCGTCGGCACCCGGACCGCCTGGGTCAACATCTCACGCGAGTTCGTCGTCGGCGGACTCGCCCGCGCGATCCCCTCCGGTCTCGTCGGCCTCGAGATTCCCGAGACCGAGCAGTTCGACGACGAGATGCTCACCGCTCTCCGCCAGCTCAAGAGCGAGGGCTACAAGCTGGCGCTCGACGACTTCCGCTACCGCGAGGGCTCCGAGCAGCTGCTCGAGCTGTTCGACGTGGTCAAGCTCAACATGGCCGAGCTCGGCCGGCAGCCGCTCACCGAGCTCGTCGAGCGGTTGAAGCCATTCGCGGGCAAGCTCGTCGCCGAGAAGCTCGCTACCCAGGCCGACCATGAGTTCTGCGTCGACGCCGGCTGCGATCTGTTCCAGGGCTACTTCTTCTGCCGGCCGGCGGTGGCGTGCACTCGCGGGATCGCCGCCAACCGCCTCGCGCTGCTGCAGGTGGCCGCGGTGCTCAACGATCCCGCGGTCCAGCTCGAGCAGATCGAGCAGCTCATCGCCCACGACGTCGCCCTCAGCTTCCGGCTGCTCCGCTACGTCAACTCGGCGTTCTTCGGCCTGCGCGGCGATGTCCGGTCGATCGGCCAGGCGCTCGCGCTGCTCGGCCTCGAGAACGTCAAGCGCTGGTCGACGTTGAGCGTGCTGGCGAGCATCGACGACAAGCCGACCGAGCTCACGGTCACCGCGCTGATCCGCGCCCGCTTCTGCGAGCTGGCCGGCGAGGCACTCGGAATCGCCGGCGGCGCCGAGCTGTTCACACTCGGCCTGTTCTCGGTGCTCGACGCGATGATGGACGCCCCGATGATCGACGTGGTCGCCTCGCTCCCGCTCGCCGCGGAGATGCGCGACGCGCTCGTGTCCCGCAAGGGCAAGCGCGGCCTGCTGCTGCAGTGCGTCACCGCGCTCGAGACCGGTGAGATCAACGATCTGCCCTCGGTCGTCGACGGCGCGGGCGACCTGTACCTCGAAGCGATGATGTGGGCTAACGCCGCGGCCGAGTCGATGTTCACCGCCGCCCCCGCCCGCCCGAAGAGCACGCCGCCACCAGTTTCAGAGCCGGCGCCCGCGCTGCCGGCCGAACCCATCGCTCCCGCCCCCGAGCCGCCGACCGCCGACCGCCCCGCACAGGAGCCGCAGCCGGGGCTGTTCGGCCGGATCCGCGACACGGTCCTCGGCTGGTTCGGGCGGCGCCGGGTCAGTCACGAGTCGGCCTGACCGCACGCAGGCCGTTCCGCGCCTGCGATGCTACGCCCGCCGTGGTGGTGAGGTTCGGTGAGCGCGAGATCCCGCACGATGAGCTGACGGCGCAGGCCGCCAGGATCGCGACCGCGCTCAGCGCGGCCGGGGTCGAGGACGGCGAGCGGGTCGCGCTCGTGCTCCGCAACGAGCCCACGTTCCTAGCGGTGAGCGCCGCCTGCCCGCTGATCGGAGCGGTGCCGGTGCCGGTCAACTGGCATTCGCGCGGCCGGGAGCTCCGGCACGTCCTGTCGCACTCACGCGCGCGGGCGGTGTTCGTCCATTCCGACCTGGTCGCCGGAGTCGAGGAGTCGCTGCCCGAGGGCGTCGAACTGATCGAGGTCCCGGTCCCCGCCGAAACCGCGGCGCACTACGGCGACGCGCCCGCCACCGGCCGCCACCCCCTGCTCGACGACTGGATCGGCGACGCGCAGCCGCACGCCGATCAGGCAGCGACCGCCCGCATGAGCGTGATCTACACCTCGGGCACCACCGGCCTGGCCAAGGGCGTGCTCCGCGACGCGATGACCCCCGAGCAGTCGCAGCAGGTGGCGAAGGTGACGCTGGCGGCGATGGGCCTGCGGCCGGGGATGAGGACGCTGATCACCGCGCCGATGTACCACGCGGCTCCGAACTCGCAGGGCCTGTTCGCACTGGCACTCGGCATCGAGCTGACGATCATGCCGCGGTTCGAGCCCGAGGAGTTCTTGGCGCTTGTCGACTCGCAGCGGATCACCCACGCCCAAACAGTCCCGACGATGTTCGTGCGACTGCTCGAGCTTCCCGACGAGGTCCGCGCACGCTACGACGTGAGCTCGCTCGAGTGCGTCGTCCATGCGGCGGCGCCGTGTCCCGTCCACGTCAAGCGGCGAATGATCGAGTGGTTCGGGCCGGTGATCCTCGAGTACTACGGGGCGACGGAGATCGGGATCGTCGTCGCCTGCGACAGCCACGAATGGCTCGCTCACGAGGGAACCGTCGGCCGGCCGCTTGCGGACGCGGACATCCATGTGTTCAACCCCGCGGGTGAATTGCTCGCGACCGGTGAGACCGGCGAGGTGTACATCCGGCCGCCGGGCTACTGGCCCGGCTTCACCTACCTCGACCAGGAGGACCGGCGCCGCGAGATCGATCGCGACGGCTACATCACGATCGGAGACATCGGCCGGGTCGACGCGGACGGGTTCCTGCACCTGTCCGATCGAGCGCGCGACATGGTCATCTCCGGCGGAGTGAACATCTATCCCGCCGAGATCGAGGCCTGCCTGCTCGAGCTCGAGGGCGTCCGCGACGTCGCGGTCTTCGGTATCCCCGACGACAACTTCGGCGAGGTTCTCGCCGCGCACGTCGACGCCGATCCGTCCGCCGGGCTGACCGAGACCGCCGTGCGCGATCACGTCGGCTCTCGCCTGGCCGGATTCAAGGTGCCGAACGTGGTCGTGTTCGACGACGACCTGCCGCGCGAGGAGACCGGCAAGATCTTCAAGCGCCGGATTCGCCAGCGCTACTGGCAGGACGCCGGGCGCAACATCTGAATGCAGAACGTGCACGCGATGCGCGCGGAGGTCCGCGCCGACTACCACGCCGCGCTCGAGATCGTCGACGGCGACGCGGCCTTCGCGGTGCGGTTCGAGCGGTTCTTCACAGAGCTGCGCGATCCGGTGTTCGCGCTGTATGGATCTGATGAACGGCTTTCCGGGGCCTGGCGGGCACTGCTGGTCGCCATCGAGCGGACTGCGGCCGAGCGCCCGCCGGAGCTCCGCGAGCTCGACCACGAGCGCGAGATCACTCCCGACTGGCTCCAGCGCGAGCAGGCTGTCGGATACGTCGCGTATGTCGACCGGTTCGCCGGGACGCTCGCGGGCGTGCGCGAGCGCCTGCCCTACCTGCACGAGCTCGGGGTCAGCTACCTGCACCTGATGCCGCTGCTGCACGCGCGGCCCGCGCCCAGCGACGGGGGCTACGCCGTCCTCGACTACGGCGCGGTCGAGCCCGAACTCGGGTCGATCGAGGATCTGCGCGAGCTCGCCGCCGAGCTGCACTCGAGCGGCATGGCGCTATGCATCGACGTCGTGCTCAACCACACCGCCGCCGAGCACGACTGGACCTCGCGCCCCGGCTTCTATCGGACGTTCCCGGACCGCACCGAGCCCGACGCATACGAGCTCGCACTGCCCGAGGTGTTCCCTGACATCGCGCCCGGCAACTTCACCGCGGTCGACGGCCGCTGGATATGGACGACGTTCAACACGTTCCAATGGGATCTCGACTACGGGAATCCCGAGGTGTTCGTGGCGATGACCGAGACGATGCTCGCGCTCGCGCAGGTCGGGGTCGACGTGCTGCGCCTGGACGCGGCGCCGTTCCTGTGGAAGCGGCTAGGGACGAACTGCCAGAACCAGCCCGAGGTGCACGAGCTGCTCCAGGCGTTCCGGGCCGCGGTCCGGATCGCGGCGCCCGCCGTGGCGTTCAAGGCCGAGGCGATCGTGGCGCCACAGGACCTCGTCCCCTACCTCGGAACCGGCAAGCACGAGGGCAAGGAATGCGACCTCGCCTACCACAACGTGCTGATGGTGCTGCTTTGGAGCGCGCTCGCGTCCGGCCGGGTGGGCCTGCTGACCGCCACGCTCCAGGCGATGCCGCCGGTCCCACCGGGCGCCGGCTGGGTCACCTACGTCCGCTGTCACGACGACATCGGATGGTCGATCACCGACGAGGACGCCGGTCGCGCCGGTGAGGACGCCCACCTGCACCGGAAGTTCCTGTCTGACTTCTACGCGGGGGACTTCCCCGGCACGTTTGCCCGCGGCGCGCGCTTCCAGCCCGAGCCGGACACGGGCGAGGCGCGCACGAGCGGCAGCACCGCGTCGCTGGCGGGGCTCGAGAGTGCCGAGGACGAGGTCGCGGTCGAGCTCGCGATCCGGCGGATCCTGCTGCTGTACGCGATCGCGTTCGCGCACGGCGGGTTGCCGCTGATCTACATGGGAGACGAGCTCGGGCTGCTGAACGACCCGGCAGGACGGGTGGATCCCGACAACCGGTGGATGCACCGGCCGTTCATGGACTGGGAGGCGGCCGAGCGCCGGCACGACCCCGCAACCGTGGAAGGGCGGCTGTGGGCCGGGCTCCAGCGGCTGGTCGCGGCCCGCCGTGGCACCCGTGCGATCCACGTCCAGGGAAGATCCGAGGCGCGCTTCACCGGCAACGACCACGTGTTCGCAATCGCCCGGGAGCAGGCCGGTGAGCGCGTCGTGGTCGTCGCGAACTTCACCGCCGACCCGCAGCGGGTGACGCTGGCCGCGAGCGACGACGCGGCGGAGGTCGACGGCCGCCCGCTCGAGCGCGATGGTCAGGAGATCATCCTCGCCCCCTACCAGCATCTGTGGATCAGAGGTTGAGGCGCGCACGCTCGCCGTCACCGCACGACGGCGCACGCGACGCTGCAGCGCGCTCCCGGTGCAACTCGACGCCACGCTGTATGGTCGCGCCTGAGAGCGAGATGGGCCACCGCGAAAACGAGTCGCGCGAGCTTCGCGCGAGCAGGGTCAGCGAGTTAGAACGAGCGTTTGCGGCTGCGCTGATCGCGGGCGACGAGGTCGCGGCCGAGACCACGATCCGGGAGGCGATGGACGCCAGGCTCACCTCGGCGGAGATCGATGAGAGGATCATCACGCCCGCGCTGTGGCTCATGGGCGAGCTGTGGGAACGCGGCGAGGCCTCGGTGGCCGACGAGCATCTGGCGACCGAGATCGCGATCCGCGTGCTGGCCCTCCAGCGCGAGGCCGAGCGGGTCGCGCAGGCGCGGCGCGGTCACCGGGTGATGCTCGCGACGCCCGCCGGCGAGCGCCACGTCGTCGCTCTGCGGATGGTGAGCAATCTGCTGAGCGGAGCCGGATACTGGATCGTGATGCTCGGTGCTGACGTGCCCGCGGAAGCGCTCGTGGCGAGCGTGCTCCGCCACCGGCCCGACGTCATCTGCCTGAGCGTGACGATGCCCGAGGTGTCGGCCCAGATCGTCGACTCGATCGCTGAGGTCCAGGCCGCGTGGCCGGGGGCGCAGTTCGTGGTCGGGGGTCGCGGCCTCGCCAGCCAGTTGCGAACGCGGCCCGGAGTCGGGGTCTGCCAGCGCGTGTCCGAGGTCATCGAGGCCGTCGACGCGCACGTCAAACGCGCAGAACTGAACTAGTGGCCGCCCCCGCAAACCACTAGCGCGTGGCCGCAGACCCGATACCGGCCACGAACTGGGCGGGGAACCACGCCTACCGGGCGCGTGCCATCCACTTCCCTTCGACGCTCGAGCAGGTCCAGGAGATCGTCGCGGCGGCCCCGCAGATCCGGGTCCTCGGCTCGCGCCACTCGTTCACCGACATCGCCGACTCGACCGAGCTCGTGAGCCTGGACCGGCTCCCGCCCGACGTTGTCGTCGATCACAACCGGATGACCGTGACCTGCGGTGGCGCGGTGCGCTACGGCCAGCTCGCAATCGAGCTCGCGGACGCGGGCGTGGCGCTGGCGAACCTGGCGTCGCTTCCGCACATCGCGGTCGCAGGCGCGGTCTCCACCGCGACGCACGGGTCCGGAGACCGCAACGGCAACCTCGCGAGCGCCGTCGCGGCGCTCGAGCTCGTGACGGCCGACGGCGCCGTCGTGACCGCCGCCCGCGGCGATCGGGACTTCGACGGGCTCGTGGTCGGGCTCGGCGCCGTCGGAGCGGTGACCCGGGTCACGCTCGACGTCGAGCCCGCCTACCAGGTCCGTCAACGGGTATTCGAGCGCGTGCCCTGGGAGGACCTGTTCGAGCACTTCGACGCGGTCACCTCGAGCGGCTACAGCGTCAGCGTGTTCACGCGCTGGGGCGAGACGATCGACCAGGTGTGGGTCAAGACCCGCGCCGGCGAGGAGGCCGTCGATGAGCTCACCGGCGCCGGCTCCGGCGCGCAGGCGCTACGGCGCGCGGTCCCCGCCACCGAGCACCGCCACCCGATCCTCGGGCTCGACGCGGTCAACTGCACGCCGCAGCTCGGCGTCGCCGGACCGTGGTCAGAGCGCCTGCCGCATTTCCGGATGGGCTTCACGCCGAGCAGCGGCGACGAGATCCAGTCCGAGTTCCACGTCCCCCGACATCACGCGGTGGGCGCGATCGACGCCGTCCGCGGCATCGCGTCGGCGATCCGGCCGGTGATCCTGGTCAGCGAGATCCGGACGGTTGCGGCCGACTCGCTGTGGGTGAGTCCTCAGTACGCGCAGGACACGGTCGCGATCCACTTCACCTGGGGCCCGGAGCCGTCGGCGGTGAAGCGCTCGCTGGCCGAGGTCGAGCGCGTACTCGCGCCGTTCGAGGCCCGGCCGCACTGGGGCAAGGTGTTCCTCGCCGGCGCCGCCGAGATCGGCCCGCGGTACGAGCGGCTCGACGATTTCCGGACGCTCATCGATCGGCTCGACCCGCGCGGGACGTTCCGCAACGACTGGCTCACCGAGCACGTCCTCGGCGACGACCGATAGCCGGGCCCCGGCTCTAGGACAGGATCTGGCGCCAGCTGAACTCGGGCGCGTAACCGAGCGTGCCCCGCGCCTTGGTGATGTCGAGCAGGGTGTCGGTGCCGTTGACGTTGTCGGCCACCGGCACTCCCGGGAACACCTCGGCCATCAACTCGCGGCTCGGCCGCTTCATCACCGTGTCGGCCGCCGCGATGATGAAGCTATCAGCGCCGTCGATGTCCGCTTCGAGCGCGAGCCTCACGCTCTGGGTGACGTGGCTCTCGTCGACGTACCCCCACAGGTTCCACTTGCGCCGATGCGGGTCGTCCCAGAACGTGGGGAACTGCTCGTAGTCAGCGCGAACCATGATGTTCGAGAACCGCAGGCCGATTATCGGGACACCGCTCCAGCGGTTGAACTGCCGCGCCATCTCCTCGCCGAGGACCTTGGACAGCGCATAGCTGGACTCGGGATACATATGCGCCTCGTCGACCGGTGCGTAGTCGGGTGGGCGCTCGAACGGCAAACCGAGCGTGGTCTCGCTCGACGCCCACACGACCCGCCGCAGGCCGAGCCGCGCCGCCGCGGCAAAGACCGTATGCGTACTGGTGATGTTCGTGCGGAACACCTGATCCGGCGTGGCGTGCACCGGCGACGGGATCGCCGCGAGGTGCACGACCGCCTCGATCCCGGGCAGCGTCTCGCCGCCACTCAGCGCCTCGAGGGCCTGGCCGAAGTCGGTCACGTCAGCGCGGAGGAACGGGGCCGCCGAGTCGGGGGTGCTGGACTCGGGCGACGGCACACGATCGACGTTCAGCACGTCGTGCCCGTGCTCGAGCAGATCCTGGACGACCGCGCGCCCAGCCTTCCCGCTCCCGCCCGTCACCGCGATCCTCGTCACCCCGACAGCATTAGCAGACCGCGCGACCCAGCGCCGGGTCGCTTGCGATCCGGCCATACACTGCCGCCTCGTGGCCTCCGACCTCGAGCACACGGTGCGCGTCCAGCTTCGGTGGCGGGATATCGACCTGCTCGGGCACCTGAATCAGTCCGTCTACCACGAGCTTCTGGAAGAGGGCCGAGTGGGACTGATCGGCGAGCTCATGCGCCGGTCCGGCAACGACCACGGACACGGAGGCTTCGTGCTGGCGCACGTGGATCTCGACCATCAGGCCGAGGTGCGCAAGGACCACGGGGAGGTGGACGTCGTCACGCGCCTGGCGCACGTCGGGACCTCGAGCATCCAGATCGACCACCAGATCGTGCTCCTGGATGGCACCGTCGCCGCTTCGGGGAAGTCGGTGCTCGTTGCGTGGGATCCGGCCACGCGGGCGAAGCGGCCCCTGTCTGACGCCGAGCGCGCCGCGCTCGCCTGACCACGTCAGCGCAGTAACCAGAAGATCTCGGTCTCGAGCTCGCTCGGGTCCTCGCGCCAGTGGCCATAGATCTCCCATCGCGGCCCGGCGAGCTCGCGCCCGTGGGCCACGGCGAACTTGCGCACGGCGGCGTGCGTGGCGCCCAGCCTGGCGTAATCGCCGCGGTGGACCGCGGTCGCGACCTCCCCGCCGGGGAGCTCGGACGCGACCACGCGGCCCTCGCCCGCGAACCGCGCCGCCGCCAGCACGCCGACCTCGACCTCGGGCGTGTCGTCCTTGTAGAGCATCACGTTCTGCCACCGCTCGCCCCCGCCGCCCGTGGCCAGGTCCTCGCGGCCACGGACGAACCGCGTAGACCTCGTCGAGCAGCTGGCCGCCACAGGCTCGGGAAACGCTCCCAGGTCGTCGTCTGCGCGACCACCGCGGTCGGGTGCGGCTCGACGGTGATGAACGAAACCGGGATTGGCGGCACCGGTGCAAATCTAATCGCAGCCGGCATCCGCTGGTCGCACGCGAACGGGTCTGTGCAGAGCCCGCCTAGAGCACGTCCATGATCGGGAACCGGGCGTCCTCGTCGAGGCACGCGCGGACGTACAGCGCCACGCCGGCGTCGCCGGTCCACAGCGTGTAGCGCCCGCGGCCGAGCGCGGTCCGCTCCCGCTGCACCTGCTCGATCGCGTGCATCGCGAACCGGCGGGCCCGGTCGAGCCACACGGGGTCGCCGGTCAGCTCGTGAAGCCGCAGAAATGCGAAGCCGTTGCCGGCGGTGCCGTGGCACAGCCCGGGTCCCTTGCGCAGCGGCCCGGCGCGCCAGGTCAGCTCGCCGCCGCCGATCGCGAGCTCGAGCGGCATCAGATCGCCGAGGGTGATCACGATGCCGGGAGCTCCGTGGCACCACTGCACCCGGATCTCCGTCGCGTACTCGCTCAGCGGGCCGTCGAGCGGCGGCCAGTTGACGAGCCCGTCCTGCCGCCCCGCGGTTCGGGTCAGCAGCCGGGCCACGCGCGCACGCAGGACCTCGTCGCCGGCGAATCCGCGGAGCGCGTGCACGTTGGCGGCGAAGCCGTGGCCGGGACCGAGGTAGCGCTGCGGGCGACCGTAGAGCTCGCCGGTCCACATGTCCGAGGACTCGTCCCACCGCGCGTAGAGCAGCTCGGCGCTCTCGCGCCACTCATCCTCGAGTCCGCAGGCCCGGGCCCCGATGATCGTGCCCGGCGAGCCCCACAGGAACTCCCAGGTCGGATGCTCGCGATTGGCACGCACGAGCTCGCTCAGGCGATCGCGATCAGCCGCCGATGACCCCAGTTTGTCCGCGACGACGAGCACGCCCGTCTCCCCCATCAGGAGACTCGGCGCGTGTGCGTATCCCTCGTCGGCGAGATCCGGCGCGAGCCCGTACCGGTCGAGCGCGCACGCGATCGCAGCCGCCCCGTCGAGCGTTGACCCGAGTCTCGACAGCGCCCAGATCATCCCCGCGCCGCCGAAGTACAGCGAGGACAGCCGCTCCTCCTCCCGGATGTCGTCGAGCGGATGACTGGGCCACGCGCCGTCTCGCTCGGCCGCCTCGGCGTCGGCCACGATCG
This sequence comes from uncultured Solirubrobacterales bacterium, assembly GCA_963699325.1. GTDB lineage: Bacteria > Actinomycetota > Thermoleophilia > Solirubrobacterales > Solirubrobacteraceae > Palsa-465. The sequence goes on along the minus strand of CAVOTN010000026.1, from coordinate 549,968 downwards.
CCCGGATCGCCTCCCGGGCCACCGCCGGGTCCCACTCACGCTCGGTGAGTGGCTCGTGCTCCTCGACACGCCAAAGGATCTCGCTCAACGTCCGCCATCTAGCACCGATCGGGCCGCGAATCGCAGTCGCGGTCCCGGACGGTGCGATTGCGCTTGGAGTGTGCGGCTTCCCCAAGGGTCAAAGTCAAGGCCGCCTCGGTCACGTACGCTACGGCGCCTGAACCGTCCTGGATGGCTCGACGCCTCGGAGCTCCGCATCGGCCTCGGCTGCATGCGGATGTCGACCGACGCGGACCGCGACGAGGAGCTCGCGCGCGAGACGATCGCGGCCGCGCTCGCGGCAGGCGTGACCGTGTTTGACACCGCCCACGCCTACGGCCAGGGCGAGGCCGAGCTCGGTCACAACGAACGCCTGCTCGCCGGCGCGCTCGCCGGCTCCGACGCCCGCATTGTCACCAAGGGCGGGATGAAGCGTCCCGCAGGCGCGTGGATACCCGACGGCCGTGCCAAGGCGATCCTCGCCGACTGCGAGGCGAGCCTCGACGCGCTCGGCGGCCTGCCGATCGACCTCTACCTGATCCACGCCCCCGACTCGCGGACCCCATGGCGGACCTCGGTGCGCGCGCTCACCCGCCTGCTCGACGAGGGTCTCGTGCGCCATGTCGGCCTCTCGAACGTCAACCGCCACCAGCTCGACGAGGCGCTCGAAGCTCGTCCCCGTCGCCGCCGTCGAGGTCGCACTCGGTCCGTACGACGACCACGCGCTCCGCGGCGGAATCGTCGAGCGCTGCGAGGAGCTCGGAATCGCCGTGATCGCGCACTCCCCGCTCGGTGGGTCGCAGCGCGCGGGCGGGCTGGCCCGGCGCCGGCCGCCGCTGTCCGAAGTCGCGGACGCGATCGGCGCGACCCCGGCCGAGGTCGCGCTCGCCTGGCTGCTCGACCTGTCCCCGGTGGTCGTCGCGATCCCAGGCGCGCGCCGCCCGGAGACGGCTCGGTCCGCTGTGCGCGCGGCGAGGCTCGCGCTCGACGCGCAGTCGCGGGCCGCGCTGCGCCGCGCCTTCGGCGGCCCCAGCCCCGTGCGCCCCGGGCCTCCCGCGCCGGTCGCAACCCCCGGCGATGACGGCAAGCGAGGTCGTGCTCGTCATGGGCATCCCCGGCGCCGGCAAGACCCGCGTGGCCCAGGAGTACGTCGCGCGCGGCTACGTCCGCCTCAACCGTGACGAGCGCGGCGGAGCCCTCCGGGAGCTCGCCGAAGCGCTCGACGCGGAGCTCAGCGCCGGCGCGCGCCAACTCGTCCTCGACAACACCTATCTCAGCCGCGCCGCGCGCAGCCGCGTGATCGAGGCCGCGGCCCGGCACGGACTCCCCACGCGATGCGTGTGGCTCGACACCCCGCTCGCGGACGCGCAGGTGAACCTCGTCGAGCGCATGCTCGCTCAGTTCGACACGCTCCCGGCCCCCGATCAGCTGCGCGACCTAGCGCGCCGCCACGCCGGCGTGCTCGCGCCGACCTCGCAGATGCGGACGTTCCGCGAACTCGAGCCCCCGGCGATCGACGAAGGCTTCGCCGCCATCGAGACGATCGCGTTCGCACGCACGCCCCTCTCGGGCCGCGCCGCACGGGGAGGCGTGTTCGTCGCCGCCGCGGCGCTCGCACGCCCGGGCTGGGAGGACGCGCTCACGCGCGGCGATCCGCAGGCGCCACATCTCCTGTTCCATTGGAACCCCGGCGGCACCCCGGAAACACTCGAGCCAGATCTCGCGCGCCTGGCGGCCGCGATCGATGGTTCGGCGCAAGCCGCACTGTGCCCGCACGCCGGCGGGCCTCCGACATGCTGGTGCCGGCCGCCCCTCCCGGGGCTGCCGCTCGCGTTCGCGCGCGCCCACGATCTCGACCCGGCGCGCTCGATCCTGATCGGCGCCGGACCCGCGCACCGCAATCTCGCTGCGGCACTCGGCGCGCGCTACATCCCGGTCTGACGAGACTTGAGAAGCGCAGTTACCTGACAGTTACTCGGAAGCGGTGTGACCCCGATGGAATAGCCGGGGCCGATCCCGCGTCTTCCCATGTAAGCGAGCATTTTGCGTGGGGAGCAGGGTCCGGTTCGTTGCCTGACAGGCACGGCCCCACGTCACCGTCCACACAACGAAAGGTGGCACCGATGAGCAGCACCGCTTCTGCGGCGAACGTCCGGCATCGCTTTATGCGTCGCGGTTACGGACACGGGTTGGTCCTGTCACTCGCGCTTGTGGCCACCGTCGGAGCACTGGCAGCGCTCCCGGCGGCGAGCGGCGCGAGCGCGTTCGGATGCACGTCGAGCGGCTTCGGGATCAAGGGGTTCAGCTCCGCGTATACCTGCATGGACCTGGAGGGCACTCCACGCGGCGGACTCGGCATCTCGCTAGTGCACATGAGCTGGACCGGCGCCGGCACGGTGTGTAACTACAAATGGGTCCTTCGCTACACGAACACGAGTGGGCAGGTCTACCGCACCGACAGCTCCGCGGTCCACGTGGGGTGCCGGGCGGCGAGCGCCGTGTGGGAGCGTGACTACGGTCGCCTGGTGTACAGCCAGACCTACGGCTGGTACTACAGCGGGATGCAGGCGCGTACCGGTCGGGTCTGCGGCTACCTGTATGAGAGCGGGTCACTCCGGCCGGGCGTCCCATGCGAGTCGATCCATCCCTGACACGCACCGTGCGGATCGACCGCTGCCAGCCGGCCGCCGACGGTCACCGCCACGACCTGCCCGTGCGGCGACCTCGGGTGGTGGGCGCCTTTTAACGGCAGGCACCTGAGGGAGGGCGGGCGGATTGCCCGGGCCGGCGCTCCGCAGCATGCATAACGTGACACTCGCGCCCGCAAGCGCAGGCCTTGACGCGTTGTGCATGTGGTGCATGCATAACGCATCAAGGCCAACGAGCCGCCGGCCAAATGTCGCGTTATGCATGCTCGGCCCGGTCCGCCCCTCTCCTGATGCCCGCCGTTAAGAGAACCCGAGACCCGGCGACGCGCAGGCTGCTGATCGAGCGGTACCGCGCGGCCGGGATCGAGTCGGCGAGGACGCCTGACGCGCGGCTGAAACCCTCGTCGGGAAACGGCGCCACCGCTCAAGCTGACGGCTGGCGGCCCCGATGCCACCAGGTATGACCGAGATAGCTCTCTCCGGGGTGATCGGCGCGCTCTCTTACGCGCTCGACATCGCCGAGGGGCAGCCGCCGGGCCACGCCGTGCGGTCGTGCCTGATCGGGATGCGCCTGGCCGCCGAGCTCGACCTCAGCGCGTCGGACCGCTCGGATCTCTTCTACGCGCTGCTGCTCAAGGACGCCGGCTGCTCGGCCAACGCCAACCGCATGTCGGTCCTGTTCGCGGCGGACGACCGCGTGGCCAAGGCGACGTCGAAGCTCGTCGACTGGACGAACCCCCGCGCGGCGTTCCTGTGGTCGCTGCGGACAGTGGCGCCCGGCACCGGGCTGCGCCGCCGGATCGAGGTGCTCAAGGGCATCCGCGACGAGGGCGAGGTCACGCGCAAGTTCATGGAGGCGCGATGCGACCGCGGCGCCGAGATCGCCCGGATGCTGTTCCTGTCCGAGCAGACGGCGACGGCGATCCACAGCCTCGACGAGCACTGGGACGGACGCGGCATGCCCGACGGTCTGTGCGGCGAGGAGATCCCGCTCGCGGCCCGGATCCTGTGCCTGGCGCAGACGATCGAGGTGTTCCACGCCGCCGAGGGCCTGAGGTCCGCGCGAAAGATGGCGCTGCGCCGCCGCGGGCGCTGGTTCGACCCCGCGCTGGTCGACGCGTTCCTGCGCTTCTGCGGCGACGGCGACTTCTGGGCCGCGCTCGAGGCCCCCGACGTGTCCGAGTGGGAGCCGCCCGACTTCGCGCTCGCCGGCGACGACGCCCGCCTAGATCGGGTCGCGGCGGCGTTCGCGCGGGTGATCGACGCCAAGTCGCCGTTCACGGCCCGCCATTCGGTGCGGGTGGCCGAGATCGCCGACGGAATCGCGGCCGCGCTGCGGTTCGACGACGACGGCCGGCGAACGCTGCGGCGGGCGAGCCTGCTCCACGACATCGGCAAGCTCGCGATCTCGAACCGCATCCTCGACAAGCCGGACAAGCTGACCGCCGACGAGTTCCGCGCGATCCAGACACACCCCGTGCACACGCTGCGGATCCTCGAGCGCGCTCCGTGCTTCGCTCCGCTGGCGGACCTCGCCGCCAACCACCACGAGAAGCTCGACGGCAGTGGATACCCCCGCTCGCTCGAGGCCTGTCACCTCGACCTCCCGATGCGAGTGCTGGCCGTCGCCGACGTCTACGAGGCGCTGACGGCCGACCGCCCGTACCGCGGCCCGCTGCCAGTCGAGGAGGCGCTCGCGATCATCGACCGGGACGTCCCCCACAAGCTCGACGCCGATGCGCGCGGAGCCCTGGAGGTTCACGTCGGCCGATCGACCGCGAGCGCCGACCGACCCGAGTCGGCGCGCCGACCGAAGTCGGGGTCGGCGCGCCGACCCCAGTCGGCTCGATGGTCAGCTAGCGAACGCCGCGTCGTCGGCGGCGTCGGCCGCCCACGGGACGACCACGGCCTCGGACTTGCCGACCCGGACCTGGGTCACGAACTCCTCGGCGCCGGCGCCGTTGCGAACGCCACGCCGGCTGATCCACAGTCGCAGTGGCTTGCGGCGCTGCGAGCGGTCGAGCAACCGCCGGACTGGAACTTCAGAACGAGTTGTCGTTGCCATCATGCTGCCTCCAATTCGAACGAAACGGGGTCATCCTCGAGCACCTCCACAACCTCTGAAGGACGGGCGGGGGCGCGTAGCCACAAGAGCGCGATCAGCGCGCCGGCCACGACCGTGCCGGCGCCGATCGCCCAGGCCAGGTGAAAGCCGCCGGTGAGTGCCTGCAGCTGGTGCTGTCCTTGGCCGCTCAGCACCTTGGTCCGCTGTGCCGCCACCGTCCCAAGCGCCGCGATCCCGATCGCCGCCGAGATCTGCAAGGACGCGTTGACGATCCCGGAGGCCAGGCCGGCGTCCGCGAGCGGCACGTTCGCCATCGCGATCGTCATCAGCGGCAGGAACGACAGCCCGGCGCCAAAGCCGAGCAGCGCGAATGGGACGACGATCGTCGGGAAGTAGCTCGCGTGCGCCGGCAGGTGCGACAGCAGCACCAGCGAGGCCGCGATCGCGACCAGCCCGACGAGCAGAACCCGAAGCGGTCCGAAGCGCCCCATCAGCCGGGCGGTCACGCCCAGCGACATCACGCCCATGATCAGCGTCAGCGGCAGGAACGCGAGGCCTGTCTCGAGCGCGCCGTAGCCGTGAACGTGCTGGAGGTACAGCACCCCGAGCAGGAACGTCGAGAACATTCCGGTGACCAGCAACGCGCGTACCAGGCTCGAGGCCGCGAGCCCCGGCACCCGCAGGATCCGCAGCGGGAACATCGGGTTCGCCACACGCGACTCGACCGCGACGAACGCCGCCAACAGTGCCAGCGACACCCCGCCGAAGCCGAGCGTATGCGCCGAGATCCAGCCGTAGTCGGTGACTTTGACGATCGCGTACACGCCGAGCATCAGCGACACCGTCACGAGCACCGCGCCCAGTACGTCGATGCCCTGACCGCGGCCGGTGCGCTCGGTCTCGCCGATCAGCGCCCGGCCGAGCACGAACGTCACGATCCCGATCGGCAGATTGATGAAGAAGATCCAGTGCCAGCTCAGCGACTGCGTGAGCACGCCGCCGGCGAGCAGGCCGATCGACCCGCCGCTCGAGACGATGAACGTGTAGACGCTCATCGCGATCGCGCGCTCCGCCGGCTTCGGAAACTCGGTCACTAGCAGCGCAAGCACCGCAGCCGACGCGACCGCTCCGCCGAGCCCCTGGATGAACCGCGCCACGATCAGCAGCACCTGGCTGTCAGAAAGTCCGCAGGCCGCCGAGGCCAGCGTGAACAGCACGAGGCCGCCCAGGAACATGCGCTTGCGCCCGAACAGGTCGCCGAGCCGGCCGCCTAGGAGCAGGAAACTTCCGAACGCGATCAGGTAGGCGTCGATCACCCACGCGAGATTCGCCTGCGAGAAGCCGAGATCGCGCTGCATCGACGGCAGCGCCACATTCACGATCGTGGCGTCGAGCACCATCATCAGCTGGCCCATGCAGACGACCCCGAGGGTGACCCACCGCCGCCGTTCTCCACTAATTAGACTATTGATAGTGATCATCCCTTCTGCGTAGCTAGTCTCTTCGCGCTTGATGATCACTGTACCATGGACTATCATTCGATGCAAGATGATAATCCTGGTACCCTGCAAGTTCCGATGGCTGTAGACACCTCGCCCGGGACGGTGGTGATGTTGCTGCGGCTGGCGAAGGTCATCCACAAGCGCAGCACCGACGAGCGGCTCGGCATCAAGCTGAGGCAGCTGATGCTGTTGAGCTACCTGCGCAAGGGCGCCCCCGCCCTCCAGCAGCAGCTGTGCGAGTCGCTGTGGCTCGACCCCAACAACTGCGTCCTGCTGCTCAACGAGCTCGAAGAGATGGGCTACATCGAGCGGCGGCGCGACCCCGCCGATCGGCGCCGGCACATGGTCGACATCACCGACGACGGACGGGTCGCGCTCGAGCGCGCTGAGCGTGCCCAGGAGGAGATCGGCGACGAGCTCCTGTCCGCACTCAGCGACGAGGAGCGCGGCACGCTGCGCTCGCTGCTGAGTCGCGTCGTCACCTGAGGCACTGCACCACTCGATGGCCGTCAGCGACGACGACGCCAGCCGGGCCGTGCTCGTCACCGGGGCCTCCCGGGGCATCGGCGCCGCAGTCGCCAGCGTGTTCGCGCGGTCGGGCGACCGCGTCGCGGTCCACTTTGGCGCGCGCCGGGAACAGGCGCTCGAGGTACAGGCTTCGCTGCCCGGCGACGGCCATCTCGTCGTCGGCGCCGACCTGATGGACGCCGGCGCCGTCCGCCGCATGGTCGACGAGGTCGCGGAGGCGTTCGGCGGGATCGACGTGCTCGTCAACAACGCCGGCGTGTTCGAGCCGCACCCGATCACCGACACGTCCTACTGGGAGTGGCAGGAGTCCTGGAAGCGAACGCTCGGCGTGAACCTGATCGGCGCCGCCAACGTCACCTGGTGCGCGGTCCAGCACATGGGCGGCGGCGGGCGGATCGTCAACGTCGCCTCGCGTGGAGCGTTTCGCGGCGAGCCCGATCAGCCCGGCTACGGCGCCAGCAAGGCCGGCCTGATCGCCTTCGGCCAGTCGCTGGCGCGCGCGCTCGGTCCGCGCGGAATCGCGGTCACCGCGGTGGCGCCCGGGTTCACCGAGACCGACATGGCCGCCGGCGAGCTCGCCGGCGAGGGTGGCGACCGGCGGCGCGCCGAGAGCCCGCTCGGGCGCGTGGCCACCGCCGAGGAGATCGCCGCCGCTGTGTTCTACCTCGCCTCACCGGCGGCCGAGCTGGCCAGCGGCGCCGTGCTCGACGTCAATGGGGCGTCGTATCTGAGGATGTGACGTCGGTCCCGCCACCGCGATTCGTGCCGACGCTCGCGCGCAGCAACGCCCGCATGTCCGCCAGCGGGCCGAGGTGGGCGAGCTTCTCCGGGTTGACGACCGAGTTCACCGCCTGGATCTCACCGTCCCAGATCTCGAGCTCCCACACGCCGACGAGACGGCCGTCACCGTCCAAGAGCAGCGCTCCGGGCATGCCGTTGACCTCCACCGGCCGCAGCGACGCGCCCGGGATCCGGGATCCGAGGCGGACCCAGGTGATCAGCGCGTGCGCCACGCGGGCGCGACCGGCCAGCGGACGACCGAGCGCCGGCACCTTGCCGCCGCCATCGCCGGTCAGCACCACATCGTGGGCCAGCAGCGCCTCGAGCCCGCCGAGATCGCCGTCCATCGCCGCCGCGAAGAAGCGCCGGGCGAGCTCGTCGCGCTGCTCGCGCGAGCTCTCGAAGCGCGGCCGGCGCGCCTCGACGTGCGCTCGCGCTCGCGTCGCCAGCTGGCGCACGTTGTCCTCGCTCTTGCCGACGATCGGGGCGATCTCGGCGTAGCGGTAGTCGAACACGTCGTGCAGCAGCAGCACCGCGCGCTGCTCGGGGGACAGCGTCTCGAGCAGGACCAGCATCGCCATCGACAGCGAATCGGCGATCTCGGCGTGCTGTGCCGGGTCGTCGCGACTGTCGGTGAGGATCGGCTCGGGCAGCCATTCGCCGACGTAGCGCTCCCGGCGCGCCCGCGCCGATCGGAGCTCGTCGATCGCCAGCCGCGTGGTGATGGTCGCGACGAACGCGCGCGGCGACTCGATCCGCTCGCCGGCCTCGAGGGCGCGATGGACGCGCAGGAGCGCCTCCTGGACCACGTCCTCGGCCTCGCCGACGCTGCCGAGCATCCGGTAGGCGATCGCGAACGACGTCGGGCGGAGCGCTTCGAGCATCGCTTCGCCCGAGCCCGAGCCCCGCCCAGCCGCGCCCGAGCCCGAGCCCGAGCTCGCGGTCATGCCGCGAACCCTTCCCGCCAGCTCGGGTGTCGGGGCTCCCAGCCGAGCTCCCGCTTGGCCTTGGCGTTCGACGCCCCGCGAGTCTCGGTCATCATCACGATCGCGGCCTCGCCGGCGAGCACGCGGCCGACCAACCGCGGCACGTGCCACGGCTTCGGCGCGCCGATCCTCTCCGCCAGCGCCGGCAGCCACTCGGCGACCGCGGCCGGATCGTCGTCGACGACGTTGTAGATCCCGCGCTTGCCGTTCTCGACGGCCGCGACCGTCGCCTCCGCGGCGTCCTCGATATGCACGAACGACCACACCCCGGCGCCGTCACCGATCACGGGGAACTTGCGCTTGCGGACCATCTCGACCTGATCGCCACCTGGGGACATGCCCGTGCCTGGACCATAGAACGCTCCGTACCGGAGCACGATCCCCTCCGTCCAATCGGCGCCGATGACCGCGGTTTCGAGGTGGTGGATCGCGTCGAGCGACTCGCGCATCTCGGTCGCCGGCGCCGGGTCGAGCGGATCCTCCTCGGTCTTGACCGGTCCGCCGGTCCGCGCGTACGGCCAGCTGGTGTAGCTCTGGATGACGAACCGCTTCACGCCGACGGCGCGACCGGCGGACAGCAGATGGTCGGTACCTTCGGTCCGCAGGCGGTTGGTCATCGCGAAGGTGCGGTCGAAGTGGCGTATGTCGAACGTCCCGATCGCGGTCAGCTCGTGGACGATTACATCGGGCCCTGCCTGGGCGACAGCATCGGCAACCTGGTCGGGGTTGAGGGCGTCGAGCACCACCGGGGTCGCCCCGAGGTCCCAGAGCGCCGCCTGCTTGGCCTCGCTCCGCGTGGTGCCGGTGACCCGGTGCCCAGCGGCGACCAGCCGCGGCACCAGCTGCTTTCCCATCGCGCCTGTCGCGCCGGCAACGAACACTTTCATCCCAGACTCCTTATTCCTCGGATTGCACCAGCTCTGACGAGGTAGCCGCCGCGCCTGTGACAGTGGCCGGCGCACGACGAGCGAGTCGCCCATCGCCGACACGGGTAGCCCTATCTAGACAGATATGCCTGATCCGAACTTCCTCAGCTGGAGAGCCCGGATGCCGGGCCACTCGGTCGAACCAGACCCTGAATACCTGGACACGCCGTTCCTGACCGCCGCGGTCAACATCTGCACCGCGATCGGCCTGTTCATCGGCGTCTGGACGGCGATCTACCTGGTCGTGGATTTCCACCACGGGTTCGCCAGGTACTGGTCCCTCGTACTGATCCTCGTGATCGACGTCGGCGTCAATGTCGCCGTACGGGTCGCCCGCGCCCGCAAGATGCGCGAGCAGTACCCGGACGGGCCGCCGCCGTCAGCCGGCCACGTCCAGCGCGGCTCGCAGCGCCACCAGATCGACTGAGCCGAACACCACCCGGTTCCGGGTGGCGACGTACACGAGGTCGAGGTCGACGCCGGCCTTGGCGATCTTGCGGGTCAGGTCGGCGAGCACGCCGGGGCGGTCCTCGACGTCGACCACCACGACTTCGCGCTCGCGGCTGACCGCCAGGTGCGAGATCGCCAGCGAGTGCCTGGCAGCCTCGGCGTGTGGGACGAGGATGTGGAGCTCGGCGCGCTCACCGGTGCCGATGCACGTGGCAGCGGCGATGTTCACGCCTGCGTCGCTGATCGCCGCCGCGACCTCCGCAAGCGCTCCCGGCGTGTTCTCGATGTCGATCACCAGGTCGAAGGCCATGCCCGTGCGCGGGCAGCCTAACCGGTGGCGCGGATCCCCGTCCGCCGGCACCGGGGTATAAACCGTCGATGACTCGAACGAATCGGACCGTGAGATGGATCGCGCCCGTCGCCACTGTGGCCGCGATCGCCACCGCCGCGCTGGTGGTCCCGGCCGGCGCCACCGCCACCCCGCATTGGTCGAACTCGCAGTGCGCGCTCCAGCAGGCGCTGTTCAACGTGCGCCACCCCCATCCCAGCGGGCTCCAGCTCGCCGGCGGCAACCGGATCCTCAAGCAGCACGGTTGCGCCCAGCGCGTCCCCGGGCCGAGGCACTGGTCAAACATCCAGTGCTCGTACTACCAGGGGACGTTCCTGAAGCTCTACGCGTTCCCGACCGACGCGCAGCTCGCGGCCGCCAACCGCGCACTCAAGCACCACGGTTGCTCACAGCGCGTGAGGCGAGTGCCAGTACAGCAATAGACCCGCCGGCACGCTAGAAGATGTCGGGCACCGGCCCCCGCCGGGGCTCACCGAAACTCGCATACGTCTCGCGGGCCGAGGTCGACTCATCCGGGACGCCGGCGCCGTGCCTGATCGCGGCCGGCTCGACCGGATAACGCGCACTGCCCCTCTCCTTGCGGGCGCCGACGGCCAGGATCAGCGCCGGCTCCTCGCCGACGGCGACGATCGTATGCGGAGTCCGCGCCGGGCAGTGGAAGAGGTCCCAGGGCTCGAGCGCCCGCTCCTGCCCCTCGACGATCAGCGTGCCGCGGCCGCGCAGGAGACAGGAAGTCCTCCTGACCCGCCTCGTGGTGATACAGCGACATCGGCTTGCCGGGCTGGATCCAGTACAGGCCGATGCCGAGGTCGTCGAAGTGGGCGCCGCCCTCGCCGCTGAACCGGCACAGCGCGCGCATGTCGTTGTGCAGCCACCGCGCGTCGCGCGCGTTGAGGACGAACCACCCAGCGGTGATTGGAACCCCGTCCTCTAGCTTCGCCTCGCTCATGCCGGCACTGCCGCGAGCTGCCCCGCGGTGATCGCCTCGAGCGCGTCGCGGAGCGCCGCCACGCGATCGGCGCCGAACCGGTCGGCCCATTCCTGCTCGATCTCGTCGATCATCCCCACGCCGAGTGCCTGAGCGGCGTGCCCGCGCTCGGTCAAGCGGATGATCTTCGCCCGGCCGTCGCTCGGGTCCGGCACCCGCTCGACGTAGCCGCGCTGCTCGAGGTCGCTCGTGACCTCACCCACGGACTGCTTGGTCATGCGAGCGCGCTCGGCGAGGTCGGTCAGCCGGGTCCCTGCCTGGTCGATGTTCCCGAACACGCAGCCGTGGCTGATGCGGATGTCGTTGTAGGGCGTGTCCGCCAGACGCCGTTCCAGATCCTCGCAGAACTCGTCGAAAGCGACGCTCAGCAGGCGAATCATCAACGGCGGACGCGGTGTGTCGTGATCGATTGACATTTGGTCAGGACTCCTGATAAGGTGGCCAGACAGTTCGGAAGCCTTACAAGGTTGCCTGACAAGTCTAGCACCGAAACCGGAGGTATCTATGTCTAGAAAGTGGTGGACCTTACTGGCGGTGAGCGTCGGCACCTTCATGCTCCTGCTCGACATCACGGTGGTGAACACGGCCCTCCCGTCGATCGAGAAGGACCTGTCGGCGAGCTTCACCGACGTGCAGTGGGTGATCGACGCCTACACGCTGTCGCTGGCCGCGGTGGTCCTGACCGCGGGCTCGCTGGCCGATCGCCTCGGACGCCGGGCGCTGTTCGCGATCGGGCTCGGAATCTTCTCGGCCGCATCCCTCGCCGCGGGCCTCGCGCCCGACGCGACCTTCCTGAACATCGCCCGCGCGGTTCAGGGAATCGGCGGCGCGGCGATGTTCGCGGTCTCGCTGGCGCTGGTCGCGCAGGAGTTCGCGGCTGGACGCGCGCGTGCGACCGCGATGGGCATCTACGGCGCGACGATCGGCGTCGCTGTCGCGGTCGGCCCGCTCGTCGGCGGGGCGATCACGAGCGGCTTCGGCTGGCGCTGGGTGTTCTTCCTGAACGTGCCGATTGGAGTGGCCGCAGTCGCCATCACGTTCCTGCGGATTCGTGAGTCCCGCGATCCGAACGCGACCCGGATCGACTGGCTCGGGCTGGTGAGCTTCAGCAGCGCGCTCGTGATGCTGGTGCTGGCGCTGCTGCGTGGCAACGACGAGGGCTGGGGCAGCCCGCTGATCGTCGGCCTGTTCGCCGGCGCGGCCACGATGCTCACCGCATTCGCCGCGATCGAGCAGCGCGTGCCGGAGCCGATGCTCCCACTCGGGCTGTTCCGCCGGCGCGCGTTCACGGGCGTTCAGCTCGCGGCCGCGGCGGTCTCGGCGTCGCTGTTCGCACTGTTCCTGTACCTGACGCTGTACCTGCAGAACTACCTGGGCTACTCGCCGCTTCAGGCCGGCCTCCGCTACCTGCCGATCACGCTGGTGCCGTTCCTGGTCGCACCGCTCGCCGTCGCCCTGATGGGGCGGGTGCACGCACGGGTGCTGATGGCCGCGAGCCTCGCCGCCGTCGGTGGCGGGCTCCTGCTGATGTCGGGCTTGACCCCCAGCGACGGCTGGACCGCGCTGCTGCCGGGCTTCATCGTCGCCGGGATCGGCGTCGGCCTGCTGAACCCGGTGATCGCCGACGTCGCCGTGAGCGTCGTCGCCAAGGAGCGCAGCGGCATGGCCGCCGGCATCAACGACACGTTCCGGCAGGTCTCGATCGCGGTCGGCGTCGCGGCCTGGGGCGCGCTCTTCCTCGGCAGGGGCGCCGACAAGATCGCGGCGCTGACGGCGGGAACGCCGGCGGCGACCGGCGATCACCCGCGCCAGCTGATCGAGGCCGCGTCCGGCGGCCGGCTCGGGGCTGCGCTTCAGGCGGTCCCGCACGGTGCCCGCGCGCTCGTCGCCGACGCGACCCGCCAGGGGTTCCTCAGCGGGCTGAACACGATCCTCGTGATCGGCGCCGTAGTCGCATTCGCCGGCGCGGGCCTCGCGCTGTGGCTGGTCCGCGAGCACGAGATCGAGCGCGAGCAGCAGCCGGAGCTGATCCCGCTCGGAGAGCAGGAGCTCGAGGCGATCGCGGCCTGATTCCCGTACGCCGGGCCAGATCCGGGTAACAATCTGGTTGACATGCCCGGGTCGTACGCCTCACTCCTCTCCCATGCCGACTCGGTGGTGGGCGACGGCGTCGAGGCGGCGGTGCGCGCCAAGCATCGGTGGCGCCTCCGCCGCCTCGGCTGGAGTCGCGCGCTCGCGCCCCCGGATGAAGGGCTGTGGGCCTCGGGCGATCCGCCGCCCCGCGACGGCTGCGCGCTTGAGGTGCTCGTCGACGGCGCGGAGGCGTTCCCGATGATCGCGGACGCGATCGAGCACGCCCGCGACTACGTCCACGTCGCCGGATGGCACGTGGCGCCGTACTTCGAGCTCGTCCGCGGCGAGCGCCCGGGCGTGCTCGGGTCGCTGCTCGCCGAGGCGGCGGAGCGCGTCGACGTGCGGGTGCTGGTGTGGGCGGGCGCCCCGGTGCCGGCGTTTCACCCCACGCGCAAAGAGGTGCGCGAGGGCGTCGAGACCCTGACTCGCCACACGCGGATCCGCTGCGAGGTCGATCCGCGCGAGCACCCGTTCCACTGCCATCACGAGAAGGCGGTGGTCGTCGACGGCACGGTCGCGTTCGTCGGCGGCATCGACATGACCGACTACGCCGGCGACCGGTTCGACACGAGCGACCACCCGGCCCGGCGCCGGCTCGGCTGGCACGACGTCGGCACGCGCCTGCGCGGCCCCGCCGTTTCCGACGTCGAGGATCACCTCGCGCTGCGCTGGCGCGAGCTGACCGGGCAGCAGCTCGACCGGCCGGCGCCGCCGGCGCGCGCCGGTGAGCACACGCTCCAGGTCGTGCGGACGATCGCGAACGGCATGTACGACGCGATCCCCGCCGGCGAGTACCGGATCCTCGAAAGCTACGTGCGCGCGATCTCGAGCTCCCGGCGGTTCGTCTACCTCGAGAACCAGTTCCTGTGGTCCCCCGAGATCGTGCGGCTGCTCGCGCAGAAGCTCAAGCACCCGCCGTGCGACGAGTTCCGCGTCGTGATCCTGCTGCCCGCAAAGGCGAACAACGGACACGACGACACGCTCGGACAACTTGGCGTGCTCGCCGCCGCCGACGGTGACGCGGGACGGCTGCTGGCCACCACGATCCGTTCGCTCAGCGGCGAGCGTGTCGACCGTCTGTACGTGCACGCCAAGGTCGGGATCGTCGACGATCGCTGGCTGACCGTCGGCTCGGCGAACCTCAACGCTCACTCGCTGATGAACGACACCGAGATGAACGTGGTCACCGACGACCCCGAGCTCGTCCGCGCCACTCGGCTGCGCCTGTGGGCCGAGCACCTCGACGTCGACGCGGCGACGATCGCGCCCGACGCCCCGCACGAGATCGTCGACGACCGCTGGCGCCCGATCGCGTTCGAGCAACTCGAGCGGCTCAACGCCGGGTCGCCGGCGACGCACCGGCTACTGGCACTCCCCGGCCTGTCGCGACGCTCGCGCCGGCTGCTCGGGCCGCTCGTCGGCCTCGTCGACGACGGCTGAGTTCCGCGCCGGCCCGTCAGGCCCAGGTCGGCTGGCGATCGTTCTCGCGCACCCACTGGCCGACGAGCCCGCGCAGGTGCGCGACGAACCGTTCCTGCTCGTGCGCCGGGTAGGTCGCCCGCACGGTCCTCACCAGCAGCCCGTCGAAGTCTGCCGAGCTGACCCAGTCGAGCACGAGCTCGTCGACGTGGGCGAGCCGGCTCGCGCAGAAGTCGTGGTAACGGTCGGCGTCGAAGTACTCGTCCGACAGCCGGCGATAGGCGGCGAGCTTCTCTTCGTAGCTGAGATCCTCGCGGTCGCCGATCTCGAAGTAGCGCCGCGTGTCGAGGTCGACCCGTGGCCGGCGCCCAGTGACCAGGCAGAACGTGCACCACTTCAGCAGCGACTTCATCGCCCACGGGAAGTAGTAGTGCAGGCTCGTCAGCGCGACGTCGGGCGAGGCGTTCGCGTAGTCGATCGGATGGACCTGGTCGCCGCGCACCAGGCACTCGCAGGAGTTGAACTCCCAGTGGAAGAACGCGTTGACGAGCCGGCTGATCGTCAGCACCTCGTCGCCGAGTTCGGGGGTGAGGAAGTCGTGGGCGACCTCGTAGCGGTCGTGCATCGGCTCGTCAGGTCGGAACTTCATGACCATCGTCTCGGGGCCGATCGACAGCGAGCGCGCGAACGCGTCGAAGTTCTCGACCGACGCCTGCAGGTGCATCAGCCGCCGGCCCGAGTCGTCGTAGGTGCGCTCTAGTTCCTCGCGGTTGCGCACGCGGCTGACGCCGATCCACTGTCCGCCGTCGTAGGGCTTCATGAACAGGGGGTAGCCGATCTCCTCGGCGATCGCCGGCAGGTCGAACGCCTTGTTGTAGCGGGCGGCCGTGTACTGGAAGCGGGAGTTGTCCGGCGGGTCCTTGTGCGGGACCAGCACCGTCGCCGGCACCTTCAGCCCGAGCCGGATCATCGCGCAGTACGCGGCGTGCTTCTCCATCGCCTGGAACGTGAACGGACTGTTGAGCAGGTACACGTCGTCCATCAACGCGACCTTCTTCAGCCACTCGCGCGGGAGGTAGTACCAGTACGCGAGCCGGTCGATCACGAGCCCATACCGGGGCCGGTCGCGCAGGTCGAACGGCTCCATCGTGATCCGCTCGGTGGCGATCCGATGCGTGTGACCCGCGCCGTCGGTGATCGGCCCGAGGCGCGAGACCAGCGTCTCGAACGCCGTCGGCCAGTCGTCCTCGGTACCGAGCAGCAGCCCGATCAGATGCGTGGTCTCCGCCATCACACGAAGCGTGGCAGATGGTGGGCGAATTGGGCTCGCCACGATGGCCAATCGTGCGGGACGTCGTGCCCCCATAGGTCGAGCTCGCAGCGGAGGCCCTTGGCCTGCAGCAGCCCGGCGAAGCTGCGCGTCGACTCGAGCGCGCCGGTGGTGTCCTCCCACTGGCCCTGGCCGCATACGAGCAGGAGGCTGAT
This sequence comes from uncultured Solirubrobacterales bacterium, assembly GCA_963699325.1. Taxonomy (GTDB): domain Bacteria; phylum Actinomycetota; class Thermoleophilia; order Solirubrobacterales; family Solirubrobacteraceae; genus Palsa-465. The sequence goes on along the minus strand of CAVOTN010000026.1, from coordinate 533,670 downwards.
CTGCCCGCGCAGCCAGTCGAGGTGATCGCCCTCGAGGTTGCCGACGTAGTCCATCGGGTTGTTGAAGTACGCGGCCTCGCCGCGCTCGCCCCAGCTGTCCCACGCCGCCGGGTCGTAGTTGCCCGACATGCCGATCGCGAGCGGGAACACGTCGGCGCGCTTGAGCGCGAAGTTCGCGGCGTGAAACGCGCCCAGGCTGACGCCGCAGGTGATCAGCTCGTGCGCCCCGCCGCAGTCCCACTGGACGAACGGCACGACCTCGTGGAGGATCCACGACTCGTAGAACTGGTGGCGGCGGGCGCGCTCCTCGAGCGGAATGTCGCGGTTCGACCACGTCTCGGAGTCGAACGAGTCGACGCAGTAGATCTTGACCCGGCCGGCCTCGATCAGGCCGCTCACGGCGCCGATCATCCCGCGGCGCTCGAACTCGCCGGCGTCGCCGCGCTCGGCCGGGAACGCGAGGACCGGGCGACCCCAATGACCATAGCTCGCGACCCCGTTCATCCCGGCGACCAGAGACGAGCCAGCAGTCGCGTCAGGTGGGGGTGGAGCGCGTCCCGCCAGCACGTGTAGTTGTGCATGTCGGGCACCTCGACCAGATGGGCGTCGTAGCCCTGGGCGGCGAGCGCGTTCGCCATCAGCCGGTTGTTGTAGACGTTCTCCTCCTCGACGCCGCACGTCATCGCAACCGGCACCGGCTCGTCGAACGTCGAGGCACGCAGCACGCCGCGCACGAACCGCACGATCCGCGCGTAACGCGGAAAACCCGACTCCTGGCGATCGAAGCGGGGCACGAAGAAGCTCGCCGACTGCAGGAACAGGCCGGCGAACACGCCGGGCCAGCTTCGCTGCGCCTGGAGCATCGCGAGTCCGCCGAGGCTCGCACCCAAGCCCACCGGTAGGCCGGACACGGGGACGTGCTCGCCGATCGACGGCAGGATCCGGTTGCAGAGCGCCCGCCCGTACACGGCCGACGCCGAGTACCACTCGTCGCGGTCGCCGGGAGGCAGCAGCGCGACGCGGAACGGCGCGAGCGTCCCGGCCTCGATCATCGCGCCGGCATAGCGGGTCAGCCCGGCGAGCTCCGCGTACTCGGGTCCGTCGTGCGCGACGAGCAGCGGCAGTTCGCCCTCGCACGGAGACCAGATCGGGATCTCCAGGGCGCGGCCGAGCACCCGGAGGGCGACCCCGTCGAGCGCTCCGTCGACGAACGGCTGCTCGAGCCACGCCGGCGGGTGGTAGCCGGGCGCCGACAGCACCGACTTCTCGCCGAACGCGCCGGGAGCGCGCTGCGGGTTGCCCGGATCGCACACGACCACCGTGTCGCCATCGTGGTCGGACAGCTCGAGCTGGTACTCCAGGCGCGCGAGCCCGTTGTCGGGCAGGTGCAGCACCCACCCGCCGTTGTCACGGACGAAATCGGGATCGGGCAGCGGCAGGTCGGAGCACAGCCGGACGGCTGCCAACCGCTGCTCGGGGTCGTCGACGCGGAGGCTTCCCAGCACGCGCCGAAGGTAGCCGATACCGTCTCGGCGATGAGCTACTCCGTGGTGAACGTGGAGGACATCGAGGGCGCCGGCCCGGGCGGAGCGGTGCGGTTCGTGCGCCGCGAGCTCGGCGCCGAGGCGTTCGGCATCAACTGGTTCGAGCTCCCGCCGAACGCGGAGGGTAACGAGCACGACGAGACCCGCTCGGGGCAGGAGGAGGTGTCCGTGGTCGTCCACGGAGACGGCCACTGGCGGATCGATGGCGAGGAAGTGCCTGTCCGGGTCGGCAGCTTCGTCCGCTTCGATCCCGAGGCCACCCGCTGCCCGGTTGCCGGTCCCGACGGCATGACGTTCGTGTCGGTCGGGTGCCGGCGCGGCTCGTACGAGCCTCGCGGCCCGTTCTAGCGGGCCTGGCCGGAGCCTCGCGGGGGCGAGGCGGAGCGTCATGTACGTGCTGTTCGGGCTCTCGCGGTAATCGCCGAACGGCTCGCACGGCTCGAACCCGGCGCTCGCGTACAGCGACCGCGCCGGCGCGAACGCGGCCATCGATCCGGTCTCGAGGCTGAGGCGCCGGTAGCCGCGCTCGCGAGCCACCGCGATCAGGTGGTCGAGCATCATCCGACCGAGCCCGCGCCCGCGCGCGACCTGCGCGGTGTGCATCGACTTGATCTCAGCGTGGTCGCGATCCAGCCGCTTCAGCGCCCCGACCGCGAGCAGATTGCCAGCGGCACCCTGCTCACCGGGACCCTGCTCGCCGGTGGCGAGTAGGGTGCCGCCGGCTCGGTAGCTGAAGAACGTCACCGCCGGGTCGAGCAGGCCGTCGACGTCGATCGCGTGAGCATCCTCGGGCGGCGTCTGCGCCCGCGCGAACGTCAGGTGGAGTGCGAGCAGCGCGCGCGCGTCCGGCGCTCGCGGATCGTCGACACGGATCTCACCGCCGGGCACCCCGGGAGGTTATCTTGCGCCCCTTCGCGCATTTCGGGCATGGCCGCGCTGCTCGTGACGCCGGGGAGCCGAGCGCGACCCGCGCTCAGCTCGTCGACACGGTCACACTCGACATCACGACGGGTGACGTCGGCGCCCCGTCCTGCGGGGGGTTCGTCGGCAGCGACCCGATTCTCTGCACGACGCCGATCCCCGAGACGACCTTGCCGACCAGCGCGTAGTCTGGGGTGAGTCCCGCGGATTGCGAGACGTTCTGGCCGGTCACGACGAAGAACTGGCTTCCCGACGCTCCCGGCGGCTGCGTCTGAGTCTTGGCCATCGCCACGTCACCGAGGACGTACTGCGTGTTCTTCGGCGGAGGCTCGACGACGGTGTAGCCGGGTCCGCCGGCGCCCGTGCCGGTCGGATCCCCACCCTGGATCACGAACCCCGCGGCCACTCGGTGGAACGTGACCCCGTTGAAGAAACCGCGCTTGACCAACGAGTAGAACGACGCCGACGTCTTCGGTGACTGGGCCACGTCGAGGTTGAACGTGAACGTCCCGCAGTTGGTGACGATCGTCACCGTGTAAGTGCGGTGAGGATCGAGCTTGAGATGCGGCACGGGCAGGTTCGGGCTCGGCTTCGGCTTCGGGGCGGGCACCGGATGGCAACCGTTCGCGGACGCCGGCGCCGGCGACGTGCTTGACGCCGGCGCCGGCGACGTGCTGGACGCCGCCGGCGCGCTCGTCGATGCGCTGTGAGTGGCGCTGCTACCGCAGCCGGCGATGGCTGCGGCGAGGACGACGGCGAAGGCGAGGGTCAGGCGTACGCGGCGCACACCTCGTAAGCAAACCAGATCGGCTCATCGCGAGATGCTGCTGCTCTGACTCCCGCCCACCGCACGACCCCCGCCGGCGCCGAATCCGCTGACGGCACCGAATCCCCGAACGGCCGGATGGATGCACGGCTGCGGGCCGCACGGGACCGCCTGGCCCGAGCCGACCGGCTGCGTGGTTACCCCTCCCGGCGTCGTCAGCGCCGCGGACTTGACGTCGTGCGCGCTAGGCCACCACGCGACGAACCAGCCGTTCGCGACCGTCGCCTGCACCTTGGTCCCGTCGTCGAGGATCAGCGTGACCGCACTCACTCCGTCGCCGGCGCGGCCGTCGGCGAACGAGTAGGCCGCGCCGCCGCTATTTGTCAAGTGCGAGCTCGACAGCAGGACCTCGTCCGCAGGGACGGTGACCGGAATACTCGACGAGCTGCCCGAGACCGCTGTGAACGACGGTCCCTCGATGCACGTAGCACTCGACTGGCTGTTCGCGTAGACCGAGAAGGTGAACGGCCCGCGCGTGTCGGCGAGCTTCAGCGGGAGCCCCGCGATCGGCGCCTGCCCCTGGCAGTCGGCCCTGGCCGCAGCGAGCTGGCCGGGCGTCGGCGGCGTCGGCGTCGGGGTCCAGCCGGCGAATGCGCTCGACGCGCCGGCGGTGAGCGAGATCACGACCGCCACGGCGCCGGCGGTCCCGGCCGCGCTCGCGACCGCACCGATCGCGAGCGGCCGCCTCAGCCGGCGGGTCCGAGGGTGGTAGTCGTGGTGGATGAGGCGAGCGATGGTCGCCGGGGGCACATCGCGTGCGCGCTCGCGTAGCGCCGCGCGCAGGTCGGCTTCGAGTTGCTGGGTCATGTCGGGATGCTCCTTGTGTCATTGGTCGTGCGCAGCGTCTGCTCGAGTCGCGCGAGTCCACGAGCAGCGCTGCTCTTGACGGTGCCGAGGGAGCACTTCATGGCGGCCGCAACCTCGGCTTCGGGAAGGTCCAGGAAGTAGCGGAGCACGAGCACGGTGCGCTGGCGCGGGGGGAGCGCCGCGAGCGCGCGCATCAGCTCGTCGTGCGTGTCGATCGCCGGCGACTCGCACGTCGCTTCTTCCGGGCGATCGAGAAGCGCCGCGCCGGTGAGCTCGCGCCGGCGCCGGCCGCGGCGGGCTGTGCCGCTCAGCGCGAGGTTCACGAGGATCCGGCGTGCGTAGGCGACGGGCCGCTCCATGCGGCGGACGCGATGCCAGCGCCCGGCGACCTTGAGCAGCGTCTCCTGCACCAGGTCCTCCGCCTCGGGGAGGTCCCAGACGATCAGGTACGCCGTGCGCATCAGCGCGTCGGTGCTCTGCGCTACGAAAAGGTCGAAGTCGGCGCGCGGTTCGTGCATCTGACCCCTTAAGGGGCCGGCGCCGCGAAAAGGTTGCCTCGCGCCGCTAGCGGCGCCCGATCCGCCAGTAGTTCACGTCGGCATCCGGGTCGGCGTCGCCGTCTTGCCCGTGGCGGACGATCGCAACGATCGCGCACGCCACGCCGCCGACTGTCAACGCGGCCAGCGGGGAATTCCCGTTGAAGATGCTGACGAACACGACCGCTCCGATCAACCCCACCGGGAACAGCCAGGGAAGCATCCATGGCTTCATGGCCGAAGCGTACTCCCGCCACGGTCAAGCTACGCGAGATTCGTTCTGAGCGGGACGAAAGCGTGATCGCGTTCTAAGCGAACGCGATCACGCTAAGGCTTTTCGTCTCGCTGCCGAAATTAGGGGTGATCGTAGGCGGGCGCCCAGGCTGGAAGGGCCGCGCTCGCGGGGTGAGACTCGGCGCCTCACCGACCCGCCGCAATCGCTCCTCGTCTAGCTCAACTTGATCGCATTCTCGAGCGCCTGCGCCAGAAGCGACTGTCCGGCGTAGCTCGGATGGATCCCACAGCCGCCGGTCGACAGCTGCGTGAGCAGCCCAGCGGTGCACGTGTTGCCGCCGGAGTGCACGGACCCCGCCTCGAGCTGGCCGTAGCCATCCGCGACGACCACGTGGAACGGCTTCGCCGCCGTGTCGACGGTCTGGTTGAGAAGTCCGATCTGGGTGTCGGTGGCCTGGGAGGCGTAGTCGAGCGAGTAGTAGTTCTCGATCGCGATCTGCCCACCGTAGTGCGCCTTGTTCCGGATCGTCGACAGGATCGTCTTGACGTTCTTGCCGAGCGTAGCCAGCACCCCCGCCTGCTCGGGCAGGCTACGCGCACTGGTCGGCGGTCGTCTCCTGGCAGACGAAGTAGTCATTGGCGCCGATCATCAGCGACACCAGCCGGACCTTCTGGTGCTTCTTCAGGTACGACACCGCGTAGGCCAGCTGCGAGCCGCTGTACTTGACGTGCAGCGGGAACTGCGTGCGGTAGCCGACGTTTCCCTTAGTCGGGCGTGTTCTCGCAGCCGTTGCTCTGCGCGGTGGCATCGACCAGGCTCGACGACGTCTCGCCCGGGCAGGCCGCGTTCGCGACCGTCAGATGCAGCTCCTTGCCGAGCAGCTCGGGATAGCCGAGGAAGCTCGAGGCGTCCGCGTAGTTGGGAGCCGGAACGACCTGTCGCCTCCTCGTATCCGAACGTGACGGAGTCGCCGAGCGCGAGGTAACCGGCTCCGGGCGCAACGGGCGTGTGAACAGTGATCTTCGGCGCTTTCGTCTTCGTGGCCGGCTTCTTCGCCAGTGCCGTCGCGCTCGCGGCGGCGATCCCGAGCGTCGCACAGATCGCCAGGACCAACAGCTTGAGCGCACGGCGCGCGGTCGCGCGCGTACCTCCTTGAGGACTCTTCATAGCGTGTGTGTCTCCTTCCCCACGCGTGTGGCGCTGCCCCGGCCTGGCCGCGCGCTGATTTCTGGGCGCGCAATGCTAGCCAGGCTCACGGCGACATGTGTCCCGAGCGTGAACGCGGATCGCGCAACCGCGTGATCCGATCGTCATTACAATCCAGCCGTCGCGACCGAGCTTTCGATCAATCGCAGGGACGAGGCCGGGGGTGTAGTGCTCGCGCTCAGTGGCGAGCTGGACGTAGTGTCCGCCCCGGAGCTTGAACAGTGCCTGAACGAGGTCCTGGCCGAGACCCACGCCCGCGTCACGCTCGACCTCTCAGAGCTCGCGTTCGTCGACAGCGCCGGCATGAGCGTGCTGATCAAGGCCAAGCAGGACGCCGAGTCGAACGGGCGCACGCTCGTGCTCAGCCGCGCGACCGAGCAGGTGCATCGCGTGTTCGCGCTCGTCGGGCTCGCGGACTGGCTGTCGTACGAGGGCTGAAGCCGGCGCCGTCTCGCGTCCGTGTCGCGCTCGGGCGTAGGGTTTGCGGTGTGAGCAGCTACCGCGAGCACCTGGTCTCCTCGCCGTTGGTGAGCTGCACCTGGGAGCAGCGGACGACGGCGGCCTGGGAGCAGCGGGTCGTGCCCGACGGATGCGTCGACCTGATCTGGTCCGGCGACCGGCTGGCGATCGCCGGCCCGGACACGCGCGCTCGCGTGGTGGCGCTCGCGCCGGGCGCCCACATCGTCGGCGTCCGCCTGCGCCCGGGCGTCGCCGGCGAGGTGCTCGGGCTGCCGGCCGGCGAGCTGCGAGACGCCGCCCCCGACGCCGGCGATGTGCTTGGCCACGATCGGGCCGAGGCGCTGCTCGATGCGCTCGCCGGCGCGGACGGCGGCGCGGACGGCGGCGCGGACCCCCACGCGATCCTGCTGGCCGCGATCGAGCTCCGTGTCGTCTCGGGCCCCGACCCGCTCGTTCGCGCGGCGGTGGCGGCGCTCGATCGTCCGCACGCACGCGTCGCGGCGGTCGCGGCCGAGCTCGGGGTGAGCGCGCGCCAGCTCCAGCGCCGCGTCACCGACGCGGTCGGCTACGGCCCCAAGACGCTGGCGCGGGTCCTGCGCTTCCGCCGCCTGCAGGCGCTGCCGGCAGGGCCGCTGGTCGAACTCGCGCTCGAGGCGGGCTACGCCGACCAGGCGCACATGACCGCCGAGGTCACCGAGTTCGCCGGCATCCCACCTGTCCGATTTCTCAAAGACCGCACGCCGACCGCCGCCTAGTCTCTGGCGCATGCCGGTCGATCACGCCGCCGCCGAGACGTTCATCTGGTCAGCCGCCCGCCTGGTGGACCGCCACCGTTACGCGATGCTGTTCTCGGACGGGAGTGCGGAGCCGGTGCTCGCTGCGCTGAGCGGTTACCGGAACGTCGACGGAGGGTTCGGCCACGCACTCGAGCCCGACTTGCGGTGCCCGGGCAGTCAGCCGGCGGCGACGCTGTACGCGCTCGAGATGCTGCACGAGGCCGGGAGGTTCGACTCCGATCTGGCGCGCGGTGCGCGCGCCTGGATCGCTCAGGTCGCCGCCCCGGACGGCGGCATCCCGTTCGCGCTGCCCGGCTTCGAGTCATATCCGCACGCCCAGTGGTGGTCGCCCGGGCCGCCGTCGTCGTTCTTGACGATGGGGCTGGCCGCGGCCCTTCACGCCGGCGCGGTGACCGGCGACGATTGGCTCGATCGCGCCACCGAGTGGAGCTGGCGCACGATCGAGGAAGCGACCCAGCCGAGCGGCTACTGGCTGAAGTACGCCTGCGCCTTCCTCGACGCGGTCCCCGATGAGGACCGCGCGCACGCCGCGGTCGCCTCTCTGCGCGCGCGCGTCGACCCGGCCGCGCTCGCGCCGGCGGGCGCCACCGAGGGCGAGACCCTCCGCCCACTCGACCTCTCGCCGCGGCCGGAGAGCCGCAGCCGCGAGCTGTTCACCGAGGAGGCGATCCAGGCCCACCTCGATCTGGTCGAGGCCGAGCAGCAGGAGGACGGCGGCTGGATGTTCGACTGGCTGGCGTGGTCGCCGGAGCAGACGTCGGCGTGGCGAGGGATCGTCACGATCCGCGCGCTGATCTGGCTGCGCGACAACCGCGGCTAGCCCCGCCGGGGTGCAAAACGCGCCAAACCGCTTCCCTGGCCGGCGCCCTGCGCACATAAGCGTCAGACAGGCGCCTATCTGCACTCGACGGCCCGAGAATCGGGACTTTGGCGCGTTTTGCACCCACTCTCTCTTGGCCCCCCGCGCCACCGCGCGCACCCCACGACCCACAAGACGCCGCCACCGCGACTACACGAACCCGAGCGTCCGGTTCAGGAAGTCGTGCTCGGCGCCCAGCGCCACACCGGCCACCGTCATCGGCAGCGAGACGAACCCGTGGGGCGCCTCGGGCCAGATCCGCAGCTCGGTGGCGTGACCCGCCGTCCGCCACCGCGCCTCCATGAACAGCGTGTCGTCGATCAGCGGATCTGCCGTGCCGATCGTGAAGATCGCCGGCGGCATCGAGGACAGGTCGGCGAACAGCGGCGAGATGTCCGGGTCGCGTCGCTGCTCGCGGTCGAGCCCGGGCAGGAACTGGTCGCCGAACCAGACGATGATCGGCCCCGACAGCACGAGGTTGCGGTCGCCCCAGAGTCGCTGACTCGGCGACATCGATAGGTCGAACCCGCCGTACTGGAACACCGCCGCGTCAAACGCATCGGTGATCCCGTGACGGTCGCGGAGACGCAACAGCGTGCAGGCGGCGAGCTGCGCCCCCGCCGAATCGCCCCCAATCGCGCGCGGGCCGTCGGCGCCGACCGCGGCGCGACCCTCGTCCCCGAGCAGCCACAGCGCCGCGGCCTCACAGTCGTCGGGGCCGGCCGGATACGGATTCTCGGGCGCGAGGCGGTAGTTCACGCTCACGACCGTCAACCCCGTGTCGCGCGCCAGCCGCTGCAGGCGCGGATCCTGCCCGTCGCTCTCCCCCAGCGTCCACCCACCCCCGTGGATGTGCAGGAACGTCCCGCGCGACTCGCCCTCGGGCCCGATGATCCGCAGCCCGATCGGCCCGCCGGGACCCGCGATCTCGACCTCGCGCGCCTCGGGCACGTACACCGGCGGGGGGAAGATCCCCCGACCTTCCCGGCGGGCGCGCCGGCTCTCCTCGGGCGGCACCGTGTCGACCGAGGGGATCGTCTTCAGGAGCTGCTCGAGCTCGGCGTTGAAGGCCCGCGTTTCGGCCAGCAGGGTGTCCGGATCGGGGGTGGTCATCGGTGGGCATCTCCTCGCGGTCGGTTTCGTCGCGCCGGTCCTCGGCCTCGCGGTCGGTTTCCTCGTGCCGGTTCTCGGCGCACAGCGAAAAGAGAATGCCAGCCGCTGCGCCCCCGCCGCTGTGACATCTTGGGGCCCTGTGAGGCGCGTGGTCACGATCGGGGTCTACGGATGGGATCTGAGCAGCTTTCTCGAGGCGCTTGCCGTCGCCGACGTCCGCCTCCTGATCGACGTCCGCCAGCGCCGCGGCGTCCGCGGGCCCGAGTACGCATGGGCGAACTCCGCCCGCCTCCAATCCGCGCTGGCGGCCGCCGGGGTCGCCTACGAGCACCACAAGGAGCTCGCGCCGACGACCGAGCTGCGCCATCTCCAGTACGCGGAGGACGCCCGCCGGGGTGAGGGCAAGCGGTCACGTACCAGGCTGGCGGCGGAGTACAGCACCCGCTACACCCGCGAGATCCTCGACCAGGCACCGCTCGACGAGCTGGCCGCCGGGCTGCCGGTCGAGGGCGCCTCGGCGCTGTTGTGCGTTGAGCGCGATCCCGAGGCGTGCCACCGCTCGCTCATCGCGGACCGCCTCGCGGCCGAGCACGACGTCTCCGTGAGCCATCTGCGCCCATGAACGGACCGCGGGCCCCGGCCCCTCACGCAGCTTGCGTATGCCGTCGATCGCAATCCCCTTGACATTCGGGAGACCAGACGATTACGTTTGTCGTGTTCGCCTGTGGACGGATTGTTCGGATAACGAACGATCCGGCCTCGTTTGGAGGAACCATTCAAGCCGGATGCCCAGTTGTGGTCCAGCCCCGACGGCCCGGGCTGAAATGCCCGCCGTCGAGCCGCCACAGCTGGGCGCCGGCGCTGAAGCTTGCAAGGGGCTGAGCAATCAAGCGTGGGACGTGGCGCTGCCCGCAATCGAGCGCGGGCGGCGCCGCTACAGTCGTGCGCGATGCTCGACCTCGACGCCTATCTCGCGCGTATCGGCATCGGCGAGACGCCCGGACCTGCCCGAGCTGCACCGCGCGCACACCGCGGCGATTCCGTTCGAGAATCTCGACCCCCGGCGAGGCATCCCGGTGTCGCTCGAGCTCGAGGACCTCGAACGCAAGCTCGTGGCCGATCGCCGGGGCGGTTACTGCTTCGAGCAGAACCTGCTGCTGAAGGCCGCGCTCGAGGCGCTCGGCGTCGCCAACGTCGAACTGTTTCTCGCGCGCGTGCGTGTTGGCGCCGCGCCGGGCGACCCGCGGCCACGTACGCATCTGCTACTCGGAGTCCAGGTCGACGGCACGCGCTGGCATGCCGACGTCGGCTTCGGCCACGGCACGCTGCTCGAGCCGATCCCGTTCGGCCCAGGAGACGAGCACGAGCAGTCGGGATGGCGCTACCGCGTCGTCGAGGAAGGCCCCGAACTCGTCCTGCAGTCGATCGCGCAGAGCGGCGAATGGGCCGACCTGTACGGCTTCGTCCCCGAGCCGGTTCCGCTGATCGACGTCGTCACGAGCAACTGGTTCACGTGCACGCATCCGCGCTCGCCGTTCGTCACCGGGCTGATCGTCAGCGCGCAACGCCCGGACGGCGCCCGCGAGTCGCTCAGCAACTGGAGCGGGGAGCTCACGCTCACCGAGGAAACGCCGGACGCCGCCACCGTCACCCGCGTCGACCCGGACGCCGTCCCCGAACTCGTCGCGACCCGCTTCGGCCTCGAGGCAACACTTGTCTGACCAGGGTCTGACCGTCGCCGTCACCGGCCCGACGGGGACGTTCGGCTTCGGGCTGATCCCGCTGCTCGAGGCCGACGACCGGATCGCCCGCGTCGTCGGGATCGCCCGCCGTCCGTTCGACCCGGCGCGAGCACGGGTGGAGCAAGATGGAGTACCGCCGGGGCGACGTGCGCGAGCCGGGCGCGCTCGAGCAGGCGTTCGAAGGGGCGGACGTGGTCGTCCACCTCGCGTTCATGATCACCGGCACGGCGTCCCGCGAGAAGATCCGCGCGATCAACGTCGAGGGTACGTTGAACGCGTTCGACGCCGCCGCCACCGCCGGCGCCGCCCGGTTCGTCTACGCCTCGTCGGTCGCGGCGTACGGCTTTCATCCCGACAACCCGATCGGGATGACCGAGGACTGGCCGACCCGCCCGGCGGCCCGACTGTTCTACGCGCAGGAGAAGGCCGAGCTCGAGCAGCTCCTGCGGGAACAGGCCGACGCACACCCCGACATCGCCTTGTACCTGCTGCGCCCCCCGATCGTCCTCGGGCCGCACGCAATGGGGGCCAAGAACGCGCTGCCAGAGCCTCTGGCCTCGCTAACCCAGCGCGCCCTCGACTTCGCGAACCGGTTGCCGGTGCCGATTCCCGTCCCGACGCCCGACCTGCCGATGCAGTTCATCCACGAGGACGACGTCGGCCAGGCGTTACTCCGGTGCGTGGTCGCCGACGGGCCGCCGGGCGCCTACAACATCGCCGGCGATGGGATCGTGACCGCCGCGGATGTCGTCCGCGAGCTGGGCTTCACCCCAATCACCGTGCCCGCCGGCATCTCACAAGCCGCCGCTCGCGCGGCCTCCACGATTCCGCTCCCGTCGTTCGCGCCGCCCGCCGCCGAATGGGTCGAGGCCGCGAGTCACCCGTCGATCATGGACACCACCAAGGCCAAGCGCGACCTCGGCTGGCAGCCCGAGCACAGCGGTCTCGACGCGCTCCGCGACACGCTCCGCCGCGACCCCGGATCGCGCTAGCCGAGCCAGGCCGACACGACCACGCCGGCATCCAGCGGGATGTCGACGGTCACGTAGCCGCTGCGGGGCGCGTGCATCCGCTCGACGTACCTGAACTGGTCGGGATCGTCCGAGCTCAGATCGGCGATCACCAATGCCCCCGGCGTCAGCCGGGGCGTCAGCAACTCGACCACCGGCTCGTACAGGTTGTTCCAGCCGTCGAGGAACAGCAGATCGACCTCGCCGATGTCCTCGAGCGTGGTCAGGGCATCGCCGACCCGCATCTCGACCAGATCGTCGAGCCCCGCCTCGGCGAGGTGCCGCTCCGCGGCCGCGGCTTTGCCTGAGTCGATCTCGGTGGTGATTACGCGGCCGGCGCCGACGTCCCGGACGGCGGCCGCGAGATGGATCGTCGAGAACCCGAGCGAGGCGCCGAACTCGACGATCGTGCGCGGCCTGCGGGCGAGCACGAGCACGCACAGCAACTCGCCCACCTCGGGCGTGATCGACAACGGTGCGGCGCCGTAGAGCTCGGCTCGCTCACTCCCCCACACCCTCCGCCCCAGCTCCTGCTCGCGCTCGAGCACGCGCCGCTTGGCCGGCGGGTCCTCGATCTCGCCGAGGCGCCGGAGCTCCGCGAGCACGCGGACTACGTCCTCGGAATGGAGAGTCGGGCTGCTACTGGAAGATCTCAGTCGTGCAATCCCCGCCCGGCAGGTGGATCTCGTGCGGACGCGCGCCGTCGGCCTGTTCGTCGAAGTCGACGAAAAAGTCGGGGTCGAGCGCGTATGTGCCGTCGGGCTGGCGGTCGAGCTTGGTCAGCCAGCCCTTGATCCCCGGGTAGAACTGGTTGTCCCAGGTCGAGAACAGCGAGTTCGTTACATACACACGGTCGCCGTCCAGCGAGTTCTGGATCATCTGCGGTCCGCCGTTGAGCGGGCCGGGCGCCTTCGGGTGACCGCCGTCGCGGCCGAGCAGCCCGCCCAGCCACACCTGTGACTTGAGGACCGGGTTGGCAGGATCGGACACGTCGTAGTGGCGAACGTCGCCGTGGAGCCAGTTCGAGAAGAACAGGTCCTTGTCGTCGAGCGACAGCACGAGGTCGGTGATCAGCCCGGGGACGCCGCCCTCGAGCGGCCAGCCCTCGAGCTCCTCGTTGGCCACGTCGATCGCCTTCGAGGTGCCCCAGCTTCCGTTGTCGCGATGGAAGTGGATGATGTTGCTCGACAGGGTCGCGCCGACGAACCCCTGAGCCGAGTCGGGATCGTGCTGCCAGCGGATCTCGAGCGGGATCCAGCCTTCGTCGCCAAGGTCGATCGTCTGCACCTTGGTTCGCTTCTCGAGATCCCAGAAGTGCAGCTTCCGCCCGTACTTGCCGGCGGCGACGTCGGCCGGGTTGAACCCGTCCTTGAACGTGTTCGGCGCGCCCCACTCGCTCGAGACCAGCGCGTTCTGGCGCGGCTGGTACCAGAAGTCGTAGGTGAACTCGATGCCGCCGGCATCTCGCTCCCACCGCTCGGCGATCGAGAAGTCGCGCGCGTCGAGAACCGCGAACCCGCCGGGCGTGTTGCCGTCGGCGTCGCCGAGCATCGAGATCGTGACGATGTCACCCGGCATGCAATGGACGGTGTGCGGTGCGCTCAGCCCGAGCTTCTCCTTGATCTCGTCGCCCTCGATCACGTTCTTGATCCGCGGCGCGCGCGGCTCGGAGATGTCGACGATATGGATCCGCGAGGACCGGAGCCCCGGGACGATCATCGTGTCGCGCTTGAGCTGCGAGTGGCACGCCGACGAGCACGCGTTCCAGCCGAAGTGGTGCAGCTCGTCGCCGACGTTGGGCATCTCCGTCCGGTTCACGATCTTCCCGTAGCTCGACGAGCTCGGATCCACGTCGACGACCGCGATGAAGTCCGGACGGTCGATCCCCGTGCCCTCGTACAGCGACGCCACGTACACGAATTGCTCGGGCGGTTGCTCGCGAGCCGCCTGCGGCGAGGCGTAGCCCGGTCCGGCGTGCTCGTGGTCGTCGTGTGCGCTCATGGACGGGCTCCTCCTGTTCGGTTAGTGCCTGACAACCGCAGCGTAATCGGGCTTCTAGCTTACGGACTCGGGAATCTCAACAAGTTTTATAGAGATTATCTAGGCTCGGTTGATCGGCGGCGACGCGCCCGCCATTGCCCGAAGGCGCGGAACCCCCCGCCACCGCTGCTCGGACCCCCGGAGACGCGCCCGCCCGCGGCGGGGCCGGACGCCGCGGGCGGGACACGAGGGGGCGCGGGGGCTGCGCGCGTTCAGGGTGCGGTGCGGGCGATCACCCACGTGCGCTTCGGTGCCTGCACGACCGACACGCGTTGTCCGGCGGTGAGCGCCGACAAGGTCGAGGCGTGGCGGTTGTCGCGCACCTTGGCGGTCGACGGGATCGTCAGCGTGACGGTCTTGTAGGTCGCCTTCTTGGTCCCCTCCCGGATCGTCAGCTGCTGCCCGCTCACCGACTGCACGAAGCCTCGGTCGATCGTGACCGTGGCAAAACCGGTCTTGGTGGCCACGACCACGTCCGCCTGGACTGCGCGGCGCTCGAGCGCGCGGGCGCCGGCGCCCCGTGTCCGGGCGGCCTTCGTCGGTGCTCGACGTCGTCGACGTGGTGCCACCGCTGGCCGCGCCGGCGCTCGCGATCGCGCTTCCCGCGGCGCCGATCGCCACGCACGCCGACGCCACCGTGACGAGCTTCAAATGCCTGCGGAGAAACTTCATCTCAGAACCTCCCATGTGTCGCTGGATATGAACCCTGCTCCCCTCACTGAGTGCACGGTCGCAGGCAGCTGCAAGCTGACGGTGAGCTAAAGGTCAGCTGCGTGTAAAAACTGTGGCGCCCGCGAGCGCGTCCGCGCCTACGATCTCCCCATGCCGGCCACGATCCTCCTCGTCGAGGACGAACCGAACATCGGCGCGCTCGTGCGCACCTATCTGCGCCGCGAGGGCCACGAGGTCGTGTGGGTGCGTCGCGGCGAGGATGCGCTCGTCGAGCTCCGGCGTCATCCGGTGAAGCTCGTGCTGCTCGACATCCGCCTGCCCGGAATCGACGGCTTCGAGGTCTGCCGCCAGATCGGCGGCACGCGTGCCGGTGATCATGCTGACCGCCCGCGACGAGGAGGCCGACCGCGTCGCGGGCCTCGAGCTCGGCGCCGATGACTACGTCACGAAGCCCTTCTCTCCCCGCGAGCTGGTCGCCCGGGTCAAGGCCGTGCTCCGGCGGGCCGCCGCGCCGGCGCAGCCGGGCGACGTGTCGCGCATCGGGCCGGTGACGGTCGCCCGCGGCGCCCGCGAGGTCCACGTCGACGGCCGCAAGGTGACGCTCACCCAGCGCGAGTTCGACCTGCTCGACTATCTCGTCAGACGCGCCGGCCAGGTGGTGACGCGCGACGAGCTGCTCGAATCGGTGTGGGGCTTCGTGTCCCCGGGCGAGACCCGAACGGTCGAGGTGCACATCGCGCAGCTGCGCAAGAAGCTCGGCCATCCGGACCTGATCGAGACCGTGCGGGGCCTCGGATACAAGGCGGCCCAGCCCGCATGAGGCTGCAGCGCCGGGTGCTCGGCTACCTCGCCGCGGCGGCGATCGCCTCGTGCGTGCTCACCGTCGGCGTCGGGGTCGTGCTCGTCAGGCACCAGATCTCCAAGCAGCGACTGTCGGCGCTCGAGGCGCAGGCCAACCTCGTCGCCGCGGTCGGGGGCGCGCCGGGTGCGCTCACGCCCGGCGATCACGTCTACCGGGTGGGCAGCGGCCGGCCGCGCCGGCTCGGACGCCGGGCCCAGGCGGTCGTGCTCGGCGCGCTCCCGGCCGGGTCCGGCCAGGGGACCGTCGATGTCGCCGGCCGCTCGCTGATCTACGCGGCGCGGCTGACGCCGACCGGCGAGATCGTGCTGATCCGTCCGGCGAACATCGCGTTCGCCGAGTGGCGGCCGTTCATGGGAAGCCTGCTGCTCGCCGGCCTCGGCGGGGTTCTGCTCGCCGTGGTCCTCTCGTTCCTGCTCGCGCGCCGCCTCACCCGCCCGATCGGCGAACTGTCGGCGGCGACGCGGCGCCTCGCGCGGGGCGAGGCGGGCGTGGCGGTGCCCGTCCGGGGAGAGGACGAGCTCTCCGACCTCGGCGCGTCGTTCAACGACATGTCAGACGAGCTGTCCCGCGCCCGCGAGGCGCAGGCGCGCTTCCTCGAGTCGGTCAGCCACGAGCTGCGGACGCCGCTGACCTCGATCCGCGGCTATGCGGAAGCGCTCGAGGAGCAGGCGATACCACCGGCCGAGTCCGCGCGCGTGATCGGGGCCGAGGCCGATCGCCTCGAGCGGCTCGTCGCGGACCTGCTCGACCTCGCCCGCTTCGGGCGCTCGGGCTTCTCGGTCGCGCGCGATCCGCTCGATCTAACCGCCGTGGCCGAGGACGCAGTCGAGCGCCATCTGCCGCGCGCGCGGGAGATCGGGGTCGAACTGTCGGCTTCGGGGGCGCCGGAGGACTGGGTGCTCGGCGACCACGACCGGATCCTCCAGGCCGTCTCGAACCTGATCGAGAACGCGCTGCGGATGACCCCGTCGGGCGGGTCGGTGGCGGTCCACGCCGGCGGCGGCGCGATCGCCGTGCGTGATAGCGGCCCGGGACTCGACCCGGAGGACATCCCGCACGCGTTCGAGCGGTTCTACCTGTACGGGCGCTACCGCAGCGAGCGGCCCGTGGGCTCCGGCCTCGGCCTCGCGATCGTCCAGGAGCTCGTGTCCGCGATGGGCGGGAGCGTCGAGGCCGCGACGCGAGCGGGCGCCGGGGCCGAGTTCACGATCCGGCTGCCGTCTATGCCGGCACGCTCCGCTCGGCCAGATGCTGTCCAACCTTCCGCTTGACCCGCTGGAGCGCGTTGTCGACGGTCTTGCAGTCGCAGCCGATCCGCCGGCCGACCTCCTCGTAGGAATGGCCGTCCAGATACAGCGCGAGCACGCGGGACTCGAGCTCGGACAGCGCGGTCGAGATGCAGGCCACCAGCGCGCGCAGCTCCTCTGAGCTGATCACCTGGTTGACGGGGTCGTGAACTGAGGACCCGGGGATGATCTCCTCGAGCGTCGGCTCGCCCTCGGACGCCGAGGCCGGCGAGCTCGAGAACGACACGTACTGGTTGAGCGGCGAGTGCTTGTTCCGCGTGGCGGTCTTCACCGCGGTGATGATCTGGCGCGTGATGCACAGCTCGGCGAAGTTGCGGAAGCTCGACTCGCGGTCGGTGCGGTAGTCCCGGACCGCCTTGTACAGCCCGACGAGGCCTTCCTGGATGAGGTCGTCGGCGTCGCCGCCCGCCAGGAAGTACGAGGACGCCTTCAGACGGACGAAGCCGTAGTACCGCCGGACGATGCAGTCGTACGCGACCGGGTTCCCCTGTTTGGCAAGGGCGATCAGATAGCCATCCTCAACCTGAAGTTGAGGGTGGGAATACGGGGACAGCCGTGCCACGAATCATCCCTTCTCGACCCTGCGAGCGGATCGGGCAGAAATCGTGGCGCACTACCTCCCCTGGCGCCTGATGTGCATTCAGTTGAGGCGCAACCGACGTCCGGCGCACCCTCTACAGCGGTAAGTCTAAAGCTTTACTCTACCGTTACTCTCTCCCGGCCGGGAGCTTTGCAGAGGCCCGCTAGGTTGTCAAGCAGCTTCGGTGCCGTCGGCTACGCCGCCGGGAGAAGCTCCGGTCCGTCGGGACCGTCGCGGACTTCCCAGCCGTGCGCCCGGATCTCGTCGCGAAGCCGGTCAGCCTCGGCGTAGTCGCGCGCCACACGGGCCCTTTCCCGCGCGGCGGACAGCTCGACCACCTCTGCCGGGGTCTCGGTGACCGCGACGTCGACCAGGTTGTCGAGCGCGAGCACGCCCAGCATTTCGCGCAGGTCGGCGTCGCCGGTGCCGGGCGCCGCTCGGTTGGCCTCGCGAACCCACTCGAACACGGCCGCGAGCGCTGCCGGCGTGTTGAAGTCGTCGGCCAGGGAGTCGAAGAACCGCTCCCGCAGCGGTGCCGACCACGCGGGCGACGGGCCGGGCGCGAGCCGCCGGGCCGCCTCGGCGATCCGCTCGACCCGGGCGCGGGCCTCGGCCAGGCGCTCGTCGTCGAACTCGACCGGCTGGCGGTAGTGGCCGCCGCAGAAGTACATCAGCAGCGCGTCCCGCCCGTAGGCGTCGAGCGCCTGATGCAGCAGGAAGATGTTCCCGACCGACTTGGACATCTTCGCCTGGTCGAGCCGGATCATCCCGTTGTGGACCCACAACTTGGCGAGCGGTGCGCCGCGGGCCGCGCACGTCTGGGCGGCCTCGTTCTCGTGGTGGGGAAAGATCAGGTCCGCGCCGCCGCCGTGGATCTCAAAGTCGACCCCGAGCAGCTGCTCGGCCATCGCCGAGCACTCGATATGCCAGCCGGGGCGGCCCCGGCCCCACGGCGCGTCCCACGCGGTGTCCTCGCCGGGCTTGTGCGCCTTCCACAGCGCGAAGTCGGCCGGGTCTTGCTTTCGCTCGGCGCCCTCGACGCCCTCGCCCTGGTCCATATCGTCGAGGTCGCGATGCGACAGCTCGCCGTATGGCGGGTAGCTCCTGACCGCGAAATAGACGTCACCGTCCACCGCATAGGCATGCCCGCCCTCGATCAATTCCTCGATCAGCTCGACGATCTCCGCGATCGTCTCGCTGGCCTTCGGCTCGTGGTCGGGCCGCCCCAGCCCGAGGCGATCGGTGTCGGCGACGTACGCCTGCACCATCTCCCGCGCCAGCTCCTCGCTCCCCACTCCGGCGTTCAGGGCGGCGGCGTAAATCTTGTCGTTGACGTCCGTTATGTTTGCAACGAATGTGACTTTGTAGCCTTCATGGATGAACAGGCGCGCGATCAACGAGAACACGACGTACGGGCGGGCGTTACCGACATGGATCCGCCCGTAGACCGTCGGCCCGCAGGCGTAAATCCGCACCACGCCGTCGGCGTTCGGCTCCACCGGGAGCACCTGGCCGGTGCGGGTGTCATGCAGGCGAATCGTTCTGCGCATGGTCCGGCAACCCTAGCGCCAGCCGGCGCGTCCGGCCGGACGGCTCGGTAGGGTGGCCGGAGTGGCGGGGACACCGTCTTCCCGGGAGCGATTGAGCGCCGTCGAGCATGCGTTCCGGTCGCTTCCCGAGCGCTTTCTCGGCGCCGATCCGGGGTTCGACGCCACGTATCACGTCAGGCTGTGCGACCTCGGTCACACATGGGAGGTGCGGTGCACGAGCCGCGCCGCCCGGGTTCGCAAGGGCGGGTCTCGCCGGCGGCCCGACGTCACGATGTCCACCGACGCCGGCACCTGGCTGCGTCTGCGTCGCGGTGAGCTGTCGGGCATCGAGGCGTTCCAGCAACGCCTGCTGAACGTACGCGGCAATCTCGACCACGCGATCGCGTTCGAGGGGATGTTCCGGCTCGTCGGTGGCCGTCCGCCGTTGCTGCAGATCCACGACATCCCGGTCGGCCGTCATCGGATCTCGACGCTGACCATGGGTCGTGGCCCCGACGTGCTGCTGCTCCACGGCCTCGGCGGGACGCGCGCCTCGCTGTTCGAAACCGCCGCGGCGCTGAGCCGCTCCTACCGCGTCCACGCGCCTGATCTCCCCGGGTTCGGCTCATCCTCCAAGCCGTCGCTCGGCGGCTACAACGCGCGTTGGTTCGCCGAGATCATGTTTGGGCTGATGGATCAGCTCGACATCCCCGGCGCGCACGTGGTGGGCAACTCGATGGGCGGCCGGGTGGCGATCGAGATGGGCCTGACCGCACCCGAGCGGATCGGCGCGCTCGGGCTGCTGTGTCCGGCGGTGGCATGGATCAGGCGCGGGCTGCACCCGATCGTGCGTCTCCTGCGGCCCGAGTTTGGGCTTCTCCCCCACACCTTCCGCCGTTCGGTCGTGGCATCGCAGTTCTGGAGCATGTTCCACGACCGCGACCTGATCGATCCCGCCGTCGCCGACCTCGTGGTCGACGAGTTCCTGCGGATCTACCACACCGCCGGCGCGCGCTACGCGCTGCTGGCGAGCGCACGCAACATCTACCTGGAAGCGCCGTTCGGCCGCCACGGGTTCTACCGCAGGCTCGGAGACTTGCGCCCGCCGGCGCTGTTCGTTTGGGGCAGTCACGATCGATTGGTACCGCCGGCGTTCTCGCGTCACGTGCGCCAGTGGCTCCCGCAGGCCGAACAGGTCACGATCGAGGGGTGCGGTCACGTGCCCCAGGTGGAGCGGCCCGAGGAGACCAACGAGCTGCTGCTGAGCTTCTTCAGCCGGGCGCAGTGCGCGCCGGCGACCGCCCCCGGGGGTTACAGAGCGGACGCCGAGGCCGCCTGACCCCGACCGATGGCTCAGGCAGACACGACCAGATCCGCCCGCCGCAACGGCCACGAACCGGATGCCCCGGTCGCCGACCCTCGCGCGTCGGCGCCGCGGTCGCCGTCGTTGCTGGACCGCGCGTACCGGGAGCTCACCGGCCTCGTCCGGCGCCGGATCCCCCGGGCCGACCTCGACGAGCGCGACCCCGACTACATCCGCGAGCAGCTGCCGCTGTTCTGGCTGTTCTCGAGCATCTGGTTCCGGGGCGAGGTTCGCGGGCTGGGCAACATCCCTGACGACGGCCCCGTGTTGCTCGTCGGTAACCACTCGGGCGGGAACATGATCCCCGACACGATGGTGTTCACGGTCGCGTTCAGCACCTACTTCGGGGTCGAGCGCGCCTTCTACCAGCTCGCGCACAACCTCGTGCTGTCGATGCCCGGCCTGAGCTGGCTGCGGAAGTTCGGCACGGTCGCGGCGTCGCCCGACAACGCGCGTAACGCGCTGTCCTCAGGAGCCGCGCTGCTCGTCTATCCAGGCGGCGACTACGAGGTCCATCGCCCGAGCTGGGAGGGCAACCGGGTCGACTTCGGCGGGCGCAAGGGATTCATCCGTCTCGCGCTCGAGCAGGAGGTTCCGATCGTCCCGGTCGTCGCGATCGGCGGCCAGGAGACCGCGCTGTTCCTCACTCGCGGGGAGCGCCTGGCGCGCTTGCTCGCGCTCGACCGCGTGTTCCGCCTCAAGGTCCTCCCGATCTCCCTGTCGCTTCCCTGGATCGTCAACGTCGGAGACTTCGGCCACATCCCGCTGCCGGCCAAGATCACGATCGAGACGCTGCCGGCGATCGACCTGCACGCCGAGTTCGGCCCGGATCCCGACCTCGACGAGGTCTATGACCATCTGATGCGCCTGATGCAGGACGCGCTCGACGCGCTCGCTGCCGAGCGGCGCTTCCCGGTGCTCGGGTGAGGATCAAGGACGACATCTCCGTGGCCGCGCCGATCGATGCGGTGTGGGCGATCGTCGCCGACCCCGAACGTGTGCTCAGCTACATGTCTGGCGTCACCCGCTGGGAGATCGCCGGCGAGGTTCCAGCCGGCCTCGGAGCCCGCTACCGGATGCTGTTCCGGATCGGCGCCGCGGAGGTCGGCGGACTGATCGAGGTCGTCGAGTTCTCCGAGCCGTGCGAGTTCGCGTGGACGTCGATCACCGGACTCGACCAGCGCGGCCGGTGGCGGCTGCGCGAAGCCCCCGGCGGCCGCACGCGCGTCGAGCTCCGCCTCGCCTACGGCGTCGCCGGCGCCGGCATCAGCGGCTGGGTGGCGGAGCACATCGCCGCGCCGAGCGTCTCCCGGCACGTCAGCCAGACGCTGCGCCAGTTGGGCCGGCTCGTCGAGCAGGAGCAGCTGCGGGAGCGGGCGGCCCGCCGGCGTGCCGGCGCCCCTGGCGGGTAGGCGCTCTCGCGCCGGCCATCGTTCTCGGGCCAGCCGACGCGGGTTCGAGCCCGTCCGCGTCACGAACTACGGGCATCTGAAGGAGGACGGGACGCTCGCCGCGCGCGGCACGCGGTGCACAACTCGCCAAATCCCCGCGCCCCGCGCCACCGAGGTCATGTAAGCGCCTCACAGGCGCTTATGTCGCCGCGGCGGGCGATGAAGTCCGGCTCTGGCGAGTTGTGCACCCCGGACTGGAGCGCGGCGCCACTCCTGGCCCACAGATGCCCGCCGTCCGCAACACGAGCGGAGTCCGAGCCGAGGCCGCACCAGCAACCCGCCCCCGTCCCTCTCCAGGTGCCCGCCGTTCGCACCGCGAAGCGCGCCGGGAACCACGCCCCGCCACGCCCACCGCGCCGCACAGAAGCCCCGCGAGCGCGGCAGCTAGGCGGCCTTGGTCGCCTGCCAGCGAAACGAGCGCCCGCCGACCTTGACCTCGGGCCCGACCATCCCGGCGGCCTCGAGCCGGCGCGGCAGCGTATCGGGGTCGATCAGGTTCAGCGTGTCCCCGATGTGGATCAGCTTGAACACCACGCCATTACCGAGGCTGTCGGTGCCGGCGAACGTCCCGCCGGGCCGCAGGACCCGCGCGATCTCGGCGAACGCCCGATCCTGGAGGTCGAGCGACGGGATGTGATGGAGCATCGTGAAGCACAGCACGCTCGAGAAGCGGCCGTCCGGATAAGGGAGCCTCGTCGCATCGCCCTGGGTGACCGTGACGGCGTCGCCGAGCTCGGCCCGCAGGCGCCGGCAATACCGTGCATCGAGCTCGAGCACGCTGACCGTGCCGAGCCGCGCTACGAGCACGCGCGTCGTGGCGCCGAACCCGGGACCGATCTCGAGCACGTCGTCGCCCGGATCGAATCCGTCGAGGCCGAACGGAATCAGCTCGAACTCCGCGCGCCGAGCCCACCAGCCCGAAGAGCACAGGACGTTGTGCGCGCTGTTCATCGCTCGACCGTAGCGATCGCAAGAGCCGCCGCGCCTTCGCCCCGCCCGACAAACCCCATGCCCTCGCCCCGCGTCGCCTTCACGTTCACATAGCCGGGCGACATCCCGAGCGCCTGGGCCAGCGAGGTTCGAATCTCCTCGCGGACAGGCGCCACGTGCGGCTGCTCGATCACCACGGTGGCGTCGACATGCAGGATCGAGACGCCGCGGTGCATCAGCATCGCGACCGTGGTGCGCAGCAGCTCGAGCGAGTCCGCGTCGCGGTAGCGCTCGTCGGTGTCGGGAAAGTGCTCGCCGATGTCGCCGAGCGCGGCCGCGCCAAGCAGCGCGTCGATGATCGCGTGCGTGAGGACGTCAGCATCCGAGTGACCCGCAAGGCCCCGTTCGTGCTCGAGCTCGACCCCGCCGAGCACGAGCCGCCGGCCGTCCGCGAACCGGTGGCAGTCGTAGCCGAGCCCCGTGGCGATCGTCAACTCGCCGCCTCGACCATCGTCAACCCGCCGCCTCGACCATCGTCAACCCGACCCCTCGGCCAGCAGCAGTTCGGCCAGCAGGAGCTCGGCCAGCTTCAGATCGGTCGGAGTCGTGATCTTGAGGTTCCGCGCACTGGACTCCACCACAAGCACCGTGCCGCCGGTCTGCTCGATCAGCCACGCATCGTCGGTCGCGGCCGCGAGTAGCTCGTCGCCGGCCCCGAGCAGCGCGCGCTCGAGCGCCTCGCGACGGAACACCTGCGGGGTCTGGACCGCCCACAACCGCGGCCGTTCGAGCGTACGCGCCACCGTCCGGCCGTCGTCGCCCACCTCCTTGATCGTGTCGGACACGGGGGCGGCGGCGATCACCGCGTGGGCTCCGGATGACTCCAACTGCCGGAGCGCGTTGGCGAACAGCGCGGCCGGCGCGAGCGGCCTCGCGGCATCGTGCACGACCACCGGATCTCCGTCCCCCGAGGCCCGCAGCGCCTCCCGCACCGACTCGGACCGCACCGCGCCACCGGCCACAGCGATCGTCCCCTCGGGTGCGGCGTCGAGCGCGTCGGCGGGCAGGGCCACCACGATCTGCTCGATCTCCGGCAGCGACCGGAGAGTCGCGACGCTCCACTCGAGCATCGGCTTGCCCCCAAGCGTGACAAGCGCCTTGGGCCGACCCGACCCAAGGCGCTCTCCACGCCCGGCGGCCACGATCAACGCGACCGCCATACCGACCGCGGCGCCCGCCTATTTGGCGCCGACGGTGACCTTCCCGTTCGTCTTACCGTTCTTCCCGTTGTAGGACTCCAACAGCAGACCCTGGAGGTACTCCTCGACCTCGTCCTCGTTCATCCCGAGTGCGTACATCAGCTCTGACGCGAGGATCTTCTTCGCGCGCGTGAACATCTGCTTCTCGCCGGTGGAAAGCCCCTTCTCGGCTTCGCGGAGGGCAAGGTTGCGCACGACTTCGGCGAGCTCGTAGATGTCGCCGGTCTTGATCTTGTCGCGGTTGAACTTGAAGCGACGGTTCCAGTTCTTGGGCATCTCCGAACACTCGTCCTGGAGGACCGCCAGCACCTTCTGAACCGTCTCCTCGTCGATCACGCGGCGGAGACCCGCGATGGCAGCGTTCTCGGTCGGGACCATCACGGTCATGTCGTTGTGCAGGATCTTGATGGTCAGGTACTCGCGCCGCTCGCCAAGGATCTCCTTCTGCTCCTTGCGAATGACCTTTCCCGCCCCGTGATGGGGATACACGACGTTGTCGCCGATTTCGAACTCGATATGAACTACTTCGACTTCCTCCTCGGCGATTTCGAGGTCCTCCAGGTGCTCTTCCATTAGCTCTGTGATGGTGTCCTCCTCTTTTCCGGGACGGGCGAGGGTCGAGACCCAAGCTCGATCGTTCACTCCCAAACTACGTTTGCAGATACCGGTCCACGAGATTGATCTCCTGCTGGCGGCGAAGACCCTCGCGGATGTCTTTCGCCCGGATCTCGCCGACTCCGTCGACGGTCTCCAACTCGCCGTCGGTCGCGGCGAGCAACTCTTCGAGCCCTCCGAACTCACTAACGATCCGCTGGACCACCAGCTTTGGCAGCCGTGGGATCCGCCCGAGGATGCGGAAGCCACGCGGAGAGGTCGGATAGTCGAGGGTGTTGAGCTTTCGGTCGTATCCGAGCAGCTCGGCGAGCCGCCCGAAGTCCAGCAGATCCTGATTGGGCAGGCGCACGAGCTGATCGAACGCCGTCGCAAACGTCTCGTCGGAGTCCTCGCTCAGGTAGTCGTGGACCAGCGCCGTCTTGTCCGCCGACACGCCCACCATGGTCTCGTCGAGCTGCATCTCGATCAGCCGGCCCTCGGTGCCCAGCTCGACGATGTAGCGCTCGATCTCGACCGCCATCCTCGTGACGAGCTCGGCCCGCTGGAGCACGGTCAGTACGTCGTGCAGCGTCGCGCCGCCCTCGAACTCGAGCGCGGTCAACCGCGTCGACACCTGATCCAGGCGGCTGCGGTATTTGTCGAGCGTGGCCAGCGCCTGGTTGGCCTTCGCCAGCACCACCGGGATGTCCTCGAGGATGTACTTGATGCCGTCGACGTACAGCGAGACGACCTCGCGGCGCTCGGAGATCGCGACCACGAGCGCGTCGGTCTGCTTGGAGACGCGCTCCGCGGTGCGATGCCGGGTGCCGGTCTCGAACGTCAGGATCGTCGGATCCGGCGTGAGCTGGACGTTGACGTGGACGATCTTGGTGGCGTTCGAGCTGAGGACGATCGCACCGTCCATCTTCGCCAGCTCGTACAGCAGCGCCGGCGAGTAGTCGAGATCGAGCTTGATCCCGCCCGAGAACAGGAACGCCAGCTCGTCGGGGTCCCCGATCACTATTAGCCCGCCGGTGCGCGCGTGGAGGATGTTGTCGATCCCCTCCCGGAGGGACGTCCCGGGGGCGACCATCTCCAGCGCCCTTACCAGCCGGGAATCCTGTCGAGATTCGAGCTCTCCTTTGAGCTCTTCCCCGGAACGCGGCGGCATGAAGGTCGATTTTACCGCTTATTGACGGGCAATAGCCCACCTCATGCCGTTGCGTCACATGCCGGCGCGTGCACGGGTCGTCCGACAGTTCGCATTCCGCACATGCACCGGATTCTCGTAAAACGGTCAGTGTGCGTGGCGCGGCCGGCGCGAGGCCAGTACCGACGGCACGGCCGTTCTCAGGCCGCCACCATGCCCCGCGGTTCCCCGCCAAGAGCGCCGGCGAGCGCCGCCCGCAGCGTGCGGTGAGCGCCCGGCTCGAGCACGGGACGGAGGCCGAATTTGGCGGCCTCGGCCAGCCGCCGGTCGGCGTGGGCGACGGTCCGCAGCTCGCCGGTCAGCCCGAGCTCGCCGAAGCACGCGAGCGGCTGGCCATCGGCGCCGCTGAGGGCAATGCCCTTGACCGCGCTGGCGATCGCGAGCGCTACCGCGAGGTCGGCTCCGGGCTCGTCGACGCGCACGCCGCCGACGACGTTGACGAACACGTCGCTCGTCCCGGCACCGATCCCCCCATGGCGCCCCAGCACGGCCAGGACGAGCGCCAAGCGGTTGCGATCGATCCCCGACACCACCCGCCGCGGCGGCACGAGCTCCGAGCTCGAGACCAGCGCCTGGACCTCGACCAGCAGCGGGCGCGAACCCTCGATCGCGCACAGCACGACGCTGCCGGGGGCGCGAGTGGCCTCGCCCACGAATCGGGCCGAGGCGTCCAGCACCTCGACGAGGCCGTCGTCGCGCATCTCGAACACGCCGGCCTCGTTGGTCGAGCCGAACCGGTTCTTGATCGCCCGGACCGTGCGATAGGTGCGCTCGCGCTCGCCCTCGAACGACAGCACGCAGTCGACCAGGTGCTCGAGTACGCGCGGGCCGGCGAGCGCGCCGTCCTTGGTCACGTGGCCGACCAGCAGCACCGCGATCCCCAGCGCCTTAGCCACCCGCATCAGCTCGCCGGCGACCTCGCGCACCTGCCCGACGGATCCGGCAGCACTCGAGAGCTCCATCGAGTGGAGCGTCTGCACCGAGTCGATCACGCACACCTCGGGGCGCTCGGCCTCCAGCGTCGCCAGCACGGTGTCGAGGTCGGTCTCGGCGATCACGGGGATGTCGAGTGCCTCCGCCCGCAGCCGCTCCGCCCGCAGCCGGATCTGCGCCGCGGACTCCTCCGCGGACACGTACAGCGTGCGCCGGCCGGCACCGTGCAGGTTGGCCAGCACCATCGTCGTGAGCGTCGACTTGCCGATCCCCGGCGAGCCGCCGATCAGCACCAGCGAACCGGGCACGATCCCGCCCCCGAGCACGTTGTCGAGCTCGCCGATCCCGGTGCGCAGGCGCTCGTGCTCGGCCGCGGCGACCTCGCGCAGCGCGACCGGCTTCACGGTGGCGCGACCGCCGGTACGCGGACCGCCAGAACCGCGGCCCCGAGTGGCCGCCGCGGTCTTCCGGACCTCCTCGACCAGCGTGTTCCACTCGCCGCAGCCCGGGCAGCGCCCCGCCCAGCGGGGGCTCTCGTGGCCACAGGCCGAGCAGACTTGGATCGAGGTGGGTCGCGGCATGGCAGCGCAGCCGAGGCTACGCGGCGGCCCCGACGGAAAACCGCCACAGCCCGCTCGCCGCAAGCTGCGTAGTCGTCATCCCCTCTGGGGTGACTCGCGCCCGATACAGATCGGCTACCGGCGCCGATGCAGGCGCGCGTCACCCCAGACGGGGATGGCGCGAAACGACTCGATTGGTCGGCGGCGCCTGACGGCGGCGCCTTATTCGCTCTCGGGCGTGTCGGTCGACCCGGCCGGATCCTCTGATCCCGCCGGCTCGCCACCGCCCTCGCCACCTTCGGCGCCGACCCCGACCGGCGTCGGCTGCGGCGCCGGCTCGATCACGGTCAGCTTGACCTCGGCGTCGGAGGCGGTATCCGGCTCGCCGTCGTCGCCCAGCGGCCAGTCGACCATCACGGTCGAACCGGACGCGACCTGCGAGCGCAGGACGAAGTCCGCGAGCGGATCCTCGATGTAGCGCTGGATCGCTCGACGCAGCGGCCTGGCACCCATCGACGGGTCCCAACCCTTGTCGACGAGCATGTCCTTGGTCGACTCAGACAGCTCGAGCTGGAGCTCGCGGTCGGCCATCGACTCCCGGATCCGCCGGAGCAGCAGGTCGACGATCTCCTTGATCTCTTCCTTGGTCAGCTTGTGGAAGACGATGACCTCGTCGATGCGGTTCAGGAACTCGGGCCGGAACACCTTCTTGAGCTCGCCCGTGATCCGGGTCTTCATGTCGTCGTAGGTGATGCCGGTCTCGTCGTCGGACACCGCGAACCCGAGCGGCGTGTTCCGCGCGATCTCCGCGGCCCCGATGTTCGAGGTCATGATCACGATGCAGTGGCGGAAATCGACGGTCCGTCCCTGCGCGTCCGTGAGCCGTCCGTCCTCCAGGATCTGGAGCAGAATGTTGAACACGTCCGGGTGGGCCTTCTCGATCTCGTCCAGCAGCAGCACGCTGTAGGGCTTGCGCCGCACGGCCTCGGTGAGCTGGCCGCCCTCGTCATAGCCGATGTAGCCCGGAGGCGATCCGACCAGCCGCGATACCGCGTGCTTCTCCATGTACTCGGACATGTCGATCCGGATCATCGTGTCCTCGTCGCCGAACAGGAACTCGGCGAGCGTCCGCGCCAGCTCAGTCTTGCCCACGCCCGACGGGCCCAGGAAGATGAACGAGCCGGTCGGTCGCTTCGGATCCTTGAGGCCTGCCCGCGAGCGCCGGATCGCCTTGGAGACGACCTCGATCGCGGGGTGCTGGCCGATCACGCGCTTATGGAGTTCCTCCTCCATCCGCATCAGCTTGGCCGTCTCGGCCTCGGTCAGCTTGAACACCGGGATGCCGGTCCACATCGAGACGATGTCGGCGATCTCTTCCTCGCCGATCGCGGGGCGCTCGGTCGACTCGCCGGCCTCCCACTGCTCGGCCAGCTCGCGCTTGCGCTGCGTCAGCCGGCGCTCCTTGTCGCGCAGGTTGGCGGCCTTCTCGAACTCCTGGTTCTCGATCGCCTCCTCCTTGGCGCGCCGCGTCTCCTCGATCTCATCCTCGAGCTCGCGGTACACGGGCGGGGAGGTCATCGACTTGATCCGCATCCGCGACGCGGCCTCGTCGATCAGGTCGATCGCCTTGTCCGGCAGGAACCGGTCGGAGATGTAGCGGTCGGCCAGCTCGGCGGCTGCCTCGAGCGCCTCGTCGGTGATGTTCACCTTGTGGTGCTGCTCGTAGCGGTCGCGCAGGCCCTTGAGGATCTGCACGGTCTCCTCGGTCGAGGGCTGGTCGACGGTGATCTTCTGGAAGCGGCGTTCGAGCGCGGAATCCCGCTCGAGGTACTTGCGGTACTCCTCGAGCGTCGTGGCGCCGATCGTCTGCAGCTCACCGCGGGCCAGCGCCGGCTTCAAAATCGACGCCGCATCGATCGCGCCCTCGGCGGCCCCCGCACCGACGAGATTGTGGAGCTCGTCGATGAACAGGATGATGTCGCCGCGCTGGGTGATCTCCTTCATCACCTTCTTGAGGCGCTCCTCGAACTCGCCGCGGTACTTGGAGCCCGCGACCAGCGCCGCCAGGTCAAGCGTGTAAATCTGCTTGCCCTTCAGCAGCTCAGGGACTTCGCCGTGCGTGATCCGCTGCGCGAGCCCCTCGACGACGGCGGTCTTGCCGACGCCCGGCTCGCCCACGAGCACGGGGTTGTTCTTCGTCCGGCGCGAGAGGATCTGCATGATCCGCTCGATCTCGGTCTCACGACCGACGACCGGGTCAAGCTTCGACTCGGCGGCCAGCTTGGTCAGATTGCGGCCGAACTGGTCGAGCAGCTTCGAGGACTTCTTGGTGTCGCCCGGGGTGGCCGCGGCCGCGCCGCTGCCGCCGGCGCCGCGCTGGCGGCTGCCGGGGCCGGACAACATCCGGATGACCTCGTTTCGAATCTTCTCGGAGTCTGCGTCGAAGTCGAGCAGGATCCGCGCCGCCACGCCCTCGTTCTCGCGCACCAGGCCGAGCAGGATGTGCTCGGTCCCGATGTAGTTGTGGCCGAGGCTGAGCGCCTCGCGCAGCGCGAGCTCGAGCACCTTCTTGGCTCGAGGCGTGAACGGGATCTGACCGGAGGTGACCTCCTCGCCCGACCCGACGATCCGGACGACCTGCGCGCGCACGCGCTCCACGGTGATGTCAAGCGACTCGAGGACACGGGCGGCCAATCCTTCCTCTTCGCGGAGGAGGCCAAGCAGAATGTGCTCGGTGCCGATGTAGTTGTGCTTGAGCGTCCGCGCTTCTTCCTGGGCCAGGACGACCACCTGGCGGGCACGCTCTGTGAATCGCTCGAACATGATCCTTCTCTTCTCTGGCGGGTGTCGGTCTGTTCGGTCGGGACGGTTTTCCGGTTTTTCCTCGCCTACCTGCTGCGGTACATGGTAGTTCGCGAATGCGAGTACACCGACGATCCCGTTCTACCCACGTATTCGGCTCCTTGCGCCAATTGGATGAGCGAAACGGTCTCGATATTTCGGGCCATACATCAGTTTACCAGCGGCCATACACACCTCTGACGCACCGAGTCCCCGTTCATACGACGTTCATGGTGGATTCGTGCGCGTTGTCACGCGGGCAAATGCCCGCGTGGCTTCCCAGCTTTTCCTTAGCACCGGTGGGGAAGGGGTGGCGCTTCGGCGCGCCTCGACCGGGTTGCATGAGCTAGAAGCGGCGCCGGCCGCCCTGCCGCCGATCGTCACTTGGTCGGAGCACGCGCGGGTGCGGCCATCCGGACCCCTCGCGTCGGTTGACCTGCAAATCCGCCACAAAGCCCAGGGAGCGCGGGGTCCCGGATGGCCCGCCGCGCGCGGGCCAGACCGCGAGCAACTTCAGTCGCGCATTGCGGGAAACAGCACGACTTCCCGAATCGAGCGCCGCCCGGTCAGCACCATCACGAGCCGGTCGATGCCGATCCCGATACCGCCGGTCGGCGGCATCCCCTGCTCGAGCGCCTCGAGGAACGACTCGTCGTAGGGCTGGGTCTCCTCGTCGCCGGCGCCGGCGAGCGCCTGCTGCTCCTCGAACCGCCGACGCTGCTCGTCGGGGTCGTTGAGCTCGGTGAACGCGTTCGCGATCTCCATCCCGTCGACATACGCCTCGAACCGCTCCACCAGCTCCGGGAATCGAGCGATGGCGCTTGGCGAACGGCGACAGCGCCACCGGATAGTCCATCAGGAACGTCGGCTCGATCAGGGTCGGCTCGACGTGCTTTGACAGCAGGTGGTCGACGAGCTGCGGCCACGTGTCGTCGCTCGGCACGGCCAGCCCGCGGGCCGACATCGCGCCGGCGAGCCCGTCCCGCTCGGAGTGCTCGATGATGTCGATCCCGGTCCGCTCGAGGATCGCCTCCGTCAGCGTCTCGCGACGCCACGGCGGCGTCAGGTCGATCTCCCCCGAGTAGCCGGCCTCGGAGGCCGCGTACGCGACCAGGCGCTCGCACCGTGCGGCGATGTCCTCGTAATCGGCGTACGCCTCGTACCACTCGAGCATCGTGAACTCGGGGTTGTGGGTGGTGTCGACGCCCTCGTTGCGGAAGTCCTTGCCGAGCTCGTACACGCGCTCAAGCCCGCCGACGATCAGCCGCTTGAGGTAGAGCTCGGTAGCGATGCGCAGGTAGAACTCGCGGTCGAGCGCGTTGTGGTGGGTCGTGAACGGCCGCGCGAGTGCACCCCCGTACAAAGGCTGGAGCACCGGCGTCTCGACCTCGATGAACCCCTCGGCGTCGAGGAACCGGCGGACCGCGGAGATCACACGCGCTCGGGTTATGAACAGCTCGCGTGCGTCCTCGTTGCCGATCAGGTCGAGCTCGCGCCGGCGAAAGCGCGTCTCGACATCGGTCAGCCCGTGGTGCTTCTCGGGCGGGGGCCGGAGCGACTTGGCCAGCAGCGTGAAATCCTGCACGCGCAGCGTCAGCTCGCCCCTACGGGAGCTGAACGCGACGCCGTCGACGCCGATCAGATCCCCGAGGTCGAGGCCGAGCAGCCGATCCATCCCGTCGGCCCCGAGGTCGTCGATCCGCGCCTGGAGCTGGATCCGCCCGGAGCGGTCGACGAGATCCAGGAACGCCATCTTCCCCTGGCCGCGCCGGGCGGCGAGCCGGCCCGCGACGCGGTGGCGGGCGTCGGTCTCGTCACCCGCGGCCAGCCCAGAATGCGCGGCCCGTACGGCCGCGATCGGCTCGACCCCGTCGAACTCATGCGGGAACGGATCGATCCCGGCGTCGCGCAGCGACTCGAGCTTGCGCCGGCGCGCCGCCAGCAGTTCGTCAGCGCCGTCGGTGGGGCCGCTCACGGGCGCGACCGGGGCGCTCTTACTTCGACTCGACGTCGATCTTGGTGATCTTGAGGCGTCGTTCGCCCTTGGGCGTGGTGATCACGACTTCCTCGCCCCGCTTGCGCCCGAGCAGCGCCTTGCCGACCGGCGACTCGTTGGACAGCTTCGCTTCGGAGGGACTGGCCTCGGCCGAACCGACGATCGTGTACTTGTTCGACTTTCCGCCATCGTCCTTGACGTGGACGACCGATCCGACCCGCACCAGATCGGTGCCTAAATCGGACTGGTCGATCACCGTCGCCGAGCGGAGCTTCTCCTCCAGAGACGCGATCCGCGCCTCGAGCATCGCCTGCTCGTTCTTGGCGTCGTCGTACTCGGCGTTCTCGGAGATGTCGCCGAACTCGCGCGCCTCCTTGATCCGAGCCGCTACCTCGCGACGACGGGTGGTTGTCAATTGATCGAGCTCGGCCTTGAGGTTGGCGAGCCCTTCAGGTGTGATGATGACGTCCTTGGGCATGTCGCAGACCTGTATTCGGGGGGAACCGTCGGTGCGGCCCGACGGATCGGACGAGAAAAACCCGCCTGCTAAGCGGGAGATTTAATACCGCCGCGGGGTGCGCGGGCGGATGAGTATAGAAGCCCAATCGCCCGGGGGCGATTGCGCTCAGGAGAATTGCCCAGCACCAATTCTCTCAGCGCCGGGAGAATTGCCCCCCAGGGCAATTCTCCCAATGGGTCATCGCCCTCGAACCCGATGACCTACCGATCCGCGCTTATGGGCGATGACCCACGATTTCGTCCGCCTGCTGGAACGTCGGGCGGTTGACCCATTCGATCAGCGGCTGGCTGATCACGCCGATCGGCCGGAACTGGATCGAGTCCGAGCACATCTGGTCGCCGGCGGAGCAGACGTTGTCCGCGGGGTACACCTGGTCGGGCGACTCCTGCGCCGCTTGGAGCAGCGAGCTCTCGAGCGCCGCCCGGCACTTGGCGAGCGAGCCGCCGCCGCAGTACACGCGATTCAGCGCGCCGGCGACCTTGTCGCCCAAGACCGACCGCAGGTCCTTCTGGACGATTCCGTAGAACCCGACGTCGAACGCGGACCCGAGGTGGGCGCCCGAGACGCCGTGGCCGGGCTCGTCATTGATCGGGAAGTCGTTCTCGACCTGGCCGAGCAGGCTCGAGCCGAGCGTCGGGCCGAACTCGGCGCCGACCAAGAGCGGCCACCACGCGTCCATGATCCGCACCGCGTCGGTCTGGTCGTAATCCCCGGAGACTGGCGCCCACCCGCCCGCTCGCGGTTGATGCGATGCGCGCCGCTCGCCACCCACGCCTGTAGCTCGTTGACCGCGGTCGCGAGCGTCGGGTCGGTCGGATGGCCGATGATCTGGAGCGCGTAGGGCAGCACCTCGACGCCGCGGAGGTCCTGGGTGCCGGCGGTCGCCATCGCGTTGATCAGGTCCGCGAGCGTCATCTTGTTCCCGGACGCCGCCAGCTCGGAGTTGACGTTGTTGTCGAGCAGCTGCGAGCGGTACACCGAGGCGTACTCCTGGCCGGTGGCGGCGTCGTTGTAGCCCGGGGCCTGCTTGTTGTTCCAGCTGGTCAGGTAGGGCTGGTTGACCGCCTGCGGATGCGCGCTCTCGGGGGTCTGCTGCTCGGTCACGCTCGCCGGCGTCATCTGGGCCGCCGGATGGAAGCCCTTCCACGCATCGCTGGCCCACGACGGGAACAGCGGGTCGGTGTTCGCCGCGCGCACCGGGTTCAGGCCGGAGTTGAAGTACGCGATGTTCTTGTTGTCGGTGTAGAACCAGTTGAACGTGTAGCCGATGTTGTACGCGGCGTTCATGAAGTCCTGCGGGTTGCGCATCTCGGCGGGCTCGTTGAACTGCTCGAACCCGAGTGCGGAGTCGAGCTCGTGCATGTACGTCGAGCGCAGGTTCGTGTAGACGACCGGCTGTCCCTTGATGCGCGCCCGCGCGATCACGATCCCGTATGCGGTCCGCTTGGTCTGGAACGTCACCGAGCCTGCCGGCGTCGAGTCGCCCAGGTTCGGCTGCCAGGACTCGGTGCGGGTCAGCGTCTCCATCTGCACGCACTGCCCGTTCAGCACGTAGTAGTCGGAGTCCATCGAGACCGTGCCGCCGCTCGGGTTGCACAGCGGCGCCGCGAACGTGTCGATGATGTTCTGGCCCGCGGAGGTCGCCGACCACGCGTAGTCGGGGCCGTGGCCGAGCTGGACGTACAGGTTGACCCCCGGGAACGAGGCGCCCTCGGCGTCGATCCCCGGCCCGTGAATGTCCTCCTCCATCAAGATCTGGGGGCTGAAGTAGCTGACCTGCGGCCCCATGACCGCGAGCGGATGGCCGCTGGCGCTGTCGGCGGCGCTCACCAGCAGCGCGTTCGACATCGAGCGCGGGAACCCGAGCAGGCCGGCGCTCGCGGCGCCGGCGAGCCCGGTGACCGAGGAGGGCCGGCTCTTGGATCCGGTCGTGGCCTGCCCGGCCTCGCCCGCGGGCACGGCGCCGGCGACGACCGGGTTGACGTATTGGACCGACCCGGCGTCTGGGAGGGCGAGCGTCTTCTGGACCGCCTTGCTCGGCCTCGGGAGGGTCTGGTAGGGGAACGACTTGCCGTGGACGGTGGTCGGCGCCTCGGGGTCGGATGGGTCGACGAAGCTGAGGAACGTGCCGAAGCCCGAGTGGTCTTTTGAGATCTTGGCGGCGCCGAGCACAGCCTTGCCGGCGCGCGCGCCGGTCGGTCGCGCGCCGGCGCGGCCGCGGCCAGCGGCGACCAGACGTCGGCCGGACCTTCTTCGGCTTGCCCTTCGCCCTTCTCCTTGCCCTTGCCCTTGTGCTTCTTTGGCTTCTTCTTCTTCTTCTTGGCCGGCTGCGAGTTCAGCTCCGGCGAGCCCGCCACCGTGAAGTGCTCGGACCCGAACGCGGACTTCATGTTCTCGTACAGGACCGCGTTCGACAGCTGTTGTCCGCCGCCGTTGCCGAAGATCCCGCCGACGAGGGTCGCGATCGACACGAGATCCTCGACCGTGAACGGCTGCGGGCCCTGGGGCTGGCCGATCGCCGCGTATTCGGCGGGCATCATCGTGAGCGCGCCCAACGGGCTCTCGGCCTTGGCGATGTACGCGTTGATCCCGTCGACATAGTTGGTGGCGTCGCTGAGGATCTGCGGGCCGTCGGGGGAACTCGACGCCGCCCAGTTGATCTGGTTGGCCAGGTCCTGCTGGGTGTACGGCTCGTTGGCCCAGACCTGCTCGTCCATGGCGACGTTGGCACCGCCGGCGAACTGTGCGAGGTCGCCCTCGCCGGAGTGCCTGAGCACGTCGATGAAGAACAGCCGATCCTCGGCGGTCGCGTAGCCGATCCCGAACATCAACTCGGCGCGGGTGTCGCCGTAGATGTGCGGCACGCCGAACTGCGAATCGCGCTCGATCGTGACGCCGGGCTCCGGG
Source organism: uncultured Solirubrobacterales bacterium (assembly GCA_963699325.1). Lineage (GTDB taxonomy): Bacteria > Actinomycetota > Thermoleophilia > Solirubrobacterales > Solirubrobacteraceae > Palsa-465. The sequence continues at coordinate 498,061 of CAVOTN010000026.1, read as the reverse complement.
CTCTCGCTGCTCGCGACATCGCCGGCGGGGACCCCGAACGTCGCGTCCTTATAGAACTGCGGGATCTGCGCCTCGGTGATCGGGACCGCCGTCGTCAGGTTCGAGTACATCCCGAGCTGGTCGTTCGAGTGCGGCGGATACGTGCCGGCGGCCTTGAACTGGGCCGCCTGCGCGAGGTCGTCGAGGCCGTTCTGGCCCGGCGGCAGGATGTTCCTGAAGCCGCCGTAGTCATTGAAGCCGTAGGGCTCGACCTGAGCCGCGGCGGACGGAGCGAGCGCAAGCGCACCCACGACCAAAACCGCCGCCACCCTGCCGATGCACCGGAACACGGTCGCGCAACCTACACACCCGTCGCCTCGCGTGCGCCGGTTCCTCTGTTTAAGCGGCGGCGAGCGTCCGCGGCGGCTCTGTGTGCAGCAGCTCGCGGGTGGCGTCGAGCGTCGGCGCGGTCTGGAGCGCACCCTGGAGCGCACGGCCGCCGCCGAGGCGCTCGACGTACCAGGGGTAGAACTTCCGCAGGTAGCGGGTCGCCCGGTCGGGGCCGAGGTGCTCGACCGCACAATCGATCACCCAGTCGAGCTCGGCCAGCACCTCCTCGCGGTCGGGCTCGAGCGTGGCATCCCGGAGCCCGAGCACCTGCTCGAACAGCCATGGGTTGCCGAGCGAGCCGCGCGCCAGCAGCACGCCGGCGGCGCCGGTCTGCTCGAACGCCGCCCGCACGGCCTCGGGCGTCTGCAGCCCGCCGGAGATCAGCACCGGCACCGGCAGCTCCTCCACCAGGTCGCGCGCCAGCGCGTAATTCGGTAGGCCCTTGTGACGCTGCGAGGCGTGGCGGGGGTGGATGCCGATTCCGCACACGCCGCCGTCGAACACGAGACGGCGGGCCACCTCGAGGCCGCTGAGATCGCCCGGCCGCTGCCCGGAGCGCAGCTTTACGGTCACCGGCAGCCCGCTCCCCCGCGCCGCCGCCCGCGCCACCGCCACCGCGCGCGCCGGCTCCTCGAGCAGCGCCGCGCCGGCCCCGGTCTTGCACACCTTCGGCACCGGGCACCCCATGTTGATGTCGATCAGGTCCGCGCCCGCGGCGGCCACGCGTTCGGCGGCCGAGGCCATCACGTCGGGATCGTTGCCGAACAGCTGCACGGAGACCGGGTGCTCCTGGGGGTGGATGCGCAGCAGCTCGCGGCAGGTACGCTCATTCTTGTAGTGCACCGCGTAGCTCGAGACCATCTCCGACACCACCAGACCGGCGCCGTGGCGCTTGGCCTGCAGGCGGACGAACCAGTTGCCGATTCCGGCCAGTGGCGCGAGCACCACGCGGTTGGGGATCGCGACGCCGCCGAGGCGCCAGGGATCCGTAAGGGATCGGGACATCGGGTTTCATGGTACGAATCCGGCGATGAAGCTGTTTGACGAGTTACGCCCCTGGGCCGAGGTGGTGCTCGACCAGGTCCCGGGACTCGAGCTGTTCGACGCCCACACGCACCTAGGACAGAACGACCCGGACGGGATGAAGCAAACGGGCGAGGAGCTCGTGACCGCGCTAACGCTCGCCGGCGCCCGGGGGGCGTTCACGTTCCCGTTCCACGAGCCCGACGGCTACCGCGCCGCCAACGACGACGTGCTCGCCGCCGCGGGCGACTCGGGCGGTCTGCTCGTTCCGTTCTGCCGCGTCAACCCGCACGACGATCCCGTGCCCGAGGCCGAGCGCACGCTCGCCGCCGGCGCGAAGGGGATCAAGCTCCACCCTCGCGCCGAGCAGTTCACGCTCGACCACCCGAAGGTTCACTCGATCGTCGCGCTCGCGCACGAGCGCTCGCTGCCCGTCCTGATTCACGCCGGCCGCGGGATCCCGGCGCTCGGTCTGCACGCCGTGCAACTCGCCGAGGAGTTCCCCGACGCGCGACTGATCCTCGCCCACGCCGGCATCTGCGACCTGTCCTGGATCTGGCGCGTCGCCGGCGATCTGCCGAACCTGCTGTTCGACACCGCGTGGTGGATCCCGGCAGACCTCGAGGCGCTGTTCTCGCTGGTGCCGCCGGGCCAGATCGTGTTCGCCAGCGACGCCCCCTACGGCAACACGTTCATCTCGGCCGCGTTCCAGCTGCGCTGGGGGCTGCAGCTCGGGCTCTCACACGACCAGATCCGCTCGATCGCCTCCGGGCAGTCGCTACGGATCGCGGCGGGCGAGCCGCTACTGCCCGCCGGCCCCGCGATCGGCGAACGCGAGCAGGCCCCCCATCTGCTACTCGACCGCGTCGCGTTCTTCCTGCTGTTCAGCGCGCTGGGGACGATGCGCGGCGTCGACCCGACCGAGATGCTCGCGCTCGCGCGTCTGGCGTGCGACGTCCCCGACGAGATCGACGATGCGCCGGTGTTCGCGGCGATTCGGACGCTGCTCGACGGCTACGAGTCCTACGCGGCCGAGCACCCCGACGAGCGCCGGCGGATCACGTTCCTGATCCTCGCCGCCACCGTCGCCAAGACGCCCGACGTGCCGATCCCGGCCGAAGTCCTCACTCGGAATTCCGCTCCCAGATCAGCCTCAGCCCAGTCAGCGTGAGCAGGTCGTCGACCTCGTCGATCGTCTCGCGGATGTGCGGCACCAGTAGCCCGGCAAGCCCGCCGGTGGCGATCACGCACGTCGTCGTGCCGAGCTCGGCGCGTAGCCGACGGACGATCCCCTCGACCTGACCGGCGAACCCGTAGACGATCCCACTGCGGATCGCGTCGACGGTCGACTTACCGATCAGCGCGCGCGGCTCGGCGAGCTCAACCTTCGGAAGCTTGGCGGCGCGCTCGTACAGGGCGTCGATCGAGATCTCGGCGCCCGGGGTGATGATCCCGCCGAGATACTCACCGGCCGCCGACACGATGTCGTAGGTGATCGCGGTGCCGAAGTCGACCACCACGCACGTGTCCTGCACGCGGTCGTAGGCCGCCACCGCGTTCGCCAGGCGGTCGGCGCCGACCTCGTACGGATTGTCGTAGCGGATCGGCATCCCCGTGCGGATCGACGGGCCGACGACCAGCATCTGGTGGCCGAGGTAGTGCCTGGCCATCTGTGTCCACTGGTGCGAGAGCTGCGGCACGGTCGAGGACACGATCGACCGATCGACGTCCGTGAACGACAGCCCCCGCAGCCCGAGCAGGTTCGCCAGCGCGGCGCCGAGCTCGTCTCCGGTCGAATCGCGCACCGTCGCGAACCGCCAGTGCTGTGAGACGGTCGTGTCGCCGTCGCGGAACAGCCCGAAGTGCGTTTGCGTGTTGCCGACGTCGACGACCAGCAGCATGGCGTGAGACTAAAGCAGCGGCTCGCCGACGCGCCGGACCTCCTGGCCCTGGCCAAGGTCTCCGAGCGCATCCTCCAGCCGCCGTCCGTCCGGGAGCGTCAGGTCCGGGGCGAGCTCGAGCAGGGGCACGAGCACGAATCGCCTCGAGGTCACCTCCGGATGCGGGAGCGTCAGCCGCTCAGAGGAGTGCTCGAGCTCGTCGAGCAGCAGCACGTCGACGTCGATCGGGCGGGGTCCGTGGCGCACGCCACCCGGTTCCCGCCCCAGATCGCGCTCCACCGCCTTGCACGCCGCCAGCAACTCGTCCGGACCGTGCTGCGTGTCCACTTGGAGGCACGCGTTGTAGAACTCGCGCTGGTCGAGCACCAGACCGACCGGCTCGGTCTCGTACACCGAGGAGGAGGCCAGCACGTTCACCCCATGCGCCGGCAACGCCGCCACCGCCGCCTCCAGGTGCGCTCGCCGGTCGCCTACGTTTGACCCCAGGCCGAGATAGGCCTGCGTCATTCCGCCTCGCGCCACACCTCGACCGACACCTCGCTCACGGGCAGCGCCATCGGCGGCTCGGGCTTGGCCGCCTTCACCCACACGGCGTTGGCCTCGTATTGCTCGAGCAGGCGGTCCGCAACCGCCGTGCACAGCCGCTCGAGCGTCTTGTAGGAGCGCTGCTGGGCGACCAGGTTGGCGGTGTCGCACACCTGGGCGTAGTCGACCGTGTCCTCGATCCGGTCGGTGACCGTCGCGTCGCATTCGCCGACATCGATCCGGAGGTCAAGCAGCAGCCGCTGGCCGACCTCGCGCTCGGCGGCGGTCACCCCCACGTGCGTGAACAGCGACAGCCCACTGACCTCGATCGTGACCTCGGGCTCGGGGTGCTCGTCCCCCTCGTCCTCTTCTACCTCGTCGTACTCGTCGGGGTCGTCCATCGCGCGGTGACCGTAGCAGCCGTGACCGTCAACGCGTCCCGAACCGGCGCCACGTCGTGGACCCGGAACACGCGCGCGCCGCGCTCGTACGCGAGCACGTTGGTGGCGACCGTCGCCGCGACGCGGTCATCGACCTCGCGCCCGGTGATCTTGCCGAGGAACGACTTGCGCGAGGTGCCGATCACGACCGGACGCCCCAGCTCGACCAGCTCTCCGAGCCGTCGCACCAACTCGAGGTTGTGCTCGACGGTCTTGCCGAACCCGATCCCGGGATCGAGCATGATCCGCTCCTCCGCGATCCCGTGTGCGATCGCGAAGCCCATCCGCTCCTCGAGGAACGCCTTGACGTCTCCGACGACGTCGTCGTAGCGGGGATCGTCCTGCATCGTCCGCGGCGTCCCGAGCATGTGCATCAGGCAGCACTCGGCGTCAGCCTCGGCCACCACTGCGGCGATCTCCGGGTCGCCGCGGAACGCGGTCACATCGTTCACGAGAGCCGCTCCGACCGCGAGCGCTCGCGCCGCCACGCCGCTCTTGGACGTGTCGATCGAGATCTGGGCCTGGCAACCCGAGGCGATCAGCCCCTCGATCACCGGGATCACGCGGCGAAGCTCCTCGTCCTCGGGCACCGACGCCGCTCCCGGGCGGGTCGACTCGCCGCCGACGTCGAGGATCGCCGCCCCTTCTGCCTCGAGCTCGAGACCGTGCGCAATCGCGGCGGCCCGGTCGAGGTACTGGCCGCCGTCCGAGAACGAGTCCGGCGTGACGTTGACCACGCCCATGATCCGGAACGGCTCGGCGGTCTCCGTCCTACTCATCGGGCCACCGCCCGTGGACGTCGAAGTACTCGCGCGCTTCCTCCTCGTACTCCCGCTCGCGATTGCTCTGCACGCTCAGCCGGTACATCCAGTTGACCATCCACACGATCAGGGCCGCGATCACGAGCGACACGCCGGCGCCGGCGACGACGTCGTCCTTGCCGCCGCCGACGACGATCCCCACGATCCCCACGACCGCGATCGCCACCGGTATCCAGATGCGCGTGATCGCGAGCACGACCCTGCCGGGACCGCGGGGCCGGTTATGACGCGCTGTGCTGTGGCCGGTCATGTTCACGAACAGTGTCCCTCACCACCGAGCTAGACCCGTGCAAGACCGCGACCCGCCACGCTTCTGGGCTTAACCCGTCCGCCGACCGTGCAAGGCCGGACCACCCGCGGCCGCCCGCCCAAGCCGGGGAGGGTCGTCCACTCTGTCGTGACTCGCGCGCCGCGCGACCCGCGCGGCGAAAGCCGCGACCTACTCACAACGCGGCGCGCACGTCACGACAGAGGATGCGTCGCGGAACGGCAGCTACTCAGCAGTGCCGCCAGCGAGACCAGGCCGCGGCAGCGGGCGCGGACCCTCGCGACGTTCGCCGGCCGGTGTGCCCGGGATCGGCACCTCGGGCGGGGGCGGCGCCTCGGCGCCGAAGACCTCTTCCTCGGTCCCGCCCGACAGCAGAGCCTCGAACTGCTCCTTCTCGATCGTCTCGCGCTTGATCAGGATCTCCGAGAGCTTGGCCAGCGCCTCGCGACGCGAGCCCAGGATGTCCTTCGCCTGGATGTGCGCCTGCTCGACGATCCGCCGGATCTCGTCGTCGATCTCGCGCGCGATCTCATCCGAGTAGTCGGGCTCGGCGCTGAACTCACGCCCCAGGAACGGCATGCCGTGGTCGTGCCCGAAAACGCGCGGTCCGAGCTTCTCGGACATCCCGAAGCGCATGACCATCTGCTTGGCGGTCGCAGTGACCTTCTCGAGATCGTTCGACGCACCCGTGGTGACCTCGCCGAACACGATCTCCTCGGCGGCGCGGCCGCCCAGCGTCATCGCCAACTGGTCCTGCAGTTCCGCGCGCGTGGTCAGGAACTTGTCCTCGGCCGGCAGCGAGATCGTGTAGCCGAGCGCCTGTCCGCGGGAGATCACCGAGATCTTGTGGACCGGGTCGGAGTTCGGGAGGTAGTGGCCGACCATCGCATGGCCCATCTCGTGATAGGCGGTGATCCGCCGCTCCTTGTCGGACATCACGCGGGTCTTCTTCTCGGGACCCGCGATCACGCGCATGATCCCTTCCTCGAGCTCCACCTGGGTGATCTCGCGCTTGCCGTTGCGGGCGGCGAGCAGCGCCGCCTCGTTCACAAGGTTCGAGAGATCGGCGCCGGTGAAGCCGGGCGTCTGGCCGGCCAGCGCGTCGACGTCGATCTCCCGCGCCAGCGGCTTGCCGCGCGTGTGGACGTCGAGGATCTTCCTGCGGCCGTTGCGATCCGGACGATCGACCACGATCTGGCGGTCGAACCGGCCCGGGCGCAGCAGCGCCGGATCGAGGATGTCGGGCCGGTTGGTGGCCGCGATCAAGATGATGTTGTCCTTCATCTCGAATCCGTCCATCTCGACCAGCAGCTGGTTCAGCGTCTGCTCGCGCTCGTCGTGCCCGCCACCGAGACCCGCGCCGCGATGCCGCCCGACGGCGTCGATCTCGTCCATGAAGATGATGCACGGCGAGTTCTGCTTGGCCTGTTCGAACAGGTCACGCACGCGCGACGCGCCCACGCCGACGAACATCTCGACGAAGTCAGATCCGCTGATGCTGAAGAACGGGACGCCCGCCTCACCCGCGACCGCGCGGGCCAGCAGCGTCTTACCGGTCCCCGGCGGGCCGTACAGCAGCACGCCCTTGGGGATGCGCGCCCCCAGGGCCTGGAATTTCTTGGGGTTCTCGAGGAACTCCTTGATCTCGTGCAACTCCTCAACGGCTTCGTCGACCCCCGCGACGTCCCTGAACGTGATCTTGGGCGAATCGACCGACATTCGCTTGGCACGTGATTTGCCGAACGACATGACCTTCGATCCCCCGCCTTGAACCTGGTTCATCAGGAAGATCCAGAACCCGATGAAGATCACGAACGGCAGGATGTAGGTCAGCAGCGACAGCCAGCCATTCGACGTCTTGCCCTGGATGTCGAAGTTCTGAGGCGAGAGGTCCTTCTGCGCGGCCCCGATGATCTGCGAGACGTATCCGTCGGGGTATCCGACCGTGTACTTCTGGCCGGTCGTCGTCGTGACGTTCGCGGTGTTGTCCTTCTCGTGCAGCGAGAGGCTCTGAACGCCACCGTGGTCGAGCTGGTAGATGAGGTCGCCGAAAGTCTGCTTCTCGGACTTGCCCGAGTTGCCGATCAGCTTCTGCGCGAAGAACGCGAGCACGACCACGATCAGTATCGGGAACGCTGCGCTCTTGAAAAACCTGCTCATAGCGTGTTATTGCGGCGTGGGCCGCGCCAGGACTCCGGGTCTGGGGACTGTCAAGCGTAGCATCTGGTCTAGGGCCGCCGGGGAGGCCTGCATGCCTACGTTCACGGTGCGGGGTGGGGTCTTCGATCCGCCGTGGCTCGATCGCTCATCCCGCGGGATGGGGTCTTTGTTCTGTGATGGCCTCGATCGCCCAATCCTGTAACGCGGCGACGTACGGCAAGTTTCTGTAGCGCTCGGCGAAGTCGAGCCCGTAGCCGATGGCAAACCGGTTCGGAATCTCGAAGCCCACGTATTTCGTACGCAGATCGACCTTCTGACGTTCGGGCTTGATCAGCAGCGCGCACACCTCGAGCGAACGCGGATTCCGGCCGGCGAGGTTGCGCAACAGATACTGGAGCGTCAGCCCCGAGTCGACGATGTCCTCGATGATCAGCACGTCCCTGCCCTCGATCACCGCATCTAGATCCTTGAGGATCCGGACCACGCCCGAGGATTTGGTCGCCGAGCCGTACGAGGCGACCGCCATGAAGTCGACCTCGCAGGGCACGTCGAGGTGCCGCATCAGGTCCGACATGAACAGCACGGCGCCCTTCAACACGCCGACCAGCACGAGATCCTTCCCCTGGTAATCCCGGGAAACCTCCTCGGCCAGCTCTCGGACACGGCGCCTCAGATCCTCGGCCGGCACGAGGATCTCCCCGATCGCGTCGTCGCCTTCCACAACTTGAATTATGGGCGGTAGCTGAGCCGGACCGCGTCGCGGGTGCCCAGCGTCACCTTGAATCGCTCGGACATCGCCAGGCCAGCCACCCAGACGATCTCGCCCCCGGCCTCGACGACCGCCACCCGCGCCCGGTCGCGCCGCGGGACTCGCCGCTCGACGAACAGGTCCTGAAGCGCCTTGGTGCCGCCGAGACCGAGCGGCGCGATCCGATCCCCCGGCCGCCAGGAGCGGACCAGGAGCTCCGACCCGAGCGCGGTCCGATCGAGCACCCCCGGCTCGCGCGCCGGTTCGGCGAGCTCGCAGCGCACCTCGCGGCCGCCGAACAAGACGCTCCCGGGGATCGCCAGGCGCATCGGCTCGGGCGCGACCGGATCGGCGCCGGCCGGCTCGAACCACAGCGCGCCGTACTCGGCGACCGCCCGCAGCCCGTTGCCGATGTCCAGCAGCGCCGTTCCCCGCTCGCTCAGCGCCGCGATGTCCTCGGCGCGGCTACCGGCCCCCGGGGCGAAGCCCCCGGCGGCCTGGTCGGCCAGCCGCTGGATCACGAGTCGGCGGAGCGCCGGCGCGAGCGACCGCAGCCGCTCGAGCGAGATGCCACGCTCGTCACCGAGGACGTCGTCGACGAGCGCGTCGAGCACCTCGCCCTCCTCGCGGAGGATCCGGGCGAGCGCGAGCACGTTGTTCTGTGCCGCCGGATGGATCGCGTCGAGCGCCGGCAGCAGGCCGGCACGGATCCGGTTGCGGGCGTACACGTCCGAGGCATTCGTCTCGTCCTCGCGCCACGGCAGTCCTCGCGCCGTGCAGTAGGCCGCGGTCTGCTCGCGTGTGAACTCGAGCAACGGCCGGACGAGGGCGCCCTCGCGGGGACGCATTCCGAGCAGCGCCCGCCGGCTCGGCGAGGACGCCAGCCGATACAGGATCGTCTCGACCTGATCGGTCTGCGTGTGACCGGCGGCCACGTCAGCGCCGCAGGCCAGCTCGAACGCCTCGCGGTAGCGCACCTCGCGCGCCCAGGCCTGGACGTTCCCACTCGGGCGCGATGCCGGCCGCCGGACCTCGAGTTGAACACCGACGCTCGCGCACAGGGCGTGGCAATGGCGATCATCCTCGCTCGCCGATTCCCGAATTCCATAATTCACATGTAGGGCGGAGACCGATTTCGGACCCGCAACGCGGACCGCGAGATCGAGCAGGCACGTCGAATCGCGCCCGCCCGACAGCAGCACGAGCACAGGTCGACCGGGCGCCAGCAGGCCTTGCTCGCGCACACGCGCGCACATCGCCTCCGCGTCGCTCACCCATCCACCTGCCGCTCGCGCGCGATGAAGATCTCCGTCGACTCGTTGAAGCCCTTCAGCCGCACGTCCGCGATCCGCTCGAACTCGAGGTCGCCCCGCCCGTGCTCGACGACCGGCCGGGTCACGAGCACCTCGGCGCCGCCGGCCCGCGCTCCGACGCGCGACGCGATGTTCACGTCCCGCCCGTAGTAGTCGCCGTCGCGGTACAGCGCGTTCCCGTAGTGGACCGCGATCCTCGGGAGCGTGCTCCCCTCCCGAAGTTGCTGGAAGCCGACCGCCCATTCGGTCAGCGCCGCCGGATCGGACCCAACGATCATCACCTCGTCGCCGATCGTCTTGATCACGCGCGCGTCTTCGGGGAGCGTGCACTGCACCGCGTCGACGAACCGCTCCACGGCATCGACCGCCTCGAGTTCTCCCGCCTCCTCGGTCAGGCGCGTGTAGCCGGTCAGGTCCGCGAACGCGATCGCCACCCGCATCCGACCGAGGTCGACGCTGTCGCCCTCGAGGTCTGACTCCATGTGACCGACGACGTCTTGCTCGACGAAGTGCTGGAGGTTGCGCTGGTGAACCTGATCCATGACCGGTGAGGCCAGCGGCAGCAGGCGCCGGGTGAGCTCGAGCATCTCGTCGGCGGTCTCGAGCCCCGTCGCGCCCGAGCGCATCAGCGGCTCGTGGACGTACATGTGGAACAACCGCACCTCGGCGTCCGCGACGTGCGCCATCGCCTGCCCATACACGCGCACGAGCTGAAGCAGCGCGACCAGCGGCAGCCCGGCCTCGAGCACCGCCGCGACATAGCGCAGCAGCCTCAGGTCCTCCGGCGAGATCCGCTCGACCCGGGTCCGGGTCGTCCCGAGCGCGCTCAGGACCCGGGCGATCAGCGCGGGATCGAGCCCGGTCTCGCGCGAGGCCTGCGCCAGCGTGTACATCTCCTCGCCGGTGTCGAACAGCTCCTCGACGTATCCGTACGCGAGTCGTCCCTCGTCGGTCGCCTGGCGGATGTCCTTGAGCGAGTGCCCGCGGTCGCGGAGCCTGGCCACCATCCTGGCGTGGCTGACCACGGCCGGAGACCAGCTCCCGTCGTAGCGCGGGAGCAGGCCCTCCCGCGCCCAGCGCCGGAGCGTGCTCGCGGCGACGCCGACGCGCTCGGCGGCCTCATCGATCGACAGCCCGTCGGGAGAGCTGCCGTTGTGACTATTGGCGCTTGCGGAGAACATCCCTTATCAGGAGTCTCTTACCCGCCCCGGGCGTCGCGGTTGCGCGGACAATAGTCGGCGGCGGAGCCTCGACGAGCACGAAGCCCCGCCGCCCGCGGGACTAACGGCCCGCTGCGTCGGCCGTTGGCGCTCGTCACGTTTCCGGCGGCGCCTCGCGAGGTGCTCCCCAGCTGGCCTGGGCAGCCCGTCACGCTCCGGCCTGGTGCCTTTTCTGTGGCCTTAGGTCTACTCGCCAACCGCCGATCTGTCAATGGCAGATACAGGTAGCTCGGCATAAATAACAATAGGCCTGATGGCTGCCCCGATCGCGTTACACCCGACGGCCGCTCTGAGCGAGCGCGTGCTGCTGCCGGGGGACCCGGGGCGCGCCCTGATGCTCGCCGAATCACTGCTCGAGGGCGCGCGGATGTTCAACCACAACCGTGGTCTGTGGGGTTACACGGGCCGCGCGCCCGACGGGGATCCGCTCACGATCCAGAGCACCGGGATCGGCGGGCCGAGCGCGGCGATCGTGATCCACGAACTGATCGACCTCGGCGCGCGCCGCCTGCTGCGGACGGGCACCTGCGGCGCCTTGCAATCGGGTCTAGCGCTCGGCGACCTCGTGATCGCCACCGAGGCGATCGCGGCCGACGGCGCGAGCCGCGGGCTAGGCGCCGGAGACCGGGTGCCGGCGAGCGCGGCGCTGCTCGACGCGGTGATCGCGGCCGCGGATCCTCCCCTCCCCGACAACGGCCAGTCGATCCACTCGGGTCCCGTCGTCAGCACCGACCTGTTCTACGACGACCGGGGGCTCGAGCGGGAGTGGAGTGAGGCGGGCGCCCTCGCCGTGGAGATGGAGGCGGCGACGCTGTTCGCACTTGCCGCCGCCCGAGGGATCGAGGCCGCCGCCGTGCTCGTCGTGTCCGACCTGGTGCTGCCTGAGCGGAAGCGGATCGACGCGGGCGACCTGCGCACGGCTGAGGTGTGGATGGGCGAGGCGGCGCTCAGGACGCTGTGCGCTGAGGCGAGCGCGTCTCAGGGCTGAGAAGCCGCGGCTTCGGGGCTGAGACGCAGCTGCCTCTCTAGGGCTGAGAAGCCGCTCGGTCCGCGAGCGTGGCCTCGAGGCGCGCGAGCACCTCTTCGATCGCGACCAGCCGCTTCTCCAGCGCGCTCCCCGATCCGAGCTTCTCGATCCGCTGGTCGAGCCGGTCGAGGCCGTCCTCGATCGACTCGAGCCGCTGGGAGACGCTCCGCAGCCGTCGCGTCAACCGCTCGAGGTCGCCCGCGGAGGGCAGGTTCAGCGCGCTCATCGCGAGCGCCTGGGCGCGGGTGGCGCGCTCGCGGGTCTCGAATGCGGCCGTTAGCGCCTTGCTCACGACGGGATTCTCGAGCATTCCCTGCGTGACCCTGCCGATAGTTTCCTCGCCTTGCCGGGTAACTCGTCCCCTGAAACCCTCGTCGTCGGTCATCTCGAACCGCCTCTCATACTCGCTCCGGTCATGACAGCACTCTCACATCGCACAAGTCTGACCCTCAAGTTGAGGGTTAGCTGATGCTGAGACAACACCCTCATCGCTACAGTCGCCGCCAGTTGTTGCCGATTCACAGGCTTGGCTGGACGTAAGTGATCGACTTCACGACGCGTTTAGTTCCCGAACAGACACCGACCACCCCGACGGTTCCCAATTGCAAAGCTCCGCGGCAGCCAGTAGCGTCCTTCCAAGCCTATCCGTGATCGTAGCTGGGACGAATTTGCGCGTGGCACCCCGCGGGAGGAGTAGGCCACAGTGTTGAGAAGGCGGAAACTGACAGTTGCTGCCGTGACGGGCGCGTGCGTTGCCACGGTGCTCGGCCTTGGCGCGATGCCGAACGCCTCGGCGGACGGATGCACGGTCACGATCACGGTCGCCGGCGGCCAGCAGTTCACGTTCCAGAACGTCCCGCCCGGCACCCCGCCGACGTCGCTGCCGCTTCCGGTCAACCTGCCGATCACCAACGTGGCGCAGTCGTGCCCACCCGTTACCGCGACCACCCCGGCGGTGACGGTCACGACCAGCACCCAGCCGCAGACGACCTCGACCTCAACCTCCACCACCCCGCAGCCGAAGCCGACGTCGAAGCCGACCAAGACAACCACGACGACGTCGAAGCCGACTAGTAATAGTTCCAAGACGCCACCGACGACGACCTCGACGACGTCGACCCCGCCCGCGCCCGGCAAAGCACTGTCGCTCGGCTCCGGGAAAGTCGAGAAGGGGAAGAAGCCGGCGAAGAAGAAGTCCAAGAAGTCGACCAAGCCCGCGACCCCGCCGCCGCCGGTCACCCCGAGCGGCGTGCCCACGCCGTCGAACCCGACCTACTCGTTCGCGCTGCCGGGGCCGGCGCCGATCGGCGTCCCGAACTTCTTCATCGACAGCTTCGAGATCCCGCCGTTCCTGCTCCCGATCTACCAGGCCGCCGGCACCCAGTACGACGTGCCGTGGCAGGTGCTGGCGGCGATCAACGAGATCGAAACCGACTACGGCCGCAACCTGTCGGTGTCGACCGCCGGCGCCGTCGGCTGGATGCAGTTCCTGCCCTCGACCTGGAAGCGGTGGGCGGTCGACGCGAACGGAGACGGCATCGCCGACCCGTACAACCCCGCAGACGCGATCTTCACCGCGGCGCGCTACCTGCACGCGGCCGGCGCCTCCAAGAACGTCGGGCAGGCCGTCTTCGCTTACAACCACGCGGGCTGGTACGTGCAGTCGGTGCTGCTCCGGGCCGAGCTGATCGGCGGGATGCCGAAGGCCATGATCGGGGCCCTGACCGGCCTCGTCGAGGGGCACTTCCCCGTCGCGGCGCCCGCCAAGTACGCCGACGACTCCGTCCTCAAGCTCGCCAAGACCCACGTCAAGACCGCCAACGCGGCGGTCCCGGTGACGTCGGATCCGAAGACGAAGGGCACCGCGATCTACGCCAAGCAGGGCTCTCCGGTGATCGCCGCCAACGACGGCAAGATCGTCAAGATCGGCGACAGCCCCACGCTCGGCCACTACATCGAGCTCCAGGACTCGACCGGTAACACATACACGTACGCGAACCTCGGGTCGATCCCCTCGCTGTACCCAGTCCCGAAGCCGGTGCGGATCAGCTCCGCGAAGGTCGCCAAGGCGCTGCTGGCCCCGGCCACCCCGGCGCCGAAGCAGCCCGCCACCGCCGGCACGCAGCAGGCGCCTGCGATCCCGAGCACTGCCAAGGCCACGAGCGAGGCCAAGAGCGCCCCGATCTCGATGGCCGTAACCCCCGCCAGCGCCGGCAGCCAGCAGGCCGCCAGCGCGGGCACCCAGCGCCGCGAGCGCCGGCACGCAGGCCGCCAGCGCCGGCACCCAGCAGACGGCCGCCGCGGGCGGCACGGCCACGGACACCCCGACGATCAGCACGCCGATGGTTAAGGAGCGGCTGTTCGCCAACCCGTCGCGCCCCGCCTCTTACGCCGCCGGCGGCAAGCTCCAGGTCACGCCCACGGCTCCCCAGCTCGGCAGCTTCGGCGACTACTTCTCGGACGTCCTGCACCTGGCCAAGAACCAGTACACGCTCGAGCCGCTCAAGGTCGGCTCGGTCGTGGTCGCGGGCACGATCCTCGGCCGGCTCGGCGCCGGCACCCCGACCGACGCCTCTCATCTGCAGTTCATGATCCAGCCGGCGGGCAAGGACGCGCCCTACATCGACCCCAAGCCGATCCTCGACGGGTGGAAGCTGCTCGAGGCGACCGCCGTCTACCGCGCCGCCGGCGTCGACCCGTTCTACGGCAAGAACGCGAAGAACCCGACGATCGGGCAGATCCTCCTGATGTCCAAGGAGCAGCTCCAGAACCGCGTGCTCGAGGACCCGAACGTGCAGATCTATTCCTGCGGCCGCCGCGACATCGAGGACGGCGCGATCGACCGCCGCGTCCTCGCCGTGATCGAATTCCTGGCCGCGTCGAGCCTCAAGCCCGACGTCACCGGACTCAAGTGCGGTCATACCGCCAACGGCTCGGACGGCGTCGACGATGCCGGCTCGACCGGTGAGAGCGTCGACATCTCGGCGATCAACGGCATCCCGATCCTCGGCCACCAGGGCCGCGGCTCGGTCACCGACGTCACCGTGCGCCGGCTGCTCACGCTCCAGGGCGCCATGCAGCCGGACGAGATCGTCTCGCTGATGACCTACAAGAACCAGCCGACCGCGCTGTCGATCGCAGACCACGCGAATCGCATACAGGTCGCGTACACGCCGCTGTACGGCCAGAACAAGAAGCTGTCGGCCGAGGTGGCGAGCGTCCTACAGCCGCAGCAGTGGACGCAGCTGATCAACCACATCAGCCAGATCAGCGAGCCGATCGTCCCGATCTCGCCGAGCAAGTACGCGATCAAGACCGCCGGACAGTAGTCGCCGCCGCCAGGCTAGCCTCCCGCGATCCCCTCTCTGTTCCGCTTCAGCCAGCTTGAGGTCCCGTGGGCGTTCGGTCCGCCGGACGGCCGGTACCTGATCCGACGTGACGGCGCCGGCCCCGATGCCGCGCCGTCCCACGTGCTCGTGCTGAACACTCTGGGAGCGCAGAAACGCAGTCAGATCGGGCCTTCCCGGCGACACCGTAAGGCTCCACCTGAACCTGAGGCTTTTCCCGTCGCCACCACCAGAGCCACGATCGTGGAGGTCGGCGACCCGTTGACCAGCGCCGAACAGGCGGCCTCGTGGTTGAGCGGCGCCGGCGAGGCCGAACTTGCCGCTGGTCTCAGGGTGCTGAACCGGGCACTCCACTCCTACCGCCTCGCCGTAGCCGACCCGCACGTCCACGGTGTCGGCCGCCGGGACGCGCTCGTTGCACGCCTCGGCTACGGCGCCGGCGAGGAGGTCGCCGACGGCCTGTGGACCGACGCCCGCGAGCTGATCGAGGCCAGCCCGCGCCGGCGCCGATCGCGGATCCCGGCCGCCCAGGGTCGCCTCGCCGCGCTCCTCACGGGCCGCCACGCCCCGCTCGCCAGCGAGGAACTCGCATTGCGGGCCCGGCTCGATCTCGACGAGGGACGCATGCGCGAGGCCGCGCTCCAGGTCCTGGTCGCGCTCGACGCCGCGCTCCACGAGCTCGCCGGCGACGCGGCCGCGCCGGCGCTGGCTGACCGCGTCGCGGAGCTGGCGACGTTGCACGACGGCGTTGCGGCGGCGGCGCAGGCGGCGCTCGATGGCCCGATCGACCTTCCTGCGATCGAGTCGATCGCGTTCGCGCTGGGAAGGATCGAGGCGGCGCTCAGGGCGCGGGTGGCGGCGCTTGCGGGATAGCCGGCCCGAGCGCGGCCAGCACGGCCTCGAGCTCGTCGACCACATCGCCGCCGAGCCGGACCGCCGCGTGGCGGTCGAGCGGCGTCCGGCTCTGGGTCAGGATCGCGATCTGACCCCCGTTCGAGAGCGTCGCCTCGGGCAGCGCCGCCACCGGGTACACCTCGAGCGAGGATCCGATGCACAGCATCAGATCGGCGCCGGCCGCGAGTGCCTCCGCCCTCATCAGCACGTCGACCGGTAGGTACTCGCCGAATAGCACCACGCCCGGCTTGAGCGGCGCGCCGCATTCGCACCGCGGTACGCCGTCCGTCGCCCCCTCGTGGAGTGCGCGCACGGCTTCCAATTCGTACCGTAGACCGCAGACAAGACAGGACGAGTGGGCGATCGATCCGTGCACCTCGACCAGGTTCTGGGTCCCCGCCCGCTCGTGCAGCCGGTCGATGTTCTGGGTGATCACCGCGTCGAGCCGCCCGGCTCGCTCGAGCTCGACCAGCGCCGCGTGCGCCCGGTTGGGCTGCTTGTCCCCGAGCGTCTGGAAGCGCTGACCGTAGAAGCTCCAGAACCGCTGCGGGTCGCGATGGAACGCGTCGATATGGGCGACCTCCATCGGATTGACGTTGGCCCACAGCCCGGTCCCCGGCGAGCGGAAGTCTGGGATCCCCGACGGCACCGAGATCCCCGCGCCGGTCAGCGCCACGACCGACTCGGCCTCGCCGATCAGGCTGGCGAGCCGGACCGCGGCGATGTTCGCCGCGCTCGCCCTCCGTCGCGCTCACTGTCGCCCTCGGAACCGCGGCTTGCGCTTCTGGACGAACGCCGAGACCCCCTCGCGCCCGTCTTCGGAGAAGAACACCTCGATGAAGGCCTCCTTCTCGTGCGCGATTCCGGCGTCGATGTCGCCGGCAGCCGAGACCCGCTTGATCCGCTCGACCGCGAGCGGCGCCTGCTCTGACAGCTTGCGTGCCCACGCCAGCGCGGCGTCGAACAACTCCTCGTCGGCGACGACGCGATTGGCCAGACCGAGCGCGTACGCCTCCTCGGCGGGAATCGGATCCCCTGTCAGGTTCAGCTCGCGCGCCCGCCCCTCGCCGACGAGCCGCGGCAGGCGCTGCGTTCCGCCGAAGCCGGGGATGATCCCCAGGTTGATCTCGGGCTGGCCGAACACGGCCGACTCCGCCGCGATCCGCAGATCGCACGCCATCGCCAGCTCGCACCCGCCGCCGAGCGCCATCGCGTTGACGGCGGCGATCGTCACCACGGGCGCGGTCTCGATCTCCCGCAGCAGCCCATGCATGCCGTCGAGGAGATCCTGCCCGGCCGCGGGATCCATCGTCGTGAACGCCTTGATGTCCGCGCCGGCGCAGAACAGCATCGGGTTGGCCGAGGCGATCACGAGCGCGCGGACCGTGCCGCCGCTCCGGACCGCGTCCCATAGCCGGCGCAGCGAGCGCATGACCTCGGGCGAGATCGAGTTCGCCGGCGGACGGTCGAGCCAGGCGATCGCGACCGGCCCACGCGTCTCGAGCTTGACCGGACTGTCCTCCCAGCCCTCGTCCGGCCGCGGGTAGGGGAAGAAGCCCTGGCCGGATTTCACGCCGAGCCGGCCCTGCGCCACCAGCCGACGCAGAATCGTCGGCGGCTCGAATCCCTCGCCCCACTCCTGGCAAGCGCGCTCGAGCGCCGCCAGCACCTCGTCGAGTCCGAGGTGGTCGGCGCGCGCGAACGGCGGCGGGATGATGCCGGCGCCGGCCATCATCCCGAGGTCGATGTCCTTGAGCGAGGAAACGCCCTCCTCGAGGACCAGGCAGCTCTCGACGAATGCCTTGAGCGTGAAGCGGTCGACGAGCGTGGCGGCGGCCGCACCCCCGGTCGCTCCGCCACCCGCGGCGGCGGCGTCAGCGTCCGTGCTCATAGAACCCCTCCCCGGTCTTCGCTCCGAGCTTGCCGTCCGCGACCAGGCCGCGCATCCGTTCGTGCACGTAGAAGCGATCGCCGTAGGACTCGCGCAGGTGCTCGGCGACGTGCAGGACCGTGTCGAGGCCGAGCAGGTCGCAGAGGTAGAACGGGCCGACCGGCGCTGCCTTGGACTCCGCCACGATCCGGTCGATCTCCTCGACCTCGATCCCGGCCTCCTCCTGCACGCGCCACAGCTCCGACACGCCCGCGTTCAGGATCCGGTTGACGACGAATCCAGGCGCGTCGCCGCAGCGGATCGCGGTCTTACGGATCGCCTGGGCGAAGTTGACCGCCGCTTGGACGGTGTCGAGCGAGGTGTCCTCCCCCTCGATCACCTCGATCAGCCGCATCAGCGACGCCGGGAAGAAGAAATGGAAGCCGACCACCTGCTCGGGGCGGCCGGTCGCGACCGCGATCTCGGCGATCGACAACGCCGAGGTGTTGGTGGCCAGGATCGCGTGGCCCGGGGTGACCTCGTCGAGCTCGGCGAACACCGCCTGCTTGATCTCGATCCGCTCGGGCACGGCCTCGATCACGAAGTCGACGTCCCCGAACGACTCGTATCCGAGCGTGGCGGTGATCAGGGCGAGCCTGCGCTGCTGCTCCTCGGCCTCGAGCTTGCCGGCGTCGACGCGGGCCTGCCACAACGAGGCGGCCTTCTCGAGTCCCTGATCGAGCAGCCGCTGCTCGACGTCCTTGAGCACGACGGGCACGCCGGCGTCGGCGATCACGTAGGCGATCTCGCCGCCCATCGTGCCGGCGCCGACCACGCCGGCCTTGAACACGAACATGGCCCGAACGCTATCCAACCCTCTGCTCCCGGGGAGTACGCTCCGTGCGAGGTGCCAGAGACGCTCCCTGACCAAATCGAGCCCTACAAGGGGATCTCGTCCAAGGCGTACGAGCATCCTGCCGACCGCGCCGCGACCGCGGCGCTCAAGGCGGTTCCGATGCTCGACACGGTCGTGCGCAAGCTGATCGAGTGGCGCTACGAGCGCGCGCTGCGTCAGTTCTTCCTGGCCAACTCCGTCCGGGTCTCAGAGCAGCAGCTGCCTGAGCTGTGGACCTCCCACAAGGGCGTCTGCCGGATTCTCGACATGCCCGAGGTCTACGACCTGTACGTGACCTCGCCGGTGCTGGGCGTCGCCCAGGCGATCGGCTCGACCAAGCCGCTGATCGTGGTCGACTCGATCTGGCTACAGCGAATCGGCCCGGGCGAGCAGCGCGCGCTGCTCGCCCACGAGCTCGGCCACATCCTCTCCGACCACATGGTCTACATGACCGCGCTCAACATCCTGCTGAGCGCCGGCGGCAACCTCCCGTTCTTCCTCGGCATGCCGTTCCGGGCGGTCACGGCCGTCCTGCTCGAGTGGTTCCGGGCCGCCGAGCTCAGCTGCGATCGCGCCGCGGCGCTGGCGGTCCGCGACCCGCAGATCGTCTGCCGCCTGCTGATGGTGCTGTCCGGTGCGATGCCGGCCTCCGACCTCAACCTGGATGCGTTCATGACTCAGGCGATGGACTACCAGGCCTGGGATGACCCCAGCGACCGCGTCCGCCGGTTCTTCAACGAGCTCGGCAAGACCCATCCGGACTCGGTTCGGCGCGTCTCCGAAGTGCTGAAGTGGGTCCAGAGCGGCGAGTACGACCGGATCATCCGCGGCGAGTACCGCACCCGCGACCAGGACGCCAACGCCAACGTCCGCGACGAGGCCGGCGACGCGGTCGAGTTCTACGCCGAGCGCTTCCGCGCGATGTTCCGCGACATCGGCGACAACCTGAACAAGGCCGGCTCCCAGGTCGGCGGCATGGCCGAGCAGCTCGCCGACTGGCTGCGGTCGCGCAACGCCGGGCCGCCTGACGCCGGCGACGACTGAGCCGGCGCCGCCCGCATCCCGCGCCGGCGCGGAACCTGCATAACGCATCAAATGCGGCGGCGGCCATCGACCGCGGTGCGTCACGGCACGCCCCACATGGGTGACGCACCGAACCCTTGACGAACGACAGTCTCCGATATATCGTTAACACATCGCTATCGACCTTCCAGGACAGGAGGCACCATGACCCACGAAGACTGGGCGGCACCCTGGCCGTTCCTGAGCCGCATCGCCGCGATGAAAGCCACCTCGCGCGAGGGTCGCCGCGGCCGCTATTCCGGCCTCGACGACCTCGAGCGGCTCGCCGCCCTGCGCCACATGCGCGGCGGCCCCGCGTCGGTGGCCCATTCGGAGGCGGAGGCGGCCCGTTCGGCGGCGGCCGCGGGCGCCGGCGCCGCGGCGACGTACGGACGGCCGTGCTGATCCTGCTCGCAGAGGAGCCGCGCAACGGCTACCAGGTGATGCAGACGATCGAGGAGCGCAGCGGCGGCCGGTGGCGCCCGAGCCCGGGCTCGGTCTACCCGACGCTCGCCCAGCTCGAGGACGAGGGCCTGATCCGGGGGATCGAGCGGGACGGGACGAAGCTATTCGAGCTCACCGACGCCGGGCGGGAGCAGGCAGAGCAGCTCGCCGACCGGACGGCGCCGTGGGCGGAGGACGAGGAATCCGACGGCCGCTCGATCCCGGAGATCGCCTCGCTGATCATCCAGATCGGCAAGGCGGCGTGGCAGGTCTCGCAAGAAGGCGATGAGCGCCAGGTCGAGAAGGCGTGCGAGACGCTCGCCGAGACCCGCCGCGCCCTCTACCGGATCCTCGCCGAGGCACCGAGCACCAGCGAGGACACCGGCGTGCCCGAGGACACCGACCCGACCGACGACCTCGACGCGACCGCGTAACGTGTATGAGCGAGATGACCGGCGGGAACGGCGCGAGAGACATAACTGATCCGGTGGCGATCTCGGTCCGCGGCCTCGTCAAGAACTACGACGAGGTCCAGGCGGTCCGAGGCGTCGAGTTCGAGGTCGCCACCGGCGAGGTGTTCGGCTTCCTCGGACCCAACGGCGCCGGCAAGACGACCACGATCAGCATGTTGTGCACGCTGGTCACGCCGACGGCAGGCTCCGCGAGCGTCGCCGGCCACGACATCGTGCGCGAGCGCGACGACGTCCGCCGCAACATCGGCCTCGTGTTCCAGGATCCGACGCTCGACGGCTACCTGACGGCCGAGCAGAACCTCCGCCTGCACGCCGAGCTCTACGGCGTCGAGTCGGCGCTGGTCAAGCCGCGCATGCAGCAGGTGATGACGATGGTCGGGCTGTGGGATCGCAAGGACTCGGTCGTGGGCACGTTCTCCGGCGGGATGCGCCGGCGGCTCGAGATCGCCCGCGGCCTCATGCATTCCCCCCGCGTGCTGTTCCTCGACGAGCCGACGATCGGACTCGACCCGCAGACGCGCCGGTCGATCTGGGAGTACATCCGCGAGCTCAAGGAGCGCGAGGAGATCACGATCTTCATGACCACCCACTACATGGACGAGGCCGAGTGGTGCGACCGGATCGCGATCATGGACCACGGCGAGATCGTCGCGCTCGACTCGCCGGAGACGCTCAAGGCCGGCGTCGGCACCGACCGCGTCACGATCCACACCGACGACGACGACGCCACGATCGCCGCGCTCGCCGAGCGGTTCGGGATCGAGGCGAGGAAATCCGAAGGGGCGGTCAGCTTCGGCGTCGCGGGCGGCGAGGAGTTCGTGCCTCGCCTGTTTGCCGAGCTCGGCATCCCGATCAAGGCGGTCAACGTCTCGCGCCCGACACTCGACGACGTGTTCATGTCCTACACGGGCTCGACGATCCGCGACGCGGAGGAGGACCAGGGCAAGGATCGCAACCGCAGGATGATGCAGATGATGACCGGAGGTAGGCGATGAGCACGACGACCGACCCGCGCGAGTCTGCAACCGCGACCGTCGAGGCGCCCGCGCCTCCCGTCGTCCGGGTCACCGTCCCCAAGCGCAGCTTCGCCTCCGAGCTGCGCGCGATCAAGATCGTCTGGCGCCGGGAGATCATCCGCTATCGCTCAGACCGGCTGCGGATGATCACGACGCTGGTCCAGCCGCTGCTGTTCCTGTTCGTGCTCGGATCCGGCCTCCAGCAGCTGTCGGCGGCGAGCACCCACGGCGTCAACCTCAAAACTTTTATCTATCCGGGGATCCTGTGCATCTCGGTGATGTTCACCGGGATGTTCTCGGCCGCCTCGATCGTGTGGGACCGCGAGTTCGGCTTCCTGCGAGAGATGATGGTCGCGCCGATCCGACGGAGCTCGATCGTGATCGGCAAGGTCATCGGCGGCGCCACCGTGGCGTGCTTCCAGGGCGTGATCGTGATCGCCCTCGCGGGATTCGTCGGCGTTCCCTATGCCCCTCTGCTCATCATCGGCGTCTTCATCCTGCAGCTGTTCCTGGCATTCGCGATCACCGCATTCGGGGTGATGATCGCGGTCCGGATCAAGCAGATGCAGTCGTTCATGGGCGTCATGCAGATGATCGTGATGCCGATGTTCTTCATCTCGGGCGCGCTGTTTCCGGTCGCGAACCTTCCGGGCTGGCTGGCGGTCCTCAACCGGCTCGACCCACTCACCTACGCCGTCGATCCGATGCGGCGGCTGGTGTTCAATCACCTGACGATCTCGCCGCTGGCGCGCGCCGCCCTCGATCCCGGCGTGACCTGGTTCGGCTGGCACGTTCCGGCGCTGCTCGAGGCCGGGATGATCGTCGCAATCGGGCTGGTGATGCTCGGGATCGCGATCTGGGAGTTCAGCACCACGGAGTAGCGACCGTCTCAACCCGTCCACCGGTGCGGTGGCGGCGTTGAGACGAGGCGGGCCCTAAGACGCGGCTTAGTTTTCACAGGTTGTTCACCTGAACACCTAACAGACCTGGAACGCTGCCCGCGGCATGGGATCCACGTTCATCCTCGTGGTCGTGATCGTCGCGGCGGTTGCGTTCGACTTCACGAACGGCTTCCACGACACGGCCAACGCGATGGCGACGTCGATCGCCACCGGCGCACTGAAGCCGATGGTTGCGGTTCTGATTTCGGCGACGCTCAACTTCGTCGGCGCGTTCATCTCGATCAGCGTCGCGACCACGATCGCCAAGGGGATCGTGCCTGCGGCGGCGACCGCCGGCCCCGACGGGCTCGTCGTCGTGGAGGCGGCGCTGATCGGCGCGATGACCTGGAACCTGATCACCTGGTACTTCACGATTCCGTCGAGTTCGAGCCACGCCCTGATCGGCGGCCTGATCGGCGCGTCGTTCGCATCGGTGGGCAGCTCCGCGGTGAGCGTCCACGGGATCATCCAGAAAGTCGTGGCTCCGGGAATCCTCGCAATCTTCGTCTGCGGGATCGTCGCTTTCCTCGCCACGTCCGCCGCCTACCTGCTGATCCGCTCCCTGGGCCAGGAGGAGGCCAGACGAGGCTACCGATACGGCCAGATCGGCTCGGCATCGCTCGTCTCGCTTGCCCACGGGACCAACGACGCCCAGAAGACGATGGGCGTGATCGCCCTCGCCTTGATCTCCACCGGCCACCTCAGCGCGATCCATTTCAGCGTGCCGCTGTGGGTCAAGTTCGATCTGCGCGACCGCGATGGCCCTGGGCACCGCCACCGGCGGCTGGCGCATCATCAACACGATGGGCAACCGGATCACGACCGTCGAGTCGCCGCAGGGCTTCGCGGCCGAGTCGTCCAGCGCGGCCACGATCCTCGCGTCGTCCTACTACGGATACCCACTGTCGACGACGCAGGTCGTCTCGGGCGGCGTCATGGGCGCAGGCCTCGGCAAGAGAGGCGGCGTCGTGCACTGGCCTGTCGTCGGGCAGATGGTGGTGGCGTGGGTGATCACGCTTCCCGCGGCCGCGCTAGTCGGCGATGCGGCCTGGAACATATCCAACCTCTTCGGGAAGAACAGCAACCTGGGAGCGCTCGTGATCGCCGTGCTCGCTGCGGCCATCGCATTCGGGCTGTACACGCTCTCGAAGCGCAATCGGGTCACGGCAGAGGACCTCGACCGCACGAATATCACGCCGGAACTCGAGGCGGAGCGGGCCGCGGCCGCGAGCCCGGCCATGGCCTGACGCGCGCCATGTTCGTCTTCGCGACACCGATCGTCGACTGGAGCGCGATGTGGAAGATCTGCCTCGTGGCGTTCGCCGCCGGCGCCGGCGTCGTGATCATGTTCGGCTTCGTGTTGCTCGGCCTCAAGTTCGCGAACCGTCCCGCGAGCGACAGCACTCACAGCGCCGGATCACGGCTCGGCGGCTTTGCGCTGTCCCTCGTGTGCGGCCTGGTATGCGTCGGGGTGATCGCGATCGGCATCTACGCTATGACGAAGAAACCGTCCTCGAAGCCCAAGCCGACGAAGTCTGCGCTCGTCGTCCCCGCTGGCCGCCAAACGCAGCTCATCGCTTCAAAGTCCGGAGGATTCTGATGCCTGATCCGACAGGGCGCTGGGTCAACAAGCAATGGCAATGCCCGAAATGCGGATGGGTCAACGGTCAAGCGGACGAGCGCTGTCAGAAGTGCGACGGGAGCGTCCGTCCGTCTGAGAGCGAGCCCGTCAGACCGCCCGACCCACTCGATCTGATCGGCCGCCGGGACGACCCCCGGGCGGCGGACGCGAGCCGACCCGTGGTAGCTCGCCGCGAGGGCAGTCCAGACCCTGACCAGGGTGACGCGCATTAGGGCCCCGGGCTCGCGCCGGCGCAAGCGCTTTATGTAGCCGGCCGGCGTCGCCGCCGCCTCCCCGACCTCGAGGAGACGACGGCTACGTCCGGTGCGCCAATCCCGTGCCGGGTTACGCCTTGGCGGGGGCGGGTTCTTCGACCCGGCGCGGGAGGAGCGTCTCTCGCGCGATCACCAGCCGCTGAATCTGGGCGGTGCCCTCGTACAGCTGGAGGATCTTGGCGTCGCGCATCAACTTCTCGACCTTGTATTCCTTGATGAAGCCGTAGCCGCCGTACACCTGCACGGCGTCGGTCGTGACCTCCATCGCGGTGTCGGCGGCGAACCGCTTGGCGTGCGAGGACTCGAGCGTGTTGCGCCTGCCCTGGTCGAGCAGCACCGCCGAATGCCAGGTCGCCAGGCGCGAGAGGTGGACCTTGGTGGCCATGTCGGCGATCAGGAACTGGATCGCCTGGTGCATCGCGATCGGTACGCCGAACTGCACGCGCTGCTTGGAGTAGTCGATCGCGAACTCCATCGCCGCGCGCGCGACGCCGGTGGCCATCGCGGCCACGCCCGGACGCGTCCGGTCGAGCGTCATCATCGCGATCTTGAAGCCCTTGTTCTCCTCGCCCACGAGGTGGTCGAGCGGGATCTCGACGTCGTTGAAGGACACGGTGGCGGTGTTCGACGCCCGCTGGCCCATCTTGTCCTCGTGCTTGTCCACGACGACGCCGGCGTCGCGCGGGACGACGAAGCACGAGATCCCACGGTGGCCGGCCTCCTTGTCGGTCTTCGCGTACACCGTGTACCAGTTGGCGTACTCGCCGTTGGTGATGAAGCACTTCGAGCCGTTGATGACCCACTTGTCGCCCTTGCGGACCGCGTTGGTCTTCATGCCCGAGACGTCCGAGCCGGCGTCGGGCTCGGTCAGGCAGAACGACGCGAGCAGCGGCGCCTCCGAAAGCCGGCCGATGTACTCCTTCTTGATCTCTTCCGAAGCGGCCAGCAGGACCGGCGCCGTCGCCAGACCGTTACAGGTCACCGAAGTGCTGATGCCCGAGCAGCCCCAGGCGAGCTCCTCCTCGATGATGCAGCCCTCGAGATAGCCCAACCCGGGCCCGCCGTACTCGACGGGGAAGTGGCCGTTCATCAGGCCTAGCTCCCAGGCCTTGTCGATGATGTCCTGCGGCCAGGCGCCGTCCCTGTCGTATTCCCAAGCGACCGGACGGATCTCCTTCTCGGCAAAGTCGTGCGCCATCTCGCGCATGCTCTGCTGCTCGTCGGTGAGCGTGAAATCAACCACGGTGGGTTTCTCCTTGGATGCGCAAACGCCGGTAGATTGACTAGTCAGTCAACGATGTGAATACTACCCGATGAACGGGCGGAACGAACCCGAATTCGCAGCCGGAGCTCGGCGATGGGCCACTTCGCGAAGCCCATCAGCAATCCGCCAAACTGATCTCGTGCACTCGACGTTCAACGTGGTCATCTGGGTCGTGTGCGGCCTGGCGTTGCTGATCGCGCTCGGGGCGCTGATCTTCAGCGGCAAGACCTGGGAGGAGTTCGGCAAGGGCCGGTTCGTGATGGACCGCGATTTGACCGACAGCTCACGGCCGGCGTCGGGCGCGGCCGTGGCCGAGCGGGACACCGAGATCCGCCAGATGCTCGAGGCGCGGAACGAGCGCCGGGCCCGCCGCGGGGAGCCGCCGGTCGACGTCGAGGAGGAGCTCGCGCGCCTGACCTCGCCGGCGCCGTCGATCGACCCGGCGCTGCGCGAGGAGATCCGCCAGCTTGTCGTCGCCCGCAACCACCGGCGGGTCCGCGCCGGCAAGCCGCCGCTTGACGTCGAGGCCGAGATCGAGCGTGAGATCGCCGGTCTCAGCGGGCTGTTGTAGGCTCCTCGCGATGGCAGATCCACGCCGCTTCGAGCTCGACGAGCTCGTCAACCGACCTGGCACCTACTTCAACCCCCAGACCGAAGTCCTCGTCATCGTCGACGACTCACCCGAGCTCGACGCCGAGATCTTCAACATGGAGGAGTTCGAGGGCGCCGACTGGGTCCTGATCTCCGACGAGGTGCCGGTCGAGGAGGACCGCCGGGACGAGCTCCTGCAGACGTTCCAGACGCGTCACGCGCCGGACGCGCTCGCCGCCGATCCCGATGAGGAGCCCGAGGAGTACGAGGAAGAGCTCGAGGAGCTGGGTCGGGAGTAGGCCGTCGGCCTAGCCGCCGCTGCCGCTGCTGAGCAGCGACGCGCACTTCTGCATCTTGGTGACGTTTGAGCCGGCCTGCTGGATGCACTGGGTGTACTGCGCGACGCTCGATGCCGCCCCGGTGCTGGTCCCGCCACTCGAGCTGGCGCCACCGCTGCTGCTGCTGGTGCCGGTGCCGAGCGCACCGGCGGCCGCGCCCTGTAGCGCCTGGACGAACGCGCTCAGCTTGCTCTGGAACTGGGTGAACGGGCTCACGCTGGTGGGCGCCTTGATCGTCTGCGGCTGATTCAGGTCCGAGTACTGCATGGTCAGCCCGAGGTCGGCCGAGGTCATGCCGCCGAGCTCGGAGGACGCCTTGCCCGTGACCGGGAGCGTCAGCGTGATCGTGAGCCTCCGGATCGTCTTGTCGCTTGTTCCCGTCCAGATGTCGACGCTCGGGTTCTTGACCTCGGAGGCGATCTTGGTCCGATCGGCTGCAGGTATTCCGGATTTGAGGCTGCTCGAGCCCGACACGCCGAGCGATGAGGCCTTCTCGAGGACGGTGTTCAGGTCATTCAGCAGCCCGTTCACGTTGACGCCGGCGTGGATGTGCGTCGTCTGCGTCCCGCCGACGTTCTCCGTCCCGACGACGGTCGGGTTCGTCAACCAGTGGAGCGGCTGGATGCCCAGCTTGCTCAACGTGCTCGATCCCGAGCCCGAGCTCGCGCCCGTCGAGGTCAGCTGGGCGAAGCTCGACTCGAGCTTCTGGAACGTCGCCTGCGGCATCTGGTAGCTCGTTCCCTGGAGCGTCACGAAGCCCGCGGTGCCGGTCGACAGGATCCCGAGCGAGACGCTCCGGCCAAGCGCGCTCGCGCTCACCGTGAAGTTGGACTGCGGAAGCTTGCCGGTGCCGCGCGTCTGGAATGGCCCGCCGAAGCTCAGCGTGATCGGGCCGCTCAGCGTGCTCGACCCGGACGGATCGATCGTGAGCATCAGATTGAGCTTCCCGCTCGTGACCTTGTGGGTGCCGGTGAAGGTCTGGCTGAGAAGCGTGTTCGGGTTGACCGAGGCACTGGTCGCGCTGCCACAGGCGGTCACGGCCAAGCTCGCCAGCACGACCATGATCAGGCCCCTGAATGCGGTTCTCCGGTGATGCATCGCGTCCCTTTCCGTCTCAGCCCCCGAGCGCGAATGTAGCAGCCGGTTATTCCCGTCGCGCCGGTTCACGAGCGCCTAGACTCGCCCGGTCATGACGCCCCGCACGATCCTCTACACCGGCAAGGGCGGCGTCGGCAAGACGTCGGTCGCCGCCTGCACCGCGCGTGCCTGCGCGGCTTCCGGGCTGCGCACGCTCGTGATCTCGACCGACCCCGCACACAGCCTGTCGGAGTCGCTCGGCGCGCCGCTCGGGCCCGAGCCCTGCCCCGCCGGCGACCGCCTGTGGGGCCAGGAGGTCAGCGCCCAGGAGGAGATGGAGCGCCACTGGTCCGGCGTCCAGGAGTGGCTCGGCGAGCTGTTCGTCGAGCGCGGGGTCGATCGGATCTCGGCCCAGGAGCTGACGGTCCCGCCCGGGATGGATGAGCTGTTCTCGCTGCTCCGGCTCCAGTCGGCGCACAAGTCGCCCGACTGGGACGCGATCGTCGTCGATTGCGCGCCGACGGGCGAGACACTGCGCCTGCTCTCGTTCCCGGACGTCGCGCGATGGTGGATCGAGAAGGTGTTCCCGCTCGAGCGCCAGCTGCTCGCCGCCGCGCGGCCGCTGGCGCGCTCGCTGCTCGACATCCAGCTGCCGAGCCAGGCGGTGTTCGCCGACATCCAGCGGCTCTCGAAGAACCTGATCGAGATGAACGAGATCCTCCGCGACCGGGAGCGCTGCACCGTCCGCCTCGTGATGAACCCGGACAAGATGGTGATCGGCGAGGCGATGCGCACGTTCACCTATCTGAACCTGTACGGGTATCTGACCGACGCCGTGATCGTCAACCGCATCTTCCCCTCCGACGTCGGCGACTACTTCGCCGGCTGGCGGCGAATGCAGGAGGAGCACCTCGAGCTCGTGCGGTCGGCGTTCGCGCCTGTGCCCGTGCTGTGCGCGCCCTACTTCGATACCGAGGTGCTGGGGGGCGAGATGCTCGACCGCCTCGCGGACGCGCTGTTCGGCTCGGGCGGGCACGATCCGGCCGGTGTACTCCACGACAGGCTGAGCCAGGAGCTCGAGGTGTTCGACGACGGCGCCGAGCTCCGGCTGATGCTGCCGTTCGCGCGCAAGGGCGACATCTCGTTGAAGAAGATCGGGCTCGAGTTGATCGTCGGCGTCGACGGCCAGCGCCGGACGATCATCCTGCCCTCCGCGATGGCGGCGTTCCAGCCGACGGGCGCCACATTCGAGGACGGCACGCTCGCGGTGACGTTCCACGGAGCGAGAGATGCCGGGCGCACCTGAGGCCGGCGGGTCGCCGCCGCCTGAGCCTTCGTCGGGTGGCGCCCCGGATCCCGGCTCGCCTGAGGAGACGCTGCGGCGGCTCGAGCAGCGCCTCGACCGGGCTTCGGAGGCGGCCGAGCGGCTGATGGCGCAGGCAGCCGCGGAGGCCGCGCGCGCCGCCGGCGAATCCGCGCGGGCCGCCGGCGGATCCGGGCGCGCCTCCAGCCCCCCGGGCGCCGGCAATGACGCGCCCGCCGGCGACCCCGCCACCCCCCCGCCCGCCGGCTGGCAGACCACCGACCACGACGCCCGCGAGTCGACATCCGAGCTCGATCCGCTGGTGGCGCTGGTCCAGGCGATGCGCGACCTGATCCCGCCGGAGCTGCAACAGCGCTTGATCGCTGCGTTCCGGGAGGTGCTGCTGGCCCTCCGCGCGCTGATCGACTGGTACCTCGAGCGGCTCGACCGCCGGCGCGAGCAGGGCGTCGAGGTTCAGGACATTCCGATCCTCTAGTTTGGGCGCTGCCGCCGCCCGTACAATCGGGCTGTGGCAGGCTTGCGAGCATGAGCGAAGGGCCTACCGCCGCCGGCGCTGCGCGTCGCGTGGGGTCAGGGACGACTCGGCTCGTGCGCGCCTGGAAAGCGCTGCCGCAAGAGTCCCGGCTCGCCGGGTTCGCCTCGCTCGGACTGTTCTTCACGCTGTTCCTCCCCTGGTATCAGGTCACGCTGATCGCGCCGGAGAAAGCCAAGGGGCTGGAGTCGGCGAGCGCCTCGATCACCGGGTGGGGCGCGTTCTCGTTCGTCGAGGCGGCGGTGCTGATCGTCGCCGCCGGCGTGCTCGTGCTGCTGTTCCAGCGCGCCGAGGGGCGTGCCTTCCACCTGCCGGGCGGCGACGGCGGCGTGATCATGGCCGCGGGGCTGTGGACGTGCCTGCTGATCGTGTGGCGGATCTTCGACAAGCAGGGCGCGACCACGAACGGCCCATCCGCGACCACATCTGGGATCGAGTGGGGCATTTTCTTCGCGCTCGGGGCCGCGGCGTTCCTGGCCTACGCCGGCTCCCGCATCCGCGCCGCCCATCGGCCTGAGCCCCCGCTCCCGGGCGAGGACAGCGCGCCCGTCGGGTCGAGCGCGGCCGCCACCACGGTCGCCGGCGAGGCCGCTCCGCGCCGGCCGGCGCCGGCGAACGACCGGACGCGCCGACCGGCGCCGGCGAATGACCGCGCGCGCCGACGGGCGCCGGCGGACGACCGTGCGGACAGACCGGCGCCGGCGGATGATCGCCCGCGCCGGCGTCCCCGGCCGCCCCGGCCCGGCCCTGGCGAGCGAGCCGCACGCGCAGATCGGTCGTCCACGCCCGCGAACCGGTCCTCGACCGAGATGCCGCCGGAAGCCCCTCCGACGCGCCCGCCGGAAGCCGCCCCGACCCCGCGCCGGCGAGCCTCGGCCTCCGAGCTGTTCGAGCGAGTCGTCCCCGACGACCCGCCGCAGGTGCCGTTCGGGCGCGCCAAGCCGGCGGACGTCGACGCGACGCTCAGGATGAAGCCGGCTCCGCCGCGGCCTCAACGGCCGGCGGCGTCGCCCGACCCCGACGAGCAGCTCACGATCCCGCTCGCCGGCGCCGGCACCGACGACGACACCATTCGCCTCGACCGCGACTAGGCAGCGGCGCGGCGCGCGAGCGCCTGCGCCACCCTCACCAGCACCCGCGCCGGCTCGTCGATGACGTGCTCGCGCGTGATCCGAAGGGGATCGAAGCCCGCGTCTCGATAGACCAGGTCCTTCTCGCGATCGTTCTGAAACGCCCGCGGTCCGGCGTGATACGTCGGGCTGTCAAGCTCGACGATGAGGCGCTCGCGGCGCCACAGGAAGTCGGCGTTGTACCGGCCGAACGGGACGTTCACCTCTGGTTCGGGCAGGCGAGCTTTCCGAATCAGCGCCAAGAAGGCCTTCTCGGCGCGCGAGCGCGTGATCGTCATCGCGCGCTCGTCCCCGAGGAGCGCGGCGAGACGAGCGGCGCCGCGGCACGGCCGGTTTCGCGCCAATACCGCCTTGAGCTCTCGCGGGGTCAGCAGCCGGCGCGCGAGTCCCTCGTCGACCACGTCGACTAGCTCTTCGGGCGCCACCGCCGCGATCTCGAGCACCGCGCGCGCCGGCGAGCTCACCCACAGCCCCTCGCGTTGGCGCAGCTCTCGGCGGTCGATCGCACGGACGCGATGCACGTCGATGCCGGCGCGTGAGGAGCAATACCGGCCGCGCACGCTGACCTCGACGACGGTCGGCGCGAGCTTGCGCATACCCCACAAGGACGCGGCCGACCTGTGGCTCAGGAAAACGCCCGCCCCGCACGCCAGCATCGCTGCCTGCTCGCGGCCGAGCGCCGGCAATTGCCCGCTCACGACCGAATAGACGCCTCGGAACACGACGTGAAGCCGGCCAACCGCGACCCAGTGAGCGATTACCCGCCGCGTCAGCCCGATCCCGAGCAGCTGCTCGTGCGTCACGATCGTGCGCTGAGCGGCCGCGAGCGATGCCACGAGCGCGTCCCGAGACACGGTCACAACTCCACGCTCGACGCGCCCCGCCGCTCGAAATCCGACGTATGACCCTCATTCGTGCCCGAATCCCCGTTCACCGCCGGCGCGGAGCCGAGAGTGGAGTTGTGACCCGGCAAATCGCGCCTCACAGCCCCAGTGTGCGCCCCAAATCCCTCGCCACCGTGGCCCTGAACAGATTTGTTGCGAAGCCGTACCTGTATTTTGACCGTGACGCCCCATGACCGCCCACGACCCCAGCCACGAGCCCGCCACCGCCCACGACCCGACCCACGACCCCGCCACCGCCCTCGACCTCGCCGCCGGCCTGCGCGAGGTCGGCTACCTCCCCGGCGGATCGACCGCGCTCGTCTCGTTCCTCGCCACCAAGCTCGGCAAGCCCGTGCTCGTGGAGGGACCGGCCGGCGTGGGCAAGACCGAGCTGGCCAAGGCCCTCGCGCGCTACCTCAACCGGACCCTCGTACGGCTCCAGTGCTACGAGGGGCTCGACGAGGCCAAGGCCCTGTACGAGTGGAACTACCGCAAGCAGCTGCTCCGGATCCAGACCGAATCGCAACAGGCCGACTGGGAGGACGTCCAGGACGACATCTTCGGCGAGGAGTTCCTCCTCCCCCGCCCGCTCATGACCGCGATCGCGTCGACCGAACCCGTCGTCCTGCTCATCGACGAGATCGACAAGACCGACCAGGAGTTCGAGGCGATGCTGCTCGAGCTCCTGAGCGACTTCCAGATCAGCATCCCCGAGCTCGGCCGCATCGAGGCGAAAACGCAACCGGTAGTCCTCCTGACCTCAAACAACACAAGAGAGCTCACCGAGGCCCTGAAGCGCCGCTGCCTGTACCTGTGGCTCGACTATCCCGACCTCGAGCACGAGCTCGAGATCGTGCGCCTCCACACCCCGGAGCTGGACCAGACGGTGGCGAGAAAGCTCGTCGACATCGTTCACCAGATCCGCCAGCTCGACCTCAAGAAGCCGCCCAGCATCGCCGAGTCGATCGACTGGGCCCGCACGCTGCTGCTGCTCGGGGCCAATGACATCGACCACGACATGTTCATCGAGACGATGAGCGTGATCGTCAAGCACCGGACGGACCTGGACACGGTGGCGGCCCGCGTCGGCGTCGCGCTCCAGCCGGCAGCGACCGATGCCCGCCCCGCCGCATAGAGCCAAGAACGCCGCGATCTACGGCGGGATTCCCGAGCAGCCGCCCGGCAACCTCGACGGCCAGCTCCTCTCGTTCGCCGAGGACCTCAGGACCGAGGGCGTCGCGATCGGCACGTCCGAGATCCTCGACGCGTTCGAGGCGCTGAACCTCGTCGAGTGGACCGACCAGCACGACTTCAAGGAAGCCCTGGCGACCACGCTCGCCAAGTCCAACGACGACCGCAGAGTGTTCGAGCTCGTGTTCGACCGCTTCTTCTTCCGCGCCACCGAGTCTCAGGCCGCCCGCCAGCGCATCACCGAGGCCAATGCCGGCGGCGAGCCGCCCGGGGACATCAACCTCGACACCCTCCGCCAGCAGATCGCGGCCGCGCTGCGGGACGGCTCGGACGCCGCGCTCAGGGACCTGGCGCGCCTGGCGATCGCTGCGTTCGGCCGCGGCGAAGGCTCTGGCGTCCTCGGCGTGGACGTGCAGCGCATCAGACGCGCGCTCGGACTCAGAACCGAACCCCAGCCCGACCTCCCCGAGGACGACCCGAGACATGACGGCCTCCCGAGAGATCAGCTCCGAAAGTTCGAGCAGCATCTCCGACGCGAGCTCGAGCGCAACCTGATCGAGCGCACCGCGAGCCTCCCGCCCAAGCGCCCGCTCAACGAGCTCGATCGCGCCCTTCCCTCAGGCCCGATCCAGGACCTCGCCGCCGTCCACCGCGTCGTCGCCCAGCTCAAGCGAAGGCTCGCCACCCAGGGCCACGAGCTCAAGGGCCGCAAGCGCCACGCTCACGTCGACTTCCGCCGCACGATGCGCGCCTCGCTTCAGACCGGTGGCGTCCCGATCGACCTGAAGTACCGCCCCCGACGACCGCGAAGGCCCGAGATCTTCGTGCTCTGCGACGTATCCACGAGCGTCACGAGCGCGAGCACCTTCTTCCTGTCGGTCCTGCACGCCCTCCACGACGCGTTCCGGAAGCTGCGGAGTTTCGTGTTCATCGAGCGGATCTCCGAGGTCACCGAGGTGTTCGAGCGCGAGCGCGACTTCCGCGCCGCCAACGAGGCCATATCACGAGACGCCGGCGTCGCCGACATCTCGGGCTACACCGACTATGGCCGCGTGTGGCTCGAGTTCCTCGCGCTGATCGAGGACGAGCTCCATCCCCGGGCCACCGTGATCGTGCTCGGCGACGCCCGCACCAACGGCCGCCCCCCGCGAGACGACATCTTCGCCGCCATCACCGCCAAGGCCGGTCGTACGTTCTGGCTCAACCCCGAGCCGCGGCTGTACTGGAACTACGGCGACAGCGTGATCTCCGCGTACGAAAAGCACTGCACCGCGTTCGAGTGCTGGCGCACCGACCAGCTCGAGGAGTTCGTGAAAGCGCTGACCCGCCCCGAGATCGCCTAGACCAGCGACCCCGGCGACCCCAGCGAGCGACACCGCGACCCCAGCGACCCAGCGCCCCAGACCCGGCTTATACGGGCTGCGCCACCGCCTCCAGGAACAGGTTCGCCAGCCCGCCCGCGTCCGTCTCCCGCGCCTCGGCGAGCGACAACCCCGAGCCGTCGAACAGTCCGTCGGCCTCCCACCGCGAGGGGTCCAGCGACACCGCGTAGGGGTTGATCTTCTCGTCCTCACCCGGAGCGCCATCACCAAGGTTCGTGGCCGCGCGCGAGAACGCCAGCACCGCGAACGCCTCCATCATGTCGGCGGTGGCCGCGAGCCGAGCGCGGACGCCGTCGTCGTCGAACCCGCCGGCCATGTCGACGTGGCGCTGGAACATCCCCGGGAACGCCTGCGTGGGGACGATCGCCCGCCGCCACTCCCGATACTCGAGCGCGTTCCACTCGCGGTACATCCCCTCGAGCCGCCGGGTGATCGCCCAGATCCGCTCCAGGTCGGGCCGCACCGACGCCATGAAGTCCACGTCCGCGTACTTGTCGTGGAAGAACAGCAGGCACTCCGTGCCCCAGTACAGGATGTTGTTGGCGCAGATCTTGACCGTCATCACCATCGCGTTGTGCCAGAACTCGTACTGACCTTCGTACTGGGTCAGGTTCAGGCGATAGGTGCTCAGATAGAGGTCGTCGAACGCGCGCGCCCGCTCAACGACATCCTCACCGTCGAGGAACCGCGTGATCAGGTCGGTGGTCAGCGTGTTCGAGATCGCGATGAAGTCAGACCCCGGCGAGTAGAACGGGTCCAGGAACGCGCCCGCCTCTCCGACCAACGACCAGTGATCCTCACCGGAGTAGCACTGCTTGCACCCGTAGGAGAAGTCCGACACCTTCAGGAAGTCCTCGACCTGGTCCAACCGCCCGTCGAGTGACTCTGCGAGCTGCGGCTCGTACCGGCGGATCCAGTCCAGAGCCCCATCCAAGGTCTTCATTTCCTCATAGGGGTGGAAGCGTGGGTCGGCGACGATCCCGATCGAGATCGGCCCGGACGACAGCGGGATCATCCACACCCAGTAGCCCTGGCCGCACAGATGGTTGGTCGAGAACTTACGCAGCCCCTTCTCGGACATCCGAGAAAAGAACTCCTCGTCGTCGGGGTCGGCCCAATCCTCGATGTCGAGCCCGCCATCGAGCCGGAACCACGCCGAGTTCACGACGTGCCCGTTCTCTTCCAGCAGGTCCAGCTTGCGCTTCAACAAGAAAGCGCGCCCCGCCGCGTCGACGACCCACCGAGCACGAACCTCACGGTCCTCACCGTCGTAAGTAACCCGAATCACGTGCCCGGAAGGACTCACCTCCACGTCCTGCACCCGGCAATTCCCGAACAGATCGACCCCGGCCGAAAGACAGCGGTCCCCGAGGTAGTTCTCGAACCGACCCCGGTCGAGCTGGTAGCTCGGCTCGGGCAGCGGCTTGTTGATCCCGCGCTCGATCCGCTCCGCAATAGATGTATTCCCAGCCGCGGGGAACCACCACCGCAGCCCGAACTTGTGGAGCTCATCGTTGTCCATGTGCTCGCGCGCGCCGATCGTGTCGGCAAAGTAGTGCGCGGACACCTCGACGGTCGACTCGCCGACCTTGAAGGCCGCCTCGGGGGCCGGGCCCTTGCGCTTCTCGGCGATGAAGATGCTGGTATCCGGACGTGCCTGCTTGAGCTGAAGCCCGAGAGTCAACCCGGCCAGGCCGCCGCCGAGAATCGCCACGTCGTAGCTGTCAGCCGGCTGCCTGTCAGTGCCCACGTTGAGCTCCTTTTTTCGAAGTTTTGCGGTGCAGTCCCACTAAGCCGCCACCACCGCTCCCCGCGCTTCCAGGTCCATCTCGTTGATGCCCGGCAGCATCTCGAGCGCCTGCGCGAGGGTGATCCCGTCGTCGGAGTACAGGCCGTCGGCCTCCCAGCGCTCGGGGTGCAGGCTGATCGCCAGCGGGTTGATCGGCCGGCTCTCGTCGGGCGGCTCGGGGAGGTTCCGGGCGGCCCGGTGGAAGATCCAGACCGCGAGCGCCTTCAAATACTCGACGTTCTTGGCCGAGTTCTCGAACACCTCGTCGCCCTCGGCCGGATGAGCCATATCGGCCTGTGCCTGGATGTACGGAGCCAGCTCCCTGGGCAGCACCGACACGCCCTCGAACGGCGTGTTCTCCAGCGCGTTCCAGTCGCGGAACAGCTCCTGCATCCGGGGCAGCATCTCAATCGCGGGGCGCAGCACCTGACCCAGCCGCTCGATGTCCTCGGGCTTGCGCATCCGCTCGTGGCACCACGCGTTGCCGATTCCCGAGAAGTACGTCGACGAGTCGTAGACGAACTTCGCCACCATCACCTGCGGGTTGCCGAACAGCTGGAAGTTGTCGCGATATAGGTGCGCGGTCGTGTTGAACAGCGAAAGGTAGAAGTCGTTGTAGAACTCGACGAGCTCGGTCACGTCCTCGCCGTCGAGCTCGCGCTCGATCATCTCGGCGCTGAACGTGTTCCCGAACGCGATGAAGTCGGACCCCGGCGAGTAGAGCGCGTCGAGGAAGGCTCCCGCCTCGCCGACCAGCGCCCACCGGTCGGGCGAGAAGAACCGCGTCGACCCGTACGAGTAGTCCTGGACGCGCAAGAAATCGAGCACGTCCGCACGCCGCCCCTCGATCTCGGCGTGTAGCTGCGGCTCGTTGCGCTTCATCCAGTCCATCCACGCGTCGAAACTCGAGATCTCCTCCCACGGGTGAAAGCGCGGGTCCGCGCACACGCCGATCGAGATCGGCCCCGACTCGAGCTGGATCAGCCACAGCCAGTAGCCAGGCTGAATCAGGTGCGAGGTCGAGTGGATCCGCAGGCCCTTCTCGGGCATCCGGCCGAGCCACTCCTCGTCGTCGGTCCAGTCCTCGAAGTCGAGGCCGCCCGCGAGCCGGATCCACGCCGCGTTGCAGTGATGCCCGGTGTCGACACCCTCGCCCAACCCCAACTTGCGGCGCAGGATGTTCGCGCGCCCGGAAGCGTCGACGACCCAGCGAGCCGTGGCGATGCACTCCTCGTCCTCCTGGGACATGAGAATCGTGTGCCTGTCCTGGCGGGTGGGAGCCAATTGAACGTCCTGGACGCGCCAGCCGCGGAACGCGTCCGCGCCGGCCTTGCGCGCTCGCCGGAACAGCTCGTTCTCGAACCGCCCCCGATCGATCTGATGCGTGAACGCATCCAGGTGGCCTGGCGTGCAGAACTCGACCCGCTTGGTGATGTCGGAGTTGTCCCCGGCGGGCATGTAGAAGCGCAGCCCGAGCTTGCGCTGCTGGTACTTCTCGAGGTGGTCGCGCATGCCGATCATCTCGCGGTAGTAGTACGCCCCGATCTCAACGCTCGACTCGCCGACCTTGAACGCGGCCTCGGGCGCCGGCTCGGTCCGCTTATCGGTGACCAGCACACGCGTTTCCGGGCGCTCGCGCTTGAGCTGAATCGCCAGCGTCAGCCCAGCCAGTCCGCCGCCGAGGATCGCCACGTCGTAATGGCCGGTCGGTGCATCGATCGCCTTCAGCTCGAGCATCGACGCCGAACGGTCGTCTGCCATTAGCTCCTCCTCGATTGGTCCAAGTCACAAGTCGCGGCTGCGCGAGCAGTGAGGCGAGTACCGCTCGGCGCGGCGGTCCCTCGCAGCCTGAGACGAAGAGCGCTCGCCCGGCATCGACCCGTGCGCCGGCCAATTGCGGTCGGCGAATCCGAGCCCCGGTGACAACCCCCTCGTCGGTCCACGTCCGTTGCGCATGATGACGCAAGCCGATGGGCGCTGCAACTCGCGCGCGGCCGCAGTTCATTCCTCGTTCATGGGCCTCGCTCCGCGAGGCGTCCGTGGGGCCGTGCGACCCGTCCGGACGGTGATGGTTAGAACAGCTGGTTCTCGCCGCCGAACACCGCGCTCACCGACCCGTCCGTGAAGATCTGGCGGATCGTGTCGGCGAGCAGCCCGGCGCACGAGAGCACGACGACGTTGTCCGGCGCCCCCGCTCGGAGCGGGATCGTGTCGGTGACGACCACCTGCTGGAACGCGGAACTCGATAGCCGCTCGTACGCCTGACCGGAGAACACCGGGTGG
This sequence comes from uncultured Solirubrobacterales bacterium, assembly GCA_963699325.1. GTDB lineage: Bacteria > Actinomycetota > Thermoleophilia > Solirubrobacterales > Solirubrobacteraceae > Palsa-465. Next base: position 459,623 of record CAVOTN010000026.1, on the reverse strand, counting down.
GTGCAGGCCGCGAACACCCGCGCCGCTCCCTCGTCGAGCACGGTCTGACCGGCGGCGGTCAGCGTGCCCGCGGTGTCGATGATGTCATCGAGGATCACCGCGGTCTTGCCGCGGACGTCGCCGATCACGTAGCCGACCTCGGCGACCTGTTGCGCCGGCCGCTCCTTGGTCATCAGCGCGAGGTCGGCGCCGAGCATGTCCGCGAACTTGTGGTTGAGCTTCACGCGCCCGACGTCGGGGGCGACGACGACCAGGTCGTCGAGCTCGAGCCCCGCGAAGTAGTCGGCGATCAGCAGCAGCGCGGTCATGTGGTCAACGGGCTTGCGGAAGAAACCCTGGACCTGGCCGGCGTGGAGGTCGACCGTGAGCACCCGGTCGGCGCCCGCGGTCTCGAGCAGTTGCGCCACCAGCCGGGCGGTGATCGGCTCGCGCAGCGCCGACTTCTTGTCCTGGCGCGAGTAGCCGTACCACGGCATCACCGCGATCACCCGGTGGGCCGAGGCGCCGACCGCGGCGTCGATCATCACCAGCAGCTCGATCAGAGCGTCGTTGGCGCTGACCCCGGTTTCCGGGTTGCCGCACGTCGGTTGCACGATGAACACGTCGGCGCCGCGCACGGACTCGTCGAAGCGGCAGTAAACCTCGCCGGCCGAGAACGTCTTCAACGTGATGTGGCCGAGCTCGATCGCGAGCTTGTGGGCGATCGCCGCCGCCAGCTGCGGGTTGGCCCGCCCCGTAAACAGCATCAGCTTCTTGCCGGTGACGATCGGCAGGCTTCCAGATGCGCCCCGCGCCTCGCTCGTGTCCATTGCCGGCGTGAGTCTATACACGCGACCTTGCACTGCTGTGAGGATTTCTGTCCTTGACGAGCCCGCCGGGTCCCGCTTACGCTCCCGCCCGAAATGACTTGCAGGGGAACCTAGCCACATGGCCCGAGACGTCTCGCTCGGCAGCAGCCGCCTGTTCGAGGGACTGAGCCGGGAGGAGCTGGACGTCGTCGCGGCGCGCATGCGGCCGCGCCGGTTCGCGCCCAGTGAGCAGCTGTGCGCCGCGGGTGACCCGAGCGACCGCATCTGGCTGATCACCGGCGGCCTCGTGATCTGGACCGCCGGCACCACCGCCGGCGGCGGCGAGATCGAGCTCCGGATGCGAAAGGGCGACGTGATCGGCGCCCAGGACGCGATCACCGGGGCCGAGCGCACGGCAACCGTGTCGGCGAGCACGATCACCGAGACGCTTGAGCTCGACGCGTCGGATCTGCTCGAGCTCGCGGGGCGGTTTCCGCGGATCCTGATCAACGTGATCCAGACCCAGCGCGAGCGGTTGTTCCGGGCGAGCGCGCACAGCGCCGCACTGTTCAGCGCGAGCGTCCGCTCGAACTCGACGCGCGGCGAGGAGATCGGCCTGGTCGCGGGACCTTCCCTGAAAGGCGTGATCCCGGGCCTGGTCGCCGCCGCGCGCATGGCCAGCGCTCAGCCCGTCACCGTCGCCGACCGCTCGCTGTCGTTCGCCGGCGCGCTGACCGCCTCCGACGAGCTGGCCAGCGAGCACGCCACCGTGCTGATCCCGAGCGAGTTCGATCCCGAAACCGTGGGCGTGCTGCTCGACGAGGCCGACCGGGTCGTGGCGTTGGTCGGAAACGGCGAGGAGGCCGCGCGGCTCGGGAACGTCGCCCAGGCCGCCGAGGGGCGGCGCCTCGAGATCGTGCTGGTCTCCGACGAGGCCCGCCAGGCCAGCCAGATGTGGCCGATGGGCGCCCTGAACCTGGTCGTGCGCGAATGTCCGCGCCAGCGCGATTTTCCGTTGGCCGACGCCGACGTGACCTGGATCGCCCGTCATCTGACTCGCACCAAGCTCGGGCTCGCGCTCGGCGCCGGCGGGGCCAAGGGCTACGCCCACGTGGGCGTGCTCGAAGCGCTCGAGCGGGCCGGCTACACCGTCGACTACGTCGGCGGGAGCAGCATCGGCGGCTTCGTAGCCAGCCAGGTCGCGCTCGGCTACAGGGCGCGCGAGGTCGACGGCCGCTTCCGGGAGGCGTTCAGCGCTGAGAACACGGCCCAACTGTTCAAGTCGCCGCTGGTGGGAGCGGCGGGCCTCGAGACCTTGACCGGCCTGCTCAAGGAGGCGACGAAGGGCGCGTTCTTCTCCCACACCTCGATCCCGCTGGTGATCATGGCCGTCGACCTGACCGCTCGCGCCCCGGTGGCCCAGCGCCGCGGGCCGTTGTGGGAGGCGCTGCTGGCGGCGCTGTCGGTGGCGGGCGTGTTCCCCACCCAGGAGCGCAACGGACATCGTCTGATCGACGCGATCGCGCTCGTCCCTGTGCCGACCGCCGCCGTGATCGAGGACGGCGCCGACATCGTGGTGTCGGTCAACCTGCTCGGGACCGAAACGCTCGAGCGCTGGCCCGGCGTGCCCGACGAGCCCGAAGGCGAGCCGGCCAAGCCAAGGCGCCGCGGACCGCTCGACACCATCCTCGAGGCGATGGACCTCAGTCAGCTCGACACCAGCGCCCGCCACGCGGCGCTCGGCGACGTGGTGATCGCCCCGCGCTTCGGCCCCGCCGAATGGCGCGACTTCCACCTGGCCGACCTGTTCCTGGAGGCCGGCCGCGTCGCCGCGACCGAGCAACTCGCGGCGCTCCAGGCGCTCAGCAGACCGATTGATCTGGTCGCGGCTCGGCGCGAGGCCAGCATCGTCTGACCAGGCGTCCGGACTCGTCAAAAGTTAACGAGAATTTTCCAAAACGGCCGCGGCCGACTGGTTACGCTCGCCCCAAATCGTCGCCCGGGCGCGTTCGAGACGATCCGTCCGAGCGGGCACTTCAAAGTATCGGGGGTTCAGATGGGACCGGGGCAGGCTGTTCGACTCCTGCGAGTCGCTCTACCAACATTGGCGGTATTGCTCATCGCCGCGCTGCCGGCGGCGGCGCTCGCGAAGAATGGCGGCAAACACCACCGCGCGATTCGCCACTGGTTCGACAACGACCACGCAAGCGTCCTCTACACGACGACCAATAATCCAAGCGGTAATGCGGTCATCGTCTTCCGGCGCAATCGGGACGGCACGCTCACGCAGGGCCCGACGGTGTCGACGGGCGGGACGGGCATCGCCGCGCAGCCGCCATTCACGTTCCCGATCGTCGACTCCTCGGGCTCGATGGCGCTGGCCCGGGACGGGCGGCTCCTGTTCGTCGTCAACGACGGCGACAACACGATCAGCGCGCTGCGCAGCACCGGCAACGGGCTGCGCCTAGTCGATCGCGTCAGCTCGGGCGGAGTGCTGCCCGTCAGCCTGACGACGCACGGCCACTTCCTGTACGCGGTAAACGAGATGAGCAGCAGCATCTCGGGCTACTACTTCTCCGACAACGGCCGTCTGTGGTCGATCCCGGGGTCCGAGCAGCTCATCTCTCCGCTGTTCCCGTCGGGAACTGCCCCTCCGAACACCGGAGGCGTCGCGGCGCAGATCGGCTTCTCGCCGGACGGTAGCCAGCTGATCGTTACCGAGCGGGGCCTGCCGGGTACGAGCGGGGCGATCGATACGTTCAAGGTCAACCCGAACGGCTCCTTGACGCTCGAGCACGTACTCACCGGCGCCGGAGTCGATCCGAATCCGTTCGGATTCGCGTTCACCAACAGCGGGAAGCTGCTGGTCAGCAATGTCGGCCAGGTCAACGGACCGATCGACTACCCGACCGGCAACCTGCCGATCCCGCAGATCTTCGATCCGATGCAGTTCGTGGGGTCGGCGTCGTCCTACACCCTCTCGAGCACGGGCACGCTGACATCGATCAGCACCCAGGTCGCGAGCGGAGGACGCGGGGCGTGCTGGCTGGTGCTCAGCAACGACGGACGCTATGCCTTCGTGGCTAACACACTCTCGTCGGCGAAGTCGGTGCCGGCGGACATCGGCACCGGCATCGACGGGGTATCCCGCTACAAGGTCGCGCAGAACGGCACTCTGTCGCTGTTGGGAACGACGAATGCGGGCGCCGGCGACCCGACCGACGAGGCGGTCAGCCCCGACGGCAAGTTCCTGTATCTGAGCGTGCCGAGCGTGTCCCCGGCCGCCACAAGCCACATCGACGTGTTCGGGATCAACGGCGACGGCAGCCTCACGGCGATCTCGGTCGTCGACCAGGGGACTCTCCCGGGCACCATCTCGGGGCTCGCGGTGAACTGACGGCATCGGCCCCGCCTAGGGGGCGAGCGTCGACGCGTCGACGCGTCGACGCGTTGACGCTCGCCCATTCAACTCAAGTTGCGGTCACGCCCCACTCTGCGGGCCGTGATCGGAGTTGGGCGTGATCGCAGTCCGGGAGCCTCCACCAGCTGGACGAGGCGAATGGCAAGTTTTCGGTCACGCCCTATTCACAAGCACACCCGTTGCGGTAGCCTCGCGCCGATAAATCGCGCAAGGCCGGGCGCTACACACAAACGGAGGGCAAATTTATGAGACGGAATTCTGTCAGGGCCGTACGGCTGCTGGGGGTGACGTTGGCGGCCGCCGCCTTGGTCGTGCCGTCGCTCGCCAGCGCGTCGAACGCGAAGAAGTCGGGCAAGGTCAACTACCACGCCTTCTACACCCAGACGAACGACCCCGCGGGCAACACAGTGGTCGCGTTCAGCCGCGCGGCGAACGGTCTGATCACCCAGAGCAAGGTCGTCGCGACCGGAGGCAAGGGCGCCAAGTCCACGCCGCCGTTCGGCTTCCCGACCGCCGACGGCTCCGGATCGGTCGACCTCACCCCGGACGGCAAGCTCCTGTTCGTCGTCAACGCCGGGGACGGCAGCGTCAGCTCGTTCCAGATCACCTCCACGGGCCCGAAGCTCGTGCAGCGCGTCTCGTCGCATGGGAAGCTGCCGATCAGCTTGACCAGCAGCGGCAACGTCCTGTACGTGGTCAACGAGACGAGCGCCAACATCTTCGGATGGCACTTCTCCTCGACCGGCAAGCTGACGCCGATCGCCGGGTCCGACCGGAAGCTCACCGCGGTCAATCCCAAGGGTAAGAAGGCCGCGATCGGCGTGGTTGCCGGAATCGGCTTCGTCCGCAACGGCCACGTGATCGCAGTCACCCAGCGAGGGCTTCCGCGTAAGTACGGCGTGATCAACACGTTCCTGATCAACGGCAACGGCGCGGCCGGGCCGTCTCTGGCAACCGCGACCCCGAACGTCGACAACGTGTTCGGATTCTCGTCCTTCGGCAACAACCTGCTGGTGACGAACGCCGGCTACGTGGCGTCGCCGTCGGGCTCCCCGCCGAATCCGGCCGACTTCACGCAGTTCACCGGATCGGCGGCGACCTACTCGGTGGCGCCTTCGGGCAAGATCAAGCTCGTCAAGAACACCCTGACCGGCGGCCGCGCGGCCTGCTGGTTGGTCGTGACGAAGAACGGGCGCCAGGCCTACGTCACGAACACGCTGTCGGCGTATCCGCCGAGCAGCGGCCCGACCACGGGCGTCAATGCCGTGTCGACCCTCTCGGTCGCGGGTAACGGCAAGATGAAGCTCGAGAAGCAGGCCAGCACCGGCCCTGGCTTCCCCAGCGATGAGGCGTTGAGCACGGACGGCAAGTACCTCTACGTGGTCGACGCTTCGGTAATCCTGCCCGTTCAGAGCCATATCGACGTCTATCGACTCGGCCCAGGCGGGAGCATCACCCATATCCAGTCGACGCCAAACACGCTGCCGGCAGGCGTGTCGGGCGCTGGCGCGTTCTAAGCCGTAAGCGGATGACGGCGGCGGCCCGATCAGGGCCGCCGCCGTCGCCGTCGCCGCGCGTCATCGGAGAACATCCGGTGACATTCGGGTGCGGGGGGTTGCGAGCAGGGATCGGTTCTCGTTAAAGTCCGCGCTCAGGGCGAAGGCTGGCCGCGGTGCTGGCCTGCGCCGGGACCATCACGATCGGGGGACAGGAAGCACGTGGCCTTGCTAAGCGGGAGCCACCGGGGGCAAAACCAGGAGCTGGCTGAGGCCGGCCATGGGACGCGCGTGAAGGTCTGCGGGATCGTCGACCCGGCGGAGATAGCCGTGCTGTCGGCGCACCGGATCGACTTCGTCGGCCTGTGGTGGGGCGTGCCCGGCGGACCGCACGATCTCGCTCGCGACCGCTGGCGGAAGCTGGCGCTCCAGACGGCGGCGCGAGGACTGGCGCCGGTGCTCGTGACGTTCGCCAAGGACGCACAGCAACTGGGCGAGACGCTGGCGGACGCGCCCGTGCAGTGGATCCAACTGCACGGCTACCCGACCCCCGGTACCGTCCGCAAGGTCAAAGCGATCCGCGACGACGTCCGCGTGATCAAGGTCATGCACGTGCGCGGCGAGGAGTGCGTCGAGGCGTCGCTGATCGGCTCCTATGAGAAGGCGGGCGTCGACGTGTTCCTGTTCGACGTCGTCACCGAGGACGGGCGCGTGGGGAGCACGGGACAGGCACTCGATCCGAACGTGGTGGCGCCGCTGGTCGACAAGCTGACCCGGCCGTTCCTGCTCGCCGGCGGCATCTCGGACGCCAACCGCTCCGAGTACGCGTCGCTCGCCGCACATCCCCTCTTTCTCGGCATCGACGTCGACACCAACGCCCGCGACGCGGCCGGCGCGATCTCGGCCGAGCGGGTAGCGGCAATCACCCGAGCCTGGAAGGCGGGCGGCGACGGTGCCTAGCGCTTTCACGGATGCCCTGCTCGCCGGGAGGGTGCCGATCATCATGGAGGTCAAGCGCAGCGACGGCGAGGGCGCCGAGCTGATCGGCGACCGGACGATCGCGGACATCGTCGAGCAGTACGTCGCCGTCGGCGCACCATGCATCTCGGTGGTAACCGGCCGGTGGTTTGGCGGAGACGACGAGATGCTCAGAGAGGTGGCGAGCCTGACCGAACTGCCGCTGCTGAAGAAGGACTTCATCACGCGCGAGAAGCAGATCGTCGCCGCCAAGGAGATGGGCGCCTCCGCGATCCTGCTGACCGCCAAGATCCTGCCCTCCAAGACGTTCCAGCACCTGATCGAGCTCGCGCTCGGCCAAGGGCTCACCCCGTTCGTGGAGATCGTCGACGAGGCCGAGCTCGACAGCGTGATCCACCCCCAGGACTGCATCATCGCGGTCAACAACAAGGACATCAACACCCGCGAGCGCGAGCCCGGCGACATCGACACCAGCCGCTCGCTGCTCGAGGCGACGATCCAGGCCGGCACCCCCTGTCCGGTGAGCGCGAGCGCGATCACCGACCCTCGGATCGCCGCCGAGCTCGTCGACTCCGGCTTCAAGGGACTGCTGATCGGGACCGGGCTGTTGCGGGCGGACAGCATCCGGGGCTGGGTCGAGGAGTTCGAGCGCCACCGCGCCGAGCTGAAAACCCCATTGATCGGAGCCCACCCACCCACCCACCACCCACCCGCGCCATGAGCCAGACGACCGTCCGCTCGATCGCCGACCACTTCGCCGACCAGGTCGAACGTCAGCCCGATGCGCCGGCGCTGATCTGGGACGGCGAGCCGATCTCCTACGCCGAGCTCCGGGAGCTCGCAGACGCCGCCTACGCCAACCTCGAGGGCGCGCGGCTGCCACAGGACCGCCCGGTCGGGATCCGGGCCAAGAAGTCGCCCGAGGCGATCGGGCTGATCCTCGCCTGCCTGCGGGCCGGGCACTCGTTCCTGCTCCCCTCGATCGAGCTTGCGTCCGAGACGCTCGCAGCGCTATTCGCCCAGGCGGGCACGAGCCAGGTGGTCTCGCCGCACGGGCCGCGCAGCGAGAGCGCGGCCAGCCTTCGCGCGCTCGTCGACGACACCCGCGCGCAGCCGGACGGGCGAGCGGGGGCCGAATCTCAGTGGCCGCCGGTGGGCGGTGGCGACGACGTCACGTTCATGCTGACGACGTCGGGATCGACGGGGCTGCCCAAGATCGTCCCGCTGACCGCGTCCGGTGTCGACGCGTTCACCGACTGGGCGGCGGAGCAGTTCGAGATAAAGCCGGGGACGGTCGTCGCGAACTACGCGCCGCTGAATTTCGACCTGTGCCTGCTCGACATCTGGACCACGCTCAAGCACGGCGGCACGGTCGCGCTGGTCGACCAGGACCGTGCCACCCAGGGGGCGTACCTCGCCGACCTCGTGAACGACAACCAGGTGAACGTCCTCCAAGCGGTGCCGATGCTGTACCGCCTGCTGATCGACGTCAACCGCGAGGACGGCCGCACGTTCCCGAGCGTCCGCCACGTGATCACGACCGGGGACAAGATCCCGGCGAGCTCGCTCGCCGAGCTGCCCAAGCTCTTCCCTCGCGCGAGGTTCTACAACATCTACGGCTGCACCGAGACCAACGACAGCCTGATCCACGAGTTCCTGGGGTTGGCCGAGGGCAACGTGCCCTCGAACATCCCGGTGGGCCAGCCGATCCCCGGCGTCATCGCCCGGGTGCAGACCGAGGACGGGACCGCGCTCGAGGGCCCCGGCACGGGCGAGTTCATGGTGTGGACGCCGTTCCAGACCCGCGGATACCTGAAGTCTTCCTTGAACGCGGAGAAGTTCGTCACGCTCGAGGACGACGGCGGTCGCACGTACTACAAGTCGGGTGACATCGTCCGCCGCCATGACGACGGCACGCTCACGCTCGAGGGGCGCTCCGACTTCTACGTGAAGGTCCGCGGCGTGCGCGTGTCGACCCAGGTCGTCGAGCAGGCGATCCAGGAGCATCCCGCGGTCGTCGAGGTGGCGGTGATCGCCGTCCCCGACGAGCTCGCCGGCGCTCGCCTCCACGCCAGCGTCCGCCGCGAGGCCGACGTGAAGCTCAACAGCCTGATGCTCCGCCAGCACTGCGCCACGCGGCTGGCCCGCACCGAGATGCCGTCGACGATCGAGATCGTGACCGAACCCTTGCCCAAAACATCAACTGGAAAGGTCGACCGCAAGGCGGTCGCCGCCGAGCTAGAGAGGAGTCGTGCGAATGGATGAAACGACCGCGAAGATCAAGGCGTTCATCGTCGAGGAGTTCATGCCCGACGTGTCCGTGGACGAACTCGATGATGACTTCGACCTGCTGACCGGCGGGGTCGTGGACAGCCTCGGCCTGCTCAAGGTGGTGGCGTGGCTCGAGGACGAGTTCGACATCGGCGTCGACGACTCCGAACTCGGACCCGACAGCTTCCGCACCGTCGCCGCGATCAAGGCGTACGTGGACCAGGCCCGCGACGGGGCGCATGCCGAGTAAGACGCCGTCCGAAGCGCTGGCGGCGCTGGTCACGCAGCGCTACCCGATCTCCGAGGAGGTCTGGGGCGACTTCTGGGATCGCCTCGCCGCCAAGAGCCTGCACCCGGGCGAGGCGCTCGCGGTGCTGGCGTCGCTGACCACGCGGATCCCGGACGGCACGTCGGTGAGCACGCTGCTGAGCTCGCTCAAGGAGCGCAACCCGCGTCCCGACCCGCCGCCGCGCCGCACGGTCAACATCGTCGGCACGGGCGGTGGCCCGAGCACGTTCAACCTGTCCACGGCGTCGGCCTTCGTCGCTGCGGCGATGGGCGCGCGGGTGATCAAGACCGGGTCGCGCGCGTACGCCAGCCGGACGGGCTCGGTGGACCTGCTCGATCGGCTCGGTATCCGCCAGACGAGCTCCTACGAGCAGACCGAGGAGATGCTCGACACGTTCGGGATGGCATGCGCCGGGCCGTTCGTGTACCCGAAGGAGCTGCGGATGCTCGCGCGGCAAATCCTGCCGTTCGACATGAAGACCGTCGGGCGGTTCTTCAACCTGATCGGGCCGTTCCTCGCCGAGGTACCCGTGTCCCTGCAGATCACGGGGGTGTCGGATCACAGCGTGCTGCCCACGTTCCGCGGGCTCGTGTCAGAAGACCCGAGCAAGGACTACTGGGTGGTATGGAACGACGTCGGCGTCGATGAGCTGATGAGCGTCGTCGACTGCCACGTGTACGACAGCGCGAAGGGCGAGGAGTTCATTCTCCGCCCGTCCGAGCTCGGTCTCAGCGATCGGCCGTTCGAGGACCTGCTCCCGGTGGACGACCTCGAGCAGACCGTCGATCACTTCCTGGGGCTGATCAGCGGCGACGGTCCGCCTGGGGCGCTCGAGAGCATCAAGCTGAACGCGGCCGCGCTCGCGATCAATTGCCAGGTCGCCGCAGACTGGGACGAGGGACTCACGCGTGCCGCCGAGGCGATGAACGCCGGCGAGCCCGCGCGGCTGATCGAGCGGATGCGCGAGCACGGCCTCCTGATCGCCAAGGCATGAGCTTCTTCGCCGACCGCCAACCGGGACGGCCCGGCCTGGCCCTCTTCCTCAACGCCGGCGACCCGCCGCTCGACACGTTCCGCGAGCTCGTGCTGATGCTCGACGAGGCGAAGGTCGATTGCCTGGAGCTCGCGATCCCGTTCCCGAACTCGGCCAGCGACGGGCCGGTGATCCGCGCATCGGCGAGCCGCGCACTCGAGGACGGGATCGACCGTGAGACCGTGCTCGAGTTCGTCCGCACGGTCCGCCCCGAGCTCTCGCACCTGAAGATCGCGCTGCTCGCCGACTGGAGCTACTCGATCAAGCGCACGCCGATACGCGAGTTCCTCGAGATGGTGCAGTCGGCCGGCGCCGATGGGCTTCTGGTCCACGGTCTGCCGCCGCGACTGCGGGCCGACTACTACGAGGCCGCGAAGGCGATCGGCCAGCCGATCGTCACCACCTGCTACGCGACCTCGGAGGCCGCCGTGCTGAGCGAGGCCGCCGAGCACGGGTCGGCGTACATCTACCTGGTCGCGGCCTATGGGCGAAGCGGAACGGTGGGGCCGCCCGACCTGGGCACGCTCACGCCGGTTCTCGAGACCCTGCGCGAGCAGACCGACGTGCCGGTCGCGGTCGGGTTCGGGGTAAAGGACAAGAGCCACATCGACGGGCTCGGCGCGGTCGGCGCCGACGCTGCGATCGTCGGCAGCACGTGCGTGGCGCGCGTCACCGACGCGCGGGCGGCGGGACGCGACGTGGTCGAAGATTTCCGCGGGCTACTCCTGGATTTGGGATACCCACCCACCTAACTCCCAGAGATACAGGGCAAATCAAGAAAGGGGCCAGACATGATCATTCGTGATCTCGAGGACGTGAAGACGGTTGAGTGGGGCAACGGGCTCAGCCGTCGCTTCCTTCTCGAAGCCGACGGCATGGGCTACACGGTGACCGACACGATCGTGAATAAGGGAACCAAGACGCTGATCGAGTACGCCAATCACCTCGAGGCGTGCTACTGCATCGAAGGGCGCGGCAAGGTGATCGAGATGGACGGCACAGAGCACGACATCTTCCCGGGACGGATCTACGCGCTCGACCACCACGACACCCACTGGCTCCTCGGCGGCGAGGACGAGGACCTGCGGCTCGTGTGCATGTTCACGCCCGCGCTGACCGGCGACGAGGCGCATCGGATCAGCGAGTCCGGCATCCACCCGTCGGTGTACGGGGAAGTCGCAGGCGGGAGCTAAACGATGGCGCTGACCGCCCCAATCGGTGAATGGACCGACGAGCAGAAGACGCTCAGGAAGTCACTGAACCAGTACTTCGACGCGCTCAACGAGGGTCACCTCGAGGACGACGCAGCGAACCGGTTCAACCGCGACAAGTGGAATCTGCTCCGCGAGTCCGGCGTACTGAGGATTCCGTTCGACACTGAGTGGGGCGGTCTCGGCCACGACGTGCTGACGCTCGTGTACGTGCTCGAGAATCTCGGGTACGGGTGCCGCGACACCGGACTGCTGTTCGGCGCCGCCACGCAGGTCGTGAGCGCCGCGATCCCGCTCCAGAAGTTCGGGTCGAGCGAGCTCAAGGAGCGGTATCTCACCCGGCTCATCGACGGCGAGATCCTGAGCGCTCACGCGATCTCCGAGCCGTCCGCTGGGTCGGATGCGACGGCGATGGCGACGACCGCCACCGAGGACGGCGACGAGTACGTGATCGAGGGCAAGAAGATCTGGATCACCAGCGGACCGCTCGCCGACATCATCACCGTCTACGCCAAGACGGGCACCGAAGGTGGGGCCGCTGGCATCACCGCGTTCATGGTGCCGACCGACACGCCCGGGTTCCACGTCGGCGAGCCGATCGAGAAGCTCGGGCTCAACACGTGCCCGTTCTGCGAGCTCGAGTTCTCGGGCTGCCGCGTGCCCAAGGACAGCATCCTGGGCAAGCCCGGCTCCGGCTTCTTCATCCTCGAGCACGTCATGAACTACGAGATCCTGTGCATCTTCATGATGATGGTGGGCGAGATGCAGGAGCGGATGGACCGCTGCATCAAGTACGCGAAGGAACGCCAGGCGTTCGGCCGGCCGATCGGGGCGAACCAGTACATCGCCGGCAAGATCGTCGACATGAAGATCGGCCTCGAGAACTCGCGCAAGCACCTGTACGACACCGCGCGGCGGTTCAACCGGGGCCGCAGCGTCACCACCGAGATCTCGATGGCCAAGCTGATCACGAGCGAGGCGAACGTGGCCTCCGCGCTGTCGGCGATCCAGATCTTCGGGGCGCGCGGCTACACGCGCGAATACGGGCTCGAGAAGGGCCTCCGCGACGCGATCGGCGCGCCGATCTACTCCGGCACGAACGAGACCCAGCGGGTCCGGATCGCGTCGATGCTGGGGCTGTAGCCGCGCTCGAATGTTGCGGCTGTAGTCGCCCGCCCGCGCACGGCCGGGAAACCTCCCGGAGCAAGATTGCGGTGTTTTACGGATGTAGTTCGATGGCGCGTTCCGGATGTGCGCCGGCTCCCGATCGGCTACTTTTTCGCGCGACCGGGCTGAGGCGGGGCTGCGCCGGCCGGGTGACAACTCACATCTAGCAGCGAGCCTAAGGGGGCTTAGATGCCGGGACAGACGGACGTGCCGCGTGGCCGCTTGGTCACGCGCCTGATCGTGTTCTACGCGATCTTGGCCGTGATCGGGGTGGCGGTCGTGGTGTTGGTGATCAGCAAGGGCGGCAACGAGAAGGCCCAGCCCGCGATCGCCGGCGGTTACGCCGCGGCCGTCGCGAACCCATGCATCGGTCCGGTTCCGAAGCCCGCGGCGGGCACACCGCTGCCGGCGACCGCACCAGCACAGGCCGCAGCGACCGGACCCTCGTTCAACGTCCTCCAGTCCGGGCAGTTCGTCAACTTCACCAACAATCAGAACACCCTCGGTGGGACAGCGCGCCTCCAGACGCAAACGCTCCCAGGCGGCGGCCACAGGATGACCGGGACGATCAACTGCGTGTCCGGAGGCCGGTCGCTGAGCATCGATGCGGTGGCGACGCCAGGCGCGAAGGGATCGATCGTCGGCACGCTCGGCGGCCTTTCGTTCTTGGCCGCACTGAAGACAGCTCCGCCCGCCCCGGGCGCGGCCGCGCCGCGGACCCCGACCAACATCCAGGGCACGTTCTCGCTGTCCCCGGCCTCGACGTGCTTCGGCAGCTCGTTCTCGATTCACGGCACCGGAGCGGTAGCGACTCTCTACTCCTCCGCCGGCAAGAACCTCGGCCCGCTCACCTACTCGACCAAAACGAGCGGGGTGTTCGGGGATGTCAAGTGCGTCAAGGGCGGGACAGCCCGGATGACCGCGACCGCGAACGACATCCTGCTGCAGAACGTGACCGTAATTCCCCTCCAGGTGGCCACGCCGGCGCCGTCGAAGGTCCCGACGGCCAAGCCGGTGCTGACCACTCCTTCGGGCCTCGGCCCGGCGGGCGAGAAGTTCACCGCGACCAAGCAGCGCAGTGACTTCAACCACCTGGTTGCAGCAGTCTTCCTCGCGCTCGCGATCGTGCTGATCGTCTGCCGGTTCTTCGGGTACATCGCCACCAAGGTCGGTCAGCCGCGCGTCATGGGCGAGGTGATCGCGGGGCTGGTGCTCGGCCCGTCGCTGCTCGGCGCTATCTCGGCCAACTGGCAGGCCACGTTCTTCCCAACCGACACGCTGGCTGCGATCGGCACGATCGCAAACCTCGGGCTGATCTTCTACATGTTCCTGGTCGGGCTCGAGGTCGACCGCGGCCAGTTGAAGGGCAAGGTCCTGCAGGCCACCGCGATCTCGAACGCGAGCGTAACGATCCCGATGCTGCTCGGCATCGCGGTCGCGCTCCCGCTGTACAAGCTCGTCGGGCCTAACAAGAAGTTCGTCGCGTTCGCGCTGTTCATGGGCGTGTCGATGTCGATCACCGCGTTCCCGGTGCTCGCACGGATCCTCGCCGAGCGGCGGATGATCAAGCGACCGGTGGGCGCGCTGACGATCGCCTGCGCCGCGATCGACGACGTCACGGCGTGGTTCCTGATCGCGCTCGCGACCGCGATCGCCGTCTCCGGAACGTTCGGAGACGTCGTCAAGACGATCGCCGAGGCGACGCTGTTCACGCTGTTCATGGTGTTCATCGTCCGGCGCGTGCTCGCCCGCATGGCGACCGCGTTCGACGAGGTCGGACGTATCCCGAGCGGGTGGTTCGCCGCGATCATCGTCGGCGTCCTTGTGTCCGCCTACATCACGCAGGAGATCAACATCGCGTTCATCTTCGGCGGCTTCATCATGGGCATGATCATGCCGCGCCATGCCCGGCTGAGCGAGGAGATCACGCGCCGGATCGACGACTTCGTCGTCACGCTGCTGCTGCCGATCTTCTTCGTCTACACGGGCCTGCGGACGAACATCGGCCTGCTCGACCGCCCGGAGCTGTGGCTGCTGACGCTGCTGCTGATCGCGGTCGCGATCCTCGGCAAGCTCGCCGGCGCGTCGATCGCGGCTCGGGTGTCGGGGTACGACTGGAAGGCCTCGGCGGTGATCGGGACGCTGATGAACACCCGCGGCCTGACCGAGCTGATCGTGCTCAACCTGGCGCTGGACGCCGGCGCGATCTCGAACACGCTGTTCGCGATGCTGGTGATCATGGCGGTCGTCACGACGTTGATGACCGGCCCGCTGCTGAAGCTGCTCGACCCCAAGAACGTGTACGGCCGTGGGATCGAGGACGAATTCGCCGACGCGGCGCTCGCCGCCGTCCAGGCGCATCCCGAGCTGCCGGTGCCGGATCGCTCGATCCTGGTCGCTCCGCAGACCGACGATGCGATCCCGCAGCTCGTCGCGCTGGCCGAGCCCCTGGCCCGGTCAGTGCCGCCGCGCGAGCTGATCATCGCTCGCCTCGTGCGCCCGCCACGAGGCGCGGGCGCGGGCGTCCGGGGCGGACTGCAGTCCGAGAACCTGGCGCTCGAACGGGCCTCCCGGGCGATCAACGAGACGCGCGAGCGTCTCGCCTCGGACCAGCATCGTCGCCCGGGGTGTCGCGCTGTCCTCGACCAACCCCGGCTCCGACCTCGCGCATATCGTCGAGCACGAACCGATCGACCTCGTGCTCACCGAGGGACGCCGGCGGATCATCGGTGATGGCGTTCCGCTTGGCGATGTCGGCGAGCTGATGGAGCACGCGTCCTCCGACGTGGCCGTGCTGGTGGCGAAGGAGGGCGACCCGATCGAGCTCGGTCCGAATCATGCCCGTGGTCGTGCCGTTCGGCGGAGCCGAGCACGATTGGGCGGCGCTCGAGCTCGGCTCGTGGCTGGCCGCGGCCTCGGGGGCGCCGCTGAAGCTGCTCGGCGCGGCCGGGCAGACCGACGAGGGCAAGTCGGTCACGCGCATGCTCGCCGATGCCGGGCTGCTCGTGCAGCAGGCGACCGGAATCGCCACCGAGCCGCTGGTCGTCGCCGGCGGGCGCGACGGCATCGTCGAGGCCGCCACCGGCGCAGGGCTTGCTGGTGGTCGGACTCTCGGAGCGCTGGCGGCACGAGGGTCTCGGCACGACGCGGTCGGCGATCGCGAACGCGGCGCCGTCGCCGGTGCTGTTCGTCAAGCGGGGCACCCGTCCCGGGCTGTTCGCGCCCAAGGAGAACGTCACGCAGTTCCGGTGGTCGATGGCCGGAGGCCCGTCGGGCCTGCTCGGATCCACGCGCGGGCGGTCCGGCGCAACGACGACGGCGAGCGAAGCCGCCTCGCCCGACGAGCCGCCGATCTCGGTCTCCTGACCTGCGCGTAAAGGGGGCTAGCCGCGCTGGCCCGGGGCAGCTCGCCTCGGGCCGGCGCGGCCACGGGCACCGCATAGGATTCAGCTCGTGAGGTGCGCGATTCTCGCCGGAGCGATCCTGACCGCCGCCCTGCTGGCGGCAGGGACAGCGGACGCGAGCCTGCCTACGCCGAGCTTCGGTCACTCCGTCGACATCGGGCTCGTGTCGGGAACGGTGATCGTCACCACGCCTCACGGCCACTCGTTCAGGCTCGGCTCGCAGGACCGCAACATCCCGGTCGGATCGCTGATCGACACCACGCACGGCCGGGTCGATCTGCGCGCCGCTCCGCCGCGCCCCGCCGGGGCAGCGGGTGCGAGCACCGCTACCGCTCGCGTGCAGGACGCCCAGTTCTACGACGGAGCGTTCAGGGTCACGCAGTCTCCGAGCAGCCCGGTGGCGCAGATCCGGCTCGCCGGCGGACGGTTCGCGGCGTGCGCGGCGCCGAGCGGCGACACCGTGCCGCACACCAAGCTGCCGCACAAGGTGCTGCGCCTGCTGTGGGCGAGTGGTCCGGGCGAATTTCGAACTGACGGCCGCTACTCGGCGGCGACCGTGCGCGGCACGAAGTGGCTGACCGAGGACTTCTGCGACGGCACGCTGGTGCGCGTCAGCCGTGGGGTGGTCGTGGTCGAGGATCTCGCGACGCACGCCACCGTCACCGTGCGCGCCGGCCACAGCACGTTCACGCCGGCGGCAACGGCAGCACAGCCGTGATGCAGGTCGGGCCGCCGTCCTCCGAGGCCACGCTCAACCGGCCGCCGGCGAGCAGTGCGCGCTCGCGCATCCCGGTCAGCCCGAAGCCTGCGCGAACGCCGCCGGGGTCGAACCCGCGACCGTCGTCCTGGACCACGAGCTGCACCTGATCGGAGCAGAGCTCGACCTGCAGGCCGACGTGCTCGGCTTGCGCGTGCTTGACCGCGTTGCTGAGCGCCTCCTGGACGATCCGGTAGATCGCGGTCTCAGTGTCGCGAGCCAGGCGCTGTTCGGAGTCCAGGCCGATGTCCACCTCGACCGCGAATCCCGCGATCGCCGCCTGGCGCTTTGCCAGCGACTCGATCGCCGGTCCGAGCCCGAGATCGTCGAGCGCGGCCGGGCGGAGCTCCGCGATCAGGTCGCGCAGCTTGCGCATCTCCTCGCCGAGGTGGGCATCGGCGGTGTCGGCGGCCCGGCGCAGCGCGCCGTTGTCGTCGCGCGCGAGCCCCGCGGACAGGACCATTCGAACGCCGGTCAGCCCCTGCAGCGTCTCGTCGTGCAGCTCGCGAGCCCACCGGGCTCGCGCCTGGTCGGCGGCCTCGAGGCTCAGCCGCAGGCGGGCGGCGGCGACCGAGCGCGCGGTCGCAACCGCGGTGGCGGCACTCGCCGCAATCGACATCAGCAGCTGCTCGCCCTCATCGTCGAACCGCCGCTCGCCGGCGCCGTTGATCGCCGCCAGCACGCCCAGCGGCTCGCCGCGGAAGACCAGCGGCACGAGGATCGCCTCGGTCGCGGCCGGCGCGAGCTGCTCGAGCTGCGCGGCGTCCGCCCCGGCTCCCACGCGCCGCGGTTCCCCCGATAGCAGCACCTGGCCGGCGAGCGAGCCGTTGAGCGGCAGCCGGGGCTCCGACTCCGAGCGCCGCGCGCTTCCCGTCACCGCCGCGAGCTCGCCTCCGTCGGGGAGATATATGACCAGCGTGCGAGCGGCCACGATCTCCCGGCCGTGGGCGATGATCAGCGACAGGATCCGTTCGAGGTCGGTCTCGCCGCCGACCGCCCGGGCGATCTCAGCGAACGCCTCGAGTCGTCCGACGCTTCGCGCGAGGCCCCGGTTGGAGCCTTCGAGCTGATCGGCGTACAGGGCGAGGTCGCGCTGGGCGTCCTGGCGCTCGGCGATGTCCTTGCGCAGACGATCGGAGAACCCACCGACGACCACGCCGGTGATCAGGAACGCCGCCCCGCGCGACGCGTAACCCAGCGCGTCGACGTGCACGGAGTTGATCACGCTCCACGCCGGGATGAGCGCGAACGCCAGCACCGCGGCGACCAGCCCGGCGCGCGTCCCGAACTCGATCGCCAGCACCGCGATCGGCACGATGTAGAAGTTCGCGAGCAGCGCGTCGGGGTCATCGACCGCGAGCCGCGCGGCGAACGCGAGCGCGAACAGCACCCCGGCGATCGCGACGATCGCCGCCCGCCTCGCCGGCGAACGCCGCGTCGGCGAGGTCGCCTTCAGCCTCTCGACAACCCTCCGCTGCGCGGCCTCGAGCTCGATCTGCTTGGCCCGGCTGGCGGCGGTGCTCATCGGTGGATGACCCCGTGCTCGAGCGCGTAGCGAACCAGCTCCGGCCGGCCGGTGAGCCCCAGCTTGGCCTGCAGGTTGGCGCGATGGGTCTCGACCGTGCGCGGGCTGATGTACATGCGGCTCGCAATCTCGCTGTTGGTGTGACCGAGGGCGACCAGCCGCAGCACCTCGAGCTCGCGCTCGGTCAGTGCGGCGTCATCGGCGCTCGTCAGCGCCCACCCGCCGATCGCGGGATCGAGATACCGGCCGCCCTTGGCGACGGTCCGGATCGCCCGCACCAGGTCGGTCCGGGACGCCTCTTTCAGCACGTAGCCGGCCGCGCCGGCGTTCCACGCGGGCGCGACGAACGCCGGGTCGTCCTCCATCGTCAGGATCACGATCGCGGTCGACGGCGAGGCCGACCGCAGCTCGAACAGCGCGGTCAGGCTGAGGTCGCGCCCCATGTGCAGGTCGAGCAGGATGACCGCCGGCGCGACCTCGCGCAACAGCGCGCTCGTCTGCGCAATGTCGCTCGTCTCGCCGACGACCGCCAGGTCGTCCTCGGCCTCGAGCAGCAGGCGTAGCCCCTGCCGAACGACCGCGTGGTCGTCAGCGATCACGATTGTGATTGGCGGCGTCGACACGCGGGCGTCAGCGGTCAGGGCGCCTTCGCCAGATAGCTCTGCCCGGCGCGAACGATCACGTTCCTGTGCAAGCGGAAGTCGGTGACGACGACCTCGCCGCTGCGGACGACCGTCAGCGTCCCGTCGCAGCGGTCGCGTACGCCCCAGTTGGTGCCGCGGACCGTCGCTGCCGAGAACCGGCCGGTCGTCCGGAAGCGGCCCTTGGCGCTGCCCCGCAGGAGCCCGAGGATTCGCCCGCTCAGAGCCGTGGTGTGCGCCGCCGGCGCGCCGCACACCGAGCGCGCGAGCGTGTCGCGGAGCA
The DNA here is from genome assembly GCA_963699325.1 of uncultured Solirubrobacterales bacterium. Taxonomy (GTDB): domain Bacteria; phylum Actinomycetota; class Thermoleophilia; order Solirubrobacterales; family Solirubrobacteraceae; genus Palsa-465. Next base: position 440,359 of record CAVOTN010000026.1, on the reverse strand, counting down.
TGAGGCTGACGAGCGGACCCCCCGCGCGCGTCTGCCGCACCTGGAATGTCCCGAGGAAGAACTGGCCGGTCTGGAAGTGCGTCGGCGTCGGCGTCGCCGAGGTCAGCGAGACCCGGCCGGCGGTGGTATCGACGACCGTACCCACCGGAACGACCTGTGCCGCGGTCAGAGCCGTGAACCCGCTCGGCCCGCCGGGCACGTGGATCAGCACCCTGCCGCTCACCGGCCTCAGCACGACGGTGTGGGCGAATCTCGGCGCCGGCGGGGCGACGTGGCTCGGGCCTGGTTGGCTCGACGTGTGGGGCGTGCGCGCGCCCGCGCACGCAGCGCCTAACAGGCAGGCGGTGCCCACCGCCACGATGATTCCTCGTCGTCCTTGTCCCAAGTGTTCGGTCCCTCTCGGCACGGTAGAGCGCACGCCCGTTGTTAGTCAACCGTAACCTGGCGTTGCTTGTTCGAGGCACGGATTGTGCGTAGACTGCCTCGGGCGTTTCGTGTGCTCACGGCCGGCGCGCACGGGGCGAACGGGGCAAATCGGCGAGGGGTGATCGGGATATGAAACGGACGCGGCGATTCAAAATCGGGAGCGGCCGAAACCTGAAGGTGCTGCTGCTGGCGCTGGTGGCGCTAGGCGCCGGTGCGATCGGGATCGCCCTGTACGCGACCGGGGTCCTCGACTCGGCCGAGGGCAACACGGTCGATGCGCGGTTCTCGGTGCGCGGCACCCAGAAGCCGCCGAAGAACCTGGTGGTCGTGGCGATCGACAACAAGACCTACCGGGACCTGAACACGTTTCCGTTCCCGCGCACCTACTACGCCCAGCTGATCAACAACATCGCGGCCGAGCACCCGGCCGCGATCGTGTTCGACATCGACCTCGAGAACAAGAGCACGATCGGCAAGACGTGCAAGGTCCAGGGCGCGACGTACCCCTGCGACGACCTCGCTCTGCTCGAGGCGATCGGCAATCATCCGAACGTCACCGTGTTCGGCTCGACGCAGCCGAACAACAACGGGAACGGTCAGGTTCTGTTCCTCGGCTCGACCTCGGGGCACCACACTTCTGAACGAACTCGGCGCTCGACCTGCGATTCCGGTGTTCCCGAACAACCAGCCGGGGGGGGTGTATCGCCAGATGATCTACTCCGCGTACAACGTTCCGACGCTGTACGTGGTCGCCGCCGAGATGGCGCTTCACAAGAAGATCTCGGCCAAACAGTTTGGCGGCACGCGCTGGATCGACTTCCCGGGCGCGGAGCACACGATCCCGTGGGTGTCGTTCTCGAGCGTGTACGACCCGAAGAAGTACGGCCCGCCGGATGGCCAGACGAAGCCGCTGCCAGCCGACTACTTCCGGGGCAAGGTCGTGTTCGTCGGCGAGACGCAGCTGTCGCTGGAGGACTTCCATTCGACCTCGACCGACCCGCAGATGGCCGGAGTCGAGATTGAGGCCGACGCGACCGCGACGATCATCAACCACTTCCCGCTGAACTCCGTTGCCGGGTGGATCAACGTCGTCCTGATCGTGCTGTTCGCGCGTCGTCATCCCGCTGGTCAGTTACCGGGCCCGCCCCGTCATCACGATTGGGATTGCCGTCGCCCTGGGGCTCCTGTTCGCGCTGGCCGCGCAGCTTCTGTTCAATGCCGGCTGGATCGTCTCGTTCGTGTATCCGCTGGTTGCCCTGATCCTGAGCAGCGTCGGGGCGCTCGCGGTGCAGCTCGTCACCGAGGCGTTCGAGCGCATCCGGACCGTTGACCTGTTCGCGCGGTTCGTGCCCGAGGACGTCGTCGACGAGGTCCTCAAGAGCGCCGACGGGCTGCGGCTCGGCGGCGTCCAGCGCGAGGGCACGATCATGTTCACCGACCTGCGCGGGTTCACGTCGTTCTCGGAGTCGCTCACGCCACCCCAGGTGATCGAGGTCCTCAACCACTACCTGAGCGAGATGAGCGACGCGATCCTCGACAACGGCGGCACGCTCGTCGCGTACATGGGCGACGGGATCTTCGCCGTGTTCGGCGCGCCGCTCGAGCAGCGCGACCACGCCGACCGCGCGCTCCGAACCGCGCGCGAGATGCTCGAGACCCGCCTGCCGCGGTTCAACGAGTGGATTCGCTCGGAGGGGCTCGGCGACGGCTTCCGGATGGGGATCGGGCTCAACAGCGGAATGGTGATGTCGGGCCACGTCGGATCCGAGCGCCGGGTCGAGTACGCAGCGGTCGGAGACACCACGAATACCGCATCCCGCATCGAGGGCCTCACCAAGGGCACGCCGCACCAGCTGCTCCTCTCCGATTCCACCCGCGAGGCGCTCGTCGAGCCGGCGGAGGATCTGGTGTTCGTCGACGAGGTCGACATCCGCGGCCGCGTCGCGAAGATGAAGCTGTGGGGCCTCGACGAGACCCCACACCCGAGCGCCGCGGCTCCCGAAGCGGCGCAGACCACGGCCTGACCGTGTTCGCCATACGTACGTTTGTCGAGCCGGCCTGGACGCTGGTAAGGGATCGGCGCGGGCGTCCGAAACTAGATGCACGATGGAGACTTTCGCGATCACTCATCGGGAGGTGGACGAAAGCACCTGCGTCGTCGCCGTCGAGGGTGAGCTCGACCTCGCATCGGCCCCGCAGCTGAAGCTCGCCCTGGTCGACCTGCTGGGGAGGGGCTACGGCCGGTACGTGCTCGACCTCTCGCTACTCACCCACATGGATTCGATGGGACTCGGCGTGCTCGTCGGCTTCCACAAGCGCCTCGAGTCGGACGCGCGGCTGGCGCTCGCGGGCGTTCCGCCCAAGCAGCGCAAGCTGCTCGAGCTGACCGGCCTCGACACGCGCTTCGACAGCTTCGCGACGATCGACGACGCGCTCAACCAGCGCGCCGAATACGCGCTGCCGTTCTGCACCGACGCCGCAATGGCACTCGGCCTGGCCTCGACCGCGATGCCGTTCGCGACCACCCGCCGGGCCGAGGCGCTGCGCTGGCTGCGCATCCTGCGCCTGCACGGCGAGGCGGCGAGGGTGCTGTGCGCCCTGGGCGTCGGCGAGACGCCGCTGCCGGACGTCGATCCAGGCGACGCTGACGACCTGTTGTCATCGGCCGCCCGCGCCGACCGGGATCCGGTCACGAGCGTCAGTGAGCTCGCCGTGCGCGTCGCGCGCAAGCGCGGCGCCGCGACCGTCGGCACCGGCGACATCCTCGTCGCGGTGATGCGCTTCTACGGCTCGGACTTCGACCTCGTGCTCGCGGCGCACGGCACCGACCGCGACGAGGTCATCGGCCGGCTCGACACCGCCGCCTGACCCCGCGGGCGACCGGGCGGCGCTCGCTCAGGCGGGCGGCGGTCCTGTAGGAATCTGGAACACGCCCGACGGGCTCGGCGCCCGGCGGAGCTCCTCGGGAATCTCGATCACCGCGGCCGAGAACTTACGCGCGAGCGGCGGCGGCCCGCCTTCGGACAGCTCCGGAGTGAACGCGGTCACCGCCAGCGGCACGTACTCGGGCGCCACCGACCAGCTCGTGGAGCGGAACTCGCCGGCGTCCTCGACCCAGCTGAGCGACACGCAGCGGCAGGATCACGACCTTCGTCCAGATCGCGATCACCCACGTCACCCAGTACACGACGATCGGGCACCCAGTCGGACGAGAAGTGGATGCCCTTGAGGGTCTTCGCCGCGAGGTACACGAGGATGAACTCGCCGACCGCGAGCACGAACGTCAGCCACGGCGGCTGCCAGCGGATGATGAACGGGTAGAACGCGGTGTCGAGCGCGACGCCGATCACGAAGTACAACCCGATCAGCACGATCTAGCTCGGGTTCTGCGGTGATCAGCGAGACGATCGTCCAGATGATCGCCGGGATGATCAGAATCGCCCATCTGGTCTGGACCCGGCCAAGCACGGTTGGACACATGGCGACCTCCCCTCTACGCGAGCTGCTCGGTCGGGGACACGGTCCGGAGCGCCTGAGCCACGTCGCGCCCCATCGAGAACTGCAGCGACAGACGCGACGGGAACGACCGCTTGCGCAGCTTCTCGGCGCGGGCGCAGTCGGACACGAACCGCCGCGAGATGAACTTCAGGCCGGCGATCGTGTCGCCGTGCGGGATCACGTTGTTGGCGATCAGCCCGTTGCAGCACAGCCGCGACTCGGGCATGTCCAGTCCCGGGACGCCGCAGTTCGTCTGGAGCCGGATCTTGCCCGTTGACGACCGGCACCTTGTAGAACTCGACCAGCCGGCGCATCAGCGGGATCGTCAGCACCGACTTGTTGAACCCGGTGCCGGCGGTGACGCCGGTGACGTCGAGCCAGCCGGGATCCTCGCCGTGCATGCTCTTGACGTACACCCGCAGGCCGGCGCGGCCCGGTTCGATCTTGTCGATCTCGCCGACGATCGCGTCGAACCGTCCTTCCTGCTGGCCGGTCTGGATCCGCGTCGAGCCACTGCCGGCGGTCCGGCCGGGTACCGCGCAGCACCTGGCCGAGGAACTCGATCCGCTGGTCGAACGGCAGCCGCGTGTACGCGTCGATCCCGATCGACTCGAACAGGCAGCGCGGAACGTTCAGGTCCTGTGTCTCTGGCTGCGGGCTGCGCGTCAGCGCCAGCACCGATCCGCCGGCGTCGATGATGTTCACCCACTCGTTCACCGATGCGATGCCCGCGCCGAGCACGATGTAGCGGCCGCCCGCCGCGTACTGCTTGGGCTCGTACGCCTGCACGATGCGGTCCGCCAGCGCCGGGTCCTTGCGCGCCTTGGCCAGCAACGGCGGGAACGACAGCGGGCCGTGGCCCGGAGACAGCATCACGTGCTTGGCGCGACCGATGAAGTTCGCCTGCTCGTCGTACATCACGAAGTGCGGCATCGGCTGCATCTGGCGCTGCAGCCATCCGACCCGCAGCGGGATCCGCGCCTGCTCCCAGCCCGTGCGGCGCGCGACGACCGCGGCCTCGGTCAGGATCTCGGGAACGCCCGGGTTGTACTTGCGCTCGCGTCGTGCGCCACAGCGGCTTGAGTGACTTGTGCGACCAGGCGTCGAGCTGGGCGAACGTCGGCCAGTCGGGCGCGAGGAAGTGCGACTCGGACTCCGAGCGCAGAACGGTCTGCCCGAGGTTGTAAGCGAACTGCTGATAGGTGCCGACCGGGTTGTCGCTCGGCCCGAACACCGAGAGCTGCTCGTTCTCGAAGCCGAGATAACGGGCGGTGACGTGAACTAGGAGTGAACCGAAGCCGTCACCGACGGTGGCGATCACTGAGTCTCGTGGTGCTGTCGCTGGCATGGTCCGGGCACCCTATAGCGAACCCGCGATGTGCGCAAGGGTCAGAAGGGTGGTGTTTCCGGCACGTTCATCAACTGACACCGCTCTTGCACGGTGGCGTTGCGCGAACCCCTGCTCGGACGATATGCTCGCGCCCGTGGCGGGCGAGATCAATCTGGAAGTCATCGAGGGGCCGGACGCGGGCAAGCAGATCGCGGTCGATCGCGCGATCGTGATCGGGCGCGATGCCGGGTCCGATCTGGTGCTCGAGGACGGTGAGGTGTCGGGTCAGCACGCCCGCGTCACCCCGGCGCCCGACGGCTCGGCGACGGTCGAGGACCTCGAGTCGACGAACGGCACGTTCGTGAACCAGAACGAGTTGGAGGGGCCGGCCCGGCTCGACCCCGGCGACCACTTGCTCGTCGGCGTCAGCGTGCTCGAGCTGCGCACCCGGCAGGACATCGCCTCCCGAGCCTCCGCCGTCATCCAGATCCCACCGGCGATGGCGATGGCTCCCCGCGAGCCGAGCTACGTCAACCCGGAGGTTCGCCGCGTCGACGAGGCGCCGGCGGCTGCTCCCACCGGAGACGTCGCGCACCCGACTGTCGACAGGTACCTCGACACCAAGGTCCGCCGGCGCGCCCAGCTCGCGCCGCTGGCGCTGCTCACGCTCGTCGCCATCGCGCTGATCCTGTACTTCTCGCTCAGGTAGCCGCTCAGGGCCGAGGCTGCGGCGCCCGCAGACGCCGCGCAGCTAGCTGTGCTGGCGAGAAGTAGATCACCAGCGCGATCGCCACGATGATGACCGTGCCGAACGACAGCGCCACCGGGACCCAGGAGCGAGACGCCGAACCCGGCTGCTTACGACTGCGCTCGGGCGGGCGGAAATCGCCGACCGCCTGACCGGGGGCCGCGAGAGCGGCCGCAGCCGGTGGCGCGGCCGGGGGCGAAGCCGGAGCGGCCGGCGGCGGCGTAGCGCCCTCCCGGATCGCGGCGCTGACGCGTGTGGCGTTCCGCGGAGCGACAATGTCACCCGAGTCCGGCACCGGCAGCACGCCCTCGACGACGATCACCGTCGCGCCGACCTTGATCTCCGCGCCGCCGCCGAGCAGGGTCGGCTCGGCGATCCGGGTGCCGTCCACGAACGTTCCGTTGGTCGAGCCGAGGTCCTCGACCTGAAGGCGATTGGCGTGCCGGCGTACGACCGCGTGCCGGTTCGACAGCTCCTCGTCGTCGATCGCGAGATCGGTGTCCTCGCGGCCGATGACGATCTCCTCGTCGACGTCAACCGTCAGACCAGCGTTGGGCCCACTCACTACACGCAGCCGTGCCATAGCGCGCGCAGACTACTCGATGGTGGCGGGTTGCTGCAAGCCGCCTCGGTCCGCGCGGCGACACCGAACCGCGCGGTACAGTCAGGCCATGGGTCCCGCGATCGCGCGACTGGAGGTGGTGGCCGGGCGGGCTGTAGGCATGTCGATCCTGCTGGACGACGAGCTTTTGATCGGGCGCCACGCCGAAGGAGCCGGACGGCTCGCCGACGACGAAGAGATCTCGCGCTCGCATGCGCGCATCAGCTTGGACCGCAGCGGCTTCTGCGCGATCGAGGACCTCGGATCCACCAACGGGTCGTTCGTGAACGGCCTGCGCATCAAAGGCCCGCAGACGCTGTCGGTCGGCGACACGATCGAGGTCGGCGGCACCACGCTCGTCGTCCGCGAGCTCCCGATTCCCGCGAGCGAGCGCTCGCTGAAGGCGGTGCCGCCACAGCCGACGTCCCCTCCCGGGACTGCGGTTGCGTCCGCACCGACAAGCCAGGCGACGCCGCTGGCCTCGTCGGGGCGCCTGGACCGGGGCTCGGGCTCCGGCGCGCCCGCCGGCGCGCGGCCGGCCGGCCCGCCGACCGCGGCCCAGACCGAGGTCACGGTGCAGAGCGGCCCGGCGACCCTCTCCCTGAGGCTGCACATCGACTTCCCGGCCCGCAAGGCCACGGTCGCGGTCGACGACGGCTCGAACCCCCTCGAGCTCGAGTTCGACGGCGACGCCTGGCGCCCCGCCTCGTCGTCGCTCCTGATCGGCCAGCGGGTCGTGGTCCTGATGACCGGGCGGGTCGTCGTCCTGATCGACCCGCGCTCAGCCGCCGAGCGGCGCCTGCAGCAGCCGGTAGCCCCCGCCGTGGAACACCAGCGGGGTGCCATCCTCGCGCGTTGCGATCTCGAGCACCTCGCCGATGAAGATCAGGTGGTCTCCGGCTTCGTGCGCCGCGTGCAGCCGGCAGTCCATGAACGCCGCGGCGCCCTCGAGGATCGGCGACCCGCTGGCGCCGATCCGGTGCGGCACCTCCCGGAACGCGTCGAGCCCGCGCGGCCGGTCACGCGAGGCGAAGTAGCGCGACAGCGGCTCCTGCTCCTCGGCCAGGATGTTGACCGCGAACACGCCGTTGTGGCTGATGTGCTCGGCACCTTCGGATGGGCTGATCACGCACACGAGAATCAGCGGCGGATCGAGCGACACCGAGGAGAACGCGTTAGCGGTCATGCCGTAGGCGTGCTCCTCGCCGCGCGTGGTGACGACGGTCACGCCGGTGGCGAACGCCCCCACCGTGGCCCGGAAATCCTTGCTCGAGAAGGTCTGCACGGTCCCGTTGCCCTCGCCGCTAGCCCGCTGACCAGCCGAGGCGGTCCCGGATGATCTGGTCGAAGTCGCGCGTGGTCCCGAGCGACTGGGCTACGACGGTGCGGAACGTGTCGCCGTCGATCACGATGAGCTTCGTCGGCTTCGTCGCGCGGGCGCTGGTGCCGCGTGGCTTGTCGAACAGGATCGCCATCTCGCCGTACAGGTCACCCGGCCCGACCGTCGACACGGTCTCGCTGCTGCCCCCGTCCTCGCGTGTGACCTCGAGCTCGCCGTCGACCACGATGAAGAACTTGTCCGCGGGTCCCCCCTGCCGCGCCACCACCGAGTCGGTCTCGGCGTCGACGAGTTGCAGCGATGCGGAGATCGTCTGGGCGGTCTGCGTCGGCAGGCCGCCGAACACGCTGTAGGACCGCTCGCGGTGGAACTCCGCGCCGAACACTCCCTCTCGCGACGCGCTCGAGCTCTTCTTGTTGTCGATGAACTGGATCTCCGTCGGGGTGATGCGGAAGAACGAGATGCTCATCGTCGCGCCCGGCGACAGCGAGGGGAACTTCCGTCCGAACAGGTCGGCCACGCGTGCGATCTGCTCGCCGCTGAGCAGCACCGAGCACTCCCCGACTCCCTGCACGCCGCGCGTCTGGTTGAGGTCCGTCGTGTACTCGTCGATCGTGAACGCCACCATCGGGTTCTGCTCGATCTGCCGCGCGCTCTCGGTGGAGCTGCGCGACCAGAAGTACAGAGACGGGCCGTCGTTGACGTACAGGAACGTCGCGGCATGCGGCGCGCCCGTGGGCGAGGCCGTCGCCAGCGTCAGCGTGCTCTGCTCGCTGATGTAGTCCAGGACAGGGCCGGGAAGCTCCTGCTCGCTCGTGCTCATCCAGAAATCTCCTTGTCCGATGTCTCGCTGGCGATCCTAAGGGTTTGGTCGCCAAGAAGCGAGTCCGCGGAATCCGGCTCCACGCCGGTCGCAACCTCAAGCGAGGCGCGCCGGATTCCGTTGAATCCGGCTCCACGCCGGTCGCAACCTCAAGCGAGGCGCGCCGGATTCCGGATCAGGTTCCGATCAGCAGCGCGGTCAGGAACAGCGCGAGAAAGTGAAACGCCTGGTCGAGCGTCGCCCCCAGTTCGGGGTTGGCATCGAGGTCTGCCCCCTTGATCATGCGCGCATAGCTGGTGAGCAACCGCCGGTCGTCCTGGATTAGATGCGGGATCGCGATCAGCGCCGCCAGTCCGATCACACCCCAGTGCAGACTGTCCCACAGCCAGATGAAGGCGGGGACGAACGCCAGCGTGTAGGTCGCGATGTGCGAGAGGAGCGCGCGGCGCCTCACCCCACGCGAGGACAGACCGCCGGCTTTGTTCATCGCCATCCATTCGGTCTGCAACAGGTAGTCGCCGACCTCATGGGACACGAAGAACACCGCGAAGACCTCGACCCAGGGCATTCCGATGGAAGCTATCTCACTGCCAGGTGACCAAACACTTACGTCGCGCCTGCGGTCTCACCGACCGGCGAGCTCGTGATCGAGCGGCGGCGTACCCAGCTCGAGCTGCTGCTCGGCGCGGATGATGTGCATGACGGCGTTGATCAGGGCGAGATGGGTGAACGCCTGCGGGAAATTGCCCAGGTGACGACCGCTGGCCGCGTCGATCTCCTCGGCGTACAGCGCCAGCGGGCTCGCGAACGACAGCAGCTTCTCGCACAGGCGCCGGGCGCGGGCGATCTCGCCGATCTCGGCCAGCGCCGACACCAACCAGAACGAGCAGATCGTGAACGTGCCTTCCTCGCTCGCGAACCCGTCGTCGGTCTGCCCGACGCGGTAGCGCAGCACGAGTCCATTTTCGGTCAGCTCATCGGCGATCGCGAGCACGGTCGCACGGATGCGCGGATCGTCGGGCGCCAAGAAGCGCACCAGCGGCATCATCAGCAGCGATGCGTCGAGCGCGTCGGTCTCGTAGTGCTGCACGAACACGCCGCGCTCGTCGACACCGTTCGCGCAAATGTCGGCGTGGATCTCGGCTGCCGCCGCCGCCCAGCGAGTTGCCATCCGTTCGTCGTTGCGGATGCGCGCCAGACGCGCGCCGCGATCGGCGGCGACCCAGCACATCATCTTCGACGAGGTGAAGTGCTTCGGGTCACCCCTCACCTCCCAGATGCCGCGGTCGGGATCGCGCCAGTGCGACAGGGCGCTCTCGACCTGACGCTTGATGATCGGCCACAGGCGGTCGGGCAGCTGGTCGCGGGAGCGGGTGTGCAGGTAGATCGAGTCGAGCACGGCTCCCCATACATCGTGCTGCGCCTGGTTGTAGGCGCCGTTGCCGATCCGCACTGGCCGCGAGTTCTCATACCCGGATAAGTGCTCGAGCTCCTGCTCCTCGAGCTTGCTCTCGCCACCGATCCCGTACATGATCTGGAGCTGGCCCTCCTCGGCCTCGGCCATGTCCGCGACGAAGTAGAAGAAGTCGTTGGCCTCCTCGTCGAAGCCGAGCGAGTACAGCGCCCACAGCGTGAAAGTCGAGTCGCGGATCCAGCTGTAGCGGTAGTCCCAGTTGCGATCGCCGCCCGGGGCCTCGGGCAGCGACGTGGTCGAGGCCGCGATCATCGCGCCCGACGGCGCGTAGGTGAGGCCCTTGAGCGTCAGCGCACTGCGCTGGAGATGCGTCCGCCACGAATGGTCGGGGAACGTGCCGTGCTTGAGCCACTCCTGCCAGAAACGCTGGGTCCGGGTGAGAAACTCGAGCGCCTGCGCGTAGCTCGTGGGCATCTCGTGCTCGGACCAACCTAAAGCTACGAACGCGACGTCACCCTCGCGCATGGTCGTTCGGGCCCGCGCGCGCGGACCCTCGAAACCGAGACGCAGATCGGTGACCAGTCGCAACTGGAGGTTCATGCCCTCCGACCGAGCCACCGCCTGCGTGTAGCCCGAACCGGCGTACTCCCAGTCAACCGCCAGTCCGCCGTAGTCGAACGCGGGCTCGCACTCGAGCTTGATCTCGGCCGAGCCCTGGACGCACTCGATCATTCGCAGCAGAACGTGGTCGGCGTCGTGGTCGGTCGGCGAGCGACGATGGCTGTGGGAGCGCTCGGTGTCGTGATGCCAGGGCCCGATGCAGAGCGCGTCGCGGACGATCACCCATCCCAACCGCGTTTCCCAGCTCGTCTCGAGCACCATCGTCCCGGGGATGTAGCGCCGGCCCGCCGGGACGTTGACGTCCGCGGGGCCGACCCGGAAGCCGCCGGCATCGCGATCGAGCACCGCCGCGAACACGCTCGGCGAGTCCATCCGCGGCAGGCACAGCCACTCGACGTTCCCGTTCGGGGCGACAAGCGCCGTCGTCTCGCAGTCCGAGAGGAACCCGTAGTCGCCAATCGGCGGAAACGCGCTCGCCCGAATCCCTTGATCGCTTTGAGCCCCCGACATCCCTACGCCCGATTCTGCTGTGGCGCCCGAGACGTGTCAAGGTATGCTCGCCCGCCTGCGGGGAACCGGAGCGAGAAGTGCCAGACCCGATACAGCTCTCTTCGATTGACGTGATCGCATCGGCGCTCGAGCCGGTGACCCCGGCGCTGGGCCGGATGAGCTCGCCCGACGGGGCGATCACGTTGATGTTGAGCGACATCGCTGACGCGGGCGCGGCGGCCGAGGAGCTCGGAGCGGAGCGCTGGGACCAGCTGGTCCGCGACCATCACCTGCTTGTCGAGCAGATCCTCGCCCGCCACGACGGTCAGGTGACGAAGTTCCAGGGGGACGGCTTCCTCGCCTCGTTCGGCAGCGCCCACGCCGGGCTGCACGCGGCCGTCGACCTCCAGCGGACGTTCACCGCCGCCCCCGCCGATCATCAATCGCTGTCGATTCGCGTCGGGCTCCACTCGGGGTTCGTGATCGGCAACCCCGAGCAGATGATGGGCCGCAACGTCGTGCTCGCCGCGCGGATCGCCGCCCAGGCCAAGGGCGGCGAGATCCTCGTGTCGTCCACCGCCAAGGAGTACACCGAGACCGACCCGAGCTTCCGGTTCGAGGCCCAGGGCGAGTATCACTTCAAGGGCCTCCTCGGCGAGCACGAGGTGTTCTCGGTTATCTGGCAGTAGCGGCGGTCGCGCAACCGTCAGAGCGCGGCCGCGAGCATGCGGGCGTACTCGCCCGCGGTCTGAGGCCGCTTGGCGGAGTCCTTCTCGAGCGCGCTGAGCAGGGTGCGCGCGAACTCGTCCGACATTTCGGGGCGCCTCGTCCGCGGGTCCGGCGGCGGGTCCTGCAGGTGCGCCCACAGGATCCGCATGCCCTGCACCTCGGCGAACGGCGGTTGCCCGCACATGCACTCGTACATCACGCACCCGAGCGCGTAGATGTCGGTGGCGGCGGTGACCGGCTCGCCCCGGATCTGCTCCGGGGCCATGTAGTCCATCGATCCGAGCGCCTGACCCGGGAGGGTCAGCAGACTTCCCTGAGTGTCCTTGGCCAGGCCGAAGTCGGTGATGTAGCCGCGGCCGCTGGCGTCGAGCAGGATGTTGGCGGGCTTGACGTCGCGGTGGACCATCCCCGCCGCCCACAGCGCCTCGAGTCCCGCGGCCACGTCGGTGCACACCTGGACCGCCGTCTGGGCGTCGAGCGGCCCGTCGCGCTTGAGCTTTTCGTCGAGCGACATGCCCTCGATGTACCTCTGGGCCATGAACGGCAGGCCGTCGACCTCGCCGGTGTCGAGCACCGGGACCACGTTGGGGTGCTTCACGGTCTGCGCGATCCGCGCCTCGCGATAGAACCGCCGGCGGAACGTCTCATCGCGCGCGTAGTCGTCCTTGACCAGCTTCAGCGCCACGCGGCCGCCGTCAGGCCCGGTCGCGGTGTAGACCTTCCCCATCCCCCCCTCTCCAAGCAGGGCGTCCACGTTGTATTCGCCAATTTGGCTCCCGATGCGGGGGTCGCTCACGCTCATCGCTCACTCATGATCGCTCTGAAGGCACTGCTGAGGGCCCCATCATAAAGCTCCGTCGGCAGATCGTCCCAACAGTCGCTCCGGAAGCTCGGAGAACCCCGCCGGCCCGTTAGGTCGCCCCCTAACGATCGGCCTTGGCGCCGCCCCGCCCGGCTAGAATCCTGCTGCTTTGCTAGAGGAGGGCACGATCGTTTCCGGGTATCGCGTCGACGGGCTCCTCGGAGAGGGCGGCATGGGGGCGGTCTACAGAGCCACCCAGCTGTCGCTGAACCGCGTCGTGGCCCTCAAGCTGCTCGCACCCAACCTCAGCGATGACCCGGGTTTCCGGGCTCGGTTCGAGCGCGAGGGTCAGGTCCAGGCGGCACTCGACCACGAGCACATCGTCAGCGTGTACGAGGCTGGGACGAGCGAGTTCGGCCTGTTCCTCGCGATGCGGCTGATCGACGGGCCGACACTCAAGCGCCTGATCCTCGACGACGACCTCGACCCGCGGCGCACCGTGCGGTTGCTCGCCCAGGTCGCCCACGCGCTCGATGCCGCCCACGACGCCGGGCTGATCCATCGCGACATCAAGCCGCAGAACATCCTGATCGGGAAGGGCGACCACGCCTACCTCGCGGACTTCGGACTGATCAAGGCGCCCGACGAGGCACGCCTCACGGGGACCGGCCAGTTCATCGGCACGATCGACTACGTCGCGCCGGAGCAGATCCAGGCCGAGCCCGCAACTCCGGCGAGCGACTGCTACTCGCTCGCGGGGGTCCTCTACGAGTGCCTGACCGGCGAGGTCCCGTACCCCAAACCGTCCGAGGCCGCCACGCTGCACGCGCACGTGATGTCGCCCCCGCCGATCGTGAGCGAGCGTCGCCCCGACCTGCCGCCGGCGCTCGACGGCGTGATCGCGCAGGGGATGGCGAAGGACCCGTGGTCCCGGCCGACGCTCGCGGTCGAGCTGATCCAGTCGGCCTCGCGCGCGCTGTCGTCGAGCGCGTCGAACATGGCCCTGCCCGCTCAGGACGATCGCCGCGACGGCACCGACGACCGCGCCCGGCGGATCCAGACGACCAAGGTCCCGGCCGTGATCGAAACTCCCTCCGACAGCGACCGCGGGGAGACTCCGGCGAGCGTGCCGTCCGTCGATCCGCGGGCGGGCCTCCGCCCCGACGTCACCCGGCCGATCAGCCGCCCCGTGATCGAGTCCCGTCCCCGAGGCCCCGCCCGCGACCGAGGCAGCCCCCGTGACCGAGGCAGCCCCCGTGACCGAGGCGCCACCGGTGAGCGAGGTCGGCCTCGGCCAGCTTCCCGCGCGGGTGCAGGGGATGATCGCGGCGCTCGTGCTCCTCGCGTTCGCCATCGGACTCGTGATCGGCCTGATCCTGCATTGACGCCGTGGCAACTGTCCGCCGTCGCACGTTTGGGCAGGTCCTAATGGGCCGCCCGGAAGACGTATTGCGAGATTTGGGCAGCCTGGATAGACTATGAGGGCGGGCGAGTCTACACTGCCAGGGGGTAGAACGGATGGGGCAGGAACAAGGTGGAGTGTTGGCGACGCTTGATCGCGTGAACGAGCCACGAACGGCCTCTCAGGTTTTGGGGCGAACATTGAAGGACCGGTACCGGGTCCTCGAGCCGATTTCGGCTGGGGCGATGGGCCAGGTCTACCGCGCGATCGATACCGAGACTGATACGGAGGTCGCCCTCAAGCAATGCACCAATCCGCATCACGACCAGCGGTTTGAGGCCGAGGCGCGGCTGCTGGCCAGCCTTCAGCACCCGCGGGTGGTGCGCGTTACGGACCACTTCGCGGCCTCATCGGGCCAGTACCTGGTGATGGATCTGGTCCGCGGGATCGACCTCGGCGTGCTGCTCAAGCAGCGCGGCCAGCCGGGCCTTCCCTTGGACCAATCGGTCGAGTACACGCGCCAGACGTGCGAGGCGCTCCAGTACGTCCACGAACAGCAGATCGTCCACCGCGACGTCAAACCCCAGAACCTGATCCTGAGCGAGAACGGTGTCGTGCTCGTCGACTTCGGGATCGCCCGCCTGCTCGACGAGGTCGAGGAGCAGGGCACGGTCGGGATCGGCACACCGCGATTCATGGCCCCCGAGGTGTTCGCCGGGGGCAACGTGTCCGCGCGGACCGACGTGTTCAGCGTCGCTGCCACGCTGTGGACGCTGCTTACGGGGCGGCCTCCCGTGTACGCCGATCCGACCAAGCTGTCCTCCATCAACCCGGACGTCACCCCCGAGCTCGAGCGCACGGTATCCGCGGGCCTCGAGATGATCCCCGAGCGCCGGGTGGCGTCGGTGGCCGCGTTCGCCAAGGCGCTGGGCGCGCCGCTGCGCACCGAGACCGGCGTGTCGCTCGCGGTCTCGATCGACAATCCAGACGCCTCGCGCGGCCTCATGGAAGCCGTCGTGCATACCGCGGCGGGCGTGTTCGGAGCAGCTGCCGCATCGATCTGCCTGGTCGACGAGACCACCGGTGAGCTCGTGTACCAGTCGGCATGGGGTGCCGGCGCGCGCGAGATCGTCGGCGTCAGGCTCCCGCCAGGGGTGGGCATCTCCGGAAAGATCGTTCAGGGTGGCGCCGCGGAGGCGATCCCCGATTGCCGCACCGATCCACGCTGGGCATCCCGGATCGCCCAGGGCACGGGACACGTGCCGTACACGATGCTCGTCGTCCCGCTCCTGCGCGCCGGACGGCCGATCGGTGCTCTCACGATCCTCGATCGTCGTGACGGCCGCGCCTACCGCAACGACGATCTGGAGCCCGCCGCGCTGTTCGCCGACCTCGCCGTCAAGGCGCTCGACGTCACGCCGAACTCGTTTACGAGCCTCGGCATGACCTCGCTCGGCTAGGCCCTCGAGCCATACCGCAGCTGCGCGGCACGCCCTCGCGACGGCCACGCGTTGGCTTGCGCCCTACCAAAACTTGCTGTAACGTCGCCACGGCTCGGGGCCGAGGCTGAGCGAAAATGGAAAATCGCGGGGCCACCTTACGGGGGTATGAGAGATGACAGGGCTGCTTGGTAGCTGTATCCGGCGTACGGCCGGACTCGTTGGCGTGCTCGCGGCGGTGGCGCTGATCGCGGCGCCGGTGGCGCTGGCGAACAACGACACGATCAACGTCCAGGCCACCGTGCAGTTCTCGGGCGTCGTCGACAGCCCGCCATCGTGCAACGCCGTTCGGCGGCGCTGCGCGACGATCGACTGGGGCGACAGCACGACTCGACACGAGACGGGACCATCAGCATCGCCCACCGACGTCGCGTCAGCGGCACGCACACCTACGCCACGCCAGGGCACCTACGGCGGCACGATCACGTTCACCGGCGGCAACTGCAACAGCACGGCGCCACGGACTCCTTCACGGCCAACGTCAGCCCGGCGCCGCCGCAGTTCACGGAGTGCCCGCCCGTCGACGAGGACACCGGCTGCCAGTTCCTGATCACGGTCAACAACGGCAGCGAGACGGTCTTGCAGGACACCAACCAGAGCGCTTACGAGGGGTCGGACGACTCGTTGATCGGTGTGCTCAACAACTCGTCTTCTCCGGTGTCCGAGCTTCCGCTCTCGGTCCCGAGCTCGGAGCTGTTCGGCTTCGATGAGGACGGCATGTGCGACGCCGGCGGATTGCCGGTTCCGTCCGGATGCGTCCCGCAGGCCGGCGCCCCCGCCGGCGAAGTCTGCGGCGAGACCCAGGACGGCTCCTGCGCGTTCCCGGCACCCGCCGGAGAACCCGCCGGCTATACGGAGCCCGGCGCGACCTCGCCGTACCAGCCAGAACGGCTACGAAGGCCCGACGAGTTGGTTCTCGAACGTCTCGACCGACACCTCCTCCGGAGTCGTCCACTTCTCGCCGGCACTCCAACCAGGCCAATCGACGTACTTCAGCCTCGAGGAGCCACCGGTCGGCAGCTCCATCGGCGTTGGCGGCACGGCGCCCCTGCCCGGCGGGATGTCGCCCCCGACGGTCTCCGCCACCGGCGCAAACTTCTCCGCCATCGTGAACCCGAACGGACAGGCGACGACCGCGTACTTCCAGTACGGGCTCGACCTCAAATACAGCAAGTTCGGAGGCTCGGGGCCCGACTACACGAACTCGACCGCCGTGCAGTCGTTCACGGGCAACTTCAACGACGACTTCGTGACCGCGTCCGTGTCAGGGCTCGTCCCGAACGCGCTCTATCACGTGCGTCTCGTCGCGACGAACGGCAGCGGCACCACCTTCGGGCCTGACATGACGTTCACGACCAGCCACGGGGCGACCCCCGGCGCTCCGGCGCTCGGCAAGACGTTCAACATCTCGAAGGTCAGCGGGCTCGTGCTGGTCAAGATCCACGGCAAGTTCATCCCGCTGACAGAGCTCACGCAGATCCCGAAGAACACCGAGATCAACGCGATCCACGGCACGCTGTCGCTGATCACCGCGCTGCCCGGCGGCTCTCACCCGTCCGCTGACGTGGCGGCGAAGGGCAAGGGGAAGAAGCACAAGGGCAAGACCCCAACGCAGACCGGCACGTTCGGCGGCGCGATCTTCAAGATCAGCCAGGCCGCCGGCGGAGCCAACAAGGGTCTCGCCACGCTCTCGATCGTCGAGAACGCGTTCAAGGGCGCGCCGAGCTACTCGCTCTGCACGAAGAAGGGCAAGAAGGCCGGCGACGCCTCCGCGGCGGCGGTCTCGAGCAGGGTGCTCCAGTTGCTGCACGCCAGCGCCAAGGGCAAGTTCCGCACCAGCGGCCGCTACAGCGCGGCGACGGTCCGAGGCACCAAGTGGACGGTCGCGGACCGCTGCGACGGCACCCTCACCCACGACGTCACGGACTCGGTGGCAGTCACCGACTTCGTCCACCACAAGACGATCATCTTGCATGCGGGGCAGAGCTATCTGGCGAAGAAGCCCTAAGCGGGGCCGCTAGCGGAGTTCGTAGTGCGTCGTGGCACCGGGCAGGGAGTCGCTCCGGCGGGTCGTCGGTGTGATTGCCGGCGCGCTGACGGTGGCGCTGCTCGCGGTGCCGGCGGCGTCGGCGGCACCCACGCCGTTCGTCGACATCCATTCGGCGGGTCCGCTCAGCGACATCTACATCGGGAACGACCTCGGCTGCCAGGCAACATCTGATCGGCAACGAGCTGAGCTGCCAGGTCCAGCACGCGGGCGACTTCGACGACGGACGTCTACTCGAGCGCGGCCGGGCCGGAGACTGCGGCACCTTCGCTGTTCCTGAACAGCGACAACGTATCCGGGGGATTGTTCGGCCCTGACTTCGCGAACCACCCGGGTGGCACCGACACCACGGTCAACCTGAACGGCGAGACGCCCTTCACCGCATCGCCCGGCAACCAATCGCTCACCGGGTCGGGTACCACCGCCAGCCCGTACGAGGTCACGACCACGGTGACGCTGTCATCGCCGACGGGGAACACGCCGGTCAACCTCCAGCTCACAGAGGTCGACAGCTACATCGTCGGCAACGACTTCTACCGCACGACCGTCACCGTCACGAACATCGGTACCGTCCGCCGGATGACACGGCGGCGAGCTCTACCACGCAGCGGACTGCTTCCTGCGAGGGTCCAACACGGATTCGGGCTTCGGCCGAATCGCCGGCTTCGAGCCTGCCGCCTGCACGCTAAACGTCCTACAATTCGCCGGCATCGGCACTCGAGCAGTTCCTGCCGATCACGACCGGCAACTCCTGGGTTGAGACGCTCGTTCTCGACGTTGTGGACGGACCTCGGAACGGATCCACCCTGCCCGACACGTTGCACGATGCCGAGCACCACTGAGAACAACGCGGAAGGCATCGAGTGGGCCGTGCCCGCTCTCGAGCCCACTCAATCGGCCACATTCGCGCTCGAGACCGTAATCGACTACCCCGCCGTCACGGCGGACTGGCGGCCAGACCTTCGCCGGGAGCGCCCGGCCACCGTCGGCGGCACCGTCGCCACGATCACCGACCCGAACACGAGCGCCACACCGCGAGCGCGTCACTCGGCCACGATCAACTGGGGCGACGGCACTTCTCCGCCGGCACCATCGGGAACGGCGGTTCAGCGGCGGCAGCCACGCGTATACCGCGGCGGATCTTTCCCGGTCACGTCACGATCACTCAGCGGCAACTCCGTAACCGCCGCCGCAACGACACGGACGTGATCACCTCTTCGTCGAACGACACCGCGCCGAACCAGGGCAGCTCGACCGTCAGCGACTCGGCGACGATCACCTCCCCGCCCGGCTCGGTGCTCACCACCGCGCCGCCGACGATCACGCCGACCGGCGCCGCGTTCTCGGGCTCGGCGAACCCGAACGGCCTCCCGACCACGGCGGTGTTCGAGTACGGGCTCGACCCGAAGTACACCGGCGGCGGGCCGCTCGTGTACTCGCAGTCCACGCCGGCGCAGACCGTGGGGTCGGACTTCACCAGCCACGTCATATCGACGTCGGTGACGGGCCTCGTGCCGAACGCGCTCTACCACGTCCGGCTCGTGGCCACCAACAGCGCAGGTACCACGGTCGGTCCGGACGTCACGTTCACGACGGGCCACGGACCCACGCCCAGCACCCCGACGCTGGGCAAGACGTTCAACGTCTCGCTCGTCAGCGGGGTCGTGCTGGTCAAGATTCACGGCGTGTTCGTGCCGCTGACCGAGCTCACGCAGATACCGAAGAACACGGTGATCAACGCGCTCGGCGGCACTCTTTCCCTGACCACGGCCGCCGGTGGACCATCCCCGGCGCGCGATGCCGCCGCCAAGGGCAAGAAGCCCAAGCCGAAGCCCAAGACTCAAAAGGGCACGTTCAGCGGTGCGGTCTTCAAGCTCAGCCAGGCCACCAAAGGCGCCGGCAAGGGCCTCGTCACGCTAACGCTCGTCGAGGGAGCGTCGTTCAAGGGCGCACCTACCTATGGCACCTGCAAGAAGTCGACGAAGGCCGCCGACGCCTCCGCCGCCGCGGTCTCGAGCAGGGTCCTCCAGCTGCTGCACGCGAGCGCCAAGGGCAAGTTCCGCACCAGCGGCCGCTACAGCGCCGCCACCGTCCGCGGCACCAAATGGACAATCGCCGACCGCTGCGACGGCACCCTCACCCACGACATCACCGACTCCGTCTCGGTCACCGACTTCGTCCACCACAAGACGATCATCCTTCACGCCGGCCAGAGCTACCTCGCCAAAGCCCGAAAGTGAACGCGACGAACGAGGGATGTCAAACATGACCACAAGCTCGACGTCGATGCGGCGGCTGTTCGCGACGCTGGCAATGGCTTGGGTCGTGATCCTGATCCTTGCGTCGCAAGCGTTCGCACAGGCCGACATCACCTCGGCCGGACCGCTCACAGACATCACGATCGGCGATGACCTCTCATGCCAGGTTGCCGCTGGCGGAAACGACCAGTTCTTCGGCGGCGCGCCCGGCAGTTGCGGAACCGCCGTGGTCGTCGGCGGCGAGTCCTACGGGTTCGCAGGCGACAGCGTGTTCACCCCAGTCAGCCCGGCCACGTTGGGCGGCTCCGGAACGGCTCAAAGTCCTTACACAGTCACGACAACGGTCGAAGCGCTCGACCCTAACGGCAGCCCGCTGATCAGCATCACACAGGTCGACAGCTACGTAGTCGGCAACGACTACTACCAGACCGACGTGACCGTGACTAACGTGACCGGCAGCTCGCTGACGAACCTGAAGCTCTACCACTCTGGTGACTGCTACCTCAACGGGAATGACTCCGGCTTCGGGGCCGCCGATTCCTCGAGCGGCTCAGTGGCGTGCGCGCAGAACCCGGACAACGCGCCGGCGGGTAACTTCATGGAGTTCGAGCCTCTCACGCCAAACGACCATTACATGGAGGCGTACTACAACACCGTATTCGCGGCCATCTCGACCAATTCTGACTTTCTCGACACCGTCGATACGAACGGCGACCCGAACAATCCGGGAAACCAGGAGGACAACGGGGAGGGGATCGATTGGGACATCGCCTCGCTGGCTCCCGGAGCTCCGCAGACGTTCGTGATGCAGTCGGTGTTCTCGTCCGGCGCACTGGCGATTCCCACTGCGGCCCCGCCACCGCCTCCCGCCACCACCGCACCGGCCGTCCTCAGCACCAGCCCAGGCTCGGTCAACATCAAAGACGCCAACGTCACCGGGTCCGTCAACCCGGGTGGACTGCCGACGACGGCGCTCTTCGAGTACGGCCTGGACCCGAGGTACACCGGCGGCGGCCCTGTCGTCTACACGAATTCAACGCCGGCGCAGGCCGTAGGCTCCGACTTCTCGGCCCACACGGTCTCGGCACCTCTGACGGGTCTGGTGCCGAACGCGGTCTACCACGTCCGGCTCGTGGCCACCAACAGCGCCGGCACCACGCCCGGGCCTGACGTCACGTTCACGACGGGTCACGCGCCGGCGCCTAGCACCGCCGACGCTCGGCAAGACGTTCAACGTCTCGCTCGGTCAGCGGCGTCGTGCTGGTCAAGATCCACGGCGTGTTCGTGCCGCTGACCGAGCTCACGCAGATCCCGAAGAACACCGTGATCGACGCGCTCCACGGCACGCTGTCCCTGACCACGGCCGCCGGCGGACCGTCCCC
Source organism: uncultured Solirubrobacterales bacterium (assembly GCA_963699325.1). Lineage (GTDB taxonomy): Bacteria > Actinomycetota > Thermoleophilia > Solirubrobacterales > Solirubrobacteraceae > Palsa-465. The sequence goes on along the minus strand of CAVOTN010000026.1, from coordinate 418,951 downwards.
CGCCCGCGACGCCGCCGCCAAGGGCAAGAAGCCCAAGCACCAAGACTCAGAACGGCACGTTCAGCGGCGCGGTCTTCAAGCTCAGCCAGGCCACCAGACGGCGCCGGCAAGGGCCTCGTCACGCTGACGCTCGTCGAGGGAGCGCGTTCAACGGCGCACCCACCTACGGCACCTGTGCAAGAAGGGCACGAAGAAGGCCGGCGACGCCTCCGCCGCCGCGGTCTCGAGCAGGGTCCTCCAGCTGCTGCACGCGAGCGCCAAGGGCAAGTTCCGCACCAGCGGCCGCTACAGCGCCGCCACCGTCCGCGGCACCAAATGGACAATCGCCGACCGCTGCGACGGCACCCTCACCCACGACATCACCGACTCCGTGGCGGTCACCGACTTCGTCCACCACAAGACGATCATCCTTCACGCCGGCCAGAGCTACCTCGCCAAAGCACGAAAGTAGAGATGAGGATCGGATGCCTAACATCACCGTTCGCCTGACGTCCCGCCTGATCGTCGCGATCAGCATTGCGTTCGCGCTTGCGTTTGCGTTCGCGCTGGCGCCGGCGTTGCGCACGCTCAGGCGCCCGGCTCGCTGGTTCAACTCGGGGAGCTCGAACAGCTGCATCTCCTCGGATGGCGAGTCCGAGTGCCCGACCACTAACGGCGAGCGGGCTGGCAGCCGGATCGGAGGATGTGGCGGTCAGCCCGGACGGCCAAAACGTCTACGTGCTGGGTGCGGACGATGACGCGATCGCCGAGTTTGGCCGCAACGACGACGGCTCGCTCTCCGAAGCGGGCTGCATCGCCGACTCGTCGAGCGAGGGCGGCTGCGATAGCAACACCGCGACCGGGCTCGTCGACCCTGACGCGATCGTCGATCAGCCCCGACGGCAACAACGTCTATGTCGCCGCGACGGACAGCCACGACATCGGCACGATCGCCGAGTTTGCGCGCGACCCCGAAACTGGGTTGCTCACCCAGCTCTCGCCGAACGCTGCATCGCGGAAAACCTCAACGAGACCGATGACGTGCATTCCGACTGCAGCAACCAGACCGGGCACGGCATCGATGCACCCGGTCGCATTGGCGATCAGCCCCGACGGCCAGAACGTCTACGCGGTCAGCGAAAGACCGGCGAGCGACATCGCCGAGTTCGCGCGCAACTCGAACGGCTCGCTGACGCAGCTGAACGGAGGCAACGACTGCATCCAGGACGCCAACGAAGAGAGCGACGATTGCGCGTCGAGCGCTGACGGGATCTCCGAGCGCCACCGGCGTCGTGGTCAGCCCTGACGGCGCCGACGTTTACACGTCGGGGTTCGAAAACAACGAAGGCGAGACCGGCACGATCGCGGAATTCGCGCGCAACGGCGACGGATCGCTCTCGCAGCTGGCCTCGCCCAACAACTGCATCGAGACCCCGGACGCCGACGACGGCTGCGGCAGCTCGGCGGTCGGTGTCACCGGCGTCTCGGGGTTCGCGATCAGTCCGGACGGCCAGAACGTCTACACCGCCTCGGAGTTCGAAGGCGGCCCGATCGCCGAGTTCGCCCGCAACGGGGACGGCTCGCTGACGCAGCTGGCATCCCCCAACAACTGCATCGAGGAGGCCGGTAGCGAGCCAAGGCTGCGGCAGCTCGGCGCAGGGCATCGCCAGCGGCTGGGAGCTGAAGGTCAGCCCGGACGGCCTCGACGTCTACGCAGCCGCGCCCACCTCCGGATGCTCTGAGAGCTGCGACGACGTGGCCGAATTCGCCCGCAACTCCGACGGCTCGCTGACGCAGCTGGCCAGCCCCGACAACTGCATTCAGGACACGAGCGAGTCGGACAGCGAAGAGTGCGGCACCCAGAGTGGGCTCGGCCTGGGTGGACCCGGCCTGGCGATCTCGCCCGACGGGACCAATGTCTACGTCACCGGTAACGACGACGACATCGCCGAGTTCGACCGCACGCCGGCCGAGCACACGCTCAATGTCTCGCTGGCGGGAACAGGGAGCGGAGGCGTGTCGGATGGCACCGGAGCGATCGAGTGCCCCGATGCCTGCTCGCACACGTACCCGGCCGACACCGAGGTCACGCTCACCGCGACGGCGTCCCCCGGCTCGACGTTCACCGGCTGGAGCAGCGGCCCCTGCGAAGGCACCGGCACCTGCCAGGTGACGATGAGCTCCGACACCCAGGTGACCGCCACGTTCACCGCGAATCCGCCACCATCGCAGGCGACGCTTACCGTATCGCCCGCAGGGACGGGGAGCGGAACCGTGTCGGACGGAACCGGAGGGATCTCCTGTCCCTCGACGTGTTCGCACGCGTACGCGACGAACACCCAGGTAACGCTCACCGAAACGCCGGGCGGCGGTTCGACGTTCGCCGGCTGGAGCGGAGCCTGCTCAGGCACCGGCACCTGCCAGGTGACGATGAGCTCCGACATGCAAGTGACGGCCACGTTCACGGCCCCGCCGACGCCTCCGGCGCCCGGATCGCCAACCCCGGTTCTCACGAGCGCGCCATCGACCGTGACCGATGCCGGCGCGGCGTTCCTCGGTACGGTGGATCCGGACGGCCTGGCGACCACCGCGTACTTCCAGTACGGACTCGACAAGCGTTACAGCCAGGTCGGCGCGTCTGGCCCGAACTACACCTCGCAAACGCCGGCGCAGACGGTCGGCTCGGACTTCGCCACCCACGGCGTCGGGCCGATTGCGGTCACCGGGCTAGTCCCGAACGCTGTCTACCACGTGCGGCTGGTGGCCACCAACAGCGCGGGCACGACCTTCGGCGCGGACGTGACGTTCACGACCGCCGCGGCTCCGCCGCCCGGCTCCCCCACCCTCGGCGAGACGTTCAACATCGAGCCCGTGTCGGGGCTGGTGCTGGTCGACATCAACGGGCACCTCTTGCCGTTGACCGAGCTCACCCAGATCCCGTCCGGCGTGGCGATCGACACGCGCCACGGCACGCTCGAAGTGATCACCGCCACCACCGGTGGAGGCGGCGCGCACGATGCCGCCTCCAAGGGCAGCAAGCGAACGCAGAGCGGCCAGTTCGGCGGCGCGGTGTTCAAGCTCAGCCAGGCGACCCGCGGGGCCGGCAAGGGCCTGGCCACGGTGATGATGGTCGAGGGCGCGTTCAAGGGCGCGCCCAGCCAGGCCATCTGCACGAACCACGGCGCCGCCGGGGACGCGCACGCGGCCAAGGTCAGCAGCAAGGTGATCCAGCTGCTCCACGCGAGCGCTCACGGCCGGTTCTCGACCAGCGGGCGCTACAGCGCAGCCACCGTCCGCGGCACCCAGTGGACTATGACCGCCCGGTGCGACGGAACGCTCACCCACGACATCACCGACTCGGTCGCGGTCAACGACTTCGTCCACCACAAGACGATCATCCTCCACGCCGGCCAGAGCTACCTCGCGCCCGGCCCGAAGAAGCGCAAGTAATCGCGGACAGGACATCCATGAAAAGACCCTCAGGTATGCCGAGGAATTGTTGACTTGGGCGCGCTGACGCGTTAGGTTCGCTCCTAGCAGAGGCCAGGGATTCGCTGCGCGAGGGGTGGCGTCGCGAGCGGAGTCCCGGGGCGACCGGAAGGGGCCGCGGTGGATGTTGACGCACGATCGGCGCTGAATGGGCAGGCGTTGCCGCTGCTCCAGCGAGCCCGCATCGTCGGCTGCCTGACCGTCGCTGCGCTTCTGCTCATGGGGGTCTTCGCCGGCGTTGCGCACGCATCGTCGGTGACGAGCGTGTCGGTGACGAACTCCGTGCCGACCGATGCCGCCGGCGCGCGGACGGTCTACTCGATCAGCTTCGACACGTCGTCCACGGGCGGGCTGTCCACGGCCGCCAGCAGCACGATCACGATCACGCTTCCCGACCGGCACCGGGCTCAACAACGTCAACAGCTCGCAGATCCTCGACCGCCGGCGGCCAGAACATCGGCTCGTGCTCGACTGCAACCAGAACAACCTCGACCGCGACCTGCCAGTTCTTCAACAACGAAACCGTCGCCGCCGGCGCGCAACTCACCGTCCAGCTCGGCGGTGTCGCCAACCCGCCGTCAGCCCCAGCCCGGCGGCCAGACGAGTCGCTCACGGTCAAGACCACGTCCGACACGACCCCGGTCCTCCGGCAGCTTCCCGGTCGCCGCGAACAACCCGATCACGAAGCTGTCGGTGATGAACTCCGACGCCGACAGACGCGACGGGTGCGCGGACGGTCTACTCGATCGACGTTCGACACGTCGTCGACCGGCGGCGCTGTCCACGCTCGCCGAACAGCGCGATCACGATCAGCGTTCCCGATCGGGCACCGGCCTGACCAACGTCGACAGCTCGCAGATCCACACCGCGAACGGCCACGAACATCGGGTCGTGCTCGCTGCAACCAGAACACCCTCGACCGCGACCTGCGAGTTCTTCAACAACTGAGACCGTCGGCGCCGGCTCGCCGCGTCACCGTCCAGCTCGGCGGCGTCGTCAACCCGCCCCGTCAGCCCGCCGGCAGCCTGCAGTCCCTGACGGTCGAGCACGACCTCGGACACGAGCGCCATCGGCGGCCAGCTTCCCCGATCGTCGCGCAACAACCCGATCACAAAGCTGTCGGTGGCGAACTCGGTGCCGACCAGCGCCGCTGGTGGGCGGACGGTCTACTCGATCGAGCTTCGACACGTCGTCCACCGGCGGCGCTGTCGACGCTCGCCGAACAGCGCGATCACGATCACCTTCCCGTCCGGCACCGGGCTGACCAACGTCAGCAGCTCGCCGATCCTCAACGCCAGCAACCAGAACATCGGCTCGTGCTCGACTCAACCAGAACACCCTGACCGCGACCTGCCAGTTCTTCAACAACGAAACCGTCGCCGCCGGTGCGCAACTCACCATCCAGCTCGGCGGCGTCACCAACCCCGGCAACCCCGCCGGCAGCGCAGACCCTCATGGTCCAGACCACCTCCGACCCGACCTCGGTGTCCGCCACGCTTCACCGTCGTCGTCAACCACCGCATCACGAACGTGCTCGGTCACGAACTCGGCGCCGCACGAGCGCGGCGGGTGGACGCACGGTCTACTCGATCAGCTTCGACACGTCGTCGACCGGCGGCGTGTCGACGCTCGCCAACAGCGCGATCACGATCACGTTCCCGTCCGGCACCGGGCTGACCAACGTCAGCAGCTCGCAGATCCTCAACGCCGGCAACCAGAACATCGGCTACGTGCTCGCTGCAAGCCAGGCGACCGTCGACCGCGACCTGCCAATTCTTCAACAGCGAAACCGTCGCCGCCGGCGCCCCAGCTCACCATCCAGCTCGGCGGCATCACCAACCCGCGAGCTGCGGGATCCCAGACCGCTCACGGTCGCAGACCACCTCGGACCCGCACGCCGGTCAACGGCACGTTCACCGATGCAGCGAACCAACCAGATCTCGCAGCCGTCGGTCACGCTCAGCAACGCACGCGCCGGCGCCGGGCGTCACATACACGGTCACGTTCACGACCTCGTCGACGGGCGGGCTGTCCACCGCTGGCGAACAGCGTGATCACGATCACGTTCCCGTCCGGCACCGGACTGACGAACGTCAGCAGCTCGCGATCCTCAACGCCACCACCAGAGCATCGGGAACTGCTCGAACAACCAGAGCGCCTCACCGCCACCTGCTCAATCTTCAACAACGAAACCGTCGCCGCCGGCGACGCGACCGTCGAGCTCGGCGGCGTCACCAACCCGGCGACGCCGGACCCAAGACGCGTCTGTCCAGACGACCTCGGACCGCACGCCGGTCATCTCAGGCCATACAACATCGGCGGTCCACCTGCTCCGCCGTCACCGGATCAGCCCAGTCGGGGCCGACGGCGGCGGCACGAGCGTGACGATCTCGGGCACGAACCTGACCGGCGCCACCGCGGTCACTTCGGCTCCACCGCAGCGACGAACGTGCGGTCCTCGACGCGTCGCAGATCACCGCGCGTCTCCCCCGGGTCGGGAACCGTCAACGTCACCGTCACGACTTCGGGCGGACGAGTCAGACCAGCGCCGCCGACCAGTTCACGTACAGCGCACCGCCGTCCCCCACCGCCGCCGAGCTCGCCGCCAGCCGTTTCCGGCGGGGCGCCGACGACTCGGAGCCAGAGCAGCGCGGCGGCCTCCGGCTCGGTCGACCCGGAAAACCTGGCCACGACCGCGTTCTTCGAGTACGGACTCGATCCGCGCATATCGGGGCCCGGGCGCGTCGACGACGCTGTACGACGAGTCGACGCCGGCGCAGCAGGTGGGCTCCGACGCCACGAGCCATACGGTGTCCGCCTCGCTGGCGGGGTTGGTGCCGGGGGCGCTCTACCACGTCCGGGTCGTCGCGACCAACAGCGCCGGTACCACGTTCGGCACCGATCAGACGTTCACGACCCCGGCGGCCCCCGCGCCGGCGCCGCCGGTTCTCGGCAAGACCGAGAACGCGCAGCCGGTCAGCGGGGCCGTGTTCATCCGGTTGGCGTCGGGGCAATTCGTGCGGCTCACAGGCGCTCAGCAGATCGCCTCGGGCGCCGTGATCGACTCGCTCCACGGAACGTTGAAGCTGACGACCGCCGCCGGCGGCGGCACCGGTGGGGCTCGCGACGCTGCCGCCAAGGGCAAGAAGCCGAAGACCACGACGCAGTCGGGAACGTTCGGCGGCGCGATCTTCAAGGTCGCCCAGACCCGCGCCGGCGCGAGCAAGGGCCTGGTCACGCTGACGCTGGTCGAGGGAGCATTCAACGGAGCGCCCTCATACGCGCTGTGCACGAAGCACAAGGCCGGCGACGCATCCGCCGCCGCCGTCTCGAGCAGGGTCCTGCAGCTGCTGCGCGCCAGCGCCCACGGAAAGTTCCGCACGAGCGGGCGCTACAGCGCCGCGACCGTACGCGGCACGATCTGGACCGTCGCAGACACCTGCGACGGAACGCTCACCCACGACATCACCGACTCGGTCGCGGTCAACGACTTCGTCCACCACAAGACGATCATCCTCCACGCCGGCCAGAGCTACCTGGCCAAGGCGAGCTCGCGCACGAAATAAAGCTGATGTGACCTTGCCGGACCGCCCGAGCTCGCCCGAAAGCCCGGCCACGGCTTCGCCGTTCATGTGTGAAAGAAGGCTTAGGGATGGACCGGGGACAAGCGAACGGATATCGACGCCTGCGCCGCGCGCTCGCCGCGCCGCTTCTGGCTGCCCTTGTGCTGCTTGCGTCGGCGGCGGCCGCTCAGGCGAGCACGATCGTGGTCAACGACTTCGGCGACCCATCCGGGTCCGGCGCGTGCCTCGACAGCGGGCAATGCTCGCTGCGCCAGGCGGTCGCCGCCGCCAGCTCGGGCGACACCATCCAGCTCCCCGCCGGCACCTACAGCCTCACGCTCGGCACCGACATAGACATCACGAAGTCGCTCACGATCGAGGGCGACACGACCGCCGACACCACGATCGACGGCTCACAGAACACGGCTCGGACACCGTCCGCAGTCCGGATCGACGACGCGAGCGTCACCATCGAGAAGCTCACCCTGACCGGCGGCGCCGACGGGGCCGACGAGAATTCCCTGCGGCAACCCCTGCTACACGTACGAGCTCAACGGCGGCGGTGCGTTGTTGAACAACGGCGGCACGGTGAACATCACCGACGTCGCGTTCGCGAACGATCCCGGCGGTGCCGCTCGCGGCGTCGTCTCGAACGACCGGCGGCACGCTGAGCCATGACCGATGTCTCGTTCACTGACGACAAGCTGGCTACTCGGTGGCGCGCTGTTCGCCCACTCCGGCACGGTGATCGGGAACGATGTCACGTTCGAGGACAACCGACGCGGCGTTGGCGACCGACAACGCCGCCGTCTACCTTCTACGGCGGAACGGTCTCGTTGACGAACACCACTGTCGTCGGAAACGGCGGGTCGGCCTCGATCCGCGGCGGCGGGATCGACAACGGCGGCGCCACGCTGACGCTGACAACGACACCCTGTCCGGAAACGTCCGCGGGTCGCTGCTCACCGACCAGGGAGCGCTCGACGACTGTCGAGAACACGATCATCGGCGATGGGTTCTCCGACGGCGTCGACTTCGACTGCATCGCACCCGGGTACAGCCGACGACGGGAACGGCCGGACCAGCGCCGACGCGTCACGAACGGACGGGGCACAACATCGACCAGGACGGGCACTCGTGCGATCTGGATGCGCCCGGCGACGTCGTCGGGGCGCGATCCGACGCTCGCGCCGATCGCGGACAACGGCGGTCCCACGCTCACCGAGGCGTTGCTGGCGGGAAGCCCGGCGCTCGGGCGATCCGAGCAACGCGAACTGCCCGCGACGGACAGCGCGGCGTTTCGCGCGCGAACCCGTGCGACATTGGCGCCTACGAGGTTGCGCCGTCGAATCCCTCGCCACCGTCGAATCCTCGCCGGCCTCGAGCCCGTCGCCCCCCGCGGTCACCACCACCGCCCCGACGGTGAGCATCACGAGCGCCGGGTTCTCGGGTTCGGTGAGCCCGGACGGGCTGCCCACGCAGGCGTTCTTCGAGTATGGACTCGACCCCAAGTATTCGGGCGGAGGCCCGGTCGTCTACGACCAGTCGACGCAGCCGCAGTCGGTGGGATCCGATTTCGCGAGCCACGCGGTCGGGCCGGTCGCGGTGACGGGCCTGCTTCCGAACGCGGTGTATCACGTTCGGCTGGTCGCCACCAACAGCGACGGCACGACCGTAGGCCCAGACGTGACGTTCACCACCGAGGCGGCGCCGGCGCCGAGCGCCCCGACCGACGGTAAAACGTTCAACATCACCCCGGTCAGCGGCTTCGTGCTGATCAAGATCAACGGCAAGTTCGTGCCGCTCACCGGCCTCGAGCAGATTCCCTCGGGCTCACAGATTGACGCGCGCCACGGCTCGCTCGAGCTGATCACGTCGAACGGGAACAAGGGCAAGACCCAGCACGGCACCTTTGGCGGCGCGATCTTCAAGCTCACGCAGGAACGCTCGGGGCCGGGCAAGGGCCTGGTCACGCTGACGCTGGTCGAGGGAGCGTTCAAGGGAGCGCCCTCATACGCGCTGTGCACCAAGCACAAGGCCGGCGACGCGTCCGCCGCGGCGGTCTCGAGCAGGGTCCTGCAGCTGCTGCGCGCCAGCGCGCACGGAAAGTTCCGCACGAGCGGGCGCTACAGCGCCGCGACCGTACGCGGCACGATCTGGACCGTCGCGGACAGGTGCGACGGAACGCTCACCCACGACATCACCGACTCAGTCGCGGTCAACGACTTCGTCCACCACAAGACGATCATCCTCCACGCAGGTCAGAGCTACCTTGCGAGCCGCCCCCGGCCATAGCAGACCCTCAGAACGAGAGCCCAGCCCGCGATGACCCTCGCGCGCCGCGGCATAGCTGCTCCGTTTGCTGGCTGCGCTGCTCGCCGGCCTGCTCCTGGGTGCGGTCGGCCTGGCGGCACAGGCCCGCGCCGCGACCTACACGGTAGGGACCACGACCGATCCGGTTGGGGCCGCCTGCACGCCGAGTAGCGGGCAGTGCTCGCTGCGGGAGCTGATCGCGTACGAGAACAGCCTCACGACCGCCCCCAATCCGCCGGACACGATCGTCGTACCGGCTGGCGGCTATGACCTCACGAACGGTCAGCTGACGATCTCGCAGAGCATGAACATCACGGGCGCTGGGGCGCAGCTCACGGACATCTATCAGGAGACAACCTCGGCGACCTCGCGGGTCTTCTCGCTCCAGCCCAACCCGAAGATCAACCCCAACCCGAACGTCGTGATCTCCGGGCTGAGCATGTTCTTCGGCAAGGCCGATTCCACCAACGGCTATTTCGGCGGCGACGTTCTCAACCGGGGAACCCTGACCTTGAGCGAGGACGAAATCGCGGACGGCGAGACCAATTCGGGCTCGGGGGCAGGCATCTCCAACGAGGGAGGCACGCTCACCCTCACCCATTCTCTGGTCTGGCAAAACGACAGCACCAACCCGAACGGCGGCGGCGACTCGGGCGGAATCCAGAACTACGGCGACGACAGCGTCGGCGCGGGCACCCTGCACATCGACAACTCGACGATCGCGGACAACACCGCGGCCCTTGGCGGTGGGGTGTTCAGTTGGTGTAACGGAAGCGGCGGCGAGTGCTCGACGACCGGCGCCACCAACACGACGACGATCACGAACTCGACGATCGCGGACAACAACGGTGGCTCGCGTGCATCTAACGGCGGCGGACTCCTCGCCAGCCAAGGCACGATCTCGGTGGCGAACTCAATCATCGCGTCCAACACCGTCACGAACCCGACAACCGGAGGGACGTCGCCGTCCAACTGCGGCACGTCGAGCCCGGGCGCGATCACGTCGGCCGGTTACAACATCGAGACCGGAACCGACTGCGGCTTCAAGTCGACGGGCGACCTCCAGAACACCAGTCCCGGGTTCCTCACGGCCGGCCTTGGGTTCAACGGCGGCAACACCGAGACGTTCGCGCTGAGCGCAACGAGCCCAGCGGTCGACGCGATCCCAACCTCGGTTTCGGGGTGCTCCGGCACCGACCAACGGGACTTCGCGAGGCCGCAAGGAACAGGCTGCGACATCGGCGCTTACGAGTTGTTCCAGCCGGTCGAGGGGATCGCGTCGACCTGGGTGGTCGGTCAGGTCGGGGCGAGATCGGCGACGATCAACTGGGGTGACGGCACATCCTCAGCAGGCACCGTCAACTCCCTCGGACAGGTCACCGGCACACACACGTACGCCGAGGAAGGCGTCTATCACGCGGCCATCAACTGGAAGAACAGCGACGGCGCGAGCCAGACCACGCCGTTCGACGTCAAGGTCGCGGACGCGCCGCTGACGGCGAGCCCGGTCAACTTCACCGCGGTCGCGGGGACCCAGTTCACCGGTCCCGTCGCGACGTTCACCGACGCCAACCCGAACGGGACACCCTCCGACTTCTCGGCGACGATCACCTGGGGCGACGGCACGAGGTCGAGCGGAACCGTGACCGCCGGCAAGACCGGCGGCTTCGTCGTCAGCGGCACTCACACCTACGCGACCACGGGTAGCTTCAAGACGACCGTGTCGATCCTGGACGTGGGCGGCTCGGCCGCCACCGCCCACGGGACCGCGACCGTGAACCCGCCCGGGCCCACGGTCTCGCAGGTCGCGCCGACCGCCGGCCCCACCGCCGGCGGGACCAGCGTCACGATCACCGGCACCAACTTCACCGGCGCCACCGGCGTCTCGTTCGGCTCGACGGCCGCCACGTCCTTCACCGTCAACAGCGCGACCAGCATCACCGCCACCGCGCCCGCCGGCACCGCCGGGCACCGTCGACGTCACGGTCACCACGGCCGGCGGCACGAGCCCGACCAGCACCGCTGATCAGTACACCTACGTCGCGCCGCCCACGGTCACCGGCGTCAATCCGGGGGCGGGGCCGACGGCCGGCGGGACCAGCGTCACGATCACCGGCACCAACTTCACGAGCGCGACCGCGGTCAAGTTCGGCACCACCAACGCCGCCGGCGTGATCGTCAACAGCGCGACCAGCCTCACCGCCACCGCCCCCGCCGGAACCGCCGGCACCGTCGACGTCACGGTCACCACCGCCGGCGGCACCAGCGCGACCAGCGCCGCCGACCAGTACACCTACGTCGCAGCCCCGGCGGTCACCGCCGTCAGCCCCACCGCCGGCCCGACCGCCGGCGGGAACACCGTCACGATCACCGGGACGAACCTCACGGGTGCGACCGGCGTGTCGTTCGGGCCGACGGCCGCCACGACCTTCACGGTGAGGAGCGCCACCCGGATCACCGCGACTGCGCCGGCTGGCACCGCCGGCACCGTCGACGTCACGGTCACGACGGCCGGCGGCACGAGTCCGACCAGCACCGCCGATCAGTACACCTACGTCGCAGCCCCCACCGTGACCGCCCTCAACCCCACAGCCGGCCCGACCGCCGGCGGGAACACCGTCACGATCACCGGAACCAACTTCACCGGCGCGACCGGCGTGTCGTTCGGCTCGACCGCCGCTACGACCTTCACCGTCAACAGCGGGACGAGCATCAGCGCGACCGCCCCGGCCGGAACCGCGGGCACGGTCGACGTCACCGTTACGACGGTCGGCGGTACGAGCACAACCGGCGCCGCCGACCAATACACCTATACGTCCCCGCCCACGGTCTCGCAGGTCGCCCCGACCGCCGGCCCCTCAGCCCCACCGCGGGGCCGACCGCCGGCGGGACCACCGTCACGATCACCGGCACCAACTTCACCGGCGCGACGACCGTCAAGTTCGGCACCACCAACGCCGCGGGCGTGATCGTCAACAGCGCCACCACCCGTCACCGGCATCAGCCCGACCTCGGGACCGTCGAGCGGCGGCACCACGGTCACGATCACCGGCAGCAACTTCACCGGCGCGAGCGCCGTCAAATTCGGTCCGACCGCCGCGACCAGCTTCACCGTCAACAACGCCGGCAGCATCACCGCCACCGCCCCCGCCGGCGCCCCCGGGGCTGTCGACGTCACCGTCACCACGATCGGCGGGACCAGCAACACCACCTCGTTCGATCAATACACCTACGTGCCTGCGCCGACCGTGACGGGTCTCAGCCCCACGGCCGGACCGACGGCCGGCGGGACCAGCGTCACGATCACCGGCACAGCTTCACGGGCGCCAGCGCGGTGAGCTTCGGCGCGACCCCTGCTACCAGCTTCACGGTCAACGGCGCCAGCCAGATCACCGCGACCGCCCCCGCCGGGCGGCGGGGGCCGTCGACGTCACGGTCACGACCGCTGGCGGCACCAGCGCCACCAGCACCAACGACAAGTACACGTTCGTGCCGGCGCCGAGCGTGACGGCGGTCGCCCCCCAGTCCGGACCGGCGACCGGCGGGACCACCGTTACGATCACGGGCACCAACCTCGCCCGCGCGACTGCCGTCAAGTTCGGGGCCAACACGGCCACCGTCATGGCCGACACCGCCACCAGCATCACCGCCATCGCCCCGGCCGGTGCCACCGGGACCGTCGATGTCACGGTCACCACTGCCGGCGGCACAAGCGCGACGACCCAGGCCGACCAATACGCGTACGTCGGCGGTCCGACGGTCTCGAGCATCAGCCCGTCGGCCGGACCGGCGGGCGGCGGGACCGTCGTCACGATCACCGGCACGCTGCTGTCGAGCCCAACCGCGGTCGACTTCGGTGGCACGCCCGCGACGAACATCACGGCCACCGGCACCAAGATCACCGCGACCGCCCCGCCGGGCACCGGCACGGTAGACGTGACGGTCGCGACGATCGGCGGCAAGAGCGGCACGGGCGCCGGCGACCAGTACACCTACGAGCAGCCGCCGAGCGCATCGATCGTCTCGCCGGCGGACAACCAGAGCTTCGACCTGAACCAGTCGGTCCCGACGAGCTTCTCGTGCGGTGAGGGAAGCGGCGGCCCGGGGATCCAGTCCTGCGCGGACTCGAACGGCGCGAGCGGCGGCAGCGGCGCGCTCGACACCACCACCCCGGGCGCCCACACCTACACCGTCACCGCGACCAGCACGGACGGCCAGACCGCCACCGCGACGATCGACTACACGGTCGCGACGGCCTCTCCGCCGACCGTGATCGGCGGCGGGCCGACGAGCATGACGATCAACGGCGCCGCGCTGACAGGGTCGGTCAACCCCGAGGGCACGCCAACGCAGGCGTTCTACCAGTACGGGTTGGATCTGAGCGAGCGCGGGCCGGGGGCCTCGACGACGCTGTATGACCAGTCGACCGCACCCCAGCAGGTCGGAACCGATTCGAGCACCCACGCGGTGACCTGCATCCCTCACCGGGCTGGTGCCCGGGGCGCTCTACCACGTGCGGCTGGTGGCGATCAACAGCGCGGGCACCACGTTCGGTGCCGACCAGACGTTCACCACCCCCGCGGCCCCGGCGCCCGCACCGCCGGTGCTCGGCCAGACGGAGAACGCGTCGCCGGTAACCGGAACGGTGTTCATCAAGTCACCGTCGGGCGCGTTCGTGCCGCTCACCGGCGCGATCCAGATCCGGACCGGCGCCGAGATCGACGCGCTGCACGGGTCGCTCGAGCTCGTCGCGTCGGTCGCGAAGCACCACACCGAGCACGGCGTGTTCGGCGGCGCGGTCTTCAAGCTGACCCAGGTCGGCCGCGGAGCGCTCAAGGGCCTGACCACGCTCACGCTGGTCGAGAAAGCGTTCAAGGGCGCGCCCTCGTACGCGCTCTGCACGAAGCACAAGGCCGGCGACGCATCCGCCGCCGCCGTCTCGAGCAGGGTCCTGCAGCTGCTGCGCGCCAGCGCCCACGGAAAGTTCCGCACGAGCGGGCGCTACAGCGCCGCGACCGTACGCGGCACGATCTGGACCGTCGCGGACACGTGCGACGGAACGCTCACCCACGACATCACCGACTCAGTCGCGGTCAACGACTTCGTCCACCACAAGACGATCATCCTCCACGCCGGCCAGAGCTACCTCGCGCTGGCGCCCGGCATTGGCAAGCACGGCTAGCTGAGTGATCCGCGTTGGGCTCGGCGCCCAGGACGCGGCTCGCGGTGGCCTCGGGTGCTCGCGTGGCGATCCGTGTTTAACGGCGGGCATCTGGAGCGAGGCGAGCCGGGCCGGGCATGCAAGACCTGACATTTGGCGACGGCGAGGGAGACCGCGTCAGATCGCGCATGCGCCACATGCGAGATCTGGCACGGTCGCGGCTTGACCCGTCGAGTGTCAGGATTTGCATGGCCCGACAGCGTCCGCGCCACGCGTCGGCAACCCGCCTTCGCCCGCCCTCAGGTGCCCGCCGTTGTAGTCCTGCCGCCGGCGGCGCGGCCCCCGCAGCGGCCGCCAGATCACGCGATCCCTGGAAGCGCGTAGGCAGTCGGCGCCGCATCGAACGTCGGATCCGTCAGGATGCGCACTCCGCCCCAGTCCAGCACCGCGGTCGGGCCTCCGACCTAGGTCAGCGATGGCGCGGAACCAGTCACGTGGGCAACAGCTGAGAGGACATCTGCACCTTGCTCCGCTTGTTCGGAATCGTGGTCTCGATCGGGTTGGCCGACTCGATGAACCCGAGCACGATCGCTCCGGGACTGTATCTGGCGCTCGGGGAGCGGGCTCGGAGCAGCCTGATCCAGTTCACGCTCGCGGTGTTCGCGGTCAACTTCGTCGGCGGTGCGGTGATCGCGCTGGGGCCGGGCCAGGTGATCCTCCATCTCGTTCCGCACCCGCACGCGACCGCGAGGTACATCCTCGAGACCGTCGCGGGGGTGGTCATGCTGATCGCTGCGGCCGTGCTCTGGTTCAAGCGCAAGAGCCTCCGCCGGCGCGAGCTCCCGTCGCCGTCGGCGGAGGGCAAGTCCGCGATCCTCCTCGGCGTGACGATCAGCGCGATCGAGCTGCCGACCGCGTTACCCTACTTCGCGGCGATCGCCGCGATCATCGGCTCCGGCCTCGGCCCGACGCGGCAGCTGATCGCGCTCGCGATCTACAACATCGCCTTTGTGCTGCCTCTGATCTTGATGATCGTCTTGCTCGGGGTCGCCGGAGAGAAGGCGAAGGCGATCATCGAATCCACCCGGGATTGGCTCCAGAAGTACTGGCCGACGCTGGTCGCGGTGCTGGCGCTGGTCGCGGGCGTGTTCGTAACTTTGCTCGGCGTGACGGGCCTCGCCCTCGGCCAGCACAACGCCGTCGGCAGCCTGTCGCGAAGGTTCCGGCGCGCAATCCACCACTGAGCCCCAGACCGCCGACGACGATCCACCGGCGAGCGCAGTAGCATTCACCGCGCAACTTGACAACCAGGGGTGCTGGCGGGAATAGCCGGCTGAGATAGCGCCTCCGCGTCGTATGCGACCCGGCGCTGACCCTTCGAACCTGTGGGGTAATGCCCGCGAAGGGAGCGACAACTGAGATGGTCGAGGCTCCCCCGAAGGAGCCTCGCGAGCTTAAAGCGGCGGACGGCGTCCGCGTCGAGCTCGTGAGCCGAACGTTCCAGACCGAGCGCGGGCGCGTGGAGGCGCTGGCGGGGATGTCGCTGCGCGCGGACGCGCACGAGGTGGTTGCGGTCGTCGGCCCCAGCGGCTGCGGCAAGACCACGCTGCTCGAGCTCATCTGCCGTCTACAGGCCCCCGACGCGGGGAGGGTCCAGGCGGCGCCGGCCGCGCTGATGCCCCAGCGCGATCTCCTCCTGCCGTGGCTGAGCGCGATCGATAACGCCGGGCTGGCGCTCCGCGCGCGCGGCGTCTCCCGCGACGAGGCACGCCGCGCGGCGGGGCCGTGGCTCGAGCGCTTCGGCCTCGGGCAGTTCGAGCGGACGCGGCCAGCGGAACTGTCGGGCGGGATGCGCCAGCGTGTGTCGTTCCTGCGGACGCTGCTCGCCGGCAAGCCTGTGCTGGCGCTTGACGAGCCGTTCGCGGCGCTCGACGCGATCACCCGGCACGAGATGCAGGGCTGGCTCGCGCACGTGCTCGTGAGCGAGCCGCGGACGGTGATCTTCGTCACCCATGACGTCGAGGAGGCGGTGATGATCGGCGACCGCGTCGTGGTGATGTCGCCCCGGCCGGGTCGAACCGTCGGCGAGATCGAGGTGACGCTGCCCCGCCCGCGCCGGCGCACCGACGCGGCGGTGGTCGAGTTGCGCGAGCGCGCGCTGGCGGCCCTGGGAGTGGACACATGAGGCGCGTGCTCCGGGCCGTGCCGGCGGTGATCCTGGTGCTCGCGCTGATCGGGATCTGGGAGCTGTACGTCGACCTCAAGGGCCCGACCTTCTCACTGATCCTGCCCCCGCCCCACCAGGTCGCCAAGGCGCTCTACACCGACCGTGCGCTCTTGTGGAGCAGCTTCCTGGTCACCGCCCAGGAGGTGCTGCTCGGGATCCTGGTGGCGACGGTCGTCGGGTGTTTGCTGTCGGTCGCGATCCACTTCTCGCCGACGCTCCGCCGAGCCACCTATCCCCTGATCGTCGCCTCCCAGGCCGTTCCGGTTGCCGTGTTCGCCCCCGTGCTCGCGTACTGGCTCGGCTTCGGCATATTGCCCAAGCTCGTCGTGGTCGCGGTCGTGTCGTTCTTCTCGATCGTGGTCACAACCACCGCGGGGCTGGCGGCCGTCGACCCCGACCTGCTCAAGCTGATGCGAACTTTCGACGCATCGCGGCTGAGGGCGTTCCGGCACGTCGAGCTGCCATCGGCGCTTCCGAGCGTGTTCACGGGGGCGAAGATCGCGGTCGCGGTGTCGGTGATCGGTGCCGTGTTCGCCGAGTACACCGGGTCCAACTCCGGCCTCGGCTACGTGATCCTCGTCTCCCAGCCGCAGTTGCTGGCCGCGCGCACGGTCGCCGCCGTCGTGGTCCTGTCGCTGTTTGCGATCTCGCTGTTCGCGTTGCTGGCGCTCGCCGAGCGGCTCGCGCTGCCGTGGGCGTACGGTCCGCGCGCGGAGCGTCTGGCATGAGGCGCCCGCTCGGCAGAATGCTCGTCGCGGCGATCGCGGTCGCGCTGCTGGCCATTGCCGCCGCCGGCTGCGGGGAGAAGCAGGAGCAGGTGACGGGGTCGGCCGGCCGCACGCAGAAGCTGACGCTGATGCTCGACTGGTTCCCGAACGCCGACCACGTCGGGATCTACCAGGCGCTCGCGGAAGGCGACTTCACCAAGGCGGGGCTCGATGTGCACGTCGAGGTGCCGTCCGACGTGGCCGATCCGCTCCAGCTGCTGGCCACGGGCAAGGTCGACGTTGCGATCTCCTACGAGCCCGAGGTCCTGCTCTCGCGAAACCAGGGCCTGCCGCTGGTATCGGTCGCCGCGATCGTGCAGAGGCCGCTCACGTCGATCGTGTCGGTCGGCTCCAAGCACATTACGCGTCCGGCCCAGCTGCGCGGAAAGCGCGTCGGATACGCCGGCATCCCCTATCAGCTCAGCTACCTCAAGACGATCCTGGCGCGGGCCGGCGTGCCCGCGAGCTCGGTCAAGGTCACCAACGTCGGCAGCAATCTGGTCCCGGCGATGCTGTCGGGCCACGTCGACGCCACCATCGGCGCGTTCTGGAACTACGAGGCGATCCAGCTCGCCCAGCTTCACAAGCACCCGAACGTGATCCACGTGGAGGACGTCGGCGTCCCCACTTATAACGAGCTCGTCGTGGTCGTCCGCAAGAACACGATCGTCAATCACCCGGACGTGGTCCGGCGGTTCGTGCAGGCGCTCGCCCGGGGCTACGAGTCCGCCCGGAGCAATCCCCAGGCGGCCGTCGCCAACCTGGTGCGCGCCAGCCCCGGGCTCGATCCGAAGCTCCAGCTGGCCAGCGTGCGGGCGACGCTGTCGGCGTTCTTCCCGAGCAACCCCGCCGATCCGTGGGGCTGGCAGGACCCGGCGCAGTGGAACGCCTACGGGCAGTGGATGCTGAGCAACCACCTGATCTCCGACCCGAACGCGGTCCTCGACGCCTCGACCAACGAGCTGCTCGCCGGCCAGGGCCTTTAGCGGCCCGCACGCGGATCCGCTCCGGGGACCGATGAGTTACGGCCCCGGAGACGGTCTTCACGACGGAAGCGCATGCGAACAGGAGATCTAGGCGCGATGAGAGCTCGCACATCCATTCCCCTCACGATGTCCGATCCCATACGATGATGCTCGTGCAGGAATCGCAACTCGCGGTCGCGCAGGGCGGGCTCGAGCGGCAACTCGAGCAGCACCGTTCCGAGCTGACGGGCTATTGCTACCGGATGCTGGGCTCGCCGTTTGAAGCCGAGGACGCCGTGCAGGACACGTTCCTGCGGGCGTGGCGGGGGTTCGAACGGTTCGAGGGCCGGGCCGCGCTCCGCTCGTGGCTGTACCGGATCGCGACCAACGTATGCCTCGACATGCTGAGCGGACGCTCGAAGCGGGCGCGGCCGATGGACTTCGGCCCGGCGCAGACACCGGAGGTGTCGAACCTCAACGTACTTCCCGAGGCGACCTGGATCGAGCCGATCCCCACGAGCCTCGTCAGCGCCGAGAGCGATCCCGCCGAGCTGGTCGCGCAGCGCGACACGATCCGCCTCGCGTTCGTGGCCGCGCTCCAGCACCTGCCCGCCCGTCAGCGGGCCGTGCTGATTCTGTGCGAGGTGCTGCGCTGGAAGGCCAGCGAGGTCGCCGAGCTGCTCGACACGAGCGTGGCGTCGGTCAATAGCGCCCTGCAAAGGGCCCGGGCGACGCTCGAGGAGCGCGACATCGAGACCACCGATGCCGTCGCCCCGATGGACCGGAGCCAGCAGGATCTGCTCGCGCGCTACGTCGACGCGTTCCAGCGCTACGACATCGACGCGCTGACATTGCTGATCCGCGAGGACGCCAGCCAGTCGATGCCGCCGTACGACATGTGGCTCTCGGGCCGCGACCATGTCTTCGGCTGGTGGTTCGGACCGGGTATCGGGTGCAAGGGCTCGCGAGTGATCCCGGTCGAGACCGCGAACGGCTCGGTCGCGTTCGGGCAGTACAAGCCAAGCGACTCGGGCAGCGGCTACGACCCGTGGGCGCTCCAGGTGCTCGAGATCGCCGGCGGGAAGATCGTCGATTTCACGTTCTTCCTCTCGACCGAGCGGCTATTCCCCCTGTTCGGGCTGCCGCCGCGGCTGGACTCCTGACTTCGGCTCAGCCCGGCAGCACGTCGTCGAGTCCCATGAACGCGATCAGCGCGCGGAGCTCGTCCGAGGTATGGCGCAGCGTGATCCGGCAGCGGTGCCGGCGCGCGGCCAGCTGAAGCCGGGCGAGCGCATCGACGGTCACCGCATCCGCGGCGACGCCGGCGACATCGCAGATCGCGAGCGCGGCGCCACTCCCCTCCAGTAGCCGGCAGACCCGCTCATACAGCGCCGGCAGGTCGCCGCGATCGATTGGACCGGCGATCGCGAACGTGATCGTGCTCGGCGGCAGCGCTGCCATCCCCTGAAGGACCGCGATCAGGCCAATAACTCATCGGCTCTGTGCTCCATTGCGGCGAATCGCGGCGCTGAACCGGGCCTCGTCGCGCTGGCTCGGCTCGGTCGTCGCCATCCAGTTCTCGAGCGTCGCCGTGAATCGCTCGGGCTCGTCGAGGAACGGAAAGTGACCGGCGCGCTCGAATAGCTCGAACCGGCTACCGGGAATGAGCTCGTGCGCACGCCGGCCGTGCCCCACCGGAATGATGCGGTCTCGCGCCCCCCACACGATCAGCACCGGCACCTCGGCCGCGAGATACAGGCGGTCGACGGCCTGGACCCGCTGGCCGCCGGTATCGACGCTGGCTCGCAGCGTGTGGACAAATGCCGCGCGGCTCTGGGGATCGCCGAGCGACGCGTGCCCCCGGGCCATCTCGATCACGTCGGTGCCAAGTGGGACGCGGGCCTTCGCGAGCGCGCGCCCCACAGCCCGGCCGGCATTGAGCACGTGGCGGCCGGCGAGCAGCGGCAGCACCAGCTCCGAGCCGGGGAAGGTCGCCGCGCGGAGCAGGCCGCTCACCCGCCGCCCGAGCCCGCCGCTCGACACCAGCGCCAGGCGCTCGACCCGGTCCGGGAACTGGTAGGAGAACTGCATCGCCACCCCGCCGCCGAGCGAATGGCCGACAACCGTCACCGGCCCCAGGCCGAGCGTCAGCACGAGGTCACGAATACCCGACGCGAACGCGCCCATCGAGTAGTCGCCTCGAGGCTTGGCGCTGTGTCCATGGCCGAGCAGGTCCGGGGCGAGCACCGTGTGGTGGCGCGCCAGCTGGAGTCCGACCGTCTCCCAGACCACCGACGACGCCGTGATCCCGTGGATGAGCATGATCGGCGGGCCGCTCCCCGCCATCCGGTACGCGACCCGGTGGCCGTGGATCGTGGTCTCTTGCAGGTCGAAGTTCATGGTGGCGCCCCTTTTTTCGATCGCCGGCCCGCGCGCGAGCCGTTCGCGCTCGTCCCGCAGGCAGTTGCAAACGTGCCAAAGCCCTACCCGCCCGGCCGCATAGTACGCATCAGCGCCCCCCATGGGCGTTCCCGGGCCTTACGCCGCCACCCGCGTCGCCGCCGACCCGCCGCCCAGCCGGAGCGCGTGCAGCCCCGCCAGCCCCGCCCACGGCGCGTACGGCGCGAAGAACTCGGCGACCTCGTCCTCGGTGGCGCGCGCCCACGGGTCCCCGGTCGCGAATGCGCTCCCGGCCGCGCCGGCGCGTAGCCGCCCCACGAGCTTCAGATACCCCACGTCTCCGCACGGCAGCTGATCCAACCGGCCCTGGCCGGTGAGCGCCAGCATCTGGACCGTCCAGCTGCCGATGCCGCGGATCGCCCGCAGCCGGCGCCACGCCCGCTCGTGGTCGGGATCGTGGAGGTCGACCCGGCCGCTCGCCACCTCGCGCGCGGCACGGACCAGCGCCACCGCTCGGCCGCCCGAGAGATCGAACGACTGCAGCAGCGCCGGCGCCTGCGCCGCCAGCACCGCCGCCGTGGGCGCATCCCGCATCCCGCTCGCGGCACAGCGGCGCCCCAGCCGGGCGATCAGGCGACGCTCGATCGCCGCCGCGCGGCCGAACTCGATCAGCTGCTCGCAGATCGCCCACGCCAACGCCTCGAACGGCTCCGGCTTTCCGCCCACCCGCAGACCGGGCGAGGACCGCACCGACCGCCCGATCAGCGGATCGAACCGGAAGCGCTCGTAGAACGGCTCGATGTCCTGATCGATTCCGAGCGCGAGCCGCATCCGCTCGATCCCCCACTCGGCCGCCTCGCGCGAGTCAGAGCGCGCCCCGAACACCACCCGGTCGCGCGACGGTTGGGCCACCCGCACCAGCACCGGCAGCTCACCGAAATGCAGGAGGCGGTGCAGAACCCCACCCCGGGCCCGCACAAGGCCGTCGAGACCGTTTCGGAGCGGCAGGGCGAACACCCAGCGCGGGCGGACCTCGACCCGGACCTCGTCCCCCGGGGGCGCGGGCCCGGACGGTGGCCGGACCAGCCGGGCCTCCGGACGTGCTCAATCCCCTTGCTTGCCGATCACGTGCACGTCGACCAGGAACGACCGCGACGCTGTGATCGGCAACAGGTCGGCGACGCGGCGAGAGCCGTTCTTGCCGTTACGCGCCATCTTGCGGGTGGACCGGCGCTTGATCAGCGCGATCGTCGCCGCGCCGGCGACGAACCCGGTGGCGGCCGCGGCGGCCGCCTGGACGGCCGGCAGCGACGCAGGGCTCGGGCGCTCGATCGCCCGGACCTCGGCGATCACCGGCAGCCCGTCGACCACCTCCTCCTCGGCTCGACCACAGCAGGCTCGACGACTGTCGCCACCTCTGGGGCCTGTTCGTCCGCGAAAGGCTCAGTCATGCCCGGGACATGGTGACAGCGCCGGCGGTCAAGTTCAAAGAAGCCTCTCGTAGACCCTGTAGGTTCGGACGATCCGGCCGCCCATCCGCTCCATCGCCCGGTTCATCGACTTGTTGGTCTCGAGGATCCAGCCGGTCTCTCCCTTCTTCTGGTTCGTGCGCTCCGCCGCGTCGTAGTGCATCTCGTACAGCTTCGCCCCGATCCCGGTGTGCTGGTACTCCGGCTTGACTCCGAGCGCGAACACGCGGACACGGTCGATCTTGCGCTTGTACCACAGCGCCTTGGCCCAGCCGAACGGGAGCAGGCGGCCGTTCATGTGGATCAGGACCTCGTTGTAGTCGGGCAACGTGAGGCCGGCGGCGACGGGCTCGCCGTCCTTCTCGGCGATGAACGCCCAGTTTTCGTCGAGCACCGGCTTGAGGTCCTTGGCGTAGTGGCGGACCTCCTCCTCGGTGAGCGGAACGAAGCCCCAGTTCCGCTCCCAGGCGGCGTTGTAGACCTCCAGGAAGCGGCCGATCTCGGCCTCCATGTCCTTTTTGCGCATCGCCCGCACGGTGATGCCGTACTTCCGCTCCACGTCGGCCGCCGCGCGCCAGATCGCCGGGTGGACCGCGGAGCGCTCGGACACCTCGAGCGTCCACATGTAGAGGTCCATCGCCTTGGTCAGCCCGGCGCCCTCGATCAGGCGCGGGTAGTACGGGTGGTGCCAGTTGGTCAGGACCGTCGGGAGCAGTTCGTAGCCGTCGATGAGCACCCCGCACTCGTCGTTGGTGGTGAAGTCCATCGGGCCCACCATCCGGTCCCGGTCGCGAGCGCGGAGCCACTCCTCCGCCGCCGTCAGGAGCGCGTTCGCGGCCTCGACGTCGTTCTCGCACTCGAAGAAGCCGAACATTCCCCAGTCGTGCTGCTGGAACTCGTTGAAGTGGCGGTCGATGTGTGCGGTGATGCGGCCGACCGGCGTCTCGCCCCGCCAAGCCAGGAAGAACTCGACCTCGGCGTGCTTGAAGAACGGATTGCGCGCCGCGGTCGAAGAACCGCTTGCGGTCGAACAGCAACGGCGGCACCCAGTTGGGCTCGTTACGATAAAGCCGCCATGGCAGCTTGATGAATATGTCCAGCTCGCTCTTGCCCGCGACGGGGCGTACTTCCAGGCCCCGGCGAGCCGGCAGCGTCACGTCCAGCGCCATCTGATCCGGAACGTTATATGTCCACCTCAATCGATGTCTTCGCCAAGGCCCGCGAGCACGAGCGTCTAGAGCAGCTGCGCGCGGCCCGCGAGCTCGACCTCGTCCCCTACTTCCGTGTGCTCGAGGGCCCGACCCTGCCGGTCGTCGAGATGGAAGGCAAGCGCCGGATCATGCTCGGCTCCAACAACTACCTGGGGCTGACCGGAGACGAGCGGGTCAAGCAAGGCGCGCTCGACGCCCTGAACCGCTACGGCACGGGACTCACGGGCTCGCGCTTCCTGAACGGGACAACCGACCTGCACCTCGAGCTCGAGCAGGAGCTCGCAGACTGGTTCGGAACCGAGGCCGCCCTTGTGTTCACGACCGGGCACCAGGCGAACGTCGGCGCGCTCGGCACGATCCTCGCGCCCGGGGACACGGTCGTGGTCGACTCCGGCGACCACGCCTCGATCCTCGACGGCTGCATCCTCTCCCGCGCCAAGCTCCGGGCGTTTCGGCACAACCGGATGAACAAGCTCGAGCAGACGCTCGAGAAGGCCGCCGGCGACGGCGGCGGGATCTTGGTCGTCGTCGACGGCGTGTTCTCGATGGAGGGGGACGTCGCGCCCCTGCCTGAGATCGCCGAGCTGAGCCGCCGTTACGGCGCCCGGCTGATGGTCGACGAGGCCCACGCGCTGGGAGTGCTGGGCGCGCGCGGCGCCGGCGCGTCCGAGCTGTTCGGCGTCGAGGACCAGGTCGATCTGCGGATGGCCACGTTCTCGAAGTCGCTCGCCTCGTGCGGCGGCGTGATCGCCGGGCCGGCCGACGTGATCGAGTTCCTGCGCGTCTCCTCCCGCCCGTTCATGTTCACCGCCTCGGCCGTCCCGGCGGCGGTCGGGGCGGCGTTGGCGGCGGTCAGGATCTGCCGCTCGGACGACGGGCGCGAGCTGTTCGCACGGGTCCTCGACAACGCGCGCTACCTGCATCGAGGGCTCGACGCGCTCGGATTCCAGGTCGTGAAGCCGACCCGGCTGGCCGACGGCACCGAGATCGTGACCACCGTCGTCCCGGTCGTCGTCGGCGACGACTGGAAGGCGGCGTTCCTGTGGAAGGCGCTGTATGAGCGCGGGCTGTACGTCAACGTCGCGCTCCATCCGGCCGTCCCGCCGGCCGGCGCGCTGCTGCGAACGAGCGTGATGGCCACGCACGATCGCGACACGCTCGACCGGGCGCTCGAGATCTTCGCTGACGCCAAGCAGGCGTTCGAGCGCGAGCACGGCCCGCTGCCGGGCCGGGCGTAGAGGCGGCCCCGCCGTCAGTCGAGGGACGTCATCGCCCCTCGACGCAAGGGAGCATGCGCGGGCCTCGGCTTGTCCACACTCGCACAAGACGTGCCGCTTCAAAAAAAACACGCTCTAAGCGCATGGGCGGCACTTGTGACGTTGCTGTTATCCGCGCCGATGTCGTAGCTTCTGCCTCCTACCGAAGTGGCCGACGACAGCGCGGCCAAACGGGTAGGGAAGGCCGGAACGGGGGTGGAAGTCAACCGCACGCCACAGCGCGCGGGAATAGCAGTTGCGCAGATTTAGGACCCACGGGAGGGGGGTCTCGCGGACCCCTGCCGTGGTTTGTAAACAACAGTGTCCGCCGCGTCGGACCTAATGGGAGGAAGCGAAGCACCAAATGAGTGAGACCGCCACGATGACCCCGGCGCCGCAACGACTGCGAGCACTGGAACGAGCCAACGCGGTCAGGCTCGCCCGCGCGGAGCTGAAGCGAAGGATCGCTGAGGGAGAAGCTTCCGCCGCGGACATCATTTTGGACCCGCCCGATGAGGCGTTCAGTTGGGCGATTGGCGAGCTGCTGATGAGTCAGCGGCGGTGGGGCAGCACCAAGTGCCGGAAGTTCCTCTCACGGCATCACATCACCGAGACGAAGACACTCGGTGCGCTCACTGATCGCCAGCGTCGTATGCTCGCCGACCAGCTCGAGTCGTGCACCGCTCGAGCGTTCGAGCTGCTCAGCGTTTAGACAGGCTCTGATGGGACCCGCGCGACCGCCCGGGGGCGGTGGCGCGGGACCCGGCCCTCAGATCTGGATCCCGACCGGCACGGGACTCGCGCCGGCGAAGAAGAAGAACCAGACCACGAACGCCGCCAGCGTCACGCCGGCGCTCACCACGAGTACGGCCTCGAGCACATAGTGCCCCGTGTCGTCGAGGCCCCGGGAAAGCCGATTCGCCTGGTAGACGTCGCTCAGCTTGGCCAGAACCAGGGCGAGCAACCCGATCGTCGCCACCACGCCGATGAAGCTCACGCCGAGCGCCGTCCCGAGCGACGACGTCGCCCCCTGGACCTGGGACCCGACCCACAGCCACAGCAGCGGCGTCCCGATCCACAGGACGAGGCTGCCGATGAACATGATCAGCAGCACCAGCGTCGCGCCGACGCCCGTCCTCAGAAGCTCGCGCACGTAATGCCGAGGTTAGCCTTGGCCACTTGCCGCGACGCCCATCACGAGCGCGCGGCGGTGGCTAACGGACAGCCGGAGGAGAGCTTGACCTCCCACCAGCCCATCAGCATCCCGACCAGCCCAAGCCGCGGCCGCACGTACCACACCCCGCAGCCCGGCTCGCCGATCTCGCGGTTGGAGATCCGGACGAACCGATAGCGGCCCGGGTCGAGCAGCATCTTCTCGAGCGCCAGCCGGCGCGCCGCCTGCTGATCGGCGCGCTCTGAGATCGTCGCTCGGGCCGACTGGACGCGCGCCGCCAGCTCGTCGCGGACACGCTCGAGCTCGCCGAGCCCGAGCAGCCGCGGGGTGGCGCTGGAACGCGCCGGCTGGGCGTCGAGGCCTCCCATCGGATAGGCGGTGACGAACGCCTCCGCCAGCTCGCGCTCGAGCTTGTCGATCTGCGCCCGCAGCGACCGTCGTGCGGCCCGCTCGTCCTGGCGAGCACGCGTCAGCGTCGCCAGTTCCGCGTCCTCCACGGCACGTGAGTCGTGTTCGAGAAGCTCCAACGCTGCCTCCTTTCGGGAGCCCGGGCCAGCTTAGCATCAGGCCCCGCCCGGATCTAAGGGGTTCCGAGGACGTCCGCCGCGATCCACAGCGACTCCTCGACGTGGATCGCCGGGACTCCGTCGACGCCGACCGCGAACAGCACGATCCGCTGAGTCTGCGGCCCCGGGGCATGACCTGCGGCCGGCTCGCCGAACAGCGAGGCATGGACGCAGACCTCGTCCGCGACCACAAGCTGCCCCGCAGCCAGGGGAACACTCGGGCCTGCGCGCCCGAGCCGGTCCCCCGCCACCGCCGTCCGGATTCCGAGGCTGTCGCTGTCGACGATGCCGGCGTCGAGGGCCCACACCGGTACGCCAGTCTCGACCAGTGCGATCAGCAACGCGTCCGCGAGCGCATCCCGTGATTCGAAGCGGCCGTGGAGCAGCCGCCCGACCGCCGCCGCCTCGGCCGGAATCCACGCGGCGTCCGGATCAACCCCGACATGGCGGAAGAAGGCCCGGTAGGCGTGCGGGATCGGCTGGGTGCGCATCGCCACCACGCCGGCGCCGCGGTAGCGATCGGACAGATCCCGCAGCCGCCGCGCGACCTCGCGGGAGCTGCCGCGCACGCGCGCATCGAGCGCGGTCCAGCGCAGGCGCAGACCCGGGAACTCCTCCCGCACCTTCGGCTCCACGAGACCGGCGACGGAGCTCATCGCCGCCGGTCACCTGCCCAGCAGCGCCTGGACCCGCCCCGCCAGGGCCTCCCCGGACAGCCAGTGCTCGCCGATCAATCGCTGGGCCACTGTCCCGCCACGATAGGCGAGCTCGACCAGCGGGCAGGCGGTGACGCCGTACAGCCCGCCGACGCCGCCGTCGGGGTCATAGGCGACAGGGATCGTCCACCCGTGTACGCGAACGGCCTTGGCGGCCCCCTTATGGCTCGTGTTGACCGCCACCGCCGCGTACTGAGCGTCCCGCGTCCCCGGTTCGGAAGCGAGCGCCTGCATCGTGCTCACCTCGCGCTCGCACGCCCGGGAGCCGGTCACGAAGAAGTCGAGCACGAGCGGCCCGCGCTTGGCCAGCAGGCAGACGTTGAGCGCGCGGGGATCGTGGCGCGCAAGCGTGCACGGCGGATCGAGGTTCGCGTCGCCGTTCAAGGTCGACGCCGCCAGCGGCGCGGAGAAATACCGAAGTGGCTGCCCGGCGGCCACACCCGGCGTCCCGGACCCGGTGTGATGGGAGGTCAACGCGTACACGACGAAACCGACCACCAGCACCGCCGCAAGCCCGCCGATGATCCAGGCGTAGCGCCGGTTGTCGATCAGCGCCCTGGCGGGAGTCGGGATCTGGCCGTCCGTAGGTCCCTCGCCCGGTGACCGCCCCCCGCCGTCAGCCGGCTCGGACCCGCTCACGCCACCCGGGCTCGCCGCCGCCGCGGCAACCCGCCGGCAAGCCGTCCCGGAAGCTCGCGGACGCGCTGCACGACGTCACCCCGCTCCGACAAGGCGAGCACCGACGGCAGTACGAGCAGCACTCCACCGAGCGAAACCGTCAGGTCGACGAGCGTCACCAGCCCGAAGTCGCGCAGCATCGTGATGCTCGACAGGGTGAGCACCCCGAAGCCGGCGATCGCGGTGATGCCCGACGCGAGCACCGCCGCTCCCGTAAATCGGTACGTGTGCGCGAGAGCATCGGCCGGCGAGCGCCCGGCGCGGCGCTCCTGGCGGAACCGCTCGGACAGGAGCACGCTGAACTCGGTGGAGATCGCGATCACAAGTGCCCCGAGCGTGGCCGACATCGGGTTGAGCGGGATCCGGGTCGCGAACAGGATCAGCGACGACCACCCCGTGGCGAGCGCGATCGGCACCAGCGGGACGAGCGCTCGCTGGACCGTGCGCAGCACCGCGAGCAGCGCCAGCCCGACCGCGAGCAGCCCGGCCAGCAGCATCAGCATCCGGTGCCCCGACGACGACAGCGATGCATCCGCCTGGGCCGCGAGCACCGGCAGGCCGGCGAGCTCGGCGCGGACGCCGGACGGTGGATGCATGTGCGCCCGCATGTAGTCGATCACCTGCTGCTGGCGGGACAGCGGCATCAGGCGGATGCCGAAGGCGAGCGTCGCCTCGCGATGGTCGGGCGTGATCACCGCCTGGGAGAAGTAGGGCGGGACCGCTTTGAGCAGGCTCGAGATCAGGCCGGTGGTCAGCGAACCCGAGCACGAGCCGCTCGTCGCCTGACTGCCCGAGCAGAACAGGTCGGGCAGCGACAGCGCCGGGCACAGCGTCGCCCGGGCGCACCCCTTCTCCTCGACGTACCCGAAGTGGGCCAGCAGCGTGTTCTCGTAGCGCACCATCCAGCCGATCGTCGCGGGCGTCGCGACATTGCTCGAGTGGACGACGACGTCGATCTCGCCCGACACGCCGGTGACGCGCTCGAGCGTGCGCAGGTTCTGCAGCGCGGGCATGTTCGACGGGACGAGCTTGGTCACGTCGGACTGGACCGGCATCTGCGTGTCCGCCACCCAGCCGGCCGCGGCCAGGACCAGTCCCACGAGCAGGACGCGACCAGGCCGCCGCGCTGCCCCTGCGACCGCGTCCCGCGCGACCCGACCCGCGCGTCGCGAGACCCGGCCCATGCGTCGCGAGACCCCGGCCCGGTCCCGAGCGTCGCCGAGGATCTCCCCCGCTCCGCGCGCCGAGGCGCCGACGAATCCGAGGGACGGCGGGGTCCGGAACCGAACCGGTCGCCGGGGGCCGACCCCGGCCGATCGCCGCCGTCCGGCGAGGACCATCGCGGCCGAGCCCGCGGTGAGCGCGCACGCGAGCGCGATTCCGATTCCGACGATCAACAGCAGGCCGAACCCGCGGACCATCGGCACCGGCGACAGCAACAGCGCCAGGAAGCCGGCAGCCGTCGCCAGCGCGGCGGTCGCGATCGTCGGCGCAGCGGCGAGCGTCGCCTGCGCGACGTCGCCGGCGGCCTCATCGATGCGCGCCTGGAACTGGATCGCGTAGTCGACCGCCAGCCCGATCAGAATCGGCAGCACCGCGATCGACGCCATCGTCAGCGACCCGCCGACCAGCGACACCACTCCGAACGTGATTCCGGTCGCCGCCAGCGCGATCCCGAGCGGCAGCAGCCGCGGACGCGAGCGGAACACGAGCAGCAACACCACGCCCATCACCACCAGCGCCGCGGCGAGCAGGCCCGCAATCGAGCCAATGATCGTCGAGGCGAGGGCGTTGGTCACGACCGGCACTCCCGAGACCGTGTACGTGCCGTGGTAGGCGGAGCGGAACATCGGCATCTGTACGGCCTGCTCGATCCACTTGATCGCCTGGGCCTGCTGCGCCGCGCTCAGCGATGCTTTCAGCCGGACCTGGATCAGCGCCGAGTTGGCGGTCGGGAACAGGTAGGCGAACCGGGACTTCGGCTGGTTCACGCCGCGCGTCTGGTCGAACACGATCTCGGGGATGAACTGCGGGTCGTCGATCGTCGGCTGGCCCGAGATGCCCGAGTTCAGGTACATCTGGAGCAGGTTCGACGTCTCCTGCTGTTGGGCGATCGAACCTGCCGCGTTTGCGAGCGTCGTCGCCTGCTTCTTTGACATGTGCCGCGCGAGCGCGAGTTGATAAGCGCTCGTCTTGGCGGTCTGGACGGTCTGCTGCGCCGAGCTCGTGATCTGCTCGATCTCGGTGTTGACGGCGGCGACCGCGCGGTTCAGGAACGTCCCCGGTCCGTACACGACCTGCGCCGGCTTGGCCTTCATCAGCTTCCCGCAGGGGCTCCCCCACCCTCCGTACGGCGTGGCCGATCCGGCCGGCGCCGGTGTGAACGCCTGGAGCTGCTGGTTGGCGACGACCACCTGGCCGGCGAGGCACGCCTCGAGCTGGCTGACGGTCGCGAGATCCTTGGTCTCGACGAGATCGGTCAGCGGCTCGCGGATCAGGATCACCACGGGATCGCCGCCGAAGTGCTTGTTGTCGTCGAGGCTCGCCTGGAACGTCGGCGACGAGCGGCTGACGAACGTGTCGCTGTTGGTGTTTGGCTGCAGGCGCAGCGCGAGCGCCCCGCCGCCAAGCGCGAGCGCGAGCACGACACCGAGGGTCACCGCCGGTCTGCCCGCAACGGCCCGCACCAGCCGCTCCAACATCTTCGCCACCATCGCGTCGCTAATCCATCGAGAGCGGGCCCTGCGACTCCCCGGACAGGAACTGGCGGATGAACGGATTCTCGGAGTTGAGCATGTCCTCGGCCGGACCGGCCTCGACGATCCGGCCCTTCCACAGCACGTTGATGTAATCCGCGACCCGCCGCGCGCTCATGATGTCGTGGGTGATCACGCAGAAGGTCGGGAGGTGCTCCCGACCCTTCGATTTTGCCTCTTCCATCATGTCGCGGTGGATCTCGAGGATCAGCTCGCCGAGCAGCGCCGTGCGCACCGGGTCCAGCCCCGAGTCGGGCTCGTCGAACAGCAGGATGTCGGGCTCGAGCACAAGCGCTCGCGCGAACCCGG
Organism: uncultured Solirubrobacterales bacterium; assembly: GCA_963699325.1. GTDB lineage: Bacteria > Actinomycetota > Thermoleophilia > Solirubrobacterales > Solirubrobacteraceae > Palsa-465. Next base: position 387,952 of record CAVOTN010000026.1, on the reverse strand, counting down.
CACGCTTGCGCATCCCGCCCGAGAGCTCGTTGGGCAGCTTGTCCACGGCCTCGGCGAGACCGACCTCCTTCAGCCGCCGCATGACGATGTCCTCGACCTCGTCCTCACCCTTCTCGGTGTGCTGCCGCAGCGGGAAGGCGACGTTGTCGAACACGTTCATCGACCCGAACAGCGCGCCGTCCTGGAACAGCAGCCCGAACTTCTTGCGCATCTCGAACAGATCGTCGTCGCGCATGTTCGGGACCGACTCCCCGTGCACCAGGATGTCGCCCTCGTCGGGGTACAACAGGCCGACCATGTGCTTGATGCACACGGACTTGCCCGTGCCCGACGGCCCGAGGATCATCGACACCATCCCCTCGGGCAGGCCCATGTTCAGCCCACGCAGGATCTGCGTTCGCCCGAACGCCTTATACGTGTCGATGAACTCGACCGCGTCGGGGCGCCCCGACGGATACACCTTGTAGGTGTGCCACTTGTATTCGTCCTCGGAGGCGCCCGGAGGCGGCCCGGGGCGCGGTGCCTGCTCGTCGACCACCGACACGCGCGAGCCGGTCTCGCGCTCGCCTTCGTGCGCGTCCGCGTCACGCTGATCGTCGCGGTCGTCGCCCGCGTCGCCGCCGTTCTCGCCATGGATCGGCGCCGGCTCGTCGCCCCCGGCGCCTTCGGACTCTTCAGCGTCCCAGTCTTCGTCGTCAAACGCCATCGTCAGCCTCCGATTGGTGCCCGGGGATTGGCGCCCCAGAAGAGCTGCGTGCCGAGCATTCCGATGAGATGTACACCGACCAGGTTAAGGACCATCGACTTCGCGGTGGCGGTACCTACGCCTACAGGCCCACCGCTTGCGTTGTACCCGTAATAGCAGCCGACTAGAACGATGAGCGTCGCCATCGCCATCGCCTTTATCAAGCTGAATAAGAGGTCGGGTGGATTCTGGAACTCCCAGAAGATCAGGAAGTAGCCCCCCGAGGACACGTCTCCGATCTGCTGCACGACCGCGATGTAGCTGGCCACGAACCCGGCGCCGATCGCGATCACGTACACGAACGGCAGCACGAGCCAGGCCGCCAGCAGCCGCGTCCCGCACAGGAACGTCATGCCGCTGATGCCCATCACCTCGAGCGCGTCGATCTCGTCGGAGATCCGCATCGAGCCGAGCTCGGCGACGATTCCGGTGCCGACCTTCGCCGCCATCATGTAGCCGAACGCGAGCGGCGCGAGCTCGCGCAGGTCGCACCAGGCCGAGAACACGCCGGAGAACGCCGGCGCGCCCTGCGAGCGCAGCAGGTAGGCGCCCTCGATCCCGCACGTGAGGCCGACGATGAACACGAGCAGGCAGATCACGATCGCCGAGCCGACGATCAGGATGCCCGCCTGGCGGAGCGTCTCGCCGAAGAACTTGAACACGCGCAGGCGGAACACCTCGCCGAGCACCTGCGTGGTGAACTTGGCGATCTCGCCGAAGCTTTCGATCCAGCCCTTGGGGGTGACGATCAGGTCGTTCATGCGGTCATCGCGGAATCGTCGTGATCTCGGGATGGGTGGCGAGCAGCGTCTGGGTGAACGCGTAGTTGAACGCGAAGATCCCCAGGAACGCGATCACGACCGCCTGGTTGACGGCGCGGCCGACCCCCTCGGCCCCGCCCGAGGCGGTCATCCCCTTGTAACAGCAGACGACCGCGATGATCGCGCCGAACAGCGTGGTCTTGACCACCGACCCCCACAGGTCGGTCGTCTCGGCGTTGTTGAAGAAGGTCGAGAAGAACGGACCGAGCGAGGCGTGGTTGACGAGCGTGGCCAGGATCCCGCCGAAGACACCGAAGATCACCGCGTAGATGTCGAACAGGCCGGTGACCAGCATCAGCGCGAGGAATCGCGGCACGACGAGGTTCTTGATCGGGTCGACGCCGAGCACCTGGAGCGCGTCGAGCTCCTCGCGGATCTTGCGGGCGCCGAGGTCGGCCGTGATCGCGGTGCCGGCGACGCCGGCGAGCACGATCGCGTCGACGAACGGCGCGAACTCGCGGATCGAGGCGAGCACGAAGAACCCGCCGAGGCGGTCGAGTGCGCCGAACAGCACGAGGAAGTTCGCGGCCTGAAGGCCCGGCGCCTCGTACCCGAACGCGATCGTCGAGATCAGCAGCGGGAACCAGCACAGCCGCAGCGCGAACATGAACTGGCCGACGAACTCGGGCCCGTACGGATACGGCGGCCGGACGGCAGAGACCAGCGTCTTGCCAGTCAGGATCATCATGTTGCCGACCTCTTCGAGTAGGCCCTTGATGGGCGAGTACCCACGATCGGCGACGGCTCTGATCAAATCTGCTCCAGCCTCCCGGGTCTGCAGTGCCGCCACGCGGCTGACGGGCTAAGCGTAGGGACCTATGCCCGCAAACACCAAATCCGAACCGTCGCCCCGGAACCGGCGTGAGCGCGCAGGGCAGTTGCTATGTTCGGCGCGCCGTGCCCTGGAGGAGCCTTGGTCTGATCTGCGGAGCGCTTACGGCGCTCGTCCTGTCCGCGTGCGGCGGCGGCGCCCGCCAGGACGCCAGCGAACCGAGCGGGAACTTCCCGGTGGCCGTGGCGACCGCGGCCTTCCCCGCCTCGCAGCGCCTGTCCGAGCACAGCCACCTCGTGCTCGCGGTCCGCAACACCGGCTCGAAGACGATCCCGAATATTGCGGTGACGATCTGCAACGTCACGTGTGCGTATCCCGCACCGACGGGTGAGGGCACGGACGCGGCGGCGTTCGCGCAGGATCTCCAGATGACCGGGCTCGCGAACGCGTCGCGGCCGGTGTGGGTGGTCGACCGGCCCCCAGGCGCGTGCAACGCCGGCTGCCAGCCCGGATCCACCGACGGCAGCGGCAGCCCCGGTGGCGCCGTCACCGCGTACTCGAATACCTGGTCCCTGGGCTCGCTCGCGCCCGGGAAGACGGCCAGGTTCGACTGGACTGTGACCGCGGTGGCGCCCGGCCGGCACGTGGTCGCCTGGGAGGTCGCCGCCGGCCTCAACGGCAAGGCCAAGGCCGTTCTCCAGGGCGGCGGGCTCCCGCACGGGACGTTCGTGGTCACGATCCACAACGCCCCGTCCGAGTCCTACGTGAACAACAACGGCCAGATCGTCACGACCTCGTCGAGCAACCCGTAGGGTTTGACTGGGCCTGCGGAATCAGGCCCCTGTAACGATCGTCACTCGAGAGCTCCCGGCGCCTGATTCCGCCTATTCGTTGCTGCTCGCGGCCCAGAGGTTGACGCCGCCGTCGCCGGTGTGGCTGTCGATCTCCTCGAGCTCGGCCGGGTCGAAGTCGAGGCGGTCGAGGGCCGCCACGTTCTGCTCGAGCTGCGCGACGCTGCTGGCTCCAAGCAGCGCGCTCGTGATCCGCGGATCGCGGAGCACCCAGGCGATCGCCATCTGCGCGAGCGACTGCCCACGCCGCTGCGCGATCTCGTTCAGACCCTTTACGCGCGCGAGATTCTCTGGCGTCAGCATCGACTCGTCGAAGTAGTTCCCGATCCGCGCGCGTGAGTCCGCGGGCACGCCGTCGAGGTACTTGCCGGTCAAGAGGCCCTGGGCGAGCGGCGAGAACACGATCGTGCCCGTGCCCTCGCGCTCGAGCACGTCGAGCAGCTCCTCCTCGATCCAGCGATTGATCAGGGAGTAGGAGGGCTGATGGATGAGCAGCGGCGTGCCGAGCTCGCGCAGGATCAGCGCGGCCTCCTCGGTCCGGCGGGGACCGTAGGAGGAGATCCCGGCGTAGCGCGACTTGCCCTGGCGGACGATCGCGTCGAGCGCGCCCATCGTCTCCTCGAGCGGCGTGTCGGGATCGAACCGGTGCGAATAGAAGATGTCGACGTGGTCGAGCCGCATGCGCTTCAGCGACTGCTCGAGGCTCGCCATCAGGTACTTGCGCGATCCCCACTCGCCGTACGGGCCGGGCCACATGTCGTATCCGGCCTTGGTCGAGATCACGATCTCGTCACGGTAGCCCTTCAAATCCTCCTCGAAGATCCGCCCGAAGTTGATCTCGGCGGTCCCGTACGGGGGCCCGTAGTTGTTGGCCAGGTCGAAGTGCGTGATCCCGAGGTCGAACGCCCGGCGGATGATCGCCCGGCTGTTCGCAAGCGGGCGGTCGTCGCCGAAGTTCTGCCACAGGCCGAGCGAGATCGCCGGGAGCTTGAGCCCGCTGCGCCCGCAGCGGCGATACGGGATCCGCTCGTAGCGCTCCTCGTCGGGGACGTATGCCTGCCAGCCGAGCTCGCGGTTGAACGGCATGTGCCGAGTATCCCACGACCGCGCTTGTCCACGTGCGACGGCCACTTTGGACATCCGGATAATGACGGCGGCCGTGCACCGGCGTTAATCTGTGGTTCGTATGCCTCGGCCCCGTCGAGGCGGGGTTTTGTACGCGCCTGCGCCGCTGTGGCGCCCACAGGAAGGAAATCAACGCATGCCTCGCATCCGCCAGCAGAACGTCCTCGCCGCGCAGTGGGCTAAGAAGAATGGGTCTCCCCACCCACCCGCCTTGGGGGCTCCCGATCTCACACTCTCCGACAACCAGGTGTTCGGCGCGAACGTGTTCAGCCGCGCCGTCCAGCGCCAGCGTCTCTCCTCCGACGTCTTCAAGCGCCTGCAGCGAACGCTCGCCCGCGGCGAGGCGCTCGACACCTCGCTCGCCGACGCGGTCGCGCTCGCGATGAAGGAATGGGCGATGGAGCGGGGAGCGACCCATTACACGCACTGGTTCCAGCCGTTGACGGGCTCGACCGCGGAGAAGCACGACAGCTTCTACGCCCCGACCGAGGAGGGCACCGCGATCGCGGAGTTCTCGGGCAAGGAGCTGATCCAGGGAGAGCCCGACGCCTCGAGCTTCCCGACCGGCGGCATCCGCGCCACGTTCGAGGCGCGCGGCTACACCGCCTGGGACCCGACCTCGCCGGCGTTCATCCTCGAGAACCCGAACGGCACGCTGCTGTGTATTCCGACCGCGTTCGCGTCGTGGACGGGCGAGGCGCTCGACCACAAGATCCCGCTGCTGCGCTCGATGGACGCGCTGTCGAAGTCGGCGATCCGCGCGCTCAAGCTGTTCGGCGACACCGACGCGAACCGCGTCTTCACGACGATCGGGCCCGAGCAGGAGTACTTCCTGATCGACGAGCAGTACTACTTCGAACGGCCCGACCTGATCACGACGGGCCGCACGCTGTTCGGCGCCAAGCCACCCAAGGGCCACGAGCTCGACGACCACTACTTCGGGTCGATCCCCGACCGGATCCTCGCGTACATGCTCGAGACCGAGCGCGAGCTGGCCAAGCTCGGCGTGCCGGTCAAGACCCGCCACAACGAGGTGGCCCCGAACCAGTACGAGATCGCGCCGATCTTCGAGAACTCGAACGTCGGCTCGGACCATCAGCAGCTGACGATGCAGCTGATGCAGAACGTCGCGCGACGCTACGGACTCGTATGCCTCCTGCACGAGAAGCCGTTCGCCGGCGTCAACGGCTCGGGCAAGCACAACAACTGGTCGATGGGCACCGACACCGGCAAGAACCTGCTCGAGCCCGGCGACACCCCGCACCGGAACCTCGAGTTCCTGTTCTTCTGCGCGGCGGTGATCAAGGCCGTCAACGAGTATCAGGGCCTGTTGCGCGCGTCGATCGCCTCACCGGGTCAGGATCACCGCCTCGGCGCGAACGAGGCGCCGCCGGCGATCATCTCGATCTTCCTCGGCGCCGAACTCGAGAACGTGTTCGGCGCCCTCGAGCGCGGCGAGACCTCCGAGACCAGAGCGCAGTCGTTCCTCGGGCTGGGGACGCCGGTGCTGCCGCAGTTGCCCAAGCACGGTGGCGACCGCAACCGGACGAGCCCGTTCGCGTTCACCGGCAACAAGTTCGAGTTCCGGGCGCTCGGCTCCAGTCAGTCGCCAGCGCTCCCCAACACCGTGCTCAACACGATCGTGGCGGAAGCCATCGACGAGCTCGCCGATGAGCTCGAGGCGGCGGTCAAGGACGGCCCGTCGGCCGGTGATCCGCTGCGCGACGCCGTGCTCGAGGACGCGCTGCGGCCGATCCTCCAGCGCAGCTACGCCGCCAACAAGCAGATCATCTTCGGCGGCGACAACTACGACGAGGAGTGGCACTCCGAGGCTGAGCGCCGGGGCCTGCTGAACCTGCAGGCGACTCCGGACGCGCTGCCGTATCTCATCTCCGACGAGACGGTGTCGGTGTTCGAGAAGCACAAGGTGCTTTCTCGCCGCGAGCTCGAGTCCCGCCACGAGGTTTTCCTCGAGCAGTACGTGACCAAGCTCAACATCGAGTCCGAGACTCAGGCGTCGATCGCGCGCACGATGCTGCTGCCGGCGGCGGCGCGCCATCTGGCACTCCTGCTCGAGGCCCAGCTCGGCGAGCTCGCCGGCGAGACCTCGGACCTGATCGCCGAGTTCACCGAGGCGATCAAGCGGCTCGAGGCGGCGAACCTGGCCGATAATCAGCCGGAGGACCTAGAGGCGCACGCGGAGTTCATGCGGGACTCGGTGGTTCCGGCGATGGCGGAGGTCCGCAGCGCCGCCGACCGGCTCGAGAAGACCGTGGCCGACGACCTGTGGCCGCTTCCGAAGTACTCGGAGATTCTCTTCATCAAGTAGCCATGTGGCAATGAGTGACGGGTCTCGCCCGTCACTCAAGCCCCACAACCCACCTGCCGACGCAGCATGCACGTCATGCTGTGTGAGACTCCTCTATTCGGCAACGCAACTTGTACACGCCTGCCGGGTTCTACGCTACGGTGGCATTGGTGGCAGGCCGTATGACTGAACACCGCGGGCGCTTCGTGGCCCTGCTCGTTGGGTTGCTCGTGGCGGGGGGACTGGGGATGACCCCCGCAACCAGCACCGGCGCGGCTGTCGCGCCGAAGGTCGCCAAGAAGCCCGCGCACGTGATCCACAAGGCGTCCGACTTCGCCGCCGGGCGCGGCATGTGGATCTGGTACATCTCGCGATCGGCCGGCGGAACGCTGTCCTCGATCGTCGCCACCGCCCGCCAGTACGGCGTCAGCTGGCTGGTCATCAAGAGCGGCGACGGCCCGAACATGTGGTCGCAGTTCAATCCGAGTGTCGTCTCGACACTCCACGCCGACGGCCTGCGCGTGTGCGCGTGGCAGTATGTTTATGGCAACCACCCGCTGCTGGAAGCGCAGGTGGGCGCGCAGGCGGTTCGTGACGGCGCGGACTGCCTCATGATCGACGCCGAGAGTGAATACGAGGGCAAGTACGTCGCGGCGCAGAGTTACATAACACAGTTGCGCAAGTTAGTCGGGCAGAGTTATCCGGTGGCACTTGCCGGATTCCCGTACGTGGACTACCACCCCGGCTTTCCCTACTCGGTGTTCCTCGGTCCGGGCGGCGCGCAGTTCAACTCGCCGCAGATGTACTGGATGGACATCGGCACGAGCGTGAACGCTGTGTACGCGCACACGTACGCGTACAACGGGGTGTACGAGCGCGCGATCGATCCGCTCGGACAGGTCTATGCAAACCCGCCGATGGGACAGATCATCCGCTTCCGCCAGCTGTCGCGCACCTACGGCGCCGCCGGCGTCAGCTGGTGGGACTGGCAGCAGGCGAGCACCGCAGGGTGGAAGGCGATCTCGATCGGCGCCGGCAACCTCACCGGCGTCACCCCCACCGCCGACACGCCGATCCTCCGGCTCGGCTCACTCGGAGATCTCGTCGTGTGGGCGCAGGAGCACCTGGCCACTGCCGGCTACACGATCCCGATCGACGGCGATTACGGCCCGAACACGCAGTCGGCCGTCGAGAGCTTCCAGACCGCCGAGGGCCTCACCGCCGACGGAATCGTCGGCCCGGCGACGTGGGCCGCGCTGCTGCGCTTCGCCCCCGCGCCGGTGACGTGGACGCACACGGGTGCAGTCGTCGCTTCGGCCGCGGCGGTGCGCCGCTCGCGCGGCGGGCACCACCCGCTGCTCATGCAGGTCCCGAAGTCGGCCACCGCACACGCCAAGCGCGACGAGATCGCGGGCGCGGGCGGCGCTGGCTAACACCCAGCCGCGCGCAAGGCTGCGAACCCGCGTTACAGAAGCTCGTGCTCGCGCGCGTACGCGACGAGCGCCGCGCGCGTCGTCCGTCCGGTCTTCTGCTGGATGTGCGCGCGGTGCGACTCGACCGTGCGCACGCTCAGGTACAGATGCGCGGCGATCTCGGTGTTCGTGTGGCCGAGCGCGATCAGCCGCAGCACCTCGATCTCACGCGATGACAGATCGTCCGGCGGGCCGTTCGAGGTCTGCGGCTCCGCCGCCAGCCGCGCCCCGAGCTCAGGATTGAGATAGGTCCGGCCCTCGGCGGCGAGGCGCACGGCTTGCACGAGCTCGCCTTCGGCGGCCTCCTTGAGCACGTATCCGATCGCCCCGGCGCGGAGCGCCTCGCGCGCGAACGCCGGATCGTTCTGCATCGTCAGCACGACGATCTGCGTGTCGGGGGCGCTCTGGCGCAGGCGCGGGATTGCGGGCAGGCTCGATTCGCCCGGCATGTTGAGGTCGAGGATCAGCACGCGCGGGTGGTACGCGGTCACCCGCCGCTCGGTCGTGGCGACGTCGCCGGCCTCGGCGACGACCTCGAATCCCTCCTCGGCTTGCAGCAGCAAACGCAGTCCTGCGCGGACCACTAGGTGATCGTCGGCCAGGACGATCGTGATCGGACCGCGCGATGCGTCGTCCATCGCGGTCACAATACCTCGCACGTCAGCGCAGCGTGCAAGCGTTTGTGACGCATGCCGCCGCGGTATGTGGTGACATGCGTGCGCTCAGTACGCCAAGCTTTGCCGCACTCATACAGTTCAACAGGGAGAAGCGATGCCTCCAGCCCGCAAGTCCGCAGCAAAAACCACCGCCGCCCGCGCGAGCAAGGCCACCCGAAGGGTGCGTGCGCGCGCCACGTCGACCAGGCAGGCAACGCGCCGCGAGGTCGAGCAGTCGATCGCGCGGTTCGAGAAGCAGCTCGACGGCGCCAACGACGCGCTCAAGACGCTCGGCGGTCACCTCGGTCGCGGGGCCACCGGCAGCTACAAGGAAATGACGGCGGCGCTCGCGGCGCTCCGGCGTGAAGCGAGCAAGACCAACAAGCAGGCGCTCAAGGACTTCGACAAGCTGCGCGCGGCGATCACGCAGAAGCCCGCGGCGTCGTCGCGGTCGAACTCGGGATCGAAGACGAGTTCGCGCGCGACGAAGAAGGCGAGTACCGCGAAGGCGAGCAGCAGCGCGCGCTCGACGGCCAAGCGCTCCACGGCGACCCGCGCGAAGACCACTCGCGCGAAGAGCACTCGCGCGAAGAGCACTCGCGCGAAGAGCACTCGCGCGAAGAAGGCGAGCTAGCTCACAGCGAACAGCCTCAAGCCCCGAGCGTCGTCCCCGCGTCGATCTCGGTCGGCTCGTCGACGTCCAGTTCGACTGCGCCGCGGACGCGTACGCCTTCGCCGAATGTGACGTCGCCGTGGACCACCAGCCGCTCGGCCTCACGCAGCGACGGCGCGCCGCCGGGAAATCGCTTCTCGAAGTCGTCGAGCAGCTTGTAGAAGTCGGAGTCGAGCTCGACGTACGGCAGGTTCCCGGCGCGCTCGGGCACCGGCGAGACGACGAACTCGTCCGACAGCGTGTACACGTCGGAGCGGAGCACGAGCAGGTCGTCGGTCGTCTTGACCGGGATGAACCGCGTCCGCGGCACGCACAGCAGCTGGGCGCCCTTGAAGCTGCCGATCGCGGCGCCCATCGCGCTCTCGAGCTGGACCACCGCCGGCGAGCTCTTGTCGCGCGGGTCGACGGTCTTGCGGTTGATGATCAACGGCAGCTCGAGCACGCCGTCGGTCTGGTCGAGCTTGCCCTTCAGCGCGCGCAGGTCGACCCACAGGCTGTTCGTGTTGTAGTAGCGCCACCGGCGGTAATCGCGGAAGGACTCCTCGTCCTCGGACGGCGTCTGCGCGGTCTCGCGAAGCACGAGCTGTCCGTCGGCGCGCCGGCGCGCGATGTGTCCGCCCTTGCGATCGGCCTCGGTCCCCTCCACCACCTCCATCAGGAACGGGATCTCGTTCTGATCGAGATAGGTGGCGATGCGCGCGTCGGTGCTCGCGCCGAGATTGTCGGCGTTGGAGATCATTGCGTAGCGGAAGCCGTGTTCGATCAGCGTGTCGAGCATCCCCGAGCTGCGGAGTGACCCGTACACATCGCCGTGCCCGGGCGGGCACCATTCGAGCGACGGCTCGTCCGGCCAGCTCACCGGCGCGAGTGACTCCGCGTCGAGCTTCGGCTCCATGCTCTGCATGAACGAGACCGGCAGGCCGGTGTCGAGATCCGGATGGGATTCGAGCGCCGCCGCAGTGTCCGCACGCGTGGCCTGGCTGTTCATCAGTACGAGCGGGAGGCGCACCCCGTAACGCTCCCGCAGCGCGAGCGTGTTGCCGATGATGACGTCGAGGAACGACCGTCCATCGCGCGCTTCCACCAGTGACTTCGGGCTTCGCAGGCCCATCGTCGTCGCGAGCCCGCCGTTGAGCTTGATCACCGCGACCGCGTCGAGCGCACCGGCGTCGGCCTCGGGTAGTGACTCGAGCGCGTCGACGTCGCCGGCGGGCTCGAGCTCGGCGCTCGGCAGCATCGCCGAATCGCCGCCGACGAGCCGCTCGTACGCGCCGGCAAACGCGCGGATCGCCTCCTCGGGCTGACCCGCGTCGCGCATCTTCTCCTGCGCTTGTTCGAGCCCGTTCTCGGTCGTCACGGCTGCCCGTAGTATGCCTGCGGGCCGTGCTTGCGCTCGTGGTGCTTGTCGCGGAGCGCCTCCTGCAGCGGTGGTGCGTCGGGCTCCACCATCCTGGTCAGCAGCGCCATCCTCGCGACCTGTTCGAGCGTCACCGCGACGTCGACCGCCTTCGCGGGAGTCTCCGCCCAGCAGAACGGCGCGTGCCCACGAACCAGCGCGCACGGAAGCTCGAGCGGCCCGCGCTCGGAGATCAGCTCGACGAGCGACGTCCCGGTTGACCCTTCGTAGTCGGCCTCAATCTCCTGCTCGGTCAGCGCGCGGGTGACCGGGATCGGAAACGCGCACAGATCGGCGTGGGTCGTTCCGAGCAGCGGGATCTCGCGCTGCGCCTGCGCCCACGCCACGCTCCACGTCGAATGGGTGTGGACGACGCCGCCGATCTCGTCAAACGCGCGATACAGGGCAACGTGCGTCGGCGTGTCGGTCGAGGGCCGGCGCTCGCCGGCAACTACGTTGCCGTCGAGATCGACCACGACCATGTCGTCCGCGGTCATGTCCTCGTAGGAGACGCCGCTCGGCTTGATCACCACGAGGCCCTCGTCGCGGTCGATCCCGCTCGCGTTGCCCCAGGTGAGCGGTGCCAACCCGTGCGCGGCGAGCGCGCGGTTGGCGTCGAGCACTTCCTCGGCGAGGTGCTCGCGCACCTAGCGGACCCGTCCGTAAGTCCTGCCCACTCGCTCAGATCTCCACGTATTCGATCTCGAGCAACTCCGCAAAACGGCGCCACCGACCCCGGTGATCGCCGAGGTTCGTCACGAAGTGATGCGGGCCGGCGAGCGACAGCCAACTGTTCATGAACTCCTCCATACCCGCATCGGGGCGGAAATGAAAGTAGTGCATCTCGACGTTCGGCAACTCGGGCGTGTCGAGTACCTCGCCGCGACCGACGACGAGGCGGTAGTAGTCGCCCTCGATCGGGATCAGGGCGGCGGTGGTGGCGGGGCCGGGCTGTGCGGAGAACACCGGCGTCGGCGGGTTGTCGAGGCGGCCGATGCCGAGCTCGCGATCGATCAGCTTCACGGGCCGGTCGCCGCGGGCGATCTTCCAGTTGCCCTCGCCCATGTGGCTGATCAGCACGGAGTCGAGCTCCCAGTCCATCGCGTACATCTCGCTGAAGTGCGCATCGCCGATCATCGTCTGAGCCGCGCACATCAGCGTGGTGGTGTTCGTGTCGCCCTCGGCGGCGAACCCGTAGCCGTCGGCCATGAGGTCCGACGCGGCCAGGAGCGGCAGCTGACGGAAGCGCCCGTCGCCGCCGATCGAGTCGAAGTGGAACGAGAAGCCGGCGTAGCCGTTGTCCTCGAGCAGCCCTCGGATCGCCACCTCGAACCGCGCCGCGTACGCGTGACGCTCGCGCGGGAGATCGCTCGCGACCTCGAATACCTCCGCGTGCCTCGCCAGCACGCGCCTCTATGTCGGCGTCCGACACCGCCTCGATCCGCTTGATCAGCGGGCCGAGGTCCTCGCTCACGATCGTCGGTCCGATCCGCCTGAGCAATGACGGCGGGTCGTAGAGGATGTCCCCCATGCCGTTCATCGGATAGCCGAGCAGGCCGATCCGCGTGCGCCGTAGCGCCGTGACCGCCTGCGCCGCGCGGGCCCAGTCCTCGAACGCGCGCTCGAACCCGGCCGATTGCCAGTCGCCGGTAATCACCGAGAACGGCAGGCCCGAGCGGACCAGCGCGTTGGCCTGGTCCTGGGCGCCGTGGATTCCCTGGTTGTAGGTCAGGTCGGCCATGTCCCAGGCGGCGGTGACGCTTCGCTCCGGCTGGATGTTCGCCAGCATCAGCGGCACCGGCGTCTGCATCAGCGCGCGCACGGTGCGCATCGCCGGCCCGTAGGTGAGCATCACGATCGCGATCCCGTCGACGTCTGCCGCCACGAGCTCGCGGGAGATCTGATCGACGTCCTCGCGGTTGCGCGCCGGCCGCGTGAACTGGACGTCGGCGACGTCGGCCAGCCGCTGCGCAACCGCGGCCGCGTACTGACCCTGGCGCTCGGTGATCCCCGGGATCATGTCGTCGTAGAGCTCCTGCATGATCCCGAGCAGGCCGATGCGGGGTTGCCGGCTCACGCGCCTCTCCTTTCGGTCCGAATCCGTTTCAGGTCGTGCAGCAGCCGTACCTCGTCGCGCCCGAGGTACTCGTACAGCCGGCGGTAGATCTCGTACACGCGGTCGTAGGTCTTCTTGGCCTGGAGGTCAGGCTTGTAGGTGCGCACCTTCTTGGGGCGCGTGGCCTCGACGGCGCTCCCGATGTCCTCGTACACGCCGGCCGCGACCCCGCCGAACAGCGCGGCGCCGCGGGCCGGGATCTCGTTCACAGCCGGCACGTGCACCTCGCGTCCGCTGGTGTCGGCGAGCAGCTGCATCATCAGCGGGCTGCGCTCGGCGATCCCACCGCACGCCACGACCTGCGACAGCACGAGCCCGTGCTCCTCGAAGTTGTCCATGATCCGCCGGCTGCCGAACGCGATCGACTCGAGTAGCGCACGGTAGATCTGCTCGCGCGTGGTGTGCAGTCCGAGTCCGAAGATCACGCCGGTGAGGTCGGCGTCGGCCAGGATCGTGCGGTTACCGTTCCACCAGTCGAGCGCGACGAGCCCGGTCTCGCCCGGCGCGATCTTCGCCGCCGCCTCCTCGAGCGCTCCGTAGCTTTCGGCATCCATGACGACGTCGTCGACGAACCACGCGAGCATGTCGCCGACCGCCGCCTGCCCGGCCTCGTAGCCGTACAGGCCTGGGAGGATCCCGTCCTTGACGACTCCGGTGATGCCCGGCAGCCGTGTCTCGTCGGGGTGAACGATCATGTCGCAGATCGAGGTGCCGATCACGATCACGAACGTGCCGGGCTCGTCGACCCCGACGGCCGGGACCGACACCCAGGCGTCGACGTTGCCCACCGCAACCGCCACCGAGTCGCTTAGCTTGATGCGTTTCGCCACCTCGGGCCGGAGCGTGCCGGCCTTCGTCCCCAGGGGCACGAACCTATCGCCGAGCTTCTCGCCGGGGCGGTCGAACCCGGGGTAGGCGGTGGTGAAGTACTCCGTCGGGGGCAAACCGTCCTCGGGTGACCACATCGCCTTGAACCCAGCGGTCGCAGTCTGCCGGCACTCGACGCCGGTGAGGTGCCAGATGATCCAGTCGGTGGCCTCGATGAAACCGTCGCATTCGTCGTATATCTCGCGGTCCTCGAGCCACACCTCGATCAGCTTCGGGAAGTACCACTCCGATGAGATGCGGCCGCCGTAGCGCTCCAGGAACGGATCACCCCGCTCGAGCGCGACCTCGTTCAGGCGATCGGCGACTGGCTGCGCCGCGTGGTGCTTCCACAGCTTCGGCCACGCGTGGCGGCGCTCGCGCCACTTGTCGATCGTGCACAGCGGCACGCCGTCGCTCGTGACGGGCAGCACCGTGCACGATGTGAAGTCGACCCCGAGGCCGACCACCTCCCCGACGTCGATGCCGGCCTCCTTCATGACGTCGGGCACCGCCTTCTCGACCACGGTCACCCAGTCGTCGGGGTCCTGCAGTGCCCAGTCGGGCGGTAGCTCCTCGCCGGTCGAGGGCAGCGTCTGGTCGATCACCGCGCTCGGGTACCGGACCACGCTCGTGGCCAGCACGTCGCCGCTGCTGAGGTCGACCAGCGCAGCGCGGCCGGACTCCGTGCCGAAGTCGACACCGATCGCGTACGTCACTGCGGACCGGGTTCAGGCGCCGGCGTTCTGCACCTCCTCGATCTGACGGCGATAGCTCGAGACCATCAGCTCGGTGAGCTCCTCGAGCGACGTCTCGTGCACGTCTGCTGGTTGATCGTGATGCGGCCGCCTTGCATGACGTTGATGCGGTCGCACAGCTCGAACAGGTGCGCGTAGTTGTGGTCGATCACGATGATCGAGACTCGGCCGCTTGCGGCCAGCTCCTTGACCAGGTTGATGATCAGACGTGACTCCCGCGCGCCCATGGCCGCGAGTGGCTCGTCGAGCAGCAGGATCTTGGAGGCCGCGCGAACCGACCTGGCGACCGCGATCGCCTGACGCTGGCCACCGGAGAGCAGCTCGGCATCGGCGTCCACGCTCGGCACGTGGACGTTGATGTCGTCGAGGTACTGGCGCGCGAGCTTGCGCATCTCACGCTTGTCGAGGATGCGCAGCGGCCCGAGCCTCGTGATCTCGTGTCCCAGGAACAGGTTCTGGAACACGGGCAACTGTGGAATCAGCGCGAGGTCCTGGTAGACGGTCTCGATTCCCTTGGATCGCGCATCCTGGACCGAGCTGAAGCTCTCGACGGTCCCGCCGATCAGGATCTCTCCCCCGTCGGGCTGGTGGAAGCCGCTGAGGATCTTGACGAGCGTGCTCTTGCCGGCTCCGTTGTCACCGACGAGCCCGAGCACCTCGCCCTGACGCAGCGTCAGGTCGATGCCGCGCAGGACGTTGAGCACGCCAAACCCCTTCGTGACGCCGCGCACCTCGAGCGCGGGCGTCCCGTTCGCAGCAGGCGGCGTGGGCTGTGTGGGCTGCGCGGAGGCACTCATCTCGACCTCGAGCGGGCGATGATCCGATCGAACTGGACGTTCAGCGCCATCGCGATGATGATCACGACGCCGACCCAGATGAAGAACTGGTTGGTGCTGACCCCGGTCAGCGTCAGCCCGTCCTCGAGCACGCCGATCAGGACCGCGCCGATGAGCGCGCCGATCACCGTCCCGCGCCCGCCGGTAAGGGCCGTGCCGCCGATCACGCAGGCGCCGACCGCGTACAGGATGTAGTCGACGCCGAAGTTACCCGGGTCGAGGCTGCCGTACTTGACCGCGTCGACGATTCCGACCAGACCGGCGACAAACGAACACAGCACGAAGCACCACACCTTGACGCGCCTGATCGGCACGCCGGCCTCAGCCGCGCCGATGAGGTTGCCGCCGGTGGCGATAACCCGGACGCCGAAGCGCGTTCGGTTGAGAAGGATCGTGAGCACGATCGTGACCCCTACAACCCACAGGATCTCGGCCCACCTCCACGACCCCATCAACTGGGCGATGAAGCTCGTCTGCCCGCTCAGCGGGATCGGTGACGCCTCGGCGTCGTTCGAGTAGACGAGCACGATCCCGAAGAGGATGAAGTTCGTGGCCAGGGTGGTGACGAACGACGGCACGTTCAGGCGCACCGTGATCAGTCCGTTGACCGCCCCGACGGCGCAGCAGGCGAGCAGCGCGATCAGGATCGCGACGATCAGCGGCAGGCCGTCGTTGTGCATCCAGTACATCATCCACGGGGAGAACAGGAAGACCTGACCGGCGGACAGGTCGATCTCGGCGAGGACGAGCAGCATCACCTCGCCGACGGCGATCGCGCCGATCGGCCCCGCATAGCCCGCGGCCGAGCTGAGGCTGAGCGTGCCGGTGAACGTCGACCCAGCTTTCGCCGTGAAGTACACGAACAGCAGGACCGTGATGACGATCGGGGTCAGCTCACGCTGATACAGGAAGGCGCGAACGACTCGGCGCCCGACCGATGCGGCTTCGCTATCGCGCTGCTGCCCCGGGGGGCTGGCCTCCGGGGCAGCAGTAGAGGCTGGAGCGTTCGATTCCACGCTCGCCGGAGCTTAGGAAATCGAGGACGGGGTCGCCAATGACTTCTTCGCCGCGGACGTTCCCTCGAATCTGTTCGGAATGAGGTACGGCGCGACGTTCGCCTTGGTGACGATCCCGATTCCCGTGTCAGTGTCCGTCGGCTTCATCAGACCGCCCGAGACGTTCCACAGGAACAGCTGCATGATCGTGTCGAAGCCCTGCAGGTAGGCCTGCTGGTCGATCGTGGCGGTTACGTAGCCGGCCTGGATGGCCTGGGCGACCGGCAATCCGACGTCCCAGACCGACGCGCCGACCTTGCCCGACAGGCCCTCGGCCTTGATGAACTGCGCCACCGCGTTGCTGTCCCCGCTGTCGACGGCCATCATCCACCGCACGTCCTTGTTGCCGGCGTACCACGAGGAGATCTTGTTGTACTCCGGGGCGCCCTCGGTTGCCGAGGTCCCAACCTCGACGAAGTTGACGCCGGCGCCCGTCAGGATGGGCTTTGCGCCGTCGATCCGCGGCTGGATGTTCCCCGTCCCCGGAGTGGCGATGATCCCGGCGACCTTGTCACCCGACTTCACGCCCGCTTTGAGGATCGCCTCGCCGACCGCGGCGCCCGCGGTGAGGTTGTTCTGGCCGATATAGGCCATCCGGCCGTTCTTCGTACCCGGCGCCACGTCGGCGTTGTACGCGATCACGGGAATGCCCGAGCTCAGCGCCTGGGCGGTGGGTGCGTTGAACGCGGTGTTATCGATCAGAGCGCATCCGATGCCGTTCGCCTTCGCCGCGATCGCGGTGTTGAACGCCGACACCATATCGCTGACGATCGAGTTGTTCGAACCGGTCCACTGGAACGAAGACCCCGTCAGTGAACAGGCGTCCTGACAGCCGTAGATCGTGGCGGTGAAAAACGAGTTCGTCGTCACGTGGTTGACCATCACGAACTTGTGGCCCCCGCTGCTCCCGTAAGGCCCGGACCCGCCCGACGAGGATGCCGCGGCTGCGCTGGTCGTGCTCTTGCTCGAGCCGCAAGCCTCGAGCGCCGCCGCTGCGATGCCCGCGGCCGCGCCCGTTAGAGCGGTCCGTCGCGTCAACTGACGCCAGTTCTTTGAAGGAGTGTCTTCCTCTTTGCGCTCGTCCCACTCGAGCCGCTCGATTGCGTCACCCAAAATATCGTCTTGTGACACCTGCACTGCTCCTCTCGTCCGCTCGGACACGACTTGAGTTACTCACGCTCTCAGACCGGGAGGACGTAATGCAACATCGTCACGGTCACCCAATCAGCAGTTAGCCGCACGCTCATCAAGTCGCAACAGTCTGCGACCGTGTCTTACAGCGGCATACCTCAGACCCTCGCGCTACAACCGGCGCGGCTCGCGACACGTCGCGACCCGGCGTCGGCGTTTGCCCACGCTTCTAGCCCTCCTCTCGCATTGATGCGGCGGCCATGTTAGCGATCACAAGCGCCGGGTGTCAATGGCTCCGGGGCGCTGCGCTCGTGCTCGCCCGGACGATCAGCTCGGGCGGCACGAGCATCCCCGAGGAGGGCGGCTCGCCGGACTCGATCGTCCGCAGCAGCGCCTGCAGGCTGCGCCTGCCCATCTCGTTGAAGTCCTGGCGGACAGTGGTCAGCGGCGGCAGGAAGTACGGGGCCTCCGGGATGTCGTCGAACCCCACCACGCTGAGCTCCCCCGGGACGTCGCGGCCCGCCTCGTGCATCGCGCGAAGCAGACCGAGCGCCATCTGGTCGTTCGCGACGAACACCGCCGTCACGGCCGGCTCGCGGCTCAGGCGCCGGCCGAGGTCGTAGCCGGCGCGCGGGCTCCAGTCCCCCACCAGCGGCTCGGGCACCTCGGCGCCGGCCCGTTGCAGCGTTGTCCGCCAGCCTTCGAGGCGCTGGCGCGACTCGATGAAGTTCGGCGGCCCGGTGATGTGCCACACGGTCTCGTGCCCGAGCTCGAGCAGGTGCTCGGTGGCGCTGACCGCCCCGGCGATCTGGTCGACCGCCACCACCGGCACACCCGTCCTCGGGTCCCGCCTCGACCGCCACCAGCGGCACATCGGCGTGCGTGTGCAGGAGCGCGTCGCCGGCCTCACTGTGCGGCGCGATCACGAGGATGCCGTCCACCCCCTGTCGGCGCAGCCGCTCGACGGCGTCGGTCACCGACGGGCGGTCGAGCGCCTTCAAACTGGCGACGATGATGAAGTAGCCGGCCTCGTGCGCGGCCCGCTCGATCCCGAACAGCGTCGAGGCGGGGCCGTACAGCGTGGTGTCGAAGCTGACGACACCGAGCGTCTGCGACCGGCCGGTGACGAGCGCCCGCGCCACCGAGTTCGGCCGGTACCCGAGCTCTTCCATCGCCGCCAGCACTCGCTTGCGCGTCTCGGGGCGGACGTGCGGGCTGCCGTTGATGACCCGCGAGACCGTCTGGTGCGAGACGCCGGCGAGCCGCCCGACGTCCGACATCACCGGCGCGCGCGGCCGGCGCCTCGTGAACACCTCGTCGTCGATCGGATCCATCGAGGTCATATCGTCGCCTGGCTCCACCGAAGACTGGTCGGCCGCCCCGGCTCGTCCCCCCGAACGCCTTTATCGGGGTGGCATGTTAGCGCTAACGGGATTCCCCTAATCAATTCCCGATTACGAATAGGATCGCCGCGCACGACTCGACCTCGAAGGAGCGGTGATGAAGACGAGCTTGGGCATCTGGGCGTTCGGACCGATGATCACACGGTTCGTACCCGGTGGCTACCAACCGAGCCACAACTACGAGACCGAGCCGGTCGCCGCCAAGGTGCACCGGGCGGTCGAGGGACTCGGCGACCTGATCGACGGCTACGAGTTCCACTACCCCGATGAGCTCTCGCCGTCGAATCTCGACGAGGTCCGGGCCGCGCTCGGCCCCGAACATGATGTCTATTGCATCGCGGGCGGACTACATCTCGATCCGCGGTTCGGCCGCGGGGGCCTGGTCAACCCGGATCCGGCGCTGCGCGCGGAGGCCGTTCGCATCGTGCGCGACGCAGCCGCGTTCGCGGGGTCGCTGGGTGCGCACTTGATCGTCTGGCCGGGAGGCGAGGGCTACAACTATCCGTTCCAGACGCCTTATGCCGATTCATGGCGCTGGCTGATCGAGGGTCTCGGCGAGGCGGCGTCGGTGTGCGCCGAGCACGGCGTGAAGCTGTTCCTCGAGCACAAGAACTCCGAGCCGGCGATGAAGATCCTGATGCGGAACATCGGCATGTGCCTGTTCGTCGTGTCGAAGTTGCGCGCGCTTGGGCTCGACAACGTCCAGGTGAACATGGACTGGCAGCACCTGATCATGAACGGCGAGCACCTGCCCGAGTACGCCGCATTGCTCGCCTCCGAGGACCTGCTGGGCCACCTGCACGCGAACTCGGGCTGGGGCACGTTCGACGACGACAACATGGTCGGCGCCACCGCGTTCATGGAGACGGTCGAGCTGGCGTTGGAGCTTCGCCGCTGTGGCTACGGCTCGGGCGGAGAGCGGCTGGGGTTCGACTTGTATCCGTACACCGAGGACCAGGTCGGGGCGGTGCGGCGGTCCGTGCTGCAGTGGCGGTTCATCGACTCGGTGGCGGCGCGGATCGACGACGCCGCGCTGCGCGAGGCGCAGGCCGCCAAGGATGCGGTGGCGGCCTACGAGATCGTCTACGCGGCCCTCGGTGCATGAATCCGTCTGCTTTCGAGGATCGCGTGGAGTCGGTTCGCCTCTTCGCGGGGTCGCTCGTCGAGGCGCTCCTCGGTGACGCGGACGGTGACGAGGCCTGTGGCGAGCGTCGTCGCGTCGCGCTCGCGGTCGGCCTCGAACGCGATCTTCCCCTTGTGGAAGCGCCAGCTGTCGAGCTCGACGATGACCTTCTCGGCTGGGAAAACCGCGTCGAGGATGTAGCCGTGGAAGGGTTGGCCCATCACCGGCGCCGGCAAGCCGTGTTCCGCGCAGAACGCCGGGAAGTCGTCCTCCCAGCCCGATCGCGTCGGACCGCCGGCGTGGCCGATCAGCTTGGCGATGCGGCTCGCGCCCGGGCGCGCGGGGTGTTCGTCGAGCGTCTGGGCGAGCTGGTCCTCGGTCAGCCACTGCGAGTTCAGCGCGTTGTTGACGGCGCGCTTGAGCGCGCGGTCGGTGAGGCGCGGGCAGACGTCGAGCAGCGCCCGCGCCGGCGTGGTGGCGCGGATGCCGAGTTGGGTCGTGATCTCGCGCCGGCGGAGCGTGGTCGATCGGTGGACGCGGATCCCCGGGGTGCGGCGGTCGCCGACGACCGTGACCTCGAACGGCTTGTCCCAGTGGCGCCAGAACCCCCACAGCGTCATGGCCGAGCCGTGGCTGAGGGCCGCGCCGGGTCCGCAGGCGAGGACGGCGGCCGCGGCCCGCTCGTGTGGCGTCACCGCGCGCCGGCCGACCGAGTACACGCCGCGGAACACGCGGTGCAGCCGACCGGTGGTCACCCGATTGGCGATCGCACTGTGGCTCAGCCCGAGCTCGTGCAGTTGCCGCCGGGTGATGTTCCCGTTCTGGTTCGCCGCGATCGCAGCGATCGCCAGATCGACGCCGCTCGGGAAGAAACGTCCACATATTGGACGTTTCTTCCCAAGCGCCCCGGATTGCGATCCGATCGGTCGGGTTGCGGGGCGGAGCCGGGGGACACAGCCCGGTCAGCTTCCCACGCCACCGCCCGCACCCTCCGCGTTTGTTGCAGAGTTTCGACACATGAGCGTCCTGTTCGGCATCGACGTCGGGACGTCGCGCCGTCAAGGGACTCGCAATCGACCCGGACGGCGGCGTGACTCGCCACCGAGGAGGCGCCCTACCCGCTGTCCACGCCACGGCCTGGCTGGTCGGAGCAGGACCCCGCGGACTGGTGGCGCGCTACCGAGACCGTGCTCGCCGCGCTGACGAACACCGCCGGCGCCCCCGCCGGCATCGGACTCTCCGGTCAGATGCACGGCCTCGTCGCGCTGGACGAGCAGCGACGACGTGATCCGCCCCGCGATTCTCTGGAACGACCAGCGCACGCAAGCCGAGTGCGACGAGATCGAGAGCACGATCGGGCTCGACCGGCTGATCGAACTCACCGGCAACCGCGCGCTGACCGGCTTCACAGCGCCGAAGATCCTCTGGCTCCGCAACCACGAACCCGACAACTACGCAAACATCGCGCACGTCCTCCTCCCCAAGGACTACGTCCGCCTTCGCCTCACCGGCGAGCGCGCCACCGACGTCTCCGACGCGTCCGGGACGCTCCTCCTCGACGTCGCGAACCGCACGTGGAGCGACGAGGTCCTACAAGCGCTCGACATCGACCCGGCCTGGCTGCCGACGACGCTCGAAGGCCCCGACGTATCAGGGCACACGAACGAAGGCGTGCCCGTGGCGGCCGGCGGCGGCGACCAGGCCGCCGGCGCAGTCGGAGTCGGGGTGGATCGCAAAGGGCCGGTGTCGGTGGCGCTCGGGACCTCGGGCGTGGTGTTCGCGGCGCTCGACAAATTCGCGGCGGACAAACAAGCACGCGTCCACGCGTTCTGCCACGCCGTACCGCAAGCCTGGCACGCGATGGGCGTGATGCTGTCGGCCGCCGGCTCGCTCAGCTGGTTCCGCCACGCCGCCGGCCCCGACACCGACTACGACACGCTTCTAAAAGAAGCGGCCGAGTGGCCGCCGGGCTCCGAAAATCTGATCTTCCTCCCCTACCTCGCCGGCGAGCGCACCCCCTACGCCGACCCTGACGCCCGTGGCGCGTTCGTCGGGCTCGGTCGTCCGCCACGACCGCGGCGCGCTGACGCGCGCGGTGCTCGAGGGCGTCGCGTTCGGACTGCGCGACTCACTCGATCTCACCCGGGAGATCGGTGGCGTCCCGGAACGAGGGCGCATCTCGGGAGGCGGTGCGCGCAGCCGGCTGTGGACGCAGATCATCGCCTCGGTGCTCGAGTTGCCGCTCGAGCACGTCGCGGTCGACGAGGGAGCCGCGTTCGGTGCGGCGATACTCGGCGGGGTGGCGGCGAACGTGTGGCCGGACGTCGACGCCGCCGTGCAACAAACCGTCAAGCCGCGCGAGCGGATCGACCCCGTGTCCGACTGGATCGAGCCGTACCGCGAGCAGCGCGAGCGCTTCCGGGCGCTTTACCCCGCGCTCAAAGCGGTCCGCTGAGCAATCGCCCTCACTCGAGCGGGCCGATCGCCGCCTCGACCGCCGCCACCACGGCCCCCGACCTGACGAGCTCCTCCGCCGCCGCCAGCTCGGGCGCCAGGTAACGGTCCGGGCCCGGCCCCGCGACCCGCGAACGAAGCACCGACAAGGCCGCAGCCGTTGCCGGCGCCGGCGCCAGCGGCGCCCGGAGATCGAGCCCGCGGGCCGCGCACGCCAGCTCCACAGCCACGATCCGCCCCAGATTCGCCACTGAGGACCGCAGCTTGCGCGCGGCCCCCCACCCCATCGAAACGTGATCCTCCTGCATCGCGCTCGTCGGCAGCGAATCCACGCTCGCCGGCGCGGCCAGGCGCCGGTTCTCGGCCACGAGCGCGGCCTGCGTGTACCCCGCGATCATCAGCCCCGAGTCCACGCCGGGGCTCGCGGCCAAGAACGGCGGGAGCCCGTGGGAACGACCAGCGTCGAGCAGCCGGTCGGTCCGCCGCTCGGCGATCGCGCCCACCTCGGCGGCCGCGATCGCGAGGAAGTCGCACGCCATCCCCACCGGCGCCCCATGGAAGTTGCCGCACGACTCGACGCGCCCGTCGGGCAGGACCATCGGGTTGTCGATCGCGGACCGCAACTCCACGGACGCCACCCCCGAAGCGAACGCCAGCGCATCCCGCGCCGCCCCGACCACCTGGGGCGCGCACCGCAGCGAGTACGCGTCCTGCACTCGCGGATCGCCAATACGATGGCTGGCGACGATCGCGGAATCCGCGAGCAGCCGCCGCAGGTTGGCGGCGCTCGCCACCTGCCCGGGCTGCGGCCGCAACGCGATCAGGTCCTCGGCGAACACCCGGTCGGTTCCGAGCAGCGCCTCGACCGACATCGCCGCCGCCACGTCCGCGGTCCGGAGCAGCAGTTCGAGATCGACGCAGGCGAGCACGAGCATCCCGAGCATCCCGTCGGTGCCGTTGATCAGCGCGAGCCCCTCCTTGGCGGTCAGCTCGATCGGCTCGATCCCGGCCGCCGCCAGCGCGTCCGCCGCCGGCAACAACCCACCGGAACCATCGAGCACCGAGCCCTCCCCCATCAGCACGAGCGCGCAGTGCGCGAGCGGTGCGAGATCGCCACTCGCCCCCAGCGAGCCGTGCTCGGGGACGAGCGGGGTCAGCCCGGCCCGCAACAACGAAAGGATCCGCTCGGCCACGACCGGACGCGCCCCCGAGCACCCCATCGCCAGCGTGCGCGCGCGCAGCAGCATCATCGCGCGCACCACCTCGCGCTCGACCGGCGGACCCATCCCGGCCGCGTGCGAGCGGACCAGCGCACGCTGGAGCGCGACCCGCGCGTCGGCCGGGATCTGGACGAGCGCGAGCGAGCCGAATCCGGTCGTGATCCCGTACGCGGGCTCGTCCGACGCGGCCCGCGCGACAACGACCGCGGCGCTCCGCTCCATCGCCGCGCGCGCCTCCGCACTCAATTCGACGACCGCGTCGCCTCGCGCGACCGCAACCACTTCCGCGGTGGACACTCCGCCCGCCCCGAGCGACACGACCGCCCCGCTCATGAACGCTCCACCCGCGCACCGTCCCCGGGCCGCACCTCGAGCGCTCCCTCGGGCGCCTGCGCCCCGCCCGGCAGCAGCCCGAGCACGTGCCCGCCGAAGCCGCCGCCGACGATCCGCGCCCCCAGCGCGCCGGCGCGCTTCAACCGCGACACCGCCTCCTCGACCGCCGGCGTGGACACCTCGTAGCAGTCGCGCAGGCTCGCGTGCGACGCGTCGAGCAGGCGGCCGAGCTCGGCCATGTCGCCCCGCGAAACCGCCGCCACGGCGCCATCGACGCGCTCGTTCTCGGTGATCACGTGCCGGGCTCGCATCGACAACGGCACCGGCAGCTCATCGACCTGAGCCAGCGTCACGTCCCGCAGACTCGAAACGCCGAGCTCAGCGCACGCCCTCGCACACTCGGCCCGTCGCTCGTTGTAGCCCGAGGCCGAATTCGCGTGGTGCTCGCCCGAGTCGAGCGTCACGAGCTTGTAGCCGTCGAGCTCGAGCGCCACCGGCTGCACCTCGAGCGAGCGGAAGTCGATCCGCAGCGCGTGGTCGGGCTCGCCGAACAGCGACGAGATCTGGTCGAGCAGGCCGGTCTGGGCGCCGACCCAGTCGTTCTCGATCCGCGAGCACATCTTCGCGAGGTCGAGCCGATCGAGCTCGGCAACCCCACTGACGCTGAGCAGCGCCAGGACCAGCGCGACCTCGAGCGCGGCCGACGAGGACAGGCCGGCGCCCCGCGGCACGGTGCCGCTGATCTCGAGCTCGGCGCCGCTCAGCTCCACGCCGGCGCGCCCGAGCTCGCCGGCGGCGCCCCGGACGAACCCCGGCCAGCCGTGGGCGGGCTCCACATCGTCGAGCGAGAAGCTGTCGCGTTTGCCCAGGTCGACGGCGACCGCGTCGATGCGCCGCTCGGGCAAGGACGCGGCGCGGACGGTCACCCCCTCGCTGATCGCGAACGGCAGCGCGAGGCCCTGGTTGTAGTCGGTGTGCTCCCCAATCAGGTTCGCGCGACCGGGTGCGAAGGCGACGGCGTGGCTGCTCAAAGTTCGATTAGTGTGCTCGCTATGGGAGTCAAGTGGGGAATCATGTCGACCGCCCACATCAATCGTCTGTTCCTCGGCGGCGCGCGCCAAGCGAACGACACCGAGATTCTCGCGGTCGCGAGCCGCGACGAGGACCGCGCCGGCGAGTACGCCCGCGAACAAGGCATACCGCGCGCCTACGGCAGCTACGAAGCGCTGCTCGCCGACCCCGACGTCGAGGCCG
Organism: uncultured Solirubrobacterales bacterium; assembly: GCA_963699325.1. Taxonomy (GTDB): domain Bacteria; phylum Actinomycetota; class Thermoleophilia; order Solirubrobacterales; family Solirubrobacteraceae; genus Palsa-465. Next base: position 362,586 of record CAVOTN010000026.1, on the reverse strand, counting down.
TCTACATCTCGCTCCCGAACTCGCTGCACGTCGAGTGGACGATCCGCGCGCTCGAGGCCGGCAAGCACGTCCTGTGCGAGAAGCCGCTCAGTCGCCGGGCCGAGGATGTCGAGCGCGCGTTCGACGTCGCCGAGCGGAACGACAGGTTGCTGATGGAGGCGTTCATGTATCGCCACAACCCGCAGACCCGGCGGCTCCAAGAGCTCGTGGCCGACGGCGCCGTGGGCCGCGTCCTGATGATCCGCGCCGCATTCGGATTCGTCGCCCGCGACCAAGCGAACGTCCGCCTGAGCGCCGCGCTCGAAGGCGGGGCGCTGATGGACGTCGGCTGCTACTGCGTGAGCGGGGCGCGGCTGATCGCCGGCGAGCCCGAGCGGGTGGCGGGCGAGCAGGCCCTCGGCGGCCAAGGCGACGGCGTCGACGTGGCGTTCGCCGGCGTGATGCGCTTCACCGACGACATCTCGGCTCATTTCGACGCCGGGCTGGCGTTGCTCAGCCGGGACCTGCTCGAGGTCGTCGGCGACGAGGGAACCCTGCGACTGACGGACCCCTGGCATTGCCGCAACCCGGGGATTGACGTCCTGCGCGAGGACCAAGAAGTTGTGCGGATCGAAACCGAGCCCGCCAACTCCTACCAACTCGAGGCCGAGAACATGTCGGCGGCGATCCGGGGCGAGGCGCCGTTGCTGCTCGGGCGCGCCGACGCGATCGGCCAGGCGAAAGCGATCGAAGCCCTGTACCGGGCGGCCGACACAGGCCAGACAGTGAGCCTATTCTGATGGCATGTCACCCCGCGCCTCGGCTGCACTGGGCGAGATCATCCGCCAGCAGCGCGAGCTGGCGGAGATTTCGATGCGCCAGTTCGCGGACCTCGCCGGGATCTCCAACCCGTACCTGTCGCAGATCGAGCGCGGGCTGCGGGCCCCGTCCCAGCAGGTCGTAGACGGAATCGCCAAGGCGCTCCAGTCGTCCGCCGACGCCCTCTACGAGCAGGCCGGGATGAAGCCTCCCGGCGCGGAGGCGCAGGACAACGCGGTGCTCGAGGCGATCGCCGCCGACCACCGGCTGACCGCCCGTCAGCGCAGGGCGCTCGCCGAGATCTACGAGTCGTTCATCGCCTCCGCCCCGACCGGCAAGCGGTCAGCGTCGTGACCGCGGCGAGCATGCAGGGCAAAGCCGCCCTCGTCACCGGCGCGGCAAGCGGAATCGGCCGCGCGGTCGCCGAGCGGTTGACCGCCGACGGAATGGACGTGCTCGCCGTCGACCTCAAGCCCGACCCCGACGGCCCGGGGACCCCTTACGAAGCCGACCTGACGAACGCCGAAGCCAACGAGGCCAGTGTGAACGCGGCGCTGGAAAGATTCGGCCGGCTCGACGTGATCGTCGCGAACGCCGGCATCCAGCACGTGGCGCCGGTCGCGGAGTTCCCGGTCGAACGGTGGCAGACGATCGTGTCGCTGCTGCTAACGAGCCCGTTCCTTCTCGCCAAGTACTCGTGGCCCGCGCTCAAAGACTCCGGCGCCGGCCGGTTCATTGCGATCGCGTCCGTGCACGGACTGGTCGCGTCGCCGTTCAAGGCGGCCTACATCTCAGCCAAGCACGGCGTCGTCGGCCTGGTCAAGACGCTCGCCCTCGAGGGCGCCGCCGACGGGATCACCGCCGCCGCCGTATGCCCCGGCTACGTTCGCACCCCGCTGGTCGAGAAGCAGATCGTCGATCAGGCCAAGGCGCACAACCTCCCCGAGGAGGACGTCCTCGAGCAGGTGATCCTCGCGCCGCACGCCGTCAAGCAGCTGATCGAGCCGTCCGAGGTCGCCGACGTGGTGGCGTTCCTGCTCACGCCGGCGGGCAGGACGTTCACGGGCGTTCCCGTGACCCTCGATCAGGGCTGGACCGCGCGCTGAGCGCTACTGGGCCTGCGCGGCTTCGTCGCGCACCGGCCGCAACAGCGCCTCCATCCTGACCAGCTCATCGAGCATCGTGCCGGCGGCCTGTTCCATCACGTCGTTGGCATTCACCTCGCCGGAGTCGTCGAGGAACTGCTGGTAGAACGGGATGTTGACCTGCTCGATCAGCGGGTACAGCTTGACCGCGGTCACGACCTGCTGGAGCTGTTCGACCGACCTCGTGCCTGCCGCGACCCCGCCGTAGGACACGAACCCGACCGGCTTGTACCGCCACTCGTGGTGCAGATAGTCGATCGCGTTCTTCAGCGACGCCGGATAGCCGTGGTTGTACTCGGGAGTGACAAACACGAACGCGTCGGCGGCGTCGACCTGCTCGCTCCATTGATGCGTGTGCGCGTTCGTGTACTGGCGGAGGCGCGGATGGTTGGGCTCATCGAGCAGCGGCAGCTTGAACTCGACGAGGTCGACCACCTTGACGTCGAAGCCACCGTGGTCGGTGGCGCGCTGGATGAACCACTGCGCGACTGGCCAGCCACCCCGGCCCGGGCGCGTCGACGCGATGACGATCATGAGGTGCGGCATGGGGATCTGCAGCGGGCAGGCTACCGCTCCGGGCACCGACCCAGCGACCCGCGTTCAGCTGAACCGAACCAGCGCGATGGCGCCGCTCGCGCTGGCGCCCCCGTCTGAGATCGTCACCTGCGTCCCGAGCTGGTTGCCGCGGACGTGCTCGAGCATCGATTTGCCGGCCGAGGTGAGCGAGAAGATCAGGTAGCCGACGTCGCGGGCGCCGAGCAGCTCGGACCCGGTGCTGGCGATCACGGTCTTGCCGACCGACACGGTCGTGCGCGTGTGACACGGCGTCGAGGCCAGGCACTCGGCGAGGATCCCGCCGGTCCCGGCCGAGGACGCGAAGTCGGTCAGGCCCAGGATCCGGAGCGTCGAGGACTGGCTGGCCTTGCGCGCCGGCGTCGAGCCGCTCGTCGAGAACGCCGCGAGCGTGATGAAACGGTTCAGCTTGAGCCGCGCCGTGGCCTGTCCGCTGAGGCGCACGAGCAGCCGGTTGCCGCGCGCGTGCGCGAGCATCGAGCGCCCCGCACCCGTCAGGGAGAAGAAGATGATCCCGCCCGAGTTCGCCGGAATCGCCTCGGAGCCCGTGCGAGCGATGACGGTGCGTCCGGAGGTGATCGTGACCGCGACGTGGCAGGCGCGGCCGTTGTCGCACACCGCGGGCAGACCGCCGGTGCCGCTGCCGGACACGAACGCCGTGCGGCCGGCGATCCCGATATGGGGCGGAGCGGTGCTCATCGGCGAGGTGGAAAGCACTTTGCCCTTGGAGTCAAGCGCCTGCAAGTCGAAGTCCGCCACTCCCGTCGGCGCCGAGATCGCCGTCTCGAAGCCGTGCTTCGGGATGGTCTCGAGAGTCGCGAGGGAGCCGGAGCTGGTCCCCGCCCGCACCCGCCACGACGAGACCGCTGTCGCGCCGTTCCAGCTCCCCCACAGCTCGGTGGTCCCGTCGTTGTTGGGCGCTATCGCGATCGCCGGCGGCGTCGCCGGCTGGCCGGTCCACGCGAACTTGTACGCGCGATAGCTCGACGTGTTCGAGGTGAAGCGCGCGTCGAACACCTGCTGTCCGGCCGAGTTGAACTCCGTGAAATACGGCTGTTGGCCCCAGCCGACGAACACGTCGCCCCCCGGGAGGATCTGGGCCCCGCCCTCGAAGATCGCGCTCAGCGCCGGGGAGTGCTCGAACTGCTTGACCAGGGTCACGGTCTCGTTCGACTCGTTGAGCGATTCCTCGATCGCCCGCGATTGGGAGTGGACCCGCGGCGGACCCGCGCCGTCGTCGAACATCGTCAGCATGCCGCCCGGCTGAACCACGACATCGTGCTGGAACGCGGTCTGGGTTCCGGCTCCCATCTTGAAGGTGTTCTGATTCGAGCCCAGCGTCCACATCACCGCGCCCGTCTGGTGGTTGATCTTGTAGACCGCCCAGGTGTTGCGCAGCGACACGATCAGGTTGCCGTCGGTGTCGATCGAGATCGAGTTCGCGTGGTAGGGGTCGAACACCAGCCCCTTGGCGCTCTGTTTGAGGAACGACGCGCTGAGCGGGATGTGATCGAGCGCATGCCACTCGAACAGCACGAGCCCGGTCTTGATGTCGATCTCCTGGATCACCGCGTCCATGAACGGCCGCCCCATCCCGGCCGAGTGGATCGGGGAGACGGCGATGATGTAGGCATCGCCCTGGGGCGTCACGAGAAACTCGTGCAGGTCCATGCCCTGCAACCCGTTGCCGGCCTGGACCGTGGCGATCTGCTGGTACTGGCTGTTGTAGATCACGCCCTCGCCGCGCCCGGAGCCGTGGTTCGTGAACCCCTGCCACCACGTCAACACCGGCTGCCCGTTCAGCGTCTGCACGCGGAAGTCGGTGGCAAGCTGGTTGGCGGGCAGCGGCTGGAACCAGAGCAGGTTGCCCGAGGGATCGAGCAGCATCGGGCCGTTCTGTACCGGGCCGTACTGCGGCGTCAGGAAGATGTCCCCGTTGTATTCGGACGACGAGTGCTGGTTGACCGTGATCGACGCCGGCTCGAGGTCAGGCCGTGAATGGAAGTGCTGGACGCCGTTGGATCCCGCGGGAACCAGCGGGAGCTGCGCCGGGTTGATCGTTCCGTATGGAATCGCTACCCCGAAGTGGAAGCTGCCGTTCGTGCCATTGATCACGTTCAGGCCGGTGGTCACGGTCACGGTCTCGCCGGCGGTGAACGGCTGGCTGGGGATGAAGCTCCCGCCCTGCCCGTCTGAGTCGGCCTCGATCGTGCCACCGTGCGCCCCGGAGCTCGACCCGGCCACGGTGATGTGGCCGATCTGGCTCGCCGGGATGCCTCTGAACGTGATCTGGGTCTGAGGCAGAGCGCTGTCCGTCCCCGGGCTCGGGAACACGGCCACCGCCGGTTGCGCGAGCGCAACCGGCGCCGCGGCGAGCAGCGCGAGCGCCGCGACCAGCGACGCCACTACTCCCCGTGTGACCCCAGACCACCGTTGGAACCTCATTTGTCTCGAAACCTCCTGCAACCAATCATGAAACCCACGACGACCGCAAACGTTGCGCCGCGCAGGGTAGCTTGCGGCCCGTACGGTTCAGGTCAGCCGGTCATCGCGCGGACGGTCCACGTATCTTTCCGGGCGCGATGCGATTTGCCTCTGTCGTGCACGACAACACGGCCATGGCCGTCGCCATCGAGGGCGAGCAGGCCATCCCGCTCCAACGTATCCATGAGCTCGGCCGGGCTACCCCGCTGTCGCTGCTCCGCGACCCGCCGCTCGACCGCGAGTCGGCGCTGCCGGTGTCCGAGCTGCAACGGCGCCCGGTCGTCCCGCAACCGGGCAAGGTGATCTGCGTCGGGCTCAACTATGTCGCCCACATCGAGGAGACCAGGCGCGAAGGGTCCGAGTATCCGGTGCTGTTCACGAAGTTCGCGAGCACGCTGGCCGCCCCCGGCGCCCCGATCCCGCTCCCGCCCGAGAGCGACGCGATCGACTACGAGGGCGAGCTGCTCGTGGTGATCGGCGAGCGCGGCCGGCGCATTCCCCGCGAGCGGGCGCTCGACCACGTCGGCGGCTACTCCGTCGCGAATGACGTCTCGATGCGCGACTACCAGTACAAGACCCACCAGTGGCTCCAGGGAAAGGCCTGGGACGCCACCACCCCGATCGGGCCCGACCTCGTGACGCTCGACGAGATACCGGAACCGACGACGCTCCGCACGTTCGTCAACGGCGAGAAGGTCCAGGAGGCCTCGACCGAGCTGATGATCTTCGACGTGGCCACGCTGGTGAGCGTCGTCTCCGAGTTCGCCACGATCGAGCCCGGCGACCTGATCCTGACCGGCACGCCCGGGGGTGTCGGCTATCGCCGCGAGCCGCAGCTGCTGCTCAAGGACGGCGACGTGGTCGTGATCGAGATCGACGGCGTCGGCCGGCTCGAGAACCGCTGCGTCGCCGAGCGGCCCGGCTAAACCGCGAGCGCGCCCCGCACCGCCGCGGCGAACCCGTCCACGTCCTCCTCGGTGGTGTCCCACGAGCACATCCACCGGACCTCGCCGGCGCTCTCGTCCCAGGTGTAGAACGGGAAGTCGCGCTGGAGCGACTCGATCACGGGCGGCGGCAGCGTCGCGAACACCGCGTTGGTCTCCACGGGCCGGGTGATCGCCAGCCCCGCCACGTCCCCGAGGGCACCGGCAAGCCGGGAAGCCATCGCGTTCGCGTTGCCGGCGCACCGCAGCCACAAGTCGTCGGTCAAGAGCGCGTCGAACTGGGCCGCGAGGAACCGCATCTTGGACGCCAGCTGCATCGACTGCTTGCGGATATACAGGAAGTCGTGCGCGAGCTCGGGGTTCAGGAGTACGACCGCCTCGGCGCCGAGCAGGCCGTTCTTCGTGCCGCCGAACGAGAGGACGTCCGCCCCGGCCACGACCTCCCGGAGCGACACCCCGAGCGCGACCGCGGCATTTGACAGGCGTGCCCCGTCGACGTGCAGCAGGAGGTCGTGAGCGTGCGCGAGGTCGGACAACGCGCGCATCTCGGCCAGCGTGTACAGCGTCCCGAGCTCGGTGCATTGCGAGATCGACACCGCGCGCGGCTGCACCGCGTGCTCGTCTCCGATCCGTGCGATCCGGCTCTCGACGGCCTCGGGCGTCAGCTTGCCGTCGACGCCCGGAGCGAGCAGCAGCTTGAGCCCCGCGATCGCCTCCGGCGCGCCGCACTCGTCGACGTTGAGGTGCGCGGTCTCAGCGCAGATCACGCCCTCGAACCGCCGGCACGCCGCGCGCAGCGAGACAACGTTCGCACCGGTGCCGTTGAACACGAAGAACGCGCTCGCGTCCGCGTCGAAGCTGTGGGCCACGCGGGCCTCCACCCCAAGCGTGTAGTCGTCGTGGCCGTACCCGAAGGTGTGGCCGACGTTCACCCGCGCGATCGCCGCGAGGACGTCGGGGTGGATCGTGGCGGAGTTGTCCGAGGCGAACCCGCGCGCGCTGTTCACGCCGCGAGCTTAGCCTTCAACGACGAATAGAAGATCGACAGCGGGAACTCGTCGTCGCGGACGAGGTCGACATACGGCCGCGGATCCTCGACGTCCTCGAACTCCCGCGCTGCCGCCACCCACTTCGACCCCGTCGCCGGGGGCACGCTCGCCGCAACGAGATCGTGCGCTGCCGCCCAGTGCTGGAGCTTGGTGCGGTCGATCCCGAGTCGGTAGAGCTCCTCGACCTCGTGCCGCAGGGACGCGACGCCCTCGCTGATTCGATCCCACTCGATCGTCAGCTGGTTGTCGGTCCAGTGCAGGTAGCCATGACGATGCAGGAACGCGAACAGCAACTGGCCGCCGAGCCCGTCGTAGTTGCGGATCCGCGATCCCGTGATCGGGAACCGCAGCAGCCGGTCGAGCAGGATCGAGTACTGAACGTAGCGGGCGAACGCGACCCCTTCCCGCTCGAGCGCGACCGCGTGACCGAACGCGGTCAGGTCGCAGCGGAGCTCCTCGAGCGAGTACATCCAGTACGGCGCGCGCTGGCGGATCATGAACGGGTCGAACGGCAGATCGCCGTGGCTGTGCGCGCGATCGTGAATCAGGTCCCACAGGATGTAGGCCTGCTGGGACATGCCCGGATTGGCCAGCATGCAGGCCGCGTCGGGCGGGAGGTTCAACCGCAGAAGATCGGCTGCGGCGCCACCCAGGCGCCGCAGCCGAGCGGCCTCACGATCGCAGAAGATCGCCCCGAAGTTGCTGACCGGACGGCCGGCGACCGACACCGTTTCGGGGAACAGCACCGCGCACTCGCTGTCGTAGCCGTTGGTGGCGTCGACGAGCTCGACCGGGACGTACTTCGGGTTGTCGTAGCGCGTGCGCTCGAGCTCGGCGATCCAGTCCGGCCATGGCACGCGCACGATCAGCGCCTCGAAGCAGGTGTCGCGCGAGCCGTTCTGCTTGTACATCGGGAACAGCACCAGGTGCTCGATCCCGTCAGTGCGCATCAGCTCCGGGCGGAATTCCTCGAGTGCGCGCGTGAAATCAGGCTTGCCGAAATCCCAGGCACGCAACTCCTCGACCGCCGCGGTCAGGTACTCGGCGTCGTGCGGGAAGCGAGGCTTGAGCTCGTCGATCGCGCTCGCCATCGCCGCGACGTGGCCGCGCGCGGCGTCCGGATCCGCGTCGGCGAGTAGCGACCCGTCGGGCGCCTGGAGCAGCGCGAGCGCGTTGGTCTCGTCGCGCAGCCGGGCCCATGCCGGCGCGTGCTCGGGTCCGTGCCCGTTGCGCTGCGCCCGCACCGGCCAGATCCCGCCGTCGGGACGGGCCGACCAATAAACAATGTTGTGCCACAGCGCCCGGTGGTCGAGCTCGTCGATGCAGTCGTCGCCGAACAGGTCCGAGTCGGCCAGCACGACGACGCGGCCCTGGCCGTGCGTGGCGGCAACGATCAGCGGCGCCCCCGGGACCGACGCGCTCGCGTGCGTACGTGCCAGCACAGCGGCGCCGTTGCTCGAGCTGATCGTCGTCGCCCGATACAGGCAAGCTGCGTTTACGCGCGCGAGTAGGTCGCCGGCGCGACCGCGGGCTCCACGCTGAAGGTCGGCGAGCACCCAGCTCGGCGCGTTCACGTGGTGCTCGTAGTCCTGCACGGTGTCGTTCTCGAGGCGGAGCCCGAACCGCGCCAGCAGCTCGTTGAGGTTGTTGCCGTACTTGTCCTGCTCGGTCTCGCCGAGCACGATCAGCCCGCCGCCGCGCGCCACGAACGCTTCGATCGCGTCGAGCTCATCCGCGGTCAGCCGGGGCGATCCGGTGCCCGTCGTCCGCTCCCAGGTCGGCTCCGACGGATGGGCGATCACGAGCACGCCGGCGCCGGCCAGCGCCTCCTCGGTCAGCGGTCCCTCGGCGTGGGACTCGACTACGAAGTCGCGCTCGGCCAGGGTGGCGGCGGCGCGGGCGTAGGACGAATCGCCGGGGTGGGCGGGCTGCATCTGGCGCGCGAGCTCGGGACGGATCGTCCACGCCTCGTTGTGCGCCTCGTCGAAGATGACGCGGGCGAGCGTTCCGGATTCGGTCATGGCCTAGAGGCTACCCAGGGCTCCGGCGGTTGTCGATGCCGAAATCAATGTAATCTGTGCAATAGATCGCCACATGGACGCCCAAGATCGTCAGATTATTGCGTTACTCGTCGAAGACGGCCGGCGCACGTACGACGACATCGGCCGGCACGTGTCGCTGTCGGCGCCGGCGGTCAAGCGCCGCGTCGACCGGCTGCGGTCGGGCGGCGCTATCCGCGGGTTCACCGCGGTCGTCGACCACAACGCACTCGGCGACCACACCGAGGCGCTGATCGAGCTGTTCTACGCCCCGGGAACACTGCTCGACGCGGTTACCGAGACGCTGCGCCGGCATCCCGAGGTCGTCGAGGCATGGAGCGTCACCGGCGAGGCCGACGCGATCGCGCGGGTGCGCACGCAGAGCAACGCCGATCTCGAGCGGCTGATCATGGACCTCCAGCGCGACGGCCTCGTCGAGCGGACGCGATCGCAGGTCGTAATGTCGCGGCTGGTGTCCCACGCGGGGAACTGAGATTTGCCCAACCTTGACAGGGTCATGTCAAGGTTTGGTACAGTCCACCCAATGCGCGACTTCCTGGCGGCCACCCGCGACCGCGTGATCGTCTACGACGGCGGGATGGGCGCGACGCTCGAGCAGTTCGACCTGAGCCTCGAGCACGACTACAAGCTGTCTGGCCGCTGCCACGAGGCACTCGTCCTGAACCGCCCCGACGTGATCGAGGGCGTCCACACCGCGATGCTCGACGCCGGCGCCGAGGTGCTCGAGACCGACACGTTCCAGGCCTCGAGGCTGAAGCTATCCGAGTGGGGCCTCGAGCAGCACACGTTCGAGATCAACCAGAAGGCCGCGGAGATTGCGCGCAAGGCCGCCGGCTCCAAGCGCTTCGTGGCCGGCTCGATCGGGCCGACCGGGTTCCTGCCGGCGAGCGACGACCCGACGCTCGGGCGGATCCAGTTCCCGGAGCTGATGGCGGTGTTCCAGGAGCAGGCCCACGCGCTGATCAAGGGCGGGGCCGACCTGATCATCATCGAGACCGCACAGGACATCCTCGAGGTCAAGGCGGCCGTGTTCGGCGCGCGCGAGGCGTTCAAGCTGGCCGGCCGCAGCGTGCCGATCCAGTGCAGCGTGTCGCTGCTGCCCCAGGGCGGCAAGATGCTGCTGGGGACCGACATCAGCGCGGTGCTGGCCACGCTCGAGGCGCTCGACGTCGACGGAATCGGGCTCAACTGCTCGACCGGCCCCGAGGACATGCGCGACGCGATCCGGTTCCTCGGCGAGAACAGCCCAGTCCCGGTTCACTGCATCCCGAACGCCGGCCTGCCGCTCCAGGGGCCGAACGGTGAGACGATCTTCCCCGAGGAGCCCGAGCCGCTCGCGAACGTGCTCGGCGAGTTCATCGAGCGCTACGGCGTGACGATCGTCGGCGGCTGCTGCGGCACGACGCCCGACCACATCGCCGCGATCGCCGAGCGCGCCCGCGCGAGGAGGCCGGGCGAGCGCCCGGCGCGTCGGCCACCGCACATGTCGAGCATGATCGCGGCGAACACGCTCGTGCAGGATCCGCGGCCCACCCTGGTGGGCGAGCGCGTCAACTCCCAAGGCTCGCGCAAGGCCAAGGAGATGCTGCTGGCCGACGACTACGACGGCCTCTCGACGGTCGCCGAGGACCAGGTCACGGGCGGCGCGCACGTGCTCGACGTGTGCGTGGCGCTGACCGAGCGCCAGGACGAGGCCGAGCAGATGCGCCAGGTGGTCAAGCGGATCTCGCTGACCCAGCCGGCGCCCGATCCAGATCGACTCGACCGAGCCCGACGTGATCGAGACCGCGCTCCAGCAGATCCCGGGGCGGGCGATCGTCAACTCGATCAACCTCGAGGCCGGACGAGCCAAGCTCGACAAGGTCGTGCCGCTCGCCAAGGCGCACGGCGCCGGCCTGATCGCGCTGACGATCGACGAGGTCGGGATGGCCAAGACCCGCGAGCGCAAGCTCGAGATCGCCCAGCGGCTCACCGAGCTGTGCTGCGATGAGCACGGTCTCGACCCCGAGGTGCTGATCTTCGACTGTCTGACGTTCACGCTGACCACGGGCGATGAGGAGTGGCGCCCGAGCGCGGTCGAGACGATCGAGGGGATCCGGATGATCAAGGCCTCGATTCCGGGCGTGAAGACCTCGCTGGGGGTCAGCAACGTGTCGTTCGGGGTGGGCCTGCCGGCGCGGAGCGTGCTCAACAGCGTGTTCCTGCACCACTGCGTCGAGGCCGGGCTCGACCTCGCGATGGTCAACCCCAACCACATCACCCCCTATGGCGAGATCCCCGAGGACGAGCGCGAGCTCGCCGACGACCTCGTGCTCAACCGCCGCGAGGACGCGCTCGAGCGCTACATCGCGCACTTCGAGTCCAAGGGTCCCGAGGAGGCCGAGGAGAAGGCCGACCCGACCGCCGGAATGGAGCCCGAGGAGGCGCTCCACTACCAGATCCTGCGCCGCAAGAAGGAGGGCGTCGAGGACTGGATCGACCGCAGCGTCGAGAAGATCGGCGCGGTGCCGACGCTCAACGACGTGCTGCTGCCGGCGATGAAGGAGGTCGGGGACAAATTCGGCGCCGGCGAGCTGATCCTGCCGTTCGTGCTCCAGTCGGCCGAGGTCATGAAGCGCGCGGTCGCCCAGCTCGAGCAGTACCTCGACAAGATCGAGGGCTACACGAAGGGCACGGTCGTGCTCGCGACGGTGTTCGGCGACGTCCACGACATCGGCAAGTCGCTCGTCAACACGATCCTCACGAACAACGGCTACACGGTCGTCGACCTGGGCAAGCAGGTGCCGATCCAGACCGTGATCGATGCCGCGGTCGAGCACAAGGCGACCGCGATCGGTCTGAGCGCGCTGCTCGTGTCGACCTCGAAGCAGATGCCGGCGTGCGTCCAGGAGCTCCACTCGCACGGGCACCAGTTCCCGCTGCTGATCGGCGGCGCCGCGATCAACCGGAACTTCGGCCTGCGGATCCTCTACCCGAACGGCACCGAGTCCGACGACGTCTACGAGCCCGGCGTGTTCTACTGCCGCGACGCGTTCGAGGGCCTCTCGAAGATGGACCAGCTCGTCGACGGTGAGGCACGCGAGGCGCTGATCGCGAAGACGCGCGACGCGGCGAAGCAGTTGCGCGAGCGCCCCCCCGAGGCCCCCGACGATGCGCCGCCGGTCACCGACGCGTCGGTCCGGAGCGCCGCTCCTGTCGACAACCCGATCCCGGAGCCGCCATTCTGGGGTGCGCGCGAGATTGACGTCCCGATGGACGAGGTCTACCACCACCTCGACACCCACGTGCTGTTCAAGCTCCACTGGGGCGGACGCGGTGTCAAGGGCGAAGCGTGGAAGCAGCTCGTCGGCGAGGACTTCAAGCCGCGGCTCGAGCGGATGTGGCGCGAGCAGACCTACCTGCACCCGCGCGCGGTGGTCGGCTACTTCCCATGCAACTCCGACGGGAACGAGCTGATCATCTGGGACCCGGAAGATTTCGACCCCGCCCACCCCCGCGAGCTCGAACGCTTGGTGTTCCCGCGCCAGCCCCGCCACGACCGGATCTGCCTGGCCGACTTTTACCGGCCGGTGGGGTCCGGCGAGATCGACGTGGTCGCTCTCCAGGCGGTCACGGCCGGCGCGGAGGTCACCGAGCTGATGGCGCGGCTGGAGGCCGACGGCGAATTTGCCGAGCAGCTGTTCGTACACGGGCTGGGCGTCCAGACCGCCGAGGGGATGGCCGAGTGGCTGCACGGCCGCGCGCGGGCTGATCTGGGGATCGCGCCGACGCAGGGCCGCCGGTACTCGTGGGGCTACCCCGCCTGTCCCGAGCAATCAGAGCACGAGAAGGTGTTCAGGCTGCTCGACGCGCCGTCGATTGGGCTGCGCCTGTCGGGCGGGTTCGCGGTCGAGCCCGAGCAGTCGACGCTCGCGATCGTCGCCCACCACCCGCAAGCTGTCTACTTCGGGATGAAGTCGGGCTTCCTGCCCAAGACCGACAGGCAGGCGGCCGACGAGCTGATCGCCGGCACCGACAAGGACCCGACGCGGTTGGACGAGCTGACCGACGCCGAGCCCGAGCTTGTGGACGAGGCCGCCGGCGACGGCGAGCCGGCGATGGCCGAGGCCGGTTAGCGACCGCTGGCCGCGGTGGCCGACCGGCGTGCAGCGCCGGCACGGGAACTCGGACGCGCCGGCAGCTTGACCGGCGTCGTGTGCATCGCCCGCAGCCGGATCTCGCGCCAGGACATGCCCTCCTTGAGCAGCGCCGGCATGCCCATCATGATCGCGGTCGTGACCTCGACAGCCTGCAGGATCACGCCGAAAGCGACGCCGTCGCCGTAGCTGATGTGCCAGCCGGTGTGGAGCACGGCGGCACAGGCGGCCTGGAACACGCCCAGGTTCGCCGGCGTGGCCGGCAGGACCGCGGTGATGTTGACCGCGAACAGCACGGCGGCCGCGGCGCCGATGCCGGCGCCGTGCTTGTCGAGACCGAGCGCCACCAGCAGCACCCAGCAGGACAGGCACTGCAGCGCCCACGCCGACAGCTGGGCGACCGCGGCGGTGGTGCCCAGACGCGGGCGGCGGAACACGATCAGGCCGGCGCGGACGCGCGCCATCGCCTCCCGGACCTGGGCGGCAAGCGCGTGCACGCGCGAGGAGCGTGATTTGCTACCGGTGTCGCGTAGCACCAGCGGCATGATCAGCACGACGATCAGCAGCGCGAGCGGCGCGATCGCCGCCACCAGCAACGCGTTCTGGTGGCCGTTGAAGAAGTTGACCGAGGAAAACATGATCGCGCCGAGCACGACCAGCGCGACGATGTTCAACAGCGTCTGCGACACGACCGTGCCGAGCACGATCGGAAGGTTCTCGCGCGGCTTTCCGGTTCGTCTGGCCACCACCAGCGCGCGCGACGGCTCGCCCAGGCGGGCAGGCAGCGTCGAGGACATCAGCACGCCGATGAACGTTCCTTGGGCGGCGTCCGCCAGCCGCACGCGCGCTCGAGGCAAGGCGGCCTTGAGGATCGCGTGCCATGACACGGCGCGGAGCGCCATTGCGCTGCACATGATCGCGAGGCCGAGCAGCACGAGCGTCGGGCTCGCGGTGATCAGCGCCGAGGCGATGTTGGTCAGGCCGATCTTCTGGAGCGCGAGGAACGCCAGCACCGCGCCGCCGAGCGAGACCGTGGCGAGGCCGACGCGGCGAGCGACGCCGAGCGCCTTGCTCTGCCGTTGCGGCCCGGTCAGCTTCGGCTCGAGGCTGGCCAGCCGCTGCGGCGGGACCCGTGGCTTCAGGTCGGCGGCGCGCGCGCCGACCCGGACCGCTGCGCGCTGGAGCGAAGTCGCCGGCTCGGGCGTGGCGATCGCGGCCTCATAGGCCTCCATCACCTGGGCGGCGACGCGCGGCCACGCGAACCGGTCGGCGCCGAGCGCGGCATCGCGCGCCATTTGCGCCCGGCGGATCGGCTCCTCGTACAGATCTCGGAGCGCCTCGGCCAGCGTCTGGGCATCGCCACGAGGCACGAGCACGCCGTCGACGCCGTCGCGCACGACATCGCGATAGCCGGCGATGTCCGAGGCGATCACCGGCGTGCCGGCCGCGAAGGCCTCGGTCAGGACCATGCCGAAGCTCTCGCCCCCGAGGGACGGGGCGCACAGCACGTCGCCGGCCTCGAGCTCGAGGCGCTTGGTCTCGTCGTCGACCTTGCCGAGCACGCGCACGTCGCGCATGTCGAGCATCAGCGGGGACAGCTCCTGCTCGGAGGGGCCGATCACGGTCAGCTCGGTCGGGATGTGCTCGCGGAGTGCCTCGAACGCGCGCAGGAGCAGCGGCAGGCCCTTGCGCTCGACCGCCTGGCCGACGAACACGATCTTGAGCTTGTCGGTCTGCGGCGCGAGCGCGCCCAGGGCGGCTCGCTGGGGGTCTACGTGGACGCCGTTCGGGATGATCCGGTAGTGGCCGCCGAAGAAGCGCTTGGCGGTCCAGGCCGCCGCCTCTGAGACGGCGATCCGGACGTGGAGGCGGTTCAGCATCCGCCGCGCGCCGAGCACGTTCGCGATCCCGTTAGAGATCCGATTCTCGTTGTAGGTGTGGAAGGTCCCGACCAGAGGGATACGGAACTGGTCCGTGATGAGCCATGGCGACACCGGCGCGAGCGGCTCGTGGACGTGGAGAACGTCGTAACGGCCGGAGCGGAGCTCCTGGAGCGCGGTGGCGTACGCATAGGGCGTGATCGAGACGTTCGAAACCGCCAGGTTGGCCTTCAGCGACACCGTGCGACCGAGCGGGACCAAATAATCGGGTCCCCGCCCGCCCGGGACGTCCTGGGGGCGGGCACCCCGGTGCAGCACCGACGAGTAGCGCCCCGGCGGGTCGTACGGCGCCAGCACGCGAACGTAATGTCCGTCGGCAATGAAGCGCTCCGCGAGCGCTTCGATATGCCTCGTGACGCCCCCCGGATACGTCCACGAGTATGGCGACAGGATCGCTACTCGCATCTCTGGGAATGGTAGTGGTTGAGGCGACGGGTCATGGGTTCGCTTTCCGGGTTTAGACCCGGAGCCGTGCGTATCATCATCTACACCGGTGCCGGTTAGACATTTCGTCAAATACACCTTCCTCAAGGTCGATCCTGCGTGGCGGCGGCTCGAATGGGAGCGTCGCGCGGAGGACAAGCGCGA
This sequence comes from uncultured Solirubrobacterales bacterium, assembly GCA_963699325.1. Lineage (GTDB taxonomy): Bacteria > Actinomycetota > Thermoleophilia > Solirubrobacterales > Solirubrobacteraceae > Palsa-465. The sequence goes on along the minus strand of CAVOTN010000026.1, from coordinate 346,869 downwards.
GTTCATCGCCGCGTGCGAGGACTTCGCCGACGGCCACCTGCTGCGGGCGTTCTCGCTGGTCGGGACCCGCGGCGACGCGGACCTGATGCTGCTCTCCCAAGCCCAGAACCTCGAGCGGATCCACGAATTCCACGTCGTGCTGTCCCAGAGCGGGCTGATGAAGTGGTGCGAGATCCCCTACTCGTTCCTGGCGATGACCAAGCCGTCGGAGTACTCCGACGAGTCGCGGCTCGAGGTCCGCCCCGCGCACGGCAAGTACCTGTTCGTGTACCCGTTCGTCAAGACCCGCGCGTGGTATGCGCTGCCGGCCGACGAGCGCTGGCGGATCATGCAGGAGCACATCCGCCTGGGTCGCGAGTACCCCTCGGTGGATCTGAACACCAGCTACTCGTTCGGACTCGACGACCAGGAGTTCGTGGTCGCGTTCGAGACCGACAACCCGGCGGATTTCCTGGATCTGGTGCAGCGCCTGCGGACGACCGAGTCGAGCTCGTACACGTTGCGCGACACCCCGACGTTCACCTGCATCTCGTGCTCGGTGCAGCGAGCCCTGGGGGCGCTCGACGGCGCCGCGCTGACCGTGACCGAGGGCGTGGACGGATGACCGCCACCGATCCCGCCCAGCTCGCGCTCGACTACGACGAGGTCCGGGACGTGACCGTGATCGGCGCCGGCCCGGTCGGGATGTGCACGGCGTTCTGGGCGGGCATGCGCGAGGCATCCTCGCGGGTGATCGACTCGCTGCCGGAGCTCGGCGGGCAGCTGACCACGCTGTATCCCGAGAAGTGGATCTTCGACGTGCCCGGCCACCCGAAGGTGCTCGCGCGCGACCTGGTCGATCTCTTGCGCGTGCAGTCTTTGGAGCAGTTCGATGTTCCCGTCCATCTGAACACCACGGCGGAGACGATCTCCTGGGAGGGCTCGGGAGAGGACCGGGTGGTGGTGCTCCATACCGACCGGGGCGATCTGCGCTCACGGGCCGTGATCGTCGCCGGCGGGCACGGGGCGTTCGAGCCCAAGAAGCTGCCCGGGTACGACATGACGCCGTGGGAGGGGCGCGGCGCCCACTACATCGTCGGCGAGAAGTCGGTGTTCGATGGCAAGCGGGTGATGATCATCGGCGGTGGCGACTCGGCCTGCGACTGGGTGATCAACCTGCTCGACACCGCCTCCTCGGTGATGCTCGTCCATCGTCGCGAGGGCTTCCGCGCGCACGAGGTCACCGTCGGCCAGGTGCTCGAGGCGGCCGAGCGCGGCGACGTCGCCCTGCACGTGCCGTTCCAGATCCGCGAGGTCTACGGCGACGGCAGCATCGAGCGGGTGGTGCTGTTCCACTCCGAGGACGAGGCCAACGAGATCGAGGTCGAGGTCGACGCGATCCTGCTGCAGCTCGGGTTCAAGACCGCACTCGGGCCGTTGAAGGACTGGGGGTTCGAGGTCATCAAGGGCGCGATCGGCGTCGATCAGCTGATGAAGACGTCCTTGGAGCGCGTCTGGGCGTGCGGCGACATCACGACGTTCGACGGCAAGCTCAAGCTGATCGCCACCGGGTTTGCCGAATCCGCGATCGCGGTGGCGCAGGCCGTCCACGAGATCCGGCCCGACGTCAAGATCCAGCCCAAGTACTCGACGAACACCGGCGTTCCGGGGGTCGTTGCCGGCCAGCCGTAGCGGTGGTCGCGCGCCGGCCGGCCGTCGCGGCGCGGGTCGCGCGGCGGTCGCTCAGGCCGATGCGGTCGAGGCTCTACGCGCCAGTGATCCCGTGATGCGCGTGATCATCGACGAGGTCGGTCCGCTCGGCGACGTGTTCGCCGGCCGCCCGACCGAGCACTACGGAATGCTGATTCGCGCGATCGTCGGCCAGCAGCTGTCGACCCGGGCCGCCGCTGCCATCTACGGGCGGCTGATAGCGCGATTTGGAGACCGTCCGCCGACGCCGGAGGAGGTGCTCGCCGACGACCCCGACGAGCTGCGGCTGGCGGCCGGCCTCAGCCACGCCAAGGTCCGCTACCTGCGGTCGCTGGCCGAGCACGTCCTCGACGGCTCGCTCCAGCTCGATCGCCTCCACGACCTCTCCGACGAGGAAGTGAAGGCCGAGGTCACCGCCGTCAAGGGCATCGGCGAGTGGAGCGCCGACATCTTCCTGATGTTTCACCTGCATCGGCCGGATGTGCTCGCCGCCGGGGATCTGGGGATCCGCCGCGCGGTGATGATCCGCTACGAGTTGCCGGCGCTGCCCAAGCCCGCCGAGGTCACCGAGATCGGCGAGCGGTGGCGCCCGCATCGGACGCTGGCGTGCCTGTACCTGTGGCGATCGCTGCACGCGACGCCAGTGTGAGCGGTGGCGGTGGTCGTCGCCGCTCACCTGCATAACGCCGCGAAGACTCCCGCTTCCGCCACCGGTCTTCGGCGCACGTAAGCATGTGCGGAGCACGCTTATGTCCCGAAGCTCGCCGGCGATCGGACGGTTTCGGGACCTTGGACATGGCCCGGCGAGCGCGTTCGGCGCGAGCGGACCGCGTCCCGCGCGACCGCAGGCACGCACACCCGGCGAGGGCCATCCTCACCCGCAAAACGACCAGCCCGAAGAGCCGAGCTCGCGATTAGACCGCTGAGACTTCTTCTTCTTCGGCGACCCGGAACGAGGAGCCGCAGCCGCATGCCGCGATCACGTTCGGGTTCTCAACCTTGAAGCCGGCGCCCTGAAGGCCCTCGACGAAGTCGATCACCGAGCCCTTGACGTACGGGAGGCTGGGGCGGTCGACCAGGAGGCGGATGCCCTTGTCCTCGAACACGCTGTCGTCGGCGCGCTGCTCGTCGAACGCGAGCGCGTACTGAAAGCCTGAACAGCCTCCCCCACGAACGCCGACTCGGAGACCGGAGGTCCCGGCGACGGAACTCTGTCCGGAGAGGAACTCGCGGACCTTCTCAGCGCCTTTGTCTGTCAGTGTGATCATCCAATTCCCTATCGGCAGGGTGCTTCATTCAGTATAGCGATGGCATCTCGCTACGCTACCGGCATGGCAGCGATCGATGCACCGGCCACCCCGACGGAGCTGAAGGAACGGATCGAAGCGGGCATCCCGGGCGCAACCGCGGATGTCAGCGGCGACGGCCATCATTTCAGCGCGGTCGTGTCGGCGCCGGCGTTCCGGGGCCTCTCCCGGATCGCCCAGCATCGGCTCGTCTACGACGTGTTCGGGGCGGAGGTTGGGGACCGCATCCACGCCCTGTCAATCCAAACGAAGGCCCTGGAAATGGAGAGCAGCGCATGAGCGACGATCAGACCCCCCAGATCCGCGAGGCAATTCAGAGCGCGATCTCGGAGAACCCCGTGATCCTGTTCATGAAGGGCACTCCCGACCAGCCGATGTGCGGATTTTCCGCCCGCACGGTGGCGATCCTCCAGCACGTCGGGACGCCGTTCGCGGCCGTCAACATCCTTCCCGACCCGCGGATCCGCCAGGAGCTGTCGGAGGTGTCGAACTGGCCCACGATCCCGCAGCTGTTCATCGGCGGCGAGTTCGTCGGCGGCTGCGACATCGTCACCGAGATGTACGAGTCAGGCGAGCTGCAGACCGCGCTCGGGCTCGAGCAGAACGGCGACGGCGGCGAGCCGGCCCCCGAGCCGGCCGCGCAGGAGCCGGCGCCGCTCACGATCGAGAACCGCCTGTAACCGATAGAGGCGCCTGGAGCTACTGGCCGCCCCCGACCACTAGGCCTTCTGCACTAAGAACAGCAGCTTCGTCCGTCCCGTGATCAGCAGACTCGGGTCGCGGAAGACACGACGCCCGCCGTGTCCGGGGACCTTCGCATACAGCCCGTCGTAGGTCGAGATCGACGCGATCGCGGCGCGCAGCTCAGGCAGTGAGGAGATCGCCGACGTGCCGCTGCCGCTTCCCAGCGATCCCGATGACGACCCGCCCGGGTTCAGCGCGACGACGAGCGCGGAGGACAGGGCTTTGGACGTCGCCGGCGCCGGCTCGGCGGGTCCGTGGATCGTCACGACGAGCGGTCCGCTCGCATCGCGCGGGATCCGCAACCGGAACGACACCGTCCGGTGCCGACCCCGGTAGACGCGCACTAGCAGCCGGACCTTGACCGTCTTCCCGGCCTTGACCCGAAGCGGCGCGTGCGCGCCCAGGATGCTCGCCATCGCGAGGCCCCTCGAAGCCTCCAGATGGGCGACGACATGGGTCACGTGGAGCGCGGCGAAGTCGACCAGCTCGAAATCCTGGAACGCGGTCGTGACGTCGTTCGAGGCCGCGCTGGCAAGCTCCGGCGGTGTCTCGCCCTCGTCGCCGGCGGTCCCGGTGCCCACGTACCGGTTGCAGAACCCGAGCGGCTTGCTCGTCTCGCGCAGGTAGATCTGGAGGCACATGTTCCCCGACTCGTCCGCGGGCGGCCCGTCGTAGATCTGCGTGGCGGCCTGCGCCACCTCGAGCGGCGCGATCGTGTCGACCAGCGAGCTGCCGAGCGGCAGCCCTATGTTGGTCTCGTCGGCAACCTGGGTGTCGAGCGATAGTGACTGACCGGTGTCGCGGTCGTTGACGGTGACGTCGACCGGAACCGTCGGCGGCGGCGCCCCGACCTCGCCGATCACGGCATTCGGCGTGTCGCTCGAGAGCGTGCCCTCGGTGTGGCCGGGCGAGGCGAGCTTGTAGCTCGGCGCGACGGTTGGGTCGGGGTTGTTGACGACGTAGTAGACGTAGGCGTCCTGGAGCAGCAGCGAGCGCCGGCCGGCGCCGTCGAGCTCGTGTCCGAACGCGTACACGTTCTGCCCATCGACGTAGGTGACGGTGCCCACCGCCCCCATCGGGACGTCCCCGGACGAGTAGCTCGCGCTCACCGACGCGCCCGGAACGAGCGGCTGCACCGGGAAGTTCGTGGCCTGGCGACCGGTCGGCGCGTCCAGGATCACCCGGCCGTCGCTCTCGCCGGCGCGCTGAACGAGGCCGAATATCGCCGGCGACAGGCCGCCGACGGTCAGCGGCGCGAGCAGCAGCGTCGGCTTGACCGCCAGTCGCGGCGTGTCCGGCGGCGGCTGGACGGGCTCGCCGAGCATCTGCTCGATCGGCGTCACCAGCACGACGTTGTTGCCGTACTGCCCGATGCCCTCGGAGATCGCGCCCGCGTTCTCCATCGTCCCGAACGAGTCCGGGCAGTAGACGGGAGAGCCGGAGAAGCCTTCGGCGACGCCGGTCGTGTCGACCGCCGGTCCCGACACCTGCACGAGGATCCGCGGCCCCTCCCCCGGCGACTGCACGATGTCGATGACCTGCACGTTGAACGACGTGATCGTCGTGCCCTGGACCACGGTCTCGCCGGTGCAGTTCATCCCTGGCTGAACCTGGGAAAGCGGCATGATCGGGCCACCGGCCTGGGCCAGTGCGGCGTTCGCCGGGAGCAACAGCCCCGCGAGAACAAACAGAATCAGAAGTCTCGGATGGATGGCGAGCCCCCTTTCAGGCTCCGCCGCGGCCCCACGCAGCGCGGACAGCATATCCCGCGGGCGGCGGGATAGCATCGGCTCATGGCCACGACTCGGGCCACCCCCGCGAGCGTCGTCGCGCTCCGCTTCGACGGCGCCGCGCTGATTGCGATCGACCAGACCGAGCTCCCCTGGCGCGAGCGCCTGCTCGAGCTTCGCAGCGCCGAGGACGTCGCCGGCGCGATCCGCCGCCTCGCGATCCGTGGGGCGCCGCTGATCGGCGTCGCCGGCGCCTACGGCGTCGTTCTCGAGCTCGCCCGCGACCCGGCACTCGACACGCTCGAGCGCGCCTGCGCGTTGCTGCGCGACGCCCGGCCGACGGCGGTCAACCTCGCCTGGGCGGTCGACCGGGTGAACGCCGCCGTCCGCAGCGCCAGCAGCAGCTCAGCCGGCGATCTGGTCAGAACCGCGCTCGACGAGGCCCGCCGAATCCACGCCGAAGAGGAGGCCGCAAGCGACGCGATCGCGGCCCACGGCGCCGAGCTGCTGGCGGGCGCCCGGCGGATCATGACCCACTGCAACACGGGCGCGCTCGCGGCGCCCGGCCGTGGCACGGCGCTGGCCGTGATCGCCGAGGCGGCCGACCGCGGCACGCTCGAGAGCGTGCTCGCCACCGAATCGCGACCGCTGCTCCAGGGCGCTCGGCTCACCGTCTACGAGCTGGGCCGCCTGAACATCCCGCACGAGCTGATCGTCGACTCGGCCGCGGCCGGGCTGATCGCGGCCGGCGCGGTCGACGCGGTGATCGTCGGCTGCGATCGCGTGGCGGCCAACGGAGATGTCGCCAACAAGGTCGGGACGTACGGGCTGGCCCTGGCCGCGCGGGCCGCCGGCATCCCGTTCGTGGTCGCCGGCCCCACCTCGACGATCGACCTCGGCACCCCGACGGGCCGGGACATACCGATCGAGGACCGCGATCCCGACGAGGTGCGACTCGCCGCCGGCCATCACCTGACTGTGCCGACCACGCCGTGCCGCAACCCGGCCTTCGATGTCACGCCGGCGCCGCTGATCAGCGCGCTCGTCACCGAGCGCGGTGTGATCCGCTCCCCCGACGCGGCGTCGCTCGCGTCGCTCGCGCCCCGATGAGGGTCGCGCGGTCGTTCGCCCCGGGCGACGTCCGGATCGAGGAGGCGCCCGACCCGGAACCGGGACCCGGAGAGGTCGTCTGCGACGTGCTCGCCTGCGGCGTCTGCGGCTCGGACGTGACCGACTGGTACATCGCGCCGCGCCTGCCCGCGGTGCTGGGGCACGAGCTCGTCGGCACGGTGAGCGTGCTCGGCGACGGCGTCCGCGCGCCGGCGATCGGCACCCGCGTGGTCATCCATCACCACGCCCCGTGCGGCGAGTGCCGCCGTTGCCGGCGCGGCCACGAGACGCTGTGCGAGCGATTCCGCGCCACGCGGCTTGACCCCGGAGGGTTTGCCGAGCGCGTCCGGATGATGCCGGAGCTGGTGCCGGAGCTGCTCGAGCTGCCCGACGACCTCGACCCGATCACGGCGACGTTCATCGAGCCGCTGGCGTGCGTGCTGCGCTCCCAGGACCGGGCCGGGCTGCGCGCCGGCGACTCCCTGCTGGTGGTCGGCGCCGGCGTCAACGGCCTGCTCCAGATCGCCGCCGCCCACGCCCGCGGGGTCGACGTGGTGTGGATCCGGGAACCTCGAACCGAGCGCCTGGAACGAGCCGAGGCCTGGGGCGCCGAGCACCACGGCAACGAGCTCGTCGACGTCGCGATCGCGTGCACGCCCAAGCCCGACGCGATCGCCGCGGCCGCCGCGGCGGTGGCGCCCGGCGGCACGCTCTGCTTCTACGCGCCTCCCTCCCCCGACGCGCCTCCCGAGCTCGACGCCACCGCGCTCTACCTGCGCGAGATCACCGTCACCGCGAGCTACTCGGCCGGACCGGGCGACATGCGCGCAGCGCTCGAGCTGATCGCGAGCGGCCGGATAGACCCGCGCAAGCTGGTCTCCCACCGGCTGCCGCTCGAGCAGACCGGGCGCGCGCTCGACCTCCAGCGGACCGCCGGCGGCCTGAAGGTCGTGGTGGAGCCCTGAGCGCGGGGGCTCACCGTCGGGATCGAACTATGAGAGCAGCGATCCTGCACGGCCCCGAGGACCTCCGCGTCGAGGAGGTCCCCGAGCCCGAGCCCGAGGCCGAGACCGAGGTGATCGTCGAGGTGCAGGCGGCGACGACGTGCGGCACGGACGTGAAGATGTGGCGCTACGGGCACCGGGTGCTCGGGCCGTACCCGTGCGCGTTCGGCCACGAGACCGCCGGCGTCCGCGTCGACACCGGCGAACCCGTGCTCGTGTCTGACTCGGTGGCGTGCGGCGCGTGCGGTCCGTGCCAGTCCGGCCGCGCCCAGATCTGTCGCAATCCGACTTGGGTGCTCGGCGGCTTCGCCGAGCGGATCGCGGCGCCGGCACAGGCGCTCCACCCGATCCCGGACGGCCTCCCCGCGGAGGCGGCGGCGATGGCCGAGCCGCTCGCGGCCGCGGTTCACGCGGTGGCGCGCGGCAGCGACGCCGGCGACGTCGGCATCCTCGGCGGCGGCCCGATGGGGCTGATGCTGACCGCGCTGCTCGTGGCGGAGGGGCGGTCGGTGACGCTCGCCGACCCTCACCCGGAGCGGCGCGACCAGGCAACGGAGCTGGGCGCGCGCTCAGCAGCGACCCTCGAGGACCAGCACGAGCTCGTGTTCGAGGCCGTAGGGCGCCCCGAGACCTGGCATGCCGCGGCCGCGGCGGCCGCGCCCGGTGGCGTCGTGGTCCTCGTGGGCGGGTGTCCGAGCGGAACCGAGATCACCCTTCCGACCGGACCGCTCCACTACGAGGAGCTCGAACTGCGCGGGACGTTCCACCATGCGCCCGACGAAGTCGACCGCGCGCTCGCCGTGCTCGCCGCGGACGAACGCCTGTGGCGAACGCTGCGCGGCCCGACGATCTCGCTCGTGCAGCTGCCGGAGGCGCTCGCCGCGACTAACGGGGGGCCGGCGAAGAAGTGGGTGGTGGACCCTCGGACCTGACCCGCCGGTACTCGAGGTGCTCGACGATCCGGCGCGAGTCACAGATCGCCTCGCCTTCGATGACCAGCACCGGCACGCGCCGCTGACCGGTCAGCGCCACGACCTCGGGCCGCCGCGAGCGCCGTTGCGGCACGACGACCTGTTCGAACGGGATTCCCTCGCGCGCGAGCGCCCGCGCCACCCTCCCGCACGGGCATAGCCAGTTGGTCGGAGTCGTGCAGCGGTAGAGCGTCGCCGCCACTTATCGCCACCCCAGCGGCGAGCGGCGTACGAACGCGCCGGCGACGCGCAGCGCGATCGGCTGGCGCGACCCCGGTGGCGACAGCCGCCCGCCGTCGCGCTCGCGATACCAGGCGATCGTCTCCTCGAGGCAGTCTTCGTGCGGCGACGGCCGCCAGCCGAGCTCGCGCTTGGCCTTCGCACTCGAGAACGCCCAGTTCAGCGACGCCGCCCGGACCTCGGAGGGCAGCGGGATCCGCCCGCCGAGCACCGGCTGCGCCGTTCGAGCCATGAGCAGCGCCGCGTGCACCGGCAGCTTCAGCGGCGGCGGGTCGATCCCGGACAGCCGCGCGAGATCGGTGAACAGACGGTCGAGCGTGAAGTTCCGGTTTCCGAGGATGTAGCGCTCCCCGGCCACCCCGCGCTCGTCGGCGAGCACGTGCCCGCGGGCGACATCCCCGACGCCGACGACGTTGAGCGTGCCGTCGACGTAGGCGGGAATCTCGCGGCGCAGGAATCGCCGCACGAGCACCGTCGAAGAGCGGCCAGGATCCCCCGCTCCGAGGACGTGCGCGGGGTTGACGATCACCACCGGGAGCCCTCGATCGAACAGCCCGAGCGCCGTGACCTCGGCCTCGTGCTTGGAGTCGACGTACGGGATCGCGTATCGCGCCGCATCCCAGATGCTGCGCTCGTTCGCGGTGGCGCCATTGCGCCGCCGGCCCGATCGCCGCCACCGAGGAGGTGTAGACGACCCGCTCAACGCCGGCCCGCAGCGCCTCCTCGAGCACGATCCGCGTCCCCTCGACGTTCACCGCAAATGCCCGCTCGCGGGGCAGCCTCAAGTTCGTCGTGCCGGCGGTGTGGAACACGCGGTCGACGTCGCGCATCGCGCGGCGGACGGCGCGGCGATCGAGCACGTCAGCGCGGACGGTGCTCACCCCGAGCCGCTCGAGCTCGGCGACCTTCGAGCGCTGGCGCACGGTGGCGCGCACCTCATCGCCGCGCTCGACGAGGAGCCTTGTGACATGCGAGCCGAGGAAGCCGGTCGCACCGGTGACGAGCGTACGTGGCAATCGTGATCCGTCGCTGCGAGGAGCCCTACCGTACCGGCGGCGCTGCGCTCAGCGACCGAGCTGTCGCCGCCGTCGGCGGCCGAACGTGAGCGCGCCGAGCGCCGCGATCCCGCCGCCGAGCACGAACCCGGCGACCCCGGCCCCGATCAGGACCTCTCGCTGGTGGCTGCGGATCTGGCCTCGCCAGTCGGTGAGCACGGTCACCTCCTGGCGGAGCTTGTCGAGCGAATTGCCGAGCTCGACGCGGTTCTGCTCGATCGAGGCGCGGATCTGGTCGGGCGAGCGCGCGGCCATCAGGATCCAAGCTCGGTCTTGGACGCCACCGTTTCCCTGATCCGCTTGGCCTCGTCGATCGCCATCGTGGGCGTGGGAGGCGCCCCCGACTTCAACGCACGCCACGCGAACGTGAACGCGAGCACCGCGAGCACTGCCAGCACGCCGAACACGATCAGGAACCCCTCCCAGATGCTCCCCGCTCCGGGTACGAGGATCGCATTCAGCCCCCAAGCCGCCGCCTCCAGGCCCATCACGATCGCGAACACCCCGAACACCCCGCCGGCCAAGACCGCCACCGTCCCTCGCAGCAGGCTCTTGGCCTTGATCGTTACCTCGGCCTTGGCGAGATCGATCTCGTCCTTGACCAGGGTGCTGACCCGGTCGGAGACCTCGGTCACCGCCTGCATCAGGTTCTCGGACGTGCCGTTGTCAGCGGACAAAGCGCGCCTTGCTCAAGTTCCGGGAAGTGCCGTTGTCAACGGACAAGACGCGCCTTGCTCAAGTTCCGGGAAGTGCCGTTGTCAACTGGCAAGGCGCTTAAGGATCATGGCGACGACGAGGCCGCCGGCGAAAGCAGCGCCCACCGCCACCTCGGGACGCTCGTCCGCGAGCGCGGCAGCTCGAGCCTGCAGCGGGATGCTGTCGGACACGCCGGTTGGGGCGTCCGCGGTGATCTGCGTGGGCGAGGTCTCGATGTCTTCGGTCACTCGGGCGGATCCTCGCCGAACACGCGCGTCCAGATGATCGCGGACACGCGCGTCGACAGGAGCGTTGCGAGCGCGCCGGTTCCGGCGAGCAGGCCCGTCCAAAGCAGTCGCTTGACCAGGGGGCTCTCAGTCATCGAGAGGATTCAATCAGACATCGAGGCGTTGCCTGCGGAAGCCTTCGCCCCGACGCCGAGCGCGGGCCCCATCGAGTCCCGCTCGAGCCCGCGGCAGATCGTCTCGACGATCATGCGCTTGGCGCCCTCGAGCTCGTCGTCGCCGACGGCGTCGCGGTCGAAGATCCAGCGGGTCAGCACCTGCTCGATCGACCCGTAGAACGCGAGCGCCGCGAATTCCGGCGTGATCTCAGACCGGAATATGCCCTCGGACTGCGCGCGCTCGACGATTCCCGCGATCTGCGCGTACGCCTCGCGGATCTTGACCAGATGGGTACGTCCGAAGGTGTTGGCCGCGCGCGTGACCTCGACCACGATCACCTTCATCAGCTCGGGCTCGTATCGGTAGGACTCGACGATGAACCCCGCGATCGCCGCCAGCTTGTCGCGCGGGGAGAGCTCGGACCGATCCGCCTCGGCGATCGCCGCAAGCATCACGTTCCACCGTTCGAGGAACAGCGTGTCGAGGATCTCGTCCTTGGAGGAAAAGTAGTGATAGACGAGCCCGTAGGCGACCCCCGCCTCGTCGGCGATGTCCGACACGCGGCAGGTGTGAAAGCCCTGGCGCGCGAACACTCGCATCGCGGCGTCGAGGATCACCCGGCGCTTGTCGGCGGCGGCCGTACCTGAGGCTGCCATCAGAGGCTCCAGCCGTAGACGTCGGGCCGGCGATGCTCGAGCGCCGGGATCCTCCGCCTGACGCTGTCGAGCGTCGTGAAGTCGAGATCGGTCACGATCGCGGTCTCCGTGTCGCGCGCGCACGCGAGCACGAGACCCCAGGGGTCGATGATCAGCGACCGTCCGCCGGCGCGATGGCCGGGCGGATGAGCGCCGATCTGGTTGGGCGCGATCACGAAGCACTGGTTCTCGATCGCGCGCGCTCGCAGCAGCACCTCCCAGTGGTCGCGCGTGGTCGCGAGCGTGAACGCCGCCGGAACCGTCACGACCTGCGCGCCGCGCACGGCCAGGATCCGGTAGAGCTCGGGGAAGCGGACGTCGTAGCAGATGCTCAGCCCGAGCTGTACGCCTCCGGGCAGCTCGGACACCACGACCTCGTCGCCGGCGTCCTCGGAGGCGGACTCGGCGTAGACGTCACCGTCGACCTCGACGTCGAACATGTGGAGCTTGCGGTACACCGCGCGGATCTCGCCGTCCGCGCCGACGTGGACGCTCGTGTTGGCCGCCTTGGACCGCCCTTCGATGCGCTCGACGATCGACCCGGCGACGAGATCGATCCCGAGCTCTCGCGCGGTCGACCTCGCCCATGAGATGCACCGGCCGTCGAGCGGCTCCGCGCCGGCGGTCATCTGCTCGTCGGTCCCGAGCACGCTCCATTTCTCGGGGAGCACGACGACCTCGGCGCCCAGCGCGACCGCTTCCCGCGTGAGCCGGTCCGCGGTCTCGAGATTCCGGTCTGTGTCCTCTGTGGCGTTAAGCTGAACGGCGCCGACGCGCACGGCGCGGTGGGTGGGGTCCAATTTTGATTGACCAGTCAGTCGGGTCAGTCAGTGTAACTCACCAATCCACGCTGCCGGCGCAGTGCCGCCAGCAGCAGCTTCGAGTGCATCGCGCCGATCAGCTCGCGCAACGGCTCTGCGCCCGAGGAGATGATCTGGACCGCGCGGTCGACGTCGACCCTGCCGGCGAGCCGGTCGAGCAGCACCCTGACCTCCTCCTCGACGAGCGGCTCGAGCGCCTCGCGGTAGCGCAGCGTGTCGTACACGGTGAATCCGATCGCCTCCTCGTACCCACCGGCGCGGAAGCGGGAGATCGCCTCGATGATCGCGACGTCGTCCTGGTCGTAACCGCGCGCGCTCGGCGCGAGTACGCCGAGCTGCTCGAGCCGGTCCAGCACGTTCTGCGGCAGGTGGTACGTCTCGCGCACCTTCGCCCGGGACACGCGGCCGGTCTCGCGCGCCGCGATCGCGCGGTCGAGGATCCGGTCCTCGAGCTCGATCATCCGCGCCGCCCGCTCGGGGTCTGACCCGATCAGCTCGCGGATCACTCGCAGCGGCATGAACCGCTCCTCCTGGAGGCGCTTGATCAACTGGATCCGCTGCACGAACTTCGGCGGGTAGTACGCCATGTTCCGCGAGGTGCGGACGACCTCGTCCTCGGATCCGAGCAGCCCCTCGCGCAGGTAGTGCTTGATCGTGCCGGCGCTGACGCCCGAGCGTTCGGCCAGTTCGGAGATCCTCAGCAGTCCATTCCCGCCGTTGCCCATCGCGCTCACGCCATGAACGAGCCCTGCACGGTGTCCGCCGCGGGCCCGGCGACCGCGCCGGACTCGTGCAGCGCATCGATCTCCGCGGGCGAGTAGCCGGCCTCGGCGAGCACATCGCGGGTGTGCTCGCCTAGGCCCGGGCCCGGCGCGCGCACCGGATCGGCGGGCGTGCGGCTCAGCTTGAACGGCACTCCGAGCAACCTCACGGGCCGCTCAGCGCCCGGCTGGTCGAGCTCGACGACCATCTCGCGCGCCGCGACCAACTCCCCCTCGAGCGCCTCATCGAGCCCGAGCACCGGTTCCAGGCAGCAGTCGTGCTCGGAGGCGAACTCCTCCCACTGTGCCCGCGTGCGCTCGGCGAACACCTCGCAGACCGCCCGGTGCGCGTCCGAGCCGGGCGGATCGAACGCGCGGTCGAGCAGATCCTCGCGGCCCACGCCCCGGCAGAACTCGGCCCAGAACTTGGGCTCGAGCGCGCCGAGCGTGACGTAGCCGTCGGCACACCGGTACGGGCGGTAGCAGACGATCCCGCCGGCGAGCCGAAGCTCGCCGCGCCGCGGAATGCTGCCGTCGGCGAGCATCTCGGCGGCGAGCATCGCGAGGAACGACAGCGAGCCGTCAAACATCGAGCAGTCGACCAGCTGCCCCTCGCCCGAGCGCGCCCGCTCCTGGAGCGCGATCAGGATCCCGGCAACGGCCATCAGCGCCCCGCCACCCAGATCCGCGATCTGGGCCGCCGCCGACACAGGCGGCCCGCCGGCCTCACCGGTCAACCCGAGGATCCCGTTCAGGCCGAGGTAGTTCATGTCGTGCCCGGACCGGTCCCGGTTCGGGCCGTCCTGGCCGTAGCCGGTGATCGCGCAGTAGACGAGACCGTGGTTCTCCTCGCGCACGCGCTCATACCCGACGCCGAGGCGGTCCATCACCCCCGGGCGGAACGACTCGAGCACCACGTCGGCGTCGCGGACCAGCCTCAGGAGGACCTCCTTGCCGGCGGCCGACTTGAGGTCGATCCGGATCGAGCGCTTGCCCCGGTTGAGCGACAGGAACAGGGCGCTGCCGGCGCTCGGGTCGGCGCCCTCGTAATGAGGAGGTGCCCACCGGACGTAGTCCCCGAGGCCGGTGTCCTCGATCTTGATCACGTCGGCGCCGAAGTCCGCGAGCAGCATCGAGCAGAACCCGCCGGGCAGCAGTCGCGTCAGATCGAGGACCCGCAGGCCGTCGAGCGCGAGCGGCCCGCTCACGCCGCCGACGCTTCCGAGTCGACGCGGTTGATCGTGAGCCGCTCGCGCGCCTCCTCGACGGTCGCCGGGCGGCGGCCTGCGTCCTCGGTCATCTGGCGCGCCTTCGCGATCAGGTCACCGTTCGAGCGAGCCATCTCGCCGTTCGGCAGATAGAAGTTGTCCTCTAGCCCGACGCGGATCGAGCCGCCAAGCGTGAGTGCCGCGGCGACAAGGGACCACTGATCGCGCCCGATGCCGATAACCGACCAGTGGTGCTCGAGCCCGGTTCCCGCCCGCCCCGGGACCTGAGCGAGGTTGTCGGCCATCACCGCGACGTTGCGCGCGCTCGCCGGGATCCCGCCGACGACTCCCATCACGAAGTCCGCGTGCAGCGGCGGGGCGAGCAGGCCCATGTCGACGAGTGGCGCCAGCGAACCCACGTGTCCGACGTCGAAGCACTCGTGCTCGGGCTTGATGTGCAGCCGGCGCATCGCCTCGAGCAGCTCGATGATCTCGTCGAACGGGTTCTCGAACACGAACTTGAACACGAAGTCCTTGCGACTGCGCGAGTACTTGGCGTAGTTCATCGAGCCCATGTTGAGCGCGGCCACCTCCGGCCGGCCGGCCTCGAGGTAGGCGATCCGCTTCGCCACCGGGACGCCGACTGTGCCCGTCGAGAAGTTGATGATCGCCGCGTCGCCGACCTCGGCGCGGATCGCGTCGCGGATCGCCAGGAAGTCCTCGACCTCGTAGCTGGGAGCTCCGTCAGGCTTGCGGGCGTGGATGTGGATGTGCACGCCGCCCTCGTCGACGATCCGTCGCGCCTCGGCCGCGTACTCCTGCGGCGTGTACGGGATCGCGGGGCACTGCTCGCGGTTGGCGATCGCGCCCGAGATCGCGCACGTGATGATCACGGGGTCTGAGACGCTCATGTTCCCGTTCGGGTCGTGAGGGTGGTGAGCATCTCGTGGCAGGCCGACTCGATCGTCGCGAGCGCGTCCGGCGTCGCCTGACACTGCAGCTCGTATTCGTCCTTGCCGACGAACACGTTCGCGATCACCACGCTGGCCTTCACGGGGAGCCCGACGACCGGCTCGCGGGGCCAGAAGATCGCCGGCAGACCACCGGCCGTGCCCACCTTGCCGCTCACCTTGCGGCCCAGGACCTTGCTGATGCCGGCGTCGAACTGGGGCTTGAACGCGCGTATGTTGGTCGCGGTGACGGGAACCCTCAGCCCCGGATATCGGGAGACGATCAGCAGATCGTAGGCGCCGATCGCGATCGCCGAGTGCGTCGCCCGGCTGCTGCTGCCGGCGGTCCGTTTGCTCGGGGCGAGCGCCACCGCCCGAAACACGGCGGGGTACCGGAAGTGGATCGCCATCCCGGGCGCGCTGAACGTAAGCTGCCCGTTGACCGCCTTGGACGGCCGCTCGTTCACGTTGCCGGGGCCGGTCGTCGTGCGCGTCGTGCTG
The DNA here is from genome assembly GCA_963699325.1 of uncultured Solirubrobacterales bacterium. Classification (GTDB taxonomy): domain Bacteria; phylum Actinomycetota; class Thermoleophilia; order Solirubrobacterales; family Solirubrobacteraceae; genus Palsa-465. The sequence goes on along the minus strand of CAVOTN010000026.1, from coordinate 330,983 downwards.
CCGCCGCCGCAGGCCGCGAGCGCGAGCGGCAACGCGACCACGGGCGCCACCCGAACCCCGACGCGCGCCGGCAGCCTCATACCGGCACCACGCCGCCCCGCTTCCACGGGCGCTGCACCCGCTTTCCCTCGGACAGCTCGAGCGCGCGGCAGATCGTGGCGCGCGTCTCTCGCGGATCGATCACGTCGTCGATCATGTCGTTGCCGGCCGCGACGTACACGTCGATGATCTCGCGGTAGTTCGCGATCAGCTCCGCGCGCTTGGCCGGAGGATCCTCGGCCTCCTGGACCTGCCTGCGGAAGATGATCTCGACCGCGCCCTCGGCGCCCATCACACTGATCTCGGCCGAGGGCCATGCGACGATCAGATCCGGCTCGTAGGCCCGGCCGCACATCACGTAGTAGCCGGCGCCGTAGGCCTTGCGCAGCACGACCGTGACCTTCGGCACGGTGGCGTTCGCGGTCGCGTACAGCATCTTGGCCCCGTGGCGGATGATCCCGGCCTGCTCGACCTTGGTCCCGACCATGAACCCGGGTACGTCCATCAGGTACACGAGCGGGAGGCCGTACGCATTGCAGAGGTTGATGAACCGGGCCGCCTTATCGGCGGAGTCGTTGTCGAGGATGCCGCCGAGCTGCTTGGGCTGGTTGGCGACGATCCCGGCCGGCCGGCCGCCGAACCGAGCCAGGCACGTGATGATCGTCTTCGCCCACTGCGGCTTGAGGTCGAAGTAGGTGCCGTCGTCGACGATCCGGCTGATCACCTCGTACATGTCGTACGGCTTGCGATTCGACTCGGGGAGGATGTCGAGGAGCTCCTCGTCGGCGCGGTCGACCGGATCGGCGCTCGGCACGACCGGCGGCGACTCCTCGCAGTGCTGCGGGAAGTAGCCCAGGTACGCCTTGATCGCCTCGATGCATGCCGGATCTGATTCGACCTCCAGGTCTCCGACCCCTGACTTTCGACAGTGCACGCGCGAGCCGCCGAGCTCTTCCTGAGTGACTTCTTCGCCGACGGCGGCGCGGACCAGGTGTGGCCCGGCCAGCGCCATCGAGCCCCGCCCCCGCACCATCGGCACGAAGTCGGCCAACCCGGGGATGTACGCGGTGCCGGCAGCGCACGGCCCCATCAGCGCCGCGACCTGCGGGATCACGCCGGAGTTCACGACCTCCTCGCGGAACAGGTGCCCGCTGCCGGCGAACAGTGAGCCGACCGCCTCCTGGATCCTCGCGCCGGCGGAGTCGAGCAGCCAGATCAGCGGGATCCGCTTCGTGAGCGCGAGCTCGCGAAGCCGGGCCACCTTGAGCTCGCCGGTCATCCCCATCGACCCCGCCATCACCGTGAAGTCGTAGGCGGCGACGGCCGCGAGCCGGCCGTTGATCTTGCCGTACCCCGTCACGACGCCGTCGGCGGGCGCCTCCCGGCCGTCCATCGCGCGCTGGGAGAAATGGGGCCGGCCGTGGATCCCGAGCTCGACGAACGTGCCGGCGTCGATCAGCAAGTCGAGCCGCTCCCGCGCGGTCAGCTTTTCCCGCGCGTGCTGGACCTCGATCTTCTCCGCGCCGCCGCCGAGCTTGATCCGCTCGCGGCGCTCGCGCAGGTCGTCGGCGAGCGGACGGAGAAGGCTCGTCGGCGCCGCCTCGGTATCAGTTCCCATCAGCGACCCTTCCAGTCCGGTTCGCGCTTCTCGAAGAACGCCCTCACGCCCTCCTGGATGTCCTCGGTCGAGAACGCGATCGTCAGCTGAGAGCGCAGGAAGTCGAGCGCGTCGAGGAACGCCATGTCCTGCTGGCGGAACATCGCGTCCTTCCCGAGCCGCATCAGCAGCGGCGACTTGCGGGCCAGCTTCTGCGCCCACTCGCGCACTCCGGCTTCGAATTCCTCGGGCGCGAACACCTTGTTGACGATTCCGATCCGCTCCGCCTCCGCCGCGGAGATCTGCTCGCCGAGCAGCAGCAGCTCGTTGGTCTTCTTGCGCGGGACGTTGCGATAGATCAGCGCCATGATCATGAACGGGAACACCCCGACGTTGATCTCCGGCGTGCCGAAGAGCGCCCCGTCGCGAGCGAGGATCAGGTCGCAGGCGAGCGCGATACCGAGGGCGCCGGCGAGCACGTGCCCGTTGGCGGCGCAGATGGTCGGCTTGCCAAGCTCCCCGATGGTCCGGAACAGACGCGGGAACCGCGCGGTCCCCAGGTGCTTCTCGACAAGTGCCTGCTCGCCGGCGAACCCGACCAGGTTCCCGCCGGCGGAAAAGATCCGCTCGTGGGTCGAGGTCAGCACCACGCAGCGCACGCCGGCGTCGTCGCGGGCCGCCTCGAACGCGGCGATGAGCTCTTCCAGCAACTCGTCGGAGAGGGCGTTGCGGGTCTCGGGCTGGTCGAGCGCGATCGTCGCGACGCCGTCGTCGGAGATGTCGTAGCGGAGCGTGGCGTACGGCATGCCTGGGAAGGCTACCTTCCCGGCACGAAGTAGGAAGTAGACAGCTCTACTGTTTACTTCTCGCGGCGGCTACGGTAGCGTCCTGGAGCATGGCCACCGCAGACGTCCTCAAGCCCGATTTCGCCTCCCGGCGCAAGCATTTCATCTTCACCGACGACCACGAGCAGCTGCGCGACTCGATCCGGCGGTTCGCGATCAAGGAGCTCCAGCCCCACGCCGACGAGTGGGAGGAGACGACGTTCCCCGACTGGGTGTTCGAGCGGATGGGAGAGCTCGGCTTCCTCGGACTGGACAAGCCAGTCGAGTACGGCGGTCAGGGCGGCGACTACTACACGTCGCTGGTCCTCGCCGAGGAGCTGGTGCACGCCCACTGTGGTGGCCTCGGGATGGGCGTCGCGGTCCAGACCGACATGACGATCCCCCCGATCCTCGTGTTCGGCACCGAAGAGCAGAAGCAGGCGTGGGCCGTGCCGGCGATCGCCGGCAAGAAGATTCTGTGCCTCGGGATCACCGAGCCCGATGCCGGCTCCGACGTCGCCGGGATCAAGACACGCGCGGTCCGAGACGGCGACGAATACGTGATCAACGGATCCAAGACGTTCATCACGAACGGCCACCGGGCCCACGCGATCGTGCTCGTGACCAAGACCGACTCTGACTTAGATTCCCCGCCCACCCACGACGGCTTCACGCTGTTCCTGGTGCCGATGGACTCGCCGGGCGTGATCCGGGAGAAGCGCCTGCAGAAGCTCGGCATGCACGCCTCCGACACCGCGCTGCTCGCCTTCCAGGACGTGCGCGTGCCCTCCACCGCGGTGCTCGGCCAGGTCGGCAAGGGCTTCTACCACATCATGTGGGAACTTCAGGGCGAACGGCTGATCGGCGCCGCGGGCTCGGTCGCCGGCGCGCAGCACGTGTTCGAACGCACGCTCGAATACGCCAAGGAGCGGACCGCGTTCGGCCGGCCGATAGGACGCTTCCAGGCGATCCGACACAAGTTCGCCGAGATGGCGACCAAGATCGAGACCGCCCGCCAGATGGTCTACACGACCGCTTGGCGATTCCAGAACGGCGAGTACCCCGTGCGCGAGATCACGATGGCAAAGCTCTACGCCGCACGCATCGCGGTCGAGGTGGCCGACGAATGCATCCAGATACACGGCGGGAACGGTTACATGAAGGAGTACGGGATCGAGCGCTCGTGGCGCGACCTGCGTCTGAACCGGATCGGTGCCGGCAGCGACGAGATCATGCTCGAGGTAATCGGCCGCTCGTACGGCCTGTAAACGAATGGCTGTGGTCGTCGCTCGGGCGGCCAGTCGTTGCAGCCGTTCCAGCCGGCGGGCGCAGCCTGATGCCCGCTTGAACAGTAAGCCCGCCCCGCACACCAGGTGCGAGGCGGGCTTATTTGTTGGATGGTCGAATCGGTTACGGCGCTGGGGCGGCGTAGCGCTCCGGCGCTCGTGTATTACGCGCGCGCCATGTGAGGGTCGATGTACACGTCGTCGATCTGCGAGGACCCGGTGATCGCGGTGAAACGCAGCGCAATCTGCGGCGTCTGGCCGGTGAGCAGAGCGTTGACGATGCCCTGTACGGCGGACAGCGTGAACATCTGCGCCGACGGACTCCAGTTCGGGCTCAGCAGGACCGGGCCGATCGGTACCGTCACCGACCCGAGGAGCGGCTCCTTGTAGACGATCGACACGGCGACGATCGACAGCAGACCGTTGTTACGCGCGAAGAAGCGGAACATCGGGTACGCGGCGTCGACGCACGTGAACGGAGACTGCACGCTCGCGCCGGCCGGCAGGTACATCGAGTACTTCCCGACCTTGCCGCTGGCGCCGAACGGCTCGCTGCCGGCGACGCGGGTGGCGCCACCCGACAGCGTCCAGCCGGAGAGACTCCCCTCGAAGTCCCCCCCTGGGACGAGCTTGTAAGTATTCGAATCGCCCCACGGCGCGAACGGCTGCGTGAGAGTGGCGTTGTCGCACGGATCGGTGTTGATCAACCCGGCCGCACGTGCGTTAGCGGCGGGGACGCAGACAAGCGCGAGAACGCCGACCAGACCCTTGAGAAGCAGGCGGCGGCGGGATGGAACTACGGACGCAAGCAGACTGGACACGTATAGCCCTCCGTGGCTGTACTGGCGGCCGAGCCATCTCACGTTCCGCGAGACCTCATGCTTTGCGTCCCCGGCTCACGCCAGGTTTGCCCTTGCAGTTTGGGTTACGCGTTGCTGATCGGCCCTCGCGACCGCCCCCCGGAGCGCGCCCCGCAAACCTGGACACCTGTACGAGGAATGAGCGGCTTTTAGGTGGATTGCTAAGGGCTGCCTGGTCAGGACCGATACCACGGTCGACATGTCCTTGGACCCGAGCTTGGCCGAACAAGAACTGCTGGTGGAGACGTCCGACATCGAGGCGTCGCACCTGGCCCGTCGCGAGCTCCGCGCGGGCCGGGTGTCGGCCGGCGCGTTCGCGCTGGTCGTCGCGGGCCTGTGGATGATCCAGCCGCCGCACGCGTTCGCGGCGCTGCCGGCGCTCGCGTGCTTCGTCGTGCTCGTGCTCGCGATGGAAGTGTGCTTCGACACGCCGTTCGGCCTGGCGCCGGCGACCCAGCTCGGGTTCGTTCCGCTGCTGTTCGCACTGCCGCTGGCGCTCGTCCCGATCGCCGTCGTGCTCGCGATGGCGATCGCGTGGTTGCCCGACATCAAGTCAGGCGAGGTCGCCCCCGGTCGCCTCCTGTTCGTCCCGCTGAATTCGTGGTTTGCGATCGGGGCCGTCACCGTGCTCGTACTGGCCCATGCCGAGCCGTCGCATGCCGGCGCGCCACTGCTGCTCGCCGCCCTTGGCGCGCAGTTCGTCGCCGACTTCATCGTGTCAACGATGCGATTTACGATCCTGCGCGGTGCGCGGCTGGCATCGGTGCTGCGATCGACCTGGGTCTATGGGATCGACGCCGGCCTGTCCGGCATCGCGCTGGTCGTGGCGCTGGATGTCCACGACGCCCCGCTCGCCGCCCTGTCGCTTGTGCCGCTGCTCGCGCTGCTCGCGGTGTTTGCCCACGAGCGCCACAAGCGGATGCAGAGCATGATCGAGCTCTCGAGCGCCTATCGCGGCACCGCGCTCGTGCTCGGCGACGTCATCGAGGCCGACGACGGCTACACCGGCGAGCACTGCAGGAGCGTCGTCAGCCTCGCGCTCGACCTCGCCGAACAGCTCGCGCTCAGCCCCGAGCGCCGGCGCAACCTCGAGTTCGCGGCGCTCCTGCACGACGTGGGCAAGATCGCGATCCCCAAGGAGATCATCAACAAGCCCGGCAAGCTCGACCCCCACGAGTGGACGATCATCAAGACCCACACCCTCGAAGGCCAAAAGATGCTCGACCGCGTCGGCGGCTTCATGCGCCAGGTCGGCATCATCGTCCGCTCCCACCACGAGCGCTGGGACGGCGCCGGCTACCCCGACGGCCTCGCCGGCGAGCAGATCCCCCTCGAGGCCCGGATCATCAGCTGCTGCGACACGTGGAACGCGATGCGCACCGACCGCCCCTACCGCAAGGCCCTGTCCCACGAGGTGGCGGTCGCCGAGCTCATCTCCAATGCCGGCGGGCAGTTCGACCCGCAGGTGGTCGAGACGTTTCTCGAGCTGGTGGCGCCCGCCGATCGGCCCGAGGCCACGGCGGTCGACGCCGGCGGATCCGTGCGTGCGCCGGCGCAGCTGATCGCCGGCCCGGCCGAGATCTGAGCTCCGGGCCGCCCCCCGCGGCCTCGAGCGGCACCCCGCGCCACCCCCGCCGGCCTCGAGCAGGACCCCGCGACACCGGACGCGGACCCGCCGGCGCCCACATCCTCTATTTGCGATCATCTCTACTGATTTCTCGGAATCTCTCATAATTCCTTGAAACACCGTTTTGCGGTGTAGCTGTGTTAACCTGAATCCGCTCCGGATGTCTGCCCCCGTTCCGGAGGTCTGCCCCTCGCTCCATTGGGGGAGCGGCCGCTCGGGAGCGGCGGAATGTCCGACAGCCAGCCCGGGTGCTGGGTGACAACATGACCGTGACCTTTACAGCAAGTACAGGTGCGAAGCTCCTCGTGTGGCGCGAGAAGGACATGTTCGCCGCGTCGCGGGCGGGTGCGGCCGAGGAGGCCCAGATCTGCCTCGGGATCGACCTGTTCGAGGTCATCGCCGAGCTGGCCGGCCTGGATCTCGACGAAGAGGAGCAGGCGGAGGAGGCCACCCGGCTCGCCACCGACGCGCGCCAGCGGTTGTCGTCCCTGCCGACCCAGCAGCGCCGCCGGTGAGCGTCGTTTGCCTCCGGCATGCGTCCGCAGGCTAGGCTTCCGGGCCCGGAAGGGGCACCCCTTCAATTGTGGGTAACCGTGACCCGAGATGGAGTCCGTCAGAGGACAGCTGCTGGTAGCCGGTCCGGCACTCCTGGACCCGAATTTCTGGCGCACGGTGGTGCTCGTGGTCGAGCACAACGACGAGGGCGCGCTCGGCCTGGTGCTCAACCGCCCGTCTGAGACGAGCGTCGGCGAAGCGGTTCCCCAGCTCGAAATGGTGCTCGACCCGCAGGAGCGGCTGTTCATCGGGGGCCCCGTCCAGCCCTCCGCCGTGATCGTCCTGGCTGAGTTCGAGGAGGCGACCGACGCGGCATTGCTGGCGTTCGACGACGTCGGCGTCCTCGGCACGAGCTCGTCGCCCGACGAGCTCACGGCCGGCGTCCGATCAGGCCGCGCCTTCCTCGGCCACGCCGGCTGGGGGCCCGGTCAACTCGACGGCGAGCTCGAGCGCGGAGACTGGATCCTCGAGCCCGCGAAGCTCGGGGACGCGTTCTCTGCCGACGCGCCCAGTCTGTGGTCGGCGGTCCTGACCCGCAAGGGCGGGAGCTATGCCCTGCTCGCGCGGATGCCCGCCGATCCGTCGATGAACTGAAGGCGTCCGCCGGCCGCCAACCGGCCGGATCGGGTCTACGATCCGAGCATCGCACACGATCACTCACACGTACATCGCGAGGCCGATCGGCGGTCGCTGAAGTGGGCGCTGGCACTGATCCTGGCGTTCATGGTGGTGGAGATCGTGGCCGGCGTGCTCGCCTCGTCGCTGGCGCTGCTGTCCGACGCCGGCCACATGCTGACCGACGCCGCCGCGCTGGCGCTGTCGCTCGCCGCCGCGCGGCTGGCGGCGCGGGGCGCGTCTGGGTCGATGACGTACGGCCTGGGGCGGGCGGAGATCCTGAGCGCCCAGGCCAACGGCTTGACGCTGCTCGTGCTCGCCTGCCTGATCGTGTATGGCGCGATCGGCCGGCTCGTGTCGCCGCCCGCGGTCCACGCCGGCGTCGTGCTGGCGGTCGCGCTCGCCGGCATCCCGCTCAACCTGGTGGCGGCACGGATCCTGTCCGGCGGTCACGACCACGAACGGAGCCTCAACGTCGAGGGCTCATATCGGCACATCCTCACCGACCTCTACGGGTTCATCGCTACCGCGATCGCCGCCGCGGTGATCCTCGCGACGGGGTTCAATCGCGCCGACGCGATCGCATCGCTGCTGATCGCCGGGCTGATGCTCCAGGCGTCATACAGCCTGCTGAAGGCGTCGGGGCGGGTGTTCATGGAGGCCGCGCCCGCGGGCCTCGATCCCGACGCGATCGGCCGCGCGCTCGCCGCGCAACCCGGAGTCGTCGAGGTCCACGACCTGCACGTGTGGGAGGTCACGTCGGGATTCGCGGCGCTGTCGGCGCACGTCGTCGTCCGCGCCGGCGACGACTGCCACGAGCTCCGCCGGTCACTGCACGACCTGCTCGAGGAGCGGTTTCACATCCACCACACGACGCTCCAGGTCGACCACGAGATCGGGCCGCTCCAGATCGAGGTCGCGGCCCAGCCGAGTCCGGCGCACGAGCGGCGGTAGACTCGGCGCCGATGTGGATTCATTGCTCAGGCGCGGTTCGATGAAGGTCGTCAAGCCCGGCGCGGACCATGACGTGCCGCGCGGCGTGGTCGGCGGATCGGAGATCTCGCAGGCCACCACCGGCGCGCACAACATCTACATGGCCGTGTTCCGCGTACCGCCGGGCGCGCAATCTCGGCCCCACTACCACGAGAACTGCGAGAGCACTGCGTACATGCTGTCGGGTTCGATGCGCGTCAAGTGGGGGGATCACCTCGAGCAGGAACTCGTGCTCGAGCCACGGGACCTCCTGTACGTCCCGCCGCGCGAGACGCACGTGCTCGAGAACGTCTCGGACACCGAGCCCGCCGAGTACGTGGTCGCACGCGACTCTCCGCTCGAGGACGCAGTGATCGTGCCCTGGGCGGAAGCGCCCGAGGCCAGCCTGCCCGGCTAGTCGCGCCCCGCGGGCTCCAGTACCACGAAGTTCCCGTCCTCGAGCACGATCGCGCCACCGTGCGGGAGGAGCCGCTCGGCCTGCGCCGGTCCGCTGAGGAGCGCCGCCTTGCTGAGGGCCTCCGCCTCGGTCGCGGTCGGCGCGAGTGCGGTGACCTGGACGATTCCGGTGAACGCCGGCCGGCCGGTCGCCGGATCGAGCAGGTGGTGGGCGGGATGGCCGTCGCGATCGAGCCAGCTGCGGCGGCCGACGCCGCTCGTGGCGACGCCCGCGCTCCCGACGGCGAACGTGTGCAGCGTCGAGCCGTCGAACGGACTCGCCACGTGCACCTCGCGCGCGAGCGCGAGCCGGCCGCCAAGGCGCATGTCGCCGCCGCAGTCGACGACGAATGCCTCGTAGCCCGCCAGCAGCGACGCGAGCTCGTCAGCGAACACGCCCTTGGCGATGCCACCGGGATCGATCCGCACGCCGCGAGGCCGCGTGACGGTGCCGGCGCGGCGGTCGGTCCTCACGTGCCGCCAGCTCGCATCCGGCGCGGGCCCTCCGGGCGCGCGATCGGGCGCGAGGGCGAGCGCGACCCCAAGCGGCAGGCCGACACCCTCGAAGTGCGAGTCATAGCCGGCGCGTTCGATCTCGGACACGAGCGTCGGGTCGACCAGGCCGCCCGTTGCCCGTGCGGCGCTCACCGCGGCGTCGACGACGCGGCGCATCATCGGCGAGACCGCCACGGTCTCCGCGGGAGCCTCGTTCAGCCGCGTCAGCTCGCTGCCGGTCTCGAACCTCGAGAACTGCCCATGCCATTCGAGCAACCGCCGGCGAGTCTGCGCGACGGCCGCCTGCGCGTCGGCCACGCGAGCGTCGGCCACGATCACCGTGCACTGCGAGCCGAAGCAGGGGAACGCCTCGCGCTGCTCGACGGGAAGGTCGATCGTCGCGCTCATGACTGGCTCGTGGTCACGCTGCTGACGGTTCCAGTGCCCGAGTTCCCGCTCGAGCTCGAGCTGGTGCCCGAGTCCGATGCGGACGAGCCGCTTGTCTGCGAGGTCGTGGTCGCGCTCGATGCGACCGTGCTCGCCGAGGACCGCTTGGCCAGCGCCGGGTCGTTCCCGGACACGAGCACGATCGTGATCAGCAGCCACGACGCCACGAACAGCGCCACCGCGCCGGCCACGATCCGCCGGCGGATCATTCGAGCGCGCGCGAGCCGCGCGCCCCTCATCGCCTGGCCGCGAGCGCGCGCCGCCTGAGCGTTGTCGTCAGTCATGGTCAAGTACCTCGTTGTCGGGTCATCAGAGGGGTGAAGCTTGGCCGTAGCTTCGACCCCACCCGTAGCAGCCGCGTGAGGACGGGCTAAGAGGTACGTATGAGGGTCATCCGCGGCGGTGGCGGCGGGCCGGGCGCACGTGCCCGACGACCAGCCATTCGGTCGCGGTCGCCGCGACGACGCACACCGGCGCGCGCGACTGCGAGCACCCAACTCGCACCTCCCCGCCACCCCGCGTGCGTCTGTGCACTCGGATGACGTGCCACGCGTGGACGCCACCCGTCGGGTCGGTCGAGACGAACGCCAGCCCGAACAGGTCCGCGGCCACGCACAGGTGCGCCGAGGCACAAGAGATCCCGGTTATCCCCTTGATCTGATCGCCGTTGACAGGCTCGGGGATGTGTCGCCAGCTTCCCGGCCGCGCCGGATGCCTCGACACTGCGAAGCCGCTGCCGACCGCGACGCACAGCCGCGCAGTAGGGCAGCTCACGTCGAACCACCCTTGCTTGCGGCCGCCGCGGTGGCGAGTGCGATGCCACGTCGCCGGCCCTCCGGCCGGATCGGTCGAGGAGAAGATCGCGCCGTCGAGGTCGACGGCCACGCACAGACCGGCCGACGGGCACGACACGCCGAGAAGCCCGGAGCCGTGCGGGTCGATCGTCGAGAAGCTCCACGTTCCGGCCCCGCCTGCCGGATCGGTCGAGGTGTAGATGTCCCCGCTCTCGTCCACCGCGACGCACAGCGACACCGACGCGCACGACACGCCCGAGATGACCGAGCCGACGTCCGTTGCACCGAACGACCACGTCGCCGCGCCGCCGGCGGGATCGGTGGACGTGTAGAAGCCGCTCAGTCCGCCGTCGTCGCCGGTTGCCACACACAGCGACGTCGATGGGCACGAGATCTCGGTGATGAAGCCGAAGCTCCCGAGCACGCCGAGCGTCCACGCCCGACGGCCCCCGGTCGGATGCGTCGAGGTCAGGATCCGCGACGTGCCGTCGGTGGCGACGCACAGGCGCCGGGACGGACACGCTGCCCCGCCCCAGCTGTGGATCGCGCCCAGCCCGAAGGACTTGATCCGGATCGGGCGCGAGAACGAGATCGGCGACGCCGCGCTGGCGGATGTCGCGAGGGCCCCCGCCAGCACACAGGCCACGGCCAGCGCGAGCACGACCCTGCTCCTCATCAGGCCTCCGATTCTCCCAGTCTCCCACCGCCCGGGGCGGACCCGAGCTCGAGCACGCAGCCCGACAGGTACTCGCCGGCCGGCGACACCAGAAAGCACACGAGCTCGGCCAGCTCGTCGTCGCCGGTCCGAGCGCCGGGCGCGATCGCGACCGCCCCGATCCCGTAGCGCGCCCACTCGACAGACAGCGTCCGCGCCAGGTTCTCGAGCGCGGCGCGAGCCGCCGCCGCGAACGAGCCGGCATCCGGCCGGGGCGCGATCAGCACCACCTTGCCCGCGCCGGCCGGGATCAGGGCGCCGGTGGCGACGCCCCGGACCGCCACCCACGCCTGCTCGAGGCAGTCGCGCAAGGCGTCCTGCCCTCCCGCCGCGAACGCCGGCGCGCCATCGTGGACGATTGCGTGCAGCGGAGCTGCCCCGGCCGCCCACTCGGTGGCGCGCTCTTCCGAATCGAGACCGGCGTCGAGCTTCTCCACCCGCGCGCCCAGGCCGACCAGCGCATCGCCGATCGCCGCCGGCGCTCCGCCCGCGAGCACGACCGCGCGGCCGTCGAGCAGCCCGTGGCGAAGCATCGTCATCGGGGAAAAAATACGGTGTGACGAGACCGCGGTCGGCCAGTAGCATCGGGAACGGCACCGAGGAAGGAGCGAAAATCCAGATGCTGTCCTACGCCCACGGCGCTTGCGCGGATCCACTGCTAGGGGAGACGATCGGGCACAACCTCGCACGGACGATCGCCCGCGTGCCCGACGCCGAGGCGCTCGTCGACTGCGGTCATGGGGTCCGCTACACGTATGCGGAGTTCGGCGAGGCCGTCGACCGGCTGGCCGGCGGGATGCTCGCGGCCGGGCTGCGCAAGGGGGACCGCGTCGGCGTGTGGAGCCCGAACCGCGCCGAGTGGGCCCTGACTCAGTACGCGACCGCCCGCGCCGGCGTGATCCTCGTCAACATCAATCCCGCCTACCGCGTCAGCGAGCTCCAGTACGCCCTGATGCAGTCGGGATGCCGCTGGATCCTCGCCGCTCAGCGCCTCAAAGACTCCGACTTCGTCGAGATGGTCGATCACGTCCGCCCGCAGCTGCCCGAGCTCGAGCGCGCGATCTTCTTCGACACGCCCGATTGGGAGGAGGTCGCGTCGGGCTCGGGCTACACGGGCGACCTCGACGCCTACGAGGACGAGCTCGACTTCGACGACCCGATCAACGTCCAGTACACGAGCGGCACCACGGGCTTCCCCAAGGGCGCGACGCTCACCCACCACAACATCCTCAACAACGGATACTTCGTCGGCGAGCTGCTCCACTACTCAGAGCGCGACCGCGTCTGCATCCCGGTCCCGCTGTACCACTGCTTCGGGATGGTGCTCGGCAATCTCGCAGCGACCTCGCACGGCGCCTGCATGGTCTATCCGGCCGAGACGTTCGAGCCGGCCGCGACGCTCGAGGCCTGTGCGGACGAGCGGTGCACGAGCCTCTACGGCGTCCCGACGATGTTCATCGCGGAACTGGCGCACGAACGTTTCCGGGAATTCGACCTCGGCTCGCTGCGCACGGGCATCATGGCCGGCTCTCCGTGCCCGATCGAGGTGATGAAGCGGGTCAGCTCGGAGATGGGGATCGACGAGATCAGCATCGCGTTCGGGATGACCGAGACCTCGCCGGTCACGACCCAGGTGCGCTGCGACGACACGCTCGAGAACCGCTGCGGCACCGTCGGCGAGGTCGGGCCCCACGTCGAGATCAAGATCATCGATCCGGACACCGGGCGCACGGTGCAGCGCGGCGAGCCGGGCGAGTTCCTCGCGCGCGGCTACGTCGTCATGCGCGGCTACTGGAACGACCCCGAGCGCACCGCCGAATCGATCGACGTACAGCGCTGGATGCACACCGGCGATCTCGCCACCATGGACGACCAGGGCTACGTCCGGATCGTCGGGCGGATCAAGGACATGGTGATCCGCGGCGGCGAGAACGTCTACCCGCGCGAGATCGAAGAGTTCCTCTACACCCATCCGCAGATCGCCGACGTCCAGGTGATCGGCGTGCCCGACGAGCGCTACGGCGAGGAGCTCATGGCGTGGGTGATCCCGCGCGCCGGCGCGACCCTGACCGAGGACGAGGTCCGCGACTTCTGCAAGGGGAAGATCGCCCGCTACAAGATCCCCCGCTACGTGAAGCTCGTCGACTCGTTCCCGATGACGGTCACCGGCAAGGTTCAGAAGTTCAAGATGCGCGAGACCGCGATCGAAGAGCTCGGACTCGGCAAGGCCGCCGCGGTCGCCACCGCATAGCCGGCGCCCCGTCGCGGTCTGCCCGCGACCCACAACGCCCAGCCGACCTGCATAACACGCCCCGGAGCGATGCCGGCCAGACCGTGGCGTACAGGCACCACGTGCGCGCGTCTACGCCACGGTCGACCGTCGCGCTCCGATTGGCGGCTTTTGCAGGTGACTCGAGGTCCTGGGACCGCAGAACGAGGCGCGCCGCGCCCGCGACCCGCCCGCCCTCTCCTCAGGTGCCCGCCGTTCGGTGGCCGGAGACCCGCGTACGGGCGATCGCTAGCCGCGCCCGCGCAGTCGCGCCTACCGCGTCGCCGACGCCCGCGCAGTCGCGGCCCGCGCCGCCCCCCGCCGGCCGAGCCGCGCCAGCTCGGCGTGCAGCTCCCGGATCCGGTCGAGGATGTAGTCCGCCACCTCCTGCTGCTGTTCGCGCGTTGACCCGCGAACGACCTCGAACCGGAACGGCTCGCCGTACTGCACGATCACCTTCGGGAAGTGCAGCCGCTTCCAGTTACGCACCTGGTAGGAGCCAAGGATCGCCACCGGGACCACCGGCGCACCCGACTCGAGCGCGATCCGCCCGATCCCCGGCCGCGCCTCGTCGGCGATCTTGCCGCTCCGCGAGCGGCCGCCCTCGCAGTACATGACGACCGCCCCGCCCCGCGCAAGGATCCGGTCGGCGGTGATGAACGCCTCCTCGTCCTGGTGGCCGCGCCGGACCGGGAACACCCCGCCGTGGCTGAAGATCCACCCCGGTATGCCCTTGAACAGCTGCGACTTGCCCATGAACTGGACCCGCCGGCGGACGAACGCGCCGGTGAAGAAGTGGTCCATGAACGAGGCATGGTTCGGCGCCAGGATGACCGCGCCGTTGGGGACGTTCTCGCTCCCGATCGACCGCGCCCGGTACGCGATCAGCGCGTTGAGCTCGGTGAACACCCGGACGGGCTCGTACACCTTCGACTCGGGCGGCCGCGAGCGGACGAGCTCGTGGAAGCGATCGAAGTACTCCTTGGGCCGCGGGTCCTTGTAGACCTGTGGTTTGAGCTCGACGTCGGGCATCGCGGAGGAACGCTAATGGCTCTAACCGTTCAGCGGCAGCACCATCGCCGGCTTCTCGATCTCGTGGTCGACGGCGATCTCGACCACGGCGGTCCCGATCGCGAAGAACTCGATCACGTGCGAGCCCCAGCCGTGACTGCGTTCGACGATCCGGGCGCCGACGATCCCGCCTGACTGGAGCTCGTCGGCCTCGCGCTGCATCCGCTCCATCGAGAGCTCGCGCGCCTCGTACAGCGCCTGGGTGTAGTTCGGCATCTCGACGTTGCGCCCGACCTGCTTGAGCGACGCGAGCATCCCCTGGCGGCCGACGTGGTAGACGCAGTTGCCCATCACGAGCCCGACCGGGCGGTAGCCCGCCCGCAGCAGCGTCGAGAAGTCCTGTCCGCTCAGGTCCGAGGTGAACGGCCGGCCGTTCGGCGCGCGGTGAAGCTGCCCCTCGCGATGCCTGACCGCAGTTCCCACCGCGATGAACTCGGCGAGGTCGGCGCCCCATTCGTAGCGTCCGATGTCGAGCCGGACGCCCACGATTCCGTCCGCGCCGAGTTGGTCGGCCTCCTCCTCCATGCGCGTCATCGCGAGCTCGCGCGCGTGGTACATCGCCTGCGTCAGCACGCCGAGCTCCTGGCTCTGATTCCACATCGCCTGCTGGAAGCCGATGTGGTAGATCGAGCTGCCGAGCACCAGCCCGAGCGGCTCGAACCCGGCCTGCTTGACGAGCAGGAACTCGTTCACCGACAGGTCGCTCGTGAAGAACCCGCGCGCGACCTCCTGCTTCATCCGCGCGATGCGCTCGCGGCCCGAGCCGGGAATTCCGGCCAGCGACCCCGCCTCGTAGGTCGCCGCGTGCGGCCCGTCCTCGCCTCGCCCCGCCGGCGCATCGGCGGGCACGGCCTGCGCCGGCGCCGGGGGGTTGTTGCCGTCGTCACGCTTCAGGAATCCCATCGCTCACTCCTCACTGGATCAGCAGGCGCTCGAGCGCCTTCCGGGTCGTTTCGCTGCGTCTCGCCTCGCCAGCCAGCGCCTCGCTCAGCGCCGCGAGCCACTCGTCGGTCTCGAGCACCTCGTTCTTCAGCACGATCCCGCCCGACAGCCGCGAGCAGCGCGTCACGACCGCGCCGCGCTCGATCCGCAGCTCCAGGCGCCGGTCGCCGAGGTCGACGGCGACGCTCTGAACCGCCTTGGGCCCGCGCAGCCCCGACCGGCGCCGATCGACCCGCACGCGCCCCGGGACCGTCTCCTCGAGCTTCGTCGCCAGGCTCTCGACGAACGCGCTCAGATCGCTCGAGTCGGCGCGCAGCGAGGCGGCCAGAAGGTCCATGTCGACGGCTGGGCGATCGATCTCGTCCACGCCGTCAGGCTACGCCATCTGAAACAGTGTGATTCGAGCGAGCGGCTGCATGGAAGCCTCTCGGTATGACAACGGATACGACATTGGTCCCAGACATCAATCTGAACGACGGCAATCACATGCCCCAGCTCGGCTTCGGGGTCTTTCAGGTCCCCGAGGCGGACACCGCCCGGGCGGTCGGGCATGCGCTCGAGACCGGCTACCGCTCGATCGACACCGCCGCCGCCTACGGCAATGAGGCCGGCGTTCGCGACGCGGTGCTCACGAGCGAGCTCGACCGCGGCGAGCTGTTCATCACCACCAAGCTGCGCAACCCCGATCACGGGCGCCACCAGGTGCCGCGCGCGTTCGAGGAGAGCCTCGACAAGCTCGGCGGTGAGTACATCGACCTGTACCTGATCCACTGGCCAATCCCGGACAAGGGCCAGTACGTCGAAACCTGGGAAGGACTGTGCGCTCTCAGAGATGAGGGCCGGGTCCGGTCGATCGGAGTCTCCAACTTCCAGGTCGAGCATCTCGAGCGGATCATCGACGCCACGGGTGTGGTGCCCGCGGTCAACCAGATCGAGCTCCACCCGCATCTCCAGCAACTCGAGCTGCGCCGGTTCCATGGAGAGCACGGGATCGCGACGGAAGCCTGGAGCCCGCTCGGGCAGGCCCAGTTCCTGGACGATGCGACGATCCAGCGGATCGCGTCCGCCCACGGCCGCACCCCGGCCCAGGTCGTGCTCCGCTGGCACATCCAGCTCGGGAACATCGTGATCCCGAAGTCGGTCACGCCCAGCCGGATCGAGGAGAACTTCCGGATCTTCGACTTCGAGCTGAGCGAGGACGACATGCACGCGCTGTTCGAGCTCGATCGCGGGGAGCGCACCGGCCCGGACCCCGACACGTTCGGGTAGCGGTGCCGAACCGGCGAAGCGCACCGATTCCGGCCGCGATGTGTTCGATTACGTGTCGCCCGATTTGATTGGAGACCTATGCAAAGAGCACTGAAGATCACGATCGTCCTGGCCCTCCTGGCGGTGCCGTCGGCGGCGCTTGCCGCGAGCAGCACGAGCCAGCCCCTGGCGATCAATAACTGCCAGGGCCTCAAGCTCAAGCCGCAGAGGATCACGCTGTCCTGCGGGGACGGGAATACATGGCTCGGCAAGCTGAAGTGGTCCAAGTGGACCAACACCCAGGCCGTCGCGAACGGCAACTACACGGCGAACAACTGCACGCCCGATTGCGCGTCCGGCAAGACGCACTCGGTGGCGATCAAGGTCACGCTGTCGAACCCGAAGACCTGTCCCAATCAGGTCAACCCGGCGTTCAAGCATGCCGTGATCTCCTACAAGGGCACACGGCCCAAGGGCGCCCCCCTGAATTACAACTTCCGCTGCCCGAACGGTCTGCCTCAGCAATACTGACCGCCGGCCCGTCGTGGGCCCGACCCGGTCGCTTATCCTCCTGCCGTCCCACGCTAAGGCGCCGCCGTCAGGCGCCGCCGACCGACATATCAACACTGGAGGCTGAGTTGCCCGAGGTCGAGGCCCACATTACGGGCACCGTCTGGAAGATCGAGGTCGAGGTCGGCGACAGCGTGCAGGAGGGTGACACGGTGGTGATCCTCGAGTCGATGAAGATGGAGATGCCCGTCGAGGCCGAGGATCCCGGCGTGGTCAAGGAGATCCTGTGCCAGGAGGGTCAGTCGGTGTCCGAGGGCGACACGCTCGTTGTCCTCGAGTAACCCTCCGGAAGACCCCGAGCCGGCCACCGGCGGACGGCTGCTGGTCGACGAGCCGGCGCCCGCCGTCGTTCGCCTGACGATCTCCAACCCGGCCAAGCGGGGCGCGCTCGACCACGCGATCCTCGACGGCTTCACCTCCACGCTCGCCGCGATCGACGCCCGCTGCGTGATCATCACCGGCGAGCAGACGACGTTCTCGGCCGGCTACGACATCGGCGACCTGCGTGGCGGCGGGCAGTTCGCCGGCGACGCGGACCGTCTCGTGGCCAACCCGTTCGCCGCCGCGCTCGACGCCGTCGAGGCATACCCGTACCCGACCCTGGCCGCGCTCAACGGCCACGCGATCGGCGGCGGGCTCGAGCTCGCGCTGGCCTGCGACCTGCGGATCGCCGCCGGGACGATTGCGCTCGGGATGCCGCCCGCCAAGCTCGGGCTCGTGTACTCCCACACCGGGATCCGCAAGTTCATCGACACGATCGGCGCGCCCCGTACGCGCGAGTTGTTCCTCGTCGGCCGCCGGATCGACGCCCGGACCGCGCGCGAATGGGGCCTCGTCAACGCGATCGCCGAGAACGGAAGGCTCGTCGAAGAAGCGCTCGAGCTCGCCAAGGAGATCGCCGCGAACGCGCCGCTCGCGCAGCAGGGCAACAAGCGCGTGATCCGCGCGGTCCTGAGCGCTCAGGGCGCGATGGACCCCGACACCGAGCGTGAGCTGATCGAGCTGCGGCGCGCCTGCTTCGCGTCCGAGGACTTCCGCGAGGGCGTCCGCGCGTTCGCCGAGAAGCGCCCGCCCGAGTGGCGGGGCCGCTGACCCGCCAGGTCCCGGGACGCCGAAAACCCTGATCCGTCCGGCCTTCCGCTTACGCTGACGGCCCAGATGCCGCCACCTCCAACGCGTCTGGGGAGCGCCACATGATCGAGATCGAAGCTCGCCTCGCCGAGCTGAAGTCGCTGGGCCTGGGTCGTCGCGTGCGCATGGTCAGCGGGCCGCAGGGTCCGCACGTGGTGCTCGACGGCAAGCCGGTGCTGCTGCTGTGCTCGGACAACTACCTCGGTCTCGCCGACCACCCGCACGTGCGCGATGCCGCGGCGCAGGCCGCGATGCGCTGGGGCGTGGGTTCTGGAGCGTCGCGGCTCGTATCGGGGACGATGACCGTCCACCGCCGGCTCGAGGAACGACTCGCCGCGTTCATGGGGCGCGAGAGCGCCCTCCTGTTCGGCTCGGGCTTGCACTCAGCCGCCGGCGTGATCGCGGCGCTGGCCCGCCCGGGCGACGTCGTGTTCTCGGACGAGCTCAACCATGCGACGTTGATCGACGGCTGCCGGCTGTCGCGCGCCGAGGTGTTCGTCTACGACCACGGCGACGCCGAGCACCTCGCCTGGGGCCTCGGGCAGACCCAGGGACGCGGAGCGCTGATCGTCACCGAGGCAGTGTTCTCGATGGACGGGGACGTGGCCCCGCTCGAGGACATCGTCGAGCTCGGCGAGCGCCACCGGGTCCGCGTGCTCGTCGACGAGAGCCATGCGATCGGCACGGTCGGCCCGGGCGGACGCGGCGCGCTCGCGGAGCTGGGCCTCGAGGATCACGTCGACGTGATCCTCGGCACGCTCGAGAAGTCGCTCGGCTCCTACGGCGCGTTCGTCGCGTGCGACCGCACGATGACGCGGTACCTGCTGAACGCGGCGCGCACGCTGATGTTCTCGACCGCGCCCTCCCCGCCGGCGGTGGCCGGCGCGCTGGCCGCGCTCACGCTGCTCGAGGAGCGCCCCCGCCTCGTCGCCCGGCTCGGGCTGAACGCGGCCGCGCTGTGCCAGGCGCTCGAGCACGAGGGCTTCGGGCTGAACGGCTCGACCACGCACATCGTGTCGTTGGTGGTCGGCGACCCGGCGCTCGCGCTCAGGATGTGCGATGTCGCGCTGGAGCGCGGCCTGTTCGCACAGGCGCTCGTCCCGCCGGCCGCGCCCGCGCTCGGCGCGCGGCTCCGCCTGACCGCGATGGCGTCCCATCGCCCCGAGGAGCTGGCGGCCGCCGCGCGGCTTCTCGGCCAGGCCGCCCGTCAGGTCGGGTTCGATCCGAGCACGACGATCGCGTACGCCGAGCCCGATGACGAGGGCTACGACGTCGAGCCCGCCGAGACGTTCGAGGTCGAGCACAGCGGGCTGTTCGACTACGAGCGGATCGCCGCACGCCGCATAGCGCCGCCTGCGCCGAGGAGCGCGCCCGTCTCCCGGCGCGCCGGCGACCGCGTGCCCGGGGCTAATCGTCGTAGGGCTCGAAGTCCCGCTTGCGCGCGCCGCACACGGGGCAAAACCACGTCTCGGGGATCTCGTCGAACGGCGTCCCGGCCGGGATGCCCCCGTCGGGGTCTCCCTCGTCGGGGTCATAGATGAAGCCGCACGAACCGCAGATCCACTTCATTGCGAACAGGCTAACGGCGAGTCGGGGACAATGCGGGCCGATGCGGAGTCCGCGATGAGCACCGATCGGCCGGGGCCCGAGCAACCGCTCAACCTCGGCGAGCGCACCGTGCCGCGGCCCGCCGGCACCGTCATCCTGCTGCGCGGCGGATCGAGCGCGCTCGAGGTGCTCCTCGTTCAGCGCAACCCGAACGCCCGCTTCATGGGTGGCGCGTGGGTGTTCCCGGGCGGAGCGGTCGATCGCAGCGAGGGGCACGGCGATCAGGCACTGCGCGCCGCGGCGATCCGCGAGCTCGAGGAGGAGGCGGCGATCGCGATCGGCGACCCCGCCGAACTCGTGGCGTTCTCGCGCTGGATCACGCCAGCCGAGGTCAAGATCCGCTTCGACACGTGGTTCTACCTGGCGCCGCTCCCGCCGGGCGCGGAGGCGAAGGCCGACGGCAGCGAGGTCGTCGACGCCCGCTGGTACTCACCCGCCGGCGCGCTCGCGGCCCGCGAGCGCGGCGAACTGTTCCTCGTGTTCCCGACGATCAAGCACCTCGAGCAGTTGTCGGTGTTCGAGTCGGCCGACGCCCTGCTCGACCACGCGCGCGGACGCGAGGTGCATCCGGTCCAGCCGCGGGTCGTCGGCCACGGCGAGACCGCCCGGATCGTGCTGCCGGGCGAACCGGGTTACGCTGATTGAAGCCTCGTGACGGCATCCCTCCCATCCGACGTGCAGGCCGTGTTCGACCGGTTCATCACGACCGAGCTCACGACGATCGACCGCGCCGGCCAGCCGATCACCTGGCCCGTCACCCCCTATTACCGACCGGGCGATCCGTGCATCGACATCACCACCGGGCTCGGCTATCCGAAGAAGGCCGACGACGCGCGCGCGAACCCGCTCGTCTCGCTGCTGTTCTCCGATCCGACCGGGAGCGGCCTGACCGATCCGCCGATGGTGCTCGTCCAGGGATCCGCCGAGGTCGACGACCGAGACCTCGACGCCAACCGTGAGCGCTACGCCCACGAGTCGGCCGAAAAGCTGCCCGGCGCCGTCCGCCGCCTGCCTCCAGAGCCGCTCAGACGCTTCTTCGGCTGGTATTTCGATCGCATCTACGTCCACGTCCGCCCCGAGCGGGTGTACGTCTGGCCCCCCGGAGCGCCGGGCGCCGAGCCCGAGCTTTACGACGCCCACATGGAGGAGGTTCGGTCGGGCCACTCCGAGGAGCCCGAGCGGTTCCACGCCGGCCCCGAGGGCGGCGGCAGCGCCTGGCACCCCCGGATGCTCGAGCTGGGCAGGCGCTATCCGACCGCCGTGGTGGCGATCGTCTCGCCCGACGGCTTCCCGTTCTCGGTGCGCGCGCCGGTCCACGCCGACGAGTCAGGCCGCTGCATCTGCATCGACGCGCCGCTCGAGGGCGCGCCGCTGCAACCGGGCCTCGCCTGCCTGACCGCGCACCTCCACGAGCCGGAGCTGTCGTGGACGGAGAACTTCCAGGTCCGCGGGGATCTGGTCCAGCGCGAGGACGGCTGGACGCTGGTCCCCCACCGGCTCGTCGGCGGGTTCGAAGCGCCGGCGTCGCAGGTCGCGATGCTGCGCGCAAACGCCGGCAAGGCGCTGCGGTTCCGCCGCACCGCCAAGCGCGAGCTGGCTCGCCGGCGCTGAGGGGCCGCTGCGGAATCCGGCTCAGGCGCGGTCGTCGCGCGTATGCGCATGAGCCGGATTCCGTCAAGGGAATTCGCGCTCGGTCGCCGGTTTCCCGCAGAAGTATCGAGCCGAATTCCCCATGCGCTGGCGTCCGTGGGGCCAGGTTCCCCGTCCGGACGGGGTCGCATGGTCCCATGGACGCCGAGCGAAGCGAGGCCCAGGAATGCCTACGCCGAGGACTGCTCGTGGGAGATCACGTGCATGGCCGCGTTGATCAGCGCCAGGTGCGTGAACGCCTGCGGGTAATTCCCGAGGTGCCGGCCGGTCCGCGCCTCGAGCTCCTCGGCGTACAGCCCGAGCGGCGAGGCGTGCGCCAGCAGCCGGTCGCACAGCTCGCGGGCTCGGTCGGCCTCGCCGATCTCCGACAGCGCCGACACCAGCCAGAACGAGCAGATCAGGAACGTGCCCTCCTCCCCGGTCAGCCCGTCATCGGTCTCCTCGACCCGGTAGCGCAGCACTAAACCGCTCTGCTGGAGCTCTGACTCGATCGCGAGCACGGTCGCCGTCACCCGCTCGTCGTCGGGCGGGAGGAAGCGGACGAGCGGGATCAGCAGCGTCGAGGCGTCGAGCGCGTCGGTCTCGTAGTGCTGGCGGAACACGCCGCGGTCGGACACGCCGTGCGCGAGGATGTCCTCGCGGATCTGCTCGGCGGCCTCGGCCCACTGGGCGCTGAGCTCGGCCTCGCCCTCGAGCTCGGCCAGCCGCGCGCCGCGGTCCGCCGCCACCCAGCACATCAGCTTCGAGGACACATAGTGCTTGGGCGCACCGCGCGCCTCCCAGATTCCCTGATCGGGCTGCTGCCAGACCGCGAGCGCACACCGGACCTGGTCCTGGATGACGGGCCACAGGCGCTGGGGGATGTGGCCACCCATCTTCGTGTGCAGGTAGACCGAGTCGAGCACGGCGCCGTACACGTCGTTCTGGCGCTGCTGATAGGCGCCGTTGCCGGTCCTGACCGGTGCCGCGCCCTCGTAGCCGCTCAGGTGCGACAGCTCCTGCTCGTGCAGGTCGCGCTCGCCGCCGAGGCCGTACATGATCTGCAGCGCGCCGTCGCTGCCGCGCTCGAGGTCGGCGACGAACTGCATGAAGTCGTCGGCCTCCCAGTCGAGGCCGAGCGCGTGCAGCCCCCACAGCGTGAAGGTCGCGTCGCGCATCCAGCAGTAGCGGTAGTCCCAGTTGCGCTCGCCACCGGGCGTCTCCGGCAGCGAGGTCGTGGCGGCGGCGACCGTCGAGCCGGTGGGCACGTATGTCAGCCCTTTTAGCGTGAGCGCCGAACGCTGGAGATGCTGGCGCCACCGGTGGTCGGGGAAGCGGCCGCCGGCCAGCCAGTCGCGCCAGTAGTGGAAGGTGGTCCTCATGCGCTCCTTGGCGTTGGCGCAGTGATCGGGGCCGTTCAGGCCGTGCCTCCAGCCAAGCGCCACGAATCGCTCCTCGCCCTCGGTAAGCGTGTGACGGGCACGCGCCCGGTTGCCCTCGATCCCGATGCGCAGGTCGGTGATCAGCCGCAGCACCGTCTCCCCGTCGGTCGCCTCGGCAGCCGACCAGTCCTCCTCGACCATCTCCCATCGCGCAGGCGTGCGCCCGTAGTCGAACATCGGCTCGCACACCGCCTCGATCTGGACCTGGCCCTGCATGCACTCGATCACCCGCACCAGCATGTGGTCGGCGTCGTGATCGGTCGGCGGCCGGGTATGTGACGTCTCGTCGGCGTGCTTGTCGTGCCAGGGCCCGATCGTCAGCCCGTCCCGCACCACCACCCAGCCCGACGGTGTCATCCAGGTCGTCTCGATGATCATCGTCCCCGGCACGTAGCGCACCGACAGCGGCACGAGAGTCCCATACGGCCCGACCCGGAACGAGCCCGCACGCCGGTCCAGCAGCGCCCCGAATACGCTCGGCGAGTCGAACCGTGGAATGCACATCCACTCGATGCTGCCGTCGGGCGCGATCAGCGCGCCCGTGTGGCAGTCGGACACGAACCCGTAGTCGGCGATCGGCGGGAACGGCGAGCCGCCGCGGAGCGGCGAGTCATGGGGCGGCATCGGGATGCTGGGGCTCACGGCGCCGGAGCGTACCCATCCCGGCCGCGCGGCACTGCACCTGCGAGCCAGCCACCCCGCTACGCTTCCCACAGGCGAAGGAGGGAGGTTTCGGAGTGTCCGACGAGACGACACGTAGAGACGGCCCGCGGCGGCGTTCGAGCAGCGCCGAGGCTGCGGCGACCCGGTGGGGGCAGACGCACCCCGAGGAAGACGTCGATCACGACCCGCCCTCGGCGGTTCCCGAGGATGACGCGAGCGTCCCGAACCGCCATTCGGCGAGCGCCGAGGCGGCCGCGCTGCGCTGGCGCGAGCGCCAGCCCGACGACGACGACGACGAGTAGCCGCGCCCGGGTGGCGGTGAGTCAGCCGCCGCCGTAGGTGACGATCAGGTCGGTGAGCACGCCGACCACGAAGCCGGCGGACACCATCAGCAGGCCGAGCTCACGGTGGCCGTAGCGGCGCATGCCGTTCCAGATCTCGCCGATCACGTACAGGATCGCGCCGCCGGCGCCGGCATAGAACGCGAGCTCGAGCGGGTCGCTCGTGACCGCGTAGCCGACGAGCGAGCCGAGGAACGTGGGGCCGCCGCCGATCAGGCCGGCCAGGCCGATCCAGCGCCACGACGGCTTGACGTCGCCGAGCGGCCCGACGATCCCGAACCCCTCGGTCGCGTTGTGCAGAGCGAAGCCGATGATCAGCACGGTCGCGAGGCTGATCGCGCCGGCGCGGGCGGACACGCCGATCGCGAGTCCCTCGGCGAAGTTGTGCACCCCGATCGCCGCCGCGATCGTCAACCCGACGCGGAGCGCCCGCCGGCGCGCGGCGTCGAGCTCGAGCGCCAGCGGATCGGGCTCGGTGGCGCCGACCGCGGCGGCTTCCGCGCCACCGGCGATCGGCGGCTTGCGCACGGCCGCCGGACGCATCCGGCGCTCGAGCATCGCCAGCCCGGCGCTGCCCGCACAGAACCCGCCGGCGAGCAGCACGACCAGCCAGATCACGTACGACAGCGTCCCCCGATCGTCCTTGAACGCGGTGAGTGCGTTGTCGACGATCGAGATCCCGTTCGACATGACGTCGACGAAGATGAACGCCAGGACCCCGACCGAGAACATCGCGAGCGCGACACGCGCCCTGTTGCTGAGGAGCTGCAGTCGCCCTACCGGGAGGCCGAGGAAGATCGTGAACCCGGCGAGCGCGCCAAGCGCGATTGTCTGTGCGAACGACAACGGCCTTACGAAGAATTAGGGGACCCTAATACCGACTGGCGGGAGCGTACCAGGTTAGGGCACCCTAAGTCCCACCGTTCGGGCGGGAAACGTACGCAGGGGTCCGAGTTCAGGTGCTCAGGTGTCCGAATTCAGATCGGGCAGGCCGAGCGTCTGCAGCCAGTGGTTCACGGTGATGTTCAGCTGCGTGAACTCGCCGGTCCAGATCAGGACGCCCATCCCGATCAGGACCAGTCCGCCGGCGGTGATCACGACCGCGTAGTGCCGGCGCACGACGCTGAGCGCCGAAGTCACGGTCCCGAACGCCAGCCCGGTGAGCAGGAACGGAACGCCGAGGCCGGCGCAGTAGACCGCGAGCAGGAACGCGCCTCGAGCCGCTGATCCCGACACCCCCGCGGCGGTGATGATCGCTCCGAGCGTCGGGCCCGTGCACGGCGTCCACGCCAGCGCGAACGCGGCCCCGGTCAGCACCGGGCCGCCGCGCCCCGCCCGGCTCATCAGGCTCCCCACATGCCACTCGCGCGAGAGGCGGGGCACGAACGGCGCGAGCACGAACAGCACCCCCATCGCGATGATCACGGCACCGCTGACCTTGAGCGCCGCGGGGCCCGTCAGCGCCCCGTGGAGCGCCTGCTGCCCGAGCAGCCCGAGCGCGATGAAGATCGCCGAGAAGCTCGCGACGAACGCGAGGCTCGGCCCGATGACGCGGCGCGCTCGGATCTCGGCCGGCGCGACGCCGGCCACCGCGGAGATGTATCCGGGCACCAGCGGCAGCACGCACGGCGACAGGAACGAGATCAAGCCTGCGCCGAACGCGACTGGAATTGCAATCCCGGAGGCAGGGTCCATCGTTCCCTGCTGAGAGTATCGACGTCGGCCTCGGGCGGGCGACCGTGTCGCCGTCCTCGCACGCGCGGCACGCGCTCCGAACAACCCCGGAAATCACGAAACCTTCGCCCGGCTGACCCGTTAGAGTGAGTACGGGTTTACGTGGAAGCTTCCGCCCTCCCAGCACCGGCTGCAGTAGCCCGGACTCGGACCTCGATCGGGACGCCACTCCTCCGCCTCCGGTCCGACGAGCAGCTCGTAGCCCTGTTCCGCGCGGGCCACGACGACGCCTTCCGGGTGATTCACGACCGCTACCGGCAGCGGCTGTTCGCCTACACGCGGCAGATGCTCCCGCACCGCCAGGACGCCGAGGACGCGCTCCAGGACATCTTCGTGCGGGCCTACGCGGGCCTCCGGGCCAATCGCCGCGAGCTCGCGCTCCGGGCCTGGCTGTACCGCGTCGCGCACAACCGCTGCATCGATGAGCTGCGCCGGCCGTCGCCGCCGCCGCTCGAGGTGCTCGAGTGGCTGCGCTCGCCGACGCACGACCCGATCGACGAGGCGGACCGGCGCGAGTCGCTCCGGCGCCTCATCGCGGATGTCCGCCGACTCCCCGAGCAGCAGCGGTCGGCGCTGCTGATGCGCGAGCTCGGCGGGATGTCCTACGCCGACATGGCCGGGGCACTCGGGGTCACGGTGCCGGCGGTCAAGTCGCTGCTGGTGCGCGCGCGGCTCGCGCTCGGACAGGCGCTCGAGGCGCGCGACACCGCGTGCTCGGATATCCGCGAGGAGCTGATCGTCTCGCACGACCGCGGACTGCGCCCGAACGCCACCGCCCGCCGCCACATGCGCGACTGCGACGGGTGCCGCGAGTTCCGCCACCAGTTGCGCGGCGTGAGCCGGCGGTTCGCGGCGATCGTGCCGACGCTCGGGCCACTCGGCGTCCTCGCCAACGTGCTCGGGGTGGGTGGCGCGGGCAGTGGAGCCGCGAGCGGAGCGCTCGCCGCAGGTGGCGCTGCCGGAACCGGGTCGGCCGTCGTCGGCGTCGGGGCGATGAGCGCCGGAGCCACCCATGTCGCGACCTTGCTCGCCGCCGCGGTGGTGACGGCCGGAGGAGCGGTCGAGCTCCAGCACTCGATGACGACCCCGGCTACCCACCATCACCACCACGCGCGGGCGGCACTGGTCGCGCCGGCGAGTCATCACGTGGCGCCGCCGGTGCTCGCCCCGGTAACCGAGTCGAGCGTCGGCCCGCCCGAGGAGGCCGCGCCGACGGCGATCGCCCCCGCCCGCACGCCGACCACGACCGCACCGGCGACCTCCATTCCGACGACGGTGACCACCACGACGACCACCGTCACGGTGCCGACCAAGCAGAAGTCGCTGTCCACCGGTGGGACGTCGACGATGATCGGCGGCGGCGGCGCGACGCCCAGCGGCGCGGGCGCCGGCTCGACCGCGGACGGTTCGACCGACGGCTCGTCCTCGACCGGCACCTCCACCGTGCCGTCGACGACGTCCACAACATCAGGCACGAGCCAGCAGTCGAGCGGCTCGAGCTCGACCACTCAGCAGGGCTCCGCCCCGTCGGCCGGCTCGACGAGCTCGAGCACGGGCACGGGCGCGGGCACGGGCACGTCGCAGGGCAGCACGACCGGAAACGGATCGTGGGCGACGCCCCAGGCGGGCGAGTCCCCGCCGCCCGCACCGTGAGCGCGCCGGGCGCGGATCGACCCGGCGACTCAGAGGCGGATCCGACCATCGACAGTTACCTCGAGACGCTCGACCACGAGGACGTGCTCGTCCACCGCGGGCGGCGATCCGGTCTGTACACGTTCGTCGCGGTGCACTCGACCGTCCGCGGGCCGTCGCTGGGCGGGTGCCGGATGTGGGCATATGACAATGCGCGCCAGGCGCTGCGGGACGCGCTGCGGCTGTCGCGGGCGATGACCTACAAGTCCGCGGTCGCCGACCTGCCGCTCGGTGGCGGAAAGGGCGTGATCATGACTCCCCCCGGGAGCGTTCTCGCCGCCGAGCACCGGACCGCGGCCCTGCTCGACTTCGCCGACGCGGTGCAGTCGCTCGGCGGCCGCTATATCACCGCCGAGGACGTCGGCACCTCGAGCCGCGACATGAAGGTGATCGCGCAGCGCACCGAGCACGTCGCCGGTCTTCCGCGCGGGCAGGGCGGGTCGGGCGACCCGAGTCCGTACACGGCGCTGGGCGTCGAGGCCGCGATCCGCGCCTGCTGCGAGCGGGTGTTCTCGTCGAGCTCGCTGAAAGAGCGGACGGTCGCCGTGGTCGGGCTCGGACACGTCGGCTCGCGGGTCGCCAAGCGCTGCGCCAAGGCCGGCGCCAGGCTGGTGCTGAGCGACATCGACGAGAGCAAGCGCCGGTTCGCCGAGGAGCTCGACGCGGGCTGGGCCACCCCGACCGACGCGCTCGAGCTGGACGTCGACGTGGTCGCCCCGTGCGCCCTCGGTGGCGTGCTCGACCACAACACCGTCCCGCGGCTGCGCTGCCAGGTCATTGCCGGCGCGGCGAACAACCAGCTCGCGAACGAGTCGGTCGCGGAGCTGCTCGCGGCCCGTCAGATCCTGTGGGCACCCGACTTCGTCGCCAACGCCGGCGGGCTGATCAACATCGCCGAAGAGCAGAACGGCTACAACCCGACCGCCGCCGGCCGGCGCGTGCGCCGGATCGGCGAGACGCTGCGCCAGATCTTCGACGAGGCCGAGGCCACGAGCGCCACCCCGCTGACGGCCGCGCTCGCGATCGCCCGCAAACGGCTGGCCGTTAGCGTCGGCTAGGGCAACTCGAGCGCCGGCCGCTCGACGCCGGCGGGGAGCCGTCCCTCGTCGGCCAGCTTGTCGAGATGGGCCGCCAGCGTGACCGCGGCGGCCGGGCGCAGCCCTGCGGGGACGTCCGCCCAGGCCTCGTCGAGCAGCTCGTCGACGCTCCGCTTGCCGTGCTCGAGGGCGGCGAGCAAGCGCCGCTCGCGGTCGAGGCGGTGGGAGATGTACTGGTCGAGCTTCGCATCGGCGTCGAACACGGGTGGTCCGTGTCCGGGGCACAGGACATCGAGCTTGCGCTCGCGGAGCCGGCCCAGCGCCTCGAGGTACGCGGCGAGCGCGCCGGGGTCGGGCGCGATGAACACGCTGCCCTCGCCGAGGACCGCGTCTCCGGTCATCGCGGCCGTGCCCGCGACATACGCGAGATGGTCGGGAGCGTGGCCGGGCGTCGACACCGCCTCGAGCGGACCGAACGTGCTCCCGTCGTCCAGGCGGACGTCCACGTCCCCCTGGGCCGCGGCCAGCGGCGCGTCCGGATATTGGGCTCGGATCGCCGGCACCGCCTCGGTGTGGTCGCCGTGGTGGTGCGTGAGCGCGACGCCGCCGAGGCCGCCGCGGCGCTCGAGCTCGGCGACCAGCGCCTCGACATGCTCGTCGAGATTCGGTCCGGGATCCACCAGCCAGGCCGGGTCGCGGCCCACGATCCACGAGTTCGTCCCGCTCAGCGTGAACGGCCCGGGGTTCGCCGCGCGGATCCCGACGAGGTCGTGTCCGGGCACCTCGAGGCGTGTCATCGGGGGAGCATGCCACCAACGCTCGCCGTGTCACATTTCGGCGGCTCCGCGGGTCTAATACCAGGACAGCTGCCTGGAAGGGATGTGAACGATGAATCAGCAGGAATGGCTCGCCCAGCGGTTTGAGCAGCACCGGCCGCATCTGCGGGCGGTCGCGTACCGGATGCTCGGGTCCGTCAGCGAGGCCGATGACGCCGTCCAGGACGCCTGGATCAGGCTTAGCCGTTCGGACACGAGCGAGGTCGAGAACCTCGGCGGCTGGCTGACGACCGTCGTCGCCCGCGTCGCGCTGAACATGCTGCGCTCCCGGAAGGTGCGGCGCGAGCAGCCGCTCGACGTCCGCGTGCCCGACCCGATCATCGACGCGGCCGACGGCACCGACCCCGAGCACGAGGCGCTCCTGGCCGACTCGATCGGCCTGGCGCTGCTGGTGGTGCTCGAGACGCTCACCCCGCCCGAGCGGCTCGCGTTCGTGCTGCACGACATGTTCGCGGTGCCGTTCGACGAGATCGCCGCGATCCTCGATCGGTCGCCGGACGCCACGCGGCAGCTCGCGAGCCGGGCCCGCCGGCGCGTGCGCGGGACCGCGCCGGTTCCCGACGCCGACCTGAGCGCGCAGTGGGACACCGTCGACGCGTTCCTGGCCGCTTCGCGGGGCGGGGACTTCGATGCGCTCGTCGCGGTGCTCGACCCCGACATCGTGCTCAGAGCCGACGGCGGCCTCGAGGGCATCTCGCACCGGCTCGACGGCGCCGAGAGCGTCGCGCGCGGGGCGCTCACGTTCGCTCGCGCCGACCTCACCCTCCGCAAGGCGCTGGTCAACGGGGGCGCCGGCGTGGTCGCGATGCGCGACGGACGGCCGTTCTCGGTCGCGGCGTTCACGGTCCGGGACGGGAGGGTCGTCGAGATGGACATCCTCGCCGACCCCGAGCGCATAGGCCGGCTGAACCTCGCCGTGCTCGGGGGGTAGTCGTGCGAGAGCCCGCGAGGCGGTCACATTCGCCGGAGGTGCGGGGTCATACCGGAGACGGCCCAACGCCACAGGAGGTATGACCCATGTCGACGGATATGCCCTTTGCCGAGCACGGACCCGCGCGCGCCCGGTCCGAGACGGAGGGTGAGGTCTCGCTCCTCGCCCCGATCGAGAAGCCGAAGGGCCTGATGCTGAGGATCATGTACTGGTACTCGCGGCGGCAGTGGGGCATGGTCCCGCGCCCGTTCAGCGTGTTCGTGGCCCGGATGCCGTTGGCGTTCGGCAGCTTCTTCGGCAAGGTGTCGAAGCTCGACAAGAAGCTCGCGCTGCCTGCGGACACCGCGGTGCTGGTCCGGGAACGGGTGGCGAGCACGAACATGTGCACCTGGTGCGTGGACGCGCAGCGGTGGTTCGTCACCAACAAGGCGCCGCACCTGCTGGCGAAGCTCGACGCGTTGCACGCCTACAAGACCAGCCCGCTGTTCGACGACCGCGAGCGCGCGGCACTCGACTTCGCCACCGAGCTGACCGAGTACAAGCACGTCGCCGAGGAGACGTCCGAGCGGCTCTCGCGCCACTACTCAGAGCGCGAGATCTGCGAGATCGTCTGGCTCGTCGCGAGCGAGCACCTCTACAACATCAGCAACATCGGTCTCAACATCGGCTCCGACGGGCTCTGCGAGATCGCGAACCGGCCGCAGTCCGCGTCCGCCGCCTAGGGCTGATCACCGCGTGGCGAGGCGATCAGCCCCCCGAGCTCGCAGCTTCGTTACCGGTTGAGCGGGACGGCTGACACGCCTTCGTCGTCGGTTACATACCCCGTGTCGAGGAACGGGTCGATCGTGATTACGGACGGTTCGTCGCCGACGATGGCTCGGGTTCGCGTCGTGGCGCACCCTCCGGAGTTGCTGCCGTTGCAGCGGTTGCCGTTGATCGTGGTGACGCTGTTGTCCTGTTGGTTGACGGCGTAGACCTCGTTGGTCAGCGGATCGACCGCGACGAAGATGGCGCCGAACCCGGCCGGCGCGGTCGCGGGCGTCTGGCCGCAGCCGTTCATGTCCCGGCCGTTGCAGATCGCGCCGTTGATCACCGAGACGGTCCCTGGCCCTTCCCCGCTGGCGATGTTCGCGGTGTAGATCGAGTCGGTGGCCTGGTCGACTGCAATCCCGATCGGGTTGGGCTCTACGCCGGGGAAGCCGAACGGGTTGGACGGCTCTGGGTTGAGCGTGACCGTCGCCGGCGTCTGACCACACCCACTCTTATTCCCCGCATCGCACGTGGCGCCGTTGATGACATATACGCTGCCGCCCCCCGGCGGGTCGCTGCTGTAGTCAAAGTCGGTCGCGTAGATGGTGTTGGTCGCGGCGTCGACGGCCATGAAGGCAGACGACCCTCCGTTAGCCAAGCCGGCGAACTTGATGCTCGCGGGCGTCTGATCGCACCCCATTCTGTCGCTCGCATCGCAGCTGGCACCGTCGAAGACCCAGATCAGGTTCGGGCCGCTGTTCGCGGGCGCCGCCACGTAGACCGTGTGGGTCGCTGGGTCGACCTCGACGTCATCCGGGGTTCCGGCCGGGATCTGGAGGGTAGACACGGCGCCGCAGCCGGTCTGCACCGTCGCGTTGCAAGTACGGTCGTCGAACACCGACACGCTCCCGCTCGTGTTGGCGACGTACACCGTATGCGTGGACTGGTCAACCGTCACGTAGAACGCGGAAGCTCCGACCGTGACCGTCGGCGGCGTGTGTGAGCAGCCGCGGGCATCGAAGGCGTTGCAGGTGCTGGCATTGGCCATCGAGATGGTGTCCGGCCCGCTCACGATATAGATCGTGTTGACGGCCGGATCGGCAGCCTCCCCGGCGAAGGCCCCGACCGGGATCTCCGGCACGAGCCGCCGGCAGCCACTCGTGTTCTGCGCGTCACAGCGCGTTGCGTCGATCACCGACACGTCGCCGTCGACCGCGTTGACGGTGTAGAGCGTCTGGGTTTGCTGGTCGAGTGCGACCATCTCCGGTTGCGCCCCGGTGTGGATCTCGGGTGCAGTTAGAGTCGCGCACCCGGCCGGATTGCCTCCGCTGCACGCGTCCGCGTTGATCACGCTCAGCACGTCGTCGCCCTGAAAGTCGACATACACGGTATGCAGAGAGGGATCGACGGCAAGCCAAACCGACTGGTCGCCGATTGGCGGGAGGGTCACGGTGCCCGGGACGTCAGTGGCGCAGCCGGCCAGATCGCCGGCGTTGCAGTCATGCAGGTCGAACGCCGACACGGTGTTGTCGAAGTTAGCCGTGTACAGCGTGTCGTTCGCCGAGTCGACCTCAGCGGCGGCCACCCCGTTCGGATCGCCGGCCAAGACGCCCGTCGTCCCGCAGCTCGATTGCACGGTGGCGTTGCATGTGTTCGCATCGAACACCGACACCGTTCCGAGGGTGGCCACATACACGGTATGAGACGACTGGTTCACGTCAACGTCAGCCGGGAACGCGCCAACGTTGACGTCAGGCGGTTGCGTGTCCGGACAGGCGGCGAGATGGGTCGCGTTGCAGGTCGCGCTGTCGAGCATCGAGACATCCTGATCGAACAGGTTCGGGATATACACCGTGCCGTTCGCCGGGTCGGCGAAGATTCCGATCGGTGCCGATCCGACGGGGACAGTCACCGGCTTCTGGTTGCACCCATCGGGGTACTGGCCGTTGCAGGTGGCGCCGTTGAACACCGACACCGTGTTGTCGCCGAAGTTCGTCACGTACACGGTGTCGGTCTTGTCGTCGATTGCAATCCCGCTCGGCAGGTTTCCGACCGTGATCGTCGGCCACGGCCCCGCACAGTGCGAGACGTCCTGCGCGTCGCATCGGCGGGTGTCGATCACTGACACCGTGTTCCCGCCGGCGTTCGGGCCGTTGTTGTTGAAGCCATTGGCGACATAGGCCGTGTGCGTGGCCGGATCGACCGCGAGAGCCGCTGGACCATTCCCGACCGGCGCTGACCCGGCGAGCGCGGACCCCGATCCGAACGGGCCTGCGAATTCTGCGCGAGCGACTCGCTCGCCCCGGAATGCGGGCGCGCCAACGCGAAAGAAGGCTGCCCGCGGCGACTCGTCTCGGGGGCGGAGTGGCGTCGCCGCGGCGGCGGATGCCGTGGCGAGCCCGCCGAGGGTGGTCAACAGCACGAGTGAGAGTCGGATCTGTGTCGGCACGGCGAGCCCCTTCGGGTCGATTTGACGGCTCGATCATCGTGTTGGTGGCTGGCAAAAATCTGGCATCCGGCTCCGAGCAAGTGATTTGATGCTCCTCACGATGCGCTTCTTGGTGCTGGGGCCGCTCGAGGTGGTCTCGGGCGACCGGGACTCGCTCCCGCTCGGAGGGCGCAAGCAGCGGCGGCTGCTGGCGTTGCTGCTGCTGCACGCCAATCGCGTCGTCGAACGAGATCAGCTGATGGAAACCGCCTGGGGGAATGGGGCACCGCCGAGCGCGCGGGAGTCCCTGGACGCGTACGTCTACCGGCTGCGCCAGCTGCTGGGCCACGATCGGATCGCGCGCCAGGATGGCGGCTACGTGCTGCGGATCGAGCCGGGTGAGCTTGATGTCGACGAATTCGAGCAGCTGGTAGCTCGAGCGGACGAGGCCACCGAGGCGGGTGAGCCCCGCGCAGCGACGGCGGCTCTCGAGGAGGCGCTCCGTCTGTGCCGTGGTTCGGCGTGGGCGGAGTTGGATGGCGACCCTTCGGCAATCGGCGACGCACTCCGTCTGGACGAGCTCAGGCTCGGCGCAACTGAAGCGCTCCTCGAGGGCAGATTGGCGTTGGGGGCAGGGCCGGAGCTTGTCCCAGAGCTCGAGCGGCTGCACAGGGAAAACCCGCTGCGCGAGCGACCCCTGGCCGGGTTGATGCTCGCCTTGTACCGCGGTGGCCGGCAAACCGACGCTCTAGCGAGCTATCGCGAGCTCAGCGGGTTGTTGCACGACGAACTGGGCCTCCAGCCCAGCGAGTCTTTGCGCGAGCTCGAACGGGCGATCCTGCGCCACGATCCGGCGCTGCTGGCGCCGCCGGCGGGGACGCCGACACACGCGGCGCGCCGCCTTCCCGTCCCGGCGACTCCGTTTCTCGGGCGCGCCCGGGAGCTGACTGAGGTCACTGCGCTCCTCTGGGCCGCGGGCGGGCGGCTGGTGACGTTGAACGGCGCGGGCGGTAGCGGCAAGACGCGGCTCGCGCTGCGGGCGGCGCAGGCTTGCGCCGACGACTACCGCGGCGGGGCATGGTTTGTCGGGTTTGCGGATGTGAGCGATCCGGGGCTGATCGCGCCGGTGATCTGCCAGGCCCTGGGAATCGCCGAGCAGGCGGATCTGACCCCGGCTCGGCGGCTGGAGGGCTATCTGCACGACCGCGAGCTGTTGTTGGTGCTGGACAACCTCGAACACCTCTCTGCGGGCGCCGGGGTGTTGGGCGAGTTGCTCGCCGGCTGCCCGGGGGTGAAGATCCTCGCGACCAGCCGTGAGCCGCTTCACCTCGCCGGCGAGCAGCAGTATGAGGTGCCGGTGCTCGATCCTGACGACGCGATCGAGCTGTTCATCGCCCGGGCCAAGACGGTCAGCTCGAGCCTGAGCATCGAACCTGAGGATGCAGCCGCCGTGTGCGAGCGGCTCGACCGGCTCCCGCTCGCGATCGAGCTGGCCGCCGCCAGAACCAAGGTCCTCTCGCCGGCCGAGATCCTCCATCGGCTCGAGCGCCGC
The DNA here is from genome assembly GCA_963699325.1 of uncultured Solirubrobacterales bacterium. GTDB lineage: Bacteria > Actinomycetota > Thermoleophilia > Solirubrobacterales > Solirubrobacteraceae > Palsa-465. The sequence goes on along the minus strand of CAVOTN010000026.1, from coordinate 295,827 downwards.
CTGCCCGTGCTTGCCAGCGGGCCGCGCGACGCGCCCCGGCGCCAGCGCACGCTGCAAGCGACGATCGACTGGAGCTACGGGCTGCTCAACAGGGAGGAGCAGCGGCTGTTCGCCCGGCTGTCGGTGTTCGCCGGCGGCTGCACGCTTCAGGCCGCGGAGGCCGTCTGCGACGCCGAGCTTGACACGCTGGAAGCTCTGGTCGACCGGAGCCTTGTGCGCGCCGACGGCACGCGCTACTGGATGCTCCAGACGCTCCGGGAGTACGCGCTCGACAAGCTCGCGCGGTCGGGCCAGGAGGCTCAAATCCGGCGCGGGCATGCGCAGTTCTTCATCGAGCTGCTGCATGCGCATCGCCTCGACGAGTGCCTCGCAAATGTCAAACCGCGAAGCGCGCGGACGTTGGTCGAAGCGGAGGAGCGTGAGAACTTCCGTGCCGCTCTCGAGTGGGCCCAGCAGGCCGGAGAGATCGAGACCGTGGCTCGCCTCGTGGCGCCACTGGGCCTGGCGTGGATTTGGCAGGGCAGGTTGAGCGAGGCCGACCGATGGCTCGGTGTCGCGCGCGAACGATCCACCGAGTACCCCCTGCGGCTTCAGGGCCTGGTGCTGACAGCGGCGCGCGAGCTGGCCTGCGCGCGCGGCGCCCACCAGGAGAGCGCGGATCTGTGCGACCAGGCGCTCGCGATCTATCGCGAGGTCGGCGATGCAGGAGGGATGCTGCTGGAGACGACTAAGCGAGCCGCCGCGGCGGGAGCGCTAGGCGATATGCGTGGGTCGCACGCCCTCCTGGAGGAGGCGCTCGCGATCGAGCGCGAGCACGACCTCACGCACGCTCACGCACACACACTGGTCCATGTCGCTGGCAGCTACCTGGGCGAGGGCAGACTCGACCGAGCGCGGGAGGTCCTCGAGGAAGCCCTGCTAGCCACCGAAGTGGGCTCAGGGCCACGCGTGCTCGTGCAGGTAAATCTTGCCCACATCGCCAACGTCGAGCGCCGACACACGGACGCCGGCGAGCTCGCCCAGGAGGTTCTCGAGCCGGCATTCGCGATCGGACAAAGCCATAACGCAGCGGTAGCGGCGCTGGAGTTCGCTTGGTCCCTCGCCGAGCTCCACCATCCCGAACGAGCCACACGCATCCTGGGCGCGGCGCTCGAGTTTTATCGGGACGCCGGCACGTTCATGCAGGTCGATGAAGTGGAGTGCGAGCAAGCGATCCGCGACTCCCTCGGAGCGCAACTGGAACCGCGTGCGTTTGAGACGCTCCTGGACGAGGGACGCAGGATGACCGTCGAGCAGGCCGTCCGCGAGGAGTGCCAGCGGACCGAACAGCCCGCGTGACCTGCGGGGGATGATCGCGATGCGAACGATCAGTCACTGCACCCGGGCGGCGACGGGGGCGGTAATCGTCGCCGTCGTCGTTGCGGCATGCGGCTCCTCTGGCTCCACGGCCGCGCCGGCAGGCGTATCGACCAGTGGACCCGGGTTCACGCAGCCGACAACCCCGAGCGGCACGAAGATCTCGGGCGGGACCGTGTACTTCACCGAGGGACCTAGCGCGAGCCCGAACTACATCTTCCCGATGTACACGTTCGATGTCTGCAGCACGATCAATGTCGACGAGTTCATGGACATGATGTACCGCCCGCTGTACTGGTACGGGAACAACTACAGCCCGACGGTCGATTACAACTACTCGATCGGCCAGGCGCCGGCGTTCTCCAATGGCGATACGACGGTCACGATCAAGTTGAACGCCGGATGGAAGTGGTCCGACGGAGAGGCCGTCACCTCGCGCGACCTCGAGTTGTGGATGAACGTGCTCGAGGCCAGCCCGTCGACGGAGTGGTGCGGCTACGTCCCGGGGTACTTCCCCGACAACGTGACCAGCTACTCGGCGCCCAATCCGACGACGTTCGTATTGCATCTGAACAAGGCCTATAACCCGGAGTGGTTCCTCTACAACGAGCTGTCGCAGCTCACCCCGCTCCCGCTGGCGTGGGACCGGACATCGCTGTCCGCGCCGGCGCCCCTCTCCGACAACGGCCATTTGCCTGACACGAACAAGGCCGGCGCCGCGGCGGTGTACAAGTTCCTCGACGAGCAGGCCAGGAAGCTCGGCAGTTGGACGACTTCGCCCCTGTGGAGCGTAGTTGACGGTCCGTTCAAGCTCCAGAGCTTCACGAACACCGGTGAAGTGACGCTCGTCCCAAACCCGGCGTACTCGGGGTCGCCCCGGGCGACGATCTCGAAGCTGGTCGAGCTGTCGTTTGCGAGCGACGCCGCGAGCGACATCGATCTGCGCTCGAGCGGTCCCAGCGCGGTCACTGTCGCGAACATCCCATCGCAGTACGCACGCCAGATCCCAACGCTGGCCGCTGAGGGCTACGACATCAACCGGGCCGCGAGCTACTCGTTCGACTACTTTCCTCTGAACTTCAACTCCAGCGCCTCAACGTCACCCGGCGGCGAGCCGGTGCGGTACGTCCTCAGGCAGACCTACTTTCGGGAGGCGTTCCAGCATCTGGTCGACCAACCGGGTTGGATCAGGGCGTTCCTGGAAGACACCTCGCGCCCAACATGCGGCCCGATTCCGCTCGCGCCGCCGAGTCCGCTCGTCAACACCACCGCGATCTCCACCAGTCAGTGCGCCTTCTCGGTGTCCGCCGCCCGGCAGCTCTTGACCGCCAACGGCTGGCACGTGATGCCGGGCGGGACGACCACGTGTCTGAAGCCAGGGACAGGTTCCGGCGAGTGCGGACCTGGCATCGAGGCCGGTGAGGGGATCTCGTTCAACGTCGACTACGCGTCGGGCGAGCATTCGACCCAGGACGAGATGGAGGACCTGGCCGCACAAGCAAGGAAGGTCGGCATCAACATCTCGCTAACCACGCACATTCTCAGCAGCGTGGTCGGCAGCGCAACTGTGTGCCAGCCGAGCCAGCGGACGTGTAAGTGGACCGCCGGGAACTGGGGCGGCGGCTGGATCTACGGGCCGGACTACCTGCCGACCGGGGAGTCGCTGTACACCCCCGGCGCGGGTGCGAACGCCGGCAGCTACACCGACCCGAGAATGACCAAGCTGATCACAGCCACGATCACCGGTCCCACGTCGCTCGAGGCGAAGGCGCTCAAGGCCTACGCGCAATACACCACACGGCAGCTACCAGTGCTGTTCACACCCACTCAGGTAGGCACCTACCAGGCCGGCGCCGGAACGTTGGTCGCGAAGAACCTTGGCGGCTACGCCGCCAACGCCTTGGGCTTCATGAACCCCGAGGACTGGTACTTCACCAAGTAGTTCGTGCCTTCGGGCCAGCGTTATTGCCGCATCCCTGCGGGCTGCCGTCGTCCTGCTCGACGCACTCGTTCGGACTACCGGGGCCACGTCGTCCGATGCGTTGGCTGAGCACGAGTATCGTTGGAGCGAGGGAGACGACATTTTTCGCAACTTCGGAGGTAGAGGATGTCTGAGCACCATCACATTGTCGAAATGGCTCGCGGTGAGCCGCTACCTGTTGGCCGGGTGGGCGTTTGCGTGCGATTTGGGCTGTCCGGTAGCCCGAGCCCCCGCTGGTCGCGTGATCTAAAGGCACGGCTTACGCGAGAGTTGGTTGGCCATCCGGCGGTGGGGCATCTCCGGCTCAACGACCTCGTCCAAGGTCAGGAGATCGTCCTGGAGGGGGTGGAGTCGGACGAGGCCTCGACACTCGCCGGGTCGGTAGAGCGGGCCGTGGACGCTGCCAATCACGCCGCCGATGATGATGTCGCGGATGACGATGACCCGACCCGGAAGGTCCGCCAACAGGAGGCGGATGACATCGTGGGCGAAGTTCGGGCGGCCCAACAGCATCCGGGTCCTGCTACCCAGAACTAAGTCACTTCTGCTCCTGCGGGCGATCGCGGCGATCACGCGACAGTGTCAGCCTTTACCGCTTGGCTAGCCGGCGCCCGCTGGGAGTGTCGGGCGGCTCGTAATTGAGCTCGAAGTGGTGATAGAGCTCGCTTTCATCCCGTTGCTGAAGTTCGCCCTCGGCTTCGATGTTCGGTGCATCCTCTACTTGCTCCTTTGAGACCCTGACCTGGAGCCCGTCGGGCGAGACCACGGCACCCTGGAGCGGGACGAAGGTCAGATGGCGGCCGACGATGAAGCCCTCCTTCACCGTGCCGAACACGGGCTCGTCGGTCTCGACGTCCACGTAGACATCCTCGAGCTTGCCGATCTTGTCGCCTTCGCGGTCGAGGAGCACCTTGCCGCGCCAATCCGCGAGGTTGCCGACTTCTGCCATTTCGATCTCTTTCTCAGTCCTCGTTCGTATCCGCCGCAGACTCTACCCCTGGCGGCGTCGTCCCCGTCGACGGTCGCAGGTTGACGACTGAAGCGCCGCGCACCGCGCCACCAAGACTCGAGCGAAGTACTCGGGAGCCCAGACGTTCGTTTGGGCCGCTCGGGCTCACGCGCTGGGAATGGTTCGGGCACGGCAGCCGCGCGAGTGCTTCAGAGCGGCGAGGCTATAGGCACCGGCCGCGGAACCAAGCAAACGACGGAACCAGTTGGCTCCGCTCATGACTTCTTCGGCTGACCACCACAGCAGTCCGAGCCGAGAGAGCTGCATCGCTGTGCGGGACGGTGTGCCTTGTGTCATTCTCGCGATCGCGGCCGCGACCATCGTCGCGATCAGCGGCGCGTTCGGAAACTGGAATATCGGGAACCGGCGCGGCATCGTGTCACGTCACCTTCGTCGGGCTCTGTGCGCCACCGCCTCGTGCGCGGCATTTGCACCTCGCATCCGTCGCGCCGTAACCGCGGCGGCGGCGTCCCGGATTGTGCGCTCCGGATCCTCGGCGGTTAGCGCGAGCTCGGTGAACGTACGCATCCGGCGTTTGGTGCTGTCGAGGAAGGCGTCGCGTTCGCGTTTGCGCAGCAGTCGGAACCCGAGCCGCACGATCGGGTTCGGAATTCGAGCCGGACGCGAGATGGCGTGAACGCGGAATTCCACCTGTCCGTCGTCGACCCACTTCCACACCTCCCAGTCCATCTGGCCGATCTCGACATGTCCCTCGAGTGTCCGATAGTTCCAGCCCCACACTCGCGCATGCCTCCCGCCGAGCTCGCGCGTCAGCTCGTAGACCTCGCCAACCCGCACACCGACAAATAAGTGCGCGACACCCAACGCCTGAAGCCTCAGCAGCATGTTCCGCCGCTCGAGCGGAATATCGGCGTCATAGTAGGCGCGTACGATCGAGGGGTCGGCGAATTCGTACCCGCTCATCAGCCACCGGGCGATTTGCCAGCTGCCCGTAGCGAGAGGCGGCCCGGGTGGCTCGCGGGGAAGCGGCTGGCATAGGTCGGTGGTCGTCCAACCGGTGCGAGGGGAGGCATTCGCGAGTTCGGCCAGGTCGAAGTTCAGCGGCTTTCGCGTGAGCCCGGCCAGCCGGCGCTGGATCCCGGCGGAGCCCGATGGGGTCGGGTCGTTCAAGATGATGCCGTCGGCATCTCGACTCGCTCAGTCGCGAGTTCGATGCCTCCCGTCATGTGGCCTCCGGCAAGCTGCACCACCCGCTCCAGGAACGAGATCCACATGTGTGCCTGGACCTCCTTCGCCATCCGCGCACGGTGGTAGAGGAGATTCACGAGCGGACTCCCGCTGCGTGCCCAGGACTCGATCTCGAATACCACCTCCGTGTTGGCTGAGCTAGCTCGGAACTCAATCTGCCCGGCCTCCAGGTGCCCGATGAGCGTAGCGAGGCGGAACGAGCATCGGCTCACACCAATGACCCGAACGGGGCCGTCCCACGGGCCCGGCATGCGGACGACGTACTCGTCTCCCACGGCAAGCCGGCCCTGCTCGCCGAGGACACGTTGAAAGCGAGCGAACTTCGTCGGCGAGGCCGCGTTGAGGTCAGCCTGAAGCTTTTTCATCAGCTCGGGCCCATCCAGGCGGCTGTCGCGGATCCGCGTCCTGTAAAGGCGATGAAAGAGCGGTCCGCTGCCGTCCTCGTGACCCTGCACCTCTGTAGAGCTCACGTCTGCCGGATAGCTCAGCAGGCCCGGTAGGGGAGCCTCGAGCGGCACCGAGGCTTCTCGCCGGTGCATCGGCGTGGTCCGCCACATGTAATCCCAAGACGTCAGCGCGATCCCGAGAGGCCAGGACGCGGCGGTAAACCAGCGGCGGGTCGCTGTTGGGCGCTTGGGCATGGTTACGACCTACCCGTCGGGCACGCTGCGCACCATGTTCAGACCGTTCGAGCCAGGGTAAGTTCGTCCGAACAAGGAGCGAGACTCTGAGCGCCCACCACAAGCAAACTCATGCCATGTTGACAAAACGCCTCCACAAATCCGGATTGCGAGCCGCACAGATGCAATACCTCTCACTAGGTTCCGTCGGGCTCTGCATCGCGCTGTGGATCCGCGCCAAGACGGTCGACCAGGACGAGCGCGGCAACGCCGAGCGCCGGGCGCTCTTCGTCGGCTTATGGCCCCCGCTGATCTGGCTGATTGGCGACTCCCTCGAGCGCCAGGAATAACGCTGGTGCAGGCGCTCAACCACCCGCGATTGTGTCGGCTCGGCCTATATGAAGTCGTTGCCTGTGAGGACGTATACGAATGGCACGAGGGGGACGATTGACGCGATCGCCCAGGTGAGTTTCGCGATGATTCCGAGGTCGCTGCGCATGACGAGATTGATCCAGATGAGGACCACCGCGATCGGGTGCAGGATGCACAAGACGAGCTCAAGCACTTTCTTCATTCTTCGCTCCCTTCATTAGCTAGGCCAGTAGTTGATGAACCCTTGCGGTCGGGTTGGCAGGTATCCGGTTGGTTTCAGGTTTCTCGAGGCTCGGCGGGCAAGGAGTCCTTCGACCTACCCGCCTGTTGGCTCGATTGACTCATGTTGCCTTAGCTGCCCACCCTCGTCGCATACATCCCCGCTCCCCGTGACCATGCGCTCCGAAACGCCTCGGCTCCTGAGCATCAGCGCAATGCTTCGGCGACGGAGCGCGCTGGGCGGTGCGCAGCTGGCGTGGCCGCACCGTGGCACGTCGGGCTCTTAGCCGCGTCGGAGAATGACCATCGCGCGATCGGGAAGTTCGAGCGTGTCGCCGGCGGATAGCGGGGCGTCGTCGGTCCGCTCGGGAGCGATGGTGGACAGTTCGGTCCTCCAGCCAGCTTCGGTTGACGACGTCGGGAGGGTGAACGTCACCGGCTCGTGGTGGGCGTTGACGAGCAGGAGGAAGGAATGCCCCCGGATCTCGCGGCCCTCGGCGTCCTGTTCGTCGATCTCCCGGCCGTTGAGGAACACCGCGAGCGCGCGGGTGTCCTCTCGCGCCCAGTCCTCGTCGGTCATGGCCTCGCCGTCGGGGCGCAGCCAGCCGACGTCCGCGACGCCAGAGTCGGTGTCGCCCCCCTGGAGAAAGTCGCTGCGACGGAACACCGGCTCGGTGCGGCGCAACGCGATCAAGCGCTGGGTAAACGCGCGAAGGTCATGGTCGGCGTTGTGCCAGTCGAGCCAGGAGATCTCGTTGTCCTGGCACCAGCCATTGTTGTTGCCGCGCTGCGTGCGGGCAATCTCATCGCCAGCGGTGATCATCGGCACGCCCTGGGAGAGGAGCAGCGTGCTCAGCAGGTTCCTCCGCTGCCGAGCCCTCAGGGCGAGGACCTCGGCCGAGTCGGTGGGTCCCTCCACGCCGCAGTTCCAAGAGCGGTTCTGGTCGTTGCCGTCCCGGTTGTCCTCGAGGTTCGCCTCGTTGTGCTTGTCGTTGTAGGAAACGAGATCGTTCAGCGTGAACCCGTCGTGAGCGGTGACGAAGTTGATCGACGCCAACGGGCGCCGGCCGCCGTCGCCGTAGAGATCCTCCGAGCCGGTAAACCGCCCGGCAAACGCGGCGAGCGATGCCTCCCCGCGCCAGAAGTCCCGGATCGTGTCGCGATACTCGGCATTCCACTCGCGCCAAAGCACCGGGAAGTTGCCGACCTGATATCCGCCAGGGCCGACGTCCCACGGCTCCGCGATCAGCTTCAGCCGCGACAGCACCGGATCCTGGTGGATCGCATCCAGAAACGACGACAGCCGGTCGACCTCATAGAACGTGCGAGCAAGCGTCGGCGCGAGGTCGAACCGGAACCCATCGACATGACACTCGGTCGCGAAGTACCGCAGCGAGTCCATGATCAGCCGCAACACCGACGGGTGCGTGGGATCGAGCGTGTTGCCGGTCCCGGTGAAGTCCATGTAGAACCGCCGGTCCTCCGGGCTCGGGCGATAGTAGGTCGCGTTATCGATGCCCTTGAACGACAGCATCGGCCCTTGATGGTTGCCCTCGGCAGTGTGGTTGTAGACAACATCCAGGATCACCTCGATCCCGGCCCGATGCAACGCCTTGACCATCCCCTTGAACTCTGAAACCTGCTCGCCGCGGGTCCCCGACGCGCTGTAGGGCGCGTGCGGCGCCATGAACCCAATCGAGCTATAGCCCCAGTAGTTGGAAAGCCCCCGATCGGCGAGGAAGCTCTCATCGGCGAAATGATGCACAGGCAGCAGCTCCACCGCGGTCACGCCCAACCCCGACAAGTACGAGATCGCCTCCTCAGACGCCAAACCCGCATACGTACCGCGCAGACGCTCCGGGACCTGTCCCATCCGCTCGGTGAAACCCTTGACATGCACCTCATAGATCACCATCTCATTCCACGAACATCCCGGCCGCTCAACGCCCTCCCAATCAAACGCCGGATCGACCACCACCGACTTAGGGATCGCCGCCGCATCATCTTCCTCATCACGCACCAGATCAGCGTCATCCCCACCCGTAACCGGATACGGATGGGTGTTCGCCGCCGACCAATCCACCATCCCATCGATCGCCAACGCGTACGGATCGATCAGCAGCTTCTCAGGGTTGAACCGATGCCCCTCCCCCGGCGCCCACCGCCCATACACCCGGTACCCATACCGCTGCCCCGGGCCGACACCCGGCAAATAGCCATGCCAATGAAACGCCGTACACTGGCTCAACGCCACACGCATCTCGGCGCCATCATCATCGAACAAACACAACTCAACACCCTCGGCGTGCTCAGAGAACAACGAAAAATTCGTACCCTGCCCATCCCACAACGCGCCCGGCGGCAACGCCTCCCCAGGCAACACCTCAACCGACAACGACGCACCGTACTCAGACATTCGATCCTCTCGGTCTACAAGATGAGGGCGTGACGCCCGGACAGCTTGGCCTCGACCTGCGGGGTCAAGATGAAGGGGAAAGGTCAGCGCCCGTGCTGCGAGTGACCGCCTTCATCTCCTAGGTTAGCGGCAGCCAGCGGTCCCTCAGCTCCGAACGACACGACATGGTCCACGACTGGGTGGCTTGTCGTGGTGGCGTATCGGCGCGAGCGGTGGAGTCGAGGATCGTTCGGGCTACGAGCTCGGGATCGTCGAGCATCGGGACGTGTCCGACCGCTGGCAGAGGGACGAGCTCGGCCCGCGGAATCGCCGCCGCCAAACGCGGGGCGGTGAAGACGCCAAGCATCAGATAGAGCATCGCGTAGACGACGCGGACCGGCACCTGGATCTCGCCCAGCTACGTCGGGCGCGCGAGGCTAACGACTTCCAGACAGGACGTCAGATCCTGCTGAGCACACCCGTCACCTAGTAGTAGTGAGCTCGTCCCCCGACAGCGCGCCCCATCATGCCGAGCACCGCAAGAATCAGGCCTATCACCACCAGGACGATGCCGATCGTCCACAAGATTGCGATATTCGCCAGAAAGCCGATGATGAGGAGTATCACTCCAAGTGTTATCACTGACCCTCCCCGGGTTGTGAGGTTATGAGCGGCCCATACCCTCGAATGTGGGCGTTGAAGCTTTCGAGGCTCTTCCCGAGCCGTGAGCGCCGCGCGTTTCGGAGCGGGCGCCAGCGGGGATCGGGGATGTAGGACCGTATGCCTCTCGCAGCCATCTTTGACATCGACGGAACACTCGTCGACACCAACTATCAACACGCCCTAGCGTGGTATCGAGCCTTCAGACAGCACGGCGTGGTCATGCCCATCTGGCAGATCCACCGCGCGATCGGCATCGGCAGCGACCGCATCGTGGAAATGCTCGCCGGCGAACAGATCGAGCAAGACCTCGGCGACACGCTGCGCGCCGCCGAAGGCCCGCTCTATCAGGAGATGATCGACGAAGTCGAGCCGATGAAGGGCGCACACGAACTGCTACGCGACCTCAAACAGGCCGGTCATGCCGTGATCCTCGCCAGCTCGGCTGAAGAGAAGGACGCCGAGCGTTACATCAAGCTGCTCGACGCCGCAGAGTTCGTGGACGGCTACACCACATCTGCCGACGTCAAGAAGAGCAAGCCCGAGCCCGACATCGTTCACGCCGCTGTCGAGAAGGCGGGCGGCGGACCCGCGGTCATGATCGGCGACAGCACCTGGGACTGCAAAGCCGCGACCCGCGCCGAGCTCCCCAGCATCGGCGTCCTCACCGGCGGCTTCTCGGAGCAAGAACTCACAGAGGCGGGCGCCACGATCGTGTTTAGCTCCGTCGAGCAGCTCCGGGAGCACCTCAACACGACGAACCTTCAGCAGACGGTGAACGGTTAGCGGCTGGCAGCGCCCGGTGCGCTCCCGATCTGCCAGGCAACCTCCCCTTTGCAGGGCTTTTATCGGGGCGCCCGGATTTGAACCGGGGACCTCACCGACCCGAACGGTGCGCGCTACCAGGCTGCGCCACGCCCCGAATGCGTCCAGTATCCCACAGCGACATCGGATGCCGGGGCCCGGTCAGGGTGCTTCCGGCACCGCCACCGCGCCGGCGAGCAAGCGGCGATCTACGCCACCGCGAGCGAATCCGATCCAGGCGCGGCCAGCGTTGCCCCATCGGCGGCCGGCCGACGCCGGCTGGCCAGCGGGATCGGCTGCTCGGAGGGCGGCCGCTCGGCGGCGCGAGCGGGCTGGGGCAGCGAACCGGCCGCCCGGGCGAGCGCGGCATGGCGCCGGCACGGCTGGCAGTGCGCCAGATGCCGCGCCAGCTTGCGCGTCTCGCGCACCCCAAGACGCCGGAGCGTCCGGCCCTCCCACTCATCGATCACCGCGCGGGTCCGTTCGCACCGTCGGCCGCTGATCAGCTCCTCATATTCCTCGGCCAGACGGCGCCGGGCGCGGAACAGGGTGCTCTCGACTACCGGCCGCGACATCCCCAGCCGCTCGCCGATCTCGCTGTAGGAGAGCCCCTCGAGCTCGCGCAGGACGAGGATCCGATGGTGGACATCCGAGACTCCCCGGAACGCGGCGCGCAGGTCCTCGAGCTGCTGCTTGCTCTCGACGGCGGCGTCGGGGCCCGGGGCGCTCGAGAACAGATCGTCGACGTCGTTCTCGGATCCCCGCGGCTGATCGAACGGGACCTCGCAGCTCCGGCGGGTTCGCCGGAACTCGTCGATGCATGCGTTCTTCGCGATCTGGTAGATCCACGGCTTGAACACGATCGGACGCTCGGTGTCTCGCATCCGGCGCAGGACCGAGATGAACACCTCCTGCGTCACGTCCTCGGCCCGATCGGCGTCGCCGATGATCCCGCTCACGTAGCGCCAGATCCGCCTGCGATAGCGCGAGAACAGCTGCTCGAAAGCTCCGTCCTCGCCGCGCCGGACAGACGTTACGAGATCGTGGTCGGTGCGCCACGAATATTCGAGCGCCTCTGGAAGCAGCCGTGCCGTCGCCAAGTTGTCCCCGTCCGCTGAGTAACCCCCGTAGCTGCGGGGACTCTATCGGGAATCAGCCATATGTCCAGAGCTTTAGCCAAAGACGCTAACGTTTGGAAAGGTATCTAGCCGAAAGACAGGTTGAGCCCGTCCGACCGAAACGGCATACTTCGCGCCCACTGCGCAGGCGGCAAAGGAGGACATCAGTCCGATGGCAATTCACCTCACCCCCACCGAGCTTGCACGTGAGTCCGGCCTTGAGCGCCGCGACGTGATCGTCAAGTGCGTCGAGTGGGGAATCCCGATCTTCAACGGCCGGATCGACAAGACCCTCTTCCTCTCCAGCTTCCGCGAGATCACGGGCTCCATGCCGCAGTCGCAGCAGCAGCCCCAGCCCGCCTAGCGGGACTCGCAGCCACCAGCCGCTCCTGCTCGTCTCGCCCTGCCGGCGGGGCCGCTCATTTCTGTTCTCCGCGTCTCGCCCAGCCGGCGAGGCCGGTCTATTCCTGAGCCGACTGACGCAGCAGCGTCGAGGTCGTCTGCTCGAGGATCTTCCTCCAGGCGCGCGTCTTCTCGCGCTCGGCCTCGAAGTGCTTGACGACCTTCCGCACTCTCGTCGCCGATATCTCGATCCCGTGGCGAGCGCAGATCCGCTTGAACCGGGGGTAGTCGTGGGCGAGCTTCAGCGTCACCGACTGGAACCCGTGACGCGCGATGTCGACCCGCGAGGTGTAGTTCATGATGCTCGTCTGGAACATCAGTTCGTCGTTGGGCTCGGGCTCGACGAGGATGATGTCCACGCCGGGGTAGCGCTGCTCCCAGCGCCGGGCCAGGTCGTGCAGCCGCTGGTAGGCGAGCAGCTTGAACGCCTGATATCCGATCTGCGGAAAGCCCATGTCCGATACCCGCCGGGCCCGTGAGCCGGTGATCGTCGGTATCCGCTTCTGGAAGTCGTTGACATACGGAACGAGCGGGTTGACCACCACGATGAACTTCGCGCCGGCCTCGACCGCGATGTCCAGATTCGTGGTCGACACGATCCCCCCGTCGACGAGCTCGCGGTCCTTGACCCGCACCGGCTTGTAGATCATCGGCAGCGCGCTCGACGCGGCGACCGCGGTTGAGATCGGGACGTCATCCCAATCCTCGGCGCCGAACACGATGCGCTCGCACGTGTCGAGATCGGTGGCGGCGAGGTACAGCTCGTTCTGCAGCAGCCGGAAGTCGTCGGTGCGGTCCGGGTCCGACAGGATCGTCCGGACGTAGCGTTCGATGCCCTTCTCCGAATACAGCCCCGATGGCAGCGCCTCCGCGAGGCCGACCGCGATGTCGACGGCCGAGACCTGGCCGAGATCCCGCAACAGCGAGCGCACCAGCTGTGCCACCCGGAACGGGACCAGCACGCCCTTGCGGACGAACTCCCGGTAGTTCGGATGCAGCAGCGCGCTCACTCGAGCGTCCGGGAACGAGGTCGGGACCTGCTGGACGATCACCCGCATCATCTCCTCGGGGGTGACCCCGTTGGCGACGGCGGCCGCGACGAACGAACCGGCACTCGTCCCCACATACACGTCGAACTCGTTGACCGTGCGGTTGACCGACAGCAGATCGAGCGCCCGCAGCGCCCCGATCTCGTACACGCCACCCGTGAACCCGCCGCCGCCGAGCACCAGCGCGGACTTGGATCGGGTGCGCCGGCGCCGCGCCCCAGAGCCGCGTGAGGTAGTGCCCGGCCGCTCCGCCGCGGCGGTGTCTAGCTTGACCACCTTGCCCATCCTCAGCCGGATTGTAAGGAGCGCGCGCCCGGCATCCGGCAGCACGCAACCCCCGTCGCTGCCGCCAGCGCCCGCTGGCGCCGACCCCGACCGCCGCTACTTTGACCGGCCCCGCCGGTTAAATCCGCCGATGCGGGTGTTCTTGGCGACCCTGGGGGCGATCTGCGTCCTGCTCGCCGGCACCGCGGCTGCGGCCGGGGCGCAGCCAACCTCCTCCGCGGGCGCGCGCTGTCCAAAGCACTCCGGCAGGGCCTCGGTCAGGCCGGGGCCGCAGAGCGGAGCCTACGTGCTCGACCTCACCACCGGCCAGGTCCTGTTCTCCCAGGCCGCGAACACCGGCCGCCTCCCCGCCTCGGTCGAGAAGCTCTACACGACCTCGACGGCGCTGCTCCGCCTCGGCCCGACCACGACGTTCGGGACGTCGCTGCTCGGAACCGGGTCCCGCGATCCGGACGGCGTCTGGAACGGGACCCTGTATCTCGAGGGCGGGGGCGATCCGACGTTCGGCTCGGTCGGCTTCGACCAGGCCTGGTACGGGACCGGCGCGACGATGCGCACGCTGATCGCCAACCTGCTGAGGTCGACCGGCATCACCGCGGTCGACGGCCGGATCGTCGGCGACGAGTCCTACTGGGACTCGCGCCGAGGGACGCCGGCGACCGGATTCCAGCGCTCCAGCGAAGTCGAAGGAGAGCTCAGCGCGCTCGCCTTCGACCGCGGATACACGAACAACCAGGGCACCGCGTTCCAGTTCCACCCGGCGCTGTACGCCGCCCAGCAACTCGCCGGCGGGCTGCGCGCGTTCGGCATCAAGCTTCCGGGAATCCGGATCTCCACCGGGCGGACGCCCAGCGACGCGACCCCGCTGGCCTCGGTCCATTCCCCGCCGCTGTCGACGCTGATCCAGCTCACGAACACGCCCTCGGACAACTACCTGGCCGAGAGCCTCCTGAAGGACATCGGCGCCCGGCTCGGTGGCGCCGGCACGACCGCCGCCGGCGCCGCGGTCGTGCGGGCCGAGCTACTCAGCAAGTTCGGCATCGATCCCAGGCTGGACGACGGCTCCGGCCTATCGCGGTACGACCTGACGACGCCGGCTCAGGTCGTGACGGTGCTCAAGGGCATGGCCACGAACTCGGTGTTCGTCAACTCGCTGGCGCTGATGGGACAGACCGGAACGCTCCAGGACGAGGGGCTGGGCACGATCGCCCAGAACAACTGCCGCGGCAAGACCGGCACGCTCCACGACGTCGCGAATCTCGCCGGGTACTGCGAGGCGCGCGACGGCGACACGCTCGCATTCGCGTTCCTGGCCAACGGGCTCGGCGACCCGGACTACGTCCACGAGGTCGAGGCGTCGATGGCTGCCGCGGTCGCTAAGTACAACGGCTGACGGTTCGCAGCGCGCGGAGCCGCGCGCTTCAGGGCAGCAGCGCGCGGCAGCGCCGCGGCCTCGTCCAGCACCGGGACCCCCAGGCGCTCTGCCTGGGCGAGCTTCGACCCCGCGCTCTCCCCCGCCACGACGTAGTCGGTCTTGCGCGACACCGACCCCGTGACCCGCCCGCCGGCAGCGGTGATCATCTCGGTCGCCTGCTCGCGCGTGAGGTCGGGCAGCGTCCCGGTCAGCACGAACGTCTTGTCGGCGAGCGGGCCCTCGCCGGGCGGCGGCCCCTCCTCCTCCATCCGCACCCCGCGCTCGCGGAGATCCTCGATCAGCTTCCGCATGTGGTCGTCCTGGAGCTGCTCGTAGATCTTGGCCGCCATCTTCGGGCCGACGCCCTGGGCCTGCTCGATCCGCTCGGCGTCGGCATCGAGCAGCGCCGTCATCGTCCGGAAATGCTGGGCGAGGTTGCGGCCGATCACGTATCCGACCTCTTCGATCCCGAGCGCGAACAGCACGCGCCCGAACGGCTGGCGCTTGGACGCATCGATCGCGGCGACGAGCTTGTCCGCCGACACCTGGCCGAAGCCGGTCTGCGACGCGATCTGGTCGGGCGTCAGGTCGTAGAAGTCCGCGGCGGTCGTGACCCAGCCAAGGTCCATGAACAGGCTGACCTGCTTCTCGCCGAGGCCGTCGATGTCCATCGCGCCGGTGAAGTGCTTGAGCAGCTGCCAGCGCCGGCCGGGACAGTCCCGGTTCGGGCACCGGGTGAACACCGAGTCCTCGGGCTTGACTGTCGGGGTGTGGCAGATCGGGCACTCGCTCGGCGGCTGCGGGGGCGCCGGCCGGTCATCCCGCTCGGCGACGTGCGGCGCCGGCGACAGGACCTGCGGGATCACGTCGCCGGCGCGCAGGACGATCACGTCCTCGCCTTCCCGGATGTCCTTGCGCGCGAGGTCCTCTTCGTTGTGGAGCGTGGCCATCTTCACGGTCACGCCCCCGACGCGCACCGGCTCGAGCGACGCCGCCGGGTGCAGGTCGCCGAACTTGCCCGGCGCCCAGATGATCGTGTTCAGCCGCGTGACCGCGGTGGTCGGCGGGAACTTCCACGCGATCGCCCACCGGGGCTCGCGGCCGACCGAGCCCAGCCGGCGCTGGAGCTCGACCTGGTTGACCTTGACCACGACCCCGTCGATCTCGAACTCGAGCGAGCCGCGGCGCTCCTCCCACGCGCGGCATTGCGCGATCACCTCATCCTCGGTCTGCAGCTTCTTGACGTCGGGGTGCACCGGGAAGCGGTGCTCGCGCAGCCACTGCAGCGCGTCCCAGTGGGCGTCGAACGTGATCCCCTCGGTCGCTCCGATCGCGTAGCACCACAGTGACAGTGGCCTGTCCGCGGCGAGCTTCGGGTCGAGCTGGCGGATCGTGCCGGCAGCGGAGTTGCGCGGGTTCATGAACGTCGACAGCCCGGCCTGCGCCCGGCGCTCGTTGAGCGCGGCGAAGTCCGGAAGCGACATGTACACCTCGCCGCGCACCTCTACCAACGCCGGCGGGTGGGGATCCTCGATGCGCAGCGGGACCGACGGCATCGTGCGCAGGTTGTGCGTGACGTCCTCGCCGATCTCGCCGTTGCCGCGGGTGGCGCCGCGCTCGAACACTCCGTCGCGGTAGAGCAGCGAGATCGCCAGCCCGTCGATCTTGGGCTCGGCCACGAACTCGAATCGCGGATCGTTGATCCCCTCGCGCGCGAGGTGGTTGCTCATCCGCTGGATCCAGGCCTTCAGGTCGTCTGAGGAATGCGCGTTCGACAGCGACAGCATCGGTTGTGGGTGGCGGACCTTCTCAAGCTCTGAGACCGGCTCCGGGGCGACGCGCTGGGTGGGCGAGTCGGGCGTGACCAGCTCGGGGTGGTCTGCCTCGAGGGCCTTGAGCTCGTTGAACATCGCGTCGTAGACGTCGTCTCCGATCTCGGGATCGTCGAGCACGTGATAGCGGTAGCTGTGGTGCTCGATCTCGCGCCGCAGCTCCGCGGCCCGTTCCTCCGGGTCGGTGGCCTTGGTCTGGCGCGCAGCGCTCATGGGAGCTCAGCCAGGTTCTCCGCCGCCGGCTCGACCAGGCGCTCGAGCTCGTAGCGCGCCAGCATCGACATGCCCTCGCGGTCGGTCAGGTCGAAGTGGATCGGCGTCACCGCGATCTTGCCCTGCGCCACCGCGGCGAGATCGGTCCCGGTCTCGTCGTGCTCGTAGCTGGCGTCGCCGTAGATCTTGTACAGGCGCCGCTTCTCGCCGCCCCGATCGACCAGCGACAGCTCGTCGCGGTAGACGCGCTTGCCGAGCCGCGCCACCTCCACACCCGCCGGCGGCGCGCCGGGCACGTTCACATTCAGGAGCGTGCCCGCCGGCAGCGGCGCGGCCTCGAGCTCGGCGACCAGGCGGGCGGTGAACGATGCCGCCACCGTGAAGTCGAATCCGGTCCCGACCCTGAAGTCGAGCTCGCGGGCGCTCGACTGCTGCGAGACCGCGATCCCCGGCAGGCCGAGCACGATCGCCTCGAGCGCCGCCGCCACCGTGCCCGAGTAGGTGATGTCGTCTCCGAGGTTCGAGCCGTGGTTGATGCCGGACACGACCAGCTCGGCCTCGAACCCGTCGACGAGGCCGAGGTTGGCGAGGCGAACGCAGTCCACGGGCGTTCCGTCGGTGGCGTACCCGACCGTCCCGTCGTCGAAGTCGACCTCCTCCACCCACAGCGGCCGGCGCGTGGTGATCGACCTCGCCATCGCCGACCGGTTGCCGTCGGGCGCGATCACCGCGAGCTCGATCCCGTCGACCTTCAGCAGGGCCGACCTGAGCGCCTGGAGGCCGGCGGCCTCGATTCCGTCGTCGTTCGTCAGAAGGACTCTCATGCACCCCTGATGCTATCTGCGGCTATGGCGGCGGCGTTCGAGCGACCGGGCGATGACCGCGGTGACGTACAGCGGGTCGTGGTCGCGCTGGCGACCGGTGAAGCGCAACACCTCGTAGCCGGCGTCGCGGTGGACTACGTCGCGGCGGTGGTCGCGCTCGACCGTCATCCGATCCGAGTGGAAGTCGTGGCCATCCACCTCCACGATCAAGCGCTCCTCGGGCCAGCAGAAGTCCGCGCTGAACCCCGCCACCGGATGATTGGTGCGCGGCTCGGGCAGGCCGGCGGCGCGAATCATCCGGAGCATCGCTCGCTCGCCACCGGATCGGGTGCGCTTCGCGCCGCCCGGTTGCCCCAGGATCGCGCGGATTTGTGCCACGCCGGCGCGGCCGGGTGCGCGCTCGATCGCCGCGACGAGCCCGGGCTCGGTGACCAGCTTCAGAGCGAACGCCTCGGCGATTGCCCACTCGAGCTCGGCGGCGTTGGCGGTCGCGGCGTAGTCGACCAGCGTGCGCGCCGGCGAGGTGATGGGGATGCCTGATTTGTGCGCACGGTCGGCCGCGTCCAGGTGCTCAACCCTGTGAACGCGCAGTCCGTCCCGAGACCGGCAGCCCCGTCGGATCACGGTGACCTCGACCGGGTCGAAGCGAGCCCTCGCCAGTCCCCAGAGCGCCGCCGCAGAGCGATGGCTGATGATCGCGCTGTCTCCGCATGCAAGCACCGCGCCCAGCTCGCGGGCACCCGGGAGCGGGATCGGATGCCCGACCAGGTACACCCCCCGGTACTGACGGTGCAGGGTTCCGTTCTCGGACCGCCGGCGCACCCCTCCCCTGCCGACTCCGGCGATACGCAGCTGATCGGTCGTGATCAGCGCGAGTTGGCGGGCCGCGACCCACGAAACCGCATCTTCGTCGGGTCCGTGGGAGTGCACAAAGCGCCAAAGCTCGCCGACCGAGACGACCTCGGCAACATAAGCGCCTGAGAGGCGCTTATGTTGCACAGGCGCGGGGCGACGGTGGGCTTTGCTGCGTTCTGCACCGGGATCGGCGGCCATTGGCCCCAGGATGCGCCACCGACCGACCGCCCACTCCGAACCGCCCCGATTAGTTGCAGAGTTGCGACGAAGGGGTTGGCAGCGCGTGGCAGGCCGTTGCCGGCGCGTCACGACCCGGCAGCAGCGCGTGGCAGGCCGTTGCCGGCGCGTCACGACCCGCCGGCACCGCCCGACAGCACGCGCTCGCCACCGTACCCCGCGCCGGCGAAGTACAGCCCGTGCGCCGGCGCGGTCCGCCCCGCCGCAGAACGAGGCCGCCCGCGCGAGCAACTCGACGAACGACGCCACCGACCGCCGGCCGCCGCCCACCTCCAGCATCGTCCCGATCAGCGCCCGGATCATCTGGCGCATGAACGCGTCCGCCTCTATCCAAAACTCCAGGAGATCGCCGGCGCCCACCCCGTCGCCGGCGTCCACACCCTCGCCAGCGTCCACACCCTCGCCGGCGCCCACACCGGCGCCCAAACCCCCGCCGGGCCCCACACCCACACCGGCGCCCACAGCGCCACCCCGCCAGTACGCCGCGTACACCTCGCGCGAGAACCGGACGTGCTTGGTTTGCGTGGGCGTGAACGCCGTGAAGTCGTGGACGCCCACCAGCGCCGCCGCGCAGGCCTGCAACGCGTCCACGTCCAGCCGGTGCGGCCACCACAGCGCCCGCCCTCGTTCGAACACGCTCCGAGGGCGCCGCACGAGTATCCGGTAGCAGTACGCCCGGCTCGTGGCGTCCCGCCGCGCGTCGAACCCGTCATCGGCCGCGACACACGACAACGCCGCGACATCCGGGGGCAGCAGCGCGTTCAACGACCGCACAGAAACTGGTGGTCCCGCATAGGAAGCCACCTGACCCCACGCATGCACCCCCGCGTCGGTGCGACCCGCCACCGTCAAGCGCACGCTCTCGCAGCCGCAAAATCACACAGAGAGCGCGCTCGACCTCCGCTTGAACTGTCCGCAGCCCCGGCTGCGCCGCCCAGCCCGCAAACCCCGCCCCGTCGTACTCCAGAACGAGCCGCGAGACCAACCGCTGCTAGACCAGTTCCAGCAGCACCATCTCGGTCGAATCCGACCGCCGCGGCCCCAGCTTCAGAATCCGCGAATACCCGCCCGGCCGCTCCACGTACCGCGGCGCGATCTCCTCGAACAGCTTGTAGACCATGAACTTGTCCTGGCCGAGCGCCGACAGGGCTTGCCGGCGCGCGTGCAGGTCGCCCCGCTTGGCGAGCGTGATCAGCTTCTCGAGCTCGGGCTTGACCGCCTTGGCCTTGGTCTGGGTCGTCCGGATCCGCTCGTGCGCAATCACTTCCTTAGTCAAATTCATCAGAAGTGCCTTGCGGTGCGCCGCATCACGCGACAGCTGATATCGATTCCGTTGGTGGCGCATTTCGACCGAGCCCGGACGTTACCGGCAAACTACTCGTTGCGCAGACCGAGGCCGCGCGTATGCAGCGTCTCGATCACCTCGTCGATCGACTTCTTGCCGAAGTTCGGGATCGCCGCCAGCTCGCTCTCGGACTTCGAGACCAGATCGCCGACCGTCTGGATCCCCGCCCGCTTCAGGCAGTTGTACGAGCGAACGCCCAGCTCGAGCTCCTCGATCAGGATGTCGTCCATCGCGTTCGGCGGCCGCGAGGGCGCGCCCACCGCGCCGCCCACGCCAGTCTCCAAAACGCCGGGCGCGCCCGCTTCGCGTAGCTCCACGACCCGCTCTGCGTCGGTGAAGATCGCGAGCTGCGAAATCAGGATCTCGGCCGCCTCACGCAGAGCCGCGTGCGGATCGATCGACCCGTCGGTCTCGATGTCAAGCGTCAGCTTGTCGTAGTCGGTCCGCTGCCCGACGCGCGCCTGCTCGACGTTGTACGCAACGCGGCGTACAGGCGAGAAGATCGAGTCGATCGGGATCACGCCGATTGGCTGGTCGGGGGACTTGTTCTCCTCCGCCGGGCGATACCCGCGCCCCCGGCCGATCGTCAAGTACACCTCGAGCTTGGTCTTCTTCTCCAGCGTGGCGATGTGCGCATCCGGATTGAGGATCTCGACGCCGGAAGGGAGGTCGATGTCCTTGGCCGTGATGTCGCCGGGGCCGGTGACGACCAGCGGCGCCTCGATCTCGGTCGCGTCGGAGTGCATCCGGCACACCACGCCCTTCAGGTTCAGGACGATGTCGGTCACGTCCTCCTTGACGCCGCGGATCGTCGAGAACTCGTGCGCCACGCCTTCGATGCGCACGGAGGTCACGGCCGCGCCTGCCAAGGATGAGAGCAACACGCGCCGCAGCGAGTTGCCGAACGTGTAACCGAAGCCCCGATCGAGCGGCTCGATCGTGAACGACCCTCGGTTGTCGTCAACACTCTCGGAGGAGATTCGGGGGACTTGGAAGTCGAGCATCAGGGTCCTAACGTCGTGGTTTCAGCCCGCCGTTTGGGCGGTATCAGGGCCGCCGCCGGCCATACCCGGTCGCGGCTCGAAGCTTGGTCCTACTTGGAGTACAGCTCGACGATGAGCTGTTCCTGCACAGGAGCGGCGATCTCCCGGCGCTCGGGCTTGCGCAGCACCTTGGCCGTGAGGGAGTCGTGATCTGCCTGGAGCCACGCCGGCACCTGACCGGTTAGCTCGGTGGCGTCGCGGATCACCTGCGTCGCGGTCGACCGCGGATGGATCGCGATCACGTCGCTGTCCCGTAGCTGATAGCTCGGGACATTCACCCGACGGCCGTTGACCGTCCAGTGCCCGTGCAGAATTAGCTGGCGCGCCTGCCGCCTCGAGGCCGCGAAGCCGAGGCGGACGAGCACATTGTCGAAACGGCACTCGAGCATGCGCAGCAGGTTCTCGCCGGTGATGCCCCCCTGGCGCGAAGCCTTCTGGTAGTAAATCCGGAACTGCTTCTCGAGTACGCCGTAGTAGCGCTTGGCCTTCTGCTTCTCGCGCAGCTGCACGCGGTACTCGCTCTGGCGCTGGCGACCGCGCCCGTGGTCACCCGGCGGGTACGAGCGGCGCTCGACGCCGCACTTGTCGGTCAGACAACGTTCGCCCTTGAGGAACAGCTTCTGTCCCTCGCGCCGGCACTGCTTGCACTGCGGTGATGTGTCTCGTGCCATCTGTTACTCGGTGCTCCTACACCCGGCGCCGCTTGCGAGGGCGGCACCCGTTGTGGGCTTGAGGCGTGACGTCTTTGACGCCGGTGACTTCAAGCCCGGCCGCCTGCAACGACCGAATGGCCGTCTCACGGCCCGAGCCCGGTCCCTTGACGAACACCTCGACTCGCTGGAGGCCGTGCTCGATGCCCTTGCGAGCGGCAGCATCGGCGGTCACCTGGGCCGCGAACGGGGTCGACTTGCGGGAGCCCTTGAAGCCCGCGCCACCGGCCGACTCCCACGCGATGACATTGCCCTCGCGGTCGGTCAACGAGACGATCGTGTTGTTGAACGAAGTCTTGATGTGCGCCTGTCCAATCGGGATGTTCTTGCGGACTCGGCGCCGTCCGCGCTGTGGTCGCCTCGGAGCCGGACTCACTTCTTAGCGGCCTTCTTCTTGCCGGCAACCTGCATCCGCTTCGGGCCCTTACGCGTGCGCGCGTTGGTCTTGGTGTTCTGACCGTGGACCGGCAGGCCGCGGCGGTGCCTGAGCCCGCGATAGCAGCCAATCTCCTGGAGACGCTTGACGTTCTGGGAGCGCTCGCGCCGCAGGTCGCCCTCGACCATGATGTCCTTGTCGATCAGCTCGCGGAGCTTGATGACTTCTTCCTCGGTCAGGTCGCGGACCTTGCGGTCGGGCTCGATCCCGAGCTCGGCGAGTAGCTGGTTCGACGTCGAGCGACCGATCCCGTAGATGTACGTCAGACCGATCTCGACGCGCTTGTTGAGAGGGATGTTGACCCCAGAGATGCGTGCCATCTCAACCTTGCCTTTGCTTGTGCCGCGGATTCGAGCAGATCACGAGGACCCGGCCGTTCCGGCGGATGATCTTGCACTTCTCGCACATCGGTTTGACCGACGGTCGTACTTTCACGCTCGTATCGCTCTCGTCGACTGTTTCCAGTAGTTCCCACAGCCCGGCTCTGGAGACCGTGGCGGCCGCCGCTACCGCGCTGCAGAGGCCCGGGGCGCGCGGAAAACCACGCAACGAGGGCAACCTGTGATGTTAGCAGGGGTGGCGTTGCGAGCCACCCCTGGCATGAGGTGGCGGGTTAGGGAGGTTTGGCGCCTAGGCCACGCGCGAATGTGTCGCTGGTGACATACGCGCTCCGGCCGCTTCGTGCCACGGCGTAAGGATCCGCGGCCCGTCGGCGGTGATCGCGATCGTGAACTCGAAGTGCGCCGCCAGCGACCCGTCCTGCGAGTAGATCGCCCAGTGATCGTCACCGACGCGGACCGCGTGGCGCCCGGCGGTGACCATCGGCTCGACGGCGAGCACCATGCCCTCCTCGAGCACGATCCCGGTGCCGGGGCTGCCGTAGTTGGGGATCTGCGGCTCCTCGTGCATCTCGCGCCCGATCCCGTGGCCGACGAGCGAGCGGACGATCGACAGGCCCTCGGCTTCGACGTGCTCCTGGATAGCGTGCGAGACGTCCCCGAGCCGGTTGCCGGCCACGCACTCATCGACCGCGATGAACAACGACTCCTCGGTGACGCGCAGCAGCTTCGTGGCGACCGGGCTGATCGGGCCGATCGCGAACGTCCGTGCGGCATCGGCGACCCAGCCGTCGTAGACGACGCCGATGTCGACCGACAGGATGTCGCCCTTCGCCAGCGCGTAGGGGCCCGGGATCCCGTGGACGATCATCTCGTTCGGCGACGCGCAGATCGAACCTGGGAAGCCGCGATAGCCCTTGAACGCCGGCGTCGCCCCCTGGGAGCGGATGAACTTCTCGGCCGCCTCGTCGAGGTCGGCGGTGCTCACGCCGGGGCGAATCTTGCCCGCCAGCAGGTT
This sequence comes from uncultured Solirubrobacterales bacterium, assembly GCA_963699325.1. Taxonomy (GTDB): domain Bacteria; phylum Actinomycetota; class Thermoleophilia; order Solirubrobacterales; family Solirubrobacteraceae; genus Palsa-465. The sequence goes on along the minus strand of CAVOTN010000026.1, from coordinate 272,083 downwards.
CATCGTCTTGACCAGGATGGCGCCGGACGCGGCCATCCGCTCGATCTCTTCAGGGCTCTTCTTGATGATCATCAAACGTCTTCCTCGAGGCGCAGGGTGGCGATCACCGCGCGGATGTGGTCGTTTACCTCCGCGGGGCCGCGGGTCCCGTCGACCCGGCGCAGGATTCCCTTCTGATCGTAGTAGTCGATCACGGGCTCGGTTTGCTCGTGGTACACGTTCAGACGCTTCTCCACGACCTCGGGCTTGTCGTCGTCCCGCTGGACGAGGCGAGATCCGTCCTGATCGCACACGTCGTCGCGCTTGGGGGGATCGAAGTCGACGTGGTAGTTGTGCCCGGACTTGACGCACACGCGCCGCCCGGACAGGCGCCGCACGAGCTCTTCGTCGGGCACGTCGATCAGCAGCACCGTCGTGATCCGCCGTCCCATCTGCGACAGCTGCTTGTCGAGGGCCTCCGCCTGCGGGGTGGTCCGCGGGAAGCCGTCGAGGATGAAGCCGTCTCGCGCATCCTCCTGCCCGAGGCGGTCGGCCGCCATCGCGACGATCAGGTCGTCGGGCACGAGGTCGCCGGCGTCCATGTACTCCTTGGCCTTCTTGCCCAGCTCGGTGCCGTCCTTGACGTTCCCGCGCAGCATGTCGCCCGTGGCGATGTACGGGAGCTGGAAGTCAGAACGCAGGCGGTCCGCCTGCGTTCCCTTGCCCGCACCCGGTGGCCCGAACAGAATCAGGTTGAGCTCTGACACGAGGGCCTCACTGTATCGAGCGGCAAGGTACGAAGTCAGCATCGGCAGCGCGGTGCCGACGCGCGCGGTCCGAGCACGAATAACACACCGGCCCGAGCCGCGAGCGCGACTCAGGCCGGATGCGTTTCGGTCGGTGCGGATCGCGACCCCTTGCCGAGGCGTCGACGGTCCTCGCGGACGCCTCGGCGTTGCCCCCAACGACACGCGCCGGGACGGCATCCTTGCCGCCCCCCTTAGCGCTGCCGAAGTCGCGCCCGCTGTTCCCTCGTCACCCTCCTACGTCTGCCCCCACCATGGATCTGCGCCCCCGCGCGCCCCCGATCCACCTGCTCTGAACGTCTGCCCCCACCATGGATCCGCGCCCCCCACGCGCCCCGATCCACCTGCTCTGTACAACCGCCCCCACGGCGGACCGCCTCGGCGCGTGCCCCCACGCGCCCCCGACCCGCCCTGACCTGCCCCTGCCCTCAGCCTTCGTGACGGATTCGCGCCCCCACGCGCCCCCCAATCCGTCTGTGATGTCCGACCTCCGAGTCATGCGATGTCGGTAGCTAACTACACCTCCGAACCCTTCGCACCAGGGAACGACCCTAGTCTTTCGATCGGGGTCGCCCTGGGGTCGCCGGCGTCGTAGGGCGTGGCGCTCCGAGCCGCCTCGATCATCGAGGCGAGCTCGACCCAACCGGTGAACGGCGTCGAGACCTCTGTCCCGTTCGACACCAGTCCGCTGATCGGGTCCGAATCGACGTCGATCGCCAGCATTACGTGCGCGGTCTCCGTCTTCACGGTCAGAAATATCGCTGTCTTGTTCGCATTCCGCACCAGGCAGGCACCCCAGGATTAGGCGAAAGCCCAATTGGGGTACAACGCTCTAGATGCCGGTGCGGGAGGCGCCCGACAGACGTGGACGGTCCCTGCGCGGACGCGCGGGGCTCCTGGAGCGCGACGATTTGCTCCAGGCGATCACCGCTGCCCTCGATTCGCTGCAGGACGGCGCCGGCCAGGCGCTCCTGCTCGAGGGACACGCCGGGATGGGCAAGACCCGGCTCCACGAAGCGGCGCTCGACGACGCGCGCAGCCGCGGCATGCGAGTGCTGCGCGCAGCGGGCGCAGAGCTCGAGCAGAACCTCGCGTTCGGAGTCGCCGGGCAGCTCGTCCGCGCGCTGTTGAGCGAGCTGCCGCCGGCCGGGCGCCGTGCCTTCCTCGCGGAGGCGCCCGAACGGGTGCGCTCGCTCGCGGGGGCCGGCGAGACCATTTTCGAGCCCGGCGACGCCGGCGATCTCACGATGTCCCACGGCCTGTTCGCCGCGATGGCGGGCGCGGCGGAGACGCGCCCCACGATGCTCGCGATCGACGACCTGCACTGGTGTGACGTGGCCTCGCTCGAGTTCGTCCTGTACGTCCTGCATCGGCTCGACGAGCTGCCGGTCGCGCTCGTGATGACGCGCCGTCCGGCGGAGGGCGGCGAGTCCGCGGAGGCGCTCGACCGAATCTCGACCCACCCGCGGGTTCGGGTTGAGAGCCTGACGGGACTCGGCGCCGAGGCCGTGCAGGAGCTGAGCCGCGGCGCACTTGGCGAGCGCACCGATCAGGCGCTGGTGGAAACGTGCGTCGACGTCACGAACGGCAACCCGTTCTACGTGCATGAGCTGCTGCTCGCGCTCGCGGACGATCGCGGCCTTCGTGGAGCCGCACTCACGCGCCGCGCCCGCGGACTCGCCCCCGACGCGGTGACGCGCTCGCTACGGGTCCGGGTCGGCCGCCTCGGGCCGGCCGCGGCGGCTCTGGCGCGCGCCGTGGCGATCCTCGGCGACGACGTGCCGCTTCGGCGGGCGGCCGCGCTGGCGTCGCTCCCGATCGATGCGGCCACGGCCGCGGCCGACTCACTCGCGCGAGTTGAGATCGTGCTCGCCCGCGAGCCGCTCCGGTTCGTGCATCCGCTCGTCCAGCACGCGATCGAGCAGGACATACCGCTGTTCGAACGCGCGAGCCGACACCTGGACGCGGCCCGGCTCCTCCATGCCGACGGCGAGAACGTCGAGCGCGTCGCCGCGCATCTCCTGCTCGGGCATGCCGGCGCGGACGAGTGGGCCGTCGAGCAGCTCCGGGCCGCCGCGCGCGAGGCGCGAGCGGCGCAGCCCGCGGTCCGCTACCTCGAGCGCGCGCTCGCCGAGCCGCCAACCGCCGAGCTCCGTCCCGAGGTACTCGCCGAGCTCGGTGCGGCCGAGGCAATGCTCGGCCGCGCGGCCGCGGCCGACCACCTCGCCCAGGCGGCCGCGGCTTCGTCGGATCCCCGCCGGCGCGCGGAGCTGGGGCTCCAGCTCGGTCGCGCGCTCGATGCGTTGGGGCAGCACGAAGAGGCGGCGGGCGCGTACGACGCCGCGCTCGGGGAGCTGCCCTCCACGCCCGAGGACGCCGACGAGCTCGAGCTGCGCGATCGGCTCGAGGCGAGCTACATCTCGACCGCGTCGATCGTCCCCGACCTCCAGCCGCTCGCGCTCGAGCGCTCCGCGCGCGTGGTCGAGAACGCAGTCAAGGGTCCTCGAACCCAGGGGCAGCGGCTGCTGCTCGCCCACGCCGCACTGCACGCCACCACGATCGGCGAGTCGGCACACAACGCAATCGAGCTGACCGAGCGGGCGTGGGATGGCGGCCGGATGCTCGCGGAAGCCAATCCGCAGTGGATCGGGTGGCGACTCGTCGCCGCGTCCTTCCTACTGAACGGCGAACTCGAGAGCGCGCTCGAGGTCGCCGAGGCCGCGCTCGAGGAGTCGCGCCGGCGCGCCTGGCCGCTCGCGTTCGCAACCGCCAGCTACGTCCGCGGGCTGCCGTTGCTGTGGCAGGGGCGGGTCACGGACGCGCTCGCCGATCTCGAGCTGGCGCGCGACGCGCGCCGATACGGATGGCAGCAGTTCGCTCGCTCGGCCGCCGCGCACTACGCGCTGTGCCTGATCGAGCGGGGCGAGCTCGACCAGGCACAGGACGTGCTCGACGAGGACGGGCCGCTGGATGAACCGCAGGACATCGAGGATGTGCTCCGCCTGTACTCGCTCGCCGAGCTCCGCCTCGCGCAGAACCAGCCGCGAGAGGCGCTCGAGGCCGCGCTGGCCGTCGGCGATATCGGCGAGCGGACCGTCGGGTTCCTCGGCTACTGCGACTGGCGCGGGACCGCTGCGCTGGCCTCGCTGATGCTCGGCGATCGCGACCGCGCGCTCGAGCTCGCCGGCGAGGCGCTCGCCCGCGCCGAGCGGACCGACGTCCTGCACCTGCGGATCCGGGCCCGTCGCGTGTTGGGCCTGTGCGAGCAGGGAGCGAGGAGCGTGCACAACCTCCGGGCCGCGGTCCGGCTGGGAGGCGACGCGCCCCCGCGGCTCGAGACGACGCGCGCACTGATCGACCTCGGCGCAGCGCTACGGAGGGAGAACCGGCGCGCGGACGCGCGCGAGCCGCTCGAGCGGGCGGCGGACATGGCAAGTCGCGGCGGGGCGGTGGCGCTCTCAGAGCGCGCCCGGATCGAGCTCGCCGCCGCCGGCGCGCGGCCCCGGCGCGAGGCGCTGCTCAGCGGGCCGGCCTCGCTGACGCCGTCAGAGCGGCGGATCGCCGAGCTGGCCGCCACCGGTCAGAGCAACCGCGAGATCGCGCAGGCGCTGTTCGTGACGCCGAAGACCGTCGAGTACCACCTGCGCAACGCCTACCGCAAGCTCGACATCCAGACGCGCGGCGAGCTCGCCCGCGCGCTTGCCTGAAAGACGGGACGGGACCGGCCCGGGGGGAGAGCCCGGCGTCCGGCCGGGCTACTTCAAGAATCCCTCGTAGTTGCGCATCATCAGCTGCGCCTCGAGCTGCTTCATCGTGTCGAGCGCGACGCCGATCACGATCAGGATCGAGGTGCCGCCGAAGAAGAAGTTGGCGGAGGTCTGGCTGATCAGGATCGTCGGGAGCGCGGCGACCGCGGCCAGGAACAGGGCGCCCGGGAACGTCAGGCGGGCGAGGATGCGGTCGAGGAACTCGGCCGTGGGCCGCCCTGGTCGCACCCCGGGGATGAACCCGCCGTACTTTCGGAGGTTCTCCGCCTGGTCGACGGGGTTGAACGTGACCGCCGTGTAGAAGTACGTGAACACGATGATCAAGAGGCTCTCCCCGACCACGTAGTGCCAGCCCTGGGGACTGAAGAAGTTCTGGACGTCGGTCCAGAAGTTGTTCTTGTTCTGTCCGAGCAGCTGGCCGAGCGTCGGCGGGATCGCCATCATGCTGGCGGCGAAGATCACCGGGATCACGCCGGCCATGTTCACGCGCAACGGCAGGTACGTCTGGGTGCCCTGCGTCATCCGCCGGCCGATCACCCGCTTGGCGTACTGGATCGGGATCCGGCGCTGCCCTTCCTGCACGAACACGATTGCCGCGACCACGCCGAGCACGATGAACGGCATGATCACGCGGAACACCTGGTCGGGGTTGGTCCACCACGAGTGGACGCCGTTCGGTATTCGCGCGACGATGCTCGCGAAGATCATCAGCGAGATCCCGTTGCCGATCCCGCGCTGGGTGATCAGCTCGCCCATCCACATCAGCAGCACGGTGCCCGCCGTCAGCGAGATCACGATCAGCAGCACCTTGGCGAGGTTGAAGTTCGGGATCACGGTGACGCCGGCCGACTGCTCGAAGCTCCGGAACAGGAACACGTAGCCGATCGACTGGGCGAACGCGAGGCCGACGGTCAGGTAGCGCGTGTACTGGGTGATCCGCGCCTGGCCGACCTCGCCCTCCTTGGAGAGCTTCTCGAGCGAGGGCACGACCACCTGCAGCAACTGCAGGATGATCGACGCGGTGATGTAGGGCATGATCCCGAGCGCGAAGATCGCGATCCGCCCGAGGCCGCCACCGGAGAACAGATTCAGGAACCCGAGGATGCTCGACCCGCCGAAGTTGTTCTGGATGGCGTTGACCGCCTTGGCGTTGATCCCGGGCGCCGGGATATGCGTGCCGAGCCGGTAGAGCCCGAGCATCAGGCCCGTGAACAGCACTTTCTTGCGGATCTCTCCGACCCTGAACGCACCCAGGATCGTCGAAATCATCTGCTGCCGGGCTCCTCTACGACCTGGCAGGTTCCGCCAGCGGACTCGATTCGCTCGCGCGCGGCCTTCGAGAACTGGTGCGCATGCACCGTCATCGGCTTGGTCAACTCACCCTTGGCGAGGATCTTGACCGGGATCGCCTTGCGCGTCGCGAGACCCTTGGAGCGCATCGCATCCAAAGTTACCGAAGCGCCTGACTCGAACCGCGCCTCGAGGTCGACCAGATTCACGGGCTGCGTATGCGTCCGGAACGGCTCGAACGGCATCGACTTCTTCATGTGCGGGCCGCGCAGCTTGCGCATGCGCATGTGGATCGGGTTCTGGCCGCCCTCGAAGCGTGCCCGGCGCTTGGCGCCCGACCGCGAGCCCCAGCCCTTCTGGCCGCGCCCCGATGTCTTGCCGGTGCCCGAGCCCTCGCCACGGCCGATGCGCTTGCGCCGCTTGCGCGAGCCAGGCGCCGGCCTCAGGTTGTGCAGCCCGATCCGCTCTTCGCGCTCTTCGGGCTCGCGCGTCTCGTCGTCAGCCATCAGGACTCCTCCGAGACTTCGACGAGGTGCGCGACTTTCGCGATCATCCCGCGTACCTGGGGCGTGTCGGCGTGCTCGGCGCTCTGGCCGATCCGTCGGAGCCCAAGCGAGCGCAGCGTGTCGCGCTGGCGCTGATCGCAGCCGTTGCGCGACCGGCGCTGGGTGACGACGAGCTTGCTCACGCCTCGGGCTCCTCGTCGGCCTCAGCCGCGACCTCTTCGGCAACGGGTTCCGCGGCCTCGGATGCGCCGCTTCCGTTCGCGTTCGACAGCGTCTCGGCAGCCACGGGTTCCGCCTCCTGCGACGTTAGCCCGAGCACCTGATTGACCGACAGGCCCCGAATCTCAGCAACCTCGTCCGGAGTCCGCAGCGACTGCAACCCCGCCATCGTCGCCTTGACCAGGTTGATCGGGTTCTGCGAGCCAAGCGACTTCGACAGGATGTCGTGGATCCCGGCGAGTTCCAGCACCGCGCGCACGCCACCGCCGGCGATCACGCCGGTACCGGGGGCAGCGGGCTTCAGGAACACGCGCCCGGCGCCGAAGATCCCGGTGGTCTGGTGGGTGATCGTCGCGCCGTGCTTGGGCACGCGGTAGAGGTTCTTCTTGGCCTGCTCGACACCCTTCTGGATCGCCACCGGCACCTCGTTGGCCTTGCCGTAGCCGATCCCGACGATGTCGCGCTCGTCGCCGACCACGACCAGGGCGGTGAACGAGAACCGGCGCCCGCCCTTGACCACCTTGGCGACGCGGTTGATCTCGACGACGCGCTCCTGGAGGTCGAGCCCTGCGGAGGAAACTGAGCGATCGCGTGCCATCAGCAAGTCCAGGTTAGCGACCCTAGAAGGCCAGCCCGCCCTCGCGGGCCCCATCGGCGAGCGCCTTAACGCGCCCGTGATATTTGTAGCCGCCGCGGTCGAACACTGCGGTGTCTACGCCGGCCGTCTTGGCGCGGTCCGCCAGCAGCGTGCCGGCGCGGGTGGCCTGCTCCATCCGCCCGAGGCCGCGGAGCTCCTCCTCGGTCCAGTTGACGGAGGCCACGGTCTGTCCCGAGTCGTCGTCGATCAGCTGCGCGAAGATCCCGCGATTGGAGCGGAACACCGAGATCCGCGGGCGCTCCGCGGTGCCGCGGACCTTCGCGCGGACACGGCGGCGGCGCCTGAGCCGCTGGGCGGGCTTGGTCATCACGGTCATGCGCGCTTGCCGACCTTTCGGGCGACGTACTCGCCCTCGTAGCGGATCCCCTTGCCCTTGTAGGGCTCGGGCTTGCGCTGCTTGCGGATCAGCGCCGCGACCTCGCCGACCTGTTGCTTGGAAGCGCCCTTGACGACGATCCGGGTCGGCTGCGGAACCTCGAACTCGATCCCGTCGGGAGCCTTGATCGAGACCGGATGCGAGTAGCCGAGCGCGAGCTCGAGGTCGCGCCCGCGCAGCGCCGCGCGATAGCCGACGCCCTGGATCTCGAGGCGCTTCTCGAACCCGGCCGTCACGCCCTGCACCATGTTCGCGACGAGCGTGCGGGTGAGGCCGTGGAGCGCGCGGTGCTCGCCGCGGTCGGTGGGGCGGGTGACCACGATCTGGTCGTCGACGTGCTCGACCTTGATGTCGCGGTTCACGCGTTCGGACAGCTCGCCCTTCGGGCCGTTGACCCGGACGACCTCGGGCTCGATCGCGACCGTGACGCCGGCCGGGATGGTGATGGGTTGTCTGCCGATGCGCGACATGCTCGATCCCTGGTCTACCAGACCTTCGCCATGACCTCGCCGCCGACGCCCGCCTGGCGGGCTTCGTGGCCGGTCATGACGCCCTTGGAGGTCGAGATGATCGCGGTCCCCATTCCTCCTTGGACGCGAGGGATGTGGGCATGGTCGACGTACGTGCGCTGGCCCGGGCGCGAGACGCGCTGCAGGCCCGAGATCACCGGTTTGCGCGTCTGGTCGTACTTGAGCGTGATCGTCAGCTCCTGGCCCGGCCGACCGGGAACGGGGTCGTGGACCTCGTAGGCCTCGATGTACCCCTGCTCGCTGAGGATCCGCGCCAGCTCGCGCCTCAGCGTCGACGACGGCATCGTCACCTCATGGTGCTGGGCGTTGGCGGCATTGCGCAGCCGCGTGAGGAAGTCGGCGATGGGATCGGTCATTGACATGTTCCGGGCCTGCCCTCTACCAGCTCGACTTGGTCATGCCGGGGACGTAGCCGTTGTGCGCCAGCTCGCGCAGGCAGATCCGGCACACGCCGAACTTGCGATAGACCGCGCGCGCCCGGCCACAACGGCGGCAACGGGTGTAGCCGCGTGTCTTGTACTTCGGCGTGCGCCGCTGACGGACAACCTGAGAAGTCTTGGCCATATGATCCTTTACGTCTGGGTCCCGGCCGCCTGCGGGCGGCCTTCTCTGCTGAATGGCATCCCGAGAGCCTCGAGCAAGGCGAACGCCTCGTCGTCGCTCTGGGCCGTGGTGGTGATCGTGATGTCCAGGCCCCGGACCTGATCCACCTCGTCGTAGTCCACCTCAGGGAAGATGATCTGCTCGCGCACGCCCATCGAGTAGTTCCCGCGGCCGTCGAACGACCGAGGGTTGAGCCCGCGGAAGTCGCGGATCCGGGGGATCGCGATCGACATCAGCCGATCGAGGAACTCGTACGAGCGCTGGCCGCGCAGCGTCACGGCGACGCCGACCGGCATCCCCTCGCGGACCTTGAACTGCGCGATCGACTTGCGCGCACGGCGCACGTTCGGCCGCTGGCCGGTGATCGTCGCGAGCTGTTCGCTGGCGGCGTCGAGCATCTTCGAGTCCTGCTTGGCGTCGCCGACACCCATGTTCACGGTGACCTTGGTGATCCGGGGCGCCCGCATAGGCGTCGAGTACCCGAACCGCTCGGTCAGCGCCGGCAGGATCTCGTCCTTGTAGCGAGTCTTCAGGCGTGCCTCGGCCATCAGTGCGCGCTCCTATCGGTCATCAGTCGAGCCTCGTTCCACTCCGGCGCGCGATCCGCAGGCGCTTGCCGTCCTGGATCTCGACGCCGACGCGCGTCGGCTTGCCCTCTTTGGGGTCGGCGAGCATCACGTTCGAGACGTGGATTGGGCCCTCGCGCTCGATCACGCCGCCGACCTGCTCGGCGCGCTGGGCGCCCGCCACCTGGCGCGGTTTCTGGTGGCGCTTGATCATGTTCAGGCCCTCGATGAACACGCGCTGGTGCTTGGGATCGACGCGCAGGATCTTGCCGCGCTTGCCGCGGTCCTTGCCGCCGATCACGATCACCTCGTCGCCTGACTTCAGTCGCGCGGGCATGGTCAGAGCACCTCCGGTGCGAGCGAGACGATCTTCATGAAGTTGCGCTCGCGCAACTCGCGCGCAACCGGGCCGAAAATGCGCGTGCCGCGCGGGTTGTTCTGGTTGTCGATCAGCACCGCGGCGTTCTCATCGAAGGCGATGTAGGTCCCGTCTTCGCGGCCATAGGACTTGCGCGTGCGCACGACCACCGCGGTCACGACCTCGCCCTTTTTTACCGAACCTTGTGGGCTGGCCTGCTTGACGGTGGCGGTCACGATGTCCCCGACGCCGGCATAGCGGCGACGGTGGCCGCCGCGCACACGGATCACGAGGATCTCCCTCGCGCCGGTGTTGTCGGCGACGCGCAGCCGTGTCTCGTTCTGGATCATCGTGCGGTCCCGCGGCTCACTCGGCTCGCTCTACGACTTCCACCAGCCGCCAGCGCTTGAGCCGCGACAGCGGCCGCGACTCGCGCACGATCACGGTGTCGCCGGCGTGCGCGTCGTTGCGCTCGTCGTGCGCGTGCAGCGTGTTCGACGTGCGCACGATCTTCTCGTAGCGCCGGTGGCGCCGGACGATGTCGATGCGGACCGTGATCGTCTTGTCCGCCTTGTCGGACACGACGACGCCCTGGCGCGTCTTCTGCCTGCCGGAGCCGTGCTCGCGCGGCGGCGTCGTCGCCGCGACCGTTCCGCTCTCGCGCGCCTTCTGGCGGGCACGCGCGCGCTCGGCGCGACGGACCACGGCCTTCTTGCGCCGCTCCTCGAGTCGGTCGGCGTGACGCTCCTCGGGCGTGCGCGGCTTGCGAGTCGGGGTCTTGGCGGCCTTGCCCGCGCGGGCACGCCGGCGCCGCTCCTTTGGCGCGACGACCTCCTGGGGCTCGCGCGGGGGCGCCGCCTGCTCGGGCGCGGCCGCCTCCGCCGCTACGTCCGGCGTCTGTTCAGTTTCGTTGTTCTCGGTCTCTTCAGCCATTTCTCAGTTCTCGTTCGCGCAGGATCGTCAGCGCCCGCGCGATTTCGCGCTTGGCCCGCTTGAGGCTCGCGGTGTTCTCGAGCTCGGACGTGGCGTGCTGAAAGCGCAGCCCGAACAGCTCGCGACGGGCGGTCTGGATGTGCTCACGGAGCTCCGTGTCGGTGAGATCTCGGACGTCGGACGGCCTCATCTCAGGCGTCCTCTCGCATCACGAACTTGGTCCGGACCGAAAGCTTGTGGCCGGCAAGCCGCATCGCCTCGCGCGCCAGCGGCTCGGGCACGCCGGCGAGCTCGAACATCACCCGGCCGGGCTTGACCACGGCGACCCAGCCCTCGGGAGACCCCTTGCCGGATCCCATCCGGGTCTCGGCGGGCTTCTTGGTGAACGACTTGTCGGGATAGACGTTGATCCACACCTTGCCGCCGCGCTTGATCTTGCGGGTCATCGCAATTCGGGCAGCCTCGATCTGGCGGTTCGTCAGCCACCCGGCGTCGAGCGCCTTCAGGCCGTACTCGCCGAACTGGACCTTGGTCTGTCCGCGCGACAGGCCGTGCCGGCGCCCGCGGTGCACCTTGCGGTGCTTGACGCGCTTGGGGGCGAGCATCAGCTGCTACCGCCCGCGGAGCTCGGCCGGCCGCCACCGCCGCCGCCGCCACCGCCACCGCTGCCGCCGCGTCCGCGACCGCCGCCGGGACCGCCCGGGCCACGTCCGCCACCGCCGCCACCGCCGCCGCCACCGCCGCCGGGACGTCCACCACCACCGCCGCCGCCGCTGCCGCCACCGGGACGTCCACCACCGCCACCGCCGCCACCGCGACCGCCACCGCCACCGCCGGAGCCGCCACCGAAGCCACCGCGTCCGCCGCCACCGGGGCCGCCACCGCGACCGCCACCGCCGCCACCGCCACCGCGGCCACCACCGCCGCCGGGGCCGCCACCGCGACCGCCGCCACCGGGACCGCCGCCGCGTCCGGGGCCGCCCGGCCCACGTCCGCCACCGGGACCGCCGGAGCCACCAGGACCGCCGCCGCGTCCGCCTGGACCGCCGCGGCCACCGCCGCCGCCGGCACCACCACGACCGCGCCCGTCACGCCCGCCGCGCCCGCGGCCGTCGCGCTCGGGCGCCTGCGGCGCCGGCTCGTCCATGATCGTCAGGTCGGCGCCGGTGTAGCCCTCGGGCATGATCTCGCCCTTGTTGATCCAGCACTTCACGCCGATCCGCCCGAACGTCGTGCGAGCCTCGTGGAAGCCGTAGTCGATGTCGGCACGTAGCGTGTGCAGCGGGACGCGACCGTCGGAGTAGCCCTCGGTCCGCGCCATCTCGGCGCCCCCGAGGCGGCCCGAGACCTGGACCTTCACGCCCTTGGCGCCGGATCGCATCGCGCTCGTGAGCGCGCGCTTCATCGCACGGCGGAACGCCACGCGGTTCTGGAGCTGCTCGGCGATCGACTGCGCGACCAGGCGCGCGTCGAGCTCGGGGCGCTTGATCTCAAGAATGTTGACCTTGACCTGCTTGCCGGTGATGCGGTGCAGGTCGCGGCGCAGCTGGTCGACCTCCGACCCGGACTTTCCGATCACGATTCCGGGCCGCGCGGTGTTGATGTTGACCTCGACCTCGTTCTGGTTCTTGCGGATCGTGATGTCCGACAGGCCGGCGTGCGACAGCCGCCCGATGATGTGCTTGCGGATCTCCGTGTCCTCGTGCAGGAAGTCAGAGAAGGCGCGCTCGTTGAACCAGTTCGACTTCCAGTCGTGGATGTAGCCGACGCGGAGACCCTCGGGATGAACTTTTTGACCCATATCTGTGACTAGTCCTTCGGTGTGAGCAAGATCGTGAGATGGCTGGTCCGCTTGCGGATCCGCGTCGCCCGGCCCATCGCGCGGGGCCGGAAGCGCCTGATCGTCGGACCCTCGTCAGCGTGGACCGCCTTCACGTAGAGGTCCTCACCCACGAGCTCGTGGTTGTTCTCAGCGTTGGCCACCGCCGACTCGAGCAACTTGCTCCAGTCGCGCGCGACTGCACGCGAGGTGTGAGCGAGGATAGCTCGCGCCTCCTCAACGCTCTTTCCGCGGATGTGATCGCACACCAATCGCGCCTTGCGCGCCGATGAGCGGACGTACTTGGCCTGGGCTCGCACAACCGGCGGCGGTCCGGGTGCACGCTCGCCGCGGCGCCGGCGGGTCGGTGCCGGCGCGGGCGGCGGCGCCTCCTCCTCGGCGGCACCGCGCCGGCGTCGGCGACGAGAGCTCGCGGGCGCGGGGGCTTCGTCAGCTTCGTGCTCATCCACCTCGTCCTCCGAGTCGAGCTCGGATTCGCCCTCGGCTTCATCGTCCGCCTCGAGCATCACATCAGCCGCGGCCTCCACGGCCTCGACGTCCTCCCGAGTCGGCTCGATCTCCGCGGCCTCACCGCCCGTGACCTCGGCCTCGGGGGACGCGTCAGCGGCTGAATCCCCTCGCGTCGCTTCGGCCTCCGACTCCTCACTGGCCTCGGAGCGCGGGGATTCAGACGCAGGCGCGTCCTCGGAGGCCGCCTTGCGGCGCCGGCGACGCGGCTTCTCGGGCTCGGTCTCTGGAGTCTCGTCCGGGCTCATCGCCTCTTACCGGTACCGGCGTGCCCGCGATACAGGCGCGTCGGCGCAAACTCGCCAAGCTTGTGGCCAACCATCGACTCGGTGACGAACACCGGCACGTGCTTGCGCCCGTCGTGCACTGCGATCGTGTGACCGACCATCTCCGGGAAGATCGTCGACGAGCGCGACCACGTTCTGAGCATGCGCTTCTCGCCTGACGTGTTCATCGCCTCGATCCGCGACATCAGCCGCTCCTCGACGAACGGTCCCTTCTTGCTCGAGCGACTCATCGCTTCTTACCTCTCCTGCGTCCGCGCACTATGTATTTGTCTGAAGCTTTGCCCTTCGGCCGCGTGCGGTACCCGAGCGTGGGCACGCCCCACGGGGTCACCGGGTGGCGCCCGGGCGTCGTCGAGCCCTCGCCACCACCGTGCGGGTGGTCGACCGGGTTCATCGCGGTCCCGCGTGTCTGCGGGCGCACGCCCAAGTGCCGCTTGCGTCCAGCCTTGCCGATCGTCACGTTCTGGTGATCGGTGTTGCCGATCGAGCCGACCGTGGCCCGGCATTCGGCCCGCACCATCCGCATCTCCCCCGAGGGCAGGCGCAGCGTCACGTAGTCGCCGTCCTTCGCGAGCAGCTGCACGCCGGCGCCGGCCGCGCGCGCCATCTGGCCGCCGCGTCCGGGCGTCAGCTCGACGTTGTGGACCACGGTGCCGGGCGGCATGTTCGCGAGCGGCAGGCTGTTGCCGACGCGGATCTCGGCACGCTCACCCGACTGCACGGTCATGCCGACGCGCAGCCGCTGGGGGGCGAGGATGTAGCGCTTCTCGCCGTCGGCATAGTGCAGCAGCGCGATGTAGGCCGACCGGTTCGGGTCGTACTCGATGTGGGCGACCTTCGCCGGCACGCCGTCTTTGCGGCGCTTGAAGTCGACCTTGCGGTACAGCCGCTTGGCGCCGCCGCCGCGGTGGCGCGCGGTCTTGCGCCCGTTGGAGTTGCGCCCCCCGGATTTCTTGAGACCCTCGACGAGCGACTTCTCGGGCGAGGTGCGGGTGATCTCGGCGAAGTCGGGATAAGTGACGAAGCGCCGCCCGGCGGATGTCGGTTTCGGCTTACGAATGGGCATCTATTCGCCTGCCTCCAGTCCTCCGAAGATCGGGATCGTCTGGCCCTCGCGCACCTGCACGATCGCCTTCTTCCACTGGCGGGTGCGTCCGCGGGTCTGACCGCGGCGCTTGGGCTTGGAATGCACGTGCGCGGTCCGGACCTCGAGCACGTTGACGTCGAACAGCAGCTCGATCGCCTGACGGATCTGCGTCTTGTGCGCCTTGTCGTGCACGCGGAAGGTGTACTTGCCGGCCTCGGCGAGCGCGAACGTCTTCTCGGACAGGACCGGGCGGATGATCACCTGCGTGGGTTCCATCAGTCAGTCTCCTCCGGAGATTCGGTTGCGCCGGGGGCGGGACTGTGAGCACGCGCGACGAGCGACTCCATCGCCGCCTGCGACACCAGCAGCGAGGCCGCCCCGACCAGGTCCGCGACGCCCGCGTCAGCAACCGGGATCGCCTCGGCGCGAGGAAGGTTTCGGAACGACTTGCCGGCTGCGGCCTCCGAGTCGGTCAGCACGATGAGCGTCGGCGCCGTCGCACCCCAGTCGGCCAGGAGTTCCACCGCCCGCGCGGTAGAAGGCTCAGAAAACGCCGCCGCGTCGAACACCGCGAGCGACTCGCGCCCGGCGTGGAGCGACAGCACGCTGCGCAGCGCGGCGCGGCGCGCCTTGCGGTTGACCTTGACCGTGTAGTGACGCGGACTCGGTCCGAACACCGTGCCGCCGCCCGTCCAGATCGGCGAGCGCGACGAGCCTGCCCGCGCCCGGCCTGTGCCCTTCTGGCGCCAGGGCTTCGCACCGCCGCCCGACACCTCGCCACGAGTCTTGGTCGACGCGGTGCCGTGCCGGCGCGCGTTCAGCTCGGCGCGCACCGTCTCGTGCACGAGGGGCATGTTGAACTTGGACTCGAACGCGACCGGATCGAGCGTGAAGCTCCCGCCGCCGAGCACCGGCGCACTAGCCATCGGTCCGCACCTCCACCGTGCCGCCGCGTGGCCCCGGTACGGCGCCGCGGAGCAGCAGCAGGTTCTGGCCCGGGATGATCTCGACCACGGTCAGACCGCGCTGGGTGGTGCGACCGCCGCCCATCCGGCCGGGGCCGCGGATTCCCTTGAACACGCGCGACGGCGTCGCCGACGCACCGATCGAGCCCGGCGCGCGGACGTTGTGCGAGCCGTGCGACTTAGGACCGCTCGAGAAGTTGTGGCGCTTGATCGTCCCCTGGAAGCCCTTGCCCTTGGTCTTACCCGAGACCTTGATCTTGTCCCCGACGTTGAACGCCTCGACGGTCACGGTCTGACCGACGAGCAGCTCGCCGGCCTCGTCGCGGAACTCCACGAGGTGGCGGTGCGCCGACGCGTCTGCCTTCTTCAAGTGCCCGAGCTCGGGCTTGGTGAGCGACTTCTCTTTGCACGCGCCGAACGCGAGCTGGACCGCCTCGTAGCCGTCGCGCTCGACGGTCCGGATCGCGGTGACCGGACATGGCCCGGCCTCGAGCACGGTGACGCGCTCGACGCGGCCGTCGTCGAGGAACCGCTGCGTCATCCCGAGCTTCTTGGCGAGGATCGCAGCCATCGACTCAGGACGCCAGGCGGATCTCGATATCCACGCCGGCCGGAAGATGGTCGAGGCGCTGGAGCGAGTCGACGGTCTTCGGGGTGGGCTGGTGGATGTCGATCAGCCGCTTGTGCGTGCGGATCTCGAAGTGCTCGCGCGAGTCCTTGTCCTTGAACGGCGAGCGGATCACGCAGTAGACGTTCTTCTCGGTCGGAAGCGGCACGGGTCCGGAGACGGTCGCGCCCGTGCGCGTGGCCGTCTCGACGATCTCCTTGGCCGCCGTTTCGATCGCCGTGTGGTCGTAGGACTTCAGGCGAATTCGAATCTTGTTCTGGGCAATGGTTGCCACGTGAGTCTTGTCTCTATCTCTGTCTTTTCAGTGTTGAGGGCGAGCCCCGGGCTTCGGGGCCCGCCCATGAAGGTCGTATCTGTCAAAAAAGAGGCGGCGGGCCAAAGGCCGCGCCGCCTCGTCAACTATTCGATTACTTCGGCGACGACCCCCGAGCCGACCGTTCGGCCGCCCTCGCGGATCGCGAACCGTAGACCCTGGTCCATGGCGATCGGCTGGATCAGCTCGATCTCCATCTGGACGTTGTCACCCGGCATGACCATCTCGGTGCCCTCGGGCAGCCTTGCCACGCCGGTGACGTCAGTGGTGCGGAAATAGAACTGCGGCCGGTAGCCCGTGAAGAACGGCGTGTGACGGCCGCCCTCCTCCTTCTTCAGGACGTAGACCTCGGCATTGAACTTGGTGTGCGGCGTGATCGAGCCCGGCTTGCAGAGAACCTGCCCGCGCTCGATGTCGTCCCGCTTGGTGCCGCGAAGCAGGCACCCGACGTTGTCGCCGGCCTGACCCTGGTCGAGGATCTTCTTGAACATCTCGACGCCCGTCACCACGGTGTTGGTCGTCGCCCTGATGCCCACGATCTCGACCGTCTCGCCGGTCTTGACGATGCCCTGCTCCACCCGGCCGGTCGCGACGGTGCCGCGACCCGTGATCGAGAAGACATCCTCGACCGGCATCAGGAACGGCTTGTCGAGGTCGCGCACGGGCTCCGGAATGTAGGTGTCGAGTGCGTCGGCGAGCTCGAGGATCTTCGCCTCGTACTCCTCGTCGCCCTCGAGCGCCTTGAGCGCCGAACCCGCTACGAACGGGATGTCGTCGCCCGGGAAGTCGTACTCGGAAAGCAGATCGCGGATTTCGACCTCGACGAGCTCGAGCAGCTCGGGGTCGTCGACCATGTCGACCTTGTTGAGGAACACGACGATGTAAGGCACGCCCACCTGACGAGCGAGCAGGATGTGCTCGCGCGTCTGCGGCATCGCGCCGTCGGCCGCGGACACGACCAAGATCGCGCCGTCCATCTGCGCGGCGCCCGTGATCATGTTCTTGACGTAGTCGGCGTGTCCGGGACAGTCGACGTGGGCGTAGTGACGATTGGGGGTCTGGTACTCGACGTGTGAGGTCGCGATCGTGATGCCGCGCGCCTTCTCTTCCGGAGCGTTGTCGATCGATTCGAACGACCGCACCTCCGTGCCGCCGAACTTTTCGTTCAGCACCTTCGTGATGGCAGCCGTCAGCGTCGTCTTGCCATGGTCGATGTGACCGATGGTGCCAACGTTGACGTGGGGCTTATCGCGCTCGAACTTGGCTTTCGCCACTTTGCTTTCGCTCCTTCTGTTTCAGTAGTGGTGTCCGTCTGGGGACGAACTTACGCAGGATATAAAGTTTCCGGTGCAGGCCGCGCCTAAGCCGCAGCCTCGTCTCCACCGATCTTGTCCGCGAGGTTCGACGGCACTTCCTCGTACCGGTCGAACTGCATCGTGTACGTCGCCCGTCCCTGGGTGTTGGATCGTACGTCGGTCGCGTACCCGAACATCTCCGCCAGCGGCACGTACGCGTTGATGACCTGCGCGTTGCCGCGCTGCTCCATCCCGTTCACGTGACCGCGGCGCCGGTTCAGGTCGCCGATCACATCGCCCATGAACTCCTCGGGCGTCACGACCTCGACGGCGAAGATCGGCTCGAGCAGGATCGGCTTGGCGCGCGATACCGCCGCCTTCAGCGCGAGCGAGCCCGCGACCTTGAAGGCGATCTCGGAGGAGTCGGTGTCGTGGTACTTGCCGTCGGTCAGCGTGACCCGCACGTCGACCATCGGGTAGCCCGCGCGCGGTCCGTTCTCCAACGCCTCCTCGACGCCCTTCTCGACCGCCGGGATGAACTCGGTCGGAATTGACCCGCCCTTGACCTTGTTGACGAAGTCGAACCCCTCGCCGGGCGCCGGCTCGACGTTGATGTAGACGATGCCGTACTGGCCCGCGCCACCGGTCTGCCGGACGAACCGTCCCTCGACCTTCTCGGCGTGGCCCTTGATCGTCTCGCGGTAGGAGACCTGCGGGCGGCCGACGTTGGCGTCGACCTTGTACTCGCGCAGCATCCGGTCGACGAGCACCTCGAGGTGGAGCTCGCCCATGCCGGAGATCTCGGTCTGCCCGGTCTCCTCGTTGGTCCGGACCTGGAAGGTCGGGTCCTCCTCGGCCAGGCGCGCGAGCGCCGTCGACATCTTCTCCTGGTCGGCCTTGGTCTTCGGCTCGATCGCGACCTTGATCACGGGCTCGGGGAACACGATCGTCTCGAGCTTGATCGGTCTGTCGGGCGCGGCCAGCGTGTCGCCGGTCACGACCTGCTTGATCCCGACCGCGGCGGCGATGTCGCCGGCCGCGACGTCCTTGACCTCCTCGCGCTCATTTGCGTGCATGATCAGAATCCGCCCGATGCGCTCGGTGCGCCCGGTACTGACGTTGAGCACGCGCGAGCCGGCCTCGAGCCGGCCGGAGTACACGCGGAAGTAGGTGAGCTTGCCGACGTACGGGTCGGCCATGATCTTGAACGCGAGCGCCGCGAACGGCTCATCGTCGGACGCGTCCCGGCGCGCGGGCACGCCTCCGTTCTGCGAGCCCCGCTCGGGCTCGAGGCCCTCGACCGCCGGCACCTCGAGCGGGCTCGGTAGGTAGTCGATGACCGCGTCGAGCAGCGGCTGGACGCCCTTATTCTTGAAGCTCGAGCCGCATAGCACCGGGGTGATCTCGGTCGCCAGGGTCGCCTTGCGGATCGACTGCTTGAGGCGCTCAGGCGAGATCTCATGGTCCTCGAGGATCATCTCGACGAGCTCGTCGTCGTAGTGGGAGACCTCCTCGAGCAGGTGCTCGCGCGCGGCGTCGGCCTCGGCGCGCAGCTCGTCGGGGATCTCGACGACCTCCTTGTCCTTGCCAAGCTCGTCCTTGTAGAGGATCGCCTTCATCTGGACGAGGTCGACGATCCCGCGGAAATCTTGCTCCGCTCCGATCGGGAGCTGGATCGGCACCGGGTGGGCGCCGAGGCGGTCGATCATCGTCTGCACGCCGCGGTCGAAGTCGGCGCCGATGCGGTCCATCTTGTTGATGTAGGCGATCCGCGGGACGTGGTACTTGTCGGCCTGGCGCCACACCGTCTCGGACTGCGGCTCGACGCCGGCGACGGAGTCGAACAACGCGATCGCGCCGTCGAGCACGCGCAGCGAGCGCTCCACCTCGACGGTGAAGTCGACGTGGCCGGGGGTGTCGATGATGTTGATCCGGTGGCCTTCCCACTCGCACGTGGTCGCGGCCGAGGTGATCGTGATCCCGCGCTCCTGCTCCTGCGCCATCCAGTCCATGACGGCAGCGCCCTCGTGAACCTCCCCCATCTTGTAGGTCCGACCTGTGTAATAGAGGATGCGCTCAGTCGTCGTCGTCTTACCGGCGTCGATGTGAGCCATGATCCCGATGTTGCGAATCTTGTTCAGAGGAAATGTGCGAGGCATGAGCAGTAGTTATTCAGGGGGACGGGGGGCCAGTCCAACGCGTCGAAACTGCACCGTTTTTCCCGGCGAAAGCTGCGGACATGAAAAAGGGCCCATCGGGCCCAATCACGACGCACCTGTCGGGAAGGGGCGGGTGTCTATCTGGCGGACGACTCCATTACGGGGAAGCTGTGTGCCCGGAAGCGGACGCGGATGAGCGCACCACCCGAGGCAAACAGCGAATATAGCAGAGGATCTGGGCCATTCGGCCGCATTACGGGGCGCCGCTGGGAAGGGCCCTCGCCCCCCATTTTCGACGGCTCGACGCAGGCGTCGGAACGTGAGGCTGAGGGCCAACCCGAACGCCACGACGAGGGTCAACCGCAGCGCCACGAACACGGTCACGATCGCGGAATCGCGGCCACGGCGGTCCTGGTCGCGGCCTGCATCGGCGCGCTGCTGATCCTCGTCTCCCAGTTCACCGCGCTCTACCAGCTGCACTCGGCGACGAGCTCGGTCCCGATCAAGAGCGTCGGCACGGGCGCCAACCACGCCTGGGCACCGATCCCGCTCGCGCTGCTCGCCGTGCTGCTCGCGTTCGCGGCCTACCGGACCGGGAGCCGCGCGGCGCTGGCGGCGCTCGCACTGCTGGGCGTCGTGACGCTGCTGATCGCGCTGATCGGCGACCTTCCCGACGCTCACGCCACCGGGCTGGTCGGCTCGGGCGCCTCGCAGTACGTGGAGGGGACCTCGACCCCCAGCGCCGGCCTGTACATGGAGACGCTCGGTGCCGTCGTGCTGCTGATCACCGGCGGCGTCGGGCTCCTTTTGCTCGGTCCCTCGCCTCAGCCGCCCGAAGCCACTCCAGATAAGCCAAAGCGCCCTAAGCCGTAAGAAGCCTCTCACGATTCCCCCCTCGCGCGCGGCCAATGGTCGGCATCCTGACACTGCAGCACCAGAGATGCGAGCCTCGCGGAATCCGCCGTTAGTCTTGAAAAAGCGAGGGTTGTTTCACTGCAGCCCCCGGTCCCGTGTGGTGGGCAGCCCTCGCGTAGCTTCGCTGCCGCTCCTCCGGGGACCGCTCACGTCTGCGGCAGCCCGACCGTGGGCGCGGTTCCGCGAGTGTCCCCAGAGGAGCATGCAGCTGCGCAGCCTTGAGGCCAACCAGACCGCGGGCAGACGACCGAGACGGTTCGCTGGCCGGTTCTCGCTGTTACCCGAGCCCAGCGGCGCATCAGCCGCGCCGGAGCGGCTACCAGCGATAGTGGGCGAAGGCCTTGTTGGCCTGCGCCATGCGGTAGATGTCGTCCTTGCGCTTGTAGGCGCCGCCCTGCTGCTGCTGAGCGTCGAGCAACTCGTGCGCGAGGCGTTGGGACATCGTCTTCTCGCGGCGCTGGCGGGCGAACAGGACGAGCCAGCGGACCGCCAGCGTGCGGGCCGGCGCGCCGGCACCTCAACGGGCACCTGATAGGTGGCGCCGCCGACGCGGCGGGAGCGGACCTCGAGCACCGGCGTGAGCGCCTTGAGCCCCGCCTCGAGCTGCTCGACCGGGTTCTTGCCCGTGCGCTCGCCGATGATCGCGAGCGCGTCATAGACGATCTGCTCGGCGACCGACTTCTTGCCGTCCAGCATCACCTTGTTGATCACCTGCTGGACGAGGCGATTGCGGTGGACGGGATCGGGCTCTACCGGCCGGACCTGAGCTGCTGCCCGACGCGGCACTACTTGGCCTTCACGCCGTACTGCGAGCGCGCCTTCTTACGGTCACCTACGCCGGCGGCGTCGAGCGTGCCGCGGATCACCTTGTAGCGGAACCCCGGCAGGTCCTTGACCCGGCCGCCGCGGACGAGCACAACCGAGTGCTCCTGCAGGTTGTGGCCCTCGCCCGGAATGTAGGCGCCGACCTCCATGCCATTCGTCAGCCGCACGCGGGCAACCTTCCGCAGCGCCGAGTTCGGCTTCTTCGGCGTGGTCGTGTACACGCGCGTGCACACGCCCCGTCGCTGCGGCGCCGCAACCTTCTTCTTCCGCCCCTTGCCGGACTTCAGGCCCGGCGTGGCGAGCTTCTTCTTCGGCGGCGTACGGCCGTTACGGATCAATTGGCTGGTAGTCGGCATGCGGACCGGAATGTAGCAGGGGCGAAAGCTTGCGCTGTTTCGATCCTGTGAGGCGCCGGCGCCGGCAGCAAACCGGGGTGCGAAACCCGCCAAATCGCCCGCGGCGCGCGCGGGTCGGCGACATAAGCGTCTCCCAGGCGCTGATGTAGCCAAAGCACGCGGGCGATGGGGGGTTTGGCGAGAAATGCACCGTGGCGCGCGTCCCGAACGCCCCCGACGCCGACAACCTACGCGGCCGCGACCCCCAAGGCGTCATCGACCGACACGCACGGCACCCCCACGGCATCGGCCACCGGCGCGTAGGTCACCTGACCGCCGGCGACGTTCACCCCCAGCTTCAGGCCGGGATTTTCGGCGACCGCGGCCTGAACGCCGGCCGTGGCCAGATGCAGGACGTACGGAATGGTGGCGTTCGTCAGCGCGGCCGTCGAGGTGATCGGCACCGCCCCGGGCATGTTCGTCACGCAGTAGTGGGTGATCCCGTCGACCTCGTAGGTCGGGTCCGAATGCGTGGTCGGGCGCGAGGTCTCAAAACAGCCGCCCTGGTCGATCGACACGTCGACGAGCACCGCCTGGTGTTTCATCAGGCCGAGCTGTGCGCGCGTGACGACGCGCGGGGCGCGCGCCCCGTGGACAAGCACCGCACCAATCACGAGGTCCATGTACGGCAGCCGCTGCTCGATCTCGAGCGTCGTCGCGAAGCAGGTGTCCGCGCGCCCCCCGAAGGCGATGTCGAGCTCGCGAAGCCGGTCGATGTTCCGGTCGTAGACGTACACGGTCGCCTCCATGCCCAAGGCGATGAACGCCGCGTGCATCCCGACCACCCCGCCACCGATGACCATCACGTTGGCGGCAGCGACACCCGGCACGCCGCCGAGGAGGATTCCCCGCCCGCCCAGCGGCTTCTCGAGCATGAACGCGCCAGCCTGGGTGGCGATCTTGCCGGCGACCTCGGACATCGGCGCCAGCAGCGGCAGCCGCCCGCGCGAGTCCTCGACGGTCTCATAGGCGATGCACGTCGCGCCCGACTCCATCAGCCCATGGGTCAGCGAAGCGTCGGCGGCCAAATGCAGGTACGTGAACAGGGTGTGGTGCGGCCTCAGGCGCGCAACCTCGGGGGTCTGCGGCTCCTTGACCTTGACGATCAAGGTCGCCTCCTCGAACACGGCGTCGGCGTCGGGAACGATCGTCGCGCCCTGGCCCGAGTACGCGTCGTCGGGGATCGCCGAGCCGAGCCCCGCGCCGCTCTGCACGAACACCTCATGCCCGGCATCGACCAGCTCGCGGACGCCCGCCGCCGTCAAGCGCGACTCGATACTCGTCCGGCTTGACCTCTGTGGGGACCCCGACTTTCACGTTAGAACCGCCTTCCCGGTTGTTCGGCAACTTTCTCCAAGACCACTCAACGCACCAGCTGCCGGCCCCGCAGCGCCAGCCAGAACTCGATCCGATCGCGGGCCGACCCCAGGTTCCGGCCGGTCAGCTCCTCGACCCGGCGGATCCGATAGCGCAGCGTGTGGCGGTGGCAGTACAACCGCCGCGCCGCCCGCTCCCACTGCCCGTTCTCCTCGATGAACGCCTCGAGCGAGCGCATCAGCTCGCCACCGTATGGGCCCTCGCTGGCCTCGATCGGCCCGAGAATCGAGTCGCAGAACAGCCGCAGCGCCTCGTCGTCCTGCAAGGACAGCAGCAGCTGGAACGACCCCAGATCCCTGTAGGTCGCCACCCGAGAGCGCTCCTCCGATGCAGGCGCCGAGCCGTTGCCGTTCTCAGGGACCGCCTCCCCCAGCGCGAGCGCCTCCAACGCGCACCGCGCCTCGTGAAAGCTCCGGCGGGCGTCGACCGTCGGCACAGCGCGCCCGATGCCGACCCGGACATCGCCGTCCAGCTCCGCCGCTGCCCCGGCCGCCACTCGGTCTCCCAGCGCGAATAGCTCGTCCTCAGAACCCCCGCCCGGCACCAGCGCGCACGCGAGCGCCCCCACCGAGGCCACCAGCGCCGGCGCCGCCTCTTCGCGCAGAGCTGACCACAGCGTTGATTCCACGGACGGCCCCGCGGCCGGCCCGCGCCCGTCGCCCGAACGCTTCAACACGATCGCGGCGACGCGGTCTGACAGCCCGAACGGCCCCAGGCGGCGGGTCAGCTCCGGTCCGGTCAGCTCGCCGCGGACGATCGCGTCGAGCACATCGCCGGCGAGCCGCCGCTCGGTGTCACCGGCGACGCGGGAGCGCAGCAGCTCGAGCGCGACGATCGTCACCGCCTGGTGCAGCGTCAGCCGGTCGAAGTCAGATAGCGGGCCGGCGTCCTTGATCGCCACCAGCCACGCCTCTGGCGCGCGGCCCGGACCGCCGCCGGCCGGTCTCGGCGCGCCGTCGGCGGGGACCGGCAGCGCGATCCCCTGGTTCCCCTCGACCAGCGAGGGCATGAACGCGCGCCCCTCGCGGCGGAGTGCCCGCTCGTGCACCTCGCTGCGCAGCGTCTCGAGCGCCTCGGGCTCGATCGCCCGGCGGAACGCGTGCTGCTGGAGCGGCTCGCCGCGAGCGTCGAACACGACGCACGGCCGCGCCGATCAGCGTCGCCAGCGCGCTGAGCAGGGCGTCGAGCCCGCGCTCCGACAGGACGATCCGCTCGAGCCGCTCCTGAGCCGTCAAGGCGCGCCGCAGCACCGCGTACTGCTCGTTGACGAGCTGGGTGAATGCCGCCTCGGTGACCGCGATGAACGGCACCTCGTAGGGGACCTCGAACACCGGGAACTCGCGCTCGGCGGCGATCTCGAGCAGCGGCGGCGGGACGGCCGCGTGCTTGAAGCCGGTCCCAAACCCGAGACCGGCCAGGTGGTGATCGGCCAGGCGCGCGAGGAACTCGCTCTGCTGCTCCGGCGTATCCAGCTGCATGCCGGTGGTGAGCAGCAACTCGCCACCGGACAGCCACGGCGTCGGGTCGAGCAGCTCGGAGATGTGCACCCACCTGACCGGTAGGTGCAGGCCGCGCTCCCCCGCGAGCAGGCGAACGTCCAGATCGCGCAGCAGGTCCCCGACGGTCAGCATCGGGAGCTAGGACAGCCCCTCTCGAATGTGGATGTGAGCCGATCCGCCGGCGTGGACCTGCATCCGCTCGCCGGCCTCGGTCAGCACCCCACGCAGGATCTCCTCGATCTCGTCGAACTGCTGGGGCCCCGCGATCAGCGGTGGCGACAGCTGAATCACCGGATCGCCGCGATCATCAGCGCGGCAGATCAGCCCCCGGCTGTACAGCTCGCCCGAGAGGAAGCCGCGCAGCAGCGTCTCGCACTCCTCTTCGTTGAACGTCTCCTTGGTCTCCTGGTCCTTGACCAGCTCGATCGCGTGGAAGTAGCCGGTGCCGCGAATGTCGCCGACGATCGGGAGGTCGCGCAGGCCCTCGAGCATGCTCCGGAACCGCCCCTCGTTCGAGCGCACGTTGTCGAGGATCGCCTCGCGCTCGAACACGTCGAGGTTCGCCATCGCGATCGCCGCGCAGACCGGGTGTCCGGCGAACGTGAACCCGTGCGTGAAGCTGTGCATCCCGGTCATGAACGGCTCGGCGACCCGGTCGGACGCGATAACGGCGCCCATCGGGGCGTACGCGCTCGTGATCCCCTTCGCGGTCGTGATCATGTCGGGCTGGTAGCCGTACTTGATCGAGCCGAACCACTCGCCGAGGCGGCCCCAGGCACAGATGACCTCGTCGGAGATCAGCAGCACGTCGTACTCGTCGCAGATCTCGCGCACGCGCTGGAAATAGCCATCGGGGGGCGTGAAGCAGCCGCCGCCGTTCTGCACGGGCTCGAGGATCACCGCCGCGACCGTGTCCGGACCCTCGAACTCGATCTTCTCGGCGATCGACTCGGCGAACCAGCTCTCGCTGACGCCGGGGGGCATCCGGTACGTGTTCGTGTTGGGGACGTGGTGAGCGCCGGGGGTGAGCGGCTCGAACGGCTCGCGCAGGCTGGTGATCCCGGTGGCCGACAGGGCGCCGAGGCTCGTTCCGTGGTAGGCGACCTCGCGCGCGATCAGCTTGGTCTTGTTCGGCTTGCCGTTGACCTTGTGGTACTGGCGAGCGAGTTTGTAGGCGGACTCGACCGCCTCGCTGCCGCCGCTGGTGAAGAACACCCGGTTGAGGTCCCCGGGGGCGAGCGAGGCGATCCGCGCGGCCAGTTCGATCGCCGGCGGATGGGCGTAGGACCAGTTCGTGAAGAACCCGAGATCCTTCGCCTGGTCGGCCCCGGCCTGGACGACGTCGGCGCGGCCGTGGCCGATGTTCACGCAGAACAGCGCCGACAGCGCGTCGAGGTAGCGCTTGCCGTGCTCATCCCAGACGTAGCAGCCCTCGCCGCGAACGATGATCGGAACGTCGTGGTCGTCGTACGCGGACATCCGCGTGAAATGCATCCACAGGTGCCGCTTGGCCAGCTCCTGGAGCGTGCTCTGCCCAGTCCGAACTGCCTCCTCGGTGCTCGCCATCCCGTCCCTCCAGTCGTCTGCCGTTTTGTACAACCGTATCGCCGCTGTGGGGCCAGGGCAATTGTGCAGACCGGAAGGGCCGTTAGCCGATGCGGAGGATGGGCCGCTGCGCGGCGTCCGTGGGGCCATCCAGCCCGTCCGGACGGGGTCGCACGGCCCCACGGATGCCGCGAAGCGGCCCCAAATCGGGGGTTACGCGGCGGCGGCGGCAGCAGCGCCCGCCGGCGCGGCGGCGCGCACCGGCGCCGGCATCAGCCACGCCGCGCCGAGCACGAGCACGAACGCGAAGCACTGGACGATCAGCGCGATCGGGCTGCCGGGGAGCGGATCGCCGAAGACGATGAACCCGCCGACGATTCCGGCCACGTTCGCGGCCGTGCCGGTGACCGCGATCACGGGTACCGCGTCGCCGTCCTGGAGGCCCTTGGCCGAGGAGTAGAACGCGGCCACCGAGGCGGCGACGCACAAGACCGTCCAGGGGCTCAGGAGCCCCATGACCCCGGAGGAGCCGACCATTCCGGAGATCGCCTTGATCGCCACATCCGAGACGCCGAACAGGATGCCCGACGCGGCGCCGAGCATGTAGCCGTGGTGCTCGGCCGGCGCGCCCATCCTCGGACCCATGATCAGCAGCGTCCCGGCCGCGATCAGCACGGCCTCGAACCCGATCATGCCGGGGATCGAGAAGCGCGAGTCAGCGCCGTGGGCGGCCGGAAGGGTGAAGCCGAGCATCATCAGGCCGACGGCGGTCAGCGCGAGGCCGATCCACTGCCGGCGGCCGATCGAGCAGCCGAGCATCTGCTCGGCCATGATCGCCAGCATCACCATGCCGCCGGCGAGCACCGCCTGGACCAGCGACAGCGGCGCGACCGACATCGCCGCCACGTGGAACACCCACGCGCCGGCGCCGATTACCCAGCCGATCGTGAACAGCGGCGAAGCGAACAGCGCCTTGGCCGACTGGAACGGCCGGCGACAGTCAACCGACGGAGCCGCGCAGGCTCCCCGGTGCTTGTACAGGAAGCCGACGTTCGTCGTAAGCGCGCATGCGAGCGCGAGGAAGATGCCGAAGAATGAGCTCATTGCTGGGTGGCTGGCGAGCGATCCGTGCTTGCCTCAGTGGGGTCTTCGGCACCGCGAGCGGACGGCTTGAGCGGATTGGACGGAGTACAGCCGTTTGGGTACCCGTGCGAGCATCAACTCAGTCGTGTCGAGGTCCACGCGACAAAAAGCACGACGTCCACAAACGGCCGGTGGATCACAAAACACGCGCGTGAAAAGACCAATCCTCCTCATCGATGTCGACGGCGTGATCTCGCTGTTCGGGTTCGATCACGCCGCCCCGCCGGCCGGGCGATTCGCGCTCGTGGACGGGATCACCCACTTCCTTTCGTCAAGCGCCGGTGACCACCTTCGCGCGTTGGCGCCGGCGTTCGAGCTGGTCTGGTGCACCGGGTGGGAGGAGAAGGCTAACGACTATCTGCCGCTGGCGCTGGGACTGGACGGTCCGCTTCCGCTCGTCGAGTTCGAGCACGGCGGGCGGCCGCCCGATGCACACTGGAAGCTCGGCGGGATCGACCGCCACCTCGATCAGACGCGGCCGGTGGCGTGGGTCGACGACGCCCACGACGACGCTTGCCGGTCGTGGGCGGCCGCACGAGCTGGCGCCGACGCTGCTGCTTACGACCGATCCCGCGGTCGGCCTCACCGAGCTCGACGTCGAGCGGCTGCTGGCGTGGGCGGAGTCGGTTACGGGCTCGCGGTGACCGAGAACACCGGCGGCAGCCGCGTCGCGGCCGTGAACCAGCTCTCCCCGGCGTCACCCGAGCCGAACACGTCGCCCGACGTCGCCCCGAAGTAGAGCTGGAGCGAGGACCCCTCGCCGGCGCGGTCGAACGCGCGACGGAGCACGGTCAGGTACGCCTCGTGGCCCGGCAGGCCGTCGCCGCGCGGCGTCCACGTGACGCCGCCGTCACGCGTCTCGTACACGCGCACGTGGCCGTCGGGCGTGACCCGGTCGAAATCCCCGGTGAGCGGGATCACGTAGGCGCTGTCGGGATCGCCCGGGTCGAGCGCGAGCGGGAAACCGAAGTCCGAGGGCAGGCCGGAGCCGATCTCGCTCCAGGTCTGCCCGGCGTCGTCTGACCGGTAGACGCCGCCGTGGAACTGGATGAACATCCGCTCGGGCTGACGGCGGGCGCGCTCCATCCGGTGCACGCACAGCGCGATGTCCTCCTCTTGAGTCTCCTCGGGCAGGTAACGGGGGACGATCCCCTGGTTGCCCCTACGCCAGGTCGCGCCGTGGTCCTCGGTCAGCCACACGCCGGCCGCGGACACCGCGACCGCGAGCTTGTCGGGCTCCCCGGGCCACGGCACGATCGAGTGCAGGCACAGCCCGCCGCCACCCGGCTGCCAGTCCTCGTCGACCCGGTGCTGCCACAGCGCGCGGTTGAGCTCCCAGGTGGCGCCCCCGTCGCGGCTCTCGAACAGCACGCCGGGGTCGCCGCCGGCGTACAGCGAGCCGCCCTCGCCGGCGACGATCACCCAGATCCGCTCGAGCGCTTGCTCGCCGCCCTCGGGCAGCGCGACGCCCTCGGCCTGGGTCCAATCGCCCGCGGGGTCGTCGGCGTACCAGATCTTGGGGCCGTAGAACGGCGAGGTCACGGTGGCGATCGCGCGGCCGCTGGCCGGATCGCGCATCGCGAAGTCGACCGGCTCGCCGGCGAACGCCCGGCACGTCACCTCGAACTCAGTGTCCGGCTCGCCCTCGAGCGCGAACAGGCCCTTCTTCGTCCCCAGCAGCAGCTCGGTCATGTTCCTCCCGTGATCGCAGGCAGCACCTCGACGCGATCGTCCGCGGCGACCGTGGTTTCCTCCCGACCCCGCTCGCCGTTCACGAACACGCTGATGTGCCGGCGGATGACGCCACGCTCGTCGAGGATCCAGCCCGCCACCCGCGGGTGGAGATCCTCGAGCCCGCGGAGCAGCTCGTGGACGGTGGCGCCGGCAACCTCCTGCTCGGCGCGCCCGCCGGTGAGGCCCCGGAGTGGTCCGTGAACGCAGACGACAGCCATGATTTCGCCTCCTAAGACCGCGTCCGTCGCCAAAACTAATCGCTCACGAAGGGGGTGGCTCGAGAAACGCGAATCAGAGGCGCGTTTCTCGAGCCGGCCTAGGTGAAGCGAGCCGTGGCGGCCGGCGCCGGCGCGGAAGCGCTCCAGGCCGGCCTGGACGTCCTCGAGCGAGCGGACCCCGTGCTCGAGCTCGTTGGCGAGTGCAGCCGGCTCGTCGAGCCCGTCCTGCTCCAGAAGCGAAAGCCGGTCTTCCCGCAGGCACTTCTGGGGGAACCCGGCCAGCTCTCGGGCGAGAGCTTCGGCCGCGGCCCGGCTCTCTCCGTCCGGCACGACGCGATTCACGAGCCCCATGTCGAGCGCCTCGCGTGCCGACACGCCGCGTCCTGTCAGAACCATGTCCATCGCCCTCGAGACCCCGATCAGGCGCGGCAGCCGGACCGTGCCGCCGTCGATCAGCGGCACCCCCCAGCGCCGGCAGAACACGCCGAACACCGCGCCCTCCTCGGCCACCCGCAGGTCGCACCAGAGCGCGAGCTCGAGGCCGCCGGCGACCGCGTAGCCGGCGACCGCGGCGATCACGGGCTTGGACAGCCGCATCCGGGTTGGGCCCATCGGGCCCTCGCCGCCGGCTCCGGCGGTCACACGATTTCCGGCGTCGGTCCCGATCGCCTTCAGATCGGCGCCCGCGCAGAACACCCCGCCCTCGCCGTGCAACACGGCCACCGCTGCCTCGGGGTCGACGTCGAACGCGCGGAACGCGTCTGTGAGGGCGTCGGCGGTGGCGCCGTCGACCGCGTTACGCCGCTCGGGGCGCGACAGGAGCACGGTCGTGACCGGGCCGTCGCGCTGCACGCGGACGGCGTCGCTCATGCCGGCGCCCCGATCGCGCGCCGGACGAACGTTCGGAGAGATCCGACGACGTCCTTCCTCGACGGCTCATCGGCAGACAGCGGCCCCACCAGCGCCTCGCCGCACCCTCCGACCAGGGCGGCGGCGGTGAATCCGACGTCCTGGTCGGGAATCTCACCGCCGGCGATCGCCTGCCGGACCGCGCGCGCCACCAGCTCGGCGTAGCGCTCCCGGTAGGCCACGCGCTCGGCATCGACGAGGCGGTCGACCGGCTCGGCCAGCAGCGCCCAAGCCAGCCGTGGGTTCTGCAACGCTCGCCGGGCGAACGTGGTCAGCACCGCCTCGAGCCGCTCGACGGCGGTGGCGCCGGCGGGCAGGGACTCGGCCGCGGTAACCATCGCGTGTTCCTCATGCGTGCACACCAGGCGGAACACCTCGACGAACAGATCCTCCTTCGAGGGGAAGTGCCGGTACAGCGTCCCCGCGGCGACGCCGGCGCGCTCGGTCATCGCCGCCACCGACGCCGAGCCGTAGCCGCCCTCCTCGATCAGCTCCCGGGCCGCCGCCAGCAGCCGTTCGCGAGTCGCGAGCCCCGCGACCGTGCTCACGCCGGCAGTGCGCGGTCGACGATCGCGCCCCGCGACCGTGCTCACCCCGGCAGTGCGCGGTCGACGATTGCGGCCCGCAACGGTCCTCACCCCGGCAGCGCGCGCTCGACGATTGCGGCAGCGTCGACCCCCGCCGGGAGCGTCCCGTACACGCGGCCGCCCTCGCCGCCCAGGCGGGACGCGCAGAACGCGTCGGCGACGGCGGGCGGGGCGTAGCGCACGAGCAGCGAGCCCTGGAGCGCGACCGCGAGGTCCTCGACAACGCGACGCGCGCCGAACTGCGCCTCCCCGGAGGCGAACACATCGGAGCAAGCCGCGCGCATCCGCTCGAGGTGCGCGTCGAGCCGCGCATCGGCGCCGGCCCCGAGCGAGCACTCGGCCAGGAACGCCGGCAGCCCGTCGGGCTCCTTGACCATCGCGCGCAGGACATCGAGCGCGGCGACGTTCCCCGAGCCCTCCCAGATCGAGTTCAGCGGGGCGTCGCGATACAGCAGCGGCAGCCCCGAGTCCTCGACGAACCCGTTGCCGCCGAGGCACTCGAGCGCCTCGGCCGCGTGCGGCGCGGCGCGCTTGCACACCCAGTACTTCATGACGGCGGTGGCGAACCGCCGGAACGCCCCCTCCGACGGCTCGTCGTACGCGTGCGCCACGCGCAGCGCGGCGGCGGTCGCGGCCTCGGACTCGATCGCGAGGTCGGCGAGCACGTTCTGCATCGCCGGCTGGTCCGAGAGCAGCGCCCCGAACGCCGAGCGATGGCGCGCGTGGTGGATCGCCTCGACCGTGCCCCGCCGCAGCCCGGTCGCGCCGCCGAGCAGGCAGTCGAGCCGGGTGTGGTTGACCATCCGGATGATCGCGGCCACGCCGCGGCCCTCCTCGCCGACGAGCCGGCCGTGAACGCCGTGGAACTCGACCTCCGAGGAGGGCAGCGATCGCGTGCCGAGCTTGTCCTTGAGCCGCTGGAACTCCATGCCGGGTCCGCGCTCGACGAGGAAGCAGGAAAGGCCGGCGCGCGCCTGAGCGAGCACCAGAAACACGTCGCACGGCGGATACGAGCAGAACCATTTGTGGCCGTGGATCTCGTAGCGCCCGTCGCCGACCGGCTCGGCGCGGGTGATGTTCGCGCGGACGTCCGACCCGCCTTGGCGCTCGGTCATCGCCATCCCGGCGAGCGCGCCGGCGTCGTAGTCGGGCTCGGTCAGGCGCGGCTCCCACTCCGCGGCGAGCTCGGGGGCGCCGTCGCGCAGTGCGGGCACGGCCGCATAGGTCATCGACACCGGGCACATCACGCCGGCGTTGGCGTTGCCCCACAGCATGAACAGCGCCGCGCGCACCACGTGCGCGCCCGCTCTCGGCTCGATCGCCACGGCAGGCTGTGGATCTCGCGCTCGACCGCGCCGCGCAGCAGCGCGTGCCAGCGACGGGTCGAGCTCGACCTCGTCGATGCGATTACCGAAGCGGTCGTGGGTGCGGAGGATCGGCACGTTGCGTTCGGCCCTCCGGCAGTGCTCGAGCGCCTCGACGCTGCCCGCGGCGGCGCCGGCGTCTCGCGCCCGGTCGACCCCCCAGCCGCCGCCCTCGCGCTCGAGCCCCTCGCGCAGAGCGAGGTCGATCTCGAACAGGTTGACCGGCTGGAGCGGGGGCGCCTGGTTCAGGACCTCGCGCGCCGGGTTGGTGACATCGACGGTCGCCATGTGAATCCGGATTCACATGGTAGCCCGAGTCCGTCGGATGTCAACGCAGGCGCCGCGGCCGTCCGCGCCGGCGATCGAGCCGGATCCGGTTCGAGCGCTCCGGGGGACCCGGTGGCTTCGTGGCGCGCTCGCGCTCCGAGGACGTCGCGCTCCGCGCGACTCGCGCCTTGCGCGCTCGCGCTTGCGGTCCCGGTCCTCGGTCAGCCCGACCTCGTAGAACACGAGGCTGGTCGCCAGCACGAGCCCGAGCGCGACCAGCACGAACGCCAGGTTCTGGCCGAGCCCGCCGCTGAACACCACCGCACACGCGATCCCGGCCAGGACGAGCCCACCGGCGGAGCCGAAGCCGACGGTGCGAGATCGTCGGCTCATGCGGCTCCGCCAGTGCTCAGCGTGAGGCAATGGATTTCGCGGTTCGCCTTACTCGTCGCCGTCGTCGACGTCCGGGACGTCGAGCTCGGCCAGCTCGTCGACGAACCCGATCGAGGAGCGGCCGTCGCCGATGCTCTCCAGGTCGGAGAGGTCAGGCTCCGGTCCGCCGAACCCGGTCAGGCCCTCGCCGTCGAGGCCGAGCTCGGCCGCGAGGTCGTCGTGGTCGAGCAGGCCGACATCGTCCATCCCGCGAGGTAGCGGCTCGGAGGGCTCGATCTCGATCCGGCGGTAGCGCTTGAGTCCGGTCGCGGCCGGAATCAGCTTGCCGATGATCACGTTCTCCTTGAGCCCGACGAGGCGGTCGATCTTGCCTTCGAGCGCCGCATCGGTGAGCACCTTCGTGGTCTCCTGGAACGACGCCGCCGACAGGAACGAGTCCGTGTTGAGCGATGCCTTGGTGATCCCGAGGATGATCTCCTCGGCCTGGGCGGCCTCGCCGCCGGCGTCGATCACGGCGTTGTTGACGCGGCCGTACTCCTGACGGTCGACGAACTGCCCGGGGAGCAGCTCGGTGTCGCCCTTCTGGTCGACCCGCATCCGCTTCATCATCTGGCGCACGATCAGCTCGATGTGCTTGTCGTCGATGTCGACGCCCTGGGACACGTAGACCTCCTGGACCTCGCGGACCAGGTACGTCTCGGTCTCGGTCCGGCCGCGGACCGCGAGCAACTCAGCCGGGTACAGCGAGCCCTCGTTGAGCTGCGTGCCGGGCTCGAGCTTCTGGCCCTCGTCCACGAACAGCCGGGTCCGGCGCGGGAACGTATGGCGATGCTCCTCGCCGGTGTCGTCGGTGATCACGACCGTGACCGCCTTGTCGGTCTCCTCGATCGAGACCTTGCCGCCGACCTCGGCGATCTTCGCCAGGCCCTTCGGCTTGCGCGCCTCGAACAGCTCGACCACGCGCGGCAGACCGTGCGTGATGTCCGCGCCGGCGACGCCGCCGGTGTGGAACGTCCGCATCGTCAGCTGCGTGCCCGGCTCGCCGATCGACTGCGCGGCGATGATCCCGACCGCGTCGCCGATCTGGGCCAGCTTGCCCGTCGCCAGCGATCGGCCGTAACACGCCTGGCAGATGCCGGTCGTCGCCTCGCACTTGAGCACCGAGCGCACCGGGACCGTGATCACGATGCCCTTCTCGGTGTCGTCGTGTGTGGACTCGACCAGATCGGCGAGCTCAGCCCGGTCGATCTGCTTGCCCTTCTCGATGATCACCCGGCCGCGCTTTGTGGTGACGTCCTGCGCCGCGATCCGCCCGATCAGGTGGCCGTTGGGTTCGCCCGTCGGCCGCAGCCCGCGGCTCTCGGAACCAGCCTCGAGCTTGGACACCGGCATGTCGATGTACTCCTCGGTGCCGCAGTCCTCGGTGCGGATGATCACGTCCTGGGCGACGTCGACCAGACGCCGCGTCAGGTAGCCCGAGTCGGCGGTGCGGAGCGCGGTGTCCGCGAGACCCTTGCGGGCGCCGTGGGTCGAGATGAAGTACTCGAGCACGGTCAGGCCCTCCTGGAAGGAGGCCTTGATCGGACGCTCGATGATCTCGCCCTTCGGGTTGGCCATCAGCCCGCGCATTCCGGCCAGCTGCCGGATCTGCGAGAACGACCCGCGGGCGCCGGAGTTGGCCATCATGTAGATCGGATTGAGCTCGTCGAGGTGGTCGTACAGCGCCTGCCCGACCTCGTTGGTGGCGCGATCCCACAGACCGGTGACGGCCTCGTGGCGCTCCTCCTGGTTGATCTCGCCGTTGTCGTACTGCGCGTCGATCGTCTCGAGCTCGGCCTCGTACCGCGCCAGGATCTCCGGCTTGCTCGGAGGCGTCTGCACGTCGTTCTTGGAGATCGTCACACCCGCCTGGGTGGCGAAGTGGAAGCCGACGTCCTTGAACGCGTCGAGCACCTGCGAGATCGTCGGCGCGCCGTACAGCTGCACGAGGTCGTCGACGAGCCGGGTCGTGTCCTTCTTCTTCATCGAGCGGTTGACGAACTCGTACGTGCTCGGGTCGAACCCGTCGCCGAGCGCCTCGACCAGCGCCCGCTCGATCCGGTCGTTCCACAGGATCCGCCCGATCGTGGTCAGCAGGTGGCCGCCCTCGCGCCCGAGCGGCCGGTACTCGGCCAGGTCGTGGAGCTTGACCACGCCGTGCTCGTATGACCACTCCGCCTCCTGGGCGGTGCGGAACACGTGCGGACGCGGCTCGTAGGTGGCCGGGTCGATCTTCGAGATCGCATCGCCCTCGGGCCCGTACGTCAGGTAGTAGGCGCCGAGCACCATGTCCTGCGACGGGGTCGCCAGCGGCGCTCCGTGCGCGGGAGACA
This sequence comes from uncultured Solirubrobacterales bacterium, assembly GCA_963699325.1. GTDB lineage: Bacteria > Actinomycetota > Thermoleophilia > Solirubrobacterales > Solirubrobacteraceae > Palsa-465. Next base: position 236,868 of record CAVOTN010000026.1, on the reverse strand, counting down.
GGATGTTGTTGGCCGACAGCATCAGGATCCGCGCCTCGGCCTGGGCCTCGGCCGACAGCGGCAGGTGGACCGCCATCTGGTCGCCGTCGAAGTCCGCGTTGAACGCGTGACAGACGAGCGGGTGGACCTGGATCGCCTTGCCCTCGACCAGCACCGGCTCGAACGCCTGGATCCCCAGGCGGTGGAGCGTCGGCGCGCGGTTGAGCAGCACCGGGTGCTCGTGGATGACCTCCTCGAGCACGTCCCACACCTCGGGGATCATCGAGTCGACCATCTTCTTGGCCGCCTTGATGTTCTGCGCTGACTTACGCTCGACGAGCCGAGCCATGATGAACGGCTTGAACAGCTCGAGCGCCATCAGCTTCGGCAGACCGCACTGGTGCAGCCGGAGCGACGGCCCGGAGACGATCACCGACCGGCCGGAGTAGTCCACGCGCTTGCCGAGCAGGTTCTGGCGGAACCTGCCCTGCTTGCCCTTGAGCATGTCGCTCAGCGACTTCAGCGGGCGGTTGCCCGGACCGGTAACCGGACGACCGCGGCGGCCGTTGTCGAACAGCGCGTCGACGGCCTCCTGGAGCATCCGCTTCTCGTTGTTGACGATGATCTCCGGCGCGCCCAGGTCGAGCAGCCGCTTGAGGCGGTTGTTGCGGTTGATGACGCGGCGGTAGAGGTCGTTGAGGTCAGACGTGGCGAACCGGCCGCCGTCGAGCTGGACCATCGGGCGCAGCTCCGGCGGAATCACCGGCACGGCCTCGAGGATCATCATCTCGGGCTTGTTGCCCGAGTGCAGGAACGCGGAGACGACCTTCAGCCGCTTGACCGCGCGGGCCTGCTTCTGGCCCTTGGCCGTCTTGACCTGGTCCTGGAGATCGGCGGCCTCGGCCTCGAGGTCGACCTGCTGGAGCAGATCGCGCACGGCCTCGGCGCCCATCCCCCCACGGAAGTACTCGCCGAAGCCATACGGCGATCCGAACCGGTCCTTGAGCTCGCGGAACGTGGTCTCGTCGTTGACGACGTCCTTGGGCTTCATGCCCTTGAACAGTTCCCACACCTGGCGCATCCGCTCGGCGGCGTCCTCGATGTAGGCCTCGGTGTCATCGATGTCGGCCTGGAGGCTCTTGCGCAGGTCCTTGAGCATCTTCTCGCGCTCCTCATCGGAGAGCTTTGAGATGTTCACGCCGAGCGACTCGGCCCACATGTGGTCGTCGTCGGAGAAGTCGCGCCCGGTCTTGCCGCTCTGGAGGTGCTCCTCGCGGCGGGCCAGCGACTCCTTGAGCTCGAGCATCCGCTCTTCCTTCTCGGCCGCGTAGGCGTCGAGCACCTTGTTGACCTCGCCCTCGAGCTGGTCGAGGTCCTTGGCACGGGCCTCGTCGTCGATCCAGGTCACGATCGAGGCGGCGAAGTACAGGACCTTCTCGAGTTCCTTCGGAGCCATGTCGAGCAGATAGCCGATCCGGCTCGGGACGCCCTTGAAGAACCAGATGTGCGACACGGGGGCGGCCAGGTCAACGTGGCCCATCCGCTCGCGGCGAACCTTCGAGCGGGTGACCTCAACGCCGCACCGCTCGCACACGATGCCCTTGTAGCGGACGCGCTTGTACTTACCGCAGTAGCACTCCCAGTCCTTGGTCGGACCGAAGATGCGCTCGCAGAACAGGCCGTCCTTCTCAGGCTTGAGCGTCCGGTAGTTGATCGTCTCCGGCTTGGTGACCTCCCCCGAGCTCCACGAGCGGATCTGCTTGGAGGAGGCCAGACCGATCTCAATCGCGTCGAAATTATTGATGTCGATCAAATTGATCCCTTCTTGGTCTCTCTGGAAAATTCTGTTGGTCGGCGGCGCGTTGGGCGTCTGGTCGTGGGGCGGGTGGGCGGGCTATCAGTCCTCTTCAAGAACGCCCTCGGCCTCGACACCCTCGGCCTCGACACCCTCGGCCTCGGCGGCCGGAATGTCTTCGTCGCTCGTCGGGTCCTCGTCGGAGGAGAAGTCCTCTTCCTCGAGGTCTTCGCCGGGCTCGAGGTCGGCGTCCTCGTCCTCGGCCTCCTCCTCCTCGGAGGAGGCTTCGACGGTCTCGCTCTCAGGCTCGGACGTCTCATCAGCAGCCGCGCCGTCGGTCGCGCGGACGCCGCTGAGGTCGATGCCGAGCTCCTCGGCGGCCCGCAGGAGGTCGTCGTCCTCCTCGCGCATCTCGGCCCGCTCGCCTTCCTCGGAGACCACGTTGACGTCGAGCGCCAGCGACTGCATCTCCTTGAGCAAGACCTTGAACGACTCGGGAATCGACGGCTCGGCGATGTTCTCGCCCTTGACGATCGCCTCGTAGGCCTTGACGCGCCCGACGGTGTCGTCGGACTTGATCGTGAGCATCTCCTGGAGGGTGTAAGCGGCGCCGTACGCCTCGAGCGCCCACACCTCCATCTCGCCGAATCGCTGCCCGCCGAACTGCGCCTTGCCGCCCAGCGGCTGCTGGGTGACGAGCGAGTACGGACCGGTCGACCGGGCGTGGATCTTGTCGTCGACGAGGTGGAGCAGCTTCAGGATGTACATGTAGCCGATCGTCACCTGCTCCTCGAACGGCTCGCCGGAGCGGCCGTTGAAGAGGGTGGTCTTTCCCGAGGCCTGATCGCCCTCGCGCCGGCGCTTGTCGACGTCCATCCTGATGCGGCCCTCGTGCTCGTCCTGCCAGCGCACCAGCGCCTCGTCGACGTCACGCACGGTGGCGCCGTCGAACACCGGCGTGGCCACGTAGACCTTGCCGCCGTCGTCGTGGGCCTCCTTGTAGGACTGCGAACCGTCGTCGTACCAGCCGTTGGCCGCGACCCACCCAAGGTGGGTCTCGAGGATCTGGCCGAGGTTCATCCGGCTCGGGACGCCCAGCGGGTTGAGGATCACGTCCACCGGGGTGCCGTCCTCCAGGAACGGCATGTCCTCGACGTCGACGATCTTCGAGATCACGCCCTTGTTGCCGTGGCGCCCGGCGAGCTTGTCGCCCTCGGCGATCTTGCGCTTCTTGGCCACGAATACGCGGACCAGTTCGTTGACGCCGGGCGGCAGGTCGTCGCCCTCGTCACGGCTGAACGTCTTGACGTCGATGACGACGCCGCCCTCACCGTGTGGCACCTTGAGCGAGGTGTCGCGGACCTCGCGCGCCTTCTCCTTGAAGATCGCGCGGATCAGCTTCTCCTCGGCGGTCAGCTCGGTCTCGCCCTTGGGCGTGACCTTGCCGACGAGCAGATCGCCAGACCCGACCTCGGCGCCGACGCGGACGATACCGCGGTCGTCGAGGTTGCGCAGGGACTCCTCCGAGCGGTTCGGGATGTCGCGGGTGATCTCCTCGTCGCCGAGCTTGGTCGTGCGAGCGTCGATCTCGTACTCCTCGATGTGGATCGAGGTGAGCTCGTCGTCCTTGACGATCCGCCGCGACAGGATGATCGCGTCCTCGAAGTTGTAGCCCTCCCAGGACATGAAGGCGACCAGCAGGTTCTTGCCGAGCGCCATCTCGCCCTGGTCCGTGGCAGAGCCGTCCGCGAGCACGGCGCCCGCGTCGACCTTCGCTCCGACGTCGACGATTGGCTTCTGGTGGATCAGCGTTCCCTGGTTGGAGCGCATGAACTTCTGGAGCAGGTACTCGTCCTGTCCGCCCTCGTCCTTGTCCACGACCATCTGCTCGGCGTCGACGTACGACACGGTCCCCGCGTTGAGGGTAACGACCACGTCGCCGGTGTCGATCGCAGCGCGGCGCTCCATCCCGGTACCGACCAGCGGAGCGTCGGTGACGAGCAGCGGCACGGCCTGGGCCTGCATGTTCGAGCCCATCAGGGCCCGGTTGGCGTCGTCGTGCTCGAGGAACGGGATCATCGCGGTCGTGACCGACCAGATCTGCTCCGGCGAGACGTCGATCAAGTCGACCTCGTCCGCGGCGACGGTCACGTATTGCCCGGCCTGGGTCCGGCAGATGATCTCCTCGCCGGTCAGCCGGCCCGTGTCGTCGAGCGGTGTGTTCGCCTGGGCGATGATCCGCTCCTCCTCCTGGGTGGCATCGAGATGCAGGATCTCGTCGGTCACCTTGCCGCCTCGCACCACCCGGTATGGAGTGGTGACGAAGCCGTGCTCGGACACCTCGGCGTAGGAGGACAGCGAGCCGATCAGGCCGATGTTCGGCCCTTCCGGCGTCTCGATCGGGCACATGCGCCCGTAGTGGGTCGGGTGGACGTCGCGCACCTCGATCGGCGCGCGCTCCCGCGTCAGCCCACCGGCGCCCAGGGCGGAGAGCCTTCTGCGGTGCCTAAGGCCGGAGAGGCTGTTCGTCTGGTCCATGAACTGGGACAGCTGGCTGGACCCGAAGAACTCCTTCAGCGCCGCGACGACCGGACGGATGTTGACGATCGTCTGCGGGGTGATCGTGTCGGCGTCCTCGGTGGTGAGGCGCTCGCGGACGACCCGCTCCATCCGGTACAGACCGATCCGGAACGCTTCCTGGATCAGCTCGCCGACGGTGCGCAGACGGCGGTTGCCGAAGTGCTCGTACTCGTCGAGGTGATCCTGGATCGGCTCGCGCGGCATTGACAGAGCCTCGGCCGCGTAGTCCTTGACGTCGGCGCCGTCGTCCTCGGGCATGCCGAGCAGCCGCGGCAGCGTGATCAGCTCGCGAACGAGCGCGATGATGTCGTCGTGGGTGAGCGTGCGGGTCTCGAGGTCGATGTCGAGCCCGAGCCGCGAGTTCAGCTTGTAGCGGCCCACGCGCGTGAGGTCGTAGCGCTTGGGGTCAAAGAACAGCTGGTTCAGCAGCGACCTGGCGGCGTCGACCGAGGGCGGCTCGCCGGGGCGCTGCTTCTTGAACAGCTCGATCAGCGAGCCCTCCTCGCTGCGGACCATCTCCGGGTCGGAGTCCAGCGTGAGCCGGATATACAGCGAGTTGTCGAAGAGGTTCAGGATCTCCTCGTCGGAGGCGTATCCCATCGCGCGCAGCAGCACCGTCACCGGCAGCTTGCGCTTGCGGTCGATGCGGACGTAGACGCGACCCTTCTTGTCGATCTCGAGCTCGAGCCACGACCCGCGGGCCGGCATCAGGTTCGCGATGAACACCTGCTTCTCGCGATCCTTCGGCTCCATCACGTAGGCGCCGGGCGAGCGGACCAGCTGCGTGACGACGACGCGCTCGGTTCCGTTGATGATGAACGTGCCTCGCTCGGTCATCCATGGGAAGTCCCCCATGAACACGGACTGCTCGCGGATCTCGCCGGTCTCCCGGTTGATGAACGCGACGGTGACAGTCAGCGGCCGGGCGTAGGTCAGATCCTTCTCGCGGCACTGCTCGAGGTCGGCGACCGGCTCGTCAAAGGTGAAGTCGCCGAACTGGACGGCGAGGTTGCCGGTGTAGTCCTCGATCGGCGAGATGTCGTCGATCGTCTCGCGCAGACCGCCGCCATCTGGGTCAGTCAGCCACGCGAACGACTTGCGCTGGATATCGATGAGATTGGGGACTTCAAGGACCTTGTTCAGACGCGCGAAGCTCCGGCGCGTCCGGGGGGCATGAGCGGTTGCCAAGACGGCGACTCCTCGGAAACGGTCGAGAGGGAGGCAGATCAACGCTCCACGAGTGCTCGTACTCCCGACGACCGGAGGCACGTACTCCCCGCGAAGCGCGACCAACAAAGATAGCACAGGGCATTGCTGCCCTGTGGAGGGACGCTCAGCTCTCACGGACCCCGCCCCCGGATCGCCGCGTATGTGGCGCGGCGCCGCTGTGCTCGGGCGGCTACGACTATTGGCTGACCGGGGCAGTGTAGGGGCTGCGAGCGTTTCCGGCAAGCCGCAACGATCTGCGTGCTCCGGGCCGCCGAACCGCGCCGGCGACCGCGGGCACGTTCTGCAGTATCAGGCCCGCGAAGTTTCGCCAGCGGTCCCTCGCCGCGCGGTAGATTTGCCCGCACGCTGGCGCACTTTCGGCGCCTGCGCCAGTCATCTTTACGAGGGGGACCGTATGCGGGTTGCACGAGTTTGGATCACGCGAGTCGCCCTCGCAGCGGCTGCGGTCGTCGGCCTCGCGACGCTCGGCGGAGCGACGGCGTCGGCGGCGCCCAGCGTCAGCCAGACGGCGGTCAAGCACGCCTTCAAGGTGATGATCTATCCCGCCTACACCACCGCGGGGCTGCACACGACGTTCGAGGTGACCGTGGCCAACACCTCGTCGCAGGGGACGACGCTGCGGTCGGTGCAGCTGACACCGCCGACGGGGTTCGCGGTTGCGCGCCCGGGGCCGGCTGCGCCGTTCCGGCGCAAGACGCTCGTGCAGAAACGAACGCAGACGCTCCGCGCGATCGCGCTGCAGCCCGGAGGCAAGGTGCAGTTCATCGTCACGGCGACCGCACCGACCAACGAGTGCGGCAAGTCGGTGCTGCGCTGGACCTCGCGAGCGTTCGAGGGAGCAAACCCGACGGGCACTCAACTCGCGCTCCAGTCGACCGGCACCAGCGTGGGCGTCACGGTGGTCTGTCCGCAACTGGCGCCGTGTGGCGACGGAGGGCCTGCCTGCTCGACGACCGAGACCACGAACACCAGCGTCTATACGGCCACCTCAAACGCCGGCTCCGGCGCGCTGCACGGGACGCTCGACGTCGGCAAACGGCTGAAGTGCGGCGCCTACAGGTTCCGGGATCCGAACTGGTATGGCTCAACCCAGACCGTGCCGGCGAACACCCCACCAACCGCCACCGGCGCTCCCCTCGTCGATGTCGTGTCCTACACGATCGACAACGCCGGCACGCAAGGGCTCGGGTTCTGCCTTGGCGTGGCCTACGACTTCGTGACGGCTTCTGGCGCCCAAGCGCCGGCCGGGACCCTGCCCAATGGCAACGCCGGGTTCATCGGGCTGCTTCCGATGTGCAGCGCCGCGGGGCCGCCGTGCATCTCGAGCATCTCGCAGCAGGCCGACGCCCACGCCAAGACCGGCTATGACGCCCTCGAGAGCATCGAGATCCCCGACCAGGGCGACCCGTGGGGATCCGGCTGAGGCGGTCTACGCCAGCGCCGGCGCGGCCAGGCGGACGATCTTGAGTCGGTCGAGGATCTCGTCCCGCTCCCGGAGGACATCCGGCCCGGCGCTGCCGAGAGCGTCCAGGGCATCGATGGTCGCGGCGACGTCGTACTCGAAGCCGCTGTCCCTCGCCGCCGCCTGCGCGCCGAGCAGCTCCGTGCGGGCCGCGTCCGATTGACCGAGGCGGGCGAGCGCAATCCCGGCGGCGCGGAGCAGCACGGGTCGTTGACGCTCGGCGGTTCGGAGCTCGCGACGGGCGATCCGGAGCCCGCGCTCCGCGTCCCCGGCGAGCGCCTCGGCTTCCGCGGTCAACGCGAACGCGAAGTCGGCATACGCGTGTAGCTCGAAGCGGCGAAGCTGGTCCGCCGCGGACTCGAGGATCGCCACGCCGTCGTCGACCTCGCCGCGACGGACCGCCAGCCGGCCAAGGAGCACGTCCGCGAACGCCACCGCCTGGCGCTCGCCGGTCGCGTTCCACACCCGGCGCACGCGGTTGAGATGGGTCTCGGCCTCGTCGAGATGGCCTTGATCGGACAGGATCTCCCCCACGTTGCAATCGACGCGGGCCGCATCGGCGGGGCGGCCGGCGCGCTCTCCGCACTCACCCGCGCGCCGGTACAGCGCGATCGCGTCGTCCCACAGCCCATCGAAGTACGCGAACATGCCGAGGTTGTTGAGGACGTCGAACTCGTGCTCAGGATCGCCGAGCTGCTCATAGATCTCGAGCGCCCGCCAGGAGTGATTGGCCGCGTCTCTTTGCCCGGACTCGACCAATGCCCAGTCGAGCGAATAAGACGCGTGAGCCAGCGCGCGGAGCTCCCCGACTGACTCGGCTTCCGCGATCGCGCGCCGGCACGCCTCGATCGCCTCCGACCAGCGACCCTGCCGGTTCCGGATCCCGCCGAGCCTCGAGCGCATCCTGGCTCGCCATGCCGTCGCCTCGTCGCCGTCGACGTCGACGATGTAACGGAATCCGCGGTTCAGCCACCGCACCGCGGACGTGAGGGCCTGGTTGCGCGAGGCGACGTCGGCATGGCGATCACACAGCCGAGCCTGGGCGATCGGATCGTCGGACAGCAGTCGCCGCGCCTCGGTCAACGCGCGGCTCGCCGCCGCCGGCTCGCCGATGCAGCGGAGCTCCTCACCCATCTGCTCCCACGCTTGCGCCAGCGCGCGCGCGCCGGCCGACCCACCCGCTTTCCCGGTCTCGATCGCTCGCTGGTACAACCGTGCCGCGTCGGCGTGGGAGAAGCGCTCCTGGGCGCGTTGGGCAGCGAGCATCGCGTAGCGGTGAGCGCGCACGTAATCGCCTGCGAGCGCAAAGTGATTGGCCAGCACCGCCGGTCCGGCGTCGTGATCGCTGCCCTGCTCCTGCTCGAGCCTGAGCCCGACCGCCCGGTGCAGCTCGCGGCGCAGCTTGAACGGCAGGCTCCGGTACGCGACCTCCTGGAGCGCCGGCCTGCGGAAGCGCACGCCCACATCGTTGTCGCGGGCGAACACCGTCGAAAGCCTGTCCCAGAACCGGTCGTCGGGCATCGGCGTGTCCGCAGACAGGACGACTGGCAGGCGTCGCGGATCGAATGAGATGCCGAGCACCGCCGCGCGGCGGACGATCGCGCCGTCAGCCCGGTCGAGCCCGTCGATGCGAGCCATCGCGGCCGCCTCCACGCTGTCCGGCAGCTCGTCGCGGTTGCCGGCGCCGGCGGCCGCGAGCAGGTCGAGCAGGAACTGCGGGCTGCCGCCGGACCGCTCGACCGCAAGCTCCACGACATGCGGGGGCAGATGCGCCGCCTCGAGCGTCGAGGCAGCAAGCGCGTGGACCTCCTCCCGCGAGAGTGGCCCGAGCTCGACCCGCTGGTGGGGCCGATCCGCCAGTACCAGGCCGCCGGGCGTTTCGCGACGCGTGATCAGGACGACCCACGCCGACGATTGAAGCTCGGACGCGAGCGCCTGGAACAGCGCCGCCGATGCGGCATCCATCAGATGTGCCTGCTCGACCTCGACGATCGTCGGGATGACGAGCGCGCGCCCGAGGAAGCGGAGCACGACCTCGTGGAGCTTGGCGGCGCGAGATGCCTCGGCGAGCTGCTCGACCTCGGTCGATGGTGGTAGCTCGAGGTCGAGGACGATCGCGATCAGCGAGATCCAGGGCAGCAGGTCCGGCTGGGTGATTTCGATCTCGGTGCGCAACCGGCCGAGCACGACGTCGTCGGTCGCGTCGGAGTCGACGTCGAGCAATTGGCGTAGAAGGCCGCGCCAGGCGGAATACGGGGTGTCGCGCGTGTAGACCTCACAACCGGCGCTCGCCAGCATCATCCCGCCGCCGATGTTCGCCGCCTCCGCCAGTAGCCGCGACTTGCCGCTGCCGGGCTCGCCAACGAGCTCGATCAGCGTCCCGGAGCCGCGACGCGCGCGCGCGATCGAAAAGCGCAGTTGCTCGAGCTCTGACCGCCGACCGACCATCGGCAGCTCGAGCCGGATCGCTGCCTGGGATGCGCCGCGCACCGGCGGACCAACATCCCATGCGTGCACCGGACGTGATTTGCCTTTGAGCACGAGCGGCTTAAGGTGGATCTGCGCGAAGCTCGTCTTCGCGCCCCGCAACACGTCCCCGGTCGCGTACACATGGCCGGCCGGCGCATGTGCCATCAGGCGGGCCGCGAGGTTCACGGTGTCGCCCATCACCGCATACCAGCGTCGATACGCGGGCCCCACCTGGGCGGTGAACACCGGGCCGCGGTTGACGCCCACGCGCACCGGCAGCGGCGGTCCGGCCACGATGATGTGACGGAGCGCGAGCAGCATCCGCTCTTCGTCATCGCCCACCACGCGCGGGGCACCGGCGCTCAGCCGAATCTTGACGCCGTCGGAGGCGATGTCCGAATCGAGAAAGCACACGTCGTAGCGCTCGGCGGCGTCCTGCACGAGCCGCACGACCTCGTCGAGTCGCCTCGCCGCGCCCGCGGGTCCTTCCCGCGCGAGCACATCGTCGAGGCCACCGAAATGGAGGAACGCGATCGCCGCCGTGCGATGTTCCGGGGCGGTCGATCCACTGCGCAGGTACGACCGGACCCCGACGGGCAGAAAGCGCTCGACGACTTCGTCGCCCGGGCTCGCGAGACCCTCCGGCACCGCCCAGTCACATGCAGTCGGCGACCTCGCGAGCAGCACACCGGGTCCGGTCGGCGTACCCACGGAGCTGCGGGGCAGCATCCGCGCGGTCTCAGGGCTGAGGAGAATCTGGCCCGCAGACGCTGCTGCCTCCAGGGCGACGACCTTCGTCGTATCGGCGCCACCGATCACCAGCTCGCGGTGAGACCCGCCGATGACGAACATCGCGTACTCGCCGCTGTGCACGCCGACCGACATCCGCAGCTGGACGTTGCTGTCGCCGGCACGGACTCGCCCGACCTCGCGGAGCCTGCGCCGCATCTCCGCGGCGGCGCAGCACGCCCGGAGCGCGTGCTCCTGGTTCTGCTCCTGGTCGTAGAACAGCAGCACCATCGCATCGCCACCGAACTTCACCAGCGAGCCGCCGCGCCCGTACGCCTCGGCCAGCAGCGCCGTGAAGCATGCGTTGATCACGTCGACGAGCTGCTCGCCTCCTTCGTAGCCCCGGCGGGCGAGCCGCTCCGACAGGCGGGTGAACCCCGAGACGTCCGCGAACACCATCGTGCTCTCGACGGTCTCGGCCAGGACGTCGATGGGCCGCGCCAGCCGGGCGAGCAGTGCCCGCGGCACGAAGGGAGCAAGCGTTCCGGTGTCGGGTTGCAGCTTTAGCGAGATCTTTCGTACGGCGACGCCGCCGGGCGCCCACCTCGGCCTGACCGAGAGTGTAAGGCCGCGAGCACGACCGGCAAAGGTCCGGTCTCCCAGTTTCTTGCCAGTTTCCGGCGCCGCGGGTAGGGTGCGCGCCTGGACCGGGGCGCACGGGGCGCACGGACGATGAATAAGGGGATATGTATGCGGGACGGAACGGCAGGCACCGGTCCCCGGGGCTGGCCGGCCGCAGCCGCGCTGGGCTACTTCAGGTCGACGGTGGCGCCGGCCTCTTCGAGATCGGCCTTGAGCTTGTCGGCCTCCGCGCGGTCGATGCCTTCCTTGACCGCCTTGGGCGCCTCGTCGACGAGCGCCTTGGCCTCCTTGAGGCCGAGTCCGGTGGCGGCGCGCACGACCTTGATCACCTGGATCTTCTTCTCGCCGGCGGCCTGGAGCACCACATCAAACGCGGTCTGCTCCTCGGCCTCCTCGCCGCCGCCGTCAGCCGCAGCGGCGGCGGGCGCTGCCGCAGCGACCGCCGTCGCGGAGACGCCGAACGCCTCCTCGAGTGCCTTGATGCGCTCGGACAGTTCGAGCACGGAGATTGACTTGAGCTCGTCGATCCATTCTTGGGTGCTGGCCATGATTCCTCCTTAGGCGTCGGACGGCTGGTCGTCCGACGCTGATTCCTGTTCAGTTTCTTCTGATGCGGCCTCGGGTTCGGACGCCGCTTCGGGCTCGGGTTCGGGGTCTGCGACGGCCTGAGACTCAGGCTCCGCGGTCGCCTCAGGCTCCACGGTCGCCTCAGGCTCCCGGGTCGCCTCGGGCTCTGGAGCCGCCTCGGGTTCTGCGGCCGCCTCCGGCTCTGCGACAGCCTCGGGCTCCGCAGCGGCCTGGGATTCTGGGGCCGCCTCGGGTTCCGCAGCGGCCTCAGGTTCCGGCTCGGGGGCCGCCTCGGGTTCCGCAGCGGCCTCGGGTTCCGGCTCGGGGGCCGCCTCGGGTTCCGGCGGCGCCTCAGGCGCCGCAGCGGCCTCGGGCTCCGGCTCCGCGGCCGCCTCAGGCTCCGTCGCCGCCTCAGCCTCCGGCTCGGCAGCCGCCTCAGGCGCCGCTGGCGCCTCAGCCTCCGGCTCCGCGGCGGGCTCAGGCTCCGCCACCGGCGTCGGTGCGGTCCCGCTTACCAGTCCCTGCTCCGCAATCTGCTGGAGCTGGATCGCGACGCCGGCGATCAGTGCGTTGAGCGTGCGCACGAGCCCGGACAGCGGCGCGGCGATCGTGCCGACGAGCTGGGCGTGGAGCACCTCGCGTGCCGGGAGGCGCGCGATCGAGCGCACCTGGTCGGCGCTGAGCGTGGCGCGATCCATCAGGCCGCCCTTGAACTCGAGCGTGTGCATCGCCCGCGCGGCGTCGTTGAGCGCCTTGGCCGCGAGCGCTGCGTCGCCCGAGACGAACGCGAGCGCGGTCGGCCCCTCGAGCATCGCCTTCAGCGCCTCGGCGCCGGCCTGGTCGGCGGCGCGCTCGGACAGCGAGTTCTTCACCACACGGAACTTCGTCCCGGATTCGCGCAGACGAGCTCGCAACTCGGCCGCCTGCGCGACGGAGATCCCGCGATAGTCGACGGCGAACACGGCGTCGGCCGACCGGATCTCGCCGGCGATCTCCTCTACGACTGCTGCTTTTTGGTCTCGGTTCATAGGTCCTCTCACGAGAAACGCCCGCTGGCTGGCGGGCGTCGAACGCGGAACCGGGACCGGCTCCAACTCTCGAGGCTCCGCCTGTCCCGGACTTATGAAAAGCCGCCGGGGGTCTCGGGCTTCGTCTCTGTCGATAGGAGTTTACGCCGCTACGGGCTCCTCGACGATGTCACGGGTGCGGGTGGGATCAACCTTGACGCCCGGCCCCATCGTCGTGGCGACGGTCACCGTCCGGATGTAGCGGCCCTTGGCCGCGGACGGCTTGGCGCGGATCAGCTCCTCGATCACGGCCGCGTAGTTCTCGAGCAGCTTCAGGTCGTCGAAGTCGCGCTTGCCGATCACGAGGTGGACGATCGCGTTGCGGTCGGTCCGGTATTCGACCTTCCCGGCCTTCGACTCCTCCACAGCGCGTGCCACATCCATCGTCACGGTCCCGACCTTCGGGTTCGGCATCTTGCCGGCGGGGCCGAGGATCCGGCCGAGGCGACCGACCACCGGCATCAGATCGGGGGTCGCGATCGCGATGTCGAAGTCGTCGAAGCCGTCCTGGATCCGCTGGGCTAGGTCCTCGGCGCCGACCACGTCGGCACCGGCCTCCTCGGCCTCGCGGGCCTTGTCGCCCTGGGCGAACACCGCGATCTTGACTTCCTTGCCGAGCCCGTTGGGCAGGGCGATCGTGCCGCGCAGCTGCTCATCCGCGTGACGGACGTTCAGCCCGGTGCGCACGTGGACCTCGACGGACTCGTTGAACTTCACGCGCGCAAGCTGCTTGATCAGCGCGATCGCCTCCGCGGGCGAGTACTCGCGCTCACGATCCAAGCGCTGCTTGGCGTCCTCGTATGTCTTTCCATGGGACATGACCTATACGACCTCCACACCCATCGAGCGAGCTGTACCGGCGATGATCCTGGCGGCCGCGTCGATGTCGCCGGCGTTCAGGTCCTTCATCTTCTTTTCGGCGATCTGCCGGAGCTGATCCTGGGTGATCCGGGCCACCTTGGTGCGGTTCGGCTCGGCCGAGCCCTTCTCCAGCGACAGCGCCTGCTTGATCAGCACCGCGGCCGGCGGGCTCTTGGTGATGAACGTGAACGAGCGGTCCTCGTAGACCGTGATCACAACCGGGATCACCGTGCCGAGATCGCCCTGCGTCTGCGCGTTGAACGACTTGACGAACTCCATGATGTTCACGCCGTGCTGCCCGAGCGCCGGCCCGACGGGCGGCGCCGGCGACGCCTGTCCGCCTACGGCCTGCAATTTGATCTGTGTCAGAACCTTCTTCGCCATATCTAGATCTTCTTCACCTGGTCGAATCCGACTTCCACCGGCGTCTCGCGTCCGAAGATCGACACCAGCACCTTCAGCCGCTGCGCATCCTCGTTGACCTCGGAGATCTCTCCGGAGAAGTCTGAAAGCGGACCCGAGATCACCTTGACCGACTCGCCGATGGTGAACGTCGCGCGGCTGCGCGGGCGCGACTCCTGCTCGCGGTGGAGCAGGCGGTTGACCTCGTCCTGGGTGAGCGGGACGGGCTCGTTCGAGGCGCCGACGAAGCCGGTCACCCCAGGCGTGCCCTTGACCAGCGACCAAGAGTCCTCATTGAGGTCCATGTTCACAAGCACGTAGCCGGGCATCGTCCGCTTCTCGACCGTGATCTTCTGGTTGTCCTTCATTTCAGACACCGACTCGGTCGGCACGACGATCTGCCTGACCGCCTGCTGCTGACCGAGCGACACGATCCGGTGCTCGAGGTTGTGCTTGACCTTGTTCTCGTGACCCGAGTATGTGTTTACGACGTACCAGCGGAACATTCTGTTGTTCGATTAAGCCTCTCTAGCCGTCAGCGCCCGGGGACGCTCACTTCAAGACGAAAGTCACCAGCTTCTGGGACACCCAGTCCGCCACGCCCAGGAACACGGCGGCCACGATCACGAACCCGATGACGACTCCCGTGGCCTGCATCACCTGACGGCGATCGGGCCACTGTACTCGGTGCAGCTCGCGCCAGCTTCCTTGCAGGAAGGCGATGAGACGCGCGGGCAGACTCGGTGCGCGCTCCGCAACAGCTGCCTCGGCCGGCGCGGCGAGCTCGCCGCCAGAAGCGCCGGACCCACCTCCACCATCGTAGCCACCGCCCCGACGCCGGCCGCGGCGGCCGCCGGCACCGCCGCCGCCGATCGACTCCTCGACCTCACGCTCGAACTCCTCGTCGTCGGCCTCGTCGCCCGGTTCCGGCTCGTCGGGACGGCCGACCTCGAGCTGCTCCTCGGCCAACTCGGCGTCCGGCATGGCGTGCTGGAGCGGAGGCGGGGCCCCGTCCTCGCGGTCATCGTGGGCCTCGGAAACAACGTCATCGTCATCGTCCTCGAACGAGCGGCCGCCGAGGTCGTCCTCGACCGAATCCGACCCGAGGTCGACCGGTTCGAGGGCAGAAGCATCGCCGCTGCGCTCGAGCTCGGCGGCGCCGTTGTCGTGCTCATGCTCAGCGACGCCGTTGTCGGCGTCGTGCGTCGCAGTCGGCAGCCCCGGACTCGGATCGACCGGCCTCCCCGGTTGGCGGGGCCGCCGCTCTCTCGCGCGTTTGCCTTTGCGGGCCACGGAGCGCTCCGGTCAGCTCAGCGTGTTTCGCGGTGCGGCGTGTGGCGCCTGCACCAGCGGCAGTACTTACGCAGCTGCAGCCGCTCCGGATTGTTCCGCTTGCTCTTGTTGGTCTGGTAATTGCGTCGCTTGCACTCTTCACACGCGAGAGTTGCAGCGATCCGAACATCTCCACGAGCCATGTGGTGGGCGCTTCCGTCTGGATGGTCAGGGTCCGGCTACCGGGCTGCGGGCGCGAAAACAAACGCCGCCCGGCGCCTTCCTGAGTGTAGCGGCCGGATCGCGACCGAGAGATGAGTCGCGGCTATTTGGGAAGGTCGGCGGCGCCTGACGGCGGCGCCTTATTCGGCCAGCTCGATCGGGGATACCTCCAGATCGAGCCACCGGTCGCCGCGGAGGATCCGGATCGCGAGCGGCCGCCCGATCGCGTCCTGCGTCATCAGCCGCTGGACGTCGTCAACTCGCTCGATCGCCTCCCCGCCGATCTCGACGATCAGGTCCTCGCCGCGGAGTCCGGCTCGCTGGGCCGGACTTCCCTGCGAGACCTCGACGACCTCGACGCCGGCGCTGCGTCCCACGCGCACGCGCGCGTGAGGAGGGAGCGGGCGCGGGCCGGCGGCGATCCCGATCCACGCGCGGCGCACGCGGCCGTCGCGCATCAGCGTGCCGACGATCTGCCGCGTCGCCGCGTTGATCGGCACCGCGAGCCCAAGGCCGACGCCGGCGACCGCGGTGTTGATCCCGATCACCCGCGCCGAGCTGTCGACGAGCGCCCCGCCGGAGTTGCCGGGGTTGAGCGCAGCGTCCGTCTGGATCACGTTGTCGATGTGACGCACGGTCCGCCCCGCCCGGGCCGGCAGCGAGCGCCCGAGCGCCGACACTACGCCCGCGGTGACCGAGCCGGCGAACCCGTTGGGGTTCCCGATCGCCACCACGAGCTGCCCCACCCGCAGCCGCTCCGCCTCGCCGAGCGTCGCCGGGGCCAGGCCATCGCCATCGGCCCGGAGCACGGCGAGGTCGGTCAGCCGGTCGACCCCCACGACCCGCCAGCTGAGCTCCCGACCGTCGACGAACGTGGCCCGGCCACCGCGACCGGGGCCGGCGACCACGTGCGCCGAGGTGAGCAGGAATCCGTCCGGGGTCAGCGCGACGGCGCTGCCGGCGCCGGCCGGCACCTGCCCGCCGCGACCGCGGCGCATCACGCGCAGGTTCGCGACGCTCGGGGCGACGCGCTCGGCGACGTCGACCACGACTCGCGAGTAGGCGTCGAGCGCCTCGGCCTCACGGCGCTCGGCGTCGCTCTCGCGTTGCTCGGTCGTCGTACTCATCGGATCCACCTCGCCCTACGGGCTGACCGAAACCGTGCGCTCGTCGGCGCCACGGACGATCTTCAACTCGAGGCTCCCACCGACCTGCGCGCCGTCGAGCGCCTCGTACAGGGCCTCGATCCGGTCGAGCTCGCGGCCGCCGACGGCGACGATCAGATCGCCGCGCTCGAGGCCCGCACGGTCCGCCGCGCTGCCTCGCTCGACCGCGCGCACCAGCACGCCGTCTCGCTCGGGTAGACCCACGGCTCGCCGCAGCCGCCGCGCGACGCGGGGCGGGGCGATTGCCACGCCCAGACGGGCGCGCTTGGGCGACTCGCCGCGACCGAGCTGCTCAACGCGCTCACGCGTGGCGCGATCGGCGGGGATTGCGAGGATCAGGCCACCGTCGGCCCGAACTGCATTGATCCCGAGCAGGCGCCCGGATGCGTCGACCAGCGGGCCGCCCGAAGAGCCACGAGGCAACGGCGCCGTGTGCTCGATCGCACCACTGATCCGGCGCCCTCGCGGGCCTCTGAAGCTGCGGGCCGGCGCCGACACGAACCCGGGCGTGACACGAAGGCCACGGCCCCCGGGGTTGGCGAGGGCGAGCACCGCGCGCCCGAGCGGCACCGAGTCCTCGGCATCCTCGGACCACTCGAGCGGCTCGATGTCAGCCGTGTCGGCCTCGATCACGGCCAGGTCGAGATCCTGATCGGACGCCAGGACCCGGCCCGTCTCCCGCCGGCCGTCGAAGAACATGACGGTCACCTCATCGCCCCGCAGGTTGTGGGCGTTGGTCAGGATCCGGCTGGATCCGATCACGAAGCCTGAACCCCTCCCCCATCCGTGGCCGAGCCCGATCACCTTCGGACCCGTGCTCTCCGCGGCCGTCTGAATCGCGGTCTCCAACTCCTCAATAACAGTCATTTCCGACATTTCTCCTTGTGCAACTACTGACTTGCAATATGCAAGTGACAAGCATAGTACGTTGGCGCACGCGGGAACGCACCCGCCCTCCTCCGGGTGCCCGCCGTTGGGCCGCCCCCAGCGAATCGAGCCGCCACGGTCGCCACCGACGACCCACCGCTACCGTGCGTACGATCTGGCTGTGATCGACGAGCGCACGCCGGTCGACGAGCCAGTGGACCCAGGGGGCGCGTACCCCGGGCTCGACGCGACCTCCTCCTCCGAGGGGTTCGACGCGACCTCCCGCTCGGCCCTGGCCGACGCGCTCGCCGCCGTCGGCGACCGCTGGACCCTGCTGGTGATCGCGGCACTGCTCGACGGGCCGCGGCGATTCGGCGACCTCCAGGAGGGGGTGGCGGGGATCGCGCCCAACGTGCTCACGCAGCGGCTGCGCCAGCTCGAGCGCAACGCGCTGGTGGTGGCGCGCCCGTACTCCGAACGCCCGCCCCGCTTCGTCTACGAGTTGAGCGCGGCGGGTCGTGAGCTCGCCGGCGCGCTGCGGCTGCTCGCCGGCTGGGGCGCACGCAACGCCGAGGGCGGAATCGCACCCCTGCACGGCGTTTGCGGAACGCCGATGGAGGCACGCTGGTGGTGCCCCACGTGCGAGCGCATCGTCTCCGACGAGGAGGACGAAGAGCTGCATTTCGCCTGAGAGAGCTCTCATCAGTCGGGCAGGGGCCAGGCGGGGAAGTAGAGAATGCGCGCATGCTCCGACTGGTTGGCATTGTCATGTCGATCGGGTTGGCGGACTCGCTCAACCCGACGACGATCGCTCCGGCGCTGTATCTGGCGACCGGAGAGCGCGCTCGCAACCGGGTGGCCGAGTTCACAGCCGCGGTGTTCGCGGTGTACTTCCTCGGCGGCGCCGCGATCGGAGTCGGCGCCGGCCAGCTGATCCGCCCGCTTCTGCCTCACCCGCATCATCACATCACCGACATCGTCGAGGTCGCCGTGGGTGTGGCGATGATGGCCGCTGCGGCGCTGCTGTGGCGCCACCGGGCACGGTTGTCGATGCGCGACGTGCCCGCCTTCGACCCGCAGGGGAAGTCGAGCTGGGTCCTCGGCGCATCGATCACCGCGGTCGAGCTGCCGACCGCGTTCCCGTACTTCGCGGCGATCGCGGCGATCGTCGGGTCGGGGCTCGGCCCGGTGCGCGATCTCGTGCTGCTGCTGCTGTTCAACATCTGCTTCGTGCTGCCGCTGCTTGGGATCGTCGCGACCCTCACGTTCGCGGGTGAGCGGGCCGACGAGATGCTGTCGGCCGGCAGGGACTTCCTCGAGAAACACTGGCCGGCGGTACTGGCAGGCCTCGCGCTGGTCGCGGGCGTGTTCGTCGTGGCACTCGGCGTGACCGGCCTGGCCGCGACTCACAACGCGCTTCTCCGCCGGATCCACAAGACCCTCCGGGGGTAGGGCTCGGCCCTGCGGGGGTAGGGCTCGGCCGATGAATGGGCCGGCGCCACCGCCGCCCCCGGTACCTATGATCGCTTTCGATGGCGACGACCGATGCCGAGTCGTGAGCGACTACATCGACCTGGGGCGGATCGGCGAGCTCGAGGGCGTGATGGGAACCGACGCGGTGGCGATCGTGTCGTCGATGCTGGACAACATGACCGCGGCGATCGACGACGTCGAGCGTGCGATGGCCGCCGGCGATCTCGATCGCGCGACGGGCGCCGCTCATCGATGCCGCAACGACGCCCTGATGCTCGGGGCCCAGCGCCTGCTGACAGCGCTGACCGACCTCGAAATAGCGACGCGCAACTGGGATAAAGCCGGCGCCGGCGCCGCACTCGAGTGCGTGAGGCTGGTCTGGCCACCGACACGCGACGAGCTGCAGGCCAGCGCGAACCCTCCATGAAACCTATACACGTGAGTCAAGCTCCGGCGCCCGGGAGACGATAGGGCGTCATGGAGCGACACATCCTCATCGTCGACGATCACGAGCTGAACCTCAGGCTGCTCGAGCGGCTGCTCGAGCTCGAGGGTCACGAGGTCCGTGCCGCCGACTCGCTGGCCGCCGCCGAGCGGGCGCTCGCCGAAGCGCAGCCCGCGATGATCGTGCTCGACCTGAACCTGCCCGACGGCAGCGGCCTCGACCTGACGCGCAAGCTGAAGTCCCACCCGGTGACCGCCTCGATCCCGATCGTCGCTTGCACCGCCGGCGTGATGCCGGCCGACGAACACGACGCGCTCGAGGCCGGGTGCGACGCGTACGTGTCAAAGCCGATCGACCTGCGCCGGTTCGCTGAGGTCATCGCCTCGATGCTGGCGTAGTCCGACCCGGCCGCCGCGCCGGTAGTGTTCGGCCGCGAGCCGATGGACTTCGAGTTCTCAGATCGCTGCCAGGCGCTACGCGAGCGATTGCTCGCGTTCATGGACGAGCACATCTACCCCGCCGAGGCGGTCTACCACGAGCAGCTCGTCGCCTCCGGCGATCCCCACTCGCACCCGCCGGTGATGGAGGAGCTCAAGGAGCGGGCCCTGGAGCTCGGCCTGTGGAACCTGTTCCTCCCTCACGGGGGCGAGCAGTGGGGCGCGCCCGGCCTCAGCAACGCCGACTACGCACCGCTGGCGGAGATCATGGGCCGCAGCCACATCGCCCCCGAGGCGTGCAACTGCGCGGCGCCCGACACGGGGAACATGGAGGTCCTGGCCCAGTTCGGGACGCCCGAGCAGAAGGACCGGTGGCTGGCGCCGCTGCTCGACGGGGAGATCCGGTCCGCGTTCGCGATGACCGAGCCGGCGGTGGCGAGCTCGGACGCAACCAACATCGAGCTGCGAATCGAGCGCGACGGCGACGAATACGTGCTGAACGGCCGCAAGTGGTGGATCTCGGGGGCGATGCGCGACCGCTGCAAGATCATGATCGTGATGGGCAAGACCGACCCGACCGGGGCGAGCGGGAACCCGTTCAAACAGCAGTCGATGATCCTCGTCCCCCGCGAGACCCCCGGTCTCCAGATCCTGCGCAACCTGCCGGTGTTCGGCTACGTCGATCAGGAGGGCCACGCCGAGTTGCTGTTCGAGGACGTCCGCGTGCCCGCCGCGAACATGATCAGCGAGGAGGGCAACGGATTCCTGATCGCCCAGGCGCGTCTCGGGCCTGGCCGCATCCACCACTGCATGCGCTGCATCGGGGCCGCCGAGCGCGCGCTCGAGCTGATGTGCGAGCGGGCAGCGTCCCGGGTCACGTTCGGTCAGCCGGTGTCCGAGCGGGCGAACGTCCAGGACTGGATCGCCGAGTCGCGGATCGAGATCGAGATGGCGCGCCTGCTTACCCTGCGCGCGGCCTGGTTGATGGACACGGTCGGCAACAAGGCTGCCCGCACCGAGATCTCCGCGATCAAGGTCGCGGCGCCGAACGTCGCGCTTCGGGTCGTCGACCGGGCCATTCAGGTCCACGGCGGGGGCGGCGTGTCGGACGACTTCCCGCTCGCGTGGATGTACGCCCACCTGCGGACGCTGCGATTCGCCGACGGGCCCGACGAGGTCCACAAGCGCTCGATCGCGCGGATCGAGCTCCGGCGCGTGGCGACCGCGCAGGGCGTCCCCGGCTAGCAACTCACGGCCGGCGGCGGAGGACTCGGCCGGGCCTCGAGAGTCAGCGCCGGCTCGGGCGCCGGGCGAACGCGAACGTCGCCGCCGCGCTGGACCACAACGCGCCGGCGAGCGGCAGTCCGTAACCGGTGCTCGGCGCGCCCGCGATCACCGCGATGCCGCAGGCGAGCAGCACGATCCCGATCAACGCGATGTCGTAGCTGCGGAGCCGCTTCCTGGTCGTAAGCACTGGATCCCTCACCTCGTCCGGTCGTCGACCCAAGCATCGGCACCCGGCCGCCCGTCCTTGACCCGCCGCTGCATATCCTCTCCGCGTGCGCGATCTCGACGGCAGGACGTTCCTCATCACCGGGGCCAATACCGGCATCGGCCGGGAGACCGCCCGGGGGCTGGCGAACCGCGGCGCCCGGGTGCTGCTGGCCTGCCGCTCGGAGGAGAACGGCCGCCGGGCGGTGGAGGAGATCGCCGCCCAGACCGGCAACCGCGACCTCGAGCTGCTGTCACTCGACCTCGGCGACCTGGCGTCGGTGCGGGCGTGCGCGGAGGGGTTCCTCGCGCGCGGAGAACCGCTGCACGTCCTGATCAACAATGCCGGGCTCGCCGGCCGCCGGGGGATGACCTCCGGCGGCTTCGAGCTGGCGTTCGGGACCAACCACGTCGGTCCGTTCCTGCTCACGAGCCTGCTTCTCGACCGCCTGCGCAACAGCGCCCCCGCCCGGATCGTGAACGTCGCGAGCGGCGCGCATTACGGCGCGCCCGGGATCGACTTCGAAGCGGTCCGCCGGCCGACCCGGTCGATCAGCGGAATGCGCGAGTACTCGGTCTCGAAGCTCGCCAACGTGCTCCATGCCCAGGAGCTCGCGCGCCGGCTCGAGGACACGGGAGTCACCACCTACTCGCTGCACCCCGGCGTGATCGCGTCTGACATCTGGCGCCGGGTCCCGTGGCCGGCGCGAGCGCTGATGAAGCGCAGGATGGACTCGCCCGAGCAGGGCGCCCGGACCTCGCTTTACTGCGCGACCTCGCCCGCACTCGCGGATGAGAGCGGCCGCTACTACGACGAGTGCGCGCCCAGGCAGCCGGGCGCCGCCGTGACGGCGAGCCTGGCGAAGGAGCTGTGGCAGCGGAGCACCGGCTGGGTCGCCGCGGGCTGAGCTTGTCGTTCGAGTTCACCTCGGCCCATCGCGGCGGCGCCGGACCACCGCTCGTGTGCCTGCACGGCTTCACCGACACCTGGCGGACATGGGAGCTCGTGCTGCCGACGCTCGAGCGCCGGCACGACGTGCTGGCGCTGACGCTGCCCGGCCACGCTGGCGGTCCGCCGCTTCCGCGGGAACGCACCACCGCCGCAATCGTCGACGCGCTCGAGCGGATGCTCGACCACGCCGGCTTCGCGACCGCGCACATCGTCGGCAACTCGCTCGGTGGCTACCTCGCGCTGCAGCTCGCCACCCGCGGCCGGGCCGAATCCGTGGTCGCGCTCGCGCCGGCGGGCGGCTGGGCCGAGGGAGATGGCTCCGTCGACGAGACGCTCGACCACTTCCGAGATATGCAGGAGCAGCTACGGGCGCTCGCGCCCCACGCCGAGGCGATCGTCAGCACTCCGGAGGGCCGCCGCCGCGCCACGCGTCTGACGACAGTGAGCTTCGAGCACATCCCGCCCGAGCTGATCGCCCACCAGATCTGCGCCGTCGCCGGGTGCAAGGCGGTCGGTCCGCTCCTCGAGGTCGCGCGCCACGACGGATGGAGACTCGACGCCGAACGGCTCGACTGCCCCGTGCGGGTCGTGTGGGGCACCGCGGACGAGCTGCTCGGCTGGCCGTCGACCGCGGCCCGCTATCGGGAAGCTTGGCTGCCACACGCCGACTGGGTCGTGCTCGACGACGTCGGCCACGCGCCCCAGCTGGACGTCCCGCTTGAGACCGCGCAGCTGATCCTCGGCCTCACGTCGCCGTAAGGACCGCCGGCGGCTCGGTGGCCGCCCCGCAGATGTGGGGACGACCACCAGCCGCGGCGTACTGACTCAGGGAGCCAGCAGGTTCAACGTGTTGGTCCCGTCGTCGACGAAGTAGACGCCGGACTGATCGGGCGTGAGGGTCAGGCCGAACAGATCCCCCGCGCTCGGGTCGGCCGCCACGACGGCCGCCTGGGTTCCGCTAGGCGTCGTCTCGATGACGTTGCCGTCGTCGCCGTTGGCGGTGAGGATGTCGCCACCCGGCGCGAGCGTCAGTCCCAGCGGCGCGTTCAGCGGCGCGCCCTTGAACACCGTCCGCCCTCCGCCGGTAGCGGGGAAGAAGCGGAACGGCGCGTCCGGGATCGCGGCGATCCGGTTGCCCTGCGTGTCGGCGACGTACAGCGTGCCGTCACGCCCGAGGGCGACGCCGGTGGGTCCGATCACGAGCGCATTCGGGTCGGTGCGCTCGGGGAACCCGGTGGCGATCACGTGCTCGTCGAGTACGACCGGACGAATGCCCGGGATCGTCAGCAGTTCGATCCGGACGACCGTGCCGCGGTCGACGACCTTCCCGTTTCCGTTGGCGTCCGTCCCGGCGCCGACGGTGCCGTTGAGCACGTTCGTCACGTACAGCGTTACGAACAAGCCGTGATCGACCGCGGTCATGTCCCACGGCCCGTTGATCGGACCGCCGGCGATCGTCTCGACGACCTGGCCGCGGCTGTTGAGGACGAGCAGGCATCCGGCTTTGGCGGTCGCCGAGGAGCCGTCCGTGGTCGGGAGACTGCCGACGATCACGAAGCCGCTGCGGGTGACAGCAAGCGCCGTCGTGAGCCCGACCCCGCCCGGACACGGTCCCGGGAGCGCCTTCGGATTGATCTGGGCGAACAGCGGCGCGTCACCGGCGTTCGCATCCCTGTCGCCGGGCGGAATCTGCACGATCGTCGTGCCGGTTCCCTGCTGGTTACCAGAGTTGTTGAAGTTGCTGACGAGCACGTCGCCGCGCTGCAGCAGCCCGACGCTCCGCGGCACCGTGACGATGCCGTATGGGTTCACGTCACCGTTGCTCGGCACCGTGGTCGCCAGCGTCGTCGGCGTGAACCCCGTGATGAACGCGGCCTGCGCGCTCGCGGCGCCGAGCGCGAACCACCCGCACAGGCACACGAGTGTCGGCAGGACCGCTCGTCTACCTGTGGCTGCGCACCGCGCAAGCACGGCGACCCCCCGTGGATACGAGCGTGGAGAATGATCGGAGATCATGGCTCTCTCCTCCTTTGTCGATGAGTAGCCCTCCGACCCGCCCGACTCCGCGCCGATGCCGACCCTTCCTACGTGAGAGAACCCTCACCGAAATCCCACACAGAGACGACGATGCCGAGATGATCGCGTTCCCGCCACGACCCCGAGGAGCAGCATGTCGACGTCGCCCCAGGACTTCAATGCCCAGATCATCGAGGAGTTCCGCGCCAACCAGGGAGTGGTCGGCGGCATGTTCGACGACACGACGCTGCTGCTGCTGCATCACGTCGGCGCGAAGTCGGGCAAGGACCGGATCAACCCGCTCGCTTACGACCGTGACGGCGACCGCTACGTCATCTTCGCCTCCAAGGCAGGCGCTCCGACCAATCCCGACTGGTACCACAACCTCAGGGCTCACCCGAACGTGACGATCGAGGTCGGGACCGACACGATCGACGTCGTCGCCGCCGAGGCCTCCGGCGAGGAACGGGATCGGCTGTTCAGCGCACAGGTGGAGCGCTCACCGAACTTCGCCGACTACCAGGCGAAGACCGATCGCGTGATCCCGGTGATCGTGCTGACACCCACGGGCTGAGGCGGACCCGCTGGACGCGCCGGCGAGCGTTCAGTTACCGGGGCCACTGAGCGGGTAACGGAGGGGTCGAGGCTCGGTCGGTAGGGCGTGAGCTTGGCTCGGCCGAGTCCGGTAAAGACGCGGGGAAGTCGAGGCGCCTACCAGGCGCTTCGGCGGCTCCGCGCCGACTTGCCCCGCGCCCGCGCCGGCGCGCCCCTGCGCCTGCGCCGGCGTGCCCCTCGCCCTGCGCCCTGCGCCGGCGTGCCCGTGCGCCCCGGGCCGGCTTACTCCCAAGCCGCACGTCAGAATCAGGAGCCGACATGGCCGAC
This sequence comes from uncultured Solirubrobacterales bacterium, assembly GCA_963699325.1. Lineage (GTDB taxonomy): Bacteria > Actinomycetota > Thermoleophilia > Solirubrobacterales > Solirubrobacteraceae > Palsa-465. The sequence continues at coordinate 211,862 of CAVOTN010000026.1, read as the reverse complement.
GGGATCGAGATCGAGCGCAAGTTCCTGGTTGAGCGGCCCCCGGATGGCCTCGACGCGCAGCCTTCCGGCGAGATCGAACAGGGATACCTGGCGATCACCGACGACGTCGAGGTCAGGCTCCGGCGCTACGGCGAGGAGACGTTCCTGACCGTCAAGTCGAGCGGGGACGGGTCGCGGATCGAGGAGGAGATCGAGATCGAAGCCCGCCGATTTGCCGCGCTCTGGCCGCTTACCGACGGCCGGCGCCTGGAGAAGCGGCGCTACGCGATTCCGTACGGAGACGGTCTGACGATCGAGCTCGACATCTACCACGGCCGGCTGTCCGGCCTCCTCACCGCCGAGGTCGAGTTCGACACGCCGGCCGACGCGTCGGCGTTCGTCCCGCCGGACTGGTTCGGCCGCGAGCTCACCGACGATCCGCGCTACAAGAACAAGCGGCTGGCGACCCAGGGCCTCCCCTCCTGAGCGCCGCGGCCTTCGGATAGGCTGGCGCGCATGCCATTCGTCCACACCTGCGTCCGCGTTCGCGACCCCGACGCATCCGAGCGGTTCTACGGGCTGCTCGGCTTCGAGCGCCGCGGCCGGCTGAACTTTCAGACCGCCTACAACATCTACATGGGGCTCCCCGGCGACGGCGACACGCTCGAGCTGACCGTCAACCGTGACCGTGATCAGCCCTACGACCTGGGCGACGGCTACAACCACATGGCGATGGTCGTCGAGGACCTCGACGCTCTGCTCGCGCAGCTCAACGCCAAGGGGATCGAGCCCGAGAAGCCGCCCTACTCGCCCGGCGGCCGCGAGGAGATCGGACGGATCTGCTTCGTCCAGGATCCAGACGGCTATCGGATCGAGTTGATCGACAAGGGCTTCCCCACGCCGCAGGACCCCGACGACTGAACCCGCGACCCGGGCGCCAGCCGTCCCACGACTGATCCCGGGTTTCGCCACACTCGCGCCGCGGCCGGCACCGAGTGTGGGGTTGACCCCGCTGCAGCGCGGGTTTCGCCACACTCGCGGGGCGGCCAGCGTCGAGTGTGGAGTTGACCCCAGCCCAGCCCGGGTTTCGCCACACTCGCGCGGCGGCCGACGACGAGTGTCGAGAAACCCGAGCCCAAGCGGCCGCCGGCGTCCGGATTACCTGAATCTCGCCTGGCGGCGGGCGGTTGGCGCGGAGTAGAGTGGCGATCCGACCGATCGACCGTCGAGAGGAGAGGCATGTACGAGAAGGACGGGGAGAGCTACTTCGTCGTCGACGCCCATCAGCACTTTTGGGACGCGAGTCCCGCGAACTGGGTCAAGGGGCAGGAGCAGTACGCCAAGGGTTGGATCGAGTGCTTCCACGCGTACATGGGACTGGGTCCTCCGGAGACGCACTGGCCGCTCGAGAAGTTCATGAAGTACTCCGAGGACGACTACGTCAAGGACGTGTTCGAGGAAGGCCACGTCGACGCCGGAATCCTCCAGTCGACGTACCTGAAGGAGTGGTACACGGAGGGCTTCAACACAGCCGAGCGCAACGCGCGGATGGTCGAGAAGTTCCCGGACAAGCTGATCGTCAACGGGCGGTTCGATCCGCGTGAGGGCGAGGCCGGGCTCAAGCAGCTCGAGGAGGACGCCAAGCGCTACAACCTCAAGGGCGTCAAGGTCTACACCGCCGAGTGGTACAAGGGCTCGCGCGGCTGGAAGCTGTCCGACCCCCAGGCGCAGATGTTCCTCGACAAGTGCAAGGAGCTCGGGATCAAGAACGTCCACGCCCACAAGGGCCCGACGATCTGGCCGCTCGATAAGGACGCGTTCGACGTCAAGGACATCGACGTCGCCGCCACCACCAACCCCGAGCTCAACTTCATCGTCGAGCACGTGGGGCTGCCGCGGATCGAGGACTTCTGCTTCATGGCGACCCAGGAGCCGAACGTCTACGCCGGCCTGGCGGTCGTGATCGGCGGCCTGATGCACGCCCGTCCGCGGTTCTTCAACAAGGTCATGGGAGAGCTGCTGTTCTGGGTCGGCGAGGACAAGATCCTGTTCGGCAGCGACTACGGCATCTGGGAGCCGAAGTGGCAGGTCGAGGGGTTCATCGACTGGACGATGCCCGACACCGAGGAGTACTCGGACTTCCCGCATCCGACGACCGCGACCAAGAAGAAGATCATGGGGCTGAACGCGGCCAAGCTGTACGACATCGAGGTACCTCAGGAGCTAACGCTAAAGAACGGCGGGACCCCGGCGGCGAAGGAGGACGCGCAGCTCGTCGAGTCCGCGTGACGATGACGACGACGATGACGAAGGCGAGCGTGATCGACGCGCTCGCCGAGGTTTACGACCCCGAGCTCGACGAGCCGATCACCAGGCTCGGGTTCGTGGCCTCCTGCGAGGTGAGCGACGACGGCGACGTGGAGGTTGTGCTCCGTTTGCCGACGCCGCAGTGCGCTCCCAACTTCGCGTTCCTGATGGCAGCCGACGCGCGTAAGGTCGTGGGCCGGCTGCCCGAGGTCCGCGATGTGAGCATCAAGCTCCAGGACCACTACACGGGCGCGGAGATCAACGCCGCGCTCAGCCGCGGCGACGGCTTCAGCGGGGCGTTCCCGGGCGAGACCGTCGACGACGACCTGGCCGCGCTCCGCGAGCTGTTCCTGCGAAAGGCGCTGGTCGGCCGCGAGTCTCGGCTGTGCGAGATGCTGCTCCGTGACGGGGCCAGCCCCGAGGAGGTTGCAGCACTCCGGCTCGAGGACCTGCCGGAGGACGTCCCCGACGCGCGTCGCTGCGTCGAGCTGCGCCGGCGGCTCGGCCTGGCGCACGACCCGGGCGAGCCCGCGTTCGTGCTCCCGAACGGCGAGCCGGTTCCGGCCGCGGAGCTCAAGCGCTGGCTGCGCACGGCCCGGCTCGTGCGAATGAGCCTCGAGGTCAACGGCGGCATCTGCCGCTCGCTTCTGCAATCACGCTACGGCGTGGCGATCGAAGATCCTGAGGAGGTTTTGCGATGAAGGCCGCGAGGCTGCACGCCTATCACGAAGCGCTGAAGCTCGAGCAGATCGACGAGCCCAAGATCAACGGGCCGCTCGACGTGATCGTGCGGATCGGCGCCGCCGGGCTGTGCCGGACCGACCTGCACATCCAAGAGGGCCAGTGGGCGGAGAAGTCTCAGGTCGTGCTGCCGTACACACCGGGTCACGAGAACGCGGGCTGGGTGCACGAGATCGGCTCCGGGGTGACGAACGTCGCGGTCGGCGACACCGTGATCGTCCACCCATTCATCTCCTGCGGCCTGTGCCCGCCGTGCCGGCGCGGCGATGACATGCACTGCCTGAACGGCTCGTTCCCGGGGATCAACCGTGACGGCGGCTTCGCCGATTTCCTGCAGACCTCGGCCAGGTCAGTCGTCAAGCTCGCGCCCACGCTCGAGCCCAAGGACATCGCCGCGCTCGCCGACGCCGGCCTGACCGCAATCCACGCGGTCAAGAAGGCGATCCCGGTGCTCCAGCCCGGCACGTACGCGGTCGTGATCGGCGCCGGCGGACTCGGCCACATCGGGATCCAGTGCCTGAAGGCGATGACGTCCGCCCAGATCATCGTGGTCGACCCTTCCGAGCAGGCCCTGGCGCTCGCGGGCGAACTCGGGGCCGATCACACCGTCAAGGTCGAGGGCTCCAAGCACGTCGACACGGTCAAGGAGATGACCAACGGACTGGGCGCCGAGGCGATCATCGACTTCGTCGGCGAGAAGGGCGCGATCGAGGACGGAATCGCGATGATCCGCGACGGCGGCTTCTACTACGTGATCGGCTACGGCGAGAACATCAACATCCCGACGATCGACGTGATCTCGCGCGAGATCTCGTTCATCGGCAACCTCGTGGGGACCTACACCGACCTCGAGGAGCTGATGACGCTGACAGCGCAGGGCCAGGTCACTCTGCACACGAGCACATACCCGCTCGACGCGATCAACGACGCGATGGCCGACCTCGACGGCGGCCGGCTCCAGGGGCGCGGAATCCTCATCCCCGCCTGAGCACCTGAAGACAGCGGAACGCTCGCCGCGTCAGGCGGCGAGGTCAGCTTCCCAGGCGATGTCCTCCAGGACATCGGGGCAGTTGCACGCGGGCGCGGCCTTGACCAGCTCGAACGAGCACCTGATCTTGTCGGGGAGGAACTCGAGGCAACGGAGGTTCCGGCAGTTCTCGACCATGATCCGGACCGTTGAGATACCCATCACGCCCGGACCCCGCTGCATCCCGGTGACCTCGAACAGGTCGATCCCGTCGGTGATGTACGCCCCCGCCTGAAGGCGCGGGTCCCGCTCGATCACGCCCGCGTGATACCCGCTCCGCGCGCACTCAACCTCCGCGCCGACCGCTTAATCCCCGCTCAACCGGCCGCCCGTGGAGGTCTTGTCACCCTTCAGGCGGACCCCGGCTACTTGCGCCTATCGACGGCGCGCTGCAGCTGATCCTTGTTCATGTTCGAGCGTCCCTCGATCCCGAGCTGCTTGGCTTCGTTGTAGAGCTGATCGCGGGTTCGTCCCTTGCCCCGATTCGTTCCGGATCGCAGACCGCCGCGCCGGCCCGAGGAGATGTCGTCGGTCGACGTGCGCGAGCTGGCGCGGGACTCGCCCGAGCGCGCCCGCTCCTTGTTGACCGTGCGCGCGGCGATCTCCTCGGCGCGGCTCTCGCTCCTGCCCTGAGCCTTTTCGCTCAGCTTGACGTGCTCGTACTGGCGAGCTCGCTTCGTTCCCGGCTTGACTCCGCGTGGTGGCATCAGGGCCGCTCCTTTCCGATCGACGTCCAGGCCCTCCCCCTACCCACAATCCGCCGGCAATCGCAGCCCGTCCAGCTCGAGGTCAGCCCTTATTGGTAAGCGTGTAGCGGACGGTCTGGACGCGGATCTGCCCGTCGCGGAAAACGAACGTGTCGATCCCGTCGACGGCTTTCGTGTTCTCGGCCTCCGCCTTCCACTCGATCAGCAGCACGTCGCCCTCGAAGATCGTCGTCGGGACGTCCCAGTCGGCGCTCGGGAGGTCCGAGAGCAGCTTCGTGAACGCCTGACGGACGCCGTCCTTCCCGCGGAGCACTCCGTCGGGCGTGATGAACACCGCGTCGTCGGAGTAGTCGGCCACGATCCCGTCGAGATCCCCGGCAATCAGGGCCTCGGCGTGATGTTGGAACACCTCCTGCGGGGTCCGCACGCTAGTCGCCTCCATCGTCGTCTCCTCTCATGCGTTTACGTGTCCACCGCCAGTTCTGCCAGGCGGCGCATCGATGCGCTGATCATCTCACGCTGAGTCTCCAGGCGACTGGCCTCGGCGTCGGGGATCTCGACGTCGACGGTGATCACGGTTCCTTCCCCATCGGGCTGCAGGCGCCACTCGAATCGCAGGTCCGAGACCAGACAGGACACCGTCACCCGCTGCTGGTCCTGGCGGGTCTCGAGCAGCTGGGCCATCGGGAAGTCCGGATATCCGTCGGGGTACATCGTGTACTCGCGCTCGCCGCGCACCTCGACGGTGCCGATCCCCGCCCACCAGTCGGGAAACCGCGACGGGTCGTACAGGAGCTTCCACACCTCCTCGGGCCGCGCGGACGACGTCGCGCTGTCATGGAACGACGGCATCGGCTGCTCCTTCTCGTGACCGTACGGCTTGCAGGTCGGCACGGGCCCGCGCGAGCTCGCGCTCGGGGTCGACCAAGCCGACGAGCGGGCGCCCCAGGTCGGCGAGCACGGTCGTGATGTTCTCAGCGCGGCTGCTCCGCGCCACGACGCGCTCCCAGCCGCCGATCGACTCCTCGAGCCGGCGCTCAGCGTCGTCACAGTCCCCGCGCGCACGCGCGACGAGCCCCTGGACGCGCGCGAGCCTCGGCACCAGCGTGTCGGGGAAGTCGCTCGGGCGAACTGGCTCGAGCACGGTGGCGCGAACCTGTTCGGCGGCCTCATCCGGATGCCCGCCCCGTGCCAGCGCCTCGGCCAGCGCAAGGCGAGTCAGCGGCCGGCTGATCGGCGCCCCGTCCACCAGCGACTGCGCCAGAAGCGCGGCGGCGAGCTCGTGCTCGCCCTCCTCGAGGGCGACGAGCCCACGGTCGTGAGAGGCCATCGCCACCAGCCGCGGTTGCCCAAGCTGATCGGCCAGCGCCTGCTCGGCCTCGGACGTGGCCCGGGCATCCGCGATCCGCTTCATCCTGCGCAGCGCGAACGATCTGGCCGCCAGCACGTGGACCTCGAGGCCCTGCAGGCCGCGGCCGGCGAGCGCGGCGAGGCCGCGGTCGAGGAACTCCAGTGCTCGCTCGTTGTCGCCGGCGGCACCCGCCGCGCTGGCGACGTTCGCCCAGCACCCGTAGGCCAGGTCTGGGCGGCCCGCGCGCTCGATTGCCTCGCCGGCGGCGATCGACGGACCATAGGACTCGACGAACCGGCCGCGGCGCATCAACGCGAGCGCACGCGCATGGCCGACGTCATAGATGTGCAGATCGCCGCCTGCGTCGCGGCCGGAGCTGAGTTGCGCCAACAGGCGCTCCGCCTCGTCGACGCTGCCCGCAATCGCCTCGGCCCAGGCCCAGGCGGCGAGCGCCTCGCTGTGCTCTTCGCTGATCGCCGGCTCGGGCAACTCCGAGACGACGAGGAGCCCGAGCGCGGTGCGGGCGCTCTCAAGTACGACGCGGGGGAAGCAGATCGGGCCGTGGTTGGCACGGGCTCGCCGCAGCCAGGCGCGCGCGAGCTCGAGCGGTTCCGCCCCCACCAGCAGCGCAAGCGCTCGCCCGAACGCCGCCTCCGATTCCTCCGCGCGCCCCCGCCAGGCCTCGAGCTCGGCGGCCTCGAGCCACAGCTCGGCGCGCGCCGGCGAGATCTCCAGCGCCTCTTCGAGGTACCTCACCGCCTCTGCCAGCGCTGCGACGCCTCGGGCGTCCGCCGCCGCCCGGACGAGCTGCGGCACCGCCTCGGCGTCGGCGCCCGCCAGCCGCAGATGACGCGCGACCTCGGCAGGGCGGGGAATCGCGCCGGCCTGCTCGCAGGCCACTAACACATCCGCCCACCGCTGATGGAGCCCGCGCCGGCGCGGCCCGGCGATCTCCTCGTAGACGGCGTCGCTCAGGAGGGCGTGCCGAAAGGCGATCCCGTCGCCGGCGGCGAGCAGCAGCCCCGACTCGAGCGCCGCGGACGCCGCCTCCTCCGGATCGGCGACCGGGAGCCGCCCAAGCTCGACGGCGTCGAGCGGGCGTGCCGCCACCGCGGTCAGCTCGAGGAGATCGCGGGCGTCTGCGGACAGCGGAGCCAGCGTCGCGCGCACCGACCCGAGTAGGCTCCGCGCCACGTCGTCCTGGCCTCGCCCGAGCGCCCGCGAGGTCTCCACCGCGAGCAGCGCATTGCCTTCGGCGCGCTCGAGGACGCGCGTGACGTCCGCGTCGGTCAAGCGGGCCGCCTGCCGCGCCAGCGCCGCCACCGATTCAGACCCGAGCGGCCCCAGCTCGAGTTCGCACGCCAGCAGTCCGCGCGCGCGAAGCGCCTGCTCCAGGCGGTCGGCATCCGCACTGCGGGGCAGCTCCCGACGCGACATCACGATCATCACCCGCAGCCCTGCGGAGCGGCGCGCGGCGTAGCCGGCGAGCTCGAGGCTCGGTCCGTCGGCGGTGTGCACGTCCTCGAGCACGAGCAGGACCGGCGCCTGTCGCGCGGCCCATCCCAGCAGCGCGACCACCGCTTCGTACAGCCGGGTGCGCTGGAGGTCTGGCGCCACGGTCGAGCTCGGCACGCCGATGTGTGCGAAGTGGGCGGGCAGCTCTGACGTCAGTACCGCCAGGTCGTCCGGCCAGGCCGCCTCGGGAGGCGGCGCCTCGAGCGCCGGCAGCAGCTCGCGGATCAGCTCTGCCCACAGGCTGAGCGGTGCGCTGCCGCCGAGGTCGAGCGCCGCACCGGTCGCGGTGAGTCCCCCGGACGCGCGCGCCCGCGAGCGAAGCTCGCTCGTCAGCCGCGTCTTGCCAATCCCCGCCTCGCCGCGAACCACCGCCACGGCCCCCGAGCCGGAACAGACCGCCACCCATGTCCGCTCGAGCTCCGCGACCTCCGAATCGCGGCCCACGAGCGCGAGCAACCCTGGCGTCACTCGAGCCACCCCGGCGATCGGATGGGCCGGCGTCGCCGCGCGCACTTGCTCGACCAGCTCGCGCGTTTGCCGGGACGGCGCCACCCCCAGCTCTCGCCGCAGGCGTTCGGCCAGCCTGCGGTAGATACGCATCGCGCCGGCCCGGTCGCCGGCGCGCTCGAACCGCTCGATCAACCGCCGGTGAGCGTCCTCGTCGAACCGGTCGTGCTCGACCTGCTGCCGGGTGAACTCAATCGCCTCGCGGAGCTCGCCGCGCTGCTCGGCATTCTGGGCGAGCCGTTCGAGCAGCTCGATCACCCGCTCTCGATGCCGGTCTCGAGCCGACACTGCCCAGTCGTGCTCGAGGCCCTCGAGCAGGTCGCCGCGGCACAGCTCGAGCGCCGCTGCCGGGTCCTCGCCGGCGGCGAGCCGCTCGAACTCGCGGAAGTCGACCCACACCCCCGGCTCGTCGCGCAGACCGACCCGCTCACCGTCGACCGCGACCGCATCGCCGAGCCGGCGGCGCAACACCCACAGCGCGCTGCGCAGACTCGCCCGCGAGCTCTGTTCGAGCACGTCGGGCCAGAAGCGGCTAGCCAGCTCGCCTCTTGTAACCGGTCGGGGCGCCAGTGCCAGGTACGCGAACACGGCCCATGGGCGCTGCGACGCCGGCGAGTCGATCTCGGCCCCGTTCATCTCGACCTCGAGTGCGCCAAGCACGCGTGCGCGCAGCACGCGTCAAGCCTACCGCGCAGTTTGACGCGCTTTTGACGGCATTAACACGTCCTCACGCCAGCCTCCTCCGCACATGGCGCACACATCACCAACAAAGGAGGAGCCATGAGCACCATCACCAGCTTCGACCTCGACCGCTTCACCCGCGCCGCCGAGGAGCGCGACGCGGCGACCCAGCTGTCGATGTACGGGCCGGATGCCGTCGTGACGATCACGGACAAGATCTCTCAACCCGGCTCGCCGCGGGTGCTTGGCACGCGCGAGGAGATCAAGTCGTGGCTCGAGGACATGTTCGGCCGCGACATGACGCACAAGGTTCAGCACACCGTCCACGACGACCACGGGGCCGCCTTCACCCAGGCGTGCCGCTACCCAGACGGCACCAATGTGCTGTGCGCAACCGTGATCAAGCTCGACGGCGGCGTGATCTCCGGCCAGTCCGTAGTGCAGGTCTGGGACGAGGCGTGAGTCATGGCGAGCAGCAGCAAGACCATTGACCAGGCCAAGCTCGACGAGTTCATGGGCCGGTTCGTCGGCGACCTCGGTGCGGCGCTGTCGGCGGCGCTCGTGGTCATCGGCGACCGGCTCGGGCTGTACCGTGCGATGGCCGACGGCGAGCCGGTCAGCGCCGAAGAGCTCGCGCGGCGTACCGGCACCGACGCTCGGTACGTACGCGAGTGGCTGTCCAACCAGGCCGCCGGCGGCTACGTCAGCTACGACCCCGGGCAGGGGACCTTCTCGCTCTTACCGGAGCAGGCCTTTGCCCTGGCGCAGGAGAACAGTCCGGCGTTCGTGCCGGGCGCGTTCCAGCTCGCCACCGCGCTGATCAAGGACGAGCCGAAGATCACCGAGGTGTTCCGAACCGGAGCCGGCGTCGGATGGCACGAGCACAATCACGACCTGTTCGCCGGCACCGAGCGGTTCTTCCGTCCGGGCTACCTGGCGAACCTCGTCTCGTCATGGATTCCGGCGCTCGATGGCGTCGACGCCAAGCTCGAGGCGGGCGCGCTCGTCGCCGACATCGGGTGCGGGCACGGCGCCTCGACGATCCTGATGGCGGAGGCGTACCCCCGGTCGGAATTCGTGGGCTTCGACTATCACCAGGCGTCGATCGAGCACGCCCGGCACGCCGCCGAGCAAGCCGGCCTCACCGGCCGCGTGGGCTTCGAAGTCGCGCCCGCGAAGGAATACCCGGGCGACGGCTACGAGCTCGTGTGCATGTTCGACTGCCTTCATGACATGGGCGACCCCGTCGGGGCCGCCGCGCACGTGCTCGGCACGCTCGCGCCCGACGGCACGTGGCTGATCGTCGAGCCGTACGCCGGCGACCGGCTCGAGGACAACCTGAACCCGGTCGGACGGATCTATTACGGAGCCTCGACGCTCGTGTGCACGCCGGCCTCGCGCGACCAGGAGGTCGGGCTCGCGCTCGGCGCCCAGGCCGGCGAGGCGCGGCTGCGCGAGGTCGTCACCGCCGGTGGGTTCACGCGCTTCCGGCGCGCCACCGAGACGCCGTTCAACCTCGTGCTCGAAGCGCGTCCGTAGCGTCCCGTCAGCCTGGGCGCTCGCCCGGTCGCGGCCGCCCGTCGCGGTCGGGCGGCAGCTCGACCGCGCGCAGGAACGGGTCAGCCACGGCCGACGAATGGCATCCCCGAGGCCATCACGGTCATCGACAGCACGTTCGCGTTCAGCGGGAGCTCGACCATGTACAGGACCGCGTCGGCGACCGCCTCGACGGACATCGTCGGTTCGCCCACGATCGACCCGTCGGCCTGGAGCGCTCCGATTTCGAGCTCCCGCGTCATGTCGGTCGCGGCGTTGCCGATGTCGATCTGGCCGCAGGCGATCCCGTGCCGGCGGCCCTCGAGCGCGAGCGCCTTGGTCAGCCCCGAGATACCGTGCTTGGTCGTCGTGTAGGCGATCGCGTTCGGCCGCGGGACGTGCGCCGACAACGACCCGTTGTTGACGATCCGCCCGCCGCTCGGGCGCTGGCGGATCATCTGCCGGAATGCCGCCTGCGCGCACAGGAACGCGCCGGTCAGGTTGGTCTCGACGGCCGCCGCCCAGCCGTCGTGCGGATAGTCCTCAACCGGCGCCGCGGCACCGAACACGCCGGCGTTGTTGATCAGCACGTCCACCCTTCCCGCCCGCTCGGTGACGGCCTCGAACAGCGCCTCCACGCTCTCGGGCTTGGTCACGTCCGTGGGCACGGCGAACGATTCCGAGTCGGTCGGCAGCGCCGAAAGGGTGCCTTCCAGCGTCTCGATGCGCCGGCCCGCCACCGCCACGCGGTAGCCCGCCCCCGCCAGCCGCCGGCTGATCGCGCGCCCGATCCCCGACCCCGCGCCCGTGACGATCGCAATCGGCGCTCGCTCGGCAGTGCTCATGCGGAGATTCTCGGTTATCGTCGCGCCCGGCGTGTCCCAGCCCCTGTCGAGCACCGTCGTCGGAAGCTATCCCCAGCCCGAGTGGCTGATCGATCGCGACGCGCTCGGCTCGCATTCGGTGCCGCGCGTCCGTGTGAGCGGGGCCTGGCGGATTCCCGAGCCCTACCTCCATGAGGCGCAGGACGACGCTACGGTGCTCGCGATCGGCGACATGGAGCGCGCCGGGATCGACACGATCACCGACGGCGAGATCCGGCGGGAGAGCTACTCGAACCGGTTCGCGACCGCGCTCGACGGCGTCGACGCGGACAACCCGGCCACGATCCACACCAGCGGCGGCGACCCCAGAACGGTGCCGCGCATCGTCGGGCCGGTCCGCTGGCGCGGCGCAGTCGAGGTGGCCGACATCGAGTTCCTCCGCGCCCACACCGATCGCACGACGAAGATCACGCTTCCCGGCCCGTTCACGATGGCCCAGCAGGCCAGCAACGAGGCCTACGACGACCCCGACGAGCTCGTGATGGACCTGGCCGCGGCGGTCAACCAGGAGGCGCTCGCGCTCGAGCGCGCCGGCGCCGATGTGATCCAGCTCGACGAGCCGTGGCTCCGGAACGATCCCGAGGCGGCGCGACGGATCGCGGTGGCGGCGATCAACCGCGCGCTCGCGGGGCTGTCGGTCACCACCGCCGTGCACCTGTGCTTCGGCTACGCCGCGCTCGTGGGCGCCAAGAGCCGCAACCGGTACGACTTCCTCGGCGAGCTCAGCGACAGCACCGCCCAGCAGATCTCGATCGAGGCGGCGCAGCCGCGGCTCGACCTCGGGCAGCTGTCCGAGCTCAGTCCCAAGGTCGTCGTGCTCGGCGTGCTCGACCTCGGGGACGATGCTGTCGAAACCCCCGAGCAGGTCGCCGGCCGGATCCGCGCGGCGCTCGCGCACGTGCCCGCCGAGCGCCTCGTCCCGGCTCCCGACTGCGGGATGAAGTACCTGCCGCGCGCGCGGGCCTTCGCGAAGCTGAAGGCGCTGAGCGGCGGCGCCGCGCTGGCGCGGTCCGAGCTGTAGGCGTCCGTCGATTATTTTCCGACGGGCCCTAACTACTCCGCCAGCCGGTACGCGAGGTGAAGGACCCCGTTGTCGTAACTGTGCGTCTGCTCAAGAGTGAATTTCACCGGCGAGTCACCGAACAGCCGGGCACCGGTGCCGAGCGCCACCGGATACACGAACAGGTGCAGCTCGTCCACCAGGCCGTCGGCGAGCATCGCCCGAACCAGGGTGCCGCTGCCGCTCACGTAGATGCCACCGTCGACCTGATCCTTGAGCGCCCGGATCGAATCGGCGCTGTAGCCGCCGAGGATCGTCGAGTTGTCCCAATCAGCGCTCTGGAGCGTCGCCGAGACAACGTACTTGGGCGTCTCGTTCATGAACGGTGCGCCCGGGTCCTGGTCGGCGGTCCGGCCCGACCAGGCCGGGGCGAACTCCTCGTACGTCTGGCGCCCGAGCAGGATCGCCTTGCATGGGCCCATGATCCCGCCGATGGCCTCGCCCATGTTCGGATCGAACCCGTATTCCATCGTCCACCTCGGCGCCTCGAACACGCCGTCGAGACTGATGAACTCGTGTACCAGGATCTGGCCCATGATGACTCCCGTTGATCGAGGTGTTACGCGCGAGCGTTATGCGCTCGCCCTCCAAGACTCAGCGTAAGCTCGGAAATCATCGTTACCGCCACCGCCGCTCACAGCCAGCCGCGTTCGTCGGCAATCCTCACCGCCTCCACTCGATTGCGAGTCCCGGTCTTGGCGATCGCCGCCGACAGGTAGTTCCGAACAGTTCCCTCGGACAGGAACAGCTTGTGCGCGATCTCCGACACCGTGCTGCCGGGCCGGGCCGCGATCAGCACGTCGCGCTCGCGCGCAGTCAGCGGTGACGTACCGTCGCGCAGCGTGTCGGCGGCCAGTACCGGATCGACGACACGTTCGCCGGCAGCGACCCGGCGGATCGCGTCGGCCAGCTGCTCGGGCGGCGAGTCCTTGACCACGAACCCCCACGCGCCCGCCTCCATCGCCCGCCGCAGGTAGCCCGGGCGCCCGAACGTCGTCAGGATCAGCGACCGGCATTCCGGCACCTCCTGGCTGAGCACGCCGGCCGCCGCCAGGCCGTCGATTCCCGGCATCTCGATGTCGAGCAGCGCGATGTCCGGGCGGTGGGCCTTGGCGGCGGCGACGACCTCGTCGCCGCGCCCGACCGCGGCCACCACCTCGAAGTCGTCCTGCAGCGCGAGCAACGCCGCGAACGCGCTGCGGATCAGCTCCTGGTCGTCGGCGAGCAGCAGGCGGATCGTCACGTGACCGCCCCCGGCGCCAGCGACACCCGCAACCGCCACCCCTTCGGTTCTGCCGGCCCCGCGTCCACGACCCCGCCAGCCGCGGCCACGCGTTCGCGCAGTCCCGCGAGCCCGTTCCCCGACGCGCCGTTCCCGCCGACGCCGTCGTCCACGATCTCGACCGAGCACGGGGACAGCCGCACCGAGCACGAGCTGGCGTGGGCGTGGCGGACGACGTTCGTGAGCCCCTCGCGCACGACCCAGCCGAACAGCTCCTGGTTGGAGGGCTCGACGGCATCGACCGCGCGCGGGAGGTCGGCGGTGACGCCGGCGGCCCGGAGCAGCTCGCGCCCGGTGGCAAGCTCGCCGGCGAGTGACACTTCCCGGTAGCTGGTCACAGCGGCCCGGACGTCGGCGAGCGATCTCCGGGCCAGCTCCTCCACCTCGGCGATCTCCTGCTGGGACCGGGCCGGGTCGGCTGCGCCGAGCTGCCGCGCGAGGCCGGCCTTGACCGTGATCGTCGTCAACGAGTGGCCGAGCAGATCGTGCAGGTCACGGGCGATTCGGATCCGCTCGTTCTCGGCTGCAAGGCGGGCCAGCTCAACCCGCGTCTCCGCGAGCTCGCGGTTGCTCTCGAATACCCGGCGGACGCCGAACGTCACGAACGCGACCACCGGGATCGCCACCGGCGTGATGGTCCCCCAGCTGTCGCCCAGGTCGTCGTGCCAGGACGGAATCACGCTTGGGACGACCAGCGCTGCCACCGCCAGCGCGAGCACGATCGGCGCCGCGCGGGTCCCGAGGCGAGCCACGCTCAGCGTGGTGATGTACAGGCACAGGACGAACGCCGCCGCCCGGCCGAACGGCACCTCCGCGAGGAACAACGCGAAGCAAATGCCGTACAGGATCCAGAATCGCCGCGAGCTGGTGCGCTGACCCGCGGCGACCATCGCGAGATAGACGAGGGCGAAGACGACGAGGATCGCGTCGCCGACGAACGCCTCGCTGCCCGAGTTGTTGTCCGCCACCGACTGGACGACATACAGCAGGTAGACGAGGAAGACGGTGGGCAGCACGAGCCGGCGCCACCCCTGTGTCCACCGGCGCTGGCTGGCTACCCAATCGCCCTGCGGCTCGACCTCGGCGTCCACGTCGTCCCAATCTAGCGAGCTAACCACGGGCTTTCCGAGGACGTCAGACGCGGCTCGTGTCGCGCCGGTAGACGACCACGGCGAGCGGGATCAGGACGGCGGTCCAGAGCGGCGATCACGATCCACCCCTCCGCCGGCCAGCTGCCGCCGGCGACCGCGGTCTTCCCCGCCTGCACGAGCCAGTAGGACGGCAGCGCTTTGATCACGTCGAACATCGGGCCTGACTTCGCGACCAGGAACCCGTAGGCACCACCCAGCAGCGCGAACAGCATGATCGTCCCGCCCACGGCGGGGGCGAGCGAGTCGGGCGTGACCAGATGCCCGAGCAGGATCCCAAGCACCGCGATCGGGATCAGGCCGACCAGCATCAGACCGATCATCCCCGTCCACTCGCCGGCCGACAGTCTCACGCCGAGTGCCGTTCCGGACAGGGACACGAGCAGGATCACGAGCAGCGCCATCAGGAAGCCGCACGCCACCCTGGTACCGAGGTAGTCGCGGGCGGTGAGCGGCGTAATCCGCAACTGGCGCGTCCAGCCGGCCGAGCGGTCGACGGCGATCCGCGCCCCGCTCGAGATCACGGCGATCATCGTGCCCACGGCCGCCATCCCGGCCATGAAGTAGAGCGGGAAGGCGACGCCGTCGAAGGTGGCGTGCCGCTGGGGCGAGGTGACGACGAAATACAGGACAACCGGATAAGCGAGCGAGAACAGAATGAACCGCCAGTTGCGGACGTTCCGCAGCAGCTCGTAGCGTAGGTAGGTGGTGTGCATCAGTTGACCTCCGTTAGTTCGTTGGTGGCCCCGGTCCCATCGGCGGTGAGCGCGAGGAACGCCTCCTCGAGCCCGGCGCCGCGGACCTCGACGTCGGCGGCCGATGGGAACGCGTCGAGCAGGCCCCGCAGTACGGTCTCCGCCGTCGGCGCAGGTGATGATCACGGCGTCGCCGTGCCGCTCGCACCTCGATCACGCCTGGCAGCGCGCGCAGCGAGTCGAGATCGGCGTCGGGCAGAGTTGCCCGGATCGTCCGGCCGCCGACCCTGGCCTTGATCTCACCGGGAGGGCCGTCGGCGACGACGCTTCCGTGCGCGAGCAGCACGATCCGGTCCGCGAACGCGTCGGCCTCCTCGAGGTAGTGGGTCGCGAAGATCACGGTCTTGCCGCGCGCGGCCACCCCTCGCATCGACGCCCAGAAGTCGCGCCGCGCCTCGACGTCGAGCGCCGCGGTCGGCTCGTCGAGCAACAGCAGGTCCGGGTCGGCGACGAGCGCGATCGCGAACCGAACCCGCTGGGCCTGCCCCCCGGACAGCTTCTTGGTCCGGCGACCCGCGAACGCCGAGCATCCGCTGAGCGCCAGCGTCTCGTCGACGTCGAGCGGACGCGGATACAGCGACGCGACCATCGTGACCAGTTCGCGGACGGTCAGGTAATCGACCAGCGACCCGGTCTGCAGCATCCCGCCGACGACGCCCGCGGCGGCCGCCTCGGTCGGCGACATGCCGAACAGCGACACGGTGCCGGAGTCGGGCCGGGTCAGCCCGAGCACCATGTCGATCGTGGTCGTCTTGCCGGCGCCGTTCGGGCCGAGCAGGGCGACCGTCTCTCCCGGGAGCGATCGTGAGGTCGATCGAGCGGACCGCCTGCACGTCGCCGTACGACTTGGAGAGGTTAGAGAGGACTACGGCTCCATCAGAAGTGTCATGTGTTGTCATGCCGCCAGAGTGACACCTCGCGGGCGGCCCCGGTAGAGCCGAAGCTCACCAGTTCCAGATGACAAATGTCAGACGGCTACGAGGCAGCCAGCGACTCGGGGTCCGGGCCGCGCGGGGTCCAGCGCTCTTCGATCCGGCCGAAGTGCCAGACCGACAGCGCGATCGCCCAGGTGGCGACGAACAGTCCGACGATCACGAAGCCGAGCGTGTTGATGTTGATGTTCTGCAGCCATCGCCAGAACGAGCCGTGAGCGCCGAGCTCCTGCGGCGAACAGCCCGCGCGAGCTCGACCGTGCCGATCACGAGCGCGACCATCACCGACAGCCCGGTGATCGTGATGTTGTAGTAGAGCTTGCGGACCGGCTTGGAGAACGACCAGCCGTAGGCGAAGTTCATGAACGAGCCGTCGATCGTGTCGAGCAGGCTCATCCCGGCGGCGAACAGGATCGGCAGGCACAGGATCGCGTAGAACGGCAGGCCGGCGCCGGCCGCGCCGGCCGCCAGGAACAGCAGCGCGACCTCGCTCGCGGTGTCGAACCCGAGCCCGAACAGCAGGCCGATCGGATACATCTGCCACGGCTTGGTGATCGTCCGGGTGAACCGTCCGAGCAGCCGGTTCATCAGCCCGCGCGAGTCGAGGTGCCGCTCGAGCTGCGGCCTCGTCGAAGGTCCCGTTCCGCATCTCGCGTGAACACCTTGATGATCCCGACCAGGATCACCACGTTGAGCGCGGCGATCACGTACAGGAACGTGCCCGACACGCTCGTGCCGATCCAGTTGGTCACGTTGTGCAGCGTCGAGCCGTCGTGCTGCACCTGCCCGCTGAGCGCGCGGATCCCGATCGCGAACAGGAACGACGAGCGCGAACACGATCGTCGAGTGCCCGAGCGAGAACCAGAAGCCGACGCTCAGCGGCCGCTTGCGCTCGGCCATCAGCTTGCGCGTGGTGTTGTCGATCGCCGAGATGTGGTCGGCGTCGAACGCGTGGCGCAGCCCGAGCGTGTAGGCGGTCAGGCCGAGCCCGATGCTGAACCCGCCCGACGGGCCGAGGTGGTAGTGGTGCGGGGCGACGAGCACGATCAGGATGAAGAACCCGATCACGTGCAGCCCGATCACCGCGCAGGCCATTGCCGCGACCGTGCGCCACTCGCGTCTCGTCGAGCGCACGGGTCATGTCAGCTCGATTTCGGCGACGGCTCCGTCGGGAACGGTGACCACCGGTCCTTCGGTGGTGGCGTCCTCCCAGACGACGTAGTCGCCGCCTGGGAGGCTGCCGAAGATCGCGGTCAACCGTGACCGCGCGCGGGTACTGCGCTCGTGCACGCCGGTATGGATGCGATGACCGTGGCCGTCGCGCCGGCTGATCTCGATCTCGTGTCCGCGGAAGCGCTCGCTCGGGTAGAGGATCAGCGCTCCCGACCCCGCGCCGATGTCGAGCGCCACGCTCGCGCACGTCGCCGCCGTGCTCGAGCGTGCCGGGCTCTGTGGTCGCGGTCGCCATGACTCACACTGTCCCGAGCGGCGCGGTCTGATAACCGCCCTGCGGCGTCCCGAGATACGGGAACGAGTTCAGGAACGGAACGTTGACGCTCGCCGGCGTCAGCCCGTCCGTGATGACGCCGGCAGCGCGCGTCCGGCGTGTAGCTGCTGTTGACGAGCGGGTAGGTGACGCCCGCGATCGCCCGCAGCTCGACCGTGACCACATCGTCGAACACGCGGCGGCCGTTCGGGAAACCGGCCGCGTCGCCGCCGATCAGCCCGAGGATGTTGGGGCTCGACGACGGCGGGATCGCCATGTTCAGCCGCAGCATGTCGGCCAGCGTGCTGCCGGTGAAGTTCTGGAAGCCCGGGACGATTCCCGCGGGGATGCCCGGTCAGCAGAATCGCGACCAGGTCGGCACGCGGGGCGGTGAGCTTGCGCCAGGTTCGGGAACACGCCCGGGTACAGCACCGGCAGCAGCGTCGCGAGCTCCGGGTGCTGCACCCCGCCGGCGAATCGCTTGTCGGCCGACGGCGGGAGCGAGTTCCACAGATCCTTGAACCCCATCCCGACCAGCACTTCGTTGAACAGCGGGTTGCCGAGGCGCGACACCTGCGTCCATTCGCCGGCCTCGTGCACGTACCCCGACCACGGCTCGCGCACCGTCGCCGCCTGCCGGCTTGCCGATGCCCACACGCCGACCACCGAGTCCGGCGACGAGGCGTTGCTCGGGGTCGTGCCGTGACGAGTCAGGTCTGACTTCGGGACCTTCAGCGCGATCGAGTGGACGCTGAAGTTGTCGGTCCCGTTGACGCCGGCGGCGGCCGCCAGCGACCCGAGCCCGAACGTCGCATGCAGCTGCTCGAACGGCCGCAGGGTCCCCAGGTCGAAGATCGACCCGAGGTCGACGTAGAAGCCCTCTGCCCGCTGTCCCGCGAACACGGTCCGGCCTCCGGGGAGACCGTGGACCGCCTGCGGAGGCCAGCATGTCGTAGTCAGGAGTCGACAGCGGACCGATGTTGCACGGCGGGCAGGCCAGGCCGGCGCCGAGCACCTGACGCCGTCCATTGCCGATCCGGGTCACCGAGTAGAACTGCTTGCGGTTCCAGTTGGCGCTGTCGATCGACAGGATCGGGCCGCCGTTGTAGAGGAACGAGTTCGGGTTCGCGACCTCGGTCTGGAACGCAAACTCGTAGATGATGTCCGCGTCGCCATCGCCGTCGTTGTCGATGTTGATGCGGTAGCGGACGTCGGGGCCGAACTCGAAGAAGTTCGGCCCCCCGTACGGCGCCTCGAGCGGCAGGTAGTTGGAGATGATCGTGACCGTATCTGGATCATCGGGTGATACGAACGCGTACAGGTCGGTGTTGTCGGCTACCGGGTCTTTGCTGATCGCCGGCGCTTCACGATGGGATGACATCGGTTACCTCCTCAGCTCGCCGCGCGAGCGATCCGGGCAGCGATCTTGCGATCGTGCAGCTTCACCTCACGCTCGCCGGCCATCACCGAGATCTCACCCGTGCGGGGATCGCGGATGTACGCGACGACCGGTCCCGATGCGGCCGCGGCCTTCGCGTCGGCCTGCTCGGCGACGAGCGCGCCGACGACGGTCATGCCCGCGGCCGTGACGGCCGAGGTCTTGACGAACCCACGCCTTGTACTGTCACTCATGACTGGCCCTCCGGTCAGTGGTGGTTGAGTTTCACCGACAATTCGCAGACCGCGGTGACCTGGATCACTCGCCGGATGTGTTAATTCCGTAACTCGGCTCGGTGGTGGCCCGGCACGGGTGCGGTGATCCGGGCGGCGGTCGGTGGCGGCCCGCGCGCGAGCCGGGCGGCGGTCGGCGCTGCCCAACTGCGAATCGCAGGCGGTGACGGAGAGCTGATCGTCGACTACCTGCCGCCTGCGCCGCCCCACCGGATCTACGAGCTGTGGCTCCAGCACGGTGCGCGCATGCCGGCGCCGAGCACGCTGTTCGCGGTCACGTCGCGGGGCACCGCCGACCTCGGGTTGCCCGGCGAGCTGACCGGAGTTACCCGCGTGCTCGTGACCCTCGAGCCCGCGGACGGGAGCGCCGTGCCCACCACCGGGCCGCTGATCCTCGCGCGACTTCAGAGCGGTGACTGATCCAAATCACACGCGCGCGCGTACGGACCCGTGACCCTTGCAACCAACGTGATCGGAGCAAAGCCATGATGGGACTCGACAATCCAATCCACATCGCCTTCGTGCTCGTCCTCCTGCTGCTCGTGTTCGGAGCCAAGCGCCTGCCGGAAATGGGCCACTCGCTCGGCGCCGGGCTGCGCGGCTTCAAGGAGTCGATCAGCGGCGAAAGCCCGGTGGTGCACGCCGAGCCCGCGCGCCTTGCCGGCGCCCCCGAGATGATCGCCACCACCTCGCTCGCCGCCGAGCCCGTACCCGTGCAGCCGACCGCAGTCCAGCCCGCACCCATCCAGCCGGCACCCATCCAGCCGGCGGCGGAGGTCTAGCCGCGACGAGTCAAGGGATCCGGATGTCCTTGTGGGCGCGCGCGGTGCGCCGTTCCCGTCCAGACAGGTCGGATTCCCTGACCAGCTTCACCAGCGTCCAGTGGTGACCGACAGGGCAGCGCTGGAACCGCCACGCGCCGAGCCGGAGCGACTTCAGCGACGCGCCGGGAATCCAGATCGTCGTGAACAGATGACCCTCGTGGCAGCGGACGATGACGTTGCCGCCGACGCCGTAGCCGCGTCGCCAGAGCGGAATCGCCTCGACCGCGAATGCACCGGCAACGACCGCCACGCGCCGTCGGCGGCGACCCCCGCCCGAGCCTTCTGAGCTGCCTTCCGAGCCGTCTGCTCCCATCGCCAGACCTCCTCCCAGAATCAAGAATGATCTCATTCATGATAACAAAGCGCGGTTGCGGCGACAACCTTCGGCGACAGCGCAATCGACGTGCCGTTGCGCCGGAATCTGGGTAGTACGGTCGGCAACTGATCCAGGCAGGGATCCCCTAGCCGTACCCCTAACGGAGGAATACTCATGCGCAGAGCCGCCGGGAGCGGACTCACCGCCGCGATCCTCGTGATCGCCATGCTGACGGGCGCGAGCGCCGCCGCCCGAACCCACGCCGCCAGGACCCACGCGCAAGCTGGGCTGGGCGCGCTGCTACCAAAGACCAAGAGCGAGAGGCTCCCGACGCACGGGGGGACGGCCGACAGCCTCAACTGGTCGGGCTACGCGGTCACGCCGAGCGGCGGTGGCATCACCGCGGTGTCGTCGACGTTCACCGTGCCGTCAGCAGGGCTGGTGCCGCCGGGATTCGCGGCCACGTGGACCGGTATCGGCGGCTATAACACGAGCGACCTGATCCAGGCCGGGACCGCCGAGCAGTCCGCGCCTGACAATCCCATCCTCGGCCCGCAGTACTACGCGTGGTACGAGCTGCTGCCCGCGAGCGAGACCCAGCTCACCGGCTGCACCGGGGACGCCAATTGCACGGTCACCCGGGCGACAACATCACGGTGAACATCAGCCAGGTCTCCGGCGACACGTGGAGCATCGCGATGACCGACGCCGGCAAGTGGAGCTGGAGCCAGGACCTCAGCTACACCTCGTCGGGATCATCGGGCGAGTGGATCTTCGAGGCCCCGACGCTGGTCGCCCAGACCGTCCTCGCGCCGGTCGGCACCGTCCAGTTCGGTCCGACCTCGACGTACACCGCTGGCGGCGTCACGCACACGATCGCCGAGGGAGATCCGACGCAGATCTTCCTCTCGCCGGGAGAGGTCAACGAGGCCACTCCATCCGCGCTGGCCTCCGACGGTCAGTCGTTTAACGACTGCGCGTACGCGCAGACCTGCGCGGCGCCGTAGCCGCAGACGTGGCCGGGGCTGGAGCGGTCCGCCGCGTCAGCCCCGCGCGACGTCGTCCCAGCCGGCCACGCGCTCAGTCGACGATCGGGGCGGCACGTCCCGGACGCGCCCACATGCCGCGCTCCTGGAGCAGCTCGACCTGCCTGCGGGTCACCTCTTCGCGGTACTCGGCGTGCGTGTACGGCGCGCGCTCGAGGTACAGGTTCTTCGGGTAGATCGGCTGCTCGTATATGAGCTGGTACTGCTCGGTCGTGAGGTCCTTCATCCAGTTGTCCCACTGGGCTGTCTGGCGGAAGTTCCGCAGCGCCTCGATGTCGATCGTGCCGGCGATCCATGTCGAGCCGCCGCCGTACGGGACCTCCGTCACCACCTGGCCGCGGTAATCGACGATCTGCGACCCGCCCGAGAACGTGTCGATTGGCACGGTCGAATCCTTGTCGAGGTAGTACGTGCCGAGGTTCATCCCGATCACGTACATGTTGTTGTCGAGCGCCCGGGCGCGGTTCTGGACCGAGAACATGCCGCTCATCACGCCCGGCGCGGGGTACGGCCCGCGGTAGGCGATCTCGCAACCGTTCATCGCCAGTCCGCGCGCGTTCTCCGGATAGGAGGCCTCGTTGGCCATCATGATCCCGATCCGCCCGATCTCGGTGTCGGCGACCGGATAGAACGAATCGAGCTCCCTGCCATACAGCTCGATCCACCGATCCCAGACGTTGTGCGGGGTTACCGAGTGCTCGACCGGGAGCAGCGGCACGACCTTGTGATGCCTGAGGATGACCGTCCCGTCCCCGGGCTCGATCACGAACCCGACGTTGAAGAACCTGCCGGGGAATTCGGGATGGCGGGCCTTGGCCTGGGCGATCACGTACGCGTCCCATTGCTGGGCGAGCCGTCCGAGGTAGTCGGTCTCGGGCCCGGGGATGTCGATCGCGCATTCCTGCGCGTAGGTCTCATGGTCGAGGTCGAGCACCTCGTCGGTAAACCCCTGGAGCCCTCCCTCCGGGATGCAGATCAGCCTCACCGGAAGGTCCATGCTCGACAGCCACGAAGCGGCCTTGATCATGTGCGAGATGTGCTCGAGGTTCCAGCTGATCTCCTCGCGCCGGCGAATCCCCCGCATCGTCGAGATCAGGCCGACGACCTGGTAGGGCTCGATCATGGGGACGCTCCTCTCTCTAGTTGCGAGCGACTCTAGTCGCATCGCGGCGGCTGCTGCCAGCACTTCTCGCGGCCGCACCGCGCACGCGCTCGACGGCGATCAGCGCGGTGTCGTCGACCTGTGAGCCGTGGGCGAACTCGACCAGCGCCTGCTCGACCCGCCGCACGGCGTCGGCGGCGCCGCTGGCGTGACGCAACGTCCGCGCCAGCCGCTCCTCGCCGAACCGCTCCTCCTTGCCGACGGTGTCGATAACCCCGTCGGTATAGAGGATGAGCTGGTCGCCCGGCTCGAGCCGGATCGTAGTCGCCTCCCAGCCACCTCGCTCGTATGCGCCCAGGAACGGCGCGAACACGCCGACCGGGCGCGATGACCGACGACGCACGTGGTAGGCCGGGGGGTGACCGGCTAGCACGAGCTCGGCGCTCGTGTCGCTCTCGGGCAGTCGCAGCATCACGCAGCAGACGCTGACCAGCGACAGCCCTGGCTGCTCGCGCAGCGCGGCGTTGAGCTGCTCAAGTGCCGCGATCGGGTTGCCGAGCAGCTTGCCGGCGGTCCGGAACGTGTAGCGCGACAGCGACGTGAGCGCGGCCGCCTCGGCACCGCGCCCGGCCACGTCGCCAACGACCACCATCCAGCCCCCAGGCACCTCGAACGCGTCATAGAAGTCGCCGCCGACGTCGTTCTGCTCCCCGGCGGCCCGGTACAGGCTCGCCAGCCGGAACCCGGGAATCTCGGGAAGATCGGGCGGGAGCAGGCTCCGCTGGAGCGTCGTCGCGATCGCCGAGCGCTCGGCGTACAGCCGCGCATTCTCGACCGCGACCGCGGCGCGCCTGCCGAGCTCGGCGGCAAGCGCCAGACCGGTCGCCCCGAACGTCCGGCCGGATTCCGCCATCGCCATCGACAGCGCGCCGATCGGCGGCTGGTCGGCGATCGCCAGCGGGACGACGATGACCTTGGTTGTCAGCTGCGGCTCACCAGAGCGGATCACCTCGGCGGCGCGGGTTTCGAGCTCGTGCGCGAGCGCGTCCGTGCCGGCGCCGACAGAGGCGGCGGCAACCTGCGCCAGCACGTCGCCGTCGCCACGCATCGCAACCCCGCACCAGTCGGCGAGGCTCGGGACCGTCAGCTGCGCGACGCGCTGCAGAGTGTGCTGATAGTCAAGCGAGGAGGACAGCTCCTGTCCGGCCTCCGCCAGCAGGCGCTGGGCGAGCTCGGCGCGCTTGACGTCCGTGAGGTCCTCGATCACGTTCACGATCAGCGACAGCGAGCCGTCGGGGTCGTACACCGGTGTGGCCTTGTGCAGCAGCCAGCGTTCCTCGCCCGTGGCCCGGATCACATTGCGGACGAGCAGCGGCTCGGCGTCCTCGCCGCGCTCCGCGCGCGCGGACGGGAGGTCCCCCAGGTTCAGGCTCTTCCCCGCCTCGTCGAACACGTCGTAGAGCCCCATCAGCTCGTTCGGGGTGGCGTCGGTGACGTCCTGGGCCGAGCCCAGGCTGAGCAGCCGCGCCGCTGCCGAATTCGCGAACACGATCGGTCCGCCGGCCTCCCGGACGAGCACCGCCTCGGCGAGGTTGGTGAGCGTCGCCTCGAGTCGCCGCTCGAGCCCGGTCACGGTCTGGGATAGCGTGGCGTTGTCGAGTGCGAGCGCCAGACGCCCGGACAGGATTTCGGCGTAGCGCAGGTCGTCCTCGTCGTAGCTGCGGCCGGAGGTGCCGACGCCGAGCGCGAGCGCGCCGACTGTCCGGCCCCTTGCGCGCAGCGGCACGAACAGGGCCGAGCGAAGCTCGAGTGCGCGCAGGAGCTCGAAGTCCTCCTCGCTGCTCGCGATCATCCGCAGCTGATCGTCGCCCACGGTTGAGAGGAGCTGGCTCTCGGCGCTCACGATCGCTCGGGGCAGCCCGACCGGCGCATCGGGGAGCGGCCGCCGGCGCAGCAGCGCAGCCTCGAGCTCCTCGCGCCGCCCCGTGCCCTCCACGCGCGACCCGAGCCGCCGCAGCTCGCCGTCCGGGGCGATGCTGTCGAGCGTCGCGACGTCGGCGAACACCGGGACGACCAGCGCCAGCAGCCGCGCCACCGTGTCGTCGAGCAGCTGGGTGCCGTCAGCCACGTCGCCGGCGGCGACGAGCAGCCCGAACCGGTCCGCCTCAGACCTGGTCGTCAATCAGCATCACTGCCGGCGAGCTCCATCGGCGCGCCGGCGAAGAGCGGGTGATCGTTCGGGAACCCGGCTATCTCGAACAGCCGCTGGACCTTTCCCGACCCAGGGACCACGACGAAGCGGTATCCGTCCGCTTCGGCGCGTTGCTGCTCTGAGATGACGAGTCGCAAACCGGAGGTGTCCATGAACCCGACCGCGCGCAGATCGAGGACCAGCACGGTACCTCTCTCACGCGCGGCGTCAAGCGCCGCCTGAACGGCCTCGTACGCAGTCAGGTCGACATCGCCGCGGAGCGAGACGACCGCCGCGTCGCGAATTCGCTGCGTGTCCAGCGTCAGATGACTCGACAGTCTCAATGTCTGTCCCACCTGCCAACTGCGCGGCCACCTGGATCAACCGCGTGATGATTCTACGCCCGGCGGCGGGCGGTTTGCGAGACTTGGGCCCCGGGGCGGCGCCGCGGTCAGCCAAGTCGAGGAGGAGAGATGGCCATTTCCCAGCAGCAGATGACCGACGAGCAGCGCAAGTCGGTCGCGCTGGAGTACCTGAAGGCGTTCGACAACGGGGGAACCACGTCGACCGGCGGCAGCATCCTCGATCTGTTCGCCGAGGACGCGCAGGTGTACTTCCCCAAGTGGGGCCTCGCCACCGGCAAGGACGCGATCGGCCGCATGTTCGGCGACGTCGGCGCCACGCTCGAGCGGATCGTGCACGACTACGCGAGCTTCAACTGGATCATGACCGGAACCGACATGTTCGCGTGCGAGGGGACGAGCTTCGGCGAGCACCAGGACGGCGAGTGGCGCGCCGGCGTCACCCACGCGGGACGGTGGTGCGACGTGTTCGAGGTCCGCGACTTCCTGATCCAGCGCTGCTTCATCTACCTCGATCCCGACTACGCCGGACTCGACACCGACCGCTACCCCTGGCTTGCCCGCGAAGGGCGCGACCCCTCAGTCCCTTTCAGCCTCGGTCTCCGCGAGCCCGCCTCGGCCACCGTGGACGAATAGGTACTCTGCGCTGCCCACGTCATCGTCAAGGAGACTCATGGAATACAGCGAAGCCCTGGCAACCAAGATCGAAGCTCGGATCAGGGAGCTGAAGAGCGAGATCGCCGCCCACGAGCGGGCGCTAAAAGCGCTCCGCGGTCGCCAGAACGCCGGCGCGAGCAGTACCCCCGCCGTCAACGGCCGCAGGTCCGCACGGCGCGAGGGCGCCGCGAGCCGGAAGCCTCGCGCTCGCCGCAGCGGCACCGCATCGGCCGAGGCGGTGTTCGGCGCGCTCAAGGACGGGCAGGACCAGGCATCGGCGATCGCCAAGCAGTTCGGCGTGTCGGCGGCTGTCGTCCGCAGCCGTCTTGCAGCAGCTCGAAGAGGCCGGGCGAGTCAGCCGCACGGGCAATCGCCGTTCGACTCGGTGGCGCAGTCACGCGGGGTAGCTGCCGCGGCGCTCGGTCTGTTGCAACGCCGCGCCGTCCACGCGGCCGCACGGGGTTGCGCGCGGTCACCGTGTCGACAAACCTACCGGTCTCTCGTCAACGTGCACAATGCACGCCGATGAATATTACACCGGTAAGCAGCATGCTGTTTAGCTTCTCCTGACCACGGGCATCGCCAACACGGAGACAGAAGCCGGTGCGGACGCAGGCCGCACGGGTAAAGCTGTATCGACATCCCGGATGGGCGCTGGGCTTGTGCATGCCCTGAGCGCCGAGCACCGACGCTCGCGTCTCGATTCGCTGCAAGCTAAGAAAGGCGCCGTCCATGTCCCATATCCGCTTCCGACCGTTGCTGCTCGCAGCGGTCCTCGTCGAGCTACGCGGTTCCCGATAGTTCTGGTAAGTGGAACTTCGCCAATGCCACCGGGACGCTCAACCTCAGGGGCGTACTGCACATCGTGCTCGGCAAGCGCTCGGCCGCGATGCAGTCGGTGACTTTCACCCGTCCTGCGAAGGGCAACGGACAGGTGACGGTCAAGCTCGCCGGCCACAAGGTCAAGCTGTTCACGGTCACCGGCAAGGTAAAGGTCAAGCACAGTGGCGCCACCGAGACCCTTACGGGCATAACCGCGAAGCTCACCAAGCCGGGAGCCACGAAGCTCGATAAGGCGCTCCACAAGAACGCGTTGAAAACCGGTCAGGCGATCGGCTCGTTCATGGTCAAGGTGAGCAACACGCCGATCGCCGGTCCGGGTTCGAGCCCGACGGGCACCGGCGCCTCGGGAGTAACCCCGACCTCGAGCTCGGGTGTGGGAATCGCGCTGACCCCTGATTTCCGCTCGCTCCTGGACTCCGTCGGCCTCTCCACGCTCCCGCTGGTGCCGGCCTCCGACGGACTCCCGGCACCGCTCGGGACGACTACGATCCCCGGTGCTGACGGCAGCAGCGTCTCGCTTCCGCTGAACGGGTCGACGGCCGGCGGCAGCTTCGACCAGGGCACGCTGACGGGCACGATCCCGCTGAGCGGCGGACTGCGACTCGACAACGGCCAGGTGTCGGCGTCGCTGACCAACCCGGAGCTCATGCTCAGCACCGGCACCGAGGGCTCGAGCCTGAGCTTCTCGCTGAACGGCGGACCGGAGCTCAAGTTGTTCGACATCGACCCGTCCCAGCTCGAGCAGGCCGCGACGCCAGACCGCGAACGGCCCGGGGAGTCTCCTCCCCCCGGGCCGTTCGCTTGCTATCCGCGGTCGATTCCCAACAGCCGTTCGGTGGCGTCGTCGGCGACGCCACCGAAATAGGCATCGAGCACGCGGCCGAACACCGGATTGGCCGGACCGGCGCGAGCGAACAGCGTCATCGACGAGCGCAGCTTGATCGCGTCGACACCGCCGAAGATGTCCTGCGCGCTGCGCCCCTCGAGCTCGCCGACGATGCGGGCCGACTTGATCAGCCGCGGCCCGAGCACGGGATGAGCCAGGTACGCCCGGGCCTCGTCCAGCGACGCGATCGCGTATCGGCGGGAGATCGGGCTCTGTCCGAGGCCGGCGATCTGCGGGAACACGAACCACATCCAATGACTGCGCTTGCGGCCGGCGCGCAGCTCGGAGACGGCCGCGTCGAACGTGCCGGCCTGGTCCTGGGCGGCAACGAACCGCTCGAGTGCATCAGGATCGGTCACAGCGGCCACAAAACTAGCGCGCAGGCCCGGGCCATACGATGTGGAGATGTTCGAGCACGAGCGGGTCGCGATCGCCATCGGTGAGCGCTCGGCGCTGCCCGTGATCGTCGCGGTCCATTCGACGGTGCTCGGCCAGGCCGTCGGCGGCTGCCGCCTGTGGCGCTACCGGGATTGGCGCGAGGGGCTCGAGGACGCGCTCCGCTTGTCGGAGGCGATGACGCTCAAGTGCGCGCTGGCGGGGCTCCCGCTCGGAGGCGGCAAGAGCGTGATCGCGCTGGCGCCGGACTCCGAGCTCAGCGGCGAGCGACGGCGGGCGGCGATGCTCGACCTTGGCGACGCCGTCGATGCGTTCGGCGGGAGCTACGGCGTGGGCGAGGACGTGGGCACGACTGCCGAGGACATGCTGATCGCGCGCGAGCGGACGCCGTATGCGTACTGCCTTCCCGAAGCGCAGGGAGGCGCCGGCGAGCCGTCAGGGCCCACCGCCGAGGGGGTTTGCGGGGCGATCGGGGTGACGCTCGAGCAAGCGTTCGGGTCCGCAGAGGTCTCTGGCCGGCGGATCGCCGTGATCGGCCTGGGGCAGGTCGGTTCGCGCGTCGCCCGCCTGCTCGCCGCTGCCGGCGCGGAGCTCGTGGTGAGCGACATCGACGCCTCCAAGCGCCGGCTGGCGGACGAGCTCCGAGCGGCCTGGACGGACCCCGAGGCGGCGCTTCGCGCCGACGTCGACCTGGTCGTGCCCGCGGCGCTCGGGGGAATCCTCACGACGGCCTCGGTGGCCAGGCTGAGATGTGCCGCGATCGCCGGTCCCGCGAACAACCAGCTCGCCGACGACGGCGTCGCGGACGATTTGCACGACCGCGGCATCCTGTGGGCGCCCGACTTCGTGGTCAACGCCGGCGGGGTGATCTACGGCAACGCGATGGAGATGGACGGCTGCTCACGCGAGGAGGCGATCGCGCGCGTCGGCGCGGTCACCGGCACGCTCGACGCGGTCTTCTCAGAGGCACGACAGCACTCGATCACGCCGCTGGCGGCCGCCCGGCGGGTCGCCGGCGAGCGGCTGCGAGCGGCGAGCGACCCGAACGCCCGCGGCTGAGCCTGTCAGGTCACTCGACCGATGCGGCGTGCAGCCCGCTCGCCGGCCGCTCGCGCTGGTCCCACCACTCGTTCACGACGGCAAGCGCGCCGCCGAGAATCCCCTCCTTGAAGGCCGCCGTGTCGTTCACGTTCGGGAGCGGCTCGTCGGGCACGTCGACCCCGAGGAACTCGCACAGCGGCTCCCAACCCTCGCGCGGCTCCCACACGAGCAGGCGGTCGGCTGGGACATCCCGCTTGACTCGCTCGTTCCACCGATCCATCGCCGCGGCCAGCCCGTCGTCCTCGAAGGTCGCCTCCGCCGGAGACAGCGCGCCGGTGTGCTCGTCCCAGGTCATGCAGATCATCAGGTCCATGAACCTGCGCCACAGCGGGTCGAGCACCGCCCGCGCCGCGCACATGTGGTGCATCACCGAGTCGCCGAAGTAGATCGCCCAGATCGTCTCGCGCATACTCCGCACCCATCCATCGGGCGAACGGACGCTGAGCACGACCTTCGAGTCGGGGTAGTGCTCGAGTAGTTCCTTGTAGTAGCGGCCCCCCGGCCAGTCGACGGTCGACTGGGCATCGCCGAAGATCCCGTCCCAGTCGGGCTCGCCACGCGCCACGGCCTCCCACAGCGTAAGGCCCTTCTCGAAGTCCATCATCAGGTCCCGCATGTGGTAGCAGTGCCCAAACCCAAGCTTCTCGAACGCGATTGCCTGGGTTGTGGTTGCCGTGCGCGGGAGGCCCGCCCCGATCACTTTCATGGTTCTCCTCAGCTGGAAGGGTCGCGGCGGTTCTATCAAAGGCGGCGTGGCTCTACGCTCTGGACCGAGGTATCTGGGATGAGCGCCACGAAACCGCCCGCGCCAGACGGCAAGCCCTGGACCAGCGACTATGTCTCGAGCAACGGCGCCACGGCCGACGTCCGCGGACGGGGCCAAAGCCGGCTCGTCGTGCTCGCGTACGTCACGGCGTTCGCGCTGCCGCTGCTCGGACTGCTCCTGGGGATCGTGGTCGTGACGCGTCCCGACAGGGCGAGGTCCAAGCACGGGCGGTGGATCATCGCCATCAGCATCGTCGCCTCGGTGATCTGGGGCCTCGTGTTCGCCTCCGGCGTCCTGACCTCGTCAACCAACGACATGGGCTATTAGCCGGCGGCGCATGCCGGTTGGCTGCGGCGAAGGCCGGTGGAGGTCCTGGCACGCGGGCGTCGAACCTTGCGGATGCCGTGGGGGATGGCACGCCAGCCCCTGCCTCTGTGAACAAGGACCAGGAGGACCCAGATGACCGACAAGCCCGCCAAGCCCGCCCGCCGGCGCATCCGCGCGACCAAGCCCAAGGCGAAGGCCGTGTCCGCGTCCGCGCAGCGCGAGCCTTCGCACGCCGAGATCTCCCAACGCGCCTACTTCCTCGCGCTCGAGCGGGGCGGTGGCGACGAGCTCGGCAACTGGCTGCGCGCCGAGGCCGAGCTGGCCGCTGCCTGAGCCCTGGCGTAGCTCTCTTTCATCCGGTCGGCTCATCGCCGCGGTGACCAGTCACCATGTGCGGCGATGAAGCCGTCCGAGCTGCGTGATCGCTGTCTCTCGCTCTCCGGGGCCGAGGAGACGTTCCCGTTCGGCCCCGAGAACTCCGTATTCAAGGTCGCCGGCAAGGTATTCGCGCTCTCGCGGCTCGACGGGACGCCGCTCCGGGTCAGCCTCAAGTGCGATCCGTCGCTCGCCGAGCAGCTCCGCGCGGCGCACGCGGCCGTGATCCCCGGATACCACCTGAATAAGCGCCACTGGAACACCGTGATCATCGACGGCTCGCTGGCGCCGGAGGCGGTCGGGGACATGATCGAGGACTCCTACGACTTGGTTGTGAGCAAGCTGCCGCGCGCCCGACGGCGCGCGCTCGGCTGGCGAGGCGACGTCTGAGGGCCGGCTGTGGAGGGCAGTCACCGTAGCCGCGTCGAGGCGCTGCTGGCCGACGCCGCCGCCGAGCACGTCAGCCTGATGGCGAGGCTGCCGGAGGACCTGCAGGCGTCGCTACCCGTGGATGCTCAGGGCGTCACCAAGGCGATCGACTACCTCGCGGTCGCCGCCGGCCTGTCCCCCGGCGAGCGCCGCGAGCTGATCCGCCCCCACGCGGTCAACCCGGCGGTCCTCCACGCTCGAGTGTTCGGACGCGCGCCGCTGGCCCGGGAGACCGTGATCGCGTCGTTCGTCGAGGGTGCGCGGGTGCGCGCGGATGCCCTGGCCGTGCTCGCCGACACGGTCGGCGGCGATGCGCTCGTGCGCGAGATCCGGACCATGCTCGTGGCAGACCCTCCGCCGGTCAGGGCGGAAGGACACGACGTGGTGCCGGCGCTCCGCGCCACCTACTCCGCACAGGAACGCGTCGCGATCGCGATCGCTGCCAGCTTGGACTCCGCTTAGGCCAGGCCCCGCCTGGTGCGACGACGAGCGCCCATCAGCGTGTACGGTTGTCACCTTACATGCGTCGCCGCCTTGGCCCAGCCGCCCTGTCCGCGCTCCTGGCGCTTGCCCTCGCGGCGTGCGGCGGTAGTGGATCCTCGAACGGCATCGCTTCGAAGTCCCCGGACCAGATCGTCGCGGCGACGAGGTCGGCCGTCGCGAAGGTCAGCTCGGTTCACGTGGCCGGCACCGTCGCGAGCAGCGGCACGAAGGTCGCGCTCGACCTGAACCTGGTCAACGGCAAGGGCGGCAAGGGCTCGATGACGCAGAACGGGCTGGGCTTCCAGATCGTCGCCGTCGGCCCGGAGGTCTACCTCAACGGCAGCACGGCGTTCTGGCGCGCAACCGCGGGAGCCGCCGCCGCGCAGCTCCTGAGTGGGAAGTGGCTGAAGGCGCCGGCAACGGGCCAGCTCGCCTCGCTCGCGACGCTCACGAACGTGCAGAAGCTGTTCAACCAGCTCCTATCGAGCCACGGCAAGCTGGCCAAGGGGAAGACCACGACGGTTCAGGGCCAGAAGGTGATCGCCGTCAACGACACCACCAACGGCGGCACGCTGTACGTCGCCGCGACCGGCAACGCCTATCCGATCGAGATCTCGAAGACCGGCGCGGACGGCGGGCGGATCGTGTTCGATCACTTCAATCAGCCGGTCTCGCTGACGCCGCCGGCCCACGCGGTCAACATCGCGAATCTGCAGTAGGGCGGTGCTGCGCGCTCAGCGGCGCCGGGCGTTCAGCGCCGGCGCGACGCGGGCCGCAGCTCGCTGACCCCGGCAATCATCGCGTCGGCGGTCTCCTCCAGCAGCGCGAGCAGGTCGGTCTTGCCGTCCGCTCGCTGCCAGCGGTCGAACGCCGCCCCGGCGGCATCGACGAGCGCGAGCTACTCCACCAGGCCCACGAGGTTCATGCGGCGGCGAGCCTCGCGGCCGCCTACGGCCACACGTTCTGGTGGGCACTCGGCTTCATCGCGCTCGCCGCGGTCCCGGCGCTGATGCTGCCCGGCACGCTGCCCCGCCGGCAGCTCCAGCCGTCCGCCGCGACCGCGTGAGCGTGGCTGATGGGTACAAGTCCACACTCGGGCCCCCGCCCACCGGTGAATGTGGATTCACGCACGTATACGGGTCACAACTCCATTCTCGAGCGCGAGAGCTCGCCGAGTGTGGGGTTGTGACCCCCTGCCGGCAGCTCGAGTCGTCGGCCGCCACACCCTGATGCGCCGGCGCGTCCTCGCAGGCCGCCGCGATCACGACCGCGCCGGCAACAGCGCCCGCAGCTCGTCGATCGTGTCGGCCTCGGAGGCGTCCTTGTCGGGCCGGTAGCGCTTGACGCGGGCGAACCGGAGCGCGACCCCGCCCGGGTACCGGGTTGAGGACTGGACGCCGTCGAGCGCGATCTCGACGACGAGCTCAGGACGGACCATCACCGCGATCCCGCGGCGGCTCGTCTCGAGATCCAGCAACGTCTCGGTCTGCCACCGCAGCAGCTCGTCGGTCATCCCCTTGAACGTCTTTCCGACCATCACGAACCCGCCGGAGCCCGGGTCGCGGGCGCCGAGGTGCAGATTCGAGAGCCATCCCTCCCGGCGCCCGTGGCCCCATTCGGCCCCGAGCACCACGAGATCGTACGTGCGCACAGGCTTGACCTTGCGCCATGCCCCGCCGCGCCGGCCGGCGGCGTATGGCGACGCGGCGTCCTTGACGACCACCCCCTCGTGGCCGGCGCTCAGCGACGCCTCGAGCACGCATTCTCCCTCGCGCGGATCCGCGGTCAGCACGCCGGGGATCACCAGCCCCGGCGCGATCGCCGCGAGCCTCGCCAAGCGGTCGGTCAGCGGCGCGTCGAGCAGGTCCTCGCCGTCCACGTGCAGCAGGTCGAACAGGAACGTCACGATGCCCTCGGGCGGGGCGTCGCTGTCGATCTGCGACACGGTGTCCTGGAACGCGGCGGGGCCCCCGTCGCGCATCCACAGCGCCTCGCCGTCGAGGACCGCCTGACGGACCGGCAGCGAAAGCGCGGCCTCGACGATCCCAGGCAGCGTCGCGGTGATGTCGTTGAGGTTGCGCGTATAGATCCGCACGTCCCCGTCGCGGCGGTGGATCTGGATCCGGATCCCGTCGAGCTTCCACTCCACTGAGGAGAGCTCGAACGTCGACATCGCCTCGGTCACGCCGGCGCCGGTCGCGGCGAGCATCGGGAGGATCGGGCGGAAGATCTCGAAGCCGACCCGGCGCAGCCCGTCGTCGCCTTCGGTCAACGCGATCTCGGCCATCCGCGTCAGATCGCCCGACAGCATCAGCGCGCGGCGCGCGAGCACACCGGGGACGCCGGCCGCCCTGGCGACCGCGTCGGCCATCAGCCCGGCGAGCGCGCCCTGTCTGAGCTCGCCGGTGAACAGTCGCCGCAGGAACACTCCCTCCGACGCGGTGGCGCGACCGAGCAGCTCGGCGAGCAGGGAGGCGCGGCGGCCCACCGACCCCGGGCCGGTGGCGCGCTCGATCTCGTCGATCGCGCGATCGACGTCGATCACCGTGAGCGACGGCGCATCGGCCGGGCGGGGCTCGACGGCGTAGACGGTCGCGTAGCCCACCCCAACGCGACCCTGGCGCGGAACGCCGGACAGGAACCCAACGCAGATCGGCACCTCGTCCGCGTCGAGCGTTCGCAACAGCTCGGCCAGAATCGCGACCTTGCGCGAACGCGAACTCGTCTCGCCGACGAGCCGCGACGCGCTGACCACGTCGGCGAGCAGCGTCATGCCGCTGAGGTGTACCAGCACCCATGGCAGGTGCACGTTGAGGAGCCGATGTTCCGCTGGGGGCCGCCACGCGGCGTGTAGCTGATCCAGACCCGGAGCGTGAGCTTGCAGGTGCGGCTGGCGATCAGCCGACAGTCGCCACGCACAGCCGAAAGGCACCGCATAGTCGGCATCCACGTAGGGTTTACGCTTCCGCCATGAGTTCTGGGCTGTCCCACAACGACCTCTACGACATTCCGCAGGACCTTCTGGACTTTCGCGATCTGGTGCGCCGGCTCGCCCAGGAGCAGATCGCGCCGCGGGCCGCGGAGATCGACCGGACCGCGGAGTACCCCTGGGACGTCCGCCACCTGCTGGCCGAGCAGGATGTACTGGCCCTGCCGTTCGCCATCGAGTACGGCGGCACCGGCACCGGGACGCTCATGCTCCAGATGGCCGTCGAGGAGATCGCCAAGGTGTGCGCCAGCAGCGCGCTCATCCTCATGCTGCAGGAGCTGGGGTCGCTGCCGATCTCGCTGTTCGGCTCGCCCGAGCTCAAGGACCAGTGGCTGCCGCGCTTCGCCAGCGGCGAGCTCGCGCCGGCGTTCGCGCTGTCCGAGCCGGAGGCGGGCTCGGACCCGGCCGCGATGCGCACGACCGCGGTCCGCGACGGCGACGAGTGGGTCCTCAACGGCACCAAGAACTGGATCAGCAACGCCGGCATCGCCGACACGTACGTCGTGTTCGCGAAGACCGAGCGCGAGGGCGGGCGCAGCTCCGCGTTTCTGGTCGAGGCCGACCGCCCGGGCTTCTCGATCGGCAACGTCGAGCACAAGCTCGGCATCAAGGGCTCGCCAACGGGCTCGCCGGTGTTCGAGGACGTTCGCGTCCCGAGCGGCAATCTGATCGGCCAGGAAGGCAAGGGCCTCAGCGTCGCACTGGCGACGCTCGAGCGAACGCGGCTCGGCGCGGCGGCGCAGGCGGTCGGCATCGCCCAAGGCGCCACTGACTACGCGAACGCGTACGCCAAGGAGAGGATCGCATTCGGCAAGCCGATCAACCAGCTCCAGGGGATTCAGTTCAAGCTCGCGGACATGGAGACCGGCACCGCGGCCGCGCGCGAGCTTCTGTACAAGGCCTGCGCGCTTGTGGACCGCGGTACCCGGGGGGTCGGCAAGTACACCTCAATGGCCAAGCTGTTCGCCTCCGACAACGCCATGCGCGTTACGGTCGAGGCGGTGCAGGTGCTCGGCGGATACGGGTACGTGAACGACTATCCGCTCGAGCGCATGATGCGCGACGCGAAGATCACCCAGATCTACGAGGGCACGAACGAGATCCAGCGAGTCGTGATCGCGCGGGCGATGGCGCGCTAGCGCCTCGCCTGCGAAGGTCGCTGGGAAGGGGCGTTCGCGGCCTCCTTCGCGCGCAGCTCACGTCGCAGGATCTTCCCCGTGACGGTCTTCGGCAGCGCGTCCATGATCTCGACCTGCCGCGGGTACTTGTACGCAGCCATTCGTGCCTTGCAGAACGCGATCAGCATCTGTTCGTCGGTCGACTGACCCGACCGCAGGCTGACGAACGCCTTGATGGTCTCGCCACGGTACGGATCGGGGATCCCGACCACCGCCGCCTCGAGCACCGCAGGATGCTCGTACAGGACGTCCTCGACCTCGCGCGGCCACACCTTGTAGCCGGATGCGTTGATCTGATCTTTCATGCGGTCGACCACGTAGAACCAGCCCTGCTCGTCCATGAACCCGACATCGCCGGTGTGGAGCGCTCCGCCCGAGAGCGCGTTCGCGGTCTCCTCAGGCTTCTCCCAGTAACCCGGGACTACCTGCGGCCCCGCGGTGACGATCTCACCAACCTCGCCGGCCGGTAGGTCGTTGCCGTGCTCGTCGACGATCCTCACGATCGTGTTGAACGTCGGGACCCCGACCGACAGCGCGCCTGAGGTCTCGTCCACGGGCGCCGTCTGTGCGTAAGGGACGGCGTGCGACGGCGAGGTCGTCTCGGTGAGCCCGTAGATGTTGTGGATATAGACGCCGAACTTACGCTCGAACGCGTCGGTGGTCGCGGGCGGAATCGGCGCTCCGCCGCTCCAGACCCGGTTGAGCGAGGAGATGTCGCGGGTGTCGGCGCCGGGATAGTTCATCAGCGAGATGAATACGGTGATCGCCCCGGTGGTGAACGTGCACCTGTAGCGCTCGATCAGCTCGAGCGTCATCGCCTGGTCGAACCGGTATCCGAGGACGAGCGGCATCGGCGTCAGCAGGCACACTCCGATGTGGGCGATCAGCCCGGTCACGTGGAACAGCGGAGCGATGCCGAGCACGACGTCCGTGTGGGTGTTCAGCCCGCACCAGTCACGGTAGGTCTGGGAGGTGAACATCACGTTGCCGTGGGTGTTCATCGCCCCCTTCGGCGGTCCCGTCGTCCCGGACGTGTAGGTGAGGAACGCGACGTCGTCGGAGCCGAGCGTCGGCTGGTCGAGCGTCTTGCCCTCGCGCTCGCGCACCAGCTCGAGCAGGTCGTGCGTGCCGTCGTGCCGCTGGCGCTCGACTCCGGACATGAACTTCGGCACCGACTCCAGGAAGTCGAGCTCCGAGGTCGTGATCCGCGCGACCACATCGGTGTTCGGCAGTATCGACGCCGCGACCTCGCCGTACAGCGATTCCAGCGCAACCAGCGCCCTCGCCCCCGAGTCCTTGAGCAGGAGCTCGACCTCGCGCTCCTTCCACATCGGGTTGATCGACACCATGATCCCGCCGGCCTTCCAGGTAGCGAGCATCGTGAGGACGAACTGGGGCACGTTCTGGAGATAGACCGCGACGCGGTCGCCCGGATTGACTCCGAGATCCCGTAGGGCCACTGCCAGCGAGTCCGTGATCCGATCTACCTCCGCCACCGTGATCGTGGAGTCCAGATAGTGGATCAAGGCGGTGTCCGGCGCTCGGCTCACCGACGCCTTGAACATCTCCAGGCAGTTCTCGTACTCGCGCTCTATGTCGGATGGCATCCCCGCGTCGTACAGGGCAAGCCAGGGTCGCTCATCGTAGATGCTCATGCGTTCCTCCCCTACAGCTGCTTGATCGGGCACCATAAGCCTTGATGTCGACGCGTAGCTGCCCTCGATGCCGATCGTCCTGCTGATCCGCCACGCGCAGGCGTCGTTCGGGACGACCGACTACGACGTGCTGTCCCACCGCGGCCACGCGCAGGTCGACGCACTCCACCGTGCACTGGTCCGGCGCCGCGTTACCGCCGCCCGGGTCGTCACGGGATCGCTGCGACGCCAGCGCGACACCGGACGCCCGTGGGCCGACGCCGCCGGCGCCGGCGCGACGGTCGACGAGCGCTGGAACGAGTACGAGGACGACGACGTTCTGTCCCATCACTCCTCGAAAGAAGCGCGGCTCGCGCGGGCCCCGACCGACACCGGTCCGGCCATCAGCTCGCGCGGCTTTCAGGTCGTGCTCGACCAGGGCCTACAGGAGTGGGTCGACGCGGGTGCGGCGAGTCCGGCCCGTCAGACCTGGCCCGAGTTCCTCGCCAAGATCTCCGGCGCACTCGACGACCTCAGCGCCGGCCTGAGCAGCGGCGAGACCGGGCTGGCGTTCAGCTCGAGTGGGGTGATCGCTGCCCTGGCAGCATCCCTCATCGGCCTCCCCGAACGGGCCTTCGTCCCGCTCAACCGGGTGTCGGTGAACGCGTCGATCACCAAGGTCATCGTCGGCAGCCGGGGCAAGACGCTGGTCTCATACAACGACCACAGTCACCTCGAGGATGCCGGCGGCGACCTCGTGACGTATCGCTGAGCTGCCGGTCAGTCGCCGCTGGCGTACTTGAACGAGATGCCGAGGCGAACTCGGTAGTTCACGATCGCGCCGTTCTCGATCGTCACGTCCTTACGGACGACCTCGGCCACGCGCAGGTCCCGAACGGTCTTCGCCGCGGTCTCCACGGCCGTGCGCGCTGCTGCCTCCCACGACTCGCTGCTGACGCCGATGACCTCCGTGACGCGATAGACGCTGTCTGCCATGTTGTGCCTCCTCGTTGGGATGGACGGGACTGCTACTGAACGCGGGGCAGCGTATGGCGCGGATTCGGTGCAGTCAACTCGCGGCCGGACATTCGGGACGTTCAGTGACGCTGGAGCCCGGCGTGTCCTCTTTCGACGGAAGCCCAATGCTGCCGTGATACTATTACGGTGATATCACTCTCGCGTAGGAGGCCCCGGCTCATGGAAGCCTCAAATCACAATTTTGCGGGCAAGCTTGCGGTGGTGACGGGCGGCGGTTCGGGCATGGGCCGCGAGCTCGTGCGCCAGCTTGCGGCGGAGGGATGCTTAGTCGCGGCCTGCGACTGGGACGCCGAGGCCGTCGCGGATGTCGCGGCCTCCGCACAGGCCCTCGCTCCCGACGGCGTCCTCGTCACTGGCCATGCCTGCGACGTCTCGAACGAGGCGCAGGTCAAGCGGTTCCGCCGCGACCTGCTGCGCCGGCACGGCACCGATCACGTCGACCTCGTGTTCAGCAACGCCGGCATCGGCGGCGGCGGCAGCTTCATCACTGACAGCCGTGAGGAGTGGGAGCGCACGTTCGCGGTCGACTGGTGGGGCGTGTACTACGTCGCCCGCGCGTTCATGCCGCTGCTGATCGCCAGCGGCGACGGCGTGCTGGTCAACACCAGCAGCGTGAACGGCCTGTGGGCGTGCCTCGGCCCGGGCATGCCGAACAACGCCTACGCCACTGCCAAGTTCGCCGTCCGCGGCTTCACCGAGGCGCTGATCGAGGACCTCCGCACGAACGCGCCACAGGTCCGCGTCGCTGTTGTGATCCCCGGGCACGTGGGCACCGACATCATTCCCAACACCCGCCGCGCCCACGGCATGCCCGCGGCCCACGAGCTGAGCGACGCCGAAGTCGAGGAGCACCTCCCCCCCGACGTGCGGTCCGGCCTGGTCGCGGCCGGCCTGCTGACCGAGGGCGCCTCCGCCGACGATCTGCGAGCGTGGCTGGCCAAGATGGAATCCGACTTCCGCGACAAGGCGCCCGTGACCGCGGCCGAGGCGGCGACGATCATCCTCGACGGCGTCCGATCGGGCGCCTGGCGCATCCTCGTCGGCGAGGACGCTCACAAGCTCGACGAGGCGATTCGCGCCTATCCCGAGCTCGCCTACGACTACGCCGAGCTCGCGAGGCGAGTGATGCCGGCGGAGGCGGGCAGCCGATCGCCCTCCACGTAAGCTCCGATCTCCGAGATCGTCTCGACCGAGATCGACTCGGGCCGTGTCGTGTCCCTAGGGCTGTGCCATTGTCGGGATTTACGCGAACGTCCGCCGCACGGCGGGCTTGCTATCGCTCGTTCCGCGCAGCAAGCGTCACTTGACCGCACCGGCGAGCGACCTGCGCAGCCCATCGGTGCCCGCAGTGGTTTTGCCACTGAAGCCGCGCTTGGCTCGTCCCTCCCATTCGGCTTCCGTGATCGCGTCAGACTCCGCCGGAACGTAGTGGTTGAGGATCAGCTCGCGGACGCCTGCGCGTTCGGCCACGGTACCGACCTCGTTGACGTCGGTATGGAGAGCAGCCATCCGGTCGAGCGCGGCGCCCGTGAACCCGTGCTGCTCGAGGTACCCCAGGTCGGCGACACAGTGAACGAGGATGTCCGCACCCCCGGCCAGAGCGATCAGATCGTCGTTCACGGTCGTGTCGCCTGAGAACACGACCGAGCCGTCGGCGGTGTCGAAGCGGTAGGCAAACGCCGGCATCACCCGACCGTGCGTCACTGCGGTCACGCTCACCCGAACGACCGGATCCTCGAACACCACCAGCGAGACCTGGCGGGTGCCGTCGGTCTTCACCGGGTATGGGACATCGATCGCTCGGACGAGCTGGCCGGCGTCCGGCATGTGCGCGTCGAGGGGCATTACGTTCAGGTCGAACGCGTAGCCGGCGACGATGTGCCTGACCAGGTCCGTCGTCCCGGGGACTGGTGCCTCCGGGTCGATCGTGGTCTCACGTTGGAAGTCCGCGTCGCCCGCTGGCAACGTACCGGGGCTCCCCGGCCCATAGACCCGGATCGGTGGAAGCGGCCCCCCGTCGCCCGTCCGGACGCCCCACGGGTAGAGCAGCATGCCGGGCAGATCGCCGGCATGGTCGGCGTGGAGGTGGGTGAGAAAGATCGCCTCCAAGCCTCTGAAGTCGAGTCCCGCATCCACGAACGCCGACGGCGAACCCCGGCCGCAGTCGATTACGAAAACCCGGTCATCGACGATCAGCGCCGACGAGATCCCCGCGCGGCCGGGGACGGGGAGTGGGGCCCCCGCCGTGCCCAGGAGCACCAGTTCGGTTGTCATGGTCGGCTCCGCTTTCGTGGTGTGTCGGTCGAGATACCTGTCGTCACCGTCGTGTTATTCGCGCTCGCCGCCGAACAGCTGCAGCAACAGCAGGAATACGTTGAAGATATCCAGGAAGATGCTTGCCGCGATCGGAACCGCACCCTGCGCGCCGGTACGCCGCAGCCGGTTGAAGTCGAACGTCGTGAAGGCGCCGAAGATCACCAACCCGGCGACAGCGTAGATCACGTTCGCGTGTGGAATCGAGACGAAGATCGCGACGATCCCGAACACGATCAGCGCGGCCAGCGCCCAGAACAGCGTGCGGGCCCACGACGTCAGGTCCCGCCTGACGGCGTAACCAAGCGCGCCGAGCACGGCGACAAACGCGGCGGTGACGCCGGCGGCTTGCCAGAGCGCCGAGGGATCCGCTTTCGCGTATGCGCTCAGAATCGGGCCGAGCGCCAATCCGAGCAACAGCCCGACGCCGAACAGCAACGTCGTCGCCAGCTGCCGGCTGTCGCGCGAGGAGGCGACGTTCAGACCGAAGATGCACGCGAAAGCGCCGATGAAGAACACGATCCCCAATCCGGCGGCGAGGTCGCGTCCAACGTATGCGCCAACCGCGAGGAAAGCGATGGTCACGGCGACGAGTCCCATGACCTGTCCGAACACCGCCGCCGCGCGATTGTCGGTAACCGGCGTGGAGCGGCCGAGCGCGATGTCGGGATGGGTGGCGACGGCGGGTGAGGCTGGGTCCGAGGTACTCATGAGGTCTCCTTGTGGTGCGAGGGGTTGTTGAGGCGCAGTGTCGCCGCGGCGCACCATCGTTCGCATCCGCCATGGGACAGTCCGCGAGGGCAGTCCTACGGTCGACGGCGCCCAGCGCCGTCGGCCACTGCCCTCTTGTTCAGGCCGGTTGCGCGACCCCGGAGTCGTCCGGGAGGACAACCGCGAGCTCGATGCGCGAGCTGATGTCGAGCTTCGTGAACACCTTGCGCAGGTGGTACTTGACGGTCCGTGGGCTGATGAACAGCCTGGTGGCGATCTCGGGGTTCGAGAGGCCGTCGCGCGCGAGCCTCGCGATCAATGCTTCTTGGGGAGTCAGGTCGTCGCGAGTCTCGATGGTGCGCTTGCGCGCGGTCTCCCCGGTGGCGAGCAACTCGCGTCGTGCTCGCTCAGCGAACCCATCGAGCCCCATCGCGTCGAGCATCTCGTGAGCGGAGCGCAGCTGCTCCCGGGCGTCGACGCGCCGCCGCTCACGTCGCAGCCATTCGCCGTAGATCAGATGCGCGCGGGCGAGCTCAACTCGAACGCGGCTACGGCTGAGCCGGTCGACCGACTCGCGATAGAACGCGTCCGCCAGATCGCCCTCACTGATCAGAGCACGGATGCGCGACTCCATCCCGAGCGCCCACTCGCCCGGGGTCGCTCGCGTCCGCGCCGATAGCCATTCGAGTGCTCCCAGGAGCAGTTCCGTGTCTCCAGTCCTGGACGCGGCCTCAACCAGCTCGGGCAGGACGAGCGGTCCGTGTCCGATCAGGTCGCGGTCGAATGCCCGCCGAGCTGCGTCGCGCGCGGCGTCGTGCTGCCCGAGCCCGTTGTAGAGAACCGAGCGTGCGTAATCCGCGGAGTTGACCAGCCGCCCCAGACCGCGGTTGGTCGCCTCGGCGTCGGTCGCCGCGATCAGGCCAACCGCAGCCGCTTCGTCGCCTTGCCAGGCCGCGAGCAACATCGCGGTATGCGCGACCGCAGCGTTGCCGGTCGCCAACCCGATCATCCGGTCCTCCTCGATCAGCCGCGCCGCGGACCTGACCTCGCCGCCAAGAATCTGCGGCACGACCAGGAACGTGAGCGCAAACTGCAGCTGCACAAGCCCCCCCATGTAGCGGGCGACCTCGACCTGGCGCGCGGCCAGTGTGTGCAACGACTCGAAGTCCCACAGTTCCAGGGGAACGACGCCGCTGGCCCGGGCCCCGACGCGCCAGAGCCAGCGGCGCGCCCGTTCAGAGCCGACGTCCAGGGCGAGCAGCAGCTCGACGGCCGAGGTCAGGGTCGGTGCGGCGGCTTCGTAGCCGTCCGTCAACCGCACCGCGAACCCATCGACCAGCGCATCGACCACCCGCGGGAGATGAGCCCCGGGCGCCGCGCGGCGTGCGGCGCGTGCAACATCCGTGACGGTGTCTGGATCGCCTAGATGGCCGACCCACATCCCGGCCAGCAGCGCCTCCAGATATGACTCACGCGCGAGGCCACCGTCGATCGACTCGAGGCGTGTGGCCGCGATCAGGAGCAAGCGAACGGCCTCAGCGCCCCGTCGCTGGTCAAACGCGATCTGTCCGCGCAGGCGCTTGGCCTCGGCATCCCGTCGCTCGTCCAGCGGACCGGCCTCGACCACGGCGAGCAACTGCAGGGCCGCATCGAGCGCGCCTGCATCGCGTTTGGCCTGCGCAGCGGCGAGGAGGCGCTGCGCTCGCCGCGCCGGTTCGGGCGTCAACATCGCCGCTCGCTCCAGGAACGCGGCGGCCGCCGCCAATCCTCCCCGCGCCTCGGCGCGCGCGGCCGACTGTTCGAGCCCCGAAGCCACCTCCTCGTCCGGTCCCGGCGTGGCCTGCGCCAGGTGCCAAGCCCGACGGTCGGGATCGAGCTGCATGTCGGTGACTTCCGCGAGTGCGCGGTGTGCAACCTGGCGGTCTGGAAGGGAGGCCGCTTGATATACCGCCGAGCGCGCCAGCGGATGACGAAACTGCACTCGCGCGCCGAACTCGACCAGGCCGCTCTCAAGCGCCGGCGTCACCGCCGCGGTCGGGATCCCGAGCCGCTCGGCCGCACCCCACACCAGCCCCGGATCGCCCACCGGATCCGCCGCAGCAAGCAGCAACAGTCGGCGAGTCTCGCCTGGGAGCGCATCCAGCCGCCGCTGGAAGCTCTCCTCGATCCTGCCCGAGAGCGACACCGCGCCGGGCAGTCCGAAACCGCCGGCCAGCTCCGCGGGCGTGGCTCCACGGGGTAGCTCCAGCAATGCCAGCGGGTTACCGAGCGTCTCGCTCACGATCCGGTCTCGTATCCGCGCGTCGAGCGGCCCGGTGAGCACCGAGTCCAACAGCGCATGGGCATCGGCCTCCTGCAGGCCCTCGAGCGCCAGCTCCGGAACTCCCGCGAGGTCCTCGTCAGCCACACGCGCGGCGAAGACCAGCCCCACGGACTCCACGCTGAGGCGACGGGCGACGAACGCGAGCGCCTGTGCCGAGGCGCGATCGAGCCATTGCTCGTCATCCACGAGGCACACCAGCGCATGCTCGTCCGCCGCCTCGGACAGCAGGCTCAACGCCGCCAGGCCGAGCAGGAAGCGATCCGGCGCCGGCCCCGGGCTGAGCCCGAACGCTGTCCGCAGCGCGTCGGCCTGGGGGACCGGGAGACGGTCCAGGCGGTCGAGCATCGGCGACAGCAGCTGATGCAGGACGGCGAACGCAAGCTCCATCTCCGACTCCACGCCAGCACCGCGGACGATTGTGCATGCCGACGCCTGCTCAGCGACATAGTCCAGCAGCGCCGTCTTGCCCATCCCCGGCTCCCCGCGGATCACCAGAGCCCGGCTCTCGCCCACACGAACGGCATCGACGAGCGCAGCCAGAACCTCGCATTCGCGACGCCGACCCCTCAGCTCGGAG
This sequence comes from uncultured Solirubrobacterales bacterium, assembly GCA_963699325.1. Lineage (GTDB taxonomy): Bacteria > Actinomycetota > Thermoleophilia > Solirubrobacterales > Solirubrobacteraceae > Palsa-465. The sequence goes on along the minus strand of CAVOTN010000026.1, from coordinate 167,426 downwards.
GCACCTGCCGGGATGGAAGGACCGGTCGGCATCTACACCGGCGGGCACGTTACACGGACGCGTGCGGCCCGCCGCGACTGGCCGCTGGCACTGTCCTCTGGCGGATGCGAACAAAGCCCACCGAGACGAGACTCCACCGTCATGATCACAACAAATCCAAAACAACCTCGTAGAGCTCGGAGACATAGCATGAGCAGCTCATTGAGCAGACCCGTCCTTGCGCGCCCGGATCGTCGTGGCCGCACCTCGGAGCCCGCGATTTCGCCGCTGGGCGCGATCGGTCGCGGACTGGTTGCGGGCGCAGCCGGCACGCTTGCCATGGATGCGTTGTTGTTCGCCCGCTACAGGCGCTCCGGCGGTGACAGCCACTTCGCCGAGTGGGAGTTCTCCTCGGACGTCTCTAGTTGGGATCAGGCGCCGGCGCCGGCCCAGGTCGGCAAACGCCTCGTCGAGGGGCTGTTCAAGCGCGAGATCCCGGCGTCGCGGGCGCCGCTGGTGAACAACATCACGCACTGGGCGTTCGGGATCCTTACCGGCGTACAGTACGGCGTCGTTGCGGGATCGCTGAAGCACCCGCGAATCCGTTACGGCGTGCCGTTCGGCGCGAGCGTGTGGTCGGGCGGCTACGTGGTTCTGCCCGCAGCCAAGCTGTACAAGCCGATCTGGGACTACGACAAGAAGACGCTGGCCAACGATCTGAGCGCCCACCTCGTGTACGGCATCGCGACGGCGACGGCATTCGGGCTGCTGTCGCGGTCTAACGGCACCACGGCGTGACCAGCACGGGCTAGGCGAACGAAGCTAACGCTTACGAGAGGAGCTGTCGTGGCAAACACGGTTGCAGATGTCGCAGTAGCGACCCTCAAGGCCTCCGGCGTACGCCGGGTCTACGGGTTGCCGGGAGATTCGCTCAATGGGTTCACCGACGCGCTGCGTCGCGACGGCGACATGGTCTGGGAGCACGTTCGCCACGAGGAGGCGGCAGCGTTCGCCGCTGCCGGCGAGGCGGCCCTGACGGGGCAGCTGGCGGTGTGCGCGGCAAGTTGCGGCCCAGGGAACCTGCATCTGATCAACGGGCTGTTCGATGCGGCTGGGAGTCGCGTGCCGGTGCTCGCGATCGCCGCGCACATCCCCCGGGAGGAGATCGGTGGCAGCTATTTCCAGGAAACGCACCCGCAAGATCTGTTCCGGGAGTGCAGCGTGTACTGCGAGCTGGTCAGCGTGCCCGAGCAGATGCCTCGGGTGCTCGAGATCGCGATGCGCTTCGCGATCGAGCGCAGCGGCGTCGCGGTCGTGGTGGTTCCCGGTGAGATCTTCCTCCACGACGCTGGGACTGGCAATCGTCCGGGTGTGATCCGGCCGGCGCGACCCGTCGTTCGCCCCAGCGACGAAGAGTTAGCCGCTGCCGCCGAGCTTCTCAATGGGGCGCAGCGGGTCACGATCCTCGCCGGCGCCGGCTGTCAAGGAGCCCACGACGAGGTCGTCGCGCTGGCCGAGGCGCTCAAGGCGCCGGTCGTCCACGCGCTCCGCGGTAAGGAGTTCGTCGAGTACGACAACCCCTACGACGTCGGCATGACCGGGCTGCTCGGGTTCACCTCGGGCTACCGCGCGATGGAGCATTGCGATGCGCTGCTGATGCTCGGCACGGACTTCCCCTACCGGCCGTTCTATCCGGACAACGCGAAGGTGATCCAGGTCGACATCCGCGGCGAGCACATCGGCCGGCGCGTGACCGTCGACGTCGCCCTGGTCGGCACCGTCAAGGACACGATCGAGGCGTTGATGCCGCGCCTGGCTGGTTCACGCGACCCCGCCCATCTCGAGCGGATGCAAGACCACTACCGCCGGACGCGCGAGCGGCTCGACGCGCTGGCAAGCGGCCGCGGCGACCAGGGCCCGATCCACCCACAGCTGATCGCCACCGTGCTCGACCAGGTTGCCGCGGACGACACGGTGTTCACCGCGGATGTCGGCACCCCCACGTTATGGGCCGCGCGCTATCTGCACATGAACGGCCGGCGCCGGCTGCTCGGCTCGTTCAACCACGGCACGATGGCCGACGCACTACCCCTCGCGATCGGCGCGCAGGCCTCTAGTCCCGGCCGTCAAGTGGTGTCGCTCTCAGGAGACGGTGGACTGGCGATGCTCATGGGCGAACTGCTCACGCTCCGCCAGCAACACCTGCCGGTGAAGGTGGTCGTGCTCAACAATGGCGCGCTGGGGTTCGTCGAGCTCGAAATGAAAGCCGACGGCATCGTCACCTTCGGCACCGACCTCGACAACCCGAGCTTCGCTGAGATCGCCCGCGCGGTCGGGCTTCACGGCGTACGGATCGAGCGTCCGAGCGAGCTCGAAGACGGCCTTCGCGAGGGCCTCGCGCACGACGGAGCCTCGGTGATCGAGGTGATGACCGCCCGGCACGAGCTATCGATCCCGCCGAAGATTACCTACGACCAAGCGAGGGGCTTCACCCTGTGGGCCACGCGCAGCATCCTCTCCGGTCGCGGAGACGAGGTCCTGGAAGTCGCCAAGACCAACCTGCGCGAGCTCGCGCGTGAATAACACCCGCGCCGGCCACCCACCGCGTCCACTCCAAGCAAGTTCAACTCGAGTACGAGGAGGCATGACATGAGCACGATGCCGGCAGGGCAACGATCCAATCCGGTTCTGGATCGCCTCAACGAGATCGTCAAGCCCCTCGAAGACCTCTACCGCGACCTCCATTCGCACCCTGAGCTCTCGACCCACGAGCACCGCACCGCGGAGAAGGCAGCTGAGCAGCTGAAGCAGGCCGGCTTTGACGTCACGCCCAACGTCGGCGGAACCGGAGTGGTCGGGGTACTGAAGAACGGGGACGGCCCGACGGTCGCTTTGCGCGCCGACATGGACGCGCTCCCGGTCAAGGAGGACACGGGCCTCCCGTACGCGAGCACCGTGACCGCCACCGGCCCGAATGGCAACAAAGTGCCGGTCATGCACGCCTGCGGCCACGACATGCACGTCACCTGGCTCTCAGGCGCCTCGGCGCTCCTTGCCAAGACTCCCGATGCGTGGCACGGAACCGTCGTCGCGTTGTTCCAGCCCGCGGAGGAGCCGGGGAGCGGGGCGCGGGCAATGATCGACGATGGGCTGTTCGATCGGTTTCCAAAGCCGGAGGTGATCCTCGGACAGCATGTGATGCCTCCGCCTGCTGGACAGATCACCTACCGGCCCGGCGTCACGCAGTCGGTGGAGGACAACATCGACGTCCGGCTCATCGGCCGAGGCGGACACGGTGCATGGCCGGAATCAACCGTCGACCCGGTCGTGATGGCAGCCTCGACGGTCCTGCGTCTCCAGACGATCGTCTCGCGCGAGGTCGCGGCCACCGAGCCCGTGATCATCACGATCGGCGCGCTCCAGGCGGGCACCATGGGCAACGTCATCCCCGACGACGCGCGGCTGAAGGTCAACGTGAGGACGTTCGACGACAAGGTCCGCACGCGTGTGTTGGCCGCGATCGAGCGCATCGTCAAGGCCGAGGCGACCGCGTCGGGCGCACCGGCACCGCCGGAGTTCACCTATTACGACCACTTCCCGCTCACGGTCAACCAGCCGGACGCGACGAAACGCGTCGCCGAGGCATTCCGCGGCTACTTCGAAGCCGACCGGGTCATTCAGCTCGTGGATCCCCTCCCGGTGAGCGAGGACTTCGGCACCTTCGGCACCGACTGGGGCGTCCCGTCCGTGTTCTGGTACGTCGGCGGCACCGACCCCGATCTCTACCGCAAAGCGCAAGCGGCGGGACGGGTCGCGGAGGATGTCCCCACCAACCACAGCTCGAAGTTCGCACCCGTGCTGCATCCAACCCTCGAGACCGGAATCCAGACACTCATAACGGCGACCTTGAGCTACCTGGGGCAGTAGTAGGATCCGCTCTGGTGGCGTCGGCTGCCTCCGGGTCCGCGGGTAGCGCTCCAAGCTCACCGGCCTGTATGTGTTGATGGACGATCGGTCCTTCCTGCCCGATGTCGCGGACCCGCGGGCATGCGGCCCTCCCGCAACTGAACTGGCTGATCTCCTGGTTCGCCGGCGCCGACGCGCCGATCCGTCCTCCGTACCTGATGCCGGGTGAGGCCGGAATCAGCGCCCGGCGCGGCGTGCGCCTAAGAGCTGGCTGCGGTCAGGCTGCCCGCCGGCAGGACATATCGAAGCGGAGTCCTGTCTTGCTCCGTACCGGCATTGGTGAGCCGCGATCCGTGTAGTCCGTGCGTTGAACCGGCGGCAACGGTTGCCTCGGGGTGCCCATCGTGGTCGGCTATCCACGACATGACCGACGCGAAGTCGGCACCCTCAGCGAGGATCGCGGCGCGTTCGATGACCGCACCGCCGGATGCGTTCGGCCGGGCCAGTCGTTTGACCAGCGTGAAAATCGGGTCGTCTTCCATTCATCACACCGTACTCTCCCCCGGGCCCCGGGGCCTGCTGAGTGGGTGCGTCCGACGATCCTCGGCTCATTTCCAGACCACCCGGCGCCGCGGGCAGCCGCTAGACTGCTACCTACGGTCGAGCGTCTGCTCGACGAAGTAGTGCCCAGCGTTTCTGCAGTCGTTGCGTCCAGCACCCTCCGCGTTTCGCAGTGCACATACCCCCGGAGGGAACGAGATGTCAACAGGAACCGTCAAATGGTTCAACGACGACAAGGGCTACGGATTCATCACCCCGGATGATTCCAGCAAGGATCTGTTCGTTCATCACAGCGCGATCCAGGGCAACGGCTTCAAGTCGTTGCCTGAGGGCGCGAAGGTGAGCTACGACGCCGAGCAGGGCCCCAAGGGCCCAGCGGCGGCGAACGTCCAAAGGCTGTAAGCCACACACGGCGACCAGCGAGCGGGGGTCCACACAGGGCCGTCGCTCGCTCAGGTCCGCGTCCCATACGGCTGGCGGCTGGCAGAGGCCGCCTGTGCGCGGCTGCGCCGCGAAAGGACCGCCACAGATCCCAAGAGCAGGAGGAAACGCATGGCATCAAGCGGTAAGAAGAAGACCACCATGGCCAAGCTCAACCGCGAACGAAAGCTTCGCGAGCGCCGGCTCGACAAGAAGATCAAGAAGGACGCTCGCAAGCTGGCGTCCGATCAGGATGAGCAGTCGCTCGATCCGCTGACCGGCGACGCGGGAGGCGACGATGAGTCGATCCCAGCGGAGACCCGGGAGGCCGCCTTCGACCCCGTCGTTCGTTCGCCCGCCGACGCCTGATTCAGCCTCGCGCGCCCGACCATCAACCGGCGCTGATGCGCCGGCGGCTGCTCAGCCTACGCGAGCCCGGTCCCGGACGATCCGAAGGTTGCTCGTCCGCGCCTCAAGCCGATCCATCGCCTTGGCAACGTCGCTCGGCGGAGACTCGGTCGACCAGCGCTTGCCGACGCGCCGGACCTCGCCGCGGCGCTCCAGGTCCTCGAGCCGGGCGAGCGCCTTGTCGCTGTTAAGACCCGCCGCCCGAGCGGCCATCGCCGTCGAGAACGAGCCAGGCAGCTTGCCCAGAGCCGCTCGCAAGCGGTCCGGTGCCTCGCCGGTCCCCCCGTCGCCCGGACGCTGCTGCGCCGGCGCGACCGGCTCAGCCTTGGCGGGGACGGCTTCAACCGGGGGCGCGGGCTCGCGTCCGACTGGCGGATCGTCCCCGAAGCGGGCTCGGCAGCTGCCGCACAGAACGACCGGGTCCCGCCCGGCCGGGCGGACGACCTCAAACCGACGCCAGCCACGACCGGAGCGGCAAACGGCGCAGCGGCGTCCGGCGTTTTCTATCTCGATCAGGTCTTCGTTAGGCAACGGCGTTCTCCCCTTACCATAGAACGTCGACCGCGCCCTCTGCGTAAAGGTTGGGCACTGCACCAAACAACCGCTCGCGATCGGAACGAATCGTGAGCTTACGGGTTCGAGGGAGGAGAGGTGCTCTGGGGGCTCGCGCTCGCCCGCGACCGGCGACGAATCGCGAACAGGGGGGCACCGCACTCGGGACAGTAGCCCTCCCAACCAGCCCGACCGTTGGGCAGGGTTATCTCGCGCGCGTCGGCGATTGTGACCTTCTGGCCGCAGACGCATCGACCCTCTGGGCCGGGGCCCTGCGCCGGTGGGTTTGAGTCGGCCACGCCAAGCAGCATATTCGGGTGCGTCAGCCATCCTTCGGAGCGAGCGCCGGCCGAGAATGCTCCTCGACCGACTCGCTCGACGGCCGTTCAGCCTTTGATCTCGTTGTGAACTCGGGCCACCATCGGCTCGTTCAACTCAATGCCAGCCGCGGTCAAGATCGGCATGAGGGTGGACCCAAACGCCTCGAATGCCGCCTCCGATTCCCAGACGTCGAAGACCTGGATCTCCCCGTTCGTCTCCAGCGCGACGTGGGAGATCCGTCCATCCGGGGCTCCCGCGCCCGCCTCTTCAAGCTGGCCTAACGTTGTGTCGTACTTCTCCTGTGTGAATCCCTTGCCAGTGATGTAGAACCCAAGTGCCATTCGATCCCGATCCTTTCGCGCGGTCTACGCGGTGGCTTGCCCGGCAGCGCCGGCGACTGTACTTCATCGACCGATGCCGCCGCTTGACGCGCACTGGACTCGGTGGGGCTGACCATCCGCCAATGGCGTATGGTCCCTTTCAGTGGACGAGATTCGTCGTGTCGTCGTGGTTGGTTGCGGGACGATGGGTCAGCAGATCGGGTTTCAGTGCGCCGGGCACGGCCTGGATGTCGTGCTCTACGACGTCGCGCCAGGGGCGCTCGAGTCCGCGCGGGGGCGGATCGACGCGTACGCGGACGGGCTTGTCGCCGCCGGGGTGATCGGTGCCGAGGTGCGTGATTCGGCGTGGGCAAGGATCACGATGACGACTGACGCGTCGGCAGCGGCTGAGGATGCTGATCTGCTGAGCGAGGCGGTTCCAGAGAATCCCGGGCTCAAGGGCCGGGTTCTCGCCGAGTTCGACGCTCTGTGCCCGCCACGGACGATCTTTGCGACGAACACCTCGACCTTGCTGCCCTCGCAGTTTGCGAAGGTCACGGGGCGCCCGGATCGCGTGATCGCGCTCCACTTTCACTTGCCGGTATGGGTCACCAACCTTGCCGACGTGATGCCACACGATGGGACTCGGAGGGAGGTGACCGAGCGCGTGCTCGAGTTCGCGCGGCAGATCGGTCAGGTCCCGATTGAGCTGCGCCGAGAGCACCACGGTTATGTCTTCAACGCGATGTACACCGCGTTGAACCGTGAGGCGATCACGATGGCCGAGCAAGGTGTGGCGTCGATCGAGGACATCGACCGCGCCTGGATGCTTGTGAGCAAGTGGCCGCACGGGCCGTTCGGCGCGCTGGACGCGGTCGGGCTGGACACCGCCTGGCAGATCACGGCCTATTGGGCGCACGAACTTCCCTCCGATGTGCAATTGCGACGCAACGCGGATTTCCTGAAGGCTTACATCGACCGCGGGGAACTGGGTGTGAAGAGCGGCAAGGGTTTCTACAGCTATCCGAACCCGGCGTTCGGTCGGCCTGGATTCACCGAGACCGGATCGCACTGAGCCCACAGCGATAGCCCGCTGGTCCCGAACGCGCTCAGGGCAGAAGCGGACGCGGGTCGAAGGTCACCCGGATCCGGGTGATGCGGCCTGAATCGACGTGACTCCAGTTAACGATCGCGAGGGCCCCCGCGGATGCCGTCTGGAGCTCAAACCATGTCAGGACATCGGGACCGTCGACCCAGCGGTGTATCACCTCGACGTGCTCAGTGATGGCGAACATGCCGCCAAGGCCCTCGATCGTCTCCTCGACACCGCGCGTGGAGCCCAGGGCGCCGTCGAAAGTGACGTCTTCGTGGAGCAAAGGCCGTACCCGCTCGACGTCGTTGCTCTTCCAGGCGTCGAAGTAGGCGGCTGCGACGCTGGCCGGGGAGTGAGTTGATTCAGTCATGCCGAGATCTTGGCAGTCAAGCGCCACCCTGGGGTTGAAGAACGATGCGGCCTCGGAGACCGCCGGCCGCATGTCGCTTGTGTGCGGCGGCTACGGTGTCCAGCGGCTGTGTGGCGGCGACGCGGGTGGTGAGGCGGCCGGCGTCGACGAGCGCGGCGAGTTCTGCGAGGCGTCGGGCGTCGGTTCGGATCCACACGTTGTGGACACGGGTGCCGCGTAGCGGGGTTGGCGCGGCGCCGGCCGCGACGGACACGAACGAGCCGCCGTCGCGGACGGCGTCAAGCGCCGAGATTCCGATCAGGGCGACGTACTCAGCCTGAGCGCCGATCGGGGCACTCAGCAGGTCGCGCATACCGATCACGGGATCGGCCGGCCGGAAGCGATCGACGCCCGGGCCGATCGTGTCGATGACGCCGGCGAGGTCCCATCCAATGCCGATCTGCAAGAAGGCACCGGAAAGTGTGTAGCCGTCATGGAGGTGTGCTATGCCGACGAGGACTGCAGCGCAGCGCTGAGAGCAAGCGCGAGAGGCCCACAACGCCTACGTCGCGGAATGCCCGTCCCGCCAGGTGCTCGACGCAATCAGCGACAAGTGGGTCACACTCGTCCTCACCGCGCTTGCCGACGGTCCGCGGCGCTACAGCGATCTTTCACGACAGATCGCCGGCGTCAGCCAGAACATGCTCACCCAAACGCTCCGCCAGCTCGAACGCGACGGACTGCTGACCCGGACGATCACGCCCGCCGTCCCAGTCCGAGTCGACTACCAATTGACAGCGCTCGGTAAAACGATCCTGCCGGTCGTCGCGGCGATCAAGCAGTGGTCCGAGGCGCACATTCGAGAGATCCACGCCGCTCGGACCACCTACGATCGGCAGGCCCGAAGCTGACAACCCCGCTGAAGCTGCCCTACTGCGACGGCTGGTAGCGGAGACCGTCAAGGGCGATGCCGAGGATGTGTTCGATCTGCGCGGGGTCGCTGGGGATCTTGCTGATTCCCATCACCAGGTTGAGCACCTGCGAGAACTCGACGTCCGGCCGGACCACGCCGGCTACCTGGGCGCGCTTGAGGAGCGGCTCGCCGGCTTCGAACAGCCCGGAACGACACTCTTTGAACAGAGTCGCGTCCGCACCGAGATAGTTCAGCAGCTCGGCGGACAGCGCCCGCTTCGTGGCGAAATAGCCGATCAGGCGCTGGAGCCAGTCGTTTAGCGCCTGCCACGGGTCGGCACCGTCGAGCCGCGCGGCGGAGTGGCAGACGTCCTCGACTTCGTTGATGTAGAGAGCCTCTAGCAGCGCCTGCCGGCTCGGGAAATGCCGGTAGAGCGTGCCGATCCCGACGCCGGCACGCCGCGCAATCTGCTCGAGCGCCGTCGATTCCCCACCCTCAGCGAACGCCTCGCGTGCGGCCACGAGCACGCGCTCGCGGTTGCGCCTCGCATCGGCCCGCTTGGGGCCCTCAATCGCTGTCTGCGGATTCGCTTCAGTTGTACTCATGAGATCTTATTTGACAAACGGAGGGTACCTCCGCTATCTTTTCTACCGGAGGCTTTCTCCGGTTATTTCGGAGGCGCCCTCCATTTTAGCTCTGATCTGAGACCTCGACAAGGTGCCTTGATGAAACCGACTGCGACCCCAGCCCCCGCATCCGCCCCCCGGCGAGGAGATTTCTGATGCGACAAGGTCCGCTGGCCGGACGCTATCCCGCCTCGGCGGCGATGGTGATCTTCGCGTTGGTGCCGTTTCTGGCGCTCTCCGCCGCGATCCAACCGCTCACGCCGATGATCGGCGAGCAATTGCACATGAGTGCCCAGACGATGAGCCTCTCGTTGGGCATGGCGAACGCGGGTTACGCCGTGGGGACCGTCCTCGCGGTCCAGTTCGCCCAGCTGCTGCCGCAGCGGCGCATGATGGTCGTATACGCGGCGCTGCTCGTGCTCGGGTCCGTGCTGGCGGCCGGGGCGCAGAATTCCGCGATGTTCATCACCGGGCACATCCTCCAGGGCCTCTGCACCAGCCTGCTGTTGATCGCGGCGGTTCCGCCGCTGGCGATCGGCTTCGGCCTGCCGAAGATCCGGTCGACCGCGGTGATCATGAACGTCTGCATCTTCGGCGCGGTCGCGCTCGGGCCGACGATCGGCGGCATCCAGGCAAACGCCGACGCCTGGCGGCCGCTGTTCTGGATCATCGCCGGAATCTCCCTGGCGGCATTGGCCCTGTCGGTGCTGACCTTCGAGGATGCTCCGCCCGCCGACCCAGAGGCACCGCGGGACCTGCTCGCAATAGGCCTTGCCGCGTCGGGTTGCGTGGCCGCGTTCTTCGGCTCCTCGGAGCTGCTCACCCACCCCTTCCTCTCGCCCTTGACGCTCGGGCCGCTGATCGTTGGCCTCGGGCTGATCGTGACGCTCGTCGTCTACCAGTACCGCGCCCGGCGACCGCTGTTGACGATCCGCAGCATGCTGACGAGCACCGTGCCCGTCGCGGGGATCGTCGTGGCGCTGACCGCAGCTGCCGCGTCGGTGACTGCGACCGGACTGACCTTGGATGTGCTTGCGCCCCACTATTCGCCGCTGCACCTCGGGCTGCTGTTCCTGCCCGAGCTGGCGGGCGCGCTGCTCACCGCGGTGATGCTCGGGCTGGTGCTCAAGCGACGCGAGCTGCAGTACCTGCCGCTTATGGGTATGGCGTTCCTGGCGGCCGGAATCGCGGTGTTCCGTATTCAGGTCCCGCCGACGCAGACGCTCACGCTGATCGGCTCGGGACTGACAGGGATCGGTCTCGGCGCGGCGGTTGCCCCCGCGCTGTTCGTCGCCGGCTTCTCGCTTCCGGCCGCAAGCCTGCAGCGGGTATTCGCGATCGTCGAGCTGCTCCGCGCCGTCGCGGCGTTCATGGTCGCTCCGGTGTTCGCGCACATGGCCGCCACGGTCGGAGGTAGCCTGGAAGCCGGCACCGCGATCGTGCTGTGGATCGGCCTCGGGATCGCGGTCAGCGGCGCGGCCGCCGCGGTCCTCCTGTACGTGCTCGGCGGTGCACGCCCGCGGACGCCCGACCTCGCGCGCTTCATGAACGGCGAGGGAGCCGCCTGGTACTCGCCGCCGCTCCTGGCTGCCGTCCGCGCGCGCCGGCTCGCTCGCTCGCTCGCTGAGGAGCCGGCACGGTCATGACCACCGACGCCGACAACCACGCACGCGGACTGGTCGTGTTCGCCTACGACGGCTCTGAGCTAGCGAAGCTCGCGATCGACGAAGCCGGGCGGCAGCTGGGCCAAGGCCGGGACGCGCTGGTGCTCACCGTCTGGCACCCGTTCGACGTCGGATTCGTGCCAGCCGGCTCGGTTCGATTCGACGCGGCGCAGATCTCAGACGTCATGAAAGCGGCCGAGCAGACCGCGGACGAGGGAGCCTCGCTGGCCCGAGCAGCGGGATTCAAAGCGCGCCCCGCGGCGATCGAGGCGGCGCCCACCTGGAAGGGCATCGTCAAGATCGCGGACGAGCACGCCGCAAGTCTGATCGTGCTCGGCTCCCACGGGCGCACCGGGTTCGCAGGCATGCTGATCGGGAGCGTCGCCGAAGCCGTCTCGGCCCACTCGCGACGCTCCGTGCTGATCATCCACCGCCCCGACCCCAAGGATCCGACCGCAGCTGACGCCCACCCCCGGACCGAGAAAGAGCTGAACGCCTCGGCGCCGTCCGCGATCGGCAGCTGACTCGGCGATCGAAGCTTCGACGACCCGGTGGTTGCTCACCGTGTCGCGGCAATGAGCGCTGGATAGGAATGCTTACAGCGTCTCTCCGCCGGCGTGGTTCATGCCGCCCGCACGTTCCAATGCGGCGAGTACTTCCTCGTGTTCGCGCTGGACGCGAGCACGATCCGCCGGTTCGGGGACAGACTCGTTGCTGGCCCGGAGGATCATCTTCGCTTGCTCGAGCAGCAGACGTCGCTGGTGCGCGGTGGTGGTGTGCTCGACGATCCTCGTGATCGTTTCGAGCTGGCGGATCAGCACCGCGGGCATTCCCCGGCCTGCCTGACGGATTTTCTCGAAGGTCCGCTCGATCATCCTCGTGTAGCTGATGTGAGCCGTGATCACGCGGACGAAACCGTGACCGTCGCGATGTACTCGAAGCGGATGCCACTGATCGGTGACCTTGCACATACTTGCGCCGAGCCAGTCGATGCAGGTAAGCGCTGTGAAGGTGTCGTTAACAGCGGGAGATAGTGCCCTGATCGCGATCTCAACGAGCTGATCGACCGCGAACGGCAGGTCTTGGGCCAGGGTTCGATTCGGACCAGTGATGTGCGCGTGGCGTAATGCCGCGCTGATCGATTCAGCAGACCCCGGGGGCCACACCGTCGCCATCGGCTGCCCTTCGACTACGAAGTGCCCCGGACGCAGCAGCAAGCTGGATCACGGCCCCCTTTTCCGTCGCCAATCCCGACGAACTGTCTCGTATCGGACGAACTGGAGGTAGCCACTGGTCGGCGCCGGCACCGTCCCGCCGGCGTCCTCCATCCGTCTCAGAAGTTCGGCGACGGACGGCCCAGACTCGATGGCCCTTCCCGTCGCCGGCCGATTCGGCGTCGATCGCGCGCGAGAGGTCCTTGGCGATGCTCGCGATCACTTGCGGAAGTTGGATCGAGGTGGCGATGTGGTGGATGAAGTAGATGAGAACGGCCATCGACAGCGTGACCAGTGCGACCGAGATCGTGATCGACAGGTGCGGCACGAAGTCCTGCCCGCGAGTCCCGGGGCCGATCGAGATCAGCACGAGCGTGGCGTAGACGAAAGTCGCGACGAACGTCCCGAGCGTGAATTGCGTCCCGCGGTCGCGAATGAAGTTCCGCAGCATCCGCGGTCCGAACTGCGTCGAGGCCAGCGTCAACGTCACGATCGTGATCGAGAACACGATCCCGACGACGGTGATCACTGCCGCCGCGAGCGCGGTCAGGATCTGGCGGGCGGCATCGGCCGAGCCGAAGACGATCCATGACGGCAGCGTCAGGCTACCGTCGTACGCGGCCTTGTCGACGACGTGCGTGCCGGCGTACAACGCAACCGCGGCGAGTATCTCGAGGCTCGGCACGAGCCACAGGTTCGTGCGCAAGGCTTCGCGTCGCCACTCCCAGCGCAGTGGAAGCGGAAACATCACGGTAGCTCAGGGTCGGCGGACACGAAAGAGGCACGGGCAGAGCGGTGCCGACCAGACTTCCCGGCTCACCCGATGAGATCGTAACGAGCCCAGGCGCGGACGGGGCATTAGGACCACGTGCAGAGTTTCGCCGCCAGCCAACAGGTTTTCTGCAGATGAAGGCTCCTCGTTGCGCGAGCGGAGTTTTTGGCCAGCCCCGTCTTGACTTGGCGGCCTGCTGCGTGAAAATCGGAGGAGCAACCAGCTTCACCCTCGGAGGAACGATGAGCGCCGACTACATGCTCGCCTACGGGACGCACGCCACGCCCGACGACGGACGGTGCGCGATGGAGTGGGTCAGCTACTTGGCGGGCGAGCCCCATAGCGATCAGCCCGCCTGTGTGAGCCCGGTGTTGCGGGCCTTCTGCACGACGCTCAACGATAACCTCGAGGCGGGTCCTCGCCAGCGGCTGCGCCCATATCTGACGCGCACGATCGGCACAGCCGACGACGGCTTGGACGAAGCTCGCTCCTGGATGGCTATGGATTGGCTAGTCCGCACCTACGTGCCCCGATGGCTGACGGTAGCGGGCTTGGCCGGGTCGGCACGTCTGCTGCAGGAGCTACCCGCGATCGTCGATATCCCTGAGCTGCAGTCTGCGCTCGTCGCGCTCGGACTCGCACGACGCGATACTCGAGCGACCTGGTCCGCAGCCCTCGGCGCCGCGCGACCCGCGGCGTGGACCCCATGGGCAGCAGGACGGGCGGCCGCTCGGGAGGCCGCCTGGGGTTCAGCTGGTGCTGCGGCGTGGGCTGCTGCACGGCTGGAAGTCGGTGACATCACGGGAGATCGCGCACGCGCCGTCGCGCGTGAGATCGCCGGTGACGCCGCCGCGACGGTCGCTCGGACGGCGCGAACGGGGGCCGAGCGCGCTGCCGCCCGTGACGCTGCCCGCGCGGCTCTCGTTCCGACGCTGGAGGAGTTGCAGCGCTCGGCGTTCGCGCTGCTCGACCGGATGCTGCCAATGGTTGCGGTCGCTCCCCCGGTCGCCGACGATGCCGACCGGGTGTGGCGAAGCGAGCGCCGCGTGCCGGCGGTCTGAACCCGCAGTGGTGGATGCAGCCGACCCTGAGTAGCGGCCGGAGCGGCGATCAACCGCGGCGTCGGCACTGATTCAACTACCGTCCGCTGGTTAACGTCAGTGGGGTACGTCGAGCACCGGCACCGACAGCGGCTTGGTCTCGACGACGCAACGAGAGGCCGACTGTCCATCCGCCGGGAACGCCTCGGCGAGGGCGTCGGCGATCAGATGGGCGCGCGCGGCATACCCGGGCGAGTAATAGTGGATTCCGTCGGGGATGAACCAGCTGTCCTTGGCCACGTCGGCCCAGTCGAACACGCGCATGTTGGGGTACCGGGCGCAGGCCTGGACCAACCCCTCGTCCCAGCGCCGCATGTTCGCCTCCGCGTACGGGCCGCTCGGGACCAGAGACTTGACGTTGACCCACATCACCGGCTGATCGCCGATGGCGGACATCATCCGATCGATGCGGGCGCTGAGCCCGACGTTCGAGCCGACGTAGACATCGGCGGAGTCGTTGGTGCCAAGCGCGAGCACCCAGCAGCCGCGATAGCCACCGTGGCGCAGATCCGCGGCCAGGGAGTACGCGTCCGTGGTGCCGTGTGGCGTCTCCACGATCGAGGTCGCCGGCGTGATGTCGAACTGCGACCGACGGACGCCGACGCGAGCGTACTGGGCAGCCATTCGCTGGCCGGGATCGGGCAGATAATCCGCGGAGATCAGTCCCGCGGACGTCGAGTCACCGAAGTGCACGACCGCTCGACAAGACGTCCGCAGGGCGCCGCCGTCCGCATCTGTGCTTGTGGTCCTGGTGGTTGTCCCGGTCGGCGCCTTCGCTGCCGCGCCTCCATGCGCCTGCCGGCGCGGACTCGCGGCGCGACCGGTGGACGCCGGCTTGATGGGACCCGCGCTCGCGAGTTGAGTCTGGATCGTCCCGGCCGCCGGCGACGAGGTGACGAATCCCACCCCGGCGAGGCCCAGAGCCGCAAACACCAGCACCAGTCCCCCGGCCGCGAAGCCAACCCGAGCGCGCACCGGCTGCAGCCCGGCCCGCCATCCGCCTGAGCTCAGACGGTCCCAGAACCTCCCGAGGGCTCCGTGGCGGATCGGCTGCTCGATGTATCGCCAGGAGAGCGCGGCCAATCCGATGGCGGCAGCCACCTGCGCCGCGGCCCGCACGAGGTCTGGCCCCCGGCTCGAGGCCGGGGTGGTGAGCACGATGATCGGTTCATGCCAGAGGTAGATCGCGTAGGAGCGGACCCCCAGCCAGCAAAGAGGACCCCATCCCAGCACACGGCCGATCCGGGTGGCGGGATGGGCCGCGACCGCCACCACCGCCACCGTGGCAACCGACAGCAGAACGATCCCGTAGGGATAGAGAAACGCCGAGTAGCCGTTCTCGCGCCACACCAGGAAGGCGATTGCGGCAAGCCCGATGACGCCGGCGACGTCAAGGATGCGCCGGGCGTTCGCGGTAACGCCTGTGGTCAGCGACCGGCTCGGCCACACCATCGCCAAAGCCGCGCCGAACAGCAGCCCGAAGGCCCTCGTGTCGGTGCCCTCGTAGATTCGGGTCGAGTCGAAGCTCGGGTGATAGAGCAGTGCCATCTCGGTCGCAGAGATCGCGGCGAACACCAGAGCTACGACGGCGAGCCGCGGCCGGATCCCGATCGGGCGGCGGCGTTCCGGGACCAGCCACAGTCCAAGCAGCAGCAGCAACGGCCAGACCAGGTAGAACTGCTCTTCGACCGCAAGAGACCACAGATGATTCAGGGGCGTTGGCGGCCGCAAAGCGGGCGAAGTAGGACACGTGCTGGGAGATCTGCCACCAGTTGTTGACGTACAGGACCGACGTGAGGACCTCGCCACGGAGCTCGGCCAGGCGAGATCGGTCGGCGACTGCCACCCAAATGGCGACCACTGCCAGCATCACGAACAGGGCGGGAAGCAGGCGCCTCGCGCGCCGCAGCCAGAAGTCACGTAGCCGCAACCGACCACGGCGGCGCTGATCGAGCAGCAGGTCGGTGATCAGATAGCCGCTCAAGGTGAAGAACACACCAACGCCCAGCAGCCCCCCTGGCGCCCAGGCAAAGCCCAGGTGATAGGTAATGACGGCCAGGACGGCCAGGGCTCTGACACCGTCCAAGCCCGGCATGTACCGGCCCGTACGAAGCGCGGGTTCAGGCATTCACGCCGGCATTGATCGTGACGCATTCATGGCACAACCCCCCGCGCGCGTAGCGCGCATGCCTTCAGAGTACGCCCAATTCGTGGCCGGTCCGGGAAACCGCCTGCAGCGCGCCACTTTCTCATGTCACCCCCACCTCGTCGCCGACGTGGTAGGCAGCAATGGTGAGAAATAGCAGGAAGGCCGAGCAGCCGTCAGCCGCGGCTGAGCCGCGCGCTCGGACCGCTCGCGCGCGTCGCCTGGCTCTCAGCGCGCTGCGAGGTGAGCGTGGACGAGCTGAACCGCCATGGCTCCTTCGCCGACGGCTGTGGCACAGCGCTTCGTCGAGCCCGACCGGACGTCACCGGCCGCGAGAATGCCCGGAATGTTGGTGTCGAGAAGATTGGCGGCGCCTGCCTCATCGCCGGTGAGAATGAAGCCTTTGGCATCGCGAGCGACCGCGTCGTCGAGCCAATCGGTGCAAGGCGATGCGCCCAGGAAGAGGAACAGGTACGAGAAGTGAAGACGCTCGCCGCTCTTGAGAGTGACTGCCTCGAGCTGACCGTCGGTGCCGTGCAGCGTGGCGATCTCGCTCTCGTCACGCACCGCGACGCCGTACTGCTCGAGCTCGCGCACGAGATAGTCGGACATGGTTTCGCGAAGGTCTGCTCGGCGATGCAGCAGCGTCACGAGAGCGCCGCCACGCGTCAGCCAGACGGCGGCCTGGCCGGCCGAGTTCCCTCCGCCGACGACCGCCACCCGCTCGGCGCCGCAGAGTTGCGCCTCGGGCGGTCCAGCGGCGTAGAAGACGCTCACGCCTTCGTATTCGTCGAGGTGCTCCACGGGGAGCCGCCGATACTGCGCACCGGTCGCGAGCACAACAGCGCGCGCCGCGACCTCGCGATCTTCTTCGAACCGGACGATGTGGCGTCCGTTACCGGGTTCGAGAGAGATCGCGCGGTACGGCGTCGCGAGGCGCGCGTTGAACTTCCGCGCCTGGGTGACGGCGCGGCTCGTCAACTCCGTACCGGTTATCCCAGCCGGGAACCCAAGGTAGTTCTCGATTCTCCGGGACGCGCCCGCCTGCCCGCCGAGCGCGGTGCTGTCGATCACCAAAGTGTCGAGTCCCTCGGAGGCGCCGTAGACCGCGGCGCCGAGGCCAGCAGGCCCGGCGCCGACCACAACCAGGTCGACCTCCTCCCGGGGCGCGAGCTCGAGGCCGATCCCCAACGCGCGCGACACCTGGCCGGTCGACGGGCCACGCAGCTCGCTCCCGCCGGGCAGCTTGACCAGCGGAAGGCTCGCCGGATCGAGTCCGGCGACGAGCTCCCCCGCCGAGGGATCGTCCGCCCGCTCGGAGTCGCGCCACGTGAAAGGCAGGCGATTGCTGCGGGCGAATGCGAGAATCCCCATCGTGGCCTGGGACGAGCGAGGGCCGACGATCTCGAGGCCGATCCCCCGGACCTGCTGCAGGGCTTCTCGCCTGGCGATGAAGGTCGAGAGCACGAGATCGCTGAGCTGCTCGTCCTCGTAGAGCAGCGAACGCATCGTGTCGCGGTCGATCGCGGTGTATCGCAACGGCTGTGTGACGACCGCGGTGACGAAAACCGTCTGCCCGGAAAGCAGGTTCAGCTCCCCGAGGAAGCCGGAAGGCCCGTGCCTGAGTATCTCGTTGCCGGCGGCATCGAGGATCGCGACCTCGCCCTCGAAGATCACGATGAACGGATAGCGGTGATCGCCGACGCGATAGAGCACATCCCCGACGTTCGCCGTGCTCTCTTCTCCTTGCGCGGCAAGGGTTGCGAGCTGCGACGCGGACAACGTAGGACTCGCTGGCAGTGGCGCTAAGCGGACGGACTCGGTCATGCCATCAGCGTAGCCCGCCACCGCGCTGCGAGGACACCACGTCGGGCGCCGAAGCTCCCGATCTGAGACTCTTAGCCGCGTGAGGGCGGATTGGATGTAGCGGCGTCCAAGGCGACGGTCGATCGCGAGCTGCGCGGAGCCCTGCTGGCGGAGGGCGAGGTTGGGCGTGACCTGCTGGCGGTCGAGTGGGAGCGCACGATTATCGGTCCACCGGAGGCATGGCCTAACAGCCTCCGAACGATCGTGCGCGTCATGCTGGCCTCGCGGTTTTCCATGTGGATGGCATGGGGTCCTGAGCTGACGTTCTTCTGCAACGCGGCGTACCGTCGGGACACGCTCAACAAGAAATATCCGTGGGCACTCGGCCGGCCGGCGCGCGAGGTCTGGGCCGAGATCTGGCCCGACATCGGACCGCGGATCGACACCGTTCTTCAGACCGGGAGGGCGACCTGGGATGAGTGTCTGCTGCTGTTTTTGGAGCGCAGCGGCTACATGGAGGAGACCTATCACACGTTCTCCTACAGCCCGCTTCCCGACGAACGTGGAGCGATCGCGGGCATGCTGTGCGTGGTCAGCGAGGACACGGATCGCGTCATCGGCGAGCGGCGAATGGCCACGCTGCGCGACCTGGGTAGCGTGCCCACCACGTTCCGCGAGGAGCAGGCCTTCCTCGACGCCTCGGCGCGGCCTCTCGCCGCCAACCAGCGCTCGATGCCGTTCACCGCGGTCTACCTGTTCGACGCAGAAGGCAATGCCCGCCTGAGCACGACCACCGGGCTCCGGGCCGGTCATGTGGCCGCACCAGAGCTGATCGAGGCGGCGGACCCCGCGCCCGTGTGGCCGGCAGCGGAGATACTGGCGGGTGAGAGGAACGGGATCGTCATCCACGGCATCGATGAGCGGTTCGAGGGGCTGCCCACGGGCGAATGGACGGTCCCGCCAACGCAGGCGCTCATGGTCGACCTGCCCGATCCTTCCGGCGGCCGGCCGTTCGGATTCATCGTCGTCGGAGCCAACCGATTCCGGCCGCTGGACGAGGACTACCGGGCGTTCATCGGGCTGATCGCCCAGCGGCTGGCCGCGGGCGTGGCGAGTGCCCGCGCCTACGCCACCGAGCGTCGGCGGGCCGAGCAGCTCGCCGAACTGGACCGGGCCAAGACCGCGTTCTTCTCGAACGT
Organism: uncultured Solirubrobacterales bacterium; assembly: GCA_963699325.1. GTDB lineage: Bacteria > Actinomycetota > Thermoleophilia > Solirubrobacterales > Solirubrobacteraceae > Palsa-465. The sequence goes on along the minus strand of CAVOTN010000026.1, from coordinate 148,077 downwards.
CAGCCACGAGTTCCGTACCCCGCTGACGCTGATGCTGGCGCCTCTGCACGACGCGCTCGAGAACGAGGAGGCCCTGGACCGGGAGCACATCGAGCTCATGCACCGCAACGGGCTGCGGCTGTTGAAGCTCGTCAACGCGCTGCTCGACTTCTCGCGGCTCGAGGCGGGGCGGATGCGCGCCACGTTCCGTCCGGTCGACGTCGGGCGGATCACGGCTGAGCTGGTGGGGACTTTCTCAGATGCCTTCCAGCGTGCCGGCCTCCGGCTGACCGTGGACCGCGAGGAGCTGCCGGGGCAGGCGTATCTCGACCCCGACCTGTGGGAGCGAATCGTCCTGAACCTCATCTCCAACGCCTTCAAAGTCACGCTCACAGGCGAGATCAAAGTAGGGCTCCGCGCGAGTCCGGGCGCGTTCATCCTGTCGGTGGGGGATACCGGTCCGGGCATCGCGCCGCTGGAGCAGGCGCGGGTGTTCGAGCGGTTCTACCGGGTTCAGACCACGAACGCGCGTAGCCACGAAGGGGCGGGGATCGGGCTGGCCCTGGTCAAGGAGCTCGTTGAGATGCACGGCGGCGAGATCACCCTGCACAGCGTTGTCGGCGAGGGCTCGACGTTCACTGTCACCGTGCCGCTCGGACGGGAGCACCTTCCCTCCGACCACATCATCAACGAGCCGGTGGCGGTCGCGCCAGGAATCGCCGACCTGTTCGCCGAGGAGGCGATGAGCTGGTTGCCGGCGGACGATGAGGATGGGTCGGGCCGCGCCGAGATGGCAGCGACGAGCCTGCCGAGATTGGGCCGTGGCCGTCTCGACACCTCCGGCTCCCGCGTGCTGATCGCCGACGACAACCCGGATCTCCGACGCTACCTGACGAGGCTGCTCTCGCCCTACTGGCATGTTGAGGCCGTCGGTAACGGCGCCGACGCCCTCCGGCTAGCGCGCAAGCGACCACCCGACCTGCTGGTCACCGACGTCATGATGCCCGAGCTCGACGGCTTCGGGCTTCTGGCCGAGCTCCGCGACACGCCGGAGACACGTGAGCTGCCGGTGATCATGCTGTCCGCTCGGGCCGGCGAAGAGGCGTCGATCGAGGGTCTCGAGGCCGGCGCCGACGATTACCTGCCCAAGCCGTTCTCAGGGCGCGAGCTGTTGGCCCGGGTGCGCGCGCACCTCGAGCTGTCGCTGGTGCGCCGCCAGGCGTCGGATGACATTCGGGCCGAACGCCTGCTGCTCGAGCAGACGCTCACACAGCTGCCGGCCGGGGTGATCGTGGCCGAGGCGCCGTCGGGCCGGATCGTGCTCGCCAACCAGCAGGTGCCCGAGATCCTCGGTCACGACCTGATCGAGCCGCACATGATCGAGGATTACTCCGCGTACCACACGTTCGCCGCCGACAAGGAGCCGGTCCCGGCCGAGCGCCGGGCCCTCGTCCGCGCGGTCAGGAACGGCGAGATCGTCCACGACGAGGAAGTGCTCTACCAGACCGGCGAGGGACGGTGGATCACCCTCCGGGTCAGTGCCGCGCCGATCAGCGACGCGGCCGGCCGGACAGTGGCCGGCGTGGTCGTCTTCCAGGACGTCAGCGAACGCGTGCGCGGTGAACGGCTCCTGGCCTCCCAGCGCGACGTCATGGCCATGATCGCCCGGGGTGAGCCGCTCGCCGACACGCTCGCCGAGATCGTCACCGCCTACGAGCGCCTGTCGGATCGCGGTGGACGCGCCTCGATCCTGCTCACGAGCGCCGACGGCAGGCGGCTCGAGCACGGGGCGGCACCGAGCCTGCCGGCGTCCTACAACGAGGCAATCGATGGCCTAGAGATCGGGCCGAGCGCGGGCTCGTGCGGAACCGCTGCCTACCGCCGCCAAGTTGTGGTGGTGAGCGACACCCAGCGCGACGAACTATGGGGCGATTTCCGCGATCTCGCGGCCGAGCACCGATTGCGGTCGTGCTGGTCGACGCCCGTCTTCGCTACCGACGGCGCCCTGGTGGGGACGATGGCGCTCTACCACGACGAGCCAGTCGAGCCACTGGTCGAGGAGCGGGAGGTCGTGGAATTGCTGTCGCGAACGGCGGCTGTGGCGATCGAGCGTGATCGCGACGTCCGAACCCGCGAGCGTCAGCTCAGCGAGCTGCAGACCAGCCTTCTCCCCCCGCAGATTCCCAAAATCCAGGGGCTGGAGGTGAGCGCGACGTTCCATCCCGGTGACCGCACGCTCGACGTCGGAGGTGACTTTTATGACATCTTCCCGCTGTCTGATCGCGCCTGGGGTCTGGTGATCGGCGACGTCTGCGGTCACGGGGCGCAGGCCGCCGCGGTCACCGCACTCACCCGCCACACCACACGCGCGATCGCCGGACGGGAGCCGGATCCCCGCGAGGTTCTCCGGCAGGTGAGCGAGATCCTGCTCGGCTCCGGATACAACCGATATTGCACGGCCGTATACGGCCGTGTCGAGCAAGTCGCCCATGGCTGGCGCCTCAAACTCGCCGTGGGCGGACATCCACCTCCGCTGATCCGGCGCACCGACGGAGTCACCGAAATGCTGGAGGATCACGGTCCCGTACTCGGTATTCTGCCCGCTCCGCGCTTTCCAATAATCGAGGTCGAGATGGGCCCGAATGACGCGCTCCTGCTGTATACCGACGGCCTCATCGAGCACAACCCGCGGATCGATGACGAGTACGCCCTTGCGCGCCTGCTCGGTTCTCTCGCCAAGGCCAGCGCCGAGGAGCTTCTGTCCGAGCTCGAGACTGCCGCGCTCGGCACCCCGCGACGCCAGCCTCGCGACGACGTCGCGGTGCTGATGCTGCGGGTGCCGGTTGGCAGCGCCGTCGAGGACCAATACGGGGCGGAGCCCGCGGTTGCCCGGCCCTGACCCGGTCCCTCGAGCAGACAGCCCGGGCCTGGGGCTCGCGACCCCGTTTCACATCTCGTCCGGCGCGCAGGACGGTCGGCAGCTCATCACCCCCGAGGGCGAGCTCGATCTCGTCACCGTCCCGCTGCTGGAGCAGCGGCTGATGCAGTTGCTGCCCGCGGGCGACGCGATCCTCGACCTCTCCCGTGTCTCGTTCATTGACAGCACCGGCATCGCACTGCTCGTGTCTGTCTCGGCGACGGCCCGCGAGCACGGCTGGCGCCTTGGGCTCCGCGACCCCTCTCGCCACGTCGAGCGCCTGATCAAGCTGACCGGCGTCGCCGAACTGCTGGGGTCTCCCGACGCCGGCGGGTGAGCTGCCAGTCGGCTACGCGCGGCGAATCCTGTGACCGTTGGCGAAGCCCGGGGAGAGCTGGATGCTCTCGCCGGGCTCGAGCGCGGAGAACTCGCCGTCGGCGCGACCAGACCGCGGGGCGCGTGTTGGATGTGATCGCCCTGTTCGGGGTCTTCAATCGCCAGCACTCGGGGATCAAGCTCGCGTCCATCAGCGCCGCGATGGCGTCCCGTCGGCAATAATCGTGAAACGCGATTGTTCGCATGATGAGAATGCATTGGCGCGATAGCTGACCCTGGCGTAGTCTGGGCACGTGTCCGGGGTCGTTCACGTTCTTCAGTCCACGGCGGAGTCGGTGAGCTCTGGAGTCCTCGACCCGCGGCGGCCGGCAGCGTTGACGGTGGACTCGGGTGACGTAGTGTCGTATCCGCATACCTGGACGCAGTGGGGTAACCAGGCCACCTTCGGAATGTCGCTTGCCGATCGCGAGCCGCTGCGCCGACAATTCCCGTCCGGGCCGTATTCCAACGTGGGGCCGGTTGAGGTGCGTGGTGCTGAGTCCGGCGACGTGCTGGAGTGTCGAATGCTGGCATTGCGCACCATCGATTGGGGCTGGAACTCCTTCCCGCTGGGTGTGGGAGCTCTGCCGTCTGACTTCGATCAGCCGTACGTGCACTACTTTCGCTTTGATCGCGAGCGCCGACACGCCGAGTTCGTTGATGGCATCCGAATCCCGCTCGCTCCATCGATGGGTGTGTTCGCCGTCGAGCCCGAGGGCGAGGAGCCGGTCAGCGCCATCCTCGCCGGACCCCATGGAGGCAACCTTGACCTGGGCGAGCTGGTTGCCGGCACCTCCCTGTTCCTTCCGGTGTTCAAGTCAGGAGCCCGCGTGTGGGCGGGCGACGCAAACGCGGCGCAGGGCGACGGGGTCGTGGACCAGACGTCGATCGAGACCGCGATGGAGGAGCTGCGCGTTGAATACGACGTGCACAAGGATGTGATTCTGGCCGGCCCGACGGTCGAGACCCCGACGCACTGGATCGTGTTGGCGTTCGCCGACTCCCTTGATACCGCGCTGCCCAACTGCGTCCGCATCGCGATCGACTGGCTGGGCGCGCAGGCACAGCTTGATCGACGCGATGCCTACGCGCTGTGCAGCATGGCGGTGTCGTTTCGCGTGACGCAGTTCGCCGACCAGACAGGATCGGTGTACAGCTCGATTCCGCCCAGGACGATCCACGCGATGATCCCCAAGGACGTGCTCGGCGAACGGGTGCTCGATCGAATCGGGCGCTCGATGCGTCCCGGATCGTGACAGTCATCGCTCCAGCCGACGCACTGGCGCTCCTCCAGCTCGTCGCGCGAGCGGACACGCTCGCGACGCAAAGAGATGCTGCCGGCTACGCCGCCCTGTTCACCCAGGATGCGGTCATGGACGGCGACGAGGGCCGGGTCACGGGACGCGAGGACCTCGCTGCGGCGGTCGCGCGCATATGGGAGGCTGAGCCGCCCGGAACGTTGCACCTCACGTGCAACGCCGTGATCGACGCGGCCGCCTCGACCCCGGCGGTCGCCAGCATCGTGCTGCTGCTCACGCCCCGGCCCCCGGGCTTGGCCGGCCAAGCCGCTCATGTGTTCCAACGCTTCCTCCAGACCCCGAACGGCTGGAGGATCAGCTCGCGCCACATCAAGATGATCCCATGACCTCCGATCCGGTTCTGGTGTTTGGTGCCACGGGCACCCAGGGTGGCGCTGTTGCCCGCGCGCTGCTGGCTAGGGGAATCCCGGTGCGGGCGCTGGTCCGCCACCCCACATCCGAGCGCGCGCAGGCGCTCGTGACACTCGGTGCGGAATTAGTGATCGGGGATCTGGACGACGAGTGGTCGCTCGCGCGGGCGATGTCCGCTGTACCAGTGGCCTATGCGATCACCACCCCGTTCGAGCACGGCTCCGACGCGGAGGTCCGTCAGGGCGACACGATCGTCCGGGCCGCTTCGCAGGCAGGTTTGCCGTGGTTGATCCTGGCCTCCGTGGCGGCGGCCGATCGAGCTCCGGTGCCGCACTTTCAGAGCAAGGCGCGAGTCGAGGCACGCCTGCGGGACGCGTCTGTGCCGTGGACGGTGGTCGCGCCCAGCTACTTCTATGAGAACGTGCTCGGATCGCGGGAGGCCCTCCTGGAGGGCGTGCTGCCGATGCCGATGCCCGTTAGCACGCCGCTGCACCAGGTGGCGTTGCGCGATCTCGGCGCGGTCGTCGCGGCGATTCTCGAGCGTCGCGACGAGCATCTCTCAAAGCGCATTGAGATCGCCGGTGACGCTCCGACCGCGGAGCAGATGGCAGTGGCCCTCGGCGCACATGCCGTGGAGACATCGGTGCAGGAGCTCGCCGAGCGCAATCCCGATCTCGCCGCGATGTACACGTTCTTAGGAGAGACCGGCTACGGAATCGACGTGCCCGCGCTGCGCCTGCGGTACCCGGAGGTGGCCTGGTCGTGCTTCGCGGACTGGGCCGGCGAGCTCACACTGACATGACCACAATCAATCCACAAGCGGAGGTAGCAGCCAATGGGCACTATTACCACGACCGATGGCACAGAAATCTTCTTCAAGGATTGGGGCTCGGGCCAACCGATCGTTTTCAGCCACGGTTGGCCACTTTCGAGCGACGATTGGGATACCCAGCTGCTGTTCTTCATCGAGCACGGCTACCGCGTGATCGCCGCTGACCGGCGCGGGCACGGACGCTCCACGCAGACCAGCGATGGTCACGACATGGACCACTACGCGGACGACCTCGCAGCGGTTACCGCCCATCTCGATCTCCAGGACGCCGTCCATGTCGGGCACTCCACCGGTGGCGGCGAAGTCGTGCGCTACATCGCCCGACATGGTGAGAGCCGGGTAGCGAAAGCGGTGCTGATCAGTTCGGTGCCGCCGCTCATGGTGCAGACCGACTCCAACCCCGGCGGCCTGCCCAAGAGTGTTTTCGACGACCTCCAGGCCCAACTCGCCGCCAACCGGTCGGTGTTCTACCGGGCCTTGCCGTCGGGGCCCTTCTACGGCTTCAACCGGCCCGGCGTGGAACCTGTGGAAGCGATCATCGAGAACTGGTGGCGGCAGGGAATGATGGGCGGAGCGAAGGCGCACTACGACGGAATCGTGGCCTTCTCCCAGACCGATTTCACCGAGGACCTAAAGAAGATCACGGTGCCGGTCCTGGTGATGCACGGCGACGACGACCAGATCGTCCCCTACGCCGACTCCGGACCACTGTCCGCCAAACTGGTGCAGAACGGGACGCTGAAGACCTACAAAGGGTTCCCGCACGGCATGCCAACCACGCAAGCCGAAACGATCAACGCTGACCTGCTGGCCTTCCTGCAGTCCTGACCGACTCGGCAGTCATCGATTAGGCGACAGATACATATCGCTTACGAGAGGTATCGATTTCCCGCAATGCCGCCTCGCGATCGTGCCATCCGCAGACGCTCGACCGCCGGTCCGGGTCGAGATCCTTGTAGATGGCAAAGAAATGCTCAATCTCGGCCGTCAGCAGCGGTGGCACATCCTCGAGGCGTTCGAGCCAACTCCAGCCGGGATCCGCCACGGCCACGCACAACACATGTGGGTCGATGCCGTGCTCGTCTGTCATCTCGAGCAGCGCGATCGGCCGGGCGAACACAGTACAGCCGGGGAAGGTGGGCTCCGTCAGGCAGATCAGGGCGTCAAGCGCGTCTCCGTCGAGCGACAGCGTGTCGGGGATGAACCCGTAATCCGTCGGATACACGACCGATCCGGAGACGAAGCGGTCCAGCTTCAGTCGACCCAGCCTCGCGTCGTACTCGAACGACACCGCCGCCCGTCGAACGGCAGGTGTCGCGGCGCGCGGCCCGTCGGCCCGCGAAACAGCCGCGCCATCAACGCGACACGAGCCGACGGATCGTCGCGCACGGCCGCGACCTGCGCCTCAGCCAGGGCGAACGCTCCTGCGTGCTTGCTCATCGCGAGTAGTGATAGCCGTTCGCGTGGGCGGCCGATTCCTCGAACAGGATCCCGCTCAGCCCGCCCCGGCGTCGCGCCACAACGCGGAAGACGCGGCACATCGCGATGATGTCAACGCTGATGGCCCACCGTATTAGTCAGGAGGAAGGTTCGTGACAACAGGGAAACCGATCTCACCCGATCCCGCCTCATCACCCAGCTTCGCTACGGACATCAAACCGTTGTTCCGCGAGAGCGACCGCGAGTCTATGAAGAGAGCGTTTGACCTGTGGTCATACGACGATGTGGTTGCGCACAGTCAAGCGATCGCCGCTCGGCTCGAGGACGGCAGCATGCCGTGCGACGGTCGCTGGCCCGACGATCAGGTGGCGTTGTTTGAGCGCTGGGTCAAGGACGGCTCGGCACCGTGACGCGCTTCGTCGGGTGACCAACTGCGACAGTACGAACGCGTCACGGTCGCCGATCGCACACGCCAGCGGCGGGCGCGCGCTCTACGCCGTCGCCGGGGATCCTTGGACAACGGTGACGAGGTTGCGGATCGCTTCGAGCACGATGTCGGGATGGGAGAGCATCGCGACGTGGCTGCTATCGACCACGTAGGTCGTGGCGCCCATGCGCTCGGCGGAGAACCGCTCGAGGTCCGGATTCACAGTGCGGTCCTGCGAGGCCACGACATACGCACTCGGCTTCGCCCTCCACGCAACGCCGTCGACCTTCTGGTTGAACAGATCCGCGACGGGCGCCATCGCAGTCGCCCACACGAGTTCCTTCTCTTCGCTGGTTAGATCTCCTGCGAAACAGTCGATCCCGGACCGAAGCAGCCAGATGCGCCCGTCCGCGATCTCGATGTGTCCGAACACATCGGTGGCCGGGAATTTCTCCTGCTGTCCCTGCGATGTCTCCGTTTCGTCCGGTGCGAGGGCGCAGATGTAGACGAGTCCGACGACGCGGTCATCGGTTCCCGCAGCGGTGATGACGGTGCCGCCGTACGAGTGCCCGACGAGAATCGCGGGGCTTGAGACGCGCCCGAGCGCGCGAATGGTGCAGTCGATGTCGCCCTGGTGGGAGTCGAGGCCGTACTCGGCGGTGATGCACTCGTGTCCCTCGGCCCGGAGCGTCGGGATGAGCTTGCTGAAGCACGAACCGTCGGCCCAGAGCCCGTGGCAGAACACGATGCTGGGTTTGCCTGACATGAGAGAGCCCTCCTGTGTGGTTGATTAAGACAATGTGCTTCGCACGAACCTGCGCGACATCACCTGATCGCGTCATGCGTCAGAAAGGCGTCAACGTCGGCGGCGAACTCGGCGTGGTGTTGGAAGAGGAAGCCGTGCGCCGCATCCGGGTAGATCTTCAGATGCGCACCGGGGATGAGGCCGGCCAGCAGATAGGAGTAGCGCGGCAGGATCATTGGGTCGCTGTCGCCGTTGGCCACGAACACCGGCTTGTCGATCGCCGAGACCCGCTCGAGCAGGGCGTGGTTTGGCTGTCCCCAGGTGCATACCGCGTCGTACTGCGCGAGCCGGGTCTGCCAGTCGGTCGCCGCATCGCGGTCGACCGTGCGCGCCCCGAACAGCCGGCCGAGCACCTCTTGTCCCACCACACGGCTCGCCTCCGAGCCGGTGAAGAAGACGCTCAGGTACTCCTCACCCGAAGTCTCGGGCTTGCCGACGGCGCCGATGACGTCCGGGGCCCAGCCGTGCATTCCGCTCGCTCCCTGTGGAGCCGAAGAGGCGAGCAACACCTTGCGCACGATCGAAGGGCGCACCAGAGCGATCTCCTGGGCGAGGAAGCTGCCGATCGAGAATCCGAGCAGATCGACCGCTCCGACTCCGAGCGCATCGATGAAGTCGATCGCGTCGAGCGCCATCTGCGCGATCGTGTTCGGTGTCGTCCCAGTTGAGCCGGCGACCCCGCGGTTGTCGAAGGTGATCACGCGACGGCCGCGGGCGAGCGCATCGATGAGCGCGGGATCCCAGCTGTCGAGGTTGCCGCGAAAGTGCTGCAACGTCACGAGCGGGGTCGCATCAGAGCCGCCCGTTTCGCGGTAGGCGTAGTCAATGCCGTTGGAGGCACTGATCACTTGGGTCTCAGCGTCGACGTACTTCGCGACCGTTGCGGTCTCGGACACTTGTTCTCCTTTCGGTGATCCTTGAACACCCAGACCGTTCAGCCAGGTTACGATCGGCTCGCCCTCGTGGCCGCATGTGTGGCGTAGCCCCCGCCGGGCAGCACAATCACGTGTGTCCCGGAAGCGGTCGGCACGCGGTGCCGACCGTGGGTGTCGCTTCGCGAACTCACCCACTGGACCTGGCGGCGCGGTGCGCCTCGATCCAGGATCTCGTGAGCCGTAGGTAGTCTTCAGCACCGTCCTCCCAGGTGAAATGGCCGGTCTCGAGGATGTCGAGCTTGCTGTGCGGTATCCGCGCGTGCAGGAACTCGGCGTTGCTCGGCGGTACGAGCGTGTCATCGCGGCCGGCGATGATCTGAACCGGGGTCCTGATGTCACCCAGTCGTTCCGCGAGGATGGGAAGGTCGGACGGATAGCTGCGGACGTAGGCCGCTGACTCGGCAAATCGATCGCCCGCGTAGGAGGTGAGGTAATCCTCTCGTACGGCGTCGGAGAGTGTGTGTCGCTCGATGCCTTGGAGCGCTCCGGCGACGATGTCGCGTCCGTCGAGGGCTCGAAACGCGCTCACGTCCGGGGCCTCGATTATGTCTTTGAGCGCGCCTGTCACTTCGAGCGGGAACGAAGCTCCACCGCTCCCCACGACGGCGCTGGGGAACCGGTCAAGGTCCTCGGATATCGCGAACAGCACGGCACCAGTTCCGACGTCTGGCCCAACGAGATGCGGGCGGCCAAGTCCCCATTCGTCGACGAGGCGCAGCAGGAACATCCCCATAGCCCGGGGGGACAGCAGCTCAGCTCTTCGTTCGGACTGGCCGAAGCCTGGTAGATCGATGGCGAGGAGTCGCCCGGTCTGGGCGAGACGCGTCCAGATCGTATCCCACGCGAAAAGGCTCTCAGGCCACGGATTTAGCAGCAGGACGGTCTCATCTCCAACTCCATCAGCCTCGGCGTACCTGATCACAAGACCATCGGCCCTGCGCTCCCGTGTGTTCATATCGGTCATAGGCTGTGAGTTAAGTCGTTCACTTGACGTATCCTCTCCCTGCGTCGGGACGCGGCTCCCCGTCAATCTGCACCGCAAGGGCCGTCACGACATCACCTGATCGCGTCATATCTCCGGCGTTCAGCCCGTCGAGGAGGTGCCGATCTCTTAGGGCGCAGCCGTCGGGTCGTGCTCGGCCGCGATCCGGGCAAGCGCGAGGCGCGACTTGATGTCGAGCTTGGCGAAGATGCTTCGCAGGTGGCTCGAGACGGTGTGCGGAGAGACGAACAGCTGCTCGGCAACCTCGCGGTTGGTGAGACCTTGGGCCACGAGGCGCGCGACGGCGAGCTCGGAGTCGGTCATGGCCTCCCAGCCGGTCTCGGCGCGCTCGCGCGGGACTAGGCGTCGGCGGACGCCATGGTCGCGGAGGCGGCCTCGCACTCGGCCCGCATCCCAGACGGCGCCGGCCTCCGCGTACAGGACAAGCGCGCCGTCGAGCGCTTGTATGGCCGCGTCGACTGCGCCGACGCCGGCGCGTGCGACTCCGACGTCCTCGAGTGCGTATGCGCGCGCGAGCGGCCGCGGCCCGGTCGCGAAGAGGTCGACCGCGCGCTCGAGGTCGTCGATGTTCGACGTAAGCAGTCCGCGGACGTGGGCCGCGGTCGCGACGATCGTCGCGACTCGCGGGTTGCGCTGTGCTCGCCGGTCCGCCTGGGCCGCCGCGACCTCAGCGAGTTCGTCGTCGCCGGCGGCGAGCGCGATGCGGACGAGCGGAATCTCGTCGGTCACGTCGACCGGGAAGAGCGGCAGGATCGCGGTGCGCTGGTCCTCGCCGAGGGCGCACAGCGATGCGTGCGCGGCCGCGGGATCGCCGGCGGCCATTTCCTGCAGGGCGAGGAGCCACGCCGCCTGGCGGCGGAAGTTGGGCGTGCTGTCCTCGAGAAGACCCCTTGCGAGTCGAGCCGTTCGTTGCTGCAAGCGCCCGTTGCCCTGATGCAGCGCGACTCGTCCCAGGGCGACGATGCCGGCGGCGTCGAGGGCGCCGAAGAAGCGATCGCCGGTCTCCGGGCTGAACTGACCTTCGAGGATCGCGCCGGCGTCGGCCAGCCGGCCCAGTTGGTGTAGCTGCCGGCCGCGCCAGATCTCGAAGATCCGGATCGCCCAGCCGTTTCGGTCACGCTGGGCCGCCGCGAAGCTGTCGGCGGCCAGGCGCAGCGAGTCATCCACTCTGTCAAGCACCGTGCGCGTCTCGCAGCGCCACTCCCGGGCAAGGCGGTCGCGCGCCCAGTCGGTCGTGCCAATGCCGGCGCGCGCCGCCTGCTCAGTCATCTCGAGCGCTTCGTCGTAGCGCCCGTCGACATAGGCGATAACGCTCTCGGCGAGAGCGAACGCGAACGCCGAGTTGGCATCTCCGCTCGCCCGCACGGCTTCGGCCGTCTCGGCGTGGATCGCCTTTGCCTCCTCGGTGCGGCCGCCGACGAGTAGGTTGTGGAACAGCGCGGCGAGGTGGTGGGCGCGCAGATGCGCGGGCAGCTCGGGGAGCGCGAGCGCCTGTCGGCCCGCCGCGACCCGCGTGTCGGGCGGGACGCGGAAGATGCCCGCAATGCCGAGGAGCACCTCGGCCTCCTGCTCTGCTGGCAGCGCGTCGCGCAGGTGCGTGTCGGCGAACGCGCGCGCATCCTCATCACGGCCCGCGGAATGGAGCAGGAAGGCGCTCTGGGCGAGGAGCGGCCCGCGCAGGTTATGGTCGCGCGGCGCCAGCTCCAGCGCGCGCCGACTGAAATCGGCGCCGGTCCCGGGATCCGTGGTCGCGAGCGCCTCGCCGGCGCGCAAGAGAATCGAGATCGCTTGCTCGTCGCCGAGCTCTGCGCTCGCCGCGATCTGCGCGGCGACCTCGACGGGTGCGGCGCCAGCCGCCAGGAGCACGTCCGCGGCCTGGCGGTCGAGCGCCCGCCGAGCGGACACTGGGACGCTCTCGCGGACGGCCTCGCGGGTGACGTCGTGCGGGATCGCGAGGCGGTCGCCGCTCTCGATAAGCATCCCAGCTTCGATGAGTTCCTCCACCGGCCCGAGCAGTCTCGCCGGGGGCCGGGCGAGCATGTTGGCCAAGTCGGAGAAGGAGAACCGGCGGCCGAGCGACGCGGCGACCGTGACGGCCTCGCGAGCCGGCGCGGAGAGACCGCGCAGGCGCTCGCGCATCGAGAAGCCGACACGACGGGGCAGACGCGCTTCGACCAGCTCGGCCCGACCGGCGACGACGCGGATCAGGTCTTCGTCCCGCAGGCCGGAAAGCAACTCCATGAGCACGAACGGGCTGCCTCGCGCGTCCTTGGCGAGGTCGAGGAGCGCGTCGTCGGGCTCGGCGTCCATCACGTCCTCGGCCACCTGGGCCACGGCAGCGTCGTCGAGCGGGCCGAGCACGATCCGCTCGGCGGCGCTGTGGTCTAGATGGTCGATCGCGCCAAAGAGCTGCGACGAGCCCTGGCCGGGGCGGAAGGCGAAGATCCAGGCGACCGGGAGGTCAGCGAGGCGGACGGGCAGCGCGCGCAGCGCCGCGGCGGTCCCACTGTCGGCCCACTGCAGGTCGTCGAGCGAGATCAGTAGCGGCCCGCCGAGTGCCGCGCGCTCGAGCATCGCCTGCAGGTCCTGCAGCAGCCAGTACCGCTGCTCGGGCCGCGAGTGAAGCTCCCGCAACCCGGATCGCTCGACCAGCGGGCCTGGGCCATCGAACAGCGCGGTCATCAGCGGAGCGAGCTCGACGACCCCGGCGCCGGGCTCGGCCGCGCCGGCGCCGACCCGGAACGCGAGCCGCCGAGCGACCCGGCCCGCCTCCGCCAGCAGGCGCGTCTTGCCCATGCCCGGCTCTCCCTCTACGAGCACCACCGCGCCGACGCCCGAGCGCACGCGGTCGAGCTGAACACCGATCGACGCGAGTTCAAGGTCTCGACCGCGAACAATGGGAGCGGAGGAGGTCGCCTGGTCCAGATCTGCGAGTCTACGGCGCTCGCGGGGGCCTCTTTCGCTGCACGGCGTCGCCGCGCCAACGGCGCGCTCATCGGCGACCGCGTCGTTACCGACGACGCGGCCCAACGGCTGCGCCGCGAAAGAGATCGCACGACCATGCGATGGCGGACGAGCATCGGGAGTGAACGATTCGACGCATGCCGATGATCGACGTCTACTCCGCTGCGGGAACCTTCAGCGACAAGGACGGGCTGGCGCACGACCTCGCCCGCGCGGTCATGCGCTGGGAGGCGGTCCCCGAGATCCCGCTGTTCGCCGACAACATCGCCGGACACGCCAACACGCAGGCCGACAGCGCCGCGGAGGCCCACGCAGCGCTCTCGACCGCCGGCGACTAGGGCATGCGGCGTCCGGGCCGATCGACGCTGCTGACGCCCGACCGACGCGGCCGGATTCTCGCCGACGAGACGGTGATGCCGCTGCTCGGGCTCGGCGTGTGGCAGGTGCCGGACGGACCAGAGTGCGTGCAAGCCGTCAGGGCGGCACTAGAGCTGGGATACCGCCACATCGACACCGCGCAGGCATACGGAAACGAGTCGAGCGTCGGCCGAGCCCTGCGCGAGAGCGGCATCGCGCGCGACGAGGTGTTCATTACAACCAAGTTCTACCCCGGCCGGCGCGACCCCCTCAGAGAGGCCGCCTACAGCATCGACCGGCTCGGCATCGACTACGTCGACCTCTACCTCGTCCACTGGCCGGGAGGCGGAGCCACGTGGGCGTGGCCCGGAATGGAAGCCGCCCACGCGCGCAGCTACACCCGCGCGATCGGCGTCTCCAACTTCGACCCCGACGAGCTCGATCAGGTCCTCGGCCGCGCCACGCTCGCGCCAGTGGTCGACCAGGTGCAGTTCAACCCATCGGCCTATCGCAAGGCTCTCCTTGACGCCTGCGACGAACGGGGCGTCGGGCTAGAGGCATACAGCCCGCTGGGTACCAGCGGGCTGCTAGGCAACCCGGTGGTCGCGGGTATCGCGGGCCGCCTTGGGCGAAGCCCGGCCCAGATCCTTCTGCGCTGGTGTGTCCAGCGCGGCATCCCGGTCATCACCAAGTCAACCCATCGCGACCGGATCGCCGAGAACGCGCACGTCTTCGACTTCGAGCTCTCCGGCAATGACATGGAGCGACTCGACGCGCTCGATCGATCGGGAGGGACCCGAACAGCACGCGAGCGCAAATGGTGGTGAGCCGGCTTCGGCCAGAGCGTCGCTAGCCGCCGTGGTTCCTGTCGTCTCCGGACGGGTAGCGGTTGGTCTCAGGACAGGAAAGACAGGAGCGAGGATGGCCTACAAGTTCGGAGCGGATGAGCGGGTGCGCAGCGCGGTTCTACGGTGCGCCCGGGAGCAGCTGGATCGAGCCGTTTTAGAGCTGAGCGAGGGGATCAGCGCGGATCCCGTGAGCGCGACCCACAGCGCCCGGAAGGCGATCAAGAAGGAGCGATCCCTTCTGCGGTTGGCTCGCGGCGCGATGCCCAGCGAGCGGCGCAAGCGTGAGAACGCCGCTCTGCGCGCCGCGGCGCGCGGCCTGTCCGGCGCGCGCGATGCCGACGTGATGATCGCGTCGATCGGCCAGCTCTCCGAACGGTTCGCGGGCCAGCTTCCAGACGCCGCGTTCCAGAGGCTTCGGGCGAATTTCGAAGCCCGCCGGTCTGCCCAGGGCGGACATGGGAACGGCTCGGTCGTTGACGACCGCGCTGTTCAGGAGCTCGCGGCCGTACGCGCTCGGGTGGATGATTGGCAGCTCCGCAAAGGAGGATGGAAGACGCTGGAGAGCGGGCTCCTGCGCTCCTATCGGCGCGGGCGTAAGACGTTTGCCCGTGCTCGCCTCAGCGGCGAGATGAGCGATCTGCACGACTGGCGCAAGCGCGTGAAGGACCTCTGGTATCACGAGCGCCTGCTCGCACCGACCTGCGGTCCGACCGTCCGTGGTCACGCGAAGGAACTCGACCGGCTCTCGGACCTGCTGGGCGATGACCACGATCTAGCGTTGCTCAGGCACGAGCTGACCCAGGCGAGCGCACCAGCGGCGGTGGACATGGGCGCTGTGGTCAAGCTGATCGACCATCGGCGCGCCGAGTTACAAACCGAGGCGACCCGCGTCGGTGAGCGGGTATACGCCGAGACGCCCAAGGCATTCCGGCGCAGAATGCGTGGCTCCTGGAAGGCTGGGCGCGCGTTGGCTCGAGCGCCACGGGAGCAGCATCCGGCGCGGTTGGCCGCAGCGACTCGATGACCGTCTGCCTCGGGCGTCGACCGCAAGCGCAAGGGCAAGGAGATCAAGCCGTCAAACGCCGGCGAGGAGCATCGAGCCCCGTCTGACTAATGGCCGCGCTCGAGCGGACGCTGGAGAAGCTTCACGCCGGCAACGGCCGGCGGCGATCAGTCCGCCGAGCGTCTTTCTGACCGACGGTCGTGTTAGCAACACGGTCACGCCATGATTTTCGTCCGCATCGTCGTTGGGTTGCTTGCGGTAGTCGGTGTCGGCGCCGTGTTGGGTTCGGTGTTGCGCACTGTGGTGCTTCCGCGTGCTGTTCCAGCACGTTTGGCTCGCTTCGCTTTTCTGTCGGTCCGTGCGGCACTGCGGTTGCGACTGCGCTCGACCGGCCGTTCGGACTACGCCACGCGGGACCGTATATTCGCGTTGCAGGCGCCGTTCGGCCTGTTCGCTCAGCTGCTCGTGTGGGCGTCATTGATCTGGGTGTTGTTCGCGGTCCTCTTCTGGTCGTTATCGGCGTCAACGATCGGTGGCGCCACCGTCGGCCGGGCGCTGGAGCAGTCGGGGTCATCGATGCTCACGCTCGGCTTCGACGCGCCTCGCGGGGTGGCGCGGCAGCTGACTTCCTTTGCGGCCGCCGGCGTCGGCCTGACCCTGCTCGCGCTCGTGATCGCCTACATCCCGACCGTCTACGCGGCGTTCTCGAGACGCGAAGCGGTGATCACGAAACTCGTCGTCCGGACTGGCGCCCCACCGACTGGTCTGGCGCTGCTCTCAAGCAGCTGGAAACTTGGCCGCTTTGATCAGCTGGACGAGGTCTGGGACGGCTGGGAGAACTGGTTCATCGACGTCGGTGAATCGCATACGACGTTTCCGCAGCTGGCGTTCTTTCGCTCGCCTCACCCTAAAAACCACTGGGTTCTGGCTACCGAAGCCGTGCTCGATGGAGCCGCACTGTTCACGACGGTCTGCGATGTGCCGCGCCAAGCCCGCAGCGAGCTTTGCCTTCACGCCGGTGTTCACGCTCTGACGTCAATCGCCGACTTCCTGGGGATACCGCATCGTCCACCGGAACCCGAGGCGGACATCAAGCTCTCTGAACAGCAGTTCGACGAAGCCTGCGACGAGCTTCGCGACGTCGGTGTCCCGGTCCGCGACGATCGGGCTCGGTCGTGGTCTGAGTTTCGATCCACCCGCGCGCGCTATGAGCCCCTGCTGGCTGTCATCGGCCGGATGACGGATGCGCCACGCAGTGAGTGGAGCTCGTGGTCCGAAACCGCCCCACGTCACAGGCCGCCGCTGGTGCGACCGCACCGCGAAAGCTAGGTAGGCCGTCCGCGCAAGGAAGTAGCCGGCCGCGGCCCGCTGCGGTTCTCAGCCACGACACCTCGAGGCCCCGCAGCGCAACCCGCAGGTCCTCGGTGGAGATATCCTCACGCCAGACACGCCTCAGCGACCGAGCACTTCGTCGAGGAACTGGATCGCGCGCGGATAGGCGTCGAGTTGATTGGCGAGTCGGGCGAGGCCGTGTCCTTCGTCGTCGTAGATGCGTAGCTCGTGCTGCACACCTCGTCGCTCGAGGCTGGCCACGAGCTGCTCTGCCTCACCGAGCGGGACGCGCGGATCGTTGCGACCGTGGATCACGAACAGCGGCGCGCGGATCGCGTCCACGTGGGTCAGCGGCGACGCTTCGCTCAAGAAGTCGCGGTCGTCCGTGAGCGACCCGTATTCCAGCTCCCGATGCGCCCGGCGGTACTCGGAGGTGTTCTCGAGGAACGTGACCAGATTCGAGACGCCCACGATGTCAACGCCAGCGGCCCAGAGCTCGGGTTGAAACGCGAGCCCCGCGAGCGTCATGTAGCCGCCGTACGAGCCGCCCCAGAGCACTGCCCGCCCCGGGTCGAACCCGAGCGATTCAAGTGCGCCATGAACCGACTGCAGGTCTCGCACAGAGTCAAGCCGCTTGGTCGTGTCGTCGAGCGACGCGTACCGCTTCCCGTAGCCGGTCGAGCCGCGCACGTTGGGCACCACCACTCCGTAGCCGACTGCCACCAGAGCCTGGATCTCAGGATCAAACAGCCGCATCGCCTGCGCTTCGGGTCCGCCGTGCACCTCGACCACGACCGGAGGTCGTGACTCGCCCGAGCGGGGGCGGAAGATGAACAGTGGGATTCGCTCGCCGTCGAAGCTCTCGACCTCACCTAGCTCGGGCGCTACGAGCGCTTCGGGCGCCAGCTCGGCGGAGCTGTGCGTGAGCCGACGCGTCCCGCCGCCCCTCAGATCGTGGCTATAGACGTCGCCAGCCAGGCGCGGGGTGCTCAGCGTGTAGTAGAGCCGCGACCGACCGGTGCTCACGACCGGCGGCTCGAGAAACCAGGTGTGGGTGACGCCCGGCTCGGGCAGTGGGATATCGCCGCGGCGCTCGCCGGTCCGCGTGTCGTAGCGCCACATCGCGCTCGCGCCCTCCCGGTTCTCGATCACGATGATCGCGGCGCCGGCTGATACGACCTCGGCGTCGAGCCGCTCGCCGGTCCCGGGGACGGTCGTGGTCTCGCCCGTGTCCAGATCGTGGCGGACAATCGCGGCGAACTCCCGGCCGATGTTCGAAGAGGCGTGGAAGACGGAATCGTTCATCCACGCGGGCGGCCCGACGAGCGCCGCCTCGCCCGGATGCGGAATCGGGATTCGCGCCTCGCCGGAGGTCACGTCGACGAGCACCAGATCGAAGTCCAGTGGTCGCGGGCCCGGCCGCAGCACCGAGACGAACCGTCCGCCGGGAGAGAAGCCCGAGGCGGGCTGATACCAGGCGCCCCCCGCGTGCAGCAGGCGGTGCTCGGCGCGCTCGAGGTCGCACAGCCACAGGTCGAAGTCGACGCCGTTGGACGCGGTCTGACACGTACGCGAGCGTCCGACCATCCGGCGAGATGCCCGCGACCTGGTGCCCGAACTGAGGATCGCTCGTCAGCGCTCGCAGACGGTCAAACCGCTCCACCGTTACCGCCGCGGCGTCATCGAGATCGATCAGGTAGAGCTGGTGTCGCTCGTTCCCGCCCTCGTCGATCGCGAGCACCGCCCGGCGGGCGCCTGGGACGTAATGCGCGCTCGCGACCGGCTCTGGCAGCGAGGTCAGCTCGACCAGATCGCCCAACGCAAGCTCGTGGAGTTGCATCGTCCCGCTCACATCGCTGCGCGCCAGGACGCGCTCCGGCGCATCCTCGCCAAGGTCGACGTCGGCGAGGAGCGTCCTGCGGGTGCGCAGCAGCGCGCGGACGGGATCCGGCACTAAATCGTTTGTCACGACACCACTCTACGGGCGGGTGGTACCAGGCACCGTTTGGTCATGGACTACGCAGGGCGGCCCTTGGCTTTAGCTGAGTTCGGTGGGATGATCAAGCTGTGAGCCCTGCTGGGTCAGGCAGAGGCAGGTATCGCGACGGGCTTGCCGCGCGCGTCGACCGAGCGAATCCGTGCACGTGGATCGTGCCCTGGCTGCTCCCGGCGGGCTTGCTCGGGACAGTCGCGTTGATTTCGCTGTCCGGTGTGTTGGCGTTCGTTCTCGCGGGGATTTGGGGCTGGCTCGTGTTTCCGTATGCCGCCGCCTACATCCGCGCTCATTCGCGGGCCGACGGGGGCGCTGACAACGGGAATGCCTTCCGCGACGGCGAAATGGACTACTGGCGGACCAAGTTGATGTAGTCGCGCGCGCCGCCGTCGGTTCGGGGCGTCCGCGTTGATCGACGGCGGCGATCGCGGATTCCTAAAGGAACCCCCCGTGCGGGCCGACAAGATGCTTGTCAGACAGCGAAGGCAACCAGCGGGTGAGACCTCCTCTCCGAACGACGTCCCCGGGCATGAAATAACCGCCTGACCTTCTGATGCCCGAGGCCCGCAATAGCGGGCCTTCGGCGTTAAGCGACTGTCGGCGTTCCGGACGGCTCGGGACGCGCCGCCGGGGTGTCGCCAAACCGCACTTACTCAATCGTCGATCGCCATCGCTCGTGAGCGGCGAGGTATTCGTCGAGCGCCGCGGTCCTCTGCGTGTCCCCATAAACCTCGTACTCGGTACACCGGCCCCAGGCGGCGCGTGCCCAGAGAACGAACCGGTTCGCGTGCACCGTGTCGCCGGCCGGCGACTTCAGGTCGGTCGTACCTCTGACCACGATCGTCCTGCGCCACGGGACGCCCGTCGCGATCGCCTCCTCAACGACGACGCGCAGACCGATCGCGACGAAGCTCTGAAGCCAAGGTTCGAGCTCGGACTTCCCCTGCAGTTCGACCGCCCAGGAGTTGTCACCGGGAACGCGCAGCCGCACGTCTTCGTTGCTTGATCGCAGCAGCGACCGGTAATCGGCGGTGCTGAGGCGCTCGAGATCCCGGCTCAGCCGGGCGCGTGCGGACAAACGTCGTCTCCTATCGGGTCGGTTGGCGTTCGGGTGCCGACGATGACGGCCGCGGCGGTCGATCGCACCGGCGACCTCGCCGGTCCGCCCACCGGTCAGAGCCGGTCGACTCAGCCGACAACGCCGCCGCTGGGTCGAGCCGCGCGAGCTCTGCGGCGGGCCGTCTCCCCGGTCACGCGGAGCAGCTCAGAGCTGCTGTCACGCCTCTCATGAGCCCAATGGACGCGAACTCGCTCCGGCGGGTCGCTCCCCCTAGCCCGAGCCGGCCGGTGGCGAGACTGGTGAGGTGACCGGTGGCAGCACCGATGCGACCGGCGAGGTCCGGTGAGACCGTGACGCCCATGCTCTCACTCCTTTACATAGCAATGGCCAGGCAACTGGCTGAAGATCGGATGCGCGACCTCCGTCGCGACGGACGGCGGAGGTATCCGCAGGAGGACGCGCCCAGCGTGGCCCCGACGCGCAGTGCCCCGCTTCCCCGCGAGGACCGGTACCGGCCCGAGCGCGAGGTCACCGGCAGTGGAGACGGCCACGCCGGGTCCCGGCGCCGGCCAGGGTCCGCGAACGCCGTCCGACGCTCCACTCGGCAGGGGGTGGACCATGGCCGTTGACGTCGCGCCGGCAGCCGTCGACCGGCTGATGGAGCTCTACTGCGCCTGGCGCGAGCAGTGCCTCGAGGTACACGCCGCCTACCACCATTTCACGGCCGCCTCGCCGGCGGAGCGATCACTCGCGTTCGCCGCCTACGAGGCAGCGCTCGATCGGGAGGAGGCCGCCTGCGAGGCGTACGCGACGCAGATCCGGCTGGTCACACACGTCCTTCCGTAATCGAAAACGCATTGACCGCGCCGACCATCCCGCGGGCGACGCGTCCCGGGGCGTCCCGCCTGGGGACGTCGGCCTCCCGGTGCCGAACGGCTCGCCGGTCAAACCGGGCGCGCGCGAGGCAGCTTCTGCCGGATATGTCGCGGTCGTGGCCCGCGTGGTGAGTGTCGGCGGACGTGTGCGTGGGTAACGGGCGAACTATGAGCGAGAATGAGACCAGCAAACGTGTGCGCGAGGCGAGCTTACGCGCCATGAGCGCCGCCGAGCGAACGGCTCGGGTTCACGAGAAGGCTGCCGAAGAACACGAACGCCACGCGGACGTGGCAGAGCAGATCGGCGAGACTCTCGGCGATGTCCATCGCACCCGCGAGCAGGCACAGCGTGTGCGGGCGGCAGCGCGGCGAGACCGCGAAATCGCCGAACGCGAACGCCACACAGCCGAGCGCAACCCCGGCTGACCGGTGCCGCTGGCGTGATATGGGTTCCCGCGGGACGTCCGTTCTGCGCCGGACGACGATCCGCAGCCCGGCGGTCATTGCGCCCTCCACTCGCTGACCGTCCCTTGCGGTCTGGTGGCGTACTCGCGGGGCCGGGGTACGCTTGACGCAAGCCTCCTGCGCCCCGGCCGCCTCGCGTCTGGGAGGATCCTGCTTGTGTCGACCCCCGTCACTGATCCGGGTTCACGGGACACCACCGGGACCGTGACCGTCCGAGGCGAAGCCGTTCTTCGCGCAGAGCCAGATGAGGCCATGCTGTGGGTCACTTTGACCGCGCTCGAGAACGATCCCGGTCAGGCCCTCACGGACGTCTCCCGACGCAGCGACGCGCTTGTCGCACTGCTCGACGAGCTAGGGGTCGAAAAGAAAGACCGCTCGACAACCGGTGTCACCGTCCACGAGGAGTTCGACCACACACCTAACGGCCGCCGATCACTCGGCCATCGCGCGGCTGCGAATGTTTCTGCCCGCTTTACCGACCCGGAGCGAATCGGCCGCCTCATAAGTAAGGCGACGACCGAACTACAGGCACAAATCGACGGGCCCCGATGGCAGATCGCCGCGCGGAATCCCATCCGGCTCGAAGCGGCCCGTGAGGCAGCCGCCGACGGACAACGAAAGGCACGGGCCTTCGCCGAGGGGGTCGGAGCGAAACTCGGACACCTGATCAAGCTCATCGAACCCAACACGGAGGGGGCCGGACGAATGATCGGCAGGGCCGGATTCCGACCGATGGCAATGCGCGCCGGAGGCGAGCCGATGCCGATCGAACCCGGAGAACACGAAGTCAGCGCAGCGGTCGACGTCACCTACACGCTCGAACTGACCTGACCACCTCGCGCACACCTCGCCGCCAGGAGTGCCGGATTTTCTCGCCGGAGCTGTCGCGCCGCTGATAAGCCCCGAAACGGATGACACCCCCGGCCGAGCAACCAGATCCGCACCCAGCCAAGAGTCGCGCTCATTCGCAGGCAGGGGCGAAGCCGACGCTCACCTGGGTGGCGATGGCGATGCTGACCCTGGGGTCGGTGGGCGATCTCGGCGCCACGCCCGCGACGGCCGTCCTCGGTCTCGCCTCAGTGGTGATCTACCTCCTGCCCGCGATCGTGTTCCTTCTGCCGGCGTCGCTCGTGTCGGCCGAGCTCGCCTCGGGCTGGCCGGGCGGCGTCTACAACTGGGTGTCAGAGGGGATCTCTCCCAAGATGGGCTTCGTCGCCATCTGGTGTCAGTTCGCCCAGACAACGTTCTACTACCCGGCGGTGCTCGCCTACGTCGCGAGCACGCTGGCGTACGTGTTCGCGCCCAGCTTGGCGCATAGCGGCCTCTACACGACCGTGGTGATCATCGTCCTGTTCTGGTCGGCCGTGCTGGTCTCCGCCAGAGGGGTGCTCTCCACGGGCAGGCTGGCGTCGTACGGGATCTTCATCGGAACGCTGATCCCAGGCTTGCTGCTCGTCGTCCTGGCGGCGATCTACCTCCTGCAGGGCCACGCCGCGGCGGCGCCGCTGAACCCCCACCACGTGCTCCCCGCGTGGCACGGACTGACGAGCGTCGTGCTCATCGTCAACAGCTTCTTCCTCTACGCCGGCGTCGAGGTCAACGCCGTCCACGTAGACGAGCTGCGCGATGCCCCGCGAGAGTTCCCGAAAGCGACCCTCCTCGCCGTGGTGCTGATCCTGCTCGTCTTCATCCTCTCGACGCTCGCGATCTCGGTCGCGGTCCCGGCGGCGCACATCAGCTTCACCGCAGGCGTCATGCAGGCGTTCAAGAGCCTGCTAGATCACTTCGGGCTGAGGGTGCTGACGCCGCTAATCGCCGTCGGGCTGGTGGTCGCCTCCCTGAGTGGCCTGCTCGATTGGCTCACCGGTCCCTCCACCGGCCTTCTGGACATCGCTCGCGAGCGTGGCTACCTGCCGCGGTACTTCCAGGAGCTCAACTCGAACGGCGTCCAGTTGCACATACTGGTCGCCCAGGGGCTCATCATCACGGTGATCGGGCTGCTCTACGCCGTGGTGCCGGCGGTCTCACGCGCCTACTGGGTGTTCGCCGCCCTGGCGACAGAGGTCTACCTGATCATGTACGTCCTCATGTTCGTCGCGGCGATCAACCTGCGCCGACGACAGCCGGAGCACCCGCGTGGCTACCGGGCGCCCGCGCTGCTGGCGATGTGCGTCGTCGGCACGCTCGCCGCCGCAACGGCCTGCGTGGTCGGCCTGCTCCCGCCGAGCCAACTCGGACACATCACCGCGGTGCCCTACCTCCTGGCGCTGCTCGCCGCGACCCTGCTCGTCGGCGTCCTCCCGCCGCTCCTGCTCCACAAGCTGCGCCGGTCCGGCTGGAAAGCCGCTGCCTGAGGGGTCCTGAAAGGCGCGGAGACCGCGCAGCGTGCGACGATCGCACTTGCTGGGTGAGGAAACCGCCGACCACAAGAGCGAAACGGATCGATACGCCTCATGAACGCGACATCGCGATCCGCCTCGGATCCCAACGCAGACCGTGCTCCCGCCCCGCCCGACGACCAAGTGCCGCCGGCGGTTCCGAGTCCACGACGATTGTTCGCGATTGCGGTCTTTGCCGCTCTACTGGGGCTGGGAATCACCCTGTCGTTCGGCTACGCCGACCATGACCCCAAGCCGCACGGGGTTCGGGTTGCCGTGGCCGCCGCACCGGCGGTACGCGCCAAGGTGGCGGCCGGCCTCCGGCACGCCGAACCGGGTGGCTTCGATCTCGTGAGCGTGCCCAGCGCCCGGGCTGCGACTCAGAGCGTGCGCTCGCAGACGAGCGCCGGGGCGCTGATCGTGCCCCCGAGAGGCGCGGTCACGATCGTGACGGCCGGCGCGGAGGGCGTTCTGCAGCAGCAGGCGATAACGGCCGCGCTCACCGCGGCGTCGCAGTCGATGCGTCGTCCCACGAAACCGTTCGATGTCGCCCCGCTGTCGAGCGGCGACCGCGCCGGGTTGTCGAGCTTCGTTTTCGGTCTCGGGCTGCTCCTTCCCAGCGTGATCGGCGGCGTCGCCCTCTTCCTTCTCGGCATGCGGCTGCGCGTGTGGTGGCGCGTCGGAGCCGCGACCCTGTTCGCGCTGCTCGCCGCCTGCGCCGGCGTCTTGGCCATCGACACGGTGCTCGGAGCCCTCACGGGGGCAGGCGGCGCGCTGATCGGCATCGGATTCCTCGGCGCGTTCTCATTCGTGCTGTTCGTCGCGGCGCTGCAAGCGGTCGTCGGCCTGCCCGGCACCGCCCTGGCGGCAGTCGCGTTCGTCTTCATCGGTAACGCCGTCTCCGGTGGATCGGTGCCCATCGGCTTCCTGCCGGGCGGCTTTCGTCAGATCGCGCCATGGCTTCCAAACAATGCGATAGTCCGGGGCGCGCGGGACGTCGTCTACTTCCATGGGCATGACCTCGCCCACCCACTGCTCGTGCTCGGCCTATGGCCAGCCGTCGCACTGAGCGTCATCGCGGCCGTCGATCTCATACATCTCTCGGAGCGCCGCCATCGGCCGAATAACACGCACGAGATCTATGGCACCCCCGCAGTTGTACACGTGAGCAGAAGGCTCAGAAGTCGACGCCTCCGGGCCGAGGAGGCACCCGCCTTGGCGCCTCCCCCGACAGGGGGTCCATCCTGAGCTTGCCGCCAGACTCGGACCTGTGACCGCAGAAAGCTGGAAGCAGGCGCGCGCCGCGGAGGGCGTCAGATCAACCGTTTTGCCCGGCACGGCGACTCTTTGCACGACCGGCTCGTGGAAACAGCCAAACGACCTATGATCGACGGCGCGGGCAGGAATGTCCAACTCCGGACAGGGATGATCATTATCGAGACCGAATGCAGCGAGTTCTGCTCTGGCGAGCATGTCGTCCAGTTTTACGAGCACGACGCCGAGCTCGCCGAAGCGGTCGGTAGATATCTGGCGGACGCGATTCACGCCGGAGGCTTGGCGGTCATGATCGCGACCGAGACTCACCGGCGAGCTTTCGAGGCAGAACTGGAACGTGCCGGCATCGATCCGGCGCAAGCGGTCGCCGACGACACGCTCTTGTCGCTCGATGCCGCGCAAACGTTGGCCAGCTTCATGCCGAGCGAACGCATCGACGCGGACGCGTTCCGCCGCGTTGTCAGCCCGATGGTCGAGAGCGCGGCCCCGCCCGGAAGGCCGGTCCGGGCCTACGGCGAGATGGTCGCGCTGCTCTGGGATGCCGGAAATGTGCTGGGCGCGATCGAGCTCGAGGAGCTGTGGACCCAGCTGGGGTCTGAGCTTAGGTTTTCTCTTCTCTGCGGTTACCGCAGCACGTCCGTGTCGAGCCCGGACCACGCCGAGGCGCTCGAGCACATATGCCAGCTGCACTCTTCCGTACTGCAGGCGACGCGCGACGCGGGACAGTTCGGCGATCACTCCGGCCCATCGGCGATCGAGGTCTCCCGCCGATTTCCCGCCCAAAGCGACGCACCGCGGGCTGCGCGCAGCTTCGTCGCTGATGCCTTGCGGCGATGGGGTCATAGCGGGACCCTGCTGGAGGACTCTCAACTCGTGGTCAGCGAGCTTGCCACCAACGCTGTCGTCCACGCTCGCTCCGCGTTTTCGGTGGTTGCTCGCCGCGAGGGCTCGGGCGTGCGGCTATCGGTGCACGATCTCAGCACAGCCGGGCCGGTGCTTCGATCCACCCCCGACGTGCTGGCGCCTTCGGGCCGCGGGCTGCAGTTGGTGGCCCACATCACGAGCGAGTGGGGCGTCGAGACGACAAGCGCGGGGAAAACCGTCTGGGCCGAGCTTCAGCCGTGACTGCGCCACCCCAGTCCGCCCCGCGGCAGCGGGATGGTGGCGACGTGGTTGCGGACGGTGTTGGTGCTGAGCGAGAGCTCGTGCGCGATGTCGTGATTGCTCCTCGGCCGTAGATCACTCGAGTTCTGGGCGTGACCCTCGGCGGCTCGAATCTCAGTTAGATGATTGAGATGGTTGGGTTCGTGGGTAAGCAACCCGCGGCGGTCGACTAACGCTGCCCTCACCCGACACCCTCGGGCTTGGCGTGCGACGCTAGGATCTTCAAAAGCCCACAAGCTTGGTGAGGTTCGCTACCTATGGAAGCGTTTGCGGCGCGAATACGAGCTGGACGATGGCGAGCTCCGGCGTCGACCCGTGCCGCCTGACGAGCCTTCAGCGGCGAGCCCGCGTCTGCTCGCCGCGGTCCAGGCAAACGGGTAGGAGCCGATTTGGCGCGTCCGGGGACGACTGTGCGGCAGGTCACCCGCGGGATGACTGAACCTACTTAATCAGCATGCTTGAGACTGCGTACCGGTCACCCGCCGCGTACCCGTTCGACCTCGGGGCGTCCGGGCGCACGACCTCGACGTCGTCGGCCGAGGCTCAGCGGTGGTTCGACCGCGGGCTGGTCTGGAGCTACGCCTTCAATCACGAGGAGGCCATCCGCTGCTTCGAGCGCGCCGCCGCCGCGGACGAGGAGTTCGCGCTCGCGCATTGGGGTCTCGCCTACGCGGCCGGGCCAAACTACAACAAGCAGTGGGACGCGTTCGACGATGTCGACCTGCGCGACTCTCTACGGCGGGCCTACGACGCGACGCAGCGCGCGTTGGAGCTATCGGACACGGCACCCGACTACGAGCGCGACCTCATCAGGGCACTCGCGAAGCGCTACAGGAGCCCCGATCCGGCGGATGACCTGAGCGCGTGGACGGCCGACTACGCGCAGGCGATGCGCGGGGTGCGCGCCAGACACCCCGACGACCTCGACGTGGCCGCGCTGTGCGCCGACGCGCTGATGAACGTTACCCCGTGGGCGCTGTGGGACCTCGCCACCGGCAGGCCCGGCGACGGGGCGCACACGCTCGAAGCCAAGCGCTTGCTCGAATCCGCACTCGCCCAGCCGGGCGGCATGGCCCACCCCGGGCTGCTCCATTTCTACATTCATCTGATGGAGATGTCGCCCGCGCCGGAAGCCGCCCTCAAGGCCGCCCACGCGCTGCGCGGCCTCGTCCCCGACGGCGGCCACCTGCTCCACATGCCGACCCACATCGATGTCCTGCTCGGCGACTACGAGCGCGTGATCGCCGACAATGAGCGGGCGATCGCCGCCGACGAGCGCTACGCCGCGCACGCCGGACCGGTGAACTTCTACGCGCTCTACCGCGCGCACGACCACCACTTCAGGATCTACGGTGCGATGTTCGCCGGTCGCCGGGGGACGGCGCTGGCCGCGGCCGACGCCCTGGCGGCCTCACTTCCCGAGAAGCTTCTGCGCGTCGAGGTGCCACCAATGGCCGACTGGCTCGAAAGCTTCGTCCCGATGCGACTACATGTGCTGGTCCGCTTCGGCCTGTGGGAGGAGATCCTCGCCGAGCCGCTGCCTGCGGACTCCGAGCTCTACTGCGTCACGACCGCGCTCACTCACTACGCCAAGGGGGTGGCGCTCGCCGCCTCCTTGCAGGTCGTTGAGGCCGGGCGCGAACGCGAGAAGTTCGCGGCCGCGGTTTCGCGCGTGCCCGACACGCGCTACCTGTTCAACAACACCGTTCGGGACGTCCTGGCGATCGCGGGCGCCATGCTCGACGGGGAGATCGAGTACCGGGCATGCAACTACGACGACGCCTGGGCGCACCTGCGCCACGCGATCGAGCTCGATGACAATCTTCCCTACGACGAGCCGTGGGGTTGGATGCAGCCGACTCGCCACGCCTACGGGGCGTTGCTGCTCGAGCAGGGCGACATTGAGCGTGCGCTCAACGTGTACGCCGCGGATCTCGGGTTCGACGACACACTCCCGCGGGCCTGCCGACACCCGAACAACGTGTGGAGCCTGCACGGCTACCACGAATGCCTGACCCGGCTCGGACGAATGGACGAGGCGCGGCGGATCGAGCCGCAGCTCGGTCGGGCCCTGGCCCTGGCCGACGTCCAGATCCAGTCGTCGTGCTTCTGCCGGCTTCGGCCCGCGGCGCCGTTCGTCTGAGACGGCGGCCGACCGAGCGTTGTTCGAGCGCCCCCGCGGTCCCTAACCCGCTTCGACCGGCAGCGCCTCGTCTCGCGTCCACTCGGTCAGCGAGCCGTCGTACAGGCGCGTCCCATCGCGCCCCAATAGCGCCAGGGCGAACAGATCGACCGTGGCGGAGATGCCCCCGCCGCAGTATGCGATCACCGGCGCGGGACCGAGCGCTCCGGCACGCTCGAGCGTCCCCTCGAGCTCGGCGCGGGATCGGAACCGGTTCGTGTCCGGGTCGACCAGCTCGGTCCAGGGGGCGTTGACGCTCCCGGGGATCCGTCCCGGGCGGCTGTAGGAGCTGGGGCCCTCGCCCCGGAACACCGGCGGCGTCAGTGCGTTGACCAGGCATGCCGACCCATCGCCAGCGGCCACCACGGCCTCGACGTCGGCGCGGGTGGCCAACCACTCCCAACGCGGGTCCGCGCTGAACTGCGACGGCTCGTGGGCGCGGGCGCCGGACTCGGTCGGGAGACCCGCAGCACGCCAGGCCGGGAGCCCTCCGTCGAGCACGCTGACCGACTCAAAGCCGAAGAAGCGCAGCTGCCACCAGAACCGCGTGGCCCACATCGGGGTGTCCTGCGCGTACACCACAACGTGCGCGCCAGGGCCGATCCCGAGCCTGCCGGCTGCCGCGACGAACCGCTCAGCTGCCGGGAGCGTGAACGGGAACGGCGACTCCGGGTCCGACAGCTCGTCCGCGATATCGGCGAAAGCCGCACCCGGGATGTGGGCCTGCTCGTATTCAGGCCGGCCGCTACGTACCGTGTACGGCCCGCCCTCGGGCGGTCGGATCAGCTCCACGGTGCTGTCGAACAGGCGCAGATCCGGGTCGTGCAGATGCTCAGCTAGCGTCGCGGAGTCAACCAGTGACGGGAGTGAGAGCGACATGGTCACTAACTTATCGAGTCAGTTGACTCCACTCATCTGAACGCTCGCCAGCAACCCCGCGAGGTGCTCGATCACGTCACGCGCATCATCCTCAATGCCGTGGATGAAGGTGGACTTGCGCCGCCTCAGCACGGGCAGTCCCAGGGCGTACAAGCCGGGGCTGTCGACGACGCCGCCTTCGTGGCGGAGCTGGCCCTTGGCGTTGAGGGCGGGCACGTCGAGCCACCGGTAGTCGGGCCGAAATCCCGTTGCCCAAACGATCGCGCGGATCTCGCCGCTCATGAGATCAAGCTGCAACCGCGTCGAGCGGGGCACCTGAGTCGCTCCGAAGCGCTCGGGAGGGTCGGCCGCGACGTCGGGTCCGCCCGCCGCCGCCCACTCGTCGAAGACGCCGAGCAGGCGGTCCATCTTCAGGTCAGCGAGCGAGCAGACGTTGCGCAGACCGCCGGAGAACAACGCTCGGCCGTCGCGGACAGCCGCCCAGCGGCCCACGAGCTCGACCCCCATCCCAGACAGCGCGTTCAGATCGAGCGTCGTTCGCTCGGGCGTCCCGACGAGCTGCGGCGACGGCAGCCGCCGCGCTCGGGTGAGATCGTCGAGCTCGTCATAGCGCTGGTCCCACACACCCGACGCGTCCATCCACCACAGGACGTCGCGGCCGCGGTAAGTCCGCGGCAATCGCACGTGCTCTCCGACCGAGAGGGTCACCGGCCGGCCCGATTCCATCAGCTCGGCCGCCAGCTGCACCCCGGTCGCCGACGCCCCGACTACGAGCACGCCGCCGTCGGGGAGCTGGCTCGGGTCGCGGTAGTCGAGCGGCGTCAGCTGCTCGACGGTCGGCGGCACCGCGTCCGCGAAGCTCGGCATCGTCGGCAGGTTGCAGGCGCCGCTGGCGAGCACGACCGCGCGGCACCTGATCTCACCGGTGCTCGTGACCACGTGGTAGCCGTCGTCGGTGCGGCGCACCGAGGTGACGTTCGTCCCGGTCCGGACGCGATCGCGAGCAGGCGCAGCGAGCCGCTCGATCATCGCAACCACCTCGGCCATCGTCATGTAGCCGTCGGGGTCCGGACCGTCGTAGCTGACACCCGGCAGACGGCACTGCCAGTTGGGCGTGAGCAGCCTCAGGGAGTCCCAGCGCTCGTGCCGCCAGGAGTTCGCCACCTCACCACGCTCGAGCACCACGTGCTCGATTGACCGCTCGGCGAGAAAGTGGCTGGCGGCGAGGCCGGCGTGCCCCGCGCCGATGACGACCGTGGTGAACCGCTCGATGGCGAGGTCCCTCAGCGCTCGATGGCGAGGTCCCTCAGGCGACCGCGACGGTGACCTCCGTCGGGTTTGCGAGAGCGTCGAACACCGCAGAGCGCTTCTGCGACTGGGCGACCAGCGCCTCGATCTCCTCCCTGGACGCGTCCGCGTCGATCGTGAACGTGACCTTGATGTCGTTGAAGCCGTTGCGGACGTCGCTGTCGACCCCGAGGAACCCGCGGATGTCGTGGCTGCCCTCGACGGTCGACTCGACGGAGCGCAACTGAATCCCGCGATTCTGCGCGATGGCCGCCACGCCCGCGCTCAGGCACCCGGCCAGCCCCACGAGGAGATACTCGATCGGGGTGATCCCGTTGTCCTCGGCGGCGAAGATCTCCGGATGGTCGGAGTCGAACTCGAATTCCGTCCTGTGGCTCTGCTCTTCGCCGAGGCCGAAGAAGTCCTGTACCGCGATCGTGCTGTGGACACCGCTCGTCCACTTCGACGACGCCCGCCACGTGAACTGGGCGGCCTCCGGCGCATCCGCCAAGACTCCACGTGCATCGAGCAGCGCCTGAACGTTGACTCCGTTGTCTATCGTCGCCATCTCGCCGTATGCCCCTTTCCTCACATAATGTAGTTTCCTGATAAGGCTGGTTGACAATATCAGGACCTTACGCGACAGAGAGATGACCGCGCGCACGGCGCAAGCATCGACGCTCGCGGCCGGCTCGGTCGGAACCGTCGAAACCCAATACCTCGATCTACCGGATCCGGTGCGGCTCGACTGCGGACGGGACCTGCACCCGGTCCGCGTGGCCTACGAAACCTACGGCGCGCTCTCACCCCGACGTGATAACGCGATCATGGTCTGCCACGCGCTCAGCGGCGACGCTCACGCGGCCGGCGACTCGAATGCGGCGGCGGCCCGGAGCACTCGCGACGGATTCGGTGCCGACGAACGCGACGGCGCGGCCGGGAAGGGGCTCGGCTGGTGGGATGGGATGATCGGGCCTGGCAAGGCCTTCGATACCGACCGGTACTTCGTGATCTCCACGAACCTGCTCGGCGGCTGCGGCGGGACCACGGGGCCCTCATCGATCGACCCGGCCACCGGCAGGCCGTATGGCTCGGACTTCCCCGTGATCACGGTCGCGGACATGGTGAGAACGGAGCGCGCGTTCCTTGACGAGCTCGGGATCGAGCGGCTGGCGGCGGTGGCCGGTGGTTCGCTCGGGGGGATGCAGGCGTTCGAGTGGGCGATCCTGTTTCCAGATCAGGTCGAGTCCGTCGTGGCAATCGCCAGCACTCATGCCCTCCAACCACAGGGGCTGGCCTGGAACGCGATCGCCCGGGATGCCATCATGCGCGACCCGGCGTGGCAGGGTGGCCACTACCACGGCACCGAGGACGCACCGAACGCGGGGATGGGCATAGCGCGAATGATCGGCCACATCACCTACCTGTCCGCCCCGGGGCTGAGTGCCAAGTTCGGCCGCAGACTTCAGTTCGCCGATGAAGTCCGCTACACGATCACCGAGCCGGAGTTCGAGGTCGAGAGCTACCTCCGGCACCAGGCCGACTCTTTCGTGAAGCGGTTCGACGCCAACACGTATCTCTACACCTCCCGAGCCTTGACCTACTTCGATCTAGCCCGGCAGTACGGCGGCGGATCGCTGACCCGAGCCTTCGAGCGCGTCTCGGCGCGAACGCTGCTGATCGCGTTCAGCTCGGACTGGCTGTATCCGCCGTCGGGATCGCACGAGATCGAGGCTGCGCTCGGGAGCCTCGACAAGCCGGTCGAGCTGCACGTGATCGACGCCCCATACGGCCATGACTGCTTCCTGCTCGAGGAGGCGCGGCAGACGCCGATCATTCGTCGCTTCCTGGACGGGAGCGCATGACCGGCGAGCGCGAACGACCCGAGGAGGCCCGTGCGTTCGGATTCGAGACACGCCAACTCCACGCCGGGCAGCGGCCCGACCCGAACACGGGAGCTCGCGCGGTGCCGATCTTCCAGACGACCAGCTATGTGTTCGAGGACCCCGAATCGGCCGCGGCGTACTTCAACCTGCAGGAGTACGGGAACACCTACTCGCGCATCATGAACCCGACGGTCGCCGTGTTCGAAGAGCGCGTGGGCAACCTCGAGGGCGGGTCCGGCGCGGTCGCGTTCGCGAGCGGGCTCGCCGCGCAGGCGGCCGCGCTGTTCACGCTCCTGGAGCCGGGCGACCACGTCGTCTCGTCCTCGGCGCTCTACGGCGGGACCGTGAACCAGTTCAAGCACGTGCTCCGAAAGATGAGCGTCGAGTTGACGTGGGTCGATCCAGACGACCCCGACGCGTGGCGCACGGCGGTCCGCCCGAACACCAAGGCGTTCTTCGGCGAAACGATCGGCAACCCGGCGGGCAACGTGCTTGACATCGAGACCGTGGCGTCGATCGCGCACGACCACGGGCTGCCGCTGATCGTCGACAACACGTTCGCCACGCCGTACCTGTGCCGCCCGATCGAATGGGGCGCCGACATCGTGATCCACTCGGCGACCAAGTTCATCGGCGGCCACGGGACGAGCATCGGCGGCGTTGTCGTCGAGTCAGGGACGTTCGATTGGTCCAACGGACGGTTTCCGGTGATCGCGGATCCGTCGCCGGCTTACCACGGCCTGCGGTTCCACGAGACCTTCGGGACCTACGGCTACCTGATGAAGCTCCGGGCCGAGACGCTGCGCGATCTCGGCGGCGCGCTCTCACCCTTCAACGCGTTCCTGTTCCTGCAGGGGCTGGAGACACTGTCGCTGCGGATGGAACGTCACGTCGAGAACGCGCGAGCGGTCGCGGCGTTCCTCGAGTCGCACGAGCTCGCGTCGAACGTCGCGTATCCCGGCCTGCCGGGGAGCCGCTACCGGCCGCTCGTCGAGAAGTACCTGCCGCGCGGCGCGGGCGCGGTGTTCTCGTTCGACTGCGCCGGCGGGCGAAGCGGTGGACAGGAGCTGATCCGCGGCGTGACGCTCTGGTCCCACCTCGCTAACGTCGGCGACGCGAAGAGCCTGATCATCCATCCGGCGAGTACCACGCACCGCCAACTGAGCGACGCCGAGTTGGAGGCGGCCGGCGTCAGGCCCGGAACGGTCCGGCTGTCGGTCGGCACCGAGTCGGTCGACGATCTGATCTGGGACCTCGAGCAGGGACTGGCCGGGGTGGCATGAGATGACCGAGCTCGAGCGCTACCAGGACCCGTCGACGATCCAGCGCGTGCTCCACACGGCGAGCACGATCGCGATCGTGGGCCTGTCCAGCAACGAGTTGCGGGCCAGCCACTTCGTCGGCTTCTACCTCAAGCGGCACGGCTACCGCGTGATCCCGGTGAATCCCCGCGAGACCGAGGTCCTCGGCGAGGCGAGCTACCCGAGCCTGCTCGATGTCCCGGAACCGGTCGACATCGTCAACGTCTTCCGCGCGCCCGATGCGCTCCCGGCGATCGCCCGGGAGGCTGTCGCGATCCACGCCGGCGCCCTCTGGTGTCAGTTCGGCGTGATCAACGAGGACGGCGCACGGATCGCCGAGGAGGGCGGCGTGACGGTCATCATGGATCGCTGCCTGAAGGTCGAGCACGCGCGCTACGTGGGTCGCATGCACTGGTTCGGCCTGAACACCGGGCGGATTACGTCCGTCCGCACCGGCCTTGACTAGTCGGCGACCTCCCGGCGCGAGCGATCGTTGCCCCTCGCGCTGGCGTTGTCTTCGTCCTCGATCACCGCTCGAAGTGACGTGGTCGGGCCTGCGTCCCGAAGGGGCCGAACGGCGCCCCGAATCCCAGGTACGGATCGAATGCGCGCACGTCGTTGACCAGGCTCTGGGCGGGGAAGATCGCGAGGATGTTCGAGCTGAACTCGGTCAGATACAAGAACCGTTCGTTGTTGGACAGTCCCCATTGCCGAGGGAAATCGCCGGCGACGAACGTCCCGACCGTGGCGGAGCTACCGGCACCGCCGAGGGCCTTGCGGTAATCGAGAATGCTCACGGTCCCGGCCTGGCCGGTCGTGAAACGGTTCGAGTCCGCGACCGCGATCAGCCGACCGTGGTCGAACAGCTCTATCCCGACTGGCGCTACGCCTACCGGCGTTCGCGAGATGAGCGCTTGCGCCGGATCGGTCGGATCCCACACCCGATCCGCGCCGATCCGCTATCCCTGTAGGGGTGCCGCTGCGATCCCCCACCCAGCCGACACCGCTGCGTACGCGCAACTATCGGCTCTACTTCTCGGGCCAGCTGATCTCGGTTCCGGGAACGTGGCTCCAGACCGTCGCGCAGGCGTGGCTCGTGCTCCAGTTGAGCGCGAGCGGCAGCGCGCTCGGGGTGACCGTGGCGCTCCAGACCGTGCCGGTTCTGGTGCTCGGGGCATGGGCCGGTTCGGTCGCGGACGCCATCGACAAGCGCAAGCTGCTGGTGGCGACGCAGGCCACGCAGGGCGTGCTCGCTCTGGTGCTGGGGATCCTGGCTCTCACCGGCGTCGTGCAGCTTTGGATGGTGTGGATCCTGGCGCTGTGTCTGGGCACGACCCGGGCGTTCGACACGCCGACGCGCCAGGCGTTCGTGTCCGAACTGGTCCAGGGCCCGTCGTTGCCACGAGCGATTGGGATCAACTCGACGGTCGTCTCGGCCGCGCGCATGATCGGCCCCGCCGCCGGCGGAGTGATAATCGCGCTATTCGGGGTCGGCGTGTGCTTTTTGCTCAACGCCGCATCCTTCCTCGGCCCGCTGGTCGCACTGATGGCGATGGACGTGACCAAGCTGTATCGGCCCGAAGTGCGCGCCGCGCGAACCCCCGGAGCGGTCCGGGCCGGCTTGAGCTACGTGAAGGGACGCCGCGACCTGTTGGTCCCGCTGTTGATGATGGCGATCATCGGGACGCTGGCCTACGAATTCCAGGTCTCGATCCCGCTGATGGCGCATTCGGCGTTCCATCTGGGCGCGACCGGCTTCGGGCTGCTGTACGCGGCGATGGGCGCCGGCGCGGTCGTGTCCGGGGTGACGCTCGCGGGGAAGGTGCCGGGTCGGGTGCGGACGCTCGTGATTTCGGCCGCGGCGTTCGGGCTTGCGCTGGCCGCCTCGGCGGTGGCGCCGGGACCGGTCGGCGCGGGGGTCGGGTTGGCTTTCGCGGGCGCGGCGAGCGTCGTGTACTCGTCGAGCACCAACGGGACGCTGCAGATCCGGGCCGATCCCTCGATGCGCGGGCGCGTCGTCGCGCTGTACATCATGGCCTTCATGGGGTCGACCGCGATCGGCGGTCCACTGGTCGGCGTTGCCGGCCAGGTGTTCGGACCGCGCGCGTCACTCGGCGTCGGTGCGGCGGGCTGCCTCGCCGCGGTCGTGCTGGCGCTGGCGTTCGGGCACGGCGCGCGCCGCCGGGCGGGCGCCGCGTCCTCGAGGACCTCGGCGCCCGCCCCGGCCGGCCACTAGTTCGCGCAGTTGACCCCACATCCGGTCACCTCGTTCGAGGTGACGTGGAGGCGTCGTGCGGTTCTGGCGATCGCGTCGGCGACGTCGTGAGCCCGGCTCAAACTGCTTTGACGTACCGATGCGAGGGCACCGTGATCGGACCCTCGGGACCTTGTGCCTGGTAGTCGAACGGCCCCTCGTCAACCCAGCCGCTCTTGGCGTAGAAGCGACGCGCGCGTTCGTTGCCAGCCACGACAGCCAGCCACGCGGTGTCGTGCCCGCCCTGTTGTACACGCCGCTCGGCCTCGGCGAGCAGGACGCTCGCGACCCCGGAGCCTCGATGATCCTCGTCGACGTACACCTGCTCGACCTCGTCTCCGACGACCATCACGAATCCCGCGACCGCGCCCTCAATCTCGGCGATCGTCGTGTCGGCCAGTCGCTGCGCGGCCCGGCTCCAGAAGGACCGCTCCGTGCGCGCGGCTGTCAGTTCCTCAGGAACATGCCCGACGTGCCCGTCCTGCCACCCGCGGTGCCAGATCAGCGCGATCGACGAAGTGTCTTCGGCGGTCGCAGGACGCAGGGGCACTTCGCCGACGGGCGCCATGCACGGCACCCTATCCGCACCCCGGTCGGGGTGCCGGCTACGCACAGACAGCCGCTCACATCGTGGCATGACCGCTCTGCGCCGCGACCGGCCAAGTAGTCGACCGCGAGCACCTGGTCCCGACCGTCGCCCGCGATCGCCCGGGTCCCCGCATCGGCGAGCCGTCGCGTGCGGTGCTTTTCGACGCTCGGGTGCGTGCTGGGTCGCCGTTCGGCGACTAACAGCAGGGGGCGACGGCCCCGTCGTGGGGCTGGGCGTCGCGGTCGCGTGTGGCCCGAAGCGGCAGGCAGGCGCAGAGGGCCCGGCCGGGATCGGCCACCCCGAGCGGGTCGCTCCTTGTCTGGGCTTGTCATCCTGTCCGGCATGGAGGCCCCGCCGGACAAATGGGCTCTATGGCTAACCGGGAGACGTGACGGCAGCGATGAGCTTCAGCGTCGCTTATCGCTTCAGCAGCTGACCCCGATTCGGGACCGGGTACTCGACGGGGCTGGTCCTCTGGGTGGCATGACCGTTCTTGATGTCGGCTGTGGCGATGGACTCATTGCTCTTGGTGCTTTAGAGCGAGTTGGGTCGACAGGACGCGTCATCTTTGCGGACGTCTCTCCAGATCTGCTCGAGCGGGCCGAGCGCTCCGCGCGCGAGCGCGGGCTTGCCAGCCGGGCCCGGTTCGTCCAGGCGCGGGCAGAGGACCTCGCAGTGGTTCCTGACGAGTCTGTTGACGTCGTCACCACACGGTCGGTACTCATCTACGTCGCCGATAAGCCTGCGGCGCTCGCGGCCATTCACCGCGTGATTCGTCCCGGAGGGCGCGTCTCGCTCTTCGAGCCGATCAACAAGCTCATGTACCCAGAGCCTGAGGACCGGCTCTGGGGCTACGACATCTCGCCCGTAATCGAGCTCGCCGACCGGGTCAAACGCGAGTTCAGGCAGCTATCCGACCCCGCCACTAGCTCCATGCACGACTTCGATGACCGCGACCTGTTTCGCTACGCAATCGAAGCTGGGTTTCCGGAGGTCCACTTGACCTTGGAGCTCGACATCGCGCCAGACGCGATGCGCGCCACCGGATTCGACAGCTTCCTAGACGCCGCTCCGAACCCACTCGCACCCACCTTGCGCGAAACGATTCATCACGCCCTGGACGAGCACCAGCGCGACCAGTTGCTCGACCACCTACGCGCTGCCTTCACCTCAACACAGCCGACACAGCTCTCGGCAGGCGCATACCTCGCTGCCCGGCGCGGCCCCGGCCCACCAGCGCAGGGTGACGTAGCTCCTGTACACCGACGCGCGGAGTCCGAGACGGGACCGTCGCTCTGATCGACTGCGAGCAGTGCTTGCCGTAGCCGAACGGGCAGTGAGGATCGGAACCCATCTGGGTGTCGGCAACGACGTGAAGTGCGCCACTCGGGAGAGTCGCAATGGTCGACGACCGGCAGTGCTCCGCCGCAACGCAGAGCTGAAGTGCTGGCACTCCGCAAGTCGACGGCGCGACCTCAGCGCCGGCTGAATCGGGAAGGTCGACTCGACTCGCCAGCCCGGCCCGAACCCCCTGAGCCAGAGCTAGTTGGCGGGCGGAGAAGTCTCGGGTATCGCGCCCGGTTCGTCTACGGCGAGGGCGGCGTCGCCGGCTGAATTTGCTGCTTTCCACAGTCGGATTTGGCCTTCGTAGCCTTGCTCTCGGCCGACATCGCCTCTGCAGGTGCTTCGCAGCATCGCGGCCGGCGGGCGAGCGTTTCGCTTGGCCCCTCCTAGAGGTTCGAGGCGTACCAAGCTGTGACGGCTTCGAGATAGCCTGCTGCAAAGCTGCCGTCGATCCACAGACGGTGGTCGGCCCCGTCGAAGATGCGACAGCGTACGCTGGGCGCAAGCTCAGCGAGGGTTCGCTCGCTGGCATTCACCGGAACGAGAGGGTCCCCGGATCCGTAGATCGCCAGCGCGGAGACATTCAGACGTCTCAGGTCGGGTTCCGGTGCATAGTCGATCCACGCGCATAGTTGGGCCCAGGTTTCATCAGTCAGACAAAAACCTGCGCGGTCGAGCACCTCACTCAGAACCGGGTCCCGGACACCGGCTAGAACGCGGCGGGCCGCGGCGCAGTCGCGACCGCTGTGGGCTGCCGCGCGAAGCCGGCGAAACAGTCCGCGGCCCACGTCAACAGGGACACCAGCGAGCGACAGAGCGTGCACCTCTGCCTCGACAAACGACACGGCAGGGCACGAATTCAGCACGAGACCGCGAGGAGCGATCCCGTTGACGCAGGCGCGCAAAGCGACCCAGCCACCTTCGCTGTGCCCAAAGATCCCGATCCTGCCTGCATCAACTTCAGGTCTGGCTCGTAGCGCCGCCGCGGCAGCCACAACGTCACCGGCCAGTTCCGCCACACCTGCCGAGGCCCACGTCCCGCCCGAAGCGCCAACCCCCCGCTTGTCGTAGGCCAGCACGGCGATGCCTGCGGCCACGAATCGGTCCCGAAGCGCATCGAAATATCCGCCGTTGCTGCGGTCCGCCGGTCCAGAGCCGCCGACCAGAACCACGCCCGATGATCCGGTGCCGTGATTAGCGGTCCAAACCGCGCCACTCAGGCGCAGATCGCCACTTACGACATCGATTGCGTCAACTCGCACAGCCGCATCCTCGCCGAAAGACCCAAGACCCCGCCACAGCAGCATCAGCGCACGTTCGGGCCGTTCGCCGTGTCAGACGCGAGGTCCCGGTTCACGCGCCTTGCGGCAACGCCTATCCGTCGCAGAGTTGGTGCTTGAGACTGCTGGGTTGGGCCGATGCGTAGCTCCGTGCGGTCCTTGCCCGATACGCGGCGGTAACCGATTGACCAGTGCGGGATCCGACGTCGGCACGGGGCTGGGCATCGGCTGTCGAGGCGCTCAGAGTCAAGCAACGATCAAGGGCCGCTATTAGGGTGCCCTAATATCGTGGGGACCGTCCTTGCTGCACCCGACTTTCTAGGAGCCACATGCCCGATCGCCGCGCCCTTTCGACTACGGTCTTCGATGTCTCTTGGCTGACCCCAAGCATGGTCCGGGTCGTCGTGGGAGGTCCCGATCTCGAGGGTTTCGGCGTCGCGTCGTTCACCGACCACTACGTCAAGTGTCGCTTCGGAGACAGGATGCGGTCCTACACGGTGCGTGCCTGGGACCCCGAGCACCGTCTGCTCACTCTTGACTTCGTTGTCCACGGCGATCGGGGCATCGCCGGACCGTGGGCCGCCCAGGCCCAGCCAGGCGACACGCTTGACATCGTCGGACCCGGCGGCGCCTACGCGCCGGACCCGGAGGCCGATTGGCACCTGATGGTCGGCGATGATGCGGTGCTTCCGGCGATCGCGGTCTCGGTGTCGCGGGTCCAGGCGGGTGTTCCCGTGTTCGCCGTCATCGAGGTCGATGGACCGGAGCATCGGCAGCCGCTGCACTCTCCGGGGGACCTCGACCTCGTGTGGGTGCACCGCCGCAGCGGCGCTGGGCAGGATCCTTCGCTGCTGCTTGACGCCGTCCGCGCCCTGTCGTTGCCCGCCGGGAGAGGCCAGGCGTTCGTGCATGGCGAGGCCACCACGGTCCGCGTCGTCCGCCGTCATCTGGTTCTTGAGCGTGGCCTGCCGGCCAGCGCTCTCTCGGCTACCGGCTATTGGAAGCTGCGTCGCACCGACGAGGAGTGGCGAGCAGAGAAGCGCGAGTGGATAGCGCAAGCAGACGCCGATCTCCTCGGAGTGCCCTCCGCGCAATAGCTACCTGCCCTGATCGCTGTGTCGTCGCGGAGCCCAACCCTCAGCGAACGCGGTCGTGGTGTACCCGGAAACCGAGAGTGCCGCGGCTCGTTGTGGGTTGCGGGTGGCCAGTCCCCGGTGATGCTGTCGCTGCGGGTGGCCAGCCCCCGGTGATGCTGTCGCTGGCGGCACCTCGGGCCTGCGAGCGGGCAAAGGCATCGAGACGATCACTGATCCGCGCCACGAGGGGCGATGCTGTGACGTCCGGTTCCAACCCTGAAAACAATTCGGGCGGTTCGGTGCGGCGGCCCGTCCGCAGCTCCCAACCGCACCGCCCGCAGCGACAAAAGCACGCCATCGCGCAATAACCTGACCCGATAGGGCGGGAGCGAGGCGGTGATCGCCGTTCCGTCACCAGTACGCCAGGGCCTGCCCCTTGACCCTTGCTTTCCGGTCAGCTACCGTTACGCAGCATCGCCTTGACAACGTTGTCACCGCAGCCTCAGGGTTCGGCCCGCCGCGGGACCGAGGAGAGATGATCCTGGAGGACCGGGCGACGGGGCCCGGTGCTCGCGAGCGTCCCGACACCCGTCAGAAACCGCGGGACCGTACCCGTTGCAGCAGCACGGAGAGAGAGGAGCGAAACGTGAGCCCGAGCACCGTCATGCCTGAAGCCGCCCCACCGCCCCGCCGCCGGCTGCGGCCCGTTGTCCGGTCGTGGTCACTCGCCGTGGCGGCCGTTGCCGCCGCTCTGCTCCTGCCGTTGGGCGCAGCGTCAACCGCGTCCGCCGCCTCCGCCCGGGACCAACTCCCGGCTGGCGCACATGACACCGTAAATCCGGTGGACGCCCAAAGGGCCGTCGCTACGTATCAGGCGCTGCAGGACAACCTCTACCTCCCTCAGTACCAGCTTTACCAAAAGAGTGACCCGACGCAGAGCTTTGGTTACCTCTGGGACTTCGTGAACCCCTTCGCGGCGACCGACTACATGGCTGCCATCCCCGGTATCGGCGATCGCTACCACACGGACATGGAGGCCCGGGACCAGGGGATCCTGAACTACTACGACACCCAAGAGACCGGCCCGACCGGGCAACCGCAGCCGCCGGCGTTCGCGTCGGGAGTGCGCCCACCGCTCGGCTCAGACCAACCTACCTACTACGACGACAACGCCTGGGTTGGCCTCGACTTCCTACAGGAGTACGCCCTCGTTCACAAGCCGCCCGACTTGGCGCGCGCCGAGCAAATCTTCCACTTCGTGGTGAGGGGGTGGGACACCAGGACCAACGTCGCCTGCCCCGGTGGCGTGTTCTGGGAGGACGTCGCCAACTCTCCTCGCAACACCATCTCCAACGCTCCCAACGCGGAAGTCGGGCTCCAGATCTACGAGGCCACCCACGACCGCTACTACCTGACATGGGCGACGCGCATGTATAACTGGGTTCGCGGATGCCTGATGAACTCCGAGGGCATGTACTACGACCACCTTGATGACACCGGAAGCGTCACCACGGCTCTGTGGAGCTACAACCAGGGGACGATGATCGGCGCGGGGGCGCTGCTCTACCAGATCACCGACGACCGCACCTACCTCCAGCAGGCTGAGCAAACGGCCGCCGCTTCGCTCAGTTACTACGGGTCCGACAGCAACCTGTATCACCAGCCTGACGTGTTCAACTCCATCTTCTTCCGCAATCTGTTCGCGTTGGCCAAGATCAACCACGACCCGAGCTATGCACGACTGGCCGCCTCCTACGCCGATACTGCCTGGCTCCAGAATCGGCAATCGAACGGCCTGTTCACCGACCCGGATCCCACCGGCGGGGAGTCCCTCGAAAACCAGACCGCGCCGATGGCCGAGATCTATGCGCTGCTCGCCGAGAGCCCGCCGGTGTTCGCCGCCACCGGCTCGACAAGCCCTTCGTCGGTGATTGTCCAGCCGGGCGAGTCGGGTACGGCGACGCTGGCTCT
The DNA here is from genome assembly GCA_963699325.1 of uncultured Solirubrobacterales bacterium. Lineage (GTDB taxonomy): Bacteria > Actinomycetota > Thermoleophilia > Solirubrobacterales > Solirubrobacteraceae > Palsa-465. Next base: position 105,931 of record CAVOTN010000026.1, on the reverse strand, counting down.
GCAGTCGGTGACGGGCAGCCGGCAGGCGGTGCATTGGACGGCGAGCGCCCCGTCCGGGTTCAAGGTGAGCCCGTCCTCGGGGGTCCTCAACCTACCCGCCGGCGCGACCGCCAACACGCCGGTTGCGATCACCGGTGGCACAACCGACGGTAACTACCAGGTGACGTTCAAGTTCACCAGCCCATCCGGGCCGATCCAGCCGATCTCGACGTCAGTGATCGTGGCCCGACCCGGCGACCTGGCCCCGTTCTTCAACAACGCCGGTATCTCCGACGACACCAACCAGGCGGCAGGAAATCTCGACGGACTCGGGTTCAGCTACTCCGAGCAGGCCCTGACCGCCGCCGGGCTAGCCCCCGGCGCCTCCGTCACCAGCGGCGGGGTGCAGTACAACTGGCCCGGCGCCGCCGCCGGGCAGCCGGACAACCTCACCGCAGCCGGTCAGGTGATCACCGTACCGCCGGTGGCGGGCGCCACCGAGCTCGGTGTCATGGGATCGGCAACCAACGGCCCCTCCAGTGGGACGTTGACGATCACCTACACCGACGGCACCACCCAGTCGGCCAACCTGGGCTTCACCGACTGGACGTCCGGTAGCGCCTCGTTCGGTAACGGGACCGCCGCGTCGATGTCCTACCGCAACAGCGCCGGCGGCACCTCACAGCAGCTCGGGACGAAGGTCTTCACCACCAACATCCCCCTTCAGCCGGGGAAGCCAGTGGCCTCGGTGACCTTGCCAAGCCGCGCGAACCAGGGTTTGCTCCACATCTTCGCCCTCGGTACCGACAAGGGCCCCCTCACCACCGGCGGCTAACCACCGCACCTTCTGCTCGGCGACGCGCCCGGCCGGCAGCGCAGCTGTCCGGCCGGGCCTCGTCGGTGTGGGCTGTAGCTTCCGACTTTTGCAGCGCGTTCTGGTCGGCGTCGCCGAGCCGGCGCCGCGCCTCCTCCAGCTCGTGGCGCCCGGTGGCCTCCGGCTTTCGTGGGAGCGGAAGGGGACGACGGCAGCCACCGCGTTCGGGTGATTTGCGGCTATTGCTCCACTTGGCGCCTTAGATCCCAATCGATCGTGTCAAGGAGGCGGCGTAGTTTTTCGCCGCGCCGAGGATTGAGGGCCACGACCCACGCGACTCGTCCACGGAGGTGAGCCTGTAGATCGGCGGGCGTTCCAAGGTTGTCGGCATCGGGGCCGCCGATCGCAAGGCGGTGGAGCAAGGCTTTGAGGCGGTCGTAGTCGTCCCGGGGTACGTTGGGCGTCTGGTTGACGACAACTCCGGTCACGAGCTGCCGTTGCGCCGCGCTGCGAAGCCTCGACTTGTCGTGGTGCAGGCGGAAGCCCTCTTCGCTGATGATCTCGGCAGCGAGTCTGATCAGGGTTCGGTTCGCGCGGCCCGTCACGCGGGGTCCGGAGAAGGTGAGGTCGTCGGCGTAGCGTGAGTAGCGCATGGAGAAGGCGGCGCTCAGACCACTGAGCCTGCGGTCAATGCCAAATGCCGCGAGGTTGGCGAGCGCTGGTGAGGTCGGCGCGCCCTGGGGCAAGTGAGGCGTCGCGAGCTGTCGCCCCAGCCAGAAGTGCGGCTGGATCAACCACGGTTGTGTTGGCCGTTCTGCCGCGTTCCAGACCATCGTCGGGATGGTGTTGGTGCACAGACCCGTGAGCGCGTGCGCGACGCTGTGCCCATACCCAACGGCGCGAAACAGCCCATAGGCCCGGCCGGCGGAGACCGAGGCAAAGAAATCACGCAGGTCAAGGCGCAGGACCACGCTTTGCCCGGTGTGCAAGGCCGCGTGGGTGAGCACCGAACGCCCGCGGGTAAAGCCGTGCGCAGCGTCGTGCGGTGGGACGTGATCGAGAATCTCGTGCAGTACCCAGCGTTGAATCTCCTTCAACCTCGCCTTCGGCGCCTCGATCAAGCGCGGCAGGCCGCTGCGCCGCGTCAGCCACCGATACCGGTAGTTGCGCAACTGCTCCCGGTCGACAGTCCGCTCCAAACCGCGCACATCAGCAAGCCACGCCAGCTGCCCGTCGCTCAACTCCAGCCGCTCCGCCAGCGACGCGACTGACGGGATCCCAACGACCGGCCAGTCGTGCGCCAGCACCCGCCGCCGTCGCCGCAGGTGTCGCAGGATCTGCGGCGGACGGTCACCTGCCGGACCGTCCGCGCGACCACGCAAGAAAGCCTCGATGAACCGCACAAGTTCGGCCCGGCGATCCACCGGGACCACCCGATCAAGCGCCACCGCCGAGAACGCCAGCGCATCCATCCAGTCGGGCCAGCGGTCAAGGCTTCCTGCTCCGCGCTCGGCGAGAGCCTCTGCCTTCCAGGGTCCATCAAGGAACGCGTCGGCCAGTTCCTCGGCTAGAGCGAGTCGGTCGTCGGTGTCGTACACGATGGCAATGATCGCGACGCCGAGCCCCGACCGCTCTCGTCGTGCGTGCCCGGACGTGCCTCCCGCGGGATGCACTCTAGGGCTCGCGATGTACTGAACCAGCTACCGTTACATCCCCGGGGATGCCCCGGAGAAGGCGACGCACCCGCAGGCGCGCCAGCCCAACTCGGTGCTCAACGCCGCCGCACGAGGCTACCGCACTCAACAGCTAAGGCGTACCACAACGATTCGCCGGAGTCGGCGCCTGCTTCGTCGCCCCATGCGACACTCTCGTCCGATGATTCAAAGCACAACCGGAGAGATCATCGAAGGGCTCTGGCGGTTCGAGGCGCTCCATCCGGAATGGACGGAGGGCGAGGGCGGCGACGAGGATGGCTGGGAGCACCAGGTCGCATGGTGGGCTATCGCAACTCCCATTGGACTCGTGTTGATCGATCCCCTAGTCGATGACTGGGACGCGCTCGATCAACTTGTCGCAGACCGGGGCGGATGCGCCGGCATCGTGCGCACCTGCCACTGGCACCAGCGCAGCGTTTCCGATGTCGCGAGCCGGTACAGCGCGGAGGTGTGGGCGAAGCAGCACACGGACGGTCGGGTGCCTTATGCGTTTGACCGAGCGATAAGTGATCGAGCTGAGCTGTTTGACGAGCTGCTTGTCTTCGATGTCGAACGAGCTGACGAAATCGCGCTGTGGCTGCCGCGTCAAGCGGCGCTTGTCTTCGCCGACGCGATGATTCGGACGCGCGCCGGCGACCTTCGAGTCTGCCCGGAGTCATGGACACAACCTGAGGGCGGCCCGGCCAGGCTACGTGCGCTGCTCCGTGCGCTCACAGTACTCCCGATTGAGCACGTTTTGGTGTCTCACGGTCCGCTCGTGCTGGATGGCGGAGGTGCGTCCCTGCGGACTGCCACGAGTTGACCGCCTCGCGTCAGCCGGACCACCCCGTGACGCGAGTCACAGTACGGGTGGCGACACTCCTTCGCTGGCCAACTCGACTGAGCACCTCATGGGTGCTCGACGCTGACGATCGCCGAGAGGTGGGCGGTGCTCCCGGCCGGCCAGGCTGTGAGGCCGAGGCCGGCCGGGAAGTAGGCGCCTGGTTCAGCGGAAGGCGGCGGTGAGCACAGCTTCGGCTGCCGTCTCAGTGAGCTTCACGACCTCGGCCGGGTGGGCGACCATCGCCAAGTGGCCTGAGGGGATTTCGACGGTGGTGGCACCCATGCGCTCGGCGAACATTCGCTGGGCGTCAGGCGGGAGCGCCTGATCGTCTTGGGCGACCAGGTACCACGAGGGCAGGAACTTCCACGCGGGGACAGTCAGCACGTCGTCGAAAGCGCTCACGGACAGGGGTTGCTGAACGGCGTACAACACCTTCGCCTTGACGGGGTCCAGGTCACCTGCGAAGTGGTCGACGAAGTCGACCTCGGTCAACCAGACGAAGCCTTCGTTGTCGACGAACTGGTGGGCGAGTGCCGGGGTCGGGGGTCCCTGCGCCAGTAGACCACCTAGCGATTCCCCTTCGTCGATCCCGAAGGCCGCGATGTAGACCAGACCGACGACGTTTGGCGCGTCGGCGCCGAGCGCGGCGATGATCTGGCCGCCGTAGGAATGGCCGGCGATGACGGTCGGACCGTCTTGGAGAGCCAGCACATGGCGGAGCCTGCCTACGTCATCTGCCAGCGACGTCAGCGGAAACTGGGGGGCCGTGACGTGGTAGCCGTCGCCCTGCAGGCGCTCGATGACCGAGCTCCAACTGGAACCGTCCGCCCAGGCACCGTGAACAAGAATGATGTTCGGCCGAGGGTGCATGTCATTTGGATTCATTGACATCAGGTGCTCCTTTCTAGGGGCGCTTACTTCGGTTTGGTTTGGTCCTCCGGTGTGTTCGGAGAAGAGCCCCCCCGGATTCGGACGGCTCTGAAATACGGGTCGATTGCCGCTGCCATGAGTGGGCGCGCCGGCGCATGCTCTCGTTGCTCCGAGACCACGCTCCGACGCGCACCGGTCTTAGCTCGTTGCCTTCGCCGCGGCCGTGATTACCTTCGCGACCGCTCCGGGAGCGGCCACCATCGAGAGATGCCCGGCCCTGACCCTGGTGATACGGGCGTGAATCCGCTGAGCCATGAACAGCTGAATATCGGGCGGGATCGCTTTGTCGATCGTCCCCAGCACGTACCAGCTCGGGATCGTCTTCCAAGCCGGCGTCCCCGAGGGGGCCGTTAGCGCGCTGTAGACCGCCGGCGATTGGGTGGCCGCGAGAACGGCGCCCTCCTTCGCCGGGAGCCCGTTGGCAAACGCCTGCTCGAAGACCGACGGCTTGACGTAGAGCTCGGCGTCACCCTTCTTGGCCCCAGGGAAGGGCACGAAGTTGAAGACCTTCGTCGGGCCCGCTCCCAACGCCGACCCGGGCTTGGTCGAATCCAGCGCGAGCACGCTCTCGCCCTTGGCCGGCGCGAACGCGTCGACATACACCAGCGCCTTGACGTTGCGATTGCCCGTCGCGGCGTTCGTGATCACGGCGCCGCCGTAAGAGTGCCCTACCAGGACGATCGGGCCGCTGATCGTCTTTAGCAAGTCGGCGATCGTGGCGGCGTCGCCCTTCAGGCTCTCCAGGGGGTTGGGCGGAGCGTCGACGGTGTATCCCTCGGTCTGCAGGCGCTCGATCACCCCGCTCCAGGCGGCGTTGTTGGCCCACGCTCCGTTGACTAAGACCACAGTGGGTCTTGCCACCGTGGCCGTTCTCGTACGAGTTTTCGCCTGGGATTGTGATGCGGTGAAGGTAATAGCCAGCCCAGTGATCAGCGCGAACGCGGTCGTCAGCCAGAGATATGTCACCCGCCGTTCTGCTAGTCGATACATGGAGAGCTCCTTTTGGTTGCGTAATGGCTCCTGATTGCTTCGTCCAACCAGAACTGTCAGCGAACTAGGGTCGCGTTCGCATCCGAGGTGCCCTAATCGCGGGTGCGTGACGACAGCAGAGTCGGGTTGTCGGTGCCGCGAGGACATCCGCGCGCCAGGACTAGGGAATGCCGGATGCGAACGGCTCCCTAACCGAGCCACGCTCGTGAAGCCCACGTCAACCAGCGACCCGGAGACAGCAAAACGCCGATTCATCTGGAAGGTCTCCGAACGAAGCCATGATCGGTGAGCCACCCGAACGACTGAAGCTCCGCGACGGCCGAGCCGTCGACGTCCGCCCTCTCGACCGGAGCGATCGCGGATTGCTCGCCGCCGCGATCAGACGACTTTCCGCTCAGTCGCGTTACCTACGGTTCGCGGGTCCCAAACGGCACATGACCGAACGTGAGCTCGACCACTTGGTGGACGTCGATCACCGCAACCATGAGGCATTGTTCGCGATCGATCCGCTCACGGGCCGAGGAGTTGCCGTCGCGCGCTACATCCAAGTACCCGATGAGCTTGGTGTGGTTGAGCTCGCCGTTACTGTCGCGGACGACTGGCAGGGAATCGGACTGGGGAGCGCTCTACTCGCCGGAGTTATGCAGCGCGCCTGCGATGAAGGCCACTCGTCCGTCCGCGCGAGCGTCCTGGCCGCCAATAGCCGCTCGATCGCGATGCTTCGTCGTGCTGGCTTCAAGGGTCGCCCGGGGACGGGCACGCTGCGCGAATACGAACGCGCCCTGTGCGGGCCGTAGGATGGCACGCGAGTCGGCTGCGTCATCGGTAGAGCCGAAGCGCAGTACGACGCCATGCGGCGGGCGCTTACTCAGGCGGATGGATCTGCCGGGGCTGGGTGGGGGCGTTGAGCGCGTTCGGAGGCCGGCGACCGTCAAGCTGCGCTGTCAGGGCCTCGCCGAGCGCTCGCGCAGCGCGGCGGAAGTAGCTCGTCGTTAGGGCGGCGTTGTGGGCCGTGGCGATGACCTTCGGGTGGTGCGCGAGCGGCGCGGAAGCCGGGTAGGGCTCGTGCGTGAACACGTCGAGGCCGGCGCGGGCGAGGCGTCCTTGGTCGAGCGCCTCGAGGAGCGCGGCTTCGTCTATCAGTGCGCCTCGAGCGACGTTCACGAGTCGCGCGCCGGGGCGCATCGCCGCGAGCGCGGCGCGGTCGATCAGGGGCGGTTGTCCTGGTTCGTGGCTCGCGGTCAGGATCACAGCGTCAGCCGCCATAAGCGCTTCGTGCATCCGGTCGGCGCCCATGACCTCGATATCGGGTGCGATCGCCGGCGCCCCGCGGCGGACGTCTCGCCGTACGCCGATTAGCCGAACGTCGAACGGGTCAAGCCGTCGGGCCAGCTGTGAGCCGACTGCTCCCAGGCCGACGATGCAGACGGTGCTGCCGGCGAGTGCTTCACCGGGCGGGTCTCCCCAGTGCCCGGGATCGAACCCGGATGGAGATTCGGGAAGCCGTCGCAGTAGGGCGAGCAGCAACAGCACCGCGTGCTCGGCGACGTCGACGGCGTTTAGCCCCGGCATGTTGGCAACCCAGACGCCCGCCGAGGTCGCAGCGGCGATGTCGATGTTTTCGACGCCTGCGCCGAACTGCTGAATCAGGCCGAACCGTCCGGCGCGGATGGTTTCGGCGTCCAGCTCGGCCCAGAGCGGGACGACGACGCTGATCAACCCGTTGCGGGCGCGCTCGGCAAACGCGCCAGGCGGGCACCACTGCACGTCAACCGTGGCTTCTAGCCCGGCGGGTATTAAGGCGGTGAGCTCGCTCCAACTGTGCTGGCTCGAGAACCGCTCGGTCCCGAACAGGATGCGCACCTTCGGCACCCCGCGGTCGGGTTCGGTGTCCCCCGTCATCGCAGCCCCGCGGGGTTGTCCGTCAGCTGGGTCACCTCGCGCCGCGGCCCGTATGTCAGCGCTGCCGCAGTAGTTATCCGTCCGGCGAAGAGGAACGCGGTCTGGCGCAGCGATGACTCGAGGTCGAACGGGTCGAGCGCGGAGATCGCGTCGCGCAGGATCACGACCTGGTACCAGCGCAGCGCGGCGCTCGCGGCCGTGTAGTGCACGCAGATGTTGGCGACGGTGCCGCAGATCACGAGTGTGTCGACGCCCCAGAGCCGCAGCAGGTGATCGAGGGGCGTGCCGTAGAACGCGTCGTAGCGAAGTTTGCGCAGGACGACATCGTCTCCCGCCGGCGCGAGCTCGTCGACGATCTCCCAGCCCCAGGTGCCCTCGCGAGCATGCTCGGGCCAGATCCGCCACTCCGGATCACCATCGCGATGAGTGTCCTGGCTGTACACGACGCGCATCCCGTGTGCTCGGGCGAGCTCGAGTAGTGCTCTGACCGCCGGGATTGTCGCCCGGGCGTCAGGGACGAGCAGGCCGCCGCCCTGGTGGACGAAGTCGTTTTGCATGTCGATGACGACGAGTGCAGTCCGGGCGGGGTCGACGCGAACCTGCTCGCGGACCTCGTACTCGGGAATGTCGATCGAGCGGTTCATGCGCTCGCCCACGAGTGATACGCGTAATGCACCGCACGGCATGCCTCGTGCCAGTCGACGTAGGCGCCGATCGTCCTGTCGACGAGTCGGGTTTCGATCCGGTTGCGCATGAGGTATCTCCTAGGGCCGAGCCCGCGTTCGGGGACGGAACTCATCGGGATGGTCCCGTTCTGACTACCGGCGTGAGCGCGACGGTTTCACCGCTTGGGTCGAGAGCCAGAGCGCGTCGGGGTTGATGCGGTCGGGATGGAGCGCGAGGACCTTGTCGTAGAGGTCTTGGGCCGTGCTGGTTGTCTCGGCGACCCGGTCGAAGTCGCGGATGTACTGCCGGGTCTCCTCGATGATCTCGGGGCCGTCGTGGCGACCGGCCCGCTGGTGTCCGGCGATCACCGCCCGCGGGTGTAGGGATTCGATGGTGTCGAGCGCGGCGAGCCAGTCTCGCCGTCCCTGAGGGTCGGACTCCGCGAGGTAGAGGTGAACGTCGTTGTAGGCAGCGTCGCCCGCGACGACGAGGCCGGTGTTCGGGGCGTGCAGGCAGCTCGTCTGGTCGGTGTCGGTGTGGCCGAGCTCGACCACGACGAGTTCGTGACCCTCGAGGTCGATCATGTGGCCCTCGAGTGGCTCCGGGAATGCGAGTTCTGCCGGAAGCTTGCCGTCAAAGCGTGGCCTCCAGAATGACTCGAGGAACTCCGGCGTGGACCCAACCCGCATTTGCTCGATGACAGCGGGGAGCGCGAACGCTCGAGCGTTCGGGAAGCGATCGAGGACCGCGCCGAGCCCGAACCAGTGGTCCCCGTGACCGTGCGTGATGTACACGGTCGTAAGGTTCTTTCCGTGCCCGTCTATCCATTCGACCAGGTCGTAGGCCTGGCCGACGGTCAGCAGCGCGTCGACGAGGATCGCGTCACGCTCGCCCGAGATCAGCGTTGCCGATATCGGCGACCAGGACCGCGCACTCTCTCGCGGAGCCAGGTCGTTCGCGGTCAGCACTTCTGCTGGCGCTACATGCACGTCCCAGCTCAGTGCCACGGACTCGTCTGTCATCGGAAGCTCCTTGCATGGTTGAAGCGTTATGACAGTCTCGGCGGGCTAGGGCGGTGTTCGCATCAGAGAAGCCCTAGTCCCGTGGCAGCCCCTTCACGCGGATGAGGTGCTCTCAAGTCCCAGCGAGGACGTATGCGAGCTGCTGGCGGGTGCTGATCCCGAGCTTTGAGAAGATCTTGTGCAGGTGGTACTCGACCGTCTTGCGGCTGACGAACAGCTCAGTGGCGATGTCCTGGTTGGAAGCCCCGTCGCGCGCCATCCGCGCGATCCTCGCCTCGTGCGGGGTCAGTTCGTCACTCGTTTCGATGGTTCGCTTGCGGGCCGTCTCGCCCGTCGCCAGCAGCTCGCGGCCGGCGCGCTGCGCAAACGCCTCGGCCCCCATTTCCACGAACCTCGCATGCGCGGTGCGGAGCTGCTCGCGCGCATCGACGCGCCGCCCGCGTCGGCGCAGCCATTCGCCGTACAGCAGATGCGCGCGAGCAAGGTCGAGGGCGACGCGACAGCGGCACAGGCGTTCGATCGCCTCGCGGTAGAGGCTCTCGGCGAGCTCGTCGTCGCTCAACAGCGCTGCGCAGCGTGCCTCGACGCCGAGCGCCCACTCGGTCCCGGCGACCTGCGTCCGCTGGCGCAAGCGCTCCAGCGCGTCAGCCGCCAGCTCGGGGTGACCGCTGCGGCCGGCAGCCTCGACCAGCTCGGGTAGCGACCAGACCGAGGCATGCAGCTCATCCTGCGCGCTCGCGCGCCGCGCGTTGTCGAGTGCCGTTTCGTAGTGGCCTAAGGCGTTGTGGAGAAGGGCGTGAGCGTGATCACCGAAGGTGAGCACAAATCCCTCACCGCGCGCGATCGCATCCCGCTGGGCCTCTTCGATCAGCCTCGACGCCTGCGCCTCGTCACCCCTGCAAGCGGCGAGCATCAGCTTCGGAATGCTGATCCGCCGGCTGCCGGTCGCATCGATGATGGAATCGATCTCCTCGACCAGCGCTGCAGCTGTGTCCAGCTTCCCTTCGAACACGTGCATCAACGAGAGGTGCATGAGCGCGATCGGCAAGACGCCGAGAGCGCCCGCTTCGCGGGCGATCAGTACGTATCGGATGGCCAGCAGATGCCAGGTCTCGTCATCGAACACGTCCGCCGCGACGCGACACGCGAGCCATGGCCAGCGCATGTCCTCCTCGTACTCACCGTTCCCGTCGAGCAATGCGGCCAGGGCGAGCTTGAGGATCGGAGCGCCTGCGCGAATGCCGTCCGTGAACCTGAGGGTGAGGCCATCGAGGAGCACGTCTGACGCACGCTGTGGCCCCGGAGCCGGCGGCGCGGTGCGCGCCGCCGTGGCCGCGTCCCGCATGCCCACGCCGAGCCGGCCGGCGACGGCCGCCGCGTGCAGGGCCTCAAGGTGCGTTTCGCGCGCGAGTCCAGGATCGAGCGATTCGAGCCGGTGCGCCGCATCGAGTAGGACCGGCGCGCCTTCGCCGCTGCGACTGACGTGCAATGCGATCCGCCCGCGAAGTCGCTGGGCCATGGCGACGTCCAGCTCATCCATTGGCGCGGACGCCGCGCTCTCGAGGAGCGTCAGCGCCGCCTGAGGCGACCCGGCGAGGTACTTTGCTTGCGCTGCCGCCAACGCCCGCCGGGCACGCCGGCCGTGGTCGGGCGTGAGCGCCACCGCGCGCTCGAGGAACGCCGCCGCTGCCGCCAGCCCGCCGCGGGCTCGCGCCCGCTGGGCCGAGCACTCAAGCTCAGCAGCGAGGTCCTCATCAGCGCCGAGCGCAGCTTGCGCGCGGTGCCACGCTCGGCGATCAGGGTCCGCCTGCGGATCGATCGCCTCAGCCAGCGCACGGTGAACCGCCTGCCGGTCGGCAAGCGGCGCGGCGCGATAGATCGCCGAACGCACGAGCGGATGATGAAACCGGACCTGCGCGGCGAGCTCGATCAAGCCGACGCTCTCCGCCGGTACGGCCGCCTCGACACCCAGCCCGAGCAGCTCCGCTGCCCCCACCACCAGCGCAGTGTCACCCGCCGGCTCGGACGCGGCGAGGAGCAAGAACAGCTGCGTCCGGTCGGGCATCGACCGGACCCGCGCGACGAAGGTCTGCTCGAGGCGAGCGGAGAGTGGCTGCGCCGAGCTCACGCCGAACCCGCCCGCGAGCTCGGCCGCAGAGAGTCCACGCGGGAGCTCGAGCAACGCCAGCGGGTTGCCGCGCGTCTCGGCAACGATCCGGTCGATCACCCGCTCGTCGACACGGCCGGCGATCGCCAAGCCGAGCACCCCGCGCGCGTCTTCGTCATTCAGGCCGCCCACGATGAGCTCGGGCAGCCCGGCGAACGTTTGCTCGTCATCGGCGTCGCGCACCGCGAACACCAGGGCGACCGACTCTGCCATTAGCCGACGCCCGACGAACGCGAGCGTCCGGGCGGAAGCTTGATCGAGCCACTGAGCATCGTCGACGACGCATAAGAGTGGCTCTTGATCGGCAACCTCAGCCAACAGCCCGAGCATCGCCAGCCCCACCTCGAACCTATCCGGCGCCGGCCCAGCACGCAGACCAAACGCGACCTCCACGGCGTCGCGCTGCGGACCCGGAAGGCGCTCGAGCGAGCCGAGCATCGATCCGAACAACTGCTGCAGTCCGGCGAATGGGAGTTCCATGTCGGCCTGTACGCCCGCCGCCCGGGCCACCACGCATCCCGATGCCTGCTCGACCAGATGCTCCAGTAGGGCTGTCTTACCGATCCCGGCCTCGCCGCGGACAACCAGGACCCCGCTGCGTCCCGACCTGATGCGGGTCAAGAGCCAGCCGAGTCGCTCTCGCTCGGGGGCCCGACCGCGTAGTCGCCCCCGCGGGTGGTGAGCTTCGGGCGCCGCCCAAATCTCGTCAAGCTCAACATCCGGTCGAGCCGCCAGTGCTTGAACCATGGCCATGAGACCTCAAGGTATCGCCGTGCGAGACCACAAGGTATCATAAGTAAGCAGATGGCAGGAACAAGAGACGCACGACAACGGATCCTCGAGGCCACCGCGGAGCTCGTCACAGCTAGGGGCCTCGACGCGGCCACGCCCGCCGCGATCGCCGAGCGGGCCGGCGCCGGAAAGATGTCGCTGTATCGCCACTTCTCCGGCAAGGATGAGCTCGTCGCCGAGGCGTTGGCCGAACGTGACCTCGATCTCCGCGCGTGGCTGATCGGCGACCCGGCCGACAGGACGCCTCGCGAGCGGCTGCTGGCCCTGTTCGACCGCGTCGCGCGTCGTGCCGATCGTCTCGGGAGTAGCTACATCGGGTGCCCGTACGTAAGCACCAGACTCAACGTGCCCGACGACGATCACCCGGCAGCACCCGTGGTTGTTGCGCACAAAGACGGAATGCTCCGCGAACTCGCTGCGGTGCTCGCCGAAATTGGCGTGCCCGATCCCGAGCAAAGAGCGCAAGTCGTGCTCATGCTTCTGGACGGCGCGGTCGTCCACTCGGTGATCCGCGGGAACGGAGACCCCTTGCGTAAAGCGCGCGCCGCGCTACCCGGACTCATCTGCGTCCCGTAGCCCTCCGGGGTCGGCCGCCCGGTGCTCATCGCAGAGCGAAGAGCACCTTCCCGTTACGGTCGCTCCGAGCGGCATGGGCGATCGCTTCGCGGTAATCCGCGAGCGCGTAGGTCGCCTCGATGGGGGCGGCGAGGGTGCCGCCGGCGACCAGGATGGCAAGCTCGCGGTAAGTCCGGGCGACCGTCTCCCGCGTCGTACTCTGCAGCCAGAGATTCACCCAGTAGCCGTGAACGCTCAGGCCTCGGAAGATGAGGTCGCTGACCGGGATGCTCAGGGGCTGGCGAGCACGGGCGGTGTAGCTGATGATCTGGCCGCCGATCTTCAAGAGCGACGCGAGCTGCGCCGCCGGCTCCCCACCGACCGCGTCGACAACCAACTCGAGGGACGCCTCGCCGATCGCGTCGGCGGCCCGCTCGGTGAGGTCAGCGCCCTCGACGAGCACGACATCGGCGCCGGCGTCCAGCAGCGGCCTGACAGATTCTGACCGTCGCACCACGTTGAGCGTGCGTAGGCCGGCGTGCTTGGCCAAAGCCAAGACGTATCCGGCGATTGCCGAGCTCGCACCCGTTTGCGCCACCCACGCGCCAGGCGGGAGCTTCACATAGCCGTGTAGAAGGCAGTGCGCCGTGATCGGGTTGATGCCGAGCATCGCCAGCTGGAGCGGGTCGCCCTCGAGGTCGACCGGGACGGCGTTTCGTTCGTCGAGGACCGTCTGCTCGCGCCAGGTGGCTTGCTCGAGCGTCGGGACGATCAGCACCCGCGTCCCGACACGCGATCGCTCCACGCCGTCGCCGACGGCGATCACGCGACCGACTCCTTCCGCGCCCAGCGCCGCCGGCAGGTCCGGGTGCACGCCATAGATCCCCCTGATCAGGTTCAGATCCGACGGGTTGATCGGCGCCGCCTCAATCGACACCGCCAACTGCCCGGGGCCAGGATCAGCCGGATCAACCTCGGCGAGCTCGACGACGTCGGTTGGTGCGCCAAAGTTAGAAAGCTCAAGGCTCCGCATCGAGATCCGCCTTCCACGCCCGTGTTGATGATTCCGTGGCGATGTCGACGTCGCCGACGTCGCTTGGCAAGCGCTGCACGTCGGCCGGCTCGCCGAGATTGCGTTGCCCTTCGAGGTTGTCTTGGGAAGTTGAGTTGATGCATTCGGAGGTTCGCTCTGCTAGGGAGCCGTTCGCATCGGGGCTCCCCTAGTCCTGGCCTGGACATGGCCGTGGCACGCACCGGCGACTAGGGCGACCCCGACGCGTGGCGCCCGAGCGCGCAACGGTCCAGTCCGCAGTCCAGCGCTTGCTCGGCCTTTGGGAAGCGAACTTCCCAGCGATGAGTTTTGGTAGCAGCGGGGTCTATACCGGCGACAACTACGAATTAGGAGACGTGCAATGCGCGAGATCGTTGCCTACGAGCTGCTGTCGCTCGATGGCGTCGCAGAGCAGCCGGACGAGTTCATCACCGAGTTCGACGATGTGATGCGCGAGAATCTCCGCCGCGTGATAGCCGAGCAGGACGCCGTGCTCCTTGGTCGGCGAACCTACGACGATTGGGCTGCTTTTTGGCCTTCAAGTGACATCGAGCCCTTCGCCAGCTTCATCAATGGTGTCGCAAAGTTCGTCGTGACCTCCTCCCCGTGCGACCAGACATGGACGAACACGAGCGTTGTCGATGGGGGGCTTTGTGAGCTCGTGAGGGAACTGAAGCAAGAGCCAGGGGCGGACATCGGCGTCCATGGGAGCATCGCTTTGACTCAGTCGCTGTTCGAGCAAGGCCTCATCGACGAACTTCGGCTCGTGATCGCCCCGGTCATACAGGCGCGCGGTCGTAAGCTGTTCGAAAAGGCAGCAGCTCAGCGTCTGACGTTGACGCGAACCGTCACCTCTCCGAGCGGCTACCTGCTCGTCGACTTCCGAGTCGGAGGCTGATTCTCGGTTGTCGGCGGCGCGTCGGCAGATGAGCTGTCGCATCCTGGGACCGGTCTGACGGGAGTCGTGCGTCTCGGGCACGCGACGCTGGTGCCTTGGGTCGCAACGTTCCCGAGAACCATCCCGATCGGGGCGACCGTGCGTCATCGACACGAGATAACACGAATTTGTGTTATCTGCGTGATACGTGCTATAACTGTGGCATGCCACGCGATGAAGAGATCACATTCGCCGACCACCTCGGCCGCTTTTACGCCCACCGCTACGCGTTTCCGCCGATGGTCGGACGTGTGCTCGGCTACCTGTTGGTGTGCGAGCCACGAGAGCAGTCCATTGCCGAGCTGAGCGAGGCGCTGCTGGCGAGCCGCAGCGCGATCACCGGCGCGCTGGACGTGCTGGAGCGTCTTCATGCCATTCAACGCTCGCGAGCGGCCGGGGAGCGGATGGACCGCATCCGGACTGACTTCTCGTCTGCGGAAGCGCGCGGGTTTGACGTCACCGAATACCAGGAGCTCGGTGATCTGGCCCGGGAGGGCCTCGAGGTGCTGAGCGATGCGCCGCTAGAGCGTCGCGCGGACCTGCTCGAGCTGGCCGCGTTCGCGGATTTCCTGGTCGAGGGCACCCAAGCGCTTCGACAGCAGTGGGAGGCGCGTCGTGACGCCCTCCGTGCCTCGGGCGAGTTGCCCACCTGAGCTTCATGCCGCCGCAACCACGTCAGTCAAGAATCCGATCGGAAAGAAAGCCATGACAGATCCATCCTCACCGGCCATCACCGCCGTCGATGTGCGCAAGTCCTTCGGCGACAACGTCGTCCTCGACGGACTCGAGTTCGCCGTCGAGCAGGGCAGCGTGTTCGCGCTGTTGGGACCCAACGGGGCCGGCAAGACGACGATGGTGCGGATTCTC
Organism: uncultured Solirubrobacterales bacterium; assembly: GCA_963699325.1. Classification (GTDB taxonomy): domain Bacteria; phylum Actinomycetota; class Thermoleophilia; order Solirubrobacterales; family Solirubrobacteraceae; genus Palsa-465. The sequence continues at coordinate 90,721 of CAVOTN010000026.1, read as the reverse complement.
GCCACCCTGCTCGAGGCAGATCACGGCACGATCCACGTCGCCGGACACGACGTCAGGCGCGAGGCCGACGCGGTCCGCGCCGCGATCGGCGTGACCGGTCAGTTCTCGGCGATCGACGAGCTGCTGACAGGTCGAGAGAACCTCGCGCTGATGGCCGACCTGCACCACTTCTCGCGCGCGCCCGCGCGAGCGCGCATTGAGCATCTGCTCGAGCAGTTCGACCTGGCCGATGCCGCCGACCGGATCGCCATGACGTACTCGGGTGGGATGCGTCGCCGTCTCGACCTGGCGATGACCTTGATCGGCGCGCCGCAGGTCATCTTCCTCGACGAGCCGACCACCGGCCTTGATCCGCGCAGCCGGCGCACGATGTGGGAGATCGTGGAGAGCCTGGCCGACGACGGCACGACCGTGTTCCTCACCACGCAGTACCTCGACGAGGCCGACAAGCTCGCCGACCGGGTGGCGATCCTCGACCGCGGACGGCTCGTCGCCGAGGGAAGCGCGCAGGAGCTCAAGCAGCGAATCCCCGGCGGTCGCATCGATGTCCGCTTCGCCGACGCCGAGGCGCAACTCGTGGCCGGCGATGCGTTGGGAATGCCGGTCACCGACCAGGGCTCGCCAAGGTTGCAGATCCCCACCGACGGCAACGTTGCCACCCTGCGCCGTGTTCTCCGCGAGCTCGATGAGGCCGGTGTCGACGTCGTCGATCTCGCGATTCACACCCCCGATCTCGACGACGTGTTCTTCGCGCTGACAGGCCGGGGCGCTGAGCCGGCGGAGTCGAGAACCGAAGAGGAGGTTTACCGATGACCAGCACCTACGCCCTACGCGATTCGACCACCATGCTGCGGCGCGACCTGCGCCACCTGCAGCGCTACCCCGGGCTGTCCATGTTTCCGATCCTCATGCCCGTCGTGCTGCTGCTGCTGTTCGTGTACGTCTTCGGCGGCACGCTCGGCGCCGGAATCACGGTCGGTGGCGGCCGCGGCGCCTACATCAACTTCCTGACACCCGGAATGCTGCTGTTCACCGTCGTCGGCGCCGCTCAGATCACCGCCATCTCGGTGGCCAAGGACATGACCGAGGGCATCGTCGCCCGCTTCAAGACGATGCGAATCTGGCGACCCGCCGTGCTCGCCGGTCATGTCTTGAGCAGCCTGGTCCTGACGCTGATCAGCCTCGCCATCACCGTTGCTGTGGCGCTGCTGATCGGCTATCACTCCGCCGCCGGCCCGCCGCGCTGGCTGGCCGCCCTCGGGGTCCTCGTGCTGCTAGCCGTGGCGCTGATCTGGCTATCGGTCGCTCTTGGCCTGCTGGCGAAGAGCGTCGAGACCGCGAGCAACACACCGATGGTCCTCACCCTACTGGTGTTCCTCGGCAGCAGCTTCGTGCCCGTCGCCTCGATGCCCGCCGGCCTGCGCTGGTTCGCCGAGAATCAGCCGTTCACCCCGGTCACCAACACCGTGCGCAGCCTGCTCGCCAACGAGCACGTCGGCAGCGCCGGCCTCAAGGCGATCGTGTGGTGCCTCGCGATCACCGCCGCCAGCTATCTATGGGCCACGTACCTGTACAACCGCCGACCCGTCCAGTAGCTCGCGACTCAGAACCGCTGTAAATGGCGATAGTCAGAGAGTCAGCGCCGGATGGCGGCCACGAGCGCATCCCAGTTGCCGGCGGCGATCCGCTCCTCGTCGGCCCGATCGAGCCCCGCGGTCTGAATGAAGTGCTCGACGCCACCGTCGGGCCCGGGCCGATACGGGTAGTCGGTCGCGAACATGATGCGCTCCACGCCGACCACCTCAAGCGCCCAGCGCAGGTAGCGCTCGCTGTACACGCCGCCGGCTGTGATGTAGGCGTTTCTACGCACGTACTCCGAGAACGTCTGGGGCAGCCCGGCCTGCCTGGCGAGCCCGTCGGCGCGGTCGAGATAGAACAGAACGACCTCGCCCCAGTGGCCGAGGAGCACCTGGAGGTCGGGGAAGCGGTCGAACACCCCGGCGAGCGCGAGCCGAACGAACTGCACGCCGGACTCGTAGTGCCAGCCGATGCCGTGGGTGGCGAACGCGTTGTCGATGGCCTCGTCGAAGCCCGTGTACAGCGCAGCCCGAACCCGCGGCTGCGGGATCTGAGGGTGGATGTAAAGCGGCGCGCGCAGCGACGCGGCGGCCTCGAAGATCGGCCAGTTGTCGAGGTGGTCGAGGTTGCGCTCACCGGTGCGGCCGAAGAGGAGGGCACCGTTGAGTCCGAGCTTCGTCACGGCGCGCTCGAGCTCTTGCGCGGCCGCGGCGGGCGCGGGGGTCGCGAGGGTGGCGAAGCCCTGGAACCGGTCCGGATGGGCGTTCACGAGCTCGGCGATCCGGTCGTTCGTCTCGACCTGCAGGCGGGTGGCCTCGTCCGCCGGAAGGTTATGAAGACCAGGCGACGTGAGCGAGATCACCTGCACGTCCAACCCTGTCTCATCCATCGCCGCGATCCGACGCTCCCCGACCTCACGTAGCCGCTCCCCCATCTCCCCCGGAGGGACGCCGGCCCGCGAGTCATCGCGCGCGGGGGAGTCGAGCCGACTCCACGCCGCGACGACCTCGTCGGTAACGAAGTGCTCTTCGGTGCCGATCGTCTTCATCTCGATGCCTGCCTCCTGTCGATGCCACGATCCTGATTGCGTGTTCCCGGCATTCTGTGCTGGCGCTCGAGTACGTGAACGAACGATCGCCGACCCGAGCAACCCCGCGCGCCGAAGCAGCGGAAGTTACCGGGGTCAGGTCTGGTGGTCGCTCCCGGCCCGCTCGGCCGCCAGTGTCATTGGTGTTTGAGCAGCATCGCGGCGTGATGCTCGAGGTCGATGAACGGCTCGCCGCTGACGTTGACCGCGACCAGCTTGAGCGTCCCGCCGGTGAACTCGTAGGGAGACTCGCCGGGATAGTCGTCGGTGACCGGCTCGCCCGGCTGCCGGCCGACGTACAGCCTCTGCGCCGGCGATCGCGTAGAACCCGAGCTGAGTCTTGATCTTGCCCTCCCCGACCTTCGTGTCGCCGTGGTAGAGCGAGAGCGTCCCCTCAGCGTAGGTTGGCTCCTGGCCCGTCCTTCTCAAACGATGCCGACAGGAACACGTTCTCGCCGGTCGGGATGTCCTCGGTGCCGACGATCATCTGCTCCTCGGCGCCGACGAAGCTGTTGACGTAATGCAGCCGGTTGTCCTTCACATACAGGGCGTGACCGCCGAAGCGCGTGCCGATCGCGAACAGCACCCCCTCAGCTCCCGGCACCGGGCATGTCGACGAGCGCTTCGATCACGAACGACCGATTGCGAGTGTTGACCGCCTGCCACTCCCCGACCGGCGCGTCACCCGGGTCGTACACGTACCGGTCGCGCGGAGCGCTGCAGCTTGCGGCCGGGGCTCGCTCAGGATCTCGATCACCGAGCGGTCATCGAGCGGGAACGCCCCGTTCGCGCCCGCCTCGGAGAACCAGATGTTGACCAGCTCCCTGACCTTCTCGGGCTGCTCGGCGGCCAGGTTGTGGATCTCGGCCCGGTCGACATCGGTGTGGTAGAGCTCCCACTCGTCGTCGTTGAAGTGGCCCCAGCCGGCGATGCACGGGTGAGTCGTGACCGCCTTCCAGCCCTCGTGCCAGATCGACCGCGAGCCGAGCATCGCGTAGAACTGGGTCTTGCGCTTGCGACGCGGCGGACGCGTCGTCGATGCTGTCTCGCATGCTGACCCCGTCGAACGGGCTCTGCGTGTGACCCTTGATCGTCTCGGGAGCGTCCACGCCGAGCACGTCAAGGATCGTGGGGACGAGATCGATCGCGTGGTAGTACTGCTCGCGGATCTCGCCCGCGCGCCTTGATCCCCGCCGGCCAGGAGATGATGCACGGGTCGCTACGTGCCGCCGTTGAACTCGTAGCGCTTCCACATCTTGAACGGCGTGTTGAACGCCATCGCCCAGCCCGTCGGATAGTGGTTGTAGGTCAGCGGGCCGCCGAGCTCATCGATCTGCGCGAGGTTCTGAGCCAGATCGTCGGGGATGCCGTTGGCGAACTTCATCTCGTTGACCGACCCGTTCGGGCCGCCCTCACCGCTCGCGCCGTTGTCCGACACGACCACGATCATCGTGTTCTCGAGCTGGTCAGTGCGCTCGAGGTAGTCGAGCAGCCGCCCGATGTGATGGTCGGCGTGCGCGAGGAACCCGGCGTACACCTCGGCCATGCGCGCGAACAGCCGCCGCTCGTCGTCGTTCAGCGAGTCCCACGGGCGCGTGTAGTCGACTTCGGGGAACGGCTGGCCCTCGGGACCCGTGCGCGTCTCGGGCGTGCCGATCGGATTGACCGGCGGCAGCTCGGTGTTGGCCGGCACCAGGCCAAGCTCCTTCTGACGCGCTGAGCGTCTGCTCGCGGATCGCCTCATAGCCCATGTCGAAGTGGCCCTTGAACTTCTCGATCCACTCCTTCGGGGCGTGATGCGGCGCGTGGCACGCGCCGGGCGCGTAATACAGGAAGAACGGCTTCTCCGGCGCGATCGCCTTCGCGTCCCGGATGAACTCAAGCGCCCTGTCGGTGACGTCCTCGGTCAGGTGATAGCCCTCCTCGAGGACTCGAGGGCTGATCGACCGTGTGGTTGTCATACACAAGGTCCGGATACCACTGATTCGTCTCAGCGCCCAAGAACCCGTACCACCGCTCAAACCCCCGGCCGCTCGGCCAGTTACGCCGCGTCGACGCCAGGTTCATCTCATCGGTCGGGCACAGATGCCACTTCCCGACCATGTACGTGTTCCAGCCCGCGTCGCCGAGGATCTCCGACAGCATCCCATTCTCCGCCGGCACCGTCCCACTCGCGTTCGGAAACCCGATCGCCGCCTCGGTGATGCACGCCATGCTGTTGCGCGTGTGGTTGCGGCCGGTCAGCAGACACGACCGCGTCGGCGAGCACAACGCGGTCGTATGGAACTGCGTGTACCGCAGCCCCGCCGAGACGATCCGATCGATGTTCGGCGTCTCGATCGGCCCCCCGTAGCAGCCCATCGCCGAGAAGCCAACGTCATCCAGCACGATGTAGAGGACATTCGGCGAGCCATCCGGCGCCTTCGGAGGCTCGAACGGAGCCCAATCCGGCTTGGAGTCACGGATGTCAACGTTGATCGTTCCGCCGAACGGTCTACTCATAAGAATCTCCCATATAGCTGGATCGCGGCACAATAAGGGCGGCCAGCAGGAACGTTCATCACCCAGAACGGGTGACCGAAACCGGCCCGCCAGAAAGATCGATCCTCGCTGGGACCGCTCAGACGCTGCCGGGCCGGGCTATCCGGCCGCTCATGGCGCGGGCGTGAGCGAGGAGGGCGAAGCCGGTGATCGCCGCCGCCCCGCAGGCCGCAGCGCCGGCGAGGAGCGCGAGCCGGGAGCTAGCGTCTCCTATCGCCCCGATGATCGTCGCGCGCGCCATCATGGCAGGCGGGGCGAGGATCTCCGGAACGGCCCGGGCGTACGCCAGCCCCTGTCGCAGCTGCCCGCGACCTCGCCGCACGGGTGCGGAGGGATGGAGCTGGGAGACGTTGAGCGCCACGAGTGACGCGATCACCGCGCCGAAGCGCCGAAAGTTGGGTACAGCGAACGCCGCCAGCGAGCCAACCGGCGCCGGGTGCGGCTCAGCGTCCATGGGGCGCTGCCGGGGGGTCTCCGGGTGAGCGCCCGAACGCACGGTCCAGCGGGTGCGCGGCCGCTGAGACGGTGGTCCGCGTTGGGTCCACGTATCGCTCGACGCTTTGATGTGCGGCCACGGCTACGCCACTGGTTAGTAGTACCGGCAGCAGCGGCATCCACAGCCGCAGGTGGGCGAGCAGCAGCGCTCCCACGAGGGCTCCGAGAAGCGTTCCGCCCAGCACCAGCGTCAGCCGGACCCGCTCGGTCCGTGTCGCCGACCAGTGCGCGGTATCGCCCACCAGCACCGTCCAGGTGGCCGTCACGGCTGTGGTGAAGAGAGCATGGACCCCCAGGGTCACCGCGGTTGCCGTCTGGATGCCCATCGCGAACGCCGAGATCGCGAGCAGGACCATGAGCATGGAACCGGAGTCCGCCCGCCCGCCCCCAACTGCTAGCCAGAGGACCCAGAACACGAGTTGCACCAGCGCGCAAGCGATCAGCCCGGCCGTCACTCGAGCGGGCCAAAGCACGCTGGGCTGCTCGCGAGGCATGACCCATGACGTCGCCCAGGCGCCTACCCCGAACGCGCACAGGGCGACCGCCGCGTGCAAAGACAACTCCGATTGGTGCGAGAACAATCCCGCGGCGAGGAACACGACGTTGCCGGTCATGAACGCGGAGAACACCTTCCCCAGCGCCAGCCAACTCAGAACGTCAATCGACCCGGCCGCGAACGCGAGGACTGCGAGCAGTACGTCTCGGATGCGGTGCGGACGCCAGCCCGGCGATCGTGTCGTCGTCGAGGTTGAGGTGGGCCTTGACCAGCTCGGGGGGCAGGACGCCCATCCACTGCGCCAATGAGACGTCGGCGAAATGGTCGGACCGGAACATCTCGAGGAACGTGAGCGTGTCGTCTCCGGTGTTCTGGATGTAGTGGCCCATCGCGAAGGGCACGGCCCCGACGTCCCCGGCCTGATAGTCGAACGTCCGGGACTTGCCGCCCGAGGCGAATACCGTCATTCGCCCGTGCCCCTTGAGGTAGTACTGCCACTCGTCAGCGTTCGGGTGCCAGTGCAACTCGCGCATCCCGCCCGGCTCGATCTCGACCAGCGCGGCCGCGATCCGCTCGGAGATCGTGAAGTTGCGCGAGTCGGTGACCCGCATCTGCCCGCCCGGGGTCTTCGTCGGCTCCTGCGCGTGCATATGCCACGTGTACGACTGGGGCGGCTGGGTCGCCGGGTAGGGCGGCGCGTCGTCGGCCATCGCGGGCGGCACAGCGCCGGCGAACATGTAACGCGTGTGACCGATGTCGCTCGGCAGGTTCTCAAACGCCGACTCGGGCACCCCGAAGTTCTTCGCGAGCACGTCACGCGGGGTGTGGTTGAACCAGTCGGTGATCAGGAACGTCTCGTTCTCGGAGAAGTCGCCGCTGTCGAACACCAGCAGGAACTCAACGCCGTCCGCGAGCGCCTGGATCGAATGCGGCAGCCCGGCGGGGAAGTACCACAGATCGCCGACCCCGACATCGTCGAGGAACAGGCGACCCTCCTGATCGAGGATGCTGATGCGGCACCCGCCCGCGATCACATAGGCCCACTCGGCCTCCTTGTGCCAATGCAGCTCACGGATCCCCCCCGGCTTCAGGCGCATGTTCACCCCCGAGACCTCGGTGCTGATCGGCAGCTCGCGGGTCGTCGTCTCACGGGCCCAGCCGCCGCTGAGCACCCGGTTGTGCGACAGCGCGAACGGCCACTTCAGATTCGGCACCGTCCCGGTATCGGTCTCCGGCGCGATCAGGACATCCGGGTTCTGCCTCTCTATGGCAACGTTACGCGGGCCAAGGATGGTCCCGCCGCGACCATCGACGATCGGCTGAGGATCAGCGGAAGTGGAGGACATGGACTAAGTTCTTTTCTGTGGGTTCAGGGACGAGCCACAGCCTCTCTCCGGCTGGCTGCCGGGACTACACGGCCAACACCCGTCCCGCCTTCGGGATAACCACAATTAGCGACCGCGGCTCGCCCGAATGAGCGGGCTACCGGCGAGCCAGACCCCCGCGCGTTTCCCGCCGGCACGGTGGCGCGCGCGAACAGCGAGAACGCCAAAAAGCGCCAACGCTGGCAAACAGACCCCTGCCCCCCGGGCCAGAGCTGTCCCGGTGCGCTCACCATCACTTCTCTCTCGGCCGAACCTAGCATCGAGCATGCGCCGGTCAACGGACCTCCGCTGGGGTGTGGAGCCTTTTGATCGGAGACGGACCCGAGATCCCTGGAAATCCGGCTGACCTGCTGAAGCGAGACGAATCCGATTCCCTGCAGCGTGCGCGATGCGCCTACACGGTGCGTCCGCGCTTGCTCACGATGCCGGCCAGGTGCGTGCGGATCAGCCCGGCCGTTTCTTCGGGGTCAACGAGCCACGGACCGTGTCCTGCGGGCATTTCGTGCAGCGTGGCGGTCGGAATCTGCTCGATCGAGGGTCGCGCATCTTGGGGGGAGAGGTATGGGTCGTCTGATCCCCAGATGAACATTGTGGAGGTGGTGTTTGCCCGGAGCTCTGTGCTCGCAAGAACGCTATCGGGCCGCGGCCGGCGGAAGCGGTTGATCGCGCGCATCAGCGACGCGACGGTACTCGCATTCTGGGGCCGCCGGGTCGATAGGCGCAGGGCCTCTAGGAGCGAGTCGGGTATGGCGGCGACCTCGGCGGAACCGAGGCCCTGAGCGAGAATCCGGCGGTAGATGAAGTTGGAACTCGGCGAACGTAAGACGGCCAACCCAACGCCACGGACGGTCAACAGCGAGAGCGGCACGCGCACGCGCGCTCCGGGGAGTGCGACGGCCGGGTCTCCAATCGAGACCAGCCGCGAGATTCGTGCCGCACCGGTGGCGGCATACCACAGCGCGAGCATCGCACCGAGCGAGTGACCGACGACCGGTGCCTGGTCGAGCTCAAGCGCGTCGAAGATGTCATCGATCAACTGGCACGCTTGCTTTCGGACATGGCCACGGCGATACACGGTGGGGTCAGACAATCCGTGCCCCGGAAGATCCACGGCAAGCAACCGCCAGCCGGGGAGGGCGCCGAACAAGGGCGCCCAAGCAGCGGCGCTGAGCGACACACCATGGAGCAGAACCAGCGGCGGACCGCTGCCGTGGGCAAGCACTCGAACGCGCGGCCCGGTCTGCCCGAGCGGCAGGTAGAACTCGTCAACCTCCGCACCGAGGGCGGCAAACAGATCGGTCTCGGCACGCTGTATGCGTTGCTCAAGAGTCATCGGGCCTCTCTTGTTCATATGTCCCGCGACCGGCATCGCGCCGTCGCCTGGAGGTGAGTGTGTGACGCGAGCCGGAGTTCGACAATCGGGAACCAACCCGGGACTTTCGCGATTCGGCGGCGCCAGACCCCGACCGATCGCCGGCTCTATGCTGCCGAACGTGGAAGGGAGCCGGCCGGGCGCCGGACCATCGGGTGCACCGGAGCGACCGCTCCCCACAACTCGGTCGGCCGGCAGTGATCTGATCGAACGCGACGAGGAGCTGGATGCGCTCGCCGTCGCCCTGGCTCGGCTTGAGGACCGCGTGGGCGGAGTCGTCACTGTCACGGCGCCCGCCGGCCTCGGTAAAACGACGCTCGTCGAACACGCCATCGCCCGCGCCACGGGCGCCGGCCTGCGCGTTCGGACTGCCGCCCCGGGCCCGCAGGAGCGCCACTTCGCCTACGGCGTGATGCGCACGCTGCTCGAAGCTCCGCTGCACGACGCCGACGACGAGGAGCGGACCCGGCTGCTGGACGGAGCCGCGGTACTGGCCGGAGATCTGCTGCTCCGCGGGACGGCTCCCGGGCCGGACGCCACCACCAGCATCGCCCACAGCATGCTGTGGCTGTGCACCGCCCTGACCGACGACGCCCCGCCGCTGCTGCTCGTCATCGATGACGCTCACTGGGCCGATCGACCGTCGCTGGAGGTGATCAGTTATCTCGCCCGGCGGGTGAGCGACGTTCCAGTGCTCATCGTTCTCGCTTTCCGGCCGGACGTCCCGGAGGCCGCGTCGGATCTGCTCAGCCTGATCGGTGATGGCCGCTTCGCTGAGTCGCTGAGGCTGCTGCCCTTGACGGTCGCCGGCTCGGCCGAGCTCGTACGCCGTTCGGCGCCGGCCATTCCCATGGACGTCTGTCGACGCTGTCACAACGCGGCGCACGGGAATCCCTGGCTGGTGGGCGAGCTCGGACATCAGGTCGCGTCCCACGGCCCCAGTTCGCTGAGCTTCCCGGGCGCTCCGGACACGACGGTTCGTGCGCTGGCGCGGGAAGTGATCGCCCGCCGCCTCGCCGCGCTGTCGCCGGGGGACCGGGCCGTGAGCGCCGCCCTCGCGGTGCTCGGTGACCGGACGCCGTCCCATGTGGTGGCCGCGGTCGCTGGTGTGTCACTCGACGCGGTCAGCGCTGCACGGGACGCCCTCGCGTCGGCGGGCCTGCTCGCCCCCGATGCCAAGGGGCTGGCGCACGCGCTGATCGCCGCCGCGATCCTGGAGAACCTTCCTCGAGCTGAGTCCGAACGCCTTCATCGTGACGCCGCGCGCACGCTATTGATGGAGGGCGCCGAGAGCGACGTCGTCGCGGGACACCTGCTTCGGTGCGCACCGGACGGCAACCGTGCGGCCAGCGCGGTGCTGCGAGAGGCGGCGACCAACGCCCTTGGACGCGGCGCGCCCCACGCCGCCGCGGCCTACCTGCAGCGCGCGCTCGACGAGCGAGCGCCCGGCGACGATCGGGGCCATTTGCTGGCCGCGCTAGCGGTCGCGACCTTCGACGCGGGCCTGCCCGGAGCGCGTGATCGCCTGCGCGAGGCCGTCATCCACATCGATGATCACGCCACCCGGGTCGAGCTCCTGACCCGCCTCGCGACGTGGTATGTCCTTGACGCCGGCGACGATGAGCTCTCCCTCCTCCTTGCCCGCGAGGTGGCCGCCGACCACGGTCCCGATACGCGTCTGGCGCTGGAGGTGGCCGCGTTGGAGATGCTGATCATGATCCCCGACCGTCACCGGGAGCGAGCCAGCCGCCTCGCAGCCCTGAAGGACGATGAGAGCGCCGACCCGACCCTGGAACGTGCCGTGATGGCCCATCGCGCGTGGCTGGCCACCGAGCTCGGCGCGCCCGATGCCGAGACGTGCGCCGTCTTCGCACGCCGAGCACTTGATGGCGATCTGCTGCTGCGCGAGGCGGGCAGCCGAGCGGGTTATCACTGCTGCGTGCGCGCGTTGATCTTCACCGACCAGTTCGCAGAGGCCGAGGCCGCGATCGCCGCGATGCGTGAGGACCCCGCGGTCCGCGGCTCGCTGCGGCTGCGGGCGGGGGCCGCGTGGTACGCCGCTGAGCTCGCTCAGCGATCCGGACGGATCGCCGACGCCGAGAACGAGGCACGCCTGGCGCTCGATCTCACTCCAGACGACGTCAACCTGTTCACCGGCGGCGCGATCGAGATCCTCGTGTGGGCGCTCGCAGAGCGAGGGGCCTTCGCCGAAGCTCATGCGTTACTGGACGAGCACGGTCTGGCGGACGAGATCGGAGGACAGATCTGGGAAATCGGAATCCTGCATTCCCGGGCTGTCCTCGCGATCGCCGAGGGCGACTTTCCTCGCGCCCACGACCAGGCCGTCCACGCGGGCAGCCTACGCATCGGCCAGGGGCGACCCAATCCGGTGTGGACGCCGTGGCGAGCCACGGCAGCGCTGGCCCTCGCCCACCAAGGAAGGCAGGACAAGGCGGCCGCGCTGGCCGCTCAGGAGCTGGTCCTTGCCGAGCGCTTCGGAGCCCGCGCCGCGATCCTGGCCGCGACGCACGCGGCCGCAGTCGCCGAGGCCGACGACGCCCGGCGAGTGGAGCTCTGCGAGACAGCGCTTGTCCGCGTGGGCGATCCGGGCTCGGTACTCGAGCTCTCACGGATCCGGCTCGAGCTCGGTCATGCCCTCAGGCGGCTGGGGCGGCGCGTGGAAGCGCGCCGCTCGCTGCAGCTGGTCCTGGCCGACGCTGATCGCACCGGCGCAACCCTCGTGGCGGAGCGAGCTCGCCGCGAGTTGGTTGCCACCGGTCTGCGACCGCGGCGCGCTCAGACCGAGGGGATGGCGGCGCTCACCCCCCGCCAGCGTCAGGTCTGTGAGCTGGCGGCCTCCGGGAACAACGAACCGCGCGATCGCCCAGCAGCTGTTCCTGAGCGTCAAGACGGTGGAGACCCACCTCGCCGCTGCGTACGAGAAGCTCGGCGTCGAGACCCGCGAAGCGCTCCTCGGCGTCCTTCACACGCCCGGACACGAGCGTTCGTGAGCTCGCCGGCCTGTCGAAACGCGCGGCGGAGTGCGGCACTCCCGGAGCAGGCCAGCAGCCCAAGCAGAATCAGACCCGCAGCGTCGCCACCGGAGCGATCGGCGACGGCAAATCACCATCCTGCACAAGGGCAGCCCTCAACGGGCGTTTGACTCCGCGGCCCTTTGCGGCCCATCCAGCCGCTCTGCCGCCGTTAAAACCCTGAGGTCACAGAACCAAAAGTCCGGGGTCGTACCCCGATTGTCGGTCGGCTCGGTCGCCCCTACGTTGAGGCAGGTAAGTCCAGAATCCTCACACGAAAGAAGGCGACGGATCCATGCCCAGCCGACGAAAGCACCCACAGCTATTCATCGAACGTGCCCGCGAGCCGATCGACGCCGCGTCTGCGGTCGACGGTGACGCGCTTCGAGGTCGACCGAATAGCGGGCCGATTGTGCACAGCGCTTACTCCGACGATGAGACCTTCCTCACCCCAGGCTGGTTCACGAATCGCGTCTCCGCGTCCCTCCTCGACGGTGGCTCGCCCACGTTCGCGGCCACCCAGCGGGGGCCAAGAAGGCGAGACCGCGCGGCGCAACGTTTGCTTGCCGCCCGGGCCACTTCGATGCACACGGACGCCGTCCGGTAGGTGGTGTCGCATGTTGCCCAACCACCATTTCACGAAACTCGTGGCGGAGGCCCATCGCGAAGACCTCCGCCGCGCCGCCGATCGTTCCAGGTTGGCACGGGCGGCGAAGAACCTACCAGAGCGGTCGGTCAAGAATCTGGAGGTGCCGATCACGATCCGTCCCGCTCGCCCTGCCGATGCGGGCGCACTCGCGAAGCTCGCTGAGCTCGACTCGGCGGACGTGCTGTCGGTGCCGGTCCTAATCGGCGAAGCCAACGGCGAGCTTCGTGCCGCGGTGTCGCTGTACGACGGCGCTGCCATCGCCGATCCATTTACTCACACGACATGGGTGGTTCAGTTGCTCCACGCGCGCGCCGCTCAATTGCGTGGCCACGGGCCGGTGCACTGGCGTCATATCTTGAAAACCCTCACGCGGTGGCGACGATGGGCGATGTAGTCACACGCCGTCGAGGCTCGGTGATCACGAGTCGAACATCTTGGGGAACAGCGCAGTGCTGACGAGAACGAAAGGCCCTTTCGAACCGCGACGGAGGCTGAGCGTTGACTTTGTAGCAGTCCCGCTGCGACCTGTTTGTGTGGCCGCGCGAGGCGGGCAAGTTGCCCAGCCCTCAGGAATCGAAAACGCTTGGACATCGGAAATCACGATCGGAGGTGTGTGCTGATGGATCGGAAGGTGTTGATCAATCTCGCGACTGGGCTCGAGGATCCTGAGCGAGTGACCGTAGCGTTTCTGGTGGGTGGTGCGGCGCTCCAGCGGGGCGAACCGGTGGCGATGTGGCTTACGAAGGAGGCGGTCAGGCTTGCGCTCGCGAGTCACGCCGAGGCGGTCGCCTGCGATGGGTGCCCGCCGCTGTCACGGCTGTTCGAGCAGTATGCGGAGAGCGGCGGCGCGCTCCTGGTCTGCCCGATCTGCTTCAGCGCACGCAAGCTCGAGGAAGGCGCGATGGTCGCCAACGCGAGCATCGCCGGCGCCACTGCAATATTCGACTGGCTTGGAGATGAAGATGCGAGGATTTTCAGCTATTGACGTTGTTGCCGACTCGACCCATCGAGTTTCGACATACGCACGAGAAAGCAGCGTCGACCGGGAGCGCCGGCCCCATACGCTGGTCATCGACCGCCCTGCTGACCCTGGCGACCGGGTTGGGCTCTCGTTTACAGCTGCCCAACCGGAGAGGTAAGGAACGACGGTGGCCACGGCGGGCAGCCGCCCGCGCCGCGCAGGCCGACGTTGACCGCGGTGAACCGGTTGCCCTTGAACAGCAGGTCGGTGACTCGCCCGCCCAGGCCGCTGAGCTCGAGCGTCCGCCCCTCGTCACCACACCGGGCTGAGCTCCAGCCGTGCAGGTGCTCGGCAAGCGTTCGATAGCCAACGCGAAGCGGCACGCCGTCGAGCAGGGCGTTGGCGTCGTGGGAAACGAGCTCCTGGACCTGGCGGTCCTGAACACCGACATCGAGCTCGGTGGCGCCGAGCGCGTACTCGTCGTCCCCGCCCGAGCCCAGCAGCCACGGGCCTAGCGTCTGTTGCAATGCGGCACGCGACTCGCCGAGCGAGATCGGGCCGATTCCGGTCAGCGGGCGGACGGCCACCACGGCCGACGCCGGCTGCTGGAGGGTGAGGTCGTAGGTCGTGCCGCGCCCGAGCCCGGCGAGCTGCTTCGGCACGCGTCCCAGGACGCCGCTCTCAGATCTCGCGCCGTTCGGGATCCAGATCGTCACGCCCAGCAGCACGCGGCCGACCGGCCGGCCCCGCCGCCGCCGTCGACCGCGCACCGTGATCAGCTCGGCAGCCGTGCGGTCCGCCTCAGCCCGCCGGCCGCCCAGCAGAATCGTGTCGGCGCGACCCCAGGTCGTCGCGAAAACCGTCACGGTCGGCGTGCCGGTCGGCGCCAGCGTCTGCAACATACGGCCGCCGATCAGCGCGACCTGCGGCGGCGCGAGCCCGCCGCCGCTGCCGGCCGGATCGTTCACGGTCGTGAGCGTCTGGGCTCCAGAGCTTCCGATCGTCGCTGTCAGACAGCTGCCGACGACCACGAGCGGACCCAGCCGACGCGCGATAGCGGTCCACAACACCGCGCTGATTGTTGCAGCGCGCGGGTCTCAGAGCGTTCTGAGCGATGCCGCTCACTACCTTCTCTTCGCGGTCCTCAGTGTCCGAGAACCAGGTAGCAATAACCGAGCACGGCGCGGTAGACCTCGAGGTACTCCAGCACCCCCTGCTGGAGCTCCTCACGCAGCTTCGGCGATCGGGCAGCGTCGGGGTGCGCGGCCAGCCACCGGTGGCGCCCCAGCCTCCAGGTGGATTCAAAGTCGTCCCACTCGAACTGATCGGCCTCGCTCATGTGACGAACCTGCCAGCCAGCGGAGTGAGCCAGCCGGACAAGGTCAGCGAGCGGTACCACCTCCTTGCCGAAGACCTCCACGGCGGCCTCACCAGGCTGGCGGACCCAAAAGCCGTCTCCGAACAGGAGCAGCCCACCTGGTTTCACGGTCTCCACCAGCGCACCGAGAGCCGCCTCGGTCCCTCCCCACGCGTGCGTCGCGCCGATGCACAAGACACGGTCGGCGGGGTCGCTCCAACCCACCACCGATGCCTCGACGAACGCCACCCGATCTCCGAGCCCGCGCTCGGCCGCCACCCGCCGACCGCGCTCGAGGTCAGGCACGTAGGTGTCCACACCGGTCCCCATGACAGCCGCCTCACTCGTGGCCGCCACGGCCCTGATCAGCAACTCGCCCCAGCCACAACCCAGGTCCAGTATCGACCCACACGTCGATAGCTCCAAACGGCTCAACAGCAACTCCGCGTGAGCCTCAGACAGCGGTGTGTTCCACCGCATCGCCGCACAATGCGCGTCGGCAAGTCCATCGTCGGTCTCAGGCGCGCGCTCGGCCGTCACTAGCCGCCGCCCCCAACCGCCAGGGCCCCCGTGGCGCCCGCAACGAGCGACTCGCTTCGCCGGCACACCCGTTCGAGCAGCTCGAAGACAACGTTGCCCTCGCCGGCGGCGTCGCTGCCCAACCGACGCCACCGGCTCAGCCACATCAGAGGTCCTCTTTCATCGGTCAAGGTCTCCTTCAGCAATCGTTCCCTACGAGCTTTGACGGAGCGGCCGCTTCGAACTCATCGCTCACCGCATCTGTCGCATGGGCCATATCACCACAACCTTCACTGCGCGACGGCCGTCGCCTCACTCGTCTTGTTCGTCGTCGCCGTCATCGTCAAACGGCGGGATCTCGCCGGCGAGCAGCCGCTCGTGCTCGGCATCCCAATCGACTGGTGCGACGAGCAGCGCCTTGAGCGTCGCGTACTCCTCGTCGAGGACAAGCATGTCGTCTCGCAGCTGCTCGCGAGCTTCGTCGTCAAGGTCGACGGCGCGAGTCTCGACTTGGTGCACAACGTCCGCGATCGCGCCGCTCGACTCCCTCAGCAGCAGACGCAGCCACGGAAGCAGCTTGCTGGCCTCCAACTCTGTCCCGGGTGCCGGCTCGTCGACGTCCGGAAATGGTCGGTCTGCTTTCTCGGCAGCCTCGACGAGCTGGTGACCGCGCGAGCGGCTAATGCCCCACCGGTCGCGCAGGTAGGCGTCGAACGTCTGGTGGGTGCCACGGTAGAGCCAAGCGTCCTCGATGTCGGCGAACGCGTTCCCGACCTCGACGTCGGCGTCGAGAGCACGTTGCACAATCGCCTCCAGCCTGTTGAGGCGCTCGACCTCGGCACTGCTGAGAGTGTTGTCGGGGCTGGGGCTTCTCATGGAAGGCAATCTCTCGTTTGGGCCACGCGCCCGGTCGTTCGGGCGACAGGAGCTTGCTGTCGTACTTATCGCCCCTACGGCAGATTGGTTACCGCTCGGACGCACGACTTACGTAACTCATAAGCGCCAGCGGTCGGCTGACCTTGCGCGTGACGCCGATCGGCTAGGCCTTGACAAGCCGAGGCACCGGCGTCCAAGGCTGAGGCGTGCGATTCGCTGAGGCTGTGCGCGTCGCGTCCGACGCCGATATCTATGCCCGCATCGATTCCGACACCGTTGTCTCGCACAGCGCCATCGCGAACGCCGCCCGCGGTTCTCCACGAGTGACGTCCAAGTGATCAGAGCACATCTCGACGACTTCCTCGAACAGCGTTTTCTCTTCCGGCGGTGCACGTTCGGCGACGATCGCCGGATGACGTACTACTGCCTGCGCGAGGGCCGCGTCGTCTTTGCGAGCGACTCGATGGCGTGGACCGTCGTGCCCGACCAGCTGACCCACTTCCTGCGACAGCAGCTGCGCTGGTCCAAGAGCTCCGTGCGGGAAGCGCTGTGAGCTGAGTTCTGGCGGTTGCTCAGCCGACTGTGCCTTGCCCGGGAGAACTGCCGACGCGGGCGCGCCACTGCCTGAGCCAGGACCGCCGTGGAGTTGGCGCAGGGGCGGACTCGTGGGCGTCATCGGCGATCCGTAGCCAGCGCGAGAGGTCGTGGGAGTCGAGCACGAAGCCGTCCCTGGGGAGCCGGTTGAGGACGTAAAGGGCAAACCGTGCCTGCAGGGCGCGCGATGGGCGCTGCCCGATGATGCGGCTGATGAGCACGTGGCTGAGCTCCATCCTGACCGCCTCGCTGCCGTGCCAGTCGAGGCTCGACTCTCGGGGGCCGGGCTTGGACCGGAGGCGCTCGACGCTTGTGACCGCGACCGCGAAGACCTCCGCGGCCTCCGACTCGCGGCGGCCGACGAAGTAGCTGTGCGCTTCAGTGGGCTGCGGGGCGCGCCGCGTCGGCGTGTGCGCGAGGCGCTGTTCCTCGGACATGGCTCAATTCCCGGACCCGGTCGCGGCAGCGAGGTAGTGCAGCGCCCTGCGCTTAGCGCAGATTCCCTGGAAGCGGACGAGCTCGCGACCGTCGCTGAGCGCCACCGCCCAGCCGTGATGGATCCGTTTGAGCATCAATGCGAGTGCGTACATGGCGAGCCTCCTCGGAGGCGAGAGTTTCTGGGGCGGGTTGAAGATCCCCGGGTGTCCGGGCGCCGGCTCGCAACAGCCGCGGGCGCAGGCGCAGGTACGCGAGCAGGCCGCCGATTCCTGGAACCCAGAATGCGATCGCGTGGTAGACGATCACGGCGGCGGCAGCGTGCACGGGCGAGACGCCGTAGAGCACGAGCGCGCCGGCAAGCCCGGCGTCGAGGACCCCGATCCCACCGGGGATCGGCACCCAGTTGGCGGCGTAGCCGATCGAGTACGCGAGGGTGACGGCCGCGATGCTGGGAGCGGACCCGACCGCCCTCAGAAGCACCCAGAGGACGGCGACGTCAAACGCGAGGTAACCCAGCGCACCCAACAGGCGCCAATTCGGGCGCCGGCGAAACGTCATCTGCTCGCCTTCGTGCACGGCGACCGCAATCGACGCGAGCCACCGCGGTGCGCGCGGCCACGAACGCAGGATTGCCGGCAGCGCGGCGATCAGGAGCGTCCCGAGTGCCGCTAGTGCCGTCGGCAGGATCACGGTCGCGAGACCGTGGGGCCCTGGAGCCCCCGCGATCAGCGCCAGGCCGGCGCCGACGAGCGCCGCGCTCGAGACTGCACCGCCGAGGAAGAACAGCGCGGCGGACCGTCGCGCAGTCCACCTGACCGGCGCGCCGGTCAGGTGGACCAACCAGCCGCCGATCGCCAGCCCGCCGGCTCCGCCGCCGGGAAGCAGCACCCCGCTGGCCTGGGTGGTCCATGCGAGTGCCCGCGCGTCGCGGGCTTGCAAACCGTCGAAGAACAGGCGGAACACCACGACGAAGCTGACGCTCGAGGCAAGCTCGAGCGCCACCGCGAGCGCGACCCAGCCGGGGCCGATGTCGCGGATCTCCCGCAGCACCCCTCGCAGCCCGGGCACCGCGAGCAGCAATGCAACGCCCAGCGCGACGACCAGTCCTGTCGACGCCACACGCCTACCGACGCGCGCCAGTCCAAGCCGGCGGGGAGTCGCTACCGGTCCACTCGGACCCTCCGACCCAGGGCCGGCGGCGAGAGGGCGAGCGGTCGAGGAGAGCGCAGACATCGGCTCAGGCGGCGGCGCCGTGCCTTCGAGTGGCTGAATGGTTGATGTCGACCATCTGCGGACTGAGCCTGTGCGTGGACTACCGACTGTTGCTCAGGCGAATTTATAGCGAAATCGGAGAGCGTTGTCCAGTTGTGGATGATTGCAGCAGGTTCTGCGATTGCTATTCACGCTTGCGGACAGGATCTTCCCCATTACACTGCTCCGTGTGACGGCTACTGGTCAGGCACCGCGGCGTAAGGACGCTCAGCGAAACCGGGAGGCCATCCTGGCTGCAGCCCGGGAGCTGTTCGCCGACGGCGCCGATGTTCCGATGTACGAGGTCGCGCGGCGCGCGGGTGTCGGGCAGGCGACGCTGTATCGGAATTTCCCAGACCGTCGAGACCTGGCTGCTGCGCTCCTTCTCGAGGAGATGGAGCACACCGAGCAGCTGGCAGCTGAACACACCGGCGATCCCGACGCATTCTTTGTGTTGCTTCGAAACGTCGTTGCGACAATCGCGCGTTTCCACGCGCTGGGCGAGCTGGCGCGGGAGGACGCGTGCCTCGGGTCGGCGCTCCAGACGCGCAGGCGGCGGCTGCGCGAACTGCTGAAGGAGCCTCTCCGCGCCGCCAAAGCGGCAGGAACGGTGCGCTGCGACCTGACCATCGACGATGTCTTCCTGGTCGTGCTGATGGTTCGTGGCGCGATCGACGCAACCGACGGTCCGGCCGGACGCGCGGCGGCGGCCAGCCGCGCCCTTGCCCTTCTGCTCGACGGCCTGACGCCCTCCCGAGCCGCCTGACCAAGCGCCGCCGGCTGGCAACCACAGGGACGGCCGGCGACGGCTCGTCTCGGGATCGCTACTGGACAGCCTTGTCCGGAGTAGTAGCATCCGGATAAGAGTGTCCAGTATTCATCTCCTAGGAGGTCACCATGACTCAGATGCGCTACTGGGCAATGACCTTCGCCGTCGCCATCGGCGGCGCCTTCATGGCCGTTGAGCGGTTTGCCTTTGCGCCCACGAGCGCCGTATGGATCGCGTTCGGGGTGGCGGTCGCGGCTGTCGTCTTGTCCCTGGCCGCGGTTCTCGTCGCGCTCCTACGCGACAACCAGGCGTTCTCCGGCCTGAGCGCGATCAGCGCCCTCGTCGCCGCCTCGACCGTCATCGCGACGCGCGCGTTCACCACGCCAACCGCGCTGTGGATCGCCTTCGCCGGCGGCCTCGTGCTGCTGGCAGTCTCCCTACGCGCACTAGCGTTGCATGAGACCACGGTCGAGCGGGTGGTCCACCATCTCGAAGTGAACGGGTCTGGTGAGACCTTTGCCACGATTCGGCGCCGCGGCATCGAGATCAGCGGCACCATGCGTTCGTGGCTGCACTGGCTATGCCACACCGGCATCGGCGTCGCCGGTGCGTTCATCGTGGCGAGCACATTCGTCTGGCCAAACGCCACCGCAGAGCTCTCACCGCGCTGGCTCGCCTTCGGGGTCGCCGCCGGCGCCGGGACGATCGGGCTAGGACTGCTGGTGGACGGGCTCCTGGACGTACAGCGCACGAACATGACGGTCCCGCGAACGATCGAGATTCTGCTCACCGCCGCCACAGTCGCGGTTGCAGCTGGCCTGATCGTCCTGACTGCAGCCGTCGTCGGCAACCTGCGCTGGTGGACGTTCGCGCTGGGCGCCGGCCTTGCCGGGGTCTCGCTGGTCGCGTCGATCGTGCACGAGCTCTCGAGGGAGCGCGTCCGCCACGAGCTCGAGGTCGCACAGACGACCGCCGGCGAACTGGCCGTAGCGGCCCGCTGAAAACGAGCGCGTAGCGAGAGGAGCGCGTAATCAGCGCCCCTCTCAGCTCGCGTCGAGCGACAAACCCCGGCCCCGCCGATTCACGTCCCTAAGCACGTTAGGAGCCGCTCGTGCGATCCCGGCCGACGGATTTCTCGGACGGCTGTCGAACGCGATCCCATTCCAGCAGCTCCCGAAGCTGAGCGGGGCTGATGTTGCCGCCGCTGCAGAAGAGCGCAACTCGCTGGCCCACGAGCCGCTCGCGGAGCTTGAGCACGGCAGCGAGCGGCGCCGCGCCGGCCGGCTCGACGAGGTTGCGGGTCAGCTCGATCAGATGCAACGTGGCGGCGCGAAGCTCGTCATCGCCGACGAGAACAAAGTCGTCGAGATGCTCAGCGAGGATGCGTTGCGGCAGCTCGAATGAGACCCGGGTCTGCAGCCCTTCGGCAAACGTGTGCATTTCATCCGCGACTGGCCGACGCTCCCGCCAGGCGCGATAGGCGGCGGGCGCAGCCTCAGATTGCACCCCGATCACGACAATCCGCGGGTCGATCGCCTTCGCGGCGACGCAGGCACCGGCAGCCCCGCTACCGCCGCCCACCGGGACGACGATCACGTCGATCGATGGCTCGCGCTCGAGCAGCTCGAGCGTCGCAGTCGCGACGCCCGCGATCAGCAACGGCTCGTTGCCCGAATGGATGTATCGCGCGCCACGCGCCGCAGCCACCTCATCGCACCGCTCGCGCGCTTCATCGAAATCCGCTCCGTGTTCGATGACAGCCGCGCCGAGCGAACGCATCGAGGAGACCTTCACCGGATTGGCACCGCGCGGCACGAAGATCGTCGCCGCGACGTCGAACAAGCTCGCCGCATACGCCACCGACTGCCCGTGGTTGCCGGTCGATGCCGCATACACCCCAGCAGCTAGCTGCTCCGAACCGAGACGAGCCACCAGGTTGATCCCACCTCGGATCTTGAACGCCCCCGTCGGCAGGTGGTTCTCGTGCTTGACGAACAGTTCGGTCCCCACCAAGCCATCCAGCGCCGGGTAGCGGCGCACCGGCGTCGGGTCGAGGTAGGGAGCGATCACCCGCCGCGCGTCGAGCACATCGCGAAGCTGCGGAGCGCTGCCTGACATACGCCGGTATTCGAGCACATCACGCCAATCAGCAGCGCTCGCCACCGAGCAGGAGCTCGACCGGCAACCTGCTTTCCGCTTGAGAGATCCCCGCGCCCTGACCCTTTAGCTACGGGCAATTTCGGTCTCGGCGACCCTTTCCGGTCTAACCCCAGTCTTGGACCGCTCGTCCGAGGGTCTGGCTGACTTCGGCTGTGAGAAGAGGCGCCAGTGACGCCGGTGCGGCGCCGATGTTGACGCGGTCGGTTGCGTGAAAGCAATCCCAGAAGCGAACCAGTCCGTCCTCCCCGTCGACCTCGAACATCTTCGCCGCGAGCCGCAGCCAGCGATATTGGAACCACACGTAGTTCAACGGGCTCATCGAATCGTCAGAACCCGTGTAGTGGGCTTGCAGCTCGTCGAGCGTGCTGTAGCCCTCGGCGCGCATCCGAGCGGCAAGCTTGCGACTTCCCGCTCCCACGGTTGGAAGCGCCTCGAGCGTGGGCACGCTCGTCGGCAGCTGGGTCGCGACGAACGCATGCATGGCAAGGTTGACGAAGATCTCGCTGAGCCAGAAGGTCGGGAGCCGCAGATCTCCGAGCACCTCGAATGCGTGACCGAGCTCATGAATCGTGATGAGGTCAAAGAACGGCTGCAGGTCCACCCCACCGGCGCCGTCCGGGTACGTCGCGAGCAACTTCGCATACCCGCGGGGTGACGCGTCGCGGAGGTCCTGCGCGATCGCTCTCCAGAAGTCTCCGCCCCCGGCTGGCATCACTACGACGCCGGGACGGATCTCGCCGGCATCGTCGTTGAAGAACGGCAGCCCGTACAGGCCCTTACCCGACCAGTCCGCTTCGTCGGCCACGATGATGGCGATGTCTGGCTCAACCGCTGAAAACAGGCGACTGAAGTAGACGTAGGCGTCCGCGGCGACATCGGCCGCGGCGGTCGCCCGCACCAGCGCTCCGTCGCTATAGCGCACCTCAAACGGATAGCCCTCCAGGCGCGCAAGCTCCGATCCCACCACCACCTGACGAGCCTAGCCGCTTCCAGAGTCACGAAACCCGCCAGCATTGCCCGATCCCGAACCATCGATCGAGACTGCTGGATCCGGATCGATCCCAACGTCAGCCTCCCAGTCCGGACCGCCCTCCCCGTCCACCGTTCGCGCCTCGACGGTCTCGACGATCCGGCCGATGCTGTCATCGACGTCGGCCGGCCTGTGAGTTGGACTCGATCACCTGCCTTGTGCGAGTGGCCGCACCTCGGTGCGCCAGCGCCGCCGCCGGCTGGACGGCCCGGCACCCGCGCTGATGGGCGATGCAATACCTTCGAGGGGTGCTCGGCGAGCTTGAGGTCGTTCCCGCCGCGATCGCGGCCGAATGTGGCGACGGGTTTTGAAGCTGCATTCTGGCGACAGCCACTTGCCTAATTTCGACCCGGCCGTCTGGCCGGCCATGCCCGCGCGCGTCCTCATCGTCCCGAGGTGCACTGCTGTCTAGACTGCGGACCGATTGGGCGTGAAGCGGATCGAGCTGAAGTACCTGAACGGTCCCGACATCGCCCGGCTTGAACCGTCCGATGAGTTGATTCTGACGGCGGTTGAGCGGGGATTGCTCGCGCAGGGGCGCGGCGAGACGGTGATCGAGCCGCGCGTTCATTTGCATGCGGATCCGCTCGCCGACGGGCATTTCAACGTGTTGCGCGGCTCGATTCCGGCGCTGGGCCTGGCGGGCGTGAAGGTTGTGGGCGACTTCGTCGAGAACTAGCTGCGTCGAGGGCGCGGACATCGTTGTCGAGGCGTCGCGGCTGAGCCAGCCGGATCCGCTACTGAAGACGGAGTGGATCTCGCCGGGCGCGCTCGTTGTCCCGTACGGGACGATGAGTGCGGTCGAGCTGTCGCTCACCGAGATCATGGACAAGATCGTGGTCGACGACTGGGGCCAATGCGCAACCGGCGAGCTTGGCGCACTTCGCCCGCACGTCCAGACCGGGCGGCTGACGCGCGAGACGCTGCATGCGGAGCTCTGTGAGATCGTCGTGGGCGACCGGCCGGGTCGCGAGTCCGCGCACGAGGCAATCCTGTTCTGGCATCGCGGATTGTCACTGTCGGACATCGCACTGGCGCACGCGCTGCTCGAGCAGGCTGACCGTCAGGGAATCGGAACAAGCCTGCGATTCGCGTGATCCTCGACGGCCACAGTCTTACGCCCGCCGCGGTGACGGCTGTGGCTCGCGCTTGCGAGCACGTTGAATTGGACGCCGCGGCGCGCGGCCGAGTGGAACGCGACCGCGCCGTGGTCGAGGATGCCGTTGCGCGGCAACTGCCGGTCTACGGTCTGACCACCGGCCTCGGAGCACGGGCTGACTTCGTCCTGCCAGCCAAGGAGCTCGCGAGCTTCAGTGTCCGAACGGTCCGGGGCCGCGCCAACGCCGTCGGTCCTCCGCTGCCCCGCGACGTCGTTCGCGCCGCGTTGCTGGTGCGCTGCAACGGGATCGCTCACGGTGGCAGCGGCATACAGCCGGTGGTGCTCGAGTTACTGCTCGCGATGCTAACTATGGGCGTGCATCCGCACGTGCCGGAGACTGGCTCGATCGGCGCCTCGGATCTCGGACAGATGGCGCACATCGCACTCGTGGCGATCGGAGAGGGGCGCGCCGAGTACCGTGGCGAGCTGCTGCCGGCCCAGGTCGCGCTGCAACGCGCCGGCTTGGACGCGGCGGTGCTGGGGCCAAAGGACGGCTTGGCTTTGTGCAATAGCAGCGCGCTTAGCGCCGGCGTCGCCGCGCTGGCGTACGACGACGCCCGCAAACTCCTCGCCACTGCGCAGCTGGTCACGACGCTCAGCTTCGAGGGCTTCCGCGCCAGTACAACGCCGCTGGACCCACGTGTGCAGGCCGCTCGGCCGCTCGCCGGCGCCCGGAGGTGCGCGGACCAATTGCGCCAACTGCTGGCAGGTGGCCAGCTGCTCGATGCCGGCAGTGCTCGCCGCCTTCAGGATCCGCTCAGCTTCCGCTGCGCCGCCCAGGTCCATGGCGCGTTTTACTCGGCGATGGGGCTGCTCGCCGCCTCGTTGGTACCCGAGCTCAACGGCGCCGGGGACAATCCACTGGTGCTCGGCGAGGACCGCGAGATTCTCTCGACCGGGAACTTCAATACCGCGGCGCTGGCACTCGCGCTCGACACTGTCGCGATTGCCATATGTCAGACTGCAAGCATCTGCGCGCGGCGCACGCAGCGGCTGTTGACAAGCTCACTCACAGGCTTGTCGGAGAACCTCTCGCCCTACGGTTCCGAGCACTCAGGGTACGCGCCACTGATCAAAACGGCGCAATCTCTTTTGGCGGAGATGCGGCATCTGGGTTCCCCGGTCTCTACAGACCCCCGGCCGGGCGCAGCGCTCGTCGAAGATGACTCCAGCAACGCCCCTGTCGCCGCCGGACGTATCGGGTCGATGCTCGACCGACTCCGCTACTTACTCGCGATCGAGTCGCTGGTCGCCGCCCAGGCGGTCGATCTCGCCGCGCCCGCTCGGATCGGCCGCGGACCCGCCCTGCTCCACCACGCCGTCCGGGAGCGCATCCTCCCGCTCGACGAAGATCGCGCCTCCACCGATGACATCGAACAGATAGCCGCCGATCTGTTCGGCCCGACAGTGATCGAGACGCTCCTCAACCAAAGCGGCATTGGGGCTAACTGGTCGCTCGGCGAGCGGGCTGGCTGGTAGCCGCGGCGAGTTGCACGATCGGACCGATCGCAGTCTGCGCTGCATGCACACCCGTTCGGGTATCAGTGGACGTGACGCGCCTGACTTGCCCAGAACGGGTCGCGGAGGACATTCTTGAGTAGCTTGCCTGCGCCTGATTTGGGCAGCGGGTCGGCTTGGATCTCGATCGACCGCGGCACTTTGTAGGCGGCGATCCGCTCACGGCAGTATGAGATCAGCTCGTCGGCCGTCACGGAGCCATCGGACCTAACGCTCACGACGCCGTGCACGGCCTCCCCCCAGCGCCGATCCGGGATCCCGAAGACCGCCGCCTCGAGCACGGCGCGATGTTGTAGAAGTGCGCCCTCCACCTCGATCGAGTAGACGTTCTCTCCTCCGGAGATGATCATGTCCTTCAGTCGGTCGACGATGTAGAGGTAGCCGTCGGCATCGGCGTAGGCTGCGTCACCGGTCCGATACCAGCCGTTGACGAGCGCTGACTGGGTGGCCTCTGGGCGGTTCCAATATCCGAGCATGACGTTCGGGCCGCGTACCCAGATCTCGCCGATCTCGCCCGGGAGTAACGGCGAGGCGTCGGGTCCTCGCACCCCGCACTCGACACCGACGACCGCCGCGCCGCTCGAGGCGAGCCGGGACCGATACGGCTCCTCGCCGGCAGACCCGCGCCGATGATCCTCGGGTGAGCAGTGCGCCACCGTCGGTGCCGCTTCCGTCATCCCGTAGAACTGCGCCACTTCGCACTCAAACCGCTCGAGCACGCGCTGCTGCAACTCAGAGGAGATCGGTGAGGCGGCGTACTGGATGTGCCGTAGGCTCGATAGATCACACGGCTCGCGCTCGAGGTGATCGAGCAGCATCGCAAGCATCGTCGGGACGAGCACGGTGTGGGTTATCCGCTCGCGCGTGATCGTCTCCGCCACGGCCCTCCCGGAGAAGCGCGGCAGCACGACCTGCCGAGCGCCGACCCATGTAGACGCGACGACGTTGGCGGTCCCCGCGACGTGGAACATCGGGCAGACGTGGAGCCAGCAGTCGGTCTGCTGATGGCCGGTCGCGATGAGATTATGCCGGGCGTTCGCGAGGAGGTTTCCGTGGCTCAGCATGACCCCTTTGGGCGTTCCTGTGGTCCCACCGGTGTAGGAGATCGCCGCCAACGTGTGCTCCTCGATGTCGGGCGGTCCGAGCGGACCCGTTTTCAGGAGCTCCTCGTAAGGGATGCAGTCCGTCGGGCAGTCGCCGGCGGCGTCGAGGATGAGTTCCCGAAGGCTCGGGCATCGTTGGCGCAGAGTCCGGCCTACCTCGAGCTGGTCTCGGTCGACGATCAGCACCTCCAGCTCGCAGTCGTCGACCATGAACGCCAGCTCGGGTTCGGCGAGCCGGAAGTTGAGATCGACCATGACGCGGCCGAACGCCGGCACGCCGAGCCAGCACTCGACGTGGGCGAGCGAATTCACGCCCAGGAAACCAACGCGCCCCCCAACGCCGACCGTGAGATCGCCCAGCGACGCCCCGAGTGCCGCGACTCGGAGAGCAAGCTTGGAGTAGGTGACGCTGCGCTCGCCGTCGACGATCGCCTCGTCCGAGCCGAACTGCCGAGCCGCCCGTTGCAGTGGCCAGCCCAGATCTCCCACCGGGCTCCGCCCGACTGCGGCTTTCTCGACATTCATCGCCGCGGAATGGTAACATCAGGTTCCCTGACATTCAAACTGGAGCGCTAAATGACGATCTCGGACGTGGACGTCCTGGTCACCGATATCGACGGGCTGCGGAAATCAGCTGGCCTGCACCTCGGACACACGGGCTGGCAGGAGATGACTCAGGAGCGTGTCAATCAGTTCGCCGACGTCACCGACGACCACAACTTCATCCACGTCGACCCCGACCGCGCGAAGGACACTCCGTTCGGCGGGACGATCGCGCACGGTTTTCTGTCGCTCTCGCTCCTGGCGCCGGTGAGCCAGCAGCTCCTCCAAATCACCGACGCGACGATGAGCGTCAACTATGGGCTCGACCGGGTGCGCTTCCCGGCGCCACTACCCGTGGGCGCATACTGGCGCGGTGGCGGTGAGATCGTCGAGCTGACCGAGGTCGGAGGCGGCCTACAGGTCAAGCTGCGCCTCACGATCGAAGTCCAGGGCTCGGACAAGCCCGCGGCCGTCGCCGAGTCGTTGATCCGGGTATACGCATGAGTCGCCTTCGGCTTGACGGGAAGGTTGCCGTCGTGACGGGAAGCGGGCGCGGGCTCGGACGTGCCTACGCCGTAGCTCTGGCCGCTGCCGGTGCCGCGGTCCTGGTCAACGACCTCGGCGCGCAGGGCGCCGGCGAGACCACGGAGGCGATCCGGCGGGCCGGCGGGCGCGCCGCGGCTCACGTTGCGGCGGTCGGCGAGACCGCGTCCGCGCAGGAGCTCGTGCAGGCGGCGGTCGAACAGTTCGGCCGCGTCGACGCGATGGTCACCAACGCCGGCATTCTGCGGGACAAGGTGCTGTGGAAGATGAGTGACGAGGACTTCGACCTCGTCGTTCACACGCACCTACGAGGTACGTTCACGTGCGCGCGCGCCGCGGCGATCCAGATGCGCGAGCAGGGCGAAGGTGGAAGCATCATCGTCGTCGGCTCCCCTGCCGGGCAGTTCGGCAACTTCGGGCAGACCAACTATGCGGCCGCCAAGGCGGGAATCGTCGCCTTCGCGCGTACCTGGTCCCTCGAGCTGGCCCGCAGCCAGATCACCGTGAACGCGATCGTTCCGACGGCCTGGACGCAGATGACCGCGAGCATCCCGTTGTACGCGCCGCTGGTCGATCGGGTCGACGCCGGCGAGCCGCTCCCGAGCGCCGTCCGTCGGGAGCACGCGATCGGGATGCCCGAGGAGTGCGCGCCGCTCGTCGTGTTCCTCGCGTCGGAGGCCGCGCGGGACGTGACGGGCCAGGCGATCGGAATCGGAGGCGACAAGCTCACGCTGTACAGCCATCCCGCCGAAGAGGCGGTCGAGTATCGGGACGGCGGGTGGACCGCGGGAGAGATCGCGAACGCATGGAGCGCCGGACTCTCGAGCCACCGGCAGAGCTCGGGCGTCGAGCTCCCGCCGCTCGAGCTCGAGTCGCAGTCGGCCCGATGACGATTTCACCACCCGCGCCCAACACAGGATGCTGTTCGGGTCGGATTTCACGCTGATCACGCCCGAGCGGTGGCTGGCCGACGTGGAGCAGCTGCCGATCTTCCCCGGGGACTCGAGCCACGGGCTCTATCGATGACGGCTGACGGATCGCTCGGAGCCCCGACGCCCCGCCAGGCAACATGCTGGTCCGGGCGAACGAGGACGAGGGGGGCCCTGTACAGCCTGAGCGCCTCGGGCTCGGCGAGCGGAACGGTCTTCAATGGGACTCGTGCCTCGCTTGCCGCCTCGATTAGCGCCGGTGCAGGAGGGGCATCGTCGCCGACAGACAAGAGCGAGAAGTCGGGACCGAGGGAGTCGAAGACGGGTGTCCCGTCAGCGCGGCGGAAATGCGGAAGGCGATGGCCCGGTCTTGCATCAGGGTCGAACGTCCCGAACTCGAAGGCCGGCTTCGGCGTTCCATCAGGAATGATGATGGGTGACCCTTCATAGGAGTAGCCGAAGTTCAGGCCGAGCGGCTTGTGCTGCGGGAACGAATACCGGAGCACATACTCCCGCAGAATCTCTCGCGCTCGTTCCCCGGCCGGACCAGAGCGTTCGACATCGGGAAGGACAGAGCGAAGCGCGTCTCGCATCGCACTGCCGCTCGAGTGGCGCGAGATCTCGGTCACCATCGCTGCAACTTGCTCACCTAACGGGCGCCGCTCCTGCTCGTACGCGTCGAGGAGGCCAGCTCCTCCCCACCCCCGGTACGCCGCCGCCAGCATCCAGCCAAGCGTCATTGCTTCTTGAATGCCCGAGTTCATCCCGAATCCTGCGGCGGGCACCCAGATATGCGCGGCGTCACCGGCAAGCAGGATCCGGCCTTGGCGGAAGCGATCCGCAACCAGAGCACGCGCCGTCCAGCGGACAACCTGGATGACCTCAACTTCGATCTCCGCGCCGACCATCTGGTGAATAACCCGCACAGGGTCGATCGGGTCTACGTTCTCTCCTACCGGGAACCCAGTCGAGCAGAGCCATTCCTCGCGCCCGTTGAGGGCGAACATACCGCCAAACCCCAGGTCGGCGTTGTAGATGGCGTAGGACCACGCGGGCCTCGTGTTCAGCCGATCGAGCTCCGCGGAGCGAAAGTGCACCGACACGGTGCGGCGCAGTTCTGGAATCCCTTCCAGTCGCGCACCGATCGCCTTGCGTACAACGCTGTGTGCTCCGTCGCAGCCGACGAGGTATGAGCACTCGAGGACGCGTCTCCGGTCGCCGTGCGTGACCACGACTCTCACCGCGTCATCGTTCGTCTCGACGCCGACAACCTCGGTGTTGAGCAACACGCTCACGTTGGGTTGTGATTGCGCATGCCTCAGGAGCACTGGTTGGAAGAAGGTCTGATTGACGCGGCACGGCGGCTCCGGCGTAGGCCAGATGCTTTCGTCGTGCCCATAGGACCGCAGCGTCTCCCGAGACCATCCAGGCTCGCGTGCAAGATCCGGACCGCAGAAGCGGGTCCTGAGGACGAGGTCAGGCGGGTAGTCGTCCGGCAGGCCGACGTCTCGCAGCTCCTCGGACAACCCGATGCGCCGGTAGTGCTCCATCGATCGGGCAGCTATCACGTTCGTACGCGGAGTGGCCACGGAGCCGTCGGCCCGTTCGACCACCACACAGGGCACGCCCCGCCAATTCAGATCCGCGGCGAGGCTCAGACCGACGGGGCCCGCCCCGGCTATGACGATGGGCGCGTCTGCACCGGCGCCGGTGTTCACCTCGAACCCGGTTTGCCGTACGACGACAGAGGTCCGCCGGGCAGCGGTCCGGACCGACACGCGCTAGTGACTGCTCGCGGCACCATTCCCGCTGACGGCCAGGTAACCGCTGGCCAAGACCCTGTCGAGCTCCGAGCGAACCTCGGCGACCGGACCGCTCATCCCTATCCGGCCGTGCGCAAGCAGCACGACATCGTCGGCGATGTCCAGCGCTTGGTGTGCGTGCTGCTCGACCAGGAGCACCCCGACCCCGTCGCTGCTGGCGGCGGCGCGAACGGCATCGAGCAAGCGATCCACCAACCTCGGCGCCAGCCCGAGCGACAGCTCGTCGGCCAGCAGCACCTTCGGCTGGCCGCTGAGCGCGAGCGCGAGCGCGAGCATTTTCTGCTGCCCACCGGAGAGCAGGCCGGCTCGCCGTTTTCGGTGCTCGCGCAGCTCGGGGAAGAGCTCCAAGGCTCGAGCGGCATCGCCAGGACCGAGTCGGAGGTTCTCGTCGACAGTGAGGCGGGTGATCACGCCCCGTTCGTCGGGGACGAAGGACAAGCCCTGTTGCATCCGCTTGTGCAACGGTGTGGTGACACTTTCTCCGTCCAAGAAGACTTCGCCCGAGAGCGGGCGGAGCGCGCCCGCAAGCGTTAGCAGCGTGGTCGTCTTCCCGGCCCCGTTGGGACCAAGAATTAGCATCACGCGACCCGGCTGCACACTGAGCTCCAAGTCGCGAGCTACAGCGAGCGTGCCGTAGCCGACGGTCAGTGCACGCGCTTCGAGAACGGCGGTCACGGGAGGCTCTGCACCGTG
Organism: uncultured Solirubrobacterales bacterium; assembly: GCA_963699325.1. Taxonomy (GTDB): domain Bacteria; phylum Actinomycetota; class Thermoleophilia; order Solirubrobacterales; family Solirubrobacteraceae; genus Palsa-465. The sequence goes on along the minus strand of CAVOTN010000026.1, from coordinate 59,820 downwards.
GCAGTCGTCGAGGGGGTGACGGCGGGTTTGTGGGTCGGGCCGATGAACGCAGCGACTACGTCCTCGCGCTTGGTCACCTCGACGGTGGGGCCTTCGGCCAGGATTTCGCCATGGTCGAGGACGACGAGGCGGTCGCAGATCGCCTGTACGAGCGAGAAGTCGTGCTCGACGATGGCGATGCCCATGCCCCACTGGCGAGCCAGGTGAACCACGACGTCTCCAAGCTCGCGCGATTCGTTCTCGTCAAGCCCTGCCGCCGGCTCGTCGAGCAGCAGGATCGAAGGTGACGCGGCCACGGCTCGGGCGATGCCAACCAGCCGCCGTTGCCCGGCGGACATCGTCGTCGGGCGTGAGTCGAGGAACTGACCCAGGCCCAGATCGTGCACGGCCGCCAGTGCGGTCGCCCCAAGATTCCGCTGACCAGGCCGAACCATCGACTTCAGGTATCCCAGAGCTGTTCCGCGCTCGGATGCGACGAGCAGGTTGTCGCGCACTGTCAGATCGTCGAACAGCTCCAGGGACTGGAACGAGCGTCCCAGGCCAGCCTGGGCCCGCCGGTGTGCGCGCCACCGTTCAATTGCCTGTCCGCGGAAATGGATCGTCCCGCTGTGCGGGCGCGTTATCCCCGACACAACGTCGATCAGCGTCGTCTTGCCTGCGCCGTTCGGGCCGATCAACCCTACGATCTCACCGGTCTGCACGGACATCGACACGTCCCGTAGGGCGACGATGCCGCCGAATGCCACCGACACTCCTTGGACCGTGAGCTCGGCCGGCTCCACCCGAGCCAGCGCTGGGGCAGCCGGCTCGGCAACCGGGGCCGTGGTGCGTCGCCGGTCGATCAGCGCGATCAGCGGGGAGAGCGGGTTGCCCTTGGCGGCCACGCCGTCGGGCGCGAAGACGAGCGTGACGAGGAGCAGCAGCCCGGAGGCCAGGAGCACGTAATCCGAAACGTTTCCGAGCCCGTTCAGGATCTGCGGAAGAAAGCCCTGCGGGTTTCCGATGCCTGCGACGACCGCCGACTGGAGGAAGCCGATCCCGATGATGACGGTTTGAACGAGTGCGCCGATCGACGCGACGACGTTGAACTGGTTGAACTGGACGACCGGGTTCTGATAGGCCAGCAGCACGCCGCCGAGCGCGGCAAGCCCCGAGGAGATGGCGAACGCGGCCAGCTTGATCGCGCGCACATCGATTCCGAGAGCCGCCGCGGCGCGTTCGTTGCCGCGCACGGCGAGCATCCTCCGGCCGAAGCTGCCTCGTCGCATGTTCGCGACCACGACCATGGCCAGGGCGAGCACGATCACCGTCATCACGGCAAAGCGCGCCGGATGGTGGATCGGGTTCAGGCTGAAGCCGAGGATGCTCTCCGAGCTGATCGTGGTGCCGTTGATGCCACCCAAGTAGCTGTCGTTTCCGAGCACGATATTTTGGAACGCCAGTCCAAGCCCTAGCGTCACGACCGCCAGGCTGATCCCGCGGGTCCGCAGGGCAGGTAGCCCGAACACGATCCCTGCCCCCATCGCCGCGAGCACGCCGCATGCCGCCGCCGCGACCATCGAGAAATGCTGCGCCTCGCTGAGTCGTCCCGCCACCAGCGCACCAACCCCGGCCAGCGCGAACTGCGCCAGCGAAATCTGTCCGGCGTAGCCGGTCAGGAGCACGAGCGAGAGGCAGATCAGCCCGTAGCCGGCAGTAAGGGCGACGGAGGCCTGTGTCGTCTGACTCCCGAGAGCGATCACCACGAAGGCGGCGAGCAGCCCGAGCGCCAGCGCGGGAACCCCGAGCCGTGGCATGCCCACGCGCGGGAGACGCTCCAGGAGGTGCCCGCGCAATGGCAGCGCCTGACCGCGGACGATGATCCACACTGCGATCACCAGGAAGCCGGTCGACGCCGCCCATCCGGGGGCCGTGACGTAGTTGGTGAGCTCGGCCTCGATCACCCCGATCACCAACCCGCCGAGTAGCGTGATCGGGAAGGAACGGAAGCCGCCGATCATTGCCGCCGCCAGCGCGGGTACGACGAGAAGGGCGGAGTTCTGCGGACTGAGGGCGACGATTGAAGAGATCAGCGCACCGACCACGCCGGCGAGGGCCGAGCCGATCGTCCAGTTCACCAGTGCCACGCGGTCGGGTGAGATTCCGAGCGCGCCGGCCGTGAGTTCGTTCTCGGCGACGGCGGAGGTCGCCAGCCCGAACCGCGTGAAGCGATACGCGGCCCACAGCACCACGGTGAGGGCAACGGCTATGCCGAGCAGGATGAAGCGATCGACCCCCACGGTCGCGCCGCCGCCGATCGACACTGTCCCGTTTGGCAGGAAGGGCGGCACGAAGACCGTGTCGCTGCCGTAGCGGAGGAACCCGATCTCGACCAGGATCGTGAACACCCCGGTCGTCGCGATCACCCGCGTCAGTGGCGAGGAGCCCCGCAACGGGCGCATCACGGCGATTTGAATCGCGGCGCCGAGCGCCGCGCCGACCACGCCGGCTGCGATCAGTGCCGGGACCGCCGCCCAGCCGTGGTTGGCAGTCAGTTCGTAGAAGAAGTAACCGCCGAGCGCCGCCGTGGCTCCCTGGGCGAAGTTGATCACCCCGGACGCGCGGTAGATCAGCACGATCCCCTGCCCGAGCAGGGCATAAAGCCCTCCCGTACCAAGCCCGACGAGCGCGAACTCGATAAAGGTGCTCATCTGATTACGGCGACGCTATCTCAGTTCGGCGGCAACGTCTACCCGGCGAACGGGTTGAACGGGGCTCCTCCGTTCAGCTGTACCAGCGCTCCGCTCTTGACCTGCTGGAGGTAGAGCGACGGATTGTAGAGCGACGGGAACAGGCCGCCGAGACCCTTGAACTTAGCGCTCGTCGTGTACGGCGGGATCAGGTCGTACGCGTACTGGTTCGTGAGGTTCTGGAAGGCCGCGAGGACGTTCGCGCGGTTGACGACCGAAAGCTTGTCAGCGACATTGGCGAACATGTGGACCGCCAGCCACCCCGGAAGGGTGAACACCGTCTGGGGGATCCCCGGTGCGTATTCGCTGAATTCCTTCTCCATCTGCTTGAGACCGGGTTCATCGGCCGTGGGCAGCTGATAGGGCTCGATTGAGTCCACACCCTCGCCGGCCGAACCCACCGACTTGATCTGCGCCGGTTGCAGCGAGGACACGATCGGCAGCGTGATTCCGTTCTGACGAGCGGCGACGATCACCTGGTCGACGATCGGCGTGATCGCGGCGATCGCCTGAGTGCCATTCTGACGCGCCTTGAGCACGGCCGAGGTGAGATCCGACCCGGGCATGGCGCTGATCGTCCCGGTGATCGTAACCCCGAGCTGCTTCGCCATGGCCTCCCCCGTGGGGAAGTACAGGGCGTTGGCCGGCGGCGAGGTGATCAACGCGATCTTCGTCGCGTGCTCGAACTTCGCCGCGGCATAGACCGCCGCGGACATCCCCGTTTCACCGACTCCGAAGTACGGGAAGATCGTCGGGAACGAGTACTCCTTCGGGTTGAACCCGGGTGTACGGCCGATCATCGCAAGCTTGCCCGCATTCATGATCTCGACGGGCGTCCCGGCGAAGTTGAAGCCGCCGATGTCCGCCACCGTGTTATTGGCAACCGCCGCCCGCGCGCATGAGTTAGCGACATTCCCATTCCCCTTGGAGTCACAGACCGAGAGGACGAGCGGATGGCCGTGGACCCCGCCGGCGGCGTTGACCGCCTTGATCGCCGCGTCAGCAGCCAGGTCCGGTCGCGCCGTCGCCAGCGAGACGCCCGCCGGAGGGAAGTCCATATCGGCGATCAGCGACAGATGGATCGGCGACAGCGTGGCCTTGGAGCTCGAGGTGCTCGGCGCACTCGCCGCGGGCGTGCTCGAGGACGATGCTGCGCTGGAACTCGAGGAGCCGCTACTCGAGCTTCCACACCCGCTCAGAATGAGCCCGGCGAGTGCCAACGTAAGCGATACCGCCTTCAGCCTCAACATAAACCTCTCCTCGTTTCCAGTTGGCCGCGGAACAGTATCAGAGTATCAGGCATCCTGATGTTAAGCTCAGGCATCCTGATGTTGCCGGTTTGTTGTCCCAGGCTGGTACCGCTCGCCGTCGGCGCGGCCTGATCCGCGCCGCCGTCGGTCGTGCCTAGATCGTCGCCCTGCGCGTGCCCGAGATGACCGAATCGGTGTGCTCTCCGAGTGCGGGTACTGGGCCGGACAGCGCCGCACCGCGTCCGCCATCGATCTGAAACGGGAGGTCGAAGATCGTGGCGGGCCGACGGGCGGCGTCGAGCACGTCGAGCAGCAGCCCGCTGTCGGCGACGTGTTCGTGGGTGAGGATCTCCTCTGGGGTGCGGACGACGCTCGCCGGCACCCCGGCGGAGGTGAACTCGCGCTCCCACTCCTCCGCGGTTCTAGCCGCCAACGAGGCTTCGAGTTCTTGAACAAACTCCAGGCCGGCCGCCTCGCGGTGCTCGGGGTCGTTCCACGGTGGCTCGAGCAGGTCCGGGCGGCTGACGAGCGTGCAGACCGCGCGGTACCACTTCGGGAACATCAGGTTGACGTAGATCCGCCGGTCCTTCGCCATGAAGCGTCCCTGGACGTTGCGGCGGCGGAACTGCTCGCCACCATCGCGAGCGGACAGTACCGACGCGGTCTGGAGCACAAGGGCCGCTTCGAGCATCGAGACCGTCACGTGCCTACCGCGTTCGCCACGTTCGCCACGAGCGCGCTCGAGAAGCGCCACCACGATCGCCGAGAACGCGACGTACCCTGCGAATGCATCGGCCATGGCCACACCGGGGTCGCGAGGATCGGTGTCCTCGCTCGTCCACATCGAGCTGATGCCGGACATCGCCTGAACCGTGGACTCCATCGCCGGGTAGTGCGAGAACGGACCTCCCTCACCGTAGCCCTTGATCGAGCAGTAGACCAAGTCGGGGTTCATCGCGTGCACCGTGTCCCAATCCACGCCAAGACGGTGAGGCACCCCCGGAGCGTAGTTCTCGACGAGCACGTCGGCCGATACGATGAGCCGGCCGAGCGACTCACGCCCTTCGTCGGACTTGAGATCAAGCGCCACCGAGGACTTGCCGGCATTCAGATAGGAGAACCACGGGGTCCGGCGGAAGTCATCGCCGGTCTCGGGCTCCTCGATCTTCAGGATCTCCGCGCCGAGCCGCCGAAGATGGTGTGTGCAGAGCGGGCCTGCGTAAGCGTGCGTAAGGTCAACGACCGTCACCCCTCTGAGAACTTCGGTCACAACCGCGTACTCTACCCTAATCTCAGGACGCCTGATACAGTGCCGCGCCATGCTGGAGCCAGGCGTCTGATGGTGGTCGGCGTGGTCGGGGCGGCGGTGCCCTCGGAGCTCGTGCTGGCGGCGGGGCTGCATCCGGCGCGAGTCAGCGGTCGACCGCGCCCCACACCGCTCGTTGACGCCTACGGCTTCGAGGAGCTCGACCCGCCGACGACGGCTGTCATGGAGCAGTTGCTCGCGCCCGCCCATGGTTTCGACTTCGTTCTGATCGGCGGCGACACGCTCGCTCAGAAGGTCCTGTTCAAGACCCTTCGTGAACTCCAACGAGTGGAACCGGTGGCGTCGATTCCGCCGTTCGCGTTCCTTGACCTGCTGCACCTCCCCTATCGCACCACCGCGCGCTACAACGGTGGTCAGCTGATACGGATCCGCGACCGTCTCGGCACCTGGGCTCGCGCCGAACTGACCGGCGACCGGATCCGAGCGGCGGTCGAACGCGTCAACGCAACGAGGCGCCTGTTTTCCGCGCTCGCGCGGCTTCGGCGTTCGCGACCCGCCCGCCTGACAGGCGTGGAAACGATGAGACTGGTCGAAGAGGCGCTCGTCTCTCCGCCCGAGCCGATTCATCGCCGGCTGAGCGAGCTGCTCGCCCAGGAGGCGTCGCTGCCCCGATATGACCGCAAACGCGTCTACCTGACCGGTAGCAGCCACGAGGACGACTCGGTCTACCAAGCGATCGAGAGCCGCGGTTACATCGTGGTCGGAGAGGACCATCCGCGAGGGGAGCTCGCATTCGCCGGCGAGGTGGCCGCGACTCGCAACCCGCTCGACGGTCTGGTCGACTACTACCAGCATGCTCCCTTGCCGACGCGGGCTTCAAGCCGGCGACGCGGATCACTCGTGGCACGCGCGGCGCGAATGGCAGAGGCCGATCTCGTCGTCTGCTTCTGCGATCCGTACGACGCCGCGACCCCGTGGGACGTCCCATCCATACGTGGCGCGGTGCGAGCGAGTCGGCTGCCGCTCGTCGAGCTCGAACGCGACGGGATCGAATCGCTTTGAGCTCAAACCAGTTTGAGGGACTCCGTTCGGCGAAATCGCTCGACCTGGCGCGCGAATTCAATCGCTACCAGCGCGCCTGGTTCGCGGAGGTTCGGGCACGCGCGGCCGCCGGGGATCCGATCGCCGTGGTGAACGCCGACGCGCCGCAGGAAATCTTCCGCACGCTCGACATACCGTATGTGGTGACTCAGTGGTGGTCGTCCGTGGTGGCCGCGAAGCAGAAGGCGGCGGAATATCTCGGGTACCTGAAAGCGCTCGGCTATCCCGACACGCGAGAGAGCTACACCGCGCTGGCCTTTGGAAGCTCGCTCGACGAGCACCCCGACGCCGCCCCGTGGGGAGGGCTACCCCGGCCGACGATCCTGCACGCCGCCGCCGCCGGTGACGCGATGGCGAAGCTGTTCGAGGCATGGGCGGATTACACCGGCGCAGACTGCTATCTGATCGAACGTTCGACCTCCTGGCGTGAACAGATCGCGCCCGACTGGTGGGCCCAAAGCCATGACCATTGGGACGAGCTGATCGAGCCGGACCGTCTCGAGCTCATGGTCGATGAGCTCAAGGGCCTGATCCGTTTCCTCGAGCAGCGAACCGGGCGGCGATGGAGCGAGTCCCGATTTCGGGAGGTCCTCAGAATCGTCAACGAGCAGGAAGATCTGTACCTGCAGACGCGCGACCTGATCGCGGGGGCCCGACCCGCGCCGGTTTCGATCGCCGACACGATGCCCGCGACCATGGTGCCGCAATGGCATCGCGGCACGACTTGGGGACGGGACGCGGCGTTGCAGCTCCACGACACTGTCCGCGCGCGGGTCGACGCCGGCCACGTTGCCTGCCCTGACGAGCGGATCAGGCTGATGTGGCTCGGCGTGGGCCTGTGGTTCAACATGGGCTTCTACGAGGACTTCCAGGCAAGCCACGGAGCGGTCTTCGTTTGGTCGATATACCTGGGCCTTGCCGCCGACGGGTACATTCGGCGATTCCGCGAGGATGACGATCCCCTTCGGTCATTGGCGGCCCGATTCGTCAACATCGAGGAGGAGCTTCGCGGCCCGACCTGGGCGAGCCAATGGCATCTCAAGGAGGCGCTCTCCCACGGCGTCGATGGCATCGTCGTCCTCGACCGGCTCGCTTACTTCGACCGGCTTGCGTTCAAGCGCGCCGAACTTCCGGTCCTCGAGCTGGGGGTTTCGAACGTCGACCCTCGTGCGTGGGACGATGCCCGGATCCGTGCCGCCGTCACCGCGTTTCTTGAGCAACAGGTCGCGCCGGTGGCCGCAGAGCGCCGTCGCCGCGAGGCATGAGGACCGACTCCGCACCTTCGACGTATATCAAGTCACCTGATACTGTCGTGCGGGGTGCGCGAGACTGCGACACGTAACACGCAGGACTGGGACCCGCTGGGGCCCGAAGTGCTCGAGAACCAGCAGCTCGCTCACGACGACATGCGCGATCGCTGCCCCGTCGCCTGGAGCGAATTCCTGGGCTGGTCGCTGTTCAAGCACGAGGACGTGATCGCAGCGGCCCGTAACCCGGCGAGGTTCAGCAACCGGGTCCCGACCTCGCCGACGGCAGCGCCCGGCTCCGTCCCGAGCATTCCGCTGCAACTGGATCCGCCCGAGCACGCGCCATACAAGCGGTTCCTCATCAGCTACTTCAGCACCCAACGGATGGCAGAGTTCGAGCCCACCACACGCAGCCTCGCGGGTTCGCTCCTGGACACCTATCTCGCCGGCGGCGAGATAGGCGACGCCGTAGCGGCGTTCACCGATCCCTACCCCGTCCAATCCCTCTGTGCATTCCTCGGTTGGCCGGCCGAGGACTGGCTTCAGCTGAAGGCGTGGTCGAGCGAAATCGAACGCGCCGCGCTTCGTCGCGATCCGGAAATGGGCCGGCGGGCGACCAAGGCGTTCCACGCCTACATCCAGACGTTCATCGACGCGCGCCGCCAGGATCCGCGAACCGACGTCACCACGTGGTTGCTCGAATCAGAGCGAGAGGAGACGGTCGCGTTGGACGATCCGAGGAAGGTCAGCATTCTTCGGCTCCTGCTCCACGCCGGTCATGGGACGACCACGGCGAGCCTTGGCCTATGCATCCTGTACCTCGCCCGGCATCCGCAAGCCCAGGCGTATCTGCGAGAACATCCCGAGAAGATCCCAGCGGCGACGGAGGAAATCCTCCGCCACGACGGCCCTTTGGTCTCGATGCCGCGAGTCGTCGCCCGCGATGTCGAGCTACGGGGGCGCCAGCTGAAAGCCGGGGACCGAGTCGCGCTCATGTTCGCCGCGGCCGATCGCGACCCTGACGCGTTCCCCGACGCCGGTGAGTGCCGACTCGGTCGGTCACCAAATCCGCATCTGATCTTCGGCAACGGCATCCACTTCTGCCTCGGTGCGCGGCTCGCGCGACTAGAGCTACGCGTCGCGCTCGAGGAACTGCTGGCACGAACCAAGGGCTTCACGCCCTCAGGTGCCGAGCCTCGCCGCTACAGGTGGCCCGGCAACGGCCCGCGGTCGCTTCCGCTCGCGGTGGAAAGCGCCTGATCTACGATCCGTCGGTAACGATGCCCGAGGACGGCAACGCGGCTGATAATCGAGCGCTCGCCGGTTTCCCGGCTGGCCCGCTGACGGCAGGCGGCATCTTCGTTTGAGCGAGGTTCTTGGACAGCTGCGCTGCTGCCACGAACGTCGCGAGGAATTTGCCCGTGAATGGTGGGCCGGCGGCGGCAAGGTGGTCGCCTACATGTGCGACAACTTCCCACACGAGCTAGTCGCCGCCGCGGGCATGCTGCCCTTCCGGCTTCGCGGCGATCCGACAGCACCGATGCCCCATGTCGCGCGCTACGTCGCGCCTGACCGGAGCGCGACGATCAGCGTCCCGGCGTTCGTGGATGCGATGCTCGAGCCGTTGGTCTCCGGCGCATATGACTTCGTCGAGTACGTCGTCGTGCCGCACGGGCGCAAGGCGATCGAAAGCAGCTACGGATCGCTCGTTCGAGCTCACGCCGCCGGCGCTCCGATGCGCGACCTGAATCTCTTCTACCTCGACAAGTCCTACCTCCCTGGCTTCAGCTCCTCGGTCTTCGACCGCGGCTGCCTGCTGGCGCTGAAGGAACAGCTGGAGCGGTGGGCGGCTGCGCCGATCACCGACACGGCCATCAGCGAAGCGATCGAAGAAACCAATCGCGGCCGAGCGTTGCTCGCCCGGCTGAACCGGCTCCGCAACGGTGAGCCGCCGCGACTATCCGGCGCCGACGCGCTGCTGGTCTATTCGCTCGCCAGCGCGATGCCGCGAGCTGCGCACAACCGCCTCGTCGAGGAGCTCCTCACGCGAATGGCCGAGCTTCCGACACGTACCGGCCCGCGCATCTACGTCGCCGGCAGCCCGCAACCGAGCGTCGGCCTGTATCAGCTTATCGAGTCACTTGGCGCGACCGTCGTGAGTGAGGACCACTGCTGGGGAGAGCGCACGGCGGGCTGCCCGATGCCCGCGCGGCCTGTCGCCGCTCGAGGGGCTGGCCGAGCGCTACCACCGCACCCCGGCGTGCTCGATCGAATTCCCGCTCGAGCGGGCGCTGGCGCGCTGGCAACGGTCGGTGCGGCGGGCTCGTCCCGACGGCGTCCTTCTCAACGTGGCACCGGCCGATGAGCTTCACGTCTGGGACACGCCCGACAAGGCACGCCTGCTCGCCGCGGACGGCGTACCGAGCCTCCACCTCCCTCCTCGCGTTGCCGCGCCAGGCGACGAGCTCAGGGACGAGGTCGGCGCGTGGCTGAGTGGACTACGGAAATGAGCGAAGCCGACCGCCAACCTCGGCTGGAGGTCGTCGCGCGCGTTCGCGACTTCCAACGGGGGTGGCTTGAGCAGATCCGACACCGAGCGCTCGAAGGGCAGCCGTTTGGGATCTGCAACGCCGACGAGTTCGAAGAGATCCTCAACGCCATGGGGATCCCGGTGCTCGTCATCAATCCATGGAACTTCATGATCATCGCGCAGGGCAAGGCAGCTCATTTCAGCCAGGTTCTCGAGAGTCGCGGCTACAGCGGCCCCCACTTCTTCGCCCTCGGGCTCGCATCGACAATGGAGCCGGCCGAGGCACCGCGGGGTGGGCTGCCCAAGCCGGCGTTCGTCCTCGGAACCACCCGCAGCGAGTCAGAGCTGCGGGTCACCGAGCTCTGGGCGCGGGAGTTCGGCGTCCCCTGCATTCCGATCGAGTTCAACCTCGGGACACCGTCAAAGACGCTCCCGGGGCCCGGCTGGTGGCGCCTCACGCGTGATCGCTGGCCAGAACTGACCGATCATTCGCGGCTAGAACTGCGGCTCGCGCAGGTCAATGCGGCTCTGGCAACGATTGAGTCGATGACAGGTAAAAGCTTGTCGGTCAGCCGGCTCGCGCAGGCCATGGATCTGGTCAACGAGCAGGTCGACCTCGTAGCCGAAGTGCGCGGCCTGATCGCCCGTGCCCGTCGCTGTCCGGTCAGCGTTCGTGACCAGCTGTCGCTGTATCAGCCGATGTGGCACCGGGGCACGCCGGTGGCAACGGAGCTTTTCACCGCGTACCGCGACGAGGTCGCCGATCGGGTCCGGAATGGAATCGGCGCCTACCCGCGCGAGGACTATCGGTTGTTCTACGCCAGCATGCTCGAGGACCCGCGGTTTCACGGCTTCCTCCAGGCCCAGTTCGGTGCCGCACTCGTCGGGACCCCTTACCTGCCCGCCGCCCTCACCTACGCCCGGACCGTCTACGACGACGATCCCCTGCGCGCCCTCGTCGCCCGCCAACTTTTCTTATTCGCGAACACGCCGGACTGGCTGGTCAACGAAGCTCACTTCCTTCGCTGCGACGGCGTCGTCGGAATCGAACCCGCGTCCGACTACCCATCCGCACTCGCCCGCGCGTGCGAGGACGCCGGGCTGCCCTTCATCTCGGTCCCGGGAACAGCCGACACCGATGAGACGCGGGAGCGGTTCGGACGCTACTTCACCCGGCTCCGGAACAGCTCGACCGCGTTGGCGAAGTGAGCCCCAGGCCCGGCAAGCGGCATCAGATGACGCCGTCGGCTCGCAGGGCCGCAATCTCGTCCTCTTCGCAGCCCAACATCCCTCGGAGAATGACGTCGTTGTGCTCGCCCAGAAACGGCGGCGGCTGCCGGTAGCCGGCCTCGGCCCCGGAGAACCCGATCGGGAAGCCGCTTCCGATCAGGTCCTCGACTGGCCCGAATGTCGGATGCACGAGCTGCATCGTCTCTCCCCTTGCCAACAGCTCTGGGTCTCGAACCGCCTCATGGGGGGTGCGCACCGGCGCCGCCGGCGCCCCCCCGGCTTGTAGGAGGTTGACCGCTTCCTCGGTGGTCCGGGCGCCAGCCCACGCCTCAATCAGCGAATGAAGCTCGATCCAGTTGCGCACCCGGCGGTCCCGGCTGGAGAACCGCTCGTCCTCAGCCAGTTCTGGCTGCTCCATCGCGCTGAAGACCCCATGAACCATCTTGTCGAGCGGCGCGCACAGAGCGAAATATCCGTCCGCCGTCTCAAAGATGCCGAACGGCGCCAGCCGCGGAACGGCATTTCCGGTGCGGGTGGGGATGCCGAGTTCCTCGAGCTTGTCAAATGGCTCCGTCGCGACAACCGAGGCCAGAGCGCCGAGCAACGACACGTCGACGAACTGACCGACGCCGGTGCGCTCACGCTGGTGGAGAGCAGCGAGGGTTCCGATGACGGCAAACAGCGGACCGGTCATGTCGCCGACAGGGATCCCGCTGCGTACAGGCGGATCGCCATCGGCGCCTGACACCGTCATCAGACCGCTCATCGCTTGAAAGATCGTGTCCATACCCTTCTGCGCCCGCCGGGCTCCCGTCGCTCCGAAGCCGCTGATTGCGGTGTAGATGATTCGCTCATTCTCGGCGGAGCAGAACGAGTAGCCGATTCCGAGTCGGTCGGCAGTCCCAGCGGGATAGTTCTCCACCACGACGTCCGCGTGCCGGACCAGCTGCCCAAACAGTTCACGCGCGCGCGGACGCTTCAGATTCAACGTCATGCTGAGCTTGTTGCGCCCGCGCTCGAGCATTGCCACCGACATATCGTGATCGCCCGTGCGCGCCAGGCTCAAACCACCGGAGCCGACGTAAGGCGCATTGTTGCGCGAGGTGTCGCCACCCTGCTGGGGGTTCTCCACCTTGATCACGGTCGCTCCGAGCGCGGCGAGCAGAAGCGTCGCGTACGGCCCCGCGAGCGCGACCGTCAGGTCGAGCACGGTGACGCCTTCAAGTGGCCGGGTTACCGCGGCAGGTTGAGGTCCCGGAGGTTCCAGGGCACCAGCGTATCAGCCTACCTGCGACGCAGCCTTTGCGGCCTTGTCGCTCAGGATTTTCGTTCAGGAGGCGGTGATGCCGGCCGGCCGGCGAGCGCCGTTCCCTCGACCCGACCTCAACTTCGCCATAGCGCTCCCAAGCGCGTCGATCATGGCCTCCCGCTCCCCCTCGGGAACGTCGGCAAAGAGCTCGTCTTGGATCGCTCTTACCGCCGGCTCGGCGGCCGCCAGCAGCTCGCTCGCCGCAGGCGTCAGGACCGCCCGGAGGATTCTCGCGTGCTCGGGGTCGACTTCCCTTCGCACCAGGCCACGTTCCTCGAGCTTGACCAGAATCTCGTTCATCGACTGCGGCCTCACAAGCGACCGGCGGGCGAGTTGCGCGTTCGACAGCTCCGGCCGCCGTTTCAGCACCGACAACGCCGTGAATTCCGTCACGCTCAGATCCCACTCCGCGAGCCGCAGCCGCATCTCCTGGCGAATTCCCTGATCGACCCGCCCGACCCTGTAGATCAGCAAGGCATCGTTCGCGTTGACCTCAGCAGTCTCTCTCGCCATCTCGAACAGAGTAGCCGGACCATCAAGGTTGGTCTCCCGCCCACCGCGAACGTCCGCCGCGCACACCCGGCATGGTCCCGGCCGCTCGACGCGCGACCACCGTCTCCGCCGCCCAATTCGGAGCGCCCAGAGGCCACGAGTATGACCGAGTCGCAGATTTCTTTGCTATCTCAGGTTACCTGTGATAGCGTCGCGCTGCCTTTCGGTGCCCATCGAGGAGAGGTTCACCTATGCGTTCACTCGCACGCGAGCGGCGTCCGCTTGCATACTTTTCCGCTGCGCTGTTGATTGTCGCCGTGGGACTTGCGATCGCTCATTTTGGAGCGACTCGAGCGCAGGCGGCCGGCGCACAGTCAGGCCCGGCGAGCGCGTCGCTCCCGGCGCGAACGGCGATCCAGCCCGTTATCGGCTGCGCCTCACTGCCGGGCGCCTACCAGCAGCTCGCCGGCGCTCCGGCCAGTATTTCCTCAGCCAGTCTCGTGGGTACGGCCGGAGCGCAATATTGCGACGTGACCGGGTGGATTGCGCCGCAAACTGCATTCGAGGTGCGGCTCCCCATCACCACGTGGCAAGGCCGCTACTTGCAACTCGGATGTGGCGGCAATTGTGGCGTGGTTGGCTTCGGCGTCTCGCCCGCCGCCGACACTGATGTCGCTCTCACGGGCAATACGTTCGTCGTCGCCGCTGACAACGAAGGTCACACCTCGACCGGCCTGCTCGATGTATGGGCGGCCGGCGGCGAGACCAACCCACTGAGAGCGCAATTCGGGTTCCTTGCCGATCACCTCACGGCCATCGTCGCCAAGCATCTGATCCAGACCTTCTACGGCCAGCCTCCTGCCTACTCATACTTCGACGGATACTCCGATGGTGGTCGGACAGCGATCATGGAGGCCCAACGCTACCCGCATGACTTCAACGGCATCGTCGCCGGCGCCCCCGCGATCGAGATCACCTATGCGATGGAAAGCTTCATCTGGGCAGCCGACCATCTCCTGACCTCCTCCGGCCAGCCGATCTTCGATACGCCTGCGATTACAACCTTGCACAACGCCGCGGTGGCGGCGTGCGACGGAACAGACGGCCTCGTGGATGGGCAGATCAGCGATCCCCGGCTCTGTCACTGGAATCCCTCGACCATCGAGTGCTCGCCGACGCTGACGTCGAACTGTCTGACGGCACAGCAGGTGGCGGCAGCTCAGGCCATGTACGCGGGACCAACGACGAGCAACGGGACCTACCTCTGGCCCGGCGGGGAGGCGTACGGCTCTGAGCTCGCTTGGCCTAGCTTTGCCGGAGCCGGCCAGTTCCTCGGCACTTCGTTTACGAAATACATGCTCTTCCCCCGAGACCGACCGCCCGATTACACATACCAGGACTTCAAGTTCGACGTGAAGACCTGGGAAGACATGGCCGACATGTCGAAGGTCTACAACTCGAACAACTTCAACCATCCCGATCTCGACGCCTTCGACCGCGCCGGCGGCAAGCTGATCGTCTGGCAGAGCTGGGAGGACGAGGCGGCCGGCCCGTACTCCACGCTCGATTGGTATGCGCAGGTCGAGGATCGTGCCGGCGGGCTGAGGGCCACCCAGAACTTCGCCCGCGTCTTCATGCTCCCGGGCGGTAGCCACGGAGAGACTGCTTCGGGCGTTCCCTATGACGAGTCGATCCTCCCGAACCTGGTCGCCTGGGTCGAAACCGGCCAGGCGCCCCAGGAGATCACGGCGACCGACACAGATACAAGTGGAGCTGTGGTCCGCACATACCCGCTCTATCCGTACCCTGCCCGGGCGAAGTACGTCGGGAGCGGCAACGTGGACGACGCGTCCAACTGGGTGTCGGCAACCCCGAATTCGCTGCCCAATGACCACTTCAACTGGTTGGGAGATCCCGCCGGCGCGTACAAGACAGGACATCGCACGCATCGGCAGTGAAGCCTTGCCGATAGCGAAACAGCCACGCTGGGCCGCGCACGAGCCGGACCGTTCGCGGCCCAACAGTCACGGGTCGCCGGTGTCATGAGCGGCTGGCATCCCGATCCGAGCGAGACCGCACCGGAGCTGCTCGCATCGCACGCGCAGCTGCGTGAGTCATGTCCCGTGGCACACAGCGATGCCTACGGCGGCTTCACCACACTTCTGCGATATGACGACGCGGTCGCAGCCGCACGAGACACCAGACGTTCCGGAGCGCTCGAGTGCCTTCAGTCGCGCACTCGCCTCGGGCAACTACGACGAGGCCGCGTGCGCGAACGCGTCGCGCTGTGAGATCTCACGGCGGCCGAACCGGCACCTGACCTTCGGGATCGGGCCGCACGTTTGCATCGGCGCGCCTCTCGCACGCCTCGAGCTCCGTCTGACGCTCGCCGAGCTGCTCGCACGGACGAACCGGTTCGAGCTCGCCGGCGAGCCGCGCCGCGTAACCGGTTTCAAGTCAGGCTTCACCTACCTACCGGTCCGCGCGAGGCCGTTGGGCGCTGATACCGAGACCACGGCGCACACCCAACTCGAACACCGATGCGGCATATCAGGTAGCCTGTTATCCTCAGCAGGGCCCCTCACGTTCACCCAAGAGAGCGCACGCCCGATGACTGCAGTCGATCCGCGCAGGACCGCCGAATGGGACCCGTACGCGCCAGCCGCGGTCGCCGACCCGCCCGCCTCGTGGAGAGACCTCAGGGAGACTTGCCCCGTCGCCTGGTCTGAACGGTCGGTTCTATCGCCCGGCGGTTTTTGGGCCGTGAGCAGATACGACGACGTAGTTTCCCTCGCCGTTGCCGCTGACCGCTTCAACAACTCCGGAGCTCCGCAGTTCGGCAAAGGACGTCCGCCGCTCGAGGTCGACCGACCCGAGCACACTTTCTTCCGGCGGGTCCTCCACCCCTACTTCGCCAAGGCACGTGTGGCGCGACTCGAGGACCGCATCCGCGGATTCGTGGCCGAGATGCTGGAGCCGGTAATCCAGGCCGGCGGTGGTGACCTCGCGGGCCAACTCACCTATCCCCTCCCCGCGCGAACGCTCTGTGCCTGGCTCGGGCTCCCCGACTCCGATTGGGCATACCTGAAGCAGGTCGCCGACAAACTGTTCGACGCCGAGGAGGGACGAGGGAACGATCCGGAAACGGTCAGGCGCTGTGCGGCCGAGATCGATGCGTACAGCCAACGCCTGGTGCAGGAACGAGTAGAGCGCCCACTGGACCCCGAGGTAGACCTGATCAGCGGCATCATCGGGCAGACCGACGGCGTACTCACCGTGACCGCCGACGACGCTGTCCAGCTTGTGCGGCTTCTGCTGGTCGCGGGCCACAACTCGACCACGAGCGCGCTGGGGAACTGCATCATGTGTGTCGCCGGCGACGGTGGCTTGCAGGGGCGCCTGCGTTCCGAGCCGGAGCTGATCCCGGCGGCGATCGACGAGCTTCTGCGGCTCGAAACGCCGGTCCAGGCGGTGCCGCGCTGGGCGAAGGAGGATGTCGAGGTGGCCGGCCGGACGCTTCACGCTGGGGAGAAGGTCATGCTTCTGCTCGCCTCCGCGAACCGCGATCCCGTCCAGTTCCCAGATCCGGACGCGTGCATCATCGAGCGCCGGCCAAATCCGCACCTAGCGTTCGGCCGCGGAATCCATCGTTGCATCGGTAAGGACCTGGCGGGCCTTGAGCTGCGGGTTGCCTGCGAGGAATTGCTCGTCCGCACATCATGGGTGTCGCTGGCGGGCCCGCCGACGCGCACGACGTTCGTCAGGCAGGGCGCGTCCTATCTGCCCGTGACGCTTCAAGCGCGAGACGTCCCAGATGCGTAGCCTTCGAATATAGATATCAGGCTACCTGCGACTCGTGTAGGATACCGGCTGTGAAATCGACCTCCGGACCGAAGCGCCGCGCCGATTGGGATCCGCTCGATCCCGCCGCCCTAGCCGATCCGATCACGGCACACCTCAGGCTCCGCCAGGAATGTCCGGTCGCCAGAAGCGACCGGTGGGGCGGATTCTGGACTCTGACCCGGTACGAAGACGTCATCGCCGCAGCCCTCGACACCGATACTTTCATCAGCGGCGAGAAGACGACGATTCCCGACTCGACCGGTCCCGACCGTCCACCGCGTCCGCCACTGGAGGTGGACCGCCCCGAGCACACGCAATATCGACGTCTGCTGGCGCCGTACTTCTCGCCCGAGCGCACCCGCCTGCTCGAACCAAAGATCCGCGAGATCGCTATTGAGCTGATCGACGCCGCGATCGGCGAGCGCGAATGCGACATGGTGCCAGCGGTCGCGGTGCCGATGCCAGCGCTCGTGCTGTGCGCCCTTCTAGGCCTCCCCGCGGAGGACTGGACCTTCCTCAAGCACTGGACCACCGAGGTCATCGAAGCCGGGCGCGCAGGAGACTCGGAGCGTCACGCGCAAGCCAACGACGCCATGTATTCCTACGTGCATTCGATCGTCGAGGGCCGGCGAGAGGCAAATCGCGACCCTCAGCTGGACATCACCACCGGGCTGTTGGAGCTCGTTGTCGACGGTCGACGGCTGGACGACGACCAGATCACCGGCGTGATTCGTCTCTTGCTCCAGGCCGGGCATAACACCACGACCAATGGGCTCGGGAGCGCGTTCCGATACCTCGGCGGCCACCCCGAGGCGCAAGCTCGCCTGCGCGATGATCCTGCGCTGATTCCCGCCGCGAGTCGACGAGATCCTCCGCGCCTTCTCACCGGCTCAATTTCTCGCCAGGACAGTGAAGCGAGAGGTCGACGTTCGCGGCCAGACGCTCCGCCCTGGCGACAAGGTCGGCCTGTCCTGGGCCTCGGCCAACCGGGATCCAGACGCGTTCCCCGATCCCGAACGCGTAGACCTCACCCGCGCTCCGAACCGGCACGTCGCGTTCGGTTATGGGATTCATCGCTGCTTGGGCGCGCACCTCGCGCGGGCCGAGATGTGCGTGGCGGTGGAGGAGCTGCTCGCGCGCACGACCCGGTTCGAACTGGCGGGACTCGCGCCCGAGATTGGATGGCCCCATATCGGGCCCCGCTCGGTCCCGGTCCGCTTCGACTAAGCGCTCCATGGTTGTCGTTCCGATACCTTCCCTCCGGTGCCAGACAAGCCGGAGGACCCGCCGCTCAGCTACGCCCTGACCCGCCTCGCCCGACAGATCAGTCGCAACCTGTCCGATCTGCGAGCCTATGACCTCTCCGGACCCCACGTGATCGCACTTGTCACGCTGCATCACGAGTCTGGACTCTCGAATGCCCAGCTCGCCCGCCGCTGCTTTGTGACACCGCAGTCAATGAACGAAGTCGTGCTTGAACTGGAGCGACGAGAGTTCCTGACGCGCGAGCCCGATTCGGCCAACCAGCGAATCCTCCGAGCCCAGCTCACCCCCGCGGGACAGAAGGTCATCGACGAGTGGGAGGAGCGAATCGAGGCGCTCGAGGACAGACTGCTCGAGGGATTCAGCGAACAGGAAGCCCGACGGTTTCGCCGAGCCGTCGCGCGAGGCGCCCGGAACCTTGGGTTGCCGCCGAACGACACGAACGACTCAGGTCCTCGACAGCCCTAGCCCGCCATGATAGTATCAGCCTACCTGAGATGGCTGAGCTTTCGACGCACACCTCTACCGACGACTTCGACCCGCTCGTAGAGGAGACCTGGGAAAGCGCTCATCGAGAGATGAAGCAGCTTCGCAGCGAGTGTCCAGTCGCGCACACAAGCGCGTGGAACGGCTTCTGGCTGGTCACCAAGCATGAGGACGTAAACCGTATCCTGCGGGATTGGCGAACGTTCACCACGACCGTGCAAAACGTCGTACCCAAGGTCGCATTTACCGGACGCCGGCCGCCGTTACACCTTGATCCACCTGAGCACACACCCTATCGCCGTGCGCTGAACCCGTTCTTCACCAGCGCCAAGGTCGCCGCGCTCGAGCCCCCGATCCGCGAGATCGTGATCGACCTGCTTGATCCGCTCATCGATGCCGGAAATTGCGACTTCTGCGTGGACTTCACTCATCCGCTCCCGGGACGGGTGTTCGCGGTCTTCTTCAACCTGCCGGTGGAGAAGTCCATGCGGATCCGGGAGGTCGTCAAGGGCTACGACGCCGCGCTTCAAAATTTGGACAACGAGCTCGTAAAGAAGGCGAGCCTCGACCTCTACGTGATCGCACGGGAGATGATCGCCGCGCGACAGGCCGAGCCCCTTCCGGTTGAGGATGACCCGACGTCGGCTTTGCTCGCTGCCACCGATGAATGGGGAGAGCCGCTACCCGCGGAACTGGTGCTCGGGACGCTCCGGCAGTTCATCGTCGTCGGGATGATCGCCCCAATCGTCTTCCTCGGAAGCGTGGTGGTCCATCTGAGCGAGCACCCTGAGGTCCAGCAGCAGCTGCGGGAGGATCCGAGTCTGATACCGGCCGCAGTCCAGGAATACCTCCGCCTGTTCACGCCGTACCGAGGCTTCGCCCGAACTGCTCGCCACGATGTCGAGCTCAGCGGCCGCCACGTACCCAAGGATGAGCCCATCGCCGTGGCCTATGCGTCGGCCAACCGCGACGACGACGTCTTCCCGGACGGCGACAAGTTCATCCTGAACCGACCAAACATCGGCGATCACGTCGCGTTCGGAGGCGGCCCACATCGCTGCGCCGGCGCGCCGCTCGCCCTCGCGCTATTCCGGATCACGCTCGAGGAGCTCCTCGCTCGTACCAGCGCCATCGAGGTCAACGGAAACATTCGGATGAGCGGTTGGCCCGAGATCGGCACATTGTCGGTCCCCGTGAAGCTGGCTCGTGCATGAGCGGGTCGTGCCCTGCTCGCGAGCCCGACTTCGACCCGCTCGACGAAGACTTCACTCGTAACCCTCACCCGGTGTGGGCAGAGCTGCGGCAGCGCTGCCCAGTCGCGCGCGGCGCTCGCTGGGACTTCTGGGCCCTAACCAAGTATCAGGATGTCAAGTTGGCCAGCCGCCGGCCTGCGCTGTTCACGAGCTCCCAGGGAATTACCGTTCCGCGAAACCCGGTGTCCGGGCGCCGCGCGCCGCTTCACTTCGACCCGCCGGAGCATCCACGTTACCGCCGTCCCCTCAACGCCGTGCTGTCGAACGAGCGCGTCGCTGCGTTGCTGCCGCAGATGCGCGAAACCGCGCGGGGGCTCGTCGCGGACCTCGTCGAGAATGGAGGAGGCGACGCGGTCACCGGGTTGAGTTCACCTCTCTCCGGGATCATCTTCGGCATGTTCATCGGAATCTCTGCGGAACGCGCGCGAGAACTCAACGATCACAGCGAACGCTTCGAGTCGGCGCAGTTCCATCAGCGGCCCGAGATCGCCGAAGAGGAGAACCTGTACCTCTACAGGGTCTTCCGCGAGCTTGTCGCCGAGCGGCGGGCACAGCCGATGAACCCGGGCGAAGACATCGTCAGCGCGCTCCTGGAAGTGCGGGTCGACGGCGCGCCGTTAGACAACGAGTTCATCGCTGGGAGCATCCGGCAGTTACTGATCGCCGCGCACGTGGCCCCGAGCGCCGCGATTGCGAGCGCGATCCGCCACCTTGCCGACGATCCGTCCCTCCAGCAAGAGCTGCGCCAGCAACGAGATCTGATCCCGGCTGCGTGCGATGAACTGCTGCGCCTCTACACCCCCAACCAGGGATTCGCCCGCACGGCGACGCGAACCACGAAGGTCCGCGGCCAGCAGATCGAGGCGGGCGAACAGGTCGCGCTCGTGCTCACTTCAGCCAACCGTGATCCGGACGTCTTTCCCGAGCCCGACCGATTCGTGCTCGGGCGAACACCAAATCCGCACATCGCCTTCGGCCATGGTTCTCACAAATGTGCGGGCAAGTACGTGGCCGAGACGGAAATGAGGCTAGCCCTTGAGGAGCTGCTCGTAGCGACCGATCAGTTCGCTGTTGCCGGTGAAGTGGCACCCACGTACTGGCCGCTCTACGGCCCGGAAGCGCTGCCCCTGCGTTGCGAACCGCGTAGTGAGCGGTCCACCGCTGAGCATGGCCCGATTCGGGGCGCTGAGGCGAAAGCTGGCCTCGCGGTCCGTGCGTCCTTGGAGCCTCGCGCGTAGCCAGGGCGGCGGAGCCGGATCGTCCTAGTCCGACAGCGTTTGCGCGTGAGCCGCCACCGGTGTACGGCTCCCCGATGTCGGTATTTGTGAATACCCATCACGATGTCGAGCATCCCGACCGCGAGCGTTCGCGTCGCGGCGATGATGTGGTTGCCCATGAGATAGCTGATGCAGTCGGCGTTGTCGCCTGCGAGAGTCATTACTGAGTGCACGTCGTTGCGGCAATGGATGAGAAATCCGTGTGGCGCGGCGCGGTCGATGAGTCGGCGCATCTCCAGCCATGGGGATTGTCGTGATACGAGCCCTGCCACCGCGTCAACGGGCATTTCTGGGACCGCAGCCTCGTAACGTGCTTGGAACTCCCGAACCGGAGGGGTGGGCACCGTGAGCCGCGATACGCCGTACCAGAGCTCCTCCAGCGCGCGGCTCGTCATGCGACAAGCAGTCGTCGCGCCTGGAAGGAAGGCTGTCGCGAAGTTAGGCGCCGCATCCCCGCAACGCTGACGCAGCGCCCGCAGAAGTGACAACGCACATTCATGCAATACGTCATCTACCGCCCTGGTTGGGTTTGCGCCCGCGCGCCACAGGATCAATGGCCGCGCGGCCAGCGTGCTGAGAGTGCCGTCTCGGGCTAGTCCGCTTGGTTTGCGCGTCAGGCTGGGTTCTCGCCCCGGTGCCGGTCTACGTGCCTGCGTGGATGCTCGGCGGCGATGCGTGCGAGTTCGACACGCGAGTTGATGCCCAGCTTCTCAAACGCGTGCCGCAGGTGCATGCTCACCGTGTGCGGCGAGAGGAACAGGTGCGCTGCCGCCTCCCGATTCGTCATGCCGCTTGTGATCGCCTCGACGACGGCCACCTCGCTTTCGGTCAAGGCGCCCCAACCCCGGTCAGGCCGCTCCTGCCTGGTTAGGCGCCGGCGGACGCCGAGATCACGCAGGCGGCGACGCAGACGGGTAGCGTCCCAGGTCGCCCCCATCCTGCTGGAGAGCTCCAGGGCGCGCCCGAGCAGCTCGATCGCCTCTTCTCGGGGCGAGAGCACGCCAAGGTCCTCGAGCGCGGAGGCGAGGGCCGGCCAGCGCGGCGAGCGCTCGAAATGCTCGATTGCGCCGCGCAGCACCTCGCGGTCGAGGTGCAGCAAGCCCTCGGCGTGCAAGGCTGCCCCATTGACGGTGTCAAGAGATGGATTTTGCTCGCCACGGTCTTTTGCGAGTGCCGACGTACGTTCCGCCAGCGGTCGGTCACCTGCGGCCAGCGCGATTCGAACGAGGTGCGGCTGATCGATGACGTCAAGCGGGAACAGAGGCAGAAGCGGCTCCTCCGGCGGGAGCTCGCGCTCCAGGCCCGACCGGTCTCTCTATCGGGCTCGCCGCGGACCGGGCCCCCGTAAGATCGAGAACGTTCACCAAAGCGCGGGATTGACACGCTTTGATCTCAGGTCTGCCCATCACGTGACCCACGCTGATGAGCTGACACGGCCACCCACGACTGGACGAGGAGCGTCGCGGATGCCGATGATTGACGTCTGCGCCGTCGAAGCGACCTTCTCACAACAACCGCGCATTCGCCAGCGACCTGGCGGCGGTGGTGATCAGGTGGGAGCACGTCCCCGGAGCGTGCGGCTGCCCTCCGTGCCGACCTCCGCGCGCGAGCCGCAGCAACGGGCTCAGACTTGGCCCATGGTTTTGAGGGCCGGTCCGAAACCCCCTTGACTGACGGCGAGCACGCCGACCGCCTCCACCGGGCTTCCATCGAGCGTCTAGAACGCACGTGCATACGAGTCCACCTGGGTCCTCAACGGCGGCAACAGCCTGATGCCGTGGCGGCGGAGCACCCCGCCGACCTCGCCGAGCTCGCGACTGCGGCCGAGAAACGGCGTCGACGGGTGCGGCAACGAGCTCCACCGCGACGACGAGGTCGTCGGCGTCGGTCCGAGCGCCGCGTCGTTTCTCAGGATCGAACGCTCAAGCTCCCGCAGTGACGGGCTTGGCGACAACCCAAGCTCGTCCCGCAGTATCGCGCTCAGCGCTCGGTACACCGCAAGCGCGTCGGCCCGACGGCCCGAGCGGTACAGCGCAAGCATGAGCTGCGCGCGCCGACGCTCACGCAAACGTTCGTCACGAATCAGGGCCTCGAGCTCGCCGACTAGCTCGGCGTGCTCGCCAAGCGCCAGCCGCGCCTCGACACGATCCTCAACCGCCGCCATACGTGCCTCCGCGAGCCGCGCGATCTCGCCCTGTGCGAACGACTTGTAATCGAAGTCCTCCAGCGGCGATCCGCGCCCCAGACCGAGTGCCCCGTCAAGCGCGTCGCGAGCCCCACTCGCGTCCCCAGCCGCAAGCAGGCCGCCGCGCGGATCCGCGCAACCCCATGGCAGAGCGGCTCGCTATCGGGAAACGCGATCACCGACTGATGCAACTGCAGCGCCCCGCTGTGCGGCACCTCCGCCACACCGAGACGCGGGCTCTGGAACGCTCCGCGGGAGGCCTGTAGGGCAAAAGAAACCAGCGCATGCAGCGAGCGAAGGACGCGTTGCGTCAGTGCCATACACTCGTTGCGCGTTGGCTGGTGCCATTCTCCGCTCGACGGCCACTCCGCCAAGCTAGGCCGATGCGCCGCCCATCCGTCCTATGGCGCCTGGCCGGGGTCGCCGCCGGCGCGATGGCGGTGTTCGTCGCACTCACCATCGTCGTGACCTCAAACCCGTCGCTCGCGGCGGACTCGCGCGCCTTCCACATCGCCAACGAGCTACACACGCCAGCACTCGACCACGCGGCGCGCATCGTCACCACACTGGGCCTGCTCGTGATCGTCGGTCCGGTGCTGCTCATCGGCGGCGCACTGCTGATCCACCGTCGGCGCCATGCTCGTGCCGCTTCCGTCCTGATCGGAGGGGCTCTGGCGTGGATCAGCGTCTGGATTACCAAAGCCGCGGTCGACCGCGCGCGCCCCCCAGCGCCGCTCGTGCATACCTCCGGGCAGAGCTACCCCTCCGGCCACGCCGCCAACTCCGTCGGCTACCTGGCGCTCGCGATCGCGCTCACCGTCGCGATCCCGAGCCGGATCGGACGCATCGCGGCTGTCGCCGCCGGCGCGCTGCTCACGGCGCTGGTCGGCCTCAGCCGGATCTACCTGCGCGCCCACTACGCCTCCGACGTCCTCGCCGGCGAAGCGCTCGCGACCGCGATGTACGCGCTCGCCACAATCGGCACGCTCGCTTGGCAAGAACGCGGTCACCCAGCCCGCAAGGCGAGCGCTTCCCCACCAGCCGGCGGCGCGTGAGCCACGGACGAAACACGACGGCGCGCGACCAACCGACGCTCCCTGCGCTGCATCCCTGTCGCGTCCCCTAGCACCAAGTGTTGCTGAAGCAGCGCCTAAGCACGGCTCAGTCCGCGCTAAGACTTCCCTCACGACTGCGGGAGCATGCGACGGCGCCGGCGACTTACCCCTCCGTCGCGCGGAACTCGCGCAACGAGGAATGTCGCGGCGCGCACCAGACCCGCGATCAGATCCGGCGACCACGGCCAGCGTTAGCCGGGATCGTCCTGCAGTGCTAGCACCGGAGCGGCCGCCTCGGACCGCCGACGCCGCTGTCGTCCACGAGTGGAAGGAGTCACGGTCACCCCGTCAGGAGTACAGCCAACGGCTGCCCTTCCGGACACTTTCGGCCAGGCCGAAGCCGCTGCGAGGCCTCGCTGGCGTCGTCCACGTCGTCGCGACCGCTCGACGCCTGGAGCGGCAGCGCCGGTGTCGGCGCGATCGTCACCGCTTTGGTGCTTGCACCTCCCCCACCTTCGGTTAGCGCCCCGAGGAGCGGCGGACCGATCAGTTGGCGACGCGCAACGCGCGCGCTTGTCGCGAATAGCGGGTGTTTCAAGGACCGCTGAGTGTTGCGAATCGCAGCGCTTCCTCGAAGATCACGAGCAGGCCGATCTGCTCGACGCCTGGGACGACAGTCACGGGCGGGTCTCCGCCGAGCAGTTCGGCGACACGGCGGGCGTGTGATGGCGGGTGCATCCGGTCGAACTCGCCAGTCCAGAGGGAGGCGCGGACCGCGCCGGGCGTGATACCCCACGGTTTGCAGAGGATCCGGATCTCCTCGATGAACCCGTTTGGGTTCGCAAACAGCTCCGCGGTCGTCGGTACGAACAGTTCGTTGACCCACGGGATCTGGACGACCTCCGCGTCCGGTCCCTTGAACAGTCCCATCGCTGAATCTGGCAACTTCTTGTACTGGTGCTTGAAGCCCGCCCGCAGCAGAAACGGCGCGCGCCGTGACATGAACGCCGCCATCTTCAGATCCTTCCCGGCCGCGCGCCACTGGTCCTTCTCCGCGAGCGGCGCAATCGCTCCGAGCAGAGAGTGGGCGGAGACCCGCTCTGGAGCCACACCGGCAACGGCGATCCCGTAGGGGGTCCCGCCGGATTGCGTCACGATCCCGAACCGTTCGATGCCAAGCGCGTCCATCAGCGTGAGATGGTCGGCGGGCCAATCGGCGACCGTGCGACCTGGTTTCGGTGTGCTGCCTTGTGATCCCGGGCGGTCCGGGATCACAAGTCGGATCCCTAGTTCGCGCGCGGTTGCGGCGAGCGCCCGCCCGAGCCCGCGGCTACATGGACCGTCGAGCACGGTCACGACGGGCCCACCATCGGCGCCCGCCAGGAGATAGGAGAGTGAGCGCCCGTCCGGGAGGGCGATGTTTGTGTCCGGCTCTGGTTGCGACATGGTGTCGCATAGTGTTTCATGCTCTGCGACATGCTGTCGCGAAGAGTTCCGTCAGACGAAGCTCGGCGTCGGATCCTCGAGGCCACGCGGGAGTTGCTGCTCGACCGGCCGTTCGCAGCGTTGACCGTCGGTGACGTAATGGCACGCGCCGGCCTGACTCGCACCGTCTTCTACCGCCACTTCGACACGCTGGCGCAGATGGCACCCGAGCTACTGCCGGACGCCGAGGACCCGCTCCTCGATCAGCTCGTGCGCGGTCCGGCGGAAGACGTGATCACAGCGATGGTCGCTGGCCTGGTGCAGCTCTACGCCGACAACGGTCGGTGGCTGCGCGCGCTTGACGCCGCCGCTGCAGCCGATCCGACAGTTTCGACCGAGTTGGACCGCGCTCTCGTCGGCCCGCGCCAACTGCTCGAGCAGCTCGTCGCGAACGCCCCGCACCCACCGGCCAACCCACACGAGTTCGCGCTACTACTGATGGCCACCCACCGCGCATACCTGCTCGACACATTCGGCGGCGGCCACGACTCCCCGGAGCGACGCGCCAACGCTACGGCCGCGCTGATCGCGCTCTGGGACCGACTCCTGGCTGAGTAATCCGACCCCGTAGCCTGACGCGGTTGCTGTCCCGCTTTGCGCGCGGAAAGCGCGCACGCCCCTCGCGACCCGATCCGCCTGTCCAGGATCGACACGGCCCGCCGCGAGCCATCGGGCGTTGGCCAGATCGGCGACGGTTGCAAGCACTCGGCGCCCCCCGCTCGCGAGAGCGACCGTGGCTGCGCTCCCGCCGGTTGATCGAAGCGGCCACAAAGCAAGGGCCAGCGCGGCCGCCTCACGCTGCTGAGATCGGACGAAGCCAGCAGCCGGCTCCTCGCTGCTGTCACGCCTCGGCAGTGAGCGCTCATGCCGAGGCAGGTTGAGTTCTGGGTGCTCCTGTACGGCTAGCGGGTGAGGGTTTCGTCGAGCCAGTCGTACATTCGTTGCTCGAGCAGTGAACGTCCCATCGGTTGGCAATGCAGGCCGGCTCCCTCGGCGTTGGTGAACGTGGCGAGCAGCTTGGGTCCGCGCACCGTGTCGTAGAGCTGCAGTGATTGTCCGGGCCAGAACTGCTCGCCTTCGGGGTCGGTGATCATGATCGGGGCGTTGATCTGCTTGACGAGGTCGCCGAGGCGGTACTGCTCGGCGGTCTTGAATGTTGCGTAGACGGACGGTTGGTCGCCGTAGGGCTTGGCCCGCCACGCGAACTCTTGCTGCATCGCCGGCGACATCTCCTGGCTGGCCGCTTCGATCGCGGCGTTGAATCCGGTTTCGTCGTCGGCATCGAGCAGCGCGACCAGCTCGGTGGGGATGTGGTCCTTCCATGAGGTCGAGACGTCGACCACGCCCGGGTCGGCGATGACGGCCGCCAGGCGGTGCTCAAACGCCGCGGCTCGGGGCGCCCAATACCCCGCTTGGCTGGCCCCGTAGAGCACGATCTTCGACGCGTCGACCTCGGGACGATCGCTGAGGAAGTCCACCAAGGGTGTGATCACCTGCTCCCAGTCCGGTCGGAAGGGAATGTCGCGGTCAAACAGCATGCTCTGCTGCCCGGGACCGTCGAAGATCACGGTGTTGTAGCCGCGATCCAGGCCGGGCTGACCCAGTCCTGGCCACAGGAACGTCATTGGGCCATCGCTGCCGTTGTTCAGGATCACGGTCGGGCGCGCGACCCCGTCATCGGCCGGGATGAACAGGTAGCCGGGCAGGTCGCTGTCCTCGTAAGGGATCGCGATCGGGATCGCGGGCGCGTCGAGCAGACGGACGTGCTCGGCAAAGCACCGGCGGTGCGCGGCGAACAACTCGGTCAGCTGCGCGTCGGGGTGCTCGGTCCCATCCACGAACACATACGCGGCGGCGTAGTACACCGCCGCGCGGAGGTACGCGTGACGCGCGCTGACGGAGTGCCCGGCCTTCAGGCAGGCATCGCCGGTCGTCTCGATGCGACCGGCGAGCATCCGCCATTCCGTGACCCAGCTCGTAGCGTCGCCATCCGTGATGTTGGCGACAGCGGTGAGCATCTCGCCGATGTCGCCGGCCCCGTAATGGATGCCTCCCAACAGTGTTCGCGTCTCAAAGTCAAACGACGGGTCTGTGAAGAACTTCTCGAACATGCTGCTCTCCTGTGGGTATTCATCGTTGTCCGGGCAGCCTTCCGGCCGACCGGCGGTCGGTGCTAA
Organism: uncultured Solirubrobacterales bacterium; assembly: GCA_963699325.1. Classification (GTDB taxonomy): domain Bacteria; phylum Actinomycetota; class Thermoleophilia; order Solirubrobacterales; family Solirubrobacteraceae; genus Palsa-465. Next base: position 31,641 of record CAVOTN010000026.1, on the reverse strand, counting down.
CTCAAGTCCAAGGGGGCCTATCAGCGAGCCTCTCCGAGTCAGCGCGAAACGCGTCGGTGCGGGAGCCTCGCCCGGCAGTCGCGGCCTTGATTGCTCCGCGCTCACGGTCCGCCGCTCGGCGGAGGCGGCAGCCGTGGCTTCGTGGCCTCGCGGCCACAGAGCGCCGGTCTGGGCGGCGTGACGGGCGCCGCTTCCGGAGATCGTTCATCGCCCTGACTTGGATAGGTGGCGCACGATCAGCGTGGCCGTTGGACTTTGGCCTGCCCGGAGCAGCACGCGTATGAGGATGTTCTCGCGAAAGCGATCGGTTCGCCCCTCGATTGTGTGGCGTTGGCTGCACGTCGCGGGTTTGATGTCGGGCAAAGTCACCTGGGTCATGCGTCGGTCCTGGTCAGGCGGGTGAGTGCGATCGTGGCGATCAGCGTGGTCCAGGCGAGTAGCACGACTCCGGCCGCGAGGGCAGGGAGTTGGGTGCCGGCACTGGCGGGTGAGGATCCGAGCGCGAGCCCGGCCGCGGATAGCTCGCCGTAGGGCAGGAACTCGATCACGTCGTTCAGGCTCTGCTTAACCTGGAAGACGATCGGCAGCACCAGCGCGATCACGAACACGGCTCCGACGGCGGCCGGCAGGCTGCGCAGCGCCAGTCCGCAGGCGAGCCCGAACGCGCAGGTGAGCGCGCCGAGCGCGAGCTGACCGACGATCAGCGTTGGCGCCGGCACGTCGACGTGGATCCCGGGGTTCACGACGGTCGCCAGCGCCCACGTGACCGCCAAGGTCAGCGCAGCTGCGCATGCACCGAACAGCATCGCGGCGGCGAGCTTGGCGGGGCCGGCGGTCCCGCGACGTGGAGTGCCTAGCAGCGTCCACTCGATCGTCCGGTGCTGGTACTCGCTGCCGCCGGCGACAGCGCCGGCGATCAGCATCCCCAGCGAGAGCACGACCGTCTCGGCCTGCAGCAACCCGGTCAGCTTGGTCTGGTGGTCGACGAGCACGACGAATCCGGAGATCACCGCCGGGATCAGCACGGCCAGCATGACCGCGCGGGAAAAGCGCATGCTGCGCAGTTCAGCCTTCAGTGCATTCGTCATCGCAGTCCATCCCCTTCTGATTCGGTGAGTTCGAAGAACAGGTCCTCCAGCGAGCCGCCCGTGGGGGTCAGCTCGTGCAGCACGATCCGGTGCTCGGCGGCGAGCTCGCCGATCGCTCCGGCGTCGAGCCCGGAGACGCCCAGGACGTCGATGTCGACGCGCTGCACACTCGCGGCGTCGCCGCTCAACAGGCCGGCGAGTCGGCCGGCGTCGGGCGATCTGACCCGAACCGACGCGGTCTCGCCGAGCGCGGCGATCGGCCGGTCGGCCACCAGCCGCCCGCGGGAAATCACCACGATCCGGTCGGCGGTCTCGGCGACGTCTGAGAGCACGTGGGAGGACAGCAGTACCGCGCGACCCTCGCCGGCACGGGCGCGGAGAAAGTCACGCAGCCAGCGGTGCCCCTGCGGGTCCAGCCCGTTGGTCGGCTCATCGAGCACGATCGCCTCAGGATCACCCAGCAGCGCCGCCGCCAGCACCAGCCGCTGGCGCATCCCCAGCGAGTACTTACCGATCTGCCGGCCAGCGGCCGACGCAAGCTCCACCAGCTCAAGCACCTCACGCACCCGACCGCGGCCGACACCGATCCGACTCGCCAGCGCTTGCAGCGCGCGTTCGCCGCTGAGCGACGGCTGAAACGCCTCGGCGCTGAGACCGAACCCGGCAACCTGCATCGGCCTCGGCAACGACCGATACGGAACCCCGGCGATCGTCGCGGTCCCCGACGTCGCGGCCGACAACCCCGCCAGCATCTTCAGCGTCGTGCTCTTGCCCGCCCCGTTTCGCCCCAAGAACCCCACCACGGTGCCCGCGTGCACCTCGAAACTGAGGTCCTCGACCGCAGCCACGCTGCCGTAGCGCTTGGTCAGGCCACGAACCGCGATCATCGGAGTCCCCATCGCCGGCTCGTGACCGAGCGGGGCCAGATCCTCGTGAGGCACACGTCTCGCTACGGGTGAGGCGACGAACCCCCGGTCCGGATGAGTTGAGATAGTCACGTGCTCCTCCTGAGAGCCGCTCGATTGCCGTTACCGCACCGGATCGGTGCGTAAGCGCAGACTCCCAATCGATCGCGCGCCCGTCTTCGGTATCCGACTACTGAACCTGTTCACCGGCCACTACTACACTCGACCGGCGGGCCTCCTTGGCTCGGACGACGGCCGATCCGCCGTGCGGTCAGCCCCGCAGTTCGCGCCGGTCGTCGACCCCGAGCCTCCGCATCGCTCGGTACAGGTCTGACTCGATCGTGCGGACCGATAGCACCAGCCATTCGGCGATCTCCGCGTTCGACAGTCCCGTCCGGCCAGCCGGACGATCTGTCCCTCGCGCGCGGTCAGCTGCACCGCGTCGGTGTCGATGCCCCTCGATCGCCGGCAACCCGGCGCCCTGACCGCCGGGTATCAGCTCGCAGGCGCGGGCGACCGCCTGGCGAGCGGAGTCCTGACGGCCCGCCGCGGCCGACGACCGGGCGGCATCGACGGCCGCCGATATGGCTAGCGCTGGGTTACGATCCGCTCACCTGACGAACGCGATCATGGGGTCGGCCTGCGGGTTGACAACTCCCTTGGCGACCAGACGCTCGCGGCCGGCCGCGGCGCACGATCGGTTCCGCCGAAGACGAGGCGTCCCGGTGGGAGGCTGGCAGAGCCAAGACAGCCCCCCGCGCCGGAACAACCGGACACCGCCGCCCCCACGAAGGCCAGGCCGTGAGAGCGACTGATTCGAGGCCGACGCAGCCTCCTCCGAGCCGCCGAGCACGGCAAGCAGCAGCCGGTCGCTCACCGCCCCGTGACCGACAAAGCAGCACTTCGGCTTCCCGGACTCTGTCGAGCTGTCGCTGTTGGCAGGAGGGTTGGCCAGTTGGCGATCATGCGAGGTGGTTGTCGAGCCAGTCGAAGATGCGCGTGTCTCGTAGTGCGCGCGCGAGCGGCTCGCAGTGCCGGTTGGCGCCTTCGGCGGAGGTGAACCGGAGCAGTTGTTTTGGGCCTGGTAGGCGGTCGTAAAGCTGCTGGGATTGGCCGGGCCAGAATTGTTCTCCTTCTGGGTCGGTGATCAGTAGCGGTGTGGTGATCTGCTGTATCTCGTCGCCGAGGCGGTAGGCGCTGACGCTCTCATAGAGAGCGAAGGGAGAGCCTCCGTTGAGGCCGTAGGGCTTCCCGCGCAACCGGGGCGTGGCAGCTGTGGCTGGGGAGAAGAGTTCGGCGAGCTGCATCTCACGGTCAAATGAGGTGTGTTGGCGGTGTTTGAGCTGGCTGCGCATGACCTCGGGTAGCGGGCCGAGCCACCGCGCGGAGACGTCGATGACGCCGGGGTCGATGACGGCGGCCGTGAGGCGGTGCTCGAACGCGAGGGCTCGTGGGATCCAGTAGCCGGCCTGGCTGACCCCGATCGCGGCGATCCGGTTGGGGTCGACGTCGGGGCGTTGCAAGACCGCGTCGAGCACGGGCGAGAGTACGGCTTCCCAGTCGGGTCGGCACGGGATTGCCTGCTCGTAGAGCGTGGCCTGTTGACCGGGGCCGTCGAATGTCATCCAGTGGTAGCCGCGTTCACTGGCCGCTGCGCCTCCGTGCACCCATGTCTGCGAGGTCGCGCCTTCACTGCCGTTGTTGACGATCACGAGCGGTAGGCGCTCCTGCGGATCGGAGTCGGGCGCCCGGAAGAAATAGGCCGGCAAAGCGGTGTCCTCGTAGGGGATGGCGACGCGTTCTCCGGGTACTGGCATGCGATCGACGGTCCGGTCCCAGCACTCTCGCTGGCGACGCCAGATCTCCAACTCGCGCTCGGGTTCGAGCTCGGTGGCGCGCGCGATGCGGTACAGCGCGGTGGCGTAGTACGTCGCGGCGCGGCGATAGTGGGCAAGCGCACTGGTCGGTCTTCCTGCGGTATCCGCTTGCTGACCGGCCGCCCAGGCCGCTCCGGCGGTCGCGGTCCACTCCGTGACCCACGAGTCCGCGTCTCCGTCGCGGATGCGGCCGACGGTCGCGAGCACCTCCCCCACGTCGGCGGCTTGCCGGTAGCTGCTGCCAAGCACTTCCTCCACGCCGAACTGAAAGTCGTCATCTTTGAAGAAGACGGTCACGGCTGGGTCTCGGGGCTCACGGAGGCGGTGTCGCTGACCGCGGCGGTCCGCTTAGCGGCCCAGACAACGAGCACGACCGGCACGACCCAGTTGAAGATCGTGTTCGCCCGCCGGGTGTCGATCGCGCCGGCGATCAGGTGAGACGGGATCATCGCCACGAACACCCATGCCCACATGAGCGTCAGGCGACGGTTGATCGCCTTGAAGCGAGCAGATCCCCACAACTGGCGTGGCACCGACTCGCGGGCGTACTGCTCGGTGAACGGCGTTACGAGCAGCGAGGAGAACGAGATCAATGCCAGCACGCTCGCGGCGATCGCCCGGGCGTAGCGCGCGACCCACGCGCTGGTTGCCGGATCGGCCGTGAACGCGACGACGGTGAAGCCCGCGAACGCCAGGACCGCGCCGAGCTCCAGCAGCTTGGGGCGCCCGGCAGCGAGCGAGGGGGCGGCGATCGCGAGCGCCGCGGCGAGTGCGGCGACGGCGGCGGCCCGGAGGGTGTCGTGCTGGGTGATCAGCGTGAACAGCACCCATGGCAGGAACGCCACGTAGATCCCGAACCCTCGCCGGGTCTTCTCGCCTGCTCGGTCCGATGTGGTGACGGATGTTGCTGACATGGTTCTGACCTGTCCTCTCGCCTCGGGTATCCGCGTCACGAAGGGCGCGGCTTCGTTGGTATCCGACGAGACTGCCGGGTCAGACCGGATGTGTCCTCAGTAGCCGACTACTGCATTGTCTTGCCCGATACTGCTGGGATGGACCAGCTGCGAACCGCGCGCCTGCTGCTACGACAGTGGCGGGATGAGGATGAGGCGCCGATGGTTGAGATCAACCGCGATCCCGAGGTCAGCCGCTATCTCAACCGACCCGCCGACGAGCCGGCGGTCGCGGCGTTCTTCGGGCAGATCGTCGGTCATTGGGAGCAGCATGGGTCGGTCCGTGGGCGCTTGAGTCCGTTGAACCGGGGCTCGAGGAGCGTTTCTTCGGGTTCGCGGGTCTAGCCCACGTGCCGCCCTTCCTGTCACGTGCGGGCACGGCGCCTGAGCTGGGGTGGCGGTTGGGTCGCGCCGTGTGGGGGCGGGGGCTCGCGACTGAGGCCGCGCTCGCGGCCCGCGATGACGCCCTCGAACGGCTCGCGCTGCCAGAGTTGATCTCGATCATCCACCCTGAGAACGAGCGATCCCAACGCGTAGCGATCAAGCTCGGCATGAGCCGCCAAAAACAGATCGAGAACCCCATGATCGGCATCGAGGTCGACGTCTGGCACCTTGCCGCAGACCCGGCGCACCCGGCTACGCGATGATCGCGGATGAGCAGGGCGCAAAGCTGACGGTGAGCCCTACATCTTGGCCGCTGGTGGGACGCGGCGGGGAGCTGGAGCGGATCACTCAGGCACGGTCTGAGGGACGGGCGGCCGTGGTCATCAGCGGCTCTGCTGGGGTGGGCAAGTCGCGGCTGGCGCGCGAAGCGTTGAGCGCCGCCGAGCGTGACGGAGCCGTCGTCGGATGGGTGCAGGCCACCCGGAGCGCTGCCAGCGTGCCGCTCGGAGCATTCGCCACAACGCTCCCCGCCGACGTTCGCTCCGATGACCTGTTCGAACTGATGCAGCGGAGCACCCAAGCGCTGCTCGACCGCGCCGACGGGCGCGCATTCGTGCTCGGGGTCGACGACGCTCAGTGGCTCGATCCGACCTCGGCGACGCTGGTCTTGCAGCTCACGACCACGCGCGCCGCCTGGGTGCTGGCGACCGTCCGCAGCGACGAGACCCCGCCCGACGCGATCGTTTCGCTATGGAAGGATGCCGGGGCGCTGCGGCTCGAGCTCGAGTTGCTCAGTGAAACCGAGGCCGAGACGCTGGTCGAGCAGATCGCCGGCGCCCCCGTGGAACGCGGGGCGCGCCGCTGGGTCTCCGAAACCAGTCGCGGCAACGCGCTCTACATACGCGAGCTGATGCTCGGCGCGCTCGCCGGCGGAGCGCTGCAACAAGTCAGCGGCCTGTGGCGGCTCCCCGTCCGGCCGCCGGTGAGCGCCTCGCTCACCGAACTCGTGGCCGCGCGAATGGCCGGCCTCGCCGACAACGAACACCGCACGCTCGAGCTGCTGGCCGTCGGTGAGCCGCTACCCGTCGCCGAGATCGCTGCCCTGACCGGAACCGAGCCGCTGATGAGCACCGAGGCGCGCGGCCTCGTCAACGTGACCGGCTCGGGCCCCGACGCCGAGGCGCGGCTCTCCCACCCACTCTACGGCGAGGTGATCCGCGCCTCGCTGCCGACGCTGCGCGCCCGGGAGATACGCCTCGCGCTGGCACGGACGGTGCAGGCGCGCCCGTGGACGGCGCCGGAGGACATATTGCGCCTGGCGCGCTGGCTGATTGATGCCGGGGAGGCAATGCCGAGCGATCTGATGCTCCAGGCAGCGCGGGCGGCCAACCTGGCCGGTGATCCCACCTTCGGCGCGACGCTGGCTGAACGTGCGCTGGAAGCCGACGGCGGCATCGAAGCCGCGCTCGTGCTCGCCCGGGCCCACACCGTGCGCAGCCGCTTCGCTGACGCCGCAGCCGTGCTCGCCACCGCAGAAGACAAGATCAACACGCGCGAGACGGCGCTCGAGTATCTCGAGCAGCAGAGCGAGATACTCCACTGGGGATTGAAACGCCCTTCGGAGCTGCACGCCCTGCTTGACCGGGCCGCGGGATGGTGGCCGGAGGAGGGATGGGAGCGGCGCCTGGAGCCGTTGCGGTTGCGCGTCACCTCCTTTGAACGCCTCGGCCACAGCATCTCAGCCTCCACCGAGATCCTGGCGACCGCGGAGCTCGGGACAGACGAGCGCCGCCAGGTCGAACCGGTCCACGTCGCCAACCTCTTCTACAGCGGCCGGACACGAGAAGCCCTCACGCTCGCGCGACGCATCCGCCCTGACCCGCCGCTGCGTAGCCTCAGCGACGCGATCGCCATGTCGCTGTGGAGCCGAGTCATCCTGGAGACCGGCGACCAGTGGGGTGAGCTGGAGACCTGGATGACCGCAGCGCTGGAGGCGGGCATCAGACTCGCCGATCCCGCGACGGCCGGACAGGCGGCCTACTCGCTGGCGTGCCTGCGCTTCTCAGCCGGCCGATACCTCGACGCCGGCGCCCTGTTGGCCGAGGCCGAAGTGCAACTCGAGCACCACGACCCGGTCGGACTGCTGCCGGTCGCCAATGCGATGCAGGTCGGAGTGGCGTGCTTCACCGACGACCAGGCCGCCATCGGACCCGCCCTGCAACGCTGCCGTGACCGCCTCGCGGGCGCCGAGGCGCTCGCCCACCAACAACCCTACGTCGTACGCGCCGAAGCATGGGCCGCCCACGCCCAAGGGGACCCGCCCCGCGCGCAGCAGCTGCTGCTCGACGCAGCCGCCCAGCACACCCCCAGCCCAGTGCACGCCGCCCGGCTCACGTATGAGGCGACGCGCGCCGGAATGCCAGCACGCCCGCTCGTCGAGACGCTGCAGGAACTGGACGCACGCTGCGACGCGCGACTCGTCACCGCCTACCTCGAACACACAGTGGCACGAGCTGCCGACGATGGCCCCGCACTGCTGACGGTCGCTAACGAGATGGAAGAGATCGGCGCCTTGCGCTACGCCACCGAAGCCGCAGCACACGCCGCTGACGCCTTCGCGCGGCACGGACGCCAAGACTCCGCCCGTCGCGCCGCAGCACGCAGCCGCGAACTGCACGCCCGCGGACAAGGAGGGGTCGCGCCAACGATCGCTGAGCTGGACGACAGCGCGGTCGCGTTGACCCGGCGCGAAGCGCAGCTCGTCAACCTCGCCTCGAGAGGACTCTCCAACGCCGAAATCGCCGACCGCCTGGTCCTATCCGTCCGCACGGTCGAATCACACCTCTACCGCGCCATGCAAAAGCTCGGGGTCAACGACCGCCACGAACTCTAAGCAGCCCTCCGCCAGAGCCGCGACGCCCCCAACCTCGCCGTCGAACCGAAGATTGCCGCGCGGCCCCAACTCCCGCCGGCGGTTCGCGTCGCCGATCCGAGACTCCTGCAACCCACGAAACAACCCTAGGTTGCCGGCGTCACGAACACGCGATCTCCGGCTGCTCCGTTGGTTCGAGACCAACCGAGGCAGTCGCAGCGAGCTCTCGCGGCTGGGCCGGTGACGATGTAGCGCTGCACCTGATAGCGCGTCGTGTGCTCGTCCCGCACCGCCTCGGCGTGCGCGGCACCGTCTCGGCAGCGATCAAACAGGCGGCCGCGGAAGCGGGCGCTGACCCGCTGGCGCGAGGGCAGCTGCGGATGAGTCTCGGTGAACGTCCGCTCGCATCCCTCCCATCGATACCGCCGCTTGCGCTGCAACAAGCACGTCATCCGACCGGCGAACGGGAGATCGCGCACCCGCACCCGGTCGCGCTCCTCGAGCATCAGTAACCCACGACCACACCACCGACAGCACCCAGCGCCCGCTGGCAACTCGACCTCGAGCTCGATCCACCAGCCGTCGTCGGCCACGCCCGTCACGGGCCCTCGATGCCGAGCAGACGGCTCACGTCATCCTGCATCGGCTGTTCCTCCTGGTCCGCGTGTTCGACAACGCGAAATCTGCGGGGAGCGGCGGCTCTCTCTATCCGGGCCTCAACCCCGCTCGGTCATCAAGACCCACTTCTCAAACGGCCCAGGTGGTCGTGCAATCAGGCAGCGCCTACAACCCCTCCCCGTCGCCCAAGCACGGAACCGATCCGAGACGCGTCGTCCTGCGCCACACCCTAGCTGACCCGGTACGGCCTACGGCACGCTTACTACTTTGACGAACCACTGGCTGTCTCCAGGACCGGTGCGCCCGCTCGGAGGGCTGCTATTTGGAGAACCGCTCGGGCCGAACAGATTTCTTGGCGGACGGACCTCACAGTGAGCTACTGGTTCCGACCGCAAGCCGGCAGCACCAGCCACCGAGCCGGTTCGAGGCGACCAAGACCGCGGCGAGCTGAAACTCGGTGACGGCCCGAGCTTTGGGCGGGTCCGTGTGCTTAGGCCACGCTCATCTCCCGAGGTCGCTCGAGAGCGGCCGCGGCTGGCGCGACCGGACGCGCGTCGGACGCCGCTTCGCGCCGGACGACCAATGCGGTGAGGATCGCGATGACGACCATCAGCCCAGCCGCGATCAGGTAGCCATCGGCGGTTCCGGTTGTGGTCGCTGATCGTGCGGCGGCAGCTCCGGCCCCGGCGTGCGTGCCCGCGATGATCGCTCCGAGCACCGCCAGACCAATCGAACCGCCGAGCTGACGGGTCATCTGCGTCAGCCCAGACGCCTCACCGCGCTCCTGGGGCGCTGCAGCGTTCAGCGCGTCGGTGCTGGCGGGGGAGATCGCGAGCCCGAGCGCGAGACCGATCCCGACGTATCCCGGGACGAGCCACGGGTAGCTGAGCTGGTGAAGCACGAGTCCCAGCCAGGCCAGCGAGGCGCCCATCAGCAGCGTCCCGCCGACGAGAAGCGCGCGGGGTCCGTGGCGGTCATACAAACGACCCGCCCGGGGTGCGGTCAGCAGCAGCGTCACGGTCAGCGGCAGCAGCGACAGGCCGGCGAGGATCGGGCTGAAGCCGAGCACGGTCTGCACCCAGATCGCGCCAAATACCGAGACTCCGACGAGCGCGAACTGAATCACGGCCAGAACGACGTTGTCGATCGCAAAGTTTCCCTTGCGCAGCAGCGCCGGCGAGATCAGCGGCTCCTCGATCCGCGGCTCCCACCATAGTAAGGCTGCTGCGGCGACCGCGGCGAGCCCGAACAGCCCCAGCGTCCCGCTCGAGGTCCATCCCCAGACTTGGCCCTGCATCATCGCCAGCACCAGCGAGCCGAGGGCGATGATCAGGGCCGTTCCCCCGCGCCAGTCAAACGATCCGGTCCGTCCCCGAGAAGCCTTCGAATGCGGGATCGTCATACGCGCGACCGCCAGCGTCAGCAGGCCGATGGGGAGGTTGATGAAGAACACCGCGCGCCACGACAGCGCCTGGGTCAGCACGCCGCCGACGAGCGGTCCGATCGCGAGGAACACCATCGAGCTGCCGGCGTAGATCCCCATCGCCCGCCCGCGCTCGCGGGGCTCGAACGTGTTGATCAGGATTGCGCCGGTAGCCGGCACCATCATCGCCGCTCCGGCACCCTGGAGCCCGCGGGTGGCGATGATCCAGACCTCGCCTTGCGCCAGCCCACACGCGGTGGACGCGCCGACAAACAGACCGACACCGAGCCGAAACATCCGCTCAGCTCCGAACAGGTCGCCCAGCCGGCCGCCGACCACGACCAGCATCGCCAGCAGCAGCATGTACACGTTGACGACCCACTGCGCTCCCGTGGACGAGAGGTGCAGATCGCGATGCATGGTCGGCAGTGCAACGCTGACCACCGTCTGGTCGATCATGATCATCGATAGCGACCCCGCCATCGTCGCGAGCACCCACCAACGTCGGTTCGCTTCGGTGATGCCTGGCAACTTCATCGTTTCCTCCTCGCTCGGTTGATCCGTCGTGCCAGACAGCGTCGCGGCCTGCGACCCGCGTGTCCTCAGTAGCCGACTACTCAAATCCACCGCTGCCGGGTCGTAGGACGGACGAGAATCGCCGCGGGGGACTTCTCAGGACCAACCACAGACCGAGGTCGATCCGGGGCTGCGCAGGTCACGCGGCGATCAACGCCCGAAGGGACACCCATGCCTACGCTCGATTCACCTGATCGCGCTGACCGTGGCGGGCCGTCCGACGTCCGTGGCGGCTGGGGCGGCCACCACGTGACCATCCGTGCTCGGTGTGAGCGGCGAGGTCTCGGCCCGGGCTCATGGCCGCCGCTCACGCAGGCTCGGGGCGAGGCGCCAGTGCCGGCCTTTCAGGGCGACTTCTATGTCGGCTTATCGGTTGTGGGCGCCGCCGGTCGCCTCGGTCGCCGGCGAACGATGCCCGGGCCATCGTGCCGGCCGGAGCAAGCGAACAGGGGGCGTCGGTATACCGCGGATCCGCGTGCGGATCGTCCGCGTGCGCCCGCCCGTGCGGGGACTCACCCGATCCGGATGATGCGCGCGATGCACGGCATGGATGCAATCCATGCGTGCTTGCCGTCCTCGCTGCCATTCAGGTGGAGCCGGGGGAGTTCTTGGCGGTCGTTGCGACGTCTGCAGTCGCGGGCACGCTGTCGGTGCTGGTGACGGCCCGCGGGCTGCTCGTACCTGCTGTTGTGCTCGAGCTTCTGTTCGGCGTTGTCATCGGGCCGCAGGTGCTCGGCCTGGAGGTGTCGGACTTCATCAAGTTCTTCTCCGATCTCGGGCTGGGAATGCTGTTCTTCTTCGCCGGCTACGAGATCGATCTCCACCGGATCGCCGGCCAGCCGCTTCGGCTTGGCGCGCTCGGCTGGGCGATCTCGCTGGCGCTGGCGTACACGATCGGCGGCGTGCTCGCCGCCGTCGGGATCGTGCTGTCGCTGCTCTACACGGGCTCGGCGATCGCGACAACGGCGATCGGCACGCTGATCCCGATCCTGTCGGACACCGGCGAGCTGCAGCACGCGCTTCGGCACCTATCTGCTGGCCGCCGGGGCGGTCGGCGAGTTCGGTCCGATCCTCCTGCTGACGCTGATCCTCTCGACGCAGAGTGCCGTTCACAACGCCGCTGATCCTCGTCGCGTTCGTGGCGCTGGCGGTAGGGCGTAGCCGCTGGTCGCCGTGCGCTCCTCGGAGCGGACCGTCTCGCTGTTCGAGAGCACGCTCGAGAACAGCTCGCAGCTGCGCGGTTCGCTGGATCGTGGTGCTGGTGTTCGCGCTCGCGTTGCTCGCCTCTGACCTAGGGCTAGACCTGCTGCTCGGCGGGTTTGCGGCGGGGCTGATCACACGTCAGATGCTCAAGAAGCGAGAGATCCCTGGCGTTCGACTCGAAGCTCACGGCGGTAGCGTTCGGCGTGTTCATTCCGTTCTTCTTTGTAGTTAGCGGGATGCAGCTCGACATCGACGCGTTGTTCGCCAGCGTGTCGGGCCTTGTCAAGCTGGTGGCGTTCTTCGGATTGTTTCTGGTCGTGCGCGGCACGCCGGCGCTGCTGCTCTACCGCGACGTGCTCGACCGACGCGCGCGCCTGGCGCTTGCGCTGCTTCTGCTCGACGCAGCTGCCGCTCGTGCTCGCCATCACGACACTCGCGCGGAACAGCGGGCACATGCGTGCCTCCACGGCCGCGTCGCTGGTGGGCGCCGCCGTGCTGTCGACGCTCGTGTATCCAATGCTGGGCCTGCGACTACGCGGCGACCGGGCGGCCGAAACTCCCCCGGCGGCGGTGGAGCTCCCAGGCCTGGCCGGCGGCGCCGGGTGAGTCCCGGCCCCGCTCGCGGTCGCTGCTTGCGCGAGCGCCCGTGACTAGCCTCGGCGATGCCGCCAAAACGGAACTCCAAGCTGATCGCCGAGCGGTGGCAGCTTGAGCGTTGGCGAGAGCTGTCACGACGCCGGCCGTCAGGGTTCGGAACGGCGCGTGAGCCTGCGCAGCCGAGAGGTGTTCCCTTCCAACCGACGAGCCGCGCCGCCGCGTACCTTGGCCGAGAGAATTAGGTAGTCCGGTACTTGGGACACCGCGTCGGCCGAGAGAGATACTTCGTCTTGTTCGCGGCTACCCCGTCGGGATAGCGGTCATCTGAAAGCCGAAACCGAGCCATCAGGCCATCAGGCCATCAGGCCATCAGGCCAGGAAGGTGGACATGTGGGGTCAGCATTGCCGCGCTGGCGACCCTCGTCACGAGAGCTTCTCACGCACGGGTCACGCAAGCCTGCCGGCCGCGGCGGCCTCGAAGAGTATGCCTCTATCCCGACGGACCGTCTTTGGCTGCTGTATCGGAATCGACCAGCAGGAGCGACGCCTCGTGGGTCGCAGTCGGCTCCTTCGCCATATCGATGCAGAAGAAAGCTGTCGCGTGCGACTCGCTGCCCCGGACAGGGGGGCCAGACCTGCTTCCGCGCCGCGGCGTGCCTCAACGCCGCGTCGACGATGCACCCGCACTTCTCGGAGGTTGAGGTGATCGAGAGCGCGTTCGAGGCGTTCGATCCATCGGTCGCCGATCGGTTCGACCTCGTGTTCGCGGCTACAGCCTGGCACTGGCTCGCCGGCGCTCCGCTACCAGCGCGCGTGGGAGGTCCTGCGCCCAGGCGGCCACCTCGCCCTCTGGACGGTACCCACGTCTTTCCACGGAGCGGGGACCCGTTCTTCTTCGAGTTGCAAGAGGTCGACGAGGAGATCGGCGAGGGCCGGCCCGATGGCGCGACATACCGGCGGCCGGGCGAGCTTCCCGACGAGCGTGAAGAGATCGAAGGCAGCGGGCTGTTCGAAGGCGTCGTCGTGCGCCACTTCGACTGGGAAGTCGTGTACGACACTAGGGCTTACCTTCGACTGCTCGACACCTTCTCCGACCACATCGCGATGAAGCCATGGCAGCGGGACCGGCTCTACTCGGAGATCCGGCGCCGGCTAGGAAAGCGAGCGGACAGACGCGTCGCCCGTGGCTGGGGGGCCGTCCTTCACGTCGCTCGCCGAGTGAACACGCCGAGCGCCGCGTAAGCCTGGCCGGTGAGCACTTCCCCACTCCTCGCCAACAACGGGCTCCCCTTGGCTGCCCCGACCAACTCCCCCAGCGCGTCCTGCACCCGGTCCGGCAACACCATCTCATCCACGGTCGCCTCAGCGACCGGTACGTTGCTCTGCATGGCGGTTCCTCCTTCGATCTTGGCCGATCGCCCGTCACGCTTCCAACAACAGCGACGAGCCGGGACGGACCGCCGTCACCTCAAACTTCTACGAGCCCCGGGACCACCTCCAGCGATGCGACCCGCGCGTCTGGATACGCGGCATGCACCCTTGTGGCGAACCGCAGGTTCTGACTGACCAGATAAACAGCCCGTGCCTTGACGTGGATGCAGTCCTCCGCTCGGGTGCGATCAGTCGATTGGCAGCCGCGCTCGTAGGACCGTGCCGGCGCCGGGCTGGCTGTCGATGGTCAGTGTTCCGTTCGCCGCTGCGATGCGGTCGCGAAGCCCTTGAAGGCCAGAGCCGGCGCGGAGGTCAGCGCCACCTGCGCCGTCGTCGCCCACTTCGACGCCGAGATGGCCGTCGAGCGGCTCCACGTTGACCCAGGCATGAGTCGCGCGCGCGTGCTTGGCCATGTTCGTGAGCGCCTCGCAGACCGTGAAGTACGCGGCGGCCTCCACAGGCATGGCGAGTGGCGGGTTGGGAAGCGCGACCCGGAGCTCGACGGGCACCGTGGCGTGGTCGGCGAGGGTCGTCAACGCCCGCTCGAGTCCGCGGTCGGTCAGGATGGCCGGATGCAGGCCACGGGCGAGGTCGCGCAGCTCGGCGAGCCCGGTGCGCAGTTCGGTGAGCACGCCCTCGAGCTCCCCGCGCGCGTGATCGGATAGTTCGCGGTGGGGCGCCAGCCACCGCTGCAGTTCCAGTGCCACTGACACGAAGCGCTGCTGCGCGCCGTCGTGGAGGTTGCGCTCGATCTCGCGGCGGGCTCGGTCGGCGGCGTCCAGGATGCGAGCGCGCGAGGCGCGGACCTCGGCGAGCTGCGCCTCGACGACCTCCTTCTCCCGCAGCGCCTGCTCGGCGGCGCGGCGGACGGTGATGTCGAAGATCGCTCCGTCGAGCCAGCGCCGGCCGTCACCAGATTCCTGGGACTGACCGCGTTCGAGCACCCAGCGCACGTCACCGTCGCGCCGGTTGATCCGGTATTCCAAGCTGAACGGCCGGTGGGCGTTCACGGCCTCCTTGACCGACCGGTCGATCTGCTCGCGATCATCGGGATGGATCACGCTCGCAAACGTCCGCCGCGAGCTGTCGATGAAGTCGGTGACCGGATACCCGGAGATCTCCTCGATTTCCGGGCTCATCCACGCCATCGTCCAGTCCGGATCGCAGGCGCAGCGATACAGCGCGCCGGGAATGTTGGCCACCAGCGACCGCAACAGCGCCTCGTCGGCGCGCAAACGTGCTGCGCGCAATCCAGCCGCCACGCGCGCCACGAGCACCTCCGGTTCGAACGGTACGCGGATCACGTCATCGGCTCCGGCGTCGAGCGCCTCGCGCAACTCGCGCGGCGAGTCGAGCGCCGCGCCCACGACGATGTGGACCGAGGCCAACTCGCGTCGACTTCGCACCGCGGACGTCAGCTCGCTAGCCCAACGCGCGCCGGCAATCACGACCGGAACAGGACGATCGGTCAGGGCGCGTAGCGCACCGGCGACATCCAAAACGCGCTCAAGCAGAACACCCGCCTCGAGCAGTACGGCCCAACATGCGTCGTCGAGTTCCTCCAAGCCGAGCACCAGCACGCTTGCGCCCTCGGCTCCCAAGCCCTCGAGCGCACTTGCGGGATGCCCGCCGGCGCCGGCGGCACGTCGACCCGGGCCGCTGGGTCGCCGGACCTTGCCCTGGGTGTCCGACATTGCCAGTCCACAGTACAGGCTGCCTGAGCGCACGGCGACTCCTGCGGTCTACGCGTTCAAGAACGCGCGCACCGCGAGCACCCGCCGGTGATCGTCGGCAGTTGAGGAGAGGTTGAGCTTGCCGAAGATGCTGGTCACATGCTTCTCGACGGCGCGGTCGGTGACCACGAGCTCCGCGGCGATCGCATGGTTAGATCGTCCTTCGGCCATCAGCACGAGGACCTCACGCTCGCGCGGGGTGAGCTCGTTCAGGGGTCCGGCGGCGCGTCGCCGGCCGAGCATCTGTGAGACGACCTCGGGGTCGAGCGCCGAGCCGCCAGTGGCCACGCGGCGGATCGAGTCGATGAACCGCTCCACGTCCGCAACCCGGTCCTTGAGGAGATAGCCAACGCCCTCGGCGCTCTCGCCGAGCAGTTCAACTGCATACTCCTCCTGCACGTAACTGGAGAGAACGAGCACCGCAGTGCTCGGTAGCTCGCGGCGGATCATCAACGCGGCCCGCAGTCCCTCATCGGTATGCGTCGGGGGCATTCGGATGTCGACGATCGCGACATCGGGCTTGTGCGCCCGCACCTTGCGCAAGAGGTCTTCGGCGTCGCCAGCTTGCGCGACTACCTCGAATCCGGCATCGCCGAGCAGGCGCGCGATGCCCTCCCGCAGGAGCACAGAATCCTCGCCCAGCACTATGCGCATGCAATTCGCGCCGTGATCGTCGTGCCGTGTCCAGCGGCGATCAGCGCCCGGCGCAGACCGATCATCCGAGGAGCGCCTCGAGCGCAGGCCCCGACAGCTCGTCCTTGGGTACAAAACCCCGGGCGCCACTACGCGCGACCATCCCGCCGAACTCGCTGCCGTCACGGCTGGAGGTCAGCACGACGGCGGGTCCATCGTCCTGGCTGGTGAGCGAGGCGGCTACGTCGAAGCCATCGATGTCCGGGAGTTGAACGTCGAGCAGCACGACGGCCGGGCGCATCGCGTTTGCCGCGGCCAGTCCTGAAGCGCCGTCTTCCGCCTCGCCGATCACCACGAATCCGTCGTCCTCGAGAACGTGTCGAGCGCTGGCACGAAAGCTGGGGTGGTCATCGACGATCAAGACGGTCCTCGCCATGCCGGGATTGTCTCGGCAACCCCGGCCACACACAGTACGGCTAACCGAACCCCCTGTGGGGGCGATCCGAACTCAGAGACGCCTGGCCACCCCACCGAAACGCCTCCGCCTGGATGGAACTCTGGCGCTGTGCTTCAACCCACTCTGAACGAAGGGAGCAGGTCATGATCGAGGTGCAGCACCTGACGAAGCGTTACGGAAAGACGGTTGCGGTCGACGAGGTCTCCTTCGTCGTCCAGCCGGGACGCGTGACCGGCTTCCTGGGCCCCAACGGGGCGGGCAAGTCGACCACGATGCGGATGATCCTGGGCCTGGACACGCCGAGCTCCGGCTCGGTGCTGGTCAACGGCAAGTCCTATCGCGAGCTGAACGACCCGCTCAGGTCGGTCGGGGCGCTGCTGGACGCCAAGGCGATCGTCGGTGGCCGGAGCGCCGCCAACCATCTCAGGTGGCTGGCCGACAGCAACGGCATCGACCGCCGCCGGGTCAGCGAAGTGCTCGACATCGTCGGGCTCGGCGACGTGGCGGGCAAGCGGGTGGGGACCTTCTCGCTCGGCATGAGTCAGCGGCTCGGGATCGCCGCGGCCCTGCTCGGCGACCCCGACACGCTGATCTTCGATGAGCCGATCAACGGTCTTGACCCCGACGGCATCGTCTGGATCCGCAACCTGATGAAGAGCCTGGCGTCCGAGGGGCGCACGGTGTTCCTCTCCAGCCATCTCATGAGCGAGATGGCCCAGACCGCCGATCACCTGCTCGTCATCGCCCAGGGTCGCATCATCGCCGACGCCGGCACCGAGGAATTCATCAACCGAAACGCCGCCCCGAGCGTCCACGTCCGGGCGGTGGAGCAGACCGACCTGGCCGACGCCCTGACCGTACGCGGCGGCGTGGTCGAGCGCTCCCCCGACGGCGGCCTGCTGGTGACCGGCCTGGACTGCCTGGCGATCGGCGGCGTCGCGTGCGCCCACGACATCACCCTGTTCGAGCTCGAGGCGTCCCGAGCGTCACTCGAGCAGGCGTTCTTCGAGCTGACCCGAGATGCAACCGACTACCGCGCCGGCGAGCTCGCCGGCGCCACCCAAGGAGCCTGACATGACCACGACCACCTACACCACCCCACTGCGCACGGGACCGGCCACCACGATCAACCGGCACCTCAAAGGGGAGTGGACGAAGCTTCGCACCCTACCCTCGACCTGGCGCACGGCCGCGTTGGCCGGGGCCCTGGCCATCGGCTTCACCGCCGCCGTCGACCTCTCACAGCTCAGCCGGCACAGCATGACCGCCCAGCAGTACCAGAGCTTCGACGCGACGAGCGCGTCGCTGTTCGGGGTCATCATCGCCGCCACCCTGCTCGGAGCGCTCGCCGTGCGGACCGTCACCGCGGAGTACGCCACCGGCATGATCCGCTCCACCTTCAGCGCGATGCCGGCCCGGCGACTGGTGCTGGCGGCCAAGGCCGCGACCGTCGCGGCGTTCGTGCTCCCGATCGCGCTGCTGGTCGATATCGCCGGGTTCGCGCTCGGCCAGCGGATCTTCGCCAGCGACCACCTCCAGGTGGCCCTCAGCCATCCCGGCGTGCCGCGAGCCATCGTCTTCGGTGCCGTGGCGGCCAGCCTCATCGCGATCATCGGCGTCGGCCTCGGCGGCCTCATCCGCCACACCGCCGGCGGCGACCACCACGCTGACGCTGATCATCGTCGGAGACGTCATCCTCGGCCAGCTGCTCCCGGCCGGCCTGCGTCAGTACCTGCCCGGAACCGCCGCCCAGGCGGCCATCACCGTGCACCGCTCCGGCGGACTGCTCACCCCCAACGCCGCGATCGCGGTCCTCGGCGCGTACGCCGCCATCGCCCTCACCGCAGCACTGATCCGGGTCGCGCACCGCGACGCCTGACCAACCTGATCAAGGCCTCGAGGTACTACTCTGCAAGTCGCCCCGGACGAGCCTCGCAGGCCCGTCCGGGGCGCTCGGCCAGTCGCGACACAGTCTCTCTAACCCCGAAGACTCACCGTTGACGACTGCCCAACGGCCCGCCGGCGCGCTCCACCCCCCGGTCGAGAGTTCGCAGCGGGACACCCGTGGCGTGTACCCCACGCCCCGCTTTCGTTCGACGACGAGCGTTGGCGGCGGGTCCTTAGCAGTCTCGGAATGCGCGGATACCAAGCGCGGCGATGGACGGGAAACTCGAGCTCCGGAGCTTCCTCCCCCGGCCGTCGCTGTCCGGTTCGAGTATCAGCGCATCGTAAATCTGTCCCACCAAGGAGGATTCATGGAATCCGCGCTGCTGGACGTCGCCGGCCACCGCCGCTCACCGGCGACTATGCCCGGCTATCACCGAGGCCGCCCGCCGCGAAATAAGGGCGAGCAGTACCCGGCCGACCCGCCGACGGTTGAGGAGATCATCGCCGTCATGCGCACTGTCGGCGACCGCGCCGACGGCTACCGACTGCGGGCTCTGATTGTGCTGCGCTGGCGCGCCGGCCTCCGGATGAGGCGATAGTTCGCACCAGCGAACGGGTCGGCTCGGCGTCTGCCGACCGACCCGACGTCATAGCGCGAGCTGGCGACGAGCACGTGCCACGCGCGGCGCCGCTCGAAACGTGCTTTCGTGCCGGCGCAAGCATGTGGGGTGGTTCGGGTCGTGTTTACCTGTGGCTGATGCAGCGCCCCGCTGGCGTTCGGCGCGATACCGCTTGCCCGCGGAGCGCAGGAGCATCGGCGTGCGGCGTGGGCGATCGCGCAGCAGCGTCAGCTCTGTATCGGCGTCTTCTCTTACAGGATGTTCTTGCGGGCGCCTGACGCGGACGCGGGACCGACCTTGTGGTAGCCGCCGCTCAGTGTTTGGGCACGGTGCGGGGGAGCCCGAAGTGGGGGAACACGCTGCTGTCGGCGAAGAAGGTGATCTCGGCGATGTTGCTGCCGGCGAGCGTGAGCACAAGCAGCCCATGGGCACGCGCGATGCCGGAGTGCGGGCAGGGCATGTAGCAGCCGAAAGCGGGTTGGCCGTTGGCCCGGGTCGGCACAAGCCGCAGCGGCGTTTGGTGGAGCCTGCCGCGAACCCTTAGGAAGTTTCCGATTGTCGCCCCGCCTTGGTATTGGTAGGGGTAGGGCGGCATCGTTAGCCAGGCATCGTCGGTCAGTAACGCGACGACAGTGTCGATGTCACCATCTTCGATCGCGTTCGCGAACTGCCCCACCACCTCGCGCTCGCGCCGGGAGTTAGGCAGAGGCGCCCGGTCTCGCGTGGCGGCGGGCAAGCGGCTCTCGAGCGCGGCACGGGCGCGTCGCAGCAGGCTGTTCACTGCGGCTTCGCCGGTGTCGAGGATCGCGGCCACCTCTGCGGCGCGGAAGCCGAGGACGTCGCGTAGGACTAGAACGGCCCGCTGCTGTGGTGGGAGATGTTGGAGGCCGGCAACGAACGCGAGGGCTGTCGCTTCGCTGTGCTCGTAGCGGGCCTCGGGCCCGGGTGCGTCGTCGGCGATTCCCTCGATCAGCGCGTCGGGGTAGGGCTCGAGCCAGATCGGCTCGGTCATGCGGGTGGGTGTGGGCGGGTCGTTCAACGGTTCGAGGCGCTGTGGCCGGCGCGCGCTCGCGCGCAGCGCGTCCAGCGATCGGTTGGTGGCAATTCTGTACAGCCAGGTCCGGATCGAGGCCCTCTCGGTGAACTGGTCCAGTCCGCGCCACGCGGCCAGCAGTGTCTCCTGGACCAGGTCCTCTGCGTCCTGGGTCGAGCCGACGATTCTGTAGCAGTGGAGTTGGAGCTCATGCCGGTGGGGGTCGGTGAGTTCACGAAACGCGTTCTCGTCCCCGGCACGGGCCAGCGTGATCGTGCGTTGGGTCATGTCCGCATCCTCGCATTGGACCTCTGGTTGTTGGCCAACGCTTTATAGACGTCGCGGGCGGCGGAAATTCGTCGCTGAATTTCGCGACATCCCGACGCCTACAGAGGTAATGACCACAACGAGCAACACCGCACAGGAGGCCGTAATGACAATCGCAGACAAACCAGTTCTGCTGACCCCAAATATCAACCGCTGGCGCGCGTTCGCGCTGTTGGCGGTGTCGTTCTTCATGGTGGTCATCGATCTGACGATCGTCAACACGTCCTTGCCGACGATCGGCCGGGATCTGCGCTTCAGCGAGACCAGCCTGCAATGGGTGGTGACCGCCTACTCGCTCACGTTCGGCGGCTTTTTGCTGCTCGGCGGGCGTGCCGCGGATCTGCTTGGCCGCCGCCAGGTCTTGATGCTCGGCCTGTCCGTGTTCACGGCGGCTTCGCTGGCGTGCGGACTCGCGACCGGCGAGGCGTTCCTGATCGGAAGCCGGGCGGTTCAGGGTCTGGGCGCGGCGGTCATGCTGCCCTCTGCCCTGTCGATCGTGATGAACATGTTCCAAGAGGGCGCTGAGCGCAACAAGGCGCTCGGGATCTGGGGCGCGCTCGGTGCCACCGGCGCGACCGTGGGGCTGATCACCGGCGGGGTTCTCACCCGGTACGCCGGATGGCAGTACATCTTCTATCTAAACGTCCCGATCGGGGCGGCCGCATTGGCGCTCGCACCGCGGATCGTCCCTGACAGCCGAGCTCGCCACGACGCGCCGGCGGTTCGACGTGCTCGGCGCGATCTCCGGCACAGGCGCGCTGGTGCTGCTCGTGTACGCGATCTCCCAGGCACCCCAGTACGGCTGGGGCGCCACGAGAACGATCGCGGTGCTCACGGCATCCGCGGCTCTGCTCGTTGCGTTCCTGGTGATCGAGAACCGGGTCGAGTCGCCGCTCTTGCCGCTCTCGATCTTCCGGCTGCGCACCCTCGCCGGCGCGAACACCGCGGGGCTGCTGTTGGGTGGCAGCTTCTTCGGGTTGTTCTTCGTCGGCACCCTGTACATGCAGCAGGTGCTTCACTACAGCGCGCTTCAGAGCGGGGTAGCGTGGCTGGCCACGTCATTGACGTCGATCGCGCTCGCCGGTCTCTCGCAGCTGCTGGTGACCCGCGTGGGAGCGAAGGTCGTAATGGCGATCGGGATGACGCTGATCGGCACGGGCGTGATCTGGGCAACCCAGGTGCCCGTCCACGGGCACTACCTGGCCAACCTCGCGGGCCCGATGGTGGTCGCCGGCGCCGGGACCGCGTTCGCGTTCATCCCAGTCTCGATCGCCGCGCTCGCGGGCATTCAGGAGCACCAGGCCGGGCTCGCGTCCGGGCTCTTGAACACCTCCCAGCAGCTCGGCGGAGCCATCGGGATCGCGATTGCCTCAGGCGTCGCAGCGAGCCACACCAAGACGCTGGTCCATGCCGGCAACGCCGCACCCACGGCGCTCACCGGCGGCTTCCAGGCCGCGTTCTGGGTGCTCGGCGCGATCGCGCTGCTCGCCCTCCCCGCGATCTTCGTACTCATCCGCGGCGACGAGCTCACAGACGCCGTCGCCAAGACCACGGTCCGCGAGCCCCAGCCAGCACTCGCTGGCGCCGAGTGACCCCTCAACACCGATCCCGATCCCAAACCGCAAAGGAGACGCAACCATGTCCACGTCAACGCCAAACACCACCGAGGCCCGGCACCAGGCCGCTGCTGCTCCGAGCCGTGCGGGGCGTGAAGCGGAAGTCGCCGGCACGGTGCCGTACCGCCGACAAAGGGGCACTCTGTCGGAGCCGGAGACCGCCCGCGAAGGTATGACGAAATGCCTCGACAGCTCATCGGCAGCAATCGTCTGACCCACGCCGTGCCATATCACTATGCGGCCGCCGCGACCGGCGTGACGCTGGTGTTCTCGGCAGGGGCCTGCCCTCTCGATGCTGACGGGCGTGTGGTCGCCGCCGGCGACATCATCGGCCAGACCCGGCAGTCGATAGACAACCTCAGGGTCGCCCTAGAGGCCGCCGGCTGCACGCAAGCCGATGTCCTCAAGACAACGATCATTGTGGCGTCGTCATCCCGCGATGACCTGCTTCTGGCGTGGAACGAGTACGAAAGCGTCTACGGCACGGACGGGCCGCCAAGCACGCTGCTCGGCGTCGCAGCGCTTGGCTGGCCCGAGCAGCTTGTCGAGATAGAGGCGGTCGCCGTGCGCGACTGATCCAGTCCGTTGCGCGCCGCGGCTGCTTCCTCAGTCACGAATTTGGGAAGCCTGACGCGTGATCTGCCGCCGCCCGCGCAGGCTGCCGCTCCCGCGGATTGCAGGCATGCACGCTCAGCCAAGACCGCGCGTGACACCTGCCCTCCTGTAGCGACGCAACCTCGCCGCGCCTCGTCGAGCGACGCGGTTTGCGCGGACACCAAGAGCGCCGGTCGCGTAGCGGGGCAGTGCCGCCTGCGGTGGCGTCGGATCGGTTCGAATAGCAGCACATCGTCAACCGTCCCACCAAAGGGAGGATTCATGGAATCCGTGCTGCTAGACGTCGCCGGCCACCGCCGCTCACCCGCGACCATGCCCGGCTATCACCGAGGCGGTCCACCCCGTAACAAGGGCGAGCAGTACCCGGCCGATCCGCCGACGGTCGAGGAGATCGTCGCTGTGATGAGCGCGGTCGGTGACCGGGCCGACGGTTACCGACTTCGTGCGCTGGTTGTGCTGTTGTGGCGTGCCGGACTGCGGATCAGCGAAGCGCTCTCGCTCCAAGAGAGCGACCTCGATCGCACCCGCGGCGCTGTACTGGTCCGGCCTGGAAAAGGCGGCAAGCGCTGGGAGGTCGGGATGGACCGCTGGGCATGGGACCAGCTCGACTCCTGGCTCGAGATCCGCCGCGCGCTTCCCCTCGGCCGCACTGCTGTGCGTAATCCACGGGCCGACTCCCGGACGACGGTTGGAAGCGTCGGCCGCGCGAAAACAGTTGCATCACACGGCCGCGGCCGCAGATGTCAGACGGCGCTTTGCGCCCCACCGACTGCGAGACGCGCACGCGGTCGAGATGGCGCACGAAGGTGTCCCGCTCGTCGTGATCCAGCGCCAACACGCGCATCTCGGCATCACGAGCATCTACCTGCAGGCATCGACAGCAGCGAGATCATCGGCACCGTCCACGGACGGCCGTCCCCGACGATCTCCGCCAGCGCCGGCCTCCACATGAGGCAATAGATAGGAGCGCGAGCGGGTCGGCTCGGTGTTCGCCCGGCCGACCCGACGCCACACGCCAGGCTGGCGAATGGGAGGTGTGCGGCGATGCGGGGGCCGAGACTTGCTTTCACCTCCGCACGAGAATCACGAGCGTGGTGCGTGGCTGGTTGTGTCCCGACAGCGGTCGCGCTGATGGGGCGGCCACAGCATCCACGTCGTGACTCGTTTGGTCACAGAGCAGCAGCCCAGTTGGCGGCCCGCGCTGCACACGCGTTCAACATGTCGAGCCCAAGGCCGCGGTCTTGCTGCGCCGGGTCGAACCGGAAGCAACCGGCGCGCGCAGCAGCCGGTTCGTCGCTCCCCCTGGTCGTCCGTTCCAGGAGGCAGCTCGAGACCGGCGCACACTTCTGGTCCAGCCGGATCGTTAGCAGCGATCTTGCAAGCAGTGGGTGGGTCGGCGGGCGCGCAATTGGCGAATCTCAGGTGCGTCGCGTCGCGCCGAGCAAGACCCGCTTTCATGCTCGCGCGTACTTTGGCGCCCGGCACGGCTTCGTGACTCCGTCTGTCCGATACCGGTAGCGCCACCGCCGGCGGGTTCGCTGCTGCTCTGATGCTTGCAACGTCCGGGCTCCTGGCTAGCGCCGGTCGCCCCGCACTCGGCGCGAAGCGCTCGCGGGAGTCGTGCGCGTTTGCCGCGCAAACGAGGACAGATCGAGACGACGTCTCGATGCGCGCTTTGCCACGGCGGTTTCAGGCTGCCGCCGCACCACCCGAGAGAGTCAGCGATTCGCTGACCAACGAGGTGAGGTGCGGAGATGCCGAGGGGTCACTATCTGACCGAGGCTGTGAAGGACGCGATCTGGGTGCTACGCGCGGAGGGGGTGAGCGAGGCCGAGATCAGTCGCCGGCTCGGTATGCCGAAGCGGACGGTGAGCAAGTACCTGCAGCGGATGGGAGGGGTCCGGCCGAGGGCACGCCGTCGGGCGGAGTGTTGCCTGACCTCGGCTGAGCGTGAGGAGATCTCGCGCGGGGTAGCCCGAGGAGAATCCGCCCGCGCGATCGGTCGTGTCCTGGGTCGCTCGCACACCACGATCTCCCGCGAGATCAACCGTTGCGGCGGCCGTCGACGCTATCGCGCGCACGTGGCCGAGCGGGCGGCGTGGGAGCGGGCGCGACGCCCGCGAGCGACGAAGCTGGAGGTCTGCCCCGAGTTGCGTGAGCTTGTGATCGAGCGGCTCGGTCAGGACCACTCGCCGCAGCAGATCTCGGGCTGGCTCCGACTCGCACACCCCGACAATGAGCAGATGCAGATCTCGCACGAGACGATCTACCGCGCGCTGTACGTCCAGGCGCGCGGGTCGCTTGCGCGCGAGCTCACCCGGCATCTGCGAACCCGGCGTCAGAAGCGCTATGCCCGGGCACACTCGAACCGCGGCCAAGGCCTGGGCCGGATCGCCGAGATGGTGATGATCTCCGAGCGCCCACCAGAGGTCTCCGACCGGGCCGTCCCGGGGCACTGGGAGGGCGACTTGCTGATGGGAACCCGCGACTCGGCGATCGCGACCCTGGTCGAGCGCCAGACCCGCTACTGCCAGCTCGTCGCGCTGCCCGAGGGAACCAACGCCGAGCCGGTCTGCGAGGCGCTCAAGGCGAGCATCACGACGCTGCCCGCCCAGCTTCGCCGCTCGCTGACCTGGGACCAGGGCAAGGAGATGGCAGAGCACCGGCGGTTCAGCGTCGAGACCGGCGTCGAGGTGTACTTCTGCGATCCCCGAAGCCCGTGGCAGCGCGGGTCGAACGAGAACACCAACGGCCTGCTGCGCCAGTACTTCCCTAAGGGCAAGAGTCTCGCCGGGGTGACACAGGCAGAACTCGACGAGGTCGCCCGCAAGCTCAACGGCCGGCCCCGCCAGACGCTCGGCTTCCGGACCCCCGCCGAGAAACTCACCGAGCTGATCGACGGGCTCCACACGGGCGCCCCCGAGCGCTGATCTCGCTTCGGCCTACGGCCTTCGCTCGACAGCGCCCGGGGTGGGATGAGACGATGCGCAACGTCAGGGGTGGTGCACTGACCGGTTGAGGCCAAGCAGCGGAACGGGTGTCCGGTGGACCGATCGGCTTCCGGCTAACACCGCCAGCCTTTGTATTGCTCGGTCGGGTGCCAGCCGGTCTCGGTCGGGCCGAAGCCGGACCGGCGTTCGCGGACGGCTGCCACGGCCTTGGCGACCTGGGCGTAGAAGGTGTCAACTTCTTCGGTCTCGGCCGCGCTCGCGACAAACGCACGTCGGTCACACAGGACGCCTGCCCGCCGAATCTGCTCGATGGCTCTGGTCGCGGTGATGTCGGTCAACGGGTCGCCGAGCACGAGCACGAAATCCGCGCGCTGGCCGGGGGCGATACGCCCGCGGTCGGCGAGGTTGAACACACTTGCGGGGGCGGTGTCAAGGATCACGAGAATTCCCCAGGTGTGATCACGGGAATTCCTCACCCGGCGGACGGCCGGTGAGTGCGGGTCGGAGCGCTGCGATGGCGTCGCGGTGGCGGCGCATGCGGTAGCTATCGCCGGTGACGGATAGCACGCTGGCGTGGTGGAGTAGGCGGTCGAGGACGGCGGTCGCGACGGTGGTGTCTTCGAAGATGTGGCCCCAGTCAACTGCTCTTGGCACACGTTTGTGGGGAGCGGATGACGTCAGGTGCAGCGCTCTTTCTGCTGTCCGGGCGAGTCCGTAGGTTTCGAGGCGTTGGCAGCGTTTGTGAGGCGTTGCCTTCTTCTTTGAGGCAACGTGGAGGTGTGCGGGTTTGGCCGGGAGAAAGCTGCGAGTGGTTGAGGGAGCGGGCGGGCTCGTCGGAGCGGAGGCCGTAGGCCGACGTGACGATGGGCCTGCCCGCTGCGCGCCCGATCCGGGGGTGTTCCAGCAGGAGTGCATTGACGCGTTCGTGGGCTCGCAGGTCGCGCAGGGGTTCTCGCAGATCACGATCGATAACGGCACCGGAGTGCTCGAGCGGTTCCTCGTGTTGGCGGACAGGCCGGCTTGGGAGATCACCGAGCACGACGTCGACCGGGTGATCGCCGCGCTCGTGAAGCGCGGGGTGACGCAGACCACCCGTCGCGGGTATGTGCAGGCGTTCCGCGGGTTCTTCGGGTTCCTTGAGGCGCGCAAGGCGGTCGAGATCGAGGCGCTGTTCGGTTGCCGGCTGCGGGATCCGCTGGATCGGTTCAACACCGCGCGGCACGTCACCTCGGAGACGCCGGGGCTGGTGCCGCCGCCGACGGTCGAGCGGGTCGACGCGTTCTTCGACTTTCTGCGCGAGCGGCTGGAGACGGCGCGCAAGTGGGCGCCGGCCGCGCGTGACTATGCGCTGTTCCGCACCCTGTATCACGCCGGGCTGCGGGCACAGGAGGCAGCCGCCCTGGAGATCCGGGATGTGCATTTCAATCGCGGGCCGTTCGGGAAGCTGCACGTGCGGCTGGGGAAGGGCGCGCGCGGGTCGGGCCCGCGGCCACGGTGGGTGCCGATGCTCGACCAGCTCGATGAGCTGCTGCGCTGGTATCTGGCCGAGGCGCGCCCCCGGTTCCGGGAGAAGGGGCCGGTGCTGTTCTGTGATGAGTCCGGCGGGGCGATGGCGTTCGGGACGATCCGCAACCGGTTGGTGTATCTGCAGCAGCTCGAGGACGCGCCGGTCGAGGAGCGGTTCTCGCCGCATGCGTTGCGCCGGGCGTGCGCGACGCGTAACTATGAGCGCGGCGTGGACCTGGTCGCGATCCAGCAGATGCTCGGCCACTGGCATGTCGGCACCACGATGCGCTATGTGCAGCCGTCCTCGACGTTCGTGGAGGACGCGTATGTGCGCGCGGTCTCGGACACGTTGGCCGAGCTCGAGCGAGAGGAGCACTGACGTGGAGGTTCGTTGGAAGCTGCGGATGGCCGCCGCGCAACGCGAGATCTGGACCGGCGCGCAACTGCGCCGGCTGCTCGCCGAGCGCGCCGGCGTTGAGCTGTCGGCGGCGTCGGTGTCGGCGTTGATGCGCCAGGCACCCAAGCAGCTCAAGCTCTCCACGCTGCAGGCGTTGTGCGTGGCGCTTGACTGTCAGCCCGGCGAGCTGATCGAGGTCGACACCACCCCGATCGCCAAGCCCGCCCGCGGCGGCAAGCCAGCCCGGCAGCACGCGCCGCGCGGTCAGACGCGTTCGCGCACGCCGCCACCGTTCTGATCCGATGGACGGTGTCTGCGCCGACTGCGGCCACGACGGGAAGCTCCACGCTCGCGATCGTTGTCAGCCCTGCTATTGGCGCGCCAGGCACGACTCCGCCAAGGAGACCTGCCCCGGCTGTGGCGAGCGATGGCGGCTTCGCCCGACCGCGGAGGGTCCGCGCTGTCATCGCTGCATCCGTCGCGCTCGGCCGCGCAAGCAGCCCACTCCGAGGCGCTGCCGGCGCTGCGGTCGGGTGCGCCGCCACGTCGCCCACGGTCTCTGCAACGCGTGCTATCAACGCGATCCGCTGATCGTCGGCGTCTGGGTCCAAGGCGCCCAAGATCGGCTCGGGAAGCGCTGCCCGGAATGGTTCGGGGCGTTCGCCGACTGGCTGCTCGAGCGCTCCGCACCAGCGGTCTGCGTGCGGCACCTGCGCCGCGTGGAGGGGGCGCTGCACGTCGGGATCGAGCGGCCCGTCGCGCTGATCGCCGCGGTCTCGGACGGCGGCCGTTCCGGGCGCAGCCCGGGTGATGCCGCCAGGCTGCTCGAAGGGTTCCTAGTCGCCCGCGGGCTAGTGCTCGCCAGCGATGAGCGCGGACGTCTTGCTCACGGCCGACGCGCGCGCCGGATCGAGCGCTGCCCACCGCCGCTGCGTCCCGCGGCCGAGCGATACCTCGCGTGGCTGCTGACCGGTCGCGAGCGCGCCCGCCGGATCGGCGAGCACCCACTCACCGATCACACGATCGAGCAGCGCCTCGCGGTCCTCGCCCAGTTCGCCACGCACCTGGACCGCGCCGGCGTCACCGACTGGGCGACGTGCTCGCGCGGTCACATCGAGCAGTTCCTCGCCACGGGTCGCGATCGGGGCTTCCGACTGGCGGCGCTGCGCGACTTCTTCCGCTTCGCCCGCAAGGAACGGATCTGCCTCACGGACCCGACCGCGGGTCTCGCGCACCGACCCGCCCGCGGGTTCCGCGGCCGCACTCTCGCCACAGCAGACCAAGCCAGGCTCCTCAGACGCTGGGCGGCCGGTCACTGCCACCCGCACGAGGCGCTCGTCGGGCTCCTCTCGCTGCTGCATGGTGCGTCAGTCAGCGAGCTGCGACCGCTCACCGTCAACAACGTCAACACCGCAATGAGGAAGGTGCGGCTCGGGCGCCGACCGCACCCGGTGCCGCTCGACCCGGTCAGCTTCGCCGCGCTCGAGCGCTGCCTCGCCCACCGAGCTGGGCTCGGCAGCGAGAATCCGCATGTGATCGTCACTCGCGGTACTCGCGCGCACCGCACCCCCGCCTCCCAGCCCTATCTCTCACACATACTCGACCCCGCCGACGTCAGCCCG
This sequence comes from uncultured Solirubrobacterales bacterium, assembly GCA_963699325.1. Classification (GTDB taxonomy): domain Bacteria; phylum Actinomycetota; class Thermoleophilia; order Solirubrobacterales; family Solirubrobacteraceae; genus Palsa-465. The sequence continues at coordinate 2,317 of CAVOTN010000026.1, read as the reverse complement.
AGCCTGCTGCGGCAGACGCGCCTAGCCGAACTCACCCATCGCTTCGACCCGCGCCTCGTCGCCGCCGCGTTCGGGATGACACCCGAAGGAGCGCTGCACTACCTGATCGGCGCCGTCGAGACCGAAGCGGCCGCGTTCGCGAACGTGTGAGCGCCGCAAACGACAGCCCACACCTTCACTCGAACCTGTGCGCTTTGGCGATCCCTCGGTTGGTGGTGAGGATGATGCTGCCGTGTTCGTAGCGGCGGCTGATGACCTGGAACAGGTGCGAGGCGGCTTCGCCGGGCATCGGGAGGTAGCCGAGTTCGTCGATGATCAGGACCTGTGGTCCGGCCCAGAAGCGCATCGTGTTCGCCCATCGTCCGTCCATCGCTGCGCGTGATGTGCGGGCGACGAGGTCGGCGGCGGTGGTGTAGTAGACGCGGTACCCGGCGTGCACCGCCCGGTGGCCGAGCGCGATCGCGAGGTGTGTCTTGCCAACTCCGGGCGGGCCGATCAGCAAACAGTTCGATTTCTCCTCGACGAACCGGAGGGTCGCGAGGTCTTCGACGAGCCGGCGGTCGAGGGTGGGTTGCGCGGTGAAGTCGAACTGCTCGAGCGTCTTGTGGGCCGGGAGCCGGGAGAACCGCATCCGGCCGTCGAGGCGGCGTTGCTCGCAGGCGGCGACCTCGGTCGCGAGCAGGTCGTGGAGGAACTGGGTGTAGCCCGGCTTCTCCCGCTCGGCGGCTTCCAGCGCTGGTGCCAGCTGGTCGGCCGCGGCGCCGAGCTTCAGGTACGTGAGGTGGCCGCGGAGCTGCTGGTAGATGGTGTCGGCTCCCATCAGCACGCCACCTCCGCCAGCCTGGCGTAGTCGCTCAACGACACGACCGGCGCGACGGCCGGTGGTTGGCCGTGGAGGTTGGCGAGCTCGGCGAGCGCCCCGTCCCCGGGCGGCCGGTTCACCTTGCGCCTGCATGACGTCTGGGTAGTGAACGCGTCCAGCACGGCCCGCTCCAACTGGACGGCGTGCTCGCTGGTCCGGATCGTCTGCTCGGCGCCGTTTGGGGCGCGTCGGTGCGTCGCGACCTTGATCCCGGTCGCGGTCACGATCCTTAGGTGCGGTTCCCCGACGCGCGCCCGGAGAACCAGCGGCTGGCTGGCGTAGCCGGGCGGAACGCTGTACTTGTTCGTCTCGAACAGGACCAGCGCGCTGCGTGAGCACACCCGGTCAACGACGATCTCCGCCGGGAACGCGAGCACGGGCAACGCCTGGAGCGGCTCGGCGGCTCCGAGCTCGCCGACGGTGCTCCCACGCCGGCCGCGCCGGTCGGAGATGTTCACCGTGAACGTGTCGAGCGATTGCTGGGCCTCGAGCATCGACGTGACCTTTGCTGTGCGCCACCACCGGCCGCCGATGAACTTGATCGCCGCCTCGACGACGCCCTTGCGCTGCGGGCGATGCGGCGGGCAGACAGCGACATCGACGCCGTAATGCTTGGCCATCTGCGCGAGCTGCGGGTTCAGCCGGTCGCTGTCCGGGATCACCGCGGTCGCCATCCGGTCGACCCGCCACACCAGGCTGGTGCCGCTCAGGCCCACAAGGATGTCGTGCAGCGCGCCGGCGAGGTGCCCGATCGTCATCTGCTCGCAGAAAACAGCACGGAACCGGCCGGAGTGCGACAACGCGCCGACCAGCAGATACGCGGGCTGCTCCCACGGCGTGACGGGCAGCTCGAGCCAGTCCCACTGGATCTCCTCGCCCGGCGGGTGGTCGATCTCCGTCGTCGGCGCGTTCCCGCGCCGCTGCTGGCAGACCAGACACACCGGCCGCAGCCCGGTGCGCCGCAACTCGCGGACCAACGTCGGATACGAGCGGTCGAACCCGGCCGCAGTCAGCTCGTCCAACAGCGACACGGCCGGCAGGTGCGGATCATCGACGAACCGTTCCGCGATATACGCCCGCCACGGCTCAAGGCAACTCGCCGCCGCCTCCCGCACCAACGGCTCCTCGCCGGCGGCCAGGTACCTGCGGACCGTCTTGCGGTCCCGGCCGGTGTGACGGCTGATCGCCGACTGATTCCAGCCACGCGCAGCCAAAGCATGTATCTCCACGTCGTTCTCCTGTGTGAGCATCCCCACCGGTCCCTCTCGCTCGTCATCGCGTCAGAACCGACGACGGTGAGGGGGACCCCAGACAGAACGCGCGCCACGCGCGGGAAGGCGGACTACGGCTCGTTCCTACGGAACTCGCCTACGCCGCCTCCCCGCGCACGCGGTCAGGCTCTACCCAGGGTGGGGAATTTGGGTGATCGGATCTGAGGAGAATCCCGTGATCCGG
>CAVOTN010000025.1:0-247818 GCA_963699325.1 uncultured Solirubrobacterales bacterium | reverse complement strand
CGCGACGCCGCGGGACCCTATCGGGTGGGCGCGGTTCATGACACCATTACGTGTCGTGGAACGGCCCGCAGGGCAAGTTCGTCGCCCCGTCGCCCGGGCAGCCGACCCGATCGATCCGGGCGTCCGGATCGGCCACACGCACCTGCGCACAGCCGACATCGACCGGATCCGCGCGTTCTACGTCGACGTGCTCGGCTTCGACGTGGTCGCCGAGGCTCGCGACGTCCCCGGCTGGGGTACGACCGGCGACATCCTGTTCGTGTCGGCCGGCGGCTACCACCACCACCTCGGCTTCAACACCTGGAAGTCCAAGGGCGGCGGCCCGCAGCCCGATGGCGTCGCCGGCCTGCACCACGTCGCGCTCGCGTACCCGACCCGCCGAGCGCTCGCCGACGCCTACCGCCGGCTGAAGGACGTCGACTGGCCGATCCGCCAGACCGCCGACCACGGCACCCACGAGGCGATCTACATCACCGACCCTGACGGCAACGACGTCGAGCTGATGTGGGACCGCCCGGTCGAGCAGTGGCCGCGCGACGGGCAGGGTCACCTGGCGGGCCAGTTCGGAGACGAGCTCGACCTCGACGAGCTGCTGCGCGAGCTCGGCTAGGCCGAAGGCACGCTACGACGGCCGTGCTGCTGGCCCGAGATGCGGCGCCGGCGAGCCGGTCAAGCGGACGGTTTGTTACATCCACCGCGCCAAGCCCGGCGCGTTCGAGGTTCTGGCCGCTGAGCAGCCAGTTCGTCACATGCGGCGATCGGATCGGACCGCGTGTAACGAACCGTCCGCCGCCGCCGGCTACAGCCGCTCGAACACGGCGATCCCGTGCTCGCCGACCAGTCGCGCGACGCGCGCGCCCGGGCCGAACGAGCGCTCCTCGCCGCGCAGCACGTCGCGCCAGCGGCCGCCCGGCGGATCCGCGAGCACCGCCGTCGCCGGCGCCTCGTCCCGCGCACGGCGACCGCGACCAGCACCTCGCCGCCGCGGACGAACGCGCACACGTCCGGTCCGGCGTCGAGCGGCTCGTAGCGCGCCCGACGAACGGCTCCGGGCCGCCGCGCGCGCAGCCCCAGCAGCCGCAGGATCAGGAACAGCTTCCGCGTCTCGGCGACCGGTGGCGAGCCGCCCATCAGCCGCTGCAGCATCGCCTGGTGCCAGTCCCAGTCGACCGGCCGGCGGTTGTCGGGATCGACGAGCGCGCGGTAGCGGGAGCTCGTCGCCCTGGTAGATGTCGGGGATCCCCGGGCGCGGTCAGCTTCAGCACCAGCTGGCCGAGCGCCGCGCGCTCGCCCGCCGCGCGCGACGCGCGCGACGAACGGCTCGAAGCTCGGCGAGGAACGCCTCGTCGCGCGTACAGCGCGCGGCAGAAGTCGCGTGACCGCCGCCTCCCACTCGCGCGTTCTGCTCGACCCAGTTCGTGTTGCGCTTGGCCTCGCGCAGCGCCTTCTCCATGTAGGCCTCGATCCGCTCGAGCTCGATCGGCCAGGCGCCGACCAGCGTCTGGAAGAGGAAGTAGCGCTCGACGTCGTCGGGCGCGCCGCCGCGCGCGCAGCGCGCTCGGTGAGCTCGAACCAGCGCTCGCACGTGCCGCGGCCCAGTCGCTCGGGCATCGACGACAGCGCGGCGATCCGCGCGCGCACGTCGCCCGAGCGCTTGGCGTCGTGGGTCTGCGTCGTCGAGCAGGCTCAGCGGGAAGCGCTCGGCGCGCTCGACGGCACCGCGCGTGGAAGCGCTCGCACGTCGATCCCGAAGCGCGCCGGGTCGCCGCCGACGTCGTTGAGCGCCAGCAGCCGGCCGTAGCGGTAGAAGGCGGTGTCCTCGACGCCCTTGGCCATGATCGCCGGCGTCGTCTGCTGAAAGCGCGTGACGAACTCCGGCGGCGCCGGCGCGCTCGAGCAGCAGCATCGCCGCGAGCTCGCGGGTCCATCGTCGGCGGCGTCGATCGCGCGCGCGGTCCTCGTCGGCCGACGCGCCCGCGCGATCGGCGTCGACGTAGGTCCGGTAGACGGGCAGCGAGGCCAGCGCCCGCGCCGAGCGTTCGATGCTCAGCGCGAGCGATCGCACGCGCCCGAGCTCGCGCGCCAGCCGCTCGACCTCGGGCGCGAACGTGCCCGCGCGCCTGCTCGAGCTTGGCCTCGAGCGCGACCTCGCCGAACGGCGCGCGAGTCGCCCGGACACTCGCTCCCACAGCGCGGTCAGCGCCGCCTCGCCGGCCGGATCGACGAACAGCGCGCAGACGTCGTTCGAGGAACTCGTAGCCGACCGTCCCGGCACACCGGCCAGTCGCGCAGCCGCTCGTCGGGGTCGAGGATCTTCTCGACCCACACGCGCTCGGCGCCCGCGCTCGCGCAGCCGCGCCAGGTAGCCGGCGGGGTCGGCGAGCCCGTCGGGATGGTCGATCCGCAGGCCGTCGACGAGCCCGTCGCGCACGAGCGAGAGCACCAGCTCGTGCGTCTGCTCGAACACCTCCGGGTCCTCCTGGCGGACGCCGGCCAGGTCGTCGATGTCGAAGAAGCGGCGGTGGCGGCCGGTCGACCGGGTCGATGTCGAAGAACCGCTCGCGCAGCTCCGGGTCGGCCCAGTACGCGGTTCGCGTCGTCGGCCGCCATGTGGTTGGGGACGATGTCGAGCACGATGCCCATGCCCGGCGTCGCGCGCGCCGCCGGCCAGCCGCTCGGAACTCGGCCTCGCCGCCGAGCGCGTCGGACAGCCGGCCGGGGTCGATCACGTCGTAGCCGTGGGTCGAGCCCGGCCGCGCCTGCAGCGACGGGCGACAGGTACAGGTGCGAGATGCCGAGGTCGCGCAGGTACGGGACCAGCGCGCGCGCGGCGGCGAAGCCGAAGCTCGGCGGTCAGCTGCAGCCGGTAGGTGGCGCGCAGCTCGCATCGGCGCGTCGAGCGCCGCTCACGCGACCCGCTTGCAGGATCACGATCGAGCGGGACATCGACCGGCGACCTCGGTGCGGGCGCCGTAGCGCGGCGCTGCCGGGCTCGGCGTCGGGGTCGGCGGTCGAGAGCTCGAGCGCCCACTGCGCGCCGAAGCGCCGGCGCGGGAGCATGAACGTCGCGGTCCTCGTCGTGGGCGTTGAACAGCAGCAGGAACGAGTCGTCCTCGATCGTCCTCGCCGTGGGGCCCGGGGGTCGGCGATCTCGCGCGCCGTTGAGGAACATCCCGAGCACGTGCTCGCCGTCCTGCCAGTCGCGCCGGGTCATCTTGCGCCCGTCGGCGCGGAACCACCAGACGTCGGGCAGCCCCGAGCCCTTGACCTGCTCGCCCGCGCAGGAAGCTCTCGCGGCGGAACACCGGGTGCTCGCGGCGCAGCGCGATCAGCCGCTGCGTGAACTCGCGCAGCTCGCTCGCTGCCGGCGTCTCGCTCCCAGTCGTACCAGGAGAGCTCGTTGTCCTGGCACCAGGCGTTGTTGTTGCCGTGCTGGGTGCGGCCGAGCTCGTCGCCGCCGAGCAGCATCGGCGTGCCCTGCGAGACGAAGCAGCGTCGTCAGGAAGTTGCGCTGCTGGCGCGCGCGCAGCGCGAGCACCTCCGGGATCGTCGGTCGTCGCCCTCGACGCCGCAGTTCCACGAGCGGTTGTCGTCGGTGCCGTCGCGGTTGTCCTCGAGGTTGGCCTCGTTGTGCTTCTCGTTGTAGGAGACGAGGTCGCGCGAGCGTGAAGCCGTCGTGGGCGGTGATGAAGTTGATCGAGGCGAACGGGTCGCGGCCGTCGGCCTCGTAGAGGTCGGACGAGCCCGACAGCCGCGAGGCGAACTCGCCGCAGTTCGCGCTGCCCGCGCCAGAAGTCGCGCATCGTGTCGCGGTAGACGCCGTTCCACTCCGACCACAGCACCGGGAAGTTGCCGACCTGGTAGCCGCCCGGGCCGACGTCCCACGGCTCGGCGATCAGCTTGACCTGCGAGAGCACCGGGTCCTGGTGGATCACGTCGAAGAACGCCGACAGCCGGTCGACGTCGAAGAACTCGCGCGCGAGCGCCGAGGCGAGGTCGAAGCGGAAGCCGTCGACGTGGCACTCGGTCACCCAGTAGCGCAGCGAGTCCATGATCAGCCGCAGCACGCTCGGGTGGACCGGGTTGAGCGAGTTGCCGGTGCCGGTGAAGTCCATGTAGTGGCGCGGGTCGTCGGGCATCAGCCGGTAGTAGGACGGGTTGTCGACGCCCTTGAACGACAGCATCGGCCCGAGGTGGTTGCCCTCGGCGGTGTGGTTGTAGACGACGTCGAGGATCACCTCGATCCCGGCGCGGTGCAGCGCCTTGACCATCCCCTTGAACTCGCGCACCTGCTCGCCGCGGCGGCCGGTGGCGGCGTACTCGGAGTGCGGGCGCGAAGTAGCCGATCGTGCTGTAGCCCCAGTAGTTGCGTGAGGCCCGCGCTCGGCCAGGAACGACTCGTCGGAGATGTGGTGGACCGGCAGCAGCTCGACGGCGGTGACGCCGAGGTCGCGCAGGTAGGCGATCGCCGGCTCGGAGGCGAGCCCGGCGTAGGTGCCGCGCAGGTCCTCGCGGACGCTCGGGGTGGCGCATCGTGAAGCCCTTGACGTGGGTCTCGTAGATGACCGTGTCGGCGAACGGGATCCGCGGCGGGCGGTCGCCCTCCCAGTCGAACGCGTCGTCGATCACGACCGACTTCGGCATCGCCGCGGCGTCGTCCTCGTCGTCGGGCTCGAGGTCGGCGTCCTCGTCGCCGGTCGGGCACGTAGGGCAGCACGTTCGCGTCGTGCGCCCAGTCGACGACGCCCGTCGATCGCCTTCGCGTACGGGTCGATCAGCAGCTTGGCGGGGTTGAAGCGGTGGCCCTCGTGCGGGCGCGTAGGGGCCGTGGACGCGGTAGCCGTAGCGCTGGCCCGGGCCGACGCCGGGCAGGTAGCAGTGCCAGTTGAGCGCGCGTGCGCTGGGTCACCTCGATCCGCGTCTCGTCGCCGTCGTCGTCGAACAGGCACAGCTCGACGCGCCTCGGCGTGCTCGGAGAAGAGCGAGAAGTTGGTGCCGCCGCCGTCCCAGGTCGGCGCCGAGCGGGAACGGCTGGCCCGGCCAGACCTCGTCGTTCACCGTGATCAGCGCTCCCGACAGCGGCGGCGAGCTCGACGATCGCGCCGTCGCTCGAGCGGCGGCTCGCGCGTGGGTCGCGAGCACGACCGACGCCGCCGGCGCACGGCACGCGCCGACGCGCTCGGCGGCGAAGTTGCAGACGAGCTCGAACGCGCCGCGGCGGACGCGCAGCCAGCGCGCGTCCTCGTCGAACTCGATCGCGTCGGCGTCGCCCGGCGGGCAGCCGCCGGCGCACGCCAGCAGCTCGCGCGTACAGCGCGGCGATCGCCGGGTCGCGCTCGCGCGGTCAGCTTCGAGCGCTCGAACGTCGCCGGGTCCTGCGGGATCGGGGATCTCCTCGGCGAACGAGGCGAACGCGGCGAACTCCGCGCCGCCGGCCCTTGCGCGTCGCCTCCGCGATCTCCTTGTCGATGTGGTCGGAGAAGAACTGGAACGGCGCGTGCTCGCCGTACTCCTCGCCCATGAACAGCAGCGGCGCGAACGGCGAGAGCAGCGTGCAGAACGCGGCCAGCGGCCGGGCCGCGGCGGCAGCCGGTCGCCGAAGGCGCGGTTGCCGACCTGGTCGTGGTTCTGGGAGAAGACGACGAACCGCTCGGGCGGGACGTCGTCGGCGGGCGCGCCGAAGCGCCGCCGGCGGAAGCTCGAGTAGTCGCCGTCGTGGACGTGCGGGCGGTGCAACGCCTTGGCGAGCTGCGCGACGCGGCCGAAGTCGGCGTAGTAGCCGTCGCGCTCGTCGGTCACGCAGCGTGCGCAGCGCGTGGTGGAAGTCGTCGGCCCAGGCGGCGTCGCAGCCGTAGCCGCCGCGCTCGCGCGGCGCGCATCACGCGCGGGTCGTTGAGGCCGCTCTCGGCGATCACGAGCGCGCCGGCGTCGACCGCGTGCACGCGCCGGGCGACCGCGGCGACGATGTGCTCGGCGCTCGAGTCGAAGATCGCGTGGATCGCGTCGAGCCGCAGCCCGTCGATCCCGAAGTCGCGGATCCAGCCGCTCGGCGCTCTGGCAGCACCCACTCGCGGACCGGGTCGCAGTCGGCGTCGTCGTAGTTGATCGCCCGGCCCCACGGCGTCTCGTACTTCTCGGTGAAGTACGGGCCGAACGCGTCGAGCGCCTTGACGCCCGAGGCGCCGACGTGGTTGTAGACGACGTCGAGGATCACCGCGAGCCCGTGCTCGTGCGCGGCCGCGACCAGCCGCTGCGAGTCCCGCGGGCCCGCCGTAGGAGGACTGCGCGGCGCGAGATGTAGACGCCGTCGTAGCCCCAGCCGCGCGCGCCGGGGAACTCGGCGACCGGCATCATCTCGATCGCGGTGATCGCCGAGCTCGGCGAGCTCGCGCAGATGCGGGATCGCCGCCGTCGAACGTCCCCTCGGCGCGTGAACGTGCCGACGTGCAGCTCGTAGATCACGAGCTCGCCGCAGCGGCGGGCGGCGCGAGCCAGCGGTCGGCGGGCGACGAGCGGCGACGACCACGCGCGACGGGCCCGCGCAGCCCGTCCGGCTGCCAGCGCGAGCACGGATCGGGAAGCCGCCGGCCGTCGAGCACGAACCGGTAGTCGTCCCCGGCGCGAGCCGGGGCGACCACCTCGTAGACCCCGTAGCCGGCGTCGTCGAGCGCGACGCTCGCGGCTCGCCCGAGCCGCAGCGCGACCGACTCCGCGCGCGGCGCCCAGACGCGGAACTCGACGTGCCGTCGCCGCACGCGGCCGCGCGCCGAGCGGCCGCTCCCACGGGTACGCGGCCGCTGCCCAGCTGGGCAGCTCGCGAGCTCACTCGGGCACGAGCCAGAGCGCCGCCAGCGGCGGCAGCGTGACCTCGGCCGAGACCGGCTGCCCGTGCCACGGGATCGGCTCGGGCTCGACGCCGCCGAGGTTGCCGACGTCGCTGCCGCCGTAGAACGTCGAGTCGGTGTTGAGCGCCTCGCGCCAGCGGCACGCGCGCGGCAGCCCGAGCCGGTAGCCCGCGCGCGGCACCGGCGAGAGGTTCGCGACGAACACGACGACCGCGCTCGCCGTCCGCGCGACGGCGCGCGCGAACGCGAGCACGTTGCGGTCGGCGTCGTTGGGCTCGAGCCACCAGAACCCGGCGGGATCGGAGTCGACCTCCCACAGCGCCGGCTCGTCGCGGTAGAGGCGGTTGAGGTCGCGGACCAGCGCCTGGATGCCGGCGTGCTCGGGCTGCTCGAGCAGATGCCAGTCGAGCGAGCGCTCGTGGCTCCACTCCTGCTCCTGCGCGAGCTCGCCGCCCATGAACAGCAGCTTCTTGCCCGGGTGGGCCCACATGTAGGCGTACAGCGCCCGCAGGTTGGCGAGCTTCTGCCAGCGGTCGCCCGGCATCTTCGAGTACAGCGAGCCCTTGCCGTGGACGACCTCGTCGTGGGACAGCGGCAGGATGAAGTTCTCGCTGAACGCGTACATCAGGCTGAACGTCAGCTCGTGGTGGTGGTAGCGGCGGTAGATCGGGTCCTGCTGGAAGTAGCCGAGCGTGTCGTGCATCCAGCCCATGTTCCACTTGAAGCCGAAGCCGAGGCCGCCGAGGTAGGTCGGGCGCGAGACGCCCGGCCAGGCGGTCGACTCCTCGGCGGCGGAGATGATCCCGGGCTCGCGGCCGTAGATCACCTCGTTGAGCTCCTTGAGGAACGCGACCGCGTCGAGGTCCTCGCGGCCGCCGAACTGGTTGGGGACCCACTCGCCCTCGCGCGCGCGAGTAGTCGAGGTACAGCATCGAGGCGACCGCGTCGACGCGGATCCCGTCGACGTGGTACTCGCGCAGCCAGAACAGCGCGTTCGAGATCAGGAAGTTGCGGACCTCGTGGCGGCCGAAGTTGAACACCAGCGTGCCCCAGTCGGGGTGCGCGCCGCGGCGCGGGTCGGCGTGCTCGTACAGCGCGGTGCCGTCGAAGCGCGCGAGCGCGAACTCGTCGCGCGGGAAGTGCGCCGGCACCCAGTCGAGGATCACGCCGATCCCGTTCGCGTGCATGCGGTCGACGAACTGGCGGAAGTCGTCGGGCGAGCCGTAGCGCGGCGTCGGGGCGAAGTAGCCGGTCACCTGGTAGCCCCACGAGCCCGCGAACGGGTGGGCCATCACCGGCAGCAGCTCGACGTGCGTGAAGCCCATGTCCTTGACGTACGCGGACAGCTCGTCGGCGAGCTCGAGGTAGGTGAGCGACCGGTTGCCCTCGAGCGGGTTCAGCCGCCACGAGCCGAGGTGGACCTCGTAGATCGACATCGGCCGCCGGAGCGGCTGCTGCGCCCGGCGCGCGCGCAGCCACTCGGCGTCGTCCGCGCTCCAGTCGTGATGCGGCGCGAACACGACCGACGCCGTCTGCGGCGGGACCTCGGCCTCCTGCGCGTACGGGTCGGCCTTCAGCAGCAGCTCGCCCGTCGGCGGCGAGGATCTCGTACTTGTAGCGCGCGCCGGCTCCGACGCCGGGGAGGAACAGCTCCCAGATGCCGCTCGAGCCGAGCGAGCGCATCGGGTGCAGCCGGCCGTCCCAGGAGTTGAAGTCGCCGACGACGCTGACCGCGCGGGCCGCCGGCGCCCAGACCGCGAACGCGGTGCCGGCGACGCGGACCTCCGGGTGCGCCGGTCTCCATCTCCCGGACGTGCGCGCCGAGCTTCTCGTAGAGCTCCTCGTGGCGGCCCTCGCCGATCAGGTGCTGGTCGAGCTCGCCGAGCGTCGGCGCGAACGCGTACGGATCGTCGATCGTGAACGTGCCGGCGTCGCCGTAGTCGACCTCGAGCCGGTAGTGCAGCGGCAGCTCGGCGCCCTCGACCACGCCCTCGAACACGCCGCCGGGGTGGATCTGCTTGAGCTCGACGGCGGGGTGGCCGTCGGCCACCGCGGTGACCGAGCGCGCCGCCGGGCGCAGGGCGCGGATCGCAACGCCGCCGTTCTGCGGATGGGCGCCGAGGACGGAGTGCGGATTGGAGTGCTCGCGGCGGACGAGCGAGTCGAGTTCGCTGGTGGCGACGGTCATGCGCCCTCCAGGAGTCGCCCGATCCCGGCGACCGGGATCGAGACCCAGTCCGGGCGGTTGTCGAGCTCGTACTGGAGCTCGTAGATCGCCTTCTCGAGCTCGAAGATCGACAGCAGGTTGGTGATCGCGGCCTCGCCGGCCGGCAGCAGCGTCGGGTCGACGTCGGCGAAGTAGTGCTCGAGGAACCGCTCGCGCGCTCGCTGCTCGAAGTCCGCCGGAGCGCGCCGACTCGCAGGAGCTCGACCGCCGAGGTCACGTACGCGAACGAGCGCAGCATGCTCGCGACGTCGCGCAGCGGCGAGCGCTTCTGCCGGCGCTCGGGCAGCGGACGCGCCGGCTCGCCCTCGAAGTCGATGATCACCCAGCCGCGCGGCGTGTACAGCGTCTGTCCGAGGTGGTAGTCGCCGTGGGTGCGGATCACGCGGCCGCTGACGCCGATCTGGGCGCGGGCGGCGAGCCGCTCGCGAACGTCCTGGCCGCGGCCGACGATCGGCGCGAGGCGCTCGTCGTCGGGCAGGCGCAGGAAGATCCGCTCGATGTCCTCGTCGATCGTCGCGGTCAGCAGCGACAGCGCCTCCTGGCTCGGCTCCTCGGGCGAGAATGCCGGATCGCACGCGTCGGAGGCCAGCACGTGTGCAGCTGCGCGGTGACCGTGCCGAGGCTCCCGAGCCGCTCGAGGAACATCTCGGGCGCGGACCGATCTCGTCGAGCGCCAGCTCCCAGCCGTCGACCGCGTCGGGCAGGAACGTCTGCGCGACGCCGAGCGTCGAAGCGAGCGCCTGCCCTTCGTACTCGTACCAGCCGTGGAGCGGCGCGATGTTGGGGAAGCCGCGCCCGGTCAGGAAGCGCAGCATCTCGAGCTCGGGGTTGATGCCGGGCTCGAGCTTGCGGAACACCTTGAGCACGATCGAGTCGTCGAACACGATCGACGAGTTCGACTGCTCGACTCCGATCAGGCGGACGGTGGTGTCGGCCGACAGTTGCGGCTCGGCACCTTCGACCCGGTGGAAGCTGAACTGGCCGTCCGCGGTCGGAATCTCGTCGGTGGTCTCGATCCGCCGCAGCAGCTCGAGCGCCTGGGTGGGCTCGGCGAGCGCGTCGTACACGGTCCAGTCCTCGGTGTGTGCGATCGACTCGCCGTGTGGAAGCCCGTCCGCGCCCGGGGCCTGGAGGGCCAGGGGCAGCTGGTAGAGCTCGTGCGTCCCGGTGGCGAAGCGCGTCTGGACGAGCGCCAGCAGCAGCAACGGGTCGTCGCGCAGCAGGATGCTCTCGACGATCTCGATCCCGGCCACCTGGCGGGCCTTCGACGCGTACCAGCGCTGCTGCTGGACCCAGTCGCGCAGCTCCTCCTCGTCGAGGGCGCGGCGGATCTCATCGGCGGTGATCTGAAGACCCTCACTCATCGTCGGGCTGCTCTTCCTCGACCAGCTCGAACCAGTAGAAGCCGCGCGGACCCAGCGTCAGCAGGTAGGGCAGCTCGCCGATCCGCGGGAACCGCGAGCGGCCGAACAGCTCCACCGGGTAACGCCCCTCGAACGCGCTGAGATCGAGCTCGACCGCCTGGGCGGAGCGGGCGAGGTTGTGGACGCACAGGACCGATCATCCTCGAACCGGCGCATGTGCGCGAAGATCCGCGGGTTCGAGGGCTCGATCGGCTCGTAGGTGCCGAAGCCGAACACCGGGTGCTCCTTGCGCAGCGAGATGAAGCGATGCAGCCAGCGCAGCAGCGAGGTGGCGGTACGCAGCTGCGCCTCGACGTTGACCGCCTGGAAGCCGTAGACGGGGTCCATCAGCGGCGGCGCGTACAGCTGCGCGAAGTCGGCGCGGCTGAAGCCGCCGTTGCGGTCGCCGGTCCACTGCATCGGCGTCCGTACCCCGTCGCGGTCGCCGAGGAACACGTTGTCGCCCATCGCGATCTCGTCGCCGTAGTAGAGGACGGGCGAGCCCGGCAGCGAGAACAGGATCGCGTGCATCAGCTCGATCTCGTCGCGGCCGTTGTCGAGCAGCGGCGCCAGGCGGCGGCGGATGCCGACGTTGAGCTTCATCCGCGGGTCCTTGGCGTACTCGGCGTACATGTAGTCGCGCTCCTCGTCGGTGACCATCTCGAGCGTCAGCTCGTCGTGGTTGCGCAGGAACAGACCCCACTGGCAGCTCTCGGGGATCTGCGGTGTCTGCTCGAGGATCTCGTAGATCGGCACGGCCTCCTCGCGCCGGATCGCCATGAACATCCGCGGCATCACCGGGAAGTGGAACGCCATCTGGCACTCGTCGCCGTCGCCGAAGTACTCGACGACGTCCGCGGGCCACTGGTTGGCCTCGGCGAGCAGCACGCGGTCGGGGTAGCGCTCGTCGACCTCGCGGCGGATCCGCTTCAGGTAGGCGTGGGTCTCGGGCAGGTTCTCGCAGATCGTTCCGTCGCGCTCGAACAGGTACGGGACCGCGTCGAGCCGGAACCCGTCGAGCCCGAGGTCGAGCCAGAAGCGCAGCACCTCGATCATCGCCTCCTGGACCTCGGGGTTGTCGTAGTTGAGGTCGGGCTGGTGGGAGAAGAACCGGTGCCAGTAGTAGGCGCCGGCGACCGGGTCCCAGGTCCAGTTCGACGTCTCGGTGTCGATGAAGATGATCCGCGCGTCCTGGTAGCGCTCGTTGGTGTCCGACCACACGTACCAGTCGCGCTTGGGCGAGTCGGCGCTCGAGCGCGACTCCTGGAACCAGGGGTGCTCGCTCGAGGTGTGGTTCATCACGAGATCGGCGATCACGCGGATGCGGCGGGCGTGCGCGGCGTCGATCAGCTCGTGAACGTCGTCGACGTTGCCGTAGTCCGGATGGACCGAGGTGAAGTCGGCGATGTCGTAGCCGCCGTCTCGGAGCGGCGAGCGGTAGAAGGGCAGCAGCCAGATGCAGTCGATGCCAAGCCACTGGAGGTAGTCGAGCTTCTCGGTCAGGCCGCGGAAGTCGCCCGAGCCGTCGCCGTTGGCGTCGAAGAACCCGCGGATGTGGATCTCGTAGAACACCGCGCGCTTGAACCACAGCGGCTCGGCCTCGAACCACTGGCGCGTCTGTGCCTGCGGTCCGGTCGCCGGCTCGTGCGGCGGCGGCGGCGTGATCATCTGGCTGCGCTCGCGCGCGATCAGGTGCGTGAGGGTGGGCGGCCCGACGCTCATCACATCTCCACGCGCACGATGTGCGCCTGACGGTAACCGGGCTCGAGCCGGACGTAGTTCGGACCGATGCGCCACTGGTAGCGCTCGTCCGTGAGCAGGTCGTGTGCGGTGAAGCTCGGGGGCAGACCGAGATTGGCAGGCACGATCGCGAGGCCCTCCTGGACCTGATGGGGGTCGATGCTGACGACGGTGATCACGGCGTTCCCCCGCGACTGTTTGGCGTAGGCGATCAGCGCGTCGTTGGCCGTGTCGAGGAACGTGACGTTGGTGAGCTCCTGGAGCGCCACGTTGTCGCGCCGGATGTGGTTGATGCGCTGGACCAGCGGGAGCATCGGGCCGTCGAGCGCGCGCTCCTTGATCTCGTACTTCTCGGAGTTCAGGTACTCCTCGGAGCCCTCGCGGACGGCGAGGTTCTCGGCATGCTCGTAGCCCGAGTAGATCCCGTACGTGGGGCTGAGCGTCGCGGCGAGTATCAGCCGAGCCTCGAACGCCGGGCGGCCCCCGTGCTGGAGGTACTCGTGGAGGATGTCGGGCGTGTTCGCGAAGAAGTTCGGGCGGAAGTAGTCGCTCTCGTCGGTGAGCGCGAGCTCCGAGACGTACTCGGTCAGCTCCCACCGCGAGTTCTTCCAGGTGAAGTACGTGTAGGACTGGGTGAAGCCGATCTTCGCGAGCTGGCGCATGACCGCGCGGCGCGTGAACGCCTCCGCCAGAAAGATGACGTCGCGGTTGTGCTCGTGGACGTTGCTTGATCAGCCACTGCCAGAACGCGAACGGCTTGGTGTGCGGGTTGTCGACGCGGAAAACGGTTACGCCGCAGTCGACCCACTGCAGGACGATTGTCAGCAGCGCGTCCCATAGGCCCTGCCAGTCCGGCGAGTCCCAGTTGACGTTGTAGATGTCCTGGTAGCGCTTGGGCGGGTTCTCCGCGTACTTCAGCGTGCCGTCCGGGCGGCGGTGGAACCACTCAGGGTGCTCGTGCAACCACGGGTGGTCGGCCGAGGCCTGGATCGCGAAGTCGAGCGCGACGTCGATGTCGTGCTTCCGTGCCGCCTCCGTGAGGTTCCTGAGGTCCTCGATTGTTCCGAGGTCCTTGTGAACGGCCTCGTGGCCGCCGGTCTCGTCGCCGATCGCCCAGGGGGAGCCCGGGTCGGTGGGTCCGGCGGTGAGCGAGTTATTGGCGCCCTTGCGGTTGGTCAGGCCGATCGGGTGGATCGGCGGCAGATACAGGATGTCGAAGCCGAGCTCGGCCAGCCGGGGAAGCTCGCGCTGGACGCCTTTGAGACCACCCCAGGATCGGGGGAACAGCTCGTACCAGCTGCCGAACCGTGCGCGCAGGCGGTCGACCTCGATGGCGATCGGCTTCGGGAGGGTGACGCTGCCGTGGCGGGGCTGAAGCCGCTCGACGGCGGCGAACAGCTCGGGGCCGAGGGCGACGTCGTGCTTGGCCGACTCGGGGATCTTTTCGTCGGCGAGCGCGGTAGCGGCGTGCCCGATCAGCGCCTTGTCGGCCTCGTCCTTGGCGGCCTTCTTCGTCCCCTTGAGGAGCAGGACGCCCTCGGAGATCTCGCCGGCGAGTTCGTGCTGCTGCGCGGCGACCTTACGCTGGAGCTCGTCGCGCCACGTCCCGAACACGTCGGTCCACGCCTGCACCGTGTACTCCCAGCGGCCCTGGCGGTCGACGTCGAAGCTGCCGGCCCAGCGGACGCCGCCGAGGTGGGCGTCGATCCGCTCCATCTCCGACTCGCGATAGTCGACGTCGCCCGGGCCCTTGTAGCGGACTACCGCGCGGAGGAGATCGTGGCCGTCGCGGAAGATGTCGGCCTCGACGGTTACGGTGTCCCCGACGCAGCGCTTGGCGGCGTACCGGCCGCCGTCGACCGCCGGGGTCGGGTACTGGATCACGATGCGGTCCGGCGTGGGTGACTTGCGGTTTGTGCGCCGCGGCGCGGCGCTCGGTTTGGCTTCAGTGGGTGTTGTGCTCATGGGCGGTCCCGGTGGACGGACGGGTCGAGGGTCGCACGGCGGACGGGACGGGACTAGAGGGGGTCCCGCAAGGCGGGTGCGTCACGTCGAAAATATCCGCCTACGCGATGGGTAAACAACGATCGGTGATTCAGAGGTTGGCTCATACATGATCGCGCTGCCGCGCTCAAGCGGTGTTCAGCTTCATCTAACGTCGCTGCCGGGTGGCCGCCTCGGCCCGGAGGCCTATCGCTTCGTCGATTGGCTGGCCGCGGCGGGGCAGACGTGGTGGCAGGTGCTGCCGCTCGGGCCGCCCGATCGCTACCACTCTCCGTACAAGGCGCGCTCGGCGTTCGCGGCATGGCCGGGGTTCCTGGGCTCGCCGCGGGCGCCGGTGTCAGCGTCGGAGATTTCGTCGTTCCGCGACCGCGAGTCGTTCTGGGCGGTCGACTGGGAGCGGTTCTCGGCGCGTGGCGCGCTGGCCGACCAGGTGCGGTTTGATCGCGAATGGAGCGCTTTGCGCTCGTATGCCGCGGAACGGGGGGTTCGGCTGTTCGGCGATGTGGCGATCTACGTGGCGCCCGGCAGCGCCGACCATCGCGCCCATCCCTGGATGTTCCGGTCCGGCGTGGTCGCGGGAGCGCCACCGGATGCGTTCTCGGACGATGGGCAGCTATGGGGCAACCCGGTGTACGACTGGCCCGCGCTCCGCCGGCGCCGGTATCGGTGGTGGGTCGAGCGGTTGCGGCGGACGCTGTCGCTGTTCGATCTGGCCCGGATCGACCACTTCCGCGGGTTCGTGGCGTACTGGGCCGTGCCTTCCCGGGCGCGCACGGCACGGTCCGGGACGTGGAAGCGCGGACCCGGACGCGCGCTGTTCGACGCGGTTGCGCGGTCGTTGGGCGACGTCGCGTTGGTCGCCGAGGACCTTGGTGTGATCACGCCGGCGGTTACGTCGCTGCGCGAGTCGCTCGGGTTCCCGGGGATGGTCGTGCTCCAGTTCGGCTTCGATCCTGTTGTTGTCCGGAGCCCGCACGCGTTCGAGAACCACGTCGAGGACACGGTCGTGTACACGGGCACGCACGATCACGACACCGCTTCGGGGTGGTACTCGGGGTTGTCGGCTGACCTTCGTTCGTTCGTGGACTCCGAGTTCGCCCGGTTCGGCGTCGTGGAGCGGGAGCCGTGGTGGAGCCTGATCCGGCTGGCGCTCCGGTCGCCGGCGCGGGTCGCGATGCTCCAGGCTCAGGACGTGCTCGGGCTGGGGTCCGAAGCGCGCATGAACGACCCCGGGCGGGCGGGGGGCAGCTGGCGGTGGCGGATGGAGGCCGGCGCGCTGACGCCGGCGCTGGCGCGGCGGCTGCGGGCGGCCACCGAGGACGCGGGGCGGCTGGCTCGACCGGGCTAAACCGGTGCGACTGGCAGATAACTCGCGGCGGGCGCGAGTTATCGACCAGACGGTTGGGGCCCAAGTTGCCGCGCCGGGGCGGGACTCAAGTTCCCCGCGCCGGCGCCGATCGCAGTGGTTGATGAGTATTGATGCTGTGACGAGCCGCATCGACCAGATCCTGGCGATGCAGCAACAGCTCACGGATCCCAGCGCCCTCGCCGCCTCTTCCGCCACCTCGAGCACGTCGGGCGGAGCGTCGCTTGGCGCCACCACGGGCACCACGGGCACGACCGGATCCTCGAGCTTCAGCGACGCGCTGTCCTCTGCGCTCGGGACCGACCCCACGACGTCGGCCCTGTCCCCGGACTCGCTGATGGCCTCGGCGATCGGCGGCAGCGACGGCAGCTCGACGGACACCTCGGCGCTGACGCCGGATCTGTCCTCGCTGCTCCCGGCAACGAACTCGCTCGGGCTGACCGCCGGCTCGACGCTCGCCGGCACCGGTGGCTCGGAGCCGGCGCAGGTCCAGGCGATGACCAACATGGCCAACTCACTGGTCGGCGAGCCCTACGTCTACGGTGGCGGCCATAGCGGCTGGGGGCCGCAGAGCGGCTACGACTGCTCCGGGTTCGTGTCCGCGGTGCTCCATGCCGGCGGCTACCTGAGCCAGCCCGTCGACACGACCGCGCTGCCCCAGCAGGCGGGGATGGAGTCGGGCCCCGGGCAGTACGTCACGGTCTACGACCGGGCGCTCCCGGGCCAGAGCGGCCACGTGATCATCGAGATCAACGGGCAGTTCTACGAGTCGGGCGGATCGCACGGCGCCTGGGGCGGCGGCGGTGGCGTCGAGAAGATCGGCACCCCGTCCGCGGCGTACCTGTCGACGTTCCCGACTGTCCTGCACCCCGCCGGTCTCTAAAGACCTCCGCGCAACGCGAACCGGGCCCGCAGCGCCGCGGACCGGGCGCTGACCTTCGCGTGGCGGTAGACGTACGTCCAGTCGCCCCGGAGCCGCTGGCGCCGGCTGGTTGAGTACGAGATCAGCGAGGACGGCCTGACCTCGACCCGCATACCGGCGCCGGCGAGCACCGCCAGCGCCCGCTCGGCGATATCGATCTGGCCGAACGCAGTGGGATGGACGTGGTCGGTCATCACCAGATTGCGGGCGCCCCACGAGCGCAGATCGAGCAATAGGGTCCCGAGCTCGCCCGCGACACGCGAAACAACATCATTCAAATCCTCGACCGTGGCCCCGGCGCGGGGTCGCCCCAGATCGAGCGGCGCCGCCACCGCCAGAACCTGGTCGCACCGGCCGCGCAAGAACTGCAAGGCGCGACGGAACTCCGCCTCGAAGACCGCGGGGTCCCACTCCGGCGAGCGCACGTCGTTGACCCCGATGTACAGGCAGCCGAGCTGATAGCGAGCCTGGGCGCCGGTCAGCCCCTCGAACGCCGGGATCTGGCGCTGCACCACGTCGAGGACCCGCGCTCCGTCGACCGCGTAGCACGTGAACGGCAGTGCCAGCCCTCGCGCCACCCACAGCGCCCACGACTGCAGCGCGACGCCCCATTGCAGCTCCCCGCCCCCGTTGGTGATCGAGTCGCCGAACGCCAGCACGCCGAGGCGGCAGTCGGTTTCGGCGCTGGTGGGGCCGGTCAAGAAGCGCGAGAGTAGCGCTTGCCGGATAATCCCCCGCCGTGAGCTACGGCCGGGTGACGATGAACGACGGCCGCGAGGACATGCGCCGCGCGGCGGAGGAGCTCGCCGGGCGCCTACCGGATGCCCTCGCCCCGCTCGCGCGCCTCGCCTACAACTACCGCTGGTCTTGGCTGCCCGGCGGTCCGGAGCTGTTCGCCTCGGTCGATCCCGCCCGCTTCGCGCTCACCAACCAGAACCCGGTTCGGTTGCTCCAAGAGGCCTCGGCCGGCGCCCTGCGTCGCGCCGCCGCCGACGGGGCGCTGCTCGAGCGCGCCGCCACGATCGAGGCCCAGGTGAAGGCGGACCTGGACCGCCCGCCGTATCCCTCGATCGACCCCGCTCGGCCGGTGGCGTTCCTGTGCGCCGAGTACGGGCTGCACGTTTCGCTGCCCGTCTACTCCGGCGGCCTCGGCGCGCTCGCAGGCGACCTGCTCAAAGAGGCATCGGACTGCGCGGTCCCGCTGGTCGCGGTCGGCCTGATGTACCGCAAGGGCTACTTCCGCCAGCGGATCGACGCGGGCGGTTGGCAGCACGAGTACTGGATCGACACCGATCCGCAGCGGCTGCCGGCGGCGCTCGTTTCCGGCGCCGGCGACGGCCCGCTGACGATCGAGGTCCCGATCTACGACGCCGAGGTGACCGCGCAGATCTGGCGCGTCGACGTCGGCCGGATTCCCCTGTTCCTGCTCGACACCGACCTCCCTGAGAACGGGGCGGTCGAGCGCTGGATCACGGCGCGGCTGTACGAGTCAGACGAGCACATCCGCCTGGCTCAGTACGTGCTGCTCGGGGCCGGCGGTGTGCGGGCGCTCACCGCGCTCGGGTTCGAGCCCGGCGTGATCCACCTCAACGAGGGCCACGCGATGCTGGCGCCGGTGCAGCTCGCCGGCCAGGAGCTGCACTCGGGCGAGGAGCTCGCGGTCGGGCTCGCGGCAGCGCGCGAGCGCACGGTGTTCACGACCCACACCCCGGTCCCGGCCGGCAACGACACGTACCCGGCCGAGCAGGTCGAGGATGCGATGGGCCGGCTGCTCGCGCAGCTCGGGTTGCCGGCCGAAGAGGTGCTCGCGCTCGGTCGGACCCATCCCGACGACGCCGAGGAGGACTTCGGGGTCACACAGGCCGCGCTGAGGATGAGCCGCGCCGCGAACGGCGTCAGCCGCCGCCACGGCGAGGTGGCGCGCGAGATGTGGCAACCGCTGTGGCCCGAGCTGGCCGTCGACGACGTGCCGATCGGCTACGTCACCAACGGCGTCCACGTGCCGACCTGGATCGGGACGCCAATCCGCGAGCTGCTCGACCGCCATCTCGGCGAGGGCTGGACGGCGCGGGCCGCCGAGCCCGACACCTGGGCCGCCGTCGACGAGATATCCGACGCGGACCTGTGGGACGCCCGCGAGCGCCAGCGCGCCCATCTGGTCGAGCAGGTCCGCTCCCGCAGCGCCACCGACCGGCTGCTCCGCGGCGACCCCCGCGCCTACGTCGATGCGGCCGCGACGGCGTTCGATCCGCACACGCTCACGCTCGGCTTCGCGCGCCGCGTCGCTACCTACAAGCGCCTGGACCTGCTGACCCGGGACCCGGAGTGGACGCTCGAGCTCCTCGGCGGCGAGCAGCCGGTGCAGGTCGTGCTCGCCGGCAAGGCCCACCCACGCGACGAGGAGGCCAAGCGCGTACTCAAGCGCCTGTTCGGGATGAAGGTGGCCGAGATCATCGGCCAGCGTGTCGTGTTCCTCGACGATTACGACCTCTCCAGTGCGGCGTGGCTCGTGCGCGGCTGCGACGTGTGGCTGAACGTGCCCCGGCCGCCGCTCGAGGCGAGTGGCACCAGCGGGATGAAGTCGGTGATCAACGGTGGCCTGCAGCTCAGCGTGCTCGACGGATGGTGGGCCGAGGGCTACGACGGCGACAACGGCTGGGGGATCCCGGGCGAGGTCGACGACGACCACGACGCTCAGGACGACCGCGACGTCATCGAGCTCCATCGCCTGCTCGACGACGAGGTCGTCCCCGAGTTCTATGATCGCGACGCGGCAGGGCTGCCGGCGGCCTGGATCGCCCGGATCCGGGCGTCGCTGAGGACGCTCGGGCCGCGCTTCAGCGCGACGCGGATGCTGTCGGAGTACCTCTCGGGTCCGTACCGGGGGTCCTGACCAGCGCGGGAAGGTATTACCGGATTTCGGCGTCGTTAAGCTGATGGTCTTCGTCAACGCGATTGCAGGGGAAGATGGGTTCCCGCGCCGAACATACGCAGCCGACAACGGCTGAGCTGGCCGAACTCTCGGCGCTCGCCGACGGTACGCTCGACCCGGCTCGCCATGCCGAGGTGGAGGCCCGCATCCAGGCCTCGCCGGAGCTGACCGCGCTGTACGAGCGCGAGCGCCAGGTGGTCGACGCGCTGCACCAGGCGCGCGCGACCGAGCGCGCCCCCGCGCGGTTGCGGGCGAGGATCGACGCCTCGCGTCCGAGCCGTGGCACCGCGGCTCGCCGGCGCTTCGCGTATGCCGGCGCCACCGCCGGGGCGCTCGCCGCGATCGTGCTCGCGCTCGTGCTGGCGCTGCCGTCGGGCACGCCCGGCGGCCCGTCGGTGTCCGACGCCGCCGCGCTGGCGGCGCGCGGTCCGACACAGGCCGCCCCGGTGCCCGATCCCGCCAACCCCGCGGCCCGGCTGCACCAGCGCCTCGGCGACGTCTACTTCCCGAACTGGACGACGCGGTTCGGGTGGAAAGCCGTCGGGGCCCGATTCGACAACCTCGGCGGCCACCCCACGGTCACGGTCTACTACAGGTTGAGGGACGTAACGATCGCGTACACGATCGTCGACTCCCCGCCGCTGGGGCAGCCGTCGGCGAAAGCGATCAACTGGGGTGGCACGGCGCTGCGCACGGTCGAGGTGAACGGCCGCCTGGTCGTGACCTGGCGCCGCGCCGGCGACACCTGCGTCCTGTCGGGGACCGGCGTCACGGCCGCCGAGCTGCAGAAGCTGGCGGCGTGGAAGGTCCCGCCGGACTCTGACTAGACGGACTCTGAGTTGTCGGGCTCTGGCCAGGCGGGCCGCCACTGACCAGGTCGGCCGCCACCCGCTGGCGCGCGCGATGCAGCCGCGTCGTGATCGTCGCCTCGCGGACGCGCAGCGCCCGCGCCGCCTCGCGGTAGGACAGGCCGACCACGTCGATCGCTACGAGCGCGTCGCGAAAGTCGTCGGGAAGCCGTGAGATCGCGGAGTACAGCTCCGCCGATTCGAGTCGCGACTGCGCCGCCGGCGCGCTGGGATCCTCGATCAGGTCGAGGTCGTCGGGCAGCGGCGACGTCTGCGGCCGCCGGCCGGCCGCGCGGCGCTGGCTGAAGAACGTGTTGCGCAGGACGCGCAGCAGGTAGCCGACGTCGTCCTCGGAGCGCAGGAACCGCGGTCGGCGCAGCACGCGCTCGAACGTCTCCTGCACGAGGTCCTCGGCCTCCTCGCGCGAGCCGCACAAGCTCCACGCCGCGCGATACAGGCGGTCGATGTGATCGCCCAGCGCCTTGGGATCGAGCTGACGTTCGACGTTCATCCGTCGCGGCCCCAGCATACGGAGCCCAGCGTTCGGTGTGTTAGCGCCCTAGGTCGTCTGGAGGTCCGACAGCGGCCGCGGTCCGGGCCCGACGTACTTGGCGGTCGGGCGGACGAGCCGTCCCTCGCGCTTCTGCTCGAGGATGTGCGCGGACCAGCCCGCGGTCCGGGCACAGGTGAACAGCGGCGTGAACAGCTCGGGCGGAACATCGGCGAAGTCGAGCACGACCGCCGACCAGAACTCGACGTTGGTCGCGAGCACCCGGTCGGGCCGGCGGGCCTGAAGCTCGGCGAGCGCGGCCTCCTCGAGCGCCTCGGCGACCTCGACGCGCGGCGCGTTGATCTGCTTCGCCGTGCGGCGGAGCACCCGCGCCCGAGGGTCCTCGGCGCGGTAGACGCGATGACCGAACCCCATCAGCCGTTCGCCGCGGTCGAGCAGATCCTTGACGTAGCGCTCGGCGTCGCCCATCTCGGCGACGTCGTCGAGCATCTTGAGCACGCGCAAGGGAGCGCCGCCGTGCAGCGGGCCCGACAGCGCGCCGACCGCGGCCGACAGCGCCGCCGCGACGTCCGCACCGGTCGACGCGACCACCCGGGCGGTGAACGTCGAGGCGTTCATCCCGTGCTCGGCGGCCGAGATCCAGTAGGCGTCGATCGCCTTCACATGGCGTGGGTCGGCTTCGCCGCGCCACCGGATCAGGAACCGCTCGGGGATCGATGTCGCCTTGTCGACCTCGCTTTGGGACACGGGCGGCCTGCCGATCCCCCGCGCCGACTGCGCGACGAACGACAGCGCCATCACCGACGCCCGCGCCAGGTTGTCACGGGCCTCATCGTCGGAGATGTCGATCAGCTGCTCGAACCCCCACTGCGGTGCGAGCATCGCCAGCGCCGACTGCACGTCGACGCGAGGGTCGCCCGAGCGCACGCCCAGCGGGAAGGGCGCGGCCGGCGGTAGTCCGGGCAGCAGCGACCCATCGACCAAGAGCCCCCAAACCTGCTCGAACGGGACGTTCCCGACGAGCTCCTCGATGTCGACGCCGCGATAGCGCAGCGCGCCGCCGGCGCGGTCGGGCTCGGCGATCTCGGTGGCGAAGGCGACGACGCCTTCGAGGCCGGACTGGACTTCGGCGGTTACGCTCATTGGCGAGTTTCTCCTGGATCGACGCTGGGCGCAGTGGATCGGCGCGGGGCGCGAAGTGCCCCGACAGGGTAGCCGGATAGCCTTCGCGGCCGTGCCAGAGGCCAACCGTGTCTGAGCTCCTGCTGCGCCCCGCCGGCGATCTGGCCGGTCTCGTTCGCGCCGGCGAGCTGTCCGCGCGGGAGCTCGTGGAGGCCTCGCTGCGGCGGATCGATGAGCTCGAGCCCACGATAAACGCGTTCACCCACGTCGCCTACGAGTCGGCGCTGGCCACGGCGGACGGGATCGAACCTGGCGACGGCAGGCCTTACGCGGGCGTTCCGATCGCGATCAAGGACAACCGGCCGGTTCACGGCATGCCGCTGACGATGGGCAGTGACCTGTTCGGCGAGTTCGTGCCGGGCCAGGATGCGTACCTCGTGCGCCGGCTCCGGGAGGCCGGGTTCGTGATCGTCGGCAAGACCTCGATGCCAGAGATGGGGATCCTCCCGACGACCGAGCCGCGGCGGTTCGGCCCCACCCGCAATCCGTGGAACACCGACCGGACGCCCGGCGGGTCGAGCGGAGGGGCGGCCGCGTCCGTCGCAGCCGGGATGGTCCCGGTGGCGCACGGCAACGACGGCGGCGGGTCCATCCGGATTCCGGCGTCGTGCTGCGGGCTCGTCGGCCTGAAGCCGGCGCGAGGCCGCGTCTCGGTCGGACCGCACGGTGGGCAGAGCTTCCTCGTCGCCGATGGCGTCCTTTCGCGAACGGTCGCGGACACCGCGGGCCTGCTCGATGTCCTCGCGGGCGCCGAGCCCGGGGACGCCACCTGGGCGCCGCCCCCGCCGGCGGCCGGCTACGCCGTACTCGCTGGGGTCGATCCGGGGCCGCTCCGGATCGGGTTGGTGCTCAACCCGCCCTACGAAGAAGCCACGATCGATCCGGTTTGCCTGCAGGCGGCGCGCGATGCCGCGGGGCTGCTCGAGTCGCTCGGTCACGGGGTCGAGGAGATCACGCCTCCGTGGACAGGTCTGAACCTGCTCCCCGACTTCACCCGCGCGTTCGGACCGCTGATCTCGTTGTCGACCTGGTTCGGCGGGCAGATCGCGGGTCGCGAGCCGACCGCTGACGACGTGGAGCCGCTCACCTGGGCGCTGTGGGAGCGGGCCCGCACCCAGGACACGATCTCGTACCTGGTCGCGCAGGGCCGGCTCGAGTCGGTGGCGCGCTCGCTGGTGACGTTCTTCGAGCCCTACGACGTGGTGCTGACGCCGGCGCTCGGCGGCCGGCCGGTAGCGGTTGGCGAGATACACGGGCACGGCGAGGACCCGATGGTCGAGTACCGCAAGTCGGGGGCGTTCACGCCGTTCACGGCGATCGTCAACATCACCGGCCAGCCCGCGATCGCGCTGCCGTTGTACCAGGGCGACGACGGTCTCCCGACCGCGGTCCAGCTGATCGGCCCGCCGGCGCGCGAGGAGGTGCTGCTCGCGCTCGCAACCCAGCTCGAGCGCGAGCTGCCGTGGGCCGGGCGGTTGCCGGCGCTCGCTACCGGGGGTTGAGCACCGCTCCGAGCGCGCGCCAGTGACGGCCGTCGGTGGTCAGCCACAGCCCCTGGCCAGCGGCGAGCAGCCAGGCGTGCGTCGCCGACAGCACGTCGAACGAGGCCGGCTCGCCCTGCGGGTTCGGGCCCCGCACTCGCGTCCAGTGGCCGCCGGCGTCGCCCGATTCGTACAGGCTGTTGAGCGCGGCCAGCCACATTCTCCTCGGTGAGCCCGCGGTCATCGCGTCGGGCTCCTGGAGCGTGATCGCGCCGGGTCGGGGTGGCGTGGTCAGGCTCGTGACCTGAGAGGCGACAGTCCAGCGCTTGCCCCCGTCGGTGGTGCGCAACAGGGCCTTCTCGCTGCTGCCGGCGGCGGCGCCTCCAAGGCACAGCAGCCACCAGCTCCGACCGGCGGCCGCGAGCTCGGCCGGCTGGCAGGGCCGGCCCATCCACGTCGGATCGGGGAGCTCGGTGAAGCGCCGCCCGCGATCGCTGACGAAAAGGAGGCGACGGCCGGCGGCGATCAACGTCGTCCGTTGGTCGGGCACGAATAGATCCGGGTACGGGCCCGAGGCGATCCTGGGTGACGAGATCGTCCACGCCCCGTCGGGCAGGGCCTTGTGTGCGAGGACCGCGACACAGCTGAAGCTCGAGCCGCCGAGGCACGCGAGCATCCACAGCGTTCGTCCCGACAGCGCCAGCGCCAGCACCCGTCCGCGCGGGGTGTCCGTGGTCCATGTCGACCCGGCGTCCGTGGTCCTCATCAGCCGGCCGGTGCCGACCGCAGCCCACGCATCGTTCGTGGAGGTGGCGATCACCTGCTCGACACCGGAGTCATCGGCGAGCCCGGTTCCCTCGGTCAGCCAGTGCCGGCCGCCGTCGCGGCTGACCGCCAGCATCGGGCCGCAGCGCGGCGCCGGGGTGGTCAGGCCGACGCCGACGTTCCGCGTGAGGAAGTGGACCGCACCGAGCTCGAAGGGCGCCACCGGGCGGCCGCAGGCCGCCGGGGCGATGGCAGGGGAGACCGCGACGCCACACCCGGCCGCGAGCGCCGCCGCCAGCACGGCCCCGAGCACCGCCGCGAGCACCGTTCCGAGCCGCACGTCACGGGAGCGGGACGAGGTGGTAGGTCTGGCCGCCGTCGGTGGTGTAGTAGAGGCGCTCGTTGGCCGGGGAGATCGACCCCACGTAACCGATCCCGATCCCGTGGGTGTCGTCGGTGAAGCCCAGGTACGCCCACGCGCTGACCTGAGAGGGACCGACCTTCGCGTACGTCTGGCCACTGTCCTCGGTGCGGTAGAGCTGCTGGTAGCCGACCACGGCGGTGTACGAGGACGCGGCCGCGAACGGCGCCGAGTTCGGCAGGCTGAGCCGCGCGGCGGGTTCGGCGGGGGTGAAGTCCGCGCCGTTGTCGGTCGATCGCCACACGCCACTCTCGGTCCCGGTCGCGCAGTGCGCCCACACGACCGGCGGCTCGGGCTCGGAGTACTGGCAGCCGAGGCCGGGGCTCGGCGACGGGTAGCTGGTGAAGCTCGCGCCGCTGTCGTAGGAGACGAGCAGGTCCGGGCCGACTCCGCTGCCGACGCCCGACTGTACGAGCACGTTCGAGCCCTGCACCCACAGCCCGACGGACACGTCGCCGGCGGCGCCCAGGACCGTCCACTCGTCCGCGCTCACCGGCGAGTGCATCAGCCGGGCGCCGGCGGCGCCGCTGCCGGACACGCCGACGATCGCGTACGCCTCGCCGTCGGAGATCGCGAGGTCCTCGACCGAGCCGTCGATGTTCACCGGATGCCAGCTCTGGCCGCCGTCGTGGGTGACGTACAGACCGGGTCCGAACGCGAAACCGTTGTCGCTGTCGGCGAACCGGATCTGGGAGTAGCCGGGCTGGCTCGGCTGGCTCGACAGCGCCGCGTGCGGGGACCCGGCGCTGGTGAAGTGCTGGCCGCCGTCGGTCGTCAGCAGGATCTTCCCGCACGGCGGCTGCTGGCCGGACGGGCACTGCCCCTGCCCGAGCACCCACCAGGTCAGCTCGCTGATCGCAGTGAAAGACTGCGGGTAGAACTGGCCCGGGCTCGTGGGCGAGGCCGGTGTGGTCGTCGTCGTGGACGCCCCGGTGGTGGTCGTGGGCGTGTGGGTGGCGGTCGAGGAGGTCTTCGGCCCCGTGCTGGCCGGCGCGGTGCTCGGGACGTAGTGCGGCTTTGAGGGGTGCGCGTTGACGAGGACGATCCCGACCACTGCGGCCACGACCGCGGCCGCCGCCAGGAACGCGAGCGCCTCTGAGCGGCGGTGCGGGCCTCGGGGGCGTCGAGGCTGCCTGGGGCCGCCGGTGCCGGCGAGCGCGGGGCGCCGGGCACGGAGACGTTGGTGGGCGCCGCGTTCGGTCAGCTCGGTGAGCTGTGCCTCGAGTCGATCCAGATAGTCGTTCACGTCGATCCGGTCTCCTTCAGCTGATCTCGCATCCGCGCCAGCCCGCGGCTCACGCGCTTGCGGATCACCATCTCCGAGCACCGGAGCTCGGTGGCGATCTCGCGATAGGGGCGCTCCTCGAGCACGCGCGAACGGACCGCGTAGCGCTCGTCCTCAGGCAGCTGCTCGACCAGCGCCGCCACCCGGCCGCCGTCGCCCCGGGCGACCTCCTCGATCCGGTCGAGGTCGCCGTCATCGAGAGCGACGGCCTGGAACCCGAGCCGGTGGCGCGCCCGCGCCTCGACGCGGCCGCGGCGGAAGCTCATCAGCAGCTTGTTGCGCGCGATCCCGATCACCCACGGCGTTGCCGATTCGCCCTGCTCGGAGTACCTCGCGGCCCCGAGCAGGACCGCCGCGAACACCTCCGCGGCGAGGTCCCCCGCGACCTCCCGGTCGCGGGTCTCGCGGATCAGGAACGCCAGCACCGCCGGGAGGTGGCGCCGATAGAACACGGCGAACGCGGCCCCGTCCCGCGCCGCGATCGCCGCCAGCAGCGCGGTGTCGGACCATTGCCGTCGGTTGCGGGGCCGTTCGTCCATTCGCCCGTCTATTGCGCAACGCCACCGTTGTGTGACGGAGGCACGTTTACCCTATTCCCGCGAAACGGTCAAAGCCCTGCGCCCGTAGAATCGGCATCCGAACCCCCGATCCTCAAGGAAGACGAAACTTTATGGCCTATGTCATCGCGGAGCCCTGCATCGGCACGAAAGACAACTCGTGCGTGGAGGTCTGCCCGGTCGACTGCATCCATCCGACACCCGACGAACCCGACTACGACGACGTCCCGATGCTGTACATCGACCCGGAGGAGTGCATCGACTGCGACGCCTGCGTCGAGGCCTGCCCGGTGGACGCGTGCTTCGCCGAGGACCAGCTGCCCGAGGAATGGCAGCAGTACACGAAGCTGAACTCGGACTACTACGCGAACAAGAGCTAGGGGCTGCGGACCGCCCCGGGCTACGCCATCGGGAGCGACATGCCCACGGGCTTGGGCGCGGCCGCCGGCGCCGGCGTCTGCATGACCGGCAGCTCGATCGGTGACAGCGCGATCAGGCCGCGGGCCGCGTGGGCCAGCGCCTGCGCCGCCGGATCGTCGGGGTCCGAAATCACGATCGGCAGGCCGGCGTCGGACTGCTCGCGCAGGCCTATCGTCAGCGGCACCTTGCCGAGCAGCGGCACCTCGAGCTCCTCGGCCAGCAGCTGGCCGCCGCCCTCGCCGAACAGCTGGTAGCGCTCCCCGGTCGGGGTCACGAACCCGGACATGTTCTCGATCACGCCGGCGATCTCGAGCTTCAGCTTGGTCGCCATCTCGGCCGACCGCCGGGCCACCTTCTGCGCGACGGGCTGGGGCGTGGTGACGATCACGAACTTGGCCTGCGGCAGCAGTTGGGCCAGCGTCATCGACACGTCGCCGGTGCCCGGGGGGAGATCGATCAGCAGATAGTCGAGCTCGCCCCATTCGACGTCCTCGAGGAACTGCTGGAGCGCCTTGTGGAGCATCGGACCGCGCCACACGACCGCGGCGTCCTGCTCCACGAAGAACCCGATCGACATCACGCTGATGCCGTCGCCGGCCCGGAGCGGCACGATCTTGCGCTCGGCGTTGACGCGCGGGCGCTCCGCCCCAAGCCCGAGCATTCGCGGCTGTGAGTATCCCCACACATCGGCGTCGAGCACGCCGACCTGCTTGCCCTCGGCGAGCAGCGCGGCCGCCAGGTTCGCGGTGACGCTCGACTTGCCGACGCCGCCCTTGCCGGATCCGACGCAGATCACGTTCTTGACCTGGGCGAGCGCGCCCTCGGGCAGGGTGCCGCGGCCCAGCTTGCGGCCGAGCGCCTGCTTCTCGTTGTCGGACAGGACGTCGAAGCTGACGTTGACGCCGGCGACGCCCTCGATCTTGCGCACGGCCTCGGCCACGCCGGTCTGAAAGTGCGACCGGATCGGGCAGCCCGGCGTGGTCAGCGAGACCATCACGTCGACTACGCCGTTTTCGTGGATCTCGACCGAGCGGACCATCTCGAGCTCGACGATGTCGCGGCGAAGCTCCGGGTCGATCACGGAGCGCAGCGAGTCGATCACTTGATCTCTAGTAGGCATGCATCTGATTGTAGGCGGGCGGCTCCGGGGGCTCGGCGGACCGCCTGTCCGCCCTCGGACCATGCGGCCCGTCCCCTTAAGGACCGACGGGGCGCCACTTTCGTGACGCCCCGGCGGTTGAGGGAGGAGAGGGTGCTTCATTCGCCGGCGAGGTTATGAGGCCGGCGAACCCTTCCCGCGATTCGGCGCTCTCCAGGGCGCCGCGCGGGGGAAGCTTTGCTAGGAACCGAGCAGGCCCTGCGCGTTTGAGACGAGTCGCTCGACCCGCGCGCTCACCGCTCCCGACTGCTTCTCGAGATCCTTGCGTACCGAGGTTATCTCGCGATTCAGCCGGCGCCGGTTCTGGCGCATGGTCCGCTCGACAAGACTACGACGCTGGCGCATTTCGCGCTCCACACGAGTGCGGGCGCGGCGAACCTGGCGCTCGAAGCGGTTGCGGGCGGCGGCACCGCGGCGCTCGTAGCGCTTGAGCTCGCGCTCGAAGTTGGCGCGGGTGCGGTACCTGGTGCTGAGCCCCTTCACCGTCGAGACGAGGTTGTCGCGGGCGAGCAGGCTCGCTCCGACCGGGACGAGGACGGCGCGCTCGGCGATCACCTGGGCGTGCGCGACACGAGTCTTGGGCTGCGTCGAGGACGTCGTCGACCGAGTCGTGCGTCGCGGGCTCGCGGCGGTCCTGGTCGTGCGGGCGCTCGCCGTGGCGGGCTTGCGTTTCGTCGTCCGCTTGGTCGTCTGTGCGGGCTTCTGGGCGCCCGATGTGGTCGTTGCCATGTTATTTCTCCCTACCGGAGTTATCGAACATGTGTTTGTAAACCATAGCGTAGTGGCCGTTACAGCCAGGGTGATGAAAAGTTCGTGAATTGCGGTCCTGGCCAACCTAAGTTGGCAGGACCGGCGGCCGCCTCAGGCGGCGGCGTCGGAGTCCGACCGGTGGGGTTTGTCGAGCTCGCGCGGCATCGTCCGCGCCAGCCAGGCCGGCGGATCCTGGATCTCGGCGAGCGTCGGCAGAGCCTCCGGGCTCGACCACAGGTAGTGCAGCGCGCCCGGCCCCCGCGCGCGCACGACCTCGTCGCAGAAGTACTTGCCCTGCTCGTACTGGCGCAGCTTCAGCTCGAGTCCGAGCAGCCGTGCGACCAGCCGCGACAGCCCCGACTGCGACTTGCGCCGGCGATCGAGAGCGGCGCGCAGCTTAGGCAGCGACGGCAGCAGATCGGGCGCCACCGCGTCCATCACGTGCTCGGCGTGGCCCTCGATCACGGCCATCACCGCCTGCACGCGGTCGAGCATCACGCGCTCGGGTGTGGTCGTGACGATCGAGATCAGATCGCCGCGGCGCAAGTGGGTGAGCACGCGCTTGGCCTCGTCGAGGCTCGGGACTTGGAGCTTGCGCGGCGCGTCGAGGCGCACCTCCGCGCTCTTCAGCAGCTCGCGCACGAGGCCGGCGACGTGACGATGGAGCCACGGGACGCCGGCGAACTGGACCGCGTGCGTGACCTCGTGCAGCGCCACCCAGGTCATGAACTCGTCTTCCTCGGCGCCGAACGTCTGCACCGCCTGGCCGAGGTTCGGGAGCACGAACAGCAGGCGCGGCGGGCGGTCCTCAACCGCTTCGTCGAGCAGCACGAGCTCGTACTGCCCGAGGACGCGCTGAGCCAGATAGCCGAGTACGACCCCGACCTCGGTGCTGAGCATGATCCCCATCCCGATTTCGACCGCCGGCTTGAGCGTGCCCAGGTTCTCGGTCGCGCGGTCGAGCACGGGGTCGAGCAGGAGCCGCATCGAGTCGATGTTGCTCGACACCCATTCGCGCCGGCCGATGCCCTCGGGCGCCGGCAGCGGCCGGGCGGGCTCGAGCCCGGTGTAGGCGACCACGCGCGCCTCGGACTCCGCCGCGAGCGCGGCCAGGTCGACGGTCGGGTGCTCGGTTGCGGGTGCCCCGTTGCCGGCGACGAACGTGGCGATCCGCTGGGCGATGATCCAGTCGATCACGTGGGGATCCTCTCGAGCTGGCGGAGCGTTTCGGCCGAGCGCGCGGCGATCACCGGCGAGCTCGGCTCGGCGGTGAGCGGCGCACCGAGCGGCTGATCGCACCACGGGAAGCTGACCAGACCGCCGGCCTCGCGCACGATCAGCTGCCCGGCGGCGGCGTCGACGCCGCGGGATCGCCGCAGCGAGACCAGCCCGTCGAACCGGGCCCCGGCCACCTGGCACAGCGACGCGGCGATCGTGCCCAGCGCCCGCAGGCGGTACGCGGTCTGCTCGAGCGGCTCGATCGACTTGGCGACCCAGCGTGGGTCGGCCGATTCGATCCCCAGCACCTCGAGCCGGCCGTCGTGCCCTCGGCGCTCGGGCAGCGTCGGGTCGAGCTGGGCGCCGTCGAGCCAGGCGCCGCGGCCGCGCCACGCCCACCACGTCTCGGACGGGCCGAAGTCGTGCACGAACGCGAACACGACGTCGGCCATCGTCTGCCCGTCGGCAACCGCGATCGACAGGGCGTAGTGCGAGATCCCGCGCTTGGCGTTCAGCGAGCCGTCGATCGGGTCGATGATCACGCGCACTTGGTGGTCGCCGTAGTCGATCTCGCCGCGCTCCTCGGAGCAGACAACGAACTGGTAGCCCTCGTCGCGGAGCGCGTCGAGCTCGTCGAGCACGAGCTGCTCGGCGTCGTGGTCGATCTCGAGTGTGCGGTCGCCGCCGCGGCCACGGGTGCCGGTCTCGAGTGCGCGCTCGGCGGTGGTCGGGACGTCGGCCAGCATCCGCTCGAGTCCGGTCGTCGCCCGGCGGCATACAGCCAGCCAATCCGCGTCCAAAGCCGAGCGAGTGGAGGTCATCTCCGACCCTATCCTGTCAGACATCGGTCTCACCCTAGACCCCTTGCTTCCCATTCAGCGCGACGCGGTCACCTGCGATCGCGAACCGCTGCTCGTGCTCGGCGCGGCGGGGACGGGCAAGACGCGCACGCTCGAGGGCCGGTTCTTGGCGCTGGTCGAGCAGGGGTGCCGGCCCGAGCGGGTGCTGTTGCTGACGCCTTCGGTGGCGCGGGCGGACGCCACCCGGACGCGCCTCGAGCACGGGCTCGAGGGAGGCTACGACGAGCTATTCGTGATGTCGCCGGTCGAGCTGGCGGCACTGCTCCTGAGCGCGGCCGGCCCCGGTCTGGACCCGCTGGAGCCGGTGCTCGGCCCCGCCGAGCGGTTCGCGATGCTGCTCGGGCGGATCGACCGGCTGTCGATCGAGCGGCACGACTTCGGGGGCAGCGCGAACGCGCTGCTGGCCGGGTTCATCCGCCGGATCGACCGGCTCAAGGCGCATCTAGTCGGCGCGGAGGACTACGCGCGGTGGGCGGCGCGGCTGGTGCAGGTGGACGGCGACGGGCGGTCGGCCGACGCGGAGATCGAGCGCGAGTTCGCCGAGGTCTACCGGGTGCATGAGCAGATGCTGGCCGATGCGGGCGCTCGCGACGCCGGCGACCTGATCCGCGATGCGCTGCGTCTCGTGCGCGACCGGCCGGCCGTGGCGCAGCGGTTCGAGCATGTGCTGGTGGACGACGCGCACGACCTCGACCTGGCGTCGGCGACGCTGACCCGGGCCGTGGCCGGATCGCGACTGACCGCCGCGGCAGACCCGGCGCGGACGGGCGGGGGTGTGCGCCGGGAGGCGTTCCCGGACGTGATCACGCTCGAGCAGAGCCTGCGCGTGCCGCGGCGCGTGCATCGCGCCGCCTCGGCGGCGGTGAGCTGCTCGTGCGAGCCGACGGCGGCGGAGGGCGAGGTCGCGTTCTGGCGCTGCGCGAACGAGCGCGCCCAGGCCCAGTCGACGGCCGCCGACATCGAGCGCCTGATCGTCGGGGAGGGCGTGCCGCCGGGCCAGATCGCCGTGCTCGTGCCGGCGATCTCCCGCGAGGGCCAGGCGGTCTCGGTGGCGCTCGAGGAGCGCGCGGTGCCCCACCGCGTGGTCGGCGAGACGGCGTTCTTCCGGCGCGCCGAGATCCGCGACGTACTCGCGTGGCTCCGGCTTCTGGCCGACCCCACCGACGCGGCCGCCGTGGTTCGTGCGCTGGCGCGTCCGCCGGTTGAGCTCCGCTCGGTCGACATCGCTCGCTGCACCCAGATCGCGCGCCGGCGCAAGCTCGACATGGTGGCGGCGCTCGTGGCCGCGATCGAGTCCCCGCAGGTGCCGCCCGAGGCGCGCGAGCGGATCCGCGGTTTCCTCAAGCTCTACCGCGCCGCCATGTCGACGATCGACTCGACCCGCCCGGACCTGTACGTGCACCGGCTGATCGACCGGCTCGGCCTCCGCCGCCAGCAGCTGTTCGCGGCCCAGGCCGACGTCGTGCAGCGCCTGCGGGCGCTCGCGCGCTTCGGCGAGCTTGCCGGCGCCTATGCGCGCCGCGCTCCCCAGGCGACCCCGCGCGAGTTCGCCCGGCACATCGCCGCGGTCGCCGACTTCGGCCTGCGCGAGCACGAGGAGCCCGATCTGGTCCGGCCGCAGGTCGTGCAGGTCGTGGCGCTCGACAGCGCCGGCGCACTGGAGGCCGAGCACGTTTACGTGCTGGGTCTGCACGCCGGCCTGTCAACGCCCGCGCCCGAGCCGATTCCCGTGGCCGCCTCGGAGGATGAGGAGCCGGTGGGCGACGATGACGCCCGTCGCGCGCCGCTCGTGCGGCAGGTGCTGTACGTGGCGGTGACCAGGGCGAGCCGGCGCGTGGTGCTCGCGTATCCGTGCGCCAACGAGCGGAGTGCCGCGCTCGCGCCGGCTCCGATCGTCGAGACGATGCGTCGCGCAGTGGCGGGCGCGTGGGAGGACCGCGAGGAGGAGATGTTCGGGCCCGCCGAGACGCTCCACTCGACGTACCGCCTGCTCCGCGACGAGGTGCTCGAGGGCACGATGCGCGCCGGCGGTCGGCTCGGCGAGCTGCGGCTCGACACCGACCTCGACGTCTCTCACGCGGTCGTGCGGTATCTCGAGATGCTGAAGCTGGCCGCGCTGATCGAGCGGCCCGAGGGACAATCGCTCGCCGAGGCCGTGCGCGACGTGAACTCGCGGATCCTCCAAGCGGTGAGCGCCGAGCAGCGCGAGATCTATACGTCGTCCGCGTTGGACGACTACCTGCTCGACGCCGAGCGCGACGCGCGCCGGCGCGCGCAGGCGGTGGTGGCGCGCGACGACCCCTCGGTCGAGTCCTTCCTACCCACGCGCGGCGACGGGGTCGTGCTGTCGGCGTCCGACATCGACACGTACCGGACGTGCCCTTTGAAGTACAAGTTCGCCCGGGTCTTCCGCATCCCCCAGGAGCCGACGATCCATCAGCGCTTCGGGATCGTCGTCCACCAGGTGCTCGAGCGCTTCCACGGCCGCTCGGGGGAGGGCGTTTGGGGATCTGGATCGGGATCGGAATCCGGATCGCTGCCCGAGCTGCTTGGGCTGCTCGACGCGAGCTGGCGCCGGGGCGGGTTCGGCGAGTCCGAAGAGGAGCGCCAGCTGCGAGGCAAGGCCGCGGCCGCGTTGACGCAGTACCACACTCGCTTTCAATCCTCGGAATCGGAACCGCTGTGGTTCGAGCGCGCGTTTTCGTTCAAGCTCGGGCCGCACCTGCTGCGCGGCCGTGTCGACCGGGTCGATCGCCTTCCCGGCGGCGAGTACGAGCTGATCGACTACAAGACCGGGCGTCCGAAGAGCCCGACGCAGCTCGTCGACGACGTGCAGCTGTCGCTGTACGCGGTCGGCGCTCGGGAGGCGTGGAGCCTCGACGCCTCCCAGCAGGCTTACTACTACGTGCTCGACGACCAAAAGGTCGCGGTCCCGGCCGACCGGCGGGACCGGTTCGACTGGATCCAGGAGGTGGCGATGGAGGTCGCCGACGGGATCATGTCGCAGGGGTTCGAGCCGACGCCGTCGTTCGCCGCCTGCTCGGTGTGCGACTACCGCCTGGTGTGCCCGGCGGCCGAGGGGTAGCGGCGGTCGGTTAGTCCTGGGCGCCGGCGGGGTCGTCGTCTCCGCGCTGGCGGAGGAACCGCTGGAGCTCTCGGGCGATCGTGTCGCCGGACGGGAGCGGACCGGACTCGCTTGCCTCGGTCGCCGCCGCCTGCTCGAGGCGCTCGACGAACGCCGCCACGTCCGGGTCGCTCTGCACGGCGAGGTTGACCTGGCGGTCGTAGTCGGCGGTGGCGGACTCGAGGTCGCTGGCATCGACCGCCACCTGAACGAGGCCCTCGAGCTTGCGCACGAGCGCCAGCGCCGCCTTCGGGTTGGGCGCGGCCGCGATGTAGTGCGGCACCGCCGCCCACAGGCTCGCCGACGGCAGACCGCTCTCCTGGCAGGACGCGTGGAGGACGCCGACGATCCCGGTCGGTCCCTCATACGAGGAGCGCGAGAGTCCGAGGCGCGTGACCAGGTCTGAGTCGGTGGCCATCCCGGTGACCGAGATCGGGCGCGTGTGGGGGACGTCGGCGAGTAGCGCCCCGAGCGTGACCACGAGTTGCGTGCCGAGCGCCTCGGCGAGCTCGACGATCACCTTGCTGAACGTGCGCCATTTGAGCGACGGCTCGTGCCCGACGAGCAGGACGAGGTCACGCGTGGCGCGGGGCACGCGCGCCTCGTAGAGCTCGACCTCGGGCCACACGATCTTGCGGGCGTGCCCGTCGACCAGCTTGACCTGCGGGCGTGTGCTCTGGAAGTCGTAGAACTCCTCGGGGTCGATCGTCGCGAACCGGCGGCCGCCGAGCGCGCCGGTGACGAACGTGATCGCGCTCGAGGCCGCGTCGGCGGCGTCGTTCCACCCCTTAAACGCGCAGATCAGCGCAGGGGCCCGCAGTCCATCGGGGCGATATTCCCATTGCAGAGGCTGCATCCGCCTCACCGTACATCATGGGCACATGCATCCTGGCGATTCGACGGCCGTGCTCATCCGGGGTTTGCGGCCCGGGCAGGAGGTCAACGGCGTGTTCGCGTGCTCGCGCAAGGACCGCCTGTTGACGCGCGCGGGCGCGCCGTACCTCGCGTTGGAGTTGCGGGATCGGAGCGGGTCGATCCAGGCCCGGGCGTTCCAGGACGCGGATGCGCTGGCCGGCCGGTTCGAGCGCGGCGAGCTCGTGCGCGTATCCGGGCGGGTCGAGCGGTTTCGCGACCAGCCGGTGCTCGAGGTCGTCGACATCGCGCGCGTTGACGGCGATTCGGGTTCTGCCGGCGACCCGGCCGAGTTCCTCCCGACCGCCTACCGCGACCTCGACGAGCTCGACGGATTCCTCGAGCATCTCGCCGGCGAGGTGCACGACCGGTCCTACCGGGCGTTCCTCGAGGCGCTGTTGGGCGACGCCGAGCTGCGGGCGGAGTGGCGGCGAGCGCCGTGCACGCGCGGCGGGCACCACGCGTACCTGGGGGGCCTGCTCGAGCACACGGTCGCCGTGGCCACGCTCGCGCTCGAGGTGTGCCAACTCCACCCGCGCCTGAACCCGGACCTGCTGCTCACGGCCGCGATCACGCACGATCTGGGGCGGACGCGAGAGTTCGTGTACCGAGCCGAGATCGGGCTGACGGACGAGGGGCGGCTCCTAGGGCATCTCGTCCTCGGCGAGCAGATCGTGTCCGCGGCGGCGGGGCCGCTCGACGACGAGCGCCGGCTCGCGCTCCTTCATTGCGTGTTGTGCCACCACGGGGCCGCGGCGGCGCCGGGCGGGCGGTTCGGGTCGGTCGAGGCGCTCACGCTGTACCGGCTGAACGCGCTCGACGCCGGGGTCAAGGGAGCGTTCGAGCACGGGCTCGGCCTCGGCCCGTCCCCCCGGTCAGACACGGACTAGTGGTCCACTAGGATCGGCCGCGGCGCGGCACGGGCCTGGTGGCCCATCCAGTCTTCAAAACTGGCAGGGCCGGGCAGCCCCCGGCTTGGAAGGTTCGATTCCTTCGCCGCGTCGTGGCTGGAAAGACGGGCATTTCCGTCTCCCAACCCTAAGCCGATCTCATCCACGGAGGGCGAGCGTGTCCCCAATATGTCCCGGGGACGCCGTACGATGTATGCAGCGGATGTCACGGGTAACGGGACACGTCTTCCGGGTCGAGCGCCAGCGCGGTCCGGTCTGGTACGGCAAGTACCGCCTACCGTCCGGCCGACAGGTTCAGAAACTGATCGGGCCGGCGTGGTCCGCGCGAGGGCGTCCGCCGGCCGGCTACTTCACCAAGCGCACGGCTGAGGACTGGCTCCGCGGAGTGTTGGAAGAGGCTCGGCGGGGGACGCTGCCCGGCATGGTTCGCACCGGCGCGACGCTGGCCGACGCCGCGGCCGAGTGGCTGCGCTACTCCGAGCACGACCGGGCGGTCAAGCAGTCGACTCTGACGGAGTACCGGCACACCGCGGACCGGATCGTGCGCGAACTCGGCGACGTCCCGATCGAGGACGTGACGCCCGAGATGCTCGAGCGATGGAAGGCGACGCTGAAGCTTTCGAACCGCAGCGTCGCGAAGTACCTGGTGATCCTCCACGGGATCTTCAAGCGGGCTATGAAGGTGTGGGGACTTCCGCGCAACCCGGTCGTCGACGTCGAGCGCCCTCGCTACCGGGTCTCGGACGACCTCGATGCGTACTCGCCGGAGGAGGTCTGGGCGCTCGTTCGCGCAGCCGGCTCGGAACAGGACGCCGCGCTGTTCCTGACGGCCGCGTTCACGGGGCTGCGGATGGGGGAGCTGCTCGCACTCCAATGGCGCGACGTCGACTTCGTCGGCGAGGCCATCCGCGTGCGCCACAGCGCTATCGGGCGACCGGCGGCACTTCGTTACTCGTGCTCATTCGAAGCTCTTCAAGAACACGCGATCGGCCGCGCGAGTTCGGGTGAACTGCCGGTCGGCGATCCCGATTTCCTCGATGATCCCGCGGCGGACTTTGAGCACTGCGGTCGACTTGCCGTTTGGCGCGAGATACCAGTAGGTGCGGCCGATGTGGAACGGTTTCTCCAGCTTGAGCAGCTTGCGGGCAGCCTTGAGTTTCATGCCCACCCGCACGCCCTTCACCGCGTAGTAGACGTTCGAGGTCGATGCCCACGAGGCTCGGCCGCGGAAGGCCTTGCGTTTGCCGCGTGGAAGCGCCCGAAGCAATTTCGGGCTGGGGAAGCCGACGCGCACGCCTGTCGGTATCAGGCAGAAGAAGTCCTGATAGCGCCCGCGGTGGTCCGAGCTGCGGGTGTAGGCCCGGCGCACCCGCGCGCGTGTCATCCCAAGGCGGACCATTCCGAGGGTGTTGCCCTTCAGCTTGCCCGTGGCCAACGGGCAGGCCGCGGTCGGAGAGCCTGGGGCGACAGGGGCTGAAGGCACAGTCAGGGGAGCGAGGGAGTTGCCGGCCCCGATCGATGCGCATCCGTTAACCGGCGCGGACCCGGAGAACCGCGCCTGCAGGAACGAGAGCGCGCCAGACTCAAACGGCGCGATCGCCTCCTCGTGATCGAGGTTCTGGTATTCGGTGAACTCGACCGGCACGCCCTGCTGGCAGTACTCGTGCGCCAGCGCCTCCACGTCGGCAGCGACCATGACGCCATCCCCGGTTCCGTCGGAGTTTCCGACGCCCATGAAGAGCGGCTCCGTCGGGTCGCCCGGAGCGCTACCCATGATCAGGCTGTTGATGATGCTGGCGAAGGTCGGGATAGCCAGGAAGTTCTGATACTGCGGCTTGAGCAGCTGTTGGACGGTCAACCCCGGATAGGAGGCGGCGAAGTTGTTGATGCATTCATCGGTCACCTGGCCGACGACCTGCTGGCCGTAGGAGGACAGGTACGTATCCAGGTTGATCCCGTACGCGCGCGACACCCCCACGAGCACAGCCGGGATGACGCCGGCCCAGCCGTCGTTGTCACCGTTGATGTAGGTCAGGTTGTGCGCGTAGTCGACCGGGATCCCACCCTCGGCGACTCCGACGATGTTCAACTCCGGAGCGTAGGCGGGGGCGAGCTCACTCGCCCACTCCGTAGCGATCGAACCGCCCGAGTACCCGACCATCCCGACCTGCGTCGAACGGGAAGCACCGAGCGCGTTCTCCGCGGCGCGGATCCCGTCGAGAGTGTTGTAACCGGACTCCTGCCCCGCCGCCCAGTCGAGGTTCTCGCCCTCATAGTCGGCCGTGACGATCGTGTAGCCCGCCTGGAGGTAGTCCTGCATCAACGCCGCGTCGTCCTGCGCGTCGCTGTAGCTCGGGTTACCACCCTGAAGGGTGTACGACGGGTCGCATTCTGATCCGAGCGCGTCGTAGAACGTCTGGTAGGAGATCAGCTTCGTCGCTCCCACCGGCGACGCCGGCTTGATGATCGTCGCCACCGTCGCCGTCGGCTGACCGAGCTCACCGGTCGTCCGGTAC
The DNA here is from genome assembly GCA_963699325.1 of uncultured Solirubrobacterales bacterium. Lineage (GTDB taxonomy): Bacteria > Actinomycetota > Thermoleophilia > Solirubrobacterales > Solirubrobacteraceae > Palsa-465. Next base: position 209,459 of record CAVOTN010000025.1, on the reverse strand, counting down.
AGCACCTGCTCCGCGCTGTACGGGGTCGACACGCCCTCGATCACCACTTGGACCGGCCGGACTCTGAGCACGGCGCCGGGAGCGATCTGAGCCAACGGCGTCGCGCCCGAGTACGTGTAGAACGGGTCGCTCGACGGCAGCGTGGGAGTCGCCGCGCGCGCCGGCGTCACCCGCGCCCCTATCACCACTAACGCGAGCAGGCCGACCACAGCAAGAACCCGGCGCACGACAACCTCCCTCAACCCACCCGAATACCGCAGATCGAGCCAGCCTACCATCCACTCCCCTCGCCGGCGGCACACCGCTTTGGGTGACTCTGCAACGAGGGCAGGCCGTCAGAGCCCCGAGGGTGCTGGTCCCTGGGGGTATCGTTGGCCTGTGGCAGCGTGGGCTACAGGGAGCTTCGAGAACGACGCCGCGAGCGATTGGTTCTACCTCGTGGAGGAGGCGGTCGACCCCGGGCTGGTGATCATGTCCGCGCTCGACGACGCTCTCGGCGAGGCGGACTACCTCGAGCTCGATGCCGCGTGCGTGGCTGTCGCAGCTGCCGAGTTGTCGGCTTCGTGTGCCGGCGAGGTGGCCGACGCACTGCCCGACCACATCCGTCGCTGGGTCAGCGAACACCCGCATGAGCCGCATGCGGACGAGATCGAGCACGCCGTCCAGGCGGTTGAGCGGGTCCGCTTCGAGAGCGAGCTACGCGAGCAGTGGGACGAAGAGAGGGGCCCGGATAACGCGTGGCTACTTGCCCTCGAGGACCTGGTCGCCCGGCTGAGGCGCTCGGGCACGGACGTCCCGGCAGCGCTTCGGCCGTAACCCGAGTCCGCGCCGACTGTGATCGGCGCCGCGCAGAAGCAGTATCGCCGCGTGGACCGCTGAGGGCCGTCGCCGGTGCGGGCAGAAGATCATCCCCGGTTGCGCTCGACGTGTGGGATGCTGCGCTGGCGGATCAATCTGCCGGCGCGGGGGGCACCGTCGCCGGACGTCTCGCGGTGGCGCACCACCGCGGCGTCGAAAACGAGCGAAGCGAGGATTTGATGGCGACGATCACCGAGCACGAACAGCGGCAGGTCAAGCGCGCCAACGCGTCCGGACGCAAGCCGGTGGTGTTCATCCATGGCCTGTGGCTGTTGCCGAGCAGCTGGGATCGGTGGGCGGCCCTGTTCAAGAAACAGGGCTATACGACGCTCACGCCGGGGTGGCCGGACGACCCCGAGACCGTCGAGGAGGCGAAGGCTCATCCCGAGGTGTTCGCCCACAAGACCGTGGGGCAGGTTGCCGATCATTTCGCCGACCTGATCGGCGAGCTGGAAGTCAAGCCGGCCGTGATCGGCCATTCGTTTGGCGGATTGATCACGCAGATCATCGCCGGACGCGGGCTAGCGGCGGCGTCGGTCGCGATCGATCCCGCGCCGTTCCGGGGTGTGCTGCCATTGCCCATCTCCGCGCTCAAGTCGGCCTCGCCGGTGCTCGGCAAGCCGGCCAACCGCAACCGCGCCGTGCCTCTCACCTACGAGCAGTTTCGCTTCGCGTTCGCCAACGCGGTGAGCGAGGACGAGGCGAAGACGCTATATGAGACGTTCGCCGTGCCGGCGTCCGGCAAGCCCCTGTTTCAGGCGGCGAGCGCGAACCTCAATCCGTGGACGGAGGCCAAGGTGGACACCAAGAACCCCGACCGCGGGCCGCTGTTGATCATCGACGGCGAGAAGGACAACACCGTGCCGTGGGCGATCGCCAACGCCTCGTTCAAGCGACAAGAGCGCAACGAAGGCGTGACCGAGATAGTCAAGATCCCAGACCGCGGCCACTCCCTGACGATCGATGGCGGCTGGCGCGAGGTCGCCGACGCCGCCCTGAAGTTCGTCCAGCGCTTCGTCAGCCCTTGACGATCGACGACCTCGTGGCCGATTCGTTTCCCCGTCAGAAGGCGCGCACCCGCAACTTCTCACTCGGCGTCCCGCGAAGCTTTGAGGTCGCGGCCGACGGAAGCCGGGTCATCTTTCTGCGCTCCCCGGAGGGTGATGATCCGCGGACTGCGCTGTGGGCATTCGATGTGGCGGCGGAACGCGAGCGCCTCGTGTTGGATCCAGCCGAGCTGGGTGACGCCTTCGGCGAGGAACTCTCTGTGGAAGAGCGCGCCCGTCGCGAGCGAACGCGCGAGAAGGCCGGCGGGATCGTCGCCTACGCGGTGGATCGAAACGCGCGAATCGCCGCACTGGTCTTATCCGGCAAGTTGCTTGTCGCCGATCTTGTCGCCGGCGGGGCACGGGAGCTCGACGTGCCGGCGCCGGTATTCGATCCCCGGCCAGATCCGTCAGGGCGGTACGTCGCGTTCGTTCATGCGCGGGCGTTGCACGTCGTGCGGCTGGCCGACGGCGAGGTGACGCGTCTGGCCGGCGAGGATGAGGAAACGGTCAGTTGGGGCGTCGCAGAGTTCGTCGCGGCCGAGGAAATGGAACGAAATCGCGGGTACTGGTGGGCGCCGGATGGAGAAGCGTTGCTGTCGGCTCGGGTCGACGAGGCCCCCGTATCACAGCTGTGGATTACCGATGCCGCCGATCCGGGCTCCCGGCCACGCGCCGTGCGGTATCCACGTGCGGGCTCGGCGAATGCGGCGGTAGACGCCTACGTGCTCAGCTTGAACGGCGCCGCGGCGATTCAGGTCGTGTGGGAGCGCGAGGCATACCCGTATTTGGCCGCGGCGCATTGGGACGAGCACGGGCCGATGCTGGTCGTCCAGTCTCGGGATCAACGGCGGGTTGCGGTCCTTGCCGCCGATCCGCTGAGCGGGGAGACGTCGATGTTGAGCACCCAGTCCGATGACGACTGGGTCGATCTGATTCCAGGCCTCCCGCGGCGACTGTCGGACGGGCGGTTGGTCACCGTGTCAGGCATCGATGACGCGACAGCGCTGATGGTCGACGGGAGTCCGGTTACACCGGCGGAGATGGAAGTCAGGGCCTTGGTGGCCGCCGGTGACGACGAGATCGTGTTCACCGCCAGCACGAGTCCGACCGACGTCCAAGTGTGGCGGTGGGACGCCACCAACGGCAGTCTGTCGTGCCTCACGCCGAGCGGCGGGATCCACACCGCGGCGTCCGGGGGGCGCACCGACGTGCTGGGATCGGCAGGTATGACCCACGACGGCACTCGCTGGACGCTGGGCGGTCATGTCTTCGAATCGCGCGCGGAGCGCCCGGTAGTGACGCCGGAGGTTCAGTTCACAAAAGTCAGTGGCCGCGAGCTGAACGTCGGGATCGTCCTCCCGCGCAATCACGACCGCGAATCGCCGCTGCCGGTGCTGATGGACCCCTACGGCGGCCCTCACTTCCAGCGGGTAATGGCAGCCCGCGACCGGTGGCTCGAGGCGCAGTGGCTGGCTGACCAGGGGTTCGCGGTGGTCGTCGTCGACGGGCGTGGGACACCTGGCCGCGGGACGCCGCTGGGCTCGTGCCGTGCGCGGCGACCTCGCCGGGCCCGTTCTCGACGATCAAGTGACAGCGCTGCAGCGAGCTTGGCTGCCCTCATCCGTATCTCGACGTTACGAGAGTGGCGATCCGCGGCTGGTCGTTCGGTGGCTACCTTGCCGCTCTCGCCGTCTTGCGTCGCCCTGACATCTTCCACGTTGCCGTAGCCGGCGCGCCCGTCACGGAATGGCGGCTGTACGACACTCACTACACCGAGCGCTACCTCGGCATAGACCCGGAGGGCGCGGACCGCTCGGCGTACGACGGCTCGTCGCTGCTGGACGACGCCGCGGCGCTAAGCCGCCCGCTGCTGCTCATCCACGGCATCGCCGACGACAACGTCATCGCAGCCAATACGCTCATGCTCTCGCAACGACTGACCGAAGCAGGCCGACTACACGCCGTGCTTCCGCTGACGGGGATAACCCACATGACACCCCAAGAAGCGGTTGCGGAGCACCTATTGACTGTTCAACTCGACTTCATCCGTCAAGCGCTGGGGATCCCGCCGGCCGCGTAGGCACACGACAGGGGGTCAGTGCGTGTGCGCGAACGCCCCCCGTGCCGTCGACCGGAAGAAGCTCTGGAGGATCGCCGCGATCATGGGGTCGGCGGGGATGTGCTGCTGTCCGTCGAGGATCTGCTCGGTTGCGTGCGGGAGTTCTCTCGCGAGCGTCGCCGCCGTGGACGGCGCCCATGGCGCGCTGGCCGCGCCTGCGATCGCCAACACCGGGGCATCGATCCGCTTTACCCGCTCGATCGGCACGTGCCCGTTGTTGGCGAGCCTCAGGTCTTGCGAGAGCGTGTGGGCGAGCGCCTGCCTTTGCGCCCAGCCGGGGCTGCGCTTGATCGAGTCGATGATCGGGGGTGGGGTGCCGGTCATGGCCAGCCACTGCTCGGCCGCATCGTCACGGCGTCCGGCAGCCACAAGCTGATCGAGACGTCGGCCGAACTCGGGGCCGGGGTGATCGTCGCCTGTGTACGGGGGCTCGTAGACCGCGAGACTTCGCATGTTCACACCGCTCGCCGCCGCCTCGAGCGCCAGCGCGCCACCAGAGGAGTGGCCATAGACAAACGGAGGCTCGCCAGCGGCGGCGACCACCGCCGCCAGGTCCTGTATTTCACCCTCGATCGAGAACGGTAGGTCGTTGTCGCTGTCGCCGCGTCCGCGGCGGTCGTACTCGATACACGGTGTAGCTCGGAGCCAGGAGCGCTGCGAGTGGCTTGCTCGTCGATCGGTCGCAGAACGCGCCGACCACGATCACGAGCGGCGGGCCGTTTCCAGACCGATCGAGTGCGATCCTGGTCCCGTCGGCGGATTCGATGTGTTTCATCGCGGCTCCCTGATCGAAGTCGTCATCGTGAGTTCACAAAGCGCATCCTGGACCTAAGCGCAGCGGTTCACATCGGGCATAAGGAGCGATGTCCCCGGGGGTCATCCCTTACGCCCGCTCCGTGCTCGCTTAGCTCGCGGTAGACGAGCGATGGAGACCCGGAGCGGCTTACTTAGCCGACCAAAGCCGGCGCCGGCCGCCGGACCCACCGTCGGGGGCGAACCCCACGATGGTGGGCTGCTGGCCGCTGGGGATCGAGAAGGCCACGCATCCCGTCCGCAGCTCGCCAGCCTCGACCGCGTTCATGAAGTCCTGCAAGGGGGTCTGGCAGGTACCCTTGGGCACGAATAGGGGCGCGGCGTGACCGGCGGCGGACTCGAGCGAGAAGTCGCCGGTGGCCGAGCTGTCATAACCGCCTGGCCCCGCGTTTCGCACCGACACGAGGATGGCGACCGGCTTCATACCGGGGACAGCCTGGGTGGCGGCGCCCCGCAGCGGATCGATCACCGAGCGAATGGTCACGATCAGGGTCGTGCCCGGGGCCGGCACGCGCCGGCTCGAGCCGACGTGCGGCAGCGCGGGCCGCGGCGACGTGGAGTGGGCGGCGGCGGAGGCGGAGGCGGAGGGCGTCGTGGCTGCCGTGCTCGTCCGCGTCGCCGGCGGTGACGGGAGCGAGATCGTCCGAGTAGTAGTGGTCGTCTGGGCTCCGCCGCACGCCGATGCGGTCAGACCGGCGAGCGCGAGGATGAGGGCTAGAACGGGCTTCCGTGCACACAGCCGCACAGCACGGGAGGGTAGCGGCGCTTCTAGAGCCGGACGACCGGGCTGTGCTGGAGCCGCCGCCCGGCGCGGTCGAGCGCGGTGACTGACGCGTACTGAAGCTTTGGGTGCAGCGGGATGACGGTCTCGAATCCGCGTCGCCGGGCGATCCCAACTGGACGCAGATGGTCACGCCTCGATCCGGCCGCGACTTGCCAGCCGGCTACTTCGGTTGCGCCGTTCCAGCTGGCGTACACGGTTGTGGCGCCGCCCTGACGGCTCCGCGCCGCGGCGACGGCGGGCCGATGGTGGGGGATGCCGTTCCACGGGAGCCACAGGCCCCGGTATGAGTAGATCTCTGCGGGGAGAGCGATGTCGAGCAGAAGGGTGCCGTCCGAGGCGTACTCGATCGTGTGTGACTGGACGCCGAAACCGACGAGGATCCGGTCGGGGGAGAGCGTCTGGACGGAGCCCATCGCTCCCGCCGACAGGTGCTGCGGGCTGGTGTACGCGTTGCGCTGGGTCACCGTCCGGCGCTGTTCGTCGACATCGAGCACCAGGCCGCGCGACTCGTGCTCGGTCTTGATCGGACCGTTTGTGCCGTTGTCGAAGACGGTCAGCATGCGGTCTGAGACGAGGCTTGGGTCGTGCTGCCAGGCGAACTGGGCGCCCCGGCCCATTCGGAACTGGCTTCGCTTTCCGCCCAGCGTCCACATGACTTCGCCGGTCCGGCGGTCGAGCTTGTAGACAGCCCAGGTGTGGCGCGCTGACACGAGCAGGTTCCCGTCCGGCAGCGGCTGAATCGAGTTCACGTGCAGGTAGTCGTAGGGCTCTCCCATCGGCTCGAGGGAATCGCTCACCGGGATGTGCTGGAGGCCTTGCCACTCGGACAGGAGCCGCCCGCTGGCAATGTCGACCTCCTGGATGATCGACTCGAATACCTGGCTGTTGCGAGGACCTCCGATCGAGGAGAGGTCCATCGGCACGATCGCCGGATAGCAGGTGAACAGCGCCGTACCCTCCGGGGTCAGCGTCAGAGCGTGCAGGTCCATCGAGCGACCACCTGCCGCGCGCACGCGCGCGATCTCACGATAGGCGTGGTCGAGCAGGACCGCTTCGCCCTGCCCGTACCCGGTCTGCAGGATCTTCCCCTCCCACCAGACCAGCACGGGCTTGCCTCGGTACTGCGATGCGGTGAAGTTGGTCGCCTGCAGCCCCGCCGGCAGGGGCCTGAACCACACGGGCGTGCCTGCGCGATCGACGATCAGCGGCCCGTACTGCTGAGAACCAGCCAGCGACACGGGCCCCGGCCCTAGGAACAGCAGCCCCGGATCGGCGCTGCCCAACGCGTCGGCCGTCGTGCCGGCAGTCGTCGTCACCGTCGGTGGGTGCAGATGCGGAACCGAGTGGAACGTACCAACGCTACCCGCCGGCTTAAGCGCGAACGAGCTCATTTTGGGCAGCGGCTTGGTGCGTTTGCCGAGGAGCGTCCCGACCCCGGAACCGGCAATTGCGATCGCCGCCGCGCTCCCGGCGCCCCCCAGCAGCTGACGTCTGGTCAGGCCGCGACTCGCCTGATTAGGCACAGCGGCAGTCGACCCGTAGCGCGATCACAACGCCAATCATTCCTAGCGGGGGGGACATAAGTCCACCGTCAACGCGCGGCGGTTCGTCGAGAAAAGTCGCGTCGAGGTCAGAATGCGCCACGAAGCAGAGTCGATGCAGAGGAGGCCGATGCACGCAAACGGACACGAAACTCGACGCGAGACGGTCGGCTTCGTCGGCCTTGGGCGGATGGGCTGGCCAATGGCGGCGAACCTGCTTGCGGCGGGCTACGAGCTTGTCGTCCGCGACGCCGATCGTGACGTGGAGGAGCGGTTCGCCGATCAGCCCGGCGCCACATCGGGGCGGGAAGCGGCGGCGTTCGCGGATGCGGGTGTGGTGATAACGATGCTTCCGGATGGGCGCGTCGTCCAGGACGCGTTGCTCAATGATGGGATCGCCGAGGCTCTTGCCGCCGGCTCGGTCGTCGTCGACATGAGCTCCTCGAGTCCGCACGACACGCGCGAGCTTGGCCGAGAGCTCGGCCGGAGATCGGTCGCGTTGGTCGACGCGCCGGTATCGGGCGGCGTCGCGCGCGCGACGGACGGGACGCTGGCGATCATGGCCGGAGGCGACGACGAGTCCGCAGTCGATCACGTGCTGCCGATCCTTGGTGTGCTCGGTCGTCGGGTGTTTCGGACCGGTCCGCTCGCGTCGGGCCACGCGATGAAGGCGCTCAACAACTTCTGCGCCGCGGCCAGTTACGCCGCGTTGGCCGAGGCGCTTGTCCTCGGTCGCAGTTTCGGCCTCACGCCATCAACCATGGTCGAGATCGTCAACAACTCGACCGGTCGAAGCTTCAGCAGCGAGGTGGTGTTCGGCGAGGAGGTCGTCACCGGCCGTTACGGCACCGGCTTCGCGCTCGGCTTGCTGGCGAAGGACGTGACGATCGCGGCCGGGATCGCGGAAGGCTCCGGTATCGACGCGCCACTGTGTGAGCTCGTGCAGCGGCGATGGGCGCAGGCCGCGGAGGCGCTCGGGTTCGCGGCGGATCACTCGGTCGCGTACAAGGAATGGTGGGACGTGGACCTGTCCGCGTAGCTCGCCCGAGCGAGGCGCAGATGGCTCGCCGGAGCGACGACAGCGCGATGGGCGCGGGCTAGCCTGTCGGCCGTGGAAGCCAGGACGGAAGCCGGCGCGGAAGCCAACGGCGGGCTGGACATCGGGGAGACGGGTCAGCCGCAGGCGTTGATGGCGTCCGGCCTTGGCAAGCGCTACGGATCGGTGGTGGCGCTCGACCAGGTCCGTCTGTCGGTCGCGCAGGGGGAGCTCGTCGGCCTGGTGGGCGCGAACGGCGCGGGCAAGTCGACGCTCGTGAAGATCGCGTGCGGACTGGTGCGTCCGACCACCGGCACGGTGACCGTCTACGGGGCTCCGGCCGGGAGTCGTGAGGCCCGCCGGCGGCTGGGTTACCTCGCGGAGTTGTTCCGGTTCCCGGGTTGGTCCACCGGGTCGGAGGTACTCGCGCTTCACCAGCGTCTCGCCGGATCGGCGGGGGGTCAGGCAGAGCGGGATGAGTTGCTCGAGCTCGTCGATCTGAGTGACGCGGCCGACCGGCGCGTCGAGGGTATGTCGAAGGGGATGCAGCAGCGGCTCGGCATCGCCCAGGCGCTCGTCGGCGACCCGAAGCTGTTGCTGCTCGATGAGCCGACCAGCGCACTCGATCCCGCCGGCCGGCGCGCCATCCGAACGCTGCTGCTCGAATTACGCGGCCGCGGCATCGCCGTGCTGCTCAATTCTCACCTGCTGGGCGAAGTAGAGCGAGTGTGCGATCGCGTCGTGATCCTGGCCCGGGGCAAGGTCGCGGCTGACGGACGGCCAGATGAGCTCACGCACGCCGGTGGCGTCGAGATCCAGACCGCGAACGGCTCCAGGACCTTTCCCCAAGCGCGCCGAGAAGACGTCCCCCGCATTGTCGCCGACCTCGTCGCCGAGGGGGTCGACATCTACGAGGTCACGATCATTCGCTCGACGCTCGAGGACGCCTATCTCGAGGTGGTCGATCCGGGGTGACACCGACGCTGATCATCGCGCGTCATGCGCTGCAGGAGAGCGTCCGCCGCCGAGTGTTCGTGGTCGTGCTCGTACTGACACTGCTGTTTCTCGGTCTGTTCACGGTGGCCACCATCGAGGCGTTCAATGCGCACACACCGTTCGGAGGTGGCGGTTCATTCAATCCCCGCGCGATCACGACCGTCACCCTGGTCGGCCTCGGCGTGTTCGCGTCACTGTTCCTGGCGACGGTACTCGCCGTGTTCCTGACGCTCGGCGCGGTTCGAGGTGACGCGGAGCGCGGTCTCCTGCAACCCCTCGTCGTCCGCCCTCTCGGGCGCCGAGAGTTTCTCCTCGGCCGGTTCGTCGGTGCGGGCTCGGTGTGCATCGCGTACATCGTCCTCCTGTATGTCGTGGTGCTGTTGATCGTTCACCAGGCCGGAGGACGCTGGCCCGACCACGCGATCGGACCCGGGGTGGCACTCGCGGCGGCGATCACGATCCTCGTGGCGATGTCGCTGCTCGGCTCGGTGTTCCTGTCGGCGACCGCGAACGGCATCGCGATGTTCATGCTTTACGGCGCCGGCCTTGTCTCAGGGCTGCTGGCGAGTATCGGCGCCGCGTTGAACGCGCAGACCGTACTGACGATCGCTCACGACATCTCGCTGGCGCTGCCATTCGAGGGCCTGTACCAAGCGGGGCTCCATGCGCTCGGATCGAACGAGGCCGGCCTCACGCGAGTCCTGGTCAACCTCGGCCCGTTCGGCAGCTCACATTCGAACAGCGTCGGCTTCGACGTCTGGGCAGCGGTCTACTTCGCCGTCGTCGGCGTGCTGGCCGTGATCGGATTCGAGCGCCGGGACCTCTAGCCGGCCGAAACGTGGCGTCGCCCGTGTCGCCCGCCAGGTGGAGGGCGGTCACATAAGGCCCAATTGTTGACTCGGCGTGAAGCACTGAGTACGGTTTTAGCTTCACAGGTCCACGGTTCGGCGGGGCCGGGCGAGCCGTGGAGAACGTCGGGACATCGGGGAGTCGACATGATCGCGTTCTGGGACGGACGCCGGCGTTGTGCTGCGCGTTGGGGTAGGAGGGTGGCGGCTGTGGCGGTGACGGCCGCGGTGCTTGTCGTGCCCGCGTCCGGGTTGGCAGCCGCCGGTTGGTCAGGTCCAACTGTGATCGACAACTCGAACCCGCCGCAGAACATCTCGTGCCCGACGACGACGTTCTGTGCCGCGGTCGGCGTCGGCGGCTGGGGGCAGACCTTCAACGGCAGCTCGTGGGGCGCGCCGGCGAACATCGATCCGAGCACCAACCCGAGCGGCCACACGCTGACCGCGATCTCGTGTCCGTCGGCCTCATTCTGTGCCGCGGTCGACCAGGCCGGGGACGCGCTGACGTTCAACGGCAGCTCGTGGACGGCGCCGGTTACGGTCGACAACACGAGAAACGCCCTGAGCGCGGTGTCGTGCGTGTCGGCGTCGTTCTGCGTGGCGGGCGACGGTGGCGGCAACGGGTTCGTCTACAACGGCAGTGCGTGGTCGGGTCCGGTCACGATCAACCATCAGTCCAACTCGGAAGCAATCGGCGGGATCTCGTGCCCGTCGGCATCTTTCTGCGTCACCGTGGGACAGAGCGGGACGTTCGAGACGTCCACCGATGGCGGCACGACGTGGACCACGCCGCAAACGATCCAGTCGGGAGTCAACCTGCAGGCGGTCTCATGCCCGTCGGCGTCTTTCTGCGTCGCGGTCGACAACGGTGGGAACGCGTACACCTACAACGGCTCGAGCTGGAGCGCCGCCGACCCGATTGACACTGCCAACGCCCAGATCGACGGGGGCGAGTTCACCGCGGTGTCGTGCCCGTCATCCTCGTTCTGCGTGGCCATCGACGGCCGCGAGAACGTGCTGACGTTCAACGGCGGCACGTGGAGCTCCCCGCTACAGCTAGCGTCGGCGGTCGAGCATCCGGGTGTGTCGTGCGCGTCCGCGTCCTCGTCGTTCTGCGTCGCGGTCGACGGCGCCGGTGACGCCTTCCTCTACAGCGCCGCGTCGCCCCCGCCACCCTCGCCGCCACTACCGCCATCGCCACCGCCACCGGCACCGCCGCCGGTGGCGGTCCTCGGCAAGACGGCGATCGCGACGCCCGTCTCCGGCGCCGTGTTCGTCAAGGCGCCACCGGGCAAATCGCTGGACATGGCCGGCGACGTGCGCGCCGGCGCCGCGGCCGGTTCCGGCCCAGGGTTCGTGCGCTTGACGGGCGCCACGCAGATTCCGGTCGGCTCGGAGGTCAACTCGCTGCGTGGCTCGCTGAAGCTCGTCACCGCCACCGCCAAAAAGGGCAAGACCCAGAGCGGGACGTTCCGCGGTGCGATCTTCAAGCTCACGCAGACCACGCGCGGCCCGAGCAAGGGCCTCGCGACGCTGTCGCTGCTCGAGAGCGCGTTCAAAGGGGCGCCGACGTACGCCAAGTGCACGCGCAAGGCCAAGGCGACCGACGCGTCGGTGGCGGCCGTCAGCACCAGGGTGCTCCAGCTGCTCAGAGCCAGCGCCCACGGCAAGTTCCGCACGAGCGGCCGCTACAGCGCGGCGACCGTACGCGGCACGAGCTGGACGGTCGCGGACCGCTGCGACGGAACCTTTACCCACGACGTCACCGACAGCGTGAGCGTGACCGACTTCGTCCGACACAAGACGATCGTGCTGCACGCGGGCCAGAGCTACCTTGCCAAGGCGTCGCCTTCGCGCAAGTGACGGCCCGCGTGCGGCTCGGGCTCCGCGATCGCCTCGGCGGCCTCGTGATCCGGGGCGCGCGCGGGCAGAGTGAAGCTGAGCAGCAGCAGCACCGGCATCGTCGCGAGCTCGACCAGCAGGCAGTGGCTGATCGCGGTCACGAACCCGTCGTGAGCCAGTGTGGTGAAGAAGATCGTCCCGATGCCGGCGACCCCGACCGCGCCCGCGAGTTGCTGGAGTGCGTTGACGACTCCCGAGGCGGATCCAACCTCGCTGTCGCGGACGGACGCGAGGATGAAGTTGAACAGCGGGGAGACGATCATCCCGATCCCGATCCCGACCGCCAGCTGCGGCCCGACGAGCGCGAGCGAGCTCGTGTCCAGCCCGTGGGCGAGGATCACCTCGCGGAGCCACAGCACGCCGGCACCCGCGATCACGGCGGCGATCTGAAGCGTGGTCCGACCGAGACGTGGCACGAGCACGGCGCCGGCGAGGACCGCGCCGATCGCCGTGCCGGCGGCGAACGGCGCGAGCGTGATCCCGGCGTGGATCGCCGAGAAGTGCTCGCCGAACTGCAGGAACAGCGTGAGGACCAGCATCGTGCCGAGCATCCCGGCGAAGAACACGACAACCATCGAGATGCCGGCGGTGAACGCGCGGTGGCTGAACACGCTCGCCTCGACGAGTGGATCACCGCCGCGCCGGCGCACCCACCGGCTCCAGGCGACGAGGGCCGCGAACGAGAGCGTGCTCCCCGCAACCATCAGATACGTCCACGCCGGCCAGCCCGCCTCGCGGCCCTGGATCAACGGATAGATCAGCAGGCCCATGCCGGCGGCCGCGAGCGCGGTGCCGACCAGGTCCAGGCGCGGCGTGCGCGGCGCCTTGCACTCCGGGATCAGACGCGCGGCGCCGAGCGCCGCGATCAGGCCAAGCGGCAGGTTGACGAAGAAGATCAGCCGCCAGCCGCTCCCGAACAGGTTCGCGTCGACGAGCGCGCCGCCGATGATCGGGCCGAGCACGGCGGACAGGCCGATCACCGGGCCGAACACCGCGAACGCCGATCCCTGCTCCGCCGGCGGGAAGGCGTCGCGGATGATCCCGAGGCCCTGCGGGATCAGGAGCGCGGCGGCGGCGCCCTGGGCCAGCCTGCAGGCGATCAGCATCGTCGGGCTCACCGCGAACGCGCACGCCGCTGACGCGGCCACGAAGCCGAGTGCCCCAAGCACGAACAGGCGCTTGCGGCCGTAGATGTCGCCCAGCCGCCCGCCGGTGATGAGGCCGACGGCGAACGCGAGGGCGTAGCCGCCGATCACCCACTGGAGCGCCGAGGTGCTGCTGTGAAGATCGGTGCGGATCGTGGGGGCGGCGACGTTGACGATCGTGCTGTCGAGCAGATCCATGCACTCGGCCACGAGCACGAGCGCGAGGATCACCCACTTACGGCGGTCGCTGACTCGGGTTGACATCTCAAGCTCCTCCTTTGGCGAATATCGTTCGGAACAGTGTTCGTTCAACGAACGGTGTTATACGTTATGTGGGTGAGCGCGTCAAGAGGCAGTTCGAAATCCCGTCCGTCCGCCGCTCCCAAGCCGAGCGGGCCCTCGCCGACGCAGGCCGCCGGAGCCGCCAGCGCCGCGCTGCCGCCGGCACCGCGATTCCCCAGGCCGGTGAAGCGGCCAACGCGGCGGACCGCCCTAACGGTCGAGGCGATCGTGGCCGCCGCGATCGACGTCCTCGACGAGGCGGGCGTCGTCGGGCTGTCGATGCGGCGCGTCGCGGATCGGCTCGGGACCGGGGCCGCATCGTTGTACGCGCACGTGTCCGGCAAGGAGGAGCTACTCGAGCTGGTGTTCGACGAACTCGTTGGGCAGGTGCCGCTGCCCGAGCCCGACTCGAAGATCTGGCGCGAGCAGGTCCGCCAGATGCTCCGAGACCTGCGGACCGTGCTGATCTCCCACCGCGATGCGGCGTTGGCCGGTCTCGGGCGTATCCCCACGACTCCGAAGGCGCTGGTCGCCGCCGAGAGGCTTGCCGCGACGCTCCGGGCGGGGGGCCTGTCTGATCGCGTGATCGCCCTCGGGCTCGATCAGCTCACCCTGTACGTGTCGGCGGAGGCTTTCGAGACGGGGCTGATGGAGTACGGCCGGAACCCCGAGGACGTGCAGCGCTACTACGAGGACGTCCACGCCTTCTACCTGCGACTGCCCGCCGATCGCTTCCCCGTGCTGGCTTCGGTCGTCGACGACATCACCGGTCCGGACGGCGACGAGCGGTTCGAGTTCGGTCTCGATGTGCTCCTCTCCGGCCTCGAGGCCCTGAGCGCGGGGACGGCGTGATGGCGTCTGCGCTCGGCGGACTCGAGGTCCTCGACTTCTCGCGCGTGCTCGCAGGCCCGCTCGCGACGATGGTCCTGGCCGACCTCGGAGCCACGGTGACGAAGGTCGAGTCGCCGGCCGGCGACGACACCCGCCAATGGGGGCCGCCGTACGACGCGGCCGGCGACGCGACGTACTTCCAGGCGGTCAATCGCAACAAGGACAGCCTGGTGCTCGACCTGACCGACGCAGCTGATCTGGAGCGGGCGCACCGGCTGGCTAGCGACGCCGACGTGCTCGTCGAGAACTTCCGCCCCGGGGTGACTGCGCGGTTCGGTCTGGACTACGACACGCTGCGGGAACGCAACCCGCGGCTGATCTACTGCTCGATCACCGGCTTCGGCTCCGGCAAGGGCGCCGCGCTCCCGGGCTACGACCTATTGGTCCAGGCGCTCGGCGGACTCATGAGCGTCACCGGGATGCCGGACGGCGAGCCGCAGAAGGTCGGGGTCGCGGTGGTGGACGTGCTTGCCGGCCTGTTCTCGACCGTGGGGATCCTGGCCGCGCTCGAATACCGCCGGCAGTCAGGAGAGGGTCAGCTGGTCGAGGTCGATCTGCTCTCCTCGCTGCTGGCGGGGCTTGTGAACCAGGCCTCGGCCTATACCGTCGCGGGCGAGGTCCCCGAGCGGATGGGCAACGCGCATCCGAGCATCACGCCGTACGAGCCGCTGCGCTGCGCCGATCGCGAGCTCGTCGTCGCCGTGGGCAACGACCGCCAGTTCGCCGCGCTCTGCGATGTGCTCGGCTCGCCGGAGCTGGCGAGCGATCCCCGATTTGCGACCAACGCGGCCCGGATCGAGAATCGTGGGCCGATGCGGGACGCGCTCGAGGACCGGCTCGCCGCCCAGCCGGCCGCCGAGTGGGCGCAGTCGCTGACCGCGGCGCGTGTGCCGGCCGGCGTGGTCAACGACATCGCCGGCGCGTTCGCATTGGCACGCGAGCTCGGGCTCGAGCCGGTGGTGAGCATCCCGCGCGAGGACGGCACGGCGATCGAGCTCACGCGCAACCCCATCCGTATGTCTGAGACGCCTCCGAGCTACCGATCGGCGCCCCCCCGATTCACTCCACGCTCGAGCGATGGCGGCTGACGTGGACCGGCAAAGCACCGGCCTTAGCCAATCTTCAGTGGTTCATACATCCACGGCGCAACTTAGTTCGTTACGACTGGTTACGACCAAGACGGGCCAGGGTAATGCCACCATCGCAAGGACAAGCGCCATCATCAGGAGGAGTCACGTGCCACGCTCAGTTCGCCGGTTCTCGCTGCTGTCGGGGGTAGCACTGTGTGCGATTCTCGGCGGACCGATCGCGGGTGCCCAAGCCAGCGACAACACGCTTCGCTCGACGCTCAACAACTTCGCCCCGAAGATCGTCAAGGACGAGAACGCGGTCAGTAACGGACTCAAGGGATACCCGAAGGGCAAGGTCAGGCCGCTCACCCGCGCCCTGAAGCACGAGGTCGGAGACCTCCACGCGCTGAAGTCGAAGCTGTCCCACGAGAAGGCCTCGTCGGCCGCCGGCCGCAAGGCGAAGTCCGACATCGTCAAGGGTCTTGGCCTGATCGCCTCCGCGTACGGAACGCTGCGCAAGGACGTCCTCGCCGCCAACGGCGGCCCGGTTCCGAGCGCCCAGGTCAATGCCGCGGTGAGCACCGACAAGAAGGGCCGCAAGAAGTACCTGGCCGGACTCAAGCTGCTCAAGGTCTGACACCTTTCCGGGGCCCCGGCCACCGCGTCGAGGGCCGGGGTCTCGCCGCCCGCTCGGCGTGCTAGACCTGCCCCGATGCAGTTGCGCGCACCGGTCCTCGACGACGCGCCGGCGGTGCTGGCCGTGCTGGTCGCGCGCGACCTGGCCGATCTGGGCGTGCCCGACGCCACGCTCGAGGACCTACTCGATGAGTGGGGCGGCAGCGATCTCGACCTCGCGGCCGACGCGCGGGTTGCCGAGGCCGGCGACGGCCACATCGTCGGGTACGTCCTCGTCCGTCGACCGGGAACGCTGGCCGTCGTCGACCCCGGCCACGAAGGCCACGGCGTCGGAACGCGCCTGCTGGAGTGGGCGGAGGCTCGCGACCGCGACCGGGGCCGCGAGCTCCATCGGCAATGGGTGGCGGCCGAGAACCAGAGTGCACGAACGCTGCTGACCGCCGCCGGCTACTCCATGGCCCGCAGCTATTGGCGGATGGTGTGCTCGCTCACTGACATGGGCCCGGCCGTGCCGGCGCCGGCGGGCTTCGTGCTGCGCGCCGTCGACATCGCCCGCGATGCGGTCTCGCTGCACGCTGTGGACGCCGCGAGCTTTGGCGGTCGCCCGGACTACGTCGCCGAGACGTTGGGGGAGTTCCGCGAGGAGCACCTCGAGGCCCACGACTTCGACTCCGCGCTCAGCCGCGTTGCCGAGCGCGACGGCGCGCTCGCCGGGTTCCTGCTGGCTCGACGAGTGGTCGACGATGCGGTCGGCTTCGTCGACATCTTGGCGGTCGACCCGCGCCATCAGCGCCGGGGTCTGGGGACCGCGCTGCTCGGGAGCGCGTTCGCGGCGTTCGCCGGCGCCGGGCTCCGAGAGGCGCAGCTCGGTGTCGCCTCCGACAACCCTCTGGCGTTGCGGGTCTACGAGCGCGCGGGGATGACGGTCCGGTTCCAGTTCGACATCTACGAGCGGCCGGTGGCGTGAGTGACCTCGGGCGCGGAGCCGCCTCTCAGCCGCTGGCGGTCGTACCGTGACGTCGACTCCGCCGGCGATCCGGGATCGCTCGGCGAGCAGCTAGACGACATCGCCGGGGTTCGGTTCGTCGCCGCCGAGAAGCGGCGCTCGGTCGCGCTGCTCGAGCTGACCCGCGGCGCCAGCGTGCTCGACGTGGGGTGCGGCACCGGGTCCGAACTCGCTCTGATGGCGGAGATCGTCGGTTCCGGCGGCCGGGTTGTCGGACTGGACCGCAGCAACGCCTTGATCGGAGCGGCGCTCGAACGCGGGCTGGAAGCACGAGGTCCGATCGAGCTCGTCCACGGCGACGCGTCCGCGCTGCCGTTCGACGATGCCGAGTTCGACGCCTGCCGCGCCGACCGCACGCTCCAGCATGTGCCGCGACCCCAGGCAGCCCTGGCCGAGATGGTTCGTGTCACGCGACCGTCCGGGCACGTGGTCGTAACCGAGTCGCGGTGGGGGCTGGTGGCGCCTGACCTCGACCAGCGGCTGACCGACGCAGTGCTGGCGCTCAACGCGACCGGCGTCGAGCAGGAGGATTGGATCGGGGGCCGCTTGCCGGCGATGTTCGAGCGGGCCGGCTTGACCGGCGTGCGGTCGGCGACGAGCGACCACACGGTGGACGACCACGACGAGTTCTTCCGGTTCACGCACCTGGATCGCTCGGCGGACGATGCGGCTCGCGCGGGAGCGCTGAGGCGGGAGGACGCGACCGCGTGGCTCGAGCGACTGAGCGATCTGCTCCGGCGCGGCGAGGCGTTCGCGATGGTGCTCGTTGTGCACGTCGCCGGCGCCAAGCCCGGCGGCTGACGCGCTCCTAGCCGATGTGGCCGCTGCGGCGGAACCACATGTATATGACGACGGCTGACAGCACGAGGCTGCCGAGGCCATACACGGCGAACACCCAGAACGAGCCGATGTCCCCAGTGAGCCAACCGAAGTTCATCCCGAAGAACCCTGTGATGAACGACAGCGGCAGGAAGATCGTGGCCACAAGTGTCAGCTGCTTCATCGTCTCGTTCTGGCGGACGCTGATCTCGTTCTGCTGGTTCGAGATCACGGCCATGTTCGCCTGGAGGATCGTGGCGAGCACGTCGCGCAGCGCGATCACCTCCTCGTTGACGAGCTTCAGATGGTCGTTGACGTCGCGGAAGAACTCACCGAGCTCGTGGCTCACCTGCACGTAAGTGCCGCGTTCGAGCGCCTCGAGCGGCGCCAGCAACGGGTGGACCGCGCGGTAGAAATCGGTCGCCTCGCGACGCAGCAGGTAGATCCGCTCGGTTGGCGCGGCAGCGCCGCTGAACACGGTCTCCTCGACCTCCTCGACATCCGACTCGAGTCCCTCGATCACCGGGGCGTATCCGTCGACGATCGTGTCGAGGATCGCCCACAGGACCGCGAAGCTCCCCTCCCTGAGCAGCTCGGGGCGCTCCTCGAGCCGCATCCGCGCGCCGTGCAGGTCGCTCGCGACGCCCTGGCGCACGGTGATGATGAACCGGCGTGAGAGGAACACCGACACCTCTCCCATGTCCACCTCCTCGCGGTCCTCGACGTAGCGGGCCGTGCGGAACACCGCGAACAGCACGTCGCCGTTCTCGTAGCGTTCGATCTTCGGTCGCAGGTGAAAGTTCTGGGCGTCCTCGACCGCGAGGTCGTGCAGGCCGAAGCGCTTCTGTACGTCGGTCAGCTCGTCCTCGTCGGGCTCGAACAACCCGAGCCAGACGAACCCGTTGTCCTCCGCGCACAGTTCAGCGGCTTGATCCAACGCCAGCGGTCCGGTGTTCTGGCGCTGTCCGTCTCGGTAAAGCGCACAGTCGACGATCACGTTGACTCCTAAGTTCGTTCGGCAGGCAACGGACAACCATGAGCGAAGCGGAGCGCTGACGCAAGGCCGATCCGAGCGATGTGGACGACGCGGACCCCGGCCGGAGGCGGGACAATGGACGGTGCTCGCGTATGTCCGACACCGCGCAGAACACCGACACCGGCTCGTGGTTCCCGGTCCCCGACGAGGCGGACCTGCCGTCGGGCCTGCAAGGCCTGTTCGCCAAGGCACGCGAACGACTCGGCTTCGTCCCGAACGTGTTTCGCGTCTACGCGTTCCGGCCCGAGCGACTGAGCGCGTGGTTTGCCCACTTCCGCCAGCTCCACGTGCCCACCGAGCATCTGAGCGCGGCCGACCGGGAGATGATCGCGGTGGTGGTCAGCTCGGCGAACGGCTGCCTGTACTGCCTGGTCGCGCACGGCGCTGCGCTGCGCGAGGAGCTCGGTGATCCCGTGCTCGGCGAGCGCGTGTCGTATGACTGGCGGCGGGCCGGCCTCGATTCGCGACGGACCGCGATCTGCGCCTACGCCGAGAAGCTGACGCTGCGGCCCCGGGAGGTGACGCGGGCCGACCTGCAAACGCTGCTCGACGTCGGCCTGACGCTCGAGGAGGCCTGGGACGTCGCCGAGATCAGCGCGATGTACAACCTCACGAACCGTATGGCGATGGCTACGAACATGTTGCCCAACGAGGAGTACAGCGGGCAGGCGCGTCCGGGCTGAGGGTGGCGCCGGCGCCCGCCGGACCATGCATAACGCGACATTCGCGCCGGCAAGCGGGAGCCTTGACGCGTTGTGCATGTGGGGCATGCATAACGCATCAAGGCCTGCGGAACGAGCGCCAAATGTCGCGTTATGCATGCTCGGTCCGGTCCGCCCTCTCCAGATGCCCGCCGTTGACTTGCCCTGGGGGCCGCGACGCCCAACGCCACCGTCACCCGCCCTTGACATGTGACCATATGGTCACCTATTATTCATCTCATGGATGAGGTGTTCAGAGCCCTGGCAGACCCGACACGCCGGACCCTGCTCGACGAGCTGTTCAAGGAGGACGGGCAGACGCTCAGCGCGCTCGAGCAGCGGTTGCCGATGACGCGCTTCGGCGTGATGAAGCACCTGAAGGTGCTCGAGGAGGCCGGGCTCGTCGTCACGCGGCGCCGCGGGCGCGAGAAGCTGCACTTCCTGAACACCATCCCGATTCGGCTCGTCCACGACAGATGGGTGAGCAAGTACGCCGAACCGTGGGCAGCCACGCTCACCGGCCTCAAGAGCACACTGGAGGACAGAACGATGGAAAAGGTGTTCGAGATCTACATCAAGACCACGCCGGATCGCCTGTGGGAGGCGATCACCAATCCCGAGCTGCGGCGCAAGTACAACTTCGGGGTGGGCGTGGAGTCGGATTGGACGAACGGCTCGCACTACAACGGCACCGCGCCCGGAGCGCCCGAGCCGATCGTTACGGGCGAGAACCTCGAGGTGGAGCCGCCGCGGCGACTCGTGCAGAGCTTCAACGCCCGCTGGAGCGACGACGTCAAGGCGGAAGGGACCTCGCGGGTGACCTGGGAGATCGAGCCGGTTGCCGACTCCTGCCGGCTGACCGTGATCCACGATCAGCTGCGCGAGGGCGCAAGCGACGAGCTCTACGGCGGCTGGCCGATGATCCTGTCGGGGTTGAAGACATTGCTCGAGACGGGGGAGCTGCTGACCACCCCGGGGTCGCTGCTCTACGCCGGGGACGGGTCGCCGGCGCCGGTCGCCTGACCGCTCAGCTCGTGCCGGGGCAGCCCGTCGGCGGGCAGCTCGTAATAGTCCCCGGCCTGGGACACGTACCAATGGGCGGCCACGCGGATATCGGTGTGGCCGTCCAGGGTCCCGGCGGCGATGCTGACGGTCGGCCGGCCCGGGGCGTCCCAGAACAGGCTCGAGCCGCACTCGGCGCAGAACCCGCGCCGCGCGCCGGCGTCGCTCTTCGGACTCACGATCCAGCGAAGGCCGCGCTGCTCGGTCAGCACGAGGTCCTCACGCCGCGCGGCGGTGCTCGCCGAGAAGTGGCCGTGCCACCGCCGGCACTCCTCGCAGTGGCAGATCAGCACGTCCCGCAGGGGCCCGGTGACCTCGTACCGGACCGCTCCACACAGGCATTGTCCCGTGGCCATTCGCTCACCTCCGAGGGTCGCAATAATCCCCGCATGGCCTACGACGAGGAGCTCGCCGATCGCATCCGGGCAATGCT
This sequence comes from uncultured Solirubrobacterales bacterium, assembly GCA_963699325.1. Taxonomy (GTDB): domain Bacteria; phylum Actinomycetota; class Thermoleophilia; order Solirubrobacterales; family Solirubrobacteraceae; genus Palsa-465. The sequence goes on along the minus strand of CAVOTN010000025.1, from coordinate 188,432 downwards.
CGCGACGGATCATGACGTCGTCGAGAAGAAGATGTTCGGCGGCCTCGCGTTCCTGGTCGGCGGCAACATGTCGGTGAGCGCCAGCGGGCAGGGAGGCATGCTGCTCAGGTGCCCTCCCGACGAGACCGAGGCGCTCGTGCGCGATCCCCACGCCGCGCGGTTCGAGATGCGCGGCAAGGCCATGGACGGATGGCTCCGGATCGAGTCGGAGGGGCTCGACAGCGAGGCCGATCTGCGGCGGTGGGTCGACGTGGGCCTCGGCTACGCCCGCAGCCTCCCGCCGAAGTAACCGGGTCGCGTCCGCCGGCGCCGGCGTGCGCTCAGGCCAGCTCGCCGCCGTCGACCGGGTAGGCCGCGCCGGTGATGTACGGCGCCTCGTCGCTCAGCAGGAACGCGGTCAGCGCTGCCACCTCCTGCGCCGTCCCGAGCCGGCCGAGCGGGATCCGGCCCGCGGCGCCGTCGCGGAACTCGGCGGGGAAGCGCTCGAACAGCGGGGTCTCGATCGGCCCCGGCACGATCGCGTTCACGCGCACGCCGGCGTGGGCGTTCTCGATCGCCGCCACCCGGGTCAGGCCGAGGATCGCGGACTTGGTGGCGCCGTATGCGCCGAGGCTGGGCACGCCGTGGACGCCGGTCCCCGACGAGGTGTTGACGATCGTCGCGGGCGAGCCCTGCCGGCGCGCCGTGCGGAGCATCTCGCGCAGGTTGAGGAACACGCCCTGGTAGTTGATTCGCATCAGGCGCTGGAAGTCGTCGAGCTCGAAGTCGATCAGCTCAGCCAGCGGCCCTTCGATGCCGGCGTTGTTGTGGAGCGAATCGATCGAGCCGAAGCGCTCGGCCACCTCGGCGAAGTAGCGCCGGACGTCGTCCTCGCTCGACACGTCTCCGGTGACGGCCAGTGCGCGCTCGGCGCCGAGCTCGTCCGCGGCGCGGCGGGCCGCCTCGCCATCGACGTCGACGATCGCGACGCGGGCGCCCTCCTCGACCAGCCGCTCCGCCGTGGCGCGGCCGATCCCCGACGCTCCGCCCGTCACGATCACCTTCCTGTCCTCGAGGCCCTTCATCGACACGCTCACCCCTTCCTGATCGAGCATCACCCAGCCGTCCCAGCTCGTCTTCGAGCAGGCGACGCACCCTACTAACGACATCTGGCGCACACTTAAGCGATGCTCGTCACCCGCCGGCACGGAGGGCTGTACCTGATCACCCATCCCGAGCACGGGCGCGTCGCTGGCGAGCTGTGCCGGCGCTGGGGGAACGAGGCGTTCGAGGCGCCGGCGCACGGCGAGGCGTTGGCCATGGCCGCGACCCACCACGACGACGGGTGGTACGAGCTCGACGGCCGGCCGTCGTTCAACCTCGAGCAGGCACGTCCCGCTCATTTCCTCGAGCTGCCGCTCGAGGTCACGGTCGGCCCCTACGGCCGCGGCGTCGACAGCGTCTACGCCCGCGATCGCCACGCCGGCGCGCTTGTGAGCATGCACTGGGCCGGCCTGTACCACACGCGCTTCGGCCTGCACGGGGGCGAGCCCGTGGGGCACCCGCTCGCGGTCGAGGTCGTGGCCGAGCAGGACCACCGGCGGGTGGCGGCGCTACGCGAGGCGTGGGGCGGACGCGGACTTCGCAGCGAGTTCGAGCGCCAGACGTGGTACGGGTACGAGCTCCTGCAGGCGTTCGACTTGATGTCGCTGGCGCTCGGTCTGCTCGACCTCGGGACGCCGTCGACGGGCGATCCGATCCCGGTACCCTCGACGCTCGCCCGGGTCGATCAACCGGAGGGAGCGCGGACGATACCGGCGGTTCCGGTTGCGCCTGGCGGTCCGTACGTCGAGCTCACGCTGCGGGTCACGGCGCCCGGTGTGGCCGCGCTCGACCCGTATCCGTTCTCGGAGCCGAGCTTCGCGATCGAGCTGGCGGCTCGCCGACTCGAGGATCGCCGCTATGACTCGGCCGCGGACGCCGCGCGCGTCTACCACGACGCGCCGCCTGAGACGGTCACGATCGAGCTTGGCCCGAGCGAGAGTCACTTGTAGTCAAGCCGCTGTGCGCTGGCGGGCATGTCCGGAAGGCCCGATTCCGGGATTATCATCGCCGTCAATGAGCGTCGGCACCGAGACTCTGCTTAGCGCTCGCGTGTCGCGGGCGGAGCTCGTGGCGCGTGAGATCGAGCGCGAGATCATCGACGAACGCGAGCCGGGCGAGCGGCTCGGGACGAAGGACGACCTACGCAAGCGGTTCGGGGTGGCGGTCGCGACCGTGAACGAGGCCGTGCGCCTGCTCGAGATGCGCGGCATGATCGAAGCGCGGCCGGGACCCGGTGGTGGCGTGTTCGTCGCGCGTCCGTCGGTCCGGCTCGCCATGAGCCACGTCGTGCTCGGCTTCAAGACCGGGAGCACGAGCTACGCGGAGTGCCTCGAGGTGCGCGACGCGCTCGAGCCGCTGATCGAGAGTCACGCCGCGCGCCACCACCGGGCGAGCGACATTCGCGACCTCAACCGCATCGTGAAGAGCATGCAGGCGGCGGTCGACGACCCGACGGCGTTCTTCAAGTGCAACTGGGCCCTGCACCGGCGGATCGCGCAACTGTGCCGCAACGGTCCGCTGCGGGGCATGTATCTGGCGCTGATCGACTTCCTGGAGTTGAGCGTCGACCAAGCCGAGTTCTCGCGGTTCGACGGCCCGGCGATGGTCGCCGTGCACCGGAATCTCGTCAAGGCGATCGACGCCGGTGAGGGACCGCACCTCGACGCCGCGATCGAGGCGCATCACCCGACTACCGAGCGGAGCCGCGTGTCGGTCAGGCGCCCGGCGCGGGCGTGATCGGCCTGGGCATTACACGCAATCATTATCGTGATTGCGCAGACCGGAACGGGGGGTAGGCCATCTCAACGGCAACGATGGAGGGAGAGAGATGACCGCGCCGATCGAAGACGTCAGCAGCTTGCCCGGGAAGAAGGTCGCCGACCAGGCGGACAACCCGATCGGCAAGGTGAAGGAGATCTACGCGACCGACGATGGCTTCCCGATGTGGGTCGCTGTCGAGGTGGCGACCGGCCTTGCCGGCCGGCGGACCGTGTTCGTTCCGCTGGCTCGGCTCAAGGAGGAGGACGGAGAGCTCCGCGTCCCGTACAGCAAGCAGCGGATCGGTGAGGCGCCCGAGGTCGCCGACGGCGAGGGGATCTCTGCCGAGCGCGACCGCGAGCTGCGCGACTACTACGGGATCGACACCGGCGATCAGGAGATGCGCGACGACAACAACTCATACGCGACGCTCGTGAGCGAGGAGAGCGGATCAGCGGAGCTCGTTGAAGACCCTGATCAGCTCGAGACGCCCGATGCCGACACGCGGAGCGACGAGAGCATGGAGCGGCTCAACGATCCTGGCAGCTCAGAGACGCGGAAGGTCACGGCAGCGGACGTGTCGCACGACGACCAGGACACCGGCGGTGAGGATGCCGGCGACAAGGATGGGGACGATGACGCCGAGGCCGGCGATGAGGACGGGGACGATGACGCCGAGGGGGGCGACTGAGCTCCGCCGTTGCTGCCGCGCCGGGCGCTGAGTCGTCGCGCTCGCGAGGTCCGGGGCTGCGGCTGACGTTGATCCTGGGCGGGCTGTCGGCGTTCGGCCCGCTGTCGATGGATATGTATCTCCCGGGGCTGCCGTCGATGACCCGCGACCTCGGGGCGTCGGCCTCGACCGGTCAGCTGACGCTGACCGGATGCATGCTCGGGATCGCCGCCGGCCAGCTGTTCACGGGGCCCGTCAGCGACACGCTCGGACGGCGGCGGCCGCTGCTGGTAGGGCTCGCCGGCTATGTCGTGGCGTCGTTGGCGTGCGCCGGCGCGCCGTCGATCTGGACCCTGATCATGCTGCGGTTCATCCAGGGCACGCTCGGTGGGGCGGGGGTGGTGATCGCGCGCGCGGTCGTGCGCGACCTGTTCAGCGGCGCCGCCGCTGCCCGCGTGTTCGCGTTGCTGATGGCCGTGATGGGCGTCGCCCCGGTGTTCGCGCCGCTGGTCGGTGGGCAGGCGCTCACGATCACCTCGTGGCGCGGGATCTTCATCGTGCTCGCGGTGATCGGGATTCCGCTGCTGGTGGCGACGGCGCTGTGGCTGCCCGAGACGCTCCCGCCCGAGCGCCGGCACGGCGGCGGGCTGGGCGTCACGCTCCGCACATTCCGGCGACTGATCGCCGACCGCAGCTTCATGCCGCCGGCGATCACGTTCTCGCTCGCGTGCGCGGCGATGTTCGCGTACATCGCCGGCGCGTCATTCGTGCTCGAGGACGTCTACCACGTCTCGCCCCAGGTGTTCAGCGTGGTGTTCGCGTTCAACTCGGCCGGGCTGATCGCGGCTTCGCAGTTCGGCGGCAGGATCGTCGGGCGGGTGGGCGCGCCCGCGCTGTTGCGCTACGGAGCATTCGGCGTCGCGCTCGGGTCGATCGGGGTGGTGGTGGCGACTGTGACTCACGCCGGTCTCGCGCCGCTGCTCATCGCGCTGTTCGTGATCTTGTCGTCCAACGGCCTCGTGTTCCCGAACGGTGCCGCAGCTGCACTCGCGCACCAGGAGGGCGCGCTCGGGAGCGCGTCGGCGCTTCTCGGCGTCGGCCAGTTCGGGACCGGCGCGGTATTGGCGCCGCTCGTAGGGGTGGGAGGCTCGGCCGACGCTCTGCCGATGGCGATCCTGATCGGGGTGTGCGGCGTGTCCGCGCTCGCGGTCAACCTCGCGTTCGGGCCGAGGACCGGAAGGACGCTGTTACCGTGGGTCCGCGAACCCCACGCGTAATCAGCGGCAAACATCGACAGCGCCGCCGGCGGGGGATGGCGGCGCGGGGAAGCGGTGGCAAGTGAGCAGCGAGTACCAGGCGACACAGATCAGTTCGCGCGCGGAAGTGACCACAGACAAGCCGGTTGCGTATATGCGCCAGCTCTGCAAGCACTTCGGCCACAAGGTCGACGCCTCGTTCGACGACGACAGCGGCCACATCCAGTTCGAGTTCGGCCGCTGCGAGCTACATGCGGCTGCGCGAACGCTGACCCTCGATGTCACCGCGCCGGATGTGGAGAGCCATCAGCGGATGGAGAACGTGATCGGCTCGCACCTCGAGCGGTTCGGCCGGCGCGACGAGTTGAGCGTGGCCTGGCAGGGGTGACGCCGGCGTTCGGTGAGTGGTAGCGGGCTCGGCCGCGACGCCGGCGCCTTGTCCCTACTCGCCGAGTCCGCGCTCGCGGATCTCGCGTTGCGCGGCCTCGGTCTTCGCCAGCCCGTCGAGGCTCATCGCGCGCAGCACGGCAGGCGTCTTCGTGAACTGGATGTCCCGGTAGTCGACGACCTGCACGTGATTGCCCCAAGGATCGTCGAAGTCGAGCGAGCCCGACGCCTGTACGTCGACGCCGGCGTCCTTGAGCGCGGCGCGGACCGCTTCCTTGCCGTCCACCACCAGACCGAAGTGCCGATCGCCGTCCGGCGCCTGCGAACGCCCGGCGGCCACGGCGATGAACTGGTCTCCCATGTCGATGAACGCCATCCGCCGGCCCGCGCGCCCACGTAGCTCGAAATCGAAGAAGCGCCCGTACCAGTCGAGCGCAGCGTCGACGTCCTCGACTTCGAGCGCGATGTGGTTGATGCCGACGAGGCGCGCCATCCGTCGGTCCGTGCCTAGCCGGCGACCCCCGAGCCGGCGCCGGCCTTCATCTTCAACCACTCCGCCTTGTGCACGCGCTTGGCGGACTGGTAGTCGAGCAGCGCCTGGGGCGAGTCCACGTCTCCGAGCGTCGGATGGGGCGGCACGAGATCCCGGGCCGCCTCGACACCAAACCGCTTGGCCAGGACCGCTCCCAGTGACTTGATCTTCATCTCGCCGAAGCCGGGCAGCTCGGCGAGGTTGGCGCGCAACGTGGCCGAGTCGGGGGCGTCGGTCCAGACACGGCCGGCGTCGCCGTCGTAGTGGTCGCGGATGTATGCCGCCATGTCCTGCACGCGACGGGCCATCGAGCCGGGGAAGCGATGGATCGCGGGCCGCTCCCGGAAGATCGGGTCCAGATCCGCGGAAGCGAGTGCCGCTGCGTCGAGCGTGCCGAGTCGTTCGCGGATCACCAGCGGTCCGGCGAACGCCTTCTGGACGGTCACCTGCTGGTCGAGGACGAAGCCGACCAGGAGCGCCATCGGGTCGGAGGCGATCAGCGTGTTGGCTTCGTCGGAGTCGGTGAAATAGAGGCGGTCGGGCATGGGCCGATCATAACCGCCGCGGGAAGCGCGCTCGCGCGAGGAACCGCGCTCGCGCGCGCACGCGAGCGCGGCTCGGCGAGGTGCACGGCCGGTACCGCCGCATACCGCGATGGGTTCGCTGCCGCGGCCCGTGGGTAGCTGAGACGTATGGCAACTGTCACCCGCACCACACCCACCCGTCACACCGAGATCAGGCGGCTCCCCCGGACGACCGGCGCGCTGAGCGGCTTTCTCGTGATCCTGCTCGGCCTCTGGGGCGCCCTGATCCCATTCGTCGGTCCCTATTTCCACTACGCGTTCGGCAGCTATCAGACCTGGCACTACACCTCCGCGCGGCTGTGGCTCGACATCGTGCCCGGCGCGGTCGCCGTGATCGGCGGCCTGATGCTCGTGCGCAGCTCGGGGCGCGTGAGCGGCCTGATCGGCGGCTGGCTGGCCCTGGCGGCCGGCGCCTGGTTTGCGATCGGCCCGACGATCAGCCTTTTGTGGCATCACGCCGGCAACCCGATCGGCGCGCCCATGGGTGGCCACACGCGTCAGACGCTCGAGCTTCTGGGCTACTTCCAGGGGCTGGGGGTCGCGATTGCCGCGCTGGCGGCGTTCGCGATGGGACGCTATTACTCGCGCCCGCGCGTGGTCGTGGAAGGCGCCGCGGTGGCGGAGGACGCCGTCGTGGCTGACGAGGCGGTGGCAGCGCGCGAACGGCCGGTGGGTGCAACCGCCGCCGGCGAGCCCGTGGCGGCCCGCGATGAACCCCTCGCCGCACGTGAGGAACGGGTCCCCGCACGGGACGAGCCGATTGCCGCACGTGACGAGCCCCTGGCGGCCCGCGATGAGCCGATTGCCGCGCGTGACGAGCCGTTGGCGGCCCGCGATGAGCCGATTGCCGCGCGTGACGAACCGCTCGCCGCGCGTGAGGAACCGGTGACCGCGGCGAACGAACCAGTCGCGCCGCGCGATCTGCCGACATCCGCCACCGATCAATCGGCCACGGCCCCCGACGCCACGCCCTCGGGCGTGACGTACCGCCGGCGCCCCGGGCTGTCCCGCCTTCGCCGCCGGTAGCCGCGCGCTCACCGGGCATTTGGACATCCGCAGTCGCGGATCCTTGTCCCAATGGCCAATGCGAGCGGAGACGCGCTGGCCCAGGATGTTGACCTCGTGAGCTCAGACCTGATCGTTTCCTACGACGGCACGCCCAACGACGACGACGCGCTGGCGCTCGGCAGGCTGCTGGCGCTGACCGGAGCTGCGCTGTCGCTCGCCTACATACGACACTCGCGCGAGTTCGACCCGCGGCGCGAGGAACTGGCCCAGCACGACGCCGAGCGCCGCCTCGAGCAGGGGACGGCGTGGCTGGGGGATCCGCAGATTCCCAAGCACGTCGTGTTCAGCGGTTCCACGGGTGACGGCCTCGACCGGCTGGCCGAGGCCGAGAAGGCATCGGTGATCGTGTTCGGATCCGACTACCGCACGCCACCGGGTCGCGCCGAGCCCGGAACGAGCGCACAGCGGCTGCTCGAGGGCGGATCGGTCGCGATCGCGGTCGCCGCTGCCGGACTGCGGAGCCTCGGGGATGCCGAGATCAAGTCGATTGCGGTGTCTTCGGCCAACGGCGACACGGCGGCGGCGCAGACGGCGGACGCATTGGCGGCGAAGCTCGGGGCGTCGATCGTCGAGTTCGGCGCGCCACAGGTTGATCTGATCGTGGTTGGCTCGCAGCCGAGCGCTTCCTCGCGACGCATCACGCTGAGCGGCTCGAGCCGCACGATGCTCAACACCGCGCGGGGTTCCGTGATGGTGGTGCCTTCGGGCGATCCGGTCCGTCTCTGACGGTCCCTAACACGCACCGCCCGCGGCGCGGTCCTGCGCCGCCGGCGGGATCATTGAGGCACACTGTCCGCGTGGCCGAGGCCAGCGCAGAGAGACGTCAAGGCCCGAGCCTGGGGACGGGGCAGGTCGTGATCGCGCCCGCGCAGCCGCTCGGCGAGATCACCGAGGAGCGTCGGAGCTCCTATCGCTTCACCGACCCGATCCTCTCCGAACTGCCGCTCGAGGCGCTGCTCGACGAGCTCCTGGTGCGCATCCAGGAGGCGCTCGCGGTCGACACCGTCGCGATCCTGCTTTACGACGTTGCGTCGCAGCAGCTCGTCGCCCGTGCCGCCAAGGGGATCGAGGAGGAGGTCGAGCGTGGCGTGCGGATTCCGCTCGGCCAGGGATTCGCCGGCCGGATCGCAGCCGAGCGCGTCCCGATCTTCATCGCCGACGTCAACCACGCCGATGTCCTCAATCCAATCCTGCGCGAGAAGGGCATCGAGTCGCTGCTCGGGGTCCCGTTGATCGTCGAAGGCGAGCTGATCGGCGTGCTCCACGTCGGCTCGCTGCAACCGCGCACGTTCGGACAGGACGACCTCGCGGTGCTGCAGATGGCCGCCGCGCGCGCTGCGCCGGCGATTGAGCGCGCCAGGCTGTTCGCCGAGCTCGAGCACGAGCACAGCGTCTCGATGGTCCTGCAGCGGAGCCTGCTGCCCAAACGACTGGCCGAGGTGGTCGGCGTCAGGGTCGCCGCGAGATACCTGCCCGCGCGCGAGGAGGTCGGTGGCGATTGGTACGACGTGATCGAGCTGCCCCGCGGCCGGGTCGGCGTCGTGATCGGAGACGTGGTCGGGCACGGGATCGCGGCCGCCGCGCTGATGGGCCGGCTGCGCACGGCGCTGCACTCGTACGCGATCGAAGGCCATGGCCCGGGCCGGACGCTCGAGCTTGTCGACCGGTTCGTCCAGTCGCTCAACGAATCGGCGATGGCGACCGCGGGTTACGCGGTGTTCGACACCTACACCTCGGTGCTCCAGTACGCGACCGCGGGGCACCTCCCGCCACTCGTGATCTCGGGCTCGGACGTGAAAGTGCTCGAGGTGACCCCCGCGCCGCCGCTGGGAGCGTTCCCATACGGCCGGTGCCCGGAGCACGAGCTCTCGCTCGGGAGCGGCGAGATGCTGTTGCTGTACACCGACGGCCTCGTCGAGCGCCGTGGCGTCGCGCTGAGCACCGGCATCGAGGCGCTGGTCTCTGCCGTGCGGGCAGCCGCGACGCCCGAGGACGCGTGCGCGGTCGCGGTCGCGGAGCTGGTGCCTCCCGAGGGTTTGCGAGACGACCTGGCGATCGTCTCGCTCCAGAACGCGGTGGTCCCGGACGAGCTGCACGAGGTGCTGTCGGCTGAGCCGAAGACGCTGGCGCAGGTGCGCCGGATCCTCCGTCGCTGGTTGAACCAGCACGGCGCGGACGAGGGGGATGTCGCCGAGATCACGATCGCCGTGAGCGAGGCCTGCGCGAACGCGATCGAGCACGCCTACTCGCCCTCACCGGCCACGTTCGAGTTGCACGGATGGGTGCGGGATGGGGAGATCACGGTGACCGTCCGCGACGGTGGACGCTGGCGTGCCCCCCGGGGCCAGAACCGCGGCCGCGGCCTGTCGATCATCGTCGCCGCCATGGATGATGTGCAGATCGATCGCACCTCGGACGGGACGGAGGTAGTGATGCGACGACGGATAGGACGGAAATGAGCCTTGCCGACGTTCAGATCACCCTGGCCGCGAGCGCGCTGATCGCGCACGTGACGGGCGAGGTCGATATGTCCAACGCCGAGGAGGTCGGGGCGACCGTGATCGGCGCCACCCCGAACGAGGCGCATGGCGTGATCCTCGACCTGTCGGGCGTGGACTACCTCGACAGCGCCGGCATCTACGTGATCTACGGGATGCGCGCCAGTCTGCAGGCGCGCGGCCAGGCGATGATCCTCGTGATCCCGTCGACGTCGCCGGTGCACGACTCATTGCGACTCGCCGGCGTCGAGCGACCGGGGGAGGTCGCCAAGTCCGTCGAGGACGCGTTGCGGACATTGGACAGCCGGCCGCCCCCGGGTTCCTGACCGCTCCGGGCTTCTGACCGCTCCGGGTTCCTACGCCCGCGACCTCACCCCCCGGTGCGCTCGAGCGCGATCTCCTCCCAGTCGACCGTCCGCTGGTAGCCGACCTCGGCGTAGATCTTGTTCGACGTCGGGTTGTCGAGGTCGGTGTAGAGCATGCACCGCTGCGCTCCCCGCGCGAGCGCGCGCCGGCTCACCGCCGCCACCGCGCTGCCGGCGTAGCCGCGGCGACGTTGCGGCGGCGGGGTGTAGACGGGGCCGATCCGGACGACGCCGGCGACCTCCTGGGTGACCCCGACCATCGACACGGGCTGCCCGTCCTCCCACACCAGCAGGCCGTCGCGTCGCATGCGAGCGTCGACGATCGCTTCGGCCTGGGTGGCGCCGCTGACGCCGGCTTCGATCACGAACTCTCGCAACCAGCCGACGAGGAGCGATCGGTCCGCCGCGCCCGCCACGCGAAGCTCGCCATCCGCGGGCCGAGGCGGGTCGCGCACCTCGTCGAGGACGTGCATCGCCTCGCGGATCGCGAGACGAGCCGTACCGCCGGTCTGCTCGGCCCACGCCGCCGCGATCGCTCGCGCGGTCGGCGGCACGCTCGTCACACCCGCGACCTCCGGGTCCGCCTGCAGCCACTGCTCGACGAGCTCCCCCGGATCTGCTTCGAGTGGGCTTGCCAGCAGCGGATGTGGGGGCGTCCGCAGCGCCGCGAACCGGACTTCGCCGTCGTCTCCCAGGCCGTAGGCGAACAGCGGGCCAGGGTCCGCGTGGAGGCCGTCGAGCACGTTCATCAACACGGTCGCGAGCACATTGCACTCGAGCCGCGACGAGAGCAGGCGCTCGGTCCGCGCGGCGAACTCGGCCGGGTCACGGGTCAGGACGAATCGCACGACCGGGATGATCGCGCGTCGCGCGCCCCGGAAGGGGTTGGGCCTGACCTGGGCTGCCCGCGGGCCGGCCGGCCAGCCCGACTGGGTGGCCGGCTAGCCTGACTCGCTGGCCGGCTAGCCCGACTCGGTGGCAGGCGCTGGCGCACCCGAGCGGCGGAACATCTCGCTCTGAACGCGATCGGTCAACGTGCTCTCGCTGGCCACGGTGTCGTTCCCGGTGGCGGGCTCGGTAGAAGACGGCTCCTGTGCGGCGTCCTGCGCTCCCGCCGGCGCCCCGGTTCCCCGGCTCTTGACCCGTCCGGTCACGGCGCGGATCACCATGATCGCGAGGCCCACGCCGACGACCGTGAGCGCGATCTGCCGGATAGACGGGGAGCTCCTGCGCCGGCGAAAAGGCTCGATGAGCCAGGCCAACTTGATCATCTGCGACCAGCTGAGGCCGCTCCCGCGCCTCGCGCGGATGCCTCGCCGGCGTGGCCGGCGCGCCGTCTTCGCCGTGACCCTGGGCGCGAGTCTCAGATTGGGCATGCTGGTCCTCCTGTTGCGTCGTTGAGCGCGCACGGACCCGGCTCCCCGAGGCCAAGCGCACAGACGAGCCTACACGGAGCGATCTCGGGAGAGGCTTGCGCTTATGCGGATACGCACAAGCGCCTCGTCGTAGATAGGCGACCGAAAGCTCGCTCGGGTTCCGCCACCCCCCGACCGGGTAACGCCTCCATATGACCGCTTCAGGAGCAATCGTCGCCGAGGTCCCGCAACCGAGCGAGCCGGCGACGCCGGCCGTCCCGAGCGCGCCGGCCACGCCCCTGGTGCCCGACCCCGGTACCCCCGCGGCACCAGAGGAGCCTTCGACCGTGCCGGGCCCCGACGAGCCGTCAGCACCGATCGCGCCGAATCCCGGCCCCGACGAGGCGCCGGAGCCCGAACGGGCGCCGCAGCCCGGCCCGGAGCCCGAGCGTACCCCCGAGACGCAGCCGGCCGAGACTTAGGCTTAGGCCGACTCGCCGGCGATCATGCGCCATCACGCGCCGGCGATCACCCGCCGGCGATCACCCGCGCCACCTCGCCCGCGTGGTGCTGGTGCAGCAGATGACCGGCGTGCTCGACCTCGACCAACTCGGCCCCGGGAATCTGGCCCGCGAGCCGCCGCGCCGCCGCGATCGGCACGACGTTGTCGGCGGTGCCCGCCAGTACGGTCGTCGGCGCCGAGATCTCGCCCAGGCGGCGGTCGAGCACCGGGAGGTCGCGAACCAGCAGACGCTGCTCGCGGACGAACGACCGCCACGTGTACGGGGACAGGAGCGTCCGGCCGGCGCCCCGCAGGTAGCGGTCGTCGAGCGCGGTCACCTCCGCGACCCACCGCCGGGCCGGTCCGGCGGCGAGCACGAGGCCACCGGCCGCCATCGTCCCGACGCTGGCGAGCCAGCCGAGGACCGGGGCAGCCATGAGGTAGTCGCCGGCGCTGAGAGACTCGACGTTGGCCGCCGGCGCGATCAGGACCAACCGACCGACGCGCTCCGGACTGGACCAGGCGAGCCAGGCCGCGATCGCCGCCCCGAGGCTGTGTCCGACCACCGTCGCCCGCGCGACGCCAACCCGATCCAGGACCGCGCGCGCCGCGCCCGCGTTCCCGGCCAGGTCGCGCACCGGTGACCGGCGATCCCACCCCGGACGGTCGAACGCAATCGTCTGCAGGGCGTCGCCGATCGATGCGCTGACGGGTTCCCACTCCGCCGCCGCCCCAGGTTGTCCGTGAAGCAGCAAAACGGGATCGTTGGACACGGCGGACACCTCCGAGAGGGCATACTAGAGCCGTGACGTCAGCGCTCCTGTCCGACGCGCTCGGGCCGCTCCGCGCAGATCCGGCCCGCGCGGCGATCCTGTTCGACATCGATGGCACGCTCGCCCCGATCGTCGAGCACGCCGCCGACGCCCGGGTGCCCGAAAGCACACGCTCTCTGCTGGCCCAGATCGCCCGCCGGTACGGCGTGGTCGCGTGCGTCAGCGGCCGGCGCGCGTCGGAGGCGCGGGCGATGGTCGCGATCGGCGCGATCTCGTATCTCGGCTCGCACGGCGCCGAGGTCCTGCGCGCCGGGTGGACGGAGCCTGTGGTCGATCCGGGCGTCGAGGACTGGGCCGAGCGGATCCGTGAGTTCGCCCGCGAGGCCGACACCGCGGACCTGCGCCGCCGCCGCGTGCGGCTCGAGGACAAGGGCGCGATCGTCGCGTTCCACTGGCGCGGCGCGCCCGACGAGGAGGCGGCCCGGGCCGCGATCGACTCGATCGCGGCCAAGGCGGAGGCCGCCGGTCTGCGCACGCACTGGGGACGCAAGGTGCTCGAGGTCCGGCCGCCCGTGCGGATCGACAAGGGCGCCGGCATCTCGTCCTTCCTGGCCGACACGGACGTCGACGTCGCGATGTACGTCGGCGACGACGTCACCGACCTCGACGCGTTCCACGCCTTGGTTACGCTGGCCGAGGAGGGCCGCATCTCCAAGGCGATCCGGGTGGGAGTGCGCTCGGACGAGGGACCGTCCGAGATCACCGACGAAGCCGACGTCGTGCTCGACGGCCCCGAGGGCGTCGCCGAGCTGCTCACCGCACTGGCCGCGGACTGACGTGGAGCGCGGGCAGCGGGCGTGAGGTTCTCGGACTTTCTGCGGACCACGGTCTTGATCAGCGCCGGCGCGGCGAGTGCCCTGGCCGCGGTCACGGTGGCGGCCGCGGCCGGAACCAGCGACGATCTGCTCGTGCCGGTGTCGGCTGGATGGTGGGTGGCGGCGGGTCTGATCGGCATCTGGATGGGGCGGCGGGCCGAGACCTCCTCGCCGATCGCCTCGCTGCTGGCGAGTGCGCGCACCCAGGCCTCGCTCCCCGAGGTCAACCCCACCCGAACCGTGCTCAACCGCCTGTGGCCGCTGCTGTTCTCGACCATCGGCGCCGGCGCGCTCGCGTTCCTGGTGCCGCAGGTGCCGGCGGTCGCGACCGGCTTCGCGATCATCTGGTCGCTGGCCTGGCGCCGGCAGGCATCGGCGGTGACCGCGATCGAGGAGCGCGACGGCGCGCGCTTCTACATCGAGAAGACGTCGCCGCTGAAGCCGATCCGGCTGATCCGGACGCCGGGCTTCCGCTCTAATCTGTTCGAGCTGAACGGTGCGTCGGGCCACTCCCGTCGGGCCCGGCCACGCGCGTGATCCCCTCGGCATTCATACCCAGCCCGAGCCACAACGGCTTCTACGTCGGGCCGCTGTTCGTCCACGCCTACGGGCTCGCGTACGTGTTCGCGGTGGCGGCCGCGATCTTCGTGACGCGGTGGCGGTGGCGGAAGGCCGGCGGCGATCCGGACATCGCCTACGAGGCGGCTGCCTGGGGCTTCCCGGCCGGTCTGATCGGCGGCCGGATCTACTTCCTGATCACCACGCCCAGTCAGATCGAGCCGCATAACTTCTGGGGCATCTTCGCGATCTGGAGGGGCGGCCTGGGGATCTGGGGCGGGATCCTGGGCGGCGTCCTGGGCGGGCTGTACATCGTGCGCAAGCGGCTGACCCACGGCGACGTGCTGCGGTTCATGGACGCCACCGCGCCCGGCGCTGCTGGTGGCGCAGTCGATCGGGCGGATCGGCAACTACTTCAACCAGGAGCTGTTCGGCAAGCCCTCGACGCTGCCCTGGGCGCTGAAGATCTCGCCGGCGCACCGACCGCGCGGCTACACGCAGTTCGCCACGTTCCAGCCCTCGTTCCTCTACGAGATCATCTGGAACCTGTCGCTGGCCGGCTTCCTGATCTGGCTCGGCAACCACCGCAAGATCAAGCCGCCGGGGCTGATGGCGCTGTACGTCGCGGGCTACGCGGGCTATCGGATCTTCGAGGAGACGATCCGGATCGACTACTCGGTGCACGTGCTCGGGATGCGGCTGAACTTCTGGATCGCGACCCTGGTGTGCCTGGCCGGCTTCGCGTGGTTCGTGTGGATCCAGCGGCGGGGTAAGTACGATCCGCTGCCGTTGGATGGGCCGCAGGCTGACGCGCGGGTTCTCGTCCGCAGGAAGCCGAGCGCGCCCTACCGCAAGCCGCCGGCGCCCACGTACGGGAAGAAGTCCGCGTCAGGCGCGCGACCGACGTCGCGCTCGGGCGGCCGGCGGCGCGGCGCCGACCCCTAGCCGGTGGCGCGGCCGGACCGCCTCGATCGCCTCCCACGGACCGGTGTTGAGGACCTGCGCGGCGGTCAGCCACGCGCGGCGGGCGGTGGCGATCCCGTAGCGCGCGACCTCGAACCCGCCCACGCGATGAGAGTCGGAGTTGATCACGATCGGCACGCCGGCCGCGGCGGCCGCCCGTGCGTGAACCTCTGACAGGTCCCGACGATCGGGGTTCGAGTTGATCTCGAGCATCGTGCCCGTGCGGGCCGCGGCGTCGATCACCCGCTCGAGGTCGAACGTGTACGGAGGGCGGCGCTCGAGCTTGCGTCCCGACAGATGGCCGATCGCGTCGACCAGCGGATGCTCGATCGCGCGCACGATCCGCTCGGTCATCGCGTCCGCGGACATCCGGAACGAGGAGTGGACCGACGCGATCACCCAGTCGAGGTCGGCGAGCAGCTCGTCGGGGTAGTCGAGCGATCCGTCGGGGAGGATGTTGACCTCCGAGCCCGCGAGCAGCTCGATCCCGTCGATGCCGGTTGAACGGATCCGGGCGATCTGCTCGCGCAGCCGCTCGGGTGAGACCTCGTCGCCGAATCCGAAGCTCGCCGAGTGGTCGGTGATCGCCAGATACTCGTAGCCGAAGTCGCGCGCCGCTACCGCCATCTCCTCGATCGAGGCGGTGCCGTCCGAGGCGGTCGTGTGCGAGTGCAGGTCGCCGCGGAGGTCCGAGGCCACGATCAGCTTGGGGAGCGTGCCGGCCGCGGCCGCCTCGAGCTCGCCCCGGTTCTCGCGGAGCTCCGGCTCGATGTATTCGAGCCCGAGCAGGGCGTACACCTCGTGCTCGGTCGCGCAGCGGTGGGTCTCGCCGGTCGCGTCGTCGAGGATCCCGTACTCCGACACGTGCAGGCCCTTGCGCACTGCCGCATCGCGCAGCGCCATGTTGTGCTCCTTGGAGCCCGTCAGGTGCTGGAGCAGGTTCCCGAACTGGTCGGGCGCGACGATCCTCAGGTCGACCGCGATGCCCGTGTGCATCCGCAGCCGCACGCCTGCCGCCGCCGGGGTG
Source organism: uncultured Solirubrobacterales bacterium (assembly GCA_963699325.1). GTDB lineage: Bacteria > Actinomycetota > Thermoleophilia > Solirubrobacterales > Solirubrobacteraceae > Palsa-465. The sequence continues at coordinate 172,178 of CAVOTN010000025.1, read as the reverse complement.
CCGGCGTCCTCGACGAGGTCGAGCGCGGCGGCCGCACGGGACAGCGCCAGTGGGTCGGTGGCGGTGGCGATCACGTCGAGGTCCTTGACCGTGTCGGTCATCCGCCGGGCCGAGCCCGCGAGCTCTACCTCGATCGCGGCCGGGTGCTCGCGCAGCGCCGCCACCAGCGGTTCGCCGGCGGCCAGCGCCTTGTTGAGCACCACCCGCGCGCGCCGCTCGCCGGCGCCGGCTAATCGGAGCGAGGCAAGGATCGTCTCCTCGGCCTTCGGGCCAAAGCCTTTGAGCGTGCGGATCTGCTGGCCCTCGGCGGCGGCGCGCAGCGACTCGAGCGAGTCGATCCCCAGCTCGTCGTACAACCGCCGGGCGCGCTTGGGGCCGAGCCCGGGTAGGTGGGTCATCGCGATCAGGCCCGGCGGGAACTTCGCGCGGAGCTTGACGGTGGCGGGGATCGCGCCCTCGTCGGCCAGCGCAATGATCTTCTCCTGGATGATCGCTCCGACGCTGGGAAGCTCGGTGGCGCGGCCCTCGCGCGCGAGCTTAAGCACCGAGACGGGCGACTCGCGGACCGCCTTGGCCGCGTTGCGGTAGGCGTTGGTGCGGTAGATGGCGGCCCCGTCGAGCTCGGTCAGGTCGCCTAGCTCGTCGAGGGCGGCGGCAATCTCGGTGTTCGTCGGATCCGACATCGCTACCCCGTAGGCTAGTCGCCCGCGATCACTCGGATTGATAGCCCCACGGGTGACGCGCGCGCCAGCGCGCGGCCCAACATCCGTGAGAAGTCAGAAGTCGGAAGTCAGAAATCAGAAAAACGCTATACTTTCTGAAGTAACCCCGCAGAGAACCCCAAGGAGCCCCAATGGCAGGCACCGTTTCAGAAGTCACAGACAACAATTTCCAGGCCGAGGTCATCGAGTCTGATGTCCCCGTGCTCGTCGACTTCTGGGCCCCGTGGTGCGGGCCGTGCCGGATGGTCGCGCCGGTCGTCGAGGAGATCGCGCAGGAGCGCGCCGACGAGCTCAAGGTCGTCAAGTTGAACATCGACGAGAACCAGAACACGGCGATCCAGTTCAACGTGATGTCGATCCCGACGCTGATCCTGTTCCGCAACGGGCAGCCCGCGAAGACCGTCATCGGCGCGTACCCCAAGCGCAAGCTCGTAGCCGAGCTCGAGCCGGCGCTAATCGGCTAGCGCCGATTAGCGTGCGAGTTCGCCTGGCGGCGAACTCGAGCGGCTAGGCCAGGCCCACCCCGACGCGCAGCTCGCGCCCGTCGATCTCGATGGGCGCGACTGACCCGTCCAAAGACTCGTAGCTGACCTGGACTGCCAGCGTCTCGCCGGCGATATACGTTTGGTGCGTGCGCGCGGCGTCGAGGAGCGAGTCATCGCCGTCGAGTGTGAGCACGATCCGGTCGGTGACGTCGAGCCCAGCATCCTGGCGAGCGCGCTGAATTGCGCGGACGATCTCGCGCGCCCAGCCCTCGACTTGCAGCTCCTCGTCGATCTCGAGCTCGAGCGCGACCGCGTGCGAGCCCTCGCGCTCGACCTGGTAGCCCTCGAGCGGCTTCATCGATACCTGCAGGTCCTCAGCGGTGAGCTCGTGGTCCGCGCCGTTGATCGAGATCGCGACGTGTCCGCCGTCGCGCAGCGTCGCCGCAGCGTGGGCGGCGTCGAGGCCCGCGACCGCTGCCGCGACCAGCGGCATGTGCTTGCCGAACCGCGGACCGAGTGTCCGGTAGTTCGGCTTGAGCTCGACCTCGCCGAGCTCGTCGGCCTCGGAGACGAACCGTAGCTCGCGGACGTTGAGCTCCTCGCGGACGATGTCGGACATGCGTTCGATCGCCGCGCGCTCGGCGCCCGTCGCGACCACGACCGCGGCGCGCAGCGGCCGGCGGACCGCGAGCTTGGCCTGGCCGCGAGCGGCGAGCCCGAGCCGGACGGTCTCGCGCGCCACCGCCATCGCCTGCTCGAGCTCGAGGTCGCGCTCTCCGACGGTCGGGAAGTCGCACAGGTGCACGCTCGGCTCCGAGCCGTCGAGGTTGTCGTAGATCTCGTCGGCGACGAACGGACAGAACGGAGCGACCAGCTTGGCCGTTGTGAGCAGGCAGGTGCGGAGCGTGGCGAACGCGATCGGATCGCCGTCCCAGAAGCGCCGACGCGAGCGGCGCACATACCAGTTCGAGATCTCGTCGTCGACGAACGACTGGATCGCACGGCCGGCGGCCGTCGCGTCGAAGTTGTCCATGCGATCGCGCACGAACTCGATCGTGGCGTGCAGGCGCGAGAGCGCCCAGCGGTCGAGCTCGGTCGGTTCGCTGGTTGCCAGGTCCGGTTCGCGTGCGATCCCGTTCGCGTTCGCGTAGAGGACGTAAAAGCTGTACGTGTTCCAGAGCTGGAGCAGGAACTTCCTAACCGCCTCGGCGATCGCGTCGAGCGAGGCGCGATACCCGTCCCAGGGCTGCTTGGACGTGAAGAAGTACCAGCGCATGGCATCCGCGCCGAAGCGGTCGATCACCTCCTGTGGCGCGATTGTGTTCCCGAGCGACTTCGACATCTTGCGGCCCTCGTCGTCGAGGATCAGGCCGAGGCACACGACGTTCCGGTACGGAGAGCGGTCGAACAGCAGCGTCGAGACCGCGATCAGCGAGTAGAACCAACCACGCGTCTGGTCGAGGGCCTCGCAGATGAAGTCCGCCGGGAAGTGCTCCTCGAACGACTCGGTGCCCTCGTGTGGCGAGTGGTACTGGGCGAACGGCATCGAGCCCGAGTCGAACCACACGTCGATCACCTCGGGAACGCGCTGCATCGGTTGTTCGCACTCGGGGCATGGGAACGTCGCGTCGTCGACATAGGGGCGATGGGGATCGGTGAGCTCCGTACCGGCTCGTTCGTTCAGCTCGGACAGCGAGCCGATCGCGTGAGCGTGGCCGGACTGGCATCGCCACACCGGCAGCGGCGTTCCCCAGTAGCGCTCGCGCGACAGCGCCCAATCGACGTTGTGCTCGAGCCAATTGCCGAAGCGCCCGTGCTTGACGTGCTCAGGGGCCCAGTTGACGGTCTCGTTGGCGGCGAGCAGGCGGTCCTTAATCCGACTGGTGGCGATGTACCAGGACGGCTTGGCGTAGTACAGCAGCGGCGTGTTGCACCGCCAGCAGTGCGGATACGAGTGCTCGTAGGACTCTGCTCTGTGGAGTCGGCCGCGCGCACGCAGGTCCTCGATCAGGTCCGGATCGGCGTCCTTGACCTTGCGGCCCGCGTACGGGCCGATCCGCTCGTCGTAGGTCCCGTCGAGGCGGACGGGATTGATCACGTTCAGCCCGTACTGCTCGCCGAGGCGGAAGTCGTCCTCGCCGAACGCGATCGCCGTGTGGACGAGGCCGGTGCCGTCGCTCGCGGTGACGAAGTCGCCGAGCAGCACCGTGTGGCCGCGCGGGCCGTACTCGGACCCAGGGATGAACGTGAACGGCGGCTCGTAGGCGACCCCTTCCAGCTCCCTTCCTGGGAAGCGGTTGAGGACCTGCGCGCCTTCTCCCAGGACCCGTTCGATGAGTGCCTCGGCCAGGATGTACACGTCGTCGCCGTCCTTGGCACGGACGTAGGTCAGCTCCGGGTCGACCGCGACCGCCGCGTTCGAGACGAGCGTCCACGGGGTCGTGGTCCAGACCAACAGCTGATCGCCGCGTTGCGCGGCAGCGCTGCCGTCGGTGACCGGCAGGCGGACATACACCGACGGGTCGATCACGTCCTGATACACGCCGGGTTGCCCGAGCTCGTGGCTCGACAGCGTCACCTGGTCGCGGGGGCAGTAGGGGACGACCTTGAGCTTCTCGTAAAGCAGGCCCTTGTCGTGGATCGTCTTGAGCGCCCACCACACCGACTCGACGTATTTCGGGTCGAGCGTGCGGTAGGCGTCGTCGAGGTCGATCCAGAACCCGATCCGCTCGGTCATCGCGTTCCAGTCCTCGACGTGGCTGAGGACCTTCTCGCGGCAGCGGGCGTTGAACTCCGCGATCCCGAACCGCTCGATGTCGTCCTTCGAGGTGAAGCCGAGCTCGGCCTCGAGCGCGAGCTCGACCGGCAGCCCGTGGCAGTCCCAGCCGGCCTTGCGCTCGACGAAGTACCCGCACATTGTCCGGTAGCGCGGGAAGATGTCCTTGAACACGCGCGACAGCACGTGGTGGAAGCCCGGCGGGCCGTTCGCGGTCGGCGGCCCCTCGTAGAAGCCCCAGCGGGGAGCGTCCCGGCGTCGACTCACCGACTCGGCGAACACGTCGCGCTCGCGCCAGCGCTCGAGCACGCGTTCTTCGAGCTCGGGGAACGAGACGCGAGGGTCGACTGGGCGGTGTGACGCGGGCATGGGCGCCCGATTCTAGGAAGCCGGCGGCTAGTGCGCGGTGACCGCTGGGAGCGCGCCGGCGGACGTCGACGAGCGGCGGTGGGCGGTCTCGTCGAGGCGGCCGAGCAGCAGATCGCGCGCGGCCAGCGGCGTCTGGCCGAGACGGCGGACCGTGCTCGCCCCGGTGTCGGGCACCGCGCCACGGAAGTCGAAGATCTGGGCGCGCTGGGCCACCGAGCGCACCGAGTACACGAGCCGCCCGAGCGCGTCGAGCGTGATGCCGCGCCCCGCCAGCACGACCGCGCGCGGGTCGAGCGCGCGGCAGCGCCCGGGCCAGGCGGCTCGGGGTGATCGCGGTCGACAGCGAAAGCGTGCGAACGCCGGCGCGCCGGAGCATCAGCTCGAGTGACTGGGAAAACAGCGCGTCGAGCTCTAGCGGCGCCGAGGCGTCGAGCACGAGCACGCCGGCAGCGCGGGTCGCCGGCGGGGAGAGCCGCTTGAGCGCGGACATCCACGCGGTGGCGTAGCGCCAGGCGAACTCGTATTCGGGCGTTCTGCCAGCGGCCGCCTCGTCGGCGTGGGCGGAGACCCCTTCGAGCAGCACCTCCTCGACCGTCCGCTCGACCGACCGCAGCGCCAGGCTCTCCTCGAGCAGACCGTTGGCCTTGTCCTCGTCGAACGCGGCGAAGGCGGCGGCGAGCCGCGACCCGGAGGACGGTCCCTCGCCGCGCTGGCGGGCCAGCGCGATCGCCGAGGAGACGTTGTGGGTCTCGGCGAGCGTTACTCGCAGCGACTCGATCTCGGTCAGCCCGTACTGCCGGTGGCCGCCGGGCGTCCGGCGCGGGCGGGGGAACCCATAGCGGCGCTCCCAGCTGCGGAGCGTGTTGGGGCTGACGCCGAGCATCACGGCAGCGGCGTTCGTGCGAATTCCATCCATTAGCTTGAGTTATCTAGGTCCGAGCCGCGCACCGCAAGTGTCGCAAGAAGACCTGCAAATTTGCGCAAAAACTGATCGGTTTGCATAACGTCGGCGGGCCTTGCCTCGGGGGGCTCGGCGCGAGCGTGGTTCGCTATTCGAGCACGAGCAGCGCCGCTCGGGGCGGTCCGCACGAGGCGATGCGGGCCGTGAGCCGGATGCCGAAGGTGTTGGCAGGACGGACGATCGTGGTGCGGGTGCCCCCGTCGCCGCGCGCGGCCCACGCGACCGCGACGGACAGGCCGTCCCCGCCGCCCTCCTCGGCATCGGCGGGCATCAGCAGGTTGGTTACGTGCCGGTTGACGGCGTCGGGCTCGCAGGTCGCGAGCAGCTGCTCGGCGCCACGCGACACGGCGCACACCGACAGAGCGCGATCGAGCACCAGGAAGGCGTCACCGGCGTGCGGGGCGATGTCCTCGGCCGCCTCGAGGATCAGGCCGAGGCCGCAGGAGCCGCAGACGCGTGAGCCCGGCACGCGGGCAGCCGTGTCCGCTCGCCTGGGTTTGCCCGAAGTCTTCGAGACGAATGGACGCGTCCCGCAGTGGCTGCAGAACGGGACGCTCGGAGCGGCGGGCTCCAGCTCGGGAGTGCCCACCAGCCGAAGGGCGGGCCGGCTGTTCCTGGCTGTTCCGTCGAGCATCGTCTACTGAGAGCTTCGGGCGCTCCGCAGCTGGGCGCGCGCCGCCGCGGCGGCGGCGGACGCGGATGGCGTCGCGGCCACGGAATCGGACTCGAGCATGTCGAGCAGCATGCGCTGGGCGTCGCCGGCGCCCGACGGCAGGACCGTCGTGCCAGTGCCCCGCGTCCTCGGGCGCTCGGCGCCGCGACGGTAGATCGCGAGCGGCATCGCCCCGACCGCGAGCCTGATCGCGTACGCCCACCGCGCGACCGTGTCGTCGTCGAGGTGGCCGCCGGCGACGACCACCAGGTTCGGCCGGTGGACGTTGGCTGCATCACCGATCCCGGCAACGCCACGGGCGGACAGGCTCAGAACCTTGATGCCGGCCCGGACGCAGAACAGCTCGAGCGCGCGGATGTACGGCGCGTCGCGGTCGAGTTCGTCGCGCGAGGCGTCGCCGACGACGATCGACACCTGCCGGACGGGAGGTGGGGTCAACCGGATCGCGCGCCGCAGCCAATCGGTGGCCCAGTGGGCGGCGAACGCCCACGCAGCCGACTCGACCGAGTAGCGTCGCGAGATCTCGTCGAGCGTCGGCATCAGGACTTCCTCCACGGAGCGCTCGACCGAGCGGAGCGCCAGCGCCGCCTCGATCGCGGAATCCGCCCGCTCGCGGTCGTACGAGGCGAGCGCGCCGACGAGCGAGTTCGCGTCCGCGGCAAGCCCCTCGCGGGCGCGGGAAATCGCCGAGGAGATCGACAGACCCTCCTGGAGAGCGTCCCGCAGGGCGGCGACTTCGCCGTGCGTGAACAGCCGGTGCTTACCGGGCGACCGCTGCGGTTTTGGGAACCCGAAGCGCCGCTCCCAGGCCCTCAGCGTGTTCGGGCTGACATTCAGGAGCGCTGCCGCTTCGCTCGTCTTGAGATAGCGCATGCGCAGTTAAAGGAACGTAGACGTTGCTATTTCGACTTAGGCATTGCCCTCTTGAGTGCCCCGACATAGAATTGCACAAGTTTTCGTGCAAAGTGCTACCTAAATCTCCACTTTCTGGGGGTTCAGGTTGTAGCTGAGGACATTTGCCCGCCAGCGTGACCTTGGGAGGGTTCGTGATTTTCCGCACGTCGTGACCTAGCTTCGCTGGTCACACGGATAGGAGTGCCCTGCAAACTGGCGCTCTGAGGCTTGACGCGGTACTTTGCGTGCTGTGAGCGATGACCGTCGCACGCAGCCGCGTGCCGTTCGCCCGGTCCTGGCGGTCGCAGCAGCCTGCGCTGCGCTCTTGCGGTTGTGTCGTGTGGGCGGCGCTGGTGGCGCCTCGAACGACCACCTCACGTGGCTATCGGCGGTGCTTGCCATAGCTGCGGTCGCCGCGGGCCTCGGCGTCGCGCATGTTCGCCAGCGCGTCGAGGTGTCGGCTTCGTTCATCGTCTTCATCCTGGCCGGGGCGTTCCTCGGCCCGGCGTCGGCATTCGTCGCCGCGGTGATTTCCGAGGTGGTGGCGACTCGAGTGATTCGGACCCGGCGCCAGGCCTTCCTGAACAATCTTGTTGCCGCCGCCATCACGGCGACTGCTCGCAGGAACGCTGATCAGGGACCTCGCCCCGCGCGACCACACGGCGGGCTTCTACCTGGTGCTGGCCGGGCTCGCGCTCGGCATGCTCGTGCTGAGCTGGTTGATCCTGGCCCCGTTGACGATCGCGTATGACGGCTACAGCGCGGCGTGGAGCCCACGGACGCTGGTCGATTATCTGCCGAGCGCGCTGATTACCGTCGCCCTGACAGTCGCCGGCGCGGCTATCTACGTCGAGGTCGGGCTGGGCGGGATCGCGTTCGCACTCGCCGCGGTGCTGGCGTTTTCGTACATGGCGCACCTTCTCGATCAGTCCCGCCAGCGCGCGGAACAGTACGTCTCCCTGTCGTGGGGCGTGCTCGCGGGGTTGCTGCGCGCGCTCGATATCCGCGATCAGCGCGCCGCGCGCCACGCCGCCGCGGTTGCCCGGTTCGCCCGCGACATGGCCGACGCCGTCGGCATGAGCGCGCAGGACCAGGAGCTGGCGCACACGGCCGGGCTGCTGCACGACATCGGCCACTTTGCGCTGTCTGACCGCGTGGCCGAGCGCGGCCGCACGCTCACCGAGGAGGACTGGATCGCGATCCAGCAGCACCCGGAGCTTGGCGCCGACATGCTCCGCGACCTCGGTATGTACGGGCCGATCGCGAAAATCGTGCTCTCACACCACGAGCGGATCGACGGGCGCGGCTACCCGAACGGCCTTCCGGGCGAGGAGATCCCCGAGATCGCCAAGATCATCTCGGTTGCCGAGGTCTACGACACGCTCACCGCCGCCGACACGTACCGGACGCGGATGAGCTCGTTCGAGGCGCTGCGGGAGCTGCGGCGCGTCGCCGGCACCCAGCTAGACGAGGGCTACGTCGAGGTGCTGGCGGGGTTGCTGAGCGGCGAAGGCGTCGAGTACCGCCACGCGGATGCCGCGAGCTTCGACTCCGAGTTAGACATGGAGCGCCGGATCAAGGAAGCGCGCGCCGGCTGACGCGCCGGCAATCGGGCCGGCTGACGCGGCGGGCAATCCGCGCTCGCGTCCGCAACCCTCTCCCCCCGCGGCCGGCCAGGCCGCGGCAAGCGGCCCCGGGGCGTTCGACGCAGGGGCACGACAGTCCGCAGTCGCCACGCCGGTGCAGCCCGGCCGGCGCGCGACGCGGCACTAGGTCAGGCAGCTAGCCGACCAGGCGTTCCTGTTGCTGGTTTTGACCAGCGCGACGCTGCTGGAGCGTCTCCAGGAACTGCTCGATCTGCTCGACGCTGAACCGGCGCTGTCCTCCGGGGGTCCGGTACGACTCGAGGTAGCCCATGTCGGCCCACCGCCTAATCGTGCCGAGAGAAACCCCGAGGGCATTGGCGGCTTGCGAAGTGGACAAACCGAGCGGGCTGTTCCTCATGTGGTCCATACCTGCATTTCAGATGCAATTAAGAAGATTGCGGCGGGTTGTGCAGCAATTGCACAACCTTTGGTCTGAAGCGGGAGGACAAAGCAGCCTGATCTGCCAGGACTGTTGCGACTGCGACCATGTGACCCTGCCAGGCACATGCGACTCAGGCTCTACCACCATCAAGATGGCGCACGGATAGCGTACCGCGAAACCGGCACGGGTCCGGCGCTTGCCCTACTGCATTCGTTAGGACTTTCACATCGTGAGTGGGAGCCGGTCGTTCGCGAGCTGTCGACGCGCTTTCGGGTCGTCCTGCCCGACCTGCCGCTCCACGGCGATTCGGAGGACCGCCCGCGCCACCCCTACACCGCGGACTGGCTCGCCGACGTGATCGCTGGTTTCTGTCGCGAGGTGGGCGGGCCGCGACCGCTACTCGCCGGCCATGACATCGGGGCCGAGCTCGCGCTCCGGGCCGTCGCCACCGGCCGACTACAGCCCGCGCGGCTGGCGCTGCTGCCCAACCGGCTGCACCGCCGCGACGAGTTCGCCGGCCAGCGCGCCGCGTGGCGCGTCGTCTGCCGAGCCGCCGCGCTGCCGGGGTTCGACCGGACCCTCGCGCGCGGCGCCACGCTCGTATTCCGGCCGTCGATCGGCGAGCGCCTGTCCGCCCAGCGCAATCCCGCCGCCCGCGACCTGGTCCGGCACGCCTTCGCCGACGTCGCCGGCAACGGCAACCGCGCCCGCTCGTGGGCGAAATTCGCCCGGCGCTGGCCGGCCGAGGCCCAGCGCCAGCTGCTCGACGATTACCCGCGGATCGAAACGCCCGTGCTGCTGCTGTGGGCCGACGAAGATCCCGCCCATCCCCTGATCGGCGCCTACCAGGCCCTCGACCTGCTGCCGAACTGCCAGCTGCGGACGCTGCCGGGGACGGGGTTCCTGATGGCCTACGACGATCCGGTCGGGGTGGCGCGGGAGCTGATCTCGTTCTTCGGGTGACGGTGGCGGTGGCGATGGCGGTGGCGGGCTGCGGTGGCGGGCTGCGGTGGCGGCCGGCGCGTCCCGAGCTGCTTGGGTGCTTATGTCGCCAAACTCGGCGCCGGCGCCCGGGCTTGGCTACATAAGCGCCCCTCAGACGCTTATATCGCCAAGGTTGTGCAGCGGATGGAGGTTTGTTGCGTTTTGCACCGCGGATCGCCGGCGCCTCAACGTCACCGCCGGCGCTGGGCCGTCGACTCCCGCTCGCGCAGGTCGGGCTCGATCACGACTCGCCGGCGCCGGCGGGGATGGCCCTCGATCGCTGCCAGCACCATCCCGACCGCGACCTCGACCAGATGCTTGGAGTTCCAGGAAAAGCTCGTCAACGGTGGCGCGAGCAGGATCGACACCGGATGGTCGTCGTAGCCGATCACCGACAGGTCGGACGGGATCTTGAGCTCGAGCTCGCGGGCGGCCGCGTACACGCCGTAGGCGATCGAGTCCGAGAAGCAGAACACGGCGCTCGGCCGGGGCGAGTCGGTCAGCACCGCCCGGGCGACGTCGGTCGCCTCCTGCAGCTCGTATTCCGCGCTCACCACGACGACGTCGAGGCCGAGGCGGTCGGCCTCGGAGCCGACGTAGACCTCGGCCGGGCGATCGTTGGTCGGGGAGCCGGGCGGGCGGAGCACGGCGATTCGGCGGTGGCCGAGTCCGTGCAGGTGGTCGAGCGCCCACCTGACGCCGGTTCGGTTGTCGAACAGCACCTCGCCGGCGGCGCATCGGCCCGGGAGGGCGTCGCCGATCGAGACGATCGCGAGCGATTCCGCCAGCTCGGTCCAGAACGCGTCCGACGGGTCGACCGGCGAGAGGATCAACCCGTCCACCTGCTGGTCGCGAAGCTGGGTGGCGAGCGCTCGCTGCCGAACGGGGTCGCCGCCCGCGTCGAGGATCAGCGCGTAGCGATCGTGCGCCAGGAGCGCGCGACCCGCCTCGGCGACCAGGCGCTGCTGCCACAGATCCTCGAGCGAGGGGCCGAGGATCCCGACCATGCCGGTGCGCCCGCTGGCCAGCGCCCGGGCGATCGGGTTGGCCTCGTACCCGAGGTCGTCGGCGACCTTGCGGACGCGCTCCTGGGTCTCCTCGGAGACCTGGATCCCCCGCAGGGCGTAGGACACGGCGGCGGCCGAGACTCCCGCGGCGTCGGCAACCTCCCGGATCGTGACGCGCTTGGCGGGAGGGCTCACGCCGCAAGCGTAGACGCGTTCGGTGATGGCCCTGGCACGGGATCGGCGCTCGCGGGCGATAGCTTCCCCGTGGATGTTTGACAACTTAGCCCTTAACCGATTCACTTAAGCGGTTCAATGAACCGGTTCAGAAACGACAGCGCGGCCGCCGACGTTCACCAGCACCTGTGGCCGGAGTCGCTGATCGAGGCGCTGCGAACCCGACGATCGCCGCCTCGCCTGCGCGGCTGGACGCTCGAGCTCACCGGCGAATCCGACTACGAGCTCGACCCGCGCGATCACGATCCCGACGCGCGCGCCGAGCTCGCGAGGAGCGACGGTCTCGATCTGGCGCTCGTCTCGCTCTCGAGCCCGCTCGGGATCGAGTCGCTCGCGCCCGAGGAAGCCGTCGACCTGCTCGACGCCTACCACGAGGGGGCGCTCGCCTTGCCGGCGCCATTCCAAGCCTGGGCGGCGGCATGCATGACCGACGTGGATGCCGGCGCGCTCGCGCGCGAGCTCGATCGTGGGTTCGTGGGACTCCAGTTGCCGGCGACCGCACTGCTCGACGGCGCGGGCTACGACGACGCCGGCCCGCTGCTCGAGGTGCTCGAGGATGCGGGGCTGCCGCTGATGATCCACCCCGGCCCGGCAGCCCTGACGGCGCCGGCCCGGCAGCTGTGACAGCGGCCGGCCCGGCAGCCCTGACACCGGCCGACGCCGGCGCCCCACCCTGGTGGCCCGCGATGGTCTCCTACGTGCAGCAGATGCACGCGGCCTGGTTCGCCTTCCGCGTGCACGGACGTCCGCGCCACCCCCGGCTCCGCGTTTGCTTCGCGATGCTGGCGGGGCTGGCGCCGCTCCACAGCGAACGGTTCGCCGCTCGCGCCGGCGACCGCGGCGTCGTCGACCAGGACGTGTTCCTCGACGTGTCCTCATACGGCACGCGGGCGGTCGACGCGAGCATCCGGGTGCTCGGAATCGATGCGCTCGTGAACGGTTCCGACCGGCCGTATGCCGAGCCCGTGTCGCTCGATCTCGGGCCCGCGGCTGCGCACGCGTTGCGCGGCGCCAACGCGATGCGTCTGCTTTATCCCCAGGAGGTGTTCGATGATGAGTCCGTCCCTTCCCCCGCGTAACCTCGACTGCGCCGAATTGCAGGCGCTCGTCGACGCGCTGGCGGCCGACCCCGCCTACTGGCGAGAGCACATCGCGTTCGAGGGCGGAGAGCGTCACTACGTGTCGCTACACCGGGACGAGTACGTGGACGTCTGGCTGCTGTGCTGGATGCCCGGGGACGACACCGGCTGGCACGACCACGACATCTCATCGGGCGCGGTGCGGGTGGTGCGGGGCGCCGTCCGGGAATCGAATCCACGGATCGGCGGCGATCCGGCGGTCCGCGTCGTGACCGAGGGCGGCTCGTTCTCGTTCGGACCGGAGCACATCCATCGCCTCGCCGGCGAGGACGAGCTGGCGATCTCGATCCACGCCTACTCGCCGCCCCTGTGGCGGCTCGGGCAGTACTCGATCGACGAGGACGGAGTGATGCGCCGCGCGTCGGTCAGCTATGCCGATGAGCTGCGTCCGCTCGAGGGGAGCGTGGCTGCGTGAGCCGGACGACGATCTCCTCGAACGCCTGATCCGCCAGCGCACACAATTCCGAATCCGTGAGCAGCTGGACCGGATGCGGGATGAAGACCATCCGGTAGTCGGGCATGCCGAGCAGGCGAGCCTGCTCGAGTGCCTCATCGACGAACGGTTCGGTCGCCACCGCCGCGGTGGCGATCCCGCGCCGCTCGAGCTCGACCATGTCGCGCACACTGCACGACGTGCACGAGCCTCAATCGGCGAGACCCTCCACCGCGAGGTCGCCGCGGTCGGCGATCCGGCGCACGATCTCGGCGCTCGCGGGCTTGGAGAAGATCTCCTTGACCTCGCGGAACGTGTGCGCGCCCCGGGCGTGGAGCAGCTCCTCGATCCGGTCGAGGAACTCGTCCCCGCGGCGCTTGGTGATGTCGAGCAGCGCGACCCGCGCGCCGCTCAAATCCGCCGGGCGGGGAGCGAGCGGCTCGGTCACGCGCCGGCGCTCGTCGAATGGGCTCACGTAGTCCACAGAACCTCCTTTGAGATCGGCTCGGTGTTCATCCCGAGGCACGGACCGAACACCGCTGAATAACGGCCGGCCTCCCCGCCGGCGACGACGATCACGATGTCGTCGGGACTCGACCACTTATTGATCAGCTCATCGTCAGCGGCCGCACCCACCAACGGCGTGGTCTCTCCCCAGCGAAGCGAACCGGCTGACCGCGACACCACCGAGAACATCTCCTCGCGCACGCGCTGCTTGCTCCAGCCCCACTGCTCGAACGACCGAGCGTGCTCGGGGCAGATCACGAACAGCGAGACCCCGCCGAGCGGCCACCAGTTCGGACTCCACGTGGCGGCCGCCGCCTCGCCCAGCACCCGCGCCAACTCGAGCGGCCCCGTGCTGCGGTGATCGGAGATCGACAGGGGCGCATCCGCGCCAAGCACCGTGACCACGGACGACGACCGGGAGAAACCGCGCGAGACGTGAAGCGGCTCCCACGGGCTCACCTCCTCGTCCTCAGCGAAGCAAAGCCCGATCTTGCCCGGGTTGCCGAGCGTCGAGCGGTCGAGACGCCCCGGGTACCCGCCGCCGGTCAGGCTGACCACGAGCCGGAGCGCCCGCCCGATCGTCATGTTCGCCCTCCACCCCGGTCCGAGCGCGCCGACCGAGCCGTTCAGCCCGATCGCGTCCCGCACCGGTCCGTTGACGATCAGATCACCTGGCCACAGGGCTGCGTGGTCACGGCCTGCCCGCCGACGTTGAACGCCGGCTCCAGCACGGCCTCGCACCGCGGCCACCACGACCGGGAAGTACTCGGGCCGACATCCCGCCAGGACCGCACACGCGGCGACGCGCTCAAGCGTCACGCGGGCGACCGAAGGCGCGATCTCCCCGAGCAGCCGCGACGGGTCCCGGTCGCCCAGCATCGCCTCCACCCGCGCCGGCGTGGGCGGGATCACCGGCAGCCCGTCCGTCCAGCCCCGCTCGAACATCTCCTCGAGTTCGTCGTAGCCGGCGCCGTCGAGCAGCCGGAGCGCATCCGCGTCGTAGGTGTTCTTGGCCGCGCAACCCGGCTTGAGCCGCGGCGGCTCGTCGGTCAGGCCCGGCGCGGGGATGCCCGCCTGCTCGATCAGGGCGCTCAGCGCATCGGCTTGCCATCCGACGACGCGAGCGGATTGTCGCCCCTCGGGGTCGACCAGCACGGCCGTCGGGAGGCTTTCCAGTGAGTAGGCGCGCGAGACGTCGTAGGGCGCCGGCTCGGACAGAACGGGGCCGGCGAAGCCGGTTCGCCGGGCGACCCGGGCGGCAACCTCGAGCGGATCCTCGAAGACCGCGGCCACGCGCAAGCCGGCGGCGGTCAGCTTCGGCACGATCGGGGCCAGCCGGCGCAGGGTCAGCGTGCACGTGGGGCACTCCTCGGAGACGAACAGCAACAGCGCCGGGCCTGACTCGTGGAGGTCGGCGAGAGAGACGGCGCCACCCGCCACCGACGGCAGCGCAAACTCGGGGGCGGCGGTGAGCGCGCTCACACCGGCCCCGGCGCCCCAACCGAGCCGCGGCTCGCCACGACCGTCCCGCCCTGCACGACCATCCAGATCCGCTCCGGCGCACGCAGCACGCGGATGTCCGCGAGCGGGTCGCCGTCGACGACGAGCAAATCGGCCACCGCTCCGGCAGTGACCGTGCCGAGCTCGGAGGACAGGCCGAGCGCTGTCGCCGACCCCGAGGTGGCTGCGCACACACCCTCGAGCGCCGACAACCCGCCGTCGACCATGCGCACGAGCTCGATCGCGTTGTCGCCCGGCGGCCCGCTGTCGTGGCCCATTGCGAGCGTGACCCCCGCTGCCCGCGCGGCCACCAGCGTGGCGTAAGCCTCCTCACGCTGGCGCTTGGCCTGCTCGACCAGCGCCGGCGGGAAGTCGTCGGTGAATCGCTCGGCGAGGTCATGGAAGGTGCTGAGCGTCGGCACGAGCACGATCCCGCGCGCGGCCATCGCCTCGAGCAACTCCGGCTCGCGGTGGAGCGACAGGCCGTGCTCGATCGTGTCGACGCCCTCGCCGACCGCGAGCCGGGCGCCCTCGAGCCCCTCGACGTGGGCCGCCACGCGCACGCCCAGCCGATGGGCCTCGTCCACGATCGCGGCCAGCTCAGAACGCGTCATCTGGGCCGGCTCCGGATCTTCGACGAGCACAGAGCGCGCGCCGGTGGCCATCAGCTTGACGTAGTCGGCGCCGCGGCGGAGCTGCTCGCGCACCGCCTTGCGCATGTCGTCCGCGCCGTCCGCCTCGCGGTACATCGTGGTGAAGATCGCGCCGCCAGGGGCGGTCGCCGAGATGATCCGCCCGCACGACAGGATCCTTGGCCCCTCGACGATTCCCAGCCGGACCGCCTCGCGCAAAGCGATGGCCTCGTCGTCGTAGCTGCCGACATCACGGACGGTGGTGATGCCGGCGGCCAGCAGGACGCGCGCGGTCTTGGCGAGCACGAAGTAGCCGAGCTCGCGCACCCGCGGAAGCTCTCCATGCAATGCCGGGGGAGGACCGAATCCCGGCGAACGGAAGACGTCGCTCGAGAGATGCGCGTGCGCGTCGATCAGTCCGGGCATCAGCGTGCGTCCGCCGAGGTCGAATGCGTCATCGGTGCCGGCGCCGTCGAGATCCCCGACCTCGACGATCCGGCCGCCGTCGATGCGTACCGACGCCCGGTCCTGCGGGGCGCGGCCGGTGCCGTCGATCACGCGGGCGTTCCTCAGCAGCATGTGCTCGGGACCGTACACCGCGGCCCGCGCCCCGGTTCGCCGTCCAGCGCGCGCCGCCACCTAAAGGCAGCCATCAGAATGGCTAAAGCTTTGTTAAACTTGACACCGCTGGGGCCGTGTGAAAGAACGGTCCTGGTCCATCGGCTGAACGCCGTTCTACCGGCGGACCGGAGAGGACATGGAAGCCGCTATCGGTTATCAGCCGGGCCGCCGGGGCGCAGGATCGCCCGGGATCGCTGCCGTCCTCGACGTACTCGAGGTCCTCGACCGCGACGGTCCGACGACGCTCGCCGAGCTCGCCCGCGAGACCGGGATTGCGAAGAGCACGCTGCACCGGGTGTGCTCGATCATGTTTGCGCGCGGCTGGGCCGTTCGGGACGCGCGCACCGGCGCCATCGAGCTCGGGCCGCGGGTGGCGTGGCTGGCGCATGCGGCGCCGGTCTCGCCGCTGACCGCCGGCTTCCGTGGCGTCGCCCGCCGGCTCGTGGCGCGCCACAACGAGACCACGTGCCTGACCGTCCTCGACGGGCGCGACAGTGTGTTCATCGCCAAGGAGGAGACAACACACCAGGTCCGCCTCGTTACCTCTGTCGGAAGCCGGCTTCCGGCATTCGCGGCGGCATCGGGCCGCGTGCTGCTCGCGGACCGTCCCGAGGAGGAGGTCGCGGTCCTGTACTCCGGCTGCGAGCTCGTGACGCCGACCGGCCACCGCCTCGCCGGACTCGACGAGCTGCTCCGGATCCTGCGCGTCGCCCGCCGCAAGGGCTACGCCGAGAACATCGACGAGACCTCGCTCGGGCTCCACTGCCTGGCCGTTCCCATCGGGCCGCCCGGGCGGGTGGCCGCCGCCGTCACGCTGTGCGTGCCGACCGGGCGGATGACCGCCGCCCGCAAGCGCGAGATGCTCGCCGACCTGCTCCGCGCCGCGCGAGAGATCTTGCCCCAGTGGGGCGACGGCGGAACCACTCCGGCAACAGCGAATACTTCACTAAATCAATCCAGTAAGTTAGCAACGATAGGTGCGTCGATTCCGAGAGGTCGCGGACGGCGCGGGCTCGACACGAACAGAAAGGTGGCTCCATGAGTCGCAGCAACAGTGAGCTGGATCGGCTCCGCAGCGGGCGCAGCGAGCTCGAGAACCACTACATCGACGAGCTCGTCTCGGGAAGCCTGAGCCGGCGAGACTTCATGCGGCGCGGGGCTGTTATCGGCATGTCGGCGCCCTTGCTCGGAGCGATCCTGGCCGCGTGCGGTGGCGCCAACAATACGTCCTCGGCGACCTCGTCCGGAGCGGCGCCCGCGGCGGGTACCCCCAAGAAGGGCGGCACGCTGAGGGTGGCGACCCAGGCGCCCTCGGCCGCGGTCAACCCGCTGACCGTCGCCGACTCTGGCGGCCTGGCGATGCTCAACCAGACCGGCGAGTTCCTCACGTTCGACAACAATCTGAAGTTGACCCTCCAGCCGATGCTCGCGCTGAGCTGGAGCCCGAACGGCGACGGATCCGTGTGGACGTTCAAGCTGCGCCCGGGCGTCACCTTCCACAACGGTCAGGCGATGACGGCCGACGACGTGGTCTACAGCTGGAAGCAGTACTCCGATCCGAAGAACGCGTCCTCCGCGCTGTCGGCGATCGGCGGGGTGTTCCTGCCGAGCGGCGTCCAGAAGGTCGATGACATGACGGTCGCCTTCCACCTCGAGGCTCCCAACGGCAACTTCCCCTACCTCGTCTCGTCCGACACCTACAACGCGATCATCGTCCCCAACGGCACCGACTTCAGCAAGTGGCAGAGCACGTTCGTGGGCACCGGCGCGTTCAAGCTCAAGAGCTACACCCAGAACGTCGGCGCCGAGTTCGTCGCCAATCCGTCCCACTGGGGCGGCGCCCCCTACCTGGACGGCACCGCCTTCACCTTCTACACGAGTCAGCCGCCACAGATCCTCGCCCTCCAGGGCGGCCAGGTCGACGTCATCACCCAGTTCGTCGTGCAGGGGGCGCAGGGACTTCTGAACAACTCCAGCTTCACGATCATCACGCTCAAGTCCTCCAACCACCGCGAGCTGTCGATGCGCAACGACCAGGCGCCGTTCACCGACGCGCGCGTCCGCCAGGCCGTGGCGCTGAGCATGGACCGCACGGGGATGGTGGCGGCCCTGCTGGCCGGCAAGGGTGTCCTCGGCAACGACAGCGCCTTCGCGCCGGTGTTCCCCTCCACCGACACGTCGATCCCCCAGCGCACGCAGAACATCGCGATGGCCAAGCAGCTGCTGTCTGCCGCCGGGCACCCCAACGGCTTCAGCACCTCGCTCGTCACCGAGATCTACCAAGAGATCCCGCAGCTCGCGCAGGTGATGAAGGCCAACCTGGCCAAGGTAGGTATCAACGCCAGCCTGAAGGTCGAAACCCAGACCCAGTACTACGGCAAGTCGACGGTCGGCAACTCGGACTGGCTGGACGGCACGATGAGCCTCGTCGACTACGGCAGCCGCGGCGTGCCGAACGTGCTCCTGACCAGCACGCTCACCTCAGCCGGCACCTGGAACGCCGCGCGGTTCAAGAACCCGACCTACGACAACCTCGTCAAGCAATACGTGGCCGCGGTCGATCTGCAGACGCAGAAACAGCTCGCCGGCAAGATCCAGAGGCTGCTCCTGCAGGAGACTCCGATCGTGATCCCGTACTTCATCGACGGGCTCACGGCCAGCAAGTCCAACATCCAGGGACTCAATCCGACGTCGATCTCGCAGATCTACCTCGACAAGGCGTACATAGGCTGAACTGATCGGCGGGGCGGCCCACCGTCGCCCCGCCGGCTAGCGAACCGTCCCGAACATGGCCAGGTTCATCTCCAAACGCGTCGGGCTCGCGTTGATCACGCTGCTGATTCTGAGCGTGATCGTGTTCCTACTCGGCAGCGCGCTTCCAGGCGACCCGGGGCGCTCCACGCTCGGCCCACTCGCTCCCGAGAGCGCAGTCAAGGCGCTGGATCATCAGAACGGCACCGACAAGCCCCTGCTCACCCAGTACTGGCTGTTCATCAGCCATTTCGTGCGCGGAGACATGGGCACGTCCAACATCTACCACACGGCGGTGAGGCCGCTGCTGTTCACCGCGATCGGTCACTCGCTCAAGCTCGCGCTGCTGGCGTTCGTGATCGTGGTACCGCTCGGCATCTTCGCCGGCGTGTATGCGGCGTTGCACGTCGGCAAGGCTTCCGACCGACTGATCGTCGTGGCAGGAACGTCGGCGACCGTGACACCCGAGATTGTCTCGGGGATCTTCCTCATCGTCGTGTTCGGGATCTGGCTGAACGTGCTCCCGTTCTCGGCTACGCCACCGCCGGGAGCCGGCTTCTTCGACCAGATTTACCACCTGATCCTGCCCGCGATCCCGCTCGTGCTCGTCCTGTTCGGTTACATCGCGCGCATGGCCCGAGCGGGGACCGTGGAGGCGCTCGGCTCGGACTACGTGCGGACGGCGGTGCTCAAGGGGCTGCCGCGCCGTACGGTGATTCGGCGCCACGTCCTGCGCAACTCGTTGTTGCCGACGATCACGGTGATCGCCAGCCAGACCGGCTATCTGATCGGAGGCCTGTTCGTGGTGGAGACGCTGTTCCACTACAACGGAGTCGGGACGCTCCTGCTCCAGGCGGCCACCCAGAAGGATTACCCGATGCTCGAGGCCGGAATTCTCACGATCGGCGTCGTGTACATGGTGGCGACGCTAGTCGCCGACCTGCTCTACTCGTACCTCAACCCGCGGATCCGCTACCAGGGCCTCGAATGAGCATCGACGTCATCCCCGTCGAGTCCGCCGGTGCCGTCGCTGCCGAGCGCACCGGCCCGAGCCCGCGCGGCCAGCTGCTGCGGGACATCGTGCGTTCCAAGACGTTCATCGTCGGCGCGATCATCGTCGGCTTCTGGATCATCTGTGCGATCTTCGGCTACGCAATCGCCCCGCACAGTCCGACCGCCCAGAACCTCGACGCGATCAACCAGGCGCCCTCGAGTGCACACTGGTTCGGCACCGATCAGCTGGGGCGCGACATGTTCTCGCGCGTGATCACCGGCGTCCGCGACATCCTCATCATCGCCCCTCTGGCGGTGATCCTGAGCACCGTGCTCGGCTCGGCGCTGGGACTCGTCATGGGGTACTTCCGCGGGTTCGTCGACGAGTCGATCGCCCGCGTCCTCGAGGCGTTCCTCGCACTGCCGCTCGTCGTCCTAGCGCTGACTGCCATCGCCGCGATCGGCGCCAGCGACCTCGTGATCATCCTCGTGATCGCGGTGGTATTCACACCGCTGATCGCGCGCACGGTGCGGACCTCGGTGCTGCTCGAGCGCGAGCTCGACTACGTGGCCGCCGCCCGGCTGCGCGGCGAGAAGGGGCCGTACATCATGTTCGTCGAGATCCTGCCCAACGTGATGTCGCCGATCATCGTGGAGTTCACCGTGCGGATCGGCTACGCCGTGTTCGCGATCGCCGCGCTGTCGTTCCTCGGTTTCGGCGTGCAGCCACCGTCGCCCGACTGGGCCCTCGACATATCCACCAACTACGGGCTGGTGAACGCCGGCTACTGGTGGGAGGTGCTGTTCGACGCCCTCGCGCTCGCATCGCTCGTGATCGGCATCAACCTGATCGCCGATGCCGTCGAGGGGGCTATTGACCAATGAGCACCGACGCCGCAGAGGCTGCGCCCGCCGGCAGCGCCGTTTCGACCGACGCGCTGACCGTCGAGCACGTAGACGTCGCCTATACGGTGCGCCGCCGCGACCAGGCTGTCCTGCGCGACGTGTCGTTCCGGATCGGACGCGGGGAGTCCTTTGGCCTGGTGGGGGAGTCGGGCTGCGGCAAGTCGACGATGGCGCTGGCGATCGTCCGCTACCTGGCCCGGAACGGCCGCGTGAGTGCCGGCTCGATCGCCATCGACGGACAGGACGTGCTCGCGATGAACGAGGGTGCGCTGCGGCGCCTGCGAGCCAGCACCGTCTCGATGGTCTACCAGGAGCCGGGTCGCGCGCTCAACCCTTCGCTCCTCGTCGGGCAGCAGGTGGCCGAGGTCTTCCAGATCGCCGGCAAGTCCGATAAGGAGGCGCTCGAGCTCAGCGAGGAGATGCTGCGCAAGGTGCGCATCTCAGATCCGGCCCGCGTGATGAAGCGCTATCCGCATCAGCTGTCGGGCGGCATGCTCCAGCGCACCGTGATCGCGATGGCATTGGCTTCGGAGCCGTCGCTGTTGATCCTCGACGAGCCGACGACCGCGCTCGACGCCACCGTCGAGGCCGAGGTGCTCGATCTGGTCAAGGCGCTGCGCCAGGAGTTCGGCACCTCGCTGCTGTTCATCAGCCACAACCTCGGGGTGATCGCCAGGATGTGCGACCGGGTCGGGGTTCTGTACGCCGGCGAGCTCGTCGAGGAGGGACCCGCGCTCGAGGTCCTCCACGACGCGCGCCATCCGTACACCGTCGGCCTGCTGCGGTGCATCCCGCGCCGCGACGCCGACAAGCATCGCCACGCGCTGGACACCATCCCCGGGTTCCTCCCCCGCCCGGGGGAGACCCCCAGCGGCTGCATCTTCGCGAGCCGCTGCGGGCTCGTCCAGGACCGCTGCCGCACCGAGGCGCCTCCTCTGTACGAGGTCGGCCCGGAGCGGCGCTCGCGCTGCCATTTCCACGAGCGCGCACAATCGCTCCCGCGTACCGAGCCGGTACAGACCGAGGCGGTCAAGCCGAAATCGAATGGCGCCAAGCCGCTGATCAGCGCCCGCGACGTCGGCAAGACCTTCCGGCTGTCCGGCCAGGAGATTCACGGGCTCACTGACGTCAGCCTCGACATCATGGCCGGCGAGACGCTCGGCCTGGTGGGCGAGTCGGGTAGCGGCAAGACGACGCTCGCGCGCGTGTTGATGGGACTGACCGCCCCGGACGCCGGGTCGTCGGTCGAGCTGGATGGGCAGGCGCTGGCCTACCTGACCAAGAAGCGGACTGCCGAGGAGCAAAAGGCCCTGCAGATCGTGTTCCAGAACCCGGACTCGGCCCTGAACCGCCGCCACTCGGTGCGCCGCCTGATCGGGCGCTCGCTGTCGAAGCTCGGCCACTACACCGGCCAGGCCCTTCAGACCCGGCTGGAGGCGCTGATTCACTCGGTGAGGCTGACCGACCGCTACCTGCCGATGCGGCCGAGCCAGCTGTCGGGGGGGCTGAAGCAGCGCGTCGCGATCGCTCGAGCGTTCGCCGGCGATCCCCGGATCGTCGTTTGCGACGAGCCCACGTCGGCGCTCGACGTGTCGGTACAGGCCGCAATCCTGAACCTGCTGAACGATCTCCAGACCCGAGAGGACGTCGCGTACCTGTTCATCAGTCACGATCTCGCGGTCGTCCGCTACCTGTCGGACCGCATCGCGGTGCTGTACCTGGGTCGACTGATGGAGCTTGGACCGGCCGACAAGGTGTTCTCGTTCCCGCACCACCCCTACACCGAGGCGCTGTTGTCGGCGGTGCCGAGCATCGATGCGGTCGACCGCCAGCGGATTCGCCTCGACGGCGAGATCCCCAGCGCCGCCGACCCCCCGAGCGGGTGCGTGTTCCATACGCGCTGCCCGCGCTTCCTCGGGGACATCTGCGTCAACACCGAGCCGCCGCTGACCGAGGCCGAGCCCGGTCACGCCATTCGCTGTCACATCCCGATCGAGGAGCTGCGGCGCATCCAGGTTGAGCCGCCGTCCGCGAGGTCGTCGCCGGTGGTCCATGTCGACCGAGACGGCTGACCGTCGCGGGCTCGCGTCGGCGAGCGAGCCACTCGACGCGATGTCATCGTCTGAGCCCATCCAGATGCAGGCGGCGGTGCTGCGCGAGCCGCGCCGCCCGGTGTCCGTCGAGACAGTGGTGCTGGCGCCCCCACGGCGTGGCGAGGTCCTGGTACGGGTGGTGGCCGCCGGCGTGTGCCACTCCGACGTACACCTGGCCGACGGGCTGCTCGGCGAGGGACGGTGGCCGATGGTGCTCGGCCACGAGGGTGCGGGCGTCGTCTCGGCGGTCGGTGAGGACGTGCTCGACCTCACCGTGGGCGACCACGTCGCGTTCTGCTTCGTCCCCTCGTGCGGTTGGTGCCGGGCCTGCCGGGCCGGGCGCCGGACACTGTGCGAGACGGCGGCTCGCCACGGCGTCGCCGGGATGCTGATGGACGGCACTTCGCGGCTGCGCGCGCTCGACGGGACCGTGCTCCAGCACGGCTTGATGGTGGCCTGCTTCGCGCAGTACGCGGTCGTTCCCGCGGCGGGTGCGGTGCGGCTGCCGACGGCAATCCCGCTGTGGCAGGCCGCATTGCTCGGGTGCGGCGTCGTCACCGGGGTCGGTGCGGTGAATCGCGCCGGGCTGCGCGTGGGCGCGAGCGTGTGCGTGATCGGGTGCGGGGGAGTCGGGCTGCAGGTGATCGCGGGCGCGCAGCTGGCCGGGGCCGGGACGATCGTCGCCGTCGACACCGACGAGAGCAAGCTCGAGCTCGCGCTTCGCCGGGGCGCCACGCACGCCGTGGTGGCGCGGGGCGACGGCGTGGTCGAGGAGGTGCTGGCGATCAGCGGCGGCGGGGTCGAGCACGCATTCGAGGTCGTCGGGAGCGCGACCACGATCCGGCAGGCCTGGGACGTGCTGGCGCCCGGTGGGGCGGCGACGGTGGTCGGGCTTGCGCCCAAGGGGGTCGAGGTGTCGCTGCCGGCGATCGACTTCCTCTCGGAGAAGACGATCACCGGGAGCTACTACGGCTCGGCCGACGTCCACGCGGCGCTCGGTCAGCTCGTGCAGTTGGTGCTCGACGGCCGGCTCGACCTGCGCGACGTCGTCTCGTACCTGATCGGGCTCGACGACGTCGAGGCGGCGCTCGAGCGGTTGCGCCGGGGTCAGGGGGCGCGCTCGGTTGTGGTCATCGACGAGGAGTTGGCGGGGGTCGCGCAGTGAGCTACGAACATCTCGACGGGCGGGTCGGCGAGGGCTGGGGCGGCGAGCCCGGCCCGAACGGCTGTCACATCAACGTCGTGCTCGGCGCGCGCGGCACCCCGACGGCCGCGGCGCTGCTCGGAACGTTCACCACACCGGCGCCGGGCCACACGCCGATCCTGGTCGTGGTCGGCGAGAGCCAGGACAGCTACGAGCCCGTGTGGCCGCCGACGATCATGATCAACAAGGCGACCGCCACCGAGGATCTTCACCAGACGATCACGTGGGGCGCAGGGCAGCTGGGGATCGCGCAGGGGGTGCTGGACGCGGTCGCGGACGGCCTGCTCGAACCGAGCGGCGACCTGCTGGTGTTCGTGTGCGTGTGGATCGACCCGGACGCCTCGGACGAGACGGCCGTGCGGGCGGCCGCTCGCACTGCGGTTCGGCGCGCGCTCGGCGTCGCGGTCGAGGGTCGCGATCCGGACGCCGCCCGCGCTCTCGTGGAGCGACGCGATGAGGTGACGAGCCCGTTCTACGGGGGCACTGTAGTTGCGGATCACCGCGATCCGGACCGAGCGGCTCCGTCTGCCGCTGGACCCGCCGTTCTACGCCGCTTGGGACCCTGACCCGCGCCGTTCGTTCGAGGCCACGATCGTGCGCGTCGAGACCGACGAAGGACTCGTGGGGATCGGCAGCGGCGACACGATGAACGGCTTTGATGATTTTGTTTCGCTGTTCGTGGGCCGGGACCCGGTCGCCATCGGGCGACATGCACGGGCGCTCGAGACGATCTCGTTCCACGCCGGCCGCTACTGGCCGTTCGAGGCCGCGCTGTGGGACCTGTTCGGCCAGGCCTGCGGCGTGCCGGTGGCGACGCTGCTTGGGGGCGCGCTGACCGAGATCCCGGCTTATGCCTCCTGGGGCGAGTTGCGCACGCCAGAGCGGCGGGCCGAGGACGCTCACGCGCTCTTGGACGAGGGCTTTCGGGCGGTCAAGATCCGAATCGCGCCCGAGCGATCCGACGAGGGGATCGGCGTGGTCGCGGCGGTCAGGGATGCCGTCGGCGACCGGCTCGACATCATGGTCGACCTCAACCAGTGGTGGCGGATGGCCGGCGACATCGGGCCGCGACTCGGGCCGGCCGGGGCACGCGCGATCGTCGAGCGGTTGCACGCGTACGGCGTCCTGTGGGTCGAGGAGCCGCTCCCGGGTGAGGATCTCTCCGGCATGAGGCTGCTCCGAGAGCAGACCGGGGTGCGGATCGGTGGCGGGGAGATGGCACGCACGTTCGAGGAGCTTCGCCTCGCGCTCGACGGTGACGCGCTCGACGTGTTCCAGCCCGACGTCGTGCTGGCGCTCGGGATTTCGGGTGCGCGGACGCTCGCGGAGGTGGCGTTGCGCCGGAACCGGTGGTTCACGCCCCACACCTGGACCAACGGGATCGGCGTGCTCGCGAACCTGCACGTTTGCGCGGGCGTCGGCGGCGGCCCCTACCTGGAGTTCCCCTACGACCCGCCGGGGTGGACGCCGGCGCGGCGGGACTTCATGCTCGCCGAGCCGGTGGCGATCGATCCGCGCGGGATGCTCCCGGTTCCGGCGGCGCCCGGACTCGGGATGCGACTCGACGAGGAGGCGGTCGCGTTCTACGCCGCAGACCGGGAAGCGGTGGAGATCTGAGGCGCGAGGCGTTCATCGACGGAAGGTTCGTCGGGGCCGCGGACGGGCGGGTGTTCGAGGACATATCGCCACGCGACGGGAGCGTCGTCGCCGAGGTCGCGCGCGGCTCCGGCGAGGACATCGACCTGGCGGTCAGGGCCGCGCGCCGCGCGTTCGACGACGGCACCTGGGCCTTGGCCGACCCGCGCGAGCGCAAGCGCGTTCTGCTGCGGTGGGCCGAGCTGATCGACGAGCACGCCGAAGAGCTCGCGCAGCTCGAGTCGGCGGACGTCGGCCATCCGATCACCGACGCCCGTGGGGTCGATGTGCCCGGCGCGCGGAACTGCATCGCGTGGTACGCCGAGACCATCGACAAGGTCTACGGAGAGATCGCGCCGACCGGGACCGGACGCGCTCGCACTGATCGGACGCGAGCCTTTGGGTGTTGTCGGCGCGGTCGTCCCGTGGAACTACCCACTGATCATCACCGCCTGGAAGCTGGGGCCCGCTCTGGCGACCGGGAACTCAGTCGTGCTGAAGCCGGCCGAGCAGTCGCCGCTGACCGCCCTGGCGCTGGCCGAGTTAGCGGCCGAAGCGGGCCTTCCCGACGGCGTGCTGAACGTCGTGCCCGGATTCGGCGAGGAGGCGGGCGAGCCGCTCGGGCGCCACCCGCTCGTCGACAAGATCACCTTCACCGGCTCGGTCTCGGTGGGGCGACGCTTTCAGGTGTACGCGGGCGAGTCGAACGGGAAGGTGGTGTCGCTCGAGCTGGGCGGCAAGAGCCCGCACGTCGTGCTCGCGGACGCCGGCGATCTGGACGCCGCCGTCCAGGCGATCGGGTGGGGGATCTTCTACAACGCGGGCCAGACTTGCCACGCGGGCTCGCGCGTGGTCGTCGAACGGGCGCTGGTGGAGCCACTGACCGAGCGGCTGGTCAGCTTCGCGGCCGAGATGGTCCCGGGGGATCCGGCCGACGCGGACACGCAGCTTGGCGCGCTCGTGAGCGAGGAGCATCTCGCAGGCGTGCTCGGCCGGGTGGAGCGCGCGGCCGGTGACGGTGCGCGGTTGCTGGTGGGCGGTGCGCGAGCCGAGCCGGTTCCGGGCGGCGCGTACATGCAGCCGACCGTGCTCGAGGCGCTCGATCCTGCTGATCCGATCGTGCAGGAGGAGGTGTTCGGGCCCGTGCTCGCGATCCAGCAGGCCGACGACGCCGAGCATGCGATCGCGCTTGCGAACGGCACCGGCTACGGCCTCGCGGCGGCGGTGTGGAGCTCGAACATCACTACCGCTCACCGGGTCGCGCGGCGGCTGCGCGCCGGCACGGTCTGGATCAACACGTTCGACGTCTCGTCGCTGAGCACTCCGTTCGGTGGCGTCAAGGACTCGGGCCACGGGCGCGACCGCTCGCTCCACGCGCTCGACGCCTACACGCACCTGAAGACGACCTGGGTGGCGCTGTGATGCGGGTCGGGTTCATCGGGCTCGGCAACATGGGCGGTCCGATGTGCGGCCACCTGGTCTCGGCCGGGTTCGAGGTCACGGTCGTTCGACGTGAACCCGGATGCGCTGGCGGGGTTGGTCGATCAGGGGGCGCGGGCCGCGAGCTCGGTGGCGGACTGCGCTCGGGGCGCGGAGGCGCTGATCACGATGCTGCCGGCGCCGCCGCAGGTCGAGGCGGTGTGGTTGGGCGACGGAGGTGCCGTGGCTGCACTTGAGCCGGGCGCGATCGCGATCGACATGAGCACAAGCTCGACGGCCGTGGGAGCGCGGGTGGTGTCGGCGGCGCGCGAGCGCGGCATCGAGGTCCTCGATGCTCCGGTCGCGGGCCAGTCGATCGGCGCGAAGGCCGGCACGCTCGCGATCTACGTCGGGGGTTCAGAGGCCGTGTTCGAGCGCGCGCGGCCGATGCTTGAGGCGATGGGCGATCCCGCGCGGATCTTCCACGTCGGCCGCAGCGGCGCCGGCTACACGGTCAAGCTCCTGCTCAACCTGCTGTGGTTCATTCAGTCGGTTGCGGTTGGAGAGGTGCTGAGCGTGGGTGTCAGCGCCGGGGTTTCGCTCGACAAGCTCCACTCGGCACTGGTCGGCTCGCCGGCGAACTCCGTGTTCCTCGAGCGCGACGTCCGCATGGTGCTCGACCACGGCGACTACGACGAGGCGTTCCCGATGCGGCTGGTCACGAAGGACCTGGGTTTGGCCGTCGATCTCGCCCGCGACGTCGGCATGCCGGTCGAGCTGACCGCGCTCGTCGAGCAGATCCACCGGCGCGCTCGTGCCCAGTACGGGGACGACGCCGGCGAGATCAGCGCGGTTCGCCTGTACGAGGATCTGGCGGGAGTCAGCCTGCGGCTGGGACCAGCGTGAGCATCGCGGCGCTGGCCGCGGGCATCCGGATCAGATAACGACCTTGACGGTCGGGCCTCAGGCGGACGGTGTCGAGCCTGCCCTTGAGCTTGCCGGTCCCGGTCTCGTTCCCGAACGTCTGCCCGGCAAGCGTTACATCGTCGGTGGCGGCTGCGCTCGGCGCGCGCAGGCGCTCGAGCACCGCGTCGCCAGCGCGCGCGGGCGGGCGCACGAGCACGACATGGCCTGACGTGAGGCTGTCGTTGATGACCACGACGTGAACCACACCTGCGCCGGTGACCGTCGCTCGCGAGCGGATGTCGGTGCTGGCCGTCTGGGCGACGCTCAGCATGCGCGACCCGGGAGGAGCCGCCTGGCCGAACATCAGCAGGCTGTAGTAGTCCGGGTGCACGGTGGCCAGCCATCCCTCGGGTAGCCGACGGAACCCGAATGGCTTGTACGAGGCCGTGGGCAGCGTGTGGATGTTGACTCCGTCGACGCCGGATCGGTCCATCGCGAACAGCGTGTCGAGCATCCACAGTGCGGAGGCGAACGTGTCGCTGACCCCGGGCTGGCCGGCGCACGCGACCGAGTTCAGCTCGTCGATCCGGACGGCGACACCATGTCTGTGCGCGTACGCGATCGTGCTCGCGGCGCCCTTGAGCAGGTCGCGCGCCGCGTCTGATTCGAGCAGGTTCGGGATCGACGGGTACCGCTTGTCGCCGGGCTGCGAGAAGCATCTGAGCAGCGGATAGCGGTGGTAGGTGATGATCTTCAGGCGAGGTTCGGCCGCGAGCAGGCGCGGCGTGCGGGCAAACCATGACTGCGCGCCCGTGGCCGGACCGGCAAGAGCGACGCCCGGTGCTCGCTTGGCTAGATCCGCCACGTCCTTCACATAGCTGGCGAAGTCGTACGTCGACGGTCGCGCATAGAACGGAGCGCCGTTCACGTCGTACCACGGGAACACCTTGTACAGCTCGGGCTCGTTGCCGATCTCGAGCGCCTCGATGTGGCTGGTGCCGATGCCCGTGCGGTAGGCGTGCGCCTCGGCGGCCACCTCGGCCGTGCTGTCGAGCTTGAGGTTCACGCCCAGGATGAGCTTGGCGCCGGTCTGCACCGCGAGCGCTCGGGTGGTTGCGAGCCAGCTGTTCGTGAGCGTGTACGTGAGACCCGGCGACGGGGTCACGTCCGGAATCGGCCACCAGGTGGCGTCGGTACTGTCCCCGCCGATGCGCAGGATCGGCGTCTGTCCCGGCGCGACGTTGCGGATGAGCCGCACGAGCACCGGGTTGATCGCGCGAGGGTTCGAACCGGTGTCGTCTCGCACGGCCGTGAACTCGAACGAGAAGCCGAGGAATCCCGACGGGAGCGGATGGGTCACGGCGGCGGTGCTGATCTTTACGGACACGCGGGCCGGGTTTGCCGGCGGCCGTGGGGGCGTTGACGGCGGCGAGGCCGCGCGCACGGGTCCGGCGAGCAGGGACGCGAGCGCCCCGCCCGTGACCGCTACGACGAGGGCTCTCCTCAAGACGCGCAACCAGCGGGGAACTATTTCACGGGATGCGGAGGTCGTTGTCGCTCGTGGCGCCGACGCCCCACAGCGCCCATAGCGTCGGCGGCTTGCGGAACACGAGTCCCTGGATTTTGGACGGTCTTGCGGGATCGAGCCGCAACGCCGGCAGCCGGCGCAGGATCGTGTCGAGGCCGGTGCGCGTCTCAAGCCGGGCCAGATGCACGCCGAGGCACACGTGGGGGCCGTGGGCGAACGCGAGATGGCGCCGGGCCGACGCAGGGCGGTCGAGGTCGAGCCGGTCCGGATCGGCGAACACCGCCGGATCGCGGTTGGCGCCGGCGATCGACACGCGGACGAGATCGCCGCTGGCGATGCGCGCGCCGGCGAGCTCGGCATCGGCGGTCGCGTAGCGGTCGACGACGGCCGCAGCGGGCTCGAGACGGAGGGACTCCTCGATGGCGGCGTCGAGTCGGCTCGGGTCGGCACGCACGGCCGCGAGCGCGTCGGGCCGCTCGAGCAGGTGAAGCAGGGTGTTGGCGATCATGCCCTCGGTCGTCTCGATGCCGCCGAACAGGAGCACGGCGGCGTTCGACACGACCTGCTCGGCGCTCAGGCCAGAATGATCCGCCGCCGCTGCCAGCAGCGAGGACTCGGGATCTCCGGCGGCGATCACCGCTTCGAGCCGCGCGCGGAGCGTGCCGAACGCGTTGCGTCCGCGCGCCGGCACGTCCGCGCCGGCGGTTACCTCGGTGACCGCGGACACGATCGCGTCGTACCAGCCGAGCATCGTGTCGACCTCGGTCTGCTCGAGCCCGAGCGCGCGTGCCATCACCCACGCCGCCAGCGGGCCCGCGAACGCGCGGCGCAGCTCGGCCTCGCCGCGCGTAATTACGGCATCGACCAGCCGCTCGGCCTCGGTTCTCGCGGCCTCGGCGAACCGCTCACGGACGGCCAGCGGCCGGAACGGCGGCGCGAACGGGGCGCGGTGGACGGCATGTGCGTCGCCGTCGAGGCTCAGCATGCTCGGGCCGACGACCTGGGCGCGTCGAGAAGCGCGGGTCGTCGACGGTGTACGTCGCCGAGTCGCGCATCACCGCGACGGCGAGGTCGTGGCGGGTCACGAGCCACCCATCGAGCGCGGGCAGCCACGACACCGGCTCATGCTCGCGGAGGCGAGCGAGCACCGGATGCGGGTCCTGCTCGAGCTGCTCCAGCGTTACGTCGGCGCCCAGCGGGAACGCGTCCCTGGCGCCGGTCACCGCTCGGCTCACCCCTCGGCGATTCGCCACGCCGCGTCGGGGCGGACGTACGCGGGCTCGCCGCCGACGAATGTGGCCGCGACGGGGTTGCGGCCGAGTCGGTAAGCGATGTGCTCGGCCGGGCTGTCGAGCAGGACGAGGTCCGCGCGCTTGTCGAGCTCGATCGACCCGAGGTCGCTGTGCAGGTCGAGGACGTACGCCGCGTTGAGGGTGACCGCGAGCAGCGCCTCGCGTGTGCTGAGTCCGTAGCGGCGGACGCCGAGGCCGACGATCAGTGGCAGCGAGAAGATCGGCGAGGTGCCCGGGTTGCCGTCGGTGGCGAGGACCATGATCGCGCCGGCGTCGATCAGGTCCCGCGCCGGCGCAGTCGCCTCGGCGCCCATGAACTCGGCTCCGGGTAGGAGCACGGCCGCGCATTCCGAGGTGGCGAGTGGTCCGATGTCGTCGGGGTGGATCTTCGAGAGGTGGTCGACGGAGCGGGCGTTGTGCTTCAGCGCCACCGGTATGGCGCGCATCGTCGTGAACTGCTCGACGTGGGCGCGCAGGCGCACGCCGTTGGCGCTCGCGAGCGCCCCCATCCGGTCGAGGTCGTCGAGCCCGAACGCGATCGACTCGACGAAGATGTCGAGCGCGCTCACGTGTTCGAGCGCCTCGGGCAGCATCTCCTGCACCTCGTCCATCCAGGTTGTGGTCGTGTAGCCGTCGGGCACGGCGTGCGCGAGCAGCGCGGTCCGGGTCGTGACCTGGGAGACGATCCCGGCGAGCTCGGATGCGAGCTGGAGGGCGCGCAGCTCGCCGGCAGTCGAGAGCCCGTAGCCGGACTTGCACTCGAACGTGGTCGTCCCCGAGCGCAGCATCTCGCCGGCGAGCTCCTGCGCCTGCGCGAGCACGGTTCCGTCAGGGGTCTCGCGCAGTGCCCGGGCGGAGGACCTGATGCCGCCGCCGGCGCGGGCGATCTCCTCGTAGGGCACGCCCGTGACCTTCTGCTCGTACTCGCCGGCGCGCCAGCCCGCGAACGGCAGGTGGGTGTGGCAGTCGACGAGGCCCGGGAGCAGCGCGCAGCCGCTCGCGTCGATGTGGATGTCGGCGTCTGCCGTCGGCTCGAGAGCCGCGATCCGGCCGTGTTCGATCGTGATGCCGCCGGGTTCGAGGGCGAGCTCGCCGGCGCGGTCGCTGCGCAGGTAGCGGAGCCGGGCTCGGGCGGTGTCAGCACCTGGGCGGCGTTGTCGAATGATGTGGTCACTGGTGGCGGGCGAGGTCTTGCGCGGTGCAAAACACGCCAACGCCCCCGCCCGGCCGTCGCCTTGTGCACATAAGCGCCTGCGAGGCGCTTATGTTGCCGGGGACCGTTTGCCGTAGGAGGTTTGGCGACTTGTGCACACCGATGGCGCGGTCTAACGGTGGCGTTCTCACTCCGGCGCCAGCATCGGGATCCGCAGCCCGTGATCGCGGGCCGCGGAGACCGCGAGGTCGTAGCCGGCGTCGACGTGGCGGACGATGCCCATCCCGGGATCGGCCTTCAGGGTCCGCTCGAGGCGGCGGGCGGCGAGCTCGGTCCCGTCGGCGACGCACACCTGGCCGGCGTGGATCGACTTGCCCATACCGACGCCGCCGCCGTGGTGGATCGACACCCAGCTGGCGCCGCAGGCGGTGTTGATGAGCGCGTTGAGCAGCGGCCAGTCGGCCACGGCGTCGGAGCCGTCGGCCATCGACTCGGTCTCGCGCTGGGGCGAGGCGACCGAGCCGGCGTCGAGGTGGTCGCGCCCGATCACGATCGGAGCGCGGACCTCGCCGGAGGCCACCATCTCGTTGAACCGCAACCCCGCCAGATGCCGCTCGCCGTAGCCGAGCCAGCAGATCCGCGCCGGCAGCCCCTGGAACTGCACGCGCTCGGACGCGAGCTTGATCCACCGCGCGATGTGCTCCTGGTCCCCGAACAGGTCGAGGATCGCGCGATCGGTGGCGTGGATGTCGGCCGGATCGCCCGATAGCGCCACCCAGCGGAACGGGCCCTTGCCCTCGCAGAACAGCGGCCGCACGTACGCCGGCACGAACCCGGGGTAGCTGAACGCGTCCTTGTCGCCGTGCTCGGCACGCCAGCCCGCGCAGCGCGTTGCCGTAGTCGAACGCCTCGGCGCCCGCCGCGGCGAGCGTCCGGATCGCGGCGACGTGCGCGAGCGCGCTCTCGCCGACCCGTCTGAGATACTCGTCAGGATCGGTCTGGCGCAGCACGTCGGCCTGTTCGAGGGTCAGGCCGGCGGGGATGTAGCCGTTCAGCGGATCGTGCGCGGAGGTCTGGTCGGTGACCACGTCGACCTCGACGCCACGGCGGACGAGCTCGGGCAGGATCTCGGCGGCGTTGCCGGCGAGGCCGATCGAGAGCGCGCGCCGCTCGCGGCGAGCCGCGTCGAGACGGTCGAGCGCGTCGTCGAGATCAGCCGCCCGCTCGTCGAGATACCCGGTCTGGATGCGCCGCTCGATCCGCTGCAAATCCACTTCGACGCACAGCGCCGTCCCGCCGAGCATCGTGATCGACAGCGGCTGCGCGCCGCCCATGCCGCCCAGACCGGCGGTGACCACCAGCCGCCCGGCCAGCGTCCCGTCGAAGCGCTTGCGCGCAGCGGCGGCGAACGTCTCGTAAGTGCCCTGGAGGATCCCCTGCGAGCCGATGTAGATCCACGACCCGGCGGTCATCTGCCCGTACATCATCAGCCCGGCTGCGTCGAGCTTCCGGAACTCGTCCCAGTTGGCCCAGTCCGGGACCAGGTTCGAGTTCGCGATCAGCACGCGAGGGGCGGCCTCGTGGGTCTCGAACACCGCCACCGGCTTGCCCGACTGGACGAGCAGCGTCTCCTCGTCGCCGAGGCGCTGGAGCTCGCGGACGATCGCGTGGTAGCTGGGCCAGTTGCGCGCGGCCTTGCCGATGCCGCCGTAGACGACGAGCTCCGAGGGCTTCTCGGCGACGTCGGGATGCAGGTTGTTCTCGAGCATGCGCAGCGCCGCCTCCTGCTGCCAGCCCTTGCACCGCAGGGGGGCGAGCGGTGGCGCGCTCATGCCGCGGCCGCTCCCGGCGCTCCGAGGCTCCGCGACAGCTCGGCGGCGTGGCCGGCGACCGCGAGACCACACGTCTGGATACGCCGGCGCGACACGCGGTAGCTCGGTGCGAGCACGCTGAGCGCGCCGGCAATCTCGCCATCGGCGCCGTAGACAGGCGCGGCGATCGAGGTCACGTCGGGCTCGACTGCGCCCATCCGCGCAACATATCCGCTTCTGTCGACCGCGCCGCGTAAAGCGTCCCCGACCGCGGTGCCGTGCCGCGGAACGGTACGGCCCGCCCAGCCCGCGCTCTGCACGAGCTTGCGGCCCACGACCTGGCGCAGGTAGACGATCCGGTCCTCGTCGGCGCCGATCGCCAGGTTCGCGGTCTCGCCCGTCTCCTCCGCGAGCGCCTCCAGATGGGAACCGGCGAGCTCGTAGAGGGGATCCTCCCGGAGCGTCGCCGCCGCCAGCTGCCGCAGGCGCGTTCCGGCGAGGTAGCGCCCGTGCTCGTCGCGGCGCACCAGCTCACGCTGCACGAGCGTGCCGAGCAGACGCGACGCGGTGCTCGGCGAGAGCTCGGCGGCGCGCGCGAGCTGGCTGAGCGTGCCGCCGTCCTCGGCGACCGCTGCCAGCAGCGTCAGCGCCCGTTCGACGGTGCGGGTTCCGGATTCCGCCATCCGCGGCAGACTTTACCGTAGAATGAAACCCCTTGTCATCAGACGGCAATCGGCGCCTCGTGGGTTCGGCGCGCCGCTCCCACCGAGGCGATCACCACCAGCAGCATCCCCAGGAGCGTTCGCGCGCTGAGTCCCTGACCGAGCACGATGAAGCCGGCGAGCGCGGCCATCGCCGGCTCGATGCTCATCAGCACGCCGAACACCGACGGGCGGATGCGCCTCAGTGCCTCGATCTCGAACGAGTACGGGATCGCCGAGGACAGCAGGCCGATGGCGGCCCCCAGCGCGAGCGAGCGCGGCTCGAGCAGGTGCGAGCCACCCTGGGCGATTCCGAACGGGAGGATCACGACCGACGCGACGCACATCGCGAGCGCAAGCCCGGTCCCGCCCGCGAATGCGCGCCCCACCCGGGCGTTCACGATGATGTACGTGCCCCAGAGGGCGCCGGCGAGGAGCGCGAGGCCGACCCCGAGCGCGTTCAGATGGCCGGTATCGCCCTGCGTCAGCGCGACGATCCCGGCCGCGGCGATCGCCACCCAGACGAGATCGACCGGCCGGCGCGAGCCCGCGACCGCGACGGTCAGCGGCCCGACGAACTCGAGCGTGACCGCGATGCCCAGCGGGATCCGGTGCAGCGCGCTGTAGAAGCTCAGGTTCATCCCCGCGAGCACGAGACCGAAGAGACACGCCAGGGCCAACTGGTAGCGCGTGTATCCGTGCAGCCGGGGTCGCCACAGCGCCAGCAGGATGATCGTGCCGAACACCAGCCGCAGGGAGACCGCGCCGGCGGGTCCGATCTGGGCGAACAGCGTGGCGGCGATCGCCGAGCCGAACTGCACGGACGCGATCGCGCTGAGCACCAGGACGCCCGAAGGTGCCCGGTCCAACCGCCCGGCGCGGGGCGGCATCGCAACGGTCTCGCTGGCAGCCACGGCGTCCGATGCTAACCGGGCCGCCGATTGTCATCGATGGCGCGACGCTCACGCCGGAGGCGGTTGTCGCGGTCGCCCGCCGCAACTGCCCGGTCGAGCTCGCCCCCGAGGCACGCGCGCGCAACGAGGAGGCCCGCCGGTCAATCGCGGCGCTGCTCGAGCGGGGCGACGCGCTGTACGGCGCCACCACGGGCGTCGGTGCTCTCCGCGACCGCGTGATCGGCGACTCCGATCGCGAGCGCTTCCAATGGAACCTGCTCCGCAGCCACGCCGTGAGCGCCGGCCGCCCGTTGAGCATCGAGCACGTGAGGGCCGGGATGGTTACGCGCGCCAATCAGCTCGGCGCCGGCGGGGCCGGGGTCGCGCCGGCGCTGCTGGACGCGCTCGTCGCCGCGCTGAACGCGAACGTCACGCCGCTCACGCGCACGCTCGGCTCGCTCGGCACCGGCGACCTTCCCGGCCTGTCCGAGATCGCGCTGGCGCTGCTCGGCGAGGGAAAGGTGTGGCGCGACGGCGTGCTCGTCGACGCGCCGGCCCCGCCGGAGCCGATCCGGCTCGGCCTGCGCGACGCGCTCGGCTTCATCAGCTCGAACGCGATGACCGCCGGCCACAGCGCGCTGCTCGGCGTCGACGCGCGGGCGCTGCAGGAGCGCTGGCTCGAGGTCGCGGCGCTGTCGTTCGAGGCGCTCCACGCCGACCCGGTCGTGCTCGACGCGCGCGTTCAGTCCGCGCGCGGCGCCCGCGGACAGGCCGTGGTGGCGCAGCGGATGCGCGAGCTGCTAGCCGGCGCGCCGTTCGATCCCCATGCACCCGACCGGCTCGTCCAGGACCCGTATCCGTTCCGCGTGCTGCCGCAGGTCGACGGCGTCGCCCACGACGCGCTGCGGACGCTCGCGGACGTGCTCGCGCGCGAGCTCAACGCGCGTCCCGAGAACGCGCTGATCGTCGAGGGTCGGGCGCTTCCGACCGGCAACTTCCATGCCGCCGAGCTCGGGGCCGCGCTCGACGGGCTGCGGGCGGCGTTCGCGCACTCGGCGTCGCTGATCGCGGGCCGGGTGAGCGCGATCCTCGACCCGCGGATGAGCGGCCTCGAGCCGTTCCTGGCGAACGACCCCGGACCGGACTCCGGGGTGATGATGCTCGAGTACACCGCCCACGCGGCCGCCGCGGAAGCGCGCTCGCTGGCGACGCCGATGGCGACCCAGAGCGTGTGGGCGTCGCTCGGGGTGGAGTCGCACGCCAGCCTTGCCGCCACCGCGGCCAATATGAGCGCCCGGCTCCTCGAGGCGATGGGCGTGCTCGTCGCGACCGAGCTGGTCGTTGCGGTCCGCGCGCTGCGAGCCGGTGGCCGCGTGCCCACCGGGGCCGGGGTACGGGAGCTGTTCGATGCCGCCGCACAGGTGCTCCCCGAAAGCCCCGAGGACCGCGCGTTCGGGCAGGACGTCGAGGCGGGGCGCGAGCTGCTGGCTGCGCGATCGGCGCGGTAGCCTGAACTGTCAAGACTGAAACTTCGAAAGGACAGACATTGGGCGTTCAGGAACAGGAGCAGCTGTGGGGCGGGGAGACCACCAAGGCAGTGGCGAACTTCCCCGTCTCGGGCGAGCAAATCCCGGTGCCCGTGGTGCGCTGGCTCGGGCGGATCAAGAGCGCCGCCGCGCACGTGAACGCCGAGCTCGGGCTGCTCGACGAGGACAAGGCGTCGCGGATCGCCGCCGCCGGCGACCGGATCGCCGAGGGCGAGTTCGACGACCAGTTCCCGATCGACGTGTTCCAGACCGGCAGCGGGACCTCGTCGAATATGAACGCGAACGAGGTCATCGCGAAGCTCGCAAGTGAAAACGATCCCGCCCACCCTGTGCACGCCAACGACGACGTGAACATGGGCCAGTCGTCCAATGACGTGTTCCCGTCCGCCGTCCACCTCGCGGCGCTCGATACCGCCACCAACGATCTGATACCCGTGCTCGAGCAACTCGAGGCGTCGTTCGCGGCCAAGGCGGACGAGTTCAAGGACATCGTCAAGTCCGGGCGCACCCACCTGATGGACGCGGTGCCGGTCACGCTCGGTCAGGAGTTCGGCGGGTACGCGGCCCAGGTCCGGCTCGGCGCTCGGCGGATCTCGAACGCGCTGCCGCAGGTCGGCCAGATCCCGCTTGGCGGGACCGCGATCGGTACCGGCCTGAACACCCACAAGGAGTTCGCCCCCCGCGTGCGCGCGAGGCTGACCGAGGCCACCGGCCTCGAGATCCGTCCGCCCGAGGATCCGTTCGAGGCCCAGGGCAACCGGGATGCGCTGGTGGAGCTCTCCGGCGCGCTCAAGGTGCTGGCGGTGTCGCTGACGAAGATCGCCAACGATCTCGCCTGGCTCGGCTCAGGCCCGCGGGCGGGAATCGGCGAGATTTTTCTCCCCGAGCTCCAGAAGGGCTCGTCGATCATGCCCGGGAAGGTCAACCCGGTGATCCCCGAGGTCGTCATCCAGGTCTCCGCGCAGGTGATCGGCAACGACGCGGCGATCACGATCGCCGGCTCGCAGGGCAACTTCGAGCTTAACGTCCGCGTGCCGCTGATCGCGCGCAATCTGCTCGACTCGATCAAGCTCCTCACGAACGCCTCGCGCATCCTGGCCGAGAAGTGCGTCGACGGCATCCGAGTCAACGAGGAGGGCTGCCAGCGGTCGGCCGAGATGACGCTCGCGGCCGCGACCGCGCTCAACCCCTACATCGGCTACGACAAGGGCGCGGAGATCGTCAAGGAGGCCGCAAGCTCCGGGCGCGCGCTGCGCGAGGTCGCACTCGAGCTCGGCGTCGACGAGGAGACGTACGACAAGGCGATGGACCTGCGCAAGATGGCGCAGGGAAACCTGTAGCGCCGCCGTTCACGCAAGCGATCACCGGTTCGAATCCGGTTGGGCTAATCCCGATTCGGTGGGCGATGAGTTTCGCTGTTGCCTGGAGTCTGAGCACCAAGAACCGACCCGAGCAACTCGGGTCGTCCATTCGGAAGGAAGCAGCGCATGGCCTCACTGGTCCTGAAGATGTCCGTCTCGCTCGACGGTTACGTTGCGCCAACGGACGGCAGCACCGACTGGGCCACCGCGGGTCGCTCCGAGGACGGTGCCGCCTGGACGCTCGAGACGGTGAGCAACGCGGACACGCACCTCATCGGCGCCGCGACCTACGCTCGCTGGGCGACGTTCTGGC
This sequence comes from uncultured Solirubrobacterales bacterium, assembly GCA_963699325.1. Lineage (GTDB taxonomy): Bacteria > Actinomycetota > Thermoleophilia > Solirubrobacterales > Solirubrobacteraceae > Palsa-465. Next base: position 133,707 of record CAVOTN010000025.1, on the reverse strand, counting down.
CCGACGCCGCCGGGCCGTTCGCCAAGCCGATGAACGAGATCCCCAAGGTCGTGTTCTCCAACTCACTCACGTCCGCGGGCTGGCCTGAGACGACGATCGCCACCGGCGACCTGGCCGAAGCCGTCACGCGACTCAAGCAGGAGAGCTCCGGCGGGTACCTGCTGGCGCAAGGCGGGACGCGGTTCGCGCGGTCGCTGGTCGAGACCGGCTTGATCGACGAGTACCGGCTCGTCGTGCATCCGGTTGTCCTGGGCGCGGGCGAGCGGCTCTTCGACACGCCGCTCACGATCAAGCCGATCAGCACCACGGCCTTCAGCCGCGGAGCTGTCGCTCACGTCTTCGCGGCGCACCCGTGATCGAGCCCGGGCGGCAACCACGGAGCGAACGCGCGGCCAGCACACCGCGGACACGCCAGCGCCAGCGGCTCCTAGCCCAAGTGGCGGAGACGAGCCGGCCGCGCCCGCTCCTGCACCCGCTCCCGCTCCGGCTCCGACCCCGTCCCCGCCCCCGACTCCAAGCCCAGTTCCGACCCCTGCTCCGGCGCCGACGCCCGTCGCGCCGACGGCTCAGTCGGTGACGTACACCTTCAACAAGACCTCGACGATCGAACACCAGGGCGCGGCCTCCGGCACTGCGCCTGACGGTGGCGTTGCGAGCTACAACCTCGTCGGACAGAGTTTTGCGACGAAGGACGTCGGCTTTACTTGGAATTCGAGCGATGGCATCTTCACGATGCACGGCACCAACATTGACGCGCACCTATTGATTACGTACACGGTGACCGACAACCTGGGTCTTGTCTCCGCGCCTGCCTACATCACGATCTACTTCCGCTAAACGCGTCACGGTTAGCATCGTTGACTCGTGCGCGTACTGATTCCTCTGCCTGACCGAGATTTCGACGTCACCGAGGTGGCGGTGCCGTGGCGGGTGCTCACCGATGCGGGTCACGAGACGGTGTTCGCGACCGAGCGCGGAGAGCAGGCTCCGAGGGCTGATCCTCGCCTGCTCGACGGGGTGCTGTTCGGCAAGCTTGGGGCCTACGAGGAGCCCAAGCGGTTCTACCGGGAGCTCACCCAGACCGGCGCCTTCCGCAAGCCGATCGCCTGGGCGGCTCTGCAACCGGGCGACTTCGATGCCCTGCTGCTGCCGGGAGGCCACGCCCCCGGCATGAGGCAGTATCTCTCCTCGGTAGCGCTTCAGAGCGCGGTGGTTGAGTTCTGGAGGCTCGGTCGGCCGGTCGGCGCGATCTGTCACGGCGTCCTTGTCCTGGCCCGCGCCAAGGATCCGGTCACCGGCCGCAGCGTGATCGCCGACCGGCGGACGACCTGCCTGCCCAAGTACATGGAGCGGAGCGCTTACTACCTGACCGCCTGGCGCCTCGGTCGCTATTACCGGACCTATCGCGCCTACGTCGAGGATGAGGTGCGGGCCGCGCTCGCCGACCCGACCCAGTTCGTTCGGGGGCCGCGCGCCACCCGTCGTGGAACCGCCACCGACCACGCCCACGCGTTCGTGGTCCAGGACGGTGGCTATCTCTCGGCGCGCTGGCCCGGTGATGCCTACCTGTTCGCCGACCGCTTTCGCGCGCTGATCGAGCAGCCAGAAACGATCCGCCGCGGTGACACGGTGCGCCTCGCGAGCACCGAACGCCGGGAGCAGAGCGAATAGCGCCTAGCCGCTCGTAGATCAATCGCCCGACCAGTGGGGGTCAGGCTGCTGCGGGGAGGAGAACGACTTTGCCGGGCAGGGCTCCGGCGTCGGCGCGGGCATGAACGGCGGGCAGCTCACTGAGGGGAAGGCGCTCGGCGACGTCGACGTGCAGCTCGCCGGCGTCGATCATCCGCACGAGCTCGGCGAGCTGGTCGGCGTCGCTGCGGGCGAAGACCGGCACGGTGCGAACCTCGGCCGTCTCGTCGGGCACGGCGGTGGGGACGGTGCTGAGCACGACCCCGCCGTCGCGGACCAGGCCTGCTAGCGCGCTGAGCTCAGCCGGCTCGATCGGCGCGAGGTTCAGGAGGACGTCTACCGGCTGGCTGACCGCTTCGACAACGGTGGTCGTGGTGCGGTCGATGATCTCCTCGGCGCCCGCCCTGCGGACGCGCTCGGTGCTGCGCGGGCTGGCCGTGGCGATCACGTGCGCACCGGCGCGCTTGGCGAGCTGGACGGCATAGCCGCCGACGGCTCCGCCGGCGCCGTTGACGAGCAGACGCTGCCCGGCACGAAGATCGGCATGCTCGAACAGCGACTGCCAGGCCGTGAGTCCGACCGACGGGAGAGCCGCCGCATCGGCCAGCGGGATGCTCGCGGGCGCGTCGGCGAGGATCTGTGCTGGCGCGAGGACGTATTCGGCGGCCGCGCCGTCGGCGACCATCGGCAGGAAGGCGATGACCCGGTCGCCAACCCGGCGGACCGTGACATTCGCGCCGACCGCGTCGACCGTGCCCGCGACGTCGATCCCCGGCACGTGCGGGAGCACTACCGGGAAGGGCTCCTGGAGATACCCGCCGCGGATGCCGGCGTCGACCGGATTGAACGCCGTGCCGGCGACGCTGGATCCGCACCTCGTCGGGGCCGGGGACAGGCTCGTCGGCATCCTCGTAGCGCAGGACGTCGGGATCGCCGTATTCGTGAAACCGCACTGCCTTCATGGGGAGCCTCGCTTTTCTAGTGATAAGTGCTTCGAATTTGAAGCATCGACACGGAACTCTAGCACTAGTTCAAATTCGAAGCAAGTACAATCTCGACGTGCCCGAACCCCCGCGCTCCCTCGACCCCCAGCAGCTCAACGCCTACTTCGCGCTGATGGAGGTGAGCAGCATCCTGCGGCACGCCGTCGAGCAGCACCTGCGCGTCGACGGAGACCTCAGCTACGTGCAGTTCCAGATCCTCGCCCGCCTGAACGACTCCCCCACCGGCAGTCACCGCATGACCGACCTCGCCGACGGCGTCGTCTACAGCCGCAGCGGCCTGACCTACCAGGCGGGCCTGCTCGAGAACAGAGGCCTCATCAGCCGCTCACCGTCTCCGGACGACGAGCGCAGCATCGACGTCGCCATTACCGACGCTGGCCGCGCGCTCGTCGAGCGCGTCCTCCCCGGCCACATCGAGGTCGTCAGCAGCCTGCTCCTCGAGCCTCTCTCACGCAAGGATGTCCACGCGCTGACTGGCCTGCTCACCCCAGTGCGCGATCACATGCGCGCGACACCGCCACGGTCCGCGGCGCCGCGGCGACGCAAGAACACGGCAGCCGGCAGCGCAGACGGCTGACTACGCGCTACTTGGGGCCCGCGGGAGCGGGAAGCGAGTCCAGCCAGCCGTCGCGTGGCTGTCTGCCGCTCACGACGTCGGCGATGACGGCGGTGATGTTGTCGCGGCTGCCGCGATCGAGCGCGGAGTTGACAAGCCGGTGGACCGCGGCCGTGGCGTCGTCGATCCTCAGCAGCTCGGCGACCTCGGCGTCGGCCAGGTAGTCGGTGACGCCGTCGGAGCACAGCAACAGCCGGTCGCCGGCCCGCGCGCGAACAGCTCGCAGCGCGGGAAGCGGACGCTCGACGCCGTCTAGCGTTTCGAGCACCACCGAGCGTTGCGGATGCCGGCGAGCCTCGTTCTCGCCGAGCGCGCCCCGGTCGATGAGCTCCTGCACCAGGCTGTCATCGCGCGTGAGCCGGCGCAGCTGCGCGTCGCGCAGCAGGTAGGTGCGCGAATCGCCGACGTTCGCGACGAGGTACGCGCCGTCGTTTGAGAGCGCGACCGCCGTCAGCGTCGTACCCATCCCGGCGTGACGCGGGTCATAGAAGGTCGCGAAGGCGATCACGGCGTTCGCGTCGGCCACAGCGTCGCCGAGTTCCTGCTCCAGCGGACGGACGAGGCGACGCTTGTCCAGACCGATCATCTTCTCGATCGCCAGGCGGCTTGCGACCTCGCCGGCAGCCGCGCCTCCGACACCATCGGCGACCGCGACGAGTCGCGGCGACGCGAACGCCGAATCCTCGTTGTTCTCGCGCCGGCCGACCTCGCTGAGCACCGTGGGCTGCATCGTCAACGCGGGCACGCCCGACACGTTATCGGGCTCCCTACTTCCGCGACGACGGCAGGGTGCGCGGGATGCCGAAGCGCGCCAGCCGCGAGCTGCCTCCGAATCGGATCAGGTGAGAGATCCGGTTGCCTTCGAGCGTGAGGACGATTACGCCCACGCCACGGACGACCGGCGCCTGTGTGTCGCCGATGTAGTGGCCGAACGCGGGCTGTCCGTCGGCGCGCGTCGCCACGAGCCGGTCGTTGCGGTCGCCGCGGGCGATGAACGCCTGCTGGAAAAACTCGGCGATCGCGCCGAGACCCTGGTACTCGAACGGCTCCGGCGGCATCGTCACCCAAGCGTCGTCGGTCAGCAGCGCGACCACCTGCTCGACCCTGCCGGTCTCGAACGCGTCCGCGAACCGGCCCACGAGCTCGCGCTCGGCGGGCGAGCGTGGTAGCGGCGCGCGCTCGCGGACGGGCGGGGTCTGCGCGTCGAGCGTCGCCCGCGCGCGCTGCAGGGCGCTGTTGACCGAGGTCTCGGTCGTGTCGAGCATGGCTGCGACCTCGGCGGCGCGGTAGCCGAGCACGTCGCGGAGGACGAGCACAGCCCGCTGACGGGGCGCCAAGCGCTGGAGCGCGGTCACGAACGCGAGCGCGATCGTCTCGTGGGCCTCGTAGCGGGCGTCGGGGCCAGGGGCGGCGTCGGGCACTCCCTCGAGCAGCGCGTCCGGGTACGGCTCGAGCCACAGCGTCTCCCCGTAGCGGGTGGGCTGGGGCGGTTCGAACGACAGCGCCCGGTGCTCTTGCGGGCGGCGCGCGCCGTCACGGAGTGAGTTGAGGCAGCGGTTGGTGGCGATCGTGTAGAGCCAGGAGCGCAGCGAGGACCGCTCCTGGAAGCCGTCAAGACCGCGCCAGGCCGCCAACATGGTCTCCTGGAGCGCGTCCTCGGCGTCCTGCACCGACCCGAGGATCCGGTAGCAGTGGACCTGGAGCTCCCGGCGGTGGGACTCGGTCAGCTCGCGAAAAGCCGCCTCGTCGCCGGCGCGGGCCCGACTCAGCGCGCTCGTGGTCATGGCCGGATCGTGTCAGCGGCCGGGGTCGTAGCACGGGGCATCGGTGAACAAGACACCCCGGCCGTTCCAAATTCATCGGTCAATTTGCGCGCACGGTTGGGTCTCAACCCACGAGACCGCAACCGACCGTGAGGAGGACAAGATGCGCAGAGGACCAGGCTGGGTGCTCGGAGTGGCGTCGATAGCGTCGCTGATGGTGGCGCTCGACGCGCTCGTGGTGACGACCGCGCTGCCGACGATCCGGGTGCACCTCGGCGCTTCGATCGAGGAACTCGAGTGGACCGTGAACGCGTACACCCTGAGCTTCGCGGTGCTGCTGATGAGCGGAGCGGCACTCGGCGAGCGGTTCGGGCGCCGGCGGATGTTCGCCGCCGGGCTGGCGATCTTCTCGGCGGCGTCGGCCGCATGCGCGCTCGCCCCGAGCGTCGGCTGGCTGATCGCCGCCCGCGCGGTCCAGGGCGCCGGCGCGGCGCTGATCATGCCGCTGGGGCTCGACGCTGCTCGAGCGCGGCGTACGCGCCCGATCGCCGGGCGCGGGCGCTCGGGATCTTCAGCGGCATCACCGGACTTGCGGTGCTCGGCGGCCCGGTCGTCGGCGGCGCGATCACGCAGGGGATCGCGTGGCAGTGGATCTTCTGGATCAACGTCCCGATCGGGCTGTTGACGATCCCCGTCGTGCTCCGCAGGGTCGAGGAGAGCCACGGCCCGCGCAGCGCCCCGGACATCGCGGGCCTCGCGCTCGTGACCGGCGCGGCCGTCGGCATCGTGTGGGCGCTGGTGCGTGGCAACTCGGCCGGCTGGGGCAGCGTCGAAGTGATCGTCTCGCTCGCCGTCGGGGCGCTGCTCGCGGTCGCGTTCGTGCTGTGGGAGCGGCGAACGGCTGAGCCGATGCTGCCGATGGGCCTGTTCGCCGCGCGCCCATTCGCTGCGGGCAACGCCGCGATCTTCTTCCTGGCCGCGGCGCTGTACGGCGCCGTGTTCTTCATGGCGCAGTTCCTCCAGACCGTCCAGCACCACGGCCCGCTCGACGCCGGCATCCGACTGCTGCCCTGGACGGCGACGCTGTTCATCGTCGCGCCGCTCACCGGCGCGCGGATCTCGCGCATCGGCGAGCGCCCGTTCGCGGTCGCCGGGCTGCTGCTCCAGGCCGCGGGGATGGGCTGGATCGCACTGATCGCCAGCCCCGACGTCGCCTACTGGCGGCTGGTGGCGCCGCTCATGATCGCCGGCTGCGGCGTCTCGATGGCGATGCCCGCGATCCAGAACGCGGTCGTGAGCTCGGTGGCGCCGGCGAGCCTCGGCAAGGCGTCGGGAACGTTCAACATGATGCGCCAGCTTGGCGGCGTGTTCGGGATCGCGACGCTGGTGGCGGTGTTCGCTGGCGCCGGCAGCTACGGCTCGGCGCAGCTGTTCAGCGACGGCTTCACTGCGGCGCTTGCCGTCTCGGCGGGACTGTCGCTGCTCGGGGCGGTCGCGAGCGCCGGCCTGCCGCAGCGTCAGGTGGCGACGGTCTCGGCGCCGAGCGTCTCCGAGATCGCCACGTCGATCGAGTAGTCGATCGGGACGACGATCACCGAGGGGACGTCCTTGGCCAGGGCGTCCCCGAGGAGGCGCGGGAAGTCATCCGCACTCGAGCAGCGCCACGCCGGCAGCCCGAACGCCTCGGCGAGCTTGACGAAGTCCGGATTTCCGAAGTCGACGCCGAAATGGCGGCCGAACTTCTTGTCCTGCTTCCACACGATCGAGCCGAACTGGGCGTTCTCCCAGATGACGTTCACGACCGCGGTGCCGAGGCGAGAGGCGGTCTCGAGCTCCTGCACGTTCATCAGGAACCCGCCGTCGCCGCTGACCGCGACGACGTTACGGTCCGGGTGCACGAGCTTGGCGCCAATCGCCGTGGGGAGGGCGAACCCCATGCCGGCGAGGCCGTTGGCGATCAGCACGGTGCCGGGCTCGTGGGCCGGGAACATCCGCCCGATCCACAGCTTGTGGAGTCCGACGTCCGAGACCAGGATGTCGTCGCGCCCGAGAGCCTGGCGAATGTCCCACAGCACGCGCGGGGGCCGCATCGGGAAGTGGTCGTCGTCGCGGGCGTCGTTGAGCGCCCCCATTACGACCTCGTGCAGGCGGCTCGTGCCGGCGGTGGTCTGGTTGCGTGAGCAGCCGGCCGCGAGGCGCGCCAGCACGTGGGCGATGTCTCCGATCAGCTCGACGTCCGGGACGAAGTTCTGATCGACCTCGGCGGCGACGGAGTCGATCACGATGATCTGCTTGTCACGTCCGGGGTTCCAGTGCTTGGGCGAGTGCTCGACGAGGTCGTACCCGATCGCGATCACGAGGTCGGCGTCCTCGAACCCGGCCATCTCGTAATCGCGCGTCTGGAGCCCGACCGTGCCGAGCGCCTTCGGATCCTCGTAGTCGACGAGGCCCTTGGCCATGAACGTTTCGGCCACTGGGATCCCGGTGTTGTGGACGAACGCGCGCAGCGCTCGGCCGGCGTGGCCGCGTACGGCGCCGTTGCCGGCGAGCGCGAGCGGGTTGCGGGCCGCGTCGATCATGTCGGCCGCGCGCTGGAGCTCCTTGCCGCCCGGCTCGGGCTGCACGGGCGCATGACGCGGGAGCGGGGCGGCGTCGAGTGGCCGCTGCATCACGTCCTCGGGTAGCTCGAGATGGGTCGCGCCGGGCTTCTCGGACTCGGCCACCGCGAACGCCTTGCGTACGACCTCGGGAATGATCTCCGGGCTCGAGACGCGCGCGTTCCACTTAACGATCGGGCGCATGATGCCGATTAGATCTATGTACTGGTGCGATTCCTTGTGCATGCGCTCGATGTCGGACTGTCCGGTCAGAGCGACGAGAGGAGCGCGATCCAGGAAAGCGTCGGCCACCGCTGTGACCAGGTTCGTCGCTCCTGGGCCAAGGGTCCCCAGACAGACGCCCGCTCGGCCGGTTAGCCGGCCGTAAGCGTCGGCCATATATGCCCCGCCCTGCTCGTGGCGGACGGGAATGAACTCGACTGCCGAGTCGGCCAGCGACTCGTTCAGGTCGAGCGTCTCCTCGCCCGGGATTCCGAACACGTACCGAACGCCCTCCGCCTCCAGGCACTCGACAAAAACTTCAGAAGCTTTGCGCTCGCTCATATCGACACCCTACATAACGGAATCAACATGGACGCAGGCCGCAACGCGGCTCCGTGTTATGTGTCTCCCCCTGAAGATGCGCGCGCTGGCAGTGGGCCTCGTGACGGTGACGGCGCTGGCCCTTGTCGGTCCCGCGTCGGCCGCGAGCACGCCTCGGAAGGCCCCGCACGCGAGGGCCGCCAAGGCGAGCGCCCCCAAGAAGCACCCGCACGCGACCACGCCGAGCCCCGCCACCACCCTCTACATCACCGGCGGCGGCTACGGCCACGGGATCGGGATGAGCCAGTACGGCGCGTACGGCTATGCGCTGCACGGCTGGACCTACCAGCAGATCCTCGGCCACTACTACACGGGCACCGCGCTCGGCACGACGAACCCAAGCCAGGTCGTGCGTGTGCTCCTCGGGAGCGGCTCGGCGGCGTTCGCCGGCGCGACCCACGCCGGCAACAAGAATCTGAACCCGAGCCTCACCTACGACGTCGTCCCGCTCGCCGACGGGTCTGTGAAGCTCGTCAACCAATCCACCGGGAAGCCGGTCGGGACGTTTCCCGCGCCTTTGACCGCCACCGGACCCGGCCCGCTGAGCGTCGCCGGCCTCGGCACCTACCGCGGCTCGCTCGAGTTCCGGCCGAACGGCTCGGGCGGCGTGTACACGGTCAACGCGCTTGGCCTCGACGATTACGTCCAGGGCGTGATTGCGGCGGAGATGCCGTCGACCTGGTCCCCGGAGGCCCTCAAGGCGCAGGCGGTGGCGGCGCGAACGTACGCGATCACCACCGACGTCGCCGGCAGCTTCTACAACCTGTATCCCGACACGCGTTCGCAGATGTATGGCGGGGTCGGGGCCGAGACGCCGGCGACGGACGCAGCAGTGGCCGCCACTTCGGGCCAGATCGTCACGTACCACGGCGCCCCCGCGGTCACCTACTTCTTCTCGAGCTCCGGCGGGTACACCGAGAACGTCGAGGACGCCTGGCCGGGCGCGACCCCGGATCCGTGGCTGCGTGGCGTTCCCGATCTCTACGACGGCGCCGGCGGCGACCCGTATCACCATTGGACGCGCCAGCTCAGCCTGTCCACGGCGACCAAGCAGCTCGGCAAGCTCGTCAAGGGCAAGCTGCTCGGGATCAAGGTCACCGAGCACGGCGCGTCGCCGCGGATCATGTCCGCTGAGGTGCTCGGGACCGGCGGCACGACGACGGTGACCGGGAGCGAGCTCGAGGGCGCGTTCGGCCTGCTCAGCACCTGGGCGCAGTTCACGACGATCTCCTCGACCGCCAAACCGACACCGACGCCGACGCCGGTGGCCACCCAGAGCGCCGCCAGCGGCGATCTGTCGATCATCGCGCAGATGAAAAGTCTGTTCGGGGCGCTGGCCGCCTCCGGGCAGACGCTGAGCGGCACGATCCTCCCCGCCGGCAAGGGCGCGCACGTCACGATCCAGGTCCGCGACGGCAAGCACTGGCGCAAGGCCGGGGTCGCTCCTCTGACTCGGGGCGGGGTGTACGCGGTTCACGTGACGATCGCGGGCACATACCGCGTCGTCTACCGGGGCCTCGACGGTCCCTCGATCGTCGTCCGTTAGGCGTGTCTCGCTAGGCTCGGGCGTCGAATGCCCGGCCCGCTGATCGCCGTCGACGCGCCGTACGTGCTCTACCGCTCGTTCTTCGCGCTCCCGGACACGATCCTGGGGCTCGACGGCCAACCCGTCAACGCGCTGCTCGGCGGGGTGAACTTGCTGCTGCGGGCGGCGGCGGATTTCAGCCCGAGGGCGATCGTGATGTGCTTCGGCGCCGAGGCGGCTCCGTACCGGGTTGAGCTGTTCCCTTCCTACCACGCGGACCGGCCACCCGTGCCTGACGCGCTCGCGTGGCAGTTCTCGCACGCGCCCGAATTGTTCTCGGCGTTCGGGTGGGAGGTCGAGTCCTCGGAGGCGGTCGAGGCTGACGATCTGCTCGGGTCGCTGGCGGCGGTCGAAGCGGACGCCGGCGGTCGCGCGCTGATCGTCACCGGCGACCGCGACATGTACCAGTGCGTTTCCGGTGAGGTCTCCGTGCTGTTCCTGAAGTCGGGGATCACGGGCTTCACCGAGGTCGACCCCGACGAGGTTCGTCGCCGGTACGGAGTCGGGCCGGAGCTCGTCCCCGACTTCATCGCTTTGCGCGGGGATCCCTCGGACGGGCTCCCGGGCGCGTCGGGGATCGGGCCGAAGACCGCGGCCGATCTCCTGGATCGGTACGGGTCGCTCGACGGAGCCATTGCCGGCGCGGACGGCGAGCGGCCGAAGGTGGCTGCTGCGTTGAAGGACTCGGCTACTGAGCTCCGGGCGTTCCGGGACATCGCGACGCTGCGGACGGTGGCCGTCGATCGGCCGGCGGACCGGGCCACCGATCTGGAGGGTGGGGCTGCGGCGGCTCGGGCGCTCGGGCTGCGCCGGCTGGCCGAGCGGCTCGAGGGCGCCGACTCGGTCGCGGACCTCTAGCCGGGCCAGCAGCGGGTCACAAGTCCACACTCGACCCGCCACCGGGACGTGAATGTGGGTTCAGCCACGTATGCGGGTCACTTCTCCGACTCTCGGCAGCCGGACGTCGCCGAGCGCGCGGTTATGACCCATACCTACGGGGTGAACCGGACCGTGATCACGTCGCCGTCGGCGACCACGTAGTCGCGGCCCTCGAGCCGCAGCGTGCCTCGGTCGCGCGCGCCGGCATACCCGCCGGCTCCGACGAGCTCCTCCCATCCCACGACTTCGGCGCGGACGAAGCCGCGCTGGATGTCGGAGTGGATCATGCCCGCCGCGTGCCACACCGACAGGCCGTGGCGCAGATGCCAGGACTGCGCCGGCTTGGCCTCGCCGGCGGTGAAGAACGCGATCAGCTCGAGCAGCGAGAACGCGCCCCGCACCACGGTCTCGAGCCCCGAGTGCGCGACGCCGAGCTCCTCGCGCATCACTGCCGCCTCCTCAGGGTCGAGCTCGGCTAGCTCCGCGTCCAACCGGGCCGAGATCGCGACCGCCTCGGCCCCCTGGGCGTGCGCGTACTCGAGGATCTCGGGCGGGACCTCGCCCGAGCCCTCGTCGACGTTGGCAACGAACAACACCGGCTTGGAGGTCAGCGGCTGGAGCAGCGTCATTGCGTCGGGGGCGTCGGCTGGCGGCGGCACGGTGCGCGCCGGCCGGCCTGCCTGGAGAGCCTCGATCAGCTGCCCCAGCCAGGCCGCCTCGGCGATCGCGCGCCGGTCGCCCGACTTGGCGGTCTTCGACACGCGCTCGAGTCGCCGCTCGGCCTGCTCGAGGTCGGCGTAGACCAGTTCGGTCTCGATCGTCTCGATGTCCGCGAGCGGATCGACGCGGCCCTCGGGATGGACGACGTTCGGGTCGTTGTGCACACGGACGACGTGGACGATCGCGTCGGTCTCGCGGATGTTCGAGAGGAACTTGTTGCCGAGGCCCTCGCCGCGGTGGGCGCCGGCGACCAGCCCGGCGATGTCGTGGAACGCGATCGTGTCCGGGACGATCTTCGACGCCTTGACGGTCTCCGCGACCGCGTCGAGTCGGGAGTCCGCGACCGGGACCACGGCGATGTTCGGCTCGATCGTCGTGAACGGGTAGTTCGCGGCCTCGGCGGCGACGCCGGTCAGCGCGCTGAACAGCGACGACTTGCCGGCGTTCGGCATCCCGACGATCCCGACCTTCACGCCCAGACCCCAGGGGCGGTCCGACCGTGCTCACGAGTTCCCCACCGCACCGTTACCGCCGCGTCGGGTGCGGCGCTGCGGGCGCGTATGCGCGCGGGGAGCAGCGGTTCGGCGTCGGGACCCGGCAATGACACGGGCCCGGAATCTACGCGCCAGCGACGCGACGGAGCGTCGTCACGTGAAAACTGGCTGCATCTCCACACTATTCCGGTCTTGAGAGCACGGGGAGTCCGGACCACCCGAATAGACGGGTTTGAAGAGACATCAACCGGGATAGCCAACAATCGGGCGATCTTCGCGATTGCCTGGGCGTCTCGGGCCCTCCACGGCGCCTCGAGGAGAGGATCGGATGGCGACAGTCAGCTTCGGCGAACGCGGAGCCCCCGGAGGAGCATGACGCGGCTCCCAGTGAAGGCGTGCGCAGTACTGCTCGCGAGTGCGATCGCGATCGTCGTAGGCCCGATCTGGACAGCATGCGCCGGCGTCGTTCCGTCCATCGGTTCGAGCGCGGTGGGGAATGTCGCCTCGAGCGCGGTTGCGAGTGTCGCCCCCAGCCCGGCTGCGAGTGCAGCGCCGGCCGCTGGACCGGCGGCCCAGACCACGCCCACTGCCGCGCCGGTGGCGAAGGCGGTTACGCAGGCCGTGTCGCCGGTGGCGAAGGCCGTGTCGCCGGTGGCGAAGCCGGTGGCGAAGGTGGTGGCGCCGGTGGTCAAGCCGGTTACGCAGGGCGTGGCGCCGGTGGCGAAGACGGTGGCGCCGGTGGCGAAGGCGGTGGCGCCAGGTCAGGTGACGCAGGGCGTGGCGCCGGTGGCGAAGGCGGTGGCGCCGGTGGCGAAGGTCGGTGGCGCGGGCGGTGGTCGAAGCCGGTGTCGCAGGCGGTGGCGCCGGTGGCGAAGGTCGTCGGTCGTGCGCAGGCGGTGGCGAAGCCGGTGTCGCAGGCGGTGGCGCCGGTGGCGTCGTCGGTCTCGCTCGCGGTGGCGAAGCCGGTGTCGCAGGCGGTGGCGCCGGTGGCGTCGTCGGTGTCGCAGGTGGTGGCGCCGGTGGCGAGGTGGTGGCGCAGGCGGTGGGGCCGGTGGCGATCCAGGCGCCGGCGGCCGGCTCGTCGACTCAGGCTCCGGCGTCCGCGGCTGGCACCGAGACGACGACGGGCGCCTCGCGCAGCAGCGCTCGCGGTCGCGCCGGTGCCGGTGCCGCGCATACGGCTGAGCCTGCACAGGCTCCCGACGCATCTGTACCGCGCTCGAGCGGCATCCAGACCCCGCGGCGGAGCGCGGCCGTCGCCACAACCGGCGCGATGGCGCCGGTCGCCAACGCAACCAGCTCGGCTCCCTCGGCGGCGACCCCGGTCGCCCAGACGCCCGCGATCCACACGGGCCCCGCGGGTGCGCCGCGCACGCATCGGCCGCTGGCCATGAAGCGCGCTGTGGACTCTTCGCCCGCGACCAAGGCGAGGGCTGGCGCAGGCGCCGCGTCGGTGGCAGAGCCCCGCCACATTGGTGCGGCCCGGCGCGGGCTCGGGCGACGCAAGGCCGGCGCGGTGCAACGCGGGCCCAACGGCCCGACGGCACCGATGTCACTCAGACTTGGAGTTGGAAATGGTGGCGACGCCGCGACGGGTGGCGGTATCGGCGGCGCCTCGGGGGCAGCGGAACTTGATTCTCAGAGAATCGGACACGCGTTCGGTACGACGACTGCGTTGGGGACGTTCGCGCAGTCGCACGCGCCCGAGCCGTTCCTGCTCTTGCTAGAGCGGCCTGGCTAGGACCGAGGTCGGTCTCCCAGGTAGTCGCAGCCGGGCACAGGCCCGGGTGCATCCCTGTCTAGCAAGTAGAGGAGAACGAACTCATGTCACGCTCAAGTTGGGCGTTGGCGGAGACTCGGTGGCGTGGCGTATTCGTCCACGGCGCTGGGCAGCGGCGGCGGTTCCGGGGCCGGTCAGGCCTCGAACGGCGGCTCCTGCCGGATGCGGTCTCGGCCACGAAATACGCAGTGGTGCTGCTGGCTGCGGGCATGCTGGTGATGGCTTTGGAGCCTGCTTGCGCTCTGGCGGCGTCGGCCAAGGACACACAAGCCCCTCAAGTCGGCCCACAGGTGCTGGCATTTGGAAGCGGTTATGAAGGCGGGACGGACGCTGTGGGTGTCCGCTCGCTGCAGCGCCGCCTGGACGGCGCCGGGTACTTGCCCGGGCCGATTGACGGGCGCTACGGCCCGAGGACCGAGCAGGCGGTCGAGCGCTTCCAGAGCGCGCGTGGCTTGCGCGTGGACGGCATCGCCGGACCGCTGACGCTCGCGGCCCTACGCGCGACCGTGCTGTATCCGGGAGCGGGCTATGCCGAAGGCGGGTCCGCGGCGGTGCGCGGACTGCAGCGGCAGCTGCGCCGTGACGGCTACAGCCCAGGACCGATCGACGGTCGTTACGGACCGAGGACCGAGCGGGCGGTCAGCCGCTTTCAGTCGGCCCACGGGCTGAACGTGGACGGGATCGCCGGCCAACAGACGTTCGGCGAACTGAAGCGTCTCGCGGCTGGACGGCCGACGACGTCGCGTCCAACCCCAGGTTCACACCGGCCCGCGGGCATCCGGCCGACGACCCCGGCTCGTCGTCCCGGACCCCGGTCCAAGCACCCGGCTACTCGGCCCGCAGCCCGGCCTAAGCACCCGGCTACTCGGCCCGCAGCCCGGCCTAAGCACCCGGCTACTCGGCCCGCAGCCCGGCCTAAGCACCCGGCTTCTCAGTCCAAAGCCCGACCGAGCGGGCGAGGTGGGACTTCTTGGCCGGTGGTGCTTGTGGCGCTCGGATTGCTCGTTCTCGCTGCTCTTCTAACTGGCGTGTGGCTGATCGCGCGCCGGCGGCGGACGTTGTTGACCGCTACCGCCCCACCTTTGGGAGACGCGGCGCTCTCCGCAGCCGCCGAGCCCAATCCCGTCTCAGAGGAGCACGAGGCTGTACACGGCTCCGATGAGCAAGAGCAGGCGGAGGCAGAAGAGCTCGCTTACCGCAGCGCCGATGAGCGGGGCGATCCAACAGCCGCGTGCAACCTCGGCGTAATTCTCGAGAGCCGGGGCGACGTTGCCGGCGCGGAGGCGGCGTACCGTCGCAGCGACGACCGGGGCAGCGCCGCCGGCGCGTTGAATCTCGCTGGCCTGCTCCTCGACCGCGGTGACACGGAGACGGCGATCGCCGCCTACCGCCGCGCCGACGAGAGGGGGGACAGGCAGGCCGCAGCGACCGTCGGGGTACTGCTCCTGCAGCAGGGCGATGAAGTCGGAGCGCACGATGCCCTTGCCCGCGCCGATGCGCGGGGGGACGCCGGATCGGCGGTCAATCTCGGCGTGCTGCTCGAGCGCCAGGGCGACCTGGCCGGCGCCGAGGCCGCGTACCGCCGCGCGGATGGCCGTCGCAGCGCCGACGGCGCGTTCAATCTGGGCGCGCTGCTCGAGGAGCGCGGCGACGTCGCGAATGCCGCCGCTGCATATCAGCGCGCCTACGAGCGCGGTGATACGACGGCGGCATTGAAGATCGGCGCGCTGCTCGAGCGCCACGGCAACCCCCACGACGCGATCGCCGCGTACCAGCGAGCGGAGCAATCGGGTCAACCGGACATCGCCGAACAGGCGCGGGCGAGGGTGCAAGCGCTTGCGCACGGGTTGAGGATGGCGGGAAGGCGCGATGAGCGATGACCGGGTCGCCGAACACCTCACCATTGCCGGCGGCTTTGGAGCCGGCGCCACCGCCGGACGATGGTGCTGCCGGCGCGCGAGTGCTGATCGCGGACGCCGACGGGCTTGCCCGCGGCATGATGCGGGTCGCGCTGCGGAACAGCGATCGGATCGCGGCGGTGCACACGGCCGGGAACGGTCGTGAGGCGCTCGAGCTGGCCCGCTACTTCCGCCCGGGAGTTGCGGTGATCGACACCGTCGTACCTCCGAGAGGGGGTCTCGAGCTGGTTCGAACGCTCCTGCGCGAGGTCCCCGACATGCGAGTGCTCACCGTGTCGTCGGTCAACGATCACCGCACCGCGATCGCGGCCCTACGCGCGGGGGCGGTTGGCCATATCGGCAAAGACATCGACCCGGAAGGGCTGGCTGAGCTGGTGGTCCGGGCTGCGGACGGGGAGGTGATCGTCTCGCAGTGGCTGATGCCCGCTCTGCTCGAAGCATTACGAGAGCTCCCGGACTCGGGGTGGAGGCCGCTGCGCAGCCGACTGACGACGCGTGAATGGGAGGTCGTTGAAATGCTCGGAGAGGGCGCCACGACCCAGCGGATCGCTGAGCGACTGGTGCTCTCGCCAATGACGGTCTACAGCCATACGAAGAGCGTTCTGCGGAAGCTTGGCGTGAATTCACGACGGGACGCGGTGATCGCGGCAGCGCGACTACGCCGAGAGGAGGCGCTGACGCGGGACCCTCAGTAGCCATGCCCGGACATCGGCCGACCATGGGTAGAAAAATCCCCAGTCCGGTCTCAGACATCTCCTCAGTTCGCCCGCGAGCGGCACGTCACACTTGTCCTCTCACGGAAGGGGGCTGCGCGGGCGCTGGATCGCGTTGCGCGACCACAGGCTGTTGGGGGCCGAGAAAGGGGGCGCGAAGCTCGGGTGGGGCGGGCACGGAACTGCCCGCCCCAACCTTGGGCATTGCGGCCGCTCACCCTGTCAGCACAAGTCCGCCCCGGCCCCGCCGGGACCCGCCCAAAGCTCGGCAACCGCGCTCCCGAGCACCGCGCCGGCGATCACGTCGCTCGGGTAGTGCACCCCGAGGTACGGCCGGCTGACCGCAAACGCGCCGGCGGCGAGGTACAGCGCCCCGGCCGGCGCGAGGCGTCGGTATGCCCGTGCGGCGGCGAACGCGGTGGTGGCGTGGGCGCTCGGAAACGAGAGGCGCGTGACCACCGGGGTCAGCGGCGGCAAGCCATCCAGGTCGGGCCGGCGCCGGCGGACCGCGAACTTGATCGCCTGGTTCAGCCCGTAGGAACCAGCGACGACGCCGGCGCCCCGGAGCCAAGAACGCCGGCGAGACCGCGATCGCGACATCAGCCCGCCGGCGAGCCCGAGCGCGAGCCAGCACGCCGCGTGTTCGCCGGCGCGCGAGTACGCCACAACCGCCCGGTCGAGGCCGGGGCTGTGGCCACGAGTCCGCGCGAACACGAGCCCCGCGTTGTCGATGTCCGTCAGCCTCACGCCGGCGGACTCTACGTCTCCCAGCGAATCGGGAGCCCGTGGTCATCGCACGCGGCGAGCGCGGTCGCCGGCGCGCCGACCGGATCGTGGACGGTCAGCTGCATCGGCGCCGGCCGGTCGCGGGACGGCTCCATGCTCAGGCGGACGGCTCCCGGGTGCACGCTGAGCGCGCGCTCGATGGCCGCCCACTCGTCGGGCTCGACGTACTGGCGCATCACCGAATGCCACACCACGGTCAGCTCGTCGTCGCGGCCGTCCGCGAGCACCTCGGGAAGCCACTCGGAGGCCCGGCGCGCCGCCACCGCGACCGGATTGCGCTCGGCCACCGACAGGGCGGCCCGCATGCGGTCGATCCGGTGGAGCTCGTCAGGCCAGATGTAGGAGAGCAGCGTCAGCTGGTCCTCAGCACGGGTTGGATCGAGCGGGGACAGATCGCAGCCCGCTCGCGCCACGATGCGAAGCGCCGACGCCGTGTCCTGGAGGTCGATCGGCGGCGGCGGCATCCAGGGGTCGACGAAACGTAGCGGCGAATCCGGGTCGCCGAGCTCACGGCCGTCCACGGCGTACGAGTACCGGTCGACGAGGAGGTTGAGGCCCGCGCTCGCGCCGACCTCGAGCAGGCGGATCGGGCGCCGGTGGCGGTCGGTGAGCCACAACAGACCCGCGAACAGGACCGCGGAGCGACCCGGCTCGTTGGTCTGGACCGTGCGGTGCAGCCGCGCGCGGACGTGATCGAACTGCTCTTCCATGACCGCCTCGGCGACCGGCCAGACGCCGTCGGCCGCCCGATTCCCGCCGGCGCTCGGGTAGAACGCAGCGAGCGCGGGAGCGTTTCCGGCGAGGACCAGGTAGTGCAGCGCGCCCATCAGGCGCAGCTGGGGCACCGAGCCGGGCGGGGTGGAGATGCCGGCGAACAGGCGCGCGACGACGCCGCCGGCGTCGATGTCGTCGGCGGCCGCCCCCATCAGCCTGATGTAGAGGGGCGAGCGCTCCCAGCGCACGAGCGCGTCGGCGTGCCGGCGAAAGCGTGCGGACAGCTCGAGGCTCCCGGCCTGGGCATCGCCGCCGCCTCCGTAGGGATGCTGTGATGTCTCGCTCACCGCGGTTAGTGTCCCGGAACATGGCTCCTCGAATCACAGTCGTCGGCTCGGCCAACGTCGACCACGTCGCCCGCTGCGAGCGGCTTCCGCGCCCGGGCGAGACCGTCACCGACGCGACCTTCGAGCGCGTGCCCGGCGGCAAGGGCGCCAACCAGGCCGTGGCGGCGGCGCGGCTCGGCGCCGCCGTGAAGTTCGTGGGCCGGATCGGCCGCGACGATCTCGTGCTGCGCTCGCTCGAGCGCGAGGGGGTCGACACGTCCGCGGTGATGCGCGACGACGGCGAGACCGGCGTGGCCCTGATCCTCGTCGACGCGACCGGCGAGAACGTGATCGTGGTCGCGCCCGGGGCCAACCGGCGGCTGTCCGCAGCCGACGTCGACGTGGGCGACGCCGACGCGGTGATCTCCCAGCTCGAGATCCCATTCGACGTCGTGGCGGCGGCCGCGGCCCAGGCCCGGTTCTTCTGCCTGAACGCCGCGCCGGCGCGGGGCCGGATCGAGCTCGAAAGGGACCCGGACCTGTTGATCGTCAACCGGTATGAGTACGAGCAGGTGACCCCCCAGTACGACGGCCTCGTCGCGCTCACGCTCGGCGCCGAGGGCGCGGTGCTGCTCGAGCGCGGTGAGGAGGTCGCCCGGGCGACGCCGCCGAAGGTCGAGGCCGTCGACGGCACGGCCGCCGGCGACGCGTTCTGCGCCGCGCTGCTGGTGTCGCTGCTCGAGGGACGGGAGCGCGGTGCCGCGCTCGAGCGAGCGTGCGTAGCCGGCGCGCTCGCGGCCTCCCGCGCCGGCGCGCAGCCGTCGCTCCCGACGGCCGCCGAGGTCGACGCGCTGCTCGCCTGAGCCTGGGACCTCGCCCGGCGCGGGGCGCGTATACGGCCCATGAAGGTGACCGCGCTGGCGGCGGTGGTCGCCGTGCTGCTCGCCGGCTGCGGCGCCCACTCCGACTCCCACTCCCACTCCCACGAGCACGAGCACGAGCACGAGCACAGGGCCGCCCACACCCTGGCGCTCACGACGAGGGTGTCGCCGGCCGTGACCGCGACGTGCGCCGAGGCGGCGCGGGCCACGCGCATCCGGGTGGTGTGCCCGCCGGTCGTGCCGGCCGACGGCGTGGGCGGCGGCCCGGCGGACTCTTCCGGCCCCCAGGTCACCGGCCCGAACGTGTACACGATGTCGTTCAACAACGGCCAGGTCCCGGGGCACGTCCACTGGGAGGTCGGCGCCGGCACGCTCGCCGGCATCGCCACCGCGGAGTTCGACGAGCGCAACTGGGACGCGCCGGCGCCCAAGCAGCCGCCGCGCGTGATCGGCGGCGACCGGTGCGCCGGCTATCTGATCGCGATCTACCGCTTCCCGGAGAACGACGGCCAGCTCGAGGGGCACGACGTCGCGCTCGCCACCGCCGCCGGCATCACCTACTTCGCCTCGGTGCACGGCTACACCCACGACGACGCCGACGTCGCGATGCTGCTGGCGATCCTGCTCTCAGCCCGGGGTGATCACGTGACTCGGGTCTGGCCGGCCGCCGGCGCCTGCCGCGCTGTAGTCGCCAAATAGCGCGTCGCGCTCCTCGGTGGCGGCGCGAACGCCGGCCGTCGTCGCCTGCTCCACGAAGCCCAGCCCGTCCGGTGTGTTCCGCATCAGCCCGTCGAGGATCGGCCCAAGCGTCTGGGCGGCCCGGAGCCCCATGTTCTCGTAGGCCTGGTTGACCACGAGCTTCATCGCGGCGAGCTGCGAAGAGGGGATGCTCGCGAGCTGCTCGGCCTGCGCGGCGACCGCCGCCTCGAGCTCCTCGAACGGGACCGCCGCGTTGATCAGCTCGACATCGGCGGCCTCGCGCCCCGACAGCGGCTTGCCGGTCAGCGCGTGCTCCTTGGCCTTGGTCAGGCCCAGGCGGTACAGCCACATACCCGACAGGTAGCACCCCCAGATGCGCGAGTACGGCGTCCCGATCTGGGCGTCCTCGGACGCGATCACGAGGTCGGCGCACAGGGCCATGTCGCTGCCGCCGCCGACGCACCAGCCGTGGACCTGCGCGATCACGGGCTTCGGCGTGCGCCAGATGCTCATGAACTTCTGCGTCGGCCCGTACGGCGACGCCGCCCACGCGAAGTCCTTGCCGGCGTCCCAGCGCCCGTCGGTCGTGACCATCTCGTCCCAGTGGTGAAAGCCGCCGCCGAAGTCGTAGCCGGCGCAGAACGACCGGCCGGCGCCGCGGAGCACGATCACCTTGACGGCGGGGTCGAGTGTCGCGTCGCGCACCGCGGCCTCGAACTCGTCGGGCATCGGCGGCACGATCGTGTTGAGCCGGTCGGGTCGGTTCAGCGTGATGGTCGCGACCGGGCCGTCGGTGGCGTACAGCAGCGTCTCGAACGCCAACGCGCTAACCGGCTACCGAGTTCCGAACCCGACGCGGTGCTCTTCGTGATCGACGAGCACGTACAGGACCCGGCTGAGGTCGAGCGCCACCGTGCCGTCCTCGGCGGTCAGCTCGTGCCAGCCCATCGACCCGAGCGCCTTGCGGAGGTCGGCGAGCTCGGCCGGCGGTACGCGCGCGACGAGGACCTGGCCGCCGTCGAATCCGATGCTGATTTTTTGAGGCTTGTCGTCTGCCATATGAGGGAAGTCGGCGGCGCCTGACGGCGGCGCCTCAGTCAGTGGGCCGGTTGGACGATCTCGGTGAGGACGCCGCCGGTCGATGAGGGATGGAGGAAGGCTACCTGGGAGCCGCGAATGCCGGTGCGCGGTCGCTCATCGATCAGGCGGACGCCGGCGGCGCTCAGGGCCTTCAGCGTCTCCTCGACCGAGGCCACGCGGTAGGCGACGTGGTGGAGGCCGGGACCGCGGCGGGCCAGGAACTTCCCCACGGCGGTGTCCGGGCCGAGCGGCTCCAGCAGCTCTATGTGGCCGTCGCCGACGTCGAGCAGCGCCGCATCGACGCCCTGCTCGTGCACGGTCTCGCGATGGACGAGCGGCATCCCGAGTGCATCCCGGTAGACGACGAGCGCGGCGTCAATCGAGTCGACGGCCACTCCGACGTGGTCGATCGCGGACAGCATCGGCCCGAGGATAGTCAGGCTATGGTCGAGGGGCCCCGCCGGGGGGCGGGGTGTGCAGCCGGGTTGACCGCGGTCGCGGCCGCCACCGACAGCTCACCGATCCGGGACGGTGCAGCGCGCGGTACGTGGCCGATGATCCGATCGATGTCGGGCCGCTCGAGCACCTCGTTGGTCAGTAGCGTCGCGGCGAGCTCGTCGAGTTGCACCCGGTGGCGGTCGAGGATCGCCTGGGCGCCCCGGTACGCCTCGTCGGCGAGCTCCTGCACCTCGGCGTCGCGGACGCGGCGCGTGGCCTCGGCGGCGCCGTCGTCGATCGCGCGGAGCGAGCTCGAGCCGGTGCCCATCGCGTACTCGCGGACCATCGAGCGGGCGATCTCGGCGACGCGCTTGAGGTCGTCGGAGGCACCCGTGGTGATCGAGCCGAACACGAGCTGCTCGGCGGCGCGGCCGCCCAGCAGCATCGTCATGAAATCGATCAGCTCCTCGCGGGTCTTGAGGTAGCGGTCCTCCTCGGGGAGGTTCAGCGTGTAGCCGAGCGCGCGGCCGCGCGGCACGATCGAGATCCGGTGGACGCGGTCGACCGAGGGGAGCAGCTCCCCGCACAGCGCGTGCCCGGCCTCGTGGTAGGCGACGACCCGCTTCTCGTGGTCGCTCAGCGCGCGGCGCGACTGCATTCCGGCGACCACCCGCTCGAGGGCAGCGTCGAAGTCGCGCATCTCGACCCGGTCGGCGCCGCGGCGGCCGGCGAAGATCGCGGCCTCGTTGCAGATGTTCGCGAGATCGGCTCCGGTCAGCCCGGACGTCTGGCGCGCGAGGATCTTCAGGTCGACGCCGTCGGCGAGCGGCTTGTTGCGCGAGTGGACGTGGAAGATGCGCTCGCGTCCGACCACGTCGGGGGGCGAGACGAAGATCTGGCGGTCGAAGCGGCCGGGCCGGAGCAGCGCCGGGTCGAGCTTCTCGAGCAGGTTCGAGGCGGCGATCACGACGACGTCCTTGCGCGCGGTGAACCCGTCCATCTCGACCAGCAGCTGGTTCAGAGTTTGATCTCGCTCCCCAGAGACGTCGTGGCCGCGATGGCCGCCGACCGCGTCGAGCTCGTCGATGAACACGATCGCCGGCGCCTTCTTGCGCGCTGCCTTGAACAGGTGGCGGATCCGGGCGGCGCCGACGCCGACGAACATCTCGACGAACGAGGCCGCGGACTGCGAGAAGAACGTGGCGCCGGACTCGTGCGCGACCGCCTTCGCCAGCAATGTCTTGCCGGTCCCGGGCGGGCCGTGGAGCAGGATGCCCTTCGGCACCTTCGCGCCGAGCTCGCGGAAGCGCGCGGGATCGCGCAGGTAGTCGACGACCTCGCGAAGCTCCTCCTTGGCCTCGTCAGCGCCGGCGATGTCCGCCCAGGCGATCGGAGGCGCCGACTCGGGCTTGATCTGGGCCGGGCGCGTGCGCGGCATGAACCGCATCAGCGCGAACACCGACACGACCAGCAGGCCCATGAAGATGATCGGCAGCCACGCCTGCAGGAACGAGGTCAGGTCCTGGTAGCCCAGGAACGTGCTGGGGGCGTGGAAGATCGGCACGATTAGATGCTGCGTGGAGGCATGCGCAAGCCTCTGGGCACTCGGTCCACCGTTGATCGTGCTCGGAGCCTGAATCATTGAAAGCAAGAAGCTCATCGGCACGCGTTCCGGATCACTCAACCCTTTCCAGGCGGGGATTCGGCGAATAGCGCCTACCTACCTTCGCGCACGGCCGTCCATCGACGCATACGACGTCCGCGGTGAAGTCGTTGTCGCCCCGGATCAGCGATGAGCCGACCCCGTAGGCGTCGACGGGTACGCCGGCGGCCTCGAACTCGCGGATACGTTCGACGGTGAAGCCGCCGCTCGCGACGATCCGCACGTCGGGATAGCCGGCCTCGTCGAGTGCGGTGCGGACGTTCTCGACCAGGCGCGGATTGACCCCGGTCGGCTTGAACGCGCCCATCTCATCGAACAGCGAGCGGTCGACGAGGTCCTCGCTGGTGTCGAGGCGGACGCCCCACAGCTTCGGCCCGAGCGCACCGGCGACCTGCAGGGCCGTCCGCACGGAATCGTTTTCCCAGTCCACCAGCACGGTGACGTTCATCTCGTCGTGGTAGCGGTCGGCGAACATCGTCGCGGCCTTGACGGTGTCGCCCCCGTAGGCGGCGATCAGCCCGTGCGGGACCGTGCCGATCCCCCGGCCGCCCCACCACGACGCCTGGGCATCGGTGGACACGCCGATCGCGCCCGCGACGTGCGCGCTCCAGCCGTCGCCGGTCTGCACCAGCCAGTGGTCGTGACGCGCCGGGAAGTAGAAGATCTGCTTGCCGCGGGCCGCCTCGACGACCTGGAGGACGTTGCGCATGATCAGCGAGCGGCGGGCGAGGGACCCGAGATAGACCGTCTCGAGATGCGCGAACAGGCTGTAGTCCCCCGCGATCGTCATCACGGTCTCGCGGGGGGCGACCTGATCGCCCTCGCGGAGCGCGTGGACTTCGAGGTCGTTCCACCCGAGCACCCACTCGCCGTCGTGCTCGTAGCCCGAGCACAGCTTCAGCACCGCGATCGCTTCGTCGATGCCGCCGAGGACCGACTCCTTCTTCTGGAAGACCTGCATCAGCACGCGCGGGTGATGGTCCTCGGCCTCGAGCAGGGACTTCGTGTAGACGAAGTACTGATCGGAGTAGTACCCCTGCCTGATCCGCTCGACCGGCAGGCGGAAGATCGACGGGTCGAGCCGCGTCGAGATCTGCGTCGCCATGCGCGAAGTCTAAGTTGCAGCGCGAGGGCTGACTCAGCCGAGCAGTTCGCGCGCCAGATCGCTGTAGCACGCGGCGGCAAAGCCGAGGTCGCGCACGTCGATCCGCTCGTTCGCGCTGTGGACGAGCGGCGCGGTCTCGAGCAGCGTCATGTGGCGCTGGGGGAAGAAGCCGTACGCCGTGCATTCGGGAAACTCCTCGCGGAACCAGCGCGAGTCCGAGAAGCCGGGCAGGATCACCGGCACGGTCTCGGCGCCGTCGTCGTTGGCCTTGACCCACCGGTCGATGGCGTCCATCAGCGGGGTCTCGATCGGCGAGGAGTTGCCGGTGACCATCTCGGTGAACTCGATCTCGAAGTTGTCAGCCTGGTCGCCGAGCACGCTCTGGATTCGCCGGCGGGCGGCGTCTTCGCCGAGCCCGGGAGGCACGCGGCAGTCGATCTTGAGGTACGCCCGGGACGGGATCACGTTGATCTTGTCCGAGGCGTGGGCCATCGTCGGCGCGAGCGTCACGCCCAGCATCGGCTCGACCAGCACCAGCAGCCTCGGGTCGATGGCGGCGATTTTTTCGAGCGCCTGCGCCGGATCGTTCGGATCCGCGCCGAGGCTCTCCAGCAGCGCCGCCGGGGCTTCGGTCAGCTCGAACGTCGGCTTGGCGTCCGCGATCCGCTGAAGGGCGGGCGCCAGCTTGAGGAGCGCGTTCTCTCCTGTTCTGGGAAGCGAGGCGTGGCCG
This sequence comes from uncultured Solirubrobacterales bacterium, assembly GCA_963699325.1. Taxonomy (GTDB): domain Bacteria; phylum Actinomycetota; class Thermoleophilia; order Solirubrobacterales; family Solirubrobacteraceae; genus Palsa-465. The sequence continues at coordinate 108,923 of CAVOTN010000025.1, read as the reverse complement.
GCGACGCCGTGCGCGGTCAGCTTGAAGCGAAAGATCCCCTTCTCGGCGCAGCACACGCCGTAGCGGCGGACGGCGCCGAACTCGAACACGTCGCCCGCGCCCTCGTTGAGGAGCATGTCGCAGCGGACCCGGTCGGGATGGGTAGCGGTGAGCCAGTGGGCGCCGACGTCGCCGCCGGTCTCCTCGTCGGCGACGAACACGAGCTTCAGGCAGCCGCTTTGCGGTCTCCAACCGCCGCGGGACAGCGTGGCCGCCGCGACCGCTTCCGCCGCCACCTGGGACTTCATGTCGAGCGCGCCGCGGCCCCAGAGGAAGCCGTCGACGACGGCCCCCGACCAGGGATCGTGGGTCCACTCGGACGGGTCGGCCAGGACCGTGTCGACGTGCCCGAGGTAGACGAGCGTGGGACCGCCGTCGCCGCCGTCGAGGTCCGCGACGAGGTTGGGACGGTCCTCGTCGTCGGCCAGCAGCTCGGTCTTCAAACCGGCATCTTTCAGGTACCCGGCGAGGAACTCGATCGCCGCGCGCTCGCTGCCCGGGGGGTTGACCGTGTTGAAGCGGACCAGCTCCGCCAGCAGTTCGGTCGTCTCGCGCTCGAGATCATTGGTCGGCATGCAGGGTGTGAGCGTACCGGCATCGTGCGTAGGATCCGGGGCGATGTCTGCCACCTCCGAGGACCTGGAGTTCGCGCTCGAGCTCGCCGACGTTGCCGACGTGATCACGCTCGCGCGGTTCCGGGCCGCCGATCTCGTGGTCGAGACCAAGCCCGACCTGACGCCGGTTACCGAGGCCGACACGGCCGTCGAGCGGGCGCTGCGTGAGCATCTGGCTGAGGCGCGTCCGCAGGATGCAATCGTGGGCGAGGAGTATGGGACCTCCGGGGAGGCTGATGCCGGCGGACGCCGCTGGATCGTCGACCCGATCGACGGGACGAAGAACTACGTCCGCGGGATCCCGGTGTGGGGGACGCTGCTGGCTTTGCAGGAGGGCGATCAGGCGATAGTCGGGGTGGTGTCGGCGCCGGCGCTCGGGCGGCGGTGGTGGGCGGCACGAGGCGTCGGCGCGTTCGGGGCCGACGAACTGTCGTCGGAGCCGCGGCCGCTGCGCGTCTCGGCCGTGCGCGCGCTCGAGGACGCGCAGCTTTGTATCTCAGGATTCGACGGGTGGGAGGAGCGGGGCCGGCTCGAGCAACTGCTGTCGCTGGCGAGGAAGTGCTGGCGGACGCGCGGGTTCGGCGACTTCTGGACGTACATGCTGATCGCCGAGGGCGTGGCCGAGGTCGGCTGTGAGGCGATCGTGTCGCTGTGGGACCTGGCGGCGCCGCAGGTGATCGTCGAGGAGGCCGGCGGCACGTTCACGGACCTCGGGGGGGTGCGAACGGCCGATGGTGGCGACGCGCTCGCGACCAACGGGCTGCTGCACGCGGAGGCGCTGGCGCTCGTCGGGCGCTGATTGCCTCAGACCGGCAGCGTGCGGGCTAGGAAGTCCTTCGGGTGATCGCCCAGGCCCGGGCAGCCGGCTCGGGTTGGTAGAACATCGGCGCCTCGTGGTTGTCGAAGGCGTGGCCGGCGTCCGGCTGGATGTGGCATTCCATCCCGTCGTGGACGGCCGCGAACTCCGCGACCCGGTCGGACTGTTCGCGCGGGATGTACGGGTCCTGGCCGCCGTAGTGGAACAGGACCGGGCAGTCGATCCGGTCGCCGAGGTCGAGCATGCCGGAGATCCCGGCGCCGTAGTAGCAAACGGCGATCGCCGGGTCCCCCTGGACCGCGACCTGGAATGCGAGCGTCCCGCCGAGGCAGAAGCCGAGTACGCCGGCATTGCCATCGGTCACCTCGGGGAGCTCGCGCAGAGCTTTCAGCGCGTCGATCGAGTCGCTGACGGCGAGCGAGTGGTCGAGCTGCTGCGCGGTCTGGAAGGCCTCGCCGATGCCGTCCTCGGTGTGGTCGATTGCGATGCCGGGGGCGATTCGCCAGTAGAGGTCGGGCGCGAGCGCTACGTAGCCGATGCCCGCGAGGCGCTCGGTGGCCTCCTTGATGTAGCCGCCGACGCCGAAGATCTCCTGAAGCACCACGATTCCCGGGCCGGAGCCCGATTCGGGCAGCGCGACGTGCGCATCGAGCTCCCCGTCGGGGGTGCGCACCCGCTCGACTCGAGATGTGGCCGCCACCGGCCGGAAGCCTACCCGTCCACGTGCGGCGCGGGTTCGCCGTGCGTGCGGAGCTCCATGCGGTAGTGAGGCCCGATCCGCGGCGTCTCGAACTCGTCAGAGGTGGCCTCGAACCCAGCCCGCTCGTACAGGGACAGCGCCCGCTTGCGCGCGTTGCACCAGAGCCGCGTGGCCCCGTGGGCGGTCGCATGTTGCACGAGCGCTTGCAGCACCTTGGTTCCGGCTCCCCGACCTCGCCCGTCAGGCTTGGTCGCCATCCCGCGCACCCGCCAGTCGCCGGGCTCGCCCTCGGGTCCGACGAGTCCGACCGCGATCAGCTCGTCGCCATCGAATGCGCCATACGCCACGGCGTCTGTGGGCTCGTGCTCGGCGAGCTGCTCGACCGTCAGATATGGCCGCAGCACGTCACGGCGCAGCGCGCGGGTCTGCGCAAGGGGGATCGCGCGGAGCTCGAGCTCGGGCATCGGCTGACAGGGTAGGGGCCGGTGGACAGGGCCAGTTTCGCGTGCCGGCGTAAGTCGAGGGGTACCTTCAATGGTGGAGAGTGTTGTATGGGCGGCGAACTTCACCCGACGCGGGACCGTGACGAGCCCACAACGGCTTGGGAGCCGCCGACGGACTCGCACGTCGAACCGGGCTTCGAGGATGGGGACGTCGAGATCCCTCACCTGCCGGCGGGGGGCCCGGCCGGTCCGGTCACGCGGCGCAATCTCGTGTTCGGGGTGCTGTTCCTCACCGCCGCTCTGGTCGGGCTCTACTTCCTGGTTCCGAAGTTCGCCGGGCTCAACCAGACGTGGGGCCGGCTGGAGCGTGGCGATCCGCTGTGGCTGGCGGTGGCGGCCGGCTTCGAGCTGGTGTCGATTGCCGGCTACGCAGTCCTGTTTCGCACCGTGTTCGCGCGCGGCGTATCCCGGCTAGGCTGGCGCGCGAGCATCGAGATCCCGCTCGCCGGGATCGCGGCGATCCGGCTGCTGGCGGCCGCGGGAGCGGGGGGCGTCGCGGTGACGGTGTGGGCGCTGCGCCGCGCCGGCATGCAGACGCGGGTGATCGCCTGCCGGATGGCGGCCAACTACTCGATTCAGTACTCGCTCTACCTGCTGGCGATGGTCGTGTGCGGGTTCGGCCTGTGGAGCGGCGCCTTCGCCGGCGGCGGACCGACCGCGCTCACCCTGCTCCCGGCGATCCTGAGCGCGGTGGCGCTCGCCCTGGGGGCGGCGATGGGACTTGTGCCCGGCGACTTCGAGCGCCGCCTCGATCACCTCTCCCGGCGTTCGGGCCGGATCGGCCGGCTGGCGAGGCGGTTCGCGACGCTTCCCGCGACGATGGGGTCCGGTGTCCGCACCGCGCTCGGCCTGATCCGGGATCGTCACTGGGGGCTGTTGGGGGCGGTGGGCTATTGGGCCTTCGACATCGCGTGCCTCGGGGCGTCGTTCCGGGCGTTCGGCACCGTTGTGCCCGTCGCCGTGCTCGTGATGGGGTACTTCCTCGGCACGCTCGGGAGCCTCCTGCCGCTGCCGGGCGGGATCGGTGGCGTTGAGGGCGGGATGATCGGCGCGTTCGCGGCGTTCGGCGAACCCGCGGGACGTGCTGTGATCGCAGTGCTCGCGTACCGCGCGATCTCGTTCTGGCTGCCGACGCTGCCGGGCATCGGGGGCTACGTCACGCTGCGTTCTACGGTTCGAGGATGGCGGACCGCGGACATCGAGGAGGCGGGCGCGGCGGTCGCACCCGGGGACGGGAGGGAGTCGGTCGCCGACTCCGGGGCGCCCGGAGCGCTGAGCGAGGGCTGAGGCCGTGAGCTCGGGGCGGCGGGAGCGTGGCCGGGCCGCACGTGCGACGTTCGCGTTCGGGCGAGCGACGCGATGGACGGGCCGGCTCGCGCGCGGCGAGGTGGTCAAGCGGGTCGGCGGGCCGGCGCGAGCGCGGGTGATTGTCCTGTTCGGCGCGGTGCTCGCCCTCAACGGGGCTGACACGGCGACGGTCGGCGCGGTGGCACCGCAGCTCGAGAGTGCCCTCCACATCGGCAACACCAAGATCGGGTTGCTCGTGTCGGTTTCGCTGCTCGTCGGGGCGGTGTTCACGATCCCGGTGGGGTTGCTCGTGGACCGGTACAAGCGGATGCCGATGCTGTGCGCCAGCATCCTCCTCTGGAGCGTCGCCTCATTGTTCAGCGCGTTCGCGGGCAGCTACGGGACGCTCCTCCTGACTCGTCTGGCGCTAGGTGCGGTGGCCGCCACCGCTGGTCCCGCCATCGCCTCCCTCACTGGCGACTACTTCCCGGCGCGCGAGCGCGGGCAGATCTACGCCTACATCCTCGGCGGCGAGATTGCGGGGACTGCGGTGGGCTTCATCGTCTCGAGCAGCGTGGCAAGCCTGATCGATTGGCGGGCGGCGTTCGTGCTGCTGGCGATTCCGGGCTTCTTCCTTGCCCGGGAGCTGTGGAGGACCGTACCCGAGCCCCTCCGCGGTGGCCAGAATCGCCTCGAGCCGGGAGTGCTCGATCTCCACGAAGCGGCCGCGGAGGCTGCCTCGAACCAGGACTGGGAGTGGGAGCAGGCGGGCGGGAGCGCTCCCGCCGAGGACGACCTGGCCCGTCAGGCGGCCGAGAAGAGAGGTGTCAAGCCCAACCCCGACCGGGTCCTCACCGAGGATCCCAGCGAGATGCCGCTGGCTCGCGCGGTCAGGTACATCCTTTCGGTCCCGACCAATGTGCACCTGATCATCAGCTCGTCGCTCGGGTACTTCTACTTCTCGGGACTGTCGACGTTCGCGCTCCTGTTCGTGCGTGGTCACTACCACACCAACCAGGCGACAGCCGAGGTCGTGCTCGCGGCGCTGGTCGGGGGAGCGATGGTCGGAACGCTGGTCAGCGGCAAGATCACGGACAACATGGTGCGCCGGGGGTTTGTCGAGGCCCGCGTCTGGGTTCCGGCCCTGTGCTATATCGCTGCTGGGGCGATGCTCATCCCGGGCGTACTGGGGAGCCACCTGACGCCGGCGCTGTGGTTCGACGTTGCCGGCGCCGCGCTGCTTTCGGCAGCGAACCCGCCGCTCGACGCCGCGCGGCTCGACATCATGCCGGCGGGGTTGTGGGGCCGTGCCGAGAGCGTCCGGACGTTCCTGCGCTCGCTCGCCCAGGCCCTCGCGCCGCTGGTGTTCGGCGGCCTGTCGCAGGTGATCGCGGGGATCGTGCCCCTCCAGACCCCGATCGGCACCCATGCCGGTGGCGTGTCGCCGAGCGAAGCCCGGGGGCTCGAGATCAGCTTCCTCATCTTGCTCGTGACGCTGTTTGCGGCGGGGCTGTTCCTCGCGCGGGCGCGCTTCACGTACGCGGAGGACGTGGCGACCGCCGGCGCGTCGCAGCAGGGCGGAGAACGTAGCCGCGGAGCTGTGGCCGACGGGGCGGCCCAGGGGTCGGCGCGCTCAGCCCCCTAGGCCGCCGAAGATCGCGAACGAACCGCGTGTCGGCTCGTCGTCGTACGTCTGGCGCGCGCTGGCCTCGGCCGTCACCGTACTGCCGTCGGGCACCTCGCCACGCAGGCGTTCGGCTAGCGCGTTCGCGCTGTCCTCGTCCTCGGCGCCGACCAGCAGGTACTTCCACCGGCGGACGGTCGGGAACCCTTCGTCGTGGAGGCGTTTGTCGAGCTTGACCGTGTCGTGGTGCGAGCGGCACTCGATCCGCACCTCGTACTCGGGGTAACCGCGGATGTCCGAGTCCTCGCGCTCCTGGGCGAGCAGCACCTGGTGCTCGGCGAGCTGCTCGGCATCGGTAGTGGGAAGCGGCTTGTCCGGGTCCTCCCAGTCCTCCGCGGTGGGGTGCCAGTGCTTGAGCTCGATCTCGATGTCCCAGCCGTGCTCGGCCGCGACCTCGCGGATCTTGGTCTCGGCGGCCTCCGCCTGCCTGCGTGCGCCGGCGTAGACGAACACGTTCGGAGGATCGGCGGAGACGACCAGGCGCTGGCCAAACTCCTCCTCGAGGTCGTCGCCGAGCTGTCCCGCTGCCAGACGCTCGGTCAGCGCGTGCGCCCTGCCCTGCTCGAACAGCCCGATCTCAAGTCTCCAGTCGTCGCCCATAGCGATCAGACTATCGCTGAGGGGTGCACGAGCGGGACCAGCGGGGTCCGGTCGGTGGCGAGCAGTGCCACCAGCGACGGTGGCGTGATCACGGTCGCGCGCCCGGCCGGCGGTCGCGTGGCACGGTCGGTGTACCCACCCGGGGACCAGCGGAGCAGCTTCGGTCCGAGCACCAGGTGCGGCTCGCCCTCGAACATCACGAACGCGCCGTCTGGGAGCTCGTCGAAGCCCGAGTCGTGGAAGCGCCGCCGTTTCGTGTCGGGGTCGCGGCGTTCGGCGTCGAGCTGCTCGTCGATTTGGTCCGCTCCGCGCTGGCCGGGGTGGAGCTGCGCCCACATCGCCGTCAGGCGCTCGTAGTCCTTGTACCGGCACTCCCCGCAGGGCCGGTGGCCCGCTGCGAGCGCGGTCGCCTCGTCGAGGAAGAACAGCTCGGTGAACTTGCCCGGGGCCATCAGTGGCGTCCGGCGCCGGCCGCGGAAGTCCAGCTGGCACGCGATCCAGCGCCGGGTGGGGTAGCGGTCGCGAATCCGCCCTTTGTCGTCGTGGAGACAGCCGCGGTTGGCGTACACGAGCCCCCGATCGGGGATGGCGATCACCTCACCCAGGGGTGTGACGCGGTTCTGGCGAGGCATGAGTCGAGCGTAGAACGGCCGCCGTCGCATACTTGTGACATGGAGCGCCTGTTCGGAGAGGAAGACCGGCCGGCTTCGGCAGGTCCAGCGACGTTGCCCGGAGCTCCGCTCGCGACCCGCATGCGGCCGCGGACGCTCGACGAGTTCGTCGGCCAGGATCGCCTGCTGGCGGCGGGATCGTCGCTTCGCCGGGCGATCGAGGAGGGCCATCCCCACTCGATGATCCTGCACGGCCCGCCCGGCAGTGGCAAGACCACGCTCGCCCGGCTGATCGCCGACGCGTCGGATGCGGCGTTCGAGGAGGAGAGCGCGGTGCAGGCGGGCCGGGCCGAGGTGCGGGCGGTGATCGAGCGCGCGCGCCAGCGGCTCGGCAGCGGCGGGCGCAAGACGATCTTCTTCCTCGACGAGATCCACCGCTTCAACAAGGCCCAGCAGGACGCGCTGCTGCCGGCGGTCGAGGAAGGGCTCGTGACGCTGATCGGGGCGACGACCGAGAACCCGTACTTCGAGGTCAACTCGGCGCTGCTGTCGCGGTCTCGGATCTACGAGCTCGAGCCGCTGACGCCGGCGCACGTCCGCGCGCTGCTCGACCGTGCGCTCGAGCGTGGCGAGTGCGGGCCGGGCACGCAGGTCGACCCGGCCGCTCTCGAGTTCCTGTCAGAGCGCGCCGGCGGCGACGCGCGGACGGCGCTCAACGCGCTCGAGCTCGCGTGCCAGACCGCGGGTGAGGGCGCGCCGGTCACCCTCGAGCACGCCGAGGACGCACTTCAGCGCCGGGCGCTGCTGTACGACCGACAGGCCGACCGCCACTACGACACGATCTCGGCCTGGATCAAGGCGACGCGGGGCTCGGATCCGGACGCGTCGCTGTACTACCTGGCGGTGATGCTCGAAGGCGGCGAGGACCCACGGTTCATCGTCCGCCGGATGGTCGTGCTGGCCTCCGAGGACATCGGGAACGCGGACCCGGTGGCGCTGTCGGTGGCGACCGCGGCGGCGGCCGCGGTCGAGCACGTCGGCATGCCGGAGGCTCAGTTCGCGCTGGCGCAGGCGGCGATCTATCTGTCGCTGGCGCCGAAGTCCGACGCGGCCAAGCGCGCTGTGATCGCCTCCCGCGAGTACATCCGCGAGCGCGGCGCCGAGGTCCCGCCGCCGTGGCTGCGCTCGTCAACCCGCAGCGACGGCGGCTATGACAATCCGCACCACCGCGCCGGCCACGTCTCACCGCAGGAGCTGTTGCCGGACTCGGCAATAGGCGCCCGCTTCTACGAGCCCGACGACGCCGAGGCTGCCCTGCGGGAACGGCTTGAGGCGATCAGGCGGAGCCGCGGCAGAGGCTGACCGATAGTCTCGGCGGGATGGACACCGCTACCGCAACCGCTCAACTCGAATCGTTCAACCCCGCGACCGGCGAGCCGATCGGCGCGGTTGGCATCACCGCCCCCGAGGACGTACAGGCCGTCGTCGATGCCGTCGCCAGGGTGCAGCCAGCCTGGGCGCAGCTCTCGCTCGAGCAGCGCGGGCGCCATCTGGAGCGCGCGGCGGAGGTGCTGCTGCACGAGTCCGACGAGATCCGCGATCTGATCGTCCGCGAGCAGGGCAAGCCTCGCAACGAGGCGTTCTCGATGGAGCTCCTGCCGACGATCGACGCGCTGAACTGGATCGCGAAAGCCGGCGTCGAGATCCTCTCCGAGGAGAAGGTCCCGATGCCGCAGCTGTTCCTGAAGACCAAGCGCTCGGTGTTCGCGTACGAGCCGCTCGGCGTGATCGGGATCATCTCGCCCTGGAACTACCCGTGGAGCATCCCGTTCGGAGAGGTCGGGCTCGCGCTGATGGCCGGCAACGGGGTCGTGCTCAAGCCGGCATCGCTGACGCCCCTGCTCGGCGAGCGGATCGCCCGTGTGTTCGAGGTCGCCGGCGTGCCCGCAGGGCTCGTGCGGGTCGTCCACGGCCCGGGCACCGGCGCGGCGCTGGCCGAGTCGAGCGTCGGCAAGGTGTTCTTCACCGGATCGGTACCGACCGGCCGCAGCGTTGCCGAGGCGTGCGCCCGCCGGCTCAAAGGCTGTGTGCTCGAACTCGGCGGCAAGGACCCGATGATCGTGCTCGAGGACGCGCACCTCGAGCACGCGATCGCCGGCGCGGTCTGGGGCGGGTTCGCGAACGCCGGCCAGACGTGCTCGGGGATCGAGCGCGTGTACGTGGTGCGTTCGGTGGCGGATCGCTTCATCGACGGCGTCATTGCGGGGGCGAAACGTCTGCGTGTGGGCGACCCGATGAGCTGGGACACCGAGATCGGCCCGATGGTGTCGGGCGAGCAGCTCGAGATCGTCCGCGATCTGGTCGACGATGCCGTGGCAGCGGGGGCGCAGCTGCACTGCGGCGGGCCAGTCGATGCCCCGGCGGGGCTCGACGGCGCGTTCTACGCCCCGGCGGTGCTGACCGGCGTCACCCCCGAGATGCGGATCATGCGCGAGGAGATCTTCGGCCCGGTGCTCCCGGTCACCGTCGTCGACTCCGAGGCCGAGGCGGTGGCGATGGCCAACGACTCGGACTTCGGGCTCGGCGCTTCGGTATGGACCTCGGATCGCGCCCGCGGCGAGCGGATCGCGGCGGATTTGCAATCCGGGATGGTCTGGATCAACGATCACATGTTCAGCCACGGCGCCTGCCAGTGCGCGTGGGGCGGCGTCAAGGACTCGGGTCTCGGCCGCACCCACTCGAAGTTCGGGCTGTACGAGTGCGTCAACGTCAAGCTGCGGGTGTGGGAGGGGTCGACGGTCCGGGATCCCTGGTGGCACCCGTACGACGAGACGCTCGGCAAAGCGCTGCGCCAGACCGCGAACCTGCTGTACGGACCGGCTCGCGACGCGCGGGCGCGCGCTGCGGGACGGCGCCGCACCGCTGAGCCGGCTCGGCGCGCGCCTGGCGCGGGACGCGATCCGTCGGTAGCGGTGGCGCCGACGAACTTTGGCGTTCCACCCTCGTATACGTCAGGTGCAGCGCCAAAGTCCGGCGGCGATACCCTCGTAGACGATGCCTGCCCAGGCTTACCGCGGTAAGGAGTGCGTCTGCCAGCTCCGCAAGGGCACGTGCGATCAGTCGTGCGTGCAGGGGATGCTCGAGACGCCGTTCTACATCGCCTGCCTGCGGCTGAGCGGCCGGCGCTGCGTCGTCGTCGGCGGCGGCGACGTCGGGCTCGAGAAGGTGGAGGGCCTGCTCGCGTGCGACGCCGACGTGACGCTGATTGCCCCCGAGGCCCATCCCGCGCTCGTCCAGCTGGCGCTCGAAGGGTCGATCCGGTGGGAGCGCCGCGAATACGCTTCCGGTGACCTTGACGGCGCTCTCATCGCGATCGCCGCCACCGACGACACCGACCTCAACATCCGGGTGTTCGAGGACGCCGAGGCGCGAGCGATGCTCGTCAATGTCGTCGACGTGCCGCCGCTGTGCAACTTCATCCTGCCCGCGATCGTGCGCACCGGTCCGCTGGCCGTGGCGATCTCGACCGCCGGCGCCTCGCCGGCGCTGGCCAAGCGGATGAAGCGCGAGATCGGGGAGCTGTTCGGCGAGCCGTATGCGCTGCTGGCGATCCTCCTCAACGACGCTCGCGGCTGGGCGAAGGCGACGCTCCCGACCTATCAGGACCGGAAGGTGTTCTTCGAGTCGATCGTCAACGGCGACCCCGACCCGGTCGAGCTGCTGCGAGCCGGGGATATCGACGGCGTCAGGGCGCTGATCGCCGACGCGCAGCGCGCCGTGGCGCCGGCGCTGGGGTGAGCGAGCTAACGCATCTGGACCCGTCCGGCCGCGCCCGGATGGTCGATGTGAGCGCCAAGCCGGTGAGCGAGCGCCGCGCGGTGGCGCGGGCCGTCGTGCGCGTCTCCCCGGACACCGCGCGAGCGGTCGCCGCCGGCGACGCCCCCAAGGGCGACGTCCTCGGGGTGGCGCGGATCGCCGGCATCCAGGCCGCCAAGCGGACCGCCGACCTCATCCCGCTATGCCATCCGCTCCCGCTGACGTTCGTGGGCGTGGAGGGATCGATCGACGCGGACGCCGGCGCGATCACGCTCACCGCCGAGGCCCGGACCACGGGGCAGACCGGGGTCGAGATGGAGGCGATGACCGCCGCCTCAGTGGCGGCGCTGACCGTGTACGACATGGTCAAGGGGATCGAGCGCGGCGCCGAGATCGCCGAGGTCGTACTGCTCGAGAAGTCCGGCGGCCGCTCGGGTCACTGGACCCGCGACGCGGTCAGCTGACGGTCCGTCCAGGCACGGCACGACCGCTAACACGACCCATACATAGCCCGCGATAGCATGCCGCCGCCGGCTATCGGGTCTCATCTATAGGGGGGAAGGGTATGTGGCGCGAACGCACGCGCAGAACAGCGACGGCCATCGGTTCGTCGCCGCTTCACCGGGCTCTGCTGACGGGCGCGATCGCCGCCGCGACAGCGCTCATATTCACGACGAGCGCTCTGGCCGCGTGCAAGCCGGTCAACATCGGGACCCCGTTTGAGAGCGGTCAGCCGGCGGTAGCCGTCGACAGCGCGGGCGGCGCCGTCGTCGCCTGGGCCAACACCAAGGACCTCGCCGGTGCGAACAACTTCGTTCAGTACTGCGTGCTGCCGGTCGGCGCCACGGCGTGCTCGCAAAGCGGGAGCCTGACCCCCGCCGATGGGGCTCAGTACATCGACGACGTTCAGGTGCTGAGCGAGGGCTCGACGCTCGTCATCCTGGCCGACGTCTACGGCACGGCCGGCAACAACTCCACCGACTACGAACCCGAGCAGGAGTGGCAGTCGACCGACGGCGGGGCGACGTGGACCCTCGTCAACAACGGCCTGTCGGTCACCAGCGGCATCATCGACGCCGACACCCAGCCGCTGAGCGCGGTGACGCTTCCCGGTACCGGCGTGCTCGGCTACGGCTGGGACACCGCCGACGGCCCGCCGACGTTCAACGCGTTCCCGCTGAGCTCGCCTCCGGAGTGCTCAGTGGCGACGTGCTCCGCCGGCTACGCCACGCTCGAGCCCGACACCAATCCAGACACGCTCGGCAACGAGCCTGGGCACTTCGCCTCGCAACTGGGCGCCAACCCGGGCGTGATGGGAGTGTTCGACAGCCTGTTCACGAACGGGCCGCTCGGATGCAGTCAGAGCTTCGGCACCGCCTACGTGTACGGCTCGGGCAACCAGAGCGCGACGAACAACTACAACGTCTCTCCGGGCCAGCCGAACAGCGCCTGGAGCGTCGCGCTGGCGCAGGCCGACTGCAACGCGGAATACTCGACCGTCGGCGGCGGGCCGAGCGGCTTCGGAATCCTGGAGGACGACCTCGGCGCGGGCAGTGTCGTCTACCACCGTTTCGACCAGGGAACCCTGAAATTCGACTCGCCCCTGGTGACCGTCGCCTCCGGCCACGGCGAGCTCGACGGCGCCCTGTCACAGGATGGCGGCGGCGGGATCTACGCCACCTACCTCGCGGGCTCCGGCGGCGCGGTCGACCTGTCCTACAGCGCCGACGGCGGCCACAGCTTCTCCACGGCGGCACTGAACGCCGACTCGGACGGGAGCGTCGGCGACCTCACCAGCGCGGTCGATGCCGCCGGTCAGGGCTGGGCGACCTGGACCGACAACGGCTCGGTGTTCGCCAGCCCGTTCCAGGCTGTCGACGCGATCTCCTCGGCAAAGACGAGCGGCGGCGCGACGAGCAACGGGTCGACGGTGACGGTCAACGTGACCTGCGCCGCGTTCCCATGCACGGTGACGATCGTGCTCACCGCGCCCGAGACGGTCGTGGTCCATGCGGCGAGCGTGTCTCACAAGAAGCACAAGAGCAAGACGCTCACGCTCGGCAAGGGCACGATCACGATCAAGACCAAGGGCGGGAAGAAACTCACGTTCAAGCTTTCCGGCGCCGCGCACCGGCTGCTGGAGGGCAAGAAGGGTCACTTCAAGGTCTCCGCGTTGATCTCCACCAAGATCGAGCATCACACGACGAAGGTCACGAAGACTCTGACGCTGAGCTTCAAGCCGAAGGGGAAGAAGTGAGCACGCCGACGGCAGGCGGCGCGGCGGCACGCTAAGAGAGGAGCTGGGCGACCGCCAGCGGCGTCAGCGCGCCCTCTCTGAACGCTCGCTCCGCGTCCAGTTCGGCCGCGCCGGCGGCGCCACCGATCACGACATGGGGCCGCCCCGCGCCGGCGAGGGAGCGGGCGAGCGCGGTCTCGGGCTCCTGGCCGGCGGCGATCACGACGGTGTCCGCGGCGACCCGGCGCTCGGCGCCCTCCGCGTCGCGGATCAACACTGCGCCGGGCTCGATCCGCTCGTAAGCGACCCCGGTCAGGATCTCGACACCGGCCATCCGCAGCTCCTGGACGACCGCCCAGCGCGTCGACGGTCCGATCCGCTCGCCGACCCGCGAGCCGCGGCGCATGAGCGTGACACGCCGGCGCCTCGGTGGCGTGGTTGCCGGTGCCGGGCGTCCGGGAGCCTCGAGACCGTAGGCCGCATAGAAGTCGACGTCCCGATGGCCGACGAGGTGCGCGACGTCGACCCCGATCCCCCCGGCGCCGATGATCGCGACGCTCTCGCCCCACACGCCGTCGCGGAGGAGCTCGGCGTAGCTGACGACATGAGGCAGGTCGGCGCCCGGCAGCTCGAGGGGCCGGGGCAGGACGCCCGTCGCGACGACCACGCAGTCGAACCCGTCCAGCGACGCGGCGTCGCGCACCGGGCTCTCGAGGTGCACGGCGACGCCCAGCCGCGCCAGCTCCGCCTCGAAGTAGGCGATCGTCCCCGCGAAGTCCTCCTTGCCCGGGATCCGGCACGCCATCCGGAACTGACCGCCGAGCCGCTCGGAGGCCTCGAACAGGGAGACCTCGTGGCCGGCGGCAGCGAGCGCGCGCGCCGCCTCCATGCCGGCGGGTCCTCCGCCCACGACCGCCACCCGGGCGCCCGAGGCCGACCCGGACCTCGGCTCCGCCCCCGGCAGCTCGAGCTCGTAGCCGGCGCGAGGGTTGACCACGCACGAGACGCGGCGATCGAAGATCGACCGATCGATGCACGCCTGGTTGCAGGCGATGCAGATGTTGAGCCGCCGACCCGAGTCCGGATCAAGCGCCTTGCCGACGATCTCCGGGTCGGCCAGGAACGGCCGCGCCATCGAGACGAAGTCCGCGTCGCCGGCAGCGAGCACCGCGTCGGCGAGCTCCACCGTATTGATCCGGTTGGAAGCGATGACGGGCATTCCGACGGCTCCTTTGACGGCCCGCGCCCATCGACGCCAGGCGCCGTGGGGCACCAGCGCCTGCACGGTGGGGACCCGAGCCTCGTGCCAGCCCATGCCGACGTTGATGGCGTCGACCGCACCATCCGAGGCGAGCGCCCGCGCGAGGTCCAGAACGTCGGCCTGGGTGCCGCCGCCTTGCACGAAGCTGGCCCCCGACAGCCGGAAGACGACCGCCTGCCCGGGCCCGGCGCCCTCGCGCACGGCGGCGGCGACCCGCAGCGCGAACGCCATGCGGCGCTCGGAGTCCCCGCCCCATTCGTCGTCGCGGAGGTTCGTCGCCGGCGCGAGGAACTGGTCGACGAGGTACCCCTCTGACCCCATGATCTCGACCCCGTCGAACCCCAGCTCGCGGGCCCGCGCGCGCCCCGCTCCGAAAGTCCTCGATCGTCGCGAACACCTCGTCGCCGGACAGGGCCCGCGGCTCGCACCGGCTGTAGCGCGAGTAAACGGCCGACGGGGCCACGGGCGTGAGTCCGAACGACGCCTCGTACGCGTACCGGCCGGCGTGGAACAGCTGCAGCAGCACGAGCGCGCCGGCATCGTGGACCGCCGCGGCAACCCGCGAGAGCTTCGCCGCATCCGAGTCCTCGTTGACGAAGCTGTAGTTGCGCCCGCCGGCGCCGACCCGACTGACCGCCGACCCGCCGGTGACGATCAGCGCCGCGCCTCCCAGGGCCCGCTCGCGGTAGAACGCCGCGAGCGCTTCACCGTCGTCGGAGAGACCCTCGAGCCCGAGGTGCATCGAGCCCATGACGATCCGGTGGGGCAGCTTCAGCGGGCCGATCGCACCGCCCCGCCAAACGTGATCGAGCACGCGCGGCCGCTAGCGGACCGCCGAGGACAGCGCGTCCAGCGCCGCGGAGCCGGCGGCGCCCGCCATGTCCGCATGGAACGGCGGCGCGACCGCGGTCAGGCCGCCGTCGACCACGAGCGTCGTCCCGGTCACGTACTCCGCTCCCGGAGACAGCAGGAACAGCACGCATTCGGCGACCTCTGCGGCGGTGCCCATCCGCCGCTTGGGGATCTTCGGGAGCACGGTGTCGAGCGACGGGACCCGGCCGGTGGCGTAGAAGTAGCTCGAGGAGTCGGTCTCGATGATCCCGCCGTTGACCGCGTTGACGTTGACGCCGAGCGGCGCGAGCTCGACTCCCATGTACCGGGCCCACGCCTCGATCGCGGCCTTCGCCGACCCGAGGTTCGCGTACGTCGGGAACGAGCGGATGCTGCCGTAGCTCGACAGCACGACGATCCGGCCACCGTCGGGCATCAACCGGACGGCGCGCTGAGTCCCGACCACGAACGCGCGCACGTTGAGGTTGAACGTCCGCTCGAGGTGGTGGGGCTTCAGGTCCATGAAGTGGTGGAAGTTGCTCGCCGAGGCGTTCGAGACGAAGAAGTCCAGGCGCCCGAAGCGCTCTCCGACCTGGTCGAACATCGCCTCGATCTCCTCGAGGCTCTCGAGGTCGGCGCGGATCGCGAGGCCCGTGGCGCCAAGGCGCTGGATCTCGGCGACAGTCTCGGCCGCGGCCTCTTCGTTGACCTTGTAGTTGATAACCGGCGTCGCGCCGCGAGCGGCCAGCCGCAGCGCCAGCGCGCGGCCGATCCCACGGGAAGCGCCCGTGATCAGCGCGACCTTGCCCTCGAACCCGCGGCGGGGATCGGGAAGCAGCGAATCCGTCTCAGATGAGGAGGAGGTGCTCATCGGCGAAGCAGGTCCCGGGCGATCGTGGTCTTCTGGATCTCGGCGGTGCCCTCCTCGAAGCGCTGAGCGCGGGCGTCGCGGTACACGCGCTCGATCGGGCTCGTCGACCAGTACCCGAGCCCGCCGTGCACCTGGAGCGCGCCGTCGGTCACGCGCTGGAGCATCTCGCTCGCGAACAGCTTCGCCATCGCCGCCTCCATCGGTGCGTGCCCGCTCTGCTCCCAGGTCGACGCGGCGTGCCACACCAGCCGCCGGCCGGCCTCGACGTCGGTGGCCATCTCGGCGAGCTTGAACGCGATCGCCTGGCGCTCGGCGATCTTCTTGCCGAATGTCTCGCGGCTCTTGGCGTAGTCGACCGCCAGGTCCAGCGCCCGCTGCGCCAGTCCGACGCACGTCGTCGCCAGCGAGATCCGGCTCGGCCCGAGGAATCCGCTCAAAGCGATCTCCACGCCCTGGCCCTCCTCGCCGAACCGGTCGGCGACCGGGACCGGCGCGCGATCGAACACGATGTGGCCGTGGTCGGTGCCGCGGACGCCCATCGTCTCGGCCATCTCACGCGCATCCACGCCCTCGCCCCGGGTCGGGACCATCAGCGCGACGGTTCCGTCGGTGCCGCGCGTGCCCTCGACGCGGGCGAACATCATCAGGTAGTCGGCGATCGTCCCGAACGTGATCAGGTGCTTCTCGCCGCTCAGGTAGTACGTGTCGCCCTCCCGGACCACACTGCAGCGGATGTCGGCCCCGCTGCCGGCTCCCGGCTCGGTCAGCGTGAACGCGACCTTGATCTCGCCGGCGACCACCGGCTTGACGAAGCGCTCGCGCTGGTCGTCGTTGGCGTGGGAGTCCATCGGCCGCCAGATTCCGTTGGCAACGTGGACGATCATCCGCAGCGACGCGTGCGACATCGAGAACAGCTCGAGCAGCTCTAGGTAACGCGTGAACGGGATGCCCGCGCCCCCGTACTCCACCGGCGCCGCCAGCCGCAGATAGCCGCGGTCACGAAGCTCGTCCCACAGCTCGGGGGGCACGCGATGCTCGCGCTCGATCAGCTCGGCCCAGCGCTCGCCCTCGTCCTCGACGTACTTGCGGACGTCAGCACGGAGCGCTTCGAAATCTGTGGTCGGTGCGGTGGTCACGTCGTAACGCAGCTCACGGGCCTGGGCGCGCAGGATGAACTTCTGGATCTTGCCCGATGGCGTCCGCGGAAGCGTGTCAACCAGCTCCAGACGCTCGGGCCAGTAGGTCTTCGAGACGCGGTTTGAGTCTAGGTACTCAAGCATCTCGTCGAAGTCCAGCTCGCCGACGATGAATGCGCAGGCGCGCTCGCCGAGGCGCTCGTCGGGCATCGCGACGATCGCGACGTCGCGGACCGCCGGGTGAGCGTGCAGGAGCTGCTCGATCTCGGCGACCGGCACCTTCTCGCCGCCGCGGTTGATCACGTCCTTGACCCGGCCGGTGATCCGCAGGTAACCCTCGGCGTCGATCCGCGCGAGATCGCCGGTGCGGTACCAGCCGTCCGAGGTGACTGCCTCGGCGGTCAGCGCTGGCCGATTCAAATACCCCTCGAACAGGCAGTCGGTGAGAACCTCGAAGTTGCCCTCCTCGCCGGCGGCCAGCGGGCGGCCCTCGTCGTCGACGACGCGCAGCCGGACGCCGGCGAGCGCTCGCCCGTCGGTGCCCCAGGCGCGCTCAGGCGGATCCCCGGGGGCGAACGCGGCGCCGAGGCAGCTCTCGGTCGTGCCCCACGCGCCGCCAACCTCGGCCGCGAGTACCTCGCGCGACCGGCGTGCCAGCTCCCGGGGGATCGCGGCGCCGGTCGCGACGAACGTCCGTAGCCGTCCCGGATCCTCGCCGCGCTCGGCCGCCACTCGCGTCAGGTCGGCCAGGAACGGGGTCGCCGCCTGCACGAACGTCACGCCGAACCGCTGCATTGCGTCGAGCCCGACGTCGGCGTCCCAGACCTCCTGCAGCACCTGCGGCACGCCCAGCCGGATGGCGATCCACATCCCGTACAGGAAGCCGGTCTGGTGCGCCAGCGGCGACGGGATGTAGACGACATCGTCGGCCCCGAGCCCGAAATGCGCGATCTGATGATCGGCGGCGCGCATCAGCACGTCGTGGCGGTGAAGCGCGCCCTTGGGCTCGCCCGAGGTCCCGGAGGTGAACAACAGCTGCGCGATCTGATCGGGGCGCGGTCTCGGCGCCACCCGGCCCGGCCGGGGCGGGTGCGCCCGTCGGCGGGTCGTCGTCGACCACGACCACGTGCTCGAGCGCCGGCAACCCGGCGCGCACCCCAGCGGCCATCGCGGCGTAGTCGCGTCCCCGGAACACGCCGGGCACGAACAGCACACGGGCGCCGCTCTCGCGCAGCATGAACGACAGCTCGCGCTCGCGGAAGATCGGCATCAGCGGCTCGCACACGGCTCCGAAGCGCAACGTCGCCAGCGCGATGGCCACGAATTTATTCGGTTCGGTAGCTGGAAGGCGACGGTGTCGCCATTGCCCACCCCGAGGGCCTCGAGCGCAGCTGCGACTCGATCGGTCTCGTCCGCCAGCGCGCTCCACGTCAGTTCGCGCGTCGCCCCGTCGGCGCGCACCTCGACGACCGCCCGCGCGTCCGGGCGCTCGCGGGCGTGCCGCGACAGGTCGTCGAGGATCAGCTCGCCCGCCACGACGTCCCTACCCGACGGAGGGCACACGGGCGGGCTCGCCGGAGACCGCCGCGGGAACGCCGAGCGCGTTCATGTGATCGAGAAACTCGGGATACGAGATCCGGTACGCGTGGGGGTAGGACAGCTCGGTCACGCCGGTGGCGATCGATCCGGCCACGGCCAGCGCCATCAGCACCCGGTGGTCGTTGAACGAGGACAGCGCCGCTCCATGCAGCCGCTCGCACCCCCTCGAACGTCATGTCGTTGCCGTCGAACTCGATCCTTGCCCCCATCTTGCGCAACTGGAGCATCGAGGTGACGCGGTCTGACTCCTTGAGGCGCACGTGGGCGACGTGGCCGAGCGCGCTCTTGCCGCTCGCGCGGCTCGCGAGCACCGACAGGATCGGGACCATGTCCGGGATGTCGCGGCAGTCGAGCGGGCCGCCCTCGGGCGGCGTCCCGTCGTGGTCCATCGAGACCGAGCGCATGTCCTCAGCGAAGCGGAACGGCACGCCGGCCGCCATCAGCGAGTCGAACACGGACGCCTCGGGGTGGCCGGCGATCGGGGTCGAGCTGTGGAACGTCACCTTCGAAGGGTTCAGCGTGCAGGCCGCGAGCCCGAACACCGCCGAGCCGAGATCGGGCGGCAGCACGACGTCGGTCGGCTTCGGCCGTTGGCCGGGGGCGATGTAGAACTCGCGCCAGTCCTCGCGCGCGGTCACGTCGAGCCCGAATTGGCGCATCATGTCGATCGTCAGCTCGATGTAGGGCCGCTCGTTGAGCTCGCCGCGGACCTCGACGATCGTCGGCTCGAGCGCGTACGGCGCGAGCATCAGCAGCCCCGAGATCCACTGGGAGAGCGTTCCGTCGATACGGATGCGCCCTCCCCGCGGGACTCCCGGGTACACGGTCACGGGCAGGTGCTGGCCGTCGTACTCGAGGCGCACGCCCATCCGCTTGAGCGCCCGCAGCAGCGGCCCGATCGGGCGGCGGCGGAAGTAGCGCTGTCCGACAAATCGCACGGGGCGATCACCGAGCGCGGCGAGCCCGAGCAGGAAGTACAGAGTCGTCCCCGAGCTGCCGACCGACACCTCGTCGCCGACCGGGGAGAACCCTCCGCCGGTCACCCGCCAGCCCGTGCCGACGTTCTCGATCTGCGTCCCGAGCGCGCGCAGGGCCCCGACCGTGAACGCGACGTGCCGCGCGGCCGTGCGGTCCACGATCGTGCTCTGCCCGGGGGCGAGCGCCGCGAGCATCAGCGCGCGGTGTGCGTGGTACTTCGACGGCGGGATCGCCAGCTCCCCCACGAGTGGAGCCTGGGCTTTGGCTACCAGCAGGCGCACCGGCGGCAGGATAACGGCGCCTTCACACGCTCAGGCCGGCCTCCGAAAGAGACCCTCCGAATGGGGGGTCGGCGCTCCTAGTACCAAGGTGCTATATTACTTTTATGTCATCCACAGCGGCATCCCTCATTCGCGAAGCCCGCTCTGACGCTGCGATGACCCAGGTGCAGCTCGCGGGACGCGCCGGGTTGACGCAGTCGGCGGTCGCCCGGCTCGAGCGAGGGGGCTCCAATCCCACGGTGGCGACGCTCGCCAACGTGATCGCCGCCACCGGGCACCGGCTTGTCCTCACCGCCGAACCGGCCCGGCCATCGTTCGATGAGCGGCAGCTGCTCGAGCGGCTCGCGATGACGCCCGCCCAGCGCCTGGCCAACTTCACCGCGTCGAGCCGCAACCTGGGCGCGATGGTGCAGCGCGCGCGACGCGCCGGTGACTGACCGGCCGCCGCTCAGTGCCGACGAGATCCTCCGCAGGCTCGTTCAGCGCGGCGTTGACTTCGTCGTGATCGGCGGCATCGCCGCGGTCCTGCACGGGTCGGCGCGCAACACGTTCGACCTCGACATCTGCTTCGCCACCGACGACGCCAATCTGGCCGCTCTCGGCGATGTCCTGACCGCACTCGGCGCCCGCCTCAAGGGGGTGGACGAGAGCATCCCGTTCGTGCCCGATGCGCGGACGCTGCGACAGGTCGAGCTCCTGACGCTGGTCACTTCGCTGGGCGAGCTCGATGTGCTCGCTCGTCCCCCGGGTGCGCCGGCGTACCAAGACCTTCGCCGAAACGCAGATCGCTATGACCTCGGGGGCTTCAACGTGTCCGTCGCATCGATCGACGATCTCATCGCGATGAAACAGTCGGCCGGACGCGCGAAGGACCTGCTCGACGTCGAGGAGCTCGAGGCGATCAAACGCCTGCGCCACCGTTGGTAGTCGGGTGGGTGGGCCGCCGCACCGAGGCCCGGGCGGCGGGCGTCTCGCCCAAGACCTACCCTGTCGCCCATGAAGACCGCGATCATCACGATCTCGACGTCCGTCGCCGCCGGCAAC
Source organism: uncultured Solirubrobacterales bacterium (assembly GCA_963699325.1). Lineage (GTDB taxonomy): Bacteria > Actinomycetota > Thermoleophilia > Solirubrobacterales > Solirubrobacteraceae > Palsa-465. The sequence continues at coordinate 88,015 of CAVOTN010000025.1, read as the reverse complement.
ACCGAGGACCGTTCGGGGCAGGCGCTGGCCAAGCTGGCCGAGGCGGCCGGCGCCGAGATCGTCGCTCGCGACGTCGTGGCCGATGACCGCAAGGCGATCGAGAAGATCCTGCGACGCCACACGCGCGACGGGATCGCGCTGATCTTCACGACCGGCGGCACCGGGTTCACCCACGACGACGTGACGCCCGAGGCCACGAGGGCGGTGATCGAGCGCGACGCCCCCGGGTTCGCCGAGGCGATGCGCGCCGAGGCGCTCAAGCACACCCCGATGGGGATCCTTTCGCGCGGCGTATCGGGGATCGCGGGCCGCACGCTGATCGTCAACTTCCCCGGCAACCCCAAGGCGATCGGCGAGCTGTTCCCGGTCATCGGCCCCACGCTCGGGCACGTGGTGACGACGCTCCAGCACGAGGGTGGACCAACCCCCGGCCATTGAGCTGCGAGGCCTGCGGCGCCACTTCGGCGAGCGGGCGGTGCTCCGGGACGTGTCAGTGCAGGTGCCCCCGGGGTCGACGCTCGCCGTGCTGGGCCGCAACGGCGCCGGCAAGTCGACGCTGCTGCGGATCCTCGCGACGCTGCTGAGACCGCACGCCGGCGAGGTCACCGTGCTCGGCGAGTCCCTGCCGCGGCGGGCGTTCGCCGTTCGAGGGCAGCTCGGACTGCTCGCCCACGACCCGCTGCTCTACCGCGACCTGAGCGGCCGCGAGAACCTCGGCTACCACGCCCGGCTGCACGGCGTCGGCGCCGAGCGCGTCGAGGAGCTGCTCGACGCGGTCGGGATGCGGGGGCGAGCGGACGAGCCGGTGCGCCAGCTCTCGCGGGGGATGGTGCAGCGCCTCGCGGTGTGCCGCGCCGTGCTCCACGCCCCGCGCCTGCTGCTGCTCGACGAGCCTCTGGCCAATCTCGACCCGGTCGCCACCGAGCTCGTCGCCCCCCTGATCGGGCGAGCGGCCGGTGCGACGCGCGTGCTGACGAGCCACGATCCGCAGGCCGCGTTGGCCGAGGCCGACCTGGTGCTCGGGCTCGAGGCCGGACGGGCGGCGTTCCTGACCAGCCCGGACAAGGTCGACCCGGCTGCGGTGAAGCAGCTGTACGCGTGAGATCCCATGCAATCCGCGACGGCGGTGGCCCGGTGAGCACCCGATGAGGACCGTTCTCACCGTCCTGCGCAAGGACCTGCTGCTCGAGCTCCGCGGCTTCGAGACGCTGCCGGCGATGGTCCTGTTCGCGATCGTCACGTTCGTGATCTTCCATTTCGGGCTGAACCGGGACACGATCGACGGCCAGCTCGCGGGCGGCGTCCTGACGGTCACGCTGCTGTTCGCGTCGATGCTCGGGATCAACCGGCTGTTCGTCGCCGAGCGCGAGCAGGGCGGCTTCGACGCGTTCCTGCTGGCGCCGGTCGACCGCTCGGCGTTGCTCGTGGCCAAGGCGCTGGCGCTGTTCCTGTTCCTGGTCGTGCTCGAGGTGATCGCCGTGCCGGCGTTCGCGCTGCTGCTGCTCGGCCCGTCGCTCGGGCCGGGGCTCCCCGGCCTGATCGCGGTGCTGGCGCTCGGCGACGTCGCGCTCGCGGTGATCGGGACGCTGGTGTCGGCGATCGCCGTGCAGACGCGGGCGCGAGACCTGATCGGACCGATCATCGGGCTGCCGCTGCTGCTGCCCGCCCTGATCGGGATGGCGCGCGGGGCGGGCCCGCTGCTGGCCGCGCACACCTCGGGCTCGCCCCCGGGGAGGTGGGTGGCGATCCTCGCTCTCTATGATCTGGTGTTCGCCCTCCTGTCCTACGCTGTCTTCGACTTTCTCCTGGAGGACTAAGGCTTTGACGACTTACGGCCGCGGGCTCCGCGGCCTTTCCCTCGCCGCCGCCGCGACCATCACGGTGGCGCTCGCGCTGACGTTCTTCTACGCGCCGCTGGACGCCAACCAGGGCTTCATCCAGAAGATCTTCTACATCCACGTGCCGCTGGCGATCACGGCGCTGTGCGGGTTCGTGTTCGGCGGCGTGCTCGCCGCGATGTACCTGCGCACGGGCGATCGCAAGTGGGACATCCGCTCGTACGTCGCGATCCACATGGCGCTGATCTTCGGGATCGGGACGCTGTTCACGGGCACGATCTGGGCCAAGGCGTCATGGGGCCACTGGTGGGTGTGGAGCGACCCGACGCTGACCTCGTTCCTGATCGTGATGCTGCTGTTCGCGACCTATCAGCCGCTGCGCTTCTCGATCGAGGATCCCGAGCGCCAGTCCCGCTACGCGGCCGTGTTCGCGATCGTCGCCGGCGCGTTCGTCCCACTGAACTTCATCGCGGTCCGGGCCGCCCAGCAGTACGTTCACCCGCGCGTGCTGACCCTGACGGGTGGGAACCTGCCGGGCTCGATGCGGCTGACATTCCTGGTGTCGCTGATCGGTATCGCGCTGCTGTACGTGACGTTGTGGAAGTACGAGATGGCAGCCAAGAGCACGCGCATGCAGGTGCGTGCGCTCCGGCGCACGCTGCTCGGCGAGGACGCGGTGACGCCGCTGAAGCGGAGCGCGGCGCCGTCATGAGCGTCTCTGTGATCTTTGCCGTCGCTCCGGCGCTTCCCCTCCACACGGCGGGGAAATACGTCGCCGGCGCGTACATCGTGTTCCTCGCGATGGTGCTGATCTACGTGGCGATCATGGCCACGCGCCTGTCCCGGACCGAGCGCGATCTGGCCGAGCTCCGGCGCGACGTCGAGGCGCAACGGTCCGCCCGCGATCCGGACCGCGAACGAGAGCCGGTGGCGTGAGCGAGCTGCTCGCCATCGGCGTGTCGCACAAGACCGCGCCGGTCGAGGTGCGCGAGCGCGTGGCCCTGCCCGAGGCTCGCGGCGCGGAGTTCGTGCGCGACCTGCGCGGGACCGGGGAGGTGCACGAGGCGGTCGCGATCTCGACCTGCAACCGCACCGAGCTGTACGTGGTCGTCGGCAACCCGGTGGAGGCCGAGAGCCGCGCGCTCGGGATGCTCGCGAGCCAGGCCGGGATCCGCCCCACCGAGCTCGCCCCGGCGATCTATTCGCTGCGCAACTGCGACGCCGCCCGCCACCTCTACCGCGTGACCGCGGGCCTCGATTCGATGATCGTCGGCGAGGCCGAGATCCAGGGCCAGGTCAAGCGCGCCTACGACGCCGCGATCGCCGGCGAGACCGTCGGCCCGCTCACCAACCACATGTTCAGGGCGGCGCTCGAGACCGGCAAGCGCGTGCGCACCGAGACCGCGATCGGCGAGCGGCAGCTGAGCCTGCCGTCGGTGGCGGTGGCGCTCGCCCGCGAGCAGCTCGGGGGGCTGGTCGGGCGCATGGTCGTGATCGTCGGCACCGGCGAGACGGGCGAGCTCGCGGCGCGGGCGCTGGCCGACAGCGGCGGGCGGACCGTGTTCGTCGCGAGCCGCCGGCGCGACCGCGCAATCTCGCTCGCCCGGCGCTACGGCGGCGAGAGCGTCAGCTTCGACGAGCTGCCCCAGGCGCTCGAGCGCGCCGACATGCTGGTCGCCGCGACCGCCTCGCCGCACCTGTTGCTCGAGGCCGCCGAGTTGGGCGAGGTGATGGCGGCGAGGGGCCGGCGCCCGCTGCTGTTGATCGACCTCGCGGTCCCGCGGGACATCGACGCCGCCTGCGCCGAGATCGACGGGGTGTCGCTGTACGACATCGACGACCTCCAGGCGGTGATCGCACGCAACCGCAAGGTCCGCCAGGCCGAGGCGCGCAAGGCCGAGGGGATCATCGAGGAGGAGATTCAGCGATTCGCCGTCTGGCTCGGATCGCTCGAGGTGCTGCCCACGCTGGCCGCGCTGCGCGCCCACGGCACCGAGATCGCCGAACAGGTCATGGCCGAGAACGCCGGCAAGTGGGAGGGGTTGACCGAGCGCGACCGCGAACGGATGGACGCGATGGCCCGCGCGATCGTCAACCGGCTCCTGCACGGCCCCACGGCGCGACTCAAGGAGCTTCGCGACGACCGCGTGCACGCCCGGATGGCGCTGATCCGCGACCTGTTCGGTCTGGAGGTCGAGAGCGGCGCGCCGGCGTCCGTAGACGAGCCGGTCCCGGAGCTCGGCGAGGTCCGGAAGCTCCGCCAGCGAATCCGTTGATCAGGCTCGGGACGCGTGGGAGCGCGCTTGCGCTAGCGCAAGCGGCGTGGGTCGGCGAGCGCCTCGGCGCCCAGTACGAGCTCGTGACCCTGACGACCGCCGGCGACCGGGGCGCCGCGGTCGGGGATAAGTCGCGGTGGGTCTCGGAGCTCGAGCGTGCCCTGCTCGCGGGCGAGATCGATGTGGCCGTGCACTCGGCCAAGGACGTGCCCGCCGAATTGGCCGACGGACTGGAGATCGTCGCGATACCGGCGCGCGAGGACCCGCGTGACGCGATCTGCGGCGCTTCGTCGTTGTCGGAGCTGGCTTCGGGCGCGCGGGTCGGAACCAGCAGCCTTCGGAGGGCGGCGCAGATTCGGGCCGCGCGCGCGGACCTCGAGGTGGTCGAGGTGCGCGGCAACGTCGATACGCGGTTGCGAAAGCGCGCCGCCGGTGAGTGTGACGCGTTGGTGCTGGCGGTCGCGGGGTTGGCGCGGCTCGGGCGGGTCGACGCGGTCGACGGCCTTCTCGACGAGTTCGTCCCGGCCGCCGGCCAGGGAGCGCTCGCGCTCGAAGCGCGTCCCGGCCGGCTCGCGATCTCCGGGCTCATCGACGCGGAGGCCACGGCATGCGTGACCGCCGAACGTGAGCTGACGCGCGCGCTTGGCGCCTCTTGCAACACGCCGGTTGGCGCCCATGCCCGGGTGCTCGACGGCGGTGAGCTCGAGCTCACGGCCTGGGTGGGGCGCCCCGACGGCTCGGCGTGGGTGAGCGATCGGCTTTGCGGCGCTGCAGGCGGACTGGGTGCGCGTGTCGCCGATCGGCTGGTGGCGGTCGGCGCGGCGGAGCTGCTGTCGTGACCGTCTATCTGGTCGGCGCCGGGCCCGGCGACCCCGGGCTGCTCACCGTCCGCGCGCTCGAACTGATCGCCGCCGCCGACGTGATCGTGTACGACCGGCTGATCCCGGTGTCTGCCCTGGACGGGGCGCGGCCGGACGCGACGCTGATCTACGCCGGCAAGGAGGGCGGCGGGCCGTCGATGCCGCAGTCCGAGATCTCCCGGTTGCTGGTCTCGCACGGGCGTGATCGCGCGGTCGTCGTCCGGCTCAAGGGGGGCGATCCGTTCGTGTTCGGCCGTGGGGGCGAGGAGGCCGAGGCCCTGCGGGAGGCGGGTGTGGCGTTCGAGGTCGTCCCGGGTGTCACCGCCGGCGTCGCCGGCCCGGCGTACGCGGGGATCCCGGTCACCCATCGCGACGCCGCCAGCGCGGTCGCGTTCGTCACCGGGCACGAGGACCCGACCAAGGCTTCGGGGTCGGTCCTCGATTGGGAGGCGTTGGCGTCGTTTCCGGGGACGCTGGTCTTCTATATGGGAGTGCGGCAGCTACCGGCGATCGCGTCCGCGCTGATCGCCGGCGGGCGAGACGCGTCCGAGCCGGCGGCGGTGGTCGAGAGGGGGACGCTGGCCGAGCAGCGGGTCGTGACCGGGACGTTGGAGACGATCGCGTCTGTGGTCGCTGATGCCTCGGTCCGCGCGCCGGCGCTCATCGTCGTCGGTTCTGTCGTGGGCCTGCGAGAGCGGTTGTCGTGGTTCGAGTCGCGGCCGCTCGCAGGGTTTACGGTGGCGGTCACGCGGGCGCGCGCCCAGGCGAGCGGGCTGGCCGGGCGGCTGGCGGCTCTCGGCGCGGCCGTCGTCGAGGCGCCGGCGATCCGGATCGTGCCGCTCGACGGGCCGGCGCCTTCGATTTCCGGGTACGACCTCGTGTGCCTCACGAGCCCGAACGGCGTGCGTCTGTTCTTTGAACGGCTCGGTGTCGCCGGGTTGGATGCGCGCGCGCTGGCGGGCGCCACGGTCGCAGCGATCGGACCGGGGACGGCTTCTGCGCTGCGTTCCCACGGGGTGATCGCGGACGTCGTGCCCGACCGGTTTGTGGCCGAGGGGCTCGTCGATGCGCTCGCCGACGTGCCCGTGCGTCGTGCGCTCGTGGCGCGGGCGGCGGAGGCCCGGGACGTGCTCATCGACGCGCTGCGCGAGCGCGGCGCCGAGGTCGACGTGGTGGCGCTGTACGAGACGGTCGCCGAGCCGCTGACCGAAGCGCAGCTGTCCGCGGTCGCGGACGCCGATTACGTGACGTTCACCTCGTCCTCGACGGTCCGGTTCTTCTTTGAGTCCGCCGGCGACGTCGGTGCGCACGTGGGCGCGCGACTGGTCAGCATCGGTCCCGTCACAAGCGCGACGCTCCGGGAGTACGGTCGCGAGCCGGATGTGGAGGCGACCCGCCACGACATCGACGGGCTGGTGGACGCGCTCGTCGCCGATGCCGCGAACGGCCCGTGAGCGTTCCGATCATCTCGTTCCTCTCGGACTACGGGCTCGAGGACGATTTCGTCGGCGTCTGCCACGCGGTGATCGCCGGCATCTGCCCGCAGGCGCGGGTGATCGACCTCGTCCACTGGGTTCCGCGGGGGGATGTGCGGGCGGGGGCGGTGATCCTGCGTGGCGCTCTGCCCTACCTGCCGATCGGGGTCCATCTCGCGGTCGTCGATCCCGGGGTCGGCAGCGACCGGCGGGGTGTCGCGTTGCGGGCGGCGGACGGGCGGCTGCTGGTCGGACCCGACAACGGGCTGCTGTCGCTGGCGGCGGACCGCGCCGGCGGGATCGTCGAGGCGGTCGACGTCTCAAGCTCGCCGTTTGCGCTCGCGCCCGTGTCCGCAACGTTCCACGGCCGCGACATCTTCGCGCCGGTGGCGGCGCGGCTGGCCGGCGGAGCAGCGCTTCGCGATGCGGGTGAGCCGTGCGATCCGGGCAGCCTGGTTTCGCTCGAGCTGCCCCGGCCGGAGATCGCCGGCGGGGTGATCGTGGCGCACGTGCTCTACATCGACCGCTTCGGGAACGTCCAGCTCGACGTCGAGGAGCCGGAGCTCGAGCTGGGCCGCGTGTTTGCGGTGAGCACCTCCGGCGGCGGGCGGACTTCGCCCGCGCGGTACGTGAGCACGTTCGCGGACGCCGGCGCCGGCGAGCTCATCCTCTATGAGGACTCCTACCGGCGCCTGGCGGTGGCGGTCAATCAGGGCGACGCGGCGGCCCGGCTCGACGTCGCGGTCGACGACGAAATCCGGATCAGCCCCGAATGAGCCGCCGGCGCTCGGCCACCCGCGAATGAGCCCGCCGGCGCTCGGCCATCCCCGGGCTCACTTCCGGCTAACCGACTCGACCAACGCCCGCGCCCGCGAGCTCGCGTCCCGCGGGGCGCCGCACGGCACGCTCGTCACCGCCGCCGAGCAGTCGGCCGGGCGGGGGCGCCAGGGCCGGACCTGGAGTGCGCCGGCCGGCCGCGCGCTGCTGTGCTCGATCGTGATCCGCGAGCCGCCGCGGCTGCTGCCGCTGGCGGCCGGGGTGGCGGTGGCGGAGCTCGTCGGGGCGGACGCCTCGATCAAGTGGCCGAACGATGTGCTCGTCGACGGACGGAAGGTGGCGGGCATCCTCGTCGAGGGGCGCCTTCAGGAGCGGTGGGCGGTCGTCGGGATCGGCGTCAACGTGGCGCTGCGCGCCGAGGACTTCCCGCGCGAGCTGCGCGACCGCGCCGGCACGCTCGGGCGCGAGCCGAGTGCGATCGAGCCGGCGCTCGAGGCGCTGCTCGGCGGGCTCGAGCGCTGGATCACCGCCGAGAGTGGGGTGGTGCTCGATGCGGTCCGCGCCCGCGATGCGCTGCTGGGGCGCGAGGTGCGGTGGGCCGGACGTTCGGGGACCGGCGCCGGCATCGACGGCGACGGCCGCCTGGTGGTGCGGACGGACGCTGGGCAAGTGGAGCTCGACGCGGGCGAGGTACACCTGGGCGGCGCCTGACGCGCCGGCGCGGAGGCGCGCGCGACGGCCCCCGCGCGGCGGCTCGGGCGCATAAGCGCCGTGCGGACGCTTATGTGCCAAGCGGGTGGCCGCGGCGGGCTTTGGCGAGTTTCGGACCGGCTACGCCGCGGCTTCGGCGTCGTGCGAGTCGTCGTCCTCGTCATCGTCGTCGGCGGAGTCGTCGACGTCGTCGTCCGCGGCGTCGTCGACGTCATCGTCGTCCGCGGAATCGTCGACGTCGTCATCGTCATCGTCGTCGTCGTCATCGCCGGCGGAATCGTCATCGTCGTCCGCGGAATCGTCGATGTCGTCGTCGTCCTCGTCCGCGGAATCGTCGACGTCATCGTCGTCGATGTCGTCCGCTTCGCGGCCGCCGCCATCGACATCGAGTTCGTCATCGTCGTCGTCGACCTCCACCTCGACGTCGACCTCGACGATGTCGTCGTTCGATATGGGCTCGTCGCCGTTCTGCGCCACCGTTGTCGCCACTACGGCCCGGGCAGCGGCGCCCGCCGCGCCGGCCGCGCCGGTCGCCGGCGCCTTGCGCTTGCGCCGGCTCTTGCCGCGCCGGCCCTTGGGGAAGTTGCGGAGCAGCTCGCGCGCGAGTGCGGCCGGCTTGCGGGCCATCCGCGTGCGCGCGCCCCGCAGCGCCTCCTCGGCCTCCGGGGTGTGGGCGAGTGCCGCCGCCAGCAGCGCCGCCGACAGCCGTCGGTCCTCCTTGCGCGCGGCGTGAACGAGGCGGCGCGCGTTGCGCGCGTGCGCGGCGCCCGATGAGTTCACCAGCAGCCCCAGCAGTCGCTTGGTCTCGGGCCAGCGTTGGACGGCGTACTCCTCGTGGACCTCGCGTGTGTACTCCGCCATACGCCAGATCCACGCGTTGGCCTGGTCGCGGCGGCCGATGCGGCGCTCAGCGAGCGCCTGGAGCATGATCTTCACGCCCTCGCGGCGCTCGTCGCGCGGCCAGCCGGCCATGATGTCGATCGCGGTGTCGAACGCCTCGGCGTCCCGCGAGGACGCGATCTCCTGCAACGCGCGCAGCCGCAGCTGTGAGTTGCGGTTGCGCTGAACCGCCGTCAGCAGGAATCGCCGCTTCAACTCCCCGCCACGATCGAAGTGGAGCATCGCCTTGGCCCGGCGCCAGCCGTTGGGTGCGACACGGGCGCCGGCAAGGGCTGCCCACACGTGCTGCTCGCCGTAGTCGAGGTGCTCGACCGCGATCCGCCACAGCTCGCGCTCGAATACCTGCGCGCGCCGCTCGGGATCAGGGGTCACCGGCAGGACCCGGCGCTCGACCCGGACCCGCCGGCCGCGGCCGCGGCGCACCGGACCGACGACGATCGCGCCACCGCGATATACGTCGCGATCGAGCAGCGAATGCAGCGTCACGACCGGATCGTCGTGCTTGGTTGCCGGGTGGACGAAGTCGACGACGATGCCCGCTTCCTTGCCCGGATGCCGGCGCGTCACCCGGCCCACACGCTGCTGGTAGATGCGCTTCGACGCGGTCGGCGCCAGGTGCATGCAGATCGTCGCCCGTGGGCTGTTCCACCCCTCGGCGAGCAGCTGGGCGTTGACGAGCACGTCGATCTTGCCCGACTCGTAGTCGGCGAGGATCCGCGCCAGCTGGCGCTTGGGCGTCTCGCCGGACACGCCTTTGGCCTTCATCCCCATGTCCTGGAACGCCTTGGCGACGTTGTAGGCGTGGCGCACGCCGGCGGCGTACACGACCCCGGGAACGTTGTTGAACCGAGTCTTGTAGAGGTCGGCGATCGCCATGTTGAACGGCGTCTGGTCGAGCAGCTCGGCCAGCATCTCCTGGTCGAACTCGGTGTCCACCTCGCCGCGGCGCAACGGCACCTTGGCGATCGTGCGGACGCCGGGGCCCGGCGGGATCCGGATGCATCGCAGGGGCGCGATCACGCCGCGCCGGGCGGCCTGGGCCAGGTCGAAGCGCGAGGTCTGGGTCGGGAACAGGTCGGTGACGTGCCGGGCGATCAACGCGCCGGTGGCGGTCATGCCGATGAAGATCGGGCCTGACCAGGCGCGGATCGCGGCCGAGGTCTTCTCGCCGAGCGCGGTGTGGGCCTCGTCGCAGATCACGATTGTGTACGCGTCGGAGATCCGGCCCGCGTTGCGCACGAACCACTGGTAGGTCTCGACGGTCACCGGCCCGTTGGCGTTGTCCTTGCCCTTGAGCAGCGGTGCGCAGATGCGGTCGCGGTAGCCGCGGTCTCGCAGCTCGCCGTTGAACTGGTCGACGAGGTTGCGGCGGTGGGTGAGGATCAGCACGCCGCCGGTGCGCGAGCCCTCGACGAACCCGAGCGCCGCGACCGTCTTGCCGGCGCCGGTCGCGTGCTCGAACCAGAAGCGGCGGTCGGCGTTGGGATCGTCCGGGGCCTCGGCGAGCTGCACGTCGTCGTCGAGCTCGTCCCCCTCGTCCTGCCAGTCCTGGGGCTCCTCGTCGTCGACATCGCCGTTGGCGTCGTCGAGCTCGGAATCCTCCTCGCCGGGGATCGCGACCGATGCGAGCTCAATCGGGGGCGGGGGCGGCGGTGTCGGTACGGCGCCATTCCCGTTGCCACTCAGCTGGGCCTCGGCGAGCAGCGCGGTCAGCGTGCCCGACAGCGCGTCGACCTGATGGGCCGAGAGCACGGTGTCGTCGGCCAGGCGCGGATCCTCCTCGGACAGCAGCCGCTCGAGCCCGAGCAGCAGCGAGAACTGCCGGCGCCATTCGATCGAGGGCTGGTGCGCGCCGGCGTCCAGCTCGGTCAGCGCGGCGTCGAGGGCCCGCCGGCGCGCCGACCCGGGCGCGAGGGCGTCCTCGAGCGACTCGCCTTCGTAGACGTAGCGTTCGCGCGTGAACAGCTCCGCGCGCGCAATTGCGGCAGGACTGGGAAAGGGGGTGGAATCACCCATACAGATCGAAAGGTTGCGTTTCGGAAATGCGAGCCGCGGAGGTACTTCGAAGCGACTCAGGCGGTCTCGCTAGAGGCCGTGCACGGCGAGGATAACCCTCAGAAGCGGAGATGCCCCCTCGCCGCCACCCGGCTAGGAGGAATGGCCTCCCCCATTAAAGCAGGTCGCTTCGGCCAAAGGTCCGTCCGGCAGCCCGGCGCGCTTCGGCTGATCGTGCCGCCCGCTGCCTAGCGCATCGGGCGCGAGGGCTCCAGGCCGCGACCTCTCGCGTCGCTCCCGCGATTGTTGAACCCGGCCGCCGAACTGCGCCGGGCGCGAGGGCTGCGGGCCCGACGCCTCAGCCTCGCTCACACCGCTGCGCTACGGCCCTCTCAGCCTCGCTCCGAGCTTGGCCGAGGGGCCACGGTGGCGGGACCGGCTGGCCTGTGTGGCAACCTGTGGAGGCGATGACTCCGCTCCGGTCCACGGGCACAGCCGTGATCGAAATCCGGCGCGCCCAGAGCAGGGAGGAGCTGGCGGCTGCGCTGGCGCTGCGGCACGCGGTGTTCTGCGTCGAGCAGGGTGTGCCCGAGCGCGACGAGCTCGACGGCCGCGACCACGAGGGGATCCACCTGGTCGCGGTGCGCGATGGGGAGCTGCTCGCCACCTGCCGGATCGTGCTGGTGGGCACCACCGCCCAGTTCAGCCGCCTCGCGGTCCGGGTGTCGGCGCGTCGGCAGGGAATCGCGACCGCGCTGCTCGAGGCGGCCGACCTCGAGGCCCGCGCCGGCGGCGCCCGCCGGCTCGTGCTCCACGCCCAGACGTACGCACGCGAGCTGTACGAGACCGCCGGCTACCGCGCCCGCGGGCGTCTGTTCTGGGAGGCGGGAATCGAGCACGTCGCGATGGAGAAGCTGCTTGATTGACCGCGCCGGGGGCGCCGTCGAGGGACGCGATGCCTGAGGTCCGGATCGACCCCCTGACCGGGTTCAGGGCGATCGTCGCCGGTGATCGGGCGCACCGCCCGGGAGGCGAGCTGAGCGCGACGCCGGCGCCGGCGATCGATCGCGACGACGACCCGTTCGCCGAGGGGCATGAGGACCGCACGCCGCCGGAGGTATACGCGGTGCGGCCGGAGGGCGGCGGGCCGAACACCCCCGGCTGGACGGTCCGGGTCGTCCCCAATCTGTACCCGGCGCTGACCGGCGACTCGCCGCCGCCCGAGCCCGACGCCAAGCCCGACCTGTTCTGGGCGGGGCCGGCGCACGGCGCCCATGAGGTGATCGTCAACGCGCCCGACTCCGTGACCACGCTGTCTGACCTGACCCCCGATCAGGTCGTCGGGGCGGTCGAGGTGTGGCGCGAGCGGATCCGGAGCCACGGCGAGGCGGCGTACGTGCACCTGATCGTCAACGAGCGGCGCGAGGCCGGCGCCTCGCTCCCCCACACCCACGCCCAGCTGTACGCGCTCGACTTCGTGCCGGCGGCGATCGCCCGCGAGCGCGAGCGGTTCGGCGCGTACGCGACGCGGACGATGGGCGGCAACCTGCTCGCCGACCTCGTACAGGAGGAGGTTCGCCGGCGCGAGCGGATCGTCGCGATCGACGATGAGGTCGTGCTGATGTGCCCTTACGGGGCGCGGGTGCCGTTCCAGCTGCTGATCGCGCCGCGGACGCCCCGCGCGCGTTTCGAGGACGACGGGCCGACCGGTGCCAGGATGCTGCACGATGCGCTGTGCCGCCTGTCGCGCCGCCTGGGCGCGAGCCCGCCGCTCAACCTGTGGGTGCGGACGGCGCCGCGTGGCGCGGAGCACTTCTGCTGGCGGATCGACATCCTGCCGCGCCTGGTGCACCTCGCTGGGCTCGAGCTCGGCGCCGGCGTGCACCTCAACATCGTCCCGCCCGAGCACGCCGCCGCCGAGCTCCGCGCGGACGACGGCAAGTGAGAGCGCTCATCCAGCGCGTCAGTCGGGCCTCGGTGTCGGTCGACGGCCGGCTCGTGTCCGACATCGGCCCCGGGCTGCTTGTGCTGCTCGGCGTCAGGGATGAGGACACTGCGCGCGACGCCGACTGGCTGGCCGACAAGGTGCGTGCGCTGCGGATCTTCCCGGACGGCGACGGCCGGATGAACGAGCCGCTCGGCGACCGCCAGGTGCTGTGCGTCAGCCAGTTCACGCTCTACGGCGATGCTCGCCGCGGCAACCGCCCGAGCTACGTCGCGGCCGCGCCTCCTGAGCGCGCCGAGCCGCTGTACGAGCGGTTCTGCGAGCGCCTCGGGGCCGCGCGAGGCGTGTTCGGGGCGATGATGGCCGTCGAGCTGGTCAACGACGGGCCGGTGACGCTGCTGCTCGAGAGCCCGCCGACGCCCGCGCGGTAGGGCTCAGGACACCTGGATCGTGCCCACGATCCGGTTGAAGTTGCCGGCGAGGTCGGTGGCGGACATGTGGATCGTGTAGGTGCCCTTGTGCTTGAGCGCCGGCACCGAGAACGACCGCGTGCCGTATCCGAAGCTCGCGCTGGTCGAGAACAGGGTGTTGCCGCCGGGGCCGATGACGACGATCCCGACGCGCGAGATCTTCGATAGCTGGAACGAGATCGACGAGGTCTTGCCCTTGCGCACGTGCGTGGTCACCAGCGTGAGCGTCGGGGGCGTGGTCAGGTACGCGGTGAAGTGCTGCGCGGTGACGCAGTAGACCGGCGCCTGGGTCCGGGTGCACAGCTGCTGGAGGAAGCCGGTGACGAGCTCGTGGTAGCTGAGCGTGTCCTCGACCCCGGGCTGGTACAGCGACCAGGCGCCGGTGTCGAACTGGGGCACCTCGGCCTGGGCCTCGGCGTTGCCCGCGGCGAACAGCTGCTGCGCCTCCGGGTCGTGACTGACCTGGGCGTAGTCGTAGAGCCCGATCAGCGACTGCAGGAACGCGTTGAGGATCAGCGTGTTCGGCTCGAACGTGTACTGCACGTAGCGCGCGCCGAGCGCGGTCGACACGCGGACCCCGACGGGCGGCGGCGCGGTGAACACCGGCAGCGCCTCGTGGGCCAGCGTGAGGTAGTTCGGGTCGGAGAACGCCTCCGAGGCGCGGGTGAGCGCCTCGATCCCCGTCCCCTGCGACATCGCGCTGGTCCACGGCGGGACGCCGCCGTCGAAGCGGAAGTAGTACTCCCACACGAGGCCGCCGGCGCGGTTGACCGCGAGCGGGATGATCTCGCTGAGGACCTCGCGCATCTCGGCGTAGTCCGACGGGCCGCCCGTGTACAGCCCGTCGGCCTTGCCGAACGTGGCGAGTACCTGAAGCTCGATCCCCTGGCCGGCGTAGTACTCCCACACGAGCTGGGAGCCCGCGAACTCGACGTACTGCCCCGAGCTGAGCAGCGGCCCGGTCGTCCACCACTGGCGGTTGACCGCGAGCGTCTCGAACAACGCCGGCAGCCGGCCGGGGGTGAGCTTGCCGGCGGCGGCGATGTTGTGCATGTTCTCGATCACGGCCTCGAGCTCGGTGGCGCGCGTGCCGCGCAGCCGGCGCTCGGAGCTGAGCGCAGCGCCCCACTGCGAGTTGTAGGTGGAGTACTGGGCGGGGGTGATCGCGCCCGACTTGCGCAGACGCCCCAGCTCGCTGGAGACGGTCTTCTGGGGCTTCGGTTTGGGCTTGGCCTTCGCCGCTGTCGCGATCGCCGCGGGGGCCGGCCCCGGCGTGGGCTCGCCGGCGGGGACAAACGGGTCCTGGCGGGCGGTCACGTGGCCGCTGTGGCCCATGACCAGCACGCGGGCAGCGGCATGGGCGCCGGCCGGTAGCGCGAGCGCGAGCATGGCTCCGATCGCGAGCGCGAGCACGGCCAGGAGCGGCGCGCCGGGGGCGCGCGGGGTGCGACGGTGGACAAACGTCACGCGTCTTTAACCAGCGCGGCGGCCCGATGTTTCGGCCGGGCGATCTGGCAACAGTCCGTCGCGGCGGCTGCCTCGAGGTAAACGCGCCATGTCGACTCCGCCGCGTCGTGCCAGGTCCAGGCCGGTGGCGGCGGTGCGGGGTGCTCGGCGGACTCCGCGGCGGCGATCAGGCCGTCGAGGTCGTCGAGCGGGCTGAACATCGCACGGCCGTCGAGAACCTCCCGCAGGGCGGGGACGTCGCAGGCCGCGACCGGCGTCCCGCACGCGAGCGCCTCGACCGGAGGCAGGCCGAAGCCTTCATCGTCGCTCGGGAACACAAGCGCGTGGGCGCCGGTGTAAATCGCCGCGAGCTCGTCGTCGCTGACCGCGCCGGTCAGCTCTACACCTGGGAGCTCGCGTGCCCATTGCGCTGTCGGCCCGACCAGCACCAGTGGCATCGACCGGGTCGCGCGGGTCAGCTGGGCGATCCGCTTGCGGGGCTCGGGGGTCCGCATCGTGCCCACCCAGACGAGGTAGCGCTCCGGGAGCGAGAACTGGTGGCGGACCGCCGAGACCTCCTCCTCCGAGCGGGCGTGCAGGGCCGGCGCCGGCGCCTCGGGGATCACCGCGATCCGCTCGCGCTGCACCTCGAGGACGTTCTCGACCTCCTCGGCGACCGCGTAGGTCGGCACGATCACGCGGGTGGCCCGCTGGACCGCGAGGTAGCGCAGCTTGAATCGCAGCCTCGAGCGCAGGTACTGGCCGTGGCGCTTGAGCGGGGACAGGTCGTGCAGGGTCACGACCATCGGCACCGGGCAGCGCAGCATCGCGCCGTCGATCCAGGGCGAGTGGTACAGCTCGCAGCGGCGCGGCTCGTGGGTCTCGACGACCTCGCAGTGCCCTGCGTCGCGCAGCGCCTCGAGCAGGCACCGCGCGTAGCGCCCAACACCATGGGTGCTCTTGGTGGGACGGCTGTCGAAGGCGACTTTCACGACTCGTCCGGATTCCGCACGATAGTCCGGCCTGCGGACTCTAACCGCGAACGCCCGCCGATGTCGACTCCTACACGCGCGGTATCCGGGTATCCCGGAACCCGGGCACGCCGGGACGGGCGCCGGCCGCGATACGGTCGGCCGATCAGGGACTACTACGAAGATCTGTGGGAGCGTCTCCCGGCCGAGCTCGACCCGCCGTCGCTCGAGCGCCGGCTGCGCTTCCTGCGCGGCGAGGTTCGTGGCGGCGACCGGGCCCTAGACCTCGGGTGTGGGACCGGCGAGTTCACGGCGGCCCTGGCGCAGGCCGGCGCTGAGGCGATCGGCGTCGAGGTGGCCGAGGCGGCGCTGAAGCGGGCGCGCGCCCGGCATTCGGAGCTCGACTTCCGCCTCGTCCCTTTCGACGGCCCGCTGCCGTTCGAGGACAGCTCATTCGACCTCGTGTGGGCCAGCGAGGTGATCGAGCACGTGGCCGACACCGGTCAGTGGCTCTCGGAGGTCAGACGGGTCCTTGCGCCCGGCGGTCGGCTGCTCGTGACCACGCCGTCGCACGGGCGCCTGCGCGTCGCGCTCGGCGGCGTCGAGCGGTTCTCCGACCCGCTCGGAGACCATCTGCACCTGTACACGCGGCGCTCGCTCCGGACGCTGCTCGACGAGTTCGGGTTCGGCGAGGTGCGGGTGCGAGCGGTCGAGGGACCGCCGCTGCTCAGCCGGATGCTGCTGGCGCGGGCGGTGCGGTGAAACCGGACTGCGACAGCGCGCTCTCGGCGGCGGCCAATTCCTGAGCGACGGAAGCCGAGCTGCGATCGAGCAGCTGCGCGGTCTGGAGCTCCAGCACTGCAACGATTGTCTGATGCTGCGCCAGGTCGAACTCGCCCAGCTGCTCCCAGGTCTCGGGGTTCGCGGGCTGGACGTTTGCCGCCTTGACGAGCTCCCCGCGCGCGGCGGTCGGATCACGGCGGGCGGAGTAGATCTCCGACAGCTCCCATAGCGGTTCGGTAGAGACCGGATCGCTTGCCGCGGCGCTCTGGGCATCGGCCAGCGCGGCGGTCGAGTTGCCCTGCGACATCGCGCCGATCGCGGCGTTGAACGCGCCCGCCGAGTGCAGCGGCTGCCACACGAACCAGGCCGCGACGATCGTCGCCGCGACCACCCCGAGCCCCGCCGCCGCGGCTCCGTGAGAGGTGGACACGCGCCGGCGGTCGCGGGCTGGCCCGACGGTCGCGTCCAGCGGCCCGCGGCCCGCGAGCCACCCGGCGCACACGAGTGCCGGCACGGCCACCCCCGGGACGAACCAGGTCCAGTCGATCAGCGACGAGACGCCGAAGATCACGACCACCGCGAGCAGGGTGAGGAGGCCGGCGCGCTCGGCGGCGTACGGGGAGAAGGAAGAGGCGGGACTCGGGCCGCTCGCGGGGTGGGCGACGGCGCCGTTCGCGGCGTGGGCACCGGCGCCGTTCGCGGCGTGGGCACCGGCGCCGTTCGGGGCGTGCGCGACGGCGCCGTTCGCGGGCGTGGGGTCGTTCGCGGTCCTCGGTGCCGGGGCGCGCGGCCGCGTCCCGATCCCGAGCGTGCGCGCCACCGCCAGCGCCCACGCCACCAGAAGCGCGAGGCTGACCGCGATCCCGATCAACCCGAGGTCGGCAAACGTCTCGATCACGTAGCTGTGGGCGTGGGCTACGTCGAGCGTGCTCGAGCTGTAGTGAGTGCGCGCGGTGTCGAAGCCGCCGGCGCCCGTCCCGGCGAGTAGTGCATGCTCGCCGACCTTCAACCCCTCGCTCCAGTAGAGCGGTCGGCTGTTGCCGAGCTCCGCGATTCGCCCGGGGTTGTTGCCGACATGGCTGTTCGGGCTCGTGACCTCGTTCCAGACGTGCGAGATCTCGCCGGTGAGCCCGCGGGAGGACGCCGCCACGCCGGCGATCGCCACCACCGGCACCATCGCCACGAGCACGATCAGGGCGGTGCCGATCCGCCGGCGGACGTGCTCCGCCGGCCCGAGCCGGTCGAGCGCGTACGCGGCCGCCAGGCCGACGACCGCCATCAGCGCCAGCACCGCCAGCAGAATCAGGCCGAACTCGTGCCCGGCGCTCGTCCGCGCGGTGATCGTGGCGTTGTCGTGCGTGATCGCGTGGTGCGCGAGCGCCCAGCCCGACAGCACCGCGCCGCCGATCGCCCCGAGCGCGAGCAGCAGCGTTGCCCGGAGGCGCAGCGGCACGAGCGCGAACCAACAGGCCAGACCGACGACCGCGGCGATCAGCGCGCCGCGCGAATACGACAGCATCAGCACCGTCAGCAGCAACGCGGTCGCGGGCACGGCGAGCGCTCGGGCGGCGCGGCCGGCTTCCCGTCGCGCGCCGGCCCACAGGCACGCCGGCAGGCCGAGCGCGGCCATCAACCCGGTCGCGTTCCAGTACGAAAACGGGACGAGCAAGCGCCCGTAGTGATCGCCGGCGTCGAGCGTGGCGGGAAACACCTTGGCGAGCAGCGCGTAGCCGCAGGTCACGACCGCCACGGTCCCGAGCGCCCACACGAGCGCGGGCCAGCGCTCCGGCGCCAGCCTGGACAGCGACGCGGCTGCCCCGAAAGCGGCCAGATATGAGAGGGTGCGGTTCGCCTCGACCCACGAATCGGCCGGCTGCACCGACCACGCGATCGAGGCGTACGTCAGCGCCGCCAGCGCCGCGAACAAGAGCACGGTCACCCCGCCCCAGGCCCGCCCGCGGCCGCCGAGCAGAATCACCGCGACCGCGCAGGCGGCGCCGATCGCGGTCAGCGCGATCTCGACCCAGGTGTTCGGAGCCAGGTCGGTGCCGCCGGTAGCGGCGAATACGATCACCCCGAAGCCGGTAGCGAGGGCGACCCCGAGGACCACATCGGCAATCAGACCCACGCGGCGAGCCGGGCTCCAAGGCGCCGCTCCGGCCGGCTCGGGCGTGGCGCGCGAGCGCGCCGTAGCGAGAGACGACACGCCGCGAGAGTAGCAATACACCACCGTTTCGGGTGACGCGCGGCGTCTCGCCATCACGGATTCCTAACCGAGGCCGGCGAAGCCAGGCGCAGGCGAACCCTCGGATATCGTCGGCTGGATGTCAGATGGCCCACTGGTTGCGGTTCAGGTCGTGAATTACCGAACGCGTCGTTACCTAGAACGGTGCGTGGACACGGTGGTTTCGGATCTGGAGCGCAGTTCGATGGCGTTCGAGATCAACCTGCTCGAGAATGCCTCCGGCGAGGACCTGGACGACCTGGCCGCTCGCGTTCCGAACTGCCGGGTGTTCACGGTCCCGACCAACCTCGGCTTCGGTGGCGGCCACAACTTCCTCGCCGGCCAGACCGACGCTCGTTACCTGCTGATTCTCAACCCGGATGTTGAGTTCTTGCTTCCCGACACGGTCACGCGCCTGCTGCTCCCGATGACGAGCGTCGACCGCGTCAAGGCGGTCGGACCGAAGCTGCTCACCGTCGACGGACGCGCGCAGCCCTACGACCACGGGCGTCTGCGGGGGCTGCGGGCGGACATCGCCGTGAAGGGGGGCCACAGCTACTGGCGGGAGACGCACACACGCCAGGAGGTGGCATGGGTGTCCGGCGCCGTGATGGCGGTTGAGCGGGCGGCTTACGTGTCCGTGCGGGGGTTCGACGAGGAGCTGTTCCTCTACAAGGAGGACGAGGACCTGTGCATGCGGCTGCGCCGAGCCGGATGGCAGGTGATCTACGAGCCCGCGGCCGTGGTCAGGCACCTCGGGTCAGTCGTCGCCGACCAGCGACGTGAGCTCGCTGTCGCCTCGAGCTACTTCTTCGCGAAGCACTTCGACAATCAGCGATCGCGCGGGGCGTTCGCGGTCGCTCACCGGTGTCTCGCCTATCTGCACCTGTGACGCTCGACCCGACGGGCGGCTCGGTAGCCAAGCTTGAGCGCGCTGAAAAGAGGAGCGGCGAGCCGGGGGTGGGTGGCGAGCGCCAGCAGCGGTCGGTGTACGTCTTTCGGGAGCTCCCCGCCGGGCCCAACGAGCCGCATGGCGTCTTCTCCGAGCGAACTCTGGGTCGGCCCGCCGCCGGACCCGAATGCGGTGGCGGTCCGCGCCGGGGCGTCGGCCGTGGCCTCGTAGAGCTCCAGGAGCTCGGCAGCGGTCGCGTCCCACTTCAGCGGTTCGGCGGCCGCACGGACTGCCTCGAGGTTGCGGGATCGCGGGCCTTCTTCCCGCATCAGGGCCAGCGCGCGCTCCGCGCTCCGTTCCGCGTCCCAGGGGACGATCCCGGCGGCGTCGTCCGGTAGCAACTCGCTGAGCGAGCTTCCCGGCGCCCACAGGCACGGGACGCCGTGGGCCGCAGCCTCGAACGGCACAAGCCCGAACCCCTCGACCACGGACGGGTACACGACGAGCGCCGATCGTGCAAACAGCCACGCCTTCTCGGCCTCGCTGACCGGACCGACGTCAAGCACCGAGGGCGCAACCTCTGGGTGCGCGGCGAGCAACTGCTGCTCGTGCTCCCGCGAGGATCCGTAAGCGGCGCTCGGGCCGGCGAGTAAGAGCATCCCGTCCCAGCGATGACGTGCCTTCAGGCGCTCGAGCATCCTCAACGCGAACACTCGGTTCTTATGATGGAAGTCGGTTCCGAGGCAGAGGATCGCCTCGACGCCGTCACGCAACAAATGCGCTCCGGCCGGCGGCGACGTACGCTCGTCCGGCGCGGCCGGATGGTCGGCGCCCAGCCGGACCACGCTCGCCCGGCCCGGATCAACCAGATCCTCGCCGACGGCATCGTCGCGGGCATGAGCGGAGAAGAACGCCACGCGATCGGCGGCCGCTAGCGCGAGGGCGGTCAGGCGCCTGTATCCCTCCCACGCCTCGAGATCTGGAAAGTAGGAGGGATTGTGGTAGCCGATCAGGTCCTGCTGGGTCAGGATCAGCCGATCCCCGAGAGTTCTGAGGAACGTCAGATCCCCTGCGTTGCTCAGCTGAAAAGGCCGGTGCACGACGTCCGCGTCCGGCCGGCCGGCGCTCGAGGCTTCGCGATAGGTCACGAGCGACAGGACGCGCTCGGATTCGAGCCGCTCTACCGCGTACTGGCTCGGGTCATCGGGCACGATCACGGTCAGGCGGATCTCGCCGGTCCGCGCGAGTCCGGCGATGACCTCGAGGACGTGCACATGCGTGCCGATTGTCGGCCCGTACAGGATGCGAGCGTCGATGACCGCCGACAGCCCAGCGATCGCTCGCCGGACCTTGCCGGTGGCGCGAGTCACGGGGCCGCTGTCCCAGCCCGCCGGGTACGGCGGATCGGGGCCTGGACGCTGGTCGAGCACGAGCACGTCATCAGCGAGCACGTGGAGCAGCCCGCTCTCGGTGCAGCGCCGGGAGAGCTCATCGCGGGTGATCTCGCGCGCGTCCGGCGTACCGATCAGCTCGAGCGCGCTACGGCGGACGTAGACACACGGCCCGTGAGCAGCAGGGAGACGAGCGAGCAGTCGGAGCGCCCTGGTGCGCGCCACCGCCGCGGCCTCGTCGTGCCCCGGGCCCGGCGCCAGTCGTCGGTCGTCGGTCGCCGGTCGGCGAAGGTCCCGTTGCGTGAGCGCGGACGCCGTCGCCACCGCCCCGGTCGACCTCGCCGCGGCTCGCAGTCCATCGAGCCAGTCTGCGGCCACGATGCAGCCAGGCTCGAGCAGAACGACGTCGCCCGGTGGCGCTGACTCTCGTTGTGGATCGGCCGCGGATCCGAGCACGACGACCGGTACGTCGGCAGGTGTATGGGCCCTGACGCTCTCGAGCGTCAGGCTCCGCAGCTCGGTGGCGCCACCCGCCGCGATGCACACGGTGACGTCGCCGCGCTCGAGGACCGCTGGCGGAGTCATCTCTCCCTGCGGGCGATCAGCATCAGAGTGTGGCCGAACGGCGCCGTCCGGGGCCTCGACCCGAGCGTGTCGAGTGGCGCCAGGGCGCGCTGCACCGAAGGGGGCAGTCGCCGCCACGTGAATGTCACCGCATACAGGTCCGGGGCGAGACCCGCTGCCCTCGCCTCCGACAGCAGCCGGCGAGGCGAAAGCGGAATGTCGTCGGGAGTGCCATGGATCGTGGTCGCGGCGCCCGTCCGGTTCGCCATCGCGAGCCCGAGCCCGACCGGATGCCAGAGTCCTGGCTCGATTGCGACCATCGCGCCGCCGGGACGCAAGAGCTCCGCAGCCTCGGCGAAGCAAGGCGCGAGCGGGCCCTGATAGGCGATGTGGTGAAGCACCAGCCGGTAAAGCACGACATCGAAGGACGCCGGCGGCAAACCGAGCTTGCCGGCGTAGCCGAGGAGAGCCTCGTCGGCGCGGCCGGTGTTCGTGACCCCCGCTACCCGTTCGGGATTCGCATCAACGGCAACCAGCCGGAACGCCGGGGCTGGAAACAGGTGGCGCCCGGGATGCCAGCCGGAGCCGACCGAAAGCACATCGCCACGTGTGATTCCGAGCCGGCCCGCGAGCAGTTGCTGCTCTCGTCGCATGGTGTGCCGGTAATACACCTCCAGCGTCGAGGGTCGGCTGAGCCTGTCGAGCAGGTTGTCGGGGTCGTGCGGCGCGGCCCGAGGCTGTTCGGTTGGTGATGTCAGGATTTCCCGCCACCGGCCCGGCGCTCGGCGAGCTGGCGCGCGAATGCGCTCACAAATCGAGGGTTGTAGCGCAGGTAGCGGCGCCACAGCCGGCGCGGTTCGCGAGCGAGCCTGTAGGCCCATTCGAGGCCCGCGCGCTGCATCCACGGGGGAGCCTGCGGCACCAGGCCGGCGTGGAAATCAAAGGCAGCGCCGACGCCGATCAGCACGGGCGCCTCGAGCTGGGAACGGAGCATCGCCATCCACTTCTCCTGCTTGGGCACGCCGATGCCCACCCACACCACATCCGGGCTCGTCTGGTTGATCTCGGCGCTGACCGCGGCTTGTTCCTCGCTGGTGAGGGGCCGGAACGGCGGCGAGTAGCCACCGACTATCTGGACGCCGGGAAACCGGCGGCGAAGGTGGAGCGCGAGTTCTACGAGCGCGCTCTGATTGCGGCCGCCGTAAAGATAGAAGCGACGGCCGGTCGATGCCGCCCGCTCACAGGCGCGTGCCATCAGCTCGGGGCCGTAGACGCGATCGGACAGCGAGTGCCCGAGCGCGTTCATCGCCCACACGAGCGGTTGGCCGTCGGGGACGTTGAGCGAGGACGCCAGAAGCGCGGCGCGAAGCTCCGCGTCCTCCCGGGAGGCCATCACTGTGTGGACGTTGCACACGCAGATGTATCCCCGCTGCCGCTCGGCGACCATCGCGTCGATCCACTCGAGCGTTCGCTCGTAGTCGATCACCCCGAGGGGAACGCCGACGACCTCGACCGTCGCTGGCGGGGCGATCGGACTCGGACGGGGTTGAACGGGGGTGTCGGGGCGCAATCTCAGTGCCTGCCTTGCCGCGGGGCGTCGAGCGCGAACCGTCCACGCCCGCTGCCAACCACCACAGTTGTAACGAGATCTGGCCGCGCGGGTTGCGCCCTTGGCCTCCCGCGACGGGGGGACAGAGCGTCCATTTAAGTCCAAGACGGTTGACCGCGCCCGCCCCGGCAGCGCTATGCTTGGCTCCGACACGGAGGTCACACGGGCCCGCGAGCATCGCCCCCTTTCTCGCGGGTCATCGGACGGCCCCCAGCCCTACCAGGGTCGTCCTTCGGTCGGGCCCGTACCGCATTCGCGGTGCGGGCCCGCCAACGTTCCGGCCCCGCGCGGAGCAGGCCTCTAAGCTGCCCGACCGTATGAACTGCGTCGTGACCGGCGGTGCCGGGTTCATCGGGTCGCACATCGTGGACGCTCTGGTTGCCCGGGGCGACAGCGTGACCGTGATAGACGATCTTTCCACCGGAAAGCAGTCCAACATTGGTCCGGCGATCGAAAATGGCGCGACGCTCGAGGTCGCCGACGTGCGGGATGCCGCCGCCGTTGAGGAGATCGTCCTCGCAGCACGGCCGGAGGTCGTCTTCCATCTGGCCGCGCAGATCGACGTGCGCTACTCGGTGGACAGGCCCGCGGACGACGCGACCTCGAACGTGCTGGGAACCATCGGAGTGCTCGATGCCGCTCTGAGGGTCGGCGCGCGACGGGTCGTGAACACGTCCACGGGCGGCGGGTTGTACGGCAACGCTGACGTCTGGCCAACCCCCGAGGACCATCCGATCCGACCGCTCGCCCCCTACGGACAGGGCAAGTACGCCGCCGAGGGCTACTGCGAGCTGTATACACGGCTGCACGACCTGGCGACCGTCTCGCTCCGCTACGGCAACGTCTACGGCCCGCGCCAGGACGTCCACGGCGAGGCAGGCGTAGTCGCGATCTTCTGCGGCGCCCTGCTCGAAGGGCGTCGCCCGACCGTTTTTGGTGACGGCGGGCAGACGCGCGATTGGGTCGATGTGAGCGACGTGGCGCGCGCGAACCTGGCGGCCGCAGATGCGGACGTGACCGGGCCGTTCAACATCGGGCGTGGTGAGGAGACCTCGGTGCTCGACCTGATCGATGCGCTCAACGACGTCGAGCGACCGCGGGCCGCTGAATGAGCCCGAGTTCGCCCCGGAGCGACCGGGCGAAGTCATGCGCAGTTGCCTCGACGTGACCCGCGCTCGGGCGGAGCTCGGCTGGAGCGCGCAGGTCGGCCTGCACGAGGGTCTGCGGCGGATCCTGGCCGAGCTTTAGCGATGTCGCGAGACCGGGGACATCGCGGTCGATACAGCTCTATCGCGTGGGCCCCTGGCGACGTACCCCGGCGTGAGCTTGGCATTCGGTGCCGCGGTTTCTCGCCGCGGCGGATGTCTGCGCACGACCGGCGGCGCGGCGGGGATGGTGTCCGATCTCGTGGTTCCGGCTACCGGGCTCGAGCTGACGGTCTCCGCGCCGGGCCGGCGTGCGACCGGACAGAGCGTGGTCATGGTCAAGCGGTTTGCGACCGTGTTCGCGCTCGGAGCGATCGCGACCCTCAAGGGCGACGGATCGATCACCGTCAAGCCGGCGAGGGATGCCGATCCGCTGCCGTGGCGGATCCGAATCGACTCGCCCGACGCTGTCGAGGCGTGGGCGCTCGCACGCGCGTGATCTCGGCTAGAGATTCTCGGCTATCCGCGGAGCCTCGCGGGTGAACACCCACAGGCCGAGCGCGAACACTCCCGGGATGATCGCGATCGCCAGGACCACCGGCCAGATCGCGTGCGCGGCCCCGAACGCGGTCGGGTAGCCGCTCGGATCGATGAAAGCGTGGCCCATCTGGGCCATGAGTGTGGCCACCGGGTTGATCATCGCGATCTTCTCGAAGCCCGAGGGGAGCTTGTGGCTTACGTAAGCGGTGGCCGGATACATGACCGGCGACCCGTAGAACCAGACCTGAAGGGACACGTCCCAGATCGGTTGAACGTCCCGATACCGCACGTAGAGCGCCGATAGGAGCATCGCAATGCCCGTCGCGAGCACGATGAACCCCATCGCGATCGGGATCATCTCAAGCCACCTGATGGTTGGCGTCACCCCGCTGGCAAACGCGAACACGATCACCACGATGAAGTTCATGCAGAGGTTGAAAGTGGCGGTGAGCGACACCCCGAGCGGGATGACCATCCGAGGGAACCGGATCTTGCGCAGCATCGCCTCGCGCGAGACGAGGCAATTGACCGAGATGCCGGTCGCCTCGGCAAGGTAATTCCAGAGCACGACCGCGGTCAGCAGATACGCGCCGTAATACGGTCCGCGTGCGATCCGGACGACCTTGACGAAGAACACATACAGGACGCCGAAGAACAGCAGCGGGCGCATGAGCGACCACACGTAGCCGAGGACTGAGCCGTAGTAACGGAGCTTGAACTCGGTGCGCGCGAGCGTTGTGGTGAGCTCGACGAAACGACGGGCGTCTCCGCCGAACGCGGACGGTCCATGGGCCGAGACCGCGGGAGCCTCCGTGGCCATCAGGTGCGCTTGACCTCGAGCGTGTGCGGGAGATCGGCCATCCCCCCGCCGGGCCGGATCGAGTGCACGATGATCGAACTGTCAACGTTCGTGTCATACGGAGCGGCACCCGGGAGGGGCGCGACGGTCGCGATCAGCCGGTAGCGGCCCGGTGCGAGCACGTTGTCAAACCCAAGCTCTATCCTAGCCCTAGTGCCGGGCTCGAAGCGCCCAGTCGCGATTTCCTGGGCGGCGGTGCTGGTCGCGAAAGCGGCGTACTCGTTCTCATTCTGGAGTGTGATCGCAAACACCGGATCATCGACCGCGGCTACGAACCCGACGTCCATGCGGACGTGACACTTGTCGCCCTGGTGAACGCTCTGGACGATCTCCCCGTGCGGGGTCTCGAACCACGCGTTCAATACCTCCGCGACGCGGTCACCCGCGGGCTCCCGGGCACCGGGATACGACTGGCCCGCCTCCTCGCGGATCCGCGCGAAGTTGAGCTCGTTGTACTGGCGCGCGATCGGCACCGGCTCCCCGATATCGACCACGCGGCCGCGGTCGAGCAGCATCGCGCGGTCACAGAACCGCTGGACGGCTCCCATATCGTGGGTCACAAATAGCATCGTGCGCCCGGCGGAGCGCAGGCGCGTCAATTCGTCGAAGCACTTCTGCTGGAACGCTGCATCGCCGACCGCGAGCACCTCGTCGATCAATAGGATGTCGGCGTCGACCTGAACGGCGGTCGCGAAGGCGAGCCGCACGTGCATCCCCGACGAGTAATTCTTCAGCTTCAGATCGAGGAACTCCTCGAGTTCGGCGAACGCGACGATGTCAGCGAACCGCTCGCGCGCCTGCTTGCGCGTCAGCCCAAGCATGATCGCGTTGATGATCACGTTGTCGCGGGCGGTCAGCTCAGGATTGAACCCGACTCCGAGCTCGATGAACGGCGACAGCCTTCCGTTGATAGCCAGCTCGCCACCGTCGATCTCGTAGATCCCCGCGAGGCACTTGAGCAGCGTGCTCTTGCCGCTGCCGTTGCGCCCGACGATTCCGAAGCACTCGCCGTGCGGGATCTCGAGGGTAACGTCGTCAACCGCTCGGAGCACGTCGTAGCTCCGGTTGCGAAACGGGTGGAGGGCTCGCTCCTTGAGCGTGTGGTAGCGCTCGTGAGGCAAGCGGAACGCCTTGCTCACATGGTTGACCGAAACCGCCGCGGAAGCCGAGCCGGCCATCCGTGCGCCGTCGACGGAACGCTCCTCGCTTACGGTTGCGCTCACGCGAACGATCATAATGCCGCACTCCGCGTCCATGATCACCCGCGACTACAGCGCGTCACTGGCCCGTCTGCGCGACCTGCTCGAACGCGGTCCGTTCCCGGCCCGAGGCGACACCCTCAAGGCCCGGATACGGCGCGGCGTCCGCAATGGCGTTCTGCGGGCGTTACGCCCCTACACGCACTACCAGCACGAGATCGACATGATCCTGGCCGGCTACTTGGGCGGCCACGAGCAAGACGCGCATCGAATCGAGATGCTCGAGATGCTCGTGGATGACCTGATCGGCACAGTAGGCGCTCTGCGCCGCCGAACCGCTGATTTCGACGTGATCGGCCCGGAGTTGCGCGCCGTGCCATATCTCGCCAGCGACCCATTTGAGCGATTCTCCACACCGGTCGGCGAGGTGACCGGCTACCGCGCGGTCGATATCGGGGTGGTTGGCTCTTCGCCCTACGCCGCGTTTGAGGACATATTCCGCGGCCCGCCCGAGCGCGTCTCCGAGCTCCAGCGGCCCTACCTCAGCCTCGTGTCCGATCACCAGCCGGTGCTCGACGTCGGGTGTGGGCGCGGCGAGTTCCTCGCGCTGCTGGCTTCGGAAGGAATCGCCGCCCACGGCGTGGACAACGATCCCGGCATGGTCGAACGCTCTCAGGCGCGGGGTCTGTCCGCCGAGCTGGCGGACGCGACGGAGTATCTCGACGGGCTCGAAGACGGCACGCTCGGCACGGTCTTCTGCGCGCAGGTGATCGAGCACCTGCCGGTGGATCAGCTGAACCGGCTCCTAGCCGTCGCGCGAGTGAAGCTCAAGCCAGGTGGGCTGTTCATCGCCGAGACGGTGAATCCGCACAGCGTTCCGGCGCTCAAGACATTCTGGGTCGATCTGACCCACAAGCATCCGATCTTCCCCGAGGTTGCGCTGGCGCTGTGCGCGATCGCTGGCTATGCGCCCGCGTACGTGTTCGCGCCTGGGTACGAGCACTTCGAGCACGCCAAGTTCGAGTCGACCAGCTACGCGGTCGTGGCCAGCGCACCGGTGCCGTCCTCGGACTGACCCCGGGGATCGGCGTTCAGGCCGTGTGGCAGGATGTGCGTGATGCGCGTACTGTCCGTGGCCGTACCCGAAATGCTTGCGCAGGCCCGGGCGCTGGCACGCATGTTGCACGCTCACCATCCTGAGTGGAGCTACGAGGTTGTGCTGATCGGCCCGGCCAAGGTGCCCGCCAGGGCGCATGTTGAGCTGCCGGTAGTGTCGATCCACGACGTGCTCGACGTCGATGTCGCAGGTCTTCTGGCACGGCACGATCCCGCGAGGCTGGTGAGCCTGCTGGTACCGCGAGTGCTTCAGGAGCGCTCGGCCCACTCCTCCGAGCCAATGCTCCATCTCCCCGCCAGCACCTGGATCTTCGCCAGCCTGGCGCCGCTGGCGAGAGGAATCAGCCAGCGGGGCGTGCTGCTCGTGCCGCGTCTGTTTGGAGACGTCCCCGATGACGGCCTCGAGCCCGCGCAACGGCAGCTGGCGGCCGCCGGAAGGATCTCCACCGAAGTGATCGGGATCGATTGCGCTCCGTCTGCGCGGAGTTTCCTGAACTGGTGGATTCAGCGGTCGGACGCCGTCCTCGGCGGGCTCGCGGGCCGTCCGCGCGCGCGCGACGCCGAGGACTGGCGATGGTTGCTGCGGATGCTGGAACTCGTGATCCCGCGGTTCTCGGTGGCGATGCTCGAGGACCCGGGATGCAACGTGAGCGGTTGGAACCTGCACGAACGCACGCTGCAGGAGACTCCGTCCGGCATCGTCGTCGACGGTGAATGGCCGCTCCGCTTCATGGACATGGCGGGGTTTGAGCCCAATCACCCGTACCGGCTGAATCCCACGTCGAGCCGCCTGCGCTTCAGCCGGCTCCCTCTGTTGCGGACGCTGGCGCTCCGCTACGCCCGCGAGCTGATAGCCGCCGGATGGCACGAGCTCAACGGCCGCGTCGGCGTCGGAGGCCGGCTCGCGAACGGAATCGTGTTCGACGAGACGATGTCTTTCTTACATGCGACCGGCATCATCGGCCGGGACTTCGGAGACCTGTCCTCAGCGCATGGGACCGAGGCGTTCATGTCCTGGCTGAAGGAGCCGGTGGCGCCCTGGGCGTCGGAACGCATTAGCCGCTACGCGCTCCAGCGGGTGATCACGGAGCGGGCCGACGTCGTCGCAGCGTTCCCCGACATGTACGGGCTCGACAGCGTCGAGTTCGCATCCTGGTGGCGGAAGTCGGGGCGCGAGGAGATGAACGTTCCTGAGCAGCTGCTGGCGCCGGCACCCAGATCCGGCGGGCGGCCCGTGGCAACTCGCGTGCCCAACGCGTCGACGCTCGAGCGGCCGGCACAGAGGGCGGCGGTTCCGCCGCCGAGGGGCGCGGATGGCGCGACGGTGGGGGTCCGCGTTACCGGATATCTGAGCCACATCCTGGGCCTGGGGTCCGCAGCGCGGGGCTACGCCACTGCGTTGGGCGCTGCCGGCGTCCCGCTGACCACGGTCAGCGTTCCGCTCGACCATCTTCAGGCCCCAGTCGCGCTCGCAGACGAGTACGGGCGGCACTCCTACGACGACGTCGTGGACGAGGGCGGCTACGGATTCGAACTCGTGTGCGTGAACGCCGATGAGTTGCCCCCGCTGATGGAGCGGGTGGGTCAGGACTACTTTTCGGGGACGCGAATCGGCGTATGGGGCTGGGAGATCGAACAGAATCCCGGAGCGATGGAACAAGGCGTTCTCGATGATCGACGAGATCTGGGTGTATTCGCAGTTCATGGCCAGGAACATCGGTGCGGTCGCACCCGTTCCGGTGATCGCGCTTCCGCCTCCGGTTGAGATCTCCCCGCGAAATCGTGGCTCGCTGCGTCTCGGGGTGCCGACCGGCTTTCTGTTTCTGTTCGTGTTCGACTACCTAAGCACGATCGAGCGGAAGAACCCTGTCGGCCTGATCGAGGCGTTCAAGCACGCGTTCAAGGCCGGGGAGGGCCCGCAGCTGTTGATCAAGACGATCAACGCGCCGTTGCGCCCGTACGTGGAGGAGGAGGTGCTGTGGGCCGTCGATGGCCGGCCCGATATCCACGTTGTCGATCGGTCGCTGAGCGGCGACGAGAAGGACGCGCTGATGGCCGCCTGCGACTGTTACGTGTCTCTGCACCGTTCCGAGGGGTTCGGGCTGACGATGGCCGAGGCGATGGCGATCGGAAAGCCCGTCATCGGCACCGGCTACTCCGGGAAACGTCGACTTCATGAACGCCGAGAACAGCTATCCTCGTCGACTACAAGATCGGTCGCGTGGGTCCGGACTGCGAGATCTACCCACCCGACGGGGAGTGGGCGGATCCCAGCGTCGAGCATGCGGCGGAACTGATGCGCGAGGTCTACGAACACCCGGACATCGGCGCGCGAATCGGAGCACGCGCACGTGAGGACATCGCGCGGACGCTCTCCCCAGAGGCGACCGGGGCCGCGATGCGCCGGCGCCTCGAGGAGCTCGCCGTCGGCCGACCGCGATAGCCCCCAGCCGGCCGCCCGGATCGACGGTCCCTCAGCGCACGATCTCGAGCCACTCGAGCCGCTTGCCGCATAGTGACCGCGCCTGGCTCGGCGCGACCTCGGTGACCGGCGGGGGAGCGCTGCCACGCACGAGCACCACGGGACCGAGCATCTCACCGCCAACGGCATTCCCGGGCAATAGGTCGGCGGGAGGTCTGTCAACCAGGACGGGTTGCTCTCCTGCGGTCAGATTGACCGTTCCGACCAGAACGTACTGCCCGGCGGTCCCGATCTGACGGCTGACCGAACCGACGAACTGCCTGCCGACCACGACTTTCACGGGCCGGCTGAACGAGCCGCCGACCCACACCTGGTAACGGCCGGCCACGGCCACGCGCACGAAGTCGGCAGCCTCTCCGGCATGCTGGCCGAGCGCCAGGTAACCGCTCGGGGTCCCGAGTGGGCCGTCTGTGAACGGGCTCCACTGCAGCGAGTGGAGCGCCTTGGACGGGATCAACGTCGGCAACGACACCCACGGCACGTACGCGAGCCGCGCGTGATCGCGAGCGGCCGCCGCGGCCGTGGCGGTGATCGTCCGACAAGAAGCGGGAGGGGCCGGGCCGGCCCCACCGTTAGTGAACGGGAGGTGCTGGATCACCGTAGGCGACGAGGTGCGCTGCCAGACGTCGTAATAGCGGCCCCGATAGGCCAGCCGGTAGTTCGCGGGCGGGCGCGACACGACCGGCGAGCGCCCCAGGATCAGCAGCCGAAACGTCTGCAGGAAGGACTGGTCGAGCTCGTTCGGATCCCACGCGAGGCTTGCCTGCCCGAATGGGAGCGGCGGAAGTCCGGCTGCCTCCGGAACTGGTCCCGCGAATGTATCCGGGACGCTGACCGATACATCACGCAGAAAGTAGACCGCGAACGTATCCCACAAATCGTAGAAGGCCGGCCCTTTGCCGCTGAACCGGGTGTTGATCGCGGCTAGCTCTCGCAAACGGGCCTGTGGCGCCACGGTCGAGTCGTGGTATGCGAGGAAGTTCGTCCACAGCACGCCGGTGACAATTGCCGCCGCCAGCATGCCGCCCTCGATCCGCCGCCCGACTTCCATCAGGGCCACAGCACCGAGCATCGCGGTCAGAACCGCCGTGAGGGAGAAGATCATCAATATCTTCGCTGACCCGTACGGCCCGGCTCGGCTGAGCAGGACGACGGCCGCGAGAGAGTTGGTGGTCAAGAGCAGCAGCGGGCCGAAGGCGCGGTGTCGATGGCGCACCATCCACACCGCTCCGAGAACGGCGGCGACCAGCGCGATACCGATCAGCACGTACGCGTTCTTGTAGCCGAGCGCAGGAAACCGGAAGTCCCCGTTGGGCCAGATGCCGAGGAGCTCCCATAGCTTCAGTGACCCCGCGAGGTTGCCGAGAGCGCCCTGCTGGCCGAGCGTCCCACTCACGACGGTCGAGAACGTGGAGGCGCCGCTGATGAAAGGCGCGGCGATTGCGATCAACACGAACGCCGCAACGGCGGGAATCGCGGCCCTCCGCCAGCCCGGGCCTCGCTTGAGAAGACGACGCTCGCGCCAGCCGGCGATCACGACCAGCACCGCGAGGGGCAGGCCGAGCCACGGCAAGATCGTGACCGAGTAGACGTCCAAGCCGGCGACCGTGACGATCGCGAGCGGAATCAGCGCGCGCAACCGGAACGGACGGCGCAGCAGGTCGACCACGAGAATCACGACGACGGTCAGGATTACGGTCGCGGCGAGTTCCTTGATGCTGCCCTCGAGGTAGAAAGCAAACGCGAGACCCGATTGCGCGGCGATAAATGCGCAGAGGGCACGTAGCGGTCGCAACCGCACGACGCCCCGCAGCAATTCATCAAGCGCCACCGCGCCGAACGCCATGATCACGGCCAGGTAGGGCTGATAGATCCAAGCGAGGTCCTGGCCAACCAGCGGGCGCACGGAGCCGAGGGCCACATCTGCGCCAAACGGATACGCGGTACTTATGTACTCGCGGACGACGTTCTGGACCGCCGAGTAGGTGACGGGCGCCACGCCGGTCAAGTCGTGTCCGTGGGCGAGGAGCCAGTTCGTCAACTCGAAGTGGAATGCCGGGTCGCTGTCTACGAAGTACCCGAGGAAAGTCGCGTTGCCCGAGAGAACGAGCGGCGCGGCGCAGATCGCGAAAACGCCGAGCCCGACCGCGAGTGCCCACGGCTCGGGACGCAGGCGGCGCCACTGTCGCCAGGAGAGCGCATACCCGGCGACCGCGAGAATGACGACGACGGCGGTCGTGAGCGGCGCAGTGCCGGCACGAGCGGTCGTCAACGTCGCGGCGACGATCACGAGCGCAAGGCCGATCGGCAACAACAATGCGCCGGATATCACCCCACCTGACGCCCAATCCACCGTCAGCCCACAGCCGAGGCAGACGGCGAGCAGCACCATTGGGAACAGCCCCCAAGCGACGACCATCAGCTCAGCTCAACCGTCTGTACCGGCTGTCTAGCGCCTACGTCGCAGCCCGAGGATCGAGAGCAGGAAAGACGAAAAGAAGATCTGTATTCCAACGATGATGAGCGTCGCCGCCAGCACCGCCAGACGCTCATACGCGAGCGCTCCGAAGCCATTGTTGATCCACTGCAGGACGATGTAGGCACCGCCCACGACGCCCGCGAGCACGACTGCTCCGCCGAGGAGTAGGCCGTGCTCGAGCGTGAAGCGCGCCCGCATCTTGTCGAACCAGCGGTCCTGCTCGCCCATGAAGTACGTGGAGTATGCGTGGGCGCAAATCCCGAGCGCGACGATCTGCGTGCCCACGATCGCGAGCAATGCGCCGCCGATCAGCGCGTGGATGTCCCATTCGCGACCGAACACCGCCAACCGGGTGATCACGATCAGCTCGACGGTCCCACCGAGCACGGCCATCACGGCCCCGGGGAGGATGAACAGATAGTTTGGCGAGTGGAGCAGCAGGAACCGGAGGTGGCGCCAGCCGTCGCGGAAGCTCGAAAGCTTGGATTCACCGACCCGCGGGTGATACTCGATTGCGAACTGCCGGACGACGAGCTTTTCCTTCGACGCGCGAATGACCATCTCCGAGGCGAACTCCATCCCCGTGGTCCGCAGGTCCAGGCGTGGCAGGAGTTCGCGGCGGAGCGCGCGCATTCCGCAATGCACGTCGTCAATCCCCGTGCGGAAGAGGATGTTCAGGAACCCAGACAGCACCGGGTTGCCGATGTAGCGGTGATGCCAGGGCATCGCACCCGGATGAATGTGGTCCATCCGGTTTCCGATGACGACGTCCGCGCCGTCCTCGAGCTCGGCGACGAAGCGGGGGATCTCGTCGAAGTCGTACGTCAGGTCCGCATCGGCCATCACGATGTACGTGCCCCGGGCGGCGGCGAAGCCCGCGAGGTAGGCGCTGCCGTAGCCGCGCTCCGGTTCGAGCACGACGAGCGCGCCGGCGCGGGCTGCCAGGTGGCCGCTGCCGTCGTCAGACCCGTTGTCGACGACGATGACCTCGCCCACGATCTGATTGCGTTCGAGCACGCCGCGCGCCCGGCGTACGCACTCGGCGATCGTGTCAGCCTCGTTCAGGCAGGGGATCACGACCGAGAGGTAGGGCGCGACCCGGCGATCTCGTGGGCAAGTCTCGGCGAGGTTCTCGTGCTCGATCGTGCTCATGCGCACCGGCCGGGTCCCTCCCAGCCTCCTACCTTGTGAAACGCTCGCGCCGTGCAAAGGTCGCGCTGTTGCGACGCGATGCTAGCGCGTGGGGTGGGAACCTTCGCTGCTGGATGCGCGTATGCATGGTCTACGACTGTCTGTTTCCGTACACGGTTGGCGGTGCGGAACGCTGGTACCGAAGCCTGTCCGAACGGTTGGCCGCAGACGGTCACGAGGTCAGCTATCTGACTTTGCGCCAGTGGGATCGCGGCGCAGAAGCCTGGGTTCCGGGTGTGGTCGTTCACGCCGTCGGGCCACGGATGCGGCTCTACAGTGGGCCAGGCCGACGGCGTGTCCTGCCGCCGCTCGTATTCGGGCTCGGCGTTTTCTGGCACCTGCTGCGCCACGGCAGGCGCTATGACGTTGTGCACACCGCTTCGTTTCCCTACTTCTCGTTGCTTGCCGCGGCCGCGGCAAGGAGGCGCGGCGGCTATCGGCTCGTCGTCGACTGGCATGAGGTGTGGACGAGGGACTACTGGCGGGAGTACCTCGGGCAGCATCGGCGGCGATGTCGGCTGGCTGATCCAGAGAGCTGTGCGCCCGGGTTCCGCAGCGCGCCTTCTGCTTCTCCCGGCTCCATGCCGGACGTCTGCGCGACGAGGGCCTCGAGGGTGAGGTCACGATTCTGGCGGGGGAGTACGACGGGCCGCTCGACGCACGCCCGACGTACGATCCGGAGCCTCTCGTGGTGTTTGCGGGACGGCACATTCCCGAGAAGCGGGTTCCGGCGATAGTGCCGGCGATCGCGCGGGTCCGCGCTCGCGAACCCGGCATCCGCGCCGCGATCCTGGGCGACGGCCCCGACCGGCCGAAGGTGCTGCAGTTGATTCGCGAGATGGGCCTCGACGGCGCGGTCGAGGCACCCGGCTTCGTCCCGAACGAACGGGTCGACGACCTGCTGGGGCGCGCGCTGTGCATGCTCCTGCCATCGAGACGGGAGGGTTATGGCCTCGTGGTGATCGAGGCGGCGGCCCGTGGCACCCCGAGCGTGGTCGTCGCCGCCGCGGACAACGCGGCGGTCGAGCTCGTGCAGGATGGCGTCAACGGCGTCATCGCTCCGTTCGCATCGCCGGAGGCCCTGGCGGACGCGATCATCCGCGTCAACGAGCTGGGGCCTGCGCTGCGCCGCTCAACCGCGGACTGGTTCGCCGCCAACGCTGCCCGCCTGTCGCTCCGGGGCTCGCTGGACGTCGTGATGCGCAGCTACCGCGGGTGATGCGCTGGCGACGGCTTCGATGTTGGTCGCGAACCAGTTCAATCCCGGCGCCGCGCTGAGCGCGCGATTCGCGGCCCAGATCGCGCCCGCGGCACGATTGGCAACGCGGCCGGTGATCGTCAGCGGCAGCATGTTCATTCGTCGCATCTCCTGCACCGCGAAGCCGTGGCGGGACAGCAACTCGTGGGCCGAGCGCTCGTCATAGAGCCGGTCGTGCTCGTACGCCCCGTGGTAGTAGAGGCCCACGCGACGGGCGATCGCTTCCAGATACGAGGCGCGGTTGGGCAACTTGTAGACGTAGAACGTGCCGCCGGGAACCAGAACTCGTCTGATCTCCTCGAGACTGGCGTCGGGATCCTCTACGTGTTCGAGAACGCCGCAACTCAAGACCGCGTCGAATGTCCGGTCCGCGAACGGGAGCCGGCGCGGATCGTGGCTGATGTGGGCGCGAAGGTGCCGGTAGCGCTCGAGCGCATGCACGCCTTCCTCGTCACCGGGGCGGTAGTCAAACGCGGTCACGTCGAGACCGGCGCGCCACAACAGATAGGACACCTGCCCATAGCCGCAGCCCCAGTCGAGGATCCGGGACGGACCGTCCGCCTTGATCCGCCGTACGATCGCTTCGTACTCGCGCATCTGCGGCCCGGAGCGGAGGTTCACGTCGTAACCCCGGGGGTTGGCGCAGTGAAGCTGGAGGCGGGGCATCGCGGCCAGAATAGAGGGAGAGAGGCGCCTCGGCAGTTAGGGCGCCCGGACCCCGGCGCGCCGATAAGCGGCGAGCGTGGCGGCGGCGGTTGACGCCCACGTGAACCTCGCGGCTCGCTCTCGTCCCGCCGTGCGCAACCGTTCGGCCTCAGCGGGATCACCGAGCAGGCGTTCGATGGCGGCGGCGATCGATGTCTCCGAGCGTGGATCGAAACGGAGAGCGGCATCGCCGGCAACCTCGCCGAGCGCCCCGGTTCCCGAGCACGCAACCGGCAGCCCGCGAGCCATCGCCTCGAGGACGGGGAGACCGAATCCCTCCAGCAGCGAGGGAAACACGAAGCACGACGCCGCGGCGTACAGCGCCTCGAGTTCGGCGGGGTCGACCCAGTCGAGAAACCGAACTTTGCCGGCAATCTCGAGCTCGTCGGCGCGTGCCCGGAGCTCATCCTCGTGTGCGGTGCGGTAGCCCGGCAGGACGAGGACGGGCCGGCGCTCGGATGGGATCAGTGCCAGGGCGCTGAGCAGACGCACGAGGTTCTTGTGGGGACGCTTGGCGGCCACGCACAGCACTATCGGCTGATCGGCGAGATCGAGCTTGGCTCGCAACTGCGCGTCTGGCATGGGGTCGACGCGACGGGCCGCGCCGACGCCGAGAGGTACGACGTCGACCTTGGTCGGTGCGACCTTCAGCAATCGGTCGACGTCGTCACGCGTGCTCTCTGCGTCGACGATGATCCGGTCCGAGCGCCGCGCGGCAAGCGGCACGAGTATGCGCATGCCGAGGCCGAGGACGCCCAGGTGTGCCTCCGGCGCGAGACGGTAGGCGAGGTCGTGGATCGTGACGACGCGGCGGAAATGTCCCCACGCGGGCGCCGTGTTCCCGAGGCTGTGGACGAGGTCGACGCCGGCGCGCTCCGCCAGTGCGGGGAGCAGCAGTTGCTCGCCTCGGACCCACTCGATCCGGTTTCGGGCCCGGACCGGCACCGTGATCGCGGGGATCAGCTCACCCCACGGGCGGCCGCGGCCCGAGGCCGCCTCGCGGTTCACGAACGCGGTGAAGCGGACATCGGGGGCCGCGGCCACCAGCTCCGGGATCAGCTCCTGGGCGTACGTTTCCGTGCCCCCCGTGTAGCCGGGCACGAGGAACACGAGATTGAGGCCCACGTGCATATGGCGGGCCAGCGTGCCAGATCCGCCTTTCCTTACGATCCGCCGTCGTGCCCACCTCGATCGACGTCGTGATCCCGGCCTGCAACCACTTCGAGCTGACCGACAGCTGCCTGAGGCATCTGGAGGTCCAAACGGTCCCGCATCAGGTGATCGTGGTCGACGACGGCTCGACCGATGGCACGTCAGACCGGTTGCGCGGTCGGTGGCCGAGTGTGCACGTCGAGCATTTCGAGTCCAGCCACGGGTTCGCGGTGGCGTGCAATCGGGGAGTCGCCGCGGGTACGGGCGAGATCGTCGTGCTGCTCAACAACGACGTCGACTGTCGCGCGGATTTCCTCGAGCGGCTGGTCGCGCCGTTCGAGTCGGATCCACACGTGGGCGGGGTCGCGGCCCTGATGCTCCAGCCGGGTGAGCGGAAGATCGACAGCATGGGGTTGTGCGCCGACCTAACCCTCGGCGCCTTTCCGCGCCACCAGGGACTCGCCGCCGTGGGCGCGGGTCGAGTCGAGCCCGGTCCTCGCCTGCCCGGCGGGAGCGGCCGCTGCCTACCGGCGGAGCGCCTGGTTCGAGGTGGGCGGACTCGACGAAGCGATGTTCGCCTACATGGAGGACTTCGATCTCGGCTTGCGCATCCGAGCCGCCGGCTGGAGGGTTACGGGCGCGCCCGATGCGGTGGGTGTCCATCTGGGCTCGGCCACGCACGGTCATCGCTCAGCGCGCCAGCGTCGGCTCGGCGGCTTCAGCCGCGGCTACCTGCTCCGGCGCTATCGCGTGCTGCGCGGGCGCGCGGCGGCTCGTGCCCTGCTAACCGAGGCGGTCGTTACCGTGGGCGACATCGTCATCTCGCATGATTTCGCCGCCCTCCGCGGCCGGCTGGCAGGATGGCGTGCAGCCAACGGACTCCCGCCTCGGACCGTGCCGGCCGCAGCGATCGATGCCGGCATCGGCTTCCGGGCATCGCTGGCGCTACGGCGCGGCGTCTACGGACAGGGGCCGGCGTGAGCGCCACCGGCCCAATCTGCCCGGTCTGCACGGCGCGGTTGCCGGAGCCGGCCATCGAGGCGCCCGACCGCCTGCACGGCACCGGAGGCACGCACCAAGTCGCCCGCTGTCATGTGTGCGGCGCGGGGGTGACGCTCCCGCGGGTCGGCGACGAGCAGCTTGCAGAGTTCTACCCGGAAGAATACGGCCCCTACGGCGAGCGGATGACTGCCGTCGAGCGGCTTGCCTCGCGGTTTATCCGCGCGTTCCAGGGATGGAGCGCATTGCGTTCCGCTCCGGTGTCCGCGCTGCGCGAGCGCTCGCCCGGCCGAGGGCTCGACGTGGGATGTGGCCGCGGCGATCTCGCGGCGACGCTGATCGCGCATGGCTGGATGATGTCCGGCGTCGAGCCGTCGCAGTCAGCCTGCGCCGCTGCGGCGGCCCGCGGGATCGATGCACGCTGCGGGACGCTCACGACTGCGGCGCTCGAGCCCGACAGCTACGACGCCGTCCTCTTCCGCCACTCGCTCGAGCACATCAACGACCCGGTGGATGCGCTCCGGGTCGTGCGGGCAGCTCTCCGGCCCGGCGGCCTGGTGCTGATCACGGTCCCGAACTTCGGCTGCTCACAGGCGAGCCGCTTTCGCGGCTTCTGGTTTCACCTGGACGTGCCGAGGCACCGGTGCCATTTCACCACCACGGCGCTCGAGCGGGCGCTCCGTGGAGCGCACCTCGATGTCGTCTCGATCTCTACCTCCTCGAGCACCGTGGGCCTTCCGGGTTCGCTTCAGTACCGGATGTTCGGCCGGTGCCTGTTCCCAGGGGGCCTCGGGCTCCGTGTCGCCTCCGGGCTGTGCCTGCTCGCGGTGCCGCTCGCGTGGCTGCTCAACTCGGCCGGTGGCGGCGGGGACCAGCTGCACGCGGTGGCGCGCCGACCGTCCTGAGACGACGGTGCCACGATCGGCTGCGCTACGGTCACCCGCCGTGCGACGCATCCTCATCGTCACCTACTACTTCCCGCCGATGCCCTTTCTGGGCGGGGATCCGTGGAGCGGTCTGGCTCGGAACCTGCGCAAGCTTGGCCACGATCTGACGATCGTCACCACCGGCGCTCACGGCGATCTCGACACCGACGCCGACAGCCGCGTAGTCCGGACGCCGGATCTGATCTCCGTTGGGGCGCTCCGCCGGGTCCTCCGCCGGCCGGCGATCGCCCGCGAGGGCGAGGCGCCCGATGTCGCCAAGGCACCGCCGGCGATCCTGACCCGGGTGGTCGTCCCCGATGCCTACCTGCTCAGCTGGGGTGCATGGGCGATTCCAACCGTGCGCCGCCTGATTCGCCGGCGCCGGATCGAGTGCGTAATCACGACCTCTCCGCCAGACTCGACCCATCTGGTCGGGCTCGCCCTCGGTCGCGAGCGCCCGGCGTGGATCGCGGATTTTCGCGACGGATGGATGTTCGAGAGCCTCCGAGAGGCGTTTCCGACCAGACCGCAGCGCCGGCTTGACGCCTGGCTGGAGGCGCAGGTGATCGCAAAGGCCGATCAGGTCATCGGGCCGACCCCGCGCGTTTGCCGAGTACTTCCGGGCGAGCTTCGGCCGCGGAGGCGCTGTTGTGCCCAATGCCTGGGATACCGAACTCGAGCCTGAGGTGGCGCGCGCGATACCGCCGCCACTCGACCCCGACCGGGTCAACCTCGTCTACACGGGGACGCTCGGCGGTGTACGCGGCCACGACGATCGAGCCTTGCTGGTGGCGCTGCGACGGCTGGTGCGGGAGGACCCGGGCACGGTGAGGCGGCTGCGGCTGGTGATCGCTGGCCGGCTGATGGATCACGAGGCGGACATCCTGCGGCCCCGGATCTAGCGCCGATCGTGCACCTGGCCGGCGCTCTGCCACGCAACGCGGCGATCGCGCTGCAGCGCCGCGCCGACGCGTTGCTGCTCGTCGACCTCGCACCACAAGTCGATCGTCCACGGCAAGCTGTTCGAGTATCTCGCGGCGGACAGACCGATCCTGGCTCTCGCCGGCGATAACGAGCCGGCCCGGATCGTCCGCGAGACTCAGACGGGGGAAGTTTTTCCTCCGGATGACGTCGACGCGATCGTCCGGGGACTGCGTCGCGTGGCCGAGCGGTCGCTGAGCTTCGCGCCTCGCGGGGTGGAGCGCTACACGTATGCGGAGGCGGCCCGGACGCTGTCAAACGAGATCGAGGTGGCGATCGCTCGGTGGGGCAATCGCCGCTTCGACGAGCCGTCTCCGGGCCAGCGAAGTGCCATGATTGGCCGATGACCACCGAGCAAACCCAGCAGCAGCTCGACGAAGCCAACGCCGATTTCTGGTCGGAGCTGTGCGGCTCCCATCTCGCGCGCGAGGTGGGCGTCGAGGACGCGTCAACGGAGAGCCTGGCGCGGTTCGATCGCGCGTACCTGGGCATGTATCCGTACCTCGATCGATACCTGCCGTGGCGATCCGGGGAGCGTTTGCTCGAGATCGGGCTCGGATACGGGACGGTCGGGCATTTGCTCGCCGAGCGGGATCTCGACTATCACGGGCTCGACATCTCGCCGGGTCCGGTGGCGATGATGGTGCATCGTCTGGAGATGCTCGGTGTGCCGGAGCCGGGTTCGCGTGTCACTCAGGGATCGGCGCTCGCGATACCGCATCCCGACGAATCATTCGACGCGGTGGTGAGCATTGGCTGCTTACACCACACGGGCGATCTCACCCGCGCGATCGAAGAGGTCCACCGCGTACTCCGTACGGGTGGTGAGGCTTTGGTCATGATCTACGCCGAGCACTCGTACAGGCGCACGGTGATGCTCCCGGTGCATCAACTTCGAAGCGGAACTTGGCGCGACCGAAGGCGGCGCGAGGAGCTCGTGCGGGCGAGCTACGACGCCAATGCCGAGGGAACCGCCGCTCCCGCCACCCAGTTCACGTCCACTCGCGGCGCTCGACGGCTGTTCGTGAGGTTCGCAGAGGTGCGCGTGCGGCGCGAGAACTTCGACGACGTGGTGCTGAGCGTGGGCGGAAGGACCCTGACGGTCGCTCGCGCGTCGTTGCTGAGTAACGTCGCGCGGATCGTCGGATCGGACCTGTACGTCAGCGCGAGAAAGTGAGCCCGGTCACCGTACCCCGGGATCTTGGTCGTCTACCACCGTCCCGACTACAAGCTCGCCTGCCGTCCCTTCACCGACGCCGCGACGGTGCGTGAGCACATCCACTCGTTCGCAGCCCATTCGCGGTTCCCGGTATGGGAGGTGAACACTGACCTCGGCTTTCCGAGCGGTCTTATCCAGGCTCATCCCCGCGCGATCTTTCTCCATTATTCGTTGTTCTCGCCGCTGGGGTATCTGATCCCGCCCGCAATGTCCGAGTGGCTGAAGTCGGCCGAGGCGTTCAAAGTCGCGTTCTTCCAGGACGAGTTCCACTACTGTCGCCAGCGGTTCGAGTTCGTCAACGAGGTCGGAATAGATCTGATCTACACCCATGTCCATCCGGAGGATATTCCGGAGGTCTGGGGCCGCTACGCACCGAGAGCGACCGCCAAGTTCAACTACCCCGGCTATGTCGAGCGGGAGATGACCGATGCTGCTCGGCGATTCTCCCGCCGCGACGTCGAGCGCGACGTCGACATCGGCTACCGAGGGAGACCACTGCACCCGTATATGGGCTCGGGCTCGGTCGACAAGGCGCTGATCGGAGACAGGTTCAAAGAACTGGCGGCGGGAACCAGGCTGAGGGTAGACATCGACACGAGCGAGAGTGGCCGTATCTACGGCGACGATTGGTATCGCTTCCTCGGCCGCTGCCGGGCGATGCTCGGCGTCGAATCTGGAACCTCGTACCTGGACCTCGAGGACGAGGTACTCCGTGACTATCAGGCACGGCTGGTCGAAGGCCGCCTGGTCA
The DNA here is from genome assembly GCA_963699325.1 of uncultured Solirubrobacterales bacterium. Lineage (GTDB taxonomy): Bacteria > Actinomycetota > Thermoleophilia > Solirubrobacterales > Solirubrobacteraceae > Palsa-465. The sequence continues at coordinate 45,886 of CAVOTN010000025.1, read as the reverse complement.
CGCTCGAGGCCCTACTGGAGGGACCGCTCGGGCAGTGGGACGAGAATTTCTCCTACCGAACGATCAGCCCCCGGCACTTCGAAGCCGCGGCGTTTCGCATCTGCCAGGTCCTGTTCGAGGGCGAGTACTCCGACGTGCTGAAACCGATGGTCCACTACGTGCCGCTGAAGAAGGACTTCTCGAACTTCGACGAGGTTGTCCAGCTAATCACCGATCCCCAGTCACGTGAAGCGATAGTCGAGAACGCCCACCGTGACTTGATCCGCTCGGGTGATTACTCCTACCGGCGGTTTGTCGCCGGCGTGGACGAGGATCTGGTAGCGGCTGGGCTCGACCCGAACGTCGACCCGAGCCGTCGCGCGATCGTCGATGCGGCGCTACGTCGCGGGCATCTGCGACGCCGCGTGCGTACCGAGGCGCTGTACGCGAGCGTGGGTCCGCGGCTCGCCATTGCGCGTCGTCTCCCGCGGACCGCCAAGGTCTTGCGGATTCCGGCACACGCTCTTTGACGACGGGTCAATCCGCTGATTGCATGGCAGCGATCTCCGCAGAAGTGCCAGCAACGCGGCGGCGAAGGAATACGAGTGCAGGCTGGGGGAGTAGTCGCAACGCGAATGCACGGAGGCGCACTGCCACGCGGACCCAGAGCGCGACTTTGATCCACGAGGCTCGATCCGTGACTTCGATCCATCGGTGGAAGGCCTTTAGACCCCATCGGGATCGCCGAGCTGGTGCGCCCTCGAGCGCGATCGCGTCTACCTCTCGCACGAACCTCTCGTACGTGTAGACCCCGGAGGCGACGACATCTCGATATGCGGCGTCCGTAAGCCTTGCGCGCTCGCCATCGGCCTCGATCAGATCGAGAACCGCGTCGAGGTTGCTGAAGTCGCGGCGGAGTTCGATGTAGTGCTCCCCCGGTCGGAGAACACCATTGTAACTGCCCTCAATCAGCACCTGTGCCGTCCGGGTCGCGCAGGCCTCGAGATGTCGAGGAGATAGCGCGAAGTAGCTCAGGCCTCCATCGGCGCCGGGAAAGCAGGCGGCCTCAACCTCTGCGAACGACGCCGCCGGGTGCTCGGCGACGTAGCGAATCGTCGCGGCCTCAAGACTCCCATCAGGGTCGTGCACGCTGGCACCTCCCTCGACGCCGAGTGTGTACTTGCAAGAAGACAGGAAGCGATACCAATCGTCGCCCCGAAACGTGCTGGCTCCGCCGGACGCGATGTCTGACGAAATCCCGCGCGCCGCCGCCGCCCGGGCGACTCGATCGGCGATCTCGATTTTCAGTTGGCCATGGCGGCCCACGGACGGCAGGAGCCGAGCCGCGCGGTAGCCAATCGTGATCGGCCGGTCGTCGATGTCCTCCACGATGGCGTCGATTCGCTCGAGCGTGTCCGCAGCTAGATAGCCCGTCAACACCCTGGAGATCCCGACGCGATTACGATCCAGGCCGTGGTATAACCGGTCCCACTCGGATTCGGGAGCTACCGAAAAGACGTGGTCGACGCCGAGCTCGCGGATCAGGTCAACGAGGGCGTTTGTGTAGAGGAACTCGTCCTGTGGCAGCGCTACCCGATGCCGCCCGACGCCAGCCAATCGCCGCAGCGCCAGCCGGTGCTGCTCGAGCCGCGCCGGGATGGTCCGATCCCAAAGCATCGTTGGGTGGAAGACGACGGCGTCGAAAGGGACGCGGTGCAACCAGGAGGGGATCCGTCGAACGCCGAGATGGAGGTACCAGCAGCGCGCGCGTGAATGGCGCCGGAACGCATGAAGTGAATCGCGGACCGTAGCTGTCGGCGGCGACCGGACGTGACTGTAGACGATCAGGATCTCGGCCACGGGGCCGAAGCTTAGAGGCGGGCGGTAACCTGCCCGGTTCGATGAGGACGTCCCTGCTCGAAGTACTCGCGGGACCTGGCAATGGCGCCGGGCTCGAGGTCAGCGACGGCTGTCTGTCTGACGGCGAGGTGCTCGAGGCCACGCTCAGGTCAGCTGACGGCCGCAGCTTTCCAATCCGGGACGGCGTGCCCCGGATGGCCTCCGAGCTCGAGAGCGCCGACGAGCAGGCCGACACGCGGACGACGTTCGGCGCCAAGTGGACCACTATCACCGACGAGGAGCGCGAGCGGCTTGCCGTGTTCCAACACCGCTGGTTCGAGCAGCGATTCGGGTACGGTGACGAGGGGGGCCTGTCGGAAGCGCTCACCGATGCTCGATGGGTCATCGATGCAGGCACAGGCCCCGGGATCCAGGCGGCGAGACTTTCGCGAGTCACGGGGGCCGAGGTGGTCGGCATGGACCTGAGCGAGTCCGTCGTCCGAGCGCGGCTAGCATTCGCCGGCGAGCGGCCGAACCTGCACTTCGTCCAGGGAGACATCCTCAATCCGCCCTTCCGTCCCGGGAGCTTCGATCTGGTCGTCGCCGACCAGGTCCTGCACCATACGCCGGACTGCAGGCGCGCATTTCACTCGATGGCGGGGCTGGTCCGTCCAGGCGGGGAGCTCGCGACCTACATCTATCGCGTCAAGCCACTCCTCCGTGAGCTCGCCGACGAGGAGGTACGCAAGATCACCACCCGTATGTCCGTCGACGAATGCATGGAGTTCAGCGAGCAGGTGACAGAGCTCGGCCGCGAGCTCTCCGGCCTAAATGCCACGGTCACGCTGCGGCGCGGGATTCCGGTGCTCGGGCTGGAACCCGGAGAGCACGATGTCCAGCGCCTGATCTACTGGGTGTTCTTCAAGTGCTTCTGGAACGAGGAGCTCGGCGAAGGCGTGAGCAACCTCGTCAATTTCGACTGGTATCATCCGCCGTATGCGTCTCGTCACACCGAGGAGGAGCTTCTGGGATGGTGTCGGGACGCCGGGCTCGAGGTCGTTCACATGGATGTAATCGAGAGCGGCATGAGCTTGCGCGCGCGCCGGAGCGAGTAAGTCCTCACCCGGCGACTTGCTGCTGCTCCATCAGCTCCCACTGCTCAGGCGTGGCGATTTCGTGCACGTCGATCCCGATCTCGTCGGCCAGCGCCTGCATCTTGCTCCGCATCGTCTCCGGCCGCGGACGCCACCAGAAGGGGTGGATCAGCAGCTGTAGCCGGTCGTGAACGCGCCGCGCGAGCAAGTCCTCAAGATCGACGCCACGCCAATTGTGGTTGGAGTCGGACACGTAGCCGATCTCGACAAAGAAACGCGACGCGTAGGTGTTGATCAGCTCGTCCGGAAGCTCGAGGTGATCGACCTGTCGGCGTCCGGGCATGTGGAACGAGACGACACGCACGGCATGCCCGAAGGTTTGGCCGAGCCTGCGCGCCTGCTCGCCGACGCGGTCGCGGGCCCGCGCGTCGGATTCGATCGAGCTGGCGTCAAAGTGAAGCCCGAGCCAATGGCCGGCGTCGAGAGTCTCGGCGATGGCCGCGCGGTTCTGCGGCGTATCGACGCTGTACCAGCTTGAGTCGACGTGCAGGCAGTACGTCGCTCGGACACCGAGCTCGGCCTCGATCGCCGACATCGGCGGCATGAACTTCGGCGCGTAGTCGATGTCGTGACGCAGGATGATCTCAGGGCCGGTCCGATCTCCGGGGTCGTCCAGGCTCTCGAAGCTGACAAACCGGTATCCCTCGCTCACCGCAAGCGACAGGTAACGGCGGTACTCATCGAGTGTGAAGTCACATAGGGTCACTGGATGCTCACCATCGCTGTGTCAGTGGTGCTACGCCGCCGGCGGCGAGAACCTGCCGGATTCCGTCGGCAAACGACCGCGGATCCGTGCGCGGAAACCGCCGATCGGCCACCGTCCGGTCCGCGACCCACCCGGGCGGGTCGCCACCCCCTGTGAAGACGAACCGCGGCGCGGTGTCGAGTGCCCGGCCGATCTCGTCCGCCACATCGCGGATCGTCAGGCGCTCGGGCCCGCCGACGTTCACCGCCTCACAACCGGACTCCGGAGTGGCATCGCTCAGCGCGGCGGCCCGCCAAAGCGCCAGGGCGACATCGGCGGCATGGATCGGGCTGATGGGTAGTCCGGAGTGGCCCTGAACGGTGACGGGTTCCTCGCCGCCGACGCGGCGGACGAGGTTCGCTATGAGCTGGTCACGCTGGCCGACACCGTATACGGTGAAGATGCGGATCAACCAGCAAGCAAAAAGATCCGCGTATTGTTCGATCAGTAGTTCGGCGGCCCGCTTGGATGCCGAGTAGTAGGAGGCGCAGCGAATCGGGGCACGCTCGGTCAGCGGTGCGCGACTCGGCTCGTACATGGTTGCGGTCGACGCGAACACGAATCGCTGGACGCCGGCGCCCCGCGCGTAATCGAGCAGCCGAGCAGTCGCGGCGAGGTTGACCTCGAAGACGTCGACAGCCTTGACCGGGAACTCTCGATATTCGCGGGCTTGGGCGAGATGGACGATCGCGTCGACCTGTCTGGGCAGCCCCCGCGCAAAGCCGGGATCGCGAAGGTCGACCGTGAGCCACCGTAGTTGCCCTGACGGCGCTGGCGCGTTGATTGCGGGCGGATCCCGCGCGAGCGCCACCGTGTCCGTTTCCGCCGTCGCCGCCGCGAGAAACTCGCGGCCGATCAGACCGCTCCCGCCAGTGACCAGGATCGTCACCCCGGACGGCCGGCCGTCAGCCTGAAGAAATGATTACTCCGGAACTCATCGACCAAATGCGTCTCGCTGGCCTCGATCCGCAGGCCACTGCGAGCGAACAAATCCTCGGCTCCGCCTGGGTCGAGACGGCTGACGTGGAACAGGTCGTCATGGCCGTCCGGCGGTTTGAGCCGGACGTACCAGTCGGGCGACTGGGTCGGCGGTGGGCCCCCGTCGCGCTTGTGCCCGACGAATGCCCCGATGGCGCCGGTCGGCTTGCAGACGCGGATCGCCTCGTGAAGGGCCGCGACCGGATCGACGAAGTGATCAATCGTCGTCGCGAACACGACGTGGTCGAACACCCCGTCGGCGAACGGCAGGTGCTCGGCCACCCCTCGGACCTGCGCGTACTCGGCCGGGCGCTCGCCGACGAGTGGGTCCACTCCCACGAACCGCGTCTGAGGCGGCGCAGCGCTGAAATGCGTCGGCCACGCCTGCGGGCCGCAGCCGACGTCTAGGACATCGCCCGATAGACCGCAGAACTCGCCGAAGGCCAGGAAATCCGAACGCTCTCCGATCGCGAGATTGTGCTCGGGATCGGCGTCGTAGGCGCTCGCGCCGTTGTCCTGCAACACCTTCCACGCCCGCCACGAGGCCGAGTCCAGGCGCCGCTCGCGGTGGCGTCAGATCCCAGCTGTAGGCGAGCCGCGTGTACCGCGCTCCGCACGAGGTGCATTCCGCTGGCGAATCGCTCCGGATCGCTAAGCTGCCTTGGCAGTTCGGACACGCGAGGATCGCGTAGAGCTCCTGCTGGGTCCAGAGACCGGTAGTCAGAGCGTTGCGAAGCGCGTCCACCCTGGCAAGGGTATCGATCTCCCCCGATTCCCGGCCGGAGGTTGTTTCACGAGCTATGTGCGGCGTGACCGGCATATTCCATCTCGATGGCGATCCTGTCGCGCCGGACACGCTGCGTGCGATGACCGATGCGCTCGCGCACCGCGGACCCGACGGTGAAGGGTGGTTCAGCGAGGGTCCGATCGGCCTCGGTCACCGGCGCCTCGCCGTGATCGACAGGTCGACCGGCTGCCCACCAGCCGATGACCACGCCAGACGGTCGCTACGTGCTCAGCTACAACGGCGAGGTCTACAACTTTCGCGAGCTTCGCTCGGAGTTGGAGGCGTTGGGCGCGCGCTTCCGCTCGCACGGCGACACCGAGGTCGTCCTGCACGCGCTCGGCGCACTGGGGTGCGCGAAGCCCTGCCCGCGGTTCAACGGCATGTTCGCGCTGGCGCTCTGGGACTGCCAGCGAGCGGCGGCTGCTGCTCGCCCGCGACCGGTACGGGATCAAGCCGATGTACTACCTGCAACTTGGCGACACGTTCCTGTTCGGCTCCGAGATCAAGGCGCTGCTCGCGCACCCGGGCTACCGCGTGGACGTCGATCGCGAGGCGTTGCTCGAGTACTTCACGTTCCAGAACTTCTTCACGAGCAAGACGCTGTTCCGCGGCGTCTCGCTGCTGCCGGCCGGGACGTTCATGGAGGTCGGCGAGCGCGTCGGCGAGCCGCAGCGCTTCTGGGACTTCAGCTTCCAGCGAGCCCGAGCGATCCAGCGCACGGAGAGCGAATACCTCGAGGAGCTCGACCGCCTGTTCCGCCAAGCGGTCAGCCGTCAGCTCGTCGCCGACGTGCCGGTCGGCTCGTATCTGAGCGGCGGGACGGACTCGGGCTCGATCGCCGCGCTCGCGGCGGCCGAGATCGAGTGGCTGCACACCTTCACGGTCGGATTCGACCTGCACTCGGCCTCGGGCCTCGAGCTCGCATTCGACGAGCGCGAACGTGCCGAGCATCTCTCGTATCTGCTGAAGACCGAGCACTACGAGATGGTGCTGAAGGCGGGCGACATCGAGCGTGTCATGGGGCGGCTCGTATGGCACCTCGAGGAGCCGCGCGTCGGCCAGAGCTACCCGAACTTCTACGCCGCGCAACTCGCATCGAAGTTCGTCACGGTCGCGCTGTCCGGCGCGGGCGGCGACGAGCTGTTCGGTGGCTATCCGTGGCGCTACTACCGGGCGGTGGTCAACGACGACTTCGAGCACTACGTCGACAAGTACTACCGCTTCTGGCAGCGGCTGATGCCGAACACGCACGATCGCACGCGTGTTCGCGCCGATCAGCGCCGACGTTGGCGACGTGTGGACGCGCGACATCTTCCGCGACGTGTTCGCTCACCATCCGCGACGAGTTCGCGCGTCCCGAGGACTACATCAACTACTCACTCTATTTCGAGGCGCAGACGTTCCTGCACGGTCTGCTGGTGGTCGAGGACAAGCTGTCGATGGCCCACAGTCTGGAGACCCGGGTGCCGTTCCTCGACAACGACCTGGTCGACTTCGCCCAGCGCGTCCCGGTCGGGCTGAAGCTCGGAAACCTGGGCGAGGTCGTCCGGCTCAACGAGAACGAGCCCGGGCCGAAGACCAAGCAGTTCTTCGAGCGCACCCGCGACGGCAAGCTGCTGCTGCGCAAGGCGATGGAACGCTACGTGCCGGCGCCGGTCGCCCAGGCAGCCAAGCAGGGCTTCTCCGCGCCCGACGCGAGCTGGTTCCGCGGCGAGAGCATCGACTACGTTCGCCGCGCTCTGCTCGACCGCGACGCCGCGATCTACGAGTACCTCGACCGCGCGACCGGTGCACGAGCTGATCGACGAGCATCTGAGCGGCCGCGCGAATCACCGCCTGCTGATCTGGTCGCTGCTGTCCGTCGAGCAGTGGTGCCGGACGTTCCTGCTCGGCGAGCGTCCCAGCGTGCCCGGTGACGGGCGTCCGAGGTCGGCTAGTCGCCGACCGCGACGCGGGCGCGGCGCTCGTCGACCTCGCGCTTGTGATCGCGCCGCCACTCGATCAGGGCGCGGAGACCCTCCTCGAGCGGGACCGTCGGCGCGGAAGCCGATCTCGGCGTGCGGCGCGGTCGGGTGAGCCGATACGGTTCTTGACGAACGTCAGCCCGGCCGGCTCGTAGCGGACTCCCACGTCGGAGCCGGTGACCTTGAGCACGAGCTCGGCGAGCTCCTGCAGCGAGGTGCGCATGCCGGTGCCGACGTTGTAGAAGCGATCGGTCGTGGCCGGCCTTCATCGCGCACACGTTGGCGTCGCGCGCAGTCGCCGACGTAGACGAAGTCGTAGGCCTGGCTGCCGTCGCCGAACAGGACGACGGGCTCGCCGCGGTCGATCGCGTCGAGCATCTTCATGATCACCGCGATGTAGGCGCCGTGGTAGTCCTGGCGCGGCCCGTAGACGTTCATGTAGCGCAGGCCGACGTAGTCGAGCCCGTAGCGGGCGTGAAGCGCGCGGGCCATCGCCTCGCCGGCGACCTTGGTCGCGCCGTAGAAGTTCGTGAAGTTGAACGGGTGATCCTCAGTCATCGGCTCCTCGACGGCGTCGCCGTACACCGACGCCGACGACGAGTAGACGAGCCGCTCGACACCGTGCCGCGATGCAGGCCTCGAGCACGTTGAACGTGCCGCGAATGTTCACGTCGAACGCGGCGCGCGGATATTCGTGGCACTGCAGCAGCCACAGCGCGGCGAAGTGGAAAACACGCGTCGGCGCCGTCGAGTGCCGCGGCGAGGATGTCGGTCTGGCAGATGTCGCCACCGGCCTCGAAGATCCTGACGCGGTCGTCGGTCAAGCGTTCCGCCAGGTTCTCGGCGCTGCCGCGCACGAAGTTGTCGTAGATGACGATCTCGCCGACGTCCTCGCGCGTCAGCGCGTCGACGGTGTGCGAGCCGATCAGTCCGGCGCCGCCGATCACGACGAGTTTCTTTCCGCGGATATCCATCGGTCTCTTTCTATCGTATGGAATGGGAGCCGAGCAGGCGGCCGGTGCCGTCGCGCGCCGCAGTGCATCAGGGCGTCGACGATCGACAGACCGTGCTGGGCGTCGCTCGGCGAGCTGGGGATAGGTCGGATGCTCGAAAGCCTGGTACCGGAGCCCGACACCGGCCGCGGCGAACTTCTCGTCCTGCTGGTAGCCGCGGCGCCGCCACCGGCGAGGTAGGTGTCGCCGCCGAGCTTCTGGGTGATGCTCGATCAAGAGGTCGGTCGCGGCGCCGGTGACGTCGAGACTCGACGCGCGCACGAACTTGGTCACGTCGAGTCCGACAGCGGTCCCGAGCCGCCGGATCGCCCGCCTCGTTGTACTCGGCGAGCAGCGAGCTCTCCTGCATGACGATGTCGGTAACGAGCGGCATCGTCTCGTCGAAATGCGGCGCGCGGCGGTAGTTCTGCTCGATGGTCGCCAGCAGCTTGCGCCGCCAGGGCCGCGACTCGTCGATCTCCATCTCGTCGACCCGCCGTCGTCCGTGATAAGCGCGGACGATCGGGACCGTGATCCAAGCCGGCTGGCCTGACGACGAGCACCTTCACGCGGTTCATCCAGGTTCCGCTCTTCTTCGGGAACTGGACGCTATCGAGCAGGACGAACACGTCGACAGCGCGCAAGCTTGTCGAAATAGCCGAGCCAGGGCAGGAAGTTCGGCTGGTGGATGGCCACCGACGCCCGCTCATCGCCGACGTATGAAGTGGCCACCCGCTCAACCGCGCCTCTCCGCGGCTCAGAATCGCCTGCGAGCAAGCCCGTGTAGATCGCGTCGAAGCGCCGTGCCGCCGGCGCGAGCGGAGTGCCACCTGACGGCGAACTCGCGCCCTCGACGGCCCAGCTCAGCACGCTTCTCGGGATGCTCGATCAGGTCGATCAGGACCTCGCGGACGGTCTCGGGCGTCGCGCTGACGACCGGCAGTTCGTCGACGTAGCCGGGGATCTCGGCTCGCATGCTCTCGAGCCATTCGGGTCGCAGGTAGCACACCACCGGCTTGCCGAGCATCATCGCCTCGCGCGCGGTGGCGCCGAAGAAGCCGTAGGTCAGCATGTCGACGAAGATGTCCGCCTGCACCTGGTAGATAGCGCAGATCGCGGTTGGGCACCGTCTCGAACGACATCAGCTCGACGTCATAGCCCTCGCGCTTGAGCTGCTCGATCAGCGGCAGGTAGATGTGACTCGATTTGATGTTCCGCTTCGTGCGCAGCTTCGCTGCGCGATGTCGCGTTGCCGACGGCGTGATAGATCCTCACCGTCCGTCTCGCGTGACGGCAGCCGGAACTCGTCCGGCACCGCGAGCTCGGGGATGCCAGAAGTCCTCGTCGAGGCAGTAGAACTCGGGCTCCTCGTGGACGCGGGGATCGAGGTTGAAGTCGATGCGATTCCCGCCGAGCAGGATCTGGTAGTCGGCCATACTGTTCCGGAACGCGCCCCAGGTGAGGTTGCGCTCGTCGCTGCAGACGCTCGGGCGTGTTGCGCCACGCGCAGTCGGTGCAGACCGGACGGTCGCCCCACGAGGCGAACGACGTCTGCGAGACGCCGTCGAGACACCCGTTGTTCGAGTAGACGATCCGCTTCCCGAGCCGCTTGAGCAGGCGGATCTCATCGCCGGCGGCGCAGATACCTGGCGACCGCGTCGTGCAGGTAAGCGCTGAAGCTCATCGCGTGGGCGTTGCTGAAATGGAAGATGTCGTACTGGCCGATCCAGCGCAGGTAATGGCCTAGGTGACGCAGCGCGGGATGCGGCCGGTCGTAGTCGAGACGGAAGTCCTCGCCGTGGTAGTAGATCTGCGAGGCCGGGTTCGGGTCCCAGTTGAGCACGTCCGCCTTCCAGCCTAGCTTCCGCAGCTCGCGCGAGAGGTACCAGGCGTTGTAATACGCCTGCCCGACGTAGAGAACTCTGCCGCGCGGTGAACGCGCCCTACGCGACATCGGCTTCTCCCGTTCAGGATCCCCATCACGACCACGTCGCACCGCTCACCGTCGATGTAAGCGGCGCTTCGCAGGATGCCCTCCGTGCCGCAACCCCGCCTTCTCGTACGGCGCGAATCGCGCGTGTGTTGGTCGCGAACACATGGAGTTGCACGCGGGCGAGGCCGATGTCGCGGAAGGCGTGCGCGAGCAGGAGCCGCACGGCCTCGGTCCCGTATCCCTTGCCGCGCTGCGTCCGGGCGCCGATTCTGATCTGGAGCTCCGCGGTCGAGTGCCTGCGGTCGATATTGAGCAGCTGACAGGAGCCGATCAGCTCGCCGTCCGCGACGCGCCGAATCGCGAAGATGACGACGTCCGGACGGCTGCGGACGTGCTCGAACCAAGCCACGTGGTCGCGCTCGTGTACGGGTGAATAGCCCGCGTTGTGGATCACCTCCTCGCGATCGTTGATCCACTCGAACAGGCGCTCGCGGTCGGCATCACGTATGGCCGTCAGTTCGACGTGCTCGCCGTGGAGCGGTCCAGGCGCTTCCGTCGGCGCCGCTCACGACAGGACCGAAGAGGGTCGCTGCGATCGGCGAGCCGGCCGAGACGGTCCAGCGCGATTCGGGGCGGACCGAGCCGCGGACCACCGCCCACGGGTAGTGGAAGGAGTCGTCCAGGGTGGTGTTGAGCACTGAGAACGAGAGCACCACCTCGACAAGATCGAGGGTGAGACCGATCAGCCGATGCAGCGCGACGCTCGATCTGGAACTCGCCCGGCAGGAACGGGACACCCAGCCAGGCGACGATCTCGTATGTGCCCGGTTCCAGTGAGAACGGAGTGCCATCGCGGTCGACGTTGTGCACGGTCAGGACGCGGGTGCCGTCGGTGCCGGAGATGCCAAGCTCGACAACCGCGTCGTCGACGGCCTCGAACACCTCGAAGTGCATGCGGACTCCGAATCGCTCGCCGATCGCCAGCTGACTGACCGCCTCTCCGGCTTCGTTGACTAGTGCAGCCGAGCGCAGACGTGCGCCACCGGTCCCGACCCGGTGGACGTCGGGTCCGATGATCGTCTCGCCGCCGTGCTGCCGGAGTCCTGACGCGCGCATGTAGGCGGCAACGACCGACGCCGTGGGCCCTTCGCCGGCGATATGGCCGTCGCCGATCCAGTAGGCGCGTGGAGCACAGACGCTGCACCGCCGACAGGTTGTGGCTCACGAACACGACCGTGCGACCGTGCTCGGAGACCTCCTGCATCTTGCCGAGGCACTTGCGCTGGAATTCGGCGTCGCCGACCGCGAGCACCTCGTCGACGAGCAGGATCTCCGGGTCGAGGTGGGCGGCCACGGCGAACGCCAGCCGCACGAACATGCCGCTCGAGTACCGCTTCACGGGGGTATCGATGAAACGCTCGATCCCCGAGAACTCGACGATGTCGTCGAACTTCGCCTCGATCTCCCGACGCCGCATCCCGAGGATCGCGCCGTTGACGAAGATGTTCTCGCGGCCCGAGAGCTCGGGATGAAAGCCAGTCCCGACCTCGAGCAGCGTCGCAACCCGACCGCGGAGAGTGATGCGCCCCTCGGTCGGCAAGGTGATCCGCGACAGCAACTTCAGCAGCGTGCTCTTGCCGGCTCCGTTGCGGCCGATCAGCCCGACGGTTTCACCTCGCTCGATCTCGGAGCGACACGCCGCGGAGCGCCCATAGCTCGCGCCGGGTGTCGCGCGGCGTCGCCATGTGGCTCGGCGCGCCATCGCCGCCCCGCCGGCGCAGCGCCCGCGCCGGCGCCATCGCGATCCGCTGCAGCCGCTCGGCGAGCATGTCGGTGTGGCCGGCGCCGATCACGATAGCGCTTGCCGAGATTCTCCACGCTGATGACGGTCTCACCCATGCGCGATCCTCAGATGACGTCGGCGAACGTGTGCTCGGTGCGCTGGAAGTACATCGCCCCAGTGACCAGCAGAATGAGGCTCATCGCGATCGGGATCAGCAGGAGCGCTCCCGGGCCAGGCTGCGGTTGGAAAGAGCATCCAGCGGTATGTCTCGAGCACGCCGACGAGCGGGTTGATCGCGTAGATAGGACGCAGTCCGGCCGGTACGAGGTGAAACGGGTAGGTGATCGGGCTGACGAACAGTCCGATCATGATCAGGAACGGCACGGCCAGGTGAACGTCCCGGTAGCGGACGTTGAGCGCCGACAGCCACAGTCCGATGCCGAGTGCCGTCGTGAGCGCGAGCGCGACGGCGAACGGGATCAACAGGATCTGGATGGGGGGCGTGATCCCGTACACCACCAGCGTTAGCAGCACGACGACGAACGCGATCGCGAAGTCGACCATCGGCTGCGCGATCGCCGACACGGGGATGATCACCCGCGGGAAGTAGACCTTGGAGATCAGCTCGCGGTTGGCGATCGTGCTCGAAGTCGCGGCGGACATCGTCGCGGCGAAGAACAACCACAGCACCATTCCCGACACCGCGAACGCCGGATAGGGGATGCCGGCCTCCGACGGCACCTTCGCCAGGTGCCCGAAGAACACGCTGAAAACGACGGCTAGCAGGAGCGGCTGAAGCACCGCCCAGAAGACTCCGATCGCCGACTGTTTGTAGCGGGCCGCGACCTCCCTCCGGGCGAGCATATAAAGGAGGTCGCGGTGGTCCCACAGCTCTCGCGCCGATGGCATTGCAAACCCCTTCGGGGGTTCGATCACGCGCAGGGGCGTTGAGCTGCCGGCCTCCATCGGCTCAGGCGGCTTGCAGCGCCTGCACGCGCTCAGAGTGCTTGGCGATGCAGCGCTCGATCCAGTCGAGATTGTCGCGGGTCCAGGCGATCGTGCGCTCGAGGCCCTCGCGGAGGCCGGTGTCGGCACAGAACCCGATCTCCGTGCGGGCCTTGTCGGTGGCGCCGTAGCGCTGACCCGAGTGATCCCAATCGCGCGCCGGCGTCAAGGCGATCGGCGTCGGACTGCCTGTCAGCTCGTTGATCAACTCGGCGAGCGCCCGGATCGAGGTCTCGACGCCGCTAGCGAGGTTGTAGACGCCGCCGGGCTCACCGCGCGTCGCGCACGAGATCAGTCCCTGGGCCATGTCGCCCACGTAGATGAAGTCGCGGGTGGCGATGCCGCCGTTCTCAACCGGCAGTGCCTCGTGCCTGAGCGCCTTGTAGATGAACGTCGGTACGACATTGCGCCAGACGGTGTTGACGGTCCCTCGCCACCGGCCCGCGCCCAGCACTTCGCCGGGCCCGTACACGTTCTGGAAGCGGGCCTTCACCGCAGGCAAGCCGTGGCGCGTGAAGTAGTAGTTCGAGTAGTACTCGCCGACGATCTTCGAGATCTGGTACGGGCTGTCGAGCCACAGCGACACCGGCGCGTCCTCTGTGGTGGCGTTCGCCCCGTCGAACGTCTTCTCGGCGACCGTGCAGCCAGCCGAGGCGTACACCACCCGGTTGATGCCTGGAAGGTCCTTGATTGCCTCGTACAGCCGCAGGGTCGAGAAGGTGTTGTGCTCGTGGTCGGCGAGTGGATCCACCATCGAGCTCTGATTGCCGTGATAGGTCGCGAGCTGGAACACGAAGTCGAGATCGCTCGGCAGGCGCTGGAGTGTCTCGTCCTCGGTGATGGAGCCCTCGATGAACGAGATCGCGCGATCGTCGGGAAGGTTCTCGCGCTCGCTTGAGAGCAGGTTGTCGACGACAGCGATCCGCTCTGGAGCGTGATGCAGCAGCGCCCGGACGAGATTGGAGCCGACGAAGCCGGCGCCTCCGACGACGAGGATTCGCGCGCCGGCGAGCGAAGCTTCGGTCATTCGCCCACCCGCAGATGCGTGTAAGTCTCTGCGATCCCGCGCTCACGGTAATAGTCGATCGCCCGCGCGACTCCCTGCTCGAGCGGCAGCGTCACGTCCCAGCCGAAGTCGGCCCGGATCCGCGAGGGATCGAGCAGAATCGTGTACGCATCGTCCTCGCCGCGCGGCCGCACCTCGACGTCCGTCTCGAGCGTGATTCCAAGGGCATCCACGGTCGCGTCGAACAGCTCCTTGATCGAGTAATCCGAGCCGGTGGATACGTGGTAGTGGCGGTGGCCGGTACCGTCGGCGACGGCCTGCATGACGACGTTGACGAGGTCATCGACGTATATGAAATCGCGCCGCGTGTCCATCACGAAGCACGGCTTGTTCTCGGTCAGGCGCTGGAAGAAGGTCGGCAGGGGTCCCGAGATGTTCCGCGGGCCGTAGGCGTTCGCGAGCCGGAAGGACACGAAGTCCAACCCGCTCAGCTCGATGTACTGCTCGCCCGCGGTCTTCGAGATCGCATAGCTCGAGTCCGGACGGATCGGATGATCGAGCGTGATTGGCTGCTCGATCGGGCGCGTTCCGTAGCACAGCGCGGTCTGGAAGTAGATGAGTCGCTGGGTGCCGGCCGCCAGCGTCGCCTTGACGACGTTGATGGTGCCGAGCGCGTTGGTCCGCACGTCCTCAGCCCAGTTGTCGGGTTCCTTATACGAGGCCGCGGCGTGGACGACGCAATCCGGTCCGAAATTGTCGAACGCGGCGGAGACGGCGTCGGCATCCGCGATCGTGTCCTCGACGACGGTCAGCGCCTCGTGCTCGGTCAGGTTGTCACGACGCCCCGTGGCGTAGTTGTCGATGACGAGAACCTCGTGACCGTCAGCCAGCAGCCGATCGGCGAGGTGGGAGCCGATAAACCCGCTCCCTCCCGTGATCAGTACTTTCATCCACCCGTCCTTTCGTTGTCAGCATCGACTTGAAGTGCGATTCCTGGTCATGGAAGGTCTGTTGCCACAGCTCGAGGCACAACAGACCCCAGATCTTGCGCCCGAAGCGTGACTCGCCCTCGAGGCCGGCGAGCACTTTGCGGTTGTCGATCACAGCACGACCCTGCGCCGCCTTGCTCGACAGCGTATCGATCGCGAACTGGCGGGCATCGCCGCGCAGCCATTCCGTGAGGGGGACCGGGAATCCCATCTTGTCCTTACGCTCGGCAATGACATCCGGCACCAATGAGCGCACCGACCGCTTGAAGATGTGCTTCATCGTGCCGTCCTTGAACTTGATGTCGGCGGGGATCGTCGCCGCCAGCTCGACGAGGCGATGGTCGAGCAGGGGGACCCGCGACTCGAGGCCGTGCGCCATGCTCACGCGATCCTCGACCTGGAGGAGCGCCGGCAGCAGGGTCTTGAAGTCGAAGTGGGTCATCTTGTCGAAGTACGCCTGATGGCCGACGTTCGGCCCGTTGAAGATGCTGCGGAAGGTCTCGAACGGCGAGTAGTCACCGAGCGCCTCCAAGTCGACCTCGCCATCGAGGTGGGGGGTGCGGTTGATCAGCTGGAAATAGCGGGCGTCGAGGTCCTCGAACAGCCCGCTGCGCCAGAACTCCTGGAGCATCGGCTTGTAGTTCCGGAGAGCGACGAGGTTGGGTATTATGGACTCGTACGTGACGACGAAGTTTCCGTCGCGCATCGTGCCGTCGATCGCCGCCCTGATGCACTGCTCGAAATACGCGACGAGGTAGCGGGTGTAGCCGCCGAAGATCTCGTCGCCCCCCTGACCGCCGAGGATCACCTTGCAGTGGCGGCTGGCCTCCTGAGAGACCATGAACTGCGGGAAGGAGCCAGGGCCGGCGACGGGAAAATCGAGGTGGTAGACCACATCGCCGAGGTGGGTGACGAAGTCACCGACGGTCATGTTGATCTCATGCAGTTCGAGACCGCGCCATTCGGCCAGCGCCCGCGCGTAACGGCTCTCGTCGTAACGCTCGTCCTCCGAGAACTTGCCCGTGAACGCCTGCATCGGTCCGCCGGCATGGGAGATCGCCGCCGAGGCGACCACGCTCGAGTCAAACCCGCCGCTCAGGTACGCCGACACCGGCACGTCGCTGCGCAGGTGCAGCTCGACCGATTCCCGCAGCAGCGCATCCACCTGCTCCTCGAAGTACTCAGCGGTGTGATTGAAGTCGACGTCGTAATACACCTCCCAGTACCGCACCGGCTTGCGCCGGCCTCGGCCAAGTATCAGGAAGTGACTCGGGAGGAGCTCCTCGACCCCATTGAACAGCGTCTTGCCGGCGAGGCAGAACTGGAACGCTAGGTAGTCCTTAAGCGCGTCGAGGTCGGTCTCGACCGACGGCAGGAACGGGAGCAGCGCCTTGGGCTCCGACGCGAAGTAGACGATGTCGCCGACGGTCGCGTAGTAGAGCGGTTTGATGCCGAACCGGTCTCGGACGAGCACGAGCTCCCCGGACGGCTCGTCCCAGAGCGCGTAGGCGAACATGCCACGCAGCCGGTTGAGCCCCTCCGTCCCCCAGCGCTCGTACGCACGGAGCGCGACCTCGGTGTCCGATGTCGTGCGGAACCGGTCCGCGCCTATCTCCCGGCGAAGCTCGGGGTAGTTGTAGATCTCGCCGTTGTAGGTGATCCAGCGGTTTCGCTCATCGGCCATCGGCTGTTGGCCGTGTTCGAGATCGATGATGCTCAGGCGCCGGTGCGCGAGGCCGACATGCCCGCGCTCATGCGCCCACAGGCCGGCGTCGTCCGGTCCGCGATGGGCGATCAGCGAACTCATGACCTCGAGCCTTCGCTCGAGGTCAGGGATCGGGCTCCCGGTCAGATCGATGGCGCCGCAGATCCCGCACATCGCTAGCTATCGGTCACCCGGAGCCGCGGTTCTTGATCGTTGCGTCGGATCGCTGTCGGTTGCATCGTCGGCTGTTCGCCGGTCTGGATTCAGATTGCGCGCCGGCCAGGCGCCTATCGCCACGGGCACAAGTTGAAACGCGGATCACTGATTATGGTTGCGCTCCAACGGGCCGACGCACATT
The DNA here is from genome assembly GCA_963699325.1 of uncultured Solirubrobacterales bacterium. Lineage (GTDB taxonomy): Bacteria > Actinomycetota > Thermoleophilia > Solirubrobacterales > Solirubrobacteraceae > Palsa-465. Next base: position 28,669 of record CAVOTN010000025.1, on the reverse strand, counting down.
CTAGGCCAAGGCCCCGACCACTACCTCGTCAGTCGGCGGCCAACGACACGACGTCCGCGGCGTGGCCGTTGCCCCAGAGCGGTCGAGCGCAGACTGGAGACCTTCGAGCACTCGCACGACTCGTAGCCCGCCTCCCCATCGGACGTCGGCGTCCGTCCCGATCCCGCGCACTCGATGAACTGCTCGCACTCGAGCCTCAGTGGTTCTGAGTTCGGTATTGCCGGGCTGTAGATGTCGCCCGAGCGAGCGACGTACTCGCCCCAGTTGCGCGACGTCCCGTCGAAGCCCTTGTCGTACACGGTGACGTTGCGCTCGAATTCCATGTCGTCGAACGTCGCCATGCGCTTGGACCCGACGACCGTGAAGCGACGCTCCTTGTGCGGGTCGAGCCACGAGAGATGCATGTGGGCGCTGAGCCCCGAGGGAAAGCGCATGAAGCAGAACCGACGTCGTCCACGCCCGGACGTAGCACTCGCCGTGTGCCGCCACCTCATAGGGCTCTTCGCCGGCGAGGTGGAGCACGACCGAGACATCGTGCGCGCCGAGGCTCCACAGCGCGTTCTCGTCGGCACGCAGCTTCCCCAGGTTTAGGCGGTTCGAGTAGATGTAATGGACGTCGCCGAGTTCGCCGGAGTCGACGATCTCCTTGAGCTTTTGCACCCCGGGTGGTACTCGAGCAGGTGCCCGACCATCAGGACCCGTCCGCTTGAGCGCTGGGCGTCCAGCACCTGCTCGGCTTCGGCGGTGTTGGTGAAAGAGCGTCTCGAACCGCTCGCGCGCCTCCGGTCGGCCGTCGCAGCACCAGGCCAGCTCGCACCCCGGTAGGGCGTGGAAATTGCGGGCGAGATTCGGGCCCCAGTAGCCGAGCCCGACCACGCCGACTCTGAAGGTCTCCGCGTTCACGAGCGGGGCACAGTACAGCGAGTGCCCCGGCGGCGACTCCAAGCCGCGGGCCGCGGTCCTGCTGCGAGGACGCGTGGACACGTTGTAGCCTCAGGCGCTGTGTCCGGGCGTCCGTCTGCACTGATCACCGGCATCACCGGCCAGGATGGCTCCTATCTGGCCGAGCTCCTGCTCGAGAAGGGCTACGAGGTCCACGGGATGGTCCGGCGCTCCTCGACAGAGCGGTTCGACCGGATCGAGCACCTGCGCGACAAGGTCACGCTGCACCAGGCCGACCTGCTCGACGAACGGTCGCTGGTCGACGCGCTGCGCGCTGCGCGGCCGGCCGAGATCTACAACCTGGCGGCGATGTCGTTCGTCGCGGTCTCCTGGATCCAGCCGACACTGACCGCGGAGTTCACCGGGGTCGGAGTGACGCGGATGCTCGAGGCGATGCGCGAGGTGTGCCCCGAAGCCCGCTTCTACCAGGCCTCCTCGAGCGAGATGTTCGGCAAGGTCCGGGAGGTGCCGCAGACGGAGTCGACCGCGTTCTACCCGCGCTCCCCCTACGGCGTCGCCAAGGCCTACGGGCACTTCATCACGGTCAACTACCGGGAGTCCTACGACCTGCACGCGACGAGCGGGATCCTCTTCAACCACGAGTCCCCACGCCGTGGTCTCGAGTTCGTGACCCGCAAGATCACCTGGCACGCTGCGGCGATCCGGCTCGGACTCGTCGACCAGCTGATAGCTCGGCAACCTCGACGCGGAGCGTGACTGGGGCTACGCGAAGGACTACGTCGAGGCCATGTGGCTGATGCTCCAGCGGGACGAGCCGGACGATTTCGTGATCGCCACGGGGATCGCGCATTCGGTGCGTCGATTGCGTTGAGATCGCCTTCGACCAGGCCGGGATCGAGATCGACGACCACGTGGTGATCGACGAGTCGCTGAAGCGGCCGGCCGAGGTCGACCACCTGATCGGCGACGCCGCGAAGGCCAGGCGAGAGCTTGGGTGGGAGCCGCGGACCAGCTTCGAGGAGCTGATCCGGTTGATGGTCGACGCCGACTACGCGCTGCTGAGCAAGGGCGCCGAGCCGCCTCGGGCGCAGCTCGGACGGGCTCGGTCGGAAGCGACGTCGTCGTCGCTGTAGTGGCCGGGAGTGGTCGTACCGTCCCCGACCCGTCGGACCGCGCTCGTGACTGGCTTCACGGGGCAGGACGGCTCCTTTCTGGCCGAGATCCTGCTCGAAAAGGGCTATGACGTCACCGGACTGGTCCGGACCGGCGATCGCAAGCAACTCGGCTGCTCCGAGCACCTGGGAGGCCGGGTCTCGGTCGTTCACGGGGAGCTGCTTGATCCTGAGACGCTGATCGCGGCCGTGGACCAGGTTCGACCCCGACGAGCTCTATCACCTCGCCGCTCCGTCGTTCACGCCTGCTTCATGGGATCGGCCCGGACTGACGCTAGCCGCGATCGCGGTGCGACGGCGTCGCTGCTCGAGGCGGTCCGGGGCTGCAGCCCGTCGGACTCGGGTGTTCGTGGCCGCCTCCGGAGCGATGTTCGGCGCCGCGCCCGAGAGCCCTCAGCGCGAGGACACCCCGTGCCGGCCCGAGACGCCGTACGCGACCGCCAAGCTCGCCGCGCACCAGCTCGTCGGCCAGCTGCGCGCGCACGACGGCCTGTTCGCGTGCTCCGGGATCCTCTACAACCACGAGTCAGAGCGCCGGCCCGAGCACTTCGTCTCGCGCAAGATCACCCGCGCGGCCGCCGCGATCAAGCTGGGTCTCGCCGACCACGTTCGTCTTGGGCGACCTAAGCGCGGTGCGCGACTGGTCGTTCGCCGGCGACCTCATGCACGGTGTCTGGCTGATGCTCCAGCAGGAGGACCCCGACGACTACGTCCTGGCCAGCGGCGTCGGCCACACCGTCGGGGAGCTCGCCGAGATCGCGTTCGGACACGTTGGACTGACCGCCGGGGACTACGTCCGGGACGATCCCGAGCTCGTCCGCGCGCCCGAGACGACCGCCCAGGTCGGCGACCCTAGCCGAGCTCGCGAGAGGCTCGGCTGGCGGCCGACGCTGAGCTTCGAGCAGCTGATTCGGCGCATGGTCGACGCTGACCTTCGCGCTCTTCGTGTATCACGCCGGCGCCAGCCTGATCCAGACGCGTTGCTCTAGCCTAAGCCGACCTTGCCCGTACCGCTGTTCGACACCAGCTCGCCGCTCAAGGCGCTGCGCCCTGAAATCGATGCCGCGATCACGCGGGTTCTGGACGGTGAGCGCTACATCCTCGGGCCTGAAGTGGCGGCCTTCGAGCAGGAGCTTGCGACCTACTGTGGCGCGCGCCATGCGGTCGGGGTGGCCAATGGCACCGATGCGTTGACTGTTGCCCTGCGAGCGATGGGGGTTGGGCCCGGGGACGATGTCGTCGTCCCGTCGTTCACGTTCTACGCGAGCGCCGAGGCGATCCCCCCGACCGGCGCCAGGCCGGTGTTCTGCGACATCGACCTCGATACGCTGTGCATCACACCCGAAACTGTTAGGGCGGCGCTGACCCCGCGAACGAAGGCCGTCGTCGCGGTCGATCTGTTCGGGAATCTCGCGCCGGTGAGGGAGATCGAAGCGCTTGGTGTGCCGGTCCTCGAGGACGCCGCGCAGGCGGCCGGAACGACGAGCAGATCGGGCCGCGCGGGGTCGTTGGGTACCGCCGCGACGTTCTCGTTCTTTCCGTCTAAGAACCTCGGCTGCTTCGGTGACGGCGGCGCGATCGTCACGTCGGACGACGAGATCGCCGAGCGCGCTCGCATGCTGCGCTTTCACGGCTCGTACGACAAGGTCACGTTCGAGCATGTTGGGTACAACTCGCGTCTGGACGAGCTCCAGGCGGCGATTCTGCGTGTGCAGCTTCCCCACCTGGACGAGTGGGCCGCCGGACGGCGGGCTGCGGGCGGCTCCTACGAGGCTGCTGGGCTCGGCGAACTGGTCTCGCTACCGCGACCGACCGATGGGGTCGTGCCTGCCTGGCATCTGTTCGTGGTGCGCTCCGAGCGCGCCGACGACCTCGCCACGGCCTTTACGGCGGAGGGCATCGGAAACAAGGCGTACTACCGCACCCCGATCCACCGTCAACCCGCGATGCGAGAGTTCGTTCCAGACGGCGAGCTGCCGGCCACCGACGAGGCGGCGCGAACGCATCTGGCGATCCCGATGAGCCCGGTGTTGACCGCAGAACACGCACGGGCGGTCTGTGCGGTGGCGAGGCGCGAGCTCGAGCGAATTGCCGCCTAGCCCGAGGGCGCTGGAGGTTCGCCTCGCTGATCGCTGACGACACGCCGGGGCGCGGGTCGTAGACTCGTGGCTCGTGCGCGACCGTCTTGCTGTAACGCCGATCCAGTACCGCCGCGTCGCCTACGTCACGCTCGCGTCGCTGACGCTGATCGTTCTCACGGGCGCGGCGGTACGGCTGACCGACTCCGGACTCGGTTGCGCGAACTGGCCGAAATGCGGAGGCACGCCGCTCCCGCCGCTGAGCTCACACGCGCTGATCGAATTCGGTAACCGCGCTGTGTCCGGGGTTGTCGGGCTGATCACCGTCGTGGCGGCGGTGCTCGCCTGGACGAGGCGCCCGTTCCGGCGGGACCTGCTGTGGCTGGCGCTGCTGCTGCCGCTCGGGGTCCTGGCCCAGGCCGTACTCGGCGGATTCACGGTCCTCAACCACCTGGCGCCGGGGTTTGTGATGGCGCACTTCAGCCTCTCGCTGGTGATCCTCGTGGCTGCGTTTGCGCTCGCATGGCGGAGCACATACGAGCCCGGAACCCGGCCTTGGGCCGCGGACCGGGTTGCCACGTGGTCGGTGCGCGGACTGATTCCGCTCGGCGCCCTGACGATCTTCGCCGGGACGGCCGCCACCGCGGCGGGGCCCCACTCCGGGGGGTTCACGGGTCAGGTGGTCCACCGGCTGCACTTCAAGGGCGCCGACACGCTTGACTGGACGATTCACCAGCATGCGACGATCGCCGCGATCTTCGGCGTGGCGGTGATCGGGGTCTGGTTCCTGCATCGGCGCCGCGGCGCCTCTGCCGAGGAGCTGGAGCCGCTGACCGTGCTCGGCGTGCTGCTGGCCGCCCAGGGGCTCGTGGGAAGCGTCCAATACGAGCTGAAACTGCCCAGCGAGATGGTCTGGGTTCACGTCGGTCTGGCGACCATCACATGGCTCACCCTTCTGTGGGTGGTGGCAGCGGCCGGTCGGCTCGCGCCGACCGCGGTCGAGGTACCCGCCGGCGAGCGGACCGCCGGCGCCCGCGAGTTGGAGCTCGCCGGGCGTATGGACTGAGCCGCGGGCGGCGCTACGATCGGCGTCGGATAGATGTCCGCGCAACACGGCACGACCCAAAGCGAAAGGTCCGGAGGGCGCACCGCCGATGCCTCGCTGATCATCCTCGTCGTCGACGACGAATCGGATCTGCGCGAGATGCTGACGCGGTCGTTCTCGCGCGAGGGTCATCGGGTCATGGCGGTGGGCGACGGTCGCTCGGCGATCGACCGGGCGAGCACCGACCACTTCGACATCATCCTGCTCGACGTCGCGCTGGGTCCGGGTCCCGACGGATATGAGGTGTGCCGGACGCTGCGGGCGCGGCGCAACGTGGTGCCGATCATCATGCTGACCGCGCTCGACTCCGAGGCGGACGCAGTGCTCGGGCTCGAGGCCGGAGCCGACGACTACGTCACCAAGCCGTTCGGTCTGGCCGAGCTGCGCAGCCGCATCCGGGCCGTGCTCCGCCGCGCCGGCACGCGCGCGATGGGCGACGAGGTCCTGGTCGTCGGCCCGATCGTGCTCGACCGAGCCCAGCGCGAGGTCGTCATGGACGGGCGCCCGGTGCGGCTGACGTTCTCCGAGTTCGAACTGCTCGACGCGCTGATGGCCGATCCGGGACGCCTGCTCAACCGCCAGGAGCTGCTGCGGGCGATCTGGGGCGACAGCGCCTACCGCGACCCGCGCGCGATCGACGTCCACATCCGGCACCTGCGCGAGAAGCTCGAGCCCGAGGCCGACAAGCCGCGCTTCATCCTGACCGTGCGGGGCGCCGGGTACCGACTCCGAGGGCCTTAGCCGATGGGGGCGCGATTCTTGGGCGCCCTCGGTCTACGAGGACGGATCATCGGGGCGGTCCTCATCGCCTCGGTCGCCACGCTGATCGTGGCGGCCCTCGCGCTACTCGGTCCGCTCGAGGCGTCATTGCGCAACGCCGAGAAAACGACGTTGAAGCAGGAGTTCGCCGGGACCAGGGGCACCGCCGTGTTCGAGTCCCGACCGTTCGATCCGGGCAAGGTGAGCTATGGCTTGGCGCCGCCCTCGCCCTCGGCTCGCTCTCAGGGCACCGGCGGCGCGTCGATCACCCCCAACCCCGGAAAGGCCGTGAGCGAGGAGGACAAGCTCTACCACGAGGGCGTGGCCGTGCGGGACCACCTGATCAAGGCGGTGCAGAGCCTCCAGTCGTCCACGGGCGCGGCGGAGGTCGCGCTGCTCGGCTATCCGGACGTCTCGGGGCAGAACTCCCACATCGTCGTCGTCGCCCCCAACCTCGACATCGCCAGACAGGATCCTCGCGACGACGTGGCGACGGCGTTTCGCACTCAGCATCGCGTGTACTCGTTCGGCTCGATCGGTGGCACCGAGGTCGTCCGGGAGGCGATCCCGTTCTCCACCGCCGGCCTGAACCCCGGCCATCCCGAGCACTGGGTACTCGTCGTGCGCAAGCCGCTGGACACGTTGAGCGATGCCGTGTCCACCGTGCGCCGGGCATTCGTGTACGCAGCCCTCGCCGGCCTCGCGATCACGTTGCTGCTCGGGATTCCGCTCTCAGCCACGATCGTCCGACGCCTCCGCCGGCTGCGACAAGCCGCGCTCCAGCTCGCTGCCGACGGTCCGCCGGTCGACGTTCCTGCCGACCGGCGACGCGACGAGGTGGGCGACCTGGCCCGGGCATTCGCCCAGATGCAGCAGCGGCTCCAGCAGCAGGAGGAGGCCCGCCGCGCGTTCGTCGCGACCGCTTCGCACGAGCTACGCACGCCGTTGGCCTCCCTCGACGGCATGCTCGAGCTGCTCGACGACGATCTCGAAAGCGGCAATCCGGACCTCGACGACGCCCGCTCGCTGCTCGACCGAGCCCGGACCCAGTCGCGCCGGCTGTCGCGGCTGGCGGCCGACCTGCTCGACCTGAGCCGGCTCGACGCCCAGGTGCAGCTGCGCTCGGAGCCCGTCGAGCTCGGCGAGCTGAGCCGCGCCGTGCTGGCCGAGTTCGAGCTCGGGACCGAGGAGCGGGGGCTCGTCTCGACGCTCGACGACTCGGCCGGTCAGGTGTGGGCGCGCGGCGATCCCGGCGGGATCGCCCGGATCGTCCGGATCCTGCTCGACAACGCGGTGCGTGTCAGCCCGCAGGGCGGCGAGATCACCGTCGAGCTCCGCAACGGCGATCACGCCTCGCTCACCGTGCGGGACGAGGGACCGGGCGTGCCGCCGGAGGAGCGCGAGCTGATCTTCGAGCGCTTCCAGCGGGGGCGCGGGGCGGGCGGGAGCGCCGGGTTCGGGCTCGGTCTCGCAATCGGGCGCGAGTTGGCGGACCGGATGGGCGGCGAGCTCGTGCTCGAGCAAGCGGATGTCCCGGGCGCGAAGTTCACGCTCCGTCTGCCGGTGGCGCAGGCGCAGGAGGAAGAACCGCTCGCCGTCGTCTAGGTGCGGCCTCGCCGCAACGGCCTACAGTCGAAGGCTCAGACCGGAGGCCTGGCAGGATGCATATCTATGGATGAGCGCTTGATGAACGCGATGCTGGAGCTCGACGACCGCCACTGGTGGTACCGGGGCCGACGGCGCATCATTCGCGCCGAGCTCGACCGGTTGCCGCTCCCCGCCGGCGGGCGCGTGCTCGACGCGGGCTGCGGCTCGGGACGGACGCTCGAGGAGCTCGGTCCGTACGGCGAAGTCCACGGCATCGAGCTCGATCCGGGCGCCGCCGAGGTGGCGCAGGCCCGGGGACACGGCGAGGTGCAGGTCGGTCGGCTCGAGCAGCTGCCCTGGGAGGACGGCTGGTTCGATCTGATGACCTGCCTGGACGTGATCGAGCACACGCCCGATGACCGCGTGACGCTGCGCGAGCTGCGGCGCGTTTGCCGGCCCGGGCGGCTTCCTGCTCGTCACCGTCCCGGCATACCAGGGCCTGTGGTCGACGCACGACGTGGCCAACCATCACTATCGCCGCTACTCGCGGTCGCGCCTGCGGGCGGCGGCGGGCGACGCCGGCTGGCGGGTCGTGCGGATGACCTCGTTCAACGGGCTGTTGCTGGCGCCGGCCGCTGCGGTGCGGCTGGCCGAGCGCCGCCGGCTGCGCGAGCTCGACTCGGACTACAAGCCCGAGCTGACGCTGGGACCGGATTGGCTCAACTCGCTGCTCGAGCAGCCCTTGCGGCTCGAGGCCCGCTGGCTGGCCGGCGGACGGACGATGCCTGCCGGGCTGTCGCTCCTGGCGGTGTTCGAGAACCCGGGCGAGGTCGCCTGACGGCTGGCGTGCTCTGATGGGGGGTCTTGCGGCGATCGTCGTCGGTTCTCTTGCCACGATCCTCGGCGCGTCCAACAGCCTCGGCTATCTGTTGCCGGCGATCATTGGGCTGGAGTCGCTGGGGATTCCGTCGCCCGGGGAGACCGCGCTGGTGGCGGCGGCGGTGCTGGCCAGCCAGGGCAAGCTCGAGATCGGGCTCGTGATCCTGATCGGGGTGTGCTCGGCGATCGTCGGGGACAACATCGGGTATCTACTGGGGCGCCGGTACGGCCGGAGCGTGTTCACGGCCCCCGGGCCGTTCATGCACAACCGGATCCGTGCGATCCGATACGGCGACGGGTTCTTCGAGCGCCACGGTCCCAAGGCGGTGTTCATCGGGCGGTGGATCGCACTCGTCCGGTTCGCCACTGCCTGGCTGGCCGGAATCAACCGGATGCCGTTCAAGCAGTTCTTCTTCTGGAACGCGCTCGGCGGGATCGCCTGGGGCGTCACGTACGGTCTCGTCGGCTACTACGGCGGCCAAGCGGCCGCAAACGTGCTGGCCGAGGCCGGCATCGCCGGACTCGTGCTGCTGCTGGTGCTGCCGGTTGGCGATCTATCTGTTCGTCAGGCGGCGCGAGCGCCGGATGACGGAGCGGTCGGATTAGCTCCTGATTACGACTTGTCCGCGTCGAGGTCGAGCGCGCACGAGTTGATGCAGTAGCGCTGCCCGGTCGGCGCGGGGCCGTCGTTGAACACGTGGCCGAGGTGGCCCCCGCAGTTCTTGCACAGGACCTCGGTGCGCCGCATGAACAGGCTGCGGTCCTCGTGCAGTTCGACGTTCTCGGCCACCATCGGCTCGTAGAAGCTCGGCCAGCCGGTGCCCGAGTCGAACTTCGTATCCGAGCCGAACAGCTCGGCGCCGCAGCCGGCGCACCGGTAGATGCCGTCGTCCTTGACGTGGACGTACTCGCCGGTGAACGGGCGCTCGGTCCCGTGCTGGCGAAGGATCTTGTACTGCTCGGGCGTCAGGCGCTCGCGCCACTCCTCGTCGGAGAGCTGAACGTCCCGCGCGGTCTCTTCGGTAGCCATGAGGACTACGGTAGCGCGGTCATTGCCGGCGCATTGTGAACGGGGGATAAACCGGCGACCCCGTGTTGTTAGCCTGTCCGCCGTGAACGTGGCGGAGGCGACGGAAACCTCGCGTCCGGCGCCTTCGATCGCGCGGCCGGACGCCGGTGCGTCGACGGGCACCTGGCTCGTCCTCGCCTGCCTGACGCTCCTCGGTGCCGCGCTGCGGTTCTGGCGGATCGGGCATCAAGGCTATTGGTACGACGAGGGGGTCACGGTCTCCCTGCTGCATGACTCGTTCGGCCACATGCTGGGCTCGCTGCCGCACTCGGAGGGCACGCCGCCCGTCTACTACGTCATCGGATGGGTGTGGGCGCGGATCTTCGGTTTCGCCGAGGCGGGCGTTCGCTCGCTGTCGGCGGTGGCCGGAGTGCTGGTCATCCCGGCGATGTACTGCATCGGCGCGAAGTTGGTCTCCCGCCGCGCGGGGCTGATCGCCGCCGCGCTCACGGCGTTCAACCCATTCCTGATCTGGTACTCACAGGAGGCCAGGTCTTACTCGTTGCTGGTGCTGTTCGCGACGCTGTCGCTGCTGGCGTGGATTCACCTCCTGTCGGAGCGTCCTTCGGGGCGCTGGGTGGTCGCATGGGGAGTGGCGGCGTCGCTGACGCTCGCCACTCACTACTACGGCGTGCTCGCGGTGGCGCCGCAGGCCGCGTGGCTGCTGTGGGTGCACGTTGTCGATCGCCGGGTGTGGGTGGCCGTTGGCGCGGTGGTCGTCGTCGGTTGCGCGCTGCTCCCGCTCGCGCTCAGCCAGACGGGCAACACGGCCTGGATCGCGCAGGAGCCGCTCGGGGGACGGCTCGGGCAGATCGGGCCCCAGTTCGTGGTCGGTACGGGAGCGCCCGCGCGCACGTGGCTGAAGCTCGCCGGAGCCGCGTCGCTACTTCTCACCGCGGTGTTACTCGTGCGACGAGCGGATTCGCGCGAACGGCATGCGGCCCTGCTCACGGGAGGGTTGGTCGGCGGCGGGTTCGTGCTGAGCCTGGTGCTGATCGCCGCCGGATACGACGAGCTGATCACGCGCAACCTGATCGTGTTGCTGATCGCGCTGATCGTGCTCGTCTCGGTCGGACTCGGCGCGCGCCGAGCGGGCGTGCTCGGGATCGCCGGCACCGCGGTTCTGTGCGCCATCGGGGTGATCGCGACGGTCGCGGTGGCGGTCGACTGGGAGCTTCAGCGACCCGACTGGAGAGCCGTGGCGCACGTGCTCGAATCGAGTCGACCGGCGGGCGCGGCCAGCGCGGTCCTGGTCGAGAACAACGACGCCTTCCAGCCGCTCGACGACTACATCCCCGGGCTGCACGTGCTGATCAGTCTGACCCCGACCGAGGGCGCCTCGGTGCAGGAGGTGGATGTCGTCGCGCCCGTGAAAGGTCGGTCCGACGCGCTGTGCTGGTGGGGGGCGTCGTGCTCCCTCGCGCGCGCGCCGCTCGACACTTCGATTCATCTGGCAGGTTTCCACCCCTATGGGCCTGTGCTGCAAATAGGTCAGTTCTCGATCTATCGGCTGCGTGCTGATAGCGCCGTCAAGTTGACGCGCTACGAGGTCGCCCGCGCGCTCGCCACGGCGCCCTTCCAGAGCTATGGGCTGGATGTCGTGCCCCCTGCGGGGACCGGGCGATGAAATTCGGCGTTGCGATCTTCCCGACGCGCGAGGTCCAGCCGCCCGGCGAGCTTGCCCGCATGGCCGAGGAGCGCGGGTTCGACTGCCTGCTGTTTCCCGAGCACACCCACATTCCGGCCGCGCGCGAGACACCGTTCCCGGGTGGCGCCGAGCTGCCGCCGTGGTATGCCCGGACGTTCGACCCGTTCGTCGCCTGCACGGCCGCCGCGGCCGCGACCGAGCGGCTGCTGATCGGGACCGGCATCTGCCTGGTGATCGAGCGCGACCCGATCGTCACGGCCAAGGAGGTCGCGTCCGTCGACGTCCTGTCCGGTGGGCGGTTCCTGTTCGGCGTCGGCGCGGGCTGGAACGTCGAGGAGATGCGCAACCACGGCACCGACGCATCGCGGCGATTCGGCCTGATGCGCGAGCGAATCGAGGCGATGAAGGCGATCTGGACCGAGGACGAGGCGAGCTACTCGGGCAAGTACGTCGAGTTCGAGCGGATCTGGTGCTGGCCCAAGCCGGCGCAGAAGCCGCACCCGCCGGTGCTCGTCGGCGGCAACGGAGCGCGGGTGCTCGATCGCGTGCTCGCGTTCGGGGACGAGTGGATGCCGAACCGCATCGCCGACGAGGAGCTCGCGGCGCGCGTCGCGGAGCTGCAAGTCCGCGCTGCGGAGGTCGGCCGGGCGCCGATCCCGGTGACGATGGTGGGGTATCCGCCCGACCCGGCCGGGTTCGAGCGGCTCGCGGGCGCCGGCGTCGGTCGCGTCGTGTTCTGGCTGCCGCAGGACAGCGCCGGCGCGGTGGAGGAGGGATTCGGGAGGTACGTGGCGGCGATCGAGGAGTTCCGGCGGGCGGGCTGACGCGCGGTTCGATGCGGGCCGGGATTCAGGAACTCCCGTTGAGGTAGCTGGCGGCCGCCGCGGCCGGGTCCGCCGCGAGCATCTCCATCACGAGCGACGACCAGGCGAAGTCGACCGCGCCCATCCCCCGCCCGGTGAACGGGTCGTAGTACTCGCGCAGCCCGTGGGCCAGCACCGCGGCCATGATCCGGTCGCCGAGAATCTGCGCCTCGCTGGCGTAGCCGAGGCGGATGAGGCCGAGCCACACGAGCCAGGCCGCGTTGATCCACGTCGGCCCGCGCCAGTAGCGCCGGATCCACAACCAGTTGTCCTCGCGGGTCGAGAAGCTGGGCTCGGTCGCGGCGACCGACGGCGGGGGCACCGGCAGCCAGAACCGCCGCTTGTCGAGCAGATATTCCTTGACCAGCCGGTGGCCGATCTCCGCCGGCAGGTCCGGCAGCGCCAGCGGCGCCAGCGCTGCCCACGTGAGCGTCGGCTTGCGCTTCGGCTGGGGCCTTACCAGCGGCGCGAACAGCCCCGTCCCCTCGTCGTACATCCGCTCGACGATCGTCGGGGTCAGCGACGGCCGCCCGAGCGCCAGCAGTGACAGCCCGTGCAGGACGTTCATCGCGACCTCGCAGCACACCGGACCGCCGGCGCTCGCGATCCGTTGGAGGTCGTAACCGAACCTGCGGTTGCGGCGGACGAGCAGCACGAACCCGAGCCGGTCGTGGGCGCGCCGGCCCCAGATCGCGTCGAACTGCGGCGACGCGTCGAGGCCAGACTCGTCGGGCTGCACGATCCAGATCAGTCCGTCGCCGTCGAGGTCGCGATGCGCGGCCAGCCAGTCGTAGTGGCGGACGATTCCGGGTACGAGCGACGGGTCGCCGACCGCGATCCGCCACGCCCAGGCCAGCACCGGCGGCTGGATGCTGGCGGTCATCGCTGCCTTTGCCGAGGTCACGTTGTAGGTGAACCGCCGGCGGCCGGTCAGTGGGGTGTTCCAGAAGATCGTGTGACCGATGAACCCGTCTTCGCGCTGGGCGGCCAGAAGCGACTCGAGCTCACGGCGCGACCTCGCGGGGTCGAAGTGGCGCCAGCTGACCGCGGTGAAGCACGAGTCCCAGTACCACTGCCACGGGTAGTGACCGGGGCTCGGGCAGGTGTAGGCGAACGGCACGCGGTCGGTGGCGCGCACACCCTCGCGCCAGTTCTGGGTGAGGGTCTGGTGGCAGAGTTGCCGGATCCTGGTCGTGTCGACATCGGCGAGCATGCCGTCACAGATCCTCGCAGCCGAGGATCGGCCCCTCGTTGTGGCGGTGTGTGACGTCAGTGAAGACGTCCGCGGTCGGCGGCCGGAAACCGGCGGCCGATTGCCATAGGCTCCGCGTTCATGGAGATTCAAGCCGCGGTAACCGAACGCAAGGGCGCCCCGTTCGAGATCAAGCCGGTCGAACTGGGAGATTTGCAGGCTGACGAGGTGCTGGTCCGGGTCGTGGCGTGCGGGATCTGCCACACCGACCTGATCATCCGCGACCAGTGGTACCCGGTGCCATTGCCGGCGGTGCTCGGTCACGAGGGCGCCGGCGTGGTCGAGGCGGTCGGCGCCAGCGTGCGGAAGGTCGCGCCGGGGGATCACGTCGCGATGAGCTACGGGTCGTGTGGGGCGTGCGTCAAGTGCCAGGCCGGCGAGCCGTGGGTCTGCCACGACTTCTTCGCCCGGAACTTCGGGGCGTCTCGGCCGGACGGGTCGACAGCGCTCGCGGTTGACGGGCGCTCGATCCACTCCCACTTCTTCGGACAGTCGAGCTTCGCCACCCACGCCGTCGCCACCGAGCGCAACGTCGTTCGGCTCGATCCCGACGTGCCGCTCGAGATCGTGGCGCCGTTCGGATGCGGGATCCAGACCGGCGCCGGCGCAGTCCTGCGCGCGTTCCGGCCCGACGCCGGCGCGAGCATCGCGATCTTCGGCACGGGCACGGTCGGGCTGTCCGCTGTGATGGCGGCGCGCGTCGCCGGATGCACGACGATCATCGGCGTCGACGTGCGGCCGGCGCGGCTCGAGCTCGCTTTGTCGCTTGGGGCGACTCATGTCGTCGATCCGGGGTCGGCGGATCCGGTCGAAGCCGTGCGCGCGGCCACCGGCGGGGTGGGCGCGGACTTCAGCATCGACGCCACCGGCATCCCCGAGGTCCTCCAGCAGGCCGTCTATTGCACCGGGCCGGGTGGCGTGTGTGGCCTGATCGGCGCCCCGCCATTCGGCACCGAGGTGTCACTCGACATCAACCTGATGCTCGCGATGGGCCGCACGCTGCGCGGGATCGTCGAGGGCGAGAGCATCCCCGACGTCTTCCTCCCCCGGCTGATCGAGCTGTGGCGCCAGGGACGCTTCCCGGTCGACCGGATCATGACCCACTACTCGTTCGCGGACATCGATCAGGCGGCGCGTGACGCGGAGGAGGGGCGGGTCGTGAAGCCGGTGCTGCGGATGGACGGGTAGCGCCCGCGCTTCGGCTGCACGCCCGTCCCGCCGGCCCCGCGCGCACCCGGTTGCGTCCGTTCGGCGTGCTGGATCGGGCGCGAGGGCCGCGAACCGGGCGTCGCAGCCTCGCTTCCAGCGTTGTCGCCAGCCGGAGCGTGTATTCGGCTGCAACCTCAGCCACCGGCGGTTTGCAGGATTTGTTGCATAGGCAGGATCTGGGACCGCGATGGCGGCGCGGCTTGGTACGTTGCTGCCGGCTTCCATCCAGGGGGCTTTACCGAATATCGCGGTGCCTGATGTGTCGGGCGCGCGCCCGTTTGCCGTGCCCGTACGGATCCGCATGCCTCTCGTCCACGAACGCCTCCGAGCCGCCGCGATCGTCGCGTTGTTCGTGGTCGCGGTCCTGCTGGGGACCGGACTGACGAGCAGCAGCGCCGGAGACCTGCAGAGCCAGATCGCGGCCGGGAAGTCGGCGGCCTCGTCGCTCCGCGCGCAGATTGCCGCCGACAGCGCCCTGATCGGTCAGACCACGCACGGTCTGGCCGACGCCAACCAGCGCCTGGCCACGCTCCAGGAGACGTTGACCGCTCGCGAGGATCAGCTCCGAACCGTGCAGGGCCGGTTGCTGCAGGCACGCAACCACCTGGTCGACCTCGAGAACGAGCTCGAGCGGTCGACCACGGCGCTGGCGGCGAACCTGGTCGCCGGCTACGAGCAGGCGCCACCCAATCTGATCACCGTGATCCTCGAGGCGCATGGCTTCACGCAGCTGATCGAGCGGGTCAACTTCATGCACCGGATCGCCGAGCAGAACGCCCAGACGGTCGCATGGACTCGGGCGACGCGGGCGGCGGTGGCTCGCCAGGCCAGGTTGCTCGAGACGCTCGAGGGCCGCGACCAGAAGCTGACCGCCCAGGTCCTGGCCCAGCGCAACAGCATCGCCGCGCTCCAGGCCGCGCTGTTGCGCCAGCAGATCTCGGAGCTCGCCTCGCGCGGCCGCGAATCGTCGAAACTGCACGCTCTGAACGGGCGGCTCGCCTCACTCGAGGCGAAGGCGGCCGCCGAGGCCGCCCGGGCCGCCGCCACCGACAACGTGAGCGTCGGCGGGATCGCGGTCAACACCGGCGGGATGGTGCAGGCGCCTCCCGGCGCGCCGGCCGCGGTGGCGCAGGTGATCGCCGCCGGCAACGCGATCGCCACGCTCCCGTATATCTACGGCGGTGGCCACGCGTCGTTCCACGCCGACGGCTACGACTGCTCGGGCTCGGTGAGCTACGCGCTAGCCGCCGCCGGCCTCGTCAGCTCGCCGATGGTCTCGGGCGCGTTCGAGGACTGGGGAGACCCCGGCCCGGGCCGCTGGATCACGATCTACGCGAACGCCGGCCACGTCTGGATGGAGGTCGCCGGGTGGCGGTTCGACACGGTCGCGCTGGCCGAGGGCGGGACGCGCTGGTCGCGCGGTGGCGGCGAGTTCGCGGGCTTCGTGGTCCGCCATCCACCGGGGCTGTAGCGGCGGCCTCGGGCGCGGTCGCGCGTCCGGGCGTCTGATTGCTGACCTCAAGCTTTGCCTGCGCACGCGCCGATGAAAGCAGTCGATGAAGCGACTCACAGCCATTGTCTGCGCCCTGGTCGGCGCGCTTGCCCTGCCCGCCAGTGCGCTTGCCGCACAGCCGGCCACCACCTCGACGACGACCCAGCCCGTCCAAGCTCACGCGTCCGGAACGCTGATCGCAGCCGCCCGCGGCTCGTTCGCGATCGAGGCCGCCGGGGGCCGCATGTCGGTGGTGAACGCGCTGACCTCGGCGGCGAACCTCGTGACGGCGGGCGATTTTCCCTACGTCTACGGCGGCGGCCACGCGCAGGCGGATATCGCCAGCATCGGGATCAAGGGGCCGGGATACAACGGCCGGCGGATCGGCTTCGACTGCTCAGGATCGGTGGCGGCGGTGCTGTCCGGCGCCGGCGTCTGGCAGCCGACCAGCGGCGTCCCCAACGACGCCGGCATCATCGCCGAGCTGCTCCAGCAGCACCTGATCGCGCGCGGGGCCGGCCACGGCGCCGACCGAGGTGACGCTCTATGACGACCCCGGCGTCCACATCTTCATGGACATCGACGGCCACTTCTTCGGGACCTCGGACGGCGGTGGCGGCGGCAATCCCGCCGGCGGCGCCGGCTGGCTCAACGATGGCGCCCCCGACGCCCACAGCCACGTCTACAAGAAGTACCACCTGCTCCTGCCGCTCCTCCAGCAGCAAACCACGTTCACGCGCATCCTCACGTTCCAGACGGGCGCGCACACGAGCCTCACCCACGGCCTCGAGCTCGGTACCGACGTCCACGTCGGCTACACGCAGACGCCGACCGGCCGCATGACCGCGCAGGGCGTGAGCTAACCGGCCGCAGGCGCCGGAGTCAGTCGGCGCTCAGCGCGGGCCCTCTGTGCGCCGTGCGTCAACCGGCCACGTGCCCGGAGAACCCCGGGGCGCTCCACGGCCGGTCGGGCTCGCCCTCGAACCAATACTCACCGGCGCGGAGCCGCTCGACCAGGCCGAGCGCCCAGCCCGCCTCGCCGTCGAGCCGGGCCTGCGTGAGCCGGAAATGCTCCGCGACCGTGTCGGGGGTGCCGGCGCTGTGCCCGATGCCCTCGATCGCGAATGAGTTGGCGCGGCCGGAAGCGGTGATCTGCTCGACCCGATGCTCGAGCGCTGCGATCACCTCTTCGCGCGTGAGCGCCCACGCGAAGCTCCACGCCGACATCAGTTCGCCCGGCTCGTGCGGCGACACGTTCCACAGCGCGCCGCGCAACAGGAGCATGAACTCGGCCTCGCCGTCAGCGGTCAGGCGGTACGTGGTGCGGGCCGGGCGGCCGCCTTCGGTCTCGGTGCCGACCTCCTCGACGAAACCCTCCCGCGCGAGCGTGCGCAGCCCGTTGTAGACCGAGCCCGGGTTCAGGTGCGCCCACGAGTCCGCGTGCCAGGTCAGCAGCTCCCGGCGGACGAAATAGCCATGGACGGGTTGAAAGATGCGAACGGCTCCGAGCAGGAGCAGGCGGGTTGCGGACATCGGGGCAGAGCATAGTTGACAACTGTGATTATTCATGTTTGACTATTAGTATGCTCAAACTTGACTATATGGTTCAGGCGCGCGGACTGGCCAAACGCTTCCCCTCCCGCGCAGGTGGCGTCGATGCCGTTCGCGGAGTCGACATCGAGGTCGACTCCGGCGAGATCGTCGGTTTCCTCGGTCCCAACGGCGCCGGCAAGACGACGACGCTGCGAATGCTCACCACGCTGCTGGCCCCGACCGCCGGCAGTGCGACGGTCGCCGGGCACGATCTGCGGCGCGAGCCGGTCGCGGTGCGCAGGCGCATCGGGTACGTCCCGCAGCGAGGCAGCACGACGCCGCAGGCGCTCGCGGGCGAGGAGCTGGTCGACCACGGGCGGCTCCACGGGCTCTCGCGCGCGAGCGCAGAGGAGCGCGGCCGCGCGCTGATCTCACAGCTCGACCTCGACAGCACGTGGGATCGGCCGTGCGGCACGCTGTCGGGCGGCCAACGGCGCCGCCTCGACATCGCGCTGGGGCTCATCCACGAGCCGCCCCTCCTGTTCATGGACGAGCCCACGAGCGGGCTCGATCCGCAGTCGCGCGCGAACCTGTGGCAGCACATCCGCGGACTGCGCGACGAGCACGGCGTGACCGTGTTCCTGACCACCCACTATCTCGACGAGGCCGACGCGCTGTGCGACCGCGTCCTCGTCATCGACCACGGGGAGATCGTCGCGGCCGGGACGCCCGACGAGCTCAAGCGCGAGGTCTCAGGTGACCGCGTCGCGCTGCAGCTGAGCGATCCGGCCCGGCTCGCGAGTGCCGGGCTCGCGCTCGAGCGCCTCCCGGGCGTCAAGGTGCTGCGAGCCGAGGGCGACCTGCTCGACTTCAGCCTGCCCGATGCAAGCACCGCGCTCCCGGGGTTGTTGGCTGCGTTGGCGAGCGCCGGCGTCGCGCTGGCCGGCATCGAGGTCCGGCGGCCGACCCTCGATGACGTGTTCCTGTCCCTGACCGGTCGCGAGCTCCGCGACCAGCCGATCGCTGCCTGAGGAGAGTGATGATGCGTTTCCTGGACGAGACCTGGCTCGTATTCGTGCGCGCGATGCGCCTATCGCTGCGCAACAAGGTGTGGCTGATCATCGGTCTGATGCAGCCGCTGCTGTACCTGGCGTTGTTCGGGCCGCTGCTCAAGCGGATCGCGGGGATGCCGGGGTTCCCGCACGGCAACTCGTGGCAGGTGTTCACGCCCGGGTTACTGGTCCAGCTCGGGATCTTTGGGGCACTGTTCGTCGGCTTCGGTCTGATCGCCGAGGTTCGCGAAGGCGTGATCGAGCGCATGCGGGTGACGCCGGCGTCGCGGATGGCGCTGCTGGCGGGTCGGGTGCTTCGGGACGCGGTCGTGTTGCTCGTGCAGTCGACCGTCCTGCTCGCCGCCGCATACGCATTCGGGCTACGCGCACCGATCGCCGACGTCGTGCTCGCCGTGCTGCTGGTCGCGGCCGTGGGCGCGGCCTTCGCGTCGGCGTCCTACGCGGTCGCGCTACTGACGGGAACCGAGGAGGCGATGGCCTCGATCGCCAACAGCCTCGCGGTGCCGCTATTGCTGCTCTCGGGGATTCTGCTCCCGATGACCCTGGCACCCGGCTGGCTGCGGACCGTGTCCAACGTCAACCCGGTCAAGCACATCGTCGACGCTCTGCGAGCGCTGTTCCAGGGCCACGTCGCGAGCGGGACGGTCGGCGTCGGTGTGCTCGTGGGGGCGGCTCTGATCGTGGCCGGGATGACCTTTGGCACGCGCACGTTCCAGCGAGACTCGGCGTGAGCACGACCTGGATGGAGGGGACTAGGTGCTGCGACCCAGGTTCCGTTGCCGCTGCGGTCGCCTAGCGGGCCCGCCCCTGCTCAGAAGCCGGGCTTGAGCCACGGCTTGGACGCGTAGTCGGCCTGGACCGTGGTGATGTAGTTCTGCGCCCCGGAGTCGTACCAACCACCCGAGAACCACGAGCCGACGCATCCCCACAGCGCGTAGTCCTGGCCGTGGGCGGCAATGACCTGGGCGATCGTCTGCCCGTTGTAGAGCCACTGTCCGCCGTCGTAGAACGCGCCGTCGTAGCACGCCCGCAACCGCGCTCCCCAGTAGTCGGCGTCGAGCGCGGTGTCGTCCTGCGTGTATGGCCATCCACCGTGGACCCAGTCACCGGAGCAGTCCTTGTTCTTGACCTGGAGGACCCCGTAGGAACCCTCGCCCTGCGGTCCGCAGACGTCGCCGACCGTCGACTGGATCCAGTGGGACTCCGCGACCGCGTCGGCGCGGATGATGTTTTCGTCGATCCCCCATTTGCAGGCGGCCCACTGCAGGATCTCGTCGGTCGTCCCGGTGTAGTCGCCGGTGACGTGGTTGCGGTCGTCGACGAAGTCGCTCCAGTAGTTCAGCGCGGTGCCCCAGTCGATCGCCGAGGGATTGGACGGGACCGTGTGATTGGCCGTCGTGTTCTGTGGACGGTTCTCGGGCTCTGGGGTGACCTCCGCGGCGCAGGTCGCGTCGGATCGCGGGATCCCCGCCGGCGGGGTGCCGTTCTCGGAGGACGGGACCGTCGAGAAGTAGATGGGGCCAGCGGTGCCGCTGCCGCCACCCGTCGGACCCGGATTCGAGCCGTTGGTCGGGGTGGAGCCCTGGCCCGAACCCGGCTGCGCGCCGGCCTTCCTGACCAGAGCCGTGGCGTGTGAAGTAGTCGAGGTCGCGCCCCACGCATTCCTCGCCCGGACCGTGACGCGGATCCGGTGACCCACGTCCGAGGCCGTCAGCTTGTACTTCCGCGCCGTATACCGGTGACGGGTCTTTGCTCGGTTGATCGGCTTGCAGCGACGCGCTGCGGCGTTGCAGCGCTCCCAGCCGTAGGTGATCGTGCGAGCGCCGTTCCAGTGGCCCGGCGATGCCCGCAGCACGTCGCCCGCGAACGCCTTGCCGGCGATCGAGGGCAGCGTGCGGTGCGCCGGGGCTCGCCCATGCCCGCCTGCCGCCGAGGCGGCGCTGACCGCGACCGCGACGCCCACCGTGACGGCGGTCATGCAGATGAGGAGAACCAGGCGATGTCTCATCACGATCAGCTCTAGCGGTCCCACGCCGGCGCGGCACCTGACTACATGCCGGCATCGATGGCGGTCGCGGCGGCTTTGAGCCTACCCACGAACCCGGCTGTCTAGCAGCCGGATCCCGACCGACTCATTAGGAGGTAGTCGTCGTCCCGGCGCACACACCTCACGGCTTCAAGAATCCGGGCGCGACCTCGCCTGCGGTAACGCTTCTCCCTGCAGCGTGATATCACATCAATATTGACAGACCACTGGCAGCGTGATATCACTCCGCTATTACCACCGGCGAGACAAAAGAGGACAGCATGTGGTCACGCGCCAGGCATTCGATCCGCCGAATCAAGCACACCTGGGCCGAGCTCGACTACGCCCAGCGGCGACTGTTCGAGATCCAGACGGGCATCCCGACGACCCCCGAAGGGCAGCGGGCGCAGGCCCGAATGGAGAGTCATGAGCTGGACGTGCTGTTCGCGCGCGAGCATCCCGAGGAGCACGCGGGCGAGCATCTCGAGGAGCAGTCCACTCCCGCGCCGGCGCCTCTGGCCCACGTGTGAGCACCGACCGCCTCGGATCATTCGAGTCCCGCGGAGGCCCAAGAGCCTGAGGGGCCCCGCGGGAGCTCGTGCCTCAGCGTCGAGTCACGCCGAGGCGGTGGGAGGCGAACGACGAAGCCCCGCCACACGGGCGGGGCTTCTGGTCAGTCTCGTTGTCGGTTGCGGGATCAGCCGCAGCCGGTGTTGAACCCGCAGCTCGAGCACGTGTAGCAGCTGCCGGTGCGCTGCATCATCCCGCCGCATTGCTGGCAGGCCGGGCCGAGGTCGAGGCCCTTGCGCATCGCGGGGATCACCGGTGGCGAGTCCGTCAGCGCCGACGCGGCCGGCAGCGCCGGCGGCGCGGCGGGGCTGCTGTGGCCATTGCCGTTTCCGGGCTTGCCGGGAGCGGCGGCCGGCGGCGCCGCGACGTCACCGAGGTGGGAGCTTGCCGCCTCCTGCGCGGCCTGCCGGGCCCGGACCGCCGGCGTCAGGATCCCGAGCTCCTCCTGGAGGTCCACGTCGAGGAACCGCGAGGCGAGCCAGCGCATGATGTAGTCGGGCATCGACTTCGCGAACGGGATCTCCGGGTTGGTCGTCATGCCCTCGGGCTCGAACCGCATGTAGCTGAACTTGCGCACCAGGGTCTCGAGCGGCACGCCCGTCTGCAGCGCGATCGAGATCGCTGTCGCGAATGAGTTCATCATCCCGCGCAGCGTCGATCCCTCCTTGCCGATGTCGGTGAGGAAGATCTCGCCGACCGTCCCGTCGTCGTACATGCCCGCGGTGATGTATCCCTCGTGTCCGCCGATCGAGAACTTGTGCGTGATCGAACGACGCTCACGCGGCATGCGGCGGCGCACCGGGGCCTTGGCGAGCGCGTCCGCGACCGCCTTCTGGATCTCGGCCTCCCTCGACGCCGGCGCGTCCTGCTGGGCCTCGGTCCGAAGCGCCTGAGCGGTCTTCGACCCGTCGCGGTAGATCGCGAGTGCCTTGATGCCCAGCCGCCAAGCCTCGATGTAGGCGTCGGCGATGTCTTCGACCGTGGCCGTCTGGGGCATGTTCACGGTCTTCGAGATCGCGCCGCTGAGGAACGGCTGGGTGGCGCCCATCATCTTCAGGTGGCCGGTGTGCGAGATCGCCCGCTCTCCGACCGCGACGTCGAACACCGGCAGGTGCTCGTCGGCGAGGTCAGGCGCGCCGACGATCGTCCCGTGCTCGTTGACGTACGCGACGATCTGCTCGATCTGCTCGTCGTTGTAGCCGAGCGTCTGGAGCGCCAGCGGCACCGTGCGGTTGACGATCGTCATCTGACCGCCGCCCACGAGCTCCTTGAACTTGACCAGCGAGAAGTCGGGCTCGATGCCGGTCGTGTCGCAGTCCATCAGGAACGAGATCGTTCCGGTGGGAGCGAGGACCGTCGCCTGCGCGTTGCGGTAGCCGTGCTCCTCGCCGACCGCGACCGCCTGCTCCCAGGTCGCGCGGGCGCGCTCGAGCAGCACGGTGTCGGCGCAGGCCGAATCCGGGATCGCGTAGGAGGCATCGCGGTGCATCCGCATCACCGCGTTGTGGGGCGCCCGGTTCTCGGCGTAGCGCTCGTACGGGCCTATCGCCGCCGCGGTGCGGGCCGAGCCGAGGTATGCCCGACCGGTCATCAGCGCGGTGATCGAGGCGGCCATGCCGCGTCCCGCGTCTGAGTCATAGGGCACGCCGTCCGCCATGAGGTACGCGCCGAGGTTGGCGTAGCCCATCCCCAGCTGGCGGAACGCGCGAGCGTTGGCGCCGATCTCCTCGGTCGGGTAGCTCGACGGCGAGACGATGATCTCCTGCGCGAGGAACATCACGTCGACCGCATGTTCGAACGAATCAACGTCGAATGTGCCGTCCGCCCGGCGGAACTTCATCAGGTTCAGCGACGCCAGGTTGCAGGCCGAGTCGTCGACGTGCATGTACTCCGAGCACGGGTTCGACGCGTTGATCCGCCCCGAGTTCGGGGAGGTGTGCCACTGGTTGATCGTGGTGTCGTACTGGACGCCCGGGTCGGCGCAGCGCCAGGCCGCTTCGGCGATCTCGCGCATCAGCTCGCGCGCCGGGATCGGGTCGCCGATCGGCTCCCCGGTAACGCGGGCGATCAGCTGCCAGTCCTCGTCGTTCTCGACCGCCCGCATGAACCGCTCGGTCACCCGGACCGAGTTGTTGGCGTTCTGGTACTGGATCGAGAAGAAGCCCTCGCCGTCGATCGACATGTCGAAGCCGGCGTCGCGCAGGGCCGCCGCCTTTTCCTCTTCCTTGGCCTTGCACCGAATGAATTCGATGATGTCCGGGTGGTCGACGTCGAGGACGACCATCTTGGCCGCGCGGCGGGTCTTGCCGCCGGACTTGATCGTGCCTGCCCAGGCGTCGGCTCCGCGCATGAAGCTCACCGGACCTGAGGCGGTGCCGCCCTTGGCCAGCGGCTCCATCGAGCCGCGGATCCTCGACAGGTTGATGCCGGATCCCGATCCGCCGCGGAAGATCATCCCCTCCTTGGTGTTCCACTCGAGGATCGACTCCATCGTGTCGTCGACGCTCAGGATGAAGCAGGCCGAGCACTGCGGGCTCTCCTCGAACCCGACGTTGAACCACACCGGCGAGTTGAACGCGGCCATCTGGTGGAGCAGGATGTGGGTCAGCTCCGCCTCGAACGTGTCCGCGTCCGCGGCGGTCGCGAAGTAGCCCCGGTCGCGTCCCCAGTCGGCGATCGTGCCGGCGACGCGGCCGATCATCTGCTGGACCGAGTGCTCGCGGGCGGCCGAGCCGAGCTGGCCGCGGAAGTACTTCTGGGCAACGATGTTGGTCGCGTTCTGGGACCAGGACTTCGGGAACTCGACGCCCAGCTGCTCGAAGGAGACCTTGTCCCCATGGCCGATCCGCGCATCCCGCAGCTCCCACTCGATCGAGTCGAACGGGTGCTCGCCAGGCGCCGTGAAGAAGCGCCGGACCGAGAGTCCCTCGCCCGTCCGTACGTCGGATTCGAGTTGGGTCTGGGGGGTTTGCTCCATGAGGTACTGCTCCTCTCGTATTTCCGCGATTTCCCCTGCTCCGGAGCGGCTTTTTGTCAGCCGAGCGGGCAGCAAATGAAAGCGGAGGCCCCGGACGGAAAAACCTGGTCGGCGAGTTCGCTCCGGAATGTCAATTTTACTAGGTCGGGGGTCCGTTCCCGGGGTCGCGGCGGGCGCTTTGGATGGTCCGGCGGAGAATGGTCCGGCGGGGTGGTCAGGAAGGTCCTGGTGGGCCGTCGTGAGGCCCGGCTGAGGCGTCTGTCTGGTTAGATCCGGCGCACATGAGCCCGGTCGACCGACGGCCTACGAGGCCCGCATGAAGCTGCTCGTCACCGGGGGCGCCGGGTACATCGGCTCGATCGTCGCGGCGCAACTGCTGGCAGCCGGCCACGAGGTGACGGTCCTCGACAGCCTCGAGCGAGGACATCGAGCCGCTGTGCCCGAGGGCGCGGCCCTGGTGGTGGCGGACCTGCTTGACCGCGAGGCCGTTTCAGCGGCGCTCGCCGGCGGATTCGACGGTGCGATGCACTTCGCCGCGCTCGCGCTCGTGTCCGAGTCCGTCAGCCACCCGGAGCGCTACTACCGCACGAACGTGGGGGGGACGCTGAACCTGCTAGAGGCGATGACCGCCGCCGGCGTCCCGCGCCTGGTGTTCTCATCGACGTGCGCCGTGTATGGGCAGCCGGATGAGGTCCCAATCGCCGAGACGGCGGTTCCGAGGCCGGTCAACGCCTACGGCGCTTCGAAACTCGCCGTCGACCTGATGATCCGCGATTTCTGCACGGCCACGGGCCTTGGCGCGGTCAGCCTGCGGTACTTCAACGTTGCCGGTGCGAGCGGCGGCCTCGGTGAGCACCACGACCCCGAGACCCACCTGATCCCGAACATCCTGCGCGCGGCGCTCGGCTCCGCCGCCGCGGTCGACATCTACGGAACCGACTATCCGACGCCCGATGGCACCGCGATCCGCGACTACATCCACGTCGAGGACCTGGCCGAGGCGCACCTGCTCGCGCTCGAGGGCACGCGCGCATCCGAGCACCGCGTGTTCAACCTCGGCAACGGCAGCGGCTTCTCGGTCCGCGAGGTGATCGACGCCGCGCGAACCGTCACCGGCGAGGAGATCGGCACGAACGAGGCCCCGCGCCGCCCCGGGGATCCGCCGATGCTCGTTGCCGCCAGCGACCGGATCCGGTCAGAGCTCGGGTGGGAGCCGCGAAAGCCCGCGCTCGAGGAGATGGTGGCCGACGCCTGGGCGTTCGCGCGGGCGAACCCGAACGGCTATTCCGACTAGTTCGGCGACCCTTCTCACACCAGGTCGGCGACCCTTCTCACACCAGGTCGGCGACCCGCCTCACAGCAGGTCGGCGAGCTCTCCGAGCGCCGCGGCGAGCACCTCGTGCGGCGGCAGGGCAGCATCGATCTTCCGAATCCGGTCTGGGTCCTCGGAGGCCAGCTCGAGGTATGCTGCCGCCGTCCGGTCGAAGAAGTCGGCCTGCTCGCGCTCGAGGCGGTCGGGTCGTCCCGCGCGCGAGCGCGACCGGCTGCGGCCGAGTCCCGAGTCGATCATCAGCAGCAGGGTCCGGTCGGGACGCGCCGTGCGGATCGCGAACTCGTTGATCGCGCGCACCCGGTCGATCCCGAGCTCGCGCCCACCTCCCTGGTACGCCAGCGAGGAGTCGATGAACCGGTCGAGCAGGACCCAGCGTCCGTCGCGCAGGAGCGGCTCGATTGCCTCCTCGACGAGCTGCGCCCGGGCCGCGGCGT
Source organism: uncultured Solirubrobacterales bacterium (assembly GCA_963699325.1). GTDB lineage: Bacteria > Actinomycetota > Thermoleophilia > Solirubrobacterales > Solirubrobacteraceae > Palsa-465. Next base: position 2,707 of record CAVOTN010000025.1, on the reverse strand, counting down.
AGAGGAGCGCCTCGGTACGCGCGGTGACGTGCAGGTCGGGGTCGATGACGAGATCGCGGATCCGCTCGGCCGCGGGCACGCCGCCGGGCTCGCGCAGCAGCAGCACGTCCAGGCCGCGGGCGGTGAGTGCATCGAGTAGCGCCGCGGCGAGCGTCGTCTTGCCCGCCCCGTCGATGCCTTCGATAGTGATCAGCCGGCCGCGGTTCATGCGCGTGGCTCGCGACCCTACCGGGCACTACGATCGGGGGATGCTCGCAGAGCTGGATCGCCACCCCCATGCGCGTTCGGTTCTCGCGCCGGCGCTCGAGGAGGGCGGCCACGCCTCACACGCCTACCTGTTCGCCGGGCCGGGTGGCGCGGGCAAGCGGTCCGCCGCCCGAGCGATTGCGGCAGAGCTGCTCGCGGCCGGGTCGTCTGATCCCGCGAGCGCGCGAGCGCGGGTCGCGTCGGGCGCCCATCCCGATCTGACGTGGGTCGCGCCGAGCGGCGCGCACGAGATCCTCGTCGGCGACATCGACGGCCCGGTCGTGTCGGCGGCGAGCAAGACCCCGTTCGAGGCGGGTTGCCGTGTGTTCGTGATCGAGCGCGTCGACGAGCTCGGCGACGAGGCCGCCAACCGAATGCTCAAGACGCTCGAGGAGCCGGCGTCGTTCGTGCACCTGATCCTGCTGTCGGATCGACTGGCCGAGGTCCTGCCGACGATCGTCTCCCGCTGCCAGGTGGTCCGGTTCGATGCGCCGACGGCGCGGGAGACCGCGGCGGCGCTCGAGGCGCTCGGCGAAGGGAGCGACACAGCGCTCGCGTGTGCGCACCTCGCGCTCGGCGACGGCGAGCGGGCCCGCGAGCTGACCGGCGCCGAAGGGCAGGCGCTGCGCGCCGCGGCGGAGCGGTTCGCGCGCGCGGCCATCGCAGGCGAAATGGCTCGCACGGAGCCGTGGTCGGAGATGCTCCGGGCGGTGCGCTCGCGCGGGGAGGCGACGCGGACCGAGCTCGAGGCGCGTGCACTCGAGGAGCTCGAGCTTTATCCGAGCAAAGAGCGCAAGCGGATCAAGACCGAGTGGGAGGAGCGGATCAAGCGAGCGCGGCGGCGCGTCGAGACCGCGGCTCTCGACCTCGGTTTGCAGGTGGTCGCGCTCTGGTACCGCGACCTCGCATGCCTTGCGTGGGGGGCCCGTGACCTGATAAGGAATGTCGACCGCATGAGGGAGCTCGATTCCGACGCCGGGGTCGACCCGCAGCGGTTGCGTGCCGCGGTCGAAGCCGTCGAAGACACGCGGTTGCGTTTTCAGCTAAACGTATCCGAGGAGCTTGCATGCGAATCGCTCGCGTATCACTTGGAGCGTCTGCTCGCGGCATGACGCAGCGGGACGAAGTCACGTCCCCGCAGTCGGCCCAGTCCGACGGCCAAGTCGACGGCCAGTCCACCGGCCGGGTGTACCTGCGGGCGCCCATGCACCCCGATCGAGCCGAGTTCATCAGCCTGATGCGCGCGAGCCGCGCGTTCCATCGGCCGTGGGCGACCGCGCCGACCGATGAGGAGGCCTTCGACGCGTATCTCCTCGACGCGCGCCGGGCGGACTTCGAGGCGATGCTCGTCTGCCGGCGCGCGGACCGCGCGATCCTTGGGTTCTTCAACCTCTCACACATCACCCGCGGCTCGCTCCAGAGCGCCTACCTCGGCTACGCCGTCGGGAGCACGTTTGCCAACCAGGGCTACATGCGCGAGGGGATCGAGCTCGTCGTCCGCGAGGCGTTCATGACCCTCCGCCTGCACCGGATCGAGGCCAACATCCAGCCGGGCAACCAGGCATCCATCTCGCTGGCCCGCGGCGCCGGCTTCGCCCGGGAGGGCTTCTCGCCCCGGTACCTCAAGATCGGCGGCCGGTGGCGCGATCACGAGCGCTGGGCGATCCTGGCCGAGGACTGGCGGGAGCGACGGGCTTCGGACGGCCTCGCCGCTGGTCTTTGAGCGGCTGAATGGGAGGGGCGCTGGCGCGGGTAAACTGCCCCCGACGCACGCCGACGTAGCTCAGCTGGTAGAGCACTTCACTCGTAATGAAGGGGTCCCCGGTTCGAGTCCGGGCGTCGGCTTTGAGGCCTATTTGCCTGCAAATCGAGATGTTCTTGCAGCAGGTTCCTGAGGCCTCGTTTCTTGCCGCGACGTCCATTTAGCGCCATTAGGTTCGCGGAGTTCTCGTTCGGCGGCCGCCCGAGCGGCCGCAGCTTCGGCCATGGTGGCGAACATGCCGAGGGCGATCAGCCGCTTGTTCACGCCGATCTGCGCACGCCACGGTCTCGCTCTGGAGACGTCAGGGGAGTAGCAGACACCGACGATCCCGGACGCCGTACGCGCCGCCCGCGGCCTGCTCGGACGTGCGTGCCGTCTCGCGGCAATCTCCTCTCGGTGCTGCTCGCGGTACTGCGCGCTGCGGCGCGACTTGGCCTCGCGACACACGTTGTAGCGGCAGCCCTGCTCGTAGCGGCCGCGGGTGCCGTGGCGCGTCTGGTGGTCGACAAGCCGGGTTCGCCGGCACGACGAGCCGGATGTCGTACTTCGCGAGCTCGGCTTCGCGCCGCGCGGTCGACCGACGACCAGACGCGATGGTTGACCGGCTCGGAGCTGTCGCGTCGGTCGAGCTCGAGATGCTTCGTTGTACCGCAGTCGATGCAGGTCTTGTCGGCGAAGAACTCGGCGCGCCGCTTGGCG
>CAVOTN010000024.1:0-351188 GCA_963699325.1 uncultured Solirubrobacterales bacterium | reverse complement strand
TACCTGAACTCCGAGAAGTACGAGATCAAGGAGCGCGCGCTCGACGGTCCCATGCTCCCGCTGGTCCAGCGCATCAACCACATCCGGCGCGACAACGTGGCGCTCCAGGAGCTCACCAACGTCACGTTCCTCGACACGGCCAACGACGCGCTGATTGCCTACGCCAAACAGTCGCGGGGGAACGCCGTGATCACCGTCGTCAGCATCGACCCCCATCAGGTCCAGGAGGGCCTCGCGATCGTGCCTGCCAATCTCGGTCTGCCCCCGAGCTTCACCGCACACGACCTGCTCACGGACGAGCGCTACCAGTGGCGCATCGGTCCGAACTACGTCCGGCTCGAGCCCGGTTACCGTCAGGCGCACATCGTGCGCGTGGAGATGTGATGAGCGTCGGGCCGCCCACCCTCACGCACCTGATCGCGCGCGAGCGCAGCCAGATGATCACGCCGCCACCGCCGCACGAGCCGGCGACCGGACCGCAGGCACAGGCGCGCCAGTGGTTCGAGGCCGAGCCGCTGTGGTTCAAGAGCGCGGTGTTCTATGAGATCCACATCCGCGGGTTCTTCGACGCCAACGGCGACGGTTCGGGCGACTTCCGTGGCTTCGACCGAGAAGCTCGACTACCTCCAGTGGCTTGGCATCGACTGCATCTGGCTGCTGCCCTTCTACCGCTCCCCGCTCAGAGACGGCGGCTATGACATCGCAGACTTCACCTCGGTCCATCCGGACTACGGCAACGTCGACGACGTTCACGACCTGATCGACGCCGCGCACGCCCGCCGCATCCGCGTGATCGCCGATCTCGTGATGAACCACACCTCGAGCGAGCACCCCTGGTTCCAGGAGTCGCGCTCGAGCGCCGACTCGCCCAAGCGCGACTGGTACGTCTGGTCGGACACCAACGAGCGCTACCCGGACGCGCGGATCATCTTCACCGACACCGAGACGTCGAACTGGTCGTGGGATCCGGTTGCCGGCGCCTACTACTGGCACCGGTTCTTCTCCCATCAGCCCGATCTCAACTACGACAACCCCGAGGTCCAGGAGGCGATGATCGAGGTGCTGCGCTTCTGGCTCGACCTCGGGCTCGACGGGTTCCGGCTGGACGCGGTCCCGTATCTGTACGAGCGCGACGGCACGATCTGCGAGAACCTGCCCGAGACCCACGCCTACCTGAAGCGGATCCGCCGCGAGGTCGACGAGCGCTATCCCGACCGCGTGCTACTCGCCGAGGCGAACCAGTGGCCCGCGGACGTCGTCGAGTACTTCGGCGACGGCGACGAATGCCAGATGGCGTTCCACTTCCCGGTCATGCCGCGGATGTTCATGGCGATCCGGCGCGAGGAGGCGGTGCCGATCTACGAGATCCTCGAGCAGACACCGCAGATCCCCGAAAGCTGCCAGTGGGGCCTGTTCCTACGCAACCACGACGAGCTGACGCTCGAGATGGTCACCGACGAAGAGCGCGACTACATGTACGCCGAGTACGCCAAGGACCCGCGGATGAAGATCAACGTCGGCATCCGCCGGCGCTTAGCGCCGCTGCTCGACAACGGCCGCGACGAGATCGAGTTGATGCACGCGATCATGTTCTCGCTGCCGGGCTCGCCCGTCCTCTATTACGGTGACGAGATCGCGATGGGCGACAACGTGTTCCTCGGCGACCGAGACGGGGTAAGGACGCCCATGCAGTGGACCGGCGACCGCAACGGCGGCTTCAGCAGAGCCGACTTCGCGCAGCTGTATGCCCCGCCGCTGATGGACCCCGTCTACGGCTTCCAGGCGGTCAACGTCGAAGCGCAGCTGCGTACCGCCACCTCGCAGCTGCGCTGGCTACATCGCTTCATTTCGCTGCGTAAGGAGCACCCGGTGTTCGGCTTCGGAACCTACGAGCCGATCGAGCCCTCCAACCCGCGCATCTTCGCGCATATGCGCTCTTTCGAGGATGATCAGATCCTGTGCGTTCACAACGTCGCCCGTTCCGCCCAGGCAGTCGAACTCGATCTCAGCGCGTTCGAGGGGCGCCACCCGGTGGAGCTGTTTGGCCGTTCGCGGTTCCCGCGGATCGGCGAGCTGCCCTACCTGCTGACGCTGGGTCCGCGCGGCTTCTTCTGGTTCCAGCTGGTCGAGGAAGAGCAGCCCGACGATGAGTGAGGGTCTTCAGATCACCGCCGATGAGATCCGCCGCGCCCTCGACGAGGAGGAGCTGCGCGACTGGGTCCAGCACCAGCGCTGGTACGCGTCGAAGGCCCGCCAGGTGGCCGGGATCGAAATCGTCGAGAGCATCCTGCTGCGCGAGGACCCGTTGCTGCTGCTGGCGCTCGTCCAGACCCGCTTCGCCACCGGGACGCACGAGCTCTACCAGCTGCCCCTGGCCCTCCAGGCCCCGGGCGCGGACGGGCTTCCACGCGGCGAGTCGATCGCACACACCCAGGACTGGACCGTGTACGACGCGCTCGCCGAGCCCACCCAGGCGCTCGAGCTGCTGCGGCGGATCGAGACCACCGACGAGATTCCGACCGCGGACGGCCAGTTCAGCTTCCACCGGTTCGAAGGTGCCGAGCCGCAACTGTCGGCCGACACCACCGTCCGCCTGATGGGAGTCGAGCAGTCGAATTCGTCGATCGTGTTCGACGACTCGATCGTGCTCAAGGTTTTCCGCAAGCTCGAGCCCGGCGTCAACCCCGAGCTCGAGGTGCTGCGGTTCCTTACCTGGCGTGGCTTCCCCAACATCGCGCCGCTCCACGGCTGGTATGACTACGAAGGGCTTGCGTTCGCTTCGACGCTCGGCGTAGCGCAGTCGTTCCTGCCCGACGCGGTCGGCGGCTGGGAGCTCGCGCTCGACGAGATCTGGTCCGCGCCCGAGATGTTCCTCCAGCGGCTCGGGAGCCTCGGCACGGTCACGGCGCAGCTCCACACGTGCCTGGCCTCGGACGCGTCCGATCCGGCATTCTCGCCCGAGGAGCCGAGCCAGGAGGCGCTGTCGCTGCTGACCGCGACGATCGACGAGGACATCGAGCGGATCTTCCTGCGCCTCCCCGATGACGAACGCCTCGAGCCGATCGTCGGCCGCGGCCAGGACGTTCGCGAACGGCTCGCCGCCCGCGCCCAGATCGGCGTCAGCGGCCGCGTGATCCGCACCCACGGCGACTACCACCTCGGACAGACGCTGCACACGCCGCGTGGCTGGGTGATCATCGACTTCGAGGGCGAGCCGGCCCGTCCGCTGCCCGAGCGCCGGCAGAAGCGCTCGCCGCTGCGCGACGTCGCCAGCATGCTGCGCTCGTTCGCGTACGTGACCTCGGCGGTCCAGCTCCTGCTGGGTCGGCGCGCTCCGGCGGACTTCGAGCAGCGAGCGCGCGAGCGGTTCCTCGAGCACTACTTCGCCGCCGTCGATCCGACGCTGATGCCGGGCGGAGAGGCCGTGATCAACAACCTGCTGTCGATCTACGAGCTCGAGAAGGCGATCTACGAGCTTCGCTACGAACTCAACAACCGCCCGGACTGGATCTCGATCCCGGTTGCCGGCATCGGGCGAATCTTGGAGGGCGCATGACCGTCGCCACCAGCGAACTCGAATCGCTCGTCCGCCGCGAGCACTCCAATCCGCATTCCGTCCTCGGCGCCCATCCGCAGAACGGCGGCGTTGCCGTCCGCGTCCTGCGACCGGCGGCGAGCTCGGTCACCGCGGTGGCCGACGGCCACCCCGCCGTCGAGCTCAAGCAGATCCACCCCGGCGGCGTGTTCGAGGGCGTGATCGAGGACGCCGAACTGCCACTGCACTACCGGCTCGAAATCGACTACGGCGACGCCGGCAAGTTCACGATCGACGATCCGTATGCGTTCGTGCCGACGATCGGCGAGCTCGACCAGCACCTGATCGGCGAGGGCCGGCACGAGGAGCTGTACGACAAGCTCGGCGCGCACGTCCGGGAGATGGAGACCGGCGCACCCGGAGGTCCGCCGGTCGCCGGCACCGCGTTCGCGGTGTGGGCGCCGTCGGCCCGGGCGGTCAGCGTCGTCGGCGACTTCAACTCATGGGACGGCCGGCTGCACGCGATGCGCTCGCTCGGCTCGACCGGGATCTGGGAACTGTTCCTCCCCGGTGTCGGAGCCGGCGCGCGCTACAAGTACGAGATCCTCGGCCCGGACGGTCAGCTGCTGTTGAAGGCCGACCCGTACGCGCTCGAGACCGAGGTGCCGCCGCTGACGGCGTCGGTGGTGTTCGAGCCGCATCACGACTGGAGCGCGGACGATGTCGCGTGGCTGCGCGCGCGCCGGGAGCAGCAGCAGCTCCGGCGGCCGATTTCGATCTACGAGGTCCATCTCGGGTCGTGGCGACTGAACCCACTCGAGGGCAACCGGTCACTCACCTACCTCGAGCTCGCCGACGAGCTGACCGCGTACGTGAAGGACATGGGCTTCACCCACGTCGAGCTGATGCCGGTCATGGCCCACCCGTTCGCGGGCTCGTGGGGCTATCAGGTGACGGGCTACTACGCCCCTACGCCGGTGTTCGGCTCCCCGGACGACTTCCGCCAGTTCGTCGACCGCATGCACGAGAACGGGATCGGGGTGATCCTCGACTGGGTGCCTGCACACTTCCCGCGCGACGAGTTCGCGCTCGCGCGGTTCGACGGCACCGCGCTGTACGAGCACGCCGACCCGCGCCGCGGCGAGCACCCCGACTGGGGCACGCTGGTGTTCAACTACGGACGCCACGAGGTCCGCAACTTCCTGATTTCGAACGCGTTGTTCTGGCTGCGCGAGTACCACGTCGACGGCATCCGCGTCGATGCGGTGGCGTCGATGCTGTATCTCGACTACTCCCGGCGCGCGGGCGAGTGGGTGCCGAATGAATTCGGTGGCCGCGAGGATCTCGACGCCGTCGCGTTCCTCAAGGAGCTCAACGAAGTCATGTACGGCCGCGAGCCCGGCGTCATCTCCGCCGCCGAGGAGTCGACGGCGTGGCCGGGTGTCTCGCGCCCGACCTACCTGGGCGGGCTCGGGTTCGGCTTCAAGTGGAACATGGGCTGGATGCACGACACGCTCGGCTACTTCCAGCAGGATCCGATCTACCGCCGCTACCACCATCACGAGCTGACGTTCAGCCTGATGTACGCGTTCAGCGAGAACTTCATCCTGCCGCTGTCCCACGACGAGATCGTGCACGGCAAGGGATCGCTGTACTCGAAGATGGCCGGCGGCGACAAGTGGCAGAAGCTCGCGAACCTGCGCGCGCTGTACGCCTACATGTGGGCGCATCCCGGCAAGAAGCTGCTGTTCATGGGCTCAGAGCTCGCGCAGGAGGGTGAGTGGAGCTACGAGCGCTCGCTCGACTGGCACCTGCTCGAGCAGCCCGAGCACGCCGGCATCCAGGCGCTCGTCCGGGACCTGAACCGCCTGTACAAGGACGAGCCCGCGCTGTGGGAGGTCGATTCGGACCCGTCCGGGTTCTGGTGGCTTGAGCCCAACGACGCCGACCGCAACGTGCTCGCGTTCGCCCGCGCCTCCAAGGACGGCGAGCGGGTCGTCGTGTTCGTGGCCAACCTGTCGCCGGTCCCGCGCGAGGGCTACCGGCTCGGGCTGCCCCGAGCGAGCCGCTGGAAGGAGGCGCTCAACACCGACTCCAGGTACTACGGCGGGAGCGACGTGGGCAACCTCGGCGGCCTCGAGCCCGAGCCGATCCCGTGGCATAACCAATCCGTGTCGGCGCTCGTTACCCTGCCGCCCTTGGCGGCGGTGTGGCTCGTTCCCGAAACACAGTGACGTTCGCGATGCCGTTTGCGCCGGCCGACGGCGGCGGCGCTGCGCACCCGTGGGAGCATTCGGCCCAGTTCCCCTGGGAGCGCCCGCTTGGCGCTCGTCCGCGCGGGGACGGCACCGTCGAGTTCCGGGTGTGGGCGCCACACGCGGGGACGATCTCGCTCCGGCTCGGGGACCGCGACGTCGCGCTTCAGGACGCCGGCTACGGGGTGTACGAGGCGGTGGCACCGGCCGGCGCCGGCGAGGACTACTGGTTCGTGCTCGACGGCCGGCAGCTTCCCGACCCGTGCTCGCGCTGGCAGCCAGACGGCATCCGCGGCCCGTCCCGGGTCCTCGAGCTCGCCGAACCCGAGCGCTTCACCGCGCCATCCGTGCGCGAGCTCGTGATCTACGAGCTCCACGTCGGCACGTTCACCCCCGAGGGCACGTTCGAGTCGGCGATTCCGCATCTGCGCGAGCTTGCCGAGCTCGGCGTGACCGCGATCGAGGTGATGCCGGTCGCGGAGTTCCCGGGCCACCACGGCTGGGGCTACGACGGCGTCTACATCTCGGCGGCGCAGTCGTCGTACGGCGGGCCGGCGGGACTGCAGAGGCTGGTCGCCGGAGCGCACGATGCCGGCCTCGCGGTGATCCTCGACGTCGTCTACAACCACGTCGGCGCCTCGGGTACGCCGGCGCTCGAGGCGTTCGGCCCGTACTTCACCGGGAGGTACGCGACGCCGTGGGGCAGCGCGATCAACTACGACGACACGGACTGTGACGCGGTCCGCGAGTGGGTGTGCCAGAGCGCGGTCGGCTGGATCCGCGACTACGGGATCGACGGCCTGCGGCTCGACGCGATTCACGCGATCTTCGACTCGAGCGCCGAGCACATCGTGGCCGAGGTGGCGCGCCGGGTCCACGACGCGCGCGGCGATGCGCTGGTGATCGCCGAGAGTGGCCTCAACGATCCGAAGGTGACGCGCGACCGCGCCGTGGGCGGCTGGGCCTGCGACGCAGCCTGGGCCGACGACTTCCACCATTCGGTGCGGACGCTCGTCACCGACGAGCATGACGGGTACTACGCCGACTTCGGGTCGGTCGCGCAGCTCGCCAAGGCCTGGCACCGCCCCTACGTCTACGACGGCACCTACTCGAGCTTCCGCCGCCAACGCTACGGGGCCCCCGCGGATGACGTACCACCCGAGCGGTTCGTGGTCTTCGACCAGAACCACGACCAGGTCGGAAACCGCGCCATGGGTGATCGCCTGCCGGCGACGGCGCGCCCGCTGGCCGCGTTCTGCACGCTGCTATCGCCTTACGTGCCGATGCTGTTCATGGGCGAGGAGTACGGCGAGGACGCGCCGTTTCAGTTCTTCTCAGACCACATCGACGCGAGCATCGCGGAGGCCACGCGCAACGGCCGCCGTCAGGAGTTCGCATCGTTCGCAGAGTTCTCGGAGAACGAGATTCCGGACCCGCAGGACCGGGCGACGTTCGAGCGCTCGAAGCTCACGCGCGAGCGCGACCCGGCGATCAGCCGCCTGTACGCCGAGCTGATGAACGTGCGCCGGCGCATGCCCCCAGGCGACGTCGACGCGATCGAGTTCGACGAGGACGCGCGTTGGCTGCGAGTCCGCCGCGGCGCGTTCGAGCTCACGATGAACTTCGCCGACGAGGCGCGGCGCGTTCCGTGTCCCGCCGGCTCGGTCGTCCTCTCGACCCATAGCGAGCCGCCGCAAGTGCGAGACGGATACGTGGAGCTCGAGCCGATGTCGGGAGCGCTGATCACTTGAACGGCGAGGTCTGGCCCGGCCGCCCTTTCCCGATGGGCGCGACGTGGGACGGGGGCGGCACCAACTTCGCGATCTTCTCCGAGCACGCCGCCGGCGTCGAGTTGTGCCTGTTCGACGACGGAGGCGACGAGACGCGGATCAAGATGACCCAGCGCACCGCACTCAACTGGCACTGCTACGTCCCCGGCGTCGGACCCGGTCAGTGCTACGGCTTCCGCGTGCACGGCCCCTACGCGCCGCTCGAAGGTCACCGCTTCAACCCGTGCAAGCTGCTGCTGGACCCGTATGCGAAGTCGATCGACGGCGTCGTCGATTGGGCACACGACGCGAACGTGCTGCCGTACGTGCCGACCGGCGACGATGACGCTGACCTCGAGCCCGACGACGAGGACGACGCCGCGGCGATGCCGAAGTCGGTTGTGATCGACGACGCGTTCCTCTGGGAGGGGGACCGCCCGCCACGGGTCCCGTTCGCCGACACCGTGATCTACGAGACCCACGTCAAGGGCTTCACGATGCTGCACCCCGACGTCCGCGAGGACCTCCGCGGCACCTATGCCGGGCTCGCCTCCGAGCCGGCGATCGCGTATCTGCACCACCTCGGGGTGACGGCGGTCGAGCTACTGCCGGTGCACCACATCTCCGACGAGTCGTTCCTGGCCGAGAAGGGCCTCACCAACTACTGGGGCTACAGCACGATCGGCTACCTCGCGCCCCACTCCGAGTACGCCGCCACCGGACGGCGCGGCGAGCAGGTGCGCGAGTTCAAGGGGATGGTGAAGGCGCTCCACCGCGCCGGGATCGAGGTGATCCTCGACGTCGTCTACAACCACACGGCCGAGGGCAACCATCTCGGGCCGATGCTGTCGTTCAAGGGCGTGGACAACCTCGCGTACTACCGGGTCATGCCCGACGATCCCCGCCATTACATGGACTTCACGGGCACGGGCAACTCGCTTAACCCCGTTCATCCGAACGTGCTGCGACTGATCATGGACTCGCTCCGCTACTGGGTGATCGAGTGCCACGTTGACGGCTTCAGATTCGATCTCGCCTCGGCGCTGGCGCGCGAGTTCTTCGACGTCGACCGCCTGTCCGCGTTCTTCGACGTGATCCACCAGGACCCGGTGCTGTCACAGGTCAAGCTGATCGCCGAGCCGTGGGACGTCGGCCCCGGTGGCTACCAGGTCGGCAACTTCCCGGTGCTGTGGTCGGAGTGGAACGGCGTCTACCGCGACACGATGCGCGACTACTGGCGCGGCTTTGCCAACTCCGGCGAGTTCGCCGAGCGCCTATCGGGGTCGGCCGACCTGTACGAGGCCGACGGCCGCGATCCGTTCGCGTCGATCAACTTCATCACTGCCCACGACGGCTTCACGCTGCGCGACCTCGTCTCCTACGACCACAAGCACAACGACGCGAACCTCGAGGACAACCACGACGGAACCGACGACAACCGCTCCTGGAACCACGGGGTCGAGGGCGAGACCGACGACCCGGAGATCACCGCGCTGCGCTTCCGCCAGCAGCGGAACTACCTGGTCACGCTGTTCCTGTCTCAGGGCACGCCGATGCTGCTCGGCGGCGATGAGATCGGACGGACCCAGCGCGGCAACAACAACGGCTGGTGCCAGGACAACGAGATCTCGTGGTACGACTGGAGCGAGAACCCGGAGAAGGCCAAGCTGCGAGAGTTCACGCGCCGGCTGATCCGCCTGCGCCGCGAACACAAGACCTTCCGGCGCAACAGCTTCCTGCGAGGCCGGGAGATCATGGGCTCGGGACTGCCCGACGTGTGGTGGTTCCGCGCGGACGGGAACAAGATGACCCGGCGCGACTGGCAGGGCGGCGAGCACGTGCTCGGGATGTTCCTCAACGGCCGCGAGATCGTCACTCCCGGCCCCCAGGGGCAGGAGGTCGACGACGACTCGTTCGTGCTGCTGTTCAACGCCGAGCCCGAGGATCGCATGTTCACGCTTCCGCGCCGGCGCTTCGGCGCGCAATGGCTGCTCGAGCTGTCAACCGCCGCCCCGACCGCCGAGCCGGGGAGCGAGCGGTACGGCGCCCGGACCGAGATCAAGGTGATCTCACGCTCGATCGTAGTCCTGAAGCGAGCCACCTGAGCCGCGCGTGAGCATCCGGCCGCCGATCGAGCTGCGAGCGACCTACCGACTCCAGCTCTCATCCGAGTTCGGCTTCGCCGACGCCCGCGCACTCGTTCCCTATCTGCGCGATCTCGGCATCTCGCACCTGTACCTCTCGCCGTCGTTGCAGGCGCGCCGCGGCTCCACCCACGGCTACGACGTCGTCGACCCTCGCCACTTCTCGCGCGAGCTCGGGGGGCCCGAGGAGCTGCGCGCGCTGTCGGACAGCACGCACGACGCCGGCATGGGGATCGTGCTCGATGTCGTTCCGAACCACATGGCCGCCGACGATCAGAACCGGTACTGGGCCGATCCCGAGCTCCGCGCAAAGTTTTTCGACATAGAACCCGGCACCGGCATCTACCGACGGTTCTTCGACGTCGGCGAGCTAGCCGGCGTGCGCCAGGAGGATCCGGCCGTGTTCGAGGAGACGCACGAGTTCGTGATCTCGCTCGTGCGCGACGGTCTCATCGACGGCCTGCGCGTCGACCATCCCGACGGCCTCGCCGACCCCGCCGGCTACCTCGCCCGGCTCCGCGACCACGGCGTCGACCGGGTCTGGGTGGAGAAGATCCTCGACCCCGGCGAGCGGCTGCGGGACTGGCCGGTGTGCGGGACGGTCGGCTACGAGTTCCTCGACGACGTGTGCGCACTGTTCGTCGATCCGAACGGGAAGCCCGCGCTGACCGCGCTGTGGGAGCAGGTGTCGGGCGATCGCCGGTCGTTCGCCGAGGTCGCGCACGAGGCCAAGCTCGAGCAGGTGCGCGGCCCGTTCTGGCAGGACGTCGAGCGCCTCGCGCGCGAGCTGGGCGACACGGAGCTTCCCGGCGGCCTCGACACGCTCGGCCACGCGCTCGCCTCGCTCCGCGTCTACAGAACTTACGTCGATCCCGTGGCGCGGAGCGTCGACGATGCGGATCGGCGCGTCATCGCCGAATCCGGCATGCACCCGGAGATCGCCTCGATGCTGCTGCTCGAGACGGACGTGCCCCCGGGGTTCGTGACTCGCTTTCAGCAGACCACGCCGGCGATCACGGCCAAGGGCGTCGAGGACACCGCGTTCTACCGCTACTGCCGGCTGATCTCGCTCAACGACGTCGGCGGCGATCCATCGAGGTTCGGGATCGACGTCGGATGGTTCCACGCATCGTCTGTCGAGCGCCTCGAGCGGTTCCCCCTGAACCTGCTGACGACCCAGACCCACGACGCCAAGCGCTCGGGCGACATCCGCGCGCGGATCGACACGCTGTCTTCGATGCCAGACGAGTGGGCCGAGCACGTCGGGCGCTGGTTCGAGATCACTGACGGACACCGCGACGCCGGCGCTCCCGACGACGTCGAGCGCTACTTCCTGTTCCAGACCCTCGTCGGGGCGTGGCCGATCGCGGCCGACCGGATCGAGACCTACATGGAGAAGGCGCTCCGCGAGGCCAAGCGCAACACGAACTGGGTGGAGCCGAACACCCAGTGGGACGAGGCGGTCAAGCGCTTTTGCCGCTCGCTGTACGCCGACGACGCGTTCCTGGCCGACTTCGAGCCGTTCGCGCGCCGGGTGGCGTCCGTGGCCGAGCGTGCCTCTCTCGGCCAGCTCGTGCTCAAGCTCACCGCCCCCGGGATCCCCGACATGTACGAGGGCGACGAGCTGGCGTTCCGGGCGCTCGTCGACCCCGACAACCGGCGCCCGGTCGACTTCGACTGGCGCCAGGCGATGTTGCGCCGGCTGATGGGCGGCGCGGCGCCGGACAGCGAGACCCGGAAGCTGTTCGTGACGATGCGGCTGCTCGGACTCCGCGCGCGCCGGGCCGAGCCGTTCGCCGGCACTTACGAGCCGCTCGACGCCGGCCCCTCGACGTGCGCGTTCGTGCGCGGCGGCGACGTGCTCGCGGCGGTCACGGTGCGAAACGGGCCCGTCGAGGGCACGGTCGAGGTGCCGCGCGGACAGTGGCGCGACGTGCTCCGCGGCGAGGAGCGCTCGTTCGGGTCGCGGACCCAGGTGCATTCGATCGTCGGCGACCTCGGGATCGCCGTGTTCGAGCGGCTCTAGAAGTCGTTAGCCGACGTAGTGGATCTCGACGCGGCGGTTGAGCGCCCGTCCGCGCGGATTGTCGCTGCCGTCCGGGTTGGTGTTGTTCGCCACCGGGTCGGCCTCCCCGTAGCCGACCGCCGTCATCGGCGGCGCGCCGGCTCCGAGCGCCTTCTGGAGTGCCTTCAGCACTGCCTGCGCCCGCCGCTGCGAGAGGCCCAGGTTATAGGCCGGCGTCCCGATCGAGTCCGTATACCCCTGGATCCGGAGCGCGCGCGGGTGGCGCTTGTGGATGTTGGCAACGGCCTGCGCGATCCGCGAGGTCGCTTTTCCGGTCAGCCGCGAGGAGTTGAACGCGAACAACACGTCGGCCTGGAGGACCACGCCGATGTTCTGATACGACACGGTGTTGTCGAGCGAGTTGACCGGCAGATCGATCGGCAGCGCGGACGCGTTGATCGCCAGCGCCGAGCCGTAGATCTGAAGCGGCGCGTCGGTCGCGGGCGTCTGCTGCGCTGCCGCCGGCGAGGCCAGCCCGGCGGCGAGGACGACGAGGAGCGACGCGAATCTAGCTGATCGGGACATTGACGAATGTCCCGTAGTCCGGGATGAACACGTTCACGGAGTTGACCGGCGGCGCGCCGAATGTGGCGGACAGGAACAGCGGCGAGCCGGCGTAGACGTAGGTGCCGATCAGGTTGGTGTCGCAGATGCACTGGTTGTAGGAGTCCCGAGCGACCGGGTACTTCTTCGCGTGGGTGGCGTCGATCAGGTAGATACCGTCGAGCGTCGACCCACCGCTGATGTCGCTGGCGCCGGGCGAGGTGATCTTCTCGTACTCCCCGTCGTCGAACGTCTGGTCGACCGCGGGCCGGTCAGTCGACGTCGTGCTCAGGCTGAACGTGAGCTCCACCGTCGCTCCGGTTCGCTTGAGGCTGACGATCGACAGTGTGACCGGATCGCCGCCCACCGTGCCGAGACGCGTCGCCAGCGGCGGGCTCGTGACGCTCGCCGTCGTCGTCGAACCCGACGGCGTCGTGCCCGTGACTCGGGTGGTGACCGGCTTGGCGGTCACCGTCACCGTCTTGGTCGAGCCGCCGCAGCCCGCCACCGCGATCACGACCACACCCGCCAGTGCAGAGACCGGTATCCGCACGCCGGCCAATGTAGCTCGCGTGCCGCGACGCGTGCGCCGGTTCAGTCGAGCTCGCGGACCAGGTCGTCGAGGTCCAGGTCGGGGCCGAACTCGGCGGCGATGTGGCCCTGCTCATCGCGAGGCCAATCCTCGGGCGGCCTGTCCCACATCAATTCGAGCGTGTTGCCGTCGGGATCGATGATGTAGATCGCCTCGTGGGTGCCGTGGTCGGTGTGCTGGCGGATCGGCCAGTTCGCTTGTTGCAAGCGGCGGTACGCATCGGCCAGCGCTTTCCGCGTCGGGTACGCGATCGCCACGTGGTGCAACCCGGCGACCCCGTCGGGCGTCGGCCCGCCACCCTTCGACTTCCACGTGTTGAAGCCGAGGTGGTGGTGATAGCCGCCCGCGGACAGGAACAGGATGTCGCCGGTCGTCCCCCAGCCGGGGACGTCGCGGGCCTCGGAGATCACGTCGAACCCGAGCACGCCGACGTAGAAGTCGCGGACCCGGTCGATGTCGGCCGTGCGCAGGTGCGTGTGCCCGATCCGGACGCCCGGATCGATTGGATCCGGGGCCCGGGCGATCGGGGTGATGCTGCCCTGCGGGCCGTTCACGACACGTAATGGTGTCATGAAGTGCGCCCACACCCGATAAGGTCCGCGGCGCATGCGCGTCCTGCTCGTCTCCTGGGAATACCCGCCGGTGATCGAGGGTGGACTCGGCCGCCACGTTCGCAAGCTGTCAGAGCAGCTGGTTAGCGACGGTGTCGAGGTCCACGTGCTCACGCGCGGCGGCGGGCGGCTGCCGGCCGAGGCCGACCAGCACGGCGTGATCGTCCACCGGGTGCGCGAGCAGCCGTTCCCGAAGGACGCGACCGCGTTCGTGCGCTGGGTCGAGGCGATGAACGCCCACATGCACGCCCGCGCCGCCGAGCTGTGCGACCGGCTCGAGTTCGATCTCGTGCACTCCCACGACTGGCTCGTCGCCGGCGCGGCCGAGAGCGCGGCCCGCGAGATCGACCGGCGCTGGCTCGTCACGGTGCACGCCACCGAATACGGCCGCCACCAGGGCTGGGTCCAGAACCACCCGCAGTCCCACATCCACGCCGCCGAGCGCGCGATGGTGCGCCGCGCCGACCACGTGATCACCTGCTCGCGTTACATGCGGGTCCACGTGGCCAACGTGTTCGGGGTGCGGCCGGCGAAGATCACCGCGATCCCGAACGGGATCGACCCGCGCGACCTCGAGCCGGTGCACGACGACCTGCCGGCACTGCGGGCGAGATACGCGGCCGCCGACGAGCTGCTCGTGCTGCTGGTCGGACGGCTCGTGTACGAGAAGGGCTTCCATCTCGCGCTCGACGCGCTCGCCCCGATCCTGCGCCGGCGAAGCGGCGTCCGCTTCGTGATCGCCGGCACGGGCACGGCCGAGGCCGAGCTCAAGCGCCAGGCCAGGCAGCTCGGACTCGCCGGCCACGGCGTGTTCCTGGGCTGGATCGGCGACGACATGCTCCACTCGCTCTACCGCGTCTCGGACCTCTGCATCGTGCCCTCGATCTACGAGCCGTTCGGGCTGGTCGCGCTCGAGGCGATGGCGTCGGGGTGCCTGTGCGTGGTCGCCGACACCGGCGGGCTGCGCGAGGTCGTCCCGGTCGAGGGGACCGTCGGCCTGCGCTTCCCCTCGCGCGATTCAGCGGCGCTCCGCGGCGTGCTCGAGCGTGTGCTGACCGACGACGCCGAGCGCGCGCAACTGGTCGCCGAGGCGCGCGAGCACGTCCTGCGGTTCGACTGGGCCGAGGTCGCCCGGCGGACGGCCGAGGTCTACCGGGTCCTCGTGGGGGCAGCCTCCCCAGCGGGATGAGCCCGCGGATCGGCTGCCGCACGGTGTTCCTCGACGCCGGCGGGGTGATCGTGCTTCCGCATCGGGGCCTCGTGGCCGACGCCCTGCGCCGCATCGGAATCGAGATCGATCCGGAAGCGGTCCCGCGTGCTCACTATCGGGCGGTCCGCGCCCTGGACCGCGCCGGCGCCGGCACCTCTTACGCGGCCGCGCTCTTCCGTGAGCTTGGAATCCTCCCCGGACAGACGGCGGAAGCGCTCGCGGCTTGGGAGCGGCTCGCCGATCGGCGCCGCTCCGGCGAGATCCTGTGGAGCGAGCCGACTCCCGGCGCGCCCGAGACGATCGCCGCGCTTCGCCGGCGCGGCTTCGCGGTCGTGATCGTCACGAACTCCGACGGCCACGCCGAGGAGAACCTGCGCGACTGCGGGTTCGCGGGCGTGCCGGTGATCGACTCGACGCTCGTCGGCGCGGCCAAGCCCGACGTCCGGATCTTCGAAGCCGCCCTCGCCCTCGCCGGCGCCCTCGCGGCACCCGCGCCGGCGCTCGCGCCACCGACGTCGTCCACGTCGGTGACACGCTGTCGGCCGACGTTGCCGGCGCCCGTGCCGCCGGCATCACCCCGATCCACTTCGACCCCCTCCGGGCTTGCCGGGCGAACGACCACCGCCACATCCGATCGCTGACCGGGATCTGGCGGCACGTGACGCCTGCGAGCCGGTCAACGTGACACTCGACGCCGACCGCCGGCCGAGCGCCACCTTCGGCGCGCATATCGCGGACAACGTGACATTCGGCCCGACGGGCTCGCCGAGCGCCACGTTCGCCGCCACGGCCGTGCTAACCCGTCAGCCGCCAGAAGCCCGCGCACGTGTACACGCGGCCGGCGGTGCGGGTTCCGAACACGCCCGCGCTCGGCCCGAGGATCCGGGCGCTGATCTTGTTGTACACGGTGCGGTGGAGACTCGCGCAGTAGGTGCGCTGGCTGAGTGTCACGCGGACCGGATAGGTGAAATTCGTGTGACTCGGGCGTTCCTGCTCGACCGCGCGCCCGCTGGCGATCGCCTTCTTGCCACCCCATGAGTGCCACCGCAGCCCTTGCACGATGTAGTCACCATCACCGCTGATCGTGAGCTCATTGGGCTTGTAGGACAGGCCCTCGTGCACCACCACGCGACCCGACCGGGCTTCGGCCACACCCGCAGCCCCGGCCGACATCACCAGCACGATCGTCAGCACCCACCGCCACGAACGTCGCATGCCCCCGATCATTGCACGCGCGGCCTGCGCCGGCGCCAGTACAAAGACCGAGGGCCCGGCGTCGCCGCCGGGCCCTCGATTACGTCAAAGCGTCTGCTTGTCGCAGTGGCTATGGGTTTTGTCGGCGGCGCCTGACGGCGGCGCCTTACATCATCCCCGACATGTCGGGCATGCCACCGCCACCGCCGCCGTGACCATCCTTCTCCGGCACCTCGGCGACGATCGCCTCGGTCGTGAGGATGTTCTTGGCGATCGACGCGGCGTTCTGGAGCGCCGAGCGCGTGACCATCGCCGGGTCAATGATGCCTTCCTTGACCAGGTCGACGATCTGACCGTTGGCCGCGTTCAGGCCCTCGCCCTTCTTCGCCTTGCGGACGTCGTTGACCACGACCGAGCCCTCGAGCCCGGCGTTCTCGGCGATCTGGCGCATCGGCTCCTCGAGCGCGCGACGCACGATCCGCGCGCCGGTCTTCTCGTCCGGGTCCTCGAACGAATCGAGGTTGAGCGCCTTCTGAGCGACCAGCAGCGCGACGCCGCCACCAGGGACGATGCCCTCTTCGAGCGCGGCGCGCGTCGCCTGCAGCGCGTCCTCGACCCGATGCTTCTTCTCCTTCATCTCGGTCTCGGTGGCCGCGCCGACCTTGACCACCGCAACGCCGCCCGACAGCTTCGCGAGACGCTCCTGGAGCTTCTCCTTGTCGAAGTCGGAGTCGGTGTTCTCGATCTCGGTCTTGATCTGGTTGATCCGGCCCTTGATCGCGTCGCTCTCGCCGGCGCCATCGACGATCGTCGTGGTGTCCTTGGCGATGACCACGCGACGAGCGCGGCCGAGCTGCGAGATCTGCGTGTTCTCGAGCTTGAGGCCCATCTCCTCGGTGATCACCTCACCGCCCGAGAGGATCGCGATGTCCTCGAGCATGCGCTTACGGCGATCGCCGAAGCCCGGAGCCTTGACCGCGACACCGGTGAAGGTGCCCCGGAGCTTGTTGACCACGAGCGTCGCGAGCGACTCGCCCTCGACGTCCTCGGCGATGATCAGCAGCGGCTTGCCCGACTGGATCGTCTGCTCGAGCACGGGCAGCAGATCGCGGACGGAGCCGATCTTCTGGTTGGCGATCAGGATGTAGGGGTCCTCGAGGGTTGCCTCCATCCGCTCCTGGTCGGTGACCATGTAGGGCGAGATGTAGCCCTTGTCGAACTGCATGCCCTCGGTGAACTCGAGGTCCATGCCGAACGTCTGGCCCTCCTCGACGTTGACCACGCCGTCCTTGCCGACCTTCTCGATCGCGTCGGCGATCACGTCGCCGATCTCGTCGTCGCCGGCGGAGATCGTCGCCACGCGGGCGATCTGATCCTTGCCGGAGATCTCGGTCGACTGCTTCTCGATGTTCTTGACGACCTCCTCGACGGCCTTCTCGATGCCGCGCTTGAGGCCGAGCGGGTTCGCGCCGGCGGCGACGTTCTTGAGGCCCTCGCGGACGATCGACTGCGCCAGAACGGTCGCGGTCGTCGTGCCGTCGCCGGCCACGTCGTTGGTCGCCGTGGCGACCTCGCGCACGAGCTGTGCGCCCTGATTCTGGAAGACGTCCTCGACCTCGATCTCGCGCGCGATCGTCACACCGTCGTTGGTGATCGTCGGCGCGCCGAACTTCTTGTCGAGGACCACGTACCGGCCCTTCGGGCCGAGCGTGACCTTGACCGCGTTTGCGACCGCGTCGACGCCCTGCTCGAGGGCCTTGCGGGCCTCCGAGTTGTACTTCAGTTCCTTGTGTGCCATATCTGTTTCAGTTCTCCTGGGGGGCGGGGTTACGACTGGACCTTGGCCAGCACGTCAGACTCGCGGAGGACGAGGAGCTCCTCGCCGTCTACCTTGATCTCGGTTCCGCCGTACTTGCTGTAGAGGACCTCGTCGCCTTCTGAGACGTCGAGCGGAGTGCGCTTGCCGGTGTCCTCGTTGACCTTGCCGTCGCCGACCGCAAGAACCTTGCCCTTCTGGGGCTTCTCCTTCGCGGTGTCGGGCAGGACGATGCCACTGGCGGTCGTCTCCTCTTCCTCGATCGCCCGCACGATCAACCGATCGCCGAGGGGCTTGAGCTTCATGTGATGCAACCTCCGATTGGAAGGGAATGAGCCGGTGTTTAGCCTTTGGCACTCCTCCCACGAGAGTGCCAAGAGGGAATATAGCTCCTTCCCGAAGCGTTTCAAGGGTTTTCTTGGCACTCGGCGTGCGAGAGTGCCAATTTGGCCCCGGGGAGCTCGGCGCCCGCGCGCTAAAGCACGTGCGGCCCGGGGCAGTCGTGGCCGCCAGGCTTGGGCGGCAACACCCAGTACGTGTAGCCGGTGTAGTTGCACCAGGTCGCGACGTACTGCTTGCCCTCGATGCTGTCCTGCAGCGTCATTTTGACGAAGTGCCCGTCCCGCGGCTCGGTCAGCGTGACCGTGACGGGGTTGCGGTAGAACCGGCTGGTCGCGCAGTCGGGCACGCAGTTCTTGATCCAATCCGCCCCCACCCCGTAGGCGCGCCGGCGCGTCCACGTCTGCCAGTGCAGGAAGCCCGGTCGCTTTCCGACCGCGGGGACCGTCTTCGCGATCCGGCCAAGGATGGCGGTGCTGTCGCCCGTGTACCAGATCGTGTGCGGCCGGACCGCGTACCGGGGCCCATAGCCGGGAGGCGCTCCGGTCGCGAGCTTCGGCAGCGACCTCGCGCCCGCGCACCGGCGCGAGGCGCGGCGACGGCGCTCGAGCCGGCTGCGGCGACCAGGGTTACCGCAGCGATGCCGACGATGACGATCAGCACCCTCCGCATCGGGGCTACAAGAACTTGTACGCGATCGCCGCGCCCAGCTCCTTGACCGGCACGCGCGTTCCGAGCTTGAGCGCCGACAGCGAGTAGGTCCCGGTGTCGAGCATCACCCGCAGGCGCTCGTCGTAGGGGATCGTCGCGCTGGTCTCGACCGCATGCCGGCGGAAGTTCGCCTCGATCACGTCGCGGTTGCCGGCGTGCCGACCGGTCGCCGCCTGGTTCAGGACCAGCGTTCCCTGCTCGAGCTGGAGATAGCGCAGGGCCCCGAGCACGCCGGCGGCGGTCACCCACTCGGGCGTGGTGATGACCACCGTCTGGTCGGCGCGGTCGACCGCGAACTGTGCGAGCGGGTCGGTGATGCCGGTGCCCAGGTCGAGGATCACGACCTCGTAGAAGCGCTCGAGGAAGTCGAGCAGCCGGCTGTACAGGCCGGGGGTCATCTGTGCCATCACCTCAGCATGGGCCGGCGCGCCGAGCAGGTGAAGCCCGGTGGGCAGGCGGGCCACATAGGGGTGGAGCTCCGCCGGCGACTCGATCTGCGTCGAGTCGGCGAGCAGGTCCGCGAGCGACCGCGTCGAGCGCTGCTCGTCCGGCGCGAGCGCCGACAGCGTCCCGAAGTCGGGGTTTGCGTCGAGCGCGACGACACGCATCCGCAGCTGCTCGGCGAGCAGGTTCCCGAGCACGAAAGAGATCGTGGTCTTGCCGACGCCACCCTTGGGCGAGATCACCGCCACGGTGTTCGGGCGGGTCATCGCCGGCGCGTGCGCCAGGGACTCGTCGACCGCCCACTCGCGCCGCTGGAGCTCGCTCGACAACGTCAGCTTCAGCCACGTGGTGAACCGGGTGAGGGGACCGTCTGACACCGGCCTGCCGGCCCGCATCGGCTGCGCGTAAACGTCCTGGCGCGACATCGTCGGTCGCGCGGCGGCGCGCCCAAGAAGAGGTTCCTCCCCGGCGGCTTCCGGCGGCACGGCCGGCTCCGGCGCGGGCCCCGGCTGCTCGATCGGCCCCCGCTCCATCCCCTGTGCTTGCTCGACTCCCTTGAGGGTTCCAGGTTCCACCGTATCCTCCCTTAGCCGCTGACGCGAGAGTACCAGCGCCGGCGTGTCGCTGATGCACCTCAAAACCAGTTGCGGGCAAGGAGTTGTGGCTGACGGCGCGGTCCCTGAACGCGCCTGGGATCATGGTCCCGGGATGAGCGCCGTGCCCCGTCTGCTGTGTGTCTGCCTCGCGTGCATTGCCCTCGCCGCCTGCGGTTCAAGCAGCGGCGGCAGCAGCGGCTCGAACAAGCAGCAGATCACGAATCTGTTCACCGCGGTCGACTCCGAAATGGCCCACGGTGACTACACGAGCGCCTGCCAGCACTTCTCCGCGCATCAGCAGAGCAACATCATCGCCGGCGTGAAGCGCGCCGGCTTGAAGGCGTCCACCTGCCCCGAAGCGATGACGTCGTTGATCAAGGCGACCGGGATCAGCCGCGCCCAGCTCGCGCAGGCGTTCGGCGGCGCGGCGGCGCCGAAGGTCCGCTCGATCTCCGTGCACGGCAATCAGGCGACGGTGACGTTCACGAACAGCGTCGGCGGCCACCCCTACACCGAGACGGACGCGCTCGTGCGCGAAGGCGGCCAGTGGAAGGCCGACCGGATCATCAAGCGCACGAATAACTGACGCCCCGGTCCGCTCGTCACCGACGCCCCCGCGGCCGCCCGCGGACTACAGGCCGTGCAGGTAAGCGTGGACCAGCGGGTCCCCGACCAGGGCGGCGATGATCCCGCCGGCGGCCAGGAACGGCCCCAACGCCAGCTGGGTCTTCCGCGCCGCGCGGACGCCGACACGCCGCGCGATCACGGCGCCCGCGACGATGCTCCCCACTAGCGCGACCAGCACCGCGACGATCACGGCCGGGCCGAGATACAGCCCCATCACGCCCACCAGCTTGACGTCGCCCATGCCCATGCCGCTGGGGTTGGCGAGCGCGGCAACGAGCAGGAACCCGCCGGCGATCGCGGCCCACAGCAGCCGCTTGGGCTCACCGCCCGGGTCGAGCGCGAGGCCGAGCGCCAGCCCAACCAGCGCGCCTGGTCCGGTGATCCGGTTCGGGATGATCCGCCGCTCGAGGTCGATCAGCCCGCAGGGGACGAGCACGAGCACGAGCACTCCGCGCAGCACCGCGTTCGTGGCCGAGCTCTGGGCGACGGCCACGCCGGCGGTCAGGAGCGCCGTCACAGCGATCACCGCCGGCGACCTCAGGCGCGCGTAGACCCCCTCGTCGTCGGTCGCCTCGGAGGCGCTGGGCTTGTGCTCCGCGGTCGACATCGGCGGCGGCGAGTTTACGCCGCCGATGTCAGCCGTCGAGCCGGAAGGACCCGAGCACGGTGGCGGGATTCAGCGTGCCCCCGTGTCCCGGTTCGACGACCACGACCAGGTCCATCAGCACCCCGGGCCTCGGCGTCACCATCAGCCAGACGCGCTTGAACGCGACCGGATTCGGTCCGCTGGTGTCGTAGCTCTCGCTGACGATTCGCGCCCCGGCCGCGTTCGCGACAGTGATCGCGCTGACGTTCGTCTGCACGTGGGTCAGCGCCGGGTCGTTCGAGTCCGAGGCACGCAGGTTCGTCGCCACCTGGTCGATGTCGAAGTGCAGCTTCGGGTTGAACCCCTCGATGATCTGCGTGTTGGTCAGCTGGAGGGCGTCGCCGCCGTGGGTCAGGAATTTCACCGAGACCCCGCCGGGCAAGCCGCTGACGCCGCCGTTCGGGGCCGGCTTCAGCCCGCTCGGGGCGAGGAACGAGAACCCGTCCGCGTGGTAGCGCACGAACCCGGGCGGGGCCGTGCCGCCGGGGATCGAGGCCGGCAACCCGGGCGGGAGCGGCGGGAGGGTGCTCGTGCTCGCGCCCGTGCTGGGGAGGGTGGTCGCGGTCGTGGTCGCGGGGCTCGCCGCAGTGGTGTGCGCGGGACCGGACGCCGTCGTGCTCGAGCGGCTCCCCGGCGACTGCGTGGCGGCGGTCCCGCAGCCGGCCGCGAGCACCGCCAGCATCGTGCGCCAGCAGCGTCGCCGGCGTGGCTCTGATTACGGACCTTTGTGCCATTTCCCGCCGTCCTCCCGTGTCTCGGGTGGAGAGTATGTTGCGTTCGAGGTGCCGTCGCTGAGGCTCGCGCCGAGGCCCGCGACGACGCTCGCCTTCGCGCCGTACGTCGTGCTCGAGCGGGTGATCTGGAACGTCTGGACGCTCTCGGTCCCGTTCGAGTTCAGCTGGCTGACCAGGTCGCCGATCGGCGCCGGATCGCCCTGCAGGATCAGGTTGACGTCCTGCTCGGCCTGCGGGTCGCTCGACAGGTCGAGCGTACCGGTGAACATCGAACCGACTCCCGAGCCCGAGTAGCCGTTGCTGTCGATCGAGAGGAGCGGCTCGTCTCCCCCGCCATCGGACTGGTGACCGGGCTCGGAGCCGCCCTCGCCCGACGAGCCACCTTCGCTCGAGGATCCGCCCTCGTTCGAGGATCCGGGGACCTCGACCTGGGCGTCCTGGGGCGGGGCGATGCCCCACACTCCGTCGCCCGAGGCGACCACCTCGAGCGTCTGGGGCGTGCCGTTCGGGGAGAACGTCACCGACACCTCGCCGCTGACGTTTCCGGCGCCGTCGGCCTGGGCGCCCAACAGCGCGTCGGCCAGGCCGCCGTCCGCTTCACCGTCGAGGCCACCCGTGATCTGCCAGTCACCCTTGTCCGGCCCGTAGCCGATGTGCTCAACACCAGCGTGCGCGTCGATCGCGGCGCCGACCCCGGCGGTCAGCGGTCCGAAGTTGACCCCCGCCTTGGCGTCGGCGCTGCCCTGAAGGCCTCCCCCGGTGGACGTCGAGCTCAGGTACTGGTGCGGCAGCGAGCCCTGGTTCGGCGCGCCCGATGCACCCGTGACGCTGTCGAACAGCCCGGTGATCGAGTGACCGAAGATCGGGAGACTCCCGGCGGTCGAGCTCACCAGGTCGTGGGCTCCCAGGCCGAGTGCGCTGCCCTGCGAGATCTTGTTGAAGTACCCCTGGCCGAGGGACCATGTTGGGAACGTCCACGTCTCGCCCTGGTCGCCGTAGCCCCCGCCGCCGATCGACGCGTCGGCGTCGGCGCCACCCAGTGGCCCTAGCTCGGCGCCCGCCCCGACCTGTGCCGAGACGCCGAGCGATCCGGTGTTGACCGCGGTGATCGTCGAGGTGCCGTTGCTCAGCTTGGTCAGGGTGATCGTGTACGAATGGCCGCCGTCGACGATCGTGACGCGTCCGTTGTAGCCGACGTTCTTGACCGAGCTGCTGACGGGGTATGCCGGCGGCGCCGAGCAGCCGTGACCGAAGACCCGCTCGACCAGGCACTCGACGTCGTGGGCGAACGTCGGCCCGAACGACTGCCAGAACGCCGCCACCGCCGCGACCACGAGCGCCACGACGAGCAGAACGCCCGCGTACTCGACCATGTCCTGACCGCGCTGGTCGGCGAGCAAGCGGCGATGCGATCGGCGGATCCGCGACACCCCTGGCATTCAGCCGGATTCGCCTCCCCGCGCCAAGAGCCTCGAGGTTCATCTTTCCCGGGCCGGGGACCCACGCGTCGGTGGGCCTTTCGGGTGCCCAATGTCCCGAGTCGCCGCTAGCGGCCGGCGATCAGCACGATGATCCCGATCGCCGCCACCGCACCCCCCAGCACCATGAACCCGCTCTCGAGGCAGGAGCTAGCTCCTCCGGGCGAGTCGATCCGCATGCGCTGCGGATCGCGAGGGTCGTAGTGCACGGTCACCGGGTCGCCGACGTTCCCGTGCCGCGGGTTGCTGCCGACGCTCGAGGTCGCCCGGACCGCGGTTCCGTCGGCGGTCGTGAACTCCACCGTCGGCCGGTAGATGATCTGATTGCCGAACGCGGTCCATCCGCTGACGCGAATCCCGCCGCGCCGCCCGATCATGCCGGGATCGGTGGCGTCGAAGCCGACGATCTTCCCCTCGGCCCGCTCCCCTGGCCCCCGGAAGCGCCTCCCGATCGCTCGGATCAGAAACCCGACCAGCAGGAAGATCAGCCCGATCGCGGTGAGGACCGCGCCGAATATCGTGGCGAGGGTGTGCAGGGGCGAGCTCGCGAAGACGATCACGGGATCGCCCGGCGGTTGGGCGAGCGGTCGGGATGATCGGCGAGGTCGACGGGTAGGCTGCTGGCGGGTGCCGACCTCCGACCACACCGAGCGGTTCGCCGGCTCACCGCAGCGCTCGCTCCCCGGCGGCCTGACACTCGTCGAGGCGCGTGGCAGCAAGGCGCGCCGGCAAGGCCTGTCCCGGCTCGACTCGCTCCCCGCAGACCACGCGCTGCTGATCCCGCGGTGCCCGTCGGTGCACACGTTCGGCATGCGGTTCGCGCTTGACTTGATCTGGCTGGGCAAGGGCGACGCGGTCGTGCGCGTCGACAGGGCCGTGCCGCCGCGGCGGATGCGTCTGTGCGTACGCGCCCGGTCGGTGGTCGAGACCGGCGAGGGCGAGGCGGACGCGTTCGTCGCAGCCCTCGACGGCGATCGCGCACCCTAACGCGCAGCGTCCTCGCCACCCCCCGCCCCGACCGTGCCGGCCGGCGTCCTGCCCGCCGCGGTCCGGTTGGCACCGGGCGGCCCTGCTTCGCCGCAGAACGGGCACGGCGCAGCCAAGATCGGCTCGCCGCACCACGAGCACGGAACGGCCGGGTCGGCGAAGGCCACCTCGGCCAGCCACTCGAGGCTGCTCGGAACGCCCACGACCTCGACCAGGCGCGAGGAGCCCCACCAATCGGGGCCATGCATGGTGGCGGGAAGCTCACGCACGGGCACGTCCCCCAGCGCCGGCGCCACGTACTCGAGGATCCACGACAACTCGGCGTTCTCGGTCGGCGCGACGAGCAGCTCGAGCTGGTGCTCGGGAGCGGTCAGCGGCACGCTCGGATCCCGGGAAATCGCCTGCACGAACGGCTCGGGCTGCAGGCCAACGCCGAACGCCGAACCGGGGAGCAGCGATCGGGCGTGGTGAAACAGCGACACCGACGGGTGACGCAGGCCGGCGACGCTCCCCGACCAGGCGAGCACGTACAGCTCGCCGGCGATGATCTCGAGCGCACCGGCCAGCGCGCCGGCCGACGGGGCAACCGGCGCCAGCGCCGCGCCCAGCGCCGCCAGCACGCTCGCGGCCAGTGGGGGCAGCGCGGTCACGTGCACCGCCACCCGATCGGTCTGGAGCAGCGAGTGGACCGTGCGGACGCCACGCAGCGCCTCTTCCGGCAGCCACTCCCCGATCACCACGATCACGGTCCCGCCGCCTCGAAGCGGCCCCGCGATCGCGTCGTAGAGGTCGCGCAGGTCGTCGGGGCCCGGCGGAGCGGGGACCGGAAGCACCGGCGGCTGGCCGGAGAACAGACGGTCGAGCTCGCACCCGACGCCGATCACAGTCACCGAACCCGCCATCCCGCCCAGAGTCTGACACCCATGGCTTCGGCCGGCGCGGATTGGGCTGCTCACGGCGGACGGGCATCCGCGTCTCGCCCAGCCCGTCCCCGCAAGCGACACCGCCCCGTCAGACGATGTGATTACCTGCACAGAGGCATGAGAAGCCCGGCGTGGAGGTGTGGCACGGCCAGTTGGCGCCCGGGACGCAGAGGCCGAGATGCGATCCTGGCGGAGCTCGTATGCGCGACGCTCGTATGCGCGGTGACCCTGGCCGCTTGCGGTGGCTCGCAGCACAAGAAGACGACGCGGACGACGTCGACCACCACGCGTAGTACGCAGACGCAGCCGGTGAACCACGTCGTAGCCACGGTCACGGACGTCGCCGACGGCTCGCAAGGCCCCGAGAAGATGCGCCTGACGATCTACGACCTCCGGCGCCAGGGACCGTACGTCGTGCTCGACTTCGGCATCACCTGCCTCGAGAGCCCCAGTACGGGCTGCGATATGGAGTTCCCGTTCGCGCCGCCCGAGATCGAGATGAACGGGAACAACGACTTCAACACGCCATCCGCCGTCGCGCTGGTCGATCCCCGGGCGAACATGGAGTACCTGGCGGTCCGCGATGCGCGCGGACAGCCGGACGTCTCGACGCTGCAGAGCAGCGTCTTCGACAACTTGACCCGCCTGGCCTGGGTGCGGTATCCCGCGCCGCCGGCGTCGGTCACAGCGCTTGACGTCGTGTTCCCGGACGGCGGACCGCAGGTCCCGAACGTGCCGATCACGTCGGGCTCAGGGCCGGTCGCGACCGGCGGCTTGCAGCCATCGTCGGCCGCGCCGTTCGATCGTCCGCCCGACAGCCCGGACACCGCCGGCTTGACGTTGCCGGTCGACAACCTCGTGCTGACCGCCGGCAACCCGACCGGGAGCGATCAGGAGT
This sequence comes from uncultured Solirubrobacterales bacterium, assembly GCA_963699325.1. Classification (GTDB taxonomy): domain Bacteria; phylum Actinomycetota; class Thermoleophilia; order Solirubrobacterales; family Solirubrobacteraceae; genus Palsa-465. The sequence continues at coordinate 325,071 of CAVOTN010000024.1, read as the reverse complement.
CCTCCACCCGCGACACGCTCACGCTCCGCGCCGACGTGCTGTTCCACTTCGACAAGTCGAACCTGACCTCGACCGCGCGGTCGATCCTCGCCCGCGTCGCGACGCAGATCAAGTCGCGCGCGGTCGGCACGGTGCAGGTCACCGGCTACACCGACTCGATCGGAACTCCGTCGGTGAACGGCCCGCTGTCGCAGGCGCGCGCGCAATCGGTCGTCAGCGCCCTGACGCCGCTCACCCCGGGCATCAACTACCAGGCCGCGGGCAAGGGCGATGCGGATCCGGTCGCGCCGAACAGCTTTCCGAATGGCCAGGACAATCCCGCCGGCCGGGCGCTGAACCGCCGCGTCACGATCGTCTTCGCGGTCAAGAAACCGACGCCACCGGCGCCTCCCCCGAACACCAGCACCGAGACCGCGCCGGGAACAAGCTCCCCGAGCCACGTCGCCAGCTTCGGTGGCTCGGCCGGCAACTACAGCGTCGCGGTCAATTCGGTGTTCAGGCAAGGCGACCTGATCGTGGCGAGGATGACGATCACGTGCGTGAGCGCGACCGGCGCCGGCGGCAAGTGCGACGGCGAGCAGGCCTTTGCCGGCACGCCCACCGTCCCGCCCGACAGCGGCATCGCGGCGAGCAGCGCCGACTACAACACGGTCAGTGCCTTCTACCTGGTGGATCCCTCCACTGGCACCGAATACATCCCCGTTCGTAACGCCGGCACGAGCCACGCGATCGTGGCCGGGATCAATCCGATCATGAATCCCGGCGACAGCTATCCCGTCTGGGCCTACTTCCCGGCCCCACCCGCCTCAACCTCGACGGTGACGATCGAGTTGCCGAACGGAAGCGCCAGCATCGCCGGCGTGCCGATCAGCTCAACCCCGCCGCCTCAGCCCTAGCTCCGCAGGGCGTCGCCCCGAGGCTGACGCACAAATCTGTGGGGTTGTGACGAGAACACAACCGGCCGCCGAGCCGTACAGGCTCTTGGCGCACTTCCGCGAAGCCGGCGGGTCTCTCGGTTGTGACGTGGCCACAACGGGACGCGGCGCGCTGGCCTTCCGAGGCCGGAGTGCGGCGGGTCTCGCCACCGAATCCGAACTCCGACTCGCCCCGAACCCCGACTCGCCCCAACCCCGACTCGCCCCCGAACCCACTTGCCCCCCTTTAACGCGAAAGAGGCACAAGCCGGCGGGCTTGTGCCTCTTCCGTCAAGCCGGATCTGACGAAGATCAGCCGCCCGGCGTGCTGGCGGTGCCGCCCGACTGCGGGTTCGTGCCGTGGAGGACGTCGTTGACCAGGCCGGAGATGCCGTTCTTGATCGTGTCGCCGAGTGGGCTGGCCGCGACGGCGGCGATGATCAGCGCCACGATCAGCAGCACGCCGGCGTACTCGACCATGTCCTGCCCGGTCTGCTCGCGGGTGAAGCGCTGGTAGGCCCGCCCCGCGGTCGCCGTGATCGCCTGAACGGCGGAATAGCGGGCGACCTGTGCGCGAGTGGCGATATGGAGGATGAGATCCGACATGTGGCTGCTCCTTGTGGGCGACGAGTCCGATTTCGTAGCGTGCAGACTAGGCCGCGCTCGGCGCTCCCGCGAGAGGCCCAAGGCTCATCTGAAACGGTCCCGGGGACCCAAATTTCGGCTGGGCCCCCTGGGCCTTTACCGCCGGAATCACGGGTGCTGGCGAGGCGCGGTGCCCAGCCACAGGGCGGTGGCTTGCGCCCGATTGGAGGCGCCGAGCTTGCCGTAGATCCGATTGACGTGGTTCTTGACGGTCTTTTCGCTCAGCACGAAGCGCTCGGCGATCTGCCCGTTCGTCAATCCCTGGGAGATGAGGTTCATGATCTCGCGCTCACGCGCGGTCAGCGACGCCGGTCCGAACGGGTCGTCGGGGGAGCCCGGGGTCTTCCGAAGCGCCTCGAACACCGTACCGACGACGGCCGGCGAAAGGACCGTCTCGCCCGCCGCGAGCTGGCGTACGCGGGCCACAAGCTCGTCCGCGTCGAACTGCCCGTGAACGAGATACCCCGACGCTCCCGCCCGGATCGCGGCGACCACCTGCTCCTGCTCGTCGGTGTAGGTGAGCATCATCACCCGCGCTCGTTCTGAGAGCGGTGCGGCCGCCGCGATGCCGTCCATCACCGGCATCCGGACGTCGAGCAACACCACGTCAGGATGCAGGTCCGACGCCATCCGAACCGCCTCCTGGCCGTTCCCGGCCTCGCCGACGAGCTCGATGTCTGTCGCCTCATCGAGCAGAGCCCCTATGCCGCGCCTGATCACGGCGTTGTCGTCAACGATCAGGACGCGGATCATGCGCGCGCCCTCGCCGACCGGCGCCGCATCAGACCGGACCGCCGCGCGAACACCGGCTCTTCGTCCTCGCCCGGCTGCGCCACCTCCACGACCGGCTCGGGCTCGAGTGGAAGCCGGACGGCGATCTCGGTACCCCCGGTGCTCCCAGCATCGATCGTGAGCCGGCCGCCGATCGCCCGGGCGCGCTCCTGCATCCCGGCCAGCCCATAGTGCCCGGCGGCTTTGAGCGACTCGATGTCGACGGAGCCGTCGAGACCCGACCCGTCGTCGGTCACCGTCAGGCACAGGTCGCCACTGTCCCGTCCGAGCGAGACCGCGACGCGACTGCCGCCGCTGTGGCGATCGACGTTGATCAACGCCTCGCTCAGGATCCGCAGAAGCTCGTGCGTGACCCTCGGCGACAGGCGGCCGATTTCCCCATCGGGGGCGTCCAGCGACGAACTCAGCTCGACGGTCAACTGCGAGCGCGCGTCGAAGCCTTGCACGCGTCGCCTGACCGCCTCCCCAAGCGGCAGCTCGTCGACCGGCGTGCGCAGGCCGGACATCAGCGAGCGGGCCTCGAGCGCGGCCTGGCGCGCGTCGTCGGCCAGTTGCTGGGCGACTCGGGCCGCGACCACCGGATCGCGCTTGCAGCGGCTCGGCAGCATCGATGCGCTCATCGAGAGCCCCTCGACGGTCTTGGCAAGCGAGTCGTGAAGCTCGCGGGCCACCCGCAGCCGCTCGCGCTCGGCGGCAAGGTCCTCGGTCCTTTCCCGCAACAGCGCTTCGATCTGGACCCCCCGCTCGACCAGTTCCCGCGCCGCGACACCGGCGGCGAGCGCGGCCGGATACAGCATCGGCACGAACACGATGCTCTGGACGTCGTGGATCGGGTGCAGATCGGGCAACCCCTCGAGCGCCACGAGCTCGTACACGGCGATCAGCAGCGCCGAGAACGGCAGCGCTCCGCGTCGTCCATACACCACGCCGGCGAGCGCGGCCGTGGCCAGCGTGAAGTAGAAGAAGGAGCTGCGCGCACCGGCCGCGGCGAGGATCAGCGTCGCGAGCAGGACCTCTGAGGCCAGATACGCAGGATGCCGCGACAGGGACGGCGCGATCCGGTTCCAATGGCGCAGAGGCACGTAGCTGATCAACGCCGCCATGATCACAGCGATCGCGATCACACCGCTCTGCTGCCTGGCCGGCAGCAGGACGACCGTCACGAGCAGGACCAGGCATCGGAACACGAGCAACACCCGGACGAGGCGTCCGATCCATTCGCTGGCGATGGTCGAGTTCTCAGCCAAGGATGTGGAGTGAGTTGAAGCCAGTGCCGATGAACAGGCCGACGGCGATCAGCAGCATCGTCGCCGGGAGGAGCAGCGTCGCCGCGATCAAGCTGACCCGGGGAGTCGCCCGCAGGGCGCGGCGGCGGGCCTCCTGGGCCGCGGCGCGACGCGTGTCGCGGGCGATGCCGGCAAGCGCGTCGGACAGCGGCACGCCAAGCTCCTCGGCCTGGAGCTGGGCGGCTACGAAGCTCTCGAGCGTGGCGCTCGAATTGCGCGCGCGCAGCGCCTCGAATGCCTCCCGGCGGGTCGCACCCAGGTCCATCTCGCGCAGCGTGCGCTGGATCTCCTCGGCCGGCGGGCCTTCGAGCGAGGACGCCACCCGGCCGAGCGCCGCGCGGTACCCGCTCCCGGCTCGCACGGTGATCGCCAGGATGTCGATGAAGTCGGGCAGCTCACGCTCGAGCAGTGCCTGCCGGCGCCGACCGAGGCGCGAGATCCAGATGTCCACGCTGATGCCGCCGAGCACAGCCAGCATCAGCCCGAGCACCCATGAGCTGAGGAGCAGGCCCCAGCAGATGCCGACCACGACCGCCAACACTGCCGAAGCGGCCTTGAGCTCGGCGTAGCGCTCGACGGTCATCGCGCCCGGTCTGCCGGCGAGGTCGAGCCGGTGGCGGACCGAGTCCCGGCGCCGGTCGCTCCAGCGCTCGAGCAGTACCGGCCCCAGCCTCGCGCCGATTAGGTTGATCACCTGGCGGGTGGGGCCGCGGCGCTTGCCTTCCTCACCAACCTCGACCGACAGCTCCCGCCGCTCCACGGCGGACGCCGATCGCATCATCACGAGGCCGCGGATTCCAACGCCGGTGCAGCACGCTGCGGCCAGTCCTGTCAGCGCGGGGTTGATCACACGTCGATCCTCGTCGTCCGGCGGATCGCGACCCATCCGACCGCATACAGGGCGGCGGCGACGACCAGCGCCGCGATCCCGACAGGGCTGGTGGTCATCCGGTCGAGCGTCCGCGAGTTGATCGTGTTGATCATGAACAGCGAGCCGACTCCGAGCAGCGGCACGATATACGCGGTGTAGACGGCGCCGGCCATGACCGTGCGCACCTCGCGCAGGGTTTCGCGGCGGGCGTCGAGCGTCGTCGAGAGTTCCTGGAGCGCCTGGACGACGTCGCCTCCGGCTCGATGCTGAATGATCAGCGTGGTCATCAGCACCGCGATCTCGCGGGAGGGGAGTCGCCGCTGGAGGCCGTCGAGCGCGTCGTCGAGCGAGCGGCCGAACGTCAACTCGTCGACCACCGTCTGCAGCTCGTCCTTGGCGGGCTGATCGACCTCGCGGATCGCGAGCTCGATCGCGGCCGGGATCGACAGCCCGGCGGACGCCCCGTTGGACAGCAGTCGCGCCACCTCGGGCAGCTGCGCGATGAACTCCTCGCGGCGTTTGTCGAGGCGGCGTGCGAGCCAGGCGAAGCAGCCCCAGCCGGCCAGCAGCGCGGCCGCGATCGCAAGCAGGGCCGGGAACAGCAGGCTCGCGAGGACAAGCGCACCAAGCGAGGCGCCCGTGACGAGCATCAGGAAGCGGGCGGGGGTGAGCTCGGTACCGGCCGATCGCAGCCGCGCGGTGAGATCGGCGCCGCGACGGGTCCGGATCAAATACGCGTCGAGTCGCTCGTCGAGCCGGGGTCGCCGCCGCAGGTCGATGCCGCCGCGCTGCATCACGATCGTGCGGCGCGCCGACCCCGAGATCATCAACCAGATGCCTGCGAGCGCGACGATCGAGGCCCCGGCGAACAGCAGCAGGCCGGCGGTCAGCGAGCTGATCGCAGCCGCCGCGATCACCGCCCGCTCCTTCGTGGCGCTCTCACACGGCCTCCCGGGTCGGGGCGCTGGAGCCCGCCGCGATGGCGAACGCGGCCGGCACGTCGACGCCGGCGAGCCTCAGCTGGTCGAGGATGCGCTCGGGCAGGGCGTAGTGGCGAAAGTGGCCGGATACGCGCCGCTCGGGATGGAGCGGATCGGCCTCGAACCGCATCGTGGTCTCGAGCCTGAAAGGCTCGCCTCGGCGCGAGCCGACGACCGCCACCTCGCTGACGCGCCGGGCGCCGTCCGCTCCACGCTCGATCTGCACGATCACATGGATGGCGTTGTTGATGTAGTCGCGCAGCGCTCCGTGCGGGATGTGCAGGTCGCTCATCGTCGCGAGCGTCTCGAGGCGGTACAGCGCGTCGTCGGCACTGTTGGCATGGACGGTGACCAGCGACCCTTCGTGGCCGGTGTTGAGCGCCTGGAGCATGTCGAGCGTCTCGACCCCGCGGACCTCGCCGACGATGATCCGATCCGGCCGCATACGCAGGCTGTTGCGAACGAGGTCGCGGATCGACACCTCGCCCCTGCCCTCGACGTTCGCAGGGCGCGCCTCGAGCGAGATCACGTGGCGCTGTTGGAGCTGGAGCTCGGCCGATTCCTCGATCGTGACGATCCGCTCCCGCTCGAGGATCGCCGCCGACAGCGCGTTCAACAGCGTGGTCTTGCCGGCGCCGGTTCCGCCCGAGATCACGACGTTGAGGCGACCCCGGACGAGCGCGGACAGCAGCCGGCGGGTCGGCTCGTCGAGCGTCCCCATTTCGACCAACTGCGCGAGCGTGAACCGGCGCGGGAAGCGCCGGATCGTCAGCACAGGACCGATCAGCGACAGCGGCGGGATGATCACGTTGACGCGCTCGCCGGTTGGGAGTCGGGCATCGACCATCGGGCTCGACTCGTCCACGCGCCGGTTGACCTGCGACACGATCCGGTCGATCGTCTGCAGCAGCTGCGCCTCGCTCGAGAAGCGGATGTCGGTGGCCTCGATTCGCCCGTCGCGCTCGATCCAGACCTCGGACGGCCCGTTGACCATGATCTCGGTGATCGACTCGTCGGCGAGCAGCGGCTCGAGCACGCCCAGACCGATCGCCTCGTCGATCACCTGCCGGATCAGCGCCGAGCGCTGCGAGGTCGTCATCACCGGGCCCTCGCGGCTGACCATCTGCCCGACGATCCGCTCGAGGCGCACGCGGCGCTGCGCGTCGGTCAGTTCGCCGAGTTCGGCGAAGTTGACCTCCTCGAGGAGGCGACGGCGGAAATAATCGGTGCCGTCGAGCGTCGAGCGCTGCTCGCGTTCGGCGACGATGCGATCGCGGAGGCCCATCAGCCGGTCGGGGGGATCTCCGCCCCCTCGCTGATCGTCAGCTTGAGCACCGATATTCCCGGGAACACCGGCGGGATCCGGACGGTCACGAGCACCTTGTCCCCGCCGTCGGAGGCGGTCGGGTATGTGATGTTCGCCGTGTCCAGGCCTCGCGCGGCGAGCCCCTTGATGCCGGCATTGGTCGCGTCCGACTGGCTGTCACCACGGCTCACCAGCCGTGCGGCCGTGCGAGCGGCGTTGCCGGCCGACACCACCGTCCAGCCGGCGACCGCGAGCTGGAACGCGAATAGACCCGACAGCAGCAGCCACACGATCGTTCCGGCGAGCTCGACCGTCGACTGGCCGGACTCCGAGCGCATCCGCTACTCGGGATCTGACAGCCGGGTGGTCTCCCACCCGCGCTGGTTGTGGACGATTTCGATCCATACCGGGAAGCGAGCGATCCCGTCGCTGACCAGCGCGGTCAGGTCGAGAACGTTCCCGCTCCGCTGCTCGGACCCCAGCCCGACGACGACCGGGTGGAGCCTGCTGGCGCCGCGGCCGACGGTCGGCGGCTCCTTCGCAAGGGCCGCGATCAGCTTCGGCGACGCATCCTGGATCTGGCGGGCGCTGGCCTGCCCGTACAGGTACGCGAGGTAGCCGGAAAGGAACGTTCGCGCCGCGGCGGCGGCGGCGGGGTTCGGCCGATTCGGGGCGTACGACAGCACCCCAGGGGCCGCCGCGCCGACCACTTCGCGCGGTGGCGGCGGCGCCGAGTGGCCCCCGGTCGTGGTTGCGATCACGAGCGCCACCGCGAGCACGGCGACCAGCGCCGCCACCAGCGCGAGCCCGCGCCGGAACGACCACCCACTCGACGGCTGGGCCTGCGAGATCATGGGTACACCCCGACGAGCGGCCGTCCCTCCACGCAGCCGGGCGGCGCGCCCAGCGCCTGGAGCAGGTCGCTGAACGCCTGACCCGCGGCCGTGCGCATGCCTTCGTGGTAATAGGTGCTCGCGACCGGGCCCGGGTAGCCCGGATCGGGCAGCGCCCACCCGGTCTCGATACCGTCGCCACGGTTCGGACCGAAGGTCGCGACCGGCTCACCCGCGGCTACCTGCTGGCCCAAGTGCAGCCCCGGCCAGGGCGTGATGTCCTCGGCGACGTAGACCCACTTGTTGACCTCAGGGCCGTCGTCGAACTTGTAGGCGATGTAGTAGTTGCCTGGCCAGCCGATCGCGGGCGCCTGTGAGATGTACTCGACCGTGGCGTTGCCGATCGCGACGATCGGCCCCGCGCCGGAGTAGTCGACCCCCTGGTCGATCCGCTCCGGGACCAGCCCGCTGGAGCTCCTGAACGGGTTGACGTATCCCGCCGGTGCGGCCCCGGCGGGCGGCCCCCCGGATGACCCGCAGCCGGCTGTCGCCGGCGCGCTCGTGAGCACGAACTGCTCCTCGGACGGGAGCGCCGCGGCCTCTATCACCGTGCTCGCGGACGAAGTGATCGACGGGAGCACGCCATCGAACAGCCCCGGCACCAGCAGCGGCGTCGCGACCGACACCTTGACGCAGCCGTCGATCGCGCTCGACGAACTGGTCTTGTCGTTGTCGCAGGTCTGCTGCACGTACGGAGTAACCGTCGCGCCCGACTGCCACGAACCCGGTACATCGTGCAGCGCCGCCGACTGCACCGGATCGCCGACGGCCAGCGCCCGGGCGCCCGCCCTCGCGGCGTGACCGGCGAACACGAACGTCAGCGCGACCAGCACGATCTGCCAGACCAGGATCACCACGCCCAGCATCAGGGGCAGCATCCCGGCGAACTCAAGCGTGGCCTGGCCGCTCTCGCCGGCGAAGCGGGCGGCGATTCGCCGGGCGGCCGACCCCTCGGCGGCTTGGGCCGGCGCCGGCCGCAGCGCGGAGATCTCCCCGAGCACGCTCGCCATCGGGCGCAGCATCGTGTCGCTGGCCGCGCCGGCCGCGGGGATGCCCGTGTTGATCGCCGACTCGAGCGAGAAGAAATCAGATGGCACGGTTGTCTGCAGGACCGGCACGGGCACCACCCGGCGGGCGAGGTCAGCCGGCACCTCGAGTCGGCGCGAGGTGCGGTTCAACAGGACCGCGATCTCGGGCGGCTCGACCTTGAGGCGGTCCCACAGCGAGCACACCCTCGAGACGCCCCGCAGCGACACCACGTCGGGTGTGGTCACGATCAAGACGGTGTCGGCCATCTCGACGGCGATCGCGCTGGCTTCGGTCAGCGTCGCGCCGGCATCCACGATCGTCAGGTCCTCGCGAGTGCGAATCGCGGTCAGGATGTTGCGCGCCGCTGCCGCCGACACCAGATCGGCCTGCTCCCCCTCCTGCGGTGCGAGCAGGACCCTCGTTCCGGTGGCGTGGGTATAGAGCGTCTCCTGGAGGTGGCGCGTGGTCAGCTCGTCGGCCACCGCCGCGAGGTCGACAACGCTGCGCCGGTAGGGGAGATCGAGGAACGCCCGCAGGTCGCCCGCCTGGAGGTCGTACTCGACCAGGCAAACCGACGCCTCTCCGAGCTCGCGGGCGGCGAGCGCTAGATGGACCGCGACGGTCGTCGTGCCGACGCCGCCCTTGGCGCCGACCACGGTCACCACGCGGCCCATGCCGACCAGCTCGCCATGGGCGTCGCGCGCGGCGCGCCGGCGCAGCGCCTGGGTCCAAGCCGCCGCGGCGAGCACACTGGTCTCGAGCTGCTCGAGCCCGATCGGCTCAGCGATCGCGTCGCGCGCGCCGGCCTGCATGCCGCTGCGCAGCACCTCGGGCGAGTTGTCGGACACGACCAGCACGAGCCCGAGGTCCGGATGCGCGATCGTGAGCTCGCGGGTGATCTCGATCAACGGCATCGAACCGCGCCTGTCGTAGAGGACCACGGCGTCGATGTCGGTCCGCGGCAGGGCGCCGCGGAGCTCCTGTGGGTCGCGGAGCGTGGTCGCGATCTCGAGCTCGTCGCTCTCGGCGGCTAGCCCCGACAGATGATCGGCGAGACGGTTGTCGTTGACTGCGAGGACGATCCGGATCATCGGGAAGCCTCAGACACGGGCCACGGGCCGGCTCACGGGTTCGGCTGGTACGGGGGCAGCTGCGGAATCGACGCGGTGCCGGGCGCCACGAGCGCGAGCCTGACCTTCTGGGCGAAGCTCTCGGCGAAGCTGACCACCAGCGCCTGCTGCTCGGAGAGCGCGAACGTCACCGGGACCACTTCGTCCTGACTGATCGCCCCCGCGCTGCCGGTCGACGACCCGCCGCTGACGGTCGGGGTGCCGACCTCGAGCACCTTGGCGACAGGCACGATCACCTGGGCCGAGTTCTTGGTTCCCTGGCCGCTTCCGGAGTACGTGGCGATGATCGAGACGACACTGCCCGGGGTGACCTGCCCGGCCACACCGGTCTCGGCGTCGACGAGGATCGCGATCTCCTCCTGCCCCGGCTGGAGCGCCGCCGGCGTCCCGAGCATCCCCTGCTCGAGCTCCGTGCCCGCCGCTAGATCCACCTGACTGACGAGGCCAACGGCCGAATCCTCGCTGCGCAGGGCCTGCGGTGGCGCCCACTTGGCGGGGACCGACACGAACCCGAGCATCGCGGGCGTGACCGGCTGGTAGCGCTGGAGCGGCTGGGTCAGCTCGACTATCTGAACCTTGGGGCCGACCTGCTTGGAGACGTTGTTGACATAGCCGGCGATCAGCAGAAACACGCCGATCAGCCCGGCGGCCGCGACCACCACGAGCAGCATGCCCTGCCGTTGGCGCGGGTTGAGCTGGCGTCGCCGGCGCCGTCTCAGCATGCCGGTACGACCGGTGGCCCCGTCAAGGGTCCGTGGCTGAAGGTCGGTTTGTTGTTGCGCCACAGCGCATCGTCCTCCCGTTTGACGCGCCAAGACCGACCGCTCCTGGCGTCCCTGCTACTGCTGATTTGGCGATTGATCGTAGCGCCTTAGTCAGTGTTCTGGTATCAGTCAATTCGTGCTCTTGCGGAAGGCGCCCAGGGACGCTTCGGCGGGCGGCATGTGCGCCCCGTCCGATGGCGGCATGTGCGCCCCATCCGATGGCGGCATGTGCGCCCCGTCCGATGGCGGCCTGAGTGCGGGGGAAGCGCACCCCGCCGTGAGGTCCGCGACGCTGGCCCGGCTGGTGCGGCGAGCCACCGGGTCGAGATTCGTGCGCGACGAGCGCGGTCAATCGCTACCGCTCCTGCTGATGGTGATGGTGGCGGTGCTGGGCGCGGGCGTACTCGTCTTCTGGCTCGCGCTCTCGACCAACTACGCGACCGTTGCGCAGACCGGCGCGGACGCCACCGCGCTGGCGGCCGAGAAGGAAGTGGTGCGCGAGGAGGCCCTACCGCCGGTGCTGATCAACGGCGTGTGGGTGACGCCGCAGCCCAACTGGAACACAGTCCGGAACGTCGCGATTCAGTACGCCACGGACAATGACGCCAGGCTCGACGCGCTGGATCCGCAGCCGAACCCGGCGATCCCGGGCGAATGGGACGTGGAGGTCGTGGTGAGTACCGCGCAGGGCCTGCCGGCCCAGAGCGTCGATGCCTCCGTGAAGGCCACCGCCGCGGCCCGCGCCAGCAACGATCCGGTCGCACCGGCGAGCACCCCGACGCCGATCCCGAACGACGCCAGCCTGAGCACGGGACCGCGGTTCGTCGCCCACGGAGGCACGTACGGCTTCTTCCCCAATCCCAACGCGGACTTCAGCGACGGGTCGGAGCCGGAGATCGCCGGGCGCCTCGACGGGCTCGGGATCAAGCAGCAGCTCCACATCGTCGGGCTGTCCGGGTCCACGTCGTCGGGCTCGTCGGGCTCGACGAGCGGGTCAGGCTCCTCGACCTCGTCTGGGGCGTCGAGTGACGCCAACCTGCATGCCTGCGGGGCGGTTGCGACCGTGAGCGGGCTCGGTTCCAGCGTGACCGACCAGCAGCTGAAGGCCGCCGGCCTCGAGCGCTTCGTGCCCAACACGGGTGGACAGTCTGAGGAGATCGCGCTCACGGGAACCACGAGTGACGCCTGCGACCAGGACTCGGACACGGAGCCGACGCCGGCCGCGGCGGCCCTCGGCAACTCCGACGTGCACCTCGTGCCGATGAACGGAGGTCCCCAGGACACGCTTGTGTCCTTCCCGCTCGGCGGGATCGGTCCGATCGGGGGGCCGTGGGTGATCCCGACGCCGATCGTGATGTGCGAGTCCGGCGGACAGAACCTGCCGCCGAACTCCGCCGGCGCCTCGGGCTACTACCAGATCATTCCCAGCACCTGGAAGCTGTTCGGCGGCATCGGGCCGGCGGCGTATCTCACATCGAAGGCGGAACAGGACTTGGTCGCGACGCGCATCTGGAACAACGGCGCGGGCGCGTCAAACTGGGACTGCGCGAGCATGGTCCACTGGGAGTGACCGCCGTGTCGCGGGCACCTGAGAACTGCGCAAACCTCAGCCCTCGCGGGGTTATCATCCGAGCCGATGTCTCCTGAGCCACGGCAGGGTCGTGCGCGCTCATCGCCGAGCCGCGAGCGCTCGCCGGAGGAGCTTGCGTCGGTACTCGCCAGGATGGCCAGCCAGACCGGGGAGCCCGAGCCGCGCCAAGGCCGCAGCGGCAGCCGGCGCCGACCCGCGACGCAGGCGCGTTCGGCGGTGGCGGAGGCCACGGCTGAACGGGTCCCCGAGCCGCCGGCCGCGGTCGAGACGCCCCCCAAGCGCGCGACGGTGCCCTCGCCAGAAGCCCGCGCGGTCGAAACCCCCCCAAAGCGGGCCGCGGCCGCACCACCGCCGGCGTCCGTGGTCGAGCCGCCCCCCAAGCGGACCGCGGCCGCGCCACCGCCCGCCCCCCTCGTCGAGCCGCCCCCCAAGCGGACCGCGGCCGCGCCGCCGCCCGCGCCACCGGACGAGCCGGCGGACTTCCGCACCCCCGAGCGCGCCGGCAAGCCAACGCCTCGCCCGACCGCGACCACGACAACCCCCGCCGGCAACGGCACCGGCAGCGGCCTGGTCGCCGGCACGCCGGTCGACCGCGTGCGGCAGCAGTCCCCTGCTCACGCCGGCGCCGCCGCCCCGGCCACCCCGAAGCGCCGGCCCGCGACCGCGCGCAAGGAGCACCGGCCCGAAGGGCCGAAGCGGCCTCTCCGCGCGGCCGTCGTCGGCCCCCGGCTGCGCCGCGGCAACTCCGGCCGGGTCGGTGGGCAACAGCGTCAGCGGCGCAAGCCGCCGCAGGTTTCCGCTCGTCTCGGTCGTCGAGCCTGGCTGCTGCTGATCGGGCTGGTGGCGCTCGTGGTGCTGGTACTGGAACTAATCGGCGGGGGCGGTGGTGGCGCCAAGCATCCCGCCCCGACTGTGCCCGCCAAGCCGGCGGCGGCGGTCGTGCCGGCAGGCTCGCCGCTGCCGAAGGTGACCACGGTTCCCGCGCCGACCACCACCGCCGCGACTACCACGGCCACCCAGCCCACCCACACGACGACGACCCCGAGCAAGCCTCCGCCGGCCCACAAGCCGAAGGCTCACCACAAGTCCGCCTCGGCCAGTTCGTCGGCGGCGAACTCATCTGCGACGCCGGCCAGCAATGCCGGCAGCCCTTCCCCCGTTCATACGGTTGCGCCATACCACCCCGCGACCCAGTCCCAGCCGACGCCCAGTTTTGCCGGCAGCGGCCTCGGGGGCGCGGGAAGCCTCAGCCACCGGCGGTCCCGGCACAGGAGGAAGTAGGGCCGGCCGTGTCAGGCACGCCGGGCGATCGTCCGCCGGCTCGCTGATTGAACGTGCGCCGGCGGTCGCGCCGAGCCCCAGGACCCAGGCCCGCGCCCGCCGGACCCACCGGGGGCCTGGGTCTTACGGCCCCGAAAGTGGGGCCCGCCGGCTCTAGCCGCGGCTCGCCGGTTCTGGCTCAATGCACCTATGCAGCTGGGCAGACCCAAGATCAAGACTCCGGCCCGGCGAGCGGTTGCGGCCGCAGCGTCGGCGCCGATGATGGTGGCACTGGCGTTGAGCTCGATCGTGATCACACTCGTCGTGGTCCTCGGCACGGTGAGCAAGGGCCGATTGCCGGCGACCGGATCGATTGGGCTTGTGTGCGCCCTGGTGCTGGCAGCGGTGGCGGCGGCCGAGGCTTCGCGGCCCGCTCGCTCTGATCGGGTGCGGCGGCGGACCGTGCATCCGCCGGTGTCGCCAGACGATGTTTCCGCCACGGACGTGTCGTTCGCGTCCCGCTGGCGATAACTGCGTGACACGCAGTCAGGGGGCGGACCTCGTGCAATCCGACCGGCCGGGGTCCGCCGCCTGTTCTACCCAGGCGACGCCCACGCATCGCCGGCCGCGCCACCGGGCGCCGCGGCGTCGCTAGTTACGCGCTGCGCCGAGGCCGTGCATCCGGTCGCGCAGCTCGGGCGGGTTCTCGATGATCTGAGAGAAGCGAACGACGGTCACCGTGTCGTCCATCGCCACCTTGCGGCCGTAGATCTGCTCCAGGAAGTGGATCATCTCGTCGACGCGCCGGAACTCGGGGTTGTCGTGCTCGATGTCCCGCGGCGACAGGTCACGAACCCGTTTGACCTCGACCTGATCGATGACCGCGTTGAAGATCTTCTCGCGCGGAGAGTGCTGGTAGCCGATGGTGACGAGCACGCAGTCGTTCTTGCGGTACTTGTGTGACTTGTCGCCCAGACGGATGGTGGCGGTCTTGCGGCCACGGCGAAGCTGGTCGGCGAACACCGACGAGTAGAAATTGAGGACGCGCACGGGCGCCAGCCTACCGATCCGAAGACAGACGCGACAACGCGCGTCGCACGATTTCGCGTTCGCCGGGGTAAGTGAGCTCCTCGGCGGCCCGCTCGAGCGGCATCCAGCGCGCATCCTCGATCTCCTGATCGTGGTCCTCGAGCCTTCCTGACCGGTATTCGAACAGGTAGAAGGCAACGCGCTTGGCACGGCGCCGGCCGCGACGCTCATAGCTGTACTCGACATCACCGAGCTTGTCGATCAGCTCCGCGGTGACGCCGGTCTCCTCGGCGACCTCGCGCTTGGCGGCCGCCTCGGGGGTCTCACCTCCGTCGAGGTGGCCCTTAGGCAGCCCCAGCACCCGCCGGCGACTGGCGTCGCGCTTGACGGGCACGATCACGATCACTTCGTTTTCGCGGACGACCGCTCCGCCTGCCGACAGTTCGATCTCGGCTTCGGCGCTAGTAGACGTATCGCCCGAGGGCGTGTGGGTCATGAACGGTCAGCTTTCCCCGTCCCTGACTAATTATTCCTGCGCGCTCGAGCACGGCCAGAAATCGGCTTGCGGACTCGCGTGAGGAGCCGGCCAGCTGGGCGAGCTCGGCCTGGGTGGCGGTGATCACCACATCGCCCTCTGTACCGCCTTCGGCGCGGGCGTTCGACACCAGCTCACCCAGCACCGCGGCCACCCGGCTCTGCACGGTTTGGAACGACTGGCGGGCCAGGCGCTCGTTGGTTTCGCGCAGGCGGCGACCGAGCGCGGCGATCATCTTCACCGAGATGTCCGGATACTCACGGAGCAGCCGGTGCATGTCCCCGCTGAGAATCGCGATCGCGTCGGTCCCCTCGATCGACTCGACCGTCGCCGAGCGACGCTCCCCGTCGAGCATCGCCATCTCGCCGAAGATGTCGCCCGGCCCGAAGTGAGCCAGCGTGATCGAGCGCCCGTCCGGGTGCTCGCGGACCGCGCGCGCCCGGCCTGAGCGCACGACGTAGCAGGTGCTGCCCTCGTCACCTTCCTTGAACACAACCTCCCCCGCTTCGAACCGGCGGGGTACGGCGACCTGCGCAACCCGGGCCAACTCGTCGGGCGACAGCGTCGAGAAGACCGGGACGCGGTGCAGCAGCGCGATTGTGTCCTCGCCACTCTGAAGCATCGTGAGCATGGATACCACACGGGCCCGACCGCGCGGGAGCGCTCCGCGTTCAGTCCGGTCAGGCGGCGGCGGTCACACCGAGTCGAGCGCCTGGTCGCGGCGCCGGCGCCGGAGCGCGGCCCCGACCCACCACACGAGCGCGAGGACCAGGGCGACCGGCACGAGCGCGGCGATCACGATCAGGGCCACGCCGGCGACCACCACGAGAACACGTCCGGCGTCGTGCGCGGCCTTGCGCAATGTGAACCCGCCGCCTCCGTGGTGCGCGATCGGCGGCGGCGCGGACTGGGCCTGGACGGTGACGTACAGCTCGCTGAAATTGACCTGGTGGTTGAGCCGGTTGAGCGTGGCCTGGTTGCTCGAGATCGACGCCTCGGCGTCGTTGATCTGAGCATTGAGGCTGTCGATCTGCTCGGTCGTGACCGCGTTCGCGAGCTGCTTGAGCAGCGAGGTCCTGAGCGCCCGCGCGTCGGCCAGCGCGCGCGTCGCCGCGCCGTACTCATCGGTTATGTCCTGGCTCGAGTCGGTGCGCGAGACGACCTGCGCGTAGGTGAGTGACGACAGCCGGCTCAGGGTCTGTCCCAGCGATCCGCTCGGCACGCTCAGCTGGAAGTTGGCGGATCCGCTCGGGCCACCCTGCGTGACGCTCGAGTTCTCGACGATCCCGTTCACCTGACCGATCACGTCGTAGACCTCCTGCGCCACGTCGTCGATCCGGTTAGGAGCCGCAGCCAGGTTGAGCTGCGCGCCCTGAACGACCTTGCGGCCGGTCGTCGGCGGCTGGAGGACTGGCGCCGGCGACCCCGAAGCGGACGAGGACGCGGACGAAGACGCGGCGGACCCGGACGTCGACGAGTTCGTCGGGGGGACGAGCGCGGACTGGGACTTGGCCGACCTCGACGGAGACGAGTGCGGCGGAGGAGCGGAGGCGGCCGACTTCTGCGATGGCACCGACGCGCCGCACTCGCTGACCCGCGCTCGACGACGACGTGGTGCTCGCCGCGCTCGACGCCGAGGACGACACGCCCGACGAGCCGCCCTTTGTGCCGACCACGGCCACGATCGCCACGAGCACCGCGGCCGCCACGCCGAGCGCGCCCATCGCCTGCCAAATCGCGCGACCAGCGGCGCCGCCGGCGCGGCGCCTGACCGCTGCTGCCGGCCGCCCGCGCGAACCGCCGCTCCACCTTCTGATCCATCGACCGCGCGAACGCCGGCGGAACCTGCGGCCGATCGGACGCCAGCAGCAGCGCGATCTCGGCGACATCGGCGTAGCGGCCATCGACCGGCTCGCCCGCGAGCGTGGCGTCGATCGCGTCAAGCGTGGCGGCGATCTCGGGATCGATCGGATCTTGGTCAAGCAGTGGCATTGCAGGCCTTCCGGAGCTTTTCCATCGTGCGATACAGCAGGGTGCCCGCGTTCGACTCGCTGATCCCGAGCACGCGGGCCAGCTCGGCGTTGGACATGCCGGCGTGGAACTTCAAGGCGACGATCTCCCGCTCCCGGGCGGGCAGCTTGGCGAGCGCGGACTGGACAGCGGTACGGCGCAGCGCGACCTCAGCCCCGTCCCCGTCCTGCACCTCGGTGGTGTCCTCGGGCTCGGTCACGAGCGCCGCGACCCGTCGGCGCCGGCGAAGCTCGTCGAGCGCCGCGTTGCGAGCGATACCGAACAGCCACGCCCGCTCCTCACCGCGGCGTCGATCGAACGTCCGCCGGCGCCGATAGGCGCGCTCGAACGCGAGCGCGGTCACGTCCTCGGCGGCGGCCGGATCCCGCAGCAGCGTCGACACGTAGGCGTACACATCGTCCCGGCTCGAGCGGTAGAGCGCCTCGAACCGCACCCACGAGCTGTCGCTTGTCTGAGAGGCCGACGCCGTCAAGGTCTCGCTCACATCGTCACTACGCGCAGGCCCGGGATCCGTCACACGGCTACCTCATGCCAGCGCCCCGAACAGCCGCGGGTCGTTCGTGATCACCCCCGTGACCCCGAGCGCGTGGAGCGCCCGCAGCCGTGGCAGCTCGTCGACCGTCCACACGTACACCTCGCCGCCCGCCTGCCGCACGCTGCGCACGAGCCGGGGTGTTACAAGCCGCCAGTGCACCATCAGCGCGTCGCATCGCCGAGCCCTGATGGCCCGTGCAGCCCGCCACGGGAGAACCAGTCGGAGCGCCTGCACCGCGACGAGCGCCGCGAGCGCCGTCATGCGCGAGCGGAACGGGTCCTTGGTCACCTTCGGGACCGACCAGCCGAGCCTGACCGTCGCGTCGGCGGCGCGGAGCAGCTCGAGGCTCGAGCGGTACTGGCTCGAGATCAGCGCGCGGTCGAGCACGCCCGCGGCGCGTAGCGCGTCGAGCACGCGCAGCTCGTAGCCGGGCAGCTTCAGATCGACGTCGAGCTCGACCCCGGCGAACCGATCGCCGGCGAGGTAGGCGAGCGCCTCGTCGAGCGTGTGGGGGGAACGGCGGGCCGCGTCCCGGTAGTCGTGCGCGAGGATCAGCCCCTCGCCGTGCTCCTCGCGCAGCACGTCGAACTCGATCATGTCGACGCCCACGGCGAGCGCCGCGTCGAAGCTCGCGTACGTGTTGCCGGGCGCGATCAGATCGGCGCCCTTGTGGCCGACGCGCCGCAGCCCGGACCCCCGCGCCTCGTGACTCCCTAGCTCTGACATCCCGGACACCAGTATGTCGTCCGGTTCGCGTCGCCCTGCCCGCGTGACTTGATCCGCGTGCCGCACCGCGGGCACGGCCGGCCGGCGAGGCCGTAGACGCGAGGCCCGATCGCGCGGGGGCCGTCAACCGCCGAGCGCAGCATCCGCGGCCGCACCGCCTCGATGATCGCCACCACCTCGCGGTCCTCGACGGTCCCGAGCGACCGCCACGGATCGATCCCGGCCTCCCAGCACCCCTCGGCCTTCCAGATGTTCCCGATGCCGGCGACGTTGCGCTGGTCGAGCAGCGCGTCGCCGAGCGGGCGCGTCGGGTCGTCCGAGCGCAGCCGCCGGAGGAAGCCGTCGAAAGCGAACTCGTCCGCGAGCACGTCCGGGCCGAGCGCGGCCAGGCGCTGATCGAACCGGGTCCGGCCCTCGGTGATCAGCTCGAGCAGCGGACCGTCGAACTCGACCACCTGGTGATCGCCGGCGCGGAGCACGATCCACGCGCGCCGTGCCGAGCGCCCCCACCGACGTCCGTGGGCATACACGCCCCACGCGCCGGTCATCCCGAGGTGCGAATGGAGCACGAGATCGCCTTCGAATCGGATGAACAGGTGCTTGCCGTGAGTGTCGACGCTGCGGACCGCGCGGCCCGCCAGACGCGATGGCCAGCGATCGAGCGCGTGCCGCGGATGCGGCGTCAGGATCTCGTCGGGCACGCGGCCCTCGAGCACCGGGCGGATGCGGTTCGCCGCATACGCAATCGTGTCGCCCTCGGGCATTACGCGCTCAGGGTCAGACGACGCGGGCCCTCCTGGAAGCCGAGCGCCACGAGCACCGCGCCGAGCGGCGAGTCGATCGCGGACTCGCCGTCGACCTTCTCGAGCGCGAGTCGCTTGATCCGGCCCGCGCGGACCTGCTCGGCCAGCGCCACCAGCGCCGGCTCGAGCCGCGGATCGTCCGCGCTGACGAGCGTCTGCAGTCCGCGGCCACCGCGCTCCACGTACAGGATCGGCTCGCCGCCGGTGAGCACGACGTAGGCGCCCGGCACGCGCGGCGGGGCGTCGTGACTCCGACGCGCCGGCCACGGCAGCGCCGCGCCGTACGGCTGCGCGGGATCGACCGCGGCGAGCACAACGGGCGGATCGTCGTCGCCCGAATGGGAGCGGAGCCGCTCGACCGCCCCGGGCAGCGCGAACTGGGCGCCGCCGAGTCCCTCGACGAAGTAGCCGCGCCGCGCGACGCCGAGCGTCTCGAGCTGCGACAGCTCGGGGTAGATCGCCGAGAACCCGCCGGGCACGCCCTCGGCGAGCACCTGCTCGCGGGTCAGGATCCCGTAGCGCTCGAGCAGCAGCTCGGCGAGCGCCCGGCGGCGCGCGGCGGGATCGACCGGGGCGCGGAACAGCGACGCGGTCAGCGACCAGCGGCCCTGGACCTGGGCCCGCACCGCCCGCCGATGCGCCCGCACCTCGCCGGCGCGACGCAAACCGCCCGAGCGTGCCGTGCCCCGTACCCGCTCGCGCTGGGCCCGGGCGAGCGTCAGCCGCGGCGCGCGCAGCGGCGCGAACGCGTCGTTCGTCACCTCGCCGGCCCACGCCAGATCCCACAGCGCCTCCTGGAGCTCCTCGGGCGCGAGCTCGACGTCGACGAGCAGGTCGGTGAAGAAGCACGCGCCGGCAGCCAGCCGCGCGCGGACCGCGTCGTGGGCCGGCGACTCCGTTGGCGCACCCGCCCCCCGTTGCGGCGGTGGGCCGAGCAACGGCAGATCCTCGCGGAAGTACAGGGCGACCCGGCCGGAATTGCGCCCGAGCGCGCCGGCGCCGATCCACACGAGCTCGCCGCTCGCGCACAGCTGGTCCATCCACGCCGGCGAGTACGCGCCGGCGCGCCGCGGCAGCACGTCGCGCTCCCACACCTCGGCCGGCAGCGCCAGCCCCTGCAGCGGGACCAGCGCCTCGCGCAGCCGGTCGACGCCGGCGCCGGTCGCCGGGTGGCGGTCGACGCCCTGCCAGGCCGGCAGAAAGCGCGCGAGCGCGCGCTGGTCGACCGGCTCGACCTCCTTGCGCAGCACCGCCAGCGACGCGCGGCGCAGGCGGCGGAGCACCTCGGGGTCGCACCACTCGCGCTCGGTGCCGCCGGGCCGGAGCTCGCCCCGGACGAGCTCGCCGTCGCGCTCGAGCGCCGCTAGCACGGCGCCGCAGTCGACGCCGTAGCGCGCGCGCAGCTCGTCGGTCGTGAACGGGCCGTGGGTCGCCGCGTAGCGGCGGACGAGCCGCGACAGCGCGTCGGGCACGTCCTCGAGGAATGCCGCCGGCAGCCCGCCGGGCGGAGCGGCTCCGAGCGCGTCGCGGTACAGGCCGGCGTCGGCGGCGTCGATCCAGCGCTCCTCGCCGGCGAGCCGCACGCTGATCGCGCGGCGCTCGCGCCGGAGCTCCGCGAGCATCGTGGAAGCGTCGAGCCCCTCGAGCACGCGCGCCCAGCCTCCGCCGCGGTCAGATCGCCGACGCCTCGCAGCACGTCGTGCAGCCGTCGCGGCCGGTCGCGCGCCGTATCTCGGAGAGGAACTGGAGGTCGTCCTCGACCTGCGTCGAGCGCGCCCGGGTCGATCAGGTCGCGCAGCTCCTCCTGTCCGAGCAGCTCGCGCAGCAGGTCGCGATCGAGCGACAGCGCCGCCGCGCGGCGCTCGGCGTTCGGCGTGTCGCCCTCGTACATGTACGTCGCGACGTAGTCGAACAGCAGCGAGGACGCGAACGGCGAGGCGGTCGCCGTCTCGACCTCGACCAGCGAGAGCTCGCGGCGGTGCAGTGCGGTCAGCAGCTCGACCAGTCCGGGGACGTCGAGCACGTCGCGCAGGCACTCGCGGTAGGTCTCGAGCACGATCGGGAACTCGCCGTACTTCTTCGCGACCTCGAGCAGCGACTGAGACTTCAGCCGCTGCTGCCACAGCGGCGTGCGCCGGCCCGGGCGCGCCCGCGGGATCAGCAGCGCGCGAGCCGCGTTCTCGCGGAAGCGCGCGCCGAACAGCGCACTCGCGGCGAGCTCGGCGACGACGGCATCCTCGACCTCGTCGGGCTCGATCATCACCAGGTCGGCGCCGGGCGGCTCCTCGGCGTCGGGGAGGTGGACGATGATCCCGTCGTCGGACCAGATCGCGTCGGACTCGAGCCCGAGCTCGTCGCGGATCCGCGCGCTCAGCGCCAGCCCCCAGGCCGCGTGGACGCGGCCGCCGAACGGCGACAGAACGCACAGCCGCCAGTCGCCGATCTCGTCGCGGAAGCGCTCGACCACGATCGCGCGGTCGGACGGGATCACGCGCGTGGCCTGCTGCTGCTCGCGCAGGAACTCGACCAGGTTCTTGGCCGCGCGCTCGTCGAGGTCGTACGCGCTCTGCAGAGCAGCCGGCGTCTGGTCGACGGCCCAGCGCGAGAACGCGCCGATCGCCTCGCCGAGCTCCTTCGGACGCCCGATCCCGTCGCCCTTCCAGAACGGCACCGCGCCCGGCAGGCCCGGCGCCGGCGTGACGATCACGCGGTCGCGCCCGATCTCCTCGATCCGCCACGTGCTCGCCCCGAGCAGGAACGTCTGCCCGGGACGCGCCTCGTAGACCATCTCCTCGTCGAGCTCGCCGACGCGCCGGCCGTCGGGCAGCGTCACCGCGTACAGCCCGCGGTCGGGGATCGTGCCGGCGTTGGTGACCGCGAGCTGCCGGGCGCCGGGCCGCGCCCGGATCGTGCCCTTCACGCGATCCCAGACGATCCGCGGTCGCAGCTCGGCGAACTCCGAGCTCGGGTAGCGGCCGTCGAGCATGTCGAGCACGTTCTCGAGCTGGGTGCGGCTGAGCTCGGCGTACGAGTGCGTGCGGGTGACGAGCGCGTACAGGTCGTCGACCGCCACCGGCTGGTCCTCGGGCGCGGCGGCCGCGATCGCGACGATCTGCTGGGCGAGCACGTCGAGCGCGTTGC
Organism: uncultured Solirubrobacterales bacterium; assembly: GCA_963699325.1. GTDB lineage: Bacteria > Actinomycetota > Thermoleophilia > Solirubrobacterales > Solirubrobacteraceae > Palsa-465. The sequence continues at coordinate 302,810 of CAVOTN010000024.1, read as the reverse complement.
GCGGCACGACGGTCGTCTCGATCTCGCCGTCGCGCATCCGCCGCGCGACGACCGCGCACTCGAGCAGGTCGGCGCGGAACTTCGGGAAGATCCGGCCGCGGCTGACGTCGCCGACGGAGTGCCCGGCGCGGCCGATCCGCTGCAGCCCGCGCGCGACCGACTTCGGCGACTCGACCTGGATCACGAGGTCGACCGCGCCCATGTCGATCCCGAGCTCGAGCGACGAGGTCGCCACCAGGCACGGCAGCTCGCCGGCCTTGAGCATCTCCTCGACGACGAGCCGCTCCTCGCGCGCCAGCGACCCGTGGTGGGCGCGCGCGATCTCGTGCTCGGCGAGCTCGTTCAGCCGGAGCGCGAGCCGCTCGGCCGCGCGGCGGTTGTTGACGAACACGATCGTCGAGCGGTGCGCGTTGACCAGCTCGAGCAGCTCCGGGTAGATCGCCGGCCAGATCGAGCGCCGTGTCGCCTCGAGCCCCCGACGAGCGGGTCGAGATCCGGGGCGGCCGTGGCGTCCGGTTCGACCATCGACTCGACCGGGACGTGGATCTCGAGGTCGAGCTCCTTGCGGATCCCGGTGTCGACGATCCGGCACGTGCGCGACGGCCCGACCATGAAGCGGCCGATCTCCTCGAGCGGCTTCTGCGTGGCCGACAGCCCGATCCGCTGGACGTCCTGCCCGGCCGCCGCGGTCAGCCGCTCGAGCGTCAGCGCCAGGTGCGCGCCGCGCTTGGTCGACGCGACCGCGTGGATCTCGTCGACGATGCACGCCTCGGTGCCGGCGAACAGCTCCTGCGCGCGCCCGGTCAGCATCAGGTACAGCGACTCGGGCGTGGTGATCAGGATGTCGGGCGGCTGGCGCAGCATCGCCTGGCGCTCGCGCTGGGGCGTGTCGCCGGTGCGGACCGCCACCTTCAGGTCGGCCCCGATCCCGCGCAGCGGCACGCGCAGGTTGCGGTCGATGTCGTAGGAGAGCGCCTTCAGCGGGGAGACGTAGACGAGCCCGATCCGCCCCGCGCCACCGGCCCCCGCAGGCCTCGTCCCCACCTCGGCCTGGCTGGCTGGCCAGCCGGTCGATCGCCCACAGGAACGCGGCGAGCGTCTTCCCCGACCCGGTCGGCGCCGAGATCAGCACGTGCTCGCCCGACGCGATCGCCGGCCACGCCTGCGCCTGCGCCGGCGTCGGCGCGGTGAAGGCGCCGGCGAACCACTCGCGCGTGCGGGGACTGAATTGCTCGAGCTCTCGCGACACTCAGCCGAGCGTAGCGAGCCGCCTGGCGCGTCCGAAGACCTCGTCGAGCATCGGCTCGGTGAGCTTCCCGGTGAACGTGTTCTGCTGGCTCGGGTGGTAGCACCCGAGCAGCGTGAACGGCTCGATCTCCACCGAGCGCCGTGGCCGAACTTCGGCCGCGGCCGCGGGATTGCCAGACCACGGGCCGCGAGCACACGCAGCGTCGCGTCCCACGCGAACGACCCCAGCGTCACGATCACCCGGACCGATTCGAGCAGTCCGAGCTCGCGCACGAGGTACGGCAGGCAGTTGTCGCGCTCGGCCGGCGTCGGCTGGTTCGCCGGCGGCGCGCACCGGACCGCGGCGGTGATGTAGCAGTCGCTCAGACGCAACCCGTCGTCGCGCGCCACCGAGGTCGGCTGGTTGGCGAACCCGGTCCGCCACAGCGACGCGAACAGCCAGTCGCCCGAGCGGTCGCCGGTGAAGATCCGACCGGTCCGGTTGCCGCCGTGCGCGGCCGGCGCGAGCCCGATCACGAGCACGCCGGCGCCGGGGTCGCCGAATCCCGGCAGCGGCTTGCCCCAGTACTCCTCGCCGGCGAACGACGCGCGCTTGACCCGCGCGACCTCCTCGCGCCACGCGACCAGCCGCGGGCAGCGCCGGCACGAGATGACCTCGCGCTCGAGCTCGAGCAGGCCCGCGTCGGTCAAGCCTTCAGCGCTCGCCCGTAGTGGCGCTCGTAGTACTCGCGGTAGGCGCCCGAGCGGATCGGCTCCCACCACCAGGCGTTGTCGCGATACCACTCGACGGTTCGCGCCAGCCCATCCTCGAACCGCATCTGCGCGCGCCACCCGAGCGCCGCGAGCTTGTCCGAGGACAGCGAGTAGCGCCGGTCGTGGCCGGGGCGGTCGGTCACGAACTCGATCAGCGACTCGTCCCGCCCGGTCAGCTCGACGATCCTCCGGACCACCGTCAGGTTGTCGCACTCGTCCGGGCCACCGCAGTTGTAGACCTCGCCCGGCGCGCCGTGGAGCAGCGCGTGCCCGATCCCGCGCGCGAAGTCCTCGACGAACAGCCAGTTGCGCACGTTCTTGCCGTCCCCGTACACCGGGAGCCGATCGGCCGCCAACGCGTTCAGGATCATCAGCGGGATCAGCTTCTCGGGGTACTGATACGGCCCGTAGTTGTTCGACCCGCGGCAGATCACGGTCTCCAGCCCGTACGTGTGGAAGTAGCTCGAGACGAGCAGATCCGCGCCGGTCTTCGTCGCGCTGTACGGGCTCGACGGCGCGAGCGGCGAGGACTCGGTGAACGAGCCCTCCTCGATCGAGCCGTACACCTCGTCGGTCGACACCTGCACGTAGCGCAATCCCCGCTCCCGGGCCGCCTCGAGCAGCACGTGCGTCCCCTGCATGTTGGTCACGATGAACCCCTCGGGGTCGGCGATCGACCGGTCGACGTGCGTCTCCGCGGCGAAGTTCACGATCGCGTCGCAGCCGTCGACAGCCTCGGCGACCGCGGCCGGATCCTCGATCGCGCCCTCCAGGAACCGGATCTCGGCGATCACGTCCTTGACGTTCTCGCTCCGCCCCGCGTACGTCAGCTTGTCGAGCACGGTCACCTCGTCGCCATGCGCATGGACGCGTTCACGCACGAACGTCGAGCCGATGAAGCCGGCGCCGCCGCAGACGAGCAGCCTTCATCGTGCGCTCACCGCCCGCGTGGCCGCGATGTAGTCGGCGAGACCCTGGCGCCAGTGCGGCAGCGCCGGCGCATCGTCGCCGCGCTCGGATCCGAGCACGCTGTAGGCGGGGCGCGTCGCCGGCCGCGGCATGTCCGCGGTCGTGCACGGCCTGACCTCGCACCGCAGCCCCGACCGCGCCACGATCTCCCGCGCGAACTCGTACCACGAGCAGGCCCCGCCACCGGCCACGTGCACGATCCCGAGCGGTGGCGACGGCCGCGCGGGCGGGCGGGCGGCCAATCGATCAGCGCCACCGCGAGATGACCGGTGAACGTCGGGCACCCGACCTGGTCGTCGACGACGTTCAGCTCGTCGCGCTCGCCGGCGAGGCGAAGGATCGTCGCCGGGAAGCACGGACCGCCGGCGCCGAACAGCCACGACGAGCGCACGATCGTGTGGCGGCCTGGAGCGTGCGCGGCCACCTCGCGCTCGCCGGCCAGCTTCGAGCGGCCGTAAGACGACGCCGGCCCGACCGCGTCGGATTCGACGTACGGCGAACGCTTGGTCCCGTCGAACACGTAGTCGCTCGAGACATGGATCGTCCACGCACCGCACGCGGCGGCCGCCCGCGCGAGGTTGCCGGCGCCGGCGCCGTTGACGGCAAGCGCCTGCTCGGGCGAGCTCTCGGCGCCGTCGACGTCGGTCCACGCGGCGCAATTGACGACGACGTCCGGCCGGGCGCTACCGACCGCGGCGTCGACGGCAGCGCGATCGGTGATGTCGAGCTCGGCGCGCGACAGCGCCACGACGTCATGCCCGGCGGTCCGCGCGGCGCCGGCGAGATCCTGGCCGAGCATCCCGGCCGCGCCGGTGATCACGAGCTGCATCGGGTGCAAGGGTAGAAGGATGCGGGATGATCCCGGCGTGACGCCCGCCGACCCACCGCCCCGAGCCGTCCGGGTCCTGGCCGCCGGCGGCACGATCGCGATGCGCGGCGAGCGCGCCGTGCCCGCGCTCGACGCCGCCGAGCTCGTCGAGCAGCTTCCGCAGGTGGCCGGTTTCCGGCTCGAGGCCGAGACCGTGCTGTCGCTGCCGAGCACCTACCTGAGCCTGTCCGATGCGCTCGACCTCGCGCGCCGCGCCTGCGCCGCCGCCGACAGCGGCGAGGGCGTCGTGCTCACCACCGGCACCGACACGATGGAGGAGGTCGCGCTCGTGTGCGGGCTGATGTACGGCGGCGACGCCCCGATCGTGATCACCGGCGCGAACCGCCCGGGCAGCGCACCCGGCGCCGACGGTCCGGCCAACCTGCTCGACGCGATCGTGCTCGCCCGGGCGCCGGCAGCGGCCGGGCTGGGCGTGGTCGTGGCGTTCGGCGGCGAGGTCCACGCGGCGATGACCGTTCGCAAGATCGACAGCACGGGCCCGGTGGCGTTCGGCTCGCCGACGGCCGGCCCGGTCGGACGAATCGTCGAGGGCCGGGTGTGGCTGCACGCGACCCCGCGTCGCCCCGACCCGCTCCCCGTGAAGCGCCTCGACTATCGCGTCACGACGGTCACCACCGGCCTCGGCGACGACGGCGCGCTCCTGCGCCACGCCGCCGAGATCTCCGACGGGGTGGTGCTGGTCGCGCTCGGCGCGGGACACCTGTCGAAGGAGGTCCTGGCCGAGCTCCGCCAGGCCGCCGCGCGCGTGCCGGTCGTGATCACCTGCCGGCCCGACCGCTCGTCGATGCTGTTCGCGACCTACGGCTTCGAGGGCGCCGAGCGTGACCTACGCGCGAGCGGGGCGATCTGCGCGCCGTTCCTGGCGCCGGCGGCGGCGCGCATGGCGCTGCTGTGCGCACTCGGCGCGGACCTCGACCACGCCGGCATCGCGGAGGCGCTCGCGCCGTTCGACGCCAGGTAGGGTCGCCCATGCGGTCACGTTCGGTCCGCGGGTAGCAGTTTCCTCACACGTCTCCCATGCGGTCCAGGTAGGGTCGCCGGCTATGGCTGAACGAACGAAATACACACCAGGCACCTTCTCGTGGATCGACCTCTCGACCACGGATCAGGAGGGGGCCAAGAGCTTCTACGGCGGGCTGTTCGGATGGGATGCCGAAGACAATCCGGTCGGCGAGGGCATGACGTACTCGATGATGAACATCGGCGGCAAGCCGGTCGCCGGGATCTCCCTCCAGAATGAGATGCAGCGCCAGTTCGGTGCACCGCCGGCATGGAACTCATACGTCACGGTCGACAGCGCGGATGAGTCCGCGGACCGGGCCACGAAGCTTGGCGCCAATGTGATCGCGCCACCGTTCGACGTGATGGACGTCGGACGCATGGCCGTGATCCAGGATCCGCAGGGCGGGTTCTTCATGGTCTGGGAGCCCAAGCTGCACATCGGGGCCTCGATCGTCAACGCACACGGCGCGCTCTCGTGGAACGAGCTCGCGACCACGGATCTCGATGCCTCGGCCGACTTCTATCGCGAGCTGTTCGGGTGGCAGGCCGAGCCGTTCGAGGGCATGGAGTTCCCCTACAGGATCATCCAGAACGGCGGCAGCAGCAACGGCGGGATGCGCCCGGCACAGGAGAACGAGCCGACCTACTGGCTCGTGTACTTCGGAACGGACGACATCGATGCCTCGCTGGCGAAGGCGACCGAGCTCGGCGCCACCACGCTCGTGGGCGCAATGGACATCGGGATGGGCAAGATCGCGATCCTCCAAGATCCCCAGGGAGCCGTGTTCGCGCTGTTCGCCGGCGATTTCGACGGCTGAGCCGACGCACGCGCGCCTTTGCGCCGACCGCACTGAGCCTGGCCGCGGGTGCGCAACTCGCCAAACCCCACGCGCGCCAAACGCCACGGCTACATAAGCGCCTCCCAGGCGCTTATGTAGCCAAAGCTGTCGCGCGCCGGGGAGTTTGCTGCGTTTTGCACCCCGCCGCGCGCGGGAAGGCCCACGCAGAGACCTAGGCGCGGCCGTAGACCGGGATCGCGGCACCGCTCGTCGGCGTGCTGTCCTCGGACAGCAGCCAGGCGATCACGCCGGCGATCTCGGCCGGCTTGACCCAGCGGTCGTGCTTGGCGTCGGGCATCGACTCGCGATTAGCCGGCGTGTCGATCACGCTCGGCAGGATCACGTTGCAGCGGATTCCGTCCTGCTTGTACTCGGCCGCGACCGCCTGCGCGAACGCGGTCACCGCCGCCTTCGAGGAGATGTAGCCGGCGGCACCGCTGAACGGCTGCACCGCGGCGCGCGACCCGACGCACACGATCGAGCCACCACCGCCCGAGAGCAGATGCGGAACGGCCGCCGCCGTGATCAGGTACGTCGGCCGAAGATTCAGCTGGAACTGCTTCTCGAACTCGTCCACCGGCGTCTCGTGCACGCGCTTGCCCATCGCGAACCCGCCGACGAGATTGACGACGCCGCGGAGCGGGGCCTCGCCGGCGCCCGCCGCCTCCTCGACGACCGACGCCACCGCGCCGGCATCGGACAGATCCGCCTGCACCAGCTCCAGCCCGTCGCGCTCGGGGACCCGCTCGAGCTCGCCCTCGACGATCCAGGGCACGACCACCCGCCAGCCGTCGTCGAGCAGGCGCCCGACGACTGCGGAGCCGAGCCCGCCGGTACCTCCGGTGACGATCGCCGAGCGTTCCATTTCGTGCTGTCCGCAGGCCACTTTATCTTCGAACAGCATGAAGGTTCGGGAATTTGCGGAAGGAACCGACGTGTCCCAGGCGCTTCTAGTGCGCGAGGTGGAGCGGCGCGCCGACCGGCTGGAGCTCGTGCTTGGCGACCGGAGCGGGAGCGCTCCCGCCGTGGCCGCGCCCGGCGCCGGCAAGCACTGCCGACCCGGCGCAGTCGTATTCGTCACCGGGACGTTCACGGGCGGGCAGCTGACCGTCCGTAGCCTTCGCAAGGCCCGCGACGGCGAATACACCCGCGCGGACCTGCACGACGGACCCGCTCGCGAACTCGACCACATGGAGCGCGACCTGCGCGAGCTCATCGCGACGATCCAGGACCCGCATCTGCGCCAGCTGCTCAGCGCGGTATTCGCCGAGTCGTGGTCCGGCTACCGGGACGCGCCCGCGGGCAAGCGCTTCCACCACGCCTACCGCCACGGCCTGCTCGAGCACTCGCTGAGCGTCGCCCAATCGGTCAGCGCGATCTCGGCGATGTTTCCCGGCATCGACCGCGATGTCGCGGTCGCCGGCGCGCTGCTCCACGACATCGGCAAGCTCGAGGCCTACGAGCTCGACGCCGGCGGCATCTCGATGTCCGACCACGGCCGCCTGCACGGTGAGATCCCGCTCGGCTACTACCGCGTGCGCCGCACGATCGAGCGCCTCGACGGATTCCCGCCCGAACTTGCCCAGGCCGTGCTCCACATCATCCTCAGCCACCACGGAACGCTCGAGCACGGCAGCCCCGTGGTCCCGTGCACGCGCGAGGCGACGCTCGTGCACATGATCGACAACCTCGGCGGCCGGCTCGGGAGCTTCGACCGGCTCGAGAAGGATCTCCGCGCGGGCGAGCAGTGGTCGGCGTGGGACAAGGCGCTCGGTGGCGGGGCGTATTTCGCGTCTCGCGGCGACGCCGACCGCCAGGCAGCTGCATAACGCAGGGCGTGGAATCCGGCTGCGCAGACCTCTGAGCTCCGTCGTGTGACGAAGCCGGATTCCCTTACGGGGGATCCGGCCGCATCGACGTCCGCATGCACGTCGCGCATAGCGGCGGATTCCCCAGTCACAGGTTCCCGACGCTCAGCTCACGCGCTTAGCTGCAAAAGACCGCAAATAGCGTTCCGCCACCGGGCAGCCGGGGACGCCTCTCGCCCGGCCCAACTACAGTTGGAGAGGGCATGGCCAAGGACACCGAAAAGCTGATCCGTCAGCTGTCGCTCATCTCATACCTGATGGCGGAACGGCGTCCGGTGACCGCTCAGGAGATCCGTCGCGACGTCGAGGGCTACAGCGCGATGAACGAGGACGCGTTCGCGCGCCGGTTCTACGCCGACCGCTCCGAGCTCGAGGCGCTGCGGATCTTCCTGTCGGTCGAGAAGCCGGTCGACGGCCTGGTCGAGCAGGAGACCTACTCGCTCGCGCCCGAGAACTTCCACCTGCCGGCGATCGAGTTCACCGACCAGGAGCTCGCCGGCCTCCACACCGCGCTGCACCTGCTCGACGGCGAGTTCGCCTACGCCGAGCCGCTGCGGCTCGCGCTCCAGCAGATCTCGTGGGGCCGTCCGAGCCCGCTGAGCTCGCCGGAGCAGCACACGGTTGCGCTCGGGATCACGGGCTCCGCAGGCGGACACGAACTGAGTCAGCGCCTCGCCAAGATCGAGACCGCGATCTTCCGCCGCAAGACGATCGTGTTCGACTACTTCACGATGGAGCGCGGCGAGCTCGGCACGCGCAAGATCGATCCCTACCAGCTGCTGTTCCAGGGCGGTCAGTTCTACCTCGTCGGGCACTCGCACGAGCGCGGCGCGATCCGCGTGTTCCGCCTGTCGCGTATCCGCGGCAAGGTCGGGTACGCGACCAAGGCCGAGCACGACTTCCAGCGCCCCGCCGGGTTCGACCCGCGCGCGTACGCGAACCGGATCGACTGGCAGTTCGGCGATCCGGATCGGGCCGACCGCCGAGGTGTGGATCGGGCGCCGGATCGCGTGGCAGATCGAGCGTCACTTCGGCCGCTACGGCGAGATGCGCGCCGACGGTGACGACGGGGACCGGGTGTTCGTCACGCCCTACGCGAACGCGCGCCAGCTGATCGCCTGGGTGCTCGGTCTCGGCGAGCACGCCCGGATCGTCGGCCCGCCCGAGCTCGCCGATGAGCTCCGCGAGCGCGTGGCGCTGGTGGTCGAGCGACACACCGGCGAGCCGCAGATCGCACCGACTGTGGACATTGCGGACGCGCCCGCGCCCAGTGGCGCGCCGGCCGACTCCGGCAACGGCCATCACCCCGACGGCGCGATCCGCCCCGAGCGGTTCGCCCGCCTGGTCACGCTCGCGAGCATCCTGATCGACGCCGGCCGCGCCGATCGGCGCCTCGACGCCGGCCAGCTCTGCACCACGCTCAAGATCTCCGACCAGGAGCTGCGCGAGGACATCTCCGTGCTCAACCTCGTCAACTTCGGCGCCGGCACCTACGTCCTGTACGCCGAGCTCGGCGCCGACGGGATGATCGAGGTCGAGCCCGAGCCCTACGGCGACTCGTTCGCGCGGCCGGCGCGGCTGCTGCCGGTCGAGGCTAAGGCGCTCGTGGCCGCGATCGACCTGATCGGCGAGCACATCCCCGAGGGGTCGCTGACCTCGGTGCGCGAGAAGGTCGTCGCCGCGCTCGGCGAGGACCCGGTCCACGAAGGCCTTCAGATCGCCACCCCGGGCGGGGACGACACCGAGATCGCGGCGGTCGTCTCGAGCGCGATCGCCCGGCGTCGGCTGCTGGCGTTCGAGTACTACAAGGAGAACGAGGACGAGTTCTCCACGCGTAAGGTTGAGCCGTACGCACTGATCAACGGCCGCGAGGGCTGGTACGTCGCCACCTTTGACCCCTCGCGCGACGACGTCCGGCATTTCCGCCTGGACCGCTTCAAGTCCGCCATCGTGGCCGACGAGACGTTCGAGCCGCGCCCGGACGTGGACCCCGCGGCCGACGTCGACGGCTGGCCGCGGACCGGCGAGGTGCCCGCATCGCAGCGCGCCCGCGTGTGGATCTCACCCGAGCGCGCCCGCTGGGCCCGCGAGGAGCGGCGGATCACCGACGAGCTCGAGGACGGCGCGGTCGTGGTCGAGCGCGGGTTCGCCAGCATGCACTACCTCGTCCGAGATGTGCTGAAAGAGGCGGGCGACGCGGTCGTGCTCGAGCCCGACGACGCGCGGGTCGCGGTTCGCGTGGCCGCCGAGGCGCTCAGCGCGGCGTCCGCACCTGTCGCTGCGCGCTGAGCCGGGTCGCTACGCTGCGCGACGATGCAGGCCCTCAAGGGATTGATCCTGTCCGGCGGCAAGGGCACCCGCCTGCGCCCGATCACCCACACGAGCGCGAAGCAGCTCGTTCCGGTCGCGAACAAGCCCGTGCTGTTCTACGGGATCGAGGCGATGGCGGAGGCGGGGATCGAGGACGTGGGGATCATCATCGCGCCCGAGACCGGCGACGAGATCCGCCTCGCCGCCGGCGACGGCTCGCGGTTCGGCGTGCGGCTCACCTACATCCCGCAAGAGGCGCCGCTCGGGCTCGCGCACGCGGTCCTCACCGCCGAGCCGTTCCTGGGCGACACACCGTTCGTCATGTACCTCGGCGACAACCTGCTCCAGGGCGGGATCGGCGATCTGGTGGCGGCCTTCCGTGAGGACCAACCCGACGCGCTGATCCTGCTCACCCAGGTGCCCGATCCCGAGAACTACGGCGTCGCCGAGCTCAGCGAGGGCAGGGTTACGCGGCTGGTCGAGAAACCCGCCGAGCCGCGAACCGACCTCGCGCTGGTCGGCGTGTACATGTTCACCTCGGCGGTGCACGCGGCGGCGAAGGCGATCGAGCCCTCGGGCCGCGGCGAGCTCGAGATCACCGACGCGATCCAGCGCCTCCTCGACGACGGCATGCGAGTGCAACCGCACATCGTGAAGGGGTGGTGGAAGGACACCGGCCGCCTCGACGACATGCTCGCCGCAAACCGGCTCGTGCTCGACACGATCCAGACCCGGCTCGACGGCGAGCTGATCGACTCGCGGGTCGACGGACGCGTCGTGATCGAGGCCGGCGCCCGGCTCGAGCGCTCGTCCGTGCGCGGCCCGGCGATCATCGGCGCCGGCGCGAACCTGTGCGACTGCTACATCGGCCCTTACACGGCGATCGGCGAGGCGTGCGAGATCCGCAACGCCGAGGTCGAGCACTCGATCCTGCTCGCCGGCTCGGTTGTCCGCGACCTCGACGGCCGGATCGAGTCCTCACTACTCGGACGCAACGTCAAGATCGGCCGGGACGCCCGCCAGCCGCGGGCGTACCGGTTCTTGGTCGGCGACAACTCCGAGCTGTCGCTCCTGTAGCGGCCCCGGCTACCGGGTGACGGTCAGCTCCTGGAGCAGCGGGAGGCTGGTGGCGCTCGTCGCGGTCAGGGCGACCCGCACGAAGCGCGCTCGCACTGGTTGGACATGCAGCGTGTCGAGTACCTGGCCGTCGCGGCCGCTCACGGCCGCGACCTGCCGCCAGGTCTGCCCGTTGCGCGAGACGAGCACCGAGTAGCTCGCCGGCCGGAGCACGGTGACCGGACCCGGGGGCGGCGGCACGTTCGGCGCCGGCGCGGGCGGCCACTGCTGTCCCCAGCGCAGCGTGACCGTCTTGATCCGGGCGTCGGCGCCCGCGACCGGCGCGGTCAGGGTCGAGTTGACCGACGTCGGCTCCCAGTCGGTTGCCGGACTGCCGTCGACCGCGGCGAGCGCCGGCGCACCCGGCTGAGCGCTGCTCGCGGTCACGGCGCCGCAGCGGACCAGGTCGCTCGAGCGGGCGAGATCGGGGCGGCGGGTCGCCAGCGTCAGCGTCTGGCCCGAGGAGACCCGGCGGATGCCGGCCGGCGTCTGGATCGGCAGCGGCGCGCCGCTCTGGAGCGTCACGGTCGTCCGCCGCTGGCCTATCGCGACCGTGAACGTGCGGCCCTGCCATTGCAGGTTGTGGAGCACGATCCCGCCGACCTCGGAGTTCAGGCTGGGATTCAGCTGCACGCTGTCCGCGCCCCAGCGCATCCCGGAGTAGCCGTACAGGAACTCCTGCAGGAAGCCGCCAATCCCGGTCATGAACGTGAACGCGCCACCGGTCTTCGTCTCCGAGAACTGGCTGAAGACGTCGCGGATGAACGGCTCGAAGCTCCGCTCGGTGTACACGTAGCTCGCGCACCCGGGCGTGCCGAGCGCGGCGTTGTCGATCAGATTGACCGCGTCGCTCATCGACGGGCCACCGGGATCGGTACGCGGCACGTAGTAGTTGATGTCGCTGAGCGCGAGCTTGGGCGACATCGCGTATCCCCACGGGTACTGGAGCAGGGTGACGTCGGCCTGCTTGACGAGCTGACCCCCGTATCCCGAGAACTCGGGGTGGATGTCCTGCGAGGCGTCGACCGGCACGACCAGGTTCGCGGCGATCTGCGACCAGCTCGCGGGCGGCGTGATTCCGAGCACCTGGGCGGCCTGCACGGCGTCCTGGAGCGTGCGCATCGCGCCGACGTTCGTGTAGACCTCGTCGTTGACGTCCGGGTTCTCCTCGTCAGGCCCGGTGACGCCGTCGATGTGGTACTTGCCGTCACTGCCGAGCGTCGCCCGCGAGGCCCAGAATGCCGCCGCGCCAGACAGCACGGGCCACCCCTGGTGCTGGAGCCAGTTCTTGTCCGCGGTGACCAGGTAGTACTGCCATTGAGCGAGCGCAATGTCGGCGGTGATGTGCTGCTCGTACAGGCCCTCGCTGTTGATCGATGCCGGTGGCGGGATCTGCTCGGTGCCATCGAGCGCGCTCTCCCACGGGAAGCGAGCGCCGGCGTAGCCGGTGGCGGCCGCGTGCTGTTCGGCGGCGGTGAGCCGCTGGAAGCGGTACGCGTCCATCCCGGCGGCAAGGTCGGGGTGCTGCGCGAGCAGCGACGGGTACATCCACGTCTCGGCGTCCCAGAAGATGTGGCCGTCGTAACCGTTGGACGACAGCCCCGCCGGTGACACGCTCCAGTCGACGCCGTCGCGCGTGCTCGACCACAGGTAGAACTCGCTGGCGTTGACATCGGTCGCGAGCGTGGGATTGCCGCGCACCTCGATCCACCCGCGCCACAGCGCGGCCCACGCCTCATCGTTGGCGCTAACCAGCGAGGCCCAGCCGGCCTGGGCCGCGGACGCGGCCTGACCCTGGGCGGCGGAGGTGGTGTCTGCGGCGTTCTGCGAGCTCTCGATGCCGACGTACTTGGTGATCGTGTAGGTCCGGCCTGCCTGCACCGGGACGCCAAGCTCCTGACCAACGCTCTGATCGGTGCTCTGGTCGGTCTGCGTGGGGGTGGCGACGGTGTTGGGGCTGACCTGCAGCTGACTTGCCAGCGTGACCTGGATTCCCGTGCCCTTGGTCTCGACCGTCACCCAGTCCCGACGCGCCGCCGCGTTCCAGCCCTTGGCCACCTGCGTGGTGAGCTCGGGTGTGGCGGTGGTGTCGGCGGTGCCGTCGATCGCGTCGGTGACCGTCGCGACCCCGGACCACTGAGGCGTGAACTGGAGTCGGACGAGCCCGAGCGCCGGGTTGGCGCGGTCGGTCAGGACCTCGTAGGTGAGATCGGTGACGTGCCCGTCGGGGGCCGTCCAGCGGGCCGAGGTGGTGACGATCCCGGTGTGGAGGTCTATCGACTGACGCCAGTTCGACACGCCCGGGCCGGGAACCGTGAACGTGTCGCCGTTCTCCGAGAACGTGAGGGTCGACCAGGTCGGGATGTTCGCCCGCTGCTGCACGTCGTTGGCCGGCTTCGGATCGTTCGTGACCTGCCCGTAGAAGCCCGCAAGCTCGGATTGCGCGGGCACCGTGCCGCCGGCATAGCCCTGCCCCGACGGCGGCACGCGGACGCCGAGCATCCCGTTGCCGGTGAACGTAGGGGCGTACGTCCCGCCCGTGCTGTTGGCGGTCAGCACGAACGAGCCCGCGCCCGCCGGCGCCGGTGCTGCCGGGGCTGCGGCCTGGGCCGTGGACGCGAACGCGAGGGCGCCGGCGACCGCGGCGAACCGGATGAGACTGCGCATGCTCTCTACCTCCTCGAAGACTGCGCTCCCCCTTCCCACTGAGGAAGGGCTGAAACCGCGAGTTCGCGAGAGGTGTCCGGCGGCCTACGGACCGCTCGAGAGCGTCAGCGTCCAGGTGGAGGTGTAGGTACCGCTCCGGGCATTGCCGGGCACGTTCAGACTCGCGGTGATGGCGACGTTTGCCGGGCCGGCGCCGGTGCCCGCGGCGGCGTCGTAGATCTTGACCGCCGAGGGCGCTGCGGTCGCCGCGGGAACGGTCACCGGATAGGAGATCTGGTTGCTCGGAGCCGAGCATTGGCCCGTGCCCGCGGTCTCCGTGGCCCCCGTGATCTGGGAGGCGGTGGTCGGCAGCTTGTGGGTGCCCGAGGTGAACGTCGTCGAGGTCGCGGTCAGGTTCCAGCCGGCCTCCGAGCCGGTCTCGTCATCGGGCGACAGGTTCAGCGCCGTGGTGATCGATTGGTCGCGTCCGCTCAGCGCCGTGCTCGGCCAGGAAATGCTGGTCGGTGGCGTGAAGTTCAGCCCTCCCGAGCTGTTGCAGCCCAGCGAGTAGCCCAGGATGGTGCCCGAGGCGCCGACGGCCGTGCCGTCGGTGTCGTTGCTGACGTCGACGCTGTAGAGCGTGTCGCTGGTTGGAGAGGTCAGCCAGCTCCAGCCCGAGCCGTTCGAGGTCAACGCGATCCGGCCCGATGCGCCGACCGCGACGCAATCGGTGGCATCCCAGCACGACACGCCGTAAAGGCTCAGCGGGCTGCCGTCGGACTGATAGGACCAGTTGGTGCCGCCGTTGGTAGTCCCGACGATCTCGCCCGTCCCGGTGACGGCGTTCCCGACCGCGAAGCAGACGGTCGTGCTCGTGCACGTGACCGCGTTCAGCGCCTGGTTGTCGCCGCTCGGCGGCGTCTGGGCGGTCCACGTCGAGCCGCCGTTGATCGTGGCGAGAAGGGTGGCGGCGCTGGTGCTGCCCCCGACCGCGTAGCAGACCGTCGTGCTCGGACAGTTGATGTCATTGAGCGGGGTGTTCGTCGCCGGGGCGGTCTGAGCGGTCCAGCTGGAGCCGCCGTTGGACGTGGCGATGATCACCGGGGAGCTACCGACGACGTTCCCCGACCGCGACGCAATGCGTGCTGCTCGCGCACGAAACACCACCAAGCGCCACGGTCGCCGACGTCGGCGGGGTCTGCTTGGTCCAGGTCGAGCCGCCGTTGGCAGTCGCCACGATCAGCGGCGCCCCGGTGGAGGTGTTTCCCACCGCGACGCAGTCGTTGTCGTCCGCGCAGCTGATCGCGTTGTACTGCCCGGTGGCGCCGGTCGGCGGCGTCTGCGTACTCCACGTCGGGCTGGCCGCCGCTGCGGTCGCGGTGTGGATGATCTTGCCCGCGGACGTCGTGCCGCCGACCGCGAAGCAGTGGCTGGTATCCGGACACGACACGCCGTAGAGCGTGCTTGTCGTCGGCGATGTCTCCGGGCCTGCCCAGGTCATGGCCAGCGCGGCCGGCGTGGCGATCAGCACGCACGCGCCCATCGCCACCGCCACCAGAACCTTCATCGTTGTCGCTCGACGTCGCGTCACCACGCGGCGGACCGTTCTCAGCTCGAGGCGGGACCGCGTCGCCGGCGCCCGAACAGCGTGCCTACGACGATCCCACCGAAGCCAACCAGCGCGATCGGCCACCACGGAATGGTGCTGCCGCCTGCGGGCGCCCGGGTGTCGGCCGTGGGGACGGTGCTGTTGACGAGCTTTGCCCCCAGCGACGCGCTGCCGTGCAGAACCTGCCGCGGCCCACAGCCAGTCGCGGTGATATTCGCGTTGTAGCTGCCAGCCGCGAGTGAATGCGGCCACACGAACGGATACGGGATCGCGTCGCCGGGCAGCACGGTGTCAAGTTGCCGGCTCGCGCGCTGAACGCCGCTCGGTCCGGTCAGTGCCACAAGCAACTGCGGCTTACACAGGTTTGTACCGGTATTGGCAAGGTTGACTACCACTGATGGATAAGTCGTGCCCTGAATGGGTGCAATTGAGAAGCTTTCGAGCGACAGCCGTGCCTGCGAAGGCCCTGGCACTGCCACTTCGATCCCGACGACCGTGCGCAGCACCTCGGTCACCGAGAACCGGCCGCTCGACTTACCCGCGCTGACATCCTCGAGTGCGAGTCCGGCGAGATGCTCGCCCGTGGTCGCGGTGGTCGGCACCTTGAGGGTGAAACCGACGGCGGTCTGCGAGTTGGCGGGAACCGTCACGACCGTAACGTCCGGGGTAACCCACAGGCCGGCGCCCTGGAGGCGGTTCTGACGATTGCCGTAAACCACGCCCGAGGTCGCGCCCGTCAGGCCGTCGACCGGATACACGCGGAGCGTGACCGGCTTGGCCGCGGTGTTCGTCACGATCACCTGGTCGGTGAACGATTGGCCGCGCGGCACGGTGCGGATGAAGTACGCGCGCGTGGCGGGAACGTTTGGGTTGAAGTGCGCGGGCCGGGCGCCGAAGCCGCCGATCGTGGCGGCCTGGGCAACCGGCGCGAACATGCCGCCGGCCACCGCGCATGCGGTGGCCAGCAGCGAGAGAGCCTTCAGTTTCACGTTTATTACGGAGCGCTGACGAGCGAAAGGGTCCACGTGGACGTGTAGCTACCCGCATATGCGTTACCGGGAATCGCGAGTGACCAAGTCGGCGTCACCGTCTGGTCGCCCATGCCGGTGCCGGCGGGGGCGTTGAACACCTTGGTCGCGATCGGAGCGCTCGCCGCCGCGGGCAGGGTGTACGGGAAAGCCACGGTCGTCGAACCGCCCGGCGTGCAGGTCACGTTCGAGTCGCAGGTGGGGGCACCCGGCGCCGAGGTGATCGTCGTCGCGCCCGCCGGCAGCGTGTACGTACCGGACTTGAACAGCGTCGAGGTCGCCGTGATGTTCCAACCCGCGCCCGAGCCCGTGGCGTCGGCGATGTCGAGCGGCTGCGGGGCGGTGACGGTCTTGTCCTGGCCGTTCAGTGTCGTGGCAGGGAAAGCAACGCTTCCCGGGGTCGCGGCAAATCCGAGCGAGCCCGCGGTCAACGTCTCCGTGGCGGTCGTGGCGCCGGCCGGCGCGGCCACGAGCAGCAAACTACCGATCGTCACAGCAGCAGCGGGCAGCATCGTGCGAAGCTTCATCAGGTCCCTTCCCTTTCATCCCCTAAGGGTTTTTAGCCCTAACGCACATCTACGTCAGGTTCATCGAGGTTCACTCCCGTTGTCGGCAGAATGACAAGCGACTTGAGGAACCGGTTCCAAAAGCTCGCCGGATGCGAGAGTGATGGGGAGCTTTTGTTGTAATTGCACCTCATGAAGGCCGCTGTCTTCTCGATCGTTCCCTACGAGCGGCGCCACCAGAGTCAAGGCTGGCCGGTGCCGGCCGATGACTACTCGGCAGACGTCGCGCAGGCCTCGATGCAACGCGCGCTCGAGCTGTTCGGCACCGCGGTGCTTCCCCGGATGCGGGAGCTCGCGTGACGGCGCGCTTTGATCCCGGCACCGGGTTCGCGGAGCGACGGGTGGAGGCCGACGGGTTCGATATCCGCTACCTGGAGGCAGGTGAAGGGCCCGCGCTCGTGTGCTTCCACGGCGCCGGTGGGCTGCGGCTGAGCCGTAGCCACGAGCTGCTCGCGGAGCGGTTCCGGGTAATTGCGTTCGAGACGCCGGGATTCGGCGAGTCGGCGGTCAACGAGCGGTCACGGTCACTGCTCGAGCTGGCCGCGACGATGCGGGCGGCGGTGTCGGCGGTGCTCGGGAGCGAGCGGTTCAACGTGTGGGGAACGTCGTTCGGAGGGAAGCTCGCGCTGTGGTTCGCGACCCAGGACCACGAGCGGCTGGACGCGCTGGTGCTCGCCTCCCCGGCGGCGATCATCGTGAATCCGGGGCCACTCCCGCCGCCGGAGCAGATGGCCTCGATCCTGTATGCCCACCCGGAACGCCAGCCCGCGGTGTCGATCGTGCCGGAGATCGAAGCCAAGCAGCGGGCACTGGTGGGGCGCCTGATCGGCCGCCCCCGGGACCCAGAGCTCGAGGACGCGATGCGCCGCCTCGACGTCCCGACCCTCGTGCTGTTCGGAACCGAGGACCGGCTCACCCCGCCCGAGCTGGGGCGGCACTACCGCGAGCTCCTGCCGCGCTGCCAGTTCGTGATCGTCGCCGACGCCGCCCACGCGATCTACGTCGACCGGCCCGAGACGTTCGCCGCGATCGTCAGCGACTTCCTCGAGCACGGCGACCAGTTCGTGGTCCGGCGCGAGAGCGGGCTGATCTACCCGTAGCTCGGTCACACTTGCGCGCATGTGTGCAATGGAGTTGGTGTGAGACGGCTCGCGGGGCTGATGGTGGCGGCGGTGGCGTTCGCGCTGAGCGGGTCCAGCGCCTCCGCGGGCGGCACGACGCCCTACCCGCCCACCTTCGTCGCGGTATCGACCAATCCGAACAAGCCCGGATTGACCGTCTACTCGTCCGCGACCGGCAAGGTGTTTCGCCGGCTGACCCGTGGCGACCGCGCCGCCGAGCCGATGCTCTCTCCGAATCGACGCTGGGTCTACTTCGCCGGGCCTAAGCGCGGGAACGACTGCACGTGGGAGTTGTGGCGGGTGGCGCTCGCAGGAGGCCGGATCCAGCCCGTCGCCTCCGCGGGCGAGATCGGCGCCACGCTCGCAATCAGCCCGGATGGCCATCTCCTGGCCTACACGGTCGCGCCGGGCGGCCCGTGCGAGGAGCGCGCCGGCGACGTCGCGGTCGAGGTCGTCGACCTAAGGACCGGGCGGCGTCACCGGATCGACGGCGAGACGACCGGGCTCGCGTGGTCCCCAAGCGGGACACTCGCGGTGGTCACGCCGGTGGGGGCCACCGCCGCCGGCCGGATCCGGCTGATCTCCGACCCGTTCGGCGTGGGGCGCGTGACCGCCGCCGCGCCGCTCGCGTGTCCGACGCGGTTCGCCTGCGACGAGGAATCGCCCAGCTTCGACGGTCGCGGCGACCTGGTCTACGTGGCGGAGATCAGCCCACGCCCCGGCAACTACTGCTTCTTCGGCGCGTGCTCCGCGTGGACGTACGCGCTCGTATCGGTGATGGCGGGGTCGGGATCGAGCGTGATGGCGACGGTCGTGCGCAGCGACGCCGAGACCACGAATGCGACCGTCGACGACTCGGGAGGAGCGGTGATCTTCACGCTCCCGATGGCGAACGGCTATCCCCGGGTGTGGCGCTGGTCGGCGGGCGGACAGCCGGTGACGATGCCGCCGCCGGGCGCGTTCAGTTCGCAGCCGGCGTGGTGAGCAGGTCGCGCAGCTCGTCGATCTCGGCGCGGAGCGACGCCACCTCGGACTCGAGCGCGGCGATGCGCTCGGCGAGGGCGCCGTCGCCGTCGCCGTCGACCGCCCGCGTAACGTGGGGCGGCGGCTGCGCGAAGGCGGGCGTCGTCGCCGGAGGGCCATGGAGCTCGACCGCCGGCGGCGCCTGCGCAGATGGGGCGGCGAGCGTTTCTCCCTCTCCCCGCGGACCGAGCAGGTGCTCGAAGCGGTCCTCCTTCTGGCCGGGCCGGCGCCCCAGCCGGCGCGCATAGTCGCGCTCTCCGAGCCCGGTCAGCACCCGGTCGACCTCGGCGAGTGACTCGAGATGCGCGATCCGCTCGGTGCGGGCCTTGAGCTCACCGGGCGTCTGCGGGCCGCGGAGCAGGAGCACCGCGAGCACCGCCAGCTCTTCGCGGTCGAGCCCGAGCGCCTCCTCGGCCAGGTGGCGGTACTTGGCCGCGCGGCTTCCGTGACCAGTCGCCAGGCGCGCGAGCCCGTAGAGGCACAGCCGCTGGGCCGCCTCTCTGACCGTGCCCTCGTCGTACGCGGTGACCGGGTCACGGTTGGTCGATTGGTTGCAGGCCAGCCTGAGGCCGTTGAGCGACAGCGGATACTGGTCCGGCGTAGTCCAGCGCTTCTCGATCAGACACCCCAACACCCGCTGCTCGGGCGGGGTAAGCTCGGCGAGATGCATTGGGCCGAGAATAACGACGACCCAAACCGCTGAGCGAGCACGCAATGGATCTCGCCGGCAAGCTCCAGCTGAAGCCCGGGCAGTCGGTCTCGATCGTTAACGAGCCCGCGGACATCGCGCTCGATCTCGGCGGCGGGCACCCGGCCGCCGGCGACCCCAGCGAGGCCGACGCCGTCATCGTTTTCGCCACCGATCGCGCCGAGCTCGATGGGCTCCGCGATCAGTTCGTGCCGCCGGCCGCGCGGGATGCGCTGACCTGGGTCGCGTATCCCAAGGCGGGCAAGCTCGGCACGGACCTCAACCGCGACGTGCTCGCGGACCTGGTCAAGCGGGAGGACGTCCGACCGGTCCGGCAGGTCGCGCTCGACGACGTGTGGTCGGCCCTGCGGCTGCGCCCGGCCTGAGCCCGCATGCGGGCGCGATGCTGAGCACCGCCGACGCCCGCCGCATCGCGCTGTCGCTGCCCGAGGCGGTCGAGCAGGATCACCACGGCCGCCCCTCGTTCCGCGTCGCCGGCAAGATCTTCGCCACGCTCTGGGACGAGGAGCACATGAACGTGATGGTCGACGAGCCCGGCATCCACACGGCCGTCGAGGCGCACCCGGAGATCTGCGCTGAGGTGTGGTGGGGAAAGCGCCTGGCCGCCGTCCGGGTCGACCTCCGCGCCGCCGGCGAGGACCTGCTCGCCGATCTGCTCGCCGACGCCTGGGAGCGACGCGCGC
Organism: uncultured Solirubrobacterales bacterium; assembly: GCA_963699325.1. Classification (GTDB taxonomy): domain Bacteria; phylum Actinomycetota; class Thermoleophilia; order Solirubrobacterales; family Solirubrobacteraceae; genus Palsa-465. The sequence continues at coordinate 282,431 of CAVOTN010000024.1, read as the reverse complement.
CAGCGCGGCTGGCGCGCGGGTAGGCAGGCCGCAGGCTCGCCCCACCCGCAACGGAGCGCTGGGAGCGAGGGTGCGACCCCCGGCCCTGCGGCGCTCGAGCCAGACAGACCGTCCGCCCGCCGCACGGATCCGAAACAACCCTGGCGGCGCAGGCCGGGGGTGCACCCGAAGCGACCTCTTGACAGATATGACGGCCAGATATATCGTGCCGTCATATGTCGGGCGGATATATTCCCTCGCTGAATGCCACCGCCACCCCTGACACCGACAGGCCGGGTGATCCTCGGGATGATCGCGTTCGGTAGGCAGACCGGCTACGACATCAAGCAGTTCGTCGACAAGTCGACGCGGTACTTCTGGGCGGCGAGCTACGGGCAGATCTATCCCGAGCTCCGCCGGCTCGAGGAGCAGGGATTGATCACCGGAAAGTCCGAGCCCACAGGCGGCCGCGCCCGGACCGTGTACGAGCTCACCGGCGCCGGCCGGGCGGCGCTGACCGAATGGCTCGAGCCCGAGCGCGACCCGATGTTCGAGGTGCGCGACGAGGGGATGCTCAAGCTGTTCTTCTCGGACATCGCCACCGCCGACCAGCGCATCCGCAACATCCGCGCGATGCGCGAAGCCCACGAGCGCACGCTCGCCCAACTGTGCTCGGTCGAGGAGGAGGCGGAGCACATGCCGGAAGGCCCGCGGCTGACGCTGGATCTTGGGATCGGCCTGCACCGCGGGATCGTCGAATGGTGCGAGGCGGCCGAGCAGCCGGCTCGCCGAGGAAGCACGCGATGCTGACTAGGCTTGCCGACTTCCTCCACGGCCACCGGCGCGCCGTGCTCTACGTCACCGTCGCGGGCGCCGTGATCGCCGGCGTGTTCGGCAGCTCGGTCGCGAACTATCTGAGTCCATACGGCGCCACCGATCCGGCCACCCAGAGCGTCCAGGCCACCAACCGCTTCCAGGCCGCCACCGACCGCGAGATCGACCCCGGCGTGGTGGCGCTCGTGAGCCTCAAAGGAAACGTCCACACCACCGCTGCGCAAGACCGGGTCAACCAGGTCGCAAACCAGCTCCGCGCCGGCCCGGACGTCGCGAGCGTCCTCAGCTACTACGAGACCCACAACCCGGCGATGGTCTCGAGCGACGGCGCGTCGACGTACGTCCTTGCCTACTTCAGACCGAAGTCCGACACCACGCTCAAGAACGACGCCCAGAAGATCGAGAACGGCTTCGCCGGCGAGCGCGACGTCAAGCTCGGGGGTCAGCTGGTCGCGAACGCCCAGGTCAACACGCAGGTCAGCCACGACCTCGAGCATGCGGAGCTGCTCGCGTTCCCGTTCGTGTTCCTGCTCTCGCTGCTGTTCTTCCGCTCGCTCGTAGCTGCGCTGCTGCCACCGCTGCTCGGAGGGCTTGCGATCGTCACGACGTTCTTCGCGCTGCGGATCATCGCTGGGTTCGTCGACCTGTCGGTGTTCGCGCTCAATCTGACGACCGGGCTCGGCCTCGGGCTGGCGATCGACTACAGCCTGTTCATGGTGTCGCGCTACCGGGAGGAGTCGGCCCGATCCGGGTTCGGCCTCGACGCGCTCCGTCGAACGCTTCAGACCTCGGGCCGCACGATCGTGTTCAGCTCGCTCACGGTCGCCGCCGCGATCGCCTCGCTAGCGATCTTCCCGCAACGGTTCCTGTACTCGATGGGGATCGCCGGCGCGCTCGTGGCGCTGCTGGCCGCGTGCCTCGCCCTCACCGTGCTGCCGGCGTTGCTGAGCGTGCTCGGGCCCCGCGTCAACGCGCTCGCGCCAAAGCGGCTGGCCCGCGCGGCGGACCGCGACGCCCGTCCGGCCGAGAGTGGCTTCTGGTACCGGCTGTCGCGGGTCGTCATGCGACGCCCCGCGCTGATCGCCATAACCAGCGCCGCGTGCCTGATCGCGCTCGGCGTCCCGTTCTTCACTCAGATCAAGTTCACGACGGTCGACGCGAGCGTGCTGCCGGCGAGCGCGTCCGCGCGCCACGTGAACGACATCCTCAACGCCCAGTTCCCGCCCAACCGGGGCGCGCCGCTCGACGTGGTCATCGGAGTCCCCGCGACCTCCTCGGCGGCAAGAGCCCTCGAAACGCACCTGACGACCCTGCCCGACGTGTCCGCGGTCGAGCCGCCAATCGCCGCCGGAGCAAGCATGTCGTTGATCTCGGTGGCGCCCGTCGAGCCGCCGCTGTCGACCGCCACCCAGGACCTCGTCCGCCAGGTCCGAGCGCTACACGTCCCGTTCTACCTCGGCGTGGCCGGCGAGACCGCCGCGTACATCGACCTCGAGCACAGCCTCGCGGTCCACCTGCCGGCGGTCCTGGCAGCCGTGGTCGCCACCACGCTGATCATCCTGTTCCTGATGACGGGCTCGGTGGTGCTGCCGATCAAGGCGGTGATCATGAACGCGCTCGGCCTGTGCGCGATGTTCGGGATCCTCGTGCTGATCTTCCAGGACGGCAATCTCGAGGGCCTGCTGTCCTACCGGAGCCTCGGCGCGCTCGACGCGACCCAGCCGATCCTGCTGTTCGCGGTCGGATTCGGTCTCGCCACCGACTACGGCGTGTTCCTGCTGTCGCGGATCAAGGAGGCGCGCGACGCCGGCGCGTCCGATCACGACGCGGTGGCGATCGGCCTCGAGCGGACCGGTCGCGTCGTGACCGCCGCCGCGCTGCTGTTCGCGGTGGCGCTCGGCGCGTTCTCGACTTCGGAGATCGTGTTCGTCAAGGAACTCGGAGTGGGCGCGGTGCTGGCGGTCCTGATCGACGCGTCGGTCATCCGCGCGCTCCTGGTCCCATCGCTGATGATGCTGCTCGGCCCGCTCAACTGGTGGGCGCCCCGCCCGCTGCGGCGCCTCCACGACCGGTTCGGGCTGCGCGAGGGCGCGCCGCCGGTCGCCGCTGCAAGCCCGTAGCGGGCTGCTTCACTAGCGGGAATGACGGCCCCGGACACGACCGGGCGCATCCGGGCGATCGTGTTCGACCTCGGCGGCGTCCTGCTCGACTGGAACCCGCGGTACCTGTACGAGAAGCTGTTCGACGGCGACGACGCGGCGATGGAGCGCTTCCTGGCGGAGGTCTGCACGATGGAGTGGCACCACGCCCACGACCTCGGCGTGCCCCCCGAGCGCACGTGCACAGAGCTCGCGCGAGCACACCCTGACCAGGCCGAGCTGATCTGGGCTTGGTCGCGGCGGAGCGAGGAGATGATCTCCGGACCGATCGAGGGGAGCGTTCAGCTCCTGCGCGAGCTGAAGTCCGCCGGGCACCCGTGCTACGCGCTCACCAACATGGAGCGCGAGACGTACCCGCTCAGGCACGAGCGATTCGAGTTCATGCGATGGTTCGACGGCGCCGTCGTGTCCGGCTTCGAGGGCGTCGCCAAGCCCGACGCCGCGATCTTCGAGCTGCTGCTCGACCGCTTCGACCTCGACCGCGAAACGACCGTGCTGATCGACGACTCGCCGGCCAACGTGCGAGCGGCCCGGAGCGTCGGCATGCAGGCGATCGAGTTCGAATCGCCCGAGCGGTTGCGACGCTGGCTCGACGACGCCGGCCTGCTCGACGGCGCCGGCCGTCCGGGTTCCTAGTCTTCCGGCTCCCAGTTCCTCGAGCGCGGATCCTTGCCGGTCACGAGGTCGACGAAGTGCTGCCAGCGACCCGGCTTGACGCCGGGCTCGCGCTCGCGCCACGCCGGCGCGCCACCGTGCGGGGGCTCGAGCGTCGCGACCGCGGCCGCATCGATGCGCAGGTCCACGCCGCGCTCGTGCAGGGACGCGACGTCGTCGGCGGCGACGAACAGCGGACCGCGCCCGGAGCGGAATACGATGCCGTGGAAGATGTCCTCCTCGGGCGCCGCGACGACGTGGTCGACGGTTCCGACCTGCTCGCCATCGGACGCGTACACGAGCACCCCGCGCTCGAGCACCTCGTAGGCGATCGGCAACCCCTCGTCCACGACAGATCACACTACACGGCATGACAACGATCGGGGTAGTCGGTCACGTCGAATGGGTCGACTTCGCGGTGGTGCCGCATCTCCCCGTGCGCGGCAAGATCCTCCACGCCGAGAACGCGTTCGCGCGCGCCGGAGGCGGCGGGGGGGTCGCCGCGTCGGTCCTGGCCGAGCTCGGCGCCGAGGTCGACTTCTACTGCGCGCTCGGCCGTGACACCGAAGGCCAGGCGGCCGTGGCGCAGTTCGAGGCGCGCGGCGTCCGCGTGCACGTCGCCTGGCGCGACGAGCCGACCCGCCGAGCGGTGACGTTCCTCGAGCCTGGCGGGGAGCGGACGATCGTCACGCTCGGCGACCGCCTCGAGCCGCGCGGCTCGGACGAGCTCGAGTGGGAACGTCTGCGCGACGCCGGCGGCGTGTACTTCACCGCCGGCGACGACGGCGCGCTGGAGCGAGCGCACGCCTCGCCGTTCGTCGTCGCCTCGCCGCGGGCCCGATCGGTGCTCGAGGCCGACGGCGCATCGGTGTACGCGTTGGTGTTCAGCGAGGGCGACGAGGACGAGAGGGCCTGGGCGACCCGGGTCGCGGCGCACGCTCGGCTGCTGGTCGCTACCGAGGGCGACCGCGGCGGGCGCTGGTGGGGCGAGTCCGAGGGCCGCTGGGACGCCGCGCCGCTTCCGGGTCCGCCCCGCGACGCCTACGGCTGCGGGGACTCGTTCGCGGCCGCGTTCACGTTCGGGCTGGGACGTGGTGACTCGATCGCCGACGCGGCGCACCTGGGCGCCGAGGCCGGCGCGCTCGCGCTGACCCGGATCGGCGCTCCCTGACGACTCCTGCTAAGCGTCGATCCTCGTGAGCAGCAGCCACGCGCTCGCGACACCACCGGCGAGCGCGGCGACGATCGGCACCACGAGGACGTCGAGCCCGGCGTGCACGCCAGCGGCTACCAAGACTCCGGAGATCAACAGCAGGACCGACGTGAGCCCGTTCGGGAGCACCACATCGAGTACGTGCCCGATCGCGTGCCGGCGCCGCGTCGATCGATCACCGGCGCCGCGATCACCGCGCGATCCCCCGCGGCCCATGGCCTGGTCCGGGATCGCGAGCGCGATCGAGACGAACAGCGCGTGGCGAACAGCAGCAACGTCTGCGCGCGCGGTTGCGCAGCTCGGCGACCGCGCGATCACGTCGACTCTGATCGAGACCGCGACGAACAGCAGCCCGGTCAGGCTGGCCGCGGCCGCGCCGGTGACCGTGGCAAAGGTGGCCCAGTCCTCCACGACCCCATCGTGCACGTCACCGCAGACGGACCCGCTCAGAGGCCGACTTCGCGGAAGCTGACGTCCCGCTCCGACGCGGAGCCGGACGCGGACACGACCGACCACTGGCCGCGCCTCCACGCGATCCGCGTCCCGTCGGACAGCCGCGCGACCGCCCGCCCGACCCGCGGCCGCCCCCACAGCGTCGCCACCAATGGCCGCTGTCGCTCATCAACGTCGCCGAGCCCCCGCGCCACATGCGCGGCCGGATACGTGACGACGATCGAGCCGGCGCGGGCCCACACCGGGATCCGCTCGAGTGGGGCCTCAACCACGACCTCGCCGCCGCCGGCCACGTGCGACCCCGACCATGTCTCGATCCAGTCCCCCCGCGGCAGCGCCACCTCGCGCTCACGCGCCTCGTCGTCGAGCACCGGCGCCACCCACAACGCCGGCCCGTAGCCGTAGGCGTCGCCGATCGCCCAGCCGCGCGGATCGGTGGGGTCGGTCAGGCACAGCGGCCGGATGATCGGCAGCCCGGTCCGGGCGGCGGTATCCGCGGCGGCGCGCACGTACGGCACGAGCTGCTCGTGGAGCAGGACATAAGCGCGGTACAGCTCGAGCACGTGCTCGGAGTAGTGCCACGGCTCCTGCGGCATCCGGCCGTGGGCGTGCATCAGCGGGGTGAAGCAGCCGAACTGGAGCCAGCGCACGAGCAGCTCGGGCGGGCAGCGCTCGACCAGGCGGTGTCCGAGATATCCGCCGACGTCGTGCGACCAGTTCGAGAAGCCGCTGCACGCGGCCGACAGCGTTGCGACCACGAGCACCCGCAGCGACCAGAAGTCCGACGCCTGATCGCCGGCCCAGGTCAAGCCCACCGCCTGCTGACCCGTCCACCCGCTGCGCGCGAACAGGACGCCCTTCCCCGGGTGGACCTCGTCGAGCGCGCGCTGCAAGCTCGCCCGATGAAGGCCGCCGAGCGCCCACGCGGCCTCCGCCCCGGTCCGCCCGTCCGCGAACCGAACCCCCTCCGGCAGGTAGTAGCCCTCCCCGTCGTCGGCCTTGATGCCCTCGACGCCGAGCGCCAGCACCCGCTTGGCCTGCTCGCGCCACCACTCCTCGGCCGCGTCGCTCGTGAAGTCGACCGGCGATCCGGTCCCCATCCACCACTGAGTCACGAACGGCTCACGTGGCTCCGACTCCGATCCCGCACGGACGAAGTGCCCGCCGGCGACCCCCGGCTCGTAGTTCGATGCGGGCTCGCGGTGAAGCCGCTCGGACTCGGGCTGGGGCGGGATCTGACCGTCGCGCGAGTCGATGTTGACCCACGGCGTCACCCACACCACCGTGCGGACCCCGTCCAAGCGCATCCGCCGGATCAACCCGGGGGCGTCGGGAAACTGATGTGGGTTGAACTCCCACGTGTTGTATTGCGTCGCCCATGGCGAGTCGATCACGATCGCGTCGAGCGGGATCTCGTGCCGGCGCAGGCCCTCGTAGTCCTCGACGACATCGTCCTGGTGGCCGTACACGTCACGGCTCTTCCAGAAACCGTAGCCCCACTCCGGCAGGACCGCGGGAAACCCGGTCAGCCGGCAGAACGCGCGCAGCTGCGCCGCCGGCGTCGGATCGCATAGGAAGTCCAACCGCAACGGGCCGCCGCTACAACGAGTCGAGGCCGAGACCCGATCGCCACTCAAATCGAACTGGATGCCGTTCGCCGCCGATCTGATCCATGCGGCGTAGCCCCGGCTCGAGACGACCCACGGCACCGGTGCGCAATCGCCCTGCGGGATCCCACCGCCGGCGAGCAGCTCGGCTGGGCAGTCGGGCCCCGTGTAGCGGCGGTCGGCGCCGAGCTGGACGATCCTGCCCGCCTGGTCGAGTTGCGTACCGTGGCGCGCGCCCATACCCACGTACCGCTCATCGGCCCGCCGGCGCCAGTCGAGCGCCACCCGCAACGGCTCTCCCTCCGGCGAGACCTCGAGACATACACGATCGTCCGCAGAGACCAGCACTTCAAGCGAAGCGCGCCGTCCACCGCTCAGCGAGAGCGTCAGCGTCGCCCGATCAACCGAGCAGCGCCGCACGACCGCCGCCGCCCCCCGCTCGACCGGTGAGAGTTCCTCGTGCGCGACGACCCCTTCGGTGAACTGGATGAAGTTGTCGTGGACGGTGCCGTCGGCCACCCACGCGCCGAGCGACCTCACCAGCCGCCGGCCGGCGCGGCGGACGCTCAGCTCGAATGGCTGCAGCGCGATCTCGACGCGCAGCCGCCCGCTCTCGAGCACGAGAGCGTCGGCATCCGACATCACAACCTGACCCGCGGCGGGCATAGCGCCAAGGTTCTCCCAAACCACCGCGATCCCATGCCGGCGGTAACAGAAACGTCACAGGGAGAGACCTCGTTCTTCACTAACCCCTGCGTTTGCAGGGTGATCCTCAATCGCATGAACGAAACCAGTCGCGCCGACCTGCATGTCCACTCCTCGGCCTCGCAGATCTCCAAGCTCGGCGTCCAGCGATCGTTGCGGATTCCCGAGTGCGCCACCGAGCCGGTCGAGGTCTACGAACTCGCCAAGCGGCGGGGGATGGACTTCGTGACGATCACCGATCACGACACGATCGACGGAGCGCTTTCGCTCGGTCACCTGCCCGACACGTTCATCTCGGAGGAGCTGACCGCTTCCTTCAAGGGCGAGCCCCAGGCCGTGCACGTGCTCTGCTACGGGATCACGCCCGACGATCACGAGTGGCTTCAGGCCAATCGTGACGACGTCGAGGCGTGCGCAGGGTACCTGCACGACCACGAGATCACGGCGGCGCTCGCCCACCCCTTCTACGCCGTCGCCGCGCCGCTCACCGCGCGCCACCGCCGGCGGCTGGCCGAGCTGTTCCCGATCTGGGAGACGCGCAACGGCTCGAGGGCCAAGGAGCTCAATCTGCCGGCGTTCGTGTACATCGAGACCCACGGGGGAACCGCCATCGGAGGGTCCGATGACCACGCCGGAATCGATATCGGCCGGACGTTCACCGAGACCCCTCGCGCCCGCACGGCGGAGGAGTTTCTCGCGAACGTCCGCGCCGGAAACGCATCCGCGCACGGGCAGCAGGGCAGCGCCGCCAAATGGGCGCACGCGGCGATGGCGCTCGCGATCCGCTCGCTCGCCGCCGAGGGCGACGCCGACGGCACCGCGCCGGCACGCCCGGACCCCGCCTCCGTGCTGAAGATCGTCGAGCGGGTCATGCGCGAAGGCGACGCCCGCCACGGCAGCGGCGGCGCCGACCTCGACGCCAAGGACGCGCTCGCGCTGCTGCGCGCATGGCTGCTGGCGATGGACCTCGATGTCGACGAGCACAAGCTGCTGACCAAGCTTCAGGACGGAGAGCTCGGCCACGCGGACCTCGACCGGCGCGCCCGGCGCGTCCACGAGCGGAAGCTCGCCGCGGTCGTGCACGACACCGTCGCCGCCCTCGAGCAGGGCCGCCCCGACGGCGCCCGCAGCGCGCTCGCCCTGTTCGACGCGTGCATCCCGGCGATCCCCTACGCGGCGGCGTCGGCCTTCCTCGGGCGCGAGAAGGCCAAGCTGGCGCGCAGCGACGGCGATCGTCCGCGCGTGGCGCTCGTGGCCGACGGCATCGGCTCGATGCACGGCGTCACGCATACGCTTCAGCAGATCCGGACCCACGGTGTCCGCGGATTCGACGTCGAGGTGATCGGCACCGACGCCGACGTCGACCGCCGGCTGAGCGCGGTCGCCGAGATCGACCTGCCGTTCTATCCGGGGCTCGAGATCGGCGTCCCCACCGTCCCCGCGATCGTCGAGGCGCTCGCCGAAGGGCGTTACGACATCGTCCACGTGTGCTCGCCGGGCCCCGCCGGCATCGGCGCCTGGCTGCTCGCGCGGGTACTCGAGCTGCCGTGCGTCGGCAGTTATCACACCGAGCTCGCCGCCTACGCCGCGCTCCGCACGGGGCACGCCGAGATCGAGATGCTTGCCAACTGGGGGCTGAGCATGTTTTACGGGGCATGCGACGTGGTGCTGTCGCCGAGCCGGGCCAGCGACGAGCGGCTGAACGAGCTGGGAATCGCCGACGAGCGGATCCGGCGCTGGGATCGCGGGGTCGACCTCAAGCGCTTCGACCCCGCCCATCGCGACGTGCAGCTGCTGCCGGGCGAGGTCAACCTGCTCTACGCCGGGCGACTCAGCAGCGAGAAGGGAGTCGACCTCCTCGCCGGCGCGTTCCTCGAAGCTCACCGCCGCGATCCGCGCCTGCACCTGGCGCTTGCGGGGGGCGGTCCTGAGGAGGAGCTGCTTCGGGCCCGGCTCGGCGAGCACGCGACGTTCCTCGGATGGCTGTCCGGAGACGACCTCGCGCGCGCCTATGCCAGCGCCGACGCGTTCCTGTTCGCGAGCTCCACCGAGACGTTCGGTCAGGTGGTGCTCGAAGCGCAGGCAAGCGGGCTGCCGGTGGTCGCAGTCGACCGCGGCGGGCCCGCATGCCTGATCGAGCATGGTGAGACGGGGCTGCTCGCTACCCCCGACGTCAATGCTCTCGCAGACGCCGTGCTTTCAGTGACAAGCACTCCACTTCTAGCCGAGCGCATAAGTCGCGGCGCGCTGGCGGCGGTGCGGGGGCGCAGCTGGGAGGCTGCGCTTGACCGGCTCGCCGCCGCCTATCGCATCGCGCTTTCCGCGCACGCCGATCAGCGGCTCGCGCGCGGCGTCGCATAGCGGCCCTGCAGCGGGTCAAAAGGAGCCGTAGACATATCCGTAGCCCCCTCCATAGCCGCCGTAGCCGCCGTAGCCGCCCTGACCGTAGCCGTAGCCACCGTCACCGTAGCCGCCATTGCCGTAGCCCCCATCGCCGCCGGGATAGCCGCCATAGCCGCCCGGGTAGCCGCCGTCGCCGTAACCGTTGCCGCCGTAGCCGCCGTCGCCGGAGCCACCGGACGCTCCACTCGTCTGTGAGGACGAGGACCCGGCGCCGTTCTGCTGCCACGACACCGAGAAGGACGAGCCGTCCGAGGACAGCGACGAGGGCGTCGCGCCGGCGCTGTTCTGCCCCGACCCGTAGCCGATGTCGTAGGTTCCGCCCGACCCGAGCGCGATCGGCTGCGCGGTCCAGTCCGAGTCCGAGATCGAGCCGGTGTGGCCGTTTGCGGTCGCGGTCGCGCCCGAGAAGTCGACCGTGCCGAAGTCAGACAGCGGCAGCGGCGTGCAATCGCCCGAGCCGTCGCACTGCGACGGCGCCTCGGCGATCCACTCGGCACTCGAGGTGTCCGGGTTGGGCGACGAGACCGTCTTGGAGAACGACTGTCCGGTGGTCGTGTCGGTCAGCTTGAACGAGGTGTTCGAGCCGCTCACGTTGACGCTGGCCGTGATGTGGTCGCCCGGATGGATCGAGAGGTTCAGCTGGACCGGCGCCGCCGGCACGAGCTCGTACCACGCGTAGTACTCGGTCCCGTTGCCGGTGCAGTCTCCCTGCGTCCCGATCTGCTCGAGCGACGTCGAGGACCCATCGCCGAGCGACGACTGCCCGAACGACGACTGGCCGCCCGACGATGACGACTGCCCGGAGCCTCCGATGCCAACCCAGAAGGCGGCATAGTCCTGCCCCGAACTGCATTTCGACGTGGGCTGGACCCAGCTGCCGGAGACATTCGAGAACTGCGTACTCGAATCCGAGCCTCCGACGACGTAGCCAGCCCAGTTCTGGCTCACCGCCTCATTCGCGGCGCTCGTCGCAGCGTCCGCGGAGCCGGCCGACACGCCAGTGATGGCGGCGGCCGTGGTGAGAGTTGCCAACAGGGTGCGATATGTCATGCGCCCCACTCTCGACACCGCAAGTAAGAGCGGCTGACGAGCTCGCGAAGAGCCGCTTATGGACTCCAGAAGAGCTCGATATGAGCGCCGGCGCGTGGACTAACTCGCCCGCGCCCGGGGCGGGGCGGGCATGTCATCGTCCTCGTCGTCCTCGTCCTCGCCGTCGGTGACAGACGGGAGCGACTCGAGTTGCGGCGGGGCGACCGCGGTGACACCGCCACCCTGTCCTTTGGCGGCGTACAGCGCGAGGTCGGAGCGGCGCAGCAGCTCGGGCAGCTCCTCCCGGCGATCCCAGACGGCGACGCCGGCCGAGAACGCCTCCTGTTCGGGCGTCGAGTCGCGCAGCCGGTCGATCGCGGTCAGCGAGCCGGTCAGCGTCGAGTTCGTCAGCAACGCCACGAACTCGTCGCCACCGAGTCGCGCCACGACGTCGCCGGCGCGCAGCGTCGCCCGGATTCGCTCCGCGGTGTCGCGCAGGGCGCGGTCACCCTGCTCGTGCCCGAGCTCGTCGTTGAGCTCCTTGAAGTTGTCGAGGTCGAGCGTCACCAGCGTGATCGGGTTGCCGCTGCGCGCCGCCCGCGCCAGCTCCCGCGGCGCGTTGTACCGCCAGCCGCGCCGGTTGAGCAGGCCGGTGAGGTCGTCGACCACCGCCTCGTGCGCGAAACGCTGGGCGAGCATCGCCAGCTCGCGGGTGACCGCCCGCAGTGAGCCCGCCACCGCGATCCCGATCAACGTCAAGAGCGCGGCATGTCCCCAACTCCGCGGGTACGCCGGCGCCCCGATCAGCACCATCGGCAGGGCGCAGCAGATCGCGAGCGTAACCATTCCTGCCCCAAGCTCGACGTCGGTCGCCTCGAGTCCGAACCACACCATCGCCATGATCACCAGCACCGAGTAGCCGGACGCCGCGCCGCCGCTGTAGGCCTGCATCAGCGTCAGCGCGGGGATCAGCCCGAACGCCGCCGCCCAGAACGCGAGCTGGCGCCGGCGGGGAACGAGGGCGACCACCAGCGACGCGATGCAGGCGGCGACCGCGCCGGCGAAGAAAACTAGACGATGCGTCGATGTTTCTGTGCCGGCGGCTATCGCCACCGGCAGAACGGTGCCGATGAGGGCGAACACGATCAGGCGGAGCCTGCCGTGGGGGCGCAATGACCTGGATCCCATCACTACTCGAATCGGCGTTCCGCGAAGAAACTTGAGTAGCTAAGAGTAGGTTTGCCCCGCTCCGTGCGCGCTTTCCGCGCGCCGAGCCAAGGGCACCCGGGCGACAGGAGCGGATCGGTCCGCGGCGAACCTGTCGACGTGACCACGGGCCGCCTCGAGGCATTCTCGGACGGGGTGATCGCGGTGGCGATCACGCTGCTCGTGCTGAACATCGGAGTGCCGTCGCTCGCCGAGACCAAACGGTACGGCCTGGCGGGCGCGCTGCTGCGTGATTGGCCCGTGTACGCGGCGTACGTCACGTCCTTCATCACGATCGGCATCATCTGGATCAATCACCACGTGATGATCCGGCGCCTGCGCGAGCCCGACCACGCGATTCTGTTCCTCAACCTGCTGCTGCTGATGAGCATCGCGGTGCTGCCGTTCGCCGCCAGCCTGATGGCTGCCTACCTGAAGGAGAGCGAGGGCCAGCATCTGGCGGCGGCGATCTACAGCGGAGCGTTTCTGGTGATGGCGGTGTTCTTCGCCGCGCTGAACCGGCACATCCTGCTCGTCAAACCGCACAGGCTCCGGGAGGAGCTATCGCTGACGCGCCGCCGGCAGATCCTGTTCCGCAGCGTCACCGGCCTTATCCCCTACGCGATCGCCACCGCGCTGGCAGCGGTCTCGCCCTACGTCACGCTAGCGATCTGCGCTGGGCTCGGCGTGTTCTACGCGTTCCCGATCGCCAGCGGCGGAACGTCCGCCGAATAGCCCGCCCGGCGCGCTCAGTCCCCCCACCACACGCCGAGCACGCGCCGCCAGTTGTCCCACGCGATCGCCCGCATCTCGGCATCGGTAAACCCGGCGCCGGCGAGCGCGTCGAGCAGCTTCGGGGTCCCCGCCACATCCCCGAGCGGCGCCGGGATCGTGGCCCCGTCGTAATCGGATCCGAGCGCTACGTGGGCCACCCCGATCCGGTCTGCGACGTATCGCGCATGCTCGACGATCAGCGACAGCGGGGTGTCGGCGTCGTCGGCGAAGTCCGGCCGCAGGAACGGCGCCGCGAACACGATCCCGACCAACCCGCCCGACCCCCCGATCGCGTCTAGCTGCGAGTCCACGAGATTGCGCGAGGTCGGGCACAGCGCGTGCACGGCCGAGTGGGACGCCACGATCGGACCCGCGTCGATCTTGGCCAGGTCCCAAAAACCCGCCTCGTTCAGGTGGCTGACGTCGATCATGATCCCGAGCTCGGCGCAACGCGTCACGAGCGCGCGGCCGGCGTCGGTGAGCCCCGGCCCTGTGTCCGGCGAGGACGGCGAGATGAACGGCACCCCGTGCGCGAACGCGTTGGGGCGGCTCCACACCGGCCCGATCGAGCGCAGCCCGGCCGCGTACCAGAGATCGAGCGCCTCGAGGCCGGGGTCGATGGCCTCGGCGCCCTCGAGGTGAAGCACCGCCGCCGGCGGCCCGTCGTCCAGCAAAGCGCGATCGAGATCGCCCCCGGACCGGGCAACCCCCACCCGCCCGGCGCGTTCGAGCGCGAGCAGCCGCCCGGCGGCGGCGCTCGCTGCGGCAGCCGCCACTGTGTGCTCCACCGGCGGCGCGAGCTCGAACTCGAGCACCCCGTCGTCGCGTGGGACGCGCACATCTCGTGCACCACCGTCCGACTCAGTGAATACCGCGAAGATCGCCCCGCGCACCCCGCCGGCGCGCATCCGGGGGAGGTCCAGGTGACCGCCGGGCCGGCCTTCTGCCAGCAGCGCGTGGTCATCCCGGGTGAGGGCATCATTGTGCCCGTCGAACACCGCCAGCACGGCCGTTACTCGGGCACCGTGCTTCGCACGTCGACCCCCGGCAGGCCGTCGATGCTGCGGGCGTTCATCTCGCGCTGGTACTCGAGCAGCGCCTCCGGGCCGCCCACGCGAACCTTCTTGGCCGCCCAAAGTTCCATGTGCGGCCGGTTCCCCTCGTGCTTCATCAGCGGCACGCCGTACCCGCAGGAATCGGCGATCCGGTCGACGTCGACGAGGACGATCGCCCTCCGGGCCTGGGGCGTGGCCGGCGCGGGGAAACCGGACATCTCGATGAGCCCTTCGAACCGCGGATCCGACGCCACCACCACCTCGCCCCGCCCGTGCAGCCGCACGATCCGCGGCGGCCCCTCGAAGGCGCACAGCATGATCACGATGCGCCCGTTCTCGCGCACGTGCGCGATCGTCTCGGCGCCGCTTCCGATCAGGTCGAGATAGGCGACGCTCGTCGGCGTGAGCACCTTCAAGCTGTCGATCGGGCCCTTCGGCGAGACGTTCACATGGCCGTCCGCGTCGAGCGGAGCGCTGCCCACGAAGAACATCGATTGCCTCAAGATCCAGCGTTCGAGCTGTTCGTCGATGACGTCGAAGATCTTGCCCATCGGCTAGAAGGTTACGGGTCCCATTAGCATCGAACCCGTGACGGCCACGGCATCCGCTGCGATCGAGCGTGAGCTGACCGCGTTGCTCGGAGCGGACGCGGTCCTGCCCGGCAGCACGCGCGCGTATCTGAGCGACGCCACCGAGAGCCGCAACCTCCGCGGCAAGGCGGACGCGATCGCGTTGCCCGCGGACGCCGAGCAGGTCGCCCAGGTCGTCGCCTGGTGCTACGACCACGACGTCGCGATCATTCCCCGCGGCGGCGGCAGCGGGTTCGCCGGCGGAGCCGTTCCGCTCGATGGCGGCGTGGTCCTCGCCCTCGAACGCCTAAGGAAAATCAGGCATCTCGACCCCGGCCTGTGGCGCGCCGCGGTCGAGGCCGGCGTGGTCACGGCCGACCTGCGCCGCCGCGCGCGCGAGAACGGGCTGTTGTTCCCGCCCGATCCCGGCTCGGCCGAGCAGTCCCAGATCGGCGGCAACATCGCCACCAACGCCGGCGGCCCGCACGCGTTCAAGTACGGGGTGACGGCCGCCTGGGTCACCGGCCTCGAGTTCGTGCTCGCGCCCGGCGAGCTCGTCAGGGTCGGTGGGCCGCTCCGCAAGGACGTCGCGGGCTACGACCTCAAGTCCCTGATGATCGGCTCCGAGGGCACGCTCGGGATCGTCACCGCCGCCTGGGTGAAGATGATCCCCGCGCCCGAGGCGGCGCTGCCGCTGGCCGCGCTTTACACCGACAGCGCGACGGGCTGTGCCGCGATCGAGGCGGTGCTTGGCAGCGGCATCGTCCCCGCGGCGCTCGAGTATCTCGATGCCGGAGCGGTGCAGGCGACGCGCGGCGCGTTCCCGATCGAGATCCCCGACGACGCCGGGTTCATGGTGATCGCGGACGCCGACGGGACGCCCGACGAGGCGGCCAGGGTCCATCGCGAGCTGACCGAGGTACTCGGCGAGGACGCCCTCGCCGTCTACGCCCCCACCGAGTCCAAGGAGATCGGCGCACTGTGGCGCTGGCGCGACGGCGCGTCGCTGGCGGTCACCGCGCAGCGCGGCGGAAAGGTCTCGGAGGACATCGTCGTCCCGATCGACCGCCTGCAACGAGCGATCGACGGCACGGTCGAGATCGGCCGTCGGCACGACCTCGAGACCTGTAGCTGGGGGCACGCCGGCGACGGCAATCTCCACTCGACGTTCATGATCGACCTCGACCAGCCCGATGACCTCACGCGGGCCGAGCACGCCGCCGAGGACCTGTTCGCGCTCGCCGTCGAGCTCGGCGGATCGGTGTCCGGCGAGCACGGGATCGGCCTGGTCAAGAACGGCCAGCTCGCGCGGCAGTGGGAGCCGGCGGCGGTCGCGATGCACGAAGCGATCAAGCGGACGTTCGATCCCAAGGGCCTGCTGAACCCCGGCAAGAAGCTCGCGCGAAGGTAGCGCTGGCGGTGAGGAACAGGGCGCCCCCGGTGGCGCCCTGTCTCCCCTAATGCATCGAGCGCGGGTCTACGTAGAAGTCGTAGACCTGGAAATCGCTGGTCTTGCCACCGGCTTCCAACGTGAACCGCACGGGCTGCCAGCCGGGCGTACCGCTCGGCTGGACGTTGACCGGACTCGACAGCGACCAAGCGGCCTGCTGCCCGTGCACCTGGCCCGTGTTCCTCGGGTTCGTCCAGGTGTTCGTGCCCTCGTAGCCGACGTAGAAGAAGACTCCTTCCGCGCCAGCGACGTCGCGCACCATCGTCCGAGCGGTGGGATACGCGGACGTTACGCACATCGGCGGACTCACCGCTTTCGCCGCGAGGTCGATGACCTCCTGCATCGGCGCGCTGACGCAGCGGGTGAGCCACGGCGACCGCGGTGGACGGGCGTACGAGGCGGACGTCCGTCTGAGCGGCGGGCTGGGCGCTTCAGGGCCATCGCGCGCGAGGCCGATGGTGCAGTCATGTCGATCGAGCCAAGCGTCGAAGAGCAGGAGCTGCTTCAGGAGACCTTTATCCGTTCAGCCTCGCCGCTGACGGGTCGCGAGCGACTCTGGGGAGTGTCCGCAGGGGCTCTGTTGATCCCCGCTGTCGCCGCCCTTTGGTCGATCGATCGGCCGGGGCCGTTCGCGCTCGCTCCGGCGATCGCCTGCGTCCTCGTCCTGGCGCTGGCGGCCAATGTCCGGTTCGACACGCCCTTGGGCTACGCCCCCACCACTCAGCTTGCTTTCGTCCCACTTCTGTTCGTAGTGCCCCCGGCGCTGATCCCGATCGCAGTTCTGTCCGCCTTTCTCCTGGCTCTCCTGCCGGGACTGCTCAGAGCCCAGGCCCGACCCGACCGATTCGTGCTCCAGGCCTCCAACTCGTGGTTCTCGGTCGGACCGGCAGCCGTGCTTGCGATTGCCCACGTGACCGCATGGCGCGCCGGTCCGGCTATTCTCGTCGCCACCCTCGCAGCCCAGATCGTGGTCGACTTTGGCGTTTCCGCGATCGGCTTCGCTGTCACCCGTGGCGCCAGCCTGCTCACGCAACTCCGGGAGAGCTGGGTGTACGCGGTTGACGCGGCACTGACCCCCCCTGCGCTCCTCGCGGCCGAAACCATCCACCACACCCCGCTGGCCGCGCTGGCCCTGGTCCCGTTGTTGGGCCTGCTGGCGATCTTCGCAGGCGAGCGGCACAAGCGCCTGAAAAGCATGATCGAGCTGAGCAGCGCCTATCGCGGCACCGCGCTCGTCCTCGGCGACGTCATCGAGGCCGACGACGGCTACACCGGCGAGCACTGCAAGAGCGTCGTCAGCCTCGCGCTCGACCTCGCCGAACAGCTCGCGCTCAGCCCCGAGCGCCGGCGCAACCTCGAGTTCGCGGCGCTCCTGCACGACGTGGGCAAGATCGCGATCCCCAAGGAGATCATCAACAAGCCCGGCAAGCTCGACCCCCACGAATGGACGATCATCAAGACCCACACCCTCGAAGGCCAAAAGATGCTCGACCGCGTCGGCGGCTTCATGCGCCAGGTCGGCATCATCGTCCGCTCCCACCACGAGCGCTGGGACGGCGCCGGATACCCCGACGGCCTCGCCGGCGAGCAGATCCCCCTCGAAGCCCGGATCATCAGCTGCTGCGACACGTGGAACGCGATGCGCACCGACCGCCCCTACCGCAAGGCGCTCTCGTATGAGATTGCGTCCGCCGAGCTGCGCTCAGCGTCAGGGACTCAGCTCGACCCCGACCTGTCGAAGCTCGTTCGGATCGTCGCGTCTGAGGTCCCGGTTGACGAGCCGGAGCCGGTCAGTCCAGATGCAGCCGGTGTGCCACAGCCGCTGCCTGCGTACGGCTCCGCACCCCAAGCTTGCTGAGAATCCGCGAGACGTGAACGCTCGCGGTCTTCTCCGCCATGTACAGCGAGGCGCCGATCTGCCGGTTGGTCGCGCCCTCCGCGACGAGTGCCAGCACCTGCCGCTCGCGCGTGGTCAGGCCGAACGGATCCTCGCCGGCGTCGTCTGATCCCGCGCCGGCTCGGTCGCCTACCGGCGCGCCGGTCTCGTCGCCGAGCTCGAGCCGCGCCCGCTGGGCGAGCGTCACCAGTTCGGCCTCGAGCCACCTCGCGCCCAGGCGCCGCACATCCGCCAGCGCCAAGCGGGCCGCCTCGCACGCCGCCTCGCGGTTGCCGGCCTCGCTGTACGCCTCGGCCGCGCGCCACAGCGAGTACGCGCGCACGTACGGCCTCGACAGCGCCTCCCATTCGCGAGCCGCCTTCATCCACAGCGCGGGGTCGTTCTTTCCGCGGGCGCGCGCGAGCTCGGCCGTCCCGACCGCTCGCCAGGCGATCTCGACCGCCGCGCCCTCCTGCGCGGCCGCGCGCAGCCGCTGCATATGGATCCGTGCCCTGGCAACCGCATCGCGCTCGTCGGCTTTCTCACGCAGGTCACGGGCTCGCTCGGCGGTGTCCGCCTCGACCCTCAGCCCAGCGGCCGACACACGAGCGATTCGCATCACGTCGTCGGTGCACACCTCCATCCGGTCGAGCGCGTGGGTCACGGCCGCGCGGGCGCCCGCAAGGTCGCGCTGGCGCCGGCGAAGCTCGGCCTGCAGCGAACCGAACGCGCCGATCCACTGAGGCTCGGACGATCTCGCCACCAGCGGCTCGAGCGCCTCCAAGAACTCGACCGCCGCGTCGTCGTCGCCGACCCCGAGCGCCTGGTCGGCCTCGCGCAGATAACGGAACATCAGCTGCCTGCCGACCAGCCGGGGCGCAGGCGCCGCCGTCGCCAGGTGCGCCCGCGCGCCCTCCCAGTCACCCGCCTCGAACGACAGATCGGACACGGTCAGCGCCATCCAGTCCTGGGGGCGGCCGGCGCGGCCCGACACCGCCACGAGCCCTTCCTTGGCGATCTCGAGCGCCTGCGGCGTGCGCCCGGCGAGGCTCAGGGTGTCGGCCAGGTTCGAATACGCCGTTCCGAGCCCGTCGATGTCGTCGTCCTCCCGTGCGATCTCGATCGCACGCCGCAGCGACGTGACGCCCTCGTCGACGTACCCGGTCACGATCCCGGCCATCCCGAGCGTGTTCAGGACCTCGCTCTCCGAGCGCCGGTCGCCGGCGGTGACGGCCGTGGCGAGCGCTTCCCGCCCCTCTTTCAGAGCCTCGCGGTAACGGCCGCGCAGATACCGGACACGCGCGGTCCACGCGAGCAGGGCGGCGCGCTCGGCGCTGACCTCGTCCGGCGGAACCATCGACAGGGCACGCTCGGCCGTCTCAACCGCCTCGGCCCCCCGGTTGAGCGACCACTGCGCCCGCGACAGGCGCACGAGCAACTCGGAGTAGCGTCCGGGGTCGACGCCTGGGTCGAGCTCTTCCAGCGCGCGCTCGAGCAACACGCCGGCCCGCGCGCGATCGCCGGCGACTCCATGCGCCGCCGCCGCGATCCCGAGCAGTTCGATGTGGTCGAGCGGGATCATCTGGTCCGCGTCGGGGACTCGCGGCCACAGATCGAGCGCGCGCTCTGCGAGGTCGGCGGCATCGCCGTAGGCGTGCACCTCCCGCGCGGCGAGCGCGGCTTCGACGGTGGCGCGCAGCGCGGCCGGCTGGTCGCCGGCTGTCGCGTAGTGGCGGGCGATCGCCGACGCCAGCTCGACGCCGTGATCGTTCTCGTAGTCCGCGCGATCCTCGAACGCCCGAGCCAGCGCGAGGTGCAGCTCGCTTCGCTCGCCCGGCAGCAGGTCGTCATACATCGCCTCGCGCAGCAGCGCGTGACGGAAGCTCAAGCGGGTCGCCTCGCAGGCCACCAGCACCTGCTCGGCGACGGCCTCGCGCAGCGCCCCATGCAGCGCATCGGGCTCGATCCCGCTCACCTCGGCGATCATTGGCTCGTCGAGCGCGCGGCCGGCGGAGATCACGCGTGCCGCCGCCTGCGCGGTGGGCGACAGCCGCTCGATCCGCAGCATGAACGCGTCCCGCAGGCTCTGAGGGGCGGCGCCCCGGCCGTCGAGCCCGGCCGCAAGCAGCTCCTCGGTGTACAGCGGATTGCCCTCGCTGCGCTCGTAAAGCCGCTCCACGAGCTTGTCGGTCGGCGGCTCCCCGAGGATGTCCGTCAGCGCCTCGACGAGCTCGGCGCGATCGAACGGCTCGAGCTCGATCCGGTGCGCGCGGTCCAGGCGGTCGAGCTCGGACAGCAGCGTACGGAGCGGATGGCGGCGGTGGAGCTCGTCGGTCCGGTAGCTGAGCACCAGCACCACGCGCTCGCTGCGCAGGCTGCGGACGAGGAAGTCGACGAACGTCCGCGTCGAGCGGTCGGCCCAGTGGAGGTCTTCGAGCACGAGGACCACGGGCCGCTCCTCGCCGAGCAGGTCAAGCAGCTCGAGCAGGCCCTCGAACAGCCGCACCTGTGCCGAGGGATCGTTCGCGTCCGAGGCGTCGCCCCCGTCGTCGAGTCCGGGAAGCAATGCGGCCAGCTGGGCACGACTTCCGCGGCCGAGCGCGTCGAGCGCCGGATGCCTGGCGCGGACCAGCGGCCGGAGCGCACCGATCAGTGGGGCGTAGGGAAGCTCGCCGTCGGCTTCCTCGACGGCTTCGCCGCGGAGCACCAGCGCATCGCTCTCGCCTGAGCGCCGCTCGAACTCCCGGATCAGGCGGGTCTTGCCGACGCCGGACTCGCCGCTCAGCAGGACGGCGACTGGCGACCCGCCTTCCGCTTCACGCAGTGCGAGGTCCAGTTCCTGGAGCTCCCCGGTCCGCCCGACGAAGTGACTTGGCGTGACCCTCGCGCGCATGTGAGAAGTATCGCGAGAAGCCACGACGGGCCTCGCCGCGAGACTCGCCGGCGAGCTGGCGCTGACGCGCGATTC
Organism: uncultured Solirubrobacterales bacterium; assembly: GCA_963699325.1. GTDB lineage: Bacteria > Actinomycetota > Thermoleophilia > Solirubrobacterales > Solirubrobacteraceae > Palsa-465. Next base: position 261,497 of record CAVOTN010000024.1, on the reverse strand, counting down.
GCTGGGTCTCTTCGATTCTCTGCTGTCCGACGGCTTGTTCGATGGGGGGATGCATTCGTCGCTCCTGTCGTCCGAGTTCACCCTGGAATTCACACTGATCAGGGTGAGCTAAGACCGCCGGGGCGACATCGGGCGAACGCAGTCGATCGGTGCGCGCCACCCCTTAGTTGGCGCGCCCGAGGCCTTAGTCCCTCCGCGCGAGCCAGGCCAGCCACGCGAGGCCCCTGCCCTCGACCCCCTCGAGGTCGACGCCCGTGAGCTCGGAGATCCGAGCGATCCGGTCGCGCAGCGTATTGCGGTGGACGTGCAGCACAGCGGCGACGCGGCCCTTCTCGAAGTTATTTTTGATTAAGGCGTCCAGGGTGCTCGCGAGCTCTGGGTGACCGCCATCGAGCGGGCTGTAGACGCGGGCGCGGATCTGACTCGCGAGGCGAGGCGAGCGACTGAGTACTAGCTCGGGCAGGTAGTTGCCGGCGTCGATCTCGCCGCAGTCGCCCTTTCCAGCGGCGAGCGCCACCGCGGCGCGCAGCTCCTCGAGCGCCTGCCCGCGCTCGCCGCCGATCGCCGGGGGCCCCTGCGCGATCACCGCGCGCCGGTCGAGCTCGAGTCCGCGCCATGGTCGCGTGAGATTGGACAGCCCGATCACCCGGCGGCCCTCCGAAGCCGCGAGTGCGCGCCCGCGGCGAAGCCGGGCCGCGAGCTCGGCGTGACGCTGGGCCGAGCCGTCCAGGATCGCGATCACGAACGGCCTCGCCGCCCGCTCGATTCGGAAACCGATCCGCTCGGCCAGCTGCTGGTCCTCGGTCAGCGTTTCCTCCTCGGCGGCGATCCTCCGCAGAAGTTCACGCGCCGCTTCCTCCTCCGCGCTCGGGGCGTGCCGCTTCGCGGCCGCCCCGTAGACCTCTGAGTAGATGCGCGACACGCGGTCGACGTACTCGAACAACAGATCCGCGATCTCGACCAGCACCGGCCGCTCGGCGTCGGTGGCGGCCTCGAGCATCGCCCGCCAGGCGAACCTGGCCCCGCGCCTGAAGCTTGCGGCGATCATGTCGGCCGGGAATCCCTCGTCCGCCCGCGCCCGCGCGTGCTCGCGGAACACCGCGATCTCGTCCTCGCCGGGCGGTTTGCCGTCCGCGAGCCAGCGGATCGCGAGGTCGAGGTTCCAGCGCACCCAGGCCCGGACCTCGTCGCGCCGGTGGTGAAGCTCTCCGAACGCCGGCTGCTCCCAGAAGCTGTCGAGCACGCGATCGGTGAACAGTTCGAGATCCGCCCGCTCGACGATCCGGCGGAGGACCTCGCCACGCGTCAGCGCCTCCATCTTGCGAAGTATGGACCTTGACTGTGCATTTGCACAGTCCTGCTGCTCCAGAAACGTGCCTGCTCACGGTGTGGCGCGTTCGCGGGGCGGGCACGATTGCAGACGAGGCTTCCGATTCCAGGTTCGAGGCTTCACAGATCGCAATGACAGGGAAAACTCTGGTAGGGCTGGTGGTCGCGGTTGGCGTGCTCTGCGGGGGGCACGTCATACCCGCGGCCGCGAAGCCTCCGACAACTTTCAGCCCGGTGGTCGAGGCGCAGAACTTCTCGATCACCCAGCAGCGCCAGACGATCTACGACACGCCGCAGTACCAGGCGCAGCTCGCGGCCGACAGCGCCGCCAACACCGCCCAGGCGCTCGCCACCGAGGCCGCCGACCCGGGGCGGTTCTTCACCGACGACCTCTGCTGGAACCTCTCGAACGGCTGCGCCGGCGACATCCGGCTGAACAACTGGGCGAGCAACGGCTACGGACTGGTTCGCCCCGTCCTATTCACCGCGCGCGACGGCGCAACGATCTCGGGCCACGTGTGGGCGACCGTGGCCGGGCCGGCGAAGCGCCCCGGCATCGTGATCACCGATGGATCGGTCCAGGCCGACGAGAACATGTACTGGTACGCGGCCCAGGCGCTGGCCAAGGCCGGCTACGTCGTGCTGACCTTCGACCCACAGGGACAGGGGCAGTCGGACACGTTCGGCCAGTCGCCCGACCAGGACGAGGGCGTCCCCGCGCAGAGCAGCGGCACGCCGTTCTACGACGGGACCGAGGACGCGATCGACTTCCTGCTCTCGACCCCGCAGCATCCGTACGAGCCCGTGCCGAGCTGCACGACCGGCACGAGCCACGCCGCGAAGCAGAACTCGCGTGTGGCCGCCGGCCTCGATGCCGCCTACAACCCGTTCTGGAGCCTCTTGGATCCGTCCGAGATCGGCCTCGCCGGCCACTCCTACGGCGCCGCCGGCGTGTCCTACATCGGGCAGTGGGACCCGCGCGTGAAGGCGATCGTCGCCTGGGACAACCTCGGCGGCCCGGGCCCCGACGACTCGCCCGTGCCGGGTGCCGCGCCGGGCGCTCCTTCGCAGACCATCGGCGAGAGCGCATGCCCGGCGGACCCGGCCGACCGCACCACGGTCCCGATCACCAAGCCGGCGCTCGGCATGTCAGCGGACTACGGCCTCCCGCCGGCGCCGAACACCTCGCTGCCCAATCCCGAGGGCAAGTCGACGTGGTCCTTGAACTACTCGAAGGCCGGCGTCGACACCGGTGAGATCATCATCCGCGGCGGCTCGCACCTCGACTTCAGCTTCATCCCCAATCAGGCGTTCGGCGCCTCGCTCCGCGGGCCTGACCTGATCGCGTGGTACACGACCGCGTGGTTCGACAAGTACCTCAAGCACGCCCCTGGCGCCGACGCTCAGTTGTTGACCCAGCGGTGGCGGGATGACCCGATCGAGGCGGGCGATCGACCCGAACCACGATGGCAACGCGTTCTCGTTCTACTACTACTCGCGGCTCGACATCCATCTCGCGAACGGCAAGGCTCTGGGACTGCGAGGACCTCCGCGACGGCTGCCCAGGGATGGTTCCCGAGAGCGGCGACGGGTTCCCGGGGACCTACTCGTACCTGAAGGTCGACACCAGTCCCGACGGCAGCTAGTCGCTAGTCGACTCTGAGGACGGCCTTGCCGTTAACGCGCCGGCCGAGCAGCGCGTCGATCGCCTCGCCGGCGTCGCTCCACGACAGCGTGAGGTCGATCTGTGGGTCGAGCTTGCCGGCGGCGATCAGGTCGGCGAGGCGACGCAGATCTGAGCTGCCGGTCCGCGTGTGCTCTAGCTCGGCGAAGATGTACAGGCCGTAGACGCGCGCGCGGGGCGCCCGCGCGAACAGCTCCCGCGCGGGATAGGAGACCGGCTCGGGGATCGTCGACGCGAAGCTCACGACCGTGCCGCCGGGGGCGACGCGCGCGATCGCGTGGCCGAGCACGGGACCGCCGACGGCGTCGAGGACCACATCGTAGGTCGGGCCTTCGGGGTCGATCTCGGCGATCAGCTCATCCACCCCGAGCTCTCCCAACCCCTCGGTCCGGCGCGAGAGCCCGGTGACGTGGGCGCCGGCAAGCCTTGCCAGCTGAATCGCGAACCGGCCGACGCCACCGCTCGCGCCGGTGATCAGCACGCGTTTTCCGAGAATGAAGCCGCCGACCTCGAGCGCCCGCAGCGCGGTCACCCCCGCCACCGGCAGCGCCGCAGCCTGCTCGAACGAGACGCCGTCGGGCAGCTCGGCGAGCAGATCGCTCCGGACCGCCGCCAGCTCCGCCCAGGCACCGGCCTGCGCGAGGCCGACGACGCGAGCGCCCTCGCCTGGACCGTTCCCGTCCGCGGCCTGCCGCTTGACGACGCCGGCGACGTCCCATCCGGTCACGGTGCCGGCCTGGAGCGATTCGAGTCGCCGGGTCTCGCCGCGGTTGAGGCTGAACGCCTTGACCTCGACGAGCGCCTCGTTGTGGTGCGGCTCCGGATCGGCGACGTCCGCGATCTCGGCGAACGGCGGCGAGGTCATCGAGACGAGCGCGCGCATCGGGTCGACAGGCTACCCGCTGGCTTCGCCGGTACCCTTACTCGCCTCCGCAGACGGGGCCACGGACAAATCGAGAGGATCTGTGAAGCGGCTGTGTGTCATGGCGGTTGCGCTGGCCGCGACCCTCGCGCTCGATGCGCCGGCGCTGGCACACGCGCCGGCTCGTCCGACCGCGCCGGCGCCCACGCGGATCGCGAGGGCGCCGGCCCCCACACGGATCGAGAGCGTTCAGCTGTATTCAGTCCCGCACGAGCTCGACAACCTTGTCCGCGAACGGCTGACGTTCGTCGCGTGCGGCGGCCCGGGCCGGCTCTTGGTCCGCGTCGACGGCGCTCTCGCGCTGTCCGGGTTCCAGGCGCGCCGCTGCCGCACGCGCACGTTGGCGTGGGACGCCCCGGCTAGCGCCGGCGTCGGCGATCGGGTGTCGGTGCGGGTCAAGCTCGGCGGGCGGCCGTGGAGCAGGACCGCCGCGGTGAACGTCGGTGCCCCGCCGGCGTCCGACCGCGGCGGGGTGGGCGTATGGCTCACGACCGCCGACCTGAAGGATGCGCTCGCGCCGATGCCAACCCTCTCGTTCGGAGCGAGCGACCCGGCCCTCCCGACCATCCACGTGTCAGACGCCACCCGCTACCAAGAGATCAGCGGGTTCGGCGCGGCCATGACCGACACCTCCGCCTGGCTGCTCTACGACGAGGCCTCCGCGGTTGAGCGACCCGAGGCGATGGGCGCGCTGTTCGGCCCGAGCGGGATCGGGCTCAATTACGTGCGCGTGCCGGTCGGCGCATCTGACTTCACCGCCACCGGCGTCCCGTACACGTACGACGACATGCCGGCGGGCGAGTCCGACCCCGCGCTCGACCACTTCTCGATCGCGCACGACAAGGCATACATCCTGCCGGCGCTGCGGATGATGCTCGATCTCGACCCGAGCGCCGAGATCCTCGCCAGCCCATGGAGCGCGCCGGCCTGGATGAAGGCCAATGACGCGCTCGACGATCTCGACTACGCCGGCGTCCTGAACTCACAGAGTTTCCAACCGTACGCCGACTACCTCGTGAGGTTCATCCGCGCCTACGCCCACGCGGGCGTGCCGATCGCGGCGATCACGCCGGCGAACGAGGCCCACACGTCCACGCTCTACCCGGGTATGGACTTCGACGAAGACAGTTTCATCACCCAGAACCTCGTGCCCACGTTGCGCGCGGCGGGCCTCAGCACCGAGGTGTACGCGCTGGACGGCTCGGGCTTCCAGGCCGCCGAGGGAATGCTGTCCGACCCGACGGTCAACTCTGAGGTCGCCGGCATCGCCTGGCACTGCTACGCCGGGCTCGAGCAGATGTCCGAACTCCAGGCGATCGACCCGACGGCGAGCATCATCATGTCCGAGTGCTCGCCGGGGATCGTGGCCTATCCGACCGCCGAGATCGTGATCGCCAGCCTGCGCAACGACGCCCAGGCGGTCGACCTGTGGAACCTGGCGCTCGATCCGACGCACGGGCCTAAGCAGTCGGCGCCCGGTTGCAACAACTGCGGCGCGCTGGTGACGGTCAACGAGAAGTCTGGGGCCGCCTCGCTCAACCTCAACTACTTCCAGCTCGGGCAGGTGTCGAAGTTCGTGCAGCGCGGTGCCGTGCGGATCGGGTCCGACCGGCTGGTCTCCGACTTCGCCAATGCCGACGGCAGCTACGGCGTCACCCCCGGCCTCGACGACGTCGCCCTCCAGAATCCGGACGGGTCGAAGGTGCTCGTCGCCTACGACAACAGCACCCTGCCGATCGAGTTCCAGGTCGCCTGGCGCGGGCGGGCGTTCTCGTACACGCTCCGCGCTGGCGCCACGGTCACGTTCCGGTGGCGGTAGTCCCGGCCTGCCGCGCGCGGGCGTGCTGAAAAAGGGGCAACCAGGACCCCTTTTTCAGCACGCCTCTCGTGACAGCGCCCGGCCCCGCAAGACACGGCCGAAAGGGTTGCAATCGGCACAAGCCGCTGGTAGCGTCCCGCCCGTCTGGAACGTTCCAGACGGATGTGTCATGCAACTGGTCGGAGAGGCGAAGCACGATCGGAGGGCGTAGGAGATGAGCAGCATCACTGGTGCGGCGACTGACACCACGGCTGGGACCCGTTCGACCGCAGGCCTGTTCACACGTCAGGCGTCGGGGCTGGTCCGAGAGCTTGGGATCCTCGCGGCGGTGGGCATCGCGCTGGCGTCGGTGGCGCTGCCCGACACGTTCATCAACTTCAACGCCGGCCTGACCGACTTCAGCAAGGTCGAGTTCTACTTCCCGCTGCTCGCCGGCGCGTTCATCTGGTTCGTGGCGATGTTCGCCTACCGCTACCTGGTCGAGGCGATCCCACGCGCCGGTGGCGAGTACGTGTTCCTGTCGCGCATCGTCTCGCCGGTGGCGGGCTCGATGGCGGGCATCGGGCTCGCGGTCGTGTTCACGTACGTGCTCGCGACCAATGCCCACTTCTTCGCCGCGTACACGCCGTTCATGCTCACCGGCCTCGGCAACGCGTTCTCAAGCCACGGGATCGCGAACGCCGCCAACCACGTCGGCAGCAAGGGCGCGATCGCCGCGATCAGCGTCGGCGTGATGCTGGTCGTGGCCGCGTTCTCGTTCTTCTCGCTGAAGCGCGTCGCGCAGATCATCATCGCGTTCATCGTCCTGCAGCTGCTGGCGTTCCTGGTGCTGGCGCTGCTGCTCGCCGACCACTCGCGCGCCGACTTCATCAACGCGTTCGCGCGTTACAGCAACCACCCGGGCGCGTACACGGACGTGATCGGCGCCGCCAAGTCCTCCGGGGTCGTGTTCGGCGCTTCGATCGGCGCGATGATCGCGACGATCCCGTTCATGGTCGTCAACTACAACGGCGTCCTCTACTCGTACTACGTTGGCGGCGAGCTGCGCCGGCCGGCGCGAACGTACCTGTACGCGTCGGCGATCAGCATCGGGGTGCTGGTCGTCGTCTGGGTCGGCGTGTGGGCGCTGCTCCGCCACACCGCAGGGCTCCACTTCATGCAGGCGCAGGCCAACCTCGGCAACAGCAACCCGACCGCGTACGGGAAGATCACGAGCCTCCAGTCCTCGGCGGGCGGACTCGGCTACGGCCTGGCGCTGTCGGGCGATCCGATCTCGAAGATCCTGCTGGCGACGACGATCCCGCTCGCGGCGGTCGCGGTGAACATCGCCTTCCTTGCGTGCACGACACGCGTCCTGTTCGCGCTCGCGTTCGACCGCCTGCTGCCGGTCCGCGTCGCCCAGGTGTCTGAGCGCAACCACGCTCCGACCACCGCGATCGTGATCGTGCTGATCGTGAGCATCCTGTTCTGCCTGCTGCTCGCGTTCGTGAACATCTCGAACATCGTCGCGCTGGAGGCGCTGTTCTTCGCGCTGATCCTGCTCGCCGGCGGTATCGCCGCGACCTTCCTCGCGCACCGCCGTCCCGAGCTCATCACGCGCGCGGGACAGAACGACGTCGACCGCTGGGCCGGGGTGCCGGTCGTCACCTGGATCGGGAGCGCGACCACCGCGCTTGCCCTGTTCACGGTGATCGAGGTCATCGCCCACCAGAGCGCGTACGGCAAGTTCAGCTTCGAGTCGGTCGCCGCGCTCGTGATCGTGCTGGTCGCCGGCCCGGTGATCTACACCATCGCCCGGGGGATGCGTCAGCGGCAGAATTCGCTCGACCTGAGCATGGCGATGCGCGAGCTGCCACCCGAGTAGCGGATGTTCGGCGGCAAGAAGGGGCGCAGGCAGCGCGGACTCCGGATCTACTTCGCCACCGACGTCCACGGCTCGGAGCGGTGCTTTCGCAAGTTCCTCGCCGCCGCGCGGATCTACGAGGCCGACGCGCTCGTGCTCGGCGGCGACGTCGCCGGCAAGGGGCTCGTTCCGGTCATCGCGGAGAACGGCACGCTGCAGTGCGACCGTGCGCGGCGAGCCCGTGACGCTGCCGGCGTCCGAGCAGGAGCGGCTGTACGCCGAGATCAACCGGGTCGGCTTCTACCCGGTGCAGATGGAGCCCGACGAGATCGCCGAGCTCGAGGATGACCCCGCGGCCGTAGACCGATTGTTCCGCGAGGAGATCGTCGCCCAGATCGGGCGCTGGTGCGACCTCGCGGCCGAGCGCCTGGACGCAAACGTCCGCTGCATCATCACTCCGGGCAACGACGATCCGATCGAGATCGATCAGGTCCTGCGCGAGGCCGAGCGGATCGAATGCCCCGAGGCCGAGCTGTGCGAGCTCGGCCCGATCCTCCTGGCGAGCCTCGGCGACGTCACCCCGACGCCGTGGAACACCGACCGCGAGTACCCCGAGGAGGAGCTCGGCCAGCGGATCGCCGCGATCATGGACCAGGTCCCGGACGGGCAGCCGAGCGTGATCAACTTTCACTGCCCGCCGTACGGCTCGGGCCTCGACACCGCCCCCGAGCTCGACGAGACGCTCAAGCCCGTCGTCCGCGGCGGCCGCCCGAGCTTCGTTCCGGTCGGCAGCCACGCCGTCCGCGACGCGATCAGGCGCTACGAACCGGTCGTCGGGCTACACGGCCACATCCACGAGTCCCGCGGCGCGCAGAAGATCGGCAAGACGCTGTGCCTCAATCCCGGGAGCGACTACACCGCCGACCTCCTCCGCGGCGCGGTGGTGGACATCGCCGAGGATGGAAGCTACCTTGACTTCCTCCTCACCGCTGGATGATGAGCGCCACTTCGCCCGACTCAGGCGCCGGCACGAACTCGGCCGGTCCCGCCACCCTTGCCGACCCGGTCGCGGAGGCGCAACGCATGGTGGCCGGTGCCGGCGCGAAGGGCGTCACGCTGAGGCTGCTCGGCGGCGTCGCGGTCTGCCTCCAGGCCCCCGAGGCCAAGCCGCTGCTGGCCCGGCGGATCAACGACATCGACGTGGTCACGCCGCGCGGCAACAAGAAGGCGGTGGCGGAGGCGTTCCAGTCGCTCGGCTACGCCGACGATGAGGTGTTCAACGCCTTCCACGGGGCGCACCGCCAGATCTACGTCGACGTGGCTAACCAGCGCAAGGTCGACGTGTTCGTCGGCGCGTTCTCGATGTGCCACGAGATCCCGATCGCGGAGCGACTCGACCGCGACCCGCTCACGGTCCCGCTCGCCGAGCTGCTGCTGACCAAGCTCCAGATCGTCGAACTAACCGAACGCGACGAGCGCGACATCTACAACCTGTGCTTCCACCACGAGATCGGCGGCGCCGGCGAGCCCGGGATCGAGGGCGACCTGATCGCCGGTCTGTGCGCGCGCGACTGGGGGCTGTGGCGGACGTGCAAGGGCACGATCGAGCGCTGCCGCGCGGACCTCGGCGACTGCGAGCTCGGCCCGGGCGAGCGCGATCTGATCGACGCCCGGCTGGCCCGGCTGTGGGACGTGATCGAGGCCGCGCCGAAGACCTCGAAGTGGCGCTGGCGCGCCAGGGTCGGCGAGCGCGTGCGGTGGTACGAGGAGCCCGAGGAGGAGGGGCAGACCGACTAATAGTCGATTCGGCGCGCCGGCGGGACCTGCCTCACCCTCCGCCCCGGATCTCGTCGAGCACCACCCAGCGCCCCTGGGCCGCGGCCCGCTCGATCGCCTCACACCCCGCCTGGACCTCGAGGCCCGTGGCGAAGTCCGGTGTCCACGTCCCGTCGGGCCACTGCTCGAGCAGGTCCGCCGCCTGGTTGACGAAGCTCGCGCCGTAGCCGACGCCCTGGCCGATCGCCCACCAGCCCTGCGTCTCGGGATGTAGCGGATGCTCGGCGCGGATCCGCCGCATCCCGTACAGCTCGGGCTCGTCGTCGCCGTCGCCGTACCAAAGCTCGTTCAGCCGGGCGTAGTCGAACCGGAGCGTCCCGCGCTCGCCGTTGACCTCGACCGTGAAGTCGCACGGCCGGCGCACGCACGTCTTGGCGACCTCGAACACGCCGAGCGCGCCGGACCCGAACCTCAGCAGCGCGGACGTGGCCTCGTCGACGTCGACCTCGCGCAGCGCCCCGTCGGCGTCGCGCCGCTGCAGGGCGAACGTCCGCGACTGGGCGCTGACCGCCTCGATCTCGCCGACGAGCCAGCCGGCGAGGTCGAGCAGGTGCGCCCCGAGGTCCGCGATCGTGCTCGCGCCCTGGCTTGCATCGAAGCGCCAGTCGAACGGGATCTCGGGGTCGACGAACTCGTCCGACAGCCAGCTTCCGCGCCACAGCCGGACCGCTCCGATCCGACCCGAATCGACCAGCTGCTTCATCAGCGACAGCGCCGGCAGCCGCCGGTAGTTGAAGCCGATCGCGTTCATCACCCGAGCGCGGCCGACCGCGACCGCGGCCCGGCGCGCGTCGTCCCAGCCCGCCGCCAGAGGTTTCTCGCAGATGATCGCCTTTCCGCATGCGGCCGCCGCCTCCACGATCTCGGCGTGCGTGCCGGGGGGCGTGCAGATATCGACGATCTCGACCTCAGGCGACTCCACCAGATCGCGCCAGTCGGTCACGAAGCGCTCGGCGCCGAAATCGCGGGCCGCCTGCTCGACGGCCGCGCGGTTGCGTCCGCTGATCGCGCGCAGCCTCGGACGCCAGCGCAGCGAGCGGATCTGCGGCGCTGCGGCGTAGCCGTAGCTGTGTGCCTTGCCCATCGTCCCGTAGCCGACGATCCCGATGCCGACCTCGCGCGACGAAGTCACGCCTGAAGAACTCACGCCCGGGGCACCTCGCGCGGGGCGCCGGCGTCGCGAAGCGCGTCGCGAGCCAGTTCGGCCGCGGTTAGCGCGGCCACTGCATCGGTCGCGCCGGCGTTGGTACCCGCCGCGTCACCGCCTCCCCTGACGACAGCGGCGAATGCCTCCGCCTGGGCGACCAGCGCGGCGTGGAACACCTCGTCGCCAGGCGCGCCCCACATAAACGGGATGCGTTCGTAGCCGGCCGTGCCGAACACTTCGACCCAGCAGCAGTCACCCTCGGGAAAGATCCGCCCGAGCGAGACGCTCAGCAAGGTCCGGCCGGCGAGACGGGCCACGATCGTCGCGACGTCCGGGTCGACGCCGGGCTGATCTCCGGCGCCCGGCATGGCCGTCACCGACGAGATCTCCTGCCCGGTCAGCCACCGCGCCTGATCGAACTCGTGCACCCCCATGTCGACCGCGATCCCCCCACTGTGAGCCCGGAACTGAGCCGACGGCGGCTCAGCATCCCATTGCAGGCAGGAGATCTGGAGAAGCTCGCCTAGCTCGCCGGCCACGATCCGCTCGCGCAGCGCCCGCAGCTCCGGCACGAACCGCCGCCAGTAACCGACCTGGAATGCGATCCCCGCCTGCTCGACCGCGGCGGCCGCCGCGGTCGCGTCCGCGGCGCGCGTGCCGACCGGCTTCTCACATAGGACGGGGACCCCTGCGCCCGCCAGCGTCTCCACGAGCTCCACGTGCTGATCGGTTGGGGCGGCGATCAGCGCGCCATCGATCTCGCCGTCGGTGAGCAGGTCGGCAACGGTGGTGAACGTGCGTGCTCCTCGCCTGGCCAGGTCGCTGCGCGCCGACTCGACCGGCTCGACGACCGCCGCCACGTCGACCTGGTGCGAGCTTTCGAGCGCCGCGATGTGCACGCGCCCCATCCGCCCGGCGCCGATGACGGCGATGCGGAACGTCTCTTCGCTCACAACCCGCGCGCGCGCAGGTACTCCCGGTTGCGCCGCTGCTCGGCCGCGGGGCGCTCCGGATCGGCGGCGTCCGGGAGGACGTCCTGCTCGACCACGAGCCATCCCCGGTAGCCGATGTCCGAGATCGCGTCGAGCACGTCGCCCACCGGAATGTCCCCCTCGCCAAGCGGGCAGAACGCCCGCCGGCGCCAGATCTCCTCTACGGGCGCGGCCTCGGCGACGATCTGCTCGAGGATGTCCAAGCGCGCGTCCTTGAGATGCACCTGGTTGATCCGATCGGCCCACGCGCGGATCGCGCCGACCGGCTCGCCGCGGCCGAGCAGCAGATGGCCAGTGTCGAGGCACAGGCCGACGTCGGAGACCTCGAGCAGGCGCTCGATCTCCCACTGCGCCTCGACGTAGGTGGCCGTGTGGTGGTGGAAGGTCGGCTCGTAGCCGCGATCCCGGCAGCGCGCCACCGCCATCGCCAACCCGACCGCGAACCGGTCCCAGCCGGCGTCGTCGAGGCCGACCGATGGGTCGAGCGCCGCCCGCCCCGGGAGCGCAGCGCGCTCCGGCGAGCCCGCGTCGGCGAGTGTCGGCCTCGGCGGGCGCTCGTGGTTGGCGGAGAGATCGAACAGGTCGAGCAGCTCGTCGAGCTCGCCGAGCGCAGACTCGAGCCTCGTGGGCTCGCTGAACGGCAGCTCGAGGTAGCCGCCGGCGAGCCCCAGCCCGCGCACCGAAAGCCGGTCTGCCAGCAGCTCCCCGGTGCCGAGGTATCCGGCTGGGCCGAGGTCGATTCCGACGTAGCCCGCGGACGCGACCGCGTCGAGCAGCGCCACGGGGTCCGGGACGTTCGGGTCGATGCCGACCGTGATCTCGAACGCGCCGAAGCTGACCGGGGCGTTCGCGACCCACACGCCGGCGGACTGCGGCCGCTCCCCTTCGGCGACAGGCATCGCCGGCGGCTCCCGGTGGGTGCTCACGACACTCCCGCCTCGATCCGCGACGCGCCGTCGCGCCTTGCCGATCCCGAAGCGCCGGCGGCGTGCGTGCGCGCCACCGCCTCCGCGAGCCGCATGTCGCGCAGCCCGTCTTCGCCGGAGGTCCGCGGCTCGCGCCCGGTGCGGATGCAGTCGGAGAACTCGACGAGCTCACGCTTGAACGCCTCCTCGTAGGAGACCAGTTCCTCGCGCTCCCAGCTTCGCGCGCTGTCGACGTCGCCGCCCTCGATAACCAGTCGGCTCGGCATGCTGCGCAGGAACGGCGACGGGAGCTCGAGCGTCAGCCGCTGCGACGGCGCGTAGAAGCACAGCTCCTGGCGGTAGCGCGCGATCCCGGGCAGATCGACCCAGGAGAGATGGCACTCGGCGCGGCCGAACCGCATGTCGATGCTGACGCAGTTCGGAGAGAGGTGAGCGAAGCGGATGTCGTCGGGCGAGCCGAGCAGTCCCCCGAGCATGTTCAGCTCGTGCACGAGGTTGTCGAGCATGATCCAGCGGTAGCACCATCGCGTTTGCTCGTCGACCTCGCCGAGCGCGGCGTCGAGTGCCGGCCGTTCCGCGTCGCCGACCACGAGTGCCGGCGCCGGGCCCGCGAAGTCCATGCCTATCAGGGGGTAGTGCGCGACGTACGGCGCGAACGGTGACTCGAGCGTCGTCACCCTGATCAGGCGCAGGTCCGACACCACTGCCAGCAGCTCTCCCAACCGCTCGTACGCGGGGTCGTAGCGCTTCATCGTGCCGACCATCAGTTGCACGCCGTGCTCGCGCGCGGCCTGGACCATCCGCTCGCCGCCGGCGCTCGACAGCGCCATCGGCTTCTCGACGAACACATGCCTGCCGGCGCCGGCCGCCGCGATCGCGATCGGGGCGTGGTCGCCCGAGGTGGCGATCAGCACCGCGTCAAGGGGTTCCTCGAGCAGGTCCTCCCAGCGGGTAAAAACGCCCGGCACCCCGTACCGGTCGGCGCACCCGCGAGCCACTTCCTCGCGCAGGTCGCACACGGCCGCGATCTCGAACCGGTCCGACAATTCGGCGAGATACGGGAGGTGCATGACCTGCGCGATCAACCCGCATCCGACCACTCCGATCCGTGTCCGATCAGCCACCGACTCTCCTCGCACCCAATCCAAATCGCCTCTGGAACGTTCCACATGATAATGGGGCGCGGGTGCCGGAATCAAGGCGCAGGCCGTATCATCGCGTCCGATGACCGCAACGCGCCCGCGCCGTCGGCGAGAGCGGAAGGCCCCGACGATCTTCGACGTCGCCGCTGCGGCAGGAGTCTCGAAATCCACCGTCTCCAACGTCGTGCGCGGCGTCGAAGTGTCCGAGGCAACCCGGGTGCGCGTGCTAGGCGCGATCGAGCGGCTCAACTACAAGCCGAACGCGATCGCGCGCCAGTTCGTCAACCAGCGCACGACGATGCTCGGCGTGCTCGTCGGGGATCTGAGCAACCCGTACTACGCGCAGATGGCACAGGTCGCCGAGCGCGCGGCGTTCGGGTGCGGCTACACGACGATGTTCTGCAACATCGAGGGCGAGGAGAACATCGCGGTCGCCGGCGTCGAGGCGCTGCTCGAGCATCGCGTCGCCGGCGTCGTGTTCCTCGCGTTCATCCCCGGGACGTCCCCGGTCGAGGACGCGCTGAAGCGAGCGGCAGTGCCGATCGTGTTCCTCGGACTCAGCGAGCAGTGGGGCGACTCCGTCGGTCCGCAGGACACGCAAGGGGGGCGGCTCGCCACCGAGCACCTGCTCGCGCTCGGGCACGAGCGGATCGCCTATGTGCGCACGCCGCTGGTCGAGCCCAGCGGCGACCGCGCACGCTATGCCGGCTACCGCAGCGCGATGCGCAAGGCGGGCAAGACCGCGACGACGCCGCTGGTATGGGAGCCGGGGGCCAACTCGGTCCGCGCCGGCAGGGTGCGCCTCGAACTCGCCGACGCGCTCGAGCAACCCGACGCCCCCACGGCTCTGTTCGTCTCCAACGACATCGGCGCGATCGCGATGATCGAGGTCTGCGAGACGCTCGGCTTCGACGTTCCCGGCAAGATCTCGATCGTCGGCTTCGACGACATCGCGCTCGCCGGCCTGCACCGCATCTCGCTCACCACGGTGGCGCAGCCGCTCGACTTCCAGGCCGAGCGCGCGGTCGCGCTGCTGATGGAGCGGATCGAGAACCCACGGATCGAGCCGCGCCACGAGAGCGTGCCGGTCGCGCTCAAGGTCAGGGACTCGACCGGGCCGCCGCGTCGCTGAAGCGCACACACCGGTACCCGCTACACGGGCACCCGCTAGTTTGAAAGTTGCGTGCGTGTCGAGCCCGCGGGTAGTCCCTTAGTCGAATGTCTGTGCGCGATCACAACTCAGACCAGGCCGAGCTTGGCGCCGGCATCAGCAGACCAATGGTTCTGCTGCTCGCGGTCACATGCGGCGCGGCGGTGGCGAACCTGTATTACGCCCAGCCGCTGCTGCACACGATCGCGAGTGCGTTCTCGGTTTCGAACAGCGCCGCGGGCCTGCTGGTCACAGTCACCCAGGCCGGCTACGTCGTCGGGCTGGCGCTGCTGGTTCCGCTCGGCGATCTGCTCGAGCGCCGGCGGCTGATCGCGCTGATGCTGCTGGTCGCCGCCGCCGGGCTCGGGGTGGCCGCCGCCGCACCCAGCTTCGCGGTGTTCGCGCTCGCGGTCGGGGTCCTCGGCGTGACCGCGGTTCTCGCGCAGATCGTCGTCGCCATGTCCTCCTCGCTCGCCGGCGAGCACGAGCGCGGTCGCGTCGTCGGCACGGTGATGAGCGGCCTCTTGATCGGCATCCTCCTCGCCCGCACGATCAGCGGCCTCGTTGCGCAGCTGCTCGGCTGGCGTGTGATCTTCGTCGTCGCGGCGGTTGCGATGGTGCTGCTGTCCGGGGTCCTGCGACTCGCGCTTCCGCGGGTCCCGTCGACCGAGAGGCTGCGGTATCCGGCGTTGCTGCGAACGGTCCTGGAGCTGGTCCGCGACGAGCCGCTGCTGCGCCAGCGAATGCTCCTCGGCGCCACCGCGTTCGGCTGCTTCAGCGTGCTGTGGACGTCGGTCGCGTTCCTGCTTTCGGGCGCTCCCTACCACTACGGCAACGCGGTGATCGGCCTGTTCGGGCTGGCAGGGCTGGCCGGAGCGCTGGCGGCGCCGGTCGCCGGCCGGCTGTCGGACCGTGGTCACGGGCGGTTGGCGATGAGCGGCTCGATCATCGTGCTGCTGCTGAGCTGGGGGCTGCTCGCGTTCGGCCGGAGCTCGGTGATCGCGCTGATCGCCGGGATCGTGGTGCTCGACCTCGGAGCCCAGGCGATGCACATCTCAAATCAGAGCGCGGTCTACTCGCTGCACGGACAGGCCCGCAGCCGGCTGACCACCGCCTACATGGTCGCCTACTTCAGCGGCGGCGTCGCGCTCTCGGCCGCGACCTCGGCGCTGTACTCGAGCGCGGGATGGGAGGGGGTGTGCGCGCTCGGGGCGGGAACGGCCGCCGTCGGGCTGATCACCTGGCTCGTGACCGAACGCGTCATGACCGGGCGACTGCCGATCGGCGCTGACAGCGCCGCGTAGTAGTGGCCGCCCCGGAAATACGCTCGCATGCGACCGACCTGCCAGCATCGGGGTCGATGCTCCCGAGGCTTGTCGCCACCGATCTCGACGGCACCCTGCTGCGAGGCGACGGCACGCTCGACGATCGCTCGCGCCGGGCGATCGCGGCCGCCGAGGCGGCCGGCGCGGTCGTCGTGTTCTGCACGGCGCGCCCCGCGCGGTGGCTGAAACCGCTGGCGGAGGCCACCGGCCATCACGGCCTGGCGATCTGCGCCAACGGCGCGGTCCTCTGGGACCTCCACAGTGAATCGGTAGTGGCGGCCACGCCGCTCGAGCCGGCGATCGCACGCGAGCTCGTCGCGCTGCTCGGAGCCGAGGTGCCCGGGGGCGCGTGGGCGGTCGAGCGCACCGGCGGCTTCGGCCACGAGCCCGCGTACGTCCCGCGCTGGCCCGTCCCCGACGGCACGACGATCGACGTCGTCGACGCGCTCGTCGATCAGCCGGCGGTCAAGCTGATGCTGCGCCACGACCGGCTGTCGGCCGACGCTCTGCTGTCGGTCGCGCGCGAGGTCGGTGGCCACCTCGCAGAGTTCAGCCACTCGAACTCGGCCGACGGCCTGCTCGAGATCAGCGCCGCCGGCGTGAGCAAGGCCACGGCGCTGGCGCGGCTCTGCGACGAGCGGGGCATCGACGGTCAGGACGTGATCGCGTTCGGCGACATGCCCAACGACCTGCCGATGCTGACGTGGGCGGGCTACGCGGTCGCGGTCGCCAACGCCCACCCCGACGTGATCGCCGCGGCCGACGAAGTCACCGCCTCGAACGAGGAGGCCGGCGTCGCTCGCGTCCTCGAGCGCCTGTTCACCGGTTGACGAGCGGCACGTATCGCCGGCACGGCTCGCCGCGCAGACTCGGACACGGCGGCAGCCCGGTCGGAACGGCGACGCCGGGGACCACCGGCAGGATGATCCGCGAGGGCATCGCCCGCGAGTCGGCCAGCATCACGGTCGCGCGGCGGTTCGGCGTGAGCTCTGAGAACGCCCAGGTGGGCTGATCGCCGCCCGGCGCCGAGATCGTGATCCGGATCCGCGATCCGGCCCGGTACACGTGGCCCTCGTAGTAGAGCGGCACGACCACCTCGGTGAACCGTCCGCGTGGCAGCGGCGCCGCATCGGCCTGGCGCTCGCTGAGAACCGGCTCGAGCAGAGTGCTGTGGGCGACGTCGAGCTTGCGCTCGCTGGCGCGGAGCCACCCGCTCTGCACGTACGTCTCGTTGCCGTCGGGACGGACCTCGGAGATCGTCACCTGCAGGTCGACGTCCGGTGTCGAGGACTTGATCCAGGCGTGGAGCGCGCCGGCGCCGACCACCACCGTGTTGCTCTGCAAGGGCGCCGTGATGTAAGACAGAGCGGTGTCAGCCGGGTTCTGGGTCCAGTGGTAATTCGGCGCGGTTCCCCACAGCCCGCCCGCTCCGGTGTTTCCGGTGAAGTCGGTCGGCGGCCGAGCCCGCGGAGACCAGGTGAACTTGTCGACTCCACGCGACCCGGGCGCGGAAGCAGTCAACGTCCCGCCGTGCCCGAGGTACCACGACACCGCGCGCGTCCCCGGAAGCGGGAACCGCGCGAACGACTGCTCGAACGCCGGCACCGGCGCGCCCGGCGTCGGGCTGCCGGCGCCGTTGTCGAACAGGATGCGGACCGGCGGCTGGGCCTCGAACGCCGCCAGCGCGGACGAAAAGTCGGGTTCGTCCTCGATCGGATCGGCCGGGAACTCGACCCCGGGGATGCCCATCGCGAGTTGATAGAGCTCGGGGGCGAGCTCCCGCAGCCCCGATGTCAGGTCCGGCACCCGGCCGGCGACGAACAGTGACAGGAAGTCGTACCACCGCACCGCGGTGGCCGGATCGAGTGAGTCGATGTGAGTTCCGTTGGTGAACGTGAACCACTTCATCCGCGTCCCGGTGAAGTGCTCGGCGAGCTCCGGGCAGTGAGCCCCGGTCTGCTCGTCGGTCCACTGACACGCGAGGAACACCGGCACGCGGATCTTGTGCACGAACGCGTCGGGGTCCAGCGGCTTCGCCACCGACGGCACGTAGTAGCGGTTTGCCTTCAGCTCGGCGACCTCGTTGACCGCCTCGGGGTGAAGCGCCTGGTTGGCCTGGCACGTCCGGTCGCCGCCGCGGATCCGCTCCAGCGCCCAGGCCTCGCCATGACCCGGCGACGCGGGCTCGGCGTCGAAGTCCCGCGCCTGCGCAAACGGCACCGCGAACCCGGTGTTCAGGATTCCGCCGGGATACAGCGTGGTGGCGGTGTTGTCGATCACCGACAGTGGCGCGATCGCCGCCAGGTCGGGCGGATCGGTGGCGGCCACGAACAGCTGGCTGATTCCGCCGTACGAGACACCGATCATCCCCACCTTGTGACCGAGCACCCACGGTTGGTGCGCGACCGTCTCGATCACGTCGTACCCGTCGAGGTTCTGGAGCGGCTCGAAGAAGCTGAACGCCCCGCCCGAGCACCCCGTCCCTCGCATGTTCACGTCGACGACCGCGAACCCGAGCAGCGTCGCAACCGGGCTGATCCCGCTCTCCGCGCCGGCGGGGTCGGCATAGCCGTAGCCCGAGTACTCGACGAGCGTCGGGTACGGCCCCGGGCCGGCCGGCAGGCGAACGTCGATCGCGAGCTTGATGCCGTCCCGCGTCGTCAGGTAGCCGTAACCCGAGCGCGGAATGCGCTGGTCGTAGATCTTGGTGCTCGGTGGCGCGGAGCGGTCCGGGAGAACGGTCACCGCGTGCGACGCGCCGGCGCCGCCGGCGGCGGGCCGGACGCTGTATCCGGGCCCGGGCCGGACGCCGCGGAAGATCACGCCCCCGAGCGCGCCGGCGGGAAGGACCGCGACCGTCGCACCTCCGCCGGTTGACCAGCGCGACGCGCTCGCCCGGCTGCGCGCCGGTCACGTACACCTGTTGCACGCTGCCGCCGACCGCGAGCGCAGGCGCCGCCGACGCGCCTGTCGGCAGAGCCGCGCACGCCATCAGCAGCGCCGCCACCAGCACTGCCGTCGTTAGCCGTCTGCGCATCGTGAACATCGGTTCCGCGAGCACCCTACTGCTCGCGTCCGCGAGCACCCTACTGCCGACGGGGCAGTAGGTTTCTCCTCGTGGCGGAGGAGACCTTCACGACCGGAGCCGACCCCTCCGAACTGGGCGTGCTCGAGGCCGCGGACCTGCTGCGCTCGGGGCGGCTGTCGGCGATCGAGTTGACCGACGCCTGCCTGCGCCGGATCGAGCAGCGCAACGGCGGACCGCCGACGAGCGACGGCGCCCCGGACGCGATCAACGCGTGGGCTCGCCTGTATCCGGAGATCGCGCGCGAGCACGCTTCGCTCGCCGACCAGCGCCGCGCCACCGAGGGCGACGCGACGCCGCTGCTGTGCGGCATCCCGATCGGCGTCAAGGATCTGTACGGCGTCGCCGGCCTGCCGCTGACCGCGTCGAGCCGCGTGCTCGAGGGCAACGTCGCCGGCGAGGACAGCACCGTGTGGGCGCGCCTGCGCGAGCAGGGGATGGTCCTGCTCGGCCATACGCACACGCACGAGTTCGCGTCCGGCGGGACGACCGACCAGGTCGGCAACCCCTGGGGGCTGCGCCTGATCGCCGGCGGCTCGAGCGCCGGGAGCGCGGCGGCGCTTGCGGCGCGGATGACGCCGGCGGCGCTCGGAACCGACACCTGTGGTTCGCTGCGGATCCCGTCGGCGTGCTGCGGCACCTCCGCGGTCAAGCCGACCCACGGCCGGATCCCGATCGAGGGGATCATCCCGGCGGCGCCGTCGCTCGACCACGCCGGACCGATGGCGCGGACGATCGCCGATTGCGCCGCGCTGCTCGCGGGGATGGCCGCTGGTGGCTCCGAGGTGACGCCGGTTATGCCGCCGCCGGCCGCGCTCGCCGGGCCGCCGCTGACCGCCCGGCCGGGCGGGCGCCCGCTGGCGGGCGTGACGATCGCGCTCACCGACCGCACGCACGGGATCACGATGGCGCCGGTCGTCGGCCGCGGGCTCGAGGAAGCCGCGCACACGTGCGAGCGACTCGGCGCGAGGATCGTCGAGTTGCCGGCGCCGTGGACGCTCGACTGGGACGACCTGACCCGCGTGCTCATGACCGAGGCGTGGGCGTATCACCGCGACCTCGCTGACCGGCACGATCGCTACCGCCCGGCGATCGCGGAGTTCATCGAGGTCGCCCGCGACTTCACCGACGCCCAGGCCTACCTCGCAGCCCAGCAGCGGCGGGCCCAGGGCACCGCGCTATGGGATGAGTGGTTCCGCGACCAGGAGGTCGACCACGTGCTCGAGCCGACGCTCCCGATCCTGCCCTACGAGCGCGGTCCGGGCTACGAGCGCGGGCACGCCGGCGGCGCCGGCGATCCGCTGATCGAGTTGACGGCGCTGTGGGACATGACCGGGATGCCGGTGGCGGCGCTCCCGGTCAGCTGGAACGTCGGGGTCTCGCTGATCGGGCCGCGCGGTCACGAGGCGCCGCTGATTCAGACTGCGATCGACCTCCAGGAGCACGCCCTCGGGATACCGGGCGATCCGGTCGGACGGTCCGGTTCGTGAGCCTGGCGGTGACGGACGCTCTGCTCGATGGCGAGCCCGTTGGGCTGCGGGCGGAGAACGGGCTGATCGCCGAGCTCGGATCCGGGGTGACGCCGAACGCCGGCGACGACGTGATCGAGGCGGCCGGCGGGATCCTGGTGGCGCCGCTGATCAATGGCCACACCCACGCGGCGATGACGCTATTCCGCGGCTACGGCGACGACCTACCGCTGATGCGGTGGCTCGAGGAGAAGATCTGGCCGATCGAGCGAAGGCTCGAGCCCGACGATGTCTACTGGGGAACACGGCTCGCGTGCCTGGAGATGATCCGCACCGGGACCGTCCGCTTCTGGGACATGTACTGGCATCCGACGGCGGCGGCGCGCGCGGTGCAGGACGCGGGGATGCGAGCCACCGTGGCCGCACCGCTGATCGACGTCGACGGCCGGACCGACGCGATGCGCGAGGCCGCGATCCGCAGCCTCGACGAGCTCGCCGGCACCGGCACCGGCACCGGCAAGCGGGTCGCCGCCGGCCTGGCCCCGCACGCGATCTACACCGTCAGCGAGGACAGCCTGCGCTGGATCGCCGAGATCGCCGCCGAGCGTGGCCTGGCCGTCCAGATCCACCTGTCGGAGACCGAGCCCGAGGTGATCGACTGCCTCGCCGCCCACGGCGAGCGGCCGGCGCGCTACCTCGATCGGGTCGGGCTGCTGACGCCGCGCACGGTTCTTGCCCACGGGGTATGGGTCGACGAGGACGAGCTCGAGCTGATCGCAGAGCGGCGCGCGGTGGTCGTCACCAATCCGGTTGCGAACCTCAAGCTCGCCGTCGGCGGCGTGTTTCCGTATCCGCAGGCCCGCGCCGCCGGCGTCCAGGTCGGGCTCGGCACCGACGGTCCCGGCTCGAACAACTCACTCGACCTGTTCGCCGACATGAAGGTGCTCGCGCTGCTCCAGAAGCATGCGGCCCGGGACGCGGCGGCGATCGACGCCGCGGAGACATGGGAGATCGCCACCGGGCGGCGCGCCCCGCTCCTCGGCGCCGCGCCGGGTCTCGAGGTTGGGCAGCCCGCCGACTTCCTGCTGCTCCGCGCCCGCGCCCCCGAGCTCAGCTTCGGCGAGCTCCCGGCCGCGCTCGTGTACGCCGCGTCGGGCGCGGTCGTGCAGACGACGGTGGTGGCGGGACGGGTGCTGATGCGCGACGGTGAGATCGACGGCGCGGACGAGGTGCTCGCCCGCGCGCTCGAGCGCGCCCGCCGGCTCGGGCTCGCCCCGCCCTCCGCACCGATCGCATCCTCCCCACCTTCGCGCCACCGCCCCGCGACGAGCTAGTGTCAACCCCCGATCAGGCATGACCGCCAGCGTCACAGCGACAGCCGCCGAGCGCGTCCTCCGCGCCTCGGTCCCGGCTCGCGGTACCCCGTGTGCGCTGCTGATGTTCGGCGAGCTCGCGCTCAAGGGTCGGCGACGCTCGACGTTCGCCGCAGCACTCGAGGGCAACCTCCGCCGCGCGCTGCGGCGCGCCGGCGAGGTCGAGGTCCACCGGCGCGGATCCTCGTTCCTAGTGATCCCCGCGCCCGAGGCGCTCGCCGATGCGCTCGAGGTCGCGATCGAGCTCCCGGGCTTCAGCGTGGTCCAGCCATCGCTGCGGATCGAACCGGTGGTCGACCGCGCCGCCGAGGCCGCGGTCGAGCTGCTGCGGGAGCTCGAGCCGGGCACGTTCGCGGTCCGTGCACGCCGGCGGGACAAGAGCTTCCCGGTCCACTCGATGGACATCGCACGGCAGGTCGGGGCGGTCGTCGGGGAGCAACTCGGACGCGGGGTAGATCTCTCGCACCCGGATATCCAGCTGCATGTCGACGCATACGCGCGCGAGCTGTTCGTGGCAGTCGACCGCCTGCGCGGAGCGGGCGGCCTTCCGGTCGGCACCAGCGGACGGGCGATGGTGCTGCTGTCGGGCGGGATCGACTCGCCGGTGGCCGCCTACCGGATGATGAGGCGCGGGCTGCGCTGCGACTTCGTCCACTTCAGCGGCCAGCCGCTCACCGGACCCGAATCGGCCTACAAGGCTTATGCGCTCGTCGCCCGGCTGAACCGCTTCCAGGGCCGCTCGCGCCTGTTCGTGGTGCCGTTCGGGATCACGCAGCGGCTGCTCGCAAGCTCCGGCGCCGGCCGGCTACAGGTCCTCGCCGGGCGCCGGCTGATGGTGCGCGTCGCCGACGCGCTCGCCCGCCGCGAGCAGTGCGAGGCGCTCATCACCGGCGACTCGCTCGGCCAGGTGGCGAGCCAGACCCTGCGCAACCTCGAAGTCGTTGAGGGCGCGGCCACGCTCCCGCTCCTCCGTCCCCTGCTCGACCGCGACAAGTCCGAGATCATCGAGGAGGCCGAGCGGTTGGGGACGTTCGAGACGTCGATCCTGCCCGACGAGGACTGCTGCACGCTGCTGGCGCCGGGACGGGCGGTCATCTGGACCGATCCCGAGCCGCTCGTGGAACTCGAGCGCCGGGTCGACGTCGAGACCGTGGTCGAGCAACTCCTCGAGCAGGCGCACGAGATGTGGCCGAGGCTCGAGGTGCCGTCGGCCGACCGAGCGATCGTCGCCGCCTAGCGATGTCGTCGCTCGTGGAACGCCTGGCTCAGCTGGCCGTCGGCGTAGGTGTCGGCGTGCGGCCGGGCCAGGACGTCGTCGTGCTTGGGTGGGACGTCGAGCAGGCGCCGATCGTGCGCGCGGTGGCAGAGGAGGCGTACAGGCGCGGGGCTCGTTACGTCAGTGCGGTGTACTGGGACAAGCAGGTCAAGCGCTCGCGCATGCTGCACGCGCCCGCCGAGACCCTCGGCTTCGTGCCGGATTGGTGGGAGGCGGTCGTCGCAGAATGCGTCGCGCGCCGTTCGGCGATCATCATCGTGTGGGGAGACCCTCACCGGGAGCTACTTGACGACATCGCACCAGAGCGGACGGCGCGCGACCCGATGCCCGGGACCCCGTCGTTGATCGAGGCACAGGATGGTGGGAATATCGCGTGGACGGTTATCCCAGGGCCTTGCCCCGGCGTGGCTCGGGCGATGCTGGGCACGCCCGACGTCGATCGTCTGTGGGAGCTATTGGCACCGATCCTGCGTTTGGATGCGCCAGATCCCGAGGCGGCGTGGCGGGAGCACATAGCCCGCCTGCGGGCACGGGCTGCGCTGCTGGAAGCGCACGACTTCTCGGCATTGCGCTTCCGTGGCGGCGGCACGGACCTGACCGTCGGTCTGCTCGCGGGCGTCCGCTGGGCGGGAGGCGTGACCGAGACGCGTTGGGGAAGCCAGATGGTGTCGAACATGCCCACCGAGGAGGTCTTCAGCACCCCCGACCGTAGGCGTACCGAGGGCGTCGTGCGGATCACGCGGCCGATTTATCTCACTCGTGGTGGCGGGCGCGTCGAGGGCCTGACGCTCCATTTCGAGCGGGGTCGTGCGGTCGGAATTGACGCCACCCATGGCGCCGATCGCGTCCGCGCCCAGATGGCGATCGACGACGGCGCGTCGCACCTTGGCGAGGTCGCGCTGGTCGACGGCTCCTCGCCGGTCGGGCAGAGCGGGATGGTCTTCGGCGACGGCCTGATCGACGAGAACGCCACCAGCCACATTGCGTGGGGCAGCGCGTACCCATTCACGATGCCCGAGCTACCCGAAGGTAGGGACGCCCAGATAGCGATTGGTTTCAACCGCTCGGACGTTCACCAGGACGCGATGATCGGCGGCCCGGAGGTCGACGTCTTCGGCGTCACCCACGGTGGCGTCGAGGTCCCGGTGATCACAGCCGACCGGTGGACGTTACGGTGAGGAGAGCTTCAGGCCCAACAGGCGTTGGATGGGCGCGATCACGTTGCCGACAAGCGGGCTGGCCTGACGGCCGAGGACACTGAAACTGACCGGCGAGCAAGACCAGCCAGGGACGCTGGCCGGCCACGGAAAGCTGGCCGTGGAGCTCACGCTTGCGCGCGCGACCACCCTGCTCCGCGGACCCGCACGAAATGCGACGTGCACGATTGGCTTGATCAACTCCGCTGGGCAGCTGATGGCCCCCGGTTGAACGATTCCCAGCGAATCGAACAGCGCTACGAGCCTGCGGACCTTGGCCCGGTCCTTCACGGGTCGCGATAGGAACGGAGCCTTTCCGGGCCAACCGCTGGTTACGTCGACCTCGCGCACCCCCGCCGGGACAGACTCGGCGGGTGAACGCGCGACGACCCACTGCGACTGGGACTCGGCATATAGGAGCGTGCCGCCCGAGGCACGCGATGTGACGGCGACCTCGAGCCAGCGAACGCCGAGTACCCCGTCGACCGGTGGCCATGAACGTATGACCGACCGTGTGCTTGGACTCGGTCCGCTGGTTCCGCGGCCGACGAGCGTCGATCCTGGGGGCAGGTGCGCCTCGACGAACGACAAGACGGATGCGGGATCGTCTGGGACGGTCCACGTGCTGTATGCGGTCGCACTGGCGAACGCTTCGGTCAACAGCTGCGCTTGCCGCCCTATCGCCGTACCGTTCGATTCAACAACGGCTCCGGACGGCGCCACCACGCCCAGCAGCAGCTGCTTGGCGTCGAGCACCGCAGTCCGCTTGTTCGAGGCGGTCGTGGCGCCGCTGATGGCCGCCGCCGTGCCCACGGAAACGCACCCCGCGCAGAAAAGCACCAGCACAACGCCGCGCAACGTCGTCCGGCTCCGCTTGGGCATACGGTGAGACTACGGCGCTCTAGACCGAACGTCACGCCGCGAGCGAGTTCGAGCCGACGGCTAGGCCGTGCTCGAGCAACTCGTGGGGAATCGCGTCGATGAGGCGCTCCGGATCCGGTACGCGAGCGGCGGCGAGCGCGTCGAGCGCAAGGCCGAGCGCCGGCATCCTCGAGCCACCGTGGGCGTCAGAAGCGATGACCGCCTCCGGAGCGGTACGGAGCAGCCACAGCGCGGTGGCGCGAACCAGCTCGCCATACATCCCCGCGACCGACCATGCGTTGATCTGCATGACGCTGCCGGCGGCCAACTCGTGCTCGAGCGTCTCCCAACCCGCGTCCGACCATCTGAGCGCGCGCTCGGGATGAGCGACCACGACCGCGAAGCCGCGCTCGCGCAGCTCGTCGGCGGCCGCGGTGTAGGTGCGATCGATCCCGTCCAGCGGCGCCTCCAGCAGCAGCCATTGCCGTCCCGCGGGGCCGTGGGCAATCGTTTCGAGCTCGCGCTGCGACAAGCGAGGGACCATCTCCTGGGCGAGCTCGCCACCGCATCGGATGTCGATCGGGATCCGCCTGGCCGCGAGCTTCGCTGCGACCTCGCGTACCCGCTCTGGCAGCGAGCTCGGGTCGGTGACGAACTGCGGGTGCACATGCGGTGTCGTCACGATCGTTCCGGTTCCCTCGGCCGCGGCCGCCGCCGCGAGCTCGATGCTCTCGTCCATCGACGCCGGCCCGTCGTCGATCCCGGGGAGCAGATGAAAGTGAAGTTCTGCGTAGCTCATCGGTATCCGATGATCGGTGACCGACACGCCAATCCTGTGATGAATTGGTTAAGCGCCTGACCGGCGCAGCAGCCGCTCGGTGACCTCGGCCCAGAGATCGCGGAACGCCTGCGCCGCGCGGCCGCGCGGCGCGAACTCCTCGAGCGGTGCGCGCGTCGCTCCCATTCGCTCGACGTCGGCGGCCAGCGGCACCACGGTGTGCAGCATCTCCGGGCGCTCAGCGGTGAATGCCTCCATCACCTCGCGGTGCATCCGCTTGCGCGCGTCGACCATCGAGAAGAACGGAAGCCGGTGCACGCCGTCGCCGGCAACCTGCTCGATGTAGTCGAGCGTGCGCGCCGACAGCGTCGCCGGCAGGAGCGGTATCACGAGCGCATCGGCGGCCTCGAACACGCTCTCGGACACAAGCGAGATGCTCGGCGGGCAGTCGAGGAACACGTAGTCGTACTCGGGCTCGAGCGGCGACAGCACTCGAGCCAGCCGACTCGTCGGACGCTTGGTGGCGTCGAGGTGAAGGTCCATGTGGCGGTAGGAGAAGTCGGCCGGCAGCAGGTCGAGCCGGTCGTAGTCGGTGCCCTTGATCCGCGCCGACGCGTCGCTCTTGCCCCGCACGAGCTTCTCCCCGCCGCCCTTCACCTTCGGCTTGACGCGGAGCAGGTATGTGCTCGCCCCCTGCGGGTCGAGGTCCCACAACAGTGTGGACGCGCCGCCGCGCGCGGCGAGGTAAGCGAGGTTGACCGCGGCCGAGGTCTTGCCGACCCCTCCTTTGATGTTGTAGGTGGCGAGGACCACGGGGATGCAGAGTCTTCCAGCCCGGGCACCCGGCTTGCAATCCCGCGTGGAGCGGGCGCGGCCCCCTAAACTTGCGATCGGGGTGACGACCGGAGGAGCGACTGCCTGTCCGCACTGTGGCACCGACCACCTACCGGGTGCCAAGTTCTGCATGCAGTGCGGGGCGAGCCTGTCGACGTCGTGCCCTACGTGCGGCCACGCCACCACGCCGGGGCAGAGGTTCTGCTCGGAGTGCGGCACGGCACTGGCTCCCGGGCTGACCGTGGCGCGGGAAGCGACGCGCACGTTCAGCGATGCAGGTCCCGCCTCGTCAATCCCTTTGCCGCGCCCGGAGTCCGCGGAGCTGCGGAGAGTGTCCGTCCTGTTCGTCGATCTCGTCGGCTACACCTCGCTGACCGAATTGTGGGATCCCTCGGACGTGCGCGACCTGCTGAGGCACTACTTCGACACGGCGAGGGAGATCGTCGACCGGTACGGAGGGACGATCGAGAAGTTCATCGGGGATGCCGTAATGGCGGTGTGGGGGACCCCGGTGGCCCGTGAGGACGACGCCGAGCGGACCGTGCGGGCGGCTCTGGAGATCGTCGACGCCGTGGCGGCTCTGGGAGAAAGGGTGCGAGCACCCGACCTCCGTGCCCGCGCTGGCATCGTCACCGGCCACGCCGCACTCCTGGGCAATCCCGACGAGGGGCTTGTCGTCGGCGACCGCGTCAACACGGCGGCGCGGATCCAGGGAGCCGCTGATCCCGGGACGGTGTTCGTCGACGACGTCACCCGCCGGGTGACCTCGGCCGTGATCGCCTACGAGGACGCGGGCCGTCACGAGCTCAAGGGCAAGTCCGAGCCGCTCCAGCTGTGGCGCGCGGCCGAGCTGCTCACGGTCGCCCCGGGCGTCGACCGCGACGGCCTCCAGGCACAGTTCGTGGGGCGCGATGCGGAGCTGAGCATGATCAAAGAGCTGTGTCACGCCGCGGTGAGCCGCTCCTCCGCGCGACTGGTCGCGGTCTCGGGCGCCGCCGGTGTCGGCAAGACCCGGCTTCGCTGGGAGTTCCTCGACTACCTGATGAAGCTGCCGAACCGGTTCCTGTGGCACCCGGGCCGCTGCCTCCCGTACGGCGATGGCGTGGCGTATTGGGCGCTCGCCGAGATGGTCCGACATCGGCTCGGAATCCCCGAGGACGCATCCGTCGAGGAGGCCGAGCGAAAGCTCCGCGCCGGCCTCGAGCGCTGGGTCAGCGACCCCGGCGAGCGCGAGTTCATGTCGGTTCGCCTCGGGGTCCTGCTCGGTGTCGTCGACGCCGCCCCCGGACGCGACGAGTTGTTCGCCGGCTGGCGGATGTTCTTCGAGCGAATGGCCGAGCTCGATCCGGTGGTGATGGTGTTCGAGGACATGCACTGGGCCGACGACGGGTTGCTCGAGTTCGTCGAGTACCTGCTCGACTGGTCCGCGCAGCATCGGATCTTCATCCTGACGCTCGCCAGGCCGGAGCTCTCGGAGCAGCGGCCGCGCTGGGCGGCTGGGCACCGCGGCGCCACCGCGATGTCGCTCGAGCCGCTCGGGGACAGTGCGATGGAGGAGCTGATCGATGCCGTGGCGACCCTGCCGCTGGCCGCCGCGCGAAGGATCATCTCGCACGCCGAGGGCATTCCTCTCTACGCGATCGAGACGGTGCGGGCGCTCGCAGACCGGGGCGTGCTGGTCGAACGCGACGGTGCGCTCGTACTGGCCGGCGAGCTCGGAGAGCTCGATGTCCCGCCGAGCCTGATCTCGCTGCTCGGCGCGCGCCTCGACGCTCTCGGGTCCGAGGAGCGCGAACTCGTCCGGTCGATGTCCGTGTTCGGGGGCAGCTTCCCGCTCGCGGCGGTCGAGGCTGTTTCGGGCATGCCGGAGCAGACCGCCGGGGAGGTCCTCGCCAACCTCGTACGCAAGCAGGTGCTGACCGTCCGAGCCGACCCGCACTCGCCGGACCGGGGGCAGTACCGGTTCAGCCAGACGCTGCTGCGGGCGGTCGCATACGAGACCCTCTCCAAGCGCGAGCGGAAGTCACGGCACCTCGCCGCGGCGCACTATCTGTCACAAGCGTTCGCCAACGAGGGCGAGGACGTGGCCGAGGTCCTCGCCGCGCACTACCTCCAGGCGTATCGCTCCGCCGCCGACGACTCCGACGCGGCCGAGCTCCGCACGGAGGCGATCGCCGCACTGCGTCGCGGCGCCCAGCGGGCCGCGGCGGTCGGCGCGCCCCAGACTGCCGAGCGCGCGTACCGGACCGCGATCGACCTCGCCGCCGGAGAGGAGGAGCGCATCGATCTGGTCGAGGCGGCCGGGGAGATGGCGCTCGTCGACGGGCGCTACGACGACTCGCTCAAGCTGTTCGAGGACGCCGCGGCCCGGCTGCGCGATCTCGGGCGCGAACGGGATGCGTCTCGTCTGGCATGGAAGATCGGACACGCCCTGCGCCGGGTGGGCCGGGCCGCGGAGGCGATCGACGTCATGCGCCACGGGCTCGCCGTGCTGAGCGGCGACGGCGACGATCTCGACGCCGCGCAGATCAGCGTCGAGCTCGGCGTGACGCTGCTCGCGGCCGGGCGCGTTCGCGAGGCGGCCGAGCCGCTGGAGCGGGCGCTCGAGCTCGCGCAGGCGCTCGACCTTCCGCATGTCCTGGCCGGTGCGCTGACCTACAAGGCGCAGCTGTGCGTCGCGCTTGGGCGCGCCACCGAGGCACGCATCCTGTTCGAAGGCGCGATCGAGCTGTGCCGTCGGTACGAGCTGAGCGACCGGTTGATCCTCGTCCAGCTCAACAGCGGCGACTTCCTGCGGAGGTTCGACCTGCCGGGCGCCGCCGAGCGGACGAGCGACGCGCTCGCCTCCGCCAGGCGCGCCGGCAGCCGGTTCTACGAGAGCGGGGCGGCATCCAACCTGATGCGCGTCTGGGAATACGCCGGCGCCTGGAACGATCTCGAGCAGCTCGGGGTCGAGCTACTCGACGGCGCGCCCGAGCGGCCGGGGGCCGAATACCTACACCTCGAGCTGGCGTTGCTGGCCAGCTCGCGCGGCAACCAGTCCCTCGCGCGCGAGCATCTCGCCGGCATGGCTTCCTGGCGCCATAGCGAGGCTAACGAGCCACGCTGGACGTACGCCGCGTGCCAGGCCACGATTGCGCTCGCCGGCGGCGATGCCGTGGGCGCGCTCGAGCTCCTGTCGGCCGCCATGGGCGAGATCATCTCGTCCGAGGGGGTCTCGAGTCAGGCCAGCCGGATCGGCTTCCCGGTCGCGATCGGGGCAGCGGTCGTCCTCGGGCGCGACGGCGAGGCCGCCGATCTGCTGGCTCTGCTGGCGAACCGTCCGCCCGGACACGTCCCACCCTTCCTGCGGGCGCAACTCGCCCGCGGCGACGGCCTGCTTGCCGCCGCCGATGCCGACCACGCGACCGCCGAGGCCCGCTTCCGCGCCGCCATCGAGGAGCTCAGCTCACTCGGCTACCCGTACTGGGTCGCGCAGGTGCAGACCGATCTGGGCGGCGTGCTGATCGACGATCACCGCGCCGCCGAGGCCAGGGTGCTGCTCGACGAGGCGATCGCGGTTCTGAAAGACCTCGGCGCCGCGCCGGCGCTCGAGCGCGCCGAGAACCTGCTGGCCAGTCTGCCGATTGCGGCGCCGAGCTGACCCGCTTCCCTAAAGCGAGGCGAGCAGAGCCTCCCCGTTCGGCACACCCCACCCGCTGACCGCGTCGAATCCGGGCTGTGCGTCATAGCCGAAGCCCGGCTGAGGCGAGGTGTTGCTGCCCTTCGTGATGTCCGCGAACGCGGTTGCGCCGCGAACGCGCCCGCCGTTGCCGTTCCGGTACAGGAGCGGGGCGAGAAACGCCGGTGGCTTGCTGGCACCACCGGCCCCGGCCGCGGCGATGCGCGCGATCAGCGCCGCCCACAGCGGCGCCGCGGCGCTCGTGCCGCCGTTGAGCGTCGGCTGACCGTCGAACACGAGGCTGTAGCCGGGTGGTCCCGCGAGCGCCGCGACATCCGGAACGACCCTCCCGTCGATGGCGCCTGGGTTGAGCGAAGCGACCCGTACGTTCTGCCATTCCGGGCGCGGGAACTTGACGCTCACCCCTCCGCCAGTCGAGCCGCCTCGCGGCTGACTGCGGTCGCCGGGCGCGTTCCACCACACCACCTCGTCGTCGCCGTCGAGCATCGTCCCGCCGACCGCAAGCACAAACGGGCTCGATGCCGGGAAGTGCACGTGCGCGTGCTGATCGTGCATCTGGTCGCCCGACCCGTCGTCGCCCGAGGCGGCGCAGACCGTGATGCCGCGCGCCGACGCTGCACGCAGGCGCTGGTTGATCGCATCGAGCGCGGCCGCCGACCAGTCCGGCGAATCTTCGGCCAAACCCCAGCTCATGCTCACCGCCACGGGAGCCGGGTCAGCGGCGACGACACGGTCCAGCAGGTCAATCCAACCCTTTTGATCAAACGGTGCGTAAAAGACGGAAATCGTGGCGTTGGCACACAAACCGGCAACGATCTCGACGTCCATCATCACCTCGTGACTCTCTCCTAGTGCTGGACCTTGCTGTTCGGCCGAGAGGGCGGCGATCTGCGTGGGTGTCAGCGGTGTCGCGCCGATGGACACCGTCTCGATCTGAGGTAGCGCACGGCCGTGCGCCTGGCAGAAGTCGCGCACGTCATCGGGAAAGTAACCGCCTCCGAACTCGGCGATCGCGATCGTCTGGCCACTGCAATCTCCGTTCGGAAAGCTGTAGCGCTGTTCGAGGTCGGCAGGCCCGAGAGGAGCGATCGCATCGCCCGGACCGGCCTGCGCGGCGCCGCCGTGCGCCAACCGGTGTGCGACCCGGCGCTGGTCGAGACCGAATACACCGCTGACTGTTCCGTCGAGCTCTGAGGGGATTCTCACGTCCCCCTCGCGGCCGCGGAGTACGCCGTCTCCGGGGTGGCTGTACATCCCAAGCCCCGGGTGAAATGCCGCCTCGATCTGAGCTGCGGTGCCGGTCATCACGAGGCTGCCGGTCGCCGGCCGCTCAGCCTGGACGGCGAGGCCGAACCGCCCGAGCACGCGCCTGACCGCTTCGGCATCTTCCGAGAACCGCTCGGGGCGACGAAGCGTCACCGTCACCTCGATCTCCGATGCGGGATCGACGTCGCCCACGCGTACGGCATGAGGCGTCCGCCCGCGCTCGCTCCCTTCCAGCGTCGCGTGGGCCTCGGTCATCGGCGTTGACTACAAGCCGGGAAATCGCGAGGATGCGGTCTCGTCCTTTCGAAAGGGGAGCCCATGAGCCGGACTGTATTCGACTGCGCACGCGTTCCTGGCGACACCTGCTCGGTCCAGATGATCGGCGAGCGGGATGACGTGCTGGCCGCTGCGAAGCAGCACCTCGTTTCGGCTCATGGCCATGCGGACGACTCCAAGCTCGACCAGAACGTCAGCACGGTCGTCGACGGCCACCAGCAGCAGACGCCGTACAGCAGCTGGTTCTAGCGCGGCACAGGGTCGCCAACACCGCCGGTGCTCTCGCGGGCCGGCGGCTGACTCGTCAGATCGGGTACTGGCGCGGTAGCGACTGGACCGTGATCCACCGCAGCTCGGTGAACTCCTCGAGCGCGGCGCGGCCGCCGAACCGTCCGAACCCGCTCGCCTTCACGCCGCCGAACGGCATCTGAGGCTCATCGTGCACGGTGGTGTCGTTGACGTGGCAGATGCCGCTCTCGATTCGCTGGGCCAGCTCGAGTGCCGCCGGCACGTCCTCCGAGAACACCGACGCGGACAGGCCGTAGTCGGTGTCGTTGGCGACTTCGACCGCGGCGTCGGGGCCGTCGACCGGGACCACCGTTACCACCGGGCCGAACGACTCCTCGGCGTACACGCGCATGTCCGGCGTGACCCCGGTGAGGACGGTCGGCAGGTAGCACGGCCCATCGGCCTCGCCACCGCTCAGAGCCTTGGCTCCCTTTCCGACCGCGTCCTGCACGAGGGCGGAGACGCGCTCGACCGCGGCCTGATTGATCAGCGGGCCGATCGCCGTTGAGGCGTCGCGGGGGTCGCCGACCGGCAGCGCTCGCGCCCGCTCGGCGAGCCGCTCGGCCAGGTCGTCCGCCACCGACCGCTCGACCACGATCCGCTCGGTCGACATGCAGATCTGGCCCTGGTGGAAGAACGCGCCGAAGCTCGCGGCCGCGGCAGCCTGATCGAGGTTGGCGTCGTGGAGCACGACCATCGGCGCCTTGCCGCCGAGCTCGAGCAGCACGCGCTTGAGGTGCCGGCCGGCCTTCTCGGCGATGATCCGGCCGACCTTGGTCGAGCCCGTGAAGTTGATCCGGCGCGTCGCCGGATGCGCGATCAGCTCGTCGACGACGTCCGCGGCATCTTCGGGGGCGTTGGTCACGAGGTTGATCACGCCGGTCGGCAGTCCGGCATCGACCAGCGCGTTGACGACCGCGGCGTGGGTCCTGGGACACAGCTCCGAGGCCTTGAGCACGACCGTGTTCGCGTACGCCAGCGGCGTCGCCACGGCGCGCGTGGAGAGGATCACCGGCGCGTTCCACGGCGCGATCCCGACGACCACGCCGGCGGGTGCTCGCACTCCCATCGCGAGCTTGCCGGGAACGTCGGAGGGGATGACCTCGCCGACCAGGCCGTACGCCTGAGCCGCGGCCTCGCGCAGCATCCCGGCCGCGAGCTCGACGTTGAACATGCCCCAGCCGAACACCCCGCCGGTCTCCTCGGTCACGATCCCCGCGATCTCCTGCTGGCGCTCCATCAGCAGGTCGGCAGCCTTGTTCAGGACCGCCCGGCGCGCCGCCGGCGCGCTTCGAGACCAATCGGGGAACGCTGCCGCAGCCGCGTCGACCGCCGCCTGCGCGTCCTCACGCCCGGCCGCCGCCGCCCAGCCGACCTGGTCGCCCGTGAACGGGAAGCTCTGCTCGTACTCGCGCCCGGACTTCGCGCCGGTCCAGTCCCCTCCGATCAGCAGCTGCTGGTGGGCAAGGTCCACGGTCGTCATCTCGTTCTCCTTCGCGGCTGGTGCTGGCTAAACCCTCCCGGAGAACGATACGGGTTCGGTGCGCGATGCGGACTCCTGTGCGCTCAGCGTCACAAGTGCGGACCGTGCACTGTGCTCGTGCTCAGAACGAAACCTCGTCGACATAGCACCACGACCACGAGCCGCCCGGCATCGCCGAGCTCATGATCGGGTGACCCGTCTCCTGATAATGCTTGGTCGCGTGCGTGCCGGGCGACGAGTCGCAGCAGCCGACGTGGCCGCACACGCGGCACGCCCTGAGCTCGACCCACGTCCCGCCGGTCGCCAGGCACTCCTCGCACCCCTCGACGTTCTCGGGTACGTCGACCTTGATCTGGTCGACGTGGGCGCATTCGGCCATGAATCACTCCTCTCGGATCGGTTCCCTACTTCGCCGTGCAGACCATCTCAGAGTCGGCACCCCACCGCCACCGCGCCACCGTCACCGCGCCACTGCCCCTCGGCGGGCGCCCTGCGCCTGAGACCCCGACCTGATCGTCATCGCCCCCAAAACGCGACCGGATCGCCACGCTTCCACCGGCTCCCGGTGCCGGTTGCGGCGGCCGCCGGAGCATGCATACCGCGTCAAACGAGCCGATGCCGGGAGGCCGTGGCGCTGTACGCATGCCCCACATGCATACCGCGCCACGGCCTCCCCGCGTCGGGTCCAGTGTCGCGTCATGCACGCTCGATCCGGTCCGCCCTGCTCCAGATGGCCGCCGTTGAAGAGCGAATCGCGCCGCCCACCCCGCGCTCAAGCCCAGCGTCCCGATGCCGATAGATAGTTTGACGCTAAAATATTTCTCTGCTAAACTTTCACTACGAAATGAACTCGACTCCTACTTCTTCCCCCTCCTCCTCTTCCACGTCGTCGGTTCTCCCGCTCCGCTCGGCTCAGCGGACCGCGGAGCCGCGGATCGAGCCGCACGTGATGCGGGTCGCGATCGTGGTGATCCTCGGCGCGATCATGTCCGTCCTCGACACGACGATCGTCAACGTCGCCCTCCACGACCTGTCGATCGATCTCCATGCCTCGCTCAGCGGGATCCAGTGGGTCATCACCGGGTACCTGCTCTCCCTCGCCGCCGTGATCCCGGTCACCGGCTGGGCCGTCCGCCGCTACAGCGCCCGCCGCCTCTATCTGATCGCGCTGGTGGTGTTCACCGCCGGCTCGGCTCTCTGTGCGCTCGCGACCAACAGCGGCGAGTTGATCGCCTTCCGCGTCCTGCAGGGCGTCGGCGGCGGCATGCTGACCCCGATCGGCCAGATGATCCTCGTCAAGGCCGCCGGCCCTCGCAACCTTCCCAAGGTCATGAGCCTGATCGGCGTGCCGATCGTGCTCGCGCCCGTGTTTGGACCCACCCTCGGCGGACTGCTGCTGCAGTCGGTCGGCTGGCAGTGGATCTTCATGATCAACGTCCCGGTCGGCGTGCTCGCACTGACGATGGCGTGGCGACTGCTGCCCCACGACGCCGCCGGCACCGACCAGGCGGGCCGGCTCGACGTGATCGGGCTCGCCCTCGCCGCCCTCGGTGTGGTCGGTCTCACCTACGGCCTGTCCGAGAGCGAGACCGCCGGCACGCTCACCTCCCCGTCGGTGCTGATCCCGGCGCTCGCGGGCATCGCCCTCCTGGCGCTGTTCGTGACCCGCTCGCGCCGCGTCGAGCGCCCCCTCCTCGACCTCAAGCTGTTCGCCAACCCGGCCTTCCGGGCGGCCTCGATCGTGACCTTCTGCCTCGGCGCCGCGCTATTCGGCGCGATGATCCTGATGCCGCTGTACTTCCAGACGGTCCGCGGCGACGACGCCATCCAGACCGGCCTGCTGCTGATCCCGCAGGGCATCGGCGGAGGCCTCGGGATGTTCCTGTCGGGCCGCCTCACCGAGCGTTTCGGCGCCGGACGGACCTCATTCCTCGGCGCATCGATCCTCGCGGTGGCCACGATCCCGTTCGTCCTCGTGACCGCCACCACGCCGTACGCGACGATCGGCACGGCGATGCTGTTCCGCGGCATCGGCGTCGGCCTGTCGATCATGCCGGCGATGACCGCCGCCTTCTCGGTGCTGCCGCGTGAGAAGGTCAACGACGCCAGCCCGCAGCTGACGGTGCTCCAGCGAGTCGGCGGATCGCTCGGAACCGCGATTCTCGCGGTCGTCCTCGAGGGACAGATCAACACCGCCCACACCGCTGCCGCGGCCGCGGCCGGCTTCGGGCACACCTACTGGTGGGTGATGGGCGTGACGTTGCTCGCGCTGATCCCGACGCTAATGTTGGCGCGGATCGAGCGCCGGGCCAAGGTCAACGCGACCGAGATGCCTGTCGCGATCGCCGCCGAGAAGCCCTTGCTGGAGGCAGCGTGAGCCAACCGACGATTGTCCCTTCATCCGCGGCCGAGCCGACGGCCACCGTCGAGGAGTTCCGGACCGCGCTGAACCAGCTGCTCGCCGCCGATCGCCGGCTGCGCGGCCGCGACCACAGCCGGCCCGGCGAGCTGACCTTCGCGCAGATCCGGACGATCGCGGCGCTCGGCCGCGAGAACGAGATGACAGCCGGCCAGCTGGCCAAGAGCGCCGAGCTGACGCCGGCGGCGATCACCTCGATCCTCGACCAGCTCGAGGCCTCCAACATCGTCGAGCGCCGGCGCAGCACCCAGGACCGCCGCGTCTGCAACGTCGCACTCACCCCGGACGGCTGGCAGCTGCTCGAGCGCAAGCTCGCGGTCTGGCACGGGCTCTGGGCCGACCGGCTGTCGGGTTTCAGCGACAAGGAGATCGAGACTGCCGCGGCCATTCTGCACGAGGTCACCGGCATCCTTGACACGGTCGCCAGTTCGCTCGATCCGCCTGAAAACGCGCCGGATCCCGCCTGACGGGCCCCGACCCGCCCGAGAGCTCGCTCGGATCTCCCCTGGACGTCCGCTGAGCTTCTGACGCCGAGACTTCGGATTTCGGCGTCTCGGCTCGATATCTCGGCGGTGGTCTCATCATTAGAAGACATCCGATCGAACCGCCGGCTGATGGCGTACACGGCCTCGGCGATGGCGGGCGCCGCCGCGCTCGACGGCTTGATCGAAGGGTTTCTGCCCGGCGATCCCAAGTTCGCCGTAGTCCCGGTCGCCGTCGTGCTGGCGATGTTCGTCGCGTTGCTGGCCGTCGGTCCGCGCCTGCCGCGGTGGGGGTTGGCGCTGATCGGACCGACTGGCGTGGCGTTGATCGCGTATGCGCTGGCCACGTCTCCGGGGCCCGGCGATGGGGCCATCCTCTACGCGCTGCCGGTTCTGTGGACGACGATCTTCTTCGGCCGGCGCGGTGCGGTCGCGATCGTGGCCTGCGTCGGAGTGGGCGAAGCCGTCGCCCTGCTACTGCTTCCTGCCGCCAGCACCTACCCCGGCCGCTGGGTGGATGTGATGGTGACGACCACCGCGATCGCGATCGTCGCCCACGTCCTCGAGTCTCGGAGCGACCTGCTGCTTGAGCGGCTGCGCAGCGAGGCGCGGACCGATCCGCTCACCGGCCTGCTCAACCGCCGCGGGTTCGATGAGCACGCGGCGCGCGAGCTGGCCCACGCCGGTCGCGACGGCCAGCCGATCGCCCTCGCCACCTTCGACATCGACCACTTCAAGCAGATCAACGACGAGCACGGCCACGTGGTCGGCGACCGAGCGCTCGTCCACATCGCCCGGCTGCTGGCCGGCGAGTCGAGGCGTATCGACGTCGCCGCCCGCCTCGGCGGCGAGGAATTCGCCGTGCTGATGCCCGGCAGCGACAGCGCGGGCGCGGAGGCGTTCGCCGAGCGCGTCCGCAACGCCCTCGCGACAGCCAGCAACGCAGGCCTTCCCGACGTGCGCGTGAGCGCCGGCATCACCGCCACCGCGGTGCCAATCGAGCTCGAGACCTTGCTCGAGCGGGTCGACACCGCGCTCTATGCGGCCAAGCGCCGCGGGCGCGACCGCACGGTCACGTTCGACGGGCACGAAATCTCGTTGCCCGTCTGACCCCGAGACTGGCCCGAGCGGCGCCGACGCCACCCGAGGCCGATGGCGAGACCCGGACTTGAACCGGGGACACCACGATTTTCAGTCGTGTGCTCTACCAACTGAGCTATCTCGCCGTGGCGGTGCGATCGTAGCGAGTCGAGTGCCGACTGCAGCCTTGACGCCGCCGCGGTAGGCAGAATGAGATCCGGATGCTGGCCACCAGGAAGTTGTTCGTCCTCCGTCACGCGAAGTCGAGCTGGGACAACCCCGGGCTCGACGACCACGAGCGCCCGCTTGCCCCTCGCGGCCAGCGCGCCTGCGCGGTGATGGCCGAGCACATTCGCGCGAACGCGATCGACCCCGAGCTGGTGCTGTGCTCTAGCTCGCGGCGCACGCGCGAGACGCTCGAAGGCGTTGCGCCGGCGGGCCATCGTGTGATCGAGCCCGAGCTTTACTCGGCGACCGCCGGCGACCTCGTCGACCGCCTACGCCGGGTGGCTGACGACACCGCCTCCGTGATGCTGATCGGGCACAACTCCGCGGTGCAGATGCTCATCCTGCGCCTCGCCCGCCGCGACGCCGATGCCGCCGATGACCGCGCCAGCGTGGAGCGGAAGTTCCCGACCGGCGCGCTGGCGACGCTCACCTTCGACTGCAGTTGGAGCGAGCTCGGAGCTGGGAGCGCCAGACTGTCCGCGTTCGTGATCCCGAAGGAACTCAACGGGAAGCCCGTAGCCGGCGCAGGAGCTCGAGGGCACCTCGCTTAGACAGCGGCTCGTTCAGGTTCCCGCACTTCGGTGACTGCACGCACGAGGGGCAGCCCGACCGGCATGGGCATTCGCCGATCAGCCGGTTGGCATCGCCGACGAGCCGCTCAAACTCGTCGTAGCCTCGGCGCGTGATGCCGACGCCGCCGGGGTGGCCGTCGTAGATGAAGATCGTCGGGCCGCCGGTCTGCGGATGGGCATTGGTCGACAGTCCTCCGATGTCCCACCGATCGCACATCGCAATCAGCGGTAGCACTGCGATCTGCCCGTGCTCGAGCGCGTGGAGCGCCCCGAGCAGCAGCTCGGGCGGGAACGGCTCGCCCGCGATCAGCTCGTCGAGCTCGTACCACAGCGACCGCGTCGAGAACTCGACGGTCGGAAGGTCGAGCGTCTGGAAGTCGATCACCTGGTGGTCCTGCAGCCCCTTGCGCTGGTAGCCGAGCACGGTCTCGGCGTACACGATCTCGCCAAACGACAGAGTCACTCCGCAGGATGCGCGCTGGGAGTGCATGCGGGTGATGTAGATCATGATTTCGCGCTTGGCCTGTGTGAAGTAGTCGCCATCGAACGGCTCGAGTAGCGCCCGCCGGCCGGCCAGGTCGAGATCGAGCACGTGGTAGGAGCGCCCCATGTGCAGATACACGGCGCCCTCGTGGATCGTCCCGTAGGCGCGCGCCAGCTCGACCGTCCCGAACAGCTCGCCCGAGCTTCGGTCGATCAGCGCGAAGCTGTCCGGCGATGCCGAGCGGAGCGCGGTCCGCGCGGCCGGGTAGTCGTCGGCGCGGCGGGGCACGAAGCCGGTGGCGCGCTCGCGCAGGAACCCCGCCTCGCTCAGCTCGTTTGCGTACGAGCGCCAGTCGGGGCCCAGGATGTCGGCGTCCTCCTCAGTGAGGGGAGCCTCGTGCGCGGCGCACAGCAGGTGCTCGGCGAAGATCTCGGGGCTGTGGGGGTCGAGGATCGCGGCCTCGACCGCCCGGCCGAGGAACTCGTCGGGGTGGCGGCAGAAGAACTGATCGAGCGCGTCCTCGCCGGCGATGTACACCGCGAGCCCCCGGCCGCGCCGGCCGGCGCGGCCCCACATCTGCCTGAGGCTCGCGACCGTGCCCGGGAACGTCACGCAGATCGCGGCGTCGAGCTCGCCGATGTCGATCCCGAGCTCGAGCGCGTCGGTC
Source organism: uncultured Solirubrobacterales bacterium (assembly GCA_963699325.1). GTDB lineage: Bacteria > Actinomycetota > Thermoleophilia > Solirubrobacterales > Solirubrobacteraceae > Palsa-465. The sequence continues at coordinate 221,583 of CAVOTN010000024.1, read as the reverse complement.
GCCACCACGCCGAGCAGCTCGCCGGCGCTCAGGCGGCGCTGGATGTCGTGGCGCTGCTGCGGGGTGTAGCCGCCGCGGTACGGCGCGATGCGCTCGCCGAGCTCCGGATCGAGCCGGTCGAGGGAATGGCGCAGGATCAGCTCGATGCCCTTGCGCGACTTCATGAAGCAGATCGTCCGGGCGCCGTTTGACACGAGTTCCGTGAACACTTCTGCCGCTTCGTACAGCGCCGACGCCCGGGTGCCGAGCTCCTCGTCAAGCAACGGCGGATTCCACATCGCCACTCGCCGGCTCGCGCGCGGCGCTCCGTCGTGGTCGACGAGTTTGAAGCCGCTCAGGCCGGTCAGCCGTTCGGCGAGCTCGACAGGGTTGGCGATCGTCGCGCTCGCCAGCAGGAAGCGCGGCTCGCTGCCGTGGATCGCGGCGACACGTCGCAGGCGCCGGAGCACGTTGGCGACGTGCGAGCCGAATACACCACGGTAGACGTGCGCCTCGTCGACGACCACGAACGCCAGGTTCGCGAACAGCTCGCCCCAGGCGGGGTGGTGGGGCAGGATCCCGACATGGAGCATGTCGGGGTTGGTGAGGATCAGGTTCGAGCGCTTGCGGATCGCCGACCGCTCCGCCCGCGGGGTGTCGCCGTCGTAGATCGCCGGCCGGATCTGCTTGTGCAAGCCGAACGCGTGCAGCGCCCGCGCCTGGTCCTGCGCCAGCGCCTTGGTCGGGTACAGATACAGCGCTCGCGCGGCCCGGTCGGAGCTCAGCACCTCGAGCGTCGGCAGCTGGAAGCACAGCGACTTGCCCGACGCCGTGCCGGTCGTGACGATCGTCGGCGCCTCGAACGCGTCGTAGAGCGCGTCGCTCTGGTGTGAGTACAGCTGGTCGATGCCGACGTTCGCGAGCGCGCTCCTGACCGCCGGCCCAAGCTCGCTCGGCACCAGCACGGGGCGCGCCGGACGGGCGTCGTAAAAGTCATCGTGGACCAGACGTTGATCAGTGCGGCCCTGTTCGAGCAGGGCCGCCCAAGGCTCTGTGTCGTGCGCGATCGCCACCGGGCCAGTATGGCGGTGGCTTCCCCCCGGCCCACGGGGCGGCGGTTTCCCCGGCTGCTACGGTCGCGCCGGCCATGCGCTGCCTGTACGTCGATCTCGACGGCACCCTCCTCGGTCCACGCGGCTCGCTGCTGCACGGGGCCGACGGCGGCTTCGCGCTTGACGGGGTGCGAGCGCTCCAGGCCTGCTGGCGGGCCGACGTCGAGGTCGTGCTGTACTCGGGCCGCAGGCAGTCGAGCGTGTTCGAGGACAGCCGACTGATCGGCTCGGGTTCCTACATCTTCGAGCTCGGGTGCGGCCTCGTGCTCGACGGCGAGCTCGAGTGGCTGACCGACGGGATCGTGCCCTCGGCGCAGGACGGGACGATCTACGAGCAGATCGAGCGTTCCGGCGCGCCGGCGCTGCTGCTCGACCGGTTCGCCGGCCGGCTCGAGTACCACACGCCGTGGTCGGTCAAGCGGGACGTGTCCCACCTGTTCCGGGGCTCGGTTGACCTCGACGAGGCCCGGGCGGTGCTCGATGACGCGGGTCTTCAGTGGCTGCGGCTGGTCGACAACGGCGTGGTGCACGCCGCGTCCGAGCAGATGGAGGGGCTACCCGTCGTCCACGCCTATCACGTGATCCCGGCGGGCTCGTCAAAGGTGCGCGCGGTCGCCCGGCACATGCAGGCGCGTGGCTACACGCCCGAGGACTGCATCGCGGTCGGCGATTCGCGCGAGGACATGGATGCCGCATTGGTCGTCGGCGCCTTCTGGCTGGTCGCCAACGCCCTCGAGCGCGATCCCCATCTGGCCTCCGAGCTCTCCGGCCGTCCCGGAGTCCGCATCGCCTCGGAGGGCTACGGCGCCGGCGTTTACGAGGCGGTCGTGACTACGCTGGCGACGAAGCGGTGATCCGCTCCCGCCTCGGTGTCCCGATCGGCTCGACGTCGTCTGTGATCGGCTGAGCGGGATCGCGCACCGGGTCGGTGGGATCGATCGCGGGCTCGCCCGGGTCGTACGGCGGTTCGCTGACGCGCTCGACCTCGTCGGCATCGCCGACCGCCCATCCGAGACGCTCGACCAGCTGTATAGCGAAATGGTCGCTCTCGAAATCGGCCACGCTTACGCGCTCGCGAAACATCACGGCACCTTCCCCGGAAGCAGCCCCGTGATCGGCGGTCACGATGATCTGAGGCATGTCTCTCTCCTTCGTCGTGTCCAGTCGCATTCTGGGACGTCCACCTTCAGCCCGCGTAAACATCCTGTAGTGACTCTGTAGACGACCGGAGTCCGTCCGCGCAAACGCTGCGCAACGCGACCGGGAGCGCCGGCGCAGATCACGCGCGCCACCGAGGGCGCGGCGCGGCTACGCGCGTCGCGCGCGGCTACGCGGCGTCGCGCGCGGCTGGCCGGGGCTGCGCGTCGTCCTCTTCGGCGACGACCGTCGCCAGCGCCCCTGCGGCGTCCGAGAGCTCGCCGAACGCGTCGGCCACGTCGGCCGCGTTCGATCCGGTGATCGCGCGGTTGAGCGTTGCGACCGTCTGGTCGAATCGCGCCCACAGCTCCTCCGGCCCGCGGCGGCCGGTGCCCGGTCGAAGCTCGTACGGCGGCTCCGCACTCTCGGCTCCCGGGATCGGGCGCCACAGCAGGCCCGCGGCATGCGCGTGCTCCCACGCCACCTGCTCGTGCCCGGCCGCGTCTGAGAGCGCGCGGAGCCTCGCCGCGAACCCGGCGTCGGGCGGTGCCAGCTTGTGAGCGCGCATCGCTTCGGCCCAGTCCGTGCCAGCCTGCCGCACCGCGCGCATGATCTGCGCACGCTGGCGGTCGAGGTCTTCCCGGAAGCTCATGCGTCGTGGACTGTCATCAGCTGGAGGCAGTCATCCGTTTTCGGGCGAGCATCGTCGTGGGGCATCACCCTCCCTTAGCCCCGGTCTCCGGCGCCACTCCAGGGTCGACCACACCGATCGGCTCGCCGCCCCAGAAGTCCTCCGCGCTCGGTCCGGCGTCCTGCCCGCCGGCGCCGGCACCCGTCGTGTAGGACTGAGCGAGCACACGCTCGAAGTCCGAGCGCTTGATCCTCACGCGCCGGCCGACCCGCAGCGCCGGCAGCGACCCCTGGTCGATCCAGTTGCGGACCGTCTGCTGATTGAGCTTGAGCATCCCCGCCACTTCGGCGACGGTCAAGAACGACTCTTCTGGCTCGAGTAGATTCATCCGAAAGTTTGCTAATTGAGTCCAATTGGAACTAAATCAGGGTTATACTACCTCTTGGTTAGGACGGCATTACCGCTGTCGGCGCAGAAACCGCTGGAAAGGGCGTCAACGGGGTGAGGGAAGGTCGGCAAACCGAGGTAGGTGAACAAGACGTTCAGCGGCGGAGCAATGTGGTGCGCCTCCCTCGCGACTGGCTCGGACCACGCGACGAGCTCGTTCCGTTCGGCCCCCGAGCCTCATCCCCGATCGCCGACGGGCCGCCACCGACCGCCGACGAGCCGGCACCGACGATCGACGACGCACCGCCGATTGCCGGGGAGCCCCCACCCAGCGCCGATGACTTCTGGGGCGAGCGGTCGGCCTCGATCCACGGCGCACTGCAGGCACCGGCGGACTGGGCGGCGCTGGCGGACCTCGCGTCGGTGAACGCGGCGCCGGCGGACGTAGCGCCGGCGGGTGGGGCGCTCGCGGCTCCGGACTCTGCGGATTGCGGCTCGCTGATGGTTCGAGCGATCCGTCTCCGCAGCGTCAATCGGCGCGCGGTGGCGGCCGCCACGGCCGGCCTTGCCGCTGCCGCGGTCATCTTCGTTGCGGGCGTGTCGAGCTTTGGCGCCGGCGCAACGCCACAGCGTGCCGGCGGATCGAAGGCGGGCGTCGCAGCCGTGCTGAGTGGCGGCGTTTCCCGGATCTTGCAACTCGGACTCGCCCGGATCGACGCGAGCCTTGGACACGAGGGCGCGACGGTTGCGACCCGATCCGCCCCCTCGACAGCCCGGCGAGCACCGCACCGTCAGCAGGCGGCGAAGCCCCACCACACCTCACCGCGCGGTCCATCGACCGGCTCGCCCCACCCACGGTCGTTCGAGGTGGACGCGGCGACCACGGCCCCCTCGAGTACGTACCGCCCGGCCGGGGCTGGAACGTACGACGCAACCAGCGAGGTCCGTACAAGCACCCCAACCGATACCCCTCCAGCTCGCCCAGCCCCACCACGCTCGGCGAGCCAGTCACTCCCGTCTCGCGCGACCGTCAGTTCGACCGGGGAATCCGGCGCGCTCGGCCCGATCCATTCTCCGAACGGCTAAGGAGCACCAATGACCAACCTCCTCGCCCACGTGCGACCCAGCGCGATCGCCTATGTGGCGCTGCTGCTCGTGCTGGTGGCCGGCTTGGGCGGCGGCTACGCCCTCGCCGCGAGCAAGACGAAGTCGATCACGGTCTGCGCGGACAAGAAGACCGGCATCCTGCATCTCAAGACGCGTGGGCGGTGCAAGCGCAGCCAGACGCGGGTTACGTGGAATCAGCGCGGGCCGCAGGGGTTGCCAGGTCCGGCCGGGCCGTGCCGGGCGCGCCGGCGGTGAGCGTGTGGGGCGAAGTGACCAACGCCGGGTCGTCGTTCTCCGGTCAGGGTCTGTCCGTGCAGCATGTCTCGCTGGGCACGTACGAGGTCACGATCACGGCTCCGGCTTGTGCTCAGGGTTCGAACGCGCCGGTGATCACGGTCTCGGATGCAGCCCCCGAATCAGCTGCGCGGCCGGCGCGTTCCCGGTCGCGTGGTACGGGAGCGACCGGGCTCAACCAACAGTTCATGGTGTTCACCGGCGATGTCGCGGGTGGATTCGTTCACGCCGACGGACCACACGTTCACGGTGCATGGATAGCTGCATGTAGGAGCGCGGATGAATCGAGGGGCGTTCAGAGGCTGGGCCGCGGTCGCCGCATCGATCGCGGTCTGTCTGCTGGCCGCGGTGGCAGCTCCGGTGGCTCGGGCTGGGACGATCTGGGTGACCGACGGTGCCGGCAGCTGCAACGCGTTCAGCGTCTACGCGAACCCCGGCGCATTCATTATCCCCTCGAGCTGCCCGATGACGATCGACGTGCGGCAATGTGATCCCGTTAGGGATGAACGCGTACTGGATGACGACCGCGCCCCCCGGGATCACGATCAACCACGCGTGGACCGCAAACGGCGACGTGAACGCCGGCAATTGGACCACCGGCATCGTCGTCGGCGACTTCTGGCAAGACGTCAACACCGGCGGCATACGGCGGATCCACCCTCGCGCAGGGTCAGCGACTGGTTCAACACCGCGCTCGAGGGCAGCTCGAACATCAACAGCCAGATCTACGGCATCCAGATCGTCTGCACCCAGAACAACTGGACGTTCGGAGGCTGCTCCTGGTCAAACCCGCCGTGGTTCACGGTCTCAGGAATCGAACTCCAGGGCACCGAGAACTCAGCGCCGTACGTGACCGGACAGGGACGCCCTGTGGACGAGCGGATCGTACGTGTGGAATCCGCCAGGCGATGACTGGCCGGTCGCGCTGTATTCCAGCGACGTGTCCGGCATCTGCTCATCGGAGGCGACGGTCGCGGACATGCGGCGTGAACGGTCCGTCAGAGCCGCAGGACAGCTCGGTCTGGCAGCAGTGCCCGAATCCGGTGAGCTGGTCGTTCAGTGTCGACACCCGCTCGCAGGTGCCCACGAGCGGAAGCTTCCAAATCGATCTCACCGCGACCAACGCGGCTGGGGTGGTCGCAACATCGTGCCAAGACCGTGCTGGTCGATAACGATCCGGTTGGGGTGTCGTTCCGCACTCCGAACGATGCCAACCCCACGCCTCTGGGTCAATCACGCGGTCACGGTCGACGCCACGCCGAGCGCCGGTCCTTCCGGGGTCGGTGGGATGAACTGCGGCATCGACCATGCTGCCGCCAAGTCCTACCCCGCGGGCGGGCTGACCGTCAACGGGGATGGCGTCCACACCGTGACCTGCACAGCGTGGAACCAGGCGAGCGACCCCCAAGGTCAGCCCAACACCGGCACGAGCTCGACCTCGATCAAGATCGACGAGGCGCCACCGTCACTGCTCTTCGAGCCACGGAACCCCCAAGACCCCACCGGGATCGTCGTCGACGCGAGCGACAGCGAGTCGGGCGTCGCTGGCGGCTCGATCGAGATGGCCCCCGCCGGCACCAGCGACTGGACGAGCCTTCCGACGACGTTCGACGGATCGCACCTGCTCGCCCACTTCGATGACGCCGACCGCATCGGGACCTACACGTTCCGGGCGACCGCATGCGACAACGTCGGCAACTGTGCCTCCGCCAGCGAAGCGGTGGCGCTTCCGGTCCGTACCGCCTCCGATGCCGAGGTCAGCCTCACGAAGATCGTCGATCCGCTCCGGCGTCGGACCGTGCGAGAGCAAGTGCGGGTCGACTGGCATTGGGCGACGGTCCACCGAGATGGCAAGGTCGTGAGGATGAAGCGCGGCGGCCACCTCAAGACGATCAAGGTCGTCAAGTACGTCGAGCAGTGCAGGACCAGGCGCGCGAGCAACGGGCACCTCAAGCGTGTCTGCAGAATGCCGAGCGTCCACGCAACCAAGACGCTCGACGTGCCGTACGGTCAGCCCGTCACCGTCCACGGGCTATACACGACCAGTGAGGGGGCGCCGCTCGCAGGGCAGCCGATCCACATTCTCGCCGCTCCCAACAACGGTCTTGCCCCGTTCAACCAGGTCGCCGTGGCGACAACCGCGCCCGACGGAAGCTGGACGGCCACGCTGCCCGCAGGCCCGTCGCGGCTCATCCGCGCGGTGACCGACGGCACGGCAACGATCCTGCCATCGAGCGGGCAGGTCACCACGATCGTGCCGGCCCGAATCCGGCTATTGAAGGTCTGGCCTCGGCATGTCGCCTGGGGCGGCACCGTGCATCTCGTCGGCCGGCTTCTCGGCGGGTACCTGCCTCCCGACGGCGCACTCGTGCGCTTGCGCATCGGCTATGGGTCGACGTACAACACGTACGGCGTCCAGGAACATGTCAGGGGCAACGGACGCTTCTCAACGGTGGCATCGTTCGGACCGGGTGACCCGACGGTGTATCGAACCTACTGGTTCCAGATCGCGTCGCTACCGATGGGCAACTACCCGTATGCCCCAGCGGCGAGCCAGCGAGTTGCCGTGATCGTCGGCGGCCAGCCTCGACCCGATGTACGAGCGCACAGGACCTCGAGGGGCGGAGGAGCCCCGCGCGAGCGCAGCCCGCGAGCGCAGAGTAGGAGGCCGTCGTCGGTAAGCCGGGCTCGAATAACGAAAAGTCCCTAGGCCAGCCGCCCCCACCGGGTAAGCTTGTGCCGATGCCATTCGTCGACAACATCCTTCAGCCCACCCACCTGCTTCTCGTCCTCGTTGTCGCGCTGCTCGTGCTCGGTCCCAAGCGACTGCCCGAGGCCGGCCGCGCGCTCGGCAAGGGAATCCGCGACTTCCGCAGCGCGCTTAGCACCGATGAGCGCGAGCCCCACGATGAGATCGTGAGCCAGGCGAGCAGCGTCGAGGCGACGCAGGCGAAGGAGCCCACCGCGCCGCCAGCGGAGCCCCTTCAGCCAGTCGGCTGAAACCGGGCCAATAAGCATCTGTCGGGCGCGGTACGCTCGACCGGTGACCCCTGCTGGCGAGCGTGCTGCCATGGTGGCCCTGCTCAGGACGGGCCGGCGGCCTTGGGTTGAATACGCGGAGCGGGTTGAGGAGCTGGGCTCCGCCGCAGCCGTGCTCGACGAAGAACCTGTGGGGTCAGACACAGCGCCTGGGCAGACGAGCCTGCTCGACACCCCGCGAGCCCCAGACGTAGACCAGGACGAGGTCCTCGCGCAGGCCGGCGCGGATCTCGATCGCTGGAGCGCGGCGGGCATGCACCTCGTCACCGTGCTCGAGCCCGGCTATCCGCCGAACCTCCGCGCGGTCCACGACCGACCGCCGATGGTGTTCGTGGCGGGCCGCTTGACGCCGGCGGACTCTCACGCGGTGGCGGTCGTCGGAGCGCGCAAGGCGACGCGCGCCGGCATTGCGCGAGCCGGCGCGATCGCCGAGCATCTCGTCGACCGCGGATACACCGTCGTCTCGGGGCTTGCGGCCGGCATCGACACGGCTGCCCACACCGCGGCGCTGGCCCGCGGGGGCCGGACGGTCGCGGTGATCGGGACAGGGCTTGCGCGCTCCTACCCGCCCCAGAACGAAGCGCTCCAGCGCCGCATCGCCTCCGACTGCGCGGTCATATCGCAGTTCTGGCCGGATGCCCCGCCCAGCCGGCGCAGCTTTCCGATGCGCAACGCCGTGATGTCCGGCGTCACCCTGGCGACGGTTGTGGTCGAGGCGTCGGACACGAGCGGCGCGCGGATGCAGGCACGCCTCGCCCTCGCGCAGGGGCGGCCCGTGTTCCTCCTGGCCTCGCTGGTTGAGCAGCAGCAATGGGCACGGGAATACGCGGCACGGCCCGGCACGCAGGTCGTGCAGTCGCCGGAGGAGATCACCGCTGCCGTCGAGCGGCTGATCTCGCCCGGGTCGCTCGTCGCGTAAACGGGGCCGGCATGCCCTCGGTCCGCGAGCTGAGCGCGCTGTACGAGAACGTGATGCTTGGCGCGCGGCGCGGCCCCAGCGTCTGCAGCGTCTGCTTCAACTTCACCGACGGATACGCGCGGTGCTACGCGTGCGATCACGGACGGTTGATGCTCGACGCGGTCGCGCCGATCTCCTACAGCGTCGCGCGCGAGCAGCTGCATCATGCGCTGGCCAGCTACAAGCGCCTGCACGGCGATGTCGCGCGCCGGCTGGGGGCGAGCCTCGCGGCGATCCTGTGGCGATTCCTTGCCGAGCACGAGCGCTGCCTCGCGCACGCGGCCGGCGCGAGCGAACAACGGTTCGAGCTCGTCACGACCGTCCCCTCCGGAGATCGCATTCGCGACGAGCGCCACCCGCTTCGGTGGATCGTCGGCGAGCTCGTCGCCCCCACCCGCGACCGCTACGAGCGCGTGCTCCAAAGATCCGACGTCGAGGTCCAGCCACGCACGTTCAACGCCGAGAAGTTCGTCGCGACCCGACCGATCGAGGGCCGCTCGGTGCTGCTGATCGACGACACGTGGACGACCGGAGCAAGCGCCCAGAGCGCCGCCGCGGCGCTGAAGGCCGCAGGCGCCGATCGGGTCGCCGCGGTCGTGATCGGCCGCCACCTCAACCGCGAATGGCACGAGAACGACAGGCGCATCCGGGGTATCGCCCGGCCGTTCGACTGGGCCAGGTGCGCGCTCTGCGCCGAGCCGTCCACGCCCCGCGCCGATGCACGGTAGCCGCACAACTCGCCCGAACTGGACCGTCCGGCACACCCGCCGCCGACCGCTGGGCCACCGGGTACCAACTTCGGGTTAGCCGATTGCCAAAGCTGGGTACTCGGGTCACGTCGCAAGCAGAAGGGACGGGATAGATGGGAACGGAGAGAGTCTGGTGAGGAGACGCTCTCAGAGGAGAGGTCGAGGTACGAGGCGAGTCGCAGCGGCGCTGGCCGCCGCCGGCGCGATCGCGCTCCTGGCCGCGTGCGGGTCCTCGGGCAAGGGACCGGTGACGCTCAACTGGTACGTGTTCCCCGAGCCATCCGGCTCCTTCCAGGCGGCCGCGGCCGAGTGCAGCCAGGGCTCGCACGGCGCCTACGACATCAAGACCAACTTCCTCTCGACTTCGTCCGACCAGCAGCGGGTCTCGCTCGTGCGCCGGCTGGCCGCGAATGACTCGTCGATCGACATCCTCGCGATGGATGTCGACTGGACCGCTGAGTTCGCAACGGCCAAGTGGCTCAAGCCCGTGCCGGCGTCCCTCGCGTCGCAGATCAAGAGCCAGGACCTGCCCGGACCGGTTCAGACCGCGACCTGGCAGGGCCGGCTATGGGCGATTCCGATCAACTCGAACACCGAGCTGCTGTGGTACCGCAAGGACCTGGTGCCGAATCCGCCCAAGACCTGGACGCAGATGATCGCCGAGGCCAACCAGCTCGCCGCGCAGGGCAAGCCGCACTACATCGAGGAGCAGGGCGCGCAGTACGAGGGGCTGACCGTCTGGTTCAACTCGATGGTCAACTCCGCCGGCGGGCAGATCCTCACCGCCAACAACAAGGTCGTCCTCGGCGCCTCCACCCTGAAGGCGGCCGAGATCATGAAGGAGCTCGCCACCTCCAAGGGCGCCGATCCGTCGCTGAACGTGTCGATGGAGGGACCGGGGCAGGTGGCGTTCCAGAACGGCACCGCCGCGTTCATGATCAACTATCCGTTCGTCTGGTCGGCGACTGAGGCGGGAAACCCCAAGGTCTTCAAAGACATGGGCTACGCCTATTTCCCGCAGGTCACGCCCGGCATCCCCCCAAAGGTCTCGATCGGCGGCTACAACCTCGGCATCTCGGCCTTCTCCAAGCACCCGAACCTGGCCTTCCAGGCGGTCCAGTGCCTGACCCAGGACAAGAACCAGAGCCGGGACGCGATCAAGGGCGGTCTCGCGCCGGTGGCCGCGAGCATCTACGACCAGCCGGCGTTCGAGAAGGCATATCCGTTTCACCAGCTGATCAAGCAGCAGCTCGAGACGTACGGGATCCGGCCTCAGACACCGGCCTACGCGGACGTCACGCTCGCGATCCAGAAGACCCTCTCGCCCACATCGAACATCAACCCGAAAACGGTGGTCAGCACATTGCGTAACGAGATCAAGCTGTCGCTGTCCTCATCGGCCCTGCTGTGAGCGCCGTCACCGCCCCTCCAAGCGCTCCGAGCGCCCCAGTCAGCCGGCGCAAGCATCTCAGCGACCGCGCCCGAGCCGAGCGCCGCCTCGCGTTATGGCTGGTCGCTCCGGCGGCGATCGTCATGGTCGCGGTCACGGCGTACCCGATCATCGACGCCGTCGTGCTGTCGCTGCAGCGCGCCGACCTGCGATTCCCGAACGCCACCAAGTTCATCGGCCTGTCGAACTACGGCCACGTCCTGACCGCGCCCGTCTGGTGGCAGGACGTGTTCCACACGGTGATCCTCACGGTGATCAGCGTCTCGATCCAGCTCGTGCTCGGCATGTGCCTGGCACTGGTGATGCACCGGATCATCTTCGCCCGCGGCCTCGTGCGCGCGATCGCGCTCGTGCCCTACGCGATCGTCGCGGTGGTGGCGGCCGAGTCGTGGCAGCTCGCGTTTTCGCTGCAGAGCGGGTGGATCCCGAAGCTCCTCGGGCTGAGCGGCGATCCGCTCAGCCACACATTCGGGACCTACGTCGCGATCATCGTCACCGAGGTCTGGAAGAACACCCCGTTCATGGCGCTGCTCCTCCTCGCCGGGCTGGCGCTCGTCCCCGACGAGCTCCAGGAGGCGGCCAAGGTCGATGGGGCAACCACTTGGGAGCGCTTCACCAAGATCACGCTGCCGTTGATGAAGCCCGCGATCGTCGTCGCGCTTCTTTTCCGCACGCTCGACGCGTTCCGGATCTTCGACACGATCTACATCTTCAACCAGGGCGCGCAGGGCACCGAGTCGATCTCGATGCTCAACTACAACACGCTGCTCGACCGGCTCAACCTCGGGCTCGGATCCGCAGTGTCGGTGTTGCTGTTCCTGCTCGTCGCGCTGATCGCGCTCGTGTTCATCGTTGGCTTGCGTGCCGGCCGGGCACCCAGTACCGAGGCGGCGTGATGAGCCATCGTACGAAACAGATCGGGGGCTGGTCGACGGCGATCGTCGTCATCTGCGTCGCCTCGCTGATCCCGGTCCTGTGGATCGTGTTCCTGTCGCTGAAGACGCCTGCGACCGCCACCGACGGGAGCTTCATCCCCCACCATGGACGCTGTCGAACTACTCGGACATCTTCAAGCAGGGGATCTTCACGGACGCACTTCGCAACTCGATCGGGATCGGGCTGATCTCGACGGTCCTGGCCGTGGCGCTCGCGTCCTCCGCGGCGTATGCGATCGCGCGCCTGGACTTTCCCGGCAAGCAGGTGATCCTGCTGGCCGCGCTCGGCGTCGCGATGTTCCCGCAGATCTCGATCGTCGGCCCGCTCTACAACCTGTGGCGGCAAATCGGGCTGTACGACACCTGGCCGGGGCTGATCATCCCGTACATGACGTTCGCGTTGCCGCTGTCGATCTACGTCCTGTCGGCGTTCTTCAGAGAGATACCGTGGGAGCTCGAGGAGGCCGCCCAGGTCGACGGGGCGACGCCGTTCCAAGCGTTCCGCAAGGTGATCGTGCCGCTCGCCACCCCGGGGATCGTGACCACGTTCCTCATCGTGTTCATCATCTGCTGGAACGACTTCGTGTTCGCGATCTCGCTGACCTCGACGTCGGCCGCGCAGACCGTGCCTGCCGCGATCTCCTCGTTCCCCGGCGTGTCACAGTTCAGCGTGCCCTACGGGGACATCGCTGCCGCCGCCGTGATCGTGACGATCCCGGTGATGCTGCTTGTCCTGATCTTCCAGAGGCGGATCGTGGCCGGGCTGACCGCGGGCGCAGTCAAGGGATAGACCGAAAAGGAGCCTCACCGAATGGCCGAGATCCAGTTCCAAGACGTGACCAAGCGGTATCCGGACGGCTTCGAGGCCGTCAAGCACCTGAATCTCGACGTCCCCGACGGCGAACTGATGATCCTCGTCGGTCCGTCCGGATGCGGGAAGTCGACCGCGCTGCGGATGGTCGCCGGACTAGAGGACATCTCCGATGGCGAGCTCAAGATCGGCGGGCAGGTCGTCAACCAGAAGGCGCCCAAGGACCGCGACATCGCGATGGTGTTCCAGAACTACGCGCTCTATCCCCACATGACCGTCCGGGAGAACATGGGGTTCGCGCTGAAGCTCGCCAAGACGCCGCAAAGCGAGATCGACAGCAAGGTCAACGACGCCGCGAAGATCCTCGACCTCGAGCAACACCTCGACCGCAAGCCGGCAAACCTGTCAGGCGGCCAGCGCCAGCGCGTCGCGATGGGACGCGCGATCGTCCGCAATCCGAGCGTGTTCCTGATGGACGAGCCGCTATCGAACCTCGACGCCAAGCTGCGCGTGCAGATGCGGACCGAGATCTCGAGGATCCAGCAGCAGCTAGAGACGACGACGATCTACGTCACCCACGACCAGACCGAGGCGATGACGCTCGGAGACCGGATCGCGGTGATGCGCGCCGGAATCCTCCAGCAGGTCGGGCCGCCATCCGAGCTCTACGGCTATCCGACCAACCTGTTCGTGGCCGGGTTCATCGGGTCGCCGTCGATGAACTTCCTCGCCGGCGAGATCAGCGGCGACAAAATCCACCTGCCGATCGGCGACGTCCACATCCCCGACGAGCTGCGCCACCGGCTCGAGTCCGGCCCGGGCGGCGATCGCAGGGGCATAGTGGCGGGCCTACGACCCGAGCACTTCGAGGACGCGGCGCTGGTCCCGGATCGATCGAAGGGAACGGTGTTCAAGACCAAGATCGACGTGCTCGAGTCGATGGGCTCGGAGTACTACGCCTACTTCGTCGTCGCCTCCGAGCAGGTCGCCTCGGCCGAGCTCGCGGAGCTGGCGGAGGACATCGGCGGCGCCGACCTTCCGCGCGCCCAGGGCGGCGTCCAGGTGACGGCGCGGCTCTCAGCGGAGAGCCAGGTCCAGCAGGGCCAGGAGGCCGAGCTGTGGTTCGACTCCAAGCACCTGCAGCTGTTCGACGCCGAGTCCGGTCGGAGCATCCTCGTCCCGGCCGGAGCCGCGGGCGCCGGCACGGGAGCCGCCGCACGGCCCGGGGGCGCGGCGCAGGTTCCTGCGGCTAGCCCGCCGCAAAGCTCCAGCTGATCTGAAAATAAACACCAGGGTCGCTTCCGGAGCCCCGCCGGGGCTAACCTGAGGTTCGCATGCCGCCGCCACGTTCCACAGGGCTGCCCGGCATGGACGCGCAGCACGACTTCCAGCGCGCCCGCCGGCGAGCGACGATCACCCGACTGATCGGGCGCCTGCGCGGCGAGCCCGACGACGTCGGCGTTGTCCTCCCGTACGAGGAGGTGATCGACGCCCTCGGGTTCGTCAGTGAGCACTCGGCGGGATTGCACGTCGTGGCGCTCGACGAGATCGTCGGCTCGGTCGACCGCACCCGGGACTACGATCGCCGTTTCCGGCCCACGTCGGGGCGCTCGCGCAGCCGCTGGGAGCAGATCGCGGCCGCGGCCCGTCGCGGCGAGTCGTTCCCGCCGGTCGACCTGTTGCGCATCGGCGAGCTGTACTTCGTCCGCGACGGCCACCATCGCGTGTCGGTCGCGCGAGCGCTCGGGCGAAGCGACATCGACGCGTATATCACCGAGGTGGTCACGCGCGTCGACGCCGGGAGTGCGATGAGGCTCTCGGATCTGCCGTTCAAGAGCCATGAGCGAGTGTTCTTCGAGCGCGTGCCCCTGCCCGATGAGGCGCATTCGGAGATCGAGCTGACCGACCCGTGGGACTTCGCCGTGCTGGCGGAGGCGGTCGAGGCGTGGGGCTTTCGCGCGAGTCAGAGCCGCGGCGACGCACTCCGCCGTAGGGAGACCGCGATGCTGTGGCTCGAGACCGAGTACCGCCCGGCCGTGGCGCTCCTGCGCGAGCTCGACCTGGTCGGCGACCGCACCGCTACCGAGGCGTACATGCGGATCGCCGCCGAGCGCTACCGACTGCTCCGCACCCGCGACTGGAGCGAAGAGGTGCTCCGGCAAGTCGTGGACGACGGCGGCCGGCGGTGGCTCCGGCGCGGCTGAGCCTCCGCTAGCCTGCCCCCGGGATGGCCTCGCCACCAGCCCCGCCGACCAAACGCCGACGCCGGTACGCGCCGCGGATGGCCCCCGAGCAGCGGCGCGAGCATCTGATCGACGCCGCACTCGAAGTGATCCTCGAGCGGGGGTACGCCGGCGTTTCGATCGAGGCGATCGCGCGCGAGGCCGGCATCACCCGTCCCGTCGTCTACGACCACTTCCCGAACCTCAACCGGCTCCTGCACGCGGTGATCGAGCGCGAGGAGCGGATCTCGCTCGCGCAGCTCGCGGAGGTGGTCCCCGAGGAGCCGGGAGACCACGAGCCGGGGGAGCTGCTCGCGGCGGGCGTCGCGCGCTTCCTCGACGCCGTGACGAGCCGGCCGGCGACGTGGCGGATCATCCTGCTGCCGCTCGAGGGCACGCCGGAGATCGTGCGCGAGCACGTCGAGGTCAATCGCGCGCGCGTGCTGGCCCGGATCGAGGGGCTGGTGCGATGGGCGGTCGAGCGCAGCGAGCGCCGTGACGACCTGGACGTGGAGCTGACCGCGCGAGCGATACGCGACTGGAGCGAGCAGGCGGCGCGGATGGTCCTGACCGATGCCCAGCGATATCCGCGCGAACGCTACGAGCAGTTCGTGCAGAGCTTCCTCGGGCTGCTGACCCCGGCGCCGGGGCCCGCCGGCCATTGATCCACGCCGAGGCGGCCGTTAAATACGACGGGGACCCCGTGAAGGGTCCCCGTCGCTGATCCCAACAACGCACCCACGGCCGGGTTAGGTGCGTCCTCCGGAGATCGATTCCGACGCTGAAACTCGCCGGGAGATCGAAAGTTGCGCTGGCGGCCGCGAACCTCGAGCCGGACGCTCCTGCGATACTTAGAGTCCCCCTCCGGGGGCGTAGCTCAGTTGGTTAGAGCGCCGGCCTGTCACGCCGGAGGTCGCGGGTTCGAGTCCCGTCGCTCCCGCTTTGGAAATGCCGTCGTTTACAGGTATTTCCGATTGTCGCGACCGGGTGTGCCGCCGAGTCGAGTTCGCGGAGTAGCGGTTGGGAGTAGCACTCCGGGCTCGCTGGACGGGAGCGAGGGAGGGTCGGCTGATCGCGGCCGTCGTGTTTCGTCCGTGGCTCACGCGCCGCCGGCTCGTGGGGAAGCGCTCGCTTTGCGGGCTGAGTAACCGCGTTCTTTCCACGCGAGCGTGCCGATTGTGGCGAGCGCATACATCGCGGTCGCGAGCGCTTCGCCGGCGAGGACGTCGGAGGCGTAGTGGGCGCGCAGGTAGATCCGGCTGAGGCCGACCAGCACTGTGAGCAGCGCACCGGCGGCGACAGCCGCGATGCGTCCGATCCTGCTCGAGATCGCGACGGTGAGCGCGATTGCGAGCGCCAGGTAGCCGACGGAGTTGGCGGCGTGGCCGGAGGGGTAGCTTTGCCCGGAGGTGTGCACGAGCGGCGCTGGTGGGCGCGCGCGGTCGACCGCGGCTTTGGTAATCCAGACGCTGATCCACGCCAGAGCCGCTCCGATCAGCACGGAAGCGGCACGAGCACGGCGCCGACGATGGATCAGCAGCGCGGCGCCGATGAGCAGCACCGGACCGACGAACACGAGCAGGCCTAGTGTGGTGACAACGCGCGCCGCGTGGTCGAGTGCTGGCGTGCGTAGCTCGTTGGCGATGTGGAAGGCGCGCGAGTCCGCCGCGAGCGACGGGCTTGAGGTCACGACGACAGTGAGTGCGACGAACACCGCCATCGCGCCGGCGGCGACCCCGGCCAGGGGCCATAGGACGGATGGGCGGCGCATCGGCCTAGCTTGGCGGATTGGCTGTCGAGCGGAGAACGGCACCAGCCAATGCGCAACGAGTGTATGGCACTGACGCAACGCGTCTTTCACTCGCTGCGTGCGCTGGTTTCTTTTGACCTACACGATCGCCGCGGCCGAGGCGCGAAGAGACGGGTTCTGGCCGCGCTTCGCGCCTCGGCCGTTGGTGGGAGGATCAACCGCCCTTATGAGGCGGCGGCGCAGAACCGTCGAGCACGTGCACCACACGGTTGCATGGCGCCGTGCCGGACCGACAGGGATGGGCCGCTCATGGCGACGTCGGCCGGGCCGCTCTGGCTCCCGGACGCCGTGGTCTCGGTGCTCGTCGCGACGCCCTCGCTGCCCGGCCACCAGGCGATGAAGTGCCCGCCGCCGACGGTCACCGTCACTCGCGTGCCGTCGTCGAGCGTGAGCCCCGCACCGGTCACCGCCGAGCCGACGCGCCCCTCGACGAACGTCACGGCACCACTCGCGAGGTGGTCAATCACCAGGCCGTCGGCGGGCGGCGCGGGCGCGGTCGGCGCCGGCGTGGGCAGCACGCGCACGAACGAGCCGCCGCTCATGCACAGCGTGCTCCCCCCGGCGCCGTCGAGGTAGAGCAGCATCGAGTAGGGGCCGCGCACGTCCGAGAGCGCAGGCGGGCCGGACGGCACCGCCCCCGGGGGCCCGACTTTGCCGCCCGGGCTCGGCCCACCGGCCGGGCAGCTCGCCTCGGCGGCCGGCAGCTGGCCGGGCGCCGCCGCCGTGGGCGCGGCGCGCCAGCCGGCGAACGCGGTCGACGCGGCCGGACCACCGGCGATGAGCAGCACGGCGGCGGTCGCCGCCCCGGCGACGGCGAGCGCAGCCATGCCGCCGACCAGGCGGCGGTGCGCGCGGCGCTCGGGTGTGCGTCTGAGCTCGGCGAGCAGGTGATCGCGGCGCGCCGCGACCCAGGCGTCGGAGGGAACGGGAACGGAGGTCGGGTCGATCATTTGAGGGCTCCAGGATTCGACGGGAAGGGGTTGACCAGCGAAGCGCTGAGGCGGGCACGGGCTCTCGAGAGACGGGAGCGCACGGTGCCGGCGGGCACGCCGAGGGCGAGCGCGGCGTCCTCATAGGACAGCCCGCTCCAGAGAACGAGGACGACGACGTCGCGT
The DNA here is from genome assembly GCA_963699325.1 of uncultured Solirubrobacterales bacterium. GTDB lineage: Bacteria > Actinomycetota > Thermoleophilia > Solirubrobacterales > Solirubrobacteraceae > Palsa-465. The sequence continues at coordinate 203,847 of CAVOTN010000024.1, read as the reverse complement.
TCGCGGTCCGGCAACGTGCGAATTGCCTGCAGGGCATCCGCGAGCGCACGCTCGGCGTCGATGCGCGAGGCGACGTCGTCCGCCGCGGCCTCAAGGGGCTCGGGCGGCAGCCGCGCGAGCGCGGCCCGGTGGCGGCGTCGCGAGCGGTGCGCATTGCGCACCGCGTTGTGGGCGATCCCCAGCAGCCACGGAAGGAGGCTCTCACCGGTGATCTCGGTGCGCTCGCGACGGCGCCAGGCCTCGAGGAAGACGATGCTCGTGAGGTCCTCGGCGAGCGCGAGGTCGGCCGTGCGTCGCGCGCAAAACGCGTACACGGCGCGCCCGTGGCGCTCGAACAGCACGCCGAACGCGTCCGGGTCGGCGCGGGCGAGCCTCCAGAGCTCGAGGTCGCTGCGGAAGTCCATACCGATAAGTGTCCGGTCACGCGGCTGCTGTTCCCGTCGGTGATACCTTGCCACCGGCATCACCGACGATTGGGGCGAATGACGGGATTGCGAGTCGCCGTCGTCGGCCTCGTTCGATACGAGCAGTCTCGCCGCCACCCCGCACGGCGTCAGCGCTGCCGCGCACGAGTCACGCGATCAGCAAGCACCATCGTGGCCGGAGGTCGGCGCCGGCGTCGCACCCGAGTTCATGCCCAAGCGCAACTCCGGGTTGTGCAGTACTGCGCGGGCGAGGTCAGCTGGCGTGGCCGTCCGCCAGCTTCTCAGCCTCGCGCAGTCGCGCGTCGATCAGGTCGAGGCCGAGGTTCCAGAAGCCTGGGTCGCTGAGGTCGAAGCCGATCATCTCGCCGAGCGTTTGTGGGTCGCGTGAGCCGCCGGCGGCGAGCATCTCGAGGTAGCGGTTGACGAATGGTTTGCCGATCTCTTGGTAGCGCGCGTAGGCCGCGAGGGCCAGCAACTGTCCGAAGGCGTAGCCGTACACGTACCCGGGTGTGTCGAAGAAGAAGTGCGGAACGATCGACCAGCAGCGCTCGCTGCCGGGGGTGGGCTCCACGGCCTCGCCGTAGTAGTCGCGCATAGCCTGGGCATACAGTGCGCCCAGCGTCTCTGGCGAGAGTTCCCCTTCGGCTCTGCGCGCCGTGTGCGCGGCATCCTCGAAGCGGTTGAAGGCGATCTGCCAGTGCACGGGCAGCAACGCGTTGTCGATGCTGCGACCGATGATCGCCAGTCTCTCAGGATCGTTCCGGGCGCTTTGAACCAGTCGCTCGATCAGCAGTGTCTCGCCGAAGGTCGACGCCGTCTCGGCGATGGTTATCGTCGGCATGAAGTCAAAGGTTCCGCGGGGGGCGGCGAGTACAGCGTGAAGGCCGTGGCCGAGTTCGTGAGCCATCGTCAACACATCACCGATGCGGCCGCGGTAGTTCAGCAACACATGTGGATGCACGGTGCACGACCAGTCACAGAAGGCCCCCGGGAACTTCGTCGGTCGTGCCGGCGCGTCGATCCAGCCCTCATCGAAGAAACGTGCGGCGATCGCGCGCGCCCTCGTTGACAACGAGCCGTAACTGCCGAGCACAAGCTCTCGCGCCTCGACATAGGAGTAGCGGCCTTCGATGTCTCCGATCGGTGCCATCACGTCGTAATCGGCGAGTTGGTCCAGTCCGAGCAGCCTCGCCTTCAGCCGGTGCCAGCGGTGGGCGATGTCGTAGCGGCCGACCACCGCGTCGACTAGTGCCTGCACCGCCTCACCGGAGATCTCGTTCTCACGGTTCCGCGCGTCAAGCCAGTGGCGGCGTCCTCGCAGCCGATCGAGCGTCGCGTGCCCTTGCAGCAGCGCGTTGTACACGACCGAGCGGGTTCCAAGACCCGGCTCCTGCGCCGCCACAAACCCCTCCATGAACCGCTTTCGCACCCCACGGTCGGGATCCTCGAGCATGCTCAGAAACGCACCGACACCGACCTGCTCACCGTCAACCTCACATTGCACCTCCGAGATCAACCCGTTCGCCAGCCGGACCCACGCAAACCGGCTCGTCGCCGACGTCTCGGACAGGACCCGCTCCTCGGCGACACTGAGCTGCTCGCTGGCGGCGTCGTGCACCCGACGAAGATGATGGGCCGCGAACTCGACCTCCGGACCCGCGTCCGCGAGCAGCCGCTCCACGGCGTCCTGCGATCCAGCGCCCCACTCCAGCTCAAAGAACCGCAACTCCTGCTCAATCTCGGAGCGCCCTTCCGCAACAAGCCCATACAACGCGCCGGCAGCCGCGTCCGAGAGATCCAGCTGATGCGAGAGCGAGGCGTACAGAAACGCGCGCAGCATCGTCTCCCGGATCCCCGACCACTCCTGTGTCGCGGCAGCGAACTCCGGGACGTCAAGCTGTAGCACGCGCCCGCCGTAGCGCACGGCGAAATCAGCGGCGCGCCGCGCGGCGTCGTCAAGCAGCGCGCGCGCACCGTCCGCACCGCGACCGTCGACGAGCGTGTCGAGATCCCACACCGCCGCCGCCAAACCCCCGTCACCGATCTCTCCCGAAGCCACGGTCACCCCGCAATCCTATTCGCGCGCGACCCGCTCCGCGACCGCCGGCGGCGTCGCTGTGCCGAACGAACTGCTGGCGAGGGCTGAGGCGCCCTTTCCGCGGGTCGCTACGCGCTTCCGGCGCCCGGCACGCGGTCCCAGTAGTCGCCAAGCTTGTCGGCGAGCCGAAAGCAATGCCCGGTCTGCCCGGGAACGCGGAGCACATACGTGTTGTCGTCGGGGTACACAGAGGCCCATGGTCCAGTGACGGGCGCCGAGCAGATCACCAGCCGTGGCGGTTCGTCGGCATGGTTGAGCAACCGGTGGGCGCCGCCTTCGCCCTCGGGAAAGCAGACGACATCGCCAGGCGAGATGACGTCATGGCCGCCGGGGTGGCGCAGGGTCGGCGTGGCTGACAGCCGTGTGTCAGCTGGCGGCCAGCGCTACCCGATGCGCGTGGCGTTTGGTGAGGTTGTGACTGGCGGCGATCAGGCGCAGTTCGGTCCGCACTGCGGACCGTTCGCGTCTTCGGAACTGGCCCATCCCATGGCTGTCCTTGGTGTGCCCGATACGGGTGCGGTCATCCATTGCCGGCACCCGTACAGGCTGCTGCCGAGATCGGTAGCGAGCAGCCGTCGCATCCACGTGTAGCGCCGCCCGCCTTCCCAGCCCGGGCGAATCGGTGCACGTACCCTTTTAGTCGCCTTCAACAGGCGAGAAACGGGGTCCGTCACGTTGATTTTCCCGGGCGGGCAGCGCCGGCGGCTGAGGCGGCTTAGGCGGGGATCCGAACCTGCAGCCGTCCTTCATCCTGTCCCGCGCTCGATACTGCTCGTAGGTGGCGATTCACTCCCCCGCCAGGACGGGTGACGCGGGCGGCGTCTACGCTCCAGTGGGTGCGTGACCCGTGGCCGTTAGCTCGCCAGCTCCCGGACGTGCGGGGGACCGGCGGCGTCGGGTAGCTCGAGTAGGCGCACTAATGCATCGCTAGGCGCGGTCGGCAGGACGGTGTGATGGCTCCACGTCGTCGCGTGGCGGTAGAGCGCAAGCGGCCGTGGCCCGATCGAGCGTCCGATGGCGTATGTCCATCTCGCGATGGTCGCCTCGTCTATGCGATTCCCGGCGAGAACGACGAGGTTGGGGCGGTGCACCGAGGCGGCGTCGCCTATCCCGGTCATCGTTTGCGCGGGGAGGATGAGGACCTTTGCGCCGGCGCGCAGGCAGAAGAGCTTCAAAGCGCGGATGTATGCAGCGTCGAGATCGAGCTCGTCCCGAGATGCATTGGCCAGCACGATGCAGGTGCTGCCGACCGATGGTGGGGCCAGGCGCTTGGCTCGACGCAACCAGTCAGCCGCCCAGCTCGCGGAGAAGGCCCAGGCGGCCGAGTCGGCACCCAAGTGGCCGACGATCTTCTCCAAGCCCGGGAGCAGGACCTCCTCGACCGAGCGCTCGACCGACCGCAGCGCGAGCGTCGTTTCCATTGCGCGATCAGCGCGCTCGTGGTCGTAGGCGAGCAGAGCCGCAACCAGCGTGCCGGTGTCCGCCGCCAGCACCGCACGAGCGCGAGCAACGGCCACTGGGATCGAGTGCCCGTCCTCGAGCGCCGCTCGTAGCGCCGCTACTTCGCCGTGGGGGTAGGCCCGATGCCCGCCCTGCGAGCGCTGGGGCCGGGGAAACCCGAATCGACGCTCCCATGCTCTCAGGGTGCCTGGCCCGACGTCCAGTAGGGCCGCAGCTTCGTTCGTCTTGAGATAACGCATGGCAGAAGAACACCCCTTCTCTGCCCCAGCCCGATTAGCTGGGTTCTCGGACGACGCCCCCTCGACCTAAAAGGGGCATGCCGTCAAGATAAGTAACTTGTCACCGATCGCGCCCGTCGCCGATTCTAGCCGCGGGCGCCCGATGTGAGGGAACATGGGTGAAGCGGTCGGAAGGACACCTTGAATGAGCTAACCGGATTGCACTTTGACTCATCTGAATCTGGCGGACGTCCTTCTAACGCGCCGCTAACACAGATCACGCAAGTGCAGTATTGGTCTCGAGGCGGTGCGCGGGGGTACGTTGACTGCGGTAGTGACATCCTGAGGCTGTGGCGGGGGGACACTTACTGCAGCTCGGGCGCCGCGACCGCCATGGCCGCGGTGGCCTTACGGATGATCCGTGAGACCTGCATCCGGGACACCCCGATGCGCTTCGCGATCTCGTCCTGCTGGAGCTCGCCGCCGAAGCGCAACAGCAGCACCGTGCGGTCACGCGGCTCAAGTCCTCGAAGCGCGTGCACGCACCCGGCGTAGGTTTCGACCCGCTCGTATTCCGGGTCCAAATCACCGACGGTCTCCTTCAGCGCGACCTGTGGGCCGTGATCCGCCGCGGACGTCGCATCCAGCGATCGAGGCCGATAAGCATCGAGTGCGCGCCGTGCTTCGGCGACCTCACCGAGCTCAAGACCCAGATGCCTTGCGATCATCTCGATGGTCGGATCAGACCCGGACGTTGCCCGCAGGTCCGTTTGGGCGCGGGCGACCCGACGGGCGCGCTCATGGACCGAACGCGGTACACGCATGGGCCAAGTTCTGTCACGGAAGTGACGCCGGATCTCGCCGAGGATGGTCGGCGTGGCGAAAGCGACGAAGGAGCAGCCTCGCGTAGGCTCGTATCGGTCAACTGCCGTGATAAGCCCGACGCTGGCGGCCTGATAGAGATCGTCGACTGGCTCGCCTCGTCCCCCATAGCGGCGTGCGAGATAGTGAGCGTATGGGAGGAATGCGACGATTATCTCCTCCCGCGCGCGGACGTCACCCGCCGAGCGCCGCTCGAACAACGTCCCGAGTTCGCGCCCGGACGGCCGTCGAGCCGACCTGCGCGCATGCCGCTGCACCGTCATTCCATCTCCCCTTGATGTCGTGCCGAAAGGGGTTAGGAGGCCAACCCCCACTGCCCCTTATTGAGAACTGATGTTCACACGACCGTCTGTTCGTCAGTCAGGCGGGCCGGCTCGATCGAACATCAGTCCAAATGTGCACCGTTGACTAATGGCTGAGCAACAACAGTGGAGCTTCCACGGCTCCGCAGACGCAAAAAAAGCACGGGAGCTGCATGTGCCTGCGTCCCCGACTCCACTCGGGGCGATAAATCGCGAATCGCTCGACTTACTGCGTCCCGCTCATCGGCCGCTCGACCCTCCCCGGGACTGGTCCCGCCCAGGCTGTACGCGGTCGACGAGAAGCTCTCGTTCGAGTTTCCGGGATGTGTGCGGGTGTAGCGTCGACGTTCGATTACACGGGCTAGCCAGACCGCCTAGACCTAGCGCGGGTCGGCGTGACCTCAGGCGGCACGCGTCAGTCGCCTTTCCGTGCGTCGCGCCCAATCAAGGCATTGCGTTCATCGAGTGCATGGCGTGTTGTGCCCCGCTCGGAACCACCAGCCCTGGGACGTCGTTCGGTATCGCGACGACCGTTATGGCGAGTGCGATGAGTACGCCTGCGGTCCCCCAGGTGGCTGCCCGCCGCCACGGGATCGTCTTCTCCAACGTGATGAGCGCGGCGACCAATGCCATCCAGGTGATGCTCATGACTCCGAGCGCGAACAGCCCGGCCATCAGCGCCCAGCAGCAGCCCAGGCACCACGCTGCGTGTTTGGATCCCATCTCGAGCGCGCCGCGGTGCCCGTCGCGCCAGGCTCCCAGCAGGAACCCCAATGGGCTGCGGCACTTTCCGAGGCACACGTCCTTCAGAGGCGTCAGTTCGTAGATCGCCGCGACGGCGAGGACGCTCCCGGCGAACCACCGCCCGCCGGTCCGCCAGGCCAGATCGCCGCCCAGGGCACTCCGGCCGACGCGAAACAGCCCGTAGGCGACGAGTCCCGCCGCCCCCCACACCAGCAGGTACGTGGCACTGAACAAAAGCGGGCGGCTCCAGCCACGCTGGCGGGTCATCCGTGCGTACAACGCGGTGGTCGGCGCCAACGACGGGAACATCATCGCCGCCATCATCACCACCCACACACCCAGGAACCAGCCAAGCGTGCCGAGATCCGTGCCTGGTCCGCCGTCCATCCCGGCCATCCGGTCGACCGTCGACCACCACGCCCCGGCCGCCAGCGCGAGCAACAGGACCACCAGGCCCACGCGCGAACGGACCGCGGCGACCGCCGCGGCGAGTTCGCCACGTTCACCGGCGCGGTCGCTGACCGCAGCGGCGGTCAGGCTGCCCACGAGAAATGGGAAGTCGAGAAGCCGGCGTTCCCGTCGTACTGGATACCGAAGGCGTCGATCTTCGATCGCGTCGCGTGGGCGACCGTCAGCTCCGACCCGGCGGGATGAAAGATGCCCGTCAGGCGAGCGGGCTCACCGGTCTCGACCCCGAACGGCACCACGTCCTCGATCTCGAAGTCAACCGCGTCGCCGATCCGGACCGAGTGACGCAAGCCGTCCTCGCGCACCTCGATCGGCGCCCGCTCGACACCGAGGTTCTCCCCCACCAGCGGGCCCAACGCCTGCATCGGACCGCCGAGCGCGCCCGAGAACACGCCGCCGAGCTTCTCGGCCTGCTCGTCCGACGCCGCGGCATCGATGAACACGCCCAGGCGCCAGTTGCCGTCGGTCATCACCTTCGGGGTATCAGCGACCGCGGCGACGGTCAAGCCGCTCACGTCGGTGCCCTCGATCTCGCCGTTCTTGACATTGAAGACGAGCGTGACCCGGCATCGGTCCAGCGTTGCGCCGAGCGCGAGCGATGCGGTGCATGGACAGACCACGTTGCACGAGCAGGTCTCGAAGTAGGACCCTTCTAGCTTCCACGACACGCGCAGCCTCCTACGGTCGAATGTTCAGCCGATTCTCTCCGCGGCCGACGGTTGCGTCAACCGGAGGGGTGGCTCGCGGACCGACGCTCGCGGCGGGCGGCGCGCGGTCAGATGAACAACGACCGCGCGCGGAGGAATGGCGCCGGCGGCCGCGCTGCCGACGGAGGTGACGCCCGAGCCGGTTGCTTGCCCGGCCGCCTAGAGCGGAGGCGTTGACGCGAGTTATGCTGCGCTCGCCGGAGCCAAACGGCCCGGCAGCGCCCCCCAGGGCGCTGCACTCCATCCGGGGGTCGATCATGACCGATACACAAGAGATCCTGGATACCGTGCCGACCGGCGTCCCGCTCAGCACAGCGGCGGTCGCGGCGGCCATCGACGCCTGCCTGAGGTGTGTTCAGACGTGCACCACCTGCGCGAATGCCGACCTCGCTGAGAAGGACATCGACGAACTCCGCGTGTGCGCCGCCCTGTGCATCACCTGCGCAGACGTATGCGATCTCACGGCGCGAGTGCTTTCTCGTCCAGCGCAATTGGACCAGTTCATCGTCCACCACTTGCTCGAGGCCTGCGTCCGCGCCTGCAAGAGCAGCGCCGAGGAGTGCGCCCGTCACGCTCACCATCACCGTCACTGCGCAATCTGCGAGAAGGTCTGCGAGGCCTGCACCCAGGCATGCGTCGCACTGCTCGACACCCAGAACACGGACGAGGCCCAAGACCTGGCCGGCGCCTGACTCACACCAGCCCGATGTGATCCCGGAGCACGCCTTCCCCTCGAAGGGACCGAGGATCATCGCCCGCCGACCCTCGGCGCGACGGACGGTCCGGTCATGTCTGTCGGACTCGCTGACGACTTCGACCGTCAACTCGGACGAGTCGGGCCGGCAGGGCTACTCCTCGACGCCTATCGGGCGGAACGATTACCCGTCGACTCTAAGTCCATGCCGGGCCGGAGCGCAGAATGATCGTCGTGTCGGTGTCGGCGACACCGTGGCGCACGCGCAGCGTGCGCAGCAGCACGTCGAGCTCGGCGGTGTCGATGCACGCCACTCGGAGCTGGTAATCCGGCGCGCCGGTCAGGTGCAGCACCTCGATCACCTGCTCGAGGCGGGCGACTCCGGCGGCGAAATCGTCAGAGTCGATTCCGTGGGCGAGGTGGACGCCCACCAGCGCCTGCAGTGTGCGACCCCCGGCGGCTGGGTCAATAAGCGCCGCGAAGCCCGTGATGACGCCCGCCCGGCGCAGACGCCGGACGCGGTCGGCGGCGGCGTTAGCACTCAGGCCGACGGCAGCGCCCAGGTCGCGCCATGACAGCCTGGCGTCCTCACGTAGCTGCCTGACGATCTCACTGTCGATCGCGTCCATTGCGGCGATTGTCGCAGTTCTTGACGTGAGCACATTGAATTCCGCAGCGGAGGCGGTCAAATAATGCGGCATGGACCCGACCGCCGCTCTGATCGCAGGATTGATCGCCGGGCTCGCCGTCGCGATGCAGGTGGGGGCCGTCAGCCTGCTGTTGGTCGAGGCCGCGGTGGCGGCCGGGCCACGCGCCGGCGTCGCCGCAGGGATGGGCGTCGCGACGGTCGATTTCGGCTTCGCGGCGATCGCCGCTGTGGCCGGGGGCGTCGCCGGTCCGGCGATCGCAGGCTACGAGGGGGAGATTCGGATCGTGGGAGCGCTAGTGCTCGCCGCGATGGCGTTGCACGGCCTGGTTGCGTTGGCCCGCGAGCGCGGCCCGTACCCCGTGGCCGCGGCCCCTGGCGGGGCGCCGCGGGCACACTACGCGCGCTTCCTGGCGATCACGGCGGCGAACCCGCTCACGATCGCGTCGTTCGCGGCGGTCGCCGCGGGGTTGACGCTCGATGGGCCGGCCTCCGCCGCCGCGTTTGCCGCCGGCGTCGGTGCGGCGTCCGCGGGCTGGCACGTCGTGCTGACGGTCACCGCCGGTCATGCCGGACGGTGGATCACGCCGCCGATCCGGCGCGGGCTCGCGATCGGCGGACGCGTCGTCGTGCTAGCTATCGCCGCGCACCTCGCGCTGGGCTAAGCGCCGAGCAAATGGCGCCGCGGGCGTTTCTGGCGAATACGGGTCTCTTCGATCGCGCGTTGCGAGCCCTGCCTTAGTGCTGGCACAAGCATATGTCCCGCACGGCGTCCCTAGTGAGCTCCCTGTTTCCGGCAGCGTTCGCTGCCATGCGGTTGGAGGAGTGCGTGCGCGGTGAACGTCCAGAGTCGCTTTGGTGTGCTGGTCCGTCGGAGCTTTGGGTTGGGCGAGGTCGTGTGCTCAGTCGGCGGTGCGACGGCGGTAGAGGTGTGTCGCGAGTGGCGCAAAGATCGCGAGGATCGCGACCGACCACAGCAGCGAGGCGAGCACGGGATGCTGCATCGGCCAGGCGTGGATCGTCGAGGATGGGTTGGGGTTGCCCCATAGCTCGCGTGCCGCGGCGGTGACGGCGCTCACGGGGTTCCAGTTGGCGATCGCCTGTAGCACCGCCGGCATGTGCTGTGTCGGAACGAGCGCGTTGGAGATGATCGCGAGCGGAAAGAAGATGACGAGGCCCGTGCTTTGCGCGGACTCGGGGCTTTCGCTCACCATCCCGAGGCACGCGCACGTCCACGACAGGGCGTAGCTGAAGAAGAGGAAGATCGCGAACCCGGCGATCGTCGCTCCGATGTCGCCTTCCGGTCGCCAGCCGACGATCAGGCCCGTTACGACGACGAACGCCGTGCAGATTCCAGCTGTGAGCAGATCCGCGAGCGAGCGTCCGACGAGCATCGCGGGGCGCCACATGGGGAGCGTCCTGAAGCGGTCGATCACGCCGCTGCCGAGGTCGGCGCTGAGCCCGACGGCGGTTCCCATTGCCGAGGTCGTGAGGTTGAGCGCGAGCAGGCCGGCGATCGCGTAGTCGGTGTAGCTGCCCTGCGGCAGGACGACGCCCGAGCCGAAGACGTAGACGAACAGCAGGGTGAACAGCACCGGTTGGACGGTGACGTCGGAGAGCTGCAGCGGCTCGCGTGCGATGTGGACGAGGTTTCGTCCGGTGAGCACGACCACGTCGACGAGCTGGCGCACGAGGCCAGGCGATCGCGGCGGCCGCCCGACTGGCACTTCGGGAGCAAGCGTGGTGGCGGTCATCGGTGTGCAACCTCGAGGGCTGAGTCGGACTGCTCGGGGTCGCTCGCGACGTCCGCGTCTGTCGCGTGGCCGGTGAGGGCGAAGAAGACGTCGTCGAGCGAGGGCTGGTGAACGTCGATGTCATCGACGGCGATTTCCGCCGCGTCGAGCGCACGTACGATGGTCGTTGCGAACCCCGTGGCACTGTGCACGGGGGCTCGCAGGCGGCGTCCGTCGTGGCTCACAGTGATCTCGCCGGCGACGTAGCGCTCCAGAGCGGCAGACGCGCCGGGGTCCGGCTCGTTCAGCGTGACCTCGAGCCGCGCACCGCCGGTCTGCGTCTTGAGCTCGGCTGCCGTGCCGCCGGCGATCACGCGACCATGATCGACAACTACGATCCGGTCGGCGAGCTCGTCGGCCTCGTCGAGGTACTGGGTTGTCAGTAGCAGCGTGACGCCGTCGGCGACGAGCTCGCGGATCACGCCCCACATCCGCACCCTGCTCGTCGGGTCAAGGCCGGTTGTCGGCTCGTCGAGGAACAGCACCGGTGGCCGCGTCACGAGTCCGGCGGCGAGATCGAGGCGCCGGCGCATCCCGCCGGAGTAGCCCTTGAGGACCCGGTCAGCGGCATCGGCGAGGTCGAAGCGCTCGAGCAGGTCGCTCGCTCGAGCCCTCGCCTCGGTGCGTCGCAGCCCGCTGAGGCGTCCGATCATCACGAGGTTCTGGCGGCCGCTGAGGACCTCATCGAGAGTCGCGTCCTGGGCGGTGACGCCGATGCTGCGCTGCACGCTCGACGCGTCATTCACCACGTCAAAGCCGGCGACCCGCGCCGAGCCGCTGTCTGGCAGCGACAACGTCGTGAGGATCCGAACCGCCGTCGTCTTGCCGGCACCGTTCGGACCGAGCACGCCAAGGATCGCCCCGGCCGGGACCCCGAGGTCGAGCCCGTCGAGCGCGACGGTCGAGCCAAACCGCTTCGTCAGGCCTTCAGCTTCGATCATCAACGCGTCCGCCACACCAAACTCCTTACTTGTCGACCGGCTAGAAAGATGCACGGTAGCGCGTTTTCTAGCCGGCCGTCAAGTAAACTACGACCATGGCTCAGACCGAACGATCGACGCGGGGTGAACCGCGGCGGCAACGCCGCCCACCGCGGGAGCGCGCCGCACGCCGACGGCCCCGAGGGACGATGCGCGAGCGCATCCTCGACGTCTCACTCGAGCTGTTCAACGAGCAGGGCTACGACAAGACCTCCCTGCGGGAGATCGCCGAACGACTCGACGTCACCAAGGCCGCGCTCTACTACCACTTCGAGCGCAAGGAAGACATCCTCCTCGAACTGCACCTGCGCCTCCATGCGCTTGGCTGGAAGGCGCTCGATTACCTCGCAAGCCTCGACAGCGACCAGCAGCGCGCAGATGCCTGGCCAGCGGTCCTCGATCGCTTCATCGACCTGCTCCTCAGCAACCGCGAGCTGATCGTGCTGCATCTGCGCAACTACAACGCGCTTGACCAAATGCACCACGACGAGCGCCACGTGGCCGAGAACGAAGATCTGCAACAGCGTCTGACTCGCCTCCTCGCCAGCAGCGATCTCCCGCTCGCGCAGCGTGTGCGGATGGCCTGCTCGATCGGCGCGGTGATGGCCGTAATCGGCGGTTACGGCGGGGTCTTCGGCGACGTACCGCCGGAGCGGCTCGCCGAGGTCGTTCGAGACGCGGTCCGCGACCTGCTGGTGCCCGACGACAACGTCCAGACAGCCCCTGAGCCCCGACCGTGAGCCTCCCGCACATCGCCACCGTCGGCGCCCGGCGAACCCTGTTCGCGGGCGCACGCGAGCAAAACTAGGTGTGCTCGCTCGCACCCGGACGATGACCCAGCAACTCCCCGGCGTAGCACGAAACTCCCGCCCGCACAGTCGACATCGCGTTTGAGAGGCAACCCTGGGCCACGGTGGTTTCCCTTTCTAGACCAAAGCGCAAACCCGGCTAGCAGGCGATTCGTTGTGTCGAGGTCATAACGCACCGGGCGCGTCACTCAGCCGCTGTCCGAACTCTGGCGATCTAGGCCCCCAAAAATAGGGGCTGAATCGCCAAAGTTCGCTTGGTCAGGCCATGATTTCGGCCTAGCCAATCGCGGGCGTGTGAGCCAACCACAACTCCCATCATTTATGCGACAGCCTCTAGACCAAAGCGCAAGTGTGGCTCGAGGCACATTCGCCGCGTGGTCGTATCGCCGGAGATGCCGTCACGCGGGATCGGCGGCGGGTTGATCCCCCAGCCCATCGGCTCATGGATCCATCCCAACCACCAGCCGCCACTTCTTCGTGTGGCGCAGATCCTCGAGCAGCCCGCCGTCTGCGAGGCCTGAGCAGCGCCGGCGCTCCGGCTCCCCGACCTAGTCGACAGTCACCTTGGATATCAAGCCGGGTTCCTCGGCCAGAATGGCGCCGCTAGCCCGGGATCGCGATCGGCTCGCAACGTCACGCTCCCGCCGGCGTTCCCACCACGCCCATGCGCCCATCACGCCGCCGGCGTATATCCACCCGACCAGGACGTCGAAGAAGTAGTGCTCGCCCGTGGCCATGAGCGTCAGCGCCATGGCCAGCGGATAGAGCACAAGCAACGGCCGCAGCGGGCGACGCACGCGAGGCCAGAGGAACAGCGCTAACAGCATCGTGAACGCCGAGTGCAGCGACGGCACTGCGGCGACGAGGTTCACGGTTGCCTGGCCCTCGTCGAACAGCTCGACGGTCCGCCCGCCGATCACCTGCCAGCCGTCCGACGTGGTGCGGGCGACGCCGTGCAGCAGACCCATGTCGGCGGCCATCCACGGCGGGGCGGCCGGAAACGCGATGTAGGTGGCGAGGCCGGCGGCGAAGAGAGTGACGATCCGCCGGGAGAAGCGCAGGAACTCGAGCCGGTCGCGCGCCCACAGGACCCCCGCGACGGCGAACGGCACGATGAAATAGGACGTGTAGATCAGCGTGAAGGCGACGTCGAGCCAGTTGACGACCTTCGGGTTGTTCACGTGCGCCTGCAGCCACTGGGTTGGCGTCGTGCCGAAGAACAGAAAGCGGTCGAAGTCGATCATCGGGTGGACATGGACACCGATCCCGAGGCGGTCGGCCAAGCCGCGCGTGAAGTCGTAGGCGCTTAGCAGGATCATCATCGGCAGCCAGTCGCGCACGAGCCGGAGTACCTCGCGCCACGGCCGCCCAAGCGACACGCACGCGAGCGCCCCGCACACCCACGCGACGACCAGCTCGCGCTGCACGGGAATCCCGTAATGAGCGCTCCAGACCCCGAGCACGATGAAGTACAGAACGAGGACGCCGCGGCGCACCGCCACCCAGTGCCCAAACCCCGAGTCGGACGTCTCCTCGTCCCCGACGCGTGCCAAGTCGGTCGCCGTCACGCAGGAGAATCTAATCCCCCCACGCCGCTCGGCTCGACCAAGAGGCCTCTCACGACGTTGAGTCCCTGATCGGTCAGCCAGTCCGTCGCCCGCCATCGCCCGTTAGGCATCATTCGGTCTGATCGCGAACCCGCGTCTGAGCGTCACTCAGCGTGATCACGAAACCGTGTGCTGGGTTGCACCGGTCCTCGGCCCCTGGATGGCTCCTCCCCACACGAACTCCGCCGGCCGCTCGGGACGACCGAGGCATCATCGTCTACGCGAGCTTTTAGCTTCTGCTGTGCAGGGTTATCTGGTATCCGTCTGGGTCGGCGAATGTGAAGGTCCGCCCGAACGGCCCGTCGGAAGGCTCGGTCACGATCGTGATCCCGTCGTCAGCGAGAGCGTCATGGATCTGCTGGGCGTCATGTGCATGCAACCACACCGCCATGCCTTCCCCGGGCTGCTTGATGGCGTTCAGATCGACTCCGGGCAGCGGATCGCGGACGGCGAATGCGACCGGCTTGGTGTCGAAGACAACAGCGTGTGGAGGGCCTCCGGGATTGCGGACCAGACCGAGGTACTGCTCGTAGAAAGCGGCGGAGCTTTCGAGGTCTCGGACTTGAAGTGAGATGAAATCGGGCCCAGTAGCGGACATCAGAAGCTCCCTTGAACGTGGTTGGCGCCATCAAGCTTACGTCAAGACCTTGACAAATGTCAAGAACTTGACGCGATGGCCTGCTATGTGCTCCCGTGCGCAATGCTGGTCCTCGGCTCGTTCTCAGTCCTCACCGAGAGCTCCGGTGCATCTCTCCAAATCGTTATGCAGCCGCTGTCGCTCGGATGGCTGCAAGCCAGACAGCATCTGTTCCTCCACCGCTGCAACGGCCGCTGATGCGGCCGCGATGACTCGTTGTCCTTCGGGGGTCAAGGAGTAACGCTGGACGCGCCCCTGGCCGCCGGCACTGACGAGTTCGGCTTCTTGTAAGCCGCCGAGGAGCTGATGCATCGCCTGGCGGGTGACGAACACACCCCGGGCTAGGTCCGCGTTTGAAATGCCGGGCCGGGCGTTGAGGATCTCCAGGCAGGAATATTGCGGCACGCTCAGTCCAAGTGACCGCAGCGAGGCCTCCATCGCCGTCCGCAGCGCCGTGGCGGTCCGTTTCAGCGCGTAGCCGATTGAGGTGTCGAGATCAACTCGCCGCACGTCAAGATCTTGACACAGATCGCGGGCGACACTACGTTCCAGCGAGCGAACGCTGCCCGCTTTTGCCGAACGATGACCCCTTCACCGCGTCCAACCGCCAGCTCCCACACCGCTCAATTGGTTCCGGTCGGACCGTTTTCGCTGGAGGCGGCCGCAACCTTTGGCTTTGGGCCGACTGAAGGCCAGCCGTTTCGCTTCGACGGGGCTATGCGGCTTGCGTTCCCGGTTGATGGGGGCAGCGGATACGCCGGTGCGGTCCTTCGCCAATCCGCCGCCGATAAGGAGATCACCGTCGAGCTGCAGAGCACCAAAACGGCGGATCCCGAGCTCGCACTCAAACAGATCGCGCGGATCATCTCCATCGACTATGACGGCAACGAGTTCTTGGGCGTCGGCGAGCGCGACCGCGTCATCGCTGAGCTGCAAACGCGGTTTCCCGGACATCGACCGGTGCTCTTTCACTCCCCTTATGAAGCCGCGGCGTGGTCGATCATCTCCGCCCGGAAACCGTCGGCGACAGCCGCCCGGACACGCACCGCGATCAGCGAACGTCTCGGCCACAGCTTCACCCTCGCCGGTCAAACCATTCATGCCTTCCCACAACCCAACGCACTCAGCGACCTCACCAACCTCCCGGGGCTGGACCAGACCAAGGCACGACGCCTACACAAGATCGCCGACGCCGGCGCTGAGTTACAGGCCGACGCGCTGAAGTCCCGCGGACCAGAAGACGCATTCATCTACGCACAAACGCTCGAAGGCATCGGGCCGTTCTATGCGAGCCTCATCGTCCTACGCGCAACCGGTTTCGCAGACGCGCCCCTCAGAATCGCTGAACCCCGAACGCTCAACTACGCCGCCGAGCTCTACGGCGACCCACAGCTCTCGCTCGAACGCCTAACCCAACTCGCTGAGAACTGGCGACCGTTTCGCACCTGGTCCACCGTACTCATCCGCATCGCCGCCGCTCACGCCAAAGCCCAACAACAAGTCAAGTCGTCCGGAGCGCGCCCACCTCGCGACATTCAATAGACCGCCGGCCGCCCAAGTCACACGCCCAAAGAGCCCGCTCTCACCGTAACACCAGCAGTCACACCCGAAGTCCGTCACACGGGGCGAAGGTGTCGCAAAAAGCGGACGGCGACCCAAAAGGTGCCCCTCCGATTCACGCCTCCTTCGTTGCCGGCGGGGTGGCCGCCGGTTGTGGCCGCGTCTGCTCCGGCCGGCGCCGCAGCGGCCACGTCGCTCGCTGTCGTGAGGTCGCTGCTTGACGCGGAATGCGGCCACGAGACCCGCGCCGACGTGCTCCCTTCCAATCGTCGGGGTTGCGCAGGGTGGCGACGACGCCCTCCTTTCCAGCGGGACAGGGATCGTTCAGAACGTTGTCGTGCTGGATCGCGCGAACTCGGAGGCGTCTCTCGGGAGCGCGGCACTCGGATACGCTCGTACGGTGGCTGATGGCGAGATTCGACGCGGACAAGCCGCGGACACCCCGTCGCTCAGTGCGCTGGCGATGCGCTCCAAGGCTCACTGGGGCTACAGCGAAGCGTTCTTGGAGATCGTGCGGCCCATGCTCACGTTCACCGAACACGACATCACCGCCAATCCCGTGTATGTCTTGGAGGGTTCCGACGGCCCGGCGGGCATGTATCGCCTGCTCGACACCCCGCCACAGGGAACCCTTGAAGATCTCTGGGTCGACCCAACCGCGATCGGGTCAGGCCTGGGACGCCGCCTCTTTGACCATGCGCTTATGACCGCCGCTGCACTCGGCCTGGAGTCGCTGCTGATCGAAAGCGACCCCAACGCCGAGGGGTTCTACCTGGCCGTGGGAGCGGTCCGGATCGGAGAGCGAGCCTCCCCGTCAGGGCGAGTGCTCCCGCTGCTGGCGATCAGCACCCAATCGCCCCGCCGCCGTCCAACCCCTGGATCTGCTTCGGTGATATAGCGACAACCGACCGGGCTCCGAGGCCGCGCTTTCCATGACCCCGGTCGCTGCACCGGCGCGTGGCAGCGGTCGGCATCGCCCTGTGCAACTCGCAGCTGGAGGTGATTGGCCAGGCGAGGACGTTGTCGACGATCGATCGCCCCGACCAGCCTGCTGATTGATCGCAGACGTCGCTCACACCAGCGTGATCGGACGGCTGCGTAACCCATAGACTTCCCGACCCGACGTCCCGACCCGATAATTCGGTTGTGAGCGTCGCGACCCGGGAACCCAGGCTCCTGCTTCTGGGGATGAAGCTGGAGCCTCCTTTGCCTCGCGAGCTTGTCCCGCGGGATGGGCTGGTTCAGGCGTTTGCGGCTGGTCTTGTGCGACCGCTGACGGTGATCCGAGGTCCGGCTGGCAGCGGCAAGTCGGTGCTGATGGCGCAGTGGCGCTTGACGGCACGGAGCGACCGGAAGGTGGCGTGGCTGTCGTTGGACGAGGGTGACAACGAGCCGGTCAGGTTCTGGAGTTACGTGATCGCGGCGTTGCGTTCGGTGCTTCCCGGGTTTGGGGAGGGGCCGCTGTCGTTGCTGCGCGCTCCGGGTGTCGATCTGATGGGCGAGGCTGTCCCGGCCTTGATCAACGAGCTTCTCGAGACGTCCAGCGAGACGGTGCTTCTGCTCGATGACTACCACGTGATTCAGCACGAGGCGATCCATGCCGGCATGGGGTTCCTGTTGGAGCACGTGCCGGGCAATCATCGCTTCGTGATCGCCTCGCGGTCAGAGCCGCCGCTGCCGCTCGCGAGGTTGCGCGCGCATGGAAGTCTCAGCGAGATCGATCCCGAGCAGCTCGGCTTCTCCGAGCCCGAAGCGGAGTACCTGCTGAACGAAGTTCACCAGCTCGGTCTCGCGGTCGAGACCGTGAGCCGCCTGCATCAGCGCACCGAAGGGTGGGCCGCGGGGCTGTATCTGGCGGCGCTGTCGCTGCGCGACCGGCGCGATGCGGACGAGTTGATCGCCGGATTCTCGGGAGGCGATCGCCGGATCGTGGACTACCTCGCCGGGGAGGTGCTCGACCAGCAGCCCGATGCGGTGTTGAGGTTTCTCCTGTGCACCAGCGTGCTCGAGCGATTCTGCGCCGAGCTGTGTGACGCGGTCACCGGCGGCGGCGCGCGGGAGATGCTTGACCGAGTCGAGCGCTCGAATTACTTCCTGATCCCGCTCGACCCGCGCGGCGAGTGGTATCGCTACCACCATCTGTTCGCTGAGCTGCTGCGCCACGAGCTCGAGCGCAGAGAGCCCGGATCGTCGGTTGAGCTCCGTCGCCGTGCCGGTCGGTGGCTCGCGGATGCCGGCATGATCTCGGAAGCCGTCCCCCACTTGGTCGCAGCTGGGGACCTCGACCAGGCTGCCGATTTGATCGCTGCGTATGGGGCGGCGTTCGCGACCGGCGAGCGAGGCGTCGGGCGGGCGCTTACGGTCGGCGAATGGTTCGACGCGCTCCCGGCCGAATACGTCGCCGCGGACGCTCGCCTGTGCGTTGGCAGGGCCGGCGTAGCATTGGCGCTCGGTCGCCACGACGAGATCCTTCCCTGGCTGGACCGCGCCGAACGGGCTCCTAACCACAGGCTCGAGCGGGAACCGACGTTCGCGTCGCGAGCGACGGTGCGCCGGGCCGCCGCCTGGCAGTTGCTCGGGGACGTGCGCCTCAGCAGAGAGCTGGCGGAACAGGTCATGCCGCTCGACGGCAGCTCGCGCGACCACGCGCTTGCTGGGAGCCTGCTCGGAGAGACCGCCCGATGGCTTGGAGACGACACCGCGGCGGTCGATTTCTTCACTCGGGCCGGGCAGCTTGGCCGCGAGCGCGATCCGGTCACTGCCGTGGCCGCTTACGGAAACCTGGCGCTGATCGCCGCTGAGGACAACGACTGGCGGACATGCGACGTCAACGTCAAAACGGCCTTCGACCTGATCGCCGAGTCGGAGCTCCAGGAGTACTGGATGGGGTCGTTCGCGCACCTCGCACAGGGAAGGCTGCTGCACCAGCAGAAAAAGACGAGCGATGCGCAGGCCGAGCTGACGCGGGCGGTCACCCTCGCGCGGCGCGGGGTTGGGGTGGTCGCGCTGGCGTACGTGCTCATCACTGTCGCCGAGGCCCGCCGCGAGCTTGGCGACCGCCGCAGCGCCGTTGAGCTGGTGCGAGAGGCGCGAGAGCTGAGCGCCCACGCTCCCGACCCCGGGACCGTCCTGCCGCGCTTGCTCGACAAGGCCGAGCGCAGCCTTCGGCTCATCTCCCAGTCGCAGGGTTCGCGGCTGGTCACAGGCGAGGAGCTGACGGCCCGCGAGGTGGCGGTCCTCAGCCTCCTGCCAGGGGGTCTCTCGGCGCGGGAGATCGGCCAGGAGCTGGGCGTTTCGCGCAACACGGTCAAGACGCACACCAAGAACCTTTACCGGAAGCTCGGCGTGGCCGGCCGACGGGAAGCGGTCGCGCGCGGCCGCGAACTAGGCCTGCTCTGACCTCAGCGCGAGGAGCGACTCACCCGGGGTGAGTCAGATCGGGGTGAAGACAGCTCACCCCATCTGGTCCGATCCTCGGCTCATGAGCCATCCCTATCTGCAACTACCGCTCGCCCGAGGAGGAGTCGTGAACCGCAAGCCCTTGATCCTGGTCTCGCTGCTGTTGGCGGCGTTTGTGATCAATCTCGACACGACGATCGTGAACGTCGCGTTGCCGTCGCTGGTGCGCCAGCTGCACGCGTCGGACTCGCAGCTGCAGTGGGTCGTGGACGCTTTCAACCTGCTGTTCGCGGGCTCGGTGCTGGTCGCGGGCAGCCTGTCTGACCGGTTCGGGCGCAAAGGGATGCTGCTCGCCGGCCTCACGGTCTTTGGCTTGGCGAGCCTGGCGGGCGGGCTGACGGACAGCCCCGGCGCGCTGATCGCGGCGCGCGCAGTGATGGGCGTCGGCGCAGCGATGGTGTTCCCGTCAACGCTGTCGCTGCTCACCAACGTGTTCACCGAGCGGGGCGAGCGTGCCAGGGCGATCGGGTTGTGGGGCGCGATCACGGGCGTGGCGATCGCGCTGGGGCCGATCGTCGGCGGCTGGCTGCTGCAGCTGTCCGACTGGCGCAGCATCTTTTTCGCGATGGTGCCGATCGCCGTCGGCGCCGGTGTCCTGGTCGCCCGCTACGTGCCGACCTCGCGCGACCCGCAGGCGCCCCGGACCGACCGGGCCGGATTCGGGCTGTCGACCGCGACAATCGGGCTGCTCGTCTACACGATCATCGACGCCCCCAACCACGGCTGGGGCAGCGCGCGGACGCTCGGCAGCTTCGCGCTGACCGCGGTGCTAGCGGCGGCGTTCGTGGCCCGGGAGCGCCGCACCGAGCAGCCGATGCTCGACCTGAGCCTGTTCCGCAACCCGCGGTTCACCGCCGCCAGCGCCTCGGTCGCGATCTCGTTCTTCGCGCTTTCCGGGTTCATCTTCCTCGCCACCCAGCTGTTCCAGTTCCTCAAGGGCTACGGCCCACTCTCAACCGGCGTGCGCCTGCTGCCAGTCGCATCATTCGTTGCGATCTCCTCGATCCTCGGCACCAAGCTGGCCGTCCGCTTCGGCACAAAGCTGATCGTTGCCTCCGGGCTGTTCTTGATGACCGCGTTCTACCTATGGGTTTCTACTTCATCAGTCACGACCGGCTACGCGACGATCGCCGCGCAGATGGTCGTGCTCGGGACGGGGATGGGCCTCACCAGCGCGCCCGCGACCGAGGCGATCATGGGCGTCGTCCCGAAGGCGAAGGCCGGGGTCGGGTCGGCGGTCAACGACGCGACGCGCCTGTTGGGCGGCACCCTCGGCGTCGCCGTGATCGGCAGCGTTTACGCGTCGCTGTACGCCAGCCGCCTCACCGCCATGCTCCCGAGCGGTTTGCCTGCCAGTGTCGCGCGGACCGCGCACGCGTCCGTCGGTGCCGCGTTCACAGTCGCAGGCAAGCTGACTCAGGCCGGCCATCCGCTGCTCGCGTCAGCCGTCCACAGCGCCGCTAACTCGGCCTTCTTCCAGGGATTCCACGCGGCCAACTACGTCGCCGCGGGCATCGCCGCCGGCGGCGCCGTGATGGCGCTTGCGCTGCTGCCCGCCCAACCGACAACCAGTCGCGAGGACACGCCAGAAGTGCCGGCGATACGCATGCCCGCCACAGCCGCAACGCACAGCTGATCCCACCCCAAGCGACAGGAGACAGAAACCATGAGCAACCAGCAACTCACCCCGCGCGTGACCGCCGCCGGCTCCGGCATCGGCCGCGCGAGCGGGTTTGAGTTGACCAGCCCGGGCCAGCCGGGCGCCGCCAACGTCGACGCCGCGCTGGAGCGCAACCGCGCCTTCGCCGCCGCCGGCGGCCACCAGGGCGCGGTCGTCTTTCCCAACCTGCGGCTGTTCGTGATCACCTGCCTCGATCCGCGCGTCGACCCCGCGCACTTCCTCGGCCTCGGCCTCAGCGACGCGATGGTCATCCGCAACGTCGGCGGACGCGTCACCCCGGAGGTCATCAACGACGTCGCCTTCATCGGCCAGCTCGCCGAGACCATCCTGCCCGACGGCCCGCTGTTCGAGGTCGCCGTGATCCACCACACCCAGTGCGGAACCGGCGCGCTCGCCGACGACACCTTCCGCCGCAACTACGCCGCGCGGATCGGCGCCGAAGAGTCGACCCTGCGCGAGCACGCCGTCCTCGACCCCGCGGCGACCGTCAGCCGCGACGTCGAGCGCCTGCGCTCCGCACCCGCGATCTCCCCGCGCCTCACCATCTCCGGGCACGTCTACGACGTCGTCACCGGCCTGGTCGAGACAGTCATCCCCGCCGGCCGCTGAGGAGATCGAAGCGTCCGACAACCCGATCACCCCAAGGACACAACACCAATGACAACCACCGTTGCTCCCAATCTCAAGCCAGACCACACCGAAAGCGACACGCGGCCGACCGTTGTCCCCGTTCCGGCCGATACGACGCCCCAAGAGCGGGACGTGCGTTCGTTCGACCCCACCCAGGGACGCAAGCTCGGGTCCGACCCCTACGACGACCCCACCCAGGGACGCAAGCTCGGCTCCGATCCGTACGACGACCCCACGAGAGCTCGCTAAAGAGAGAGGGAGTGATGAGTCATCTACCCGCATATCTGTGGGCCCTCACGTACGCAGAGCTCACAGGGATCGCCGCGGCGACTGCGTACGCGCTATATCGCGGCGCTAGCGCCGCCGGTCTCGGCAATCGAGTCTCGACGAGGATGGGGTTGGGCGCCGCCCTTCTGTTCGGCGGCTGGCTTGCCGTAAGTAGTCTGGTCGCAGGTGGGGGCAGCTACCGCTCACGTCTCGGGCACGGCGTCCCTTGGCTGCCACTGGCAGTGCTCGGCTTCTTCGGCTTGCTGCTCGCGCTGACCCGTGTGCCGTTGATCAGGCGAGCCTTGACCGCCCCGGGCGCTCAGCAGCGGCTGCTGTGGCCGCACTCGTTCCGGGCAGCAGGGATCGTGTTTGTGATAGCGATGCTGCTCGGGAAACTCCCAGCGCTCTTCGCTGTGCCCGCCGGGTTTGGTGACATTGCCGTTGGCATAGCAACGTTG
Source organism: uncultured Solirubrobacterales bacterium (assembly GCA_963699325.1). Lineage (GTDB taxonomy): Bacteria > Actinomycetota > Thermoleophilia > Solirubrobacterales > Solirubrobacteraceae > Palsa-465. Next base: position 181,321 of record CAVOTN010000024.1, on the reverse strand, counting down.
TGGGTCGCGCGCAACGTACGCGAGGGGTCGCAGGCCAAGCCGCTCATTTGGTTCACCCTCCTCGGGATCGCAGACCTCGTCTCGGCGCTGACCCTGGGAGCGTTGACAGGCTTCCTCCAAGTCGTCCATGTGAATCCACCGGCGACTCTGAACGCTGACCTGCCGCTCGCGATCATCCCCACCGTCGGTGTGCCGTTGCTACTGGCGATGCACCTCACCTCGCTTCGCGTCGTCTCTCGGGATCGCGCGGCCGACCGAGTCGCGGACAAGTTGGTCGTCACTCCGCTGACTGCGTAGCACCGACCCGCCTGAATCGGCTCTCCCGTCCGTAGCGACAGCGGGGCGGCGGGGCGCGGGCGTGAAGCGATCAAACCCGAGAGCAATCAGAAGGGACACGATGAACAGCACTCCCACGAGCACAACGGACTTCCTTGATCTGCGCGACGGGCGGCTGGCCTACGACGACACCGGCGATGGGACCCTCGTGCTACGCCGCGAGTTCCAGCCAACGGGCGTGTACCTGGACTCCGCCACCTACGGCCTGCCGCCCAAGGTCGCGCTCGGGGCGCTGTCGGCGGTGACTGCCGCGTGGGCGAGCGGACGCGATGACCCGGTCACTTGCGATCAGGCAGTCGGCCGGGCACGGAGCACGTTCGCGCGACTGCACAGCTTCTTCGCGGAGGATGTGGCGATCGGCCACCGGTCAGGCCTCAAGACCTTCCGCCTCGCGGATCACGCGTCTGGGGGTGCGCCGTGCCGGTCGGTTTCCTGATTACCGAGGGGCTGGTGGCCCTCGGGATGGCGGTGTCGTTGTGGCCGCCGGCTCGCTCGGGGCTGCTGGGACTACCCACCTGGCTGCTGAGCGCGATTCCGAACGAGTCGCCGTTCCTGGCCTTGTATTGGTTGGGCGCCTCGACGTTGCTCGCGCTCTCCCAGGGCGATTTTCACGGGGCGTGGGTGTGGGCTGCGGTCGGTATCGCTGCCGCGTCGTTCGCCGGCGCGCCTGTTCTCATCCGACGGAGTCTGCGCGCAGCCCCCGCGATCGAGCAGGCGCTCGACGACGCGATCGGGCCGCGGTGGCGACTCGCAGGCGCTGCCCGGTCAATCGCAACCCACCCGCCCTGGGGACGAATCCTGTTCGCGCCGCTGCCCCTGTTGCATCCGGGTGTGATGCGCATCGCCAACGTCAGCTATGGCGATGCCGGGCGCCGCAACCGCCTGGATCTGTACCGGCACCGGGGCGACGACAGCGGCGACGTACCGGTGCTTATACATCTGCATGGCGGAGGCTTCTCGCTGGCGCCGGGGCGCAAGAGCTTCTACGCGCGGCGGCTGCTGTTCCGGCTCGCCCGCCAGGGCTGGGTCTGCATCAGCGCGACCTACCGCCTACAGCCGGCAGCCTCCTTTCCCGACGAGCTTGTCGACGTCAAGAAAGTGATCGCGTGGGCTCGCGCACGGGCGAGCGAGCACGGCGGTGACCCCGACCGGATCGTGCTCGTGGGAAGCTCGTATGGCGCCCGCCTGGCGACCCTGGCGGGCTTCACCGCGAACGATCCCGCGTTCCAGCCGGGGTTCGAACAGGCCGACACGTCCGTAGCGGCGGTCGTAGGGCTCTACGGCTACTACGGAGGGATCGCCAGCCGCCAATCGCTGCCCTCCTCGCCGTTCGACTACGCCGAGCGCGGCTCTGCGCCGCTTCTCATCATTCATGGCGACCAGGACACGCTCACCCCTGCCAAGACCGCACGCGCGCTCGCCGACCAAGCCCGCAACGCCTCCGCCAACCCGGTCGTCTACGTCGAGCTGCCTGGAGCCCAGCACTCCTTCGACCTCCTCACCTCGATCCGCTTCGAAGCCGTCATCGGCGGCATCGAGGCCTTCGCGGCGGCCATCGGGGCACCGGATCTCGCCCGAGCCGATCACGCCGACAAGCTCGCACCCGAAACCGGCAGATCATTCGCTGCACCATGGCGTGGGCACAGCGAGGTCGGGTCGAGTCATAGCGCTCGGGATCGGGGCCGAACGATCCCGCGACCTGTTGCCATGAACTCGGGTGCGACGGCGGCGCCGACTCCGCGGTCACGAACGTGCTTGCGGATCGCCTGACTCGTGCGTGTCCTCACTAGCTGGTGATCCCGATCCCGGCGATGCGCGGGCGTCCGGAAACGGCTCTGATCACGAGATCTCCCATCCCGTCAAGCCGGAGCCGGTGGACCGGAAGCGGCACCGTGATCAGATTGAACTCGCCGCTCTTGTCGGATCCGTTCAGGTTGACGGTCGCCAGCTTGTGGAGCTTGTTGTGGGGATTGCCGACGAACCTGTCGAAATCGAACTCGACCACGCCGCAGGTGCCGCAGCGCTCGGCGACCAGCGCCACATGGTCAGGGGTGAAGAAGAACTCGTCGCCGATGTCCTGCACGAACGCGTAGCCCTTGTCGCCGAGGACGATGTAGTAGCCGCGGAACGCCCTCGGGTCCTTGACCGGCGGCGGACCGATGTCGCGAGGTGTGAACGAGATTGGAATCGTGGTACATGCGGTTCTTGTCCTCGAGACGTTCCCTACCTTGTCTCTGGCGGCCACCTTCACGCACGCCGTCGTGCCGGCGAAGACATGGAGGATCAGCGCAGTGCGCTTGGTGTGCGAGTACTGCTTGTGGAAATCGAGGTCCTCGCCATGGAAACCCATGCCGGTCGAGTCCTGCGGGTACTCGTCGACCGTCACGTCGTAGGACTTGGCGGTGGCGTCGCTGACCCATTGCGCCCGCAGCCGGAGGGAGAGCGTGAACGTCGGGGTGCCCAGTAGCTTCGCCAGCGGATTGGTGAACGTGTCCCCCAGCCCGGGATTCCTGTTGGCCACCGGCACCGGCGCGAACGCACTGGCGCTGGCCACCGGGTCGGCGAAGATCGTGACCTTCGGCCGCTTCGGAGGCGTCAGATCGCTGGTCCACCGGTACACGGCCGGCGTCGGATCGACGTTCCCGGCCCCGTCGATCGCGCGGACCTCGAACACGTGCGCACCCGAGCCCGGCACGTCGACGACGGCCGGGGACGTGCAGGCGCTGAAGCCCGCGCTGCCGAACGCGCACTCGAATGTCGAGCCGGCCTCGGTCGAGGTGAACGAGAACACCGCCACTTCCTGGTTGACCAGGTTCCCCGGGTTCGCCAGCACCGTGTCCGGCGGCGTGGTGTCGACCGTCCAGACGATCGGCTGCGCCTGCGTGTCGACGTTGCCGGCAGGGTCAACCGCCTGGATCAGCAGCGAGCGGGTGCCGTCGGCGAGGCCCGAGTAGGCGAGCGGTGAAGTGCAGCCCTGTGGCGCAGCACCGTTCAGCGAGCACCGGAACGTCGCGGTCGGATCCGGGGAGGTGAACGTGAATGTTGCCGTCGTCGAGTTCGTCAGCGCCGGCGGATGTCCGGTGACCTGCGTGGTCGGGGGCGTCAGGTCGACCCTCCAGTTGTAGGTGCTCGGCGTTGGCTGACCGGCGCCGGTCGCCACCTCCACCGAGAACGCGTGCGCACCCTCTGACAGATTCGAGAGGCTGACCGGGGATGTGCACGCGCTGAAGCTGGCCGAATCCAGCTTGCACTCAAACCCCGCCGGACCGCTGCTCTCATGGAACCGGAACGTCGCCGAGGTCTGGTTGGTATCCATCGCCGGCGTCGCGTCGAAAACCACGGCAGCGGAGGCCATCGCGGGCCAAGCCACCGACGAAGCGACCGCGATGACCAGCCCGAGCGTGACCACCCTGGTAACTGCGGCCGCGCTGGTCAGCGTCACTCTGGTCTCGCCTCCGTGCCGACCCAGGAGGCGGGCGGCGAGTCCAGGTCGAGCGCATGCTCGAGGGCTGCGGCGAGGCCGACCCACCCACTGAACGTACGTTCCGCTCCGCGCTCGTCGCGTGCGATCCCCTGGATCGGGTCGCTCGTCGGGTCGACCTCGAGGGTGACCGTCCGCGTGTGGCGTTTGTCGACGGGCACGCGCCGAAGTATTTCCGCCCGGCGTCATTTCGTCGTGAGGGATCCTCCCTCATCTTTTAGGACCGGGACTACTCGGCGGGCGACGTCGGGGGCGCTGTCGCCGCGGTCCCGGCGGCTCCGAGCGCGTCCGTGATCGCGTCGCGTGAGTGGATCCCGAGCTTCTGGTAGACACGGCCGAGGTGGTTCTCGACCGTCTTTGAGGTCACGAACAATGCCTCCGCGACCTGCTGGTTCGTCAGCCCGCTTGCCGCCATCTCGGCGATCCTCAGCTCCGAAGCGGTCAGCGACTCGGCGCCGCTGAACGCAAGCCTGCGGGGCTTTGCTCCTGCCAATCGCAGCTCTCGCTCAGCCCGGTCGGCGAGGCGTTCCGCGCCGCACTGGCGCGCGAGCTGAACGCCTTCGCGCAGCGGCTCGCGGGCTTCGGCGCGCCGGCCGACGCGTCGGAGCGCGCCGCCGAGATCTGTCAGCGCGCGCGCCTGTTCGAGGGTGCTGGGGGACTGCTCGAGGGTCGAGACCGCGTCGCGCAAGAGCTCGATTCCGCGCTCATCACCCGCGAGCAGGCCCGCGGCGCGGAGGGCGACCCCGAGTGGCCGCGGCAGCCCGGTGGCGTGGGCGAGATCCAGTTCCTCGGCGATGAGATGTGCCGCTTCGTCCGGCGCGGTCACTCGCAGCGCGAGCGCTAGCGTTGAGCGCCACGACGACATGATCGGATTGGTCAAGTGGGTGGCGTCGAAGATCTCGCCGCAGCGGCGCAGATCCGCTATCGCCGCGGGCGCCTCGCCCCGCAGCAGCCGCAACCGGGCGCGCACGTCGAGCAGCTGCGCGCCTTGAGCCGTGGCCTCGAATGTGGGGGGAAGTTCCGCCTGCTCGACGAGTGCAGCGATGTCGGCGAGCCCGTGTCGCTCGGGCATAACGTCGATCGCGTGTCTGAAGATCGACGGCAGCGCGAACGTCAGCCCATGCTCGACAGCGAGTCCGAACCCGACCCGGAGGTCGGCCTCGGCGTCGCGCAGCGCGCCGCGCTGCGCGTGCACCCAGCCGCGGAACGACGAGCCGGCTGAAACCCCGAACACCGACCCTCGCCTCGATCCATCTGTGAGGATCTCGTCCGCCAGTCGCTGCGCCCGGTCGAGCTGATCGACGGCGATCAGCGCGGTCAGTGCCTGTGGGAGCCACGCCTCGGCGTCCTCCTCTCTGAGCAGTCGACCGCCGTCGAGCCCGCGCTCGATGAGCCCGGCGGTCTGATCGATGTCGTCGATTCGCCACGCGGCGAGAACGCCGAGCAGCACTGACAGCGGTCGTGACGCCGTGCCGCCCCGCCGGGCGAGCCCCTTGAGTCGAGATAGATCGCGGTCGACGCGCTCCACCAGCCGCGGGTCGACGCCTGCCATCGCTGCGCGCATCGTCTCCAGTCGCGTCACCGCGTCGGGATCGCGGCCGGCGAGCTCCTCTAGCGCCGAGTCGACCATTGCGAGCGCGGCGTCCCATTGTCCGGCGAACAGCAGCAGGCCGAACAGCTGGTCTGCGATCAGCGCACGCACGCCGGGCTCGTTGCTCAGCCGCAATGCCTCCTGCAGGTGCGCGAGCGCGAGCGGGTCGCGCGTCAGCGCCTCGACCCGCCCGAGCTCGTAGAGCAGCGATGCACGATCTGGCGATCCTGGCGTCTCCGCGAGCGCCCGTCCGAGATACACGCGGGCGGTTTCCGGGGCACCCCGCGCGAGCGAGGTGCGAGCCGCGGCGCGGAGCTGCTCCGCGACCCACGGCTCGCCGGCAGGCTCGCACGCCAGCAGTTGTGCTGCGACCTGCTCGGGGTCGGCGTCCTCGGCGGCCAGCAGGCGCGCGGCCCGTGTGTGCGCAAGCGAGCGTGCGGCCGGGGCGAGATCGTCATACACAGCGGCGCGAACGATCGGATGCACGAACTCCAACGGCAGTTGCGGTTTGAGGATCTCCACAGCAGCCAGCGTGTCGACAGCCGCGGATGCCGAGCGCTCGTCCAGGCCTGCGAGCGACGCCGCATGGCGCAACTGCGCCCCGTTCCCCAGCACGGCGACGGCCTGCGCCAGCCTGCCCGACGAGCCGGGCAACCGCGCGAGCCGCAGCACGATCGCGCGCCGCACCGTACGTGGCCCCAGTTCGCTCACCTGCCCGGCTGCGGCCGCGGTCGGCGAGATCCGGTCACGCTCGAGCGCCCCAAGCAGCTCGCCCGTCAAGAACGGATTTCCCCCCGCGGCCTCGTGGCACGCCAACACGAACCGCTCATCCGGACTGCCGAGGCTGGCCCGCACCAGCTCGCCAACCGCGCCGACGCTCAGCGGGTCCGGCGCCAGCACGCGCGTCATCGGCTCAGCGGCGATCTGATCGAGCAACCGCACCTCGCCATCCGGCTCGCGCATCCGCGCGGCTAGCAAGATCGCGACCGACAGTCCCTCGAGCCGCCGGGCGAGGTAGAGCAAGAAACGCAGCGATGGTCGGTCGCACCAGTGGGCATCGTCGACGACCAGCAGTACGGGACCGCGGCCGGCGAGGTTGGCCGTCAACCAATAGAGGCCGTGAATGACCGGAAAGGCCTGATCTGAAGACAACGCCGCCGCCGGCGCCGGACCGGGCGCGACTACCGGCGCCGCGAGACCCGCGGCGCCCGCCAGCAACGTGGCGCGCTCCGGGTCCCCAAGCGTTGCGAGCGACGGCTCGAATAGCTGTCGCACGACCGCGTGCGCGAGCTCTCGCTCGAGCTCACCGGCCCGCGCCGCCAGCACCCGTACCCCGGTTCCGCGTGCCGGCCCGCTCGCCGATTCCAGCAGTGCTGTCTTACCGATCCCAGCTGGACCCTCGACCAGCAGCGCCCCGCCCTCCCCCGCAACGCAACCCTCGAGCAGCGAACCGATGAGCTCGAGCTCCCGATCACGCTCCAGCAACCAGCCCATCCCGGAAACCTACCGTGAACTCGACGCGCTGTCGGACAGCGAGGGCCCCCGTGGCCGCCGGTCACCGGCAGCGGCGGCGGAGCGCGAAAAGTTGAGGGATGGTCCCTCACGACAACGCGCCGCCGAGCGGCGAACCTGAGCGGACCGAGCTCTGGGCCGACGACATCCTCAATTCGCGCCAAGCCCTCGTAGTTGGACATGACTAAACGCAGATCGATCATCGCCGTGTTGACCGTCGTTGTCTGCCTCGGCTTTGGCGTGAGCGCTGCGAGTGCCGCGGTCACCCGATATGTCGCGACCGCCGCCAATGGCGGCAACAACAGCGGCGGCAGCAACGCGTGCACGAGCCCGGCGGAGCCTTGCCTCACGATCCAGAACGCTGTGGGGCACGCATCAGCCGGGGACACGATCCAGATCGGGCCGGGCATTTTCCCGGAGGCAGTCTCGACGGCGACGCCACTTTCGTTCGTCGGGGCCGGCGCGGGAACGGCGGGGTCGTTCAACCCAGCCACCGACACGGCCATCGATGCGAGCGCTACCGGCTCGCCCGGGCTAACGGTAAGCGACGCGCAGGCAAGCGTACGGGGGCTGAGGGTCCGCGGCGGGGTGTTCGACGACGGCAACGGCGGGGAGGTGGAGCCGGCAATCTGGGACCACTCTGCCTCCTCGCCAACGCTGACGTTGTCCAATTGCCTGCTGCTGCAATCGAATCCCGCCAACCCGGATGTCATCGACTACGCGCTCTTGCTCACCGGAACCAAGGCGGTAGTACAGGACTCTCTGGTGTTCGGCTACGCAGACGGGATCAGCATCTCCGGAGCCGGGGGGACGCTCACCGTCGACGGTTCGACGGTCGTCACGCCGGCCCCGCTCGGCTTCGTCGTCTCGATCTCGATCATCGCAAGTGTGGACACCGATCGCGATCCTGTTTCGATCACTGACAGCACGCTCATCGGGCGAACGGGGCTCTTCGACACCGATGCGAATGCGAGCATCACGCGGACGTTCATACGCGCGTCGGCAGCCGGACTGGTGCTCCGCGACGAAGGCGATGCGCCGACCCTGACCGCTCGAGACAGCGTCATCGGACCAGCTGCCGGCACGCTCTACACCGGCGTCGCGGTGCCATCCACGTCGATGAGCGAGGCCGAGGTGCCAGCAGTCTCGTTGATCTTCGACTCGGTGCTCGCTCGCTCGGATTCGACCGCGCCGAACTCCGGGCCGCCGCACGCACTCGACGTCAGCCAGGCGGCGATCGGTACTCACGTTTCGACGCGCAACACGATCCTCCGCGCGATCGACACCAGTGGCGCCGCCGCCAACGACGACATCGTGACCGGCAGCCAGGCGATCAACTGGGATCTCGGCCACACGGACTACACGCAGACCGCTGGTGTTGGCGTCCCGTCGCCGGGCTCGGGCACCAACATCGACGCGCTGCCGTTCTACAACAGCTTCGACGGCAGCGACCTCAGTCTGGCGCCGAACTCGCCGTTGTTCGACGCCGGTGACCCTTCGGTCGTGCAGGCCGGCGAGACCGACGTGACGGGCGCACCGCGTGCAGTCGCTCACGCCTGCGGCGCACCCGCGCTGCCCGACGTCGGCGCGTACGAGGCCCCCTCCCCGAGTTGCCCGCCGCCAACCATTTCGATCGCCGCGCCCGCGAACGGCGCCACGTACACGCAGGGCCAGACCGTCACGGCGTCCTACGTGTGCGCGTCACCGGCACCCGCGACTATCAGCACCTGCGCCGGTCCCATCGCGAGCGGCGCGCCGATCGACACCGTCACAATCGGATCGCACGCCTTCACGGTAACCGCGACCGCCAACGACGGCACGAGCGCGGCCATGACCATCACCTACACAGTCGCGCCCCCGGTGCCGTCGCTCGGCGCGATCCACACATCGCGCAAGACCTGGCGCGAGGGCGGTGCGTTGGCGAGGATCGCGTCGGTCAGGCACAAGCGCAAGCCGCCCGTGGGCACCACGTTCACGTTCACCCTGAACACCCCGGCGACCATCGAGCTCACGTTCACCCATCGCGTTAAAGGCCGCAAGGTCAAGCACCGGTGCGCCGCGCCGACCCGGCGCAACAAGCACGTCGCCGCTGTATGCGAACCGCCATGGCCGGCGTTCTGATCCTCACGGGCCACGCCGGCACCGACAAGATCATCTTCGAGGGCCGACTGTCGAAGAAACAAAAGCTCGCTCCGGGCGCCTACACGCTGACAATCACCGCGAGCAATTCGAGCGGACGCTCCAGCCCCCGTACGACCAGGTTCACGATCACCCATGCGTGACCACGAGGCCAGCCAAGCGACCCAGGCCGCCCTGCTCGCGACCACCCAGATCGACTCGACCGGAACGCTGGATTGTTAGTCGACAAGCTCGTGAAGCTGTTCCTGAAGCCGGGGCTGCCATCCATCGGCGTCGACCAGCAGCTGCTTGACCACGGGCTGCGTGCCCGCGGTGTCATCCTCCGCATGCAACACACGCACCACATGGGCGGTTCGGACGACCGGGCCATACGCATCTTCGAGATCGAGGTTCACCTCGAGGGTCTCGACGCCTACCGCGCGACCGTCCGCCGAGCGGTGCCCCAGGAAGCCTTGTTTCGGATCGAGCGTGGTCAGACCGAAGTCACTGTCTACGTCGACCGATCCGTCACGAGCCGCATCGCGATCGACTTCCGGACTCCTCCGACGGTGACACGCAGGGCCAGCGCGGACGACGTCCTCGCCAACGGCACATCATCCGAGGCCGTGATCGTGGAGACCCGTCCGCTCGGTATGCAGAACCCGGCCGGGCTCGATATTTACGCGTTCATCTACAGAGTCCCGCTATCACCAGGTCCTACTCGTCCCACCCGTGAGCATCCCGACACCCGATCCTCGCGCGCTAGGGACGCGAAGGGCGGGTTTCGGTCCAGTCGACGTACAGGTTGCGCTCCGCAAACCGCCAGTTGTCCTCGACCTTGGCGAATATGTCGCCGTAACGGAGCCAGGCGACCATCAGCTTGCGCTCGCCGTCCTCGGTGAACAGGTGGTGGGCGATGCAATAGCTCTCGCCGATCGCGCGCACCCCGCGCGGGCCTCGACGCCGGCGACGTAATCCTCGCGCTGGCCGGCCTCTGGCAACTCGACCCAGCAAGCGACTGGGAAGCACAGGCGCAACGCATCTACGACATCGTTCTCAGCGGCATACAGCGGTCAACCTAACGGCCCGACGGCACCCACCCGGCCGCACACAGCCGGAGAAAGAATGCGAGCTAGAGTCGTCTGAGTCGAACCATGGCCGTCGCCTCCTCACCCATTCGGCGCGATGAGTTGCGGGCGTTCCTGCGTTCCCGACGCGCCCGGCTGTCGCCGGCGGATGTCGGTCTCCCGGATGACGGCGGCCGCCGCCGGACGCCTGGCCTGAGGCGCGAGGAGCTCGCTGCGCTGGCGGGAGTTGGCGTGTCCTGGTACACGTGGCTCGAGCAGGGGCGCGACATCAACCCTTCGCCGGAGGTGCTCGACGCGCTCGCCCGCGCGCTGCGGCTCGACCCCGCCGAGCGTCGGACGCTGTTCGCGCTTGCGCGAACGGAGCTCCCGCTGGCCGACGACATTGCGGGGACCGATCCCGACCGGTTCGGCGAGGGCATCAGCGAGCTGATCGCCCTGGTCGACTCGATGCATCCGAATCCGGCGTACCTGCTCGGGCCGATGACCCGGATCCTGGCCTGGAACCGGGCGGCATCGGTGGTGCTCGGCTCGCCTGATCATCTGGCTTCCGACAAGCGGTATCTGCTGTGGTGGCTGATGGTTGATCCAGGCGAGGGCGGGATGACAGCCCAACGCGAGGGAACCGCTCGCAACACCCTCGCGCGGTTTCGCGCCGAATACGCGCGCCACGCGGGCGAGCCCGAGTACGAGGAGTTCCTGGCGCAGATCCGCGAGCACAGCGCGCGGTTCCGCGAATGGTGGGACGAGCACGAGGTGATCGAGAGTCAGCGCGGCACCAAGGTCATGCAGCACCCGCAGCTTGGCACGCTGCGGCTGCATCACGCACAGACCGTGCCGACAGGTCAGCCGGAGCTGCGGATGGCCGTTTACGCGCCGGCCGATGAGCCCACTCGCGCGGCGCTCGCGACCCTCTGAGACGGCTACCGCCTCCGGGCGGACCATGCCTCCCGGAGGCTAGGCACACGCGTCAGTCGTGGGCGGCGGCCAGCGGATCGCCCACCTGGGCGGCGTTCTCGAGCTCGGCCAGGTCCTGCTCGCTCAGCTCGACGTCAGCCGCGGCCATGTTCTCCTCGAGGTGCGTGACGGAGGTGGTACCGGGAATCAGCAACATCCGCTCGTAGCGCGCGAGCAGCCAGGCCAGCGCGACCTGTGTGACCGTGATCTCTCGCCGCTCCGCAACCCCGGCGATGGCGGTGTCCTGCGCCAGCCGCGTGGGGCCGCCGTTGAACGCCGAACCGAGCGGGAAGTACGGGACGAACGCGATCTGTCGCTCGATGCACAGCTCGAGCACGTCCTCGCCGGAGCGGTTGACGACGCTGTACGAGTTCTGCACCTCGGCGATGTCGACCAGGTCGAGCGCGCGGCGGACGGCGTCGGCACTGGCCTCACTGATGCCGATCAGGTCGAGCTTGCCTTCGCGGCGAAGGTCCTCGAGCGTGCCTAGTTGCTCGACGAGAACGTCGCCGGACGCGTCGGCGTTCATTAGACGGAGGTTGACGAGGTCCATCCGCTCCACGCGCAGGGACCGGAGGTTGTCCTCCACGCCGGCGCGCAGCTCCGCGGGACTCTGTGCGGGGAGCCAGGCGCCCTGGTCGTCGCGGCGTCCGCCGACTTTGGTGACGAGCTTCAGATTGTCCGGATAGGGATGCAGGGTCTCGCGGATCAGGTCGTTTACGACGTCGGGGCCGTAGTACTGAGCGGTATCGATGTGGTCGACGCCGAGCTCGATCGCGCGGCGCAACACGGACCGGGCAGCGTCCGGATTGCGTGGGGGGCCGAACACGCCGGGGCCGGCGAGCTGCATCGCGCCGAAGCCGATGCGGTTGACGGGCTTGTCGCCCATGAAGGATGTCTTGTTCATGCCAATAGCTTGCGCTTCAGGACTTGGCTTGACAAGAAGTCTGGCGATCCTGGGTGCGCGACCACCAGCCTACGACCGTGCTCCGTGTCGTCGAGCTCGGACCGCGCCGACTCGTGACGGCACGCCCCCTGCTTCGATCTTCAGGTGCGCGCCGCCGAGTCGGCGGCGATGGGACGGCATTCCGCCTCGCGTCCGGGTCTCAGCGGCGGACCCGCGACGGCGCACGAGAAGTCGTGCAATACGCCGGTCGGCAGGGCCCCGCCCGGCTCGGGCTCGGACGCGAGGACATCAGAGCTGATCGTGAACCAGGCGAGTACCCCACCCGCGACCGCGAGGCCGGCGCAGACGAGCATCGCCACGTGGAAGCCGTGCGCCATTGCCGCCGGGTCGTAGAACCTCTCCCCGGACAGCCCGGCGACCAAGGGCAGAACGGCGACGATGATCAGCCCGGAGAGACGCGAAACGGCGGTGTTGATTCCCGAGGCAATGCCCGAGTGCCGCTCATCCGCGGCAGCCATCACCGTTGCGGTGACCGGCGCCACGACCAAGGTCAGGCCCAAACCAAAGACGATCACCGCCGGGAGCACGCCGGACACATAGCTGTCGCCTCGATTGATTCGCGACATCAACAGCAGCCCCACAGCCGTGACCAGCGGTCCGACGGTCAAAGGGATCCTCGGTCCGATCCGTTGGGCAAGGGCTCCCGCAGCCGGGGAGAGGAGCAGCATCAGGGCCGTGATCGGCAGCGAGGCGGCACCGGCGGCCAGCGGCGAGTAGCCGAGCGAGATCTGCAAGAACGCCACGAGCAGGAAGAACACTCCGCTGAGCGCTCCGAAGACGACGAACGTCACCGCGTTGGCGGCGCTAAATTGGCGCGAAGCGAAGATCGAGAGCGGCATCATCGGGTTGGCGGAACGCCGCTCGGCGAGAAGGAAGGCGATCAGCGAAAGCCCGCCCACGATCGCCGAGATTAGGACCAGTGGCGAGCCGCCCTGGCCCGGGGCCTCGATGAGCGCGTAGGTGGTGCCGGCCAGGCCGAGGCCCGCCAGGATCGCGCCGCGAAAGTCGAGCCGCCCGCCGGCCGCGGGATCACGGGTTTCTGGCACGTGGCGGCCTGCCATCACGACGATGAAGATGCCGAGCGGAAGGTTGATCAGGAACACCGCCCGCCATGACACCGCGGCAACCAGCAGGCCGCCGACCAGCGGGCCCAGAGCGTCCGCCACCGCGCCGAGCCCCGACCAGGCGCCGATCGCCCGGGCCCGGTCAGCGGGGCGAAAGCCCGACTCGACCATCGCCAGACTCCCCGGTGTCAGAAGCGCCCCGCCGACCCCCTGCACGAGCCTCGCAACTACCAACAGCTCCGCATTCGGGGCAACCGCGCAGAGCAGCGAGGCGATCGTGAACAGGCCGGTGCCCAGCACGAAGACGCGACGCCGCCCATAGCGATCGCCAAGCGACCCGCCGAGCAGGATCAGCGAGGCAAGCGTCAGCGTGTAGCCGTTGAGGATCCACTGGAGGGTGCTGGTCGATGCGTGCAGGTCACGGCCGATATCCGGTAACGCGACGTTGACGACGGTGGCGTCCAGGAACGCAATTCCGGAGCCGAGCACCGCCACAGCGAGCAACCAGCGACCGGGGGCAGAGTCGAAGTTCACGTTGTCCTAGGCGAATCTCCGACGGCAGAGTCGAAGTTCACGTTGTCCTAGCGAATCTCCCGACGAGTCCCAGTGAACGCGAATCGCCTCGGTCTCGTAGGTCCTGCGGTGTCCCTGGCTCATAGGCTCCTCACCTGCATTTATTGCAGATCGGCGTGTGAGGTCTGACTGCTCATTGCCCGCAGGCCTCCCCTGGGTTCCCGGTCCCGACTCACGCGTAGGTAGTACGTGTCACGTCGCCCCTTCGAGGGCGGGGATCGGCGTGGGAGCTGCCGGCGGTTCCGTGTCGGCGGCTGGCTCGATCGCGAGGTGGGGGAGCCTGCGGTCAAGCCAGGTTGGGAGGGTCCAGGTGCGGCGGCCGAGCAGTTGTAGGACAGCGGGGAGGAGAATCAGGCGCACGACGAACGCGTCGAGGAGGACGGCGGTGGCGAGCGCGACTCCGAACAGCTTGAGATCGAGGCCGGGATTGGTCGCGAAGGATGCGAATACGAGCACCATTACCGCGCCGGCGGCGGTGATGACGCGCCCGGTGCGGGTGAATCCTTCGCGGATGGCGGCGGAGCTGTCGCGGCGTTGCAGCCATTGTTCGTGGATGCGGGAGACAAGGAAGACCTCGTAGTCCATCGACAGTCCGAACACGATCGCGAATAGGAAGACCGGGATGAACGCGCCGATCGGTCCGGGTTGGATGCCGATCAGGCCGCCGAGCCATCCGCGTTGGAAGATCGCCTGCGTGACGCCGAGTGATGCACCGATTGAGAGCAGGTTCATCGCCGCGCCTTGGAGCGGGATCAGCAGCGAGCGGAACACGATCATCAGCAGGAGCGCCGAGAGCGCGACCACGATGCCGATGAACAGCGGGAGCTTGCTCGAGAGGACGTGGGAGAAGTCGATGCCGCTGGCGGTGTTGCCGCCGATGTCGACCGTGGCATGTGTCGCTTTGGCGATCGGCGGTATCACCTCGTCGCGCAGGTGGTTGACGAGCGTTGCGGTCTGCTCGCTTTGCGGTGAGGTGGTGGGGTAGGCGGCGATCTCGGCGACGTCGCGGGCTGGGTTGAGCGCCGCGGGTGCGACGGCGGCCACGCCCGGGGTGTGCGCCACCGCGTTCCTCAGGCGGGTCAGCGCGGCGGTCTGGCCAGGGGCGGGGAGTTGTACGGCGAGCAACAGCGGTCCGTTGAAGCCCGGCCCGAATCCCTGGGCGAGCAGGTCGTAGGCCTGGCGGCTGGTTTGTCCCGTGGGGTCGTTGCCCGCGTCGCTGTTGCCGAACCGCAAGCCGAGCACGGGGGCGGCGAGCGTCAGCATCAACAGCGTCGCGGCGACCGCCGCGAGAACCGGTCGGCGTTGGATAGCGCCGACCCACCGCGCCCAGAACGCAGGTCTCGGGCGGTTCGCCGCGCCGTCGCGCCTTGTGGCTCGGCGGCGAGTCTTTCCGACCCGGGCGCCGGTGATCGACAGCAGTGCCGGCAGGAGCGTGAGCGATGCGGCGAGCACGGCGAGCACCCCGAGCGACGCGGCGATCGCCATCCCGTCGAGGAAGTTGACGCCGAGCAGGAACATTCCGAGCAGCGCGATCACGACGGTCGTGCCCGCGAACACGACCGCCCGACCAGCGGAGTTCATCGCAAGCTCGATGGCGGTGTGGACGTCCCCGCCGTTCTCCCGGTACGCGTCTCGGTACCGAGTGACGATGAACAGGGCGTAGTCGATCCCGACGCCGAGTCCGATCAGGAGCGCGAGCTCGCTCGCCACGCTCGGGAGGTTCACGACCCGGCTCGCGAGCCCGATCAGACCGAGCCCGACGCCGAGCCCGAGCAGCGCGCTGATGATCGGCAGCCCCATTGCGATAAACGACCCAAGCGCGATCAGGAGGATCACGATCGCGGCGATCAGACCGACGGCGGTAGCAGACCCGATGCTGGTCTGCTCGACCTGCTCGATCGCCTGGCCTCCAAGCTCGACCTGCAGCCCCGGGGACCGAACCGACTCGGCGGTAGCGATCACCCGGTCGACCGCGGCCTTCGGTAACTGGGCCGCCGGCTCGTCAAAGGTGACCGTCGCGAACGCGATCGTGCCGTCTTTGGAGATGGCGTGGGCGCCGGACGCATACGGACTGGCGACGGCGGCGACGTGCGGCAGCCGACCGACCCGCGCCAGTAGCGGCACTACGACGCCTCGCACCGCAGGCGCAGTGATCGCGCTCGTTCGCGAGCGAAAGACGATCTGATCGGAATCGCCGGCCTGGGCCGGGAAGCGGCTCTGGAGCAGATCGACGGCGCGCTGCGAGGGAGTCCCGGGCAGCGAGAAGTCGTTGCTCGCACGCGTGCCGAGAGCTTGGGACCCGGCCAGAAGGCCGAGCGCGAGCGCGATCCACATCACGACGACCGTCCACCGGTGCGCCATCGTCCATCGGGTCAGTCTCAGCATGAGCTACCTTTCATAGCGAGCAAGAATGCAGCGCATGCAGTTATAGCCTGACTGCAACTCTAAGTCAACAGTCAGTGCAGATTTTCTTTCTGTGCAGATTTGTTGGTATGCTCCGCACATGGAAGCTGGGAGCCCGACCGACATCCGCCCGGGACTCCGCGAGCGCAAGAAGCAAAAGACGCGCGAGACGATCATCAAGGTCGCGCTCGAGCTGTTCGCCGACCAGGGCTACGAGCAGACGACGATCGCCGAGATCGCCGACGCCGCCGAGGTTGCTCCGCGAACGATCTTCGCCTACTTCCCCAGCAAGGAGGACATCCTCTTCTACGACTCGGCGGAGATCCAAGAGCGTCTCGCGCACGCGCTGCGGGAACGCCCCGATGGCACGACCGCGCTCGATGCGCTGCGCGAGTTCATCTTCGGATCACTGGCCCCCGACAGCACCAAAGCGCTCCGCAAGTGCATCGTCACCAGCGACGAGACGCTGCAACGCAGCGAGCGCGCCCGCTACGCCCCACTCGAGCAGCTGATGGCTGAGGCGATCGCCGAAGACCTCAACGCCGGGCCGACAGACATCCGGCCCCAGATCGTCGCCGCCGCGATATTCGCCGCCTTCAACACCCTCAGCGACCGCGACCCCGGCATCCCGCCCCAGCCGTTCTCACTCGAACACGCTACGGCAGTAATCGACGACGTCATAAGCTTCCTGCGCGGCGGCCTCGAAGCGCTCAGACACGACTAGGCACGAGCACAGTGCGCTTGCCTGGGAGGTCGGGCTGCATCCAGATGCGCTCAACATCGGCCAGCGGCACAACATTGGCCGCGACTCCGATCGCGCCGCAGTTGATCTCGTCGATGAGCGAGGGCAGCTCCGCGACGTAGTCGGCAGCCGAGATGCCGCCTTGGCCGACCCCCTGGAGGCGGAGGTTGGCGGCGCGCAGGGCGACCGAGGGAAGCTCGAGCGTTGCGCCGGCGATCGCTCCGATCTGGATCCAGTTCAGCTCGCGGCTGCGGTCCGAACGCCCCTCGAGCAGAGCCATGATGGCTCGTTGCGCCGGCTCCCCCCACAGGTAGTCAATGACAATGTCGACCTCTGCGGCCGCCACCGCGAGTGCCTGACCCGTCGCTCGGGCGTCGCTCGTCAATCGGACGGTCCGATCGGCGCCGATCTGCTCAAGCGCGCCGAGCCGCTCAGGATCGCGCCCGGCCCCGACGACGCGCCCGGCCCCGAGTCGCTTGGCGACCTGGACGGCCATCCCCCCAGCGTTTCCGGTGGCGCCCAGCACGAGCACGCTCTGACCGGGCTCGATCGGCACCCGGCGGCGGAGCGCCACCCAGGACGACATGGCCGGATTCATCGACGCCGCGACCTTCGCGGCGTCGACGCCATCGGGCAACTCGACCGCCCGGCGGACATCCACGATGGCCTTCTCGGCCATGGTGCCCATGTCGTCGTCGTTGGTGACGAAGTAGATGCGCTTGCCGTCGGGGCGGCGCCCGACCGCGTCGACGCCGGGAATCATCGGCAGCTTGCCGGTGCTCGTGTAATGGGCGCCAGCCGCTCCGCTGCGCACTCGCGGGTGCAGCCCGACCGCGAGTACGTCCACGAGCAGCTCGTCGTCACCCGTCGGGAGCGGACACTCGAACAACTGGTAGCGGGGCGGATCGTCGAACGACGTGACGACCGCGGCGTTCATTGCCGTCATTTGGTCTCTCCATTTAGTTCGTGGCACGTACTAATATAGTTCGTGCCGCGAACTAGATCAAGTACCCTTCCCGCGATGGCGAAAAGAGCGGCCCGCACCCGCCCGCCGGAGCCGGCAGCGGCAGCGGCAGCCGCAGAGCTGAGCCCCGTCGACGGCCTGGCGCAGCTCTCCTTCCTCGTCTACGGCATGCTCGAGCGACGCGCAGTCGAGCACGACCTCTCGATGATCCAGACGCGGCTACTCGGCGTCCTGCGCGATCGCCGACCCACGATGAACGAGTTGGCCAAGCTGCTGGGGCTCGACAAATCGAGCACGAGCGGACTGGTCGAGCGAGCAGAGCGCCGCGGCTTAGTGACACGGATTCCTTCCACGGCGGACCGGCGGTCGGTGTTGGTCAGCCTGGCTGACCAGGGTCGAGCGCTCGTGGCGCAGGTCGCCGACAGCTTCGACGGCGACATCTCCACGCTGCTCGACCAGCTGCCCCTGTCGCAGCGCACGATGCTGTCAGCGCTCGTCAGCCGACTGCTCCTCGCCCACGCCGCCAGGCACGGCGTCGACCTGTTCGCGACCGTCGACCCCGAAAGCCCCGGTTAGCCCTACCCACCCGAAAGCCCCGGTTAGCGCTGCCCCGGGCAGCAGGTTCTAATAGTTGACGGCCGGTGACACCGGGCCCGTCGCTTTCGCCTGCTCGATCTCGACAAGCTCGAGCAGGCGCTGTTGCGCGTCACTCGTACGGGAAGGCAGTACGTGGGTGCCTGTGGTTTGCATACCTGTGAGGTGCTCTCCACGCCGGTAGAGTGCGATCGGCATCGGACCAGCTGCGATTCTGACCGAGTGCGCCCAACTCGCGACAGTGTCGTCAGGCATGTGTCCGCCGGCCAGCACCACGAGATCGGGACGGTGCATCGCAAATGCGTCCCGTAGACCAGCGGCACCGCGCGCGGACAGAGTCAACATCCTGACCCCGGCGCGCACGCAGAACAGCTCGAGCGCGCGTATGTGCGGGGCGTCGGGGTCGAGCTCGTCCCGCGACGCGTCGCTGAGAAAAATCGATAACGGACGCAACGACGGCTGCGCCAGTCGTGTGGCCCGCCGCAGCCAATCCGCTCCCCACGGCGCGGCGAACGCCCAAGCGGCCGAATCGACCGTGTGGTCGCGAATGGTCCGCTCGAGCGCTGGTAATAGCACTTCCTCGACAGTCCGCTCGACGGAACGTGACCCAAGCGCCGCCTCGATCGCCAGATCCGCCCGGTCGCGATCGTAATAGGCAAGCGCGTCGATCAGCGAATTGTTGTCTGCTGCGAGCAACTCACGCGAACGACAAACGGCTGATGCCACTGAGAGACCGTCATGGAGCGCGTCTCGCAGAGCGGCCACCTCGCCATGAACGTACATTCGGTGCATGCCCGGCGAACGCTGCGGCTTTGGGAAGCCGAATTTCGACTCCCACTTACGCAGAGTGTTCGCGTTGACGTTCAGCAGCGCCGCCGCTTCGCTCGTCTTCAGATAGCGCATCGCGTCGATCTGCTCGTGAGGCAAGCGACGCTGGCCATAGCAGTACGGTCGGACAAGAGAGCCTTCGTCCTACCCACTGTGTCGAGTTCGCGACGGTTAGTGCGAAGTTGCCCTCGTTGGGCCAGCAATTGCATAGCTTTGGCCGCAGAAGCTCATCGTTGCGCGGCCGTTAGGCGGGCTTGGCCGCCGCGTCGATCTCTTCGCCCCGCTTGAGTAAGAACGCGCCGAGCGCGCCCGCCATCGCGCCGATCACCGTGATCGCATAGATCTCCATCACGACGTCAAGAAGCCGGCCCGGGATAGAGATCGGATTCTGGATACTCGAGGAGACCGTCAGCATCTGCGTCGTGGTCCAAAACAGCGCGCTGCCGAGAGTCTTGATCTGGGTCTGCTTTTGATCATGCTCGAACAGGAACGCCAGGACCGCGCAGACGATGTCAAACCCGACCGTCGCCACAGCGATGGCGACGAGCCGGTCACGCAGCCGGGCGTGGGTCGGCGTGCCGGCGCGGACGACATCGCGCACCTCGGTGGTCGCCTCGCCGAGCACGCGCATCAGGTACATCGTCAGCTATTCGCTGTACCGCCCCAACGTCCTGTGCGCGGTCATGCGGGTCGGCGAGGCTAGATCAGCCTCAGCTCACCGCTCGCTTCACGAGCGCGGCGATCTCTTTTTCGGCGGTGGCCGTCAACTCCATCAGCGCGAAGGCGGTCGGCCACATGGCGCCCTTGTCGAGGTTCGCCTTGTCGCTGAAGCCGAGCGTCGCGTACCTCGATTTGAACTTGTCCGCGCTTTGGAAGAAGCAGACGACCTTGTCGCCGTCGGCGTACGCGGGCATCCCGTACCAGGTTCTCGGGGTGAGGTCCGGTGCGCTGGTTGTGATGAGGGCGTGGAGCCGCTCGGCCTTGGTGCGGTCCGGTTCAGACATCTCGGCGATCTTCGCGAGCACGTCGGCTTCCCCATCCGCCTTCGTCCTGTTTGCGCGCCCGCCCGCCTTCAGCTCTTGGACGCGATCCTTCATCGCGGCGCGCTCCTCGCGCGTGAATCCTGTGGACCGCTTGTTGGCTGTGGACCGCTTCTTCGCGGCGGTGGTGCCCTTGGCGGACTCCTGCGTGTCCTGCTTTGGACTCATCGAAATTCTCCTTATGCTGGATGACGACAATCATTGTAGAACCACTATGATCGGTGCGTGCAACCATTGTAGGCGTCCACCGAATCTGCAAAGCTTGAGCGATGGCAGCATCTGTTTCGAACGACATCGAGGTGGCCGAGTTCGCCGGCCAACTCTTCTTCCGGCTGTGGCGTGCCTCCCATACGCAAACCGCGGAGACGCTCAACTCGATCGGCCTGACGCCCGCGCTGTTCGCGCTGCTCAACGTGCTCGGCGCCCGTGACGGCGCTATCCAGCAGCGACTGAGCTCCGACATGGGGATCGATCCGAGCGCCATGGTCAAGCTGATCAACGAACTCGAGAGCGCGGGGCTGGCCAAGCGCCACCGGCGCCCAGGCGATCGCCGCGCGTGGGTGGTGTCGATCACGCCGAAAGGTCGGCGCACTCTGGAGAGGGCGAGACGATCTGTCACACAGGTTGAAGACGAGGTGCTGGGCGGGCTCACCGCCGCCGATCGTCGTCAGCTGCTGACGCTCCTCCGACGAGCGCTCGTCTCAGCGCCCCCGCAACCGCCGTGGCGCCCCCAGGAGGGAGACTGAGCGACTCGGTGGACGAGTCGGGGCCGGTTAGGAGTTGGCTGGTAGTCGCAGCGTGAATCGGGCGCCGCCGATAGGGGAGGGCTCGCACGTGATCGTGCCGCCGTGTGATTCGATCGTCCGGCGCACGATCGCGAGCCCGAGGCCCGTGCCATCGCGCGGAGATCGGGTGACCCGCCCGCCAAGGCGGACGAACGGCTCGAAGATCCGTTCGCGCTGATCGGGGGGGACCCCGGGCCCGTCGTCGGTCACCGACATGGTTGGACCGTCCGCTGTCGTGCTTACTTCGACCACAACCGTGTCTGCGATCGCGAACGCGTTGTCGAGCAGGTTGCGGACGGCGCGCAGTAGCGCGTCGCGGTCGCCGGTGGCGAGGACAGGTCCGTTGGTGACGAGTTCGACATGTACGGCCGGGTCGGTCGTGCGTGTAGCGGCCACGGCAGCCGAGGCAAGATCGTTGAGGTCGACGGGTACCCGATGCGGTCGCTCACGAGCGTCGAGCCGCGCGAGGTTCAAGAGGTCGTCGATCAGGTGCCCGAGGCGACCGCTGTCACGCGCCAGCTGGGCTTCGATCGCGTCGCGCGCCGGGCGCGCCGGCTGATCTCGCAGGAGCCGCTCGGCGGTCGCGTGAAGCGCGGCGACCGGCGTGCGGAGCTCGTGTGAGGCGTCGGCCAGGAACGTTCGCATTGCCGCCTCGGATGCCCGCGCCTCCGAGGCGGCGCGATCGAGTAGCACCAGTACGCGCGCGAGCGCCGCCAGGAGCGCCAACGTGATCACGCCGCCGATCGCTTCGGTGACCTCGAGGCTGCGGACCTGGCGGTCGATCCCGGCGCTGCTCCCGGTCAGGGTCGCGGGCACGTTGCGGCCGCCGACCGGGATCACCTCCTGCACGGTCTGGAGCGCTGCGCCGGGCGCGGCCTGAAGGCTCCCGCCGGGGCCGCTTATCCCGGCTAGGTCAACCGAGATCCCCTCTGCCGCGAGCGAGCCGATCACCGGCTTCAGCGCCTGAGGCGTGCCGGCCGCGCGCAGTGCGCTCGCCCCAGATGTGAGGTCTGTGCGAAGACGCTGCTCGAGCCCGTCGCGGTAGCGCACCGTGATGATCACGACGAATGCTGCGAGAGCAGCGACCAGCGCGAGTAGCGAGGCGGCGATCAGCCGCGTCCGCGCGCGCCGGTGGCCGCTCACGGCGAGAACCGGTAGCCGATCCCGCGGACGGTGTGGATGAGACAACGCCCGCCGGCCCGGTTGGCCTCCAGCTTTCGCCGCAGCGCGCTGATGTGTACCTCGACCAGGTTGCGGTCGTATGCGTCGTAGCCCCAAACTTGGGTCAGTAACTGATCCTTGGATAGGGCCTGTCCACGGTGACGCATGAGAAATGCGAGCAGGCGAAGCTCGGTCGACGTCAGCCCGAGCTCCCGACCGGCGCGGGTGGCGAACCCGTGTTCTTCATCGACAAGCAGCCGCTCGACTTCCAGGACCTGCGGGATCGTCGCCTCGCCGGCGCAGGACAGCCCGCACGCGCGCCATCAGCTCCTCGAGCGCGAACGGCTTCACCAGGTAATCGTCGGCGCCCAGTTCGAGCCCGGCGACCCGGTCGGCTACGGCGTCCCGTGCGGTCAGAAAAATGATCGGCAGCTCATGGTGCTGCCGGAGCAACCTTGCCAACTCAAAGCCGTTGCCGCCCGGCAGCAGCACATCGAGGATCGCGAGATCGGGCGCGACGCCGAGCACGTCACTGGGATCGGGGAGATCCTCGAACGCGGTGGCGGCGAACCGCTCCGCGCGTAGCGCAGCTAGTACCGCATCGCGCACCGGCTGCTCGTCCTCGATCACCACGACTCGACCGATCGGCTCGTCCATCGCCCAGCGATTGTCCCGGACGTTTCCTGAAGATCGGCTGAAGAACCGCTGCGCTTCAGCTTGATCTCAGGTTCCCGCACGATGCTCACCTTGCCCAAACGACGCCGCCCTGGCGGCCACACCCGAAAGGGGACCAAAGGTGAGCGATCAAAACAACAGGTCGGCCCGGCTCCGCTACACCGCGACGGGCGCCCTCGCCGCCCTCGCCGCAGTCGCCGCGATCGCAGGCACCGCCGCCCTGGCCGCAAATCCGAGCACCAAAGCACACGGCCACGCCGCGGTCGCGAACGGCGGGTCAATGACCAAGACGCCGACGCCCCCCGTGCCGGGCAAGACCCGCACGCCACAGCCGGGCTCAAGCCAGCCGTTCCTGATCGCGGTCCAGCGGCTCGTCAATGACGGCACGATCACCGCGACCGAGGGTCAGGCCGTCGATCGCGAGATTCAGATCGGGAGGCTCGATACGCAGACGCTCAGCGGATTCACCCAGGCCCAGCTCACAGCACTCCAGCAGACGCTCTCGAACACGAAGCGCGCGCTAGCCCAGAGCGTGCATTAGACGTGTGTGAGTGGCAACTCGGTCAAGACATCCGACATCAGCACATTCTGCGCGGTTGAGAACCCCTCGGGGTCAGCGCGCGCGAACGTGACCCGCGGCCATCCGCCCGAATTCGAAGGCGGCAGTTCCGGTCGTCACGACAGGGTCCTGCGCTGCGAACTCGCGCAGCGCCTGCTCGTCGTCGGTCTCGACGACCGCGAGTCCGTACGAGTCCTCATCGGTGAGGATGGGTCCGAGCACGACCATGTCGCCACGCTCGAGATACGGACGCCAGTGGGCGGCGTGGCTGTGCATGATCTCGAGCTCTGAGTCGGTGAGGGTCTGCGCGAAGTTCGGGCGCGGGGCGATGAGGCGCAGCACAAAGGTGGGCATGCGGCGGACTCTACGCGAGCTGTGGCCACCCGCGCGGACGATGAGCCCTGCACGCCGGGTCGGCGTGTTCCACCCGGCGTGCTACCTGCGGAATGGCGACCTAGGCGAAATAGTGACCCTCACTCAGGTCCTCGATCAGTCCGGGCTGGTCGGGTTCCCAGCCCAGCAGCTGGCGGGTGATGGTGCTGGAGGTTGGGTTGTCGAGTCCGACGAACGGGGCGAGGAAGCTGAAGTGCTCTCCCGCGCTCTCGGCTGGGATGCTGGTCGCCGGCACGTCGAGCTCGCGGCCAATCGCCTCGGCGATGTCCCGGAACGGAATGCCCGGCTCGGCGACCGCGTGAAGGCGTGATCCGGCGGGCGCGGTCTCCAACGCCAGCCGATATACGCGCGCCGCGTCGAGCGTGTGCACGGATGGCCAGCGGTTGGACCCATCGGCGATGTAGCCCGACGCGCCGCTGTCGCGCGCGATCGCGATCAGGGTGGGTGCGAAGCCGTGGTGATCGAGCGTGCTGTGCACGATCGGCGGGAGGCGGATCGCGGACGAGCGCACCCCGCGTTCGGACAGCGCAATCACCTTGTTCTCGGCGTCGACCCGTGGTCCCGCCTCGATCGCGTCGTGCTCGGTGCCGGGGCGGTCCGTGATCCCGCCGAGGGTCAGCATCAGCGTGCCCGAGGTACTCACGAACGGCTTGCCGGAGCCCTCGAGCGCGGCGCCGATCGTCTCGATCGCGCGCAGGTCGGCGGCAATCGCGGCGGGAAAGTCGCCGGAACGCATGGCTTCGTGCTTGAACGCCAGATGGATGACGCCGTCGGCGCCGGCGACCGCGTCCGCGAGGCCTTCGAGGTCATCGAGGTCGCCGCGGCGCACCTCGGCGCCCGCGTCTTGAAGAGCCGTGGCGGACGCGTCCGAGCGGGCCAGGCCCACGACCTGATGGCCGGCGGCGAGCAGCTCGGGGACGACAGCCGAACCGATATGTCCGGACGCTCCGGTGACGAAAACACGCATGGGAAATCCTCCGGGACGACCCGTCCTCGAGGCCTGAGTGGTCCGAGGACGGAGTTGATGTCACTTGGTGTCATCACCATAGCAGACCCATGTCACCTGGTGTCATCAACTACGCTGGACACATGGGGAGATGGCAACCCGATGCCCGCGGACGCCTCGAGCAGGCGGCTTTGACCCTCTACGGCGAGCGCGGCTTTGACAACACCACCGTGGCGGACATCGCGGAGCGCGCGGGGCTGACCAAGCGAACGTTCTTCCGCTACTTCGCGGACAAGCGCGAGGTGCTCTTCTGGGGTTCGAAGTCGCTCGAGGACCTGTTCGTGACCAAGGTTGCCGAGGCTCCAGCGTCCAAAGCACCACTCGACGCCGTGGCCGTCGCGCTCGACGCCGTCGCCGACATGTTCGAGGAGCGCCGCGAGTTCGCGGCTCGGCGCCAGCTGATCATCACCGCGAACCCGGAGCTACAGGAGCGTGAGCGGATCAAGCTCGCGTCGCTGGCCGACGCCGTGGCCGAGGCGCTCCGCCGGCGTGGGGTCGGCGACCCGACGGCGATACTCACCGCCGAGGCGGGGATCACCGTCTTCCGCGTCTCGTTCGAGCGGTGGGTCGACCCTGCGAACGACCAACCCCTTCGGCGGCTCATGCGCAATTCGCTGAAAGCGCTCCGGGCCGCTACCGCCGTCAGGCGCGCTTGATCGCCTGAAGCGTGTAGCTGTGCGGCACGCGCCAGGGGCGGTCGGTCAGCCGCCACTCGCCGAGCTCGATCTGCGTCATCTGACCGGGGAGCGCTTCCCACGGAACGCTGTCGTGCTCGACGAGCATCGTCAGGTCCATCCCGGAGTCCAGGAGCGCGGTCACGATCTCGCCGAGACCGTGATTCCACGTGTGTATGAGGTTTTGGGCAAAAGTCGCGTCGGTCTGCACGTACGTGCCGGGATCGTCGAACACCATCGGCTCCGCCCGCTCGAAATACGCGTACTCGACGATCAGGCCGTCGGTGTGCTCGTCGAGCGTCCACAGCATCGGGTGGCCTTCGCGGATAAACAACCGACCGCCGGGTTCGAGCAGCTCCGCGACCACGTTTGCCCATCGCCTGACCGACGGCAGCCAGCACAGCGCTCCGATGCCCGTGAACACGAAGTCGAACGCTCCCTTGCCCAGCACCGATACCGCGTCATACAACTCCGCCTCGACGAACTCGACATGCGGACCGGCGCGGTCGGACAGGGATCGGGCCTGCTCGAGTGATGCCGGAGACAGGTCAAGGCCGGTCATGCGGGCACCCAGCCGCGCCAGCGAGAGCGTGTCCGTGCCGATGTGACACTGCAGGTGCACGCCCCGACGGCCGCCGATGTCGCCCAGCCGTGGCAGGTCGAACCGGACGACGTCGCTGAGGAACTCTGGATCGTCGATGAACTGCTGGACGGCGTAGTCCACCGAGGCGGCGTGAGCAGGTGCCCGCTCCTCCCAGTGCGCTCGATTGACCTCCACGTAGCGGTCCACGAGTTCAACCCTACTCAGCCGCACCCCCGTGGCGCTCACAGGTCACGGAGCACGCTCGCGACGTCCGCGCGGTTGAACTGAGTCGCGCTCGCCGAGGCGGGCTCGACGCTGGGTGGCGCGGCGATGTCCTCGGGGACCCACCATCGCCGGCGACCGAGCCTCTCGACGAGCCGGCCGATCTCGCGCGCGCTCTGCGCTCCCGAGGCGAGGTCGGGGACCACGCGTTCGATCCGGGCGAGGACGTTCTCGGCGAGGGGGCCCAGGTCTTCGTCGGCGCAGGCGCGGGTGAGCGTGACGATCAGACGCTCCAGGAGCTCCCGATCTCGGCCGTAGAAGTCGAGCTCCTCGAGCGCAACCGGGTCGTACCGGCTGAGCATCTCGGCAAGCGCGAGCCATTCGTCGGTCCGCGCCAGCTCGGACGAATCCGGGTGCTCGAGCAGGAGATCACCAGGATGCAGCTCGGCCCAAGTGGTCGACAGCCGCGGATGGTCGACGCGGCTCGACGACGCTCGCGTTCAGCGCGTGCCACGCCTCGAGCAGGAACACCGGCTCCGGCCGGTGCTGCTCGTCCCACGCGCGGCGGATCGCGCCGAGCACGTTCACCGCCAGGTTGTCGAGCTCGCTGGCCTGATGCGAGGTCGTCCACGGCATCGAGCGCGCCGCTGAGCGCGAGCAGGACTCGGGCAAGCTCCCGGTCTTCGAGCTCGCGCCGCAACTCGTGAAGTCGATCACCCAACGCGTCCCAGTCGGCGTCGGCGATCATCAGCGGCAGCGTCCGTTCGCCCGCGGACCCACCGGCGTGGGACACGGCGAGCGTGACGCCGTCGACGGCGGACGCGGAGAGGAAGCGCTGTCTGGCGTCCGGATCGCCGCGCAGCTCGTCGATCACGAGATCCCGCCAGCTCGGGTGCACCCAGCCGATCCCGAGCGCAGTGACGCGGAGGAAGTGATCCGTGAGCCGGTCGATCAGCTCACCCACGGGAAGGCTGAGACCGCCCGGGTGATGACGGCGCACGACCGCTGCAAGCTCGCGCTCGTCGATCAATCCCGCGGGGGCGTCGAGCAGCGAGATGAGCAGCTCACGGTGCTCGGTCTCGAGCGCCCTGAACGAGGTCCGCATCGCATCGGTCGGCGAGGCAAGCTCCTGCTCGATCATCCGCAGCAACTGGTCCTCGTCGTCGGTGACGAGACGCGGCAGGTCCTTGAGCCGGTCGGTGGTGAAGCGGCGGATTCGCTCGGGGGTGAAGTGCGGGTGCTCGACGATCGACAATCCGGCGGAGCGCACGAGCCTGCGGGCGTTGCCACCAACGCCGCAGTTCTTGGCGTGCCGGAACAGGATCAGCGTCTTGTCGGCCAGGTCGAGGTGAGAGGCGTCGACCAGCACCTCGCCGGGGGACGGGAATCGCTCCGAACCGCTCTCGCGCTGAACCCGGCGCAGGCCCGCTTTCAATGGCGCGGGGCGCGAGGTCCAGATCAGCCAGTGCTGCGCGTCGAGCATCTCCAGCAACCGCCCGAGCCCTCGCGCCCACCGCTCCGCCGCGTCCGGGCGGTACTCCGTGGACCCGAACGCGTCATCGGCGACGAACATCTGGCGCCGGTCGCGGTCGAACACGCGCCACACCTGTTCGGGATCGTTGCACTGATGCGCCTCCCATCCGTCGGTCAGGTGGGCGAGCGCAAGCATCTCGGCGATCGCGGTCTTGCCCATCTCCGGCGGACCGGTGAGCACCACGAACCGATGCCTTCCCAGCACCTCCCGGGCACGCGCGTACGCGCGTGTCGGCCAGAACACCCGGGCGAGCTCCTGAGCCCGCTCGGCATCGAGCGTGGACCGGCCACGGACGCCGGGTTCGATCAAGCCGTCTAGATCCCGAAGTCCCAGGACGGACGGCATCGCAGCCCGCAGCCGCGGATGACGATCGAGGCTTGCCGAGATCTCCCCGGCTCCCAGCACGACCCCGCGCCAATTGTTGTCGGGATACGCGCGCAGAGCCGCCTCCGCCCCGGCTGCCTCCAGGTTCGTCAGCACCAGCATCCGCCCCGCATGCTCCGCCGGCAACCCCACAACGCGATCCCGGAACTCTTCCAGGCGCACCTCCATCAACGAGCTCGCCCGAACCCAGATGACCGCAACGGCTACGGGACCCGCAAGCGCTACGGCCCTCTCGCTTAGCGCGACAGGCCCCTCGACGCTCGCAACCCGTGCGATGTCGCCGCGACCGTGCCAGTACAGGTCGCTCAACCCGGCATCCGCCTCCAGCACCAACGAGCACAGTCGACCGAACTGCAACCAACCGAGCTCATCCAGCCGGTACGACGGCGACCCCGTCATCGAGAAGATCGTCCCACGACTGGCAAGCCGGCTACGACTGCAGGGGTTGGGTCAGGTCGTAGACCGTCTGGCCGCCGATGGTCTCGGCGCGATAGTGGGCCTTGACCCAACTGGTGATCGCACTCGTGCTGGAGCCGCCGCCGGGACCTCCGGAACCGCCGGCGAAGCCACCGCCGGCGGAACCACCGATGTAGTAGTGGATGTCGCCGGCCTTCACATACGCCTCGAACTGCGCCAGCGACAGGTTCCCGCCCTGTCCGCTGAAACCGCCGATCGCCATCACCGGGACTCCCCCGGTGGCCGAGCTCGAGGGAGGCGGCGCTCTGGGAGCCCGAGGTCGCCGCCGCCCAGCGGTAGCCGGACGCGCCCGACTTCAGGGCCGCCACGAGCGCGCTGCTGACGGTCTCGCCTCCGCCGCCCCCGCCCGCGTTTGCCGCCGGCGGGCTGCCGGCGCGGCCGAAGCCGCCGCCCGGGCCGCCGTTGCCGGCAGAGACGAAGTGGGCGAAGCCACCTCCGCCACTGCCTCCGCCGGCGGCTGCGGGTCCAGCCGACGGGACCGAGCCCGTGTGTGCCGAGCCGATCGTCTGCGCCGAGTACGCCACCGGCCCGGCGAGGCACGCGACGAGTGCGATCACCGCCGTGGCCGCGCTCAGACGGCGAGTCGCGCGCGCCGGCAGCAGCAGGCCGGCCGCGGCCAGCCCGCCAGCGACCGCGATCACCGGCGCCAGCCACGGCTCCCACGACGGCGCGCGACCGAGCAGAACGATCGACCACACGGCGGTCGCGACCACGCCGAGCGCGAGCAGTGCCCGGGCGGGGAGCTGCTCCCGGCGACGCCACGCCACGGCCGCGCCAATCGCGACGAGCGCGGCGATCGCGGGCGCAAGCGCCACCGTGTAGTAGGTGTGGATGACACCACCGCTGAGGCTGAACACGAGGCCGCTGACGACGAGCCAGCTGCCCCACAGCAGCAGCGCGGCGCGGGCGCGATCGGTTCGGGGCGCTCGCAGCCGCCAGGCCAATCCGGCCACGAGTGCGAGCAGCGCCGCCGGCAGCAGCCACGACGCCTGGCCGCCCATCAGGTCGTTGAACAGGCGAAGCACTCCCGTCTGGCCGCTGAAGTTCCCGCCCCCGCCGCCTCCAGCCGCCGGGACCGCCGCCGCTGCCCGTGAGCCGGCCGAGGCCGTTATAGCCGACGATCAGGTTGAGGATGCTGTTGTCGGACGAGCCGTCGATCATCGGTCGCGATGACGCCGGCCACAGCGCGACGATCGCCACCCACCAGCCCGCGCTCACGATCATCGCGGCGCCACCCGCGAGCAGGTCCGTGATCCGCCTGCGCATAGTCGGGGGCGCAGCCACGAGGTAGACGAGCGCGAAGCCCGGCACGACGAGGAACGCCTGCATCATCTTCGTCAGGAAGGCGAAGCCGAGCAACGTCCCGACGGCGATCATCCAGCGCCGGGAGCCATCCTCCACCGCCCGCACGAGCCCATAGGCGGACGCGACGAGCAGGCATACGAGCAGCGCGTCGGGGTTGTTGAAGCGGAACATCAACGCCGCGACGGGCGTCGCCGCGAGCATCGCGCCCGCGAGCAACCCCGCGCCGGCGCCGAACCAGCGCTTCACCGACGCCGCCAGCAGTCCGACGGCGATCACGCCTTCGAGCACCTGCGGCACGAGCATGCTCGCGCTCGAGAACCCGAAGATCCGCCCGGACAGCGCCATCACCCATAGCGAGGCCGGCGGCTTGTCGACCGTGATGAAGTTCGACGAGTCGATCGAGCCGAAGAACAACGCCTTCCAGCTTTTCGTTCCGGCCTGCACCGCCGCGGCGTAGAAGCTGTTGGCGTCGCCGGACGCGGTCAGGTTCCACAGGTACGCGACCGCCGTCGCGACGAGCAGGCCGACGAGCGCGACCCGCGCCCACGCCGGATCCTCGGCCCGCCCGCGCACGAGCGACCGGATCCGAGGGCTGGATGGGTACCGCGCCGGCCAGGTCCGCCGCGGGAAGGTGGTCGTGCTCATTTCAGGTTCCTTGCGTGTCGAGGGACAGGACGGTGTCGCGCGGACCGCTGCCGGCCCGATCGCGAAACACCCAGAACGAGAGCGCGACGTAGCGCGCGACGGTGGCGAGGAGGGTGGCGAGCACCAGCACGGCCGCCTCGAGCAGCCTCGGAGCATGCCCGTCGAGGTCGTGCAGAACGCTCAGCGCGCCGTTCGTGAGCGCGAGCGCGAGCAGGAACACGACCAGCCCGGCGGCCTGCTGTCGGGCCAGACCGTCACTGCCGCGGATCCCGAAAGTGAAGCGCCGGTTCGCGCGGTGTTGCCGACCGCGGTGAGCGCAGCGCGACCGCGCTGGCAGCCGCAGAGCCGAGCGAGCCGGCGAGCACCAGGAACAGCAGCGCATAGGCGAGCGTCGACACCACTCCGATCCCGACAAAGCGAGCAACTCTGTGCATGTGTGAAGCCTCTGGTCGTGACACTGGGATGCAGAAGCTTCGGCACGAGGAGTGAGAACCGCGTGAGGGACGTGTAAGTCCAACGAAAGCGTTTGCCGGCGCTGAGCGGCGAGTCCCGCTCGCTAGCCTGGACCTGAGATGACTGGACGCGCCGAGGACCCGCCGCCCGAGGCAGGGAAGCTCCCGACGAGCCGGCTCGGGCGGACCGCTCGGGTCGGTGGGTTGGTGACGGGCCAGGGCGTCCGCTGGGCGGGGATGCGGGCGGCGAACCGTCTCCGCACCCCGGAGCGCGCGGAGGCGGCTCAGCAGGAACGAACCGCAGCGCTCGTGAACGAGCTCGTCGAGCAGCTCAGCCGGATGCGCGGAGCGGCGATGAAGGTCGGGCAGATGATCTCGATGGTCGAGTTCGACGGGCTTCCCGAGGACCAGCGCCAAGCGCTCCAGGCGAAGCTGGCATCGCTGCGGGACAGCATCCCGCCGGTGCCGTTCTCAAAGCTCGAGCGGATGATGCGCGACGAGCTCGGCGGGCCGCTCACGCGCGTGTTCTCGGAGTTCGAGGAGCAGGCGTTCGCGGCCGCGTCAATCGGCCAGGTTCACCGCGCGGTCACGGTCGCGGGCGACGAGGTGGCGGTCAAAGTCCAGTACCCGGGCGTCGCCGAAGCGGTCGAGACGGATCTGCGCAACGCGCTGCTGCTGTTGCCGCTGGTCAAGCGACTCGCTCCGGGACTCGATGCCAAGGCGCTGTTTGCCGAGCTCCGGGAACGGATTGGCGAGGAGCTCGACTACGAGCTCGAGGCGCAGCACCAGCGCCGCGTCGAGCGGTCGATGCGGGGACACCCGTTCATCTTCGTGCCGCGCGTCGACACCGCTCTGTCCACCCGGCGCATCCTGGTGTCCGAGTACGTCGCGGGCGACGGATTCGAGGCGGTGCGCGAGCTCGACGAAGCCGAGCGCGACCGCTACGCCGAGATCGTATTCCGCTTCTACTTCGGGCTGCTCTATCGCGATCGGATCGCGCTCGGGGATCCTCACCCGGGCAACTACCTGCTCCGTCCGGACGGCCGGGTCGCGTTCCTCGACTACGGCCTCCTGGGCGACGTGGATGACGACCGGGTGAACGCGGAGCGGGCGATCGCGCGGGCCGTCCGTGACAAGGACGCCCCCGCCCTCAAAGCGGCACTGATCGCAGGCGGCTACCTGCCGGCTGATCGGGCCGACGCCGTCGACGCGGAGCTGGCGCTCCGGATGATGCGGCACGCGACCCGGTGGTACGCCGTCCCCGGTGTGCGCCGAATCGGATCGGAGAACGACGAGCGGCGCCGCCGGCGGCGCGAGCGCCGGGAGTCCGATGACGAACAGCGCTCCACGAACGCCCGCGACCAGATGAACCAGTTCACGCTTCCGGCCGAGACCGTTCTGATCCGCCGGATGCACGGGATCGTCGCGGTCGTGCTCTGGCAGCTCCGCGCCGGCGCCGACTGGGGCGCGATCGCCGGCGAGTACCTGCACGGCGCACCGCCCGCTACCCCGCTCGGAGAGGCCGAGGCAGCCTTCCTCTACGGCCGGGCGCCTGCCTCGGCGAACGCCGGCATCACCTCGGCCGCGAACAGCTCGGCGGTCCGGCACACGTTGTCGTAGCTGATATTGCCGAACGCCATGTGGAAGTTCATGGTGTCGAGGCCGGCGACCTCGACCGTCTCGGCAACGAACTCGCGGGCGCCCTCGGGCGTGCCGGCGAACGCTCCTCCGGCCTGCTGCCAGAGATCGAACGTGGGCGGGAAATGTGTCGGCGGGGAGATGCCGGTGCGCTCCCACAGGAGCAACAGCGAATGGTGGAAGACGGCGTGGGCTTCGGCCGCGATCCGTCTCGCCTCGGCCCCGTCCTCGGCGATCACCAGCGGTCGGTCGACTCCGCGGAGCGGCCGTTCCTCCACCGGGCGCCCGGTTTCCTCCCAGGCCTCGCAGAACGCATCGGTGAACGGGCGGACCACCTTGGGGGGCCGCAAGGCCATGATGTTGATGCGGTTGCGGGCGGCCCACTGGGCGCGCTCCACCGAGCCGACGCCGTACCACAGCGGGGGTCGGGGCTGCTGCACGGGCGCCAGGACCATCGACGCGTTCGCGACCCTGTGGAAGCGGCCCTCGTGCGAAAGGACCTCTGAGGTCAGGCCCTCGATCAGGATCTCGTACGCCTCGTCGAACATCGCCGGCGTGTCGCTCGGGTCTATCCCATAGGTCGCGATCTCCGGCGGCGAGACGCCTCGCCCCATCCCGAGCTCGAGCCTGCCGCCGGAGAGCAGGTCGAGCATCCCCACTTCCTCGATCAGGCGCATCGGGTTGTACAGCGGCAGCAGCGTGACCAGTGTCCCGAGCCGGATCCGGCTCGTTCGCTGCGACGCCGCGGCCAGGAACAGATGAGGCGACGGGACCAGGCACAACGGCGTGCCGTGGTGCTCGGTGAGCATGTACCGGTCGAACCCGAGCCCGTCGTAAAGCTCCACCAGCCGGAGCCTCTGCTCGAGCTGCTCGGCCGGCGGGATTCCGGATGCGTCGACGTGGTCGGTGATGCCGAATTGCATGAACCTGCCTCGCTGTCGCCGAAGGGCGCGGTTCAGGTCCAGCCTAACGGCAACTAGGCAGCGGGACCGAAGCGATTCACCCGGGAAAAGCGCGAGTCGGCAGCCGGCTCGCCCGTGCGTCACCGCGCTTCGCGGCCATGCACAACGACACGACCGTGACGACGCCTGCAACCCAGATGCCCACGACCGCTATGAGAATCATTACGAGCTGCACCTGCACCTCCCCCGCGAACGACTTCTTGTCGCGGCTGTGATACCCCGGCGGCCCGCTGTTCAATCGACCAGCTGACTAGGCTGGTCGCATGCCTGGGCGCCGAGTGACCGGATCGGGTCCCAACCTGCTCGTGCTCCAGCACATCGCGTGCGAGCCGCCCGGCGCCTACGAAGACGAGCTGCTCGACCGCGGCGGCGACCTGTGCCGGGTGATGGTCGATCAGGGCGAGCCGCTACCCGACTGGCGCGCGTTCGACGGGATCGTCGCGATGGGCGGGCCGATGGGCGCGTATGAGGACGAGCGGCTGCCGTGGCTGCGGGCCGAGAAGCGGCTGATCGCCGACGCCGTGCACGCGGGAACGCCATTCTGGGGCGTCTGCCTGGGGGCGCAGCTGCTGGCCGCGAGCCTCGGCGCCCGCGTCGCCCCGGGACCGAGCCCGGAGGTCGGCGTGCTGCCGGTGTACCGGACCGCCGGCGCCACACGGGATCCAGTGTTCGCCACGATGCCCGATCGATTCGTCGCGTTGCAGTGGCACGCCGACACGTTCGCGCTGCCCGACGGCGGTGTGCCGCTGGCGCGGTCGGACGCCTACGAGCAGCAGGCGTTCGTCGTCAACCGTGCCTACGGGGTGCAGTTCCACATCGAAGTCGGGTCGACGCTGGCCGCCGAATGGGGCGACGTGCCCGCTTACGCCGAGAGCCTCGAGGCGCTGATGGGCGCGGGCGCGATGCCGCGCCTGCTCGATCAGGTCTCCGCTGCCGAGGACGAGATGACGATCCTGGCCCGGAGGCTGTTCGGCGCCTGGCTGGAGCGCGTCGTCGGCGCGCCGGTGCTCGACCCGCACGAGCCAGCGGCCGTGGACGCGAATTAGCCGCCACCGCCGAGCGCCACCGCCGCCGCGACGAGCTCGGCGTTGCTCTCCGCCGGCCGCCCATCGGACAGCACGAGCACGTCCTCGAGGCCGACGCGTACGGCGTGGCCGGCCGCGATCGCGGCGCCCAGCACGTCCCACGTCCCCTCGCCCTCGCCGTGCCACAGCTGCCGGACTTCGTCGGGGATCCGCCGCGCGATCGCGCGCGCCTCGTCGGCGCCACCGCTGACCTCGACGAGCGCCCGCAGAACCTGGTGCGCGAACGGGCTCCGGGCGAGCTCCTCGGCCTCCTCGGGGGTCGTGAGGCCGGCCTCGACCGCGACGCCCGCGTGTCGCGCGGCGCGGACGATGCCCGCCCATCCAAGCTCCGAGAGGTTGACCGAGACGAAGTCGGGCGCCCGGCGCCAGGCACGCACGGCCGCCGCGCGCGCGAATGGATCCGGGTCGATCGAAGCTGACGTCGAGAGCCCGATCGGCAGCCCGGGAGCAGCGGTGCGGATCGCGGCGACCGCGGCGTCGCAGGCGGCCGGGGCCAGCGTCTGGGCGCCGCGAGCGTCGCGCGGGTGCACGTGCACCGCGAATGCGCCGGCACTGCGAACCGCGACCGCGTCAGCCGCGAGTTCCGCCGGCGTCTGCGGCACCGCCGCGTGCTCGGAGCGGGTGCGGCCGCCGTTCAGGCACGCCTGGACTTCTATTCCAGCCACCGGCACGGATGTGCAGCGTCGCCACTCACGCGGATCGAGCAGACGGTATCTGACAAGCTCCACGACGCCGTGGCCATCGATCTAAGCGTTCCCGGCGTCGAGGAGATGCACCAGCGCGCCGGCGAGAAGTGGGCCGCGTACGACGCCGACGTGTTGAGCGCGACGATCGCCGAGATGGACTTCCCACTCGCGCCGCCCGTTGTCGCGGCGCTGCGGCACGCGATCGACCGTGGCGATCTCGGCTATGCCCCGCCGGCGACGCGCTCGTTACGCCGCTCGTTCGCCCGGTTCGCCGCCCGCCGGCTGAACTGGACGGTCGACGAGGACCAGATCGCGATCGTCCCCGATGTGATGATCGGACTGATCGAGCTGTGCCGGGCGATCGCGGCTCCCGGGGAGGCGGTCGCGTTCGCGACGCCTGCCTACCCGCCGTTCTTCAGCATGCTGCCGACGGCCGGTGTCAAGCTGATCGAGATCGACCTCCTCGGCGACGGGTCGCTCGACCTCGACGGACTCGATTCGGCGCTCGCCGCCGGGGCCCGCGCGCTCGTCCTGGCCAGCCCCCACAATCCAACCGGCCGCGCCCTCGCGCGCTCAGAGCTCGAAGCGATCGCGGCC
Organism: uncultured Solirubrobacterales bacterium; assembly: GCA_963699325.1. Taxonomy (GTDB): domain Bacteria; phylum Actinomycetota; class Thermoleophilia; order Solirubrobacterales; family Solirubrobacteraceae; genus Palsa-465. The sequence continues at coordinate 145,243 of CAVOTN010000024.1, read as the reverse complement.
CGCTGTGCCGAGCGCGAGGTGTGGGTGCTGGCCGACGAGATCCACGCGCCGTTGGCGCTGCCCGGGGCGACCCACGTCCCGTGGCTCGAAGTCTCCGATGCGGCGCGGCGCTGGGGCGTGTCCGTGACCTCGGCGTCCAAGGCATTCAACCTGGCGGCGCTGAAGACGGCGCTCGTGGTGACCGCCGATCCCGCGGCCCGCGAGCTCGTCGACCGCATGGCACCGCTGCACGAGCACTCTGGGCTGCTCGGGGTGATCGCATCCGAGGCGGCGTTCGACGACGGAGACCCGTGGCTCGACGCGGTGATCGAGCAACTCGCCGCCAACCGCGACCAGCTCGGGCGGGACCTCGCGGAGCGACTCCCCGCGATCGCGTGGAGACCACCGCAGGCGACATATCTCGCGTGGCTCGACTGCACCGCGCTCGGGCTCGGCGACGAGCCGGCCGAGGTCTTCCTGAGGGAAGGGCGGCTCGCGCTCGGCCGCGGCCTCGACTACGGCGCCCCCGGTGCCGGCCACGTCCGCCTCAACTTCGCCACGAGCCCGGCGCACCTTTCGGACGCGGTCGCGCGGATGGCCCGCGCCGTGGGCTGGCCGGCATCGACCTCTGACACCAGTGCGGGTGCGGACGTGTCCCGTCCGCACCGCCCGCGGACCGAACTCAACGAGGTCTAATGCTTGCCCTGCGCCCCAACTGTGAGCTGTGCGACGTCGATCTCCCCCCGGCCGCGCCGAACGCGTGGATCTGCACTTACGAATGCACGTTCTGCACCGATTGCGTCGAACACAAGCTCCACAACGTGTGCCCGAACTGTGGCGGCGGGTTCGCGCCGCGCCCGATCCGCCCGCAGCGGGCCTGGCGCGAGGGCACTGGCCTCGTCAACGATCCGCCCGACTCGCGCCGGCACAGCCTCCGGTACTCGACGGAGCAGGTCCAGGAACTGGTCGAGATGCTCCGGGACGTGGCGCCGGCAGACCGCTGAGGGCTTCCGCTAGCCGGTGATCCCGATCCCGGCGATGCGCGGGCGTCCGGAAACGGCTCTGATCACGAGATCACCCATCCCGTCAAGCCGGAGCCGGTGGACCGGAAGCGGCACCGTGATCAGATTGAAGTCGCCGCTCTTGTCGGATCCGTTCAGGTTCACGGTCGCCAGCTTGTGGAGCTTGTTGTGGGGATTGCCGACGAACCTGTCGAAATCGAACTCGACCACGCCGCAGGCGCCGCAGCGCTCGGCGACCAGCGCCACATGGGCTGGGGTGAAAAAGAACTCGTCGCCGATGTCCTGGACGAACGCGTAGCCCTTGTCGCCGAGGACGATGTAGTAGCCGCGGAACGCCCTCGGGTCCTTGACCGGCGGCGGACCGATGTCGCGAGGTGTGAACGAGATCGGAATCGTGGTGCATGCGGTTCTTGTCTTCGAGACGTTCCCCACCTTGTCTCTGGCGGCCACCTTCACGCACGCCGTCGTGCCGGCGAAGACATGGAGGATCAGCGCAGTGCGCTTGGTGTGCGAGTACTGCTTGTGGAAGTCGAGGTCCTCGCCGTGGAAACCCATGCCGGTCGAGTCCTGCGGGTACTCGTCGATCGTCACGTCGTAGGACTTGGCGGTGGCGTCGCTGACCCATTGCGCCCGCAGCCGGAGGGAGAGCGTGAACGTCGGGGTGCCCAGTAGCTTCGCCAGCGGATTGGTGAACGTGTCCCCCAGCCCGGGATTCCTGTTGGCCACCGGCACCGGCGCGAACGCGCTGGCGCTCGCCACCGGGTCGGCGAAGATCGTGACCTTTGGCCGCTTCGGAGGCGTCAGGTCGGTGGTCCACTCGTAGATAGCCGGCGTCGGATCGACGTTTCCGGCGCCGTCGATAGCCCGGACCTTGAACACGTGCGCGCCGGAGCCCGGAACGTCGACCGCGTCCGGGGACGTGCAGGCGCTGAAGGCCGCGTTGCCGAACGCGCACTCAAAAGTCGAGCTGGCTTCGGTCGAGGTGAACGAGAACACCGCCACTTCCTGCGCGACGAGGTTCCCCGGGTTCGCCAGCACCGTGTCCGGCGGCGTCGTGTCCACGGTCCAGTTGATCGGCTGCGCCTGCGTGTCGACGTTGCCGGCGGGGTCGACTGCCTGGATCAGCAGCGAGCGCGTGGCGTCGGCGAGGCCCGAGTAGACGACCGGCGAAGTGCAGGCCTGTGGCGCGGCGCCGTTCAGCGAGCAACGGAACGTCGCGGTCGCGTCCGGGGAGGTAAACGTGAACGTTGCCGTCGTCGAGTTCGTCAATGCCGGCGGATGCCCGGTTACCTGCGTGGTGGGGGGCGTCAGGTCGACCGTCCAGTTGTACGTGCTCGGCTGACTGGCACCGGTCGCCACCGCCTCGACAGAGAACGCGTGCGCGCCCTCGGACAAACTCGAGAGGCTGACCGGTGATCTACAGGCGGTGAAGCTGCCCGAATCTAGCTTGCAGTCGAACGATGCCGGCCCGCTGCTGTCGTGGAACCGGAACGTCGCCGAGGTCTGGTTGGTGTCCATCGCCGGCGTCGCGTCGAACAACACGGCCGCAGCCGCTACAGCAGGCCAGATCGCTCCCAGAGCAAGAGTCACGACCACCGCCGTGGTCCCGGTAACCACCGCCCTAACACCCACATGAGGACTCTCTCACAATCACGGGGCGAGCACAATGGCCCGGGGGGTTTTACGGCAGCTCGCGTGACCTCGGGCTGCCGGTCGCCGGCTGAGGCGGCGGGGATCAGCCCCGGCGGCTGTGGCCGATGAGGTGGCCGTAGCGCCCGAGGAACATCGTGTGCATCCGGCGCGACGAGGCCTTCATGCCGTGAAACGACCTGACCACAGGGGGACGCACCAGGCCTCCGAGGACCGCGATAACGATCAGCGTGCCCGCCAGCGGCGTGTCCCGGGAAGCCGGTCCCGCGACGCCGTAGATCGATTCCCTGATCGCGCCGCCACCGATCGCGAAGTCGGCAACCGACGCGCGCCGCGGGGGCTTCAGCCGCTCGGCCCTGCGGTGAAGCTGCTCGGCCACAAGCAGCAGCGCGATCACCGTCGTGAGGTTCACCTGATCCCTCCGCACCCCGAACATGCGCTCGACGGTCCGGCACCGCGCCTCGTTCAACAGAAGCATCCCGCCGCGGAGGTCGACGAGGAGCATCTTCGTGCCGCCGGTCTCGGCGCCGGGTGGGACCACGCTCACGAGCTACAGAATCTCCGCCAGGTCAGCCCGGAACAACCGTGCCTACAGGTGAACACGAGGTGCTGCACACCACCCTCCTCGGATGCGACCCACAAGACGGGGGGCGGGCACGCTCGAGCCTTTCGCCGGGGAACATCGGGTCCTCCACCGCGCGGATTTTGATCGCGCGGTGGAGGACCAATGCGCACTGCGCCACGCTGCGACGCCGTGCCGATCCCGACGCGTCCTGATGCAGACCCCCGACGCGCCCCCCGCTCACTGCGAGGTGCCCGCGGCGGCGCCCTGCTTCAGCGCCACCGCGTCAACGGCACCTCTCGCAGTCGCTCGAGGCTGGTAGGTAATTAACCTACCAGACAGCCCGAACCGTCGTCAACATGGCGCCCACGGCGCGAGCGATGAGTTCTCCGCGGCCCCGGGGTCATAGCCGGTGAGTCCACTTTCCAAGGAGGCCCCCGCAATGAGCACCACTCAAAGCCGGATCGACTCGATCAGCCTGGTGAGCGTGATGTCGACCGATCAGGACCGCTCGATCGAGTTCTACGAGGCGCTCGGGTTCGAGAAGCGCACCGACGTTCCGTTCGGCGACAAGTACCGCTGGGTCGAGGTCTATCCGCCGACCGGTTCGACCGGAATCGCGCTCGACGCCACCGCGGCCGGGAATCGACAAGACCGGCGTCGAGACCGGGATCATCCTCACCACCGACGACATCGACGCCACCCATGCCGAGCTCCAATCGAGCGGCGTGGACGTTGACGCCGAGGTTTCGCGGATGGGCGATCCGATCCCGTCGATGGTCTGGTTCCGCGATCCCGACGGCAACACGCTCCTGATCGTCGAGCAGAGCTGAGCGCGCGTGCGCGAATAACGCAGACGCGCCGGACGAGGTTGCCGCGCCTGAGGCGCTGGTCCACACCGCCAGCGCCACCACGGCGACCAGCCCGATCGTGATCAGAAACCTGCTCCTGCCGCGCGAAGTCATAGCTCGCTCCTACCCGGTGGACGATCCAGCGCCCGGCTCGCGGCCGAACTCTGCGCGCTCCCCCAGCGCCACGGGCGAGGGTGGGACATCGGCGGCGCGGTCGCGCCCGACCACATGATGTATGTCAAGCGATCGGCAGCAATGCGGAGCGAATAGACACGCGACGGGGAGGCGCACTCGGCGTGCGCCTCCCCGGGATCTCTCTGCAGCTCTCGGACTGCTCTACGCCAGCAGGCTCACCCTCGCACGCGCGAGAGTGTTGGCCTCGCTCACGCGAGCGCCGTCTGAGGAGCCCCCGCAGGATCACCCGCGTCTCGTTGACGAGGCAGCGCCTTGACGTCGGCGATCAGCTCGTCCCAGGCCACGCCCGAGGGTCCCACGCCGGTGTTGCTGAGCATCTCCTGGGTGACGACGACATGGGCCTCCTGCGCGTAGTCCTGGTGGAACGGAACCGTGAGGAGCAGCTCCGCACCCCAGGTGATGCACTTGAACGTCTCCGCGTCGTACTCGCGGTAGGGGATGCCGTGGCCGCCCCATGAGCCCGGGGCGCTGTTGCCCGTCTTACCGTCGCCGACGACGGTCCACTCCGTCTGCCCCTGCGCGCTGATCGGGAGCGCGATGCCGATTTGCAAGTCGACGAACTCGTCGATCGCGATCCGGCACTCGTTGAGGTTGCTCGGATTGACCGCCACCGTCGCGACGATCGTGTGGTTGCCCGCGTCAGACGTCTCTAGGCCAGGGTGCTCCCAGCGGCGCATGGCGACGCCCTCGTCGGTCCCCCGATCCGTGCTCGGGTCGCCCGGCACATAGCCGGTGATCGCCGAATAGATGCTGATCGCGTCCGCGTCCGTGAACGCCGGGACCGGCGTACCGGCGTCGAGATGGAAGTCCTCGATCGAGTGAAGCATCATCGCGATCACGCAGTCGCCGAGCGTGTCGTTCGCGAGCATCCCCCAGACGAACCCCGGATGCGGGCGCGACACGGCCGCGGGCGGATTGGCGAGCTCGGCGTGGATGTAGTCGGACAGCTTCAGCGCCGGCTTGTGGAGCGTCGCGAGGTTCAGCCCTGTCTTCGGCGACGGTGGCAGCGTCGGCGGCGTGTACAGGTCGCGCAGCCGAAAGTCCGGGTCGGTGATTCGAGTCATGCTTGGTGCTCCTCGAGTGGACGGTGAACTCGTGGAAACGTACGGCGCCGGAGCCGGGCCGACTACCCACCCTTGGTGACGACCCGCACACCTCTCCGGGGCGGCGCGCCGTCCCCCTGACCGACCGGAGCGGATCGGTTACGGTCGGCGACACACATGCCGACCACCGTCCGCAAGCGCCGGCCCCGGGCCGGATCGTCCGTCAAGCCATACCGGTCGTTCGATCCCCGGCAGGTCGGAGGCCTCGAGGCGGCGGCGTGGGTTGCCTACTACCGCCACGAGTGGGTGGCCTTCCTGCGCTCGGCGGTTGCGCTCACCAATAAGACGTTCGGGCTCTCATGGCCGTCGACGATCCACGGCGCCTGGCTCGTGCTCCGCGCCAACCAGCTGTGGGCCCCCTACCCCGACAACGACCCCGCCGGCGCTCGCCGGGCCATGGAGCGCTTCTACCGGCTCGTGGTCGAGCGCCACGGCGACGCGTTCGATCCCCGCCGGGCATCCGAGCTCGAGGTCGAGTGGTGGCGCGTGCACCGGGAGCATCAGCACGACGGCTCCCCTGCCGGCGCCGACGGGGAGGGTCCGCTGATCGCCGCGCTGTCGGAGCTGTACGCGTACGTGTATGGGGTCACCGAGGCCGAGGTGGCTGTTGCCGCCGAGCAACGGGCGCTGGCGATGCGCTACTCGGATCAATGGGTGCGCGAGGGCTGCGACCTCGCCAGTCCGCTGATCGAGGAGGAGCGCGCCGCGCTCGTCCGCTCCTACGCCGGCCTGCTCGCCGCCGTCCATCGGGTCTGAAACAGCCCTGGCACCTCGCGGCTGGTCGAGCGCAACCGGGTGCGCGCGGGGCCGGCGGGATGGGTGTGCAGCCGAAGCGGCTGGCCACATGGCCCAAAGAAGGCCCGATCCGCACAAGTTTCCGGCGGATCAGCCGAAGACGAGCCGTAGGGCCCGAGTTGGAAGACCCTCATGAACCAGGCACAAGAACAGCAGGCCAGGACCGGCGACGACACGGGCGCCTCGCTGCGCGCTGCCCTGCATCCCCCGCGACGCCGCGCGGCCGATCGCGTACACAAGCTCGTGTGGGCCGCGTATGCGGTCCTCGCCGTACTGGCAATCGCCTACGTGGTGCTCGACGCGGCCGGAGTGGACTGGTCCTGGCTCGACGGCTGGGGAGTCGACGGGTTCGAGATCGTCACCGGCTTCCTGTGCATCCTGAAGGCCGCCGACCTCAAGCAGGGCCGCGCCGTGCCCGCGCTCCTCGGCATCGGCCTGTTGTGCTGGGCGGCCGGGGACGTCGTGCTCACGATCCAGTCACTCGGTGGCGCGACGCCGCCCTCGCCGTCGCTCGCCGACGGCTTCTACCTGGCCTTCTATCCGGTCACGTACTTCGCGCTGATGCTGCTGCTCCGCCGCAGCGTGAGGCGGTTCAGCCTCGCTGGCTGGCTCGACGGCGCGGTGGCGGGGTTCGGCGCCGCTGCGGTCTGCGCCACGTTCGCGTTCAAGGATGTGCTCCACCATGCCGGCGGAAGCACCACCGGGGTGGCGGTAAACCTTGCCTACCCGGTCGGCGACGTGCTGCTGCTGGGACTCGTCGTCGGCGGCGCCGCGATCGTGCCCGGCAGGCGAAAGCTTCCATGGCTGTTGCTGGGCGCCGGCTACGCGCTCAACACGGTCGGCGACGTCTTCAACGTGCTCGGCACGACCTCGCACATCGGCACGGTGTTCAACGACATCGCCTGGCCGGTGGCGATCCTGCTGATCTCGGTCGCGGTGTGGGTGCGCTCGCCCGCCGCCCGGCCGCTCGTCGCCGACGAGCCTCCGGGATTCGCCCTACCCGCGCTGGCCGCGGCCTCGGCGCTCCTGATCCTGTTTGTCGGCTCGTTGCACCACGTCGGCGGCGTCTCGCTCGGTTTGGCCGTGGCCACGCTCGTCATCGCCGGCGCTCGTTCCACGCTCTCGCTCCTCGGCCTGCGAAATCTCACCGAGCAGCGCCGGCGCGAGTCGGTCACCGACCAGCTGACCGGCCTCGGCAACCGCCGCTCGCTGTTCGAGCTGCTCGACGCGATCTGCGCCGAGCACGCCGACGGCGACGTCGACGCGCGGGCAGTCGCGTTCATGTTCCTCGACCTCAACCGCTTCAAGGAGGTCAACGACTCCTTCGGCCACGCCACCGGGGACGAGCTGCTGCGGCAGCTTGGCGCCCGGCTCAGGGACTCGCTGCGGAGCTCCGACCTGGTCGTTCGCCTCGGCGGCGACGAGTTCGCGGTCGTCCTGCTCGACGCCGACGCCGACTACGCCGCAACGGTGGCGGGACGGCTGACGGCCGAGATCGAGGAGCCGTTCACGGTCGACGCGGTGCGGGCCCAGATCGGCGCCGCGATCGGGATCGCGGTCCTCCCCGACAACGCCGCTACCTCCGCCGACCTCGTGCGTTGCGCCGACCTCGCGATGTACCGGGCCAAGCTCGCCGGAAAGAACTTCGCGATCTACCAGGAGGATCTCGACGGCGCCGCCAACCGCGTGGAGCTGGTCGAGGAGTTGCGAACGGCGATCGAGGAGCGCCAGCTCGAGCTCCACTACCAGCCACAGGTCGAGCTCTCGACCGGGGAGATCACCGCGGTCGAGGCGCTCGTGCGATGGGTTCATCCGCGCCTCGGGTTCATCCCGCCGCTCGAGTTCATCGCGCTGGCCGAGGACGCCGGGCTGATGCGCGGGCTGACCGCGCTCGTCCTCGACGAAGCCATGTTCCAATGCGCCACGTGGCGCGCCGCCGGAAAGCACCTGACCGTCTCGGTGAACATCTCCGCCTCGGACCTGCTGAACGCCGACTTCCCTGATCTGGTGGAGCGGCTACTCGCGGGCTACGGTCTTGGCCCGGACGCACTCGTGCTCGAGATGACCGAGACGACCGCGATCGCCGACTTCGAGCGCTCCCAAGACGCGATCCAGAAGCTCCACGATCTCGGGCTCGTGGTCTCGGTCGATGACTTCGGCGCCGGCTTTACCTCGCTCGCCTATCTGGGCAGCCTCGCCGTCGGCGAGCTCAAGCTCGACCGCAGCTTCATCACGCGCCTGAGCGAGAGCCGCGACGGCCGGGACCTCGCGCTCGTGCGCGCCACCGTCGAGCTCGCCCACGCGCTCGGGTTGCGCGTGGTGGCCGAAGGCGTCGAAGACGAGCGTTGCCTGGGCCTGCTGACCGGGCTGCGCTGCGACCTCGTGCAGGGCTATGTGATCTCGAAGCCCAAGCCCGCCGCCGAGCTCGAGCTGGCGCGCCGGAGCCTCCCGGCCGTCGCACCCCGCCGGGCAGCCTGACGGCACCCACCATAATTCGGGTGCATGCCCGATCGATTCGTCACCGGTCTCGTGCTCGCGGCCGGAGGCTCAACGCGGCTCGGGACACCGAAGCAGCTGCTCCCCTACGGCGATGCGACGCTGCTCGACCGCGTGCTCGCCGCCGCGCGCGACTGCGCGTTTGACCAGCTGCTCTGCGTGATCGGGGGGAGCGCCGAGGCGATCCGGGAACGCGTCGACCTGAACGGCGCCACGGTGGTCGAGAACCAGCACTTCGGCCAGGGCTGCTCGTCCTCGATAGCGGCCGCGGTCACCGCCGTCGATCGGCAAGCCGATGTGCTCGTGCTGATGCTCGGGGACCAACCCGGGGTGACCGCTTCGACGGTCAATACGCTGATCGAGAACCGCGGGAACAGCCAGCTCGCGGCCTGCGCATACGAGGACGGCCGCGGGCACCCGCTGGCGTTCGCGCGCTCCACCTTTGCCGAGCTCGCGGCCCTGCACGGCGACAAGGGCGTGTGGAAGCTGCTCGACCGCCACGCCGGTCAGGTCGTCGACGTGCCGGTCGCCGGACCGATCCCGCGCGACGTCGACACTGATGAGGATTACCGCGGGCTGCTCTCCGAGGAGCAAGTCCGGACCCCGTAATACGCGTTAATGAGTGTTGACGCACAATCGATTGCGCGGCAAAGTTCCGCCGGGAGGAAGATCAACAGGGAGTCGAGCGTCCTCCAAGGGATGGACGAGGAGAGAACAACACAGGAGGTGTGACTTGATCTTGATCGGTGCTTCCACCGGTTGGGACATTGGCCTCGTGCTCGGCATCATCGTCGTCGTGGTCGCCGCGGCGATCGTGATTACGATCGTGATGCTGGCGAGGAAGATCGCCGCGCAGGCCCGGACGGCGGTTCAGGGCGTCGAGAAGGTGCGGGCGCAGACCGACGGTCTGGCCGGGATCCCGCGGATCAACGATTCGGGGGTCAGGATCCTGCACTCGGCGCGCGCGCTGCGCAAGGTGGCGGTGGGCAGATGACCGCTGTCGCCGCAATCTCCAACCACGGCGCGTGGGCAATCGCGCTCGTGATCGGCCTCGTCGCGGCGCTTGCCGTCGCTGGCCTGTTGATGGTCCTGATCCAGGCCGTCGGCGACATCAAGCGCTCTGTCGGCGCCCTGCTCGAAGTCGCCGGCAAGGTCGCCGGCAACACTCAGAACATCCCCCAGCTCGAGGCCACCGCGCCCGTGCTGGGACTGATCGTGGAGGAGGCCGTGATCCAAGACGGCTACATGAACGCGCTCACCGACGGATTCGGGAACGGGAACGGTGACCAATGACCACGCTCGTCATCCTCAGCGTCGTGCTCGCGATCGTCGTGATCGCGGTGCTTGCCGCCGCCCTGATCAAGGTCCGCCAGGACCTGGAAGCGACGTCGGCAAACCTCGCGACGCTCGCGGGCGCTCTCAATATGGTCGAGTCCGAGCACCTGAAGCCGCTCGAGCCGGCGGTCACGGCGATCAACGGCCAGTTCGACGTGATCATCGGTGCTAAGGCGCCGTCGTCAGACGCCGCCGACAATCCTCTATTCCCCGGGATCGCCCGCAAGGCCAAGATCGTGGCGGAGAGGAGGCCCCGATGACGCTCGAATGGATCGGTGACGCGCTGCTGTTGCTGGTCGTGCTTCCGGTCGTGGTGTACCTGCTCCGCGGGGTGCTGAACGCGGCCAACAGCATCGTCCCGAGCGTCCAGCAGATCGCGACGGCCGCGACTGCGGGGTCGAGGGACCTCGATGCGACCGCACTCCTGCTCACCACGCAGGACCAGGTAAAGACGACGATCGAGGTCGCCGCGGACTACGGCGGCTCGCTCGACGTAATCCTCGACGACGCCCGATAGGAGGCAAGAATGCCAGCAGCTGGTGTAGTCATGATCATCGCGGTCCTGCTGATCGTGTTGGCGATCGTCTATTACCTGGTCTCGACGATCCTCGCGCTCCAGAAGATCACCAAGGCGCTCGACGAGGCGATCGCCGGCGTGGTCGGGATCATCGAGAAGAGCGCGCCCGTCGACGAGGTCGTGACCTCGATCAACACGAACCTCGACGCGGGCGTCGACCTGCTCGAGGGCCTGCTGGTCAAGAAGGCGGGCATGGACGACGCCGTCGGCCTGGTCGAGGGGCTGTATCCCGGCGCGGCCGGCGAGGGCTTCCGGAACTTCCCCGAGAGCAAGACGACAAAGGCGCCGCGGATCAGCGAGGTGTACACGAAGGGGACGCTGACGCTTGCGCGGCTCGGCCGCGAGGCGCCGATCGCGGCGGCGAGCCCGAACGGCCCGCCGCTCCGCAACGCTTCGTACGGCAGCCTCGCCGCTCGCGGCCTGTACCCCGAGGTGCGGCAGACGAGGCCTGAGTCGATGCCGCGCTCGCCGGTGATCGGCGCCGGCTCCCCGGTTCAGTACGAGCCGAGCGAGTCGCCCGGCGTCCGCAAGCGGATGCCTGTGCCGGTCGGCGCGCAGCCCGAGCCGAGCCCGGACGAGGGCGGCGTGGTGAAGTCCGGGCTGGCGTTCCTGCGCCGTCTCAAGAGTGCTGAGGCGCCGCCGCCAGGCGCCGCCGACCAAGATCAATGATCGCAAAGGAGATCTGGTGCAGACCCCAGCGCCGTTTGAGTACGAGCGTGCGACCAGCGTCGAAGGCGCGATCGCCACGCTCCAGAGGCTCGGTCCCGAAGCGCGGCTGATCGCCGGCGGCCACAGCCTGCTGCCGATGATGAAGCTGCGGCTCGCGAACCCCGAGTTCCTGATCGACATCAACGACCTCGACGAGCTCTCCTACATCGACGAGCGGATCACCGAGATCCGGATCGGGGCGCTGACGCGCCACGCCGAGCTGCTCGACTCAGAGCTGCTCGCGCGGCGCGCGCCGGTGTTCCGCGACGCCGAGGTCGTGATCGCAGATCCGGTCGTGCGCAACCGCGGGACGATCGGCGGATCGCTGTGCCAGGCCGACGCCGCCGAGGACCTGTCCGCGGTGTGCGCCGCACTGAAGGCGACGGTGGTGCTCCGCGGTCCGGACGGCGAGCGCGTCATCGGCATGGACGGGTTCTACGTCGGACCGTTCACGACCGCGGTTGGCGCTGAGGAGATGCTGACCGAAGTTCGGATACCGATGCGGGGCGGTGCCGGCAGTGCGCACGAGAAGGTCGAACGGCGCGCGGGCGACTTCGCGATCGCGGCCGTCTCGGCCGCGGTGTGGATCGACGGCGGCGTGATCGCCGACGCCGGGCTCGCGCTCGGCGCGCTCGGTCCGACCACGATCATCGCCACCCGCGCCGAGGAGGCGCTCAAGGGCAAGCCGCCTTCGGAGGCACTGTTCGCGCAGGCCGGCGAGATCGCCAAAGAGGACTGCATGCCGGTCCCCGACGGCCGCGGCCCGGTCGACTACAAGCGCCACCTCGCCGGCGTCCTCACGGTGCGCGCGCTGCGACGCGCGACCGCCCGCGCCCTGCAGCAGGAGGAGAGATGAACCCCGCGCCGCACCAGGAGGATCATTGACATGGAAGTGAAGATCACGATCAACGGACAAGAGGTCTCGCGGGACGTCGAGCCGCGCATGCTGCTCGTGCATTTCATCCGGGACACGCCCGGCCTGACCGGCACCCACTGGGGGTGCGACACGTCCAACTGCGGCGCGTGCGTGGTGTTGATGGACGGCAAGCCGGTCAAGTCGTGCACGACGCTCGCTGCGATGTGCGTCGGCCACGAGATCCGGACCGTCGAATCGCTGGAGCAGAACGGCCAACTCGACCCTGTGCAGATGGGATTCCACGAGCTGCATGGGCTTCATTGCGGCTTCTGCACGCCGGGGATGCTGATGACCACTCGGGCACTCCTCGACCAAAATCCGAACCCGACCGAGGCAGAGATCCGGACCGCGATCTCGGGGGCCATCTGTCGCTGCACGGGTTACAAGAACATCGTCAGCGCGGTGCGCTGGGCGGCTGAGCACGAAGCCGCTACCAAACAGGAGGCGTAAGGATGGCCACAGTCGAGACCACCACCGAGCGGCCGATCGGCTTCGGTCGGCTCAAGCGCAAGGAGGACGCGCGGTTCATCCGCGGCAAGGGGACCTACCTCGACGACCTCCGCCTGGCGGGGATGGTCCACGGCGTGATGCTCCGCAGCCCCTACGCGCACGCCAAGATCCTCTCGATCGACACGTCCGCGGCGCTCGCCCACCCGGGCGTGGCGGCGGTCGTCACCGCGAAGGACCTCGAGACGCTCGGGCTGGCCTGGATGCCGACGATCTCCTACGACACCCAGGCGGTGCTCGCCGGCGACAAGGTCCGCTTCCAGGGTCAGGAGGTGGCGTTTGTGATCGCCGTCGACGAGTACACCGCCAGGGATGCCCTCGCGCTGATCGACGTCGAATACGAGCCGCTGCCCGCGGTCGTCAACGCCCGCAAGGCGCTCGACCCCGACGCGCCGCTGATCCGCGACGACAAGGAGGGCCAGCGCGACAACCTGGCCAGCCCGCTGTGGGAGGCCGGCGACGAGGACGCCACCGACCGTGCGTTCGCCGAGGCCGACACGATCGTCACGCGCGACATCATCTACCCGCGCTGCCACCCGGCGCCGCTCGAGACATGCGGGATGATCGCGGACTTCAATCCGAAGACCGGCCAGCTCGACATCTACAACGGCAACCAGGCGCCCAACGCCCACCGCACGGTGTACGCGCACGTGGCCGGCCTCGCCGAGCACATGATCCGGATCCGCTGCAACGACATCGGCGGAGGCTTCGGCAACAAGGTGCCGGTGTATCCGGGCTACGTATGCGCGATCGCCGGCTCGATCGTCGCCGGCGTGCCGGTCAAGTGGATCGAGGACCGCTCGGAGAACCTGATGTCGACCGGATTCGCGCGCGACTACGTGATGCACGCCGAGATGTGCTCGAAGAACGGCAAGATCACCGGCCTACGTGTCGACGTGATCGCCGACCACGGCGCGTTCGACTCGACCGCGCAGCCGACCAAGTTCCCGGCCGGCTTCTTCCACATCGTGTGCGGCTCCTACGACCTCGAGGCCGCGCACGTCAAGGTCAAGGCGGTCTACACGAACAAGGCGCCGGGCGGCGTCGCCTACCGCTGCTCGTTCCGGATCACGGAGGCCGTGTACCTGGTCGAGCGGATGGTCGACGCGCTCGCGCTCGAGATGGGCGTCGATCCGATCGACCTGCGGATGAACAGCTTCATCGCCCCCGAGCAGTTCCCGTACGAGACGACCACCGGCTGGACGTATGACTCCGGCGAGTACGCGAAGACGATGCTCGAGGCGATGCGGATCGCCGGCTACGAGGAACTGCGCCGCGAGCAGGCCTCCAAGCGCGCCCGTGGCGAGCTGATGGGCATCGGCGTGTCGTTCTTCACCGAGGGCGTGGGCGCCGGCCCGCGCAAGCACATGGACATCCTCGGGCTCGCGATGAACGACGGCGCCGACCTGCGGGTGCACCCGTCGGGCCAGGCAGTGGTCAGCATTTCCGCGCAGACCCAGGGCCAGGGGCATGAGACGACGTTTGCCCAGATCGTCGCCGAGGAGCTCGGGATCCCGCCCGAGGACGTTCAGGTCCGCCACGGCGACACCGACCGCACGCCGTACGGCCTCGGGACCTACGGCTCGCGATCGACGCCTGTTTCAGGTGCCGCAGTTGCGGTTGTTTCGCGGAAAGTCCGCGACAAGGCCCGGCTGATCGCGGCGTCGATGCTCGAGACCAGGGCCGAGGACCTCGCCTGGGAGAAGGGCCGCTGGTACGTCAAGGGCGACCCCGAGAAGGGCGCGATGATCGAGGACATCGCCGCGTACGCCTATAGCGGCGAGGCCATGCCCGAAGGCATGGAGGGCGGGCTCGACGCCCAGGTCATCTACGACCCACCAAACCTGACCTACCCGTGCGGCGCCTACATCGCGGTCGTCGACGTCGATCCCGACACCGCCGCGGTCACGGTCCGGCGGTTCATCGCGGTCGACGACTGCGGCGTGCGGATCAACCCGATGATCGTCGAGGGCCAGATCCACGGCGGCCTCGCCGAGGGGATCGGGATCGCGCTGATGGAGGTGATCACCTTCGACGAGGAGGGCAACTGTCTGAACGGGTCGTTCATGGATTACCTGATCCCGACCGCGCTCGAGTGCCCGGACTTCGAGCTCGGCGAGACGGTCACGCCCTGCCCGCATCACCCGCTCGGAGCCAAGGGGGTCGGCGAGTCGCCGAACGTCGGCTCCCCGCCGGCGATCGTCAACGCGATCATCGACGCCCTGCACGACAGCCACGGCGTCGACCACATCGACATGCCGTGCACGCCGGCGCGCGTTTGGGCCGCGATGCAGGGACGGCCCGAGCCTCCGCAGTGATCGCCGGCCCCCTCACTCGCCGGGCCCAGGAGCTCACCGAACAAGGGGTGGTGTTCGTCACCGCCACCGTGGTCCGGGTCGAGCATCCGACGAGCGCCAAGCCAGGCAACGTCGCGCTCGTCCACGAGGACGGGAGCATGGAGGGATTCGTCGGCGGCGTGTGCGCGCAGAACAGCGTTCGCCTCTATTCGCTCAAGGCGATCGAGCGCGGCGAGCCCCTGCTGTTGCGGATCCTGCCTGATGGCCCGGGCGGAATCGGAGGCGAAGACGTCGGTCACGAGATCGGACACGACGAGGGCTCGGTCACCGTGCAGAACCCATGCCTCTCGGGCGGCGCGATCGAGGTGTTCCTCGAGCCATTCATGCCCGCTCCTCGGATGATCGTGGCCGGCGACACGCCGATCGCCGCCGCGCTTCTCCGGCTCGGCCCGGAGCTCGGGCTCGAGGCGGTCGACGCGCGCGGGGACGGCAGCGGCCCACCGATCCCGTCCGCTGATGACCTCGCGCTAGTCGTCGCCGCGCACGGCCGCGACGAGCTCGCGATCCTCGGCGCCGCGCTCGAGGCGGGCGTCCGGTACGTCGGCCTGGTAGCGAGCCGCAAGCGCGGCGCGGCCGTGCTCGACACGCTGCGCGACGACGGCCTCAGAGAGGACCTGCTCGAGCGGATCGACACACCGGCCGGACTCGATATCGGAGCGCGGTCGCCGGCCGAGATCGCTCTGTCGATCCTTGCCTCGATCATCGAGGTTCGCCGCCGGTCGGCCCTGGCCGTCCGACCCCAGACCGCCACCCCGCTCACGGCCGTCGACCCGATCTGCGGGATGACGGTCCTGATCGACGCGGACGCGCTCTCGCTCGCGTGGGGCGGCGACACCCACTACTTCTGTGGCGAGGGCTGCCGGCGCGCGTTCGAGCACCAGCATCCAGCATGAGGGTCACCGGCGAAGCGGCGGATGAGATCCGCCAGCTGGTTCCAGACGTCGAGACGCTGGCCCAGCGCCTGGCTGCCGTCGACTACCTCGTCGACGAGGGCCTCGCGACCTCGATGTTCCTGAGCCTGCGGCTGCCCCAGCCTTTGCTGCTCGAGGGCGAGGCCGGCGTCGGCAAGACCGAGGCCGGCAAGTCACTGGCCACGGTGCTCGACACCCCGCTGATCCGCCTTCAGTGCTACGACGGGATCGACTCGGCCGAGGCCCTTTACGAGTGGAACTATCCGCGCCAGCTGCTCAGCATCCGGCTCGCCGACGCCCGCGGTACCGAGCTCTCAGAGCAGGATCTGTTCGGCCGCGATTACCTGATCCGCCGCCCGCTGCTGAGCGCGCTCGAGCATCCGGGACCGCGGCCGGCGGTGCTGCTGATCGACGAGATCGACCGCGCCGACGACGACTTCGAGGCGTTCCTGCTCGAGCTGCTGGCCGAGGCGGCGGTGACGATCCCGGAGCTCGGCACGATCCGCGCCACCCACCCCCCGATCATCGTTCTCACCTCGAACCGCACGCGCGACCTGCACGACGCGGTCAAGCGCCGCTGCCTGTACCAGTGGATCGACTACCCGACGCCGGAGCGCGAGGTCGAGATCGTGCGCCGGCGCGTGCGCGGCGCGTCGGAGACGCTGGCCGTGCAGGTGGCCGACGCGGTGGCGCGAATGCGCGACAGCGACGTCCAGAAGCCGCCCGGCGTGGCCGAGGCGATCGACTGGGTGGCGGCGCTGGCGGTGCTCGGCATCGAGGAGCTCGACGTCGGCGCGATCGACCGCACGCTCGGCTCGGTGCTCAAGTACGCAGAGGACCAAGAGGTGATTCGCGCCGCGGGCCTCGAGAACCTGGTGGGTCGACGATGACCGCGAACGGCGAGCCGCTGCCGGCAGCCGGAACGCCATTCCGAGTTCGCCCGCTGGGGCTCGATGTGCCCGCGGTCGCCGGAGCGTTCAGCCGGCGGTTGCACGAGGCCGGCCTCCCCGTGACCGTCGAACGAGCGGCCTGGTTCGCGCAAGCGTTGTCGGTCGTCGAGCCGATCTCGCGCCGCAGGCTGTACTGGACCGCGCGCGCCGCGTTCGTTTCCGACCGCTCGCACGTGCGCGCGTTCGACGTGGTGTTCGCGGGCGTGTTCGGGTCTGCCCCGATTCGCGAGGACCCGTCGTTGCCGGCGGACGTGCAAACCGAGCCTTCCTCACCCGAGGAGCCCGGGCGCGGCACCGACGGCAGCGACGAGGGTCCACCGTCGGACGACATCGCGACTCGGGCATCTGCGCCCAGCCCCGCGGAGCCGACGCGCGACGCCCCCGTGCCCACGCTGGCCAGCGATGAGGAGGTGCTTCGCGCCAAGCGCTTCGACGCGCTGTCGCCGGACGAGCTCGCACGGCTGTACCGGTTGATGACTGAGATCCGGATCGCCACCCCTGTGCGCCGCACCCGCCGCGCCCAGCGCGACCACCACGGCGAGCGGATCGACATGCGCCGGACGCTCCGCGGCAGCCTGCGCACCGCCGGCGACCCGATCCGGCTGGCCCGGCGGCGCCGGCGCATCGTCCGCCGGCGGATCGTGCTGCTGTGCGACATCTCGGGCTCGATGGAGCCCTACGCCCGCGCGTATCTCCAGTTCCTGACCTGCGCGGCCGGCGCCGGCGCGAACGCCGAAGCTTTCGTGTTCGCGACGCGCCTCACTCGCCTGACGCGCGCGCTGGCGTCGCGCAACCCCGAGCGCGCGATCCAACGCGCCGCGGTGGCAGCGCCCGATTGGTCGAGCGGCACCAGGATCGGCGACGCGCTCAAGGCGTTCAATGACCGCCACGGCCGGCGCGGCATGGCACGCGGCGCCGTCGTCGTGATCCTGTCCGACGGCTGGGAGCGGGGCGAGCCGGCGCTGGTCGGACGCGAGATGGAGCGGCTGCGCCGGCTGGCGTACCGGATCGTGTGGGTCAACCCGCGCGTCAGCGCGCGTGGCTTTGAGGCCCGCGCCGGCGGTCTCGTCGCGGCCCTCCCGCACTGCGACGCGCTCGTGAGCGGCCACAGCCTCGACGCGCTGGACGAGGTGGCCGAGGCGATTGCCGCGCCCCGCTCGGACGCCCCGCGCATTGCCCCCGGGTTCGACGTCCCCGCGCCCGAGCCCGAGGAGGAACCATGGCCGAGCGCGACGCCGGTGCCGGGCAGCTCGGTGGCGATGCCGAGCGGCTACGGCCCGAGCCGCGGCAAAACTAGTCCCGGATGGTCGCTCGGGGGATGAGCCAGAAGACGTGCATCTACCCCGGGTGCGATCGCCCCGCGGTGCCACCACACCCGCTCGGCGGCCCGCAGCCGAGCTTCTGCGACCTCGAGGAGCACAACGCGCTCACCGCGCACCAGGAGCGCCAGCGACTCGAGCGCGAGTCGCTCGCGCAGACCAACGACAGCAAGGAGGTTCAGTGATGGCTGATGAGGCGTACCGAGCGGTGTTCCTGCGTGTGCACCCGACGGGCAAGATGGTCCTCAGCCTGACCACCGCATCCGACGGCGAGGAGGCCCGCTACGCCCAGCTCGTCGCCGGCGAGCTCGGCGTGCCCGCGCTCGACGTCAAGGTCGTGCCGGCCGACGAGGACCGGTTCGGCGCCGGCCACGGCTACAACACGAGCCCTTCGGCGCGGACGGCCGAAGCGATCGTAAGCGCCGCCGGGAAGATCCTGGCCAAGGGACAGCTGCTCGCAGGAGCCGCGCTCGAGACCTCGCCCGACTCACTGACCTGGCAGGACGGCGCGTTCGTGTCGAGCGCGGACCCGTCGCAGGCCAAGACGATCGCCGACGTCGCGCTGTACGCGCACGGGACCGGCGCGCTCCCGCCCGGGGTCGAGGGCGGCCTCGACGCCCAGACCGTTTACAAGGACCACTAGTCGAGCTTGGCGTCGATCGCGATCGTGACTTCGTCGGCGACCTTCAGCGCCCCGAACAGCGCGGAGTAGGGCTTCATGCCGAACGCGGTTTGCTTGACGGTCGTGCTGCCGGTGACGCGGCCGTCGTCGGCGAGCGCAAGGTCGAACGTGACCGGAGCCTGCTTGCCGCCCAGGTCGAGCTGGCCCTGCACGCTCAGTCCGGCGCCGCCCGGTGCCGCCCGAACCTCGCTCGAGCGGAACTCGATCGCGCAGCCCTTCAGCACCTCGTCGTTGATCGTCTTCTGGATGTTCTCTTTGTCGTCACCCGTAAGCGACTTGATGCCGCCGGTCCCGTCGATCACGCGCAACGAGCGGGAGTCGGCGGCGAGCGTCATCGCGGCTTGCTCGGGCGCGTCGCCCAGCCTGAGCTCGGCCTCCCACGACCCCACTTCGATCTGGAGATCGTGCCCGGCCTTCGCCGCAGCGCCTTGCCGGGTGGTCCGGATCGACAGGACGCCACTACCTGGACCGAGCGCATATGTGCCTGGTTCTAATGTCATGGCCGGCAACTCTTTCACACGACCCTCGACTTAAGGAGACACGACGTGGTTGAGCTGGATCACGAGTTCTCGAACGGCAAGCCGATCGAGCAAAACTGGGAGACGGTCCGCGACCTCGAGCGCCTCGTGCCGTGCGTCGAGGGCGGCAGCGTGACCGAGGCGACCAGCCCTGAGAGCGTCAAGGCGCAGATCAAGGTGAAGATGGGCGCCATGTCGATGACCTTCAAGGGCACGGTCGCGGTCATCGAGCAGGACCCGGACACGCATCGCGCCGTGCTCCAGGTGAAGTCGCGCGAGGCCGGCGGCCAGGGCCATGCCAACGCCGACGTGACGTTCTCACTCTCGGACGGTGGCGGCAAGATTCACACCGCGGCGCAGATCACCGGCAAGGCAGCCTCGATGGGCGAGGGCGTCGTCCAGAACGTGCTCGACGCGCTGATCACGAGCTTCACCGAGAACCTGGCGGCGCTGTAGGCGCCCTTCAGATGGCGACGATCGCGATGAGACACGTGCGCGAGGGCGAGGTGCCCCGCGACGGCGGGACCGCGGTCCAGGAGAGCGCCGACCGTCCGGTGTTCCACGGCAACGGCCCGGACGATTACGTGTGCGTGCAATGCGGCAACGTGCTCGCGACCGCGATGCCACCCGAGTACATGAACCGCAAGCTGCGCATCAAGTGCGCGCAATGCCGGACGGTCAACGTGGCGGTCGAGGTCGAGGGCGTCGACTACGCCTCGGCGTTCAAGCGGCCGGCGGGCTAGAGCGCGTCGGGGCGCGGGCCGCCTCGCGCTCGTAGTCGAGCTCGGTCCCGATCCCGAGCACGTTGAGCGCGTCGTTGGCCTCCTCGAGACTGCCCGCGTCCGCTACGGCCTGGGCCAGCCGACCGGCGACCTTGATCGTTATGTCGACGTCGAGGTAGAAGGTCAGCGCCGCAGCCGGACTGCACTCGAGCGTGCGGGTGCCCCCGCGTATGGTCGCCCGCCCTGAGGCGCCGCGGAAGGCGCGGACCGCCTGGGCACTCGCTTCGGTGCTGACGAGCTCGATCGCGGCCTCCATCCGCTCGGCGACCGGCCCGGTCAGGCCACGGGCGCCACACAGCCCGCCGGCGGCCGCGACCTCGGCCACGCGCGCGAGCACCTCGCCCGGCGTCAGCTCAGCGTCGCATCCGATCCCGAAAATCCCGAGCAGCACCGGTTGGCCGCGTCGAGACAGCCGCGCGCCGGCGGCGAGCATCACCGCATCGCACAGGGGGCTTCGGAGCCCCGGCTCGTCGCCCCGCGCGACCACGTCGCCGCCGACGTCGACGAGCACGAGCAGGTCGCATTTCAACGCCGCGATCGCCTCCGCGAGCCCGTCGGCAACCGGGGCCACGCCGTCGTTGATGTCGATCAGCAGCGTGCGCTGTCCGAGGAACTCGGCCATCCGCGATTCGGCGAAGAACACGTCCCGGTCGCGCAGGCGGGTGTCGGGGCCGGCTAGGAGGATGCCCGGCGCGAGCTCCTCGGCGTCGGTGATCTCTGCGGCGGCACGGGGCCCCGGCACGGGGTCGTACGGCCGTCGCTCCCAGGTGAGTCCGCCGAGCACCGGATCGCCGCCGTCGTAGAGCCGGATCGGCTCGGCGGTGGCAAGCGCGCCCACGACGTCGCCTCCGCCGCCCATGCCGATCACGAGAGGTCGCCGGGCACGGCGGAGCAGCAGCTCGGAGTCGCGCATACCTCTAGTTGTACCGGGCGGCACCCGGCCAGACGTTTACACGCTGTCACAGCGGGAAGCCCAAAGT
This sequence comes from uncultured Solirubrobacterales bacterium, assembly GCA_963699325.1. Taxonomy (GTDB): domain Bacteria; phylum Actinomycetota; class Thermoleophilia; order Solirubrobacterales; family Solirubrobacteraceae; genus Palsa-465. The sequence goes on along the minus strand of CAVOTN010000024.1, from coordinate 124,048 downwards.
AAGTACACGGGAGCTGAGCAGTCGCCGAGGCCACCGGAGGAAGGGGTCGGGGAAATGCATGCCAAGCGGGCGGTGCTGAAACGCACCTTCAAAGAGTTCAAGGCGGACAATCTCACTGACCTCGCGGCGGCGCTGACGTACTACGGCGTGCTCGCGATCTTCCCGGCGATGATCGCGCTGATCTCGATTCTCGGGCTGATCGGGCATTCGGCGACCCAGCCGCTGATCAACAACCTCGACAAGCTCGCCCCTGGGCCCGGTCGGCAGATCTTCACGAACGCGATCCACGGCCTCCAGCGGGGCACCGGCGCCGCTGGGGTGCTCGCGTTCGTCGGCATCGCCGGCGCGCTGTGGTCGGCGTCCGGGTACGTCGGCGCATTCATGCGCGCCTCGAACGCGATCTACGACATCGACGAGGGGCGCCCGATCTGGATGACGATCCCGGTGCGACTCGGGATCACGATCGTGATGGTGACGCTGCTCGTGCTCAGCGCGTTCGCCGTCGTCGTCACCGGCGGACTGGCCCGCACGGTCGGCAACCTGTTCGGCGTCGGCGGCTCGGCCGTGTCGGTCTGGGACATCGCTAAGTGGCCGGTGCTGCTGCTCGTGATCAGCTTCATGTTCACGATCCTGTACTGGGCCTCGCCCAACGTGAAGCACCACCGTTTCCCATGGATCAGCGCGGGCGGTCTGTTCGCCGTGGCGATCTGGGTGATCGCCTCGGGGCTGTTTGCGCTGTACGTGTCGGGCTTCTCGTCCTACAACAAGACGTACGGCGCGCTCGCCGGCGTGATCATCTTCCTCGTCTGGCTGTGGATCTCGAACGTGGCGATCCTGCTCGGCGCCGAGTTGAACGCCGAACTCGAACGCGAGCGTCACATCGAAGCGGGCCATCCCGCTGACGACGAGCCGTTCGTCGAGCCGCGGCGGGCGCCGGCGCGAACCGCCCGCGCCGCCTCGGTGCAGGCCCGAACGCCGGCTGACGACACCCCGGTTAGTTCGCGCCCCGCGATTCGCTGGCGCGGCGCATCGCGTACCTGAACCAGCGGTCGCCGTACGGGACGTACACGCGGATCGGCACGCCCCGCGCGGCCAGCGGCCTGAGGTCCTCGGTGCGCACGCCGAGCAGCATCTCGAGACCGGCGCCGGCGAGCGCCGGCAACAGCGCCTCGCGGATCACCGGGTCGTGGGTGCCCAGCGAGAGCGCGGCGCCGGCGCCGTGGAGCGTGTACGCGAGCTCGATGAACGCGAGGTCGGTGGCGTCACCCCACGGGTGCGCGAGCGCCGGCGATTCCACGTAGGCGCCTTTCACCAGGCGGATCGGGACGCCGGCCTCGGCCAGCCGGTCCGCGTCGCCCGGGCTCCGGCGGAGGTTGGCCTGGACCGTCGCCGCCACCGGGCGCCCCGCGCGCGCCACCGCGAGCACCGCGTCGAGGATCCGGTCGGCGCGCGCCGCCTGCTCGGCACCGACCTGGATCCGCGCGCCCGCCGGCAGCGCGGCCGCGATCCGCGCGAGACGCCGCTCGGCGGCGTCGCCCGGCTCGTCGATCCCGATATGGGACAGGTCGATCGAGAGGTAGGTGGGGGCGTCGATGCGGGCAGCGAGCGCGACGTACGCGTCCGCGATCCGGTCGGCCTCGACCGGATCGGTGACGTTCTCGCCGAAGAAGTCGATCGAGCTCTGGACGCCCTGGGCGGCCAAGCGGCGCGCGATGGCAAGCGCGTCCTCGGCGGTCGAGCCGGCGACGTAGCGGGACGCCAGCCGATAGGCGACCCGTTCGCCACCGGGAGCCCCACGCACGACGCGCTCAAACCGTTCGCTCGTCGCCAGCCCGAAGAGAATCGTCCGCGGTACGCCCAGCATCGCGCCTCGCATTGTGATGCGTGCTGAGAAAACCGCCAATAGCACGGGTTTTCCAGCACGCCCTCCGACTACTTGCCCTAAGTCGATCGATTTAGTGATATATTCAGCGCGTGAGCTTGACCCAGGCAGAGCTCGAGCGGTTCGTGGCCGACCTCGCCGCCACCCCCGCCCGCTGGCGCCACCACGTCAGGCACGCCACCGACACCCGCGTCTACGAGCAGATCGTCGACGACGAGGACGTCAACGCCTGGGTGATCTGCTGGAGCGAGGACCAGGACACGGGCTTCCACGATCACGACGAGTCCTCGGCCGCGATCGCGGTGATCTCGGGGCAGGTCCGAGAGGACCGGCTGCGGGTCGGCGATGAGCCGCGCTCGCGCGTGCTCGGCGCCGGCCAGGTCTTCACCGTGCCGGCCGTCGCGATCCACCGCGTCCTCCACGCCGGCGACGCACCGGCGGTCACGATTCACGCGTACTCGCCGCCGCTGACGCGGACCGGCGCGTACCGGATCGGACCCGACGGCGAGCTCGAGCGCGAGCTGCTGTCAAACGAGGACGAGCTCCGCGCCGCACCCGCGCTCGCCTGAATCCGCCGCTCTCGTAGGATTACGTCCGGTGTCGGGAGTCGGACGCTACGTGAAGTTCGCCGCGCAGCCAGGTCGCGGCGACGAGGTGGCACAGCTGTTGCTGGCGGCCGCCGAGTCGCTCCGCGATGTCGCCGGCTGCGAGCTGTACGTGATCAACCGCTCGGCCTCCGACCCGGACGTCGTGTGGGTCACCGAGCTGTGGCTGAGCCAGGAGGCGCTCGACGGCTCGCTCGAGCAGCTGAGCACTGACGAGGGCAAGACCCGGATCGCCGAGGTCATGGCGCTGCTGAACGGCGCGCCCGAGCTCACCGAACTCGAGCCGCTCGGCGGCGTCGGCTACCTTCCCGGCGGCGCCGGCTACACGCACCTCAACCTCGAAGAAGACGTCGAGGACATGGCGAAGCGGTTCGGGTTCGGCGAGCAGGGCGAGGCGCGGTTCGCGAACCGGCCGCTCGGCGCGGTCCGCACCGGCGTCAGCCACCAGCGCCTGCGCCCGGGCGTGCGCCAGGCCTTCGGTCATCGCCACCAGCACGCCGAGGAGGTTTTCGTCGTGCTCGCCGGCAGCGGCCGGATGAAGATCGACGACGAGATCAGGGACGTGCGGGCGCTCGACGCGATCCGGATCGCCCCGACCTCGGCCCGAGCGTTCGAGGCCGGCCCCGACGGCCTCGAGTTCGTCGTTTTTGGACCCCACCACACGGGCGATGCCGTGATGGACTCGAACTTCTGGCCCACGGAGGAGACATGAGCACCACTCAGATCAACCAGAACCTGATCCAGATCAACCGGTGGCGTTTCGTCAACGCGTTCCTTGTTCGCGAGGACGATGGCTTCACGCTCGTGGACACCACGGTCGGCGGCGGCGCCGACACCTTCATCGAAGCGGCCACCAACGCCGGCGGACAGATCAAGCGGATCGCGCTGACCCACGGCCACGGCGACCACGTCGGCTCGCTCGACGCGCTCAAGGAGAAGCTCGGCAACGAGGTCGAGGTGCTGATGCCGGACCTCGACGCCCGCATCCATGCCGGCGAGAAGGTCACCGACAAGAAGCCGCCGGGCTCCTGGCCGAAGATCACGACGAAGCCCGACGTCCGCCTGACGGGTGGCGAGCGGATCGGCAGCCTCGAGGTCGTGCTGACGCCGGGGCACACCCCCGGGCACGTGTCGTTCCTCGACACTCGCGACCGCACGGTGATCGTCGGCGACACGCTCACCTCGATCGCCGGCCTTGCCGTCTCGAACCATCTCTACTGGCGCTTCCCGCTCGCGGCCTTCGCCACCTGGGACAAAGCCAAGGATCTCGAGTCGGCCAAGACGATCCGTTCGCTCGACCCGGCACTGCTCGTGGTCGGGCACGGCGGCCCCGTCCGCGCGCCGGCCGGAGCGCTGGACAAGGCGATCGCGCGCGCCGGCGGGTGAGCGCGCTGAGCGCCTACAGCTTCACGAAGGTCCATCACGACGGCCGCGAGGACGACGTCGCGGTCGAGGAGCCGCTCGAGATCCGGGTCGACGGCGTCCCGCTCGTCGTGACGATGCGCACGCCGGGCCACGACGAGGAACTCGCGCTCGGGTTCCTCTACGGCGAGGGCCTGATCGACCGCCCGCATGCCGCCGGCCCGACCGAGGACTTCGCGGTCAACACGGTCGAGGTCGCCGGACCGCTCACCCGCGACCCCGGCGAGCGCCGCTTCTACACGACCTCCTCCTGCGGCGTGTGCGGCAAGGGCGCGCTCGAGGAGGTCGCGGTCCACAGCGCCCCGCTGCCGTCCGGCCCGGCGGTCACCCGCTCGTTGCTCGCCGGCCTGCCCGACCGGCTCGAGCAGCCGGCGTTCGAGCGGACCGGCGGCGTCCACGCCACCGGCCTGTTCGAAGCCGACGGCGAGCTAGTGCTGACGCGCGAGGACGTCGGTCGCCACAACGCGATGGACAAGGTCATCGGGCGCGCGCTCCTCGACGGGATCGTCCCGCTCGGCGAGCGGATCCTGTGCGTCAGCGGCCGGCTGTCGTTCGAGCTCGTGCAGAAGGCCGCCGTCGCCGGCGCGCCGATCCTCGTCGGCGTGGGCGCGCCGAGCTCACTCGCGGTCTCGCTCGCTGAGGACCGCGGGATGACCCTGTGCGGTTTCACCCGGCGCGGCAGCACGAACGTCTACACGCACCCCGAGCGGTGTCAGACGTCTGAGAGCTGTTCGCTCAGGGCGCGGCCAGCGCCACCAACCGCTCGATCTCCTCCTCCGACGTCCACGCCCCGACCGACGCGCGCAACAGCCCGAACGCCGGGATGCTGCGGACGATCACGCCCTCGCCGGCGAGTCGCGCCACCTCGGCATCCACGTCTTCCGCGGCCCACGAGACGAGCGTCGAGCGCCCGCGTGGCCACACCGACAGGCCGCGCTCGGCCAACCGGTCCGCCAGAACCGCAGCCAGCGAGGCCGCGCGTTCGTGCACCCAGTTCCAGCCCGCGTCCTCGAACACACCGAGCGACGCCGTCGCCCATGCGCTCCGCATTCCCGCGGGGAAGCCGTGGTCGAGCCGCTTGACGCCCTCGGCCTGCTCGAACTCGAGCGCGTTGGCCGCGTCCGCCACCGAGCCGTACCCGGGCCACGGCACGAGCAGGTCCTCCAGCCGATCGGCGCGCACGAACAGCGCGCCGCTGCCCTCTGGGCCGCACAGCCACTTCTGGCCCGAGCCGGCGTAGAAGTCACAGCCGAGCTCGCGCACGTTGATCGGCACCGCCCCGAGCGCCTGCGCGGCGTCGAGCAGCACCAGCACCCCGGTGGCGACGAGCGCGGCCACGTCGGCGACCTCGCCCCCCACCCACGACACGTGCGAGCAGGCGACCAGCCGGGTCGTGCTCGTGACCTCGCCGGCGAGCTCGGCGAACGGGACGACGCGGACCTTCACGCCGTGCCGCCGGCGCGCGCGCCCGAGCGGCGCCAGCAGCCCCGGGTGCTCCTGGTCCGAAGTCAGGATCTCGTCGCCGGCACGCAGGTCGAGACCGGCGATCACCGTGTTGACGCCGTCGGTCGTCGAGCCGGTGAGCGCGACGTCGGCGGGCTCACAGCCGAGCGCGGTCGCGTAGCCGGCGCGCGCCTCCTCAGCGAGCCCCATCAGCGCCTCGAAGTACGGGCGTCCGCAGCGGCCGCCCTCTGTTTCGGCGTCGATCCGGCGGTGGACGGCCTCGGCGGCGGCGCGTGGAATCGGGCCCTCGGTCCCGGCGTTGAGGTACGAGAGACGCTCGAGAACGGGGAACTGGGCCCTGAACGTGGATGGGTCGGTGGCGGAGCTCGTAGCTTGGGTCATATCCGTATTCTGTCGGTCCGCATGTGCTTCGACTTCGACGCGCGACCGCCGGCTCCGCCCGAGGACCTGTTGCTCGCCCCGATCGCCGGTGGCGCGGGCGCCGAGCTACTCGAGCTCACCTCTGCCGACGGCACGCATTTCTCGGCCGCGCTCGCCCCGAGCGCATCGGACGGTGGCGCCGGCATCGTGATCTTCCCCGACGTCCGCGGCCTGTATCCGTTCTACTCCGAGCTGGCTGAGCGGTTCGCGCAGGCCGGCTACCACGCGATCGTCATGGACTACTTCGGCCGGACCGCCGGCCTCGGCCCGCGCGACGAGGAGTTCGAGTACATGCCGCACGTCGGGCAGCTGACGGTCCAGGGCGTGCAGCAGGACGCGGCCGCCGCGATCGCGGCGCTGAGCGAGCGGACGGGCGCGAGTCAGATCGCCACGGTCGGGTTCTGCCTCGGCGGCTTCGAGTCGTTCCTCGCCGGCGCGGACATGCCCGAGCTCGCGGCCGTGATCGGCTTCTACGGCGTCCTCACCGGCGAACGGTTCGGCGTCGACGGCCCGCTCGAGCGCGCCGCCGAGATCCGTGTGCCGCTCCTCGGCCTGTTCGGCGGCGAGGACCAGGCGATTCCGGTCGAGCAGGTCGAGGATTTCGACGCGCGCCTCACCGAGGCCGGGCTCGACCACGAGATCCACGTGTACCCTGGCGCCCCGCACTCGTTCTTCGACCGGCGCTTCGAAGAGCACGCGGAGGCCTGCGAGGACGCCTGGCGCAGGATGCTCGGCTTCCTCGCCAGCCACACGGGCTGACCGGCCGCCGACACCGCCGGGCTAGGTCTTCGCCTTCTCCTTCTTCTCGGCCTTGGGCTTTTCATCACCGGACCCGGCGTCGTCGTCGTCCTGCTCCTCGAGCTCGCGCTTGAGGACCTTCCCGGTGGGGTTGCGGGGCAGCTCGTCGAGGAACACGACCTCGCGCGGAACCTTGTAGTTCGCGAGGTTGTCCTTGACGTACTCCTTGACGTCGTCCTCTGAGAGCTTCGCGCCCTTCTGGAGGACGACGAACGCCTTCAGCCGCTGCCCGAACTTCTCGTCGTCGACGCCGATCGCCGCCGCCTCTTGGATCGACTCGTGTGAGCCGAGCAGCTCCTCGACCTCGGCCGGGAACACGTTCTCGCCCCCGGAGACGATCATCTCGTCGTCGCGCCCGTCGATGTACAGGCGTCCCTCGGAGTCGAAGTGGCCGACGTCGCCGGAGGCCATCAGGCCCTGGACCATGTCCTTGTTGCCGCCGCCGGTGTACCCCTCGAACTGCGACAGGTTCCCGACGAAGATCCGGCCGCTGTCGCCCTCGCCGACCTCCTTGCCGTCGTCATCGAACAGCTTGACGATCGAGCCGCGCACGACCTTGCCGACGCTGCTCGGCTCCTCGCGCAGATCCTCCGGCGTGGCGATCGTCGCGTACGCGATCTCCGTCGACCCGTACAGGTTGTAGATCACCGGTCCGAACAGCTCGGTCGCGCGCTTGGCGAGATCTGTGCCGAGCGCCGAGCCGCTCACGAAGATGATCCGCAGGGCCGAGGTATCGCGCTGCTTGACCTCCTCCGCACCGAGGTCCGCCAGTCGCGAGAGCATCACCGGGACGACGACCATTGCGGTCGCGTGGTGCTCCTCGAGGCTGTCGAGCGTGACCTCGGGGTCGAACCGCCGGCGCACCACGAGCGTCGACCCGAGGCCAACCCCGACGATCGTCTGCATGAACCCGAGAGCGTGGAACATCGGCACGCACATCTCGGTGACCTCCCCCGCCCGGAACGGCACCTTGCTGAGCAGCCCGCCGATCAACGACAGCGAGCGCGGCTCGGAGCGCGGCGCGCCCTTCGGCGTGCCGGTCGTGCCGCTGGTGAGGATCGTGATCCGCGGCCACTCGGCGGGCTTCGGAGGGGCGCTCCGGTCGGCGCCGTCGATCAGGGCGTCGAGCGTGTTGTCGCCAGGCTCGTCCGCCCAGGCGCGGAACCGTCCCCGCGGCGGATCGTCGATCCCCGCCAGCACCTCCGAGTACTCGTCGTCGTAGACGAGCAGATCGGTTCCCTCGCGCTGCGCCACCTCGCGGATCTGGGGCCCGGCGAACGACGTGTTGAGCAATACGATCCGAGCGCCGCACTTGGCGGCGGCGAACACCGCCTCGAGGAAGCCGCGATGGTTACGGGCGAGGATCGCCACGCCCTCGCCGGCCTCGAGTCCGTGCTTGCGCCAGGCGTTGGCGAGCGCGTTCGTGCGCTCGTCGAGCTCCTTGTAGCTGAGCTCGCCACGCTCGTCGATGATCACGGCATGGTCGCCGTGGCGCAGCGCGCCGGCCACGCACGCGCCGCCGAGCATGCCGTAGCGCTGGAATCCGATCAGGAGCTGGGCGACGCGCTGCGGCGGCTCCGGGCCGATCAGCCCGCTGCGGATACACAGCGCGGCGAAGTACGCCTCGTCGCCGGCGCGTTCGGCGAGCTTGGCGGCGCCACCGATCAGACCCTTGGGGTCGAGCGCGGCGTTGATGATGGCCTTGGGGTCCAGGTTGACGATGGGACTCTCCTCCTCTTACGGCCGTGTCACTGCTTCATCGAATTGTGCTGACTCGGGAAGGTTTTCGGCGCAGTGGCGTCTGGTGTGGTGGGGCTAGACACCGTGGCTACCGCGAGACGGCCCAGATTATTCGCGCTTGGCGCGATCGCACCGACTTCGCCGCACTCGCTGTGGCGATGACATGGCGCCGCCGCCGACCCCACGCGGCGGCGGCGCCCCCATCGCTCTTGTGAGCCCGGGGCGCCGGCGCGTCCGGTCGCGCCGGCCAAGCCCATGAATCGTTTACGTACTCGTGGGTAGTAGAAGATGGATGGCCGGCAACCTCATCACGCTGCCGCTGCGCGTGTCGCTGCGGTCCGCACAGCTCCTGACCCGTACCGCGGGCGGAGTTGCGGGACGTGCGCTGTCGATCACCGGACGCGCGATCCAGGTCGCCTCGCCCGGCGGGTCGGGTGCTGCCGCGCGCGACGCCACGCCGCGGCCGGCCCCCGCGTCCCGGACGCCGAGCCGGCATCAGGAGCCTGCCGAGAACGCGGTGTCACCCGCCGGTATCGAGCATCCGCCCGCCCCTGAGCCTTTCACGCCACCAGCGCCGCGAGTCTCGCCGGCGCAGCCTATCGCGGAGCCGGATCATGTCTCCGAGGAGCCCGAGCTGGTACGCGAGTCCGCCGACGCCGGAGCCGAGGAAGGCGCTGGCGCGGGCATCACGGTGATCGAGCCGTGGGCCGGATACGGCCGGCTCAACGCCAGGGATGTGATCGACCGGGCCAGGACCGCCAGCGTCGCCGAGCTCGCAGCCATGAGGCTGTACGAGGCCCGGCACCGCGCCCGCCAGACCGTGCTCGACGCGGTCGATCGCCAGCTCAGTCTGGCGAACGGCGGCAGCCCGGCCTGACCCGCAGCGCCGACTAAACCCGGCCTTACCAGTACCGCCGACGAAAGGAACACGTGACATGCCTGCAGCCAAGACCCTGAACGAGCGCGACACGAAGCTGGTGAGTTGGCTGGGCGAAGCCCACGCCAAGGAAGCCGAGCTCGAGGTCGACCTGACCGCCCACATCGCGCTGACCCAGAAGCCGGCCTACAAGAAGCGGTTGCAGGCGCACCTCAAGGAGACGCGCGATCACAAGCGTCGCGTCGCCGCGCAGATCAAGAAGCTCGGCGGCCCGAGCGGCCAGGGCCTGCTTGCCCTCACCGGCGCCGTCGGCGAGGTCGCCGGCAAGACGGTCGCCGCCGTCAAGGGGCAGGTCGGCGTGGCGCGGGCGCTGGTGAGCGAGCAGTCCGAGACCCATCTGCGCAACGCGCAGGACGAGCTCCGCGAGGAGCACACCGAGATCGCGATCTACACCCGCATCGAAGTTCTTGCCACCGAGGTCGGGGATCGCGAGACGGCACGGCTCGCCCGCGACATCCGCCGCGACGAGGAGCGCATGGCGAAGTACCTCGCCGCCGAGATCGGGCGGCTCGTCAAGGACGTCGTCCGCGCCGAGATCCCGCGCGACCAGCGAACGACGCCGGCGCGATCGCGCTCCAAGCGGTCCTCGAGCGCGTCCCGCTCGCGGTCGGCGACCAGCCGGTCGCGCTCGAGCTCGCGGACCACGACCGCCCGGACCACGACCGGACGGAAGACGACCGCACGGAAGACGACCGCCCGGAAGACCACAGGTGCGGGGCGGTCGCGGAGCGCCGGTTCAACCCGGACCTCGCGCACCCGCGGCGGCGCCCGCAGCTGACCGACCGCAGCTGACCGACCGCAGAAGCCGGCGGCCCGGCCGGGCTCGAGTCCGGCCGGGCCGCCCTGGCTCAACGTGAGAGGTCGGTCACGCGAGCCGGTCTGGTTGCGCTGTTGCGCTTGCCCCCTTAGGGCCTCGGCGGCTCGCCAGCCTCCGAGGCACTGTCCGGCGAGCGTAGGCGAGCACTCGAGCCCCCGTGTTGTCGACCCGTGAATATCGGACGGCGACAAATCGGCTCGCGGCCGTTCGAAATTCGGTTCGACGGGGTAAACCAGGATTGTCGTCGTCGAGGAGAGAACGATGCTGACGAACATTCACCCAGGCGCCGCCGACACGCACGAGGAACCGCACTCCGGACTGATCTGGTTCGCGGAGGAGTGCATGGCCAACGGCGCGCCGCTCGAGACCTACATCGTCCACGCCGAGAAGATCGGCGACCGCGAGCTTGCGACCTTCTTTCGCCGCGCGCTCGCTGAGAGCCGGCGCGTAAGGCCAGGCGAGCGGCGTCGTTGGTCGCGTCGGGGCCGCGGCGATCGCCGGCGCCGCTAGTCCAGGGGATCGCGGGCGCGGCTAGCGCGCGGGTTTCCGCTCGAGCGCAGCGAGCCTGAGCCCGGCGCCGACCGGCACGACCGTCTGCGTCAGCGCCGGCTCGGCCTCGATCAGCGCCGTGAACTCGACCAGCTCGTGCTCGTGCGAGCGTACGTTGTCGACGGCGAGCAGCCCGCCGGGCGCGAGCGTCCGCACGAGGTCGCCCAGGTAGCCCGGATAGGCCGGCCGCTCGGCGTCGAGGAACACGAACTCCCACTCGGAGTCCTCGGAGCCGGCGAGCGTCTGCGCAGCGTCCTCGGTCCGCAGCTCGACCAGCTCCTCGAGCCCCGCGCTCCGCAGGTTCCCACCCGCGAGCTCGGTGCGGCGAGAGTCGACGTCGACGCTGAGGACGGTCCCCCCGGTTTCCTGCGCGGCGTCCGCCAGCCAGATCGTGGAATAGCCGTTGGAGGTGCCGAGCTCGAGGATGCGCCGCGCTCCGGTGGCGCGGATCAGCACGCCGAGGAGCTCCGCGGTCGGCGGCTCGACGTTTCTGAAGCGATCGAGCCGGTCCGACTGTGCCTGGTCGTGCTCATGGCTCGCGGCGTATAACTGATCGACGAGCCGGCGTCGGGTCTCGTTCATCGGGCCGACACCCTACGCGACGAGTTCGACTGCCTCGGGCGCCGGCTCCGGCGGGCGCACGTCCTCGAGCCGATCCACGTTGGCGAGCGCCGGGAAGATCCGGCCCCAGGTGAGCGCCAGCAGGATCGTCATGATGCCGCCGCCCACGACCGCCGGCACCGTGCCGACGAAGTATGCGGCGAGTCCGGACTCGAACGCACCGAGTTGGTTCGAGGCGCTGATGAACACCATCTCGACCGCGTTGACGCGCCCGCGCAGCCGGTCGGGCGAGGCGAGAGCGACCGTCGTCGAGCGGATGTTCATGCTGTAGAGGTCGACGAACCCGCTGACGCCGAGCGCGAGCAGCGAGATCACGAACACCCGCGAGAGTCCGAACACGATGATGCTCGCGCCGTACAGACCGACCACGATCAGGAGCGTCCGGCCGGCCCGCCGCCGGATCGGGTGCCGGGTGATCCAGGCGGCGGCCAGCAGCGCGCCGATGGCCGGGGCAGCGCGCAGCACCCCGAGGCCCGTGGGCCCGACGTGCAGGATCGAACGCGCGAACACCGGCAGCAGCGCCACCGCGCCGCCGAACAGGACCGCGAGCAGGTCGAGCAGGATCGCCCCGAGCAGGACCGGCGTCCGGCGCACGAATCGAAGGCCCTCGAGCACGTTCTCGACGTTCGCGGGCCGCTCGCTGTCTGCCGCCGCGACGTCGGCCGCCGGCTGCGGATGCATCGCCAGCACGAACCCCGACGACAGCACGCACGATCCGGCCGCGAGCAGGTACACGAGCGACGGGGAGACGCCGTACAGGAGACCGCCGAGCGCGGGACCGATGACCATGCCGGCCTGGCTCGCGATCGAGCGGAGCGTCATCGCGTTCTGGAGCAGGTCGATACCGACGAGCGTCGGCGGCATCGCCCGTGCGGCGGGCCACCCGAGCGCCATCGCCACGCCGGCGCCGACGGCGAGGGCCAGATATGGCCACACCTCGGTCGTCCCCGACCCGCTGACGAGCGCCAGGCCGACGGCGACGCCCGCGCTGAGCCACAGCGCGCCGGCGAAGATCAGCCGCCGTGGGAGACGGTCGGCGAGTTGCCCTGCGGGGAGCGCGAGCACGAACAGCGGCACGAACTCGGCAAGCCCGATCCAGCCCAGATCGAGCGCGCTCCGGTGCAGAGCGTAGACCTCCCAGCCAATCACCACCTCGATTGCCTGCAGGCTGATCCCCATCCCGAGCAGCGCGAGCCACCACAGGCGGAAATCGCGCACCTCGAGCGCGGGACCGAGCCGTCTCAAGGCAGCAAAGCGACCAGGGTCATCCGCCTCAGCCTACCCACGCCGCTCCGACCGGCCCCCGTCAGGCGCCGGGAAACTGGAGCTATAGGGCGCCGGTGGAACCCCGCCGGCGGACGAGCGAGTCGATCGCCGCCGCCACCAGGAGCACGAGGGCGGTCGCGATGAACTGGCCGGCCGCGCTGACTCCCATCAACGCCAGACCGTTATAGACGGTTCCGATCACGAGCCCGCCCAGCAGCGCGTGGAGCGGCTTACCCCGGCCGCCGAACAGGCTGGCCCCGCCGATCACGGCCGCCGCCACGGCGTACAGCGTGTACGTCCCCCCGTCGACGCCGGTCGACACCGACCCCAGGGTGGACGCGTAGACCAGCCCGGCGAGCCCTGCGGTCATCGCGCTGAACACGAACGCCAGTCTGCGCACACGCTGGACGTTGATGCCGGCGCGACGCGCGGCCTCGGGATTCCCGCCGATCGCGTACATGTACCGCCCAAGCCGTGTCCGCGCCAGGAAGATCGAGTACAGGAGCAGCACGATCCCGACGAACGGAACCACGTACGGGACCCCCTTCAGCGGCGTCAGCAGGCCGCGGTTCTGGGTGCATACGTACACGAGCAAGATTCCCCCGACCGCCGCGGCGCCGATCTGGAATAAGGTGATGCTGAGCGGTGGCGCACTCAGCCCTTGGGCCCGGCGGCGCGCCGCGCGGCGTATCGATAGGGACGCGTATATCGCGAGCACCACCACTAGGCCGATCCAGCTGGCGGCGACGCTGATGTTGCCGTTCACGAGCTTGAAGACGGGGCTCGTGGTCGAGACCGAGATCACGCCGCCGACCGCCTGCTTATCGATGGTCGCGAGCTCGATCAGGATGCCCTCGAAGAACAGCAGCCCGGCGAGCGTGACCACGAACGATGGAATGTGCAGCCTCGTGATCAGGGTCCCCTGGAGGTAGCCGATTCCCGCGGTCACGCCGACGCCGCAAATGATCCCGAGCCACCACGGGAAGTTGACCGGGGGAGCGATCAACTCGGCGATCACCATCCCGCCGACGGCGAGCACGAAGCCGACCGAGAGGTCGATCTCCGACAGGATCAGGGCGAAGATCTGGGCGGCGCCGAGCAAGATGTAGATCGACGCCTGGTCGAACAGGTTGACCAGATTCCCGTCGGATCCGAACCTGGATCGCTCGATCTGGAAGAAGACGACGATGATGATCAGTCCTGCGACGACCGGGAGCGCGCCGCTCTCCCCGCTCTTGATGCGTCGCCACTGCGCGCGCAGGTAGTCGCCGAGCGAGTCGGCCAGCACGTCGGGCGCGGCCGTTACGAGGTCCGCGTCGGTCTCGGGGGTGGCCTCGTCCTCGGCCAGCTCGGTCGAGAGCGGCGGCTCCTCCAGCTCGGACGGCACGCCGGGGCTCGAGAACTCGTCAGGCATCAGACGCCCTCCTGTCCGGCCGAGCGTGGGACCGCCGAGTGGTCCACCGTGCGCGTCGAGCGCCCGGTGGTCATGTAGTCGACGACCGAGCTGGGATCGAAGTCGGAGATTGGACCTTGCGCGACCATGTTTCCGAGATACAGGATCACCACGTGGTCCGCGACCGCGAACACATCGTTGAGGTTGTGGGAGACGACGAGCACGGAGACGCCCTGCGAGGCGAGCCGCTTGATCAGGCTCAATACCGTCCTCGTCTGCGACACGCCGAGCGCCGCCGTCGGCTCGTCCATGATCACGAGCTTCGCCTTCGCCATCACCGCCTTGGCGACCGCGACCGACTGCCGCTGGCCGCCTGACAGCGACGCCACGGGCTGGCGGATCGACCTGATCGTCTTGACCGAGAGCTCCTCGAGCGTCTGCTTGGCGGTCGTCTCCATCTTCGCTTCGTCGAGGAACCCGCGTTCGCGCGGCTCGTGGCCGAGGAACATGTTCTGGACGATGTCGAGGTTGTCGGCAAGCGCCAGGTCCTGATAGATCGTGGTGATTCCGGCGGCCTCGGCATCACGTGGCCCATGGAACCGAACGGGCTTTCCCTCCCACACGAGCTCGCCCTCGTCGGGCGGCCACAGCCCGGCAATCGTCTTGATCGTGACCGACTTGCCGGCGCCGTTGTCCCCGGCGAGCGCCGTCACCTTCCCCGGCGGGACCTCGATATTGATCCTGGTCAGCGCCTGTACCGGACCGAACCGCTTGGTGACCCCGCGAAGCTCCAGCAGCGGTGCGCCGTTCGAGCTGCTCGGGGCTGCGGCCGGCTCGGTGGCGGGGCTATCTGAAGTGCTCATCGTCCTCCCAAAGTCCGACGGGCCCCTCCTGTGCGCCGGAAGGGCCCGTAGACACTATCGCTTTGACAAGGATCCCTCGATCAACTCGTTATCCCCGCGGCCTTGCAGTCCGCCGCGTACTTCCCGGAGCAGAGCTGTGCCGCCGGCACGAAGTTGTCCTTGATGATCGTGTCGTTCATGTTCGTCGGCGTGACCCACTCGGGCGTCAGCAGCGACGGAGGGCACCGACACGTGCGTCGTCGGGTCGATGGTCGTGGCGTTCAACAGCGAAGCCGGCGCCGTCTTGCCGGCCCGGAGGTACATCGCGAGCGCGACCGCCGCCTGCGCCTCGAGGTAGATCGGCTTGTAGACCGTTCCGCACTGGTAGCCGGAGAGGATGTTCTGGAGACCGGTCAGGGTCGCGTCCTGGCCCGTCGTCGGGAACGTCTTCGGCTTCACGCCGTGGCTCTGCAGGTAGGAGATGATCGGCGCGCCGTTCTCATCGTTGGGAATCACCGCCGAGTTGATGTCGTGATGCGCGGTGTAGGCGCCCTCGAACTCGGTCAGCGCGACCGGCGGCGTCCACGTTCCCGCGGGGCGTGGCGGCGAGCTTGTACTTCCCGGACTGGAAGTACGACGCGAGGACGCCGTTGTAGCCCTGGGCGAACAGCGTGGCGTTGTTGTCGGTCAGGTCGCCCTTCATGACGACGACGTTCGGCTTGGCCACCTTCCACTGATTGACGCACTGCACGAAGCCCGAGCCGATCAGCTGACCGACGTGGACGTTGTTGAAGCTGACGTAGTCCGCCGTGCCCGCCGGCGCGCCGAGCGTGAGCCGGTCATAGTCGACCACCGCGACGCCGTGCGCCTTGGCATAGCGTTGCACTGTCACGCCCGTACCCGAATCCTTGGGGTCGATCAGCAGAACCGTCGCGCCGTTGGTGATGGCGCTCTCGGCGTCAGTCACGAACGTCGAGTCGCTGCCGAGCGCGTTCTCGACGGTCATGTCCGCACTCGGTAGACCTGCGGCCGCCGCCGCCTTCTTCAGGTAAGGCGCGTCGAACTCGACGTACCGGGTCGAGCTGGTCGTGTCCGGCAGGATCGCCGCGACCTTACCCTTGCCCGCCGCGGTCAGCGACTTCAGCGCATTCATCGCGGAGAAATCGTTGGTGAACGATGTCGCCGAGATGCCCGGCGTAGCCGTCCCACCAGAGGACGTACTCGTCGCACTCGTGGAGCTCGCCGCAGCTGCGCTGCTCGTACTGGTGCTGCTGCTTTCGAGCTGCCACATCCGACAGCCACCGTCGCCAAGGCAACGGTTAACACACACACTCTCAAAAGACGACTACTCATACCTGCGCGCTCCTCTCAACTCGGCGCGAAACGTCGACACTAGTAACAGTTCTCGCCGGTCCTCCACCCCGGCCGGAACACACTGGCAAACCGCGAGGCCTCCGTCCACTGTGATTAACAGACCATAAACATCGGGTACGTGCAGGCCGACTGAGCAACCACGCCACCCGGCGGTCTGTGCGGCGAACGCGGCTACGCGCCTCGCCTGGAGCGGGGGGCTCCGTGCCGTATCGACCGGTGAGATCACCTCGCTCTGCCCAGCGATCGTCGCATCAGCTCTCGCGGTTGCTAATCGTTCGACGGATCGGTGCACGGTAAGGCCTCTGCCGAGCGGAATTGAGCCTGTAGTAGCCAAAAACGGCGAGGGAGAGGCGGGACGACGCTAACACCCTGGGTATTGCCGCGTCAAGGCTCGCAACAGTGGCCCTGTTTCGGCCCGCAACGAGCCGAAAGGGCTGATCTCGGGTAATCTGCGCGCGTGACCCAAACCTCGGACCCCGAGGTAGCCCCGGCAACGGCGCACACGCTGCTCCGAGGCCATCTCGTCGCGATGATCCGCGACGACGGCCCGATCAGCCGATCGCGAGCTCTCGCGGGCGATCGGGTTGCCGCGGAGCACGACGACCGCGCTGGTCGCCGAGTTGCTCAGCGAGGGCCTGATCGACGAGGCACCGGCCCGAAGCGGCGGCGCCGGCTCGGGCAGCGGCCGGCCGGCCACGCTGCTGTCGTTGCGCCGCCCGGCCGGCCTCGTCGCCGGCTTCGACTTCGGTCACCGCCATATCCGGGTGGCGGTCGCCACCAGCGAGGGACGGATCCTTGCCGAGGAGAGCACCCCGCTCGACGTCGACGGACACGCCGAGAGCGCGCTCGACTCCGCCCAGGAGCTGCTGACCGTGGTGCTCGACCGCGCCTCCGTGTCCCACGCCGACATTCGTGCGGCAGCGGCGGGCATTCCGGCCCCCCTCAGCAACCGGACCAACCGAGTCGGGTCCCCGACGATTCTGGCCAGCTGGACCGACCTCGACCCGACCGAGGAACTGCGGCGCCGGACCGGGCTGACGTTCACGCTTGGCAACGACGCCGCGTTCGGCGCGCTCGGAGAGATGGCTTACGGGGCCGCCCGGAACTTCACCGACTTCATCTATGTCAAGGCCTCGAACGGCATCGGCGCCGCCCTCGTCCTCGGCGGCCAGCTCTACCGCGGATCCCACGGCATGGCCGGCGAGATCGGGCACACCCAGATCGATCCCACCGGCGCCTGGTGCCGCTGCGGCAACCGCGGCTGTCTGGAGGCGACCGTGTCGATCGACGTCGTGCGCCGGCAGCTCGAGCCGATCGGGCTCGACCCGCTGAACCCCGCCGACATGGAGCATCCGGTCGCAACCAAGGTCCTGGCCGAATCCGGACGCACGGTCGGAGTGGTCATCGCCAACCTGTGCAACACGCTCAACCCCGAGGCGGTGATCCTCGGCGGGGACCTCGCGTCGACCAGCGCTCACTTCACGGATGGCGTGCGCGACTCGGTCAGGCACCTCGCTCAACCCGGACCGGCCCACACCGCCGTCATCACCACGAGCCTCCAGGGACGGGCTGAGCTGCTCGGGGCGGTGGCCTGCGCCGCCGCGACGCCGATCCCGGCCCAGCCGGCGTAGCCCGGCGATTGCCCCGGGCCGGACCGAACCGCTACCACGCGCTCGCCACGCGCCGGCGGTCTGGGTCACAAGTCCACATTCGACGCACCTCCGGGAGGTGAACGAGGATTCGGGCACCCCCGCGGGTCACAACTCCACCCTGGCCCGCGAGAGCTCGCCGAGCGTGGGGTTTTGACCCACGTCGCCGGCGCTCCGGTTTCCGTCGGCTAAGCGGCGCGGCGCGGCGTCAGATCCATGTCGCCGCTCTCGAACACGACCCCGATCTCCTCGAGCACGACGCGGCGCGGGCCTTCCTCGACGGCGCCGGCGACCGTGCGCCGGCAGTCCCAGCCCGGACGCGATCCGGACGACCTCCTCGCCCGACCCGCCGGCGCAGTAGACGGCGAATCCGCACCCCATGTTGAACGTCGAGTACGCGGCGGCGGGTGACATCTCGGTCTGCTCGACGAGGAACGCGAGGACCTCCGGGACCTCCGGCAGCTCCGCCACCGTGTACGTCAGCTCGCGCCGCGGTCGCATCAGCTTCAGCAGCCCGTGGCCGGTGATGTGGCTGAGGTAGTGGACCTCCACCTCGCTCGCCAGCAGCGCCCGGACGAGCCCGGCGTACATCGCGGTGCGGTCGAGCAGCGCCTCGCCGAACGCCCTCCCGCTCGGGAGCGGCGTCCGGTAGCCGTCGGCGAGCCGCTCGGCCACCCGCCGCGCCAGCGAGGAGCCGTTGGCGTGGAGACCGTTGCTCTCGACGATCACGATCTCGTCTCCGGGCGCAAGCTCGGTCCCCAGGATCGGCTGACGCCCGGGAGGGACGATCCCGACGGCGCTGCCGGCGAGCTCGATGTCTTCGCTGGCGACGAGCCCGGGGAGCGACGGCGACTCGCCCCCGCCCCAGGTCGCGCCGGCATCCACGCACGCCTCGCGCCAGCCTCTGAGGAGCCCGCCGTTGCGGTCCTCGTCCGCGTACCAGTCCGACGATCCGGTGGCGAAGTAGGCGTTCACCACGAGCGGGACCGCGCCGACGCAGCACAGATCGTTGACGATCGCCGCGACCGTGTCGTAAGCCACGTTGTCGAACGCGCTCACGCCGAGCTGGTCCTGCACCTGACGGGCGATGATCGACTTCGTTCCGAGCCCTTCGACGACGAACGCGAGCGTCTGCCCGCCGGCCTCGAACACGAACGCCGGCTCGCCACGCGAGTCGTCGACCGCCCGGCCGCCTGACGCGGCCAGCAGCTCGGAGGTCGCGAGCGCCTCGGTCAGCGCATTGCGCTTGCCGGCGTCGAGCGCCTCGTAGTCGACGCCGGCGGCACGGTACGCGGAGCTGCCTGGCATCTCCGGGTCGTCGGCCACGTCCCGAAGGCTAATCGTCCGGTCAGTCGGTCGGCCAGGAGTGGACCGGCTCGTTGCTGTGCATGTGGTCGCGGTAGCGCCGGGTCATCTCCCGCAGCGCCTCGGGGCGGTCCTTCCCCTTGTCGTCGTACAGGCGATGGAAGACATCGCTCTGCCAGGACGCTCCGTTACGCATCTGGACGCAGCGACGCTCGATGATGTCGAGCAGGCGCGTGGCGTCACCGTCGTCGACGCCCCACCGCGCGAGGCCCTCGCGCGCGAGCGGCAAGAGGCGCCTGACAACCAGCTCGGCCACCGGCACCTCCCCGAGCCCGGGCCAGTACAGGCGCGCGTCGATCCCCTGGCGCGCGCCGGCGTGGAAGTTCTCCTCCGCGGCCGAGAACGACATCTGCGACCACACCGGCCGCTCCTCGTCGGCGATCACGCGCAGGAGCCCGTAGTAGAACGCGGCGTTGGCCAGGATGTCGACGACCGTCGGCCCCGCCGGCAGCACACGGTTCTCGACGCGGAGGTGCGGCTGGTCGCGCACGACGTCGTAGATCGGTCGGTTCCAGCGGTAGATCGTGCCGTTGTGGAGGCGCAGCTCGCTCAGCCGCGGGACGTCGCCGCGCTCGAGCGTCTCGAGCGGATCCTCCTCGTCGCAGACGGGCAGCAGCGATGGGAAGTAGCGCACGTTCTCCTCGAACAGATCGAAGATCGAGGTGATCCAGCCCTCGCCGAACCACACGCGCGGGCGCACGCCCTGGATCTTCAGCTCCTCCGGTCGCGTGTCGGTCGCCTGCTCGAACAGCGCGATCCGGGTCTCGCGCCACAGTTCCTTGCCGCAGAAGAACGGCGAGTTCGCCGCCACCGCAACCTGCACGCCGGCGATCGCCTGCGCCGCGTTCCAGTAGCGAGCGAACGCCTCGGGCTCGACCTGCTGGTGGAGCTGAACGCTCGTGCACGCGGCCTCCGGCGCGATCGTGTCCGCATGGGTCGAGAGCCGTTCGACGCCGGCGATCGTTATCTCCAGGTCCTCCCCGCGTGCGGCAAACACCTGCTCGTTGAGCAGCGCGTACCGCGGGTTCGCGCTGAACGAGTCGGCGCTCAGATGCCTCGCGTCGACCGTCGGCAGGATGCCGATGATCATCATGTGCGCGCCGACCGTCCGCGCCTTGTCTTCGGCGTCGTTGAGGCTGACGCGCGCGCTCGACTCGAGCTCGGAGAACACCTTGCCCTCGAGCAGCCGGGGCGGCACGTTGATCTCGATGTTGAACTGCCCCAGCTCGGTCTGGAACGCCGGATCCGCGATCACCTCGAGCGCCGCCGCGTTGATCAGCGCGGGCTCGCCGGCGTCGTCGGTGAGGTTGAGCTCGACCTCGAGACCGAACGACCGCCGCTCGGGATGGAACCGCGCCTCGGACAGCATTCGGGCGAACACGTCGAGGTTCGCCCGCACCTTCATGCGGTAGCGCTGCCGGTCCTCCCGACTGAAGGTTCTGGCTGCGACCTCCTGGCCCACGCCCTAAGTATCCGCGTACAGCGGCCTGGGTTACAACTCCGCCGCCCGCTGGAAGAAACGATGAATAGTTCAACGAACCGTCCCGGCGCGCGTCCCGGCCCCAGACGCGGACCCCACCGCCACCGATCCGCGATCCTGTGTCCATGCCCGACGATTCCAACAACGTCTTCCAAACCACCGCGTGGGAGCGCGACATCGGGGCTGCCCGGGGCACGCGCGTCGGCGCGGCCGCCGGCGCCCGCGAGCTCGGCTGCACGCTGTACGAGGTCGACCCCGGCGGCCAGGCCGCTCCGTACCACATGCACCACGCCAACGAGGAGCTGTTGCTCGTGCTCGACGGCGTGCTCGAGCTCCGCACGCCCGACGGAACCAGGGAGGTCGGCACAGGGGCGGTCGTCGCGTTCCCTGCCGGCGCCGGCGGAGCGCACCGGCTGCGCAACGTGTCCGACGCGCCGGCGCGGTACCTGCTGTTCTCGACGATGCGGTTCCCCGAGGTCGCCGAGCAGCTGGACACCGGTACGGTGCTGGCGCTGAAGGGACCGGCGGATGGTTGGGCGTTTCCGCAGGGGAGCGCCGGCGACTACATAGCGCTCACCGCGCAGGCGCTCGAGGCCGATTCGCCCGGCTGAACGAGCCGACCCGGCCCGACCCAACCCGCGCCACCAGCCGCCCCGCCCGGCTCGAGCGACCCGCCCTTCCCCGGGAGCGTTTCGCAGCTTTAGAACGGGTTCGCTGTCCCTCACCGAAGCCTTTGTGAAAGTTTAGTGTTGTGTTAGCTTCGTGTTAGTGGGACGGGGTATCAACCCCTTGTGCCCATGGATTTACCCGGTCGCCACCAAGCCTCGCGGGCACGATGACGACCTCCGGTTACGCCGCAGTGATCGCGCTGGCGACCCTCGAGGGGGCGCTGGTCGCGCTGCCGCGCGCTGACGCGTTCGAGCCGCTGCGCACCTTGCGCTCGCCGGCCTGGGCGGCGCTCCTGCCGGGCTCGATCCTCGCCGGCACGTTCGTCCCGCTGGCGATCCCGTCGATGGCGCTCGGGCTCGTAGTCATGGCCGGCGTGATGACCCCGGTGCTCGCCACCGTGGCCGTCCTCGAGGTCGTGCGCGGACCGCGCGTGCGCAGATCTCGGCTGGCGTTGCTGGTGGTGGCGTTCGCGCTCGCGGTGATCGCGGCGCTGATCAGCGGCTGGGCGGGCCAGCTTTCGGCCACCGCATTGACCGCCCTCGGATGCCTCGCGCTCGGCACGGCGCTCGCGCGGTTGATCCCGAGCCGGTGGTTCGTGTTCGGCGTGCTCGGCATGTGCCTGGCCGACGTCGCGCTGCTCGCGTCGGGTATCGGCCACTCGGCGGCGGCGCTGATGGCGACCGCGACCGCCGACGTGCACGGACCCGTCTTCAGCCAGGCGGGGATCGGCCGGGTTTCGACCGACTACCCGGACATGGTGCTCGCGGCCGTGCTCGGCGGGTTCCTCGCCGGCCGTCACCGGCAGCTGATCGCGGCCGTGCTCGTGGCCGCGATCGGGGCCGCGTACGGGCTGCTGCTGTTGCCGCTCGCGCACCTGTTGCCGGCGACGGTGCCGATCGCGCTGACGCTGATCCTGCTCGAGGGCTCCGACGCGAAGCGGGTCGCCAGCCCGGCGCCGACCGGCGGCCCCGCACCCGCCCTTCGCTCCTCGGGTTGAACGCCCCCACAACGCTCGGCCACGAGACCCTCGCCCGCACGCCGGCCCAGGACCCCGAGCGCCACCGCGAGCTCGACGACCTCAAGCGGCTCCAAGCCGCACGCGCTCGAGCTTGACGGGATCGACGAGCAGGTCCATCTCGGTAACACGGCCACCGACGATCGTGAAGGCGACGAGCGACACGACGCGATCGGGGAACGCCACCACCGCGCCCGGCCTGCCATTGACGATCGCCGGCCGGCCGAGATGCGCGAACGGCCTGCCGCGCGTGAGCACCGCGGTCGCGACCTCGTCGGCGCCGCGCACCACCGCGGGGACGAGCGGCCCGGCGGTGCCCGTCTCGGCCCGGAAGACGACGCCCGGATCGAGCACCTCGAGCAGCGCCTCGAAGTCGCCGTCGCGTGAGGCCGCGAGGAACGCCTCCACGACCTCGCGCTGCTGAGCGAGGCTCGATGCACCCGGCTCGTCGGCGCCCCTGACGCGCCGGCGGGCGCGGCTCGCGAGCTGCCGCGCGGCCGCGGCGTTGCGATCGACGATCGGCCCGATCTCCTCGAACGAGACGCCGAACATGTCGTGGAGCACGAATGCGAGCCGCTCGGCCGGCGACAGGGTGTCGAGCACGACCATCAACGCCACCCCGACGCTGTCGGCAAGCAGAGCCTCCTGCTCGGGATCACGTTCGTCGAACACGGCGACGACCGGCGTCTCGGACCACGTCTCGACGAGGTCCTCGCGCCGGCTCTGGCGAGCTCGGAGCATGTCCAGGCAGATGCGGCTGACGACGGTCGTAAGCCAGCCGCGCATGTTTTCGACCCCGGCCGCGTCCACCCGGCTCAGCCGCAGCCACGCCTCCTGCACCGCATCGTCTGCCTCCGCGGCGGACCCCAGCATCCGCTGCGCCACCGCCCGCAGGTGTCCCCGGTTCTGCTCGAACTGCTCGGCTTGCAATTGCTCTGAGTCCATCGGTCACATCCTCTCGTCGACCCGCGTCAACTGGGTGACGGACCGCACGACACAAAAGTGACCGGCGAGTCCGGACGGATCAGCGACAGGAGGAATTGAACATGCATGCGATCGAGGCACACGGTCTCCGCAAGACGTATCCCGGCGGCGTCGAGGCCGTCAAGGGAATCGACTTCGAGGTCGCCGAGGGCGAGGTATTCGGGCTGCTCGGCCCGAACGGCGCCGGCAAGTCGACAACCGTGGGAATGCTGACGACCACGATCGTGCCGACCGCGGGGACGGCGCGGCTCGTCGGTCACGACGTGGCCCGTTCGCCGCTGCTGGCCAGAAGCGTCTCGAGCGTCGTCTTCCAGGAGGCGGTAGTCGACCGCGGCCTGAGCGGACGCGCGAACCTTGAGCTGCACACGCGGCTGTGGGGCGTACCGGAGCAACGCGCCAGGCACCAGATCGACGAGCTCGTGAAGGCCCTCGGGCTAAAAGACCTCATCGACCGGCCCGTGGCCAGCTACAGCGGCGGCGAGCGCCGGCGCCTGGAGATCGCGCGCGCACTGTGCTCGGAGCCCCAGGTGCTGTTCCTCGACGAGCCGACCGTCGGACTCGACCCTCGGATCCGCCACGAGCTGCTCGACGTGATCGCGACTCTACGGTCCCGCGACGAGCTGACGATCCTGGTCACGACCCACTACCTCGACGAGGCCCAGCGCCTGTGCGACCGGGTGGCGATCATCCATGAGGGCGCGCTGGTTGCGCTCGACTCTCCCCGGGCGCTGCTCGCCGAGCTCGGCCGGGAGATCCTCGAGTTCCGCGTCGACGGCAGCGCCGAACGCGCGCTGGCGAGTCTGCGCGAGCGCCGGATCGCCGGAGCCGACGCATTCGCGATCGGGGCGCGGATCACCGTCCCGCTCCATCAACACGCGGCCACGGAGGCGCTCGCGGCGATCGAGTCAGAGCACCTGCGGGCCTCCGAAATCACGATCCGGGTCCCGAACCTCGACGACGTCTATCTGCAATTGACGGGCGGCGCGCTCCGCGAGGCCGCGTGAGCCCGTTACCGAAACACCAGGAGTGACACATGTCAGCCATTGCCGAACCAGTACCAGTCACACTGCGCACGCCACGCCGCGCGCGCCCCGCGAGCGCGCTCGCGACACTCGCGCGGCGCCGGGCGGCGCTCACCGCGAGTAACCCCAGGCAGATCCTCGTACCGCTGATCGGCCCGGCGCTGCTCGCGCTGGTCGTCGCACCCGCGCTCAAGATCGCGACCGGCGGCCTCCACTCGGGCATCGACTATGAGTCGTTCGTCGGGGTCGGGGCGGTGGGCCTCGTCGTCCCGCTGAGCTGCATCTTCGCGGGGCTCAGCGTGATCGTCGACCGCCACAGCGGCGCCCAGCGCGAGTTGCTCGCCGCCCCGGTCCCGCGCGCCTATCTGGTGATCGGGAATCTCGCGGTCGCGCTCGTGCTCGCGGCCCTTCAGGTGACCGTCCTGATCGGGCTCTCGGCGCTGCGCGGCGGCGAGTTCCACATCACCGCGGACGGCGTCGCTTGGTTCGCCGGCGCCGCTTTGCTGTTCACCGTGTTCATGTACGGCGTCGCCGAGACGCTGGCGAGCCGTATCGCCAACCAGGAGGAATACGTCGGCGCGGTTCCGGCCGTCGCGATCCTGCCGTTCTTCCTCGCCGGGGCGTTGTTCCCGATCGGCGCGATGCCGGGCGCGCTGAGCACGATCGCGAAGTTCCTCCCGCTCACCCACGCGCTGGCGCTGATGCGCTACGCGTTCGTCGATCCGAGCGGCAAGGGGCTACACGACATCTGGGGAATGAGCAACGTCACCGCCGAGGCGTGGCTCAGCCTCGCCGTCGTCGCGCTGTTCGCAGCGGCGCTGACGGCGATCTCGATCCGGACGTTCGCGCGCTCGGCCGTGAGCTGAGACGGCGGCGAGTTCCTACTGAGGCGACGACGGGCGCGCGGCGGGTAGCATCGCCGCGTGCCCCGCGCCAACGTGCCGCCGAAGCTGGAGCAGTGGGGCGCGCAGGTACTCGGCGCGCTGCCGCCACGCTTGCAGGTGCGGCTCTCGGGCAAGCCGCCGGTGCAGATCGACGGCGACACCCTCGCGCCCGAGGCACAGTTGCTTCTCGCGGCGCTCGACCGCCGGCGCGAGCCCCCGCTCGAGACGCTGTCGCCGGCGGACGCCAGGGCAGCGCGGAGTCGCCTGACCACCGCGTTCGCCGGGAGGCCGGTGCCGGTCGCATCAGTGCGCGATCTCGAGATCGACGGGGGCGATCCGTCGGTGCCGCTCCGCGCCCGCCACTACGCCCCGCCCGAGCCCGGCGGTCCCCATCCGCTGCTCGTCTTCTACCACGGTGGCGGGTTCCTCTACGGCGACCTGGACACGCACGACGGCGCGTGCCGAATTCTCTGCCGCCACGCCGGCGCACACGTACTTGCGGTCGACTACCGGCTGGCGCCCGAGCATCGGTTTCCCGCCGCGGTCGACGACGCCTACGCCGCGCTCCGCTGGGCGTTCGCGAACGCCGGCCGGCTCGGTGCTGATCCTGACCGGATCGCCGTGGGCGGCGACAGCGCCGGCGGCAATCTGGCGGCGGTGACCTCGCAGCTTGCGGCGCGCGCCGGCGGACCCGCGCCGGCGCTCCAACTGCTGATCTATCCCGCGACCGACATGACGACCCGCCACCGCTCGCGAGAACTGTTCCGCGAGGGCTTCCTGCTCACCGACCCCGAGATGGACTGGTACACGGACAACTACCTCGGGACCGCGAGGACTGACGCAGCCGATCCGCGGGTGTCGCCGCTGCTCGCCGAGGACCTGTCCGGCCTCGCGCCGGCGTTCATCGTCACCGCCGCGTTCGACCCGCTCCGAGACGAGGGCGAGGCCTACGCACACGCGCTCCAAGCAGGCGGGCACCCCGGTGACGCTGCGCCGGTTTCCCGGCTTCATCCACGGCTTCATCAACGCCGCCGGCGTCAGCCGCACGGCGCGCGACGCGCTTGGTCGAGATCGCCGGCGCGACCCGCGGCATGTTCGCGTCGGCTACTGCGATCTCGCGGACCGACGGTCGGAGCTACGCCGCGTAGCGCTGCGCGGACCGGGCGCGGGCCTTCTCCGCCTCGACCTCGCGATTCTTCGTCGGCGCGGTCGTGGAGAGATCGTGCAGCAGATGCGCGGACGCGTGGGCCACGGCGTCGATCGCGCGCTCGAAAGCCTCCTCGTTGGCGCGCGAGGGCTTCGTGAAGCCGCTGATCTTCCGCACGTACTGGACCGCGGCGGCGCGGATCTCGTCCTCGCTGGCGGGCGGATCGAAGTTGTAGAGCGTTCGGATGTTTCGGCACATGACAGGAAGCCTAGACGTACGATGCCGCGTTCATCGTCCTGCTGGCCCCATCGTCCACAGAGGAGAGGATGCAATGCCCAGGGTCAAGCGACTTCGGTTCGCATCAGCAGTGCTCGTGGCCGCCGCATCGATCGGCGTCTACGCGGCCGTCACGGCGGCCACCGCCACCGCCCGCTCCAGCCACGCCGCGAAGACCGGCGGTCCGAGCGTCAAGCGGTTCAACCTCAACGGCTACGTGATCAACGCCGATTACAGCCTCGGCCGGAACACCGGCAACACGTTCCAGCAGACGTACAAGAGCAAGACCGTGCACGGCGTCCCGATCGCGGGCCCGAACGTCGGCGTGAAGTTCCCGGTCGAGGACTACGTCGCGCTGTCGATCGGCAACCACGAGATCTACGTGACGTGGATCGACCCCAAGACCAAGGACGCTCGTCGACGTGTTCGTCATGAACTTCGCGACGCATGTCGTGTTCGACTACGCCCCCGGCAGCCTGCATCCCGAGAGCTCGGGCACGATCACGGTCGTGCACAAGGGCTCGAGCGCGCTGCCGTAGCGAGCACCACGCGGAACCGGCGCGCGGCGTATCGTCGGCCTGTGATCGGCAGGCTCGGATGCGCCGTCGCGCTCATCCCGCGCTGCGTACGCGATCCCGGCAATCGCCAATCCGTGCAGGCGAACCGGGTTATCCGCGCTGAGGTGGCCGCCGGTGCCTATGCGCTGGTTGAGCACGAAGTGCTTGAGCCGTAAACTGTGTGCTGAACGACCGGGGCTCGGGTTCGCTCCACCGAGGTGCGGCCGGGGGCCATGAGGGAGGTTGTCAAATGGCGGTTGTGCCCATCCGTCGGATCCTCGACACCGCTTTTGCCGAGCGCTACGGGGTGGCCGCGATCAACGTCGTCGACGATCTCACCCTCGAGGCAGTGCTCGCGGCCGCGACCGATCTCGACTCACCGCTGATCGTGCAAACGTCGCTCAAGACAGTCAAGTCGATGGGCGCCAAGGCGCTGTACAGCATCTGGCGCACGCGCGCGGACGAGGTGCCGGTGCCCGTCTCCCTGCATCTCGACCACTGTCCCGACCGCGAGTGGATCAGCATCTGCCTCGAGGCCGGATGGAACTCGGTCCTGTTCGACGGATCTCACCTCGACGTCGCCGAGAACACCCGCCAGACGATCGAGGTCGTCGCGGAGGCCGAGCGCTACGGCGCACAGGTCGAAGGCGAGATCGAGAGCGTGCTCGGCGTCGAGGACGGCGTCGGCTCGGACGAGGCCGGAGCGGTGCACCCGGTGGAGGTGTCCGCGCGGTTCATCGAGGAAACCGGCGTGTACTCGTTCGCGCCGGCGATCGGCACCGCGCACGGCCTGTACAAGGCCGCACCCGAGCT
The DNA here is from genome assembly GCA_963699325.1 of uncultured Solirubrobacterales bacterium. Taxonomy (GTDB): domain Bacteria; phylum Actinomycetota; class Thermoleophilia; order Solirubrobacterales; family Solirubrobacteraceae; genus Palsa-465. The sequence continues at coordinate 96,057 of CAVOTN010000024.1, read as the reverse complement.
CAAGCCCGAGCGCGTCACCGAGCTGGTCGAGCTTCACCCGATCCCGATGGTCCTGCACGGCGGCACGGGACTCGCCGAGGCGCAGTTCACCGATCTGATCGCCCGCGGCTGCGCGAAGGTCAACATCTCGACGGCGCTGAAGATCGCGTTCGTGGATGCGCACCGGGAATACCTCGAGGCCAATCCCGGCAAGCACGATCCGCCGGCGATGCTCAGCCACGTGCGGGCGGCGGTCAAGCAGATGGCCGAGTACCACATCGGCATGTTCGGATCCGCGGGCCGGGCACGCGCGCTATCCGCCTCGGTCGGCTGAGCCGTGCCGGCGCTGATCTTCGACTGCGACGGCGTGCTTGCGGATACCGAGCGCGACGGTCATCGTCCTGCGTTCAACGAGACGTTTGCCGAGGTCGGCCTGCCTGTGGAGTGGTCCGAGGAGGAGTACGGCGAGAAGCTCAAGATCGGTGGCGGCAAGGAGCGGATGGCCTCGCTGCTGACCGACGAGTTCGTGCGCGCCAACGGACTCCCGACCGATCCCGACGGCCAGAAGGAGGTCCTGGCCGACTGGCACAGGCGCAAGACCGCGCGCTACAAGGCGATGGTCCTCGCCGGGCAGCTGCCCGCACGGCCCGGCATCGCCCGGATCGTCGAGGAGGCGGCCGGCGCGGGCTGGGCACTCGCGGTCGCATCGACCTCAGCCGAGGAGTCGGTCAGAGCCGTGCTCGAGCACGCCGTCGGCACCGACAACGCGACGCGGTTCGCGGTGTTCGCCGGCGACATCGTTCCCGCCAAGAAGCCTGACCCGGCGATCTACACGCTCGCGCTCGAGCGGCTGTCGCTCGAGCCCGGCGACGCGCTCGTCATCGAGGATTCGCGCAACGGGCTGCTCGCGGCGGTCGGCGCCGGGCTCCGCTGCGTCGTGACCGCTCTCGAGCTACACGACCGAGGAGGACATGAGCGAGGCGGTGCTCGTCGTCTCGAGCCTCGGCGACCCGGGCGAGCCCGCGGTGGTCCTGGCCAATCGCGGCGGCGCCGAGCCTGGCGAGCTGGTCACGCTCGCCGATCTCGATGCGTGCCGAACCCAACCCCTACGCGACAAGGAGACTGTATGAGCGAGAACGCGCTGACCCGCGCGGAGATGGTGGTGCGGGTGATCGCCCAGACCGCAGTCGACAACGAGACCTACTTTTGCGAGCTCGACGCGGTCGTCGGCGACGGCGACTTCGGCTACTCGCTCGCCCGCGGCTTCGAGGTCGTGCTCGGAGACTGGGACTCGATGGAGTACACCGACGTCAGCGGCCTGCTGAAGAAGACCGCGATCGTCCTCTCCAAGCGCATCGGCGGCACGTCGGGGCCGATTTGGGGAACCGCGTTCCTGCGCGCCGGCGGTGCGCTGAACGACACTCCCGAGCCAACCGGCGAGCAGATCATCGGCGCGATGCGCGCGTCGATCGAGGGGATCAAGCAGCGCGGCAACACCGACCTCGGCCACAAGACGCTGCTCGACGCGCTCGTCCCCGCGGTCGACGAGCTCGAAGCCGCGCTGCCCGAGGGCGCCGGCGTGGCGATCGAACGTGCGGCGGCGACGGCCCGCTCGAGCGCCGAGGCGACCAAGGGGATGATCGCGCAACGCGGGCGTGCCTCCTACACCGGTGAGCGCAGCCGGGACTCGGTCGACGCGGGCGCGATCGGCATCGCGGTGATGTTCGAAGCGGTCAGCAAGGCCTGGCAGGAGGCCGAGCTGGAGCTGGCCTGACGGTCAGAGCGGCAAGCGGGTAAGGGGGCGCGGGGTTGGACGCTGGCGAGATCCGTTCAGCGACGGTAAGAGGCAGGACACTCGAGAGGAGATGTGGTGAAGAAGTTCGTCAATGACCCGCAGCAGTTCGTGCCGGAAATGCTGAAGGGGGTCGAGCTCGCCAACCCGGGCAAGCTCCGTTACGTCCCGGAGTACAACCTGATCATGCGGGCCGACGCACCGCAGGAGAACAAGGTCTCGATCGTCCAGGGATCCGGGTCGGGCCATGAGCCCGCCCACGTGATGGTCGTCGGAAAGGGCATGCTCGACGCCGCCTGTCCGGGCGACGTGTTCGCGGCGCCGCCGTCGGATTACGTCTACGAGACGACCAAGCTGCTGGCCAGCCCCAAGGGCGTTCTCCACATCATCAACAACTACACGGGCGATCGCATGTCGTTCGACATGGGCCGCGAGCTGGCCGAGGCCGAGGACATCAAGATCGCGACGATCGTCGTCGACGATGACGTGGCGGTGAAGGACTCGACGTACACCGTCGGTCGTCGCGGTGTCGCCGGCAACTTCTTCGTGATCAAGGCCGTCGGCGCGGCATCCGAGCGCGGCGCCGAGCTCGACGATCTCGTCAAGCTCGGGGAGCGGGTGAACTCGGTCACGCGGACGATGGGCATGGCGCTGACCTCGTGCACGCCGCCCGCCAAGGGCTCACCGCTGTTCGAGCTCGGGGACGACGAGATGGAGATGGGCGTCGGGATCCACGGCGAGCCTGGGCGCCGGCGCGAGAAGCTCGCCGACGCGAATGCGATCGTGGACGAGCTGCTCGAGGCGGTCGCGTCCGACCTGCCGTATTCGTCCGGCGACGAGGTCGCGCTGATGATCAACGGTCTCGGCGGCACCCCGATCTCCGAGCTGTACATCTGCTACGGCCGGGCCCACCAGGGGCTCGCCGATCGCGGGATCAACGTGACGCGCAGCTACGTCGGCGAGTACTGCACATCGCTGGACATGGCCGGCGCGTCGCTGACGCTGGTCAAGCTCGACGACGAGCTCAACGAGCTGTTCGACGCACCGGCCGAAGTGGCGGTGCGCATCTTCTAGTTTGGTGGGTCGCGCGCCGGTGCCGGCGGTCTGCATCGCCGGCGCCGGGCGGGCGCGTCACTTGAGCACAGGATCGCCGGCGGGCCAGGTCAGCGAGATCGCCTCGCCGTGGACCAGCGCCCGCTCGGGCGGCGGCTTGCGGCCGACCGCGATCAGCGCGGCGCGGATCGTCCCGGCATGGGCGACCACCAGCGCCGGACTCGGGCCGCCCGCGACCACCGCCAGCGCTGTCCGCGTGCGCTCCACCTGGTGAGCGAGCGACTCTCCTCCCGGGAACGCGAAGCCTTCCTCGGCGGCCTCGAACGCCGCGAACAGCTCGGGTGAGACGGCGGCGATCTCCGTCACCGGCCTGCCCTCCCAGCTCCCGCGATCGGACTCGATCAGGTCCTCGAGCACGGTCGGCTCCACGCCGATCGCGTCGGCGACGGCGGCGGCGGTCTGGCGCGCCCGGAGCAGCGGCGAGCACCAGATCGCGGCCAGTCCGTCGGTGGCGATGCTCGCTGCGAGCCGCGCGGATTGCTCCTCGCCGGCCGGCGAAAGCGGCGGATCGCGCCGGCCGAGAATCAGACCATGCGCGTTGTCAGGGGTCTCGCCGTGCCGGGCGAGCAGCATCGACACGACCACGTTCGACATTGTCGGTCACGTGTCGAGTGCTTGCTTGCTAACGCCGGGACTTCAAGTCCACCGCCACCCCTGGTTCAAAAACGCCACGAGCGGGCAGAAAGCGTGTTGCCTCCTCTCCTGCCGTTCAGATCGATGAGTGACAGACAAATCCGCGCCATGCTCCGTGGCGCCACCGCCGCGAAGCTGCTCGACGGGTGGCAAGGGCCGCATCTGAACGAGCGCACTTATTGCATCGCGCCGCGGCACGCTGCCGCCATGGAGCGACCGCTCGATTACGTGATCGGGTATTGCGAGCTGCTCGCCGCGGCCGGCGTCGAGCCGCTGTACCGCGAGTCCGAGCCGCTGTTCTAACGCCGGCGGCGCGCCGGTCCGGCACCGCCGGACGCCGCGGCCTTGCGCGTCGCGATCAGCCGCGCGCCGACCGCCGGCAGCAGCCCGCTCGCGATCAGGTCGACCTCGGCGTCGTGCAGGCTGGCGCGCAACTCCCAGCGGTGCAGGTATGGGCCCGGGATCGGTCTCCCCAGGTCGAAGTGGGGTCGGAGCGCCGCGCACACCGCCTCGAGCGGGTGGATGTGCTCGCGGAGGTGTTCGACGATCCCGTCCGGATGGTGCCCCTCGTGCTCCTCGTCAACGAACCCGAGCGCGCGGCGCTGCGACGCCCACCACCGGACCGCGCGCTCGTCGTAGCGGTCGATGTCGAGCTCGTCGATCACGAGCGGCGCGCCGGGAGCGACGAGGGTCGCCAGGTGGGCGCACGATTCCTCGAGCGGCTTGACGTGGTGCAGCGCGACGACCGAAACCGCGGCGTCGAACGAGCCGCGCACGTCGAGCAGCGAGCATCGCTCCACGACGCCGCCGGGCTCCGCGGCCGGGTCGATCGCGGTCACCTCGTAGCCGGCGTCGCTGAGCGTGCCGGCGAGCTCGCCCCGTCCCGCTCCGACCTCGAGCACGCGCGCCGGCGGCGCCGGCAGCGCGGCCCTCACGAACGCGAGCAGCTCCCGGGTCAACATGAGTGCGGCGGGCCCTCGACCTGAAGCGCGGCGGCCTGGAGCGCCGACCATGAGCGGGCGATCTGCGCCCCGAGCCTGCAGTTGCCGCGAACGATCTCGAGGTTCACGGCGACGCTACCCCGGCCGGTGTGCTCGTGGATGTAATCGAGCAGGAACGGGGTGATGTCCTTGCCGCGCACGGACGCACGCTCGGCCGCGTCGAGCGCCTCGGCGAGCAGGCGGTCGTGCAGGGCGGGATCGAGCTGCACAGCCTCGGGCAGCGGGTTCGCGACCAGGATCCCGCCCGGGACGCCGAGCCCATCGGCCGCCCGCATCACGGCGGCGATCTCCTCGGGACCGCTGACCGCGGAGTCGACCGTGTAGCCGCTGTCGGCGAGCCAGAACGCCGGGAAGCGGTTGGTGCCGAACACGAGCACGGTGACGCTCAGGGTCTCGAGCCGCTCGAGCGTGGCGCCGATGTCGAGGATCGACTTGACGCCCCCGGCGACGACCGTGATCCGGCAGCTCCCGAGGATCCCGAGGTCGGCCGACTCGTCGAACGTCGCGCCCGCGTTGCGGTGGACACCGCCGATCCCGCCGGTGGCGAACACGCGGATACCGGCACGCGAGGCGAGCAGCGCGGTGGCGGCGACGGTCGTGCCGCCGGTCGCGCCCTGCGCGACCGCCACCGGCAGGTCTCTCGCGCTCAGCTTCAGCGCGGCCTCGCTGCCCGCCAGACGCTCGAGCTCATCGGCCTCGAGGCCGACGTGAGCGACGCCGTCGAGCATCGCAATCGTCGCCGGCACCGCGCCGCATTCGGTAACGGTCCGCTCAAACTCGAGCGCTGCGCGAATGTTGTCGGGACGCGGAAGGCCGTGGGTGATGATCGTCGACTCGAGTGCGACGACCGGATCCCCGTCTCCGAGCGCGCCGGCGACCTTCTCGGAAACGACGATGCTGCGCGCTGCGGACGTCACCGGCGCACCGTACCGTGATCATGTCGGCATGGCACACGAGCAGGCCCGCGGTCAGGGAGGGCAGTCCGCCGTCGATCTGCACGATCGGCGACCTGATCCTCGACGTGGTCGTGCTGCCCGACCGGCCGCTGGCGCCGGATGGCGACACGCCGGCGACGATCCGGCTCGGCGCCGGCGGCCAGGCCGCGAACGTGGCCGCGTGGGCCGCAGCTCTCGGCTCCAGGAGCCGGCTGATCTGCAAGCGGGGAACCGACGCCGCAAGCGAACTGGCGACCACACAGCTCGCGCAGTACGGCGTCGAGATCTGCGGCCCGGTGGTCGAGGGTCGTGGCGGAGTCGTCGTGTCGGTTCGCGATGCTCACGGCCGGCGGACGATGGCCTCCGATCGCGGCGTGGCCTCGCTGCTTCACCCCTCCGAGCTCGAGCCGTCGTGGGTCCAGTCGTGCGACGTCCTGCACGTCTCGGGCTACTGCCTGCTCCGCGAGCCGATGGCACAGGCGGCGATCGAGGCCGCAAGGCTCGCGCGCCGCGTGACCGTCGATCTGGCCTCCGCGCACGACATCGAGATCGCCGGCGCCGGCCGGTTCGCCGAACGGCTCCAGGCGCTGCGTCCCGATCTCGTGTTCGCGACCGAGGCCGAGCGGGCGGCGGTGCCCGCCTTTGACGCCACCTGGGTGATCAAGCTCGGCGCGCAGGGCGCGAGGTTCCCGGAGGGCATGTACCCGGCCCGCCCGGTCGTGCCAGTCGACACCACCGGAGCGGGCGACGCGCTGGCGGCCGGATACCTCGTCGGGGGGCCCCAGCTTGCGATCGAGACCGCAGCGCGGAGCGTTGGCGCGATCGGTGCGATGCCGTATGTTGGGCCCGATCGTGCCCTGCCCCGAGCCCCAGCCGATCCTCAGTCATCCGACTGAATCAGCGATCTTCCTCGTGCTGACGGTGGCGGCGGGCTCCGAGGCTGACGTCGCCGACCTGCTCGCGGACGCGTCGGGGATCAAGCGGTCGGTGGGATTCCGGATACCGGAGGCGGAGCTGACGTGCGTCGTCGGGATCGGTGCCGGCCTGTGGGATCGGCTGACAGGCGCTCCCCGACCGGCCGGTCTACACCCGTTCCGCGAGCTCAGCGGCGCCCGCCACCGCGCCGTTGCCACCCCGGGGGACCTGCTGTTTCACATCCGCGCCCACCGGTTCGACCTGTGCTTCGAGCTCGCTCAGCGGCTGACCGAGCGGCTTCGCGGTCACGCCGAGGTCGTCGACGAGGTCCACGGGTTCCGGTCGTTCGACGAACGCGACGTGCTCGGGTTCGTCGACGGCACCGAGAACCCCGAGGGCGCCGCCGCGGGCGAGGCCGTGCTGATCGGCGAAGAGGATCCCGCGTTTGCCGGCGGCAGCTACGTGATCGTCCAGAAGTACCTCCACGACCTCGCCGCCTGGGACGCGCTCACGACCGAGGAGCAGGAGCTGATCATCGGCCGGACCAAGCTCAGCGACATCGAGCTGCCCGACGAGGCCAAGCCCGCCAACTCCCACCTCGCGCTCAACGTGATCACCGGCCCGGACGGCGAGGAGCGGCAGATCATGCGTTTCAACATGCCATTCGGCCGCGTCGGCGCCGCCGAGTTCGGCACGTACTACATCGCGTACGCGCGGACGTCCGAGCTGATCGAGCTGATGCTCACCAACATGTTCATCGGAGATCCGCCGGGGAACACGGACCGCATCCTCGACTTCTCGACGGCCGTCACCGGGGGCCTGTTCTTCGTTCCGGCCGCTGAGCTGCTCGAGAGCCTCACGCCCGACGGTGAGCTCGAGGCAAGCGAGGTCGCCGAGGCCGCCGGCGGACGAGCCGGGCGACGGATCGCTAGGTATCGGCAGCCTTCGCGGGCCCGCCAGGTCAGAACCCTGACCGGACGCCACGCTGCCGGACTCCGAGGCTATAGTCGCCACCCTGATGCGGACAAACCACTTCATCCGGCGTATTGGACTCGCGGTTCTCGTGCTCGCGCCGCTCCTGGCGTTGACGTCCTCGGCCGGTTCGGCGAGCGCGTACACGACCCAGTACTGCGCCGGGGTCCCGATCGTCCAAGGGATCCCGCCGTGGGGCTTCAACACGGGATCGCCGATCACGGGAGCCACCGGCAGCTACGCCCGCGGTCACGGCAACATCAACCTTGACGCCAACACCGTCTCCGGGATTCTGTGCCAGGCGTTCCGCGTCCGCAACCAGCCCGACCGCGTGATCGTCATGTCGGTCGAGCACCACCTGGTGTACCACTCGCACTACGCGCAGATGTGGGGTTTCCCCGGCAACATCATGAAGATCATCGTGCGCGTGAACAGCAGCACCGACCCGGGGTGCAAGGTCGGCACCGTCGGCCACGTGACCTTGTTCGCGAGCTACAACAACGTGCGCAGCGACAGCGTCCAGTTCTTCTTCCCGGCGGCCTGCAAGGACCACGACCACCTGTACCACGGTCCGCAGGTCAACAACCAGGTCCCACCGCTTTAGCGGCGCTGGGCGGCGGCGCGGACCGCGCTCGCGGTCGGGGCGCGGATCGGTTTCTCCGCGAGGAGACCCACACCACGCGTCTCACCGCAGGTGCCACGCGGCGTTCACGATCCGCCAGCCCTCCGGCATCCGGATGAGGTGCAGCAGATCCACATAGCGGTGGCAGAGGCAACGCACGCTCGCGATCCCGCCACCGAGGTAGTCGATCTCGACCGCGATCTGCCGGTCCGGCGCGTCCTCACGCGACCCCTCGCCGGCAGCGGTCGCGTCGATCATGTCGCGTCCGCGCTGGTCGCCTGCGCTTCCGGCCCACGAGTCGTACTCACCGATCCCTCCTGCGGTTGGGTTTTGCGAGACCGTACGGGCTCCGCACGTGATCTCGCATCCGGAGGGCACCTAGTCCGCCAAGCGAGACCTTGTCCGCACCGGGCACCGGTGAAGCGGCTTGGTCCGGACTCATGACCCAGCCCCGCCGGCGCGCGCACACAGGCCGACTAAGTCCACACTCGACGCCGCGCCGGCGCCGAGAGTGGCGAAACTCGTGCCAGAGCCGACTGAATCCGCGTTCACCCCCGGAACCGCTGCCGAGTGTCGACTTGTTCGGGCTCCGCGTACCGGGACCGCCACCACCGGCACCCGGCCACGGCCCCACCGCCAACGTCACCGCCGGCACCCACCGCGACCGCCAGTTAGCCCGGGTCCACCAACTCCTTGAACGCGGCGTCGTCGCGGATCGGATCGAAGTCGGAGTCGGCGGCGGCGAGCGAACGGAACCGACTTGAGCGCTCGACCGCGAGCCGCAGGTGCTCGATCGCGTCGTCCTTTCGTCCCGCGAGGCTCTCGCAGCACGCCAGGTTGTAGAGCAGCCCGCTGTACTCGGGGTGCGCGTCGCTCATCTCCCGCGCGCGATCGGCGGCCTCGGCGTACTTGCCCGCCTGATACAGGGGAACGAGCGGCGCCCACAGCTCGAAGCCGGCGGGTTCGTATGCCTTCCCCGGGGTGCCGCCGACGGCGATGATCGTCGTCCCCGGCTCCTCCGCGAACGCGGTGCGCTTGACGCCCGGGGCGGCGAACACGAACGTGCCGGCGGGCGCGTCGTGGCGCTCGCCGTCGAGCTCGAACGTGGCGCGGCCGCTTTGCACGAGGTAGAGCTCCTCGTCTCCGTCTCCGTCCCCGTCCCCATCCTCGTCGTGCTCGTTGATGACACGGTCGCCCGCCTCGCGACCGGTCCAGGCGTTGACGCCAAACGACGTGATGCCGAAGTGGAGCCGGACCGGCCGCGACGGAGAGCGCCCGTCGCTGATCTCGTCGATTTCCTCGAGATGCGCCACTGCGTAATGGCTCATGGGGCCTCCTGTGTCGACGGTTTGCGGACCTCGGATACGGACTCCGAGGCTAACGGTTGGCGCGGGCCTGCCTGGTCGTGAGCCGGTCGCCGATCGGTGAGCGCCGATACAGCACCTGCCGCCGGTCGCGAGCGCGGGTGACGAGGCCGCTGCCGTGGAGAACCTGGAGGTGCTGCGAGACCGCGCTGGGGGTGACTTTGAGCCGCCGTGCGATCTCGACGGTCGGCAGCGGCTCGTACAGCATGTGCAGTAGCAGCGCTCGCGTTCGCCCGAGCAGATCGACGAGCGCGGCGGCGTCGGGTTCAGGCGGTGGCGCCCACAGGGTCCCGATACCGCGGCTCGGATAGGCGAGCGACGGTGGCTCACCGGGGGCGAGCGGCGGGACAGGCTTGTTGGCGAATATCGAGGGCATGAGCAACAGGCCCCGGCCCGCGGCCGCAACGGTGTGGTGGCCGACCATCTCGGTGATGCTCAGCGCCCCGTCGCTCCACCGCACGTTGGGGTGGATATCGGCGAACAGCCGCTGGGCGCCGCCGGTCGCCAGCTGGCGAGCCCGGTAGGTCGTGTCGGCCTCGAGCACCAGGCGCAGCTCCGGCCAGTTTGGAGCAAGGGCGGTCTGCCAGTACCTGCTTAGAGCGTCGCAAATCGCGTTCAGCAGCTTGCGCCTCGTCCGCGTGTCAGAGCGCTTCACCGATCGCAGCGCCTCCGGCACGGGATCGGGTGCATGGGTTGCGAGGAGGTCGCGCGCCACGATTCTCGGCGGGGTGCCACGCACCGCCGCCAGCTCGTCGTCGAACGTCATGACGAACCGCTTCGGACGCGGCGTCAGGAAGTCTGGTAGGGCTCGGCTCGGATTTCCCCGGAAGTCCAGCGGAATCCGGCTTGGCCCGACCAGCGACTGCAGCAGTTCGCTGTCGTCCGCGTCGAGCTGACCGCGGATCGCGCGCAGCCACGGGAGGTGCAGCGTGTGCTGGCTGGGGTCGGACAGCGCCCGCAGGCTGTGCACCGCCTCCCCGAGCGGCGAGATCCCGAAGCGCGTGTTCGCGAGATCCTCGACGCCGAGCTCGATCGTGATCATTTAGCCATACGCTACATCCATTGGCCGATCTCGTGGTCTTGGTTGAACTGTCCGCACACGCGATGTTCAACCCGACGAGGAGGGCACGATGAACCACATCCCTTACGAGCTGGCCACGGCGCACCGGGATGAGCTACTCCGGCGCGCGGCCGGACGAACGCTCGCGTCCCGTGCAGCGGTCTCGGCAGGAGTCGCGCTTCCGGCAACCGCCATCGCCCGCCGCCGCCGTGGCCGGGTCCGGCGTGGCCGGGTCCGCCGATTGCGAATTGCGCTCCGCGGGTGAGTGTCATGCACGGTTTCGATCCCAAGACGAGCTTCGGCTACGAGACGTCCAAGCGGTACGTCGCGCGCGAGGCGCGCGGCGATGAGGAGGAGACCGTGGCCTTTCTCGCCCGGCTGGCCGGCGGACAGGACGCGCTGGAGTTCGCCGTCGGCAGCGGCCGCATCGCGTTGCCGCTGACGCGCGCCGGAGTCCGGGTCGACGGCATCGAGCAATCGCGGCACATGGTCGACCGGATGCGCGAGAAGACCGACGGTGAGAGCGTGCATGTGGTCGTCGGTGACATGGCACGCGTCGATATGGGCCGGAAGTACGGCCTCGTGTACCTGGTCTACAACACGATCGGCAACCTGGTCACTCAGGACGAGCAGGTGCGGTGCTTCGAGAACGCCGCACGGCACCTGGCCGACGACGGCGTGTTCGTGCTCGAGTGTCGCGTGCCGACCGCTCCCACGCGCCCCGAGCGCGATTTCGTCGAGGCCGAGCACATTGCGGTCGACCAGGTAACGCTGCACGTCGCCCGCTACGACCCGGTCACCCAACTGTTGGACGCAAACCACGTGCACATCAGCGAGGACGGGATCGCGTTCGGGCCGATCAGCCTTCGGTTGGCTCACCCGCCGGAGTTCGACCTGATGGCGCGGATCGCCGGCCTCCGGCTGCGCCAACGAGCCGGAGGCTGGCGCGGTGAGCCGTTCACCGCCACCAGCTGGCGCCACGTGAGCGTCTACGAGCGAACTCCACCACGTTCGGCTCGTCAGCCCTCATCGTCGAGGACCTCACGCAGTTTCCGCGCGAAGGCCTCGGGCTGACCCGGGTATCCGAACTCGCCGTCGAGGAAGCCGCCGTGATGGCTCGGGAACACCGTCGCTCGCTGACCGAGCAGATCAGCGGTGGCTACCGACGTGCGGCCGGTCATGTTGTCGCCCGACTCCTCGCCGACGGCGATCACGACGCGAGTTGGCGCCTCGGCCAGGGCATCGACGTCGGGGCGATAGGCGCTGATCGCCCAGGACCGGTCCGATAGCAGCGGGTCGTCGCGGGAGCCATCGTCCTCGGTCGGCAGTCCCGAACGCGCCGGGATCCGCCGTCGGCTGAGCGAAGTACTCGTCGGTGAACTCGCCTCGCCACGACGTCATCGCGATGAACGCCGCCATGCCGAAACTCGCGCCGTTGGCCTCGTACGCGTCGCGGACGGCAGCCCGGGCGCGCTCGGCCGCCGCGAAGTCGGGAAGCACCGGGATCAGCGGCGGCTCGTGGGCCACCAAAGTGACCACGTCGTCGGGATACGCCGCGACGAGCGCGAGCGCGGTCACCGCGCCGCCGCTGCTCGCGAACATCGCGACCGGGCCGGCGTCGAGCGCCTCGATGACGGCATGCACGTCGTTCGCCTGGACCGTGGGCGAATGGTCGTCGCGGCCGTCTGTGCGGGTGCTGCGGCCGAGGCCGCGGGGGTCATAAGTGACCACCGTGCGGTCGGGGAAGTGCGACGTCAGCGCGCCGAAGCCGGCGGCGGTCATCGGCTGGCCGATCATGAACAGCGGTGGGCGTCCGTCGGCAGTTGGCAGCGGGCCGTGGACGTCATAGGCGATGTCAGCCTCGGCGGTTTCGAGTATGTGCGTGGTCGTCATGGCTGTACGGACTTCGCGCGGCTCGAAAACTCATCGGCGCCGGCCACGACTCGTGGCACTAGTTGGCGTCAATCAAGATCGCCGCAAAGAAGCCGACGAGCGCCTCGTGGCCGTCCAGCGGCAATACCGCCGAGACGTACTGGTCAGGGCGTACGACAACCATGCATCCCGCCTCGCGGTCGACGGCTCGCAGCTCGAAGACGTCATCGGCATCCGGGTCCGGACAGAAGACCTTCTCGTAGTCGATCAGGCCGAACTTCCCCTTCCTCGGCAGCAGGACGGCCGGCATCGTGTCGATGGCGAGATGATGGTGGTGCTGCTGGAAGATCGCGCGGACGTCGATCACCGAGTCGGGCTCCGCATCAGCAGGCGTGAAGCGTTTGATCACAGAGGTGTCTGACTCCAGGAACTCGCACATGGCCCGCGCGCGGGACCTCGCGCTCGTCGGATCCGCCGCGTCGGCGAACAGGTAGATGCGCCACGCGCCGTCGGCCCGCGCGACGTGGCCGAGGTGGACCGGCTTGGCGTCGGCCAGCCGCACGACCGGGGCCGAGTGGAAGCGCATCCCGACCGGAAAACCCTCCGCGAGACGCTGGAAACCGGCGTCGGCGGTGATCATCGACGGGGCGTAGCTGGTCGCAACTCCCGCGGTGAAACGGCCCTGCGCGATGAAGTACTGCTGGAACTCCTCCGGGTCGAGACCCTCTCGCTCGGCGTCGGCCGACCCCGTCGAGCCGGCTCTGAACATCTCGGAGAACTCGTGGTCGAAGTCGATGAGCTGCTTGGCGACGGTCTGGCGTTCCTCGGAGTAGGTGTGCAGAAGATCAGGCTTCGCCCGCCCCCTGAGCACGGTCCCGAGCTTCCACCCGAGGTTCCAGGCGTCGGCCATCGACACATTCATGCCTTGGCCCGCCTTAGCGCTATGCGTGTGGCACGCATCGCCAGCGATGAACACTCGTGGAACGCGGCTGTCCATCTCCTCGGCGGGCACGTCGTCGAACTTGTCGCAGAGACGCTGACCGATCCGGTACACCGACCACCAGCCGACATCTTTGATCTCGATCGTGTACGGGTGAAGAATCCGATTTGCGACCTCGGCCAGCTTCTCCGGGGTGACACTCCGGTTGTCGAGCATCTCCTTGTCTGCGACCTCGTCCAGCTCGATATACACCCGGACCAGGTATCCGCCCTCACGCGGGATGATGAGGATATTGCCCTGGTTTGCGGAGGAGATCGCGCACTTGACGCGGATGTCCGGAAAATCGGTGACTGCCAACACGTCCATCACACCCCAGGACTGGTTCGTCGCGTCGCCGGACAGCGTCCGGCCGATCGCGGTCCGAGTCGCGCTCCGAGCGCCGTCGCAGCCGGCGACATACTTGGCCCGGATGGTCGAGGTGGCACCGGTTTCCTGCGACCCGTTCGTGTGCTGAAGGGTGACTGTCACCGGGTACTCGGACGAGTCCGTTGTGTCAACCTCGAGGTCACTTGCCTGGATGCCGTAATACGGCGACAGCCTGCTCGGCGACCGCTCCATGTGATCCAGAAGGTAGGCGAGCATCCGCGCCTGATTGACGATCACGTGCGGGAACTCCGAGAGGCCTTCTTCGGTATCCCGGGTGCGCCCGGAACGCTTGATCTTGGTCGGGTCGTCCGGGTCGGGCCGCCAGAAGCTGACCTCGTTCACCCAGTAGGCCTCGTTCACCAGGCGTTCGGCCAGGCCGAACGCCTCGAACATCTCGACGGTGCGGCACGCGACCCCGTCGGCTTGGCCCACCGCGAGCGGACCGTCCCTGCGATCGATGACCGCCGTCCTGATGTCGGGGAAGTTGGCCAGCTGCGCGGCCAGGACCAGACCGGCCGGACCGCAGCCGATGATCAGCACGTCGACGTCCTCGGGCAGTCTTCCCGTCCGCTCCGCGACAGACGGATGCGGATCCTCGGTGAACGGGTCGCCGGGCCTGTAACCGCTCAGATAGAACTGCATCGTTCTGCCCTCCTCGACGGGTGCGCCCAGCAGACTAGAGATCCGGCCCGCGCCCCAGCTGGTGTCGGGTGACCGCCACCAGACCGTCGTAATCGGTGCGGCAGGCGCGACACCGACTCAGATGCACTGTGATGCCGTCGACCCAGTCATCGACGTCGCGTCCGCAGTCGACGTAGCGCTCGAGCGCTTCGCACGTCGCTTCGCAGCCCGCGTCGCGATCGTCGACGGCGAGCACGGCCGCGATTGACGGCCAGCCTGTCGTCAGGAAGCTCCTTCGGCCACGGGCGTCAGTGCGCCCGCCTCGCCGATGTCCAGGTTCCGGTCGATGCCATGCGAGACGACGTTCTGCCCTGGCTCGGGTTGGAGGCGCTCGCCGTCGAGCGTGACCTCGACGCGGTCGGGCTCGAACGAGACCAGGTCGCCGATCGCCGCCATCTCGTCGAACGGAGCCCGGTAGGACCACGCGGCGTTCTGCGCGCCATCGACGTTGTAGTAGGACGCGATGCCCTTGTATGGGCAGAACGTCTGCAGGTCGGTCAACGCCAGCACGGCCGGCTCAACGTCGGCTCGGGGCACGTACCAGCGCGGAGCGAAGCCGGACTCGTACAGCACGACGGGGCTGGTGGTCTCGGCGAGCACCCGATGAGCGTCGCGCACAACGAGGTGACGCGAGGTGTGCCGGATGTCGATGCGGTGGTAAGGGTCCGCAGCGTGGCCGAGTATGCGGTCGTCCTCCTCGTAGAAGCCGTCCATCGCCCGCCAGGCGAGTGCGACCTTGCCCTCGAGAATCGCCGCATGGCCGGGGAGCGCCACGTGCTGCCAGGCCCCGCGACCCGCGCCCCGGGTACCGCCGACCACCTCGAACCACGCGGTCTCGCCGAGCTCGGGGTGGGTGCTGCGGTGATCGGTCGGCCGCAGCGCTCCCTCGGCGAAGTCACCGATCGGGAAGTACGCGACCGGGTAGCGGCCGGGCTCGAACAGCAGCACGGCATCGTCGCTCTGCACCACGGTGCGCCCTCCGAGCTCGGCGCGCATACGGCGCCGCAGCGGCTCGGCGTACAGCAGACGCTGCGGGACGCCTGCCGCGAGGAACTGTCCGTTGGGGTTGCGGCCGAGTGGCCCTTGCTGCCATGAGAGACCCATGTCGCGCTCCAGTGTCGGGGATCGGGACCGTCGCGAGCGTTCGTGGCGCCCGCGGACCACGGTCTTACCGGCGAAGGCTTAGCGGGACGACACGAGCGGGTCTACGATCTGCCGGTGAGCGTCGAACCCCCGCTGGCCGACGCGGCCGACCGACGACCAGTACCGGCGGACTCGGCTTCGCGCCGGTGGGTCGAGCAGCTGCATCGCGACCACCCACGCCACGAGCAGGCGGTCGCAACGCTCCACGACGTCCTTCGGCGTGCCGCCCTGCACGAGCTCCACCGTCGCCGCGCGCAGCTGCCGGCCTTGGCCGGTCCGGAGCTCGAGGACGTGGCACACCAATGCGCCGACGATGCGCTCGTGAGCATCCTGGCGAGGATCGACGACTTCAAGGGCCTCAGCCGGTTCACGACATGGGCGTATAAATTCGCGATCTTCGAGGTCTCGAGCAAGCTCGCGCGGCACGCATGGCAGCGCCACCCGCCCAGCCGCGACGACCTCGAGCTGACGGCGCTGCCCGACAGCCTGACGCCCCGGCCGAGCGAGCGCGCCGAGCGGCGTGAGCAGCTCGAGGTTCTGAGAAACGCGATCGAGACGGACCTGACGCCGCGCCAGCGGGAGGTGTTCGTCGCGATCGCGATGAACGACGTGCCGATCGACGTGCTGGCCCTCGAGCTGGGCTCCAACCGCAACGCGATCTACAAGAACCTGTTCGACGCCCGGCGGAAGCTGCGTGGCTGCCTCGCCGCCGCGGGTTACCCGGTCACCGACGAGGAGGCGCGGTCATGAGCGACGTTCACGCCCTCGACGAGCTTCTGCGCGCGCAGCAAGGCGACGCCGGCTGCGATGCCGGCAGTCCAATCATGGACCAGTACGTCGAGATCGAGATGCGCGGAGAGAATCCCGGCGAGCGCTTTCCCGGGACCGCGATACACCTGCGCGTGTGTCCAGGCTGTCGCGCGGATCACGACGGGGTGCTCGAGGCTGCCCGGCGCTTCGGCGACGTGGAGCCGGAGTAGCGCGGTAAGACGCGACGGCGGTGATGGCACTCATCTCACTGACGGCGCCACCTCGAGGCGCCGACCCGACAGGAGCGCAACCATGACCCGCCTGCTGCGTCTACAAGCCACGAACCGGTGACGGCCGGACGCCTGATCTCGGTCAACGTCGGCGGACCTCGAGAGGTCGAATGGGAGGGCAAGACCGTCCGAACAGCGATCTGGAAGGAGGCGGTCGACGGCCCGCGGATGGTCCGCCGCATCAACATCGACGGCGACGACCAGGCTGACCGGCTCGCGCACGGCGGCGAGCATCGCGCGGTGTTCGTTTACCAGATCGACTCCTATCGATACTGGGAACGCCAGCTAGGACGCAACGACTTCACCGACGGCCAGTTCGGCGAGAACTTCACCGTGGAGGGCCTCGCGGACGATGTGGTGTGCATCGGGGACCGCTACCGCATCGGCGAAGCGCTGTTCGAGGTCACCCAGCCGCGCGTCACGTGCTACCGCGTTGGCATTCGCATGAACGAGCCTGCGATGCCGACGCTGCTCGTCGCGCACCACCGACCGGGGTTCTACTTCCGCGTACTCGAGGAGGGGGTGGTGCAGGCCGGCGACCAGATCGAAAAGACCGCCGACGGACCAGAACAGCTCACGGTCGCGGACGTCGACGGGTTGCTGTACCTGCCGAACAAGTCGCGGGCACTGATCGAACGCGCCCTTCGCGTGCCGGCGTTGAGCGAAGGGTGGCAGGGAAGCTTTCGCGAGCTCCTCGCCCAGGCCGAACGCGGCACGCCCGCCGGTCCAGCGTGGGGCGGCTTCAAGCGATTGCGCGTCGCCGAGATCCGTCGCGAGAGCTCGACCATCACCTCGTTCCTGCTCGTGCCGGCCGACGACGCCGGGCCGGCGCCCGCCGCGGCCCCTGGGCAGTACCTCACGTTGCGGGTGAGCCCCGACGGCGCCGAACAGCAGCTGACCCGCAGCTACTCGTTGTCGGACCTCGCCGACGAGCGTGGGTACCGGATCAGCGTCAAGCGAGAGGGCGCGGCCAGTCGCTACCTGGACGAACGCGTCAAGGTCGGCGACCTGTTGGACGTCGCCGCCCCACGCGGGAACTTCGTGCTGCGCGAGGGGACCCGCCCCGTGGTGCTGCTCAGCGCCGGAGTGGGGGCCACTCCGGTCCTCGCGATGCTGCACGCGTTGGCCCGAGACCACAGCACGCGGTCGGTGTGGTGGCTGCACGGCGCACGCAACCACGACGAGCATGCCTTCGGGGCCGAGGTCGACAAGCTGCTCGCGGCACTCCCTGACAGTCACCGACTCGTCGCCTACAGCCAGCCCGCCGACGCCGCCGACGCCGGCGGCGGCGCCGACAAGGTCAGCGGCGACACGACCGGAGCCGACCACGACCTCTCAGGCCGGCTGGACCTGACGGTCCTCGAGCACGCAGGCGTCCCCAAGGACGCGGACTACTACCTGTGCGGACCGGAAGGCTTCATGCGGGCAATCGGCGCCGCGCTGGCCGCCCGCGGCGTCGCTCCAGAACGGATCGCTACCGAGGTCTTCGGCGCCGTCTCCATCCACAGCTCGGGCATCGTGAGCGCCGGCGACCGCGCACCTCACGTCCCCGATGGTCCACCCGGCACCGGCCCGGTCGTGACGTTCTCGCGCAGCAGTCTCGCCGCGGCGTGGGACGACCGATACCCGAGCCTGCTCGACTTCGCCGAAGCCTGCGACGTGCCCGTTGCCTTCGGCTGCCGCAACGGGACCTGCCACAACTGCGAAAGCGGGCTGCTCGCCGGCGAGGTCACCTACTACATCGAACCGCTCGAACCGCCGCCCGACGGCCGAGTCCTCGTGTGCAGCACTCGACCGAGCTCAGAGCTGACGCTGGATCTCTGACGCAGCCCTCGCCGGGATAGGACTGACCTCTTGCAGGCGTTTGCTCAGGTAACGACGCTCGGCGTCGGTCCGAGCCAGCTCGAGCGACTGCCGATACGCGTCGGCAGCCTCGGGGTTACGGCCTAGCCGGCGCAGGAAGTCCGCGCGAGTCGCGTGCAGCAGGTGGTAGTCGCGCAGCTCACCGGATGCTGCGAGCCGGTCCACGAGCGCGAGGCCGTCTTCGGGGCTATTCGCCATCCCGACGGCGACGGCATGGTTGAGCTTGACGACCGGGTTCACTGTGACCTCGAGCAGCCGTTCGTACAGCGCCGCGATTCGGGCCCAGTCGGTCGCATCGGCGTCCCGGGCGTTGGCGTGGCACGCGGCGATCAGAGCCTGCACCTGGTACGGCCCGACGGCGTCCCTGCGAACAGCCGCCCCGAGACTCGCGTTGGCTTGGTCGATCTCTGCCCGGTTCCAGCGGGAGCGGTCCTGTTCCTCCAGTGTTATCACGTTCCCAGCGGCGTCTGTTCGGGCCTCGCGCCGGGAATGCTGATACAGCATCAGGGCGAGCAGGCCAGCGCTCTCGGGCTCGTCCGGCATCAGCCCGCTCAGTAGCGCGTGCGAGCCGGATCGCCTCCTCGCAGAGGTCCACTCTGATCAGTTCATCTCCGGTTGACGCGGCGTATCCCTCGTTGAACATCAGGTAGAGCACCGCGAGCACGCCGCCGGTGCGTTCCGGCAGCAGATGCGCGGGAGGAACTCGATACGGGATCCCAGCGCGCTCGATCTTGTGCTTGGCGCGGACCAGGCGTTTGGCCATCGTCGGCTCCGGCATGAGAAACGCGTTCGCGATCTCCGCGGTCGTCAGGCCGGCGAGCGCCCGAAGCGTCAGCGCGACTCGGCCCTCCAGCGGAAGCGCCGGGTGGCAGCAGGTGAAGATCAGTCGTAGGCGGTCGTCCTCGATCTCGTCGGCCTCATCGAACAGGTCAGGCATCGCTTCCTCGTGGGTGTCGGACTGCGGGAGCGCCTCGCGGCCGGCCTGCTGGAGCAGCTCGGCGGAGCGGGCGCCGCGCCGCAGCCGGTCGATCGCGCGGTTGCCGGCGACGGTCGTCAACCAGGCGCCGGGGCGTTGCGGGATCCCGTCGCGCGGCCAGCGCCGCAGCGCCTCGGCGAACGCCTCCTGCGCGCAGTCCTCGGCCAGGTCCCAGTTCCCGGTGCGCCTGATCAGCGTGGCGACGACGCGACCCCACTCCTCGCGGAAGGCCGCATCCACCGCATGCTGGACGGCCGGCGCGGTCATTCGCTCCAGAACGGGCGGACCTCGATCGCGTGGTGGCGAGCGATCGGATGCGCAGCCGCGAGCCGGATCGCCTGCTGCCGATCCGCGCAGCTGACGACGTCGATGCCGGCGATGAACTCGTTGGTCTCGATAAACGGCCCGTCGCTGATCAGCGTCTCTCCGTCGCGGACGCGGACCGTCGTGGCCGTGTCCGTGCCCTCCAGGGCATGCCCCAGGATGTGCAGGCCACGCGCCTCCAGATCCTGCCGCCAGGCTTCGCACTCATCGATCACTGCCTGACCGTCGAACGGCGCCGCCGGCGTTCCGTCCATCCACACGATCAGCAGGTACGGGGGGCCGGCCGAGTCGTCCCCCCGCGCGAACGCGGATGTCCCGTCACCCAGCCGCAGCCCGTCCATGAACGGCCGGATCTCGATCATGTCGAACCACGACGCGGGGTGCTTGGCCGCCACTTCAATCGCCTCGTCGAGGTCGGCACATTCGAGCAGATCGAAGCCGGCCATGAACTCCTTGGTCTCCGCGAACGGCCCGTCGGTCACGAGCGTCTCGCCGTCGCGCACGCGCACCGTCGCCGCCGACCTCGGGGAGCTCCAGCTCCCGGCCAAGCAGCCGTACGCCGCGGCCCTCCATCTCCTCGACCCAGCCGGGGCACTCGCGTTGCATGACCACCATTTCCTCCGGTGCCGGCTCGCCGTCACTGCCGATGAAAAGCAGATACTTCATGGCAAATCCTCCCAATCACACGGCCAGCGGCTAGGAAACGCGGAGCCGCAGGCTAATCCCGGCGATCAGCCGCCGCGCGAGCACGCTCGTCGCTCGTGGGCTGTTCGAGCCTCGGCTGGGATCGGCGAGTACCAGCGACCGCATCTGGAGATTCTGCCGCTCCTGCTCGCGCTCCCTCTCGACCTCGTTCGCCAGCGCCATCATCATCGGGTGCATCGAGACCTCCTCGGGTCCGATCATTGACTCAACACCCCTACGACGAACGACCACGGCGAAATGGACACGTCTGGTCAACATGCGCGCCGGAAAGAGGTGGGCGGTGACGGGCTCGAACCGCCGACCCCGTGCTTGTAAGGCACGTGCTCTACCAGCTGAGCTAACCGCCCCGGGGGCGCTCGATGGTACTAACGGTGGCCGCGGCGCCGGCGGGCAACCGCACCGGCCGCGGCGGCCATCATCGCTTGCGACTCGGGTTCACCACGAGCGCGCTCCCGCCACCGAGGCGGACCGGCTCGGCGATCGCCTCCGCACGCCCGCCGCCCAACATCTGCAGCGCCGTCGCATCTCCCGGATAGTTGTCGAGCGGGAGGATCGAGCCGGTGGCGAGGGAGAACTTCTCGCCGTACTGGCTCGTGAGCTGCTGGGCGAGCGCGCTGTTGTAGAAGTCCGGCTCGGCCAGGGAGGTATTCGACGACGAGTTCGTCTGGCTCACCCGGGGCGCCGCGAGCGCCGCCGGCAGGCTCATGCCGAAGTCGACGTGGTTCATGAGAATCTGGACGACGGTCGTGATGATCGTCGAGCCGCCGGCGGCGCCGATCGCGAACGCGGGACGACCGTTCCGGAGCGCGATGACCGGACCCATGCTCGAGCGCGGTTCCTTGCCGGCAGCCGGCAGGTTCGGATCAGATGCGCCGGGCGAGGCCGGGGCGAAATCGAAGTCGGTCAGCTCGTCGTTGAGCAGGAAGCCGTAGCCGGGCACGACCTGGCCGCTGCCGCCGAAGAAGTTGATCGTGTTCGTGTAGGCGACGATGTCGCCCCATTTGTCCTCGGTGACGATGTTGTTCGTGTGATGGGCCTCGGGTGACGCCGACGAGGCCTGGGCCGACGACGGCGTGCCGCTGCAGCCCGAGAAAGGCGCGAACGGCGAGCCAGGCGCGACCGGCGAGGTGAGCGCGGTGCTGCCGATCAGGCAGCGGCGTGTCGCCGCGAACGCCGGATTGAGCAGGCCGGCGAGGGGCACGTGGACGTAGTCGGGGTCGCCGACGTAGGCGTTGCGATCGGCGTAGGCGAGCCGCGAAGCCTCGAGGTAGTGGAACAGGGCCTCGACGCGCGGCTCAGAGCCGAGCTGATAGCCGTTCAGGATGTTGAGGATCTCGCCCTCGGTCGAGCCGCCGCTCGACGGCGGCGCCATCCCGTAGATGCTGAGCCCGCGGTAATGCACCCGAGTCGGCGCGAGGATCCGCGTGCGGTAGGACCGCAGATCCTTCATCGTCATGATTCCCGGGTTCGTGACGATCGTCTGTCCCGGCGTGAGCACGGGGTGATCGTCGGCTTGGACGACGGCTTGTCCGATCGGCCCGTCGTACAGCGCCGCCGCACCGTGGCGCGCGAGCAGTTCATACGTGTGCGCGAGGTCCGGATTGCGCAGCCGCGTCCCGACCGGGAGCGGATTGCCCGACGGCGTGAGCAGGAGCGAACGGCTCGCCGGGTACGCCTGCAGCGTCGAAAGGCTGGACTGCTCGAGCTGGTTGAAGTCGAAGTTGACCGCGAAGCCGCGCTTGGCGAGGCTGATCGCCGGTTGCAGGTCGGAGCTGAGCGAGAGCCGGCCGAGTTTGCGCACGGCCGTCGCCCACGTCGCGACGTTCGACGGCACGCCGGTCGACAGCGGCTGATCGGAGGCTGCGGTGTAGTTCATCGGCTGGCCCGTCGCCGGATCGATGAACAGGCTCGTCGTGCAGGCCGCAGGGCACGTCTCGCGGCCGTCGATCGTCGTGACGGTGTGGGTTCGCGCGTTGTAGATGACCATGAAGCCGCCGCCGCCCGGCCCGGCGACCCACGGAACGGTCACCCCGAGAGCGCTCGCCGTTGCCACGGCTGCGTCAACGGCGTTGCCGCCCTGGCGGAGCACATCGATGCCGGCCCGGCTCGCGCCAACGTCCATTGAGGCGACGGCGCCCCCGGTCCCGACGGCGAGCGGCTCGTTCGGGTAACGGGCGCCGGGCCGCGCGGCGGACGCGCCGGCCGGCACGACGACACAGGCGACGGCGCACAGCACCGAGACGAAAGTTGCGATTCCGCGATGACGCATGGATCCCCACCTCCAGGAAGCCTCAGGACAACCTCAACATCCCCAAAGCAGGCCAGTCGGAAACCGCAGATCCGGTCCACCCGTCGTCTGCGCGCGGACAGACCGGTGTTAGTTTTCAACCGAGTTGCTTGTCGGCCGTTCGTTAGACATTAGATTTTTGTGGGCGGCGACTTTGTCGCGATCGTTTTAGGACGCCCAGGGACATGAGGATCGACGAAAACATCTCGGACCACAGCGCTGAGCCCGCAGCGGAGCGCGGCGACGGCGACGGCGACGGCGACGGCGACCGCGGATCGAAGCCCGATGCTCGAAATCTCGAACGCGATGGTGCGCGTCTACAAGGAGACGTTCGGCCGCGGTCCCACGAAGGCCCGAGCCCAGTTTGCGGGACCGGACACGCTCGTCGTGATCCTCGAGGCCAGCCTGACCGTGGCCGAGCGCAACCTGGTGGCGATGGGCGAGCACCAGCGACTGCGCGAGGCCCGGCTGTTCTTCCAGTACGCGCTCGAGGATCAGTTCCGCGCGATCGTCGAGGAGGCGCTGGGCCGGCGCACGGTGGCGTTCGTGAGCGGCATAGACACCAAGCGCGACGTCGCGATCGAGGTCTTCACACTCGAGCCGGCGGGAGACGCCTCAGGCGCGAACGACTCGTAGCTGGCGCGACCCCAGCGTCCGCTACGCGCAGCTGAGGGAAATGGTCGAGCAGCGCGTAACCTCCGCGACGTGGAGCGCGCCTCGGTCGATCAGGTAGTGGGCGGGATCTACAGGATCTCGGTGTGGTCGCCGGCTACCGGCATCACGTTCAACCAGTTCCTGATCGACGACGAGGCGCCGACGCTCGTGCACACGGGACGGCACGAGCACTACGAGTCCGTTGCCGGCGCGATCGGCGAGGTCCTCGATCCGGCGCGGCTGGCCAACATCGTGCTGCTGCACTGGGAGGGTGACGAAAACGGCGGCATGGACCGGTTCATGTCGCACGCCAAGGACTCCGAGCTCATCGGCTCGGCGCTGTCGATCGCGCTGAATGCAACGGGGTTCGGGCTGCACACCCGCACCCGCGGGTTCCGCGACGGCGAGACGCTCGACCTCGGTCAGCACAAGCTCCGCTTCATGGAGACCCCGCACGTCCATCACTGGGATTCGATGATGGTCGTCGAGGAGACCACCGGCAGCGTGTTCCCCTCCGATCTGTACCTCCAGCCGGGCGAGCAACCGGCCGTGACCCGCGAGAACCTGGCGGACGAGATGATCGGCGCATACCGGAACTACGGGATCTTCGCCCACGAGGACCCGGTCCGGACCGTGGCTCGCCGGATTGCGGAGCTGAACCCGGCGTGGATCCACGCGATGCACGGCGCGACGATCGCCGGCGAAGCATTGCCGTACTACACGAAGGCATTGCTCGAGGACGAGTTCGGCTACCGGGGCCGGCTGTTCGGACGCCCGATTCCGGGAGGGCCGGCTCAGGGCGAGTAGGCCCGGGGCGTGGACGGGCGTCCGGGTCGCCATGTCGTTTCTCAAGGTCGCGGCACGGACCCCCGAAAGCGGAGCATGAGTCTGATCCGGACGCGCCTGCCCGTCTTCGGGTTACTCGCCCGTTCAGCGGTGATCCCGGCCATCCTGCTGGCCACGACCAACATGGTCATGGTGATGTTCGTTCCGGTGGTCCACATGGTCGTCGTCGGGCTCGCCGGCGCCCTCGCTGCCGCGTCGGCAATCGCGATGTCGGTCATCGCCGCGCGCCGGAACGACGGCCGCGCGGTATGGATCGGGATGGCCTTCTCGGTGATCGCGACGATGCTCGTCATCCACGGGCTCGCCACTCCTGGGGTACTCCTGCCCGCCAACGGCCTGGTGCAGGTCGCCGGCGCGCTCAATCTGCCGGTCTGCGGCGCGATCCTCGCCGCATCCGGCCTGCCGATGCTGCGCCGGCCTCGTCGCGTACGGCTGCTGCTGCGAATCCAACTGCTGGTAGTCGCAGCGGTGGCGATCGCGGGCGCGGCGGCGCTCGTGTTCTCGCGCCTGATCCCCGTGGTGCCGGACCCCTCGACGGTCACGGCCGAGGTGATCTTCGGCCTCGGCGCGATCCCGCTCGTGCTGCTCGCCTGGCGCGCCGGCCGCACCTACCTCCTGACCCGCCGGATCTCGGACCTGATCGTCGTCGAAGGGGTCGTGTGGCTGATCGCCGCCCAGTTCGGGCTACTGAACTTCACGATGATGAACGCCGCTTGGTGGGCGGCGCACGCGCTCGAGGTCACAGGCATCGGGATGGTCGCGATCCCCGTCGCGCTCGACCTCCGTCACGCCGTCGCCTCCCGCCCGCTCGTCGGCGATCTCCGCGCCTCCGACCTGGTCGAGCACGAGGAGGCATTCCTCGGCGGGCGCGTCCGCGCGCTGCTCGTCCGGTTGGGCGCGAAGGACCCATCGACCGAGGGCCACACCCGCAGGGTCGCGACGCTCGCTGTCGCGATTGGCGAGCGGCTCGGCCTGCCGGACGGGCGTCTGCGCCAGCTGGCGCTCGGCGGCCTGCTGCACGACGTGGGCAAGCTGTCGGTGCCGAACGAGATCCTCAACAAGCCGGGCCGGCTCACCGACGAGGAGTTCGACGAGATCCGGCGTCACCCCGGCGCCGGCCGCGAGCTCTTGACCGAGCTCGGGGGGTTCTCGCCGCTCGTGCTCGACCTCGTCGAGAGCCATCATGAGCGGCTCGACGGCGGTGGCTACCCGAACCGCGTCCCGGCCGGTGAGCTCGACCTCGCGGTCCGCATCCTCACCGTCGCCGACGTCTACGACGCGCTTACCGCCGATCGCGTGTACCGCGAGGCGTGGCCGGCCGAGCGGGCGCTCGCCTTGCTCGACGACGAAACCGGGCTGGCCTTCGACCCGGCCTGCGTGGCCGCGCTCCGCTCGGTCGTCGCGTCCGAGGAGCCGGTGGTCACCCCGACTCCCGTACGCCGCGATCCCGAGCCGGTGCCGGTGCGCGCGCTGCCCGGCGCCGGTGTTCGGCGAAGCGGCCGCATAGGCGGCGTGAGCGCACGCCGCGATCCGTCATTCGCACGCACCTAGAAGCTAGGCTCCACCGTCGGCAGCCAACAAGGAGGAACCGATGGTGAAATTCGTGGTCATGTACGGCCAGCCGGAGGACCCGGCAGCTTTCGACGAGCACTACGCCAGCACACACGTCCCACTCGTGGAGAAGATCCCGAATCTCCGCCGGTTCGAGGCCGGAAAGGTCCTGGGCACGCCCGACGGGAGCGCGCCGCCGTTCTATTACCTGGCCGAGCTGTTCTTCGAGGACGCTGCCGAGCTGCAGGCGTCGTTCGGGAGCCCGGAGGGCCAGGCGGCCGGCGCCGACGTGGAGACATTCGCCACCGGTGGCGCGACGGTCATGATCGCCGAGGCCTGAACGCCGGCCGCGTCGGCGGCCTGTCCTGGGCGATCGTTCTAGCGCGGGGCGGGCTTGCCGTCGCGCCGGGAGAGCCCCTCGCCGGCGCTCCGGAGCACCTCGGCGGCCAGCGCCGGCTCGAGGTCGATCCGGCTCGTCGCCATGATCCGGCCGACCATCATGTACTGCCCGATCACGAGCAGCAGGTGCATGATCTCGCGCGGGGTGAAGCGCGCCGTCATCGCGGCGAACGTCTCGTCGTCCGGCGCGGCATCGCGCACGACCTGAGTGGTGAAGGCGACGACGAGCCGACCGTCGTCGCCGAGCACGGCGGCATCGAGCTCACCCCGCTCGATCGCGTCCAGTTGCTCCTGCGTCCCGCCCACGGCGAGCGTGATCGCGGCGTGCTGCACCCACTCGTACTCGGCACCCGGCGTCATCGCCGCGACCCGGGTGATCGCGAACTCGCGCAGCAGGTTGTCGAGTTCGTCGCCGTCGAACAGCCGCCCTCCGAACCGCATCCAGGCCGGGAACGCACCCTGGGCGTTGGCGACCATGCGGAAGATGCCTAGGTCGGGCGCCTTGCGCAGCACCGCGGCGACGTGCGGTTCCGCGTCGTCTGGGTCGAGGTACGGGAGGCGGGCCATGCCGCGCCGACCTTACACGGGATCGCGACGGCCGCGCCGATAGGCTGACGGCGCCAAAACGAGATCACAGGAGCGATGAGCGTGAACGTTTCCTCGAGGTTTGACGTGTCCGGGTTCGGCGTGATCGTCACCGGCGGTGCCAGCGGCCTGGGGCTCGCCTACGGAGAGGTGCTCGCGGCGCACGGCGCGCGGGTCACGCTGATCGACGTCGACGGCGACATGGTCGCCGCGCAGGTGTCACGCCTCGCCGGCGAGGGGCTCGACGTGCGGGGCACGGTTGCCGACGTGACCGACCACGCCGTACTCGATCACGCGATCGACGAGGCGGCGGAGACCTACGGTCGGCTCGACGTCGCGTTCGCCAACGCCGGCATCGATCCGGGCGTGGGATTCGTCGGCGCCTGGGCCGGCGGGCAGCGGCCGCGTGTCGAGGAAGGCGCGATCGAGCGCTACACCGACGAGCGCTGGAATCGTGTGATCGACATCAACCTCAACGGGATCTTCGCCACCGCGCGCGCCGCCGCCCGCCACATGCGCCCGCGCCGGTCCGGGAGGATCGTGGTGACGACATCGCTCGCCGCGACCAAGACCGAGCCGGCGATCGGCGCGGCGTACATGGCGGCAAAGGCCGGGGCCAGGCACCTGATGCACATGCTCGCGCTCGAGCTGGCCGCCTACGGCATCACCGTCAACGCGATCGCGCCGGGCTTCTTCGTCACGAACATCGGCGGCGGGCACGCGCACAACCCCGAGGTACAGGCGGCGCTCGCCAAGGACATACCCATGCATCGCGTCGGCTTCCCCGATGACATCAAGACGCTGGCGCTGTTCCTGGCCGCCCCGGCGTCGGAGTACATCACCGGGCAGGAGATCGTGATCGACGGCGGCTGGGGGCTCGGCGTCGCCGACTGATTCGCCAGGTGAGTCGCCGGCCGGTGCCCGGGTCACGCCACCGACGACGCGCTCGCCCGGCGGGCGCGCCGGATCGCCTGGCGCCGCCGCGTACCCGCGGCGCGATCCTCGTCGACCGCCCCGAGCTCGAGCGCGCGCTGCCGTCCGAGTCTCCCGAGGTCGTAATGGTCGTTCTCCGGACGCCCGGGCTTTGATTGGAACCACTCGCGGCGCAGGCCGAGCTGCTCGGCGAACTCGTGCAGTTCCCGGAGCGTGTCGGCCTGGAGGTGCCCGCCCCCGCTCCACCGTCCCCAATCGCCGACCGCGAACGCGTTGTCGACGTAGACGGTCACGCCGTGCACCGTAGCGGCTCTGGGACGATGCACGACATGGATGAGCGGGTCTCAGACGCCGAGCGCGAGCAGGCGGTGGCATCGCTCCGGGACCATCTGCTGTCGGGGCGGCTCACGCTCGAGGAGTTCTCGGCGCGAGTCGAGCGCGCGTATGGGGCCGTCGTTCAGTCCGACCTCGACCGGGTTCGCTCGGGCTTACCGGCGACCGACGGGTTGCCGGCGACGCGCCCGAGGCGCCGGGCCACCCGACTCACCGGCGCTCTCCTCGCCCACGTCGTCAAGCGCGGGCGGCTGAACCTCCGGCGCTGGACGGTCGCGGGCGGTGCGCTCTGCGACGTCGACCTCGATCTGCGCAACGCCGAGATCCACGGCCAGAGAACCGCGCTGACCGTGCTCGTCGGCCTCGGCAACGTCGACGTCTACGTCCCCGAGAACGTAAACGTCACCGTGAGCGGCCTGAGCGTCGGCGGTCACCGGCGCGAATGGGGCGAGGACATCGAGCGGCCGCGGTCACCGGAGATCTCGGTGCGCGTCGTATCGATATTCGGCACCGTCGACGTGTGGCGGGTCCCGGCGGACATGCCGGGGGACTACGGCGAGATCACCCGGCGGCTGCAGGCCCGCGCGCGAGAACTGCCGCCGTAGCCGGCAGCGACCCGCGACCGTTACCTGCGAGGTAATGGCGCGGAGCGGCCATTACCCGCCGGGTAATCGACAGTCCGGGTGCCGGTCGTCACCGTGACCGGCATGACAACGCAAGCTAATTCATCCACGCTGGCGGTCCCTGCGAGACCCGGCTCCGTGCCGGCGCAGACCGGTCGCCTCACAGCCCTGCCGGTGCTCCTGACCGGCACCTTCATGGTCGTCCTCGACTTCTTCATCGTCAACGTCGCCCTGCCCTCGATGCAGCGTGACCTGCACGCCGGCACGGGCGCGATCGAGTGGGTCGTGGCCGGCTTCGCACTGACCTCGGCGGTGTTTCTGATCACCGCCGCGCGGCTCGGCGACCGGATCGGCCGCCGGCGCACGTTCTCGATCGGGCTCGGCGTGTTCACGCTCGCCTCGGCCGCGTGCGGCGCCGCCGGTACTCCGACCGTACTCGTGGCGGCCCGCCTGGCGCAGGGCATCGGCGCGGCGCTGGTGATGCCGAGCGTGCTGTCGATCATCAACGTGACCTACACCGGCCCCGACCTCCCCCGCGCGCTCGGTATCTACGGGCTCGTGATGGGGCTCGCCGCCGCGTGCGGGCAGCTGATCGGCGGCGGGCTGATCCAGGCCGACGTCGCCGGGCTCGGCTGGCGCCTGTGCTTCCTGATCAACGTGCCCGTCGGCGTCGCCGCGCTCGCGCTGGCGCCACGATTCGTCCCCGAGTCCCGCTCCGAGCAGCGGACCCCGCTCGATCTGCTCGGGACGCTGCTGCTCACCGCCGGGTTGACGGCCGTCGTTCTGCCGCTGGTCGAAGGCCGCCAGCACGGCTGGCCGGAATGGACCTGGATCTCGCTCGCGGTCGCTCCGCTGCTGCTGCTCGGCTTCGTCTCACACCAGCGCAGCCTCGCCCGCCGCGGTGGCGAGCCGCTGCTGGCGCCGGCGATGTTCCGCTCCCGCTCGTTCACCGCCGGGCTGCTGACCCAACTCGCGTTCTGGTGCGGACAGGCGTCGTTCTTCCTCGTGCTCGCGCTGTATCTCCAGCAGGGACGCGGCCTGAGCGCGCTCGATGCCGGGCTCGTGTTCACGATCATGGCGGTCGCCTACGTCGCCACCTCCGCGCAGGCCCCCGCGCTCGTCGTGCGCTTCGGCCGGCGGCTGCTCGCGATCGGAGCGCTCGTGCTCGCGTGCGGTCACGGCCTGCTGCTGGCCGCGGTCGCGGACGTCGGCGTCGGTGGCTCGATCGTTCCGCTGTTCGGAGGCCTCGTGCTGATCGGCGCGGGGATGGGGCTGCTGCTCGTTCCGCTGACGACGACGATCCTCTCGAGCGTCGACACCCGGCACGCCGGCGGCGCCTCCGGGGCGGTGACCACCGTGCAGAACGTGGGCGGCGCGCTCGGGGTGGCGATCACCGGCGTGATCTTCTTCGGTGCGTTGCACGGCGGCTATGCGCACGCGCTCGAGCTCAGCCTGATCGAGTTGGGTGCGCTGCTGCTCGGGGTGGCGGTGCTGACCCGCCTGCTGCCGGCGACACCGCGCCGGTAGCCGGTGTGGTTCAGAGCACCCAGACGTCGTCGCGGAGGATCGGCGCCGCTTTGCCGGCGGCGTCGATCCCGTCGACGGCGATCTCGGGACCGCCGACCATGATGTCCTGGTGGACCTGTGAGACGTTGAACCCGCGCCGACCGCGCTCGTCAGAGTCGCCGGGAAGGTCCGGGACGGTGAACTGATAGGCGGCGCCGAGCGCGATGTGGCAGGTGGCGTTCTCGTCGAGCAGGGTGTCGCCGAACACGCGCCCGCTGCGGCCTACGGGCGAGGTCCCGTCGACGAGCGCCACCTCCCCGAGTCGGACAGCGCCGGGATCGGTCTCGAACCGAGAGCGCGCCGCGTCGGCGTTGCGGTCGGCCTGGACGTCGACGACGCGGCCGTCCTCGAAGCGGAGCCGGAGCCCTTCCACGGTCGCACCGCCGGTCAACGAGATCGGGCGGGTCGCCGCCACCGTCCCGTCCGCGATCCGGTTGTCGGGCGTCGTGAACACCTCTTCGGTCGGCATGTTCACGATCATCTGGCGGCCCCAGTTGGTGGCGAAGCGCGGACAGAGCCACTGCGCGCCGGGCATCAGCCCGAGCCTCAGGTCGGTGCCCGGCCCCTGGAACCGGAGCGCCGTAAAGGCCCGCTGGTTGAGCGCCTCGGCACGCGTGTTGAGGCGATCCATGTGCTGGCGCCAGGCTTCAACGGGGTCGTCTGCGTCGAGACGGAGGATCGGTGCCATCACGTCCCAGAGCGCATCGACGTCGGCGGCGCCGAGGATCCGCTGCGCCGCTCCGCTCGACGGCGCCGGCACGATCGTCCAGTTGACCTCGCCGTTGCTGAGCATCGCGTGCATCGCGCCGGTCAACGGCATCGTGTCCAGTCCCGCCCGGGCGGCGTCGATGTCGTCGAACAGGCCGAGGCTGGGATCGCCCCACAGGACGATGCTCGCGCCGCGCCGCTCGCCCAGCTCCTCGACATAGCGATCCCACCACGACGGCGTGAATCCGAGCGAATCCTTGTCGGCGTGCAGCAGGCGCGATCGCTTCACATGCTGGTCCCAGTACAGGACGCTCACGTAATGGGCGCCGGCCCGGTAGGCGACGTCGGCGACCTCGCGGGCGAGACCGGCATGCTCGACGTCGAACGCAACGACGAACACGTCCTGGCCGGGAGCGACGTTCGCGCCGACGTGCACGGCGAGTCGCGCCAACGCGCACGTACGCTCTGCAGCCGTCGGAGACATAGACCGGGCGCGGATGCTACGACGTCAGCCTTCGCTAAGTCTCGGTCGCGCCGGCTTCGGGCTCGGTCGGCCCGACCTCAGGCCCGGGCCGCTTTCGCTGGCGGCGGAACCCGAAGAAGTGCTCGGCGTGCTCGAGCTCCTGCCCAGCGCGCTGGACCTCGTGTTCGGCTCCCGCAAGGGGGCCGAGCATCTTCACGAGGTCCTGCATGGTGTCGGTGAGCCGGTCGACCGACTCGGTCAATGGCCCGACCGACGTCGCCAGCGTCTCGATCACCTCGACGTGGTGCTCGATCGACTCCGTCGCACGTTCGAGCGCCCGGACGGCGTCGAGCGTCTCGTGCTCGGTCTCCTCGAGCGGCCTGAGCGCGTCCGCGTTCAGCACACGAGCGGCGGACCGGACAGGCCTCAACACGAAGTCGAACACCGACCGCGAATGCTACTTGGCCCACCACGCCCGTGGCTGACGTAGGTTAGGCGAACAGGGCCTGCTGCGTGAATCCGGGCGCGCGCTCGATCTCGAGCATCCGCCGCTTGGTCGCGATTCCACCCGGCGCGGAGAAGCCGTGCAGCGCGCCGGTGGCCGCGAGCACGCGATGACAGGGCACGATGATCGGAAACGGGTTCTGCGCGAGCGCGACGCCAACCTCGCGCGCGGCGCGCGGCTCGTCAACCGCTCGGGCGATCTCGCCGTAGCTGGCCGTCGAGCCGGGCGCGATCTCACGGGTCGCGGCGTAGACGCCGCGCCGGAAGGCGTCGAGGTGTCGCTCGTCGAGCGACACCCAGCGCAGGTCCTGCGGCTCCCCGTCGAGCAGCGCCACCATGCCGGCGATCGCTCGCCGCACCGACCCGGGCACTTCGCTCGAGGGCGCCTCGAGCCGCTCGCCGCCCGGGCCGCGGGTGCCGGGCATCAGCACCTCGGCTATCCCGACCTCCGTCCACCGGACGCCGCACCTTCCGATCGTGGTCTCGAACGTGAGCATCGCCATCGAGAATAGAAACGACCGGGGACGCCGAGCCGTGAGATCGAACCGAGATTTGATCCCTGGGCGGTGGTCGGCGTTTTCCGATCACGAGGCGGGGGTACCTCGACCGATGCCCGGGCGCGCGCGCGTGCGCGCGACCAGCGACGTGGAGACCTCTGGAGAGGAGCGATATGGACCTACCCGACGAGCTACAGGGACGGAGTCTCAGTCGGCGGCAGCTCCTCAGCTATTTCGGCATGCTCGGAGCCGGCGCGGTGGTGAGCAGATCCGCTGCGGCGTGGGCCGCCAGCGGGAGCGGCGCCCGGCTGGTCGGCCGTGCGGCCTCGACCAACGCGGCCGGCTCTGATCTCGGCGCGATCGACCACATCGTGTTCCTGATGATGGAGAACCGCTCCTACGACCATTACTTCGGCGATTATCCTCGCGGTCGCGGGTTCGACGATCATCCGGCGAACTCGCTCGGCGTATTCGCGCAGCAGTATCCGGGCGCCACCCAGCTCGTCCCTCCGAACGTTCTGCTGCCGTTCCACCTCGACAGCACGCAGGGCATGGAGTGCACCGACGACCTCACCCACGATTGGGGTCCGATGCACCTGTGCTGGAACGACGGCAAGATGGACTCCTGGGTCAAGGTCCACACCTCCTCGACGTACGAGGGCGCGCACGGCGCGATGACGATGGGCTACTACATGCGCGAGGACCTGCCGTTCTACTACGCGCTCGCAGATGCCTTCACCCTCTGCGACGCCTACCACTGCTCGATCCTCGGGCCCACGCACCCGAACCGGTTGATGGCCAACAGCGGCACGATCGATCCTGCCGGTACGAACGGTGGCCCCGTCACCGACACCAATGCAACACCCGATTTCGTGTGGAACTGCACGTGGCCGACGATGCAGGAGGTGCTCGAGGACGCAGGCGTGTCCTGGAAGGTCTACAGCCCGAGCAACGCCGGCGTCACCGGTAAGTACTCCTCGCTCACCCAGTACCCGACGTGGAGCCCGGCGCTCTATAACCCGATCGCGAACCCCGAGATCATGGGGGCGAGCGACCACGTCCTGCCCTACTTCACGGCGTTCCGCAACCCGTTGTCGTCGCTCTACCAGAAGGTGTTCACACCCACGTTCCCGAACGATTTCGTGGCCGACGTCAACTCGGGGTCGCTGCCGAGCGTGTCATGGATCATCCCGCCGCTTGGCTTCGACGAGCATCCGTCCTCGGCGCCGGCCAACGGCATGTGGTTCACCTCGCTGGTGCTCGACGCGCTGACCTCCAACCCGAACGTATGGTCCAAGACGGCGTTCTTCCTCATGTATGACGAGAACGACGGGTGGTTCGACCACGTGCCCCCGCCAACAGCGCCGGCGGGCACGGCCGGCGAGTACCTCACGGCATCGCCGCCGACGGTGGGAGACCCGGATCCCGGCACGCTCGACATCGCCGGCCCGCTCGGGCTCGGCGTCAGGGTGCCGATGCTCGTAATCTCGCCGTTCAGCCGCGGCGGTCACATCGCCTCCGAGGTGTTCGATCACACGTCGCAGCTGAAGCTGGTCAGCGAGCGGTTCGGGGTCGAGGTCCCGAACGTATCTGCCTGGCGCCGGGCGACCGTCGGCGACCTCAGTTCGACGATGTTCCAGAGCCCCGCCAACACCACGGTGCCCAAGCTGCCGGCGACGGCGGTAATGATGCCGCTGACCGGGACCTGTTCGGAGGCCAGCCAGGACACCGAGCAAGGCGGCGCGGCGCCAAGCGTGCCGACAAAGCAGACGATGCCCACGCAGGGCGGCGGCAGCCAGCCGGCCAGCCGCTACTACCCGGGCACGAGTGAGCAGGCCAGCGGGGTGCCTGACGATCACCGGAGCACGATCGGGGTCGCCGGCTCGGCCCTGGCGACGACGAAGTCTGCATACAACAGTCTCACCGAGGGCGCGCGGCGTCGCTAGCCCCGAAAGCCGTATTGATCGCGCGGTGGTAGCACGGTATCCTGCCCCCGCCCGGTTTGGGCGCGGGCATTTCGACAGCACCTGGGCGGGTTGGCCAGGATCATCAGGAGGAACCATGATTCGAACGATTGGCGCGCTGGTCGGCGCGGGGGCGCTCGCACTCGCAGGGGTCGCGTCGGCCGCCGCGGCCGGCACCTATTCCGGGAAGACCAGCCAGCACGACGGCACGATCAGCCTCAAGGTCAAGAACGGGAAGGTCGTCCACGTCACGTTTGTCGACGGCACCGGAAAGGGTTCGGGCTGCAGCTCGTTCGCCGCGCCGCAGCCGCAGTTCCCGGTCAGCTTCAAGACGCATATGGCGATCGCGAAGAACGGCTCGTTCAGCGGGACGGCGTCACCTCGTGACCAGGAAGTGTTCAAGCTCGCCGGCCGCGTCAGCGGCAGCAAGATCACCGGCTCGTTCACCGACAAGATCCCGATCGGGCAGCTCACCTCCAACGGGTTCACCTGCTCGTCGGGCAAGGTGAAATACACCGCCAGCCGCGGATAGCCGCCCACCGGCGGTGGCGGTGAGCGCCGTCAACGCGCGGAGGTCGTGGTGGGCGAGCGTTCGACGGTTACATCGGCCGTGAGCACTTCGCCGGCCGAGGGATGGAGCCGCAGCGCGACGCCGGTGGCGATCGCGCCCACGACGCTGATCAGGAGGAAGGCGACCACGTATGCGAACCTGGCGCCGGGCGCGGCTGCGCTGAGCTTGCCGACCGCGTCGCCGACCCGGAGCGCGATCGTGGCCAGCACCACCGCCAGGCCGGTGAACAGCTGCTGGGCGGTGCTGGCCAGGGCGTTGGCGGCTCGCATCTGCGCTGGCGGCACGTCGCTGAGCGCGAGCGTCGTGTAGCCGGTCATCGAGACCGAGCGAGCGGCGCCGCTGATGAGCGACAGCAGCGCGATCACGACGATCGGCGTGCCGTGGGTGAGGAACGCGCACCCCACGGTCGTGAGCGTCAGGATCACGGAGGCAGCCACCAGGACGCGCCGGAACCCGTAGGTGCTGTACATCGGCGTGGTCAGCGGCTTGATCGCGATGTTGCCGACGAACACGAACAGCACGAGCGCGCCGGACTTGATCGGGCTCCACCCGAATACCGTCTGGAACAGCAGCGGCAGGAGGAACGGGATCGAGCCGATCACCAGCCAGATCAGGCTGCTCCCGACCATCGCATCGCCGAACGTCGGGATCCTCAGCGTCCGCAGGTCGACGAGCGGCGCCTCCGCGCGCAGCAGGTGCCATGTCGCCACCACCAGCAGGACGATCGAGGCGAGCCCGAGCGACGCCGCCGCCGTCCAGTGCGGATGCGCCTCGGACGCGAGGTGCGCCCCGTAGGTCAGGGCGGCCAGGCCACCGCACGTGAGCACCACACCTCCGATGTCCAGGCGAGGTGGAGCCTCCGCGGGTCTCCCGTCGATCAGCCGCCAGGCGCAGATCAGACCGACCACGCCCAGCGGAATGTTGATCGCGAACAGCCATCGCCAGCTCGCGTAGGTAGTGATCACGCCGCCGGCCAGTGGCGCGATCACGGGCGCGAGCAGCGCCGGCCAGACGATGAACGACATCAGCCGCATCACCTGCGACTTTCCGGCCCGCTCGAACACGATCATCCGGCCGACCGGCACCATCATCGCGCCGCCGACGCCCTGGAGCACCCGCATCGCCACCAGCACACCGAAGCTCTGGCTCAGCGCACACCCGAGCGAGGCGAGCGTGAACACCGCGATCGCTGAGAGCAGCACCCACCGGTAGCCGTACCGGAGCGTCATCCAGCCGCTCAACGGGATCAGCACCGCCACCGTCACCAGATACGCGGTCACGACCAGTCCGGCCGTGCCGGGCGAGACCCCCAGCGAGCTGCTGATCCGCGGAATCGCCGTGATGACGATCGTGCCGTCGAGCAGCTCCATGAAGAAGCACGCGGCGACCAGCAGCGCGATGTTGCGAACGCGTCTCTCGATCATGTCGTCCCAGCCCCCGCGCTTCACCACGGGGGTCGGCGAGCATCGGACCTAAGAGCCTAGACCCGAGGGCTTCGCCTCGAGCGAGTGATCCGGGGTCGTTGGTCGGCGCCCCGCCGTCGCCGGTCACCTGCACAGCCTGACAACGGACGCGCCGACCCGGCACCGTGTCATTCCGCGCACGCCCCGCATGCGCCGTCTGACACAGCGAGGCGATGGGCTCTCGATTGTCAGCTTTTGCAGGTCAGCGCGCGTCCGACGGTCCCGCGAGGAGTGCCGGCGACAGACAAACGCCGGCGACGAGCACTATCAACAACCGTTTCATACGACCCCCTGTCTCGAAGGCTCAGCCGAGCTCGCGCGCTCGAGCGAACTCCTCCGCCAGCCCCTTCGCGTTCGCCCCTGCGCCGGCCTCCAATTTGATGGGCACGCCTCCGACGGTGACGACCACGACCTTTCCGACGAGCAGGCGCTTGATCTCGATCGAGTCGACGTCGCCGAGCGGCACCGCGCTGACGAGCTCTTTGACATCGGCCCCCTTGCCCATCGCGATCGGCGGGCTGATTTTCAGCACGACGAGCCGGCGATCGGTCAGCGCGAGCGCCATCGGCCTGGCTAGCTGCAGCCCGCCCGCCTCGGCCGCGCTCCGCGCCTCCTTCACCTTGCGCCCACCGATCGCGGACGGGGCGAGGCCGCCGGCCCTGGCCATGTTCGCGCCGCGCGGCTGGGCGATGAAGGCGGCGAGCACCCGCTCACTCGGCTGCAGGTACGACTCGGCCTGCTCCTTGATCTTGTCCTCATAGCTGGTTGGCATCGCTTCCTCCAATGGTCGATCCGGCCTGTCGCTGGCCGCAGTGGCGTTCGACTGCCCGGTCGAGCCGGTCGATCAGTTCCAGCCACCCGAAGAACTCGGTCGTCGCCGCGCCCGCGATCGCGACCTGCCCCTTGACCGTCTCGGCGGTCTGCTCGAGGTCAACCACCACCTGAAGCGGCTCGCTATGGCTCATGGCGGTCAGCCTGACCCGTGCTGGATTCGCGCGCATCGGGGTGACCCCCGAAGTTCTGCAAGCGCCGTCCCGAGAATTCGGCCGGCCGGTGGCGGACCCGCGCGTATGATCGAGGTGCGATGCGCGGGGACGAGGAGCTCACTGACGAGTTGCTCGAGCGCGGGACGGAGCTTGGCGTGCTCGACGGGCTGCTCGCCGCCGCGCTTGCCGGCAGAGGTTCGGCTGCGCTCGTGCACGGCCCTGCGGGAATCGGCAAGTCCGGACTGCTCGATGCATGGGTGGCGCAGGCGCGGACAACCGCGGCCGACGTGTTGCGAGCGAGCGGCGACGAGCTCGTGATGGACTCGCCATTCGCAACCGTCCGCGAGCTGTTCTGGCCGCGCCTGGGCGACGCCGGCGGCGGCGCGTTCGAGGGAGCGGCGCGCCTGGCCGCGCCTGTGTTCGAAGGGAAGCTCGAGAGCGGCGGGAAGCCTGAGCCGGTCGGGACGGTGCTCCATGGGCTCTACTGGTTGGTGGCCGGCCTGGCGGAGCGCGGTCCTGTGGCGCTCGTGGTCGACGATGCCCATTTGCTCGACGCCGCGTCGGCTCGGTTCCTGCTCTACCTGGCGCGGCGGATCGGTTCGCTGCCCGTGGTGTTGATCGTCGCGATGCGGCCCGGCGACCCGGTCAGAATGGCAGAGCTCTCAGAGCTCGCCGCGCGAGTGCTGGCGCTGGCTCCGCTGAGCATGCCGGCCAGCGCGACCGTGGTCCGCCGGACCCTCGGCCCGCGGGCGGACGAGGCCCTGTGCGAGTCGTGTCACGACGCGACGCATGGAAACCCGTTCTACCTTCGCGAGCTTGCCGTCGCGCTGCTGGCCGAGGGCGAGCGCCCGAGTGTCGACTTGGCCCGGCGTGTACGGGCTCTCGGTGTCAACGCAATCGCTACCAACGTCCTGCTTCGCTTGGCGCGGCTCGGCACCGATTGCGAGCGGTTGGCGCAAGCGGTGTCGATCCTGGGACCGGGCGCCTCGTTGCGTCACGTCGCGACGCTGGCTTCTCTGGACCGCGAGCGAGCCGGGTCCGCGGCGGATGCGATGCGGGCGGCGGATCTTCTGTCGGACGGGCGCAGCTTGTCGTTCGTTCACCCGATCGTCAACGAGACGATCGCCTCCCAGCTGCCCGCGGCGCTCCGGGCCGATCTGCACGGCGCGGCGGCGCGGCTGCTGGCGGCGGACGGAGCTCCGCCCGACAGGGTCGCCGCGCACCTCCTTTCTGCCGAGGCGTACGGCGAGGCCTGGGTCGTCGAAGCGCTGCGTTCCGCCGCCCGCGACGCCGTGGCGCGCGGCGCGCCGGAGGCAGCAAGCTCCTACCTGCGCCGCGCGCTGACCGAGCCGCCGGCGCAAACTGATCGCCTGGGGGTGCTGCTGGAGCTGGGGCGCGCCGAGGCGATGCTGCCGATGGCTCAGGAGTTCTCGGCGCTGCGCGACGCGCTCGAACTCGCGAGCGATCCCGGCCAGCGCGCCGAGATAGCGTTGGAGCTCGCGCTTGCGTTGTTCGGTGTCTTCCGCAACGCGGAGGCGCTGCTCATGCTGGACGAGGCGCTCCGGCGCGAGCAGGACCTCGATCCGGAGGTGATTGAACGCATTGAGCAGGCCCTGATCGGCGGCGGTATGGACGACCCCGCCGCGGTGCCCGACGTCGTCGCCCGCGCCGAGCGCCACTTCGAACGGGCCCGCCGCGGCGAGGTGCACGACTCCAGGATGCTCGCGGCGCTCGCGGCGGTCGCCGCATACACGGGCAGATCCGCGCCCGAGGCCGCCGACCTGGCGCACCGAGCGCTGCGAGACGAGAGCCTGCTCTCGCGCTGGCTCGACGACGGCTACGTGACCGCGACCTGGGTCTTATGCATGGTCGACCGACTGTCCGAGGCCGCAGACGCGGCCGATCGCGGCCTGGCCGAAGCTCAGCGGCGGGGCTCGGCGCCGATGTTCCTGCAGCTGGCGCTTGTGCGAGCCGATGTCGCGCTCCGGGCCGGCGATCTGGACGCCGCCGAGGAGTTCTCAGAACGTGCCCTCGAGCTCGGTCGAGAACTCGGAGCCGAGCTGTACGGGACGGTGTTCCTCGCTCTGATGCTCGCCGAGCGCGGCCGCATCGACGAGGCCGCAGCCATGGTCGAATCGATCAGCCTCGCCGACACCGGGATAAACGCGGCGAGCATGCTGGCGATTCGTGGGCTCGTGCGGATCGCCGCCGGGGCGCACGAACCGGGTCTGTCGGATCTGTTCGAGGCCGACGATCGGAATCGCACCGCCGGCCTGAGGCTGAGCATCGGGACCAATTGGGTCCCGTCGGCCGCCGCTGCGCTCCTTTCGCTCGGCCGCCGGGAGCAGGCGGTCGAAATCGCCGGCCGCGAGCTTGCCGAGACGTCCGCGTTCGGCGCGCCGCACATGATCGGGATTGCCCTCTCCGTCTGCGGCAGCCTCGAATCCGGGCCGAACGGGCTCGCTCAGCTGCGCGAGGCGGTTTCGATCCTCGAGCGCTCCCAGGCGCGCCTGGACCACGCTTGGGCACTGGTGAACCTGGGCGTGGGGCTGCGCGACCGGGGCGAGCGCGATCCGGCGCGCGCGCAGCTCTCCCATGCTCTCGACATCGCCGCGAGGTGCGGCGCGATCACGTTGGCCGAGCGCGCCCGGTCGGAGCTGATCATGACCGGCGCCAGGCCGCGCCGGGAGCTGCTGACAGGACCGGGTTCGCTGACACCCGCCGAGCTCCGCGCCGCGCGTATGGCAGCCGACGGACTCAGCAACCGCGAAATCGCCCAAGCGCTGTTCGTCTCGGCCAAGACGATCGAGAGTCAGCTCTCGGCGGCCTACACCAAGCTCTCGATCGCGAGCCGCCACGAGCTCCGCGGCGCCCTTGAGAAGGTCGCCAGTCAGTGACGGCCGGATTGCTCCGCGGGGGCGTAAGGGGCGCGTGTGCGCGCCGCAGTCCGGCGAGCCAGCGCTCGACGCCCTCGAGCGCCTGGCCGTTCAGGGCGTGGATCTGGCGGGCGCCGGCGGGCGTAGGCTGTTGACATGGAGTTCTTGCCGATGGCCCCGGCAGCGTGCTCGCTGGATCAGGCCGAGTTGCGGGCGCAGCTTGCCCGGTACCGCGCCATCGGTTCGGCCGCAGATCTCCTCCAGTGGAGCCGGCACCGACTCGTGATTCGAGTGGGCGACCGCGTCTCAGACCCGGTGGTCGAAGAGCTCGTTGCGGTCGAGCGGCGTTGCTGCCCCTTCTTCGACTTGGGGTGGGAACCGGAGCGGCGACATCTCTCGATTTCGGTTTCCAGATCCGAGGAGGAGCCGGCACTCGACGCGATCGCCTACGCGCTGGGATTCAGCAACTGTGCTTGAGCAAGCTGCTGGTCTGTCGTCACGAGCCTTGGATGCGATCGCAGAGCTCGAGCGCGAGGTGATCGAGGCCGACGGTGGCCGCTTGAAGCTGGAGTGGGGAAGGCTTCGTCGGCGTAGCGGCGACCGCGTCGAGGACCTGCTGTGGTGGGAAGACGGACGCTTGCTGGGCTTCCTCGGCTTCTACGGCTATGGCTCCTCGCTCGAGCTGACCGGCATGGTCGCGCCACACGCTCGCCGGCGCGGTATCGCGACGGCACTGCTGGACGGCGCCGTGCCGCTGTGCCGTGGGCTCGGCTATCGGAAGGTGCTGCTGATCGTGCCCCGTCACTCGGAGGCGGGAAAGCATCTGGCCCTGCGCCGCGATGCGGTATTCGATCACTCCGAGCACGCTCTGCTGCTGCCCGGCGACCCGGCCGGCGGGCCGCACGATCCAGCGCTCAGCGTTCGCCCGGCCGTCGCGGCGGACATTCCGGTCGTCTCGCACTTGTTGGAGGTCGGTTTTGGAGAGCCTCCGGAGGATGATCTCGCGGGTCGCTTGAACTCGCCGCACGGGAAGATCTTGGTCGTCGAGCTCAGCGGCTCGGCCGTCGGAACGTTGAGCGTGGCCCGGGAGGGAGACGACGCCGGCATTTATGGGTTCGTGATCGACCCCTCCTGGCAGGGTCGTGGCATCGGCCGCGATGCGCTGAGGCGCGCCTGCGAGCAGCTACGCGCCGACGGCGCGGTGCGAATCGGCTTGGACGTGGCCGTCGACAACGACCGAGCGCTCGCGCTTTACACGTCCGTCGGCTTCATGCCCGTAACTACCGAGGACTACTTCGAGCTCCCGTTGAGCTAACCGCCCCTGAGTGCGTTGCGACTCGATCGAACGCTGAGGCTCAGAGAGTGATCCGCAATTCGTGCGCCGGGCCTTGCCACAGTGGTGTCGAGTCATCCGACCAGCTCATGCGCACACGTACGACCGACGCGCGTGGCTGCGGGAGCGGCACGGTGAACGAACCTAGTGTGATCGTCCGCTCCCCCGATCCCGCGAGGCCGATCGACGCGCCGAGGCCGCGGTATTCCTGGTCACACTCGTCCCTCGCCTCGATGCGCGAAGGGCTCGCCAGCGACGAGAGTGGCGGCCGAATCTCGTACGTGATGCGGATGCCTCGACCGTCGCGCTC
The DNA here is from genome assembly GCA_963699325.1 of uncultured Solirubrobacterales bacterium. Classification (GTDB taxonomy): domain Bacteria; phylum Actinomycetota; class Thermoleophilia; order Solirubrobacterales; family Solirubrobacteraceae; genus Palsa-465. The sequence goes on along the minus strand of CAVOTN010000024.1, from coordinate 54,249 downwards.
GACGCCGGTGATCGTGAGCGCGTGGCCGTTCGGCAACCCCGGCTCGCGTTCGACCACCTCGAAGGCGAGTGGGACTGGCACCGTCCGCTCGAACCGCGCACGCCCCTTGAGTTCCGCCAGCGCCTTCTCGACACTACCCGGACCCGTCAGCGTGCTGAACGCTTGCGCGATCGCCAGCGGGCTGTAGCCCAAGCTCTTCAGTCGCTCCTCGAAGGCCGGTCGCAGAGCCTCGGCCGCCTTCTCCCGATCGGCAGCCTTCGCGGCGAGGCGTAGCGAATCCCATTCGCCGGGGGTCGATCCCATCGGGACAAAGCGTACGCCCCGGCACCTGGCGAGCGTCAGGCTGGAGGGACACTCGCGTGTGGGCTGCGGCGCTTGGCTCGGGCGGCAAGCGTCATCCTCGAGCCGGCGCCGGTTGCGGGCGGGAATGACAGTTCGATGGTGAGTCCGCCCCCCGGTCTTGCGCGCGCGGTGAGCTCGGCGCGGTGCGCCTTCGAGATCGCTTGGACGATAGAGAGTCCCAGCCCGTGTCCGTTGTTGTGCCGAGTGCGGGGGTCGACGAGTCGTTCGAACGGTTCGAACAGGCGCTCGATCTGTTCGGGCGGCACCGTCGGGCCGGTGTTCGCGATCGACACGACGGCGTGCCGGTCGCGGGTCGCGGTCGTGATCTCGAGGTCTCCACCGGGCGTGTTGTGGCGGATCGCGTTGTCGATCAGGTTGGTGACCAGGCGCTCGAGGAGTCGTGGATCGCCAAGCGTCGGTGCAGGGTCGAGCCTCGCGTGGACATCAAGGCCCAACCGCTCCACCTCGGTGTGCTGCGCTTGCAGCGCTCGGGTTGCCAGGACGGCAAGGTCGGATCGCTCGCGTCGCTCAAGCCCCGCCTGGCCGCGGGTGAGGGCGAGCAATGCGTCGATCAGCTGCTCGAGGTGCTGCTCGGAAGCGAGCACACGCTCGTGGGCTTTACGCAGTGAGGCGAAGTTCGCCTCGGAGTTGGCGAGCGCGACCTCGATCAACGCTCGCTGGCGCGTCAGCGGCGCGCGCAGCTCGTGCGAGGCGTTCGCGACGAACTGGCGTTGCGCGCGGTAGGAGTCCTCGAGGGGTTGCAGGACACGGCCGGCAACGAGCCAGCCGGCCAGGAGCCCGAGCACGGCCATGATGGCCAAGGCGATTCCCGAGTTGACGAGCAGCTGGTGCGAGTCCGCAGCGCGTTGTGCGGCTTGGACTGACCCTGCCTGTGCCACCTGATGCACGGCCCCTGTCAGCTGATTCACCGCCTGTGCCAGCTGATGCTGGTCCCGTGCCAGCTGATGCTGGTCCTGCGCCAGCTGAGGAACAGAATATGTCAGCCCATGCCTAGCCTGTCCCAGCGGCACGAACTCGTCCTTTAGCAACTGCTGCCGGTCCTGTGTCAGCTGATACTGGTCAACGGACAGCCCAGCAGCCAGCTGAGGCAGAACCTTTGGCAGCTGTGGCAGCCGGACCTGTTGAATGGCGGGAGTGTGAGGGATGTTCGGCAGGTGTGGCTTTGTGTACTCCGTCGCCTGTTGAAAAAGGCCATAGGTGATCGCGACCAGCGCGGCGCCGGAGAGCAGGAACAGGCCGCCGTAGAGCAGCGTCAATCTGACGCGTACGGTCCGGTGAGGCAGGTGTCGCCCGACCGCGAGCAGCGTGATCCGGCGGTTCAGGCGCGCCGTGATGCTCATATCCGGTAGCCGGCCTTGGCGACGGTCTCGATCACAGGGGGATCGCCGAGCTTGGCGCGCAGGCGGCTGATCGTGATCTTGACCGTATGCGTGAACGGGTCGGCGTGCTCGTCCCACACGCGTTCGAGCAGCTCCTCGGCGGACACGACCCGGCCTTGGGCGGCGAGCAGCAGCTCGAGCACACCGAACTCCTTGGGCCTCAGCGCGAGCGGCCTACCGTCCCGCTGCGCGCAGCGTTTGGCCGTGTCGAGCACGACATCGCCGTGCTCGAGCACCGGCGGGATGCTTGGCTGCGCACGACGAGCCAGCGCACCGATCCGCGCCACCAGCACCGGGAACGCGAACGGCTTGGCCAGGTAGTCATCCGCGCCGAGCCCGAGCCCGTCGACGAGGTCCTCGTTCTCCGCCGCGCCGGTCAGCATCAGCACCCGGCTGCGGCCACCGGCGGCAACCAGCTTTGCGCATACCTCATCACCATGCACGACGGGGAGATCGCGATCGAGCACGATCACCTCGTAATCGTGCACGAGCGCGCGCGCCAGCCCAGCCTCGCCGTCCAGCGCGACGTCGACCGCCATCCGCGCCTGCCGCAGGCCGGAAGCGACCGTCTCTGCCAGTTCCTCGTCGTCCTCGATCACAAGCACCCGCATCGACCGCTCCTCGTCAGGTCAAGGTACCGCGCCAACGTTGCACGGCGGTTTCACCGGCCGCGGCGCACAAACCGCCGCCGGCCCAGGAGAAGAGAAACCGGGCGGAAACCGACCGGCGCGTAGAACCGATGCGCACACCCGAGAGGACACCAAAAGGAGACCAGATGCACAACAGCATCCATCCAACGCGGCCGATCCACTCACGGCGAGCGCGCCTGCTGGTTGCAGCACTCGTCAGTGGGCTCCTGGTGGCGGGATGTGGCGGAAGCTCACACAACCCAACCTCGGCGACCGAGGACGGCGCGAGCACCCCGGCGCCGAGTTCGACGAGTGCGGGCTCCGCGAGCACCGCTGGATCGAGCACCGCTGGATCGAGCACCGCCACCGGCGCGGGCGCCAGCTCGGGACCGGGCGCACCGGCCGCCGGCAGCCCGGGATTGGCATTCGCCGTGTGCATGCGCGCCAACGGCGTGCCCAACTTCCCAGACCCAGCCCCCGGAGGAGGATTCCTCTTCCATACGGGTGCTGGACTCAATCCCTCATCGCCCGCGGTCAAGGCGGCCCATGCGAAGTGCGTGAAGCTGCTGCCGGGCGGCGGCCCCCCTGGCCCCGGCTCGACGACGCACCCCTCCGCACAGACGCTGGCGAAGCTGCGTCAAGATCGCGCGATGCATGCGCCAGCACGGGATCTCCCAGTTCCCGGACCCCAGGACCTCCGTCCCCGTCAACCTCGCCGGCATCACCGACATCACCGATTTCGACGGCGTGATCCTCCTCTACCCCGCCACCTTCAACCTGCAGGCACCGGCCTACAAGCAGGCCTTGGCCGCGTGCGGGGCGCCGCCACTCGGCCTCCCCCACTAATGCGAGGCGGGAAGCGCGCCGGCAACCCGACCGGCAGCCCCCACTCCCCGCGTCACTACCATCGGCCTGTGAGCGGCCAGAGAGTGCCCGGTGGGGTGGTGCACAAAATGCCCGCGGACCTGCGCAGGGCGCTGATCGCCAACGCCACGGCACTCGATGCCTGGAAGGACATCACGCCCTTAGCCCGCAACGAGTTCATCTGCTGGGTCGAGGATGCCAAGCAGCAGACCACCCGAGAGCGCCGCATTCGCCGGACCCAGGAGGAACTGGAGGAAGGTCAGCGCCGGCCCTGCTGCTGGCCCGGGTGCAAGCACCGCGACCGCACCGGCAAGTAGCGACCCACCCGCGAGGCGGCGGGCGGAGGTCTCAGCTAGAGGGTGCCGACGCGGTCGGGCGGCCAGTAGGTGAGGAACGCGTTCCCGATGATCCAGCTTGCCGGGATCGGGCCCCAGAATCGGCTGTCGTCGGACACACCTCGGTTGTCGCCCATCACGAACCACATACCGCGGGGCACCCGGATCGGGGTCGCAAACGTGCACTCGGCTTCCCCGGGGACGCAGGGGCTGGTGTAGGCATCGGGTTCTCGGCGCCCGTTCCTGATCACGTGCCCGTCTTTGATTGTGATGACGTCACCGGGTCCAGCGACGATTCGTTTGATGAAGGTCTCGTTCGATTCCGGATTCGGCCAGTCGCAGGCCGTCGTCGCCGGATGCGGTCGCCCGCATTGCTCGGTGTCGGCACCCTGTGGGGGGTGGAACACCACGATCTTGCCAATGTGCAGCGACTTGAAGATGCGGTCTACCAACACTCGCTCGTGGGGTACGAGCGTCGGCTCCATCGAGCCGCTCGGAATCTTGTAAGGCTTGACAACCAAGGCCTGGATCGCGATCGCAAGTCCGACCGCCACCAGGACGGTCGCGATCAGCTCCGCGAGCGAGCGCGCGCGAGGTCTCGAGAGCACCGACATGTGAGGGGCAGACGACTTCGGCTCTTGGCCTGGTGGCTCGTCGGGCTGTGCTCACGGCGCCGCGCGACTCGTCTGTCCCGCTCCGACATGAGTAGTGGGAGCAACGGGGAACCCCGGCACCTTCGCTCCGGATGCCTGGGGAAGCTCGGCCGCTGCGAGGGTGACGATCGACATCGCGGCGACAGCGATCCAGGCAATTGGAACGCGCGTGACGCGTTGCCAGGACCGGGAACGAGTCGAACGAGTGGCTCTTACAGCGCCTACGATCGCGTCCACATCACCCAGCCGCGCCATCGCATCGCGAACCGCCGCGTCCTCAGGCACCCCGGCTTGCTTGAGGTCAGCCACGCAGTCCTCGAGATGGTGCTCAAGCTCCCTGACGAAGCGGCGGCGCTCAAACCACCCGCCGCCCAGCGACTCCGCCACTCTGTCCAGGAACTCGGCTGTGGGGTCGCCGCTAATCGCCAGCCCCCTCGGGCTCGGGTCCAAATACAGAATCGATCGCGCGACTCAGACGCTGCCAGCTCTCAACCCGCTCGCGGAGCGCATTCTGGCTCTTCGGTGACGCGGCGTACACGCGTCTGCGCCGGCCGCTGACCTTCTCCCAATGGCCGCGCACCAGCCCTTCTTTCTCGAGCTTGTGCAGGACCGGATACAGCGTTCCCTCGGGAACCTCCAGCGTGCCACCCGAGCGAGCACGCAGCTCGGACGCGATGGCATAGCCGTGCAGGGGACCCTGTTGAAGAATCGCCAACAAAAGACCTTCAAGCTGTCCTTGGACGCCCTGCATACCTCGATAGCCTATGCATCGGTTCAAGAGGTGTCAAGAGCAAACCTCTCCCGCTGCTCCCGCTGAACGGCCGCCGGGTGTGAGCCGGCGGCCGTTTTGGCTAACAAGTGGCGTCGGCGCTCGGGCGCCTCAGCCAATCAGTTGGCGGCCGCCCAGGCCGCTCCCTGGGCGTTGTCCTGGTAGGGGGCGCCGATCAGCAGTTGGCCGCCGAGCGCGTCGAGTGCCACCGAGAATCCGTATTCGGCCTCGCTGCCGGGCACCGGATCGTCCAGCTCTCGCTGCTGGGTGAGGGTCGGGTAGCCGGCGAACGTGAACGCGCTGCCATCGGTGCCGTTCCGTCCGATCGCGCCGATCAGCGCGGCGTTACCGAGATAGTCGAGCGCGACCGAGTAGCCGAACGCGTCCGAGCCACTGGGGTTCGACTGGACGAGCTCTTGAGACTGCGTCCACCCGCCCCTGGCGTTGTCGAAGACGTAGGCCGCGCCGTCGCCCAGGTTGGCGAACGGGCTGCCAACGAGAACCCGGGTACCGAGAGCGTTCATCGAAACGGAGACCCCGAAGAGACTGCCCTCGGAGGCGTCGCTGGCGACGAGCTCCTGCTGAGAGCCGCTGAGCTCCGAGACGACGTAGGCGGCGCCCTGTACGTTGTTGCCCAGCAGCGCGCCGACCACCCCGATGAGCCCGTCCGCGGCCTCCGAGACCGAGATGCCGTAGCCCGAGCCGGGGACACCCGGGTTTACGAACTCGCGCTCCTCGGTCCACGACCGTGCGCCATGAACGAAGGCGTACGCCGCGCCCTGATAGCCGTTGTGGATCGGCGCTCCGATCAGCGCGACGTTGCCGAGCCCGGACAGCGAGACCGAGGCGCCGAACTCATCGCCCGTGCCCCCATCGGGTGGGGTGATCTGGCCGTTGAGAACGTAGTTGCCGCCCCGGCGCGCGTACGAGTAGACGACTCCGGTTTGGTTGGTGCCGCCGGCTAGGTCACCGACAAGCGCGGTCGAGCCATCAGCGGAGAGCGCCACCGAGATCCCGTAACCGTCCCCGGGGAATCCCGTGGGGGATTGGAGCTCCTGCTGAAGCGTCCACTTGCCTCTCTGCTCGACGAAAACGTATGCGGCTCCAATCGTCCTGTACGGGGCGCCAACCAGGGCCGTGTGCCCATCGGCGCTCAGCGAGACGGTCGCGCCGAAGAGGTCGCCCGGCATCCCGTCGGGCGCCTGGAGCTTCTGCTGCTGGCTCGGCGCTTGACTCGCGCCCGCGGAAGCGATGGCCGGCGCGACATCAAGCTTCCGCGTGATCGCGTGCGCGAGCAACGGCGGGATCGACACACCATCATGCGCGGCTACCTTCGCGAGCGGCGATCCCGGCAGTGGCGCGGCGACAGCCGCACTGACTCCGAACGCCAGCGCCGCCGCAAGCGTCGCCGCTGCGGCAAATGCACTTCTCTTCACGACTTATCCCCTGTCGATTGGTTTGGACGGCCTCAGGTCAAGGCGGCTCACAACATAACGGCGTGGGCACGGCATCTTTCTGAGGATCGAGGCGAGCGTCAGGACCCTGACGCTCGCGACGGGGGCAATCAGTCGGAGCCCTCGAGTCGACCGCGGCGATGACGCTACGCCGCGCTGCCTTCCTCGATCCAGCGCTGGAAGCGTTCGACATCGTCCTTTGGCCAGGCGCCGTCGCATGGCATCGTTCCCTCGCTCAGGCGCTGCGCGATCGCGTCGGCGTGAGCGACAACGTCGGCATATGACCACAGGTCGAAGGCTCGGCGCATGGCATCTCGATCCTTCTCGCGGAACAGGGGCTTGATATCGGCCTCGAATCCGAGCTTGGTTGGTTGCGCTGCTCCCACGTCATCTCCTCCTAAGGGTCTGGGTCACGACATCAGAACGCGAAGCATCCTCCTGAGCCGTCCGTGGGCGTCGATGGGTCATCGAACGACTATCGGTTCACGGTCAGATCGCGTTCGAGCCAAGCAGCACCGGTACGCGCTTCCGATTTAGGGTGTATCGCGAGCCGACCGAACGATGCGAAGCGCCCAGCCGATCATGAGCCGTAGAACACGTCCGTCCACGAGGAGTCGGACGATGAGGTCGTGGTTCGGTGGCTCAGGTGGCGAGCACCAGCAGTTTCGGCCGGATGTCGAGGGGTTGCGCGCGGTCGCGATCGTGCTCGTCGTGCTCTACCACGTGCACGCCAGGCTGGCTCCCGGTGGCTACGTCGGGGTCGACGTTTTCTTTGTGATCTCGGGCTTTCTGATCACGGGCCAGCTCGCGCGCGAGCTCCGATCGGACGGCCGGATCTCGTTTCTGACGTTTTACGCCCGCAGAGCCCGGCGGATCCTGCCCGCGGCTTTGTTGACGCTGATCGTGACGGCGGTGGCGTCGGCGCTGCTGCTCAATCCCCTCGCCGCCAAACGCGCCCTGGACGACGTCCTGTCGGCCATGTACTTCGGGGCGAACTTCCACTTTGCGGCTGAGGGCGCCGACTACTTCAACGCCGGACTTTCTCCCTCGCCGATCCAGCACTTCTGGTCCTTGGCGGTCGAGGAGCAGTTCTACATCGTCTGGCCGCTGCTGCTTGTCGCCTCGTCCTTGGTTTGGCTTCGAGTGCGACGTCGGGACAGACCCGAGCGAGTGCGACGACCCGTGATCGGCGCCGTGACCATCGTCCTTGCCATCCTCGCCGCTATTTCTCTGATGGCCTCGATCCGTCAAACGCCGACCTCTCCGTCGTGGGCGTATTTTTCGATCGTCACCCGGGCATGGGAGTTGGCGGTGGGAGCTCTGGTCGCGTTGGCGCTACCGCTCGTGGCTCGTCTCGACCGCCGCCTGGCGATCCCGCTCAGCTGGGTGGGCCTGGGCTGTATCGCGCTCGCGGCCGCGTTGTTCTCACGGACCAGCTCGTATCCTGGTGATTCGGCGTTGCTTCCCGTCCTCGGCGCCGCGGCTGTGATCTGCGGCGGCAGCGCCGTGGCAAGCCGCCGCTTCGGTGCCCAGGCGTTGCTCCGCACGCCGCCGTTTCAACGTCTCGGCGCCCTGTCGTACTCTTGGTACTTGTGGCATTGGCCCGCGCTGGTCCTCGCGCCGGCGGTGCTTGGGCACGCTCTCTCTGAGATACAAGCGGTTGCCGTAGCTGTCGTTTCCCTGGGGCTCGCGGCGATGTCGTTCGTGCTGGTGGAGCGGCCGATTCGTCGCATCGAGATCGTGGTTCGTCGACCCGCCCTTGGCCTTAGCGCGGCCGGCGCACTGGCTGCGACTGCGATTGCGATCGTGGCCCTATCCGGTTCGCTGGTCGGTCCGCTCGCTTCCACGGCCGCCGCCCCGGCAAGGCTAGCCGCCCATCACAAGTTGTCGTCGTTGCGGGCGGACCTAATCGCCGGTGCACGGACGGTCAAGCTGCCGTCGAACCTCCGCCCGCGACTCACCGCGATGCCTTCGGCGCTTCCGCGCATCATCGCCGACGGCTGTGAGTTGGCATACGGACGGGACCAAATCAAGCCCTGCATCTACGGAGACCCTGGCTCACATAGCACCGTGGTGGCATTTGGCGACTCGCATGCGGGGCACTGGTTTGACGCCCTCAATTGGATCAGCAAGCGACGCCACTGGCGCCTGGTGGTCATGACCAAAGAGGGGTGCACTCCGGCGGAGGTCACCTTCCGAGACGACGCGGACAGCCTGTGCGCCCGTTGGAGGGAGAAGGCCAAGGCCCGCATCGCGAGGCTCCACCCATCTCTCGTAGTCGTCTCCTGGGCACGATGGATCGAGCCAGAGGCGAGCCACAAGGCCGGAGTGCCAACGGGCTACGGCGGCGCATGGCAAGACGGCGTGGCAGACATCTTTGAGTTCCTGCGGCGCTCGGCGAAGCACGTCATCTTCATCTCCGACACGCCCTACCTCCCGCAGTCGGCGCCGGACTGCCTGGCCAGCCATCCGTCCAACGTGCGCGCATGCACGAACAAACGCAGCGCCGCAACGATCCTTCCGGGGATCAAGGCGGCAGAACTTCGGATCGCCAAGCAGGAGCAGATCAAGAGCATCGACCCCACTTCATGGTTCTGCGCGCCGAGGGTCTGCCCAGTGATCGTGGGCAATATTCTCGTCTATCACGATAAGTCACACATGACAACCGAGTGGTCACGGTTTCTCGCTCCAGTACTCGTACGCGCGATATTACGGACCACGCCCTCCCTAGCCACAGGAACACATTCCTAGGTCACCTTCTCGGCCTCGGCCGCTATGAGCCGCGCCTGCTCGGCCATCAGGCCGTGATACATCGGCAAGGCCCGGACGCCCTGCCCGCCGTCGACGCCGAGGTTGGCGCCGGTGATCCAGCCCGCGTCGTCAGACAGAAGGAATGCCACCGCGTGCGCCACGTCCTCAGGAGTGCCGAACCGACATAGCGGCGTCCGGTTCATGAACTCCGATCCGAGGAGGCCCTCGCGGATGTGGAGTTCTTTGGCCTTCGGCGTCTCGATCGTGCCCGGCGCGACGGAGTTGACCCGGATGCCGACAGTCCCGAACTCGGCCGTCGCAGTCAGGCGGCCCGGCGGCCGGCGGTGACCATCGCGGCCAGCGCCTCGGCCTCCTCGGCCAGCTTGCGGTACTCGGCCAGCGTCTCGGGGGAGTCGATCTGGGGCAGCTGGCGGCGGCAGGCCAGTACGTACGCGTAGCCGGCGATCGGAAAGACGTCCTCCACCGCCTCGTAGGCGGCCTTCACGCGGGCTTGCTCTTCGGTCAGGGCCATAGGGTCTCCGGAAGAAGCTTAGGCCGACCCGGGTGTTGGGTTGGCGTAGGCGATGATGTTCCTATTCGTACACCGCTCCGTCGATCACCTCTCTGTGTCCGACGGGCTGCGAGAGGGCCACTCGGACCGGCGTTTCCGGGTTTGGTCTTTGGATCTGAAGGCCTGTCTGAGGCTTGACGTACATCGTTAGGATGAGTTCGTCGTCGCTCTCATAGAGGTCCGGCGCGAGTACACGCCCGTCGGCCCGGCGGCCGCCTGAGACCGTCTGCTCTGTCACACATATCCGCAGAACGGTGTCCTCAGGCTTGAGCTCGACAGCTTCGTCCACATGCCACGACGACGCCCGGATCCCGTCGCGGGTTGCGCGCAGCGGCCGGCCGCTGCGCTTCGCTACGCACGACCATGTGCCGCGTTTGGCGTCGTGTCTGACGACGACCGTCAGCAGCTCCGGCGGGAGTCCACGTCCGAACTGCACCTCAGTGTCGGTCCGCGCGAGCAGCCGCCAGCCCGCGAGCTTCCCGTCGAGTTGTGCGGCGAGAGCGCTCACAGCTGGATCGGAACGGTCAAGCGGCTCTGGCGGCCGCTCTAGTAGGAGCGGCGAAAACGGTAGGCAGGCTCCATCGCTGACAAACTCAGGTATCCGTGGTGCCGGAAGTGGCTCGAGTACGGCGCAGCGCTGCCAGTCGCGCGCGGAGGGCACACCCCGCCCGCGTGCCACGAGCCGGGAGAGAAGACCGTCGCCGCGGATCGCCATAGCGACCAGACTACCGCCGTCCGCCACGATCCCCGGCGCCCGTCCGTCGGCGGGGCGCGTCGCGGGCTTCTCCATTCAGCACGCGGTCGGAGCTACGACCCGGGATCGGGGGCTGCAGCCGCGTCTCGGATGCGTGTTGATTAGGTGGTCCCCTGATGCGATTGGGATGTGGTTGATCTAGGCTCGCGGGGCACGATTTAGGAGGCACATAATGAGTTCGGCGGCTTGCGAGATCGATGTCGAAGTGGTGGGGTTCGTGTTCGGAGCGGTCGTGGCCCGGACGGCTCGTTCATTGCAATTGTCGCGTGCTGGTGACTCGCCGTTTCACGTCGTGCTCGGGGTGCACCGTTGACTGCGTCGGCGTCCTCTCCGGCGCTGTCCGCGAGATCCGGGGAGCGTCCTGAGCGGCGGGAACAGACACGTGCTCGTTATCCCGACGTCGAGGGGTACGCGGAGCGGGGTGGGGTGCGCGTGTTCTATGAGGTCTATGGGTCGGGCGAGCCGACAATCTTGTTGCTCCCGACGTGGTCGATCATCCATTCGCGCTTCTGGAAGACGCAGGTGCCGTATCTGGCGCGGCATTTCCGTGTGATCACTTTCGACGGTCGGGGCAACGGGCGATCGGACCGTCCGGCCGGCGCGGAGGCGTACAGCCCCACCGAGTTCGCAAAAGACGCGGTCATGGTTTTGGATGCCACCGCCACGGATCGCGCTGCGTTGGTCGCGCTGTCCTCCGGCGCGCTGTGGGCAACGATGCTCGCTGCTGATCACCCCGAGCGGGTCGATAGCATCGTCTACGTCGGTCCCGGGGTGGCGCTTGTATCCAACCACCCCGACCGCGACGTTTCACCGTTCGAGGACGCACTCGAGACCGATCCGGACTGGGTCAACGCTGCCGGCCTGTTGCAGCATGATTACCTGGGCTTCCTGGAGTTCTTCTTCGGACGTTGCTTCGTCGAGCCGCATTCGACCAAGCAGATCGAAGATTGCATCGGCTGGGCGCTTGAGACGACACCGCAGACGATCCTCGACACCATCCTCGGGATCGGAATTCCCCGCGAGGAGCGGTTCAGAGCAGACCTGCGCGCGGGTGCGCTGCCCCACGCTGGTGATCCACGGCGACCATGACCTGATCCGGCCACACGTTCAGGGGGAGGCGCTCGCGCGGGCGACCGGCGGAGATGTGGTCACGCTCCATGGCTCTGGGCACATTCCCCTGGCGCGGGACCCGGTGATGGTCAACCTCCTGATCCGGGAGTTCGTGGCCCGGCGGCGACCCACCTCGGCCTGGACGCGCGCCAAGGCCCGCGGCCCGCGCGCGCTGTACATCTCCTCACCGATCGGCCTTGGGCACGCGCAGCGCGACGTCGCGATTGCCGATGAGCTGCGGAAACTCCACCCCGACCTTCAGATCGAGTGGCTGGCGCAGCACCCAGTCACCGAGGTGCTCCAGGCGCGAGGCGAGCTGATCCATCCCGCCAGCGCCCACCTGGCCAACGAGTCCGGCCACATCGAGTCGGAGTCGGCTGAGCACGACCTGCACTGCTTCCAGGCGTGGCGGCGGATGGACGAGATCCTCGTGGCCAACTTCATGGTCTTCCACGACCTGGTCTCAGAGGAGCGGTTCGACCTGTGGATCGGTGACGAGGCGTGGGAGCTCGACTACTACCTGCACGAGAACCCAGAGCTCAAGAGCGCCGCATACGCCTGGCTGACGGACTTCGTCGGGTGGCTACCCATGCCGGACGGCGGCGAACACGAGGCGTTCCTGACCGCCGACTACAACGCCGAGATGATCGAGCAGATCGCGCGCTACCCGCGCGTGCGCGACCGGGCGCTGTTCGTCGGCGACCCGGACGACATCGTCGCCGAGAGCTTCGGTGCCGACCTGCCGCCGATCCGCGAATGGACCGAGCAGCACTTCAGCTTCGCCGGCTATATCACCGGCTTCGATCCAGCCCGCTTCGCCGACCGCGAGAGGTTGCGAACCGAGCTCGGCTACAACGACGACGAGCGGGTGTGCATCGTGACCGTCGGGGGCTCAGGCGTCGGCGCCGCCCTTCTGCGGCGCGTCATCGCGAGCTTCCCCGAGGCCAAACGCCTCGTCCCCGAGCTGCGCATGATCGTCGTCGCCGGTCCGCGGATCAACTCGGCGTCCCTCCCGACACATCACGGACTCGAGGTCCGTGCCTACGTGCACGACCTCTACCAGCACCTGGCCGCCTGCGACCTCGCGATCGTCCAGGGCGGCCTGACGACCGCGATGGAACTCACCGCCAACCGCCGGCCGTTCATCTACTTCCCGCTCAAGCACCACTTCGAGCAAAACGTTCACGTCCACCACCGCCTAAACCGCTACCGCGCCGGCCTGCGGATGGACTTCGACGACGCGTCCCCCGAAACGATCGCCGCCGCGATCGCGAACGAGATCGGCCGTCAGGTCGACTACCAACCAGTCGCCCCGGATGGCGCGGCACGCGCCGCCGCCACGATCGCAGAACTCCTCTGAACCCACCGCGGCCCCGGCTCGGAACAAGGTTCGCCCCCCATGGCCGTCCGGCCACAGCTTGCATCAAAGCGCACACCTGTGATAAATGTATGCAGCTATAGGAGGTGTGGGCACGCGGTGGGCCTCCGCACTCGGTCATCGACAGGAGGAGCAGCAGCGCATGTTCATGAGTTCTCCAGGAAGACGCGCGCGAAGCGCGGTTGGCTCACGACTGGTGCGTGCAGCGCTGCTCGTAGGGTGCGTGGTGCCTGTCCTGCTCTCGGTGGGCGTTGCGACGGCCTCCGCGACGACGAACCCGTGTACCTCTGCCCCGACGCCGGTCGCGAGCGTCCCGACGAATCCGTTCGGCGCGAATGTCACGATTTTCGACCCGTCGATGTCGGTCGCTTCGATCAACGCGGCGCTCAACGCGACACCGCCGGCCGGTGACGGCAAGCGGGAGTTCTTCTTCCTGCCGGGCACATACGGCGACCCCTCGGTCACGCCTGCGACGGCGACGACGAGCGACGTCATTCAGGCGGAAGTCGCCCCCGGCACGGTGGTCGCGGGTCTTGGCAAGAGCCCATGTGACGTCGTGATCAACGGTGCTCTCAGCATCAACAACGGCTTCTTGGCGATCCGGGATAGCCAGATGTCCAACCTGACGATCAACCCGATCCAGGCCAACGTTCCGGCCGGCGGAATGCTCTGGTACACCTCGCAGACCGCGACGCTACGCCGCGTCAACATCCTGGGAGACCTGTACGTCTCGCCCGTCACCCAAACTCCGGGCGCGTGCGAGAACCCGTGCAACCCGGTGACCCAGGGCTTCCAGATCAACGTGATACCCGGCGTCGCCAACGGCTTCGCGATCACGAACTCGGTCATCACCGGCAAGGTCATCAATGGCGACGGGTTGAACCGCCCGGGCACCGAAGGCAACGGCGGGAACTCCGACATCTACTTTCAGCAGGACGCCATCGGCGGATACTCGGGCTTCGGGTCCGACATGGTGTTCAGCGGCACCCTTGGCGCTCCGTCTGACAACTTCGGACCGGGCTCGATTTCGCCGTACGCTGCGCCCGGCGACATCACCAACGTGACCTTTACACCGGTGATCCGCGAGGCACCCTTTGTCTACTACGACGGGCGCCAGTTCCGGGTGTTCCGCCCGTCAGCGCAGTTCGACGTGCGTGGCCCGAACTGGAGCACCGCCGCGCGCCAGGGTGACTCCCTGCCGCTGAGCAGCTTCTACATCGCGACTGTTGCAGCGGGAGACAACGCGGAGACGATGAACGCGGCGCTGGCGAGCGGCAAGAACCTGCTCCTCGGCCCGGGCACGTACGTTCTAGACGCGCCGCTAACGATCGCCAAGCCCGACAAGGTGGTCATGGGTCTCGGCGACCCGATCCTGAGGGCCGACAACACCGCGACCCTCGTCGTCAAAGACTCGGCTCCGGGTACGGTGCTCTCCAAGTTCAACGCAGATGGCCGCGCGTTCGACCCGGCCGACATGGGACCGTTCGCCGACAATCAGGTCGTGATCGGCGACACGCCTCGCCGCGCGGGCTGGTGGAACGACCCGACGGCGCTGACCGACGTGAGCTCGGTCAGCGGATCCACCAACGGGTTCTTGCTCAATCAGAACTACACGATCCTGAACCAGGGCGAGATCCAGACCAACAACAACTCCGGCGACGGCTACACCACCACCAACTGGACGGCGTCCAGCGGGAACACCGGCGCCATCGTCAACGGGGACCACAACACCTGGCAGGGCATCTGGCTCGAGCACTTCAAGAAGACCGAGATCACATGGAACGGTGAGTACGGGAACGTCGAATTTCTCGAGAATGAGCGGCCGCTGACGGTGCCGTACGACAATCCCGGTGAGATCGGCGTCCAGCCCCACGTGTGGAAGATGAGCGCCGACTTCGACGGCTACCCGGCCCTGGCGATCGCGCCGACCGTCCATCGCTTCAGGCTGGACGGCTTTCAGTCCTGGAGCCGGCTCGGGAACGGCTGCTACTGCAACGTGACGAGCGTGATCACGACCCCGGTGAGGCCGGGCGTGACCCTCCACGCGCTGTTCACCGGCGAAATCCTCGGCTCAACGCCCCCAGGCACGACACCGACCGGAGCTACGGTCGGCGGCGCGTTCAACCTGGTCAACCTGGACGGGGTTTCGGCCTCGGTCCCGTTCTCCTCGGGGCCCTGGGGCGCGACCTCAGCGTGGCCGTACTCGGACGTCGCTGGCCATGGGGCCACGGCGCGGATCAGGGACTTCCCAACTGCGGCTGATTACCCGCCCGCCCGACACCACGGCCGCGGACGACGACACCGGTCCGGCCGGTGACGCGGTAACGAAGACCGTCGCTCCAGGTCGCACACCCTCTACTACGTCACGAACTAGGAGCGTCGGTGGGAGCAACCGGAATTGCCGTTCTGGCAGAACAACCCAGACGGCGATATGGCTCCGGGCACATCCGAGCCTCACTGCGCGGGTAGCCGAGAAGGCCGCGAAACAGCAGACGATCGCCGGATCGTCGGGCTGGCCGGCGCCGTGAGCCGAACGGTCATCGCCGATCAGCCCACCGCACGGTCCACGCGGTGGCGAGGAACAGGTCCGCAGCGGCGGTGAGCCCCGTGACGGCGCGGATATGAGCAGCGGACCCGCCGGCGAGGCCGGTGATCGTGCCTGCCAGGGCACCGCCGATCAGGACTATGCCGATGACGTAGAAGCCGGTCCAGAACACGCGCCCGAACGACAGGAAGTGAGCGCCGACGATCAGCGCAAACCAGGTGATCGTGTACGCGGTTTCGCTCGTTGCGCTGAGGACGGCAGCGCCGCCGAACAAAGCGATCACCTCGACGGCCACGATCCGGCGGTACGCGGTCGAGGAGAACATCGAATTTTCGTGGGTCGCACGCGGACTGCTTCGGCGCAGCACCGCCGCGCGACCGATCAGCGCAAGGCCAGCCAACACCGCGACAATCCGGGTCACCGCCGCTGCCTCCGAGGACAGCCCAGAGGCTCCCCACATCGCCCACCCGAGCGCAAATGCGGCTGAGACGATGGCGCCCGTGAGCGCCCCGGCGGTGTCGGCGCGCGGAGGGGCCATTTACTCCAGGCTAGACAGCGGTCAACAAATGGGGCTGTTCGCATGGTCAAACATCGCCGTCGGCATTCTCCGATCCGTCTACCAGCCGATCGTGCGCGCTTATGGCGATTTGGGGGACCGGTGACGTTCCCCCCGTCGAGACCGGGATTCATCGTCCGGCGAGCATCGTGGCCAGGGGTCGCGTAGGTGCCTCTATCCAGAAGCGACCACGCGGGCCGTATCGTCGTGCCCGCCCGTAATGGCCGCTTTGCGCCGAGAGCAGCAGCCTCGATTGCTACCCCCGGTCTAGCCGAGGGTGCTCTCGCTTACGGCCATCAGATCAGGCCAGCTACACGGCATAGGCGCGGACGGCGGTCATGACGACCTCCGCGACCTCTTTGGGGTGGGAGATCATGGAGACGTGCGAGGCCCCTTCGATCTCGGTCACCGTCGCTCCCGCGCGCTCGTAGCTGAAGTGGTGGACGCCGGGGTCGATAGCCCTGTCGGCGGTCGGAAGCACCGCCCAGACCGGACGGTTGCGCCACGCCGGGGTCGGCGCCGCCTCCGTGAGGGCAACGCCGGCGAGGGGGCGCTGGGTGATCGCGAGGAACGCCGCGTCATCGGCCGGGAGGTCGGCGCAGAATGACTCGTGAAAGCCGTCCAGCGCGAGCGTGAACTCGCTGCCGCCGTCGGGCGACTCGTGCTGCACGATGTACGGGACGATCCCGGGCGCGGGGAACTTGGACTGCAGGTCGGTCAGGTTCTCGCCCTCGTCCGGAGCGAACCCAGAGATGTAGACGAGACCGACCACGTTGTCGGCCGTGCCGGCCGCGGTGATGACCGAACCGCCGTAGGAATGCCCGACGAGCAGGACCGGCCCTTCAATCTCACCGATCACGCCCTTGAGGTACTCGCCGTCGCCGCCCGTCAGACCCCGCAGCGGGTTCGGCGGAGCGACGATCGTCACGTCTTCGCCGAGAAGCTCGTCATACAGGCCGCGAAAGCCTGACGCGTCCGCGAACGCGCCATGGACGAGAACGATGGTGGGATCAGGCATCGAAAATCACCTCTTTCGAGTCGGATGAATGGCTCGCGCGCATCTGTGACGATGAGCGCATCGACGGTCTGGTGGGGCCGCCGAACCTCTCCGCGAATTCCGGTGGCGACGAACTCATGAGGATCTCCTCTGAACTTTCAGCGCAGTGACTTGAACGCCGCGCGGATCTCCGTGCTGAAGAGCTCGGGCTCCTCCCACGCGGCGAAGTGGCCACCCTTGTCGACCTCGTTGAAGTAGACGACGTTCGGGTAGGACGCCTCGACCCAGCTGCGCGGCGACCGCCAGATCTCGCCCGGGAACGTCGTGAAGCCGAACGGGATCGACGACGCCGGCAGAGGCTTCAAGCCGGCAGCAGGCGCGTCTGGCCCGTAGGCCTCCCAGTACGACCGCGCGGCCGACGCGCCGGTGCCGGTCAGCCAGTAGATCGTGACGTTGTCGAGGATGTGGTCGCGGGTGAGGTTGCCCGACGGCTTGCCGTCGGTGAAGGCCCGCGCGATCTTGTAGTAGGCGTCCGTGTCGTGGTCCACCATCCACGCCGCGAGTGCGACGGGGGAGTCAAGCAGCGCGTAGCCGATCGTCTGGGGCCTGGTGGACTGCTCCACGAAGTAACCGTTGCCGCTCGTCCCGAACGTCTTGATCGCGGCGAGCGCCGCCTTTTCCTGCTCGGTGTCCGCCGGCAGGGCCGCGGGGTTGTTCAGCGCAGGCACGAGCAGGTTCGTGTGGACGCCGATCAGGCCCTCGGGCGCCAGGCGGCTCATCGCGTCGGTGACGCCGGCGCCCACGTCGCCGCCCTGGGCGACATAGCTGGTATAGCCGAGACGGCGCATCAGCTCGGCCCACGCCCGTGCGGTCCGGAACAGGTCCCAGCCGACCTCGGTCGGCTCGACCGAGAAGCCGTAACCGGGCACGGAAGGCAGCACGAGGTCGAACGCGTCCTCCGCGCGCCCGCCATGCTCGGTCGGATCGGTCAGCGGTCCGACGGTGTCGAGCAGCTCGATCACCGAGCCGGGCCAGCCGTGAGTCATGATCAGCGGCAGCGCCTTCTCGTGCCGCGACTTCACGTGGATGAAGTGGACGTCCACCCCGTCGATCTCGGTCTTGAACTGCGGCAGCGCGTTCAGCTTTGCCTCGCACCGGCGCCAGTCGTAATCGTTCACCCAGTAGTCGGCGAGCGCCCGAACCGTCGCCAGTTGCACCCCCTGCGACCGATCGGCGACGAGCTCCTTGCTGGGCCAGCGCGTCGCGGCGATGCGGCGCCGCAGCTCACCGAGCTGCTCGTCCGGGACCTCAGTTCGAAACGGGCTGATCGCTGTCGTCGCGATGGACATAACGGCACTCCTCGTTCGGTGGCGGCATAGACCGGAGCGTCTCGGGCGGCTTGGGGGCCCGCATCATCCGATGCGGGTGATGCAACGAAGCCTGCTCGTCTCCCCACCGGTTCGCGCCCGTGAAGACCCCGGTCCGCACCCCGGTCCCCCTCACTCGCGCTGCACGCTCGCTTCGCCTTCGGGCTGTTCCAACGCTGTCGGAGGGACATCGGCGAGCAGCCAGAGCTCGTTTCGCCTGCCTGCGCTAACCCCCCCACGTAAACTCGGAGTTACGCAAAGCGCGGCAGGCAGAGCGCGCGGGGATGCGTGCCAGGCCCGCGTCGTTTGTCGCGCTCGTGGCGAGAAGCACGTCGCTGCTGAAGCCACGCCTCACACCTACCTTCCTGCTCGCGCGGGTGTTCGACGCCAACGGCCCCGGCGTGGCTGCGTGTGTCCGATACCGGTCCTCGAGTGGGCAGTCAGCTCCACTGCATGGCTCCTTTGGTGGCCGAACAGCAGCGTGGTTGACGACCCGCCGGACACGCGCGGTCAAATCGCGAGCCAGAGTCGGTTTGGTATCCGCTCCCGCGCTGGCCTTCCCGCGGCGCTTGAACCGTCAAACATGAGGGTGCGGACGGGATAACTTCAGGGTCGCTTCCGATGCGCTATCAGAGCCGGCGCACCACGCTCAACTTGAAGTGAGCATGGCGCGGAGCAAACGGGTCGTGGTTGACATCACGCAGACATCGGACACGGTCAGCGGTCGCGTGACCGTCGGTGACGGAGCCGCGACCGAGTTCTTCGGCTGGCTCGAGTTGATCGACCGGCTGCAATCGGCCGCTGCTACCTCGACGAACGAGGCAAGGATGGAGCTGGCGGACAGGGCTGACCATCTCAGGAGGTCTTTGCGTTGATGGGACATGGATCCGGGATCACCGCGGGCAGGTTTGGACGGATGCTGGTGCTCACATTCGGGGCTGTGTTGCTCGCCGTCGGCGTGAGTCGCAGCCCGGCCGCGGTTCCGGACACCGCTGATGGGGTTCTGGGTGAGGCAGATGGGCGTCGCGATGCGCGTCTGAGACGTAAGGCGCGGGCCCAGGCCTCGGCCGTACTCGCCGTTTTAGTCGTGCTGTTCGGCGCCGCCCCGGCCCGTGGCGCTGCGACGTGGCTTACGCCGGCGATAACGTCGGCGCCGGGCTGCGATTGCGGCGCGCCCGCCGCGGCGACCGACGCGGCCGGTGACCTGACGGTGGCATATTTGGATGAGATGCACGGCATGATGGTCGCTCGGCATCAAGCGGGTGGGACGTGGCCGAGTCCCGTGCAGATCGGCCCGTCCGCCAATCCGGTGTTGGCGGGCAACGGGGCGGGTGACGCTGTGCTTGCCTACGTCTACCAGGGCGACGTGGACGCGGTCGTCGATGCCGCCGGCGAGCCATGGCCGGCGGCGGCTGCCTCGACGTTGTCGACCGCCGGCGCGCAGACGGCACCGAGTGTCGCGATCGATGCCCAGGGGGACGCCTTGGTGGCGTGGGAAACGCCAGCGGGCGAGATCGACACGGCCTACCGCCCGGGAGGCAGCGCCTGGAGTCCGGCCATTCCGCTCGACGATCAGGCAGTAGGGAACGTGGCGCCGTCGGTGGCGTTCACGCCTGGCGGCGCGGCGACCATCGTCTGGGCAAGCGACAACGGCAGCGATGAGGCGGTCGTGTCGGCGATGATGAATGCCGACGGGTCATGGACGTCCCCCGTCCAGATCGCGACCGACAAATACTTCTACACCGTGCAGGTCGCGCTGGACTCACACGCCGATGCGACAGCGGCGTGGACCGGCTACGACGGGACGAACTACCTGCTCGGTACCGCGGACCGCCCGGCCGGCGGCGCCTGGCACGCGGACGGAAACCTCGCTACGGGCGGTCAATCGGACGGGCCCAGTCCGAACTCGGGCTTCGGTCTCGCGGTCAACGCGGCGGGCAAGGCAGCCCTCGTCTGGGCTTTCGGTGTCAACGACCCCGTGTCGATCGCGGCGGCGGTGCGGCCCGCGGGCGGCGTCTGGGGCAGCTCCACCGTGGTTGCGACGGTCCCCTCCCCGGACTTCATGCAGGACCTGCAGGTCGTCGTCGCTACTGACGGCACCGTCACCGCCGATTGGAGCTTCAACGACGACGGCGCCCTGTCGGCCGCGGTGTGGGCGGATCAGGAGCCGCCGGATGGAACGTGGAACACGCCCAGTGCGATCTCACCGCCAATCGCCGACGACGATGGCGGCGTCACCCTCGTGGATCCTGCAGGCGACGTCGATGTCCTCGCTGCGCTGTTCAACGGCACCGCTTTTCCGGTGTGGTCGATGGTCAACGATGGCGGCGGGCCGGTGCTGGAAGGGCTGGCGGTCCCGGCGCGCGGGGCCGTAGGCGTCCCGGTCGACTTCGCGGTCACCCCGCTCGATGCCTGGTCGGCGATCTTTGCCACGCACTGGAGCTTCGGTGACGGCACCACGGCAACCGATGAGTCGGTGTCGCACGTTTACACCGCGCCTGGCACCTACACCCTCACGACCTCGAGCAGCGACATTCTGGGCAACACGACGAGCCAGAGCTCGACGATCGCGATCACCCCTGCCCCCACGACCTCGGTCCCCCCCGCGTCGACGCCTACCAGCCGGCTTACCCTTCGGGTCACCCAAGCTCACCGTCGCTGGAGAGAGCCGACGCATTCGGCCGAGCCCCGCGTCGCCCCGCTCGACACACACTTCGGCTTGACGGTCAACCAAGCCGCCCGCGTCACCCTGACGTTCTGGCAAGCGCTCCGCGGGCGGCGCCTACACGATCGCTGCCGCACGATCAACGCCACCGATCGGAACGACCCGCGCTGCGTGCGCAACGTCCTCCGCGGCAAGCTTTCGTTGCGGATCACCGCCGCCGGCCGGCGGCGGCTTGAGTTCACGGGCTGGCTCGGCGCTCGCCGCCTGGGACTCGGCCCTTACATGGTCACGATTCGCGCTACCGGGGCAGGCGGCACGGCGACGAGCCGACTGAGCTTCACCATCACAAACTGACTCGCCAAGCTCACCGAGACGCCAGCCTCGCGGCTACACCACGCCTGTGTGGGGTACGCCGCCGAGCTCACGAAAAGCCTGTAAGACGAAAGGGCCAGCCTCGCGGTCCTGCTCCCGTGAGGCCCGAGCACGTCGAGCGCTCCTCACCACGGTGCGCACCGGTGTACCGACCGGCTGCGCTCCCAACAAGACTCCTCCTCTGTCGCCAACTGAGGGAGGATGTCCCGTCCGTCGTGGAAATCTGATCTGGCGACGGTCCCTTCGGAATGGTCACACATCGACGGCTGGTGTCAACTCGGCTTGGAGTTGGTGGCGGCGTTTGATGAGGTCGGTTTCGACGTGGATGGCGAGTTGGGCGAGGCCGCGGTAGCCCTCGACTTTGCGGAACCGGGTTTCGGCTTCGAGCATCCCGGCGGCCGTCGAGCGCAGGCACATCTCGCCGCTGCTCCAGTTCTTGACGTTCCGCTGGATCGCTCGGACGGTGCCGATCATCGATTCGCACGGGTTCGTCGACTGGAGTGTCAGTTTGAGCTTGCCGGTGATCCCGAGCCTCGTGACGGTCAGCGTCTCCTCCATCCCCTCGCGCAGCGAGGCGGCGGCCCCGGGGTGTTCGTGCTCGAGCTCGACGGCGAGGCGCTTGAGCTGATCTAGCGCCTTGGGGTGGTCGGTCTCCTGCCATGCCTGGGTGAGGCGGCGTTTGATCGGCGGGCGGTCGCGTTCGGGCAGGAGGTCGAGCACGTTGCGTTCTCTTTGATAGGTAGCCGGATGTCAAGTGCTGGCTGCGCGGGTGTTGGTCCTCCTGTCTCTGGACGCGTTCGGTAGTGGCTCAGTTCTCTTTCGGCGCTTGGCTGCGCACACGGGCTGCAGGGGAAAAGGCGGCTTCTGATCGGGACCTGAGGCAAGGCCTGCCGGGCCACATTGTGCCCCTGGCGACTAGGAGGCCCGGGCCACGATCATGCGGAAGACTTCCTTTCACGCCGGCGTGGATCTCGCCTACCGTGTACCCAGGGAACGGAACTGAGCTCGGCGACGCGCCGTAGGTCGCCTCTGCACTGGGGTCCGTCTCTCTCGGAAGTGACGATCTCGCGCTCGCTCTCACAGGGACGCGGTAGCCACCGCGCCTGTGGCGGCCTCATTCGGCCTACGGTTGGACGTGTCGGCTATTTGGCTGGGTGGATCGCCTTGGCGAGGTAGCTTTGGTCGGCTGCAGGATGATCGTCTTGTGGCGGACGAAGTCGGTGACCGCCACCGAGTCTGCGATGTCGCGGGTGAGCGTCCCGTCGGGGACTGGGCCCCTGTTCGCCTCCGTGAGCACGCTAGCCCTGGTGTTGGGGGAAGGCGATGAAACCGTGGAGATATCCGGGTTGAGTGCTGGTGCTCGCGGTGTAGGTGTAGTTGCCCACCGCTACGCCGTTGAGGTTGGCATTGGCGACTTCGGTGCCATCGGCCCCGGTCGTCCCAAGTTGATGGGGGTCTCTGATCGTCGTGTAGCGGCCGTTCGCGTAGGCAAACCCGACGATCGGCTGCTGGGAGAACTCATCGCCAAAGAAAGTGCCCTCCTGGCTCATGGCCACGAGTGCCGCGCCCTCGCCACTGGTGGGGTTGGGCAATCCGGGGGCCTGGATCGTGTGAAGCCTGCCGTCCCTGACGTAGAAGGCGTGGCTTGCGCCGTTGCTAGAGATGTAATAGCCGCCGAACTCGCTCTCATGGTAGAAGTTGACCGCGGTTGCGCTTGCGCCGGGCACGTCATAGGTCGTACAAGCTCCGTCGCGGTAGAGAAAGCCGTGTTGAATGTTGGCGCTGTCGATGTAGTAGCCGACGATCACCGAGCCGTGGGGGCTAATGCTCTCGGGGACGGTTCCGGCGCCGGTCGTTTCCGCGGCGAGCGGGTCGTCGATCTTGGTCCACGTCGTGCCGTCTGCGCTGCGCAGGTATCCGTGTAGTGCGCCCTGGGGATCGGTGTATTGCCCGTCCACGTCTCCACGGTTGTCGATGCCTACGGGGAGGTACGGTGCGGTAGGCGAGAAATCGGCGAACGGGATTGTGAAGAACGTCAGCTTGCCCTGCGGGGTAGCGATGAACTGAACCCGATTGGTGCACGTCTCGTCGCAGCCTGCGCCGACGTATGCGCCGCCGCTGTTGATGTCGGCGACTCCGGTGTTTACCTCATTCGGCAACGCCACCGTGACGTACTTGTACGGCGCCGCGGCAGGTGACGATCTCTGTGGCCAGGCCGCGCTCACGCTCGGTACGATCAGACCTGTGATCAAAGCTACGGCGAGGCTAATTTGAATCCGGCTTGCCATTGGATGACTCCCTGTGCTATTCACTCGCCGCGTTCAGCAATGCACGTACTGCCAACGCGGCGAACAGTGTCGATAATGTAATCCCAGCCGTCGGACGACGAGAAGGACGGCACATCAGAGCATCCCTCTGAAACATGGGATGCCGGTGAGTCTGAGATGCGGGGTATGCTCGCGCCCGCGATTGGGTTCGTGAGTGATACTTGGCGAGATCTGTTGCGGAACGGATTTAGCGGTGCTATCCGGTGAAGCTCTCGGTAAGGTTCGTCTGAGCACCCGGCTGCGTGGAGACGGTGCCGCTCACGTCAGCCTGTCCGCTGATCGCCTGGGGGGCTTGCCCGGGGACCTGGATCGTGGCCGTGTATGTCGCGGTCGTGTTCACGCTGAGGCCCGCGACGGTAGGCCCGCTGCAAAGGAACCCCAAGCCCCCCAGGCGGCCCGAGGTTCGGGAAGCGGGAGGATTGATAGTTGCTGATTGTGCCCGTGATCGTTGTGTTGCCCGGTGTTGTGATCGTGAACGGCACCGAGAGGCCAGACTGTGAGAGTTGATTGTGGATCACCGTGTCGAACAGGCCCGCAGAACCTTGCTCGTCGACAAACGAGCCGTGATACGGTCCGGTGGCGTTGCCGGAGGAGTTGAAGGTCGCGCCGGCCCTGATCACATATCGCTGGCTGCAATTCCTGAATGCGGATGCGGATCCGCTCGTTGTCGTGACGGTGCCCGTTAGCGTCTCCCCGGTGAGCGGCGATGCGGCCGTGGCGGACGCCGCGGGCGCTGCCAAGACGACAACCGCCGCCATCGCGGGGATCAGCGCGAACCCGTTACGCCGGCGGGTCAAAAGATGAGAAAGACGGCACACCATGGCTTGCCTCCAACTTTAGGTTTCTGTGACGCGGGGTCGCGCGACATGTTGATCGAGACCATGTTGCGCGGGCGGTGTTGCAAAGCGGTTGCAAACCAGCGACGATGTGTTGCGCTGGGGGTAATTGGGCGCCGCATGGGGGCGGTCAAGACCCGGCACGAGCGAAAGAAAAAGAGATGGAGTATCGGATCCTGGGTCCGCTTGAGGTTCGCGAGGGCGATCGGTTGGTTGCGCTGGGCGGGGGTAAGCAGCGGGCGCTGTTGGCGATCCTGTTGTTGCATCGCAACGAGGCTGTGTCAGTTGACGTGCTTGTCGATGAGCTGTGGGGGGAGTCGCCGCCAGCGAGCGCGCGTCGCACGTTGCAGGCGTACGTGTCTCGGCTGCGGAAGGCTCTGAGTGCCGGCGGCGCGCCCGCGGCTCGCATCGGGGATGCGTCGGGCGGGTCGACCAATGGCGTGCTGTGCACCTGCGGGCATGGATATCTGCTCCGGGTCGGTCCAGGGGAGCTTGACCTGGAGCGCTTCTGCGACCTGGTCGAGCGGGGGCGTGACGCGCTGGCGGCGGTGGATCCCGTGCAAGCGGCTAGGGTGCTGCGTGAGTCGTTGGGGTTGTGGCGGGGTCGGCCGCTGGTCGACTTCACGTACGAGCGGTTTGCGCAAGCGGCGATCGCGGAGCTCGAGGAGGTTCGGCTCGGCGCGGTCGAGGACCGCTTGGAGGCGGAGCTGGCGCTCGGCCGTGATCGTGAGCTCATTGCCGAGCTGCGTGACCTAGTGGGGCGCAACCCGTTGCGGGAGAGATTGCGTGGTCAGCTGATGCTGGCGTTGTACCGGAGCGGTAGGCAGGCCGAGGCGCTGGATGTCTACCAGCGAGCGCGGCTCCTGCTGGTCAAGGAGCTCGGCCTCGAACCAGGTCCCGAGCTCAGTGCCTTGCAGGCCGAGATTCTCCAGCATTCGCTGGCGCTGCAAATCGAGCCGGCGACCGAGACCGGAGTCGGCCCGGATAGCGAATGCGCCGACGGACGTGACTCGCGAATTGCGCTGGTCCATGCTCGGCGAAGGCGAGCGGCGGCGCTGCCGGCACTATCCACGGCGACCATCGGGCGACACAATGACATCGAGGCGGTCTCGAACCTGCTGACGCGTCCCGACACACGCCTGGTGACTTTGACAGGCCCCGGTGGTGTTGGGAAGACACGCCTAGCGCTCTGCGTCGCGCGCAAGATCGAGTCGCGCTTCTCGGATGGCGGGCGTTGGGTCGAGCTCGGGGCGGCCGCTCGGCCCGAGGATGTCGGTTCAGCTCTTGGGCGCGCGCTCGGGGCCGCGCCATTCCAGGGCGAAAGCGTCCGCGAGGCGTTATGCCGTGTCCTGTTCGGCAAGGAGCTTCTGCTCGCCATCGACAACTTCGAGCACGTGCTCGCGGCCGCAACGCTGGTGGCCGACCTGCTCGCGTCGTCTCCGGGCCTGACGGTACTCGTCACCAGTCGCGAAGTACTGCGCCTGGGTGCGGAGCATCGCTTTGTGGTCGAGCCGCTTGGGGTTCCGCCGTATCCCGATGGGGCAACGGTCGCCGAGGTCGAGGCCGCAGAAGCGACCGCGCTGTTCTTGGCAGCGGTCCGTCGCCATGACGAGCGGTTTGCGATCACACCCTCACGTGCGCCACTCGTTGCCCGGATCTGCGCGCGTCTGGACGGTCTTCCGCTCGCTCTGGAGCTTGCTGCCGCGAGGGGCGGGGTGCTCGGCGTCGAACACCTCGCATCCCGACTCGACGATGCACTAGGCAGCCTCGGCGCCGGCACTCGAGACGCCCCAACCCGTCAGCACACTCTCCGTGCCACCCTCGAGTGGAGCTATCGCTTGCTCGACGAACGGCTCCGGAGTGTGTTCGCGCGCTTCGCGGTGTTCGCTGGCGGCGCCACGCTCGACGCCGCCGAGGCGGTGACTGGCGCCGGCATCGACGCGATCGAGGCGCTCGTTGCCAAAAGCCTTGTTGATCGTCGCCACCAACCCGATGGTTCCGCTCGTCTCGTGATGCTCGAAACCGTGCGCCAGTATGCGCTCGAGCGGATCGCCGAAAACCCCGAGGACGAGCAAACTATCCGTCGGCGACATGGCGAGTACTACCTCCACGTCGTCGAACGAGCCGGCCCGGAACTGTCCACGGACCGTTCAGAACGGGGCCTTGAGGTCCTGGAAGCGCGAGATCGAGAATATCCGTGTCGCGTTGCGGTGGGCCCTGGATACATCGCCGGCGTGGGCGCCGCGGATTATTGAGAAGGTCGAGCGGAACTGGTGGATTGTGGGGGGGCGAGCCGAGGCGATAAAGCTGCTCAAGTGCGCGCTTGCACAGCTTGACCGGTCTAAAGAACCACGACGTTATTCGCGACTCTTGGCGGAGCTGGCAGGGATGCAGTGGGCGGCCAACCGCACCCGTGATGGCCAGAGGAACGCCGAGCAGGCACTCGCCCTGCTACCCGCCGAGGAACCCAGTCGCGAGCGAGCGTCGCTACTTGCGTGGCTCGCGCGGAGGCAGTTGCTTCTGGGACGATTCGAGGACGCGGCAGCGGACGCCTCCGAGGCGCTGGCAGTGGCGATCGCAGCGATTGACCCGCGCTCCGAAAGCGAGGCGCTGAACACGCTGGGGACGGCACAGATCGCCCTCGGCCGCGTCGATGAAGGCAGCAGCCGAATGCGCCAAGCCCTCACGGTCGCGCGCGAGCACGGTGACCTGGACGGAGCCGGATACGCATATGCCAACCTGGCCGACGCGCTGAACCTCGCAGGGCGAACGCGGGAGGGGCTCGAAGTTGCCAAAGAGGGACTCTCCGCCATTCCGCGGCGCATGAGAGCGATTCATGAATGGCTTACGCTGACGGTGTCCGAGCTGTCGTTTGAGACTGGGGACTGGGACGCGGCCTCGGCCACACTCAACGAGGCAGCCTCCGGGGAAATCGGTGTGCCGATGATTTTCAGGCGTCTGCGCGAGGCCGAGCTGGCGCTCGGCCTCGGACAGCTCCAGGCAGCTGCCGACGCGATCCACGAGATCGAGCCGCTCGTGGCAGCCTCTCCCCAGCCGCAGTGGATCGGCTCTCTCGGCGCGTTGCTTGCTGAACTCCGCGCCCGCCAGGGCGACGTCCTCGCGGCACGCGCAGCCGTCTCAGACTCACTCGATCGCCTCGAGGCCAGCACGACCGACGTGATGCGAATCGCCCTCGTGCGCGCTGTCGGGATACGAGTGGAGGCTGACATTGCCCGACGCGCCGGCAACGCACACGACACCGCGACCCGGCGCGATGCGGCCAGGCGAGCCCAGAGCCACTATCGAGCGCTCTGTGGCGCTGCCCGCGCCGGCGGGCCAGTGGAGCACGCCTGGCAGGAGGTCGGCGCTAGCGAGCTCATGCGTGCCCGCGGACGCAGCGACCCCGCTCGATGGCTGACAGCGGCCCGAGAGTGGAAGACGCTAGCGCGACCCTACCGGTCCGCGGTCGCGAAGTGGCGGGCAGCCGAGGCCTTCGTCGAACACCATGACCGGGCTGCCGCGAGCGCCGCGGCACGCGGAGCGCTCCGCCCGGCGCGCAGTCTAGGTTCGATTTGGCTCATCGACGAAATTGCGGCGCTGGCCGACCGATCCGGGCTTGACCTCACGCGCGGAAGCGATGCCACGGGAACCGGCCGCCAGCGCGGGTCGCTCCCAACCAGCGGCAACGTAGTGCCAATGCAGAGATGACATGCGCGCTCGCCAGGGCCGTCACCCTCGACTAATTCCAGTGTGCGCACCCCGCCCATATCAGATGATCAAACCTGGCCGACAGCCGGACCCGGATAATTGACTGCCGTTCCCTGACGCCCCGGAAGCGTCGGTGACGCCGGATCACGTGGCTGGGGACTACACGTGGCACTTACGGCGAAGCGCCTGCCCCGGCGCTTCTCCTCGCGTAGGCGGAGCAGACGCGGTCATTCCGGAGTAAGCACCCGCCCGGCCAATCCGCGACCGAGATCGAGCCGACGATCTCGGCTGTCGCTCCGCTATGAGAGCGGCCACGCGTCTCACCCCTGACGACATCGCTGGTCTGGACGATTTCCACAACCGAGGGCGGAGCGCCAACGCGGTGGGGGCGCCCCGCGGGTGCGCGCAGCAGTCGAAGCGGATCGAGACCGGCTCGACCGAGACTTCGGTTGGCCGGTGACGCAGGCGCTCGGCATAACACAATCGTCCGCTATCGCGACTCTCGGAGCTGGGGAACGACGCCGAGGCGTAGGCGAGCTTCTCCTCGTCACGTTTGGCGAAGTCCCGATCGATAGCGCCGCCCTCCGCCAGCATCGACTTCGCCGATGTGTGCGATCCCAACATCCACATGACGCCCGAACCGACAGAGCCGGGCGCTTCCCACAGGACGACCAGCAAGGGCGACCCCTCGTCGGTTGCAGGCGGCTCCTTCGCCACATGGACGCAGAAGAGCCGTCGCGAGCGAGTCGTGTCTCGGACAAGGGAGCAGACCTACTTTCGCGTCGCGGCGCGCCTGGTTGCCGCGCTAGTGACGCACCTGAGGTGCGCGGAAAGCGCGCGAGGCGACCGCGAGCACGCCAGGGGCCCCCATGCGCCCGGCGCTAGCCAGGCGATCGAGCCGTTTAGGCAGCAGAGCAGCAGCGCCGCGGCCGGCGCACTCACTGCCGGTATCGGCCACTTTGGGCCACGCCGGAGCCCCTGCGCGGCGTCGTCCACGTCGTCCACGTCGTCCGCGACCGCTCGACGCCTCAAGCAGCGGCGACGACGCGCTCGGTGTGGGTGGGCGCTCTTCGATCTGAGCGGGAGGCCGCCATCCAATGCGGCCGCGGCTTTCATGGCGTTGGGGAAGGCCGGCCGGACGCGGCGGCGCCCAGTGCGAGTGCCATCGGGTTCGGCGCTGTTAGTCGGGCCCGCCACCGGTCCGCGCCATCGCGATCTCCCTCGCGACTGCGTGGACGGTCGGGCTGGCGTGCATCGCGGTCAGGAACGCCTCGCGGTTGACGCCGAACAGGGCGGTGTCGGTCGTTGCGGTGACGGTCGCGGTTCGCGGGCTGTCGTGGAGCAGGGCGATCTCGCCGAAGCCGTCACCGTCGCTCAGGCGGGCCACCTCGATGGCGTTGATCGTGACGGCCACGGTGCCGTGCACGATTGCGTAGTAGCTGTCGCCCTCGTCCCCCTCGTGGATGATCTCCGCCCCCGGCTCCACGCTCGTGTAGCTGGCCTCGCGCGCGAGCGTCTCAAGTGGTGCAGCAGGCAGTCGCGCGAAGATCTCAAGATTGCGCAGCAGCCCCATTTCGACCACCGGGATCGTCGCGGTTGCGTCCGTGCGCAGCAGCTGCCGGGTGGTCAGGAGCACGACGATCGGCCCGAACATCGCGATGCCGATAAAAGCCGCATCGGGACCGCCGAGATGGACCAGCAGCGGTACCGCGACGGAGCCGAACGCCAGACCGATGTCACGCATCGACTCGATTAGTGAGAACACGCACACGAGCACATCAAGCGGCGTGGCCCGCTGGATCAGCGTCTGCGCCGCGACCGATTGCACGGTTCGTGTGGCGCCGACGATCGCGAGTAGTACAACGGCGACGATGACCGTCGATGCCAGCGCCAGTGCGGCGAGCCCCGCACTTCCGATCAAGGCGGCTGCCGCCAGCGGGAGCGCGAGCCGCCGGCCGACGAGCACGACCGCGCCGAGCGCTCCGATCAGCCCGCCGACGCCGAACGCGGCGCTCAGGTAGCCCGCCGCGCCCGGGCCGATCATCAGAATCTTGACCGCGAGGATCACGACCAGCAGATCGACGGCCCCCTCGATCGTGGCCGCACCCGCCGGGTAGGCGATCAGCGCACGGGTGCTCGGTCGCGACGCGATCACGCGCGCCGCTGCGAGCAGGTCTGCGAGCGCCCCTCCCGCGCCGTCGTCCCTGTCCCCGGGGTCTCGGTTTGCTGCCTGTCTCGGGCGAACCGCAGCGAGTGGTGCCATCGTCGCCGCGATCACCGCTAGCGCAGCCAGCGCCAGGCCAGGCCCGTCGATGCTCATAAGGATGCCTGCAAGCGCTGCTCCGATCACGGCGCCCAACCCGTCGGACCAGCTTGTCGCGACGTTGGCGGCGGTGAGCTCCTCGGGGAGACGGACGACCAGCGGCATTAGCACGCTGTGCATGGCGCGTGTGACCGCGATCAGGACCGACAGGCAGGCCGCGCTCGCGTATACGAGCACAACCGTCGAGCCCGTAAGGATCGCTGCAGCACCAACGCCGAGCATCAGCGCCTCGAGGAGGTAGCAGCCGACGGCTACGCGCACGACCCCTAGGCGACCCGCCTGGGAGCTGACGATCGGTGCCAGGAGGATCGACGGGATCAGCTGGATGATCACCGCCAGACCCGCCTGCGTAGCGCCGCCACGCTGGTAGGCGTACACGAGAATCGCGATCCACTGGCCGTACTCGGCGAGGATGTTGACGAAGTACGCCAGCAACAACCGCGCGAGCGCCCGGTTGCGTGCGATCTGCAACATCACCGTGCTGCGTGACCTAAGGGCTTGGATCACGCATACCTTTCAGCCGAGCAGAAGCTCGTGCCCGACCTGTTGAGCGCGGCGCCCAGTTCCCCCTCCTAGCGGCAGTTGCAGCCGTCCTCGTCCGCAGCCTACACGCAGGACCGACCATCCGTGCTCGTCACGCTCAAGAGGAAGCGACAGCCTATCCGCAGCAGGGTAAACCGTGGAATCCAGCACCGGCAAACCCGGCAAGACTGATCCCTACCACCCGACCGGACGCCACGCCGCGACGCCCCCTATCCAGCGAAACAAACAGCCTGCTCAGACAGCTCCCTGGGGCCAGCGTCCTCGTCCAAGTCGCCGTCGCTCGTGGCACGGAGGAGCCACGATGTCGGCGCCGATCCTGACGACGAGCGCTTCCCCAATCGGACAGCTCGAGCCACGCGGTCACGACATCGAGCCGGGGCTGCTCCGTCGCCGAAGCAGAAGCTTGGCAAGAGCAAGCCGCGATGATCAAAGCGATCGCCGACGAGCTACGCGGATTACGCGCCTGGCGGGATCACCGCGCCACAGAGCCGACTGTCGCCGGGATGGACAGCGGCACGCTTTCGCCGGGATGTCGCCGGGCGTTTGCTGTGAATTCTTATTACTGACTGAGTTGGGGGTAGTGGTGCTGACCGGCGCGTACCCGGGCAGCCGACAGATAGGCGGCGTAGCTCCAAGTGAGATCCGACACGCTCTTCTCGTATCCGGTCGTCGCGTCGAACTGCTCGGACAGCGACAGATGATCGCTGTGGAACAGAACTGCGTTTAGCATCCGGTCGCCGGCTGTGTGGAGCGCGTTCACGGCATCGGCCGCCGAGGTGGCCGCCGGGTCGTTGATGCCGGCCTGGCTCAGAAATGTCGCCGCCTTGGCGTCGGTTGGCACCGGCTTGCCGGCGTTGATCTCGTTTGCGAGCACGAAGTAGAGCTCCGCGAAGTTGCATGTGCACACTGCCCAGGGGTGCCCGGCGAAGTCCGTCAGCGAGTCGCCGTCGTAGCCGTCTCCCGCATAGCGGCCGATCAGAGGCCCGAGGCCGCGGCCCTCGTCGTCGGCGTTGATTTGATATGGCGTCTTCGTCGCGTCCGTCCACTGGTCGTGTACGAGCGCGGCCGTCGCGAGCAGCTGCGGGTCGGTGCAGGGAATGCCGCCCCCACAGATGCACGCCATGATCGGATCGATGCTCGGGTCGTACTGGGCCGGAGGGTTGCCGTGTCGGTCGATCGGGGGGAGCAGCGATTTGTAGAGGCCGCTCGCGGCATCCCAGTGGGATGGCAGCGCCCCAGCGATCCAGTCACCCGCCGCCTGCGCCGCCCCGGCGTCGAGTCCGAACCGGTTGTTCGCGACGATCTCGCGAAAGCAGCGGAGTTGCACCGAACGGGCAAACATCGACTGGCCGCTCGTGTCCTCCCAGTGGTTCCTGGTCGGGAGCTGATAGGCCGGGGGATCGCCGGCGAGCAGGAACGCGACATCCCGCTCGCACACGGTCTGGGCAGTCCCCTTCGTGGCGTCGGTCATCTGGTCGTAGCCCTGCATCAGCGTGAGCGAGCGCAGCGCGGGTCCGTCGGTCTGGTCAGACCACCCCGTGAGCTGGCCCTCGATCGTGTACCGCCCCCGCGCGAGCAGGCCTAGACCGCTGTCCTGGCAGGTCTGTGCGAACGAGACGTAGCTTGAGAGCAAGCCGCTGAGGCTCTGTCCGGGCAGCAGCCCCTGATCCGCGCAAATCAGCTCGGACACGGTCATCGCCGCATCACGCGTCCAGTTGAACACATAGTCCTGATCGATGACGGCGACGTTGCCGGGATAGCCCACGTACGAAGGCGAGGCGATCACGCACCCCGGCGCCGAGAACGCTCCCGGCACGTACGGATCGGGAATCGCGTAGTCGGCCGTCGCGACGTTACGCAGCATCAGCGCGAGCATGTAAGGCGCGACGCCCGACGGTCCGCCCGCGTCAAGGCTCGCGGCAGGCTGCACCTTGTTGTAGTTCAGGCGGGCCACGGCGCCACCCCCTTGGTTGTCCGGCCGCAGTATCGGCCGCGAGTCTAATCGTGGAAACGTGTGCCGTGTCGGGGATCTGCCACACCTCCACCGCTCGGGTGAGCTTGGGTAGATGCTCGACCGCTACCCACCCAGCGACGCCGAGCTGCCGATTAGCACGCGCGACGACGTCGAGGGGTCCGGCGTGTCTACCGACGCGCCTCCACGCGAGTACCGAGCCGTCGAGCGCGTCTTCAGCCTCGGACGGTTCCAGACAGTGTGCAAGCCGGGGTCTTCGGGTTCTCCCGTCGGCCAGCGCCTCGCCAGGGCATGTGACGCGAATCTCCGGGCGGTAGCCACGGACGCTGGTTACGTCCGATTCGACGAGTTGGGCTCCAATCGGTCCAACGTACCCGTCGTTGAGGCGTTCCCGACGGCTGCGATGGCCGTCTTCTCGGCTCCGTCGTCCCTACCGGCGGCAGCCAGATCAGCAAAGACGGATCGCTACTTCGAGTCCCTCGTAGGGGGCTCTGACGCCGCCTTGGCCGGCATCGAGCTGGCTGATGACCTCCGGAACGTCACGAATCACGAGACGCGGATGGCCGTCGTCTGCGCCTTGGTCGCATCGTGGTACCTGACCGGCGCGTACTGCGCCGTCGGCAATGTTCGCCAGGGCTACTTCCTGATGCCGGCGACCAGCGCCTGGCATCCGTACTGGCGGGCGGAACTTCGCTCCTCCCTCGACCGTGAACCCACGGCGTCGTGCATTCACGGAAGCCAGATGCCGTTGTTTGTCGAGCGCCCGTGCCTGATAGCACCAATGCGAAGGGAAGGTGTGACCCCTTCTTCGGAACCTTTCGGACAAAGCGACCAGCACGCAAAACCGCGGCCAACGCCGTCGTCACCCCCGCCGCGGTCACGCGGACGACGCGGGGTAACCGTGCGGATCGGGTACGTGAACCGCAACCGGCAGAAAGTGGTCTTGGCCACCGACTTGCCCGGCACCGATCACGGACAGTCGGTCTACTTGCTCCGATGCGGGTTCTGCGGAAACGAGTACGGGAGCAACGGCTCCGACAACTTCCAACGGAAGTGCCCCAAGTGCCAGCGCGGCGCCCCCGGCCTTCGATACGCGTAGGGCGGGCAATTCGCGTGCCACGCACCAGTCATCGCACGGGGTACGAGTGGAGATCGCAGTGTGCCAGAGCGACTCGCCGATCCGAAGATTCCGGAGAGTCGCCAATGCACTCGCGCGTCCAAGGGCCGTCCCAGAGGCAACGCGATCGCCAGCGTGATGCTTGCTTTCCGCGCGCAAAGGAGGTTCGCCGACGCAGACGGGCAAGAGGCATGTCACGGGACGGAAGCAGGGCCGTGCCGCGAGCGACCAGGTGCAGGTCGACGATCGATGCGACAGTCTTGGCGGCGACGTGCAGTATTCGAGATCGCCTGGAGGGAGGCTTCGCTCGCGGGCGCGGTTAGGACCCCGCGGAACCGATGCGGCTTGCTCGGCGCGCTGGACGGCCAGGTGGTGCGATGCGGAACGGCCGTTGTGAAATCAGCAGTTCCGGCGCATCGCTGTATGTGGACTCGGACGCTAGACGCGGTCGAAGCGTCCTCGGGAGGTGAGCGGCGTGCTCTGGGCTACCTCGGGGAGGTACTCGTCGAGGAATACCCGGGCGACGAGCTCCTGGCGCGAAGCGACGCCGACCTTGTTGTAGAGGCTCTTGGTGTGGTCCTCGACCGTGTGCGGAGAGAGGACCAGCGACTCGGCGATCTCGACGCGCGACAGTCCGCGTGCGAGGAGCGTGGCGACCTCACGCTCGCGGGCGGTGGCGCCGAACGCCTCCAGGCGGACGGTCGCCGAGCGGGCCGCGCTGGCCCGCTCGATCACGATCGCCACGCGGCCGTCGGAAGCCGGGCCCGGACGGGACGCGTGGAGGGTCACCCAGCTGTCCTGGGCCGGCACTGTGACGACGTTCGCGCCTCCCTGGGCCGCGTGGGGCGCGCTACGGACGAACCCCGCGAGCGAGAGCACCGCGGCGGGCATGTCGTCGTCGGCGTAGGGGATGTCGCTGGCGGCGATCGAGGCGAGCAGCTCCCGGGCCGGCGGAGTGATCATCTCGACCTCGTCGCCGGGGCCGAGGACGACGAGGCCGGGCGCCTCGAGCCCATTGATGCGCCGGGCCGCGTCGAAGCGCAGCGACGTGCGGATCCCGCGCGCGACCGCCGCGGTGATCGCGGCGAGGGCGTCGGCGTCCTGCTGCTGGAACGGGCCGCTCGACGCGCGGCGGGCGATGTGGACCGCGCCCCACACGCGCCCGCGGATGACGAATGCGGCACGGAGCTCGTGCGGGATGTCGGACGGCAGGAGCAGATCGCGGTAGCGCGGGCTGCTCTCGGGATTGCCGCGGGTGGCGTGGTCGAGGATCCCGACCGGCACCCGCTTGGCGGCGAGCCCGGCGAACGTGTTGACGTCATCGATCATGTACTCGCTGCGGATGATCAGCTCGCCGGCGCCGGGGGTCTGCTCCGGGGTGAAGATCCCGCGGCCGATCAGCTCCGCGGGATCGTCGCTGGTGAGCAGACGCGTGTGCGGGTCGAGCGTGTGCCAGCAGCTCGCGTCGTTGTCGACCACCGTGCGCACCCTCGGAGCGAGCTCGGCGAAGAACTCCCTGCGCGGCAGTCCCCTGGACGCGAGGAGATCGATCTCGTCGATCAGCGCTTCGACGGACCGTGCCATCGCCCAAGTCTCCCACCGCGTGCAAGAAAGATCCCCGCGCGCGGGGGATGGTCGCGCGGCGCCGCGCGGAGCATGCTGCGCACATGACAACTCTCACCCCCATCGCACAGCAGCCCGGCACCGGCGAGCACCTCTGGTTCTTCGGCGGGCTGACGACGATCAAGGCGGCCGGCGACGGCGCCTTGGTCACAGAGCAGACGGCTCCACGCGGAAGCGGCTCGCCGCTCCACGTCCACCACAACGAGGACGAATGGTTCTACGTCCTCGAAGGTGAGCTCACGATCTGGGTCGACGGCGAGACCCATGTCGCACCGGCCGGCTCGTTCGTCCTTGGGCCGCGCGACATCCCGCACACGTTCATCGTGAGCTCCGAGATGGCGCGGTTCCTCCTGGTCACCGAACCGGGTGACTTCGCGGGCTTCGTCCGCGCGCTGGGCGAGCCCGCCCCCGGCTCGGAGCTCCCGCCCGGTCCAGCAACGCCGCCAGACATGGAGCTGGTGATGAAGACGGCCGCCGAATACGGCCTGGAGATCCTCGGCCCCCCTGGCATCCCGGCCTGACTCCGAAGAAGACAGAACATGACCATCGAGACCCTAAGCAAATCCGTGTCGACCCAGAACAGGCTGGCCGCCCGCCAGTGGGTCGACGCCTTCAACGCCCGCGACGACGAGGGTGAGGCTGACGCTCGAACCGCCGACTACATCGGGCACGCTCCCGACAGCATGCACCTGCCCGCGCTCGACAGCGACGCGTGGGTCGCGTTCCTCGGCACCTTTCTCGAGGGGTTCCCCGACCTGCACCTCGAGGTGCAGGACACCGTGGCCGATGAGGAGATGAACGCGCAGCGGATCCTGTTCACCGGAACCCACACGGGGCCCTTCCGCGGCCTGCCACCGACCGGCCGTAAGGTCCGCTTCTCCGGTCTCGAGATCAGCCGGATGGTCGACGGGAAGGCCGCCGAGCACTGGTTCCAGATGGACACGCTCACGATGTTCGAGCAGCTCGGCCTGCGAGTCGTCCCGGGCCCCCGACTGCTACCACGACTCATAACCGCGCCCCTCATGAGGCTCTCAAAAAAGTGGCGGCGTTGAGCTGGCCAACAGCCGCCTGAGCCGCGCCAGTCCACCCGATAGAGGCCGCCCGCCCGACAAGAGGCACCCGCACCACCGGCGAGAAACGCGCCGACCCCATAGCGGGGAACTCACACCAACTGGCGAGCAGACCCGCTCCTCGCCAAACTCGCGTGCCGCGCTGAAGTTCAGCCGGGATGCACCCGAACGCCTCGTATCCGCGCAACGGAGGGGAGTGGCCGGTGCTGTCGACATTACCCGCGGCACTCGCAGAGCAGGTCTCGGCGGAGTCCGACGGCGCTGCCGGTTCAAGCGGTCACTGCCTCCGCGTGGCCGCTATGGCGATGGGGCAGGAGCGCGCTAGAGGTTCCGGTAGCAACCGCGCGGTTACTACCGGAACCTCGGGCCACTGATCGTGGGGCGTAGCGGGGGTTTTCGACGTGCGCTGCTACCACAGGAAGCTCGCTAGGAAGCGCGACCTGCCATCTGCATCACGGTGAACGCTGCCCCCTGCGGATCGACGAAGCCGGCGAACCGCCCGATCGGCATGTCCATCGCGGGGGCGACGACCTGAGCGCCGAGCTCGGTCGCCCGGGAGACGATCGCGTCGCAGTCAGCGACCGCGAAGCACACGCTCCAGTGCGGCGGAATCTCGGCCGGGAAGAAATCCGCGGTCATCGCCATCATGCCGCCGACGGTCTGGCCGTCGAGGTCCCAGGTCGTGTAGCCCGGCCCCTCAAACGGGGGTGGGCCGGCC
Source organism: uncultured Solirubrobacterales bacterium (assembly GCA_963699325.1). Taxonomy (GTDB): domain Bacteria; phylum Actinomycetota; class Thermoleophilia; order Solirubrobacterales; family Solirubrobacteraceae; genus Palsa-465. Next base: position 16,500 of record CAVOTN010000024.1, on the reverse strand, counting down.
GTCCAGCCGAACACGTCGGTGTAGAACGACGTGACGCGCTCGGGGTCACGCGTGCGGATCTCGTTCCAGCACAGGGAGTTGGGCGCGTTGACCAGGCCGGCGCCGGGGAACGACTTGGCCTGCCAGATCCCGAAGACCGCCCCCGTCGGATCGCTAAACACGGCCACCCGCCCGTGGTCGGTCCGGTCCATCGGCGGTAGAAGAGTCGTCCCGCCGGCCGCCGCGATCTTGGCGGCGGTCTGATCGGCGTCGACGACCGACACGTAGGTCGCCCATGTCGTCGGCTGACCGGGCTGCATCTGGGGCATCACGCCCGCGATGTCGGCCGCGCCCTGCTGAAAGCGGCGGTAGCCGCCAGCCTCGAGGCTCGGCTCGGTCGTCGTCCAGCCCATCAGCTTGCCGTAGAAGTCGACGGAGGCGTCGACATCGGGTGACGCCAGATCGACCCAACACGGGGTTCCGGGGGCGTACTTGGACATGTGTGTGTCTCCTTTTGTTTGGGTGTGTGGTGGTTTGGTTTGGTCAGTGCGCGCCGGCCAGCGCAGGCTGCGGTTCGCGAAGCGTGGTCTTCGCGACGGCCTCGGAGAGCTCGTTGTGGCGGACGAGCGCGAAGATCGCCGGGACGGCGAGCAGCGCGATCGCGCCGAGCACCCAGAGCGCCTGCTGGAAGCCGCCGGTGAGGGCCGCGGGTGCGGCGTTGCCGGCGTGCAGCAGCGTCTGGGTGTGGCTCGCCGCCACGCTTGAGGCGATCGCGATCCCGATCGCTCCGCCGAGCTGCTGGCTGGTGTTCAGGAGTCCGGACGCGAGCCCGGCCTGGTGCGCTGAGACGCCGGCGAGCGCGGCGATCGAGATCGGGATGAACGCGAACGCGGTCCCGGCGCCGGTAACGACGAACGGGCCGGCGAGGTTGGCGAGGAAGTGTCCGTGGACGGGCACCTGGGTCGCCCACAGCACGCCCGCGCCGATCAGCGTCATCCCGATCGCCATCACGACCTTGGCGCCGCCACGGGTGACCAACGCCTGTGAGACGCCAGCGAGGGCGACCGAGGTCAGCGACGCGGCCAGCCACGCGAGACCGGTCTGCAGGGCGCTGTAGTGCAGCACCTGCTGCATGTACAGGGTGCCGACGAAGATGAACGCGAAGAAGCTGCCGCCCAACAGCAGCCCCGCCGCGTTCGCGCCAGCGAGCGTGCGCAGCCGGAAGATCGACAGCGGCAGCACGGGCTCCTTCGCCCGGACCTCGATCACCAGGAACGCGACCAGCAGAGCCGCCGATGCCGCGAGCAGCGCGACCGTCCGCGTGGCGCCCCAGCCGTACTGCGGCGCCTGGGCGATCGCGTCGACCAGCAGCACCAGCCCGCCCGTGCCCGCGATCGCGCCGAGCGCGTCAAACCGCCGGCGCGTGGTGGCGAGCCGGCTGTCGGGCACGATCCGGGGTGCGAGCGCCAGCGCGGCGGCCCCGATCGGGACGTTCAGATAGAAGATGTACTGCCACCCGGCGTAGCGGGTGAGAAGCCCGCCGGCGATCACCCCGACGGTCGCGCCTCCGGCACCGAGCCCGCCCCAGATCCCGAGCGCCTTGTTGCGCTCGGCGCCCTCGGCGAACATGTTCATCACGATCGACAGGGCGGCGGGCAGCATGAGCGCCGCGCCAAGTCCCTGAACGGCCCTCGCTGCGATAAGCGACACCTCGCCGGTCGACAGCGCGGCTCCCAGCGACGCCGCCGTGAACAATGAAAGCCCGACCATCAGGATCCGGCGGCGGCCGAGCAGGTCCGCCGCACGACCGCCGAGCAGCATGAAGCCGCCGAACGTGAGCGCGTACGCGGTCACCACCCACTGCAGGCTGGTCGCGCTGAAGTGCAGATCGCGGCCGATCGTGGGCAGCGAGACGTTGACGATCGTCAGATCGATAATCGTCATGAAGAACGACACCGCCAACAGCGCGAACGCGCGCCAGCGATTGATATTCGGGGATGTGGACGTCATCGGACCTCCAGCGGTCGGGACAGGGACAGAAGGTTGGGTGTTGGTGTGGTGTTGCATCGCTGCCTCCTCGTGGGGTTGTTGTCGCTACGACGAATGGGAGGCCGCGGCTGGGACACGCCGATGCTGTGGCTCGCGCCGCGTACGCGTAGGGGTGATGGAACACCTCGAGCGCGCGCTCGCCCTCGCGCACCGGAAGCTCGAACGCCGTCACCGGTCTTAGTGTCGGTGACCGCCACCGTCACGTGGCCGTCGTTCTGAGACCACAGCAGCCGGACCTCGATCCCGTCGCCCGTGCGCCTGTCGAGCTCGCGTGTGGTGTGTGTGCGTGGCTGGGTCATCTCGCTGTCCTCCCGGGTCGTGTGATCGCTACGCACTGACGACGAACGGGCGGGCGCCGAGGGGACAGCCACGAGGCGTCGGCCGACTACTAGCGACCTGAGCCGACGCGTCAGGCGCCGCCACCTGCAGGCTGACTTCCCCCCCCCCGGAGTTGTTCCCGGCTCTCGCTGCGCTGCCGGTCGGCAGCTTCGCGCAGCAGATCGTCGATTCGGACCCGTACTAAGTCATACAAGAGGTTGCTCACGATCGTTCTCCTTGGCGTAGTGCTCGTGCGGCGAACGGGTGGTTGAGGTCGGCAGCGTTGGCGTAGGCGTAGGTCACTCAGTCAGCTCCGGATTCGTGTCGAGGACCGAAGGTCGACTCGCGCGTTTCGCAGTCGCGGAGTCCGTCGGATCTCCTCGAGCAGTGAGATCAGCTCGAGATAGCCGCTGAACGCGACCGCGTCGAGATCGTCGAGGTGCAGCCGCCCAGCAATGGGACCGGCATCGGAGGAAAGTTCGAGCATCAGCTTGATCGGAGGTGATGTCGCGTCCATGCCCAGCACTATTCCGCGGCCCGGGAGCCGCTCGCAACAGGGGCGCCCCCTGACATTGACCCCGACATTTCCCCTCTTGGCGCCACGTACTGCGCTTAGGCCGACGTTCACATGGGTATGTCTAGACCCGAGGTCGATATTGGCGGTCGTCACGGCGCAGCTATCGGAGTCGCCGCAGAAGCTTTGGGACCGAGAGCCCGAAGTTGCCGAGCTAGAGCGCGCGCTCGCTTGGGCGCAGCACGGGGAAGGGGGCGTGCTAGTGCTGCGCGGCCCGGCCGGGATCGGCAAGAGCTCGCTGCTACTCGATGCTCAGCGGCGTGCCGCAGCCGGTGGGATGCTGGTCCTAGCCGCTCGTGCCGCGCCTTTCGAGCGCGGCTTCCCATACGGGGTGGCCCGTCAGCTGTTCGAGTCAACTGTCGCTCGCGGCGACGTGCCAGTTAGCGAGCTGTTCTCGGGTGCAGCCGCGCGTGCCCGCGATGTCCTTGAGGATGAGCCGCGGGAGCTGCCAGCCCAAGATCCGTCGTTCGCGAGTCTGCACGCGTTGTATTGGCTGACGTCGAACCTGGCGGTGCGAGCGCCGCTGCTGGTATCGATTGACGATGCGATCTGGTCCGATGCGGCATCGCTGCGGTTTCTGGAGTTTTTGGTCAGGCGGCTCGGCGGCATGCCCGTGACGCTCGTGTTGGCGTACCGCACCGGGGACCCTGAGCCCGCGGATGTACTCGTGTCAGTCGAGCGGGATCCGCTCGCGCACGTCGTTGAACCTGGCCCGCTGGACGGGGCGGCGGTCGCGGGAATGCTGTCAGAGGGGCTGACTGAGGCGGTAGATCCGGTGTTCTGCGCGGCGTGTCACGAGACGACGGGTGGCGATCCGCTGCTGGTCACCGAGTTGCTCCGAGCGCTGGAGACCAAGGGTGTCCGACCGCAGGCACAGGAGGTCGGGCGGGTGCGCGGGATCGGCGCGATTGCGTAGGTCCGGCCGTGAGGGGACGTCTGGAGCTGCTTGGCGAGCGCGCGTCGGCAGGTCGCCCGAGCGTTGGCGATCCTTGGCGAGAACGTACGCCGCGAGGATCTCGCTCGTACCGCGGGAATTCGCATTGTGGAGCTGGAGGACGTGGTCGAGGCACTCACGCGCGCCGGGATTGTCCTCTCAGGGGAGCGGCTGTCGTTCCTGCACCCGCTGGTCGCCGAGGCAGTCCGCCTTCTTTGAGCGGCTCCGAGCGCGCGCGGCTACACGACGCGGCTGTGCGGGCAATTTCTCGGCGTGGCGCCAGTTCGTGGGAACTTGCACCACACCTGGTCGCGGGCAATGTCGGTGCTCATCCAGGGGGGGTGCCGATCTTGCGCGACGCCGCGCGGTGGGCGCTGGGTGCGGGCGCGCCGGACGCGGCGGTTACCTACCTGGGTCGGGTGGTGGACGAGCTAGACGAAGACGACATAGCGCCGGTGCTGATCGACCTGGGCACGGCAAAGCTGCAAGCGGGCGACCCGACTGCACGCGAGGAGTTCTGGCGCGCGATCGAGCTCGCACGCGATTCCCGGACGCGTGCGTCAGCGCGGCTCGCGTTGTCGGGCGCGCTGGTCACCGCCGGCGACTACCGCCGCGCAGCCGAGGTGCTGGACGACGGGATCGAGGAGATCGCCCTCGAAGACCGCGAGCTAAGCGGTCGAACGGAGGCTTACCTCCTCGCGAACATTCTGATGGCAGGCCCGGAGAACTTCCCCGCAGCGCTCGGCGGCCGCCTGCCTCGCGCACGTGCCGAGCGCCCGCCCCCGAGCACAATCGCCGACCGCCTCGTGCTCGGCTCGCTCGCACTCGAAGAGATGCAGTGTGGCGCTCCGGCCAGCGAGGTGATCGCGCTGGCCGATCAGGCGCTAGCAACCGATGAGGTGCTGTTGGCAGACGGACCGTCCTCGTTCCCCCAGTCGCTGGCAGTCAGCGCATTGTGCTTCTGCGATGAGCTGGAACGTGTACTGGCGATCACGACCGTGGCGCTCGCGAAAGCGCGAGCACGAGCGTCGCTAACCGGGTTCGTGTGGGCCTCGGCATGGCGCGTAAATGCAAATCTGCGCATGGGCCGGCTACTCGACGCAGAAGCCGACGCGCGCGCCGCGCTTGACAGCGCCGGACACTACGTCTCGGACCCGACCGTCATATGCGCGCGGTTAGGGCTCGCGGATTCGCTGACCGCGCAAGGCCGGTTCGACGATGCCTTCTCAACGTTGGCCGACGTCCCGCCGCCTGACCCGCCAAACCTGCTCACATACTTGCTCCTCGGAAGCCGCGCGACCCTACAGCTCGCCGGTGAGCAATTTGCGGCGGCGGCCAACACTATCCAGCAGTACGCAAGCCTGGCCGAGTCGACCGCGCAACTCGCACCGTGGCGACGACCCATAATCGGGCCCTTCCCACTCCGCTCGCTTTTGGCTCGTGCGCTGATCGCGCTCGGCGATCGCGACACCGCCCGAGCGCTGGTCGCCGAGGAGCTGCCGCTCGCGCGGGCGTTCGGCACCCATCGCGCGATCGGCATGACATTGCGCGTCGCCGCGCTGCTGGAGCACGGTGACCCCCAGCTCGAGGTGCTGCGGGAGGCGACGGAGCAGCTCGCGCAATCGCAGTCGCGCCTTGAATACGCTGCATCGCTGTATGACTACGGCGCCGCGCTACGACGCGCAAACCACCGCGCGGAGGCACGCGCCCCGCTCAAGGCGGCACTTCAAATCGCCCGCGAAGCGCACGCACGCCCGCTGCAGGACCGCGCCGCGCAGGAGCTGAAGGCAACCGGCGCCCGCGTCAGCCGGCCAGACGCGAGCGGCATCGACGCCCTCACCGGATCCGAGCAGCGAATCGCTGCGATGGCCGCCACGGGAATGAGCAACCGCGGCATCGCCCAAGCGCTGTTCGTCACCGGCAAGACGGTCGAGACACACCTCGGTCACATCTACCAGAAGCTCAACCTCAGCGGACGAGGCGAGCTCCCAGCAGCGCTGGGCAACCACGGCGGCTCAGCTCAGGGCACACTAGACGCCCAGCTCGCAAGCCCCGCCCTGTAGACACATCCGTGAGAAGCTCCGCGCCCGCAACGGAGCCGAGACCGAGAACAAAGCGGAAGGCACGGAAACCTGTGTTTGGCGATTACCGCGACGCTACCGATGATTTCGCGCGACACCGGCTTGGCTGTGATCGCCCGACTCAGCGCCACAGAGGTCCGCTCGAGTCGTTCCATCTGGGAAGAGATTCGCGTGCGACCGCGCCGGACGGAACGGCCGATCCCGTTCCGTCCGCTGCCCAGGTCGTCGGGGTGGCGCGAGGTAGACGTAACTGGGTCAAGTCGACCGCCGTTGCCTCCAGCAAGACCATGAGCTGGGTGCGGCTAGCCGGGTCACACCGACCACGGAGGTCGTAAAGCCACTGTCAGGGTTCCCGAAGCGGCGCTGCAGACCCGCCCAGTGCTTGAACAGCTCATCGACGTCCGTCGCGTAGACGGTGAGCCGCACGACGTTCGCGAACGTCATCTCGCCGCCGGCCAGAACTGCGTCCAGGTTGTCGAGGGCGAGGTCGAGCTGCGCGCCCATGTCGCCCGGATGCTGGGCTGATCGTCGGCGTCCACCGCGTCCTGCCCGCTGCAAACGAGCTGCCGTTGGTGACCCTCGATCAGCTGGCCCTGGTCGAAACCCAACTTCAGCGACCACGACCACGGATTGACTGGCTTGCGTTGCATCTCGACTACCTCCTTCGATTTGGCTCGCACGAGATCCGCGCGGCGCTGCATGACACGCAGGTGTCAACTTATAGCATCTGATCCTGAAGACAAGTAGACATATCAGCACATGGACTATGCGCTATGATTGAAGGACGATGACGACCAAACGCACATACGGCGACGGCTGCGCGATTGCGCACGGCCTCGACCTCGTCGGCGAGCGCTGGGCGCTGCTCGTGGTTCGTGAACTCCTGCTCGGGCCCAAGCGCTACACGGACCTGAAGAAAGGTCTCCCCAACGCGAGCCCCAACGTCATCTCCGAGCGCCTGCGCGAGCTCGAGCAAGCCGGCGTCATCAGGCGAGACAAGCTCCCCCGCCCGCGAGCGCCCGCGTCTACGAGCTGACCGAGTGGGGGCGCGAACTCGAGGACACCGTGCTATCGCTCGGGCGGTGGGCCACGCGCTCACCGTCGCTCCCACGTGAGGCACCGATCGGCGCGGACTCGATGATGCTCGCGCTAAAAGGACGGTTCGACCCCGACTCCGCCGACGGACTCGATGCCCGCTACGAGCTCCGACTCGGAGAGGACCGCTTCCGCATCGCAGTGTCACACGACGCGCTCGAGATCGCCCGCGGCCGCGCCAACCAACCCGACGCAACGATCGACACCGACCCCACCACGCTCTTCGCAACACTCTGGAACGGCCGCTCGCTCGCCGAAGCGCAGCGCGCCGGAGACATGACAATCGACGGTGACAAGGCGGCCGTCGAGAGCCTCATTCGAGCCTTTCCGCTCGAGCCGGTCGGCGCATAGCGGTCCGACGCCAAGCGCAACGGCTTCGCTGCTCCACCGTCGCCTCGGGCAGGGACAAGTTCCTCTCAGCGCGCGACAACGAGCGTCTAGGGCGCACGCTCGACACGCATCGCGTGGACGACTGGCAGCCGGCGGCGGGGCAACCGCCCTGGCCGCACTCGCAAAGAAACCGACGGCCGTCGACATCCCTGCTTTCGTCTCCCGAGGAGTATCAGCGGCGGGCACGCCGGAGACCCGCTAAGCGCGGATTGCGCATCTGGCGAATGCGGGTACCGGCGTCGAATAGTCGGCGGAGACCTCGCCGGTGGAGCCGCACGTCGAGCAGTACCGCCTTGCTGTTGGCGCGGTCGTTCCGCTACCCGGCGATGGATGTCGAGGCTGGGCCGGCAGGGACTACGGCTCGGGCGAGTCGAGAGCGGGCCGGCGTGCCGTCCCTAGCCTCCCTTCCAGGAGGATCGTCCACGGACGGATGCCGGTAATCGTGAGCATGCCGTTCTTGATCCAGGGATCGGGCACGAAGCGCGCGGGGATTGCCGTCTCGTTCTCGTTCTCCACGACGAGCAAGACGTCTCGTTCATCCAACGGACCCCCGAGGACGACGAACCCCTCGTCGACGAGCCGGTCCATGAATTTGGCATGCTCGTCAAACAACTCCTGCTCGCGGAGATCCTTCGACCAGTCCCATGGACCGCCGCGCCGTTCGGAGACGAGAAACAGTTGCCTCATCGGGCGTCTGGCGCTGGGCCCTTGATCGGGATGACATCGAACAGTCCGTGGAAGATGATCACGAAGAGACAGTGCTGGGCGGGAGCGGGAGCGTGGTGCATCGATGTCCCCGCGGGGTGGTGGGCGTAGGAGCCGGGAGAAAGGATCCGTCCGTCGAGCTGCATCGCTCCCTCCAGCACGATGATCGTGTGGGCTGCGGAATGGCTGTGGGGCTGGGCGCGCAGACCCTCCGGATAGCGGACCAGATAATGCTTCGCACCTGAGGTCGGGTCTTGGTAGAGGAGCGTCAGCCCGATTGGCCGGTCGTAGATCTCAGGCTGGGATGGCTCGAGTTCGAGCGAACCGAGACGTTCCAAGAGGACTGCCGAGGGCGTGCTCATTCGTCTGGCCACCGTTCCCAGACCCCGTCGTGGTCTTCGACCAGGACCGCCGCGTATTCCTCAAGCAGCGGCATGAGAAGCTCCTCGAGCTCGCCGGTCCACTCCGGTCCCTCGTAGAAGGCCCGTTTCAGCTCGTCTCTGCTTGCCTCCTCCGGGAAGGCGCGCAGCCAGACGAATGTCACGGGATCCTCGAGCGAAGCGAACGGACCGAGCACCCGCATGCCGAGCTTGCGGTGCACCGGGAATGCGAGTTCGCGCATCAGCGCCATCAGCCGCTCCCGCTGGCCCGCGCGAGCGCGATAGGGCCGCACCTCGATCACTGCACGATCTGAACCGCGCCCGTCGATCATCAGCTGCCTTTGTCATGAGTGCGACTGATCCCCTGCGCCGCGAAGGACATGCCAAGGCCGCCGGTGGCCCGCTCGGTACCGCGGGCGCGGCGTCCGGCCGCGTACGCGTAGGGGTGGTGGAAGACGTCGAGCGCTCGGCTGCCGTCGGGCACTAGCAGCTCGAAGGCATCACCGGTCTTGGTGTCGTGGACCGCCACGGATACCCGGGCGTCGTGTCGGTGCCAGAGCAGCCGGACATGGATCCCGTCGCTGGTGCGGCTGTCAAGCTCGCGCGTCATCCCCATCCCTGCTGCGGGGAGGTCCGGGTGGGCGGGGCCGAGGCATGTGACGTGTGGATAGACCATGCTGCCGCTCCTGATTGCGCTTCTGGTCCGTTAAACACGGGAGCGCTCTGAAACTCATCGCAAGGAAGCACGCCAACCGCGGACGCGCCGGATCTGGCGAGAGCACCATGATCACCGCCCACGAGCCGGTGGAGGCGCTGAGCGTGCCGCTGCCGGGCCCGGCATCCATACCGGCCGTGCGCAAGGCCGTCCACCACCAAGCGAGCGCAGCGGCGGCCAGAATCTCCGCGATCACTCCGGGGTGGTTGCGTGCGCCCTGAAGCGGCGTCGTGCGCGAGCCGCGGGGCCCACGGTCTCCTCGTACTCGTCGCGGCGGCGGATCCACAGCGGTTCGGTAGCGCTCTCCTGACGACCCTTCGGTGTGCGGTCCAACAGTGTGTAGTAGGCGATTACCGGCTCGACGCCGCGGGTGCCCGTTACGTAGGTCCGGTAGACGGTCCCGTCCGATAACGCGTACGCGCTGATGCCCGGCCCCTCGGCGACGTACCCGCCCGGGTCCGTGCCGCACATGCGCGCGTACAGCTCGACCGTGACCGGGACCTCGCGTTCAAGGAATGGCCTCAGCTCCTCTGCTGTGGAGAACAAGCCGAGATCGCGGTTGAAGTCGCTGCCACCGCCTGACACCCAGTCGATCGGCCATCCCATCCGTTTGCGGTAGGCGAGGAGCTTCTCAAGCGGCGCTCGGGAGGCGAGCAGCAGCGATAGTGTCCCTGGCCTTCAGGTGGGGTACCTGGGGAGCGAGCGTGTCCGCGATCGACGAGCACGCGGGGCACCCTGTGTTCCAGGAAGGCCCGAACATGAAGTGGTAGACCATGAGCTGCGAGCGGCCATCGAACAGATCGGCGAGGCTCTTCGTGCCGGCCTCGGTCTCGAAGCGGTAGTCCTTCTCGACCGGCACCCAGGGAAGCTCCCGGCGCTGCTGGGCGAGCTCGTCGCCCAGCCTTGCGTGTTCCTCCTCGCGGACAAGCAGCTCGGCACGAACGGCGCTGCTGGGCGAGCTCGTCGCCCAGCCTTGCGTGTTCCTCCTCGCGGACAAGCAGCTCGGCACGAGAAGCATCCCACTCATCCTGTGTTCCGATCTTGTGACCGGTCATCGTGTTCCCCCTCTTGGTCTCCGCCGCTCGTTCCGCGCCAAGGAGGGATGTTGCCGGCTCAGCGCCTAGTACTGCGGTGAGACGAAGGGAGGTATACGCCGCGACAGCCGCGAGATTCGCACCGCTGTCGGCGGAAGAGTCGCTCCGACGCCCACCGGTACTGTCGTCGCTGGCTACCTCCCGTCGGACCCCTGGAGCGCGTCCCGTCGCCAGCTCAGAGCAGCCGTGCCATGGCGATCTCATCCACCAGCTCATCAGCCACGATCAAGGATCCCCGCCGAACGCCCTCGGTCGCATATCCCGCCCGCTCGTAGAGCCGCTGGGCGCGGTCATTGTCAGCTCGGACCGTTAGCTCCAGGCGCCGGATCCCGTGGGTGTGCGCCCACTCCTCGAGCGCACCGAGGAGCGCGCGCCCCACGCCGCGACCATGCCACGCCAGCCGCACGCCGATGACCACATACGCGCTGTGGCGCGTTCGCCGGTATCGGCCTCCCTCGGCCTCGACGTAGCCTGCCAGCTGATCACCCGCATCGGCGACGAAGATCGTTGAGTTCGGGCTCGCCACCACGCTGCGCAGATGCGCGCGTACGTCATCGACCGTGCTGCCCGCTCCCCTCCTCGAGCATCATCATCGGCGTCTCCGAATCAAGCGCGTGCTGAAGTCGCAGCAGCGACCCCGCGTCCTCGCCGCGAGCCTCACGAACGACCGTTCCCGCGATCGCGCTGCCATCAGACACGGTCAAGATTCTGGCGCGGTCGGACGGCAAACGAGTTCTTCAGACCAGAGGTGTTCGGGGCGCTGGCATCACACGCAGGCGATCCGTTGTTCGAGTGCTGCTATCAGCCGCTCTTCCCGAGCCACTGGTGTTCGCCCGGTACTTCGGCAAGTTCAACAAGGCCAGGCAGGACCGGTGGGTGTTCGGTGACCGCACAAGCGGCGCCTACCTGCACAAGTTCTCCTGGACCAACATCGTCCGACACCAGATCGTGAGACACGGGGCCTCACCTGATGACCCCGAACTCGCTGACTACTGGGCCTGGCGCCGGCGCAAAGCGCCCCTGCCGATCAACCGCACCGCCCTCTGGCTCCACCGCGAGCAAGCCGGACGCTGCGCGATTTGCAAGAGCACCCTGGTCGCCGACGAGGACCGGCCACAAATCCCACATCAGTGGGAGACGTGGCTGGGCACCGCCCGCAAGACGATCGACGTCGTCTGGGCACCAGGCACGGACAAGGCTGAACCCCGCCTCATCCACCTCCACTGCAACCCCAACCCACCAGCCAACAGGGCTCGCTTGAGCCGGATGCTCGGAAACGGGCACGTCCGGTTGTATGTCCCCGCGAACGGTTATGTTCAGGACGGCCGCGACACGCCGGTTTGTCCCTGCTCAGCGGGATTGTGGCTGGTGGCGTGTTCCACATAATCAGAGAGCGTCCAGGAACGCGAGGAGCGTGTCGGATGGTCGGTATCTGCCGGGCTTGGCGCCGAGCGGGGTGGTCCGCGCGATCGCTTGTTCCTTGAGCGCCGGGTCGGCGTGCTCGTAGATGTGGGTGGTCTGGGTGCTCTCGTGGTCGAGCCACAGCGCGATCGTCGCGATGTCCACGCCCTTGGCCCTGAGCAGCATCGCGTTGGTGTGGCGGAGCGTGTGCGGGGTGACGCGCTTGGTCGTCAAGTGACGGGCAGCTGGCGGCCGCGTGGCGGCGTGCTTGGTGACTAGCACGCCGATCGTGTAGCGGCTGAGCGGTTGTCCTCGGCGGGTGGGGAACAGCGGGTCCTCTGGCTGGCCTTGGCGTTCTTTGAGCCACGGCGTCAGGACGGTGACGGTCTCGCGGGTCAGGGTCGTGGCGCGCGTTTGCGGCCTTTGCCCGTACCTCGATGTGGGCGCCGGTGGCGAGGTGCACGTCGCCGACGGTGAGCGTGACGAGCTCGGAGACGCGCACGCCGGTCTGGATCACGAGCAGGAGCAGCGCGTGGTCGCGCCGGCCGAGCCAGGTGCCGCGGTCGGGCGCGGCGAGCAGCGCTTTGATCTCGTCGAGGTCGAGGTAGGTGAGCGTGTTGCGCTCGTGGCGTTTGGTCGGGATCGCCATCACCCTGCCGATCGTGGCGGCGTGCTCGGGGTGCTCGAGCGCGGCGTATCGGTAGAGCGAGTGGATCGCCGCCAGCCTGGCGTTGCGGGTGCGGGGCTGTTGCCGCGGTCGTTTTCGAGGTGGTTGAGGAACGCGCCGATCAGCGGCGCGTCGAGATCGTCGATGTCCAGCTCGAAGGGCTGCTTGCCGGTCCGCTCGTGCGGCGAAGCGCGAGCAGCAGCCTGAACGTGTCGCGGTAGGCGGCGATCGTCTGAGGGCTGGAGTTCGCGCTGGGTGACCAGACGGTCGGTGAAGAACGCCTGAAGCGTCGGCGCGAGCAGGGTCATGAGAGCACCTCGCCTATCCGCCCCAGGCGTCGGCCGATCAGCTCAATCAGCTCGGGGACCGCCTCCAAATACCAATATGTGCTCGCCGGGTCACGTGCCCGAAGATACGTGAGAGCAGCGGCATCCGCCGGTCGATGTCCTCGCCAGCCTCGCACCAGTCCAGCAGCGTGTGAACGGCGAACGCATGTCTGAGGTCGTGCGGGCGGGGCCTGGCGCGAGCGCCGCGGCCTTCGAGGCCGATCTGTCCGATCAGCTTCGTGAACGTCGTGGTTGAGCTCTCCGCTGGCCCATTCGTGCGTCCCCTGGTGGAGATGAAGAACGCTGGCGTTGAGGGCGTCGGGAAGGCGCGGTCACGCTGGCGGGCGTACTCAGCAAGCGCGCTGGTCGTGGTGGGGTGCAGCGGGACCTCGCGCTGCTTGTTCTGCTTGCCGGCGCGGACGTGCACCACGCCGTCGCGGAGATCGACGTCGTGGCGGTCGAGCGCGAGCGCCTCTCCGAGCCGCATTCCGGTGATGGCCATCAGCCCGATCACGGTCCCGTAGCGTGCGGCGCGCAACGGTGGCGTGCAGCCGGCATGCGGCGTTGATCAGCGCGGTGATCTCCGCGGGCGCGTAGATGTATGGCGCCACCCGTGGGCGATGCGCGGGCAAAAGGTCGGTGGAGGGAACCTCGCTGCGGGGTCGATCGTCGCCAGATACCGGGCGAACCCGCGACGACGGAAGCCGCTGGCGCCGGCGGTGCGGATGCGCGCCGACCGGCATCCGCGCCCACATCAGCGCTAGCTCGGTCGTGATCCGCGCGGCACCTGCCTGCTCGAGGAAGCCGACGAACCTCTCCAGCAGCCGGCCGTCGCTTGGGCATCGCAACCCGAGCCGACGGCGGATCCGCAGATAGTCGGCCAGAGCCTCGCTAGCGTGGTCATGCCACACCTCCCTGCGGCGACACGGCCGCGCGAGCGACTCTCAGCGCCTTGCGGTCGACCTTGGCGTATACGGCGGTCGTCTTCTGCTCGCGGTGGCGCAGCACCTGGCCGATCTCCGCGAGCGACGCGCCCGCCCTGAGCATCTCGGTCGCGGCGGTGTGCCGCGGACGGTGGGCGCCGACGCGCGGTAACCCAGCTCGGTCGCACGCCGCGCGCACGACCCACGCGACCGTGCACCGGTTCAACCGATCCCGTGGCGCCATGACGCGCAAGAACAGCGCCCGACACTCGCAACGCGGACGACGCCGAAGATACGACACCAACGCCTCACCGACGTCCACCGGCAACGGCAACACGTCCTGGCGGCTGCCCTTCCCGTGAACGAGCAGCAGCCCGGCCCGCCAGTCGATGTCGTCAAGCCCGATCGCCGCGACCTCGCCGGCGCGCAGCCCCAACCGCGACAACAACAACAGGACCGCGTAGTCGCGTCGACCGACCAGCCGTGCGCCGATCGCAGCTGGCCAACAGTCTCTCGACCGCCGCTAGCTCCAGTCCACGCGGCAGCGAGCGATCCCGCAGATCGGCGACCGACGGGACCGCCCACACTAACCGCGCTCGATCACCCCCGCCAGATGCAGGTAGCGCAGAAACGACCGCAGCGCGCAGATCAGATCCCGCGCGCCCGACACGCTGCGCTGCGGGCACTCGCGCGCCAGAAACGAGCTCACCTCCGCCGCGGAGAGCCGCTCCAAGCCCAGCCCGTCCGGGCCCTCCCAGCCCGCCAAGAACAACCGCGCCGCCGGCTCATACGCATCCAACACCGTGTGATCACAAAGCGCACGCTCGACCCGCAGATAGCGGCGGTAATCCTCCAGCAGCAGCTCAAGCGGACCCTGCGCGATCACCGCCATGGGTGCCGGCACCACCCCCAGCAAACGCAGATACCCAAGCGGCAGCATCGCGCTCTGCGGAGCTGCCCACGTCACCAATCCCGCCAACGACCTCCCGATCGTCGAGTATCCGGCCGCGCGCCGCGCCGCAACGAACCGCTCAGCCTGCTCGCCGGTCAACTCGCCGACGCCAAGACCCACCCGCTCAGCCACCGGCTGAGCTGATCGAACTGATACAGCCTGTTCGCCGCCGCCTTCGGCGAATTCGCCCGAGACACCAACCACGACTCAAACCCCGCCGCATACGGCGCCAACGGTCCCGACACCACCGGGACCCACACGTTCCTGCCCATCGCTGCCTCCTGTCGGATCGCGGAACACCAATCCGCGAAGCCTCGACGCAGCAGTCACGATTATGTTGAACGCATCACCCGAAGAAATCCCGCTGAGCAGGGACAAACCGGCGTGTCGCGGCCGTCCTCAACATAACCGTTCGCGGGCCATACAACCGGTTATGTGGAATTCCACGTAGAGGGCGTCCGTTGAAGTGTGTGGGCGGTCTTGGTTATAAGGGTATGGCAGTCGTCTCGGGTGTCGATTCGTGGGTGTCAGGTTGCGTCCGGAAGCCGGTCGCCGAACTCGATCTTGAACGCGAGCAGCGCCTTGGTCCATGCCCTGGTTCGGGTCCATTGCGGGGCCGCGTTCTGGATCGCGAGGTAGATCAGTTTGCGGGCGGCGTCCTCGCTGGGGAAGTGCCCCTTGGTCTTGATCGCCTTGCGTAGCTGTCGGTTGAGCGCTTCGATCGCGTTGGTCGTGTACACGACGCGGCGGACCTCGTCGGTGAACCGCAGAAACGGGGTGAAGTGCTCCCACGCGTCCTGCCATGCCGCCACGACCGGCGGGAACCGCTCACCCCACTTGGCCTCGAACGCCTCGAGCGCCGCCCACGCTTGGTCTTGATCGCCGGCGGTGTAGATCGGTTTGAGGTCCTTGGCGACCTTCTCCAGCTCGCGGCGGGGGACGTAGCGCAGGGATCGGCGAATGAGATGCACAACGCAGGTCTGAACCGTGGTGAGCGGGAACACGGCTTCGATCGCTTCGGGGAATCCGGTGAGCCCATCGACGCAGCAGATCAGGATGTCCCTGACGCCGCGGCGTTTGAGATCGCCGAGCACGTGCATCCAGAACTTCGCACCCTCGGTGTCCTGGAACCACATCCCCAGCACGTCCCGCTCACCGTCGAGTCGGACGCCCAGGGCGAGGTAGCAGGCTTTGCGCTGCACCGATCCGTTCTCGCGGATCTTCACGACGAACGCGTCGAGAAACACCACCGGGTAGACGTCATCCAGCGGCCGCGCCTGCCAGGCGCGCACGTCGTCCATAACCGCGTCGGTGACCTTCGAGATCAGCTCGCGGCCGACGCGGACACCGTAGAGCTCTGCCAGGTAGCGCTCGATCTCCCGCGTCGACAGACCGCGCGAATAGAGCGCCAGGATCTTCTCGTCGAACCCTTCAAACCGCCGCTGGCGCTTGCGGACAAGCTTCGGGTCAAAGCTCCCGTCCCGATCACGTGGGGTGCGGATCTCCACCGGCCCGTTCTCCGTGATCAACGTCTTGCCCGTCGACCCGTTGCGGATATTCCCCACACCGCCCGGCGGCTCGGCGTGCGGCTCGTACCCCAGATGATCAGTCAGCTCGACCTCGAGCGCCCGCTCCACCAGCCGCTTGGTCAGCTGCGCCAACAGGCCGCCCGGCCCGACGATCTCATCCTCACTCCTCGCTCCGGCCAGCAGCTCGTCGACGAGCTCGTCCGGCAGCTTCTGGCGCATCTCATCCGGCAACCGCTCAAGAATCCCAGGCGGGGGCGCCGGCGGCTCGCCCAGGGGCTCGCCGCCGGCGCCATCACGTGTCCAGACAGTCGCTCGATCGATGAACTTCTTCTCTATTGAAGGCATGAGACTCCAATTCGCTCATGCCCACACACTTCCTAGGACAGAC
>CAVOTN010000023.1:0-334527 GCA_963699325.1 uncultured Solirubrobacterales bacterium | reverse complement strand
TCCGGTGAGAGACCTGCTCTCCTCGTCCCGCGGTACTTTCAATACGCCACCGAGGAGTAGTGCTGTCAGCGGCGCGGTGGAGTGCTGGATCACCATTCGGGATGCCTGAAACCGGCGGTCGCCCCTGGACGTTAGGGGTATCCGACGCCGACCTCGAGCGCGACCCGATTCAGCAGGCTCGCTGGCCCGTCTCCTCTTGGTCGCCGTTCTTCTCCGAAGCCGCTCCGACCGTCGACGGTTACCCCATTGGCCGGGAAGACCGGCGACCCGCGACCTACCGCGTGAGCTCGGCCGGCGCGTCCAGCCGGGTGAGCTTTCCCGGGTTGGCCATCGCGTAGATCCGGGTCAACCGACCGTCTTCGATCACCAGGCTGACCACCGCCATCTGGCCGCCGATCTCAACCCGGGCCGCCGGGGAGCCGTTCAGCCACACGCCGCTCGTGACCGGCGTCTGCGCCCGGCTGGCGCGGGCCAGGAGCCGGGCGACCCGCTCGGCGCCGCGGATCGGAGCGCGCGCGGCCGGCACGACCCCGCCGCCGTCGGCGATCAGCACGACGTCTGGCGCCATGACCTCCATCAGTTCCTGCACGTGGCCGGTGCGCACCGCGACCAGAAACCGCTCCACCACCGCCTGCTGCTCGGCCTGGCTCACCGGCATCCGCGGCCGCCGGTCGGCCACGTGGTCACGGGCCCGCCGCGCGATCTGCCGCACCGCGTCGGGCGACTTCCCGATCGCCTCCGCGATCTCTTCGTAGGGCGTGTCGAACACCTCCCGCAGCACGAACACCGCCCGCTCGGTCGGCCCGAGCGTCTCCAGCACGGTGAGCATCGCGATCGACACGCTCTCGGCCAGCTCGACGTCGTCGGCGATGTCGGGGCTGGTCAGCAGCGGCTCGGGCAGCCACTCACCGACGTAGTCCTCGCGCCGGCGCGACACGGTGCGCAGCCGGTTGAGAGCCTGGCGGGTGACGATCCGGACGAGGTACGCCCGCGGGTCGAGCACCTGCGCCTGGTCGACCCCGGCCCACCGCAGCCACGACTCCTGGAGCACGTCGTCCGCGTCGGCGGCGGAGCCGAGCATCTCATAGGCGACTGTGAACAGCAGGCTGCGGTGGGTGACGAATGGGTCGTCGGTCATACCGCCGCCATCATGCGAGTGCCGCCAGGTCGCCGGGGTGGCCAGCGGGACCGCGCAGGCGGCCGAGAACCCCTGTGACTCGATCCCCTGCGCCACGTTGCCCCGCGTCGCCATGTTCGCGAAGGCGATGAAGCTGGTCAGCTCCACCATCGCGGCCGGGCCGAGCTGAGCGAGCAGGTGCGCGAACATCTCGTCGGTGACGGTCGGCGGCGTGTTCGTCATGGCCTCGGAGTACTCCAGCACGTCGCGCTCCAGCGAGGTGAACACGTCGGCCTCCCGCCAGCGTGGCACCTGGCTGGCCTTGGCCATGTCGAGGTTGTGGTTCTGCGCCTGGAAGTAGTTGATGTCCAGGCACCAGCTGCAGCCGACCTGGGCGGCGACGGCCATGTGGGAGAACGTCTTGAGATCCTCGGCGACGGTGTCCCATCCACCGATCAGCACCGAGAACTGCAGGGCGCTCTCGGCGACCTTCCGGTTGTGCGACACCACCTCAAGCGGTTCGGGCACGGCGCCGAACTGCGCGGTCATCGGCTCGGCGATCTCGGGGGCGAGCTCCGCCTTGGGAATGCGTAGGGTCATGGGTGGTCTCCTTGTCTCGTTGCGGCCGTGCATGAGACACCGCCCGCCGCGCGGCTGTGACACCCAATGCCAGCCGGGCGGACCGATCTCAGCCGTAGCGTCGGCCCGTGGGTTGCTCTCCGCAACCGGGGCCGGCTACAGGGACACCCACCTCGCTGCAAGGACGCGCGTAGCCATCCCGTCGACAGCTTCAAGCTGTCATTGGCATGAACGGAAGTCCGTCTGCAAACCAAAGCGAGGGCGTGTCGAGGAGGTCGGTTGTGCTGGTGACCGGCATGTCAGGAAGCGGAAAGTCGACGGTGCTGGCGGAACTGAGGCACCGCGGGCACCGCGTCGTTGATACTGACGATCCGGGTTGGCTCGTCGAGACCTATACCGCCAGCGGCCCTGAGCCAGTCTGGGACGTCGAGCAGATCACCGCGCTCATCGACGGCCACCACACGGGGTGGCTCTTCATTGCCGGCTGTGTGGCGAATCAGGGCGAGGTCTATGACCGCTTCGACGCAGTCGCGCTGCTAAGCGCGCCGGTCGATGTCATCCTCGATCGAGTCGGAAACCGGGTCAATCCCTTCGGATCCACGGCGGAAGACCGGACGAAGATCGCCAATGACCTGTCGGCAGTCGAGCCGCTGCTGCGCGCGGGCGCGGACCGCGAGATCGTTACCACAGCCTCCGTTCTCGAAGTCGCCGCCGCGCTCGAAGAACTCGCGCGGACGCGGGTCATCGAGACCCGCTTCGGTCGCGGCGCGCGCATCGGACCTGACGCTCGTCGTCAGTGGCCAGATGCTCGCCGCCGAGTCAAGGCAGGTCTCGCTAAATGGTGGGGGCCGCCGCCGGTAACGCGACGGTTACGCGATAGACCTTGAGATGTAGGGGCGACGCCCTCGGTCGAATTCGTGCGGACGCGACTGGCGCTATGAATCGCACATGTGTGATTCGATCGTCATCCGGCCCACGGTCGAGGGCGACTGCGCGTTCATCGTTGGGCTCGCGTCGAGCTTCCTGGAGTTCGGCTCTCCGGCATGGGAAGACAAGGACGCTCTTGCTCCCCGGCTTTAGCGAGGTGCTCACTCGGGCCGTTCGTGCTCAGGATCTGCGATCAACCGTCTTGATCGCGGAGCTAACGGACGGGACGCCGCTCGGCTTCATCTCGCTGAAGGTGGCCGCGGACGTGACGGGCGTCGAGCGCGGTCATGTAGCCGATCTGGCCGTGACCGACACTGCCCGGCGCCTCGGCGTAGGCAGGACGTTGATGAACGAAGGTGAGCAGTGGGCACGCGATCCAGGATTGGCGGTGCTCAGCCTTGACGTGTGGTCAACCAACGAGCGAGCTCAGGCGTTCTACGAGCGGCTCGGTTACCGCGCCGAAGCTGTGCACCTGATCAAGGCGCTGGAATGACTCTCGGGCGGCGGCCCACCGCTCATCGCGGGTCGGCTCCACAAGCAGGGCGGCGAGCTCTGGCGAGTCCGCGAGAGCGAACACGGCAACCCTGCTGATCTGACCAGGTGCCCGAGGTATCGTCCCTGAAACGGTCTCGGGCCAAGCAGCGTGACGCGGATGGTGATCCGCGCGTATCGGCGCTATGACCGAACGCGGCTCTCTGTTTCCAGGGCGGGGTCGGGTTTGGCGCGGATCAGCGCCTGTCGCAATGCGGCTTCTCGTCGGTGCTAGCGCGATCATCTCGTCCGCAGTGCCGGTTTGCTAGGCCTCGACGCGAAGACTGGTGAGTCGGATGACGAGTTCGGTGATCAGGTTCTGAGCGGCGGCCAGGGGAAGTCGGGGCGGTTCATCCGCAGCGACGCCTGTCCGTGTAGGGCGGTCCACACCAGCACGGCAAGCCTGGTGGGGTCGGTGTCGGTAGCAGCGATGTCGGCGTGTTGGCAGCGTTGAATCGAGTTGACCAGACCGTCGAAGGCGCTGTTGCTCGGTGAGGCCTGCGGCTGAGCGCGCTCGGACCCCGAACCGTCGATCGGGGAGGTCGGCCCAGTCGAGATGCTCGGGGCTAGGGTCGGAGATCTGGGCTGAACATCAGGCGATACTGGCCGGGGTGATCGAGCGCGTACCGGACGTAGGCCTGACATCCCGCGATTAGGGTTGCGGCAGGATCGCCAGCGCCGGCGGCGGCCTGATCGCGAGCGGCGGCGAACTCGGCGAAGCTTTCTGCGCCAAGGCCGCTTTCAACGCGTCGATGTCGGCGAAGTGCAGATACACCGACGTCGCGGCCACCCCGGCCCGGGCGGCCACCGCGCGCAGCGAGAGCGCGGACCCGTCCCCGGTCTCGGTGACGATCGCGTCTGCGGCGGCGAGCAACTCTTCTCGTAGCCGTTGGCCTTCGCCGCGTCGGTTATTGCGCCTCGGCTGGCTTGGCTTGGGGGTGGTGCTTGTCATGGCGTCCCTGTTGTTCAGAAAGATTATAGTGACAGACGTAGCCTAATATCTGTTACGCTACGCATGTACATAAAGCTACCGAAGAGGCCCACAGATGAACTCGATCGCCGCACCCGTCGCTCGCCCCCCGACCGATCAGGTCCACCAGCCCGATGGCCTGACGGCAACCGACAGCCGGGACGCGCAAGCTGGACTGCTCGGTCGGGTTGTCCCCAACTCGCGCTTGCACTGGGCGCTGCTGATCCTCGGGTTGGCCGGAGGCATCGCCTTCAACCTGACCTGGTTCATTGATGGACTGCTGCGCCCGGGCTATGACCCGCTGGTTCAGCCGATGAGCGCATTGAGCCTCGGCTCGGGCGGATGGGTGCAAAGCACGAACTTCGCTGTTTTCGGCGCAATCGGATGTCTGTCGGCGTTTGCCTGGCGCCCAACGCTCGCCCCGGGCCTCGGCGCCACCTGGTACCCCAGGCTCGCAATCTCGCTGGCGTAGCCATGATCGGCGCAGCGATTTTCAGCCAGGACCCCAGCATGGGCTTCCCTGTCGGCGTTCCAGCCGTGGCGCATCCCAGTGGGCACGCCCAGATCCACAATGCCGTCTCCGAACATCGCCCTGGACGACGACGGTCGCGGGGCTGTTGATCCTCGCCTCGCCGGCTGCACCGCGAACCCTTTGGCGCGGCTGGGCGCCGGCCGCCTTGACCACGGGAGTGCTGATGATGGTGTTCCTCGCCGTCTTCGGGATCCTCACCGCGCACCACGGGCCCGGCGGACTCTTCGAGAAACTCGCCCTCTAACCCCGAGCCTGATCGGCATCGCCCTCGCCGCCCGCCTGCTCCTTCGACGGCGACGCCCGCATCAGCTGCTGATGCGTCGGCAACTGGTCTTGGACTTCGGGCTGCTCGGCGCCCATTCTTTGCGAGCGAACGCTCGTGCAACCGATGACCGGCAGGTCGACTGATGTCAGCAGAGAGCGCGATGTCCGCGATGCGTCCGACCCTGTCGGGTCAGGCGTCGCGGCTGATGATCGACGCCGCTGTCGGCGAGGCGAATGCGACGTCGGTGCCCGTGACCGTCGTCGTTGTCGACGAGTCGGGGGTGACCAAGGAGATGCTGCGAATGGACCACGCCCCGCTGGTGAGCGTCCAGACCGCAATCAACAAGGCGTACGCGGCGGCGGCGATCGGGATGGCGCCGGACGATTTCTACGCGGCGATCGAGTCCGACGGCGCCGCCGTGGCCGAGTTCGGGGACGCGGCCGGGGTTGGCTCTGATCGCCGGTGGGCTACCGCTGGTCGTCGACGGGCGCGTCGCTGGCGCAATCGGGGTGGCGGGCGCGATGACGGGCGCCGATGACCGCCGCATCGCCGAGGTCGCGATCGCGAAGGCCACGAGTTGATCGTAGTGGCGCGATGAAGGTGCTGGCGGTACGACGACCGCGCGACGGGATCGACGCTCGTACGGCGATCGCACCGCACGTGCGGGAAGAGCTCGGAGTGCTCTGGCGCCTGTACGCGGCGGGTACCGCTCGCGAATGTACTCACCCGGCGGCACCGGCGCAGTGCTGGTCCTTGAACGGACTCGATCGACGCCGCCCGGGAATCGCTCGGCGTGCTGCCGCTGGTCGCCCACGAGTATCGACTTCGAGCTGATCGAGTTGCGTTCGTTCGCTGCGTTCGGCTCGCTGTTCACCGCGCCGGAGACGACGTGAGCAGTGTGACGGGAGCTGCCGCCTCGGCCGCGAGCTGCTGGCGCACGCCGATGCGCTCGGCCGCGCGTACGAAGCCCTCGCGGCCGCCACCGTTGACGAAGCCCGCCGCGCCGCCTTGTCCCGCGTCGCCGGGCGGTTGGCCGCGTCGGTAGTGCGGCCACTCGGCGCAGCTCTCGGCGACATCGCAAACGGTGCCGCGCAGTCAGGCACGGAGGCTGAGCTCGGGGTCGCGCTGCGCGATCTGGCTTGTCACGCGACCCGCCTGCGGGTTGGGGTGGGCGGCCCACCGGCGCTGCTCGAGGCGAGCGCTGCGCTGGCAGGACCTCGCGTGCCAGCTCGTCGCCGAGGACGACGAGCGCCTGGCCGCCAGGCGCGGCGAGTTCGTGTCGCTCGCACGGAGCAGCTTGCGCCGAGCATCCAGTCGGCGCCCGACGGCCCGTACCTCGTGACGAACGTCGCGCGCATGACCGACTGGCTCGGAGTGTCGCTCGAGCCGCTGCCGCAGGCGGCCTTGTGCCGCTGCGGCGCTTCGCAGCTGAAACCGTGGTGCGACGGGTCGCACAGCGTGATCGGCTTTCACGCCGCCAAGGCACCCGACCGCGTGCCCGATCGGCTCGACACCTACCAGGGTCAGCACCTCACCGTCACCGACAACCGTGGCATCTGCGCACACAGTGGCTCTCTGCACCGATCGGGCGCCGACTGCGTTCCGCGTCGACCACCGAGCCGTTCGTCGCCCCGTCGGGCGCTCGCGCCGACGAAATCGTCCGCGCGGCGCGCACCGCCCGTCCGGAGCACTCGGCTACGCGCTCGACGGGCGCGACCCGGCCGGTGTCGCCGACCAGGATCGCGAGCCGGCGATCGAGATCTCAAAAGACGGCCCGTATCGTGTGACCGGAACCATCGAGCTGCTCGACGCGAGCGGCAACCCGGAGCCGCGCAACACGGGCGCATCGCGCGAGCACTACAGCCTCTGCCGGTGCGGGAAGTCGCAGAACAAACCGTTCTGCAGCGGCATGCACTGGTACGCCGACTTCCACGATCCACCGACGCCAGAGCAGGCGACGCTGTTTCAGTGGGCCGGCGGGTTCCCGGCGCTGCTGCGGCTCACTCGCCGCTTCTACGAGAAACACATCCCCGCAGAGCCGCTGCTCTCGACGCTGTTCGGCCGGATGTCACCCGACCACCCCGATCGCGTCGCTGCCTGGCTCGGGCAGGTGTTCGGCGGACCGCCGGCGTACAGCGACCGCTACGGCGGCTATGACCGGATGATCAGCCAGCACCTCGATAAAGGGATCAGCGTCGAGCAACGGGCGCTGTGGGTGCAGTTGCTCTGCCGCTCGGCGGATGATGTCGGCCTGCCGGCCGACGCCGAGTTCCGGGCCGCGTTCACCGCCTACATCGAATGGGGATCCCGGATCGCAGTCGAGAACTCACAGCCCGGCGTCCATCCGCCGCCGCGGATGCCCGTCCCGCGCTGGTGGTGGGTCTGCGATGCCTACCCCTGGTCACGCACCCACGCGACCGAGGACACGATCGAGGAAGAGGCGCCACCGGAGCTTCCGGGGCCCCGACGAGCCGCTCTCCTACGCGACCCACATCCAGCCGCTGTTCCGCCAGCGCGACCACGACTCGATGAGCTTCGCGTTCGACCTGTGGTCCTGCGATGACGTCAGCACGCACGCCAATGAGATCCTGGCCCGGTTGCGTGCCGGGACGATGCCCTGCGACGGTGCATGGCCGCCCGAACGCGTCGATGTCCTCGAGCGCTGGATCGCCGCCGGAACGCCACCCTAGGAGCTCGAGTGCAGCTACGCACCGAACTCCCGAGGCGTTGTGTCCCGGGTCAGGCTACGTCGGGGACCGGCACCGGCGTGGGCGCCGGGCTCGGAGCAGGTTCCCCGCGGGTGTTGGTTGTGCGTGCGGCGATCACAGCACCGGCGAGTAGGAACAGGCTGCACGCCATCAGCGCGTGCTGGAACCCGGAGGTGAGCGCTTCGGGCCGTGAGGCGTGGGCGACGAGCAGCCGGTGGCCCAAGGGCCGACAGCATGCGTAGCCCGTAAGCCAGCATCCGACGCTAGGTCCGCGCCGCGTCGAAAGGCGGGTCTCCCAAGGTCATAACGATCGGTCCCGCTCCTCGCCACAAGCGCAACGCTCGCTCGAAGGGTCCGCCCGCCGATCTGCCTCTAGGTAGGCGCCTCGCAAGTGGAGGGCTGAGACAGGCCGAGCCGGCGTGTGCCCCGCGCCAGAAGTGATCGTCCGACATCCAGGAGGTCAGTGCCCGTTTCACGAAGCCCGAGGCGTGCCGCCGGACACGAACGCCGGGCCGGACAGTTCCGCTCTGGGCCGACGAGCTCCTGAGCAGCATTCGAGGCCTCGGTCACTGCGGCGACGAAGAAGTGTTGTGGGGGCCCGGGCTTGGGTTAGCGTTTCCGCGGCGTCGATTGTCGCTGTCTTTTCGGGCGCGGTTCGGCTCGGAGGGCTCCGCCCGCGGGCGTGTAGATACTCTCGTGGCCATCGTCCCAGCGGATGCGATACCGGGGCGACGGGTCGCCGCGCAAGACTTCCTCAACGACACCGAAGCGGGGTCGGCGGTTCGTTCACTCGGACTCCGCTACGACGCGCTTACCGACTTCAAAGGCCATGCTCACTTCCGATCGTTCGTGCTTGCGTTGGGAGCGCGTAGCCGCGGTCGGCCTTTACCACCTCGCCGGCCTTCGCGAGCTTGCTCAGCGACGCGCCGATGGTGCTCGCTTTGATGCCCGTTTCGTTTGCGATCTCTGAGGCCGTCTTGGGCCCGCCCTTTAGCGCCGTGAGGATCTTCTTCTTGTTCTCACCACGCGGCGCGCGAGCATTGGTGCTCCGTGCTGAGGAGGTGTCCTTTGGCGCTGGCGCCGTCGTGCGCTGCGTGACCGGCTGCTCGCGACGGTGCCTGCCGTCGACGCGAGCGCGCACTCCGCCCTCCAGCCGGCTCAGTGCGCCCTTTACACGTTCGAGCTCGTCGCTCAAAGCCTTGTGGTCCTTGAGCTGCTCTTCCACCTCCCGGATGCGCCCCTTGATGCTGCGGGCGATATCCGACACCTCGAGTTTGGCCATGTAGTTCTCCTGTCAGGTGGGTGCGCGATCGTACTGATGATGATGATGCGCTGACCGACGCGGCTCGACGCGCCGACATCGGCACCCTGGAGTTTCGCGGTCGCCGGGTACGCCTAACGCCTGATCTCGGACCCTGGTTGTCGGGCTGCAGCCAGAGCCGACGGCTCGAGTACCTCTGCGGTGCACCGTGGCTGCCCGCGCGTTCACCAATGCCCAACGACCTCGTCGGCTCGACACCGCCTGTAGGCATCGGTGCCGCCAGAGAGCCGGGCGGCGCGGCGAAGGGTGCCGCGATGCGTACGGGCGGCCTGCGGCTAGCTCGATTCAGTTGTGGGCCGCTCGGTGCTCTCACCGAAACAGCAGGACGGGGCGACGCGGCGAATACGCCGGAGCTATTTCGCGGACCTCAGTAGCGATTTGTGGTCGGCGACTGGTCCGAGGTGCGTCAGCTTGTCGGGGTTGACGATCCCGCTGATGCTCGTGATCTGGCCGGCGGCGATATCGAGCGCGAACACGCTGATCAGCCGCTGCTGTGCCGTCGAGAAGGAGCGCTCCCGGGCCGCCGTTGACCTCGACGGGGCGCAACGACACGCCCGGAACGCGGGCGGCTTGGCGGAACCAGTTGATCAGCGTGCGCGCGACGCGGTTGCGCCCGCGCAGCGACCGCGCGAGCGCCGGCACCTTGCCGCCGCCGTCACCGGTCAGCTGCACGTCTGAGGCGAGCAGCGCCTCGAGCCCGGCGAGATCGCCTTGCTCGGCGGCCTCAAAGAACCGTCGCTGCCAGCTCGTCGCGCTGTTCGCGCGTCGTTTGGAAGCGCGGCCGGCGCTGCTCGACGTGGCGTCGCGCTCGCGTTGCGAGCTGGCGGACGTTGTCCGCGCTCTTGCCGATGATCTCGGCGATCTGCGCGTGGTCGTAGCCGAACACGTCGTGGAGCAGCAGCACGGCTCGCTGCTCGGGCGAGAGGCTCTCGAGCAGCACCAGCATCGCCAGCGACAGCGAGTCGGCCGTCTCGGCGTGCTGGGCCGGATCGTCGTCGCCGTCGGTGATGATCGGCTCGGGCAGCCACTCGCCGACGTAGCGCTCGCGACGGGCGCGCGCGGAGCGCAGCTCGTTGATCGCCAGCCGGGTGGTCACGGTCGCGACGAACGCGCGCGGCGACGCGATCCGCTCGCCGGAGTCGAGCGCCTGATGCACCCGCAGCAGCGCCTCCTGCACCACGTCCTCGGCCTCGGACACGCTGCCGAGCATCCGGTAGGCGATCGCGAAACGCGACCGGCCGCAGCTCGTCAAGCAGTCGCTCGCGATCGGTCATGCCGCTGCGAACCCCTGCCGCCAGCTCGGATGCGTCGGGCTGCCACCGAAGCTCGCGCTTGGCCTTGGCGTTCGAGGCGCCGCGAAGCTCGGTCATCATCACCACGCCGGCCTCCCCGGCGAACAGCCGCCCGATGAACCGCGGCACCCGCATCGGGCGTCTTGGCGCCGAGCTGCTCTGAGCCAGCGCCGGCAGCCACTCGGCGACCGGGGCGGGGTCATCGTCGACGACGTTGTAGACACCGCGACTGCCGCGCTCGACCGCCGCGACCGTCGCTTCCGCGGC
Source organism: uncultured Solirubrobacterales bacterium (assembly GCA_963699325.1). Lineage (GTDB taxonomy): Bacteria > Actinomycetota > Thermoleophilia > Solirubrobacterales > Solirubrobacteraceae > Palsa-465. The sequence goes on along the minus strand of CAVOTN010000023.1, from coordinate 324,018 downwards.
GTCGGCGACGTGGATGAAGGACCACACGCCGCCACCGTCGCCGACCAGCGGGAACTTGCGCCTGCGGACCAGCTCGACCTGCTCCGCGCCCGGCGCCAGCGATGTGCCCGGCCCGTAGAACGCGCCGTAGCGCAGCACAATCCCCTCCGTCCAGCGCGCACCGAGGACCGCCTCCTCGAGGTGACGGATCGCCGCCAGGCCCTCGCGCATCTCGCGCGCCGGCGTCGGGTCGAGCGGGTCCTCCTCGCTCTTGACTGGCCCGCCGGTGCGCGCGTACGGCCACGCGCCATAGCTCTGCGCCACAAACCGCCGCACCCCGACCGCGTGCCCGGCGGACAGCAGGTGGTCGGTGCCCTCGGTCCGCAGGCGGTTGGTCAGCGCGAAATCGCGATCGAAGTGACGCAGGTCCAACGTCGCTGGAATCGCGGTCAGCTGATGGACGATCACCTCCGGCCTCGCCCGCCCCACGGCCTCCGCGACCTGATCGGGATCAAGCGCGTCCGCGACCACCGGCACAGCGCCCAGCTCGTCGAGCATCGCCTGCTTTGACTCGCTGCGCGTCATGCCGTGAACCTCATGACCCGCCGCAACCAGACGCGGCACCAGCTGCCGTCCGATCGCTCCCGTCGCACCTGCCACAAACACTCTCATCATTGGCTCCTTGATCGAGGATTCCCTGCACCCCCTAAGACAAGACAGCAGCCCCGGCTGTGACACCCGGCTGTGATAGGGAGCCCCGCACGCCGTCTGTCGAAACCCGAAGCGCCGCAGCAGCGCCGAAGCAATGAACGCGTCCCACGCGGTGAAGACCCACGCGACCTTCCGCAGCGGCCGCTCGCAGTGCATCGTCTCGTCGCGGATCAGACCGGTGAGCGAGCGGTACCCCGGATCCCTGCAGAAGGCGGCGGCGGGGGCCCGCGTCGACGTGCTTGAGGCCGGTCTTTCGACCAGCCGGATCCGGAAGGTCAGCGCGCCCGTGACGAGCTCGTTCAGTCGAAAGCGATCACGCCGCCACCCGATTCGCTGATAGCGCGCTGGCGGCTTGATCTACACCACGCCGCCCTTCCGCCGTTGGGTGTCCTGCCGAGGAGTGGTGTCGACATGGTGCTGCTCTTGAATTCTGTTCCTTGGATCGCCGCCACGGCGAGGCTAGTTCGACGGCGACATGGGACTTGACGCGTATGACGAGAGTCGTGGGTATTTCGCAGGCTCCGACTGCCGAAGCCACCCGCTGTCCCGGACGGGCGAGCCGGCCGGTGCTCGCCCGATCCGATGCTGAGGAACTACACGTTGGCCGTCGCGAGCCAATCTTCGAAGCTGGGGCCCGCGAGCTTCGCGCCCGGGTTGGGCAGCGCGGCGCCCTCCGCGTAGGCCGCGGCGTCGGGGTCGTCGGGCTGCGCCAGCGGACCGCCGCGGCTCTCGCGGATCTCGATTGAGTCACCTCGGCTGGCGAAGAGCGCTGCTGCCGCATCGGCGAGACGCTCCTCCTGCGGGCCCGCGACCTCGGTGATCCTGCCGTTCTCGATCTCCGGCTCTTCGGCCGCGTCGGCGAGCGTCTCAGCGACGACGCGGGCGGCGACGAGCTGCGTTCGCATCTCGGGCACGTAGGCGACGCCATCCTGGATCGTCCATCCGACCAGCGGATCGACGAACTCGTGGAACTGGGCCGCGCGAACGATCCGGACCGGGAGCGGGCCTTCGAGCAGCGTCTGTTCCTGCGCCAGCTTCGCCGCGTTGTAGCCGCCGTGGAACCTGTCGATGCCGATGATCGAGACGACGACGATCCGCTTCGCCCCGGCCGCGGCGCCGGCTCGCTGCAGGTTCCGCGCCGAAGCGGTGAAGAATGCCGTCGCCTCCTCCTGATCGGGCGAGGGCCCGGTTGCCGTGTCGATGATGGTCTCGACCCCGACGAGCGCCTCATCGAGACCCTCGCCGCTGACCACGTCGACACCCTGGGAGCGCGCGATCGGGACCACGTCGTGTCCGCGCTGCTCGAGGATCTCGACGAGGGGCGCTCCGACCCGGCCGGTGGCTCCCGTGACGGCAATCCTCTGGCTTGTGTTTTCGGTGTGCATTGTTGTTCCTTTCTCAGGGCCGGGGGTCCCGGCGCCGGCAGAATTGATCCGCTACTTGATTGACACGCGGCGGCAGCGAGACGTGACGCAGCGAGATGTGACCGATCGCGGGCCACGAGTCGGCCGAGCTGGTGAGTCGAGTCACTGCACCCCGGTCGGCGACATAGCGCCAGTGCGGGTCGGTCATCGCTCAGCCGAGTCCCTGCGCGAAGCCCTGTCGCCAGCTCGGATAGCGCGGCTGCCAGCCGAGCTCGCGCTTGGCCTTGGCGTTCGAGGCACCCCGCGCCTCGGTCATCATGACCGTTGCCGCCTCACCGGCCGCCAGCCGCCCCAGCCAGCGTGGAATTCGCCTCGGTGGCTTGGCATCCAGCGCGCTCGCCAGCACCGGCAGCCACTCCCGCACCGGCGCGGGCTCGTCGTCGACGATGTAGTAGATACCGGCCGGGCCGTGTTCGACCGCGACGGCGGTCGCCGCGGCGGCGTCTTCGATGTGGATGTGCGACCAGACGCCACCACCGTCGCCGATGATCGGGAACTGACGCTTGCGGATCGGCGCCGCCATCACCGCATCCGGAGCGCGGCTGACCGAGGTTCCCGGACCGTAGAAGCCGCCGTAGCGCAACGCGAGACCCTCGCCCCACTCGATCGTCGTCACCGCCTCCTCCAGATAGAGGAGCCCCTCCACCACCGGCCGCAGCGGCGCCGGCGGGTCGGGATCGAGGGGATCGGCCTCGGTCTGCACCGGCCCGCCCGTGCGGGCCCATCGAAAAGCCCCAAAGCTCTGCGCCACGAACCGCCGTGCCCCCACGGCGCGGCCCGCGGCCAAGAGATGGTCCGTCGCCTCGGTACGCAGCCGGTTGGTCATCTTCGCCATCGGGGAGCGGTCGGGATGCCGCGCGTCGCGGATGCTCATCTTCCCCGACAGCGCCGTGAGCTCATGCACGATCACCTCGGGCTCGGCGGACGCCACCGCCTGGGCGACCGCGTCGGCGTCGAGAGCGTCGGCCACGACCGGGCGCGCTCCCAGGCTGCGCACCAGGTCCTGCTTCGATGCGCTCCTGGTCATCCCGACCACCTCGTGGCCTCGCGCCACGAGCTGCGGGACGAGCTCTCTGCCGAGAACACCTGTGGCGCCGGCTACGAAGACCTTCATGACTGCTCCTCTCGTTTCATGCTTCCCTCGTCAGACAGGACAGAAGCGCCGCCTGTGACACTGCTCAGCGCTCGTTGTTCACCGCGCGCGTCCGACAACGGCGCGTGTGCACCACCGTCCGCCCGGTCCTCGTTCGCGCCACGATCATGACCCGACCCGCCAGATCCAGGTGACAAGGGGACGACGTGCTCGCAACAGTTCCGTTTCCCTCTCACGAGTCAGGTCGACCGCCGAGACGAGCGGCACCGTGGCTGCCGCTTCGGCCGCCGGCGAGCTCAAGCAGCAGGGCTCGGCGCCGCCCCTGGCTCGGCGACTGAGCAGAAACCACGGCTGAGCGCGCGGAGTTCCGTCACTTCGACCCCATCGTGAGCAGCGGACCTGTTAGCAGGCGGACCGAGGCGTGCTCGGTTTCCGCGCGATGCAGGGACCGCGGCGCCGGCGCCAAGATGCCCGTCGCGACACCGAAGCGGGAGCGGCGCGGCTTGTCACCGGCTCTCGAGATTCCTCAGACTCGACAGCTAGGCCAGCCTCCGCGTCGACGCCTGCTCAGCGAGCGCTCGGCGTACTCGCCGATCTACTGTTCAGTCAGGCGGCTACAGAATCGCCGAGGTCCACCCTTGAAAGCTCTGCGCGGGAGGCGATCGCGAGCTTTGTGAAGACCTTGCGTAGGTGGTAGTCGACCGTGCGCGGACTGAGGAAGAGCTTCGCTGCCACCTCGGGGTTGGTCATCCCGGACGCCACCAGGCGGGAGATTTGCAGTTCCTGCGGCGTCAGCTGGTCGCGGGTGGTCGGATTGCGCTTACGTGCGGTCTCGCCGCTGGCGCGCAGTTCGGCCTGGGCGCGCGCCTCCCAGGGCGTAACCCCCATCCGCCCGAACAGTTCGAGCGCGGTCCGCAGGTGGCGGCGGGCATCGACGCGTCTGCGCTGCCGGCGCAGCCATTCGCCGTAGAGAAGCTCGGTGCGCGCTTGGTCGAACGGTGGCAGGCTGTGGGCAAGGGCGACGGCTTGCTCGAAGTGCTCTTCGGCGTGCGGCTCGTCGACCAGCGCCCGGCAGCGCGCGAGCAGCGCGAGCGCCTTCGGATCGGACGAGCTTTGCGCCCACTCCTCGAACCGTGCGAGATGGCCGGCGACCTCCTCGAGCCGATCGGAGCGAGCCGCCGCCTCAACCGCATCGGGCACGTCAGAAACGAACGACGGGTCGGAGTCGGGACGCCCCATCGAGAACGCTCTCAGCAGCCGCTCGGTCGCGTCGGCCGGCCGACCCAGGCCCAGGTCGAGCAGGCCCAGCACACGCTCGGCGTAGTGGACCGTCGGGGTAGCGCCGCTGCGCGCGACCAGGGCTTGGAGCTCAGCGACATGCGCCTGCACGCGCTCTTCCAAACCACGCAGTGCATCGATCAGCGCAAGGTGCACGAGATTCCAGCCTGCTGCCCAAGGCTGCCCGGTCTCGAGCGCCAGCCGCCATCCTTCCTCGGCGGTTGCGTAGGCGAGGTCGAAGCGGCTGTGGCCGATCAGCGCCATCGCTTGCACGTGGAGACAGAAAGGCAGTGTCGTGACCTCGCCGGTATCGCGGGCGCGGCTCACGGCTCGGCTGGCATGGCGCAGGCTGGCTTCGCCCATCCCAGCGCGGATTGCCGCGAGCGTGGACCAGATCAGGCAGACCGGAACGTCGATCTGCTCTGCAAGCTCAACGAGCTCGGCTGCCAGCGCCTTGCCGCGCGCATAGTCGCCGGACAGGTCGGCCGCCCTCGCGGTCAGCGAGGCCTTCGTGAACCGGTCGATCTCGCCGACACAGGAAGCGTCCGCGGCGCGTTCAGCGAATGAGAGTGCCTCGTCGCGGGGCGCCCGCTTGGTCGGCCATCGCGCATCCGTCTCGCAGGATCTTGAGCGTCAGCGACGGGTCCTCGCTCAGCGCCGCTGCCTGGTGGAGTGTCGCGACGCCGTCGAGCAGCCCTCCGCTCTGCCCCTCGATCGCTCCCCTCCAGTACAAGAGCCCTGCACGCTGCGCGCGCTCGCTCAGCGGCAGGGATCGGCTCACGAGCTCCAGGGCTCTGTCCACTTGCGCCGCGAACCAGGCGGCTTCGACTGCCGCTGCGAGACGCCTGGCGCGCGGCGGGGTGGCCTCGCTGAGCGTCGCGGCTCGCTCGAACGCAGTCGCCGCAGAGGCGTGACCGCCGCGCAGCTGCGACCGCCGACCGGACGCCTCGAGCGCATCCGCGACCTCCTCGTCCGTGGTCGAGGTCGCCATCGCCCGGTGCCAGATCGCGCGCTCACCCTGGTGTTCGTGCTCCAGTGCAACGGCCAAGGCGGCATGGGCGCGCCGGCGCCGACCCAGCGGCGCGGATTCATAGATGACCGAGCGCACGAGTGGATGGCGGAAGCTCAGCGCGGCGCCGGCTGTCCGCACCAATCCCGCTTCCTCGGCAGGATCGAATGCGTCCGGCGGCAGCCCCAGCTCCGCCGCCGCGCGGAGGATGACCGCCAGCTCGCCCGCCTCCTCCGCAGCGGCGATCAGCAACGCGGCGCGGGTCGGCTCGGGCAATCGCTCGATTCGTTGCCCGAACGCAGCCCGCAATCTGTCGGTCACCGGCAGCGCCTCGGGCACCCTCGCATGGCCGGCGAGCTGCGCGTCCGAGAGTCCGGCAGGAAGCTCCAGCAACGCCAACGGGTTACCCGCCGCCTCGTCGAGCAACCGGCCGCGCACCGATGGAGCCGCCTCCCGCGCCACCTGGTCGAGCAGCATCGCGGCCACGTCCCGCTCGAGCCCACCGAGCTCGAGCTCCTCTAGACCCGCTGCTTCGAAGCGCCGCAGCTCGCCGTCACGAGCGCCGAACAAGATCACGACGTCCTCGGCGACGAGCCGTCGCGCGGTAAAGGACAGTGCGTTCGCGGACGGGACGTCCAACCACTGCGCATCGTCCACCAAGCACAGGATCGGCTTGGGCTCTGCGGCGGCCGCAAGTAGCGAGAGAACGCCCGCGGAGACGAGAAGCCGATCGCGGCCCTCGCCGGCCGCCAAACCGAGCGCCGCCGCCAGCGCCTCGCGCTGCGCCTCCGGGACGCCGTCGAGCGCGTCCACCACCGGGCTCAGCAGGCCATGCAGCCCGCCAAAGGCGAGGTCGGATTCCCCCTCGACGCCGGTCACCGTAAGCACCGTCATGTCGCTCGCCCGCTCGACGGCGTACGCCAGGAGAGCGGTCTTGCCCATTCCCGCCTCGCCCCGGACGACCAAGGATCCACTCTGTCCGCAGCGCAGACCCTCGAGCAGCCGATCGATCGACGCACACTCCTGTGCTCGCCCGACAAGAGGAAACGATGGGTGCGATACCTGCGAAGGGATCGTCGACCGACGGTAGCGCCTTCGATCGGGCTTGCGAGAAGTGCTTCTATGGGTGGTGGTGGAGAGAGGCGACGGTCCAGCGGGGTACGCGGAAGGCTGGCGATCCGACGCCGGGCACGCGTCGTGATGCCAAACGTTCCCGCCGATCCGAGCGTGCTGAATCCAATGCCCGACCAGCCGCGCGTGGTGCTGCTCAAGCCGCTGATCACCTCTCCGCTGATCGAGGTCGGCGAGTTCTCCTACTACGACGACCCGGACGATCCGACGGCATTCGAAACGCGCAATGTGCTCTACCACTACGGGCCAGAAAAGCTGATAATCGGGAAGTTCTGCGCACTCGGCGAGGGCGTGCGGTTCATCATGAACGGCGCCAATCACCGCATGGACGGCCCCTCGACGTTCCCCTTCCCGATCATGGGTGGCTCCTGGGCCGAGCACTTCGATCTCATCGCCAACCTACCCGGACGCGGCGACACCTCGGTCGGCAACGACGTCTGGTTCGGATACCGAGTCACGGTGATGCCCGGCGTCCAGATCGGCAACGGGGCAATCATCGCCTCCGGTTCGGTCGTCGTCGACGACGTCCCCGATTACGGGATCGTTGGCGGCAATCCGGCCAGGCTCATCCGCCGCCGCTACAGCGAGCACGACATCACCCGCCTCTTGGCGCTGGCCTGGTGGAACTGGCCACGCCAGCAGATCACCGAGCACATCCGCACGGTCATGTCCGGCAGCATCGACGACCTCGAGGCCGTCGCACCCGAGCATCGGTAGCGCAGTCGACGTCTGTCGCGTCACACGTGAGCGGCGGGGGACCAGCGACGTCCAGCAGAGCGGATCCATGAATCCTCCCTTGGTCAGCGAGGTTGACAATCCGCTGCTGCTCGCGCCGAGCGGTCAGTGTCGCGCCAGGCCCGCCTAGTTCGCTAGCCGGCGTTCCGTGTGTCATGAGGCCAGCTCCGTCCGCAAGCCGCCCGTTCGAGGGTCCTCAGTGGGGTATGGCTTGGCTCGGGGGCGAGGCGGTGGTGAGCTGGGCGTCGCTGGGCGGATCGCGGCGAGCCCGGACCCATGCCGTGAACGTCTCGATGCCGTCGATCACAGACTGGAAGCGGACGGAATCCAACAGGTCAAAGGAGTGCTGGGCTCCGGGTAGTCGCGCGTAGACAACCGGATTCATCGAGACGCCGCGGAGCGCATCGACGAAGCTCTCAGCGGACGCGGCAGGGATGAAGGTGTCGTTGTCGCCATGCGCGACGAAGAACGGTGGCGCGTCGCGGCGAACATACGCGTGCGGCGATGACGGCAACGGCCCCGCGAGGTCGCGATTGCCGTAGAAGCCGTAGAGGCAGACGGCGGCGCTGACCGACGTGTCGGCATCCTCGAAGCCGGGCTGGAACGCCGGGTCGTTCGCCGTCAACGCGGCCATCGACGCCAGATGCGCGCCCGCGGAGCCTCCCGCCACGACCAGCAACGAGGGGTCGGCACCGTACTCGCCCGCGTGCTGGCGCACCCAGGCGATCGCCCGCTTGGCATCCACCTGCGATGCCGGAAAGCGGCCCGCCCTTCGGACCCGATAGTCCGCGCTGATGCATACCCAGCCCTGACGTGCGAGCCGATAGAACAGAGCCCGGGCCTCGCGACTCTTGCCGCCCATCCGGAAGTGCCCGCCGTGGAAGTGGATCAGCACCGGCGCGCCCGCGGGACGGGACCGGTGGCGATACAGATCGAGTCGATTACGCCGCCCGGCAGGGCCATAGCTGACGTTCGCGACCCGCTGCACGTCGCGGGCTCGGAGCGGCAACGGCCACAACACGGCCCGCGCCGGCACACGCCGGTACCCCGCCCGACCAACCGATGAGCCATTCAGTCCGTCGAGACCCAGCTCACGGCTCAGGGCGCGCGCGACAACCGGGCCTGCCAGCAGCCCGCGCCACATGATGAGCGCAAGGCCACACGCCGTCAGAACGGCCAGAGCGAGGACCGCCAACCCGGCCGGCGAGCCGAGACTTTCGTTCCCGAGCGCGAGTAGCGTCGACGCCACCAGCCAGCAGAACGCGAAGAACGGGAACTCGTTGACCAGGTAGCCCAGCCAGAACCCCACCGAGGCGACCAGCCGCGGGCGGTGCGGCGGCGCCACCGCCGCCAGTGTGACAAGCGCGACGGGCGCCACCGTCCAGATATGACTCATCGCGACTGCCTTTGTTCGCCGATGCGTGGCTGGGTCGTGACGTACAAGAGATGACGGCTCATCGCTTCTCCCGAATTGTTGCTGTGATCGGCTGATGATCCGCGTCCGTGCCCGGATTCACATCGGCGATCCCACCAGTCGTTGCACGCCGGGCCTCGTCCGATCGGACGTCCAAAGGAGTGCGGCGCGATCGCACGGCTGCTCCAGGAGCCGCGAGCAGGCGACAGCGGCGCTCGTCGTCCGGCGGGACGACTGGCGAGCACGCCGATGCGATCAAGGCAGGCGACCGGGATCCTCGCCGCATGCACCCACACCTTCACATGCAACTGGCCAGGACGATCATCGACGAGCGTCTTCGCGCCGCAACGGCACGCCACCGTAACGGGCAGGCACGTCAGCTCGGCGATCGCCGTCCTCGACGGCTTCCCCACACGGTGACGCGCGGGCACCCGATCTCTGACCGGTCACGAATGATCGTCAGGGCCCGAGTCAAAGCAACCCGCACGCACACGACGAAAGGTCAGCCATGAACACAACGAGCCGACCTCGTCGACCGTCACATCGGTCGATGGGACCACGATCGCCTACGAGACCCTCGGATCGGGAGCGGGCCTCATCGTCGTCGGCGGCGTGCTCAGCACTGCCGGTGACTACATGGATCTCGCGCGTCAGCTCGCCGGGTCGTTCACCGTGCACCTCATGGAGCGCCGCGGCAGGGGAGCGTCAGGTCCCCAAGGCCCGGGCTACAGCATCGAGAAGGAGTGCAAGGACCTCCTCGCGGTGCAGGCGGAGACCGGCGCCGACCGCGTGTTCGGTCACAGCTACGGCGGGCTCGTGGCGCTCCAGACCGCACGGCGCACAGCCGTGTTCCGGCAGATCGCAGTCTACGAACCGGCGGTAGCGCTCGACGGCTCGCCACCACCGGCCTGGCTTGACCCTTACCGCGAACTCCTCGCACACGGCGACACGCGGGGGGCATTCGCGACCATGGTCAAACATGCGGGGTTCGCCCCCCGCACGCTGGCCGCGATGCCGCTCGCGGGCGTGCGGCTGGTCCTGCGTGCAGGGATCCGCGGGCTCGAATGGCAGCGCACGGAGGCGCTTCTGGAGGCCAACCTCGCCGAGCAGCAGGCCCAACTCGACGCGCCAGGCATCGCCGGCTACGCGGAGATCGAATCGCCGACGCTGCTGATCGGCGGCTCAGACACCCCACCGTCGGTCACCGCACAGCTGGAGCCGCTGCGGCACACCATCCCCACCACGACCGTCACAATCCTCGACGGGCTCGACCATCCCGCTCCCGCCACCCACCCCACACAGGTGGCGAATTGCGTTGACCAGTTCTTCGCCCACACGCCCGGCGAAAGGAGCCCCGATGCCGTCGACGCTGCAAAGCGTCCGGCGAATCCCGCGGCGATACGCCGCTAGAACCGTCCTCCACCCAACGGCGGGCCGACGACACTCTCGACCGATCACGCGACCGCACAGCACGGCAGTTCCGTCTGGGATTGTTCATGCACATAACTGCCTCCTGCGGAGAGACGGGCTGGATCGCAGGCTCATCGACGGCGCCGACTCAACCGGGCGAAGATGAGCAAGGAGGCAGGCGAAACGCTCGATGCCTGGGAGAAAGCCCCGCTGTGAACGGATCGCCAAGATTCTGGAAGAGAAGGCGTCCACCGGGTAGACGTCGCCGATCTCTGCGCTATCCAGCAGCCTTGAGGGCTTCTCCTCTTGAGCAGCACGAGTCACAGCACCAAGAGCGCTCCTGCGGTCTTCTTCCAACACTCTGTACAGGCGCCCGACGTGCACGCGAAAACATGAAGGCAGGTCTCTCTCTGCCCGGAGGAGCCAAGTCCTCCTAATCGCCTCAGTGCGGGACCGGGCCGTGGCGTCGGCCGTCACTGCCATCGCCAGCAAGTGCGCAGCCGCTTTGCCACGAGGCTGTCGAACGCGGCCCGCTCCCGCGATCGCGGCCAGCTTTGGGCGACAGCCTCCTCACCGAGCAGCAGCGGGGGCGATGATCTGCGCGCCGCGCGCGAACAAGGTCTCGAGGCCTGGGCGGTTTCTGCTCTGGCGGCTTGGGCCAGAAGCGCCAGGCGCGTCCCTCGGCCGGTTCGTAGCTGTTCCTCGTCGTACGTTCCGGTAGCCACTGGGCGCAGCGAGTTGGCGCCTGCTCACCCTGGAAACGGGGCGCGAGGCCGGCGTTTAGCGCGAACAGGAGGTGTCTCCTGAGCGCCGGTGCGACATCTGGGCCGCGGTGGTGTGTTTCCCGCGGTAGGCTTGTGGACGTGCCAGCACAGGCCTACCTCTAGCGGACAGGCAGCCCGGATCCGACGGCGGCGATCGCCACCGTCCGCTTGCGTTGTGTATGGAGAGGAGTTGTCGTGCCGTCCGCTGTTCCGCGGCCGTTGGCGTGTGTCGCTGGCCGGCTGCGTTGTCCCGTTTGTTCTCAGCCCCTTGCGCCTGCGGCGGGGGCGCTGATGTGTTCGCATGGCCACAACTTTGACGTGGCACGAGAGGGCTACGTGACCCTTTTCGAGACGGGCGTGGGGCATGCCTTCGGGGATGACGTGAGGATGGTTGCAGCCCGCGCGAACGTCGAACAAGCCGGCCACCTCGAGCCGCTGACCGACGCGCTCGTCCAGACCGCCGCTCGATTCGCCAGCTCCGACACATCGCTCGTGATCGACATCGGTGCCGGGACCGGCCACCACCTCGCAGGCGTCCTCGGCCCGCTGCCGCAAGCCCGCGGCGTCGCGCTCGACGCATCACGTCCGGCCGCCCGCTGGGCCGGCCGCGCGCACGAATCTATCGCCGCCGTGCGCGCTGACGTGTGGCGTCAGATCCCCCTCGCCGACCGCGCCGTCGATCTGGCGCTCAATGTGTTTGCTCCGCGCAACGGGCCCGAGCTCGGCCGCGTCGTGCGCCCGGGCGGAACCGTGCTGTCCGTGACGCCCACGTCGACGCACCTGCACGAGCTCGCCTGGCTCCACTCGATTCGAATCGATCCGAACAAGCCGACTCGGCTCCGCCGCGCACTCGACCCATGGTTCCAACCGATCAGCGTCCGGCCTATCACCTGGACCCTGCGGCTCAGCAGGGCGCAAACGGCAGCTGTCCTTCGCATGGGACCCGCAGCGCGACATCTTCAGCCGGATTTCGACCACCGGCTAGCGACGCTCGGGGAATCGATCCGAGTTACAGGGGCGGTTCAGCTCCGCGCGTTCCGGCGCCGCGCCTAGACCGTCCTGTGGTCACAGCGCACGTCTCAAGGAAAGCCTGCGCGCAACCTGTCGCGGCCAAGCAGGCCGCCGTGTCCGCTTCTCTTGGCCGAGCGGGCGCCACCTCAACCGGTGAGGCGGCTGGCGCAACGGACAAATCGGGGAACTCTCGCGCCGACGTGCACCCGAGCGAGCCGATACTGCTCAGATTCGTACATAGAAGGCCGAGGTGCAGCTGGCCGGTCGGGCGATCGCCGGTCAGCACTCGCGCCGCGAACACCCGAGAACGCGAATCGAGGTCAAGCATGAAAGGGCCTTTCGCAAAGGGGCCCTCCCGAGCACACATCGTCAGCTTCGCTAGCTGTAGTTCCTGATCACGTAGTTCCGCCGGTGAGGTAAGCCATCCGGTGCTCCAACCTCTTCCCGATTGGACGACGAGGGACAGCGCCGGCCCGGGCTGTCGGATCCTCGCCATGCGGAGGTACGCGGTGGCCGGACCACAGCGCTGCCGCTCACCGTGAGCACAACCGCGCTACCGGTCGCCGAGCAGAGCTGCCACGCGGGCGCTGTGACCGGTATAGGCGTGGAGCAGTCATACCTGAGGTCGATCACCATGGCTTGCCGGCACCTGCTCTCCTCCTCCCAGGGGTTTCTCGCTGAGACCGGAGCGGCACCAGCTTTGCGCGGAAAGGGCGTCTCAGCCGTTGCCCTCGGCGCCGATGACGCCACCAAGCCGCTCCGAGCCCCGGTATCCGCGCCGAGCAGGTCTGTGGGCGCGCCGGACGGATTCGCGGCGCGCGACCGAAGCAGGGCCCGATGGCGCTGCTCGACGTTACGGACCACTCGGCAGTCGCGCTATTGAGAAAGTTGTGCAACGCGTCGGCCGAGGCGGACATATACAGGCATGACGATCGATCCTCCCGGAGGCGAGAACGCCCGCGCCCGGGAGCAGCGATTGGACGCCTTGTACGCGGCTCACGGCCGTTCGGTGCTCGCGTACGCGGTCCGTCGTGCTGCCGATGAGCACGACGCGGCTGACGCACTGGCGGAGACGTTTCTAGTCGCGTGGCGCCGGTTGGACGACATCCCTTCGGGCGATCAGGCTCTGATGTGGTTGTACGCAGTTGCACGACGAATACTTGCGAACCAGAAGCGTGGCGAGCGGCGCAGACAACGCCTTGCGGAGCGACTCGGGGGTGAACTGGTATCCGCGCTGGAGAGGGTCGCGCCGTCAGAACCAGCCGCGGTGCCCATCGTCGCCGCGCTGGCGGGCCTGGGGCCAGATGATCGAGAGATCGTGCTCCTCGCTGCATGGGAGGAGTTGTCCCCCCAACAAATTGGAGCGGTTCTCGGGATCACTCAGATCGCCGCTCGCAGTCGTCTGCATCGCGCACGGAAGCGACTCCGTGCACTGCTCGACCACCCGGCCGAGGTCGACGAGGTTGATCAGCTGAACATCCAGGAGGCGGTATGACACCTACCGACGTAATCGAGATCCTGGGGGCCGCGAATCCGTTGCCCCGAGGCGTCGCAGCGGCCCTTCCGCTGCCTGCTGGCGAGTCGGAACTCTTGCGCGGGATCGTCGCGGACCGCTCCGGCACCACCGTGCGAGCGGTGCGGGTTCATCGCCGCGTTAGGCGGAAGTTCGCGCTCGGGTTGGCCGTCGCTGTCGCCGCGGTCGCTGCCGTAACCGTCGTGCCGTTTGGGGGTGGCGGCGGCGGACCGACGCCGGCGTTTGCAGCGGCGCTCGTCCGCTTTGCGAACTCAACACCCCGCCTGTTGCTCCAGATCCCCGGATGGCATGTGGTGTTCGTGGAACAGGACCCCAGCGGCGGCGGCGAAATGCACTTCGCACGCGGCCGCGTCAACGCGCAGGGGATGCCGGCCAGCTCGCTGACTGGCGAGCCGGCGCTGTTGGAGCGCTACGCGCAGTTGAATTGGGGGACTAACCAGATTGAGCGTCGGTTCATCCAGAGCGGGCGCCAGAACATTCCCACAGGGCTCGGGGTGCCGGTAAGGCGACTGCAGCTCGAGGGCCGGGCGCACGGCTGGATGGACGTCACCGCGAACCTCATATTTGGCAACCGGGAAGTCTCGCTACGCGTGACCGTCAAAAACATGTCTGACCTGCGCTCCGCCCTGCTGGCCCTAACCCAGGTCGACGCGACCACCTGGCTCGAGGCGATGCCGCCGAGCGTGATCAAGAGCGCCAACTCCGGCTCGGCGATCCGCCAAATGCTCGAGGGGATCCCGCTTCCGCCCGGGTTCGACGCCACCAAGGTCCCTGGGGTCAACACCACCCAAACGAACTACTACCTGGGCACCGAGCTGACCGGAGCGGTCGCCTGCACGTGGATTGCCGATTGGAACCAAGCCCGCACCTCCCACAACACGGCAGCAGAGTCCCGCGCGATCGCGGCAATGGCGACGGCTCCAAGGTGGCCGGTGTTCCGGTGGATGTCCGGGCAAGGTGCCTGGCCGCAGGTCCTGATCTCGTACGCGCAGGCGATGCGTAGCGGCGAAGTGACGGAAGGTCGCCCAGGCATTCCGCTGGTCGCCGCTGTGAACTCCGGACTTGGTTGCGCTCAGCTCGGCGTTCACCTTGGACCCGGATCGAACGACTTCCAACCAGTTCCGCTCGGCAGCACCCAAATCCGATGATCGCGACGGCCCCGCGCCCGAAGGAGGCGCCCGGCACCGCGCGCGGGTTGAAGTCAAAGCGAGACAGCTCCTCCAGCGGGGTTGGGCCCCGCAATTCGGCAAAGGTGCGCATCTCCATACCTTCGATGGTCCGCGTCGTGATCGGCCAAACCGGCCGCCCTCCTTGCCGCGATTGCGGGAGTCGCCGGTGTGCTTGCTGCCGGCCTGGTCCGCGACAACCTGCAAGCGCACCTGGCTCTCGCTCGCGTGGGCGAGCAGCCACCCTCGTCAACGCCGACCTCGCTCCCGGTCCGGACGACTTGCAGAACTGTCGGATGTCTGCGCCGACGCTCCGCGCGAGGCTGCACCACGTCGTCCGATGCAATACGCGATCAGCAGCGGCGGTGTGTATCGCTGATCGACGCAAAGCAGGCGTCGCGTCGTGAACTCGGCGAGTTCACCCGTGTGGCCAACGCCGAGCTTCCTGGGCCGAGGTTGAGGTCAATTCTCGGCTTGAAGCCGCTCGCCGCGGTCGATGGGCCTGAGCGCTCGTGCTCGAAGAGCGGCCCCGCGCCCCACGCGCTGCGGGCTCCAGCTGAGCACACACGCACATGCTCTCGACACTTCCGTGTCAAGAACTGTGGGCCGGCCTGTGAAATGCGGTACGTATACGCCTTCGTACTCGCGACGTGACCGGTGCCGCCGCGGCCCGTCGCGGAGCAAGAAGACTGCGGCGCGAGCGGAACGACTTGCCAGACAGCGTTCCGCTCGCGCCACGGGCACGTTCGAGCGCTACAAGCTGCTTAGCGCTGGGACGTTCAACAGGGTGTTGACGAGGTTGAGCAAGCCAGCCGTCACGCCCGGAGTCAATGGCGTTGTTGCGCCCGTGCCGTTGAGCAGATTCGACACGCCGCACACCAAGTTTCCGAGCAAATTGCCCGCTCCGGGTACTGCCGTGATGTCCAGGACAATCGGCTGATTCGCCAGCGACCCTCCGCCGAGCGTCACGACGAGGCCCAGCAGGTTGAGGTTGACTGGGCCGAGCACGAGGTGGAGCACCGGACATGTCGCCGCCGCGGCTGAGACGGCGCCGACGGCGGAACCCGTGGCGACGCTCGCCGGGACTGCGACGTCCGAGCGATCGATGCGCCTGTTGCCGAGCTTTCCGGTCAGGGTGCCGACCGCGAATGTCTTTCCGCCGCGGGCGACGAACTGTCCAACGGCAAAGTGGCCGTTGAACGTCTTGTGGTTCTTCGCCACGCCCGAGACAGGAACGTGCGCGAGCGAGGCAGTGCTGGTGCCTGACGGCAACGTTTGTGCACCCGCGGCGACTGGGACGATCAGCGCCGACGCGCACACCGCGACGACGACGGCCACAAACTTCTGTATGGACATGGTTCCTCCGCTTGAAAGATGGGTTTATGAACCTTTCGTCCCGGCCGTCTCGTCCCGATGCAGTTATCAGGCGATGCAGCTCGTCATTACAGCGAATCGAGCAGCCTCGCCCGCCGCCACCGGGACGCTTGCTGACCGAACCTTACCCTGGGCAAACCTACCTGCCCATTACACACGTCTGGATGCGGACATGTGTAGGTGTGTGTGGCATTTGACGGTCAGCATTCGACAGAAGCTGTTCAACCCCAAGGTGACACGATTACTTGCTGATAAGCAGTTGAACCGGTATTCGGGGCGACCGGGTCGCCCGCGCCTCGGCGGCTGCGGTCGCGCGTCATCCGCTGGTGACGCGGGGGGTCTGCGGCCCTGCGTTTAAGCGTCACCCGCTGGTGACGCCGGCTGCGCCCTGGTTAAGCGTCACCTGCTGGTGACGCGGGTCTGCGGCCCTGCGTTTAAGCGTCACCCGCTGGTGACGCTGTTGTGTGGGCGATGGCGTCAAGGACGGGACGAGAGACTCACGGCCGTCGTGCACCCACCGCCCCGCGGGCTGCCCGCCGAGCGGTGCTCACCTTGCCGCGCCTCCCCGCGCGGGCCGCACACAGCAGCGCGCCGGTGAACAGGGCGCCCACCGCGGACAGGGCGATCATCAGCAGGGCGGCCTACTCAGCGGCGGGCTATTCGTGAGCGACGCAACCGTCCAAAACCACATCAACCACTCCTGCAAGAACCGCACCTCCCCGACCGAGTGCAGGCGGTCGCACTCGCTTACGAGCCGGTCTCCGTAGGTAGCGCCCTGCAGAGCGCTACCGCCCCCGGGAATCGAACACACTGCCGGAGCCGAGCCGCGCCTGCACGTGCTTGCAGGCGCAGATACAGCACGCGGGCGCTTGCCTCCCGAACCGATCGGACCGCTTGCCGAGTCGACGAGCCCCGGCTAACTCAGTGCCTCTAGCTCGGCGGTCGCCTACGGCGATTCTGCAAACGAAGCCGCGCTGCCGCTAAGGACGAACCGATGAAACGCCGCACTGCCGCTCGTCCGCGAAGCGGAAGATTCGGCGCCGTGACGGGGCCTACCGACGGACCAATCGCGAAGGTCGCGGGCGACTGCTTTGCGTTCTGAGCCGTGCCCGAGCTGGGTAGCCCTCTTGTAATGGCGGACCCGGCAGGCGGCTCCTACAGAGACGAGTGGTTTGCCACGATCTGGATCGTAAGCGCCAGCCCAGCCGCGCGATCGCTTCGCCGGATCCGAGCGCCCGCAGGGCCGCCGTGTCGGCCGACGGGCGCCGGCAGCGCTGCATAGGTAGCGCGACCTGTCCGCAGGCGTTCTGGTGAGGCCGGCTATCGGCGATCACGGCGGGTGCCTGACCGGCGTTCTGGTGATCGCCGAAACCAGGGCTGGCGCGGAAGCGTGCACCCGGGCGGCGCTGCCCGTGCGGCGTCGTCGGAGCGGGTGCCTCTCGCGGCCTACCGGCCGTCGGAATTGGGCCATCGCGCAGTCTGTGAGGTCGACACTGTCGGCCTGGAGCGCGCTGCTGCTTTCGCGATGGTGCTTTTAGCGGTCAGGCCAGAGCGGGCGTTCCGGCCTTTCCGCTGTCCGGCTCGTCGCAGAGTCGTGCGGTCGGCTCGACTTGCTCGCTGAGTCATCAAACGGGGCCCCGATGCCGGAGCGCGGCCGCCATCCTCGGCGGTAGCGCCACGTGGTGTTCGGCGGCGTAGCACGGTTGGAGTTCGTCCGCCGGTCGAGGTGGGTGTCGTGATCTCGGTCCCTGTGTCCATATGCGGGCGTTGCTGTGGCTGGCACGGTTGGGCACTGTGATCCTGGTAGGGAAATACACGTCGAAGGCTGCGGGCATGATCGCGCGGGGCACGGGCGAGGCGATCTTGCTCACCGGCGCAACGGGGTTCGTTGGCATGGCCGTGCTGGCGCGGCTGCTTGAGCGCACCGATCGCGAGGTCGTGGTGTTGGTGCGTGCCGCCTCCCAGTCGCAGGCGGATGCTCGGCTGAACGCGGCGCTCGGCTCGATGTTCGCCGCTCCCGAGCGGCATCGTGGGCGGGTGAGAGCGGTCTGCGGCGACCTGACCGCCCCCGGTCTTGGTCTCGGTGCCGACCGCGAGTGGCTCGCAGAGGAGGTCGGCGAGGTCGTCCATGGCGCGGCTTCGGTCGCGTTTGACCTGCCGCTGGCTGAGTCGCGATCGATCAACGTCGAGGGGACCCGCCGGGTCCTCGATCTGGCGGAGGCTTGCTCTGCCCGCGGGGAGGGTCTGCGGCGGATGACATACGTGTCGACCGCTTATGTCGCGGGGGACCGGCGCGGTTTGGCGCGAGAGTCAGAGCTTGACATGGGGCAGGGGTTCCGCAATGCGTATGAACAGTCCAAGCACGAGGCTGAGGGCGTGGTGTGGAGCTGGCGCGAGCGGCTGCCGGTCACGATCGTGCGTCCGAGCATCATCGTCGGCGAGCGCGGGACCGGCTGGACGGCCTCGTTCAACGTGGTCTACGGTCCGCTGCGCGCGTTCGCGAGTGGAACGTATCCCGTGATCCCGGGCCGACGCGACGCCGTCCTTGACCTCGTTACCGTCGATCACGTCGCTGACGCGATTCTCGCTCTCGCTGCCTCGCCGGCCGCGGCCGGCAGGACGTTTCACGTCGTTGGCGGCGAGCAGGCAACGACGCTCGGTGAGCTCGTGCGTTTGGCGGCGCGCCGCTTTGACCGGCGCGCGCCTCGCTTCGTACCGCCCCGCATCTACCGGTCCGTGCTGCACCCGCTGATCTTGCGCCGTGCCGATCCGAACACCCACCGGCGGTTGGTGCGCAGCGAGGTCTATTTCCCCTACTTCTCGCTCGATCTGCGCTTCGACGATCACACCGCGCGCGAGCTGCTGGATCCGCTCGGCATACGCGCGACGCCGTTGCGCGAGTATTTCGACACCCTGATCGACTTCGCCGAGGCCGCGGACTGGGGACGGGCACCGATCGGCCGCGCCCGCGCCGGTGCACTCAGCAAGCGAACCAATCCGGCGCTCCCGAAAGCACGCACGGCCGAATCGGTCACGTAACCGGGTCCACGCGTCCAGTGGTGCGACGGTCGGTTTGGACTGATGCATGTAGTCCTCGGCGGCGTTCAGCGGGCGGGTTCCTAGCCGTTCCCATTTCGGTGGCTGGGCCGTGCCCGGCCGCTCTGGCGCGCTCGACGGCGACTTGACGAGGCTGCGTCGGCGGATCAGGATCCCACGACGGTGACTGTGGAGCAGATCGCGGCTCGGATGGACGCACTACTCGTGGAGGCGTCTGAGGATGCCGGTTAGGGGTGCTCGCCTCGCGCTTGGCGCGGAGCTCGGCGGCTACCGGATCGATGAGCTGATCGGGCAGGGCGCGATGGGGATGGTGTATCGCGTGACCAATATCGGGCTGAACCGGACCTACGCGCTCAAGGTGCTGGCTCCAGAGCTGGCCGAGGATGAGCAGTTTCGCAAGCGCTTCCAGCGCGAGATGCAGATCGCCGCCTCCCTTGAGCACGCCAACGTGGTCGGTGTCCACTACGCGGGCGAGCAGGACGGCGTGCTGTTCCTCGCCATGGACTACGTCCACGGCACCGACCTTCGCAAGCTGATGATCGAGCATGGCGCCCTGAGTCCATCCCGGGCGGTCGAGTTGCTGAGGCAGGTCGCGCTCGCGCTGGATGCCGCACATGCCAGCGGGCTCGTGCACCGCGACATCAAGCCGGGGAACATCCTGCTCACGGTCAGGGATGGCCACGAGCACGCATATCTGACGGATTTCGGGCTCGCGAAGCGCAGCGATACGCTGGCCGCGCTCACTGTTCAAGGAGCAATGGTCGGCACGGTCGACTACATGGCTCCTGAGCAGGTCACCGGTGATCCGAGCGACGCCCGCACCGACATCTACGCGCTCGGATGTGTGTTCTTCGAGATGCTCACCGGGAAGGTGCCCTACGAGCGCGAGACATCGGTCGCGACGCTGTTCGCTCACGTACACGATCCGCCGCCTCGTCTCGAGTCGCCGCTCGCCGAGGAACATCCAGAGTTCATGGCGGTCTTCGAGCGGGCGATGGCCAAGCAGCCGGGTGACCGCTACTTGTCGGCGGGCGATTTCGCCCGAGACGCGGCCGCGGCCCTCGGCGGGACCCACAGCACCGGGGCGGAATCGATGGTGGCGACCGGCGAGGCGAGGCCGTCGGACGCGACGGCCGGCGTGCCCGAGCCGACCAGCGACGAGCCGCACGCGATTGGTGTGCACGGCCCCGTCACCGACGATCCCGCCCAGCCACCCCCGGGCGCTGCGGATCGACCGGCCGAGAAGACCGGGGGCCGAGGGCCGATCCGGCGCTACCGCTGGTTTGCGCTGGGCCTGGGTCTGGTCGTCGCCGCGGCAGCGGCCGCGATCATCGTGCTCACCGGCGGTAGCTCCACGTCCGGGCAGGGGCAACTGTTCCAAGCGGTGCTCCGCCCGGTTCCAGACAACCAGGTCACGGGAAGTGGTACTGCGGCCGTCCGGTTGAACGGCGACATGGCAACGGTCACGCTCGATACGACCGGGCTGCTCAACGGCGCGCCTCACGCCATGCACATCCATGCTTTCGGTGAGGGCATCTGCCCGCCGCCGAGCGCGGCCAGGCTTTACAACGGTCACCTCGCGATCAGCACGACCGACGGCTTGAAGTACTACGGCCCGATGGCCGCTGCGCTGACCCTGAGCGGAGACACGAGCATGAACAGCATGCTCGCCTTCCCAAGGTACCCAAGCAGCGGTGACATCCGTTACCAGCGCACGATCGCGATCTCGACCGCCGCTGCCAACGCCATCCGCAACGGCAACGCCGTGGTCGTTGTCCACGGCATCGACTACAACCACAACGGGCGCTACGACAACGTCCTGAACCGAAGCGAACTCGACAGCGCCGTGTCACAGGAAGCAACCGCCCCGGCACTCTGCGGGACGCTCCTAAATCCGGCAACCGTCGGCGAGAACGGCTGAGGCACCTCGGGCGATGACGCGAGCGACCCAGTACGTGTGCTGCTCTCCTTTCGCCAATGGTCGACCGCGCCCCAAACCCTGCATACGCAGAGCGACGACTTGCACGCGTTCAGGCGAGCCCTGCTCTCGGCGAGCATGACTACGGGCCGATGACCGAGACCAAAAGGTCACGATCGCGGCGCCAAGCGTAATGCCGGGACCTTCCCCTCGCGCCACGGCGCTGTGGCTTTCGAGTCCTCGTCAGGCGCGGCGGGGCCGTACTGTATTCGTGGATGCATAGTTGTGGCAGCGCTACCACGACGCGTTCGGCGAGCTGGCCGATCTGGATGACGCCCGGCGACCGATCACTCGCGCGGGCGTAATGGGCGACCATCTCATCGTTCTTCATTCTGCGGTGCGGGCGTGCGCGGGCTACAGCCGCCACGACGCTCCCTCGATTCTGTTGGACGGCTCATCGATGGCGCGCGAGACGGAGCACGGTCGCGCGGATCACGCCCGTGGTGTGATCGCGTCCGCGAAATACGACGTCCCGGTCGTGCCGTCGGCCGGCCATCGCTCTCATTCCGGTGCGCGCGTCGACGATCGGTCGCGTCTGCCTCGGGGACATCAGCCGGGGTGACTGTGTGACTGACCTTGGGGGCGATTGGACGCTAGTCGTAGGAGTCCAGCATGAGCGCGGCTTCCGGTCGAGTACGGTGGAGAGATCGATGATGAATGAGGCAAAGCCGCGGCGGACTGCCCGGGAGCTCGCCAGGGCGGTCGAGGGCGGGCGGGACGTGGGTGCCGCGCTGCGGCATCTGGACGGTCACGGGTCCGAGCCCGGTGCTGTGGGGGTAGCCGAGGCGCTGGCCCGGTTCCTCGTTGCGCGTTGCGATTCGCACCATGCTGGTTGGCGAGTCGTGCGTCAGGTTGTTGTCGATTCGGCGGCTGATGCGCCGTGGGAGAGGTGCGCGCGGCGCGCGGTGCCGCTGGTGTCCGAAGATCTCCTCAGGCTCGCCGGCGACGGTGGCAGGACGCCGCTGGCACGCGCCCAACATGTCGCCGCGGAGCGCCGTGCCGAGGAGATCGCCGTTCACGTTGATCAAGCCGTGGTACTGGCCGACCTGGGGCTGGAGTGCTCTGCAGGGAGTCCTGAGCGCTGGCGCGTTGCTCTTGGGTCCGCGGTCCGAGCCCGCTCACGCGAGCAGGTCGCCCGCGCGGTTGATCGCTCGCTTCGCGCGTAACCGAGCTGATTCGCGCTGTGGTGCTGCCGGTGCGCTGAGATGCAGGCCACGCTTCGGAGCCGACTTCAGGTCAGACGGGGTGCGCATGGGGCCGGGCCTCGAAAATGACGTGACGTCCGACTCGACCGGACCAGTGTCGAAACATGATTGTGACCGAGCCGCACGATTCGAGAGACCCGCTTCGCGTCAGCCACGAGCATCGACCGGCGCGGCCCCGACCTCCCTGCTTGGCGCGGACACCAAGAGCGCGCGCTGAGTAGCTGCGGGCGCTTCCCTGCGTACTGGCGACGTGATTCGAATGGCAGCGTCATCAACCCCACTAAGGGAGGATTCGTGGAGTCCATGCTGCTGGACGTCGCCGGCCACCGCCGTTCGCCGGCGACGATGCCCGGCTACCACCGAGGCCGTCCGCCGCGCAACAAGGGCGAGCAGTACCCGGCTGACCCACCGACGGTTGAAGAGATCGTCGCGGTTATGCGCACAATCGGCGATCGCGCGGCGCGGTACTCATCCGGCGCGGAAAGGGCGGCAAGCGCCGAGAGCTCGGGATGGAACCGTTGGGCGTGGGAGCAACTCGATCCTTGGCTGGAGATCCGTCACCAACTCCCAGTCGGTGCGGTGCTGTGCGTCATCCATGGACCGACCGCTGGACGCCACTGGGAGGCGTCGGCGGCGCGCAAGCAGCTGCACCATGCCGCCGGCATGGCAGGGGTGAGACGCCGGTTCGCGCCACACCAACTGCGCCACGCTCACGCAGTCGAAATGGCGCACGAAGGCGTTCTGCTCGTAGTCATCCAGCGTCAACTTGGGCATGCCAACGTGGGGATCACCAGCGTCTACCTGCAGGGCATCGATAGCAGCGAGATCATCAGCACCGTCCACGGACGGCCCTCACCGACGATCTCCGCCACCGCCGGGTTCCAGATGACTCGATAGATCAAAGCGCGACCGGGTCGGCCGTGGCCGACGGCGGGCCGACCCGCCACCTCACCCCCGGCTGGCGAGAAGCAGGATCTCGCCGCATCGGCCGCCGAGGCCCGCTTTCACGGTCGTGTGCTCTCCGGCGCACGGGACGCATCCATGTGAATCGAGTAGGAACAGATGTCCGAGTTCAGCGTGGCGGCTCGGTGTGTAACACTTAAGCGGATGCCTAAGTGTTCAGAGCCGAGCGAAAAGGAGATCGACCTCCTCTTCCAGGCGCTCGCCGATCCGAGCCGGCGCGCGATGGTCGATCGCCTGACCCGCGGTCCGGCGTCGGTCTCGGAGCTCGCCCGGCCGCTGGCGATGTCGCTGCCCGCGGTCGTCCAGCACCTTCACCTGCTCGAGGCCAGCGGCCTCGTCCGCACCGAGAAGCTCGGGCGCGTGCGCACCTGCTCGATCGAGCCGAACACGCTGCGGACGGCTGAGGCGTGGGTAGCCGAGCGGCGGACCGCTTGGGAGCAGCGACTCGATCGCCTCGGCGACTTCCTCGCCGAGGAAACCAACAAACCAGACCAGGAGAGCACACAGTGAGCACCACCGAGAAGTCCATCAGCAACCGCTCGACGATCCACTCGACGTTCGTGATCGAACGGACCTACGCAGCAAGCCCGGAGCGGGTTTTCGCCGCATGGTCTGACCAGGCCGCCAAGACGCAGTGGTTCGGGCCCAGCGACAAGCAGGTCGAGTCGTACTCGCTGGACTTCCGTGAGGGAGGCCGCGAGCACCTTTCGGTCCCGACGCCCGACGGCACCGTCTACAGCTTCGACGCCGTCTACGCGGACATCGTGCCCGCACAGCGGATCGTCCACACCTACGACATGCACCGCGACGACGCCCGGATCTCGGTATCCGTCGCGACGATCGAATTCGAGGCGGTCGGCGATACGACGCGCCTGACCCTCACCGAGCAGGGCGTCTACCTCGACGGCCTCGACGCCCCTGCCGAGCGCGAGCAGGGCACCAAGGCGTTACTCGACGCGCTCGGAAGCCACCTGCAGAACACGGAGCAGGGCTGATGCGAAGCAAGCTGAGAGTAAGCATCACGATGTCGCTGGACGGCTACGTCGCCGGCCCAGATCAAAACGAGGAGAATCCGCTCGGTGTCGGCGGGTTGGAGCTGCACCAGTGGTTCTTTCCGCTCAAGGCGTTCCGGGAGATGCACGGGCAGGACGGCGGCGAGGTCAACGTCAGCAACCAGGTGGCGCAGGAGCGTCTGGCGAACGTCGGCGCGACGATCATGGGCCGCAACATGTTCGGGCCGGTCAGGGGCCCGTGGCCGGACGAGTCCTGGCGGGGCTGGTGGGGCGAGAATCCCCCGTTCCATCATCCGGTGTTCGTGCTCACTCACCACCCACGCGAGCCACTCGAGATGCAGGGCGGCACCACCTTCCACTTCGTTAGCGACGGGATCGAATCAGCGCTGAAGTGGGCAAAGGACGCCGCACCGGGGCGCGACGTCTCGCTGGCCGGTGGTGCGTCGGCGGTCAACCAATATCTGGCCGCAGGGCTGGTTGACGAGATCGATATCTCGATCGCGCCGCTGATCCTCGGTACCGGTGAGCGCCTGTTCGCGGGTCTCGACCGCGTGACGCTCAAGCTCAAGCAGATCCGGGCAGTGGATGCGCCCGGCGTGACCCACATCAAGTACGAAGTCGGTTGACCTGCTTTTAGCGGGCCGCGCGTTCTCCACTCACCTCGGGCGCCAAGTCCCGGTTTGCGCGGAAAGCTCGCTTGGGATCAACGGTGTTAGCCCGCAGTCGGC
The DNA here is from genome assembly GCA_963699325.1 of uncultured Solirubrobacterales bacterium. Classification (GTDB taxonomy): domain Bacteria; phylum Actinomycetota; class Thermoleophilia; order Solirubrobacterales; family Solirubrobacteraceae; genus Palsa-465. The sequence goes on along the minus strand of CAVOTN010000023.1, from coordinate 299,041 downwards.
GGGATGCTGAGATCGAGCTGGATCGAGACGCGTCGGCCGAGACCCGTATTCGTGCTCACTCGGGCATCGAAGCCCGCACACGGTTTTTGGGACCGCTTTGCGGAGCTAGGGCTGGTCTCGCGCTGAGGCGGCGCGGTCCGGGTTGCTCAGTAGTCCATCGATCAGGTTGTGGATCACCGCCCTTACGTCGGCCTTCTCCTGCTCGGGGTCGTCGGCGTTGGCGATGCTCATGGCGCCCTCGTCGAGTGCCCCGATCATGACGGTGGCTAGAGGACGGGTGGGCTGGGGCTTGAGCTCGCCGGCGTCCATGGCGGCCCTCAGAAGCTGTTCGGTCATGCCGAGTCCGTATCGCAGCGAGATCTCGCGGAAGCCTGCCCAGCCGAGGACGCTGGGCGCATCGAGTAGCACGAGTTGTCGAACCTCCGGCTCGCTGGCGATGTCAACCCACGCGTCGGCGGAGATACGCAGCGCGTGGGCCGGCGAGTTGGGTTGCTCGGCGACTACGATCGCTGACAGCCGCTCGATCACGTCTGCCTCGACGGCTTCGAGCACGGCGAGGAAGAGCTTCGCCTTGTCCGGGTACTGGTGGTACATCGCGCCACGGGTGACACCGGCGGCTTCGGCGATCTCTGGCGTCGAAACGGCGGCATAGCCGCGCTCGCCCCACAGCCGCCGGGCGGCGGTTAGGAGCGCCTGCTGGGTCGCGGCCGATCGTTGTGCCTGAGTTCGCGCCATTTGAGTGTATTGACTTACCGACAGTCTGTCTGTATCTTACGGACAGCCTGCATGTAAATCAACCGCTTTGGAGGATCGAATGCCGACCGTCACGCTCAACGCAGGAACTATCCATTATGAGAAGGCAGGACCGTCGGATGGCCGTCCGGTCGTCTTCATCCACGGCTACACGATGGGATCATCGCTGTGGCGGCCGCTGAGCGAGCGCCTGGCAGCTCGCGGCTTTTCCTGTCTGGCGCCAACGTGGCCGCTGGGGGCGCACACCGAGCCGATGCTCGACGGCGCCGAGCTGACGATGGAGGGCGTCGCGGCGATGGTGGGGGAGCTGCTCGATGCGCTCGCGCTCGAGGACGTCGTGCTCGTCGGCAACGACACGGGCGGCGTGATCGCCCAGCTCGTCGCCACCAGCGCGCCCGATCGGCTTGGCGCGCTGGTGCTGACCAGCTGCGATGCATTCGAGCACTTCCCACCGCCGATCCTGAAGCCACTGATCGCCGCGGCGAAGGTTGGGCCGGCCTACAGTGCGGCACTTCAACCGCTCCGCACCAGGTTCGGACGCAACCGTGGGTTTGGGGCACTGGCTCACGCAGACGTCGATGACCTTGTCGCGGCGTGGGTCGAGCCCATGCTCACCAACCGCCGGGTCAGGAAGGACCTGCGGCGCCTGACCGCCTCGCTGAATCGCGAGACGACGGTTCGAGCCGCGGCGCTCCTACCGAGGTTCACCAAGCCGGCCCTGGTCGCCTGGTCTGCCGACGACGTGTTCTTCCCGCGTGCGGATGGTCAGCGGCTGGCGGAGGCCCTACCCAACGGTCGGCTCGAGGTCATCGAGAACGCGAGGACGTTCTCGATGATCGACCAACCCGACCGGCTTGCCGACCTGATCGCCGACTTCGCCCAGATTGGAGCGAACGAGCGTGCCGCGTAACGAGTGAGCGGCGCCAGAGCGTCTGTCGCCCGCGATCAGGGCGATGCCCGGCGCACTGGCGCGGCCGCACTGGGAACTGATCGACCCGTGAACCCAGACACCCTCGCTCACCTTTTCAAACGAAGTCCCGGATCGCCCGGAGCCTACGTCAAACATCGCCCTCTGCCGTGTAGCGCAGATGTGCTTCCTCGACGAGCTTGACCATCTGCCAGTAGGCGATGAGATCCCGCTCGGCGTCTGTCGCGTTAGCGAAGAAGCGACGGGCGATCGTCAGCTCGCCCCGATTGGGTCCTGCCGCCTGCTCCGCGATCCAGGCGCGGTCGATCCGCTTTTGCGCAATCAAAGCGATCGCCGACTGGATGTCCGAGCCGGTGCAATCGCCGAGTCGCTTGAACACGCCGCGGCCGATCTCGAGCGATTCGTCTGGATTGACCTGGCCCATGGCCACAGGATCCTCTCGCACTCCGATCGATTCGGCGAACTGCCCACACGCCGACGGCCCGGGTTTGACCGCTTACGGCGCGCGCCCCCGAGGCCTGCTAGGCGAGCGCGCGGGCTGGGCTGGTCCGAGCAGGAGCCGGGTCGGCGCCGGCCGCTCGCGCGCGGGTCGGTGCGGGCATCAGCGCGGCCCCGGCGATGACCAGGCAGAACGCGAGCATGCGTCCTGCGATCTGTGGTGCGCCGGCACCGATCGAGTCGTGGAAGACGAGGATGCCGCCGCTGATCGCGATCAGATTGGCGGCGACCGAGGTGAACGCGATCACCGCCAGCGGGGGCCCGATCTGGAGGCTGCGAGCAGACGAGTAGAAGGCGACCACGGAGGCGGCCAATGCCGACAGCGCCCACGGGCTGATGAGAGCCGACGTCAGCCCACCGCTGGCGGCATGGGTTAGGAACTTGAGCGAGATGTCGGACACGCCGAACATGCAGCCGGCGGCGGCACCCAGCACCAACCCCTCATTGGGATGCAAACGGCCGAGCTTGATCGAGCCCGCCACCAGCAGCGAGCTGGCAGCGAATACCCCGGCCTCCAACGCGATCAGGGCGGCCAACGAGGATCGACTCGGGTCACCCGCGGGCCCGCCAGTCACGGCGAGCACCACCAGTCCCGCTGCCGTGACCGCAAGGCCGATCCATTGCCGGCGGCCGAGATGAAAGCCGAAGAACCGCTCGGCCAGCACCGCGAGGAACACCAGTCCGCCGGAGATGACCGCCTGCACGACCGAGAGCTGTACGAGCGAGAGCGCGCCGACGTGAAGGATCCACGCCGCGACCGCTCCCACGCACCCGATCGTCCACCACTTGGAGGCAAACAAGCCCCGGGCGCTGCGAAGCGGATGGCGACCATCGACGGGCGGGGCGGCCACCGCGCCGCGATGACGCAGCAGAAAGCCCGCGTTGGTCAGCAGCGCACAGCCAAACGTCAGGGCAAGACCGAGGAACATGGGTGATGTCTACCTCGAGCGTGCGCTGGGCTCAGCGGGCGCGCCTCGGCCGTCCGCGGCGGCGTCGCCCTTGGGCTGCCGTGACGTTCGCTTTGGTCCGCCCGGCCGCTTGCTCGAGATCGCGCCGCCGCCCGGCGGACGCGGGCTGCCGGGCGTGCTCGACGGCGTCGTGATCGTCCAACTCCCGCTGTCGCTGCCTCGCGACCATCCGCAGGATGCGCAGGTGCACGTCGGTCATGACCGTCCGGCGTCCGGGTCTTGGACCTGGATCGAGACCGCGATAGCCTCAGGCATCTCGCTGGGCGCGTCCTCCACGACGAACAGCCTGAACCCGACGACGCCCTCAGCGCCCACGATCTGCTGCGTCGGAAGACCGCACGCCGGGCAAGCAACCAGGTATGACGCCGCGGTCGCGGTGAACCGCAACCGGCAGCTAGGGCAGACAACATGCGTCATGACCGGCCACCGTTGTCCTCGAAAGTCAGCAACTCCATCGACGCGCGCGCGCCGCCATCAAGCCGTGCGCGGGTACCAGTGCGACGCTTCCTTCTTGCGGTAGCCATCGCCCCTGCCTCTCTGCCCTTCTGAGTGAAACGGTTGCCCCGAAAGCGAGAAGAGCTGGGCTCACCGAGCGGACGGGACACTAGCAGGTGCCGAGCCCGGCCAGGCGCCTTGCTCCTTGGTTGGCTAGAATTTGCCGTTAGGGGTTGAGAACTCGTCTCGACCAAAGTAGTGCCCCGCGTTTTCGCAGTTGTTGCCCTTTAGCACCCTCCGCGTTTCGCAGTGCACATATCCCGGAGGGAACAAGATGGCAACAGGAACCGTGAAATGGTTCAGCGACGACAAGGGCTTTGGATTCATCACACCCGATGACTCCGGTAAGGACCTGTTCGTACACCACACGGCGATCCAAGGCAACGGCTTCAAGTCGCTGGCCGAGGGCGCGAAGGTGAGCTACGACGCCGAGCAGGGCCCCAAGGGCCCAGCGGCCGCGAACGTCCGAACGCTCTAGTCGACCGCCCAATCAGCACTGGAGGGCCGCACGTGCTGCGCCCTCCGGTGCTTAGGACGGCACCGCGCCGGCCCGCACAGGAGTAACTCAGCGTGGCGGATCCACTATCAGTGACTGCGGGTCCGAGAGACTCTTACTGTCACTCCGACTACCGCCGGCGGACGGCGTACGGACCGGCGAGTCCACCCGACGAGTGGCGCGCGGTCGCGTCGCGCAGCCGCTTCTCCGCGTACTCGAGGTCCCGCTCGAGCTCCTGAAGCCGGGCGTTCGGTCCGACACCCCATCGGTAAAGCTTGGCGCGCAGTAGCGCGACCTGGTCGTGGCAGTCACGTACATCGGCTCGAAAGAGCTCGAGGTCTGCCCTCGAGCTCATCGGTCGAACTCTGACACGGCATAGGCATTGCACGCGAGCACCTCGCGGACTCCCTGTCGCATCCGATCATCTGGCTGCCGCCAGACGACGAACGGCCGGTGCGGTCCCATGTCGAAGATCGCCATCACGGTGCCCCCGCACACCGGGTCCGCACGGCCGACCTCGGCGACGCAGTCAAGACTCCCGCGGCGAATCCACAATCTCAGAATTCGGCGGCCGCTCGGTCGTCGACCCAGGTCGCGTTCGATCTGGCTTCGCATCTCGCCGTAGATGTCCTCGAGGGCGCGCGGATCGTCCGATGCCCCAGGGATGAAGAAGGCCGTCAAGCGCCGCTACAGCCCGCGTTCGCGAGCGTCCCTGCTAAGGGCCGCTCCGAGCGCTGCCGGCTGGATCTGCGTCTCGAGCTCGGTGAGCCGCTTCTCCTGCCGCTCCGACTCCCGGTACACGGAGTCCTGAAGTCCCTCCAGCAGCTGCTCCAGGTGAGCGATGCGGTCTTCCAGAGCGCCAATCTCGGCGCGACCCGGTGCGCCGGCATCACTCGCCGGCTGCGCCTCGGTGGGCCTCTTTACCCGGCGGATCTGTCGGACGCGATTAACCAAGCGCTGGCGCTCGCCGATCTTCATCGCGGGTCAAACCGTTTGCGCTCGACCGGACGAGGCGGATACTGCTGGCGCTCTTCCGGCGTCATGGGACGAATGACGAGCGTGCCGCTGTCGACCTGCTCGCGGATCTCCTCGAGCTTGGCCTGGCGCTTCTCCTCGGCCTTTCTCTCGCACTGTCTTCATCTGGCCACCTTGCCGCTTACTGTCGCGAGCCGTGCGAAGCCGACCGGGAGGCGGCGCTGGCGGTCGGAGGGCGAGTACCGAGTTCGAGCTCGGTTCCCCTGAGCTGGTCACAGCCGCTGCTGGGCATCGCTCTCCTCGCTGCGCCGGCGCGCTCTGCATCGAGACGAGATTCGCTGCGTCGGCGGGAAGAACCTCGTGGGCGACGTCGTCGCCCTCCGATACCACGGTAGCAGCAGCGGGGGACCTCACGATCGAGGTCCGGACAATTAACACGAGGTCCGTGGCGGCCCGGCCGGCTCTGCGCACGGCGGGGCTGTTACACTCGCGACGTTCGGCCGGGCGCACGCCCGGCTTCGTAGTGCCAGCGCTCGTAGCCTTTGCTCATCGCAATCTCCGCGTTCGCAGCACGATCAACGCCGGAGGAAATAATGGCTACCGGAACCGTCAAATGGTTCAGCGACGACAAGGGCTTTGGCTTCATCACGCCCGACGATCAGTCAAAGGACCTCTTCGTACATCACACTGCGATCGCCGGCTCCAACGGCTACCGCTCGCTGACCGAGGGCGCCAAGGTGTCCTATGACGCCGAAGCAGGGGACAAGGGCCCGAAGGCAGTCAACGTCAGCGTGCAGCCCAACTAACATCGGCGTGCCTAGCGAGAACGCACGCGGCCGGAGCGACGCGCCTTGAGCCGCCCGTCGTCGTAGGCACCAGCGCACGGTACGTGCCACCTGCAACAGAGATAACCGTCGTTGGTGGAACTGCCTATCGTGTCGAGGGGGACGCCCGCGACGTCGAGCGGATGATTCTCGATGCCGCTCGCGGGTCGATCATGCAGTTCGCCTGGCTGCTTGAGGTAGACAGTGGCGAGCGCATAGCGGTCAATCCGGAGCACGTGGTCGCGCTCCGGGCGCTTGGCAGGTAGCCGTTCACATATACCCGTGCGATAGGAGTACATTGGTTGTAAGCGCTGGCCCTGCGGCCGAGATTTTCGGCCCGCGTACTGCGTGCCACCAACGGCGCCCATCGCGCCACGAGGCGAGGGCTCGGGTTCCTGGTTTTCGTTGCGGGGCCAGTGCAGTAGGTCGATAAGCGTCATCACCACCGGGCTTGGCCGTGTGATCGACGCCGCGGAGACTCTGACCGCGTGAACCCGATGACGGGACGGAAGGCTCCGACTGATGCCGCGCAGCGAACGACACGGTGTAGCGGCAACCTGCGGCGAACCGATCCGCGGTGCGCGCGCGGCCCCCGGGACAGGCGACACAGCCACTGCGGTCTCGTGCGAACGGGCCCGCGCCTAGCGCGAAGGGCGACCAGATGTCAGCAGCGGAACTCGAGGAGCTCGACGAGGTCAAGGGCCTGATCGCCCGCGGGCTCCAGCTGGGCGTGCTCACATATTCCGAGATCGCCACCGCCACCGCGGAGCTCGACCTCGAGGAAACCGACGCCGAGGACTTGCTCGGCCTGTTCGAGGGCCGTGAAATCGAGCTGGTGGATGAAATCGACCCAGCCACGTTGGAGAGCCAGAGGGTCGAGCGCGCGCCGGACAAGCGCGGCCGTCGCAAGGCACGGGCGGAGCGAGAGCCAGAGGGGACGACGGACGGCTTGCAGCTGTTTCTCAGGGACATCGGCAAGGTGCGACTCCTGACCGCGCAGCAAGAGGTCGATCTCGCCAAGCGCATCTGGCGCGGCGACGTGGATGCCAAGCGGACGTTGATCGAGTCGAACCTGCGCCTGGTCGTGTCCATTGCCAAGAGATATCGCAACCAGGGTTTGCCTTTCTTGGATCTGATCCAGGAGGGCACGCTCGGCCTCGTGCGCGCGGCTGAGAAGTTCGACTACCGCAGGGGGTTCAAGTTCTCGACGTACGCGACCTGGTGGATCCGCCAGGCGATCGCTCGCGCGCTCGCCGACAAGGCGCGGACGGTTCGCATCCCGGTGCACATCGTGGAGAAGCTCAACCACATCGGCCGGGCAGAGCGCAAGCTGACCACAGGCCTCGGCCGCGTCCCGACGGCCGACGAGATCGCCGAGGTCACCGGCCTCAAGCCAGAGGAGGTCGAGTCGATCAAGCGCGCCGCGCAGGCGCCAATCTCACTTGAGAAGCCGGTCGGTGACGACGATCACATGGAGTTCGGCCAACTGATCGCCGACGACCAGGCCGAGTCACCCTACGACCAGGCGGTGGAGATCCTGACCGGAGAGGCTGTGCGCGACGCGCTGGAGGCTCTCGGCTACCGCGAGCGTCGTGTGCTCGAGCTGCGCTACGGCCTCGGCGGCGCGTCTCCGCGAACGCTCGATGAGATCGGACGCACGTTCAACGTCACGCGCGAGCGCATCCGTCAGATCGAGCACCAGTCGCTCAAGAAGCTTCAAACCCTCAGGGAAGCGCAGCAGCTGCGCAGCGAACTGACGTAGCTCCGCCGTCTTACCGTCTTACCGTCTTACCCTCTGACCGTCGCCATCGCCGGCGGCGGTACGTTTCGTCACTCACGCAGCGCTGATGTCGCCGGCGCCGCCCGCCATGGTCTGGCCCTGAAACGAGTGCAGGTACCGTGCTCGATACAGCTCGACGATTCGCTTGAGGTTCTCCTCACGCCGATTCTGCTGGCGCTTGGTCCGCTCGCGAAGGTCGCGGTAGTTCCTGTGTCCGTCACGTGGTCGAGTAGCCACGACTTGGTCCCCCGTTGTAGTAGTCCCTGGATCAGCGGTCGGCTGACGCCGGAAACAACGGATTGCGGTCGTCGTTTCTCGCGCGCGCGGAAGGGGTTTCGTCGTGCATTGGGAAACCGGTGGGGCGTGCGCAACCTCTAGGGCCGCGGTCATCGGGATGTTCTACGCCGCGCTGATGCGGATGTCGTGGCGGGCTGCGCCGGCGCCGGCGAACGTCAGCAGACGCTCGCCCTCCTCGACGATCGCGTCGCGCTCGACTAGCGGCGCGAACGGGTCTACGTCGAGGATCGCGGTGTCGCGGTCGAATGTGATCCGCCACGTGGCGCGGAACACGCCCTCGACGAGCAGCGTGCCGTACCGCGCACCCATTCCGGGCTGAAGCGGAACGCGCTCGCCGCCCGTGATGAAGCGCGTGCGGTCGGCGTGGGAGAGCAACAGGTTGTCGTACTCGGGCAGGAAACGCGGGGGCAGGCGCGTGTCGGGGCCGGGGCGAGGCGCGTCGGGGAGGTCGAACAACTCGGCGCCGTCCTCGCCGCGGAACGGGCGCAGCTCGGCGCGCAGCGCCGCGACGACCTCGCCGAGCCGCGTCAGGCCCGACCAGGCCTGCATGTCTCTGACCGTCGCCGGTCCGAACGCCGCGAGGTAGCGGATCACGAGCCGCTCGCGCGAGGGATGCGGATCGAGCTCGCGTCCGAGCCACGCTTCGGCGCTGGTCCAGCGGGGCGGACCGCTCCTCCCCCAGATGCCGCGAGGCGGGACCTGGACGGCGGGCACGAGATAGGTGATCGCCTGAGCCAGCGACGCCGGCTGCTTGCCGGGCCAGCGCTCGGCCAACAACGCCCCGAGCTCTGCGCGGGTCCGAGGTTCCTCCTCGATCAGCTCGCGGCCGGCGGCGCGCAGCGCTTCGATCTCCACGCCCGCGACATCGAACGGCGCGCCCGCGAACCCGCGCTCGAGGACGGGCTGGACGACGGGGCGGAACGCCCGGCAATCGGCGGCGCTGACGAGGTGGAGGGTCGCGCGCATGAGCGGCGCGCGCACCGCTTGCCGCGTCGCGATCAGCTCGGACAGCTCCTCGCCCCGGAAGCCGCTCAGCCGCGTCCACAGGCCGACGTACGGGGCGTGGGGCGCCTGTGCCTGCATGCCGGCGAGGCGCTCGATCGCCTCGATCGCCGGCATGCGCACGCGTTCGAGCAGCAGCTGCCGCGCGAGCGTGGCCCGATTGAGCGCCCGGCGCTCGAGCAGCTCAGCGCGAGTCCGGTGCGTTGAGGTGCCTGGGGGTCGTCTCGATCTCCCGAAGATAAGAGAGCTGTCATCGAATCGGTAGACGGATGGTCACAGGTGGCGATCGACGCGCGGCTAGGTTGCCGCCGCGGCGCCGGGGCGCGCTTGGCCGACAACAGCAAGGAGGACTCTTTATATGTCGAGTACACCGGATCGGGCGCGGAACGCACGCGGGCGCGCACATCGACTGCTGGTGGGCGCCGGATGCGCGCTCGCGATGTGTGTGGCGGCGGCACCCGCTCAAGCGAATGAGTGGCACCACGGCCACCGGGGACCGGAGCTGATACCGGGCAACCTGCTGCTCAGCACGAGCGATTACGTGCCGGCGAACATAACCCCTGGCGTCACCGAGCTTCCTCCCGGCTGCGGCAGCGCCGCCAGCCCCTGCGCGCCGGCGATCGCCAACGGCACCTACCCGTACGTGTTCAACAACGACACGGTCGACGGGAGCTTCGGCGTCACCTCGCCGATCTACCTCGACGAGTTGACGTCATGGGGGCAGGTTTTCGGCCGGATCCCGGTGCCCACGCGCGACATGGTGACTAGCTTCTCGTCCAAGTCGGAGCTGGCGCTGAACCTGTCGACCTTCGGACAGGACATCACGTTCATGGGCTACCGGGCCCCGGTGGCGGCGCTCGACGTGTCGAACTCGAATACCCCTGGAGTGATCGACCCGACCAACCCGGTCACGAGCGCCTATTACCGCGAGGTCGCGGATCTGGGGCGCGACGGGCGGTTCGATTCGTTCACGCTGACGAACGCCTACAGCGGCAACAACGGGCGCGCCGCGATCCTGAACAACGCGGCGAACGTGATCTACACGGCGGGTAACGCCGGCAACGGCTCGAACCCGCAGCCGGACGGGATCATCCTCGGCGCCGGCGCCCAGATCCTGTCGCGCTCGTTCGTCCCCGCGTGGTTCCAGGCGCCGGGCGGCCCGACCCCAGTCGGGAGCTTCAACATCACCGAGCTCCCGGCCAACAAGAAGACGGACAAGATCGGCAAGGACACGAACTTCCGTGGTCTGACGATCTCGGGCAACGTCGTCTATCTCACCAAGGGCAGTGGCAGCAACGGCATCAACACGGTGTATTTCATTGACACCACGGGGAGGGCGTGCCCGTCGACCAGCGCGACGCCTGGGGTCGGTCTGCCCCAGCCGGGCGCCAAGCTCCCGACCTCGCCGATCGACTACAACCCCGCGCTGCTCCAGACCGAGGGCGTGACCCCGTACAACATGTGCGTCCTCGCGGGATTCCCAACGACGCTCGCGAAGAACGCGACGACGGGGTTCCCGTTCGGGCTGTGGTTCGCGAACCCGACCACGCTGTACGTCGCGGACGAGGGCGACGGAACGGCCACCTACTCGGCCGCCACCAACACGTACACCGACGCCGCGGCGCAGACGACCGCCGGTCTGCAGAAGTGGACGTTCAACGCGGCCGCGGGTGAGTGGCAACTCGCCTACACGCTCCAGGCCGGGCTGAACCTCGGCCAGCCGTACACCGTGCGGGGCTATCCGACCGGGACCAACTCGGTGACCGGGTTGCCGTGGTCGCCGGCGACCGACGGCCTGCGGAACATCACCGGCCACGTAAACCGGGACGGGACCGCCACGATCTGGGGCATCACCTCGACCGTGAGCGGGAGCGGCGACCAGGGCGCCGATCCGAATAAGCTGGTCGCGATCACCGACCGGCTCTCGGCGACCTCTCTGCCTGGCTCCGAGAGGTTCCAGACGGTCAAGACCGCGCAGTCCGGCGAAGTGCTGCGCGGCGTGTCGTTCACGCCGGGCACCGACTCGGACCACTGATCGTCCGTCCGAGGGCGACACGAACATGTGTTCGTGTCGCCCTCGGCCTCGATCCTGCACGCGGACCTCGATTCGTTCTACGCCTCGGTAGAGCAGCGCGACGATCCGCGCCTTCGCGGCCGTCCGGTGATCGTCGGCGCCGGCGTGGTGCTCGCGGCGAGCTACGAGGCCAAGGCGCGCGGGGTCCGCACGGCGATGGGCGGCCGTCGAGCACGCCAGCTGTGCCCGGAGGCGATCGTCGTCTCGCCGCGGATGTCCGCCTATACCGAGGCCAGCAAGGCGGTGTTCAAGGTGTTCGAAGACACCGCGCCGGTGGTCGAGGGGCTGTCGATCGACGAGGCGTTCCTCGACGTGCGTGGGCTCGATCACATCTCCGGGTCGCCGGTCGAGATCGCCGCCCGGCTGCGCCGGCGGATCCGCGGCGAGGTCGGCCTGCCGATCACCGTCGGCGTCGCGCGCACGAAGTTCCTGGCGAAGGTTGCGAGCGCGGTGGCCAAGCCCGATGGCCTGCTGCTGGTGGCGCCCGAGCGTGAGCTCGAGTTCCTGCACCCGCTCCCGGTCGAGCGGCTGTGGGGCGTCGGCCGGGTCACCGCCGCGAAGCTGCACGAGCGGGGGATCAGCACGGTCGGTCAGGTCGCGTTGCTGGCCGAGCGAGAGCTCGTGTTGATGCTCGGGCGCGCATCGGGGCGCCATCTGCATGCGCTCGCCCACAACCACGACCCGCGGCCGGTCCAGGTGCGGCGCCGGCGCCGGTCGATCGGCGCGCAGCGGGCGCTGGGGCGGCGGCGCAGGTCGCAACAGGAGTTGGCCGGCGCGCTGGTCGCGCTCGTCGACCGGGTGACGAGGCGGCTCCGCGCCGCGGGACGCGTGTGCCGGACCGTGGTGCTGCGGCTGCGGTTCGAGGACTTCTCGCGCGCCACCCGGTCGTACACGATGCGCGAGGCGACCGATCAGACGCCGACGATCCTGCACACCGCAAACGGACTGCTCGCGGCGTCGATGCCGATGATCGAGCGTCAGGGCCTGACGCTGATCGGGATCGCGCTGACGAACCTGTACGACCGGGGCGCCGTCCAACTCGTGCTGCCGTTCAACCGGGCACCCGACCTCGACGCCGTTGTCGACCGCGTGCGGGACCGGTTCGGTTCCAAGGCGATCACTCGCGGGGTGCTGGTCGGCCAGGACCCCGGCGTGTGGGTGCCGCTACTGCCCGACTAGGGCTCGCCGGCGAGGCGAGCGAGCGCCGCGCGCACGTCGGCGTCGCGCCGCTCGGCGTCGGCGTCGGTCCATCGCCAGCCCACCCCCGACTGGAGCTCGAACGTCGGGCGGTCGTGGTCCTGGACGCGGTCGACCTCGATCTCGACCGCGATCACGCCGGGCGCGAGCGATTCGTCCTCGCGCACCCGGGCGCGTCCGTACGCGGTCACGGCGGTCCCCTCGCACACGATCGTGAGCGACACGCGCGGGTCGGCGCGCAGCCGCGCCAGCGACCCGCGGGTCTCGGCGAGGGCGATCAGCGCCCGCCGCGGGCCGGCGCGGACGGCGGCGGACACCGGGATGGCGTGCGGCGTGTCGCCGGCGGTGGCGAGGATCGTGACGGTGCCGGCGGGCCAGTCGGGGAGCACAGATCGCAACCTACCCCGCGGAGGGGCACGCCATAGGGTCGCGCGGGGCGGTGAGCGGGCGGTGCGCGAGCTCGCCCTCGCGCCCGGACGGGCCGCGGCGCGCACCTGCGGAGCCGTGGAGAATGCGGGCGGCGTGACCGGCGAGCGGGGCGCGCGGCCTGCGTGCCCGCGCATGCTCCGGGACCTGCGTCGTCTGGACGCGGCTCGCGCTCAGCCTTGCCGTGTCAGGCGTGTCGGAGGTCGTCGCGCAACGTCCCGCGCGCGGGCCGTTGTGGCCATGTCGCAACGGACGACCCGTCAGATGAGCCGGCTCGAGAAACGTCCGAATAGGTGACGTTCGCGGCCGGCTGCGCTGAGTTGCGCCGACCCCCGGCACAGCTCCGCGGCCCGTTGTGCTTCGTCACAACCCCGCAGATTTGCACAGGACAGCCCGGGGCGTGCACGACGCGACGCGGCCGGCCGGAGCGCGACGGTTGTCGTGTCACGCACGCCGGGGGGCGCCGGCGGATCTCGATCGACGCCACACCCAACCTCCAGGTGCCCGCCTTTATCGACCCGCGACCGATCCCGCCGCCGCCGGCCGCTCCCAGCCCGCCACCGCGCCCCCGCCGGCCTCCGCCTACGCCACCCCTCGCGCCACGCACAACCGCTGCAGCAGCTCCATCGCCTCGCCGGGATGTTCGGGCAGCTCGTCGAGTGCGTTCGCCGCCAGCCGCAGGTCGTTGATCGTCGGCTCGCGCGCCTCGAGGGCGAACCGGCCGAGCCAGCGGACGGCGGCGCGCTCGTAGCGGTCGGGGTCGCCGCCGCGCAGGACCAGGCAGATCCGCAGCGCATCGTCGAGGCGCACGCGGGGTAGCTCACGGGCGGCGGTGATGACGAGCGTCTCGTTGCCGGTTTCGAGCGCCCGCCGAAACCGCGCATAGGGATTGCCGTCGCTCGTCATCGAACATACGTTCGCATGGCCCACGGACGGACCGCTCCCGGGACGCCGCGGACCGCTTCCGGACGGACCGGCAAAGCGAAGCTGTTCGACTAACCCGTTCTAGGCTTGACATACGCCACCATCGCAAGCCGAATCTCATCCCATGCACGGCCACACAACGCGGAGTAGGCTCCGCCCGGCGGTGCGACCGGTATGCACCGCACAACAGAGGAGGTCTCGACATGGCGGTTAAGGGGGCGGATCTCGAGTCCGAGCTGATCGACACGGTCTGCGAACGTGTGCGGGAGCGCCTGCCCGCCGGCCAGATCGCGCCGTGCGAGTCGTTCGTCCGTCAGTACTACCACTGGGTCCCGGCCGAGGACCTCGCGGACCGCAACCCGCTGGACCTGTACGGCGCCGCGGTGGCGCACTGGAACCTGGCCCAGCACCGGGAGCCGGGCGAGTCGAAGGTGCGCGTCTACAACCCGGACTTCGAGCAGCACGGCTGGCAGTCGCCGCACACGGTGATCGAGATCGTCACCGACGACATGCCGTTCATCGTCGACTCGGTGACGATGGAGCTCGGGCGCCTGGGGTACGGGATCGACCTGGTGATCCACCCGGTGATCCGGGTCCGGCGAGACGCCGAGGGCCAGCTGATCGAGGTCCTCGAGCACGACGCCACCGCTGAGGACATGATCCGCGAATCGATCCTCCACGTCGAGGTCGGGCGCGAGCACGATCGGGTGCTGCTCGACCAGCTGCGGCGAACGATCGAGCGGGTGCTGGCCGAGGTCCGCGCCGCGGTCGAGGACTGGCAGGAGATGCGCGCCCGCGCCCCGGCGCTGATCGACGAGTTCGACCGCAACCCGCCGCCCAGCGTGGATCCGGCGCTCGTCGAGGAGACCAAGGCCTTCCTCGACTGGCTGGTCGACGACCACTTCACGTTCCTCGGCTACCGCGAGTACGACCTGATCGACGAGGGCGACGAAGCGCGGCTGAAGGCGATCGACGGCTCGGGGCTCGGGATCCTCCGAGGCACTCCCAGCAAGGCGCCCAAGACGCTGAGCGGCAAGGCGCTGATCGTCGGGCGCGAGCCGCACATCCTGCTCCTGACCAAGGCCAACTCGCGCTCGCCCGTCCACCGGCCGGCGTACCTCGACTACATCGGCGTCAAGAAGTACTCCGACGAGGGCCAGGTGATCGGCGAGCGCCGCTTCCTCGGGCTGTACACGACGGCCGCCTACAAGACGAGCCCGCGCGAGATCCCGATCCTGCGGGGCAAGGTCGAAGGCGTGCTGGAGCGCGCCGGGTTCCCGCCGGCCAGCCACGACCGCAAGGCGCTGCTCGAGATCCTCGAGTCCTACCCGCGCGACTCGCTGTTCCAGATGGAGACCGACGAGCTGTTCAACCTCGCGATCGGGATCCTCGGCCTCGGCGAGCGCCAGCGCCTCCGGCTGTTCGTGTGGCGCGACCCGCTCGAGCGGTTCGTCGAGTGCCTGGTGTGCATCCCGCGCGACCGCTTCAACACCGAGAACCGCGAGCGGGTCGGCCGGATCCTGCTCGAGGCGCTCGGCGGGGTGGCGCTCGACTGGACCCTCCAGCTGTCCGAGTCGCGGCTCGTGCGCGTCCACTACATCATCCGCCTCGGGGATGACCCGGTCACCGGCTACGACGTGGCGACGATCGAGGCGCGCCTCGTCCAGGTGACCCGCGCCTGGACCGACGACCTCCGCGACGCGCTGATCGACGAGCACGGCGAGGAGCACGGGATCAAGCTGTTCAAGCGCTACGAGCGCGCGTTCCCGCCGGGCTACCGGTCCGACTGGGTGGCGCGCTCCGCCGTCGCCGACATCGCCCGGATCGAGGAGCTGGTCGCGGACCGGACGAGCCGATCATGAGCCTGTACCGCCCGCTCGAGGCGCCAGAGGGCATCGTGCGCTGCAAGCTGTTCAGCTCCGGCGGCGTGCTCCTCTCCGAGGTGCTGCCGACGTTCGAGCACATGGGCGCGAAGGTCGTCGACGAGCGTCCGTACGAGATCACGCCCGCCGATCGGGCGCCGGCGTGGATCTACGACTTCGGCCTGCGAGCGGACGCCGACGAACATCGAGCGGGTCCGCGACCTGTTCCAGGACGCGTTCCTCGGCGTCTGGCGCGGCGAGCTCGAGGACGACGCGTCTCAACGGCCTCGTGCTCGGCGCGGCCCTGACCGGGCGCCAGATCACGATCATCCGCGCGATCGCCAAGTACCTGCGCCAGGCGGGGATCGCGTTCTCCGACGCGTACATGGAGCGCACGCTGCTCGGCCACCCGAGATCGCCGCGCTGCTGGTCAGGCTGTTCGTCGCGCGCTTCGATCCCGACGCGCCGCGACGACGACGCCGCCGAGCGGCTCGGCAACGAGATCGAGGAGGCGATCGACGCGGTCGCGAGCCTCGACGAGGACCGGATCCTGCGCAGCTTCCTCAGCGTCGTGCGCGCGATCCTCCGGACGAACTACTTCCAGAGCGACGCCGACGGCAGCCCCACCCGTACCTGTCGTTCAAGCTCGACTCCGTCGCAGATCCCGGTCCTGCCGCTGCCGCGGCCGCAGTTCGAGATCTTCGTCTACTCGCCGCGGGTCGAGGGCGTGCATCTGCGCGGCGGCAAGGTCGCGCGCGGCGGGATCCGCTGGTCGGACCGGCGCGAGGACTTCCGCACCGAGATCCTCGGCCTGATGAAGGCGCAGATGGTCAAGAACGCGCTGATCGTCCCGGTCGGGGCGAAGGGCGGCTTCGTGGTCAAGCGGCCGCCGGCCGAGGTGGCCGCGAGGCGCTCCTGAACGAAGGCATCGCCTGCTACAAGACGTTCCTCTCGGGGCTGCTCGACATCACCGACAACATCGTCGAGGGCGAGGTCGTCCCGCCCGAGCGCGTGGTCCGCTACGACGACGACGACCCGTACCTGGTCGTCGCGGCCGACAAGGGCACCGCGACCTTCTCCGACATCGCCAACGAGGTCTCGCCCAGCTACGGCTTCTGGCTCGGCGACGCGTTCGCCTCCGGTGGCTCGCACGGCTACGACCACAAGGAGATGGGGATCACCGCGCGCGGCGCGTGGGAGTCGGTCAAGCGCCACTTCCGCGAGCTCGGCACCGACATCCAGACGACGGACTTCACGGTGGTCGGGATCGGCGACATGTCGGGCGACGTGTTCGGCAACGGGATGCTGCTCTCGCGCCACATCAAGCTGGTCGCCGCGTTCAACCACCTGCACGTGTTCCTCGATCCCGACCCGGATCCGGAGACGAGCTTCGCCGAGCGCAAGCGGCTGTTCGAGCTGCCGCGCTCGGCGTGGAGCGACTACGACGAGTCGCTGATCTCCGAGGGCGGCGGCGTCTATCTCGCGCACGCGCGAAGTCGATCGCGATCTCCGCGCAGGTCCGCGAGGCGCTCGAGATCGAGGACGAGCGGCTCGCGCCGAACGAGCTGATCCGGGCGATCCTCCGGGCGCCCGTCGACCTGCTCTGGAACGGCGGCATCGGCACCTACGTGAAGGCCTCGACCGAGACCCAGGCGGACGTCGGCGACAAGGCCAACGACGCGGTCCGGGTCGACGGGCGCGAGCTGCGCTGCCGGGTCGTCGGCGAGGGCGGCAACCTCGGCTTCACGCAGCGGGCGCGGATCGAGTACGCGCTGGCGGCGGCCCCGAGGGCAACGGCGGGCGGATCAACACCGACGCGATCGACAACGTCGCCGGCGTCAACTGCTCCGACCACGAGGTCAACATCAAGATCCTGCTCGACGCGCTCGTCGCGGACGGCGACCTGACCGAGAAGCAGCGCAACGAGCTGCTGGTCGAGATGACCGACGCGGTCGCCGAGCAGGTCCTGTACGGCAGCTACACGCAGACGCAGGCGATGAGCCTGGCGCTCGCGCAGGCCGCGCCGATGGTCGACGTCCACGCCCGGCTGATCCGCCATCTCGAGCAGACCGCGGGGCTCGACCGCGAGATCGAGTTCCTGCCCAGCGACGAGGTGATCGACGAGCGCAAGTCCGCGCACCAGGGCCTGGTGGCGCCCGAGCTGGCGGTCGTGATGGCCTACTGCAAGATCCACCTCTACCAGCAGCTGCTCGACTCCGACCTGCCCGAGGACGAGTACCTCGGCCACGACCTCGAGCGCTACTTCCCCCCGCCGCTGCCGGAGCGCTACAGCGAGCAGATGCAGACCACCGCCTGCGGCGCGAGATCATCGCGACCGTCGTCGCCAACCAGCTCGTCGACCGCGCCGGCACGACGTTCGCGTTCCGGCTCGGCGAGGAGACCGGCGCGCCGCCCGCGGTCCTGGCGCGCGCGTACGCGGTCGCGCGCGAGGTGTTCGACATGCGCTCGTTCTGGGCGGCGGTCGAGGCGCTCGACAACCAGGTCGACGCGCAGACCCAGCTCCAGATGCTGATCGAGGGGCGGCGGCTGGTCGAGCGCGCGACGCGCTGGCTCGTGCGCGCGAACCCCGACCAGATCGACATCGCCCAGACGATCAGGCGGTTCGAGCCCGGAGCGAAGATGCTCGCGGCCGCGCTGCCCGACGTGCTCGACGGCGCCGACCGCGAGGCGTTCGACGCCAAGCGCGGCCGAGCTCGAGGAGGCCGGCGTGCCCGCGGAGCTGGCGCCGGCGGACCGCGGGGATGCCGTCGATGCTCGCCGCTGTTCGACATCGTCGAGGTCGCGCGAGCCACCGAGCACGCGAGCCGGAGCGTGATGCGCGTCTACTTCCGGCTCGGGCTCGCGGCTCGAGCTCAACTGGCTGCGCGACCGGATCATCGAGCTGCCGCGCGCCAACCGCTGGCAGGCGCTGGCCCGGGCCGCGCTGCGCGACGACCTGTACAGCCTGCACCGCGAGCTGACCCGCAGAGGTGCTCGACGCCGGCGGCGGCGCAGGACGGCGGCGAGGCGGCGATCGACGCCTGGTCCGAGCGCAACGCCGCGGCGCTCGAGCGGTCGCTCGGGATGCTGGCCGACATCAGGGCCTCGCGGATCTACGACACGACGACGCTGCCGGTCGCGCTGCGCGAGATCCGCGACCTGCTCGCGCGGGACGACCAGGGCCGGCGTGCCGACGGGGATGGGCTCGGTCACGATGGCCGAGTAGCGCGGCGCGTCGCCGCCCGCCAGCGCAGATAGGCCACCAGCAGCAGGCTGACGTCGATCACGCCGGCGAGCAGAAACGCACCCGGTCCGGTCACCAGCCGGCCTGCAATCCGTGTGAGCACCCGCCCAAGCTATCGTCTCGGCTCGAACCACCCACACCGCCATGGCCAATAGCGTCAAGACAAATGTCACCGAGCTGCCCGAATCGCGCGTGCGCGTTCAGGCGGAGGTCGCTCCCGAGGAGGTCGAGCGACGCGTCCAGCAGGCCGCGCGCGAGCTCGGCCGCCAGATGCGCGTGCCCGGGTTCCGCAAGGGCAAGGTGCCGCCGCCGGTCGTGATCCGCCGCCTCGGCCGCGAGGCCGTGCTCGACGAGGCCGTCAGGAGCGCGCTCGGGAGCTGGTACGCGGACGCGATCGACGGCGCCGGGATCGCGCCGGTCGGCGAGCCCGAGCTCGATGTCCCGAACGAGCTGCCCGCCGAAGGGCAGCCGCTCCAGTTCTCGATCGAGATCGGCGTCCGCCCGGTCGCGAAGCTCGGCGAGTACAAGGGCCTCGAGGTCGGCCGGCGCGAGCCGCATGTCGACGATGCGCAGATCGACGAGGAGATCGACCGGCTGCGCGACCGGCTGGCGACGCTCGACACCGTGGACCGCCCCGCGGAGCCGGGCGACCACGTGGTGATCGACTACGTCGGCAGCGTCGACGGAGAGGAGTTCGAGGGCGGCGCCGGGCGAGATCAGCTGCTCGAGCTCGGCTCGGGCCGGCTCGTGCCCGGTTTCGAGGACCAGCTTGTGGGCGCGCGCGCCGGCGAGGAGCGGACGGTCACGATCACCTTCCCAGAGGACTATCCGGGTGAGGAGCTGGCCGGTAAGGAGGCGCAGTTCGCCGTCACGGTCAACGACGTCAAGGCCAAGAACCTTCCCGAGCCCGACGACGACTTCGCCTCCGACGCCACCGAATTCGACACGCTCGCCGAGCTGCGCGAGGACATCGCCGAGCGGCTCCGGAAGCTCGACGACCGAGTGCTCGAGCGCGAGTACGAGGACGCCGTGGTCGAGGCGGCGGTCGCCGAGGCCGAGATCGAGGTGCCCGAGAAGCTGGTTCACTCGCGTGCACACGAGCTGCTCGAGGACACGTTTGCGGCGCTGGCGCGCCAGGGAATCTCCAAGGAGGCCTACCTGCGGATCTCCGGCCGCGACGAGGAGGCGCTCGCGCACGAGGCCGAGCCCGAGGCCGCCGCGGCGCTACGTCGCGAGGCAGTGCTCGCGGCGATCGTCGACGCCGAAGGGATCGAGCCGACCGACGAGCAGGTTCGCGAGGCGCTCGAGCCCTCCGCTGAGCGACAGCAGACGACCGCGGAGAAGCTGTTCGAGCAGCTGAGCTCGGCCGGGCGGCTCGACCGCGTCCGGCACGAGGTCGCCACCCGTCAGGCGATCGAGATGCTGGTGGCGGAGGCCAAGCCGATCACCGTCGAGCAGGCCAAGGCGCGCCAGAAGATCTGGACGCCCGGCCGGGAGGCCCGCGAAACCGGAACTTCCGCACCCTCCGGACAGCTCTGGACTCCCGGCAGCTAACCCGGTAAGAAGACCCCAGGCAGCCGGAGTCCGCCCGGGCCCGCCCTGCCCAGCCCGTACTGGCCTATTGCTACAGTCGGCAGGATTCCGGCCGAGGAAGCGAAAGAAGCGAGGACGATGAGCCCACTCGTACCGATGGTTGTCGAACAGACGTCTCGCGGAGAGCGCGCATTCGACATCTACAGCCGTCTACTCAACGAGCGGATCATCTTCCTGGGGACACCGGTTGACGATCAGATCGCGAACCTCATCGTGGCTCAGCTGCTGCACCTGGAATCAGAAGACCCCGACAAGGACATCTCGATCTACGTCAACTCGCCTGGAGGGTCGGTCTACGCCGGGCTGGCGATCTACGACACGATGCAGTTCATCAAGCCCGACGTGTCGACGATCTGCGTGGGGATCGCGATGTCGATGGGCGCGTTGCTGCTGGCCGGAGGGGCCAACGGCAAGCGGATGGCGCTGCCGAACGCGAAGATCCTGATCCACCAGGTGTCCTCGGCGTTCCAGGGTCAGGCGACCGATATTGAGATCCACGCCAAGGAGATAATCGACGTCAGACGGCGCCTGGATGAGATCATCGCCCACCACACCGGTCAGAGTCTTGAGAAAGTTCGGTCCGATACCGAACGTGATTACTTCATGAGCTCTGAGGAGGCCAAGGAGTACGGAATCATCGACCGCGTCATCTCCCAGCACTGAGGGGCTACCCTTAGTGCTCGGATAAGGCGGCGCGAGGCGACCCCGGGAGAGGGCATTACATGGCACGTCCGACCGATTCCAACGAACAGTTGCTGTGCAGCTTCTGCGGCAAGTCCCAGAGGCAGGTAAAGAAGCTGATCGCTGGGCCCGGGGTGTATATCTGCGACGAGTGCATCGATCTCTGCAACGAGATCATCGATGAGGAGCTCACCGCCCCGCCGAGCTTCGACATCGAGAACCTCCCCAAGCCGCGGGAGATCTACGACGTCCTGAACGAGTACGTCGTCGGGCAGGAGCAGGCCAAACGCAGCCTGTCGGTGGCGGTCTACAACCACTACAAGCGCGTCCAGATGATGCAGTCCGATGAGAACGACATCGAGCTGCAGAAGTCGAACATCCTGCTGCTGGGCCCCACCGGGTGCGGCAAGACGCTGCTCGCCCAGACGCTGGCCAAGATCCTCAACGTCCCGTTCGCGATCGCCGATGCCACCGCGCTGACCGAGGCCGGGTACGTGGGCGAGGACGTCGAGAACATCCTCTTGAAGCTGATCCAGGCCGCCGACTACGACGTCAAGAAGGCCGAGACCGGGATCATCTACATCGACGAGGTCGACAAGATCGCGCGCAAGGCCGACAACCCGTCAATCACGCGTGACGTGTCCGGCGAGGGCGTCCAGCAGGCGCTGCTCAAGATCCTGGAGGGCACGACCGCCATCGGTGCCGCCCCAGGGCGGGCGCAAGCACCCCCACCAGGAGTTCCTGTCGATCGACACGACCAACGTGCTGTTCATCTGCGGCGGGGCGTTCGCGAACCTCGACAAGGTGATCGAGCGCCGGATCGGGCACCAGGGCGTCGGCTTCGGCGCGGCGATCCAGTCCAAGGAGCAGCGCGATACGGGCGAGATCTTCGAGCACTGCCTGCCCGAGGACCTGATCCAGTACGGGCTGATCCCGGAGTTCATCGGGCGCCTTCCGGTGATGTCGGCGATCCACCAGCTCAGTCGCGACGAGCTGATGGAGATCCTGACCGAGCCGCGCAACGCGCTCGTCAAGCAGTTCCAGCGGTTCTTCCAGTTCGACGGGATCGAGCTGGTGTTCGCCGAGGAGGCGCTGCACTCGATCGCCGACAGGGCGCTCGAGCGCGAGACCGGCGCCCGCGGCCTGCGCTCGATCATCGAGGAAGTCCTGCTCGAGGTCCAGTTCGAGCTTCCCTCCCGCCGGGACGTCCGCAAGTGTGTAGTAACCCGCGACACGATCGACAAGGGCATCTCCCCGACGCTCGTGACCGTCGCGACTCCGGAAGAGGAAGCCGCCTAGGCTTTTTCGGAGCCGGCCTTCGGCCGGCGTCCGTGGGACCACGTGGCCCGTCCGGACGGGGCTTGTTTCCTAGACTGAGCGGTTGGCATGCCTGACCGCTCGGATCTCGAAGCTCGCACCCGCTACGACCCGTCCGAGGTCGAGCCGCGAATCGCAGAGTCGTGGCTCGCGAGCGGACTCTTCCACCCCGAGGCCGAGGGGAACGCGAGCGAGAACTACTCGATCGCGATCCCGCTGCCGAACGTCACGGGCGTCCTGCATATGGGCCACGCGCTCAACAACTCGATCCAGGACTGCCTGATCCGCTTCAACCGCATGCGCGAACGGCGGACGAAATGGATCCTCGGCACCGACCACGCCGGCATCGCCACCCAAACCCAGGTCGAGCGGGCGCTCGTGGCCGAAGGCTCGAGCCGCGAGCAGCTCGGGCGCG
This sequence comes from uncultured Solirubrobacterales bacterium, assembly GCA_963699325.1. Lineage (GTDB taxonomy): Bacteria > Actinomycetota > Thermoleophilia > Solirubrobacterales > Solirubrobacteraceae > Palsa-465. The sequence goes on along the minus strand of CAVOTN010000023.1, from coordinate 276,292 downwards.
AGGAGTTCGTGGAGCGCGTCTGGCGCTGGCGCGACGACTACGGCGGCCAGATCATCGAGCAGCTCAAGCGGCTCGGCGCCTCGCTCGACTACGACGACGAGCGGTTCACGCTCGACGAGCGCTACGCCAAGGCGGTCCAGGCCGTGTTCGTGGCGCTGTACGAGAAGGGCTACATCTACCGCGACCGGTACATGGTCAACTGGGACCCGGGAAGCGGGTCGGCGATCTCGGACCTCGAGGTCGAGGACCGCGAGGCGGAGGACAGCCTCTACTACATCGACTATCCGCTGGCGTCGGGGTCGGGCGCGGTCACGGTCGCCACCGTGCGGCCCGAGACGATGCTGGCCGACACCGCGATCGCCGTCCATCCCGACGACGACCGCTATCGGCGCCTCGTCGGCGAGAAGGCGATCCTGCCGCTGGTGGGGCGCAAGCTGAAGATCATCGCCGACGACTACGTCAAGCCCGACTTCGGCACCGGCGCGCTCAAGATCACCCCCGGCCACGATCCCAACGACTTCGAGATCGGCCGGCGCCACGGCCTTCAGCAGATCAGCGTGATCGGCGAGGACGGGCGGATGACCGCCGAGGCGCCCGAGCGGTTCGCCGGCATGACCGTCGAGGAAGCCCGCGCTGATGTCGTCGCCGAGCTGCGCCGCGAGGGCCTGATCGCGCGGACCGAGCCCTACGTCCACGAGGTGCCCTATTCGCAGCGCTCAGGCGAGCGGATCGAGCCGCTGATCTCGCTGCAGTGGTTCATGCGCATGGACGAGCTCGTCAAGCCCGCGATCGAGGTGGTCAAGACGGGTCAGGTCCGGTTCTGGCCAGCGAACTACACCCGCGTCTACATGAACTGGATGGAGAACATCCGGCCGTGGGTGATCTCCCGTCAGCTGTGGTGGGGGCACCGGATACCCGTGTGGTACCGAGGCGATCAGATCCACGCGGGCGCCGAGCCGCCCGACGGCGATGGGTGGGAGCAGGACCCGGACGTGCTCGACACGTGGTTCAGCTCAGGACTGTTCCCGTTTGCGGCGCTCGGCTGGCCCGAGCGGACTCCGGACTTAGCCGCGTTCTATCCGACCGACGCGCTGTGCACCGGCCGGGACATCATCTTCCTCTGGGTCGCGCGCATGATCATGCTTGGACTCGAATTCACGAAGCAGATCCCGTTCTCCGACGTCTACGTCCACTCGATCATCCAGGCCCCCGACGGTCGGCGGATGTCGAAGTCGCTCGGGACGGGGGTTGATCCGCTCGATCTAATCGAGGGCGGCCCCCGGCCGCCGGTGTTCGAACAAAGCGGGGATTTCCCGGCTTACGGCGCCGACGCGGTGCGCTGGGGGCTGTACGCGATGTCCTCTGCCCAGGACGTCCGGTTCAGCGAGGACAAGCTCGCCCAGGGTCTCCAGCTCACGAACAAGCTCTGGAATGCCGCCCGATTCATCCTGCTCGGCGTGGGCTCCGATGCGCGCGCCGCGCCGAGGCCGGCGGCGGTGGAGGACCGCTGGATCCTGTCCCGACTGGAGCTCGCCAGGACGGAGATCGAGCGCCGTATCGAGGGGTTCGATTTCTCCCACGCGGCGCTCGGCCTGTACGACTTCGTCTACAGCGAGCTGTGCGACTGGTACCTCGAGCTGGTCAAGCCCCGTCTGCGCGCCGGCGATGTCGATCTCCAGGCGACGCTGCTGCACGTACTGACGCAGACGCTGGCGATCGGCCACCCGATGATCCCGTTCGTGACCGAGGAGATCTATCGGTATATCCCCGGCACGGATGGGCTGCTCGCGGCGGGCCTCCCGGTCTCCGAGGCGCCGGCACGAGACGAGCGCGCGGAGGCCACGGTGGCGCGGGTGATCGAGGCCGTGCAGGCCCTTCGCGGCTGGCGCGACGTCGCCGGCGTCAAGGCCGGGGTCACCGTGCCGGCGCGGCTGGCGGCGGACGGCTACGAGGACACCGGCGAGCATCTCGCGCGGCTCGCAAAGCTTTCGTTCACCTCGGACGGCGCCGGCGCCGAGCCGGTGGCGTCGGTGGCCGTTCCCGGCGGATCGGTCGAGATACTCGCCAGCGACGACATCGACCTCGAAGGGGCGCAGCGCAAGCTCGACGCCCGGCGATCCCAGCTCGAGGCCGAGATCGCGCGCGCCGAGGGCAAGCTCGCCAACCAGGGGTTCGTGGCCAAGGCGCCCGAGCACGTGGTCCAGGCCGAGCGCGACAAGCTGGCGCGGCTGCGCGAGGAGCGCGACTCGCTATGAGAGCCGACGAAGCCGAGCGCTACGTCCTTTCCCGCGAGCTGTTCGGGATGCGGTTCGGGCTGGACCGCATGCGGCGCCTGATGACCGCGATGGGCAATCCGCAGCTCCGTTTCCAATCGATCCATGTCGTCGGTACGAACGGCAAGTCCTCAACGGTCCGGATGACGGCCGCGATCCTGGCCAAGCACGGCGTGCGCACCGGCTCGTACCTGTCGCCCCACCTGGTGTCGTTCGCCGAGCGGATCAGGGTCGACGATGCCGACCTGGAGCCGGGCGAGTTCGCGGCCGCGATCCAGCGCGCCGCGCACGCCGCCGAGCTCGTCGACCGGTCGCTGGTGGGCGATGACCGCGTGACCCAGTTCGAGCTCCTGACCGCGGCCGCGTACTCGGAGCTGGCCCGCCAGGGGGTCGAGGTGGGGGTGATCGAGGCCGGGCTGGGCGGCCGCTACGACGCCACCAACGTGATCCCGTCACGCGTTCAGGTGCTGACCAGCGTGGGGCTCGAGCACACCCGCTGGCTCGGACCGACGATCACCGCGATCGCGACCGAAAAGCTCGACGTCGTTCAGCCAGGGGGGACGCTCGTCCTCGGTCACGGCCTGCACCCCGACGCCGAAGCGGTCGCCGAGCGGATCGCCGCCGAGCGCGGGGCGAGGATCGTCCGCGCCGGCGCCGATCCCGGCGTTCCGCTGATCGCGCTCGGATCGTTCCAGCGGCGTAACTTCGCGCTGGCGCGCGCCGCCGCCCAGGCGCACCTCGGCGAGCTCGACCCCGATGCGGTCGCCGCCGCCGCGGCCGAGATCCTCGTCCCGGGCCGGTTGCAGGCGATCGACGAGGATCCGCTGACGCTGCTCGACGGCGCCCACAACCCCGACGGGATGGCCGCGCTCGCCGAGGCTCTGGCCGAGCCGTGGGCCGCTGGCCACGATCGCGTCGTCGCGGTGGTCTCGGTGCTCGACGACAAGGATGCCGCGGGGATGCTGGCGACGCTGCTGCCGATGTGCGACGCGCTCGTCCTGACCGCGAGCCAGAACCCGCGCGCGCTGCCGCCGCCGACGCTGCAGTCGCTCGCAGGCCAGCTCGGCGGGCCGCCGTCGGAGGTGATTCGCGACCCTCGCGCCGCGCTCGAGCGCGCCCGTGATCTAGCCGGTCCAAGCGGGTTGGTCGTGGCCACCGGCTCGATCTATCTCGTCGCCGACCTGCTCCGGCCCGCGGGAGCGGGCCGCGCGTCGATGCTGTGAGCCAGGCGGTGGACGAGGAGGAGGAAAGGCACCCGCGGCTTCTGGCGATGGTCGCTCTCGTCGCCTTCGTCGTTGCGCTCGTGATCCTCGTATTCTTCGGTATCGGCTACCTATTCGGCAGGACATATCTTTGATCCGGCGAAGTTGTTTGCCCCCGGTCGTTTCGTGTGAAGATCCACACCTACGACGAGCGCCTGCCGCGACGTTCCAACGCCAACGCCCACTACACTCGCACGCTTAATGCCCTTTCTGACGGTGTTTGGCATCAAGAACGGCACGATCAGCGCTGTCGTGGAGCTGATCATCCTGTTCCTGGTCGTCGTCTGGCTCGCGCTCGTGTACTGGACGTACGCGGACGCCCGGCGCCGGATCGCCGACTCGCTGCTGGTCGGGTGCGCGACCGCCGCGTCGCTGTTTCCGTTCGTCGGGACGATCGTCTACATGATTGTGCGGCCGCCGGAATACCTCGATGACGTACGCGAGCGCGAGCTCGAGATCCAGGCCGCGGAGGCGCGGCTGGCGGAGCTCGGTTACCAGGTGTGCCCGTACTGCGATTACGAGGTCGAGAAGGACTTCCTGCGCTGCCCGAACTGCATGCGCAAGCTGAAAGACCCGTGCACGGCGTGTGGCAAGCCGCTCGATCCGATGTGGAAGATCTGCCCGTTCTGCGAGGCCGAGGTCGCCGGCGCCGCCCCACAGCCTCGTCGCACCCGCCGGCGCCGTGAGTCGGGCGCCGAGCAGCCGGTCGCAGGCGGGACCGTGCGCGCCGAGCGCAACGCCGCGCCGGCTCCCACGCCCGCTCCGGCAGAGCGCGGCGGGCCCTCGGGCACCTGACGCCCTAAAGTCCTCGGCCGCCACTCGACCTGACCGGCGTCTCGCGCGCCCACACAAGGAGATCCATGGAGCGAACGCTGATTCTGATCAAGCCCGACGCCTTTGCCCGCGGCCTGTCGGGCGAGATCATCGCGCGGTTCGAGCGCAAGGGCCTGCGGCTCGTCGCGATGAGCCTGATGACGATGAGCCGCGAGCTCGCCGGCCGCCACTACGCCGAGCACGAGGGCAAGCCGTTCTACGACGAACTTGTCACGTTCATCACATCCGCCCCGCTGGTCGCGATGGTGCTCGAGGGCGAGCAGGCGGTCGTGGCGGCGCGACAGGCGATCGGCGCCACCGACCCGCTGAAGGCGACCACGGGGTCGATTCGCGGCGACTTCGCGATCGAGGTCGGTCAGAACATGGTCCACGGTTCCGACTCGCCCGAGTCCGCGGCTCGCGAGGTGGCCCTGTTCTTCCCGGACCTCGGCTGACTAGTCAGAGCATGACTAGTCAGGACGTGGTCTGAGCCCGGGTCTGGTTCCGGAGTTCGCGATGAGCCGCGTCGTGCTCGCCTCGCGCTCGCCGCAGCGGCGGGCGATCCTCGACCAGATCGGGATCGAGTACGAGGTCGAGGTGCCCGACGTGGAGGAACTGCAGGACGGGCCGCCCCACGAGGTCGCGCTCGAGAACGCGTTCCGCAAGGCCTCCGCAGTGGCCGCGCGAATGTCCGGCGCGCTCGTTCTCGGTGTCGACACGCTGGTCAGCCTTGGCGCCCGGTTGTACGGCAAGCCAGAGGACGAAGCGCAGGCGCGGGCGATGCTCAGCGCGCTGTCGGGGCGCCGCCACTCGGTCGTCAGCGGGATGTGCCTGATCGAGGACGGGCGCACGCGAACCGCGGCGGCGAGCACCGTGGTCGAGTTCCGGATGCTCGACGACGCGCTGATCGACTGGTACCTCGCCACCGGGGAATGGCGCGAGCGGGCCGGCGCGTACGCGATCCAGGGGCGCGGCGCGGCGCTCGTGGCGGGGATCGAAGGGGACTTCCTGAACGTGGTCGGACTGCCCCTGACGACGTTGCTCGAGCTGGCGCCGGGCCTGCTCGGCGCGGCGCCATCGCGGCCGATCGGGTGATGCGGGTCCGCACAAGCGCTGCCGGCGAGGCGAGATGGGCTCTCGCGCCCATCCTCCGGCGGGGCGAGCCCGTACAATCCGGGTTGGACGGCGCTGGCAGCGTGGCGTGGCCTCCGGCACTCAGTACCCCGTCCGCTGCTTACCTCTACCTCGCTTAGCTATGGGCTTTTTCACGTACCTAACCGGTTTCGGTGGTCGCGACATGGCGGTCGATCTCGGCACCGCGAACACGCTCGTGTACGTCCGCGGGCGTGGGATCGTGCTGTCTGAGCCGAGCGTGGTCGCGGTCGACTCCCGCACCGGTGAGGTCCACGCGGTCGGGATCGAGGCCAAGCGCATGCTGGGACGGACCCCGGGGACGATCCAGGCCATCCGCCCGCTCAAGGACGGCGTGATCGCCGACTTCGAGGTCACCGAGGAGATGCTCCGGCACTTCATCCAGAAGGTCCACCAGAACCGCTGGGCGCACCCGCGGGTCGTGGTCTGCGTGCCATCCGGCGTCACCGGGGTCGAGAAGCGGGCCGTGGAGGAGGCATGCTTGAGCGCCGGCGCCCGCCAGGCGTACCTGATCGAGGAGCCGATGGCGGCGGCGATCGGCGCCGGGCTGCCGGTCGGCGAGCCGACCGGCTCGATGGTCGTCGACATCGGCGGTGGCACCAGCGAGGTCGCGGTGATCTCGCTCGGCGGGATCGTCGTCTCGCAGTCGATCCGGGTCGGCGGCGACGAACTCGACGAGTCGATCATGAATTACGTCAAGCGCGAGTACAAGCTCCTGATCGGCCAGCAGACGGCCGAGGAGGTCAAGCTCGAGATCGGATCCGCGTATCCACTCGGGGAAGAGGTGCAGGCGGAGATCCGGGGCCGCGACATGGTCTCGGGGCTGCCCAAGACCGTCGTCCTGACCAGCGAGGAGATACGGGGCGCGCTCGAGGAGCCGGTGGTCCAGATCATCGACGCGGTCAAGGAGACGCTCGACCGCACGCCGCCCGAGCTGGCCTCCGACATCATGGATCGTGGCATCATGCTCGCAGGAGGTGGCTCGCTGCTACAGGGGCTCGATGAGCGCCTGCGTCACGAGACGCAGATGCCCGCGCATCTGGCCGAGTCGCCGTTGACGTGCGTCGCGGTTGGCTCGGGGAGGTCGTTGGAGGAGTTCGAAGCGATCCACCGTTCGAGCAAGAATTCACGCAACCGGCGCCGTCGGTACTAGTTTGGGAGCAGTGCTGACGTGGGGCCAGGCAAAACCTTGGAGACACGACACCCGTGCATGACAAGCAAGTTCGGCGGAGGCGGGCGGTTCTCGCACTGCTCGTCGCTGTCTCCCTGATCCTGCTCACGGCCTACTTCGGCGAGCGGCCGAACAGCCCGCTGCACAACGTCCAGCGCGGCGTTGTCGAAGTGCTCTCGCCGGTCGAGGAGGGCGCGAGCAAGGTGCTTGCGCCCGTCCGGTCGGTCGCCGGTTGGTTCTCGAGCACGTTCCACGCCAAGACCCAGGTCAAGCAGCTCCAGCAGCAGGTGGCGACGCTCACCAAGGAGTACGCGCAGGCCAAGGGCGGCCAGCTCGAGAACTCTCAGCTGAGCGCGGAGCTCCACCTCGACACCAGCCTGGACCTGAGCTCGTACCACCCGGTGAGCGCGCAGGTGATCCAGCGCGACCCGACGCTCTGGTATCAGACGATCAGCGTCGACAAGGGCGCCGATGACGGCGTCTCGATGCACGATCCCGTGGTCGGCGACGGCGCGCTCGTGGGCGAAGTCACCGAGGTCTCGGCGACGGTGTCGGTCGTCACGCTGATCACCGACCACACGGTGTCGGTGACCGCGCGAGTGCTCGACACCAACAGCGACACCGGCGAGCTCCTGCCGGCCGTCGGGAATCCTGACGAACTCGTACTCCAATATCTTCAGCCGCCAAACCCAGGGGCGGTTCAGAACGGTCCCCAACAGGGCCAGCTGGTCGTCACCGCCGGATTCAGGTCGGGGCCGCTCGAGTCCTACTTCCCGGCCAACATCCCGATCGGGAACGTCCTGCCCGTCGACGAGAACCAGCTGCTCAACAACGGGCAGATCCAGGTCTCGCCGCAGGCCGACCTGCGCGGGGTCGACGTCGTCCAGATCCTCACCCGTCCTGTGCCCGGCACCGAGCGCGCCCAGGTGCCGTGACAGTGAGCAACGCGGTCAAGCTCCCCATCCGCCTCGTCCTGCTCGGGTTCTTCGGGGTCGTGATCCAGGAGTCGGCGGTCTCGCAGGTGTCGATCTTCGGGGTGAGCGCGGACCTGACCCCGCTGATGGTGATGTCGGTCGGCTTGCTGTGCGGCTCGATGAGCGGAGCGATATTTGGCTTCGCCACCGGTCTGTTGATCGACCTCGTGCTCGTTCAGACGCTCGGCGTCACCTCGCTCCTGTACATCGTGATCGGCTACTGGGCCGGGCGGCTGCACGAGCTGCGCGACCCCTCGCACGAGCTCGTGCCGCTCGCGGCCGGCGCGCTGGCGGCGACGTTCGCGGGGCTCGGGATGGCCGTGATCCAGTTCCTCCTCGGCGTCGACGCGCCCGTCAGCCTGCTGCTGCTCCAACAGATCTTCATCGTGGTGCTCGTCGACACGCTGCTCGCGCTGCCGGTGTACGCGCTCGTGCGACGGATCCTGCGGCCGGTGCTGCCCGAGGATCCACGACGCCGGAGGCGGCGCGCATACACCACCGGCGGCCTCAGCCCGCTCCAGCAGGGCGCGGCCCGTCGCGGTCAGGTGACCCGTCCCCAGACGCGATGACCCAGTTGCCCGACGACAAGCGCCTGCAGTTCATCCCGCAGGAGGATCGGCCGCCGCTGACGCCGCAGCTCGCGCTGCGGGTGGCGATCATCGGGACGTTCGCGCTGGCGATCTTCGCGATCCTGTTCTTCCGCCTGTGGTTCCTGCAGGTGCTCTCGAGCAACCAGTACGCGCACGCCGCCAGCGTGAACTTCGTCCGCAACGTCGAGGTGCCGGCGCCACGGGGCGAGATCCTCGACTCGAGCGGCCAGATCCTCGCCTCGAGCCGGCGCGCCTACGCGGTCGAGATCTCGCCGCCGAACCTGCCAGTGCCGATCACCGATAAGAACCTCGCCCACCCGCCGCAGCCGGATGCCCAGCTGTACGTCCGTCTGGCCCGCGTGCTCGGGCTGCCGACCAAGCGTCAGCCGTGCCCGGTGAACGGCCACGGGCTGCTCCACATGTCCGAGATCGCCTGCCGCGTCGTCCAGGGATATGTGCAGTTGACCTACGGCGAGGCGACCGTCGCCAGCGACATCACCAGCCCGCAGCTCTGGTACATCTCCGAGCGCCAGCCGTCGTTCCCGGGCGTGACCGTCCAGCAGATCTACCAGCGGACGTACCCGTTCGGCGAAGTCGCCTCCCAGGTGCTCGGGATCGTCAGCCGGATCACCGGCGCCGAGACGCTCGACCCGTACTACAAGGGCGTCAACGTGAACGACTCGGTCGGCCAGTCCGGCCTCGAGGCCTCCTATGACCGCTACCTGCGCGGGGTCGACGGCGCCGAGAAGGTCAAGGTCGACGCGTTCGGCAACTTCGTCGGCGTGCAGTCGCAGACCGCCCCGACGGCCGGCGACTACCTCAAGCTGTCGCTCAGCGCGAAGCTCGAGGAGGTCGGCCAGCAGGCGCTCCAGCAGTCGATCGACACGAACTATCCGGCCAACGGTGGCGCGTTCGTGGCCATGAACCCGGACAACGGCCAGATCTACGCAATGGGCTCGCTGCCCACCTACAACGCGAACGTGTTCACCAAGCCGGTGCCCTACTCGACCTACAACTCGTTGTTTGGGCCCAACTCCGGCGACCCCCAGGTCAACCGCGCTTACCAGAGCGCCGGCCCGACCGGCTCTACGTTCAAGCCCATCACCGCCACCGCGGCGCTCGAGAGCGGCGCGTGGGGCGTCAACAGCGTCTTCGACGACACCGGCCAGTACTGCTTCAGCGGCCAGTGCCGGCACAACGCCGGCAATGCGGTCGACGGCTCGCTCGACCTCGTCAACGCGATCAAGGTCTCCTCCGACGACTTCTTCTACAACCTCGGCGTGCTGACCAACTCGCCCGCTCCGAAGGGCGGCCCGCTCCAGAATTGGGCGCGCCAGTACGGGATCGGGCAGAAGACCGGGATCGACCTGCCCGACGAGTCCTCGGGGACCCTGCCAGACGCGGCGTGGCGCGCGAACCGCAACCAGCTCGAGGCCGAGTGCGACAGCGCCACCGGCCCGTTCAAGTACACCAACGGCGTCACGACCGGGCCGAAGAAGCTCAAGGGCTGGCACCGGAGCCAGACGCATCCGCCGGGCGGCTGCGGGATCGCCGACGGGACCGACCGCCCGTGGTCGGCGGGCGACAACGAGAACCTGGCCGTCGGCCAGGGTGACGTGCAGGTCACGCCGCTCCAGCTCGCGGTGGTGTACTCGGCGCTGGCCAACGACGGGACGATCGTGACCCCCCACATGGGCCTGGACGTGCAGACCTCCGACGGGTACATCCTGCGCACGTTCAATCCCCCGGCCAAGCGGCACATCAACCTCGACCCGCTTTACCGCAACACGATCCTCGCCGGCCTGCGGGCCGGAGCCTCGCAGCCGGGTGGAACGTCGGCCGACGTGTTCGGCAACTTCCCCGAGCCGGTCTACGGCAAGACCGGCACCGCGCAGTACAACAACCAACAGGACTATGCCTGGTACGCCTGCTTCGTCCCGCCCAGCGCGACGAGCAAGCCGATCGTGGTCGTGGTGACCGTCGAGCAGGGCGGGTTCGGCGCGGTCGGCGCGGCGCCGGTGGCGCGCCAGATCCTCTCGCAGTGGTTCTTCGGTAGCAAGGGCGCGTACGTGCCGGGGAACTCGCAGACGCTATGAGCAGCATTGGCGCCCACGCGATCCGGCCGGCCGACGAGGTGGCGGCGGCCCCGCGCCCGCGGATGTGGTTGCGGATGGATCCGCTGTTGCTGCTGGCGGCGCTGGGGCTGGCCGCGTGCTCGGTGATCATGTTGAAGGGCGAGGGCCGCTCGCTCGACTCGGCGAACCCCATGTACTTCGCCGAGCGCCAGGCCATCTACTTCGGGATCGGGCTGGTGCTCGCGCTGGTGCTGGCCCACGTCGACTATTCGAGGCTGCGCGAATACAAATACGGCCTCTACGGCGTGATGATCGCGCTCAACCTGGTCGTGCTCGGGATGCCGCGCGTCCAGGGCGCGGCGCGGTGGATCCCACTGCCGTTCTTCCAGCTTCAGTCATCCGAGTTCGGAAAGGTGCTGCTGATCGTGGCTGTGTCCGCGTTCGTGGTCGACCGCTCCCGGCGACTGCACGAACGGCGAACCACGGCCAGGATCATGCTGCTCGCGCTGATCCCGGCGATGATCGTGATCCCTCAGCCGGACCTCGGCACCGCGCTCGTGTACGTCGCGGTGGGGTTCGCGATCCTGTTCTTCGCCGGCACCTCGTGGAAGCAGCTAACCGGCCTGGCGTTGCTGTTCGTGGTGGCGATCGTGCTCGTGCTCGTGGTCGCGCCGGCGACCGGCCACCACCTCCTCAAGCCCTACCAGATGCAGCGCCTGACGGGCTTCCTGCATCCCTCTCATGATCCCGGCAACCAGACGTACAACATCACCGAGTCATTGACCGCGATCGGCTCCGGTGGGAAGACCGGACTGGGCACGGCGGGAGCGTCGCAGGTGAACCTTCACTTCCTGCCCGCTCCGAGCACCGATTTCATCTTCGCCGTGGTCGGCGAGACGTATGGCTTCGTCGGCGCTGCCGTCGTGCTGTCCCTGTACGCGCTGTTGATCTGGCGCGCGCTGAGGATCCTGACGATGTCCAAGAACCTGTACGGGACGCTGATCGCGGGCGGCATCCTGGCCATGCTGATGTTTCAGGTGTTCGTCAACGCGGGCATGACGATTGGAATCATGCCGATCACCGGAGTGCCCCTGCCGCTGCTCAGCTACGGCGGCTCGTCTGTCCTGGTGACCTTTATCGCGATCGGCCTTCTACAGTCAATATGTGTGCAGGCACGCATGACTGCCGCGACGAAGACCCGAGGATTGGTTTCGTCATGACCGCAGCCCACCAGTGGGTTCCCACCCACCCCCCAACCATCGTGGGCGCGGCACCTGTTCGCCCGGAGGATCGAGCTCTCAAAGCTCGCGCTCCCTCCGCGAACGTATTCAAACTTTCCATAAAGGACTGAATGAGCATTGAAGAAGCAAGTATTGGTAAGCGTCGACCGGGGCGAGACCCGGGTCGCGCTCCTGGAGGCGTCCGGATCAGTCGGCGCCCGTAAGAGCACGACGAAGTCCGCCACGACGCGCCGGCGTCGCAAGACGTCCAAGCCCGCGGCCGGATATCGCGTAGCCGAGCTGTACCTCGAGCGCCGCGGAGCGCGCTCGATCGTCGGGAACATCTACAAGGGACGCGTCGACAACGTGCTCGGCGGCCTCGAGGCGGCGTTCGTCGACATCGGGCTCGAGAAGAACGGATTCCTGCACGTCGACGAGATCGTGCTGCCCGGGGTGGAGGCGCCCCGCCGGGGCCGCGGCTCCGGGCGGGACAGCCGCCAGATCACCGAGATGCTGAAGCCGGGACAGGAGATCGTCGTCCAGGTCGTCAAGGACCCGCTGAAGACCAAGGGAGCGCGGCTGTCGATGGACCTGACGATCGCCGGCCGTTACATGGTGTACGCCCCGTACGGCGAGGGCGTCGGGGTCTCGCGCCGGCTGGACGATGGCGAGCGCGAGCGGCTGCGCAAGGAGGCCGCGAAGCTCGATCTGAAGGGCGCCGGCGCGATCGTCCGCACGGCCGCCCAGGGGGCGATGCGCGCGGATCTGGAACGCGAGTTGCTGTATCTGTTCAAGCTCAACGAGGTGCTCCAGAAGCGCGTCGCCGAGACGACCGCGCCGGCGCTGGTGTTCCAGGAAGCCGACCTGTCGGTTCGGGTCGTGCGCGACATCTACTCGTCCGCGTTCGAGCGGGCGATCGTGGACGATCCCAAGCAATACCACCGGCTGGTGTCGTTCTTCTCGCGCACCGCGCCCGAGTTGGTCGACCAGGTCGAGTTGTGGGAGGAGGACCAGCCGCTGTTCGAGGCGTTCGGGGTCGAGCAGGTGCTCGACTCGACGCTATCGCGGCGGGTCGATCTGCCCAGCGGCGGCTACCTGATGATCGACTACGCCGAGGCGCTGACCGTGATCGACGTCAACTCGGGCTCGTTCGTGGGCCGGGGCAAGGCGGCGCGGCTCGAGGACACGATCACGAAGACGAACCTCGAGGCAGCCGACGAGGTGGTGCGCCAGCTGCGGCTGCGTGACATCGGCGGGATCATCGTCATCGACTTCATCGACATGGCGCGGGCCCGGAACCGGGATGCGGTTCTCAAGGTCTTGCGGGGCTGCGTTGGACGAGGACCGGACCAAGACGTTCGTGGTCGAGATCTCGCCGCTCGGGCTGGTCGAGATGACCCGGCAGAACGTGACCGACGGCGTGCGCGAGATCATGACCCGGCCGTGCCCGACCTGCGCCGGCGAGGGCGTGATCAAGTCCGAGGAGACGCTCGCGATCGAGTTCGAGCGGCGGATGCGCGACCTTGCCAAGGAGACCAAGGACGAGGCGCTGCTGATCCAGATGAACCCTCGCGTGAGCGCCGAGTTCACCCGCGACGGACGCGCGGGTGCTGCGCACGATCGAGGAGGAGACCGGCAAGTGGTTCCACTTCGAGGGCTCCGAGGGGCTGCCGCTCGATCACTTCGCGGTCGTGCTCGAAGACGATCTGAAGCGGGTGGTGGAGCGAGCCGTGCCGTTCCGCGAGGGCGAGGAGGTCCACGTCGAGATCGTCGAGCCGCACATGTACAGCCCCGGCGATGCGGTGGCGAAGGTCGACGGTTACATAATCTCGATCACCGGCGGCGGCGACTACGTCGGCGAGAAGCACATGGTGCGGATCGAGGAGGCGGGACGTACTTCCGCGGTCGCCTCGCTCGTGGACGCGCCGGCAGCGGCATCGTCGGCCAATGGCGACGGAGACCGGGATGGCTCGGAGGATGAACTAGAATCGAAGCCTCGGCGTCGTGGCCGCAGAGGCGGACGACGCCGTTCCGGCGCTAAGGCCGAGTCGGCTTCGAGCACTTCTTCATCCGAATGAGCACGTACGCGATAGTCAAGACCGGCGGTAAGCAGTACCGCGTCGAGCAGGGCCTGACCCTGCTCGTCGAGCGCCTGCCCGCCGGCGACGGCGAGTCCGTTTCGCTGCAGCCGCTGCTGTACGTGGACGGTGCCGACGTCGTCGACGGAGAGGATCTGGCGCGGGTCTCGGTGGAGGCCCGGGTGGTCGGCCACGAGCGCGGCCCGAAGCTGCGCATCGTCAAGTTCAAGCCCAAGCGCGGCTACAAGCGGCGCACGGGCCACCGCCAGAATCTGACCCGGCTCGAGGTGACCTCGCTCGGACTGTCGTCTTCGGGACGCGGATCGCGCGCCACCGCCAAGCCGGCGCCGGCAACAGAACCTGCAGCCGCCGAGGAGGCGAACGATGGCTCATAAGAAGGGACTTGGCTCCTCGCGCAACGGGCGCGACTCCCACGCCAAGCGTCTCGGCGTCAAGGTCTTCGCCGGCGAGGCCGTGACCGGTGGCGAGATCATCGTCCGCCAGCGCGGCACGAAGTTCAAGCCGGGCGACGGCGTCGGGATCGGCAAGGACGACACGCTGTTCGCGCAGGCGGCGGGGACGGTGGAGTTCACCCGCGGCCGGCGCGGTCGCGTGATCTCGGTCGTCGCCGGCGAGTCCGAGTCGTAAGCCTTCTATCCGCTGGCTGGCTTGCCAGCTAACACCGGCGCGACCACACCGCCGGGCATGGACGCCGGCGGAACGGCCCCACGGACGCCGGCGCAGCCGGCCCCTAATCCGCGGTAACGAGCTCCGACGTACAGAGGGGACAGCGGCGCGCCTTGAGCGGGATCGCGCTCGTGCACTCCGGGCACTCCTTCGTGTCCGGATCCTCCTTGGCCCGGCGGGCCATGAGCGCAGTGATCGGCGCCACCACGAAGAAGAACACCGCCGCCGCGATCGTCACGAACGTCAGCACGTTGTTGATGAAGTCGCCGTAGGCGAACTGGCTGCCGTTGATCGTGAAGGTCAGCGCCGCGAAGTTCGACTTCCCGAAGATCGCGGCGACGATCGGCGTGATGATGTCGGCGACCAGGGCCTTGACCACGGCCGTGAACGCGGTGCCGATCACCACCGCCACCGCGAGGTCGACGACGTTGCCGCGGAGAAGGAACTTCTTGAAATCTAGAAGCAGTTTTGGCACGGGTCGGCGTCTTGATTCGTCACATGGGTGGGCGGATCCTTTGGCCCACGATGGAACTTTGGCGATGCACCTGACGTATGCGAGAGTGGAGCGCCAAAGTCCGGATCGCGAACCTGGCGGATCGGCAATCGGGACGGGTGGGCTGGTACCAGCTCGTGGCGCTCGGCGTCGATGACAGCTCGATCTCCCGCTGGGCCGCCAGCGGCTACCTCCACCGGTCGCTACCGCGCGTCTACGCCGTAGGCCACCACGCCCCGAGCGCGGAGGCCGACCTGACGGCCGCGGTGCTGTACGCCGGCCCGGGCGCGATGCTCAGCCACGCCACCGCGCTCTGGTGGCGCGGCCTGCTCGATCACCAGCCGTGGCCGATCGAGGTGAGCACGCCGCGGCGCTGCCGGTCGCTGACCGGCGTCGACGTGCACGGCCGCCGCGATTGCCGGCGCGTGTGGCACAAGCGTCTGCCGACGACGACGATCGAGCAGGCGACTGCTCGACTTCGCCGCGGTGGCGCAGTGGAGCGGGTCCGCTACGTGCTCGCCAACGCCGACTACCTGAAGGTGCTCGATCTCCCCGCTCTCCAGGTGATCGCCGGCCCAGGACGTGCGGGCAGCAGAAGCTCCGAAAGGCGCTGGAGCGGCACGAGCCGAAGCTCGCGCGGACCCGGAGCCCGCTCGAGCGGCTGTTCCTTCCGCTCTGCGAGAAGCACGGGGTCCCGCTGCCCGATGACGTCAACGTCCGGATCGCCGGCATCCTGGTCGACGCGGTCTGGTGGAAGCAGCGCCTGATCGTCGAACTCGACGGCAAGGACAACCACAGCTCGTGGTCGCAGATCCAGCGCGATCGCAGCAACGAACTGCGCCTGCGCGGGGGAGGGTTCGATGTCCGGCGGTACGGCACGCTCCAGCTCGAGGATGAGCCTGAGCTCGTGGCCGCCGACGTTCTCGCCCGGCTCAGCTCGACTGCCGCGTAGGCCTGACCGGGAACACGGGATCGGACATGCCAGGATGATCCGATGCAGGATCGAGCGCGCATCCACGTCGAGGCCGGCGGCGGCGGCGACGGCTGCCTCAGCTTCCGCCGCGAGGCGCATGTGCCCAAGGGTGGCCCGAACGGCGGCGACGGCGGACGCGGCGGCGACGTCGTGCTCGTATGCGACGACTCGCTGCGCGATCTGGAGAGCTTCCGGCGGAGCTCGCACTTCAAGGCGCGCCGGGGCGGTCATGGGGAGGGGTCACTGCGTCACGGCAAGGATGGGACCACGCTCGAGATCGCCGTGCCGCCCGGGACCGAGGCGTTCGTCGAGGCTGACGGCACCGTCCACGACCTGATCCGCCCCGGGCAAAAGGCGCTGGTGGCGCGGGGTGGTCCGGGCGGCCGCGGCAACAAGCGCTTCGCCGGCCCGACCCACCAGACTCCGCGGTTCGCCGAGCGTGGACTCCGGGGCGAGGAGACGTGGATCACGCTCCAGCTGAAGCTGCTCGCGGACGTCGGGCTCGTCGGGCTGCCCAACGCCGGCAAGTCGTCGCTGCTGCGCCGTCTCACCCGCGCGCGTCCCAAGGTCGCCAACTATCCGTTCACGACGCTCGAGCCGGCGCTCGGGACGCTCGAGACCGACGATCGCCAGCTGGTGATCGCGGACATTCCGGGACTGATCGAGGGGGCCAGCGCCGGCGCGGGACTGGGCCACGACTTCCTCGCCCACATCGAGCGCACGCGGCTGCTCGTGCACGTGCTCGACCTCGCCCCGCTCGACGGCTCAGACCCGGAGGACAACTACGCGACGGTCGAGCGCGAGCTCGAGCTGCACAACCCGCGTCTGTCGGTGCTGCCACGCGTGCTCGCGCTGTCCAAGGCCGACCTGGTCGACGAGGCGGCCCGGGAGACGGCGCGGGCGGCCTGGTCGGCGCGGCTCGGTGAGGGCACGCCCGTGGTCGTGACCTCCTCGGCCACCGGGCTTGGCTTGCCCGAACTCGCCGGCGAGCTGACCCGCCTCGTCCCTGCGGAGGGGGCGGACGCCATCGATGGGGCGAGCGGTCCGTCTTCGTCCGACAGCGACGGCAAAGCTCGCCGAGCACCGCGTGTTCCGCCCGGCCGCGGACCGCGCCTACCAGGTCGTGAAGGTCACGGACGGCGCGTATCGCGTCACCGGCAAGGGGATCGAGCGGCTGGTAGCGCGCTACGACCTCGACAACGACGACGCGCTCGCGTACCTCGAGCGCCGGCTGCGCGGGATCGGCGTGATCCGCGCGCTCGAGGCCGAAGGATTCGAGGCCGGCGACGAGGTTGAGATTGCGGGCGTCGCGTTCGACCTCGATCCGGAGTAGTGTGCGATCCCCGGCGGGCATCGCGTTCGACCTCGATCCGGAGTAGTGCGCTCACACGGACCTGCGCGGGTGTAGGATCGCGCACCTTGTGAAGCGCTGACGGGAGGTCTCGATGCGTCGTGCCGTCTCTGTTCTCGTGGCGGTCTGTGCCGCCGCCGTGATCGCGCCAGTGGCGCATGCCGACGTCCTGCGGGTCGGCACCTACAACGGGATCCCAGGCCAGTACAGCTCGATTCAGGCCGCGGCCACCGCCGCGCAGCCGGGGGACTGGATCCTGGTGGCGCCCGGCGACTACAAGACGACTGGCTCGGTCGCGCCGTCGGACTCGTCCGACACACCCGCCGCCGTCCTGATGGCGACGCCGAACGTGACCCTGCGCGGGATGAACCGCAACACCGTGGTCGTGGACGGGACCAAGCCCGGGTCGCCACAGTGCAGTTCAAGTGCGGCCGACCAGAACCTCGGGCCCTCCGATGGCAGCGGCGGACAGCTCGGCCTCAACGGGATCATGGTGTACCGCGCCGATGGCGTGTCGGTCCAGAACCTGACCGCCTGCAACTTCTTGGCCGGCACGGGCAGCGCCGGCAACGAGATCTGGTGGAACGGCGGCGACGGCGGCGGGCAGATCGGCGGCTGGGGCTTCGACGGCTCCTACCTGACCGCCACCAGCACCTACTACGCGGACGAGTCGACCGCGGCCCAGTACGGGATCTTCTCCAGCGACTGGAGCGGCGGCACCTGGTATCAGGACTACACCAGCAACTTCAACGACTCCGGCTTCTACATCGGCGCCTGCCAGCAGGTATGCGACCAGACCGTCGACGACATCTGGTCGGAGTACAACGCGCTCGGCTACTCCGGCACGAACTCCGGCGGACAGCTGGTCGTCGAGAACTCCCAGTTCGACAACAACGAGGACGGGTTCGACACCAACAGCCAGAACAACGACGACTGGCCATCGCCGCAGGACGGCGCCTGCCCGAACGGCGGCACGAGCTCGATCACCCACACGCACTCGTGCTGGGTGTTCATGAACAACTATGTGCACGACAACAACAACCCGAACGTCCCGGCGGCCGGCGCCGCCGCCGCGGGGCCCGTGGGGACGGGGATGTCAGTTTCCGGCGGGCGCGACGACACGATCATGGACAACCGGTTCGTCAACAACGGCGCCTGGGGAACGATCTTCGTCCCCTACCCGGACACCGAGACGCCGCCGTCCGACGTCAGCGATCCCTGCAACGGCGGGGTCGGCGGTGCCTGGACAACATCTGCAACTACGACGACTGGGGCAACTCGCTGCTCGACAACACGTACACGAACGACGGGTTCTTCGGCAACCAGACCAACGGCGACTTCGCCGAGGCGACCACGACCCCCGGCAACTCGATCAACTGCTTCGACGGCAACGTCGACACGGGCGGGACGCTCACGAGCTCGCCGTCGAACCTGCAGCAGACGAACTCGACCTGCGGGCAGACGGCGGTGACGCCCGACGCCAACCCCACGTTCGTCAGTCAGGTCAATTGCGACTCGCAGTTCTTCGGGGCCGGCTCGCCGTGCCCGCCTGGAGCGAGCTATCCCCGGAGCACCGGGGTCGTCATGCATCCGCTCCCGAGCCTCGCGACGATGCCCGATCCGTGCTCGGGCGTGCCGGCGAACCCATGGTGCAACGGCCAGGTCCTGCCGACCCACAAGTGCGTGCCCCGGTTCGTGACGGTCAACCTGCAGCGTCGCGAAGCGGGAGCGGTTCACCTTGCTTTCGGTCAAGATCGCGCGCCACAAATGGCGCCGGCACAAGGCTCGGGGTCGCCACACGAGGGTCAGGCTCGATCTCGGGGCAAAGGGCCACCACAACGTGTGGGTGCGCTTCCTCGAGCGCATCATGGTCCGCTCGCACCACGAGGCAGTGAGGTTCGCGCGGGTCTACCACCGGTGCTGATCTGCGAGCCGCGACGCGCCGCAACAGGTAGCATCGCGCGCCGCCGGATCGTAAGCCGAGAGAGGAGACCTCCGAATGCGTCGTGTCGTTGTAGTGCTGGTGCTGCTCGCGAGCGCGCTTTTGATCGCGCCCGCGGCCGGTGCCAAGGTCCTGCTCGTCGGCACCTACCACGGCGTCCGCGGTAAGTACGGCTCGATTCAGGCAGCGGTTGACGCGGCCCGCTCGGGCGACTGGATCCTGGTCGCGCCCGGTGACTACAAGACGACCTCGAGTCGGCACCCGCGCGGCCGTGCAGACGAGGCCGCCGGCGTGCTCGTCACCAAGTCCGACATCTGGATCGTCGGCATGAACCGCAACTCGGTGATCGTCGACGGCACGAAGAGCGGGCCGGCTTGCAGCAAGACTGTCGCCGACCAGAACTTTGGGCCGAAAGTGAAGGGCAAGGCGCAGGGGCTGAACGGGATCATGGTCTGGAAGGCCAGCAAGGTCTACGTCGAGAACCTGACCGTGTGCAACTTCTTGGGCGGCGGCGGCGACGCCGGCAACGAGATCTGGTGGAACGGCGCCAACGGCAGCGGCAAGATCGGCGGGCAAGGCATGTGGGGCTCGTACCTGACGGCGACGAGCACGTTCTACAACGGCGAGCACACGGCGGCGGCGTACGGAATCTTCTCGAGCAACTGGACCGGCGGGGAGTGGATCCACACCTACGCCAGCAACTTCAACGACTCGGGCTACTACATCGGCGCTTGCCAGGATGTGTGCGACCAGACGATCAACGATGCGTGGGCGCAGTACAACGCAATCGGCTACTCGGGCACGAACTCCGGCGGCTCGTTGCTGGTCGAGCACTCGCAGTTCGACCACAACGAAGAGGGCTTCGACACGAACTCTCAGAACAACGACGACTGGCCCTCGCCGCAGAACGGGAGCTGCCCTGCTGGCGTCAACTCGCCCGTTGCGGGCGCTCCGACGTGCTGGGTGTTCTACAAGAACTACGTCCATGACAACAACAATCCCGACGTCCCGTCCTCGGGTGCGGCGGCCGCCGCCCCAGTGGGGACCGGCATGACGATCTCGGGTGGACTGGGCGACACGATCATGGACAACCGCTTTGTCAACAACGGCGCGTGGGGCGCGGCGTTCGTCCCGTACCCAGACCTCGAGACGCCGCCGAAGAACGCGATCCCGTGCGTCGGCGGGACACAGAACTTCGCCGTCACGCTGTTCGGCTTCGCGTTGACGATCCCGTGTTACTACGAGGACTCGGGCGACGCCATGATCGGGAACACGTTCACCCACGACGGGTTCTACGGCAACCACACCAACGGCGACATCGCCGAGCTCACGCTGGCCGGCGGCCCGTCGGACTGCTTCGCGTCGAATATCGATACGCGCGGCGCCCTGACGAGCTCACCGGCCGGTCTCGAGCAGAGCAAGCCGACGTGCGGTGGGCAGGTTGCCGGCAATAACAACCAGGTGTTTCTCGGCGAGTCGGCGTGCGACTCCCAGATCCTCGGCAAGGGGTTCGGATGCCATCCCGGCGACAAGTACCCGCGCCGGACGAAGGTCGTGATGCACCCGCTGCCCAGGCCACCTGGAGACGATGCCGAGCGTGTGCGCCCACGTGCCCGCGAATGCGTGGTGTCGAGCGCCCAAGGGCAAACGCTACGGATGACGTAGCGAGGCGCCGGCCGCCGCCTAACCTCTCCGACATCATGGGCGCAGTGGTGGTCAAGCTCGGCTCGAGCATCGTCGCGGACGACCGTGGCGAGGTCCGAACCGACGTGCTCAGCCGGATATGCGACGAGCTCGCCGAACTTCATCGCGCCGGGCGCCAGCCGGTGGTCGTCACCAGCGGCGCGATCGCGCGCGGGATGGGCGTGATGGCGCTGCCGCTCCGCCCGCGGGCGATGGACGAGCTCCAGGCGGCGAGCGCCGTCGGGCAGGGCAAGCTGTATCAGGTATACGACGGGCTCCTGCGCGAGCGGGGGATGCAGACCGCGCAGGTGCTGCTCACGTTCTTCGACATGAGCGCGCGCACGCACTACCTGAACGCGCGCCAGACACTCCGGAAGCTCCTCGACTGGCGGGTGATCCCGGTGATCAACGAGAACGACACCACCACGACCGACGAGATCTCGTTCGGCGACAACGACTTCCTGGCCGCGCAGGTCGCGATCCTGCTCGCGGCGGAACGGCTGCTGCTGCTGACCGACGCCGAGGGGCTGTTCACCGCCGATCCCCGCATCGACCCGGACGCGCGCCTGGTCTCCGAGGTGACGGAGTTCGAGGAGCTCGACCGGCTCGCGATCGGACATGCCACCTCCCCGCTCGGCTCCGGCGGCATGCGATCGAAGGTCGTCGCGGCCGAGATGGCCACCGCGGCCGGGATTCCCACGGTGATCGCCAGCGGTCTGCGGCCAGGCGCGCTGCTGGCCGCGGCCGCGGGCGAACCGGTCGGAACCGGGTTTCCTGCCCGCTCGGGCCGCTACTCGAGCTTCAAGCTGTGGCTGAAGTACGCCAAGCCCGCTCGCGGCCGGGTGCAGATCGATGCCGGCGCGGCGCGCGCGCTGCGCGAGGGCGGCACGAGCCTGCTGCCCGTCGGGATTGTCGAGGTCACCGGCGACTTCGACGCCGGCGACGCTGTCGAGGTCGCGTTCGACGGCGAGCTGGTCGGCAAGGGGATCTGCAACTACTCGGCGGTCGAGCTGCGACGGGTGCGGGGACTGAAGTCGGCCGACGTGCGCGAGCGGCTGCCGCGGGCGACCGAGGAGGCGGTCCACCGCGACTACTTCGTGCTCGCGTAGCGTGGTCGGCCGCGACTACTTCGTGCTTGCGTAACCTTTAGTGGGCATGGCGATCACCGCCACATCCGTTGCTGAGACCTGCGCCGCGGCCAAAGAAGCCGCGCGCACGCTCGCGACCCTGCCGTCCGGCGTCAAGGATGCCGCGCTCGTGGCGATCGCGGACGAGCTGATCGAGCGGACCCCCGAGATCCTCGAGGCCAACGCCCGCGATCTCGAGGCCGGTCGCGAGGCGGGGCTGACCGACGCGCTGATGGACCGGCTCGCGCTCGACCCCGGGCGGATCGCCGCAATTGCCCGCCAGGTCAGGGACATCGTGGCGTTGCCCGACCCCGTCGGCGAGGTGATCGAGGGGTTCCGGCTCGCCAACGGGCTCGACGTGCGCAAGGTGCGAGTGCCGCTGGGCGTGATCGCGGTCGTGTACGAGGCCCGCCCGAACGTGACGATCGACGCGGCCGCCCTGTGTCTGAAGTCGGGCAACGCGATCGTGCTGCGTGGCTCGTCGATGGCCTCGCATTCCAACGCGGTCTTGGCGGCGGTGGCAATCGAAGCCGGTCTCTCCGCCGGGATGCCTGAAGGGGCGATGGCGCTCGTCGCCGGCGGCCGCGAGGATCTGGAGCAGCTCGCCACGCAAGAAAGCGTCGTCGACCTGATCATCCCTCGCGGCGGAGAGGGCCTGAAGGCGGCTCTGAAGGCCGTGGCCACGGTGCCGGTGATGTATGCGGCGTCCGGGAACTGCCACGTGTACGTGGACGCAACCGCGTCGCTGGATGACGCGCTCGCGATCACCCTCAACGCCAAGGTCCAGCGCCCGAGCGTGTGCAACGCCGCCGAGACACTGCTCGTGCACGACGCGGTCGCGCGCGATTTCCTGCCGGCGGCGCTCGGTGCCCTGTCCGCCGCCGGAGTCGAACTGCGCGTCGACGAGCGGGCACAGCGGTGTGCGGCCGGAGTGCCGGTGGCGGCTGCGACCGAGGAGGACTGGGCGACCGAGTATCACGCGCTGACGCTCGCCGTCCGGGTGGTCGACTCGGCCGAAGAGGCCATCGAGCACATCAACCGATATGGCTCGGGCCACTCCGAGGCGATCGTCACCCGCGACACCGAGGCAGCGCGCGCGTTCCAGCTCGGCGTGGACGCCGCGTGCGTGTACGTGAACGCCTCGACCCGGTTCACCGACGGAGGCGAGTTCGGAATGGGCGCGGAGATCGGCAACTCGACCCAGAAGCTCCACGCCCGCGGGCCGATCGGGCTCCGCGAGCTGTGCTCGTTCAAGTACCTCGTCGAGGGTTCCGGCCACGTTCGGGCATGAACCGGTCGGGGCGGCGCCCCGGAGCGGGGCCCTGAGCGGTCCGGAGTGCTGACCGACCGTGAGGATCGGCATTCTGGGCGGGACGTTCAATCCGCCACATCTTGGTCACCTCATCTGCGCCCAGGAGGCGTACCTTCAGCTCGAACTCGACCGAGTGACGCTGATCCCTGCACGGATACCACCGCACAAGCCAGTCGACGACGAGCCAGGCGCCCAGCACCGGCTCGAGCTGTGCCGGGTCGCCGTCGGCGACGACGACCGGTTCGACGTCTCGGATGTCGAGATCGCGCGTGAGGGCCCGTCGTACACGGTCGATACCCTGGAGTTGCTGCATTCTCGAGAGCCGGAAAGTGAGCTGTTCCTGATCGTCGGCGGTGACATCGCCGCTGGCCTGCCGAAGTGGCGCGAGCCGGAGCGCGTGCTGTCGCTCGCCACGCTCGCCGTCGCGGGGAGGCGCGGCACCTCGCGCGCGGAGGTCGACGAGGCGCTCAGCGGCCTTCCGGGCGGCGACCGGGCCGAGTTCTTCCAGATGCCGACGATCGGCGTCTCATCGACGGTCCTGCGCCGACGAGTTAGCGCCCGGCAGCCGATCAGGTACTACGTCCCCGATGCGGTCGTGAGCTACATCGACGACCACCGCCTGTACCGTGGGTAGCCTGAAAGAGATGACACCTGAAGAGCTTGCGGGCGAGATCGCGGAGCTTGCCGCCGATCGTAAGGCGCTCGAGATCGTTCAGCTCGACCTGCGGACGATGATCGGCTACACCGACTACTTCGTGATCTGCACCGGTCGGACCGAGCGCCAGACGAAGGCGATCCACGACGGGATCCACGAAGGGCTGAAGGCGGCGCATCGCCGGTTCCCCCGGCGGGTCGAAGGGCTCCCCGGGGCCCGCTGGATCCTGATGGACTATCTCGACGTCGTCGTGCACGTCTTCACCCCGGAGACCCGCGAGTACTACCGCCTCGAGCAGCTGTGGGGCGAGGCGCCGGCGCGGGCGGTCGGGGTCGGGGTCGGGTCGGCGTAGCGCCGCCTACGCCGTCGCCAGCAGCTGCGGCGCGACCTCTTTCTTGCGGCTCATCACGCCCGGCAGCGCGATCTGGCTGTCGTGGGCCGTCGCGCCGAACGCCCGCGCCACGTTCGTCACGTCTCCGGCCACGAGCAGGTCGGTCCCCTTGGTCAGCACGTCGGTGACCATCAGCGCGTAGAGCTGGAGATCCCGGCTCTCCCGCGCCTTGCGCATCGCGGCGATCAGCTCCTCGCTGCGGTCCAGCAGCGACTTGCCGACGACTTCGATCTGGGCGATGCAGATGTTGTGGCCGCTGCTCGCGTGGTACTGCTTGGCGTCACGGGAGATGATCTCCTCGGCGCTGACCTCGGACACGTCGGCCGTGGCCTCGAACATCTGACGCCCGAAGTCCGCGGCATCGATCTCGAGTACGCGCTCGAGGTACTCGACGACCAGGCGGTCACGCTCGGTGGTGGTCGCGGAGTTGAGAATGATCGTGTCCGACAGCACTGCGCCGAGCAGCATCGTCGCGGTCGGCGGGCTCGGTTCCATCCCGTTCTGGCGGAAGCGCTCGACGACCAGCGTGGCCGTCGATCCGACCGGGTCGAACGTGGCGGTGACCGGGATCCGGGTCTCGATCGAGCCGATGTGATGATGGTCGAGGATCTCGACGATCTCGGCCTGCTCGACCCCGGACACGCTCTGAGCCTGCTCGGCGTGGTCGACGAGCAGCACGCGCCGGCGCGGGGGCGACACCAGCGCGGACCGCGTCACGAGACCCACGGGCCGGCGCTGGGGATCGATCACCACCGCGGCGCCGTAGTGGCTCTCCTTGATCTGTTCGGAGATCTCTTCCACCAGGAACTCGGTGGTGGCGGTCAGTGGATCGCGCTCCATCAGTGCGCGGCAGGGCGCTGCCAGCGTGATCATGCGGCCAGACACGTAGCTGTCGAGCGGCGAGACGATCACCGCGGTCCCGTGCTCTTCGCGCCAGCGCGAGGATCTCGTCGTCGGGCATCGAGTCGTTGGAGAGCACGATCAGCTTCGCGCCCAGCTCGATCGCCATCCGCTGAGCGTCGACGCGATTGCCGACCACGACCACGTCGCCTTCCGAGACGCCGCTCCGGGTCAGGTCCATCGCCTGCACCCACACGCGTCCCGACAGCGGCTTGTCCTCGCCGGCGAGGAGCTTGCCGTCGAGGACGTCGACGATCGCGCCGACGCGCGTCGGCGCGTCCTGCAAGGTCGAGGTGTCGCGTGTCTCGCGGATGTAGCGGCGCGCCAGCGAACGCTCGGTGACCACGCCGGAGAGGGCGCCGTCGGCATTGACCACGGGCACGAGCTCTAGGCCCGCCCGCGCCATCGCAAGCCCGGCCTCGCGAATCGGCGCATCCTCGTGGGCGATCGGAAAGTCCTCCTGCATCACGTCGTAGGCGCGGACCATGACGTGGGGGAGGAACAGCGGCTGGGGCGCGCCGCTGCGCTCGAGCAGCCAACGAGTCTGCGCGTTGCACTCGCCGAGGCGCACCGCGGTGTAGGAGTTGCGTGTGTCGAGCCGCCGCTTGAGCTCGGCGTAGCCGATCGCCGAGGCGACCGAGTCCGCGTCGGGGTTGCGATGCCCGGTGACGTAGATGGGCGCCATGGCGGTGCGATTATCGCCGCTCCCCGCCGCGAAACTCAACGCGATCCTGGTGGGGTCGCCGGCGGGGCCGGCATGGCGCGGGCGGTGGCGCCGACGGTGGCGAGTGGGTGGGGCCGGTCGGTGGCGCTGGGCGGGACGCGGCGGTGACCTTGCCCGCCGGCGCCCAACCGCGATACCGTCCTTGAGCGAAGTCGAGGGCAGCGGCTCGCGACTGCCGGTCCACGTCCCCCGAAGGAGAGAGCAAGATGCCGTCCGCCCCCCAGATCCTTCCGACCCAGATCCAGCAGGGGACAGCCCCCGGCGTGAACTATCGGCTCGAAGGCGAGCTCGTCCCGGTTCTGCACATGGCGCTCGACGGGCGGGTGCCCGTGTACTTCGAGCACCATGCACTGTTGTGGAAGTACCCCCAGCTCGAGATCGGCCTGCATCCGCTCGGCAAGGGGCTCAAGCGCCGCGTTTTCGGCGGGATGCCGCTGCTGATGCTCGAGGCGCAGTCGCCCGGCGAGATCGCGTTCAGCCGCGACGCCCCCGGTCACATCGTCGCCCTGCACCTCCAGCCCGGGCAGGGGATCATCGTGCGCGAGCATCAGTTCCTGGCGGCCACTGGCGGCGTCCAATACGACTACAGCCGAATCCAGGGGTTCGCGAACATGCTGTACGGGGGTGGCTTCTGGGTCGACCAGTTCTTCGCCGGCGATCAGGAGGGCGTCGTCTGGATCCACGGCTACGGCAACGTGTTCGAAAAGTCGCTGGACCCGGGGGAGACGATCGACATAGAGCCCGGAGGCTGGCTCTTCCGTGACCACTCGGTCCAGATGGCCCAGCAGGTCTACGGGTTCAAGACCGGTTTCCTCGGCGGTGGCGCCGGCAATCTCGTGTTCAACCGCTTCACCGGCCCCGGCCGGGTCGGCCTGCAGAGCGCCTACTTCCATCCGCCGGGAGAGGAGACCGGCGCTGGCGGCGGCCAGCAGCAGCAGCAGCAGGGCGGAGGCGCGCTTGGCAACATCATCGGCGGTCTGCTTAACAACTAGGCGAACACGACCGTGAGCTTCGGAACGGGGCATCTCTCGGAGCATCCGCTCCCGCCCGGGATCGTCGGAGCCCTCGGGCTCGGCGGTTATCAGTTGTTGGTGGATGTCGCCGGCGTCGGTGCGGGCCGGCTCGGCTCGCACTCGTTTCTGCTCGTCGCGCCCGAGCCCGACCCGTCCCTGCCGGACGCCGGGACCCAGATCGCCCTGCACCAGCCGCGGCTGAAGGACGAGCGCGAGGCGTCGGCGTTCACGCAGCTCGCGGCGCAGCTCGGCTACCTGCGGCTCTCGGGCTACCGGCTGGCACTCGAGCGTGCCGGCCTGCGCAGCAAGGTGAGCCTGGTCAACCCGGCCACGGGGGCGATCCTCGCGACGATCCCCGACAAGCAGCCCGGGCGGCTGTTCGGTGGCGGGGCGAACGCGGCGAGCCTGCTCGCGACCGTGCGTGGCCTCCCACCCGCCGGCCCACCTCCGGACCTCCAGAGCCCCGAGCTGCTGCGTCAGGTATTGCTGGCGCTGGCGCTGCGCGACGAGTCGATCGGTGGCGCGGAGGCGGCCGAGCTGGCCGATCGCGCACTCGAATTGACGCGCCGGAGCGGCGGGATGGACCCGCCGGCGGCGCTCGAGGCCGCGAAGCAGGACCGGGGTTAGCGACGGCGCTCCGGCTCACGATTGTTGCCGGCGCGGCGCCGAGCAACGGCCGGCTGACAATCGTGATGAAGTGGAGCTAGTGGGACTCGAACCCACGACCTCGTGACTGCCAGTCACGCGCTCTAGCCAACTGAGCTATAGCCCCGACGAAATCGAAGTCTGCGGCAAGGGTAATACAGAGCTGCTGGCCGTTGCGCGGCGGGGTCAGCCGGAGACGGAGCTCCGTCTTGCCGGCGCCGACGACCGAGGGCAGCAGAAAGCAGCGGTCGAGCTCGCCGCAATAGATGGCGAACAGGTCGACCTCGTCCGCGGCGTAGGTTCCGCGCACGTGGCCGTGAGTGGTGCACCGTGACGTGAACAACGAAACGATGACGACGTCTCGTGCGGCACTTAGGCGCCCCCACTTCACCTGCACTCGCAACAACCGGCCCCCAATCTCCAGCACGAGATCCGCGCGGCCGTGCTCGCTGACTGGCCGCCAGACGGGGACGCGGAGCTTCGTGGCCGCGAGCACTATCGCCTGCTCGGCGACTGCCCCTTTTACGTTCGAATTCATGCACGAACATATGTTCGCACATGAGTCGGACGGAGAACCGCCGTAATGCAGGAAAAATGCGGGGTCGGAGCGCTACGCCGGCGGGATGAACTCCGGCACCTCGAGGCCGTCGTCACCGACCGGCGGAAGCGTCCGCTCGCCGTTCCCGCCGGCAACTGGCCCGCCGGCAACTGGCCCGCCGGCAACCGGCCCGCCGGCCTCTGTCCGCGCCCGCCGCCCCGTCGACGACGCCGACCCCGATCCGATCCCGGTGGCGCGCTCGACGCGCGCGATCTGGGCCGTTAGCTGGGAGTGGGTGCGCTGGACGTCGCCGAGCAGGCGCTCCGCATTCGAACGGAGCGAGTTGCTCATCTCGCGGAGGTTCGAGACGAGCTCGAGCCCCTCCGAGCGCACGCCGTCGGCGGTGGCGCGGGCATCCTCCAGCAGGCCGCGCGCTCGGTTCTCGGCCTCGGCCCGCATAGTCGCGGCGGACTCGCGGGCCTCGGTCACGATCTGCGCGGCGCTCTCCTCGGCGCGGGCGATGATTCCGAGCGCCTCGCTGGTCGCGGCGGTCTTGGCGGCCTCGGCGTCGGCCTCCCCGGCCGAGCGCAGCCGCGTTGCCTCGGCCTGGGCCAACCGCACCGCGTCGGCGGCCTCCTCCTCGGCCGCCAGGACTCGATTGTCGGCCGCGCGCTGGGCCTCCGCGATCCGGTCGCTGGCGCGCTCCTCGGTTTCGAGGCGCATGCGCTCGGCCGTTTCCTCGGCGGCGGCGATGATCGCCGCGACGCGCTCGGCGGCGAGCGCTGCACTGGGGTGAGCGCGCCCGCTCGAGCCGGATCCAGCGTTCTCAGCCACGCCCGGATGGTAGAGCGGCTCCGCCGAATCGCCTGCACAGTGCGACCCGCGGCGAATCGGCGACAGCGACAGAGCCCCACCCGCGGGGACATCCGGGAACCGCCGGTCGCAAGTAACCTCCTAAGTACCGTGCCCGAGCGACGCTACGACCCCAAGCTGATAGAGCCCAAGTGGCAGGACATATGGGCGCGCGAGCGCACGTGGGAGGTCCCGAACGAGCCGGCGCACGACGGACACGGCGACGGGCGCGAGAAGTCCTACGTGCTCGAGATGCTGCCCTACCCGAGCGGCGAGCCGCACATCGGGCACCTCAAGAACTACGCGCTCGGCGACGCGATCGCCCACTTCCACCGGCGAATCGGACGGCGGGTGCTGCACCCGATGGGCTATGACGCTTTCGGCCTGCCGGCGGAGAACAACGCGATCAAGACCGGGGTGCACCCGCGCCTCGCTACCGACCGGTCGATCGCGGCCTACCGCTATTGGTTCCACCGCTGGGGGATCTCGATCGACTGGAGCCGGGAGATCGGCACGCACGAGCCGTCGTACTACCGCTGGACCCAGTGGATCTTCCTCCAGCTGTTCGAGCGCGATCTGGCGTACCGCAAGAACGCGGCGGTCAAGTGGTGTCCGAACGACCAGACCGTGCTGGCCAACGAGCAGGTAATCGACGGACGATGCGAGCGCTGCGGTCACCTGGTGGAGATTCGCCAGCTCGAGCAGTGGTTCTTCCGGATCACCGACTACGCCGACCGCCTGCTCGACGACCTCGACATCATCGACTGGCCGGAGCACGTGAAGGCGATGCAGCGCAACTGGATCGGCCGCAGCGAGGGCGCCGAGGTCGTGTTCCGCTGCAATGACTTGGATCCCGCCCACCCGATCGACTACCCGGTGTTCACCACCCGGCCCGACACCCTGTTCGGCGCGACGTTCTTCGTGATGGCCCCCGAGCATCCCGACGTGTTCAAGCTGGCGGCGGGGACCGACCACGAACAACAAGTGCACGACTACGTCAATCAGGCGATCACCGAATCGGTCGAATTACGCGGCGACACCGACAAGCCCAAGACCGGTGTGTCACTCGGGCGCACGGTTACGAACCCGGTCACCGGCGAGCAGATCCCGATGTTCGTCTCCGACTACGTGCTGATGGAATACGGCACCGGCGCGATCATGGCGGTGCCGGCGCACGACCAGCGCGACTACGACTTCGCGAAGGCGTTCGACCTGCCGATCCGCCAGGTGGTCGCACCGGCCGACGGCGATGGCGACGGCGACGGCGCGATGCAGGAAGGACAGGCTTTCGTCTCGCACACCGAGAACGAGAAGCTGATCAACTCGGGTCAGTTCTCGGGCATGAACTCGGTCGATGGCCAGCGCGCGATCGTCGAGTGGCTCGACCGAGAGGGCAACGGCCACTTCTCGGTCAGCTACAAGCTGCGCGACTGGCTCGTCTCGCGCCAGCGCTACTGGGGGTGTCCGATCCCGATCCTGTACTGCGAGCGGTGCGGGATGGTCCCCGTCCCCGAGGACCAGCTGCCGGTCGAGCTACCCGAGGTCGAGGACTACCAGCCGCGCGGACGCTCGCCGCTGGCCGCCGCGGAAGATTGGGTAAACACGCGCTGCCCGTCCTGCCACGGACCGGCCCGGCGCGAGACCGACACGATGGACACGTTCGTCGACTCGAGCTGGTACTACCTGCGCTACTGCGACGCCCGCAACGACGAGGCCGCGTGGGACCGTCGGTTCTGCGCAGCTGGATGCCCGTCGACCAGTACATCGGCGGTGTCGAGCACGCGATCCTGCACCTGATGTATTCGCGCTTCTTCGTCAAGGCGCTCGCGGATATGCATCTGCTCGACGTGCAGGAGCCGTTCCGGGCCCTGTTCACGCAGGGGATGATCCTGGGGCCCGACGGCAACAAGATGTCGAGCTCCAAGGGCAACGTGATCGCCCCGAGCGAGATCATCGAGGCCTACGGGGCGGACGCGGCGCGCTGCTACGTGCTGATCATCGGCCCCGCCGACCAGGATGCCGCGTGGTCGGAAACCGGCCTCGACGGCGTGTATCGACGGCTGCTGTCCCGGCTGTGGCGCCTGGCGGACGAGCTCTCCGACGACCGGGCGGACCCCGAAGCCGCGGATCAGCCGGCGAGCCCCGAGGGCGACGCGCTCAAGATCGTCCGCAAGGCTCACTGGGCGATCGACAAGGTCACCCGCGACACGGCTGACCGCTGGGCATTCAACACCGCGCTGTCCGCGATCATCGAGCTGCTCAACGAGATCTACCGCTACCCGGATGCCGACCCGCAGGCGCGGCGGTTCGCGACCGCGACCGCGGCGTCGCTGCTGTTCCCGTTCGCCCCGCACCTGGGGTCCGAGGCCTACGAGCTGCTCACCGGCCGGCGCGTGTGGGAGGAGCCGTGGCCCGACGCCGACCCGGACCTGCTCCAGGCGGACACGTTCGAGCTCGTCTGCCAGGTGAACGGCAAGGTTCGCGACCGGCTGGCGGCGCCCACGGGCGCGCCCAAGGAGGAGCTCGAGCGGCTCTGTCTCGAGTCGCGTGGCATCAAGGCCCATCTCGACGGCCACGAGATCGCCAAGGTGATTGTCGTGCCCGACAAGCTGGTCAACGTCGTCGTTCGCTAGCGGTTGCCGCCGCGGAAGTCGTAGCCGCAGCGCCACATAGACTGGAACAAACGTGCCCACGTTCAAGCCCGCCTACCTGGTCCACGGCGACGATCACGGCCGGATCGCCGAGCGCCGCCGGCGCCTGCGCGCGCTCGCCGAGGCCGAGAGCGGCGCCCAGGGGGTCGAGCTGTTCGAGGGCGACGCCTCCACGCCCGAGGCAGTCGCCAACGCGCTCAACGCCCTGACGTTCGCGCTCGGGCGCCGGTTCATCATCGCCGACGGCACCGAGCGCTGGACCGACAAGCAGCTTGACCCGCTCGAGGCCGCGCTCAAATCGATCCCCGATGACACAACCGTCGCGTTCTTCGCCCGCGAGGAGAGCCGCTACAAGGCGTCCAAGCGCCTGCACGAGGCGGTCCGCAAGGCCGGCGGCGACATCAGCGCTGAGGAGAGCGTCAAACCCTGGGAGCTGCCGAAATGGGTGATCGCTCAGGCCCGCGAGTTGGGTCTGCAGCTCGAGCCAGACACGGCGCGGGCGCTGATCGCCCACGTCGGGGACAGGCAGCAGCGGCTGCTACGCGAGCTCGAGAAGCTCGCGCTGTACGCCGGCGCCGGTGCGCGTATCGACCTCGCAACGGTGGACGAGCTCACCGCGCCGTCGGCCGAGCACAGGGCCTGGTCGCTCGCCGACGCGCTCCTGAGCGGGGACGCCGCCGCCGCCACGCGCATGTACCTGACGCTGCGCAGTCAGGGGGAGCGGCTGCCGGGCCTCCTGTACTGGATGAGCACGCGCATCCGGACCGCGCACGAGGTCGCGGTCGCGCTCGATACCGGCGAGTCCACCGCACAGGTCAAGCGCCGGCTGCGGATGCCCTCGCGTGCTGCCGACCGTTTGATCGCCGACGCCCGGCGGAGCGGCGCCAGCAACCTCGAGCGCACGATCGAGGAGCTCGCCGAGCTCGAGCTGGCCTCGCGCGGTGGCGGGAGCGGTGGCGCCGGCGAGGACACCGCGGCGCTGCTCGCAATCCAGCAGGTCACGCAGTAGGACCGCACGCCGGCAGGGGCGCCGGCTGGAGCGCGCTAGATCACGTGGGTGAGCACGCCGACGACGATCGCGGCGATGATCACGACGAGCGCCGGCAGGAAATGGAGGATCCGGTTGGACTCCCGCTTGTACGCCGGCGGGGCGTTGGCGGCGTTGCGCATGACCATGGCGGCGCCACGGGTGGCGATCGCCTCGTCGCGTTCGGCGCGCATCTGCTCGATCGTCGCGTTCAGCGCTTCGCGCTCGACGGCGGTCTGCTCGCCCGCGGCCACGGCGCCGTCGCGCAGCCGGACCGCGTTGTCGCGATCGTCGAGCAGGGCGTCGCGGTCGGCGGCGACGTGATCGCGCGCCTTGAGCGCCTCGTCGCGCTCGGACAGCGCTGCCTCGCGCGCGGCCGCGATCGTGTCGAGCCGCCCCGCGAGCTGGTCACGCTCGTCGAGCGCCGCGCGGCGCTCGGCAAGGGCCTCGTCGCGCGCCGCCAGCGCCGCGTCGCGTAACCGCAACGCGTCCTCGCGGGCCTTCGACGAAGCGTCTCGCTCGGCCAACGCCTCGTCGCGCAGCTTCAGTGCCTCGCCTCGCGCACGCACCAGTCGCTCGTGCTCGCCGGCGGCGCTCTCGCGCGCCTCGCGAGCGGCGTCGCGGGCGCCCGAGACCTCGTCGAGCTTTGCGCCGCGGCGCTCGAGCTCCGCCGACAGCTCCGCGATCTCGGCGTCGCGACGCTCGAGCTCGCGTTGCAGGCGGTGCGCCTCACGCCGTGCCTTGACCAGCTCCGGCGAGGGCGCCCGCGGACGCCTCGGAGCGGAGGCGGCGCCGGAGGCGGAGCCGGCGCCAGAGGCGGAGGCCGCGCCTTCAGAGGACTCGCTGCGTCGGGCCTTGCTGGACGGCGCCTCGGACTGCTCGCCACGCCGGGCCGAGATCGCGCTCGAGGACGGTGCGGTCTGGCGCCGGCGCGGACGGGCGCCAGCGGGCAGCGGAAGCGTGATCGTGATGTCCGGTGCGACGTTCAGCTCGGCCTCGACCCAGCCACCGTCGTCCTCCTCGTAGGGGAACGTGGCCTCCCAGGGCTGACCGTCCTCAGCCGCCCACGGTTTGTGCTCGAGGTCGGCCAGCAGGCGGCGCTGCTCGTCGCCGTCGACGAGCGTCAGGCTGGGGCGCATGAACCTGCGTCCGCGCACGCCGAACCAGCGGCCGTTCACCTCGAACCGATCTCCATCTGCCATCTCGAACCGATCGAGCTCGAAGGCGACGCCGTTCGTTCCGGTGGTTGCCGGCTCGACGACCTCTGCCATGCGGATCCACAAGTTACCCGGATCCGCCGAAAGAGCGCGGGCTCGCAACCCGCGTTGCAGTTATCGGCGTCGCACGCGCGCCGCGCGCGACTTCTTACGCGCGCCGGCGTTGCGGTGCAGCGCGCCGCGCTTGACGGCCTTGTCGATCGCCTGCACGAGCTCGCGATGCTCGGTGTCTGCCTGGGTGCCGTCGCCGGCGGCCACGGCCGTCTCGAGTCGGCGGAAGTACGTCTTGATCTTCGACGTGTAGCGGCGGTTCTCGAGTCGCTCGCGCTCGGCGCGAAGGATCCGCTTCTTCTGTGACTTGATGTTGGCCATGAGCAGAAAGAGCTGAGGAAGGTCGGCGGCGCCTGACGGCGGCGTCTTAGCGCGGCATACCTCGCCGCAGCGCGCCCTACTATAGCCAGCCCTGGCCCAGATCGACTCCAAAACCACGACCTCCGGGAATGGGTCGCCGCCCACCCCGCCGTCATCGCCCGGGGGACCGGGAGGACCTCCCGGCGGACCGGGCGCAACGAGTCCGCCGCGCCGGCGCATCGCCGTCAACACGGCGATCTTCGCGTTCGCCACCGCACTGTCGCGGATCGCCGGCCTCGGGCGCGAGGTGGTCCAGGCCGCGTACTTCGCGACCTCGGCAGCCGCGTCGGCATTCACCCTCGCGTCGCAGGTCCCGAACCTGTTCAGCAACCTGTTTTCGCAGGCGGCGCTGTCGGCGGCGTTCGTGCCGGTGTTCACCGACCTGCTGAGCAAGGGCCGCAAGCGCGAGGCCTTCCGCGTCGCCTCGACGCTGTTCTGGGTGATCCTGATCGCGCTCGGCGCGCTGACGGTGCTGTGGACGCTGGTCGCGGGACTGGTCGTGCCGGCGTTCACCGGCAGTCACATCCCCAACGCCCTCACCGCGGGCCTGTCCCGCGTGCTGTTCCCCGTCGTGCTGCTGCTGAGCCTCACGGGGCTGCTCGTCGGCATCCTCCAGTCCTACGACGAGTTCACGATCCCGGCGATCGCGCCGGCGGTGTGGAACCTCGTGATCCTGGCCGGGCTGATCGCGCTCCATTCCCGCTTCCACGGCGACAACAAGGTCTACGCGTACGCGATTGCGTGGCTGGTGGCGACCGTCGTGCAATTCCTGATGGTGTTCGTCGCGCTGCGGAAAATCGAGTTCAAGGTGTCGTTCGTTTGCGACTGGCGAGACCCGCGCGTGAAGCAGGTGCTGATCCTGTTCATCCCGGTGACGATCAGCATCGGGATCGTCAACCTCGACATCTTCCTGAACGCGGGTTTCGGATCACTCGTCTCGAGCGCGGCACCGGCCGCGATCAACGACGCGTTCCGGATCTACATGCTGCCGCAGGGCATCTTCAGCGTCGCGGTCGCCACCGTGCTGTTCCCGACGCTCAGCCGGATGGCGGCGCGCCGCGACGCGAACGGGATGCGCAAGACGATCGGGAACGGCATGCGCCAGATCAACCTGCTGCTGATTCCGTCGTCGGCGCTCATGCTCGTGCTTGCGACGCCGATCACGCGGCTGATCTACCAGCACCGCGCGTTCGGCCCGCACTCGACCAGCCTGGTCTCGACGGCGCTGTTCTGGTTCACGTTCAGCCTGCCGTTCGCTGGCGTGAACCTGCTGCTGACGCGAGCGTTCTTCGCGCTCAAGCGCCCGTGGATCCCGACCAAGCTGGCGGCGATCAACATCGTCGTCGACGCGATCGTCAGCATCGCGCTGTACAAGCCGCTTGGGATCGCGGGGCTAGTGATCGGGACCGCTGCCGCCAACCTGATGATGACGATCCTCCAGCTGTGGCGGTTGCGGATCGGATTCAACGGCTACCTCGAGGGCGGCCAGACGCTGATGATCACTGTGCGGATCGTGGTGGGGACCGTGATCATGGCCGCGATCGCCCGCGGGATCTGGGTCGGGCTCGACCACCTGCTCGGCGAATCCCTGCTGGCGCAGATCCTGTCGGTCGGGATCGCGTCCGCGGTCGCGTGCGTGCTCTACGCGAAGCTCATGCTGACGATGCGCGTTCCCGAGGCGAGGCAGATCCAGGGACTGATCATGGCCCGCCTGCGGTCCGGGTAGGCTCGACGCGCATGGGACTGTACGAGCGCCACTTCTCCGATCCTCGTCGCGAGCGCGCGTTCCTGAGCGCGATCGCGTTCACGACCACGTTCGCCACCGCCCGCGGGATCACGCACGCGATCAAGGCCGGCGTCGGCCCGTTCCACAACATCTCAGAGGGCGGGACCCACATCCACCACTCGACGTTCGGAATCCTCGGTTTGCTCGGCCTCGGCTACGCGTGGACCTACCGGTGGGGGATCGGGCCCGAGCCGGGCGCGCGCTGGCCGTCGCGGGTCACCACCACGCTGTACGGGATGGCGTCGGCGCTGACTCTGGACGAGTTCGCGCTGTGGCTCGACCTGCACGACGACTACTGGGACAAGCAGGGCCGCAAGTCGATCGACGCGGTCGCGATCTTCGGTGGCCTGCTCGGGATCGGCGTCGCGGGCCGGGGAGCGCTGAAGGAGCTAGGGTTGCTCCCGAAGGTGCTCGAGCGCTGGGTCCCTTAGCTGGGCTAAGCTCCACTGCTCGACGGCCGGCGGCGCCGGATGTGGATGCGGGCACGTACGCGGGTCATACGGACGATTTCGCCGCGGGCTCGCCGAGCGTGCGGTTATACCGTGTCGAGCGACGGCCGCTGTCGTGGCCGGATTCCGGAGCGAGGCCCCCGAGGACGGGTGGCGGCCTAATACCCTTGGACGTGCTTATGGCCGACCAGGCCCACATCCGGAACTTCTCGATCATCGCGCACATCGACCACGGCAAGTCGACGCTGGCCGACCGCATCCTCGAGCTGACCCACACCGTCGACCCCCGGTCGATGCGCGCCCAGGTGCTCGACTCGATGGAGCTCGAGCGGGAGCGTGGCATCACGATCAAGGCGCAGGCGGTCCGGGTCTTCTACCAAGCCGGCGATGGTCAGGCCTATCAGCTCCACCTGATCGACACACCCGGGCACGTCGACTTCACCTACGAGGTGTCGCGGTCGCTGGCCGCGTGCGAGGGCGCGCTGCTCGTGGTCGACGCCAGCCAGGGCGTCGAGGCGCAGACGGTGGCCAACACGTACCTGGCTATCGACTCGGGGCTCGAGCTGATCCCGTGCCTGAACAAGGTCGACCTCCCCGGCGCCGAGCCCGAGCGTGTCGCCGAGGAGGTGGCCGAGCTGCTCGGCGAGCCCGCCGACACCGTCCGGCGTATCAGCGCCAAGACCGGCGAGGGAGTGACCGACGTGCTCGACGAGCTGATCGCCCGCGTCCCGCCGCCGAGCGGAGACCCCGACGCGCCGGCGCGGGCGCTGATCTTCGACTCCGAGTTCGACCAGTACCGCGGCGTGATCGCGTACATCCGGGTGGTCGACGGGACATTCACCAAGGGCGAGGCGATCCGCGCGATGCAGGCCGGCACCGAGGCCGAGATCGACGACATCGGGTTCTTCACGCCGCAGATGACCTCGGCCGACGCGCTCCACGCCGGCGAGGTCGGTTTCCTGATCACCGGGATCAAGGACGTGACCAAGCTCCGCGTCGGCGACACGCTCACGACCAAGCGCGGTGCGGCCACCGAGCCGCTCCCCGGCTACCGCGAGGTCAAGCCGATGGTGTTCTGCGGCCTGTTCCCGATCGAATCCGACGACTACGCGGACCTGCGCGACGCGCTCGAGAAGCTGAGCCTCAACGATGCGGCCCTCAGCTGGGAGCCGGAGACGAGCGACGCGCTCGGGTTCGGTTTCCGGTGCGGGTTCCTCGGGCTCCTGCACATGGACATCGTGCGCGAGCGGCTCGAGCGCGAGTACGACCTCGAGCTGCTGGCGACGATGCCGAGCGTCGAGTACGAGGTCACGCTCACGGACGGCGAGACGATCCCGGTCCACAGCCCCAACGACTTCCCGGACCCGACCAGTGTCGCGGTCGTCCGCGAGCCCTACATCCGCGCCTCGATCCTGACTCCGAAGGAGTACATCGGCCAGATCATGGAGCTGTGCCAGGAGCGTCGCGGCGACCACGCCGGACTGCACTACCTCTCGTCCGAGCGCGTGCAGCTCACCTACGACCTGCCGCTCGCGGAGATCGTGCTCGACTTCTTCGACCAGCTCAAGTCGCGCACGCGGGGCTATGCCTCGCTCGACTACGAGCTGATCGGGTTCCGCGAGTCCGATCTGGTCAAGCTCGACATCCTGCTCGCCGGCGACCCGGTCGACGCGCTGTCGATGCTCGTCCACAAGAGCAAGGCCTACGACGCCGGCCGGACGCTGGCCGAGCGGCTGCGCAAGACGATCCCGCGCCAGCAGTACGACGTGCCGATCCAGGCGGCGATCGGCTCGCGGATCGTCGCCCGCGAGACGATCAAGGCCTACCGCAAGGACGTGATCGCGAAGTGCTACGGCGGCGACATCACGCGCAAGCGCAAGCTGCTCGAGCAGCAGAAGCGCGGCAAGCAGCGGATGAAGCAGGTCGGCCGGATCGAGGTGCCCCAGGAGGCGTTCCTGTCCGTGCTCGAGCTCGGCGAGAAAAGCTAGTCAGGCCGTTCGCGTCCGGCGGCTACGGGCGCTTGCGTGCCTGGTTGTTCGTGTCGTCGCTCGAGCCGGGGTCGCGCTTGAGCCACGAGGCGAGGTCGTCGAGCAGGTCGGCGGCGCGATGCGTGACCGGCTCCTCTTGCACGTCGCCCAGGCGGCGTGAGAACTCCTCCCGCGCGTCGGCGAGGATCTTTCCGATCGTGTCGTCGGTGTGGATGTACCCGAGCTCCTCGTCGGACGGCCGCTTCGCCTTGTCGTCGGTCCCTCGCGCCGCGCGGGCGTCGCGGGCCGCGCGCTTGGCGCGCTCGCGGGCCGCGGTCGCGGTGGCGCGGATGTCCCGCTCGAGGTCCGCGAGCCTGGCCTCGACCGACGGATCGACGTTGACGCGCGACGTCGCCTGGGTGGTGCGCGGCGCCTTCTGCCGGCGGCTTACGATCTCGGCGTAGGCGTCCTGGATCTCCTCGAACCGGCGCGCCGCCTCGACCGAGCCGCCGTTGTGATCGGGATGGTGGAGCTGGGCCAGTCGCCGGTAGGTCGAGCGAAGCTGCTCGTCAGAGACGTCGCGGCCGACGCCCAGAACCTGGTACGGATCGCGCGCCAGGGCTCAGATCCAGGGCCGCGGTCGCGGCCGCGGCCCCGGCCCGCCGGGACGCCCCGCGGGCCAGCGACCGAACGCGTGGAGCGAACGCCGGTAGCGCGTGGCGGGATGGATGTGGCCGCGGCCGAACACCCACCAGCCGACGGCAAGCACGGCCGCCCACGCCGTGAACATGGTCGTGATCACGACCACCGCCGCGATCAGCATCGAGACGATCACGGGCAGGAGGAACACGATCGCGACGATCACCGCCGGGTGCGGCAACGCAGGCGTGCGCGAGCGCTCTCGCCGGTGGACCGTCGTCCCGGGGAGGTCCGCGACGACCGTGTCGAGATCCCCGTACGTGCGCGCAGAGAACACGGCCTCGAGGCGCTCCTCGAGCTCCTCGGAGAGGATCCGCCCCTCGCCGGCAGCGTGCCGCAGACGCTCGGCGACCTGCTCGCGGTCCGCGTCCGATGCCCTCAGGGTCGCTCGCTTCGCCATCTCGCTAATGCTCCTCGTTGCCGCCTGAGTTCCCCGTGTGTCGCCGACGAGGCTACCGTGCCCGGCAGCCACTCACAAGCGTACAGAGGCGATGTGCTCGGCCGATCGGGCCTGCGTCGCCCGGTGGCCGGCCGGTCGCGACCCCGCATGAGCCGGGCGTGTATGCCTTGACAAGCATATAGCTAACTGGTTATATATGCGCATGTCGTCTGCTTGGTCAGCGCTTGCCGATCCCCATCGCCGCGCGATGCTCGAGCTGCTACGGGAGTCGCCGCGGCCCGTCGGGGAGCTCGTGGCGCGCACCGGCCTGACTCAGCCCGGAACCTCCAAGCACCTGCGGGTGCTCCGGACTGCGGGTCTGGTGACCTCGCGGACCGAGGGACAGCAGCGCATCTACGCGCTCGACGTCCGCCCGCTGGTCGAGCTCGACGCGTGGCTCGAGCCCTACCGGCAGGCGTGGGAGCGCAGCCTCGACGCCCTCGAACGCCACCTCGACCACAAATCGTCCACCACGAAGGAGCACCAATGAGCGCCTACGCCAGCTATGCCTCGATCGCCGATCAACCCACGCTCAGCTTCGAGCGGCGGCTGTCGCACCCGGTGCAGGACGTGTGGACGGCGATCACCGACCCCGAGGAGCTCGCGCAATGGTTCCCGACCAAGGTGCAGGCGGACCTCCACGTCGGCGGCCGGATGACGTTCACGTTCGAGGACTACACGCTCCCGGACGGCTCGAACTCGATGCCCGGCGAGGTGACCGAGATCGAGCCGCCGCGCGTGTTCGCGTTTCGGTGGGGCGAGGATCACCTGCGGTTCGAGCTCGAGCCTCTCGACGGCGATCGGGGGTGTCTGCTCCGCTTCACCGTGGCGCTCGGCACGCTGGACAAGGCCGCCCGCGACGGCGCCGGCTGGCACGTCTGCCTGGATCGCCTCGAGCTGGAGCTGGGCGGCGAGCGCGTGGGGGGCGAGTGGCGCGGCTACTACGACGAGTACCAGCGACGCGGTGTCCCGGCCGGTGCCCCCGTCCCCGAGGAGTAGCTACACGAGCACGCGCCGGCGGAAGTTCCGCAGCCCCAGCCACAGAAAGAACGCGCTGAACCCGATCAGGACCGGATAGACGATGAACAGGTGCAGGTGCGAGAACGGCGTGAGCCCCGCTCGCATGCCCTCGGTGACGTAGATCAACGGGTTGATCAGCACAACGATCTGGAGCCAGTGGATTCCCGCGACCTGGACGGGGGCGAGCTTCGTCCACTGGTAGTAGGTGCCGCCGAGGAACGTCAGCGGCAGCACCACGAACCCCCACATCAGCCCGATGTTGCGCGGCTCGAAGCTCGTCCCGAGGACGAGGCCGAGCGAGGTCATCGCCAGGCACGCGAGCGGGATCAGCGTGATCACGACCCACCAGTGGACCTGGAGGTGCGCGTTGACACCGCTGGCGTGGACGACCGCCGCGATCGGGAACACGATCAGCGCGGCCAGCAGCCCCTGGACCGAGCCTGAGAGCACCTTGGCCATCGCCACGAGCGAGATCGGGCAGGGCGCCTGAACCCGGTCCTCGATCTCGCGCGTGTAGCCGAACTCCGTCGACATCGGCAGCGCGACCGCCTGGATCCCCTGGAACATGATCGAGATCCCGACCACGCCGGCGACGAGCACGGTCGCGAACGCGGACTCGGACACCGGCCCGTGGCCGCCGCCGATCCCCTGGCCGATCGTCGGGAACACGTACAGGAACACGAACACGAGCAGGAACGGCTGGATCAGCGTGCGGAGGATGAACTCGCCGACGTGCTTGCGGAGCACGACCAGGTCGCGCACCACCAGCGCCCACAGCGCCGCGCGGCTCGCCGCGAACGTCGACCGAGTCGGCGTCAGGGCGATCGCCCGCCCCGTCGGCTGTTCGACGCGAGGGCTCGTGGCGGTCATTCGCGCAGGTCCTTTCCGGTCAGGTTGATGAACACGGTCTCGAGCGTGGGCTCGGCCACCGACAGGTCGACGAGCTCGAACCCGCCCCGCTCGGCCGCGGACACGACGCGCGGGATGATTCGCTCGGAGCCCTTGACGTGGAGCTCGACGCCCGGGGTGGCCGGGTCTTCGATCACGCGCGCTCGCGTGACCCCCTCGACGCCGCGCTCGAGCGCCGCGGTCAACGCATCGCCGTCGCCCGACGCCTTGACGGTGACGATCGTGTCCGCGCCAACCGATTGCTTGAGCGCGGCCGGGGTGTCGAGCGCGAGGATCTTGCCGTGATCCATGATCGCCACCCGGTTGCAGAGACGGTCGGCCTCTTCCATGTAGTGCGTCAGCAGCATGATCGTCTGGCCCTCGGCGTTCAGCTCCCCGAGGATCTCCCACAGCGCGAGCCGGCTCTGCGGGTCGAGCCCGGCGGTCGGCTCGTCGAGGAACAGCACCGCCGGCCGGTGGAAGATCGCGCGCGCGACCATCAGTCGCTGCGCCATCCCGCCCGAGAGCGCGTACACCGACGCCTTCGCCCAACGGCTGAGGTGAAACTGCTCGAGCAGCCGGTCTGAGATCCGCCGGGACTCAGTTGCCGGGATTCCGAACAGCCGGCCGTGGAAGTACAGGTTCTCCCACACGGTGAGCTGCCGGTCGAGCGTGTTCTGCTGGGAGACGATCCCGATCAGCTGCTTGGCCAGCGCGGGGTGGGCGATCACGTCGACCGAGCCGACGTGGGCGGTGCCGGCCGTCGGGACGACGCGCGTGGTGAGCATCCCGGCGGTCGTCGTCTTGCCGGCGCCGTTCGGCCCCAGCAGCCCGAAGATCTCGCTCGCCTCGACGCTCAGGTCGAGGCCGTCGACGGCCTTGAAATCCGTGCCCGGGTAGACCTTGGTCAGCCCACCCGTGCGGATGATCGCGGCGCCGGCATCGCCGTTCTCCGTACTGATCGCCATGGAAGAATCACCAAGTATGGACCTCGGCCTCCGCGATCGTGCCTGCATCGTCACCGGCGCGTCGGGCGGCATCGGCCGGGCGGTCGCGGTGTCGCTCGCGCGCGAAGGCGCGTCGGTGCTGCTGCTCGGCCGGCGCTCGGAGGCGCTGGAATCGCTCGCCAGCGAATGCGAGCGTGCCGGGGGTCGCGGCGAGCCGCTGGCGTTCGATGTGACCGCCGTGGACGCCGGTGACCGGGCGGTGCGGGCGTGCCTGGAGCGGTTCGGGCGGATCGACGTGCTCGTCAATGGCGCCGGCACGAGCGCGGTGCGCTCGCTCGAGCAGCTCACCGACGAGGAGTGGCAGGCGCAGTGGGAGCTGCACGTGATGGCGCCGATGCGGCTGATGCGTGCGGCGGCGCCCGAAATGGCTTCGCGCGGGTGGGGGCGGATCGTCAACGTGTGCTCGTCGTCGGGCAAGCGCCCATCGTCGACCAACATGGCCTACTCGGTGACCAAGGCGGCGGAGCTGTCGCTGTCGCGGGCGTTCGCGGACATTTGGGCGGCGCGCGGCGTGCTCGTGAATTCGGTGTCGCCGGGGCCGATCGCCGGGGATCTGTGGCTAGCGGAAGGGGGGCTCGCCGACCAGAACGCGCAAGCGCGTGGCGGGACGCGCGAGGAGGTGCTCGAGTCGGTCGCGGCGCGTCAGCCGCTCGGGCGGCTCGGGACCGAGCAGGAGATCGCCGACGTGATCGTGTTCCTGTGCTCGGAGCCGGCCTCGAACGTCGCCGGCGCGTCGTGGTCGGTCGACGGCGGCGCTGTACCGGTGATCATCTAGTCTCCGCCGCCGTGGCCGTGAAGACCGACGCGATTGGCAAGACGTTCCCGGCGACGACGTATGCCGTCGGCCGCGAGAAGATCCGCGAGTACGCGTATGCCGTGGGGGAGACCAACCCG
Source organism: uncultured Solirubrobacterales bacterium (assembly GCA_963699325.1). Taxonomy (GTDB): domain Bacteria; phylum Actinomycetota; class Thermoleophilia; order Solirubrobacterales; family Solirubrobacteraceae; genus Palsa-465. The sequence continues at coordinate 232,943 of CAVOTN010000023.1, read as the reverse complement.
CTGTACCTCGATGTCGACGCCGCCCGTGAGGCGGGCTACGCCGATGTCGTCGCGCCGCCGATGTTCGCGGTCGTCTACGCGGGTCGCGCGCTCTGGCCGGCGCTGTTCGACCCCGAGATAGGGATCGACTTTCCGAACATGCTCCACGCCGGCCAGGAGTTCGTGTGGGGGCCCGTCGTTGTCGCCGGTGACGAGATCGAGACGACGATCACCGTCAAGGGCATCGAGGAACGCCAGGGGATGGGTTTCTACGAGCTCGTCAGCGAGTCGCGGAACGAGCGCGGCGAGACGGTATGTACGGGTGTGTGGCGGCAGATCGTGAGGGGGGCCGGCTCGTGAGCCTGTCGAAAGGCGACCCGGTCGAGCTCAAGGTCACGCCGGATCGGTTCGTGACGATCCGATACGCCGGCGCATCGGGGGACTTCAACCCGATCCACATCGACGAGGAGTTCGCCAAGTCGGTGGGGCTTCCCGGCCGGATCCTGCACGGGCTGTGGACGATGGCGCAGGTGGCCCGCGCCCAGACCGACGCCGCCGGCGGTCCCGAGCGGCTCAAGCGGCTGTCGGTCCAGTTCCGCGGGATGGGGCAGATCGGCGAGGAGGTCGTGGTCTCGGGCACGGTCCGCTCCGTCGAGGACGGAGTCGCGGTCGTCGAGTCGCAGGCCGAGCAGTCCGGTCACCGGATCATCCGTAACGCGGTCGCGGAAATCTCAGTCGACTGAGGGGAGATCGCCGGCGGCTCCTGTGCGGCCGGGGGTGGCGGCGGCTGGCGGCTGGCGGCGACCGGCGAACCGCCTGTGGCGGCCAAGCCCCGACCTACAATCAGGGGTTGATGCTCACTTCACGCCAGGAGCTCGTGCTGCGCAAGGTCGTCGAGGAATACCTCGAGGTCGGGGCGCCCGTGGGCTCTAAGGCGCTTGCGGTGGACGTCCAGTGGGGCCCGTCGACGATCCGCAACGAGCTCGCGAGCCTCGAGGAGCTCGGTCTGCTCGCGCACCCGCACACGTCCGCGGGCCGCGTTCCCACCGAGGCCGGCTATCGCTATTTCGTCGACCGGCTGCTGCCGACAAAAGATTTGGCCCCCGCCCACCCACCGCTGGCGCTGTCGCTCGTGCGCCGGGAGCTCGACGAGGCGATGCGGGTGACGACGGAGACGCTCTCGCAGGTCACGAACCTTCTCGCGATCGTCACCGCCCCGCCGATCGAGACCTCGACGATCCGCCACGTCGAGGTCCTGTTGCTGCAGCCCCAGGTGCTGATGGTCGTCGTGATCACCTCGACCGGAGGCGTCACCAAGCGGCTGTTCACGTTCGGTCGTCCCGTGGATCCGGGGCTGGCCGACTGGGCGGCGAGCTATCTGAACGAGCGGATGGTCGGTCTCGGGCTCGGGGCTCGGATCCTCCAGAAGCGCCTCCACGACCCGTCGCTATCACGGTCTGAGTCCGAGTTCCTCGACGCGCTGTCGCCGGTCTTCACCGAGCTCGAAGATGGCGCGCACGACGCGGTGTACGTCGAGGGCACCTCGCGCCTGCTGCGCGTCGATCGGCTCGGCGAGGTGTCGGAGCTGAACGCGCTGATGGACATGCTCGAGCGCCGCGTGGCGCTGCTCGGGGTGTTGCAGTCGGCGCTGAACGAGCGCGACGTGCTCGTCCGGATCGGCGCCGAGAGCGGCGTGCCCGGTCTCCGCTCGGTGGCGTTGGTGGCCGCCGGCTACGGGCTGCCACAGCGCCGGCTCGGGACCGTGTCGGTAATCGGCCCGCTGCGGATGGACTACGGCCACGCGATCACTGCGGTCCGGGAGGCTGCGTCGCAGCTGTCTACCTTTATCGCCGAGGTGTACGACGAGCGATGAGTAGCACCCGCGACTACTACGACGTCCTCGGGGTCACGCGCGACGCCGACGAGACGACGATCAAGAAGGCGTTCCGGCGCCTGGCTCGGGAGCTGCACCCCGACGTCAACCGCCACGACCCCGACGCCGAGGAGAAGTTCAAGGAGGCCGCGGAGGCGTACGAGGTCCTGTCGGACTCCGAGCGCCGCGCCACCTACGACCGTTACGGCCGCGAAGGGCTGCGCAGCGGCGGGTACGCGCCGAACTTCGAGGCGTTCGGCTCGGTGGCGGACATCTTCGAGGCGTTCTTCGGCGGTGCCGGCGGGTTCGGCGACCTGTTCGGGATGAGCGGCGGCCGCGGCGCCGGCGCGATGCAGGGCGGCGACGTCGCGGTTGCGGCCGAGATCGACCTTGCTGAGGCGGCCCGTGGCGCCAAGGTCGAGGTCAGCTACGAGGCCGTGGAGTTGTGCGAGCACTGCCGCGGCAACGGTGCCGAGCCGGGCACGCCGATCGAGACGTGCCCGCGCTGCGAGGGCACCGGCCAGCTCCGCGCGGTGTCGCGCACGCCGTTCGGCCAGATGATGCGCACGACCGCGTGCGACGTCTGCCAAGGCGACGGCAAGGTCGCCCGCGACCCGTGCAAGGTCTGCAGGGGCAGGGGCCGCAAGGTCGAGCGCCCGAAGGTCAAGGTCGACGTCCCCGCCGGCATTGCGGACGGGCAGCGGATCCGGATCGCCGGCCGCGGCCACGCGGGCGACCGCGGCGGACCTCCCGGCGACCTGTACGTGCTGATTCGCGTTCGCGACGATCCGCGGTTCGTGCGCGACGGCGACGATCTCGTGACCGCGGTCGACGTCGCCGCGCCGCAGGCGGCGCTCGGCACGACCGTCCAGGTCGAGACCGTCAACGGCGGCCCGGTCGAGGTCGAGATCCCGGCTGGGACGCAGCCGCACGAGACGCTGATCGTCCGGGGCGCCGGCATGCCGGCACTGCGCGGGCGGCACACCGGCAACCTGCGAGTGGTCGTGAACGTCGTCATCCCGCGCCACCTGAGCAAGGAGCAGCGCGAGCTCGTCGAGCGGCTGGCGGACTCGATGACCGACCACAACCTCCGCACCGACGAGGGCCTGTTCGGCAAGCTCAAGCGGGCGTTCGGCGGGTAGGCCGCCGGTCGCGGTGATCCGTCTGGCGGTTCGCGTTCGGCGCGAGCAGGCTGAGATCGTGCTCGCCGAGCTGCTCGAGTTGGCGCCGGGCGGGGTCGAGGAGGTGTCCGTCGGGGACGGCTCGGTCGTCGAATACGCGGTGTACGGAGCGCCGGGCGAGTTGCCGGCGCTGCCCGACCTGACCGCGGCCGCCGGCGAGGCGCTCGTCGAGGTTCGGACGTCCGAGATCGCGGACGACTGGGATCAACGGTGGCGCGAGTTCCACCAGCCGCTCGTGCTCGACCGCCGGCTGGCGGTGCGGCCGCCGTGGGAGGACGCGATCGGCGTGCCGGTCGAGATCGTGATCGATCCAGGGCAGGCGTTCGGGACCGGCGCGCACGCGACCACGCGGCTGTGCCTCGAGTTGATGGTCGAATTGTCTGCTGGGGGCGAATTTCTCGATCTGGGCTGCGGGTCCGGGGTGCTGGCGATCGCGGCCGCCCGGCTCGGCTGGGACCCGGTGGTGGCGCTCGACTACGACCCGGCGAGCGTGCAGGCCACGGTCGAGAACGCGGGCGTCAACGGCGTCCAGATCGAGGTGCGCCGGCACGACCTGCGCGTCGACCCCGCGGCGACGGGGCGCACGGTGGCGGCGAACCTGCTGCGGCCGCTGCTGCTGACGTGGGCGGGGCGGCTGGCTTTGGCGGAGCGGGACTCGCTCCCGGAGACCGTGATCGCGAGCGGCCTGCTGCTTGGCGAGGCGGACGAGGTGGGTCGCGCGTTTGCCGCGCTCGGGATCGTCGAGGTCGCGCGCCGCGAGTCCGGCGAGTGGGCGGCGCTGCTGCTCGAGCGCCGGCGCTGACCCGCGTCGGAGCCGGCGGATCCGGCTCGCGCGCGCCCTGCCGATCATGCATGACGCGACAGCCGCCAGGGAGGCCCGACGCAGAGCATGTGGGGCATGCCGAGCGCCAGTCCCGCCCGGCGCGTCCATGTCTCTGCATGCCCCGGTCCGTCCGGCCTCGCTCCAGATGCCCGCCGTCAAGCCGTCGGCGTTCCGAGCGCCCAGACGACGATCGCCCGCCACCGACCGTCCCGCGCCACCGTGGACAACGCCCGCCCGCCAGATCTTGTCCACCGGGCCCATGTAGGCGCCGCGCTCCTGCCGCATCCTTGACCGCGACGTTGCGATTCAGGAAACGAACGAATCTCTTGCAAAGGAGGTGAAGCCAGTTGCCCAACCCACTCGCGATCGGTGTCACTCTCGGTGGCCTGCTCCTCGACGTGGTGGTGCCGCGACCAAAGCCTCGGGCTGGATTTGCGCATGAGTCCTTCCTCCTCGCTCCGCATGCCGGTTCGAGGACACCGCGACATGAAGCTGCGCATGAGGAGCACGAGAATCCGCCGGCCGCGGGTGTGCGACTCAACTGACGCATAGACGCCAACGGTGGCCGCGCTAACGTGCGGCCACCGTGGCGTCATTTGCCGTCAAGTTCCTCGGTTGCAAGGTCTCGCAAGCTGACGCGATGATCGCCCGGCGAGCCCTGCTCGCTGCGGGGCACGTCGAGGCTCCCGAGGACGAGGCCGAACTGCACGTGATCAACACGTGCTGCATCACCAGCGAGGCGGAGGCGAAGTCGCGCCAGTCGGTGAGACGCTCGCTCCGCTCGGCCGGTGAGGTGCTCGTGTCGGGATGCGCGGCGAATCTGGATGCGGCGCAGTTCCAGGCGATCGACGAGCGGGTGAGGACGTTTGTGGGCTCCGCCGAAGACGTGGCGGGGGAGATGGCGGCGGGTCTGGGGGCCTGTGCCGACTTGAACCACGACGTCCTCGCCCGCGAGCCTGCCCTCGCCCGCGCGCCTGCTGGTCAGGCCGCCCGGACCCGCGGGTTCATCAAGATCCAGGACGGCTGCGACAGTCACTGCGCCTACTGCATCATCCCCACGGTCCGCGGCGAGGCGCGCTCGCGGCCGGCATCGGCGGTGCTGGACGAGGCTCGCCGGCGGGTCGGCCAGGGCCAGCCCGAGATGGTGATGACCGGGATCAGCGTCGGCGATTACCGCGACCCCGAACGCGGGCTCGAGCTCGGCGAGCTGATGATCGAGGTGGCTCAGGTGCCCGGCGTCGAGCGGGTGAGGCTGTCGAGCGTCGAGGTCATCCACGTCAAGGACTCGCTGCTCGAGGCGCTCGCGACCGAACCGAAGGTGTGCCCGCACCTCCACGTCCCGATGCAGTCGGGCGACGACGAGGTGCTCAGGGCGATGGGCCGGCACTACGACGCCGGCGAGTACCTGGAAATCGTCGCCGCTCTGCGCAAAGCCGTGCCGCACGTGAACCTCACGACCGATGTGATCGTCGGCTTCCCGACCGAGACCGAAGCCGCGTTCGAGCGGACCGTGAACGCCGTCGACGCCGCCGGAATCACGAAGGTCCACACGTTCTCGTACTCCCCGCGCCCCGGGACGCAAGCCGACGCTCTTGGCGATCGCGTGCCGCCCGAGGAGAAGAAGCGCCGCTCGCGCGAGCTTCGCGGGCGCTCGGAGGTCCGCTCGCGCCACCATCGCAACACCAAGCTCGGCGGCGGCGAGCGGGTACTCGTCGACAAAGTGGCCGACACCCAGTGCTCGGGCTACACCGCCGACTACACCCGCTGCTACCTGCCCAGCGGCGCCGCCGTGCGAGGTGAGATCATCGACGTCGCATGCTTGGAGCTGCAGGCGGACGGCATACGGTGCGAGCCACGCGATACGGCGGGGCTATCCTGAAGGTGTGAGCTTCATCGATCAGGTTCGTGGCGACATGACCAGCGCAATGAAGGCCGGCGAGAAGGAACGCGTCGGCGCGCTGCGGCTGGTTCTGTCCGAGTTGCAGAAGGCGGCCAAGGACGGCGGGACCGACGAGCTGGCCGTGCTGCGCCGCGAGCGCAAGCGCCGCCTCGAGGCGGCCGAGCAGTTCCGCGACGCCGGCCGGACCGAGCTCGCCGAGGGCGAGGAGGCGGAGGCCCGGATCATCGAGGGCTATCTGCCCACCGAGCTCGACGACGCCGAGCTCGACGCGATCGTCAAGTCGGCGATCGCGGAGACCGGCGCCAGCGACCCCAAGGACATGGGGCAGGTGATGAAGGCCGTGATGGCAAAGGCCGGCGGGCGCGCCGACGGCAAGCGCGCGTCGGCTCGCGTCCGCGAGGTTCTGAGTGCCTAGTGGGTGGAGCATCGAGGTGACACCCACCGATGAGCAGGGCGGGGTGGGTGCGTAGGCAGGTAGAGCTCGAGAACGCGATCGCGGCTGAGCTTGCCGGCAGCAAGGACGCCGTCCTGCGGGCGCTCGAGGGACATCTGGACTGCGACGTGTTCCTGCGTGGCAACGTGCTGACGCTCGACGGGGAGGACGCGGCGGTCGACGCCGCCGCAGCGGTCGTGCACGAGCTCTCGGACCTGATCGTCCAGGGCCACGAGATTGCGCCCGGGACGATCGAGGCGGTCACGCGCGCACTCGACGCGCACGAGTCGCCCGGAGCGATCCTCGACGACGTGGTCTGGCGCCACCGCGCCACCAAGGTGTCCCCGAAGACCGTCAACCAGAAGCGCTACGTGGACTCGATCCGCAACCACACGATCACGTTCGGCATCGGCCCCGCCGGGACCGGCAAGACGTTCCTGGCGGTCGCGCTGGCGGCGGCCGCGCTCAGCCGGCGCGAGGTCAACCGCATCATCCTCACCCGGCCCGCGGTCGAGGCCGGCGAACGGCTCGGGTTCCTACCCGGGGACCTGATGGCCAAGGTCGACCCGTACCTGCGCCCGCTGTTCGACGCGTTGCACGACATGCTCGAGCCTGACCGCGTGTCCCAGCACCTCGAGCGCGGGGTGATCGAGGTGGCGCCGCTCGCGTTCATGCGCGGCCGCAGCCTCAATGACAGTTTCATCATCCTCGACGAGGCTCAGAACACGACTCCCGAGCAGATGAAGATGTTCCTGACCCGCCTGGGGTTCAACTCGAAGATGGTCGTCACCGGCGACATCACCCAGATCGACCTACCAAGCGATCAGCAGTCCGGTCTCGTGATGGTGGCCGACGTCCTCAAGGACGTGGAGGGGATCGAGTTCGTGCGCTTCGGCGAGGAGGACGTCGTCCGCCACAAGCTCGTCCGACAGATCGTCGCGGCCTACAGCGAGCACTCTCAGCGCGCCGCGCCCGAGCTGCGCCCGCGCGCGGCCACCCCGCGGGGCTAGGCGGAACAACGGTTTTGCTCGAGATCGAGGTCATTGGAATCGAGGGGATCGCGGTCGACGTTCCGGCCGCCGACGAGCTGCGGTTCCCGACCGCGAGCGAGCTCAAGGGGCTGTGCGCGCTCGCGATCTCATCGGCGGGCATCGAGGACGGCCACGTCGCGATCGAGTTCGTCGACGCCGAGCGAATCCGCGTGCTCAACCGCGAGCACCGCCAGATCGACGAGCCCACCGACGTGCTGTCGTTCGCGATCGACGGCGACGCCGCCAGCGCCGGGCCGCGCGAGCTGGGCGACATCGTGATCTGCCCTGAGCACACGGCGGACCTGCGCGAGGCGGTCGTGCACGGCGCGCTCCACCTCACGGGCATGGATCACGAGACCGATGACGGCGAGATGCTCGCGCTCCAGGCCGAGTTGCTGCGCTGGGCGCAGTGACCGCGCCGACCCGTTCCGGCTTCATCGCGCTGGCCGGCCGTCCCAATGTGGGCAAGTCGACGCTCGCCAACGCGGTCGTCGGCGCGAAGGTGGCGATCGTCTCCGACAAGCCGCAGACCACACGGCGCGCGATTCGAGGCGTCGCCAGCGGTCCCGGCTGGCAGCTCGTGCTGGTCGACCTGCCGGGCGTCCAGCGCCCGCGGGACGCGCTCACCGAGCGGATGCAGCGTCGCGTCGAGCGCGAGCTCGAGGACGCCGACGGCTGCCTGTTCGTGATCAACGCCGAGCAGGGCGTCGGGCCGGGAGATCGGTTCATCGCGGGGCTGCTGCGCAGTTCCCCCGTTCCGGTCGTAATCGCGGTCAACAAGATCGATCGCGTCGACCAAGCGCGGACGGCCGCCGCACTGCAAGGCGCGGCGGATCTCGACTTGGCGGCCGAGGCCGAGGCCGGGGCCGAGGTGTTCCCCGTTTCCGCGCGCACCGGGGCCGGGATGCGGCCGCTGGTCGACCACCTGGTCTCGCTGCTCCCCGCCGGACCGTTCTACTTCGAGCCGAACCAGCTCTCGGACCAAAACGAACCGGCACGGCTGGCCGAGCTGGTGCGCGAACAGGTGCTGGCGCGCACCCGCGAGGAGGTGCCGCACGCGGTCGAGGTTCAAGTCGAGTCGATCGATCAACCGCGCGAGGACCTCCTTCGAGTCGAGGCGGTGATCCTGGTGGAGACCGAGTCCCAGAAGGCGATCGTGATCGGCGCCCGCGGCCAGATGGTCAAGGGGATCGGAACCGCCGCCCGCCGGTCGATCGAATTCGAGCTCGGGACGCACGTGCACCTGGCCCTGAAGGTGCGGGTCCGCCGCCACTGGCGCGCCGACGAGCGCCTCCTGGACCGGCTGGGGATCGAGTAGATCGTCTGGTCCCAGATCTTCTGTCCGACGGACTATCCTGGTGATGATGGTCATCGACGCTCCGCCGCCTCTCGCCTCCGACCTCTGCTGGCTGCTCTCGCGAGCCAGCCACGGGCTCATGACCGAGTTCACGGCGGCGCTCGAGGAGCTCGGAATTTCCCCGCGGGAGCATTCGGTGCTGGTTACGGCGATGACGGGTGACTTCACCCAGACCGAGATCGCCCGGATGGTGGGGCTCGACAAGACCACGATGGTCGTGACCGTCGACGAGCTCGAACTGGCCGGCCTCGCCGAGCGGCGCCCGTCGCCGACCGACCGGCGAGCGCGTGTAATCGCCGTGACGGACGAGGGTGCGCGCTCCGTGCGCGAGGCCGACAAGCTGCTCGACCAGGTTCGGGACGACGTCTTGGGCGTGCTCGAGCCGGACGAGCGGGAGGTCTTCCTGCGCGCTCTCGGCACGCTCGCGTGCGGGCGATTGGCCGACCCGGCAGCGTGCTCACAGCCCGTCCGCCGGCCTCGCTGATCGGTCACACCCCGAGTAAGGCCGCCGTAGCGACGGACTAAGGCCCCGTCGCCCGTGACTGGCAGCGAATGCCCGATGTGTGTCCTCGGGTCGCAGATCACACTGTCTCGGACCGGAAAGGATCATCTGCAATCGGATCGTCTGTAGATAGATGATCTGCTACGGTTCTTTCTCGATACGCCGAACTTGGAGGAGCCTGAGACCCATGAGCCAGACGTCGCATCCGCCCTTGGCAGCCCCTGTTGACCGAAACCGCTGGATCGCGCTCGTCGTGCTGTGCGCGGGGTTCCTGATGATCATCCTCGACCAGACGATCGTGAACGTGGCCCTGCCGACGATCCAGAGCGACCTGCACTTCTCGCAGTCGGCGCTGGCGTGGGTGGTCAACGCCTACCTGATCGCGTTCGGCGGGCTGCTGCTGCTCGTCGGTCGCCTCGGCGATCTGATCGGGCGGCGGCGCATCTTCCTCGCCGGATTGACCGTGTTCACGACGGCGTCGCTGGTGTGCGGCCTGGCGGACGACCGGGCGCTGCTGATCGGCGCGCGGTTCATCCAGGGCGTCGGCGGGGCGATGACCTCCGCCGTGATCCTCGGCATGATCGTGACGATGTTCCCGCGGCCGTCCGAGCGGGCGAAGGCGATCGGTGTGTACAGCTTCGTGGCCGCGGCCGGCGGGGCGATCGGCCTGCTCGCCGGCGGCGTCCTCACGCAGGCGATCAACTGGCACTGGATCTTCTTCGTCAACGTCCCGATCGGGATCGCGACCGGCGTGTTTGCAACCCGACTGCTGCCGAATGACGCCGGAATCGGTCTCGAGCGCGGCGCGGACGCACCGGGTGCGGTGCTGCTCGTCAGTTCGCTGATGCTCGCCGTATACACGATCGTCGAGGCGAGCAACTACGGGTGGGGAAGCGCGCACACGCTGGGCTTCGGCGGGCTCGCGGTGGCGCTGCTGGCGGGGTTCGTCGTCCGTCAGGCCACAGCCGCCAGTCCCCTGATCCCGCTGCGCGTGTTCCGCTCACGGACGGTGACGGTCGCGAACCTCATGCAGATGCTGATGGTCGCGGGCATCTTCGGGATGTTCTTCCTGGGTGCGCTGTACCTCCAGCGAGTGCTCGGCTACGACGCGATCGAGGTCGGCCTGGCATTCCTGCCGGTGGCGCTTGGCATCGCCGCGCTGTCGCTGCGGGTGGCGGCGCAGTCGATGGCGCGGTTCGGCGCCAAGCAGACCCTGATCGCTGGCCTGACCCTCGTGGCCGCGGGGCTGCTCGTGTTCCGAAGCGCTCCCGTAAACGCCACCTACGTCACGGACCTGCTGCCGGCGATGCTGCTGCTCGGCGTCGGCGCCGGCCTGGTGTTCCCGGCGCTGATGACGCTGGCGATGTCCGGGGCCACGCCCGAGGACTCTGGTCTGGCCTCGGGCCTCGTGAACACGACCCAGCAGGTCGGTGGTGCGCTCGGGCTCGCCGTGCTCGCGACGCTGTCCACCACGCGGACCGGATCCCTGCTCGCCGTGGGACGTCCAGCGCCACCGCGCTCACCGACGGCTACCACCTGGCGTTCACGATCGCGGCCGGACTGGTGTTGGCGGCGATCGCGATCGGCGTGGTCTTCCTGCGGCCGACCCGGGCCCTCGAGGCGATGTCCGACCCCGACACGATTGTCGAGGCCGAGATCGAGCCCGAGTACCTGGAGCAGGCCGCCTAGCAGTCGGTCCCCGCCCACCCAGCCCGCCCCCGCGACGGGGCCGGGTGGGCGGGTGGGGCCAGCCCAGGCGGGCGGGCAGGGACGAGCACCTACAATCCGCCACCCCGGTGGAGGACTCAGAGATCGCATTCGACGAGCGCGGCCTGGTGCCGTGCATCGTCCAGGACTGGCGGACCGGCGAGGTCTTGACCCTCGCGTACATGAACGCCGAAGCGCTGCGTCGCACGCGCGAGAGCGGCGAGATGCACTTCTACAGCCGGTCGCGCCAGGAGCAGTGGCACAAGGGCGAGACCTCGGGCAACACCCAGGCGCTGAAGGCGATTCGCTACGACTGCGACGCGGATGCGTTGCTCGCGCTCGTCGAGCCGGCCGGCCCGGCGTGCCACACCGGCGAGCGCTCCTGCTTTCACCGCGGCGAGCTGACCCCCGGCGCGCCCTACGAGACGCTCCCGATCCTTGAGCGCACGATCGCCGAGCGGGCGTCGTCCCGGCCGGAGGGCTCGTACACCGCGAAGCTGCTCGACGATCCCGAGCTCGCCGGCGCGAAGGTCCAGGAGGAGGCGGAGGAGGTGGCCAGAGCGGCTCGCGAGGAGTCCGACGAGCGCCTGGCCGAGGAGGCCGCCGACGTCATCTACCACGTCGCGGTTCTGCTCCGCGGACGCGGGCTGACGCTTGCGGACGCCGAGCGGGTGCTGGATGGCCGTCGCAAGCCCTGAAACGATCCCGGTCGGGGTCACGCCGTCGCTCGCGGAGGCGCGGGCACTCGCGGGCGACTACAACCTGATCCCGCTGCGCGAGACGTTCATCGACGACTGCCAGACGCCGGTGTCGGCGTTCCTGAAGCTCCGGGATGCGGATCCCGCCCAGGGTGGGCGGGGACCTTCGTTCCTGCTCGAGTCGGCCGACCAAGGGCGCGTCGGGCGCTACTCGTTCATCGGCTTTCGCCCGCGCAAGGTGCTGCGCTGGTCGCTCGGCGACGACGGCGATCCGTACGAGCTTGCCGGCGCCGAGCTCGGCCGGCTGCGGGTCGCGCCCGTCCCCGATTTGCCGCCGTTCGCGGGCGGCGCCGTCGGGCTGTTCGCCTACGACCTGGTCCGCACCGTCGAGCCGCTCGGGCCGCCCAACCCCGACCCGGTCGGGCTGCCCGATCTGGCGCTGATGCTGACCGACGCGCTGGTCGCGTTCGACCACCTCAAGCACACGGTCACGGTGATCGCCAACGTGTACGTGGACGACGATCTCGACGCGTCCTACGCGCGCGCGGTTGAGACGATCGCCGAGGTGCGGTGGCGGCTGGCCGGCCCGGTTCCGCGCCCGCCGCGCCCGCCGGCGAGCGACCGCGCGGCGCCCGCCCTCGAGGCCAACATGTCGCGCGAAGAGTTCGAGGCGAACGTCGCCCGGATCATCGCGTACATCCGGGCCGGGGACGCCTACCAGGTGGTGCCGTCCCAGCGCTGGTCGGGACCCGTTCCGATCGAGGCGTTCTCGATCTATCGCGGGCTGCGCGCGGTCAACCCGAGCCCGTACATGTACTTCCTCGACTTCGGCGACTTCGAGATCGCCGGCGCCAGCCCCGAACCGCTGATCACGGTCGCCGGCCGGGGCGTGTCGACGCGACCGATCGCCGGCACCCGCCCGCGCGGCGCCACCGCTGAGGAGGACCGCCGGATCGCCGAGGAGTTGCTGGCCGACCCCAAGGAGCGAGCCGAGCACGTGATGCTCGTCGACCTCGGCCGCAACGACCTCGGGCGGGTGTGCGAGTACGGATCGGTCGAGGTCGAGAGCTTCATGGCGGTCGAGAACTACAGCCACGTGATGCACATCGTCTCGAGCGTTGTCGGACGGCTGCGCGACGGGGTGGGCGCGCTCGAGGCGCTCCGCTCGGTGCTGCCCGCGGGGACACTGTCGGGGGCGCCGAAGGTGCGCGCGATGCAGATCATCGACGAGCTCGAGCCGGTCAAACGCGGCGGCTACGGCGGGGCGATCGGGTACGCGAGCTACACCGGCGATCTGGATACATGCATCCACATTCGCACGGTCGTGGTCAAGGACGGCGTGGCGCACGTGCAGGCCGGCGGCGGGACCGTCGCCGACGCCAAGCCCGAGTCCGAGTACCGGGAGTCCGAGGCCAAGGCTCGCGCGGTGCTGCAGGCGATCGCGCTCGCGGCGAGTCAGCCCGAGTGGCCGTAGAGAGGAGCGTGGCCGATGGAGTTCGAGCAGATAACGACTGAGCTGAGGGACCGCGTGTTCACGATCACGCTGAACCGTCCCGATCGCCTGAACGCGTTCAACTCGATGATGGGAGACGAGCTTCGTGCGGCGTTCGACCAGGCAGACGCCGACGACGAGGTGCGCGCGGTGATCGTCACCGGCGCCGGCCGCGGATTCTGCGCTGGCGCCGACCTCGGGCGCGGCGGCGAGACGTTCACCAAGCGTGAGCACGAGGACCCGGACTCGATCCCGCGCGACGGCGGCGGCCGGCTGACGCTTCGGATCTTCGACTGCACCAAGCCCGTGATCGCCGCGATCAACGGCCCGGCGGTCGGGATCGGCGCGACGATGACGCTGCCGATGGACGTACGACTCGCGTCGGAGACCGCCCGGATCGGGTTTGTGTTCGTTCGCCGCGGGATCGTGCCCGAGGCATGCTCGAGCTGGTTCCTGCCCCGGGTGGTCGGCATCAGCCGGGCGATGGAATGGGTCGCGACCGGGCGGGTGTTCGATGCCCAGGAGGCGCTCGAAGGCGGGCTCGTCCGCAGCGTCCATCCGGCCGGCGAGCTGCTCGACGCCGCCCATGCGCTGGGGCGCGAGATCGCCGAGAACACCGCGCCGGTGTCGGTGGCGCTGGCCAGGCGCATGATGTGGAGGATGCTCGGCGCCGAGCACCCGATGCTCGCGCACCGCGCGGACTCCCGAGGGATGTACTCCCGCGGCCGCTCGGCCGACGCCGCGGAGGGGATCACGTCGTTTCTCGAGAAGCGCCCGGCGCAGTTCTCTGACCGGGTCAGCGACGGCCTCCCCGACGTGATGCCGGACTGGAGCGCCCCGGAGTTCGCCTGAGCGCGGCGGCTCCCGTCAGGACCCCGACCAGGTCACCGGCGAGCTCATGTAGGCGTCGGTGCCGGTCCAGCCCACCTTGCTGATCCCTCCGGACACGATGTAGGTGAGGCAGGTGTGAAAGCTCGCGCCGGCGGCCACGGGCGTGGTCGACGAGTTCTCGTTACACGGCGGGAAGTCGCCGATGAACGAGACCGGGTCCTGCTGGTTACCGCCGTGGTCGATCCCCTGGATGGCGTCAGAGGTCCCGTCGACGTCGATCGAGAGCGGGCCGAGGTTGGTCACGGTCACAGTGGCGTACTGCGGAAGGGCGCCCTTGGGGGCACCCGAGACGTCGGCGGCCTTGAGGTCGGCGCTCGTTCCGTTGCGGATCGAGGCGACCGTGACCTTCAGCGTTCTCGGCTTGCCGCTGCCGGAGGAGGTCAGGGGGGTGTAGGTGACGGTCGCGGTCTGGCCGAGGGACAGCCCGGTCCCGGGCGCGGTGGTGCCGGACTTCGCGGAGCTGCTGGTTGAGCCGGCGCCGCTGGCGGCACTCGCGCTGCTGCCTGCGTTCGAACTCCCGCTACTGCTCCCGCACGCCGCGAGCGGCAGCGTCATAACCGTGGCTGACAGCGCGAGCCAGCCGAGACGAGCCGTCCTCATCGAATGCCCCCTTGTTCGTTGCCCGACGGGCATCGTAGGCGGCCTGGCCTGACGAGTGAAGGCGCCGCGCCCTACTGTTTGCCTGGCGTTAATCATTCCCGCGCCACACCTGATGCGAGTTCTCGTCCTCGACAACTACGACAGCTTCACCTACAACCTGGTCCAATACCTGGGCGAGCTCGGCGCAGACGTCGAGGTCGTCCGCAACGACCACGCCGCGGTGGATGACCTGCTCGTCCGCGGCTATGACCGCGTGATCGTCTCGCCGGGGCCGTGCACGCCGAACGAGGCCGGCATCTCGCTCGAGGCCGTCCGACGCTTCCCGGTCGCGCATGTCCCGACGCTCGGGGTGTGTCTCGGCCACCAGGCGCTCGTGCAGGCGTGGGGCGGAACCGTGATCCAGCACGAGCCCGTCCACGGCAAGACGACCACGATCGAGCACGACGGCCGCACGATCTTCCGCGGGCTCCGCAAGCCGCTCGAGGTCGGCCGATACCACTCACTGGTCGTGGATCCGGACCTCCCGGACTGCCTCGAGAGCAGCGCCCGCGGGGGCGAGGTCGTGATGGCGGTCCGCCATCGCGAGCTGCCGGCCGAGGGCGTGCAGTTTCACCCCGAGTCGGTGCTGACCGAACAGGGCCGCGAGCTGCTGGCGAACTTCCTGGCGCGGGTTCGATGAGCGACGGCCCGGATCTCCTGACGACGGCGATCGATGCCCTCGCGAGCGGCCGGAACCTGAGCTTCGACGACACCGCGGCCGTGCTGTCGGAGATCATGGCCGGCAACGCGTCCGAGGTGCAGATCGCCGGCTTCCTGGTGGCGCTTCGGACCAAAGGGGAGACCGTCGAGGAGCTCGCCGGCCTGGCCCGAACGATGCGCTCGATGGCCACCCAGGTTCCGGCCTCGAGCGACGACCTGCTCGACACCGCGGGGACCGGCGGAGGCCGGCGGACGTTCAACGTCTCCACGACGGCCGCGCTCATCGCCGCCGGGGCAGGCTGCACCGTGGCCAAGCACGGCAACCGCTCGGCTACCGGCCTGTCGGGCTCGGCCGACGTGCTCGAGGCGCTCGGTGCCCGGATCGATCTCAGCCCCGGCGCGGTGGCGCGCTGCATCGACGAGGTCGGGTTCGGGTTCATGTTCGCGCCGGCGCATCACCAAGCGACGCGGTACGTAATCCCAGTTAGGCGCCAGCTCGCGGTCAGGACGATCTTCAACTTCCTGGGCCCGCTCACCAATCCGGCCGGCGCGACGCGACAGCTGATCGGCGTCTCAGACGCGGCGTATCTCGAGACGATGGCCGGCGCGCTCGCGCTGCTCGGGACCAAGCACGCGCTGCTCGTCGCCAGCGAGGACGGCCTTGACGAACTGAGCATCTCGGCGCCGACGCTCGTGGTCGAGGTGGTCGGCCCGGAATTGCGCCGCTACTCGCTCTCACCGGAGGAGGTCGGGCTGGAGCGCGCGTCCGCCGACGAGATCCCCGGTGGGACGCCAGAGCAGAACGCGCAGACGGCGAGGTCGATATTCGACGGCGAGCCGGGCGCGGCCCGGGACCTCGCGGTCCTCAACGCCGGCGCGGCGATCTACGCCGGCGGTCGCGCCGGCACGCTCGAGCAAGGCGTGCGGGCGGCCGAACGGTCGGTCGACGGCGGCGCGGCGCTCGCGGCGCTCGAGCGATTCGTGCGGCGAACGTGCGAGCTCGCGCCGTGAACCGGCTCGATCCGATTCTGGCCGCCACCCGAGCAGAAGTGGCCCGGCGGCGTGAGGCGGTGCCGCTCGCTGAGGTCGAGGCTGCTGCGGCCCGGCGGGCGCAGCACGATCCGGTGCGGGACTTCACCGGGGCGCTTGCTCGGCCTGGGTTGTCGGTGATCGCCGAGCACAAGCGCGGCTCGCCGTCGGCCGGGGCGATCCGGGCGGACCTCGAGCTCGAGGATGTCGTCGGCGCGTACGAGCGCGGCGGGGCCGCGGCCCTGTCGATCCTCACCGAGGGGCCGAGCTTCGACGGGTCGCTGGATGATCTGCGAGCGGCCCGGGAGGCCACCCGGCTGCCGCTCCTGCGCAAGGACTTCATCGTCGACCCGTACCAGGTGCACGAGTCGTTCGCCGCCGGCGCCGACGCGATCCTGCTGATCGTCGCCGCGCTGACCCCGGCGGAGCTGACCGCGCTGTACGCGGAGGCGGCCGGACTCGGACTGAGCGCGCTCGTCGAGGTGCACGACGAGCGCGAGCTCGACGTCGCGCTCGCTCTAAGCGCGTCCGAGATCGGGATCAACAACCGCGACCTGACGACGCTCGAGGTCGACACCCGCCGGACGTTCGAGCTGCGCCCGCGTGTCGCCGACCGGGCGCTGGTGGTCGCCGAATCAGGCTTCAGTCGCCCCGAGCAGCTCGACGAGCTGGCGGGGGCCGGGGTCGACGGCGTGCTGATCGGGGAGGCGCTGATGCGCTCGCGCGACATCGAGGCGGCGTGCCGCGCGCTGGCGGCGCGGTGAGCCGCCCTACGATGTGGTCGTGAGCGCCGGACCAACCAAGATCAAGTTCTGCGGGATCACCACGCTCGAAGACGCCGAGCGCGCGATCTCCTTGGAGGCGTGGGCGATCGGGCTGATCTTCTGGCCCCAGTCGCCGAGGCGCTGCGACGCCGGTGCCGCCGTCGAGATCGCAGCGGCGGCCAAGCGGCGTGCCCAGGTTGCCGGCGTGTTCGTCAACGCCACGCTCGACCATGTCGCGCAGAGGGCCGACGACGTGGGCCTGACGATGCTCCAGTTCCACGGCGACGAGGGTCCCGCCTACTGCTCCGAGGCGGCACGGCGGACCGGGTGCAAGGTGATCAAGGCGGCGCGCGTGCGCAGCCGCGCCGACGTCCAGGCGCTGGCGCCGTTCCACACCGACTACCACCTGCTCGACAGCTACACCGCCGGGGTTCCAGGCGGGACCGGAGAGACGTTCTCGTGGGAGATCGCGCGCGCGTATGGCGTCCCCGCCCGCCCCGGGCGCCCGGTCCCTGTGATCCTCTCGGGAGGGTTGAACCCCGACAACGTCGCCGAGGCGATCGCGGTCGTGCGTCCGTACGCCGTCGACGTCGCCAGCGGCGTCGAGCTGCGCCCCGGACGCAAGGACCCCGACAAGCTCGCGGCGTTCGCGGCGGCGGTCCGTGACGCGGCGCCGATCGGTGCGATGACCACCACGGGCGGCGCGGGATGAGCGCGATCGAGCACCGGTTCGGGCCCTATGGCGGGCAATACGTGCCCGAGACGCTGATGCCGGCGCTGGCCGAGCTCGAGGACGCATGGGTCTCCGCTCGCGACGATCCCGGCTTTCGCGCAGAGCTCGAGGCGCTGCTGCGGGACTTCGTCGGCCGGCCGTCGCCGCTGTACCTGGCCGCACGCCTGAGCGAGGCCGCCGGCCACCCGATCTGGCTCAAGCGCGAGGACCTCAACCACACCGGCGCGCACAAGATCAACAACGCGATCGGCCAGGCGCTGCTGGCCCGGCGGATGGGCAAGCGGCGGGTCATCGCCGAGACCGGCGCCGGCCAGCACGGCGTCGCCGCCGCCACCGCGTGCGCGCTGCTCGACCTCGAGTGCGTCGTCTACATGGGTACCGAGGACATGCGCCGGCAGAAGCCGAACGTCGAGCGGATGGGGCTGCTGGGCGCGGTCGTCGAGCCTGTCGAGGCCGGGGCGCGGACGCTCAAGGAGGCGGTCTCGGCAGCGATTCGCGACTGGGTCACGAACGTCGACACGACGCACTACATCATCGGCTCGTGCGTCGGGCCGGCGCCGTACCCCGCGCTCGTGCGCGACCTCCAGCGCGTGATCGGCGACGAGGCCCGCGTCCAGGTACTCGACCGCGCCGGCCGCCTGCCCCAGCGCGTGATCGCCTGTGTCGGCGGCGGCTCGAACTCGATCGGCGTGTTCATCCCGTTCGTCGACGACGCCGCGGTCGAGCTGATCGGGGTCGAGGCCGCGGGGGAGGGGATCGAGACCGGGCCGGCACGGCGCCCCGCTGACCGTCGGCGGGCTGCCGGGGGTCCTGCACGGCGCGTTCTCGGCGATCATGCAGGACGAGGACGGCCAGATCCTCGAGGCGCACTCGATCTCGGCCGGCCTGGACTACCCGGGCACCGGGCCCGAGCACGCGTGGCTCCGGGACAGCGGACGCGCCAGCTACTTCGCGGTCACCGACCGGCAGGCGCTCGAGGCGTTCGCGACTGACGCGCGGCTCGAGGGAATCATCCCGGCGCTCGAGAGCTCTCACGCGATCGCCTGGGCGCTCGCCCACGGGCCGAGCGAGCTCGATCTGATCTGCCTGTCGGGGCGGGGCGACAAGGACCTCTCTGAAGCACTCGACCACCTGAGCCGATCGTAACCCCGTGACCGGGATCGAACGGATCGCGGAGGCATTCGAGTCCGCCCGCGCGAACGGGCACCGGGCGGCGCTGATGCCGTACATGATGGGCGGGTTTCCCGACCTCGACACCTCGCGCCGGATCGGCCTCGCGTACGCGGACGGCGGCGCCGACCTCGTCGAACTCGGTATCCCGTTCTCGGACCCGCTCGCCGACGGGCCGGTCATCCACGCGGCCGGGACGGCGGCGCTCCGCGCCGGCGCGAAGCTCCACGACGTGCTCGAGGTCGGCCGGGCGATTGCCGAGCGCGTCCCGGTCGTGGTCATGTGCTACGCGAACGTGATCTTCGCGCGTGGGCTCGAGCGCTTCACCGACGCGCTGCTCGAGGTCGGCGCCAGCGGGCTGATCGTGCCCGACCTGCCGCTCGAGGAGGCATCGGCAACGCTCAGCGCGTGCGACGACCGCGGCCTCGCGCTCGTGCCGCTGGTCGCGCCGACGACGCCGGCCGAGCGGCTCGCGCGGATCGGGGCGCAGGCTCGCGGCTTTCTCTACACGGTGTCGGTGACCGGAACCACGGGCGAGCGGGCGGCGGTACAGGATGGATTGGCCGACGTCGTCGCGCGGGCCGCCGCGTGCACGAGCGTCCCGGTGGCGGTCGGATTCGGCATCTCCACCGCCGAGCAGGCGTCGGCTGCCGCGGACGCCGGCGCGGACGGCGTGATCGTGGGCAGCCGTCTCGTGCGGGCCGCCGGCGAGCCCGGGGCGGGCGGAGCGGTCGGCGAGCCCGGGGCGGGCGGGGATCCTGGGGCGGGCGGGGATCCGATTTCCGCGGTCGCCGCGGTGATGCGCGAGCTCTCGTCGGGCCTGGCGACTCGGCTCTGAGTTAGCATCCCCGACGAGATGGGCTTGATTCTGACTGCCACCGCGGGCTTGTGTCTGTGGATCGTCCTGTGGTCGCTGAATATCAGTGGCCTCGACAGCATCCTGATCGGCATCGTGATGGTGCTGATCGCGCTCGGCGTTCGACAACTGCTGCCGTTCCTGCCCGGCCGGCGGGATTAGCTCGTCCGGTTATGCGACGCCGGGTGCTCGCACGTGGACGGGCGGCATGCACATGGGCGCTGCTCGCCGTTGGGGTCGCGGGGTGCACCTCGTCGGGGGCGGCCAACTCGAGCGTGTCGATCTCGGGCACCCAGCTCACGATCTACCTCAGCGCCGCGCGAACCGATCAGCCGCAGGTCGCGCAGGACGTCCTCGACGCCGAGCAGCTGGCGTTCCGACAGGGTCCGACGCGGATCGGCAAGCTCACGATCCGGCTGGCCACCGTGCGCGGCAGCACGATCTCCGCCCAGGCGCGAACCGTGATCCAGGACAAGACCGCGATCGCGTACCTGGGTGAGGTCGTCCCGGACTCGTCATACGAGTCACTCGGGATCACCAACGCGCTCGACATCCTCCAGGTCAGCCCGACCGACACGGCGCTCGAGCTGACCCAGGCCACCCCCGCGGTGGCGAACGCTCCCGACGCCTACTACCAGTCGCTCAGCACCTACAAGCAGACGTTCGCCCGGGTCGTCCCGACCACCGCCCAGGAGGCCAAGGCGCAGGTGCAGGAGATGAAGGCGCTCGGGGTCACGCAGCTGTACGTCGGCTCCGATGGCGGGGCCTACGGCGCGGCGATCGCGTACGCGCTCAAGCAGGACGCCGGCAGCGGCGGCCTCAAGGTCGTGAGCACCCCGGCCACTGCGGATGGCGTCTTCTACGGATCGGACTCGCCGGCCTCGGCCGCGAGGTTCTTCAACGGTGTGGTGGGCTCGAACCCGTCGGCAAAGCTGTTCGGTCCTTCGGCGCTCGACGCCCCCTCGTTCGTCACGGCGCTGTCGCCGGCGGTTCGGAACCTGTACGTCTCGGTGCCCGGGTTCCTCAAGGCGAATCTGACTCCGGCCGGAAGCACGTTCGTGTCGGAGTTCACCTCGACCTACGGCCACGCCCCGGCGGTGCAGGCGATCTTCGGGTACGAGGCGATGGCGGCGGTGCTGTCCGTGCTCAAAGAGGCCGGCGCGGCGGCCGACAACCGCACGACGGTCGTGAAGGACTTCTTCTCGATCCAGAACCGCCAATCCGTGCTCGGGGAGTACTCGATCAATTCGACCGGCGACACGAGCATCGCGCCGTTCGTGTTCACCCGCCTCAAAGGCGGCCAGCTGGTACCAGTTACGTTCGTGTCTGTGCAGGGGTGAGGCTCGCAACGGGGTGGACAAGGACCGTGGGGCGGGCCTTAGCCGCAGTCGCGATGCTGGCCGCGATCACCGGCCTCAGCGGGTGTGGCTCGAGCTCCGGCCGCACGCTCGCAGCGACCCGCATCCGCGGCACGACCCTCACGATCTACGCCAGCGCGCCGCTCCGGGGGCGCTCGAGCGTCAGCGGCCAGGCGGTGGTCTCGGGAGCGCGGCTGGCGCTCGCACAGGTCTCCGGTCGGATCGGCCGGTACCGGATCCTGTTCAAGGTGCTCGACGACGCCACCGTCCAGCGGGGCGGCTGGGACCCCGGGCAGACCACGATCAACGCCAGGATCGCGGTGCTCGACCCGACGACGATCGGGTACGTGGGCGAGGTGAACTCGGGCGCCAGCGCGGTCTCGATCCCGCCGCTCAACCGAGCCGGGATCCCGCAGGTGAGCCCGACCAGCAGCGCCGTGGGGCTGACCACGGGCGTCCTCGGCGCATTCCCGGGGGAGCCCCAGAAGTACTACCCGACGGGGGTGCGCACGTTTGCCCGGGTGGTGCCGAACGACGGCGTTCAGGCGGTCGCGCAGGTTCGCCTGCAGCAGAGCATGGGCTGCGCGTCGACGTACGTGCTGAACGACGGTGAGGTCGACGGCGCCGACGCGGCCCGCAGCTTCGTCGTCGCCGCCCAGGCCGCGCACCTGCAGCTCGCCGGTGTGCAGGCGTTCCCGCGCGACGCCACCAGCTATAAGTCGCTCGCCGCGGGAGTGGCGCACCTTGGCCCCGAGTGCGTGCTGATCAGTGCGGACACCGAGTCCGGCGCGGTGCCGCTCACGACGGCGCTCGCCGCGGCGATGCCGGAGGTCAAGATCTTCGGCACGTCCGGCCTGGCCGAGACCACCTACTGGAATCCGGCCGACGGCGGCATCCCCCTGTGGGTCGACCCCCAGGTCGTGCTGACCGCGCCGACGCTCGCGCTGAGCTCGTATCCGCGGGCGGCGCGCGCGTTCAACGCTGCCTACAGGCGCCAGTTCGGATCTCCCGAGCCCGCCGCGATCTTCGGATATGAGGCGATGAGCCTGCTGCTGAGCTCGATCGAGCGCGCCACCGACGACGGCACGCGAGCGGCGGTGCGCTCGCAGGTGCGGGACGCGATATTCGACACCCGCAACCGCCGCAGCGTGCTCGGCACCTACAGCATCAATCGCAACGGCGACACGACCCTGCGCCGCTATGGCGTGTACCGGATCGTCGGGGGGCAGCTCGCGTTCGTGGAGGCGATCGACGCCTGATGGAGCCTGATAAGCCGGACTGTCAGTCCGGTTGATGTTGCGTTAGGCTGCGCGCTGGGGCTTGGCTCTGTCCGGACGCAGGATTACGCTGCGCCGTCACCGGGCCGGCACGAAAGCACAGGAGGGTTCTATGAGGTTGGTTCTCGGCGGCAAGGCGCTGGCCGGTTTGATGGTCATCGGCGCCGTGCTCGCTATCGCCGCTTGCGGCAGCAGCAACAGCAGTACCAGTACGAGCAGCAGCAGCGGGGGCGCCGCGTCCAGTGGCGGAAGCTCCTCGAGCAGTGGCAAGACGGTCGACATCTACTCGAGCCTGCCGTTGCAGGGCGCTTCGACCGCGCAGACAGACCCGCTGGTCAACGGCATCAAGCTCGCGCTGTCCCAGGCCGGCGGCAAGGCCGGCCAGTTCACGGTCAAATACCAGTCGCTCGACGACTCGACGGCGGCCGCGGGCAAGTGGGATCCGAGCCAGTGCGCGGCCGACGCGCGCAAGGCGGCATCTGACTCGAAGACCGTCTACTACATCGGCGAGTTCAACTCGGGCTGCAGCGAAGTCTCGATCCCGATCCTGAACTCGGCCGGCGTGCCGCAGGTGAGCCCGGCGAACACGTACGTCGGCCTGACCACGAACCTCCCGGGCAGCGCGCCTGGGGAGCCGCAGAAGTACTTCCCGACCGGCAAGCGGACGTACCTGCGGATCGTGCCGATCGACTCGATCCAGGCGGCGGCGGACCTGATGGCGATGAAGCAGGCCGGCTGCACGAAGGTCGCAGTGGCCAACGACAAGGAGGCCTACGGCTCCGGGCTGGCGACGCTGCTCGAACTCGAGAAGGGCTTCTACGGCGTCACGGTCGTCAGCAACACCGGGATCGATCCGACCGCGCCGAACTTCCGTTCCTACGCGGCGACGATCAAGGACCAGGGAGCCGACTGCTTCCTGTTCGCCGGGATCGTCTCCAACGGCGGCGTCCAGATCACCAAGGACGTCAACGCCGCGCTGCCCAAGGCGAAGATCTTCGGGCCGGACGGAATGTGCACGAGCACGTGGACCAACCCGAAGATGGGTGGCGTGCCCGCGAGCATCGATCCGCTGATCCAGTGCACGGTGGCGACCCTCGACCTGGCCGCATACCCGGGTGGACAGCAGTTCCTCACCTCGTACAAGGCCAAGTACGGCCCCACGCCGCCGGATCCGTACGCGATCTACGGCTACGAGGCGATGAAGCTGGGCCTCGACACGATCGCCGGCCTCGGGGCGAATGGCGACAGCAAGTCAGCCGTTCTCGCCGCGCTGTTTGCCACCAAGAGCCGGAACTCGGTGCTGGGCACGTACGGATTCGACAAGAACGGCGATACGACGCTCAAGTCGTACGGCCTCTACAAGGTTGGACCCACCGGCGACCCGGTGTTCTTCAAGACGCTCACGCCGACCCAGACGGTTCACTGATCGCAGCGATATAGCCGAGGACACGGAGCCCGCTCACCCCGCTCGCCAGCGCTGGCGCGACGGGCGGGCGGGCTCCAAATCCTCGATACTCCTCGCGACTCGTGGAAGCAGGATCGCTCTCCCCAACGCCACCTGCGGCCGTACTCCGCCCGCTGGCAGCGTTGCGCAGGTACATCGGCCGCTGGGGGCTGATCGTCGCGCTCGCCGCGTTGCCGATCTACTACGGCATACGCGATCTCGTGCACGGCTACCAGGCCGGGTTCGTGGCGGGGCACCCCGTCATCCACCACGACCTGACCCAGCTCGGGTTCAACTTCGCCACCGGGCTCTCCAACGGGGCGATCTGGGCGCTGATCGCGATCGGCTACACGCTCGTCTACGGAATCATCGAGCTGATCAACTTCGCCCACGGCGACGTCTTCATGATCGGCTCGTTCACCGCGGTTGGCCTCTACACGGTGTTCGGACTGAGCTCCAGCACAGGCACGGTGGGGATCGTGCTCGGGTTACTGGCGACGCTGGTGATCACGATGGTCGTCTGCGGCGGGCTGAACACGTTGATCGAGCGCGTCGCCTACCGCCCGCTCCGCAATGCGCCGAAGCTGGCGCCCCTGATAACCGCCGTCGGGTTCTCGTTCATCCTCCAGAACGTCGGCCTGCTCTGGCGCGGCGGCTCGCCGCAAAGCGTCACCGACCTGATCAACCAGAACAAAACCGTGTTCCACATCTTCGGGGTGCCGATCGTACGCGGCTACCTGCTGGCGCTGGGCGTGATGATCCCCCTCGTGTTGGTGCTCTCGCAGTTCATCAACGCCACCCGCATGGGCCGAGCGATGCGGGCGACCGCGCAGGATCCGGAGGCCGCCCGACTGATGGGCATCAACGTCAACCAGACGATCTCGCTGACTTTCCTGCTCGGCGGTGCTCTCGCCGGCGCCGCCGGTCTGGTGTACGCGCTGTTTGAGACGAACGTCTGGTACTTCCAGGGGTTCAGGGCCGGCCTGTTCGCGTTCACCGCCGCCGTGATGGGTGGCATCGGCAACGTTCGCGGCGCCGTACTCGGTGGTCTGATCATCGGGGTGATCCAGGCTCTGGCGGACTCTCGCATGGGGCCGCAGTGGACCGAGGCGGTCGTGTTCGGGTACCTCATCATGATCATGGTCCTGCGCCCGCGCGGGCTGCTGGGTGAGGAGACGCGGGAGGCGGGGTGAGCGACCTCGATGAGAAGAACGAACCCTCGACGCACTCCGTCACCGTGACCGAGGGCGAGCCCGGGCCATCCGAATGGGCCGAGTTCCGAGCCCAGATGCGCGAATGGCGAGCGGGCATAGAGCGCCTGCTGCCTCCCTGGTGGAGCCGCGCGCTGGCCGCGACACTGATCGTGCTTGGGATCGTGCTGCCGTTCTTGTTCTCGGCGGACAGCGGCTTCCTGAACGCGACGATCATCGCCGTTGCCTACGCGGTGATGTCGCTCGGCCTGAACATCGTGGTCGGGTTCGCCGGGCTGCTCGACCTCGGCTACGTCGCGTTCTACGCCCTCGGCGCCTATTCGCTCGGCTGGTTCGGCTCGGGCTTCTTCTTCAAGGCGCACGTGCATGTGCTCGTGTCGCCGGTCGCCAGCACGCTGCCCGGCATTCACCTGAACTTCCTGCTGATCCTGGTCGCGGCGGCGGCGATCTGCGCGTTGGCGGGAATGCTGATCGGACTGCCGACGCTGCGCCTGCGCGGCGATTACATCGCGATCGTGACACTCGCGTTCGGGGAGATCATCGGCACGCTCGCGGTGAACGGGACGAGTGTCCACCTGGGCGGCGGGATGACGCTGACCGCGGGAAACCTCGGGATCAGCGGCGTCGACTCCCCCTACTTCCCGGGGATCGGGTTGTTCAACGAGCTCAACCTGAGGCCGTGGTACTGGCTGATCTTCGGCGTTCTGCTGCTGGTGCTGTTCGTGAACCTGCGGCTGCGGGACTCGCGGCTGGGGCGGGCCTGGGTGGCGCTACGCGAGGACGAGGTCGCCGCCGTGTCAATGGGCATCCCGCTCGTGCGCACGAAGCTGATGGCCTATTCGATCGGCGCTGCCTTCGGCGGCATGTCCGGCGCCTTCTTCGGGACCTACTTCACGGTGGTCAACGCCAGTCAGTTCCAGTTCGGATTCTCGATCTTCATCCTCGGGATGGTGATCATCGGCGGACTGGGCTCGATCTGGGGTGCGGTGGCAGGCGGCCTGCTGCTGGGCTACATCAACTACTACCTGATCCCAGATGTGCTGAATTCGCTGCCGTCCAAGATCGGGCTCAACTTCCAGCTCACCGAGATCGAGTTCGGGATCTACGGCTTCCTGCTCGTGATCATGATGATCCTCCGCCCGCAGGGCCTCATCCCGGAGCGGCGCCGGCGCCTCGAGTTGACCGGGCGGGTGGCGGCCACCGACAGCGAGCTGGGCGAGCCGAGCGCGGTCTCGACGCTGGAGCTGACCGAATGAGCGCGACGGCAGCCTCTCCGCCGGTGGCCGCGGCGATGCGCGTGGATCACGCTGTCAAGGCGTTCGGGGGTCTCGTGGCGGTCAATGACGTGTCGCTCGACATTCCCCGCCATACGATCGTCTCGCTGATCGGCCCGAACGGCGCCGGTAAGACAACGCTCTTCAACATGCTGACCGGGCTCTACAAGCCGACCTCGGGACGGATCGTGCTCGGCGAGCGTGACATCTCCCGCACGCGCCCCGACATCATCACGACGTTGGGCGTCGCCCGCACGTTCCAGAACATCCGCCTGTTCGGCGCGATGACCGCGCTCGAGAACGTGATCGTGGGCCGTCACTCCCGGATGCGCACCGGCGTGTTCGGCGCGATCTTCCGGCCGCCGTGGGTGCGGCGCGAGGAGCGGGAGGTTGAGGAGCGCGCGCGCGAGCTTCTCAAGTTCGTGGGCCTGCGCGAGAACAGCTTCGACCGCCTGGCCTCCCAGCTGCCCTATGGCGATCAGCGTCGGGTTGAGATCGCTCGCGCCCTGGCGTCGGAGCCCTCGCTATTGCTGCTCGACGAGCCGACGGCCGGGATGAACCCCTACGAGTCGGATGCGCTCGCCCATTTCATGCGCCGGCTGCGCGACGAGCTCGAGCTCACGATCCTCTTGATCGAGCACGACATGAAGGTCGTGATGGGCGTCTCAGAACGCGTCACCGTGCTCGACCACGGCATCAAGATCGCCGAGGGGCCGCCCGTCGAGGTCCGCCAGGATCCGGCGGTCATCGAGGCGTACTTGGGCAAGCGGGCCTGATGGCGCTACTCGAGGTCACCGACCTCCGTGCCCGGTACGGGGCGATCGAGGCGCTCAAGGGCGTGTCCCTGACCGTCGAGCCCAAGGAAGTCGTGACGCTCATCGGGGCCAACGGGGCGGGGAAATCGACGACACTGCGATCGATCTCCGGACTGACGCCGCCCAGCGCCGGGAAGATCACGTTCGAGGGCAAGGACATAACCCGCGTCCCCGCGCATGAGGTGGTGAGCCTCGGCATCGCGCTCGCTCCCGAGGGGCGGCATTGCTTTCCGCGGATGACCGTGCGCGAGAATCTCGATCTCGGCGCCTACCACCGCGGCCGGGAGGACGTGGCCGAGGACCTGGACAGGGTGTTCGCGCTGTTCCCGCGTCTGAAGGAGCGCGAGCACCAGAAGGCGGGGACGATGTCGGGCGGCGAACAGCAGATGCTCGCGATCGGGCGCGCGCTGATGGCGCGTCCGCGCCTGTTGATGCTCGATGAGCCGTCGATGGGGATCGCTCCCAACCTGGTCGAGCGGATCTACGAGACGATCGCGGAGATCAACCGCTCGGGCGTGGCGATCCTGCTCGTGGAGCAGAACGCGAACTACGCCCTCGAGGTCTCGAAACGCGGATACGTGCTCGAGACCGGACGAGTCGTCCTGACCAACGAGTCCGTCCACCTGCGCGATGATCCCGAGGTCCAGCGGGCGTATTTGGGGATGTGATGGTCCTTTTCGCCGTCATCGGTGCCAAAGCGCTGTATCTGCTCTTCGTGTGGCTGCTCTCGGCGGCGGCCGCGTCGTGGCTGGCGGAGCGCAAGGGCTACGGCGAGCGCGTCGGGCTGACGTTCGGGCTATTGCTGTCGGCCCTGGGTCTGGTGATCGTTTTGCTGCTGCCGGCCCGTCCCGGGTCGCGTTGGAAGCTCGAGGGGCCGCTGCCGCGCCGGTCCCGGCATTCCTGAGCGGTCCGCGCCGACCGGATCGGTCGCGATTTTGGGACTCCGGGACCGCGCCGTTGGGGTTGCGTTAGGTCGCGGGACATTCGCTTGGCGGGGTTCGAGGCCGCGACTACATTCCGCCCCACCGGGCATCGGGACACTCGGAACCGAACCAGAGGAAGTCGAATGAGGCTCGCTCTCAGCAAGGCGCTTGCCGGATGCCTTGCGGTTCTCTTCGTGGCAGCGCTGAGCGCGTGCGGCGGGAGCAGCAACAGCAGCGGTGGCGGGACCGTCGCCGGACCTGCCGGCCCCGCGGGGAGGGGCGTCGACATCTACTCGAGCCTCCCGCTGCGGGGCCCCGAGGCCGCCGAGGCGATCCCGATGGCCAAGGGGATCGAACTCGCGCTGGCGCAGGCAGGCGGCAAGGCAGGCCCGTTCGACGTTCAATACACCTCGCTCGACGACTCGGCGGGGAGCGGCGGCTGGGACGCCGGCCAGACCGCGGCCAACGCGCGCAAGGCCGCCGCTGACCCCCGTGCCGTCTACTACATCGGGGAGTTCGACGACTATGCCAGCGAGGTCTCGATGCCGATCCTCAACGAGGCCGGGATCGCCCAGGTCAGCCCCGCCAATACCTACGTCGGGCTGACCACCAGTCAGCTTGGCGGCGCCTCGGGCGAGCCCGGTCGCTACGCGCCCACCGGCACTCGCACGTACCTGCGCATCGTGCCGATCGACTCGGTCCAGGCCGCGGCCGACCTGCTGGCGATGCGCGATGCGGGCTGCACCAGGGTGGCGATCGCCAGCGACGACGAGACGTACGGCACGGGCCTCGCCAGGCTGACGGTGCTCCAGAAGAGCTTCTACGACATCGATGTCGTCAGCTCCTCCGCGGTCAATCCGCAAGCCGCAAGCTTCCGCGCGTATGCGGAGGTGCTGAAGTCCCTGCACGTCGACTGCTTCATGTTCGCCGGACTGGCCTCGAAGGGCGCTGTCGAGGTCGTCAAGGATGTCCACGTTGCGCTGCCGACGGCCAAGATCTTCGGGCCCCAGGACACCTGCACGAGCGCCTGGACCAACCCGAAGGACGGCGGCGTGCCCGCCGCCGTCGACCGGCTGATCGAGTGCACCGAGGTGACTCTGAGCCTGAAGGCCTACCCCGGCGGAAGGGCGTTCGTGGCCGCCTACGAGGCCAAGTACCCGGGTTCGAAGCCAAACGCGTACGCGATCCTCGGCTACGAGGCGATGAGGCTCGCGCTCGGCACGATCGCCAACCTCGGCAACAACGGCGACAGCAAGTCAGCGGTCCTCAGTGCGCTGTTCGCGACTGTCGGGCGCCGCTCCGTGCTCGGCACCTACGGCTTCGACCGGCACGGCGACACGACACTCAGATCGATCGGGCTCTACAAGGTCGGCCCGAACGGCAACCCGATGTTCGTCAAGACGATCACGCCAACCCACGTGCTGTAGAGGGTGCACCCGCGGTCCGGCGGCGCCCGTTCGCGGTGCGCCGCCGGACGCGGCTGGGGGGCGGTCGCGGTGTCGCCGGCGGGGCCGTGGCGGGGCGGGGGCGGTCGCGGTTCTATGCGGCGCGCCGCCGACCGCGAGGCGGGCCGGTATCCCGCTTGGCGCCGAGCAGCCGCTGGTCGGCGGATTCGAACAGCGCCGCAGCCGTCGTGCCGTCGTGCGGGAACACCGCCGCGCCGACGCTCGTCCCGAGCGCGTCTAGCCCAGCGGCGACGCGCGCCACCGCGTTCTGGACCCGGCGCCTGAGGATCTCTGCGCCGGCGCCGTCGGTCTCCGGCGCCAGCACGCAGAACTCGTCGCCCCCGACCCGCGCCAGCGTGTCCTGGTCGCGGATCACCCGCGCCAGCGCCGCGGCCACGTCACGGAGGAGGTCGTCGCCGGCGGGGTGGCCGAAGCGGTCGTTGAGCAGCTTGAAGCCGTCGAGGTCGAGCATCAGCAGTGCAAAGCTCCGCCGGCTGCGGGCGTGGCGCGCGATCTCGTAGTCGATCCGCCCGAGCAGCGAGCGCCGGTTGGCCACCCCGGTGAGCGGATCGCTGAGCGCCGAGGCGCGCAGCGCGTCTCGCTCCTGCTCGAGGCGGCCGCGCACGCTGAGCAGGGTCGCCACGCTGCCTATGGGCACGAGTACCAGCAGCGCTGTCGACGGCAGCGGGTGGACGCCGGCGCGGACGAGCGCCGAGCCGGCGGCCGCCACGACGACCACGCCGGCGCCGATCGCGCCGCCACGGCTGGTCCGGCACGTGGCGCCGGCAAGGAGTGCGCCCGGCACGCATAACCAGACGGCCTACCCGCCGCCGGCGATCGCCACCAGCGCCGCCGTCGCCGCGGCGATCCCGAGGACGCGGAGCGGCGCCTGGCGGGCGATGCGATCGGGCAGCGTGGCGTGGCGTG
Source organism: uncultured Solirubrobacterales bacterium (assembly GCA_963699325.1). Lineage (GTDB taxonomy): Bacteria > Actinomycetota > Thermoleophilia > Solirubrobacterales > Solirubrobacteraceae > Palsa-465. The sequence continues at coordinate 202,551 of CAVOTN010000023.1, read as the reverse complement.
GCTGGCCGTCGCGCAGGGAAGGTCGCTCGTGTCTGGACGCCACGCCGCGCAGTTTCCCCGTCCGGTCGGACGGCTGGCGCCTTGCCCGCACCCGCCCTGCCCGTACGTACAACGCCCGAAAGCTCTGCGCGTCCGAGAGCTTTCGGGAGATAAGCATTCCCCAGCACGCATCACCCGGGCGCTCGCCGCTTCACCCGGGCGCTCGTGCCGCGCCGGCGCTCGGGCCTCACCCCCCGTGCGCAATTCGCCAAAGCGCCCCGCCCGGCCGGGCGCCGGTCACATAAGCGCCACGCAGGCGCTTATCTCGCCATGGCGCACGAGCCGGTAGAGCTTTGTTGCGTTATGCACCGCGCCCGGACCGCGAACCGCGGACCGCGCCCGGACCGCAAACCCCGGACCGCGGACCGCGGACCGCGGACCGCCGCGCCAGAGATCGCGCCACCGCCGCCCCGACGAACGCCACCATCCCACCGACCTACCGCCCCGGCACCGCCCCGAACTCCTCCGTCGACCCGAACCCAAGCTCGGCGCCGGCCTCGGCGGTCCCGCTGGCGCGAGCCTCGGCGGCGACCGCGGCCGCCACCGCCGGCGCCACATCGCGGTTGAACACCGACGGGATGATGTAGTCCTCGCGCAGCTCGTCGTCGGACACGATGCCGGCGATCGCCCTTGCTGCCGTGGTCTTCATCGACTCCGTGATCCGGGTGGCGCGGACGTCGAGCGCGCCACGGAACACGCCGGGGAAGCACAGGACGTTGTTGATCTGGTTCGGGTAGTCCGAGCGGCCGGTGGCGAGGATCCGGACGTACTGGAGCGCCTCCTCGGGAGCCACCTCGGGGTCCGGGTTGGCCAGAGCGAACACGATCGGGTCGGGGTTCATCCGCGCGAGCGCGGAGGCGTCGATTACCCGGGCGCCGGACAGCCCGATCAGCAGGTCGGCGCCCTCGAGAACATCGATCACGCTCCCCGACCGCCGCTCCGGATTCGTCACGGAGGCCAGCGACCGTTTGACCGCGCCCATGGTCCCATCCAGATAATCGGCGCGATCTACCGACACCGCCCCGCGCGAGTCGACCCCGATGATGTGCCGAGCCCCGGCTTCCAACAGGATCTTCGTGACTGCCACGCCCGCGGCGCCCAGGCCCACGATCACGATGCGCAGCTCACCGATCTCCCGCCCCGTCAGACGCAACGCGTTCAACAACGCCGCGAGCACCACGACCGCAGTCCCGTGCTGATCGTCGTGGAACACCGGGATGTCGAGCGCGTCGATCAGGCGCTGTTCGATCTCGAAGCACCGCGGTGCCGAGATGTCCTCAAGATTCACACCGCCGAATCCGGGCGCGAGCGCCCGCACCACACCCACGATCTCATCCACATCCCGCGTATCCAGGCAGATCGGAAAAGCGTCGACGCCGGCGAACTCCTTGAACAGCATCGCCTTGCCCTCCATCACCGGCATCGCCGCGCGCGGTCCGATGTCGCCGAGGCCGAGGACCGCGGTGCCGTCCGAAACGACCGCGACCGTGTTCCGCTTGATCGTGTACTGGAACGCCTTGTCCGGGTCCTCGGCGATCGCCCGGCAGACGCGCGCCACTCCCGGCGTGTACGCCATCGACAGATCGTCGCGCGTCCTCAGCGGGCTCTTGTTGCGGAGCTCGATCTTGCCCCCGACGTGCAGCAGGAACGTCCGGTCGGTGGTGTCGAGCACCCGCGCGCCCTCAACGGCGTCGACGGCCGCGGTCAGCCGCGGCCAGTCGGACGCATCGCCGGTCTCGACGGTGATGTCGCGGATCGTGTGGTCCCGCTCGACCTGGACCAGGTCGACCGCGCCGATCGTCCCGCCGGCCGCCCCGATCGCGCTCGCGACCCGTCCCAGCATCCCCGGGCGATGCTCGATCTCGACCCTCAAGGTCAGGCTGTACTGGGCGCTCGGTGTAGTGGCCACTCCGCGAGATAGCCTGACATAAGTGGGATCGACACAAAGCCTCGACGAGCTGTTCCTGATCGACGGCAACAGCCTGGCCTACCGGGCGTTCTTCGCGCTCCCGGAGTCGATCGCGACCTCTACGGGTGTGCCGACCAACGCGATCTTCGGGTTCGCCTCGATGCTCGTGAAGATCCTCACCGACTACGGCCCGAAGGCGACCGTCGTGGTCTGGGACGCGGGGGACACGGGCCGCAAGGAGGTCTACGCCGAGTACAAGGCGCAGCGGCGCTCGCGTCCAGACCTGCTCAAGGAGCAGTGGCCGCACCTCGAGCCGCTCGTCGACGCGTTCGGCTATCGCAACCTCAGGGTTGATGGCTACGAGGCCGACGACGTGATTGCGTCGATCGTCGAGAAGGCCCGCACCGCCGACCCGAAGGTCCCGGTGATGGTCGTGACCGGCGACCGCGACGCCTACCAGCTGGTCGACGACGGCGTCGTGAAGATCATGACGACCTCACGCGGGATCACCGACACGCGCGTGTACGACCGCCAGGGTGTGATCGACCGCTACGGCATCCCGCCCGAGCTTGTTCCCGACTTCATCGGCCTGAAGGGCGACACCAGTGACAACATCCCCGGCGTCCCCGGGATCGGCGACAAGACCGCCGCTGAGCTGCTCCAACGGTTCGGAACGCTGGAAAGCGTCCTCGACCACATCGACGACATCAGCGGCGCCAAGCGCAAGCAGAACCTGACCGAGCACGCCGACGCGGCGCGGCTGTCTAAGGAGCTCGCCACCGCCAAGCGCGACATCGACGTCGAGCTCGACCTCCAGGCGTTCGCGGCGGCCGCGCCCGACCGGTCGAAGCTCAGGGACACGTTCCGCAGGTTCGAGCTTCGCGAGCCGCTCCGCCGGCTCGAGGAGGCGCTCGGCTCCGCCGACGCGGCCGCGCCGGCGCCCGAGGCCGAGCAGGCCCTCACCGCGCGCGTGCGCAACGTAAAGATCGCCGAGCTGAAGCGGCTTCCCGACAAGCCGGTCGCGGTGGCGGTCAGGGCGCCGCAGGTCCCCGAGGACGCGTTGTTCGCCCCGGACCCCGACCACCGCTTCGGGGTCTACGTCGATGGCTCGCCCGACGTCCTCGCCGGCGAGATGGTCCGCCCGGAGGCGGTCGTGGAGGCGCTCGGCCGCCGCCCGGTGACCGCGCACGACGCGAAGTCGCTCGGCCAGGTTCCGGCGACGCTCGCCCACGACACCGAGGTCGCCGCCTACCTGCTCGAGCCCGCCCGCCGCGCCTATCCGTTCCGCGAGCTCACCGAGGAGCGCGGGCTGGGCGCCCAGGTCGAGGACGAGGCCGCTGCCGACGCACTGCTGCTGCACGCACTCGCCACGTGGCAGCGCGAGGAGATCCGCGGCCGCGGGCTCACCGATCTGTTCGAGAACGTCGAACTCCCACTCGTGCGGTTGCTGCGCGAGATGGAGCTCGCCGGCTCCAAGCTCGACACCGAGCGGCTCCAGGAGATCTCCGACCGGGTCAAGGCCGAGGCCGACTCACTCGAGCGCGAGATCTTCGAGCTGTGCGGCGAGGAGTTCACGCTCGGCTCGCCCAAGCAGCTCGAAGAGGTCCTGTTCGGCAAGCTCGGCCTGTCGCGCAAGCGGCGCGGCAAGACCGGATACTCGACCGACGCGCGCGTGCTCCAGGCGATCCGGCACGAGCACCCCGTGATCCCGAAGATCGAGCGCTGGCGCGAGTTGACCAAGCTGGCCCAGACCTATCTCGACGCGCTGCCGCTGCTGATCGCGCAGGACGGGCGGATCCACACCACGTTCAACCAGACGGCCGCGACCACCGGCCGGCTGTCGTCGAACAACCCGAACCTCCAGAACATCCCGATCAGGACCGCGCTCGGGCGCGAGATCCGGGCGTGCTTCGTCGCCGAGCCCGGCGACCTGCTGGTGTCCGCCGACTACTCCCAGGTCGAGCTCCGGCTGCTCGCGCACATCGCCGGCGAGGACGCGCTCAAGGAAATCTTCCGCAAGGGCGAAGATGTCCACACCGCGACCGCCTGCCGCGTGTTCGGGGTCACGCCGGAGCAGATCGACCCCGGCATGAGATCCAAGGCGAAGATGATCAACTACGGCATCGTCTACGGACTGTCCGCGTGGGGGATGGCGGACCGGCTCGACATCCCCCAGGAAGAAGCCGACGAGTTCATCCAGCGCTACCTGGCCGGGTTTCCGGCGGTGGCCCGCTGGATCGAGGACACGATCACGCAGGGCACCGAGCACGGTTACGTGTCGACCCTGTTCGGCCGGCGCCGGCAGGTGCCCGAGCTCCGCGCCCGCCGCTGGGAGCTGCGCAAGCAGGGCGAGCGGTTCGCGGTCAACATGGTGATCCAGGGCACCGCCGCGGACATCATGAAGGTCGCGATGGTTCGCTGCGACCAAGCGGTCAAGGAGGCGGGGCTGCGCTCCCGCATGATCTTGCAGATCCACGACGAGCTGCTGTTCGAAGGGCCCGCGGACGAGTCAGAGGAGGTCAAGCGGATCGCGGTCGAGCAGATGGGCGGTGCCTTCGAGATGGACCCGCCGCTCGCGGTCGACGCCGGGATCGGCTCCGACTGGCTGGCGGCGAAGTGAGGACCCGCCTGTGCGCCGCGGCGGTTTCGGTCGCCGCCGCCGTCGCGCTCCTCACCGGTCTCCCGGCGGTCTCGCAGGCGAAGACGATCAGCGGCATCGTCCCCGACGTTCCGACCGGGACGCACGCCCACATCGCGATGGCCGCGCAGGCGGACGGTCTGCCCTACCAGGGCGGTCCCGTCCTTCACTCGAACCGCACTCATCCGATCTTTTGGGAGCCGCAGGGCTCCGGCCTGACGTTCGATCCCGGCTACGAGTCGCTGATCGAGACGTTCCTGATCGACGTCGCCGCCGACAGCCACAAGACCACGAACACGTTCAGCCTCACGGGGCAGTACCACGACGCCAGGGGGCCGGCGGCATATGACTCGACCTACGGCGGCGACGTGCTCGACACCGACCCAATGCCGGCCAGCGACTGCACCGAGCCCGCGACGGCGCCGACGGGTTGGAACGCATGTTTGACCGATCTCCAGCTGGAGACCGAGATCGAGCGGGTCGTTGCGGCAAACCACCTCCCGACGACCGGCGGCAATATCTACTTCATGATCACGCCCGCGGGCTTTGGCAGCTGCACCGACGCCAGTTCGTCGAGCTGTGCACTCGGTGGCCGTGAGAACGGCTACTGCGGCTACCACTCCGAGACAACCGTGGGCCAAATCCTGTACGCGGTGATCCCGTACAACGCGGTGCGGAGACACTGCCAGTCGGGCAATCCCCGCCCGAACTCGAGCACGGCCGACCCGACACTCTCGACGATCAGCCACGAGCTCAACGAGACCGTGACCGATCCCGACGGCAACGCCTGGATCGACGCCGAGGGCAACGAGGCCGCGGACCTGTGCCTGACCAACTTCGGCCCGCCGCTGGCGGGATCGGGGGAAACCGCCTGGAACGAATCGATCCACGGAGGCCACTTCTTCCTCCAGGAGCTGTGGAGCAACGCCACCGGAGGTTGTGAGCCAAGAGCCGAGCCAGACTCCGTGTCGTTCGGCCTCCTGCCGCAGCCCGGCCGTTCCCGCATGGTGTCCTTCGCCGCGCGCGGCTCCGACCCCCAGGGACGACTCGTGTCATTCAACTGGTTCTTCGGCGACGGCCAGGCGGGCGCCGGCCGCCGGGTGTTGCACACGTTCAAGATTCCCGGGAGCTACCGGGTGAGGCTGCGCGCCACCGACAGCTGGGGCAACTGGGCGACCGCCGGACGCACGATCCGGGTCCGGAGACGCTAGGCCGGCACCCGGACTCCGAGCGGGGTTCGCCGCGGTCCGGCGGCGACGAACCGCGGATGGGCGATCTCCAGGTAGTGGCCGAACGCAAAGTCGAGGAATCGCCTGGCCTCCATTGCGTGGAGCGCGCCGGCGAGCAGGCGCGGAGCGATACGCGGGATCAGCCGCTGGCAGCGGAGCAGCCACTCGAACGGGCGCGCGTGCGAGGCGCTGAACCGCGAATAGCTCGCCAGCGCGTCCGGAACCGAGCGCTGGCCACCCACGACGCTCGATAGCTCGCGACCGACCGCGATCCCGAAATAAAGGGCGGTCCGGATCCCCTCGGCCGTCAGCGGAAGGCAGTGGCCGGCGGAGTCCCCGACGAAGAACACGCCGTCCTCGGTGGCGTTGCGCAGCGCGTGGGGGATCCAGTTGCCCTGATAGCGCACCGGCTCGGCGGACAGGTCGGTGGCCAGCTGCACGGTCGGCTCGCGAACGTGGAAGCGTGGGTCGAAAGAGCCGACGCCGATCCGCAGCTCATCGCCCGCCGGAAAGCTCCAGCCGTAGCCGGCCGGCACGTAGGACCGGTCGATCCAGATCTCCATGTCGCCGCCGGTGCCGCCGGGGTGGACCTCCAGTCCGCGCGACAGGAGCGCATCGGGGGGCTGCACGTTGTCGCCGGCGCCGAGCACCCGCCGCCACCCGAGCGCGTCCACGACGTGGGCGGCGCGAATGTCACCCCGGTCGGTGTGGACCGTGTGGCCGCTACGGCCGTTGATCTTCGCGGTCTCGAACGTGAACGTGCCCTGGTCGGCGAGCAGCCCGCACAGCGCGCGGTAGTCGAACGTCGAGAATGTCCACGGCAGCGCGTACCGCGCGGTCGTGTACGGGGTGTGGATCACGAGCTCCTCGAACGTCTGGCGCAACGAGCCTTGCAGGTCCAGCGGCTCGAGCCAGGCGGTCGGAATCCCGCATGCGGAGGTCTGACGCTCGCCAATCTCGTACCGGTCGATCAGCAGCACATCGGCGCCGCTGCCGGCGAGCTCGCGCGCCACCGCAAGCCCCGCGAAGCTCGCGCCGCAGATCAGCACGTCGCAGTCGCGCTCTAGAGGGGTCCGCTCGAGGCCCCGCTTGGTCGCTCTCCGTGGCACTGCGAGCGGATGATAGGGGCGAGGCTGAGAGCGCTCCGACGACGATCTGCGGCTATCCTCCGAGGGACGCATGTCTACCATTACCACGCTGAACCCCGCCGCTGATCAATCAAACGCGAAGGTCGTTGAAGGCTCGGACGGCCTCCTGCTCGAGATCGACGGCCAGATCGTTCCCAACTACGACGCCACCGTCCACCCCTTCCAGGAGGGCGATGTCGTTACCGGCCACGTCGTCCGCATCGACAACGACGAGGTGCTCGTCGACATCGGCTACAAGTCCGAAGGCGTCATCCCGTCGACCGAGCTCTCGATTCGCAAGTCGGTCGATCCGAGCGATGAGGTGTCGCTCGGTGAAGAGGTCGACGCCCTCGTTCTGACCAAAGAGGACCAGGACGGCCGGCTGATCCTCTCCAAGAAGCGCGCCCGCTTCGAGAAGGCCTGGCGCCGCATCGAGGCCGCAGCCGAGTCCGGCGAGCCCGTCGAAGGCGCAGTGATCGAAGTCGTCAAGGGCGGACTGATCATCGACCTGGGCGTCCGCGGCTTCCTGCCCGCCTCGCTCGTCGACATCCGCCGCGTCCCGAACCTCGACGAGTACATGGGCGAGACGATCGAGTGCAAGGTGATCGAGCTCAACCGCTCGCGCAACAACGTCGTGCTGTCCCGCCGCGCGGTGCTCGAAGAGCAGCGCAAGGAGGATCGGGAGCGCATCCTCGACCGGCTGCAGCCCGGCCAGGTCGTGGAGGGCACGATCTCGAACATTGTCGATTTCGGCGCATTTGTCGACCTCGATGGGATCGACGGCCTGATCCACATCTCCGAACTTTCGTGGTCGCACGTCAACCACCCCTCCGAGATCCTCAACATCGGTGACAAGGTCACGGTCAAGGTGCTCGACATCGACCGCCAGCGCCAGCGGATCTCGCTCGGGCTCAAGCAGACACAGGAAGATCCGTGGCAGCGGGTGGTCGACACCTACAACGTCGGCGACGAGCTCGAGGGCACGGTGACCAAGGTCGTCACGTTCGGCGCGTTTGTCGAGATCCTCGACGGGGTCGAGGGGCTCGTGCACATCTCCGAGCTCGCCCAGCACCACGTCGAGAACCCGCGGGAGATCATCCAGCCGGGCGATCCGGTCCGGGTAAAGATCCTCGAGATCGACTCCGAGCGCCGGCGCCTGTCCCTGTCGATTAAGCGCGTCGAGGGTCAGGTGCTACCGGTCAGGCCGATCACGGCGCCGACCGATGGCGACGCCGGCGACCTCGACAACGTGCCCGAGCTGGGTCTGTCCGAGGACGTGTTCGCGGCCGCCGATCAGGACTACGACGACGGTGCGGCTGCGGACGGCGATGCCGTGGACGGCGATGCCGTGGACGGCGACGCCGTGGGCGTGGCTGCCGTGGAGGTCGATGCCGTGGATGGCGATGACGTGGATGTCGCTGCCGTGGAGGTCGATGCCGTGGATGGCGATGACGTGGACGTCGCTGCCGTGGATGGCGATGCCGTGGAGGTCGATGCCGTGGAGGTCGATGCTCCGGCCGACGAGCCAGAGGTAGGGAGCGTCGACGAGCCCGACGCCGGACCGGACGCCTGAGCGTCCGCCACGGCGCGGCCGTCAGGCGCCGCCGACAAACCGAATTCCGTTCATCGGGCTGACCGGCGGAATCGGCGCCGGCAAGTCGACCGCGCTCGAGGCGCTCGAGCGGGCGGGGGCGGCGGTGCTGTCGACCGATCGAGTCGTGCACGAGCTGTACGGCTCCGATGAGGTGCTGGCGGCCGTGACCGAGCGGTTTGGGCCAACGGTCGCGCCTGGCGGCGTGATCGACCGCGGCGAGCTCGCCAAGCGCGCGTTCGCCACACCCGAGGACCGCGAATGGCTCGAGGCCATGCTGTGGCCGCGGGTGGGGGAGCGGATGATCGCGTGGCGCTCGGCGGTCTCGACGGCCGCCGACCCGCCGCGCGCGGCCGTTGTTGAGGTGCCGCTGCTGTTCGAGTCGGGGATGGACGGCGCGTTCGACGCGACGATCGCGGTCATTGCCGGTGAGGAGCTGCGGGCCGCGCGCGCCGGTGCCCGGGGCCACGAGGCGCTTGCCGAACGGTCCGCACGTCAGCTCTCACAAGAGGAAAAAGCGCATCGTGCGACGTACACGGTCGTTAACGACGGTACGTTCGAGGAGTTGGAGTCGAAGTTGTCGGCGTTGCTTGAGATGCTGCATTCGTGAGTCCGTCCACGATGACTACCCCCCGGCGCGAGCGCAGCCGGAGTTCCGCCGCCGCTCGCCGGCGGGCGGCCGTCCGGCGCCGCAACCGGATGCTCGCGGGCGTAGTCGCGGCGATCGTTCTCGTCGTGGTCCTGGTTTCGATGCCACTGGTGCAGAAGACCGTCAACGAATTCAGCCTGCCGCTCACGAACGCCGACGTGATCCGCCACGAGGCGGCCGAGAAGCATCTCGACCCGGCCCTGATTGCCGGCGTGATCTACGCCGAGACGAAATTCGACCCGCGAAGCTCCGCTGCCGGCGCACTCGGCCTGATGCAGGTCATGCCGGGAACCGCGGAGTTCCTGGCACACCTTTCCGGGGCGAAGACGTTCACCATCGGAGACCTCGCGACGCCGGCGGTCAATATCGCCTACGGCAGCTACTACCTGCGGTATCTGCTCAACGAGTACCACGGCGACGTGACGCTGGCGCTCGCGGCCTACAACGGTGGCGAGTCGAACGTCGACCGCTGGGTCGCTGCCGAGCGCTCGGAGGGACGAGCGCTGACCGTGGCCGAGATTCCGTTCCCGGAGACCCGGGCGTACGTCGGGCGGGTGCTGTCGGCGGAGCGCAAGTACCGCCAGAAGTACTCTTCGCAGCTGTACGGGTAGGCCAGTCGGCGGACTCTGGCGATTTACCCTCGCATACGTCAGGTCCAGCGCCAAAGTCTTCACCGGGGATGCGGACCGCACCGGGGATGCGGATCTCCGCCGGGAGTGCGGACCGTCACCGGGAATGCGGACCGTTCCTGACCAGGGGCGCCGCTACGCTAGGAACCCCCCGCGATGCCCAAGTTCGAGCTAGACGCCGCCTACAATCCGACCGCCGATCAGCCGGCGGCGATTGAGTCGCTCGCGGCCGGGATCACCGCCGGCGAGCGCAGCCTGGCGCTGCTCGGAGCGACCGGGACGGGCAAGACGATGACGATGGCGGCGACGATCGAGGCGGTGCAGAAGCCGGCGCTCGTGATCGCCCACAACAAGACGCTGGCGGCACAGCTCTGCAACGAGTTCCGGACGTACTTCCCGCGCAACGCGGTCGAGTACTTCGTCTCCTACTACGACTATTACCAGCCCGAGGCTTACGTCCCGAGCAAGGACCTGTACATCGAGAAGGACTCGGCGATCAACCAGGAGATCGACCGCCTGCGCCATTCCGCCACCGCCGCGCTGTTCGCCCGCCGCGACGTGCTGATCGTCGCCAGCGTCTCGTGCATCTACGGCCTGGGTTCGCCCGAGGTCTACGACGAGAACCTCCAGACGTTGCGCAAGGGGGAGATGATCGACCGCGACGCGCTGCTCCGCAAGCTGGTCTCGATCCAGTACACGCGCAACGACACGGCGCTCGCGCGGGGGAACTTCCGGGTCCGCGGCGAGACACTCGAGATCTTCCCCGCATACGCTGAGACGGCGTTCCGGATCGTGATGTTCGGCGACGAGGTCGAGCACCTGCAGCACTTCGACCCGCTGACCGGCGAGGTGATCGAGGACGACCTCGAGCACGTCGGTATCTGGCCCGCGTCGCACTACAACGTCAGGGAGGGCATGATCGAGGACGCGGTCGCCGAGATCGGGCGCGAGCTGAACGAGCGGTGCGCCGAGCTCGAAGCCGAAGGCAAGCTGCTCGAGTCCCACCGCCTGCGCCAGCGCACCCAGTACGACATGGAGATGCTCCGCGAGCTCGGGTTCTGCTCGGGGATCGAGAACTACTCGCGGATCCTCGACGGGCGCAAGCCCGGCGACCGGCCCTACTGCCTGCTCGACTACTTCCCCGAGGACTTCGTGTGCTTCATCGACGAGTCCCACCAGACCGTGCCGCAGATCGGCGGCATGTCCGAGGGCGACCGCTCGCGCAAGCAGACGCTCGTCGACTATGGCTTCCGGCTGCCGAGCGCGATCGACAACCGGCCCCAGACGTTCCAGGAGTTCCTGTCGGTCACACCGCAGATGGTGTTCGTCTCGGCCACTCCGGGCGAGTACGAGCGCAAGACCGCCGCCCGGATCGTCGAGCAGATCGTGCGCCCGACGGGGATCGTCGACCCCGAGGTCGAGGTCCGCGAGACCCGCAACCAGATCGACGACCTGATGAACGAGATCCGCGAGCGGGTCGACCGCAACGAGCGGACGCTCGTGACCACGCTGACCAAGAAGATGTCCGAGGACCTCACCGACTACCTGCTCGAGATGGGATTCCGGGTGCGCTACCTGCACTCGGAGATCGACACGCTCGAGCGGATCCAGATCATCCGCCAGCTGCGGCTGGGGGAGTTCGACGTGCTCGTCGGCGTCAACCTGCTGCGCGAGGGGCTCGACCTGCCGGAGGTGTCGCTCGTCGGGATCCTCGACGCCGACAAGGAGGGCTTCCTGCGCGGGGAGACCTCCCTGATCCAGACGATCGGCCGCGCGGCCCGTAACGTCGACGGCAAGGTGCTGATGTACGCCGACAAGGAGACCGCCGCGATGCGGGCTGCGATCGGCGAGACCGACCGCCGCCGCGCGATTCAGGTCAAGTACAACGAGGATCACGGGATCACCCCGGAGACGATCGTCAAGGGGATCTCGGACATCGCCGAGTTCCTCATGTCCGAGTCCAAGGTCCCGCGGTCGCGCCGGCGCCGCCAGCGGGCCGCCGAGGCGATGCCGCCGGCCGAGATCGAGAAGACGATCGTCGAGCTCGAGGAGGAGATGCTCGCCGCCGCCGAGGAGCTCCGCTTCGAGTACGCCGCCAAGCTGCGCGACGAGATCCGCGACCTCAAGCGCCAGCTCGACCAGGCGATCGCCGAGGGCTACGCGTCGGCAGGTTGACGGTCCGCGTTTCCGGGAAATCGGACGCCTCCTGGTCCGATAGGCTCCGCTCGCTTCTCTGACCCCGAGACGGAGGTAGTTCCGTGGCGCTGGACCGACAGAGCATCGAGAAGAAGGACTTCCCCATCGGGCGGCGGGGCTACGACCCGGAGGCGGTTGACTCCCATCTGCATACGCTCGCCGAGGAGATCGACGAGCTCAAGCGCTCCGCCCGCCGCCGCAACGAATCGCTGGCCGCGGCGGCCAGCGAGCAGGTGCGGTCGATCGTCGAGGCCGCCGAGACCAGCGCTGCCGAGATCCAGCGCCAGGCCGAGGAAGAGGCCCGCGAGATCCGCGCCGAGGCCGGCACGCGAGGCGGACGCCACACGCGAGCACGCGACCTCCGAGGCGCGCGAGTACGTCGGCCGGGTGTCCGAGTCGACCTCGGGGATGCTCGAGCGGATCGACGCGATGGAGAACGAGCTGAGCGCGCTGATCGAATCGCTCCGGACCGGCTCGAACCGCCTGAACGCCGACCTTCAGCTGCTCGAGGGCAACCTGACCGCGGTCAAGAATGCGGTCGTCCCGCGCCCGGCATTCGAGCCCGAGCACCCGGCCCCGCAGCCGCAGCGCGTGGTCCGGCCCGAGGAGCCGCCGGCGACTGCGCCACCGACGTTCGAAGGGGCGGTCCAGGTGACCGGCGCGGCCGCCGGCGAGGTCCTGGCCGAGCCCTCGGTCCGAGCCCGAGCCGGCGGCCGGCGGCGAGGCCGAACGGCGCCGACGACGACGGTGCGCGGCTGATCGCGCTCAACATGGCGCTGAACGGCACTCCGCGCGAGGAGACCGACCGCTACCTGGCCGAGAACTTCAAGCTCACCGACCGGCGGGGCCTGCTCGACGACGTGTACTCGTCGGTAGACGGCTAATCGCGCTGGCGGGCGGTTAGCCAGCGTACGGTTCCGGACCCGTTCGGCTGGGTTTTCCGCAAACAGCGGGCGATCGGACAGGGGAACGTCTGTTCGGTCGATTAGACTCGGTTATGTGGACAAGCTCGTCGTCTCCGGAGCCCGGGAGCACAACCTTAAGGACGTAACGGTCGAGATCCCGCGGGACGCCCTGACCGTGATCACGGGCCTGTCGGGCTCGGGAAAATCGTCGCTGGCGTTCGACACGATCTACGCCGAGGGGCAGCGCCGGTACGTCGAGTCGCTGTCGGCTTACGCGCGCCAGTTCCTCGGGCAGATGGACAAGCCCGACGTCGACTCGATCGAGGGGCTGTCGCCGGCGATCTCGATCGACCAGAAGACCACCTCGCGCAACCCGCGGTCGACCGTCGGCACGGTCACCGAGATCTACGACTACCTGCGCCTGCTGTGGGCGCGGATCGGCCACCCCCACTGCCACATCTGCGGCCGGCCGATCAGCGGCCAATCGGCCGAGCAGATCATCGACCAGGTCATGGAGTTGCCCGAAGGGACGCGGTTCATGGTGCTCGCGCCGATCGTCCGCGGCCGAAAGGGCGAGTACGGCAAGCAGCTCGAGGAGCTGCGGGGCGAGGGGTTCACGCGGGCCAAGATCGACGGCGAGCTGCGCCGGCTCGACGAGGAGATCGCGCTCGACAAGAAGTACAAGCACGACATCGCGATCGTCGTCGACCGGCTCGTGATGAAGGGTGAGCTGCGCAAGCGGCTGGCCGACTCGGTCGAGACCGCCGTGTCGCTCGCCGACGGTCTGGTCGAGATCGAGATGGTCGACAGCCGGCGAGCTCCAGACCTACTCGGAGAAGTTCGCCTGCCCGGTTCACGGGCCGAGCCTGGTCGAGCTCGAGCCGCGGATCTTCAGCTTCAACTCGCCTCACGGGGCGTGCCTGCGATGCACGGGTCTGGGCTCGCAGATGGAGATCGACCCCGAGCTGGTCGTGCCCGACCCCACGCTGTCGATCGGCGAGGGGGCGATCGCGCCGTGGGCCGCGAGCGCGTCCGACTACTACGACCAGTTGATCCAGGCGATCGCCGAGCGCTACGACGTCGATCTCGACACCCCGTGGGAGGACCTCCCGGAGAAGTCGCGCGACTTCTTCCTGTACGGGACCAACGGCGACCGTGTGCAGGTCACCTACCGCAACCGGTTTGGCCGCCGGCGCTCCTACGGGGCGACGTTCGACGGGATCCTGCCGAACCTCGAGCGGCGCTACCGCGAGACCGAGTCAGATATGGCGCGCGAGAAGATCGAGGAGTACATGACCCTGCGTCCGTGCCCGGACTGCAAGGGCGCCCGGCTGCGGCCCGAGTCGCGTGCGGTCCTGATCGCGGGCACGGCAATCCACGAGTTCACCGCGCTGTCGGCCCGCCGCGCGCTCGAATGGGTCGATCAGCTCGAGCTGTCAGAGCACGACCAGCGGATCTCGCGGCTGGTGCTGCGCGAGATCTCCGAGCGCCTGCGATTCCTCGACAACGTCGGCGTCGGGTATCTGTCGATGAACCGCGCCGCCGTCGACGCTGTCGGGCGGCGAGGCTCAACGGATCCGGCTGGCGACGCAGATCGGCTCCTCACTGGTGGGCGTGCTCTACATCCTCGACGAGCCATCCATCGGGCTGCACCAGCGCGACAACAACAAGCTGATCGCGACCCTAGAACGTCTCCGCGACGTCGGGAACACGGTGATCGTGGTCGAGCACGACGAGGGGACGATGCGCGCCGCCGACCATCTCGTCGACATGGGGCCCGGCGCCGGCGAGCACGGCGGCCACGTCGTCGCGCAGGGCACGGCCGAGGACGTCGCCAAGGTCCCCGAGTCGCTGACCGGCCAGTTCCTCGCCGGCACGCGCACGATCGAGACCCCCCGCCGGCGACGGAAGCCGAGCGGGCGAGTGGAGATCCAGGGGGCGTCTGAGCACAACCTCCAGGACATTGACGTGAGCATCCCGCTCGGCGTGCTGTGCTGCGTGACCGGCGTGTCGGGGTCCGGCAAGTCGACGCTCGTCAACGACGTGCTCTACAAGGCGGTGGCGAACCGGCTTCACCGCACCCGGCAGCGCGCCGGCGCGCACAAGCGGATCACCGGGCTCGAGCAGCTCGACAAGATCATCTCGGTCGACCAGTCGCCGATCGGGCGCACGCCGCGGTCAAATCCGGCCACCTACATCGGGCTGTTCGACCAGATCCGCGAGCTGTTCTCCAAGACCCAGGAGGCTCGCGCGCGGGGCTACAAGCCGGGGCGGTTCTCGTTCAACGTCAAGGGCGGCCGGTGCGAGGTGTGCAGGGGCGATGGGCAGATCAAGATCGAGATGCACTTCCTCCCCGATGTGTACGTGCCCTGCGAGCAGTGCCACGGCAAGCGCTACAACCGCGAGACGCTCGATGTGCGCTTCAAGGGCAAGACGATCGCGGACGTGCTCGAGATGCCGATCGCGGAGGCGCTCGAGTTCTTCGCCCACATCCCCAAGATCCGCCGGCGCGTCGATGCGCTGAACGACGTCGGCCTCGGATACATGCGGCTTGGCCAGCCCGCGACGACGCTGTCCGGCGGCGAGGCCCAGCGGGTTAAGCTCGCCGCCGAGCTGTCCAAGGTCGCCACCGGGCAGACGCTCTACATCCTCGACGAGCCCACCACCGGCCTGCACTTCGCTGACATCCAGCGGCTGCTCGAGGTGCTCGAGCGGCTCGTCGCCGCCGGCAACACCGTCGTCGTGATCGAGCACAACCTCGATGTGATCAAGGTCGCCGACCAGATCATCGACCTCGGACCGGAAGGGGGAGAGGAGGGCGGTCGCGTGATCGCCGTCGGCACCCCGGAGAAGGTGGCGGCCACGCCGGAGTCGTACACGGGCGCGTTCCTCGCCGAGGTCCTGCCAGTGCGCGCGTCCAGGTCGGCCAACGGCGCGGCCAAGAAGGCGTCGCCCTCCGGCAACGGCGCGGCCAAGAAGGCGTCGCCCGCCGGCAACGGCACGGCGAAGGCGTCGCCCGCCGGCAACGGCACGGCGAAGGAAGACGTCGCCCGCCGGCAATGGCACGGCGAAGCAGGCGACGCCGGCGGCCAACGGCGTCGCCGAGAAGAAGCCGCCCACGCGCCGGCGCGCGCCGGCGACGGCGGGCTGATCGGCGCCGGCTTGGGCGACCCCGCGCCACCGGGCGCCGGCGACCCGCGCGACCGACCGCCACCGACTTCCGGCGACCCGCGCTACGCACCGCCCCCCGGCGCTGCCGCCCTCAAGCTGTGGCTCCAGAAGTGGCGTTGGTATGAGCACAACTCGCTGCCCTGGAACCGCGCCCGGATCCACTGGGAGTTCATGCGGCGCGGGGCGTTCGTGCGCTGGCCGGTGCACGGCAACGTGCTCGAGGCGCTGCTCGAGGGCCGCCTCGAGATCGGAGCGCACACGCTGTTCGAGCCGGGCGTGTGGATCACCGCGCCCGGGGCGGCGCGCGTGCGGATCGGGGCGGGATCGTTCCTGAACCTGGGCGTGATGGTGGCGTCGCTCGAGCTCGTCGAGATCGGCGATCACTGCATGTTCGCCAACGGCTGCTACATCTCAGACTCGTCGCACCGGTTCGATGATCCGGCGAAGCCGGTGACCTGGCAAGGCTTCACGACCAAGGGCCCGACGCGGATCGGCGACAACGTGTGGTGCGGCGCCAACGTCGTCGTGACCAGCGGCGTGACGATCGGCGAGCGGTGCGTGATCGGCGCGAACTCGGTCGTGACCACGGACATCCCCGCGTTCTCGGTGGCGGGCGGGGTGCCGGCGCGGGTGTTGCGGACGATCACGTACGAGTAGGTCGCCGGCGGGGTCGCCGGCGCGTTGGGTAGGCCGGCAGCGCGGCTTTCCCGTCGGCTCCGACCTCCGCATGGGCAGTCGTGGCGCGCACGGTTTGAACGGCGGGCATCTGGAGGAGGGTTCGGGTGCGCGGTGGCGGACGCACGTCGAATCGCGTCAGAAATAACCTGCAAAACGCGACAATCGGCGCAGCACTGCGAGGCTGCGGCGCAGGGTGCATGTGGGGCATGCACCCTGCGCCACGGCCTAGCCGGAAGCGCTCAATTGGCGCGTTATGCAGGTCCGGGAGGCCTGCGACAACGCTGAAAGCGAGGCTGCGGCGCCCGGCTCGCGGCCCTCGCGCCCGACCCCGTCCGCCGGCGCAGCGCGACCCCGTCCGCCGGCGCAGCGCGACCGAGTGCGCGCGGCGCCGGCGGGACGGGTGTGCAGCCGACGAGCCGCCTGCGGCACCGGCGCCGAAAGCGCGCCGGTGCCGTAGGACGGGCGAACAGCCCTCTAGTTAGTGGGAATCCCGTTCGCCGGAGGCGCCGCCGGGGTCCCGGTGTACGTCGTGATCGGGCTCCCTGCCGTCGGATCGGTCCTCAGTACCGGCCCGAATGGGTTGATGTCGGTGCCCGCAACCTTTGCCATCTGCACGCCGGAGTAGCCGCCGTGCTCGGTCTTCGTGTAGCGGAACGGCGTGAGGCCCGGCCCGGTCCAGGAGCCGCCGTCGTTGTTGACCGCGTTGATCAGGTCCTGGCGGGTGAGGTCCTTGCCGGCCGCCACGAGCGCCTGCACCAGCGTGTATGCATTCGCCATCCCGTACTCGACGTTACCGTCCCACGGAGCGCTCGGGTCGTATTGGGCCTTGATCTTCTTGAACAGCTGGATCCACGGGTTTGTCGTGTCGCTGAACGACGGCAGGTAGCCGTCGGTGATCGCGCCGTCGATCAAGGCGTCACCCGAGGCCTTGCCCTTGGAGATCGAACTGAGCAGGTCGCCCACCGTGTGCGGGTCGATGCCCACGTTGGAGACCACCAGCTGCGGCTTGTAGCCGAGCGTGAACGACGTCAGCTGGGCGATCGCGGTATAGATCGGCACGGTGAAGTCGACCATCACCTTCGCACCCGAGGACTTGATCGAGGTGACCTGTGGCGCGAGCGTCGTGGTGCCCGACTGGTAGGGCTGCTTGGACACGATGTCGGCACCGGGAACCTCGTCCTCGATGCCGGCCAGGCCGCCCTGGCCGAAGTCGTCGTCCTGGTAGAGCACCGCGACCTTCTGGCCGGCGAAGTGCTGCTTGAGGTACTGGCCGAGGACCTTCCCCTCGATCGTGTAGTTCGGCTGCCAACCGAAGGTGTACGGCTGGGTGGTCCCGTTGTCCCAGCACGGGCAGCCGGAGGCGACGAACAAGTCCGGAACCTTGGAGGCGTTGAGGAAGCCCACGACCTTGGTGTGGGTCGGGGTGCCGAGGCCTTCGAAGATCCCGAACACGTTGCTCTGAAGCACGAGCTGGTGGACGACGTTGACGGTGTTGGTCGGGTTGTAGGCGTCGTCCTTGATGATCAGATGGATCTTCCGCCCGTAAACGCCGCCGTTCGCGTTGACGTAATCGAAGAACGCCTGCGACGCGGGGGCGATCTCGCTGTAGCCCGGCGCGGCCGGCCCGGTCAGCGGCTGGTGGGTGCCGAACGTGATAGTCGTGGCCGTGACGCCCGGCGCGGTAGCGCCGCCGTTACTGCTGTTGCTGCTGCTGCTCCCACTACTGCTAGCGCTGCTACTACCGCCGCTACTGCTCTTGCTCGACGACGATGACGACGAGCCGCAGGCGGCCGCGAGCAGCGCGACCACGGCGATCACTCCGACGCACGCGAGCAACTTGGTGCCGCGAAACCTCATACCTCTCCTCCTCCACATCGTGGAACCGGCCGGAACCGACACGCACTTCGACGCGCCAAATGTAATTTAATACGTTTTCCCTCAGGTGTTTCAAATATTAAAGTCCGGTGATGGGCGCTGCAACACCGACGAACACAAATCAACCCGCGAGCGAGCCGGCGGTAGACCGGCCGGTCAAGGGGGGCAAACGGGGGCGACCCGCCACCGCGTCGCGTGACGACGTGCTGGCGCTCGTGACCCAGCTCTACCTCGACGGTCAGCGCGTCGACGTAACCGTGGTGGCGGCACGGCTCGGACTCGGCCGCGCGACGATCTACCGCTGGTTCGGATCCCGCCAGGCGCTGCTGGGCGAGGTCATCGCGACGCAGCTCGAGCTGCTCGTCGTGCGCAAGCGAGCCGAGGTCCGACGGCGCGGCGCGGCTGGGATCCTCGAGGTGCTCGACCGCGTCAATCGCACGCTCACGCGCTCGCGAGCGGTGCGGCGGCTGCTCGAGCAGGAGCGCGACAGCGCCATGCGGATGCTGACCTCGAGCGCCGGCGTGGTCGAGCCACGCGCGGTGGCGTGCGTGCAGGCGCTGATCGAGGAGGAGATGGCCTCCGGGCGCTACCAGCCCCCGGTCGACCCGGCCACGCTCGCCTATGCGCTCATTCGCCTGCGCCACGCGTTCCTGTACCACGACACCGCGGTCGGGATTCGCGGCGACTACGAGCGCCTTCGCCTGGTGCAGGCCGCCCTGCTCGGGATTCCGCCCACGACCGCGATGAAGGCGACGGACGGGACCGACACCGCCACGGGCGCCGATGCGACAAAGGCGGCGCCGGTACCGCGGCGCGCCGGCGCCACCGCGCGCGCCACGCGCCGCTCTCGGACCGCCGCGGGCTGAGGCTAAGGTCGGGACGCCTTCACTCCAGGGTCATCGCCCGACCCGGCATCGCCCGATCCGGTCTCGCCGGCGCCTGACCCGGCCCCGGCCTCGCCGGCGCTCGACTCGGCCTCGCCGGCGCCGGAACCGGCCGCGCCGGAACCGGCCGCGCCGGTCTCGCCCTCGCCGGCTCCGGACCGTCCCTTCGCCGGACCGCGTCGCCCGCCGACCCCCGGCCCCACGGCGTGCGCGAGCGCCCGCAGTCCGCCCTGGATCCCGGTCGGCCACACGAGCATCGCGCCGATCAACACGACGCCGTAGATCGCGATCGGCAGGTTGTGGGACACGTTCGACGACAGCGAGAACGAGTTCGCGAGGTCGGTGGTCCAGTTCGGTAGCAGCACGAGCAGCGCCGCTCCCCAGACCGCGCCGACCAGCGACCCGAGCCCGCCGATCACGACGCCGGCGAGCAGCGTGAGCGACAGCTGCAGCGGGAATGCGCTGGGCGTTGTGAGCTGGAGCACCACGGCCAGCAGTGCGCCGCCGAGGCCCGCGCAGGCCGCGCTGACGGTGAACGCGAGCGTCTGCCGGCGCCCGACGCGCAGGCCCGCCAACGAGGCCGAGATCTCATCGTCACGCACCGCGCGCCAGGACCTCCCGATGCTGCTGTGGGTGAGGTTGTAGAGCACGAACAGCACGACGAGCGCGCCGCCGCAGGCGATCCACGCCTCCCACCGCTCGAGCGGGAAGTTCGCGCCGAGCCAGTGCGGAGGTATCGGGGGGTTGATCGACAGGCCGTTTTCGCCGCCGAGGAACGTGGGGAACTTGTCCGCCACCGCCGGCAGGCCGACCGCGAACGCGAGCGTCGCCCCGGCCAGGTAGGGCCCGCGCAACCGGCTCGCCGCCGCACCGACCGGAATGCCGACGAGCACGGTGGCGACCACCGACCCGACCAGCGCGGGGAACACCGACCACGACGCGGGGCTCGAGTTCAGCTTGCAGAACGTGTACGCGCCGACCGCCATGAACGCGCCCTGCCCGAGCGAGATCTGGCCGCTCACGCCGGCGAGCACGGTCAGGCCGGCGAGCACGCAGAAGTAGTACCCCCCGTAGGCAAGCTGAAGGTTGCGGTAGGAGCTCAGCGAGTCGGTGACGATGATCAGGACCACGCCGACGACCACCACGATCGCGAGCGAGCGAAGCAACGTGCTCCCCCGGACCACCGTGAGCGCCCGGGAGCTCACACCCGACGCTCCTTGGTCGCCGCGAACAGCCCGGTCGGACGGATCATCAGCACGATCACGAGGACGACGAGCGCCGCGAGTGGAACCAGCGACGAGCCCTCGTAGCCCGACACGTAGGACAGCACGAGCCCGAGCACGATCCCGCCGACGACGGCCCCCGGTGGGCTGTCGAGTCCGCCGAGCACCGCGGCGACGAAGCCGATGATCAGGATCGGGTCGAAGCTGTTCGGACCGAGGAACACCGACGGCGCCACGAGCACGCCGGCGAGCGATCCGACCAGCGCGGCCAGCGCCCAGCCGAGCGTCAGCATTTGCCCGACGCGAACGCCGAGCAGTCGCGCGACCTCGGGCGCGAACGCCGCGCCGCGCATCCGCAACCCCAGCGACGTCGCGCGGAACAGGAACGCGAGCGCGGCGGCGACCGCGATCACGACGAGCACGGTGAACGTGTCGTTCGGGGTGAACAGCAGGTTCGTGCCGCCGACGCGGTAGCCGCGCAGCGAGAACGCGGCCGGGAACGAGCGTGGCGTGTTCCCCCAGATCATCCCGGCGATCGCGACGATCAGGGTGTAGAGGCCGAGCGTCAGGATCACCGCGTTCAGCTGCGGCGCATTCTCGACCGGGCGGACCACGACGCGCTCGACGATCGCTCCCAGGACGAAGCCGGCGGCGAGCGCGACGGCGAAGCCGAGCACGTAGGAGCCGCCCGACGAGATCACGCCGGAGGCGATGAAGGTCGTGAACATCAGCATCGACCCCTGGGCGAAGTTCACGACCCGAGTCGATCGCCAGATCAACACGAGCGCGAGCGCGACCGCCGCGTAGATTGCGCCGGTCGATATCCCGTTGAGCGTGAGGTCGATGAACTTGGTCATGGAATCGTCGCCTCGCTAGAAGCCCAGGTACGCGTGCAGGAGCTCGTCGTCGGCGATGAGCTTGTCCGGATCCTGCTCGGCGACGACCCGCCCCAGGTTCAGCACGACCCCGCGGTTCGCGATCGACAGCGCGCTGCGCGCGTTCTGCTCGACCAGCAGCACCGCCAGCCCGAGCGTGTCGGCGAGCCTGCGGACCAGCGCCATGATCTGCGCCACCAGCAGCGGCGCGAGCCCGAGCGACGGCTCGTCGAGCAGCAGCGCCTGCGGGCGCCCGACCAGTGCGCGGCCGATCGACAGCATCTGCCGCTCGCCGCCCGACAGCCTCGATGCCGGCTGGTTCGCGCGTTCCTCGAGCCGCGGGAACAGCTCGTAGATCTCGCTCAGAGGCGCGGCCTCGCGTCCCCGCCACAGGCCGCCGAGCCGCAGGTTCTCCACCACGGTCAGCTCGGCGATCACGCCGCGGCCCTCGGGCACGTGGGCCACGCCGCGGCGCACGATCATCTCGACCGGCAGGCGGGTGATGTCCTCGCCGGCCAGCTTCACGGTGCCCGAGCTCGGCCGCACGAGTCCTGTGATCGTCCGTAGCAGCGATGTCTTGCCGGCGCCGTTGGCACCCAGAACCGCGGTCACCGAACCCTCGGGTACCTCGAACGACACGTGGTCGACCGCCCGGACAGGCCCGTAGTCGGTGGTCAGGCCCTCAATCGTGAGCACGCTCGCCTCCTCGCGGGGCTGCGTCCGCTCCTGGGACCGACGCCGACCCCGACCCCGACCCCGACGCCGACGCCGACCCCGGCGCCGGCGCGTCCTCGGCCTCGCGCCCGAGATACGCCTCGAGCACGCGCGGATCGCGCTGCACCGCGGCGGGCTCGCCGTCGGCGATCACCCGGCCGAAGTCGAGCACCACGACGCGATCGCAGACGGGCACGACGAAGTCCATGTGGTGGTCCACCAACATCACCGCGACGGTGTCCGAGAGTGACTGGATCAGCTCTCCGAGGTCCGTCAGCTCGCGCGCGTCGAGCCCTCCGGCGGGCTCATCGAGAAGCAGGAGCTCGGGCTCGGAAACGAGCGCGCGGGCCAGCGCCACGCGCTTCTGCAGGGCGTAAGGCAGCGTCCCGGGGAGGCGGTCGGCTACCTCGGAGCATCCCACCGTGCTCAGCGTCGCCAGCGCCCGGTCACGCTGCCGGCGCTCGTCGCGATCTGACCACGGCAGTCCGAGCATCTGGGTCAGCACGTGCGTCCGGCGAAACCGCTGGGCGCCGACCATGACGTTCTCGAGCACGGTCAGGCCGGGAAACAGCCCGACGCCCTGGAGCGTGCGCGCGATCCCGAGCGACGCCAGGCGATCGGGAGCCACGCCCGCCAGCGGCTGGCCGCGCCAGCTGAGCGTGCCGGCGGTCGGCTTCACGAATCCGCAAACGACGTTGAACAGAGTGGTCTTGCCGGCGCCGTTAGGGCCGATGATGCCGAGCACCTGGCCAGGGGACACGTCGACCGAGACACCGTCGAGCGCCGTGATCCCGCCGAACAAGACAACGACATCGCGGACCGCCAGGCCGGGGCCGGTGGGCGGAGCGGGTGGGGTGGATGGGTCGCTAATCTCGCGCGCAAGCTACATCAGCGCGCCGCCTGTGCCAATAGTGAGACACATCCGGCTATGAGTTCTTAATAACGATCCCTTCGAGGATGTACGCCACATGCTCGGTGGAGTCGATAGCGGCCTCGAGGCGCTCGAACAGGTCCTTCCAGCGGATCACGACCATCGGATCGATCGGCGCGTCGAACAGCGAGGCGACGGCCTCGCGGGTGA
Source organism: uncultured Solirubrobacterales bacterium (assembly GCA_963699325.1). Taxonomy (GTDB): domain Bacteria; phylum Actinomycetota; class Thermoleophilia; order Solirubrobacterales; family Solirubrobacteraceae; genus Palsa-465. The sequence continues at coordinate 179,138 of CAVOTN010000023.1, read as the reverse complement.
TTCGGTCGCCTTCGTTCTCCAGGCGGTTGACCTCGACCGTGTGCTGGGAGAGATCCCTAAAGCCGCGCAGCAGCGGGATCGCTTCGCCCACCTGCCGGCAGGCGAGGCTGAGGACATGCGCGAGGCCGATCGCCTGGTCCATCGGCGCCTCGATCCGGTAAAGGCCGAGGTAGTCAGCCACCTCCTCGGTGTAGTCGACGATGTCGTCGAGCGCGGAGGCCAGTGCGAGGATGTCCTCGCGGTCGATCGGGGTGACGAACGTGTGGTTGAGGCGATCGATGATGTCGTGCGTGATCCGGTCGCCCTCGTGCTCGCACTCGAGGATCTCGCCCGCCAGCTCGCGAGTGTCCGGGAAGTTGACCAGCATCCGCTCGAGCAGGTCCGCCGCCCGCATCACGTTCTGCCCGGCCTCTTCAAAGAGCTCGAAGTAAGCCCGGTCGCGCGGCGCGAACAGGTCCCCGAGGCGCGGCATCCCCGCGGATGGTATTGGCGGGCGGCCAGGCGGCGCGCTCAGACCGCCTGGCCAGGCGGTCCGCCCTACGGCATGTCGTCGAGCCCGGCCTCGAATGCCCGCAGCTCGTCGTCGTCGATCGAGTAGGTGTGCTCGGGGCTCGGGAACGAGCCGCCGCGGACGTCGGCCGCGTACGCGGCCACGCCGGCGATCATCTGCTCGCGCATCTCGCCGTACCGCTTGGCGAACCTCGGGGCATGCCCGTCGTAGATGCCGAGCAGGTCGTGGAACACGAGCACCTGGCCGTCGGTCGCCGGGCCGGCGCCGATCCCGATCACCGGGATCTGAAGCCGCTGCATCATGGCCGCGGCGACCGCCGCCGGGACCGCCTCGAACACGAGCGAGAAGCAGCCCGCCCGCTCGAGCGCGATCGCGTCGCGGGCGACCCCGAGGGCGCGGTCGGCCGTGCGCCCCTGCGCGCGGTAGCCGCCGAGCGCGGTCGCGGTCTGCGGCGTCAGCCCGACATGGCCCATCACGGGAATCCCGGCCTCGACGATCGCGCGGGCGCGCTGGACGCTCGTGCCGCCGCGCTCCAGCTTGACCGCGTCGCAGCCCGCCTCCTTGATGAACCGCTGCGCGGTGGCGATCGCGAGCTCGTCCGATGCCTCGTAGGACCCGAACGGCAGGTCGCCGACGAGCAACGGTGTCTGCAGGCCGCGCCGCACGGCCGCGGCGAGCATCAGCATCTCGTCGATCGACACCGGCACGGTCGACTGGTACCCGAGCACGGTCATCGCGCCGGAGTCGCCGACGAGCACGACGTCGACGCCGGCCGCCTCGGCGACCTGAGCGGACGGATAGTCGTACGCGGTCACCATCACGATCGGCTCCCCGAGTCGCTTCTTCTCGACCAGCCGGGGAAGCGTCATCGGAAGCGGGGAATCGAGGTTCTGCGGGATCGGGATGCGGGGAGTTGCAGACATGGCCTTCGCTCCTTACGCGGTGGTTGACGCCCCGAACAGGGTCGCCACCTCGCGGTCGATGTTGAGGGTCTCGTTCATCGTGCGTTGCATCAGCGGCTCCCGTCCCCATTAGGGGGCAGGATCAGTTCGTTGTCGATCAGTCGGGTACTACCCACTGGAGCGGCAAGGACCGCGAGCGCGCGGCCGTCGATCCGCTCGAGCGGCGCCAGCGTGTCGGCCGACACCAGCTCGACGTACTCGGGCTCGATGCCAGCGCGGGCCAGTTCGGCCAGCGCCCGTTTGCGGGCTGCGCCGGGGTCGCGCTCGCCGGCGCTGACGGCATCCTGCGCCGCGGCGAGCGCGCGGTGGAGCGCCGCCGCGCGGTCGCGATCGTCCGGCGACAGGTGCACGTTGCGGCTCGACATCGCGAGCCCGTCGGCCTCGCGGACCGTCGGGCACACCGCGATCGCGACCGGGATGTCGAGGTCGCGCACCAACCGCTGGATCACGACCGCCTGCTGCGCGTCCTTCTGGCCGAAGTACGCCACGTCGGGACGGACGATGTTGAAGAGCTTCGTGACGACGGTCGCGACCGCGTCGAAGTGAGCGCGGCCGCGGTGTGCGCCCTCGAGCGTCTCGGTCACCCCCGCGACCGAGACGGTCGTGGCAAACCCGGGCGGGTAGACCTCGTCGACCGCCGGCGCGAACACGTAGTCGACCCCGATCTCGGCGGCGAGCGCGATGTCGCGCTCGGGGTCTCGTGGGTACGCGTCGAGGTCGCCGGCGTCGTTGAACTGGGACGGGTTCACGAACAGTGACACGACGACGACATCGCAGTCCTGCCGCGCGCGACGCATCAGCGACAGATGTCCTTCGTGGAAGGCGCCCATGGTCGGCACGAGGCCGATTCGCCGCCCCGCTCGGTGGGGCTCGAGCAGCTCGGCTCGCACCTCCGCGATCGTGGAGATCACCTTCACGCCGCCTGCGTCTCCCGATCACGAACCGCCGCGAGCGCGCGCGTCGCCGTCACGAGCTCGTCGAACAGCGCCACCAGATCCGGAGCCACGTCCTCGACGGCGGCGCGCTGGCGCTCGATCGTCGCCTCGTCGCCGCGCGCCACCGGTCCGGTGAGCGCGCGCTCGGGGCCGAGCCGCGCCCAGTTCTCGACGGTCGCGCGCACGAGCGGAACGAGTTGGTCGCGCCCCACGCCGGCGGCGCCGGCGACGCGCTCGGCTGCGGCCTCGAGTGTGACCAGGAAGTTGGACGCGATCGACGCGGCGGCGTGGTAGGCCGGCCGGTCGGCCTCGGCGACCTGGGCGGGGCGCATTCCGAGCGCCTGGGCGAGCTCGGCGGCGAGATCGAGCGCGCGGGGGGTCGTCCCCGCGATCGCCGCGCCGGCGCCGGCGAAATCGGCTCCCTCCGCCGTCACTGTCATCAGCGGATGCAACGCGAACGCCTCGTGTGGCGTGAGCGCGCTGAGGCCCGTGGCGCCTGAGCAGTGGCCGACGAGCGGGCCAGGGGGGACGTGGGCGGCCGCGCGGACGATCTCGTCGTCGGGGACGCACAAGAGAACGGCGTCGGCCCCGGACCCGTCCGCCCCCCGGCCCAGCGGACCCGAGACGGAGTAGCCCGCGGTGGCGAACGCGCCGGCGAGCGCGGTACCAACTCGGCCCCGGCCGATGATGGCCAGGCGCGGGCGTGCGGGTTTGTCAGAGGATTGATTCCGTTCCAGTTCTCGCATCTGAGATACCGGTCGGCGACGAAAGTGATGAAAGGCCGACGAGGTCCGTCCGCGACGTGAGCGTGACGGCCCCGGCAACTCGAATATACCCCGGGTCGGCGCCCAGTTACCCAAATTGCGCGTTTGGGTCCGCGCTGTGTCCGCCGACGGGATTACCATCGCCATCAGTGAGGAGTGCCCCGGAGCGACGTGAGCTGTTGCGGGCCGTCTACGAGGAGGCGCGCGGTTGCGTCCGCTGCCCCCTGCACCAGACGCGCACGACCGTAGTGTTCGGCGCCGGCAATGCCGACGCCGACCTGATGTTCATCGGCGAGGCGCCGGGTGCCAACGAGGACCGGATGGGGCTGCCGTTCGTCGGGCAGGCCGGCAAGCTGCTCGACAAGTTGCTCGCGGAGATCTCAATGGACCGGAAAGAGGTGTTTATATGCAACACCTTGAAATGCCGCCCTCCGCAGAACCGCGATCCGCACCCGAACGAGATCGAGACGTGTCAGGACTACCTGCGCAGCCAGGTGGAGCTGATCGAGCCGACGGTGATCTGCACGCTCGGGAACTTCTCGACCAAGCTGCTCCGCGCCGATAGCACCGGGATCTCGCGGCTGCACGGCCACGAGGAGGTGCGGCTGATCGGCCCGCGGGCGGTGCGGCTGTATCCGCTCTACCACCCGGCGGCGGCGCTGTACACGCCCTCGACGCTCGAGGCGCTGCGCGCGGACTTCCACCGGATTCCCGACCTGCTCGCGCTCGGACCGCCCGAGCAGCCGCAGTCCTACGAACCCGTCCCGGAGATTGACGACGAGCCGGATGAGCCGGAGGCGGCGCCGGTCGGGGCCGGGCAGCCGGAGCCGGTGGCGCAGCTGGGCCTGTTTTAGCGCCGAGCGGAGCGACGCCCGTCAGTCGGTTACGCGCTCGATCAGGAACGAGATGCGAACCAGCGCGCGCCACTCGTCGAGGTTGTCACCGCGCAGGCCGACCGAGACCACGTCGAGAGCCTTGATGTTGCGGATCGTTGCCTGCGCCTCGCTGAGCGCGGCCTTGATCGCGTCGTCGGAGCTGGTGGTCGAGCTGCCGACGAGCTCGATGATCTTCGTCACAGCCATCGCTACGACAGACCCGAGGCGCCGACGAGCTCGGGCTCTTCGAGGCCTGGCGGGGGCGGGTCGGCCCGGTCGGGCCGAGCCTTGTCGGGTCGGAGCGCCATCCCGAACGCGATCAGCGCGCCGGCGATCTGGACCCCGAGCACGACCATCGCGAACCCCTTCGGCTCCTTCGACGCCTGGAGCAGGAGGATCGGCTCGGCGACGGCGACGAGGCCGAGCGGGAGCAGGAACCACGTGCGCTTGAGCGCGAGCATGTACTGGACCGCGAGGTAGGTGGCGGCGAGGAACGTGAACGCGACGCCGAGGATGAACAGCGAGTCGACCGCGAGCAGGCGGTTCGATTTGAACGCAGCCCTGATCAGGGGCGTGGACGCGAAGCCGTAGATGAGCAGGCAGGGGACGGCGGCGACGGCCGACGATCGCGAGCGCCTTGGCCAGCACCGGACGGCCGTCCTCTCCGGCCGAATGCTTGCGCGAGACCTCGGGCACCAGGTAGAAGCCCGCTCCCATCGCGACCCAGATAAGGACCTTGGCGGCCACCGCGGTGGCGCTGTAGGAGCTCGCCAGATCGGACGAGAACCGGTGCTTGGCGGCGATGATGTCGATGTTCTGGAGCACGGCGATGATCCCGAGCGCCGCGATCGCCGCCCACGCCTTCCACACGTGGGCCCACAGCGGGATCGCCGGGCGACGCCCGGGCTCCGCCGCGCCGAGCCGGCGGCGCAGCGGCACCGCGCAGTAGAACATCATCGCGACGAACGACAGTGGGGTTCCGATGTACGCGCCGGTCACTCCGAGGCCGACCGCCGCGAGCACGCCGCCGAGCACGAGCCGGGCGGTCTGCTCGCCGACCAGGCTGATGCCGACCGCGCGATAGTCGCCGAGGCCCTGGAGGAAGCCGCGCAGGATGCACAGCATCAGGTAGAGGCAACCGGCCGGGATTCCGAGTGCCGCTCCCCAGTCTTGCTTGACCCCGACGGCAACGGCGATCGGATGCCTCAACAAGACCGAGAACACCGTCATCACCGCCGTGAAGACCAGCAGCCACTTCATCCAGTTCCGGATCGTCGCGGCCATTGCCGCCCCGACCCCGAGATGGCCGAGCACGGCCTCGCGCGCGGTTGCCAGCTGCATCGCATACCCGACGACCGCGAGGATCAGGAAGTAGCTGACGAGGGCGGCCAGCGATCCGTAGTCGCTGAGCAGCCGGGAGAACACGATCACCGAACCGAGCGCGATCACGTTGTTGGCGACCATCGCGCCAGCCAGACCCGCCGCCTTGGCGGTATCCGAGCCGCCGAGCCGTGACAGCTGCGGCTCGTAGCGTTGTCTCAGCGACGTCAGCATCAGGTCGCTGATTCGAGGGTCGGTACGCGCATTCCTCGCGCTGACGGTACCGAACCGCTCGGAGTAATGGGGGACTACATTGGCATGTGCCGATGCCACGGCGCCACGAGACCAGTGACCCAGCGCAGACCGAGGCGCTCGCCGCGGAACTGGCGGCTGGACTTGAGGCCGGCGACGTCGTGCTCGTCGAGGGAGAGCTCGGCGCCGGCAAGACGACATTCGTCCGCGGCGCGTGCCGGGCGCTCGGGATCGACGGCGTGGTCACCAGCCCGACGTTCACGATCGGCCAGCGGTATCCGGCCAGCGTGCCCGTATCGCACCTCGACCTGTACCGGGTGGCGGATCTGGGGGACGAGGATCCCGACCTGCTGGCCGACTACATCGGCCCGGACCGGATCGCGTTCGTCGAGTGGCCCGAGCAAGCGGTGGCGACGATCGTGGGCCTCTCGCGCCTGGCCGCGCGCGTAGTGATCGAGCACGCCGGCGGCGACCGGCGGGTGGTGACGATCGAGGCGCGATGAGGATCCTCGCGTTCGACACCGCCACGCGCGCGACCACCGTGTCCCTGTCAGGCGTGGGCAACGTCGTCTACACGGCGCGAGACGATCCGCCGGCGGGCGAGCGCCCCGGCCACGCCACGCGGCTGCTGCCGCTGACCGCGATGGTGCTCGACCGCGCCGGGGCCGGCTGGGAGGACGTCGATCGAATCGCCGTCGGCGTCGGGCCGGGAACGTTCACCGGACTGCGGATCGGGATCGCGACCGCGCGGGCGCTGGCACGGGCGCGAGGCATTCCGCTGGTCGGGGTCTCGACCCTGCAGTCGTTGGCGCTGGCGGGTCCGCAAGGACGCGCCGCGCTCGCGGTTCCGGACGTGGACGCGGCGCGGTCGACCCTGTTCGACGTGGTGCTCGCGGTGCTCGACGCCCGCCGGAGCGAGGTGTTCGCCGCGAGCTGGCGGATGGACGAGGTCGAGGACTACGAGAGCGCGCTGCTGCTGCCGCGAGCGTTCGCGCCCGAGACGCTCGCCAACCTGGTGACGCCGCTCGGCCCGACCACGCTGGCGATCGGGGACGGAGCGGTAGCATTCAGAGAGGTTCTCGAGCGCTCGGGAGCCTTCATTCCAGACGACGATTCGCAGCTGCACAGGGTCACGGCCACGAATCACTGCCGGCTCGCAGCCGGCGTGCAACCGGGTCCCCCCGACGAGGTCCGCCCGGACTACCTGCGCGCTCCCGACGCCGAGATGGCCCGCAGGTAAAGGCACCGCCGCAAAAGCCAATGAGCACACAGTCAGTCAGCATTCGGTCACTGGGGTACTCGGACCTCCCACAGGTCATCTCGATCGAGCGGCGCGCGTTCCCGACCCCGTGGTCGCTGGCGATGTTCGTGCTCGAGCTGTCCAAGCCGTCGGGCGTGTGCCTGGCCGCGATCGAGGAGCGCCGGGTCGTCGGCTACCTGATCTGCTCGCGCTACGCCGACGTCTGGCATCTGATGAACATCGCGATCGACCCGCCGGTGAGGCGGCGGGGAATCGCGACCGCGCTGCTCGAGGAGATGATCGTGCGCGCCGGCGACGAGGCGTCCTACACGCTCGAGGTGCGCCCGTCGAACAGCCACGCGATCGCTCTGTATGAGCGCTTCGGCTTCCGGTCGGCCGGCACGCGCCGGCGCTACTACCAGGACACGGGAGAGGACGCCCTGATCATGTGGCGCACGGCGGAGACCGCGTCGACCCCGAGCGCGTCGGGGTGATCCTCGCGCTCGAGACGAGCTGTGACGACACCTGCGCGGCGGTCGTCACCGAAGCGGGGGAGATCCGCTCGAACGTGATCTCCTCCCAGGGCGTCCACGACCGCTACGGCGGCGTCGTGCCCGAGATCGCCTCGCGCCACCACCTCGAGCTGATCGGCGATGTGGTCGACGAGGCGCTCGCGCTCGCCGGCGCGTCGCTGCCCGAGCTCGACATGGTCGCGGTCACGCGGGGGCCGGGGCTCGTCGCGGCGCTGCTCGTCGGCGTGGCGACGGCGAAGGGACTCGCGGCCGCGCACGAGCTTCCGCTCGCGCCCGTCGATCACCTGCACGGCCACGTCGCCGCTGCGTTTCTCGGGCCGGCCCCGTTCGAGCCGCCGTTCCTCAGCCTGATCGCCAGCGGCGGCCACACGCTGCTCGCGCACGTCACCGATCACGGGCCGGGCTACGAGGTCATCGGCCAGACGCTCGACGACGCCGCCGGCGAGGCGTTCGACAAGGGCGCGCGCCTGCTCGGCCTCGGCTATCCCGGGGGCCCGGCGCTCGAAAAACTGGCCCGCGACGGCGATCCGGACGCGTTCGCATTTCCGACGGGGCAACGGCTGCGCGGGCTCGACTTCTCGTTCGCGGGCTTGAAGACCGCGCTGCTGTACCGGGTTCGAGACCTCGGCGAGGAGGAGGCCGAGCGCCGGCGCGCCGACCTGGCGGCCTCGTACCAGCGGGCGATCGTGCAGTCGCTGGCGATCCGGGTCGAGCGGGCGCTCGATCAGACCGGGCTCGAGCGGCTGTCGGTCGGCGGGGGCGTCGCCGCGAACGGCCCGGTCCGCGAGCGGATGCGCTCGCTCGAGGTCGAGCTGCACGTCCCGCCGCGCGAGCTCTGCACCGACAACGCCGCGATGATCGCGAGCGCCGCCCGCTTCGCTGGCGCGCTCCCGTACCCGGACTACCTCGACCTCGACGTGTATGCGACCGGCGAGCTCGCACTGATGGCCCGATGACCACGGTCGTGCTCTACAGCCGCGAGGGCTGCTGTCTGTGCGACGACGCGCGTGCGATCCTCGAGCGAGTCCGCCGCGAGCGCCAGTTCACCCTCGAAGAGCGCGACATCGATTCCGACGACGCCCTTCACCGGGCCTATCTCGAACGGATCCCGGTCGTTACGATCGAGGGTGTGGAGGCGTTCGAGCTGTTCGTGAACGAGTCCGAGCTCGAGCGCCATCTCGATATGGTGCAACTCGGATGAGCTACACGGTTGGGACGGGTGCCGAAACATTTGAGCCCGGCGTCGACAAACCGGGCGAGAAGCTCGCCCTAGGCGTCGCCGCGCGGTTATCGCGCTATCTCCAGGTCCTGATCCAGGCCCGGAAGATGGGCAAGGAGACGATCTCCTCTCAGGAGCTCGCGGACTACACGCACGTGAACTCGACGCAGATCCGGCGCGACCTTTCGGGTTTCGGCAAGTTCGGCAAGCGCGGGGTCGGCTACAACGTCGAGTCGCTGGTCACGCAGATCCGCAAGATCCTGCGCACCTCGGGCCAGCACAACATCGCGCTGTTCGGCGCCGGCCACCTGGGCACCGCGATCGCGACCTCGGACATCTTCGCCGACCACGGCTTCCGCGTGGTCGCGATCTTCGACGTCGACCAGGGCAAGGTCGGGACGCAGATCGGGACTCTCGCGGTGCGCCACAACTCCGATCTGCGCGAGCTGATCGACGATGAGGACATCGTCGTCGCCGTGCTCGCGGTGCCGTCCCCCGCCGCCCAGAAACTCGCCGACGATCTCGTCGACGCGGGCGTGAAGATCATCTTCAACTACTCCGACGCGCTGCTGCAGGTACCGCCGGAGGTCACGGTTCACACTTCGAGCCCGGCCGTCGACCTGCTCTACGCGCTCTACTTCTACCTCACCTGATACTCACTCAGATCGTGAGCCTCGACCTGGAATCGGCATGCGCCGCCTTCGAGGACTCGACGGATTTCACCGTCGGGCTCGAGGAGGAGTTCGGGGTGCTCGATTCCCAGTCGCTCGGCCTCGTGCCGCGGTTCGAGGAGCTCCGCGACGCTGCCCAGGCCGACCCAGTGCTCGCGGACTCGGTCGCCGGCGAGCTGATCTCCTCCGAGATCGAGATCCGCTCGGGTCGCGGCGCCGACCTCGCCGGCGCGGTGGCCCTGCAGCGCGACCGGCGCCGGCGGCTGTTCGCGCTCGCGGCCGACCACGGCGTCGCGCTCGGCGCCACCGGCACGCATCCGTGGGCGGACTACCGCGAGCAGCGGATCATCGACACCGAGCACTATCACCGGGTCGAGGATGGCCTCAAGTACGTGGCCTGGCGCAACAACACGTTCTCTCTGCACGTCCACGTCGGCATCAGAGGCGCCGACCGGGCCGTGCTCGTGTGCGATCGGCTGCGCCCCGTGCTGCCGCTGCTGCTCGCGATCTCGGCCAACTCGCCGTTTCTCGACGGCCGCGACTCGGGCCTGCACACCGCGCGCACGCAGATCTTCACCAAGAGCTTTCCGCGCTGTGGCGTTCCCGATGCGTTCGGCGGCTGGCAGCCGTTCGCCGATTACATCGACTTCCTCGTGCGGACCCGCTCGATCGTCGAGTACACCCAGGTCTGGTGGTCGATCCGCCCGCACTTCTCGTTCGGCACGGTCGAGGTGAGGATCTGCGACGCGCAGATGACCGCGACCGAGTCCGAGGCGCTCGCGGCGCTGATCGTGGCCTGCGTGGCGCAGGCCGCGCGCGACCATGACGAAGGGGTCCCGAGTGCTGATCTGCCTCGGCGCCTGATCGAGGAGAACGTGTGGCGGGCGATCCGCTACGGGCTCGACGGCGATCTGCTCGACCTCGAGCGCGCCGAGCCCTACCCCGCCTCGGAGGCGCTGGAGCGTCTGCTCGGCTGGTCGGCGCCCGTCCGCAGCGAGCTCGGGATCGACGTGGCGCTGCCCTCGATGAACGGCGCGCAACGCCAGCGGCGGATGACCGACGCCGGGATGAGCCTGTCCGAGGCATACGCCGCCGTCGTGGCCGAGACTCGCGATACGTATGCTGCGAGTACGGCGGAAGTGACCCGCTAAGGCGCCGCCGTCAGGCGCCGCCGATCAAGTCCCATGACCAGCGAACCCACAGAACCGTCCGAGGAGGAGCTGCGGGCGGCCTACGAGGCCGAGCTCAAGCGCCTCCGGGTCGAGCACGTCCTGCTCGACAACGTCGCCGCGCTCGCAAACCTCGGGATGCGCCGCACCGGCCTGGCCCCGGGCACCGAGTCCGAACGGGATCCGGCACAGGTTCGCCTCGCGATCGAGTCCCTCCGCGCGCTGTTGCCCGTGCTCGAGCAGACGGCTCCGACGCAGATCGCCGCGATCCGGGACGCCGTGTCTCAGCTGCAGATGGCGTACGTGAGGATCGGCGGGCAGGCGCCTGCGCCGGGTGGGGGCGAGGCGGACACCGCAGCGGCCGGCGCTGCGAGGCCCCGGCGGGGCCGCTCCGGGGCCTGGCGGGGCCGAACCACCCGCGCCGGAGCCGCCACCGAAGCCCGGTGAGCCGGGGCCGGCCCAGCGCAGCGGCCGCCTCTGGATACCCGGCCAATAGCCTGAGCTAGCGGTCAACGGACGGACAGTCGGTCGGCGTCTGGGGACGTTCCGCCTCAACCCCCGCTAAAATCTCCGCCTTCCGGGCCTCCGCTCAACCAGCACGGGTGGCGGCCCTTTCCAGTTGTGTTGGCTGCGCTTGCCCGCGCCCTCTCTCTAAATCAGACCTTCCCCGGAGGATCTTCTTGTCCAGCTTTCTGACGCACCACGGCGTCCTCATCGCGCTCATCTGCTCCGGCGCTGCTGTCGCCTATGGCGTCCTGACCTCGCGCGCGCTGCTCGCGCTGTCCCCCGGCAACGAAGCGATGCGCACGATCTCCGCGGCCGTGCAAGAAGGGGCGCGGGCATACCTGAACCGCCAGTACACGACGATCGCCGGGGTCGGCGTGATCCTGTTCATCGTGCTGATCCCGATCCAGAACATCCGCGTCGCGATCGGGTTCCTGATCGGCGGCGCGTTGTCGGCTTCGGCCGGCTACATCGGCATGAACGTGTCCGTGCGCGCCAACGCCCGCGTTGCGGAATCCGCGCGCGGAGGCGTGTCGCGCGCGCTCGAGGTCGCGTTCCGCGGTGGCGCGGTGACCGGGCTGCTCGTCGTCGGCCTGGCCCTGCTGGGCGTCGCCGGTTACTACGGGATCCTCACCTGGATCGCCGGCGAGAGCCAGAAGGAGGCCGTCGACGCGCTGATCGGTCTCGGCTTCGGCGGCTCGCTGATCTCGGTGTTCGCCCGCCTCGGCGGCGGCATCTTCACCAAGGCCGCCGACGTCGGCGCCGACCTCGTCGGCAAGATCGAAGCCGGCATTCCCGAGGACGATCCGCGGAACCCCGCCGTGATCGCCGACAACGTCGGCGACAACGTCGGCGACTGTGCCGGGATGGCGGCCGACCTGTTCGAGACCTACGCGGTGACCGCGGTCGCGGTCATGCTGCTGGGCGTCCTGCTGTTCAGCCAGCAGTCGGCGGTGGCGCTGTACCCGCTCGTGCTCGGCGCGGTCTCGATCATCGCCTCGATCATCGGGACGTTCGCCGTGCGGTCGCGCGCCGGGAACGTCGAGCGTGCGCTCTACCAGGGCCTGATCGTCTCGGGCGCGCTCGCGGCGCTCGCGTTCATCCCGATCACCTACTGGATGATGAAGGGGCTCACGTTCAAGGCGACCGGCCTCGCCGCGCCGCATTGGTGGAAGTACTACCTGTGCGCGTTGATCGGGATCGGCGTGACCGCATGCCTGTTCGTGATCACCGACTACTTCACCTCGACACGCTTCGCTCCGGTGAGGAGCACCGCGCGGGCCTCGCAGACCGGCCACGCCACAAACATCATCCAGGGACTCGCCCAGGGGTACCAGTCGACGGCGCCGCCCGCGATCGTGCTCGCGCTCGGAATCTTCGGAGCCTGGAAGCTGGGCGGTGGAGGAACCACCGGGATCTACGGCATCGGCGTCGCCGTGATGGCGCAGCTCTCTTTGACGGGCCTGATCGTCGCGCTCGACGCGTTCGGGCCGATCACCGACAACGCCGGCGGGATCGCCGAGATGGCCAACCTCCCCGAGGAGGTCCGGAACGTCACCGACCCGCTCGACGCCGTCGGTAACACGACCAAGGCGGTCACCAAGGGATACGCGATCGGCTCGGCCGCGCTCGCCGCGCTCGTGCTGTTCAACGCATTCGAGACCGAGGTGATCCAGGCCGGCAAGCATCCGAACTTCTCGATCGGCAACCCGGCGGTGCTGATCGGCCTGCTGCTCGGAGGAATGATGGTCTACCTGTTCGCCTCGCTGGCGATGGAGGCGGTGGGCCGCGCCGGCGGCGCGGTGGTCGAGGAGGTGCGCCGCCAGTTCCGCGAGCACCCCGGGATCATGGACGGCACCGAGCAGCCCGAGTACGGCGCGGCCGTCAGCCTCGTCACCCGGGCCGCGCAGCGCGAGATGATCCTGCCCGCGCTGATCCCGATCCTGATCCCGTTCGTCGTCGGGTTGATCAGCATCGAGGCGCTCGGCGGCCTGCTGATCGGCGTGATCGTCGTCGGGCTGTTCGTGGCGATCTCGATGACCTCGGGCGGTGGCGCCTGGGACAACGCCAAGAAGCTGATCGAGGACGGCGCGTACGGCGGGAAGGGCTCCGAGGCCCACGCCGCGGCGGTCACCGGCGACACCGTCGGCGATCCCTTCAAGGACACCGCCGGGCCGGCGATCAACCCGATGATCAAGGTCGCGAACATCGTCGCGCTGCTGATCATCCCGATCATCACCTGAGTCGGGGGGCCGGCGGGGCGGACCGCCTCGACGCTTTAGACCAATTCGCCCAATTTCTATGCCGTCTTAGCGCGGTGGGTACTAGGCTGCTGTTCTCCGAAATGCCACTACTCTGCATCGCATGTTCATCCTGATCGTCGGCTCCGGCCGGGTCGGGTCCGCGGTGGCCAAGCGGGCGCTCGACGCCGGGCACGAGGTGTCGGTGCTCGACAGCGATCCGCTGTCGCACGAACGGCTCGACAAGGACCAGCTGACGACCTGGGAGGACGCGGGCGGCAGGTTTACGGTGAGCACCGCGCTCGAGATCGACGGGCTGATCGAGGCCGGCATCGAGCAGGCGGATGTGTTCGTGGCCGCCACCAGCGGCGACAACACGAACCTCGTGATCGCCCAGATCGCGCAGCGGCGGTTCAAGGTCCGCCGGGTGGTGGTCAGGGTCGCCGACCCCGGCCGGGCCGCCTGGTATGCGGAGCAGGGGCTGTTGACGATTTGTCCCACGCAGATCGCGATCGACCAGGCATCGCGCGTGGTGCTGGCATGAACGGGAGCGGCATGAACGGGAGCGTTGCCCCATGTACGTGATCATCTGTGGCGCCGGCAAGGTCGGCTGGAACCTCGCGCGGGAGCTGATCGCCAAGGACCGCGAGGTGACGCTCGTCGAGTCCGATCACGCGCGCTATCGCGTCGTCGAGGAGGAGCTCGAGCACGCCGTCCAGTACGGCGACGCCACCGAGCTGTGGGTGCTCGAGCGCGCCGGGATCCAGCGCGCCGACCTCGTGATCGCGGTCACCGGTGACGACGAGGACAACATCCTCATCTGCCAGATGGCCAAGGAGAAGTACGGCGTCCAGCGGATCGTCGCCCGTGTCAACAACCCGAGGAACCTCCAGCACTTCCGGCTGCTGGATGTGCAGCCCGCGGTGTCGGCGACCGACCTGATCCTCCGCCTGATCGAGCACGAGGTCCCCGAATACGGCCTCGTGCAGCTGCTCGCGCTCGAGGAGGAGCATCTGGAGATCATCGAGCTCGAGGTCAGCCAGGGCTCGGAGGCGGCCGGTCAGCGGGTGCAGGACGTCGAGCTACCCGACGGGTCGCTGATCATCTCGGTGCTGCGCGGCGGCGCCGGGTTCGTGCCGAAGGCCGACTCCGTGATCCAACCGGGCGATCAGGTGCTGCTGATCCTCGATCCGGGCCTCGAGTCCCAGATCACGCCGCAGTTCGCTCCGAATGGCGCGAGCGCCACGTCTTGATGGCGGATCGGCACGTCGACTACGCGCTGATCGGCGGCGGCCTGGCGGCGGGCAACTGCGCCCGGTGGCTGCGCGAGTCCGGTGCCGACGGGTCGATCCTGCTGATCGGACGGGAGTCGGACCTGCCGTACAACCGGCCGCCGTGCTCGAAGGGCTATCTCCAGGAGAAGGAGTCGCGCGCGGAGACGCTGTTCCGCCCGCCGGACTGGTACGAGGAGCAGCAGGTTGAGGCGCTCACTCGCGTGTCGGCGAAGAGCTTGAACATCGGCGAGCGGACGGTCGCGCTGTCAAACGGGCAGGCGGTCAGCTTCGACAAGGCGCTGATCGCCACCGGGGCGGGCGTCCGCCGGATCTCCGTGCCGGGCGCGGAGCTCGAGGGCATCCACTACCTCCGAACGCTCGGCAACAGCGACGCGATCCGCGAGGACGCCGCCGGCAAGCGCGTGGTGCTGATCGGCGGCTCCTACATCGCAACCGAGGTTGCCGCCTCGTTGACCGAGCTGGGCAGCTCGTGCTCGCTGGTGATGATCGAGCCGGTCGCGCTCAGTCGCGGCTTCGGCGAGCAGGCGGGCCGGTTCTTCCAGGCTCGGCTCGAGGAGCACGGCGTCGAGGTCCACGGCGACGACGAGCTCGAGAGCTTCGACGGCGCCGGCGGCCGCGTCACCCACGTGGTCACCAAGCGAGGACGCCGGCTCGAAGCCGACGTCGTCGTCGTCGGCGTGGGGGCGGTTCCGGACGTCAGGCTGTCCCGCACCGCCGGGCTCGAGATCGGGGAGCAGGGGGGCGTGGTGGTCGACTCGCGCCTGCAGACGGCCGTGCCGGGCATCTTCGCCGCCGGCGACATCGCCGAGTACGAGAGCGTCGTGCACGGCGGCCGCTCGCAGCGGGTCGAGCACTGGGACGTCGCGTTCAACCAGGGGAAGACCGCCGCGCTCAACATGCTCGGCAAGGACCAGCCGCACGACGTCGTGCCGTACTTCTTCTCAGACCTCGCCGACTGGGCCTCGCTCGAGTACGTCGGGCCCGCCGCCGAATGGGATCAGGAGGTCGTGCGCGGCTCGATCGACGACGGCGAGTTCACGATCTTCTACCTGCACGACGGGCGCGTCGCGGCGGCCCTGACCGTCGGTCGCTCGGACGACCTCGAGCACGCGGGCCGGCTGCTGAGCTCCGGGGCCGCCCTCGGGCATCGCGTGGGCGAGCTCGAGGACCTCTCGAGCGACCTAGCCGCGATCTGACGGCGCGTGAGGACCTATACTCGGCCCCTGAGTCTCAACAGCCACGCACAGCACTGGGGAATGGTGTAATGGCAGCACGCGACGCTCTGGACGTCGAAGTTGGGGTTCGAGTCCCTGTTCCCCAGTTGGAATCCCACGCCGGCTGAGCTCACGACCCTAGCCGGAGGTTGCGCCCCGATTCGCTGTGGTAGGTTGCCTGGCACGGGACCGGGACCCGTCCACATGTTTCGCGCTGAGGGAGGCGCTGCATGCAACGTGCCCGCGATCGCCGATCCGCTTTGCCGATCGAGGTGGGGGGCCTCTGGTCGTAGACGGTTGGTGATCGTCGTCGCCGTCGCGGTCGCGGCGGCGCAGTCACGGCGCTGTCGGGCTCGGCGGTGGCTCGCCCTCACGGCACCTCTGCTCGCGCGCATGTCACCACTACCCGCGCGCATGCCACCGCGTCTCGCGACGAATGTCAGGCCCGCGCAATCGTCGCAGTGTCCGTGGCTCGACCCGAGTCAGTCGATCGCCCAGCGCGTGCCGAGGTCATGAGCGTCATGACCCTGGACCAGGAGGACTTCCTCGTCGAGGGTCACGGGACCGCCGAAGAGCCGCCCACCAACTATCCGCGGCCCCTCCGGCAATCCGTTCGTGTTCTGGATGCCGGGATTCTCGCTCAACTCGTGCGGTTCGGTCCCCGCGCTCGGCGAGGAGGACGGCCCGGCCGGGGTCGCCGACGGGCTGCCCGGCGTCACCCAGCTACCCGCCGGTGTCGGCCTTGCGGCCACGTTCGATCCATCGCTGGCGCGACAGTACGGCCAGGTGATCGGCTCCGAGGAGTTCGGCAAGGGCGCGGCCGTGAATCTCGGGCCGACCATCAACATCGACCGGGATCCCCGCTGGGGCCGGTCGTTCGAGACGTTCACCGAGGATCCGTTCCTGAACGCGTCGCTGGCCACGAGCGAGATCGACGGTGTCCAGAGCACCGGCGAGATGTCGCAGGTCAAGCACTTCGCGGCCTACAACCAGGAGACCAACCGCAACACGCCCGCAGATGACGTGGTCATCGATCAGCGCACGCTGAACGAGATCTACTACCCGGCGTTCCAGGCGGCCGTGCAGCAGTCAAAGGCGGCGTCGGTGATGTGCTCGTACTCGACGATCAACGGCGCCTACGCCTGCGAGAACCGGGCCCTGCTGACGAACAAGCTCGACGAGGAGTGGGGTTACCCGGGCTTCGTCACGTCCGACTACGGGGCGCTGCACGACACGATCCCCGGCGCGCTCTCCGGGCTCGACCAGGAGCAGCCGTTCAACACGTCCTTCGGCGCACCGCTCGAGACGGACATCGAGAACGGCACGATCCCGCGCGCGGTGATCAACACGATGGTCCAGCGGATCCTCACCGAGATGTTCCGCTTCGGCCTGTTCGACCACCCGCTCACCCCGAGCCCGTTCGCGACCGTGACGACGCCGGCCCATCAGGCGGTCGGCACCGAGGTCGCGGACACCGCCGCGACGCTGCTCAAGAACTCGTCGCACACGCTGCCGCTGTCGGCGAACCACGCCGGCACGGTGGCGGTGATCGGCCCCGCCGCGTCGACGCAGCCGATCTACGGTGGAGGCGGAAGCGCCTACGTGATCCCGTCCCAGACGGTCACCCCGCTCGCTGGGCTCCAGGCTGCGGCCGGCTCCGGCACGAACATCGTGTACCAGCAGGGGCTGCCGACCGACACACAGCTGACGGCGATCCCGCCTACGGACCTGACTCCGGCCTACGCGCCGACGGCATTCGGCCAGGGACTACACCGGGACGCTGACCGCCCCGGAGACGGGCACGTACGTGCTCGCGATCACGAACCCGTGCGGCTGCTACACGCCCGAGTACCTGTCGCTGGACGGCAAGCAGCTGATCGACAATCCGAGCACACCGCCGGTGAACATCTACTCGGTGGCGGTGCCTCGACCGCGGGTCAGCAATACACGCTGTCGATCTCCGGCGGCGGGCGCAGTCGAGTGCGCTGACCTGGGCCACGCCGTCGGACCTGGCGCTCGGCGATCGCCCCGGCTGTCGCCGCGGCGAAGTCGGCCTCGAGCGCGGTCGTGGTCGTGTCCGACGACACCGAGTCCGAGGCCACCGATCGCCTCAGCCTCAACCTGCCCTCGGCGCAGGACGAGCTGATCTCCGCGGTCGCCGCGGCCAACCCGCACACCATGGTCGTGATCGACGCGGGCGCGCCGATCGTGATGCCGTGGTTGAACCAGGTCAGCGCGGTGCTCGACGACTGGTATCCGGGCCAGTCGAACGGGACCTCGCTGGCGCGGGTGCTGTTCGGTCAGGTCAACCCGAGCGGTCACCTGCCGGTGACGTTCCCGACGAGCCTGTCGGAGGTCCCGGCCTCGACCCGGCCCAGTTCCCCGGGATCGTCACGAACCCGACGATCCCACCGGACCTGCAGTACTCGGAGGGCATCGACGTCGGTTACCGCTGGTATCGACGCCAAGAACCTGACGCCGCTGTTCCCGTTCGGGTTCGGCCTGTCATACACGCGGTTTGCCTTACAGCGGTCTGCGTGTCGGTCCGCAGGCGGTCGACGGCGTCCACGACGTCCGGGTGTCCGCCACCGTCACCAACGTCGGGCGCCGAGCGGGCGCGGACGTGGCCCAGCTGTACCTGGGCGACCCGGCCGCGACCGGCGAGCCGCCGCGCCAGCTGGTCGGCTTCCAGCGCGTCCAGCTGAATCCGGGCCAGTCGGCTCGCGTGCAGTTCACGATCACCCCGCGCGACACGTGGTGGTACGACGACGGCGCCGGTGGGTGGAGCCAGACCGCCGGCACGTACCACGTCTACGTCGGCGACTCCTCGGCGATGGCCAACCTGCCGCTGCGCGACGCGTTCCGGATGACCGAGACGCCGGGTGCCCGGCAGGTGAGTCGTCAACGGCCCCGAGCACGATGACACCCGGCCAGCCGTCGAGCGTCACCGTGACGCTGAGCTGCCGGTGGCAACGAGACGCTCCACGACGTCGCGCCTCGCTCTCCAGCTGCCGCAGGGGTGGAGCGTGAGCCGCGGCGGGCAGAAGGTGTTCCGCCAGGTGAAGCCGCGGCGCGCGGTCGCCGTGACGTTCCAGGTGACGCCGCCGAGCTGGGCGCCGTCCACCGAACTCGGTGGTGCACGCCACCGCGGACCTCGGTCCGGACGCACAGCGGGAGGCGGGAGTGACGGTGACCGTGGGCTGAGCGGCGCTCAGTTTGGATCCGCGAACACGGCGGGCTGCTTGGTCATGCCCGCCGTGACCGCGGCCACTTGGTTGGGCGTCCCGAGCAGCCCGAGCTGGATGTCGGCCTCGAGCCGCAGCGTCTCCTCGGTCGAGCCCGTCCACGACTCGTTGAACAGCCGCTTCATCCCGCGGACGGCGTCCGGCGAGCGCGTCGCGATTTCGGCCGCGAGCTCCTGCGCGGCCGCGAGTGGATCCTCGGCCAGATGGGTCACGAGCCCGAGCGCGTGAGCCTCGCTGCCGCTGATCACGCGTCCGGTGTAGGCGAGCTCCTTGGCGACGTCGATGCCGACCAGTCGCGGAAGTGTGCGCGTGATCGCCATGTCCGGGATCAGGCCCCACTTGACCTCGAGCACCGACAAGCGCGCGTCCGGCGTGGCGAACCTGATGTCCGCGGCGAGCGAGATCTGCAGCCCCCCGCCGAGGCAGTGGCCGTGAATCGCCGCGATCACGGGCACGGGCACCTCGAGCCAACCGTGGGCGGCGCGCTGGAACCAGTTCGGGACTGGTCCGTGCAGCGGATCCATCAGCGCGTCCGACCCGGGCTGGTTGGCCATCACGCCGGCCACGTCGAGCCCCGAGCAGAAGCTCGGCCCCTCGCCGTGCAGGACGACCGCCCTCACGCCGGGCTCGACCGCAACGCGCGCAGCGGCCGCGGTGATCGCGTCGAACATCGCGACGTCGAGCGCGTTGTGCTTATCGGGCCGGGTCAGGGTGACGGTCGCGACGTGACCGGAGACGTCGATCGCGACGCGCTCGGCGCGGGCGGCGGATCCGTTTGTGGTGCCGGTTGCGGCGGCGGTGTCGGTACTTTGCTCGGTCATTGCCCCGGAACACTATCCATCGGCGTGACCGCGTCGCCGACCCGGACCGTTCCGGGAACGAGCACCTGCCCGTAGATCCCGAACGGCAACGGCTCGGTGGTGTCGAGCCCGGTGCGATAGTCGCCGAGCATGTCGAGCGTCGGCAGGGTGACCGTGCCCGGTGTCGGGGTCGCGGCTCGTGATCAGGCAACGGCCGACGTGGCCGCCGAACCCGATCGTCGTCTCGCCGATCCGCACCGCGCGGCCGACCCAGCGGTCCTCGGCGTGGGCGCTCACGCCGTCGATCTCGATCAGCATCCGGAACCGGCGCGAGTCGATCGAGTCCGCGCCGCCCGCCTGCGCCAGCCTGGTCAGCGAGCGCTCGCGAGATCAGCGACACCGCGCCGGCAGGGCCGCGATCGACCGCGGTGGCGCGATCGCCGACTTCGACGAGCCGGAGCGTCCGCCCGAAGCAGTCGCTGAGCGCCGCCGACCATGGACCCTCGACGACGTGCCCCTCCGCGGTCTGGGAGAAGAACTTCGTCGTGACCAGGTCCCCGAGCCGGATCTCGTCCTCGATGACGCGGCCGTCGGGGAGCTCGAGTCGCAACGTCCGCTCCGCGTCCGAGTAGTCGGCGATCACCTGCTGAAGCTCACCGATCAGCTTGCCGTTGATCATCCGGTCGCGCGCATCGATCAGATAGAAGCGACGGTTGCTGTGAACGCCGTCGTGCCCGAGGTCGATGCTGTCGACCTGGTGAAGACGGGTGGCCTTGACCGCCGTGACGGCGAGCCGGACGACGACCGGCACGCTACGCCGCGGCCTGCTCGGCCCAGTCGCGGTACAGCCGCCAGTAGCGCCCCTGGGCCTCGATCAGCTCGTCGTGGGTCCCGTCCTCGACCACCTGACCGTGCTCGAGCACGAGGATCCGTCCGGCGTGGCGAATCGTCGACAGCCGGTGGGCGATCACGATCGCGGTCCGGCCTGCCACGAGGCGCCGCAGACCCTGCTCGATCAGGCTCTCGGTGTGCACGTCGACGTTGGAGGTTGCTTCATCGAGGACAAGTATGCGCGGATCGGCGACCAGCGCTCGCGCGAACGCGACCAGCTGGCGCTGGCCGGCCGACAGCTGCACGCCACGCTCGCCGATCTGCGCGTCGTACCCGTCCTCGAGCTCAGAGATGAATTCGTGCGCCCCGACGGCGCGGGCCGCCGCCTGGATCTCCTCGCTGGTCGCGTCGGGTCGGCCGAACGCGATGTTCTCGCGGATCGTCCCGCTGAACAGGAACCCCTCCTGCGGGACGATCCCCATCTGCGATCGGAGCGAATGACCGGTGACCTTGCGCAGGTCGTGGCCGTCGACGAGTACGCCGCCCGTGGTGGGGTCGTAGAAGCGCGCCACCAGCTTCGCGAGCGTCGACTTGCCGGCGCCGGTCTCGCCGACCAGCGCGACCGTCTGGCCCGGCGGGATCACGAGGTCGAGATCGCGCAGCGCCCACTCGGCGTCGTCGCCGTCGCTCGCGCCGTAACGGAACGAGACGTCGTCGAACCGGATCTCGCCGCGGATGGAGGGCAGCGGCGTCGCGTCGGGCGCGTCGGCGATGTCGGGCTGCTCGTCGAGCAGGTCGAAGATCTTGTCGAGCGCGGCCATTCCGGACTGATACGTCGTGTACAGCTGCGACAGATTCTGGATCGGATCGAAGAAGTTGTTGAGCGCGGCGATGAACCCGAACACCACGCCGGTCGAGGTGTGGCCGTTGATCGCCTCGAACCCGCCGATCACGAGGATCTCGACCGTGACCAGCGCCGACAGGAACTCGACCGCGGGGAAGTAGGCCGCGTTCAGCTTGACCGTCGTCATGTTCGCCGCCCGGTTCTCGTCGTTGAGCTCGGCGAACCGCTTCATGTGCGCGCGCTCCTGGCCGAACGCGCGGACGACACGGATCCCGGACAGCGTCTCCTGCAGATAACCCGTGATCGAGGCGATCTTCTCGCGCGTCAGGCGGTAGGCGTCGGCCGAGGCGATCCGGAACAGGAACGCGCCCACGGCGATCACCGGCAGCGCGAGGAACGTCAGGAGCGCGAGGTGCGAGTCGAGCACGAACAGGATCACGACCACGCCGATCAGCGTCAGCCCGGACTGGATCAGCGTCGCCAACCCGTCCTCGACGAGCTGGTCGAGCGCCTCGACATCGTTGGTCATCCTCGAGATGATCACGCCGGTTCGATTGCGGGAATAGAAGCCGATCGACAGCCGCTGCAGGTGGATGAACAGGCGGACGCGCAGGTCCTGGAGGGCGCGCTGGCCGACCCAGCCGACGAGGTACGTCTGCGCGTAGGTGGCGATCGCGTACACGATCGCCGACACCAGGAACAGAACGACGATCAAATCTAGGGCGCCGACGTCGTGGCGCTGGATCCCCTGGTCGATGGCCAGCTTCGCCAGCGGCGCCGGTGCGAGAGCCGCGGCGGTCGCGGCCACGAGCGAGAGGAACATCGCGAGCACCCGCCAGCGATAGGGCGAGAGCAGCTCGATCATGCCGCGGAGCTTGCGGCCCCGGCCGCTCGACTGGCGCAGGCGACGGCGGATGTCCGAGCGGCGGCTCACAGTCCGACCGCCCCGATCGACTTGCGAGTCATGAACACCTTGTCGGGCATGCCCTTCTCGACGATCTCGCGGTACAGATCGGACTCTTCGAGCAGGTCGTCGTGGCTCCCGTGGGCCACCACCCGGCCGTGCTCGAGCACGACGATCTCGTCAGCCAGCGCGATCGTCGACAGGCGGTGGGCGATCACGAACGTCGTCCGCCCGGCCATCACCTCGCCGAGGGCCTGCTTGATCTCCTGCTCGGTGGAGGCGTCGACCGACGACGTCGCGTCGTCGAGGACAAGGATTCGCGGGTCGGCGAGGACGGCCCGCGCGATCGCGAGCCGCTGGCGCTGGCCGCCCGACAGGGTCAGCC
The DNA here is from genome assembly GCA_963699325.1 of uncultured Solirubrobacterales bacterium. Lineage (GTDB taxonomy): Bacteria > Actinomycetota > Thermoleophilia > Solirubrobacterales > Solirubrobacteraceae > Palsa-465. Next base: position 156,425 of record CAVOTN010000023.1, on the reverse strand, counting down.
CGCGCTCGCCCACCAGCGTGTCGTAGCCCTTGGGCAGCGCGGTGATGAACCCGTCAGCCTGCGCGACCTGGGCTGCTCGCTCGACCTCCTCGCGCGTCGCGTCGGAGCGCGCGTAGGCGATGTTGTCGTGGATCGTGGCCGAGAACAGGAACGGGTCGTCGGTGACCAACGCGATCGCGTGCCGGAGGCTGTGGAGGTCGACCGAGCGGACGTCGGCGCCGTCAATCCGGACCGATCCCGAGCTGACCTCGTAGAGCCGAGGCAGCAGCGACACGAGCGCCGTCTTACCCGAGCCCATCGCGCCCACGAGCGCGACGGTGCGGCCAGGCTCGATTTCCAGATCGACGTTGCTCAGCGCCGGCTGGGTGGCGCCGTCGAACGTCAGGCTGACGTCGCGGAGCGACACCCGTCCGGGCCCGTCGGGCAGCGCCGGCGCGTTCTCGGGGCTCGTGATCTGCGGCTCGCGGTCGAGGATCTCGAAGATCCGCGCGCCCGACGCGGTCGCGCGCTGCGCGGCGCTCAGCATGTACCCGAGCGTCCGCATCGGCGAGATCAGCATCAGCAGATACGCGTAGAAGGCGGTGAAATCCCCGATCGTCAACGATCCGTGGATCACGTCCCGGCCGCCGATCAGCAGGATCAGGGCCAGGCCGAGGTTCGGGAGGAAGCTGATCAGCGGCGTGTACCGCGCCTGGATCCGGGTCGCGTACATCTGCTGATCGAACACCCGTGTCACCGAATGCTCGAACCGGCCGAGCTGGCGCTTCTCCTGGGCGAACGCCTTGACCACACGTACGCCGGACACGTTCTCCTCGGCCTCCGCGGTGAGCTCGGCGATCCGCTGCTGCGCCTCCTGAAGCGCGGGCCGCGACCGGCGGCCGTACATCCACGCGATCACGACCACGAGCGGCACCGGCGCGAGCGACAGTGCCGCCAGCGTGGGTTGGAGCGCGAACATCGCGACCGCCGCCAGCCCGATCGTCAGGATCGACTGGGCGATGAAGATCAGGCCGTACCCGAGGAAGAAGCGGACCGACTGCAGGTCGACCGTGGCGCGGGACATCAGCTGCCCGGTCTGCTGGCGGTCGAAGAACGCGAGCTCGAGCGACTGCAGGGCCGAGTACAGCGCCTCGCGCAGGTCGACCTCGACGGCCAGCGACACCCGGCCGGCGACCAGCCGGCGCGCCGCGCTCAGCGCCAGCCGAGCCAGGCCGGCGGCGGCGATCGCGAGCACCCAGAACACCAGGTGATGGCGGTCGGTGGCGTGGGCCGAGGAGAGCTTCGGGTGAATCGAGTCGATCGCCCGGCCGGTCAGGTACGGGATCAGGACCGTCGTGACCATCGCCCCGAAGGCGAGCGCGAACGACCACCTGACTGCGCCCCGGTAGGGGCGCAGGAAGCCAAGTAGCCGTCGGAAGATAAGCATACTTCATAAAGTATAGTGACTGTAATGAGAAAAAGAGGTTCCGCAGCGCGGGCCGGCGGTAGCGTGCGCTCGTGCGTTAGCTCACGCGGTGGTCGTCGCGGCGGAGCGCGTTGGTGAAGCGCTTGGGCACGGCGGCGTCCTCGCCTTCCTCCCACAGCGTGATCACGACGAGCTCGGAAGGTCCCTCGGGACGGCACACGTAGACGACGTCGCGGCGTTCGAGGTCGCGGACGAGGACGGCTCCGCCGGAGCCCGGCTCGACCCGGCCGGCGGCGTGGGCGCGGGCGACGCGCGAGGCGATCTCGGTCTTCTCGTCGAGCGTTCCGCGCACGCGCTGGCGGAACCGCTCGGCGGCGTGATCTGTGACGGCGACGAGCATGCGGGCGGGGGACGACGATAGACGGCACGCCGGTTCGAACTTGAAGCTGAGCTTTGGTTCGAGTTAGATCACGGCCCATGCAACTCGTGCGGGAGCGAGAACGCATAGCTGCGGCTGCGCGCCGTCTTGCCGGCGACGGCCAGGTCACCGGCACCGCCGGCAACCTGTCAGAACGCGCCGGCGAGCTCGTCGCGGTGACGCCCACCGGCGCGGCGCTCGACAGCTTGGGGCCCGAGCAGGTGGCGGTCGTCGACCTCGACGGCAAACAGGTCGACGGCGATCTGCTGCCGACGTCCGAGCTCGGTCTCCACCTCGGCGTCTACCGGCGCTACGACGCCGGCGCGGTCGTGCACACCCATCCGCCGTACGCGACCGCACTGTCGTGCGTGCTCGACGAGCTGCCGGTGGTCCACTACCAGATGCTCGCGCTCGGCGGACCGGTGCGCGTCGCGCCGTACGCCACGTTCGGGACGGACGAGCTCGCGGAGGCGACGCTCGACGCGCTCGAGGAGCGCGCGGCGGCGCTGATGGCGAGCCACGGCGCGATCGCGCACGGCCCCGACCTCGACGTGGCGATGGCGCAATCCGCGCTGCTCGAGTGGGCGTGCGCCCTGTACTGGCGAGCGGCGGCGATCGGGACGCCACGCGCGCTCGATGCCGATGAGCGAATGGCGGTCGTGAATGCGGTGCTCGCGCGCGGCTACGGAACCACGAAGAAGCGGACGCTGTGAGCGACCCGATGAACGTGATCACGCTCGGTGTGCACGTCGTCGACGTGCTCGTCCGCCCCGTCGAACAGATCCCGGAGGGACAGGGCGGCCAGCTTGTCGAGCAGATCCGGATCACGCCCGCCGGGCCCGCCGGCGGCACCGCGGTCACGCTGGCGAAGCTCGGCGCGAGCGTGCGCAGTGCCGGCGCGATCGGCGACGACGAGCTCGGCGACGTGATGCTCGAGCTCCTCGGCCGCTTCGGCGTCGACGCCTCGCTGCTCGTTCGTCGCGAGGGCGTTCAGACCTCGGCGAGTGTGCTGCCGATCCGTCCGGACGGATCGCGCCCAGCGTTCCACGTGATCGGCGCGAACGCCACGTACTCAGCTGCCGACGCGCCGCGGGAGGAGATCGCGCGGTGCGGCTACCTGCATCTCGGCGCGCCCGAGTTCATGGGCGGCGAGGAGGCCGCGAAGATCCTTTCATTCGCCCGCGAGCACGGGGTCGTGACCTCGGCGGACATCCTCGCGCCCGGCGAGCAGGCAGCGGCGATCCTCGACTGGATCGCGCCGGCGTTCCCTCATCTCGACTACCTGCTGCCGAACGACGAGCAGGTGCTGGCGCTCAGCGGCGAGACCGAGCTGCTCGCCGGCTGCCGTGCGCTGATCGACCGCGGCGTCGGCTGCGTCGCGGCGACCTGCGGTGCCGAGGGCGCGGTCGTGGTGGACGGGGAGGGAGCGCAGCGAGTGCCGGCGTTCGCGGTCGACGTGGTCGACACCACCGGCTGCGGCGACGCGTTCTCGGCTGGCTTCCTCCGAGGTCTCGCGCTCGGGCGGGGGCGGGGCGACGCGGCCGCGCTGGGGTGCGCGGTGGCCGCGCTCGTCGCCGGGGGGCTCGGCTCCGACCACGGCGACTTCGACCTGGCGGCGGCCGACGCATTCATCAACCACTCGAACAAGGCGGTCTCGGGATGAACGACGAACAGAAGACGATCACACGGCGACGGTTCGTCGCGGGCACGCTGGTCAGTGGCGCGACGGTGGCATGGCCGGCGGCCGCCGAGGCAGCCAAGCGAAAGCACCGCCAGAGCAAGCACGCCCATAAGAAGAAGGTCCACAAAGCCGATGTCGTCGTGGTCGGCGCCGGCTTTGCCGGGTTGACCGCCGCCCGCCAGATCGCGAAAGCCGGCCACTCGGTGATCGTGCTCGAGGCGCGCGACCGGGTCGGCGGCCGGGCCTGGAACCACGACCTCGGCGGCGGTCAGGTGTCCGAGCGCGGCGCGACCTTCGTCGGACCGACCCAGGACCACATCATGGCGCTGGCCAATGCCGTCGGCGTCGGAACGTTCCCGACCTACGACACCGGCGACGATCTGTATGTCAACAACGTCGATAACCCGCTGGGGCTGATCGCCCCGATGCGCTACAGCGACACCGGCCCGCTCGGCACCGCGCCCCCCGACCCGACGATCGCCGCCGAGCTAGTCGAAGTGGTCCAGCAGCTCGACCAGATGTCGACCGAGGTTCCGGTCGACGCCCCCTGGACCGCCTCGAACGCGTCGAGCTGGGACGGCCAGACGCTCCAGAGCTGGATCGATGCCAACAGCGTCAGCCCGCGCTTCCAGGCGCTCGTGCCCGCCGCCACGCGACCGATCTTCGGCGCCGAGCCGGGTGAGCTGTCGCTCCTGTTCGTCCTGTTCTACATCGCCGCCTCGGGCAACGAGTCAGAACGCGGGCACGTTCGAGCGCAACTTCGACACGCGCAACGGGGCACAGCAGTCGCGCTTCATCGGCGGCACACAGGAAGTTGCGATCCGGGTCGCGGCGGCGCTCGGCGATCGCATCCACCTGAACTCCCCGGTCCAGCGGATCGTGCAGGACAAGGCCGGCGCGGTCGTCCACACCGGCCGGCGGACGATCACCGCCAAGCGCGTGGTCGTCGCGATTCCGCCGGTGCTGGCGGGCGGTATCCACTACGCGCCGGCGCTGCCGTCGGCCCGCGCCCAGCTGATCCAGCGCTACCCGCAGGGGACGCTGACGAAGGTCGCGGCCGTCTACGACACTCCGTTCTGGCGCGCCAACGGCCTGACCGGCGCGGTGCTCGACACCGGCGGCCCCGTGAGCGCGTCGTTCGACGACTCGCCGCCGTCGGGGTCCCCGGGCGTCCTGTTCGGGTTCGTCGGTGGCGATAACGCGCGGAGCTACAACGCGATGTCCCCGTCCGCGCGGCAGTCGGCGGTAATCGACCAGTACGTCAGCTGGTTCGGCTCGGAGGCGGCTAGCCCGACCGCGTACTTCGACACGAACTGGTCGGCGGAGGCGTGGACCCGCGGGTGCCCGGTCGGGATCCCGTCGCTCGGCACGCTGCTCGCCTACGGCCCCCGGATCCGCCAGCCGGTCGGCCGGATCCACTGGGCCGGCACCGAGACCTCGACGTACTGGAACGGCTACATGGACGGCGCCGTCCGCTCCGGCGAGCGCGCGGCTTCCGAGGTCCTGTCGGAGCTCTAGGGGGGCGGTGGCGCGCGCGCCCGCGACCCCGAGTAAGTCCGCACTCGATCTCCCGCCGGCGGTGAATTCAGATTCAGTCGTGCCTGGCCCGAGTTTCTCCGCACTCGAGCCAGCGTGGGTCGCGAGTGCGGACTTAGTCGGGCCAGGCGCGCTTTGCCCGCTACCAACCAAGTAGGGTCCCACGCGGCAAATGACGACCGTCCGCGAAGCCACGCTCGAGCTGTTCCGCGCCCACGGGATGACGACGATGTTCGGCAACCCTGGCTCGACCGAGCTGCCGATGCTGGCCGAGCTTCCCGACGACTTCACGTACGTGCTGGGCCTTCAGGAGCTCGTCGTCGTCGGGATGGCCGACGGGTATGCGCAGGCGACCGGGCGGCCGACGCACGTCAACCTGCACACCGCGCCCGGGGTCGGCAACGCCGTCGGCGGGATCGGCAACGCGAAGGCGAACAAGGCGCCGCTGGTGATTACCGCCGGCCAGCAGGTGCGACCGCAGATCACCCACGAGGCGCTGCTCACCAACCGCGACGCCACCGTCGTCCCGCAGCCGCACGTGAAGTGGAGCCACGAGCCACCCCGCGCCCAGGACGTGCCGGGCGCGATCGCGCGGGCGATCCACCACGCGTCGCTGCCGCCACGGGGCCCGGCGTTCGTGTCGATCCCGATGGACGACTGGGACGCCGAGGCCGACGCGGATCGCGCGCTGAACGCTCAGCGCCGAGTTGTCAGCGGCCGCGCCGTCCCCGATCCGGCCGAGCTCGCGCAGCTCGCCGCGCTGCTCGAATCGGCGCGCAACCCGGTGATGGTCGCCGGCCCCGACATCGACGCCAGCGGCGGATGGCACGCCGCCGTCGCGCTCGCCGAGAAGCAGCGCCTGCCGGTGTGGGCCTCGCCCGGCACCGCGAGCAGCCGGATCGGCTTCCCGGAGGGCCACCCGAACTTCGTCGGCGTGCTGCCGCCGGCGATCGGGCCGCTCGCGCAGACGCTCAACGGCCACGACGTGATCCTCGTGGTCGGCACCTATGTGTTCCCGTATTACCCGTACATGCCGGGTCCGTTCCTGCCCGAGGGGGCGTCGCTGATCGCAATCACGAGCGACCCCGACGAGGCGGCCCGCGCGCCGATGGGCGACGCGATCGTCGGCGACGTCGCGCTCGCGCTGCAGCAGCTCGTGGAGCTGGTCGGCGAGTCCGATCGTCCGAGCCGGGATCCGCGTCCGGCGCCCCCGGAACCGGCGCACGCCGACCCGATGAGCGGCTCCGAGGCGATGGCGGCGCTGGCCGACGTCTGGCCCGATGGCGGGATCGCGGTGGCGGAGATCCCGTCGAGCGCGTCTGCGCTCCGCAACCGGCTGCGGCTGTCGCAGCCCGGCAGCTACTACCAGAGCGCCAGCGGCGGCCTCGGCTTCGGGATCTGCGCCGGCGGTCGGCGTCCAGATGGCCGAGCCCGATCGGCCGGTCGTGTGCGTGGTGGGGGAGGGGTCGGCGCAGTATGGGATCACGGTGCTGTGGACCGCGGTCGCCTACAAGGTCCCGGTCACGTTCCTCGTGGTGCGCAACGCCGAGTACATGATCCTCAAGTGGTTCGCGGAGTTCGAGCAGGTGGCCGGGGCGCCGGGCCTCGACCTCCCGGGGCTCGACACGGCCGCGGTGGCGCGCGCCTACGGGATGCCGGCGGAGACCGTGACCGGCCGCGAGCAGCTCACCGAGGCGCTCCGCGGCGCGATCGCCGCCGACGACGGCCCGCGACTGGTCGAGGCCCGGGTCGCGTCCGGTATGTGGTTCGAGTAGACAGCCTCAGCGCGGCTTTCCGCCGCCTTTGGCAGTCAGCCCCTCAGCCGACTCCCTGTCCTGCTCGGTCTGTTCGCGCTCCTCGACGCGATCGATCTGATCGCAGAACAGCTTCCAGGCGCCCGCGGGGTCGTTGTCCTTGCCCTTATAGCGGTCCCGGCCCTGGAGGAACGCCCATCCCTCCGAGCGCAGGGCATTGGCGGCGAGCCCGCGACGGGTCGAGCGCCTCGACGGCTTGAGCCACTGGCTCAAGCTCTGTAGCCCGCCGACGACGAGGCCGAGGACGATTACCCACACTTTGGGCCATTCGAGCGCGGCTGCCAGCGAGGCACCGAGGCCGGCGAGGATCGACGTGACATTGAGGAAGTTGTCGAGGACCGCGTAGCCGCGAAACGTCCGCTCGTACGTCTTCAACGGTCCGACGAAGCGGTGCTCGAGGAACGCTCGCTGTATCTCGAGGTGGTCGATGGCGGGTGCATGGGGACTGTCGTAATTCGCAGCCGCGATCACGGCAAGCCGGCGCTCGATCAGCCGTGCGATGTCTCGCGCCTCGCCGCTCAGATCCCCGCGCAGCCCGACCGCGTCGAGCAGCGCCTGCGTCTCGTCGGTGCCCTGTTGCATCAGCTGGGTGACGATGCTCATGCTCCGATCTGGCTGCGTCCTCACCCGGCGCGGTCGGAGTCGCAGCCGCTGCCGCCGGCGCTCCGATGGCTCCGCCGCCGGCTGCGTCGAACGCTTCGTCAACCGTTGTCGCTGCGCCGTGACCGGCGGTTCCGCCGTCGCCATAGCCGGGTCCGGGGGTGCTTCGGTCTCGTGGCTCATCAGCCGCCCTCCTCCGTCGGTGCCCTCGTCTGACACGCCCCGGAGGCGCGGGACGTGTCAACCGCGTGTGAACGTAGGACGAACGGTAAACCGTCCCGCAAGCCCGCGGGAAATCTGCAATCAGAGGTTCACGGCGACGTACTTCGTCTCGAGGTACTCCTGGATGCCCTCGTAACCGCCCTCGCGGCCGAAGCCCGATTGCTTGATCCCACCGAACGGAGCGCCGGCGTTGGACACCATGCCTTGGTTGAGGCCAACCATGCCCGTCTCGAGCCGCTCGACGACGCGGAGCGCGCGCTTGAGATCGTTGGTGAAGACGTAGGCGACCAGGCCGTACTCGGTGTTGTTGGCGGCGGCGATCGCCTCGTCCTCGTCGGCGAAGCCCTTGACCGGCGCCACCGGACCGAAGATCTCCTCCTGGAGCAGATTGGCGTCGTCGGGGATGTCGGTGAGCACCGTCGGGTCGTAGAAGTAGCCGGCGCCGTCGCGGGCGTGGCCGCCGACGACCGCCTTCGCGCCGCGGCCGATCGCATCCTCGACCAGCTCGGCGACCTTGCTGCGCTGGGTGTTGTCGATCAGCGGCCCGACCTGGACACCGTCCTCGGTGCCGCGCCCGACCTTCATCTCGCCCATCTTCTCCGCGAGCTTCTGGGCGAACTGGTCGGCGACCTTGTCCGCGACGTGGAAGCGATTGGCCGCGGTGCACGCCTCGCCGATGTTGCGCATCTTCGCGATGAGCGCCCCGGCCACGGCGGCGTCGATGTCGGCGTCGTCGAACACGATGAACGGCGCATTGCCGCCGAGCTCCATCGACAGCCGCAGCAGGTTCTGGGAGGCCTGCTCCATCAGCTTTCGCCCGACCTCGGTCGAGCCGGTGAACGACATCTTGCGCAGCCTCGGATCGGCGATCAGCGGCGCCATCGTCTCGCTCGACGACGACGCCGTGACGAGGTTCACAACTCCGCCCGGGAGACCGACCTCCTCGAGGATCTTGACGAGCATGAGCATCGACAGCGGCGTCTGCTGCGCGGGTTTGACCACCATCGTGCACCCGGCCGCGATCGCGGGCCCGATCTTGCGGGTGCCCATCGCCAGCGGGAAGTTCCACGGCGTGATCAGCAGGCAAGGCCCGACGGGCTGCTTCATCGTCAGCACGCGGCCCTGGCCGTTCGAGTTCATCGCGTAGCGCCCATCGATCCGGACTGACTCCTCGGAGAACCACCGGAAGAACTCGGCGGCGTACGCGATCTCGGCCTTGGACTCGGCGAGCGGCTTGCCCATCTCGAGCGTCATCAGCAGCGCGAGGTCGTCGGCGCGGGCCGTGATCGCCTCGAACGCACGGCGGAGGACCTCCCCGCGCTCCCGGGGCGCGTGCGCGGCCCAGTCGGGACCGGCCTCGACGGCCGCGGTCAGCGCGGCCTTGGCGTCATCGGTCGAGGCGTCGGCGACGTCGCACAACGACTCGCCGGTCGAGGGGTCCTCGACCGACAGCGTGCCCTTCGCTCCGTCGCGCCATTCCCCGCCGATGTAGAGCTGCTTGGGTACTTCGTCGACGATCTTCTGTTCCGCTGGGGCTGTAGTCGTAGTCATGGACTGAACCTACCACTGGCGGAGCGGCGCGAACCAGTCGCGGCGCAGACGTGCAAACGCGCGGCGGCGGGCGGGCTTCTGAAAAGCCCGCCCGCCGGCGGTGGGAGGAGAGCTTGCTACGCGGCCTGCGCGAGGGCGGCCGGCTCGAGCGCGACGCCCAGCACCTCGTCGACGGTCATCGCGAAGTGGAACTTCATCGCCTCGCGGACCTCCTCGGGCACGTCGTCGAGATCGCCCCGGTTGCGCTCGGGGAGCACCACGTCGGTGAGTCCGGCCGCGTGCGCCGCCAGCACCTTCTGCTTGACGCCGCCGATCGGCAGCACCCGACCCTGGAGCGTGACCTCGCCGGTCATGCCGACCGTGTGCCGCACGGGCCTGTCGCTCAGCAGCGAGGTCAGCGCGGTCACCATCGTCACGCCGGCACTCGGGCCGTCCTTCGGGATCGCGCCGGCCGGGACGTGGATGTGGAAAGCGCGCTCCTCGAACGTCGACGGATCGATCTCGAGCTCATGCGCATGCCCGCGGACGTAGGAGAGGGCGATCTGCGCCGACTCCTTCATCACGTCGCCGAGCTGGCCGGTGAGCGTCAGGCCCGGCTTGCCTTGCATCGCAGTCGCCTCGATGAACAGCACGTCGCCGCCGGTGCCGGTCACGGCCAGGCCGGTCGCGACGCCGGGGACCGCGGTACGGATCGCCGACTCCTGGAAATGCCGCTGACGTCCGAGTGCGTCGCGGACCGCGTCGAGGTCGATGACCACGGGGGCCTCCGCCTCACCTGACGCGATCTTCGTCGCGGTCTTCCGCAGCAGCGTCCCGAGCTCGCGCTCGAGCTGGCGGACGCCGGCCTCGCGCGTGTACTCGTTGGCGACCGTGTTCAGCAGCTCGTCGGAGATCTCGACCTCCTCGGGCCGCAGGCCGTTCCGCTCGAGCTGGCGCTTCCACAGGTAGCCGCGGGCGATCGCGACCTTCTCAGAGGTCGTGTAGCCGTCGAACCGGATGACCTCCATCCGGTCGAGCAACGGGCCGGGGATCGTGTCCGCGACGTTCGCGGTCGCGATGAACAGCACGCCGCTCAGGTCGAGCTCGACGTCCAGGTAGTGATCCCGGAAGCTGTGGTTCTGAGCCGGGTCGAGCACCTCGAGCAACGCCGCGCTCGGGTCCCCGCGCCAGTCGGCGCCGACCTTGTCGACCTCGTCGAGCATGATCACCGGGTTCATCGTGTCGGCGTCGCGGAGGGCGCGGACGAGCCGGCCCGGCAGCGCGCCGATGTAGGTCCGCCGGTGGCCTCGGATCTCGGCCTCGTCGCGGACGCCGCCGAGCGACATCCGGACGAACTCGCGTCCGGTGGCGCGGGCGATCGACTCGCCGATCGAGGTCTTGCCGGTGCCGGGCGGTCCGATCAGGGTCAGGATCGCTCCCGAGCGCTTGTCCTCGGTGATGCCGCGCTCCTGGCGCAGCTTCTTGACCGCGATGTACTCGACGATCCGGTCCTTGACGTCCTCGAGGCCGGCGTGGTCGGCGTCGAGCACCTCACGCGCATGCAGAGGATCGAGGCGCTCATCCGAGCGCTTGCTCCACGGCACCGCGATCAGCCAGTCGAGGTACGTACGGATCACGCTCGACTCGGCCGACTGCTCGCCGAGACGCTCGAGCCGGCCGAGCTCCTTGTCGGCCTGCTCGCGGACGGCCTCGGGCATACCAGCCTCTTCGATCTTGGTCCGGTACTCCTCGACGACCGACGCGTCGTCCTCGCCGAGCTCCTTGCGGATGGACTCCATCTGCTTGCGCAGGAAGTAGTCGCGCTGCTGCTTCTCGGCGCCGGATTCGACGTCATCGCGGATGCGCTTGCGGACCTGGAGCTCGGCCAGCCGCTCGCGCTGGAAACCGAGGGCGAGCTCGAGCCGCTCGGTCACGTCGAGCGTCTGAAGGAGCCTGACCTTGTTCTCGTAGCTGAGGTCGGGCGAATAGCCGCCCGTATCGGCGAGCGCGCCGGGCTCGGTGATGCTCCGCAGGAACGAAGCGATCCGCCCGTCATCGCCGCGCACCTCGAGGATCTCCTCGACGATCGCGCGGTACTCGCGCTCGAGGTTGCGGGTCTTGCCGTCGACCGGCGTCGGGATCGGGCCGCTCCTCGACCTCGACGTACAGCCGCCCGTCCGGATTGGTGTGGGCGGCGCCGGCGACGCCACGGTGCAGGCCTTGGAGGGCGACGGCGCGGCCGCCGCCGGGTAGCCGGACGCGGTCGGCGACCTGCGCGACCGTGCCGACGTTGGCAAATTCCTGTTCGTGTCTGGGGACGAGGAGCACCTGCTCCTCCTCGCCGGCGTCGATCGCGAGCGTGAGGGACATGCCCGGGAAGGCCACGACGTCGTCGAGTGGGATCAAAAGAAGACGACTAGACATCAGTGAGCGCCATTCGCTTTCGATAGTTGCTTACTCAAGATAAGTGAAGGATACCACGTCGCGTGGCGGGATACAGCAACGATCTTAGTCGGGGCGGCTGAGATCTTTCGGGCCTCGCGAGGCCGTCGAGGCGACGATGCGGGTCCGCGAGGCGACGATGACCGGCCGTATCTGGAAACATGCGGACCGATGCCGGCGCACCAGAACCCGCGTGAGGACGCGGCCCACGACATCCTGGCCGCGGAGGCGTTCGCGCTGCCGTCGGCCGACCCGACGCTCCGCCACCAGCCGATCATGCTGCCCGAGGATCCGACCGGGATCGCCGAGGCTCACGACGTGCTCGCGGCCGAGGAGTTCGCGATGCCGGCGCCCCGGGGATCGGCGGAGTCCGGTGGCGGCGCTGGCGCGCGCCGGCGAGGCCGCCTCGCCGTTCCGGATCGGCGTCGTCGCCGCGGTGGCGCTCGTGGTGCTGCTGGTGTTGAGGCGCCGGCGCCGGGCCTAGCCGGCGGCCGCTTGGGAAGAAGCGGTGACTATTTCACCGCTTCCTCCCGAGGAGGCGCGATTGCAGGGGAAGCGCGGGTTAGGAAGCGCGGGCGGGGCGCTTGCGCGGGGGCATCAGGTCGGTGATCGTGCCCTCGGCCATCTCGGACGCGAACCCGATCGTCTCGGACAGCGTCGGGTGCGGGTGGATCGTGAGCCCGATGTCCTCGGCGTCCGAGCCCATCTCGAGCGCGTGCACGGTCTCGGCGATCAACTCGCCGGCGTTCACGCCGACGATCCCGGCGCCGAGCAGTCGCTTCGAGCCCGGCTCGAACAGCAGCTTGGTCATGCCCTCGTCGCGCCCCAAAGACAGCGCGCGGCCCGACGCGGCCCACGGGAACACGGCCTTCTCATACTCGACGCCCTCTTCCTTGGCCGACGTCTCGGTCAGCCCCATCCACGCCACCTCGGGGTCGGTGTAGGCGACCGACGGGATCGCGCGGGGATCGAACTCGGCGCCGGCGATCCCGGCAATCACCTCGGCGGCGACCTTGCCCTCGTGCGAGGCCTTGTGGGCGAGCATCGGCCCGCCGACGACGTCGCCGATCGCGTAGATGTTCGGGACGTTCGTGCGGAGCTGCCGGTCGACCGGGATGAACCCTGCGTCGTCCACGTTCACGCCTGCCTCCGGAGCGCCGACCGCGCGCCCGTTCGGCCGGCGGCCGATCGCCACCAGGATCCCGTCGAACGTCTTCGAATCCCCGGATGACAGCTTCACCGCGAGGCCCTTGGCGGTCGCGTCGACCGACTCGACCTTGGTGCCGAGATGGATTGCCTCGTACTTGCCCGAGATCCGCTTCTGAAGCGGCTTGACGAGGTCGGGGTCGCAACCCGGGATCAGCTGGTCGAGCAGTTCGACCATCGTCACCTTCGAGCCGAGCGCGTCGTACACCGTCGCCATCTCGAGGCCGATGATCCCGCAGCCGATCACCAGCAGCCGCTTCGGGATCGACGGCAGGTCGAGCGCGCCGGTCGAGGAGAAGATCCGCTCGTCGTCGGGCAGTGCGGGCAGCGAAGCCGCCTCCGAGCCCGCCGCGATGATGCAGTTGTCGAATGACACGGTCCGGTCGCCGACCGTCACCGTGTTCGCTCCGGTCAGCGTGGCGACCCCGGTGATCACCTCGACCTTCCGCTGCTTGGCGAGGCCTTTCAAACCCCCAGTGAGCTTGTCGACGACCGACTCCTTCCAGGACCGGAGCGCGTCGATGTCGACCTTGGCCTTGCCGAACTTGATCCCGTGCTCGGCCATCTCCTCGGCCTCGGCCACCACCCGCGCCGCGTGCAGCAGCGCCTTGGAGGGAATGCAGCCGACGTTCAGGCACACGCCTCCGAGCGTGTCGTAGCGCTCGATCAGCACGGTCTTCAGCCCGAGGTCGGCGGCGCGGAACGCGGCCGTGTAGCCGCCCGGCCCGGACCCGATCACGACCACCTGGGCATCGTGGTCACCGCCGGCGCCATTCGCAGACGGTGGTGGGGGAGGGGCGGGCTCGCGCTCGACCGACGCCTTCGTGTCCGTCTCCGCCTTCGTCTCCGGTTCCGCCTTCGTCTCCGGCGCCGCCTTCGTCTCCGGCGCCGCGGTCGCCTCCGAGGAGTCGCCGGCGCTCGGGCCGGCACCGTTGGACTCGAGCGTCAGCAGCACGCTGCCCTCCGACACTCGGTCGCCGATCTTGACGCTCAGCTGCTTGACGGTCCCGGCCTCGGGCGCCGGCACGTCCATCGTCGCCTTGTCGGACTCGAGCGTGACCAGCGGATCCTCGATCGCGACCTCGTCGCCGGGCGAGACGTGGATCTCGATCACCGGCACGTCGGTGAAGTCCCCGATGTCCGGGACGCGAACCTCGGTCAAAGCAGCGCCCGCTTCAGATCGCTCAGGACCTTGACCAGGTGCACCATGAACCGCGCCGCCGCCGCGCCGTCGATCACCCGGTGGTCGTACGACAGCGACAGCGGGACCATCAGCCGCGGGACGAACTCCTTGCCGTTCCACACCGGCTTCGTCGCCGACCGGGTCGCGCCGAGGATCGCGACCTCGGGAGCGTTGATGATCGGGGTGAAGCTGGTCCCGCCGATCCCGCCGAGCGACGAGATCGTGAACGTCGCGCCCTGCATGTCGCCGGGCATCAGCTTGCCGTCGCGTGCCTTGCCCGAAAGCTCGGTCAGGTCGCGCGCGATGTCGATCAGGCCCTTCTTGTCGGCGTTCTTGATCACGGGCACGACAAGGCCGCCGGGCGTGTCCGCCGCGAACCCGATGTTGTAATAGCGCTTGAGGATCAGATCCTCACCGTCCAAGGACGCATTGAAGTTCGGGAACGCCTTCAGCGAGGCCACCGCGGCGACGACCAGGAACGACACCATCGTGACCTTGACCCCGTCGCGGGAGAGTTCGTCGTTGAGCTGCTTGCGCCACGCCTCGAGGTCGGTGATGTCGGCCTCGTCGTTGTGGGTGACGTGCGGGATCATCACCCAGTTGCGCGCCAGCACCGGCCCCGAGATCCGCTGGATCCGGGAGCGCTCGACGCGCTCGATCTCGCCGAACTTCGAGAAGTCGATCGACGGCCACGCTGGCAGGTTCAGACCCGGACCGGCCCCGCCGCCCGGAGCCGGACCGCCGGCCGCCGACGCCGCCGCCGTCGGACGGGCCGCGATCGACAAACGCCTGGACATCGTCCTTGGTGATCCGGCCCTTGCGACCGCTCCCGCTGACCTGGTGCAGGTCGACGCCGAGCTCTCGGGCGACCCGGCGGACCGCCGGGCTCGCGTATACGGGACCGCCGCCGTCCCCGTTCGACGCAGCGGGCGGCGCCGGGGCAGCCGGCGACGGCGTGGCCGAGTCCGCCGGCGGCGCCGGCGCGCGCTCGGGCTCGGGCTCGGACGACGCGGATGGTGCGGCCTGCTCCTCGGCGTCTGCCGCGCTCTCGACCGCGTCGGCAGCCTTCGTCCCGGCGGACGGCGTGGTCCCGCCATCCTGGGCGCTTGAGTCACCGGCCCCGTCGGACGTCTCGAGCGTCAGCAGCTGAGCGCCCTGCGAGACCTTGTCGCCGATCTTCACCAGCAGCTCGCCGAACGGTTCCCGCCACCGGCGCCGGCACGTCCATCGTCGCCTTGTCGGACTCGAGCGTCAGCAGCGGGTCATCGACCGAGACGGCGTCGCCGGGCGAGACCAGGATCTCGATGACCGGGACGTCCGTGAAGTCGCCGATGTCCGGAACCGCTACCGGGACCGCATCCGACGTTGCGCTGTCGCGTTCGCTCATATCGTCGTGGGCATCGGAGCTTCGGCGTTGATCTCGTACTGCTCGATCGCCTCCTGCACGCGCGCCGGCTCGACCTTGCCATCGTCGGCCAGCGCCTTCAGCGCGCACAGCGCGACGTAGTGCCGGTCGACCTCGAAGAAGCGTCGCAGCGCCCGGCGGGAGTCGCTGCGGCCGAACCCGTCGGTCCCGAGCGCCCGGTACGAACCCGGTACCCATTGCCGGATCTGGTCGGGGTAGGCCCGCAGGTAGTCGGTCGAGGCGACCACAGGCCCCTCACGCGACGAAAGCTGCTCGGTCACGTACGCGCGGCGCGGCTCCTCGAGCGGATGGAGCATGTTCCACCGCTCGACCTCGATCCCGTCGCGGCGCAGCTGCGTGAACGAGGTCACGCTCCACACGTCGGCGGCGATCCCGAAGTCGGACTCGAGCAGCTCGGCGCGCGGCCAGCACCTCGTTGAGGATCGTCCCGGACCCGAGCAGCTGCACCCGCGGGGCCTTCTTCTTCTTCGGCACCGACCCCTCGCGCAACGGGTACATCCCGCGCAGGATCCCCTCCTCCGCTCCCTCCGGCATCGCCGGGTGGCGGTAGTTCTCGTTCATCAGCGTGATGTAGTAGAAGACGTCCTCCTGCTCGGCGACCATCCGCCGCAGGCCGTCTTGGATGATCACCGCGACCTCGTAGCCGAACGTGGGGTCGTACGCCCGGCAGTTGGGCACGACCGAGAACAGAAGATGGCTATGGCCGTCCTCGTGTTGCAGGCCCTCGCCGTTCAAGGTCGTCCGTCCGGCCGTTCCACCGAGCATGAAGCCTCGGGTACGCGAATCCGCCGCCGCCCACACGAGATCCCCGACCCGCTGGTAACCGAACATCGAGTAATAGATGTAGAACGGCACCATCTGGACCGCGTGGGAGCTGTAGGACGTCCCGGCGGCGATGAACGACGAGATCGAACCGGCCTCGGTGATCCCCTCCTCGAGGATCTGCCCGTGCTTGTCCTCCTTGTAGAACATCAGCTGCTCGGAGTCCTGGGGCTGGTAGAGCTGGCCGACCGACGAGTAGATGCCGACCTGGCGGAACATGCCCTCCATCCCGAACGTGCGTGACTCGTCGGGGACGATCGGGACGATCCGGTGCCCGATCTGCTTGTCGCGCAGCAGCGCCGCGAGCACCCGCACGAACGCCATCGTCGTCGAGATCTCCCGGTCGCCGGTTCCCTCGAGCTGTCCCTTGAACGCATCCAACCCCGGGACCTCGAGCTCCTGCGCCTTGCCCCGGCGCACGGGCAGGCTGCCGCCGAGCGCGGCGCGGCGCTCGGTCAGGAACTCCATCTCCAGCGAGTCCGCGGGCGGCTTGTAGTACTCGGCGGCCCGCACCTGCTCGTCGGACAGCGGCAGCTCGAACCGGTCGCGGAACGCCAACAACGCGTCCTCGGTCATCTTCTTGGCCTGGTGGGTGATCATCTGGCCCTCGCCCGAGACGCCCATGCCGTAGCCCTTGATCGTCTTGGCGAGGATCACGGTCGGCTGGCCGGTGTGCTGCACAGCCTCGTGGTAGGCGGCATACACCTTCTGCTGGTCGAGCCCGCCTCGATTCAAAAGCCAGATCTCCTCGTCGGACATGTGCGAAACGCGCTCGAGCAGCACGGGATCGCGGCCGAAGAAGTGCTCGCGCACATACGCCCCGTCGCGCGACTTGAACGTCTGGTACTCGCCGTCGACGCACGCCTCCATCACCCTGACCAGGCGGCCGTCGGTGTCCTGCGCCAGCAACGGATCCCAGCGCGTTCCCCAGACGACCTTGATCACGTTCCAGCCGGCGCCGCGGAAGTCGGCCTCGAGCTCCTGGATGATCTTGCCGTTGCCGCGCACGGGGCCGTCGAGTCGCTGCAGGTTGCAGTTCACGACCCAGATCAGGTTGTCGAGGCCCTCGCGCCCGGCGAGCGCGGTCGCGCCCATCGTCTCGGGCTCATCCATCTCGCCGTCGCCGAGGAACGCCCACACCTTGCGTCCGTCCGTGTCGACGATGCCGCGCGCCTCGAGGTACTTCATGAACCGGGCCTGGTAGATCGAGGTGATCGCGCCGATCCCGAGCGACACCGTCGGGAACTGCCAGAACTCCGGCATCAGCCACGGGTGCGGATAGGAGGACAGGCCGGCGCCGTCGACCTCCTGGCGGAAGTTGTCGAGCTGCTCCTCGGTCAGGCGCCCCTCGAGGTAGGCCCGTGCGTAATTGCCCGGCGAGGAGTGACCCTGGAAATAGACCAGGTCCCCGCCGTGCTCATCGGAAGGGGCGTGCCAGAAGTGGTTGTAGCCGACCTCGTACAGCGTCGCCAGCGACTGGAAGCTCGCGATGTGGCCACCGAGCTCGGAGGACAGCTTGTTCGCGCGCACAACCATCGCCATCGCGTTCCAGCGAACAATCGAACGCAGGCGCCGCTCCAACAACGGATCGCCCGGGAGCTTCGCCTCGCGCTCGGGAGCGATCGTGTTCACATACGGCGTGGTGATGCTGGCGATCGGGCCGCTGCCGGCGAGCTGCGCGCGCTGAACGGCGCGGGCGAGAATCTGGCGGGCGCGGTCCGGTCCGTCGTGCTCGACGACGGCATCGACGGCCTCGAGCCACTCAGTGGTCTCGACCGCATCGATGTCCGCTCCTGCGCCGTTTGAGCTTGGGGTTTCGACTCGCTCCGTCATGCGGAATGCCCTGGTTGTCGAGACTGATCGCGAGTTCGTCACTATAGCCCGGTCGGGTTAGCTCACGTTCCCACGCTCAGGCCGTTTCGCGTACGGTGATGGCGTGGCTCTGCGCGAACTCGAAGGTGTGGTGGGGGCGCCCTGGGCGCGTCCGCTCGGGGGCGTGCTCGATCAGCTCGTGGTCGAGTCCGACGTGCTTGCCGACAACGCGCTCGGTGACCCGGCGCGCCGGCCGCTGTACGTCTACCGGCCGCCAGGAGTCGAGTTCGACCACCCCAAACCGCTGCCGTCCGTATACGTGATCCAGGGGTTCACCGGTCAGATCGACATGTGGCTCTCGCACTCGGCGCTCGAGCCCAACATGATCGAGCGCGTCGACGCGATGTTCGCGGCGCGCGCGTGTCCGGATGCGATCGTCGTGTTCGTCGACGCGTGGACCTCGCGCGGCGGATCGCAGTTCATCAACTCCGCCTCGACCGGCCGCTATCTCGACTACCTGTGCGACGAGGTCGTGCCGTTCGTCGACGGCCGCTATCCGACGCTGTCCTCGCGCGACCATCGCGGGCTCACGGGCAAGTCGTCCGGCGGCTACGGCGCGATGGTCGTGCCGATGCTCCGCCCGGATGTGTTCGGGGCGCTCGCGTCGCACGCCGGCGATGCCCTGTTCGAGTGCTGCTACCTGCCGGAGTTCCGCGACGTCGCGCGCGGGTTGCGCGACAACTTCGAGGGCTCCTACGAGGTCTTCTTCGAGCAGCTCGCGGCCGCGGATCGGTTCGATTACGGAAAGTACGGTGCGCCGTTCGAGATGTACGGATACGCGTCCGCGTACTCGCCGGACCTGACCGCGCCGGGCCGGGCCCTGCTGCCGTTCGAGATCTCGACCGGCCGGCTGATCGACGAAGTGTGGGCGCTGTGGCTCGAGCACGATCCCGTGCGGATGGCTCCTCACCGCGCCGATGCGCTCCGGAGCATGCGCCGCATCTACCTCGACGCCGGCAAGAACGACGAGTACTACCTCGATCTGGGCGCGCAGGCATTCGCGCGGGAGCTGTCGAAGATCGGCGCCCCGCACACGCTCGAGCTGTTCGACGGCAAGCACGGCGGCATGACCTACCGGTATCCCGGGGCGATCCGCGAGCTCGTAACCGCACTCGGGGCATGACGGCGGCCGCCGACGGGCAGCTTGCATTCGCCGGGCCGGGAGTGCTCGCGGATCTGGTTCGCCGGCGTGAGCTCACCCCGCGTGAGCTCGTCGAGTTGTTCCTGGCGCGGATCGAGGCGATCGATCCGAAGCTGAACGCCTTCCGTGTGACGATGGCGGAGGAGGCGCTCGCCGCGGCCGACGCAATGTCATCGCCCGAAGGTCTCCTCGCCGGCGTGCCGATCGCGATCAAGGACGACATGCCGGTCGCCGGCCAGTCGGTGACGCGCGGGTCGCGCTCGTATCGCCCACCGGAGCGCGCGGACGGCGAAGTGGTCCGGCGCCTGCGCGCAGCCGGGGCGATTCCGATCGGGATCACGAACGTCCCCGAGCTGATGATCTTCCCGTGGACCGCGAGCGCCGCCAACGGGGTCACGCGCAATCCCTGGGATCCAACGAGGACCCCGGGCGGGTCCTCGGGCGGCTCGGCGGCGGCGGTGGCGGCCGGGCTGGTTCCATGCGCGACCGGCTCGGACGGAGGCGGCTCGATCCGGATCCCCGCCGCCTGCTGCGGTCTCGTCGGGATGAAGCCGAGCCGCGGGCGCGTCTCGACGCAGCCGGCCCGCGAGGGCTGGCTCGGATTGAGCGTGTTCGGGGCGCTCGCGCGGACGGTCGGCGACAGCGCGCTGCTCCTGGACGCGATCCACGGGTCGATGCCCGGCGACGCCGACGAGGCGCCCCCGTTCGAAGGGCGCTACGTCGAGGCTGCCGCCACGCCACCCGGCCGGTTGCGGATCGCGACCTCGCGCAAGCTCCCGCCCGGCTCGATCGCGCGGCTGTCGAGCGATCAGCGTGGGGCGTGGGAGCGGACCGGCGCGGTGCTTTCAGAGCTCGGGCACGAGGTGACCGAGCGCGACCCGGCATACGGCCTCGCCGGCCTCGAGTTCACGCAGATGTGGATGCGGGGCATCTATGAGGAGTCGCGCTCCGTGCCCGACCCCTCGCGGCTCGAGCGCTCGACGCGACAGCTCGTCGGTGCCGGCCGCCGTCTGGTGCCGGCTCGCCGGCGCGACCGGCTCCTCGCCGGGCGAGCGGGCCGGACCGCGCGCGTGCTCGACCTGTGGAACGAGATCGACGTGCTGCTGATGCCCGTGCTCGCGACGACCGCAATCGCCGCCGAGGGCGCCTACGGCAAGTCCGCACCGGTCGCGTTCGACCGGTCGTCGCGGTTCATGTCGTTCAACCCCCTGTTCAACTTGACCGGGCAGCCGGCGATCGCGCTCCCGGCGGGGTTCGGCGTCGATGGCCTCCCGCTCAGCGTTCAGCTGATCGGCCGGCCGGGGGCGGAGGATCTGCTCTACTCGCTCGCCGGTCAGCTCGAGACCGCCCGGCCGTGGGCGCACCACCGGCCGTCGGTTTGATGGGATGGTCGGCGGCGCCTGACGGCGGCGCCTTAGTGGGATGGTCGGCGGCGCCTGACGGCGGCGCCTTAGCGAATAGTTCCTTCGAGAGCTCGAGGAACTCGGCCGCGGCGGGGGACAGCCGGCGTCCCTCGCGGACCGCGAGCGTTATGTCTCGCCGCAACGACGGCTCGACCAACGCCGTCACCGCGACGTTGCCCGCCGAGCGGTCGGCATCGGATTGCGGGAGGATCGCGACCCCCATCCCTCGGGCCACGAGCCGCCTGATCCGCTCGCTCTCGTTCGATTCAAGCTTGATCTGCGGATCGAATCCGGCACGATGGGCCGCGAATGTCAGCAGCTCGCGCAACCGCGCCCCCTCGCGGTAGCTGACGAACTGCTCGTCCGCGAGCTCCGCCATCCGCAGCCGGCGCCTGGAGGCGAGTGGGTGATCGGGCGGCAGGACCACCACAAGCTCCTCGGACACGAGCTGGCCCAGGACCAGTCCCTGCGTCTCGATCCGCTCGGTCACCGACAGGAAGGCGAGGTCGAGCACATCGTCGCGGAGCATCTCCGCGAGCTCCTCGCTCGACTGCTCGCGGACGGTGAGCTCGACGGCGGGGTGGCGCTCGTGGAATACCGCCAGCGCAAGCGACACGTCCACCGGTCCCATCGTGTGCATCGTGCCGACGGACACGTGGCCGGTGCGGACGCCGGCGAGCGCCTGCAGCTCCGCCCTGGCGGCGTCGACCTCGGACAGTATCCGCCGCGCGCGCGCCACGAGTGTCTTGCCCGCCTCGGTGACCGTGACCCGCCGGGTGGTCCGCTCCACCAGAGCGAGGCCGACCTCCTGCTCGAGCCGGCGGATCTGCTGCGAGAGCGCCGGCTGGGCGATGTGCTCGCGCGCTGCGGCCCGCGTGAAGTGCTGCTCGTCGGCGAGCGCGACGAGATAGCGCAGCTGCCGGAGTTCCATAAGCTAAGCCTATAGATCACCCCTACGCCAGCAGCGGGGCGAGCCGGCCGATCAGCGCGACCGCGTCGAGGTCGTCGTGCACGAGCGTCTGGCACATCACGCGGTGAAGGCCGGCGTCCCGATAGGCCGCGAACTGCTCGGCCGCGTCGTCGACTGTCGCCACCACCCATCCGCTCGGTGGCTCGCGCAGGAGCGCGTCGCGCTCTGAGCCGATCCGCCCGGCGACGCGGCGCGCGCGGTCCTCGAGGTCCGCGGCGTCGGCGCCGAGCACGGTTCCGATCATCGCCGAGAACGGGATCGGATCGCGGCCGGCGCGCTCGCACGCCGCCTCGATTCGCCCGCGGAACTCGGCGGCCTCCTCGAGCGAGGGAAACGGCGTGTTGTACTCGTCGGCGAAGCGCGCGGCCAGCGCGGCGCTACGCGGGCCGGCACGGCCGCCCATGATCAGATGGGGGTGAGGCTGCTGGACGGGCTTGGGCTGCGCGTCGAGGTCCGAGAGCACGTAGTGCTTGCCGTCGAGCGAGAAGGGCTCGGCGCCCCAATGCCCCATCAGCACCTGGAGCTGCTCTTCGAGCACGTCCATCCGGACCCCGGTCGGCTTGAAATCGAAGCCGTACGCGTCGTGCTCGCGCTCGTGCCAGCCGGCGCCGATGCCGACGTCGATGCGCCCTCCGGAGACGTGGTCGGCGGTGACCACGAGCTTGGCCAGCACCGACGGGTGGCGGAAGCTCGCCGGCGAGACGAGCGTCCCGAGTCGCAGCCTCGTGGTCAGCGCGGCCAGCGCGTTGATCGTCGCCCAGGCGTCGAGCGATCCGCGCTCGGGATGCTGCCCGTCGAGGTTGAGATAGTGGTCGGAGCGAAACATGGTCGGGATCCCGTGCTCCTCGCACGCGGCCGCGAGCGCATTCCACTGGGGCCACGTGACTCCCTCCTGACCTTCGATCATCAAGCACAGATGCATGCCGAAACCCTCTCGCAGTTGAAGGGTTGGCGATCGTAATGCAACCGCGTGTCCAGTTGCCGACATCCCACCGCGCGACACTCCAGTTGTGAACGCGTGGCGGCGCAGCCCGTTCTTCCACCTCGACGTGGCAGTCGTGTCGATCGTGGCTGTGCTGATCGTAGGGTTCTCGCTGGCGAGCGCCGGCGGCGGCGACGCTGAGGACCCGGGCGCTCGCGCGACGGCGGTCGCGGTCGACCCCGGGGCTCGCGACCGCGTGGTGCCCCCGGGATTCCTGGGCCTCTCGATCGAGTATTCCGCGCTCGAGGCCTACGCCGGCTCCGATCCGGGCTCGCTCGATCCGGTGTTCGAGCAGCTCGTTCGCAACCTCGCCCCGGGCCAGGAGCCGGTCCTGAGGATCGGGGGCAACAGCGCGGACAGGACGTGGTGGCCGGTCACCGGCGTGAGCCGGCCTCCGGGCGTCACCTTCGACTTGAGCCGTCAGTGGCTCGAGGTGACGCGAGTGCTCGCGCAGGCGCTCGGCGCCCAACTGATCCTCGGAGTCAACCTCGAGCAGGACCGGCCGCAGGTGGCGGCCGTGGAAGCGCGTGCGCTGATCAACGGGATCGGCCGGCAAGCGGTGAGGGCGCTCGAGCTCGGCAACGAGCCGGACCTTTACACCAAGTTCCCGTGGTACAGCTCGAGGGGCCACGCGGTCTTCGGCCGCCCCAGGAGCTACGACGAGGCTGCGTTCACCCGCGATTTCGCCGGAATCACCGGAGCCTTGCCGCACGTGCCGCTTGCCGGCCCGAGCCTGAGCGGGATGGAGTGGACGCGCGATCTCGGGCAGTTCCTCGCCGCGCAGTCGCACCTCGGGCTGGTGACCTTGCACCGCTATCCGCTCCAGGTGTGCCTGACCCCGCCCACCTCAACTCGCTACCCGACGATCGCCCGGTTGCTGTCGCCGGCGACCTCGACCGTGCTCGCCGACTCGTTCGCGCCGTACGTGGCGCTCGCCCGCGTTCACGGCCTGTCGCTTCGAGTGGATGAGCTCAACACCGTCTCGTGCGGCGCCGATCCCGCCGTCAGCCAGTCGTTTGCCTCGGCGCTATGGGCGCTCAACACGCTGTTCGGCTTGGCGAGCGTCGGCGTCTCCGGCGTCAACGTCCACACCTTCCCCGGCGCGGGATACGAGCTGTTCAAGATCAGCCGCCAGGACGGCCAATGGCGGGCCGCCGTGTCGCCGGAGTACTACGGGATGTTGATGTTCGCCGAGGCGACGCCGCCCGGATCTCACCTAGAGAGCCTCAGCCCCACCGGTGTCCCCGGGGTGAACGCGTGGGCGACACGCGCGGGCGACGGCACGGTTCGAGTGGTCCTCACGAACGAGGGTTCGAGCACGCATGAGCTCGCGGTCCGCATCCCGGGCAAGTTCAAGCGCGCGACGCTGACTCGGCTGACCGCGCCGAGCCCGAGCGCGAGGAGCGGCGTCACGCTGGGCGGCCAGAGCTTCGGAGCGCAGACGAGCACCGGGCGGCTCGCGGGCCGGTCGGACAGCGGGCCGGTGGAGGATGCGCAGGGCGGTCGCTACGTCGTCTCGCTGCCGGCGGCGAGCGCCGCGATGCTGGTGCTGTCACCGCGCTGAACCGACGATCGGTGACAACATGACCGGCGCGATGCCGGACGTGATGATTCATGGCGACACCGTGCGCCACTCGATGATGCGCCACGAGATCCCGCTGCTGGTGCCCGATCCCTTCCTGTACGTCGAGGTCGGCGGCGAGCGGCATGTGGTGGTGAGCTCACTCGAAAGCTCGCGCATAGCGGCGATCGACGGCAGGCTCAGGGTCCATACCTACGAAGAGTTCGGCTACGACGACCTGGTGAGCAGCGGCATGGTGCGCGAGGACGCGGTGCTCGAGGTGCTGATCAGGGCCACCGGCTCGTTCGGGCTGGAACTAGCCGCGGTGCCCGGCGACTTCCCGCTCGAGCTGGCGGACCGTGTGCGCGCGGACGGTGTGAAACTGGAGGTGCAGCGCGAGCTGTTCGAGAACCGCCGCCGCGTCAAGAGCGCAGCCGAGCTGGCCGGAATCCGGCGTGCGCAGGCCGCCGCCGAGGCGGGCATGCGTGCCGCGGCCGAGCTGCTGCGCCGGGCCAAGCCCGGCAGGCCCGGGCTGATCGCCGACGGCGAACCAGTCACCTCCGAGCTCGTCAAGGACACGATCCGCGCGGCGGTCGCACGGGGCGGCGCCAGCGCGGACGCGCTGATCGTCTCGCACGGCGCCCAGACCGCCTCCGGGCACGACATGGGATCCGGCCCGATCCAACCGGATGAGCCGGTGGTGATCGATCTGTGGCCGAACGATCGGGAGTCGGCGTGCTTTGCCGACATGACGCGGTCGTTCGTGGTCGGCGAGGCCCCCGAAGAGCTGCGCAAGTACCACCAGCTCACGCGCGAATCGCTCGCGCGCGCGCTCGAGGCCGTGCGGCCCGGCGTCGCCGGCGAGGAGGTCTACCGCCGGTCGTGCGAGCCCTACGAGCAGGCCGGCTTGCCGACGCAGCGCACCAAGGCACCCGGCCAGGTGCTCGAGGAAGGGTTCTTCCACTCGCTCGGTCACGGCGTCGGGCTCGAGGTCCACGAGGCGCCTCTCCTGGGGCGGGCGCCCGATGTGCTCGTTGCCGGCGACGTGATCACGCTCGAACCCGGCTGCTATCGCCCTGGCTTCGGCGGCTGCAGGCTCGAGGACCTGGTGCTCGTGACCGACGACGGCGGCGAGCTGCTGACGGATTTCCCGTACGAGCTCGAACCCTGACTCGGAGCGCCGCCGGCGTCGGGGCGATTGTCGGTCAGAGTTCACGCCGTAACGTTCCTCCACGCGACCCGCGGGGTTTGTCTTCCTGATCCGGAGTCGCCCCGACCGGCGGCTGCGCGGCTCACAATCGAGCCGCTCTATACGAATTAACGGCGGTGGTCCCCGGTTTTCACGGGAACCAAACACTGGCGTTGCGGCCGCCCGCGCTGAGATGATCCGCAGTTGATCACGGTGCTAGTCGATCTCCACGCCCATTTCCCGATGCATCTGCTGACCGACGAGCAGCAGCGGACGCACGAGCGCGCGCGCCGGTGGTGGCGCCAGCGGTGGCAGGGGCGGGTCGTCGAGTTGATCTCGCGCGTGGCTAACTATCAGGGTCCCGGAGGCACACCGAGCGTGACCGAGCAGTTGATGCACGACGGTGACGTCGGCGTCGCGCTGTCGATGCTCTACCAGCCGTTCGACGAGATCGACCTGACGCAGAGCTACGGCGCGCCGCCGCGCGACAGCTACTTCAAGGACATCGTCGATCAGCGCCAGACCGTCGAGGACTACGTGAACGCGCACACGAGCACGGTCGCGATCGCCCATTCCGCGCGCGAGCTCGACTCGCTGCTGGGCGGAGGGGTCCCGATCCTGATCCACGCGATCGAGGGAGGCTTCCAGCTCGGGCGGGATCCGGACGAAGTGCGAGCCAACGTCAAGACGCTGGCGGACCTCGGCATCGCCTACGTGACCGTCGCGCACCTGTTCTTCCGCGATGTCGCGACGAACGCGCCGGCACTCCCGTTCCTACCCGACTGGCTCTACAACCTGGTGTTCCCCCAGGCCAAGGACGAGGGGCTCACCGCGCTCGGACACGAGGTTCTCGACGCGATGGTCGACGAGGGCATCCTGATCGACATCACGCACATGCGCTCGCAGTCGATCCGGGACGTAATGGCGCAGCTCGACGCCCGCGACCCGGCCAAGGAAATACCGGTGATGGGGACGCACATGGCCTACCGCTTCGGCGGTCTTGAGTACTCGTTCGACGACGAGACGATCAAGGCGGTTGCGGCGCGTGGCGGCGTGCTCGGCTGCATCCTCTGCAAGCACTTCATCACCAGCGGGCTGCATGGCGTCAGCAGCTCGCTCGAGGGCTCGCTCGACGCCTTGTGCAAGCACATCGACAAGATCCACGAGCTGACCGGCAGCTACGACCACATCGCGATCGGGTCCGACCTCGACGGCTACATCAAGCCTGCGCTGCCCGGCCTCGAGGACATGCGACGGATGACCGCGCTCCAGGCCCACCTGCACAAGCGCTACGGCGCCGCCGACGCCGAGAAGATCTGCAACGGCAACGCGCTCCGCGTACTGCGAGCCGAGTGGGGTCACAAGCGGCCGCGCCCATAGTCGCCGGTGGTCGGCACCGCGGCGGGGCGACCACCAGCTAGCCGCGGTCGAGGATCCGTTCGAGGGGCTGCGTGTTGAGGACGTTCGCGGCCGTCGCCCAGCCGCGGCGCGCCGTCGCCACCGCCATCATCATGTTCCCGAGCCCCGCCACCGAGTGTGCGTCGGTCGAGCACACGATCTCAACCCCGGCGCGGAGCGCGTCGCGGACGTGCTCGCCGCTCAGATCGAGGCGGGGGGGAAGGCCGTTGACCTCGAGCGCGACGCGCTGCTCGAGCGCGACCGCGAAGATCCGATCGAGGTCGAGTGCGTTCTCGGGCCGGCGGTTGATGTAGCGGCCCGTCGGGTGGCTGAGGCAGCGCACGTGCGGATTGCGCAGCGCCTCCTCGACGCGCCGGGTCATCTCCGGTCCCGGCATCCGCTGGCCGCCGTGCACGCTGGCCTGGACCCAGTCGAGCTCGGCGAGGACGTCGTCCGGCAGGTCAAGCCGCCCGTCCCCGAGGATGTCGCACTCGATTCCGCGAAGCACTCGGAACGGCGCCAGCACATCGTTGGCGGCGGCGATCTCCTCGCCCTGCCGACGGACGTCGTCGGGGGTGAGGCCGCGCACCGCGCCGACCGCCGGCGTGTGATCGCAGATCGCGAGGTAGTCGTACCCCCGCTCGCGCGCCGCTCGGCCCATCTCCTCGACGCTCGCGCGCCCGTCGGACCAGGTCGTGTGCGAGTGGAGGTCGCCGCGGATGTCCGCCAGCTCGACGAGCGCCGGCGGCTCGCCGTCGAACGGTGCCTCGCGCAACTCCGGGGGGCAGTAGGGGACGCCGAGCGCCGCGTACACCGACTGCTCGTCGGGCGCGTCCGGCAGCGGCTCGAGCGCCTCGACGTACGCTCGTGAACCCGTCGCCCGGACTAGTGCCGTCCCGAACCGGTCGGGCTCGGCGGCGACGAACTCGATGGGAACGCCCTCGACCGTGACCCCGACCGCGCGCCGCTCGCTCCGCTCGAGCAGCGCCACGATCTGCGGAAGCCCGGCGAAGCGGTCGAGCACCGCGTCGGGGTCGCGCACCGCGCATACGACCGCGAGGCGCTCGCACGAGTCGCGCCACCGCCGCACGTCGCCCGCCGGCTCGCCGCCCAGAGCGACGGCGACGGCGCCGACCAGCTCCTGGGCGCGGTTGAGCAGAAGCCCCAGCCGAGGCCGGGGGTCCTGCTCGCGCGCGAGCGCGTCGAGCAGCAACGCCTCGGTCTTCGCGCCGATCCCCGGCACATCGCGCAGCCGGCCCGCGGCCGCCGCCTCGCGGAGCTCGTCGGCGGTGCGGACGCCGAGCGACCGCGCCAGCTCGATCGAACGCTTGGCGCCGAGTCCGAGATAGCGCCCGAGGCCGACGAGATCGGGGGACAGCTCGCGCTCGAGCTCCGCGAGCTCGGCGATCTGGCCGGTCTCGACGAGCTCGCGCAGCCGCGCCTCGATCCCCTGGCCGATCCCGCGCAGCTCGCGGACACGCTTGCTGCGCACGAGGTCCGCGACCGGGACCGCGGCACTGCGGATCGTCTCGGCGGCCCGGCGATAGGCGCGGATCGTGTACGGGTTGGCCTCGACGAGCTCGAGCATCAACGCGAACGTCTCTAGGCGATCGGCTATATCCGTGTTGTCCACGCCCAGTAGTTTCGCGGCCGCGTGGTCAGGCCGCGTGCGCGTGGGCGGCTGCCGCGGCGGCCGGCTCGGGGGCGGCTGGCTCGGGTGGCACGCCGTCAAGCGCGCGGGATCCGAGGATCGCCACGAGGACCGCCACCGCGCCCGCGCCGCCGGCGAACGCGAACGCGGCGGCAGCGCCGGCGCTCTGCACGAGCGGGCCGGCGACGGCCGCGCCGAGCGCCGCGCCGGTCGAGCCTGCCGTCACCACCCAGGAGAATGCCTCGGTGCTCGTCCCGGCTGGCGCGAACCTGTCGACCATCGCATAGACGCTGGCGGCGGTCGGGGCGATCGTCGCGCCGGCGATCAGGATCACCACGCCGATCGCGAGCACGCCGCCGGTGGCGAACATCAGTGCGCCGTGGGCGACGGCGAGCGCGGCGAGCAGCAGCATCACGCCGAGCGCACGCCGTGCGCCACCACCGAGACGGGTGGCGGCGATCCCGCCGAGCAGCGACCCGGCGCCCCACACCCCGAGCAGCGGGCCGGCGGCCGCCGTGCTCCCGAGCGCCTTCGCCGCCGCGGTGACGCCGACTTCGGTGGCGCCGAACACCGCACCCGTGCCGACCTCGATCAGCACGAGCGCGACGATCGCCGGCGAGCGCAGCGAACCCCCGCGGCGGCGGGGCGTGCCCGGCTCCGGGCGCCACCGCCGCGATGCCGGCTGGGCCGCGAACGCGACGGTCGCCAAGAGCATCACGATGCCGGCGAACGCGAGAGCCGCGCCGGTCGACCAGATCGCGCCGACTCCGAGCGCGAGCGGCGGGCCGAGTACGAATGTGATCTCGAGCACGGTCGACTCGAACGCGAATAGCGCCGGCAGCCGGCTCGGGTCGCCCACCATCCCGGGCAGCAGCGTGCGGACGCAGGCATCGAGCGGCGGCGCCGAGGAGCCAGCGACGGCGGCGAGTGCCACCAAAGCCGCCGGCGGAGTGCCCGAGGGCGCGAGCCCGGTGGCGACGAGCACGAGCGCGGACACGGCCGCGCCGGCCACGAGCGCCTTCGTCTGACCGGATCGGTCGACGAGCCTGCCGAGAAACGGGGCCGCGGCCGCGCCGGCGAGCGCGTATGCCCCGCTGACCGCGCCGGCCACGGCGAAGGAGCCCGTGAGCTGCTGGGCGTGTACGAGTAGCGCGATGCTGAACATCGCGAGCGGCAGGCGGGCGAGGATCGAGCTCCCGAGGAGGGCGCGTGCGCCCGGCGCCGCGAGGATCGAGGTTCTGGGGGACTTGGTCGTGATCATGCGGCCAATCTAGGTCGAAACCGGCTCTCTGATAAGAGCCAATTTCCTGCCTGATTAGTGAGCCGCTTTGACCCGCTGCTTAGACCAGATCGCTGATCGCGTTGATGCCACGCACGATCGCTGCTTCGTTCAGGTTTCCGAACCCGAATACGAGCGCAGCAGGCCAGTTGGTTCTCGCCAGGCGGTACGAGCTCATGCCGTACAGGCCGATCGAGCGCGCGCGCGCCGCCTCCACGATCGCGCGTTCGTCCGCGCCGGCGGACAGTGCTGCGACCGCGTGAAAGCCGGCCGCGAGCCCGTGCAGCTCGACGTGCGGTGCGTGATCGGCGAGCGTCCGGGCCAGCGTGTCGCGGCGCGCGCCGTAGACGTCGCGCATCCGGCGCAGGTGGCGGTCGTAGCGTCCGGACTCGATCAGCGTCGCCAGCGCCAGCTGCTCGAGCGTCGGCGAACCGCGATCGCTCAGCCGTTTGTCCTCGGTCACCGCCTCGAGTAGCCCAGCGGGGCACACGACCCAGCCGAGCCGGAGCGCCGGCGCGAGCGACTTGCTGACCGTGCCGATAAGCGCGACGCGATCGGGGGCGAGCCCTTGGAGCGCTCCGACCGGGGCGCGGTCGTAGCGGAACTCCGCGTCGTAATCGTCTTCGATGATCGTGGCGTCCCGGTCGGCGGCCCAGGCGACCAGCGCGTGGCGGCGCTCGGGGGCGAGCGCCGTGCCCGTCGGGAACTGGTGGGTAGGGGTCAGGATCACGGCGCGGACGTCGGTCGCGGCGAGGGCGTCGACGTCGATCCCGCGCTCGTCGATCGGGATCGGAACCGCCTCGATTCCGAGGCGAGTGCAGATCGCGTAATAGTCGTCGTCTCCCGGGTCTTCGATCGCCACCCGCCGCACCCCGTCGCCGGCGAGCGAGCGCAGCACGAGGTTGATCCCCTGACCGAATCCGACGCAGATCACGATCTGCTCGGCGTCGGCGGCGGTGCCCCGGACTCGCCGAAGGTACCCGGCAAGTACCCGGCGCAGCGCCTCGGTGCCGCGTGGATCGCCGTAGCCGAGCTCGGTCGGGGTCGCGTTGCGGCAGCTGTCGCGCATCGCCCGGGCCCAGTCGGCTCGCGGGAAGCTCGTGAGGTCCGGTACCCCGGGGCAGAAGTCGACCGCAAGCCGTGCCGACGGAGCCGGTCCGGTCGGTTCGGGCGCCAGCGCGGGAAGCGGCGACGCCGCGGCCGCCGGCGCGCCCGCAGCTACGCGCGTGGCCGAGCCGGTGCGCGATGTCAGGAACCCCTCGGCCTGGAGCTGGCTGTAGCACTCGAGCACCAGTCCCCGCGAGATCCCGAGTTCGGCCGCCATCGCCCGAGACGACGGGAGACGCTCGCCGGCCGGCAGGCGGCCGGAGCGGATCGCCTCGCGCAGCTCGCGCTCGAGCTGCGCGCCGAGTGGCTCGGGCAGGGTTCGGTCGAGCGTCAGCAGCAGCTCCGGACCTAAACCGGCCCACTCGATCGGCATCGTTTCGGATGCTATCGGTAGGCCGGTTCGACGAGCACGTTTCGGCCTACCCTTGCCGTATGCGACGACGATCGTCACTCGTGCTCGCCGGCGCTGTTTGCTTGATCGTGGCCGCGCGCATCCAGCCGGTGGCAGACGCGGCGCCGGCCGTGCGCTCGGTGCCGGTGCCTGCCGTGCACTCGGTGCCGGTGCCCGCCGCGGGCCGGGCGGTCGACACGACTCATCCAACCCGCATCGTGGGGCGGGGCACCCCCGCCGGTTGCACGTCGGCCGCGGTCGTGGCTGCGGTTCGCGCCGGCGGGATCATCCGCTTCTCCTGCGGGCCGAGGCCCGTCACGATCCGTATGAATGCCACCGCCAAGGTGATGAACACCAGCCGGGAGGTGGTTCTCGACGGAGGCGGACTGGTGACGCTGAGCGGCGAGGGGCGGCACCGCATTCTCTACATGGACACGTGCGACCCCGCGCAGACGTGGACGACGTCGCACTGCGAGGACCAATCCTCGCCGATGCTCGTGGTTCAGAACCTGACCTTCACGGATGGGAACTCGATCGGCCAGGACTTCGACGGTGGGGGTGGCGGGGCGATCTTCGCTCGCGGCGGCCGACTGCGGATCGTCAACTCGGCGTTCGCCGGGAACCGGTGCGAGCGCGATGGGCCCGATATCGGCGGCGCAGCCGTCCGGGCGCTGTCGCAGTACCGCGGTCTTCCCGTGTTCGTCGTCGACAGCCGTTTCTCCGGCAACGCGTGCAGTAACGGCGCGGCGCTGAGCAGCATCGGCGTCTCGTGGACCGTGCTCAACTGCCGCTTCGCGAACAACCGCGCGATCGGCAACGGCGCCAACCCCGCCGGCCCAGGGACCCCGGGCGGCGGGAGCGGCGGTGCGATCTACAACGACGGCGACCGCATGACGCTGTCGGTCGGCGGCAGCGTATTCGTCGACAACCACGCGAACGAGGGCGGCGGCGCGATCTTCTTCGTCAGCGACGACCGCACCGGGACGATGGCGATCAAGGACAGCACGCTCGAGGGCAACCCGAACGAGCGGTTCCACACGCCCGGCCTTCCCGGGATCTACTTCCTGAGCGCCCGTCCGCCGACGATCATCGACTCCGTTCTACGCTGACGGGTCGGCCCGTCTTTGCACAACTTCCGGCTGGTTAGTCACCCTGTCGACCGGGTAAATCCGTGAAGGATTGCGACGCGGTCGGTCCGGCGAAAGTCGAACCGCTCGTGAGCATCGCTGACATCGCCGCTCGACAACGTATCCAGGAGACCGATCGGCAACATGGTGACTGCCGGCCAGACCATTACACATACCCGCGCCCGCGCCAGGCGAGGGCCGCCAGTCTCGGCGGACGTCGTGCTCGCAGATTGCACAATGGGGGTCGGGCCGTGATCCTCGCGATTGCTCTTGCATTGCTGCCGGTGGCGTTCGTTGCCGCCATGGCGACGCGCGACCTACGTCCGTGGCGGCGAACCCTGAAGTACATCCGGGCGCTCCCGGAGATTTGTCAACCGGAGCCGAGAAGCACCAGCCGGAGGTAACACGATGACTGCGTTCCAGGACGATGTCGGCGCCGCCACCGAGGCGTATGCGGCTTACGTCAACGCCCCTCGCGGGGTTCTCGACAGCCACGAGCAACAGCTGTTCGACCAGGATCTCGTGCGGGCGCGCGCGGCGATGGAGCAGGCCTGGCTCGAGGCTAAGCCCGTGCGCGAACCAACCTAAGCACGATTACCGCGCCTGCGTGCAAAAGTAACTTGACGCGCCGAGCCGGGCAGCAAGCTCGCCGAGTCGGTCAGCCGCGGCCCGTGGTGTCGAGCTCGAGCTGAAGCGGAGAGGGCTCGAGCGGCTCCTCGGTCGCACGCGGCCGGCCGCGCTTGGCCCAGTGCGCGACCACGTCGTGGGCTCGGCAGCTCCGGTAGGTGACGCGCCGGTCGAGTGGCTGGACCGCCAGACCACCCGGGGCGTTGCCTGTCACCAGGGCGTGGAAGCGGCGGCCGAGGCGATCCACCTCGACGATGTCCCCTGTCTGAATCCCCTCGAGCCGCATCGAGCTCAAGCTTACGAGCGGCCGGGGACGGGCGGGTTCCGGCTCGGTCGCTAGATGATCCCGAGCAGGACGAGCAGCCCGATGATCGTCAGCACGGCCGCGGTGAAGACGTTGCCCCAGCGCTCGAGCCATTCCCCCTGTACCTGATAGCCGCCCCGCGCGGCGGCGAGCGTGAGCCCGACGATCGTGCCGACCGTAACCGCGGCGAAGATCACCAGCGATCCGACCGCGGTCGCGATGCCCGCGGTCGTCGCCGCGAGGAACACGGGCAGGATCGTCAGATCGGGCGACGCGGCTGCGCCGAACGGAACCATGACCGCCGCGAGCCCGCTGAGCCGCCGAGGCGTCTGCTCGCTCGCGTGGTCGGGGTGATGGGGCTCCTCGTGGTGGTGGCCATCTGCGTGATCGTGACGCTCGTGATGGTGGCCGTGGTCGTGGTCGCCGTCGTGGTGATGGTGGCCGTGGCCGGTGAGCTCGAGCAGGAGGAAGCCGATCCCGGTGGCGATCAGGATGCAGCCGATGATCGTGTCCTGGGCGTGCTGGATCGTCGAGCGGAACTGGAGGCCGATCGCGATGATCACCGCGCCGAGCACGATCGACACGAGCACGTGCGCCACTCCGGCCAGGCTCGAGAGGCGCGCGATCCTGGACAGCGGATAGCGCCGCGTGCGACCGAGCACGGCCAGCGGGACCCAGTGATCGGGGAGGATCGCGTGCCCGAACCCCACGCCCGCCGCCGCGGCGAGCAGCGCTGGGCCGGTCGCGCTCACGCGGTCAGAAGCTGCTCGGTCGGGCGAACCGCCAGCCCCAGCCGCAGGTGCTCCGTATGCGAGACGGCCTCGGTCAACAGCGAGCGAACGTGCTCGTCGTGCAGCGCGTAGATGACCTGCCGGCCGTCGCGCTCCCCGACGACGAGCCCGAGGTGGCGAAGCACCCGCAACTGCTGGGAGATGGCGGGTTGCGCCATGTCCAGGTCGCGAGCGAGATCGCCGACCGAGCACGCTCCGGCGCCGAGGCGGCTGAGGATCCGTACGCGGCTCGGCGTTGCGAGTGCCTGCATCGTCTCGGCGACCGATCGAGCCGTGTCGGACGAGAGGAACGCGAGGTCCGGTTCGGTGCCGTGACTCATGCCGGCATTATCGCATGCGCACTTATGAATAAGTGCCAGGCCCGCGCGCCTGACGAGCGCTTACGATCCGATCCATGACAACCAGCGACCGGCCGCTGGCGCTCTCGTGGAGCGGCGGCAAGGACTCGGCGCTGGCGTTGTGGGTGCTCGCCCGGGAGCACGAGGTCGTCCCTCGGGCGTTGATCACGACCGTCACCGACACCTATGACCGGGTGTCGATGCACGCCGTTCGCCGGTCTCTGCTGGCCCTCCAGGCGAGCGCCGTCGGGGTCCCGCTGGTCGAGGTCGAGATTCCGCCGGGGTGCACCAACGAGGTCTACGAGCGGCGCATGGAGCACGCGCTCGCGTCAGATCCGCTGCGTGACGTCGAGGCCGTGGCGTTCGGCGATCTGTTTCTCGAGGACGTCCGGGCGTACCGGGAGGACCGCCTGGCCTCCGCCGGGAAACGCGCGTGCTTTCCGCTCTGGCACCGGGATACCGCGAGCCTCGCTCGCGAGTTCGTCGCCGCCGGGTTTGAAGCGGTGATCGTGTGCGTCGATCCGACCAAGCTCGATCGCTCGTTCGCGGGACGACGCTTCGACGAGCGGCTGATCGACGATCTCCCGGAGGGGGTCGACCCCTGCGGCGAGAACGGGGAGTTCCACACGTTCGTCTACGCCGGGCCGATCCTGTCCGCGCCGCTGACGATCGAGGTCGGTGAAACCGTCGAGCGCGAGGGATTCGTCTTCACCGACCTCACGGCTGCTGGCGGCGACGGCGAGTGACACGAGCGGAAAATGCCACGCTCCGGACCGAGCGTTGCAGCCCCACCGGCGGAGTGGAATCTTGCGACGAGCGGCAGGAAACGCGCGACGAATGGCCGGCCTCGAGGCGCCGGTGGTACCGGAGCTTGCCGGTAGTATTCCCCTGCGGTGGTAGGACCGCCGATCGAGGGAGATGAGACGACATGGAAGCCGCGTTGGGATTGCTGCTGGTCCTTGCGGTGGCGGCGTCCGGTCTCGGCGCTTGGCGGCTGACTTCGTCCCCGCGGCGCGTTCTCAGCCCGGAGCGCGAGGCGATGCGGAGTGCCTTACACCATGCGATCGCGACGCTCCCGCATCTGCGGCGTGGTCTCGACGAGACCAGCGCGAAGGCGGCCGCACCTCACCTGCGAGCGCTGACACAGGCCACCGCCGTCGCGATAACCGACGGTGACCGGGTCCTGGCCCTTGACGGGATAAACGGATTCGACGCCCCCGAAGATCATCTCCGCGATCTCGCCACGCAGGTCATGGATGGCCGCGTTCACGTCCAGCCGCGGACGAATGCCGTGCGGCTGTCAGGGGCGAACGGGGCTGCGGTTGTGGCTCCCCTGGTCATCCAGGACGCGAACGTTGGCGCGCTGATCGCGCTGTACGGCCGGGACCATCGCCTCAGGCCCGATGACGCACGCGTTGTGGGGGAGGCCGCCGCGCTCGTCTCGGCGCAGGTCGAGCTGTCGGTGGTTGCCGACCAGGAAGAGCGCCTGACCCGCGCGGAGCTCCATGCCTTGCGGGCCCGGATTTCCCCTCACTTCATCTACAACTCACTCGCCGCGATCGCCAGCTATATCCATTCGAGCCCCGAGCAGGCTCGGGAGTTACTCGCCGAGTTTGCCGAGTTCACGCGGTACTCGTTCCGGCGAGAGCGCACGTATGTCACGCTTGCCGAGGAGTTACATTACGTGCAGAAGTACCTTCGCCTGGAGCAGGCTCGATTTCGCGATCGTCTGACGGTGCGTGTCCAGGTGGATCCCGATGTGCTCCAGACCGTTGTACCGGTCCTCTCGTTGCAACCACTCGTCGAGAACGCGGTGAAGCATGGTGTCGAGACACGGTCCGGTCAGCGAAAACCGTGCGCGTGCTCGCGCTGCTGTCGGTGTTCTACCTGTTCCCGGCGGTGTACGGGGCGCTCGGCCGGGCGCTCGCCCCGGGGCTGTACGTGACCGGTCAGACCGACACCGTCGTGCTCACGCTCCGCCTCGCGTGGCCCACCGGCCACTCGGGCGATGACGGCGCCGGAGCGTTCGCGGCCTCTGTCGATCGCGGGCTCGTACGACGTCGGGGCGCGGGGCGACTGGTCAGCCTCGCGGTGCGCCGGCGGCGGTTCCGAATCGTGGCGGCGCTCGGCATGGCCGGTCCGGCGATCCTGGCGCTCGCTGCGCGCAACGTCGACATCAGCATCATGGTCGGGTGGGCGTTCGCGCTCGCGGCGAGCACCTTCTGCCCGTTGTTCCTGCTCGGAATCTGGTGGTCGCGGCTCACCTCGCAGGGCGCCGCGGCCGGCATCGTCATCGGCGGCGTTCTGGCGATCGGCGCGATCCTCGTCGGGGCGATCGTCGGCGCGCAAGGGTCCGGCGGCGCGGTCAACGCGCTCCTGACACAGCCCGCGATCATCATGGTCCCGGTGGCGTTCGCCGCGATGATCATCGTGTCATTGATGACGGCGCGTCCCGAGGACGTGAGCTCGCAGATGCTGGCGCTGCATGCGCCCGAGGGACTTGGTCTCGAGGCGCTCGAGCGCGTGCGAGCTTGAACGCCGGCACCATCGGACGTGACGACGGCATTAGGATGCGCGCACCGTGCTTGCTGACCTTCCTCCGGCGACCCTCTGGAGCAACTGGGTGGGCAATCAATCGTTCACCCCGGGCTTCGCGGCGGCGCCGCGCGACGAGGACGAGGTGGCCGCGCTGGTGCGAGACGCGGCCGAGCGACGAGCCGGCGTCCGGGTTTCGGCCGCGCGCCACTCGTTCACGCCGGTCGTCGAGACCGATGGCCTGCTGCTCGACCTCTCCGGGCTGCGGGGTGTCGTCGAGGCAGATCCTCGGAGCAAGCGCGCGAGCGCCCTCGCCGGCACGCTGATCCGCGACTTCTACGAGCCACTGTGGCGCGAGGGGCTCGCGCTCAAGAACCAGGGCGACATCGACACCCAGCAGATCGCGGGCGCGGTGGCGACGGCGACCCACGGATCGGGGATCAGGAACAAATGCTTCTCGGGCGTGGTTCGAGGCGTCCGCCTGGTCACGGCCACGGGCGAGATCCGAGACATCGGCGAAAGCGAGCCTGACCTGCTGCGCGCCGCCCAGGTATCGGTCGGGATGCTCGGAGTGATGACGCGGCTCGAGCTCGAGGTGACCGACGCGTACCGGCTAACCGAGCAGATCGACCTGTGGCCGTGGGACGAGGTGCTCGAGCGCTGGGACGAGCTCGTTCATGAGCACCGGCACTTCGGCTTCTTCTGGCTGCCCACGGAGGAGTCGGCGGCGCTCTACAACCTCTCCTCCCACGATCAGACGATGGCCGACAAGTGCTACGTGAAGATCTACGACGAGGCGGCGCCGGATCAACCCGACAGCGCGCAGGAGGGAAGGCGGACAGATCGCTGCTACCGGATCTACCCGATGGTCTACGACCCCAACTTTCACGAGCTCGAGTACTTCGTGCCGCTCGAGCTCGGGCCCGACGCCCTGTCGGCGATGCGCGATCTGATGCTCCGGAGCCTGCCCGCCTCGATCTTCCCGCTCGAGGTGCGCACGGTCGGGCCAGACGACGCGTACCTGTCCCCGAACTACCGGACGGCAACGACGGTGATCTCGGTCTCCGGCAAGCCCGGCACCGACTACTGGGACTACCTGCGCTCTGTCGATGCGCTTCTCTCGGACTTCTCCGCGCGCGTTCACTGGGGCAAGCTGCACTTCCTGACCGCGGAGCGGCTGCACGCCCTGTATCCGGAAGCCGACAGGTTCATCAGCCTGCGGCGGGAGCTCGACCCTGGCGGGATGTTCCTCAACGACCATCTGCGCGAGCTGTTCGCGTGACGCGGACGGCCGCGGTCCGGGTTCACACGAGCGCGAGCGGGGTGTTGACGTCCGGGTTACGCGCGATCCGCGAACATCCCGCGCTCATGTCGGCTGAGACCCACCGACCGGCTGCGAATCGAACGACGATGTCGCCGCGCGGGACCGGACTGGCCACGGCGATCGCCGGAGCGGTCGTGATCGGGGTGCTTGTCTGGGTCGCGAACCCGGGGAAGGTGCTCGACCAGGTCGGCGACATGAGCGCTGCGTGGGTCGTCGCGGCGGTCGCGTTGGAGCTGGGATCGTGCCTGGGTTACCTGATCGTGTTCCGCTACTTCTTCCCTGAGCCGCCGGCAGCGACCAGCCACCGGGTGGCGTGGATTTCCATGGGCGCCGGCGCGGTTCTGCCCGGGGGGAACATCTCCTCGGCCGCAGCCACGGGTGTGCTGATGCGTCGTCATGGCCTTGGAACTCGGCAGCTGCTCGGGCGTTGCGCCGCAATGCTGTGCCTGCTCACCGCGTTCGGGTTCGTCGTGAACGGGGCGGCGGGTGTGCTGCTGCTCGCGGGTGTCCCGGACGGTCCCCTCGACATCAGCCACGCCGGGATCCCTGTCCTTGTCTCCGTTTTCGTCCTGTCGGGAGCCGCAACTGTCGTATTGGCGAGCCGCCACTTCGGTCAACGCACTCCCAAGGCCGTTCGCGGCGTCGCTGCGGGGCTCGAGGGCGCCTGGACGGCGGTCAGGAATCCGGGCTGGAGGCTGTTCGGGGCAGCCGCGTTCTTCTGCTTGGACGTAGGCGCCCTGTGGGCCGCGTGCGCGGCGACTGGGCATCGGTTGGGCTTCCTCGCCGTGCTGATCGCCTACTGCATCGGCTACCTGGCCACGGCCATTCCGATGCCGGCCGGTCTCGGGGTTCTCGACGCGGGCCTTGCCGGCGCGCTCGTCCTTTACGGTCTCCCCGCGACCGCGTCGGTCGGCGCCGTGCTCGTGTACCACGCGATTTCGATCTGGGTGCCCGGATTGGGCGGGCTGATCGCATGGTTGTCGACCAGGCGATCCAGAACGCTCGATCGCACCGATCTCACCCCGTCGCCGCTGAGTCCGCTCCGGCTCGCGAAGGCAGCCGAGCCGGACGGCTGACCGCTCGGCACGGACACTTGCAACACTGCGGGTCGTGCGCGCTGCGACGCTTGATCCATTGCCGAAACCGCGACTGCGCGGAGTCCTGCATCAGTGGGCGTTTGCGGCGTCGCTCATCGCCGGCGGGGCGTTGGTGCTCGAGGCCGGATCGGTGCGCGCCCGACTCGCGGTGACGGTCTACGCGCTGAGTGTCGCCGCCTTGTTCGGTACGAGCGCCGCGTATCACCGGATCCAGTGGCGTTCGCTCGGCGTTCGCCGTTGGGTGCGCCGGCTCGACCACACGATGATCTTCGTCCTGATCGCCGGCAGCTACACGCCGTTCGGGCTGCTCGTGCTACATGGGACCCTGGGGGCGGCGATCCTGATCGCGGCGTGGTCCGGGGCGCTCGCCGGCGCGGTGTTCAAGCTGGTCTGGATCGACGCGCCCGGCTGGCTGGGAGCGGCCACATATGTGTCGCTCGGTTGGATCGCGCTCGTTGCCCTGCCCGAGCTTCTGGACCGTCTCGGTGTCGCGGCGGTCGGAGCGCTCGCGCTCGGCGGCGTTCTCTACAGCGCAGGCGCGGTGATCTATGCGCACAAGCGACCGGATCCGGCGCCGACGGTGTTCGGTTATCACGAGCTTTTCCATCTGCTGGTGATCGTCGCGGCCGCGTTGCAGTACGCGGTCGTGGCCTTCTGGATCCTGTAGTCCAGCTTCGGTACCGCATCAGGGCTGCTACGTTGGTATGTGCGGTCGGCCCTCGTCGGCCGCGAGGCAGCTTGCTTGGGTCCCGCTCACAGCGGTTCGGGTCAGCCGTAGCCTCCCGAATCGTCAGCGGCTCAATGCGCCGCCAAGGAGTTGTGCATGTCAACAGAATCATTCGCCGATCTCGGTGTCTCGCGCACCGTCATCGGTTCTCTCTCCCAGGCCGGGATAACCGAGCCGTTCGCGATCCAGCGCGCGGTGATCGGTGACGCCATCGCCGGCCGCGATGTGATCGCGAAGTCACCCACCGGCTCGGGCAAGACGCTCGCGTTCGGGATCGCGCTGGTCGAGCGGCTCACAGGCCGAAGACCGGCGACCCGCGGGACTCGTGCTCGCGCCGACCCGCGAGCTCGCGACGCAGATCGTCGATGACATCCGCGCAATCGCGCATGCGCGGGCGCTGCGCGTCACCGCCGTGTACGGCGGGGTCGGCCTGGTCAAGCAGGCCAACGACGCCGCCGCCTCGCACATACTGGTCGCGACTCCCGGGCGGCTCGAGGACCTGCTCGCGCGTGGCGCGTTCACGCTCGCCAACGTCAGGATGCTGATCCTCGACGAGGCCGACCGGATGCTCGATATGGGCTTTCGTCCGGCGATCGACCGGATCGTCGCGGCCTGCCCGCAGAAGCGTCAGACGCTGTTCTTCTCCGCCACGCTCGACGGCGAAGCCGGACGACTCGCCGGCCGTTACGCCCGCGACCCCGTCACCCACGAGCACGGCCCGAAGGCGCGGCGCGCCAGTGCGGAGATCGAGCACAGGTTCGTGCGCGTGACGCACGAGCATCGCGTCGAGGCGCTCGTCCGCGAGCTCGGTCACGACGGTGACCTCACGCTCGTGTTCGTCCGGACCAAGCACGGAGCCGACCGGCTCGTCAAGCGCCTCGCGGCGCACGGCGTCAAGGCGGTGGCCATGCATGGCAACAAGTCACAGCGCCAGCGTGAGCAGGCTCTGTCCCGCTTCGAGTCCGGTGTCGTCGACACGCTCGTTGCCACCGACGTCGCGGCGCGCGGCATCGACGTGGACGGGATCTCGCACGTGATCAACTTCGATCCACCCCAGGACAGCGAGACCTACGTGCACCGCATCGGCCGCACCGGCCGCGCCGGCCGCAAGGGGATCGGGATCACGCTCCTCTCACCCGACCAGCACGGCGAGGTCACACAGCTCGCAGGCCAGCTCGGGCTCGACCACGGCCTCCACGGCCCCGGCGGCGCAAGCTCCAAAGCGAGCTCCGCGCCCCGTCCGGCAGGCCCGCGCAACGGTCGCGCCCAGAACCGCCGCCCCCGGCGCCGGCGAGCCGCCGCCCGGGCCTGACGTTCTCCGGCTGGGCCCGCCAGGGTCTCTGAGCAGCTACTCGAACAGGCCGCGCGCGTACCAGTCGGTGCTGTCGCGCACGCCCGGCAGAGCGAAGAAGTAGCCGCCTCCGACCGGGGTGATGTAGTCGACCATCGGCTCGCCGATCAGCCGGGTCTGGTTCGCGATGAACTGGCGCGCGAGATCCTGCTGGAAGCAGTTGAAGATCAGTCCCATGTCGAGGTCGCCGGCGAGGTCGACGCCGTTGTCGTAGTTGTAGCCGCGGCGGAAGATGCGGCTGTCCTCCGTGTCCTTGCTGCGCGGGTTGGCGAGTCGGATGTGGGCGGTCAGCGGGATCGTCTTGCCCTTGGGGTCGGCGGCGAAGTCGGGCGTCGCGGTCAGGCTGTTCATGCCCAGCACGTTTCCGCTGGCGCGGTAGCGGCCGATCATCGTCTGCTGCTCGTTCAGCGACACCCTGTCCCAGAACTCGATCAGCATCCGGATGATCCGGCAGACGTGGTAGCTGCCGCCCGTCGCCCACTCGGGCTCACCGAGCCCGGGGACCACCCACAGCAGTCGGTTGGCGACGGCCGGATCGGTGACGTTCGGGTTCGCGATCCCGTCCATGAAGCCGAAGTGGTTGCGCGGGACGCCGGCGGGCCGCGCCGGCGAGACGAAGCCATCCATCCGCCACAGGATCTGCATGCCGCCGCGGGTGTGCTTGGCGATGTCCCGCAGCGCGTGGATCGCGGCGTCTTGGCGGCCGGCGCAGATCTGCACGAACAGGTCGCCGCCAGACATGGCCGGGTTGAGGTTGTCGTTGGGGAACGAGGTCATCTCGGTCAGGTGCTTCGGCTTTCGGCCGGCGATCCCGAACCGGTCGTCGAACAGGGTTGAGCCGAACCCAACCGTGAAGGTCAGCCCGTCGGCGGGGACGTCCGGCCCGAGTGTGCCGCTGTCTGCCGGTGGGGCAACAGGCCCGGGGTCGGCCGGCACGCCGCCCTCGGTCAGGAAGCGTGCGCGAGCGGTCAGGGTCTTCAGCAGGTCGATCAGCTCCGCGCGTCCGGCCGCGGTGACGTTGAACGACACGAAGCAAGCCGCGGGCGGTGGCGGGTTGACGATCCCCGCCTGCCACGGGCCGTGGAACGGGATCGCCGGCAGCCGTGCCGCGGGGTCCGAGGCAACCGCGTACTGAAAGCGCCCGTCGGCCTGAAGCGGGTCGTCCGCCCCCGGCTCGGCCCGGGCCCGGCGCTCGGCGGCCTCGCTCTCGGTCAGATGCGCTCCACCGAGCGCGCCGGCGGCGATCGCGGCGGCGCCGGTGCGGGTGAGGAATTGGCGACGATCGAACATCACGCCCCAGCCTGTGTCGACAGCACGTCACGCACGACGGCTGATGATTCTGGCAGGCGCCGACGCGCATCGAGTCAGATCCCCCCAACGCCACGGACCCGCATCGAGGGCGCCGTGCCGGTGCCAGACTCTGGGTCTCGTGCTCGCGTCCAGACGTGCAACCTCGATCGCAGCCGTCGCGATGGCGCTCGCAGTCGTGGCGGTTGCCGTCCTCGTCGTGTTCGGCCCGCTCGGCGCGTCCGGGCAGCGCTCGTGCTCGTCGTACCCAGCCCCCGGCAACCTGGCGCCGGCCGGCACGAAGGTGCCCGCCACGCTTGCCGCTCGGTACTCGCTGTTCGGCGACGGCCAGCGGGCCATCGACCGGCTCACACCGGGGCAGGTCGCGTCACTGCACGCATCCGGCGTGATCATGTCGGGAACACGGTTGGTCGGCAACGCGGCGTCCGGCGGCCGCATCTACCTGGTGCCCGCCGAGCACCTGCTGTCAGACAGCCTGGCGCCGGCACGATGCCTATCGTCGGTCGAGCGGCGGATCCAGCAGGAGTCGCTGCCGTTGTTGCAGAGCGAGTACCGCCAGGTCGCGCTGTGCATCGTCGTGCTCTACTCGGACACCGGGACGCAGGACTGCGCTCCCGCGACCGGAACCCCTTACGCCCTGATGTCCGTGATCGGCACGCCCGGCTTCGGGTTGGTGCCGAACGGCGTCAGCGCGGTCACGGTCACCTATCAGGTCGCACCACCCCGGACGATCGCGGTGAATCGCAATTTCTTCGTGATCGGCTCCGTAACCCAGACGGCGCCGCCGTGTGGAGTGCAGTGGCTCGACCCGACCGGAAATGTGAGCAAGATCGCCGTCGGCTGTTCGTTTCTGAAGGTCGAAAGACCGCGCTTGAATGAGTACCGCGGCTACGTCGGGGGCAAGCTGGCGCGGCTGCGCACGCAGGTCGCGGCGCTCGCCGCGGCGATCGGCTCGGGCAACCTCGCCGAGGCGCGGTCCGCCTGGTTGACCGCGCACTTGACCTGGCTCGCGATCGGCCAGGACGATGGTGCCTACGGCGCGTTCGGCGCGCTCGGCGGCGAGATCGACGGCCTCGCTGCCGGCCATCCGCGCGGGACCGCCGACCCAGGCTTCGTGGGCTTTCACCGAATCGAGTTCGATCTCTGGACCCGGCGCGACCTAGCCGCCGCCTCGACCGACACCGCGACGCTCCAGCACCTGCTCGCACAGCTGATGAAGGTCCCGCTCGCGACCTATCTCCCGGCCACCGCCACCGGCATCGGAAACTGGCTGCTCCGACCCCACGAGGTGCTCGAGGACGCGCTCCGCGACTCGCTGACCGCGGACGACGACTACGGAAGCGGCACTGACCTGGCGTCGGTCACAGCGGACGTCACCGCGGTACGGACGATGCTGAGCGAGCTCGCGCCGGCGATCGATCCGGTGGCGCCGAACCTCGTGGGCAACGCGAGCGCCGAACTCGATGCGCTGAGCGCTGCGACGCACGCCCGGACTTCCCTGCAGGACCTGCCGATCAGACAGCGCCAGCAGGTCGACGCCGACGTCGGGGCCGCGCTCGAGACGCTCGCCCCGATCCCGGACCTGCTGACGAGCACCGGATCGAACTCGCCCAGCGACTGACGCTGACGCGTCATTGGCGCATCTGGGTGGCCCACGACTCACGGACTGCCAGGAGCGATCGGCCGCGGGCCGAGGAGATCCCATCGGTTCCCGGCGACGTCGAGGAACACGGCGACCTGCCCGTATGGCTCCTGGC
The DNA here is from genome assembly GCA_963699325.1 of uncultured Solirubrobacterales bacterium. Lineage (GTDB taxonomy): Bacteria > Actinomycetota > Thermoleophilia > Solirubrobacterales > Solirubrobacteraceae > Palsa-465. The sequence goes on along the minus strand of CAVOTN010000023.1, from coordinate 111,910 downwards.
GTGGCTCGGCGACGAAGTTGACGCCGGCGCGGCGCATGCGAGCGTAGGTGGCCTCGAAGTTCTCGACTCGCAGGAACAGCCCGACGCGACCGGCAAACTGGTCTCCGACGGCTCGCTGCTGGCGCTCGCCGTCGGCTCGGGCGAGCAGGAGCGCGGTCGCCGCGCCGGGCGGCCGCACGACCACCCAGCGCTTCTGTCGTCCGTCGTTGGTCAGCGCCGGCGAGTCCTCGACGAGCTCAAAGCCGAGGATGTCGACGAAGAATGCGATCGCTTCGTCGTAGTCGTCGACGATCAGGGCAACCTGCTCGATGTGCATCCGCGTGACAGTGCATCAGGTCGCCGCCGGTTGGCGATCGGCGGGCTGCGTCCGCCCGAGGACAACGGGGTACCGCTCGATCAGCTGGTCGGCGATCGCGTCGAGGTCGTCTCCGATGTAGTCCGGCTGCGGACCGACGTCGAGTGGCGCGTTGCCCTCGCGAAGGATGAGCGCGGCCTGCCAGCCGGCCGCGACCGCACCGAGCGTGTCCCAGGTGTGGCATGCGACCAGGCAGATGTCCTTCGGCTCGACCTCGAGTTCGCCGGCCACCGAGTCGTATGCCTCCGGCGCCGGCTTGTGCCGCCGAACGGTCTCGTCGACGCTGAAGCGGCGCTCGAACACGTCGATCACCCCCGCCTTCTCCAGCTGCCGCCCGGAGATCTCGAGCGTGTTGTCGGTGAGCGTGAACAACCGGAAGCCGTGGTCGCGCAGCCGGCGCAGCGCCGCCGGGACCTCGGGATGGGGCGGCATCGAAGCGAACCGGTCGGTGAGCTCGGCGGCGTCGGCGTCACTGATCGCGATCCCACGGGTGGCGGCGAACATCCGCAGCACGGCCGCGCCGATGTCGGTGAACGGCACGTACACGCCCGCGAGCGTGAGCGCCTCGGAGTAGGTGATCAGTCCGGCAAACCACAGCCGCATCGCGGCTGGGTCGTCGAAGACTCGGTCGAAGTCGGGCCGGATCGTCTCCAGATCGAGCAGCGTCTCGTTGACGTCGAACACGATGATCGGTCGTTGATCCATGGGGATCCTTTCGTTCCTGGGGAGAAATGAGCGTCATGGTGAGGGGCGCCCGCGGCGACCGCTCTGACGGTGGCCCCGGACGGGCTACCGCAGGTAATCCCTTGCCGATCGCTCGTCCCATCGGTACTGCGCAAGCGCGGGGAGCGACGAACGGGCAAGCGAGATCCCGAACTCGGGCTCGCTCCGCTTGCCGACGTTGTCACGGTCGGTGAACGGAGCCGACGCGTCGAGCCACTCGGTGGTCGGCACCAGGTACAAATCCGGATCCTCGGCGTCGGCCAGCAGCACGATCGCCGCGAATCGAGTGCGCGCAGGCTGAAGGCGTCGCTTCGTCCAGAAGACGTAGCCACCCACCCGCTGAGTGGATACGAAGACCTCGATCGATCGGCCCGTCGGAGTCCCGACGCCAAGCTTCCCGTCGATCAGACTGTTCGGCGCCCGCACGGTGCATCCGATGCTCTCAAGCCGCTCTGTAACCATCGCCTTACCCGAGGCGATGCGCTCGCTTCGGGTGAGTTCCGACCACGTGTCAGTGGTGCTCTTGCTCGATGCGCTCATGACTTCTCACTTTCGCCGCGTGGAGCTGCTGCCTGGCCATATGGCGACATGAGTGCGCCCGGTGGCGCGATTCTTACCGGGGGCCGCGCGGGTAGATTGCGGCGATGGCCGTCGTCTCCAATACCCACCCCGACGAGCACGGTCACCCCCCGCGCACGCGGTTCAGGCGCGAAGGTCGCGGCGTTCGATGCCGGCCATCCCCAGCCCCGTCAGCACCAGGCTGACGACACCCAGGACGATGACGCCGGTGATGTCGATCCCCTGTGTGAGGGGGTCGTGGCCGGCGTAGTAGTAGAAGGGGGAGAGGTATTTGAGCCAGTCGAGTGCGCTGAGGAGCGGTGCGAAGCTGTTGATCAGCCAGCCGAGGATGCCCACGGCTGCGGCGGCTCCGGTGGCGAGTGATCGGCTGCCGATCCCGGCGCCGAGGGCGATCGCCACGGCTCCTGTGGCGAATCCGAAGAACGCGAGCTGCACGGCGAGTGCAGTGATGTGGGTCAGGGTGATCCCCCCGCCGCCGACGGCCACGCCGATGAGCAGTCCCGTCCAGGTCGCGAACGCGATGATCAACACGACGCCGGCGATCGCTGCTGCCTTGGAGGCGACCAATCGCGAGCGTCGTATCGGATGGGCGAGCACCAGCCCCAGGATCCGGTCTTCTTCCTCGCCGCCGGTGGTGGCCGAAGCCCCGGTGATCGCGAGGGCTCCGATCACGAGCGGACCATAGATAGCGGCGATCTCGCCGCGGAACCAGCCGGTGATCGTGCCGTAGTCCCCGCCGCCGAGCAGGTTCGAGACGCTCTTGGGAACGTTGAGCTTTCCGATCGTGTGTCCAACCGTCGGGAACAGGGCACCGACTGCGACCATCACGGCGATCAGGCCGATGGCAGCCGAGGCCGCGGCGGGCAGTCGCAGACGGAGCGTGATTCTGGCGACGGGCCACCTCACGCCGCGCCGTCTGCCCGGTAGTAGTGGAGGAAGATGTCCTCGAGGTCCTCCTCGCGGGGGTGGATCGCGCGCACCTCGTGGGCGGCGGCGGCCTTCACGACGGCGTCGGCGGATCCCTCGAATCCCACGGTCACGGTTCGCCCCTCGACGTGCACTTCCGTGACGCCGGGGAGCGCGCGGAACTCGTCGGCGTCGACCCGTTCGCCGAACTCGATGTCGAGGCGCTGAACCGCGACTGCGCGAAGATTCTCGAGCGAGTCGACGACCACGAGTCGGCCTTGGCGAAGGATCGCGACACGGTGGGTGACGCGCTCCACCTCTGACAGGGTGTGGGAGGAGAGGAACACGGTGCGGCCCTGGGCGCTGACCTCCGCCAGCAGCGCATGGAAGCTCTGCTGCACCAGCGGATCCAGTCCGGCGATCGGTTCGTCCAGGATCAACAGCTCGGGCTCGTGCATGAAGGCCTGGACCAGGCCGAGTTTCTGTCGGTTGCCGGTCGATAGCTGTCGTACGGGGCGATCGATGTCGGCGCCGAAACGCTCGACCAACGCATCGCGCACGCGCGGGTCGACCCCACCGCGGAGCTCCGCGAGGTAGTCGAGCATGGCGCGTCCGGTCAGCTTCGGATACAGCGCCAGATCTCCCGGCAGAAAGCCGACGCGGCGGCGGATCTCGAGGCTCTCGCCGACGGTGTCCAGCCCGAGCACCTGTGCCGAGCCTGAGGTGGGCTTGATCAGATCGAGCAGCAGGCGCATCGTGGTCGACTTGCCGGCGCCGTTGGGCCCCAGGAAGCCGAACACCTCCCCGGGCTGGATCTCCAGGTCGAGCTCGAACAGCCCGCGACCCGAGCCGTAGTCCTTCGACAGACCGCTCGTCGCGATCACGGGCGCGGCGCTCACGAAAGGCGTCCCGGCCGTCGCTCCCGGCTGGACCGAAGCATCGTTGCTCGCAGATTACGTGGATGAGCTCGCCGGGCGGTGAGCGGCACGCCGCAGCGCGTCGATGCGACTCCTCAGGAAGCTGATCTCGGTGGCGTTGTCGGTGCGGTCGATCGCGGCCTGGTAGGCGGCCGTAGCGTCGGGGAGCTCGCCGAGGCGCCGTAGGAGGTCTGCCCGGATCGCGTGGTAGAGGTAGTAGTCCTCGAGGGACAGCGCGTCGATCAGTTGGAGCGCCTCCCGCGGGCCGTGGATCTCCGCGACCGCGACGGCCCGGTTGAGCGCGACGACCGCGGTCGGCGTGAAGATGAGGAGCTGGTCGTAGAGCGCGAGGATCTGTTTCCAGTCGGTGTCGGCTGCTCTGGGCGCGTCGCTGTGGACCGCGTTGATCGCCGCTTGGAGCTGGTAGGGACCTGGCTGGTTTCGCCGCAGGCATCGTTTGACGAGCGCCTGTCCTTCCTGAGTCAGATCGTGATCCCAGAGGCCGCGGTTCTGTTCGGGAAGCGGCACGAGCTCGCCGTTGGTGGTCGTGCGCGCGGCGCGTCGCGACTGCAGGAGCAGCATCAGCGCCAGCAGCCCGAGCACCTCGGGCTCATCGGGCATCAGCTTCGCGAGCAGGCGTCCGAGGCGGATCGCCTCGGTCCCGAGCTCGTCGCGGATCAGGCGCTCGCCGGAGCTGGCGGCATAGCCCTCGTTGAAGATCAGGTACACAACCGTCAGCACCGAGCCGAGTCGCTCGGGCAGGTCGGCTTCGCTCGGGACCCGGTACGGGATCCGGGCGTCCCGGATCTTCCCCTTCGCGCGCACGATTCGCTGCGCCATCGTTGCCTCGGGCACGAAGAACGCTCGCGCGATCTCCGGGGTGCTCAGGCCGCCGAGCAGCCGCAGCGTGAGCGCCACCTGAGCCGCCCTGCTCAGGGCGGGATGGCAGCAGGTGAAGATCAGACGCAGACGGTCGTCCTCCACCGGGCTCTCCTCGATCGGATAGTCGCGGACGTGCGGCAGCGCCGCTTGCGCGTGGCGGTCATCGCGCGTGGCCTCGCGGCGCAGCCGGTCGATCGCGCGATTGCGAGCGGTCGTGATGATCCAGCCCGCCGGCGCCGGCGGCAGCCCGCTGTCAGGCCAGCGCGCGGCCGCCGTGGCGAACGCCTCCTGCACGGCCTCCTCGGCGATGTCGATGTCGCCGAACACGCGGGCGAGCACCGCCACCGCTCGCCCGTACTCCTCGCGAAAGACACGCTCGATGTCCGAACGGGTGACCTTCGGCACGCTGCTGTCAGTCCTCGAGCTCTCCCTGGAACGGACGCACCTCGACCGGCAGCGTCGTCGCCCGCGCGACCTTCCGTCCCCACGCCAGCGCCTCGTCGAGGCTCTCGGCCTTGATGATGACCAAGCCGCCGATGTGCTCCTTCCCCTCGACGTAGGGCCCGTCGATCATCGGTATCTCTGCGCTGCGTGGGTTGAGCACCGTCGCGGTGCTCGCAGCGTGCAGCCCACCCGAGAACACCCAGGCGCCGGCGGCGCGCATCTCCGCATTCACGGTCTGCACCTCGTCCGCGATCTTCTCGAGCACCTCGGCGGCCGGCAGGTCACCATCGGGCTGGTAGATGCTCAGCAGGTACTGCTTCATGTGCGAGGTCCTTTCTAGTCCCGAGCGGGCTCGTACGTCGCCATCACCACGCCCGTGTCTGTGGCGACGCTCTCCACGAGCCGAAGCGATGCTTTCACACCGCGGGGAAACAGCCGTCGACCCGTGCCCAGCACCAGAGGAGCGATCATCAACAGGTACTCATCGATCACATCGGTGGCCATCAGCGAGCCGATCAGGACTCCGCTACCCATGATCACGAGGTTCCTGGCGGAACTCTCCTTGAGCTCCGCCACGGCAGCCGGAACGTCGCCGTGCAGCAGAGTCGAGTTCGGCCAGTCGAGCCTCGTCTCGGGGCTGCTCGAGGCGACGAACTTGCGAGTGTCGTTGAGCGCGTCCTTGAACGGGCCACCCCGGGCGTTCCATGAGGTCAGCAGCTGCTCGTAGGTCCGCCGCCCGAACAGAAACGCGCGATCCTCGCCCATCCGTTCGCCCATCCTGGCGACCATCGCCTCGTCGCTGTACGCGATCCCCCAGCCGCCGTGCGTAAACCCCTCGCGCGTGTCCTCGTCCGGTCGGCCCGGCCCCTGCATCACGCCGTCGAGCGTCACGCTGTTCATCACGATCACCTTTCCCATCGGTCGTCCTTTCGGTATCGACGGCGCCATCCAAAGGCGCCGTCTGGCGATTGCCGAGGCCGGGGTGGTGCCGACTCTCACCCCCTATACGAACGCGAGCCGCCGAAATCGACATTCGGCACCTAACACCGACCGAATTCGGCGGTCTTAGGCTGGCCGCGCGATTATCTCGGGGGGTCAGGGCGTGAAACGACAAGGACTCGGTGGCGCCGACGGATGCACCCAGTCAGGAGGCCGCGGTCGCGTTCCGCTGCGGCGGACGGCGCCTTGGCGCCGGCTGCTGCTCCTCGCCTGCGTCGGTTCCGGACTCGCTACTGCTGTCGGTCAGCGGAACACCGTGTGGCTCAGTCTGCGACACATCACGCTCGCGTTGCAACTTCCTCGCGGCGCGCCGGTTGAGCGCGTGGGCCAGGCCACTGCCGGTACGCCCGTCGCTCACCACCCCGCTCGCGCGACTCAGCTCGCGGTCGGTGAGTCGCTCAATGCAGGCCTTCGGGGTTTCCACGCGCGCCGGCAGCGCCGGAGATGGACACCCGCAAATTAGTCGCTATCCGGCCGATTCGTGGCGACTACGTCATTCGGTGCTCGCGCCGATCGGCCGGCTCACGCACCGCCCGGCATTCGACTGACTGAACGGAACTGCTCGACGCCTTCGCGGAAGACAGCACCGGTTCCTCGCGCCTTCCGCTTCGCCGGTTACACAGTGAGTGGCGACCTTCTGAAGCCCTGGGTCATGCCGCATAATCGCCCGCCGCAAGCCAGAACGTACTGAATTGGAGCGGAGCAATGCGGGTGTTTTTCTCGATGTATCCGACGGGAGGGCGGCGATGACCGAGCATGCGGTGGTGATTGCCGGAGGCGGGCCGACCGGGATGATGCTCGCGGCCGAGCTGGCGCTGGCGAAGGTCGACGTCGCGGTCGTCGAGCGGCGTCGCAATCACGTGCTTGTCGGCTCACGGGCCGGCGGGTTTCACTCGCGTACGATCGAGGTGCTGGATCAGCGCGGGGTCGCTGATCGGTTCCTCGCAGAGGGTCAGGTGGCTCAGGTCGCGACGTTCGCCACGACCGTGCTGGACATGAGCGACTTCCCGACACGTCATCCGTACTCGCTCGGGATCTGGCAGAACGCGATCGAGCGGATCATGGCCGCCTGGATCGGCGAGCTGCCGGTGCGGATGTATTACGGGCGCGAGGTGACTGGGTTTGCGCAGGACGACACCGGTGTCGAGGCCGAGCTGTCCGACGGCGGCTCGCTGCGCGCCCAGTATCTCGTCGGGTGCGACGGAGGACGCAGCGTGATCCGTAGGGCAGCCGGCATCGAGTTCCCGGGGTGGGATCCAACGAAGAGCAACCTGATCGCCGAGGTCGAGGTGACCGAGGAGCCGCCGCGGGGCGTCCGCCAAGACGCGATCGGCGTCCACGGCCTCCAGAGGTTGGAGGATGGGAAGACTGTGCGGGTCGTCGTGACCGAGCAGGAGCTCGGGCCGAGCAGCGAGCCCAGCCTGCGCGATCTCAGCAAGGCGCTCATCACGGTGTACGGCACCGACTTCGGGATCCACGCTCCCACGTGGATCTCCAGGTTCACCGACATGACGCGTCAGGCCGCCGACTACCGCGCCGGACGTGTGTTGCTGGCCGGCGACGCGGCGCACGTGCATTATCCGGCGGGCGGACAGGGCCTCAGCCTCGGCGTGCAGGATGCGGTGAACCTCGGATGGAAGCTGGCTCAGGTGGTCAACGGAACCTCCCCGGAAAGCCTGCTCGACACCTATCAGGCCGAGCGCCACCCGGTCGGCGCCCGGGCGCTGCGGTACACGATGGCTCAGGGGGCGCTCCAGCGCCAGGACGAGCGCATCAAGGCCGTGGTCGACGTCGTGTCGGAGCTCGTGAGCATGGACGAGCCTCGCAAACGGCTCGCCGGGATCATCTCCGGGCTGGACATCCGTTACGACCTCGGCGAGGGACATCCGCTGCTCGGACGTCGCATGCCCGATCTGGACCTCGTGATCGCCGGCGGCCGATGCCGAGTCTTTGAGCTGTTGCACGACGCCAGGCCGGTGCTGCTCAACTTCGGCGTGCCCGGCGGATTAGACATCTCGCGCGTGGGCGGATCGGGTCCAGCTGCTCGACGCTGAATATGTCGGCGCATGGGAGCTCCCGGTACTTGGCGCGGTCACCGCTCCCACTGCGGTGGTGATCCGTCCCGACGGATACGTCGCTTGGGTGGGCGAGCGGGCCCAGCTGGGGCTCCCCGAAGCGCTGACCACCTGGTTCGGACCGCCCACCGCGCCGTAGCCGCCTTCGTTCAGGCACCGCAGCTAGCGCTGGCCGCTTGGTACGAGCACCTCCCGCGACGCGCGAGCCGGCGCGACGCGCAAGACTCTAAGGCGCGGCCGTCAGGCGCCGCCGACCTTCTTGCTAAGGCGCCGCCGTCAGGCGCCGCCGACCTTCTTCTAATCCATGCGACCGAATCCGATCCATGCCAGCGACGACCCCGAGGTGGTGCGGCAGCTGATCCGCGAGAACCCGTGGTGCACGCTCGTGAGCAGCAACGCCGGCGAGCTTGTCGCCTCGCACTATCCGGTGCTCCTGGACGAGGCATCGGCTGAGCTGGCGGTGCTGACCCATGTCGGACGTCCGGATGAACGGTTTCACGGCTTCGGCGAGCAGGAGGTCATGCTGATCGTTCAGGGTCGGCATGGCTACATAAGCCCGAGCTGGTACGTGCCGGGGACGACGCCGGCCCCGACCTGGAACTTCAGCGTCGCGCACTGTTACGGGGTGCCGGAGATTCTCGGCGCGGAGGAGAACCTACGCGTGCTGACACGGCTCGTGGAGCATTTCGAGCGCCGGGTCGAGCGGCCGCAATTCCTGGACCCCGAATGGGGTTCCCAGCTGGCCAAGGGAACCGTCGGGCTCCGTATCCCGATCTCGCATTTTGTGTGCAAGATCAAGCTCAGCCACGACAAGAGCCTCGAAAACCAGCGGCGGGTGATCGCGGCGTTACGCGCGCCGGGTCCTTACCACCATCCAGATCTGGCCGACGAGATGGAGCGCTCGATCGCCGATTGACGGACCTGCCAGACGTCGAGACGCGCGACTGAGTGGTAGTCAAAGTTGACTACCCAGAGGGTTTGACCGGCGGAGGCGCCTAGCGCAATCCGCCACGCGGCTACTGGGTGTCACCATATGTGCAGAGCGACCCAGGACCAATGACCAGGAGGACAGAAAGATGGCTGCAACCGAGAAAGCGATCCTTGCCGGCGGGTGCTTCTGGGGCGTCGAGGATCTGGTCCGCAAGCTCGATGGCGTGACCGGCACGCGCGTTGGCTACACCGGCGGCGACACGCCGAACGCGACCTACCGCAACCACGGCTCGCATGCGGAGGCGATCGAGATCCTGTTCGACCCGGAGCGCATCTCCTACCGGGACCTGCTCGAGTTCTTCTTTCAGATTCACGACCCGACGACGAAGAACCGGCAGGGCAACGACGTTGGGATGAGCTATCGCTCGGCGATCTACTACGTGAACGACGAGCAGCGCCGCGTCGCCGAGGACACGATCGCCGATGTCGACGCCTCTGGCCTGTGGCCGGGCAAGGTAGTCACCGAGGTGGCGCCCGCCGGACCGTTCTGGGAGGCGGAGCCCGAGCACCAGGACTACCTCGAGCGCTACCCCAACGGTTACACGTGCCATTTCGTCCGTCCGGGCTGGAAGCTGCCACGACGCGCCCAGGAAGCGGTGCATTGAGCCGCGGCCGGGCAACCGATCGGTTTGCTCGGCTCTCCGGTCCGCGTTAGGATGCGCCCGCGTCCCGGATAGCCCGGGCGTGGATTGGCTCGGCCTCGCGGTCCGAGCCGTCGGCGTGGGCCTTCGTCGCCGAACCCGGGCCCGCGGGTGTCACGCCGGCGCACCGGTCGTGGGGATTGGCGGATAGGAACGAGGGCATGTCTGATCGCATCTGGGCGGTGTCGGTCACGCGGCGGCTGGGAAGCCGATTTCGATTCTCAGTCCGCCGCCGGTTCGGGCTTGTGCGTTGACGATCGCGTCGTGGGCGTTGGCGATCGCTTGCACGATCGCGAGCCCGAGCCCCGACCCCGACCCCGACCCCGACCCCGCCGGCAGGGGAGCGTTCGTGGGAGCAGTGTCGCTGGAACGGTTCGAACAGGCGGGTTAGCTCGCCGGTCGGGATTACGGGTCCGGTGTTCGCGATCGTGAAGATGGCGTGGCCGGCGGTGGTGTGGGTGGCGAGGTCGAGTCGGCCTGCGGGTGTGTTGTGACGGACGGCGTTCTCGATCAGGTTCGCGACGAGCCGCTCGACCAGCAGGGGCTCGCCGGTCGTGCGGGCGGGTTCGAGCGCGATGGTGCTCCTGAGGGCGCGATGGTCGTGCGCTCGGAGGACTTCGGCGGTGGTGGCGGCGAGGTCGACGGGCTCGCGGCGCAGGTGTCCGTGCTCGGTGCGGGCGAGGGTGAGCAGCGCTTCGAGTAGCCGTTCTTGGCGCTCGCAGGCGGCGATGACGCGCTGGCCCATTTCCCGTAGGGCGGCGGTGTCGGCGTTGGGGTCGGTGAGCGTGGCTTCCGTGAGCGCGAGCTGGAGGGTGATCTCGCCGCGCAGCTCGTGAGCGGCGTAGGCAGCAAAGCACCGTTCCGCGTCGGAGATATCCGTGGCGCCGGACGTCGTCAGCGCGCTCATCCGTCGATCTCGATGCCGCCGGCGCCGCCAGCGCCGCATATGCCTGCAGCGGACCGGAACGCGGGCGACTGCGAGTCGATGCCGGCCGCTGGTCCGGCCTGGGCGCCGGAGGAGGACGTCGGGTCGGGGAAATTCGGTACACCGTGTGCGCGCATACAGCGCGCAAACGCCAGCGCTTGGCGTAGTTGTTGAGCGCGGACGTTCGCTGGCGCGCCGCCTGCGGGCGGCAGATATGCCTTGCACGCCCGTTCGGCCGACCGCAACGCCGGTCCGGCGAAGGACTTACCTCCGGCTGTCAGCGAGCCGTCCGGCTGGACCATCAGGGTCAGCCCCTCGCCGCCGCCGGATGCAGCGACTGGATCGGGGAACCCGGACACCCGATTCGCCCGCATGCATCGCGATAGGGCAGCCGGAGAGTTCGGCCCGTAGGGACCGGTGGAAGTATTCGGGTTTGAGCCCGAGCCGCCGCAGGCGGCGAGGGCGAAGACGCAACCGGTGAGAGCGAGAGCTATCCGTGGGCCCGCCCGGACTACGTTGCGTTGGTTAGCCCGCCCCGAATCAGCCGTTGGTGCTCGCACCGCTGTTGCCGCTGTTGCCCGATGGGGGAGAAAGCGGAGGGCCGCTGCCGGCGCCAGGACCTTCCGTTCCACAGCTCCAGACCTGGCCGCCCGAGCCGCTGCTGCCGGTGTTGCGGTGTGCCCGCAGGGGGCGTAGGGGGCGGCGTGAGCGCCAATGTCGAGTCGGCGGGTACCTGGCGCGGGTTGATCGTCCAGTGGGCGCTCGCCGTCTCTTGCATCTCATGCGACGGCGCCGGGGCTCCCTGCCCTCCCGTGGAGTCGAGGGTGGGCTGGCAGCCGACCGGCGCCTGCGGTACCACTTGTGCCCTGATCCCAAGCTGGTGCAGCTTTGCGTTCGCGCCAGCGATGCCGCTCAATCGTTTGATCGAGATGGTGACGGTGCCGTCGTGGTTCGGTGTCACCGCGAACGCCGGCGAGGTCCTCGTCGCGCCGAGCACCAGCACCAACGCCACCCCGATCCCGACCAGGCCGAGACCGGTGCCGGCGACCAGCCGAGGCCCGCGATGGGCGTGCCTGACCGTCGACCGGTTCAGGCGCGCCATCGCGTCCCCGTGCTCGCGCACGAACTCCGTCCAGAGGTGATCCTCGAACTTACTCATTGACCCCATGCTCCTTTCTCAGTCGGGCCCGTGCCCGCGACAAGCGCATCCGCAGCACCCCCCGGGGCACGCCGAGCGCCGCCGCCGCCTCCTTCGGGCTCAGGCCGTCGACATCAACCAGCTCGACTGCCTCCCGCTCAAGTGCTGGCAGCCGTGCGCAGCGCTCGAGCAGTACTCGACCAGCACGCTGTGCGTCGATCCTGTCCGCCAACTCGTCGATCTCATCGCCCGGGAGGTCGGCCAGCCCCGCCAGGCTGGCAGCGGCAGCCCTGCGATTCGACGTCTGCTCGCAATAGCCCCGCGTAGACGTTGCGGGCGATCCCGAATAACCAAGCCCGTGCGGAACCCCGGCCGGGATCAAACCCGCCAAACCCGGCCGCCGCAGACACGATCGTCTCAGACGTCAGATCGGCGACGGTCTGCGGATCGGCGCAACGTCGCGCGAAATAGGCCGTGACCGAGGAGACGTTGCTGCGATAGACCTCCTCGAACTCGGCCAGCGCCGAACCACTCCGGCGAGCCGGCATCCGGACCTCCATTGCCGTATCCATACTGACTACTTGCCGAGTTCCGGGCCATCTGTCACATCGGTGTAGGCTCGCGTCATGTCCGGTGAGGCGCATTCCGTCAAGCGTCATCTTCGGGTTGATGCCGAAGGCTATGACGTTCAGATTCGGCGGTTCATTCCGCACTACGACGAGATGATCGCGACAGGTGTGGAGGTGCTCGCGGCGCTCGCTCCGGCCGACGCTCACGTCCTCGATCTGGGTGGTGGCACGGGAGCGCTGTCGTGGGCGGTCCTGGATGGGCTGCCGGGCGCGCGGGTCACGCTGCTTGACGTCGATGCCGACATGCTCGCCGAGGCTCGCCGACGCCTGACCGGCTTTGGGGATCGGGTCTCGTTTCGGCAAGCAAGTTTTCTGGATCCGCTGTCGGCGGCGGACGCCGTTGTCGCTTCCCTGGCGCTTCACCATGTCCATGATCTCCAGGCCAAGACCGCGCTGTACCGAACGATACACGCCGCCCTGTCGCCGCGCGGGGTGTTCTTGAACCTCGACGCCGCGGTGACCGAGGGGGCGCGACTGAACGGACTGGTGTTTGATCGGATGGCGCAGCGGATGGGCGATCACGGGATCGGTGACGCGGAGGCGCGCGGGCATTTCGCGTCGTGGGCCGAGGAGGACCGCTATTTCCCATTGGACGGCGAGCTTCGTGCGCTACGCGAGGCCGGATTCGACGAGGTCGAATGCTTCTGGCGGCGCGGGCTGAGCGCCGTCATCTGCGCCCTGCGCGCCGGCTGACTCGCGCACGAGCTCGGCGCCGGTCACGAGTTACCCTGCGGTTGTGTAAGCGAGCGTGCGATTGGTCGACGCTGGTTAGCGTCTGAGGAGTGTCACCGTGGCGCCTTGGCCGGGGGCGGTGATTAGGTTGCCGCGCCGTGAGGGCTCGCCCCGGCGGGCGATCGGCGCGAAGGTGAAGTGCCGCAGGATCGCGGCGAGGATCAGCCGCGCTTCGGTGAGCGCGAAGCCGGCGCCGATGCAGCGGTGCACGCCGCCGCCGAACGGGATCCAGGTGTATGTGCCGGGGCGTTGCTCGAGGAACCGTTCGGGGCGGAAGGCGCCAGGGTCGGGGTAGATCTCGGGGTGGTGGTGGATCCGCTCGATGTCGACCGCGACCGCCGTACCCTGCGGGATTCGCAGCGTCCCGAGTTCGATATCGCGGACCGCGTAGCGGACGGTGACTGGGACCGGAGGGCGCATCCGAAGCGTCTCCTGGACGGTTGCGGTGAGGTAGCGGTGTGTGCCAGCGTCGGCGTCCTCGAGGCAGCGCGCGAGCGCCGCCTGAGAGCGGCTGAGGCGCTCGGCGAGCCATGCGAGCGTGTTCGCCGTCGTCGCCCAGCCGGCGATCACGAGCACCCGCATCGCGGTGACGATCAGCTCATCCTCGAGCGCGTCCTCGCCGGTGAACGCGAGGAACCGGGCGAGGCAGTCGGCGCGCCCGGCGCCTTCGCCGATGTGGCCCCGCGCGCGGCGGTCTGCGATCTCCCCGCGGGTGATATCGGCGATCTCGGCATGGACCGCCTCGATCCTGGGGTAGGGTGCCCATCGGCCGCGTCTGAGCACAGCCGCGGCGAACCGGCCGGTGAGCTCGAGCGACTCGAGGATGTCGTCCAGGCGGTCGAGCGCGTCCGCCAGGCGGGCGGCGCGGCGCGGCTCGCGCACGCCGAACACCGTCTCGGCGATCACATCGCGGGCGAGCGTTCGGCAAAGCGCTCGGAACGAGACCGGGACCCCGGTTGAGAAGTCCCGCAGGTGGCGTTCGGTGACGGCGACGATCCCGCGTTCGTAGCCGCGGAGCGCATCGCCGTGGAACGCTGCGGTGAGCACGCGGCGGAAGTGCGTGTGGTCGGAACCGTCAAGCATGTCGAGCGCGTCGTGGCCGAACATCGGCTCGTGCGGCGCGAGCCGGCGCAGCCCCTCGCCGAATCGGAGCGCGCCGTCGCGTTCGGTGAACACGGCGCGCGCATCCTCGGGGTCACCGAGCAGAAGGATTCGCGGGAGCAGTGGCACGGCCAGCGTGAGCCGAGCAGGGACACCCCGATGCCAGTCGAGCACCTGCTCGGGGCGGAGTAGGCGCTCGGTGTGGCGGAGACCGGCGGGCAGGGAGCGCATGCGGCGCGAGGCGGTTCTCACGTTCATGAGAACTGAAGCGTACAGCAGTACGGTGGAGTACGCTTGAGTTCGGGATGGGATCGCTCGCTCAGGTGCAGATCGCTCGAGGTCTACCGCGCGGGCGGGCGCGAATGCCTGCCGAAGCGGTCGGCGCCGCGCACCGCGCGCGGCTGCTGCGTGCCGTCGTCGGCGCGGTCGCCGACCGGGGCTACGCGAACGTCCGGATCGCCGACATCGTCGACCGCGCCCGCGTCTCCCGCCAGTCGTTCTACACCCAGTTCGACAGCAAGGAGGCATGCTTCCTCGCCGCCCACGCCGACGGCATCGCGGTGATCCTCGCCGAGTTCGCCACCCAGATCGCCGTCGCCGAGGTGCCTCTCGCCCAGCTCGCCGGGGGCATCGACGCCTACTTCGCTCTAGCCGACCGCGAGCCCGAGTTCGCCCGCTGCATGCTGATCGAGCTTCCGGCGATCGGCCCCGCGGGCCTCGCCGCCCGCCTCGACGCCCATCGCCGGGTCGCTGCCCTCCTCGCCGCCTGGCACGCGACTGCCCGGACGGCCGCCGGCCCGACCGAGCGGTGGCCGACTGTCCCGACCAGTCGCTACGCGGCCGTGGTCGGGGCGGTGCACGACCTCATCTTCGAGCTGGTCGCCGAGCCCGATCGGCCGCGTGAGCGTCCCCCGACGCAGGAGGCGCTCGACGCGGTACTCGCCCTGCTCGAGATCCCGCGCTGCTGACTCGGCTCGGGTCAGTTTGCGCCGGGGCGGAACTCGAGGCGCTCCATCACGAGCACGTTCGCCGTGCACAGGGACTGATGGGGCGTTGGGATCCGGACCGACCCGTTCGCTCCGCCCGCGGCTCGCCGCCGCCCTCACCGCGGTCATGTTCTGCGCCTCGATCCGCAGGTCGAGCTCCTCTCTGAGCGCCTCGGCGAACCCATCCGAGAGATCAACCGCGCCGACTCCCCGTCCCCACTGCGAGAGACGCAGACCCAGCAAGCGCCGCACCGCGAACGCATACACGGGCACCGTCAAGACCACAGCAAGGACGACGAACAGGACCGTCAGGCTGCTCACCCCCGCTTCGCCGAGTTGGTCCTCTGTGCGGCAACGCCTCGATTTCGTCGGCGCGACCCGCCATCCTGGCCTGGCCGCTCTGGGGACTCCGTCGCGCTCGTGTCAACGAGCACCCCCAACAGTTCGCCGACGGTCGGCTCTCGACCGATGGGCGCCGGCAGCGGCAGGTGGTTCTGGATGCGGTACCGGTTGCGACGGCCGTCCTTTTCCTTGACCACGTAGCCGGCTTCGGTCAGGTCGTTGACGATCCCGAACGCCCGGCGTTCGGTGACGCCGAGCACATCGGCGATGTCGCGCAGACGGACACCCGGATCGCGTGCGATGCACACCAGCACGCGGGCGTGATTGGTCAAAAAGCTCCACTCGCCCATCGCCGCAAATATAGAAGAAACTGTTCTAGAAATCATTTGCTAATTTGTTGAGGCCGGAGTAGTGTCGGCAAGGACATCTCAAGCCCGGGTGTGGACGAATTCAACGGCCTTGTCCGGCGTGAGACCGACAGAGAGGGGCAGCCATGACCGCGACGTCCGACATGACGGGCGTGGGCGCGACACTTGTGGCAGATCGCCATGAGACGACGTCTCGGGCGACGAGAGATTGGCAGCGCTATGCCTGGGCGGCGGGCATCATTTACGTCATCGCGCTCGTCGCGGAATCGGTGGTTGCGATCGGAGTCGGACTGACTCAGAACGACTCAGCCGGGAAGATGGCGACCGCGCTGTACGAGCACCGCACGCGGCTGGTGGTGATCGCATGCCTGTCGGTCGTCTACGCCGCCAGCTTTCTGATCTACCTCTGGAGCCTGTACAACCAGCTGCGCGGCACGCCCGAGCGGCCACGGATCCTCGCCCCTTTGATACTGACCGGCGGAACGCTGTTCGTGGCCCTGCACGCCGTCAGCGACATCGGCATCACCGGCTTGGTCGGCGCCAAGCTCGCAGCCTACGGCGCGCAGCACGACCACGGCGTGTCGTACTCGCTGTACCTGATGACGTACGCCTTCGACAGCGTTGCCGACGTGTTCGGCAGCCTCTTTGCCGTGGCGACCGGGTTGATCGTGCTAAAGAGCAGCGTCCTGCCACGCTGGCTCGGATGGATGTCGATCGTTGCCGGACTCATGTTCTTCCTTCAAGCCTTCGGCCTCGGCGGCGTCATCGCCTCGTTCGGGCTGGTGTTCGACATCATCGGCTTCGTGCTGTTCCTGATCTTCGTCCTTGCGAGCAGCATCATCTTCCTACGGCGACAAACCGCGGTCTCCGACACCGTCGCGGCTGCGATCACCTAGGTCCGGCCATGTGCGCACCGACGGCGCACGTCGAGCGGTTCGTGCGCTCAGGGTGTCGTGGCGTAGAGGAGCTGACTGTCGGTGTTTGGCGCTGATGGGCCGGCGGGTCCGAGGTCCCACCACACGACCGTGGCGTGTCCGCCGGAGTCGATGGTTACGGCAGGTGCGGCCGAGGCCTCCCGCCGGTGAGCCGACGGGGGTCGCCGGCCCGAACGGTGCCGAGCTGGTTCGGGCGATCACGGTATGGATGGGCTGTGTGAGGCTGTCCCAGGACACGATCGCGTCGCCGTTTGGTCCGATCGTGGCATCGAAGTTCCCGCCGGGGTAAGAGGTACCGACGGCGTGGCCGACTGTGAACGGGTGACCGGCTCGACTCCGTGCGACGGCGATCTTCACCGTGTTGCCATCGCGAGTCAGGTTCTGCCACACGACGAGCGCATCCCCGTGCGGATCGATACTCAGCAGCGGACCCGGATCGCCAAGCTGGCCCAGCCCCGGAGTGAGCACTGGTTGGATGGCTCCGGGGTTGAGCGCGCCGACGCGCAACGACATTGCCTCGACATGAGTGGCCGGGCTTTGTGATCCACCGCGGTCGTAGGGCCCATCCCAGACCACGCGCGCCGCGCCCGCATCATCAAGGCCTACCTGCGGCGCGGTCGCACCCCCGCCCGATGGGACTAGCTGGACCGATGGGCCGAATGTCCCGCCCGCTGTGCGCGCCGCGGCCAGAGCATCAGCCCACTCGACGGACGGCAGCGTCGCGGCGGTCTGCGCCAGCTTCTTCTCCTCTCAAAGCGGCACCGACTCGCGGGGGTATCGGCAACTGCTTCGTGGCCTGACTAGCTCTCCAGCCCGGGCAGCTGCTTCTCCGCGGCGTGAAGTCGTAGCTCACGGTCTCTGGCGCGCTCGCTCGCGTCTGGCTCCTTTGGCAATCCCAAGGCGAGCTCCGCGTCAGTGTGGTGTCGGCGCAATTCGCGCCCAGTCCCATCGAGCACGTCAATCGAGGCCAGCGAGAGCGCTCTGGTGCCGCCCATGCTGCCACCGAGCGCCAGCGCATCTTCAGAAAAGGCGTAATAGGCGCCGAGCCTCCCGATGCGCATCAGCTCGTCGTCGGTTATCGACGCAGCACGCTCGGCAAGGTCATCCTCACCGTGGCTGCGCAGCATCCTGGCGAGCGTGTCGCGCTGGACTCCGAGAGCCATGTGCTCAATCTACCGGCGCCGCGCATTTATCGTCGGCGCGGTGCGTCCACCCCGACCTGCACCGGGCCTCTCCCAAATGGATGGGGGCCGCGACCTACGAGGTCGCCAGCAGCCACTGCGCAATGCTGTCCCATCCCGAGGTCCGTCTCGACGCGATCCGCAACCTCGTGATCTCCCTCCAGGAAACGTTGGCGACGGCGGTAACTGGGCATGGTACGCGACGATTAGGAGATGAATGCGCGATTCCATGTCGAGAACCGCCGGCCGGCTCCGCTCACCAGCTGAGGGCCTCGACCGGCGAGGCCCACCACTGCAAGAGATCTGGAGGATGTAGCTCGTGTCGCATATACGACGTTTTGACCATGTCGGTATCACCGTCGCGGACCTTGACACGGTGACGGCGTTTTTCGTGGGTCTGGGCCTCGAGGTCGACGCCCGGACGTTCGTAGAGGGCGACTTCGTGGACACCGTCATCGGGATCCCCGGCTCCCGCAGTCACATCGTCATGCTGCGGCCGCCCGGGGGAGGTACCGGGCTGGAGCTATCGAGCTTCGTCCAGCCCGAACACGAGCCAGGGTCACCCACCGCCATGGCCAACGAACTGGGGCTGCGCAACGTGTCATTCGAAGTCGACGACCTTCAGGCGACAGTAGACCGGCTGGCCGCGGACGGCTACGGCCTGGTCGGCGGCATCGGTCAGTACGAGAACGTCTGGCGCATGGCCTACGTTCGCGGGCCAGAGGGGATTATCGTTTCCCTGGCTGAGCGGATCGGCTGACTAGCAAGCTGCATCACGCGATCAAACTCTCGAGCCGACGCCGCCTACCGATCGCGGCGGTCGTCTTGGTCGACGCGCGTCTGTCGAGCGGGCTCTGACAGATGTCGTGCCGTGAGGCCGTCCGAGGCCGACGACTCCTGCGAAGACGGGTTTGATCGGTGATCGTGTGGGTATCTCGAGATGCGCGGGGCCATCGGCGAGGAGGCAATCTTCTGCTGCCGTTCCTCATAGGAAGGTGAGGTGAGGTTTCATGAGCCTTGGATCCAAGATCAGGCGTCGGGGGGCGGCTGGTCCTCTCGCGGCTGCCGTGTTGGTGTTGACCGCGGCCGGCGCGGTGCATGCGGCGTCATCGCACGCGGCTTCTACGACTAGTCCCGCCTGCGATGCCAACACGACCGTTCAGACCGATATGGGGTCGGTCTGTGGTGTGACCTCCGACGGCATTACGACCTACTTCAGCGTCCCGTACGCCGCGGCTCCCGTGGGGAACCTGCGCTGGCGGCCTCCGCGTCCGCACGCACCCTGGACCGGCGTGCTGGCCAGCACGCAGGAGGCCGTGGAGTGCACGAACGTGTTCGCCCAGCTCACCCAAGCGAATTCAAGTGAGGACTGCCTTAACCTCAAAATCATGGTCCCGGCGGGCACGAAGCCCGGCGCGAAGCTTCCGGTCATGTTCGAGTTCCATGGCGGCGGGTTCCTCGGCGAGGCTCGTACCGACGACGGGTCGAACCTGGTCCACACCGGCAATGTCGTCTACGTCTACGTGAACTACCGGCTGGGAATCCTCGGGTTCCTGGCGGATAAGGCGTTCGGTCCGCACTCCGGCGACTACGGGTTGGAGGACCAGCAGGCAGGTCTGCGGTGGGTCAAGCGGAACATCTCCCACTTCGGTGGTGACCCGAGGAACGTCACGGTGTTCGGGGAGTCCGCCGGTGGCGCGAGCACCTGTGCTCAGGTCGCCTCGCCGACCGCCCGCGGACTGTTCCAGAAGGCGATCAGCGTCAGCGGCTTCTACAACTACCAGAACAACATCGTGTGGTCGAAGGCCGACTGCAAGTCGCACTACTTCACCGAGGCGCAGGCGCAGAAGGCCGGCGCGCGTTTTGCTGCGAAGGTCGGTTGCGGGCATGTCGCAGACGTCGCCGCCTGCTTGCGTGCGGTTCCGGCCGCGACGCTGTTGGCAGATGGCGGACAGGTCGGCGATCCCACGGCCGGTGGCACGATCGGGCCGATCATCAACGGGACCACGCTGAGGATGTCGCCGGTGACGGCACTCACCACCGGACACGCCAATCACGTCACACTCATCACCGATGTTGGGCGTGACGAGTTCAACGGCGGTGTGTACACGAACTCCTTCGGGTCGCATATCGTGGTCGCCGAGACGCCGGCGCAGTACCGCACCCTGGTACGCGAGCAGTTCGGGAGGCTGGCGCGGACCGTGGAGCGCCTCTATCCGTTGAGGAGGTTCGAGTCGCCCTACACGGCGTACCGGACGATCATGGCCGACTCGGCATCGGTCTGCCCGATGCTGCAACTGGACCGCAAGACATCGAGGTTCATGCCCGTGTACTCCGACGTCAACGCCGACTCGGACAACCCCGCCGGTGAAGACGTGACGGTCGTCAACGGCGCCCAGCACAGCGGCACGAACGGGCTGGTGCATTTCGACACGTCGCAGCTCGATGCAGACCAAGCCGCGCTGCAATTGCAGCTGTTGCGGGAATGGACGAATCTCGCGTGGACCGGAAATCCGGTCGCTCCGCACACTCCCGCGTGGGACCGATACACCGCCGCCGGGCACCCGGTCATGACTCTTCAGCCGGGCGATACAAGCGCGACGGTGCCGTCGAGCTTCTATGCATCACAGCACAACTGCGCGTTCTGGGACACGGCCACTAAGTACTGACACCCGTCGCAAGCTCAGACACAGAAACATCGAGCACGAGGGCCCCCGGCACGCTGCTGGGGCCCTCGTTGATTGCGCCACCATGTATGCGGGTCGGTTGCGTACGATCCAGTTGAGCCAAGTGGCTGTTCCAACCCGAGCTTGAGGCGGGCCGCGGCCGGACTCGGGCTGTACAGCCGACGTTCACTCGGCAACCACGCGCTGGGCTCGCTACGACCGCGATTCGGCTATCCGGAGTGTTGAAAATCGTCCTGCGCAGCACCGGGGCCGCCACCGCTCTGAGCCTGGGCAGCGTGATGGCAAGCGACAGCGGAACGTTCGAGGCGTGGGCGAACGCCGGATCGCGGGTTTCGAGGACCGCGCTCATCGTTGCCGATGGCTGGAGACGCAAGCCGCAACGCCGCCGTTGGCCAGCGTGGCCAGGCGGCAGGTCGATACCCGCGGGTAGTACGGCCCCATGGCAGCCGAGGCAGCGGACGGATCCGTCGCCTGGGTGATGTTCTGTGCCGCGTGCGTGAAGCTGGGGCTGATGAGCTTGTTGCGCAAGATCAGGAAGTACAGGCGTGGGGTCTGCGTGGTCGGCAGCGGAAGGAAGGTGGCGCCGGGCACCCGGGAGATGGCGGCTTTCTGCGTCTCGGTTCCGATGACGTAGGCGTAGTCGCCGTCGGCAAGCCGCGTCTGGTAGTCGTCGCGGCATCCGTAGTCGGTCTGGCCGTTCGGAAGCGTGTTGGCGACAGTCGGACTGCCTCTGGTCCCGATGAAGATGCACATCGACCAGTAGCGCATGTCCACGCCCGTCTGTGGCCATGGCGAGGGCGCGTTGCTCGGCGGGAACGTTGGCGCCTTGGCTGTCACGACCATGACATCGTCCGCGGGCGGGCGGATGATGTAGGCCTCCGCGTAAGCGGTGTTGGCGTCCGCGAGGCCAGCGATGTACTCCTTCGCAGGCATCCCGTAGAAGGCGCCGGGGGGCGGGGGCGCCGTTTCGTGGGAAGCGGAGGAAGTGGGCGCCGTCGCGCCGGGCGCCTTCGGAGGCAAAGCTATCGGGGTGTGGGTCCGGCAGGCCGGAAGCGTGTGGCTGACGTTGCCCTGGGTGAGCGTGATCGTGGGGTACATCACGCCGGAGAAGTTCCCACTGGCGGGGTCATAGAGCCGGTAGATGAGGTAGCCGGGGCGCGCTTCGGAGGTGCCAGCCGGGAGGGGAAGAACATTCGCTTGGCCGGCCGTCGCGGTCGGCCGGAGTGTCACCTCATACCGGCCGCCCGGAGAGGCCCGGTGCCGCCAAGGGTTGACACTTCCGGGCTCGGGAGCGATCTGATAGTCAGTCAACGACGTGCCGAGACCATCGCGGGTGACCGGCGCCCCGTAGGGGGTGTACACGCTCAGGGTGAAATAGCGGGCATCGGGATAGGTCCCGGAGACAGTGATCCGGGTCGACGCCCCCGTGACGATCGGCTGGTCCCAATAGCGCGCCATCGGATCGGGAACCCCCTTGTTGAACGTCTGAACGCCAACAACCGACGGCCACGCACACGACGGCTGCCCCAGTCGCGAAGCAGACAACGAACTCGTGCTCGACGACGAAGACCCACAGGACGCCAAACCGACCACGCAGCCCAAAACGACCGCGCCGACACGAACCACATCGCCGCTCACACCTCGACGCCAGCGCACCCTGCCAAAACGCGAAATGGCTTGCCTCGAGATCATCGCCTACCCATCACTCTCTGGCCGCTCATTGCCGTGCCCGCAGCGCGATCCGAACGCCCCGTTTGACCAGCGGCGCTTGTCCTCGGACGCCTCACGGGACTGACGTTGGGACGAAGTTGACGATCGCACCGCTCACGCGGCTGGGTTGACGATCGAGACCCCGGTCTTGGCTCCGGGAACGGAAACGAGCCTGGCGCTCGGGACCTCCGACGCGAGTCCTTGCCTCTGTGCATTGGGGACGAGCCGCACGAGCGGCCCCAGCTCAGCAGGACCGGCCGGCGCACCGTCGGAGCGCCTCGGCCGCGTCGCGGCGGAGACGTCCACCACCCGCCCAGAACATTTCGGCGCGATGTTCTCATCCAGTCCGTTCATCGGAATGCCTCCCGTTGGTCGTGGTCGCGGCCATTCTCAACCCGCATATCGAGACGATATCATAACGATAGATCATCGCGCGCGGCCCGCTTCTCAAATCCCCTCGTCCGTCCTTCAGCGCCGGTCCGCCCGGCACCTTGTCGTCGAGGATCTGCTCGAGCCGGCGAAGCGCCTCATCGCCGCCGGCGTCCTCGCACACAGTCGTCGCACTCAAGTCCGCCGCCGCCACCTCGGTAATGCCTCCCGTCGCGTCGCTGGTGCCGCTCGTCCCTGCCGTTTCCGGTCGGCCGAACGATGACTCGGGAAGGCCCCGGGAACAAGACCGAATCGCTTACGCATCATGTACCGTTCCTAACCGATGGGCATCTCCAGCAGGGAGTCGGGGGCCGCGGTGGAGGCGGGTCCCGCGGCCGAACTGCGTGAGCTGCAGGTCTTTCTCGCTGTCGCCGAAGAGCTTCACTTCGGTCGGGCTGCCGAGCGGCTTCAGATCAATCGTTCCCGCGTCAGCCAAATCATCAAGACGCTGGAGCTGCGCCTCGGCGCACAGTTGTTCGAGCGCACGAGCCGCCGGGTCCGACTGACCCCGATCGGTGAGCAGATCGTGACTGAGATAGCGGGGCCCTACCGAGAGCTCTGGGACGCGCTCGCCAGCGCCCGGGAGGTCGCCAGCCGGGTAGCCGGCATCCTGCGGATAGGGATGTACGTACCGATCAACAGCGGTCGGTACATGGCCAAGATCATTCGCGCGTTCACGGCCCGGCATCCCGGAGCTGGCGTAGAGCTGGTCGACACCGGCTTCCAGCGCGACGACCTGGAGTGGCTGAGAGCCGGCGATGTGGACATGCTCGCTACCCGGCTCCCCGCCACGGGTCCCGACCTGATCGTGGGGCCGATCCTCTCGCGTGAGCAGCGGCTGCTGCTGGTCTCCAAGGACGACCCGCTGTCCACGCGGGAGTCCGTGTGCCTCGAAGACTTTGCCGGCCGGCTTGTGGCGGATACGCCGGCATTCCGCCGCGAGATGATGGACGCGTTTATCCCACCCGTCGCCCCGTCGGGTCGGCAGCTGCGGCGAGTCACGACGCGCTCTCCCGAGGACCTCCTGCTCCGGATCGCCATAGGCGAACAAGTCCACCCAACCGTCGCGTCCCTGTTGGCCTACTTCAACCATCCGGAGATCACCTCGGTTCCGATCTCAGACTTGCCGCCATCCGAGACCGCGCTCGTGTGGCAGAGCGCAGCCCGCTCCACCACAATCCACGCATTTGCCCGCGCAGCAGCAGACGTGCTCGCCCATACCGAGTTGGCGTCGCACCCCCGCAACAGAGCAGAACGGCCCGCCTCAACGCTGCGGTCGCCGGCATCACCCCGATCGAACCTGTGATGTGAGGACTGCAACCATCGAGGTTGGCGCCCTCGTCGGCGTGCCATGCGGTTGACCTGCGCGAACCCGGTGGCTGCTCCGCCAACGTGAGCAACATGAGCAGGTGCGCTTGCAGATCGCCGCGGGGCGGGCCGCCAGCAGAACTCACCGAGTCAAGGGAGGCACGACCTCTATCGGCTGCTCGAGAATCGCCTCGCCGCGGGGGATCACGCCCCAGCTCGGCCGCTGTCCCATGAGTGTGAGCGCGGTTGCCCTAAGACGCCACCACGCCAAGGCGGGGCGGAACCACAGCGACTCGAGCATTCCCCACGCCGTCCGCCGGGCGACGGCGGCCGCGAGCATCACCCGAATGGGATGACCCGCGCTCACGCGCGTGGTCATATCCTGACCGCCGCTCGCTCCGAACAGGTTTGAGGTGAGGGTGTGCGGGATGCGGTGGTGCCGCGATGTCCTCGCAGCAGCGATGTGAGGATCGGCGGTCAAACAACCCACTCCCGGGAATAGGCACCTGACGACCGAGGGCGGTAGCGCGCGGCGATGCCGAACCGGAACGCACAAAATGGAGAGGACACTCATGGCCGAAATCAACCTTGACCAGCTCGGACCCGTGGAATACGTCGTTGTCAGGTTTCCTGCCGACAAGGCGGACTTCTCGGGTGCGATGGCCGACGAGCTGAAGAAGCTGATGGACAGCGGCACGGTACGGGTGCTCGATCTCCTGATGGTCAGGAAAGGCGAGGACGGCACCGTGGAGGTAGCCGAGTTGCGGGATCACGACGAAAGTGAGGTCGGCGAGCTGCGGTCCCTCGAGGCCGATCTGTCGCTTGTGCTGGCCTTGGAGGACGTCGAGCAGGTCGGCGCTGATCTCGAGCCCGGCAGCGCGGCTGCCGTGCTTGTCTGGGAGAACACGTGGGCTGGTCCCTTCGCATCGGCGATTCGCCATTCCGGCGGCGAGCTGATCGGCATGGGTCACATCCCCACTCAGGCGCTCATCGCCGCAGCCGAGGAGGACCGCGAGGCGGCCGAGGCAGGGGCGTGACGCGGGGTCGTTGACGAGACGAGGTGGTCGTCCCGTCCCGCGATGCCCTCCGGGATGACGACGAGCTGAGGTTCTCGCCTGTGCCGCACGCTGACCTGTCGCCGGACACGTGCCTACAGCTCGCGCCGGGCATCCGGACGCGCTTGGACGCAGCCGGGCACGTGCTCGTGGACGCGCCGGACGGCACGATTATCGACGCAGGTCCGAAAGGGTTCGCGACCTTGTCGATGTTCGCCCGGCCGCTCAGCCTTGGAGCGGCGATCGAGCGACTCGAGAACAGCAGCAATGGCTCGACTGATTTCGTGCCGACCCTGAGCGTGATCAACATGCTGATCGAGGAGGGTGCGCTCGTGCCGCCCGACGCGGATCGGATCCCAACCAGGGGGTGGGCAGATCCCGTGGAGCACGCGCGCATGCTCCACGACGACCGCCGGACTCGTGACTACATCGCCGCCCTCCGCAAGGCAGTACGACCCGAGGACATCGTTCTCGACGTCGGCACCGGCAGCGGGGTGCTCGCGATCGCCGCCGCCCGAGCGGGAGCGCGTCACGTGTACGCCGTCGAGGCCAGCGATATCGCCGATGCCGCCGAGCGCGTGTTCGCCGCCAACGGCGTCCACGACAAGGTGACGCTGATTCGCGGGTGGTCCAGAGACATTGAGCTGCCCGAGCCGGCGGACGTGCTCGTGGCGGAGGTGATCGGCAACGAACCGTTCGAGGAGGAGATCCTCGAGACGACGCTCGACGCCCGGCGCCGGCTGCTGAAACCCGACGCGCGGCTCATTCCGCACACGCTCGAACTCGTGGCCCGTCCGCTGCTGATCCCGGATGCGGAGGCCAGGCAGCGCGCGATCGGCCCGCAGGCCATACAACGCTGGCGACAGCTCTACGGGATCGAGTTTGAGCCGCTGCTCGACGCAGCCTTCCCCGGTCCGGTGAATAACCCGACCGAAGCCGACGTCCTCGCTCGGTGGCCACCGGTGGGTCCGCCGGTCACGCTCGCCACCGTCGAGCTCGGGTGCTACGAGCGACCCACCGTCAACGCGTCCGCCGAGCTCGCCGTCGCGAACACCGCATGGGTCAATGCGATCGCCATAACGTTCCGCGCGTACCTACACGGAAGCCTCGTTCACACACTTGATCCATGGAGATGGCCGTCTTCGAGCTGGGCGACGTCGGTGTGGGTGCTTCCTGACCCCGTCCGGGTCGGGCCCCCCGACACCTTGCGGGTGCGCTACTGCCGCCGGGTACGGGGCCGGGCCGACGGATTGACCTGCGAGGCATCGCCCTTTTTGGGTGATGCCGCGACAGCCCCAACCGGCACGATGGAGTGGTTCGGTTCCGGTGAAGTCACTGGAGCCTGATGTCAACACCGTTCATGATCAGGAGGACGCGATGGGATTTGTACGTCGACGCGCTCGCCGCCGGACAGCGCTGGTGGTCGGAGGAGCGGCCTACGCCGCCGGCAGGCACCGGGGTCGCAACCAGGGCTACGAGGACGCGTCATACGACGAGCCGCCGCCCGAGGCAGCGCCTGCGCCCGCCGCAGCCCAGTGCATCGATCGACTACGACGAGCTCTCGAAGCTCGGGAAGCTGCACGCTGACGGCACCTTGACCGACGAGGAGTTCGCGGCCGCCAAGGCCAAAATCCTCGGAAGCTGACCCACGCGATCGCGGCGATGCGATCGCGTGTGCCCGAGCCGACGGGCCGGTTGCCCGAACTCATCGTCGAGGACTCCCCCGACGCGGCCGACCTCGCGCTGCTCGAAGAGCAGGTGGCGGCCGCCGCGATCGCCGCCGCCGGACTTGGTGACGAACAGGAGTTCGGGATCTTCGGTCGGAACGACGACGGTCGCGTCGTGGCGGGCATCTCCGCCATCGTGTGGGGCGGGTATTGCGAGCTGCAGGCGATGTGGGTCGAGGCATCGCTGCGCAACCGCGGGCTGGCGCACGCGCTCTTCGCCGAGGCGGAGGCCGAGGCCCGCCGCAGAGGCTGCGCGCTCGTCGTGTTTCACGCCTACGACCTGCTCGCTCGCGGTCTCTACGAGCGGCTCGGATACGAGACGGTCGGCGTCATCGAGAACTGCCCGGCGGGAAGCGCTGCCCGCTGGTACCGCAAGGTCCTGTGAGCGCCCTCCGACCCGGCGTGCCCGGTACGCTCGGGGTACAGCCGAAAGTACACGGGACTTGTGGAGAAAAGAAAAACCCCGCCTGAGCGGGGCTTTTGTGAGTGCCGGAGGAGGGACTCGAACCCCCGACACGCGGATTATGATTCCGCTGCTCTAACCGACTGAGCTACTCCGGCGCGCCCGCGAGTGTAGCCCCCGGGGCCCGGGGGCGACCCACAGACAGCGCGCATATGATCCGCCGGCGATGACCGATCTCGCCCCCGCAGTCCAGACCGTGGTGCGACGGTGCCTGGCGGTGCAGGCGGGCGAGGACGTCGTGGTCGTGGTCGATCCCCCTACGGCGGCCATCGGCGAGGCGCTGCGGGAGGAGGCGCGCGCGGCCGGCGCCGACGCGATCCTGATCGTGATGGATGAGCGCGCTACCGACGGCGCCGAGCCCCCGCCGGCGGTCGCGGCGGCGCTGGCGGCGTGCGACGTGTTCATCGCGCCGACCAGCCGGTCGCTCAGCCACACGAGCGCCCGCAAGCGCGCGAGCGACGCCGGCGCGCGCGGTGCCACGATGCCCGGCGTCACCGAGGAGATGCTCGCGCGCGCGATGGCGATCGACTTCGACACGATGGCGGCGCGTTCGAAGGCGGTCGCCGCGCTGCTCGACCGAGGCACCCGGGCGCACGTCTCGTGCCCGCGCGGAACCGATCTCAAGCTGGCGCTCGACGGTCGGCCGGGAATCTCCGACGACGGCGACCTTGCTGCCCGCGGCGCGTTCGGGAACCTGCCGTGCGGCGAGGGATTCATCGCGCCGGCGTTCGGAGAGGGCACGCTCGTGGCGTCGAGCCTCGCCCCGCTCGGGATCAGCCCGGAGCCGGCAATGCTGACCGTCGCCGACGGCCGGATCGTCGCGGGCGACGGCGGCTTTGGCTCCCGGTACATCGAGCTGCTGCTCGCCCACGGGGAGCTCGGCACCAACCTCGCCGAGCTCGGCGTGGGGACGAACGACAGGGCGCAACTGACCGGCAACGTGCTCGAGGACGAGAAGATCCTCGGGACGGTGCACGTCGCATTCGGTGCTAGCGCCGGCATCGGCGGCACGGTCTCGGTCCCGATCCACCTCGACGTGGTCATCCTCGACGCGAGCCTCGAGGTCGACGGGCAAGCCGTGCTCGACCGCGGGCGCTACGTGCTCGGCTGACGCCGCGCGTGACGCTGCTCGCGATCCCGAACGTCTCCGAGGGCCGCGATCACGCCGCCATCGAGGCGATTGCCGGCGCGTTCGGCGCGCGCCTGCTCGATGTCCACTCCGACACCGACCACCATCGCAGCGTGTTCACGCTCGCCGGCGAGCCGGGGAGCCTGGCGCAAACCGTCGCCAACGGCGCCGCCGAAGCGATGAGACAGGTCGACCTGGGCGCCCACGCGGGCATCCACCCTCGGGTGGGCGCGGTCGACGTCGCGCCGATCGTCTACCTGGATCCCAAGGACCGGGGCGCCGCCTGCGCCGAGGCGCTCGTGCTCGGCGATCTGCTCGGCGACGAGCTCCATCTGCCGGTGTTCCTTTACGGCGAGCTCGCGCAGGGCCGCACGCGCGCCGACCTCCGCCGCGGGGGGCCTGAAACCCTCGCGCAGCGGATCGACGCCGGAGAGCTACGACCTGACTTCGGCCCGCACAGGCTCCATCCGAC
The DNA here is from genome assembly GCA_963699325.1 of uncultured Solirubrobacterales bacterium. Lineage (GTDB taxonomy): Bacteria > Actinomycetota > Thermoleophilia > Solirubrobacterales > Solirubrobacteraceae > Palsa-465. Next base: position 83,082 of record CAVOTN010000023.1, on the reverse strand, counting down.
CGCGGGCGCGGTGCTGGTGGCGGCCCGCCCGCCGCTGATCGCGTTCAACGTCGAGCTGGCGCCGCCGGCGACGCTCGAGGACGCGCGGGCGATCGCGGCCGCGATCCGGGAGGGCGGTCCCGAGGGCCTGCATTCAGTCCGCGCGATCGGGCTGTGGCTCGCGGCGCGCGAGGTGGCCCAGGTCTCGACCAACGTCGAGGACCACCGCGTCACGTCGCTTGCCCGGGTTGTCGAGGCGATCGCCCGCCACGCCACCCCGAGCCGAGCCGAGCTCGTGGGCCTGGCTCCGCGGGCGGCGTTCGACGGATTCCCCGCAGACCTCCCCGTCGCGAACCGCCGGATCGTCGAGGACGCGCTCGAGGAGTAGCGCGACCGTGCCTTCGCGCACTAAGCTGCATTGACCATGGCTCAGACCAAGCGCAAGCGCCGCACGAAGCACCGCGGGACCCCCGCCGGAACGATCCAGACGCGGGGCCGAACGGGTCGTCCGCCCTCGGCCGACGAGAAGAAGAAAACGTCACGGCTCGAGGCTCGCGAGAAGCGGCTCAACTCGCCGCCGACGTGGAAGTCCGCGATCACCCGGGCCGGGCTCGCGGCCGTGCTGATGTTCCTCTTCCTCGCCCTGGTCGGGCCAAAGCAGCACCGGATCGAGAGCGCGTTCTTCTTCGCGGTGTTCGCATGCGCGCTCTATATCCCCGGCGGCTATTACATCGAGCTGTTCATGTACCGCCGGCGCATGCAGAAGAAGCAATCGGGCAACGTGCGCAAATGATCGACGCCCGCATGTTCACGGTCGGACCGGTACAGGAGAACTGCTTCATCGTGCGCCGCAAGGACGCGGCCAACGCCGTGATCGTCGACCCGGGCGACGAGGCTCCGAAGCTGCTCGCTGCCCTCGAGAACCTCGGCATCGAGACCGTCGAGGCGATCCTGATCACGCACACCCACTTCGATCACATCGGCGCCGTGGCGCCGGTGGCGCGCGCGACGGAGGCCCCCGTCTACGTCCCGGAGCTCGAAAAAGAGGTACTGGCCAACGTCATGGACTACGTGCCGTGGCCCGGCTTCGGCCCGTTCGAGAGCTACGACGCCGACCACACCGTGGGCGGCGGCGAGACGCTCGAGCTCGCGGGCCTCACGTTCGACGTGATCTTCACCCCGGGTCACAGTCCCGGGCACGTCACGTATGCGATCGCCGAGGAGGACGCGCTGTTCTCGGGCGACGTCCTGTTCCAGGGCTCGGTCGGGCGCGTCGACCTGCCGGGCGGGGACTGGCCGACGCTGCTGGCCTCGATCGAGAAGCTCACGAGCACCTACTCGCCTGACACCACCGTCTATCCCGGCCACATGGGGATCACGACGCTCGGACGCGAGCGTGCCACCAACCCGTTCCTGCGCGAGCTCGCGGAGCGGTGAGCCCTCTGTGATTCAGGCCCCTCGCGGCACCTTCGACATCCTTCCGGAGTCAGCGCAGCAGCGCAAGCTGGTCGAGGCCGAAGCCGAGCGGATCCTCGGCGCCGCCGGCTACCGGCGGATCGAGACCCCGATATTCGAGGCGACCGAGCTGTTCGCGCGCGGGGTGGGGGAGACCACCGACATCGTGCAGAAGGAGATGTACACGTTCGACGACGGCGGCGGACGCTCGCTGACGCTAAGGCCTGAGGGGACGGCGCCGGTCTGCCGCGCCTACCTCGAACACGGCATGCGCAAGCTGGCCCAGCCCGTGAAGCTCTGGTACCTCGGCCCGTTCTTCCGCGCCGAGGCCCCGCAGCGGGGACGCTACCGCGAGTTCTGGCAGGTCGGCGCCGAGGCGATCGGGTCCGGCGCACCGGAGACCGATGCCGAGCTGATCGCGCTGCTCGCTGACCTGCTCGAGGCCGTCGGCGTCAGGGGGACCCGGCTGCGCCTGTCGAGCCTGGGCACGCCGGACACCCGCGCGGAGTACCGCGAGGAGCTCAAGGCGTTCCTGCGGGCGCACGAGGACGAGCTGGCCAGCAGAGGTCCGCAACCGCATCGACCGGAACCCGATGCGAGCTTTCGACTCAAGCGACGCGGGTACCCGAGCGGTCATGCGCGACGCGCCGAAGCTCCTGGACCGGCTCCACCCCGACGATGCCGAGCACTTCGAGCGGGTCCGCGGCCTGCTCGACGACGCGGGGATTCGCTACGAGCTCGACCCGACGCTCGTGCGCGGGATGGACTACTACGCGCGCACGGTGTTCGAGTTCACCAGCGACGAGCTCGGCGCCCAGTCCGGCGTCGGTGGCGGCGGCCGCTACGACGGCCTGATCGAGTTGCTCGACGGGCCTCCGACCCCAGCCTGCGGCTGGGCCGCCGGAGTCGACCGGATGCTGCTGGCGGCGCGAGAGCTCCCGCCCGCGTCCGACCTCGTCGACCTGTTCGTCGCGCTCGCCAAGCGCGACGGCGCGCGGACGGCGTTTGAGCTGGCGCTCGAAGCCCGGCGCGCTGGCCTGCAGGCGCAACTCGAGCTGGCCGGCCGCTCGCTGAAGGGGCAGCTCAAGCACGCCGACCGGATCGGCGCCCGGTACGTCGCGATCATCGGCGACAACGGCGTCGCGACGCTTAAGGACATGGAGTCCGGTGAGCAGCACGACACCGGCGTCGGGGACGTGATCCCGGAGATCCTCCGTGGGGGACGGCCGGCGTGAAGCACGCGCCGCGCCCGAACGAGTACCGCGACGCCTGGTGCGGTCAGCTGACCGCCGATCGCGCGGACACCGAGGCGCGCGTGGCCGGCTGGGTCCACCGACGCCGCGATCATGGAGGTCTGATCTTCATCGACGTGCGCGACCGGTCGGGCATCGTGCAGCTCGTGTTCCATCCCGAGCACGCTCCCGCCGCGCATCAGGAGGCGCACAAGCTGCGCTCGGAGGACGTGATCAGCGCGCGCGGACGCGTCACGCGGCGCGACCCCCAGAACGTCAACCCAAACCTCGAGACCGGCGAGATAGAGCTCGCGGTCTCCGATCTCGCGATCCTCGCCGATGCCGACACGCCGCCGTTCCCGCTCGACGAGGCCGCGAACGTGGACGAGATCCTGCGCCTGCGGCATCGCTCGCTCGATTTGCGCACCGCGCAGCTCCAGCGGACGATGGCGCTCCGCCACCGCGCGATCGCGACGATGCGCGAGGTCCTCAACGAGCGCGACTTCCTCGAGATCGAGACGCCCTACCTCACGCGGTCGACTCCCGAGGGCGCGCGCGACTACCTCGTGCCGGCGCGGATCCAGGCGGGCTCGTTCTACGCGCTGCCCCAGTCGCCGCAGCTGTTCAAGCAGCTGCTGATGATCGGCGGGTTCGAGCGCTACTACCAGATCGCGCGCTGCTTCCGCGACGAGGACACGCGCGCCGACCGCCAGCCGGAGTTCACCCAGCTCGACGTCGAGATGGCGTTCGTCGACGAGGACGACGTGATCGAGATGATGGAGGCGGTGATGGGCGCCGTGTTCGAGCGCGAGGGATTCGACGTTGCGCCTCCGCCATGGCCGCGGATGACGTTCGCCGAGGCGGTCTCGCGCTACGGCATCGACCGGCCCGACACGCGCTTCGGACTTGAGCTGCACGACCTCGGCGAGGCGCTGGCCGGAACCGAGTTCAAGGTGTTCGCCGGCGCGCTCGCTTCCGGGGGTGTCGTCCGCGGGATCAACGCGGGGCCGCGCGAGCTGCCCCGGTCGGACCTCGAAGCGCTGACCGAGCTGGCCAAACAGCATGGCGCCAAGGGCCTCGTGTGGGCGTTCGTCCAGGACGAGGGGTGGCGCTCGCCGATCGCCAAGTTCCTCTCGCCGCCGGAGATCGCGGCGGTCAACGAGCGCTTGGACGCCAAGCCGGGCGACCTGCTGCTGATCGTCGCCGACGAGCTCACAACCGCCGGCCAGACGCTGAGCGCGCTGCGGATGGAAATCGGGCGGCGGTTCGACCTGATACCCGCGGGCCGCCACGACATCCTGTGGGTGGTCGAGTTCCCCGCGTTCTTCTGGGATGCGCAGGAGGGACGGTGGGATGCCGCGCACCACCCGTTCACCTCGCCGACCGGCGACCTCGACGACCCGGCGAACCTCACCTCACAGGCCTACGACCTGGTGCTCGACGGCACCGAGATCGGCGGCGGCTCGATTCGTATCAACCGCATCGAAGTTCAGCAGAAGGTGTTCGAGCTGCTCGGGATCGGGCCGGAGGAGGCGCAGTCGCGGTTCGGGTTCCTGCTCGACGCACTCCGCTACGGCGCGCCGCCGCACGGCGGGATCGCTATGGGCATCGACCGGATCATCACCGCGCTCGCAGGCGTCGAGTCGATCCGCGACGTGATCGCGTTCCCGAAGGCCGCGAGCGGCACCGATCCGTTGACCGGCGCGCCTGCCCCCGTCGATCCGGCGCAGCTACGCGAGCTCGGCCTGCGGCTGCTGTAGCCCAGGCTGTTTGTCCGTTCCCGTCCAGGGGGGCTCAAAAGCGAGCGCCCAGCTGCCGAACAAGGGCTTGAGATGGCAAGCCTGCCGAGACCCCTGATTGCGTTGCTCGTCGCGACCCTGGCCGGATTCGGCCTGTGGTACGTCGAGCTCAAGCCGAGCTCGTCCACCTCGGCTGGCGGCTCTCAGGGCGTCGGCGCCTACCAGTCGGCGATCAACAAGGCGCACCAGGCGGTCGCGACTTCGAACGCCGCCAATGCGCGGATCGGCGCCCCGACCGCCACCGCGCCCGCGCCGAGCTCGCCGACGCCGGCGAAGACCACGGCGAAGACCACGACGGCGAAGATCACGACGGCGAAGGCCACGACGGCGAAGACCGCCGCCTCGGCCAAGGTGGGCAAGACCAGCACCTCGGCTAAGCCGGCCAAGACCAGCGCCGCGGCCAAGCCGACCTCCCCCGCGAAGCCGGCCGCGAAGGCCCTGTCCGCGGCCCAGCAGGTGAGCCTGATCACGAGCGCGATCGCCGCCCACAAGGTCGTCGCCGTGCTGTTCTACAACCCCGCCGCCGCCGACGACGTCGCGATGGCCCACGAGATCGCTGCGGTGCCGACGCATGGCGGCCAGGTCGTCAAGCTCGCGGTGCCGGTGAGCGAGCTCACGAACTTCGCGATCATCACCCAGCAGATCCCCGTCGTCACCGCGCCGACCCTCGTCCTGATCGACGGCAGCCGGCAGGCGACCACGATCACCGGGTTCGCCGACACGCTCGAGATCAGCCAGCGGGTGCAAGACGCGCTCGCCGCCAAGTAGCGCCTTCTATCCTCGCGGGCGATGGATGACATCGCCTTCGAGCATCACCTGACCTCACCGCAGGGCCATCGCCGGCGGCCCGATGACGCGTTCACCGCGACCGTCGACGGCGGCGCGTGTTGCGACCAGGTCTCGCTGTCGCTGAGCGTCGAGGGTGGGCGCGTGACCGACGCCGGCTTCGACGCGCACGGCTGCGGCGCTGTGACCGCTGCCGGGAGCGCCGCGGTGACGCTTGCGCGCGACTGTACGGTGCTTGCGGCGGCGCGGATCGGCGCGGCGCAGATCGCCGACGAGCTGGGCGGCCTCAGCCCGGGCAAGCTGCACGCCGCCGAGGTCGCCGCCGACGCGCTCGCCCGTGCCCTCGGGGCTGCGGTGCGCGCTCGCGCACTCGTGTCCCCGCCGGCCGCCCCGCCGCCCGCGCCCCAGCGGACGCTCGTCGCGATGAGTGGCGGCGTCGACAGCTCGGTGGCGGCACTCCTGTGCGCCCGCGAAGGCGAGGCGGTCGCGGTCACGCTCGAGCTCTGGTCCGACACCGAGAACGACGCGGAGCAGAGCTGCTGCTCGGCCTCGGCGGTCGCGCAGGCGCGGTCGCTCGCGCACTCGATGGGCCTCGCGCACCTGACCATCGATCTGCGCGACGAGTTCCGCGCCGGCGTCGTCGAGCCGTTCATCGCCGCGTTCGCCGACGGTGAGACCCCGAACCCGTGCGTCGGCTGCAACGGCCACGTCCGGCTCGACGCGATGCTGGACCTCGCGGATCGCCTCGGCTGTGAGCGGCTGGCCACCGGTCATTACGCCCGCGTGGCGGAGCCCGACGACGCCGCAGGCCCGCTGCTGCGGGTCGCCGCCGACCCGGCCAAGGATCAGACGTACATGCTCGCCGCGCTCTCGTCGGCGTCGCTCGCCCGCATGCTGTTCCCGCTCGGGGACCTGACGAAGCCCGAGGTCAGGCGCATCGCGGCGGCGGCCGGGCTGCCGGTCGCGAGCAAGGCCGACTCCCAGGATCTTTGCTTCCTCGCCGGAACCACCCGGGCCCGGTTCCTCGCCCGCCACGGGGGGGTCGGCGACGCCGGCGGGGCGATCGTCGATGTCGACGGCAACGTCGTCGGGAGCCACGAGGGCCAGCACCGGTTCACGGTTGGGCAGCGGCGCGGGCTCGGGATCGCGGCCGGCGAACCGCTGTTCGTGATCGACAAGGACGCGGATCGCAACGAGGTGATCGTCGGTCCGCGATCGTCACTCGCCACGACCCGTGTTCACGTGCGAGGCGCGCGGCTACACCGCCCCGGCGCCCGGGTCAACCGGGTGAAGCTGCGCTACCGGTCACGGCCGCTCGCCTGCCGCCTCGCCGGCGACGGCGCGGCCTCCGGCGAGCCGGGGCCCGGCCGGCACGCCACGCTCGAGCTCACGCTTGCCGAGTCGGTCGACGGCGCGGCGCCGGGTCAGCTCGCCTGTTTGCTCGACGACGATCTCGTGGTCGGATGGGGGACGATCGCGCGCGGGGCGACGGCCGCGGCTACCGCACCGAAGTCGGCGTCGCGCACCAGCATCAGGCGCATAGGCCGGCCAGTACACGGCCGTGGGCGGTGCGCCGGGGCGGCAGGCGCCACCCGACTCGCCCGGGCGGCTCATCCAGGCGAAGGCGTCGACATCGCGGTACCCGGTGCTGGTCGTCGGCAGCGGGCCCAGGCCGCGGCCGGCGGGTTACACAGGACCTCGTTGCCCTGATGGACGATGTCGCGCGGGCGCAGCGGACCGCGGCCGTTCTCGCCGGTGTTGACCACGAAGTGCTTGCCGCCGGTCATGCGCGAGATCTGCTCGCCGTAGCGGATCTCGTTCGAGGTCCAGTCGTAGTGGGTGGAGTTGAGGAAGAAGCCCTGGATCTTGGCCACGCCCGAGGCCCGCAGGAACTTGGCGGCCAGGCGCGCGGGCAGTGCGTCGGCGGCGCCGGCGTCCATGTAGATCACGAGGTGCGGACAGTCGGCGCTCAGCGTGTTGATCGCGTAGCGAAGCTCCGCCTCGCGCACGGCCTGGCCATGTCTGGACAGGCAGGGCATGGTGATGATCGAGTCCATCTCGAGGAACAGGACCGCGCGGTAGGAGCCGATGCCGGCGGCGAACCCGTCGATGAAGTTGTGGTAGGCGGCGACAGTGGCCGGGGGGTCGGACCAGTGTCCGCAGTGCCCGTCGACCAGCTGGTAGGTGGACATCATGGGGACCGTGCCCGGCTGCTCGACCTGCGCGCGGGAGAGGAAGGCCGTCACCGCGGTCTGGATGTTCGGCACCCCGTTGGACCCGTAGCTGAAGCTGCCGAAGCGCTCCGCGCCGGCGCTCCCGCGCGATCGTGTCGATCGCGGGATACTGCTGCGCCGCCTGGGCCGCGGCGCTCTGGGGATCGACGAAGAACGTCGCGCCGCGACAGCGGATTGCCGTTGCCGGCGCGAGCCCCGAGCGCCGAGCGGGTTCGTGCGGATCCGCGGGCGGCGGCCGGGTCGTCGTTGACGATCGTCAGCACGGCCTTGCTCGGCGAGGCCATGCCGATCGGCGAGGGGCCGAAGAGCGAGACCTGAATCGTCTTTGGCACGCTGCTTACGCCGTGGTCGACGATCGGAACGGTGAACGACTCGTTGGCGACGCCGACCGGGAAGTCGAGCATCCCCTTGACCGAGGTGAAGTCGGTCTGGTTGACCGCTGTGCACTCACCGCTGCCGCACGGCACGCCCCAGCCGAGCGTGATGTAGCGGATCTGCGCATCCTCGCTGGTGTCGGTGCGCTCGATCGTGATCACCGCCTGGCCGGCGTTCTCGTTCACGGTCAGCGTGGAAGAGGCGAGCCGGAAGCCGCTCGGGTCAGACGACGCGTCGGCATGGGCGGCTGCGGGCGCGAGCAGCGCGCCGAGCACGGCGAGCGCGGGGATCGTCAGGCGACGCAAACGGAACATCCCTCTGAGCTTCGCGACCGCGCGCGCCTTAGTCAGCGGTCCGACCACGACGCCCATCCGCCTACACTCACTGATTCCATGGCCCTCAAGGCGATGACTTCCGACGACATCAGGCGCACGTACCTCGAGTTCTTCGAGGCGCGCGACCACAGGCGGCTGCCGTCTGCGTCGCTGGTCCCGACCGGACACGATCCGTCGGCGCTGTTCACGGTCGCCGGCATGCATCCGCTGAAGCCGTACTTCATGGGTCTCGAGGCGCCGCCCCATCGGCGGGTCACCACCTGCCAGAAGACATTTCGCACGGTCGACATCGACATCATCGGGACGACCTCTCGTCATCTCACGTTCTTCGAGATGCTCGGCAACTTCTCGTTCGGCGACTACTTCAAGCGCGAGGCTGCGCGGTTCGCGTGGGAGCTGTCGACGGATGGGTTCGGCTTCCCCGCCGAGGACATCTGGATCACGGTTTTCGCGGGCGACGACGAGCTGGGGATCGGGCCTGACGAGGAAGCGATCGAGGCATGGCTCGAGATCGGTGTCCCACGCGAGCGGATCGTCGAGTGCCCGCGCTCGGAGAACTGGTGGGAGCTGCCGCCGCCCGGTCCCTGCGGCCCCTGCTCGGAGCTGTACCTCGATCGCGGCCTCGGGTTCGGCAAGGCCGATGATCTTCCAGGCGGCGACAACGAGCGCTTCCTCGAATACTGGAACCTCGTGTTCATGCAGTTCGACCAGAACCCCGCGAACACGCTGACGCCGCTGCCGGCGAAGAACATCGACACCGGCCTCGGGCTCAATCGCCTGGCGTCGATCGTCCAGGGCAAGCCGTCGGTGTTCGAGACCGACCAGTTCTGGCCGCTGATCGAGCTGGGCGCGGAGCTGAGCGGCAGGCGCTACGGGCAGGACTACCCGACCGACCGCGCGCTTCGCCTGCTCGCCGACCACTCGCGCGCGATGAGCTTCCTGATCGCCGACGGCGTCGTCCCGTCGAACGAGGATCGCGGCTACGTCCTGCGCCGGATCATGCGCCGCGCGATCCAGCAGGGCCGCTCGCTCGAGCTCGATCCCGGCTTCCTGTGCGTCTACGCCGACCGCGTCACCGAGATCATGGGATCCGAGTACGGCGAGCTCCACCAGCAGCGCGACTCGATCCAGAAGTGGCTCGAGTCCGAGGAGGAGGGGTTCGGCCGGACGCTCGAACAGGGCCTCAAGCGGCTCGACGAGCTGATCGAGCGTGCCCGTCTGACCGGCGCCGAGGGGATTGCCGCCGCCGACGCGTTCCTGCTTCACGACACTTACGGGTTCCCGATCGACCTGACGCTCGAGCTCGTGGCCGAGCACGACCTCGGCGTCGACGAGGCGGGCTTCGAGGTCTTGATGGACGAGCAGCGCGAGCGCGCCAGAGCCGGCGGACGGACCGTGGTCGGCGACGAGCTTCGCCAGCGCGCCGCTGAGCTCGCCGGCGACGCGGGGTTCGCCACCGACTTCGTTGGCTACGAGACCACGGATGCCGAGACCACCATCGGCGCGGCCGAGCGTGAAAACGGCCGCGTGCTGGTCAAGCTCGTGGAGTCTCCGTTCTACGCCACCGGCGGCGGCCAGGTCGCCGACTCCGGCTACGTCGAGTGCCTGCACGGCGACTGCCGCGCGCGGGTCGACGACGTCCTGCGGATCGGCAACGACCAGGTGGTCGCGGTCGTCCCGGAGCGCGGGACGATCGAGGTGGGCGAGCGCGTCCGCGCGCACGTCGACCGCGCCACCCGGCACGCCACCGAGTGCAACCACACCGCGACCCACCTGCTCCACGCCGCGCTGCGCCAGCGGGTGGGAACCCACGTACGACAGGCCGGCTCGTACGTCGGGCCCGACAAGCTTCGCTTCGACTTCACCCACGGCAAGGCGTTGACCCCCGAGGAGCTCAGCGACATCGAGGACCAGGTGAACGAGTGGATCCTTCGGAGCCAGCCGGTCCGCGCGCTCACGACGACGCTCGAGGAGGCGAAGCGGCTCGGCGCGATGGCCCTGTTCGGCGAGAAGTACGGCGACGTGGTGCGGATGGTCGAGGTCGGTGACGGGTCGTTCTCGCGCGAGCTGTGCGGCGGCACGCACGTCCACAACTCGGCCGAGATCGGCTTGTTCAAGGTGTTGAGCGAAGGATCGAGCGCCGCGAACATGCGTCGGATCGAGGCGGTCACGGGTCCGGCCGGGGTCGAGCTGCTGCGCCACCACGACCGCACCCTGGCCGAGTCCGCCAAGGTTCTCCGCGTTCCGCCCGAGCGGGTGCTCGAAGCCGTCACCGAGCAGCGCTCGCGCCTGCGCGAGCTCGAGCGCGCTTCGCGCCGCGAGACGACCGACGAGGCCGTTGACCTCGAGCGGCTGGCCTCGGCCGCGATCGAGCGCGACGGCGCCCGGGTGCTGGTCACGAAGGTGCAGGTCGCGGACGGCAAGGCGCTGCTCGAGATCGCCGACCGGCTCAAGAACAAGCTCGGCGATGCGGCGATCGTGCTCGGGAGCACCGGCGAGGGCCGCGTCGACCTGGTCGCGAGTGTGTCGCCGTCGCTGGTCGAGCGGGGGGTTCGCGCCGGCGAGATCGTCAAGCTCGCGGCGGCCGAGGTCGGCGGCGGTGGTGGCGGGCGGGACACGCTCGCGCGCGCGGGCGGCCGCGATCCCGACGGGCTCCCCAAGGCGTTTGAGGCCGCCCTCGGTGCGATCGACACCGCGCTGGGCGTGTGAGCCGGTGCTCCGGGCGACAACTGCCTTGACAAGCGCCACGAGGAACCGTCTCCGGCTCAGCGGGTAAGGTCATGCGCGTGCTTGCGCTCGATTACGGCCGGGCGCGGTGCGGTTGCGCGGTCAGCGACCCCACCGGCGTGCTTGCATCCCCGGTCGAAGCGGTACGGGCCCCGACGACGCGCCGGGGACTCGCGCGGCTGCGCACGCTCGTCGCCGAGCTCGAGATCGAGCGCGTGGTAGTGGGTTTGCCGCTGTCACTGTCAGGACGGGACTCGGCGCAGACGACCGAGACTCGCGCGTTCGCGGCGCGTCTGGAGCAGGAGCTGCCTGTCCCGGTCGAGCTCTACGACGAGCGCTTCACGACCCGCCTGGCGGAGCGCACCGGGGGACGGGCGGACGAGGACTCGCGTGCCGCCGCACACCTGCTGGAGAGCTGGCTGGCCAGCCAGCCAGTCCTTAGGATGGGGGACGGCGAGACTGCCGGCGGGGAGACGCGGGAGGGCCGCGAGGGTCCCGGCGCGGGAGCCGCGAGGGTGCCTGAGGGATTCGAGCGGACGGCCGACGACCGTGAGGAAGCACGGCGCCGGCGCGAGCGGGGTCGCCAGCCCAACGGCACGCCGACGCGCAAGCCCGCGCCGGGTCGGCGGCGACCGAGTCGCCCGTCGCGCTCGCGGAAATGGGGCGGCCGGTTCATCGCGGTGCTCGCGCTCGCGCTCGCCGGCGGAGCGATCTGGTTCCTGGTGGCGCTGTACCAGCCGTTCCACGGTTCGCCGCGCGGCAGCGTCACGGTCACGATCCCGCCGCATTCGACCTCCAGGTCGATCGGCGATCAGCTTGCGCGCGCCGGCGTGGTCTCCTCGGGCTTCTTCTTCGACCTGCGCGCGACGCTCGCCGGCGAGCGCGGCGACCTGCGCGCCGGCACCTACAACCTCCAGCAGGACATGACCTACAGCAAGGTGCTCAAGGTGCTGACGACGGCGCCCGTAGGTCCGCCGACGACCAACATCACGATCATCGAGGGCCGGACTCGAGCCCAGATCAACGGTCTGCTGAAGGCGCAGGGCGTCAAGGGCAGCTACTTCGCCGCCTCCCGCCACTCGCCGCTGATCAACTTCGCCGCGTACGGCGCGCCCCGGCACACGCCGGACCTCGAGGGGTTCCTGTTCCCGGACACCTACCAGCTGGTCGAGCCGATCAGCATCCCGAAGCTCGTCGAGGATCAGCTGCAGACGTTCAAGACGGAGTGGGGCGAGGTCAACCTCGGTTACGCGCGCAGCAAGCACCTGACTCCCTACGACGTGCTGATCATCGCCTCGATGGTCCAGGCCGAGGCGGCGACCGCTCACGACCGTCCGCTGATCGCCTCGGTGATCTACAACCGGCTCCGGCTCGGCATGCCGCTCCAGATCGACGCGACCACGCGCTACGCGACGGGGAACTACACGCAACCGCTGACCGCGTCGCAGCTGAGCTCGAACTCGCCCTACAACACGCGGATCCACAAGGGCCTCACGCCGACGCCGATCGACAATCCCGGGCTGGCCTCGATGCAGGCCGCGGCCCATCCCGCGCAGACCAACTACCTGTATTTCGTGGTCAAGCCGTGCGGCAACGGCGAGCAGGTGTTCACCTCGAACTACAACCAGTTCCTGGCCGACGCGCAGAAGTACCAGGCGGCGCGAAGCGCGCACGGCGGGAAGTCGCCTGAGCGCTGCTCGTAGGCGGCGGCCATGGACGGCAGTCCCGTGGACCGTCCCCGGACCCGACTCGGTGTCGTCGGCTGGCCGGTCGCGCACAGCCTCTCGCCGGCGATCCAGAACGCGGCGCTCGAGTCCGTCGGGCTCGTCGGCTGGCGCTACCAGCGGCTGCCGATTCCGCCGGAGCTGTTCGACGAGACCGTCGCGGCGCTCGGGCCGGCGGGATTTCGCGGCGTCAACGTCACGATCCCGCATAAGCATCGGGCGCTGGCGCTCGCCACCGATCCGACGCCGCGCGCGCAGGCGATCGGCGCCGCCAACACGCTGATCTTCGAGCCCGGCGGCGGCGTTCGCGCCGACAACACCGATGCGCCCGGGTTGATTGCGGCGCTGCCGTTCTCGCCGGCCGGGAGGACCGCTCTCGTGCTCGGGGCCGGGGGGAGCGCTCGGGCTGTCGTATGGGCTCTGGTCGATGCCGGCGCGCGGGAGGTTCGGGTCTGGAATCGCACGCCCGAGCGCGCGCGAGAGATCTGCGCGGAGCTCGGCGCGGTGCCCGTCGAGCGCGCCGATCCCGCCGACCTGCTCGTCAACTGCACCGCTGTCGGCCTCGACCCGGCGCAGGACGGGTTCAAGCCGTTGCCCATCGATGCCGATGACGTGACGAGTTACGAATGCGTGGTTGATCTCGTGTACAGCGCTACTGAGACCCCGCTCGTGCAAGCCGCACGAGCACGCCGCGCCCGGGTTGTCGCCGGGCGCGAATTGCTCGTGCGCCAAGGCGCCCTGAGCTTCGAGTTGTTCACTGGTCACGCAGCGCCGATCGAAGTCATGCGGCGCGCGGCCGGGGCACGATGACCGAGCACGACGCATCGCTGCGCCTCGTCCACCCCGAACCGACGTCCGGGGGTCCGCCGGCTCCGGTCCAGGCGACGCTCGGCGTCACCCCGCCCCGCCGGCGGGGCGGCTCGAGCCGTTTCCTGACCGACGTCGTCGTCGAGCTCGGCTTCGCCGACGCCGACACCGTCAGCCGCGCAGTGGAGGCCTCCAGGGCGGCCGGCATCCCGGCCGAGCGCATGCTGCTCGACCAGCATGCGATCACCGCGGAGCAGCTGTCACGCGCGATCGCCGAGCGCTACGGCCTCGATCACATCGACCTGGGCGTGTTCAGGGTCGACATGAGCGCCGCGAATCTGCTGAGCGCGGCCGCCGCCAAGCGCTACGCCGCCGTCCCCGTGTCGTATCTCGACGAGCACACGCTGCTGCTGGCGATGTCGGACCCGGCGAACGTCCTCGCTGTCGACGACATCGCGCTGCTGACCCACCTCGACGTGCGGCCGGCGGTCGCATCCGCGGAGGACATCGTCGCGCTGATCATGCGCATGAACCGCTTCGAGGACGCGGTCGCCGAGGCGGTCGAGGAGAGCGAGGCGGGTCCGGCCTTCGAGGAGGTCGTCGACCTGCGCGAGACGGCCGACGATGCGCCGGTCATCAAGCTCGTGCACTCGATCATCGCGCAGGCGACCGAGCGCGGCGCCTCCGACATCCATTACGAGCCCCAGCCCGATTCGACCGGGCGGGCAGCTCGAGAGATGCGCGTCCGGATGCGCGTCGACGGCGTGCTCACCGAGGCCACGACGGTCCCCAAGAAGATGGTGCCCGGGGTCGTCTCGCGCATCAAGATCATGGCCGACCTCGACATCGCCGAGCGTCGCATCCCGCAGGACGGCCGCGTCGGCCTGACGATCGACGGCCGCCACGTCGACGTGCGCGTGGTCACGATCCCGAGCGTTCACGGCGAGGGCGTCGTGATGCGAATCCTCGACAAGGAGAGCATCCGTCTCGAGCTCGACAAGCTCGGCTTCCAGGAACAGGAGCTCACCCGTTTCCGCCGCGCGTTCACCCAGGCGTACGGCTGCGTGCTCACCACCGGCCCGACGGGGTCGGGTAAGTCGACCTCGCTTTATGGCGCGCTCGCCGAGCTCAACACCCCGGAGAAGAACATCATCACGATCGAGGATCCGGTCGAGTACCAGATCGGCGGCATCACGCAGGTTCAGGTCAACAACAAGGCCGGACTCACGTTCGCCGCCGGGCTGCGCTCGATGATGCGCGCCGACCCGGACATCCTGATGGTGGGCGAGATCCGCGACCCGGAGACCGCCCAGATTGCGATCGAGGGCGCGCTCACCGGCCACATGGTGCTCTCGACGCTGCACACCAACGACGCGCCGTCGGCGATCACGCGGTTGGTCGAGATGGGGATCGAGCCCTTCCTGGTCGCATCCGCGATCGACTGCGTCGTCGCCCAGCGACTCGCGCGGACCCTGTGCGCGCACTGCAAGCAGCGGACGATGATCCCGGCCGAAGTGCTGCGCGACCACGGCTTCCCGGCCGATTTCCCGATCGAGGCCTACGAGCCGGGCGGCTGCGTGCGCTGCGGCGGGATGGGCTACCGGGGACGGATCGGGCTGTACGAGGTGATGGTCATGACCGAGGAGATCCGCTCGCTCGCGCTCCAGCGCTCCTCCTCGGATCAGCTCGGCGCGGCCGCCGTCCGCGGCGGAATGCGCCGGCTGCGCGAGGACGGCCTCGACAAGGTCAAGCACGGCCTGACGTCGGTCGCCGAGATCGCACGGGTTACCGGGACCGGCAGCGCCTGAGGCGTCCACCCGCGTCCAACTCGACGCACAGGCGTAAACGGGATCGGCCCACCTGCCGATAGATCAACAAAGTAAGCGACGCAGCAGAAGGAACGGATACGAATGCAGCTCGATTTCGCCGACGTGTTGCTCGAGGTCATCGACCGCCGGGCTTCGGACCTGCACATCGCGGCAGGTGCGCCGCCGACCGTGCGCATTCGCGGACGCCTCGTGGCGATGGACGGCTTTCCGGTCCTGACGCCGAACGACACGCGCGAGATCGTCTACTCGATCCTGTCCGAGGGCCAGCGCCAGAAGTTCGAGAACAACTGGCAGATCGACTTCGCCTACCAGATCCCGGGCCGCGGCCGGTTCCGCGTCAACGCGTACTTCCAGCGCGGGGCGGTCGGCGCCGCGTTCCGGCTGATTCCGTTCGACGTGGTCCCGTTCGACACGCTCGGGCTGCCGCCCGTCGTTGCCGACTTCGCGAACAAGCCGCGTGGCCTGGTGCTCGTGACCGGCCCCACCGGCTCGGGCAAGTCGACCACGCTGGCGTCGCTGATCGACCTGATCAACGAGACCCGCGAGGACCACATCATGACGGTCGAGGATCCGATCGAGTTCCTCCATCATCACAAGAAGTGCCTCGTCAACCAGCGCGAACTCGGGTCTGACGCGATCAGCTTCGGGGATGCGCTGAAGGCCGCGCTCCGCCAGGACCCCGACGTGATCCTCGTCGGCGAAATGCGCGACCTCGAGACGATCGGCACCGCGTTGACCGCGGCCGAGACGGGGCACCTCGTGTTCGCCACGCTGCACACCCAGGACACGCCGCAGACGATCGACCGCATCATCGACGTGTTCTCGCCCGAGCAGCAGGGCCAGGTGCGCGCGCAGCTGTCGGTGGCGCTCCAGGGCATCATGACCCAGACGCTGCTGCCGACCGCGGACGGCGCCGGCCGCGTCGTCGCGGCCGAGGTGCTGGTCCCGACGCCGGCGGTCCGCAACCTGATCCGCGAGGCCAAGACCCACCAGATCTACTCCGTGCTGCAGACCGGGGCGTCCCACGGCATGCAGACCATGGACTCCTCGCTGGCTCAGCTCGTTCGCGCCGGCAAGGTCACGCGCCAGCTCGCCGAGTCCCGCGCCCACGCCCCCGAAGAGCTGCGCCGGCTGCTTGCCGGCATCGGCGCCGGCGGCGGCTACCAGGCGGCCGCATAAGCCATGGCCACGTATACGTTCAAGGCGATGGATCTCGCCGGGATCCAGGCCAAGGGCGAGGTCGAGGCCGACTCCAAGCAGGCGGTCGCTGAGCAGCTCAAGGAGCGGGGCCTCGTCGTCGTCGACATCGCCCACAAGTACCGCTCCAAGGAGATCAACATCGACGTGTTCTCGCGCGTCAACGCCAAGGACCTGGCGGTGGCTTCGCGGCAGCTGGCGACGATGGTCACCTCCGGCATGTCGATCATGCGCGCGCTGCACGTGCTCGAGACGCAGACCGGCTCGAAGATGCTGCGCGAGACGATCGGTTCCGTCCGCCACGACGTCGAGGCGGGCCTGCTTCTGTCCGACGCGATGGCGCGGCATCCCAAGGTGTTCGGGCCGCTGTACGTCGCGATGGTGCGCGCCGGTGAGACCGGTGGTGTGCTCGAGGAATGTCTGCTGCGCGTCGCCGACCAGCTCGAGAAGGACGCCGCGCTGCGCCGCCAGGTGCGCGCCGCGATGATCTACCCGGCCCTGGTCATCACGTTCGCGGTCTCCGTGCTGATGGCGCTGGTGGCGTTTCTGATTCCCGTGTTCGTCGGCGTGTTCAAGGAGTTCCCCGGCAAGCTGCCGGCGCTGACACAGTTCATGGTGAACTTCTCCCACCTCGTCACCCACCAGTGGTACATAATGATCGTGGCGCTCGTCGCGGCTGTCGCTGGGTTTATCTCAATCAAGCGCTCGCAGCGCGGACGCGACAAGTGGGATGCGTTCAAGCTTCGCGTGCCGATGAAGATCGGCGAGGTCGTGCAGAAGGTGTCGATCGCTCGGTGGTCGCGCACGCTGTCGGCACTCACCTCCGCCGGCGTCCCGATCATGCAGGCGATCGAGATCACCGGTAAGACTGCCGGCAACGCCGTCATCGAGAAGTCGATGGGGGACGTGATCACGTCGGTCAAGGGCGGCGGCACGATCTCGGCGCCGCTGCGCCAGTGTTCCGCGTTCCCGCCGATGGTGGCGCAGATGGTCGGCGTCGGCGAGGAAACCGGCGCGCTCGACAACATGCTCGAGAAGATCGCGGACTTCTACGACAGCGAGGTCGAGGCCGCCGTCAAGGCGCTCACCTCGATCATGGAGCCGGTGATGATCATCTTCGTCGGCGGCATCGTCGGGGTGATCGTGATTTCCATGTACCTGCCGCTGTTCTCGATCTACAACTCGATCCGGTAGGTTCACTCTGAAGCCGGGGCGGGCTGCGCGCCGGCGTCTTCGGGCCGGGCCTCCTGCGCGTTCCGGCCCTGCTGGAACTCGCCGGAGCCACCGCACCATGGGCAGGTGACCTCGTGCGGCTGCCCTCCGAGCCCGGAGATCAGCCGCCCAGTCCCGCGGCAGGGTGTACAAGTGGTCCTGGCATCGTCTGACGTAGCGCTCATCGGAGCCCACGATACCCGGGCCGGCGCGCCGGCGGCGGTACCCCCGCGGGCGGATCCTAAACTGCCCGGCGTACGACAAACGTCGAAACGCGTCAGGCTAGAGGTTTACCGTGTCGATACCTTGGGTGCCAGAGTCACTCAGGTGCCAAGGGCAAACCACCCGCGAGGGTGGGACGCAAAGCCACGGTCCTCCCGAATGGATCGAGAGGAAGCCGGGCTGCCACCAATACGGAGATTTGACTTAGTCATGGATGACTCCCGATTGGGGCCTTGGATCTGGCTAGACAGACCCAATCAAAATCCCAGGAGGGCTCCATGCTTCATAAGTTGCGCAATCGCGCCGAGGATGAGAAGGGTTTCACCCTGATCGAGCTCCTCGTCGTGATCCTGATCATCGGCATCCTCGCCGCGATCGCCATTCCGACGTTCCTCAACCAGAAGAGCAAGGCCAATGACGCATCGGCCGAGTCTCTGGCCCGGAACGCCGCAACCGCCATGGAGACGTACGCCACGAACAACAACGGCAGCTATGCCGGCGTGAGCCTTACGTCTCTGAACCAGATCACGCCTGCGTTGAACATCACGACGAGCACGACGCAGCCGTACCTGACCGCCACGACGAACGGGTCCAGCAACAGCTACACGATCGTTGCTGATTCGCCGACCGACGGCAACCTGTTCACCCTGAGCAACAACAACGGCACCGAGGCGTTCAGCTGCTCGACCGCCGGCACGGGCTCCTGCTCGAGCGGCAGCACCTGGTAGGCCAACACCCAACAACAACGCTGTAGCGATCGAGGCGGCCTCCGGGCCGCCTCGGCGCGTTTAGAAGTCGTGTCTAAGAGAACGCGAGGCCGGGGTAAAGGCGCGCGGGGTGCCCGCCGATTACCCGGGGCATGCGGCGCACCATCCTGCTGCTCCTGTCGTTGATCGCATTGGGCTGCGCGCTGGCGCCGGCCACGGCGAGCGCGGCTGCGGGGCCACCTCCGGATACGAACGTGCCGATGTTCCTCGACACGCAGTTCCACACCGTGCCCGCGGGCTTCGCGATCGATCCGGACCAGGCGATCGCGGCCGCGAAGACCTCGCGGCGGATGCAGGCCATCCACCGCGCCCACCATCCGCTGCAGATCGCAGTTCTCGTCTGGGTCCGCGATCACTACGAGATCTACTTCTACTTCCACGGCAAGGTGATCGCCGATCAGATCGTCGGCCCGGAGGGCCAGTTGGGGCCGACCTACACCGGGCCGCTGATCACCGGGATCTACGCGCGGGGTGGGTACGGCGGGATCTTCGATTCGCCGTGGGTTCTCGGAGCGTTCAGCGCGATGTTTCTGCTGCCGCTGCTGCTGCTCCGCGGGCGCTCGTGGCTTGACCGCTTCGACATCGCGGTCGTGCTCTCGTTCGGCATCTCATACGCGCTGTTCGATACGGGCCACCTCGAGCCTGCCGTATGGATGTTCTACCCCCCGCTTCTCTACCTGCTGGTCAGAATGGTGATGCGGGGCGCGAGGGCCAGGCGGGCCGCCGGCCGGCTCGACTGTCGTCTACCGACCGCGGTGCTCTCGCTCGGCCTGCTGGCCCTCATCGTTGCGCGCGTCGTCCTGACGCTCCATCCGGCCGGGGTCATCGACGTCGGTACCGCGTCAGCGCTCGGCGCCTTCAAGATTCTGCACGGGCAGAGCATCTACTACATCTCGAACGGCCACGGTGACACGTACGGGCCGCTGGCCTACCTGGCCTACGTCCCGTTCGAGGCGATCTGGTCCGGCTCGTGGACATACCTGCCCGCTGTCCGCGCGGCGACGATCACTTTCGACCTGCTCACGATCGCCGGCCTGATCCTTCTCGGCGCGCGCTTGCGCCCCGGTCGGCAGGGACGCCGCCTCGGCCTGCTGCTGGCGTGGCTGTGGGCTGCCTGCCCGTTCACTCTGCTAGGGATGATCAAGAACACCAACGACGGTTTGGTGGCGCTGATCGTCGTCCTTGTCATGCTGGCGCTGAACAGCCCGATCAAGCGTGGGCTGCTCGTCGGCGTCGGCGCGGCCGCGAAGTTCTTCCCGGCTGTACTGCTCCCGCTGGTCGCGGTCGGTCGCGGCGACGGCAACGACCAGACCGTGCGCAAGGTGCTGGCCGCGTTCGTGATCGCGGTTGGCGCCTCGATCGCGCTGTTCCTGCCCCCCGGTGGCCTGCAGGAGATGTGGAGCCACACGATCGGGTTCCAGCTCACCCGTAGCGACGTCTTTTCGATCTGGGCGCTCCACCCGACGCTCGCGCCCGTCAAGCTGGCGGTCGAGGCGTTCGCCGTGATCTTCGCGGTCGCCGTGGCATTCCGCCCGCGCGGCGCGCGGACGCCGGCGCAGGTCGCGGCGCTCGCCGCCGCGGTCACGATCGCCGTCCAGTTGCCGGCACTGCACTGGTTCTACCTATACATCGTCTGGTTCTTCCCGCTTGTGCTGGTCGCCGTTCTGGCCACCGACGGGCCGGCGGTGGCGGAAAGCACCGCGGCGCTCGACGAGGCCGGGTTCGAAGACGGCGACGCCCAGCCGGCGCTCGCAGGGGCCGTCTGAGATGCCGATCGCTTTCGCAGCCGCGGTCGCGGGCGCGTTCGGCGCCACGATCGGTTCGTTCCTGAACGTCGTCGCCTACCGGCTGCCTCGCCGCGAGTCGCTGGTGCGACCCGGCTCGCGCTGCCCCGGGTGCGCGACTGCAATTAAGGCCTACGACAACGTGCCGGTGCTCGGTTGGCTGTGGCTACGCGGCCGCTGCCGCACCTGCCGGATTTCGATCTCGCCGCGCTATCCGATCGTCGAGGCGCTGACGGCCGCGCTGGCCGCCGCCGTCGTGCTGACCAAGCACTCGGCGGCCGGCGTCGTCCTCGGGCTGGTGCTGGTCGCCGTGCTCGTGCCGGTCGCGTTGATCGATTTCGAGCACCGGATCATCCCCAACAAGATCACGCTTCCGGCCGCGGTGGCCGCGGTCGCGATCGGCGTCGCGCTTGACCTCACGGGCGTGCCCGAGCAGCTCATCGCCGGTGCCGCCGCGGGCGGGTTCCTGCTGGCGTTCCTGCTCGCGTATCCCCGCGGGATGGGCATGGGCGATGTCAAGCTGGCGGCGGTTCTCGGTCTGTTCCTCGGCCGGTCGGTCGCCGTGGCGATCCTCGTCGCTGTCCTCACCGCGACGATCGTCGGCGGGGTCGTGATGGCTCGCCTCGGGGTCGAGAAGGGTCGCAAGACCGCTCTGCCGTTCGGACCGTTCCTCGCGTTTGGCGGCGTCGTCGGCCTGCTCGCCGGACCGGCGATCATGCACTGGTACCTCCACGCCGGGCTCTGATGCTCCGGCCCCGCCGTCCCCGACTTCCCCGGCTTCGCGTCGCCGTCGTCTCGCCGCTGGTGGCCGGTGTCCTGTTTGCACTGGTGGCCGCGGTCGCGCTCTCCGTGCGCCACCACGAGCCGCGCCCGTTGGTTCCGCGCTCGGTGGCGATCCGCGATGCCCTCCGGAGCCCCATGACCAAGAGCGTCCTCGCCGGCGCCCATTGGAACCGGATCACGGTCAACTCGCTCGACGACCAGCTCGAGCACATCAGCTTCTTCAACGGTGGTCAGCTTGAGGTCGAGGTCGCCCTGAACCGTGGCGGCACGGTTGTCTCGGGCATCGATGACCGACGGATGCCCGTCCCGTACGGCGACTGGATCGCCTATCAGCCGGCGTTCCTCGTCGGGCTGTGCGCGCTGTTCCTGCTGATGGCGGGCGTGACCCCGTGGCGACGGCTGCGCAATCTCGACGTGGTCGCGGCGCTTTCGCTGGTCGTGCCGATCGTGCTGTTCGAGCACCGGTACCTGGATGCGAGCGTGCTCAGCGCCGTTCCGGGCTTGGCCTACCTGATGCTGCGATGTGCCGCGAGGGCGCTCGGCTCCGCTCGCGAGCCCGCCCCGTCGCGCCCGCTGTTGGCTGCGATCACACCCGGGATGGACGCCGCGCGCCGCGTTCCGTGGCTGCGCGCCGCCTTGATCGTCATCGCGCTCGTGTTCGCGATGGTCTGCGTGAGCTCGTTCGACGCTGTCGATGTGCTCTACGCGGTGATGGAGGGCGCGACCACGCTGGTCCACGGCGTCCTGCCGTACGGGCACATGCCGCCCGGGATCATCCACGGCGACACCTACCCGATTCTCAGCTACGTCCTGTATGTCCCGCTCGCGCTGGTCGCACCGGTCACCTCGGAATGGGACTCGGTCGACCTGGGTCTCGCGGTCACCGCGCTCGCTGCGCTGTGCGCGGCCTGGGCCGTGTTCCGGCTCGTCGCCGGCGCCCGCCCCGCTCGCGCTCGGAGGCCGGCCGAGGATGAGGAGGCGGGGCTGCGCGCCGCGCTGGCCTGGCTGGCGTTCCCGCCGCTGCTGGTCACCGCATCCACGGGAACGACCGACGTGCTGCTGGCCGCGATGCTCGCGGTCGCTGTCCTGCTCTGGCGCCGGCCGACCCTGTGCGCCGGCATGCTGGCGATCGCCGGCTGGTTCAAGCTCGGGCCGTTGGCGCTCCTGCCGGTTTCGCTTGCGCCGCTCCGAGGGCGCCGCCTCGTCCGCGCGCTCGCGGCGATCGCGCTCGTGTCGCTCCCGATGCTCGGCGTGCTCGTGGCGCTCGGCGGCCTGCACGGGCCGGCGGCGATGCTCCACGCCATGTCCTACCAGTTCTCGCGCGGCTCGCTCCAGTCGGTGTGGAGCGTGCTCGGCATCGAGTGGCTGCAGCCGCTGGGGCAGGCGTGCGTCCTCGGGCTGATCGTAGGGGCGGCGCTGAGGCTGCGCCGGGACGCCGTGCTCGCTGCCGACCGGCTGCGTATGGCTGCGCTCACCGCGGCGATCATGATCGGGCTGCAGTTCGCGGCCGACTACTGGGCGTTCCTGTACCTCGTGTGGTTCGCGCCGCTGGTCGGACTCTCGCTGCTCGCCGACGTGCCCGCCGGCGCGCACGCGGCGGCCCGGACCGCCGCGGTTCCGGGAGGCTCGCTCGAGCCCGCGCCGGCCATCGGCGGATGAGCGCGACAAGCCCGGGCCTCGCTCGTCGGCCCGCGTTCGCGCCCGGACGCCTGGTTCGGGCGGCGGCCTCGTGTCCGCTTCCACTGCGAGCGTTCGTCGTCTCGCGCCTGATCGTGGCGACAGCCGGCGTCGCCGGCGCGCTCGCGGTGCCGCGCCGGCACGGCTGGGCGGCCTTCGATCCCCTCCACCTCACCGAACGGCTCGGATCGGTCGGGAACGTGCTCGCCGCGCCCGCGGTGCGGTGGGACTCGATTCACTATCTCGCGATCGCCGAGCACGGGTACGCCGCCGCCGGGAACGCCCCTTTCTTCCCGTTGTACCCGTTACTCATCCGGGCGCTGGGTTACCTGCTCGGGTCCGATCCGCTCGCCGGCATCGCAATCTCCACGGTCTCGTTCGCGGTCGCGCTGGTCTTGCTGCACCGGCTCACCGAGCTCGAGCTTGGTCACCGCGCGGCCGACGTGACGGTGCTGCTGGTGGCGCTGGCCCCGTTGTCGTTCTTCTTCACGGCCGTGTACACCGAGTCGTTGTTCCTCGCGCTGTCGATCGGAGCGGTGTACGCCGCGCGCCGAGAGCGATGGGCACTGGCCGCGACTCTCGGCGGCCTGGCCGCGGTCACGCGCGTCACCGGGGTTCTGCTGGTGCTGCCCCTGGCGGTCATGTTCCTCAAGGAGTATCGACGCCCGGGGCGCCGGCTCGGGTGGATTCTGCTCGTGCCCGCGGCGCTCGCGTGCTTCCTCGGCTATCTCGCCGCCAGGGGCTTCGGGGCGATGGCTCCGCTGACGGAGCAAACCGGCGCCCAGCACCAGCACAAGTTGACGGGACCGATCGAGACGGTCCTCGCCGCGGTGCGGGCTGCCGCCTCCGGGCTGCGCTCGCTCCACGCCGGGTCGATCTACCGGCCCACGCTTGGGGGGCCGTTCTCTGCGGGCACCGAGAGCATCGTGCTGCTGGCCGTGCTCGTGATCGCGGTGCTAGCGCTCGTCGCCGCGTTCCGGCGCCTGCCGCTCGCCTACGCCGCGTATGCCGGCGCCGCGCTGCTCGTATGCACCTGGAGCCCGGTTGCCGGGCAGCCGCTCAAATCGCTGGACCGCTACACGCTGACGATCTTCCCGCTGTGGATGGCTGCCGGCGTATGGATCTCCGAGCGCCGGACGGGGCGAGTGACCCTGCTCGTGAGCGCCGGCCTGCTGGCGTTCTGGACATTCCAGTTCGCGACCTGGGCGTGGGTGGCATGAATCCCTGGCGCCTCCGAGTCCCGGAAATGCCTCGACGTCCAGGCCGGAACGGAGAGTCCGTCCAACCTGGGGTGGACGGACTCAACTCGGCGGGGGTACCGGCCGATCACTTGGCCTGAGCACCATGGGGTACGCCAAAGGAAAATCAATCGTCGGCCTCGACATCGAGCCCGGCTACGTGGCCGCCGTCGAGACGCGCCCCGGCCAGGTGAAGGTCGAGCGCGCCGCGACCGCGCCGCTCCCCGCCGGCATCGTCCGTGACGGCGAGGTCGTCGACGTCGCGACGCTCGCCGCCTCGCTCCGTGATCTGTTCGCCGAGCACAAGCTCGGCAAGCGCGTGCGCCTCGGCGTCGCCAACCAGCGCATCGTGATGCGCACGCTCGACCTTCCGCCGCTCAAGGGCGTCAAGGAGATCAACTCCGCGATCCGCTTCCAGGCGCCCGACCATATTCCGATGCCGCTCGAGCAGGCTGTGCTCGAGCATCACTCGCTCGGCGTCGTCGAGACCCCGGACGGACCGCGGACGCGCGTCGTTGTCGTCGCCGCGCGGCGCGACATGATCGAGCGCCTGCTCGAGGCCACGCGCCAGGCCGGGCTCCGGCCGATGGGCGTCGACCTGTCGGCGTTCGCGATGATCCGCGCGCTGTACCGCCCCGAGCTGACGGGCGCCACTCTTTACACCAGCGTCGGCGGTCTCACGAATCTCGCGGTGGCGCTCGGACCGACCTGCGCGTTCACGCGCGTCGCCGGGCAGGGCATCGAGTCAATCGCCGGCGAACTCGCCGAGCGCCGCGCGCTCACGCTCGAGCACGCCCACGGCTGGCTCCGTCACGTCGGACTGCTGACGCCGGTCGACGAGGTCGAGGGCGATGCCGACATTGTCGCCGAGGCCCGCGAGGTGCTGAGTGACGGCGTTCACAGGATCGCGGACGAGGTCCGGAACTCGCTGGACTTCCTCGCCATGCAGGACGCCTCGGCCGTGGTCGAGCGGGTCGTGCTCACCGGCCCTGCTGTCGCCATCCCCGGGTTCCCCGAGCAGCTCGGCGAGGAGGTCGGACTTCCGCTCGAAGTCGGCGTGGTCCAGGAGGGCCAGCCGGGTGGATTCGGCGGCGTCGACGCCGGTCGTCTCGCGGTCGCCGCGGGCCTGACCGTCGAGGAGATCCCCTCATGAGAGCGGTCAACCTGATCCCGGCGGACTCGCGCGGTCGCAGTCGCGGACCCTCGACCGGCATGAAGGTGCCGGTGTTCGTGCTGCTCGGGTTCCTCACGTGCGCGGTCGCGCTCGTGACCGTGTACGTGCTCACCGGCAACTCGATCACGTCGCGGACCGCCCAGCTTTCCGGCCTCAAGACGCAGGTCGCGCAGGAGCAGGCCGCTGCCAGCCGTCTCGGCGAGTTCTCCAAGTTCTCCTCTCTCGCGCAAACCCGCATCGGGACCGTTCGCTCGATCTCCTCGGCGCGGTTCGACTGGCACACCGCGCTCGTGAACCTGTCCCAGGTCGTCCCCGCGGACACCACGCTTCAGTCGATTGTCGGCTCGGTCGTGCCCGGCGCCAGCGCCGGCGGAGGCGGTGCTGGGGGCAGCTCGCTCAGGGGCGACATCGTCGCGCCGGCGTTCGAGCTGACCGGCTGCACCGCCAGCCAGGACGACGTCGCGCGCTTGATGTCACGGCTGCGCCTGATCAACGGCGTCACCCGCGTGTCGTTCAGCGACTCGCAGATCTCCGGCACCGCGGCGCAGTCGAGCACCGGCTCCTCGCAGGGCTGCGCCGCGAGCGCGCCCACGTTCGACCTGACCGTGTTCTTCACGCCGATCGCGAACGCCGGAGCACAAGGCGTCACCTCGATCAGCGGAGTGACCGCACCCACCACCGGAGGCACCCAGTGACCGCCCGCGACCGCACCGTGATCATGGTCGTCCTCGCCCTCGCCGCAGTCGTCGGCGGGCTGGCTGCTCGTCGTGTCGCCCAAGCGCTCACAGGCGTCCACCCTGAGCACCCAGGTCACGAGCGAGCAGTCCCAGCTGACGGCCGCCGAGGGCCAGGTGGCGGCAGGGATGAGCGCGCGCCGCGCGTTCGCCGGGCAGTACGCCCAGCTGGCCAAGCTCGGTGAGGCGGTTCCGCCGGATGACGACATCCCCTCGCTGATCTATCAGGTTCAGGGCGCCGCTCAGGCGACGCACGTGAGCTTCCGCGGCCTGCAGCTCTCGGGCGGCGGCAGCAGCTCGACACCGAGCACGAGCTCGACCGGCACCCCGACGACCCCGGCCGCGCCGCTTCCTCCGGGAGCGAGTGTCGGCGCGGCGGGCCTCCCGACCGAGCAGTTCACGGTGACCCTCACCGGCAACTACTTCAACCTGTCGAACTTCTTCAACCGGCTCGAGAGCTTCGTGACCAGCGACAACGGAACGCTGTCGATCCGCGGCCGGCTGATGACGATCAACGCGATCAACCTCGTGCCCGGCGCGAACGGCTTCCCGCAGATCACCGCCACGGTCTCGGCGACGACTTACATCGTCCCGCCGACCGAGGGCGCATTCGGCGGCGCGACGGCCGCCGGCCCCGCGCCGACCACCCAGGCCCAGGCCTCGACTTCCGGATCCTCTACTTCGTCCACGGCCGCGCCCGCTGCGGCAATCACCCCGGTGCTGCGATGAGCGTCCCCCGCAACATGCTGAAGGAACTGGTCGAGCGCAAGCTCTGGCCGATCGCGCTCGTGCTGATCATCGCCCTGGTGGCGGTGCCCCTGCTGCTGACCAAGGGGGCGCCGACCGACATCGTCACCCCGCCCACCGGTCCGCTGCCGTACTCCTCGGGGACCACGCTTCCCGCGATTTCGGTGCAGACGACTCCCGGGAACTCGAAGCTCACCGGCAAGGGCCGCAACCCGTTCACTCCGCAGCAGGTCGCCACGACCGCGACCACCGCGGCGGTTCTGCCCACGACCAATACGACCGCGTCCACCGGCGCGAGCACAGGCACGGCGACGGTAAGCGCCGGCGCCGGCAGCTCGAGCTCCGCGAGCGGTCCGAGCAGCACGCCGGCCGCGCCGGCCCCGGCCCCTGTGACCTCGTCAACCCCGACGACGACCACGCCCGCGCCGTCCACACCCGCGTCCACCGGGCTGACGGCGACCCAGTCCTATCACGTGTCGCTCGCGATCACGACCTCGGGCGGTGGCGTCAACACGATCGACCCGCTCGACCGGCTCAGCATCCTGCCGAGCAAGCAGCAGCCGATGCTCGTCGAGCTGGGCGTGCTGCAGGGCGGCCACAGCGTCCTGTTCGCGGTCGAGCCCGGGACCGTCGTCAGCGGCGCCGGCACCTGCACCCCGGGTCCGATCGACTGCGAGATCGTCACGCTCAACCCCGGCCAGACCGAGGGCATCTCGAAGCAGGCCGGCTCGGGCTCGACCCCGGTTGCCCTGTTCTCGGTGAACTCGATCACGGTCGATCAGCACCCGTCGGTCGCCGCCGCCAACCAGGCTCGCCAGACCGCATCCGATGTAGGCCGCGAGCTGCTCAGCCGCTCGCCGCTGAGCGCCCTGTCCCTGTTCCAGTACGACCCGAGCGTCGGCTCTGTTGTCGACCTGCGCAATCTCACCGTCGGAGGTAGCTGACATGCGCCGTTTCTCGCTCACCGTTCGCCGGATGCTCCTGGCGCTGTCCTGCACGTTCGTTGCGTCGCTGGTCGTAACGGCCGGCGCGCAGGCGGTCGTGGTCGACATGAACCCGGCCGCCGCCGGCCAGGCATCGGTCACCTATCCGAGTGACCAGAGCGACTACTACGGGGTTGCGCTCTCGCCCGAGCAGGTCGGCGCCTCAAGCTGGGTGCCGGGGAGCGCCACCTCGATGCTCAGCAGCGCCGGCATCCCGACCGTCGACTCGAGCGGGTCGTGCGTCGACCCGGCGCTGTCACTCGACCTCAGCTGGGACGGAACCGCCCAGGAACTGCCGCCCGGCGGACTGTGCTCGCACAGCTACGCGGCCGGCTCGGTCCTGCACAAGAACGAGACGTTCGGGCTCGTGTGGGATCCGAATCCCTACAGCGACTACACGGCGCCGTACCTCGAGCAGTTCCTCAGGGACGTGGCCGACGGTAGCGGCACGCTCGGCTCACCGTACGCGGTAACGGCGCAGTACACGGACGCCGGCGGCCGCGCCGGGAACGCGTCGATGTACGGGGGCGGCTACGACTACTCGACCGCCTACCCGTCGAGCGGGTGCACGGCGTCGGGCCCCTGGTACTACAAGAGCGACGCAAACAGCTACGTCGACTCCACCAACGACATCTGCATTAGCGACGCCCAGCTGCGGGGCGAGCTCAACTCGATGGTCGAGCAGAACGGCCTCATCGGCCGGATTCAGCCGGGCTACTCGCCGGTACTCGTGCTCATGACTCCGCCCGGCGTGGAGACCTGCATCGATGGCGCCGGCGTGATGTGCTCGGCCAACAGCGCCACTTCCGGCCCCGGCGCCCACAGCGAAGTCCAGTTCTGCAGCTACCACTCACAGATCAACATCGACGGGACCGTGTTCGACTACATCGTCCAGCCGTTCACGGCGCTCACCGCCTGCGACGACCCGGCCGCGCCGACACTGCCGAACCCGATCACCCCGCCGCAGCTCGAGACCGACATGGGCGCCCGCCTGGTCAGTCCGCTCAGCCAGGCGCAGATCGCGACGATCGTCGACCCTGGGTTCAGCGGCTGGTTCGCGCAGAACGGCGACGAGATCAACGACGACGGCTGCGCGCCCGAGGCAACCTCCAACGGGGGCACCCCGGTGACGTACACCACGCTCGACAGCGCCACGCTCGGTAGCAGCGGCCAGAACCCCTATCTCCTCCAGCGCGAGTTCAACAACGGAGGCGTGATCGAGAACAGCCCATGGGCGTACCAGTGCACGCCGAATGTGGACCTCGGCGTGACCTACGTCGTGCCGAGCGCGGTCGACGCCGGAGACGTGGTCCAGTTCGACGGCTCGAAGAGCTACTCGTCGCTGCTGATCCCCAACGGCAACTTCTCTTGGACCTTCGGCGACGGCACCGGCGCCACCGGTCCGAGCGCGACTCACATCTACGCGAAGGGCGGCACGTACACCGTGACCCTGACCGTGACCGACCGCGGTGGCGACGTCGACACCCTGAGCCAGACGGTTCAGGTGCTGGGCTCGAACGGCGCACCGGTTCCGCCGCCGACGCCGCCGCCGGCGGGCTCGCCCGCCCTGACCGTGCGGCTAGCGATGATGCCGCAGAGCCTAAAGGCCGTCCTGCGGTCGGGCATCGCCCTCCAGGTGAGCTCGAACTCGCCGGCGAACGGGATCGCAACTGTGTCGATCTCGCGCGCCGCAGCGAAGCGGGCGCACATCAAGGTCGGCCACGGTCCGTCGGTCAGGATCGGCCTCGGAACGGTCGCCTCGATCCAAGACGGGACCGTCAACCTCCGCCTCCACCTGTCCAAGGCGACGGTGGCGAAGCTCCGCCGCCTGGGCCACGTGTCGCTGACGGTGCGCCTCGCGCTCGTCGGCCCCGGTGGCCAGCACATCGCGGTCGACGTCGCCGGTCGGTACTAGTCCTTCCACAACGACTCTCTCTCGAACGGCCGCCCCCCGGGGTGGCCGTTTCGCGTTCCGGGGTGGGTGGCGGTCGGGCTGCACGTGGGTGGGGGTGGGTCATAAGCGCGCACTCGGCGAGCCCGCGCTGCCGAGATCCGAGTTGTGACCCGTATACGTGTCCGAATCCCCATTCACCGGCGGGGGACTGCCGAGTGTGGGGATGTGACCGCTCATTCACCGCGGGGGGACTGCCGAGTGTGGGGATCTGACCGCCACGCAGCGCGTCGTGGCGCCGGCAATGGCGGTCAACGTGACACTCGACGACGACTGGCCGGCCGATCGCCACGTTCGCCGCGCATACGACGGGCAGTGCGACATTCGGCCCGGCGGGCGTGCCGAGCGCCACGTTGACCGCCACCGAGGCTCCGGGGGCGATCGCCGGCGAGCACGTCCGCGCCGGCGAGCACGTCCGCGCCGACGGATGCGGTCCGCGCCGGC
Organism: uncultured Solirubrobacterales bacterium; assembly: GCA_963699325.1. GTDB lineage: Bacteria > Actinomycetota > Thermoleophilia > Solirubrobacterales > Solirubrobacteraceae > Palsa-465. Next base: position 52,887 of record CAVOTN010000023.1, on the reverse strand, counting down.
GAATCCGCGAGGAGCGCGGCAGCTCAGGCGGTCTGCTGGACGGCCCGGGCGGCGCGCAGCTGGCGCTCGAAGGCCGTCGGAGGCGAGAGCCGCTTGGGGGCGCCGAAGTGGAACCCCTGGGCGTAGTCGGCGCCGATCGCCTTGAGTACGCCGAGCGTCTCGGCGTCCTGGACGCCTTCGGCGATCGTGCGCTTGTCAAGGCAGCGGGCGATGCCCACGATCGACTTCACGACCTGGTGGTCGAGCTTGCTGCTCGCCAGTTCGCGGACGAAGCCCATGTCGATCTTCAAGTATCGCGCCGGGATGTGCTTGAGGAAGGTGAAGGAGGAGAAGCCGGTGCCGAAGTCGTCGAGCGCGAGGCTGCAGCCGAGCCCGTAGAGGGTGCCGGCGAACTGCCGGGTGGCCTCGAGCTTGGTCATCGCGGCGGCCTCGGTGACATCGAAGATCACCTTGCCGGGATCGACGCCGTCGGCGATCGCGGACCGGATCTCGGCAATGATCGACTGGTCGCCGATCGAATAGCCGGAAAGGTTGATCGCGACGCCCTCGCCGTCGATCGCCAGCCGCAGGCCGGCGTTCGTGACCCAGCGGTCGATCTCGCCGATCACGCCGAAGCGCTCGGCCATCGGCAGGAACGCGGCGGGGGGAATGATGTCCCCGTCCTCGGAGAGCATCCGCACGAGCAGCTCGTGGTGGGTGATGCGCCCGGTGCGGAGGTCCGCGATCGGCTGGCCGTACAAGACGAAGCGGTCATCGGTAAGCGCGGTGCGGATCCGCTGGACCCAGGTCAGCGCGCCGGTCGCCTGGCCGGTGAACACCCTTGCCTGGTCGCCGCCGAGCTCCCTGGCCTCGTACAGGGCGATCTGCGCCCGGGTGAGGATGTCGTCAGCTGCGACCTCCTCTTCGCCGGTGAGCAACGCGATGCCGATGCTGACCATGATCGGAGGTCCGATCTGGCGCTCGCACAGGACGGCCCGGATGTCGCGGGCGACGATCATCGCCTCGTCCTCGCTGACCTCGGGGAGAATCACGGCGAACTCATCCCCGCCGAGCCGCGCGACTATGTCCGTGTTGCGCGCCCTGGCCCGGAGGCTCTCGGACACTGCCTTGAGCATCACGTCGCCGGCGGCACGGCCATAGCTGTCGTTGGTCTGCTTGAAGTTGTCGATGTCGAGCGTGAGCAATGCGCCGGCGCGGGCATAGCGAGCCGAGAACGAGAGCTGGCGATCCAGCTCGCCGACGAGCCTCGACCGGTTGAAGACGCCGGTCAGGAGGTCGTGTTCTGCGAGATGATCGAGGGGATCCGACATCGGGGAAGCGTCACCGGACACGCAGCAAGCTCATCGACAGCACAGACAACGCATCGGCGCCCCGGCCGATAACCAGTATCCGTAGAAACTACGGATTGGTCCGCAGCGAGCGCTGACGATCGCGCATGCGGGACTCGACCCCACGCCCGGAACCGGGCGAAGTCCGGTCCGTCCGTAACCTACATCGGCCATGTCGCTGCGCTTGACAACCGCCGGGGAGTCCCACGGCCCGGGCCTGACCTGCATCATCGAGGGGCTGCCGGCGGGCCTGGCGCTCGACCGCGACGCGCTGAATCGCGATCTTGCCCGCCGCCAGCTCGGCCACGGCCGGGGCGGCCGGATGAAGATCGAGCGCGATCAGGTCGAGGTCACCGGCGGCGTCCGGCACGGACGGACGCTCGGCGGCCCGATCGCCCTCCAGGTCGCCAACCGCGACTACGCGAACTGGGAGGAGCGGATGAATCCATGGCCGGTGGAGGCGGTAGTCGCCGAGGTTCACCTGCCCCGCCCCGGCCACGCCGACCTGGTGGGCACCCAGAAATACAAATCGAGCGACGTGCGCAACATCCTCGAGCGTGCGAGCGCGCGCGAGACCGCGGCCCGCGTCGCCGGCGGGGCGGTGGCCAAGGCGCTGCTCGGAGAGCTCGGGGTCGAGGTGTTCTCGCACGTGATCCAGATCACGAGCGTGCAATCCCCCCGGCGAGATGACCTGACCCCGACCGACTTTGCGAATGTCGACGACTCGCCCGTCAGGTGCCTCGACCCCGAGGCGACCAAGAAGATGGTCGCGGAGATCGACCGCCTGCGCAAGGCGAACGAGTCGCTCGGCGGCGTATTCGAGGTGCGAGCGTTCGGGCTCACCCCGGGGCTCGGCTCGCACGTTTCCTGGGAGGAGCGCCTGGACGGTCGCCTCGGGCAGGCGGTGCTGTCGATCCAGGCGATCAAGGCGGTGTCGATCGGCGACGGCGCCGAGGTCGCCGGCCTTCCCGGATCCGAGGCCCACGACGAGATCTTCTACAGCGACCAGAGGGGCTACTACCGCGAGACCAACCGCGCCGGCGGGCTCGAAGGCGGGATGACGACCGGCGCGCCGCTCGTCGTGCGCGCGTCGATGAAGCCACTCCCGACGCTGACCAAGCCGCTCCGGTCGGTCGACATCGCCACCCACGAGCCTGCCGAGGCGCTCCGGGAGCGGACCGACTCGTGCACCGTGCCGGCGGCCGGCGTGGTGGGGGAGGCGATGGTGGCGTTCGTGCTCGCCGACGCCTACCGGCGCAAGTTCGGCGGCGATCACATCGACGACCTCCGCGCGGCCGTAAACGCGTACGAGGAACGGATCGCATGGCGGCGCCGGTAGCCGAAGCAGCCCCGGCCGCTCATCGCAAAGTCGTCTGCATCGGGTTCATGGGCGCCGGCAAGACGACCGCCGCCCGGAGCGCCGCGCACGAGCTCGGCGCGATCCCCGTTGACGTCGACGCCGTGATCGAGGAGCGGCTCGGCAAGCCGATCGACCGCGTGTTCGCCGAGGACGGCGAGCCGGCGTTCCGCGCCGCCGAGGAAGAGGTGACCCTCGAGCTTCTCAGTGCAGGGCAGCCCGGCGTGCTGGCGCTCGGCGGCGGCGCGATCGGCCACGAGCGCGTCCGGGCGGCGCTGGCGGAGCACCTGGTGATCTGGCTCGACATCGGGCTCGAGCTCGCATGGTCGCGGTGCCAGGGCAGCGACCGTCCGCTCGCGCGCGAGCGCGCCCAGTTCGAGCACCTCTACCACCTGCGCGAGCCGATCTACGCGCAGCTCGCCGACGTGATCGTGCCCGCGGAGCGTTCGCACCGGATGGGACCGATCCTCGCGGCGCGCGACGACGTCCCCGACGGCACGAAGCTGCTCTGGGCCGCGACCGCCGGCAATCCGGGCGCCGACTATCCGGTGTACGTCGGCAACGGGCTGCTTGCCGAGCACGGCTTCTGGCCGCCAACCGTCACCGGCCGGCGCTTCCTCGTCACCGACGGTGCCGTGGGCAGGCTGTACGGCGACCACGTCGGGTCGCTGAGCGGGAGGGTGGCGATCATGCCCGGCGAGCAGTCGAAGACCGTCGCTCACGCCGAGATCGTGTGGACCGAGCTCGCGCGGGCCGGGATGACGCGCGAGGACGTGGTCGTTGCCCTCGGGGGCGGCGTGGTGGGGGACCTGGCCGGATTCTGCGCCGCCACCTACCAGCGCGGCGTTCGCTACGTGCAGGTGCCGACGACGCTCGTGGCCCAGGTCGACTCCGCCTACGGGGGAAAGACCGCTGTCGATCTCGCCGAGGCCAAGAACTACGTCGGCGCATTTCATCAGCCCTCGGCCGTCATCACCGACACCGCGACGCTCGGCACGCTGCCGCAAGCCGAGCTGGCGGCCGGCTACGCCGAGGTGGTCAAGACCGCGCTGATCGCCGGCGGCGAGCTGTGGGACCGAGTCCGCCAGAACGCGGATCCGATCGACCCGGCCCTGATCGCGGCGTGCGCCCTGGCCAAGCTCCGGATCGTGGCCCGCGACGAGCGCGACGCCGGCGTCCGGCAGGTCCTGAACCTCGGCCACACGGTCGGGCACGCGATCGAGACCGCGACGGGCTACGCGTCCTATCGCCACGGCGAGGCGGTCGCACTGGGACTGCTGGCGGCGCTCCGACTCTCCGAACAGCCAGAGCTCCGCGACGAGGTCGCGCACCTCCTGCAAACGCGTGGGCTCCCCGCCCGCCTCGAGCACGCGGATCCCGACGCGGTCGTGATGGCGACGGCCCGCGACAAGAAGCGTCTCGGCGAGGGGTCGGTGCCGTTCGTGCTGCTCGACGCCCCCGGGGTTCCGCGCACCGGATGCGCCGTCCCGCCGAAGGACCTGATCGCCGCGGTGCGCGAGCTGGCGAGCTGAGCGCGGATGCGTAACCGGGTCGAAGTCATGCACGGCGTCAACCTCGATCAGCTCGGTCGCCGCGACCCCGCCCACTACGGGCGCCTCACGTTCGAGGACCTCGAGCGTCAGATCAAGGGGACCGCCGAGGAGCTCGGGCTCGAGGCCCGGTTCTTCCAGACCAACCATGAGGGCGAGTTCGTCGAGCACCTCCACCGGCTCGAGGGTCTCGCCGACGCGATCGTGCTGAACCCGGGCGCCTGGACGCATTACTCATACGCGATCCGCGACGCGCTCGAGCTGGCCGGCCTGCCCGCGGTCGAGGTCCACCTGTCAGACGTCGACTCGCGCGAGGAGTGGCGTCGCCGGTCGGTGATCACCGACCTGTGCATCGCGCGCGTCGCCGGCAAGGGCCCCGACGGCTATCGCGACGCGCTCGAGCGCATCCGCGACGAGCTCGCACGGTGAGCTCACGCACCGAACGCCTCGTCGCATTGCTGCCCGACGCCGGAGTCGACGTGCTGGTCGTCGGCAACCTGATCAACGTCCGCTACCTCACGGGGTACACGGGCAGCAATGGGATCGCGCTGATCGGCGCCGACGCACGGACGTTCGTCACCGACTTTCGCTACCTCGAGCAGGCCGCGGCGGAGGTCGACCCGGCGTTCGACCGCCGCCGTGCCGCGCAGCACCTGCTCGAGGGGATCGAGGACGCGCTCGGACCGGGCGAGCTGCGCCTGGGATTCGAGGCCGCGCACATGTCGGTAAGTGAGCACGCGCAGCTCCGCGAGCTGCTGCCGGCCCGGATCGAGCTCGTCGAGACGACCGGGCTCGTCGAGGGGCTGCGCGCGATCAAGGAGCCCGAGGAGGTGGCGGCGATCAGGGCGGCGACGGCGCTCGCCGACGAGGCGTTTGCGGAGCTCCTCGCCGGCGGGCTCGCTGGGCGCACCGAGCGCGAGCTGGCGACCGCGCTCGAATTCGAGATACGCCGGCGGGGTGCGCAGGCGCCGAGCTTCGACCCGATCGTCGCCAGCGCAGCGAACGGCGCGCTGCCTCACGGCCGGCCCACAGACGACATCGTGCCAGGCGGCGAGCTTGTGGTGATCGACTGGGGCGCCAAGCTCGACGGCTACTGCTCTGACTGCACTCGGACGATCGCCACCGGAACGGTCAGCGCCGAGGCGGTCGACGTATACGACCTCGTGCTCGATGCGCAGCAAGCCGCCGTCGAGGATGTGCGCCCCGGTGCCGCCGGCCGCGACGTCGACGGCGTCGCGCGGGCCGCGATCGAGGCCGCCGGGCGCGGCGCTCAGTTCGGGCACTCCATCGGGCACGGCGTCGGGCTCGATGTCCACGAGGCGCCGCGTCTCGGGCAACCATCGGAGGACGTGCTCGCGGTAGGCAACGTGGTGACGGTCGAGCCCGGGATCTACGTCCCGGGCCGGTTCGGGGTTCGGATCGAGGACCTGGTGGTCGTCACCGACGACGGAGCGGAGATCCTCACCTCGCTCCCCACGGCGCTAACCGTCGTCGACTGAGGCTCCGGCGTCGTCGACTGAGGTTCCCGCCCGGCGTCTACACTCGTCGCCGTGCGAAGGTCCGAGCAGCGCCGCGCTGCGATCTGGGCGCTGTATCAGAGCGATCTGCTCGGTCGGCCCCTCGAGCAGACGTGGCCCCGAGACACCCACGCGTTCACCCGCGCGGTCGCGCAACTCGTGCGCGACCATCAACCCGAGCTCGACGAGCTGATCCGCACGCACGCGAGCGGCTGGTCGCTCGAACGGATCGCTCCGCTCGAGCGCTCGATCCTGCGGGTCGGTCTGGCCGAGCTGTTGTACGCCGGGGACCTGCCCGGAGAGCACGCGATCCCGCCCGAGGGGGCGATCGACGAGGCGGTGGAGACGGCCAAGCGGTTCTGCGGGGCCGAGGCGCCCGCGTTCGTCAACGGGATCCTGGGCGCGGTCCTGCGCGAAATGGCCGTGCCGCCGGGTAAGACCTGAGTAGGAACCGCCCGCGCGGGCCCGTTCGAGCGACACAATAGTTACACCATGAGATTGCTGGTGGTTGACGACGACCGGGCGCTGCGCGACGTGCTGCGTCGCGCGCTGTCGCTGGCCGGCTACGAGGTGAAGCTGACCGACTCCGGGGCCGGAGCGCTGTCGGAGGTCAACAGCAGCCTGCCCGACGCGGTCGTGCTCGACGTCGGCCTGCCCGACATCGACGGACTCGAGGTGTGCCGTCTGCTGCGGCGCGAGGGCAACCGCGTTCCGGTGCTGATGCTGACCGCGCGCGACGCCGTCAGCGATCGGATCGACGGGCTCGACGCAGGCGCCGACGACTATCTGGTCAAGCCATTCGACATCGACGAGCTCAAGGCGCGGTTGCGCGCGCTGCTCCGCCGCGCGGGCGGCGAGACGACCGTCGACGGCGCGCTGTCGTTCGTCGACCTGAGGCTCGATTCGGCGCGGCACGGCGTGATGGTGGGGGAGACGTTCGTCGAGCTGACCAGGACCGAGTACCAGCTGCTCGAGCTGCTGATGCTGAACCCGCGGCGGGTCCTGCCGCACACGCTGATCTATGACCGGGTGTGGGGCTACGACTTCGGGCCGACCTCGAATGCACTTCGGGTGTACGTCGGCTATCTGCGGCGCAAGCTCGAAGAGGCCGGGGCGCAGGCGCAGATCCACACCGTCAGGGGCGTGGGCTACTCGCTGCGGGAGCCGCAGGAATGAGCCTGCGCGCGCGGATGGCGCTGTTCGCAGGCGCGGCGGTGGCGATCGCCGTGATCGCGGTCGTCGTCGCGGGGTATCAGGGGACCCGGCACGAGCTCCAGGGTCAGGTCGACCAGTCGTTGCAGAGCCTCGCCAAGCGGCCGCTCGAGAACATCGGCCTCGGGCCTGGCGGCGGTCCGCCGCCAGCCGGCTTGTTCCCCATCGGACCCCACGTCCCGAGCGGGAACGTCGACCACGACCCCGACGAGGGGCTCGGCTTCGACCACCTGCCGCCGCAGGCGTTCGGCGGAGCGTCGGGCACGTTCACGCTGTTCAAGCGGGGCGGCGGAACGTACGTGCCGAAGGGCCAGAGCTATGAGATCCCGTCGACGCCGGCGATCGAAAAGCTCGCGGCCGCCGGCCACGGGCAGTTCTTCACGGACATGCGCGTGAAGGGCACCCACATCCGGGCACTGGTAACCGGGATCGGGGACAAGGGCGCGCTGGCGGTCGCGCTGCCGCTGACCACCGTCGACAACGCGCTCTCGAACCAGCTGATGCTGCTGCTCGTGATCGGCGGCGCCGGAATCCTGCTCGCGGTGCTGTTCGGGCTGCTGGTGGCGCGGACCGCGCTCGCGCCGATCACGCGGTTCACGAGTCAGACCGAGTCGATCGCGCTCAATCCCGAGCGGATCGAGCACGAACGGCTCGACGTGACCGGCTCGGACGAGCTCGGGCGGCTCGCGCGGACGTTCAACCAGACGCTCGACGCGCTCGAGGCATCGGTCCAGTCCCAGCGCAACCTCGTCGCGGACGCCTCGCACGAGCTGCGCACGCCGATCGCGACGATCCGCGCGAACCTCCAGCTGATGCGCGAGGAGGAGCTGCTGGCGCCCGAGGACCGGGCCGCCCTTCGCGAGGACGTGATCGAGGAGCTCGACGAGCTGACCGCGCTGGTCGCCGACGTGGTCGAGCTGGCCCGCGGAAGCAAGCCGAGTGAAGAGCGCGGCGACGTCCGGCTGGACTCGATCGTTCAAGCCGCGCTCGAGCGGGCGCGCCGGCGCGCCCCCGGACTGACCTTCGGTCAGCGGCTCGAGCCGACGCTCGTGCGGGGCGACGGGGACCGGATCTCGAGGGCGGTGACGAACCTGCTCGACAACGCCGCCAAGTGGAGCCGCGCGGGCGGTGTCGTCGAGGTCAGCCTGCACGATGGCGTGGTCACCGTCCGCGATCACGGCCCGGGCTTCAAGGACGAGGACCTGCCGTTCGTGTTCGACCGCTTCCACCGCGCCAAGGACGCGCGCTCGAAGCCCGGCTCGGGGTTGGGGCTCGCGATCGTCCGCCAGGCGGCCGAGGCGCACGATGGCTTCGTCGAGGCCGCCAACGCGCCCGACGGCGGGGCGATCCTTCGGGTCGGGTTCGGGACGCCGCTCGAGCTCGACGAGATCCCGGAGGAGCCGACAGTCAGCGCGAGGTAGGAGCGGGGGCGCCCCCGGCGGGTGGTTACGTGCTCGCGCGCCAGTCGTGGTAGCTGGCGAGCGTCAGCCCCAGCTCCTCGATCCGCGAGCGCAGATCCGGTTCGGTCAGGGTCGCGAGCTCGACCTCGCGCTCGGGCGTGTAGCTCGAGACGAGGTCGCCGGTCACCCTCGCCGGGTGGCAGCCGAGCTCGGTGAACTCGCCGGCGGCCTGGTTCTCGAGCAGCTCCAGGAGGAACGGCGTGCGGACTCGTTCGAGCTCGACAACGCCCCGTCGCGGGTGGGCGTAGAACGCGCCGACGTAGGAGACGCGCCCGTCGCCGCGGAGCGGCACGCCGAGCGGCTCCACCAGGGGCGCGAAAGTCTCGAGGCGGGAGAGGTGGACGTGGTGATGGGAGTCGACGTGCGTCGGCTCGGATCCGGTCAACTCCCGGAACCGCTCGAGTTGGGCCGCGAACGTCCGCGCGACGTGGCCGGGATCGTCGATCTCGGGGCCGTCCTCGACGTAGTGCAGACCGACCGACAGCGCCGGGTGCTCGCGCGCCAGCCGGGCGGCATCGGCGGCCGCGGGACGGTCGACCATGAGGCTCGTGCTGGTGAGGATGCCGTTGACATGCGCCTCGATGATTCCCGCGTTGACCCCGGCCGCCAGACCGAAGTCGTCCGCGTTGACGATCAGCCGGCGCGTGGTCGTCCCCGGGCTCATGGTCAGGATTCTGTCGGTTGGACGCGGGGTAGCTGTCGCGTGTGGTCGATTGCTGTCCTCCAGGACATGGATGCAACGCTCCGGGCGGGGGCGAGCCGTGTGCGCTGACGCTGTGCCGAGCCGCCGCCGAGCAGGAGGGGGACGCCGCGCTGGCGCTCGCCCGCTGGCAGTCGCTCGAGGCGTCAGCCGAGGGTGACGGCGAGCGACGGTTTCGCCGGCGCGCGTTCGAGCGCGCACGCGATCAGGCCCTGATCGCGGTGGCGATGAAGCCCGGTCTGTGGCTGGCCGTGCGACGGGCGCCGCTCAAGGCGGTCAAGTCGGCGCGGTCTCGTACCCGCCGCCGCGACCCGGCTGCGCGCCGGTAGCCGCGTCGCGGAGGTCGAGCTCGTAGGTCTGGCCGATCAGGTCGACCCCGAAGCTGTGGTGGGGCTCCTCGGCAATCAGCTCGAAGCCCCGCTCGAGGTAGAGGTGGCGGGCCGCCGCCAGCGGGTGATTCGTCCACAGCCGCACGCGCTCGTACCCGGCGTCGCGCGCGAACTCGAGGCAGGTGTCGATCAGCCGGCGGCCGAGGTCGTGGCCGCGACCGTCGGGATGGACGAGCAGGATCCTCAGCTTGGCGGTGCGGTCACTGTCCGGGTCGGTCACGCAGAAGATGCACCCAACCCGCCGTCCGTCAACCACGGCGATCCAGGCCGCCTCGCGGTTCGGGTCGTGACCTGAGGCGTAGTCGGCGACGATCCGCGCCACCAGCGCCTCCATGCTCGTGTCCCAGCCGAACTCGCTCCAGTAGACCTCGCCGTGGGCCATCACGACCCATCCGAGGTCACCCGGTTTGTCGAGGGGACGGATCGCTACTGAAACAGGCGTTTCAGTAGCCTACACTACGACGCGCGATGTCCGCAACCGCGCCCACAGAGTCGCCGCGACGCCAGCAGCTGCTCGAGCTGGCCTACGAGTACGTGCTCGAGCACGGCGTGGCCGACCTGTCGTTGCGGCCCCTGGCGGCGGCTGTCGACTCGAGCCCGCGCGTGCTGCTGTTCCTGTTCGGCAGCAAGGCGGAGCTCGTGCAGGCGATCCTCGTCCGCGCCCGCGCCGACGAGCTGGCGTTGCTCGACCGCGTGCGCGCCGCCGGCACCGGCGGTGACCTGATCGCGGTCGCATCGGAGTTGTGGGGCTGGCTCGCGGCGGGCGAGCACCGGGGTGTGCTGACGCTGTGGGTCGAGGGCTATGCCCGCTCGCTGATCGACCCCGAAGGTCCGTGGGCGGGCTTTGCCGCAGCCACGGTGGCCGACTGGCTCGGAGTGCTGAGCGAGTCTGGCGCTGGTGACGGGGAGGCGACGCTCGTGCTCGCCGTCCTGCGAGGAGCGTTCCTCGACCTGCTCGCCACCGGCGACCTCGCGCGCACCACCGACGCCGTCAACCGGCAGCTCGCGCTGATGGGCGGCGGGCGGTGAGCTCGCCGGCGAGTCCCGCGAGCCACCCGGTGCACCGCGGCACCGCCGCCGACGCCGCGGCGATCGGCCGGCTGCTCCACGACTTCAACACCGAGTACGACGACCCGACGCCGGGTCCCGACAAGCTCGCAGCGCGGATCGAGCAGCTGATCGCCGCGATCGAGCTCGCCCGCGCGGAGGGCGCCGACTACATGGACCTCGGAACCGCGGAGAGCGACGTTGCCGCGCGTGCGCTGTACGAGAGCCTCGGCTTCTCCAACCGCGAGGGCAAGCCCGACGGGCCGGTGAACTACTTCTACGAGCGGGACCTGTAGTCAGTCTCGATTGCGCGGGTCGTTGTAGAGGTTGTAGACCTGGAACTCCTTGGGCCCGTTCGCGGTCAGCGTGATCTGCATCAGCTGCCAGCCGGGAGTCGAGCTCGGGTCCAGGTTGGCGGGGTCGGACAGCATCCACCCACCAGTAGCTCCCTGGTTTCCGGTGGTCTTGAACGAGCCGGTCTGTAGCGGGGCATCCGCCGTGCTCGTCCCGGCGTAGGACACCGAGAAGCCGACGCTGCCGCCGTTCGAGCCCGAGACGTTGCGGATCATCATCCGCGCCGTCGGGTAAGCGGAGGTCAGGCAGATCGTGGGACTGGTCGCCTGCGAGCCGCGCGGGAGATCGAGGACCTCGCCGGTGGTGCCGTCCGCGAGCGTCGTGGTGGCGATGTGCGCGCCACCGCTCAGCGCCCAGCCGGTGCCGTCGAAGTCGTCGGCGGCCTCGCCGGGAGCCAGCGCGTACCAGTTGGTGTCGCCCCAGGCGAGGAACGGCTGCGACAGCAGCGGATCAGTACAGCTCGAGGTGTCGACCGGCGTCGTCGCCGCGGTGTCGGTGCTCGCCGGGGTCTTGGCCGCGGCCGCCGCGGGTGCCGCACCGAGAGTCAGGGCGGCGACGCCCACCCCGATGCAGCGGAACAGCTGTTGCCTCATGTGCGTACCTTCCGTGGTTGCGTGCCGGCGGGCGAGCGGTCTCACTTCCCTGTGCGACCGCCGGCTCCGCGCCCCCCGGTGCGGACCGGGTTGCCCGTCGGCTGATTCCGGATAATGATCGTCCGCCCAGCGAGGATCTGGAGCCGTGTCGACGCACGTCGACACTTGTTCGGGATCCGGATGATCGTCCGGGTTGCGGCTATCCGCTAAGCGGCGTCGTCGCAGGCGCCGATATCGCGCGGGATGTCGATCTCGCCGACGCTCGACGAGCAAAACCTCCTGGCCGACACGTTCAAGCGACGCCGCTCTCGCATGACGAGCCGCGAGCGCTCGGCCAGCGCAGTCACCGGAGCGGCGCTCGCCGCCGCGACCGCCGGCGTGTGGGCGATCCACCCGCCGGGGGCGTTCCCGGTCGTCCCGGCCGTCATGTGCGTGCTCGTGCTCGCGCTCGCCACGCGCGTGGAGTTCCGGACCCCGATCGGGTACACGGTTCCGAGCCAGATGGCGTTCGTTCCGCTGCTGTTCGTAATCCCGCTGGCGCTAGTGCCGCCGGCGGTGGTGGTCGCGTACGCGATCGCTCGAGCCGACAGGATGGTCCGAGGCGAGCTCTCGGCCAGCCGAGTGCTGGTCGTGATCCCGAACGCGTGGTTCGCGATCGGTCCGGTGGCGGTGTTCGCGATCGCGGGCGTCGAGCCGCGGGCCGCCGGCGCGGCCCTCCTGATCACGGCGCTCGTGGCCGAGTTCGTCGTCGATTTTCTGGTCTCGGCGCTCAGGGATGTGATCACCCGGACCGTGAACCTGCGCGCCGCGCTTCGCGAGAGCGGGGTGGTATACGCCGTCGACGCCACGCTGTCGGGGATCGGGCTCGTGGTCGCTCAGGACCTTCATCACGCTCCGGCCGAGATCCTGTACCTCGTGCCGGTGCTTGGCCTGTTCGCGGTGTTCGCGCACGAGCGCAGTCACCGCCTGCAGGGACTGCTCGAGCTCAACAACGCCTACCGCGGAACCGCCCTCGTGCTGAGCGACGTCGTCGAGTCCGACGACCACTACACGGGTCAGCACTCCAGGAGCGTGGTCGAGCTGGCGCTCGCGGTCGCCGAGCGGCTCGGGCTCAGCGATGAGCGGCTGCGCAATCTCGAGTTCGCCGCGCTTCTACACGACGTCGGCAAGATCGCGATCCCGAAGGAGATCGTGAACAAGCCGGGCAAGCTCGACCCTCACGAGTGGACGATCATCCGGACGCATACGCTCGAGGGCGAGAAGATGCTCTCGCAGGTCGGCGGGTTCATGCGAGAGGTAGGCCTGCTCGTCCGCTCCCACCACGAGCGCTGGGACGGCCACGGCTATCCGGACGGACTCGCCGGCGAAGACATCCCGCTCGAGGCTCGCATCATCGCCTGCTGCGACAGCTGGAACGCGATGCGGACCGACCGCGTCTATCGCAAGGCGCTGCCGCTCGAGGCCGCGCTCGACGAGCTGACCGCAGGTGCTGGCAGCCAGTTCGATCCGGATCTGGTGCAGGCGCTGCTTCCGATCATCGAACGGACCGAGGGCAAGCCGGCGGCCGTCGCCGCGCAAGTCCGCTCACAGCAGCGCGCGCAGCCGACGCCGTTGCCGCGCCCGGCCACGTCCTGACCTCGCTCGCCAGCAGCGCGCCGGGCGCCTACACCCGGAGCGCTTCGGTCGGGCTGAGCCGGGCGGCCTTCATCGCCGGATACACGCCCGCCAGCACGCCGATCACGAGGCCGGCGGCGGGCGAGGCGATGAGCGCGTACAGCGGCACGACGAACGGCTCCTTCTGCGCCACCGCGTACGCCTCGGTCGCGCCGGCGCCGAGGGCCAGCCCGGCGAGGCCGCCGAGCGCCGCGAGCACGGCCGACTCGGCGAGGAACTGGGTGCTGATGTGCCGGCGGGTGGCACCCAGCGCGCGACGCAGGCCGATCTCGCCCCGGCGCTCGAGCACCGAGATCACCATGATGTTCGCGATCCCGATCGCGCCGACGAGCAGCGCCACCGCGCCGAGCCCCAGGAGCAGCGTCGTGAACTGCCCCTTGGCCGCGGCGCGCGCCTCGAGCGCATCCGACGGGCGGCTCACGTTGACGCCGCTGGCGTCCTGGGGGTCAGCCGTCGGCGAAAGCAGGTTCGAGACCTGCGAGACGTCGTTGACGTTCGCGCGCACGTAGATCTCGGACGGGTTCGGCTGCGTCTGGAACATCCGCTCGGCCACCGGCAGCGAGATGAACGCTGTCGTGTCGATCGACGAGTCGAGCAGCGCCGGCTTCAGGATCCCGATCACGGTGAACCAGGTATTGCCGATGTACACCTCGAGGTGCCCGCCGACCTGCGTGATCTCGAGGATGCTCGCGGCCTGCGCCCCGAGCACGACCTCGGGGTAGCGGTCGGCGACGGTGCCGAGGAACTGCCCGGACGCCATCGACGTGCCGACGACCTGGGGCAGGTTGTCTCCGGCTGCGTCCACGCCGATGCCGCCGGTCTCCTGCGCGGGTACGAACGGGGTGCGAAGCACCGAGGCGGCCGAGACCTGGTAGACGGCGGCGTCCCTGTCGACGTTCTGCATATGCTCGATCATCGGCACAGAGGTGTCCGGGAGAACCTCGTTGTTGCCTTCGAAGTTCTGACCCGGCGTGACCGTCAGGAGGTTCGTTCCGAGCTTGTCGATCGTCGCCAGCAGGTTCGCCTGGCTCGAGGCCGAGACGCCCACCACGGCGACCATCGCGCCGATCCCGATCGCGATTCCGAGGGCCGACAGCGCCGCTCGCAACCGCCGGGTTCGAAGGCCCTGCAGGGCCACGCCCAACAACTCGCGCGGTGGCAGGCGCACCGCATCGAAGCGGTCACGTCCCGGCAGCGAGGCGGCGGCCGTGCTCATCAGTCGCCGTCTCTTACGATCTCGCCGTCGCGCATCTGGATGCGCCGGGGGAAGGACTCGGCGACGTTCTGATCGTGGGTGATCAGCACGAGCGTGGCGCCATCTGACGCGAGCTCGTGCAGGAGGGCCACGACCTCCGCGCCCGACTTCGAGTCGAGGTTTCCGGTTGGCTCGTCGGCGAGGATGATCGCCGGTCGCTTGGCGAGAGCGCGCGCGATCGCGACCCGCTGGCGCTCGCCGCCCGACAGCTGAGGGGGCCGGTGTGTGAGGCGATGACCGAGGCCGACGCGCTCGAGCGCGGCTTGCGCCGCGACCCGCCGCTCCCGGCGCCGGACCCCCGTGTACAGCAGCCCGGTCGCCACGTTGTCGACCGCGGTCAGCGAGTCCTGGAGGTGGAAGGTCTGGAACACGAAACCGATCTGGTGGGCACGCAGACCGGCGAGCTCGCGGTCCGAGGCCTTGGCGACGTCGCGTCCGGCGATCCGGACCTCGCCGCTGGTCGGTCGCTCGAGCGTGCCCAGGATCGTCAGCATCGTGGTCTTGCCCGATCCCGACGGCCCCACCACCGCCACCCGATCGCCGCTCGGGATGTCGACGGTGACGCTCCGCAGCGCCGCGACGTCGCCGGGGTACGACTTCTCGACGTGGTCGAGCGCGAGCATTCTCATCCTTGGGAGTCAGTGACCTGGAGACCCGGGTAGATCCCAGGCCCCGAGATCGCCACGTAGCCGGCAGCGAACAGACCGGTGGTCACGGGGATCAGCCTGTGGGGTGCGGCGGCCGCCTGGACGGCATAGTTGCCGCCGCCCGTCGCCAGCAGCGCGGTCACCGGCACCGACAGCACATGGGTGTCCTTCTGCTCGACGAAGTTCACGCTGACCGCGGCTTGATCCAGGCCGGCCCCGCTGATGTGGCCGCTCAGAGTGATCGTCACCGGGATCGTGGAGGACGATCCGTTCCCGTTCCCGTTCCCGTTCCCGCTGCCGTTTCCGTTGCCTCCGCCGTTGCCGTTGCCGTTGCCGCTGCCGTTGTTGCTCGAGCTCTGGGCGACTGAGCTCACCGCCGTGACCTTCCCGTTGACGTAGCTGCCGGACGGCATCTCGACCATGACGTGCTCGCCGACCACCGCCTCGCTCTGGACGCTGGCGGACAGGTCTACGGTCACCACGAGCTGGGTCGAGGTGGTCTGGAGGATCGCGGTGGCGCTGCCGCCGGCCGAGCCTGACCCGGATCCGCTGCCTGATCCGGATCCGCTGCCTGATCCGGATCCGCTGCCCGATCCGCTGCCTGATCCGGATCCGCTGCCCGATCCGGATCCGCTGCCCGACCCGGATCCGCTGCCCGACCCGGATCCGCTGCCGGAGCCGTTGCCCGAGCCGCTCGGCTGCCCACCGCCGCTCCCGCCACGCGAGTTGCCGTGCTCGTCGGCCTTCAGCTGGGCGGTCTCGGCCTTCAGCAGCGCGATCAGCGCCGCCAGCTGCTCCTGCTTGGTTGACTGCTTCGGCTTGCAGTTCTTCGGCTTCGCCGGCGTGGTTTGGTTGACCGTGCCCGTCGTTTGCGTGGCCGTGCCTGACTTGGAGGACGCCGGGCATTTGCCGGATTTCGCCGCTTTGTGCGCCGAGGACTTGTGAGGGACCTCGTAGCTCGCGAACTCGGGCGCGGGCGGGTCGACGGTCGCGCTCGCGTTCGTGCCGCCCGATCCGCCGGTCGACCCGAGCGATCCGTCGACGGCCGTGACCAGCTGAGCGCCGGGGAGGAACACGATCTGCCCGAGCGTGAGGATGCCGGTCTCGGTCTGGCCGAGGGATTCCTGGAGCAGGTCGACGCCTTCGGTGGTGGCCGCCTGCCATACGTCGTCGACGGTGATGTTGGACGCGTCGAAGCCGAGCGCGACGAGGTTGCGGTTGAGCTGCTCGATGTCGGTGCCGTCGCTGTCGGATGGGCCGAGGTCGCGGTAGGCGGGCGTCGTGCCCCGCATCAGGAGCACCGGATCGCCGTCGACCTTGTACAGCGTCTGGCCCGGCTTGATCTCCTGTCCGACCTGCGGAAGCCAGGTGACCGTGCCGCTGAGGCGGTTGTACACGGTCTGCGGGCTGTTGTAGCTGAGCGTGCCGGACTCGGTGTCGGTCTCCACGAGGTTCCGCTGCTGCACCGTGGTCGCGCCGGACGTCGTGCTCGAGTTGCTCGCCGCGCTCGGCGAGGACGTGCTCGCGTCCAGAACGACGACGACCACGACGGCGCCGGCGAGGATCAGCGTCGCCGCGGCCAGCAGCCGCCGGCGCCACCGGCCGCCCGAGATCCGCTTCACGCCCGGTAGTCCGAGCATCTAGCCGGCCACCTCGATTCGCCCTGCGTGCTGTACATGTCCTGGCTCCCTCTGCTCTGGATCGCCGGCCGCAGGTTTTGTACGGGGTGGGCAGTAACAGGGTCGTAACGCTGTTATGTCGCTGTTATGCGGATTCGGGCATCCTGGGCCGGCAGACGCCGGTGCGGGCCGCGGTCCGCCCGGCTCTGCCCAATGAGCAAATGGACTGGCCGAGGAGCGATCGATGAGGGTGCTGGTGGTCGAGGATCATCCACGGCTCGCCGAGACAGTGGCGACCGTCCTGCGCCGCGAGGGTATGGCGGTCGACATCGCGTTCGACGGGCGCGAGGCGCTGGGCCGCGTCGCGCTCGCCGACTACGACGTGGTCGTGCTCGATCGGGACCTGCCCGGAGTCCGCGGCGACGAGGTCTGCCGGGCGATGGTCGCCGACGGCCGCCCGAGCCGGGTGCTGATGCTGACGGCGGCCGGTTCGCTCGAGGCCCGAATCGAAGGCCTCGGGATCGGGGCCGACGACTATCTGCCGAAGCCGTTCCACCTCGCCGAGCTGGTCGCTCGGATTCGCGCGCTGTCACGCCGATCCCGGCCGGCGCTCGCCCCGACGCTTGTTTACGGCGACTTGGAGCTCGACTCCGCCCGCCACCGGGTCACCCGAGCGGGCAAACTCGTGGCGCTGAGCCCGAAGGAGTTTGCGGTGCTCGAGCTGCTGCTCGGCGCCGACGGCGCGGTCGTCTCGAGCGAGCAGATGCTCGAGCGAGCCTGGGACGACGCGGTCGACCCGTTCACGAACACCGTACGCATGACCGTCAGCCGGCTGCGGGCCAAGCTCGGCGACCCCCCGGTGGTCGAGACCGTCACCCCCGTCGGCTACCGGATAGGGGGACCACAGTGACACTGCGCCGTCCGGCCGCCGGGGCGGTCGCGCGTCTGCGCCACCCGCAGACGACCGTCCGCTGGCGGCTGACGCTGCTCTACGGCGGGTTGTTCCTCGTGTGCGGCGCGGCGCTGCTCGCGATCACCTACACGCTCGTCGATCACGCGACGATCACCAACCAGCCGTTCACCTCGGTCGGCATCAGCGCCACTCCCCGGTTCCCGCGCCCGCAGTCCGGCAGCCCTCGGTCGGGCCTGCCGACCAGGGCTCGAGCCAAGCCGGCGGCCACGGTGCCTCCTCGGCTCCAGAAGCTGCTGGGGACGCCGTCCGGCCGGCGGGTGATCTTCAACGTGCAATCGGGGCAGCGGATCTCGGACCTGCACCAGCTCGTGATCGAGTCGAGCATCGCGCTCGCGATCATGGCGATCATCTCGGGCGCGCTCGGCTGGGTCGTGGCCGGACGCGTACTGGAGCCGCTGCGCACGATGACCGCAGCCACCCAGCAGATGTCCGAGGTCAATCTCCACGAACGACTCGCTCTCCAGGGCCCACCGGATGAGCTCAGACAGCTCGCGGACACGATCGACGGCCTGCTCGAACGTCTCGAAGGCGCGTTCGACGCCCAGCGACGGTTCGTCGCGAACGCCTCGCACGAGCTGCGCACGCCGCTGACCACGGTCAGAGCGCTGCTCGAGATGGTCCTCAGCGACCCCAGGGCGACCGTCGGGACGTTCCGCACGACCTGCCGGCAGGTGCTCGAGGAGAGCGCGCAGCAGGAGCAGCTGATCGACGCGTTACTGGCGCTGGCCCAGGGGCAGCGCGGGATCGACAGCCGCGAGTCGATCGATCTGGGGGCGGTCGCCGGCGAGGTGCTCGCGGGGCACGAAGGAGAGGTAGCCGCTCGCGGCGTGCACGTCCACGTCTCGCTCGAGCCCGCGCCGATCGCCGGTGACCGGCGCCTCATCGAGCGCCTCGTGTCGAACCTCGTCGAAAACGCGATCCGTCACAACAATCGTGAGGGAACCGCGCGGGTGACCGTGCGTGCCCAGGGCGGCGAGATCGATCTCGAGGTCGACAACACAGGCCCCATGGTGCCTGCCGAGGAGGTCGATCGGCTCCTGCAACCGTTTCAGCGGCTCGCCGGCGATCGGCTCGGGCACGGCGACGGCCTCGGACTCGGGCTGTCGATCGTCGCAGCGATCGCGAACGCGCACGACGCGCCGCTCGACATCCGGCCGGGCGTGGATGGGGGCCTCGAGATCCGCGTGCGGTTCGCGCGCGCGGACGACGCGCAAGCGAGACAGGCCCCACATCCGCTTGCGCCGGGAATAAGCTCCGCGGACCCGTCTTGGTCCTCAAGCAGTATTACCTCGGCTGCCTCGCGCACGCCTCTTACCTGATCGCCGACGAGGCGAGCGGCACCGCCGCCGTCGTCGACCCACAGCGCGACGTCGAGCAGTACGTCGAGGACGCCGGCCGGCTCGGCTGCCGGATCGGGCACGTGTTCCTGACGCACTTCCACGCCGACTTCGTCGCCGGCCATCTCGAGCTCCGCGAGCGCGAGGGCGCCTCGATTCACCTCGGCGCGAGGGCCCGGGCCGAGTACCCGTTCTCGGCCATGGCCGACGGCGACACGCTGGCGCTCGGCGACGTTCGCCTGACCGTGCTCGAGACGCCGGGCCACTCGCCCGAGTCGATCTCGATCCTCGTCTCCGACCCGGATGAGGATGTCGATCCGTTCGCGGTGCTCACCGGCGACACGCTGTTCATCGGCGACGTCGGCCGCCCGGACCTGCGGGCCGCGCTCGGGTGGAACGCCGAGGATCTCGCGGGGATGCTGTACGACTCGCTGCACCGAAAGCTCGCGTGTCTGCCCGGCGAGACGCTCGTATATCCCGCGCACGGGGCCGGCTCGCTGTGCGGCAAGAGCCTCAGCACCGACACCGTATCCACGATCGGGATCCAGCGGGATTACAACTACGCGCTCGCCCCGATGAGCCGCGAGCGCTTCATCGAGACGGTCACGGCCGACCTCCCCGACGCGCCCGCGTACTTCACCTACGACGCCGTGCTCAACGCCCGCGAACGGCCGACGCTCGAGCAGGCGCTCGAACGCGAGCTCCACCCGCTGACGCTCGATCGCACGCTCGACCTGCAGGCGAACGGAGCACAGCTGCTCGACACGCGGGACGCCGCCAAGTTCGAGGCCGCGCATCTCAAGGGCAGCGTCAACGTCGGCCTCGGCGGCAGCTACGCGACCTGGTGCGGCACGATCCTCGACCCCGAGCGGCCGATCGTGCTGATCGCCGAGCCCGGCCGAGAGGTCGAGGCCGCGACCCGCCTCGGCCGGATCGCATTCGACACAGTCGCCGGATATCTCGGCGGCGGGATGCAGTCGCTGAGCCGCGAGCCCGGGTTGATCGACCGCATCGAGCGGATCACGGCGGGCTCGCTCGCCGAGCTGCTGTCCGCGCCGGCGCCGCCGCTCCTGATCGACGTGCGGGCCCCGAGCGAGTGGCTCGCGGAGCGGATCGACGGTGCGGTCAACGTACCGCTGTCGCGGCTGCCCGAGCAGATCGGGGAGCTTCCGCGCGACCGGCGGATCGTCGTCCACTGCGCGAGTGGATACCGCTCCGCGATCGCCGCCGGCCTGCTCCAGGCATCCGGCTTTCCGCACGTCGCCGACTTGGTCGGTGGGATGGCGGCCTGGGCGTCAGCCCCGCAGGTCGAGCCGGTCGATCCGTAGCGCCTCGAGCACCCTGAGACGCTGCCGGCTGCCCGAGCCGCCCCGGACGACCAGCCAGGCGTTGCCGACACGGCGGGCGTCAGCTCGCGCGCGAAGTCGACCGGCCCGGCACGCCGCCCGCTGAGCGCCCGCGACCGAGCAGCGCCGGTCGCCAGCGGCCGCCCGTGCAGGTAGTACTCGGTGTCGGCGCACGAGAGGAACAGCTCGCCGAGCGAGCCGCCGACAGGCTGGATCCGCTCGAGCGTGTGTCCCCACACCGGCGTGAGACCCGGAAGGCCGTGCTGACCGAGTTCGCAGATCGCGCCCGACCGCGGGCGCGTCGGCCCGTGGTACGGAGGGTCGTGGATCTCCGGGGTGATCGCCTTTGGTGCCTGCCAGAACGACGCGAACGGGGTGTCGGGGTAGTTGAACGTCGTGGCGAGCACGTGTCCGCCGGCATCGAGCGGGAGCAGCGCGACCGTCGGGACCTTCGGCCAGTTGTTCGGGTTCGGTCCGGGATCGGGCCCGGACGGCATGGGCATCGATGAGTGGATCGGCTGTCCCGGCCGCCAGCCGACGGTCGGCTGCGCCGAGCCGGCGGGCAGGAAGAACACCGCCGCGCGGTCGCCGGCCGGCAGCTCCGCCGAGGTGAACGTCCGGATCGTGCGGTCGCCGATCCGGATCGCGGCAACCTGGGGGCCGGTGATGACGTCGTCGACCGTGTCGCCGCGCTGCCCGGAGCCCGTCGAGAAGAAGCCTCCGGCCGTGCCGCCGAACACCGGATTCGTAGCCGCGGGGAACGAAGCTGACGCTCGCGCGGCTGGCGCACGTTCGGCTAGGCTGACACCAATGCCGACCGAGCCGCGGCCGATCTCCCTCTTCGAAGTCGCCAAGCGGGCGGTCGAGATCAGCGACCCCGACGACACGGATTCCCGGCTCGGGGACCTGCTGGCGCAGTTCGAGGACGCGGACGAGCCGGTGACCGCGATCCAGAACCTCGAGGAGCGCGTCGCGATCGCGGTCGAGGGCGTCGACGTCGAGATCGACGATCCAGCGGTGTCGATGGCCGCCGCGACGATCCTGTACCTCGCCCACCGCCGCGACGAGCTCCACGACGACCCGAGCAAGATCCTCCGCCTCGCCGCGCGGGCAGAGTGGAAGGGCGATCCGCCTGCGGCGGTGCTGGACTGGCTGGCCGACCGCGGCGTCGAGATCTGAGCGGCGGTGGCCTGATGGCGCACGAGCCGAATCTCATCATTCAGGTGCCACGCGGGAGTGCCGTGCAGCGGCAGTTCGACGAGCGGCCACCCGCGAGCGTGGCCGCCGGCGAGATCGTCGTTGAGGGAGGCGCGACCGACGCCGCGGGGAATCTGGAAGCGATCTCCGCGGGGGAGGTGGTGCTGTCGGTGCCGTCGCCCGAGGCGCTCGCTCGCGAGGCCGACGAGGTCCGGCGGGTGATCGCTCAGGCGGGGACCGGGGTGGAGCCGCTCGTGATCGTTGTCGAGGCGGCCGAGGAGCTGCGCGACGAGGAACTGGCGCCGGCGCTCGCGGCCTCGGCCCACGCCTCGCGGCCGGTGATCGTGCGCGTCATCCGCGACGCGTGATCCCCGGTCGTGCGCCGTCAGGCGCGAGCGGTCATGTCTCAGACGGGGTCTTCGGAGCTGTACGGGTCGCCCTCGCCGCGCACGTCGCGGTAGCGGCGATCGAACAGCTCGAGCACGGCGGTCACGTCAGACGGCCCGCGCAGGGAGTGGCCGACCCCGTAGGAATCGGGCGTGGCCTCGGCCGGCTCTGCGTCGCCGTGCTCGACTAGCTCGTCGTGCTCCTCTCCGAGGATCGGGAGCTCGGCCACGCCACGATCTCGATACAGGATGCCGAGCTCGGTCTGCTCATAGCCGACGACGGCCGCGCCGTCCGCGCGGCGCTCGATGCGAACGCCGGGCCACGTGTTCAGCTCGTTGGCGACCTCATCGACGAACGCGGACACATCGGGCACGGGCGCGATCCTAGCTGGTGGCGCAGGTCCGCCGGACCTTGCCTATCCTCTCGCGCCCATGGGCTTGAGGCTGTTCGTCGTCCACGGCTCGCATCCGTGCGCCGCGGTCGAGAAGGCGATGTCGATCAAGGGACTGTCGTACGACGTGACCGAGTGGCCGCCGCCCCTGCACGCGCCGCTCCAGCTCGCGCTGTTCGGCGCCCGTACCGTGCCCGGGCTCAAGCTCGACGGCGAGAAGGTGTCGGGCTCGCGGGCGATCATGCGGCGGCTCGAGCAGATCGCGCCGGAGCCTCCGCTGTTCCCGGCCGACCCGGCGGCCCGGGCTCGAGTCGAGGAGGCTGAGCGCTGGGGCGACGAGGTCTTCCAGCCGGTCGCGCGCGAGCTGATCTGGGTCGGCTTCAGGCACACGCCCGGGGCGATGGTCAGCTACAGCGCGCACTCGCGACTGCCGCTGCCGGCGCCGGCGATACGGGCGATCGCGCCGGTGGTTTCACGCCTCGGGTCGCGCCTGAACCGCACGGACGCCGGCGTCGCCCGCCGGGCCGTCGCCGCCCTGCCCGGTCAGCTCGACAAGATCGACGGATGGATCGCCGACGGGACGATCGGCGACCCCTCGCGCCCCAACGCCGCCGACCTGCAGATCGCTTCGACGGTCAGGCTGCTGATGACGGTGGCCGACGTACGTCCGTTGATAGACGGGCGGCCGTGCGCCGAGTGTGGCGAGCACGCTGTTTCCGGATATCGACGGTGCGCTGCCGGCCGGATCGCTCCCGGCCGCCTGACTACACGCCCGCGGATCGCTCGCCTTCGCCCGACGCGCGGATCTCCGGACCTTGACTACCTCGGTCGCTGGGCGCGACGATACGTTCGCCCGGGCGCAGCTCCCTGACCCTCGGACTCAAAGGCATAGGAGGCAATCGTGTGGGAACTAGAGCAGGTCGAGCGGGAGGAACGAGAGGCGCGGCTGCGCCTGGAGGCCGCCCGCGAGCAAGCACGCATGAACGACGGTGAGGCGCCCCACGAACACCACGAGCTGATCCACAAGCTCGAGGCGGAGTGGAAGCACGCACTCGAGCGCCTGCACGGGGCTCGTCAGGCCCCAGAGGGCTGATCGCCCCAACGACTGGAGGGCCCGGGCTTGGGCGCAGTGGTCAGCGCCTGATGCCAGCCACCAGGGCATCCCAATTGCCGGCGGCGATCCGCTCCTGGTCGGCCTGATCGAGTCCCGCGGTCTGAAGGAAGTGCTCGACGCCACCGTCGGGGCCGGGGCGGTACGGGTAATCGGTCGCGAACAGGATGCGCTCCACGCCGACGACCTCGATCGCCCACCGCAGATAGCGTTGGCTGTAGACGCCGCCCGCTGTGATGTACGCGTTTCGGCGAACGTACTCCGAGAACGGCTGGGAGAGCTTGGCCTGCATGGCCAGCCCGTCGGCGCGGTCGAGATAGAACAGGACGACCTCACCCCAGTGGCCGAGAAGGACTTGCAGGTCAGGGAAGCGGTCGAACACCCCGGCGAGCGCGAGCCGGAGGAACTGCACGCCGGACTCGTAGTGCCAGCCGATGCCAAAGGTCGCGAACGCGTTGTCGATGGCGTCGTCGAAGCCCGCGTACAGCGCCGCCCGAACCCCTGGCTGCGGTATCTGGGGGTGTATGTACAGCGGGGCGCGGAGCGCCGCAGCGGCCTCGAAGATCGGCCAGTTGTCCGGATGGTCGAGGTTGCGAGCACCGGTGCGACCGAACAGGAGGGCACCGTGTAGGCCCAGCTTGGTCACCGCGCGGTCGAGCTCTTGTGCGGCTGCGGCGGGCGCTGGGGTGGCGAGCGTGGCGAAGCCCTGGAACCGGTCCGGGTGGGTGTTCACGAGCTCGGCGATGCGGTCGTTCGTCTCGACCTGCAGATGGGTGGCGCGGTCCGCCTGAAGGTTGTGCAGGCCCGGCGAGGTGAGCGAGATGACCTGGACGTCCAACCCCGCCTCGTCCATCGCCGCGATCCGTCGCTCGCCGACCTCGCGCAGCCGCTCCCCGAGCTCCCCCGGTGGGACGCCGGCTCGCGAGTCCTCGCGCGCGCTCGAGTCAAGCTGGCTCCACGCCGCGACGACCTCGTCGGTGACGAAGTGCTCCTCGGTGCCGATCGTCTTCATCTCGATGCTCCCTCCTGTCGGTGCCATGCAACTCGCATCGGCGGTCAGCCGTCATGACTCATCCGGGCTCGGGTCTCAGGCGTGTGATCCGGCTAGGTAGTCTTCCGTAGTCCGTAGTTGCATCTCGCGGATGCGCCCGCGCGGGAGGCGGGTGACACTCAGGTAAGCGCCCGCGGGACAGGAGACAACACCGTGATCTTAATCGCATACGACGGTTCGGCTGACGCGCAGGCGGCGATCGATAGCGCCGGGGAGCTCATGAAGGGCCAGCCCGCCACTGTGCTCACCGTGTGGGAGCGGCTGGTGGACATCATCGCCCGGACAGGGGCCGCAACGGCGCTCGGCGACGTCGACTACGAGAGCCTGGATCAGTCCTCTGAGAACCAGGCGCGTGAGCGGGCCGAGGAAGGTGCCGAACGCGCGAAGCGCGCCGGCCTGGATCCACGGGCGCGGACCAGCGTTCGCGAGGTCTCGATCGCGGCCACCATCCTGGCCCAGGCCGACGAGGTGGGGGCCAGCGCGATCGTGATGGGGACGCGGGGGCTGACCGGCATCAAGTCGCTGCTGCTGGGAAGCAGCTCGCATAGCGTCCTCCAGCATGCCGACCGTCCGGTAGTCGTGGTGCCATCGCCGGCGACGGCGTCCGAGCGCGCGGCGCACCGGCCGTAGGCGACCGGATCGCACCTGCCGAGGCCTCATCGGCCTTGGTCCCGGCTGCGGTGCGATCATGCGGTGGATGACCGCCTCCACCGTCCTGATAACCGGCGCGACAGGCGGTATCGGCCTGCACATCGCCGAGCAGTTCGCGGAGCAAGGGTGGACGGTGCTCGTCGGTGCCCGCGACGCGGCCCGGGGCGCGGAGGTTGCCGCTCACCTCAGCGGTCGGCCGCTATTGCTTGACGTCACCGACGCGGACACGATTGCTAGTGCGGCCGCCACCGTGCCCGAACTCGACGTTCTGGTCAACAACGCCGGCATCTCGCTGGATATCGGATCTCGGGTGACAGAGACTGCCGTGGAGGTGTTCCGCCGCACGTATGAGACCAACGTCTTCGGGGTGGTCGCCGTGACCAACGCGTTCTTGCCGGCGCTTCGCCGCTCGGCGCATCCGCGAATCGTCAATGTCTCCAGCGGCACCGGATCGCTGACCTGGAGTACCGGTCCCAATCCGCAGTTCGACTATCAGTCGGCCGGCACCGGTTCCGGTGCCGCATACCGCTCCTCGAAGACCGCTCTCAATGCGCTGACGGTCTTCTACGCGCAGGCGCTCGCCGAGGACGGCTTCAAGGTCAATGCCCTCGCGCCCGGCTTGCGAGCCACGAACCTCAATCCCCGAGCGGCGGCCGGCGGCGACCCGGCCGAAGCGGCGGCCGCCGCCATCCGACTCGCCCTGCTGCCTGACGACGGCCCCACCGGGCAGCTCTTCTCCTGGGACGGGGCGGTCGCGCCCTGGTGAATGCCGTGGCCGCGGCTCTGGAAGGCTCGACTGAAGCGGTGCCCCGGCCCAGAGCGACGAGGCGATCAGGCCCCACCGATCAATGACCGCGCCTCTGCCGGGCCGACCACGAGATCGTGAAGGTCGCCGCCCACCTCGAGTCGACCTGACTGCTCGACGCCGCCGACCTTCACCGGCTCGAAGCCGGCCGTTCGGATCAACCGCTCGACTGCCTCGCGAGCACGGTCATCGTCGGTCGCGTAGAACAGGACCGCTCGCTCCGGTGAGCGGTTGCTGGAGGACTCGAAAAGATCGCCCGACATCGTTCCGAACGCCATCGCCAAGCGCGCGCTCGTGGGCAGCCACCCGGCCACGACCGCGCCGGAGGATTGCCCTACCGGTAGCAGACGTACGACGTTGCCGTGTGCGTCGAGGCCGACCGGGTTGCTCGGAACGACCACGACCTTGTCTGTGAGTGAGTCGGCCATGTCGTCGATGACGCTTTCGAGCACGGTAAACCGCAGCGCGAGGACGGCGGCATCGGCGCCCTGCAACGCGTCGCGGTTGTCGACGGCGACGAGCGCGGCGCCACCGATCTCTGCAGCCAGCTTTCGCGCCGACTCACGGTCGGCGCTCGAGAGGCGCAGGGTCTCGCCGCCCGAAGCGAGCCGGCGGGCGATGGCCGATCCGATGCCTCCCGTGCCGATGATCGCGGTGGTCATGGCCGAGACATCGTCGGCGTCGGGCACTAGCCCGCGGCCGCTCGCCCGAACTCCTCGGCGGACGTACTCGAGGGCCATTGAGCGGGCGCCCAGTCGCCCTCTAGGTCCGTGGTTTGTCCTACCTCGATCAGATGACCGTCGGGATCGCGGATGTAGCACCGGATCTCGTACTCGTGCTGTTTCGGCGGCGTCAGGAAATTCGCGCCCCTGGCGCTCCATTCGGCGTACACGGCCGCGATGTCCTTGACCCGGATGTTGAGGAAGCTGCTGACCCGGTCAGGATCGCGTGGCGTCTCCAGGGTGACCGATGGCTTGTCGTCAGTCGGAGCTCCGCCGACGTTGATGATGATCCAGCAGTTGGATAGCGCGACGTAGGTCAGCCCCCCGGGCCCGGATAAGACCACCCTCCCGCCGAGTACTTCGGTGTAAAAGCGACGAGAGCGCTCTACGTCCTCCGACACGATGAAGTGGGCCAGCACAATTCCCTCTGGGCGCGGTGGGAGCTCGGCCATCTGTCACCTCTGCTGATTGTCTGAGGAGGGCTCGGGCGCGGGGTGGGGGCGGGCGCCGAGGTCGTCGCCGAGCCTACCTCACCGAGCGCCTATGGCGCCAACGTCCAGGTGCGGGGGGTTATTCGCGCTTAAGCGTGAGCGCCAGGCTTGGCACGACGAACGAGATGAGATAGATCGGCCAGATCCTGCCGCCGTAGCAGCGGAAGTTGACGCCGTCGCCGTCGGCGACGTCGAACGATTCGGCTGGACTCGTGTAGCGGCCGGCCCGGACTTGGAGCGTGTGGTGTCCGGGCTCGATCGGTGTCTCGAACGTCTCGTGGCGGTTGATCGTGCCGGCGGCCGTGCCATCCAGTGCTATCTCGAATGGTGCGTGCCGGTTCTCCATGATGGAGCCTTCCCGCTTGACCGTGAGGGTTGCTGTCAACTTCGCACTCCGGCGATCAGCCGTTCGCGGTTGAACATCGCTGCGACCGCTCGCCAGCCGAGCGCGTCGAGCGCCAGCAGGACGGCGGCGAGGCCGACCGCGAGGCCGGTCGAGGGTGTGATCACGTTGAACGTCATCAGCGCGACGATCGCGAGCGGCGGCAGGTTGGCGAACACGCTGAGCTGTTGGGCGGCGCGGACGTCGGAGGAACGGGCGGAGATCGCGATTCCGACCCAGATCGACCAGCCGGCGAGCAACGGGGTGAAAACCAGCTGAACCGGGATGTGCGAGCCCGAGAAGATCGCGGACTCGATGGCCGGATGGGCGAACAGAGCCGCGATGGACGAGGAAGATCCCGAAGATGAAGTAGGAGATCGCGAGCGCTGGGATGACTACCGCGAGCGCCTTGCCGATGAGGAACTCCTCGCTGCGGATCGGCGTGATCAGGATCGGCTCGAGCGTTCCCTGCTCACGCTCGCCGATCACCGAATAGGCCGACAGGGTGGACGGGACGATCGCAGGAATCAACAGCAGGTACAGCAGCGATATGCCGATCCTGGTATCCAGCTTGGAGCTGGTCGCGACGTCCGGCGTGTTGAGCAGCGCGATCGTCGGCGCGGCGATGAAGACCAGCGGCAGGAACACCATCGTGCCGAGCACGAAGCGGTTGTGTCGGTAATCCCGCAGCTCCTTGACGAGGATCGCCCGGATGCGCGTCCAGCTGAAGCTCATCCTCGTTTGGCCTCCACGTCCTCATCGATCAGCTGCAGGTAGATGTCCTCGAGCGAGTGGCGGGACTCAGCGAGAGTGAGGATGTCGGCGCCGGCGCCGACCAGCGCACGCGCCACCGCGGGGGCAGCGATCTCCGGGTCAGACACGTCCAGCTCGTAGCCGCCTGACGCTGAGACCTTCCATCCGTCGACTCCTGGCAGGTCGCCGAACACCAACCTGGGATCGTCGAGCGAGCCCCGCACGCGGACTTCCAGCGCTTGGTTGAACAGTCGCTTGCGCAGCTCGTCGGGCCGGCCGACGAGCCGCAGCGTGGTGTTCAGGATCGCGACTCGGTGGCACAACCGCTCGGCCTCGTCCAGCCTGTGGGTGGTGAGGAAGATCGTCACCCCGCGCTCGCGAAGCGAGACGATCAGCTCGTGGACGTCGTGAGTCGCGACGGGGTCAAGCCCGGAGGTGGGCTCGTCCAAGAACAGAACCGCCGGATCGTTGAGCAGCGCGCGGGCGAGCGCGACCCGCTGACGCAGGCCCTTTGACAGCGACCCGCACGGATCGTTCGCGCGGTCGAGCAGGTTGACCGCGCGCAGCGCCCGCTCGAGCCTCCCGGGAATGTCATCCAGCTCATAGAGCCCAGCGAAGCAGCGCAGGTTCTCCGACACCGTCAGCCGGCGGTACAGACCCGGGGACTCGGGCATGATCGAGATGCGCGCGCGGATCGCCGGCCCGTTCGCTGCGCTGAGCGGGATCCCGGCGACGGTCGCCGACCCCGAACTCGGCGCGAGCAGCGTGCCCAGCGTCCTCACGGTGGTGGTCTTCCCGGCCCCGTTGGGCCCGAGGAAGCCGAACACCTCGCCGTAGCCGACCTCGAACGAAACATCATCGAAGGCGACGCGGTCGCCGAAGCGCTTGGTCAAGTGCTCGACCACCAGCGCAGGCTCGCGCGTCGAGCTGTCGACGAGCGAGGGGTCACTGGCCTGCGCGGCGCGACCAGTCGACTGCGCACGCGAATCGGTGCTCACGAATGCTCCGCAGCGCTTTGCAAACGGCTTCTCGCGGCGTACGGGTCCCCTACCTCGCAGCGCATGGCCGAAGACTAACACATGTGCTGGCTGGACTGCTAGTTTCCTGGTCGTGCAGCCAGGACCGGGACCGGCGCCGTCCGATCGAAGCTTCATTGAGACCGCCCGGCGAGCGCAGATCGTGACCGCCGCGATCGACACGATCGCCGAGGTCGGGTACACGCGCGCGTCGCTCGGCCGCATCGCCGCGAGGATCGGGATCAGCAGGGGCCTGATCAGCTACCACTTCGCCGGCAAGGACGAGCTGATGAAGGAGGTCGTGCACGAGGTGCTCGAGCAGGGCAAGGACTACATGAGGCGTCGAATCCTGGCCCACTCAACCGGCCCGGAGATGCTGCGGGCTTACATCGAGTCAAACCTCGCGTTCATCCGCGAGCATCCCAACGACCTGATCGCGGTCGCCGAGGTGGCGCGCAACGGCGTCATCGCGGACGGGCAGCATCGCTTGTACAGCTACGACATCGACGAAGCAGTCCGCGCCCTCGCGCACCTGCTCGCCGGCTTCCAAAACGCCCACCAGTTCCGTGCCGACTTCGACCCGCGCTCCATGGCGATCGCTATCAGGGGCGCGATTGATGCCGCTCCAGGGCGACTCCGGTTCGACCCGCAGTTCGACATCGACAAGTACACGAGGGAGATCGCCAACGTCTTCGAGTTGGCGACGCGTGTCGATGAGTGATCCTTAACACCGATTCGAGTTGAAAGGACGGAGCATGGAGGGCAGCCGAGTGAGGTGGGGCATTCTCGGTACGGGTGGGATCGCGAGCACGTTCGTGACCGACCTGCAGCTGAGCGATTCCGGCGTTGCGACCGCCGTGGGGTCGCGGAGTCAGGAATCCGCCGACCGTTTCGCGGACGAGTTTGGCATCGCGAATCGGCATGCCGGCTACGAGTCACTCGTGGCCGACCCGGACGTCGATGTGGTCTACGTCGCAACGCCGCACCCGATGCACCATGACAACGCGCTCCTCGCGCTGCGGGCGTTCAAGCACGTGCTGGTCGAGAAGCCATTCACGATGAACGCTGTCGAGGCACGCGAGATCGTCCAGGTCGCGCGGGAGAACGGGCGGTTCGCCATGGAGGCGATGTGGACCCGGTTTCTGCCACACGTCGTCGTGATCCGGGACTGGCTCGCCCGGGGCGTGCTCGGCGACATCGTTGCCGTGACCGCGGACCACGGTCAGTGGTTTGCCGAGGACCCCGAGTTTCGCCTGTTCGCACCCGAACTGGGCGGTGGCGCGCTGCTCGACCTCGGCGTGTATCCGGTGTCGTTTGCCTCGATGGTCCTCGGCACGCCCGATCGGATCGTGTCCATGAGCGACCCGGCGTTCACCGGCGTTGACGCGCAGACCTCCATGTTGTTCGGCTATACCAGCGGCGCCCAGGCCGTGCTCACGTGCACCCTGCGCGCGAAAAGTCCGACGAGAGCGTCGATCGTCGGCACCGACGCCAGGATCGAGATCGATGGCGACTTCTACGCTCCCACGAACATGACGCTCATACCGAGGCACGGCGACCCGATCTCCATCGAATCGGTACATGAGGGTCGGGGCCTGCGCCATCAGGCCGACGAGGTCGCCCGCCGTCTGGCCGCCGGGGAGCTCGAGAGCCCGGTGATGCCGCTGGACGAGACGATCTCGAT
Organism: uncultured Solirubrobacterales bacterium; assembly: GCA_963699325.1. Taxonomy (GTDB): domain Bacteria; phylum Actinomycetota; class Thermoleophilia; order Solirubrobacterales; family Solirubrobacteraceae; genus Palsa-465. The sequence continues at coordinate 21,888 of CAVOTN010000023.1, read as the reverse complement.
CATGGAGACGATGGACACGGTGCTGGCCCAGGGCCAGTAGGCGTAGCTCGTAGCCACGGCTTTCCCCTGGACCGCCCGGCAGAGGCGCGCTGCGGCGTCGGCTTTGCGCGAGCGCCGGCCGACCTGCGCGAGGCGGACCGTGATGTAACACGCTGCGGGGTGCGGCAACGTATGCAGTGATGGGCTCGGAGTCCGACGCGAGCGTTCTGAGGCGCTCGATCGATCGCCGGATTGCTTCGCTCTGTCACGTTGCTCGAGCCGCTCGTACGAAGGCCCACAGCAACGCTGCAGATGTCAACAACACCACAACTGCGGCGCCCAGCGACGTCCCGATGATCAGACCCTGATGCGGACCCGCGAGCGGACCCGGGAGATTGAGGTGGCGCGGATGTCCCGTACCCAGGACGGCGATAGCCGCGCGGCCGCGCACGATGGCGAGCACGCCGAGCACCATGAGAACCAGCGTCACGGCGCTGACAGCACCGATTAGGTGTCCACGCCGGCCGCGCGGCTGCCCCAGAGAGCGATTGACAGGGAGGTCCGCGACGAGCGCGTCGAGTTCACCGTAGGTCCGGGCTGCATAGAGCGCTCCAAGGCGTTGTTCGAGCTCGTCGTCGCTGAGCCGCCCCTCAGCCATCGCGTGGTGTAGCCGATCGGCAATCTGCTCCCGATCGGAGTCTGAAGCGCGATGCGACGGCACGACCTGCACTGACTCCTTCTACCAACGCCCAGGTCACACGCCCGTCACACGTCTCGTCCCGGCATCTGCTCCCCCAGGGAGACGCCCCCCGCTGGTAACCCAGCTGTTGTCAGGAGCGGGGGCGATCCGAGATCGCAGCGGCGCGCGTGTACGCGGGGCGTGCCTCGCCGCGCTGCACGTAGGTCTCGAGTCCCGGCCACGGACCCAGCAGCTCTCGGCCGTTGGCTCCCTGAAGAACGCTCGCGCACATCACGTCGGCGACGCTGAAACGATCATCGACCAGCCAGTCACGCTCGGCGAGCACGGACTGCAAGGCCAGGGCCGCCTCGGTGAAGCGATCGTGCGCCGGCGAGTCGATGACTCCTTCGGCGAGGTCGCGGATCCAGCGAAACAGCGGCCCTTCGAGTTCGGAGACCGCGAACACAACCCACTGGTAGGCGAGTCCTCGCTCGCGCGATCCGACGGGACCGATCAATCCAGCGTCTGGGTTCAGATCGGCTAGCTGCAGGCAAATCGCCGCGGACTCGAACATCGTCGTGCCATCTCCGAGTTGGAGGGCGGGCACGCGTCCTAGCGGGTGGCGACTGAGGTGCTCGTCAGACCGGCGCTGCGCACGCCTGATCTCGGTCAAGTCATACGGCGCACCGATCTCCTCAAGCAGCCACAGGACGCGGCTCGACCGAGTCCGCGGCATGTAGTACAGCCGCGGTGGCGTCATGTACAGAAGCCTACCGATGCCACCAGGCCGGCAGGCAACCGTCAGAAGGCAGAGCTGTCGAGTAGCGGACTAGAGCTCGCTCGATCTGGGTACACGACGCTTATGGAGGGAGGACGGCGGTCGGCATCGGCGCGTTTCGCGATCGCCCTGCTCACGGTGTGCGGCTGCGGTATGGGGATCGCAGCTCCGGTTTCCAGCGCCCAGTCGGCGGGTGGGTCTGCGCCCGGTGGGCCCGGCACCACGGCGTATATGGACGTGGCCCGCAAGGACTGCTTCGGTACCGCCCGCAACACGACCTCAAAGGTTTGGTTCACGGTCGCGGACGGCGTGCTGTCCGACGTGTTCAGCCCGACGATCGAGGACTCGAACGTGAACACGGTCCAGTACATCGTCACCGACGGCAAGTCGTTCGCCGACCTACAGCAGCGCAACATGACCTACACGGTCAGCTCACCGGATCGCAGCGGTATGGTCTGCCGCGTCGTCAGTACCGACGCCCGTCACCGTTTCCGGCTCGTCAGCGACTACATCACCGATCCGACGCGAGACAGCGTCGTGGTGCGCACCACGCTCGAGCCGCTACGCGGCGCCGCCTCGATCAAGAAACTCAAGGTCTATGTCCGCTACGACGCGACGATCGACAACACGGGCGGCGGTGGCGCCACCAACGGCGGGCCCAACGACGCGACCGTCGATCCAGCTACGACCGCCCTGATCTCCTCCGACACCAACGCGCCGAGCGGTCCGTTCGCGGCGCAGGTCATCGGCGCACTGGTCGCAGACCATCCCTTCCTATCCGAATCGAGCGGATTCGTCGGCACGCCCAGCGATGGACTCGAGCAGCTCGACACCTACCACCGGCTCGTCGACGCCTACCAGTCAGCCGACGACGGCAACGTCGTCCAGACTGCGCGGGTAAAGCAGACTCCCGGTCGGCCGTTCACGCTTGCGCTCGGGTTTGCCGCCCAGGCTCAGGGCGCGGTCGCCGCGGCCCGAGCGAGCGCCGCGCGACCGTTCGCCCAGACTCTCGCGAGCTACGAGAGCGGCTGGCGCAACTACGACGACGCTCTCCATTCACCGCCGGCGCGGCTGCCCGGCTACTCGGCTTCCGACAGTGCGGCGATGCAGCGCACCTACTGGCTGTCGGCCAATGTGCTCAAAGCGGCCGAGGACAAGACCAACATCGGCGCCTTCGTCGCCTCGCCCACGGACCCCTGGGGCCAGTCCGTGCCGGCGAGCACCACCCACCCCGGATGGACCTACAGGGAGGTGTTCGCGCGGGACAGCTACGAGACGTTCACCGGTCTGCTCGCGGACGGCGACCGGACGAGCGCCCGCCAGATGGTCCGCTTCCTGTTCGACAAGGTGCAGCAGCAAGACGGCAGCTTCCCGCGCGACTCGGAGATCGACGGCTCGGTGGCACCGGACACGTTCGGGCTGTCGGAGATCGACGAGGACGCCTACCCGATCCTGATGGCTTGGGACGGCGGGTTCGCCGGCGACGTCAACTTCTACGACGATCACATACGGCGGGCCGCGGACTTCATCGTCGATCACGGACCCAACTACGGGGTCGAGCGCTGGGAGGAGCACCCGGGCTACTCGCCGTCGACGCTCGCGGCCGAGATCGCCGGGCTCGTCGCCGCGAGCCATCTCGCGCAGGCTGCCGGCGACTCGGCCCGCGCACGCCTGTACCTCGCGACGGCCGACGACTACCAGCGCGACGTCAAGAAATGGACCGTGACCACCATGGGTCCGTACGCGCCTCGCTACTTCATTCGACTGTCCCCGACAGGCGATCCGAATATCGCAGAGACCTACAATCTCGGCAACGGCAGCACCCCGAACGTCGACCAGCGCTCGGTCGTCGACGCTGGTTTTCTCGAGCTGACACGACTCGGCGAGCTCCGGGCCGACGACCCGGATGTGAAGGCCTCGTTGCGGGTCGTCGATTCGGTGATCGAGTCCCACACGGCGTCTGGTCCCGGCTGGCACCGGTACGGAATCAAGGCCAACGGTGCCACGGACGGTTACGGAGACTGCTACGTCCCGGACCCGACCGACTGCTCGCCGACCGGACAGCCGTGGTTCACCAACGGCACCGGCTCCGGGCACGTGTGGCCGGTCCTGACGGGCGAGCGGGCCGAGCAGGAGCTGCAGGCAGGCGACACCGCCGGGGCGTCCCGGCTCGCGATCGCGATGCAGCGGATGGGTTGGGGCCTGGGTCTGATGCCCGAGCAGGTCTGGGAGGATCCCGATACGCCGGCCTCGCCATATGGATCTGATCCGACGACCGCCTCGATCGGCTTCACGAACGGCAAGGCCGCGGGCTCCGCGACGCCGCTGATCTGGGCCCAGGCGCAGTACCTGCGGCTCGTGCGCGACCTCGGGACCGGAACCGTGCTCGACCAGCCGGCGATCACGCGAACCCGGTACGTGAAGTCCGGTCCTCCGAGGGTCGTCCCGCTGACGATCAGCTCACCGGCGCCGAACTCGATCACGCCCACGGCGACGACCACCGTCAGCGGCACGACCGCCCCTGGCGCGAAACTCGACATCGCGGCCAGCCAACCCGGCTCGCAGCACAACACAACCTCCGTGACCGAGACGGTCGCCAACGGCCACGGCGACTACAGCGCCAGCATTCCAACGCCGCCCGGCACGACCGTGATAACCGCTGCGGCGGCGACCGGCAGCCGCTCGACGGGCTGGGCGCAGCAGACGGTAACCGCCGCCTATTCCAATGTTTCCGCTGCCTACAACAACGTCGGGATCACGGACAACGGCAACACCACGCCCGGCGACTTCGATGGCGTCGGCGACAGCTACTCGGCGCAGGCGCTCGCCTCGGCCACCCCCAACGCGCTGACGCCCGGCTCGACGGTCACCGTCGACGGCGTAACGATGACCTGGCCGAACGTACCCGCGGGTCAGCCGGACAACGTGGTCAGCCGAAGGCCAGTCGTTTGACGTCTCCGGGACGGGATCGACGCTCGGGTTGCTCGGGGCCGCAGCCTTCGGCGCCGCGACCGGCACCGGCACGATCACCTACACCGACGGCACCACGCAGCAGTTCACGCTGAGCTTCGCCGACTGGGCGAGTTCGAGCCCCGCCCAGGGCACCAGCACGATCGCGACCATGAGCAGCTGGAACACGCCCAGCGGCGCCAACGGTTCCGGCGGCATCCGCAACGTCTACTTCGCTTCGGTCCCGCTCCAGTCGGGCAAGACGGTGTCGTTCGTGACGCTCCCGGACGTGAGCAGCGGCGTCGGCGTGTTCACAGCGATGCACGTGTTCGCGATCGGGATCGGCGGCTGACTCCGGCTTCTAGACCCCCGAACGAGAAGCGAGGCGGAACGGGGCGGTCGTTGGCTCGGACACGACTGACGCCGCGGCGCGTGTTCGGTTACGCGAGTCGCGCCGCGCTCGTGCAGCTATCGATTGGCCCATCCCATGTCGCGCGCTCGTTCTAGGACATCGTCTGGGGCCCCGACGTTGAATGGAGAGCCGGAGTCTGCGTGCCACCTACCCCGCTCGCGAACGCAGTGGACTTCGTAGTCCTGAAACGGAGGCCGGTCATTCGTCAACAACCAGACCGTCGCCACGTCGCCTTCGATCTGGGTCCCGACGACGGTTACGAATTGACGGGGGATGTCACCGCGCGCCGCCTCCTCGGGGTCGCGTACCCGTCTCCATAAAAGCTCGCCATCGAGCCCACCATACGTCAGATGCTTCGACGGCGATGAGTTTCGCCGTGGTGTCCGGTCTGCATCCACACAACCGATGAATCCCACTCGAGGAGAGCTCATGACCGTTACCTACACCTTCGACGTCTTTTCCAGCCTTGATGGCTTCGGCGGCGTGAGCGACGGCAGCTGGGGCGGCTACTGGGGCAAGCAGGGCCCCGAGCTGCTCGACCACCGCCTCGCCTTGTACGGCGAGGAGCAGCGGATGGTCTTCGGGGCCAATACGTATCGGGCATTCGCACAGATGCTGGCCGCGAGCACCGAGGAGTCCGAGGTGCGTGACGCATGGGTCACCCGGATGAGGAGCCTGCCGGCAACGGTGGTGTCGACCACACTGGAAGGACCGCTCGACTGGCCCGAGGCGACCGTTGTGGGCGGTGACGCCGTCGAGGTCGTCGCCCGGCTCAAGGAGGAGTCCAAGGTGCCGTTGCGCTCGCACGGCAGCCTGTCGATGAACCGGGCGCTGATGGCTGCCGGCCTGGTCGACCGCGTCCAAGTGACGCTCTTCCCTGTGATCACTGGGCAGACCGGAGATGACCCGATCTTCCGGGGTGCGGCCGACTTCGACCTCGAGCTGATCGAGAGCCGGACACTTGACGGCAACATCCAAGAGCTCATCTACCGGCCAACCCTGCACGCCTGAGTCCGTCCATGCAGCCGGCTCTCGATCGAGGTGTCACTTGATCAGACTCGATAGGGCCCGGGCTGGCAACCGGTCGGTGAAAGCCGCGGGACGGCTCACTAGCTCGGTCCGGCGTTCGCGCCTAGGCTGTTGAGCCAGTTGCGCATGCTCACCCCGGCGGGCGTTACCTCTCCTTCCTCATAACCGCTGGTCGCCACGGCGAGCGTGACACCGTCGGGTGTCGACCAGCCGTACTCGATGCCAGTGCCGCTCGCCGCGTAGCGAGCGATCACCTGCCCCTGTTGCAAGGTGCTGCCGGGCGGGGCGATATCGGTGATCTCCTCGGCCACGTACTGCTCCATGCCGGCATCGGGTCCGGCCAGCAGCTCCCAGTACACCAGCGGCTGGCCGAGATACCAATTCGGCTCGATCGCGAGAATCTTGACCTGCGTGGGCGCCAGAATCGGCGCTCCCACCGGCATGGTGGCGTCCACGCCCTGATCTGTGCGCTCCCAGAGATTGACGAACTGCAGCGGGTCGATGTAGGAGCCGGACGTCGCTCTGATCGGGACACGCTCGGACCGGAAGGCGGCAACCGCCGCGAGGTTGGCTTGGCGCTGAAGCACGGACTCTTCATGTGCAAGTGTCTTTTGGAGCGCAGACAGCTGGCCCTGCTTGCTTGCGCGGTCTCGCGTCGACGCCAGTTCGCGGTCGACGATCGAGAGCCGGAGCTGGACCATCTGGTTGCGCTCGGCGAGCACGGCGGCCGCCGACCGGTCTCGCCGCACCTCGATCGCGGCCAGTCGCCGAGCTTCGGCGGCGACCGCGATTCGCGCCTCACCCACCAGTCGGGTGACGCGAGCATTGGCGCGCGCGATCGTCTTGAGCGAGTTCACTTTATCCAGCAGACTCTGAAACCCGCTGGACGTGAGGACGACGTCCATCAGGCTCGGCGGCGGTGTCTCGTAATTGGCCACGAGCTGCTGGGCCAGCAGCCGGCGGTCGCGCGCGTATTGCACCTTGAGCTCAGCCACACGGTCACGCGCGCGCGTCAGCTCCAGGCGGACCTGGGCGAGCAGATCCTCGTCGACGTCCAACCTGCGCTGCACGATCGCGAGCCGCGCCTCCAGGGCTGAGATCGATCCCTCATAGCTCTGGATGGCGGTGGTGTCGGCGTGGATCGCCGATCGCAGGTGGCTGGCCTGGTGCTGATGCTCGGCGTAGCGGCCCGCCAGGTCGCCTCGGCTCACGGACGCGCCGACTGCCACAACGGCCACCGCCGCGACAAGCGCGGCCGCGATCCTCCGGCGTCCACGCGCAGACGCCACCCGCTCGAGCGTGCAGGAACCAATCATCGGGTCGCGAGGCTAACTTGCCCGGCACGTCATTCGCGACCGCTGCAAGCGCCGTTGCGAGACGCCCATGCCACCCCTCCCGGCTGAGATCGCATCCCGGCCGAGGGGGCGCTTCACGGAGCCGCTGCCCGAACTTTGGCGATTTAGCCCCCAAAAATGGGGGGTGAATCGCCAGAGTTCGCTCAGTCAGACCGTGTGATCTGGCACAGTGAATTGCGTCATGTGAGCCGAGCACAACACCGACCGTTCATGCGACAGCCTCCGTCCGTCTCGACGGCCAGGTCAGAGCCGCTGAACCCCGTCCACGCCGTAGATCCGGCGAGGCTCAGCTCTCGTCCTCACTCGTCCGGGCCGATCCAGGTGTGCTCATCTTTGCCGGTCAGTCGGACCGCGGGACCGTGCTACCCGTACCCCGAATTCGGGAGCCTTCACGGTGGACCACTGCCTCGTTCGGTGAGACGATCGACGAGCTTGACGACCTAGGTGGTCGGCAACGAACATCAAAGGAGGCAGTCCCTATGTACAACCCAACTGAGTATCAGCAATCGACCGGGATGGCTCCATCGGCCGCCAGGGGTACCTTCACGGCGTTCGGGGCGCGTCATGTGAAGGGCGTGGCGGTCAGCCGATGGGTCGCCGCGGTCTGTTTCGTGGTCGCGGCGGTGTTGCTGTTGGCGTTCGGCCACTGGTGGGGGGCGGTTTTCTTCGTGGCGGCCGGGCTGAACGGCTCGCTCGCCTACCTGGTCCCGCGCTGGAACCAGCGCCGGGGTGCCCCGAAGACCGCCAAGCTCTCGGCGTAGGTGTCGATATGACCGACGCGGGTCCATCGGCTGCCAGGGGTACCTTCACGGCGTTCGGGGCGCGTCATGTGAAGGGCGTGGCGGTCAGCCGATGGGTCGCCGCGGTCTGTTTCGTGGTCGCGGCGGTGTTGCTGTTGGCGTTCGGCCACTGGTGGGGGGCGGTTTTCTTCGTGGCGGCCGGGCTGAACGGCTCGCTCGCCTACCTGGTCCCGCGCTGGAACCTGCTGCGGGATGCCCCGAAGAACGTCGAGCGTGTGCGCGAACTGCAGCGATCCCGGGCTCTCGTGGTGGATGACGCGGCAGCCCGGCTGCGCCGTATCGAGCAGGACCTGCACGACGGAGCGCAGGCCCAGATGGTTGCTGTCGTCATGAAGCTTGGGCTCGCTCGAGACCATCTCAGCACCCCGGCTGCCAGGCTGCAGGGCGCCGATCTCGACCGGGCCCTGGAGCTGGTCGACGCCGCCCACCACGGAGCGATGGAGGCGATCACCGAACTGCGTGACCTGGCCCGGGGGATCCATCCACCGGCCCTGGGCGAAGGCCTCGGTGCCGCCCTCGCCAGCCTCGCGGCACGCAGCGACCCGCCGGTCGAACTGGTCATCGACCTGCCCCAGCGCCCGTCCCCTGCCATCGAGACGATCGCTTACTTCTGTGCCGCGGAGCTGCTCACGAACGTGGCGAAGCACAGCGGTGCCCAGCACGCCAAGTTGGAAGTGCTCCACCAGCCCGGCCTCGTGACGATGCGAGTCAGCGACGACGGCACAGGCGGCGCCCGGCTCGAGCCCGGCGGAGGCCTGGCCGGCCTCGCAGAGCGGGTCAAGACCGTTGATGGCAGCCTCCAGGTCGAAAGTCCGGCCGGTGGTCCCACAGTCGTCACCGTCGAGCTGCCATCTCACGTCTGAGCCGGCAGGGGGACCTCCAATGCGGATCGTCATCGCCGAAGACTCAGCCGTCATCCGGGCGGGGCTGGTCGAGATCCTGGCCGACCGGGGACACGAGACGGTGGCGGCCGTGGGCGATGCCGACGCTCTACGAGCGGCCGTGGACGAACATGAGCCGGATGCTGCCGTCGTGGACGTGCGAATGCCGCCCGACTACACCGACGAGGGTATCCGGGCGGCAATTGCCATCCGCCGCGACCACCCCCGCACAGGAGTGCTGGTCTTCTCCCAATACATCGAGACCCGTCATGCCGCCGAGCTCCTTAGCGCGGCATCCAGCCGCGGTGCCGCCGGCATCGGATACCTGCTCAAGGACCGCGTCGGCGATGTCGGCGAATTCGTCGACGCGCTGACCCGGGTGGCAGCCGGCGGCACCGCCCTCGACCCCGAAGTCGTCACGCAAGTCCTAAGGGCCACCCGGCGCACCGATGACCTCGACACGCTCACCCCCAGGGAGCACGACGTCCTCTCCCTGATGGCCGAAGGCAGGACGAACGGCGCCATCGCCAGCACCCTCGTGATCTCAGAGCGGGCGGTCGAGAAGAACGTCGCCAACATCTTCACCAAGCTCGGCTTGGCACCCTCACACGCTGACCACCGACGGGTGCTCGCCGTCCTCCGCTATCTGGAGTCCTGACCCCAGGGTGTGCTCCAACCCGGTGTCGCGGACGGTGGTAGCGGCCCCAAGGGCGAGCAGAGCGATCAGGACCAGGTAGATGACGCTGCCCACGACCCAGCTGCTTCTCGCGATTTGCACGACTAATCGGCCCGACGACGGGCTGCACCTGCTCTCGGCGTCGGAGAGACGCGGCGATGATGGCAGGGTCAGAATGTCTCGCCAATGCACTAGCGGCCACGGCGGAGCAACAACGTCATGAGCGATCGCGACGTCTGTACGCCTCGGATCCCGCCAAGCACGCGCCGATCTTTGACGGAGTGCCCAGCCTGAGCCATGATGGTGATCGTGAACGCGGCCGAGGCGCAGGGGCTGTACGAGCTTGCGGAGGCAGGTCGGATAGCGGCCCGGACACACCAGCCCGACGCAGAGAAGCCAGTTGAGGCGCGCTACCCGGACGCCGTCGCTGCGCTGCAGTGGCATCTCGACCGCGGTGAGGTCGACGCGGGGTGTCGGCTCGCCACCGCGCTGGTCACGTTCTGGCTGGGGACCAATCGCATTCCGGACGGCGACGCCTGGTTCGGGCGCCTGCTCGCTACTCCGGGCGAGGCTGACCTCACCCGCGCTCTGGCCCTGCATGAGCACGGCTACCTGATCTTCTGGGCCGGGGAGCACGAGCGGGCGGCCCAACGCTTTCGCGAGTCGCTTGACCTGGCGTCCTCCCTGGGCGATGTCTCCCTTCAGGCGCTAGCGCTGGCGGGGCTTGCGCGCGTGGCGCTCTACACCGACCCGTCCGAGGCCGTCCGCTTGCTTCGCGAGGCCCTCCACCTGACCCGAGATCTCGCCGACGACGACCCCGGAAGGTCAAGCGCGATACACGTGCTTGGTCCCGCCCTGCAGATGTCGGGCGACCTCGAGGGCGCCCGCGAGGTGATCGAAGCGCGGCTCGCTATGGCCGAGCGACAGGGCTTAGGCTTTGTCGTCTGGTCCGAGTCGGCAAACCTGAGCATGGTGGAGCGACAACTCGGCAACCTCGACCGGGCCCACGAGCTCTCGCGGCGAGCGGTCGACACCGAGACCGCACGCGGCCACGATGTCTACCTCAGCTGGACCCTCAACGGTCTCGCGGCGGTGATGGCCGCGGAGGGCGACTTGATCCGGGCCGCGACCGTGCTCGGTGCCGCCGCGGCGACGCTGGAACGCGGTGGGGGCGAGTGGCCCCCGGATGAGCTCGAGCAGTACAACGAGACGCTCGTCCGCCTCGACGCGCTGCCATCCGACAAACTCGAGCAAGCCCGCGCGGTCGGCGCCGCCATGACGCGGACACAGGCAGTCGAGTACGTGCTGTAGTGACAATGACCGCGTCCTGCGGCAGCGACGGCCGCGCACGCCGCAGCTTCTGCTGGCTCTCATAACCCCAGCGGACGCCCCGATTCTCCGATCGCGTGTGGTCTCGACTAGACGGGACCCTCTGCTGAGCGAAGTCGACGATCCGGGTGAGGCGCGTCGATGGAGCGCCCTGATCGGACGTCGACCGTGAACGACACGATCTCGTTCCTTGGGGCGTCGAAACCCTCCATCTGCAGCGTCTCCCCGTTAAGCCGCACCGGCCGGAGATCGTGCCAAACCAGCCGCTCGCTCTCCCAAACCAGTCCACTCGGGCCGTAGCCGCTCAGAACAGTGTGACCAGCGAACACGACGATCCCTAGCTCGGACGAGATGATCGGGTCATGCACCCCGCCTGCCGCGATCTCCTCCCACCGGCCAGGGTCATCGACCCACACCCGGTACGCCGTTCCGTGGCTGAGAACAGCGAACGTCTCTCCATCGGGCAGGGCAACAGCAGCGTTCGTGTCACGCGCCGACACGAGGATCGGATGAAAGACGCCGAGCCACGACGGAGCCCCGACCGAGTTGACCACGACGCACACCGGGTCGGGGAGCACAACAGCCGGGCCGGTGACCTGCGGTCCGCCCCTCAACGACCACGTCACCGTCTGCTCGACGCGTCCCACCGACGCCGGTGCGACCTGCCGGCCGGACGGAAACTCCCAGCAGGTGGCGAACGAATCGAAATCCTCAGCTACGGCCAGCGCGTAGTTGCGAGCGAAAACTAGGTCGATCTTCATCCCTCGATTGTCACCGCTTGATCTCCAGCAGGAAGCCACCGATTCTCCGATAGCCTCCCACGAAGGCGATCGTCCGCAGCCGACCGGGTCGGACGCGCGCAATTGCGACGGAGAAGTGGGCGCGGGCGGGTCATGACCGCCTGACCCCGTCTGTTCGGGGGCGGTCGCCGCGACAGCGTTGTGGACGTCGCCAGCGTGACTGCGTCGGGCCCCGAGCGGCTCGCGAGTCGAAAAGCAGCGCGGGCCTACCGGTACTAGGTGTGGGGGAGCTTCACACACTGATTGGAGCATTTCGACGGGTGGGTTCACCGGCACCCTGGCGGCGCTGTTCTTTGTGGTCTTTCTCTCACGCGGAATCGTCCCCTTCCTCCTGCTCGGACTGGTGGTAGTCGTTGCCGCCGCGTTCGTCCTGCGCCGCGGCGTTCGACTCGCGTTGAGACGGCACGCCGTGATTCGCCTCGGGTCGGGCAACCGACCACCTACCGAGTTTGGCTTGGAAGGCGGCGGGTGAGCCGGAGTAGGCTCAGATGAGTGAGCCACGCCCATGCCGAAGCCGCTAGGAGGTTTCGATGCCCGGACTGAAGGGACGGCTTTCGACTGTGGTCAAGTCGAAAGTCTCAAAGCAGCTTGACCGCGCCGAGAACCCGAGCGAGACGCTCGACTATGCGTATCAGCGCCAGCTCGAGAACCTCCAGAACGTCAAGAAGGGGATCGCCGACATCGCCACCGCCAAGAAGCGGCTGGCGCTCCAGCAGCAGCAGCTCGGTGAACAGGGCGCCAAGCTCGACGCTCAGGCCCGCGAGGCGATATCCGCAGGACGTGAGGATCTTGCTCGCGCAGCGCTTGAGCGCAAGCAGCTGACCGTTCAGGAGGCCGGCTCGCTCGGTCAGCAGATCGCGCAGCTCGAGTCAGAGCAGGGGAAGCTGATCGAGTCCGAGAAGCAGCTCGAGGCGAAGACCGAGCAGTTCCGCTCCAAGAAGGAAGTCATGAAGGCCCAGTACTCGGCTGCCGAGGCGCAGGTGCAGGTTTCGGAGGCGGCCACGGGAGTCGGTGACTCGATGGCGGATGTCGGCATGGCGATGCAGCGCGCCCTCGACAAGACCGAGACGATGAAGGCTCGCGCGGAGGCCGTCGATGAGCTTCAGGCGGCGGGAACCTTCCAGGATCTGACAGCGCTTGGCCCCGGTCAGGACGACGTCGATCGCCAGCTCGACCAGCTCGGCGCCAAGAGCGCCGTCGACGACGAGTTCGCCCGCCTCCAGGCGGAGGTCCAGTCGGCCGCTCCGCAGTCCGCGCTCCCTGCCGACACCACCGGCACGGGCGACCACGCAGAGGCACAGCAGCCGGCCGCCGGCGACGGCGACGGCGAGGCCCCTCGTCCCGGTTAGTTCTCCGGGACCCCTCATCGCCGGCGTTGCACCGGCCGCGGGTCGACGCCGTTCCGGGTGCGGCGGACGTTGCCCACCTTCTCCGACAGCGGCCCGTCCTTCACCGCGCGATTCGAGCCGCCCAGACGACTCCTTCGCCCGGTAGCAGCGGCGCGGTTTGCCGACAGGCTGGCTGAGCGCCTTGACGCCATACCGGCGGCGCGACGCGTGCTGGGCGGGTTGCTCGACCTGAGCGGATCAGACGAACAGCCGGTAGGCGATCCAGATCCCGAGAAAGCCCCCGATCATGAAGAACACGACCGATGAGAGCGAGAGTTGCCCGGCTCCCCAGAGGCTCGGAATGAAGCTCCCGATGGTCCCCCCAACGAACCCGCCAGCGTATGTGGGTCCCTTGCGCATCAGTTTCTCTTCGGTCAATTCGACGGTTGAGACCATGAATTGCACGGGATCCGGACAGACGGGCGGACGGTCTTGCCGGCCCGCCCACGAGATCCACGGCGCCCGGTCGTCCGGTGCCTGTCGGAGCGGCGTCGCTACGGCACAAAATGCGGTGTTAAACGCCCGTTGAGGCGAAGAAAAAACCTCGGCATTACGAGGGCTTTCGCGACAAGCGGCTGAAGGGACTCGAACCCTCGACCTTCTGCATGGCAAAGCTCAAAAGGGAGGTCGAGGTTCAGTAAACACGGGGGATTCCCTTATGGGACGGGGCGTTTTTCTATGGCTGTTCGGGATGGGTTTGGTACCCAAGTGGTACCCCACCAAATTGGTTGACTTTCGCGGCGTCTGGATCGGCGCGTATGCTCGGTCCTCCGGCCCTCTGTTTGCGGTCCCTTAGTCGTTGTCTCCTCGCCCCACTATTCACCTGCTCCCGCCCGTCGAGCGAGCCGATGGCCCGGTGTACTTCGTGAAGTGGCGCGAGCCCGGTGGCGCCCAGGTGAAGAAGCGAGTCGGGCCGGCGTGGGTGGAGCGCGGGGAGGTGCCTCCGGGCCACCGTCGCGCCACCCGGCACCCCGGATGGATCAAACGACGGGGCCGACCGCCGGCGGGCTTCTTCACCGAAGACAGCGCCCTGGCCAGCGTGATGGAGCTCGTGGAGCGAGCCCGCGAGGAGCGCGCACGCGCGGACGATCCGGACGTGGCGCTGACCGTCACGTTCGACGAGGTGGCGGCGGCTTGGCTCGAGCATCGTCGTACCGTCGGCGGCTGCAAGCGCTCGACGGTCACCGGCTACGCGGCGATGCTGCGCCAGCCGGGGGAGGCGCGACGCAAGCGCGGCCGGGCGGGGAAGGCACGCATCATGTCGGCCTTCGGAGGACGCACAGCGGCATCGATCACGACACGTGAGGTGTCGCGCTGGCTGACACAGCTCGATCGCGAACCCGAGCTCTCATCACGGGCGGTCAATGCTCATCGGGCGGTCATGCACGGCGTGTTCGCCTTCGGTTGCCGGGCGGACACGTTCGTGCTCCCGCTGAACCCGGTGGCCGGGACAGAGAAACGGCGTGAGCCCGACCCGGCGGAGATCGTGACCTACACCCCGTCTGAGGTCCTGGCCATCGCCGAGGCCGCGCGGCGAGGCGCCCACCGCGAGCTCGTGCGAATGAGCGTGGGGGAGGGCGAACAGGAGATCCGCCGCCGCGAGGACGACCAGGACGCGTGCCTGATCATCGTCGCGGCCTTCAGTGGCCTGCGGATGGGAGAGCTGCTCGCGCTGCGCTGGCGGCACGTGATCTGGGAGGCGCAGCGTCTTCACGTGCAGCGTGCCTACACGCTCGGGGAGGAGGACAGCCCGAAAGGACGCCGCGGCCGGACCATTCCGCTTGCCGAGCAGCCCGCCCAGGCGCTGGCCAGGCTGTCGCAGCGGCCGATGTTCACGCGCAACTCCGATCTCGTGTTCTGCTCGCGGACCGGCGAGCATCTCGACGGCTCGGCGCTGCGACGCCGTTTCAAAGCCGCGCGTGACGCGGCGATCGCCGAGAACCCCGACATGCCGGCGCTCCGCTTCCACGACCTGCGCCACACGTTCGGCACGCTCGCTGCGCAGGGCTTCGACCTGGTCAACGTCCAGGCGATGATGGGGCACGCCGACTCGCGCACCACAGCTCGCTATCTGCACGCGCGGCCGGCGGCGGAGGACGCGGCCAAGCTGTCGCGGATCTTCTCCGCCGGAGCGCCCAGCGAGGCGCCCGCCGGCATATCGGCGCCGGCGTGACGCCCGACTACAGCCGACTGCTGGACGCGGCGCTCGGCGCCTCTATTCGCGTCGAGTTCGGCACCGATCGCCGAGCGGTCACCAACTACTCGGTCGTGCTCGTCGTCGACGAGGGCTCGGGCCCACAGACTGTCCGCGTCTACGACGGAACGCACGGAGTCAACGAGATGCACCGGTACACCCGCGGTGGCGGCAAGCAGCCGGCGGAGGTCTTCGACGCCGGTACCCTTGGTGAGGGAATGCGTGCGGCAATGCGCCAGATCGAGACCTCCTACGAAGCGATGATCGCGTCATGGCGACAGAGCTGACGGCCGGCGACGAGCGGACGCCCGCGGCTCGAGCGATGGACGAAGCCATCGAGCTCGCGATAGAGGGCTGGTCGCCCTACCCCGACACCGCCGCGTTCATCGACGCCGAGACGCCTGGGGCCACGGAGGCAATCAAGAACGCGGTGGACGAAGGCCGCGCGGTGGTGCTCGCGTACGCCGACGGCAGCACCAGAGTGTTGCGGGCAGCGCCCGTTCCTCGGTAGTTCGCCGACCACGGGGTACGAATGCGATCGCGGGTCCGTTAGCCGGAGACGCGCTCGTCGCCGCAAGCAGGGCGCGCGAACCCCCGTTCAGGTCAGGCATCTACGTATGCAGCGCCTATACGCGACAGGTCGCGTCGATCGCCGCAGGTCGACTCCTGCTTCAGTGCCGGCTCGTATAGCTGTAGGACGAGGGGTACTCGTTGAGCATCGTCATCGACAGACCAAGCCGTGAGTAACGGGCTCGGCACCGCGGCGTGATCGGAGGATTACTTCTTCTTCTTCTTCTTTTTCGGCTTTTCGGCCTTTAACACTGTGACGGTGACCGTCTTGATTGTCTTACCGCCAGAGCTGATGGTCACGATCACCTTGAGCTTGCCGAACTTCGCGAGTAGTGCTCGCCCAGTCGAATTGATCGTGAGCGTCAGTGTCTTCTTCGTGCCTGCCGCGAGCGTCACGCCGCCGCTCGCGACCACGACCGTCTTCGTCGTGGTACGCGTCTTCCTCTTCTTGCCCGCAGTGATCGCGATGATCTTCCGGCCCTTGCGGTGCTCCTTGACCGTGGCCTTCAGGGTCACCCTCGCGCATGCCAAGCTGCCCTCCGGACAGGAGAGCGCCGCGGTGATCTTGACGTGACCACCCGAGATCGATCCAAGCTTGACAGTCGGTTGAGCCGGCGGTGGTGGGACCACGACCGGCGGCGACGACGACCGGAGGCGGGACGCGATGCTCCCGGACCCGAACACGTACGCCGCGCCGTGGTCTGCCGTGGTCGACTCCGCGTCGTGTCGAGGCGCACCGGCGACGATCGTCGTGCCCGAGACCGCGACCGAGTCGCCGAGGTTATCGACGGTGTCGCCGTCGCTTGCGGTCAGCTCAGCGGCGAAAGCGCTCGTGGTCGCCCAGCCGCCGGCGGGTTCCGTGTACACGTACGCTGCGCCTTGGCCGTCGTTGCGCTCCGACTTGACGCTGGCGCGCGCCGGCGACGATCGTGTTGCCTGAGATCGCGACCGAGTAGCCGAGCTCGTCGCCGGACTTGGCCGTCTGAGGCGGTCAGCTCCGCGGTCTGGGTCGTGCTCACCCACGGGCCCGTCGTGGGCATGACGAACACATACGCCGCGCCCTGCGTCGGGCTCGAGCCCACCTGGTGGTTGTCTGCGCCGGCCACGACCGTGTTGCCCGACACCGCGACCGAGACGCCGAGCTGGTCGCTGCCGCTGGGGTCAGCGTCGCTCGCGGTCAGGTTGGCGGTCTGGGTCTGGTTGCCCGACCAGGGCCCCGGGAACACGAACGCCGCGCCATGCTCGTGCCCGCCCGGCGCGTAGAGGGGCGCGCCGACGACGATCGTGCTGCCCGAGATCCCGACCGACCAGCCGAACTCATCCTCGCCACGTGGGAGGTGCCTGCTCGGTCAGCTCGGCGACCTGGGTGTGCGGCCCCGACCAACCGCCATTGGGCTCGTTGAACACGTACGCCACGCCGTCGGAGGGGGACGCCGTAGCGTCGTAGGGCGCGCCGGCGACGATGGTGTTGCCCGAGATCGCGACCGACCAGCCGAGCTCGCCGCCGAGGGAGCTCTCGGTGCCCGGAGAGCCGGCGACGGTCAGTCGAGCGGTCGGCGTGCTTGTGCTCGTCCAGGCGCCGGTGGTGGTGAACACATCGACCGTGCCCTGACTGCACGGCGTGCTTGGGCAAGGGTTTACGTGTTCTTGCGGCGGTGCCTCGCTACCCGCGGGCGCACCGGCGACGATCGTGTCGCCGTCGCTCGAGATCGCGACCGAGAACCCCAGCTCCCTGTTGCCGCCGAGGGTTGAGTCGGTAAGCTCGGCGGTCTGGGTCGCGCTCGCCCACCCAGCGGCCGGCATCTGAAACACGTAGACGGCGCCGCTGTACGGCTGCGAGTTCGCTTCGTGGTAGGGCGCGCCGACGACAACCGTGTTGCCCGAGGTCGCGACCGAGTAGCCGAACTGGTCGCCGTAGGCTCCGTTGCAGCCGACGCCGTCACTCGGAGTCAGCTCCGCCTGCTCGACGAACGGGTCGATTCGCAGCGGATAGCGCGCGCCGCGATCGTTGACCCGCACGAGGACGTGTCCGTTGCGCACCTGGAGCCAGGCGCGCACGCTACGACCGCGAGCATCAGTGGCGCGCAGGCCGGCGTAGCGCAAACCCCCCGGTAGCAGCACTGTCCCGTGGTCGAGCCGTGCCGCTCCCGGACACCGCGAGCGAAAGCGTCAACGCTCCCGATCCCGCCGGTCGTCGGGCGATATCAAACCCCTGCTCGAGTCCCAGCGGCCCGTTCGTCCACCACTCACGCACCGGGCCGCGCGCATAGGTGACCCGGTCAGCGCTCGCCACCGGCGAACCCGGAGCGAGCGCCCGAAGCGCGTTCGGGCGCCCGAACGCCTCGAGTGCGATGGCGAACCGCGTGGAGCCCGCCGTGACCGCGACCCCTGAGCGGCCGAACCGTGCGGCGAGCCGCTGCGCCGGATTGCGCGCCACCAACCCGTGGATCTGGTACGCCGCCTCGTCACGCCCCAGCGCAGCCGAAACCGGAGCCTGCGCCGCTGCCGGCAAACTCAGCAGGCCGGCCGGTGCCCGAGAGCGATCCGCACCCGCCGCGTGCTCGGTGAGCAGACGATGACGCGCCGGGACAGCTCCAGCGCGAGTTACACGCGATCCGTGGGAAGGCAGAGCTACCGTCGCCAGCACGCCGACGGCCACGAGCAGCGCCAGAAGAAAACCGCGATGAGGGACTGGCAACCCCGCATGTGAAGGGACCGCAGCGCCGGTCGGAGCGGTCGCGGCGAGCAGTCCAGATCCCGCCGTGCCTTCGGCCCTGAAACGCAGCCAACCCCGTTCGTCGCGGAGCACCGCGCGGCGTCCGCCGGCCTCCCTGCGTCTCGCCCACGCTTGCGTGCAAATCGTCCGCCCCCTTCGCAATCCTTCGTCCTTGGAGCCGATCACCGTATATCGTGGCGGTCACGCGGGCAAGCGGCACGGCTACGTATCTCTACGTACGCGATGTCCTGAATACGTGCAGCGATGGATCGGAGCAGAGATACTGTCGGCGTGATCCGGGGCCAGACGCTCACCGATACGCAGCTGCTCTTGGAGCTCGTTGGGGAGGCCTATGGCTTTGAGGACCTCGCGCAATACCGTCACGGCATTCTCGAGATCATCAGTCGCGCGGTCCCGTGCGATCGGGTGGGCTACAACGAGATCACGCCGGATGGGGTATTCGCTATCACGGTTCCCGACTTCGACCCGAGCCTGGCACCGAAATTCGCGGCACTGATTCACGAAAACCCGCTCCTGCAGCGGCACGCGCAAACCGGCGATGGTCGCCCGTACCGGATCTCGGACCTGATCGACCAGCCGACCTTTCACCGGCTTGCGCTCTATCGGGAGTTTTACCGCCACATCGGCATTGAGTGGCAGGTCGCGTTCACGTTGCCCGCGCGCGCGCCACTGATCGTCGGGATCGCGCTGACCCGCACGCGCACCGATTTCACCGACCGCGAGGTGCAGTTGCTCGCGCTCGCACGGCCGCATCTGATGCAGGCCTACCGCAACGCCGAGCTGTCGAGCGTGCGCAAGGCGATGCTCGTCGCACTCGAGCAGGGCCTCGACACGCTCGGTCAGCACGTTGTCGTCCTCGACCCCGGAGGACGCGTCGAGTTCGCCACCGACGGCGCACGCCGCTTGCTCGGCGATACGCTCGCGAGTCGTCGCGGACTGCCAGACGAGGTCAGCGCCTGGATCTCGCAGCACCGCAACCCCCGTGCGGCGGCCCAACCGCTTGTCCTGCACGCCGCGGCAGGCACGGTGCTCGTGCGCCTGCTGCCGAACAAGCGCGCAGACCGCCGCGAGGTGCTGCTGCTCGAAAGCGGCGCCGAAGAGCTGAACGTTGCCGCGCTAGGCAGCCTCGGTCTGACTGCCCGCCAGGCCGAGACGCTGCGACTGGCAGCGCTCGGCCACACCGCCAGCGAAACAGCCGCCCACATGGGAATCGCGCCGCGCACCGTCGAGAAGCATCTTCAACACGTCTACGCAAAGCTCGGCGTACGCAGCCTCCCGCAGGCCGCTGCGACCGCCTGGGCAGCAGTCGGAATACAACGACGGACGCTACACGCGCCACCGCTGAACGTCGGCCACCATCCCAGCCCGGCGTAAAATCGCGCGGTCCCGAGTCAGCCTTAAGCCGGGCGTCGAGCAGACATGAACCGGATGCCTAGCCGCGCGTCGCTGCCGCTTGGCGCGTGTCGGGTGGTCAGCTGTTGCCATTTCTGAGCCTCGTCACGCCGCCCGAGCCGCTGCACGACCCCACGGTCAAACACGAAGCCGCTGCCTCGGGAATCGCCCAGGTCCAAGCATACGTGGCGACCGACCATCGGCGCGGCGTGGCCCGGGTGCATAGGCGACGTGGCGTTCTGTGCGCCGCCGCGGCGACCCTGCTTGCGGCGGTGGCTGTCGGGCAAAGTTGTGGCACCGGATGGCTCCGTGCGGAGCCGAGGGGGTGGATTTGTGCCGACGCGGGCTGAGTTGGGGTCTCTCAGCCGGTTTCGGCGGCGATCCAGTGGCTGTGGAGCTTCATGAGGTTGTGGGTGGCCGCGACCAGCCGCCATTCGGATAAGGCGGCGGTGCGTCCTCGGCGTTGGAATCTGTTGATCTTGCGGTTGAACTTGATCTGCGCGAACACCGGCTCGACCGTCGCTTTTCGCTGCTTGTAGATCGTGTGCCCGTGCTCGCTGGAGAGCACTCGGCGCATGAACGCATACATCCCTTTGTCCCAGCCCGGCCTGATGTCTTTCCGCAACCCACCGTCGGGAGGGACCAGCACCTGGATCCCGCCTGCGACGACACTCTCGATCTGCTCTTGGTGCCAGTAACCAGCGTCGGCGAGCACGATCTCCGGCCGCTGCTTGACGCTCGCATCATCGAGCTCGCGGAGTGCCGCCTCGACGACCGGTTCGAGGTGACCGAAGTCCGGGCTCTCGACCGTGATCTCCGCCGCGACGATGATCTGTCCGCGGGTGACCGCGGCCTGCGCGTTATACCCCTGCACCGTCGGCTGCCCCTGGGTGCGCATCATCCGCGAGTCGTGATCGGTCTTGTTCATCACACCCTCCGGCACCAACGAGGGCGTGACCGGCCTCGGTGGCATCCCGAGCTTCTGGCCGGGCACGCCACCAGCGGCCCGCGCTGCCCACCACGCCTCATACGCGGCGTTGGCCTGGATCTCGACCTGATGGTTCTCCTCCAACCGGTCAAGCGTCTCAAGCAGCCGCTCCGGTCTCGAGCGCGCGATCGGCTTGGCGTCCCGTTCGCGCTTTGCCAACAGCGCCTTGCGTCCCTCGCGATGCCACGCACGGCGACCCCGACCACGCGGGGTGAACTGCCCAGCGTCAACCTCGAACCGTGCGACCTCGGGCTCCTCGCTGCGGCCGGCCTTCGCAGCGAGCCGCTCCTTCGCGGCCTTGAACGCTTGCCGGCGTCCTTCCTCGGTCCGGAGATGCTCAGGCAGCTCATCGCCACGATCGGACCCGAACAGACCATCCTCCAAGCGGTCGGTTTCCTCGGCCTCCTTCAAGATGTCGGCGACGAGCTTCTCGTAAGTGCGATTCGCGCCGCGCGACGCGTTCGCGCGGATCTTCGTGCCATCGATCGCGATGATCCCGACCTCAACCAAACCAGCTTCCTCGCACAGCTCGAGCACCGCACTGAACAACTCGGAGATCGCCCGCTCGTGCCGGCGACGAAACTCCGCGATCGTGGAGTGATCCGGCACCCGCATCGCGGTGATCAACTTGTAGACAACATCCTCCCGGCACGCCCGCTCGATCCCCCGCGAGGACCGATTCCCGCGCGCATACGCGTACAAAAGGAGCGCCAGCACCATCGACGGCTCATACGCCGCGCGCCCCTGACCGTTCTCCCGATACGCCCCATAAAAAGCACTCAAGTCCATCTGCTCAACCGCCCCCAGGATCGACCACACCAAGTGATCGTCCGGCACCCAATCCAACAGATCCGGCGGCAACAACATCGACTGCCCCCGGTCACAAGCAATGAAGTTCTGAGCCATCCCGGAATCTTCATAACCCGCCCGGACGACACCCTTTGCCCGACAG
>CAVOTN010000022.1:0-1343427 GCA_963699325.1 uncultured Solirubrobacterales bacterium | reverse complement strand
TGTAGAACTGGCTGGAAATCAGGATTTCGCTTCGAGCGTCGCCCGGCCGAGGTGACGGGGAACCGTACCGGGCAACGATCTGCTGTCCGCGCGGTTGAATCATTCCCAGGCCGCCTCTAGTTGACTTAGGTCGCCGTCCCGTCGGCGCCCCTGCTCTGCATTAGGTTATGCCTATGCACCACGTGGTGGTCCGGTGGATTGCGTGGCGCTGGGCAATCGGTCCCGGGCAGGAGCGCCTGAGTCTGGCCGGGAGGCCCGCGCCTAAGCCTGCACATGGGCGTGGCGCGGTCCCGGTTGTCGTCCCCTCACCGGCACACATCACCGAACCAGTGTTACGGCACACCGCCCTCGGCCAGTGCTCTCGGGACGGGCTCCACGCGACGGTGTGCCGGCACCGGTTCCTTTCCGTACGGAGCATCTGCTTGGCGTCGTGGTCAACTGGCCCTCGGTGGGCCTGACCGATGATTTTTGCGCGCCGTGCTGGTCTGTACGCCGAATACCGACTCACGGGAGGCTGACGCCATGCGGAAACTGACCTTCGGCATGAACCTGACCCTGGACGGCTACATCGCCGCGCCCGGCGACGACCTCGGCTGGAGCGTGCCGAGCGACGAACTGTTCCAGTGGTGGTCCGACCGGGTGGGGGCGACAGGCCTGGCGCTGTACGGGCGCAAGCTGTGGGAGACGATGAGCTCCCACTGGCCGACCGCCGACCAGCAGCCGGGCGCCACACCGGCGGAGATCGAGTTCGCCAGCCGCTGGCGGGACATGCCGAAGGTGGTGTTCTCCTCGACGACCAGCACGGTCGACTGGAACACCCGTCTGGTCACCGGCGACGCGGTCACCGAGATCACCAGGCTCAAGGCCGACGACGGCGGCC
The DNA here is from genome assembly GCA_963699325.1 of uncultured Solirubrobacterales bacterium. Lineage (GTDB taxonomy): Bacteria > Actinomycetota > Thermoleophilia > Solirubrobacterales > Solirubrobacteraceae > Palsa-465. Next base: position 1,342,547 of record CAVOTN010000022.1, on the reverse strand, counting down.
CCATGGACATCGGCGGTGCCACACTCGCCGCGGCGGCCATGCGGGCCGGGCTGATCGACGAGTACGCGATCGTCACCCATCCGGTCCTGGTGGGCGGCGGCACGCCGTTCTTCACGGCCCTGGACAACTGGGTGAACCTGAGCCTGGTGGAGACCCGGACGTTTCCCGACGGCGTGGTGCTGACCAGGTACGAGACCAGGCGCTGAGTGCCCGACGTCGGATCAGCACGGGCTTCGGGCCACCCAAGGATCTCGTGGCGCTGTGTTCCGAAGCGATCGCGACGTCCCCGCCGGATCCGGTTCTTCCGCGACCGCTCGACGCCTCAAGCAGCGGCGACGACGCGCTCGGGTGTGGGTGGGCGCTCTTCGATCTGAGCGGGAGGCCGCGATCCAATGCGGGCTGCGGCTTTCATGGGGTTGGGGAAGGCCGGCCGGACGCGGCGGCTGCCCAGTGCGAGTGCCATCGGGTTCGGCGCGGTTAGTCGGGCCCGCCACCCGTCCGCGCCATCGCGATCTCCCTCGCGACCGCGTGGACGGTCGGGCTGGCGTGCATCGCGGTCAGGAACGCCTCGCGGTTGACGCCGAACAGGGCGGTATCAGTCGTTGCGGTGACGGTCGCGATTCGCGGGCTGTCGTGGAGCAGCGCGATCTCGCCGAAGCCGTCACCGTCGCTCAGGCGGGCCACCTCGATGGCGTTGATCGTGACGGCCACGGTGCCGTGCACGATTGCGTAGTAGCGGTCGCCCTCGTCGCCTTCGTGGATGATCTCCGCCCTCGGCTTCACGGTCGTGTAGCTGGCCTCGCGGGCGAGCGTCTCAAGTGGTGCAGCAGGCAGTCGCGCGAAGATCTCAAGGTTGCGCAGCAGCCCCATTTCGACCACCGGGATCGTCGCGGTTGCGTCCGTGCGCAGCAGCTGCCGGGTGGTCAGGAGCACGACGATCGGCCCGAACATCGCGATGCCGATAAAAGCCGCATCGGGACCGCCGAGATGGACCAGCAGCGGTACCGCGACGGAGCCGAACGCCAGACCGATGTCACGCATCGACTCGATTAGTGAGAACACGCACACGAGCACATCAAGCGGCGTGGACCGCTGGATCAGCGTCTGCGCCGCGACCGATTGCACGGTTCGTGTGGCGCCGACGATCGCGAGTAGTACAACGGCGACGATGACCGTCGATGCCAGCGCCAGTGCGGCGAGCCCCGCACTTCCGATCAATGCGGCTGCCGCCAGCGGCAGCGCGAGCCGCCGGCCGACGAGTACGACCGCGCCGAGCGCTCCGATCAGCCCGCCGACGCCGAACGCGGCGCTCAGGTAGCCCGCCGCGCCCGGGCCGATCATCAGAATCTTGACCGCGAGGATCACGACCAGCAGATCGACGGCCCCCTCGATCGCGGCCGCACCCGCCGGGTAGGCGATCAGCGCACGGGTGCTCGGTCGCGACGCGATCACGCGCGCCGCTGCGAGCAGGTCTGCGAGCGCCCCTCCCGCGCCGTCGTCCCTGTCCCCGGGGTCTCGGTTTGCTGCCTGTCTCGGGCGAACCGCAGCGAGTGGTGCCATCGTCGCCGCGATCACCGCTAGCGCAGCCAGCGCCAGGCCGGGCCCGTCGATGCTCATAAGGATGCCTGCAAGCGCTGCTCCGATCACGGCGCCCAACCCGTCGGACCAGCTGGTCGCGACGTTGGCGGCGGTGAGCTCCTCGGGGAGACGGACGACCAGCGGCATTAGCACGCTGTGCATGGCGCGTGTGACCGCGATCAGGACCGACAGGCAGGCCGCGCTCGCGTACACGAGCACAACCGTCGAGCCCGTAAGGATCGCTGCGGCACCAACGCCGAGCATCAGCGCCTCGAGGAGGTAGCAGCCGACGGTTACGCGCACGACCCCTAGGCGACCCGCCTAGGAGCTGACGATCGGTGCCAGGAGGATCGACGGGATCAGCTGGATGATCACCGCCAGACCCGCCTGCGTAGCGCCGCCACGCTGGTAGGCGTACACGAGGATCGCGATCCACTGGCCGTACTCGGCGAGGATGTTGACGAAGTACGCCAGCAACAACCGCGCGAGCGCCCGGTTGCGTGCGATCTGCAACATCACAGTGCTGCGTGACCTAAGGGCTTGGATCACGCATACCTTTCAGCCGAGGAGAAGCTCGTGCCCGACCTGTTGAGCGCGGCGCCCAGTTCCCCCTCCTCGCGGCAGTTCCAGCCGTCCTCGTCCGCAGCCTACACGCAGGACCGACCATCCGTGCTCGTCACGCTCAAGAGGAAGCGACAGCCTATCCGCAGCAGGGTAAATCGTGGAATCCAGCACCGGCAAACCCGGCAAGACTGCTCCCTACCGTCCGCTTGGGGGTCCCCCCTCCGGTCAGGAGTGGCCGTGCTTGCGACCGGCGATGTGCCGCCGGTAGGGTCGCGCTGACCGGGACAAAAGCGACGGAGGCACAGGCATGGCTCGAAGAGCGGTATCAAGTGATCAGGCGCCGGAGGCGCTAGGCCCTTACAGCCAGGCGATCGTGGCCGGCAACCTGGTCTTCTGCTCAGGAATGGCGGGGATCGATCCCGCGACCGGCGAGGCTGCTGCCGGGATCGAAGCGCAGACCGAGCAGGCGCTGCTGAATCTCGCGGCTGTGCTGCGCGCCGCTGGCTGCTCGATGGACCACGTCGTCAAGACGACGATCTTCTACGCCGACGTCGATGACTTCGGGCGCCTCAACGAGGTGTACGCCCGCCACATGCCCGATCCCCCGCCAGCACGGTCCGCCCCGGCGCACGTTCGACTGCCCCGGGGCCTTCTCGTTTCGATCGAGGCGATCGCGGTGCTATCGACCTCCTCGCAATAGCGGCGCCGACCGCCAGCTGGCCGACAATCGCTCCACGCGCCGGGCCCCTCGACATGCTGGACAATTCGCTATTGCTCTGGTGCGGCGTTCACACCACCGGACCGAAATGCGGTGGTCGCGCCAGCTGGGCGCCGTGATCGTGTTCGTGGCAAGCCACTCTTCTCTATAGGAGCCGTCTGACGCGTCGGCCATTACAAAAGGATTAGCCAGCTCGGGGACGGCTCAGAACCCAAAGCAGTCGCCCGCGACCTTCGCGATTGGTCGGGCGGTCCGCCCCGTCACGGCGCCGAATCTTCCGCTTTCGCGGATGAGCGGCAGTGCGGCGTTACTCGAATCTGTCGTCCAACCCGGGAGCGGGTTTTCGTTTGCTGGAGTGCGGCGGGCCGAGGGTGAGCTAGCACCGCGGCGGTCGACGGTGATCGTCGTTGGAGGCGCCTTCCGCGGGGCGCGATTCAGTCGAATGACTGAAGAGGATCCGGACGCTTCTCGTCACGATGCCGACGATCACTTCGACAGTCCTCGCGAGGAGACTCGGAATTATGGCGGCATCCACCGGTCACGCGAGCGCCAGCTGCGCTGGTGTTCGTCCGCTGCAGTCCCTCTGGGGTCGCCACTACGAAGAGGCCGAGATGAACCAGGTACTGATCGATGTCGGTCAGGACGACGCCGCGTCCTGTCGTCCGGGGTGAGGCGGGGATTGGCAAGACTGCGCTGGGCCGTGTGATCGCGTCCCGTCATGAACAATTCAGGCCGGGTGACTGGGTCCACGGTGCGTTCGGCGTCCAGGAGCACGCGGTTTCCGGCGGACAGCGCGCCTACAAGCTCGAGGCGGACGGCGTAGAGCCGGTGGGACGCAGAGTAGACACCGCTCCGAGCGAAGGACGCGCAGACGTCCGCTGAGCTCAATCAGGCGCCCGTGGCGCGTTTCGGTGGCCTTCTTGGCCGCGATCGAGAACTCGGAGAGCTCTATGAGCTCATCGATGGGATCGATCTGGGCGGCGGCAGCATGGTGGTACGGGGCGAGGCGGGCATCGGCAAAACAGCGTTGCTAGAGGCAGCCTCCGTGCGAGCTTTGAAACGCGGTTCAGCGGTAACGAGAGCGATTGCTTCGGAGTCAGAGTCGCCTCTCGCTTTCGCGGGCCTTCATCAACTTCTCAAGCCGTATCTGGCGCGGCTCGGCACACTGCCCGAACCGCAGAGTCGAGCGCTCGAGTCTGCCTTCGGGCTTGTCGCGGGCGAACGGCCAGACGTGTTCCTGATTGGACTCGCCACCCTGGGTCTGCTCTCCAGCGCGGCAACCGGAGGCCCAATTCTTGCTTTGGTCGACGACGCTCATTGGCTCGATCCGGCGTCGGCGCAGGTCCTGTCGTTCGTCGGACGCCGACTGGAAGACGAGCCGGTGGTCCTTTTGGCCTCAGTGCGCGATGGAGTGCCGAGCGTGTTCGACGACGCTCGTCTGCCGGAGCTCCGGCTTTCCGGTTTGGGTGACGACGCCGCACGTGCATTGCTTGACCTGCACGCCCACGAGCTCTTTGCTGACGTGAAGCGGCGGGTTCTCGACGAGGCTGCGGGCAATCCGCTTGCGCTGATCGAACTCCCCCTCGCGGTCAGTGCTCTCGGCGACGATCCTGTTTTGCCGATGCACCCGCTGCCTCTAACGGCGCGACTTGAGCGGGCTTTCGCGGCGAGACTCAACACGCTGAGCGGCGAGACGCGGACACTTCTTCTGCTCGCGGCCCTTGACGATGGGGAACTGGCTCAGTTGAACGCCGCTGCGCGACTTCTTGATTGCCCGGCGACAGAGGAGAATTGGCTTGAAGCGGTGAGCGCGAGGCTTGGGGCATTGAGCGTCGATGGTTTCCGCTTCCGGCATCCGCTCATTCGGTCGGCGGTGCATCGCGCGGCGGGACCTGAGGCACTCCGGTACGCGCATGATGCTTTGGCTCAAGCGTTTTCTTGCGATCTTGACCGCGCAGTCTGGCACCGTGCGGCTGCCGCAACGGGCCCGGACGCGGAGCTTGCCGGCGGGTTGGTTGAGATGGCCGATAGGGCGGCTGCTCGCGGTGCGACTGATGCCTCGGTTTCGGCGCTCGAGCGCGCGGCGCAACTCACTTCTGATCCTTCGCGTCGAGCTTTGTGCCTGTTCCGGGCGGGCGACATGGCAGGCCTCGCGGGACGTGTCGCCGTAAGCTCACGGCTGCTCCGAGGGGCGCAACGGCTCGGACTTGCTCCGTACGAGCATGCAATCGCCTCTTTCCAACTGGAACGTAGTCGTGGCGCCTGGCTCGGATCTCCTGGCACGATCCGACGTTTCGTCAGGATGGCAGAGGACCTCCTTGGTAGGGGGGACGGTGGGCGTGCCGTTGACGTACTCATGCGTGTCGCATCGCCGGCGGCTTGGGCGAACCTCGACGACGAAACTCGCGTCGCCGCTGCGGCCGTCGTTCAACGCTCAGGGACAGCTGTTGACGATCCATCGAGCTTGAACGTACTTGCGTGTTTCGACCCGGCGCGCTCCGCGCGAAGGATCCGCGCCGGCGTCGAGCGCTGGTCGCTCGTTGACAGCCTCAACCCACGGCAGCTTCTTTCGTTGGGCTCGGCAGCTGCATACAGCTGGTCGCAGGATCTCGCGCTGCCGTTTCTTCAAGCCGCAGAAGCGGCGTTTCGCGCGTCCGGAGAAGCATTACTGCTTGCGAACACGCTCGCACTCGAGGCATGGGTGAACCTTCGCTTGGGGTTCGTCGTCCCAGCGACAATCAGTGCAGCGGAGTGCGCAAGCTTCACCGAAGGGGCGGGCCAGGTAACGCTTCGCTACAACACCCTTCTCGCCCAAGGAATCGCCGCGGCTGACTCCGGAAACGACGAAACCGCCGACTCTCTGATCGCTGAAGGAGAACGCGGATACGTTGGGAGGGGCGCCAGGTGGTCACTCGCCGTTTACGCACGAGGGCGGCACGCACTAATGCGCGAGCGATACGCCGACGCGTACCTACACATCATCCGGGTATTTGATACGGCCGACATTGCCTACAGCCAATTTACGAGTGGTTCGATACTCGCCGACCTCGCAGACGCTGCGGTGCACGGGAGCGGCGATCTGAAAAAGGTCAGCAACCACTTGCAGGCGTGGGAGCAGATCGCATCCCGGAACGGCACCCCATCTCTCCGAGCTCAACTCGACTATGCGACCGCTCTGATTGCCGACAGTGCTGACGCGGACGACGCGTACGAAGCCGCAGGCGCCAGCACCGCGGGCGTCTCGCCTCTTCTCGCTGGGCGAGTCCAGCTGGCCCATGGTGACTGGCTACGCCGCCAACGCCGATCGATTGAGGCACGCGGACGGCTACGCGCGGCCGTGGATACCTTCGATGCCCTCGGCCAATCACGGCTAGCCGAGCGAGCGCGACGCGAGCTGCGAGCTGCCGGAGAACACGTCGGCGCGCGGGCCCGTGAGGCATGGTGGGACCTCACCCCACAAGAACTTCAAATCGCGCAAATGGCCGCCGACGGACTATCCAATCGCGAGATCGGCGAACGTCTCTACCTCTCGCATCGGACGATCTCGACTCACCTGTACAGGCTCTTCCCCAAGCTCGGCGTCAGCTCCCGCACACAACTCGCGAGCGCGCTCGGCGCAACGGGAAAACAGTAGGACGTTTCCGGGGTCCGGCTTACGTCAGATGTCGTCATCTGACGTATGCACGCGGGGGAAGCGCGGGCTACCGTGGCGTCTGCATCGCTCGTTCGCGTGAAGCCACTCCGAACTAAGCGGTTTCTCGCCAGAACGTCGCCAAGCCTGAGGAAGGAGGAGAGTTCATGCCCGCACAGGGCAAGCCAAGCATCGTTTTTTGCCACGGCATCTGGGCCAACGGGTCGTGCTTCAGCACGAGAGCGCACCCCCGATCTCGAGCGCTTCGCGGCGCAGCGCATGGGGGCCACGATCTACGAGGTCGGAAGTACTCACGTCACGATGCTCTCCCACCCCGACCTCGTGCTTGACGTGATCCGCACAGCCGCGAGTTCCGGTCGGGAATCTCTCGCGATGGCGTACGGCACGAGAGCATCCGCCCAGCGGTGAACCCGAGTCACGCGCGGCGGGCTTCCGCTCCCTGGCCGACGCGCCGCTCGCGAGCGGGACACGTCGCACTGAATGGGTCATCGACGGGTGCGAGGCGTGGGCTCCCTCTTAGCCTGCCGGCGCGTCGCTAGCCGCAGCCACCGAAAGGAGCGCGAATGTCACACAAGCTCGGCGATCTGTTTCACCACAACCACAAGGAGAACCACATGTCAGGTAAACCCAGCATCGTCTTTTGCCACGGGATCTGGGCGGACGGGTCGTGTTTCAGCAAGTTGGTCCCGCCGCTTCGGGCCGAGGGGTACGAGGTGATCTGCGCCCAGTACAACCTCGACACAGCCCAGAGCGACATCGATGCCGTAACTCGGACGCTCGGACGGGTCTCGAGTCCTTCGATCCTCGTCGGCCACTCCTACGGAGGCGCTGTCATCACTGGCGCGGGAATCGACGACCGCGTCGTCGGACTCGTCTACATCTCCGCGGTCGCGCCCGATGAGGACGAGACCGCAGCGAGCCAGCAGGCCAAGTACCCGACCACCGAGCTGTTTGGGCAGATCGAAGTCGCCGACGGCCGGATCTGGATGCTGCCCTCCGGCATCGGATACTTCTGCGGAGATCTGTCTGAAGAAGAGCAGGAGGTCGTGTGGGCGACCGCAACGCCCCCCGCCGTCGAACTGTTCAACGAGAAGCCCAAAGGCACCGCATGGAGGACGAAGCCGAGCGCCTACATCGTGGCCAATAACGATCACGCCGTTCACCCGGATCTGGAGCGCGCCTCGGCCGAGCGCATGGGTGCCACGACCTACGCGGTCGACAGCAGCCACGTGCCGATGCTCTCCCAGCCCGACGTCGTGCTCACCGCAATCCGCAACCTCGCGGCGACCCTCCAGCGAACCCCGGCGATGGCGTAATTCGCTCCGTCCTCTACGACGGCGCAACCAGGATCGGTCCTCTCCACAGGGTTCCGCTGTCAGGCGGGGCGGCCTTCTGCCCCGCCTGACAGACCGCCCAAAGGAGATCGGCATCATGCTGGTTGATCGAATCTCACGCACGAACAACTCAACAGATCCAGCACACCGCTTGTTCCGGCTGGTCGCCGCATCTCGGGCGCCCACTACAACCCCGCCGTGAGCGTCGTCGCGCTGCTCGCCCGGCAAGCTCAGCCGACGTCAGACGGCTAGTTACGCCCTGACGCAGCATGCGTGCGGGCGGGTCGTCAGATTCTCTGCGATTGGCCTTGACTTTGGTTAGCAAAGTATGTTTACTTTGCATCACAAAGCGATCGAAGGGTGCGGCTGATGCAAGGAACATCCGACAACGAACCGATCGACGTCGCCGATGGCGACGACGCGTTTGCCCCCGACCAAGCGGCGGCGCTGCTGGCTCGGAGCACGCGAGACGCGCAGCGCGAGTTCGACCCGCGCCCACCTCTTCTGATGGCGTTGATGGGCGCCTTGGTCCTCGTCGCCTACGGCGTGCTGTGGCTCTCGACGCGCGGACAGCATCCCTACAGCGGTCCGAGCGGCGGCGCGATCGTGTTTACCTACACGGTGGTCGTGGTCGCAACCGTCGCCATGGTGAAGCTCCACCGGCATGCGACGACCGGCGTCAGCGGCGCCTCGATCAGACAGCAGCGGGTCGAGGGGGCCGCGCTCGGGCTGTCGATTCTGTGTAGCCCCATGATTCAGGGCGCGATGTACCACTATCACGCTAGCCACACGATCGTCTACGGCGTGATCCCGGCCGCCGGGCCGCTGATCATCATCGGCACGACCGTGCTGGGGATCGCGGGCATGAAGGCCGACTGGCCGGCGTTCTGGGCAGCGCTGATCATCGTGCCGGCCGGGATGATCGCTCTGTTCGTCGGTCCCTCCGGCGCGTGGCTGGCGGCCGGGATCGGGTGGTTCATCGCCGTCATCGCGTTTGTCGTTGCGCGCGCGAAGCTGCAGGCACGGAAGGAGATCACGTGGGCGCCGACACCCTCGACCCCGTGATCCATGCTCCGGCGCGGCTGCGAATCACGGCGACACTAGCGGCGCTCCCCGCCGGGGACACGCTCTCCTTCACCCGCCTACAGGACGTGCTCGATCTCACGCCCGGCAACCTGATCACCCACCTCCGCAAGCTCGAGGACGCCGGCTACCTGACCAGCGAAACAACAGGCAACGGGCGAGCATCGCGCACCTCGATCGCCCTCACCGACCAAGGCCGCGCCGCGCTCGAGACCTACACCAACACACTCCGCGAACTGCTGGGCAAGCTCTAGACCCCATCAACGCCGCCAACCTCGACGTTGACGGCAGGGCCTGGCGATAACTGGACCCCTCCTTCTCGGCAGGGACCCGGCCGGGGCTGCGCGGACGAACCAGGATGACCTATGAGGGCTCTCGCCGCAGTCGTGCCGGTGTGCTGACATTCGCCAACCTCGCGTCTGGCGGCGAAGCTCGGCCAGGAGGCACGCGACAGCCCTCGCATCCGCGCAATCTGAGGCTCCCGAGGCGCCGCCGTCGACACTCCTCGTCGAGCGAAGCAAGGAGACCACGCGGTGTCAGTTTGGGTTGACAAACGGCCTGTTGTCAGTCTAGACTGACGGGCATGAACGCTGAAGACATCGCCTCCGCGATCGCGTCCGACGACCCGTTGCTGGGGCTACGCGCCTCGTTGGCGCTCCATCGCCTGGCCGAGAGGGTCGAAGCGAACCACGTCGCGGCGGCCCGGGAAAAGGGCTGGTCGTGGCAGCAGATCGGAGACGCCTTGGGTGTCACCCGCCAATCCGTACACACCAAATACAACAAGGAGTCGTCATGACCACCGAATCCGTTGCGCCAGAGGTATTTCACGCCTGGGCCATCTACCTGCAGGCCAGTGAGGAGGCTCGTCGCCGAGGTGATCGCCGAACTGGCACCGATCACATCCTGCTCGCATTGTTTGAAGATCCCTCGGTCGAAGCCGTGCTGGGCGTGAGCCTGCAGCAAGCTCGCCAGGCCCTTGAGTCGCTCGATCACGAGGCCCTGGGCGCCCTGGGCCTGGGGTCCGGCACCGACGCTCCCCCACTGCCGATGCGCCCCGTCCCGAAGAAGCCGAGGATCAGAGACGTCGCGAAAAAAGATCGCTTCCGCATGACGCCCGCAGCAAAGAAAGTGCTGGAGGAAGCGTACAAGCCCAAGGGTCATCGGAAGCTCCAGGTCACCGGCCCCGAGGTGCTGGCCCAGATTCTCGCTCTCGAACCACCAGATCCCGCGGCGGTGCTGCTGGGCGCGCTCGGCGTCGATCGCGCGGCCGCACGGCAACGTCTGGGCGCATCCGCGCTCGCTCAACCTGACCAGACACGGGGCCGCAGGTGACAGCGGTCGTCAAGGCCGAGTCGCTGACCAAGCGCTTTGGCGAGGTTATGGCGGTCACGGATCTGTCGTTCGTGCTGGAAGCGGGGACGATGCCGGTCCTGCTTCGAACTTGCTGGGGGTGTGACGCGGTAGGGGCTGCTGTCGGCTGCGGGGGCCGAGCGGGCTGACATGCCGCCCAGCGCGTGGCCCGGTTGCGCTGGTCGGCCCGGTCACTGCGCGTCTTATTTGTTCGCCACTGGCGCGCGGAGCCACCATCGTGCGTGTTGCAGGAGCCGGTGGGGTGGGAAGCTGTCGGGGTCGGTGAGGAGAAGGCGGGCGTATTCGTCGGATATTGCCGAGAGAACGCGGGCGGTGAGCTCTGCATCGCGTGGCTGGGCGCTTCGGTCGGTGAGGGGCCGGACGGCGCGGGAGAGTCGTTCGAGTACGACGGCACGTCCATTGGCGATCTTCGCATGCAGGGCTGGCGGCGCACCCTCAGGGGGCATCAGCACCAGGCGCCAGGTGCTCGGCGAGCTGCGGACGGCGTTGAGGTAGGCGTCTAGCGCCTCGAGCATCAGCTCCCGGGGATCGCCCTCGCTGAGGTTGGTGAGGGTGGTCTCGGAGACCTGGGCCAGCGCGCGGGAGGTCTCGCGCTCGATCACCGCCTCGAGGAGCTCGCGGAGGTCACGGAAGTGGTTGTAGACGAGCGCCCGGGTAACCCCGGCCCGGGCGGAGACGGCCTCGATCGAAATCGTGTGGAAGCCGCCCTCGGCTACCAGTCGCGCGGTGACGTCGAGCAATTGCTCCCGTCGAGCCGGCGCGCTTAGACGGGCCGACTTTCCGGGTTGCCTGCTCATGCGAGACATGATGGCACTTGCAACTGACGGTCACGTAAGTTACGGTGGCGTCAGTAGCCGAGGAGCGAGACGAAAGCCGCGAGTTGGGACACGTGAGCCACGTACGAGAGCCGGTCGGAGCATGAAGGCTGTCGTTTGTCGGGACGCGCAGCTGGAGGTGGCAGACATCCGCGGCATCCCACCGGGCCACGGCCAGGTTCTGATCAACGTGCTGCGCTGCGGGATCTGCGGATCGGACCTCCACGCTCGCCATCACTGCGACGAGCTGGCTGACGTGCTGAGCGAAATCGGCTACGGGGACTTCATGCGCTCCGATCAGCGCGTCGTGTTCGGCCACGAGTTCTGCGGCGAGGTTGCCGAGTACGGCCCGCGTTGCCGCAAGCGCACCGCCACAGGCTCGCACGTCGTAGCGCTCCCGATGATCAGGCGCGATGGCGAGCCGCACGCGATTGGCCTCTCGGCCAAGGCGCCCGGCGCCTACGCCGAGCAGGTTGTGGTCGAGGAGTCGCTGATCCTGCCCGTCCCGAACGCGCTGCCGCCAGACCTGAGCGCACTGACCGAGCCGATGGCGATCGGCTGGCACGCCGTGCGGCGCAGCGAGATCGGGAAGCGTGACGTAGCGATCGTAATCGGCTGCGGCCCGATCGGCCTCGCTGTCATCTGCGCGCTCAAGGCCCGCGGGGTGCGTACGGTCGTCGCCAGCGACTTCTCCGCGGCCAGGCGCGAGCTCGCTTCGCGCTGCGGCGCTGACCCCGTGGTCGATCCCGCGCACCAGTCGCCGTATGACGCCGGCGACCGCGGCCACGTCAACGCGCTGCCGGCCGCGGTCGACCTGCTGATCTCGACGATGGAGAAACTGCAGCGGCTGCCCGTTCCCTGGCAGCACGTGTGGCGGAGCGTTGACACGCTGGGCATCAAGCCCAAGCACCCCGTGATCTTCGAGTGCGTCGGGATGCCGGGCGTGCTCGACGGCGTAATCACCTCCGCACCCCTGTTCTCACGGGTGATCGGCGTCGGCGTGTGCATGGGCGAGGACCGGATTCGCCCCTCCATGGCGATCAACAAGGAGATCGACCTACGGTTTGTGGTCGGCTATACGCCGCTTGAGTTCCGCGACACGCTGCACATGCTGGCCGACGGCAAGCTAGACGCGAGGCCGCTCGTCACCGGCCTCGTCGGACTCGACGGGGTCGCGGCCGCGTTCGACGCGCTCGTCAAGCCAGAACAGCACGCCAAGATCCTGATCGACCCGCAGAGCCAAGTAACTGCGCCGGCGCCGCCGCCCTCGCAGTGAATTACGCGAGTCACCACCCACCCCACCGAACGCGGAGTCAGCAATGGGACACACCGACGTCAAGCAGCTCGACATCACCAAGACAAACAAGGCGGTGCAGGAACTGATCGAGGTCACCCAGAACCCGCGTCACCGCTACCTCCTTCAGAGCTACGACCGCCATCGTAACCTGGAGCACGCAGGGCGCTTCGAGGAGATCTTCGCCCCCGAGATGACCGTCGCGCAGCCCACGTACCGCTTCGACATGATCGGCCAGCCACCTATCAAGCTCGAAGGCCGCGACCAGGTCGAACCCCTCTACCGGCTCTGGGCCGACACCAACCAGTCGATCTTCTACAACGAGAGCGAAACCGTGGCGGTCGGCGACTTCATGGTCGTGAGCACCATGGTCGGCTACCAACAGACGCTCGGGACGGCGCTCGTCGCGGCGGGAATCGACGCGGACGAGAACACCATGTACCTGCTCCGCGGGCGCGTCGCCATGGTCTGGCCCTACGACGAGCGCTGCCGTCTAATCGGCGAGAACGTCTGGGAGTACGACGAAACCGAACACGAGCTGATCAAGCTCGATCCCGACGAAGTCCTGACCACACAACAGGCCGCGGAGCTGCTCGAGCCCTACATCAAGCCACTTCCGCCGTTCGAGGACAGCCTGCTGCCCGCCATCGTGGGTGCCTTGCGGGCGTGAACGGCGCCGATGATCTCCTCGGTGGAGATGCCCTGCAGGTAAGTGCCAGTGGTCGACAGGTAGGCGTGTCCGAGCTGGCGCTGGATCAGCGGCAGCGGGATCCCCTCGTGCAGCAACTCGACCGCATGCGCGTGCCGCAGCTGGTGCGGCGCGAACCGTCGCCGCACCCCAGCCTGAACGGCCAGGTGGCGCAGCTCGGCCCGGACCGCACTGTCTGACCAGGCGCGCCCGCGGGTCGGTCCGTCGATCACGCAGAACAGCGGCCCGGGCGCAAGCGAGATCCGATCGGGGGCCCAGTCGCGGAGGACCAACCAGGCCCCACGAATTCATCCCGACCTCGCGACGCCGATCATCCTTACCGTGACGCACCAGCACGCTGCCGCGACGCTCGTCCAAGTCAGTCTCGTCCAGCGCCAGCGCCTCGTGGATTCGAAGCCCGGCGCGCCAGAGCACGACGATCAGTCCGCGCATCCGCCGGCCGTGGCGTCCATCGCCGGCGCGACGCATCACCGCCACGATCTCATCGACGGTTGGCGGATCCGCCGGGTAGCGCTGACCCTTGTTGCGCGGTGGACGACCGGCGTGGTAGCCGGGCAGCGTCGCCGGCGATCGAGGACGACCAGCGGCGTCGAACAACGGCTGAGCGGACATCGCTCTCTCCATAAGAGAGCAGATGGATTGATCCGCTCGCTCCAGCCCACCGCCTCGTCAAACGCCAGAACCGCACCGGTTCCCCGGCGACGCCGGATCCCCTCGGAATGCAGAAGCCCGACCGGCAGCGCCCCAAATCGTCCATCTCATCAGTCTCGCTGAGCGCCGCCCGCGTGCCTGCTCGGTCGAGAAAGCAGAAGTCGGGCTCGAGCACGACCAGCGCGAGGTGGACTCCTGCATCGCCTGGCTCAGCGAGCGTCTCGCCTCCGGCCCCGACGCTTACTGCTTAGCCCGAAGCCGGATAGCACCCGTGCCTCCTTCTTCGTGCAAGCGGAAGCCGAGCTCGGCAGATAATCCCAACTTCGAGCCGTTGCAGGCTGCGACCCCAGTGACGGAGCCACTACCCGTAGGCCGGCTGTTCGCTGTCCGGGTCAGCGGCGACCGCGTCGAGGCGTCGATCAGCGATGAGCCGTTCGATCGTCGGCACGGTCGCTCCTACCCCGGCCCAGTGCGGGTCAACGTCCGCAGCGACGCACCACGTGTGGTCGGACGGCCACACGAACGCGGGCGTGCCGCCCTCGGAGAACTCCGGCCGGCCCCAGATCCCGGCGTCTGCCGGCTCACCCCAGATCTCAGCCTCCGAGAGCGCGCCGCGAAACAGAAAGAAGGAGCGGGCGGCGATTCGAGCGCCACGGGGAACACCGAAGGTGGGCCACCGGCGAGCCGACTCCGGAAACGGCCACCCATCCCAGAGACCGAAATAGCAGTCCGAGGGATCCGAAGTCTCCGTGGCAAGTAGCTGCAGCAGAGCCCGCCACTGTTCAACCTCACTGGGCGATGCGTCGACATCGGCTTCGGTCTCCCGCTGGCCCTGGTGGGTGGGATCGGGGATAAAACGCACACGCGCGTAGGCCGCGAAGCCGGCCGGTCCAAAAGTCACCAGCCGATTCCACGGAACGTCGCTCGTCACGATCCAGCTGGCCGGCGAAAGGTCTGAGCAGATGGCGAGCGACACGTCAGCAGTCTATAGCGGAGTGCTCGCGGATTCCGAGCGTCCTTGAGCGCGACACAACTGTTGCCCCGCCGACTTGTCGGCAGTTCTCCGAGCCCGTCGGGATTTACGTATCTGTAGCTAGGCTTGCAGCTCCGTCAGCGTCAAGCTTCGCCCGGTCCTGTTCTTGTAGTGACCAACCGCGGTGCAAGCACCCTTCGGCGTGCATGCTAGCCCGTATAGACAGCTTAAAATGGCGCCGGTCAAGCTAGGTGTGTGCTGGACCGACCACCTGTCGCCGTTCCAGCGCTCTGCCAGCGTTGATTGCTTGCCGCCGCTGTTTCGGTAGGGGCCGACGGCTGAGCAGACGCTCGCCGCCGAGCACGACACGCTGTACAAAACGCTCGCCACTGCTCCGGCGGGTGTGGGTGTGAACTCGATCGTCCATCTCTTGCCGTTCCAGCGCTCCGCCAGCGTCAAAGATCTCCCGGCACGGTCTTCGTAGCTCCCGACCGCGGTGCAGGCATTCGCGGTCGTGCACGACACTCCATACAAGAGAGTCTTCACAGCTTCGGCGGGCATGGGCATGGATTCGATCATCCACCTCTTGCCGTTCCAGCGCTCCGCGAACGCCGCGACTTTGACCGCGCCTCGCAAGTAGTACCCAACCGCGGTGCACGCTCTCGATGAGGTGCACGACAACCCGAACAGGAAGCTTGCGACCCTGCCTGGGTTCGGCGTCGGCGTGATGTTCCATTGCTCGCCGTTCCAAGCTTCCGCCAGCGTCACATGTTTACCGCTGTCATTCTCGTAGGATCCGACCGCGACACATGCGCGCGGCGCCGTGCACGTCACGCCCGCCAACGCGCTGTATGTTGCCCCGCTCGGGTTGGGCGTCCGCTCGACTGTCCATTCTGTACCGTTCCAGCGCTCCGCCAGCGTAAATCGCTCGGACCTCTCTTGGTAGCTCCCAACCGCTGTACATGCGCGCGGCGTCGTGCACGTCACGCCCGCCAACGCGCTGTATGTTGCCCCGCTCGGGTTGGGCGTTCGCTCGATCGTCCACTTCTTGCCGTTCCAGCGCTCCGCCATGCTGAAAGTCTGCCCTCGCCGGTAATACCCGACCGCGGCGCACGCCCTAACCGAACTGCACGATACGCCTTCCAATTCGCTATACGAGGCGCCCCTTTGATTAGGCGTGGGCTCGATCGACCAGTCCAACGAGGCGGCCGCGGCGGGCGCACCGAGGCACGACGCTGTGGCGCATACTCCGAGCCAGCGCATGATGTATCCGCCTCGCACCTCACAAGCATACGGCCCCGCAGAAGGGGTAGCTGCCCCAGGGGTGGCCCGCCTTCAGGTTCGCGCGTGGGCGCGAGTGAGTCGTCGGCGCGTCGGACGCTTATGCGAGGAACTGCACGCTCTCGGCATTTGCTCCCATCCCTGGCCTGGTGCTCCCTTCACTCCACCGGCCATCGACTGCGACCGGCCGTCCCTTGGAGAGTCGCGCGCCATTACACGTCGACCCGGGCTACGTAGCCTGTCGCTTAGCACAACCTCATGGGGCAGCGCTTTTAGGGTGTCGGCGTCGACGTCGATGCCAGCATCCTCAAGCTTTTTCGCGAGTGTGGTCTAGTGTCCTGCCTCCATGTCGACTCTAGTCCGCCCGCCCCATGACCGCGGCTGGAGCAGCGGTGGGCGGGATGACAGCGAAACCCTTTACAACGACCGCGCGTGCAGCGCTAGCCCCAGCATGGAATCGTCGCCTCGTTCCAGGAAGACGTGGCCGTACTGCCGTCCTCTAGGATCACGGTGGCCTGGCTTCTCCATTTCCTATCCTGAGCGGCTTTGCAGTGCGCGTTTACGGGCACCCATCTGCCGGAGCCCCCCCCTGGCCACTCCGATCCTTGGTCCGTGTCCATGTTGTGCCACGAATTGGTAGAGGTCCAGAATTCCTCCAGGACTGCGCCGACCGTCGCGTATTGGGGGCTGCAGTTGCCCGTCCTCCACCAGCCATGACTAGAGGCGCTGGAGCCCGAGATGTGAGGAGAGTCGGTGTACGCGAGAGGTTTGCATTGACCCATCGCTGTCGCGGTTGGTACTACGGCCAAGCCCGCGATCACGCACCCCGCGACAACAAAACTCCGCAGACACCGACGAAATCGTTCGGTCATGTCATCCCTCCCCGGGACGGAGTACTGTAACGAATGTTACGATACATCGCCCGTCAAGTAGGCGCAGGTTCTGGAGTTGCGTGGCCGGTGAACTGCGTCTGAGGTGGACGCCGCTGTCAATGGTCCGGGCGAGATTTTGTGGGGCTTCTCACCATTTGGGGTGAACCGAGGGGCTCGATCGGCCCTGGTGCTGCCGTGAGTGCAGTGCCGCCCCTGCCGGCATCAGGGTCCCAGATAGCGGTGCCGAAGCCCGGATCAAGCGGCCGAATCGTCTGCAAGCTGTCGGTCTTGGGTTGACCGTGGTCGACCGACGCGTGGCCGCTTGACGCGCGGGGCGCGGCTCCGCTACGCCGTTGACGTTGCTGGGCGGCGAAGGCCCCTTACACGTTGCCGGCCTGCGGGCGACCCGCCGCCGCCCTCGGTCTTGCCAGTCTGCTGGCTGCTCGAAGGCAAGCGACGACAAGGATGAGGGCGACATGCGGCTCACCACCGCATTCAACCGGATGCTCGCCTGCCGCGACACGGTCAAGCTCGTCGTCGGCAGGTTGCTGGGGACTGCTCCTAGTGAGCGTGTGGCGAGGCTGGAAGTCCTGATCAGCCCGTGCCGACGCGCGCGGCCTGGATACTGGTTTTCGTGACGACCAGGATGCACGCCGACGAGATTGAGATCGACGAGGCGTTCGTGCGTCGTCTACTGGCAGAGCAGTTCCCGCAATGGCGTAGTTTGCCCCTGCGTCGCATCGAGCCGAGCGGCACCGACCACGTCATTTTTCGGCTGGGTGATGAGCTGTCGGTGCGGCTCCCGCGTATTGATGGACCGTCGGACCCGGGCAGCAAGCAATTCGTGTGGCTGCCGAAGCTGGCTCCGCTGCTCCCTGTGGATATCCCGGTTCCGGTTGGGCAAGGCCGCCCTAGCAAGGGGTACCCGTGGTTCTGGGAGATCCACACTTGGGTTCATGGGGAGACCGTGCCAATCGACACGATCGACGCGATCCAAGCGGCGCGAGATTTGTGCGCGCTGATCGAGGCGTTGCAGCGGGTTAGCGGCGCCGGGGCGCCGCCGGGACGCGGCGTCCCGTTATCCGAACGCGACCAGGAGGTCCGCTACTGGTTAGCGCGGTTCGACGGCGATCCCCGTGTCACGGCGGAATGGGAGCGCGCGCTGGCTGCACCACCGTGGGACAGGCTGCCCATCTGGCACCACGGAGACCTCGACGCCCGGAACTGGCTGATCCGCGATGGCCGCATCAGCGGGGTAATCGACTGGAGCTCAATGGGCGTCGGCGACCCCGCATGCGACGTGATGGTTGCATGGAAGCTGCATTCTCCCGCTGCCCGCGATGCGGTCCGCGAAGCGCTGCCAGCAGATGACGCGACGTGGGAGCGCGCACGGGGCTGGGTCCTCTCACAAGCTGTCGCGATCCTGGCCTACTACACACCAGAGAACAACCCGACCCTGTTCCACGAAGCCGAGAGCTGGCTCGAGCTCGCCCTCTCCGAACAACGGCGCTGACACTTCTCGCCGACACCGCCCCAGTCCAGCAGAGCCTCGTGCGCCCGCTGTCGGGCGACCCTCACCCCTTCGAACTGAGAGGCTGTCCGTGTGTTTAGCCGCTCGGCCGAGATCTACGACGCCGTGTACGCGTTCAAGGATTACGCGGCCGAAGCGGAAACCGTTTACGGGGTGATCTCCGTCCATCGCTCTTTGCTCTCGGTGGCCATTCGGAGCGTTCGTTTGTGACGTGGCACTCGTCTCGCGTATCGGCTCGGTTGGCTGTGTCGATGGGGCGTCGGAACCGTCGTGGAAGAGCCGCGTTAGGCCGGCGCGTCGCGACGTTCGCGCCGGCGAGGCGCGGCTGGAGCTGCCGACTTGCTCGGTCGGCAGCTCCGGCCTGTGTTCGAGTGGATGGTGGTGGCCGCTGCGTGGTCCGTTGGTTGTTTGTCGGGATGGTTGCGTCAGACGAGGTCGCGGCTACGCAGGCGCCAGGCGGCTGCCGCGAAGATGGTGAGTGTCCAGGCGACCATGACCGCGAGCGCGGGCCCGGGCGACAGGTCCCGTGGGTGCCGCCGAGGACGCCGCCCGGAGCGCCGGCGAGCGGGAGGAGGCGACCGACTTTCGGGACCGCCTGGAAGACGGCGGGCTCGATCGCCGCGGCGATGATGATGAGCCCGACGACGGTGACGATCTGGTTGCGTACCAGCGCGCCGACGCAGACGCCGAGGGGGCCGAGCAGGGCAGCGACGGCCAGGTTGCGCCACAGCACGTCGGCGATGCCGCCGGCGCCCAGCGTTGCTAGCCCGCGGCCTGACAGGACCAGCTCGCCGACGATGATGGTCGGCACCGTCACGATGATCGAGAGGGCGATGCCGGCCACGGAGTAGGAGATCGCCTTGGCGGCGAGCAGCCGCACTCGGTTGGGGGCGGCGAGCACGGAGCCTGTGATCGTGCGATGACGCCACTCGCCCGTCATCGCGATCGCACCGAGTATCACGATGATGTAGGTGATCGCGCTGTTGGTGAACAGCGCGTGCGCTTTGGTTTCCTTCCCTAGGGCCGCGCCGAGGACGACGAGGGTCAGCGACAGCGCCGCGGCGCTGGCGACGACCGCGGCGAAGGTGCGGGTGGTGCGGAGCTTGAGCAGCTCGGCTCGCAGGAGCGCGGTCATGACTGCACCCCAGTGAGGGCGATGAACGCTTCTTCGAGGGAGCGCGTTCGGGGGGCCAGGCCGAGCACGGACAGCTGCTCGTCGCCGGCGATTTTGCCGACCTCTTCCGGGGTGGCGCCGGAGACGTTCAGCACGTCACCGTCGCGGTCGACGCGGTGACCGCGACGCTCGAGCGCGCGGGTCAACCTGACCGGGTCCTGTGCGCGGACCGTGGTCGCGGGGCCGTCGTCGCCGCCGAGCACCTGCTCCAGGGGCCCGTGGGCGCGCAGCTCGCCGTCGGCGATCACGACGACGTCGTCGACGGACTGGGCGACCTCGGCCAGGACGTGGCTGGAGATCAGCACCGTGCGCCCGTCTGCCGCCTGCTCGCGCATCAGACCGCGCAGCCAGATGATCCCGGGCGGGTCCAGGCCGTTGTTCGGCTCGTCGAGGATCAGGACTTGCGGGTCGCCGAGCAGGGCTGCGGCGATCGCCAGCCGCTGACGCATGCCCATCGAGTAGCCCTTCACACGCCGGTCGGCGGCGTCGCTGAGCCCGACCGCGGACAGGACCTCCTCGACGCGGTGGGGGGGATGGTTTCCCGTGATGGCCAGGACCCGCAGGTGGTTTCGTGCGCTGCGACCCGGATGGAACGAGGCGTCCTCGAGCACCGCGCCCACACGGGCGCTGGGCTCGTCGAGCTCGTCGTAGCGCAGACCGCCGAACGTGGCGGACCCCGACGACGGCTGCACCAGCCCGAGCAGCGCGCGCAACGTCGTGCTCTTCCCGGCCCCGTTCGGTCCGAGGAACCCCGTGACGCGACCGGGCTCGATGTCGAACGAGAGGTGATTGACGGCGGCGACGCCGCCGAAGTGCTTGGAGAGATCGCGGATCTCGACGGGGGCCATCGGCCCTCCGATCCGACGGCGACCGCGGCCAGGCCCGGGCTCTTCGGCTTTCCGAGCGGGGGGAACTTCTTCAAGTACGGCGTGTGGTGCGGTCATCACTGCTCCTCAGGTTGGTGCAAGTTGCCTGGGGATCAGTCTGGGACCGCCGCCTGCGCCTGTCATCGCCCGCAGGGCGCGTGTGCGCTCCTCCTCAGCGCAGATCTTTGCCGCTCGCGTCTCTGTCGAAGGACAGAGGCGCGTCTACGCGCCGGGCGTGACCAGCCCGCTCTCGTACGCGAGGACGACGGCCTGAACTGCGGTCGCGGAGCCCGAGCTTGGCGAGCAGGCTGGAGACGTGGGTCTTGATCGTGCCCTCGGTGACGAACAGCTCGGCGGCCAGCTCGGCGTTGCTCTTACCGTGCGCCAGCATCCTCAGCACCTCGCGCTCGCGCTGCGTCAAGGCGTCCAGCCGCGTGCCGAGCTCCGGCCTGACCGGCCGGCGTGCGAACTGCTCGATGATGCGCCGCGTGACCGACGGGGCGAGCAGCGCCTCGCCGGCAGTCACGACGTGCACCGCGTGCAGGAGCTCCTCGGGTGGGGCGTTCTTGATCAGGAAGCCGCTGGCGCCCGACCGCAGCGCCTCGAACACGTACTCGTCACGCTCGAACGTGGTCAGGATCACCACACGACTGTGCAGCTCGCCGTCTTCGGTAATCCGCCGCGTGGCCTCGAGTCCGTCACCGTCGGGCATCTGGATGTCCATCAACACGATGTCGGGCCGCAGGCGCCGGGTGCTGGCCGTGGCCTGCTCGCCGTTCGCCGCCTCCCCGACAACCTCGATCTCGGGATCGGACTCGAGGATCATCCGAAAGCCGGCGCGAACCATCGCCTGGTCATCGGCCAGCAGCACACGGATGCTCACAGCACACCGTCCGAGGTCGGCAGCTTGACGCGCACGGCGAACCCGCCGCCGGATGCCGGCCCCGCCGTCAGTTGGCCGCCGTGCAGGGCGGCACGCTCGCGCATGCCGATCAACCCCAGGCCGCCCGGGCTCGTCCCTGATAGCGCCGTCGCGCCACGGCCGTCGTCGATGATCTCGACCTCGAGCTCATCGGGCGAGTCACCGAACGCGAGCCAGCCGAAGATCGCCGTCTTGCGATGGCTCGCGCTCCAGCGGCCCATCCGGGCCGCCAGGTTGTTTGAGTACTTCAGGGGGTGACATCTCGGTCCCTTTCTGCTGTGGGTGTGGGCGTGAGTGATGTGTTGAGTCCGCCCGGCTAGGCGGCGTAGGCGAATGGGTGATAGAAGGCCTCTAGCGCGCGGTCGCGCGCGACGGCAAGGTCGAAGCGGTGGCCGCCCCGCGTGTCGTCGACCGAGACGGTCACTGCGTCCTGGCGGGGGTGCCAGAGCAGCAGGACGTGGATGCCGTCGTTCTCGCGGGCGGCGAGCTCGCGCGTCTGAAGCGTCACTGGAGTCATGGCTCCTGTCTCCGGTTCAAAGGTGGTGAGTGGTCGGGTGGTTGGGGCTTGCATGAGCGGTCCTTTCCAAGGCGCAGACCACCGAGCGCGCACGTACGTCAGCAGAGCATGTGGCGGCAACCAGCACACCGCCACATGCTCTGCGCGAACGGACTCCGGGGGTCAGTGTTCGACCGCTGGAATGGCGATGGGCGACGGACTCGGCGATGGGCGGAACGGTCTCCGGCCGCTCGCCGATTCGTGCGACGTCGAGGGCGATCAGGCCGAGGTTCGCACCGGCAGCTGCTCCGACGATCGTGGTGATGACCGCCATGATCCCGGATGTTGCGTTGAACCCCAGCAGCGCGCCGACGAGGGCGCCCGTCAGCGCGACCCAGATGCCGATCCTCGTGGCCCTGGCCGGCCGGTCGCGGTTGACCCAGGCCCAGTAGGTGCCGAGGCCGATCGGCGTGCCGATGGAGAGAACAGCCATGAGTTCGCTGTCGAGGGGCACTGTCGGGAAAGCCACCAGCACGATGATCAGGCCGATGAACCATCCGCCGAGGCCGAGCACCAGCAGGTAGACGGAGCGCAGGATCGCGCTCGCCTTGCGCCCGAAGCCGCCGCGCTTGTGCGCCCGGCGCCACATCAGTAGCAGTGACAGGATCGTGAGGAGTCCGAAGACCGTCATCGCGCCGAGGCCGTCTTCGGCGTAGGCGCCTTGGCTGGAGCTTGGGCTGAAGTCGACCTTGTTGTGGGTGTAGAGGGACGTGTCGACCTTGCCGGTGTCGAGGTAGGTGTTGATCAGACGGGTGCCGGCTGCCGGTTCGTAGGGCCAGAAGTCGTCGGAGTGGCCGAGGTCCGAGAGCACGACCTCACGGCCGTTCGCGAGGTGAGGCAGGAGCTCGCTGGTCGCATTCTCGGGCGGCGTTGCGAAGTCGAGGTTGCCGCCGATCAGCAACGTCGGAACGTTCGAGTTTTGCACGTGGGTGTACTCGTTCTCGTCCGGGTTCGCCGGCCAGGCGTCGACGAGGCTGCCGCCGGCCCAGATCAGGTCGTTGCCGGCAGCACTGATCAGCGATCCACGGTTTGCTCCCGACGCGTAGAAGTGCTTCGCGTAGGTGGCGTCGCTGCGGCCGATCGCCGCCAGGTCGCCCCAGACGAACGCGCTCGGAAAGGTGAGCCGTGCCAACACGGACAGGAACCACGCGCCGCTTGCGTCGCCCTTGTCGGCGGAGAGGAGTGAGTTGATCGTTAGTGGCGCGGCGATCGAGTTGCCGCCGGCGGAGGTCTCGTTGATCAGGCCGAAGAACGCGGCGGCTTTGAAGTCGCCCTTCTCGATCGGCAGGACCAGCCAGTGACTGGGAACGTGAGCGAACGAGGACTTCACCGACGCGGCGAGATCCGGCGTCCGGCTACGACAGCTCGTCGCCTGGGCGCAGAGCGCGGAATAGCGCTGGATCTGCTCGTTGGTCGTCTTTGCGTCCCAGAGGAAGTTGCCGGGTGGATTGACGCCGATCATCACCGAGCGATGGATGCTCTTCGGGTAGCGCCAGGCATAGATCATCGCGACCCGGGTGCCCGCGCTTTCGCTCACCAGGTCGATCTGGTGGTAGCCGAGGGCGTGGCGGGCCGCGTCGAGGTCGTCGACTTCTTCGGGGATCGAATAGCCGGCGAGATCGACACCATCGCTGCGGAGCCGGTCGGCGCACGACCGGTACGCCGCGGCGACGGCGCGGTACGACTGCTCGCTGAGGAGGTCACCTGAGTCCTCCATTGCCGAGCTCACCTCCGGGCAGTCGAGCCGGACGGAGCCGTCGACGCCGCGGTAGCCGACGAGCACGACGTCGTGGTTGGCGGTGAAACGGCTCGCGTCCGGGAAGACCATGTTGGTGATGCCGGGGCCGCCTTGCAGGCGGAAGATCGGGGCGCCCGGATGGGCCGAATGCGCACGGATCACGGATGACCGGCAGCGCGATCAGCCGCGAGTGCGGGTCGGCGCGGTTCTCGGGCACCACGAGCGTTCCGCAGTCGGCGGCGTAGGCGCCCTTTTCGGTGTTGTAGGTACAGCTCTTGAGCGTCAGCTGGCCTGCATGCGCGCCGGCAGGCACGGAGACGGCCGTAGAACTGCCGGCGAAGTGGAGGTAGCCGAGCCCGAGCGTGAGGACGGCGATCAGGGTCAGGCCGGTGATCCGGCCGCGACTGAAGCGTCTGGTCGAGCGATGCATGGTTCGTTCTTTCCCGTTGGTCGTCATCACTGCTCCTCAGGTTGGTGCAAGTTGCCTGGGGATCAGTCTGGGACCGCCGCCTGCGCCTGTCATCGCCCGCAGGGCGCGTCTGCGCTCCTCCTCAGCGCAGATCTTTGCCGCTCGCGCCTCTGTCGAAGGACAGAGGCGCGTCTACGCGCCGGGCGTGACCAGCCCGCTCTCGTACGCGAGGACGACGGCCTGAACGCGGTCGCGGAGCCCGAGCTTGGCGAGCAGGCTGGAGACGTGGGTCTTGATCGTGCCCTCGGTGACGAACAGCTCGGCGGCCAGCTCGGCGTTGCTCTTACCGTGCGCCAGCATCCTCAGCACCTCGCGCTCGCGCTGCGTCAAGGCGTCCAGCCGCGTGCCGAGCTCCGGCCTGACCGGCCGGCGTGCGAACTGCTCGATGATGCGCCGCGTGACCGACGGGGCGAGCAGCGCCTCGCCGGCAGTCACGACGTGCACCGCGTGCAGGAGCTCCTCGGGTGGGGCGTTCTTGATCAGGAAGCCGCTGGCGCCCGACCGCAGCGCCTCGAACACGTACTCGTCACGCTCGAACGTGGTGAGGATCACCACACGACTGTGCAGCTCGCCGTCTTCGGTAATCCGCCGCGCGGCCTCGAGTCCGTCACCGTCGGGCATCTGGATGTCCATCAACACGATGTCGGGCCGCAGGCGCCGGGTGCTGGCCGTGGCCTGCTCGCCGTTCGCCGCCTCCCCGACAACCTCGATCTCGGGATCGGACTCGAGGATCATCCGAAAGCCGGCGCGAACCATCGCCTGGTCATCGGCCAGCAGCACACGGATGCTCACAGCACACCGTCCGAGGTCGGCAGCTTGACGCGCACGGCGAACCCGCCGCCGGATACCGGCCCCGCCGTCAGTTGGCCGCCGTGCAGGGCGGCACGCTCGCGCATGCCGATCAACCCCAGGCCGCCCGGACTCGTCCCCGATAGCGCCGTCGCGCCGCGGCCGTCGTCGACGATCTCGACCTCGAGCTCGTCGGGCCAGTACCGCACGCGCACGTCGGCGCGCGACGCCGCCGCGTGCTTGAGGGTGTTAGTCAGCGCTTCCTGCACGATGCGGTACGCCGACACGCCGATCATCGGCGGCAACGAGCGTTCCTCCCCTTCGATGCTGACCGCGACAGCGAGCTCGGACTCACTCATGCTCGCCGCCAGCCGCGGAAGCTGGCTCAGGCCAGGGCGCGGAGCCAGCAGATCGTCCTCGTCGCCGGCCTGCCGCAGGAATCCGAGCAGGCGGTGCAACTCCCCCACCGCCTGTCGGCTCGAGACCTCGATCGCGGTCAACGACTCCTTCGCCTTGACACGGTCACGGTCGATCACGACGCGGGCGGCGCCGGCCTGGACGCCCATCATGCTCACGTGGTGGGCGACGACGTCATGCAGCTCCCGCGCGATCCGCACGCGCTCCTCGAACACGGCGTGCTCGGCCTGTGTCGCACGTGACTCCGCCACCTCGGCCTGCTCGGCCCGCGCGCGGACGGCAAGGCCTGCAACCCAGGCGACGGCGAAGTCGACGGGAATGAAGACGAGCTGGAAGACCGAGTGCCCGGGGATGTTGTAGATGAGGGTCGCCGCAGCGCCGACCACGATCGCCAGTCCGAGGCCGGCCCGCCGGACGTCCCGAAGGTTCCCGAGCAGGAATGCGGTCGCCAGCCCGGTCAGGAAGACGGACTCGGGGTACGGGATCAGCAGCGGGTCGACGAACGAGATTCCCGCGGCTAAAAGCCAGTACGCCGCCGGTCCGGCAAACGGAAACCATCGCCGCGCGAACACGGGTAGCACCAGGATCGCGAGCGCGGGAAGGCAGAACCACAGCGTCGTTGTCGGAGCTCCGGGCGAGCCGCGTCCGAGCACCACGTCAAGCATCGCCACGATCGCCAGCAGCGCGATCAGCAGGTCGAACCAGTACGTGCGGGCGAGATGTTCGATTCGGCTCACGGATGCACCGGGGCGTAGAGGAGCAGCCCTCCAATCGAAGCGATGAAAGTGATGAGGAACAGCACCCACGATCAGGGCAATTCTCTGGTTGAAGCCATTCGTGACTCCTCTATGTCACCAACCGCTTTCACGCGGCGAAGCTGAACGGGGGGTAGCGATCCGTAAGCAGACCGACGTAGGCCTCAACTCGAAGCGAGTAGCGAAAGACGCTGACGAGAAAGTCGCGGATTGCCTCCGGGTATTCCCCGGTGAGGAGCACGACGAAGAATCCGACGATGATCCCCAGGGCCGCTCCGATCATCAGGCCGACCAGCACGAAGTATTGGGGGATCGCGAGGAACCACTTGTACAACGGCTTCCAACGCTCGAGCCGCTCGGGATAGGCCAGGCGCAGTGACGTGTGGGGCTCTTGACCGTCGTCCTCGGAGGAGAGTGTGAAGTCGAACGGCGGGTAGTCCTCGTGCATGAACAGGGCGTAGCTCATGGCCCGCCACTCGTAGCGGTAGGTCATGACGATGACGTCGAACAGCGGCCGCGGGATCTGTTCGGTGAACAAGACGGTTATGAGGCTGATCAGCGTCAGGATTCCCCTCAGGGAGCGCAACGCCGAGGCGATCATCAGGTGTGGGATCGCGAGCAGCCATTGGACTAGAGGGCGCCATCGGGTGATGTGAAGGTCGGCGTGGAACTCAATCTGGACCGGCGGGGCAGACGTTGACATGGGGGTCTTCCTTCGTTGAGGCCGGTCCGAGCGGATCGGTCGGAGTCCAAGGGCAGGTCAGCCGTCGATGGACACGGTGATGACAAGTCTTCCGCCTGTGCGCACTGCCATGAGTGCGTGGCACTCATGGCAGTCCTCTCAGGCGTGTGTCGGCGTGGGCTGCGGTTCTGGGGTCTCGCCGAGGTCAGGGGGCCCGATCGCGGGAAGCGCGCGAGCGGTTGAGCCCTCGATGTTGATGTGCGGTAGTCGGGCGTCGAGCCAATGCGGCAGGCGCCATGTGGTCGGGCCGAGCAGCTCGAGCACGGCGGGGAGCAGCACGCAGCGCACGACGAGGGCGTCGAGGAACACGGCGACCGCGAGAGCGAAGCCGAACTCCTTGATCGCGCGCTCGTCCCCGAGCACGAACGCCAGGAACACGCAGATCATGATCGCGGCGGCGGCGGTGATCACGCGTCCGGTGAGCGAGATCGCGTCGGCGACCGCGGCGGACGCGTCTCCCTTGCGGATCCACTGCTCGCGTATGCGGGAGATCAGGAAGACCTCGTAGTCCATTGAGAGCCCGAACACGACCGCGAACATGATCACGGGCAACCACGCCTCGATCGGGCCCTTCTGCACCCCGAGCACGTTCGCGAACCATCCGTGCTGGAACACCAGCACGGTGACCCCGAGCGCGGCGCCGATCGTGAGGAGGTTCATCAGCGCGGCTTGGATCGGGATCACCAGCGAGCGGAAGATGACGAACAACAGGATCGCTGAGAGCAGGATCACGATCGAGAGGAACAGTGGCAGCGTGCTGCTCAGCCCGTGCGAGAAGTCGATCGTGGCCGCGGTGAACCCGCCGACCAGGACCGTCACCCCGGTGCGGCGTTTGAGCGCCGGATCGACGACGTCACGCAGGTGGTTGACCAGGTTCGTCGTGGCGAGCGCTTGAGGTGCAGATTTGGGATAGGCCTGCAGGACGGCGACGGTGCCCGACGGTGAGAGGCGCGGCTGGGTGACCGCCACGACGCCAGGGGTGGCGCTCACCGTGGCGCGCAGCGCGCTCAGCGCCGTGGCGGGATCGCGTCCCGACAGCTCAGCGACGAGCAGCAGCGGCCCGTTGAATCCCGCACCGAACCCCCTCGCCAGCAGGTCGAAAGCCTGCCGTGAGCTGGTCCCGCTGGCGTCGTTGCCGGCGTCGCTTGAGTCCAACCGCATCGCGAACACCGGCGAGAGCAGCGCGAGCATCACCGCCAGCGACACGATCGCCAGCGGCCACGGCCGCGCCTGCACGACCGCGCTCCACCGACGCCATGCCGTGCGAGCCGGCGCCGCGACCGCGACAGCGCCACCATTCGCGCCCGCTAGAGCGGCTGGACCTGAGCCGTTGGCCCCGGCCGGTGCCGTTGCCCGTCGACCGAACCGGCGCGTTCGCTTGTGGTGCGGGCGCACGATCCGGGCACCGAAGCGCGACAGGATCGCCGGCAGGAGCGTCAGCGAAGCGATCAGTGTGAGCACTACCGCGATCACTGCGGCGATTGCCAGCCCGTACATGAACGCGTTCCCGGTGGCGAACATCCCGAGCAGCGCGATCACGACCGTCGTGCCTGCGAGCAGGATCGCTCGCCCGGAGGTGTCCATCGCCTCCACGATCGAGCGGTCGACGTCGCCCGAGGCGACGTAGTTCTCGCGAAAGCGGGTGAGGATGAACAGTGAGTAGTCGATCCCGACCCCTAGGCCGATCATCAGCGCCAATTCCGGGGCGATGGTCGACATGTTCGTGAGGTGGGTGCCCAGCCCGATGAGCGCGACCCCTGTGATCAAGCCCAGCCCGGCGGTGATCAGCGGCATCCCGGCCGCGGCCAGCGACCCGAACGTGAGCAGCAGGATGATCAGCGCGGCAAGCACAGCGACCTCGGTGGCCGCACCGGCGCCGAATCCCTCGGCGTTCTCGACCACCGGACCACCCGCGGCCACCTCAAGGCCCGGCACGTGCAGCGCGTCGACCTGGGCCAGCAGCGGTTTGCCGGTGGCCGTTCGCCAGCCGGCTCGCCTGCCGGTCGTAGTTCACCGTCGCGAACGCCGTCATCCGATTCGCCGCCACCTGACCAGCTCCCGGCGAGCTGTACGGACTGATAACTCCCGAGACGTGCGGGAGCGTCCTCACGCGTGCAAGCATCGGCGTGATCGCTGCGCGCACCGCCGGCGACTCGATCGTCCCGTTCGAGACATGGAACACGACAGCGTCGACGTCGCCGCTCTGAGTCTTGAAGTCCTGCTTCAGCAGGTTTTGCGCCCGCTGCGAGTCGGTGCCAGGCAGACCGTACGCGGTCACGTAGCTCCGGCCAACGGCGCCCGCCAGAACGGTTGTAAGGACCGCAACGGCGACCCAGGCCACCACGACGCGACGGCGACGAGCGATGCACCAATGAGCAAGACCACGCATGGCTACCCGCCTTCCCCGGGGAAGGGGCGAACGCAAGACACAATTGACACAATCTCGCAAATTACTCTTAGCGCGATGCGCTGGATATGGCCCGTTCGGACCTGGTTGGGGGGCCCGATCAGGCTCCCTGGGGAGTCAGAATGCGGACGCGAGCATCTACTCGCGTCCTCGCCCGCTCGCGTTATCGGCACCGTGCCGGGGTAGATTCACTCCGAGTCAACGATCTCGGGGGATCGGGACAGACCCCGACGATGCCCGCGCAACACGACCCGACGCAGCGCCCGCGGCCGATCACGGTCGTCGTGGTCGACGACGAGCAGATGATCCGCGGCGCCCTGGCCCAAACGCTGACAGGCGGCGGACTCGATCTCGTCGGCGAAGCCTCCAGCGCGCGAGACGCCCTGCGGCTCGTCGTTGACGTCCGCCCCGATGTCGTGCTGATGGACCTGAGACTTCCCGGCAGCTCGGGCGTGCGCGTGATCGAGCAACTCGCCCTGCTCGCCCCCGCATCGCGCATCCTGATCCTCACCCGCACCGAACAGAACCGCGTGGTCGAAGCGATCGTCGCCGGCGCCAGCGGCTACATCCTGAAGACCGCGCCCCCCAAAGCGATCATCGCCGCGGTCAGAGCAACCGCCGCCGGAGAATCAGTCATCTCCTCCCAGATCGCCGGGAAACTCCTGCAGCGCATTCGCGAACGCGACATACCCATCACCACCACCAGCGACAACGCCGCGAGCGCGATCCGCTCCGTCCTGACCGAACGCGAACTAGAGATCTTCGAACGGCTCGCCAGCGGCAGAACCAATCACGACATCGCGCACGAGCTCTCGCTCAGCACCAACACCGTCCACAACCACATCGCCAGCATCCTCGCAAAACTCCACCTCGACAACCGCATCCAGGCAGCCGTCCAAGCCGTACGCAGCGGCATCTCCTAACCAGCTACGCGTGACGTCTTCGCTGCGGTGGCCTATCGGAACACCGCGACCGACCGGAACGCGGTACCCGGGACGCGCGTGATCGGTGTCGTGGTCATAACGCAGTGGCCCCGCACGGAGGACTTTGGCGATCACCCCCCAGAAATGGGGTCTGAATCGCCAGAGTTCGCTCCGCGAGACCGTGAGCGAATTGCGACCTTGTGAGCAGCGCACAACGGCCATGCAGTGGCCAGGCACGGGCTACGTCACCGCGTGTGTCCGTACCGACAACGAGCGTGCCGGCGGCACCACTGCTGTCCTACTGCTTGCGATCCGGGCGCGATCGACTTGTTTCTCGACTGCGTCTGTCGCACTACCGGTTGACGATCTCGGCGGCTGCGGTGAGCGGGTCGATGTTTGCTGCGTCCGCGATGCCGGCGTGGTACTCGTCGGTGTTGGTGAGTGGTGGGGTCAGGTTCCGCTCGTAGCGGACTCGCTCGGCGGCGACTATCCGGAAGCCGACCTCGTGCTCGAGCCGCTCGGCGAGAGTCCACAGGCGCCCGGCCGCGGTTGCGTCCTCGTTTCGCGCGGCGACGCAGGCGAGACCCGCGAGGCAGTACGCCTCCAACCGCGCGTCTCCCTCTTGCAGGCCGAGTGCGAGCGCCTCACGGTAGTAGCGCTCGGCGGTGGGCATATCGCCTGCGTCGAGATAGAGGTCGCCGAGGCTGTGCACCGTGGACGCAGCACTGCCGAGTCCGTTTGCGCGCCGAGTCTCGATGGAGCGGACGAACAGCTCGGCGGACCGCTCGAAATCGCCGAGGTCACGGAGAGCCTCAGCGATGCGGTGCAAGGCGCGGGCGCTCCCCAGCGCGTCGTCGAGGCGCTCGTAGATCGGAAGCGCCTGCTCCGCCCATGCGAGGCTGCTCTCGGGCGCGCCGGCGATTGACTCGGCGGCGCTGAGGCTCAGCAGCACGACGGTCTCGCCGCGTTCATCGCCGGCGTCCCGGTAGAACGCGAGCGCCTCTATCAGTGCCGCCCGCGCCTGCTCGAGCCGCTCGAGGAACACCAGCGCGTGGCCGAGCCCGGCGAGGGCCCTGGCGCGGTCTCCGAGCGACAGTGCGGCCGGATCGGCCAGCGCCCGCTCGTACCACCGCTGTAATTCACGGAGGCGTCCATCCCCCAGCCAAGGCCCGAAGAGAGCATCGGCGAGTGGGAGCGCGGCGGCGATGTCGTGGTCGAGCGCCCAAGCGAGCGCGAGTCCGACATCGGCGGCGTCCTGGCGCAGCCGAATCAGGTCATCGGTGCCCTCCCGGAGGCCGTCACCAGCGACACCGAGCCCGAAGTACCAGCGTGCGTGGCGGGCGCGAATCTCGTCGCGCTCGTCGCTTGAGTTGAACTGCTCGAGTGCGTATTCGCGCGTAGTGTGCAACAAGAAGAGCCGACCGTTGTCGGCGTGGCGCACGAGGCTCTTGTCGATCAGTGACCGCATGGCGTCGAGATCGGCGTCGCAGATCTGTTCGGCTGCCTCGAGCTCGAAGCTGCCGACGAACACCGCCAGCCGTGTGAGCAGCCGCTGCTCGGGCCGGGTGAGCAGGTCGTAGCTCCACGCGATCGTCGCCCGCATCGTGCTGTGGCGCTTGGGGAGGTCGCGGCGCCCACCGGCCAGGAGCGGGAGCCGCTGCTCCAGCCGGGTGAGGAGCTGCTGCTCGGAGAGGAGCTTGACCCGCGTCGCCGCAAGCTCCAGCGCGAGCGGAAGTCGATCGAGTCGCTCGCAGATCGCGTCGATCTCAGCGCCCGGCTCGTAGCCCGGCTCCACCTGCCGCGCCCGCGCGGTGAACAGCTCGACGGCGGCGTGGGGCGACAGCGGCGCCACCGGGTACTCCTGCTCGGCGGCCACCCCGAGCCGCTCCCGGCTCGTCACGATCACCCCGCAACCCGGCGCGCCGGAGAGCAGCTCGGCGACCGCGCGAGCTGCCTCGATCACCTGCTCGAAGTTGTCAAGCACGAGCAACAGGGCTCGCCCGCGCAGATACATCGGCAGATCCGCGATGTCGCCGAGCGCCGCCGCGATCGCCGCCGGTACCAGCCGCGCCTCGCTGACCATGGCGAGCGGAACCCACCACACGCCGTCCGGATAGCGGTCGGCGAGACCCGCCGCGAACGCCATCCCGAGCCGGCTCTTTCCCGTCCCACCGGTTCCGGTCAGGGTGATCAGCCGGCGCGAATCAGCGAGCGTCATCAGCTCGGCAAGTTCGTGCTCGCGGCCGATGAGGGGTGTCGCCTGCACGGGCAGATGGACATGGCCCGGCGCTCGCCCGTCCGTCGTGGCGCCGGTGCCGGTGGGCGCGGCCGGCTGGCCTGGGTCGGTCTGGAGCAGCGCCTCGTCCTGAGCAAGGATCGCTTCGTGCAGTTGCCGAAGCTCGACCGAAGGCTCAATCCCCAGTTCGTCGACCAGCGCCGACCGTGCGGCACGGTACGCGGCCAGCGCTTCCGCCTGCCGTCCGGTCCGGTACAGAGCCAGCATCAGCTGGCCCCGCAGACGCTCGCGGTACGGGTAGTCGCGCACGAGACGCTCGAGCTCGCCCAGCACCTGCGCCTCCCGGCCCAGCAGCATTTCGACCGCGATCCGCTCCTCCAGCACGGCGGCGCGCAGCTCGCCGAGCCGGGCGATCTCCCCCTGCGCGAACGCGTCGTATTGAAAGTCGGCCAAGACGTCGCCGCGCCACAGCTCGACTGCGCCGCTCAGCGCGGCGAGTGCCTGATCTGGTCGTCCCGCCGCCAGCAGCGATCGGCCCTCGCCGATCAGCCGCTCGCATCGCTGCACATCGAGCTCCTCGGGCCCAACTCTCAAGACGTAGCCACCGGCAGTAGTGACCAGCCGCTCCCCGTCTGGGTCTGAGTGGCCGGCGGCAAGGGCCCGGCGCAGCCGCGATACGTGCACGTGCAGCCCCTTCGCGCCGCTCGCCGGCGGCGCACCCGCCCACAGCTCCTCAACCAGCTGATCACTCGACACGACCTCGTTCGCCCGCAGCAGCAGCAAAGCAAGCACCGCCCGCGGCATCCGCCCGCCCAGGGCGAGCTCACGCCCATCGTCACCGACTGCCTGCAAAGGACCCAGGATCCCGAAACGCATACGCCCTCGCGACCGTACCGATCCCCGCCGCTCGCCGCCGACCGAACACCGCCGACGGCACCACCCGCGGTTGCGATGCCCGGGCCGGGGCGTTTACCGGACTGCAAGCCGGCTGCAACCCGTGCGGATCACAGTGCCCGCACCACAACCCAACACGAGGTCAGCCATGCATCCCCAACTCACCCTCATCGTCGCCCAACAGCACATCGCCGACCTGCACCGAGCCGCCGACCACAACCGCCTCGTGCACACCGCCACCGCCACCAGCAGCCACGCCGTCCCCGCAAGTGATCGAGCGTCTCCCGTCGAAGCAACAGCGTTACCTCGGCCCCAGTGCGCGCAAGGGCGGCGGCGAGTAGCCCGCCGATTCCGCCCGCACCGAGCATCGCGTGACACATTTACTCAACACGGCCGCCTGGAACCCCGCGAGGATCAGGCCGGAGATTGCAAGTGAGCAGGCTGCTCGTCCGTGCGTTCGCCGGTTGGCGGACCGGCCTGTCGGGGCCCGTCATCGTTCTTCAAGCTGGGAACGCGGTCAACTACTTCGGCTATGGACTGATCCTTCCCTTCGAGATCATCTACCTGCACCAGGCTCGCGGCTTCCCGACGGCGACTGCGGGGCTGGTGCTGGCGGCGGCCCTGGGCACGGCGGCGGTTGCAACGCCTCCTTCGGGTTCGCTGGTCGATCGTTTCCGCGCGAAGCCGATCCTGATCGCCGGCAGCTCTCGCGAGCGCCCTCGGCTACGCGGGCTTGGCATTCGTCGACCGTCCCTGGCAAGCCTTCGTCTGCTCGGCCGTCGGCGGCGCCGGGCTCGGAGTCGCGGAAACCGCGAACCGAGTTCTGAGCCTCACCCTGGTCACAGCGGAGCAGCGCGCCTCGTTGTTCGCGCTCGGTCGAGTTGCAGGCAACTTCGGCCTCGGCAGCGGCGCGACGGTCGCCGGCTTCATCGTCGCTTCCGTCCATCACCTCCGCGCGTTCCAGGCGCTCTACCTCTTCGACGCCCTCACCTGCGCTGCCTTCGCGCTGATCGTGCTCGTAGCGGTCCCGAATCCTCGCCTCGCGAAGGCTGCAGCGCCGAGCGACAGTGGGACAGGTTTCCGAGCGGTTGCTCGAGATCGGCTCTTCCTCATTCTGATCGCCGCCAACATCGTGCTCCTGGCCGTCGGCCCCGCGCTGTTTGCCAACATCCTCCCGCCGTTTGCGACCGCGCACACGCCTGTCGGGCCGGGCGAGATCGGTGTCCTCTTCTTCCTCAACACCTTCTTCATCGTCGTCGCGCAGATTCCAGCCACACGGGTCGTCAAGCGGATGCGCCGCACACACGCTTTTGCCGCGCTCAGCGCGCTATGGGCAATCGGCCTGCTCGCGGTCCTGCTCGCAACGCTGACGCGCTCGACGCTCGCCGCTACCACCGTCTTGGCCGGGGTTGCGATCGTGATCGCGATCGGTGAGTGCGCGCAATCCACCGTGCTCGGCCCACTTGTCGCCGACCTCGCACCACCTCATCTGCTCGGCCGCTACATGTCGCTCTACAGCCTCACCTTCACGGCAGCTCTGGCCCTCGGCCCCGCGGTCGGGGGCGCGGTGCTCGCAACGTCGCCCGACGCCGTCTGGTGGGGCGGCGCCTTGACGGCAGCGCTGATCGGAGCCGGCTTGCTGCGACTCGGCGACCGGATACCCGACCCGCTCTTGCACACGCAATGCGCTCCGGTGCAAGCGGCACCGGAGGCGACGTGACGCGCCGGCGGATGGCGGGGATCCTCGAACACGCCCCTCGTTCGGCTGCGCGTTTGCGCGCCTTTGGAAGATGGTCAGCGGCGACCTGCGTCTCACGCGACAATCCGCCAACGCTCCCCCTGTTCCATCACGCCTCCCAGCGTTCGTCGTACCCCACGTGTCTGGCGAGCAGGCATCGGCCAGACCGGGGATTGATGTCGGATCAGCCGCTACAACCGGGGAGCTTCGCCGTGGTGGTGCGGCCGTTGAAGGTGATCCGGGCGCGGGTGTAGAGCCGGGCGCTCTTGCCGCACGGTCGAGCGCGGCTGAGCACGATCGTGGCCGGCGCCTTGAAGTCCATGTTGCCGCGGAAGGTGCCATGCCCGTGGACGACCGGCTCGCCCCAACCGGTCCACCGGATCTTCACGACAGGCACCTCGTGGGCGCTATCGAACGGCGCGTTCGCGGAGTGGAATATGCAGGTGCGCGGTTTCCTGAGGGTCACGACAAAGCTCTCGAACCCCTGCAGTTGGACACAGGCCACCTCAGCTTTGCCTGCGCGGGCCTGGGCGATTGTCGGGTCCAGCACGGCTGGGGCCGCGAGCCCGGCGCCCGCCGACAATGCCGCGGCGACAAACCAACCCCATATTCCTCGCGCCATCTCTCACCTCGTCCAGACTGATCGAGTTCGGAAGACTAACGTCGGGCGCTCGGTACCGTGGCGCTGGAAAGGGAGGTGTCCGCCGCAGGATCAGCGACCGGCCCATTCGCTGAGACCTGTGTGGTCCTCCGGAATGAGTGGCTTGCGAGCTCGGGCTTTGATTTCCTGCACTGCCCAGGAGTTCCCGTCGGGGTCCTGAAAACCGAAGAATGTGCCGCCATCCGCGTCGTTGATCACCGTCAACTCGCTCACTTCAATACCGCGATCGAGGAGCTCTTGCCGGGCGGCTGGTGCATCGGATACGACCAGCTGGAGGTTCTTCATCGAACCGGGCTCCATCGCTTTGTGCGGGGGTAGGTCGCCGAACACGATCGAGCAGCCGGAGCCGTGTGGGGTCAGCTGGGTGACGTGCATGTACTCGTTCTGCGTGTCGTGATCGAGGTGGAAGCCGACCTGGTCGCGGTAGAACGCGATCGAGCGGTCGATGTCGCTGACCGGCAGCACGACGACTTCGAGTGTCCAATCCATCCGGGGCTCCTTTTCTGGGTTGTCGAATAGGGACGGCCGTCACAGGGGTTCGTTGACGCACGGCTGGAAGATGCTCGTAGTGTGTCGCCCGGTCAAAGCAGGTGCGAGGCCCGCAGCGGAGCTGGCCTCGCAAATCGCCAGGAACGCGCACGTTGCGCGTCGCCGATGGATCGGTCCGCGGCTGCTCGCCGCGCTAACTGAACGTCGGGAAGCTGCAAGCACAAAGCGGTCACGGCCGTCGATCGCAGTCGTGTTTCTCGCCGGGATGGAGCGGCCGAGCGCCTGGGCGACGCAGCAGGCGCTGCTCGTGGGGAGGAGCAGGTCGGGAGCCCTGGCTGCAAGGCTTCTGATTGCGGTGTGTGCAATGGCAGCAGTTACCGAGCGTGGGCAGTAGGCTTAGACGCGGGTAGGTCCCGGTGGGTGGCTGTGTCGCTAGGAGCACGTGATGGCCGGGGGATCCGACAACAATCAGGTTTCGGCCGCTGGCAACGCCGGGGTTCTTGTGTCAGCGCTCGAGCACCCGATGGTTCTGGCCGCGTTCTCGCGGATGGGGTCGACGGGCGCTTGGCAGCGCATCCTCGATGGACAGCCGCTGTCCGAAGACATCGACGTCGTCGACGCGCAGTTGCTTGTTTCGGCCGGCGCCATCACGCGGGTCGGGGACGACACGTTCCAGTTGGCCGTCGATGACCCGATGTACAGCAACCCGCAGGCCCTCGCAAACTGGGCGCAGTATCTGCTGCGCCGGGCGCTTCAACACGCTGCTGACCAGAACATGGTGTGGGCCAGCGAGGATCCCGAGACGATTCTCTCATTCGGACGGGCGAGCGGTCGTGGGGCCGATGTCATCGCTGACCTGCTGCTGCCGCAACTACCAGCGGTCGCGGCCACGTTTGCGGCAGGACGCGCGTCTTTCCTGGACGTCGGCGTTGGCGTTGGGGCGATTTCGATCAGGCTCGTTGAGCGTTTCCCGGGGACGCGTGCGGTTGGGCTGGACGTATTGCCGGACGTGCTCAACCTTGCGAAGGCCGAAGTTGCGAAGAGTGGACTCTCGGCGAGCATCGACTTACGACTGCAGTCCGTCGCGGACCTACGTGATCAGGACCAGTACGACTTGGCGTGGGTCCCGCAACCGTTCATTCCCCGACCGGCGTTCCTGGACGGCATTCACAACGTCTTCCGGGCGCTGAAACCAGGCGGAGCGATGATTTTGCCCGTCGCGATCCCGGCCCAAGCATCTGAGTTTGCGCGTGCCCGCGCGCTTCACTCGGCTTGCCTGGCCGGCGGTAGCGCGATCACCGGCAGCGAGCTGGTGGAGATTCTTCACGCAGCCGGCCTGGTCGATCTAGCCGAGCATCCGTTCTCCACCCAGCGCCTGATGACGGCGACGAAGCCGACCTTCGTGGCGGGATAGTTCGGACTCGGACGACCAACTTCGCAGGAATCTTCTGCAAATGGCCGACTTCTCGCGATAGTTCGATAACTCTCGAACATGCGAAGAACTGCGGGGGTTTCTCTGCAGCCGCGCGTGCCGTGCCGGGCCCCTCGCGCTCCGCCGCGTTCTAACCTGGCGATGATGACCGTGATCGGGTGTCCGACCTGCAGTGCGCGCAACCGCGTCGGCCCGATCGCGCAGGGAGTCCCGCGATGCCCGCGGTGCAAGTCAACGCTGCCCTGGGTCGTCGACGCCGACAACGACACGTTCACGTCGGAGACGACCGCGTCTGTGCCCGTGGTGGTTGACTTCTGGGCGGCGTGGTGCGGGCCGTGTCGGATGATCTCGCCCGTGCTTGAAGACCTCGCCAAGCGTCACGCTGGGCACCTGAAGGTGGTGAAGGTGGATGTCGACGCGAATCCAGGACTCGCGACCCGGTTCGGCGCGCAGTCGATTCCGTTGCTGGTCGTGATCCGAGACGGGGTAGAGGTCGACCGGGTTGTTGGCGCGCTCCCTCGCGCCGCTCTCGAGCAACGGTTAGGACCCGTGCTCGCACATTAATTTGTCTCCGGGCTAGAGCGGAGCACTACTCGGGCGTCGTGCGTCCGCCGGGGTAGGTTGCGGCGTCATGAGGGGCGGTTGGTCCGCGGCGGTTGCTCAAGAAACGCCCACGGGTTCTGGACCAGAGCGTCTGGCCCTTCTGCGCGCCAGTCAGCGTAGGCCTCTGCCGGATCATCCGTTTCTTTCGAAACTGACGCGCCGTACTTAGCAGCCGTGTCGTTGACGGTGTAGTGACATGCGTCCTCGCGGCGCGAGCCGATCATCAGCACAGCACAGGGCCGGTCTCCGGCTCCCACGAAGATGTGCTCGGTCCCGGGTGGGCAGTGGAGAAAGTCCCACTGCCGCAGCGTGCGCTCCTCGCCATCAACAATCGCGATGCACTCTCCGGACAGGACGAGAAAGTCCTCCTGCACCGGTTCTGAGTGATAGCGGCCATTCGGCTCGCCCGGTCGCATGACCTGGACGTTGACGCCAGTGTCCGGCCACGTCACGCCGTCCGGTTCGAGCTGGACGAAAGTGGCTCCACGCGGAGCTCCGATCGCCGGTGCGTCAGCGAGATTGATCACGAATGGCACGTCGATGACCGAACCATATTGATCGAGCGGGAGCCGCTGGGCCAAGTTAGTCCCGCGGGATCGGACCGACTGCGATCGCGCGGGTCGGGATGGCGCCGACGATCCACTGAGTGGCAGAGGGCTTCCCGTCCTGCGGGGCGTGGAGTACCGCCCGATGCGCACAGACATCGTGGCGGGAGGGCGTCGAGCGGCCATGGACGAGCGGGCGCGCCGCGGCTAGATGCCCACGCCGGGACCCCAGAAGGACGAGGCGCTACGGGAGAAGCGGCGCGCCGCCCGCGAGGACCAGCACCGAGCTGCGGGCGCTGTTCAGCTCGTTGCGGACATCCCCCCCGATCACGACACGGCCGGTCGTTGCCCCCGGTTGCGAGCCGACAACGATCAGGTCCGCCGGCTCAGCGCGTGACTCGCGAACCGTTGCCCCGAGTTTCGCGGCCAGCGCGCTCGCGGTCTCGCGGGCGACATCGTTCGTCGGGCCGGCAAGCGGCACGGCGATCGATCTGATTGCGCCGTCCAACTGCGTTCGCAGACCAGCGGCGGCGATGGCGACCGCCACTGAGCCACCGTCGAGGAGATACTGAGCGGACGTGCCGGGCTCTACGTGACCCGGTGGGGTCCGGTAATCGGAGCCAAACACAACCACGGACGCTTCCTCCCTCTCGGCCAGCTGCCCCAAGCTATCTCCGGTCGAGGCGCCGATCACGACGTGGCGAGTGATTTCCGCATCACCCAACGTTGCGGCACCGCGCTCCAGGCGCTGCTCGGCATCGTGCTGGGCCACCTCCTCCCGGGCCGGGTCAAACTCACGCGAGTGGCGCACGTACGCGAGCGCTAACGCGAACCCCGCGCGCGCCAGCATCCTGCCCAGCGCAAGCGCGTCGTCATCATTAGGAGTTCCGTCATACGAGATGATCACGTTGGCACCCATCGGTCAAGAACTGGTCGCGACCAGTATCACGCACCCACCCGCCGCACGGATTCTGACCACATCCAGGTCGCGCCCACCGCGCGTCGGATCCGGTCCGCGGCGGACGCAGTCCGCCTCTCCGA
This sequence comes from uncultured Solirubrobacterales bacterium, assembly GCA_963699325.1. Lineage (GTDB taxonomy): Bacteria > Actinomycetota > Thermoleophilia > Solirubrobacterales > Solirubrobacteraceae > Palsa-465. Next base: position 1,302,724 of record CAVOTN010000022.1, on the reverse strand, counting down.
CGCCGTCGAAACAGCGGCCACACCCGAGCGCCCCAACGACCGCGAACCGCGGTCGCCCGACGTTCCGAACGCAACCGGCGGACGCCGCCGAGTAGCGAGCGACGACCCCGAGCCCGGCGACACGAGCCGGAACCAGGAATATCGCCCTTGTGCCCGTCCGGCTGGTCGGCTGCTCGCGACTGCAGGAGTTCTCCAACTGAATGCTCACGCCATTGCACGCGAACTGCAGTCAGCTCGGCGCCCGAGGGCCAGCCCCGTCCGACGGCACCCCGTTCACGGACTCATGGCCAATCGCGACGGCGGAGCGGAACTCCTCAGCGAAGAGAACCGGACTGCTTGCAGCAACCAACGCCGAGCTGCCCGCGGCACCCAGAGGACGGCGACCGCCTCGACGGCCGCGATCGCCTTGGCGACGTGGTGATCGCCGTGGCCGCCCGCACCGGCCTGATGGCAATTCGCGGGAGGCGCCCTTCCCACGCGGCTGCTTCCGCATCGTCTAGCTCGAGTTTCCGTGCTGACCGGCAGTCGTGACGGCGGTGTCGCGGGTCATGGTGCGGCTTGCGAGCGACGTGCGGGTCAGTGTCTCGGCGCGAGGGCCGCGTACATGGCGCTGAACTGGCCGAAGGCGACCGCGAACGCCGAGTCGGTGCCGGTCAGGTCCGCCAGCCGCCTGATTCGCGCTGATGAGTCCTCGCCCCAATTGTTCTGGAGCGCTGCGTTCGCGACATCGAGTTCCCGGGGGCCGGCGATCCCGACAGGGTCGATCACCACGATCGTGCCGCGGTGCTCAAGGATGTTCGCCGGCTGTAGGTCGCCGTGCAGGGCGACGACCGGACGGCCCTGTCCTTGTTTGAGCAGCGTCTGGCCGAGTGCATGCAAGGAAGGTACGTGCGTGACGGCAGCGTCGACGCTCGTACGCCAGTCTCCGAGTCCTCGCCTGCTGGTGCTCGTGGGTCGGTGAAGGGCGTCGAGGAGGAGCGCTAACCGCGTGGGCGCGAGCCGCGACGGTCGTCCCGGACGGGCGCGTTCCAGGAGCAGCGCGCCTGGTCGATGTGCGAGGACGCGGACCGCCGGATGGCCGCCCCAGCCGAGCATCGCATTCGTCTCGGCACAAAGGCGCTGCTCGTTGGCGCACAGCTTCAGCGCTGCCTCGAGCCCGCTCTCGGTGTGACACCACGCCACGACTCCCCACGCGCCTGCGGCCATCCGCTCATCATCAAGTGACAGGTGCCACTCCTCGCACATAGCATCGATCAGCTTGGGCAGATGCGAGACCCAATCGTCGCCGGCGCACGCCGGGCGGCGCTCAAGCTGTACCGAGGCGCGAGATTTCAACCGGCCTGGCCGCGCGAGCCCTAGCATCAGGCAGACCAGAACGCCGATGCAAAGGTCGCGTCAAGCGGTCCTGAACCATCCGACCGAGACCGGTCGGCTTCCGTGCCGGAGACAGTCAGCGGCACGCGCCAACCCGACACGGCGCAGCCTAGGACCAGAGGCTGCAACGAGTACAGCCCGGGCAACGAACCACTCCGCTGCATGAGACCAATTCTGCAACCTCGCGCGGCGCGTGTCGTTGGCCATCGGGCCAAAGACGAACTCGCCACAGCGAGCGGCTGCCGCCAGGCGAGAGCTACGGCTTCGCTTAGCCCACCCCATCGCAGTGCGGCCAGTACCGACCATCGTTCTCACGAGGACGGGGGGCGAACGGATCAATGATGAGCGACAGTGCGCTGCACCAGCGATCGAACCCGACACGGGGTGGGCGTCAGGCAGCGGTCACGGCGGCGAGTGCTTCGCGCGGAAAAAGCGGTGGGTTCGAGAAGCCCTCGACGGTCTCGCGCGACCCGGCGGCGGTCTTGGGTCGCGCGGGCTGGAATCATGCGTGGGTGCGGGCAGGGTGTGCCGTGAGAATCCTGAGGAGGGCGGATGGAGTATTTCTTCTATGGTCGTGACCGAGAGGGCGCTGGTTCGCTGCGGACCGAGACGCTCGAGGCGCATTGGTCGTTCATGGACGCTTACGCGGACGGGATGATCGCTCGCGGTCCGACCCTCTCGTCTCACGAGGACGGCGTGATGACCGGGAGCGTGCACATCGTCGACCTGCCCGATGCAGCGGCGGCGCATGTGTTTGCGTATGAGGAGCCGTTCTTCAAGGCGGGTGTATTCGAGGACGTTCTCGTGCGCCGGTGGAGCAATGCGTTGGGGAGGACCATGTGGCAGTTCGCTGGCACCGGTGCCTTGCGTTTCCTCGTGATCGGCCATGGTGCCGCGGAAGCGGCTGTGCGGCGCGGTCAGTTGCGCGACCGGCAGGCTAAATACTTTGCCGGAAGCGGCTTGTGTGAAGTACTGATCGCCTGCGGACCCCTGCTGGCTAATGACGGATCCCGGTGGCTCGGCTCGGCGATGATGGCCGAGGCGAGCGACAAGAACGCCGTGCGCGAGATGATTGCGCAGTCGCCGTACGGTCAAGACGGCCTATACGCGCACGTGGAGGTTCATCCCTGGCGGTTCGGCGGACGACCCGCGTCTCAGTAGCAGCGATTGGCTCGACCTCCCCTCCCAAGGGTCAAGCACTCACATCTCCCCACGCGCCCGGCCAACTGGAGTGCCGCGCTCCGACACCTAGCGCGATTGCATTCGTGATCTCGCCGGCACAGAGCGGACGAGCGCAAACGCGACGTGGCTCGCGTCGGCCGTTCCGGCGCGCCGCGATTCCTAACCAGCTCACATGCCCGCAGGATGGAACGGTTGGTACTGCCCGCTGTTCAGGTACTCGTTGACTTCGCTCGGGTCCATTTGATGGACCCCGCCGCTGCCCGACGATTCGAAATATTGGCCGAGGACCTCGATCCAGACGTGGCCGGCATTGCCCGGGTTCGGGTTGTTCCAGATCGTCACGTAGGAGCCCTTGCCCGCCTCGATGCCCGGCGCCGTCGGGATGCCCGGGGTCGCATAGCTCTGCGACCAGTCGCCGATGCCATTCGGTCCCATCAGGTACGAGACGAATCCCGAGCAGTCGGTTCCCTGCTGCTGGATCTGGCTCGCGCTGTCGGACACCGCATCGTGATTTCCCTGGTTGTAGGCGCCGCCCAGCGCCCCCTTCGCGGCCGCCAGCATCCTCGCTGCTCCTGACAATCCGGTGTTTCCGCCCACGTCCGCGACGTCGAAGGACGTAGGGAGAGCACCGGCTATCGATGGCGTCAGCGCGCCCAAGGACGTCGCATCGCTTCCGTCAAGCGTTGAGCCAGCGGATTGTGCGTCTTGCGCCGAGGCCAGCTGCGAGGCGAAGCCGGAGGATGTCGAAGTCGACGACGCAGCAGTAAGCGACCCAGGGTCTAGCAGGGCTTGCTGGTACTGGAGTATTTGGTCGACGCGTCCAACGACGGCCTCGAGGCTCATCTCTTTTGGAATCGGCGTGGCGGACCGGAACTTGACCTATCTCCTGTCCGGGTAGGCCTCGGACCAGAAGAGATGTGGGTTCTAAGACGCGGCGTTGTGCGGGCTCGTCATCCTCGCCGACTGCGGAGCTGTTGGCCGGCTGCGGCTAGAGGATGGCCCGGCAGCTGGCAGCACCAACGCGTACGGTGATTGTCTCGCCTGTGGCGTCGGCGGGCGCGTCGAAGTAGACGTCTGCGTAGCCGGAGGAGTCGGCGTGCCAGCTGGCCGAGTGTCCTGCTCCATCGGTCACGGTCACGGTCTGCTCGGGCTGGTTTGAGTGGACGTACACGTCGTAGTCGTGGTATCGGGCTGAATACGAGGCGGTGGCCGAGCACTCGGCGGTTGACGGCGGCCGCACCGGCGCGGGGTGCGATGACGTGCCCGGTGCGGCCGCGGTGAACGGCTGCGCGCCTGCGTAGTCGGCGTCGAACGTGTGGTGCAGCGGGCCGAGGATGCTCGGGGTGGAAAGGACGATGCCGAGCTCGCGGTTGTCGAACAACGACCCATCTGAGAAGTTCTCCGAGCCCAGGAATGCGTGCGCCGAGGTGAGGATCATCTTGGCGTGGATGTACAGCCGTGCGTCGGCGGCGTAGGTGTGCACGTGCACTCCCGCGGCCGCCAGCTCGGAGAAGGCCGCATCCCAGGCGGGGTCGGCGGTCATCGCCACCTCGACGTTCACGCCGCGGCGGGCGTCCGCCTCGAGCGCGTGCTCGATGTCCGGCTCGTCCATCTCCTCGTTGTAGACGTCCAGCCACCGCTGGGCCGATTCGACGAGGTTCAGTTGCGCCTGCTCGGAGCCGGGGCTCCACACGAGGTCTTTGCCGTCCGGCGCGGCGATGCGCCGGTCGGACCAGTCGGCGTCGAAGGTCTCGAGGATGGCCGCGACATCCTCCGGGTATGAGTCCACGACCCCGAAATCGCGGCTTGAGGCGTAGTACGCGGGGGTGAAGTTGAACGTGAGGATGTACGCGGTGCCGTCGACCACCAACGTCTTCTGGTGCGTGAGCGCGAAGTACGACGGGGTCCAGTGCACCGGCACGCCGCGGGCCTGCAGGTAGCCGTAGGCCGCCTGGTTCTCCGGGGAGCCCTGGCCGTAGTAGCCACCGTTAAGCAGCACCCGGACGCGTACGCCGCGGTGCTCAGCCGCCGCGAGCGCTGCGTTCACCTGCGGGTCCTCGTCCTCGTACATCACCAGCTCGACCGCGTGTTTCGCGTGGTCGATGGCCTCGAGCGCGGGCGCGATGCCCTGGTTCGGTTCGGTGATGAGCGACAGCGGCGCGGCGTGCCGCGTTGTCAGGCGGAGAGCGGGCGCCGGCGCGGGAGCGCCAGCGGTGCCGCTCGGCGCGGGAGCGGCGCTCCCGACGGCGCCCGACGTGCCCTGCCCAGCGCAGGCCGACAAGCCGAGGACTGTGAACAGGGCGATGACCAAGGCGCGCGACTGCGACCGGAATATCGCGGTCCGCGGGGGCGAGGTGGTTGCGCTCAGCATCGCGAAGGAGACAACACAGGGTAAGAGCGTCGGCATTCTCGGGTGCCAGGCAGACGTCACTGGTGTGCGGTCGGGGCTGAGGGCGGTGAGCGGGCAAGCGCGCCGGGGCCCGCGCCACGCTCAGCGCTGCTCGACTGACGACGGTGGGCTCTCAGTCCGGCTGTCCGGACGAAGTATTGGCTAGACGAGGAATATTCGCGAGTTGAGTGGCCCTTTAGGCGAACGCACGCTCAACGCCGGCCCATAGGAGACGACCAAGGAAGCAACGTCCCATGCGAAGCGAGCGGGCCGACGCTGTCCCGGCGATCGCCGAAGGCATCGTTGGAGACTTCCTTCGCCGGCGCGGGCCGGGTGCCTCGGACCGCCGCTCAGTCGCCGATTCGGGAGAGCGCCAGTCTGGCCGGACTGCGGATTCCGCGCCGAGCGGGTCGCTGGCTGGTGGCCGCGCGGGTACTCGTCGCGCGAGGAAAACCGGGGCAAGCCCGACTTGGCGGCGACGGGGGCGCGATGTGCCCAGGTCGGCCGTGGACCCGGGCAACCGCTAGCTTTCGCGAGGTCGTTCCCCACCGATGATTTCTCGTCGATTCGGTGGTCTTGGTTCACATGACACCAACCACATGCCACATGTCCATCTCTCTCGACGGCTTCGTCGCCGGCCCCGATCAGAGCCGCGACAACCCGCTCGGCGTCGGCGGCCTGGAGCTCCACTACTGGCACCTGGACGAGCCCTTCCATGAGGCCGACGCCCGCGTGCGCGACGAGCTCATGAAGCCCTGCGGAGCGTACGTGATGGGCCGCAACATGTTTGGTCCGGTTCGGGGCTCGTGGGACGTGAACTGGCGCGGGTGGTGGGGCGACGAGCCGCCCTATCACGCTCCTGTGTTCGTTCTCACGCACTACCCGCACGACCCGATCGCGATGGAGGGCGGGACGACGTTCCACTTCGTCACCGAGGGCTTCGATGTCGCCTTTGAGCGCGCCGAGGCGGCGGCCGGCGACCTCGGCGTCGACATCGCCGGTGGCGCCTCCACCGTGCGGCAGGCGTTCGCGGCGGGTGTGATCGACGAGCTTATGCTCGACGTCGTTCCCGTTCTGCTCGGCGTCGGCGAGCGCCTGTTCGACGGAGTGCAAGACCCCGGCCTACAGCCGGTCGAGGTGATCCCCTCCCCGCGCGCGACGCACGTTCGCTACCGCATCGGCCGCTGACTCGCTTGCCACACGCGATCGCGCAGACCGGAGCCAGCACGCTCGATCAGGCCGTCGCGCTCGCCGTCTTCATCCTCAGCCTGCTGGTCGCGGGCCGGGCACCAGGCGCCGCGTCCGCACGGATGAACACGCCGAGCCGTGGACGGATTCGAAGCCGCGCTGAACACAGGACCCCCCAGGGTGAGGCCATAGAACGTGCGGGTCGCTGGTTAAATGAAACTCCGATCCAACGCGAGCCGGAGGACACCGGATGATCGAGAGAATCGACGGCATGCCGACAGGGACGATCGGCTTCCGGGCGTCGGGGAAACTCACCCGCGAGGACTACCGCAACGTCCTAGAGCCAACGCTCCGCGCCGCGGCCGACGGCGGCGAGATCCGGATGTTGTTCGAGATAACCAATTTCGACGGGCTCGAGCCCGCGGCGTGGTGGGACGACGTCAAGACCGGGCTCGGGCTCGGATTGGGCCACCACTCCGCGTGGAAGCGCTCAGCGATCGTCACCAACGTGGACTGGCTCGCGAAAGCATTCCAGTTCTTCTCGTGGATGACCCCGGGCGAGGTCAAGGTCTACGGTCTCGACCAGCGCGACGAAGCGCAAAGCTGGGTCGCCGCCTAAGCACGCGACCGCAACTCCTGGTGATGCCGAGGTTAGGGGTGGTCTCAGACGCCGGCCGCGAGCCAACACGGCCACGACTCGACGGTGCGAAAGCCCATCCTCTGGTAGACCGGATAGCCGGAAGGGCTGGACTGCAACCAAGCCCACTGTGCGCCGTTGCTCAGTCCGTCGCGGACCGCTCGAGCGGTGATCGCGGCGCCGTAGCCCTGACGCCGGTGCGCGGCTAGCGTGACGATGTTGAAGATGCCGACGGAGTCACCGAGTGTGACTCCGAGACCGGTGGTGACCGGGTCGCCGTGGAGCTCACCCAGGTAGTAGCAGACGCCGGGAGCGGTGTGGACGCCTGTGGTAAGCAGTTGCTGGAGGTACTCTTCTGGCGCTTCGAAGCCAGCGGCTGCCACGCTCGCGTGATGGCTGGCGTCCTCAGGAGCCAGACGCCAAAGTGCTCCCACGCCCCCGCAGCGCCCGAGCCGCACGGTCGCCATCGATCGTCATAGCCCGACACTAATCGGTCACACCCGGTCAGGCAGGCGATCCTTCCTCAGATTCGCGGTTTCCGCGGCCTCGGCACCGTTCATGCGGCCCCGATTGCGGAGATCCTCGACCTGTCGCCGGAAGGACCCAACCACGCCAGCACGGCCACGCCGAGCAACTGCCGGACCCCCTCAGCTCGTTCTGGAGGAGCCTCGAGAATTGAGCGATTCTGAATCTGTAGTAGAGTCGCGTTGGTGCCGATCAGTAGTGTCGACATGGCCGCGACTCTGCGCGATGCCGGTTTGCGCGTCACCGCACCGCGGGTGGCCGTGCTGTTTGAGGTGACCGATGGCGGGCACGTGACGGCAGACCAGGTCGCGCGGGCGGTGCGCGAGCGCATTGGGACGATCTCGACCCAGGCTGTCTATGACGTTCTGGGCGCGCTCACCCGTGCTGGCCTGGTGCGGAGGATCGAGCCGGCTGGGGGTCCCGCGCACTATGAGACCCGCGTCGGTGACAACCATCACCATGTCGTGTGCCGGTCGTGCGGCGAGATTGCCGACATCGATTGTGTGGTCGATGAGGCACCTTGCTTATCGCCGGCGGAGCTGAACGGCTTCGTGATTGACGAAGCCGAGGTCACTTTCTGGGGCCTGTGCCCCGACTGCCAGATGACGTCCAAATCCGAGGTGAAGGAGACCGCTATATGACCGATAAGCCGCCTGCAACAACCACGGACGCTGGCGTCCCGGTGGCCAGTGATGAATTCTCGTTGACCGTCGGTCCGGACGGTCCGATCCTGCTTCAGGACCAGTACCTGATCGAGCAGATGGCTAACTTCAACCGGGAGCGGATTCCCGAGCGCCAGCCGCACGCCAAGGGCTCCGGCGCGTTCGGCGTGTTTGAGACGACCGAGGACGTGAGCGCCTATACCCGGGCCGCCCTATTCCAGCCTGGGGTCAAGACCGAGATGCTGGCTCGCTTCTCGACCGTGGCGGGCGAGAGCGGCAGCCCCGACACTTGGCGCGACCCGCGGGGCTTCGCGTTGAAGTTCTACACGGCCGAGGGCAATTACGACATGGTCGGCAACAACACGCCGATCTTCTTCGTGCGCGACCCGATGAAGTTCCAGCACTTCATCCGTAGCCAGAAGCGCCGGGCCGACAACGGACTGCGTGACCACGACATGCAGTGGGACTTCTGGACGCTGTCGCCCGAGTCCGCCCACATGGTTACGTGGCTGATGGGTGACCGCGGTATCCCTAAGACCTACCGGCATATGAACGGCTACTCGAGCCACACCTACATGTGGGTCAATGCCGGCGGCGACAAGTTCTGGGTCAAGTATCACTTCAAGACCGATCAGGGCATCGATTTCCTGACCCAGGAGGACGCGGACCGGATTGCCGGCGAGAAGCCCGATTACCACCGGCAGGACCTGTTCGAGGCGATCCGCGACGGCGATTTCCCCAGCTGGACGCTGCATATGCAGGTCATGTCCTTCGAGGAGGCCAAGACCTACCGGTTCAACCCGTTTGACCTGACCAAGGTGTGGCCGCACGGCGACTACCCGTTGATCAAGGTCGGGACGATGACGCTCAACCGCAACCTGACCGATTTCCACACGGAGATGGAGCAGGCTGCGTTCGAGCCTAACAACCTCGTTCCCGGGATCGGGTTGAGCCCGGACAAGATGCTGCTGGCCCGCGGGTTCTCGTACGCCGACGCGCACCGAGCCCGGCTCGGGGTCAACTACAAGCAGATCCCGGTCAACACTCCGCATGTGCCGGTTCAGACCTACAGCAAGGACGGTGTCATGCGCACAGTGAACGTCGCCGACCCGGTCTATGCCCCCAACTCCTACGGGGGCCCCAAGGCCGATCCGTCGAGGACCGACGACGCGGGGCTGTGGGCGAGCGACGGCGATATGGTCCGTTCGGCCTACACGCCCCGGCCTGACGACGACGACTACGGACAGGCGCGCACACAAGTGCGCGAGGTGCTCGACGATGAGTCGCGCGAGCGCTTGGTCTCAAACGTCGCGGGCCATCTCTCGGACGGCGTCTCGGAGAAGGTGCTCGCACGTGCGTTCGAATACTGGAGAAACATCGACCAGGAGCTCGGCGAGCGCATCGAGCAGACGGTCGGGGCGAACGTCGCCGCCTAGACGGCATCGTCACGGGCGCGTTTCGGACCGGCTCCGCCGGTCGTGTTGCGTCCACGGTATGGCGCTGGCGGTCCGCCGAGCAGCGGACCGCCAGCGCTGAGCCGGGCTTCAGGAGGCTATGGCTGACCCGAAGACCGTGCAGAAATTCTGCTTGCCGAGTGTCGTCGCGTTGTCGAAGCCGTAGCTGACGGTGACGACCTTGCCCGTCGGCGTTTCGAACAGGACGCTACCGCTCGCGTCGAAGTCCCCGCTGGTGGTCGACAAAGCGACGCTGACGTTGGGTCCGAACGACGTGTTGTGGATGATGTGGGGGCGACCGAGGCCGTCGAATATGCGACCCAGGATGTCCGACTTAGCGATGCCGGAGAACGCGAAGATCACGGGTTGGCCGGCTGTGCTACAGCGTGCATTGATCGTCAAGCCGTCGATGCTGACGATGTTGGTGGTCTTTGATCCTGGCGGTCCGATGAACGAGAACGTCCTCGTCACCGGTCCAGCGGTCCCCTTGACGATCGCACGGTGAACCCTGGTCTTAACGGTTGCGTGGCCACTGCTCGCACTCGCGGTCCCGGTGGCAGCGACAGCCACCGCCGCGATCGACACGATCAGCGCAGCGATGCCGCGACCCGTCAACAATCGCTTCATTTTCAGCTCCTCGCCTCGTGGCTGGGCCACGATTCTGTTTGGGGCCCCGGCAGGCCCAATGGCGCCCACACCTCACCTATTCCCGGTCGCCTCCCCCGGGGAGCAGCCAACCACAACCAGCCAACTCGGTCAAGCGTGCGCTAGCGCAAATGGCCGAGGCCTCCGCCCACGTGCGCCTCTGCTGGAGCGCGGCCTGGCAGCGTCCGTGCTGGCGCCGCGGGCCTGCGTAGCATCACCGGCATGAGAACAACTAATGAGATCGTGGAGTCCATCGACAAGCGGCTTCGCGAACTGGACGACCAAATCAAGACGTTGGACGCTGCGCGATTCGCGCTCGATGGCCGCGAGAGCGGGCCATCCAGGCGGCCACCAGCCAGGGTGACCAGGCGGCGCAGGTCGGCCTCCCGCGCAAGCTCCCGGAAGGCTCCTTCAGAATCAACGAGCGGAGCCTTGGCGGCGGCCGCTGCCGAATCGGCGCCTCGATCGCGCACGAGGGCTCGCGCAACATCTCGAGCGCGAGCGAGCCGGGCGTTGAAGGCCATGCCCGCCGACCGCGTCGAGTCCCTGCTGTCAGAGAACGGCGGACTGACCACGTCTGCGCTTGCCGAGAAGACCGGCGAGAACCGCGATCACATCCTCGGGCTGCTCCGAGAGTTGGAGACCGCCGGCCGGGTTCGGAGGACCGGGCAACGTCGAGGGACACGCTGGCACACGATCACCGATGAGGACCGCATCCGCGAGCGCGCTGCGGAGCTGGAGGCCACGCGCAAGCGCCGGGGGTGAGGCTCGCGAGCGGGCTGACGATCGCGTTCGTGGACCAGCATTCGCGCCGGTCTCACGTCGCGTCGCAGCGCGGTATAACCCCGTGATGGCGAGGCGCCTCGTGCCGTGCGCGTTCGTGCTGATGCTGACGCTCCTTGGCGCCGCAGTGGCATCCGCGAGCCCGTTGTCATGGTCGCGGGGACGGGTGTTCGACCGCCCTCACCACCACCAGCTCGACTGGGTGATCGACCTCTCGTGCGCGTCGGCGCGGCTGTGCGTCGCGGTTGACCGGGCCGGAGACATCCTCACCTCGACTGACCCCGCACGCGGCGCGCGCGGCTGGCGCCGCGCGCATTTCACCGTGCCTGATGGCGGCGAGCTGTTCAACGTTTCGTGCGGCCGCCCGTCGTGGTGCGTGATCGCCGCTGGCGGGTCGTACATCGTGACCTCCACCGATCCCGCGCGCGGTGCCACGACCTGGCAGCTAACCGACTACGTCGGCAATCTGGGCCCATTCGCGTGCCCGTCGCTCGGCCTATGCGTGACGATCGACCCGCTCGGGCACCTGGTGTGGTCGACTGACCCGTTCGCCGGCGGGCCTTGGCTGACGAGCGGCGGCGCCGCCAACCCGGACCACTTCGGCGTGCTCGGGATCGCGTGCCCGAGCGTGTCGCTGTGCGCGGCAGGGGGCGATTACAGCGTGATCGTCTCCACGGACCCGGCCGGCGGCGCGCACGCCTGGCGGCGCGTATACCGATTTCCCCATCGAGACCTGAGCGTTGACGGCCTCGACTGCCCGTCGCGGTCGCTTTGCGTAGCCAGCTCGTTCACCGGGGTGCTCGCGATCTCCAAGCGCCCCACATCCAGGCGCGCCTGGCGGACAGTGCGCCCGCCCTCCGGGGGATTCGGCGAGCTCGGAAACGTCTCGTGCGGGTCCCCGCGGCTGTGCGCGATCGCCGACGGGAACGCCTTCGTGCTCGCCTCGGCGCAGCCCGCCGGCGGCTGGCGCGCGTGGCATGCTCAACGCCTGGCCCGTGGGCACGCAGGCTCGATCGGGCTGGTCGCGTGCGCGTCGGGCTCGCTGTGCCTGGCAGTCGACCCGGATCGCGGCATCATGTATGTCGGCCACAAGCGTTAGCGGGGCTCCCGCCGCCGAGCAAGCCTTGAGGCGGCGGCGGTGGTCAAGGGCTGGCCGCCGATGGCCCCCGATGGTTGTCTCTAACGATCGGTTGCGGGTGGGAAGTCGTCGGCCAGGACCGTGTACCAGCAGCCGGCCGAGCAGCGGACCTTGACCACGTCGACCGGGCCATCGGTCGACTGGTGGATCCAGCGATCCTCGATGTGGGCCGGGCTCGCGCACTGCGGGTCCGGGCACAGAACGGCCTGTACGTCGAACGCGGTCAGGCGCTCGAGAAGTGGTGTGCTCATGTGGGCTCCTTTGAACTTCGCATGAGCACGAGGCTATGTCCGCGGGTGCCTGGTTCGCGTCCGGTGGGGCACCTAGTACGACCCAGGGGTCAGGGCGCTTGCATCAGGGGAGTCGCTCGACCTAGGATGCGCCAGTGGAGGTGTGACGTCATGCGCGCGGTTGCCCCAGTGCAGTCAGGCCGCCTTGCGGTAAAGGGGTTTGACATCTCCTACGAGGTGTTCGGCGCGGGCGACCGGCCGCCTGTCCTGCTGCTCCCGACCTGGCAGATCGCGCCGAGCCTGATCTGGAAGATGCAGGTCCCGCATCTTGCGCGCTTCTTCCGGGTGATCACCTACGACCCGCCGGGGATCGGCGGCGGCGAGCGCACCGAGGATCCGGCCGCGTTCGAGCTTGACCGGGTGGTCGACTACGGCATCGCCCTACTCGACCACCTCGACGTCGCCGCGGCAAGCCTCGTCGGCCTGTCGATGGGCGGGGCGCACGGCCTGTGGATGGCGGGACGCTATCCGGAGCGCGTCACGCGACTGGTGGCGATCGCGACCGTCCCGCCGGAATGGGCGTTCGGGGAGGATCCGACGTTTTGGGAGCGGCGTGAGTCCTACGACGGGTGGGAGAAGAAGAACGCTCGCTACTGGCGCGAGCACTACGTGGACTGGGTCACCTTCTTCATGGAGCAGGTGTTCAGCGAGCCGCACTGCAGCAAGCCGATCGAGGATGCCGTGGGTTGGGCCATGCAGACGACGCCGGACATCCTGATCAGCAGCGTGGTCAACCCCGCGCTGATGCCCGGTGTCCCGCTCGATCAAATCGTGCAGCGGATCGAGTGTCCCGTGCTCCTGATGCACGCCCGTGACGACCGGATCGCCGATATCGCGATGAGCCGCGCGCTTGCCGAGGCCAGGCCGGACTGGGAGATGATCGAGTTCGACGCCGGCGGACACGGTGTGAGCGTCCGCAACGCGGTGCGGGTGAACCTCGAGATCTCCCGCTTTCTCGGGGCGCCCGCGCCAACTCGACGGATGCTCCGGCGCGCGATGGCGCGGCGAGCACCGCGGGCGCTGTTCATCTCGAGTCCAATCGGGCTGGGCCACGCGCAACGCGACCTGTCGATCGCGCGGGAGCTCCGCCAGCTGGTCGGCGAGCTCGAGATCGAGTGGCTGGCCCAGCATCCGGTGACGCGCGTGCTCGAGGACGCTGGTGAGACGATCCATCCCCTCAGCCGCGCGCTAGCCAGCGAGTCGGCGCACTGGGAGGGAGCGTCGGGCGAGCACGAACTGCATGCGTTCCAAGCCCTCAGGGAGATGGACGAGATCTTCCTGGCCAACTTCATGGTGTTCCTCGATGTCGTCCGCGACGGCGCCTACGACCTATGGGTGGGTGACGAGGCCTGGGAGGTGGACTACCAGCTGCACGAGAACCCCGAGCTGAAGACGGCGCCGTTCGTCTTCCTGACCGACTTTGTGGGGTACCTGCCGATCGACTCGCGTGAGGACTCGCGCGAGAGCTGCCTGACCAGTGACTACAACGCCGAGATGATCGAGCAGGTCACCCGCTACCCACGCGTGCGCGACCGCGCGCTGTACATCGGCGACCGCGACGACATCGTTCCCGATCGATTCGGCCCGAGCCTCCCACTCATCCGCGACTGGATGTCCGAGCATTTCACGTCCGTCGGTTACATCAACGCCTTCGACGCCGCCGACTACGCCGATGTTGGCGCAGTCCGCGCACGGCTCGGATACGAACCAGATCGTCCGCTGGTCATCTGCACCGTGGGCGGCACCGCGGTCGGCGAGCACCTGCTACGCAAGGCGATCGCGGCCTGGCCGCTGATCCATGCCGAGCGCCCTGACGCGCACTGCGTGGTGGTTGCCGGTCCTCGCCTGGATCCGGCCGGCCTTCCGCAGCACCCTGGCCTCGAGGTTCGCGGTTACGTACACGACCTCCACGAGCATCTCGCGGTCGCGGACCTCGCGATCGTGCAGGGCGGGCTGGGCACGACGATGGAGCTGACCCTGACCCGCCGCCCGTTTCTGTACTGCCCACTCATCGATCACTTCGAGCAGGTGTACCACGTTGCCCATCGGCTCAAGACCCACGGCGCTGGACGACGGATCGACTACGCGCGGTGCAGCGCCGAAACTCTCGCGGAGCTCGCGCTCCAGACGCTGGGCTCGGATACCACGCACTATCGACCGCCCGAGCCGGGCGCGGCCAGGCGCGCCGCATCGTCGATCGCCGAACTGCTTTGACCCACCGCAAGCTCTGACCACACGCGGCGGAGTGAGAAGCGAGAACTGATCGTTATCGGCCAGTGTCCGCGGGCGCGGCGGGTAGTTGCACCGTGACGCGGAGCCCGCCAGCGGGGCGGGGGGTGAGGTTGAGGGTTCCGTCGTGTGCTTGGGTGATGCTTCTGACGATTGCAAGGCCGAGGCCGACACCGGTGTGGTTGGCGCGTATGCGTTCGGCGCCGCGCTGAAACGGCTCAGCGAGCGCGGAGATTACCTGTGGGGTGAGCTGCTCGCCGGTGTTCTCCACAGTGAGCATCACAGTCTTGGCGTAAGCGCTGGTCGTGACCCACACCGTGCCGTCGTCGGGCAGATTGTGGACGATCGCGTTGTGCACGAGGTTCGTCGTCATCTGCAGCAGGAGCGCGTGTGAGCCGATGGTGGGAGTCATGTCGCCGAACGTCTCGATCGTCAGGCCGCGTTCTTCTGCGAGAGACAGGAGCGTTTCGGTGGCTTCTTCGGCCAGGAGGGACAGGTCGACGTGTTCTCGGGTGAAGGACCGCTGGTCAGCGCGGCTGAGCAGCAGTAACGCTTCGGTGAGGTCGATCGCTCGGGCGTTGACGGCGTGGAGGCGGTCGACGAGTTCGCCGTTGGTGCGGTTCGGGTCGGTGCGTGCGACGTCGAGCAGTGTTTGGGTGATCGCGAGCGGGGTGCGGAGTTCGTGGGAGGCGTTGGCCGCGAAGCGCTGCTGCTCGGCGACCTGCGCCTCGAGCCGCGCGAGCATGCTGTCGAAGGCGTCGGCGAGTTCACGGAACTCGTCTTTACGACCCGGTAGCCGGATTCGGTGTGACAGCGACCCGTTTGCGGCGATGCGGGTGGCGTCGGTGATGCGGTCCAGGGGCGCGAGCATCCTTCCCGCGAGTAACCACCCTCCCACGAGTCCGAACACGAGCAGGAACGCCATCACGACGGCTGCGATCTTCCCGAACTCGCGCAGCACGGCGTTCTGGTAGCTCGGCAGCAGGATGAGCCCGACGTGATGCCCACGCTCGAGGTACACCCCCAGGGCGGCGAGCAGCAGTGCACCCGCGATCATCAGGAAGCCGGCATAGCTCAGCGTCAGCTTGAGGCGGGCGCTGAGACCCGGAGTCCTATCCATGGTCGCCTCCGTCGAGCGCGACGTCAAGCCCTGGGTCGATGCGGTAGCCCGCGCCGGCGACGGTGGTGATGATCGGGGGTTCGCCGAGGCGCTTGCGTAACGCGGAGACTGTAATGCGCACGGCGTTGGTGAACGGGTCTGCGTTCTCATCCCACGCTCGCCGTAAGAGTTCTTCGGCGCTGACGACGCCGCCTTCGGCAGCGACGAGGACTTCGAGCACGGCGAACTGCTTGCGGGTGAGCGCCACGTAACGGCCGTCGCGATGGACCTCGCGGCGGAACGGATCCAGACGCAGACCTGCGATCTCGAGCACGGGCGGCCGGTGGCGGGCGCGCCTGCGGTCAAGCGCTCTGAGACGGAGCACGAGCTCTTGGAGCGCGAACGGCTTGGTGAGGTAGTCGTCGGCGCCGAGCCCGAACCCGGAGGCCTTGTCGTCTAGCCGGTTGGCAGCCGTGAGCATGAGAATCGGCATGCCGCTGCCCGAAGCGACGATGCGTTCGGCGATCTCGTCGCCGGAGGGGCCGGGAATGTCGCGGTCAAGGACGGCTATGTCGTAGGCGTTGACGCTCAGCAGCTGTAGGGCCATTTCGCCGTCACCGGCGATGTCGGCGGCGATCGCTTCCAGCCGTAGGCCGTCGCGGATGGCTTCGGCCATGTAGGGCTCGTCCTCAACGACTAGCACGCGCATGCCCTCGAAATGCTGCCAGCCCGGACATATCGTCGGCATATCGAGAAACGCATACGTCCTGGCAACGCTCTGCTGCCTTGACTGGGAGGCGTGACCTACAGCCGACCCGCGCGAACCGCCGCCGGTCGTACCCGATCGACCGTGTGCGGGTGTCGTCGCCGTCGCGTGCTGCTTGGCGCGGTACTCGCGCTATTCGTCGCTCACGCGGTGTTTGCAGGCGCCGGCCGCTCGCTCAATGGCAAGGCCCAGCGGCTCAACAACAAGGGTCCAACCCACCTGTCGCCTGTCGGGTGGCCGCAGCAGGGACAGGCGGCGCTGGCGCTCGGCAACGGCCGGCCGGCGGCCAGCCCGCACGAGCAGCGGGTCCCGATCGCCAGCCTGGCGAAGGTGATGGCCGGCTACCTGACCCTCGAGCGCTATCCGCTGAGCGGCGCACAGGGCGGGTTCACGATCACCGTGTCTGCTGCTCAGGCGCAGGCGGTTGCCCAGGACGCAAGGCAGGGCCAGTCGGTTGTGGCGGTGCGGGCCGGCGAGCAGCTCACCGAGCGCCAGCTGCTCGAGGCGCTGCTGATCCCTTCGGGCAACAACATCGCCCGGATGCTCGCCGCCCAGGTAGCGGGCAGCCAGACCCGCTTTATCGCCGAGATGAACGCGGCGGCCGCCGCGCTCGGGATGAGCCACACGATCTACACCGATCCCAGCGGGTTTGATCCGGGCACGGTCTCCACCGCGGCCGACGAGCTGCGCGTCTTCCAGGAGGCGATGCGGTTCCCGGTGTTCCGTCAGATCGTCTCGATGCCCAGCGTGACATTGCCGGTCGCCGGCACGGTCACCAACTTCGACCCCCTGATCGCCGACGGCTACGCCGGCAAGACGGGGTCCGACTCCGCAGCCGGGGGGTGCCTGGCCTTCTTCACCCATGTGACGGTCGAGGGGCGCTCGCTGATCGCGGCCGGCGTGGTGCTGGGGCAAGGGGAGGGCAGCGACACGCCGGGACTTCTCGCCGCTGCGGGCGAGGCCGCGGAGCAGCTGATCGAGTCCGTCGCCCCTCACGGGATCCGTGGGCGGTGGCTCAGTCGCCGCTGAACCCGCGCCAGCAGCTGAGGCCTCAGAAGCGATGTCGAGTGTGGCTGAAACGGCCCTTGGTGAAGGCAAGGACTTTCGCTGGGCGGACAGCGAACACGAGGACGGTCCCGGCGCCGTGTCGAAAGCCATCCTGACTGACCTCGTATTGCCATCGCCCGTCCCACTTTTGTGCCCAGGCGGCGGCGAGGCGGTCGAGCTGCTGCGAGTCGGTGACGCGAGTCGCCTCGCCCTCGACAACCACGTCGAGGCCGCTCTGCCAGTCATTGGCGCCCGTGGTCAACGCGACGCGCGGGTTGCCGGCGAGGTTGCGCGCTTTCTGCTCGTCCGGGCCCGTGGAGAAGTGCAGTGCGTCGTCGAGCCAGACGGCGACGAGCGGAGTGATGTGCGGCCGGCCGTCTGTGCGGACGGTCGAGATCCAGAAGATCTCGGCCTGCTTGATCGCCTCGAGCGTGTCCTCCCAACTCGTGGGCTGTGCTGCTGGATCGCTGAAGCGGGTGTCGAGCTCGGTCCGGGGTGTCGTCATCACGGGTTTCTGTCCTCGGGGTTCGCGGGTGGCGGGTAGGCCTCGGCGACGATGTCGTCCAGGCGGGCGATCGCTGTGAAGTCCGGGGAGAATCGATTGCGCATCAGCGCAATCGCGACCCCGGTGTCGATGTCGGCGTAGGCCGCGGATCCGTTGGTGCCGACCATCCCGAACGTCGAGCCCGAACGCGAGCGGACGCCGCCGGGCCGGTCGGGGCTGTAGCCGAGCGACCAACTGATGTTCATCTCCATTACCTGATCTCTCCCGGTGTAGGCGACGGCGGCAGCGGCCTCGACCTGCTCGGCCGAGAGGAGACGCGTCCCGGCTACGTGTCCGAGGAGCGCGGCGTAAACGCGAGCCGCCGCTCGGGCGCTCATCGTGCCGAACGAGGGGATCTGCGCGGTGAGGACGTCGCGGCGGTTGGCGAACGCGGCATCGGGAGCGGCGCCGGGAGGCATCGCGCGGGCTAGCGGGCTGCCCGGGGCAGGGCCCGGCGGAGGAGGTCCGGAGGGAGCGACCTGGCGGGCGACCCGATCCAGGAGGAGCGCCGGGACCGCGAAGTGGAGCTCGTCAATGACGGCTAGCGGCTCGGTGAGCGTTTCTCTGAGAAGCGTGACGAGGCGTACACCGGTAGTCCGCTGGAGCGTTTCACCCAGCAGGAAACCGAAAGTCTGGGCGTGGTAGCCAAACGCGGTGCCCGGCGGCCACCACGGCGCCGCCTCAGCGACGAGCGCACACATGTGGTCCCAATCGCACAGCTGCTCGGTCGTCAGGTCAGGCGGCAGCCCGGGCACGCCTGCCTGGTGCATGAGGACATGTCGCACGGTCACGTTCCCCTTGCCGTGTGCAGCGAACTCGGGCCACACCTCGGCCAGACGCAGGTCGTAGTCGAGCCTGCCGGCCGCAACGAGGGCATGCACGAGCGAGCTGAGGACGCCCTTGGCGGTCGAACCAGCGAAGAACAAGGTGCCGGCGGACACGGGTTCGCCACTGACCGGATCGGCGACGCCGCTCTGTGCATCGGCGACGAGTGCGCCGTCCTTCATCACGACGGCCTGGAGGCCGACCTCGTCCCCGTCCGCGACGAGCTCGTCCAGGATTGCCTGCACGGCAGGCTGGAGCGCGATCTCAGCCATAGTGGGAGTGTCACGGGATCTGTCGGTGCGCTTAGCCATCGCTGGCTGTCTCAGTCGTTCTCAGGACATAGACAGCCGCGCACCGAGGAACTCATCGGTTCGCGTTAGGCCGATGGCTCGCTCACGGCCCGCCTCCTCGCTATTGCCTCGGCGCGGCTACCGAGGATGTGCTGACCGACGTGGCCTGGCGCGACAGGGTCGCATGAAGAGCACGCGTCTCACGCGCCAGGCGGGCGATCGTCAGCAGCGCGGTTTCAGACCGCGACGGCTTCGGCGGGGACCGTCACGGCTTCGGCTGCGGTCTCGATGAGCTTGGCGACCTCATCGGGGTGGGAGACCATCGCGCAGTGGTTGGATTGGATCTCGATGGTGGTTGCGCCCATGCGCTTGGCGAACTGGCGCTCGGCGTCGGGCGGGATGGCCTGGTCGCCGGCGGCGACCAGGAACCAGGTCGGCATTGATTTCCAGGCCGGTTCACCCATCACGTCACCAAGGGTGGAGGCGGCTAGGGGCTGTTGGACGGCATGCATGACCTTTGCCTTGACCGGGTCGATGTCAGCGGCGAAGTGGTTGATGAAGTCGTCCTCTGGCAGCCATGCGAACCCTGGTCGTCGATGTCGAGGTGTGCGAGTGCCGGGGTCGGGGGTCCTTGCTGGAGCAGCGCGCCGATCGATTCGCCCTCGTCTAGTCCGAAGGCCGCGATGTAGACCAGACCGACCGCGTTCGGCGCGTCGCTGCCGAGCGCGTCATGATCTGACCGCCGTAAGAGTGGCCGGCGACCACGGTCGGGCCGTTCTGAAGGCCGAGCACGTGGCGGAGTCGCGCGACGTCGTCGGCGAGCGAGGTCTCTGGAAACTGGGGGGCTGTGACGTTGTAGCCGTCGGCTTGGAGGCGCTCGATGACCGCGCTCCAGCAGGAGCCGTCGGCCCACGCGCCGTGGACCAGGACGATGTTCGGTGAAGTGCTCATTTTCATGGCTCCTTATCGCGCTTCGGTGACGAAGCTTCGTGAGGTCGATGGGATCACGCCAACGTGATCCGAGTGATGTCGACGGCCACGAGCAGTGGTTCGGGGACGAGCTGGTAATCGCCCTCGTAGGCGTAGACGCGCCGCTTGGTCGGGAACATGAGGCCGTCGACTGCCTGATAGTCCGAGGCGTAGTTCAGTCCGGTCGCTCCGCCCAGGATGTCGACGGAGTAGTCGCGACGGCGCAGAAGGCCGTCCGGGCCGAAGCAAAAGATCTGCTCGCGCGTGTGGCTCCTGACTTCGTCAGGGAAGATCACTCTTAGCCGTCGCCACGTCTCGCCTTCGACTTCGATCGAGCCGATCTCCTCCTTCGCAAAGCGCGCCTGGGCGTAGAGGAACGGCGTGTTGAGGTAAGTCCACAGCGCCTCGCCACTGAAGTAGGCCACATGGATCGCGTCCCAAGGCGAGTCCGCGGTCTGCCCCTCGAACGACTTCTCGGGATCGTCGCTGCTTCCAAGAATGGTCCCGTCAGACCTTTGCACGGCCACCCGGTCAGGCTCAAAGCTCGTCCTGCGATCTTGGCCGCACGAACGATGTCGTCACGCGCTCCCGCTGAGTATCGGCGACCATCACGACGTTCTTCAGGACGTCGGGTTGGCCTTTCACGTGCCAGATAGCCCCGGTGATCGAGACATCGATCGTGACTGAGAGACCTCGTTCCAGCGGCAAGCCCCCCGTGGGCCTCCACGGCAATGTCAAGCAGGTCAGGCACGTCGCTGCCCATCGACGATTCGTTGACAGCGACCTCTTGTCGATCCTGGCGCCCAGCGATGGTGGTCATCGTGTCCCTGCTCTCTTGGAGATGCTTGACCGCCACAAGCACGGCTTCAGTCGTCGCGTCAGCGTAGGCCGCACCTGCGACGGCGTAAATGGCTTGAGCGAACCTTCTGCGGGGCAGCGAGAGGTCCGATTGAGCCACTGGCCAGATGGTCCGATCGAACTACCTGCGCGGTGGTGCTCTCGCTCCGAGGCCGCCTCGGCGAGTTGGTAGATCGGGAAGGAGGGGCTTGGCGGGGGATCACGCCACATGGGACCCGAGCAGAACTTCGCGCCGGAGGGCCAGCGACGGACGACCGTCGTGCTGGTCGACGATGAGCACCTGATCCGCGCTGCGCTCGCGCGAGCGCTGTCGGATGGCGGAATCGAGCTCGTCGGCGAGGCCGTTAACGGAGAGGACGCGATCGCAACCGTCGTGGACCTGCGCCCGACGTCGTGCTGATGGATCTGCGCCTCCCGGGGCCTCTCGGGCGTCGAGGCGATCGAGCAGCTCGCCCTCCTCGCGCCCGCCTCACGCGTACTGGTGCTCACCCGCTCAGAACAGAACCGGGTCGTCGAAGCAATCATCGCCGGCGCCAGCGGCTACATCCTGAAGAGCGCATCAGCCGACGCGATCATCAGCGCCGTCCGAGCCACCGCCTCAGGCGAATCCGTGCTCTCCCCGCAGATCGCCGGCAAGCTCCTCCAACACATACGCCGGCTAGACATCCCCGTCAAGACCACTGACAGTGCCGCGGTCGCGATCCGAGCCGTGCTGACCGAAAGGGAGCTCGAATCTTCACCCGTCTTGCCAGCGGCGACAGCAACCAAGACATCGCGCGAGACCTCACGCTCAGCACGAACACCGTCGCCAACCACATCGCCAGCATCCTCGCCAAGCTCCACCTCGAGAACCGCGTCCAAGCAGCCGTCCAGGCAGTACGCAGCGGCATCTCATGACTGCGACAACCGACTCGCCACCGATCTGAAAGCGCGCTCGCGAACACACACGCGCCGGGCGACCTTCGGGGCCGGCTACGCGGTGGCTTGGTCGAGCTCCTGCAGAAGCTCGTGTGCGGCGAGCTCGATCGCCTTGTGTCGCCACTCGGCGGCGCGGTAGTGGCAGGCGATCAGCCCCGAGCGATGGATACGCCGGAAGTCCCCGAACACGAACGCGTACCGCGCCTTGGTGTCCTCGTTGGCGCCGTCGGTGAGCCCGAGAAACCAGCGCCCGTACGCCTCCCAGTCGTGGGTGTCCAGGTAGGCGTTCTCGGCGGCGGCCGCGGGCTGGACGTCGCCCCACTGGCTGCGCAGCACGTACTGGCGGGCGCCGATCAACCGTCTCGCGTGCGCGACGCCTGCCTCGTTGACCGAGTAGGAGGCCGTCGCCGACTACCTCGGCTCGATGGCTGACAGAGCCACGCGACTCATGCTCCCGGTTTACCCGCACCCGCGGCACGAGAACCGTCTTATCGGCTCGTGTCGGCCTCTGGCCGAACGCTGGAAGTTTCGCCTTCTTCGTTGTCGGTCGGATCGGGTGGATCAGAGCGGGCGGGGCCTGATATGCGACGGTCGTCGATGAGCGATGTGAGAGAGGCAATGACGCCCGTGCCTCGACCGCCGACGAGTTCCCATGCCCGCGCGATCCCGATGATCAGCGACAAGACCAAGACGTCGCTGATCAGGTCCAGTGGGCCCGTGCGAGGATGAACGAGGAGCGCGATGCCCGCATAGAGCTGCACAGCGAAGATCACCAGCAGCCAGGCGGTCAACGGAAGGTGCAGCCCTCGCCAGTGTCCCGTCGGACGGCTAACGACAAGAGATCGCGTCGCCGCGGCGCTGAAGAAGACGCCGATCACGCCGACCACCACAGCCGGATACCCCACGTGGGTTCCAGGCACGAGGCTGAACAGCGAGACGGCCAGGGCATTGCCGAACGCTAAGAGCGCAGCGGAGGCCCGGACCTGTTGGAGAACATCCGGGAGGGAGTTTGGGGTGCGGCGCTCCGCAACGGTGATGACGACGAACAAGAGGCCTGTAAGCCCAGCGGCCGACGTCGCGATTGCCGCGAACAGATCCCGGTAGGCCCCAGTCAGCACGACGCTTCACGGTAGTCGAAAGCTGGCCTGGCTCGCCGGGCGAAGTCGCGCGTCCAGCCCGCCAGCATCGGGGTCTACCACGTCGACGAGCGAGGGCGCTCGGCGGTGTGCTCGTCGGCGACGAGCGGCTGCGCCATCGCCGCGCTGCACTCGTCAAAGCGGTACTCCCCCTACGAGACGTTGTCGATGATCCG
The DNA here is from genome assembly GCA_963699325.1 of uncultured Solirubrobacterales bacterium. Taxonomy (GTDB): domain Bacteria; phylum Actinomycetota; class Thermoleophilia; order Solirubrobacterales; family Solirubrobacteraceae; genus Palsa-465. Next base: position 1,279,600 of record CAVOTN010000022.1, on the reverse strand, counting down.
TGCGGGTGCCTCGACTCGGAGCTTGACGCCTCTTCCGCGCCGACGCTCGAACCAGACCGCGCCGCCGAGGCCGCGGACCCGCTCTGCGATTCCGGCCAGCCCGAGGTGATCCCCATTGGGCACCGAGGTGAAGAGCTGGTGTTGGAGCTCGCGATGGTTTCCCGAACCGTCGTCGGCGACCGCGAGCGACACCACCTGGGGCCGCCAGCGCAGTGTGACCCACGCATGCTGTGCTTCAGCGTGACGCACCACGTTGAACAGTGCCTCGCGAGCGATCTGGACCAGCGCGTGCTGCGTGCCGGCGGGCACCGGCTGGTTCTGCCCGAAGACCCGCAGGCTGACCTCAAGGCGGGTGCCGGCCTCGACGTCCTCGATCGCCTCGCGGAGCGCCTGCAGGAGTTCGATCTGCCAATCGTTGACCCGCCCGAAGATCACCTCGCGGATCTCGTCCATCGCCGAGCGCGCCAGCCCCTGGGCGGCCAGCACCCGCTCGAGGAGGACCGGCGGCGTCATCGGGTGCCGCCGGCACCATTCCAAATCCATGCCGATCGTCAGCAGCTGCTGTGACACGCTGTCGTGCAGCTCGTGCGCGATCCGGTTGCGCTCCTCTGGGAGGAGCTGGCGCCGGCCGGTCCGCTCCAGCCGCCGCAGCGTCCCCTGGAGTTCTAAGCCGCGGCGCTCGAGCTCTGAGCCGCGGCGCTCGAGTTCGGCCGCTCTTCGCTCGTTCTCCCGAAACAGCGTCGCGTTGTTCAACGCGACCCCGGCGTGGTTGGCCAAGGTGACCAGAATCGAGACGTCGCCCGGGGCGATCTCGATCCCGTTGGGCAAGCCCACCGCGAGTATCCCCGCCGGGTCGTCCTGCACCGCCATCGGAGCCGCCACCAGAACGCCAGACAAGGTGCCGCACTCAAGCCCCTCGTCGTGTTCGGCGAGCACAGGCCCTTGGGCGGCGAGCGTCCGCTCGGTAAGCGTGTCGAGCATCCGCGGCGGTAAGCCCCAGCGCTGGATCACGCAGTCGCCGGCGTGCACGAACACCTGCGCCATCCCGACGGCGGGGTAATCGCCGAAGAAGACCATCGCTGCCCACCGTGCGTCGAACAGGTGCGCAGCGGCCTCGACCACCGCGTCACAAACCGCAACCGGTCCGGCCGGCGCTCCGCAGAGCGCGGAGGAGATCCGCTCCAGTGCCTCGATCGTATCGCCAGCGCCCTATGAGAGCACCGGGGCCGCGAGTGGTATTGCGACGACAATCAGGGCAATCATCACGCGGGCGAGCGCTGCCCCGCACGTTCGCGTTAGCGACGTTCCGCGCACGACCGGCCCCCCGGCAGCGCCATCGAACCGTGCTGACACGCCGACGCTCGAGCGTTCTAGCGACCCGAACTGATGCTTGGACTGGGGGGGCCCGGGCGAGGCAGGGGTGGGCAAGCCGAACCCCCGGGTCCCCGTCGACGATCGTGCGAACGCGTGCAGGGGATGGCGACGGCGCCGAGGGGCCAGCGATGCCCGCGTCAGAATTCGAGCCCGGGCGATCGCTGACCAGAACAACGGCACAAACGTACCCCGTCGCAGTTACCCGACGGCGAGCAGGATCGGCGCCGCGACGATCAACGCGGCCCCAGCGAACCCGGCCGCGAAAGTAGCGCTCCGCTGCTTCGAGCCCGGGATTACACGCATGACTGCAGCGCTCGCGAGGAGCCCGATGCCGGCGAGCAGCGCGCTCGAGATCAACTGCTCGATGGCCTGCACCGCCACCGAGTGAGACCAGGCGTGGTCGATCAGGCCATAGGTGATGTTGTCGATGCTCAGCACGAACGGCAGGGCCCACACCCACCGGGTCTCGGCAAGCCGCCGCGCATACAACGCGATGCCGAGCCAGTAAATGCCCAACCCGACCAGAACCGCCGTCTCAATGACATTGGCCGTGCTGTTCGGCACGCTCCAATGGAACGCGGTTCCGAGTAGGAACCCGCCAGCGTCGCACACACCGAACAGCGTGGCGTAAAGCAGCCACGAGCTTCGCTTAACGATGGTCCCGGTAGCGAAGCAAGCTATCAAGCTGTCGACCCCGAGGAGCAAAAAGCCCATGAGACCTCCCTCGATGAGTGATTTTTTTGCACCGGCGTTGGACTTGCCCGGTACAGCAACTGTGGCACTCCTAACACGACGGAATCGCCGCGTCAACCCTAGAGTGACTGTCCGGGTAGTCAGCGACCTGACCGGTCGGGTAACTCGCTCTTCGACACAGCCAGCGGGCGATGGGACGCGCGTTATATCTATCATGAAACGCACAGTACGTACCGTGGGTAACAGTCTAAGAAATTCTCGGATCCGTCATCCGGAAGGTCTGATGACCACGTGCGTTACCCGGGGCGTGAAACGTACAGTACGTAGTGAGGGAAACAGTGTGAGCCATCTAGGGTTCGTATCCGCCTGACCGACTCCAAGCAGGAGGCCGCGGTCATCGACGCGATCCAGCGCGAGCGAACCGACGAGTACCGCGAACTGGTGGAGAGCACGCGGCAGTTCCACGAGGAGCTCGAGCTCGAGCGCCGCCGGGGCCGGACCACGTACACCGAGCTCGACGAGCCCACGCCGGACACGCTGCCTCGACCGCGCGCCGCCAAGCGACGTAACACCTGAGGCACGGGCACAGGCACGACCCGTACACTGAGCGAACGTTGGCAGCGATTAGGGTTGTGCGGTGAGAACAACGGCTCGGCTAGCCCCTTTGGGGGTGGAGCCCTGAGGCGCCTGAGCGCATCCCTAGCTGTGGGGGCGGCCGTGATGGCTGCGTCGCTCTACTGCGTCGGCTGTGGTTCTTCTTCCGTGAGCGGCTCGGCGGCGTCAACAGCCAGAAGCGCGACCGCCGGGACCGCGAGCTCGACACCCGTACCGCGGGCATCCGGTCTTGGCTCCAACTGGACGACCTACCACGGGACTGCTGAGGCGAGCGGAGTCGACGCGGCGAAGATCAAGCTGCTGCCTTCGCGGCGGGCCTGGACCTCGTCGATCCTCGACGGGCAGCTGTATGGCGAGCCGCTCGTGGCCGACGGCCGCATCGTCGCGGCGACCGAGAACGACACCGTGTACGTGATGGCGGCACACAGCGGGCGCATTCTGTGGTCACGCCACCTGGCGAAGCCCGTGCCATCCCGTGACCTGCCTTGTGGCGACATCTCGCCCGAGGTCGGCATTACGGGCACCCCTGTGATCGACTCCAAGCGCGGCGAGGTCTTCGTCGACGCGGACACCCTGATCAGCGGCCCGTCTGCCTCTGGTGGTGTGGAAGCGTCGCACCGTCTATTCGGGCTCAACCTGTTCACCGGCAGGGTCGAGCTGGACGTGCGGGCGATGCCGAACGCCGGCGAGGACCAGCTCGCGCAGCTGCAGCGGCCAGGGCTGGCGCTCGACCACGGGTTCGTGGTCATCGCCTACGGTCAGAACACCGGCGACTGTCCCGGCCCCAACGGTCCTGCCCACGGCTACGTCGTCTCGATCCCGGAGAAGGGAGGACGGCTTCACTACTTCCAGATCAGCAGCGGCCGGGATCGGGGGGCGGTGTGGATGGGCGGCAGCTCGCCGGTCGTCGACCCTCACGGAAACGTCTACGTGGCGAGCGCCGACGGCTACGACCTCGGTGCGGGCCAGCCGTACGACGACAGCGACGCGGTGCTCGAGCTGTCGCCGACCATGCACCTCAAATCGATCTTCTACCCCAAGGACTGGCAGAAGCTCAGCGCCGATGATCTCGACCTCGGAACCGGGGACCCCGTGCTCGTACACGGTTTTGTGCTCCAGGTCGGCAAGACGGACACCGCCTATCTGCTGCGTCAGGGGCATCTCGGCGGCGAGGAGGGCGAGGTCACGTCGCTTTCGGTGTGCAGTGGGGACCCCGACGGCGGACACGCGGTAAACGGCTCGGTCGTCTACGTACCCTGCCCGAACGGCGTGACGGCGATCAAGGTTTCGACGAAGGCGCCGCACCTGAAACGGCTATGGACCGACAACGATGGCGTCGCTGGCGCACCGATCATCGCCGATGGACTGGTCTGGACGATTGGAGGCGACGGCGCGGTGCACGGCCTCAACCCGGCCAACGGCAAGCAGGTCGTCTCGATCCCCTTCGGCGGATTTGCGAACCACTTCCCGACGCCGTCGGTCGGCGATGGCCTGCTGCTCCTTCCGGGCACCGACCAGGTCTTCGCCTTCATGGGTCCGGCCGGGCGGCCGCCGCCACCCCCCGCGAGGTGAGACGTGCCTGCCGGCGGTGCGCTTCCCGCTTCACGGCCGCTTGCTTGATTGCAGCCCACCCTTTGCGCCACGGCCCGACGAGTCGCCCAGGCGGACGCCAACTTCCTGCGGGTCATCCCGTAGGCGCGGCCCGCTTGACAAAGTCCGAGCGCCTCAGGAATAGTGTGTTGACGGCGGCGACCGGTCGCCGAGCCGTGGAACATCTGCCCCAGTCGGGGTTCCATTGGCGAAGGGGATTCGCCCTCTCGGTCGTCGATGTCACAGGCATCTTCCAACGCCGCGTCACTGGGGGACGAGGGTGTCATGGGGAGGCTTGTCGATGACCAGGGACGCCAGCTTCAAGAAAGTTGTCCGGCGCCACGCCGAGCAGACTGGGCAGCGCTACACCGAAGCGTTGATAGATCTCGAGGGCCTCGGTGCGCGGATGAATCACGAGCCCGTTGCCGAGCGGCTTCTCGTTCATCTCCGGGATCGCTACGGCATTGACCCGGTCGGGGCGGCGAAGCTCAGTGTGCACAAGACCTACGTCTTCCGCATCGATAGGCACGACGGCGACCCGTGGGTCGCCCGAGCGTTTCCGCCTGCTCGTCCGCGTGCCGGCGTCGAGGGCGACGCCGCGATCCTGCGGTTCCTGGAGCGGCAGGACTATCCGGCGGAGCGCCTGGCGGTCGATGATCCGGTATCTGACTTCGATGGCAGTGCGGTGCTCGTGACGCGGTTCGTCGACGGGGCCGGGCTCCCGAATGGTGCGGAGAAGTTCGCGATGATGGGTGAGCTGCTCGGACGGCTGCACGCGCTGCCCGACGACCATTCCGTCAGCCGCCCAGGTGGAGCGAGTGGTGAGGACCCGAGCCGTGAGGGCACGCCGCGTCAGGACCTGCTGGCCGCCCTGTCGTTTCTCGACGCGGTCGACACGAAGGTCGCCGGCGTCGAGCGTGAGCGATTCGAGAGGCTCAGGGACAAAGTGCGCTCGGCCGACGACGGCCACGGCCTTCCGGAGGGCTTGCTTCACGGAAATCTCCTCCACGCCTCCGATCACGCCGTCCTGAGCGAGCAAGGGCCGGTCGCGATCAACTGGAAAGCGTCCGGCCGCGGACCGCGCCTCGCCGACTTCGCCTACCTGATGTGGGGCACGGGTTCGTGGAATCCCCGTCGCCCGAACCAGGAGTGCATCGACGCTGCCGTCAACGCCTACCGCCGACACGTCGAGCCGACCGACGACGAACTCGACCGGCTCGAGGCGGTCATGTACATCCGGACGCTCTACCTCGTCTGCTTCGGCTACCGGCGCGCCGTCACCGACGGCGTGAGGTTCCGCGAGTGGGGTTTCATCCATCCAGCCGAGTACTACAGCTCGACCGCGGCCGCAGTCCGAGCCGCGTTCCGCCACTAGGTCCACCGGACCCTCCATTGCCTCGCTGCCCGAGCTCAGGCTGCGCCGCTCATACATCGCGGCGGTCACATCGGCCAGGGTCGATGCGGCGCTAGCGGGCACGATCGGGTCCGGCTGCAACCTGCCGCGTGGTGTAGCGTCGCGCCGTGCCGTGCGCGGACAGAGGATTCAAGTGATCGATGGCCGATAAGGAGAGACCCGCTGCCGTCTTTGCTCCGTCGATCCGCTCGATCAAGGTGTATGAAAGCGGACGCATCGAGTATCAAAAGAAGTCCGGCTCGATCATGGGCGCAACCGCCCGCGTCGACTCGTCCGGGTCCCATCACAGACTCCGCGATACGCGCCGGGTCGTCTTGACGATCGAGGGGCCGCGGATCGCCATCTCAGCGAAGTTGCCGGCCGGCGCACCGCGCGTGCATCGGGAAGCGCGGAGATTCGCGGCAACGGTCAATGAAATGGCGATGTCGCTGGCCGGACTCACCCCGCGTGCCGAACCCGCTCCGGTCGACCATCCCGGCCCAGCTCGGACCGCCCTGTCGCCGCCGGGCTCGCCGCCAACGGCAGACTTGCTCGACTATCTGGAACGCCTCGGCAGGCTCCGCGACTCCGGAGTGCTCACTGAGGACGAGTTCCAGGCACAGAAGGCCCGGCTCCTGCGGGCAGCGGAGGAGCCTTAGGGGCGCTGTCGGGCAGGTGTGCGAGGAGGTCGTGGATGGCGGCGATGTCGCGGTGGGTGTAGCCGAGCTGCTCGGCTTTGGTGAGGATCTCGTCGGCGACGCCGGCGGTGGGGAGGGGTGTTCCGTGCTCTTCGCCGGCTTGGCGGGCGAGGCGGATGTCCTTGTGCATCAGCCCGATGTCGAACCACGCCTCGTCGGGCGGATCGAGCATGAGCGGGACGCGCAGCTTGAGCATCGGCGAGCCGATCTGGCTCTCGGCCATCACCTTGGCGGCGAGGTGGGCGTCGACCCCTTCCCGCTCGGCGAGCAGCAGCCCTTCTGAGAAGGCGAGCGTCTGGACCGCCAGGCTGATGTTGATCGCGAGCTTGAGCACGAGCCCCTGCCCGTTCTCGCCGATGCGGGTCGGCGTGCCGAGCACGCGGAGGACCGGCTCGATCCGGGCGTAGGCGTCCTCGTCACCGCCGACCATGATCGTCAGCGTTCCGGTCTTCACCTGCGGAACGCTGCCGGACACCGGTGTGTCGAGCATCTGCGCACCGCGTCCCTGCTCGCGCACGCGCTTGGCGAGCTCGCGGCTTGCGCGCGGGCTGATCGTGCTCAGGTCCGCCCACAGCTTCCCCTCGTTCAGGCCCGCCACGATGCCGTCTGGGCCCGACGCGACCGACTCGACGATGTCGTCGTTCGGCAGGGAGGTCAGGACGACGTCGACCGCCTCGGCGACCTCGCGTGGCGTGTCGGCCCAGCGCAGGCCTTGATCGACGAGCCACTGCGCGTGCTCGCGGTCGCGGTCCTCGCCGTAGACGGTGTAGCCGGCGGCGAGGTACCGGGCGGCCATGTTGCCGCCCATGTTTCCGAGCCCGATGAATCCGATGGTCTGCATGGCTTACTGCGCTCCTTCGATCGTGGTGATGTCTTCTTCTGAGAGCTCGAGATTCGCGGCGTCGATCAGCGGGTCGACCTGCTCGGGCGAGCGGAACCCGACGATCGCGCCGTCCACCGCGGGGTTGCGAAGCGTCCAGGCGATGGCGACCGCGCCCGAGACCGTGTCGTGGCGGTCGGCCACGACACCGAGGCGCTCGACGAGGTCGAGGTTGCGCGACAGCTGGGGCTCGCGAAAGCGCTCGTCGTGCTTGCGCCAGTCGTCGTCGGGAAGCGCCGCGATCCGCTCGCGGGTCATCGCGCCGGTCAACAGTCCCGAGCTCATCGGCGAGTAGACGATCACGCCGATCCCCTCGCGCTCTGCGAACGGGAGGATCTCGCGCTCGACGTCGCGCTCGATCAGCGAGTACTGCGGCTGGAGCGTCTCGACCGGCGCGATCTGCTGGATCCGCCGCAACTGCTCGACGTCGAAGTTCGAGACGCCGATGTGGCGGACCAGTCCCTGCTCCTTGAGCTCGGCGAACGCCGACCAGCCCTCCTCGATGTCCTCATCGGGGATCGGCCAGTGGATCTGGTAGAGGTCGATCGCGTCGACCCCGAGCCGCTCCAGGCTGGCGTGCGCCTCGCGCAGGATCGAGTCGCGCTTGAGGCTGTGGACGACCCGGCGGTCCGGGCCTTCCAGCAGCGACGCCTTGGTGAACACGTACGGCCGCTCGGCGACGCCCTGCAGCGCCCGCCCGACGACCTCCTCGGAGTGACCGAAGCCGTACGCGGCGGCGGTGTCGATCCAGTTGACCCCCAGCTCGAGCGCGTGCTGGATCGCTGCGATCGACTGATCGTCCTGCTGGGGACCCCAGCCGAACTCCCAGCCTCCGCCGCCGATCGCCCACGCGCCGAACCCGACGCGGGTGATCTCGAGGCCGGTCTGGCCGAGCTGCGTGGTTTTCAGTTGCGTTGTCTGCATGGTGACTCCTTTTCAGTGAGTGAGAGGTTGCGGGTGTGCAGGGGCGCGACGGCCGCGACCGCCGAGGAGGGCGGGGGCGGCGGCGAGGATGCCGATCGCGAGCAGCCCGGAAAAGACGAGCAGGCTGACGCGCGTCGATGCGATCTGGGTGAGGGCCCCCAGGCCGATCACCGGACCGGCCAGTCCGATATACGCGGCGAGGAAGAACCCCGCCACCGCCTCGGCGCGGCGCTCGGGCAGCGAGATCTCCGTCACGGTCTCGATCGCTCCCTTGAACATCAGCCCCGCTCCGACGCCGGCGACCAGATCACCGGCGAGGAAGATCCCGAAGCTCGGTGACGGCACCCACACTGCGAGCGTCAGCAGACCGACGCCGACGAGCAACGCCGGGATCGCGGCGGCGAGAAGCTGCTGCTGGGGAACGCGAGCCGGTCAGCGTCTGTGCCAGCGCGGCGGTGCCGAACAGCGCGAATGAGACAGCGCCGGCGAGCGCATGCGAGGGCTCATGCAGTGTTCCGGCGAGAAAGCTCGGCGCGAGTGAGGTGATCAGCCCGAAGACCGCGAACGTGATCGCGACTGCGGTCGCCGCGGCGAAGAATCGGCCCCGTGACTGCGGCGGAACGGATACGCGCTGGGGACGGTAGCGCGGGCGTGGCGAAGCGGCCACGCGCGTCTCGGGAGCGAGGGCGATCGCAACGAGGCCGATCAGCAGGGCGCCGACGAGCGCGAGGAACGGAACGGTGAGGGCGTGGCCGACCCACTGCGCGAGGACACCCGCGATCAGCCCTCCGAGGCCCAGTCCGCCGAGGTTCGCGGCGGTGCTGATGATCTGCGCCCGGTGACCGCCGGGCGCGGGCCGGCGCCGTGCTTCGAGTTCCGCCAGCCACACCGTCGCCGTCGCCGTCGCCGCACCGATGCCGAGGCCGCTCAACACGCGAGCGACGAGCAGCCCGGGCAGCGCGGGCCATGCCACGAACACCAGCCCGGCGACCACGTTCAGCGCGATAGCCGGAACCAGCAGCCGGCGACGACCGTAGACGTCGGAGAGGTGACCGGCGAGGACGAGGCTGATCGCGACGGCGACCGCATACACAGCGAACGCGAGCGTGATCGTCAGCGAAGAGAAGCCGTCGCGACGGGCAAACAGCGACCACAGCGGCGTCGGCACGGTGGTGAACGCCATCAGCGCGGTGAACGCGAACGCGACGGCCCAGAAGCCAAGTCGATAATTTCTCAGTCGCAGTCATGGGAAGTCTTTCAGTGACGTGATTCATTGTCATCGGGTCACGACGCCTGTCGCACCGCAATCGGCTTGGTGCGGGGCAGCCCGGCGATGACGTGTGTCGTCGAGGTTGAGGTGGGCCTTGACCAGCTCGGGAGGGAGGACGCCCATCCACTGGCTCAGGGAGACGTCCGCGAAGTGGTCGGATCGGAACATCTCGAGGAACGTCAGTGTCTCCTCGCCGGTGTTCTCGACGTAGTGACCCATCGCGAACGGGACATATCCGACGTCGCCGGCCTGGTAGTCGAACGTCCGAGACTTGCCGCCGGAGGCGAACACCGTCATCCGGCCCTGCCCGTTGAGGTAGTACTGCCACTCGTCGGCGTTGGGGTGCCAGTGCAGCTCGCGCATCCCGCCCGGCTCGATCTCGACCAGCGCCGCCGCGATCCGCTCAGAGACCGTGAAGTTGCGCGAGTCGGTGATCCGCACCTGCCCGCCCGGGGCCTTGATCGGCTCCTGGGCGTGCATGTGCCACGTGTACGAGCGTGGCGGCTCGGTCGCCGGGTAAGGCGGCGCGTCGTCGCCCAGCGCCGGCGGCACGTCGCCGGCGAACATGTATCGGGTGTGCCCGATGTCGGTCGGTAGCGCGTCGAACGCCGACTCGGCTGACGCCGAAGTTCTTCGCCAGCACCTCGCGCGGGGTGTGGTTGAACCAGTCGGTGATCAGGAACGTCTCGTTCTCCGAGAAGTCGCCGCTGTCGAATACGAGCAGGAACTCGACGCCGTCCTGCGAGCGCCTGGATCGAGTGCGGCAGCCCGGCCGGGAAGTACCAAGGTCGCCGACCGAGACGTCGTCGAGGAACAGCCGGCCTTGCTCGTCGAGGATGCTGATGCGGCAGCTGCCGGCGATCACGTACGCCCACTCGGCCTCCTTGTGCCAGTGCAGCTCACGGATGCCGCCCGGCGTCAGGCGCATGTTCACGCCCGCGATCTCCGTCGCGATCGGCAGCTCGCGGGTCGTCGATCTCCCGTGCCCACCCGCCGCTCAGCACGCGGTCGTGCGACAGCGCGTAGCGGCCACTTGAGGTTCGGGACCGTGCCGGCGTCGGTCACCGGGCGCGATCAGGCACGTCGGGGTTCTGCCGCTCGATGGCGACGTTCCGCGGGCCGAGGATCGTCGCGCCGCGACCGTCGACGACGGGCTGAAGATCGGTGGAGGTGGCGGACATGGGCTGATTCCTTTCGGCGGCATTCGAGGACAGCCACAGCCTCCCGCCACGGGGCCGCGTGGACCACATGGGCAGTGCCCATCGTGAGGTGGGGGTAGCCACTATTGACCGCGGTGGCTCGCCCGAACCACCAGGCGGCCGGGACGGCGATCGCCCCTAGCGGGTCTGGAGGAAACCGGACTACCGCGAGGACGCGGCGGTGGTCGTCGCCCGTCTCCGGGATGCGCAGCTTCATGAAGATGCTGTGGACGTGCTTCTCGACTGTCGACTCGGTGACCCACAGCTGCTTCGCGATGCCGGCATTGGATCGACCCTCGGCCATCAGCGCCAGGACTTCGCGCTCGCGCGCGGAGAGAGCCTCGAGCGGATCTTCGGCGCGACGAGCGGCGACCAGCTGCTGGATCAGGAAGGGGTCGACGACCGCCGCGCCGGCGATGATCCGCCGGAGGGTCGCGATGAACTCGTCGACATCGGTGACGCGGCTCTTGAGGAGGTAGCCGCTGCGCTCGCCGCACGCCAGCAGGTCGGTCGCCTGCTCGACCTCGGCGTGAGCCGAGAGGACGACGACCGCCGTCTCGGGCATCTCCGCGCGGATCGTGCGAGCGGCATCGAGCCCCTCCGTCGTATGGGTCGGCGGCATGCGGATGTCGACGATCACGAGGTCCGGGCGGTGACGATGGGCCAGCGCGAGCAAGCGCGGACGCGTTGCCGGCCTGGTCGATGACGTCGAACCCCTCGTCCGCGAGCAGCCTCGCCAGCCCCTCGCGGAGGAGGACGTCGTCCTCGGCGATCAGGACACCGGGCACGTCGGCGGTCATGCGCGGATTATCGACGGTGGCGCCCGGACCGACCGTCGAGCCGCGTGCCGAAGATTGAGGCTAGCCACAATCCGAATCGCGCGTTAGCCGCTCCTATCGTTGTGCCGCATGGCGATACGGTGCCTGATAGTCGATGACAACCCGCGATTCGCGCAGACCGCCCAGGAGGTGCTGCAGGAGGACGGGATCGACGTCGTGGCCGTCGCCTCCGGTGGCTACGAAGCCGTGCGGCTCGCCCGTGAACTGCGACCGGATCTCGCGCTGGTCGACATCGACCTCGGCGCGGAGAGCGGGCTCGACGTCGCGTATCGATTGCGCGCGGACGAGCCCGGGGCGCTCGCCGATGCGGTGATACTCATCTCGACTCATGCGCAGGACGAGTTTGCCGAGTTGATCGCGGCGAGTCCGGCCGTCGGCTTTATCGCCAAGGCCGAGCTGAGCGCCGATGCGATCGAGGCGCTCCTCGCCCGCCCCGCGCCGGAGCGGACCGAGTGATTTAGCCTCTGCCCGTGGGCGCGCGTGTCCGCAGCTGGAAGGCGTATCCGATCGCCGCTGCCGCCGCGGCATTCGTCACCGGCGCGGCTGTGTTCGCCGGGATGGCGGTGGCCGTGCCTCTGCGCGGGGAGACCGTGCTCGTCGTCCTGTGGTGCGTGCTGTGCGCCGGGCGGCGCAGGCGTCGCGGCGTGGCGACTCGGCCCTCTGTTCGGCGTCCCGTTGGCGATCTGGTCGCCGCTCGCGATCGATTCGTTCTACATCGCGCCGTATCGAACGTTCGACTCTCGGGACTGGGTGAACTACCTCGTGACCGCGATGTACATCGCGATCGGCGTCCTCGTCGGCGCGATCCTCGAGGTGACCCGCACCGCGCGGCGACTTCGGAGACCGCGCGCAGCAAGCTGGCCGAGGAGCAGGCGGCACTGCGGCGCGTGGCCACGCTGATCGCCCAGGGCGGCCCGCCCGAGGAGGTGTTCGCCGCGGTCGCCCGCGAGACGCGCAAGCTCGTCGGGGCCGACCGTGCGCGGATCATTCGCCTCGAACCCGACGGTACCGCGACCCTGGTCGGCGGAACTGCCGCCGACGACCGGCCGCGGCCGCTGGGGCCGGTCGAGCCAGGTCTCGCGACCGCGGCGGTGTTGCGCAACGGGCGGACCGCCCGTATCGACGACTACAGCGGAGTCTCGCCGGAGCTGGTAGCGCGCTGGATTGGCGCCGATGCCTCGTCCCGCTCAGCGGTGGCGAGCCCGGTGATCGTCGCCGGCAGCCTGTGGGGCACGATCGTGGCCAGCTCCCTGGATGGCCCGCTGCCCGACGAGACCGAGCGCCGCATGGCCGAGTTCACCGAGCTGCTGGCGATCGCGATCGCGAACGCTTCGAGCCGGGCCGAGCTGGCGGCGTCCCGGGCGCGCCTCGTCGTCGCCGGCGACCAAGCCCGGCGCCGGTTCGAGCGAAACCTGCACGACGGCGTCCAACAGCGTCTCGTGTCGCTCGCGCTGCGCTTGCGGAGGATCGAGCGGCGCCTCCCCGGCGAGCAGCCCGAGCTCAAGGCGGCACTGTCGGAGACCGTCCGGGAGTTGAACGAGGCCACCGACGAGGTGCGCGAGATCGCGCAGGGGATCCACCCCGCGATCCTCACCCAGGGCGGGCTGGCGCCGGCGCTGCGGACGCTGGCTCTGCGCTCCTCGATGCCCGTCGAGGTGGTCGTGGAACGCGAGGAGCGGCTGCCCGAGCCGGTCGAGGTGGCCGCCTACTACGTCGCGGCCGAAGCGCTGACAAACGCCGCCAAACACGCAGGCGCTTCGCGCGCCTGGGTGAGGCTCGAGCGCCGCGACGGGCTGGTGCGTCTGCGCGTCAGCGACAACGGCGTCGGCGGGGCCGACCCGTCCACCGGCAGTGGTCTGACCGGGATTCGTGATCGGGTCGAGGCGCTCGGTGGATCGCTCGCGGTCCGCAGTCCGCGCGGCGAGGGCACGGTGCTGGACGTCGCGCTGCCCGTCGCTGGCCGCGGCGGACCAACCCGAAGCTTCCGGTTAGCCCCCACCCGACTCTCGGGCTGGCCGTGATGGCGCGGCGGTCGTGCGGTGGGAGCTTCTACGCCATGCTCTTGTTGCCCGCCTCCATCGATCCTCATCGCGTCCGCGATGCGCTCCTGGCCGCGCTCGCGCTGGCCGCCGGCTCCGTCGACGCGCTGACTTGGCTCGCGCTCGGGAAGGTGTTCTCCGCCTTCATGACCGGCAACGTGGTGTTCATCGCGGTCGGGCTGTCCTCGCACGATTCCGGCTTGGCTTTGCACGCAGCGGTTGCCGTGTGCGCGTTCGGAGCCGGCGCCTTTGTAACTGCGAGGTTGATGCCTCGCGTGGCGCCTACCGTGCTCTGGCCCGCTCGAGTCACGGTCGGGCTGCTCGGCGCCGCGTTCGTGCAACTCGCGTTCTGGATCGTCTGGCTTGCGGTTGGAGGTGACCCCGGCTCAACGATCACCGTGGTGCTGCTTGCGATCTCGGCGCTCGCGATGGGCATCCAGACGGCAACGGCAGTCGCTCTTGGCGTGCACGCCGTCTTCACCACGGCCGCGACCGCCACGTGGGCCGTGCTGGCAGGCGATGCCACGGACTGGTCGGGAACGCGAGTCGAGCGGCGCCGGCTGGCGATGGTGCTCGGCGGGACGCTGATCGGGGCCCTGGCCGGCGTGCTGCTGCTGGCGCACGGGCGGCTGTGGATGCCGTTGCTGCCGGCGCTGTTCACGGCGGGCGTCGCCGTGGTTGCGCGATACCGGATCGAGCCGTACACGGATGCGACGCGAACCACGATGTCGTCCGCGCCGCACCCGTCGACCCGCGCATTCGGGCGTACGGCCGACACGGCGGGGACCGTGTCCCGTGGACGCTGAACCGCATCGCGTGCCCGTTCGTCCGCTGGCCGCGTTCGCCGTTCCAAACTACCGCCGGTTCGTGATCGGGCAGTCCGTCAGCCTGGTCGGAAGCTGGACGGAGACGGTTGCGCAGGCGCTGCTGGTGCTGGCGCTCACGCACTCGGGGCTGTGGCTGGGCCTGGCCACGGCGGCCCGCTACCTGCCAGTGCTGCTGCTCACGCCGTACGCGGGCCTGATCGTCGATCGCGCCGATAAGCGCACGGTGTTGCTCATCACGCAGGCGTCGCTCGCCGCGGTGTCCCTCGTCCTCGGCGCGCTCGTGCTGGTCGGCGCGATCGAACTGTGGATGGTGTTCGCGGTGGCGCTCGTGTTCGGAGCGCTCACCGCGCTCGACAACCCGGCACGGATGGCTTTCGTCCCAGAGATGGTCGGCCCGCGGTTGATCCGAAACGCCGTCACCCTCAACAGCACCTTTGTCAACGTTGGCCGCGCCGTCGGCCCGGTCGTGGCAGCCTCGTTGGTGGCGGGAGTCGGCATCGGCTGGTGCTTCGTGGCCAACGCCGTCAGCTTCACCGGCGTTTTGATCGCTCTTCTCACGCTCGACACCACCAAGCTGAGCCGAGGCGTTCGCGTCGAGCACCACGCTCGCCAACTGCGAGAGGGCCTGGCCTACGCGCGCAGGGTCCCCGAGATTCTCGCTCCGCTCTGCATGATGACGTTGATCGGGACGTTCACTTACGAGTTCGAGGTCAGCCTCCCGCTGTTTGCGCGCGGACCACTCGCCGGCGGTGCCACCACCTACAGCCTGTTGATGGGCGCATTCGGCTTCGGCTCCGTGCTAGGAGGGATCTACACCACGCGCCACGCCGAGACCGGAGTCCCGCGCATGATCCGCGCCGCGGTGCTGTACATGCTGGCCATGTTCGCGACTGCCTGCGCGGGCAGCGTTGGAGCGGCCGTGCTCCTGCTGCTCGTGGTCGGGTTCGCCAGCATCATCTTCCTGACCACCGGCAACAGCACGATCCAGCTCCTTGCCGAGCCGTCCTACCGGGGCCGGATCACGGCGCTGTGGTCGACGGCCTTCGTCGGCAGCACGCCGATCGGCGCGACCATCATCGGCGCGATCGGGGCCACCAGCCCGCGTGCTGCACTCACCGTGGGCGGGGCCGCCTGCGGCGCGGCAGCAATAACCGGCGTCGCCATCCTCGCCCACTCCCGAACCAGCACCCGTCTGATTCCGCGACTCGGCCGCGGATGAATCGTGAGCGAATCGTCGTGCCGAGGTTGGCTCAGGTCGTGTCTTGCGGTTGGTAGTACGCGATCGCGCCGGTTCGTTCGAGGTCGTCGAGCAGGATCGCTTCGATATCGAGGTTGAGTTCGATTTCGTTGCTGACGACGACGCCACCTCCCGGAATGTCGTCCTGCCAGGCGACGCCGAAGTCGCGCCGATTGATCTTCGCGGTGGCCTCGAAGCCGATCCGGAGCAGCTCGCCCCTGTTCTCCTCGCCGACCCAGAACGGCGTCTTCCACTCCCCGAGCGAAACGATTTCGAGCGGGACCGTCCGGGTCACGCCGCGAAGCGTCAGCTCGACCTCCCCCTTGAACGTGGTGCCGCCGGTGCGTTCGGTGAACCGGCCGGCAAACGTGATCTTGGGGTGATTCTCGACGTCCAGGAAGTCGGCACTGCGCAGATGCTCGTCGCGTTGCGGCTCGCCGGTCCAGATCCCGGCGGCGTCAATCTCCCCCTCGAAGGTCGCCTCGAGGCACCGGTCCCACTCGAGCTCGAGTCGCCCGTGGATGTCCTTGAACAGGCCGCGTACCCACGTGACCATCATGTGGCGCGCGCGAAACTCCGCTTCGGTGTGCCCGGGCTCGAAGATCCAGGTGGACATCAGCTCTGCTCCTCTTCTCTGGTCCGACCACAGAACGTGGCCGATTGGTCAGCTTCGGTGCTAACGGGGCGCGAGCCGACCCGGCTCATCGTGTCAGCATCTTCAACAACGTGTCCGCGTCGTGGCCGCCCAGGTGTACGACGCCGTCAATGAACAGCGTCGGCGTACCGTGCACCTCCCCTGACTCGATTCCGCTCCGGAAGTCCCGCTCGATCCGGTCGAGCGCCGCCTCGCTTCGCCGGTCGGTATCGAAGCGTCCGGCGTTCAGCTCGAGCTCGATCGCGTAGCGCCGCAGATCCTCGTCCTCGAGCGCCTTCTGGCGATGAAAGAGCAACTCGTGCATCTCCCAAAACCGCTGCTGGAGCGCGGCGGCCTCCGCCGCCCGGGACGCTGCGAGCGCGTGCGGATGGATCTCGGTCAGCGGGAAGTGCCGAAACGCGAACCGGACAGCGCCGCTCAGCTGCGCCTCGACGTGCTGGATCGCGCGATAGGCCTGTCGCGAGTAGGGGCACTCATAGTCGCCGTACTCGACGATCAACCTCGCGCCCGCCGGCCCGCGAACGTGATCGACTCCGTCCTCGAGCGGGCTGATCATCGACTGCTCGGCTGCCATCCCGGTCGTAGCCTCCTCGTTGCACGACGGATACGTGAAGACTTCACGCAGGTTACCACGTGAAGACTTCAACGATTGTCCGTACGATGCCAGCGTGACAAACCGCACCGCGCACGGAGCGGTCCCGCCCGCCCACCAGCTCGCCCGGGCTGCATACGGGCTCCACGCCGCGCTGGAGCGCCAACTGCACGACACGCTGTCAGAGCTCGACCTGACGATCGCGTTGGCCGACACCCTCTGGCAGCTCGATCCGGCGCTCGGCCCCCTCTCCAGGCGACAGCTAGCCGATCGCCTCGGGTGCGATCCCTCGAACGTGACGTTCCTCGTCGACCGACTCGAGCAACGCCGCCTCGTCACTCGCGCACGCGCCGGCACCGACCGCCGCGTCAAGGCGCTCGCGCTCACGTCCAACGGGATCGCGGTCCGCAGCCGGCTGATCGCCACCCTCGCCGATGCGCCCATGTTCAGCCGTCTCACGGTGGCGCAACAGCGACGACTGACCGCCCTCCTCCGAGACTGCCTCAGCCTGACCGAGCCCAAGGGCCATTGATTGATCGGTTGGTCGCCTAACGAGCGATCGAATTCGTTATGCTCTTTGCCAGGGCGATAGCGACGGGAGCATGAGGCTGATTCTCCATCGGGGCACGACATTTGGTTGGGCGTTTGCGCTGTTGATGTGCGCGGCGGCGTGGCTTGCGTCTGCCGCGTCTGCGTCCGATGCGATCTATTGGACGAGCTACACGAACTCGGGCGGGGTCCGCGTGGGAGACCTCGGCGGCTCGGGCGCCCGCGATCTGTTCACCGGCGAGAGCAGTCCTGAAGGTGTCGCGATCGACGCCGCGGCGGGCACGATCTACTGGGCTGACACGACGTCGGGCGCGATCCGCGTCGCCAATCTCGATGGCACCGGTGCACGGGACTTGTACACGGGCGAGAGCCAACCGTCAGGCGTCGCGATCGATCCGGCCGCCGGCTTGATCTATTGGGCCGACGCGGTGTCAGGAAGCGGGGCGATCCGGGTTGGGAACCTCGACGGGAGTGGCGCCAGGACCCTGTTCGCGGGGGAGTCGTACCCGGTCGGCGTAACGATCGATCCGGCGGCCGGCAAGATCTACTGGGGCAGCTACGACACGTTCAAGATCCGCGTCGGGAACCTCGACGGCACCGGCGCCAGGGACCTGTTCACCGGCGAGAACTATCCCACCCAGTTGGCGATTGATCCTGCCGCGGGGAAGCTCTACTGGACCAACGAGTTCGCGGGCAACGTCCGCGTGGGGAACCTCGACGGCACGGGAGCCACGAGCTTGTACACGGGCGAGGGCGATGTCGGGGGCGTTGCGATCGATCCGACGGCCGGGAAGATCTACTGGAGCAACTGGAATCTCGGCACGGTCCGGGTCGGCAGCCTCGATGGGACGGCGCCGGCGCAGAGCCTCTACACCGGCCAGACCGATCCGTGGTTCGTCGCGCTCCTGCGGGCGCCGCTCGCGCACTGGTTCTCCACAGGTCTCGGGGAGCGGCGCGGTCGGCCAGTCGCTGTCGTGCAGCTCGGGGAGCTGGGCGTCCGATCTGCTCGGCGGTTTCCTGTACCGCGCCCCGGAGAGCGTCACCTACCAATGGACTGTCGGTGGTGCGCCGATCGCCGGCGCGACCACGAGCTCCGTGCGTCGTGAGCTCGCCGGGCGAGTACCGCTGCGAAGTGACCGCCACCAACGCCGCCGGCTCGACCTCGCAGACGAGCGATCCCATGGACATTTCGGGGTCGCTGCCTTCGGGGTCGCTCCGGCGCCGAGGCTCGGCAGGACAGAGAACGTCGCGCCGGTCAACGGCAAGGTGTTCGTACTCATCAAGGGTCGGCTCGTGCCGCTGACCGCGGCGACGCAGATTAGGTCCGGCACCAAGGTCGACGCGCTCCATGGGACGCTGTCGCTGACCACCGCCACCGGGAACAAGAAGAAGACGCAGACCGGAACGTTCGGCGGTGCGGTCTTCGAGGTCACGCAGGCGAAAGCTGGCAAGAGCAAGGGGCTGACGACGCTGACGCTGGTCAACAACGCGTTCAAAGGCGCCCCGTCGTACGCCACGTGCAAGGCGCACAAGGCGCTCGATGCATCGGCGGCCGCGATTTCGAGCCGGACGCTCCAGCTCCTTCGCGCCAGCGCCCACGGGAAGTTCCGCACCAGCGGCCGCTACAGCGCCGCCACGGTGCGCGGCACCAAATGGACGATCGCGGACCGCTGCGATGGCACGCTCACCCGCGACATCACAGACTCGGTAGCGGTCACCGACTTCGTCCGACACAAGACGATCGTCTTGCACGCCGGGCAGACGTATCTCGCCAAGGCAATCCACCCGGTCAAATAGCCAGCCGGACTCGGCTTGACAGCTGGTAGCAAAGTGATATCATTGAGCTATTAGTTTCCAGCGGGTTCCCTGGGAGAGATCATGAGCGGCACTGGACCAAGTCGGCACGTATTCCAGATCCGGTCCTGGAGCCATCAGCAGATCGCTTGTCTGCGTGTGGCCGTCGGTATCTGGCTCCTGCTCCTGACGGCGATTCTCGACAACGCCGGCGTCGGTGGTCAGTGGGAATGGCTGCTCGTCGCGATAGCGGTGTTGCACTTCGGCCTCGCATACCGCCTGGTTCGAATCGCAAAGAACGATCGGGACGCAAGCTTGAGGTTCCGTTAGGACCTCTTCGCGCGTGGCTCCACGCCGCCCGATCGCCGTCCTGGCAAGATGGCGGCGTGGAACGCGTGCTTGGAATCGGTGGATATTTCCTGCGGGCTGCCGATCCGGTGGCCCTGGGCGCGTGGTATCGCGATTGCCTTGGCCTGGACACCGATGAGAACGGCGCCTGGCGTCAGGAAAGCGGGCTCACGGTGTTCGCGACGTTCGAGTCCGAGACCGACTACTTCGGATCCCGCGCCCAGCAGACCATGCTCAACTTCCGGGTCCGAGACCTGGATGCGATGCTCGCGCAGTTGCGCGCCAAGGGCGCGGACGTCGCTGATGAGACGCAGGAAATGGAGGGTGTCGGCCGATTCGGCTGGGTCACCGACCCCGAGGGCAATCGGATCGAGCTCTGGCAGCCCGCCTGACCGCATGTTGACGCCGGGCGAGGCGCACGCTCTCGGGGACCATGCGGAATCGCGGCGAACGTTGGGGCGTCAGTCGTTGCCTCCCTCGACGGCGCGCAGTCCGGGGCTGTGGGGCGTGGACTCGTCGAGCTCCGCGGACAGCGCTTCGCTCTCGAACCGGGCGAGTGCCTCCTCGCATGAGGCGACGGCCGCGGCGGCCTCCTGACCGCCGGGCGCATCGAAGTAGTCGCGCGCACGGATCGAGGCGAGCCACTTCTGATAGCGGGCGAGGTCGGCGTCGGACTCCTCGAGCTCGGTGTACGTGGTCCGGCCGCGGCGGCGCTCGAGCTCGAAGCTCCTCGTGGAACTGCCGCGTGCTCTCGACCACCTCGCGGTACTCGTCGGTCCGCTCGCGCTGGATCGCGTCGATGACCGCGGCCTCCTGCTTGGAGTCGGTCAGGCGGATACGAAGCATCTCACCGTGCCCACCCTCAGCGCGCAGTCGGGTCACGAGCCGTGCCGCGGCGCGGGTGGTCTTCGCGGTCGCCGGGAGCAGGCACACGGATTGCTGCAGGTAGTGACCCCCCAGGCTGCGGAGATTGCGCCACGCGTAGACGCGGAGTGTCGAGGTGCCGCCGGGCGGGGTGGAGACGGTGATCAGCAACCAGTCGCGGGCCACGGGGCGACCATGATCCCACACTTCCCCACGGTGTTCCAATCGCGACGTACTCCGCGTTTTATGCCGAGCGCAACGCTCGGGTCCGCACGCGCCGACTGGACAAGCACGAGTGCCGTGTTACCGTCACGACGTATTATGCGTTTCATACCGACAGTAACGCGCGTGTCGTTACCCTCCGATTCAGCGAGATGTGCCAAGTACCTGACCTGTCAGGTCCTAACTGTCCGCATGGACAGTCCGGGGTTGACTTGGGTCGCGGGCTCCGACGCCGGCGTGCCAGCACGCGTCGATCGGCCGTGCGCGAGGCCGCTTGAGCGAAGAACGTCGATGACGGAAAGCGAATCGAGGCGTGGGCAGCCGGGCTGGCGACAGCGCGGTCAGTGTTCCTCTCGTATCGGGGCGCTCGCCGCGCTCGGCGGCGTACTCGCGCTCCTCGCCACACGCACGACGGTCCGCCACGACATCACGTGATCGGCTAGAGGCGAGCTTCGAGTTCGCTGATCCGCTCGAGCAGTTCGCATACGAGCACAACGCCCGCGTAGTTGAGCCCCAGGTCACGGCGTAGCCGCTCCGCTCGCGCCACCCGCGCGGCGCTGCTCGGGTCGAAGCGTGGGGTGTCGGCCGGCGCGTCCGGGTGTGGCTCGAATAGGCCGAACTCCAGGTAGCGCCGTACGTGCACGAGCCTAACCCCCGCCTGCCTGGCGATGACGGTCAGCTCGACGGTCGCCTCCGCGGCGAGGTCGCGATCAGCCGGCCCGGTGTGCCTGTCAGTGTTCATGGTCACGTCTCCCGCGGGTCAACGCTCGAGCTTTCGGCGAGCTGCTCGTAGAGCTCGCGCTCACGGTCCGACAACTCTTTCGGTACGACGATCTTGACGATTGCGTGGAGATCCCCGCTTCCGCCACCGCGCTTGGGAAGTCCGCGGCCACGCAGCCGCAGCCGCCGGCCGCTGGACGAGCCCGCCGGGACCCGCACCCGCGCCGTGCCGGTCGGGGTCTCCACCGCGACGGTCGCGCCGAGCGCCGCTTCGGAAGGTGTGATCGGGACGTCGACATCAAGATGGTCGTCGCCGCGCCGGCGAAAGCGCGGATGCGGCTTGAGCGCGATGCGCAGGAACAGATCGCCGGGCGGACCGCCATCACGCCCCTCGCCCCCTTGTCCCGCCAAGCGGATCAGCTGGCCGTCACGGACACCGGCGGGGAAGTTGACGTTCACCTCACGGCCGTCCAGCGTCAACCGCCGCCGTCCGCCGGCCAGTGCGTCCTCGAGCGACAGCTCGAGGAGCGCCTCGCGGTCGCGGCCGCGCAGCGGCCCGCCGGCGCGGCCGGCTCGCGCGCCGAACAGCGCCTCGAACAGGTCCTCGCCGAACTCCACATGGGTCCCCTGGCCGAACCCTTCGTGGGCGAAGAAGTCCTCGAAGCTTTCCTCAGGCGCCTCGTGCTCCGCTTCACGCCAACGGGCGCCGAGGCGGTCGTAGCGCTCCCGCTTCTCAGCGTCGGACAGAACCTCGTAAGCCTCGCCGAGCTCCTTGAAGCGCTCCTCAGCGTCGCTGTCGGAGTTCAGGTCCGGGTGGTACTTGCGCGCCAGCTTGCGGTAGGAGCGCCGGATCGTGTCCTGGTCTGCGTCGCGCGGGACGCCCAGCACCTCGTAATAGTCCGTATAGCTCAACGGCATCGGTGATCTAATCCTCGCTCAAACCGGCCCGGCGCGACACTGCGTCGGACATCTGAGAGCGATGCGACCCAGCGGCTGGTGTCGAGGGACCGCGGTAGCCTGGCGCAGGTGAGCACTTTTTCCGACGACGCGCCGCCGGCCCCGGGTCCGTACCTGCAGACGGTGTCCGGACGGTGGGTGAACCCGTTCGATCCAGATCCAACCCAGCTCGACGCGGGCGACATCGCACGGGCGCTGGCCAACCAGTGCCGGTTCGGCGGTCACAGTCGCGTGTTCTATTCGGTCGCCCAGCATTGCGTGATCGTGTCGCACGTCGTCGAGGAGCGCGGTGGTGACGTCGAGGACGCGTTCGCCGCGCTCATGCACGACGCCGGTGAGGCCTACCTGGGCGACATGCCGCATCCGCTGAAGCACCGCAGCCCGCTGGGCGCAGCGTTCCGTGATGCGGAGGCTCGGCTCGAGGAGGTCATCCGCGACCGCTTCAAGATCAAGGCGAATGTCCCGGAGGTCAAGAGCATCGACCGGGCGCTGCTGGCCACCGAGCGGCGCACCTTCAGCGCCGAGGCTTGGCACTGGCCCGAACTCGAGAACGTCGAGCCGCTCGACCTCGATATCACCGCGTGGTCGCCCGACCAGGCCGCCGACGAGTTCGCCAAGCGATTCGCTGAGCTGCAAGCAAGACGCTGAGCAATCACCAGGTCGTGGTCGGCGAGGAACCACTGCGCTTCAGCTCGATTTCAGGTGCTGGACCGCCGCCACGAACCCAATCTCGAGCGTCTCGCGGGCGACCGCTGCCTCGTGCGGGTCCACCATTCGATCGGGATACGGCTCAAGCCACCGCACGTCGGTAGCGATCGCCGGGACATCGCCATCGGGATCGGCCGCGGACGCTACGTCGACCGGCAGCACTCGCGGGCCGCGCCGCGCAACGTGGTCGAGGCACGCGTTCGTCGCGATGCGGTACAGCCAGGCGCGGAACGACCACTGCCCCTCGCGCTGAACCGCGCTCGCGCTCGCCATGCACGCGCGAACGTTTCCTGCACCAGGTCCTTCGAGTCCTCGAAGGATCCGACCAGGCGGTAGCAGTGGGCCCGCAACTCGCGCCGGTGGCGTTCGAAGAGTGCTGAGAAAGTGGTCTCGTCGGTGTCCACCGCCACCTGAGACCGCAGTTTCTCTCGCTTCTCATCGGCTGGCATCACCGCTCAATCGTGATGCCACTGCCGTCGCGCGTCTCGCTCGGGCAGCTCGGTTATTCGAGGTGTCCGCTGGTCAGGCGGCGTGGCTGGTCTGCTCGGTCCGGGTGACCCATTGGTCGACCCAGTCGCCGGTGATCTGCCGGGTGGTGGCGTTGATGCGGTTCCACGCGTTGATTGACGCGATCGCGATCACAAGGCCGCCGAGCTGCGACTCGTCGTAGTGACGGGCTGCCTCCTCCCACACCTCGTCGGGCACCGGATCCGAACGGTCGGCGAGCCGCGTGACGGCCTCGGTCAGCGCCAGCGCCGCGCGCTCGGCGTCGCTGAAATAGGGAGCCTCACGCCAAGCGCCGACCATGAAGATGCGCTCGTCGGGCTCGCCGGCGGCCTTCAGCTCGCGCGTATGCATGTCCAGGCACACGCTGCAGCCGTTGATCTGGCTGGCTCGCACCTCGATCAGGTACAGGGTGGCGGCGGGCACTCCAGCTCTACGGGCGGCGGCGCCGAGTCGCTGCAGGGCGTCCATCGCGCCGGGGACGGTCATCGCCGGGTTAGTCATTCGCGGTTCCACGGTGATCCTCCAGTCTTGGTGGGTGAGCCGCGGTCATGTCGCTGCGGTCTCCGCGGGTCTATCCCATTGACACGCGACGATAGATGAACGTGACTCGACCCGGTCGACGGGGCATCGGCTATGCACTCCAGACGATGGGGTGCGAACCGAGGCTGCGCAGGAGGTCTCTGACCGCGGCGACGCCCATGTCGCCGGGCCGCTCGCACGCCAGCACGTATTCGGCCCACCCGAGCGCGTTGTCACCGTTGAAGTCGTTCGTCCGGTCGACATTGGCGCCGGCGGCGATGAGGAGTTGGACGGACTCGAGCGCGCCGAAGGCTGCGGCGAGGTGGAGGGCCCCGCAGCCTTGGTAGGGCCCGGCGTTGGGATCAGCGCCATGGTCCAGCAGCCAGGCAACGGCCTCGGGGCGTTCGTTCTGCGCCGCGTGCACGAGCGCTTCGTCGAGTACGTCCTGAGGGCTGTCTCGCGCGGGGAGGCGGTGGAGCCAGCCGACGTCAGCGGGGTTTGGGCGGTGCCAGTAGGCCTCGGCGAGCAGGCCGCCGCGTCCATCGAGGAATCGCTCGAGCCGATCGACGCGGCCAGCGCCGGCTGCGACCCAGGGTGCGTCGGGGACGAGCGCGACCGCGGCAAGCACGTCGGCCGACGCTCGGGCGCCGTGGTAGATCGCGCTCTCGAGCGGCGTTATGCCGTGGATCCCGGTGGCGTCGACTTGGGCGCCGGCAGCCAGCAGCATCTGAACAAGCTCGACGCGGTCATAGCCGGCGGCGAGGTTGAGTGGACCATTGAGCTCGCTGCCCGATTCGATCAACACGTCCACGCAGTCCCGGTCGACGCCGAGCTCGTGTCTCAGCGAGGTCCCGAACACGTCGGGTTGCGCGACCTGGCCGAGCAGCGAACCTCCCGCTCCCACCTCGACGTCCACCAACTCCGGGTGTGAGCGGAGAAGCCGCCTCAGCGAGTCCGCGTCCCCGCCGCGGATCGCCGCCAGCGCCGCCGCCACCGGCTCGGCTCCCTGGTGTGCGTGCTGCGGTGTCGCCGACTCCTCGCGCAGGCCCGCCAGCAGTTTGCGCCAGGTCGGGAAGCCGTACTCGCGGGCGATGACCAACCGCGCGTCGGCGATTGTCGCCCGGCTGCTGAGCGCGGAGTCATCGAGACGAGCAAGGCGAGGGACATGCGCCCGCAAGCGCTCGCGCGCCCGCGTATCGCCGCTGGCCAGCGTCCGCAACAGCCGATTGGCGGCCTGCTCGAAACGCGCTGGATCGACTGGTCCCAGCCGGGCCACCGAACGCACCGGCTCGTCGACCTGGCGTTCGAGGTCTCGACGAAACGACGCCCACGACGCATAACCGTGCTCTCGCGCGATCGCACGTTGGGCGTCGGCGAGCCGCGGCTCGCCCGGCAGATCTCCGAGCGCGCCCCGCAGACGGGACAATGCGTCCACCTGTCCAGCGCGCGCCGCTCGCAGCAGCTCCTTCGCGGACTTGCGGTGATGCTCCACCCGCTCGACCGCGGGGAGCATGTGATCGACTTCGCGTGGTGCTCCTGGCATGACGGCCACCTCCGATGCCCGCGTCCGCGATCGGGCCGAAGAGGGCCTCATCAGCGACTGCACCAACCAGATGCTCGAGGTGGGAACGTCCCTCTCCGCGGACCGGTGGCGACCTCGCTCGCCACCGGTCAGGATACCTCGCAGGCGGGCGGTCAGGGCGGATGCGAAGGCGCAACTGCGGCCCGAGTTTTCTCTGGCAGACTCCCTGCTCGCGGCCCCGCCGGTGGCCGGGGGACCTACGACTTGAAGGAGTGCCCGGGGTAATGGCGCGTTTTGCTGGACGGACAGTGCTGGTCACGGGAGCCTCGAGGGGCATCGGGTTGGCAACTGCGAAGCGGTTTCACCAGGAAGGGGCGCGCGTTGGTCTGGTCGCGCGCGATGCAGGCCGGCTGGCTTCGGTCGCGGCTGACCTGGATGGCTCATGCTGCGCGGTGGCGGCAGACCTGTCCGAGCCGGGAGAGTGTGCGCGCGCTGTCGACGAGGTCGAGGCCGCGCTCGGTCCGGTGGATGTGCTGATCAGCAACGCGGGCGTCCTGCGGCGCGATTTCGTCAAGGACGTCAGCGTCCAGGACTTCGAGGACAGCTACCGGTTGAACGTGGGGGCGGCGCTGTGGCTGACGCAGCGCGTGTTGCCGGGCATGCGCGAGCGCGGCTATGGGCGGATCGTGTTCGTTGCCTCGGAGCTCGGGTTGTTCGGTGGCCCGTCGTATGCCTCGTACTGCACGAGTAAGTTCGCGCTCGTCGGGCTTGCCGAGGTCCTCTGGCACGAACTGGCCGGCAGTGGCGTTCGTGCCTGCGCCGTCTGTCCGGGTGACGTCCGTACCGATCAGCTCGACCAGGAGCACCAATGGGGCCCGACTGGCGGTGTCCCGCCGGAGAAGGCGATGTCGCCCGACTATCTGGCCAAGGCAATCGTCAAATCGCTCGACTCACACAACGCCGTCGCAATCGTCGATAAGCCCCACTTGCGTGCTGTCTTCAACGTGTGGGGCGGCCCACGACGGCTGCGGCTCACCGCGGTCCACGGTGCGTACAAGGATCTCCTGAAGACGTGAGGCGCGGGTGCTGGCCCTAAGCTGGGCCCTAAGCTGGACTGATGGGACGCTTCGGCAAGCGCGACGACCTGGTGGTGCATCAAGAGGAGCCGTTCAACGCCGAGACCGGCTTGGAGTCTCTGGCCGATGCGGTGACCAACACGGACGCGTTCTACGTCCGTGGCCACGGTTCGGTGCCGGAGATCGACCACGGGGGGTGGCGCCTGCAGGTGCACGGGATGGTCGAGCGCGAGCTGAGCATGTCATTGGAGACGTTGCGCGAGGCGTTTCGCGAACGGACGGTGACCGCGACGCTTCAGTGCGCCGGCAACCGACGGGCGGGACTGATCGCCATACGCGACATCCCCGGGGAAGCGCCGTGGGGTCCGGGAGCCACCGGCACCGCGACCTGGACCGGCGTCGCGCTCGGTGACGTGCTCACGCTCGCGGGGCCGCACCGCGCCGCGACAGACGTGGGGTTCGAGGGCGCGGACCCGTGTCCGGAGACCAAGCCCGTCCAGCGGTTCGGAGGATCGATCCCGCTCGACAAAGCCACGCGATCGGAAGTGCTGCTCGCGTGGGCGATGAACGGTGAGCCGCTCGCGCCGGTGCACGGCGCCCCGCTGCGAGTGGTAGTTCCGGGCTATATCGGCGCCCGAAGCGTCAAGTGGCTCGAGCGCATCGAGGTGCGCCCGGAGCCGTGGGCAGGTTACTTCCAGCACGTCGTGTACCGGCTGGTGCCCGCCGGCGGGACCCCGGGACCGGGTGTCGGGATGCCGCTCGGCCTGGTAGCGCTCAACTCCGATGTCCTTTCCCCACGCGACGGGGAGACTGTCAGGGCCGGCCCGGTTGAGGTGCACGGCTATGCGTTTGCTGGTGGGGATCGGTACGTCGCCCGGGTCGACGTCTCGGTCGATGGCGGCGCAAGCTGGACGCAAGCCGACCTCTTGGAGGACCTCGGCCGGTGGGCCTGGCGGCAATGGCACATCACGCTGGAACTGGCACCCGGAGAGCACGAGTTGCTGGTGCGTGCCTGGGACTCCTCCGCCGCCACCCAACCCGAGGACGAGGCGGCTCTCTGGAATCCCAAGGGCTACGTCAACAACGCCCGCCCCCGGATCCGCGTACGCGCGATCGCCGCGTGACGGCCGTGGGAACCTCACGGGTCGTAGGATGACGCGATGGTCGCAATCGCCGGAGGCCACGGGAAGATCGCGCTGACACTGACCGAGCGTCTCAGCGGGCGCGGCGAGCGTGTCATCAGCCTGATTCGCAATCCAGACCACGCCGACGACGTCCGAGCCCGGGGCGGCCAGCCGGTGGTCTGTGACCTCGAGAGCGCCGATGTAGGCGAACTCGCGATCGCGATCAGCGGCGCGGCCGCTGTTGTTTTCGCCGCCGGGGCGGGCCCGGGCAGCGGAGCTGAGCGCAAGCTGACGGTTGACCGTGATGGAGCGATCAAGCTGCTGCACGCGGCCGAGCAGGTCGGCGCGGACCGGTACCTGATGATCAGCTCCGTCGGCGCCGAGGCTCCTCCGGGCGGAGATGACGTGTTCAGCACGTACCTCCGCGCGAAGGCCGAGGCCGACGCGGCGGTGCAGGCCAGTGGCCGCGAATGGACGATCGTAAGACCCGGCCCGCTGACGGACGATCCGGGCACCGGCATGGTTCGGATCGACGTCGAGCCGTTCCGCGGTCAGATCGCCCGCGACGACGTCGCCGCGGTGCTCGACCTCCTGCTCGCGCAGGGGATGGCGACCGGCCGGATCCTGTACGTCAGCGCTGGCGAGGCCGGGATCGCTCAGGCGCTCGAAAGTGCAACCCTCAACGGATGAATTCGAGCTTCAGCGGAGCGTGGCGCTCAGCACGATCGGTCCGGGCCTGCCGGAGGTGCCGGGCGCTTGGGCTGCGACGACGATCCGACGCCCGCCGGCGCCGGCCGGAAGATCGTAGGACCCCTGGATCTCGTCGTGCTTGACGGTGACCGCGGCGAGGGCGGTTACGTGACCGTTCGGGCCGAGCAGCCACACGCCGTACTGGCCCGGGGTGAGTCCGAACGCGAACAGATTGATCCCGCGCAGGCCGTCGTGCGTGAGCTCCCACACGATGGCGCCAGCGTGGGGGGGAGCATCAGGTGAGGCGATGAGCCTCAGCTGGGCCGTTATTTTGGCCAGCGGCGCGTCGGGGGACCGACCCTGAGTCTCGCCGCGCTCGGAGACGGCCGTCACGAGCGCCCGCGGCCGGCACTCGCCGAAGTGCATCGTGGTCGTGAGGTGGATCGCGGCGTCATCTAGTGCGCGGCTGATGTCGGGGGGCATTCCGGTGACCGGTGTGGAAGTGGCGGTGACCGTGAGCGCGCGGTACGCGCAGGCATCTCGCGGCAGCGCACCGATGAAGAAGTCCGTCTCGGCGATGCTGCTCGCGAGCGGGGTGTTGCCCGACCAGATCGTGACGCGGAAGGCGCCCCCGCCCGTGGTCAGATAGCCGTAGACGATCCCGTGCGAGCCGGCGTTGACGAGTCCGAACGGCACGGGCACTGGCTCCTGGCTGCACAGTCCGTAATGATCGGCCCCGAGGAGGAGCCGGCCGTGCGCGATCGCGCCGGGCAGCGCCACGCCTGGCTTGACCCGCAGCTGCCAAGGCACCCCGGATACTCGCCCCGAGGCGCGGATCATCCCGTCCGCTCCGGCCGTCATAGGCGGACTGGCCGCGGACGTTCTCGGCGGGATACGGCAGTTGCCGCCGCTGCTAGCGAGTCCGCGCGCTGGACGGGCGCTGGTCGCGGGGTGTCGCCCGCTGTCGCGCGAGACGCTGAGGAGCGCGATCGCGAGCACCGCGATAGCGAGTGGGACCGCGAGCGCGATCGCCATCGCGATCCGTCCCGGCAGCTTCGCGCCAAAACCCCGACGGAGTTGCCGACCGGACGGAGCGCCCGCTCGCTCGAGGCGCTCGAACTCGGCGCCCAAGTCACGGACGAAGCGCAAGTCGCTCATCTGAGTAGCTCCTGGAAGCCCCGCATACCGAGCGCCATCGCGACCTCCGGATAGGGACGCTCCTCAACGACTCGCAACCGCAGCGCGTCGCGCTGCTCGGGGTTCAGGCTCACCAACTGCGCGCTCAGCTCGCGACGCACAGCGCTGAGCCCCGCCCGCTCCTCGATCAGGTCGATGTCGTCCTCGTGGACGACCGGGACCTGGATGCCGAGCCGCCGCACCGCGCGCTGCTCGGCGCGGGCGGTTCGGAGGTAGCGGCCGACCTGCCGGCGCGCGACCGTGAACAACTATGCCCGGATCTCCTCATCGGTGCGTCCCTGCAGCTTCGGCCACCCGCGAAAGGCGAGCGCGAACGTCTCCGCGGCCAGATCCGCGGCGATCGCGATATCCAGCGTTCGCCGCGCAAGGAAGATCAGCACCTTCTCGATCTCCCGCGCGTACATTGCCGCGAACTCGGTGTCGGCTCCCATCTAGATGGAGAATGCCGCGAGCGCCAGGGTTTGTGACAGCCCGCGCTTGCGCGGTCGCGGCGCTGCTCGCCGAAACGGCTGGCGAAGCCCCCATGGCCGCTTAGGCGCGCAGGGCAGCGCGAATCGCTGCGGCGAACTCATCCGGCGCTTCGACTGGGACGAAGTGGCCGACGCCAGGCAAGGACGTGCGCGTCACCTCCGCGAAGAACTCGTCGAGCCGGTCGCCCCAGGCGGGGGAAACAACGGATCGAACTCGGGCCAGAGCACGGTGGTGGGCACGGCTATCCGGTCTTGGCGCTCGGGGACCACTTCGCCGAGGCTGGTGGCGACCGTGCCCGAGCCGGCGCGATACCACGCGATCGATGCCGTGAATGCTCCGGGCGCGCCATACAGCTCGGCGAGACGGTCGAGCTCATCCTCCCGTTCTGGGAGCGATGGGCCCGACCAGTGGGACCAGAAGTGCCTGAGATAGGCACGCACGGCGTCGGCCCGCCCGTCGATGATCTCCTCGATCAAGCTCAGCTGATGGAACGCCTGGTACCAGAACTCTCGCTGGGCCTCGGGCGCGAGCACGCGGTCGCCGACGCCCGGCAGCGGCGGCGCGACCACGAGTGCTCGCACGCGATCCGGAAACGCCCGAGCGATGGTCTGAGCGACACGGCTCCCGACGTCATAGCCGGCCACCACCGCCGGTCGCAGGTCAAGCTCGTCGATGAGCCCGACGATGCTCCGCGCCTGCGCGTCGGCTGAGTACGCCTCCGCGGGCGACTTCGGGTGCTTGTCCGACTGACCGAACCCGCGGAGGTCCGGCACCACGACGGTGCAGTCAGCCAACAGCTCGGCGACCTCGCGGTAGTCCATGTGATCGCCCGGCCAGCCGTGGATCAGCACCACTCCATCGCCCGAACCAGCGAGGTCATAGCTCAACTGGAAGCCGTCGACCGGCGAAGATCTGAGCATCTGCGACGACAGCCTACGGAGTTGGCCCGGGTCGCCGGGCGTTCGCGAGCGCGAGGAAGGCGGCCGCTGACGGCGACAACCGCGAGGCCCGGTGGACGAGCCCGACCGCACGTGTGATCTTCGGTCGGGCGCCGCGGATGACGGCGCCCCGCCGCTGCGCCTCGCGCGCGAGTGGGGCCGGGAGCAGCGCGGCGCCGGCGCCGGCGAGCACAAGCGGGACGATCGCCTCCCGTGCGGCGGTCTCCACGGCGATTTGGGGTGTGACGCCGACCGCCGTGAGCGCCTGCTCGAGCAGGATGCGCGTGGAGGTCCCGGGTGGGCTGACCACGAACGGCGTCTTCGCCAGCTCGCGCGCGCCGAGTGGGCGCCCGGTGTGGGGCATCGCATCGCGCGGCAGCACGAATAGCAACTCCTGCTCGTCGAGCGGGTGAGCGATGAGGCTGCCACCACCCAGCGGGAGGTGCGCGGCGCCGAGCTCGCAGGTTCCGTCCCTGACGAGCGCTCGTATGCCGTCGGCGCTTTCTGGCTCGTGGACACGGACCTCGACTCCGGGATGGCGTTCGCGGAACCGCCCGATCAGATCTGCCATCGGGTCGACGGCGAGCGTCGCGAGCGCGGCGAGCTCGAGCCGTCCGGTCTTCAGCTCGACGATCCCGGTGATCGCGTCTCTTACTTCGTCGATCGCTAGCAGCACCTGGCGCGCAGGACCGACGAGCGCCTCCCCCGCCGCGGACAGGCGCAGGCCGCGCCCGACCCGATGGAACAGCTCGGCGCCCAGCTCCGACTCCAACCCGCGGATGGCCTGTGAGAGCGACGGTTGCGCCACGTGCACACGTCGGGCAGCGCGGGTCACGCTGCCCTCGTCGACCACCGCAAGGAAGTAGCTGAGCCGGCGTTCATCCATAGGCAATTACGCTCGATTCAATCAGAAATATGTCTTTGACCTATGTGACCGGACCCGCTGGAATGGGTGTGATGACGCGTCTGCTCGATACCCCGCTCTCATCCGGGTGGGTGGGACGGCAGTTGCTGCGCGAGCCCAGACGCCCCGTCGCGGTGCGCGAGAGCCCACGCGCGCATTGGTACGTCGTGGGTGCCGTCTGCATCGGCGCGTTCATGGGGCAGCTCGACGCGAGCATCGTGACTGTCGCGCTGCCCCGGATGGGTCGCGACCTCCACGCGAGCCTGGGCTCGGTCGAATGGGTGGCGCTTGCCTACCTGCTGGTCCTGGTCGCGACTGTCGCGACGGTCGGCCGGATCGCCGATGCGGTCGGGCGCAAGCTGCTCTACGTGTACGGGTTCGCTGTGTTCACCGTAGGTTCCGCGCTTTGCGGTCTGGCGCCGACGCTGCCGATCCTCATCGCCGCACGCGTCCTCCAGGCGATCGGAGCGGCGATGCTGCAAGCCAACAGCGTCGCGCTGATCGCCGAGGCGATGCCGCCGTCGATGCTCGGGCGGGCAATCGGCGTGCAGGGCAGCGCGCAGGCGCTCGGCCTTGCGCTCGGTCCGGCGATCGGGGGAATCCTGCTGTCGCTCGCGGGGTGGCGGTTCATCTTCCTCGTGAATCTCCCGGCGGGAGCGATCGGGGTCGCACTCGGCTGGTTTCTGCTGCCGCGGAGCCGATCTCGTCGCGAGCTGGGCGCGGCCGACGGCCTCGGCGCGGCGCTCCTCGCGCTCGCTGCGATCGGACCGCTCGCGTATCTCTCGCTCGCTGGCCGCGAGGGTTACGCCAACGTTCTGCTGCTCGCGTGCCTCGCCGGGGGCATCCTCGCCGCGATCGGCTTTGTCGCGCGCGAGCGGCGGGCGCCGGCGCCACTGATCGATCTGTCGATCTTGCGCCGCCGAGGGCTGGCGACCGGCCTCAGCAGCGGGATGGTGTCCTACCTCGCGCTGTTCGGGACGCTGTTCATCGTCTCGTACTACCTGTCGACGGAACACGACACCGCGACGCTGATCGGACTCCAGCTCGCGGTGCTGCCGGTTGCGATCGGGATCACGGCGCCGATCGCCGGCCGGCTCGTCAACCGCGTGCGCACGCAGTTCCTGACGGCCGGTGGGCTGATGCTCGCCGCGTTCGGAATGCTCGAGATCGCGGTGCGGCACGGTACCGCGGGGACCCTGACCGGACTGGCGCTGACAGGGATCGGGCTGGGCTTGTTCACCCCCGCCAACAACGCCGCGGTGATGTCGGCGTCGCCCCCGGGGCACGCCGGAGTCACTGGCGGCATGCTCAACATGACCCGAGGGCTCGGGACGGCGCTCGGGGTGGCGCTCGCCGGCGCGCTGTTCACCGCCGGTGCGGGTGCCGCCGGCACGCACGGGGCCCACGCGGATGTGGTGTCGGCCGGGCACGGCCTCACGACCGCGCTCGGCATCATCGGGCTGGTCACGCTCGCCACCGCGTGCTACCGCCCTCGTAGTTGGCGGCGCTCTTCGCCGGCCTGGCGGTTCGCGCAGTCAGGCGGGCCCGAAGTGGTCTTCGAGGTCTCCGAAGCCGATCGCTCGCGACGTGAAACCGAACGTGCCGCGGTCTTTGATCTCACGCGCGGCGTCGACGAAAGCGCCAAAGCTGAGGCGGGCCAGTGCCGAGCCGACGCTGATCCTCTTGGCGCCGGCGTTTGCGAGTTCGCTGACGCTGAACACGCTGCCGGGGAGTCCCATGAGCACGTTGACCGGACTGGTGAGGGATGCGCACACGGCGCGGATGCTCTCGAGATCAGGCAGCGCCGGCGCGTACAGCACGTCGGCTCCCGCCCGCTCGAACGCCTGCAGGCGCCGGATCGTGTCGGCGAGGTCGCCCGCCTTCCAGCGGAGGTTCTCGCAGCGAGCGGTCAGCACGAAATCACCCGGTAACGCGCGCGCGGCCTGCACCGCGGCCTCGATTCGCTCGACGGCGCGCCCGAACTCGAAGATTGGGTGTTCGCGCCGACCCGTGTAGTCCTCGATCGAGCACCCGGCCACTCCGGTCGCGGCTACCTCCTCGATCGTCTCGATAACCGACTCGGGCGAATCGCCGAAGCCCCTCTCTAGGTCTGCCGACACCGGAAGATCAGTGGCGGTCGCGATCGCCCGGCAGTGCGCGAGAACCTCGTCGCTTGGGACGTGCCCCTCTCTGAGGCCGAGCGAGTAGGCGTGGCCAGCGCTGGTGGTGGCGAGCGCCTCGAACCCGAGCGCAGCGAGCACTCGGGCGGTGCCGACATCCCAAGGATTCGGGATCACAAAGGCGCCGTCGCGCTCGTGCATCTGGCGAAAGGCGGCGCCCTTCGAACTGGTGGAGCTCATCGCGGGGTCCGCCCTGCCACTCATCGCGCGCTCCGCCCTGCCACCGCGGACCGCGCGGCAGGGGTCGCCTCGAGGTGGATCCCGAACCGCGCTGCCAACTGATCAGACCCGCTCTCGGTGATCAGCACGACCCGGCTCTGGCGCCCGGGGACCACCCACTCGAGCGAAAACAACCGGTCGGCCACAGCCTGGCCAAGCGCGCCTGCCAGGTGGTGGCGTTGCTCGCTCCAGTCCAGGCAATGCCGGATCACCGGGCGCCGGCGACCCTGCATCGCCTCCAGGTCGACCCCGAAATCCCTCATCCAGTCGGAGCCGTCGGTCGTGAGCCGATATTCGATGTCGTGAGTGGCCGCCGGCGTAGGTTCGCCGGGCGCGGGTGCGGGACCGAATTGACCGGCGCGCGTGAGGAGGCCCTGGTCGAGAAACAAGTCCATCAGCGCCACCGCGAGCCGGCCGCCGAGGTGGTCGTAGCAATAGCGGGCCTGGCGGAGAGCGTGCGCGCGGGTGCCTTCACGAAGGGATCGGATCGGTGCTTGGGGCGAATACTGCATGAGCGTCTCGAGCAGGCGGGCAACCGAAGCACCGGCGAGGCGGTAGTAGCGATTCCGGCCGCGTGCGTCGACGACGAGCAGCCCGGCGCTCACGAGCTTCGCCAGATGCTCGCTGGCGGTCGAGGGTGCCACCCCGGCTTCGGCCGCCAGGGCGCTCGCCGACAGCGACCGCCCGTCGGCCAGCGCAAGCAGGACGCGGCATCGTGATGAGTCACTCAGCAGTGCGCCCACGGCGGCGATGTCGATATCGCCGTGTGCCATGGCTTCAATGGTAGTCGCGGACGCTTCGGTCACCGCCGAAATGTGCATGTCCGCCACGGCGCAGAGGGCGACGCTCAATGTGAACGCCACGTTAGTGCTCCTACCTTTCGGCGGCCACCGAAACAACTGGCGTGCACACTGCGCTCGACCACCTCCAGCGGAACTGGCCTGTGACATGGCGGATTCCACTGTGCTCGGGGAGAGCTGAGGTACGTACAAACGATGAAGAAGAGGGTGGACATGTGGGAGATGACAGAGCATGGGCACAGGGCCGCGCGCGCTGGGGCGACGGCGCTCGGCGTCGCAGTCATGGTGCTGGTCGCTGCGGCCTGCGGCACGTCTGGCAGCAGCAGCCATGCTGGCAACAGCAACGCCCCGCCGGCGGCCGCCTCCGGCCCGGCTACGGGCGCCGGTCTCACTGAGCCGACGAGCCCGAGCGGATCGAGGGTGTCGGGCGGCACGGTGTACTTCACCGAAGGGTCGGATGCAACGCCGAATTACATCTTCCCGATGTACAGCCCCCAAGTCTGCAGCACGACGAATTTCAACCAGCTCATGGCGATGCTGTATCGACCGCTCTACTGGTACGGCAACGACTACCGCCCCACGGTCGACTACAACTACTCGGTCGGGCAGTCGCCGCGGTTCTCCGATGGCGACAGGACAGTCACGATCACGCTGAATCCGTATAAGTGGTCTGACGGCGAGACGGTTACCTCTCGCGACCTCGTGTTCTGGATGAACGTGCTCAAGGCCGATCCCGCGACCGAGTGGTGCGGCTACGTGCCGGGGTACTTCCCCGACAACGTCGTCAGCTACACCGCGCCCAACCCCAACACGTTCGTCCTGCATCTGAATAGGGCCTACAACCCTGAGTGGTTCATCTACAACGAGCTCTCGCAGATCACCCCGTTGCCGCTCGCCTGGGACCGGACATCGCTGGGTCAGCCCGCGCCGACGACTGACAACGGGCACCTGCCGGACACCACCAAGGTGGGTGCGGCGGCCGTGTACAAGTTCCTGGACGCTCAGTCGAGAAAGCTCGGTAGCTGGGCGACGTCACCGCTCTGGAGTGTCGTCGACGGCCCGTTCAGGCTCCAGGGGTTCACGAGCAGTGGACAGGTGTCGTTGGTTCCGAATCCAGATTACTCAGGGTCTCCCAAGGCGACGATCGCCAAGCTGGTCGAGCTTCCCTTCACGAGCGAGGCCGCGATCTACAACCAGGTCCGGTCGGGTGGTCCGAGCGCGATCACGGTCGCGAATGTCCCCCCGCAATACGCGCCGCAGATCCCGACGTTGGCGGCCGAAGGCTATGAGAGCAACAACGCGGCCAGCTATTCGGTCAACTACTTTCCGCTCAACTTCAACTCCTCCGCGGCGACTGCGCCCGGAGGTCAACCGGTCAGATACATCTTCCGGCAGTTGTATTTCCGCCAGGCGTTCCAGCACCTGATCGATCAGCAAGGATGGATCAGCGCTTTCCTCGACCACACCGCCAACCCGACATACGACCCGATTCCGCCCTCGCCGCCGAGCCCGCTCGTGACGACCTCGGCGATCTCGACCAACCCGTACCCGTTCTCGGTGTCCGCAGCCAAGGCCCTGCTGACGGCCAACGGCTGGAAGGTCGTACCGGGGGGAACCACGACCTGTGCGAAGCCCGGAACGGCCGTCGGCGACTGCGGCACCGGGATCGAGGCCGGCGAGGGGATCTCGTTCAACATCGATTACGAGGCGGGCGTTGTCGCGGTCCAGGACGAGATGAACGACCTGGAGGCGCAGGCCAAGAAGGTGGGCATCGACGTCTCGCTCACGACGCACCCGTTCGCGACCGTGATCGGAGACGCGGTGGCGTGCCAGCCGACCCAGTCGACGTGCAAATGGACGGCCCAGAACTGGGGAGCGGGTTGGATCTACGGCCCGGACTACCTCCCGACGGGGGAGGTGCTGTACGGGGCCGGCGCGGTGGCCAATTACGGGAGCTACGACGACCCGACCACAACGGGGATGATCGACGCGACGATCACAGGCCCGGCCTCTGCCGAGCAGCAGGCCCTGACCGCATACGCAAAGCGGATCGAGCAGCAGGTGCCGGTCGTATTCGGGCCGACCTCGGTCGGCACCTACGGGGGCTACGCCACGACGCTGATCGACAAGCACCTCGGCGGCTATACGGCGAACGCCCTGGGCTTCATGAACCCGGAGGACTGGTACTTCACGAAATAGCCGAAGCGTGACGGTCGAGCTACCCCAATCGGCGGAGGCGGACATCGCGTACGTCAAGGAAGGGTTCCATCCGATGGACGATGCGACGCGGGACCTCGTCGAGCGCGGCGTGCTTCCGCGAGCGACGTACGTCCTACCGGACGGCACCCCGATGGTTCCCGCCGACCACGGCAGGTTGCTGCAGGAAGCGGGCGGCAGTCCAGAAGCGGTGGCCGAGATATTCCGCTCGCGCTTCGCGTTCGCCGGCGGCGACCTCCACCAGGTTGATCGCGAATATGAGTCCTGGCTGTCGGGCGAATACGGCGCGTGCCTGCACGCGACGACGCCGGAAGCGATCGTCGCGAAGTCCGCCCTGATGAGCGCCATCGAGGCACTCCTCGCGGACCCGGTGCCGAAGGCTCAGTGGTGGCGCGGCGCGCTCCGCGGCGCCGTCGATGCACTCGACTCGCTCGAGCGAGACTTTGCCGCGTACGACCGCGATCACTTTGGGGCGCCCACCTCGCGGGACCGGCTGATCACGGCGACCCGGCGGCACTTTCCGTGCCTGTGGCCGTGAGCGCACGTTAGGCTGGCGAGAACCGTCCAGCCCCAAGGAGGCCGTCCATGTCTGAGGTCGTCGTCGTCGGATCGTTCACCGCCAGGCCAGGACGGGAAGCCGAGGCCACGGACGCTTTCAAGGCACTCGTGGAGCCCACGCACGGCGAGGACGGGTGCATCCTGTACGCGCTGCACCAGGGCGTCGATGACCCCCGCCGGCTGGCGTTCGTCGAGCGGTGGAGCTCGCGCGAACTACTCGACGCCCACTTGGCGAGCCCGCATGTGCAGCAAGTCCTCGAGCACGTGGACGAGCTGTTTGGTGACAGCGCTGACATCGTGATCTACGAGCCTCTGCCCGGAGGCGAGCACAAGAAGGGCTCGCTCGCGGCGCATGCCGGCGACTGACAGCCCACCAACTGACACCGGGAGGCAACTCGTGAGCAGCCGAATCAATCACGTCAGCATCAACGCCGTTGACCTGGAGCAGTCGGTGCAGTTCTACATCGACATCCTCGGCGCGGAGCGGATTGCGACGCCGAACTTCGGTTTCCCCGTCC
This sequence comes from uncultured Solirubrobacterales bacterium, assembly GCA_963699325.1. GTDB lineage: Bacteria > Actinomycetota > Thermoleophilia > Solirubrobacterales > Solirubrobacteraceae > Palsa-465. The sequence goes on along the minus strand of CAVOTN010000022.1, from coordinate 1,241,173 downwards.
AGTGGCTGGCGCTCGGTCGGACGCAGCTACATCTCTTCGAGCGGGACATCCAGCCCACGAGCCATCACCACTTCGGGGTCACAGTCGACGATGTCGAGCCGGCGTACCGGGCCGCCGAGCGTTGGAACGCGTTCGACTTCAAGGCGTTCGGCAACAACCTCGTCGAGCTCCCCGGCGACGTCGTACAGCTGTACCTCCGCGATCCGGCGGGCAACCTGGTCGAGATCGACCACGCGGGCGTCGAGCGGTTGCCCGACGACCTCCGCTCCCAGCTCAAGGGGCTCTGGGAGTTCAACCCCCAGGACGACGAGCAGATGAGCGCGGGACTGTTCGTGCCGGCTTAGCGCGATCGCTTCGGCGTCCCTCAGTCGAGGGACGCGGCGTACAGCCGCGCCTGCTCGTAGAGCAGCGCAAAATCCGCCGGCTTGTAGTGGGCGTTCAGCCCGCTGGTGTTCGGCAGCACCCACGTCGGGCGGCCGCCCACGCGGTCTTCTTGCAGCCCCATGCCGGCGTGCGGCCGGCGAAACGCCGTCCGATAGGCCACCACCCCGACCATCGCCACGAGCCGTGGCGTCCACGCCCGCACGGTCGTCTCCAGGACATCCGCACCGGCTCGCAACTCCTCGGCGCTCAACTCGGCCGCCGCCCGCGTGGCGCGGGAGACGATGTTCACGACGCCGATCCCGTACGACGGGAGCAGCCCGTCCTCCTGAGGTGTCAGCAGGCGCGGCGTGAAGCCGGCCGCTTGGAGCGTCGGCCAGAACCGGTTCCCCGGCCGGGCGAAGTGATGCCCGACCTCCGCGGAACGGAGCGACGGGTTGATCCCCACGAACAGGACACGCAATCCCGGGCCGCCGATTGGACCTGGCTGAGACAAAGGCTGGAGCCTATCTCCAGCCGGCGGGGCAGCCCCGGGGCGGGCCGCGCTGTCGGCGAGCCCGGGCGACGCCCCCGGGAGCGGCGCGCTCAGGTGCGCTGCACTGCACCGATCCGACTCGAGACCTCGGCCTCATGCCGCAGCAGGTACCGCTTACGGTCCAGCCCGCCGGCATAGCCGGTCAGATCGCCGGCCGCACCGATCACCCGGTGGCAGGGGACGATCACCGAGATCGGGTTGCGCCCGTTTGCCATCCCGACCGCGCGGGGCGCGGCCGGCCGGCCGAGCTCTCTGGCGAGCTCGCCGTAGGTGACCGTCGTGCCGAACGGGATCGAGAGCAGGCGCCGCCACACACGCTCGAAGAACGCCGGGGCCCCGTCGAAGCTCAGCAGAACGTCGAACTCGACGCGCTCGCCGTCGAAGTAAGCCTCGAGCTGCTCGCGGACCCGACCGAACGGCGCATCCGCCCGGCGCCGACCCTGCACGAGCGCGGCGTCCTGCGCGCGCGGGGCCGTGTAGAGGCCGGTCAGCCGAAGCTCGTCGCCGCACAGCAACAGCTCGCCGATCGGACTCGGCACGTATGTGTAGAGAGTGGCTGGGGTGTGATTAGTGAATGTCATCGCGGCAGTGAAACGGTGGACATTCAGGTCTCGTGAGATGGAGGTGCGAGCTGGGCCCACAGGTGCTGCGTCGCGTACGCACGGTACGGGCGCCAGCGCTCCGCGATCCGCTCGGCGCTCGGCGGTCGGCCGTCGCAGCCGAGTCGCTCGAGGCCGTGCCGGACGCCGAGGTCCGTGGGCATGAACGCGTCCGGATCGCGCAGCGCGCGCATCGCGATATACGCGACCGTCCACGGCCCGATTCCCGGCAGCGCGAGCAGCCGCCTCTCGATCTCGTCCTGCGCCGTAACACCAGTGTCGAGGACGACGTCACCGCCGGCGAGTGCGGTCGCGAGTCCGATGAGCGCCCGCCGGCGCGACCAGGGCATCGCCAACTGGTCGGGGTCAGCTCGCGCCAGAGCGGCGGCCGACGGGAACAGATGCGTCACCGACCCAACTGACTGCTCGAGCGGCTCGCCGTACGCGCTCACGAGCCGCGCCGCCAGCGTCGCGGCGCCCGCCAGCGAGACCTGCTGCCCGAGTACCGCGCGGATCGCGAGCTCATCGGGATCGGTGACACCCGGCACGCGCCGGCCGGGCGCCCGCCGAACGATCTCCCCGATCAGCTCGTCGGCGCTCAGCACGTCGAGGATCGGCTTAGGCTCGGTGTCGAGGTCGAGCAGGCGCCGGCACGCCGCCACCGCAGCGTCGAGATCGCCTCGGTGCGTCAGCCACAACTTCGCGTTCACGTGCTCCCGCCCGCCGGGGCGCAGCGCGACGACGCCCGGTCCGCTCGGCAGGCGGACGCTGCGGAGATAGACATCGCCGTCCACCTCTTCGATGCCGGGCACGGCACGGGCGGCGAAGAACCGCACGAGGCCGGCGACGTCGCACGGCGCTCGGTAGTCCAGCCGGAGCTCGGCCTCGGCGCTTGCCGATTCGGTCACAGCCGGTAGATCAGGATGATCTCGTCGCGATCGTCGCCGGGCGCCAGCCTGATCGCGCTCGGGTGAAGCCCGACGACGGTATAGCCGAACCGCTCGTAGAAACCTTCGACGCCGGTCCCGCCGCGGGCGGTCAGCATCAGCTGCTCGAGCCCGAGGTCGGCGGCCGTCTGGTGCAGTCCCTCGAGCAGGAGCCGCCCGGCGCCGCGGCCCTGGAGCTCTGGGCGCACCATCAGCCGCAGGACCGTCCGCCAGTGCCGCCGCAGGGGCGAGCCGCCGTCGACGAGGAACGCCATGCCGACGGCGGTGCCGTTCTGGCGCAGGATGGCCAACAGATCCGTTCCGGCGGCCACCCGGTCGAGCGCGGCGTCGAGCGTTCGCGCGACCGCGGCAACGTCGGCGGGTGCGGTGAAGCCCACGGCGCCGCCGGCGTTGGTGACGTCGACCCACATGTCCAGGAGCTGCTGACGAAGCTGCGGGGCGCGGACGTCGGCGGCTTCTACGATCGCGTATGCCAGCTCGGCTGCGGGGTCGGGCGACATTGGCGCTGCGGTCACAGCGCCAATGTTCCCAATCACGTGTCCCAGGCGCGTCCGTGCGCCCGGGACCACAGGTCGGCTAGTGGAACGCGAACCCGAGCGGACAGGGATTGCGGAGGTCTCCGCTGTTGAAGTCCTGGATCGGGTCCGATGTTGTGAATCCGGGCTCTGGGAACGCCACTCGGAGTAGTCCTCCGTACTCGGTCGTGGAGCTGCCACCGAAGTGGTCGATCGTGCCCGGGATGAAGTTGCCGCCCTCCTGTGTCTCCGGGAGGTCCCGATCCGGACCCTAACCGCTCGCACGCGCCGCCGTGTGAAAAAACTTAGCTAGCTGCCCGGGTCATGGGGCGATGCCGCGCTACGCCCGCGCAGGCCGGCACGCCGCCGCGATCAGGGCCGCGACCACGCAAAGGGCGCCGCACACGACCACCGCGGTGTTCCAGCCTGCCAGCAGGCCCGCCGCGCCGGCGCCTCCACTGCCGGTCGCGAGCGCGACCACGAGCGCTACGCCGGCGGCGCCGCCGAGATAGCGGGCGGTGTTGTTCGCGCCGCTACCCATGCCCGCCCGCTCACGCGGCACCGACTCGAGCGCGAGCCGGCCGAGCGAGGCGTTCACGAGCCCGCTCCCGATCCCGAGGATCGCGAGGCCCGGGAGCAGCCGGGTCCAGGACGACCCGACCGCGAGGCCGGCGAGCGCGAACTCCGCGGCAGCCGAGATCGCAAAACCGAGCACGACGACGGAGGCGGCGCTTACGCGACCGAGCAGCCGGCGCGTCGCGAGTGCCACCGCCATGCTCGTGCCCGACCACGCGGCGAGCACTCCGGCGCTGCCGATCACGCTGACGTGGAGGCCGCGCTGCAGGAGCAGGGGGGTGAAGCTCATCAAGCCGATCACGGCCAGGCCGGTGAACAGCGCGCCGGTCAGCGACGCCAGGAACAACGGGTTCGAGAAACGGCCGAGCTCGAGCATTGGCTCGCGCCGGCGCAGCTCGATCGCGACGAACACGGCCAGCAGAATCGCCCCGCCGGCGAGGGGGACGATCGTTGCGCCCGCCGACCAACTCTGCCGACCCTCGATCAGGCCGGCGGTCAGGCCTGCCATCGCGAGGGCCAGCGTTACCGCGCCCGCGAGATCGATCGAGCGCCTGGCGCCCGCGCGCGACTCCTCGATGCCCGCAGCAGCGGGGATCAGCGCGAGGGCCGCGATCGCTTCGAGCCAGAAGCTGCTGCGCCACCCGAGCGACGCCGCGAGCGCGCCGGCCGCGAGCGGACCGATTGCGATGCCGGCGCCGACCGCGGCTCCCCAGACGCTCGTGGCGAGCGCCCGGCGGTGGCCGGTGGGGAACGCGTGCCCGATCGCGCCGAGGGACGCCGCAAGGATGCCCGCGCCGGCGACGCCCTGGAGGATCCGCGCCACGATCAGCACGTTCATGGTCGGTGCGACCGCGCCCAGCGTGCTCGTCAGTGCGAGCAGCGCGCTCGAGGTGACCAGCACGCGCCGGCGCCCGAAGTCGTCCGCCAGAGCGCCGACGGTGAGCAGCGCGACGGCGAGCCCGAGGCTCATCCCGCTGAGCGTCCACGTCTGGCTTGAGACGTCGCCGTGGAGCGTGTGCAAGCTGTCGCCGACCGTGGTCACGACCGCACTGAACACCGCGAGAACGAGCAGTGTCGCCGAGGCGGCAACCCACAGGGTGCGGCTGGTCTCCGCGTGTCCGGTGCGTCTTGTGGCGCGAGCTTTGTGGATCCGGTGGGCGGCGACGGTGGTCATCGATTCTCCTCGTGAGTTCAGTGATTGAACCATCGGTCCGCGCACCTTAGCACAACGAGTTCGATGATTGAACCTGTATGCGCTAAGATGGTCTGATGCTCGGCAAGGATTACGTCGGACAGGACTGCGGGATCGCCCGCGCGCTCGAGGTGATCGGCGAGCGATGGACCCTGCTGATCGTGCGCGACGCGCTGTACGGCGTCCGGCGTTTCCGCGACTTCCAGGCCCACCTGGATGTGCCGAAAGCGGTGCTGTCGGACCGCCTCAGCGGCCTGGTCGAGCATGGGATCCTCGAGCGGCGGCCCGATCCTCACCACGCCGGCCGCTCGCTCTACGAGTTGACCGATGCCGGCCGCGAGCTGTGGCCGGTGCTGCACGCACTGGTCGTGTGGGGCGACCACAACAACCTCCCGAACAGCCGCCTGTTCAGGCACGATGTGTGCGGCACGGTGCTCGACGACGCCGCCGCGTGCCCGGCGTGCGGGATCACGCCCGCGGCCGGTGAGATCGTCACCGAACCGCGCCCGGGTCGCGGCCGCCACCGAGACGATCCGGTCGCGGTGGCGCTGCGCGGTCCGCACCGTCTCCTCGAGCCGCTCGAGCTCGAGTAGGTCGCCACTCGCTCCGCGGGAATGGAGGCCGGCTCGTCCCGCCCGCACGTCCCGCTCGTCCGGCAATCACGAACGAGTCATGCTCACGGCGCCGGGGATTGACAAACTCCCCCCGCAATGACCGAACCTACTGAAGCTCCGAACGTCCGCCGGCCCACTCCGGACATGCTCGTCGACGTGAGCCGCCTGATCGGGGCGTACTACGACGAACGCCCGGATCCAACCAACCCTGCCCAGGCGGTGTCGTTCGGGACCTCCGGTCACCGCGGCACCTCGTTCACGGGGACCTTCACCGAGTCGCACATCCTTGTGATCAGCGAGGCGATCGCGCGCTACCGGATGGCGCAGGGCATCGATGGGCCGCTGTTCCTGGGACGCGACACGCACGCGCTCTCCGAACCGGCATTCCGCACCGCGGTCGAGGTGCTCGTGGCCCACGGCGTCGAGGTCGCGGTCGATTCAGAGGATGGCTACACGCCGACGCCGGCGGTCTCGCACGCGATCCTGACGCACAACGCGCGCGGCGGCGCCCGGGCTGACGGCGTCGTGATCACGCCGTCGCATAATCCGCCCGAGGACGGAGGGTTCAAGTACAACCCTCCCCACGGCGGGCCGGCGGACACCGACGTGACACGGCAGATCCAGGATGCCGCGAACGAACTGCTTCGCGCGGGTCTGCGCGGGGTCGAGCGCGTGCCATTCGAGGAGGCCATCGGGCGCGCGCGCAGGCACGACTACCGAACGGCGTACGTGAGCGAGCTGGCGGCCGTCGTCGACATCGACGAGATCGCCGGCGCGGGAGTCCGGCTCGGCGTCGATCCGCTCGGCGGCGCGAGCGTCGCGTACTGGGAGGCGATCGCCGACCGCCACCGGCTCGACCTCGAGGTCGTCAACGACCGGATCGATCCGACGTTCTCCTTCATGCCGCTCGACCACGACGGCAAGATCCGCATGGACTGCTCCTCGCCGGACGCGATGGCGGACCTGATCGCGCTCAAGGACCGATTCGACGTTGCCTTCGCCAACGACCCTGACGCCGACCGCCACGGGATCGTCACCCACGCCGGCCTGCTGAATCCGAACCACTACCTCGCCGCGGCGATCGCCTACCTACTCGGCGGCGTCCGTCAGGAGTGGCCGGATGGCGCCGGAGTCGGCAAGACGATGGTCTCGAGCTCGATCATCGACAGGGTCGTGGCCGGCCTGGGCCGGAGGCTCGAGGAGGTGCCGGTCGGCTTCAAGTGGTTCGTCGGCGGCCTGCTCGACGGCACGCTCGCCTTCGGCGGCGAGGAGAGCGCCGGCGCCAGCTTCCTTCGCCGCAACGGCCACGCCTGGAGCACGGACAAGGACGGGTTGATCATGTGCCTGCTGGCGGCCGAGATGACCGCGCGCACCGGCAAGGATCCGGCACGCCTGTATGCCGACCTGACCGACCGCTACGGGGCGCCGGTGTACCGCCGCGTCGATGCCCCCGCGACGCCCGAGCAGAAGCGCGTGCTCGGCGGGCTGTCACCCGAGGACCTGACCGCCACCGAGGTCGCGGGCGAGCCGATCACCGAGGTGCTGACGGCGGCGCCGTCGGGCGCGCCGCTCGGCGGCGTAAAGGTCGTCACCGACGGCGGCTGGTTCGCGGCACGGCCGTCGGGGACCGAGGACGTGTACAAGCTCTACGCCGAGAGCTTCAACGGCGCCGAGCACCTCGAGCGGATCCTCGAGGAGGCGCAGGCGGTCGTCGACGCTGCGCTCGGGAGCTGATCATGTCGCAGATCTTCTCGATGGTGCTGGCGGGCGGAGAGGGCAAGCGGCTCGCGCCGCTGACCGCCGACCGGGCGAAGCCGGCGGTGCCGTTCGGCGGGGTGTACCGGCTGGTCGACTTCGCGCTGTCGAACCTCGTCAACGCGGAGTACCGGCGGATCGTCGTGCTGACCCAGTACAAGAGCCACTCGCTCGACCGCCACATATCGCTGACCTGGAGGCTGTCGCCGCTGTTGGGCAACTACGTGGCCCCGGTGCCGGCCCAGATGCGCCGCGGGCCCCGCTGGTTCGTCGGCTCCGCCGACGCGATCTATCAGAACTTCAACCTGATCCACGACGAGCGGCCCGACCACATCATCGTGTTCGGCGCCGACCACATCTACCGGATGGATCCGCGTCAGATGGTCGCCGAGCACATCGAAAGCGGCGCGGCCGTCACCGTCGCCGCGATCCGCGCCCCGATCGAGCAGGCCGATCAGTTCGGGGTGATCGAGACCGCGCCGGACGGCCGCCGGATCGCGGCCTTCCGCGAGAAGCCGTCCGACGCGAAGCCGCTCCCCGACGCCCCCGACCAGGTGTACGCCTCGATGGGCAACTACGTGTTCACCACCGAGGCGCTGATGGACGCGGTCGTCACCGACGCAACGGACGATGCGTCCAGGCATGACATCGGCGGCAACCTGATCCCGATGCTGGTGGAGCGTGGCGAGGCGCAGGTGTACGACTTCGCCACCAATGACGTGCCGGGAGCGACGGCGCGCGACCGCGGCTACTGGCGCGACGTGGGGACGCTCGACGCCTACTACGAAGCCCACATGGATCTGATCTCCGTGTCCCCGATCTTCAACCTCTACAACCACGAGTGGCCGATCCACACCTGGCCCGATCCGCTGCCGCCGGCCAAGTTCGTGTTTGACGAGGACGGCCGCCGCGGGCACGCGCTCGACTCGATGGTGTGCGCCGGGGTCGTGATCTCGGGCGGCGTCGCGCGGCGCTCGGTTCTGTCGCCGGGTGTCCATCTGCACTCCTACGCCGAGGTCGAGGACTCGATTCTGATGAACGGCGTCGACGTCGGCCGGAACGCCGTCGTGCGGCGGGCGATCGTCGACAAGGATGTCCGGATCGCGCCGGGAGCGAAGATCGGGGTCGATCCGGCCGCCGATCGCGAGCGCTTCAAGGTGTCCGCCGGCGGCATCGTCGTGATCCCGAAGGGCGAGGTCGTGAGTTGAGGGTGGCGCTGCTCACCCGCGAGTATCCGCCGGACGTCTACGGCGGCGCGGGCGTGCACGTCGAATACCTCGCGCGCGAGCTTTCGCAGCTCGAGGACGTCACCGTACATGCGTGGGGCGCCGGCGATGTGCGTCACTACCCATGGGACGCGCTCGCCGGAGACGAGCCGTCGCTGGCGGCGCTCCGGGCGCTGTCGATCGACCTGACGATGGCCGCGCGCACCGCGGACGCCGACCTCGTCCATAGCCACACCTGGTACGCGAACCTCGGCGGCCACCTGTCAAAGCTCGTGCACGGCATCCCGCACGTCGCGACGGTCCACAGCCTCGAGCCGCTGCGGCCGTGGAAGGCCGAGCAGCTCGCGGGCGGCTACGCGATCTCGAGCTGGGCCGAGAAGACCGCGCTCGAGGCCGCCGACGCCGTGATCGCGGTGTCGAACGGCACCCGCGAAGACATCCTGCGCGTCTATCCGGCGATCGATCCCGAGCGCGTGCACGTGATCTACAACGGCATCGACACCGCGCAGTACTCGCCGGACGCGAGCACCGACGTGCTCGAGCGCTACGGCGTCGACGCGGACCGGCCGTCGGTGGTGTTCGTCGGCCGGATCACGCGGCAGAAGGGGGTCGAGTATCTGCTCCGCGCCGCCCGATGGTTCGATCCGTCGGCCCAGCTCGTGCTGTGCGCCGGCTCGGCGGACACGCCCGAGCTGGGGGCCGAAGTCGAGCGGCGCGTCAGCGAGCTGAAGGCCGAGCGCGATGGGGTCGTGTGGCTCGAGCAGATGCTGCCCAAGGCGGACGTGATCCAGCTGCTCAGCCACGCGACGGTGTTCGCGTGCCCATCGATCTACGAGCCGCTGGGGATCGTCAACCTCGAGGCGATGGCCTGCGAGGCGGCGGTCGTCGCGACCGCGACGGGGGGGATCGTCGAGGTCGTCGACGACGGCGACACCGGGCTGCTCGTGCCGATCGAGCCCGGCGATGACGGCACCGGTGCGCCGCGCGACCCGGAGCGGTTCGCCGGCGACTTCGCCGAGCGCGTAAACGCTTTGATCGGCGACCCCGAACGGGCGGCCGCGATGGGCCGGGCCGGGCGCCGGCGGGCGATCGAGCAGTTCTCGTGGTCGATGATCGCCGAGCAGGTGTCGGCGCTGTATCGGCAGCCTGGTTTAGCGCGCGCGGGCGTCTGGGAGCCCGCGAGCAACTCGCCCATCGGCGCCCGGATTTCGGCGCGCCGACGGTCATAACCGCACGCTCGGCGAGTCCCGGTCGCCGAAAGCGGCGCAGTGACCGGCATGCGTGCCCAAATGCACATTCGACGCGGGAGGGGCGCCGAGGGTGGACTTGTGACCCCCGGCGAGGCTAGATCCGGGCTCCTCGTAATTGGCTGACGCAGCTAGGAGCCTTGTCGGCTTGCTTGACAAATTGGGATAATCTGTAAAGCTACGCAGCGATGTCTGCCAAGCAACTCTCGAAGGGAGATTGCGTGATGACCTCTGCTGCAATCCAGGCGCCAGCGTGGCGGGACGGCAAGCGGTACGCATGGCTTCTCGGTGTGCTGGTACCGACGCTCCCGTTCATCGTGTTCGGGTTGGTCCACCTCACCGGCCTTGGCTTCTTCTGGTTCTCAGGCCCAATCCTGATCTTCGGCGTGTTCCCGCCGCTCGATCTTCTGATCGGGCTCGACGCCGAGAATCCGCCCGACAGCGTTCTCCGCTGGCTCGAGCACGACCGCTACTACCGATGGTGTACGTACGCGTTCCTGCCGCTTCAGTACGCGGGGCTCGTGTTCGCGTGCTGGCTGTGGGCCAGCGGCGACCTGACCGTGCTTGACAAGGTGGGCCTCGCGCTCACCGAGGCGATGGTGAGCGGGATCGCGATCAACACCGCGCACGAGCTCGGGCACAAGCGCGACCGTCTCGAGCGCTGGCTGAGCAAGATCGCGCTGGCGCAGAGCGGCTACGGCCACTTCTTCGTCGAACACAACCGCGGTCATCACGTGCGTGTGGCGACGCCCGAGGATCCGGCGAGCGCCCGGCTCGGCGAGAGCTTCTGGGCGTTCCTGCCGCGCACCGTGTCCGGGAGCCTCGTGTCGGCGTGGGAGCTCGAACGGGAGTGGCTGGCTCGCGACGGGCACTCGGCGTGGACCTGGCGCAACAGCGTGCTCAATGCGTGGGCGATGACCGTGGTCCTGTTCGGAGGCCTGACCGCCGTGTTCGGCATCGACGTGCTGCCTTACCTGCTCCTCCAGATGTTCATCGGGTTCCCGCTGCTCGAGGTGGTCAACTACCTCGAGCACTACGGGCTGCTGCGACAGAGGCGGCCGGACGGACGGTATGAGCGCACGCGTCCCGAGCACAGCTGGAACAGCAACAACGTCGCCTCGAACGTGCTGCTCTACCACCTCCAGCGCCACTCGGACCACCACGCCAACCCGACCCGTCGCTTTCAGGCGCTGCGTCATGTCGACGAGGCGCCGCAGCTGCCGACGGGCTACGCCGGCATGATCCTGCTGGCGCTCGTGCCGCCGCTGTGGCGCCGGGTTATGGACCCGCGCCTGGTGATGCACTACGGCGGCGACGTCAGTCGTGCGAATATCCAGCCCCGGGCCCGCGGCCGCGTGCTCGCGCAGTATCGCCGCGCGGACCCGAGCGTGGACCGCGCAGGATGAGGATGGAGCAGACGCCCGCGACTAGCACCGATGAACGTGACCCCGCGTCATATCGCGCGGCGGTCCGGCAGCTGCTCCGTGACCGGCTCCTCGACGCGGGCCGCGAGCAGCTGCGCGGTCGGGCGTGGGCGCAGGTGACGATGGCGGAGATCGCCACCGCGGCGGGCGTCAGCCGCCAGACCCTCTACAACGAGTTCGGCACGCGGGACGAGTTCGGCCAGGCGCTCGTGATCCGTGAGAGCAGTCGCATGCTGGACGCCGTGGAGCAGACGATCGCGGCGCATGCTGAGGACCCACTCGCGGCGCTGACGGCCGGACTCGAAACGTTCCTGACGATCGCGACCACCGACCCGTTCGTCCGCCTGCTGCTCGGCGACGACGGCACCGGCGGGCTGTTGCCGCTCGTTACCACCCAGAGCCGGCCGGTCCTCGACTGGGCGAGCGAGCGTGTCGCCGGCACGATTCGCGCCCAGTGGCCGCAGGCGGCCCGCGTCGACCTCGAGGTGCTCGCGGATACGCTCGTGCGGCTGGCGATCAGCCACGTGACTGCGCCGCGCGACCCTCCGGCGAGGACCGCGGCGGCGATCACCTCGCTGCTCGCGCCGTCGATCGAGCGCATGCTCGAGGCGGCGCTTCCAAATTGACTTGCCGCGGTCCCGCCGACATACTTTTTGAGGCGGGAGTCAGCAGCTCGAACACCTCAGCAGACGAGTATGCGGGAGTGGTGGCGTGGTAAATGAGCTGAGCAGGGGAAGGATGTCGAACCGTTGCCGATCGGCTGCGGAGGGTCGCAGGGTTGACGCGCTCGACCGGTGATCCGAGGCGACCACCTCGCGGCCCGGCGAGTCCCAGGCGTCCGCCGGCGAACGGTCGCGCCCCGCAGCTGCGCCCACCTGTCCAGAGGCTCGAGCTGGCGGGCGTTCGCCGGTCCGTCCTCGTCGGCCTGGCCTTGGCCGCCCTGGTCCCGGTTGTGATCGTGCTGCTCGTCGTGTTCAACGTGGGTGGGTCGAAGTCACCGTCGCCGGCGAGGACCGCCGGGACCGCCGGGACCACCGGGCCCGCGAAGGCGAAGGCCAGCACGGCGGCGCTGCCGCTGACCGCGACGACGATCGCTCACGACAAGCTCGCGAAGGCGGTCGCCGGGATCAACGTGAGCGTGACGGCGAAGGGGATGCTGCCGCCGTCCTCCTGCAAGCTGACCAACTCGACGACCGTCACATGCATGCAGCCGACGCCCGCCGTCGACATCGTGGTGTTCCGCACCTACCCGTCGGTCAAGGCTCTGTACGCGGCGTATCAGGCGCGCGTCAGCGCGATCGCCCAGGCTCCCTTCCGCTCGAACTTCGGGAATTGCACCGAGACCATGACCAATGGGGAAGTCGGCTGGAACCACGATTTCCAGCACCCGAGCATGTATCCGATGAGCGAGTTCATCTCCGGTCAGATAACCGACGACAAGGCCGCGGGTCGCGTCTACTGCACGTTCGAGGACTCGGACCTGTACCTAGTCTGGACCCAGGACGACGGGCGGATACTCGGGGAGCTGAGTGGCGCGCCGCACGTCGACGCGTACGTCTGGTGGCGGCAGGTCCACCACTCGGTCGTCATGCCCGGAACCCCGAACATGATGATGGCGATGACCGGCCCGACGAGCACGCACAGCAGCACGAGCACGACCGGCATGCCGGGCACCAAGAGCATGCCGGGCACCAAGACCATGCCGGGCACCAGGACCATGCCGGGGAACCAGAGCATGTCGGGCACGACGAGTACGCAGGGCATGAAGTAGCGAGTGCATCGGCCCCCGCGGGTCATCGCTGCCGCGGCGCGCCGGCGCCGGCCCCGCGATCCGCTTAGCCCGCCGGCGACAACCGCGCGTCGGCGATCGTCGGCTCGAACAACTCGACCGGATTCCCGCTCGGGTCCTCGACCAGGATCTGCTTGCCGCCGACGCCGGCGACGATCTCGTTGCGGAAGCGGGCGCCGTGCTCGCGGAGGTCGGCGACGATCTCCTCGATGCCGGCGACCTCGAGCTGAAAGCGATTCCAGCCGCCGGGCTTCGGCATCGTGCCGTCGGGCATCGCCTGGCCGCCGCCGGGACCGCCACCGGGCGCGGTCAGCACGAGGCGCAGGTCTCCGTGGGAGAGCATCGCGAACGTGGGCGCCGGGTGCATGACCTCGTGAAAGCCGAGCCGGCGGCAGTAGAACTCGATCGCAGCGTCGACGTCGTCGACGATGTAGCGAACGCTGACTGTCGGCATGTCGGTGCTCCTCGTCTACTCGGCGGATGCTTGAATATGAAACGTACGCGTCTCGCAGCGATACGTCAACGTTCTACAACGGGTTTTTCTTCGATGAGCACGCAAAGGGATGACCGGGTGGACCCGAGGATCGAGCGGTCGCGGATGGTGATCCTCGAGGCGGCCGTCGACGAGCTCGCGGAGGTGGGCTACGGCGGGGTGACGATCGAGTCGGTCGCCACACGTGCCGGCGTGGGCAAGTCGACGATCTATCGGCACTGGCCCGACAAGCTGGCGCTGATCGCCGACGCGTTCGAGACGTTCCACGTCCAGATGGTTCCCGACCTCGCGGGACGCTCGGCGCGTGAGTCGGTGGAGCTGCTCGTTCGCCACGTCGCCGAGGTGGTCGTCGACTCGACGTTCTCGCGCTGCATCCCGGCGCTGATCGAGGGCGCCGAGCGCGACCCGCGCGTGCGCGACTTTCATCACCTCTACTCGGCCGAGCGGCGCCAGGTGCTCGTCGATCTGATCGCTCGCGGGGTCGAGGATCGCGAGCTCCGTCCGGGGCTCGACCCCGAGCTCGCGACCGCGGCGCTGCTCGGGGTGATCTTCTATCGCCGGCTGATGACCGGGGAGCCGTTTGATCCGGCGACCGCCGGCGGACTCGTCGATCTCGTGCTCGGGCCGGAACCGCCGCCTCGCCGGCGGAGGTGAGCGGCCCTCAACCGCGCCGGTACTCCCACAGTGACCGCGTCTCCTCGAGGGTCAGCATCCGCCACCGCTCGGCCTCCGGCTGCCACACCCAGATGGTCACGTCGACGATGCTCCGGACCTCCCCGAGCAGCTTGACCGTGGTCCGGGTGTCGGCATCTTCGGCCAGAACCTCTCGAGTCATGACGTCGACGACCTTGAACCGCCTGGGCTGCGTCGGTGCGGGCGGCGTGGCGGGCCGGGGCTTGGGCTGAGGGAGAACGCGAACCGGCGTCGGCGCAGAGCCCGGCTTCGTGAGTACTCGGTCGAGCGGCACCATGTTCGCTCCGGTGCCTTTCGTTTCACTGTCGAGAACCCAAACTCTGCCCAATGCTCATTCAAGGTTAGCGGCGCCCGAGGTCTCAACCGAGCCGCCGATTCAGTCGTTCGGCGAGCGTGGCGTCAGCTGCGCGCCGGCTCTCCCGCCACGTCGGCCCCGAGCGGCGCGCACACCGATGCCGGCTTGTCCTCGCGCATCAGCCGGCGTCGGAGCAGCACGAACGCCGGCGCCCCCAGCAGGGCTGGAATCGTGAGCTGGAACAGGCGGTAGATCAGCACCGCGGCGGTGGCCTCGGAGACGTTCACGCCGTAGAGCGCGAATATCCCGACGAGCGCACCCTCCGTGCCGCCGATTCCGCCCGGGACCGGCACCAGGTTGCCGAGCTGGCCGATCAGGTAACCGAGCACGAGCACGCCGAACGTGGGGACGTGGCCGACCGCCGCGAAGCCGCACCCGAGCGCCGCGATGTCGAACGCCATGTAGAAGAACGAGCCGGCGATCGCGCCGATGCTGTGCCCCCGCAGCAACGCGATCGCCTGATCCACTCCGTCGGCGCCGGCCACGAGCCAGGCCCGCAGCGTCAGGCGCACTCGCCCGGCAAACGTCTCGCGCTCGGCGTCGGCGCCGCGCTGGCCGATCGCGCGGAGCAGCCGGGGGCTGAACCCGGCGAGCAGCACGCCGAACGCCGTGATCAGCGCCGGCACGAGCGTCAGCACAGCCGATCCCCTGCCGGCGATGATGCCGAGAAACACGCCGATGCCCACCACGATCAGCGCGAAGAAGTTCGCGGCGCTCGTGATCACGAAGAACGCGACCGTGCGTCGCGCGATGTGAGCGGTCGGCATGCCGGCCTGTCGGAGCGCCCACACCCCGAGCGCGAGACCGCCGGCGCCGCCCGCCGGCAGCAGGGAGTTGGCCGCCTGCTCGGACATCGCGATGTCGTAGCTCAGACCCCAGGACATCTGCGAGCAGAACGTCTCGCGAAACACGAGCAGGTAGCCGAGGCACGAGCCGACCTCGGCGACGGCGACCGCCACCACCCAGACGGCGGAGGCGTCCTCGAGGCGCGCCTTGACCTGGTCGAGTCCGGGCAGCGCGGTGATCGCGATCGCGACCACGGCGATGATCGCGGCGACCTCGACGATGCGCAGGGCGAGATGACGCGGGTGCAGCTCGTCCGGCATCGCTGCCTCAGGGGCGTCGGTGGCCGAATGGTCCTCGAGATCTGAACGCGTCGCCACTAAGAATCAGCTTACGCGGGTCCCGACGCCGCGCCCGCTCCGGTTGGCCGGGTCCGTCTGGGTCGCCTTGGCTCGCGACCTCAGGGCCCGGCGATGCGCTGCAGGAGGTAGGTCGCGGTGGTCGCGTTAGCCGGGTAGAACGCCTCGATCATCAGCTCCGCGAGTGTGATCTCGACCGCGGTGCCGAAGGTCGAGACCGTGCTGAAGAACGCGAGCTCGCGCTCGCCGTCGCGCATCCGCAGCGGAAGCACGATCTCGTTGCCGGTCCGCTCGTCGTGCGGAGCCTCGAGGCTGACGTTGGGGTAGCTCGACAGCTCGTCGTAGAGCTGCTCGAGCTCGGGGTCGCCCGTGATCGCGGCCTGCCGGCGCAGCCGCTGCAGCAGGTGGGCGCTCCATTCGGGGAGATTCAGGATCCGGGGAGCCATTCCCTGCGGATGCAGGGTCGCCCGCAGCGCGTTGACCGGTGGCTCGGTCAGCTCCGGCGAGATTCCCTCGGTCAGGACCGCCACGGCGTCGTTGCCGGAGACGAGGTTGTAGTGGCGGTCGAGGATCACCGCCGGATAGGGCTCGTGCGCGCGCAGAAACCGATCGAGGGCCTGGTGGATCGGGGCCATCGCCGGCTCCTCGAGCGACCGCTCGACGTATTGGGGTGCATAGCCGGCGGCGAGCAGCAGTCCGTTGCGATCGCGGAGCGGAATCTCCAGATGGTCCGCCAGGCGCAGGACCATCTCCCGGCTCGGGCGGGCGCGGCCGGTCTCGAGAAAGCTCACGTGCCGCGAGGACACGTCGGCCTCGAGCGCGAGCTCAAGCTGGCTCAGGCTGCGCCGCTGGCGCCAAGCGCGAAGCAGCTCTCCGATCGGCGCGCGCGCGGCGCGATGGTGCGTCATTGCGGTGTCGACGGCCACGGCCCGAACGTAGCGCTCGACCCGCAGCCACGCAATTACCTCTGAGGTAGCGCGTCGGCTGCACACCCCTCCCAGTCGCAACTCCGGATTCGTGAGACTGGGCGGTGCCGTGGAGGGTGGCACCCGACAACTCGATCCCGAATCGCTCGGCTCGCACATCGCGCAGCTGTATCGCGCGGCGTACGGCTTGTGCGGATCGCGTCAGGATGCCGAGGACCTCGTTCAGGACACGTTCGAGCGGGTGCTGCGGCGCCCGCGGTTCCTGCGACGAGATCAGGATGTCGTGTACCTGCTGCGGGTCCTCCGCAACACCTGGATCAGCTCGGGGCGAGCCAAGCGGACGGTCGTGACGACGCCCGCCGGCGACGACATCGAGGCGATCGAGGCGCCGAACGATCCGATCGCGCAATCGATCGAGGGCGCCGCCGTGTACCAGGCGCTGCAGGAACTCACGCAGCCGCTCCGCGAGGCGCTCGTCGCGGTGGACGTGCTCGGCCTGTCCTACCGCGAGGCGGCGCGTGCTCTAGGCACGAAGGAGGGGACGATCATGAGCCGCCTGCATCGCGGTCGCGGCCAGATCGCCGCTCGTTTCGAAGCCGCCGGGTGACGCGGGCCGCCGGGGTGAAACAAGGCCCGCCGCCGAGGGTGACGCGAACCGCTACGCGCTCAACTGCCCGAGCACAGGGGCGGCGGCGAGACCCAACACGACGTTCGGCTTGACGTGCGCCGCGAGGACGCACGTGCGGCCGTACCGGACGAGCGTGACCACCGACAACCCCGACGAGGTCGAAAACTCGCGCAGCCGAACTCCTTCGTAGCTCACCGCTCGGGCGTCGTGAGGGAGCGCGACGGCGTTGCCGGAGAACACGGTGTAGCTGAGGCGCGTGCCGTTCGGCAGGCGATAGAACACGGTCAGGGCGGGACGGCCGCCTATCCGGTCGGTCCGCGTGCCCGTGGGAGGGACCGAGAACTTCGCGTAGTTCGGATACGTTACGCCCCCGTAGGAGACGTCGAGCAGCTTGGCGGTCTGGGCGGCCGGTGCGGGCCCCGTCGACGGCGCGAACGCCAGCGCGGCCGCGGCCGGGATGCTCGGGCCGCTGCTCCCGCCGGTTCCAGCTATCCCGATGACAATCGCGGCGCAGGCCGCCGCCAGCCCTGCGACCGCGACCGCCGGCTTCCACGACAGGCCGAAGCCAAGCCACCGGCGCCGCGACGAGCCCGCGGTGTCGCCGTACCGCTCGCGCACCTGGTCCTGCACGGCACGGACGAGGCGGTCGGGCACCTCCGGACCGCCCGCGCGCAACTCGCGCGACACGCGCCGCTGCGACTCGACCTCGCGGCGGATCTCGGGCCGGTCAGCCCAGGCGCCACCGTCCGGCGCCGGGTCGGCGTCGACGAGCCGGGTGATCTGCTGGGCTTCCTGTTCCTCGTTGGCTGGCATGGCTGGTCTCGATCATAGGGCGTGATAACCGCTCCGGCGAGGGGGCCTAGAGGGCGCACCTCACGCTCTTATAGACGCATACCACCGGCCGCTTATTCCATCGAATTTGGTCAGCGCTCGGATCGTGGCTATTTCATCGACGGTGACTATCCCACCGGCAATCCCGCCTCTCCTCCGGTCGACCAGCTACTTGGTATCAACGAACGCAACGTCGTGGTTGGCTTCTACAACGACGGCAGCGGTAACACCCACGCCACCTTCGGGTGCTCGGTCCTTTTGTGTTGTTAGTCACGCATGGATGCGCCCGATCGACCGCCTGCTAGTTTCGAAATTGAGAGACCCGAAACCGGAATCTAAATGCGAGGTCATGCCCTATGGGCGAGATCGTGAACTTGATGCCCAGCCGGAAGCGCATCGCGCTGATCGCACACGACAACTGCAAAGGGGAGATGCTCGAGTGGGCCCGGTTCAACCGTGGCACATTGTCGGCACATGAGCTCCACGCGACCGGGACGACGGGGGCGCTGCTCGCGAACGAGCTAGGCCTCGAGGTGAACCGCTTCTTCAGCGGTCCGCTCGGCGGAGATCAGCAGGTTGGCGCCGCGATTGCCGAGGGGAGGATCGACTTCCTGATCTTCTTCTGGGACCCGCTCCAGCCGCAGCCGCATGACGTTGACGTGAAGGCGTTGCTGCGGATCGCCGTCGTCTGCAACGTACCGACGGCGTGCAACCGCGCGACCGCGGACTTTGTCCTGTCGAGTCCGCTCACCGGTCAGGACTACCAACGACCCGAACCGGTGTACCCGGAGGCCGACGCCTCGGCGCCGGCGGTCGCGCTGCGCCGCCACACCGCCGGCGGCTAGCGCGGGGCCAGCCGCGGGCCACGGGTGGGCCGTAGTGTTACGCCCTCGTGACCAGCGCCGACCTTCTTCTCCATCCAGTCCGATTGCGGATCGTCCAGGCGTTTCTAGGTGATCGGGCGCTGACCACCACCGAACTTCGCGCGGAGCTCCCGGACGTACCCGCGGCCAGCCTGTATCGCCACGTCGCACGGCTGGTGGACGCGGGAGCGCTCGGAGTGGTGTCCGAGCGCCGCGTCCGAGGGGCGCTCGAGCGGACCTACATCCTCCGCGCCGCGGCGGCTCGCATCAACGTCGGTGAGCTGGAGCAGATGAGCGTCGACGACCACCGTCAGGCGTTCATCGCGTTCGTGGCCGGCCTCCTCGGCGATTTCGACCGTTACCTCGCGCGAGGGAAAATAGATCCTCTGCGCGACGGCGTCAGCTACAACCTCGCCGGGATGTGGCTCGACGACGCCGAGCTCACCGAGCTGCTGCGCGACATCGCGCGCGTATTCGGACCGCGACTGGCAAACCCGCCAAAGCCAGGACGCAAGCGGCGGATCCTCGGAAGCGTCCTGCTCCCCGGCGACGAGGCGCCGCCCCCCGACGGGTCCGGCGACGCGGCAGCGGGCAAGGCGTGATGCGAAACCTGATCTTCTCGATGGGCACCTCGCTGGACGGCTTCATCGCCGGGCCTGGCGGCGACATCGATTGGTCGGCGCCAGATGAGGAGTTGCACCGGTTCCACAACGAGCAGACGCGCGAGCTCGGCGTTCACCTGTGCGGACGGCGGCTGTACGAGACGATGGTCTACTGGGAAACCGCCGATCAGGACCCGGCGGCCGGTGACATTACGGTCGAGTTCGCGCGGATCTGGCAGGCGCTGCCGAAGATCGTGTTCTCGAGGACGCTCGACCGCGTCGAGGGCAACGCCACGCTCGAGCGGGATGGGCTCGCCGAGGTGGCGGCGAGGCTGAAGGCACAGGACGGCAAGGATGTCGCCGTCGGCGGCGCCGATCTGGCGGGATCGCTGTCGAGGTTGGGCTTGATCGACGAGTACCGGTTGTTCGTGAGTCCGGTTGTGCTCGGCGGAGGAACTCCGTTCTTCGCGGCGCTCGACGAGCGCATCGACCTGGAGCTGGTCGAGACGCGATCGTTCGGTTCGCGCGTGGTCTACCTGCGCTACCAGCGCGCGTAGGGCGCCCGAGCGTCGTACAGTCGGGCGCGATGCGAACCGGTCCGCACGACAGCCGGGTCGTCGACCGTGCGGTCGCGACCGACTCGGGTCGCGAGCTGCTCGTGCAAGAGGGCGGCGACCCTGATGGCCGTGCGGTGCTCGCACAGCTCGGGACCCCGAGCGCGCGCGTCCTCTACCGGCTGCACCTGCTCGACGCAGCCGAGCGGGGGATCCGGTTGATCGCCTACGACCGCCCGGGGTACGGCGGATCCACTCCTAACCCCGGCCGCTCGGTCGCGGATTGTGCGCAGGACGTGCGCGCGATCCTCGATGCCCTGCAGATCGACCGGTTTGCCGTCTGGGGCATCTCGGGGGGCGGCCCGCACGCGCTCGCGTGCGCGGCTTTGCTCGACGGCCGCGCGGTCGCGGCGGCGACGCTCGCCTCCCCGGCGCCGTTCGACGCCGACGGGCTGGACTGGTTCGCCGACACGGGGGAGGAGAACGTCGAGGACGACAAGCTGATCCTCAGCGATCCTGAGGCGGCGCGCGCCAAGCTTGCCCAGGATCGGCTCGAGTTCTTCGACACCACCGAGCCTGACCCGGCGGGGTCGCACCCGACGCTGTTCTCACCAGTCGACGCCGCCGCGCTGACCGACGAGCTGGGCGAGTACTTCGCTCGCCGGAACCGGACCGGGCTGGCCCCCGGGATCGAAGGCTGGTGGGAGGACAGCGTGGCGATGCTGAAGCCGTGGGGTTTCTCACCGGAGACGATCCGCGTGCCGGTCATGGTCCTGCATGGCCGCCAGGACCGGATGGTGCCGTTCCAGCACGGCGAATGGCTGGCGCGCCGGGTGCCGGCAGCCGACCCTTACCTCAGCGACGACGACGGTCACCTGACGTTGTTGCAGAATCGGGTCCCTGCGGTCCATGCCTGGCTGCTCGGCCATTTCTGAGCGTGGCGCCGTGTCGCGCCGCCACCGCCGCTCGCTGGTCGTACCCGTCGCGATGCTCGCGGCGCTCGTGCTCGGGATGACTGGGTTCGGGGGTGCTGCGAGCGCAGCGCGCCGGGCGCCGCGCACCGCTCGTCTGGCCAACAGCGGGGGCAGCGCGCCGACGGGCACGCCGGACCCGCTGCCGGCGTCGGTCCCCTACATGGGTTGGAACACCTATTACGGGGTCGGGGGGATATTCGACGAGCACACGATTATCTCGGTGGCCAACTCGATCCTGCACCGCGGCCTCGCCCGAGCCGGCTACCGGATCGTTTGGCTCGACTTCGGCTGGGCGAGCGGCAAGCGGAACCGGCTCGGAGAGCTCGTGGTCGACCGCCACCAATGGCCACACGGCCTGAGCTGGCTGACCGACTGGCTGCACCGCCACGGTCTGCTGGCGGGGATCTATACCGACGCGGGCAAGAGCGGATGTCATGGCCAGGGTGTCGGCTCGCTCGGCCATTACCAGCAGGACGCCGACCGCTTCGCCGCGTGGGGCTTCGACGCGGTCAAGGTCGACTTCTGCGGCGCCGGCGAGGCCGGGCTCGTACCCAGGCCGGCGTATGTGCGGTTCGCGAAGGCGCTCGCGAACAACTCGAGCCACCGCAAGATGCTGCTGAACGTCTGCAACTTCTGGGTTCCAGGGCAGATCAACGGGACGCGCCCGACGTTCGCCAACTCGGCCTACGCCAGCTACCGGTGGGCGCCCCGGATCGCGCAGAGCTGGCGCACGGATACCGACATCGGCTTCACTCGGAACATCCAGTTCACAAACGTCATGCGGAACCTGGACCACGACGCCGCCCAACCGGATGCAGCCGGGCCCGGGCACTGGAACGACCCCGACTACCTCGGTCCGGAGCTGGGCATGACCAGCTCGGAAGCGCAGGCGCAGTTCTCGATGTGGGCGATCGTCGCCGCCCCGCTCATACTCGGCAGCGATCCTCGCGCGCTCTCGGCCCAGACGATCGGGATGCTCGAGAACCGGCAGGTGATCGCGGTCGACCAGGACCCCCTCGGGATCCAGGGCACGGCCGTCGAGCAGGAGGGATCGGGCCAGGTCTGGAGCAAGCCGCTGACTGGCGGTCGAGCCGCGGTCGCACTTCTCAATCGCGGCACACAGCCGCTGCGGATCACCACCACCGCCAGCACGGCCGGGCTCCCGTCGGCCGCGAGTTACACCGTCCGCGATCTCTGGGCCGGCACGACCGAGCGGACGTCCGGCGCGATCAGCGCGCTCGTCCCGCCCGACAGCGTCGTGCTGTACCGGGTGACGCCGGCGCCGGCGCAGGGCTGAGCTCGCCTGCGCCTACCGGAACTAGGCCGCGTTGGCGGCGTTCGGCCCCGCGCTCGTGGGGGCCTGCGCCGCGACCGCAGCATCCTGCGCCGGCACCGGCGCATCGGTCCACTCGCCCCAGACGACCTTCGAGGCTCGCACCTGGTAGCGGTAGACCGTGCCCTCGTCGTTGACCATGTACGTGTCGACGTCGCCCGAACGGCTGTGCAGGATCAGCCGCTGGCCGCTTTCGGCGAGCCGGGCGAGCGCCTTGATGTTCGCCACGTCGACCGCCGGCCAGCCCAGGTCCTCGCCGGTGACGACCGGCACGATCAGGTGCCCGTACTGGGACTGGATCTTGACGCTCTCCTCGAACGCCTCGCCGCGCTTGCGCAGGAACGCGTACACGGCGGTCGGGACGGATAGCAGGAGTCCGATCAACGCGAGCCACCGCAGCAGGCTGATCGTGGGGGAGACCCCGAGCACGGTCAGGTTGGTCGGCGCGCTGCCCGGGGCGCCCATCACGCTGCCCGACGCAGACTGGCTGTAGCCGACCTTGGCCGGGGTAATCGGAGCGGCGAGGGCGCTCTGGGTGGCGGCCGAGGCTCCATTAGATACCAGCTGCGTTGTTGTCAGCGAGAACCCAAGTGCCGGGGCGAAGGTCGTGCTCACCGGGTGGCCTGCGACCGTGCCGTTGACGTGGACCTGAGGTATGACCGCGATCGAGTTGCTCGCGAGGCCAGTCCCGCCCGTCAACTGCTCCACCTTATTGAGCAGAGACTGCAGGTGCCCGATGTCGAGTGTCACCTCGGTGGCGGTGTGGGTGTCCGTGAAGTGTGTCGGCGGTGCGAGCACGATGTTGTGGGTCCACCCGCTTGGCCCGGTCAGCTGAAGGAGCACATCCTCGGTCCCGGTGATCGCGGTCGGCGCGTCGGAGCTCAACCGGTAATCGATGCTGACGGCGAGGTCGCGAACCTGCGAAAGGAAGATCGGGTCGCCGGTGGCGACGGTCCCGTTTGGATATACGAGCCCCGGGCGCACGTGCGCGCTGTACCCGAACTGGACCTGCTGGGCGTAGGGAGTCCCGGCCGGGACCGCTTTGCTCGCCGGGCGGGTGAACGCAATCAGGCCCACAACGAGAAACGCCACGGCGGCCACAGCCGTCGCGGTGAGGAGCGCACCAAAGTTGAAAGGGCGTTGATCTCGAGGGCTATTCACGATTGGGATTCCCGGGCGACCCGACCCCTTGGCGCCCTTCCGGCGGCGTCTACGCCGGCGTTTGCCTTCCTTGAGCCCGAACAGCGTCAGGAGGCCGACCACCGCACACAGGAGCGCAGCGGCGACCGGCGTGTGCAGCATGTCGAGCACTCGGCCGGCGTGTGGCAGATGCAGCCACAGCTTGCCGAGGAGCTCAGAGCGGGTAGGACGGGTAGGGTCGATGAAGTGGTTGTTGTCTCCCTTGAATACATAGTCGTTGCCGTCCTTGGCGATGATGCGGTGAAGCACCACGGTGTGGAGCACAGTGCTCCAGTACGCGACGATCTCGCCGACCCGGTAGTTCGCGACGGGTCGCACGATCGCGAGATCTCCCGTGTGGAAGCGCGGCTCCATGCTGACCCCGTGTGTGACCACGTAGCGGGTCGATCCGCCGATCGTCGTCGGGGCGAGGTAGAACCACGCCACGCCCGCGAAGATCAGGACCGCGAGCGTAGCCAGACCGGAATGCAGACGATTTCGCTTCACGATGGTCATCTGCTATCCGGCTGATGCGGTGGGGAGAGCCCGGACCATCTGTCCGGGCTCTCCTCTCCGCTTAGGCCAATTGGCTGTTACTAGCGCGTCACGTTCGTGTCGCCGGACTGGCTGTCGCCGCCGGTGACCGACAGCTGGAAGCCGTTCACCGTGTTCACAGCGACGGGGCTCGTCGGGGTGCAGGTCACGACCGTGCTGCCAGCGCTTTCGCTTCCCGCCACGCACGTGGACGTGCCGACCGGGGTACCGCTACCGGCGGCACCCGTGCCGTCGGTCAGGTTGCCCAGGAAGCTGTAGGGCGTCGTCGTGTTGTCGGCGGCGCTGAAGTCACCCGTGAGGGTCACCGCGACCGACTCGATGTTCTGGCCGGCCGTGTCAAGCGTGTAGTTGACCGCGGTGGCGGTGGCGCCGGTGACGGTCTCGCTACCGAAGCCGATATTGGCGTTATTGCCGTCCAGGCCCTGGATGCTCGCCGTGAAGGCGGCGCCTCCAGCGGCCAGCAGAGCGATCACGGCAACAGCCGCGATGATCCTTCTGGTCTTGCGCTGCATAGTAGTAGTGACCTCCGTGTGGTCTCCGTGTTGCCCGCTGACCTGTCGGTCATCACTAATCGCTTCGCCTCCGTGGACAGCGGTTATATGCTCAAGGTCATCGTCCATGTGGCGAACGGCCTTTATCCGTAGTAACTGCGGATCGAAGGTTCGGCTTTACCGCCTAGTACTCGGCGCCGAGCGGTGCTACGCGCGGTTTAGTGAGCTATTGGCGGGTAGCGCGCCGGCCGCGGGTGCGGGCGAGCGCTACGCCGGCGAGGCACAGGGCGCCGCCGGGGAACACGAGCGCCGGCGGCACTTCGCCGAGGAACGCCCAGCCGAACAGCAGCGCCAGCGGCGGCACGAGGTAGGTGGTCGAGCCCATCCGGCCGGCGGTCGTGCGGGCCAGGGCGTACGCCCACAGGACAAATCCGATGGCGGTCGGGGCGACGCCCAGGTAGATCGTCCACGCGATCGTCGAGCCATCGGCGTGACCGACCTGATTGACGAGCGAGCCCGCGTACGGCAGGCAGCTCACCGTGCCGATCGTGCAGGCGAGCCAGGTGACGACGAGCGGTGAGGCGTGGCCCAGCGCCGGCTTCTGGGCGATCACGCCGCCGGCGTAGCCAAGCGCCGCCACGACGCAAAGCGCGGCGCCGAGGCCCTCGTGGACGCCGTGCTCCGAGGTCGCGATCGCGATGACGACCGCGCCGGCGAACGCGACGAGACACCCCGCCAGCAGTCTCGGCGGGAAGCCCTCGTGCAGGATGAAACCCGCGAAGATCGCGATCAGGATCGGCCCGATGTTCACGAGCATCGCCGCCGTCCCGGCGTCGACGCGCCGCTCGGCGGCGTTGAGCGCGACGTTGTAGAGGCCGAACCAGAGCAGGCCGCAGACCGCTATCCCGGTCCACGCACGCCGGCTCGGAAGCGGCTCGCGGCGGGCCAGGACGACGATCCCGAGGACCGCGCTGCCCACGAGCAACCGCCCGAGCGCCAGCGCTCCCGGCGAGAGCTCGCGATCGGCGTACCGGATCGCGACGAACGCGGAGGCCCAAACCGCGACCGTGACGGCGATCGCGGTGACCGTGAGGACCCGCTCACGGGAATAGCGTGAGGCGACTGGGGCCACGGCCGTCATACCTCCGGAACGTTACGGGCCACGAGATTGTGAGGTCCGGGCATACTGAAGCGCATGCCGGTTCATTCCAGCCCCGAAACGATCCGGGCGGTCCTGACGCAGACGCGCACCTGGGCGGTGGTCGGCTGCTCGCCCGATCCGCGGCGAGATTCCTACCGCATCGCCCACCTGCTCCACAGCCGCGGGTTCCGCGTGATCCCGGTCAATCCGAACACGGACGAGGTGCTCGGCGAGCGCTCGTACGCGACCCTCGCAGACATCCCGGAGAGCGAGCGTGTCGACGTCGTCGACATCTTCCGCCGGTCCGAGCACGCCGGCGTCCACGTCGACGAAGCGATCGCGGCCGGCGCGCGGGCCGTCTGGATGCAGCTCGGGGTGATCGACGAGGCAGGCTGCGCAGCGCGCGCTCGACGCCGGCCTGCTCGTCGTCATGAATCGCTGTCCGGCGATCGAGCTGCCGAGACTCGCCGCGTGAACCGGGACACTGAGCTCGTCCGCGGCGGCACGCCCGGGCTCGATCGCGCCACGATCCACCCGTACGTCGACGCCACCCCGGGTCCGTTCTTCTACCAGCGCACGGCCCATCCGGTCGGAGCGGAGGCCGAGCGCGTGCTCGGCGAGCTCGACGGCGGCCATGCGCTCCTGTTCTCGTCGGGCACCGGTGCCACCACAGCGTTGCTGCTCGCGATGCTCCGGCCCGGGCGCGACCGTCGCGGTCGCCGGCGGCGGCTACTACGGCACCGTCGGGCTGATGCGCGAACTGACCCGGTGGGGGATCGAGGTCGAGGAGTTCGACCAGACCGGCGAGCCTCCGGTCGCCGACCTCGTGTGGTTCGAGCCCTGCGCGAACCCGATGATGAGCTTTCCGGACCTCGACGTCGCGATCGGTCGCGCGCACGCCTCGGGGGCGGTCGTCGTCGTCGACAACACGGTGCTCAGCCCGATGCTGCTCCGCCCGCTCGACCACGGCGCCGACTTTGTGCTTCACAGCGCGACCAAGATCCTGGCCGGCCATCACGACGCGTTGATCGGCGTGGTCACGTGCGCGCGCGCCGAGGACCACGCACGACTGCATGCGTTCCGCACGACCTCGGGAATCGTCGCGGCGCCCGACCCGGTGTGGCTGATGCTGCGCGGGCTGAAGACGCTCGCGCTCAGGGTGCAGCGCCAGTCCGCCACCGCGCTCGAGCTGGCGCGCCGCCTCGCCGGGCATCCCGCGGTCGAGCGGGTGCGGTACCCAGGGCTCGGCGACCCGGTCGCGGTCCGGTACGTCGACGCGTTCGGACCGCTGCTGTCGTTCGACGTCGCCGACGCGGGCGCCGCGGCGCGGGTCGAGCGCTCGCTCGAGCTGATCGAGAACGCGACGAGCCTCGGCGGCGTGGCCTCAACGCTCGAGGCGCGGGCGCGATGGGAGCCCGAGCGCGTCCCCCCGGGCCTGCTCCGCCTGAGCGTCGGGCTCGAGGACGTCGAGGACCTGTGGGCGGATCTCGCGCGGGCGCTCGACGGCTGAGCACCGCTACTCTGCCGGACTCCATGAAGATCGTCTACACGCTCACCGACGAGGCACCGGCGCTGGCCACGGTGTCGCTGTTGCCGATCATTCGCGCGTTCGCGTCCGCGGCTGGGATCGAGGTCGAGGTGCGCGACATCTCGCTCGCGGGCCGGATCCTCGCCCAGTTCCCCGACGCGCTCGACGAGGAGCAGCGGGTCCCGGACGCGTTGACCGAGCTTGGCGAGTTGGCCGAGGAGCCCGAGGCCAACATCATCAAGCTGCCCAACATCAGCGCGTCGGTGCCCCAGCTCAAGGCGGCGATCGACGAGCTCCAGGGCAACGGTTACGCGATCCCCGACTACCCCGAGGAGCCGGACGACGACGAGCAGCGCGACGTTCGCAAGCGCTACGACAAGGTCAAGGGCAGCGCGGTCAACCCCGTTCTGCGACAGGGCAACTCCGACCGCCGCGCACCCGCATCGGTCAAGGAGCACGTCCGCCAGCATCCCCACACGATGGGCGAGTGGTCGCCTGAGTCCCGGTCGCACGTCTCGACGATGAGCGAGGACGACTTCCGCGCCACCGAGCGATCACACACAGCCGAGCGCGACGGGGATGTGCGGATCGAGCACGTCGATGAGGACGGCAACGTGACCGTCCTCAAGGAGAACACGACGGTCAAGGCCGGCGAGGTGCTCGACGCCGCCGTCATGCGCCGCGGCGCGCTCCAGGCCTTCCTCGCCGAGCAGATCGCGGACGCACAGGAGCGGGGCGTTCTGTTCTCGGTCCATCTGAAGACGACGATGATGCGCGTGTCCGACCCGATCATCTTCGGGCACGCGGTGCGGGCGTACTTCGCAGACGTATTCGAACAGCACGGCGACGCGCTGAAGTCCGCCGGCGTCAATCCGAACGACGGGGTGGCCGCGATGCTCAAGGCCATCGAGTCGCTGCCCGACGAGCAGCGCGAGGCGGTGGAGAAGGCGATCGAGGACGCTTACGAGAACGGTCCGCCGCTCGCGATGGTTGATTCAGGCCGCGGCATCACGAACCTCCACGTCCCGAGCGACGTGATCATCGATGCGTCGCTGCCGGCAGCGATCCGTTCCTCGGGCCAGATGTGGGACCCCCAGGGCGAGCAGCAGGACACGAAGTTCGTCATCCCCGATCACTCTTACGCGGCGCTGTACGCCGAGACCGTCGATGACTGCCGTCGGCACGGCGCGTTCGATCCGGCGACGATGGGCACCACGCCCAACATCGGGCTCATGGCCCAGGCCGCTGAGGAATACGGGTCGCACGATAAGACGTTTGAGATTGCGGAGACCGGGTGTGTGAGGGTCGTGCGCTCTGACGACAACGAGACGGTGCTGGAGCACGCGGTCTCCGTCGGCGACATATGGCGGATGTGCCAGACCAAGGACGCCCCGATCCAGGACTGGGTGCGCCTCGCGGTCTCGCGGGCGCGGGAAACGGACACGCCGGCCGTGTTCTGGCTCGACGAGACGCGCGCACACGACGCCGAGCTCCTGCGCAAGCTCAGGCCGGCGCTCGACGAGCTCGACACCGACGGCGTTCAGATCGAGATCCTCGACGTGGCGCAGGCGGCCAGGTTCACGCTCGAACGCGCGCGCGCCGGCAAGGACACGATCTCGGTCACGGGCAACGTGCTCCGTGACTATCTCACGGACCTGTTCCCGATCCTCGAGCTCGGCACCAGCGCCAAGATGCTGTCGATCGTGCCGCTGATGAAGGGTGGCGGCCTGTTCGAGACGGGCGCGGGGGGGTCTGCGCCCCGGCACGTCCAGCAGTTCCTCGAGGAGAATCATCTGCGCTGGGACTCGCTCGGGGAGTTCCTCGCGCTCGGACCGTCGCTCGAGCTGCTAGCCGGCCAGGACGAGAACCAGCGCGCGCAGCTGCTCGCCGACACGCTCGACCGCGCGATCGGGCGGCTGCTCGAGGACGATCGCTCTCCGTCGCGGAAGGTCGGGGAGCTCGACAACCGTGGCACTCACTTCTACCTCGCGCTCTACTGGGCCAGGGAGCTCGCGGACCAGGATGATGACGCCGACCTCGCAGACAAGTTCAAGCCGCTGGCCGACCGGCTGGCCGAAAGCGAGCAGACGATCGTCGAGGAGCTGGGCGCGGTGCAGGGCTCCTCGGTCGAAATCGGCGGCTACTACCGCCCCGACATCGAAAAGGTGACGGCGGCGATGCGCCCGAGCGCGACCTTGAACGACGCGCTCGACTCGCTGTGAGCGCAGCACGTACGCGCCCCGGTCGATCGCGTCGGCCGGCACCGCTGCGCGAGTTCAGTCCCGGTTGAGGCGAACGGCCGCCGGGGCCACCCTGCCGTTGCGCTCGGGCACGGGCGAGCGGACGAACGGCAGATAGCGCCGGACGCCGGTGATCTCGAGCAGGCGTTGGACCTGGCGGGAGCCTTGCGTCAGCGACAGGCGCTCACGGGTGTGCTCCGCGGTCGAGAACTGGAGCAGCACGTGCAGGCCGGCCGAATCCATGAAGCTGACGCGATCGAGGTCGAGGACAATCGCCGTCGCATCCGTGTCCCGCGCGATCGCCAGCGACCTCTCGAACAGGGGCGCGGCGCACAGGTCGACCTCTCCGTCGACGGCCACGACGACCGTGCCGTCGTAGCCGACGATGTCGATGTCTATGTTCGGGTTGCCGTCCATCGAGCAGGGGCACCGCGGGCCGCCGTCGTCCTCTGCCGACCACCCACGCGCGCGAGTCGGATCACCCCCAAAGGGGCACTCCATTAGTGAGATCAACGAACGATCGACGGATTTCTCACGCGCGCGCAGCGCCAGCCTCTGGCGTGTCACGCTCGGACATCGCGCGGGCCGTCTCTACCAGCTGCTCCACCAGCGGGGCGGCCCCTCCCTCGGGCCAGACCAGCATGAGGACGGCCGGCTCGGCGTCGATGAGCGGGATCGCCTTGATCCCGAGGTGGGCGAACGGAACCGCCACGAGCTCGGGCACCGTCGTGATCGCCCGGCCCGAGGCGACAATCGACGCGACCTCCTCCGGTGTGATCGCGCCGTCATCGGTACGGCGGGCCGCAGCTCCCCGGTACCCGTCAAGCCCCCAGTAACCGAGCCACACGGGGTCGCACCAGTCCACGACCCCGGGGAACGTCTCGTCGAGGACCTCGTCGACCGTCAGCTCGGTGCGAGCGGCCAGCGGATGAGTCTCGGCCATCGTCACGACGAGCGGGCTCGTGCGAATCGCCTGGCTGGCCAGGCCGGGCGCGCTCGGGGCGAACCAGATGAGTGCCGCGTCGGAGTCGCTCAGCCACGCGCGGGCGTCGAGCATCGGGTACCCGAGCTGGCGCCACTCGATCGTCACCTCGGGGTGCTCGGCCATGAACCGTGAGACCAGGTCGCCGGCCATCATCGGCGGGGTCATCGCCATGAACCCGGCATGGAGCCGGCCTTCCTGCTCGCGCGCCCACGAGCGGGCCGTGGCGTTGACCTCGTCGACCGCGTCGAGCGTCGCCTGGGCCTTCTCCAGGAACGCCTCGCCCGCCGGGGTGGCCGTCACTCCGCGCGGATTGCGGTCGAGCAGCCTCACGCCGACCTGGGACTCGAGTCGCGCGATCGCCTGCGAGAGGGCCGGCTGCGCCAGCTGGAGTCGCCGCGCCGCGCGAGTCATCTGACCCTCGTGCACGACGGTCACGAAGTACCGCAGCTGCCTGAGGTCGAGCTCGCTCAGCTACCTCACTCGAGCGTCCATCGCGTGCTCGCGCCTGCCATAAGCAGTCGTTATAGCAGGCCGAGATGAACGTATTTGACTAGGCCGAGACCCTCTGGAACCATCGACTCAGCCATACGTTCGGGGTATCGGGGGCGAACTGTGGGACCGGCTCATAGATCCGAGCCGGCCGCGTGAGCGCCTGGGGCGGCGCGATCTCGGCCGGCTCGCGTTCTCTTCTACGAGCGCGTCCGGGGTCGGATCACGTTCTGGGCTACGAGCGCGTCCGGGGTCGGATCGCCCGCGCGCCGGTGCGCGCGGGCGTGGTACGGCTGGAGTTGCCTCCTACCAGGCTTGCGTACGCGTGCAGTGCGGGCAGCCGACCGAGGTCGTAACCGGCGCCTCGAATGCGTAGCCGCACTCGCAGTTGTAAAGCGCGCGATCCTCGGAGCGGGCGCCCTGGCCGCGCTCGCGAGATGCAGCGTCGTTCTGCGGCGCCGCGATCGGCCGCGCCGCCGCCTTGTGTGCGCCGCGTGCCCGCCGGCGCCACCGGACGCTGATTTCGCTTGTTTTGGATCTGACAACCATCTTCTACCTAATAACGCTCGTTCGGTCGATTCGTTTCTTCATTAGGGCAAGAATCTCTGTCTTCTAATACGACGTTAATCGGCAGGCACCCCCAAGGCGTGAATCGGCGACGGATCGGCCGCCGGGGTATGGGAGAATCAGGCGAGGCATGGATCCCAGCCGCAAGCGTGCCATCCGCCTGAGCGTTGCCCTGACCGCCGCCGTGCTGCTGGCGTCGGCGCTCGTCTACGTCAGCTTCACCGCAGGCAACAAGGAGTTCACGGCCTCCCAGCTCCTCGCTCGGGGCAAGCCCGGGCAGACCTACGAGCTTGCCGGGACGGTCATGAACGGCTCCGTTCAGCGCGACGGTACGGTGCTGCTGTTCCGGATCCGCGACCCGAAGCTGCCCGTATCTGTCCCGGTCCGCTACGACGGGATCGTCCCCGACCCGTTTGCGCCCGGCCGGGCGGTGATGGTCGCAGTGGAGAAGGGCGGCGCGGGCACCACCTACATCGGCCAGGGAAACTCGCTCACGACCAAGTGCCCGTCGAAATACCAGGCGGCGGCTGCGTCGTAGCGATGCTTTCCGGCTGGAATGAGGCTCTGAGATGGCGCTGATCGGCCGCGCGTTGCTGATCATGGCGCTCGGCACCGCCGGGTTCGGCATCGGCGCCTCGATCTATGGCGCGCGTGCGAGCCGCCAGGAGTGGGTCGACGTCGGGCGCCGGTCGGTGTACGCGCTGGCCGCGCTGGCCACGATCGCGTTCGCGATCCTCGAGGACGCCTTCTTCCGCTCCGATTTCTCGTTCAACGTGGTCGCCGAGCATTCCTCGACGACCACGCCGACGTTCTACAAGCTCGCCGCGGCCTGGTCCTCGCAGGAGGGCTCGCTGCTCCTGTGGGTGTTCCTGCTGTCGTTGTGGTCGAGCCTGGTCCTGTTCCTTGTCCGCAAGCGGGCGCGCGAGATCGCCCCGTACGCGACCGCCGTCCTGCTCGGCTTCGCCGCGTTCTTCACGTCGCTGGCCACGTTCTGGGCCAACCCGTTCTACACCAGCGCCAACCCGCCGGCCGAGGGCTCCGGCCTGGATCCGCTGCTGCTGCACCCGAGCATGATGATCCACCCGCCGATGCTGTACTCGGGGTACACGCTGCTGACGATCCCGTTCGCGTTCGCGATCGGCGCCCTGATCACCGGCCGCCTCGGCGCGGAGTGGATCTCGCTCACCCGCCGGTTCGCGCTGGCGGCGTGGCTGTTCCTGGGGATCGGAGTGCTGCTCGGAGCCCGGTGGTCCTACACCGAGCTCGGCTGGGGCGGGTACTGGGCCTGGGATCCGGTGGAAAACGCCGCGCTGATGCCGTGGCTGTGCATCACCGCGTTCATCCACTCGGTGATGATCCAGGAGAAGCGCGGGATGCTGAAGGTGTGGAACGTGTCGCTCGTCCTGGGCGCCGGCACGTTGTCGATCCTCGGGACGTTCCTGGTGCGCTCGGGGATCCTCGACTCGATCCACGCGTTCGGCGCCTCGACGCTCGGTATCCCGTTCGTGATCCTGCTCGCGGTGATGGTGCTCGGGTCGATCGGGCTGATCCTCTGGCGGCGCGAGCAGCTGCGCACCGACGCCCGGCTCGAATCACTGCTGTCGCGCGAGGCCGTGTTCCTATTCCAGAACCTGGTGCTGGTCGGAATGGTGTTCGTGATCTTCTGGGTCACGTTCTTCCCGCTGATCTCCCAGGCGCTGACCGGGACCAAGGTGTCGGTCGGGCCGCCGGCATTCCGGCCGTTCATCGTCCCGCTGGCGCTGATCCTCGTGCTGCTGTCTGGGATCGGGCCGATCATCGCGTGGCGGCGGGTCACGGTCGCGAACCTGCGCCGGAACTTCGCGATTCCGGTCGCGGCCGGGCTGGTGACGTTCTTCGTACTGCTGTTCTGGCCCGGCGGTCCGAGCTCGCGGCCGTTCGCGCTGATCATGTTCGCGCTCGCGGGCTTCGTGCTGACCTCCGTAGCCCAGGAGCTCGGGCGCGGCGTGGCGGCACGCCGGGCGATGACCCACGACCCGGTGCCGATCGCGTTCTTCGGGCTGATCCGCCGCAACCGGCGGCGCTACGGCGGCTACATCGTCCACGCCGGCCTCGCGGTGCTGCTCGTCGGCGTCGCGGGCTCCTCGTCGTTCCAACACTCGCAGGACGTGATCATGTCTCCGGGCCAGAAGGCGAGCGTCGACGGCTACACGATCCGCTATGCGCGGCCCACTTACTCGGTGACCGACCAGAAGATCTCGTTCGGCGCGGTGCTGGACGTCAGCAAGGGCGGCAAGCACGTGACCACTGTCACCACGACGCGCGGCTTCTATCCCTCGCAGAACCCTCAGGACGGGCTCATCGGCAAGTTCTTCGACACCGCGAACTCAGACAGCCAGGTCGGCCTGGATGCGGGCCTTCGGCGCGACATCTGGACCGTGATCAACGTCGATCCCACGCCGCTGGCGGCGCTGATCAACAAGGGCAACAACCTGTTCGCCGCGTACGCGCCTCAGGTGATGACCCAGGCGGCGAAGCAGTCGCCGGCCCAGGCCCAGACGACGATGAACACGCTGTGGGCCGAGCGCGACCTCGCGGTGGCCGAGATCGCAAAGCGGTTCGTGACCCATCCGTGGCCGACCGAGTTCCTGCTGATCGTGGACCCACTCGTGAGCTGGCTCTGGATCGGCGCGCTGATCATGGGTGGCGGCGGTCTGATCGCGCTGTGGCCCGCGCCGTCGCTCGCCCGCCGGCGGGCGACCGTCCGGCGCCCGGCCCGGCCGGCGCCCTCACCCGGCCCACCGGCGCCCTCACCCGGCCCACCGGTGCGCGAGCCGGTCCGCGAGCCGGTCTGAGAACGAGGCGCGCGTGGAGTACCTGATCGTGCTGGTGATCCTGGCGGCGGTGGTCGTGTTCGTGACCGCGCCGCTTCGGCGCGTCGTCGGGTCCTCGAGAGCGTCGGACCCGGCGGGCGACGGCAACCTCGCCGAGCTCGAGGCCGCGCGCGAGGCCAAATACCGCGAGCTGCGCGACGCCGACCTCGACCACCGCACCGGCAAGCTGTCCGATGCTGACTACGACGAGATCGACCGCACACTCCGTGGCGAGGCGATCGTGATCCTCCGCGACCTCGACGACGAACAGGCGCGGCTGGAGGACCCGCGCTGAGCTACCATCGCTGACGATGAGCACGATTCTCGGCTTGGTCCAGGTGGTCCTGTGCGTCGTGCTGGTGTTCCTGATCCTGATGCACTCGGGCAAGGACGCCGGCCTGTCGGGCGCGTTCGGCGTAGGGACGGGCGCGGGCCCGTTCGGTGGCGGATCGCTCGTCGAGCGGAACCTGAACCGCTGGACGGTTGGGTTCGCGATCGCGTTCGTCGTGAACACGATCGTCCTGATCAAGATCGCCTAGCTTCGGTACGTGTCCGCATCGGGCGGTGCGGAGCCGGATCCCGCAGCGGGCTGCTCGCTCACCGGATCGGGTCGCGAGGCCCGAGTGGACACGCACCGCGCAGCTCGCGGCGAGCGTGGCGATTGAGGCACGTATACGGGCCATACCCCGCGTCTCGGCCGAGCTCGGCTCGCCGAGAGTGGCACGTCCTACGGACCCGGCGGAGCGGGCGCAGTTGGCGCCGAGCGAGCCGGTGAGGTCCTGCGCGCTGACGGACGCCCGCCCGCGGCGCCGCGCCACCACCTGTGCGATCC
Organism: uncultured Solirubrobacterales bacterium; assembly: GCA_963699325.1. Taxonomy (GTDB): domain Bacteria; phylum Actinomycetota; class Thermoleophilia; order Solirubrobacterales; family Solirubrobacteraceae; genus Palsa-465. The sequence continues at coordinate 1,206,120 of CAVOTN010000022.1, read as the reverse complement.
CGGGCGGGAGCCGGCCGTCGGTCGCCAGCCACCCGCCGGCGAGGATCAGCAGCAGCCCGGCGACCGCGCCGGCGCCGGGGTGCTCGCCCAGCAGCAGCACGCCGAGCGTCACCGCGACCACCGGGTTGACGTACGTGATCACGGTGGCGCGGCTCGTCCCGGCCTCGCCGATCAGGATCGCGTACACGACGAACCCGGCGGCGGTGCACAGCAGCCCGAGCACGACGACCGCTCCGATCCCGCCGGCGGAGGGCACCCGCCGGGGCAGGTCGAGCGCGGCCCACGGCACCAAGATCAAGGACGCGATCGCGAGGCTCGCGCCCATCGTCGCGCGGGGATCGAGCCCTGAGAGCCGGTGCTTGATCAGCATCGGGCCGATCGCGTAGCCGGTCGCGGTGATCATGATCGCCCCGATCCCGAGCAGCTCGCCACCATGCCCGGCGACGTCGATCCCGACGAGGGCGATCACGCCGCCGAACCCGATCGCCAGGCCGAGGGCGCGAACCGGCGTGGGCCGCTCGGAGTGGTCGAAGCGGATCGCCAGCAGCGCCCCGATCAACGGCACCGTGGCGACCATGATCGCGGCGAGCGACGAGGGAACCCGCTCCTCGCCGATCGCGAGCATCGGAAACGGAATCGCGACCTCGGCGACGGCGAACGCCAGCAGTGCGCGCCAGTGCCGGCGGACGCTCCCGAGCGTGCCCGCACGCCCCGCCAGCGTCAGCAGTACGAGTGCGCCGAGCGTGACCCTGCCCCAGGCCAGCACCGGCGGCGTGACGCCGTGGTCGACTGCGATCTTGATGAACAGGTACGGGACACCCCAGATCAGCGAGGACGCCGCGAACGCCACCCAGGCGCGACGAGTCATGCTCGGGAGTGTTGCAGCCGCGGATGCTCAGCGAGCGCTGCGCTCGCCCAGCTGATCGACCAGATGAAGCAGGTCGAGCGGGCTGAACGGCTTGGTGAGAAACAGGTCGGCGCCGGCCTGCTCGGCGTCGGACTCGATGCTGTCGCCCGACGCCGCGGTCAGCATCACGATCGTGAGCTCGTCCCCGTTATCGCCGGCGCGCAGCTGCCGGCATGCCTCGATCCCGTTCAGGCGCGGCATGTCCACGTCGAGGAACACGAGTGTTGGCCGGGTCGCGCGGGCGACCTCGATCGCCTCGACCCCGTCAGCTGCCTCGTGCAGGTCGAACTCCGCGACGTCCTCGAGCGTCGTGGCGATCAGCTTGCGGATGAATTGGTCGTCATCGACGATCAGCACTCCGTGCCCGGGTGCCTCCGGCGATTCCGCGGTCATCGAATCTCTGCCGCGATTCGCTCGAAGACCTCGTCGTCGATCGAGTTGAACACGTCCACCACGCGCGGATCGAACTGCGTTCCCCTCTCCCCGGTGATCATCGCGCGCGCGTAACGCAGCGACCACGCGGGCCGGTAGGGGCGGTCGGTGGTGAGGGCGTCGAGCACGTCGGCGACGGAGAACACGCGCGCCGCCAGCGGGATCTCCTCGGCGGCGAGCCCGTCCGGGTAGCCGGTGCCGTCCCAGCGCTCGTGGTGCGAGCGCACGACCGCGGCGGCCTCGGTCAGGAATTCGATCCCCTGGACGATCTCGGCGCCGATCACCGGATGGCGCGACATCAGCGCTCGCTCGCCGTCGTCGAGCGAGCTCGGCTTGTACAGGATCGCGTCGGGGATCGCGACCTTGCCGACGTCGTGGAGGAGGAAGCCGAATTCGAGCTCGGGAGTGATCTCGAGCTCGGGCGCGAACTTGCGCGCGAGAACGAGCCCGTAGGCGGCGACGCGCTCGGCGTGCTTGCCGGTGTAGGCGTCGCGCGCTTCGACCGCGTTCGACAGCGCCCGGACCGTCGCCATATAGGAGCGGCGGAGCTCCTGGGCCCGCGCTCGCTCCTGCTTGAAGGTCTCGCGCAGATCGGCGGCGTAGCGCTGGAGTTGGAGCTCCTTGTCAGCGGCTTCGCGTTCGCGACGCCGGAGCTCGGCCCGCAGCCGCACGAGCTCGTCGATCAGCCCGATGTCGCTCTGGACGACCATCGACCCAGCCTGGTTATGTCGACTCGTGCAGCGTCAAGCGGACCCGTCCTGCAGACAAGCCTACCCCGGCCACCAAGAAAACTAGCGCTCACCGCGGAGAGCGGCAAGCACCGCCGAGGCCGCGTACTCGGCCGGGACGACCTCCATGCCGAGCCTGCCGACGCCCGGCGGCGTCGGCGTCGCGCCGTCCGAAACCAGGATCACCGCCCGCCGGACCCGGCGGCCGCGCAGGTCGAGCGCCTGGATCACCATCTGGGGGTTGCGGATGCCGACGTCGACGAGCGCGACCTCGAACCGCCGCTCCCGGCAGACGCGCGCGGCCGCCGCGCCGGTGAGCTCCCATTGAAATTCGATGCCCAGGTCGTCGAGCGCGGGCTCGAGCGTCGTCTGCAGCTCCTCGCGGCCGACGACCAGTACCCGCGAACGGCCCGAGCTGACGGCCGCGCCGAGGACCGACCGCAACTCGTCGGCGTCGATCGGCTTGGCCACGACCCACTCGCCGGCGAGCTCCTGGCGGCCCGAGAACACCGACACGAACACGATCGGCGTCGTCGCCAGCTCGCGGTCGCCGCGGATCTGGCGCAGGACTTCGAACCCGTCCATCCCCGGCATCAGGATGTCGAGCGTGACCGCGTCGTAGTGCTCCTCGCGCAGCTTCTGGAGCGCGTCCTCGCCGCCCAGCGCGATCGTCGCGTGAACGTCGAGGAGTGCGAGCTGGCTGGCGATCAGCTCGGCGATCTCTTGTTCGTCGTCGACCACGAGCACGTTGCGGCCGCGGATCGGCTCTAGTGATGTCGTCGAATCGAGCCCTGGCACGGCCGCGGGCAACCGCACGCGGAAGACCGAGCCGCGCCCGACCTCGCTCTCGACGCTGATCTGCCCGAAGTGGAGGTCGACGAGCGACTTCACGATCGACAGCCCGAGTCCGGTTCCAGGGTTCGAGCCGCTCCGGTTCCCCGCCCGGTAAAAGCGGTCGAACACGCGCGAAACCTCCTCCTCGGTCATCCCGACGCCGGAGTCCGCGACGACGATCTGGACCCACGCGCGGTCGGGTTCGACGCCGACGTGGAGGCTGCCTCCCTCGGGCGTGTACAGGTGCGCGTTGGTGAGCAGGTTGGCCACGATCTGGCGTACGCGCCCCGGATCGGCGAGCGCCGGCGGCAGCGTGGGCGCCACGTACGCGCTCAGATGCTGGTCCTTCGCGACCACGCGCGGCTCCATCAGCTCGACGACGTCGTGCACGACCTCGCCGACGTCGATCGGGCGCCGGTTGATCTCGACGTGGTCGGCCTCGATCCGCGCCACGTCGAGCAGGTCATTGACGAGCTCGACGAGCCGGTCGGTCGATTTGAGAATGATGTCGACGAACTCACGCTGGCGCTCGGACATGTTCTCCGGCGAGCGCTGCAGCAACTCGACGAAACCCTTGATCGAGGTCAGCGGGCTGCGCAGCTCGTGTGACGCGGTCGCGACGAACTCGCTCTTGGCCCGCTCGAGGCGGGCGCGCTCGCTCATGTCACGCACCGTCCAAACGACCCCGGCATCGTGGCTCCCGAGGTTCGCGGCGGTAACGGCCAGCGACCGGCCGTTGTGGTCGATCAGCATCTCGCGCTGGAGCGCGGACTGCTCGGGGGGCAGCGGGCTCGCCTCGCCGTCCACGTCGGTTCCGGGGGTCAGCTCGGGGACGAGCTCGGCCGCGCGCGGGTTCACGGTCGCGATCGTGTTCGACCCTGGCTCGGTGACGATCAGGGCGTCGCCGAGGCTCTCGATCGTGACCGCGAGGCGCTGCTTTTCCTCCTCGATCCGGTGCTGGGCGGTGGCGAGGTCCTGGCCCATCGCGTTGAAGGCCCCGGCGAGGTCCTGGAGCTCGCGGGGTCCGGCCGGGTTCACGCGCTGCTCGAGCCGGCCCTCGGCCAGGCTGTGGGTCGCCTGGACCAGCTCGTCGAGGGGCTCGCGCATCGAGCGGACCAGCACCGTGATCAGGGCCAGCGCGCCCGCAAGCGCAAGCACGCCGGCGACCACGATCAGCAGCAGCGCCCGGCGCGAGTCCGAGCGGGCCTCCTGGCGGGCCTGCGTTTGGCGGATCGCTTGGCGCTGCTGGAGTTGGGTGGCGAGGCCGCGGGCGGTTGCGAGCGGGCCGTTGACCGCGGTCGCCGTGGGCAGCTGCCCGGTGAGTACGAGTTGGCGTGCGTCGTTCTCGGCGGCGACCTGGGCCTTGACGAGCCTTGCGCTGTCGGGGTCGTGTTGCGCGAGCTTCGTCGCGGTGGCTGCCGCGGACTGGTACGCGGTGGCGACCTGGGCGCGGGCGGCGGCTGCGCCAGGCCCGCGTGCATCGCGCAGGACCTCCTCCTCGGCGATTCCGGCCCCGGCGAGGTTGGCCGCGGCGGTGGCGAGCGACGAGGTCTGCTCGAGCCGGTTTTCGTAGCGTTGGCGAGAGTTGTAGAGGCTTGCGGTACCCAGAGCGGCCACGACCGCAAGCGCGAGCGTCAGCGCGACGAGCGCCAGGCGCAGCGAGCGGGCGATAGAAAGGCGCTGCATAGGAGGAGAGTTGGGGCTGCGGGTACCCCGGCGTGATCGTACCCGCGGTGCCGGAAATCCAGGCACATCGCGGTCCGGTCCTCGTCAGGTTCAGGCCCGCTTGTGGTCTGGAACGCGCGGGTACCATGCCGTCCATGACCCTCGCCAGGGTGTGGCGGCGCCAGCTCCTCAGCGCCTCGACCGCCGCGTTGATCGTCCCGTCCGCGATGCTCGCCGCTCTCGTTGCGCTCGCCCTCGGCGGCGCGTTCGGGGGTGTCGGGGTGCTCGGCCAGCTGTTCGCCGGCCCGTCGCTGGCGCTCGGCGGACCAACTGCCGGTGCGCATCCGGGCTCGGGAGGGTCGGGTAGCGATGCCCGCGCGTCGGCGACGTCGCTGCCGGTGATTCCGGCGGTGGCGCCCGCGCCGGCGGTCAGACGTCCGGTCGTGGGCGGGCCACGGCCGGGCCGGACGCTCTTGACGGCGAGCCGCGGCCCGAGCGGCGCCGGCGGCGCAATCGGTGGCGGCGGCGCCGTGCATCCGGTGACTCTCGGTGGCGGTACCGGTGGCTCCGGTGGGCCGGCCGGCAGCGGGTCGGGCGGGTCCGGCGGGCCGGCCGGCAGCGGGTCGGGCGGGTCCGGCGGGTCTTCGGGGTCAGGGCCGGGGTCCGGCTCTGGGTCACCGGCACCTAATCCGGGTCCGTCACCCACGCCCGTCGACACCGTGGTCAAAGTCGTGACGTCTGTGACCCAGCAGGCCCCGGCACCCGCCGGCACGGTCTTGACACAGGCGGTTCAGGCGGCCGGCTCGGCCGCCGACAACCTGCTCCCGTCGGGTGGGCAGCCGGCGCCGGCGCCCGTCGTGCCCGGCTCTCCGGCATCCGGTCGCGCGGCGCCGTGAGGCCGATCGCGGCGGTTTGCGCGGTCGCGGCGTGCGGCTGCGCCGCGGTGCTCGCAGGATGCGGTGGGAGTGGACCGGCGATTGTCAACCCGGGCCCGGACTCCTCGAGCGAGTATCTGAGCACCTCGACCGCGTCGGCCGCGCGGTCCCGGATTCCCGAGGCGGACTGGCTCAGGTTCGACTACAACGCCCAGCGGAGCGGGGTCGGCCCGGCCGCGACGGGCATCACCGCGGGCAACGTCAAGCGGCTTCGCATGCGGACGGTTCGATTGCCCGGAACGGTCGACGCCTCGGCGATCGAGCTGGCGGGCGTGAACGTGCGCGGGCGAAAGCGCGACGTGATCGTGATGACGACCACGTACGGCCGCACGCTCGCGCTCGATCCCGGCAGCGGCAGGCGACTGTGGGGGTTCACACCCGCGGACATCCACTCCTACGAGGGCAGCGCGCAGTTCACCACGGCCACGCCGATCGCCGATCCTGATCGGCGCTTCGTCTACGCTGCGTCGCCGGACGGGCGAATCCACAAGCTGGCGCTCGCCACCGGCGGCGAGGTCCACTCGGGCGGCTGGCCGGTGAGTGTGACCTTCGACGCCACCCACGAGAAGATCGCCTCGCCCCTGAACATCAGCGGCGACTCAGTAGTCGTCACAACCGGCGGCTACATCGGCGACATCCCGCCCTACCAGGGTCATGTCGTCGAGATCAACCGCACCAGCGGGCGAATCACCGCCGTGTGGAACGCGCTGTGCTCAGACCACCACGGGCTGATCGATCCGCCCAAGTCGTGTCCGGCGAGCGATGCCGCGATGTGGGCGCGCGACGGGGCGGTGGTCGAGCCCGGGACCGGCCGGCTCCTAGTCGCCACCGGCAACGCGCCGTTCAACGGCTCGACCGACTGGGGCGACAGCGTGCTCGAGCTCAGCCCTGACGGCAGCACCCTGCTCCACAACTGGACCCCGACCGACCAGGGGCACCTGAACTCCGACGACCTTGACCTCGGCAGCACCGCGCCGGCAGTCCTGCCGGACTTCGACGGCGACCGCCTGGCGGTCCAGGGCGGCAAGGCGGGCGTGCTCGACCTGCTCGATCTCGATCGCCTCGACGGGACCCCCGCCGGTCCTGGCCCACGCACCGGCGGTCAGCTCCAGGAGCTTCCCGCGCCGGGCGGCACCGACGTGTACTCGGCACCGGCCGTGTGGAGCCACAACGGGCGGATCTGGGTGTTCGTCGGCGACGGCGCCGGCACGTGGGCGTACGTACTCGGTGGCAGTGGCGCGAGTCCGCGGCTGTCGGTGGCGTGGCGATCCGGGAACGCCGGCACGAGCCCGGTGATCGCCGGCGGGCTCTTGTATGTCTACGACCCCGGTGGAGCGCTCGACGTGTACCAGCCCACGACCGGCCGTCGGCTCGTGTCGTTGCCGGCGGGCAGCGGGCACTGGAACAGCCCGATCGTGGTCGGCGGGAGGGTGATCCTGCCGGTGGGCAACGCCAACGACCACTCGACTGGCGGGGCCGTCGACATCTTCCACTTGCCCGGCCGGTAGGCCGCACCGGCAGCGAGGACGCGGAAAGCGGGCGCATCAGCGGGTTCGCAGCGCGAGCACGTGCGCGAGCAGGTTGCGTGTCATCGTGACCAGACGACCGTCTGTTCGGGCGCGCCGCGGTCGCCGGCGCCACGCGACGCTCGGGCGTAGCGGACTCGCCACGCGAGCGTGTCCGAGCCGAGGAACAGCAGGCTGGTGCCCGCGTCGCGCGCGCGGGCGAACGCCGCGGCCTGGCGTTCTGACCAGTACTCGGAGTGGCCGAAGTCGATGATCGCGCGGTGACCGGCGAGCTGGCCGGCGCCGGTGATGCTGCCGTACGGGCGCTGGTAGGACACCTCCACGCCCTGCGTGGTGCCGGTGATCTTCACCCGGTCCGCGCCACCGGGATACAGGCTGTCGCCGCCCCACTCGTTGTACGCCTCGTAGGTCGAGGTCGGTAGCTGCGCGAGCAGCGGCTGCGGACGAGCCGCGAGCACGACGAACAGGCAGTCGCTCTGCCCGGTGCGCGCCGACAGCTTGGCGATGTACACGCCGGTCGGGAGCGCAGACGGAACCACGAACAAGAGCGTCGGGCGCCAGGCGCACTGGGTCAAGCCGGTGAGGAAGCTGTGCGCGCAGGGCGGTTGCGTGAGGGCCCGCAGGGGGCGGGAGATGAGCACCTCACGCCCGCCCTTGCCGTCGTACCAGCCCATTCGGAAGATCCGGATCCAGACCGCCCGCGCCCTTGGTGCGCTCACATAGATCCGCTCGATCTGCCCGACCGCCACCGCCGGCCTGGATACATATCCGATCACGTCGCCGTGCGCGATTCCACCGACCTCGGCGGACGGACCAGGCAGTCGCCAGTCCGTCGTGCCTGGTGCCGATTCTCGGCCGCGACGGTGGGCTGCGGGCCGTCGGTATCGATCAGCCAGCGGAAGGCCCCGCCGGTCGACACGAACGTGCCGACGACGACCGCCTGGTGGCGCGGCCGCTCGGGACGGCGGCCGTGGCGCGACCCGCCGCAGCCGGTCGCCAGCAGGCAGGTGAATAGGGCGGCGGTGGCCAGCCTCCAGCGCACGGTCGGAGCGTAGCCTCGCGCCAGGCGGCAGTAGGGGTTCAGGCGGCCTGGGGGAGTGCGTGAGCCGGCGCGCCGGCAGCCGGGACCGCCTCGGCGGCGAGCAGCCGGACGCTGAAGACCGAGCCGTCGCCGGGGGTCGAAGCGACGTCGATCGTCCCGTCCATCGCCTCAACCAGAGCCTTGGAGACGGCCAGGCCGAGCCCGTTGCCCTCGATGCCGCGGAGCGGCGCGTCGAGGCGCTCGAAAGGCCGGAACAGGCGGCTGAGCTGCTGGAAGGTCATGCCGACGCCCGAGTCGACCACGTCGAGGCGGACGCCGTCGGCGCCGTCGGGCCGAGCCCGGACCGTGATCGAGCCGCCGGGACGGTTGTACTTGATCGCGTTCGAGATCAGGTTGAGCAGCACCTGCTTGAGGCGGCGGGGGTCGACCCACGCCCGTAGCGGCTCCTCGCCGGCGTCGACCGCCACGGTCAGCGATTCTCCGGCCGCGAGCGGCGCGCACAGCGAGACCGCGTCGTCGATAAGGGCGGCGACATCGACCGGCTGGAGGTCGAGGCCCTTGGAGTCGAGACGCGAGACGTCGAGCAGGTCCTCGATCAGCGCCAGCAGGTGACGGCCACCGGCCATGATCTGATCGACGCTGTGGCGCTGTGAATCGTTGAGCTCGTCGAGCGCCAGCAGCTGACCAAAGCCGAGGATGGCATTCAGCGGGGTGCGAAGCTCATGGCTGGCCCGGGAGAATGCCTGGCTGTCGGCGAACATACCCCCTTATCGTCGTAGTCGCCCGAAAGCGTTAGCAGTAGTTCTCCCGAGAGGGTGCGGGGAACTACGACACGCCGACGCGGTCGCGCTAGGACCCGCCGAGGCCTCGGTCCTCCGCCGCCTTGTAGGCGATCTGCAGGAAGTCCGACACGGTCAGCGCCGTCAGCGTCGACGCCGCCACCCGGGTCACGCGCGGCGCGAACATCAGGCCGACGTGGAAGGCGCCCGACGCCCAAAGCCCCAGGCAGTACGGGCAGATCAGCAGTTCGCCGATCGCCCGGCGGGCGCCGTCGCCGCGCGCCCGCTCTTCGACCTCCGCGGGACCGCCGCGACCCTGGTACTCGGTGAACGGCGCGCGGAGGAAGCTCGTGACCTTGTCCTTGGCGAGCAGACGCGACAGCTTGTGGCTGGCGGTGCCGATCAGCACAACGTCAGGCGCGGAGACGCTCGCCGGGAGCCGGTCCGAGCGCTTGGCGGCCACGAGGGCTCCGGCAAAGCCGGCGTTGAGGATGGCGGTCAGGGCGGCGTAGGTGCGAAACGGGGGGCGTTCCTCGGGCTCGGCGTACCCCGCGAACGCATCGCGGGCCTCGCTGGTCAGGCTGTCGACGCTCATCGATGAAGGCGCTACCCGGGCCGCCGTCCCGGAAACGTGCGACTGTGAGGTGCGTCACTCGAAGGCGGCGCCGCCGTCACACGCCGGCGCGCCAGCTCGAATATCCGATGAGGCCCGCGCCCGCGACTCATCGCCGCCGGCGCCACGACTCGATCACAGCTGTGAGTGGCGATCCTCAACACCTTCGCATCACGCGCGCTCGACTCGCTCACGCAGCCGCGCCGGCGAGGGCCGTCCCGGACGGCGGGATGGCCGGATGGCCGACGTCGCGTTCAGCCCCGCGCAAAAACGGGCAGGAGGTCCCGAGCCGGAATCGAAGGATTCACGAAGACCGGTGTGACATCCGGGCCGGAACGAAGTATTCAAGAAGACCGTTTGAATGGGTAGAAGGAAGCTGGCCCGCCAGGCGTCTTCCCATTCAGTCGCAGTTTCTCTCGCGGCGGAAAACCTCGAATTGCATCGTTCGATGACCGTCGAACAATGCTATAATTCGATCTGTATCGAACTATGGATGACAAAAGGACCGAATTGAAAAATTTTGAAGTAGATCGGACCCCTTCCCCCCGGTCCGGTAAGCACGAAACCACCAGACGCCTCGGATCAGGCACGGCGAAGCGCAGGCCAGCTGCGGAAAACCGGCGGCAAACCCGCCGGCGAAGCACGCATGCCGGCGCTCAGGCCGACACCGGGGTCGAGGTGCGGACCACCGACATCGATCGGGGCTCAGGCTCGCTCGAGTCGCTCGAGCTGTTCATGCGCAACGCCCGCGTTCACCCGCTGCTCACCGCGGCGGAGGAGATCGAGCTCGCCAAGAGGATCGAGCGCGGAGACCTCGAGGCCAAGGAGCGGATGATCAACGCGAACCTCCGGCTCGTGGTCTCACAGGCTCGTCGTTATCAGGGTCATGGCCTGCCGATGGAGGACCTGGTCCAAGAGGGGATGCTCGGACTGATCCGCGCGGTCGAGAAGTTCGACTGGCGGCGCGGGTTCAAGTTCTCGACGTACGGCACGCTGTGGATCCGTCAGGCGATTCAGCGTGGCCTGCAGAACCATGGCCGGACGATCCGGGTGCCGGTGCACGTCTCACAGCGCCAGGTCAAGGTGCGCAAGATCGAGAGTGATCTGAACACCAAGCTCGGGCGGGAACCGACGGACGAGGAGATCGCGGCCGTCGCTGGTCTCGAACTCGACGAGGTGATCGAGTTGCGCGAGCTCAGCCGCGCGATGACGAGCCTCGACCAGCCGGTCGGCGACGACGGCGAGACGGCGCTGGGCGATCTGCTCGCGAGCGATCGGCCGGAGCCGATGCAGGAAGTTGCCGACCTCGAGCGCGACGAGCGCGTCAACGAGGCCGTGCAGCGCCTGCCGGCGGCCGAGGCGAGCGTGATCCGCTTGCGCTTCGGCCTCGCGGGCGAAGAGCCCCGGACGCTGCGCCAAGCTGGATCGGAGCTCGGAATCACCGCCGAGCGCGCGCGTCAGCTCGAGGAGCAGGGCCTCCGGCGGCTGGCCGCCACCGCCGAACTCGAAGGTCTGAGCGCGGCGGCCTAAGCTAAGCGCAACAGCCTGAAGTTTCAGGGGCCGGGCCCGGGCGATCAGCTCGGGCCCGCTCCCGTTAAGCGGCCTCGCGCGCGATGAGCACATCACACGGCGCGCGCGCACACACGCGGGCCGGCAGCGAGTACGCGGACCACGGCGCGACCGCGCTGGCCGCGCGCCGGTCGATCACAATCAGCGCTGCCTCGGTCTCCTCGGCGACGTCGATCACCGCATCGACGGTGTCGCCACCGATCAGATGGGCGGTCACGCCGATCCCCTGCTGGCGCAGCTCGTCGGCGGCGGCAGACAGGCGCCGGTCGACCGCATCGCGGTCGCTCACCACCGGCCAATAGCTCTCGACGAGGTGGACGTGGGCCTGGCGCGCCGACGCCAGGCCGGCGGCGACAGTGATTGCCGGCGAGTCCTCGCCGCCCCCGTACACGTGGGCGACGATCACGTTGGCAGGCTCGACGACGGCGGCCGCCCGCCCGCGGCGGTGGGCGAAGTCGGCGACCTGCCGCCAGACACTGATCGCCGGGATCAGCAACCCCCGCGCGGCGGCGGCGAGGACGAGCCGCAGCTGAGCACTCGATTCGGGCCGCGCCGACAGCTCGATCTCGAGCTCGAGTTGCGAGCCCTCGGAATGCCTGACGGTGTCGCCGAGCCGCTCGAGCAGCCGCAGCGCGTCGGTGTTCTGGGCGAGCACGAGCGCGGTGAACCGCTCGACCCCCTCCTCGTGTGCACGGTCCACCAGGCGGTCGAGCAATTCCCCGCCGAGTCCGCGGTTCTGCCACTCGTCGGCGACGACGATCGCGCACTCGGCGACGTGCTCGCTCACGCGTACGAACCGGGCGACGCCGACGGCGGCGCCCCCGTCCGGGTCGAGCGCCACCAGCGCCTCGTGGTCGTGGTGGTCGATCGCGGTCAGATACGACAGCTGCTCGTCGCGCAGCTCGGTCAGCGGGGTCTGGAAGCGCAGGTAGCGCGACCGCTCGGACAGCCGCTCGAAGCCGGACCGCAGGAGCTCCCCATCGTCGGGCGTGAGCGGACGGATCACCACCGAGGAGCCGTCGCGCAGCCGTACCGGCGAGGAGTCGGTCAAGGCGAGGGCGACGGGGCGCCGGCCGTCGTCCGATCGGCGGCGTGGGCGTGGTCGGCGATCGCCGGGATGATCTGGGGCCAGGCCGCCTCGGGGAGGTCGTGACCCATCCCGTCGACGATCATGAGCCGAGCGCCGGGAATCGCGCGGGCGGTCGCCTGTCCGCCGGACTTGCTCACCATCGGGTCCTTGGATCCGTGGATCACCAGCGTCGGCGCTTTGATCGTGCGCACCTCGGCGGTGCGATCACCCGAGGCGATGATCGCGCCGAGCTGGCGACCCGAGGCGGCGGGGTCGTGCCCCCGGTCGTAAGCCCGGGCGAGCATGTCCCGGATCCGCTTGGGGTCCTGCGGCAGGCCTGTGGAACCGATCATCGCGAACATCCGCGACATGTGCTCGATGTATGCCTCACGCTCGGTTGGGGCTTGTCGGATCAGGTACGGATAGATCCGGAACGCCGGCTGGCCGGTCCATCGACTGCCGGTCATCGACATGATCGACACGAGCGAACGGACCGCCTGCGGGTGCCGAGCGGCGAGTGTCTGGGCGATCATCCCTCCCATCGATACGCCGACGACATGCGCCGGCGCCAGATCGAGCTCGCGCAGCAGGCCGGCCGCGTCTGCCGCCATGTCTGACAGCAAGTACAGGACCGGGTCGATCTTCCGGCGCAGGAGCTGCGACGGGGTCGGCGGGCGGCCGTGGATCCGAGTCGAGCGCCCGATATCGCGGTTGTCGAAGCGGACGACGTAGAAGCCGCGCCCGGCGAGCTGCTCGCAGAAGTCCTCAGGCCATCCGAGCATCTGCATCCCGAGCCCCATGATCAACAGCAGCGGCGGGTCGTCCGCGCTGCCGAACGTCTCGTAGCAGAGCCTCACGGCCCCGCCGACGTCGCAGAACGCCTCAGCCATACAGCGCCTCGAACACATCCGCGTACTTTTCGTTGACGACGTTGCGCTTGAGCTTCAGTGTAGGCGTCAGCTCGCCGGCCTCCTGCGTGAGGTCATGGTCGAGCAGCGCGAACTTCTTGATCTGCGTGACCTGCGCGTGCTTGGCGTTGGCGCGGTCGAGCACGTCCTGGATCAGCTCGCGGACCTCTTCGCGCTCGACGAGCTCGGCCATGTCCTCGGGTAGGGATCGCTCGCGAGCCCACGGTCCGATCTCCTCGGGGTCGAGTGTGATCAGCGCCACCGGGTAGGGGCGCCGGTCGCCGTGCATGACGGCCTGGGAGATCCAGCGCGACTGCTTGAGATCGTTCTCGAGATTCGCGGGGGTCAGGTTCTTCCCCCCGGCGGTGATGATGATGTCCTTCTTTCGGCCGGTGATCGTCAGGTAGCCGTCCTCATCGATCGCGCCGAGGTCGCCGGTCAGCATCCACCCGTCATCGGTGAACGTTTCGCGGGTGGCCTCGGGGTTGCGCCAGTACTCGCGGAACACGTTCGGCCCCTTGATCATGACCTCGCCGTCGTCGGCGATCTTCAGCTCGACTCCGGGCAACGGGCGCCCGACCGTCCCGAGCTTCACGTGCTCGAGCGTGTTGACCGTCCCGAGCGCCGTGGTCTCGGTCATGCCCCAGCCCTCGAGCACGGGCACCCCGCAGGCGTAGAAGAACTCGAGAATCTCGACCGAGATCGGGGCGGCACCCGACACCGCCTTGTCGAGCTTGCCGCCGAACAGCGCACGGACCTTGCCGTACAGGGCCTCCTGCGCCCGGTCGTAGCCGGCGCTCATCTCTTCGGGCACGTCCTCGCCGCGTCGGCGCATCTCCAGCACCTTCATGCCGAGCTGCACGGCGTCGCGGAGCTGTTCCTCGCTCTCGGCCATCGACTGCGCGAGTGCGTACAGCTTCTCGAAGATCCGCGGGACCGACGGGAAGTAGGTCGGCGACGTCTGCATCGCCTCGGCGATGATCTGCTGGGTGTCGCCGCCCCAGTAGACGATCCCGGTGCCGACGTCGAACGAGGCGAGCTGTACGGTCAACGCGAACACGTGGGCCAGCGGCAGGTACAGGTAGCTCAGGTCCTCCTCGGTGACGAACCCGATCTCCTGACACATCACTCCGACCGACGCGCAGTTGCCGTGGCTGAGCACGACGCCCTTCGGCGCTCCGGTCGTGCCCGACGTGTAGATGATCGTGTACGGGTCGCCGGGCGCGACCTTCTCGCAGCGCCGGTCGAGCTCGGAGCGGTCGCCGCCGCGGCCTTGCTCGCGCAGGCGGTCGAGCCCGATGTGCCCGTCGCCGTTGCCGCTGCCGTCGCCATCGCCGGCGTCGTCGCCGGGGGAGGGGTCGATCACGACCACGTGCTCGAGCTGCTCGAGGCCGCCCCTGACCTGCTGGATCTTGGCGGCCTGACCGGCGTCTTCGCAGATCACGACCCGCGACTCGGAGTTGCCCGCAACCCACTCGCACTCCTCAGGGGAGTTCGTCGGGTAGATCGGCACGACCACGGCGCCGGCGCGCGAGATCCCGAGGCTCGAGAACGTCCACTCCGGCCGCGTGTTCGCGAGCAGCGCCACGCGATCGCCGGGCTCGATCCCGAGGCCAACCAATCCGAGCGCGATCTCGTCGACGATCTCGGACACCTCGGCGAATGTCAGCTCGCGCCACTCGCCGTCGCTCTGGTACTTGACCGCGAGCCGGTTCCCGCGGCGCTCCGCCGCGTCCGCCGCTGATCGCGCGATCGTCTTGTTGCCGGCGTCTACCGCCTCTGTCGCCATCAATCGACCTCCTGGCCGTCGTTGCTTCCCGCGCTTATGATCCTGACAGGTCGCGGCCGAGCAGCCGCCGACTGATCAGTGGCATTGCTCGGTCCACTAGTGGCGTGCGCTCCACTGGGCCATCCGCAGGAACAGCTCGGGCCGCGTGAGCGCCGGCAGGGAGGGGTCGAGCTCGCGATAGATCGTCGCGACGTTGACCGCGATCCGCTCGGCGTCGCCCCAGTCACGGAAGTCGGCGAGGTCGATGTCGTCGGCGGCCGCGATCTCGTCCATGCCGGCATCGAACCGCTTCCGGGCCTCGTCGCGGACGTAGGTGAGGTAGCGCTGGACGTCGCGCACGCCCGACTCGTCCGTCACCGGGCCGTGCCCGGGAACGATCACGCGCGCGCCGAGCTCGACGATGCGGTCGCATGCGGTGAGCCAGTTCGCAACCGGTCCGTCCCACATGATCGGGGTGCCCTCGATGAACAGGAGGTCGCCGGTGAACACGACGCCCGCGTCGGGGACGTGGGCGACTGTGTCCCCGAGGGTGTGCGCGGGCCCAAGCTCGATCAGGTTCACGCCGCGGTCGCCGACCCGGAGCTCGTGAGCGCCCGAGAACGACTCCGTCGGTAGCCGCTCGATGACCGAGGCGAAGTCGAACCTGCGCATCGCTCGCTCCGCGAACGCGTCGAACTCCGGCCCGAGGTCGAGTTCGTTGAACAGCACGTTGACGGCCGCGGCCGGCGCGGCGCGCATGTCCTCGATGGCGGCTGCGCTGGCCACGATCGGGATGCCGTCCGGGAGCAGCGCGTTGCCGAACCAGTGGTCCCCGTTGCCGTGCGTATTGAACGCCTGGCCGATCGGGCTCGATTCGGTGACGGGGCGCATCGCGTCGAGCATGTCCCGTGTGAGCTTGAGATCGAACAGCGTGTCGACGAGCAGCGAGGTGTCGCCGCCCGTGATCAGGCCGGCGTTGCTCCAGCCCCATCCGCCATCAGGCTGCAGGTAGGCGTAGAGCCCGTCGCCCAGCTCGTGGAGGCCGCGCTCGTAGGCGATCTTCATCGCGTCGCTAAAACTCCGGCTCGGCCGGAAGGCCCACGTAGTTCTCGGCCAGGCTTCGCGCCGCCGCCTCGGAGCGCGCGACGTACTGGAGGCGGGCGAGCTGGAGCTCCTGCTGGAACGGGCCGCCACCGAGGTCGTGCAGCATCTGGGTCATGTAGTTGGAGAAATCCTGCGCGCGCCACACCCGGCGCAACGCGGCGGTCGTGTACCCGTCGGCGCGCTGACTGTTGCCGTGGCGGATCAGCTCGGTCAGGGCGGGGGCCAGGAGGCGGACATCGTTGACGGCCAAGTTCAGGCCCTTCGCGCCCGTGGGCGGCACGATGTGAGCCGAGTCGCCGGCCAGGAACAGTCGGCCGCGCTGCATCGGTTCGGCCACAAAAGAGCGCATCGGCGTGATGCCCTTGTCGAAGATGTTGCCCTCGTTGACCTCGTCCCAGCCGGTTGCCGAGCTCGTCCCAGATCCGATCGTCGGGCCAGTTCTCGATGTCCTCCTCAGCGGGGACCTGGAGGTACAGCCGGCTGATCGTCTGGGAGCGCATCGTGTAGAGCGCGAAGCCGTCCTCGTGCCAGGCGTAGATCAGCTCGTCGGTGGCCGGCGAGCGCCTCGGCCAGGATCCCGAGCCAGCCGAACTCGTACACGTACTCGTACTCGGTCAGATGCTCGGCGATCCGCTGGCGGCTGACGCCGTGGAAGCCGTCGCACCCCGCGATCGCGTCGCAGGTCAACTCGTGTGTCTGCCCGTCGTGCTCGTACGTGATCCGGGGCCGTTTGGTCTCGATGTCGTGGAGCTCGACATCGCTAACCTCGAACAGGACCGGGACGCCGCGATCGAGCAACGCCTGCGTGAGGTCCTTGACGACCTCCTGCTGACCGTAGATCGTGATGTGGCGGCCGGTCAATCCGGCCATGTCGACGTAGTGGTTGCGCCCGTGGTAGCGGAGGTAGATGCCGTTGTGCTCGAGGCCTTCGCGGTCGAGCCGATCGGCGGCATCGAGCTCGCGCAGCAGGTTCACGGTGTTCTGCTCGAGCAGCCCGGCCCGGACGCGCTTCTCGACGTACTCCCGCGTGCGCGCCTCGAGCACGACGCACTCGACGCCCTCGCGGTGGAGCAGCATCGCGAGCGTGAGCCCTGCGGGACCCGCCCCGACGATGCCTACCTGGGTACGCACGGGCGCGAGTCTATTCGTGGGCTGCCACGAGGATCACGTCGAGCGTCCGGGGCCCGTGGACGCCCTTGACGCGCACCATCCGCGGGGTTAGGCGAATGTGGAGTTACCTGGTCAGCGTGGTGAAGGCGCTGGAACGCTCACACGGGTGAACGGCGTCAGGCGGCGCGCCGGCCGGACTCGCGGCGATCGACCTCGGCCCGAACGACCGGAGCGACCTCGGTCCCGAACAGCTCGATCGAACGCATGACGTCCTTGTGAGCGACGGCGCCCACGCTCATCTGCCCGACATATCGCTGGTGGCCGAACAGCTCGTGCTCGAACAGGATCTTCTCGGTCACCTGCTCGGGCGAGCCGACCGCGAGCGCGCCGCGGGGCGAGCGGAGCGCGTCGTATTCGGGTCGGCCTGAAGGCGGCCAGCCGCGTTCGCGGCCGATCCGGTTCATCATCTGCAGGTAGCGGGTGGCGAAGGCGCTGTTGGCCGCTGTCTCTGTGTCGCCGACGAACGCGTGGGTATTGATCGCGACCGTGGCCTGCGACGGGTCGTGTCCGGCGGCTTCGAACGCGCGCCGGTACAGCTCGACGAGCGGCACGAACCGCTCCGGCTGGCCGCCGATAATCGCGAGCGTGAGCGGCAGTCCGAGCGCGCCGGCGCGGACGACCGATTGCGGCGTTCCGCCGACCGCGACCCACACCGGCAGCGGATCCTGCACCGGGCGCGGCCACACGCCGGCGTCGTTCAGAGGCGCGCGGTGGTCGCCTGACCAGGTCACGCGCACGGACTCGCGGATCTTCAGCAGCAGCTCGAGCTTCTCGGCGAACAGCGCGTCGTAGTCGTCGAGGTCGTAGCCGAACAGCGGGAAGGACTCGGTGAACGATCCGCGGCCGGCCATGATCTCGGCCCGGCCCCCGGAGATCAGGTCGAGCTCGGCGAACTGCTGAAACACGCGGACGGGATCGTCCGAGCTGAGCACGGTGACCGCGCTCGAGAGCCGGATGCGTTCGGTCCTCGCGGCGATCGCGGCGAGCGCGACGGCGGGGGAGGAGACCAGGAAATCCGGGCGGTGATGCTCGCCGACCGCGAACACGTCCAGTCCGAGTTGGTCGGCGAGCGTCGCCTCCTCGAGCAGGTCGCGCATCCGCTGCTCTGGGGTGACGCCCGAGGCGAGGTCGGCGAAGGTGGCGAGTCCAAGTTCCATTGTGCGTTGAGCATAGCAGGTAGTTGTCCGCACAACTATCCGGGGGTTTCCTCCATTTGCGGCATGGTCACCAATGAAATCTGCCGCGCTCGTCGCTTGGCGGCCCCGACCGCCTCGCTCAGCGTGTCGATGTCGTAGACGCCGTAGTGCCGCTGACCGTTGATGAAGAACGTCGGGGTGCCCGAGACTCCGCTCTCGTCGGCGCTGGCGACGTCCTCGCTGACCCGCCCGGCGTACTCGCGCCGGCGCAACTCGTCCCGGAAGCGCTCCACATCGAGGCCGAGATCGGAGGCGTACCGCGCGAGATCGCGAGGCGTCAGATCTCCCTGATGGGCGAGCAGGATGTCGTACATCTCCCAGAACTTTCCCTGGGCCGCGGCGGCTTCGGAGGCTTCGGATGCGAGCTGCGCGCTCGGGTGGACGTCGCTGAGCGGCAGGTGTCGCCACACGTATCGGACGTCGTCGCCGTGCGCGGTGAGCAGCTCGCGGACCACGCTCTCGGCCTGGCCGCAGAACGGGCATTCGAAGTCGCCGTACTCGAGCAACGTCACCGGGGCGTCGTCCGGGCCGCGGATGTGGTCGTACTCGGGATCGACTTCGACCGCCAGGTCGAGGATGTCGTCTGCGGTGCGGGCGACCTGGCGCGCGCGGAGCCCTTCGGGCAGCTTCCTGATCAGCCGGGTCAAGGCCCACGCCACCGCGGGCGCCACCACCACCGTGCACAGCGTGCCGAGCCTGGCCTCGTCGAGCGCGATGCCCTTGAACGCGAGGCTCGACACGAGCAGCGACACCGTGAAGCCGATGCCGGCGCAGGCGCCCGCGGTCAGCAGCACCGGTTCGCTGATCGGCGAACGCGGCCCGTGCAGCGCCGGGCGGGATGCGATCCACGAGCCCGTGAACACCCCGATCGGCTTGCCCACGACGTACCCGAGCAGGATCCCCCACGTGATCGGCGAGCCGACCGCATTGCTCAAGAGCTTCGAGGTCATGTGAATCCCCGCGTTGGCGAGCGCGAACAGCGGCACGATCACGTAGCTGGTCCACGGATGCAGCTCGTACTGCACCCGCTCGTTGGGCGAGATCGCCGACAGCAGGCTCTGCTGCGCCGAGCGCGCAAGCTCGGGGGTCGGTTGCTCACGGAACTCGCGCGTGAGTGAGGTCGCCCGCTCGAGGTCGTCGCGGGACGGTGGGTAGGCGCTGGTGCCGAGCCCGATGGCCAAGCCGGAGATGACCGGATCGATGCCGGACTTGAACATCGCGACCCAGATCGCGATCCCCACGCCGACCGAGATCGCGGCGCGCCCGAACGGGGCGTAGCGCAGGGCCACGAGCACGCCGAACAGCGCCACAGCGATGCCGAGCGCGAGCCAGGAGACGTGCGTCGTGTACACAGTCGCGATCACGATGAGCGCGGCGAGGTCGTCGGCCACGGCGAGCGTGAGCAGGAACACCCGGATGCGAGTCGCGGTCCGGGGAGTCACCAGCGCCACGGCCGCGAGCGCGAACGCGGTATCGCTCGACATGGCAGCGCCCCATCCGTGTCCGCCGGCGCGGCCGGCGTTGAACGCCAGGTAGATCAGGATCGGCACCGTGATGCCGCCGATCGCGGCGAACACCGGGATCGCGAGCCGGCGCCGCTCCCGCAGCTCTCCGAGGTCGAGCTGGCGTTTGGCCTCGAGCCCGACCACGAGGAAGAACAGCGTCATCAGCCCCTCGTTGACCCAGCGTGCGAAGGTCCGCCGCAATTCCGGCGGTCCCGATCCGGATCGAGAGCTCAGTCGTCCACACCGACTCGTACGTGTGCCACCACGGCGAGTTCGCCCACAGCAGGGCGACGATCGCGGCGCCGAGCATCACGAACGCCCCGCCCGCCTCGGTGCTCAGGAAGCTCCGAACGGGCGCGGCGAGGTTCCGCGCCCACGCGGTCCGCCCGCCATAAGGCATGGCCTCTGTGCTGACGCTCATCGGCGCGCTACTCGACCAGCGGCGGGTCGCGCAGGTTCGAGTTGATCTGGTGCGACAGCGCCTCCGAGGCGGCGCGCTGAGCGAGGCGGCGCTGCTGCTCGTCGGCGTCGTCGATCAGCACCGACTCGTAAGCGTCCGCGGCGATCTGGTAGCGCTCGCGTTCGCGCTCGGTGTCCTGCGCGGCCTGCCGGCGCAGAAGCTCGGCTCGCTCGGTGACGGTGGCCGCGGGCTCGTCGGGCGAGTGGACCTCCTCGTACTCGACCTCGCGGTCGAACGTGAAGCGGCGCTCGCCGCTCGCGACCGGACGGTGGGCGACCCGGAAGATCGTGATCGCGCCGTCCTCCTCGACGCGGGTGTAGACCTCGAAGCGCGTGTACGGCTGAATCGTCGTGAGCCATTGCCGGCGCCGGTCCTCGATCTGCGTGTTGCCTCGGCCCTCGATCGAGTTGGCCGTGAGCTCGGCGACGTGGACCCAGCCCCAGTGGGTGACGACGAGGATCGCTCCGACGACGATGATCGCGATGCTCAGCCCGTCGACTCCGCTCGAGACTGCGTCGATCAGCCCGAGGAGGACGAGCAAGGACCCGAGAATCAGCGATGCCGCGGTAAGCGTCGCGCCGGTGCCGACGATCTTGCCGCGCGCCCGGCTCGGCACGAGCGCCTCGGGCCGGCCGACGACCTCGGGGAGGTTCGCGAGGTCGCCGGAAAGCAGCCGCTCGTCAGGCTCGCGGTCGACGAACTCGGCCGGGCTCGCTTCATCGGTCATATGCTGGTCAAGGTACTCCTCGACGACCCTCCGTTCGAGGGTGTCGCGAAACGACACCCTGGTGCGCTTTCGGCGGCGCAGGCGGGTGCCTAAACTCTGCTATGGCAAATGAATGCGCCGGACGGATCGGCCAGCGCCTGAGACCCCGACCCTGGAAGGGGGGGAAAGATGCCGGTGTTTTTCTTCACAGTCGAGCAGCAGGAGCGGGCGATCGTCGAACGGTTCGGCAAGTTCGTGCGCGTCGCGGGCCCCGGGCTCCAGACCAAGACGCCGTTCGTCGAGCGCGTCGCCGGGCGGATGAGCCTGCAGGTCGAGCAGCTGAACTCGGAGATCGAGACCAAGACCAAGGACAACGTGTTCGTCCGCGTCAAGCTCGCGGTCCAGTACAAGGTCGGCCCCTCGGACCAGCAGGTCCAGGACGCCTACTTCAAGCTCGACAGTCCCGAGGTCCAGATCCAGTCCTACGCGTTCGACGTGGTCCGCTCGCACATCCCGAGCATGGACCTCGACGAGGCCTACGCCGACGCGGACACGATCGCCATGCACATCCAGGAGACGCTTCACCGGCAGATGGCCGACTACGGCTACGAGATCGTCAAGGCGCTCATCACGAACATCGAGCCCGACCAGCGGGTCAAGGACGCGATGAACAACATCAACGCGTCGCAGCGGAATCAGATCGCAGCCGCGGCCCAGGGCGATGCGCAGAAGACGCTTGCGGTCAAGAAGGCCGAGGGCGAGCGGGAGACGATGCGCCTCCAGGGCGAGGGCGTCGCCGCCGAACGCAAGGCGATCGCCGAGGGACTGCACGAGTCGCTCGAGATCATCGCCCAGCACGGACTCGACATGCGGGAGGCGATGGCGCTCGTCGCGCTCACCCAGTACACCGACATGATCCGAGCGCTCGGCGAAGGCGCGAAGACCAACACGATCCTGCTGCCGCACTCGCCGAGCGCCGTCGGGGACCTCATGTCTCAGATTCGCGACGGCATCCTGGTCGGCGACCTCGCGAGCGGGCCGTCGATGAATGCCGCCAACGGTCCAGGCCTTCCGCCGGGCCGGCGCGCGGAACCGCCACAAAGCTGACCTGACGGCTCAGGGGACCTCCGGCGAGAGTTAAACTGGGCCGGTGAGTGACGGCGGAGCCAGTGTCTCCACGCGTGTGGCCGTGCTGGTGGGGATCGTGCTGCTTCCGTTCGCGAGCCTGGCCAGCGGCACCATCATGTTCGTGCCGCTGTTCGCGCTGCCGGCGCTGTTCGTGATTCCGGGGCTGCTGTTTCGCGGTGGCGGCTCGCCGCCGGATCGTCCAGACAGCGACGACGGTGGCGGAGGAGGCCCGCCGCGGGGTCCCGACCGTCCACCAGAGCCGCCGGGTGCCGGACCGCCGTTGCCGGACGCCGACCAGGGTCGCGCAAGGATGCGCGACCACAACCGCGCGCGTCGTCCGTCGCCGGGGCGACGGGGCTCGCCGCGGCACCCCGACCGGACCCCGACGCGCATCCGGCCGCGCCGCTAGCGCGCGCGTCGTGAGGCTGGGCGTCAGGTAAGGGGTTGACGCTCGAAACTAAGTGGGGTCCGGCCCCTATCGACTGCGATCTGCCGATGTGTGACGGTGCGACTTAGCCCAGACTCAGGGTATGAGTTACGCCGACCTCAAGGAGGCAGAAATGGGAACCGCAACCGAATCCCGCACGCACCGGATCGCCAGCCGGATCAAGCGTCTCTGGAGCGAGCTCGACTACGTGCAGCGGCGCGTGCTCGAGAACCAGACCGGCGTGCCGTTCGTCACGGACGAGGAGCGCCGCCGGAGCCGTGGGCGCGTCGCCCAACTCGAGTACCTGTACCGCAGCTGAAGACGTTCTCGGCGGCCGCCGCGCGGCCGCCGAGCGCTCAGCCCAGGCCGCCCTCCGCGTGACCTGCACGTCACGCACCCTTATTAGACCTCCGCCGGTCGAGGGGATAAGATCGCCCCCTTCTTACCGAGGGTGTTTCAAGGAGGGTAGATGGCAGATTTAGCGACCCCACAGGTCGAACGCACCGCCGTCCTGGATGCCGACGGGCTCGACCGCGGGGTCGGGTTCCTGGGGCTTCTGTGGGCGTCCGAGGGTTCGATCATCGGGTCCGGCTGGCTGTTCGGAGCACTGGTTGCGGCGACGTATGCCGGCCCGTCCGCGCTGATCGGGTGGGTGATCGCGTCGATGATCGTGATCCTGCTCGCACTGGTCCACGCCGAGCTCGGAGGCCTGTTCCCGGTCAGCGGCGGCACCAGCCGGTTCCCGCACTACGCGTTCGGGAGCTTCGCCGGCGCGTCGTTCGGCTGGGCGTCGTACCTGCAGGCGGCGACGGTCGCACCGATCGAGGTGCTCGCCGCGATCCAGTACCTGTCGACAGCGAAGTGGGCGAAGGGCTTCTTCCACAGCCACCTCGTCAATGGCCTTCCTGCGAACACCCTTTCGGGCAGCGGCATCATCGCCGCCGTCATCCTGATGGTGATCTTCGTCGTCCTGAACCTGGTCGGCATTCGCTGGCTGGCGCGGGCGAACAACGGCATCACCACGTGGAAGGTGTTCATCCCGGTGCTGACGATCGTGGTGCTGCTGGTGTCGAACTTTCACGGCTCCAACTTCAGCAAGGGGGGCGGCTTCTTCGTCCATGGCGCCGCGATCAAGTCGATCCTGATCGCGATCCCGTCGGGAGGGATCGTGTTCGCCTTGCTCGGGTTCGAACAGGCCGTCCAGTTGGGGGGGGAGGCGCGGAACCCCCAGCGCGACCTGCCGCGTGCGGTGATCCTGTCGATCCTGATCGGCGCGGGCATCTACATCCTGCTCCAAGTCGCGTTCATCGGCGCGCTCAGCCCGACCTTCCTGCACGTGCATGGTCCGTGGACGAACCTGGGTAGCTCCAACCAGAATCCCGCGGTCGTCGGGCTCAACGCGGGTCCGTTCTACACGGTGTCCAAGATCGCCGGGCTGTCGTGGCTCGCGTTCCTGCTCCGGCTCGACGCGGTGGTCTCGCCTGCCGGTACGGGGCTGATCTACACGACGTCATCGGCCCGGCTCAGCTTCGCCCTCAGCCGCAACGGGTTCGTCCCGACGGCGTTCCAGAAGACCGACGGGCGGACGAAGGTCCCGGTGTTCGGAATCATCTTCGCGGCCGTCATCGGTCTGCTGTTCCTGCTGCCGTTCCCGAGCTGGAGCGCGCTCGTCGGCGTCGTCACGAGCGCGTCCGTGCTGATGTACGCCGGCGCGCCGCTCGCGCTGGCGGCACTGCGGAAGCAGAAACCGGAGCTGGACCGCGTGTACCGACTGCCCGCAGCGGAGTTCCTCGCGCCGCTGTCGTTCGTGTGCGCGAGCTGGATCATCTACTGGGCGGGCTGGGAGACGTACACGACGTTGATGGTGGCGATGCTGATCGGCTACGCCCTGATCGCCGCGTCGTACGCGTTCAACCTCAACCCCAAGGCCCAGCCGATGGACTGGGACGCCGCGTGGTGGATCATCCCCTACCTGCTCGGGATGCTCGTGATCTCGTACTTCGGCGACTTCGGTGCCGGCGGGATCGTCGGCGGCATCGGGTTCTTCAGGCACGTGCTCGACCAGGGCGGGAACGACGATCTCGGCTTGTGGGGCGGCCTGCTGGCCGTCGCGGTCTGGAGCCTGATCATCTACTTCGTCGCGATCGCCAAGCGTCTGCCGGGCGAGAAGGTCGATGAGTTGGTGGCCGAGGTCTACCCGCCGCCGGTGGCGGAGTAGGCCTCCACGCTTTCGGTGTATCGGCTGCCCCGCCTGCTAGGCGGGGCAGTCCGAAGCCGGCGGGGCAGGCCGGATCCGCGCACAGTCTGAATCCGGGAGCGATCACGCGGGCCAGGGGCGCAGATCCCTGGCGGCGCCGGCGGCGCGCGCGCGGAGGCTGGCGCGGCTGCATGCGTTGTACAGCGGCCCGGTTCCGTCGGTGAGAAGGATCCAGGCCTGAGCCACGCCGGCGGCTGTCACCGGTCCCGGCTCGGCCAGCGTGTCGGCGAGCGCGCTCAGCTCTTGGCTGGCCGCCGCCACCCGCGACCGCTCGGGTCGGATCCGGCCGGAGCGGCGAGGCACGCCCTCCCGACCCTCGCGCAGGACTCGCCGAATCGCGCTCGCGATCGATTGCCGGCGCTCGAGCTCGGTCAGCTCGCGGGCGCGGAGCGCGAGCGCCGCACTCGCCTCAGGGGGAGTGCCGTCGGCCAGCGCGCGGTCGAGCCGGCGGGGGTGCCAGTGCGCCGCGAGCCGATCGCGGAGGCTCGGGCGCGTGGCGAGGATCGGGCCGCTGAACAAGCTGTCGCCCACGAGCACTGTCGCGCCCTGCGGGTCAGCCTTCGTATGGGGACTCAATATCGTCTTCATGACCAGCGACAATGATACGCCGGTCACGGTGACCTGTCAAGGCATTTTGCCGGTCATGCGGCTAGAATCGACTCGGTGAGCGCCGATCAGCCTTCCTGGTATCCCGGCGGCCCCGAGACCAAGCCGGCCCCAATGCCGCTGCTCCGGGTCCAGGCGTTTCTCAACACGCGCGATGTCGAGGATGGGACCGACCTGCTGGCCGAGCGCGCGCCGGCTCGCGACTGGCTGATCGACGCGGGGCTTGTCGGTGGCGACGTAGACGTGGCGGAAGCCGACCTCGAGCTCGCCCGCGAGGTTCGTGAGTGCCTGCGCAGCCTCGTCGAGGCGGACGGCAACGCTTCGGAGTACGCCGCCGAAGACCTGGAAGCGCTGCGGACGCTCACGGCCGAGCACCGCGCGCGGCTGACGGTGGGCGATGGCGGGGCCCTCGGGCTCGAATGCGCGGCGGACGGCGACCTTGGGGACGGGCTCTTTCAGCTGCTGCTGATCATCCGCGCTGCGCAGGTCGACGGCAGCTGGTCCCGGCTGAAGATGTGCGCGAATCCGGACTGCCATTGGGTCTTCTACGACCGGTCGCGCAATCAGCAGGGCAACTGGTGCGACATGGCGGTGTGTGGCAACCGCCTGAAGAATCGCCAGCTGCGGGCCCGCCGGCGCTGAGCGCGGGCGACATGGCGCCGTTCGTCGAGCTCCCCGAGGGCGCCCGACCCGATACCGGGTTCGAGCGCCTCGAGGAGATCTTCCACGCCCCCTAGAGGGGAAGCGCCACCATTGGCTGGCTCAGTCCAACCAGTTGGTGGCTGAGGCTCCCCGGGTCAGTGCCAGACCCACCGCGCGAGGTGGATCACCCATGATTGGCTCTGGCCGCCCGCCGGGGTGACAGTCACGGTGACCGCCAGCAGATGGAACACGCCGTTGGATCGCAGGTCATTCCGGCCGATCGAGTTCAGCTCCATGTTCTGGAAGCCACCGCTGTCGGGCGCGATCGAGTAGTTACGCTGTCCGATGACGGTCCCGTGTGGGACATCGTGAGCTGACCAGTGCACGTGGTGGTGCCGTGGAAGCAGTCGACCTCGGCGCCCACGACCGCGCCGGGGGAGACGAAGCCCTCGTGACCGAGGACGATCGCCTGGCTCGTCGCCGCCGCCGTCATGGTCAACGACTCATCCGGGCCGTTGCTGGGGCCGGCGGAGCTCGTGGCCACGAGCTGGTAGTGGTAGGTGGTGTTCGGGCTCAGTCCGTCGAGCCCCGCGTGGACTGCGACCATCCCGGTGCCCGAACCGGCGCCGCTGCGGCTCGTCTGCAGCCCGTACGACGTGGTCGTGCCGTACCGGAAGAAGTAGGTCGTCGACTGCCCGCTCGGGTTCACCGTGCCGTGTTCAGTACACGACCTAACAGGGCACAAGGGCGAGAGCTGCGCGTGAGGTACGAGTCCTGACACTGGAGGTCGCCCCCGCAAATACGTGCACGACGACTGGTGTCAGTTCGATGTAAGACTCGAGGCGGTCGGGGGTGTGACCACCGGTTCGGCGAGTGGAATACGCAGCCGCGGGATCGTAATGTGCGCGAGTGGCCCGATCGCGAGCGCGTACACGACGGTACCGACCCCGACGGTGCCGCCTAGCACCCAGCCGGTGAGCAGCACCGTGAGCTCAATCGACGTGCGCACGACGCGGATCGAATGTCCGCGGGCGGCCAGGCCCGTCATCAGGCCGTCGCGCGGACCTGGTCCGAGGCCGGCGCCGATGTACGCCCCGGTAGCGACGCCGTTGAGGACGACGCCGGCCGTCATCACCAAGATCCGGGCGGCGAGGCCGTGGACCGGGGGCACGACGGCGAGCATCACATCGATCACCACGCCGACGACCAGCACGTTGCTGAGCGTCCCGAAGCCCGGCCGCTGGCGAAGCGGGATCCACAGCAGGAGCACTGCGACGCCGACGATGATCGCCCACGTGCCGACGCCGAGGCCGAGGCGGCGTGAGAGCCCCTGGTGAAGGACGTCCCATGGATCGACGCCGAGACCCGCGAGGAGCAGCATCGAGCTGCTGACCCCGAACAGCACGAGGCCGGCGTATAGCTGCACCAGGCGTCGTACGCGGGGCGGGCGCATCCGCATCATCACACGAGTCTGTCAAATAATGGCCTATGCAACCACAGGCCAATTTGGTAGAAGTGGCTTGTGGCGATCGTTCCCGCCAGCCGCCTCACCGGGCTGCTTGGCCCGTGGCAGCGCAACGGCACGAGCCGCGACCGGCTTGCCGCGTCGCTCCGGGCGCTGATCGTCGACGGCCAGGTCGCGATCGAGAGCCGCCTCCCCGCCGAGCGGACGCTCGCGGCCGCGCTCGGGATCAGCCGGGCGACCGTCACCGGTGCGTACAACCAGCTGCGCGAGCACGGCTACATCGAGAGCCGGCAGGGCTCCGGGAGCTGGGTCACGCTGCCCGGCGGCCACCGATCCGCGCCCGACGCGATCGTCGGCGGCCCCGGTCTGGACATGCGGATCGCCGCGCTGCCGGCGCCGGCGGTGCTCGAGGAGCTGTTCCAGGCAGGGGCTCGCGAGCTTCCGCGGTGGCTCGACCACCATGGTTACGACCCGCTCGGACTGCCCCCGCTCCGACGGGCGATCGCGGCCTGGTTCGATCGTCGCGGGCTCGCCACGGTGCCCGAGCAGATCCTCGTCACGAACGGCGCGATGCACGGGTTCGACCTGTCGATCAGGGCGATGCTCCCGCGCGGCCAGCGCGTGCTCGTCGAGCTTCCGAGCTATCCGGTCGCGCTCGACGCGCTCCGCGGTGCCGGCGCGCGGCTGTCCCCGGTCCCACTGACGCGCGACGGGTGGGATCTCGACGCGCTCGGAATGGTGGCGCGGACGCACCAGCCAGCGCTCGCGTACCTGATGCCGGACTTCCATAACCCCACCGGCGTGCTGGTCGACGAAGCGTCCCGCCGGCGCGCGATGCTCGCGCTCCGGGCCGCGGGCACGATCGTGGTGATCGACGAGACGTTCGTCGAGCTCAACCTCGACGGCGTGGACATGCCCGCCCCGACGGCGAGCTTCGGCGACGAGCGCACGATCACGATCGGCTCGTTGAGCAAGGCCGTGTGGGGAGGGCTCCGCATCGGGTGGGCGCGCGCCGACCCCGCGCTGATCCACCGCCTGGTCGCGGCTCGCGCCACCAGCGACATGTCAGGGCCACTGTTCGAGCAGATCGTCGCGACCCAGGTGCTCGGGCACCTCGACGAGATCCTGACCGAGCGCCGAGCGATGATCCGCCGCCGTCGCGATGCGCTCGCCGGCGCGCTCGACCGTAGGCTCCCGGACTGGCGCTACGCGCTCCCGAGCGGCGGCATGTTCCTGTGGGCCGAGCTGCCGGAGGCGATCAGCACCAGCCTGTCGATTGCTGCCGGCGAGCGCGACCTGCACCTCACGCCGGGACCGCGCTACGCGGCCGCCGGCGTGCTCGAGCGCCACCTCAGGCTCCCGTTCACGCTCGCGCCCGCTCAGCTCGAACAGGCCGTCGAGATCCTCGCCGAGCTGATCCCGGGGACGGTCGGCGAGCCGGCGCCGAAACGCCTCGCGTACGTCGCCTGAGGCGGATGTGTCGATTTCCGGTCGACCCGTTCGTCTTTAACCGCGACCATCCCCAACAAGGAGGAAGCGATGAAGTACATGATGTTGATCAACCTGGGTCCTAAGGCTCGCGACTTCGCGAGCCTCTCAGACGACGAGCGCAGCGCGCTCCAGACGGGCTTCCAGGCGCTCAACCAGACGCCCGGAGTCACGCCCGGGATCGGCCTTGCGCCGCCGGAGACCGCGACGACCGTCCGGGTGCAGGACGGCAAGACCCTGACCACCGACGGGCCGTACGTCGAGACCAAGGAGGCGCTCGACGGTTTCTTCACGTTCGAGGCCGACGATCTCGACGCCGCGATCGAGGTCGCGTCGAAGGTGCCCGCGGCAAGCATGGGCGGCGCGATCGAGATCCGCCCCACGATGGAGTGGTCAGGATCCTAGAGCGGGTCTTCCGCGAGCAGTGGGCGTACGTACTCGCTGCGATGATTGGCTTCCTCGGCGACTTCGACCTCGCCGAGGAAGCCACGCAGGAGGCGTTCGCGATCGCGGCCGAAACGTGGGTACGTGACGGCACGCCGGCGAGTCCGGGGGTCTGGCTGATCACGACCGCGCGCCGGCGGGCGATCGATCGCATCCGCCGAGAGCGCGTGCTGGCCGCCAAGACCCGACTGCTCGAAGCCCGTGAAGGGATATTCAATTTGACGGCGGCGCCTGACGGCGGCGCCTCAGCCGAGGACACCGTGGACGAGACGACCGTATTTCCGGACGAGCGGCTGGAACTCCTCTTCACCTGCTGCCATCCCGCACTCGCGACCGATGCGCAGGTCGCGCTGACGCTGCGGACGCTTGGGGGACTGACAACCTCGGAGATCGCCCGCGCGTTCCTGATCGGCGAGCCGACGATGGCGCAGCGCCTCGTCCGGGCCAAGCGGAAGATCAAGGCCGCCGGAATCCCCTTCCGCGTGCCGCCCGCCCACCTGCTGCCTGACCGACTGGCGGCCGTGCTCGCGGTCGTCTACCTGATCTTCAACGAGGGCTATTCGGCCCCGCCCACCCGTGGCGACCTCGCGGCCGAGGCGCTCCGGCTCGGGCGAGCGCTGGCCGGGCTGATGCCGGACGAGCCCGAGGCGCACGGGCTGCTGGCGCTGATGCTGCTTCACGACTCCCGCCGGCACGCCCGGTTCCGCGACGGCGACCTGGTGCTGCTGGCCGACCAGGACCGTTCGCTGTGGGACGCAGCGCAGATTGAGGAAGGGCGAGCGCTGCTCGACCGCGCTCTGGCTCTCCGTGGCCACGGTGCGTATGTGGTGCAGGCCGCGATCGCGTCGCTCCACTTGAACGAGCCGCGCGACTGGCCGCAGATCGCGGCGCTGTACGGCGAGCTCGCCCGGCTGACCGACTCGCCGGTGGTCGAGCTCAACCGCGCGGTCGCGGTCAGCGAGGCCGACGGTCCCGAGGCGGGCCTCGAGCTCGCCGATCGCCTGACCAGCCTCGACGACTACCGCTACCTGCACTCGAGCCGCGGCGAAATGCTCCGTCGCCTCGGGCGCACGCGCGAGGCCGGCGAGGCCTACCGGCGCGCGATCGCCCTTGCTCACGACGACGCGGAGCGGCGCCTGTTCGAGCGCCGCCTCGCCGAGCTCGAATCGGCTCGGGCTTGAGCTGTCGCTACCTCGCGGTGCCCGTCCGCCAGCCCTCCGCGTAGGACAAGCGCGCCGGCTCGGAGTAGGGGGCCGGGCTGACGATCGCGCGTACTTCGATCTGCCTGTGCGGGTCGACGGTCGTCTTGCGCGAGCCGCCGTTCGGTTCGCCCCACATCACCGTCACCTCGCTGCCGATCTCGACCGACGGGTCGACCGTGGCCAGTGACAGCGCACGCTTCTCGTTGTTGCTGTATCCGGTGAACATCGAGTAGCCCAGCAGGTTGCCGTCGGCATCGAGCACCGAGTCGAAGTTCGACGAGCCGTAGTTGGCGATCGGGAGGTCGAAGAACTGATAGGGCTCCTCGTCGGTGTAGAGGAGCGAGGCGAGGATCCTCACGACGTCCTCGTCAGCCCACGCCAGCGTCACCTTCTTGCGCTGGGTCTCGGGGTCGATCTGCTCGAGCGCGTCGCGACCGATGAAGTCGTGATCGAACTTCACGAACGCGCCGTAGCCGAGCTCCCAGGGGTTGAGGTAGTAGTCCTCGATGTTGTCCGAGACGAAGCTGCCGGCCAGGGCATTGTTCGCCTCGTAGCTGTCGGCGCCCAGCCACTCCCGGTACTTGCGGAGAACTCCCTCGCCGGTGTAGATCGCCGGCAGCGGCGACGGGATCCAGCCCGACTCGAGCGTGTTGGACGCGTAGGCGCGGGCGCCACAGGCCTCCATCCCGAACTCCTTGCCCGCCTCGAGGATCGTGCCGCGAACCTCGTCGTAGCTCTCATACGGTCCCCACAGCTCGAGCCCGGGCTCGCCCGCCATGCCGTGACGCAGCGTTCGGACGCGCATGCCGTCGAGGTTCATGTCGGCCATGCGGAAGAACTTCAGCTGCTCGAGCGGCCCGCCGTTGAGCTTCTCGATCACCGGCCACGCGTTCGGACCCTGGATCTGAAAGCGCCAGTACTTGCGGGTGACCGCCTTGCCGTACGGCCGCGAGGGCGAGCGGTCGTCGTACTCGTACTCCAGGTTGTAGCCGCCGGTCTCGGCGTGGAAGCGGAGCCAGTTCGCCGCCGGATTGCGGCCCACCCAGACGAACTCGTCCTCGTCGAGATGGAACAGGATGCCGTCGCCGATGACGTGCCCTGCGGGCGTGGTGGGTACGAACTGCTTGGCCTGGTTGACCGGAAAGGTCGCGACGCTGTTGATGCCCGTGTCGGACACCAGCTTCAGCGCGTCTGGGCCCTTGAAGAAGAAGTTCACCATGTGGTGCGACTGATCGAACAAGACGGCGGTCTCGCGCCAGGCGCGCTGCTCGCGGCGCCAGTTCGTGAACTCGTACGGGACGACCGGGTAGATGTAGGCGCCGATCTGCGAGTTGCGGAGGCGCTCGACTACGTTTCCGGCTTCGTCGAGGACTTCCTGGAGGTTGCTGGCGGGCATCTTCTCTCTCCTTCGCGGCGGCTCGGCCGCAATTATTTTCTATCCGCTGAACTCGCCGGATTTGGCTTGGTGATCGCGGGCCAGCAGCGCGTTGGCCCAAGCGCTGGTGTGCGCCAGCGCATTGTCTTTGACGACGACGGGATTGGTGAGCATCGCCTCTTCTTCGCCGTACGCCTTCAGGCGCTCGTACGCCTGGGACCATATGCACTCGGTGTCATAGACCTCGCACAGACCGTCGCGGGTCCCGCCACACGGGCCGTTGCGCTGGTTCTTGGCGCAGGTCGACTCCGGGCACACGTACGCGATCTCGGGAAGCGAGCAGTCTCCGCAGTCGCGGCAGCTGAACATCGGGACCTTCGCCGCCTGCTCGAGTACGTGGGCGGCGCGGCCGACGGGGGCCGGTGCCGCGTCGATCTTCGAGTACAGCGAGCGCGCCGCATCGTGCAGCGGGCCTTCCGGATCGAACACCGCCGAATGCACGCGCCGGCTGAACCGGTAGCCGACGGGCACGCGCAGATCGGTGCGCCGATCCCGCTTCGACGTCACGTACGCGGGATTCAGCGCGTCGGAGGACAGCCCGGTGTCGGGGTCCGGCTCGAACAGGTAGAACTCTCCGGCCCGCCCGAACCTCAGCTCGCGCGAGAGCTCGCGCCAGTCGCCGTCGGCATAGCCGTTCGCCCGATCGAGGATCTCG
Organism: uncultured Solirubrobacterales bacterium; assembly: GCA_963699325.1. Taxonomy (GTDB): domain Bacteria; phylum Actinomycetota; class Thermoleophilia; order Solirubrobacterales; family Solirubrobacteraceae; genus Palsa-465. The sequence goes on along the minus strand of CAVOTN010000022.1, from coordinate 1,173,455 downwards.
AAGAACGTCTCGGCGGTCGTGTGGCCGCCGAGGTAGGCGCCGTCGAAACCGAGCCCCCGCGCCACCGTCAGCTGCTTGGCCGCGAGGTCGATGAAGAACGAGCGACCCTTGTCGGCGCTCGCCCCGTGGCGCGTTGCCAAGTCCAGCAGCTCGTCGGTGACGATCACGCCCGGGATCCTGCCCGCGTGGAACGCGTCGGCGGCTCCGCGCGAGAGCAGGAACACGTTCGCGAGTGCCCGCACCGGGAGGTGCTCGCGCGCGATGAAGCGCAGCAGCTCGTCGTCCTTGCGCGCGTTGTAGCCGATCTGGTTGATGACGAAGCGCGCGCCGGTCCTGACCTTCTTGGCCAACTTCTGATACTGCGGGACGACCTCTCGCTCGTGCAGCTTGTGGTTGGTGACCACGCACCCGAGGAAGAAGTCCGTCCGCGCGAGCCGCTCGCCGGTGCGCGCGATGTGCAGCCCGGCGTTCATGTCGCTGTAGAGCTTCAGCAGGCCGACCGAGTCGATGTCGAACACGGGCGCCGCAGTGCCACCGTAGCCGCCGAGCGGGTAGTCCCCCGACAGGCACAGGACGTTGCTGAAGCCCTCCGAGGCCAGCTTCCAGCCGCGGCTCTCGAGTGCGTTGCGGTTCCAGTCCTTGCACGCGAGGTGGATGACCACCTCCTGCCCGCGCGAGACCAGGTCGGTGCCGAGTGTGTCGGGCGCGAGCATCGCGTTGCCGCCGGGGTTGTCGGTGATCGACAGGACGTCGATCCGGGGGTCGTCGGCGAGCGCCCGCGCCTTATCGACCAGCGCGCGGCTGCGCTCGGTGGTGACCAGCCCACGGGCTGTCACAAGCTCGACCGCGATCGCAAACGCGCCGGGCGCCTGCAGACAGTCGCGAAACGGCGTCGACGTCAACTCACGCGGCCTTTCTCAGCCCTATCGCTTCTCCAAACGGGACCCCAGCCTAGGACCACGGACGGCGCGCCGCAACGGTTCCTTCCGCTCAGCAGAAGAAAGGCGGAGAATGTCTTGCCTTGGGAGGGATCCGGAATCGAGTCGACCGCCGGTCGGTCACCGCGCGCGGCTTTGCCGTGCTCGAGGCGTTCACGCCCGCGTCGCCGGCGATGACCCTGTCGGAGGTCGCGCGACGGGCTGCGCTGCCGCTGACCACGACCCACCGGCTCGTCGCCGAGCTGTGTGCGTCCGGCGCGCTCGAACGGGACGGCGATGGGACCTACCGGGTCGGCCTGCGCCTGTGGGAGATCGCCTCGCTGGCCCCGCGCGGGGTTCCGCTCCGCGAGGCCGCGCTGCCGTTCCTGGAGGACCTGTACGAGGTCACGCACGAGAACGTCCAGCTCGGGGTGCGCGAGGGTCGCGACGTGGTGTACATCGAGCGCATCGCGGGTCGACGTGCCGTCGGCGTGCTCACCCGCGTCGGGGGACGGTTTCCCCTTCACGCGTCCGGGATCGGGTTGGTGCTCCTGGCCAATGCGCCGGAGGCCGTCCAGCTCGACGTCCTGTCCCGCCCGCTCCAGCGGTTCACCGATCACACGATCGGCGATCCCGATCGTCTGCGCCGGATGCTCGACCAGATCCGCCGGGACGGAGTCGCGATCAGCGATCGGCAGGTGACCGACGACGCAATGTCGGTGGCGGCGCCGATCTTCGACGCCGCCGGATCAGTGATCGCGGCGCTGTCGATCGTCAGCAAGGCCGACGGGACGGACCCGGCCCGCCTGGTCCCGGCGATCCGGGCGGCGGCGCTCGGCACGTCTCGCGCCCTGCGGGCCCGGCGCGATCCTGCGTGAGCCGCGCACTCAGTTCCACAAATTGCATACAGAATCAGCTTCTGTCTATAATTCGTGCCGAGTGTGTGAGCGACCGGTGGTGTCTGCAAAGGAGCGGCGATGAAGCTTGTGACGTTCGACGACGGCCTGGTGGGGAAGGTCGTCGATGGCAAGGTGCTCGAACTCGATGTCCCGGACATGCGCCGGTACTTCGAGCTGGGTGGTGAGGTGGGGGAGACCGGCCGTGAGTTCGCGCTCGAGGACGTGCGGCTGAGGGCTCCGATCGTTCCCAAGAAGTTCTTCCACACCGCGGGCAATTTCCGCGAGCACCACGAGGAGTCCAAGAACGTCAACTGGTCGCACCCCGTCCTGCCGTGGATCGTGTTCTTCCAGAATGTCGACGCGATCATCGGTCCCGATGACGCGATCATCTACCCGGAGGCGCTGACGAGCGAGCTCGACTACGAGCTCGAACTAGCGGTGGTGATCGGCAAAGCCGGGAAGTTCTTCTCGCCCGCGGAGGCGGCGGACTACATCGCCGGCTACCTGATCTTCAATGACATCACCGCGCGCGACATCCAGCGCGAGGAGATGAAGTCCGGCGTGTTCTGCCTATCGAAGAGCATCGACACGTTCTGCCCGATCGGACCGTGGATCGTCACCCCGGACGACATCCCGGATCCGCATGCGCTGTCGATGGAGCTACGGGTAAACGGAGAGCGCCGGCAGAGCTCGCACATGAACCGCATGTCGGTCACGGTTCCCGAGATCATCAGCCACTACTCGGCGATGGGGTACAGCGCCGGGGACATCATCTCGACCGGCACCGTCTCCGGCGTTGCCGGCTTCAGCGACGACGCCGCCTCGCTTTACCTGAAGCCGGGCGACGTGGTCGAGGCCGAGATCGAGGGCGTCGGCGTGCTCCGCAACCGCGTGATCTCGTGGGACGAGGGTCATCCCGATCTGGCCGCGGATCCGTCGGAGGTTGCGGCCGCGCAGTAGCGCCGTGCTGGCGGTAGAGATCGCCGCCGGCCGTCTGCGCGGCCGGCGCGCCGGTGAGGCGATCGCGTTCGAGGGGATCCCGTACGCGACCGCGCCTCGCTACACCGCGCCCGGCGCGATGCCGGGCTGGACGGGCGTGCGCGACGCCACCGCGCCCGGGCCTGCGGCGCCGCAGCCGCGCCGTCCCGCGGCCGTGTTCACGCACGGAGAGCTTCCCGGGACCGACGAGCAATGCCTCAGCCTCAACGTGTTTGCGCCGGCGCTCGACGGTCGCCGGCCGGTGTTCGTATGGCTCCACGGCGGCGGGTTCGCGATCGGGCACGCCGGCGCCAGCCTGTACTCCGGCGAACGGCTGGCGACCGCCGTCGACGCCGTGGTCGTGACCGTGAACTACCGGTTGGGCAGCCTCGGCTGGCTCGGCCATCCCGACCTGGCCGCCGGGCCGGGCGCGCCCGCCGCGAACTGGGGCCTGCTCGACCAGATCGCTGCGCTCGAATGGGTTCGCGACAACATCGCCGCGTTCAGCGGAGACCCGGGCCGAGTCACCCTCGCGGGGCAGTCCGCCGGCGCACTGTCGGCGATGGACCTGCTCGTCGCTCCGGCGGCGGCCGGCCTGCTGCACCGAGCCGTTCTGGCCTCGCCGCCGCTGGGCGACGTCGCCCAGCCTCCCGCGGTCGCGATCCGTTGGGCGCAAGCGCTCAGCGCCGCCGCCGGCGGGACCGGGCCGTTCGATGCCGGGCGCCTGCGTGAGCTCGACGCGGAGCAGATCGTCGCGCTCCACGAGGCCCTGCTCGAGCAGCCCACATTCCGCGGGACGCGGGGAGGAGCGCTCCCGACCGTCGATCCGGGAAGCTTGCCCGCGTCGCCCCTGGAGGCGCCCGGCGCTAGCCCCGAGGTCGACGTACTCGTCGGGCATACGGCTGATGAGGGGACCTTCTTCTTCGACGCGCCGTGGCGACCGGCGCCTCCACCGGAGCGCGTACCGGACATCGTCGCTCACCTCTGTCCGGACGAGGATGTGCGCGACGTGCTCGATCGCTACCACGGCGACCTCGTTGCAATCGCGACCGATGCGATCGTGGCCGAGCCGCTCGCGCGGTGGGCGTCGGCGCGCGCCGGCGCCGTCGGCGATGGCAGCACCGTGCACCGGTATCGCGTCGACCATCCGGGCGCCGGCCCGCAGCTTCGCGCCACCCACACAGCCGAGGTCCCGCTCATATTCGGCACCTGGCAGGACGGGGGCCCCGGCGAGCGGCTCGGTGGCCAGGCGGCGGGCGCCGCTGCTGTCTCGGCCGATCTGGTCTCGGCGTGGGGCCGGTTCGTGCACGGCGAGGACCCGGGCTGGCCGGCGGTGGCGCAGGCGGCGTCCGAGCCGGAGGTCCGTGCCTTCGGGGTCCCGATGGGTTCGCGGCCCGAGCCCGCGGACGCTCGCTAACGAAACCCTTACATACGCGCATGCCTTCACACTGGACACAGCACGCAAAAGTGTGTACAGTTTTCTCCGATGGGCGCAGATAGGCGCTCTCGAGGAGAGACTTGAGCACATCGACCACATCACGACCGCTGCTTGACGTCGTCGGTCTGCGCGTCGCCTATGGCGGCGTCGTGGCCGTCTCCGACGTCGATCTGCGGATCGCCGAGGGGACGGTGTTCGGCCTGATCGGGCCGAACGGCGCCGGCAAGACCTCGATGGTCGACGCGCTGACCGGGTATACGAGGCCGGCCGCCGGGACGATCACGTTCGACGGCCGCAACATCAGCCGGCTGCGCCCCTACCGTCGGGCGCGCCTCGGTCTCGCCCGGACGTTCCAATCCGTCGAGCTGTTCGACGACCTTACCGTCGACGAGAACCTGCTCGTGGCGAGCGAGCACGTGAGCGTCGGCTCCGCGCTGCGCGACCTGTTTTTGCCGCACCGCCCGCCCGATCGAGCCGGCGTTGACTGGGCGATCTCGGTGTGCGGCCTGGAGGACATCGTCGACCGCCGCCCGTCGGAGATCTCGCTCGGCAAGCGCAAGCTGGTCGGCGTCGGCCGGGCCCTGGCCCGGCAGCCCCGGCTGGTCCTGCTTGACGAGCCCGCCGCCGGGCTCGACACGGACGAGAGTCTCGAGCTCGGCCACCGTCTGCGCACGCTGCCCGAAGAGCACGGCGTGACGGTGTTCCTAATCGACCACGACATGGGGCTCGTCCTCAGCGTTTGCGACCACCTCATGGTCCTCGACTTCGGACGACAGATCGCGACCGGATCGCCCGCGGAGATTCGCGAGGACCCGCGCGTGATCGAGGCCTACCTGGGAGCCGGACATGGCGCAGCCAGCCACTAACCCGAGCGAGTCCGGGCACGCGCTCGTCCTCGAGGACCTGTGCGCGGGCTACCAGCAGATCGCCGTCGTCCGCGACCTCAAGCTCGAGGTCCGGCCAGGCGAGGTCGTGGCGCTACTCGGCCCGAACGGCGCCGGCAAGACGACGACGCTCGAGACGATCGCCGGCCTGAACCGGCCGATATCGGGTCAGGTCAAGCTGTCGGGCGAGGATGTGGGCGGAGTGCCGGCGCACACCCTCGCCCGCCGGGGGCTCGCGCTCGTGCCCGAGGGCCGGGCGCTGTTCCCGGGCCTCACCGTGCGTGAGCACCTGCGGCTCGCCGGCGGACGGAACGGTCCCCAGGAGGGAGAGCTGCTCGAGATGCTGCCGGAGCTCGAGAAGTGCCTGCACCGCAAGGCCGGCTTGCTGTCCGGGGGCGAGCAGCAGATGCTGGCGATCGGCCGGGCGCTCGTGACCCGGCCGCGGCTCCTGCTCGTCGACGAGATGAGCCTGGGGCTGGCTCCGGTGATCGTCGAGCGCCTGCTCCCGATCCTACGGCGGGTGGCCGACGAGTTCGGCACCAGCGTTCTGTTCGTGGAGCAGCACGTCGCGCTGGCGCTCGAGATCTCGGACCGCGCCTATGTCCTTTCACACGGCCGGATCGCGCTCGAAGGCGCCGCCGCCCAACTCCGCGAGCGGCGTGAGCTGCTCGCCGCCAGTTACCTCGGGGAAGCGGCCGTGGCATGACCGGACCGTCCCCTCGCAATACAACCAGGAGGAGTAATAGATGACACGTTCCAGATGGCTCGGCACGGCCGCCGCGGTGGCCGCCGCGGGGCTCCTGGCCGCCGGCTGCGGATCGAGTAGTTCCAGCAGCTCGACCAGCGGCAGCAGTGGGTCGTCTGGCAGCAGCACGAGCGCCACGTCCGCCGCCACCAGTGGAAGCTCGTTCTCGTTCGGGACGGCCAAGAAGGCGACGGGAAGCCCGTACGTGTTCGGGATGATCAACGACGAGACCGGCGCCGTCACCTTCCCCGAGGCGCGGCAGGGAGCGATCGCCGCGACGCAGTACGTCAACAACTACCTCGGCGGCATCAACGGTCATCCGATCGTGATCGACAGCTGCATCGGGGACGGCACGCCTGCCGGCGCCGCCCGTTGCGCGAACGAGCTCGTGGCCAAGCATCCGCTCGCGATTCTCGGCGCTGCCGACGTCGGCGCGCCGGCCTCGATCCCGATCTACGCGCACGCCAACCTGGCGTACATCGGCGGGATCCCGTTCACCCCGGTGCCGTTCGTCTCGCCGAACTCGATCCAGTTCTGGTCGGTGAGCGTCGGCGACAACGCGGCCGCCGCCGTGTACGCCGGCAAGACGCTCGCGGTCAAGAGCGTGGCGCTGATGTACTTCTCCAATCCGCAGGGCGAGTCGATCATTCCCCAGATCGTGCCGGTGTTCAAGGCCGCCGGCGTGAGCACCGTCAAGCTGATCCCGCTCTCGCCGACTTCGCCTGATCCGAGCCCGCAGGCGGCGCTGATCCAGAGCAGCGGCGCCGATCTGGCCTACATCGACGTGCCGAACGGCTGCGGCAACGTGCTGAAGTCGCTCAAGAGCGTCGGCTACACCGGCAAGCTGATGGGCATCGACCCGTGCAGCGCGCCTCCGGTGATCACGGCGGCCTCGGGCGGAGCCGAGGGCATGTACATCGCCTCGCCGTTCATCCTGCAGACCGGGACCAGCCAGCAGGCGCAGCTCTACCAGGCATCGCTGAAGAAGTGGGCCGCCCCGGGCACGCTGATCGACTCGATCTCCGCAGCCGGGTTCGCCACCGTGATGAACGTCCAGGCGGCGCTGAGCAAGATCTCGGGAACGCCGACGACAAGTTCGATCATGGCCGCGTTCAAGACCGGCAGCAACCACCCGAACTTCCTGTCGCACCCCTACACGTGTGACGGGAAGCAGATGACGGGCGCTCCGGCGGTCTGCAACGACTACTACCTGATGAACCAGGTCAAGAACGGCCAGGTCACCCAGCCGAACTCGACCGATTGGACCACCTCGAAGGGCTACTACAAGGGCCAGGGGCTCTGACCGACTGAAACCGTCCCCACTCGTCCACCTGCCCGCCGACCGGCGGGTGGGTGGTCGGGCGGGCTCGATCTCGATGTCATCCGCGAACACGTAACCAGCCACCATGTCCAGCTACATCCTCTTCCTGATCCTCGGCCTCGGCTCCGGCGCGACCTACGCCATCCTCGGCCAGGGGCTCGTCCTGAAGTACCGCAGCGCGGGCGTGGTCGACTTCGCCCACGGCGCGGTGGCGATGTTCATCGCCTACGTGTTCGTCAACCTCCGCTCGTTCGGGCAGCTCGAACTGCCCGTGGTGATCATCCCGCACCAGATCTCGCTGAACGGCGGGTCGGGCCTCAACACGGTGCTCGCGATCGTCATCTCGCTGGTGTACGCCGCGATCCTCGGGCTGGTGCTCCACGTCCTCGTGTACCGGCCGCTGCGCAACGCCGCGCAGCTCACCCGCGTGTGTGCGTCGGTCGGCGTGATGCTCGCCCTGCAGGCGATCGCGGTCCTCAACTACAGCACCGAGCCGGTCGCCACCAACCCGATCTTCCCGAGCGGCGCGCTCAAGATCTCGGGCGTCACCTTCCCGCAGGACCGCCTGTTCTTCGCCGGCGTCGTCGTGATCATCTCGGTCGCGCTCTGGCTGATCTACCGCTTCAGCCGCTTCGGTCTCGCGACCCGAGCCGGGTCCGAGAACGCGCGTGGGGCCGCGCTGACCGGCATCTCGGCCAACCGGGTCGCCGCGCAGAACTGGGTGATCGCGACCGTGCTGGCGGGCGCGGCCGGCATCCTGATCGCGCCGGTGGCGAGCCTCGACCCGACCTCGTACACGCTGTTCATCGTCCCGGCGCTGGCCGCCGCCCTCGTGGGCCGGTTCGAGTCGTTCTGGATCACCGCGCTGGCCGGCCTGCTGATCGGCTGCTTCCAGTCTGAGATCAACAAGCTGATCACGGTCTGGACGTGGCTGCCGCAGCAGGGGCTGTCCGACGCGGTCCCGTTCATCGTGATCATCGTCGTGATGGCGTTCCGCTCGCGCTCGGTCCTGGCCCGGGGCGGAGAGGCCGCGCAGAAGAATCCGTCGGTCGGCCGCCCGGGCTCCCCGCTGAAGTCCGCCGCCGCATGCTTCGTCGGCGGGCTGATCCTGCTCCTGCTGCTCAACAACGTGCTCCGGTTCGCGTTCATCTCGTCGCTGACGGTGACGTGCATCGCCCTGTCGGTTGTCGTCCTGACCGGCTACGTGGGTCAGGTGTCGCTGGCGCAGATGTCGCTGGCCGGGATCGGCGGCTTCATGCTCGGGCACATCTCGCACGGCTGGGGACTCGGCTTCCCGTTCTCGCTCCTGGTCGCAGGTCTGTGCGCGGTCCCGGTCGGGCTGGTGATCGGACTGCCGGCGCTGCGGCTGCGCGGCGTGAACCTGGCGGTGGTGACGCTCGGCTTCGCGGCGGCGATGGACGCGCTGATCTTCTCGAGCGTGGGCTTCGCCGGCAGCACCGCCGGGTTGCCGATCAAGTCACCCCACCTGCTCGGGCTGAACCTGGCGGCGAATGCCGGCAGGTCGACGAACCGCCCGATCTTCGGGGTCATGGTGCTCGTCGTGGTGATCCTGATCGGACTGCTCGTGGCCCGCCTGAGGCGCGGCCCCGCCGGGCGGATGCTGCTCGCGATCCGCTCCAACGAGCGCGCCGCGGGCTCGGTCGGGATCAACGTCGCCCAGGGCAAGCTGATGGCATTCGCGCTGGCCGCGTTCATCGCCGGGATCGGGGGCGCCCTGACCGGTTACGCGCAGGGCGAGCTGACCGCCGACAGCTTCGCGGCGTTCACGTCGATCAGCCTGTTGGCGATCGTGTTCGTCGCCGGGGTCGGGCGGATCGCCGGCGCGGTCGTCGCCGGGGTGATGTTCTCGGCCGCGGGCCTGTTCGTGACGTTCCTCGACATTCACCTCAGCGTGGGCAAGTACCAGGCAATCGTCGCCGGCATCGCGCTGGTGCTGACCGCGGTTCAGAACCCGGACGGTCTGACCAGCACCTCGACCGGAAAGGGTCCGGCGGTGGCGCTGATGAAGCTCCGCGACCGGGTCCTCGGGTTGCGCGGTGCCGGAGGCGCCGGTTCGGACCCGGCCGTGATCGAGAACGGCGCCACCACTGCGGCCACGGAGCAGGCGCCCGACAAGCTCGACGTCCATCACCCGGTTGCCTGACGTTTACCCGGCCTCGCCCGCGCGGCCGAGCCGTCTGCGCGTCGAGCACCTCGCCGGCGCGTTCGGGATTGGCACGACGCGGCCGCGGCTGTCGTGGTGGCTCCCGGACGGGGTGCGCGGGCAGGTCGCGTATCGGATCCGGACCGAAAACGGCTGGGACAGCGGTCGGGTGCAGAGCGCCGACAGCGTGCTCGTCGAGTACGCGGGGCCCCTGCTGCGATCGGGGGAGCGGGTCACGTGGCAGGTCAAGGTGTGGACGGACGCGGGTGAGAGCGACTGGTCCGACCCGGATGTGTTCGAGCTCGGGCTGCTCGATCCCGGAGACTGGTCGGCGCGCTGGATCGTGCCGGTCGAGCCCGAGCTCCCGCGGGCGGGGAGCCGGCCGGCGATCCTCGTGCGCGGCGAGTTCGAGCTCCCCGCGCACGAACTTGCCCGCGCGCGGCTGTACGCGACCGCGCACGGGATCTACGAAGCGTTCGTAAACGGCCGGCGCGCCGGCGACGCCGAACTGACCCCGGGTTTCACCGAGTACCGCGACCGGCTGCAGGTCCAGGTTTACGACATCACCGAGCTCCTGCGGCCCGGCCGCAACGCGATCGGCGCGATCTTGTCCGACGGCTGGTTCCGCGGCCAGGTCGGGCTGCCGCGCGCCCACGACCAGTGGGGGTCCGAGCTCGGCTTCCTCGCGCAGGCGCAACTCGAGTTCGCCGACGGCTCGACCGCCGTCGCCGGAACCGGCGAAGGCTGGCGCAGCACCCGGTCGCACATCGACGCCGCCGACTTGATCGCCGGCCAATCGGTGGACCTCGGACGCCGGAGCGACGGGTGGAGCGAGCCCGGGTTCGAAGACTCAGGTTGGGACGCCGTGGCGCTCGCCGACCACGGCTACGCGAACCTCGTCGCCTCGCCGGCGCCGCCGGTGCGGGCGGTGCAGGAGCTCGCCCCGGTGGCCGTTCGCCGGGTGGCGCGCGGCCAGGTGTTCGACCTCGGCCAGAACATCAACGGGTGGGTGCGGCTGCGCAACCTCGGGCCGGCGGGAACCACGATCACGCTGACCCATGGGGAGGCGATCGACTCGCAAGGCGACGTCACGACCAAGCACCTCGAAGTCGACCTCCCATTCATCCCGGAGCCGCTCCCGGCGGGCCAAGTCGACCGGGTCGTCTCCGCTGGGCGTGCCGGTGAGGCGTTCGAGCCGCGTCACACCACACACGGCTTCCAGTACGTGCGCGTCGAGGGGCATCCCGACGATCTCGGCACCGGCGATCTCAGCGGTATCGCTGTCCACACCGACATGACCCGCACCGGCTGGTTCCGCTGTAGCGACGAGCGCATCAACCGGTTGCACGAGGCGGCGGTATGGAGCCTGCGCGGTAACGCCTGCGACATCCCGACCGACTGCCCGACCCGAGAGCGTGCCGGCTGGACCGGGGACTGGCAGATCTTCGTCCCGACCGCCGCTTTCCTTTACGACGTCGCCGGGTTCTCCACCAAGTGGCTCCGGGACCTCGCCGCCGAGCAGTGGTCGAGCGGTCTCGTCGCGAACCTGGCGCCGAGCCCACCGTCGGAGTCCGAGGGCGGCTTCCTGGCGGCGCTGAACGGGTCGGCCGGCTGGGGCGACGCCGCCGTGATCGTGCCGTGGGAGATCTACCGCGCCTACGGAGACGAGCGTCTGCTCGAGGAGCAGTGGCCGTCGATGGTGGCGTGGTTGTCGTACGTGGAAGGCGCGGCCGCCGGCGCGCGGCATCCCGAACGGGCCGCGCGCCGGGCCGAGCCGCTACCGCACGAGCGCTACCTGTGGGACTCGGGCTTTCACTGGGGCGAGTGGCTCGTGCCCGGGGAGGATCTGAAGGGAGCGGACGAGTTCGAAGCGTTCCGGCAGGCCGACAAGGCCGACGTAGCAACCGCCTACTTCGCGTACTCGGCGGGGCTGATGAGCCTGATCGCGGAGGTCATCGGTCGCCGCGCCGACGCGATCCGGTACGCGGAGCTGGCCGAGCGGGTGCGCACTGCCTGGGCGGCCGAGTTCATCGATCCGGCCGGCCGGCTCCACCCCGACACCCAGGCCAACCACGTTCGCGCGCTCGCGTTCGAGCTCGTGCCCGGGGAGTTGCGCGCCGCCGCCGCAGCGCGGCTGGTCGAGTTGATCCGCGATGCCGGAACGCGGCTTGCGACCGGCTTCCTCGCCACCCCGTACCTGCTGCCGGTGCTCGCCGACAACGGCTACGCGGAGGTCGCCTATGAGCTGCTGTTCGCCGACGCGATGCCGTCATGGCTGTACATGATCGACCGCGGCGCGACCACCGTGTGGGAACGGTGGGACGGGATCCGGGAGGACGGCACGCCGTTCGAGTCGCTGAACCACTACTCCAAGGGAGCGGTTGTCTCGTTCCTGCACCGGCACGTCGCCGGGATCCGCCTGCTCGATGGCGTTCCGGCATACAGACACTTCCGTGTGCAACCACAGCCCGGCGGCGGGATCACGTGGGCGCAGGCCGAGCACGACAGCCCGTACGGCCGGATCGAGTCCTCGTGGCGTATCGACGGCGACGAGCTGGAGCTCACCGCGACGGTCCCGCCTGGGACCACCGCGGAGATCGTGCTGCCCGACGCGACCGCGGAGACCGTGACCGCGGGTCGCCACACGATCCGCGGGCGCATGCCCGCACGCGCGGATCAGCAGGCGATCCGACCGGGCCGCCCGGGGCCTGAGCTCGACGGGCAGGCAATTACCAGCCGTGGGGGCACCGCGACCGTGGCGACTGCGCTGCCGGCGGCGAAATTCGCTCCGATGAGCTTGGCTTGTACGGCGAGCGTCGTCGCGCTGGAGCTAGATGCCGAGACGATCCGGGCGGAGAAGCGGAAGGTCCGCGGCGCGCCGCTGATCAGCGCGTCCACGCCCCAGCACAGGCGGCGCCGGGCGACGACCGCGCCCGGCGCGGCGGTGACCCGCAGCGAATTCGGGAGTGTCACGCACACGGTGGGCTTCACTCCCGGGACCGGCTTGATCACCCCGACTGTGATTACGAAGCCGACCACATGCCCCCGGGAGGCGACGGGCTCGATCGGGACGATCCGCACCTTCGCCGCGGTGGCGCGTGGTGCCACGGTGGCGGCGGTCATCGCCGAGTCGTTGCCGTAGTTCGGATCGCTCTCGTCGTCGCTGGCGACGACGTCGTCGATCAGCCGTCCCGGGCGCAACGGTCGCGCATCCACCTCGAGCGTCTCGCTCGCGCCTGGAGCAAGCTCAGGGAGCGTGCAGTGGACGTCCGCACCCGCGCTGCACGTGAACGCTCCCGACTCGATCGCGATCACCTGCGCGGCGGCGTCCAGTGCGTCGGTGAGGTCGACGCCCGTGGCGGTGCCGGGCCCGTTGTTTACGACCGTGATCGTGTCGGTCAGGGTCCCGCCGAGGGCGTCCTGCGACGAGCTCTCGTGGTCCTCGACGGCGAGATCGGCCGTGGGGGTGCCGGGCGTCGGCATCGGCGCGGTAGTCTCGCCGCTTTCGGTCGACGGGGTCGGGTCGAACTGGGACGCGCTGATACTGGCCTCGCTCGTCGAGCCCGACAGCGCGTCACCGCCCGGCTCGACCAGGACGACGTCAACCTCGGCGGACCCGCCGGCGTCCAGGCGCGAGATCACGCACGTCACCTCGTTTGCGCTGACGGTGCACGAGCCCTGATCGATCGTGGCCGAGTCGATCGTCGCCCCGGGCGGCTCGGCATCGTGGAGTTCGACGTCGGTGGCATCGCCGGGCCCGTTGTTCTCGATCGTGACGTGGTCGTCGACCGCATCGTCGCCGGACGCGGCAGGCGCCACGGTCTCGCTTTGCGCCAGGCCGAGATCGGCCGGCTCGGACGGTGCCAGCGCGGGCGTGGCACTGACGATCGCCTCCGAGGACAGCGCCGTAAGCTGCTTGCCAAGTGTCGGCGCAATGAATATCGCCTGGGCTGCGTTCCTGATCTCGTGCTCGGCGGCCAGGTTGTCGTCGACCCGCACCTCGAAGCTGATCTGGGCGCTGTCGCTGGCTGAGCCGGCGGCGGCGATCGTGCCCCCCTGCCCCGCGGCGGCGCCGCTACCGAGGAAGAACCGCACGGTGCTCTGCGCGGCGTCGTACTCGCCCTGGTCGTCGCCGATGAGGTCGGTCGGAGTCGACGGGCCGGCGGCCGCGCTCGGAATTCGCAACGACCCGGCCACGTACGTGGTGTCGGGCGGGATCTTGTCGGTAGCGACGAAGTTCGTCGCCGCCTCCAGACCGCCGTTGGCGAAAGTCACCGTGTAGCGCAGCCTGTCGCCGGCGCGGGTGGGGCCATCCGGATGAGTCAGGTTCGCGACGGTCTTGGTTGCGCGGATCACGGGGGCGTAGAGATCCGTGGCGAACGTGATCACCTGGGGAAGGTATTGATCGCTGCTGGTCTTCAGCCCGATCGTCGCGCTGGTGGCGCCGTTAGCGAGGAGCCCGTCGATTCCGATCAGCTTCGCGTCGAATCCCAGCTGGTTGACGTAGTCGGGCGTCTTGTCGGTGAAGTTCTGGCCGTCGATCGAGATCGCGCTGTTGAAGAAGTTGTTGGCCGCGTTCACCTTGTCGCTCAGCACCTTGCCGTCGAGGGTCGCGCTGTCCCCGGTCAGCCCGCGATCGCCCTCGTAGGCGACGAAACCGAGCTTGGTTCGAACGGGTCCGCTGAGCGGCGTCTGAAATCCGCTCACTGGGATCGTCACGGCCGGTTTGCCTTGCGTGACCGACGCCAGCCCATCGAACACGGTCAGGTTCCGCGGCGGCTCGCCGGCGGCTTCGTAGGCGACTACCAGCGCCCAGCCGGCGTATCGGTCCTCGCCGGTCGCCGACTGCACGTTCGCGACCGTGTACACCCCGGACCCGGCGCGCTGCACCTGTCCGGTGACGTCGACGAACGCGCCATAGGCGCCCGTGACATCGGTGCTCTGATCTACCGCGGCCGTCAGTCGCTCGAAGCCGGCAGCGCCCGGCGGCTTGAGGTCAACCTTGCTCAAGCCCGCCACCGCAGAGTCAGGCGCCGCCTTGCCGCCGGTTGCCGCCGTCGTGCGCGAACCGTAATAGAGGCCCGCGAACAGAACGTGAGCGCCGGCGGGCAGGCTCAGGCGGGCAGACGAGGAATCGAGCGTCGCGGCGTCCGTATTGACGCGCACCATCGCGAAGCTGTTGTTCATTGAGCACCGTGCCAACTCCGGCACGGGCATTCGCGCAATCAGCGACCGAGGTCTGACAGGTCTCGAGGGTCGTTCCGACGATCGCGATATCGCCGTTCGCGTTCGTGCTGAACCGAGGCGTGAACGCACGATCCGCAAGCGCCGGAGCGGCGAGGACGATCGCGAGCACGGCCGCCATACCCGACCGAATGCTGCGCAGCCACACATCCCTGTCTTCATGGATCGCCTCCCCTCGACAATCCTCGAAAGAGCCGATCAATCGTACTCCCCGCGATCGGTCGCGGGAACCATCTCGTTACAGCCGCTCGCGCAGCAGCGTGAGCGTTCCGGCCCAGACCTGCTCGGCGGCCGTCTCGTCGTACGCCGCCCTGCCCGGCATCGTGAAGCCGTGCTCGGCGCCGGGCAGGATCTCGATCCGGTGGGCGACGCCGGCCTGCTCGAGCCGTTCGCGGAGCGGTGGGATCGTCGAGAGCGGCGTGACCTGGTCGTTCTCGCCGAAGCCGAGGTACAGGGCTGCGTCGACGCGATCGACCTCGAGATGTGGAGAGTCTGGTTCGTCGGTGACCAGACCCGTCGGGTGCAGCAGCGACGCCGCCGCGATGTCGGTTCCGAATGACTCGGCGGCGCGCATCCCGAGGCGGCCTCCCATGCAGAAGCCGATGCATGCCCACGCGCCGCCGTCGCCCTCGGGCACGGCCTCGAGGAGCAGGCGAGTGTCCGCGAGGACGTCTTGGTCGTGGATCTGCTCGACGAGCTTCCGCATCCGGGCGAATTCCTCGGCATCGCCGGCCGCCATACGCTCCGCGTTGGGCCGGTCGGCCGACGCGAACGGGTAGTACAGGTCGGGGAGGATCGCCGTGTAGCCCGCGCCGGCGAGTCTCTCGGCGTGGCCGAACAGCGCCGGCCGGATGCCCGGCGCGTCCATGTACAGGAGGACGCGCGGAAACGGTCCGTCGCCGTCGGGGCGGTACACGTACGTCGGCATCGTTCCGCGCGGGGTCGTGACCTCAACAGTCGTCTGGCTCATCGCATCTCCTTGGTTTCACGCGTGGTTTGACGGTGACAGCGCGCCCGCGACCGCGGACGCGGCCGCGCAGTTCCGTCCCGCGATCCTGCCAAACACGATCGCGTCGGTCAGCCCACCGCCGTGCTCGGTCAGGTGGCCCCAGATCGATCCGGCGGCGCCGGCGGCGAACAGACCGGGGATCGGTGCTCCGCCGGCGCGGAGCACCCGCGCCTGCGCGTCCCGTCGCGGACCGCCCGAGGCGGTCGCGATGCCCGGCGTCATCTGGATCGCGTACAGGGGCGCGATCAGCGGCGCGAGCGTCGCCGGCGCACGGCCGAATTCGTCGTCCCGGCCGCCGCTGACCGCGGCCGCGTACCCGGACAGGGTGTCGTCGAGCACGGCTGGGTCGAGCCCGGTCGCGGCCGCAAGCGCGGCAGCATCGTCGCCGCGGACGATCCATCCGGCCTGCACCTCGGTCGAGTTGTCCGGGCTCCACTCGTAGCCGTTTGGGCTGCCCACGATTCCATGGAGCGGCCCGGCGCGTCGCGCGGCCTCGTCGAACACGATCCAGCCGGGCATCCGCGGGCGGTTCGGGCGGCGCGGCAGGTATGCCGTCAGCGCGCGCACGCGATCGTGGACCTCCCAGCCGGTCTCGTCAGCGAACCGCCGCCCGTCGCCGTCGACGTAGATGAAGCTCGGGGCGTGGACGTCGAGGGTGAACGCGGCCGGATAGTCGGGATGAACGAACGACAGCCAGCCGAAGAACGCGCTCATGTGCCACAGCGACGCGCCGGCCGCGCGCGCCAGGTGGAGCGTGTCGCCGGTGTTTCCGGCGTGCCCGACGGCGGTGAGCGGCAGCGGGAGATAGGTGTCCCGGAGCTCGGGGTCGGCCTCGAAGCTCCCGCTCGCCAGGATCACGCCGGCTCGAGCCTCGATGCGCCGGCGCTCGCCCGCCTGCTCGGCAACCACGGTGGCAACCCCTTCGCCATCGAGCGCAAGGTCGACCACCGGGGTGTCGAGCGCGATCGGGATGTCCCGATCGCGCACGGCGGCCTCGAGCACGCGCCACAGTCCGCGCCCGGGGCGCTCGCCGGGCGAGGGAACGAACTGGCGGTAACGGACGTGCCCGGCGCCCGGGAAGTGGGGCCAGGATGGCAGCATCCCGCCGAACGCATCGAGGTCGACCGGCGCGACCGTCCCTCCGAGCGACTCGAGGAAGTCGGGGATGCCGGGCAGCCCGCGCGCGTACGCCTCGAGCACGCCACGGTCGGTCTTGCCGAAGCAAAGGGCATCGAGGTGGTCGACTGCCCGGGGACCGTCGACCTCGAACAGGAAGCCACCGGAGTGGACGCAGTTGCCGCCACCGAACGAGGTCTTCTCGACGACGGCGACCGACGCGCCGGCGTCGTGCGCGGTGATCGCGGCGGTCGCGCCGGCGGCGCCGAACCCGACGACGAGAACGTCGACTTCAGTGGGCACGGTCATGTGGGCGCGCCGGTCATGATCCGCAACGGCGCGGACCCGTCCCATCCGACCGACGCCTCCCGGACCATCGCGTAGAAGCCGAGCAACTCGTCGCGGCGCTGGAGCACCTCGACCGGATGCCCAAACAGCTCGCCGCCGTCGAGCCACACCGCTGACGCCGGGCCTGTCCGCCCGGCGTGAAACGGGGTGAGGCCGGCGGCCTCGAGCCGCGTGACCTCGTCATCGAGCGAGTCGGCCAGCCAGGCCACGTGCCCGACCCCGGCGCCCGCGGCGACGAGCGAGTCGCGCAGCCCGGCCGGTGCGGCCTCGTGCACCTGGGTGAGCTCGACGATCAGCGGTCCCCAAGCGCCGAACGCTGACGAGTGGTCGTAGACGGCCGGCTCTCCGCGGTAGGTGACCTCGTCAAACGGGATGTGCTCCATCGCGAAGAACGGTCCTGCGCCGGTCGCGGCTGCGAATCGCGGCACGTCGCGATGCAGGTCCGCAACCACGTATCCGAGGTGATGAATCGGGGGGAGCATCTCGGAGTAGTAACTGTAGACGATTTGCCAATCTGTATGCAATACTCCCGATCGGGATGCGAGTTGCGTTCGACCACGTCGGGCTGTCGGTGGCCGACCTCGAGGCCGCCGAAGCCTTCTACACGACCGCGTTCGGGTTTGCGCGCCAGCTCGCGTTCGAGCTTCCGCCGCACCCGATTCGGGGCGTGATGCTCACGCACCCATCCGGGTTCAGGCTGGAGCTGTTCGAGCACGCGTCGTCGGCGCCGGGGCTCCAGGCCGCCACGCCGATCGAGGCTCACGCCACTCGGGGGTACAACCACTTCGCGGTCAGGGGCGCGGACATCGACCTGGTGTGGGAGCAGGCGATTGCGGCCGGGGCGACCGCGGTCAAGCCGCCGGCGGACTCCCCGGAGCCAGGCGTTCGGTTCGCGTTCATCGCCGATCCGGAGGGCAACCTGGTGGAACTCGTGGAGCTCGGCTGATGGGGCGGCTCGACGGCAAGGTGGCGCTGATCACCGGGACCGCCGGCGGTCAGGGGGCAGCTGCGGCGCGGCTGTTCGCATCCGCGGGGGCGACGGTCATGGGATGCGATCTGGACGAGGCGCGCGCGAGCGCGGTGGCGGCGGAGATCCGCGCCGGCGGCGGCGAGATGCACTCCACGGCCCCGGTCGATCTGGCCGATCCGGACGCCGCCACGGCCTGGGTCGACGGCGCTGCCGAGCGCGCCGGAGGGATCGACATCGTCTACAACAACGCCTCGGCGCCGCGGGTCGGGCCGTTCGCCGAGCTGAGCTGGGACGACTGGCGCTTCACCCTTCACAACGAGCTCGACCTGATCTTCACGGTGACGAGCGCGGCCTGGCCGCACCTGATCGCGCGCGGCGGCGGCACCGTGATCAACACCGCGTCGGTGTCGGCCCACCGCGGGGCGACGTTCATCGAGCAGGCCGCGCACGGCGCCGCCAAGGGCGGTGTGCTGGCGATCACGAGGCACCTCGCAGCCGCGGGCGCGCGCCACAACATCCGCGCGAACTCGATCAGTCCCGGTCTGATCGTGACGCCGCAGATCGAGCCCTTCCTCGACGAGCCGGGCCACCCGGTGCACGAGATGCTCCACAGCCATCCGCTCGGCCGGCTGGGGCAGCCCGACGACGTCGCGCGCGTGGCCCTGTTCCTCGCCAGCGAAGACGCCGCCTACCTGAACGCCGTCGACATCGTCGTCGACGGGGGCCAGTCGCTGATCTCGTGACCTTCATCGGTGAGATTTTGTGGCGGGACGACCCCGGCTACGAGGAGGCGCGTGTCGGCCGGGTGTTCAACGCCCGCCGCCCCGATCGCTACCCGGCCGCGGTCGTGCTGGCCGAGTGCGAGGACGACGTCGTCGCCGCCGTCCGGCTCGCGCGGGACCGGGGGCTGGCGGTGTCGGTGCGCGCCGGCGGCCACAGCTGGGCCGCGTGGAGCGTGCGGGACGACGCGGTCCTGATCGACCTCGGGCGCATGCACGAGATGACCTACGACCCGGACACCGGGATCGCCACCGCGAGCCCCGCCGTCAAGGGAGGCGCCGAGCTCGTGCCGTTCCTGACCTCGCACGGCCGGGCGTTCCCCGGCGGCCACTGCCCGAGCGTCGGGATCGGGGGCTTCCTGCTCCAGGGCGGTCAGGGGTGGAACAGCCGCAAGTACGGCTGGGCGTGCGAGAACGTCGCTGCGATCGACGTCGTTACGGCCGACGGCGAGCTGGTCCGGGCCGACGACGAGCAGAACTCAGATCTGCTGTGGGCCGCCCGCGGGGCCGGGCCGGGGTTCTTCGGCGTGATCACGCGATTCCACCTCCGCACATATCCGCTGCCGCGCGCGATGACCCACGACACGTGGATGTTCGAGCTCGAGGAGCTCGAGCCGCTGCTCGGCTGGATCGACGAGCTATTGCCGTCGCTCGACCGCGTCGTCGAGCCGGTGATCGCGGCGACGCGCCTGCCTCGCCCCGAGGGTCCGCCCGTCCTGCTGCTGCACACGACCGCGATGTGCGACACCGAGGAGGAGGCCGAGCGCGTACTGGCACCGCTGGCCGCGTGCCCGATCGCCGACCGCGCGGTCATGCACGAGCACGGCCTGACCACGGTCGAGCAGGAGAACGAGGCCCAGGCAGCGCAGAACCCCGAGGACCATCGCTACGGCGTCGACTGCACATGGACCGACGCTCGCGCGGCCGAGCTCGCGCCACATCTCCGGGCGCTGTGGTCCGAGCTCCCCACCGAGCATTCGTTCTCGATCTGGTACGGCTGGGCTCCGAGCCGGCCCCTGCCGGACATGGCGTTCTCGGTCGAGGGCCACGCGTACATCGCGACGTATGCGATCTGGTCCGATCCGGCCGACGACGAGCGCCACCGCAGGTGGGTGGTCGAGCACACGACGCGGCTGGCGGCGCTCGGGAAGGGCGTGTACCTCGGCGACACCGACTTCACGCGCCGGCCGGACCGGTTCCTCAGCGAGGAGAACTTCACGCGCCTGGAGGAGATCCGGGCTCGCCGCGACCCGGACGGCCGGTTCTGCTCCTACCTGATCGCCGACGGCGCGGAGCTCAACGCAGAACCAGTCCGCCGTCGGCGCACAGCGTCTGCCCGGTGACGGCGCCGGCGGCGTCGCTCACCAGGAAGGCGACAGCGGCCGCGACGTCGTCGGGGGCGAGGGCGCGGTCGATCGCCTGGCGAGACCGGACCGCGTCGAACACCTCCGGCGGCGTGTCGGCCACCGCGGCCGGCGTCGGGGTCAGATCCGGCGCCACGCAGTTGACGGTGATCCCGTCACGACCGAGCGCGCGGGCCAGCGACCGGGCGATCCCGATGAGCGCGGCCTTGCTGGCGACGTAAGCCAGGAGATCGGGCGCCGGCGGATCCCAGACCGTGTCCGAGACGACGAGCACGATGCGGCCGAAGCCGCTCCGCGTCATCCCCGGTACGAATGCCTGTGCAAGCCACAGCGCGGATTCGACGTTCACCGCCTGGACGCGACGCCACGACTCGAGGTCGAGCTCGGACAGCCGCGCGCGGTCGAACGCGGCCGCGGCGTGGACGAGCACGTCGCAGCGCCCGTGCGCTTCGAGCACCCGCGCCGCCGCCCGCTGGACATCGTCGCGCTCGGCGAGGTCGACCGGCTGATCGCCGACGCGGTCGAGCACGGCGACGATGTGCCCGGCGGCTCGCAATGCTGTGGCGATCGCGCCCCCGATCGCACCCGCGCCGCCCGTGATCGCCGCAACTCGCGTCATTGCTCGAAACCATCGACTGCACGCATTTGGTATAACTGTATACAACAATCGGAATCGAGCCGAGGCTGAGGAGAGCAATGTCCCACCAGGTCCATTCGCCGGCCCCCGTGCGCGAGCTGCCGGGCGAGCCCGTGCCCTATTACCTCGCCGACGGCGACGGCCGCGCGCATCTGCTCCTGGGTCAGGTCGGTCGTGCGCTGGCGGGGAGTGAGGAGACCGCCGGCGCGATGTCGGTGATGACCGCGGTCGGGCCCGCCGGAGGGCCGATTCCCATGCACCGCCACGAGCGGGAGCACGACTACTTCTTCTGCGTGCGTGGCGCGATTCAGGTGTGGGCGGACGGCCAGAGCCGCATCCTGCATCCCGGCGACGTCGCCAGCGTCCCCGCGGGCGTACTCCACGCTTACCAGTTTCACGGTCACTACAGCCAGTTCACGGGCCCGATCGCTCCGGCCGGCTGGGACCGGTTCTTCGACTTCACCGGCTCCCCGTATGCCGGCCCCGCCTATCCGCAGGTCGACGACAGCCCGCCGCCGTTCGCCAAGTTCGGCGCCGCCGAGGCGAAGTTCGCGATGAAGTACTTCCCCGAGGAGCCGTATGCCGAGGCGACGACCGGGCCTGACGACTCGCTGCCGGGAACGCAAACCGCCTACTTCCTGAAAGCCGGCGAGGGACCGCGCCATGTCCTGTTCGGCCAGGTCGCCTACCAGCTGATGACCGGCGCAGAGTCGGGCGACCGGCTGGGCATGACCGTCACCGAGGGCCCGCGCGGTCCCGCGGTGCCCGCCCACGTCCACGAGCGCACCTACGAGGCGATCTACTGCCTCGAAGGGAGGCTGACCGTGACCGTCGAGGGCGAGGAGCATCTGCTCACCCGAGGCGATTTCGTGAGCATCCCGGCCGGCACCGAGCACACGTACGCGATGGACGCACACCTGACCCGGTTCGCGAGCATGTACGGGCCGGCCGGCGTCGAGCGCTTCTACGAGGTCGCGGGCGAAATCGCCGAGCAGCGCATCTTCCCGGAGCGCGCCGAGGCAGTCGACCGCGACCGCCTGACCGAGGCCGCCGCCGCGGCCGGGCTCGACATCGCCTTCGCCGGCTGAGGCGTCGAACGATGGCGACGCTCAGGGTCCTGATCGCCGGTGGCGGCATCGCCGGCCTCACGCTCGCCCACGGCCTGCGCCGCGCCGGCATCGACTGCGAGGTGTTCGAGCGGGAGTCGCGCGAGGGCCGGCGTTCCGGATACCGCCTGACTCTCGACGCCGATGGCGGCAACGCACTCGAAGTCTGCCTGCCGGCGGAGCTGTATGAGCGCTATCTCGACGCATCGCACCGGACCCCGGGCCGGCCCGACGTCGCGGTCGTGATCGACAGTGAATGCCGGGAGCTGACGACCGCACCCCACATCGGGCCGCCGAACGGCGGCGAGCGGCCGCACACGGCGATCGACCGGGGGACGTTCCGGCAGATCCTGTCGAGCGATCTCGCGGGCGTCGTGCATTACGAGGCGGCCGCCGACGGATTTGCCGCCGCCGATGACGGGGTCGAGCTCCGGCTGGTGGACGGCCGCACGGCGGCGGGAGACGTGCTCGTCGCCGCCGACGGGGTCGGTTCGGCGATCCGCCGCCAGCTGATGCCCGAGGTGGAGATCGTTCCCGCGCCGGTCGGCGCGCTGGGCCTGTTTGGACGCTCGCCGCTGACCGACGACATCCTCGCGGAGCTTCCCGAGGTCCTGTCGGCCGCGTTCGTGATCGCGCGCGACGACCGGGGCGTGATGCTGTCACTCGGTCAGTGCGTCCCCCGGCGGCCGGTGCGAAGGCGTCGCGTCGCCCTATATGCAGCTCTCGGGCGGGATCGCTCCTGGAACGATCGTGCCCGCCCCGGCCGAGTGGACCCCCGATACCCCGCGCGCGATGCACGAGGCGATGCGAGAAGGGGTGGTCCAGTGGCATCCGGCGATCCGGGGGCTGGTGGATCGGGTCGAGCTCGAGTCGCTGTTCTCGCATCCGTTCCGGCGGCTGGATCCGACACCGCCGTGGCCGGCCTCCCGGGTCACGCTCGTCGGCGACGCGATCCACGCGATGCTCCCGACGCTCGGCAAGGGCGCGAACATGGCGATGCGCAACGCGGCCGCGCTCCAGGACCAGCTCGCGGCCGCCGCTCGCGGCGAGCGGCCGCTGCTCGATGCGATCAGCGCCTACGAGGCCGACATGCGCGAGGCCACATACCCGCTGATGGAGATGGCGTCCGATCACAACCGGTTCGGCGGCGGCGGCCTGCGCCGCCCAGCGCAAGCGGAGGTGCCCGCATGAGGGTCCTCGGTCTGAGCGCGGGCAACCCCGACGGCAGCGCGGAGATCCTGCTCAAGGTCGCGCTCGGCGCCGCCGCTGACGCGGGGGCCGACGTCGCCCTCGTCCGGCTCGACGATCTGAGCCTGCCGACGCGCCCGGTTGGGCCGGCGGCCGGCGCGGGAGAGGACGACGGCGGCTGGATGTGGGATCAGCTGATGGACAGCGACGGCCTGATCGTGGCGGCGCCGATCTATTCGCGGACCGTGCCCGGAAAGCTGAAGCTCGTGGCCGACCGGCTGTCCGGCCCGGCCGCGGACGTCGCCTTCGCTGAGAACTACCGGCGCATGCTCGAGGCGGGCGAGACCCCGCCGGTTGCGTTCCCGTATGACGAGCGGGTCTTCCGGCCGCGCGTCGCCGGCTTCATCGCCGTCGGCGGGGCGCTCACCAGCCAGTGGAAGTCGCTGGCGCTGCCGCTGATGCACCAGATGACGTTCTCGGCCCACATGGCGGTCGCCGACCAGCTGCTCGTGGGGGGCGCGGGGATGCCGCGGTCGGTGGTGCTCGATGCGTCCGCGCTGCTGGCGGCCGCGCGCGTCGGCCGCAACGTCGGCGAGCAGCTCGGCCTGCCGTTCGAGGACGTGGAGTATCGGGGCGAGCCCGGCCTGTGCCCCCTCTGCCACCTGTCGATCGTCTCGGTTCGGGGCGACGCCGTCGAGTGCGCGACCTGCGGCGCCGGCGGGCGCCTGGCAGTCGAGGACGGGGTCGCGGCCGTGCGCTTCGACGATCCCGCCGGCCTCGAGCGGTCGGTGATCGCGCTCGCCGAGAAGCGCGCGCACTTCCGCGAGGTGCAGGAGACAGCGGCCGCCCAGGGAGCGCTCGGGGACGAGATCTCTGCGCGCGCGTCGATCTACGAGCGGTTCGACTGCCGGATCACTCCGCAATCCGGGCCGCGCGCCCTCGCGTAGCCGGAGCGGAGTCACCACGATCGTGGGCCATACGACCGACATCCCGCTGGCGCACGCACGGCAGCTGATCGCCCGCGCGATCGACAAGGCCGCCCACATCGGCGCGCGCGGCGCGTTCGCGGTCGTGGGCGGCAGCGGCGTACTCGTGTCGGCATCCCGCATGGACCATGGCGGCGCCGGCGGGATGGCCCGAGCGCGCTCCAAGGCGTGGATCTCCGCCACCCAGCAGATCCCGAGCACCGAGCATCATCTGCGGATGGCGACGCTGCCGCCGCCGATCGCCGCCGGGTTCGTGGCATGCTCGCCGGAGGCGAACTTCCCCGGCGCCGGCGGGATGCCGATCTTCGACGACAGCGATCCCGCCCACCCCGTCGTCGTCGGCGGCTTCAGCGCCTCGGGCGCGACCGTCGGGCCGTTCGTTGACATCCCGGGGATCGACCGGCGGATGTTGATCGCCGACGGCAAGCCCGCCAACTCGGAGGACCTGATCGTGCTGTGGACGCTGGGGCTGCCGTATGAGGGGCAGCACGGCGACGACGAGAAGCGCTGGCTCGACGCGTTCGGCGAGCTGCCCGACGAGCCGGGCCTCGGCTACAGCGACCCGCCGCCGGCGAGCCAGCCCGAGCACGAGTGGGCGATCAGGCTCGCGGATGAGGCGATCGCCGAGGCAGCCCGGCGTGGCGAGCGGATCGCGGTGGCGATCGTCGACTCGCGCGGCGATCCCATCCAGCAGGACACGGTACGACGGCGCGCCCACGGCGGCGCCGTTCGTGGCCGAGGCCGTGGCCGCCGGGGCCGCGAGCTTCCAGCGTCCGAGCGCCGAGATCGATCCGGCGATGACCTCCGTCCTCCCGTATCGCGTGCTGACCGTGGCCGGCGGCGTGCCCGTCCGTGAACGCGGTCGGGTCGTCGGCGGTCTCGGGATCGCCGGCCCCGACGCGCGCGTGTGCGAGGAGATCGCGGTGTCGGTGGCGGAGCGGTAACTCATTGCCCGAGCGGGTCTGCATCGTCGGCGCCGGCGCGATCGGCGGTCTGTTCGCCGCCCACCTGGCGCAGGTCCCCGACCTAGAGGTGTGGGCGTTCGACCTCTCTGCCGAGCACGTCGCGGCGATCAACGCCGACGGTCTGCGCATCACCGGACACGTCGAGCTGAACGGGCGCGTTCACGCGCGCACGGATTCCGCGGACATCCCGGACTGCCCGGTTGGCATCGTCGCCACCAAGGGGACGGTGACCGAGGCGGCGATCTCGGCCACCGCGCGGGTCTTTGGCGACGGCGCGGTCTGCAGCGTTCAGAACGGGATCGGCAACGAGGAGGTGATCGCCGAGCACGTGCCGCGCGTGATCCGCGGAGTGACGCTCCCCGCCGGCCACGTGGTGGCGCCGGGGGTGATCCACATGGTCGGACCGGGGCCGACGTGGGTCGGGCCGTTCGAGCCGCAGCCGGCGAGGGACGAGGAAATCGAGTGGCTGGCCGCCCGGCTCAACGAGAGCGGCATGGAGACCCGCGCGCGGGCCGATGCGCGCGGCGCCCAGTGGACGAAGCTGTTGTTCAACGCCTGCACGAACCCGCTGTGCGCGTTGACCGGGCTGACCCACGGCGAGCTGTGCGACTACGCCCCGACGATCCGCCTCGTCGACGAGCTGCTCCGCGAGGGCATGGCGGTGGCCGACGCGCTCGGGATCGAGCTCGAGGACGACCCGGCGGAGCTCGTGTACACCGCGGCGAAGGCCAACTACCGGCACCGCCCGAGCATGCTCCAGGACGTCACGTCGCACCGTCCCACCGAGATCGCCACGCTCAACGGTGGGATCGTGCGCGCCGCCGGCGAGGCCGGCGTGGAGGTGCCGCTGCATCGCGCGATCGTCGACCTGATCCGCGGTGTCGAGCGGAGCTGGGAGCGCGACCCGGAACATTCGGACCGAATGTAGACGGATCATAAAACTGTATGCAATAATCCCGCGACGACATGGATTCGCCACAGAAGATCGACTGGAGCGAGCAGGAGTTTGCCGAGGTGCGCCCTGGGATCTTCGGCGCGACCGTCCACACGCCGCAGCTCACGGCCACGCTGTACCGCTACGGGGCGGGCTCGAGCTGGGAGGAGCATCAACACCCTCAGGACCAGATCACGACGGTGCTCGAGGGTGAGATCGACTTCGTCGTCGCCGGCGCGCCCGTGCATCTGACCGCCGGCGAGCTGGCGACGCTGCCGGGGGGCACGCCGCACTCCGCGACGGTGCCGGAAGAGGGAGCCGGCGCAGTGACCCTCAACGTGTTCACGCATCGGGACTCGACCCCAGGTGTGGGAACACAGTCGGAGGAGTCGACACCCGGTGCCTGACTGGCTCGGGCTAACCGGCCAGCGCGTGCTGATCGCCGGCGGCGGGGGCACGATCGGCCGCGCGCTCGTGGACGGGTTCGCGACCGCCGGCGCGACGCGTCGCCGTCGTCGACGTCACCGACGACGCGATGGCCGGGCTCGAGGATCGAACCGCCACGCGTCACGCCGCCGACCTCAGCGACGCGGACGCGGCGCGCGCCGCGGTTGCGGCCGTTCGCGACGGGCTCGGCGGCCTCGACGTGTTCGTGCACTGCGTCGGCATCAACGACCGCCGGCCGATCGAGGACTACGGCGCAAGCGACTGGGACCGGATCGTCGGCGTGAACCTGACGAGCGCGTTCCACACCGCGACGGAAGCGGCAGTTGGCATGCGCGAACAACAAGGCGGCCGGATCCTCTTCTTCTCCTCGGTGGCCGGGCGCAGCGGTCACAAGCACCACGGCCCCTACGCGGCCACGAAGGGCGCGATCAACCAGTTGATGCGGGTGATCGCGCACGAGTACGCCGGGCACGGGGTCACCGCGAACGCGGTGGCGCCTGGGTACATGGACACGACCCTGACCCGCAGCTACCTGGCCGCCAACCCGGACAAGCGCGCCGCGCTCGTCGAGCTGATCCCGGCCGGACGGTTCGGGACGTTGCCGGAGGTGGTTGATCCCGTGCTGTTCCTGTGCTCGCCGCACGCGAGCTTCATCACGGGTCAGGTCCTGTACATCGACGGCGGTCGCACGATCGTCTGATGAGCGCTGGGAGCGACATGCAACGTAGATTCGAGGGCCGCCGTTTCCTGGTCACCGGCGCGGGGACCGGGTTCGGCGCCGCACTGGCGACGCGTGCGGCGGGGGAGGGAGCGGCCAAGGTCCTCATCCATTACCGCAGCTCCGCCGAGGGCGCAGAACGGACCGCCGCCAAGGTCCGCGACGCCGGCGCGGAAGCCGAGATCGTGCAGGGCGACATCACCTCCTGGGCGGACATCCAGCGGATGGCGTCGTGGGCGTTCGAGGAGCAGGGCGGGATCGACGTGCTGGTCAACAACGTCGGCGACATGGCGTCCGGCCAGGCGTCGTGGAAGGAGGTCACCGAGGAGGCGATCGACCACGTGCTCGCGGTCGACATCAAGGGGACAATGCTGATGGTGCACGAGTTCGGCCAGCGGATGGTCGACCGAGACGGTGGCGCGATCGTCAACGTCGGCTCGACGGTGATCGTCCGGGGGAGCCCCCGGGCTCCGCAGTACGCGGCGGGCAAGTACGGCCTGCTCGGGATCACCAAGTCCTACGCCAAGGCGTTGGCCCCGAAGGTTCGGGTGAACACGTTCGCGCCGGGGTTCATGGAGACCGAGGCGCTGCTGGCCCGCCCCGAGTGGAAGGCGGGACGTCGCGAGGATGTGCTTTCCGGCACGCCCGCTGGGAAGATTCCCAAGCCGGAGGATATGACCGGCGCGGCGCTGTTCCTCGCCAGCGACGACGCACATCACATCACCGGCTCCTACATGGTCGCCGACGGCGGCTACAGCATGCTCGGCGCCTGACGCCAGGAGGCACCTGATGGCAGACAACGGTCAGAACACCGAAGACGTCTACGAGCGGGTTCGCACCGCGATCCTCGACGGGCAGCTCGCGCCCGGGGCCGTGATGTCGCAGGTGGCGCTGGCTCAGGACCTCGGTATCAGCCGGACGCCGCTGCGCGAGGCGCTGCGGATGCTCCAGAGCGAGGGGCTCGTCGAGGGAGAGCCCAACCGCCGCGTCCGGGTCGCTCCGATGACGGCGCACGATCTCGAGGAGCTGTACGTGATGCGCGTCACGCTCGAAGCAGAGGCGCTCCGCCTGTCGGTGCCGCGCATGACCTCCGAGGATCTCGCGCGGCTCGAGGGACACATGGCGGAGATGGCGCACTTCGCCGCCGAGAAGGACTACCGGCGCTGGAACCTCCCGCACCAGCAGTTCCACCGTGGCCTGACCGCCCACGCCGGCGAGCGGGTCAACTTCGTGCTCGGGCAGATGTTCGACCACGCGGAGCGGTACCGGCGCTTGCACATCGGACAGGCGCCGACGGCGTGGGCGACGGCTGACCACCGCGAGATCCTCGATGCCTGCAAGGCCGGGGACCGCGACGGCAGCGCCGGCCGGCTGGCTTCGCATCTGGCCAGGACCGGGTTCGACGTCTCCGAGCTGCTCGATCCGGAGTACAAGCCGACGCTGCTCGAACTCGCGCTGACCGACGCCGGCGGCGCCCAGCCTCGCAAGACCCGGCGCCGCAAGACGCGCTGACTCTGTCAGGATCCGCGGCAGACACCGATCGGAGGCGGGCGCCCGACCGTGCGCCACGCCGTAGCGACTCCCGGAGGCCCGATGAGCACGCGTGTAATGCCGAGCGTTCGCACCCTGAGAGACCGGCCCGCGTGGAGGGCGCTCGAGAAGCACTACGACGAGCTGCGCGGCAAGCACCTGCGTGAGCTGTTCGCGGCCGACGCGACTCGCGGCGAGCGGCTAGTCGCCGAGGGGGCCGGGCTGTACCTCGATTACTCGAAGAACCGGATCACCGAGGAGACCGTCGGGCTGCTGATGGCGCTGGCCGAGCAGTCGGGGCTTGCGGATCGGACCGAGGCGATGTTCACGGGCGAGCGGATCAACGTGTCCGAGAACCGCTCGGTGCTGCACGTCGCGCTGCGGATGCCAAAGAGCGCGTCGTTGATCGTCGACGGCGTGGACGTAGTGAAAGAGGTGCATGCGGTGCTCGACCGGATGGCCGCGTTCACCGAGCGCGTCAGGTCGGGAGAGTGGCGCGGCCACACCGACCGGCCGATCCGGAACGTCGTCAACATCGGGATCGGCGGGTCCGACCTCGGGCCGGTGATGGCGTACGAGGCGCTGCGCTACTACACCGATCGCGACATGACGTTCCGGTTCGTCTCGAACGTCGACTCGACCGACATCGTCGAGGCGACCCGCGACCTCGACCCGGCGGAGACGCTGTTCATCGTCTCCTCGAAGACGTTCACGACGCTCGAGACGATGACCAACGCCCGGTCCGCCCGCGAGTGGTTGCTGGCGACGCTGAAGGACGAGGAGGCGGTCGCCAAGCACTTCGTCGCCGTCTCGACCAACGCCGAGAAGGTCACCGAGTTCGGCATCGACACCGACAACATGTTCGGGTTCTGGGAGTGGGTCGGCGGCCGCTACTCGATGGATTCAGCGATCGGACTGTCGACGATGCTGGCGGTCGGGGCTGATGGCTTCCACGAGATGCTGGCGGGGTTCCACGAGCTCGATGAGCACTTCCGCAGCGCCCCGCTTGCGCAGAACCTGCCGGCGCTGATGGGGATGCTCGCGGTGTGGTACGGCGACTTCTTCGGCGCCCAAACCGTCGGGGTGATGCCCTACAGCCAGTATCTGAAGCGGTTCCCGGCGTACCTCCAGCAGCTGACGATGGAGTCGAACGGCAAGCACGTGACGCTCGACGGAGGCCACGTCGACTACGAGACCGGCGCGGTCTACTGGGGCGAGCCCGGCACCAACGGCCAGCACAGCTTCTACCAGCTGATCCATCAGGGCACGAAGCTGATCCCGGTCGACCTGATCGGGTTCGCGAAGGACCTGAACCCGCTCCGCGACCATCACGACCTGCTGATGTCGAACGTGTTCGCGCAGGCCGAGGCGCTTGCGTTCGGCAAGACCGAGGACGAGGTCCGCGCCGAAGGGACGCCTGAGCACGTCGTGCCGCACCGCGTGATGGAGGGCAACCGGCCGACGAACACGATCCTCGCCGAGCAGCTCACGCCGCGCACGCTCGGCAGCCTGGTCGCCCTGTACGAGCACAGCGTGTTCACGCAGGGCGTGGTTTGGGAGATCGACTCGTTCGACCAGTGGGGCGTCGAGCTCGGCAAGGCCCTGGCCGCGGCGATCATCCCCGAGCTCGAGAGCGACGCCGACCCCGCCCTGGACCACGACAGCTCTACCAACGCGCTAATCCGCCGCTACCGCGCCATGCGTTGAAGCCGCGGGCGAACCACCGATCTGAAAGCACCGAGACCGAGGAGGACGAATCACACATGCCTACGGACAAGCCGATGCAACTGGGAATGGTCGGGCTCGGACGGATGGGCGCCGGGATCGTGCGCCGCCTCACGCGCGACGGCCACCATTGCGTCGGGTTCGACGTCAACGCCGACGCGGTCAGCGCGCTCGAGAGCGACGGGATCCCGGGAACGACCTCGCTCGAGGAGTTCGCGTCGAAGCTCGATAAGCCGCGGACCGTCTGGGTGATGGTGCCCGCGGGGGAGATCACGTCGAAGACGATCAGCAACCTCGCCGGCGTGCTCGAGCGGGGCGACGTCGTCATCGACGGGGGCAACACGCACTACCACGACGACATCCGCCACGCCAAGGAGCTTGGCGAGAAGGGCATCCACCACGTCGACGTGGGCACGAGCGGCGGCGTCTACGGCCTCGAGCGGGGCTTCTGCCTGATGATCGGCGGCGAGGACGACGTCGTCGAGCGGCTGTACCCGCTGTTCGCGTCGATCGCGCCCGGTGTCGCGAACGCCGAGCGCACGCCCGGCCGGACCGGTGAGCCCGGGCCGTCGGAGAACGGCTACCTCCACTGTGGCACGAACGGCGCCGGCCACTTCGTGAAGATGGTCCACAACGGGATCGAGTACGGGATCATGGCCGCGTACGCCGAGGGGCTGAACATCCTGCACAGCGCCGGGGTCGGGAAAGAGGTGCTCGAGGGCGACGCGGAGACGGCGCCGATGGAGCACCCCGAGTACTACCAGTACGACATCAACACGGTTGAGGTAACAGAGGTGTGGCGCCGGGGAAGCGTGATCAGCTCGTGGCTCCTCGACCTGACCGCGCAAGCGCTGTTCGAGTCACCGACGCTCGAAGACTTCTCGGGCCGGGTGTCGGATTCCGGTGAGGGGCGGTGGACGTCGATCGCGGCGATCGACGAGGGTGTGCCGGCGCCGGTGCTGACGACCGCGCTGTACTCGCGCTTTGCCTCGCGTGGGCTCGACAATTACGCCAACCGGGTTCTGTCGGCCATGCGCTACGGCTTCGGTGGCCACCGCGAGAAGGCCGCAAGCTGACCGCCACCGACAACATCGAGGGCGAAAAGCAGGTTGCCGCCGAGGCGGCGGCGCAGCTCGTGGAGGACGGCATGATCGTGGGGCTCGGCACCGGCTCGACCGCCGCCTACCTGCTGCCGCCGCTGGCGGCCCGTGGGCTCGACCTCACGTGCGTGGCGACGTCGCCGGCCACGTCGCAGGCGGCGCGGGCGCTGGGGATCGAGGTCGTGTCGTTCGCCGGGCTCGAGGCGCCGAGCCGGCTCGACATGACGATCGACGGCGCCGACCAGGTCGACCCTGCGGGCTGGCTCGTCAAGGGCGGAGGGGCCGCGCACACCCGGGAGAAGGCGGTTGCGGCCGCGGCCGACCGGTTCATCGTGATCGTGTCGTCGAACAAGGTGGTCGACCGGCTGTCGCCGCCGATACCGCTCGAGCTGGCCGAGTTCGGCCTCGCGTCGACCCTGGCGCGGTTGGGCTCGGTGCGCCTGCGTGAGGTCTCTCACAGCCCGGACGGTGGCGTGATCGCTGATTACCTGGCGGAGTTCGACGATCCGGAAGAGCTCGCGACGTGGCTCTCGACCCAGCCCGGCGTGGTCGAGCACGGGCTGTTTCCCGCCTCGATGGTCGCCGAGGTCCTGATCGGGCGCGGCCAGGAGGTCGAGCGGCGGACGCTGACCGTCAGCTGATCCGCGCACCGCCGGCGGCCACGAGCTGCGAGCCCCCGTCGGCAAAGCTGTAGGGCGGGCACGGGCCGGTGCAGACCAGGTCGACGCCGTCCAGGCAATCGTCGAGCTGCTCGACGAGCGCGACGAACTCGCCCACCCGCCCTCGGTCGACGAGATACGCGTGGAGCACGGGCAGGTCGGGGTGGGGGACCAGCGCGCGGCGGCTGCTGCGCGCCAGCGCCGTGAGCGGATCGAGCTCGCTGGCGAGGAGGCGAGCGCTCTGGCGCGTCTCCAGGCGATCCCGCAGGTACGCCACGCAACTCTCCGAACGCGGGTCCGAGGCGCGGTCAGCGCCGCACTGCCACCGGGCGTGGAGACCGAGCTCGACGGCCCCGCGAACGCCGTCGAGCTGCGCAAGCAGCCCCCGCCGGCGCCGCCGCAGCAGCGCGCGAACCGCATCGTCGTCGGCCACCACGCGGCCGAACTGCATCGGCAGAATCGCGCGGGTGTCCATCAGGCTGTGGAGCGTGCGCTCGTACGCTTCCGGCGTGGCGGTTTCCGGGTCGGGGCCCGGACCGTCGTGGTCGGTGACGATCGCCATCAGCGGGCCGTCCGTGACGCCGCGGAGCGGACGGTCGTCGAGTCCCGTTCCGACGACCGTGGATCCGTCCGCTTCGACGATGCCGTAAAGGAGCAGGCTCATCCGATGGGAGCCTGGGCGATAGCGGTGACGAGCGGCAAGACGAGCGGCGCGACGTCGTTCGTGACGTCGCGCGCTCGTGGGCCTGGGCACGCACATGCCTCGCGGCCGTGGCCCGGGCCGTGGCCGGTGCACCCTCCCTCAACTCGAGCGTCAACGGGCATGTGCAACCTCTCCGCCGTTTTCGCTACCCGTAGCTTGAGCGGCACGATCCGAATTTGGACGAATGTTCGATGCCCCGCGCGCGGTTTTCGTCCACGGATGATCGAGACCGGCAATGATCCATTGATGCACACCGATTCAATCGGCAAATATGAGCAGAATTGGTCTTCGACACCCGGAGGTTGATTTCCCGGCCTGCGCTCGCGAGAATTGCAGTGTTCTCAGTTCAACAACCGAACCCGTGAGTCATGTCTGGTAGCCGGGACAGATCTTGGCGGGAGTCGCGTTGATGGGGCATTCCGTCCGAGCGGCCCCGGACCGGATGCTGGGACGCGTCCGGCTGGCCGTACCCCGCTGGGACCTCCGGCGTAGCTACGGCGTTCAAGTCGCGCTGCTGATCGCCGCGTACTACGCGGCCGCGCACCTCGGCTATGCGTTCCGGTTCGCCGGCGCGGTGGCGGCGATCGTCTGGCTCCCGGTCGGGGTCGGCATCGCCGGCCTCTATCTGTTCGGGCTTCGCCTGTGGCCGGCCGTGGTCGTCGGAGACCTGCTCGTCAACAACTACTCGGCGCTGCCGGTCGGCGCCGCCGTCGGCCAGAGTTTCGGCAACCTGCTCGAGGTGCTGATCGGCGCGTGGCTCCTGCGCCGGTTCGTGTCGCGGAGGGAGCCGCTGGCCACCGCCTCAAGTGTGGTCGGCGTGTTCGCGGCGCTCACGGTCGCGACCGCCGTGAGCGCGATCATCGGACCGCTGTCGCTCGCGCTCCATCACGTGATCCCGGCCGGATCGCTGCTGCGGGTGTCACGCACGTGGTGGCTCGGCGACTTCTGCGGGGCCGCGATCGTGCTCCCGCTCGCGCTCGCCTTCAGCACCCCTTCTTCGCACACCTGGCCGCGCGGGCACGTCGTCGAGGCGCTGTTGCTGCTGGCGACGCTGATCGTGCTCAGCACAGTCGCCGCGCAGGTCGGCGGGCCGTCGAGCTACATCGCGTTCCCGGTCCTGATCTGGGCCGGGTTCCGCTTCGGCCCGCGGGGCGCGACGATCGCGATCGCGATCAGCGCCGCGTTCACGATCTGGGGAGCGACCGACTTCTCCGGGCCGTTCATGGTCAACGGAAGCGACAGCATCCCCTCCACCCAGATCTATATCGCGGTCGCGGCACTGGCCACGCTCGCGGTGGCGGCGCTGGCCTCCGAGCGCGAGGAGCTCGCCAGGAGCGTCCGCGCGTCTCGAACCCGGATCGTGCTCGCCGCCGACGACGAGCGGCGCCGGCTCGAGCGCAACCTCCACGACGGCGCCCAGGGGCGCCTCGTCGCGCTCGCCGTCCGGCTCGGGCTGGCCGCGGGCGAGGCGCGGGAGGCACCCGAGACCGCCGCAGCATCGTTCCAGGCCGCACACGACGAGATGCTCGTCGCGATCGACGAGCTCCGTGAACTCGTTCAGGGGATCCAGCCGGCGGCGCTCCGCCAGTTCGGGCTGGCGAGCGCCGTCGGCGACATCGCCGCCAGGTCCGTGACGCCGATCGAGCTAGTCGAGCTCCCGCGCGTCCGCCTGGACGAGACCACCGAGGCTACGGCGTTCTACCTGATCCGCGAGGCGGTCACGAACGCGGAGCGGCACGCCCAGGCGTCGGCGATCCGCGTCCGCGCCCACCTGAGCACGGCGAGCCTCACCGTCGAGGTGCAGGACGACGGCGTCGGCGGCGCGTTCGAGCGCAACGACCGCGGGCTACAGGGGCTCAGGGACCGGGTCGAGGCCACCGGCGGCAGGTTCGTGCTCGACAGCGAGCCCGGTCGCGGCACGCGGATCACGGCCGAGATCCCGCGCAGCGTCACCCGCTAGCGCGAGGCCTAGTCCGAAGCCGGGCTGTTTCCGCTCGCCAGGAACATCAGCGCGGCCTTGACGCGCCGGCTGACGTCGTCGGGGCTCTCGAGCTCGAGCTTGGTGAAGATCGCGTTGATGTGCTTCTCGACCGCGCGCTTGGTCAGCACGAGCGAGTCGGCGATCGCCGCATTGCTCTTGCCCTGGGCCAGCTCGGAGAGCACGTCGTGCTCGCGCCGGGTAAGCGCCGACAGCGGCGACTTCGCGCCGGCGCTGCGGGCGCGCACGAGCACCTCGACCACCTTCGGGTCGATCACGGATCCGCCGGCGACGACCGCATCGATCGCGGCCACGAGCTGCTGCGGGTCGCTCACGCGTTCCTTGAGGAGGTAGGCGCGGCCGGCGCTTCCCGCGTCGAGGAAGGCCAGCACGTAGCTGGGGTCGGCGAACTGGCTGAGGACGACCACGCCGATGTCTGGGTCGCTGACGTGAAGGTCCCGGGCGACCTGGATCCCTTCGTCGGTGCCGGTGGGCGGCATG
Organism: uncultured Solirubrobacterales bacterium; assembly: GCA_963699325.1. Lineage (GTDB taxonomy): Bacteria > Actinomycetota > Thermoleophilia > Solirubrobacterales > Solirubrobacteraceae > Palsa-465. The sequence continues at coordinate 1,138,102 of CAVOTN010000022.1, read as the reverse complement.
CGGATGTCGGTGAGCACTGCATCCGGTCGCTCCCGCGCGATCGCCGCGGTCAGCGATGCGCGATCGCCGCAGAAGGCGACGGCCTCGATGTAGTCGAATCCGGACACGATCCGTTCGAGCGCCTCGCGCATCAGGAACGTGTCCTCGCCGATAACGACCCGAATGTGCTTGGGGGGTTGCTCGCCTTCTTGCGAAGGCTGGACCGGCGACTGCGTCACGGCATACCCACTTCCGCGGCTGAAGTCCTTCGAGGAGGTGACGAGAAGTTAGCGCGTCTAACCGTCGCTCCCCTCTTCGGACAGGAAGATGAGCGTCGCTTTCACACGGCGGCTCACGTCCTGCGTCTCCGGGAGGTTGAGCTTGGAGAAGATCGAGTTCACGTGCTTCTCGACCGCTCGCTTGGTGAGCACCAGCGACTCGGCGATCGCGCTGTTGCTCTTGCCTGCGGCGATCTCGGCGAGCAACTCGCGCTCGCGCGCGGTCAGCTGCGAGAGCTGGGACTTGGCCGCCCGTGAGCGCGCCTCGATCAGGACGTCGACGATGATCGGGTCGATCACCGACCCGCCCCGTGCGACCGCCTTGATCGCGTCGAGCAGCTGATCCTTGTTGCGGATCCGCTCCTTGAGCAGGTACGCGCGTCCGCCCGTTCCGTGCTCGAGCAGTCTCAGGGCATAGGCGGGCTCCGCGTACTGGCTGAGCACGACGACCCCGACGTCTGGGTGCGTGTCGCGCAGCGATGCCGCGATCCGGACGCCCTCCTCGGCTCCCGACGGCGGCATCCGGATATCGGTGAGGACGACTTCGGGATCCCAGATCGCGATCGCGGTCTGGAGCTCCTTGCCGTTGGTGCAGACGGCGACGAGCTCCACCTCCGATGCCGCCCTCAGCGTCGCGGTGAGGAACTCGCGGATCACGTAGGAGTCCTCGGCGACCACGACGCGGATCCGGCCCGGGAGCTCGCTCGCTCCGGGAGCGAGGGTGTTGCTGCACGCTGGTAGTCATCAGTTCCTCCACGGCGTCCCGCCGCTCCAATCGTGCTCGTGTATCGGAAATTTCACAAGGGCGCGTGCCTCCCGTGGCGGGGATGGTGTGCACCACAGTTGCGGCCCGCGGGTCGGCCGGTGCCCGATCCGCCGTCCAAACTCCGATCAACGTCACCCCGATCGGGCGATGACCGGCCCCGCCGCGATCGATGCGATTCATGGGCAATGAGCTCTTCGGCCCCGCGCGCGTCACAACCCGGCACGACATCGACCGCCCTCGCGATCACCTGGCTCGGGCACGCCACCGTGCTCGTCGAGCTTGACGGGGTGCGGATTATCACCGATCCGGTGCTGCGCGACCGGATCGGGCCGCTCGTCCGAATCGCTCCCGACGTCGACGTCGTCGGGCCGGTCGACTGCGTGTTGCTGTCGCACCTGCATGCGGACCACACCGACGTCCCGACGCTGCGGGCGCTCGACCGGTCGGGCCCGGTGCTCGCTCCGTACCCATCGAGGGAGTGGCTCACCCGACGCGGGCTGCGCGACGTGCGCGAGCTTCACCCCGGCGCGGAGATTGGAATCGGAGGGCTGCGGGTCGCCGCCACCGCGGCGGTGCACGACCCTCGGCGCCGGCCGTTCGGGCCGGCGGCCGAGCCGGTCGGGTACGTGATTCGCGGGTCGAGCGCCGTGTACTTCGCCGGGGACACCGATCTGTTTCCGGGGATGGCGGAGCTGCGGGGCGCCGTAGACGTCGCGCTGCTGCCGGTGTGGGGATGGGGCGCGAGCGTGGGTGCGGGCCATCTCGACCCCCGGAGCGCCGCCGAAGCCGCGGCCCTGATCGCCCCCGCGGTCGCGATCCCGATCCACTGGGGAACGTTCGCGCTGGTCCGCCCGGCGCGGCGCGCGGCCGATCCCGAGCGGCCGGCGCGCGAGTTTGCACAGCTGACCCGGCGATACGCGCCCGGCGTGGACGTGCGCGTGCTCGCGCCGGGCGAACGCACGACTCTGTAGCTCGCTGCTTAGACGCGCGAATTGCAGGGTAAAAGATCGCGCGTCCTGCCAATCAGAGGTCTATCCAGATGATCCAGATTTCGGAGGACGCGCTTCGCGACGGATGCGAGCGCGCACACGACCTGTTCCTGCTCAACCGGCTGCGCGCACACGACGAGGCGGCGGCGAGCTTCGATGCCGTGTACGAGGCGCTCGGACTTGACTCAGCGATGCGCGAAGGGCTTCAGCGCTCGCTCCGGGACCTCGTGCCGGTCAGGGGCGCTCCACTGATCGAGGCGACGACCGTCGTGTCGATGCTGGCCGGCGTGCTCGTCGGGTTGCTGATCGCCGACAGCGCGTTCCCCGCCGACGAGTTCGACCTGCCGGTCGTAGGCGACGCCTCCTAAGGCGGCCCCGCCGACACCCCCGACCCGGGCTTCGTCATCCGATCCGGACGATGCGCCGCGATCGCATTGATCGGATGGTTCGGGGATGTCCTGGCTGGAAGAGGCCGAGCGGCTGGATCTCGCCGTCTATGGCGCGATCGCCGGCACGCCCACGCCGACGCTGGACGAGGCGATGCGGCGGCTGTCGAACGCCGCCGACTACTCGCGGCTGTCGATCGCATCGGGAGCGGTGCTGGCGGCGGCCGGGGGGCCGCGGGGACGCCGCGCGGCGGCCACGGGGCTCGCATCGGTGGCCGCGACGGCCGCGTTCGTGAACACGGTCGTCAAGCCGCTCGGACGCCGTCCGCGCCCGGACCGGGAGGCCGAGGAGGTCCCCGCCGCCCGCCACGTCCGGATGCCGGCGTCGCGGTCGTTCCCGTCCGGACACACGGCCGCCGCGGTCGCGTTCGCCGGCGGCGTCGGGCACGTGCTCCCCTCGGTGGGAGCTCCACTACACGTGCTGGCGGCGCTGGTTGCCTATTCGCGCATCCACACGGGCGTCCACTACCCCGGCGACGTGCTCGCCGGCGCGCTGATCGGCGCGACGATTGCCGACATCACCGCCGGAGCGCTGTCCGCCGGCCGCCGCCGCGTCGCCGCCCGTCACTCGTCGGCCTCGAGGTCGTAGCCGATCGCGAGCGCCAGCCGGGGCGCGGCCGAGACGACCCGCGCGAGACCGACCGCCGGCGCCACCGCGACCAGCACCCCCACGATCTCGGCTTCGGTTGCGCCGGCCTCGATCGCGCGATCGACGGTTGACCGGAGCGAGCTCGTCGCGGCACCGAGCGCGAGCAGTGCGCCGAGCTGGACGAGCACGTCGACCTTCGGACGCAGGGCGGCGCTGACGGCGGCATCGGATCCGCTCCCGAGCACCATCCCGACCGACTCCTCGTCGTTTAGCGCGAGCCGGCGGAGAAGGCGTTCCGTATCGTCCACGGACGCGACGTTAGTCGCGAGCGATGCGCGTTCATCGCCCGATCCGGGTGATATGGGCCGCGCTGGCCATTCACACGACAGGCCTGCGCACGTGTATTTCGACCGTGGTGCGCGCCTCCACGAACATGGGGGTGAGCCTCCTTGATCCGCGCCCGCCACTCGGAGAGGTTCTTCCTGGGAGCAGCAGACGCCTGCTGCTCTGCCAACCCTCCGCCCGATGCCTCCCGCCACAGCCGCCACAGCTCTTCGCGAGCCGCCGTCGCGCAAACGTGTGGCCGCGCGCGCTCAGACCGCGACCGCCCTCGGACGGCGTGCCGGCACGACTCGCAGGGGACTCGTCCGGCACGCCTCGCTCGTCCGCCGTCTCGTGAACGCTCGGGAGGAGACGCTCGCGGTGATCGTCGCCCCGCCGGGGTACGGCAAGTCGAGCCTGGTCGCGGAATGGGCCGAGCACGACGAGCGTGAGTTCGTTTGGCTCACGCCGGCGATGCTCGATCCCGACGAGCTCGAAGCGATCATGGTGTCGAGCCTCACGGGCGACGATGAGCGGGGCGTCGTGCTCGTCCTCGATGACGCCCAGCTGGCTCCGCCTGAGCGTGTGCGACAGGTGCTTGGGCGGTTGATCGAGGAGCTGCCTGCCGGGTCGATGGTCGCGATCGCGTCGCGGACCGAGCCGCCGCTTCCGCTCGGGCGGCTGCGCGCGCGGCGCGCTCTGATCGAGGTTCGCGTCCAGGACCTCGCGATGATGCCCGCGGAGGCGTCGATCATGCTGCGCGACGCGGGCCTCGAGCTCGACTTCGGCGCGGTGCGGGCGCTCGTCAGCCGGACCGAGGGGTGGCCGGCCGGCCTGTACCTGGCCGCTCTGTCAGTTCACGATGAGGTCGATACGGATGTCGCGCTCGGCCGGCTGCGCGGAGACGATCATCGGCTCGCGGAGTACTTCCGCGACGAGATCCTGTCGGTGCTGTCGCCCGACCTGCTGGAGTTCGCGGTGCGGACGTCCGTGCTCGAGGAACTGTCGGGGCCACTGTGCGACGCGGTGCTAGATCGCCCTGGGTCCGCGCTCAAGCTCACCCGACTCGAACGGGCGACCCCGCTGCTGCTTCCGCTCGACCCCGCGCACGAGCGGTATCGGTGGCACGGGCTGTTCCGAGACACGCTCGCCGCGGAGCTCCGCCGCACTACCCCCGAGCTGGTGCGGCTGCTGCACGACCGGGCCAGCTCCTGGTGCGAGGCGCGCGGAGATGTCGACGGGGCGATCGCCCATGCCGTGTACGCCCACGATCCCGTGCGGACGGGAGACCTGCTCTGGGCGAGCATCGTCGCGTACGTGACGCAGGGGCGCAACGAGATCGTCCAGCGCTGGCTGGCCAGCTTCACCCGAGAGGAGCTTGCCGGCTACGCGCCGCTGGCGCTCGCCGCCGCGCACAGCTTCCTGGCTGCCGGGAACGCAGCGGAGGCGCGCCATCTCGCGGTCGCGGCGACCGCCGCCGTCGACGGCGGTCGGCCGGCCGGCGCCGCCGGCTCGCTCACCGCCGCGCTCGCCGGGATCGAGGCGCTTCTCGGCCGGGACGGGGTCGGCGGGATGGCGGAGGCGGCCGGGCGCGCGTGCGCAATCGAGCCCGAGGACAGCCCGTGGCGTTCGATCTACCTGCTTCTGCGCGGCACCGGGCTGCACCTGACCGGCGACCGGGCAGGCGCGATGCGTCTGCTCGACGAAGGCGCCGACCTCAGCGCGGCGACGGCGCCCAGCGTGATGTCGCTGTGCCTCGCGCAGGCCGCGATGATCGCGATCGAGCAGCAGGACTGGGACATGGCAGGCGAGCTGACCGACCGTGCCGGGAGAGTGATCGAACAGAGCGGCCTCGCCGGCTACCCGATCTGCGCCCTGGCGTTCGCGGCATCGGCCGCAACTCGCGCGCATCACGGGCGCGTCGACGAAGCCAAGCGCGATCTACGCAGCGGGATCGAATTGTTGACGCTGCTCGGCGATTTCATCCCCTGGTACGGCGCGGAGGCGAGGATCCTGCTCGCGCACGCGTCGCTGTGGCTGGCCGACGTGGTCGGCGCGCGCACGCTGCTGGCGGAGGCGTCGCGCCTCGCGCGCAGAACGTCCGGGGCGGTGATCTTCGAGCATTGGTTCGACGAAGCGTGGTCCTACATGGATGCGCTCGCCGAGACCAGCCTCGCGGGGCCCTCGTCGCTGACGATCGCCGAGCTTCGGATCCTGCGGTTCCTGCCGAGCCATCGCTCGTTCCGCGAGATCGCGGCTCAGCTCGGGGTCTCCGCGAACACCGTGAAGACCCAAGCGCACGCCGTGTACCGCAAGCTGGGAGCGGCCTCGAGGTCGGAGGCCGTGATGCGGGCCTCTGACGCGGGTCTGCTCGGTCAGTAGGCGCCGGGGCTTTCCGGGGCGGGCTCGAACCCGAGCGCGAGCGCCAGCCGAGGCGCGATCTCGACGAGCTGGGCCGAGCCCGCCGCGGACGCGGTTGTGAGCAATACCGCCGCGAGTGCGGCGTCGTCGGCGCCGCTGGTCGACGCGAGCTCAACCGCCCAGCGAAGCGATTCGGTGCAGGCGCCGACCGCGATCAGAGCCGCGAGGCGGACGAGCACCCGAGTCCTGCGGTCAAGCGCCGGCTGGGTCAGCCCGTAGTCGCTCGCGAACTCCGGCGTGGGGGTCATCGCCGTCCGCAGTGACCGTTCATCGTGTGCCGCCAGGCGGCGTAGTAGTTCGCGTGATTCGCTCACGATGTCTTCGTCTCTCGAGTCGATCGCTGCGGTGGATCGTCGCGGCACGGCCGGATCGTGGCATCCTCCGAATGGGATGAGATGCAGCCGGCTAGAAAGCCTCGGGCCAGTACATGCATTCCGCGAGCGACATCGCGACGAGCTGCGCGCGCGACCGGGCGCCGACCTTGGTCATCGCATTGCGCGTGTGGGTGCGAACCGTGTTGTGCGCGATCCGGAGCTCCTCGGCGACCTCGGGACCGCTGAATCCGAGCGCCAGCAGTCTCACGACGTCGAGTTCGCGCGGCGACAGATCGGGGCGTGCCGTCGCGGGAGCGTCGTCGTCGCGCAGCCGCCCTCCGCGGGCGACTCTCAGAGCCACGAACAGTATGAGCTGCCGGCCGGTGACGATCTCGGGGTGACCCGCGAACTCCACGGTAACCCGTCCGCCGTCGGCGCGCAGCAGCTCGACCGTGCCCGTGAACTGCTTTCTGCCCAGCGCCGAGTGCCATTGCGCGGCGGAAACCGTCGCCCCGTCGGCGCGGAGCTCGGAGACGGGCCGGCCGATCAGCTCGCTCGGGCGGTATCCGACCAGCTGGACGTAGGCGCCGTTGACCTCGACGTGGCGGCGGTCGTCGTCCAGGAGCACCATCGCGTTCCGGGACTGATTGAACGCGTCACGGAACAGTGCCGACCAACCCGATCGAGTGTCCGCGGTGTCGGTGCTCATCGGTGTCTCCGAACTCTTGCACCGATGGCAGCGCCCGTCCAGCCGACCGCCGAAACGGTGGTGCAGGCTTCCCGACGCGAGGCATGTTCGCCGTGTTGCCTTCGCCGTCGGGGAGTGCGAGGCTCGCGGTGGTGAAGCCTGCCCTGAAGCTCGCGATGCGCGCGCCCGTCGCACTCCTTGCCGGCGCGCTCGCGGCCTGGGTGCTCATTGCCTGGACGGGGTCCGCCTCCGCGCAGGGAACAAGCAGCTCGTCGACCACGGAGACGACCATCACCACGACCGTCTCGACGACGATCACCGCGCCGCCGAAGACCACAACCGACACCTCGACGACGACCGTCACCGGGCCGGGACACACGACCACGATCAAGAACAACACGACGAGCGTGGTCAGCGGGACCACGCCGACCACGGGCACATCGAGCAGCGGAGTCGCCTGGTGGGTATGGGTCGTGATCGGACTCGGGGCGGTGGGCGTCGCGGTCGCGGTCTACCAACTCGGGCGCGGCAGCGGCGAGAAAGCTGCGGTCGCGAGGTCTACGGATCCGCGCGGTCGACCAGGCGACGGGTGGGAGGACCCCAACTATCGGGATCCGACCTATCGCGACCGCCCTCCGCCTCCGCCTCCGCCGCGCTAGTCGCACGATCACGTCAGCTGCACGATCCGGTAGGTGTGGGTTCAGTGCTTGAACGCCGCCGTCTCCTTCTTGGGCCGCCATCAGCCCGCCAAGCTTCGGGCGCGTTCAGCGCGCGTACATCATCCCGATCAGGTGATGGGGGATCAGAGGCCGAGCGGGTGCTCGATCTCGGGCAGCTCGTCGAGGCTCCGGCGGAGCCTGGCGAGAGCCCGTCCGGCGCGCTCGGACCGGAGCGCGGCGAGCGCGTCCGGAACCTGCCAGCCTGCGAACAGCGGGCAGCCGATGCAGACCGCGAGGACAAACGGGATCGCCACCGCGGGGGCCGGGGCGAGGATCGCGCCGGTGCAGGTGGCGGCGCTGATCAGCGCCGTGACCGCGGCGACGAGCAGAACCAGTCCTGGCCGCGCCGACACCGCCGGGGGCCGCGCCGCGAACGCGTAGTTATCGTCGTCTCGCATCGTCGTTCGAACCTACCCCGCTGTTCTCCACAGAATCGGCAGCTACGGCGTTGGACTCAAGGCCCGCGGGGTGTCGCCCTCGTGCGGCTGCGTGACGGCCGCGCGCTCCTCGTTTGCGGCCTCGGGCATCAACAGCAGCGCGCCGATCAGGAAGCAGATCGCGCCGACCGATGTGCCGGCATTCGCGATCCGCGCGCTTACGGGCTCACCGGAGGAGGGCTCGACGAGCGATGCGACCGCGGAGGCGCCGAACGCGATCGAGCCGAGCAAGTTGAGCGCGACGATCTTCCAGCCCAGCGTCCGGTTGCGCCAGCAGATCCAGCGATGACAGACCTCGGCGAACGCGAGCTCGCTCGCGACCAGGAACGCGATCGAGCCGAACGCGTCCGGCGCCCACACGCGCACGTTCGTCTGGTGCGTAGTCAGGTCGTGGCGCAGCGCGGCGAACGTCGAGACGTTGAACAGGAGGGTCCCGATCAGCTGCACGAGCGTCGCCAGCCAGTCGATCCGCTGGGGCTCCCATGACGCCGGCCGCCAGCGCACGCGGTGCCGGCGAGGTCCGATCCCGTGCTCGACATTGACGGCCTCGGAGTACTGCAGGTACGCGGCCGAGGTGAAGAACAGCGACCCGACGAAGAACGTAACGCCGATCCACGGACGCGGGGTCGCCGCCCATTGCGACGCGATCCCGCCGGCGGTGAAGCACAGCGCGCCGACGGCGAACAGGACCGCCATCCACCAGCTGCGGCGATCCGGCCGCCACCACACCGAGGCCGCGCCGGCGCGGTCCGCCTCGCCGGTGGCACGTGGCCGCGCCGGTGATCGCTTGCGGTGCCGTCGCGACTCCCAGCGATGCTCGGTGCCGTCGGGTGCCCGCACCACCTCGCTGGTGACGAACGGCCCGGGTCCGGATGCGGATACCCGCGTCCAGCCCTCGGGCAGATCGACGTAGCCGCTCCCTCTAATTGAGCTTCCCCGATCCCGCCGCGCGCGAGAGCGGGTCACCCCCACGGCCGCGCAGGATCACCGCGCAGCCCACCGCGATCAGCGCGCCGACCAGCGGACCGACGACGTACACCCAGTAGCTGCTCCAGTCGCCGCTGACCAGCGCCGGGCCGAACGAGCGGGCGGGGTTCATCGAGGTGCCGCTGACCGGAGCCGCCCAGAGCCCCGCGAGCGCGATGTAGCCGCCGACGCCGAGCGCGCCGATCGTGCCGACGTTCTGAGCGGCCGAGGCCGTGCCAAGGATCACGCTCACGAGGCCGCCGGTGAGCGCAATCTCCATCAGCAGCGCCTGCCATGCGTGATACCCGGGACCGGGAAGCGTCGCGCCGAGGTGCTCGACGTTGCCGAACACCGCGAGCAGGAACAGGCATGCGAGCGTGGCGCCGACCAGCTGGGCGACGACGTATCCGAGCATGCGGTGCGCCGGGAAGTCTTTGCGCAGCGCGAACGCGAGCGACACCACGGGGTTCAGGTGCGCGCCCGAAACCGCCCCCATGAACAGGATGATCGCCATCACAGTCAGGCCGGGGGCGACCACCGCCGCTGCCAGGCTGATCTGGCCCTTGGCATGGAGGATTCCACCGCCGGCGGCGGCCAGCAGCAGCATGAATGTCCCCAGCACCTCGGAGAACAGCCGCCTGTAGGCCAGGCGCGGATCCTCGAAGTCCGCCCGCGAGCCGAACTCCAGCGCGAGCAGATGCAGAGCCCGGGCGCGGTCGTGATCCGCGAGCCGCGTCTCGCGTGCAGGCGTCGCCATCAGCCAACGATTGTGCGGCCTGCGGCGGACGGCGCGTCGTCCGAAACGGATGACGGCGAACCGGCCCAGTACGGGAGCACTCGCACCGCGCCGGCGTCGTCAGTGGCGGTTCAGGCCCGGCCGATGCGCTTGCCGTAGGCGACCAACCCGTAGATCGCCATGACGTCGAGCGTGAACACCGCCAGCGACCAGAACGGGTACGCGGGAATCATCAGCATCTGCACGACTGCGTTGCCCGCGAGCACCACGACGCCCGCCCAGCGCGCGAGCTGGTTCTTGACGAACACGCCGAGCCCCACCGCGAGCTGAAGCACGCCGAGGCACAGCACGAACCAGCCCCAGGTCTTGAGGTCCCCGATGATGTAGTGCTGTCCGTTGACGAAGAAGCGCGCGTTGCCGATCGCGGCGATCCCCTCGATGAGGTTCAGGGTTCCGACGAGCAGCAACAGGACGCCCGCGAAGCTGACCCAGCCGTAACCGCGGTCGTCGTCCTGATAGCTCTCGTACCCGGCGGCGGCTTCCGGCGCCTGGGGTGTTGCGCGAACGGACATTGCAGTCCTCCCCTCCGGTTGTTGTCCCGGGCGGGCACGAACCCGCCCGTCATATGGAGGCCACGATCCCACCGGCGGTGGAGGTGGGCAATGGTGCGCTCTTGCCTGTCGCGGGCAGGTCGGCACCCCCGCCAACCGGACGCTCACGTCACCCCAATGAGGTGATGAGCGGGCCTGCGCGAGGACACAGTATCCCGTTGTGACCGCGGCCCGAGACAGGTGCGCCGTCGAGTTGACTCGACTGGGCGGATGATCGTGCGAAGGATCTGGGCGGCTGCCGCGCTCGCGCTCGGGGTGGCCGCGATCGCGCTCGCGATCGCGGCGGCGATCGTGCATTTCCCGGACGGGCTGACGGTCCTGGCCTGCATCGTCCTCGCGGTGTGCTCCGCCTGGTACGCGATCCGCCGCCGCGGCTTGGCCAGGACGATCGGGCTGGCGGCATTTGCGCTGCTCGTGGCCGCCGCCATCGTGCTGGTGTTCGTCGAGAACCGCGTGCTCGAGGACGTGCTGGTGGTGGTGTTCGTCTTCGCCGGTCTGGCCGCGGCCCGCGAAGCGTTCAAGGTGCATGCGACGCTGCCGGCTGCGGAGCGGCCCGGCAGGCCCGTCCTCTTTTACAACCCGCTGTCGGGAGGGGGCAAGGCCGAGCGGTTCGGGCTCGCCGAAGAGGCCCGCCGCCGTGGGATCGAGCCGATCGAGCTACGCCGCGGCGATGACCTCGAGCAACTCGTGCGCGGCGCGGTGGAGCAGGGCGCGGATGGGCTCGCGATGGCCGGCGGCGACGGGTCACAGGCCGTCGTCGCGATGATCGCCGCCGAGCTCGACCTGCCGTACGCGTGCATACCGGCGGGCACTCGGAACCATTTCGCGCTCGACCTCGGGGTCGACCGGGACGACGTCGTCGGCGCGCTCGACGCGTTCGTGAACGGCGGCGAGCGGCGGGTCGACCTGGCCGAGATCAACGGGCGCGTGTTCGTCAACAACGTCTCACTCGGGCTGTACGCCGACGCGGTGCAGCGTCCGGGATATCGGGAGGCGAAGCTGCACACGTTGCTCGACACCGTCCCCGAAGCGCTCGGACCGGATGCCGAGGCCCCGGACCTGCTGTGGCGCAGTCCTGCCGGGCAGGAATCTGCGGTCGCCATCCTCGTGTCCAACAACGCCTATCGCCTGGGGCGAGCGCTGGGGTCGGGGACGCGGCCGCGTCTCGATCGAGCGGTTCTCGGCATCACCGTGCTTGCTCCGACCACGTCGAGCGGCGGTGGCACCGTCACCCGGAAGCTCCGGATGCAGCAGTGGATCACGCCCACGTTCGAGATCGCTTCCGGCTCCTCGGTGCCGGCCGGGATCGACGGCGAGGCCATGCGGCTCGACCCGCCGCTGAGCTTCCGGGTCCTCCCTGGGGCATTGCGCGTCCGGATCGCCCCGCACCACCCAGGCGCGTCCCCCTCCGCGCTCGAGCCCGACAAACCGTGGCAGACGATCGGGGCGCTGGCGAGGTTCGTCGTGCGCGGCGGGCCGACCGACGCGGGACGATGACGGCCTAGACGTCGAATCGGTCATCCGTTTCGGGTGATGACGGAGGCCGCGTGGTTTCGGATGCTTGGCTCGCGCGCTAATCGTGCGCCCTGCTCGGCTGCGGTTCGGGAACCGGCGCGGTGGCAGGAACATTCAGTCGAAAGGAGCTGTACATATGGCAACACTTGTCGCGATCGGCTACCCGGATCAGGTGACCGCCGAGCAGGCCAGGCAGACGGTCTCCGAGCTGGAATCAGAGCTGATCATCCAGGCCGACCAGGTCGCCTCGATCTCCCGTGACGTGGAGGGCAAGTACCACGTGCACACCTCGCACGGCGGCGCATCGGCCGGCGGCGGCGCTTGGTGGGGAGGCTTCTGGGGATTTCTGTTCGGGCTGCTGTTCTTCATCCCGTTCGCCGGGCTCGCGCTGGGTGCGGGAATGGGTGCGCTGTTCGGCCACTTCGGCAAGCAGGGGATCGACAAGGCGTTCCAGGAGCAGGTGCGCGAGTACCTGAAGCCGGGCACCTCGGCGCTGTTCCTGGTGATCGAGCAGGTCACGGCCGACAAGGCGACCTCGGCGCTGTCGCAGTACGGCGGCACCGTGATCAAGACCTCGCTGTCCGACGAAGACACCAAGCGGCTAGAGGAAGCCCTCCAGCCCCCGACGCCCGAGAGCGTCGCCTGAACGAGTGACGACTCCGAGCCGCAGCACCAGGGCATCCTCACCGACGAGGCGTTGCCCCGGCAGAAGGCCCGGATCCTGGGGACCTAGCTGCATGCGCGTCGCGTGGGAGACCGCCGGGCGGTTTCCCACGCGCCGGCTCACCGTTTAGCGAGCGTCTCCAGCCGACGAGGACATCGTGCACCGCGGCGGCGCCGACGATCGGTTGACCGGGCATTGGCAGCGCCACCGGATGCAGGATGAACGGCTGGGTCTGCGGGCCGCCGAGCCCGCCATGGAACGAGATCAGCTCCTCGAACGCGCAGCCCTGCTCTAGGTCCGGGTCGTAGAAGCTGTTGACCATGATGTCGGCGACGTGCTCGAATCCGTCTGTGCGGCGCAGATGGGCTGCCGCTCCGGGCGAGAACGCCGCCAGCGGGTCCTCGCCCACGACCGCGTCGTCGGCGAGGTAGCGGGCCCCGCCGGGGCCGAGGGCGACCGGTCCGCGTTCACGCGAGCGGACGAGCAGGAAGCCGATATGCGGATGCTTGCGCAGGGCCCCGAGCAGGCGCGGATGCCGCTCGTCGATCTCTTCCAGCGAGAGCCGGCGGGGTGCGTCCATCAGGTAGATCAGCCCGAGGTTGCCCGACGCGAGCACGATCACGTCGCGATCGCCGACGCCGTCAACGCTTTTGGTATCGGTACGACCCGTGGCTTCGGCAACGGCATGCCCGACCGCGGCGTCGTTCTCGTCGCCCGTCGAGAGGCGGGCCACCTTTCCGTCCGTGATCGAGCGCTCGACGAACTCGTTCAGGTCGTAGCCGTTGCGCTGCTTGAACGTCGCGCCCTGGGTCTGTCCGTGGTCGGAGAGGACGACGATCTCGTAGGGACGGGGCGCGAAGCGGCGGGCCCGCTCGATCCGCCCGAACTGCTGGTCGAGCTTGCGCAGCGCCTCCAGCGTGTCCGGACGCTCGAGCCCCGAATGGTGGGCGACCTCGTCGTAGCTCGAGAACGTCGCGTACACGGCTGGCCGCCCGCGCATCATGTCGGTGAGTACGCCGAACACGATCAGGTCGCGTACACCAACGCACAGCGCCGCCCGCAGGAACGGATACCTGCCGCCGCGGTAACCGCGCGGCCAGACCTTGCGCCGGCGCTGACTGATGGCCGAGAGCTTCTCGAGCAGCGCCTCATAGAAGAACAGAACCAGAAGGCGGGTGACGTTGAACCCGTTGGCCAGAAATGCGCGGTAGCCGGGATTGGCTTTCTTCTCGGCGCTCATCCGGCTGACCGTAAGAATCACCGCGTCGGCCTCGCCTGAGAACAGGTTCCCGCGGCTGGCTCCGTCGTCGATGAGCAGTCCGTCGCCGTTCGCGAGCCGGCGCTCGATCTCGGCGCAGTCGTCCGGGGACGAGCACGTCATCACCTTCCCGGTGGCCTTCTCGACCCAGCGGAAGGCCGGAATGTCCTCGTTGGAGCCGAGCAGGATCCCGGCCTGGCTGGCGCCCGTCTGCGAACTCAGGTCAGTCTCCCATTCGTCAAGGCGATGGGTGCCGCGCTCGAGCCAACTCGCCATCTGCGGCGTGTTGCCGTCGCGAATCGCGCGCTGGAGCACGGGCCGGGCCAGTCCGTCGATCTCCAGGAAGATGATTCCGGGGGCGTCGGTGCGAACTGTCCCGCCCTGGCGGCGGGCGATCCGCCGGATCACGCGCAGCGAGTAGGTATCGTCGTCGTTGGCGCCGAAGATCACCTCCAGCACGATCATCGACGCTGAGATCAGGACGGACGCCACCAGTGCCCAGCCGAACGAGTCGACCCTGATCGTTCGCGTGGTGATGTGCGATGCGAGCACCAGCATCAGCGCGTCGAGCACGAGCACGAGCACGAACCCGAGCGCAAGCGTGAACGGCAGGCGGAGCGCCGCGATCACGGGGGGGAGCACGGCGTTCAGCGCCGCGATCAGCACCGCGGCCGCCAGCGCGTCGGAGAAGCTGCCGACGCTCACGTGCGGGACGATCGCGGCGGCGATGAACACCGACACGCCGGCGACGAGCCAGGACACGAGCACGTTGAGCAGGCTGAATCGCGGCGCCTGAGGGCTCCACGTCACGGCCTGACCGTATGAATCGTTCCGCTCCATCGACCGCCGGTGACTATCGCGCCTCGCGCGCGCACCGGCATCACCCCGAACGGAGGATGTCCAGGCCTTTCACCCGCATCGGATGATGGACAGGGCAGGGGGCTCTGGCACGATCACCGGTCATGGCTACCTTTGCGCGGACAACACGAACCACTGCCGTTCCTCATCTAACCGTCGACGAGCGGGTGGCACGCGGCAAGGCAGCGCGCGCCGAGATTCCCCGATCTCGCCACGCCGAGTTCGAGGCGCCGCACGATCGCGCCGATCCGGTCGACCTGCTCGAGGCCCAGGCGCGCACGCGCGTCCCGGAGCTCGTCCCGATCCGCTACGGGCGGATGCTGGTCTCGCCGTTCACGTTCTACCGCGGCGCCGCGAAGATCATGGCGCACGACCTCGCGGGCACGCCCCGTTCGGGTCTGACTGTTCAGTGCTGCGGCGACGCTCACCTGTCGAACTTCGGCGTGTTCGCATCGCCCGAGCGCAAGCTCGTGTTCGACATCAACGACTTCGACGAAACGCTTCCCGGACCGTGGGAGTGGGACGTCAAGCGTCTGGCTGCGAGCATGATCATCGCCGCGCGCGACAACGGATTCGCCGCCAAGGACCAGGACAAGATCGTGCTCGACACGGTCCGCGAGTACCGCACGGCGATGCGCGAGTTTGCCGGTATGCACAACCTCGAGGTCTGGTATGCGCACCTGGAGATCGAGTCGGTCCTGAAGCAGTTCGCGTCGCAGATCAATCGGGTCCAGATCAAGCGGACTCAGGCGGCGATCGCGAAAGCGCACACTCGCGACAGCATGTCCGCGTTCTCGAAGCTCACGCAGCAGGTCAACGGCAAGCCCGAGATCGTCGATGAGTCGCCGTTGATCGTGCCGCTCCGGATACTCCTGACAGGGGATGCACAGGAGCATTGGATGGACCAGCTCCGGAAGATGATCCGCGTCTATCGCGTGTCGCTCGATCACGACCGTCGCAAGCTGCTCGAGGAGTTCCAGCTGGCCGACTTCGCGCGGAAGGTGGTGGGCGTCGGGAGCGTCGGCACCCGCGCGTGGATCGCGCTGTTCTTCGGTCGCGATGGCAGCGATCCGCTGTTCCTGCAGCTGAAGGAGGCGGAGGATTCTGTGCTCGAGGAGCACGTCGGCAAGAGCCAGTTCAAGAACCACGGTCAGCGGGTGGTCGTCGGGCAGCGGTTGATGCAGGCGACGAGCGACATCTTCCTGGGCTGGATCCACGTCAAAGAGGGGCTGGACGGAGTCGCGCGCGACTTCTACGGCCGCCAGCTCAAGGACTGGAAGGGCTCGGCGGAGATCGAGCAGATGGTCCCGTCGGGCATGTCCGCCTACGGACGAGTCTGCGGCTGGACGCTCGCGCGCGCGCATGCCCGGAGCGGCGATCGCATCGCGATCGCGTCCTATCTCGGCGGCGGTAACGCGTTCGATCGGGCGATCCTCGACTTCTCCAAGACCTACGCGGATCAGAACGACGCCGACTACGCCGCGCTGTCCGAGGCGGTCAAATCCGGCCGGATCGTCGCCCAGACTGGGCTCTGACCGTCAGCTGCACTTCGACTTCGTCGCGCTCTGGAAGTTGTTGGCGGCGGTGACCACCGCCGAGACCTGAGCGGGCAGCTGAGCGATCGTACTGACGCTGGGCGAGGCGACGGCCTGTTTGACCGTCGCCGACAGGGTGTTCACCGAGCTCTTGAGAGCGCTGGTCTCGGTGGGGAAGTCGCTCTTGGCGGCGTTCACCGCGGTCTGGGCGTCGCTCTGGACCTTGGACACGGCGGACTCGAGCCCATTCAGCCCGGTGGCCACGATGTTGGTGCTCGGCAGCGCCTTGATCGAGCTCTCGAGGCTGCTGACCGACGAGCAGTACGACGGTTTGCTGCTGCCGCCGCAGGCGGCCAGCGCCGCGACGCCCAGCACGAGCGCAGTCACCGTCTGTGCGGTCTTGCGTGGCTCAGGCATTGAGTAGCTTCTCCTTCGCTGACTGGTACTCGTCGGGGCTGATCGCACCTCGGTCCCGCAGGTCGGCGAGCTGCGCGAGCTGGTCGGCTGTGGTGGGAGCGGTTGGCCCGTGCGCGTTGCCGTGCTCATGACGTCTCGAACGCATACTCGCCATTCGGGCGCGGATCGCCTGCGTGGCGGCGCCCGGGGGAGCGTCGGGGAACTCGCGGGCGGTTTGCTGTATCAGGATGTACGTGCCCAGCATCGCGAGCACCAGGAACACGAGGATTCCGAGCGGCTTGCCGGTGGCGGGGATCGGGTTCCAGATGAACAGGAGGACCAAGATCCCGAGCACGATCCCGTAGGTTGCGACGGCCTGCTCGCGCAGGAACGGAGCGATCGCGTGCCTCGTGGCGTACGCCGGGCGGGCTGGACCGGCGAACCAAGCGGCGGCGACCAGCAGGATCCCGATGAAGACGACCCCGCTGGCGACGTCGTTGAGGATCGCCGTGCTGATGTCGTAGACGCGCCTGATGGTCACCTGCAGCGACGCGTCGCTGGTGAGCGAGTTCACGACCTGTCCCTGGAGGATCGAGCGGGCCAGGATCACGAGCACGCCGGCCAGGATCCCGGCGAACCCGATCGTCATCAGCGTGCGTCGCCGGTGCCCTTTGGCGAGGAACAGCGCGAGTATGTACAGCAGCGGCACGATGATCAGAAGCCACAGCGCCAGGCTCTTGATCGCCTTGCCCCCGTTCTGGACGTACTTGAGCTGGTCGGACTTGAAGATGACCAGCGTGGCGACGCTCGGCGGGAGCTTGGACGCGATGTCGGACGGCAGCCCGAGTCGCGAGGCGATGTTGTCGAGGATCGAGGCGAGGTCGAGGGACACCACCCCTTGGTTGACCGCGACCGTGCCCTTGCGACCATTGACGATGTCGATGAACGTCTGGTCCGCGGCGCGGTTGGCCTGCGCCCATAACTGCTGGACCCGCGGCTGGCTAAGCGCGAGCTCGGCGCCCTGAACGGCCGCGTTGCGAAGCGCGCCGGCGGCGGGAGCGGCCAGCGCTTGCAACTGGGTTGGCAGGCCCTGCTTGATCAGCCCGGTTACGTTGACGTTCGCATACAGCTGATCGACCAGGTAGTTGGCCGTGGTGGAGCGGACGTTCGAGTCCTGGAGCAGCTGAGTGCTGGTCTTCGACCAGTTGTCAGGGCTGAACAGGAGGCGATTGGCCCACGTCGCGAAGATCCCGACGACCAGGAGCAGGGTCGTCACGCCGATCAGGACGTCGACCCCGATCAGCCGCCGGCGCGAGATCTTCGCCGGCGCGGCGTCCGGCGCCAACCCGGTCGGAGGCGCCGCTATCGGGTCCTGGGGCTCGGTCGAGGCAGAGCTGGCCTGAGATATGTCCTCGCGGCCATCACCCTCGTCAGCTCCCATCGGATACCTCAATCTCTCGTCTCATCCGCCCGTCATCGTCGAGGCACTGCGCCGCAGACGCATCGCCTGATTTGGGTGATGCCCGCAAGCCTTGCGTGGTCGAATATGGTCCGGCGTACGATGTCCGCAGACCGGAGAGGAACGTTCAGGCTGGGCCCCCTGAGGCCGCTCGTGGGCTTCGGCACCCGCGCTGCGACGGCGACGCTGAGGCCGATCGCCGGTGTGGTGGAAGCCGCAGCCGGGGCGGGCCTCAATTTGGAGCGACGTGCGGTGGACCGAGTGCTCGACAGCGACGAGCTCGAACGGGTCGTGATCGTGGCGGTCAACAGCGCGCACATCCAGGCGGCCCTGAAGCAGGCGCTCGAGAGCGACGGTGTGTCCCAGTTGATCGACAGTCTGTTCGACAGCGGACTGATCGACCGGTTTCTCGCCGGCCTCGTCGACAGTGGCACCCTCGACCGGTTCTTCGACCGGCTGCTGACCAGCGAGGGCCTCTGGAACCTCATCGACGAGATCGCCGCGAGCCCCGCGGTGACCGCCGCGATCTCCCAGCAGGGCCTTGGCTTCGCCGATCAGGTCGGCGACGAGGTGCGAAATCGATCCCGCAAGGCCGACGACTGGATGGAGCGTGCCGCCCGGCGGCTGATCGGTCGCCAGTCGAGGGTACTTCCGGCGGAACCTGACGCGAGCACCTGATGAGCGGTCTGCCGGCGGCGGGCGCGGGCGAGCCGCTCACCGGGACCGCGCACGCCCCGGATCTCCGCTACGTCGGCCTCGCCACGCGGGTCGTCTCGTTCCTGGTGGACGCGGCGCTGATCACGGTCGTGGACGTCGTCGTGGGGATCGGCGCCGCACTGATCCTGTCGGTGCTCCACATTCCGCACGAACTGAGGACGATCCTGGCCGTGATCGGTGCGGTGGCATTCGTCGTCGGCTCGATCCTCTACTTCGTGATCTTCTGGTCCACGACGGGCCAGACGCCCGGTGCCCGCGTGATGCAGATCCGCGTTGTGAGCGCCGGCGGCGCCCGCGTCAAGCCGCGGTGGGCGGTGGCGCGGTGTGTCGGCGTGGTGCTGGCAGCGCTGCCGCTGTTCGCTGGGTTCGTGCCGATCCTGTTCGACCGCCGGCGCCGTGGGTTTCAGGACTGGCTTGCGCACACGGCGGTGGTGGAGGCGCCCGGGCCGTCGATCGCCGACGTCAGCCGGGCAAAGAAGCGGGCAATCCGCGAGGCTTCGCGGCAACCGCCGCCGGCCGTGCCGCAGTGAACCCCCGCTCATCCGTTTCGGGTGATGATGGGGGTAGAGGTCTCCAGGATGCTGGGCTCGGACGTGTGGAACGCGCGTCCGGTCCGGGTGCGGGCCGTGTCCGCCGTACCGGGCCGAGTCGATCGTCTGAAAGGAGATATCGGTATGGCAACGCTTGTAGCGATTGGCTATCCCGATCAGGTGACCGCTGAGCAGGCACGGCAGACGGTCTACGAGCTGGAGAAAGAGCTGATCATCCAGGCCGATGAGGTCGCGTCGATCTCCCGTGACCTGGAGGGCAAGTACCACGTAAACACCTCACACAGTGGCGCGTCCGCCGGTGGCGGTGCTGCCTGGGGCGGCTTCTGGGGTTTGCTGTTCGGGCTGCTGTTCTTCATCCCGTTTGCCGGACTCGCGCTAGGAGCAGGATTGGGCGCGCTGTTCGGGCATATGGGCGAGAAAGGGATCGACAAGGCGTTCCAGCAGCAGGTGCGCGACTACCTGAAGCCGGGAACCTCGGCGCTGTTCATGGTGATCGAGCAGGCCACGCCCGATAAGGCGGTCGCGGCGCTCGAGCAGTACGGCGGGACCGTGATCAAGACGTCGCTGTCAGACGAGGACACCAAGCGACTCCAGGAAGCCCTGAAGCCGCCCACCCCCGCTGACGTCGCCTGACGGCATCCCGGGGGATCAGACCGGATTCTCGGCCGGGGCTGCGGGGCGAGCCGGATTGGCGGTCTGCTCCGAGGAGGCCGGCGGGGTGGCCGCTGACGGCTTGGGCGAGAGCAGCAGCGTGACCAGGTATGCGACGACGACGCCGACGATGATCAGCGGCTCGTCGCCGGTTCCGGACTTGACGGTCAGCAACGTGGCAAGCACGACCGCCGACAACGGCAGCCGGAGCACCGCCACCGTGCCGGCGCCGATCCCGACCCCGACAGCGGGCTCAAGCGCGAAGCCGGGAAGGTGCGAGGCCGCGACTCCCGCGGCCGCTCCCAGAAAGATCGCCGGGAATGTCGGGCCGCCGCGAAAGCTCCCGAGCGACAGGCTGTAGGCGACGCCCTTGATCAAGATCAGCAGCAGTAGCGCGCCGATCGACCATGTTCCGGCCTGCGCGATCAGCCCGGGGAGTGCGTCCTGACCTGAGAACAGGACCTCGTTGACGTTCTTGCCCGTCGCACCGTGAAAGGCGATCGCGAGGCCCGCGATAATGAGGCCGACGACCGGCAGGAACAGCAGTAGGCGCCGAGCCACGACGCCGTACGTGCTCAGCCCGCCCACCATGATCGCTCTGGTCACGACCGCGACTGCGATCGCGAGCGCGATCGTCCACCCGAACTGACCGACGGTCGGGTGGGCGAAGTGGGGAAGGGCCAAAGGACCGAGCGCGTAGGCGCTGCTGCTCAAGCCTGTAAAGGACCCCATCCCGATCGAGACGAGCGTGCCGATGCCGGCGGCAAGCAGTCCGGGGAGCAGGAGCAGGGGCAGCCGCGGCCCGCCGATCCCAGTGGCCTCGATCAGGATCACCGCAGCGATCAGCGGCGAGTCGAAGATGAACGACAGCGCCGCGAAGCTGCCGGCGGCGGCAACGAGGACGAGCACCTGCGGTTGCATCTGCCTTCGCGCCGCTTTGATCGACAGCAAGGCCACGCCGGCGCCGATCGCGATCAACGGGGCCTCGGGACCGATAACGAGCCCGGAACTGATCGCGGCAAGCCCCGCCAGGACCACTCCCGGAAGGTCGATCGGGCGCACGGGCTTGCCTCCAACGGCTAGGCCCCTCGCCGGCAGGTGTCCGCCTTCACCCGGCAGCCGTGTGATCGCGAGCGCCACGACCAGGCCGGCCACCGCCAGCACAGGTAGCCCCCACCACAGAGGCGGGCCGTTGTTGTAGCCGAGAGCGTGCGGCAGATGGGTCCAAAGCTCGCGCTGGATCTGATAGATGAGCTCGAGGAAGCACCACGTCGCCAGCGAAACGACGACCCCGATGATCGCGACGATCACGAGCAGGACGACGAACCGCTTGCTCCGCATCGTCGCCGCCGCCTGCTCGGCGGTCGGTTCCGCCGGCGGCGCGGTGGCGGCAGCAGTTGTCGCGCTCACGCTACGCGATGCTTCCAGAGCCCCGCGGGTAGTCGTCACCCCTTCCGGGTGAGGCAACTTGCGCTGAGGGGACGTATGTGTCAGCTCAATCGCCGAAGTCCTTAAGCGCCGAGGTGATCACGGTCCGCGGTCAGGCGCGGCGGTCGGCTCGTCCGGCGAGGTCCGGCCCAACGCCCGCAGCTGGAGCATCGCTCAGAGTCCCAAGCGGCGAACCCGGTCGTCGACGGCGGCGACCGCGGCGACGTAGGCGGCGTGGGTACCGAGGCATGTGGCCATCACGTCGGGCGGCCACTTCGAGGGTGGCGGGGTCCGTCCGAGCAGCGGGAACAGCGTCAGCGTCGCGCTCATCAGCGTGCCCCCGAAGATCGCGCTCGCCCACGGCTCCCCGACCTTGCGTCTCAGGATGCCGTGCCACAGCCCGAACGCGGAGCCGTAGCTCCAGCGCAACGCCCAGCCGACATCGCGGTCCTCCTTCGCCGTGACGTGGGGCAGGTGCATGATCGAGGCGACGATCTGCCCCGGCACGAGCGAGTCGTCGTAGTCGAGCGGGCCCTGGTGGCGCGGGCGCAGCTTTCGCTCGACCACGTACGCGAGCGACAGGGCGGCCGTGCCGGCGGTTCCCGCCAGCACGCTTCGGATCGGCCAGCGAGCGTTCATGCTCTTCTCCTTCCTGCGAAGTTGCCAATGAGGACTCCGATGACGGTGACCAGGTAGATCTGACCGATCAGCATTTCGAGCACGGCGAGCGCGTGACCGACGGGCGTGGCCGTGGTGTAGTCGCCGAAGCCGGTCGTCGTCAACACGGTGAACGAGTAGTACACGCGGTCCCCGTTTGAGACATGCCCCGATCCAGTGAAGAACCCGCTCTGGACCGCAGAGACGAACGCGATCGCGGATGCGAACAGCAGGCCGACCAACAGGTAGACCGCCAGTGCCCCCGCGACAGCCTGGATCGTGACGCCCTCATCGCGGATGAGCCGCAGCAGCCCTCCGCCCAGGGCGATCGGGATCAACGCGACCACCAGCGTTCCTACCAGAAACGCCCCCCACGTATTCACGAGCCCGGTCGCTATGCCGACGACCACGACGAACGCGATACCACCGACGAGGAACATCCGGGTGCGGCGAACCTGGGCGCGGGCACGCGAGGTGGCCACAGCCACCGTGAGCGCGCCACCCACCAGCGCGATCGCGACGGCGCGCGCCCAATCGGCGTCGGGGGCGAGCACCTCGAACACGACCGTGACGAGGACGATCACCAACACAACGCCGTACCGAAACTGCGCCGGACGGTCCGGGATGGCGGCGCCGCGTCCGGTCGCGGCTACCGTCGTCACAGCGTCACCACCCGGTCGACCAGGTCGAGCCCCTCGGTCCGGTGCGTGATCAGCAGCACCGTGCGATCGCCGGCGGCGGCGAACACGTCGTCGACCAGCTCGCTCGCGGTGTCCGGGTCGAGGTGCGCCGTCGGCTCGTCGAGCACGAGCACCGGCGCGCCGGCGAGGAGCGCCCGCGCCAGGACGATTCGCTGCCGCTGACCGCCCGAGAGCTCGCGTCCCTCCTCGCCGACGAACGTGTCGAGTCCGTCGGGGAGCCGGCAGATCCAGTCCCAGATCCGGGCGCGTCGGAGTGCGTCGGCAAGCTCGTCGTCGCTCGCGTCCGCTCGGCCGACGCGCAGGTTGGCGCGGATCGACGCCGCGAACAGATGCGACTCCTGGCCGGCGACCGAGATCGCGTGCCGGACGTCGTCCTGGCGGTAGTCGCGAAGGTCCCGGCCGGCGAGCGTGACCCGCCCGTCCTCGGGATCGAGGAAGCGCAGCAGCAGGTTCGTGATCGTCGTCTTGCCGGCGCCGCTCGGGCCGAGCAGCGCGACCCGCTCGCCCGGCTCGAGCCGGAGGTTCACGCCGTCGAGCGCGGGGCGCTGCTCGCCCGGGTATCGGGCGCGGACGCCCTCGAGCGCCACCGCGAACGGCCAGCCGGGGGCGGGCGCGGGCGTCGCGGGGTCGCGGACCGCCGGCTCGCGGTCGGTCAGCTCGAGGACCCTCCGGCCGGCGGCGAGCGTCGCCGACAGCTCGCGCGCGGCCGCGGCGAGCGGCGTGACGGCCTCGAACGACGCCAGCGCGAGCAGCGTCACCATCGCGATCAGCACGCGGTCGAGCGCCCCCGAGGCGGACGCGGACACGGCGACCGCGAGCACGCCGGCGACGGTGAACCCGGTCACCACCAGGCCGAGGCCGTCGGCTACGCCGGCGACGAGCGCGTCGCGGCGGGCCAGGCTCACGAGCGCGCCGTCGGCGGCGCGGACGCGGCCGAGCGCTGCCTCCTCGGCGCCGAACGCGACGAGCTCAGGCGCCCCGCGCAGCAACTCGACGAGCTCGGCCGACAACCGTCCGCGGGCGGCCGCCTGCCGGCGGCCCGCGCGGGCTCCGAAGAAACCCGCCAGCGCCGGCACGGCCACGCCGCCGACGAGCAGGCCACCGGCGAGCACGAGTCCCGCGGCGGGGAGGAACGCGACCGCGACGGCGACCGACACGGCTCCGGCCAGGAGCGCCACGAGCGGCGGCTCGAGCCCGCGCAGGTACAGGTTCTGGAGCGCATCCACATCCGCGACCATCCGCGACAGCAGGTCGCCCTTGCGGTAGCAGTCGAGCTCCGCCGGCGCCAGCGGCTCGATCCGCGCGTAGAAGCGAGCGCGCAGCCGGCCGAGCGCGCCGAGCGCGACGTCGTGCGAGGCGAGCCGCTCGAGGTAGCGCACGACCGGGCGGGCCGACGCCGAAGAACTGGACGGCGACGATCGTGACCATCAGCGACAGGATCTCCGGGCGCTCGGCGGCGCGCGAGATCAGGTAGCCCGCGGTCGCCATCAACCCGACGCCGAACAGGACCGTGAGCGCGCCGAGGACCGCGGCCCCGGCCAGGCGCCGGCGCGGCACGGTCACGAGTGCCAGCAGCGCGCGCAGCGTCGTCGCGTCGTTCATGCCGCGCTCCTGACTCCCTCGGCGACGGCGACCCCGTCGATCAGGCGAACCACCCGGTCGGCGCTCCGGACGAGCTCGGGCCGGTGCGCGATCACGAGCATCGTTCGACCGGCCTGCAGGCGCCGCACGGCGTCGGCGACGACCGCCACGCTCCCCGGGTCGAGGTCGGCCGTCGGCTCGTCGAGGATCACCAGCGGCGCGTCCCGCAGGAACGCGCGCGCCAGCCCGATCCGCCGGCGCTCGCCCGGCGACAGCGACCGCCCGCCGTCGCCGACGATCGTGGCGTAGCCGTCCGGCAGCGCCGCGATGAACTCGTCCGCGCCGGCGAGCCTCGCGGCCTGCACGACTGACTCCTCGCCGGCGTCGGGGTCGCCGAGCCGGATGTTGTCCGCGACCGTGCCGCGGAACAGCGTCGGGTGCTGCGGCACCCACGCGACCTGCCGCCGCCACGCGTCGAGCCGGCAGTCGGCCGAGGTCGACGCCGCCGACGGTGATTCGCCCGCCGGTCGGCGCCAGCAGGCCGAGCAGCAGCGACCGCCACCGTGCTCTTGCCGGCGCCGCTCTCGCCGACCAGCGCCACCACCTCACCGGGCGCGAGCTCGAGATCGAACCCGTCGAGCACCGGACCCGTACGGGACGGATACGAGAACGACACCCGCTCGAACGCCACCGACGCGCGCGCGGGGCTCGGCGCGAGCCGCGCGCCGCCGACGCCGGCCGCCGCCGGCGCATCGAGCAGCGCGAACAGCCGGTCCGCCACCGCGAGCCCGTCCGCGCTCGCGTGGTACTCGGCGCCCAGTCGGCGGAACGGCAGGTATAGCTCGGGTGCGAGCACGATCACGGCCAGTCCCGCCTCCAGGCCGAGGCTGCCGTCGACGAGGCGGACTCCCGCCGTCACCGCGACCAGGGCCACCCCGATCGTCGAGGCCAGCTCGAGCACCGATCCGGACAGGAAGCTGAGCCGCAGCGTCTCCATCGTCGCTCGGCGGTACCGGTCGCTGACCTCGCCGACGATCGCCGCCTGAGCACGAGCCCGCCCGAACGCCCGCAAGGTCGGCAGGCCGCGGACGACGTCGAGGAAGTGGCTCGAGAGCGCCCGCAACGCCTGCCAGCGCTCCTGCGTCCGGTCAGCGGTGTAGCGTGCCGATCAGCCACATGAACACCGGCACGAGCGGCAGCGTCAGCAGCATGATCAGCGCCGCCTCGAGGTCGAGGAACGCCACCCACGCGATCACCACGAACGGGACGATCGACGCGAGCACGACCTGCGGCAGGTAGCGCGCGAAGTAGCCCTCGAGCGCCTCGACGCCCTGCACCGAGACCGTGGTGATCTCGGCGCTGCCGGCGCCGTCGACGGCGGCGGGCTGGGTCCGCAGCCGCCGCTCGACGAGCGCCAGGCGGAGCTCCGAGAGGACGCTCCATGCGGCGCGCCGGCCCGCGACCTCCATCGCCCAGGCGAACAGCGCCGCGCACCGCGAACGCGGCCACGAGCAGCCCGAATTCGAGCCAGAGCTCGCGCAGCGGCGTGCCGTGAAACGCGCGCGCGGCGATCCGCGCGAGCATCGTCGCCTGGAGCAGCACCGCCAGCGCGGTGCCGATCCCGAGCGCGGAGTCGAGCGATCAGCAGCGGCCGCGCCGACTTCGTCCGGCGGAGTAGGCGCGGGTCGAGAGCGCGCACCGCTGAGCTCCTAGCCCGACGAGGTCGGGGGTGCACTCACTCGTCGGCGGAACACGTGGAACGACCAGCCCTGGTAGAGCAGCACGATCGGGAAGAACAGCACCGCGACGACGGTCATCACGACCAGCCCGTAGTGGCCGGCGGCCGCGTTGTTCACGGTCAGGTTGTAGGCGTGATTGGTGCTCGAGACCATCACGTTCGGGTACAGCGCGATGAACAGCTGGCCGATCGACGGCCGCGATCCCGAACCCCGAGGCGACGAACGCCCAGCCGTCGTTTTCGGTGGTTGCGAGCCGCTGGGCGACGATCACCGCGAGCACGCCGAAGATCTGGGTCGGCTCGGGCACGGTGCCGCCGCCGATCACGACCAGCGTCCACACGACCCAGGCGAGGTTGACGAGGATCGCGACGACGCCGATCGACCGCGCCGCCGCGTGCGCGCGATCGCGGATCTCGCCGGTGGTGCGCAGGGCGAGGAACGTCGCGCCGTGCAGCAGCGACAGCACGAGCAGCGTCACCCCGGTCATCAGCCCGTAGCCGGTGAGCAGGCTGAAGAAGTTCCCTGTGAACTCGTGCTTTGAGTCGATCGGAAGGCCGTGCAGGAGATCGCCGAGCGCGACGCCGATCAGCAGCGGGATCACGATGCTGCCGACCGTCAGCGCCCAACTCCATCCATTCCGCCAGCGCGCGCTGTCGCGCTTTCCCCGGTACTCGAACGAGACCCCGCGCGCGAACAACGCCACCAGCAGCAGCACGACCGCCAGGTACAGCGCCGAGAACATCGTCGCGTACCAGCCCGGGAACGCTGCGAACATCGACGCGCCGGCGACGATCAGCCACACCTCGTTGCCGTCCCACCAGGGGCCGATCGTGTTGATGCAGACCCGGCGCTCGATCTCCGAGGAGCCGATGAACCGGTGCAGTGCGCCGACACCGAAGTCGAATCCCTCGAGCACGAAGAAGCCGACCCAGAGGACCGAGATGATGACGAACCAGACGGTGTGTAGCTGCATCAGTGGTCGCTCGCGTAGGTACGTGGTCAGTAGGTCATGGCCGGGACGGCGCCGGCGGCGGGCTCGGCGGCCTCCGTGTCCGCGTGGGCCATGCCGCGGCGCGAGTAGCGCAGCATCAGCACTAGGTCGGCCCAGGCGAGCACGATGTAGGACAGGACGAACACGGCCAGGCTGATCCAGATCTCGGTGGCGCTAACCGACGGCGAGTTCGCGTTGACGGTCTTCTGGAGGCCCTGCACGATCCACGGCTGCCGTCCGCTCTCGGTCAAGAGCCAGCCCGCGGTGTTCATCAGGAACGGCGTGACTACGGCCCACACCGACAGGAGCAGAAACAGCCGGGAGTTGCGCAGGCGATCCTTGTGGAGCAGCCACCCTCCCCAGAGCGCCAGGAGCAGGATCGCGCTGGCGAGGTAGGCCATCACCCGCATCGACCAGTACTGGATGAAGACATCCGGCACGTAGTTGCCGGGCCCGTATTTCGCCTCGTATTGCGCCTGAAGCTCATCGAGGCCGGTCACCGGGCCGCTCCAGGTCCCGGTGGCCAGGATCGACAGCAGGTGCGGGATAGGGATGATCTCCGTGGGCGTCTTGTCGTTGGCCCCGCCTCCGATCTGGAGCGCCGAGAACGAGCACGGCTTGCAGTTCGTCCACTGCGCCTCGGCGGCCGCGATCTTCATCGGCTGATACTTGTTCTCGATCACGCCGAGCTGGTTGCCGACAGACAGCTGGATCACGATCGTCGGGATCAGAATGATCAGCGCGACCTTGGCCGTGCGATGGAACGACTCGACGTGCTCTCCCTTACGCAGGTACCAAGCTGAGACGGCGAGCATCACCAGGCATCCGGTTATCAGCGACGCCAGAATCACATGCGCGTAGCCCCACACGAACGTCGGGTTGACGAGCAGCGCCCAGATGTTGCTGAGCACGGCCTGGCCCTGGCTGTTGATCTTGTAGCCGACCGGATGCTGCATCCAGGAGTTGGCGACGAGGATGAACATCGCCGACAGCATCGTGCCGGCGGAGACCGCCCAGATGCAGGCGAGGTGTACGCGCTTGGGCAGGCGGTCCCAGCCGAACAGCCACAGCCCGAGGAACGTCGACTCGAGGAAGAACGCAAGGATTCCTTCCATCGCCAGCGGCGCCCCGAATACCCCGCCGACGTACCGCGAGTAGGTCGACCAGTTCATCCCGAACTGGAACTCCTGGACCAGGCCGGTGACGACGCCGATCGCGACGTTGATCAGCAGCAGCGTCCCGAAGAAGCGGGTCATCCGCTTGTACTCCGGGTTGTCGGTTCGGTACCAGACGGTCTGGAGGACCGCGACCAGGAACGCCAGCCCGATCGTCACCGGGACGAAGAAGAAGTGATAGATCGTCGTCGTTGCGAACTGCCAGCGGGCCAGGTCGTTGGCCATGGCGCTCAGCTCGCGGACGCCTGAGTGCCCATCGCGGTGACCGCCGGGTCGTCGTTCCAGTCGATCGTCGCCTCTTCACCCCGATCGAGAACGTGCGGGCCGCTGGTCTTCGAGAAGCGGTCCCAGCTCCAATCGATTATCGCCTCGATCTTGTCCTTGGTGCCCGTCATGAGCGACGCGTGGACGCCAAGCCAGGCCACATGCGCGAGCTGCCCGTGGACCTCGTGATGGCGTTTGCCCACTTCTGCGATTGCCGCACCGCGCCCGATCATCGCCATGATGCCCTTGTCCTTGTAGACGAAGTCCTTTCGTTCCTTGCCGTCGAAGTCGGCGAGGATGTTGTCCGCGGCCGACTTGCCGCTCTGAAGGGCGACGGAGCCGAGCTGCGGAAGCGCCTCGTCCCCAGGGCCGGGGATGTTGGCGATGTCCCCGACCACGTAGACCCCGGAGGTGCCCGCGAGCGTCAGGTCGGCGTGGACGTCGACGCGCCCTCCCCGGCCGACCTGGAAGCCGCCGTCGGCGGCGATCGGGGCGCCGGTGATGCCGCCGCCCCAGATGACGCACCGCGTCGGGACGACGGTGCCGTCCGACAGCAGCGCATGGCCACTCGCGACCTCTTTGACGCCGGTGCCGAGGTTCAGCTCCACGTGACGCTCCTGCAGCACCTTCGCGACGTAACCGTGAGCCTCGTCCGAGAATGCGCGCAGCAGCGTGTCGCCGTAGTCGAGCAGGTGGATGCGGGCGGCACCCGCGTCGAAGTTGCGGTACTCGGCGGGCACGGTCAGCTCGACCATGTCGGCCAGCGCTCCTGCGACCTCGACGCCGGTCGGACCACCGCCGACGACCACGAAGTTGAGCGCGCCGCGGTCGATCAGAGCCGGGTCGCGGTCGACCTGCTCGAACAGCCCGAGGATCCGCGATCTCAGGCGCGTCGCATCGTCGAGCGAGTAGAGCGGGAACGTGTGCTCGGCTGCGCCGGGGGTATGCGAAGAAGTTCGGCTGTGAGCCGGCTGCGAGCACGAGCGCGTCTCCCGTCCAGCTCCCGCCATCGGCCGCCGTGACGGTGCGGCTCGTCGTGTCCACCGCCGTGACCTCGGCGAGCTGTACGTCCACGTTGTCCTGGTCGGCGAACACGGCGCGCAGCGAGTGCGCGATGTCGCTCGGCGAGAGCAGCGAGGTAGCCACCTGGTAGAGCAGCGGCTGGAACTGGTGGTAGTTGTTGCGGTCGATCAGCGTGACCTGGACGTCGTCGCGGTCGGCGAGTCGCTGGGCGCAGCCGAGGCCGGCGAACCCTCCGCCGACGATCACGACGTGGTGGTTGTTCCCGTTGTCAGGCATGGGCGGGCTCCGGTTGCGGCCGATGCGCGCTGAGGCGGTCGAGCAGGTGATCGCCGACCCGGATCGCGTTCGCCATCGCGGTGAGCGCCGGGTTGACCGCGCCGATGCTCGGGAAGAAGCTCGTGTCGACGACGTACAGGTTGTCGACCTCGTGGGCACGGCAGTCCGTGTTGAGGACCGAGCTGTCCGGGTCGGTGCCGAACCGGCACGTGCCGGCCTGGTGGGCGCACCCGGCGACCGGGATCTCGTTCTTCAGGTAAGCGTGATGGGGCAGGAGGTGCCCGTGGTGCATGCCCAGATCGCCGAGCATGTCCTTGAGCTTTCCGAACAGCCGATCCTTGGACTCGTCGTTGCTCGGCCGTGTAGTCGATCACGACGTTGCCGTCGCGCGCGAGCGTGACCCGGTTCTCCGGGCGAGGCAGGTCCTCGGTCGAGAGCCAGAAGTCGACGGCGTGGCGGGCGACCTCCTCGAGCGTCCAGTTGGGGGCGAAGCGGGTCTCGCCGGGCTTCTCGCCGCGGAACATCGGCGCCTGCGACTTGCCGACCATCTGGATGTTCCCGAGCGGGAACTCGAAGTCCTCGCCGCCCGAGAAATAGAAGTCGTTGAGCCCGAGCGTCTTCTGGAAGATCGTCGGGTTCTCTTCCTTTGACAGCGCCAGCACGGCCTGGCTGTTGTGGAACATGTAGTTGCGCCCGACTTGGTCTGATCCGTTCGCCAGTCCGTGCGGGTGCGCATCGTTGGCGGAGGCGAGCAGCAGCTTGGCGCTGTTGGCCGCGCCGCAGGAGACGACCACGATGTCGCCGTCGAAGGTCTCCGTCTCCCCGCCGTGTTCGACCTCGACGCCGGTCACGGCAGTGCCGGCCTCGTTGCAGTGCAGCCGGACAGCGTGCGCGCCGGTGAGCAGGGTGACGTTCGGGTGCTCGAGCGCGGGCCGGACCGAGATCACCTCGGCATCCGACTTGGCGTGCACCACGCACGGAAAGCCGTCGCAGTTGTTACACCGGACGCACTTGCTGTAGGGCATGTTGTCCTCGTCGAGCAGCACCCCGCACGGCGCGTGGAACGGGTGCAGGCCGACCTTCTCGAGGTCGTCGGAGAGCTGCTGGATGCGCGGCTCGTGCGAGACCGCGGGGAAGGGGTAGGGTGCGCTGTACGGCGGCTCGGTCGGATCCTCGCCGCGCGCGCCGTGCACCTGGTAGAGCTGCTCGGCGCTTGCGTGTAGTACGGCTCCATCTCCTCGTAGGAGATCGGCCACGCCGGCGAGCGCCCGTCGTGGTGCTGGAGCTCGCCGAAGTCCTCGGCCCGCAGCCGATACAGCGCGGCGCCGTACAGCTTGGTCGCGCCGCCGACGTAGTAGTGGACCTGTGGCTGGAACGGGGTGAGGTCCGCGTAGTACCACGTGTCGGGCGAGATGTAGCGCCCGTCGACGAACACGTCCTCGGCTCGCCAGTTCTGGGGCTCTCGCGGCAGCCAGTCACCGCGCTCGAGCAGCAGGATCCGCCTGCCCGACGGCGCCAGGTGGCGGACCAGCGTGCCGCCGCCCGCGCCGCTACCGATGACGATCACGTCGTAGTGGCTCACGCGCCCAGCTCCTCGAGACGCTCGGCGACGATGATCCGGCCGGCGGCCTCGACCAGCGCGAGATGAGAGAACGCCTGCGGGAAGTTCCCCAGATGCCGGCCAGTCTCAACGTCGAACTCCTCGGCATACAGCATCAGCGGCGACGCCACCTTGGTCAGTCGCGTCATCAGGTCGCGAGCGCGCTGCATCTCGCCGATGATCGCCAGCGCTGACACGAGCCAGAACGAGCAGATCACGAACGTCCCTTCCTTTCCGGATAGGCCGTCGTCGGTCTCGTCGGTCCGGTAGCGAAGGACGAACCCGTTCTCGGTGAGCTCGTCGGCGATAGCGAGCACGCTCGCGCGCATGCGCTTGTCATCGCCGGGCAGGAACCCGAAGATCGCTGCGAGCAGCGTCGAGGCATCGAGCGAATCGGTGTCGTAGTGCTGGCACAGCACGCCGCGTTTGTCCACGCCGTGCTCGAGGATGTCGGCCTTGATCTCGGCCGCGACCGCGCTCCACTCGGCGGCCAGCTTGCCCTCGCCGCGGATGTCCGCGAGCTTGGCGGCGCGGTCCATCGCGACCCAGCACATGAGCTTGGACGAGACATAATGCTGCGGCTTGCCGCGCGCCTCCCAGATGCCCTGATCCGGGTTACGCCAGACTGCCGTCGCGCACTCGGCCTGCGCCCGGATCAACGGCCACAGCCGTCGCGGCAGCCGCTGGCTGCGGCGCGTGTGCAGCAGCACCGAGTCGAGTGCGGCGCCGAACACGTCGTTCTGGCGCTGGTCGAACGCGCCGTTGCCGATTCGCACCGGACTGGCGCCGTCGTAGCCCGAGAGATCCTCGAGGAGTTGCTCGGTGAGGTCCCGGCGGCCGTCGATGCCATACATGATCTGCAGTGCGCCGTCGTCGTTTCGCTCGAGATCGGCGATGAACTGCATGAACTCGTCGGCCTCCCAATCGAGGTCGAGGTAATGCAGCGCCTGAAGCGTGAACGTCGAGTCGCGGATCCAGGTGTAGCGGTAGTCCCAGTTGCGCTCCCCACCCGGAGTCTCGGGCAGCGACGTGGTGAGCGCGGCGACGGTGGCGCCCGTCGGCATGTACGTGAGCCCCTTGATCGCCAGCGCTGAGCGCTGGATCAACGCGCGGAACTCGTGGTCGGGGATCCGCGCACGCGACAGCCAGTGGCGCCAGAAGCGCGTCGTCGCATGAAGCAGCGCGTTGGCCTCGTCGACCGTCGTCGGCGTCGGCGCCTGGTCATCCCATGAGAGCGCGCAGAACAGCTCCTCGCCCTCCCGGAGCACGTGCCGGGCGCGGACGTGGTTGGCCTCGATCCCGAGCAGCAGGTCGGTCTGGAGGCGCATCGTCTGATCGCCGCCGCTCGCGTCGGCGCGATGGCGGTCCGGAGTCAGCGTCCAGTCTGCCAGCGCGCGGCCGTAGTCGAATCCGGGCTCGCATACGAGCTCGATCTCGACGGTGCCCTCGATGCACTTGACCGTGCGGACGAGCACATGATCGGCGTCCTCGTCGGTCGGCGGGCGCGTGTGTGGCGTGATCGTGTCCTCGCCGCGCCGGGGCCCCATCGTGAGCGAGTCGTGCACCTCTGCCCATCCCGACGGTGTCTTCCAGGTAGTGATCAGCGTGTTGGTCCCGGGCTCGTAATGCCGGCCGCTCGGCACGTTGATCCCGAACGGACCGAGGCGGAACGCGCCGGCGCCGCGGTCCAGCAGCGACCCGAACACGCTCGGCGAGTCGAACCTCGGTATGCACAGCCAGTCGATCGTGCCGTCCGGCGCGACCAGCGCCCCGGTGTGACAGTCCGACAGGAACGCGTAGTCGGCGATCGGCGTGAACGGCGACGGCGCCGCGGCGCTGCGCGGCGCGGCCGCGGGAGCGCTCGCTGGTTCGGTCGCTGCCGGGTTGCCGTCGCGCTGGGCGCTCTTCTTGGCCTTGGTCGAGCTCATGACGCCACCCACGGGGCATGCCAGTTGCCGTAGCCGGCTAACAGCTCGTCTGCCGCCTCAGGTCCCCAGGACCCCTTCGCGTAGGGGTGGACGGGGCGGGCGTCGTCGAGCAGCGGCCCCATCACCCGCCAGCACTGCTCCACGCAGTCTTGGCGGGTGAAACGCTTGCTGTCGCCGATCAGCGCGGCGTGCAGCAGGACCTCGTACGGGGAGGGGCCCTCGCCGCCCTCGGTCGCGAACTCCATGTCCATAGTGATCTCCTCGGGCTGGGGCGAGTCCCCGCGCTGGGCCTCGGCGAGTAGCCGGATCCCGGTCGAGGGGTCGAGCTTGATCACCAGCTGACCGGGCTGGGGCCGCCGAGCGTGGGTGACGAACGGCAGCTTCGGCGGGCGGCGGAACACGACGCGAAGCTCGGTCTGGGTGACCGGGAGGCACTTCCCGGTGCGCAAGAACCACGGGACGCCGGTCCATCGCCAGTTGTCGACCTCGAGCCGCATCGCGGCGTACGTCTCGGTGTTCGAGTCCTTCGCGACCCCGTCGATCGAGCGGTAGCCCTCGTACTGCCCGCGGACGTAGCGGTCGAGAGACGCCTCGGGCATCGCGGTGAAGACCGCGCACATCGCGTCCTTGAGCGGGCCGGCGTCGGCGGATGCCGGCGGCTCCATCGCCGCCGCGGCGACGACCTGCATCATGTGGTTCACGACCACGTCTCGGAGCGCGCCGACCGGGTCGTAGAAGTGGCCGCGATCCTCGACGCCGAAGCTCTCGGCCATCGTGATCTGGACGTGCGACACGTAGTTGCGGTTCCACACCGGCTCGAACATCGCGTTCGCGAATCGCAGGTACAGGATCTCGCCCAGCCCCATCTTGCCCAGGAAGTGATCGATCCGGTACAGCTGGGATTCGTCGATGTACTGATGGATGTCCGCCGCCAGCTCGCGAGCCGACTCGAGATCGTGGCCGAACGGCTTCTCGACCACGACCCGCCCGTTCTTCGTCAACCCCGCGTCGGTCAGGCCCTTGATCACGCGGCCGAACAGGAACGGCGGGATCTCGAGATAGAACACCGGGCACTGCGATTCGCCGATCGCGTGCGCCACGCGCTCGTACGTCGCCGCGTCGCCGAAGTCGCCGCTCACGTACGACATCCGCGCCGCCAGGCGGTCGAACACCGTCTCGTCGAGCTGATCACCGCAGTTGATGATCGCCTCGCGCGCGTGGCTGCGAAGGTCCTCGGCCGACCAGTCGCTGACCGCGACGCCGACGATCGGGCAGCTCAGGAGACCTCGCTGCTCGAGTCGGTAGAGCGAGTGGAACGTCATCACCTTGGCGAGGTCGCCCGTGATCCCGAAGATCACGAACACGTCCGCGACCTCCTGACCGCTGTGCGCCTGGCCGGTCGCTGTTGTGCGCGGGTGCGGTCCGACTGCTGTGGTCATAGTCCGTCCTTCGGTGGCGTAAACCGGCTTGGAGAATCGTGCTCAGCGGCGCCCCGGCCGACATCATCTCATCTGGGTGATAGCGGCTGGGGCCATTGCAACAGGACCGCAACAGGCTGAGAATCCGAAAGGACTACTGTTTGCAGCAGGGTTGCATTGCAACCTCGTGTTCGCTTGTACCGCCCGCGGTACAGGACACCAAACCGGGGACTGGTTTCAGTCGTGAGTTCTGAGATTGCCGCCAGCGAATCTCCGCGGAGCGTGCTCGAGCGCGCCGAGCCGGTCGCCGCGGGCGGCGCCGGCGGCGTGCGAGGGCTCCTCGCGCGTATCTGCGCCGTGCTCGCGCGGCTATGGACGTCGATTCCGGTGGCGCTCAGGCTCGCCGGCGTCGCAGCGGTCGGCGCGTCCGCGGCCACGGCCGTTGGCCTGCTGACCTCGGAGAATCCTGCCGCGCAGCCGGCGGGCGTTGCGGTCGAGATCCGGGTCGTGATGATCGTCGCGCTGGTCGCGGCGGGGCTGTACGCGACGACGAGCAAGATCCAGGCGCGGATGGGCGGGCTGCTGATCGCCGTGGGGATGCTGTCGTCGCTGTGGCTGCTGAACGGGTCGAGCAACCGCGTGCTGTTCAGCGTCGGGGCCGTGTTCAGCGGCCTGATGCCGCTGGTGTTCGCTTACCTGATGCTGGCCCACCCGACCGGGCATCTGCCGTCGCGCACCGCGCTGCGGTTCCTGTGGCTGACCGGGGGGGCGTTGGCGACGCTCTGGCTGCTCGGAATCGCGATGACGCTCCAGCCTCCGTTGCCGACTCCGCTGCTCCGGTGCGGTCCGCACTGCCCGGATAACGTGTTCACGCTGGGGTCCGCTACCGACGCCGTGACCGCGGTCCAGGCGGCGATGGTGCTCGCCTGGCTCGGCGTCACCATCGGCACTCCGGTGCTCTTGGCCCGCCGCGTGCGAATGGCACCGGCTCCGGTACGTCGCTCAATCACGCCGGTCTGGATCACGGCCACCGCCGCCGCCGTTCTGTTGACCGCGAGCATGGTGTTTCACGCCGCCGGTCTGCATGTGTGGACGACGCTGGGGGGAATCTACATCAGTCTGGTGGCGATCCTGCCGCTGGCGATTCTGGTCGGGCTCGGCAACGAGCGGCTGTTCATGGGGCAGGCACTGGCGGAGTTCGTGAACGAGCTGGCCAGGATGCCCTCGGCCGACCCACAGGCGCTGATGGCGGCGGCGCTGCGTGACCCGTCGCTGAAGGTCGCCTACCGCAGACCGGGGCGCGGGACGTATGTGGACTCGGCCGGCGCGCCGATCGAGGAGCTGGCCGACGACGCGGCGATAGCGTGGATCGAGCGCGACCGCGAGCCGGTCGCGGCCGTGATGTACAACGAGGACCTGTCCGGCTACGAACGGTTCGTCCAGGCCGCCGGCGCGGCCGCCTTGATCCGGCTGGAGAAGACCCGGCTCGAGGCGGATCTCAAGGCGTCGACGGCCGACCTGGCGTCCTCGCGAGTCCGGCTGATGGAGATGGCCCACACCGAGCGCCGGCGGCTCGAGCGTGACCTCCACGATGGCGTCCAGCAGCACCTCGTGGGTCTGAGGATCAAACTCGACATGGCGGCGGAGACGATCAAGGAGGACCCGGAGCAGGGCGAGCTCGCACTGGCGTCGGTCGGGCGCCAGATGGACGATGTCCTCCAAGAACTTCGCCTGCTCGCCCGCGGCATATATCCGGCGCTGCTGCAACGGATGCGGCCTGCGTGAGGCGCTGAGCGCGGCCGCGCGGAGCTCCCCGCTCGCAGTCTCGGTCCGGGCGACCGGAATCGGGCGGTATCCGGAGGAGCTCGAGGTCGCTGTGTACTTCTGCTGCCTCGAGGCGATTCAGAACGTCGTCAAGCACGCCGGCCCCGACGCGACCGCGATCGTGACGCTGTCGCGAGACGGGCCGTTCCTGTGCTTCCAGGTCCACGACACCGGGGTCGGATTCAACTCAGACGACGACGGATCCGGCAGCGGCCTCGTAAATATGCGCGATCGCATCGAGGCGATCGGTGGGGTGCTCGAGGTGACCGGACGCCGAGGCCGTGGCACTTCGGTCCGCGGTCGCGTGCGCGTCGCGTATAACAGCGGCTTTACGCAACGCGGATGCCGGCCTGTCGGGCCGACACGTGCACGCCACCTTGCCTCGGCGGCGGCACGAGGGCGAGGCTATGCCCGCACCCGTCCGCGCGAAAGGAACCCTCTGATGTGTCGCTGGCTCGCCTATTCCGGTTCACCCATCCTGCTGGAGACGGCGCTTTATTCGCCGGTCCATTCGCTAATCGACCAGAGCTTGCACTCCGAGCTCGGCGCCGAGGCGACCAACGGCGACGGGTTTGGCGTCGGCTGGTATGACGACCAGCCGGCCCCCGGGGTGTTTCACAGCATCGAGCCCGCCTGGAACGACCAGAATCTCAGGGAGCTCGCTGCGCACGTCACGTCCGGGCACTTCTTCGCACACATCCGGGCGGCGATCGGGTCGCCAGTTCAGCAGACCAACTGCCATCCGTTCCGACACGGTCGCTGGCTGTTCATGCACAACGGGTACGTCGCCGACCTGCCCAGGGTCAGGCGTGACCTCTTGATGGCAATCGACGAATCGCTTTTCCCGGAGGTCTCCGGCACGGCGGACACCGAGATCCTGTTCTACCTTGCGCTGAGCTTCGGCCTCGAGAGCGATCCACCCGATGCGGTCGCGCGGACGATTGGGCTGGTCGAGGATGTCGGGCGCCGAAAGGGTGTCGAGTTCCCGTTCCAGGGCACGATCGCAACTACCGACGGCGAGCGTATGTGGGCGTTCCGCTACTCGAGCGAGGGCAAGTCGCGGTCGCTGTTCTACAGCCGCAACCTCGAGGCGGTCCGCAAGCTCGCTCCCGACCGGGAGATCCTGTTCGAGATCTCCGACGACTCACGACTCGTGGTCTCCGAGCCCGTCGGTGACCTGCCCGGAGCCTGGAACGAGGTGCCCGAGGGGTCTTACGGCGTGGTCGGCGCCGGGGACGAGCAGCTGCGCCCGTTCCGGCCGCAGGCGCCGGCGACGGCCGTGGCCGTCCCGTCCTGAGACGCCGCGTCGGGTCCTTCACTCGACGCCCGGGATCGGGCGGCCGTTCTCGAGGTACACGCACCGCTCCGCGCCGGCGCACTGCGAGAGGCGCCGGCGCAGCGGCCCGCTCAGAAGCTCGAGCGCCTCGTCGAGCCCGGCGAGCCGGTGGTCTTCGATCTCTGACTCCTGGAGCCGCACCTCGGCGAGGCTCTCGTGCGAGAACGTCCCGCAGTCGAACAGGAAGCGCACGCCGCCCGGCCTGCTCGCCTTCGGCGTGAGGAAGTCGACGCACACGAGCCGTCCGCGCTCCACGACCAGACCGCACTCCTCCTCGGTTTCGCGCCGGCAGGCGTCCCACGGCGACTCCCCGTCGGGGTCGATCTGGCCGCCCGGGATCGTCCACCCCTTCTTGTACGTTGGCTTCAGGATCAGCAGGCGGCCGTCGCCGTCGCGGATCAACGCTCCTGCCGACGCCGGAATCCGCGGAGGGTCGGGAGCGGGCTGAGGTTCGGGAGCAGGATGGGTCAAACGGGGAGCGTGCGCTCCGGCTCGCTCGGCTCGGGCGTGCAAGCCGGGCCGGTCGACCGCACCCGCGCGTCGGCGCCGATCGCGAGCAGGTCGTCGATCAGCCGGAGCATCTTCTCGTGGGTGCGCTCGTCGTGGACGCTCAGGGAGCGGACGGCGCCGGCGCCGAGAACGTCGAGCGGCGGCTTCGGGCTCATCGCACGCAGCCGTGCCGGGAGCAGGAAGCGCGTCCAGCGTCGCGTCGTCGGCCTCGTGATCCAGGCGGTCAGGTGCTCGGTGCGCATCCGCTCGACCTCGTTCGATCCGCGACTTCCGACGACCTTGGCGGCATACCTGTACAGATCCTGTCGACGGCGTTCGTCGATCGAGTCGTTGTATGCCCGCAGCAGCGAGCCGATCACCGGGCACACCCCCGCCGGATGGTCGCTGAACGGCTCATCGGCGAGCATCGAGGCCAGCTCCATCACGCATGCCCCGTGCTCCGGGGACGTGTGCTTGCCCTTGCTGAGCCTGATCGTTTGATGTGTGACTGGGCCCATCACGACCCTCCTATCCTTTCGGTTTGCGGTGCTACGGGGGTTGACGGGATGGCGATTGCGGCGACGAGACCAATCAGTGCGATTCCCCCGAGGGTGATCATCGCCGCGGCGTAGGAGCTGTTACCGGCGGAGGCGTCCGCGACGACGATCGTTCCGGCGATCGCGGTGCCGAGCGAGGAGCCGAGGTTCGAAACCGCGCGCGAGAGCCCCGAGATCTCACCCTGCTTCTCCTCCGGAAACGCCGATTGCACGACGTTGACCGAGGGCGTGAGCATCACGCCGACGCCAAGGCCCAGGACCAGTAGCCCGGGGGCGAATGCCCAGACGCTGGACGTCGCCTTGTACAGGCCTAGGAGGAGCCCGATGCCGATCACCGCGCCGATGAACCCGGCGACGATCAGCGTCTTCTGGGCGAACCTCCGGGCCAACCGCGCCTGGACGAGAGACGAGGCAAGGATTCCCGCAGTCGCGGCGGTGAAGACCACGCCGGTCTTGATCGCGCTGTAGCCCTTCACCACCTGGAGGAACACCGACACCACGAACGTGCTGCCCATCAGCAGCAGCCACTGGATGTTCTGGGTGACCATGGCCAGGTTGGAGACGCGGCTCCGGAACAGGCTCGTCGACAGCAGGGGCTCCTTGTGCGCGCGCTCCTCGCGACGCACGTACAGGAAAAAGGCAGCCTGCAGGGCGGCGCCGAGGGCCAGGAAGATCACGAGCAGCGCCGTGTTGTCGCCGGCCTGAAGGATCCCGAGGACCAGGAACAGCATCCCGCTCGCCGACAGGACCGCTCCAAACGTGTCGAACCGGCGTGACGGATCAGCCGGCAGCGGATCCTCGATCCGCCGGCTCAGGATCACGATCGCGGCCACGATTGCCGCCTGGAGGAGGAACGAGACGCGCCAGCTGATCGCGGTCGTGATCAAGCCTCCGATCAGCGGTCCGGCTGCCGCACCGATGCCCCCGGCGCCGCTGATCACCCCGAACGCCCGCGCGCGCGACTGCACGTCGCTGAAGAACAACGTGGCGAGGATGTAGATCGGCGGGATCATCAGCGCGGAGCCGACCCCTTCGAACCCCGAGTAGCCGACGATCAGGACCCCGAGCCCGGGGGCGGCAGCCGCGATCACGGCGCCGGCGCCGTACACGGTGAGCCCGGTCGTGAGGCATCGCTTCCGTCCCCAGCGGTCCGTCAGCTTGCTCCCGGGAATCATCAGCGCGGCCATGCACAGCAGGAACAGCGTGATCGCGGTCTGGACGCCGTGGACGGTCGTGCCGAGGTCCTTCGCGATGCTGTTGATCGCGACGTTCATGTTCGAGCCCGCGAAGCTCGCGACGAACTGGGTGAGGGCGAGCGGCGCGAGTATCGCGCGTGCGGGCGCCGCCGCGGCCGCGCCTGTCGTTCCTGCCTGCATGTCGGCCGGTGAGGTGCCCACGAGCGCTCAGCCGGCCACCACCGCGATCGCGGCCGGGGTAACGTGCAGCCCGCCGCCGAACGCGAGCAGCAGCGCCACGATCCCGGTCCAGCCGGTCTGATGACTCGCGCCGATGCCGGCGCCGTTGTCCCCGTGGAAATACTCGTGGAACGGGATCAGGTCGTGCCAGTGCGGGTCGGTCTGGAATTTCTCGATCCCGCCGAACACCGGTCGGCGCCCGGCCTCGTCGTCGAGGAACGTCGACGCGAGGCGTGAGGCTATCTCGGTGGCGATCTCGAGCAGGTTCATGTCGTTGCCCGAGCCGGTCGGGCACTCGACCTTCAGGCGGTCGCCGTAGTAGCGGTGGAGCTGAATCAGCCCGCGCAGGATCACGAGATTCATCGGGAACCAGACCGGGCCGCGCCAGTTCGAGTTGCCCCCGAACATCCCGGTGTCGGACTCCGCGGGCAGGTAATGCACGTTGTACTCCTGGCCGTCCCAGTCGAATACGTATGGATGTTCTCGGTGGCGGCGCGAGATCGCCCGGATGCCGTGCGCTCCGAGGAACTCGCTCTCGTCGAGCATGATCGTGAGGATCCGCTTCAGGCGGTCCTCGTCGACCAGCTGCGTGATCCGCCGGCCCTCGGGACTCGCCCCCGGCAGATGTGTCAGCTCCGGGAGCGAATCCGAGAAGCGCTTGATGAAATCGGCTAGCAGCTCGAGCAGCTCGGGGAAGCGGTCGAGCGTCTCGGGCTCGAACACGGTGGCGGCGCATAGCGGAAGCAACCCCACGAGCGAGCGAACCTTCAGCGGGATCTGGGTGCCGTCGGGCATCCGCATCACGTCGTAGTAGAAGCCATCCTCCTCGTCCCACAGCCCGACGTCGCCGCGCGGCGGATTCAAGGCGACCGCGATGAACATGAAGTGGGCGATGAACTTGAGCGCCATGTCCGCGTAAGCGGGCTCGAACTTGGCGAGCTCGACCGCGATTGCGAGCATCCACTGGCAGTAGAGGGCCATCCACGCGGTCCCGTCGGCCTGTTCGAGTGTGCCGCCGCCCGGGAGCGGCGCCGAGCGATCGAACACGCCGATGTTGTCCAGGCCGAGGAAGCCGCCCTGGAATAGGTTGCGGTCGTCGGGGTCCTTGCGGTTGACCCACCACGTGAAGTTCGTGATCAGCCGGTCGAACACGCGGGCCAGAAACTCGTGGTCGCCCTCGCCGCGGATCGCGGCCTCGCGCTCGTAGACGTACAGCGCCGCCCACGGCGTCACCGGCGGGTTGACGTCGCTGAAGTTCCACTCGTACGCGGGGATCTGGCCGTTCGGGTGCTGGTAGCGGGTCTTGAGCAGCAGCTCGATCTGCTCCTTGGCGAAGTCGACGTCGACCAGCGACAGCGGAGCGCAGTGGAACGCCAGGTCCCAGGCCGCGAACCACGGGTACTCCCACTTGTCCGGCATCGAGATGATGTCGCCGGCGATCATGTGGAA
The DNA here is from genome assembly GCA_963699325.1 of uncultured Solirubrobacterales bacterium. Taxonomy (GTDB): domain Bacteria; phylum Actinomycetota; class Thermoleophilia; order Solirubrobacterales; family Solirubrobacteraceae; genus Palsa-465. Next base: position 1,096,387 of record CAVOTN010000022.1, on the reverse strand, counting down.
CCACTGCACGTTCCGGACCGGGCTCGACGGCGCGTCCGGCTGCCAGGGGTCGACGCCGTGCTCGTGCAGCCAGCGGTGCACGTCGTACTCGTAGTACTGCTTGCCCCACAGCAGCCCGGCCAGCGCCTGGCGCATCACCATCGCCCCGTCGGGGTCGAGCGTCGCCGGGGATGACGGTCGCGTAGAACGTGTCGGCCTCGGAACGGCGAGTCTTCATCACGCGATCGAACTCGCTGCTCAGAGGCTTGCCGTCGGCTGCCTGCCTGCCCGTCGAGCTGCCGGTCGAACTGCCGGTCGAGCTGCCCACGGCGGTGAGCCGGACGCGGATCTCGGCGCTGCCGGCTGCCGGCACCTCGAGGACGTGGTGAACGGCCACCTTGGTCCCGGTCCGCTCGGAGTTGACGGCATTCTCGGCGCCGCCGACGACGAAGTCGTTGATCCCGTCCTTGACGTACGGCGAGGCATTCGGCGTCCCGAACAGGCGCTGGCTGTTCGTCTCGTTCTCGCAGAACAGGAGCGCAGCAGACGTGATCGGCCGACAGCAGCCACTCGCCGAGCTCGTGATGGTCGGCGTGCGACGGTGCAGTCGTCGACAGCGGCGATCGTCGGCTTCGGGACGTCGTCGCCCCACGACCACGTGTTGCGGAACCACAGCGTGGGGAGGAGGTGCAGGGTCGCGGGGTCGGGTCCGCGGTTGTAGGCGGTGACCTGCATGAGGATGTCGTCCGGGGCCGCCTTCGCGTACTCGACGACGACGTCGAAGTAGCGGTCGTCGTCGAACACGCCGGTGTCGAGCAGCTCGTACTCCATGTCCTGCTTGCCGCGGCGCGCGTTGGTGGCGAGCAGATCCGCGTACGGGAACGCGCGCTGGGGATACTTGTACTGGCACTTGAGGTAGGAATGGGTCGGTGTGCTGTCGAGGTAGAACCAGTACTCCTTGACGTCCTCGCCGTGGTTGCCCTCGCCGTTGGAGAGCCCGAACATCCGCTCCTTGAGGATCGGGTCGGCGCCGTTCCACAGCGCCAGCGCGAGGCACAGCCGCTGGCGCTCGTCGCACACGCCCGCGATCCCGTCCTCGCCCCACCGGTAGGCCCGCGACCGCGCCTGGTCGTGGGTGAAGTAGTTCCACGCGTCACCGTCGTCGCTGTAGTCCTCGCGGACCGTCCCCCACTGGCGCTCTGACAGATACGGGCCCCAGGCCTTCCACGGTGCGGTCCCCTGGTGACACTGCTCGAGGCGCTTGTGTTCCGGAGTGCTGAACGTGGTCGGTGGCGCGGCCATCTCGGGGCAGTCTCAACCATCGCCGGGCGCTCGTGCAACAGTGTCCGCACCCCGGCGACGCCGGGTGCGCACCGGTGTCCGGGACCGGGCCTGCTGGAGCAGGCGGAAATGGTGGTGAGAGCTTCCCGACAGAAACGGGTGCCGACCCTCTTGACCAGGATCGGTCGGCGATGCGACTCTCACGCAAAGTGAACGAGGTCGGACCCGAGCGCGTTGGGCGTGCGCTGCGCAAGATGGCCGAGGATCTCGTGGCCGAGCGGCGCCGCGTCATGGTTCTCGAACGCGAGAACCGGGAGCTGAGGTCCCAGCTCGAGGAGCTGCAGCGTTCGATCACGGCGGAACCGGAGCCCGCTTCAGGCGCTATGCACGAGTGACCGCGTGTCGGCGGTGCGCCGGGCAGCCGCCGGGATGCGAAGATTCAGCCGGGGCGCATGCTCGGATCAACGCCGCGAATCCATACGGATGCCAACCTCCGGTTGGCCCACATGCCCGCCACCTTGCGGCGGGTAGGCCACCGAGCGAGGCTCAGGCGGAGACGATGGCACCAGCGTCGACAAGCCGCCGGGTAGAGCCAGCCGCGCGCGCGCCGCTGGGCGCCCGTCACGACGGCGCCGGCGCGAGCTTCGCGCTGTTCTCGAGTGTCGCCGACCGGGTCGAGCTGTGCCTGTTCGACGACGGCGGCGAGGAGACGCGCTTCGATCTCGAGCAGGGCGACGCGTTCGTGTGGCAGGGCTACCTGCCCGGCGTAGTGGCCGGCCAGCGCTACGGCTTCCGGGTCCACGGGCCCTGGGATCCGCCGTCGGGCGCGCGCTGCAACCCGGCGAAGCTGCTGCTCGACCCGTACGCCCGCGCCGTCGCCGGCGAGGTGCGGTGGAACCCCGCGGTATTCGGTCACACGTCCGACGACCCCGACGTGGCCGACGATGCCGACTCGGCGCCGTACGTTCCGCGGTCGGTGGTCGTAGCGGCGGACTTCGACTGGGGCGAGGACCGGCGTCCGGGCTGCCCGATGGCGGACTCGATCTTCTACGAGGTCCACGTCAAGGGATTCACCAAGCTGCACCCCGAGGTGCCCGAGGAGCTGCGCGGCACATACGCCGGCGTGGCGCATCCGGCCGCGGTGTCGCATCTCAAGCGGCTCGGCGTGACCGCGGTCGAGCTGCTTCCGGTCCATCAGTTCGTACACGACGCCCAGCTCGTCGCGCGCGGGCTGCGCAACTACTGGGGCTACCAGTCGATCGGCTACTTCGCCCCGCACAACCAGTACTCCTCGAGCGGTGACAGCGGCGGCCAGGTCGACGAGTTCCGCCGGATGGTCCGCGATCTCCACGCGGCCGGGCTCGAGGTGATCCTCGACGTGGTGTTCAACCACACCGCCGAGGGCAGCGAGTGGGGACCCACGCTGTGCTTCCGCGGAATCGACAACGCGGCCTACTACCGGCTCGCCGACGACCGGGCGCGTTACGTCGACGACACCGGCTGCGGCAACACTGTCGACCTGCATCAGCCGGAGGCGCTGCGGCTGGTGATGGACGCGCTGCGCTACTGGACGGCGGAGATGCACGTCGACGGCTTCCGCTTCGACCTGGCGGCCGCGCTCGGACGGGGGGTCCGCGACTTCGACCCGCACGGCTCGTTCCTCGAGGCGATCGGGCAGGACCCGATCCTGTCCGAGGTGAAGCTGATCGCCGAGCCGTGGGATATCGGGGCCTACGACGTCGGACAGTTCCCGGCCGGGTGGAGCGAATGGAATGGGAAGTATCGGGACACCGTGCGTGACTTCTGGCGCGGCACGGAGGGAGCTCTCCCCGGTCTGGCCACGCGGCTCAGCGGCTCCCGGGACCTGTTCGGTCACGGCGGCCGCCGGCCAACCGCGTCGGTGAACATCGTCACCGTCCACGACGGCTTCACGCTCGCGGACCTGGTCAGCTACAACACCAAGCACAACGAGGCCAACGGCGAGGGGAACCGCGACGGCACCGACGACAACCGCAGCTGGAACAGCGGCGTCGAGGGTCCGACCGACTCCGCCGATGTCCTCGCGCTGCGCGCTCGACAGCGGCGTAACTTCCTCGCGACGCTGCTGCTGTCAGAGGGAGCGCCGCTGCTGTTGGGCGGCGACGAGTTCGCACGCACGCAGCGCGGGAATAACAACGCCTACTGCCACGACGACGAGCTGAGCTGGTTCGACTGGGGCGCGGTCGACGCGAACGCCGACCTCGTCGAGTTCACGGCCAGCCTGTGCCGCCTGCGCGAACGGCACCCGGTGTTCCGCCGACGCCAGTTCTTCACCGGCACGCCGGCGCATGACTCCGATCGCGACGATCTGGACTGGTACCGGCCCGACGGGCTCCCGATGACCGGGCAGGACTGGGGGGCGGCCTACGCGAGAGCCGTGACCGTGGCGTTGAGCGGGGACACCGGCGATCACACCCCTCGCGACGACCCGTTCCTGATCCTGCTCAACGCATGGTGGGAGCCGCTCGATTTCACGATCCCCGAGTCGCTGCGGGTGCTGGCGTGGCAGGTCGAGGTCGACACGAACGTGCCCGACGGCGCCGGCCGGCCAGTCGACCCGTCGGCGCCGGTCACGCTGATCGGCCGCTCGCTCGTGCTGCTCCGTAGCCCGTCGTGACCCGCCTGGATGCGGCTGCCGCTCGTGTCCGGTCGCTGATCCAGGCGATCCAGGAGAACGACGAGGCGAAGATCGAAGACGCGATCCTACGTCTGAGTCGGTCGCGGCGCGTCTTCGCACCGCTCGCGTTGGCGGTCGGCGCGTTCGTGTTGCTGTTCGACGGGCTGAGGCTGCTCGTGTCCAACTGGCGCCTCACGCTGGTGACGATCCTCCCCGCGATGTGGATCTGGCTGGCGATGTTCGACCTCAAGGCGCACGTGCTCCACGGCAAGACGTTTCACGTGATCCGCGGTCCGATCCTGATCCCGATCTGCCTCGTGATCATCGCGGTGACGATGGCGAGCTTCCTACTCAATGCCGTGTTCGCGTTCGCGATCGCCAAGCCGGGACGCCCAGAGGTCCGGCCAGGGGTCGCGCAGGCCCGTGCGGCACCTGACGCCTATCCTCGTCTCGGGGGCCGTCGTCGGCGCGCTGCTCGCGTTCGCGGCGATGATCGTGACGCGGTGGGGGCACCCGTGGTTCGGGATCTCGCTCAGCATCGTCGTCGGGCTGATGATGGTCTGTTACGTGGCCGTGCCCGCGCGGCTGCTCGGAGGGAAGCCGAGGCAGTCGAGGCGCGACAAGCTGACGACGAGCGCGGTCGGTGGAGCGATCGGCGCCACAGTGTGCACACCGCCCTATCTGCTTGGGCGGCTCGGCATCCTGATGCTCGGCTCGAAGGTCCTGCTGATCCCCGGAATCTTCGTGCTTGCGGTTGGGATCACGCTCCAGGCGGGCGCGACCGGGGCGGTGAGGGCGATCAAGATGAGCGTTAGCCTGACCGGGGGGCGCCAGGCTCGCGCCGCGCCGCTCGACCCCGTGTGAGAGATTTCACCGGCGATGCCTGGAGAGGCCGAACCCGGATCCCCGCAGGACTCCGATGTCACTCGGCGCACGTGGTTGGCGGCCGAGCGGACCTGGCTGGCGTGGTGGCGGACCGGGATCGGCGCGTCGGCGGTGGCGGTCGGCGTGGGGCGGATCGTGCCCGAGCTCACGCATGGGGCACGCTGGCCGTTCAGGGTGCTCGGGATCGCCTACGGAGTCATTGCGGTCGCGGTCCTGGTGCTGGGGGCGGTGCGCCAGCAACGAACCAATAACGCGCTCCGCCGTGGCAGCTACTCCGAGCTGTCCTCACCGACGGTGATGTGGCTGACCGCCGGCGCGGTCGCGGTGTCGCTGGGGTCGATCGTGCTCGTCGCGATCCGCCTGTGACCGGCGCTCAGCTGCGCGCCGAGCGCCAGCTCTCGGGCGCGTAGCCGCTCCGGACCGCTTCGACGTACGGGACCGCGCTGACGATCGCCCGGAGCTCGCGCTGGACGTGGGGCTCGACGGTCGGCTTGGATGTGCCGCCGTCCTCCTCGCCCCACACGAACGTCACCTCCGTGCCGGGCTCGGCGTAGTCGGCGTCGAGGACCGCCAGGGTCAACATCTTTCCCTCGTTGTAGGTGTAGCCGATCCAGGTCGACACTCCGACCGTGTCGCCGTTCACCGTCACCCTGTCGAACGGATGCATCGAGTACACCGCGGACGGCCAGTCGATGAACTTCGCGCGATTGGTTCTGCCGAACATCGTGGCGATCGTGTCCGCGACGTCGTCGTCGTTGAGGGCGAGGGTCACCTTGTGGCGATGCTCGTCGCCGGCCATCCGCTCGAGCGCGTCGCGGCCGATGAAGTCGTGGTCGAACTTCACCAGGTGCCCGTAACCGAGGTCCCACGGAGTGAAGTAGTAATCCTCGATGCGGGGCGAGACGAAGCTCCCGCCGATCGAGGCCGAGCCTTCATAGCCGGTCGCCGGCAGCCACTCGCGGTAAGCCCTGAGCTCGTCTCCCGAGTAGACCGCTGGAAGCGGGGAGGGAATCCAGCCCGACTCGAGGGCGTTCGACGAGTAGGCCCGGCCGCCCACGAGCCTGAGGCCGAACTCCTCGCCGGCGGCGACGACCGCCGCGTGGACCGGCTCGTAATCCTCCCACGGGCCGAACAGCTCCCACCCGGGCTGGCCGGCCATGCCGTGGCGAAGGGCCCGGACGGTCACAGAGCCGATCTGCGCAGTCGTCAGGTTGAAGAACTTGAGCTCGGGTGGCTGCGTTTCGAGCGCACTCGCGATCACGTCCATAGCGTGCGGACCCTGCACCTGGAAGCGGTAGCTCTTGCGCCTCCCGTCGGTTCGCATTGCGGACCGCTGATCGAGCGTGACCCGCACGTCGTACCCACCTGTCTCGGCGTGATAGGTAACCCAGTTCAGCACCGGCGCGCGGCCGACCAGGTTGAACTCGTCCGGTCCGAGGTGGAACAGGATGACGTCGCCGATCACGTAACCGTCGGGAGTGCACGGCACGAACTGTTTGGCCTTGTCGACATCGAAGTTGTTGAACGTGTTGACCCCCAGCCGCGACAGCAATGTCATCGCGTCCGGCCCCTCGACGGCCAGATCGGCCATATGGAACGACTGGTTGTAGAGCACGCAGGTGTGCTGCCACGCCCACTGCTCGTCACGCCAGTTCGTGTACTCGGCGGGGACCCCCGGATACACGTTCGGACCGACCTGGGCGTTGCGCAACATGTCCACTGTCGAGGTGACGTTCCGGAGCAGTTCTTCCAGGCTATGGAACTTGTCGGCGGCGCCGGTCGGCGGCGCCTCAGGGTGACTCATGGCTTCCTCCTCTTGAAAGGCTCAAGTCGGCGCCGCCTCCGAGGTAGGCGGCGATCACGCGCTCATCTTGGCGCACGCTCTCGGGCGGGCCGTCGGCGATGACCCGGCCGAATTCGAGCACGACGACACGATCACAGATGCCGAGCACGAGCCCCATGTCGTGGTCGATCAACAGCGTCGTCTGGCCCCCGTCGGCCAACCTGCGCAGGGCGCGGCCGAGTTCGTCGCTCTCGCGGGTGTCGAGTCCGGCGGCCGGCTCGTCCAGACACAGCAGTCGCGGCGACCCCGCGAGCGCCCGGGCGACGCCGACGAGCTTGCGCTGCCCCTCCGAGAGCTGGTCGGGCATCGCCTCGGCGGCCCACTCGAGACCGACCAGTCCGAGGATGTGACTCGGATCTCCGCCGGTACCCGCGACGGTGACGTTCTCGCCGACCTCGAGGTCGTCGAACAGGTCCGTGTTCTGCCACGTCCTCGCCAGCCCCCGGCGGGCTCGCTGGTACGCCGGCAGCGAACCGATCTCCTCACCGTCGAGCTCGACGCCCCCGGTGAACGGCACGAACCCGGTGACCGCGTCGATCAGCGTGGTCTTGCCGGCGCCGTTGGGTCCGATCAGGCCGACCAGCTCGCCTTCGCGGACTTCGAGGCCGACGTCGCTGCAGCGCGTGGACGCCGCCGAAGGCGACGGACAGCCCGTCTCGGACCGTCAGCACCGGAGTTACGGCCGCCTTCCGCCGGGCAGGAGGCCGCGCGGCCCCACGGACGTCGAGCGCAGCGAGGCCCGTCTCGGCTGGTCTCGGCTCCGGCGGGCTGACAGCGGGTCCGCTTGTGCGTCTTCTTGTAGAACGCGCCGGCGACTCCTTCCGGGTTCTGGATCAGCGTGATGATCAGGATCGCGCCGCCGAACAGCAGGAACCAGTTGCCATTGATCCCGAACCACTTGTCGAGCGCGTACGGAAACAGCGCCTGGGTCGAGATCAGGCCGGCGAACACGGCGCCGGAGATCAGCGTGATGCCGCCGGCGTACGCGAACGCGATCAGGCTGAGCGCGGTGAACACGTCGAACCGGTCGGCGCTGACCGAGCCGAAGTTGTAGGCGTACAGCGAGCCGGCGAGGCCGGCGATCGCGGCGCTGACGCCGAACGCGATCAGCTTGACCATGCGCGGGTCGATCGCGGCCGCCGCGGCGGCGCGCTCGTTGGAGCGCACCGCGAGCATGCGCCGCCCGAGGCCGCCGCGTCTGATCGCGGCCGACGGTCAGGCACACGCCCACCGTGATCGCGAGCGCGACCCAGCCGAAGACCGGGCTGGGGAGGTTGCCGTCGAGTCCGCGAAACGGCGCTCGCGTCCCGAGGTCGAGCCCGAGCAGCTTCAGCTCGGGCACCGGCGAGCCGGTCTGCCCCCCGCCCCAGGTGGTGTTGAGGAACCCGAAGTTCGTGATCGCGACGACCGCGGCCAGCGTGACCACGGCCAGGCTCACCCCGCGGACGCGCAACGCGGAAGCGGCGGTGATCAGGCCGAGGATCACGGCGACCACGACTCCGGCCAGCGGAGCCAGGGGAAATCCGATCCCGGCATTGACCGCCAGGTGCGAGATCGTGAACCCCGCAACGCCGGCCAAGGTCAACTGCACGACCGAGATCTGGCCGACGAACCCGGTGATCACCACGAGCGACAGCGCCATCACGGTCCCGATCAGCGTGTTGATCAGCGCCTCCCGGAAGTCGAACGGGAGCACGACAAGCGCGATCGCGCACAGCACGACCGCGGGCACGGTGGTCCGGAGGAGGTGCTGTGGCCGCGGGGCCTCGGGCAGGCTCTTCTCCACCAGCTCTCCCCGACCGGGCAGGCTGGCCCCGCGCAGGTACATGAACAGCACGACCAGCACGAAGATCACGAGCTCCGCGCACGCCGGGGATCGCGGTGCCGCCCGACGTCGGGAACCACGACAGGTTCGAGACGTACTGGATCTCGGACTCGATGATCCCGAGCCCGATCCCGGCGGCGCACGCGATCCCGAACGAGGTGAACCGGGCGAGCAGCGCCGCCGCCAGCGCCGGCACGATCTGGAGCGGCAGCGTCTCGGTGTCGAGCTGTGTGATCGACGCCGCGAGAATCCCGATGCCGCCGGCGATCGCCGACGCAAGCAGCGTGTTGGCCATCGACAGCGCGTTCGGCGAGAGACCCCCGAGCATCGCCACGACCTCGTTCTCGGAGGCGGCGCGCGTGGCCAAGCCGAAGCGCGTGAACTTGTAGAGCGCCCACAGCCCGGCGGTCAGCACGATCACGATCCCGGTGAGGATGAAGCGGTCGATCGGGATCACCGCGCCGAGCATCGACACGGTGTTCTGAGGGAGCACGTTGGGCTCGGGCTGCTCGGAGCTCCCGAACGCGAGCAGCATCGACGCCTGGAGCACCAGCAGCACGCCGAGCGATGAGACGAGCTTGGCCAGCGGCGAGGCGGTGCGCAGCGGCCGGAACGCGACCAGTTCGGTCGCCGCGCCGGCCGCCAGGACCACGACCAGGCTAAGCAGCAGCGCCGGCGCCGTCGACAGGTGGAGCAGATCGATCCGGAGCGCCCAGAAGGCGTAGCCGGCGAGCATCGCGAACCCGCCGGTCGCCAGGTTGATGATGCCCGAGCCGCGGTAGGTGAGGACCACGCCGAGCGCGATGCCGGCGATCAGGGCTCCCGAGCCGAGCCCGAGGAGCGCGTACAGCAGTACCTGTTGCACGCTACGCCGCGGGCCCGGTCAGTCGCTTTGCCTGCTCATGCGGGCGGCTGCAACCAGCCCGCCGACTTGATGAACACGTGCTTTCCCTTGTACAGGAAGAACTGCGTGCGATCGTTGCATACTGCCGGCGCGCTCGAGTACTTGCCGCAGTCGAGCGACGGTGCCCCGAGGGCCACCGGTCCCGTGAACGCCTTGGCCTTGGCCAGCACCGCCGACGGGGTGATATGACCGTATCCGAGCTGGTTGAGGAACCGCGCGGTGGTCAGCAACTGGCCGAACGACACGATGTTCCACGGATCAGGCGCCTCGGCGGTCTGTCCGTACTGCGCGGTCACCTTCATGTACGGCGGCATGCCGGGGTCGGTCGGGTCGCCGAACAGCGAGCTCGCGATCGCGTACGTCCAGATCGGGAAGTCGCCGCCGAGACCGGCCGCGACCTGGCTGTTCAGGCACAGAGGCGCGGACAGGATCTTCTTGGCGTCGGTGATTCCGAGCTGCTTGAGTCCCTTCGCGAGGTTGACGCAGCCGCCGGCCTCGGTGTAGGGGATCACCAGGTCCGCGCTCGACGCGCCGGCGCTGGTCAGCGGACCGATCAGGTCGGTCTGGTTGGGGTCGTAGGCGACGCTCTTGACCTTGACGCCGGCGGCCTTCAGCGAGGTGTCGATCGCCGCTGCGCCGTCGGTGATTCCTGCGATGTCGGGATACACGAGCGCCGCGGTCTTGGCGTGCAGGACCTGGCTCGCGTACGTTCCGAACGGGCCGAGCACGTGGGTGACGTCGCCGAACAGGATCACGGCGTTCGACCTGACCGAGTCGACCGGAGTCACGGACACGCCGACGATGACCGGCTTCGCGGTTCCGATCGTCGAGTAGAGCGACTGGATTCCGATCGCCACCGCTCCCTCGTCGATCACCGAAATGCTCTTGTTGGCGAGGAACTGCTGCCCACAGGTCGTGCCCTCCTCTTCGGCCGATGTGATGAAGCAGGTCTTCATCACGAGTGGATGGCCGTCGATGCCGCCGAGCTGGTCGTTTACGTACTTGACCGCGAGCTGAGCGCCGTTGGTGGCGAGCGCCCCGATCACCTGCTGGCCGCCTTGCTGGTTGACCCAGCCAATCGTCACCGGCGGGAGCGACGGGTTGGCCTTGCCGGCCTTGCCGTCGACGTACGTCAGATAGTTGGTAACCGCCGCCGATCCCGCGCCGCCGCTGAACCGGAGCGAGGCGGGCGGTGTCGTGGTCGCGGCGGTGCTCGAGCTTGAGCTCGAGTTGCACTGGTGCTCGTGCTCGACGAGCTCGACTTGCTGCTGCCGCAGCCCGTCGCGACGATCACGGTGGCGACGAGCGCCACCACTCCGAGCCACCCTCTACGCGCCTGCGTGGTCACGTTCTCCTCCTTGTGGATGAGTCATGCGCTTCACCGCGCGGTGGTTCACACCGCGGCGGCCGCGCCCCACAGCTCCCGCGATGCCAGTCGTGCTCCCTCCGCGAGCGCCGCGAGCTTCGCCCACTGAATCTCGGGATGCACGCGCTGGATGAACGCTCCCTGCGCGAAGCCGCAGTCGGTGCCGGCGAGCACGTTCTCGCGGCCGACGACACCGGCGAGGCGGGTCAGCCGCTGGGCGACGAGCTCCGGATGCTCGACCACGTTGGTGTGGTGCGTGACCACGCCGGGGATCAGCTTCTTGCCCTCGGGGAGCGTGACCTCCTCCCACACCCGCCACTCGTGCTCGTGCCGTGGAGTTCGCCTGCTCGATCGCGTAGGTGTCCGCGTTGACCGCCAGGAGCAGATCGACCACGTCGCGGAGCGGCGGGATCGAAGGCGTGCGGCCCGTGCCAGCTGCCCCAGCAGACGTGGTAGCGGACGCGATCCTCGGGAATCCCGCGCAGCGCGTGGTTGAGCGCGCGGACGCGCAGCTCGGCCCAGCGCCGGTAGTCGTCCCACGACTCCCCGCGCGACATCATCGTGTCGGCCTCGTGCATCAGCACGGCGTCGTCGACCTGCACGAGCAGGCCGGCGTCGACGATCGCCTTGTACTCCTCGTGGAGCGCGTCCGCGAGCGCGAACACGAACTCCTCCTCGCTGGCGTAGTGCTCGTTCTGGAGCCAGTAGGCGCTCGCCGGCGCGACCACCGGGAGGAATCCCTCGACGCCCTCGTGCTCGGACAGCGCGGCCTTGAAGTTCGCGATGTCGCGGTCGAGCGCGGTCCGGTCGTAGGTGAGAGGGCCGGTGCACACCCACGCCACGCCGGCGCCCGCCGCCGCGGCTTCCTCGTCGGGCAGCGCGCTGGAAGCGGCGGCGTTGCTCTCGCGGACGGCGGCCTCGTCGAGCGCGTCGAGTGCCGCGTACGCGCCCGGGAACGCCTGACGATCGCGGCTCGGCGGGAGCATGCTCGCGCCTTCGAGCTGGATCGGCCGCACCTCGAGGCCGCTGACCCGTTCGTACAGGTAGGTGATCCAGCTGGCCTTGCCCATCTCACCGTCGTCGACGACGTCGATGCCCGCCTGCACCTGCTTGCGGACGACGTCGATCACCGACTCACGCAGGCACTTCTGGTAGGCCTCCTCGTCGTATTCCTGCCCCCGTTCCTTGGCCGCCAGAAACGCCAACAGCTCGGGTGGCCGGATCAGGCTCCCGGTGTGGGTCGCAAGGATTCGGTCCATGTCACTCCTCCTCCCTGGCATGGATTGTGAAGTGGGGCGATGCTAGGCCCGCACCGGTATCGAAGAGCAGCGGTGGCGGGGACAGTGCGCGCAGAAGCAACGTGCCGCTTCTGGCTGTGCGCTGAACGACAAGTGGTGTGTCGTGGCCGGGTGGACTCGCTCACCTAACGCAAACGGTCCGTTCTTCGAAAGGGCCCGCGGGCGGTAGTAGAGTGGCGTCCGGCTGCCCACGAGGTCGAGGGAGAGACAGGCGCTGCACCAGCCACGGAGCCGTTCTGGCGCACGATGACGTTGCTGATCGACACCAATGCGGTGCCGGCCTCGGACCGGGTCGACTTCTGGGCGAAGTCGTCGTGCGACGCCTACCATCCGCTGCACATCGGGACCGACTCGAACGATCGGTTCTGGGCGCGGATGTGGGCCGACCATCTCGGGTCGATCGGCGTGTACCGGATCGCCGCGGGGCCGAACACGATGCGGCGAACCCCTCGTGACATCACCGCCGGCGACCCCGAGTGCCTGCATGTATCGCTGCTGCTCAGAGGCCGGCTGTACGGCGCCCAGCAGCACCGAGCCACGGCCCTCGGACCGGGCGACATCACCAGCTACGACACGTCCCAGCCGGCGATCTTCCGCGCCGACGCGCCGTTCGACCTGCTCGTGCTGCGGCTACCGAAGGCGACGCTCGGCAAGCACGCCGGCAAGGTCTCGCGGCTGACCGCGGTCACGATCCCGGGCGACGCCGGACTTCCCCGGCTCGCCGCGCGGTTCTTCTGCGAGGCCGCCAACGGCCTCGCCGACGGCAGCATCGCCAGCGGCGACACCGGGCTGGCGGAGCACGTCATCGACCTGGTCCGTCGGCTGTACGTCGACCTCGATGCATCGCGGGTGCCGCGTCCGCGGTCGACCGCCGAGCTGCTGATTCACGCGCAGGCGTACATCGAGGCGCGGCTGGGCGACCCGACCCTCAACCCGGAGGAGCTGGCTCGCGCATGCTTCATCTCAACGCGCTACCTGCACCGGGTGTTCGAGGCCGAGGGACTCCGGGTGTGCGACTTCATCCGGTCGGCGCGGCTCGATCGCTGCCGGCGCGACCTACTCGATCCCGCGTTCGCCGATCAGCCGATCTCGGCGATCGCCAGCCGCTGGGGTCTCCCCAGCGCGCCGCACTTCAGCCGGCTGTTCCGCCAGGCCTACGGCTGCTCGCCCCGTGAGTTCCGCCGCGATGCGGCCCTGAAGGCCGGATCCGAGGGCGCGCCCGAGGACGTGGCGACGATTCCGCCGGCGCGCTGGCCGCTCGAGCTGGGCGAGGCGTGGGCGGCGGCCGGGGGACCGACACCGACGAACCGGTCGGGCGCGTGAGGACCGCGGCAGGGGAGCGCTCCGGCGCCGCCACGCTGGAGCTCGAGCAGCTGAGCGCCGGATACGACCGCGCGGCGGTCCTGCGCGACCTCACGTTGACGGTGTCCCCGGGTGAGGTCGTGGCGCTGATCGGGGCGAACGGCGCCGGCAAGACCACCACGCTGCGAGCGATCTCGGGGCTGGTGAAGCCGATGGGCGGCCGCGTGCGCTTGGACGGCGAGGACCTCGCCGGCGTATCTCCGACCACGCGGGTGCACAGGGGGATCGTGCATGTGCCTCAGGGGCGCGGGATCTTCTACGGGCTGACGGTCACCGAGCACTTCCGCCTCGACGGGCTGCGCGACAGCGCCGAGCTCGACGCGGCGTTCGCCCACTTCCCCGCCCTGCGCGATCTGGGTGGCCGGCGGGCGGGGCTGCTGTCCGGCGGCGAGCAGCAGATGCTCGCGATCGCTCGGGCGCTCAGCCGGCGCCCGCGCCTGCTGCTGGTCGACGAGCTCAGCCTCGGGCTCGCGCCGGTGATCGTCGAGCGTCTGCTTCCGGTTGTGCGGGAGTTCGCCTCGAGCCACGGGACCGCGGTGCTGCTCGTCGAGCAGCACGTCCACCTGGCTCTCGAGATCGCCGACCGCGGCTACGTGCTCTCGCACGGCGAGCTCGTGGCCAGCGACAGCGCCGAGCGGCTGCGCGCCGACAGCGCGCTACTCGCCGCGAGCTATCTCGGCGAGCGGCAGGCCTAGCCCTCGGCGGGGCGGTGCCGGGCGAACATCTCCTGAACCCAGCGAAAGCCCCGGCGACCCTCCAGCGAGGGCAGGATCTGTGCCACCGCGGTGGGCGGTTCCATCTGGAGCGGACCTTCGGGCGGCAGCACGAGCGGGTAGAACAGCGACGCCGCGGTCAGGTCGGCGATCGTGAAGCGGTCGCCGACGAGGTATTGCCGGTCGCCGAGCTCTGACTCGAGGTGATCGAGTGCGGCGACGACGCCGCGCCCCGCCTCGACGGCCCGTCGCTCACTGGCGGTCCCGTAACGCACAGCGGTGAATCCGCGGCCGTAGGCGCCGGCGAGCCGGCGGTAGCGTCTCAGGGCGGCGGGGATCTGGGAGGCGGCCAGCGCTTCGAACTTCTCGCGATCGCCGCGCAGCGCGTGGAACACGAACCGCCGGATGTCCGGACCGAGCCGCTCGTCGAACCAATCCTCGAGCGCGAGCGCGCGTCGGCGCTCGTCTGGGTCGACGGGGTAGAGCGGTGTCTCGGGATGACGCCGCTCGAGCGCCCCGATGATCGCGGTCGAGTCGGCGATCGACTGGCCGTCGAGCTCGATGACCGGCAGGGTGTAGTGGCGGCCGCGCGTGATCGCGAGCGCCACCGGGATGTGGAGGCCGCCGATCAGTGCCCGCCGGTCATGCGGCACCCGTTTGTGGTCGAGGGCCCAGCGGACCTTCTCGCTGTAGTGGGAGACCGGGAGGTGCCAGAGAAGGGGCCGGTCCACGCGTCACATACTGCCTGGTCGGCCGGTTCCGCGGAGTTGCATTAGGGGCTAATATAAGCGCGTGATGGAGCAGGCCGGGATCGATCGACGGGCCGCGAACCTGGACGAGATCGCCGAAGCGTTGCCACAACGGAGCTCGGCGTTGTCGCGGTTGTTCCTGACGCGCACGAGCGTGTGCGTGTCGCGGACGGAGGTCGGGGTGCTCCGCACTCTGCGCGAGGGGCCGAGGCGCATCACCGAGCTGGCGGCCGACGAGCGGGTGACCCAGCCGGCGATCACGCTGCTCGTGAACCGCTTGGCGGAGCGAGGCTGGGTGAAGCGGGTTCCCGATCCGAGCGACGGGCGCGCGGTGCTGGTCAGCCTGACACCGGTGGGCCAGGACGTGTTCGAGCGGCTTCGCGCGGAGTACCGGGCGCTGCTGCACGAGGAGATGGCGATGCTCGACGATGCTGAGGTCGAGACGCTCGCCGCGGCGGTCGAGATCCTCGACAAGCTGATCGAGAGGCTGTCCCGGTGAGCGGCGCGGCCCGCACGAACGGGGGACCGCCGGCGCCGCGACCGGACTCGGCGGCGCGTCCGGACAAATACAAGTGGGTCGCGCTGTCGAACACGACGCTCGGGATCTCGATGGCGGTGATCAACCAGTCGATCGTGATCATCGCCCTGCCGGCGATCTTCCGCGGGATCCATCTCAACCCGCTGGTCCCGTCGAACACGAGCTACCTGCTGTGGATGCTGCTCGGGTTCATGGTCGTGATGGCGGTGCTCGTCGTGAGCCTCGGCCGCGTCGGCGACATGTTCGGCCGCGTGCGGATGTACAACCTTGGCTTCGCGATCTTCACCGCGGGTTCGATCTTGCTGTCGGTGACGTGGCTGGAGGGCAGCGCAGGCGCGATGTGGATGATCGTGATGCGCGTCGTCCAGGGGATCGGCGCGGCGTTCCTGATGGCGAACTCGTCGGCGATCCTGACCGACGCGTTCCCCGCCGAGGAGCGCGGGCTGGCGCTCGGGATCAACATGGTCGCGGCGATCGCGGGGTCGTTCATCGGACTGGTCCTTGGGGGCGTGCTCGCGCCGGTGGCCTGGCGGCTGGTGTTCCTGGTGTCGGTGCCGTTCGGGCTGTTCGGCACCGTTTGGGCCTACCTGAAGCTCGAGGACCGGGGCATCCGCAGCCCCGCGAAGATCGACTGGTGGGGCAACGTCACGTTCGGGCTGGGGCTGATCTCGGTATTAGTCGGGATCACCTACGGGATCCTGCCCTACGGCGGGCACAACATGGGCTGGACGGCTCCTGGTGTGATCGGCGCGCTCGTCTTCGGGATCGTGCTGCTCACGGTGTTCGCCGTGATCGAGCGGCGCGTGCCGGCACCGATGTTCCGCCTCGACCTGTTCAAGATCCGGGCGTTCAGCGGCGGGAGCGTGGCGACGTTCCTGGCGGCGCTGTCGCGCGGGGGGCTGATGTTCATGCTGATCCTGTGGCTCCAGGGGATCTGGTTGCCGCTGCACGGCTACAGCTTCAAGGACACGCCGTTGTGGGCGGGCATCTACATGCTCCCGCTGTCAGCGGGGTTCCTCGTCGCGGGGCCGATCTCGGGCCGGCTGGCCGACCATTTCGGCGCGCGACCGTTCGCCACTGGGGGAATGATCGCCTCGGCGATCGGATTCCTGCTGCTGATCGCGCTCCCGATCGACTTCACCTACTGGCAATTCGGGCTTGTGATCTTCCTGATCGGTGCCGCGATGGGCCTGTTCGCCGCGCCGAACCTGACCGGGATCATGAACAGCCTGCCTCCCGACCAGCGGGGGTCGGGCGCCGGGATGGCCGCGACGTTCCAGAACTCGGCGTCGGTGCTGTCGATCGGCGTGTTCTTCAGCCTGATCATCGTCGGGCTGTCGTCGACGCTGCCCGCGGTCCTGTTCCACGGGCTGGCCTCGCACGGCGTGCCGCACGCCACCGCGGTGCAGGTCTCGAAGCTGCCGCCCGTGGGGAGCCTGTTCGCGTCGTTCCTCGGCTACAACCCGCTTGGCACGCTGCTCGCTCCGACGCTCCCGCACCTCCATCCCGCGACGGCGGCCTACCTGACCGGCCACAAGTTCTTCCCGTCGCTCGTCTCCCACCCGTTCGCCACCGGGATCCACACCGTGTTCTACTTCGCCGCGGGGTGCTGCGTGGTGGCGGCGATCGCCTCCTGGCTGCGCGGCGGCAAGTACTACTACAAGGCCGACGTGGCCGAGGTCGAAGAGGCCGAGCTGCTCGAGGTCGCCTGAAAGGCAGCTTTCGGGCACGGCAAACCACGCGCCTGCGAGGTCCGTGTTATGCGGGCGTTTGATTTGTTCCCGTCCCGGCGCGAACTGCTGTAGAACCGACTCGGGAAGGACGCGCCACCGCGTGGCGTCACCTTAGTTGATCGAACAGCAAGGAGATGTGACCCGTGAACACGACACTTCGGCTCGCACTCGCCGTCGCCGCCCTGACGCTTGGCATCAGTGCGTGTGGCGGCTCGAGCAACAGCAGCAGCACCAGCGCGCCGGCGAGCTCGACGCCGGCGAGCTCGTCGACCACGTCCAGCGCTCCCGCATCGTCGTCGACGTCGTCCTCGACGCCGTCGAGTACGGCCGCCGGCGCGAGCAGCACGCTCTCGATCGCCGCGGACCCGTCCGGTGCGCTGAAGTTCACCAAGAGCACGCTGACCGCCAAGGCCGGAACGGTCACGATCAGTTTCACGAACAGCTCGCCGCTGGCTCACAACCTGACCGTTCAGCAGGGCACGAGCGGGGCGGTGGTCGGCGCCACCCCGACGTTCATGGGCGGCACCAAGACGCTGAAGCTGACGCTCAAGGCCGGCACCTACACGTACTACTGCAGCGTGCCGGGCCACCGTGCCGCGGGGATGCAGGGAACGCTGACCGTGCAGTGACATGTCCGCGCTGCGCGCCCGCGCCGCCCTGCTGATCGGCCTGCTGATCGGCCTACTGGTCGTCCCGGCGGCGGCGTCCGCGCACGCGCTCCTGATCTCGTCGAGCCCGCTGCCGGGTGCGGGTCTCGCCGCCCCGCCGCCGGCGATCACCGCCACGTTCAGCGAGCCGCTCAATCGCCCGCTGAGCACGTTGGCGCTGACCACGTCCCGTGGTGTCACCGTGCCCGCGACCGTCGCGAGCGACGGCTCGACGCGACTCGTGTTGAGGCCGCTTCACCGTCTCGGCGCGCGGGGTCTACGAGCTGCGGTGGCACACGGTCTCCGCCGACGACGGTCACACCACCCAGGGCTCGTACTCGTTCGGGGTGCGGGCGGCCGTGACGGGCCCAGCCGTGTCCGCGCCGGCCGGGCCGCTGGCCGCCGGCGGCTGGTGGCGCGCGTTGCTCGATGCGATGTTCGACGGCACGTTGATCCTGTTCTGCGGCGGCGTCTTCTGCAGCGCGCTGCTCTCGCCTCGCGGCGAGCCTGGCGGCTGGCTGCTTCCGGACGGCGGCAGTCGCCACGTCGCCCGCCGGCAGTGGCGGATCACGCTCGCAATCGGCGGCGCGGCGGTGATGTTCTCGCTGCTCGCGACGCTCGCCGACGCCGCCCATGCGGGCGGCGGGCTCGGCGCCCACGCCCTCCACGCTTATCTCCTCTCGGACTTCGCCGGCTACGCCCGCCTGGCCGTCCCGGCGCTGCTGCTGGCGTCGGTCGTGCTGGCTGCCCGCGGATCTCCCAGCCGTGCCGGCGGGGCGGCGGTGCTGGCGCTGGCCGCGGTTGCCGGCGGCGGCCACGCGACGAGCGCCCACCTCTCGAGCGTCGCGTTCGCGAGCGACCTGTTGCACCTGATCGCCGGCTCGGTGTGGCTCGGCGGGATCGTGCACATCGCGATCGCGTGGGTTCCGCGACTGCCGAGGATGGACGTCGCCGGCCGGCGGCGCATCGTCGAGGTCGTGCTGCCGCGGTTCGGCGCGGTGGCGCTCCCGGCGTTCGTCACGCTCGTGGTCGCCGGGGCGATCAATGCCGCGACCGAGCTCGGGTCGCCGCAGGCCCTGTGGAGCGCCGGCTACGGACGCGTGCTGCTGGCGAAGACCGCGCTCGTGTGCGTCGTGGCGCTGCTGTCCTACAGGCACGCGCTGCGGTTGCGGCCGCGGCTGCTGGCCGCCGGTCGCGACTACGACCTGCGGCTCGAGCGGCTTCACTGGCGGCTGCTGGCCTCCGAGCCGATCCTCGGCACCGGTGTCTTCCTCGCCGCGGCGCTTCTGGTGGCGTACGCGCCGCCGATCGACCTGGCCGAGCAGGTGGCGGCGGCGAGACCGGTCGCGCCGGCGACGGTGCGGGACGCCTCGGCGGCGGGGTCGCAGCTGTCGGTCGCGGGCGAGGCCGGTCCGTACATCGTCAACGCGCTCGTGAGCCGGGGCGCCGGCGGAGTCAGCGTCGAGTTGCGGACGCTCGACGCGCTCGAGCACCCGGTCTCGCTCGCGGTCCGGACTGCGAGCGGCGACCGCGCCGGGTCGTGCGGCGCCGGATGCACCCGGATCGCGCTGCGGGGGTCGCTGGCGACGCTGTCGGTTGACGTCATCGCGGGGGCCCGCGCGTATCGCGTCAGGCTTCCGATCCGCTACCAGCCCGGCCGCGAGGGCACCGCGCAACGGCTGCTCGCGCTCGTCGAGGGCGCGCAGCGGAAGCTTCGCTCGGTCGCGATCTTCGAGACGCTCGGCAGCGGGACCGGGTCGCCGGAGCTGACGTCCTACCAGGTGGCGATGCCCGACCGCTTCGCGTATCAGCTATCTCACGACGGCCACCTCGTGAGCGACACGACGATCGTCGGCACCCATGAATGGACGCGCACCGCCGGCGGGCAGCGATGGGAGGAGGGCGTGTACGGCGGCGGCGGTCCGCCGTTCTCCGCCGCCGGCTATCTCGGATGGTGGACGCCGTTCGTCGCCCGGCCGCAGCTGCTCGACCACTCGCGCACGAGCGCCGGCGAGCGGGCCGACGTCGCGACGGTCAGCCTGATTCCGGGACTCGGGACCGTGTGGTTGCGGATCGGGATCGATGTCACTCATCGGCGCGTGTTGAGCATCGGGATGATCACGACCGCCCACTTCATGACCCAGACGTGGGGGGCGTTCAACGCCGCCCGACCGATCTCGGCGCCGCCGGCTCGCCTGGTCGGCGCGGGCAGCTGAGCGGGGCGCGGGAAGAACGCGTGGGCCTGAGGCGTCGTTCCGGGCATGCGCGTCGGGACCGGCGAGGAGTTCTTGAGCTCGCAGTGTGACGAGCGCCTCGTCAGCCTCGCCCGGGCGGGGCACGAACCGGCATTCGTGGCGATCGTTGAGCGCTACCGCCCTGAGCTGCACGCGCTCGCGCGCCGCCTCAGCTCGGAGGGGAGGGGCGAGGACATCGTCCAGCAGGCCTTCCTCACGGCGTTCGCGGCGTTGAAGTCCGGGACCGAGGTCAGGCATCTGCGGGGCTGGCTTTACCGGATCGTGCGCAACGCGGCGGCTCGAGCGGTGTCCCCGGTGTTCGAGCCGCTCGACGAAACGACCGCCGGCGGTTTGGCGGTTGAGGACGTCGCCCAGCAACGCGCGCTCGCGATGAGCGCGCTGGCGGAGCTCGGCCGGCTGCCCAAGCGACAGCGGCAGGCACTCGTCGGGACGGCGCTCGACGGTCGGCCGCGCGCCGAGCTCGCGAGCTCGATGGGCCTGTCCGAGGGTGCGGTCCGCCAGCTCGTCCACCGTGCCAGGGCCCGGCTCCGGACGGTCGTCACCGCGGTGACCCCGTGGCCGCTTGTCCAGTGGCTGGCCGGTGGGGGTGCCGGGATCGGGGGCGCCGGGATCGGGGGTGCCGGGAGTGGGGGCGCGGCGGACGCCGCCGCGGGTCTCGGTGCCGGCGCGGTTTCATCCGGGGTGGTGCTGAAGCTCGGCGTCGTGCTCGTCTCCGGCGCGATCGCGACCGGCGTGGCGGCGGTCGACTCTCACGGCGGGGCTCGTTCGCACCTGGCGACGGCTCGTGCCGCCGCGCACGTCTCGCACGTCGCGCGGCCACGGGTCACGCGACGTCGCGCTCCGGCGATCGCGGTGTCGACGGTTGCGCGGGTGGCGCCGACGCCGGCTGGCGGTGGCGCCGACGCCGGCTGCTCGGGTGGCGCCGACGCCGGCGGTGGTGGTCCACGGTCGCGGGTCCGAGCGGTCGCGCGGGGGCGACGGTTCGGGTGAGGCAGAACGGCAGCAGCAGGGCGGCCGGTCGGGTGGCGGTGGCGGCGCTCAGGGCGGTCCGGGTCCTGACCGTGGTGGCGGGTCTCAGGGCGAAGGCGGCCCTGGTCCGGGCGACGGTGGCGGGTCGGGCTCTGATGGCGGTGGCGGGTCTCGGAGCGGTGGCGGGCCGGGCGGTGGGGCGGACGCCGGGGGCGCTGACTCTCACAGCGGTGGCGGTCGCGGCGGGGGTGGCGCCGGCGACTCGGAGCAATGAGCCAGGCCCGACTGAGGATCAGCTCGCATGGCCGTCTCGGCGCGACTGGGCGCCGGTGCCGAACTCGCCAAAGCGGTCTCCCGCCCGGCACGTTGGCTACATAAGCGCCTGAGAGGCGCATTTCTCGCCAACGTCGGTGCGCGGGGCGAGGTTTGGCGAGTTCTGCACCCAGCAGAACCGCCGAAATTCCGTGACCTTTTGACGCGAGCCGTCTCTTCCTCCTTACAAGACACCAGCTAGGCGTCGCCGCCGGTCACGGCGCAAGGAGGTTCCAACAGAGATGAAGAAGGTATTGCTTATCGTCGTTGCGAGCGGCGCGTTGCTGGCGCTCGTCCCGGCGACCGCGCTGGCGAAGCACAACGATCGCCGCCACCGCCACCACCATGCTCGCGTCCACCACAAGAGCTTCGGTGGCGACCCAGGGCAGCAGGGCAACGTCAACCAAGGACAACCAGCTGCCACCGTCGTGTCGTTCACGAATGGTGTACTGACGATCCGGGCCAATGACGGCAACACGGCGAGCGGCGCGGTGACCAGCGCCACCGAACTCAGGTGCGAAGCGCAGGAGCCCGCCGAGATGCAGAACCACGATCGCGGTCGCGGGGACAACGGAGGCGACAACGACAGAGGTGACGACAACGGTGACAACGACAACGACGAGGCAAATCAGATGTGCACGACGACGGACCTGACTCCGGGCGCAATCGTGCAGAAGGCCGAGCTCCGCATCTCCGGTGCAGGAGCGGTGTGGGACGAGGTCGAACTGGTGACGCAGTCAGCCGGGTCTTCCGACTCCTAAGACTCCTAGACGTAGCGCCCCCACACGAGAGCGGCGGCCCTCGAGGCCGCCGCTCTCGTATCTACAGGAGCTCGGCGATCACCGCGGCGGCGCGGGCCGCGCCGCCGTTCGCGACTGGCCGGTAGTCGACGGCGCGGCCGATCTCCTGCGCGATCGCGGCGGCGATGGCGTCCGGCGAGGAATCGCACCAGTCCATCCGGCGCCCCGCGCCGTAGCGCTCGAGCCGGTGCCGGACGTGCAGGTTCTGCTCGAAGTGGCGCTCGAGCGGGAAGTAGATGAACGGGCGCCGGCTGGCGGTCAGCTCCATCGTCGTCGTCAGACCGCCCTGGACGAGCGCGAGGTCGCACGCGGCCAGGTGGCGGTACAGGTCGGGCACGTAGGGCCGGACCTCGAGCCCGTCGGCTACGGGCAGCGTCCGAGGATCGATCCGTGGTCCGGCGACGGCGACCATCCGCAGTTCCGGGACGAGCCGCTTGGCCTCGGGGTAGCTCGCGATCACTTGCGCCAGCAGATGCTCGCCGACGCCCGAGCCGCCGACGGTGGCGATGCAGACCCGCTCGCCGGCGCCGTAGCCGAGCTCCGCGCGCAGCGCCTCGCGGTCCCCGACCGTGGAAGCATCGAATCCCGTGATGTGGCCGGTGAAGCTGAAGTGCCGCTCGGTCCAGTCGCGGATCTCCGGCAACCCGCGGCCGAACGTCCCGGGAATGATGTCGTCGGGCTCGCCGACGAAGATCGACCGATCGCGCACTCGCGGGTAGCGGGCGATCTGCTCGAGCATGTCCGCGTTGTAGTCGGCAGTCAGCGCTGCCTCGTGCGCGCCACCGGCGGGCATTGGCAGCCAGCCGACGAAGTCGGTCAGCCAGGCGTACGCCGCGGTCTTCAGCTCGGGGTTCTCGTGCAGGAAGTAGTCGAGGTCCCACGCCTCGTCGCCGATCCACAGGTCATACGGCTGATCACGCACGACGTCGTGGAACACCATGAAGTTCGACACCAGGATCTCGTCCATCCGCCTGAACGCCTCGAATACGTTCAGCTCGTGCTCGCCGGCCTCGGACTGGACGTGGGCCGACTCGCTCGCCAGCTCCAGGCTCGCGGGGTGGATGCGCTCGCCGCGCCCCTCGAGCACCGCGGTAACCGGATGCTGGGCGAGCCAGTCGATCTCGAGATCCGGGTGGAGCTTGCGCAGTTCGTCCGCGATCGCGACGTCGCGGCGGGCATGACCGAGGCCGATCGGCGAGGACACGTAGAGCGCACGCTTGCGCCGCAAGCCGGCGCGGGTCCAGCGACCCGCGGCCGGCGGTGGGCAGACGAACTCGCGCAGCAGCAGGTTCAGCTTGACCGGGTCGCGCGCGTTGGGGAGGTGTCCGGCGCCCTCGAGCGTCACGAGCGCTCCGCCGGTCGCCTCCGCCAGCGCCTCACCCTGCCTGAGCGGCCGGACCAGGTCGCGGTCCCCGTGGATCACGAGCACGGGACACCGGACGCGCTCGCACATCGCGCGGAAGTCCTCGGCGCGTGGCCAGCCGATCCCGCGCACGGTGTCGGCGAGCGCCTCGGGCGTCGTCTCGAGTGCCCAGCCGATGCAGTCCTCGATCTGCTTGGTCGAGTGCGGCTCGTTCAGGCACTTGGCGACGAAGAACTCGAGGAAGCCGTGATAGTCCCGCTTCCAGTAGTGGCTGTTGTACTTCGCCCACCCCTCGTCGGTGTCGAGCGCCTCGTCGAATGGCACGTCGCGCTCGGGATGGCCCGGGGCGAGCCGGACCGCGGGGGCGATGTAGACGATCCCATCGACCCGCTCGGGGTGGTCGGCGGCGAGGATGGTCCCCCAGAGGGCGCCGCACGACATGGCCACCAGCGTGGCGCGCTCGGTCCCGGTGGCGTCCATGACCGCGAGCGCGTCGGCGGCGAACTCGTCGGTGCTGTTCGCCTCGGCGCCGGCCGGCCGGTCCGAGCGCCCATTCCCTCGACCGTCGAACGTGACCACACGACAGTGGCGGGCGAGGTACGGGATCTGCATCTTCCACGACCGCGAGTGCACGATCGACCATGTCGGCAGCAGCAACACCGTTGGCTCGCCATCGCCGTAGCGCTCCCAGAAGATCCGCACCCCATCTCGCTCCACGTATCCCTCGGCGTCGGGATATCGGGCGCGCGTCTGCCCTTCGCCGT
Source organism: uncultured Solirubrobacterales bacterium (assembly GCA_963699325.1). Classification (GTDB taxonomy): domain Bacteria; phylum Actinomycetota; class Thermoleophilia; order Solirubrobacterales; family Solirubrobacteraceae; genus Palsa-465. Next base: position 1,072,145 of record CAVOTN010000022.1, on the reverse strand, counting down.
CGCGGACGCGCGTCGTGAGCTTCGCCGGTGTGTCTGTGGTCACGGTCATCCGACCAGCGCCGCGATGCTCCTGGCAGCGCGCACTGCGCGATTCAGTTTCATCTGGCCCTCCGATACAGATCGTCGCACCTGTCAAGCGGTGCCCGCAACCCAGGGTCTGGGTTGCGGGCCCGCCTGAGCCCCCGGTCCGTCCGCCTACGGTCGCGCCTCGAACACCATGTGGAATGGCGTCTCGGCCACGCGGCGGAAGCGCGTGAAGCCTCCGGCCTCTACGACATCGCGAATCCGCGCCTCGCCTGCTTGCGCCCCGAGTGCGAGGCCGACGTCCTGCGAGAGCGATGCCGGCGTGCACAGCAAGGTCGAGAACCCGTAATAGGCACGACCAACCGGGTTGAGGTTGTCCTCGACCCGATCCCCGGCATGCGGCTCCACGATCATCCACGTCCCGTCCGGCTTCAGCGTGGAGCGGACGTGGCGTGCGGCGCCGACCGGATCTCCCATGTCGTGCAGGCAGTCGAACACCGTCACGAGGTCGTAGTCGGTGCCGCCGTAGCTCGCGGCCGGCTCGGCCTGGAAGCGAACGCGATCGGCCACGCCCGCGTCCTCGGCGCGGGTGCGCGCGGTGTCGATCGAGCCGCCGTGGTAGTCCGAGCCGACGAACGTCGAGTTCGGGAACGCCTGCGCCATCAGGATCGTCGACGCGCCATGGCCACAGCCGACGTCGGCCGCGTGCGCGCCCCGCTCGAGCTTCTCGACGACGCCTTCGAGAGCCGGCAACCAGTCCGCCACGAGGTGGGCGTTGTAGCTGGGCCGGAAGAAGCGCTCGCACCCCTCGTGTACGTCGTGGACGTGCTCGCCCCAGCCCAATCCCGCGCCGGTCCGCGCTACCTCGGCAATCCGCGGGGAGTCGATCACGGAGCCGATCGCGGTCTGAAACAGCCCTGGCAGGTAGGCAGGACTGCTCGAGTCTGTAAGCGCGACCGTCTGCTCCGGTGGCAGACTGTAGAGGCCGCTGTCGGGGTCATAGTCGACGTAGCCGCCTGCCGCCTGGGCGTTCAGCCACTCGCGAACGTAGCGTTCCGCCGAGCCGGTGCGCTCGGCCAGTTCTGCGGGCGACAGCCCTCCAGCGCCTGCCAGCGCCCGATACCAGCCGAGCTTGTCACCCATCACCACCAGCGCCGCATTCAATGTGGCTCCAACTTCGTCCACTGCGCGGAAAACAAATTGCATGAGCTTGTCGCCGTCCACCGCGACGGGCTCCTCGATCGTGCTCACGAGTTACCTCCTCAGGTTGGTTTCGAGCGAGGCTAAAGTTGAGGTGGGCGGCCTCGCTTCCGGGGGGCACCTAGTCTTCGACGAGCCCGTCCGTGATCGCATCGGGTGCGCTCTCTCTGGTGATGCTGGTTGGTCGTGACATAGAGCGCGAGGCGATCGAGTTGGCGCTCGAGAGCGCGCGGTCGGGGACGAGCGCCACCGTTGCCCTCGTCGGGGAGGCCGGGATCGGCAAGACGGCGCTGCTCGAGCACGCGGCTCAGCGCGCCGTGGGGATGCGCGTCCTGCGCGCCCGGGGGATCGAGTCCGAGGCCCAGATCCCGTTCGCCTCCCTGCTCGAGCTGCTGCGGCCGGCGCTGGGGATGCTCGACCGGATCCCGGGGCCGCAGGAGGCGGCGCTCGAAGGTGCGCTCGCGCTCCGGCCCGGCCCGGCCCAGGAGCGATTTGCCGTCGGGGCGGCCACGCTCAGCCTGCTCGCGGCCTATGCCGAGGAGGGGCCGGTGGCGATCCTGGTCGACGATGCCCATTGGCTCGACGGGTCGAGCGCGCAGGCTCTGCTGTTCGCCTTCCGCCGGCTCGTGGCCGATCCGATCGCCGTCCTGATTGCGGTACGCGAGGGCGACTCCTCGCTACTCGACGGCGCCGATCTGCCGACGTTGCGGGTGGCGGGCCTGACCAGCAGTGAGGCGGCGACGCTACTGCGCGAGCTCACGCCGGCGGTCGCCGAGCGCCTGCACGCGGCCGCCGCCGGCAACCCGCTGGCGCTGATCGAGCTCGCCGCCGACGGGCACGACCTCGCGCTCGCCCCCGAGGGAGCTCCGGTGCTTGTGTCCGCGCGCATTTCGCGTGCGTTCCTGCGGCGCGTCGGCGAACTCGACGAGTCCGCTCGTCGCGCCCTGGTGCTGGCCGCAACCAGCGACACCGGCGATCTGCCGATGCTCGAGCGGGCTGCCCACCGGCTCGGAATCGATCTCGCCACGCTGGCGGTCGCCGAGGGCGGCGGGCTCGTCACGCTCAGGCCGGGAGCCGTCGAGTTCCGCCATCCGCTCGCCCGGTCGGCGATCTACGCCGCTGCTCCGATCGAGGATCGCCGTGCCGCGCACCGTGCGCTGGCCGCTGCGCTGCCCGACCGCGACATCGATCGCCGCGCGTGGCACCTGGCCGCCGCCGCCGTCGGGACGGACCAAGCGGCGTCGGCGGCGCTCGAGCATGCCGGGGTCCGAAGCCGCGATCGGAGCTCGTACGCGACGGCGGCCGCGGCATTTGAGCGGGCGGCGCGGCTCGCCGCCGACAGCGAGCGGCGCGCCCGGCTCCTGCTGGAGGCAGCCGAGGCCGCGTGGCACGCCGGCTTTGCCGAACGCGCTGGTGCACTGCTCGAGGAGGCCCGAACGTCCACGGCCGATCCGGCCACCGGCGTCGCGATCGACCAGCTTTCCGGCCACATCACGATCCGGCGCGGCCCGGTGATGCGCGGGTACGAGATTCTGATGGCGGCGGCGGAGCGCGCCGATCCGGAGCGCGCCGTCGCGATGCTCGCTGATGCTGCCGCAGCGTGCTTCGCCGCGGGCAAGCCGCGCGAGATGCTGTCGGCGGCCGAACGGGCGCATGCCGCGCTGTCCGATGACGCTTCGATCCGCTCGCGCTTCATGGCGGAGACCGCGCTCGGCATGGCTCGGGTCCTCGGCGGCGACGCGGCCGCCGGCGCCGAGGCGCTCCACCGAGCGGTCGCGCTCGCTGCCGGCGCGCCCGACCTCAACGACGACCTCCAGCTGCTGCCGTGGCTGACCCTCGGTCCGATCTTCCTGCGCAAGGCCAACGTCGGTCGGTCGGCGCTCGCGCAAGCGCTGCAAACCGCGCGGGCTCGCGCGGCGCTGGGCGAGCTCCCGTTCGTGCTGTTCCTGCTCGCCCGCGACCAGGCTACGTCCGACCGCTGGGCGGTCGCCGAGGCCACCTACCAGGAAGCGATCAGCCTCGCACGCGAGAGCGATCAGCGCACCGACCTCGCCTTCGGCCTCGTCGGCCTCGCCTGGCTGCAGGCCCGGCGGGGTAGGGAGGAGGAGACGCGAGCGCTGGCGGCCGAAGCGAACCAGATGGCGGACGAGCTGGGAGCGCGCCTGTACGAGGTGTGGGCGAACGCCGCGCTCGGCGAGCTCGAGCTCGGTCTCGGCGACGCGGCGCGGGCGGCCGAACACTTCGAGGATCAGCGCGGGCTGGTGCGCGAGCTCGGGATCACCGACGTCGATCTGTCGCCGGCGGCCGAGCTCGTCGACGCCTACGTCCGCCTTGGCCGGTCGGACGATGCCAAGCTGGTCACGGCCCAGTTCATGACCGCCGCAGAGGCCAAGGGACAGCCGTGGTCGCTAGCCCGCGCGCTGCGCTGCCGCGGGCTCGTGGCCGGCGACGCCGACCATGCCGAGCAGTTCGAGCGGGCGCTCCGCCTCCACGCTCATACGCTGGACGAGTTCGAGACCGCCCGTACGCGGCTCGCGTACGGCGAGCGTCTGCGCCGGGGCCGAAATCGCGTGCTGGCTCGCGATCAGTTACGGGCGGCGGTCGAGACGTTCGAGCGCCTCGACGCCGAGCCGTGGGCCGCACGAGCGCGCACCGAGCTCGCCGCGACCGGGGAGACCGTGCGCCGGCGCGACCCCAGCACGATCGACGCGCTGACCCCGCAGGAGCTGCAGATTGCGCTGCTGCTGGCGGCCGGGAGGACGACCCGCGAGGCGGCGGCGACGCTGTTCCTCAGCCCCAAGACGATCGAGTATCACCTGCGCCACGTCTACCAGAAGCTCGATATCCACTCACGGGAGGAGCTGGCGCGGGCGCTCGAGACGCGCGCGGCGGAGGACTGAATCGACGGGTGCGGTGAGCGGGCCGGGGACCCGCTCACCTGATCCAGATCAGCGCCGGTCTCCCGAGCGTCCCACCTCGAAGCCGGCGCGGCTGCTCGAGCTCGGTCGACGAGGTGCCGACGAGCACGGTGTAGCGCCCGGGGGCGACCGTGAACCTTCCCTGGGCGGAGTTGTAGTAGGCGAGGTCGCTCGGGCTGAGGCGGAACGCCACCAGTCTGCTCTGCCCGGGCCCGAGGTTGACGTTGGCGAAGCCCTTGAGCTGCTTGGGCGGCTCCTGCGCAGCCGGCGGCGACTCGAGGTACAGCTCGACCGTCGTCGGACCGGCTCGCCACGAGGTGTTGCGCACCCGCGCGATCACGTAGGCCGCGCCGCTGAACGGGCTGTAGAACGCGCGCACGCCCGAGACGTCGAACTGCTCGTAGGAGAGCCCGTAGCCGAACGGGAACAGTGGGCGTTGCCCGGTGGCGTCGTACCACCGGTAGCCGACGTCGAGGCCCTCGTCGTAGTCCTCCACGCCGTTGACGCCCGGGTAGTGGCTCGGCTGGCTCGCCGGAGCCGGTCCCTGGTTGGCGTTTGCCGGGAACGTCACCGGCAGACGCCCGCCCGGGTTGGCGTCGCCGAACAGCACGGCCGCGATCGCCGAGCCGAACTGCTGGCCCGGATACCAGGTCTCGAGCACGCCCTGGACGTCGTTCAGCCAGGGCATCAGCACCGGCCCGCCGGTATTCAGCACAACGATCGTGTTCCGGTTCGCCCGGGCCACCGCTTCGATCAGCTGATCCTGGTCGCCGGGAAGCCCGAGTGAGTAGCGGTCCATGCCCTCGCCCTGGGCGTCGTTGGCGAACACGATCGCGACGTCGGCCTTGCGGGCCGTCGCTACCGCGGCCGGGATGCCGGACTCCGACGGTCGCTGCCAGCCGAAGTGGATCTCCTGGCTGAACAGTCCGTACCGGCTCGAGTAGTCGATCTCGATCGGCACCGCGGTTCCGGCGGTGAGGCGCATCGTGCCCTGGAGCACGTAGTTCGGGCCGACCAGGAACTGCGTCGCTTCGCGGTACGCCGGCCCGAACGTCTGGCCGTTGATCTTGAGCGTGGCGAGTCCGGCCTCACTGATCGTGAACCGGTACAGCCCCGTCTCAGGCGGGGTCAGCGTGCCGGTCCACTTCGCCGACCACGCCGCGGGCGCGGGGGTTCCGAGGGCTCCGGGAGCGCCGGTTTGGTCGACGGCCTGGGTCGACGCGCGTCAGAGCCGGAGCCCCGCTGAAGTCGCCGTTGGTCCAGTACTGCCCGAGGAGGCCCGGACCGGTTCCGCTGCTCGGCGTCAGTACAGACGACGGGACCAACTCGGTCGACGCCGCGTCACCGGCCGAGCCCTGAACCGGGGTCACCTTTACGCCCGCGGCTGCCGCGCGGGCGGTGATCCCGGCGAGCGGCGTGATCGCCTGACCGGTGGCGAGCGGGACGCCCGCCGACCCACCGGTCACGAACACCGCGTCGTTGCCGGTGGGGCCGATCAGCGCGATCGAGTGGACCCTCTTGGACAGGGGCAGCACCTGGCGGTCGTTCTTGAGCAGCACCGTGCCGGCCTCCGCGACCTGGGTCGCAACCTGCTGGTGCGCGGGCGTCGACACTTCGGTCGACGGCGTCGGGAGCGGGTTGTCGAACAGCCCCGAGTCGAAGATCGCGAACAGGATCCGGCGATCCATGTCGTCCAGCCGCGCCGCGGAGATCTGTCCCGAGGTGAAGTCGGCGGCGGTCAATCCGCCGCTGCCGCCCTGCGGGAGCGCCGGGAGGTCGACGCCTGCATTCGCGGCCGCCACCGGGTCGCGCACGGCGAACATGAAGTCGGGAACGACGAATCCGTCGAAGCCCATGCCGTTCTTCAGATCGCCGAGCGTCGTCGGGTTCTGACAGCTCGGCAGCCCGTTGATCTGGTTGTAGGAGCACATGACCGAGTCCAGCCCGCCCTGCTGGACGGCGATGCGGAACGGCTCCTCGTAGATCTCCTGGAGCGCGCGCTCGGACACCATGACGTCCGTCGCCGGGGCCCCGATCGAGTCGAAGCCGATCCGACCGAAGTCCTGGTTGTAGGCGGTGTAATGCTTGAGGGTGACGATCACATGCTGGCTCTTGGCGCCGGCGACGATCTGAGCGGCCGTGTTGCCGGCGAGGAACGGGTCCTCTCCCTCGGCCTCCGGCTGCCGTCCGGCCAGCGGAGTGCGGTCGATGTCCACCGCCGGCCCGGTCCACTCGCCGAAGCCCTCGCCACGAGCCTCGGAGCCCACGACCGACCCGTACGCGTACGCGAGCGAGCGGTCGAACGTCGCGGCGATCGACTGTCCGGAGGGCAGCGCCGTCGTTCCCGGGTTGCGGATCCCGTCCGGTCCGTCGTCGAACTGCAGGTTCGGCACTCCGAAGCTCGACAGAGCGGCGAAGTTGTTGAGCGCCAGCTGGATCTTCTGATCGGTGCTGAGCGCGCCGAGCAGCTCGTTGGCGCGCGTGAGCGCCGGCTGATTCGGGTTGTCCCAGGATTGGGCGAAAGCCGCAGTCGCAGTGAGCAGGGCGAGTGCAGTAACGGTGAGCACGGCCACGACGAAGCGGCGCGCTTGGAGCGCGAACATCGTTCTCCTCCTGATGTGTTCTCGGAGCCGCCGCTCGAGGGGGCTGCGGCGGTCAGCGGGGGCCGAGTCCTACCACCGGTGCTGAATCGTGTCAAGCAACTTGGTATTGAGATGGCTCCGGGCCGAAAAACGCGGGCGGGCACGCCGTCGCTCAGGTCGTCTCGCCGGCGATGACGGTCGGCTCCGACGCGGTCATCTGCGGGTAGTCGCCTTCGCCGGAGATCATCGCGTGCAGATGGCGGGCGATCTCCCGCCAGCGGCCATGCTCGTCGAAGCGGACCGTGGTGAGGCGTGGCCGCACTCGCTCTGCCGCCGGACTGTCGTCGCATCCGATCAGCGCCATCTCGCCGGGGATGGGCACGCCACGATCGCGGAGAACTTCGAGCGCTGCCAGCGCCTGCTCGTCGTTGAACGCGTAGATCGCGGTAGCCCGGTCGGGGCGGTCGAGCTCGGCGGCCAGCGCCTGCTCGATCGAATCCCGCCGCATCGGCAACGTCATGGCTCGAAGCGACACACTGCGCTCATCCGCGGCAGCGGTGGCGCCGGACATGCGTTCCCCGGCGAGCAGGCGCAGATCCGAGTCGTCAGGCATGAGCGCGAGCACGCGGCGGTGCCCGCGCGTGGTCAGGTGCTCGATCGCCAGCCGTCCGATCCGAGCCTGCTCGATCACGTAGGTGTACACGTGTGGCAGCGGCCGCTGGTCGAACGCGACCACGCCTCGCGCGCCGAATGCGTGCAGTCGCGGGACCACTTCCGGGGTGAGCTCGGTCCCGGGCGCGATCACGCCGACGGGATGGACCTGCTGGCTGGCGCGCGCGAGGCTCCGCGGGTCCGCCCGCTGGAAATGAACCAGCGGGGTGTAGCCGAGCTGCTCGAGCGCCTCGACCATTGTGTTGATCGCCTCCGCGACCGGCGGCCCGATCGGCCAGTTCGGCATCTCGACCAGCACGATCGCGGTGCGGCCGGCGCGGAGCGCGAGCGCGACGGCGTTCGGCTCATAGCCGAGACGCTCGGCAACCGCGAGCACCCGGTCGCGGGTCGCCGGCGTGATCCGGTGCTTCTCGTCCGCGCCGTTGAGGACGTAGCTGACGGTGGCGCGTGAGACTCCGGCGGCGGCGGCGACGTCTCTGGAGGTCGGCCGCTTCGTGGCGCGCGAGCCCCCAGGATCGTCGCGCCCGGCGTCCGTCACCCGCCGACGCCGAACTGCTTGGAGGTGCCGATCACCCGCCCGCCGGCGTCCAGCGCCTGCACCGTGAACGTCTTCTGGCTCTGACTCACCGGAATGGCCGTCTCGAACCCCGACTTGCGGGCCGTGGCGATGACGTTCTGGCCGCCGGCGCCGGCTCCGGCCATGACCCTCCACGTGGTGACCTGGGTGGCGCCGTTCCAGCTCGCATAGACGGTGGTCTTGCCGGCCTGCTGGCGCGCGGCGGCGACGGGCGGGGTCAGCGGCTCGCCGACCCACGGCTGGACCTTCGCGCGGTAGGTGATGTCCGATCCGGGGAGGCGGGCATCGAGGAGCATGTCACCCGACGCGCTGAACTCGGTCATGAACGGCGCCGATCCCCAGCCGACGAACTCGTTGCCGTTGGCGAGCGGCTCGAGGCTGCCCATGTACTCCGAATCGAAGTTCGAGCCGTGGGAGTACTCGTCGGCGAGCGTCGCGGTGTGCGTCTTCTGGTCGAGCTTGAGCACGAGCCCGCGAGAGGCTGCCGTCGGCGAGACATAGGTGCCGCCGCTGTTGAGCTGGCAGCAATGGTCGTCGAACAGCGTGATCAGCGAAGAGCCGGGGTACGTGACCACGTCGTGCTGCCACTGGAAGTCCGCGCCCGGGCCGATCTTGAAGCTCGAGTGCGGTCCACCGAGCGTCCACGCGATCTTGCCGGTGGCGATGTTCACCTTGTAGGCCGCCCACGTGTTGCGCATCGACACGACGAATGACCCGTCGCCGGGCACGTCGATTGCGTTGACGTGGTAGGCGTCCCACGGGAACCCGTTGGTCGGGATCGTCGCGCGGGAGTCGCCCAGCGGGATGTGATCGAGCGCGTCCCAGCTCCGCAGGAGCTTGCCGGTGTTCAGATCGTATTCCTGGACCGCGGAGTCGATCAGCGCGCCGTTGTAGGCGCCGCCGTACCGGGACAGGTCCATCGGGAGGTTCTTGTTCGCGGTGACCCACGCGTCGTGGCCGCGGATCACGATCTCGTGCAGCGTCAGAACCCAGCCGTCGCTGGCTTTCAGGGTCGCGACCGTCTGGTAGTGCTGGTTGACGATCACGTACTCGCCCTGCTCGGTGGCGCCGGTGTTCGTGACCACGCCCTGCCACCAGGCCAGGACCGGCTTGCCGTTGTAGACCTGCAGGCTCAGATTGCCGGCCACGCTCTGCACGCCCACCGGCTTGAACCACACCGGCTGCAGGCTGTTGTCCAGGATCATCGGTCCGCTCTGGCCGGTCATCGGCGGATGACTGAGGTTGTAGAAGTTCGTCGTCAGGATGTAGCCAGGCGCGAGCTTGCTCGAGGCGGTCTTGATGTCCGTTCGGATGACCGGTGGGTGGAGCCCCGGCTCGGTCACGTAGCTGTACGTGTTCTTAGTCGTGTACGCCCCGATCGGCGCGCCGTGCGAGCCGCCGAACGCGAACGCGACCCCCACGAACACGGCGACGACGCCGGTCACGCCGAGCGCGATCGGGATCCGGCGCGTGATCGGGCCCTGCGCGGCACCGATCTTGGGCACGAGCGCGAACGTGACCAGCGCGGCCGCGATGCACAAACCGGCGCCGATGTAGTAGCCGACCCGGAAGCCATCGGTGAGCGCTTCGGGCACCGTGTGGCCCTGGCCGATCAGGTGGCTCGTCAGCGACGTGGCCAGTGTGATCAGGACGGCGAGTCCGAGGCCGCCTCCGACCTGGCGGGAGGTGTTGACGAGCCCCGAGGCGAGCCCGGCCTGTCCCTGCTTGGCGCCCTGGGTGGCGGCGATCGTCGAGGGCACGATCGACATCCCGATGCCCGCCGCGGTCAGAATCCCGGGGAGCACCACGTACAGAATCGGGCTGCCGCTGGCCGCGATCTTCGTGAACAGCAGCATCCCGGCCGCCATCATCGTCAGCCCGCCGCCGAGCACCGCACGCACTCCGAAGCGGCTGACGAGCCTGCCGGCGCTGCGGGCGACGACCATGATCGTCAACGCCATCGGCAGGAAGCACAGCCCGGCGTGAAGCGGCGAGAGTCCGAGCACCTGCTGCAGGTAGAGCGAGCTCAGGAACCACATCGGGAACAGCGCAGCGCTGAACAGCACCACGATCCCGTTGGCGACGTTGAGCGGCTTGGTCAGGTCCTTGAACGGGATCAGCGGATCGGACGCCCAGCGCGTCTCGATCACGTTGAACAGGGCGAGCAGCGCGAGCCCGACGAGGATCGGGATCAGCGCCTGCCCGGCGTGCCAGCTGCGCAGCCCGGCCTGGACGACGCCGTAGACGAGCACTATCTGCCCGACGGTGAGCGTCGCCGCGCCGGCGACATCGAAGCTCCGGCCGGGCTGACCGCGGCGTCGATCGGCCACGACCCTGTATGCGATCAACGCCGTGACGAAGCCGATCGGGGGGTTGATCAGCAGCACCCAGCGCCAGCTGATGAGCTCGGTGATGATCCCGCCGAACAGCACGCCGGCTGCGCCGCCGGCGCCGTTCATCGCGGCCCACAGCCCGATCGCGCGGTGCAGCTGCGGCCCGGGCGGGAACGACGAGGTGATGATCGCCAGCGAGCAGGCCGCCATGAACGCACAGCTGAACCCCTGCACGCCGCGGGCGATGACCAGCATCTCGCTCGTGGTGGAGAGGCCGCCGATGAGCGACGTGAGCGAGAACAGGACGAGTGCGGCGACGAACACCCGCCGCTGCCCAAGCTGGTCGGCCGCGCGGCCTCCGAGCATCAGGAAGCCGGCGAACATGATCGCGTACGCGTCGACGACCCACTGGAGGTCGGCCGAGCTGAAGCCCAGGCTCGACTGGATCGAAGGCAGCGCGACGTTGACGATGCTCAGGTCGAGGATGACCATGAACTGAGCCACGCAGCAGACCACGAGGATCCACCCCGAGCGCGAGCTCAGCTCGATTCCGCCCGCCCGAGACCGTGGCCGGCCGCCGCCGTCCGGCGGAGCGCCGGCGCCTGTGTCAGGGCGGGCCCCACTGTCGACTACTGCCGCCCCCGCCGCAGCCTTGCCGTCGGTGTCCCGGGGAGCAGACGAAGTTTCCGATGCCTCCATCCGCGTCAATACCTTACCCTGACCCTGCGGCGGAACGGGGAGAGCAGGGTGCGTCTGCGCCCCTCCGCCGCTGGCGGAATGGGCAGAGCGGGGTGCGCGTGCAGCCGTTCGCCCCCCCGCAACGTTTCGGCGCCGGGGGTGTCTTGTAACCTGAGAGCTGAACGTTTCCGAGCGAGAACGGGGTTGGATCTATGAAAAGAGCGCTGTTGAGCATGATCGTTGCCGCTGTGGCATTGGCGGCGTGCGGCGGCAACTCAGCCTCTTCGAGCTCGACTCCGGCGGCGGCGACGCCGCCCACCACGAGCTCGTCCTCGAGCACGACGACGACCTCGACGACGAAGACGACGGCCCACAAGACCGTCCATCACCACAAGGCGACGGTTCACAAGGCCACGACCACCCACACCGCCACCCAGGCGGCGGCGCCGCAGACGACGACCTCGGCCCCACCGCCGGTCACGACGGTCTCCTCGCCGGCGCCCGTAGTCGCCCCGCCCAAGACGACCACTACGAGCAGCACCCCGCCGACCACGACCACCCAGGGCTACAGCATCACAAACCAGGGGTATTAGGCGCTGCCGGCCGCCCGGGCGTACGGGGCTGCTCCGGAACCGGGTGGGAAGAAACTACGGTATGGACGGGGTTTCTTCCCAAGCGCCGCCGCTGACGGTATGCCGATCTTCGTCCTGGTCGCCGGCCCGCCCGGGTCGGGCAAGAGCTCGGTGGCCGGGCCGCTGGCGAAGGAGCTGGGGCTGCCGCTGCTCGCCAAGGACGAGATCAAGGAGGCGCTGATGAGCGAGCTCGGGCGGCCGGGGACGGTGGAGGAGAGCCGCCGGCTCGGCCGGACGGCGGTGATCGCGATGCTGACGGTCGCGAGGTCGGCTCCCGGGGCCGTGCTCGACAGCACCTTCTATCCGTACACCGTGGCCCATTTGACCGAGCTGCCGGGCACGCTGGTCGAGCTCCGCTGCCGCTGCCCGAGGGAGGTCGCCGAGGCGCGATACCAGGCCAGGAGCGCGACGCGGCACGCTGGGCACCTCGACGACAAGCGGCCGGCCAAGGAGCTGTGGAACGAGCACCATCTGGAGCCGCTCGGCCTCGGTCCGCTGATCGAGGTCGACACGAGCCGGCCGGTCGACGTCGGAGCCCTGGCGGAACGTATAAAGGCGCTGGCGGGCCGCCCGGGGTGAGGCCGTGGCGGCCCGCCTGCCCGAGAGCCCGCGGGCGGACGAGTCGCGGGCTCAGGTCGTAAGCCACACAGAGGTGTCGAAGGGCACGCGGCCGTCGTCGGTCAGCGGCCCGCTCGAGATCAGGAGCTCCGCCCCGTCTGGCAGAGCCACCGGATCGCCGGACAGGTTGACGATGCACATGAATCCGGGGTGGCGCACGAACGCCAGCGCGCCGTCCGGCGCCTCCCGCCAAGACAGCTTGCCGTCGCCGAGCGCCGGCTGGGTGCGGCGGAGGCTGAGCGCGCGACGGTAGAGCTCGAGCATCGAGCGCTCATCGCCGGTCTGCGCCTCGACGGTCAGCTCGCGCCAGTCGGGTGGCTGTGGGAGCCATGGCGGGGCGCTCGCATCGTCTGGGCTGAAGCCGAACGGCGACGTCTCGCCCGACCACGGAATCGGCACCCGGCAGCCGTCGCGGCCGCGCTCGGTCCGGCCCGACTGCTCCCACCCGGGGTCCTGTAACAGCTCCTCGGGGAGGTCCTCGACCTCGGCGAGCCCGAGCTCCTCGCCCTGGTACACGTAAGCGCCGCCCGGCAGCGCCAGCATCAGCAACGCCGCCGCCCGGGCGCGCCGGCGGCCCACGGCGAAGTCCGCGGGCAGGTCGACAAGGTCGCTGAGCTTGCGCAGCGGCCGCTCGCCCTGGGGGCGGGCGTAGCGGGACACCTCGCGCACCGTGTCGTGGTTGGAAAGGACCCAAGTGGGCGGCGCGCCGACCGCCTCGTGGGCGGCCAGGGCGGCGATGATCGACTCGCGCATTGGCTCGGCGTCCCACGGTGCCAGCAGGAAGTCGAAGTTGAACGCGGTGTGCAGCTCGTCGTCGCGGACGTACTGCGCGAGGCGATCGGGGTGGTGCACCCAGGCTTCGGCCACGAACACGCGCGGGTCCTCGTACGTGTCGGCCAGCAACCGCCACGAGCGGTAGATGTCGTGGACCTCGTCACGGTCCCAGTGGGGATGGTCGACGACCTCGGCGCCGGCCGGCGGCCACGCGGTCGACCCGACGTCGGGGAGGCCGTCGGCCTTGGCCAGGCCGTGGGCGACGTCGATCCGGAACCCGTCGACCCCGAGATCGAACCAGAACCGCATCGTCTCGTCGAACTCCTCCTGCACCTCGCGGGTTGGTCCAGTCGACATCGGGCTGCTCGGGCGTGAACAGGTGCAGGTACCACTGCCCGGGGCGGCCGTTGGCCTCCGTGACGCGGGTCCAGGCCAGCCCGCCGAAGTTGCTCAACCAGTCGTTGGGCGGCTTGCTTCCGTCCCGGCCGTCGCCGTCCCTGAAGATGAACCGGGCTCGCTCGGGCGAGCCCGGTGCGGCGGCCAGCGCGTCCTGGAACCATGCGTGCTGGTCGGAGAGGTGGTTCGGGACGATGTCGAGCAGGATCCGCACGCCGAGGTCGTGAGCCTCGGCGATCATCGCCTCCGCGTCGGCGAGCGTGCCGAACAGCGGCTCGATCGCGCGGAAGTCCGATACGTCGTAACCGGCGTCCTTCATCGGGGACGGGTACCACGGGTTGATCCACAGGGCGTCGACGCCGAGCGCGGCGAGGTAGGGCAGGCGCGAGCGCAGCCCGGGGATGTCGCCGATGCCGTCGCCGTCGCCGTCGGCGAAGCTGCGGATGTAGACCTGGTAGATGACCGCGCTACGCCACCACAGCGCTCCGTTGCGGTCGGGGCCGGCGGGCGTCATGCCACTGTGATCCGGGTCGTCATCGGGAGCGCCGCCGACGAGGAGCCGGCAGCCAGGTCGAACGTGCCGGGCTCGACCGCCCAGCCGCCGGCCTGCACGCTCCAGTGCTCGAACGCCCGGGGCGGGACGATGATCGTCGCGGTGGCGTGCTGCCCCGCGTCCGCCTCGACCGCCGCGAACCCGACGAGCCATCGGACCGGCCGCTCGATGCCGCTGTCGCGGCGACTCGCGTAGAGCTGGACGACCTCGCGGCTGCGCCTGCGGCCGGCGTTTCTGACCCCGACCGTCACACGGACCGCTGACCCGGGCGTCGCGTCGCGAGGCACGTCGATCGACTCGTACTCCCAGGACGAGTAGCCCAGACCATGCCCGAACGGGAACAGGGTCTTGCGCTCGCCACGGCCCTCGTCCCGGTAGCCGATCATCAGCCCCTCGTCGTAGCGAAGGACGCCGCGAACCGGACGGGTCGACGGGAGCCCCGCGTCGGTGGCGGGCCACGTCGTCGGCAGCCGCCCGCCGGGCTCGGCCCGCCCGAGCAGGACGTCCGCGAGCGCATTACCGAACTCCTGGCCGGGGAACCACGCGAGCAGCACCGCGGCGACGTCCTTCGCCCACGGCATCAGCACCGGAGCGCCCGCGTTCACGACGACGACGGTGTTCGAGTTCGCGGCGGCGACGCGGCGGACGAGCTCGTCCTGGCGGCCGGGCAGCGAGAGGGAGACGCGGTCGAACCCCTCGCTCTCCACCTCCTCGGTGGTCCCGACGACGAGCACGACCGCGTCAGCCGCGCCGGCCGTCAAGGACGCGTGCTCGATCTCCTGGTCATCGTCGCGGTGTGGTGGTGCCAGGTTCAGCTGGAAGTTCACGCTGATCAAGCCCGGCTCGTCTGGACCCGGGGCGACGTCGTGAACGAGCACGATCCCGACCTCCTCGCCGGCGCTCAGCTCGATGTCGTGGGTGGCCTGCGGCGGCACCATCAACCCCTCGACGATGTCGGCTCCCGGGCGAAGCTCGAGTTGCTCGTCGAACACGACCGCGCCGCCGACGGACAGCCGGTAGCGGCCGACCCCGGACGCGCCGACGGTGTAGGTGCCGGGTTCGGTCGCCCGTAGGACGGTGTGGACCTCGACCGCCGCGACGCTGTGATCGAGCGAGCCGAGCCATTTGAACGCGCAGCCGGGGCGACGGTCGCTCGCCACGACCGCTCCGTCGGCCGCCAGGAACCGAACCTCGACGCCCGGCTCGCTGCCGCCGGGGGCGTGCAGCCACCGCGCGTCGGCCACGGGTATCCGGTTGCTCGCGAGCACGCCGACGTTGTGGAGGATCTCGACGCCCGGCTCGAGCGCGGCCTTCAGGCCCTCGAGCGGCGACACGGTGTAGGGCGGGAACACGGTTGCGCTCCCGCCGCCGAGCGTCCTGGCAGCGCCGGCGTTCGGTCCGATCACCGCGAGCGTCTGCAGCCGGCTGGGGTCGAGCGGGAGCTGATCCCGTTCGTTGCGCGCCATCACGAACCCCGCCGCCGCGATCCTGCGCAGTGTCGCCGCGATCTCGTCGTCGTTGTAGGTGGGCGGCTGGGCCGGGGCTGCGCCGTCGAGCGCTCCGACCCGAGCGGCCAGCCGCAGGATCCGCAGGACCTTGTCGTCGATCGCCGCCGGGTCGACCTCCCCGGCTCGGACCGCCGCCAGCAGCGCATCCCCCCACGGTCCGATCGGGCCGGGCATCACGAGGTCGAGAGCCGCGTTTGCGGACGCCTCGGTCGAGTTGGTCGCGAACCAGTCGGACATCGTGAGACCGTCGAAACCGAGCTCGCGCTGCAGGATGTCGTGGAGCAGCGAGCTCTCTGTCATGGGCTCGCCGTTGACCGCGTTGTAGGACGCCATCACCGACCACACGCCGGCCTCACGGACGATCGCCTCGAACGGCGCAAGGTACAGCTCGCGCAGCGTCCGCTCGTCGAGACGCGCGTCGAGGGTCATCCGCTCGGTCTCGGAGTCGTTGGCCAGGAAGTGCTTGACGGTGGCGCCGACGCCGCCGTCCTGCAGCCCGCAGACGTAGCTGACCCCGATCCGCGCTGTCAGGAGCGGATCCTCGCTGAAGCACTCGAAGTGCCGCCCCCCGTAGGGGGTGCGGTGGAGGTTGACGGTCGGCGCGAGGACGACGTCTACGCCCTTGCGCCTGGCCTCGGACGCGAGCAGTCCGCCGAGCTCCTCGACGAGCTCCTCATCCCACGTAGCCGCCAGCGCGGTCGGCGAGGGCACGTTCGCCGACGGGTCACGCTCGTCCCAGCGCTCTCCGCGGACCCCCGCGGGTCCGTCTGAGACGACCAGGCGGCGGAGGCCGACCGCCGGCTCGGAATGCAGCGACCAGAAGTCGGCGCCGGTCAGCAGGCGCACCTTCTGCTCGAGCGACAGGGTCGCCACGCGTGCGGCCAGCTCAGACTCCTCGAATGCGGGCGGGGCAGCGGCCGACTGAGTCACGTGCGCGTTTCTATCGTTCGCCCGGCTCGCAGCACAGCCGCGTTCGGCCATCGCGAACGGCCGGAGGCGTGCGACCCGCCGCGCCGGCAGCTGTGCGAGCCGCTGTGCCAAGCCGCGCGCGCTCGACAGCTACGTCGTCCGGCGGACGATCACGGTCAGCGGCGCGAGCTCCTCGGTCGGCGCGGCGCCGTCCCCGTCGATCGCCGCGAGCAGCAACTCGACGCCACGGGCGCCGGTTTCGCGCAACGGCTGGTGGACGGTGGTCAGCCCGAGCACCTCGGCCACCTCGATGTCGTCGAACCCGATCACCGCCAGGTCGTCGGGCACGCGCAGGCCCATCGCACGGGCGGCCTCGAGCACGCCCAGCGCCTGGTCGTCCGAGGCGGCGAAGATCGCCGTTGGGCGGTCCGGCATGCGCAGCAGCGACTCCGCGGATTCGCGCGCCTGGTCACGGCCATGGGGTGCCCGGCGCTCGAGCGCGTCGTTGCGTTCGATCGCGGCGCGACGTAGTGCGCGCGCCATGCCGTGACGCCGCCGCTCGCTCGAGGTGAACCCGAACGGGCTGGGCTCGTCTCCGACGAAGCCGATTTTCGTGTGTCCCCGGTCGAGCAGGTGCTCGGTCGCCATCGTGCCGCCGAGCACGTCGTCGATCACTATGCGCGGCAGCGCCGGATGGACGACATCGACGAGCACGACCGGCAGCCCCTCCCGGCGCAGGCTCTCGACCTCCTCGTCGGTCGGCCGCAGCGACATCACCAGCAGTCCGTCCACCCGGTCGGTTCGGGCGAAGCTGCGAAACGCGTCGTCGCGCTGGGTCAGCGTCTCCACGTCGAACAGGACGAGGTCGTAGTCGCCGTGGTCCCGGAGCTGGCCGACGACTCCGCGCAGCCGCTCGAGCACCGAGTTGCTCGTGAAGAACGGCGCGACCACGCCAATCATCTGCGTGCGCCCGAGCGACAGGTTGCGCGCGGTCGAGCTGCGGCGGTAGCCGAGCTCGTCGATCGTCCGGTGGACTCGCCGGCGCGCATCCTCGCTCACGAGCGGGCTGTCGTTCAGCACGCGGGAGACGGTCCCGACACCAACTTTGGCGTGCCGAGCGACGTCGCGGATGGTCGGTGCACGATCCCGCGACTTGTGTGGAACCGGATCCATCGCTCATCAGCGTAGCTCTCGGGTCAACAATTCTCACTTGACTAAGGGCCACGACCGTGAAATATTGGAACCGGTTCCACATAACCGGGTTCCCATTTCCTCGCTCGAGGCCGTCCCGAAATAGACAGGTCCAGGCCGTCCGAGAGCGAGCATCCGACAGCGACGGTTGCGGGGAAATGTCCAAACGAGGTGAGGAGCAGTCCATAAAGGCCCCTGGCGCGGCTGCGTTGCCGTGGTCGTCATATGGTGCGATTCCGCAAGCCGGCCGTGCCATCGCGGTCGCCGGCGACGCGATCGTCGACTTCGTGCTCGAGCCCGGTGGCGGCACGACGGCTCACCTGGGCGGCGGTTCGTTCAACGCGGCTCGCACGCTCGGGCGGCTCGGAATGCGGCCGGCGTTCATCGGGCGGCTGTCGAGTGACCGCTACGGGCAGGCTCTGCGCGGCGCGCTCGAGGAGTCGGGCGTGAAGCTCGACGGGATCGTCACGACCGACGACCCGACGACGTTCGCTCGTGTCGAGATCGACGGCTACGGCACGGCCAGCTACCGCTTCTACCTCGAGGGGACCTCGACGGCCGGGCTGCTGCCCGAGGAGGCCCATGCGGCGATGCCGGCCCGTCCGGCGGCGCTCCACGTCGGCGGGTTCGCGATGGCGGTCGAGCCGCAGGCCAGCGCGATCGCGTCGCTCGTGCGCGACGCCGGACCCGAGACGCTGGTCCTCGTCGACCCGAACTGCCGCGCGCAGGCGGTCCGCGGACGGACCGTCTATTGCGATCGTCTACGCGACCTCCTCTGCCTGGCGGACGTTGTCAAGGCGAGCGAGGAGGACCTCGCGTACCTCGACCCGGACCGGACGCCGCACCAGACCGCGCGCGGTCTGCTCGCGCGAGGTCCGTCGGTGGTGCTGCTCACCAACGGCAGTCGCAGCACCACGGTCCTCACGGCGAGCCTTGAGGCATTCATCGAGGCACCGTGTGTCGAGGTGATCGACACGATCGGGGCGGGCGATGCGTTCGGCGCGGCTTGGCTCGGGGGGTGGGTGGCCGACGGGCTGGGACGTAAGGACCTGGGCGACTTCGAGGCGATCCTGCGGACCGCCAAGTTTGCCGCGATCGTGGCGGCCCGAACCTGTGAGCGGGCGGGCGCGGAGCCTCCGCGTGCCGCGAAGGTGGATGCCGAGTGGTGCTTCGCACAATGAACGCACCGGTACCGGGGAGGAGACCATCATGCTAGGTACGCTGGCGCGGGCGGGCGCGGTGCTCGACCTGTTCACGACCGAGGAGCCCGAGTGGGGGGTGACGGCAACGGCGCAGCGCCTCGGGATCGGGAAGTCGCTTGCCCACGACGTGCTTGCGAGCCTGGCCGGCATCGGATTGCTCCAGCGCGTCGGGCACGGCCGATATCGGCTCGGCTGGCGCACGGTCACGCTCGCGTCGGTGCTGCTGCGCACGAGCTCGCTCAAGGCGCACGCGCGGCCGGTGGTTCGCGATCTCGCCGAGCGCCAGGGACTCACAGTGAGCCTCGCAGCTTGGGATTGCGGGCGGATCATCTACATCGACCGCCGCTACAGCCCGCGCCACACGAGCGGGTGCGGTCCCGCCGCGGGAACGGCGGCGCCACTCGACGGGAGCGCCGCCGCCCAGGTGCTGCTCGCGAGCCGGCCGAGCGAGGAGATCAAGACGCTGTGGTGCGGCGGGCGGGTCCACACCCGGCACGCGTCGGTAGACGAACTCGAGATCGATCTCGAGGTGGTCAGGCGGCACGGCTGGGCACACAACGACGCGGATGAGAACCAGAACAGCAGCGCGGTCGCCGCACCGGTTCGGGACGCCGAGGGCAACGTCGCGGCCGCGATCAGCCTCGACCTGCTCGATGCGTTCTCGACGGCGAACGTCGATCTCCACGCGCGCGCCGTGATGGCCGCCGCGTCGCGAATCTCAGCGGCGATCCGTCACCACGCGCTGGCGGCGTGAAGCGCCCGCGCCCGGTCGGCCACGATTGCGTCGGCCGGGACGGACCCCGCTAGTCGGATCTGGCCGAGAACGTCTCGGTGAACTGCTTGAGCGGGCTCGGCTCTTCGGGCGGCGTGACCACGATGACCGGCAGGCCGAGCGCTTCGACCCGCGTCGGAAGGTCCTTCTGAAGCCACTCGGATCGCCGCTTGGGCAGGGTCGAGATCAGAATGTCGTCGTACTGACCGCCAGCTATCTCCGCCTTGATCGACTCAAACGGCATCCTGGCCGCCGACGTGGCCGTCGACGGTCGAGCCGGCGGCTCGCCCGAGCAGCTTCGTCGCGGTCGCAACCGACCAATCCGCGCCCTGATTCTGGCTGGTGTTCGGGATCAGCAGGCTGAACGAGGTCGGGCGCTCTTCGGCGAGGCGTTTTACCTCCTGGAGCAGGAATGGCGTTGAGGCCGTCAGGTTCGCCACGATCAGAGTGCGATGCGGAGTTGCCGTCTCCATGAGTCTCCCCTCGCTGAGAATTTGGCGGGCGCGAGTGTGTCAGTCCGTACCGGGGGGGTCAAGACCCGTTCGAGAATGCGGAACGGCGTCGGCTCGGGTCAGAGCTTGAACTCGTGTATGCCGTTCCGCCGGACGTCCCCGACGAGGGTCAGAGTTTGAACTCGCGCAGGCCGTTCCAGTACTGGCGGGCGCAGAAGCGCTCGAGCCGCCAGAACGCGAGGGCGACCGCGACCATCAGCACTCCGAAGCCGGCGAACCCGCCGAACGTTGTGCTCACGAACGGCACGATCGCCATCAGAAACACCCACACGGCAACCCACGCGAGTGAGCGCCACGGGAGCGCGTGCCAATCCCACTCCCACGCGCGTCGCTCCGGCACCTCGTCCTCGGGCGGCTCTGGTTCCCACCCCGGTGGTTCCCAGCCGTCGCCGTGCACTAGGCCAAAGACGAGCATCTCAATCCCCGTCGAGTATAGGCCCTTCCTCGACCGGCGGATCGGGAGGAATGCGCCACATTGTCGACCCGTCTGTCCCGGTCGCGCTCTCCACGACGCCGGTGGCCTCGAGGCGCACGAGCTCGGCCCGAAACGCGTTGTATGGGATCAGGCCCACGCGGGCGAGCGCACCGTAGCCGACCCGCTCGTAAAGATCCGATGTGCTCGTCGGCTCGGCCGTCAGGGCGCCCAACAGCACCGACTCGCGGGACATCGACGTAAGGTACACCCGCGGTGAAGGACACAGGTTAACCTGGGTCGCCACCGGGTGTCAGTAGGGCGAGCGATGGCTGACAGTCACATCGCCGAGACCGTGCGTGGGGAGGTGAGATGGCCATCCGCGCATAGCGACACGATGGTCCATCAGATCCTCCAGGAGCTGAGCTGTAGACCGCACCGAACACCCGTCCGGCATAGCCGAACGAGGCTGTTCACACAATCTTCCCAGCGCTAGAACAGGCCGCGCTACGCGCCCGGCCCCGGGCCGACTGAGGAGAGGATCTTGTGAGCCAAGCGTCGAAGGTTGTCCGGATCGCCCAGGCGATTGCGGTCGGGGGGTTGTGCGCACTCTGGATCGCCGCCTGCGGTTCCTCGGGCGCGGCACACGGACCGGCGAGCATCGTGTACTACAGCCCGGTCGACTCGAACGGGACGAACGTGAAGGCCGCCGCCACCTGCAGCAAGGACTCGGGCGGCAGCTACAACATCACGATCACGCCCGAGGCGAACAGCTCGGACGCCTCGCGCCAGCTGGCCGTTCAGCGCCTGGCCGCGCACGACGGCGACTACTCGCTGATGAACATGGACACGATCTGGACCGCCGAGTTCGCAGCCGCGGGCTGGCTCAAGCCGATCACCGGGGCGGCGCGACAAACGGCGCTCCAGGGAGTGCTTCCGATCGCGGCCCAGTCGGCCGAGTACCAGGGGACGCTGTATGCGGTGCCGCTGAACACCAACGCGCAGCTGCTGTGGTACCGCAAGGACCTGCTCGCGTCGATCCACCAGCCGCCCCCGACGACCTGGGCGCAGGTCATCGCCGACGCGAAGATGCTGCCGGCGAGCGACGGCCTGATCGAGGAGCAGGGCCAGCAATACGAGGGCTACACCGTGTGGTTCAACAGCGTCCTGGCCTCTGCGGGGGGCGAGGTCGTCAACGCCCAGGACAAGCCCGTGCTGGGCAAGCCCGCGGTCGAGGCGGCGACGATCATCAGGGACGTCGCGACGTCGGGACGCGCCGATCCCTCGCTGTCGACCGACCAGGAGGATCAGGGACGCCTCGCCTTCGAAGCCGGCCACGCCGCGTTCATGCTCAACTGGCCCTACGTTTACGCCGCCGGCCGAACCGACGCGGCGACAAGCTCGGTGACCAAGCACGTGTTCGAGAACATGGGCTGGGCCCCGTACCCGGCGGTCTATCCGGGCGTGCCGGGCAAGTCGTCGGTTGGCGGCGCCAACATCGGCATCTCGCAGTACACCAAGTACCCGAAGCAGGCGCTCGCGGCCGCGCTGTGCATGACCCGTTATTACTGGCAGAACCAGGAAGCGATCAACGAGGGTCTGCCACCGGTCACCATCGCGTCTTACACAAATCCAGCGGTGGTGAAGAGCTATCCATTCGCGGCGGTCCTGCTCAAACAGCTCCAGCACGCCACGAACCGCCCCGAGACGCCGTACTACTCGGACGTGACGCTGGCAATCCAGCAGACGCTGCACCCACCGGCCTCGATCAAGCCGGTGTCTGACATCAACAGCCTGCGTTCGTGTCTGACGACGCTACTCAAGGGAGGTCTGTGCTGATGGCCACCGTCGCCGGAACCCCCGCTGCCGCGCCCCTCGCCGCTCCGCCGAAATCGCGCGGTCTGACCGGCCGGGCGAGGGCCGAGCGCAAGCTCGGGCTGATGCTGACGCTGCCCGCGGTGGGCGTGATGCTGCTCGTCGCCGGGTTCCCGATCCTGTACGCGTTCTGGCTCTCGCTCCATCGTTCCGATCTGCGGTTCCCGCATCTCACCGCGTTCATCGGCCTGGACAACTACATCTACGTCCTGAGCTCGAGCACGTGGTGGACCGACGTCCTCAACACCGTGATCATCACGGTCGTCTCGCTCGTGCTCGAGCTCGTGCTCGGATTGCTGATCGCCGAGGCGATGTATCGCGCTCTGTATGCGCGCACCTGGATCAGGGTCGCGGTGCTCGTGCCCTACGGTGCGGTGACGGTCGTGTCAGCGTTCGCATGGTCGTTGGCGTTCAATCCTGCAACGGGGTTCGCCACCCAGTGGCTCGGGCTCTCGACGCCTCCGCTGACGACCCGCGCCGGCTCGTTCGCGGTGATCATCCTCTCGGACGTGTGGAAAACGACGCCTTTCATATCGCTGTTGATGCTCGGGGCGCTCGCGCTCGTCCCCGAGGATCTGTACAAGGCGGCGAAGGTCGACGGGGCGTCGGGGTGGCAGCGCTTCTGGCGGATCACACTGCCGCTGATCAAGCCGGCGCTGGCGGTCGCGGTGCTGTTCCGGGCGCTCGACGCGTTCCGGATCTATGACTCGGTGTACATCATCACCAACGGCGCCAACAACACCGCGAGTGTCTCGCTGCTCGGCTACCAGGTACTGATCGGCAGGCTCGATCTCGGCCTGGGGTCGGCGATCGCCGTGCTGATCTTCTTGTGCGTCTGCATCATCGCCTTCATGTTCTTCCGGTTCCTCGGTGCCAGTCCCCAGCGGAGGTAAGACGACGTGAACAGCAGCGAAAACACGCCCGCGCGCAAGACGCTCTGGGGCTTCGCGGTAGTCGCAGTTCTGGTCTACGCGCTGTTCCCGGTCGCCTGGATCATCTCGCTGTCGTTGAAGACGCCGGAGTCGATCGGCGACGGCAGCTTCCTCCCGACGCACTGGACGCTCAGTAATTACTCCGCGGTGTTCAACACCGATTTCTTCCCGCCCGCGCTGCGCAACTCGATCGGCATCGCGCTGATCACCACGGTGCTCGCGCTGTGCTTCGCGTCGGCGGCCGCGTACGCGATCACCCGGCTCGACTTCCCGGGCAAGACGCTGATCCTCGCCGGCGCGCTTGCAGTCACGATGTTCCCCGCGATCTCGATCGTCGGCGGCCTCTACAACGTGTGGCGGAACGTCGGGCTGTTCGACACCTGGCCCGGGCTGATCCTGCCGTACCTGTCGTTCTCCCTGCCGTTGTGCATTTACGTCCTGTCGGCCTTCTTCAGAGAAATACCCTGGGACCTGGAGAAAGCCGCCCAAATGGACGGGGCGACGCCGATGCAGGCGTTCCGCCGGGTGATCCTGCCGCTCGCCATGCCCGGGGTGTTCACGGCCGGCATCCTCGCGTTCATCGCCGCGTGGAACGACTTCCTGTTCGCGAACGTGCTGACGACTTCCAACGCGGCACGGACCGCGCCCGTCGCGATGGCGTACTTCACGGGCGCTTCGCAGTTCCAGCAGCCGGCAGGCGCGATCGCCGCGGGAGCGGTCGTCGTGACCGTGCCGATCCTGATCATGGTGTTGATCTTCCAGCGACGGATCGTTTCCGGACTCACCGCCGGGGCCGTCAAGGGCTAAAAGGAGCGGAAATGGCCGAAATCGTTCTCGACGACATCGTCAAGCGGTATCCCGACGGCTTCGAGGCCGTCAAGAACCTCAACCTCACCATCGCCGACGGGGAGTTCATGATCCTCGTCGGGCCCTCGGGCTGCGGAAAGTCGACGGCACTGAACATGATCGCCGGGCTCGAGGACATCTCCTCGGGCGAGCTGAAGATCGAGGGCAAGGTCGTCAACCGGGTGGCGCCGCGCGACCGCGACATCGCGATGGTGTTCCAGAGCTACGCGCTCTACCCGCACATGACCGTCCGCGACAACATGGGATTCGCGCTGAAGCTCAAGAAGGTCCCCAAGGCCGACATCGACCGCAAGGTGGGGGAGGCCGCCGACATCCTCGACCTCACCGAGCACCTCGCGCGCAAGCCCGCAAACCTGTCCGGCGGCCAGCGGCAGCGCGTCGCGATGGGTCGCGCGATCGTCCGCGACCCCAAGGTGTTCCTGATGGACGAGCCCCTGTCGAACCTCGACGCCAAGCTGCGCGTGCAGATGCGCGCGCAGGTCGCGCGGATCCAGCGCCGGTTCAACACCACCACGGTGTACGTCACCCACGATCAGACCGAGGCGATGACGCTCGGCGACCGCGTCGCGGTCATGCTGAGCGGCCTGCTGCAGCAGGTCGGCTCGCCGATGGAGCTCTACAACAACCCGGCGAACCTGTTCGTCGCCGGGTTCATCGGCTCCCCGGGAATGAACTTCATGCCGGCCACGCTCACGAACGGATCGGTCCATCTGCCGATGGCCGATTTCGCGCTCCCGCCGGAGGTCCGCGAGCGGCTCGGGCGCCAGCCCGACGGGCGCCGGGTGATCGCCGGCATCCGCCCCGAGGACTTCGAGGACGCGACCAGGGTCGACCGCGAGGCCCAAGGACGCGGGAGCACGTTCAAGGCCAAGCTCGACCTCGTCGAGGCGATGGGGGCCGAGTACTACGCCCACTTCGGGATCCACGGCAAGATGGTGCAGTCCGAGGAGCTGCAGGAGCTGCGCGACGACGCCGGCGGCGTCACCGAGCTGACCGACAGCGGCGAATCCGTGCTGGTGGCGAGGCTCAGTCCCGAGAGCCGGGCGCGATCCGGCGACGAGGCGGAGCTCTGGCTCGACGCGACGAAGATGCACTTCTTCGACGAGCAGTCGGGCGAGGCGCTCACGTTCGCGCGTTGAGCGTCTAGCTGGCGCTCAGGGCCGGTGGCCCCGAAGATCGCGATCGTCGGTGCGGGCTCGACGGTTTTCGCGCGGAACCTGATCGGCGATCTGCTGCGCTTTCCCGCACTCGCGGACGGGACCACGCTGGCGCTGATGGACATCGATGCCGAGCGCCTTCAGACCTCGGAGGTGATGGCTCGGCGGATTGCCGCGGTCTGCGGTGCCCGCGTCGGCGTCGAGGCGACCGCCGACCGGCGCGTCGCGCTCGACGGCGCGGACTACGTCATCACCTGCTTTCAGGTCGGCGGCCTGCATCCGGCGACGATGGTCGACTTCATCGTCCCCAAGCGCTACGGGATCCGTCAGACGATTGCCGACACGCTCGGCATCGGCGGGATCATGCGTGGGCTGCGGACGATCCCGGTGCTGCTCGACATCTGCCGCGAGATGGAGGAGCTCTGCCCGGACGCCCTGCTCCTCCAGTACGTCAACCCGATGGCGATGCTGTGTTGGGCCGTCGCCGAAACCAGCCCGATCCGCACCGTCGGGCTGTGCCATTCCGTTCAGCACACCGCCGCGCAGCTCGGCGGCGTGCTCGGGATTCCGCCGGCGGAGCTCGACTACCTCGTGGCCGGCATCAACCACCTGGCGTTCTTCCTGTCGCTCGAGCGCCGCGGCGAG
Source organism: uncultured Solirubrobacterales bacterium (assembly GCA_963699325.1). Lineage (GTDB taxonomy): Bacteria > Actinomycetota > Thermoleophilia > Solirubrobacterales > Solirubrobacteraceae > Palsa-465. Next base: position 1,046,206 of record CAVOTN010000022.1, on the reverse strand, counting down.
CAGGACGATCTGTACCCGCGCCTGCGCGAGCTCGTCGAGGCCGACCAGGTCCCGCGCGAGGACCAGGTCCGGTTCGAGGTCCTGCGCCGCCTCGGCTACTTCGTGACCGAGTCTTCCGAGCACTTCGCCGAATATGTGCCGTGGTTCATCAAGTCGGGCCGGCCCGATCTGATCGAGCGGTACGCGATCCCACTCGACGAGTACCCGCGCCGATGCGAGCGCCAGATCCAGGAGTGGACCGAGCTGAGCGCGGGCCTGCAGAACGGCGCCGGTGCTCGGGGCGAGCCGAGCAACGAATACGGGGCGGAGATCATCAACGCGTGCGTAACCGGCGAGCCCTTCGATTTCAACGGCAACGTGCCGAACGCGACCGCCCACGGCCAGTTGATCGACAACCTGCCGGGCGAGTGCTGCGTCGAGGTGCCGTGCGTCGCGAGCGAGCGGGGGATCGACCCCCGTCCGGTCGGCGCGCTTCCGCGTCACCTCGCGGCGCTGATCCAGACCAACGTGAACGTGCAGGGGCTGACCGTCGCCGCCGCGCTGACCGGGCGCCGCGAGCCCGTGTACCACGCCGCGATGCTCGACCCGCACACCGCGGCGGAGCTGCCGCTCGACGAGATCGAGGAGCTCGTCGACGAGCTGCTGTGGGCGCACGGCGACCTCGTGCCGCCGCTGGTGCTCTGAGCAGCTCGTTCCCGGGGCCTGGCCTCAGCCGTCCGTCGCCTCGAGGGGAAGCGGCGACGACGGCTTGAGCTCCTCGAGACGGAGGAGCGTCATCACGCGTGCGGCGCCACCGCGCGTCGACAGCCGCACGAGCACGCGCTGGAGCTGGGCGACCTCGCGCGCGACGACCAGCAGCATCGCGTCGGTCTCGCCGGTCACCCAGTCGGCCGAGATCACCTCGGGCATTGCGCGCACGGCCTCGGCGAAGCGGCGGTGAGCGGCCTCCCCGTGCTGCTGGAGCGTCACGGCGACATAAACCTGCAGCTGGAACCCGGCCTCGGCCGCGTCGAGTCGGGCCACGATGCTGCGCACGATCCCCGACTCCTTGAGGCGTCGGACGCGGTGCAGGGTCGCGGCCGGGGACAGGCCGACGATCCGTGCGAGCTCCACATTCGGACGATCCGCATTGCTCTGGAGCTCCTGGAGCAGTCCTACATCAATTAAATCAAGCGAAATAGGCATTTCGCAGAATATTCCATCGTCTTGAAGGCGATATGTCAAATCTGGACTGTATGTGAACGGGATTTGGCCGATCCTCAGTCATATGAACAGCAAGCACCGTTCAGCGATCTTCGCCCTCGCCGCAGCCGGCACGCTGTGGGGCCTCAACGTGCCCCTGACCAAGCTCGCGCTCGGCTGGCTCGCCCCGGGTTGGCTGACCGTCCTGCGGTTCGCGGTCGCGGCGCCGCTGCTGGCGCTCGTGGGCCGGCGCGGGCTACGCGACGCGCTCACGCCGCGGATCCTGGCGTCCGGCGCGATCGGGTTCGGCGCCGTGATCGTGCTGCAGAACCTCGGCATCGAGCGCACGAGCGTGAGCCACGCCGCCGTCGTCATCGGCGCCGCTCCGGTACTCGTGGCGTTGATCGCGGCCGGCCTCGGCCAGACCGGCACCCGACCGCTGACCTGGGCCGGCTACGGGGTCGCCCTCGTCGGGATCGCGCTCGTCGCCGGCGCTGGTGGCGGCGGCGCGACGGCGCATGGTGACCTGCTCGTACTGACCTCCGTTGTGCTGTCGGCGACGTTCATCGCGATCCAGCCGCGGCTGCTCGAGGGGCGGGACGCGGCGGCCGTGACCGCTGTGCAGTTCGCCGGTGGCGCGCTGGTCGCGCTCCCGATGGCGGTCCTGTCCGAGGGCGTGCCGCACGCCCCGGGCTCGGCGACCCCGGCGCTCGCGATGGCGGCGCTGGCGCTGGCCGGGACGCCGCTGCCGTTCTGGCTGTTCGCGTTCGGCCAGGCGCGCGTGCCGGCCGAGTTCGCCGGCGCGTTCCTGAACCTCGAGCCGGTCGTCGGCGCCGCCGCGGGCTGGCTCGCGCTGGGCGAGCCCGCGGCCGTCTGGCAGATCGTCGGGGTCGCGACGGTGCTCGCCGGCGTCGCGATGAGCACGCTCCGACCTAAGCCGGAAACCGCCAGGGAGCCGGTCGTGGCTCGACTCGCCTACAAACTTCTTACGTTGCGACCGTGAGGCCGCGGGCTGGAGCCCTGTCTACAGGGCACCAGACCAAAGGAGGCCTCGATGACGAGGAAGCAGCGCAACGCGGTGGCGGTGGCGACGACCGTCGTGTCGCTCGCCGGCGGTACCGGCGTAGCGTGGGCATGCACCGGCCCCGGCGACCCGGGATACACCGGCACGAACGGCACGACCGCAACGTCCGGCACCACCGGGACGACCGGGACGACCGGACGACGACCACCGCGACCGGGTCCACGACTGGCGCCACGACGACGGCCGCGACCACGTCGGCAACGACGCGTCGCGCCGCCCGTAGGCACGCGGCGCGCCGCGCCCGGCATTCCCGCCGGAGCGCATGACCGAGTGGGGGAGGGGCGTGGCCGCCTCGCGCTCCTCCCCAACTCTTACGAACTCACGACGACGGCTCTTACGCGGGTGCGTGACCGTGTGACTGAGGACAGGTGAATCCGCAACTCGTGCCCACGGCTCGCCTGACTCGGCTGTCGCTGCGGATGCAGCGCGACGAGCGGCTGGTCGAGCTCGTCGGGGTCGGCTCCGAGGTGGCGTTCGAGGCGATCGTGCATCGCTATCGCGGCGCGCTGCTTCGCCACTGTGCCCGGCTGCTCGGCGATGCCGACGCCGACGAGGCCGTTCAGGAGACGCTTGTCAAGGCGCACCGGGCGCTCGCCGGTGGCGCCTCGGTCCACAGCCTCGGAGCGTGGCTGCACGCGATCGCACACAACTCAGCGCTCACGCTGCTCGCCGGCCGGCGCGCCGGTGCCGAGTATCGCGAGGACGACGTGAGCATCGGCGCGGACCACGACGAGCAGCATCGGGAGCGACTGGACGCGCTCGTCGGCGCGCTGCTCTCGCTGCCGGAGCGCCAGCGCCGGGCGGTCGTGATGCGCGAATTCGAAGGCCGCAGCTACGACGAGATCGCCACCAGGCTCGGCGCCAGCCACGGCGCCGTGCGCCAGCTCCTGAACCGGGCGCGCGCGTCGATCCGCGAGCGGCTCGGCGCGCTCGTCCCGGTCGAGCTGGTGACGCGGTGGATGACGATCACGAGCTCATCGAATCCCTCTCGGGCTTTGACGCTTGCCGGGAGCGGGGCGCTCGCCGCCAAGATCTCCGGCGCGGTGCTGCTGTCGGCGGCGCCGGTTGTGGCGGTCGCGCCGGTGGTCGCGGGCGCGCCGGTCGCGGGACTGAGCGCCCCGGCGCGACACGAGGCGAAGCCGTCCGTGCGCGTGAGCGCCGGGTCACACCTGACCGTTCGCGTGTCCGCCTCAGCGTTTGGCAGCCGCGAACCGCCCGCCGCCGTACGAGCCCAGGTCGATCAAGAACGCGAGCACTACGAAGAACCACTCGAAGCCGGTCACGTGGTGTCCCGGACCCCAGGACCAGAACGCGGCGTATGCGAGCGTCGTCCACGGGAGCAGGAAGAACCCGAGCAGCGGCAGGACCCAGCTGCTGAAGGCATGGCTAAGGACGTTGCTGAAGATCCACAGCAGAAGCAGGACCAGCCGCGGGGAGATCAGCGCGAGCAGGGCGAGCAGGCAGGGCATCCGTCAAATGTCGCCGCCCCGCCGCCGGGGGGCGTCACCCAAACGGGATGAGGCCCGGGGGATCGGCGGCTGGAAGCATCGCCGGCGAACCGTTGCGCAACCGATAGGAGACGAGCTTCCATGAGCGAGCCCGACACGCTGCTGGTGCTTGCCGCGTCCTACGACAATGTGGCCGCCGCCGAGGCCGACTACGAGGCGGTCAAGGCGCTGTATTACGAGATCCAGACCTCCCATGAGTTCGACGCCGCGGTCATCGCTCGCGACGAGGACGGCAAGATCGAGGTCGTCAAGAAGCACGAGCAACCGACCCGGCACGGCGCAGTTCACGGGCTCGGCTGGGGTCTCGCGGTCGGGGCGGTGTGCGCAATCCTGCCCGGGGTCGCCCTGCTCGGCGGGCTGGCGGTCGGCGGCGGCGCCGGCGCGGTGATCGGCGCTGTCACAGGTCACGTGCGGGGCGGTATGGACGACAGCGACCTGAAGGGACTCGGAGACGTGCTGGGTGAGGGTCAGGCCGGGTTGATCGTCGTCTACGCGACGAACATGGCCGACCAGGTCGCCGCGAACATCAAGGCGGTCAATCGGTTCGTATCCAAGGAGATCGACGCGAACGCGGACGTGCTGGCGCGCCAGCTACAGGAGGCCGAGACCGCCGGCTGACAGTCGAGCCGTTCCTCAGGGCGGCAGTCCCCGGCGAGCGGACCGGCGCGAAGGCGACCTGAACCTAGTGTCCCGAGTCAAAAATTGGATGGCATTCGAGCGGCCCCTGGCGGCGCCTGGCTTTGTCCTCGGATCCTCATGTAGCGCTGCTACACGTCGGATCCTGCGTCCTCACCAGGCATCCGCCAGTGACCCCTCTCGGTGCCACCGAATTTCTGCCTCGCGTCACTAGCCGGCGTCGGCGTACTCGCTGAGCTCGGCCAGCTCGACCGCGGCGCCGAGCGCCTTGACCATCCGGCCCGCGGCCGCGACGACGCGCGTGGTGCCGACGATCGGCGCGACGGCCGCGAGTACGCCCGTGACCTGATCGGAGGTGACGCCGACCTCGCCGGCCGCGCCGAGGTTCAGCAGGTACGACGCCGGCGGGGCGTCGACCGCGACGAGCGCGGCCACGCGGACGAGCATCAGCGTCTGTTCGTCGAGGCCGGAGGTCTGCATCGAGTCCGCGGTCATCCGTCCGAGCAGATCGAGAAGGGGGGTATCGGTTGGTTGTGCGGACATGGAGCTTCCTCTCGTTCGGGTCGGCGGCGCACGGTCAGCTTGCACGCCGCTGCGAGGTTCGTCGTCATCCGATTCGGGTGAACCCCGCGTGCCCGACGTGTGTCAGCCTGAATTGTGAGCCCGACCTCGCTCGAGGATCTGGATCGCCGTCAGCGGCAGCGGGTCGTCGGGCGCTCGGCGATTCGGATCCTGGCCAGCGTCGTCCTCCTGTTCGTGCTCTACTGGGCGCTACCGGTGGCCGACCGCACCGGCCTCGGAACGCTGCTGGAGCTTCTCGTGGGCCTGATCATCTTCGCGGCGCTGCTGGGCTGGCAGGTCCTGAAGATCATGGGGGCCGAGCACCCCGAGCTGCGCGCGGCCGAGGCGCTGGCGATCGCCGTTCCGGTCGTGCTGATCGTGTTCGCGTTCACGTACCTGTCGATGTCGCACGTCCAGCGGGGGAGCTTCTCGGAGCCGCTCGACCATGTCCGGGCGATCTACTTCGTGGTCACGGTGGTCAGCACGGTCGGGTTCGGTGACATCACCCCGAAGACGGATGCCGCGATGATCGTTGTCTCGTTCCAGATCATGCTCGACCTCGTGCTGCTCGTCGGGATCGTGCGGGCGGTGTTCTTCGCCGCTCAGGTCGGCGTCCGCCGCCGACAGAGCGAACGCGAGGCGGCTACGGACGAGACCATCGCTTCGGGATCAGCCAGCCGAGGTTCAGGCTGAGACGACCAGCGCTGCCCGCCACGAACACGCTGCGGACTCCGACGGCGAGGTACCCGATGACGGCGACCCTCGGGAACAGGAACACGCCGAACAGAATCGCCGCGGCGTACAGCGCGGTGCTCGCCCACCTGCGCCAGCCCGCGACGGGCGCGTGTTCGGGTGCCGGCGTCGCGGCGCTCGGCTCCGTCTGGAGCTCGTGCTGCGCTCCCGCGTACCGCTCAGCGGCGCGCAGCAGCCCCTCGATCAGGAGCGCGGCGGCGCCGTAGAACACGACCGCGGTGCGCTCCGCCGTGCCGCCGTGGTGCAGAGCCTGCGCCAGCACGCTGGTCGGGAACGGCAGGAACGCCGCCGTCATCAGCAGCAGCAGGTTCAACCGCAGCAGGACCGAGTCGATGGAGCGCAGCCGCGAGAACAGGCTGTGGTGAGCGATCCACACGCTTCCGACGGTCAGGAAGCTCGTCACGTAGGCGAGGTACGCCGGCCACTCGTGAAGAAGGGCGTGCCGCAGATGGTCGTAGTCAGCCGGCGCGATGCTGATGTCCAGCACCAGCAGCGTGATCGCGATCGCGAACACCCCATCGCTGAATACCTCCACGCGACCCTTGTCCCACCGCAGCAGCGTGGCCTCGTCGCCGGGGCCGCCCGCGGCGCCGGCGGCCGGCAGCTCATCGGCGGCTGCCATACACAGCGCCGGCGGTCACGACGGACAGAGCCACCAGCAGGCCGAGTGCGGTGAGCCAGTTGATCCCGACCGTCTTTCGCACGTGGACGACGTACGCGAGGAACCCGGCCGGGATCGCGACCGACAGCGCGAGTCCGGCCGCGCTGATCGCCTGCCTTCCTCGCGGAACGCGGGCGCGCCACCCCCGCCCCGGCGCGGGCGGCGCCTCAGCGGGCGCCTCGTCGCTCGCGTAAAACGAACGGACGCGCTGGAACAACTGGCGCGAGTGGGTCTCGCACCCCCAGGCCATCATGATCATGAACGTCACCGGGAAGATCCAGGTGATCGCCCACAGCGCGATGAACAGCACCAACCCGACTCCGTCGCGCAACCACGAGCGCAAACCGTCGTGCGACTCGCCGCTCGGCGGCCCGATGAACCCGCCGAAGACGAGCAGCCGGCGGCCGCACTCGATCCACAGTCGGAGCGGCCGGCGCTTCTCGGGCTTGGCCGGCATGCCCATGCCCTCGACCGCGATCAGCCCGGCCTCGGCGGCGTCGGCGTCGGGATACACCCCGCGGAGCGACAACAACTCGGCCGCGGTCGTGAGGATGCCCGGATCGCGGCCGTAGAGCGTGGCGAGCCGAAGGGTCATGCGAGCCTCCTGCCACAGGTAGTTCATGTAGCCCGGGATCAGCGCGAGATAGAACGGAGTCCCGGCCACCAAACCCTGCACGCGCGCGACCCTCGCGGACTGGGTGCCGAGCGCGGTGACGATCTCCTGCAGGTCGCCATCTGGATGATCCGCGCGGGTCGCCAGCGCCCAGTCGAGCGACGGCTCCGCCAACCTGTGGACGGCCTGCAGCGTCAGGCGCTCGCAGATGTGCTCGGGGTCGCGCCACGCGACTCTGACCATCTGGCGCGGTAGGTCGGTGACGACGCGAACGCCACGATGGCCCGCGTCGGCCTGGTCGGCCGCGTCCGGAGTGTTCGCGTTCGGGGGGTGCGGATCTGCCGTCACGGAGACCTCGCGCACGACCGTCGCTCGATGGTGGCCCAGCGTCATCACCCCATTGGGGTGAGCGGGGGGCCGCGGAGGTCGCGAGCCCGGGCGCGGGCAGTCATCCAAAACGGGTGATGGAGCTCCGTGCCGGGGGCGGCACGGTCTGGACAATGGCCGCGGTCGCGTCGCCGTCGGATGCGTCGAGCCGCCCCGGCGGCGGGGCGGGGGCACTGCGGCTGGTCGTGGTCGGCGGAGTGCTCGGGGTTCCGGCCGCGCTGCTCGCCGCCGTGTTCCTGGCGATCGTGCACGAGATCGAGCACTGGCTGTGGACCGACCTGCCGCACGACCTCGGGACCAGGACGCCACCTGTACTCGGGCCCGTCTGTGATGCACCGGAATTCAGGGCCAGTAACGCGTCACTCGACCGGAACGCTCGGTCGAGTGTGCGAAGAGTCGCCTATAGCGCGGCTTTCGTGGATCTCGGCGAATCCGCCGCGTCGAGTGTGCAGTTTTGCGGGTGGTGAGCCGCCGCGGGAGCGCTCAGCCGGGCAGCGTCACCCATAGCCGCGGCGCAAGCTTGACTAGCACGTCCGGGTCGAGCTCGGCGACGGTGGATGCGCCGGCGCGGTCCAGCGCGATCGAGAGCTCGCGCCAGGCCTGCGCCACCGGGGCGACGCGGGCGGTCGGGCCCCAGCCGACGGCGGCGCGCAGCTCGTCGGCGCGTGAGCGGGCGTCGTCGGGCGTGAGCTCGCCGAACGGCCGGTTCGCGCCGCGGATGAACACCTGCTGCTCGAGGACGCGGCGGAGCTCGGGGCTCGGGTCGGTCATCTCAGGACCGGCGGAGCTCGGGGATCGGGTCGGTCATGTCAGTTGCGCCGCCGCCACCGCGGCCTGTCCGTAGGCGATGCCGCCGTCGTTGACCGGGAGCCGCTCGGGAACGAGCACCCGCAACCCGGCGGCGCTGAGCGTGCCCCACACCGACTCGAGCAGCAGCCGGCTCTGGAACACGCCGCCCGAGAGCACGATCACTTCGGTGCCGTGGGTCGCGGCCATCCGGATGCACGCCTCCGCGGTGGCGCCGGCGATCGCCCGGTGAAAGCGCCGGGCGATCACGCCGGCGGGGGTGCCGGCGCGGACGTCGGCGGCGACCGCGCGGATCGTCTCGCGCGGGTCGATCACCAGCGGGGTGTCGGATCCCCCGGTCAGTGCGACCGGATACGAGCCGCTCTCGCCGGGATCACACGCCGACTCGAGCTCGACCGCCGCCTGGCCCTCGTAGTTGATCTCAGCCCGGATTCCGGCAAGCGCGGCGACCGCGTCGAACAGGCGCCCCATGCTGGTCGTCGCCGGCGCGGCCGTGCCGGTCTCGATCAGCCGGTGCACCTGCGACCAGGTGCGGGCGTCGACGCTCTCCGCCAACGACGCGGGCAGCTCCGGTTCGCCGTCGCCATCGCCCGCCGCCGCCAGCCACGAGCACGCCATTCGCCACGGCTGCCTGATCGCGCGTTCGCCGCCGGGCAGCGCAACCGGCAGCAGCGACCCGACCCGGTGGAACGAACGCAGGTCGCCGAGCAGCAGCTCGCCGCCCCAAATGGTCCCGTCGAGCCCGTACCCGGTGCCGTCGAAGATCGCTCCGAGCGCGGGGTGGGCGGGGTCGATTTCCCCGTGCTCGGCCAGGCACGCCGCGAGGTGCGCGTGATGGTGCTGGACCGCGACCACCTCAACGCCGTCGAGATCGAGCGCATATTTGGTCGACAGGTACTCGGGGTGCAGGTCGTGGACGACGACCTCGGGCTCGACCGCGAACAGGGCTCCGAAGTGCTCGATCCCCTCGGCGAATGAGCGGAGCGTCTCGTAGTTCTCGAGGTCGCCGATGTGGTGGCTGACCCAGGCCCGAGTCCCGCGCGCCAGGCAGAACGTGTTCTTGAGCTCGGCGCCGCAGGCGAGCAGCGGCCGCGGCGCGCCGACGCCTGGCAACGCCAGCGCCGCCGGCACATAGCCGCGGGACCGCCGCAGGAACGCCCGCCGCGGACGATCCGGGGCGTCGATCACGCGCAGTACCGAGTCATCGGTGCGTGTCTGGATCGGCCGGTCGTGGACGAGGAACAGGTCCGCGATCCCGCGCAGCCGATCGAGCGCGTCCTCGTCGCGGTAAGCGATCGGTTCGTCGGACACGTTCGCGCTCGTCATCACGAGCGTCTCGCCGGCGTCGGATAGCAACAGGTGGTGCAGCGGCGAATAGGGGAGCATCACGCCGAGCTCCGGCGCGCCCGGGGCAACCGACTCGGCGACCGGCGCACCGGCGCGGCGCGGTGCGAGCACGATCGGGCGCTCGGGGCCGGTCAACAGCTCGCGCGCCGCCGGCGCGAGCGAGACGAGCGACTCCGCCGCGGCCACAGATGGCGCCATCAGCGCGAACGGCTTGTCCTCGCGGTGCTTGCGCGACCGCAGCGCGGCGACCGCGCGCTCGTCCCGGGCCGAGCACGCCAGGTGGTAGCCGCCGACGCCTTTGATCGCGAGGATCGCACCGTCGGCGAGCGCGGCCACGGTAGCGGCGATCGGGTCCTCGGGCGCCGACTCGGAAAGCGCGCCGATCAGCCGAACCGAGGGCCCGCACACCGGGCACGCATTCGGCTGGGCGTGGAAGCGCCGGTCGGCGGGATCCTCGTACTCGGCCCGGCACGCCGCGCACATTGTGAACGAAGCCATCGTCGTCAACGGCCGGTCGTACGGGACGCCGCGGACGATCGTGAACCGCGGCCCGCAGTTCGTGCAGTTGATGAACGGGTAGCGGAAGCGGCGGTCGGCCGGATCGAACAGCTCGCGCAGGCAGTCGTCGCAAGTGGCGGTGTCGGGCGTGACGGGGGCGTCAGGAGCCCGGCCGCCCACGCTGTCCCGGATCGCAAAAGCGACGTCCCCGCTGACCGCGAGCTCGTCGACCGCCACCCGCTCGACCACCGCCAGCGGTGGCGCCTCGGACGGCAGGCGCTCGAGAAATCGGTCGACGACCGGCGCGCTGCCCTCGACCTCGATCAGCACGCCGTGGGCGTCGTTGAGCACGAACCCGCCAAGCGACAGCTCGCCGGCGAGCCGGTAGACGTAGGGCCGAAAGCCCACGCCCTGCACCGTGCCGGTCACGCGCACCCGTGCGCGGCGGCAGACGACGCTCATCCCACCAGCTCCACCAGCGCGTGGTACGCGCTCGCCTGGGCCTCCTGGATCCGGGGGATGTGCTCGGAGCGGGTGACGACGACGTGGTCGGCGAGCTCCTCGCTTGCGACCCGCCCGCCGTCGTAGCCGACCATCGCGATCGTCAGGAGGCCTCGCCGGCGAGCCTCGGCGAGCGCGTGGATCACGTTGCCCGAGTTGCCCGATGTCGAGAGCGCAAGCACGACGTCGCCCTCGCCACCGTAGGCGATCACCTGCCGGGAGAAGATCGCCTCGACGCCGATGTCGTTCGCGATCGCGGTCAGGATCCCCGGATCCTCGGTGAGGTCGATCGCAGGGCGACCTGAGGCTCGGAAGTCGGCGACGACGTCCATCGCGTCGGTCGCCGAGCCGCCGTTGCCGAGCGCGAGCAGCTTGCCGCCGCGCTCGAAGCTCGTGCGCAGTGCCTCGGCCGCGGCGACGAGCACCGACGCGTTGTCGGTCAGCGTCTGCTCGCGCAGCGCGCCGACCTCTTCGGCCTTCATCAGCACCGACCGGCGCACGTCGTCGAGCACGGCGTCGAGGTCGCTCTCGCGCTCGTCGAGGAACGGATACAGGAAGCTCGACGCGCCGGCGTCGTGGACGCGGCGCTCGCTCCGGCCCTCGAGCAGTCCGCGGTGCTCGAAGAACACGTGGACGAGCTCCCACAGCACGTGGTAGAGCGTCTCGATGAGCTCCTGACGGATGCACGGGTCTGACGCGAGCGGGTCGAACTCCCACTCGGCGCCCGCGCTGGGCGAGAACGCGATCGTCAAGCAGCCGCGCCCGCGCGCAACGGCGACCGCGTCGTCACAGTCCCCGCCGAAGCCCATCGCGATGTCGTCCGGAGCCGCGATCAACGCGACCTGGCCGGCGATGTCGCCGCCCTCGCCGGCGAGCCCGATCGCCGGCAGCGCCCGCTTGCCGACGATCACCGGGTGGACGAACTCGACCGCGACGTGGCGCGCGTCAGACCGCGCCGCCGGGGAGCGGCCGAACGCGATCAGCCGGCCGCCGCGCGCGAACCGCTCGGCCATCAGATGGCACACGCGTGCCAGCCGTTCGGCCGACTCGTCGAAGAACCGCGCGTTGCACTCCGTCCGCTCCGCGAGCAGCTCGGCGACAGTCAAGCAACGGCCCCCTCCGGGGCGCGCTCGGCGATCCGCAGCAGCCAGTCGCGCCAGGCGTCGATGCCCTCACCCGTCCGCGCGCTCAGCACGATTCGCTCCACGTCGGGATGGACGACGTCGATGTTGTAGAGGAGCTTGTCGAGGTCGAAGTCGAGGTGCGGCAACAGGTCGATCTTGTTGACGATCACGAGCTCGCAGGCCCGGAACATCAGCGGATACTTGAGCGGCTTGTCCTCGCCCTCGGTGATCGCGCTCACCATCACGCGCGCGTCCTCGCCGATCCGGAACTCGGCCGGGCACACGAGGTTGCCGACGTTCTCGACGAGCAGCAGATCGATCTCGTCGAGCGGCAGCGCCGGGATCGCCGAGCGCACCATGTTCGCGTCGAGGTGGCACTCGCCGCCGAAGCCCGAGCCCGTGTTGAGCTGAGTCACCGGCACGTGCAGGCCGGCGAGGCGGTCGGCGTCCATCGAGCCCTCGACGTCGCCCTCGAGCACGCCGACGCGCACCCCCGGCAGATCCGCGACCACACGCTCGAGCAGCGTGGTCTTGCCGGCGCCGGGCGCGCTCATGAAGTTGACGACCTTGACCCCGGCTCGGTCGAAGTCCGCCCGGTTGGCGCTCGCGATCGTGTTGTTGGCGTCGAGCGCATCCTCGACGATCCTCACCTTTGTGCGATGCATTCGGCCTCCTCCACCTCGATTGCTTCGACCTCGAACTCGTTGCCGCTCGCGATCGCGACGTCGCTGCTGCTGCACTCCGGACAGCGGAACGCGGGGATCTCGATCTCCCATTCGTGGCCACACGAGTTACAGTGCAGGCGCGCGTCGATCACCTCCTGCTCGAGCTTCGCCCCTTCGCACACGGTCCCGCGCGCGACGAACTCGAAGTAGAACTCGAGCGTGTCGGGGATCACCTGACGCAGTTTTCCCAACCCGGAGATTCACGACGGTCACCCGCCGTCCGCGAGCGTGCTTGACGACCGTGTTGACGATCGCGCTGCTCAGCGAGAGCTCGTGCACGCCTTACTCCGCCGGAGCCGCGAATGCCCCGGACTGGAGCTCCGCGACGGTCTCGACCACGAGATCGACCGCGCGGGAGACAGCCTCAGAGACCTGCTCGGACAAACCCCAGCCCATCTCCTCGACCTCCGCGGGCTCGCACGCGATGACCACGACCCGGCCCGGCCACGCCCCGACCGACTTGACGAACCGCAGCACGGTCTGGGGGTCCATCGCGTGCGGGTTGATCACGTCGCCGTCCTCGATCCCGCCCGGGACCGACTCCTCGTCGGGCTCCATCACGTACAGCGTCCCGGGCTCGCCGCCCTGCTTGGACACGTCGAGGATCACGAGCGCGTCGTAGCCGCGCATGACCTCGTAGGCCAGGTCGAGCCCGCCCGTTCCGGCGTCCATCACGTTGACTCCCTGGGGCAGCGGGCCGTCGGCGAGGCGCCGGGCCACCTCGCCCCCGAAGCCGTCGTCCCGGAGCCAGGCGTTGCCGACACCGGCGATCAGGATGCTCCGCAGCGGCTCGTCGGTCATGTGTCGATCACCTCCACCTCGGGGGCAAAGAAATACAGGAAGCGGCCGGTCTCGCGCATCAGGTCCTGACCGGGGTCGTCGTCGATCGTCACTCCCAGATGGGTCTTGCCGTCGTAGTCGGTGAGGATCCGCTCGACCGTGGCCGTGCGGCCGTCGAGCATCCGTGCCTGGATGTCGGCGCCGGGGCCTGGGCGGATCACCACTTTGAGGCCGCGCGCGAACCGCACCCCGTCGACGATCGCCTCGGGCTGGCCCGCGGCCGGATCCGGGAGGCCGGGCGGCTCGCTCGGTGGCACGAGCGTCTCGGGGTCGCGGATCTCGACGCGCCCGTGCAGGGCGATGATGTCTTCCGGCGTCGCTGCCGCCGCTCGCTCGATCATCTCGCGCACAGCCGGGTCGGCGCGCTCGATCTCGGCTCGCTCCTCGTCGCTCAGCACCTGCACGTGCAGCAGCAGCGCCTCCTCGATCTCGGTCGAGTCGAACAGGCCGCCACGGCTCTCGGGCGCGATCTGGGGGTGGTCGGGAAGCACATAGGTGGTTCCGAGCACGGCGGTTTCGGTCGCGAGCACCGGATATGTGTTGACGCTCGTCGGGGCGCTGTCGAGCGGGGAGCGGAACCGGCCGCCGGAGACGCGCACGAGCAGCTGCGTCGAGATCAACGACCGGGCGAGCGCGCCGGCGCGGTCGAGCCCGGCCGGCGCCTCGCGGGTGTTGTGCACGCAGCAGCGCACGACCACCGATCCGTCGCCGTGGCGCTCCGAGCGCAGCGTCAGCCGTCCGCCGTCGAACTGCGTGGTCACGCGGTCGCCGACCGGCACCGGCCCGAGCTCGACCCGGCGCTCTGTCGCCTCGTTCCGCTCACCGCTCGGAGCGAGGTAGCGAAGCGTCGCGGACAGCCTGGCGCCGGCGCCCGGTTCGGAAGGCTCGGCCACGCACTCGAGCCGGGCGTGGTCGAACGCGCCCGGACATTCGCTCGCATACACGGGCGGGTAGACGATCCCGAACGGGGTGGGGGTGGCGTTCTTCGTCGCGCCCGGGGTGTACGGGTACAGCGCGTAGCCCTCCCACAGCAGCGACGTGACGAGCTCCTCGAGGTGGTCAGTCATGGTGGAGCAGCTCGCTGACACACGCGTCGAGAGTCGCGAGGCCGCGCGCGAGCTTCTCGCGCTGGAGCGCCTCGAACGTCTCGGAGCGGACGGCGATCCAGGCCGTCCCCGGGTAGTAGTGCGCGATCGTCTCCCGCCACACCGACACCGGCATGCGGAAGTCGATCGACTTCGACCACGGGATCAGCACCATCTGCAGGCCGCCGTCGGCGCCGGGGTAGTAGATCATTCCGTTGAAGTGCAGCGCCAGCGGCGCCTGGCCGTCGGGGAGCGAGTCCAGGTACTTGGCCGCAGCGAGCTCGAGGTCGTAGTGGCAGGCGATCGGCACGGTCACCGTCGTCGTTCCGGTGAACGCGGGCACGAGCACGTCGAGCTTGGACCACACGAGGCTGCGCGTCGTGACCGCCCACCGCTCGGGTGCGCCGAACAGCTCGACCAGGCGCTCGCGGGTGGCGTCGTCGTAGCTGCGCCGGGCTGGCTCGATCATGAGCTGGATCGTGAGCGCGACCATGTACACCTCGCGGCCGTCGGCCTCGCTCACCTGTAGATCGATCGTCAGCATCGGCGCCGCTGCGTACTTGACCGGGCGCGCACCGAGCACGTTGAAGTCGAGGTCCGGCGGCGCCTCGCCGACGCCCGGCGTCGTGGGCTCGATCCGGGGCTCGATCGTCAAGCCGCCGTCGCCTTCGCGCGGAGCGCCTCGAAGAATCGCTCGACTGCTTCCTGCACGCCGGACCCTCCCGAGATCCCCTCCCAATGGGCCTTGATCGTGCCCGTCAACTCGTAGCAGCGGTCGATCGGCGCGATCACGTACATCGGTGGATCGGACAGCCGGTTTGCGATCAGCCCCTCGATGTCCGGCTCGAGGCCGGCCACGACGGGGTTGAGCTCGACCATCCGCTTCCACGAGTCGAAGTGCAGCTCGCTCTCGGTCGCCCCGCCCGGGCTCGGGTACATCGCGACCACGCACGCCGTGACCGTCGACTCCATGAAGAACGACAGGCCGATCGGGATCTGGAAGCTCGCCCACAGATCGTCGGGCACGTCGAGGCCCGGGAGCCACACGGTCCGATTGCCCGTCGGGCGGTAGTCGCCCTCGCCCGAGCGCATCGCCCAGCACGCCTCGCACGCGCACACGATCCGGCGCTCGGACAGCGCGAGCAGGTGGCGATGGTCCTCGGAGATCCCGATGCCGCACAGATCGCACGCCTCGGTGTCCGGGGACGAGGATGGCGGGCTTCGAGTGGGCGTGCGGGCGAGCCCGCGGAGTCCCGAGACGACCCCCGCGCGCCGACGCGCGGCCACGGCGTCGTCGATCAGCCGGCGGGGCTCGTTCATTGCGCGAGCGCCACCTTCACGCGGCCCTGCTCGCGCAGCAACGGCACGGGCTCTAGCTGCACGTGATCGTCGTCCATCGAGCGTCCGGCCCGTGGCAGGAAGAACGACCGTGCGCAGCTAGGGCAAGCGAGCGCCCCGGCGGTCAGCAGCCCGGTGTGCAACGGCGCGCCACAGCTGGCACATCGGTCTTGGTAGGCGAGCAGCGTGCCCTCGACGTTCGCCACGACCAGATCGCTTCCGGCGACGCTGACCCCAGTAAGCGAACCGTCCGCGAGCTCGCCGATCGCATCGACGTCGAACCAGGATGGCGCGGCCGGCGGCGCTGAGATCACCATCGGGAGCTCCATCCCGGTCGGCATTGCCGGTGCGGGAGCCATGCCGGTGACCATCGGCAGTCCAGGTCCGCCGGCCGTCTGCGGCGCCATCCCCTCGACCTCGAGACCCTCGAGGTCCGGAGCCGCCTCCTCGAGCGCCTGCTTGATCGCGAGCTCGAGCGTCACCGACGACGCCGAGCAATCCGAGCAGCTGCCTCGCAGGTGAATCCGGGCCACCCCGTGCTCGAGCGAGAGCAGCTCGACGTTGCCGCCGTGCGACTCCATGTACGGGCGCACCGAGTCGAGCGCGTCCTGGACCCGCTGCTCGAGCGGGACCGGATGGAGGTCGTGGATCAGCAGCAGCGTCGCGACCAGTGGGTCCTCGGCGAGCGAGGCCGCTAGCCGCTCGCCGTCAGCGCCGGCGGCGAGCAGCATGCCGAGGATCTGCTCGAGCCCGGCGCCGTACATCTGGACGACCGCCGAGACAAGCTCCTCGGCCAGCTCGCGGGTCGCCGACTCACCCTTCGATTCGAGCTGTGCCTGAAGCTCCTGGACTCGTTCGACGAGCTGCTCGGACCTGGCGGCCGTGTCCATCCGCCTACGCCAGAGCAGTCGGCGTGTGCATGACCTTGCGGACCCTGCCCTTGCCGGTGTACATGTGCACGCCGCACGGCAGGCACGGATCGAACGACCGGACCGCACGCATGATGTCGATCCCCTTGAAGTTCTCGGGTCCGTTCTCCTCGAAGATCGGCGTGTTCTGGACGGCGTCCTCGTAGGGCCCCGGAGTTCCGAAAACGTCGCGAGGGCTCGCGTTCCAGGGGGTCGGCGGGTACGGCTGGTAGTTCGCGATCTTGCCCTCCTGGATCACCATGTGGTGCGAAAGCACGCCGCGGGCGGCCTCGTGGAACCCGCAGCTGACCGCGGTGTCCGGGACCTTGAAGCTGTTCCAGCTCTTGGTCCGGCCGGCCTGGACCTCCTTCATCGCGCGCTCGAGGTTGTGCAGCGCGATCAGCGCGCTGTACGCCTGGTGATACGTGCGCGCGCGGTCGCGCTCGACCG
Source organism: uncultured Solirubrobacterales bacterium (assembly GCA_963699325.1). Taxonomy (GTDB): domain Bacteria; phylum Actinomycetota; class Thermoleophilia; order Solirubrobacterales; family Solirubrobacteraceae; genus Palsa-465. Next base: position 1,029,198 of record CAVOTN010000022.1, on the reverse strand, counting down.
CGTTGGACTTCTCCGGCACGTTCCACTCGAGCTCCATCTCGGGCATGTTCGGCGAGCGCGGGAGCACCATCTGGATCGAGTGACCCGTCGCCTTCGCGTAGCCGAAGTCGACCAGCCCGGCCTTGGCCGTGCACCACTGGCGGGCGAACGGGCCGCCGCCGGTGTCGCAGCAGACGTGGGTGTCGGTCCGCTTGTCGTAGATCCGCGGCGACACCACCCACGTGTACTTGTCGGCGAAGTCGCGCTTCTGCGGGCGGGGCAACGTGACCTTGTTCCACGGATGATTCTTGTCGACGGGGTTGCCGAGCGGATCGTGGGTGACGAACGTCGGCTCGTTCTCCCACGAGTCGAAGTACGAGGACCCCAGCAGAATCCGGATCATCAGATTGATCTCGACCAGGTCAGTCGAGATCAGTTCGCCGCCGATCGCGACGCCCGGGGTGATGTAGCGCTTGCGACCCCAGTTGGTCATGTTCCGGTAGTCGTAGTCGACGTAGTCCGGGTCGTCGAAGCAGCCCCAGTTGACGAGGTTCGTCTCGCGGAAGCCGACCATGTCGTAACCCGGTAGCTCCTGGAGGAAGAAGTCGTACAGGTCGTCGTGCATCGGCACGCTGCGCTTGACGTAGTCGAAGTACCGCATCAGGCGCACGTAGTAGTCGGTACACGTCTGATGGGTGATGTCGGCGCTGCAACCGCCGGGCATGATCGTCGACGGGTGGGTGTGACGCCCGCCGAACAGGCAGTACATCTCGCGCGTGTACCGCGCCACGTGCAGAGTCTCCAGATAGAACTCGCCCGTGAAGGGGTTGAGCGCGCGCATGATATCGGCGATCGTCTTGTACCCGTGGATGTCCTGCCCAGGGGCCGGCGTGTTCTCCGCCTTCGCCAGCAGCGTCGGGTTGGTCTCCTTGACCATCTGCTCGCAGAAGTCCACGTTCGCCATGCAGTCGTTGAAGATCGCGTGGTCGAAGATGTAGTCAGCGGTCTCGGCCAGGTTGAACGCGAGGTCGCCGAGCGCCGGCGGCTTCACGCCGTAGGCCATGTTCTGATTCAGGCACGAGCACGTGCAGTGGTTGTCACCACAGATCCCGCAGATGCGGCTGGTGATGAAGTGAGCGTCGCGCGGATCGATCCCCTTCATGAAGATGTCGAACCCGCGGAAGATCATCGACGTGCTGTAGCACTTCAGGACCTGCTGATTGGTGAAGTCGATCTCGGTGTGGATTCCAAGGCTGCCCACGATCCGCGTGATGGGATCCCAGGACATCTCCTTGACCATCACCCTCTGCTGTTCGGGCGTCTCAGTCGCCATTTGTGTCTCTCCTCAAGAGTGGTTTCCAGGGTGATGGTTCGCTTACCAGCGCTTGGCGTAGCCGGTGGTGAGCGTCTTGCCACGCCGGCGCCACTCCGGCTCCTTGTCGAAGTTGTTCTTGATGTGGCGGTGTCGCATGATCTTCACGATCGGTCCGTAGGAGAACCTCATGACGTTGGCCGCCACGCCGCCCCACCTGTCCTCGTCCATGAACGGCATGTACTTGTCGGGGAAGCCGGGCATCGTGCACGCCATGCAGATCCCGCCGACGTTCGGGCAGCCGCCGACGCCGTTGACCCACCCGCGCACGGGGACGTTGCACTTGACCACCGGGCCCTTGCACCCGAGCTTGACCAGGCAGCGGTGGTCGGAGCCGTACTCGGTCGCGAAGTCACCCTGCTCGGCAAACCCCGCGCGGTTGCAGCTCTCGCGCACCGTGCGACCGAACAGCCACTTCGGGCGAAGTGCCTCGTCGAGCTCCGGCGCCGGTGCCAGCCCGGCGAGATGGAGCGCGAGATACAGGAGCGTCTCGGTCATGTTGTCCGGCTGCGCCGGGCAGCCCGGGATGCAGACGATCGGCAGGCCTGCCTTCGACTTCCAGCTCCAGCCGAGGTAGTCGGGCACGCCCATCGCGCCGGTCGGGTTGTTCTTCATCGCCGGGATGCCGCCGTAGGTGGCGCACGTCCCGACCGCGACGACCGCCGCCGCCTTCGGTGCGAGCCGGTCCATCCACTCGTTCATCGTGATTGGCTGGCCGTTCTCCGGATTTACCGCGAACCCGGTCCAATGACCCTCGCCGTTGATCTCCTCGTTCCCGAGCGAGCCCTCGATCACGAGCACGAACGGGTCGAGCTCACCCTTCTCGGCGTCGAACCAGGCCTGCGCGTATTCCTGGCCGACGGCATAGTCGACGACCTGGTTGTGGACGACCACCTTCGGCATGCCCGGGATCGCCTGCAGGATGATGTCCTCGAGGCTCGGGTTCGTCGCCGAGGTCATCGCGACGGAATCACCCTCGCAGCTAAGGCCGGTCGTCATCCACAGCACATGCGCGGTGACGGCCTCGGTCTCCTTCTGCTTCGCATACGGATTAGCCAGCGCCGACATTCCGTCTCCTCTCGCTCTCTCAACAGATCCTGGGCAGCGGGTCGCCTACGAGCTGGTCCATCACCCGCTTGCCGCCAAAGCTTGTCTCCACCAACACCATCCCCGGCGGTTCCGTCCGCACCTCACCGATCTCCGCCGCCGCCTCGCACCCCGGCACCGCCCTCAGCGCCTCCAGCGCTCGCCCGGCGGCGTCCGGGGCCACGAACGCCACCAGCTTGCCCTCGTTCGCGACGTACATCGGGTCGATCCCGAGGATCTCGGCCGCGCCGGCCACATCGGCCCTCACCGGGACCTCGCGCTCGCGCACGATCATCGCCACCGCCGATGCGCGCGCAAGCTCGTTGAGTACGGACGCGACGCCGCCCCTCGTTGCGTCGCGCAAGCACCGCAGCTCGGGGCCGACCGCCTCGAGCAGCGAATCGACCACCGGCCACAGCGATCTTGTATCCGACTCGATCTCGGCGTCGAGCTCGAACTCCCCGCGCGCGAGCATGATCGCCGTGCCGTGCTCGCCGATGCTCCCCGACAGCAGAATCCGGTCGCCGGGCCGGAGCGCTGCCGGCGACAGCCGGGCCCGCGGGTCGCGACGGCCGATCCCGGTCGTGCACACGTACATGCCGTCGGCGTGACCGCGCTCGACGACCTTCGTGTCGCCGGCGATGATCTCCACGCCGGCCTCGCTCGCCGCCCGCGCGATCGCCTCGACCTCGGCCCGGAGCTCGTCGGCGCCGAGGCCCTCCTCGAGGATCAGCGACAGGCTCAGCGCGAGCGGCCGCGCGCCCGATACGGCCAGGTCGTTGACCGTGCCGTTGACCGCCAGCTCGCCGATCGAGCCGCCCGGGAAGCGCATCGGCTTTACCACGTAGGAGTCGGTCGTGAGCGCGAGCTCGACGCCGTCGACCTCGACCGCGCCGGCGTCGGCCATCTCGTTGAGGGTCTCGGATGCGAACGCCGGCGCCAGCAGCCCCTCGATCAGGCTCTGAGTCGCCTTGCCTCCGGCGCCGTGGGACATGTTGATCCGCGCGTCGCGGAACTTGCCGCGCTTGGACCGTGCCGTCTCGATGATCCCGAGGATCTTCTGCTCGCGCTCCGAGACGACGCGGGTCGCCCATCACACCTCTCTCCGGGCCGTGCGGTTGCGCTCACGCATCACACGACCTCCCGCTCGCGCGCAAACCGGCCAAGTTGTAGTACGCGGCGCAGGCGCCCTCCGAGGAGACCATGCACGTGCCGATCGGACGCTCGGGCGTGCACGCGGTTCCGAACACCTTGCACTCCCACGGCTTGATCACGCCCTTGAGCACCTCGCCGCACTGGCACGCCTTCGGATCCGCGACGCGGACGCCCGGGACGCTGAAGCGAACCTCGGCGTCGAGGTCGGCGTAGGCCTCGGACAGCCGCAGGCCGCTGTGGGAGATGAAACCGAGCCCGCGCCACTCGAAGTGGGGGCGGAGCTCGAACACCTCGGACATCACCTCGAGCGCGCGCAGGTTGCCCTCGTACGGGACGACGCGCTTGTACTGGTTCTCGACCTCGCACCGCCCCGTGGTGAGCTGGCGCAGGATCATCTCGACCGCCTGGAGGATGTCGAGCGGCTCGAACCCCGCGATCACGACCGGCTTGCCGTAGTCGGCCGGGATGAACTGGAACGGCCGCGCGCCGACGACCGTCGAGACGTGGCCTGGCCCGATGAACCCGTCCAGGCGCAGGTCCGGCGACTCGAGCAGCGCCCGGAGCGGCGGGACGATCGTGACGTGCGTGCACATGACCGAGAAGTTCGGTACGGCCTCGGCGCGGGCGCGCTTGAGCGTGAGCGCGGTCGAGGGCGCGGTCGTCTCGAACCCGATTGCGAAGAACACCACCTCGCGGTCGGGGTTCTGCTTGGCGATCCGCAGCGCGTCGAGCGGGGAGTAGACCATCCGGATGTCGGCGCCGGCGGCCTTGGCGTCGAGCAGGCTGCCGTTCGAGCCCGGCACCCGCATCATGTCGCCGAAGCAGGTGAAGATCACGCCGTCGTTGTGGGCGATCGCGATCCCGTCGTCGACCCGTCCCATCGGGATCACGCACACCGGGCAGCCGGGACCGTGCACGAGCTCGACGTTGGCCGGCAGCAGATCGTCGATCCCGTACTTGTAGATCGAGTGGGTGTGACCGCCGCACACCTCCATCAGCTTGTAGTGCCGGCCGGGCTCGACCAGCGACAGGATCTCCCTCGCGACGGCGCGGCCGAGCTCGGCGTCGCGGAACTCGTCGACGAACTTCATGGCGAGTGCTCCAGTCGCGCCAGCGCGGTTCCAGCGTGGACGAGCAGGCGGTCGCCCGGCGCCACGGGCTCGACGAGCGCGGTCTCGACCGTCTCCCGCCCCCCGTCCTCGTGCTCGCACAGCGCCAGCCCGCGGGCGGCGTCGATGCGCATGACCGTCATCGGAACGCCGTCGTCGCCGCAGGTGATGCAGTGCTGCGAGCCGCACGCCTCGCCGGAAACAAGGGGATCCGACCCGGATCTCGAGCCGACGCTCACTCGATCACGCTGGCCTTCAACTCCTCGAGCTCCTGCTCGTAGTCGGCGCCCATCCGCACGAGCAGGTCGCGCGTTGCGCGCGCCTCCTCCTCGTCGACCTTCGAAATCGCGAAGCCGACGTGGATCAGGACCCAGTCTCCCGGGCCGACGCCGCCGCCGTCGTCGTCCAGGAGTCCTACGTTGACGTTGCGCCGTACTCCTGCGACGTCGACCTTGGCCAGCCTATTCAGGTCATCGACGATCTCGATGACCTGGCCAGGGATCGCCAGGCACACGCCCGGTGTTCTATCACTCGAGCGCCTCCGGTTGTGATCGCCGGTAAGCCGGGTTACCAACCAGCATCGGACGCGGTGTGCGGCTCGATCCGAGAGGCATAGACTTGGATCGACGTCTGGAGGTCGAAAGACCAGAGAGGCCGTGCTGTGTCCGTCGAAGACCGAGGGGGCGTCCAGCCGGGACCGTTGCGGTGGCCCCGCCATCCGCAGCTGGCTGGTGAGGAGCCGGAGTCGATCGCGCTCTACACCTACCTGCTCGACTCCGACGGAGAGCTGGCCGAGGAATTCGACGTCCGCGCGCGCATCGCCGCCCGGCAGCTCGCGACCGCGAGGGTTCTCCAGGTAGCGGTCGGGGCGTGCGATCTGACGCCCTGGTTCGAGGCCGCGCGGCAGGGCTTCGGGCTGTTGATCCTCGACGGCCTGCTCGCACTCGAGATCAGGGTCGGCGGGCGCACGTCAGCCGAGTTGGTCGGCTCGGGCGATCTGCTTCAGCCGTTCGGTCCCGCGGCGGACGAGCTGCTCGTGAGCACCTGCGGCTGGCGGGCGCTGCGTCCGACCCGGCTCGCGGTGCTGGACGGCGATTTCGCCGACCGGGTGAGGCCGTTTCCCCAGATCGTCCGCATCCTCGCGCGCCGTGCGTGCCGGCGCCCGCTCGAGCTCGACGTGCTGCGCGCGATCACCTCGCAGCCCCGGCTCGAGTTACGCCTGGTACTGCTCCTGTGGCATCTGGCGGCGCGCTGGGGTCGCGTCGAGCCCACCGGGGTCCGGCTGTCGCTGCCGCTCACCCACCGTCTGCTGGGACAGCTCGTTGCGGCCGAGCGTCCGTCGATCTCCCACGCGCTCAAGCGCCTGGCGCGAGCCGGCCTCGTGACCGGTGCCACCGATGACCTTCACCTGCACGACAGCCTCGAGCACCAGCTCCTGGCGCTGACCGAACGCGACCCGGGGCTGACCGAGCGACCCGTGGCGCATCAACAGAGGGCCCGCCGACCGATCGGTTAGGTCATGATCGCCGCCGACCGGCATCCCGTGAACGTCCTGTGGCTGACTAGCGGGCTTGGCTGCGACGGCGACTCGGTGGCGATGACCGCGGCGCGCAACCCGAGCTTCGAGGACCTGATCCGCGGCTGCTTCCCCGGCGCGCCTCCGCTCGTCATCTACAACCCGCTGCTCGCGTACGAGACCGGCGATGAGTTCATGCGGGCGTGGTTCGAAGCCGCCGCCGGCAGGCTCGAGCCGTTCATCCTCGTGCTCGAGGGCTCGGTTCCCAACGAGGAGATCAGCGGCGATGGGTACTGGGCGACGATGGGCGTCGACCCGGTGAGCGGAGAGCCGATCCCCACGTGTACCTGGATCGACCGGCTCGCGCCTCGCGCCGCCGCCGTGCTCGCGCTCGGCACGTGCGCGGCGTTCGGCGGCATTCCCGCGATGCGGGGCAACCCGACCGGCGCGATGGGGCTCCGCGACTACCTCGGCGCGAGCTGGACCTCGCGCCTCGATGTCCCCATCATCAATCTCCCCGGTTGCCCGGCACAGCCCGACAACATCACCGAGACGCTCCTGTACATGGCGATGTTCGTCGCCGGCGCGGGCCCGATGATCGACGTCGACGACCACGGTCGACCCCGTTGGCTGTTCGGACGGACCGTGCAGCAGGGCTGCGGCCGCGCCGGCTTCGCGGAGCAGGGCGAGTACGCGCGAACCCCCGCCGATCACCGGGGATGCCTGGTCAAGCTCGGCTGCAAGGGCCCGGTGGCGATGTGCAACGTCCCGCTGCGCGGGTGGGTGGGCGGCGTCGGCGGGTGCCCGAACGTCGGTGGCATCTGCAACGCGTGCACGATGCCGGGGTTTCCCGACAAGTTCATGCCGTTCATGGACGCGAACCCGCTCGGCCTGCTGGCGGCCGCGGGGGCGCGGTTCACCTACGGGCCAGTGCTCCGGCGGCTGCGCCGGCACGCGATCCGTCACAACTTCGACCGCGAGCCGAGCTGGCGCGCGCCGGGCGGCGAGCTGACCAGCGGCTACAGGCCACGGTGGTGAGACGCTGAGATGCCGGTGTCGGTCGTGTTCGTGTGCGAGATCTGCGGGGTCAGACCGGATCCCGCGACGCAGGTGGCGCTCGAGCGACAGCTGCTCGATCTGCGCCACGGCGAGTACGTCGACGCCGAGCCCGGGCGATGGCTGACCTGGCACGGACGCGGCATGTACGGGCCGCAGCGCTACGCCTGCGGCGCGCACCGCGGGGAGCTCAAGGCACTCGTGCGCGAGCACTACGGGACGCTCGGCTGGCACCCGTGGGCGCGGGGGCCGCATCCGTGGGCCGGGCGGCGAGGGACCGACCGCGCGCGAGCGCTGGTGCGCTCGCTCCGCTCGACGTTCGGCGCGCCCGGGTCGTAGTCGCGCGCACGCTCGTGTAATCGAGATCACGCGGCGATTGACTCGACCGCCGGCTCGGACTAGGTTGGAGGGCCTGCGGCAGTTCTGGTCCTCACTGAGCGCCGCGCAGCGGCGCACGCTGGTGATGATGATCGCGGTCGTCGGCGCGCTGCACGTGCTCGGGTTCGCGTCGCTGATCGCACTGGTGACGCCCAGGCACTACCGGCTCGGAACGACCGGCGCGTTCACGATCGGGATCGGCGTGACCGCGTACACGCTCGGCCTACGGCACGCGTTCGACGCCGACCACATCTCGGCGATCGACAACACGACCCGCAAGCTGATGGCCGAGGGCAAGCGCCCGATGAGCGTCGGCTTCTGGTTCTCGCTCGGGCACTCGACGATCGTGTTCGCGCTCGCGCTCCTGATCTCGATCGGCGTCCGCTCGGTCGACGGGCCGGTCAGGAACAACAGCTCGAGCCTCCATCAGGTCACGAACGGAGTCGGGACGCTCGTCTCCGGCTCGTTCCTGTACGTGATCGCCGCGATCAACATCGGGATCCTGCTCGGGATCATCAAGGTGTTCCGCGAGATGCGCGCGGGGCTCTACAACGAGCAGGAGCTCGAGGAGCAGCTGGACAAGCGCGGCCTGATGAACCGGCTGCTCGGGCGTCTCACCAAGACCGTGACCAAGCCGACGCAGATGTACCCGATCGGCGTGCTGTTCGGGCTCGGGTTTGACACCGCAACCGAGGTCGCGCTGCTCGTGCTCGCCGGCGGGGCCGCCGGCGCGGGCCTGCCGTGGTACGCGATCCTGTGCCTGCCGATCCTGTTCGCCGCGGGCATGTCCCTGATGGACTCGATCGACGGGTCATTCATGAACTTCGCCTACGGATGGGCGTTCTCGAAGCCGGTCCGCAAGGTCTTCTACAACATCACGATCACCGGGCTGTCGGTGGCCGTCGCGGTCGTGATCGGGACGATCGAGCTCGGCGGCCTGCTCGCATCCGAACTGAACCTGTCCGGATCCTTCTGGAACTGGTTCGAGAACATCAACATCAACATCCTCGGGTTCGTGATCGTCGGGATGTTCGTCCTCACGTGGGCGATCGCGCTGTCGGTGTGGCGGTACGGGCGGATCGAGGAGCGCTGGGGCGCCTCGATCGATCAGCTCTAGCGTCGCGAGCGTCCTAGCGCCACCACGGGCGGCTGCGGATCTTCGCCACGGCAGCCGCCGGCCCGACCAGCTCCCCCAGATGCTCGCTCAGGTGATCGAGGTGCTCGCACAGCCACACGCCGTAGTACGAGCCCGACGAGCTGTCGACGATGCCCGCCGCGGCCAGCGACGGCGGCTCGAGTTCGGACACGGCCCGGGGATTCGGCGTTCCGACCTGCTCGGCGAGCTCGTCGTACCAGGACGCAAGCGTCGCGGTACGGCGCTCGAGCACGGCGCGTGCCGTGTCGAGGCCGGTCGCGTCTCCCGGCATCTCCGCCACGGCGTGCGCGGTGAGGCGGAGCCGTAGCGACCCGCCGACGAGGCGCCACAGGTCCTGCTTGGTGACGTGCTTGGTCCCCTGCTCGGCGAGGAACCCGCGCAGCCCCTCGTCGAGGCGAAGTCCGGCGGTCCCCGCGGCGGCTCCGGCGTCGGGCTCATCGCCCCGCGCGCCCGATGCCCACTGCACCGCCTCGGTCAGATACGAGGCGCCGGTACGGAACGCGTCCGCGAGATCGTCGCCGACGACCGCGGCCACGCCGCGCGGCCAGAACAGGATGCCGATCACGACGCTGACCGCGCAGCCGAGCGCCACGTCCTCGATCCGCACCACGCCGACCTTCCATCCGACCGGGACGATCAAGTTGAACAGCACCGCGACCATCACCGTGAACGCCGCCTGACCCACGGCGAACGGCAGCGTGCCCGGGGAGTACGCGGCCACGAGCACGGCGATCGGGAACGCGACCCAAAGCGCACCTGTGTCGCTCCCGATCACCACCACGAGCGCCCCGCCGATCACGAATCCGAGCGCGGTCCCGGCGAGCGCCCGGATCGCGATGGCGCCGGTCGCCGCGGCGTTCGTGCGAAGAACCGAGAGCGTTCCGAGCACCACCCAGAAGCCGTGCTGGACGCTGCTCACATCGGCGACGGCGACCGCCACGGCCAGCGCCACCGCTCCCCGGATGCTGTTGACGAACCAGACCGAGCGCAGGCTCGCGTGGGTGTGCGCCGCGGTGGCGACGTTCGACACTCGCTGCACGGCCCGCGCGGCGGCGTTCGAACCGGCGTACCAACGGCTCCGCCTTTCCTCGAGCCAATCGGGGTCAGCGAGCCGGCACGCGATCAGCGTCTCGTAGGTCGCCGCCAGGACGGCTACGGCGATCCCGTGGGCGTGGAACGAGATCTGGGCGGCTTCGCGAACGCGCGCGGGCTCCGAGCCGAGCGCCTCGATCCGCGCCACGGCCGCCGCCCGGGCGCGCTCGAGCCCGTCGACGTCGGGACGTGCCTCGCCGCCCGCAAGCAGGGTCGCGGTGTCCCGCAGGACCGAGCTCGAGGTTGCGATGAGCTCGCGGTCAGCGGCCGCGGCGGCGGTCAGGTCGTGATGCTCACGGACGGCGTCGGCGATCAGCGCGGTGCACCACTCGAGCAGCTCGACGCAGTTCGCGAGCGCCTGGTCCGTCGCGGCGAGGCCGGTCGGGCGGAACGGGGTCGACGTGAACCGGGCGAGCAGGTCACGCTTGGCCGCGAGCGAGGCCTCGAGGTGCGGTTCGGCGGGCTCGCCGCGGAGCGCCGCATCGAGCTCGTCGGCGAGCGTCGACGCGAGCTTCGACGCTGCGGCGCTCAGCTGATTGCCGCCGCTGGTTCGGGGCGAGAACAGGAGCACGGCGGCGGTACCGCAGACTGACGCCATCCACCAGCCGATGAGCCGGTCGGGGACCATGCTGATCGTGCCGACGGACGCAGCGGGCAGGACGTACGCGAGCAGCGCGCCGAGGACTCCGGATGCCGCATTGGGGCCGGTGACGCCCGCGAAGAACACCGCGAACGTCACCGGCACGGTGACGATCGCGGCCACCACCGTGGAGGAGCTCACCACCGTGCCGATCGTCAGCAGCACGCTCCCGGCGAGCGCGAGCGCGAGGTGAGCCAGGAGCTTGTCGCGCCACGTCCCGGCGAACGACGCCAGCACCAGTGTCGCGAACCCGCCGAATGCGGCGAAGGTCGCGATCTGGGCGTTGCCGATCACCTGGCTGCTCAGCGCAAACAGCCCGCAGACCACGACCGCCGCGCGGATCGCGCGCATCGCTGCCGGGACCGACCAGCGCGGGATCCACTCAGATGGCTTCATCGTGCGCTCAGGGTATCCGGCTCGTCACGGCGCGAGCCGGCGTGCGGGTTCGTGCATCGAGACGTTCGACAGCGACTCCTGGGCGCAGCGGGCGAACAGCCACAGCCTGACCCGCTCGGGATCGAGCTCGAGCAGCGCTGCCATCCGCCGCGCCAGGCCGGCGGGGTCGGTGGCGAGGCGCTCGTCGCAGTTGAGCATGTGCTGGATGGGGTCGAACGCGGGATCGCCGACGAATGGCTTGGGGTCGATGACCAGCCAAGGCTCGCGTCGGGAGGCGAGGACGTTGCCGGCGTGCAGGTCGGTGGCGAGCAGCACGCTGCGATCGGCGGTTGCCGGCAGCTCGCGCAGCAGTTCGATGCCCGCTCGCGCGAGCCCGGGGTCAGAGCCGCTAGTAGCTTGCGCGAGGCCCAGCTCGGAGCTGGTCGCCCACTCATCGCACATGTCCTGGAGCGAGCCGAACGGATGATCCGCCGGCAGTTCGTGCTCCCACAGCCGGCGCATCAGGCCTGCGATGACTTCGTCCTGCTCGGCCGCCGGGATCGCTTCTTTGAGCTGGGCGCCCGGCTCGCACCGCTCGAGCAGCAGCGCGGTCGTGTCTTCGAGGACCCGCGTCGCGAAGCAGCGCACGGCGCCATCGCCGTCCCAGAGCCGGAGCGCGTCGCCTTCATGCTCGGCCTCGCGGTGGCGCCATCCGACTTTCAGCGCGAGCTCGTCTCCCGCGGCGTTCCTCGCCGGCGCGACCCAGGCGCACTGGCCGCCCGGAACATAGGAGTCGCCGAGCTCGAGCCCCCATTCCGCCGCGATCAGCGCGACACGTTCCGGGACCGCCGCCAGCCACTCTATGCGAGTGCCGTCAGAGCCTCGGGGTGGCAAGGTGGCCTCGTCATACCGCCGGGGAATGTTGCAGAACGGGTGGTCGGTCGCGGCGGTCGCGATCGCTACGCCGGCACGGCGCCGGCGCGCTCGCGCAACTCGCCCAGCCCTGATTCGATGCCGGCGGTGAGCACGTCGATGTCCGGGGCGTGATCGCGGTCGCCGGTGACGCCGAAGTACAGCCCGCCGTCGTAGGAGAAGATCGCCACCACGATCCGGATCGTGCCGACGATCGGGACGTAGGGGTAGGACTCGAGCAGCCGGCGTCCGAGCGCCTGGACGGGTCGCTGCGGGCCGGGGACGTTGGTCGTCGCGGTGTCCATGTTGAGGCGGGCGGAGCGGGTCATCACGCGGCTTCCGAGCGCGAGCAGCAGTGGCGGTGCGAACCCCGACAGCTGCGCGAGGGCGTCGCCGGCGACCGCCTGCCCGGATGACTTGATCTCGTCCATCTCCTCGCGGATGACCGCGAGGCGCTCGGCGGGATCGTCGAGGCCTACGGGGAGCCGGACGAACACGGCCGACACGCGGTTGTTGTAGACGCCGCGCTCGCCGGGGAGCCTGACCGACACCGGGACCATCGTGCGGACGGTCCGCCGCGGTCCGATTTCCTCGCCGCGCTCGATCAGCAGGTCGCGGAACCCGTTGGTCACGATCGCAAGCACGACGTCGTTGACGGTGCCGCCGAGCGTCGAGCGGACCTCCTTCACCAGGTCGAGCCGCGCGCTCGCCCAGCTCCACACGCGGTGCGGGCCGATGGGACCTGTCAGCGAGGAGGTCGAAGGGCGCAGCGCCGGCGCCGCCGCCGCGAATGCGCGCATCACGCCGATCGTTCCGCGCACCACCTCGGAGCGGGCCCTGACCGCGACGCTCGCCTGCGCGACGGGATGGAGCACCCGCTGGGACGCTCCCCGGACGAACAGCTCGACGCTCGACGGCTCGGGGCTCGGGCGCCACGAGTCCGCCGTCGCCGTCTCGGCTTCGTCGCCGAACATCACCGACATCAGATCGGTGGCCGCGACGCCGTCGACCATGCAGTGGTGGACCTTCGACAAGAGTGCCCAGCGCCCGTGCTCGAGGCCCTCCACCATCCAGATCTCCCACAGCGGTCGGGCGCGATCGAGGTGCTGGGAGAACACGCGCGCAGCCATCGTCCTCAGCTGCGCGGCCGTGCCCGGTGGCGGCACCGCGGTGTGGCGGAGGTGGTAGGCGACGTCGAAATACGGATCGTCGACCCACATCGGCTCGCTCACTCCGAGCGGCACGAGCCGAACCTTCTGGCGGTATCGCGGGGTGTGGTGAAGCTTTCCCCGCACCATGTCCGAGAGTTCGTCGAACGATGGCGGCGGGCCTTCGAAGATGCTCACGCCACCGATGTGCATCGGCGTGACGTCGTTCTCGACGTGCAGGAACGTCGCGTCCTGCGCGCTCATCGACTCCACGTCGTCTCCTCGGATCGCTCGAGCAGCCGCTCGAGCTCGCGGTAGACCGCCGCGTTGACCGCCATGCCACAGTGGCTGCCGTCGATCTCGACCCATTCCGCGCCCGGATCGAGGCACGCGCGCCAGTCGACGATCGCGTCGCTGCGCGAGTACACCGCGACCGCGGGCGCGTCCTCGGGCAACGGCGCCTTCAGCATCGCTCGGAACTCCGAGCAGCAGTCGCCGTCCCGGCACTCGGTCGTGAACAGCCCGCGGACGCCGACGTCGCCGAGGAACGCCACCGAGCGGACGGTGCGCAGCACCGAGGACGACACCGCGAGCTGGTCGAGCACCGGCGAGCCGAGCGTCATCACGGCCACGACCCGGTCGGGATGCCTGGCCGCGAGCGCGCGGGCGAGCGTGCCGCCGCGGCTCTGGCCGATGACGACCGCGGGCTCGCCGAACGCCTCGAGTACGGTGCCGAGCCGGTCGAGCTCGCGGCCGGCGCATCCGACGTTGAGACGGATGCCGCTGGTGCGGACCTCGTGGCCGCGACGGCGTAGCCATCCGGCGAGCACGGTCAGCGAGGCGTCGCCGGCGAGGAACCCGGGGATCAGCAGCACGGGCCGTCGGCGGTCGCGCTGCTCGGGCGTGTGGGCGGGGGTCCAAAACCGCGGGTCGGCGAGGAGCCGCGCGAACTCGGGCCAGAACCGGAGCTCGTATCCGAGCGGCGCACTCACGCCTCGTCCCCGTCCAGCTCGAGGATCAGCTTGCCGGTGTTCTCACCACGGAACAGCATCAGGAGCACCTCCGGGAAACGGTTCAGGCCGCCGCGGACGACGTCCTCGCGCGAGCGGAGCTCGCCGCTCTCGCGCCACTGCGCGAGTTGAGCGACGCCCTCGGCGTAGCGCTCGGCGTAGTCGAACACGAGGAACCCGGTCATCGACGCGCGGGCCACGAGCAGCTGCATGTAGTTCGCGGGTCCCCGAGGCGGCTGCTCGGCGTTGTACTGGGAGATCGCGCCGCAGAGGACGATCGCGCGCGCCGCGGGCGATTCGGCGGAGCACATCGTCGAGGATCTCACCGCCGACGTTGTCGAAGTACACATCCACGCCGTCGGGAGCGTGCTCGCGCAGCTGGGCGCGCACGTCCCCGCGCTTGTAGTCGATCGCCGCGTCGAAGCCGAGCTCCTCCGTGAGCCACTCGCACTTCTCGGGGCCGCCGGCGATCCCGACCGCCCGGCAACCCTTGATCCGCGCGATCTGGCCGGCGACGCTGCCGACCGCCCCGGCGGCGCCGGACACGACGACGGTCTGCCCGGGCTCGGGCCGTCCGACGTCGAGCAGCCCGAAGTACGCCGTCAACCCCGTCGTCCCGAGCACGCCGAGGTGGACCGGGGCCGGCGCGAGCGTCGTGTCCACCGCGGTGATGCCGCGACCGTCCGAGATCGCGTACCGCTGAACGCCAAACATGCCAGATACGAGATCGCCGACCGCACGGTCCGGATCCCGGGACTCGACCACGCGGCCGATCCCGCCGGCCCGCATGACCTCGCCGATCCCGACCGGCGGGACGTACGAGCGAGCCTCGTTCATCCATCCCCGCATTGCCGGATCGAGTGACAGGTACTCGAGCTCGACCAGGAACTGCCCGTCCGCGGGCTCCGCCGCGGGTTCCTCCACGTACTCCCAGTCCGACGGCTTGGGCAGGCCGACCGGTCGCGCCGCCAGGCGCCACTGCGCGTTCGTAGGCGTCATCGGACGAGCCTACTCGAACGCTCTGATGCCTCCTATCCGGGTCACCCTAAGGCTCGCGACCGTCGTGACCGCGAGGACGACCACGATCACCGCGAGCGAGAGTCCGGTCGAGATCTCGGGCACCGGATCGTGCTGGAGGTGCGCGAAGTGGAGCACGAGCTTCACGCCGATGAACGTCAGGATCACCGACAGCCCCGCCGACAGATACACGAGCCGGTCGAGCAGCCCCGCCACGAGAAAGAACAGCGCGCGCAGGCCGAGCAGCGCGAACACGTTCGCGGCGAGGACGATCTGAGGATGCCGGGTGATCCCGTAGACCGCGGGGATCGAGTCGAGCGCGAACAGGAAATCGGTTGTGCCGATCGCTAGCAGCACGATGAACAGCGGTGTCATCATCCGGCGCCCGTTCACCCGGGTGACGATCCGGCCGCCGTCATAGTGCGCGGTCACCGGCAGCCGCTTGCGTGCGAGCGCCACCACCGCGTTGTCGGCCACCGAGGGGTGCTGGTCGCGATGGCGGAACAGCTGGACCGCGGTCGCGATCAGCGCGATCCCGAAGATCAGGAACATGAACGAGAACGCCGCGAGCAGCGCCGCGCCGAGCGCGATGAAGATCGCGCGGAGCACGAGCGCGAGGGCGATCCCGACCGCGAGAGCCCTGGGCTGGTGCTCGGCCGGCACCGCGAACGTGCCCATGATGATCACGAGCACGAACAGGTTGTCGACCGACAGGCTCTTCTCGACGACGTACCCGGCGAGGAACTGTGCCCCGAGGCCCCAGCCCGCGAGCAAGCCGAGGACCGCTCCGAACGCGAGCGCGGCGGCAACGTAGACCAGCGACCAGAGGGCCGCCGTACGGAAGCTCATCGACGATCAGGGCTCGACGAGCCCGTGGCGGATCGCGTAGCGCGTGAGCTCCACGCGGTCGTGCATGCCGAGCTTCTCGAGGATGTTCGTCCGGTGCCGATCGACGGTCTTCTCGCTGATCACGAGCGCCTCGGCGATCTCCTTGGTGCTGTAGCTCTCGGCGATCAGCTTGACGATCTCGGTCTCGCGCGGCGTGAGCGGGTCCTCGCGCACCGGCGCGTCGTTGCGCGCGCCGTGCAGGAGGTCGCGGATCAGCGGCGTCATCGCGCCGGGGTACAGGAAGCGCTCGCCGCGCATCGCCGCGCGGCACGCCTCGACGAGGTCGCGATCGGCGACGGTCTTGAGCACGTAGCCGGACGCGCCGGCCTTGAGTGCCTCGTACAGGTAGCGCTCGTTCTGGTGCATCGACAGCATCAGGATGCGCAGCTCGGGACGGCGGCGGTGAAGCTCGCGCGCCGCCTGCAGGCCGGTCATCCGCGGCATCGAGATGTCGAGGATCGCGAGGTCGACCTCGGGCTCGAGCGCTCGCTGAACCGCCTCGGCGCCGTCGCCCGTCTCGGCGACGACCGCCAGATCCGGCTCCGCCTCGAGCACGAGGCGCAGCCCGCGCCGGACGAGCGCGTGGTCGTCGGCGAGCAGCACTCGTGTCTTCAGCGGCGTCATCGCCCGGACTCCGGCGGGGTGACGGTCGGGATCTCGGCGGCTCGCGTGGTGCCAGTGGGAACCTCGAGGCGCACGCGGGTGCCGCCGCCCACCGGGTCTCCGTCGATCGTGAGATTCGCGCCGACCAGCGTGGCGCGTTCGCGCATGCCGCGGATCCCGGTCCCGGGAGCGTGGCCCTCGGGAAGGCCGGTGCCGGCGTCGGTGACCGTCAGCCTAAGCACGCCGTCGTCGGGTGCTAGGACCAGATCGGCCTCGTGCGCGCCGGAATGACGGGCGACGTTCGTCAGCGCCTCCTGCGCGACCCGGTAGACGACCAGCTCGGCGTCGGGCGACAGTTCGGGCAGCTGCCGCCCCAGCTGCTGCCTGACCTGGAGGCCGAAGCGCTCGGTGAACCGCTCGCAGAGGACGGCCAGCGCGCTCTGGAGCCCGAGGTCGTCGAGCGCCTCGGGCCGCAGCTCGATCGCGATCCGGCGCACGTCCTCGAGGCTCCCGCGGACCGCCTGCTGGACTTCCTGAACGTCGTCGCTGAGGTCGGGTGGGACGCGCGCCTCGACGCGCGCCAGCCCGAGCAGCACGGCGGTCAGCTCCTGCCCGACCTGGTCGTGCAGCTCCTGCGCGATCCGCAGCCGCTCGGCCTCCTGCCCGGCGAGGACCCGGCCGGTCGCGTCCCGGCGCTCGGCCTCGAGTCGATCGAGCATCTCGTTGAACGTCGAGGCCAGCTCCCCCGCCTCCGAGGCCGGGGCGGACACCGGCATGCGCTCGCCGGGGTCGGCGAGATCGACCCGCCTGGCCAGCGCAGTCAGCGCCTGCACGGGGCCGACGAGGCGCCGTACGAGGTACACGTTGATCGCGACGACCAGCAGTAGCGCGACGATCAGCGCCGCGCCTTCGGCGTCGACCCGAAACGACGACACCCGGTTGGGGTCGAGGACGAGGATCGTCACCCCGACGGCCACCGCCAGAAGCAGGACGTTCACGGCGGCGACCCGATAGAGCAGCGGGACGTACCGTCGCCGCCCCTGGCGCTCGGGCACAGAGCTGTTGCCGGTCATCGCACTCGCTCAGTGAAGCAACTCGCGGGGCTTCAGCACGCGGGCGTCCGGCGGCGCGTCAGGCGCCCGCGGAACGGCTGGGCGCCGGCGGGATCCGGCCGGAGCCCCTCGAGCTTGTGGAGCATCGCCCAGCGGCGCGAATCGAGCGCCTGCGAGGACATTCCGAGCGTCGTGGCGATCTCCGAGGGGTCTATGCCCGCCAGCAGCATGCCGAAGATCGCCTGCTCGTCGGCGCCGAGCCGGCGGCGCATCGCACCCGCGAGCGTCGGTGGGACGAGCGGCAGGCGCGAGTGCCCGCGGGCGACGGCGCGGACCGCATGGCAAAGCTCAGCGCCGACGCTGCCCTTGCTCACGAGCCCGTCGGCGCCGGCGACGACGCACGCCGCAGTCAGCGGACCGTCGCTGTACGCCGAATAGATGACGACGCTCGGCGGCGGGTCGAGCCGCTTCAGCATCCGGGTGAGCCACAGCCCGCTGCGCGATCCGAGCTGGTAGTCGACGATCGCGACGTCGATCTGGTCGCTCTCGGCCAGCGACCTTGCCTCCTCCGCGGAGGACGCCGCGTCGACGATGACGAAATCGGGCTGATCGTCGAGCAGTTGTAGGAGCCCGAGCCGGATCGCCGGGTGATCGTCCACCACCATCAGGCGCAGCCGGGTGGGGTCGGCGCTCGACGCGAGCAGGTCGGGGGTGGGGGCGGGACGTTCGCGAACCGTGATCATGGTTGTCTCCTTCGGCTGATTGCCATACCAGGATCGCGTGGTGCGAGGCCCGCCGGAATGGGGGAGATCCCCCATCTGCGCCCACGGCCATCATCCACTTCGGATGATGCCTCCGTAGCGCGGCTCGGCGAGCATGACGCGGTTCCGATGGCTCACGACGGCTCGCCCGAGATGACCATGGACGACGTGCGCGCGACCGCCGGCGTGGCGTTCGTGTTCGGCTATCCGCTCGTGCTGATGGACGTGTCGCGCACGGTGTTGCTCGGAGGCGACATTCCCGGCGTGGGGAGGGGGCGGCCGAACGCGTTCACCCACGTGCGCGCATTCCCGGATGCATCCTTCACCTCGGTGGTCAGCCCGAACGCGGACACGCTGTACTCGACCGCGATGCTCGACCTCGCCACCGAGCCCATGCTGTTGCACGCGCCCGCGAACGATCGCTATTACCTGTTGCCGATGCTGTCGGGGTGGACCGACGTGTTCGCCTCACCCGGGACGCGTACGACGGGCTCGGCCGAGGGGACGTTCGCGATCGCCGGTCCTGGTTGGACCGGCGAGGTACCGGCGGGCGTCCAGCAGATCCGCTCGCCCACGTCCATGGTGTGGCTCCTCGGCCGGACGCAGACGAACGGCAAGGCCGACTACGAGCGCGTTCATCGCTTCCAGGACGGCCTCTCGCTGACACCGTTGTCGGCGTGGGGGAGCGACTACTCGCCGTCCCCGGCCGCGCCGGCCGACCCGCGGGTCGACGTCGCCACGCCGCCGCCGGACCAGGTCGAGGCGATGGACGCCACCACATTCTTCGAGCGGCTGGCGCGGCTGATGGTCGAGAATCCCCCGACCGAGGAGGACGCGCCGGCGATCGAGCGGTTTGCGGCGATCGGGCTCCGGCCCGGTGCGTTCGAACCCGATCCCGACCGCGTCCCCGCTCTCGGCGAGGGCATCCGGGCCGCGATGGCGCAGCTGAAGGCCCAACGCCAGCAGCGGTCGGGGCTGACGAACGGCTGGTCGATGTCCCGCAACCTCGGCAGCTACGGCACCGACTACGGGATGCGCGCGTTCGTCGCGCTGGTCGGCCTCGGCGCGAACCTCAGCAACGATGCCGTCTACCCCAACACGACGGTCGACGGTGACGGGGAGCCACTGACCGGCGCGGCCCGGTACCGCCTGCACTTCGACGAGGGCGACACGCCGCCGGCCAAGGCGTTCTGGTCCCTGACGATGTACAACGAGCATCAGTACTTCGTCGATAACCCGCTCGGCCGGTACGCGATCGGCGATCGCGACCCGCTCACGGTCAACCGTGACGGCTCGCTCGACCTGTGGCTCTCACATGACTCGCCCGGCGCCGAGCGCGAGGCGAACTGGTTGCCGGCGCCGGCCGGGGCCTTCAACCTGATCCTCCGTATCTACTGGCCCGAGCAGCGCGTGCTCGAGGGCGGATGGGTGCCACCGCCGGTGGAGAAGGCCTGACGAGACTAGGCTCGCGCCTTGCGGCGGAGCGCGAGCCCGACGCCGGTCATCAGCAGACCGGCCAGCACGATTGCGGTGACCGCGAAGCCGGTCATCGGCAGCTGGCCGGCGGTGCTCGTCGACGTCGGGGTGGGGGTCGTCGATGCGGGCGTGGTCGATGCGGGCGTGGTCGTGCGGTCGGTGTGGTCGCCGGAGTGGTCGTGGTCGACGTGGTGCTCGCCAGTACCACGACCGTTCCGTGCATGAACGGGTGGATCATGCAGATGTAGGTGAACGTCCCGGCCTTGGTGAACGTGTGCGACGCACTGTGGCCCTTCTGCAGGACGCCCGTGTTGAAGCTGCCGTCATTGGCGGTCGCGGTGTGGGCACTCGGACCGTTGTTCACCCACGTCACCGTGTCACCGACATGGATGGTGATCGTGGCGGGACTGAACTGAAAGTCGGCAATCGTCACGGTCGTGCCGCTCGCGGCGTGAGCGGTCTGGTGACGAGCGCCGGGCGAGAGCGCGCCGCGGACCGCGTTGCCGGCGCCGACGGCGGCGCCGGCGTGGCTCGCGGACGGGCCAGCGGCGTTCGCCCCGGTGGCGCGGTGCCGGGCGGGGGCGAGGGTGTGCCGGCGGCCGGCGTGATGGTGCTCGTGTCGGCGCTCGGCCGGTCTGTGGCGCACGACCGCCTGTACGGGCGCCGCGAGTAGGGCAATGGCGAGCACCGCGGCCGGCAGCAACCGAAACTTTCTAATCATCTAACCCCCAGGACGCTTCGCGCCCGAAAACCTTCCGGGAGGCTCGGCGGGTTCAACTCGACGCCTGCTGGAGCGTGGTCACGAGTCCATAGACCGCGAACGTGCTCGCGATCAGGCTGAGCGTCAACGCCGGCCAGGCCCGCTGCCGCCGCTTGATCGCGAACAGCGGATACACCGCGAACACGATCAACTGGCTCAGCCACAGCGCCACCAGCGACGGCTTCACCAGCGTGTCGTAGAAACCGTCGGGGTCGATCAGCGTGAACGGCGCCGCGAGCACGATGCCGGCGCCGATCACGGCCGTTATCGGGCGGATCCGCCAGCGGGTGACCGCGTGCACGAGCCGCGTCACCGCGAGGTACTCGCACAGGATCACGCCGGCGGTGCTGACCGCGACGCCGATGCCGATCGCCCGTGCGAGCCCGACGCCGGCGAACTGCTCGACCACGCTCACGCCTGGAATCTCGGTGCGGAGCAGACCGGGCGCGGCGGCGAGCGGCGCGACCGCGAGCACGATCACGAGCCCGGTGATCAGGAACGCGCCGGTGAGCCCGCGGCGGATCGTCCGCGCCGGCGTGGCCAGCTCGCCACCGAGGAACAGCGGGAGGCTTCCGCAGATGTAGAGCAGCGAGGTCTGCGCCCCGGCCTTGGCCAGGGCGCCGGCGGGGGCGCCGGCGCCGAAGCTCGACGCGGGTGTCGAGATGTTCGCGAGCGTCACGCCGTCGAGGATTCCCGCGAGCACGAGCTGCCCGGCCGCCATCAGGCCGAGCACGATCAGCGTCGCGGCGCGCCCCGCGATCATGACCGCGGCGAGCGCGACCGGGATCAGCAGCGCGAGTGCGGTCTGGTACGGGCGCACGCCGGGGATGACTTCGGGGAGCAGGTCATACACGATCTGCACGGTCGTGTAGACGATGTAGAGCGCGTAGCTGAACGTCCAGATTGCCGCCTGCACGAGCGCCACGCGTCGTCCCGCCGCCGCCTCGACAAACGCGTATAGGCCGCCGGCGCTGCTGACGTGGCTGGAGTACCGCAGCCAGATCGCGAGCGGCGCGACGAACACGACCGCCGCCGCGAGCATCGCCAGCCCCGCCGACTCCGACGCATCGGCGGCGAGCCCCGGCGCCGCCAGCGCCGCGAGCGCGAGCGGGCCGCCGAACGACGCGACGGCGACGCCGGCGAACGCCCACGGTCCGATCGGCCGGTCGGGGGCCCGCCGGGACCCGCCGGCCGCGTCGCCTATGTCATGAAATGCGGCGGTGCCCGCGTGGCCGCGGGCACCCACCTCGGTCTGTGTCATTCAGTCGCCCCACGGACTGGTTGCTAGCCCCAGCCGCTGCCGGAGTGCGACGTGGACGTTCCGCTCGACGAGGAGCCGCCCGTCGAGGCTGCGGCGGCGCCGGTGGTGATTTCCGTGCCCGACGGCGAGATCAGCCACCACTTGGCTCCGAAGCTGTCACTACCCTGCCCCTTGGTGCTGCCCGCGCTGGTGTCGGCAATGAAGTAGTACAGCGGGTGACCCTTGTAGGTGACTTCCTCGGTGCCGTCGGAGCGCATCGTCGTGCCGAGGTCAGACGCGTTCACGCCGGGGCCGGCGGTCGGCTTGCCCTTGGTCAGAAGCGGGGGCCACGCGTGGGCGCACGCGCCCGAGCAGCTCGACATGTCACCGCTGTCGGCGACCCACAGGTAGAGGGCGTGCCCGTTAGGACCGGCGAGGTAAGTCCCGCTCGATCCCTTCGCGGTCTTGACCATGACACCGGTCGTCGCTGCCGCGGCTGACGTTGTCACCGATGTCGAGCTTGTGGATGCCGGCGCGGCCGCGGCAGTCGCTGTGCTCGTGCTCGAGCTGCTCGCGCTGCCGCATCCGGCGACGATCAAGGCGGCGGTCGCCAGTGCGGCGACGCCGAATATGCGGAACTTCGCAGTTCCCCGACTAGTCATTTGTTCGCTCCCAATTCGCGATTTTCAGTGGACCGTCAGTTGGACGGTCACTTATGAAGACCCCGGGAGCCGCCAGAACCTTCCGCAGCCTTGTGGTGAAAATGCCGCGCTAACGTGCCGGGCGCCGGCGGAACTCAGAGGCCGATGCGACCGAACAGCCGGCGGGCGGCGCGCTCGCCGCTCTCGACCGCACCGTCGAGAAAGCCGATGTTGTCGATCGAGGTGTGCTCACCGGCGAACAGGAAGCGACCGTCGCTGGCGCCGGCGAGCTGACCGTAACTCGCCGCCTGACCCACTCGGTAGTACGAGTAGGCGCCGTGTACCCACGGGTCGCGCGACCAGTGGTCCTCATAGGCGCGGCCGGTGAAGGCGGCGCTCGTGCCGGGGAACAGGTGCTCGATCTGCCGGAGTGCCCAGTGGACGTCGCGCGCCGGCGCGGTGCCGTGTGCGGCGCCGGTCAGGCCGGTGCGACCGACGCGTCCGCCGGGAAAGGCCAGGTACAGCGCGGGGCTGGCGTCGGGGCCGAGCTGGACGGTGTCGTCCCATCCGCACGCCAGGCGCTGCCACTCGCCATAGGTGGCACCGCTGTAGCCGAGCGCCGGCCAGGTCTTGTGGTTGAGCTCGAGATGGATCTTGGCGTTCGTCCCCATGCCCATCGTTCGGATCACGCGGCGCTTGGTCGGCGACAGTCCGGAGCGGCGGAGCTCGACGTGGCGGAGCGTGCTGAACGGCAGCGCGAGCACGACGAGGTCGGCGGTCTTCTCGACGCTCTTGCCACCGGCGTCGAACACGAGCCCGATCGTGTGATCCGAATGCTCGCGGATCGCGACCAGCACGTGGTCGTGGCGGACGGTGCCGGGCGTAAGGTCGCCGATCATCCCGGACACGAGCTGGTCGTTCCCGCCGACGATCGTGTAGCGCTCGTCGTCGCCCGGCAGCGGGTAGAGCGACGAGCGGGGGTTGCCGGTCAGGAGCACGATCAGGTCGAGCGCGGACTGATCGTCGGGGTCGCCGCCGTTCTCGGTGACAGTGTCGGCCATCATGAGCTTGCCGAACCGGCTGTCCGCGCCGATCTCGGTGCTGTCGAGCCATTCCGTTACCGACATCCCGTCGAGCCGGGCCGTGCCGGCGGCGGTGTTCATTTCGTGCGCGGCTTTACGGAACGCGGGGAAGCCGACGTCGTGCCAGTCCTTGTTCGCGTCCGCGTAGGTGTAAATGCGGCCGTCGATGAAGAACACCTCGTCACCGCGGAGGAGGTCGCCGCCGTTGACGACGACCTGCTCGAGCCCGAGGCGGGATGCGAGCCTGCGGATCGCGATCTGGTCGCTGTTCAGGAACGACCCGCCGTGCTCGGTGATCAACCCGCCGGCGAAGTAGTCCCGAAGCGTCCAGCAGCGACCGCCGGCGCGGTCGGGGTTTGCCTCGTACACGGTCGACAGCACCGGGTCGCCGGGGCTCTCGGTCCACAACATGTGCGCGCAGCGCAGCCCCGCCAGACCGGCGCCGACGATCGCGATCCGGGGGTGCGCCTGCAACTTTGCGATCCGGAACGCCAGCGCTGCCGCCGGGTTCGACGCCAGCGCCGCGCCGGCGGCCAGACCGCCGGCGCCGATCAGCAGCTCGCGCCGCGTCTGTCCATCCGCTTCGCCGGCGCGTACCCAGCACCTCGTCGACCGGCATCCGGGCGCGCTCGGCGTGCGCGTGCGCCGCGAACAGCCGGCGCGCCCGACGCATTGCCGGCGAGCGTGGCGACCGGGCGCGGCGAGCACCCATCCCAGGCATGGCGCGGTAGGTTAGCTCGGGGCGGCGACTACGACGGGATCCCGAGGCCCGAGTAGCCCATCTGGTGAGCCTCCTCGACCGACACGTTGTCCCGCCCGAGTGGCCACAACGACACCGGGATCAGCTTGAAGTTCGCGAGGCCGAGCGGGATGCCGATGATCGTGATGCACTGAGCGATGCCCGTGACCAGGTGTGCGAGCGCGAGCTCCCACCCGAGCAGCACCACCCAGATGATGTTGCCGACGAGCGACCCGACCCCGGCTGTGTCCTTCTTCACGAGTGTCCGGCCGAACGGCCACAGGCAGAACCTGGCCATGCGAAACGCGGCGAACCCGAACGGGATCGTGATGATCAGGATGAACGCGACGAGCCCGGCCAGTGTGTACAGGATCGCCAGCCAGAGGCCGCCGAAGATCAGCCAGATGATGTTGAGGATGAATCGCACTACGCCGCCGGCGGCGGGGTCGCGGTCGGATCGCCGGCGACCGCGTACTCGAGGGCTTTCGCGTCGTCTGGCGCTCAGGTGGTGGCGGACGAGCCGGCCCCCGTGTCCCTCGAGCGCGCTGACCATCGCGTCGACGTGATCCGGCGAGGACATCATGATCACGGCCGAGGATCCCTCTGGGACCTCCCGGCGCACCTCGTCGAAGAACGCGCTCCGCAGATGCGGGGAGTGGCGCTCCTGGGCGACGCCGCCGGCGAGTCCACCTGCGACGAGCCCGACCGCGAGCCCCAGCGGGCCGGCGAACAGACCGACGGCGCCGCCGGCGACGGCGCCCTCGGCGGTCTTCGCGCCGATGAACTCCGACTCGTCGTCGGCGTCGACGTAGCGGCCGGCGAACGTTCCGCGCACGATGATCCGGTTTCGGCGGTGATGCTCGACGAACGCGACCTGGTTCGCCCAGTCCACGCCGGCGACCGATCTCGGCGCGCGCGAGTACGCCTCCTCGGCGCCCCCGGTGTGCTCGAACACGATCAGCGCGAAATCGGGCCCGTTCGTATCCATCGTCGCGCGACGATATGGGCTTGCCGGCGCGGTTTCGTCGTCCGAATCGGGTGACGCCGGTGGCCGTCTTGGGAAGAAACGTCGAACATAGTCACCGTTTCTTCCCAAGCGGCCGTGCCGGGAACGGGCGGGGTCTCGCCGCCGGCGACCCTTACGACCCCACGCCGGCCGGAATCTCGATCGCGCGCTTGAGGATCTTGCCGGTCGGGCCCTTGGGCAGCTCGTCGACGAACCACACGTGCCGCGGGTACTTGTAGGCGGCGACGTTCGCCTTCACGTAGTCGCGGATCTCGGACTCGGTGACGTTCTCACCCGGCTTGAGCGCGACCGCGGCGCCGACCTCCTCGCCGAGTTCGGAGTGGGGGATACCGATTACGGCGGCCTCGCGGACGGCGGGGTGCTCGTACAGAACCTCCTCGATCTCGCGCGGATACACGTTGTAGCCGCCGCGGATGATCAGCTCCTTCTTGCGGTCGACGATGAAGTAGCAACCGTCCTCGTCGACCCTCGCGATGTCGCCCGAGTAGAACCAGCCGGCGGAGTCGATCGCGTCCGCGGTCGCCTCGGGGCGGTTCCAGTAGCCCTTCATCACGTTGTGGCCGCGGATCGCGATCTCGCCGACCTCGTCCGGCGCCACCGTCTCGCGATGATCGTCGACCAGGCGCATCTCGACGCCCTCGATCGGGGTGCCGATGGAGCCCGGCTTGCGCTCCCGGTCGGGGTGGTTGAAGCACGCCACGGGCGAGGTCTCGGACAGCCCGTAGCCCTCGAGGACGATGCACCCGAACGCCTCCTCGAAGCCGCGCAGCACCTCGACCGGCAGCGCCGCGCCGCCGGAGACGCACACGCGGAGCGTGCTCACGTCGAAGCGCTCGCGGTCAGACGCATGCAGAAGCGCGGAGAACATCGTCGGGACTCCCTCGAACACGGTCACCCGATCGCGCTCGATCGCCGCGAGCGCCGCGTCGGCGGAGAACCGCGGAATCAGAGTGAGCGACGTGCCGGCGCTGATCGCGGCGTTCAGCCCGCAGGTCTGGCCGAACGCGTGGAACAGCGGGAGCGTTCCGAGGATCACGTCCTCGTGGTCGAGCGAGAACAGCGCCTTGCTGACGTCGGCGTTGATCGCCAGGTTCGAGTGCGTGAGCTCGGCGCCCTTCGGCTTGCCGGTGGTGCCGGACGTGTACAGGATCACCGCGGTGTCGTCGGCGGCGCGGTCGGCGACCTCATCGACGGGCTCTGAGCCCGCGAGCAGCCGGCCGAACGACACGGGTTCGACCACGATGCACTCGGCTCCGGCGGCAGCGGCTCCCTGCTCGGCGGCCTCGGCGAACTCGTGCCAGGCGAAGATCAGCCGGGCCTCCGGGTCCCCGAGGTAGAACTCGACCTCGCGCTGCTTGAGCAGCACGTTCATCGGGACGACCACCCCGCCCGCGCGCAGAACGCCGTAGTAGGCGAACGCGAACTGGGGCACGTTCGGGAGCATGATCCCGACCCGGTCGCCGGCGACGATGCCGCGCTCGCGGAGCAACCCGGCGACGCGAGCGGTCGCCTCGTCGAGGTCGGAGTAGGTGATCGTGAGTTCGTCGATCCGGAGCGCGGCGCTGTCTGGGTACCGCTGCGCCGATGCGGTCAGGTTGTGGGCGAGGTTCTCGTTCATCGACGGTCCTTGGTTCGGTTGCCGGGGCGAGGGAAAGCGTCCCTCACTGCCCCCGCCAAGAACATGGGAGCGGCGGCCTAATTCAGACGAGCGCGGTTGTGTGGAGCAACCAATTCGGCGTCCGCCAGCCGGGCGGCGATCAGGAGCTCGATCAGGTCGCTCACGCGGCGCAGGTCGGACCCGGTCCGCTCGGCGATCCGTCCGAGCCGGTAGTGCGCGGTGTTGACGTGGATGTGCAGGCGGTCCGCCGCGCGCCGGGCATTGAGGTCGCACGCGACGTACTCGCGCAGGGTGGCGATCAGCGGTCCGCCGTCGGCCATGTCCTGCGCCACGAACTCGTGGACCGCCGGCGCGATCAGACGGCTCGCGGTCGGGTCGGCGCGGAGCGTCAGGTACTCGAACGCGGTCAGCTCTGAGAGCACGAAGACGCCGGGGGTCGAGCCGTGCGCGCTTCGGATGGTGTTCGACTCCCGGTAGGCGTCCGGAATCTGCGCCACCCCGGACACGGTCGTGCTCACGGCGACGGCGAGCGGCAGCCCGCCGTCCGCGAGCCGTTGTTGGACGTCCCCGAGCCGGGCCGCGATCGCCTCCTGGAGGTCGTCGACGGCGGGCACGACAACCACGATCTCGTCGTGGCGGACGACCGCGAGCGGCAGCGTCCGGCTCCCCACGGCGCGGGCCAGCGCCGATGCGCCCCCGCGCAGCATCTGCTCGTCGCCGGGGGTGTCGCACGGCGTCGCGGTGATCACGACGAACGACGCATCGTCGCGGACGCCGGCGGCGCGCGCGGCATCGAGGCGCGGGCCCGGATCGAGCTCCCGGCCGGCGAGCAGGTCCTCGAGCAGGTCGCGCCGGATCCGCTCGCCCGTCGCCGCGAGCTGCTCCTGAGTCTCGAGGTAGACCTCGGCGGCGTGCGTGGTCGCGACCTCGAAGTAGCGCGGGAGGTGCGAGGCGAATGCCAGCGCCGCCCGCCGCGACTCGTCGTCGTGCGCGAGCGCGAGCGCGGTGTCCCACAGCACCCGCTCGCCGACGTAGAACGCCTGCACGAACTCGGTGACCGACACGCGCCTCGTGCGCCGCGCGGCGTGGGGGCGGACGAACAACAGGTCCTCGCGCGTGACCTCGCGGTCGGCGCCGAGGCTCTCGAGGCTTGCGTGCAGATGGGCCACGACGTGGGCGTGAATGTCCGCCCGGAACTGCTCATCGGCGGCCCGGTAGGCCGGGACATCGAGGACGATCCGCTCGGTTGCCTCGTCGGCCATCCGCTCGAGCCGCTGCTCAAGCGCCTCGCGGAGTGCGACGATCGCGGGATCCCGGTTCACAACGCCAAGCCTCTCCTCGCCGGCGATTGTACGCAGCTCACAACCGGCAGCCCGGAACTTAGGGCGACGATCCGATGCGCACAGCCTCCGCGAGAGCGAGTCTTATTGCACAAGCACAACTCGGAGGACATCGATGAGCGACGGCGCCACACCGAAAACCAACCAGTCAAACGAGTCACCCGTCCGGCGGACGAGCCGGGCGGCGCCAGTCGGGGCTGGACGTGCTGCTGAGCGAAGCCGCGTCAGGCGGCGCGCCTCGGTTCATCGCCCCGGGCTCGGCGGTCAAGGTCGGCGCCGGACTGGCCCGTCACCCCGGGCGGCTCATCGGCCGCGCCGCGGGCCTCACCGCCGAGCTCACCCGCACCGCCGCCGGCCGTTCCGAGCTCGCGCCCGCCAAGGGCGACCGGCGGTTCGCCGACCCTGCGTGGGAGCGCAACTGGCTGCTTCGGCGGGTGCTGCAGGGCTACCTCGCGATCGGCGAGACCGTGGATGGGTTGATCTCTGATGCCGACGTCGATTGGCGCGCCGAGCGCCGCGCGCGGCTGGCCGCCAGCAACGTGCTCGACGCGCTCGCCCCGACGAACTTCGCGTGGTCCAATCCGACCGTGCTCAAGGAGATCGTCGACACGGGCGGGGGCAATCTCGTCCGGGGCGCCGGGCATCTCGTCCACGATCTGAACACTCCGCAGCGGCTGCCCGCGACCGTCGACACGAGCGGATTCGAGGTCGGGCGCAACCTCGCGGCCACGCCGGGGTCGGTCGTGCTTCGGACCGAGGTGTTCGAGCTGATCCACTACCAACCGGCGACCGACCAGGTGCGGGACGTGCCGCTGCTGTTCGTGCCACCGACGATCAACAAGTTCTATGTGCTCGATCTCGCTCCCGGCCGGAGCATGATCGAGTACTACGTCGCGCAGGGACAGCAGGTGTTCGCGATCTCGTGGCGCAACCCCGAGCAGGCCCAGGGCCACTTCGATCTCGATACGTACGCGCAGGCGGTCGCCGAGGCCCGCGACGCGGTCGCCTCGATCGCGGCGCAGAGCAGGGTCCATCTGGCCGCAGCGTGCTCGGGCGGGACGATCACGGCGGGCCTGCTCGGTCATCTCGCAGCCGCCGGCGAGCTCGACGAGGTGGCGAGCCTCACGCTGATGGTGTGCGCGCTCGACAACGACACCGAGGGCACGCTGAACGCGTTCGCCACCCGGGATCTCGCGGCGGCGGCCGTCGCCGAGTCCGCTCGCAAGGGCTACCTCGACGGGCAGGCGCTCGCCGGCGTGTTCACCTGGCTGCGGCCGAACGACCTCGTCTGGAACTACGTCGTGAACAACTACCTGCTCGGGAAGACGCCCCCGGCGTTCGACATCCTCTACTGGAATCAGGACGCGGTCCGGCTCGCGGCCGGGCTCCACCGGGACTTCATCCACCTCGGCCTGGACAACTCGTTCGCCCATCCGGGTGCGCTCGAGGTCCTCGGCGATCCGGTTGACCTCGGCGAGGTCGACGTCGACACGTACTTCGTCGCCGGCGCGAACGACCACATCGTCCCGTGGGAGAGCGCGTACAAGGGCGCGCTCCTGTTCGGCGGAAGCCCGCGGTTCGTGCTCTCCCGGAGCGGCCATATCCAGGCCCTGGTCAACCCGCCGGCGCGGGAGGGGGCCGAGTCTCGGGCGAGCTTCCGCGTCGCCGACGACCTGCCCGACACGCCCGAGGAGTTCGCCGCTCAGACACCGCAGCTGCCGGGGAGCTGGTGGCCGGACTGGGACGCGTGGCTGGCCGAGCGCTCCGGCGGGACGGCGCCGGCGCCCAAGGCGCTCGGAAATGCGACGTACAAAGCGCAGGGAAAGGCGCCGGGGACCTATGTACTCGCTCACTGACGGACTCCCGCAGGTCCCCGACGCCCCCCGGGGACCTATGTACTTGCTGACTGACGAGCTCCCGCAGGTCCCCGACGAGCGCTGGTGGGGAGATCATCTGCGCGAGACGCGCTGGACGCTCGAGCTTTCGAGGCTGCTCGCCGATCCCGTGTTCATTGGCCGAGGGGTGCCGCGGGGCGACGGCCGGCCGGTGATCCTGATGCCGGGCTTCGGCGGCGGCGACCAGACGCTGGTCGTGCTCGCGGCGTGGCTTCGGCGGATCGGATACCGGCCGCACATCTGCGGCTTCGTCACAAACACAGGGTGCTCTGACCGGGCGGTTGACCGCATCGAGCGCCGCCTGGAGGGGATCCACAACAGTCACGGGCGCCGGGTGGCGCTGATCGGCCACAGCCGGGGCGGGCACTACGTCCGCGCGCTCGGCCACCGCCGACCGGAGCTCGTCTCGCACGGGATCTCGATCGGTGCCGGGCTGCGCCAGATGCTCGCGGCCAGCTATCCGACGCAGGCGGCCGCCGGAGCCGCCCGCCGGGTCGTGCTCAGAAGCGGTCGGGCCAGGTCACCGCTGTGCCTCACCGAGACGTGCGATTGCCCGTTCGCGTCGGACTTCGCCGGCCCGTTCCCGGCCGACCGCGTGCGCCTCACGAGCATCTACTCCAAGGGCGACGGCGTGGTCCGCTGGCAGTCCGCGCTCGTCCCCTACGGCACCTGCGTGGAGGTGACCGGAAGCCACGTAGGCCTGATCTTCAACCGCAAGACCTACCGGGCGATCGCGACCGCGCTCGCCGAACCAGAACTGGAGGACGCCGATGGTGACCGCACCGCCTGACCTGTTCGAGGGCCTTGGCCATTCCCTGGCCACCGACTACTTCTTCCTGCGCGAGCAGCTCACCGACGAGCAACTCGACGTTCTGCGTCGGGTCCGCCTGTTCGTCGACGACGAGGTGCTGCCGGTGATCGGCGACTACTGGGAGCGTGCCGAGATGCCGTGGCCGCTGATCCGCCGTCTCGGCGAGCTCGGGGTCGTCGGCGAGGACATCCGCGATTACGGCTGCCCGGGGCTCGATCCGATCGCCTGCGGGCTCGTTCACATGGAGCTCAACCGGGGCGACGGCAGCCTCGGGACGTTCCTCGGGGTCCAGTCCGGGTTGGCGATGAAGTCGATCGCGATGCTCGGCTCCGAGGAGCAGAAGCAGCGCTGGCTACCGAGCATGGCGCGCCTCGAGCAGCTGGGGGCGTTCGCCCTGACCGAGCCCGACCATGGTTCTGACTCGGTCGCGCTCGAGACGAACGCGCGCCGAGTCGGCGACTCGTACGTGCTGAACGGCGCCAAGCGCTGGATCGGGTCCGGAAGCATCGCCGACGTCGTCGTGGTGTGGGCTCGCAACGACGACGGTAAGGTCAACGGCTTCCTGGTCGAGAAGGGAACGCCGGGGTATGAGGCCGAGGTGATCGAGGGCAAGGGGTCGCTGCGCGCGATCTGGCAGGCACGGATCTCGCTCGAGGACGTCGAGGTGCCGGCGGAGAACCGGTTGCCCGGAGCGAACAGCTTCAAGGACACCGGACGCGTGCTCGCCGGAACGCGCAGTCACCTGCGCCTGGGCGGCGCTCGGGCACGCGGTCGCCGCCTACGACACCGCGCTCACGTATGCCAAGCGCCGCGAGCAGTTCGGCCGCCCGCTGGCGAGCTTCCAGATCGTCCAGGATCGGCTGGTGAGGATGCTCGCCGAGGTGACCTCGATGCAGCTCTATTGCCTGCAGATCGGGCGGCTGGCCGAGCGCGGCGAGCTCAGCGACACGATCGCCGGGCTCGCGAAGCTCAACAACACGCGCAAGGCCCGGCAGGTGTGCGCCGAGGCGCGCGACATGCTCGGTGGCAACGGGATCCTGCTCGAGAACCACGTGATCCGCCACATGGCCGACATCGAAGCGATCCACACCTACGAGGGCACCGAGACCATGCAGACGCTGATCGTGGGTCGGGACATCACCGGTATAGGGGCGTTTGCCTGTAACAGCTACGGCTTGCGGGACCGCGCAAGGACCGTTGCAAGGGGAGGAAACCGTCACTGCGGCTGGTAGCGTCGCCGCCCTTGAGCAGGCGGTCCTCAGGGGTCCTGGCATCCGTGCTCGCGGTTGTCGCCGTGGTGACGAGCGCCGGCGTGAGCCGCGGCGATCTCGCGAGCCGCTATTCGGCGGGCCAGCAGCGCGCGAACCAGCTGCAGTCGGCGATCCACGCGGACAGCACGAAGATCCAGGGATTCGAGGGCACGATCAGCTCGCTCCAGGCGAGGCTCGACGTCGTGCAGCAGAGCCTCGAGATCCAGGAGCAGCAGCTCGAACAGGTGACGGTGGCGCTATCGGGCGCGCAGCAGCGGCTCGTCGGACTCCAGCGGCAGCTCGCGAGCGACCGCCGGATTCTCGCCTCTCAGCTGATCGCCGACTACGAGTCGCCGACGCCGAATCTGGTTGACGTGATCGTCGAGTCGCGCGGTTGGGAGGATCTCGTCAACAAGGTCAGCAACCTGAGCACGATCGCGAAGTCGAATGCGCGGACGACGCGGCAGGTCATCACCACTCGCGTGGCGGTCGCGGCCGAGGCCCGCCGGCTGGCCAAGATCAAGATCCGCCGACAGCAGACGACGACCGCCGTGAGCGTCGAGCGCGACGACATCGCGCAACTCCGCTTGTCGATCGTCGATCGTGAGCTTCGCGTCGCCCATGACCGGTCAGCCAAGCGGAGCCAGCTGACCAAGCTGCAGACGACGCTTTCCCACGAGGCCACGGTGCTCGATCGCGAGGCGGCCGCCGCCGAGGACGCCTCGCTACCGGTTGTTCCGCCTCCCGGTGGATGCATCAGCACTCCGTTCGTGCCTCACGGCGGCTCGACCGGCTTCTTCCCGGCCCCGGGGACCAACTATTCCGTGAACCAGGAGCCGATCATCGCTGCGCGCCTCGATGCGCTCGGTCGGGCGCTCGGGCTCCACCTGATCGGCATCTCGGGCTATCGCAGCCCGCAGCATTCGGTCGAGGTCGGCGGATTCGCCGACGATCCCCACACCCGCGGCGAGGCCTCGGACACGCCGGGCGTCGAAGGCGTCCCCGAAGCCACGCTCGAGGAGTTCTGCCTCACGCGCCCCTTCCCCGGGGCGCGCGAGGCCGATCACATCCAGGAGCTTTAGTCGTCGCCGAGGAAGGCGGCCGGCAGGTTCCGGCCCGGAACCTGGCCCGGCGTGTAGATCTTCGGATCGCCCGGATACGCGATTCGCCAGTCGTGGGACGAGTACCAGTCGAACCGGTTCATCTGCTCCGGATTGACGCGGTCCGGACCATCGAAGTGGTGCTCGGCGACCTGCTGGCGGCTCCACGCCATCCAGGCGTTGTAGACCGAGCGCATGTCGGCCGGCACGACGCCCTGCGCCGCGAACGCGTTGCGCTCGGCCGCGGTGGCGCTCACGGACGGCGAGGTGAGCGTCGTCGGGCCGCCCGGAGCGCCCAGGTTGAGCGGGATCTTGTTCGGCTTCAGGTTGTACGGCGCGAAGTCGGGACGTTGCGTGAACGCGCCGTACATCGGCTCGGCCGCCAGGTCCTCCTGGTTCATCGCATGGACGCCGAGGATCTGCTCGATCGTCTTGACCATATTGAGCTGCGTGTAGTACTGGTCATCGACACCGCGTGCCGAGTAGGGGCTGATCACGAACGCCGGACCGCGGTGGCCATCGACGTGATCGACGCCGTTCTGGGTGTCGTCCTCGACCACGAAGATCGCGGTGCTCTTCCAGAAGCGGCTGTGGGAGATCTTGTCGATCACCCGGCCGACGGCGAGGTCGTTGTCGGCCACCTGGGCAACCGGGTCCGGGACCGTGGAGCTGTTGGATACACCGGTGGCCCCGGTGTGGTCGGTCATCAGCCACATGAACGTGAGGTTGGGCATCTTCCCGGTCTTCAACTGCCGCTTGAACACCGGGAGCCATTGGTCGACGCGGTACTGATCCGGGATCGAGAGCTGGAAGTTCGGGAAGCAGGGATCGGAGATCGCCTGCAGCGACGGAATGTCCGAATGCACCCGCGTGTACTGGCACGGATTGCTGATCGGCTCGGCGCCCTGGTGCCCGTCCTCGAGCCACTGCGACTCCGCGTACCACGCGTCCCACACGGGAGCGTCGGCCGGGAGGCTGTACGGGTTGTAGATGTACTCGCCGAAGTTCTGGACGCTGCGGCCGGCCTTCTCCGTCGCGTTCCACAGGAAGCCGTCGCGCTGGTAGGCCAGCGAGTCACCGCCCTGTGACGGGTAGGACCGGTAGAACGCCCCGAACTCCTTCTCGAGGTAGTCGTTGGCCTCGGCCTGCACGAGCCAGTTGTGACCATCGGCCGAGAGCGTGCCCTCGTCGTAGAAGTTGTCGAGGTCACCGAATCGGTAAGCGAGCGCGTGGAAGTTCGGTGTGACCTGCGCGCCGAACTGGGCGTCAGCCGGATCGCCATTGCCTTCCTTCAGGTCGCCGAGCACCTGGTCGTAGGTGCGGTTCTCCTTGACGATCACGACGATGTGCTTGATCGGTGAGCTGCCGCCGAGACGGGCAGGGATGACCTTCGGCACGGTGTCGTAGTCGCCTTGGTTGATCGGCTTGATCTGATCCCAGTCGTCGTCGGTGAAGACCCTCTGGGTGTCGCGCGGGATCTGATGATCGCCCGGCATCCTGAATACCGTGACGCTGCCGGTGTCGTCGTAGGTGTTGTGTCCGGTGGCCGGAGACGTGTCGGGACCCTTGTTGATCGTCGATTCGAGGCCCTGTGCGCCGATGCCCTTGTCGTTGGTGACCACGATCGCATGGGCACCGATCGCCGGATCGGGCTGCACCTGAACGGGGTACCAGTCGGTCGGGAGCAACCCGACGAACGTCATCCGCCGGTGCAAGCCGCGGAAGTCGTACACCGCGATCGCGTTGTCACGGCCGATGCTGACCAGCACGTGCTTCGGATCTGACATGTTGATCGCGTTGGAGTAGCTGCCAACCTGGGCGCCAGGGACCGGGTTGGTCTGGACCGTCTGAGCGACCGTGTTGCTCTTCTCGTTGATCACCGACAGGCTGTCGTCATTGGAGTTGGCGACAAACAGAGCGTCGCCGTGCTGATAGAGAGCCGTCGGCTGGAGACCGACCGGAATCTCCCGCGTCTCCTTGCCGGTCGCAAGGTTGACGACTGAGACGGTGCCCGTGATCGCCGCGCCGGTCTTGCGGCTCGAGACGATCGGCGTGCCGTCTGAAAGGTTGGTGAACTCACCGTTGCTCGCCGGGCGGCCGCCCTCGTTGGAGACGTAGGCGACCGTGCCGTTGCCGGCGAGCACGACCTGGCGCGGCGCGTTGCCGACCGGGATCGTCTTGCTCAGCGTGTCGGTCTGGGTGTTGATCTCGCCGAGCGTGTTGTTGCCGTTGAGCGCGACATACAGCGTGTTGCCGTCGGGCGACAGCGCCATTCCCGCCGGCAGGTAGGCGCCGCTCGGGTTGCTCGGGCCGATGTTCGGATTGCAACTCGACGAGGTGAGGGGGGAGCCGCACAGCGCAATCTCGCCCTCCTGGGTGGCCGCACCGGTCGTCTGGTCGAAGCTGAACTTGTCGAGCCACGTCGACTGCGGGACCCAGAGGGTGCTGCCGTCCGAGGAGAACAGCGGGCCGTCGGGCCCGACGGAGTTGTCCTCGGCGCTGCCGGTGCCGCTATCGAGGGCGGTCTGGGAGACGATCTTGTCGGTTTGCAGGTCGACGATCGTCAGGAAGCCCGAGAAGTCATTCCAGCCCAGTGCGGCCAGGTAATGGCCGTTCGGGCTGATTGTGCTCGACACGAGACGGGCTTTGGCGTCGAGGATGCGGGTTCCCAAGGGAGAGATCCATTGGTTGGTGGGCAGCAGGAGCCCTCCGGCATAGGTATGCGAGACCTTCTGGTGATGGAACGGGTTGAACCCACCGACGGCGGCGGAGGCGACACCGACGACAGCTACGCATGACGCCAGCGCTGCAGCGATCACGACCCGACCACGTCGACGCGAGCGCGTCCGGAACGACACGAGATTCCTCACGGCGTATTCCCTCCCCACGCACGGGTATAAGCAGCCGCCCTGATTCGAGCGGTGGCGCTGTGACCGGAGCGCCGGCGCCAGCCTATCACCGGACGCCGTCCCCGATGTGTTTAATCGCCCATGTATATTCGCCGCGTGCACGCCGTCCGGGCGACAGGACTCGTCAAGCGCTTCGGCGCGACGACGGCGGTTGACGGACTCGACCTCTCGATCGAGTCCGGCGAGGTCCGCGGGCTGCTCGGCCCCAACGGCGCCGGCAAGACGACACTCCTGCGGATGCTGTTCGGCCTGATCCGGCCGGACAGCGGCACCGTCGAGTTGTTAGGTCACACGCTCGATCATCTTGGTGGCGATGCGCTCGATGCCGTGGGGGGCTTCGTGGAGGAGCCCAGCTTCTATCCGTATCTGTCGGGGCGCTCGAACCTGAGGCTGCTGGCCAAGCTCGACGGACGGCATGCGGAGCCCGACGAGATCGACGATGCGCTGAGGCGAGTTGGCCTCGGCGACCGGGGGGACGACCGCGTGAGCGGTTACTCGACCGGGATGCGCCAGCGACTCGGCCTCGCTGCGGCGCTGCTGCGCCGCCCGCGGCTGCTCCTGCTTGACGAGCCGACCAGCGGGCTCGACCCGGCCGGCACCCGCGCGGTCGCAGCGCTCGTTCGGGACCTGGCTGCCGCAGGGGTCGCGGTGCTGCTCTCCAGCCACCAGATCGGAGAGCTCGAGAAGGTGTGCGACTCCTACACCATGCTTCGCCACGGGCGGGTCGTCTGGGACGGCACCGGCGCCGAGCTCGACGCACAGGCGCCTCAGTCGGCCTATGCCCTCTCGACGAGCGATGACACCCGGGCGCTCGAGCTGGCGGCCCGGGTTCCGGCGGTCAGGATCCAGCCCGCGGCCCGGGGCGGTCTCGCCGTGGCCGCCCGCCTCGATGACATGGACGAGCTGGTGGCCCTGCTCGGCGATGCCCGCGTTCTCATCCGACGCCTGGAACTGGTGGTGAGCCCGCTCGAGAGCATGTTCTTCGCGCTCACGACCGACCATGGCCCCGCGGCGCTCGACGCACTCGAGCCCCAGGAACTGGCCGACACGATCCTCGCCGGCGCATGACCACGGTTGCGCCCAACGCTCCGGCGGCTCCCGCGGAGCTCCGTGGCAGCGACGGCGTGCGCAACGCGTACGAGACCGAGCTGCACAAGCTGATGGCCCAGCTGACCACGCGCATCCTGGTCCTCATCTGCGCGATCGGCCCGCTCGCCTTCGCCGCCATCCTCAAGGTCCAGAGCGGCACGCCGTCCGACGCCCTGTTCGGAGTATGGGTCCATTCCTCCGGATTTGCCATCTCGCTCGTGATCCTCGGGTTCGCGGGCTCGTGGGGATTCCCGATCGTCGCCGGGGTGCTGGCGGGCGACGTCTTCTCCTCCGAGGACCGTCACGGCACATGGAAGACGATCCTCACCCGCTCCTGCACCCGCGAGGACGTGTTCGCCGGCAAGCTCCTGGCCGTCGGCACGTTCGCGCTCGGGCTGATGCTGATCCTGGCGACGATGAGCCTGGTCGCGGGGGTCGCGCTGGTCGGACCGCACGCGCTCGTGAACCTGAGCGGGGTCCTCACCTCCCCTGGCCGGATGCTTGCACTGACGATCGTCAGCTGGCTGCTCTGCATACTGCCGCTGCTCGCGTACACGAGCCTGGCGATCCTGTTCTCGGTGGCCACCCGCAACGGCATCCTCGGCGTGCTCGGCCCGTTGCTCGTCGCGCTCGCGACCCAGTTGCTCGACCTGATCGGCAAGGGCGTGATCGTCCACGAGCTCCTGATCGGCTCGGCCTTCGACGGCTGGCACGGACTGTTCACGAGCCACGCCTTCTTCGGTCAGGTGCTCGTCGGAAGTCTCGTCTCGCTGATCTGGATCGCGGCCTGTCTCGCCGCGAGTTGGCGGATCATGCGCCGCCGCGACTTCCTCACCGGCGTCAGCGGGCGCGGGCCGAGCTGGACCGCCCCGATCAAGGTGGTGGCCGTCAGCACCGCGGTGATCGCGGTCCTCGCGCTCGCCTGCAGCGTCGGGCCCACCGGGGTGACGGCGTACCGGGTCGCATACGCGATCGGCCGCGAGTTCAACAACGTCACGCTCCTGCAGCAGCAGCTGATCGGTCGCAGCGTGCCGGCGAATGCGCGGCTGTACATCCAGCCGCAGTGCAACCGGCACGCGACCAAGGCGATCGGCCCCGGGGACTGGAGCTGCAACATCTACGTCTACCTTCCCCAGCCGAACGCGGTCCCCTACCAGCTGACCTCGGTCGAGTACGACGTGAGCGTCCAGTACAACGGCTGCTACAAGGCACAGTCGCCACCGGCGTTCCTCGGCGGCCCGACGATGCTCGACGCCGCTGGGCGCAGCGTCACCAACCCGCTCTTCATCGTCTACGGCTGCTTCAACATCCTCTGATCCAGGGCGTCCCGTCGGGAGCGCGTTGTAGCGTTCGCCCGTGTACATCAAGACATTCGGCGAGGTCGACGGCCACAGCCTGGCGCAGCTGAAGCGGTGCGTGGAGGCCGGGGACGCCGAGTACGGGGTGCTGTGTGCCGACCACCACCCTGGTTACAGCCAGCCGATCGGTGGCGCGGTCGCCTATGAGGGGTACGTGTCACCGTCAGGAGTCGGGTTCGACATCGGGTGTGGTAACAAGGCCGTTCGCACTGACCTGACACGCCGTGACCTCGCGGACCTCGGCGGCGTTGGCACGGTGATGCGCGAGATCACGAACCGGATCTCGTTCGGGATGGGAGTGCCGGCGCGCGAGCGAGTCGACCATCCGGTGCTCGAGAAGATCCGCCACGCGCCGTTCGAGCCCCAGCGCAGGCTCGCGAGCCTGGCGGCCTCTCAGCTGGGCACCGTCGGGTCCGGCAACCACTACGTGAACCTCATGGAGGACAACGAGGGTCACGTGTGGGTAGGGGTGCATTTCGGCTCGCGCGGCTTCGGACACAAGACCGCGTCAGGGTTCCTCGCGCTCGCCCAGGGCCTCGCCTTCGATGCGCACGCGAGCGAGGGCGGGATGGACTCGCCACCGGTGCTGCTCGAGGTCGGGACAGAGATCGGCGACTCGTACATCGCGGCGATGGAGCTTGCCGGCGAGTACGCGTACGCCGGCCGCGACGTCGTCGTGGCCACGGTGCTCGAGATCCTGTCGGCCGAGGCATTGCACGAGGTGCACAACCACCACAACTTCGCCTGGCACGAGGAACACCTCGGTCGCACCTACTGGGTGATCCGCAAGGGCTGCACGCCGGCGCGGCCCGGCCAGGAGGGGTTCGTCGGCGGCTCGATGGGCGACGAGTCGGTGATCCTCGAGGGCATCGAGTCCGACGAGGCCGAGGCGTCGCTGTACTCGACCGTCCACGGCGCCGGCCGAGTCATGAGCCGCACCGAGGCCGCCGGCCGGACCCGCCGCGGCAAGCGCGTTAAGCCCGGCAAGGTCGACTGGCCCGCGGTGCAGGCGGGCCTGCGCGAACGGGGCATCGTGCTCGTCGGCGGTGGGGCCGACGAGGCGCCCGAGGTCTACAAGCGACTGCCGGACGTGCTCGCGGCGCACGCCGGTTCGATCCGCGTCAAGCACACGCTGCGACCGCTCGGCGTGGCGATGGCCGGACACGACGTCCGCGACCCGTACCGGGACTGACGGCAACTACCCGCCCGCATGCCCCCGTGGTCGGGGCGACGTCAGGCGGCGGATCCGAACAACCGCCAGGTCGGCTTGTCCAGCGCGATCAGCATCCAGGCGCCGGCGGCGGCGGCGAGCATCTCCGCCGACCCCTCGGTCCACGGCACGTTTGGCGCGCCGGGGCGCTGAGCGAGGGTCGCGCCGGTGCAAAACGCAGCAAACCCACGACGGGCTCCCCGCCTTGGCGACATAAGCGCCTCACCGGCGCTTATCTGCACAAAGCCGGCGACGTGGTTCGACTTTGGTAGGTTGTGCGCCGGCTGGCGAGGGATGGGCCGCTTCGAGCGAAGCGAAACCCAGCCCGAACATCACATCCCGGCGAGCGCCCGTCGGAGGTCCTCGACCAGGTCGTCGGGATCCTCGACGCCGCAGCTCAGCCTGACCAGGTCGGGCGGCACGGCGGCCACCGAGTCCTCGACCGACTGGTGGGTCATCGCCTGCGGCACCTCGATCAGCGACTCGACGCCGCCGAGCGACTCCGCCAGCGTGAACAGCCGCGTGCGCGACGCGATCTGAACGGCGTCGGGGTGGCGGAAGCTGACCATCCCGCTGAACCCCGGCCAGCGAACTTCGCTCACCCCCGGCGAGGAGCGGAGCAGCTCGGCGACGGCGGCCGCGCTGCGAGCGTGGGCGGCCATTCGCAGGTGCAGGGTCCGCAGCCCGCGGTGGACGAGGAAGCAGTCGAACGGCCCGGGTACGGCCCCGACGGCGTTCTGGACGAACCGCAGCCGCTCGTGCCACTCGTCCGAGCGCGTGACGATCGCGCCCCCGACGACGTCCGAGTGCCCGCCGAGGTACTTCGTGGTGGAATGCGCGACGAAGTCGGCGCCGAGCTCGAGCGGCCGCTGGTTCGCCGGCGTCGCGAACGTGTTGTCGACGGCGACGAGCGCGTCTCGCCGGCGGGCGACCACGCCCTCGATGTCGACCACGTTCAGGAACGGGTTGGTCGGGCTCTCGACCCAGATCAGCCGCGTGTCGTCGCGCACCGCCCGCTCGACCGCGGCAAGGTCGGTCTGGTCGACGAGGTCGTAGGTCACACCCCAGCGGCTCATGACCTTGTCGAGGAGCCGGTACGTGCCGCCGTACAGATCGGCCGGGAGCACGACGTGCGAGCCCGGCGCGCACACGACCGTGATCAGCGCATGCTCGGCCGCCAGGCCGGACGAGAACGTCGTCGCCTGCCCGCCCTCGAGCTCGCCGAGCGCCTGCTCGAGTGCGGTCCGGGTCGGGTTGGCCGAGCGGGCGTAGTCGTAGTCCCCGACGAACTCGCCGGGACGGGGCTGGGCGTACGTCGAGGTCTGGTGGATCGCGGGGATCACCGAGCCGTACGTCGGATCCGGCGTCAGGCCCGCGTGGACGGCGCGCGTTGCGAACCCGTCGCGCCGCCGCGCTGATTGATCGCTCACGAGGCCAATGCTTCCAGCAAATCCGTGCGCGTGACGAGCCCCTCGGCGCGTCCCTCACGCGTGACCAGCAGCGCCTGCTGGTCGCCGGCGAGCAGCTCGACCGCGTCGCGGACCGGATCCTCTGTCGAGACCGCGCGGAACGGCGCCTCCATCACCTCGACGATCTCGGCGTCCAGGATCGCCGGGTTCTCCGCGGCGCGCGCCAGCAGCCCGCGCTCGCCGATCGCGCCGACCACGGTGGCCGGGTCATGCGCGCTGACCACGGGCAGCTGCGAGACGCGGTGCTCGTGCAGGAGCGCGACCGCGTCGCGAACGCGGAAGTGGGTCTGGACGGTGACCAGCGGCGGGATCTCGCCCGCCTCGCGCTTGCGCGCGAGGACGTCGCCGACGAGCAGCTTCGAGTCCCGCTCGAGGAAGCCGTACTGGCGCATCCAGGCGTCGGAGTAGATCTTCGACAGGTACGAGCGACCCCCGTCGGGGAGGATCACGACGATCAGCGCGTCGGGGTCTTCCACCTCGGCGGCGACCTCGAGCGCGGCGTGCAGGGCGAGGCCGCCCGACCCGCCGGCGAGGATGCCCTCGAGCTGGGCGAGCCGGCGCGTGGTCAGGAACGCGTCGCGATCGGACACCGTGACCCACCGGTCGACCAGCGACGGGTCGAACGTCTGCGGCCAGAAGTCCTCGCCGACGCCCTCGACGAGGTAGGGGCGGACGTTCTCGGGACCGCCGGAGTAGATCGAGCCTTCGGGGTCGGCGCCGATCACCACGAGGTCGGGCTTGCGCTCGCGCAGGTAGCGCGCGGTGCCGGTGATCGTGCCGCCGGTGCCGACGCCGACCACCAGGTGCGTGATCTGGCCGGCGGTCTGCTCCCACAGCTCGGGTCCGGTCGACTCGTAGTGGGCCTCCGGGTTGGCCGGGTTGGAGTACTGGTTGGGCTGGAATGCGCCCGGGATCTCGGACGTCAGCCGGTCGGCCACGCGGTAGTAGGACTGCGGCGAGTCCGGCGGGACGTCGGTCGGCGCGAGCACGACCTCGGCGCCGTAGGCGCGCAGCAGGTCGATCTTCTCGCGGGACATCTTGTCGGGCATCACCGCGATCACGCGGTAGCCCTTGAGCCGGGCGGCGATCGCGAGCCCGGTGCCGGTGTTGCCCGACGTCGGCTCGACGATCGTGCCGCCGGGCGCCAAGCGGCCGTCACGCTCGGCGGCCTCGATCAGCGCGACCGCGACCCGGTCCTTGATCGAGCCGCCCGGGTTGAACGACTCGAGCTTGGCGACGACGCGCGGGCGCACGCCGGCGCCGATGCGCGACAGCCGGACGAGCGGCGTGTCGCCGATCGTGTCGAGGATCGAATCCTGGAGAATCGG
Source organism: uncultured Solirubrobacterales bacterium (assembly GCA_963699325.1). GTDB lineage: Bacteria > Actinomycetota > Thermoleophilia > Solirubrobacterales > Solirubrobacteraceae > Palsa-465. The sequence goes on along the minus strand of CAVOTN010000022.1, from coordinate 986,551 downwards.
TGCGATTGCAGTCTCGGTCATACCTCATAGGATGATGATTCTGCGGTGATTTCACAAGGAATCGAAGATCCTGCGGCTTCTGCGCGCGAGATTAGATATTCTGCGGTCTGACGCCCGGTAATCCGCGCCATGCCGAATCATCCACAGCATCCCGTAGACGACGTCGACCGCGCCCTGCTCGAGCTGCTCGCGCACGACGCCCGGATCACGAACCAGCGCCTCGCCGATCGCGTCGGGGTGGCGCCGTCGACGGCGCTCGCCCGGCTGCGATCGCTGCGGGATCGCGGCGTGATCCGCGGCTTTCACGCCGAGGTCGACCTGGCGGCGCTCGGCAGGCCGCTCCAGGCGCTGATCGCGGTGCGCCTCGCCGTCCATGCGCGCGACCAGATCGACGACTTCACGGCCGCTGTCCGCGCAGCTGCCGGGCGTGCTGATGGTGTTTCACCTGACCGGCGTCACCGACTACCTCGTGTGGGTCGCGGCCGCCGACGCTCAGGACCTGCGCGAGTTCGTCGTCGATCACCTGGCGACCCATCCGTCGGTGGCGCACGCCGAGACCTCGCTGATCTACGAGCACCACCGCGGGCCCGGGATCTGGGGCGCCGCCGATCCCGGCGATCCAGCATGAGTCCGGCCGCTCGACTCGACGGGCTGGGGACGTCGATCTTCACCGAGATGACCGCGCTGGCGGTGAGGACCGGGGCGATCAACCTCGGCCAGGGCTTTCCGGACACCGACGGCCCGGCGTCCGTGATCGAGGCCGCGGTGGCGGCGCTCCGCGGTGGCGAGAACCAGTACGCGCCGCTGCCGGGCGTGCCCGCGCTGCGCGACGCCGTGCTCGATCACCAACGCGACTGGTACGGCCTCGACCCCGAGGACGTGCTGATCACGTTCGGCGCCACCGAGGCGATCGCGGCGGCGCTGCTCGGGCTGTGCGATCCCGGCGACGAGGTCGTCGTGCTCGAGCCCTACTACGACTCGTACGCCGCGTGCATCGCCTTCGCCGGCGCGACGCGGCGGCCAGTGACGTTGCGTCCTCCGGCGTTCGCGGTGGGTCCCGAAGCGTTGGCCGCCGCGATCGGTCCCCGCGCGCGCGTGCTGCTGCTCAACACGCCCCACAACCCGACCGGCCGGGTGCTGAGCCGCGCCGAGCTCGAGCTGATCGCGGCGGCGTGCGTCGAGCACGACCTGATCTGCGTGACCGACGAGGTCTACGAGCACCTCGTCTACGAAGGCGAACACATACCGATCGCGACGTTGGACGGCATGGAATCGCGGACGTTGACGATCTCGAGCGTCGGCAAGTCGTTCTCGTTCACCGGGTGGAAGATCGGCTGGTGCTCGGGGCCGGCCGAGCTGGTCGCGGCGGCGCGGACGGTCAAGCAGTTCCTGACGTTCGCCGGCGGCACGCCGCTCCAGCACGCCGCCGCGGCCGCGCTGCGGCTGCCACGATCCGCGGTCGAGGGCCTTCGGGACGACCTGCGTGTCAAGCGCGATCTCCTGTGCTCCGGGCTCGAGGCCGCCGGCTTGCGACCGCTGCGCCCGGCGGGCACGTACTTCGTCAACGCGGACGTCGGGGATGACGCGGTGGCGTTCTGCGCGGCGCTGCCCGAGCGAGCAGGCGTGGTCGGGATCCCGACGAGCGTGTTCTACGACGACAAGGACGCCGCACCGACGCTGGTCAGGTTCGCCTTCTGCAAGCGCCCAGAGGTGATCGCCGAGGCCGCATCGCGACTCGCCGCGTTGTAGTAACGCCGCGAAGGATCCTCAGAATTGTTGAGTTCGGGACAGTTCGAGACGAGCACCGGAAGTAACCGAGGCCGTCGAAGGCATCATCGTCCGGCGTCGAGCCACCGAGCGCCAGTCAACCTAACCGACAGCGTCTGATCCTGCGAGCCTCCCGGTTGCGGCGGTCCCTGTGATCGGTTGTCGCAGCTGTGCGGCCGCGGCTGCCAATTCCGTTCGGTTAGTGATTCCCAGCTTCGTGTACACACGCGAGAGGTGGGTCTTGACGGTCGAGCGCGACATGTACAGCCGCTCGGCGATCTGCGGATTGCTCACACCGACGGCCGCGAGCTCGGCGACCTCGGCTTCGGCTCCGGTGAGTCCGGCCCACCCATGTTCAGGGTCACGCCGTCGGGCGCCCCGTCCGCGGAGCACGAGGGCCGCCGCTTCCTGGAGCCCCTCGTCGCCACGCGCGAGCGCCGCCTCCAACCGACGGGTGCGCTCGAGCTGTCCGGTCCCGGTGAACGCGTCCCGCAATGCCTCCAGCGACCGGCGGGCTCCGTTGTGGTCTTCGACCTCCCGTTGGACCATCAGCGCGTCGCTCAGGTGTGCGATCGCGGCCACGGGCTCTGAGCGTGCGAGTGCCACGAGTCCGAGCATCATCTTGGCGCGGGCTGCGTCGCGGCGGTTACGGATTGTCTCGGCGGCCGTCAGCGCGGCGCGCGCTCGCGCAGCGGCGGCGGCGCGATCTCCGCGCGCCAGTTCCACGTCGGCAAGTCCCAGGTACCACCAGGACTGAAACGGGGTGGGACCGTGGGGTCCCGAGAGGTGCAGCGCGGCCTCGAAACGCTCGGCCGCGTCGTCCAGGTTGCCCAGCGCGAGCGAGATTCGCCCCAGCAGCCCGGTCGCCATGTAGCGGGCATAGCCGCTGCCGATTTCCTCCGCAAGCGCCAGTCCTCGCAGCGCGAGCTCTTCACCCTCGCGCGGCCGGCCGGCGAGCCGCTCGAACTCCCCGAGCATCGCGAGGTCGAGGGCGATCCAAATGCGGTCGTCGAGCCGCTTGGAGAGGACGAGGCTTTCCTGCAACAAGGCGATCGCCCGGTCGACGTCATGATCGATGGCGGCGACGCGCGCAAGCCCGCCCAAGGCGCGATGGATTGAGCGCTGATCTCCGGCCTGGCGAGCGATCGCGAGGCTCTCCTCGAGCAGCGGCCGTGCGTCGGTCGCATCGCTGCGATATAGCGCTGCCGCGCCGAGCTTTCCCAGCGCATCGGCGAGACACCATGTATCGCCCGCCTGTCGGGCGAGGGCAACGGCCTCATCGAGCGGTTCCTGCGCAGCCGCCGGGTCGCTCATCAAATCGAGCTCCCCCACCAGGATCAGCGAGCGGGCCACAAGTCCCGGCTCTCCCGCTGTGCTCGCCATCGCCGCGGCCTCTCGGACGACCGGCCGTGCCGCGCCGAGTTCGCCGTTTGCCACGAGCATCAAGCCGAGCGCCCACCGTGCCCGTGCGCCGAGACCCGGCGCGACCGCGTCGGGCTCACGGAGCAGCGCGGCGAGTTCGTGACGTCCCTCGATGAAGCGCCCACGGACGTGCCAGTAGAGCGCCATCGCGCTCGCGATTCGCAGACCCAGAGCCGGGTCGGCGGTCCGGGTCCAGATGGACGCGGCACGCACGTTGTTGGCCTCTCGATCGAGAGCCGACAGCGCCGCCGATTGCTCGGCTCCCATCAGCTGCCGCTCGCTACGCTCGACGAGCGCGACGCACCACGCGGCGTGCGCGGCGCGCGTCGGCTCCGCGTCCCCGCCGGCCTCCAGGCGCTCGAGGGCGTAGGCGTTGATCGTGCGCAGCATCCTGAACCGGGTGCCTGCTGCGGAGCGGTCGACGGCCACGAGAGACCGGTCGACGAGCGCGCCGAGCAGGTCGAGCACGTCGGCCGCCGACACTGGTGCGCGGGCGCAGACTGCCTCGGCGGCCGCTAGCTGCCATCCGCCGGCGAACACCGACAGACGCTCGAACAGGACGCGCTCGGCCGCTGACAGCAGGCTGACGCTCCACTGCATTGATGCGCGCAGCGAACGGTGACGCGGGAGATCATGCCGCCCGCCCGCCAGCAGGTCGAGCCGACGGCTCAGGTCCGCGCTGATCTGCCCGATGTCGAGCATTCGCGTTCGCGACGCGGCGAGCTCGATCGCGAGCGGAAGTCCGTCCAGCTCGGCGCACAGGACTTCGATGGCCGCCAAGGATCCCCGGTCACACACGAACGATCGGCTCGCTCGCCGGCCTCGATCGACGAACAGGGCCACCGCGTCGCCGCCGGCCCCGAGCGAAAGAGGTGAGAGTTCGAACGTCGTCTCCCCGGGGACCTCGAGCGGGACCCGGCTCGTCGCGAGGATCTGCAACTCGGGTGCCGCCAGCAGCAACCGAGCGCAGAGAGACGCGGCCTCGTCGCGGACGTGCTCGCAGTTGTCCAGCAGCAGCACGGTCTGTCGTCCGGCCAGGCCCCTGGCAAGTGTGTCTGACAGGTCCGCTCCCGGCTGCGACCGCACGCCGGCAGCCGCTAGAACGAACGCAGTCAGCAGCGCCGGCTCGAGCACCGCCGTCAGCTCGACCATCACCACACGGCCTTCGTATCTGTCGAGCGCGGACAGTGCCAGCCGGGTCTTACCGACCCCGCCCGCCCCGGTGATGGTCACGAGGCGCGCGCCGGCGAGCGCGGACCGGAGCGAGGCGAGTTCCGCTTGCCGGCCGACCAGCGGATTGACCGATGCAGCGAGCAGCTCGTCCACACGCCGATCGTGACAGAGCCGACCTGGGCCGTGGCGTTACCTCATGACCTTCCGATCGGAACGGCAGCCGGTCCGGGCGTCGCTGGCGTGGACCTGAAACGCCGGACTACGCGACGCGGTGCCGGTGCACGATTGTCCCGACCGCATGGCCGAGCGCCCTGATCCCGTCCGCGGTCACGCTCGCGCGCAGGTGGCGATCGGCCCGAACGCTCGCCGCCAGCGGCACGAGGGGCACCACGATGAGCCAGGCAACGACGACGGGCCAGGTAGGAAGCCAGCCCGCCAGGGCACCAGCCACCGCCGCCCAGTATCCGCACAGCAGCGGGATCGTGCGGCCGTCGGGATGGGGATACCGCACTTCGGAGACCATCAGGGCGCTCGTCAGCAGGATGCCTCCGAGCAGAAGCTGCGGGCTGGGATGGGCGATGACCAGGGCTAGCGCTGCGCCCGCTGCCGCGGGCATCGGGAGGCCGAGGTACCCGCCTCCGGGGACCGGGTAGGTCGCGAACCGCGCCAGGCGCAGCATCGCCGCGGCCACGAACACGCATCCGACAGGAAGCGCGAGCCAGCGCCAGGGGGTTGGTTCAGACGCGGCGGCGGCCACGAGCACCGCAGCGGGGGCGACGCCGAACGTAAGCGTGTCGCTCATCGTGTCGAGCGCGGTACCCATGCCGCTCGCACCAGCAAAACGCGCGACCGCGCCGTCCACGAGGTCGAGAATGCCTCCCGTGACGATCAGGCTCGCACACAACACGAGCCGGCCGTGACTTAGGCCCGGTGCCTGACCGGCAACACGCACCGATCCGAGCGCGACGACCACGGCAATCAGTCCGCACATGCCGTTCGCGACGGTGAGGCAATCCGCGATCGACAAGCAGTCTCGGATTCCGCGCCCACACCTTCCGCTTGAAGTTGACGTCTGCTGCTGGCTCATCCTCGGCTCCCTTGGTCGCATCCGGCACACAACGTACGGCGCGGGGAGTGCTCGAACATCGGCCACCTGGCCACTTGTGCCCGCCGCGCCCGCGAGCCGCTAGCCAAACAGGCTCGTGGGCGCATTCTCAAGCGCGCTCAGCGCGGCCCTCCGTCCGGCATCCCGCATGGCTTCGAGCATGTAAAACTCGAGCCGGCCCACCTCGCCCTTCTCCGGCAGGATCGCCAGATCGGCATCGCGCCGGGCAAGCGCCTCGGTGTCTGTGGTGCCGAGCAGCATTGCGCGCGCAAGCGTCTCGATCAGCCCGATGTCGGGCGGAGCCTCGCCGGGCGCCAGCACACGTTGCTCGGGCTGGGTGACGTCCGAGGCGATCACCGGACCCTCGGCCTCGGCGGCCATCGTGGAGACCGGCAGATTGTCCAGAACTCCGCCGTCGACCAGCAGACGCTGGCCGAGCGCGACCGGTGGCGAGACGCCCGGTATGGACATGCTCGCGGCGACCGCCGGGACCAGCTCACCGCGCCGGTGGACAACCAGCTGCGCCGAGATGATGTCGGTCGTGACGCAGAAATAGGACGACGGCAGGTCCTCGATCAGGCCGTCCAGATTGCGTTCGAGCATCGAGTAGGCCCGCCCGCCACGAGTGAGCGACCTGCGCGGCAGGCAGTAGTCCCCCAGGGGATTGCGCCGCACGAACTCCTGATAGCAACGAGCTTCGATCTCCTCGACGTCCATGCCCCCTGCGAGGAGCGCTCCGATGAACGCGCCCATGCTCGCGCCGCCGACGCGATCGATCGTGATTCCCGCCGCCTGCAACTCGGCGATCACGCCGAGGTGGGCGAACGCTCGCGCGCCACCGCCGGAAAGCACCAAGCCCACCGCCCGCCCCGCGAGCCGGCGTGCGAGGCGAAGAACGTCATCGCCATCCTGGACACGATGCGTCATTCGCGGCGCAAGCGAGTCGAGCAGATCAGCCACGGCCGGATCGCGAGCCCCCTCGAGGAGGATGGCGTCGCATCCCGACAAGAGCTCGGCGTCCGGCTTCGCTCGCCACACGGCCGTGTCGGCGTCGATGAAGGCGGCCACCTGGTCGGCCTGCCGCAGACAGCACCGGAACCAGCCCTCTGCCGGTTCGGCGACAGCGCACAGGACAACGAGCTCATGCCGCGGCTCGACCTGGTCGAGCACCTGGGCCAGCCCGACCCCCAGGTCCCCGTCCGGCGCGTGTCGAAGTATCAGATCACGATCGAGCCGGGCCACGTCGCGCAACCGCGCCAGCGCGGCCAACAGCGCATCCTCGAAGGCGGCGGCCCGCGGCTCATCGGGACGGCGCACGAGCGCAATCGTCCTCGCCCGGGTGCGACTCCTCGTGTCGACACGGCGGCTGTGACGCAGCTGCTCCGCGAGGGCCCCCGCGATCCCTGTAGCGAATTGGGCGTCGCCGAGCATCTCGGTGAACCGGTCGCGGTCGATGCGCAGCAGGCTCGCGTCGCGCCGGCTTCTGATCGACGCGGCTCGGCTTCCCGCCGAGAGCAGCCCCAGCTCGCCGACGACCGATCCGCGACCCAGCTCATCGAGCAGCTCGGGCTGACCGCCGTCTTCACGCAGCACCTCGAGGCGTCCGCTCCGCACCACATACATGGCGTCGGCCGGGTCGCCTTGCCTGAACAGCCACTCGCCCCTGGCGAGCCGTACCGTCTGAGCCTGCTCGGCCAGCGTGCGGCGCGCCGTCGGGGAGAGCGCGGCGAACATCGCGACGGCGGTCAGCAGCGCCTCGTCTGTATCCGCGGCGTAGGCGACCGTCGAGAGCCCTGACGCGCGGCGCACGGTCGCGTCGTTGCCGGGGCGGCGGCGCGTCAGCTCGTCACGGAGCCGACTGAATTCCAGCTCCTCATCCAGGTCTGGAATGCGAAACGGCCTCAGCGCTAGCGCGCCGACGGCCACGGCAGCAAAGCACCCGGCCGCGAACCACCACCCGGCGCGATACGGAACGACGGAGGACGAGCGGACCGAGGATCCGAGGATTGCGGCCAGGATCGCGACTCCCACAGCCGCGCCGATCTGCCGGATCGCGCCGTTGTGCGCCGAAGCGGCACCGTACCTGCCGCGCGGAGCGATCGCCACCGCGGCGTCGCTGACCAGCGGGAACGCGAAGCCGATCCCGACTGCGAGGACCACGGCCGCGGGAAGGTACGCCCCCAGGTAGTCGGGCCGGGGTCCCATACGTTCGAGCAGGATCAGCGGGCCCACGGCCCATATCCCCGCCCCAACCACGACCAGGCGTCGCGCGTCGAAGCGCGTTGCGAGCCGGCCAGCCAATCCGGCGGCAAGCGCGGCGAGAAACGGCGCTGGCGTAATGGCCAGGCCAGTTTGGAGGGGCGAGTAGCGCCAGACCTGCATCATGAACAGCAGGTTCGTCAGTCCGAGGGCGAAGAAGCCCGCAGCCCCGATGACGGTCAACCCACTGACGGTTGTGAACCCGGGCACTCTGAGGAGCTCGAGGTCGATCATCGGCGCCGGATGGGTGAGGCAGCGGCGGCCCAGAATCACCGCAGCGGCGCCGCTGGCCGCGAATGCCGCGATCACGGCTGGACTCGCCCACCCCCAGTTAGGGCCCTCGACGATCCCCAGGATGAGCGCGCCGACGGCCAGCGCGAGCACGCCAGCCCCACGCAGGTCCGGAACGAGCCGACGTCCCGGGGCACGACTCTCGACCAGCTTTCGCCCGGCTAAGTACCAGGTGAGCGCGCCGATCGGAAGGTTGACGAGGAAAACCAGCCGCCAGTTGTAGATGTCCACGAGGAGCCCGCCGATCGCCGGTCCGACCCCAGCCGCCAGCGCGGCGGTAGCGCTCCAGATGGCCACCGACTGGGCACGCCGCCCGCCCGGAGCGCCGTGGAGCACGATCGCCAGCGAGGCAGGTACGAGGATCGCCGCGCCGAGACCCTGCAGGGCACGGGCGCCGATCAGCGTCCCGATCGTCGGCGCCGCGGCGCACAGAGCCGACCCGAGAGTGAACACGAGGATGCCGACGAGGTACATGCGCCGGCGCCCGACCACGTCGGCGAGTCGCCCCGCCGGGACCATCAGCGCCGCGAAGGCGATGTTGTAGGCATTCAGCACCCATGACAACTCGGCCAGGGTGGCGTGGGGGAAGGAGCGGACCAGGTTCGGGAAGGCGATCCCGACGACGGTGTCGTCCACGAACGCCATGAACACTCCGAGCGAGGCAACGATCAGCACGATCCGCGGATCCGCCCGCCCCCGCCGGTGTGGTGGCTCGAGCGTGCGCCTCTCGACGTGCCCGTCGCGGCGCAAACGAACCAACCCGAAGAGATCTTCGAGAAGACTCGCGCTCCACCGGTCGGGATCAACGCGCTTCACCTTCACCCCCTTGGCCACCAGGCCCTCGAGCGACGATACATTCTGCGCCAGCGATGGGCAATGGACGCGCTCGAGTTCTGAGTCGACCGAGGCTGGCCGCGGGGACGCCGCGCTGGGTGCCCCTGTGCGGGCTGGCCAGCATCCTCACGGGGGCGCGAGCCGCGCGCGGAACCGGCGGCCACAAGGCGAGCGGGGTGGCGATGGCCGGGATGGGCGCGGCTGTGTGCACATTCTTCCGAGATCCTGATCGCGAACTGGCGGATGGAATCGTCGCGGCGGCGGACGGAGTCATTTCGGAGATCGAGCGCGAGGAAGACGGACGGATACGAATTGCGACGTTCATGCGGCTACAGGATGTGCACGTCAACCGCGCCCCTCTTCCCGGGGTGGTGCGTGAGCTTCGACACCGTCCCGGCGGCTTCAGGCCGGCCTACCGCAAGGACTCGGACAGCAACGAGCGGATGGAGTGGACGATCGACACGGATCTCGGAGAACTCCGCCTCGTCCAGATCGCCGGTCTGGTGGCGCGGCGGATTGTCCCCTACAGCGGTCCCGGCGACCGTCTCGAGCGGGGACAGCGGATCGGCATGATCCGATTCGGCTCGCGCGTCGACGTGACGTTGCCCCCCGGCGTCGCGTGTACGGTTCGCATCGGCGAGCGAGTGCGCGCGGGCCGTACCCGCCTCGACCAGCCTTGAACTGAATACGGTGGCGACGGTGGCGAGCTGCCGTCGCCCTCCAAAGCCGGCCTGAACCGGCCGTGGCGTTCACTAATGACCGACCGGCCGATGTTATGGGCGCCGACCGGACATAGGTTCCCCCTACTTCGGATCGCTGTCCAACCAGTGGTGAGGGGTGGAAATCATGATCATTCTGCGGGGGGATGCTGGCGGGATCGGTGCGAGCCGCTCGCGTCACGGCAAACGCGGATCCTTGTCGGGCTTCGGAGGATCGGTTAAGGTCAGGGCGGACCGGCCAGTGCTTGGGGGATGGTCCTCTAACGGAGGCTGCAAGCTGATGGATGGATCTAGTCCGCATGCCGGTCCGAGAGTGGGCGACGTGCCTCCGGTGCTCCGATGAAGGCCGTTGCGGCATATCGAGGCGTCCTCGAGATCCGCGAGGCGCGCGTACTCATCGGTGCGAGCGCGGTCTCACAGGTCGGCGACTGGCTATACAACGCGGCCCTCCTGGGTTATGTCTTCACTGCGACGCACTCAGCTGTCTGGGTCGGCGCGGCCACGCTCTGCCGCTTGCTTCCCTACGTGCTGCTAGGGCCGCTCGGCGGCGCCGTCGCGGATCGTCATCCCCGCCGCACGGTGTTGGTGGTGGGAAGCCTGCTGCGCCTTGCAATCATGCTCGTACTGGCGGCGGTGGTCGCTGGCCATGCCCCGGTGGCGCTGACGATAGGAATCGTCGCGGCGGCGTCGGCGGCAGGGAGCGCGGAGCGACCGGCAGCGTTGTCGCTGCTCCCACGCCTGGTGGGGGAGGGTCGGATCGGTCCCGCCAACGCCTTGCTTCACACGGTGCAGGACCTCGCCGTCGTCATCGGTCCGGCCATTGGCGCGCTCCTCCTCGCCGTTTTCTCGGCGCCGGCGGCCTTCCTCGTCAACGCGGCAACGTTCGCCGTCGCGGCGCTGCTGTTCTCAACGCTCGGCACCCACATGGTCCGCAGCACCGGAAGTCGCGACGACGATGGCGCCGCCGCGAAGGGGTTGCGGACCGCCCGCACGACCCGATTCGTGATCCCGTTAACCGTCATCGTGGCCATGGTCGAGTTCACCTACGGCGCTCAGACGGTCCAGCTCGTCATCTATGCGAGCCGATCTCTGCACCTCGGCACGGGCGGCTACGGGCTCCTGCTCGCCGCGTCGGGCGCCGGCGGGCTCATCAGCGCAGTCTTCAACGGTCAACTCGCGACCAGCCGCCGTCTCACGCTCGTTGTGGTGAGCGCAGCAGTGCTCGCGTGCGCCAGCCAGTTCGTCTACGCGAGCACCGGTGTGCTGGCCGTCGCTCTGCTTTTGACCGTGGCCAGCGGGGCCGGACTCGTATGCTCCGAGGTCGTCGCTGAGACGGTGCTGGCGCGAGTGACGCCGCGCGACACGCTCGGCCGGATCGCCGGATTCTTCGATGCCAGTTCGGTGGCAGCGATGGTCGGCGGCGCGGTGCTGGCGTCGATCCTCGTCAAGGCGACCTCGCTCGAATCAAGCTTCTGGATCCTCGGCGGCGTCACCGTCGGGGTAGCGCTCGTCGCCGCCAGTCGCGGGCTACCCGGGCTCGACGAGGCCAGCCAGCAGCGCACCGAGGCGCTCGCGTCCCGACTGAGGATTGTCGAACGCCTGCCGATCACCCAGGGGACGCCGCAGCTCGTTCTCGAGCAGCTCGCATCGTCTTCGGAGGTGTGCCCGCTTCCGGCTGGCGTCGACGTGGTCGTGCAGGGCTCTCCAGCGCACGCCTTCTACGCGGTAGCGGACGGGGGCCTCGTCGTCCATCGAGGCGGGGACGTACTCGCGCACCTCGGCCCGGGCGATAGCTTCGGTGAGCGCGGACTGCTGGATAATGCGCCGCGCAACGCCACGGTCACCACCGAGGCGGACACGACCGTGCTGCGCATAGACGGGGGAGTGTTACTCGAGGTGCTGGAGCAGGCGCCGATGTTGACGACTGCCCTTGACCGCAGCAACGGTGGCCGCCCGCTTCCCGATGTGACAGCGGAAGAGCGGCAGCTTGTCGATGACCCGAGTTGGGCTCCGGTGTGACAATCGACAGCTCCGGATGAATCCTTCCGCCGACCTCTCATCCAAGCTTGCCGAGGCGAGCCGCCGGCTGGCGGAGCTCGAGGCCGTCGAAGCCGAGCGCGCACAGGCCGCCAAGGTTCAGGAGGCCCTATACCGGATCGCCGAGCTGGCGAGCGCGGCCCGTGACCTGCAGGAGTTTTTCCGGGAGATCCACGGTGTCGTCGCCGAGCTCATGTACGCGAGCAACCTCTACATCGCGCTGTACGACGAGGAGCGCCAGCTGATCAGCTGGCCCTACTTCGTCGACGAGGTCGACCCCTACGTCCCGGATCCGAACAGGTGGGAGCGGTTCGGCAGCGGCGAGGCGCGGGGCATGACCGCCTACGTGCTCCGGACGGGTAAGCCCCAGCACCTTTCGGGGGAGCGGATCACGAAGCTCGCTGAGCTTGGCGAAATCGACTTGATCGGCGATCTGACCGAGGACTGGCTGGGGGTTCCGCTCGAATTCGGCGACGGCCGCACGGTCGGCGTTCTCGTCGTGCAGTCGTACCGGCCGGACTTTCGCTATACGGAGCAGGACGAGGAGCTGCTCGCATTCGTCGGCCAGCATGTCGGCGTCGCCCTCTCGAGGGCGCAGGCGATCGAGGAGACGCGCCAGCGCAATGCAGAGCTCGCGCTGATCAACAGCGTCCAGGCAGCGATCGCCGGCGAGCTCGATCTGCAGGCGATCTACGACGCCGTCGGCGACAGGATCCGCGACGTCTTCGACGCGCAGGTCGTCGACATCGCCATCTACGACGAGACCTCCGGCCTGCTCCACTTTCCGTACACGATCGAGCGCGGCGTGCGCTTCCCGGACGAGCCGATGGAGCTGATCGGCTTCCGCAAGCACGTCATCGATACGCGCCAGCCGCTGATGCTCGAGGAGCTGACGCCGGAGGTGCTCGAGCGGTACGGCAATCCCTCCGTACTGAGTGGAGAGCCGGCCAAGTCGGAGGTCTTCGTCCCGCTCGTCGTCGGTGCAAGCGCTATTGGTGTGATCTCGCTCCAGAACGTCGACCGCACACACGCGTTCAGCGTCTCTGACCAGCAGCTCCTCGAGACGCTGGCGGGCAGCTTGAGCGTGGCGCTCGAGAACGCGCGCCTCGTGGACGAGACCCGGCAGCGCAACGCCGAGCTCGCGCTGATCAACAGCGTCCAGGAAGCGCTGGCCGGCGAATTCGAGCTGCAGGCGATCTACGACGCCGTCGGCGACAGGATCCGCGACGTCTTCGACGCACAGGTGCTCGACATCGCCATCTACGACGAGCCCTCCGGCCTGCTCCACTTTCCGTACACGATCGAGCGCGGCGTGCGCTTCCCGGACGAGCCGATCGAGCTGATCGGCTTCCGCAAGCACGTCATCGAAACCCGCGAGACGCTGATGATCGACGACAGCACGCCCGAGGTGACGGAGCGTTACGGCAACCCGTGGGTGCTCAGCGGGGAGCCGGTGAAGGCGGCGCTCTTCGTCCCGCTCGTCGTCGGTGGTCGCGCGACCGGCGTGATCTCGCTCCAGAACGTCGACCGCACACACGCGTTCGGCGTCTCTGACCAGCAGCTCCTCGAGACGCTGGCGGGCAGCTTGAGCGTGGCGCTCGAGAACGCGCGCCTCGTGGACGAGACCCGGCAGCGCAACGCCGAGCTCGCGCTGATCAACAGCGTCCAGGAAGCGCTGGCCGGCGAGCTCGAGCTGCAGGCGATCTACGACGCCGTCGGCGACAGGATCCGCGACGTCTTCGACGCGCAGGTGCTCGACATCGCCATCTACGACGAGCCGTCCGAACTGCTCCACTTTCCGTACACGATCGAGCGCGGCGTCCGCTTCCCGGACGAGCCGATCGAGCTGATCGGCTTCCGCAAGCACGTCATCGAAACCCGCGAGACGCTGATGATCGAGGACAGGAGCACGCCTGAGATGCTCGAGCGCTGGGGCAACCCCTCCGTGCTGAGTGGGGAGCCGGTCAAGTCGATGCTGTTCGTACCGCTCGTCGTCGGTGGTCGCGCGACCGGCGTGATCTCGCTGCAGAACATCGACCGCACACGCGCGTTCAGCGACTCTGACCGGCAGCTCCTGGAGACGCTGGCGGGCAGCTTGAGCGTGGCGCTCGAGAACGCGCGCCTCGTGCACGAGACGCGGCAGCGGAACGCCGAGCTCGCGCTGATCAACGGCGTCCAGGGAGCGATCGCCGGCGAGCTCGATCCGTTGGCGATCTACGACCTCGTCGGCGACAAGATCCGCGACGTCTTCGACGCACAGGTCGTGAGCATCTCGGTCTACGACGAGGCGAGCGGGGTTCTGACTTTCCCATATGTGATCGAGCGCGGCGAGCGCCTCGATCAGCAGCCGATCTTCCTGATCGGCTTCCGCAAGCACGTGATGGAAACGCGCGAGCCGTTGATGATCGGGGAGATCACGCGCGAGCTCGCGGAACGCTACGGCAACCCGTGGGTGCTCAGCGGGGAGCCGGTCAAGTCGGCGCTGTTCGTCCCTGTCGTCGTGAGCGGGCGGGCGACTGGAGTGATCTCGCTCCAGAACGTCGACCGAACGCACGCGTTCGGCGAGGACGACCTGCGGCTCCTGACCACCCTGGCCGGGAGCCTCAGCGTGGCGCTCGACAACGCTCGCCTGCTGCATGAGACGCGCCAGCGCGTGGCCGAGCTCGCGACGGTAAACAGCGTCGGCCAGGCGCTCTCGTCGCAGCTCGACCTCGACGCGCTGATCGAGCTCGTCGGCGAGCAGGTGCGCGGGACATTCGGCGCCGGCATCGCCTACGTCGCGCTCCACGACCGGCCGTCGGGACGGATCGACTTCGCCTACTACTACGAGAGCGGGCAGCGCCGGGACGAGCCGTCGATGGCGTACGGCGAAGGGCTGGCTTCCCGGATCCTCGACTCGCGCGCGCCGCTCGTGCTCAACCGCTCGCCGCAGTTCGAGGAGCACGAGCCGCGCCGGATCGGCACCCCGGTACGGTCCTACCTGGGCGTCCCGATCCTGCTCGGAGACGAGGCAATCGGGGTCATCAGCGTCCAGAGCATCGAGGAGGAAGGCCGTTTCGGAGAAGCCGACTCGCGATTGCTGGCGACGATCGCAGCCAATGTCGGCGTGGCGATCCAGAACGCTCGCCTGTTCGCCGAGGTGGAGCGCCAGCGCCAGTACCTGGAGTCGCTCGTCGCGATCAGCCCCGCGGCGGTGGTCGTCATGGACGCCGAGGAGCGGGTGACCGACTGGAACCCGGCCGCGGCCGAGCTGTTCGGCTACTCGGCCGCGGAGGCGCTCGGCCGGCCGATCGACGACCTCGTCTTCGGCGCGACGGACCGCGAGGAGGGTCGAGAGATCACCGAGGAGGCCATGACGGTCGGTCGCGCGGACCGGATCACGCAGCGCCTGCGGAAGGATGGGACGCCGGTCGACGTCGAGCTGATGTTTGTCCCGCTCACGGTGGACGGCGCCCACGTCGGCCTCCTCGGCATCTACCACGACGTCACCGAGCTCCAGCGTGCCCGCCACGAGGCCGAGGCGGCCACCCAGGCCAAGAGCGCCTTCCTCGCGACGATGAGCCACGAGATCAGGACGCCGATGAACGCCGTGATAGGGATGACCGATCTCCTGCTCGGCACCGAGCTGACGCGCGAGCAGCGCGAGTTTGCCGAGGTCGTGCGGAGCAGCGGGGACGCGCTCCTCCACGTAATCGACGACATCCTCGATTACTCGAAGATCGAGGCCGGCAAGCTCGACCTCGAACGGGAGCCGTTCAGCCTGCGCGAGTCCGTGGAGGGAGCGCTGGACATCGTCGCACCACACGCGTGGGAGAAGGGGATCGAGCTCGGCTGCCTGATCGACGACGCCGCGCCCGCCGGGATCCTCGGCGACGAGGCCCGCCTCCGCCAGGTGCTGTTGAACCTGCTCTCGAACGCGGTCAAGTTCACCGAGGCGGGTGAGGTCGTCGTCCTCGTGGACGCCGAGGTGACCCAATCCGGCTCCTACCGGCTGGAGCTGCTCGTGCGCGACACCGGGATCGGGATCCCCGCGGACCGGATCGACAGGCTCTTCACCTCGTTCAGCCAGGTGGACGCCTCGACGACGCGCCGGTTCGGTGGGACGGGGCTCGGCCTCGCCATCTCCAAGCGCCTGGTGGAGCTGATGGGCGGCACGATCTCCGTCGACAGCGAACCGGGCAGCGGCTCGACTTTTCGCATCGCGCTGCCGGTCACGCCGGCCGAGGTGCCGAGCCAGATCCACCCTGAGGAGGGCCTGCCGCAGCTCGCCGGCAAGCGGATCCTCATCGTCGACGACAACGCGACGAACCGGGAGATCGTGATCCGACACGCCCGCTCGTGGGGCATGGAGCCGGTCGCGCTCGAGCTGCCAGCGGAGGCTCTCGCGCTGGTCGAGGCCGGGGAGCCGTTCGACGTGGCCGTGCTGGACATGATGATGCCGGAGATAGACGGGCTCGCGCTGGGCGCAGAGATCCGGACCCGGCGGAGCGAAAAGGACCTCCCGCTCGTGCTTCTGACCTCACTCGGCCGCCTGCCGGAGGACCAGTGGTCCGGCGTCTTCTCGGCCCAGCTCGCGAAACCTCTCAAAGCGTCACAGCTCTACAACACGCTTCTGCAGGTGCTGAACGCGGGCAAGGCGAGAGAAGCACCGGCCGAGGCCGCGGCCAGCGGCAAGCCCGCGATGTCGTCGCTTCGGATCCTGCTCGCCGAGGATAACGCGATGAACCGGAAGGTCGCCCTCGGCTTCCTCAAGCGGCTCGGGTACGGCGCCGATGTCGCGTCGAACGGACTCGAGGCGCTGGAGGCGCTCGAGCGGCAGCCCTATGACGTCGTTCTGATGGACGTGCAGATGCCGGAGCTCGACGGTCTCGACGCTACTCGCCGGATCTGTGAACAGTGGCCGCCGGAGAGCCGTCCCCACATCATCGCGATGACCGCGAACGCGCTGCCCGAGGATCGCGAGGCCTGCTTCTCGGCAGGCATGAACGACTATGTGGCGAAGCCGATCCGACCCGAGGAGCTGGCGGCGGCGCTGAAGCGCGCGCCGCCGCTCTCATACCGTGATGCCGGCTCGGGAGAGAGCCGTGACGCCGGCTCGCCAGAGCGCGAGATCGGCCTCGACGTATCTGCGCTCCAGGCCCTGCGAGACCTGGGCGGCGAGGAGTTCCTCATCGAGGTAGTCGACCTGTTTCTCGCGGATGCGCCGGCGCTGATCACAAGCCTCCGAAGCTCGCTCGAGCGCCGGGACACAGAGGAGCTCCGCCGAGCTGCGCACACGCTGAAGTCAAACGGCTCGACGCTGGGCGCAACGGTGTTCGAGAAACTCTGCCGCACCGTCGAACAGCACGCCAAGGACGGCCGCCTCGACGGCGTCTCGCAGCTCGTGGATCAGATCGAGCAGGAGTACCGGACGCTCCAGGAAACCCTCGCCTCCCTCCGGTCGGAACCGGTTTCGTGACCCGCTCCGGTCCCACTGCCGGCACGATCCTGATCGCGGACGACAACCGGGTCAACCAGCTCCTGCTCGGCCGCGTGCTCGAGCAAGACGGGCATACGGTCGTCTTCGCCGAACACGGCAGAGAAGCGCTCGGCCTGTTGCGACGCCGGCGGTTCGACCTGATGCTGCTCGACGTCCTGATGCCCGAGCTCGACGGCTATGGAGTTCTGGAGGAGCTCCAGCGCGACCCGCATCTACGCGACATCCCGGTGGTCGTGACATCGTCGCTCGACGAGCTCGACAGTGTCGTGAGGTGCCTCGAGATGGGTGCGGAGGACTACCTGACGAAGCCGGTCAACCACGTGTTGCTAAACGCGCGAGTCAACGCGAGCCTCGAGAAGAAGCGCCTGCGCGACCAGCAGCGCGAGCTGATCAGCAGGTTTGCCCCCAAGGAGGTAGCTGAGGATCTCCTCATGTCGGGGTTCTCGCTCGGCGGCAAATACGTTGAGGCCTCGACGATGTTCTGCGACATCCGCTCGTTCACGACGATCGCCGAGGCCCAAGACCCCGCGGAGACGATCGCTCTGCTGAACGACTACTACGCGTTGATGATCGACGCGATCAGCGGCGAGGGCGGGATCGTGAGCCTCATGGCCGGCGACGGCCTGATGGCGATCTTCGGCGCGCCCTTGCCGCGCGAGGACCATCGCCGGGCCGCTGTGCTCGCTGCGCGGCAGATGATCGGCCTGATCCGCTTGTTCAACGACGAGCAGGCGGCGCGCGGCAAGGTGCAGATCCAGATCGGTGTCGGGATCGCGTCGGGACGGGTCGTCGCCGGCTACACCGGGACGGAGCAGCGGGCGACGTACACCTGCGTCGGAGACACCGTCAATATCGCGGCACGACTCGAGTCGCATACCAAGGTCGCCAAGCGGCCGATCCTCATCGACGAGAACACGCGCAGCGACCTCGGCGACGGTATCGCGGTCGACCCCCAAGGTGAAGTACTGATGAAGGGAAAGACCGAACCGATCAACGTGTACGCCGTCCTCGTCGACTCGCTCGTCGTCGAGAGGGCGTGAATCGACGAGACAGCGCCGGTCGCCGTTACGAAGGCGGTCAGGAGTGCCACTCGCCGGCCTGCGCTAGCCGAGTGACACTAACCGTCACCCCGACAGCAGGCCCTCGAGCTCGGCGACGGTGACCACGTCCGCCTGGCGGGGGAAGATCCGCTCGGTCAGGAACGCGTGCACGTCGGGCTCGGGGTCCGCTGTGGCGTCGCTTAACACGAGCACACGGTAGTCGCGGTCGCTGGCGTCCCGCACGGTCGACAGCACGACACCGCTGGTGCTGATGCCGGCGAGGATCAGGGTGTCGACGCCGCGCTCGCGCAGTTGGGCGTCGAGGTCGGTGGTCGAGAAGGCGCCGACGCGGACCTTGCGGACGACGATGTCCCCGTCCTGTGGCGCCACCCGTTGATGCACCGCGGTGTTCGGCGAGTCGTCGCGGAACGCGTCGGCCGAGGCGCTGACGCGCGCGCCCATGCGGCTCGTGGGTGGGATCGCCGCCAGGTCGCCGTCCTCGAACGCGACCCGGACATAGCCGATGTGCGCGCCGGCGCGGCGGGCGGTGGCGATCGCGTCTGCGGCGAGCGAGAGCAACTCGTCAGGCTGGCCGAGCATGTCGACGATCCCGTTCTGGTAGTCCATCACAAGGAGCGCCGCGCGGCGCGGATCGATCTGGGGGAGCGGGTCGGTCATGTGGCGTTCCTTTCGTGGGTGGGGGTGCGTCGGTGTGGACGTAGCGGCCGCCGCGCATCAGCGAGGCGAGCGCGGCGAGGACCGACAGCCCGGCGGCCACGCTGAACACGACCACCAGGCCGTCGTGGAACGCCGCCGCGATCAGCCTCGGGAAGAACTCCGTGCCGCTCAGGACATGCTGATTCGCAGCCGATAGCGAGGGCAGCACGCCGGTCGGCCCCAACAGGTGCGTCACCGGGTTCTCGCCGAGCACCGCCGCGAACAGCGACGACACCGGCGGCAGGCCGGCAACCTGGTGGGCGATCGCGTGCGGGACGCCCTGCCCCTGGAGGCCGGCGAGCAGCTGCGCCGGAAGGCTGGTCGCGAGGCCGGCGATCAGGAGCGAGAAGAACACGCCGATCGACAGCGCGGTTCCGGTGTTCTGGAAGGTCGAGCGCATTCCGGACGCGGCGCCGCGCGCGCGAGCGGGGACGCTGCTCATGATCGAGGCCGAGTTGGGGGCGCTGAACATGCCGACGCCGATCCCGTTGAGCGTGATCAGGCCGGCGAACGCCCAGTAGGGGAAGTCGACCGGCAGCAGCATCAGGCCAACGAAGCTCGCGGCGAACACGAGCATGCCGACGGTGGCGAAGCCACGCGCACCGAACCGGTCCGACAGCCAGCCGCACACCGGGCCCGAGATCAGGAACGCCGCGGTCAGCGGCAGCAGGTAGATCCCGGCCCACAATGGCGTCTCGGTGTAGCTGTAACCGTGCAGCGGCAGCCAGATCCCCTGAAGCCAGATGATCAGCATGAACTGGAGACCCCCGCGCGCAACGGCTGCGATCAGGCCCGCGGCGCTGCCGGCGGCGAACGCGCGGATCCGGAACAGGCCGAGCTCGAACATCGGCTCGGCGACGCGGCGCTCGATCAGGGCGAACGCCACCAGCATCACGGCGCCACCGACGATCAAGCCGATCACCGCGGGGTTGGTCCAGCCCATCGCGTGACCGCCGTAGGGCTTGATGCCATTGGTGACGCCGATCAGGATCGCGCTCAAGCCGACCGCGAACGTGATGTTGCCCCACCAGTCGATCCGGCCGGGATGGCGCTCGCCGGTGTCGCGAAGCATGTGGTAGGCCCAAATCGTGCCGAACACGCCAACGGGCACATTGACCCAGAACACGGCGCGCCAGTCGATCGCGGCCAGCACGCCGCCGGCGACCAGGCCGATGAACTGGCCGGCGATCGCGGCGACCTGGTTGATCCCGAGGGCAAGGCCGCGCTGATCGACGGGGAATGCGTCGGTCAGGATCGCGGCCGAGTTCGCGGTGAGCATCGAGCCGCCGAGCGCCTGGACGACCCGCCAGCCGATCAGCCATTGCGCGCCGTGGGCGCCGGTGAACGGATCGAACGACAACAGGATCGACGCCGCGGTGAACACCGCGAAGCCGCTGTTGTAGATCTTGACCCGGCCGTACATGTCCCCGAGCCGGCCGACGGTGACGACGAGCACGGCCTGGACCAGCCGGTAGCCCATGATCATCCACAGCAGGTAGCTGATGTTGCCCGGCGCGAGCGGGTCGAGATGGATACCGCGGAAGATCGCCGGCAGCGCGATGATCACGATCGAGCCGTCGAGTGCGGACATGAACACGGCCATGGTCGTGTTCGACAGCGCCACCCACTTGTAGCGGCCGTCCGTCGCGGCGGCCGGCATCAGATGCTCTGGGCTAGTCGCTCGAGCAGCGGCGCGGTCGCCGTGAGCTGCTCCAGCTCGGCGCGCGTGAAGCCCGACGAGAGCGCCTGTGCCAGCCGCTCGGTCCTCGCGTTGCGCCGGTCGCGCAGCACGCCGAGGCCGGCATCGGTGATCGAAAGGATCACCCGCCGCCCGTCCTCGGGGTCGCGCGTCCGCATAACCATGCCGCGCGTCTCGAGCGCCCCGAGGGTCGCGCCCATCGATTGCGGGCTGATCTGCTCGAGCCGGGCGAGCGCGGCAGCCGTCGCCGGACCGCCGCGGTCCAGGCGCGCAAGTGCCGCCGACTCCGACAGAGTGAGCTCGTCGGCCGTCGGGACCTGCCGCAGCCGCCGCAGGAGCAGCCCCACGCTCAGCCGCAGCGCGGTGGCGATCTGGTTGGTGTCCGGCTCCCGGGCGATTTCATAAGTCTAGCCTGATAAGTTCGACCTGGCAAACTTCGGCCAACCGCGAGGGCCCGCGCGGGAGAATGGACCTCCCCGCCATCGGCACGAGGAGAGACAGCATGTCCACAACCGCCGCCCGTTCACCCGCGGCCACCGAGGTCGACCAATGGCTGACGCGCTTCGGCGAGGCGCTCGAGCAGGGCGACGCTGCCGGCGCGGCCGAGCTGTTCGCACCCGAGAGCTACTGGCGTGACCTGGTCGCGTTCACCTGGAACATCAAGACGGTCGAGGGCCGCTCAGGGATCACGGACATGCTGGAGCACACGCTCGAGCGAGCACAGCCGCGTGGCTGGCGCACGACCGAGGAGCCGACCACGGCCGACGGCGTGACCGACGCGTGGATCGAGTTCGAGACCGCGGTCGGCCGGGGCAAGGGACATCTGCGGCTGATCGACGGGAAAGCGTGGACATTGCTGACCGCCCTGGACGAGCTCAAGGGACATGAGCAGGGGCTCGGACCGCGCCGCCCCAAGGGAGTGCGGCACGGGGCGAACCCGGAGCGGCTGACGTGGCTCGAGGATCGCCGGCGCGAGGCCGAGGAGCTAGGCCACACGCGCCAGCCATATGTGGTGGTCGTCGGCGGGGGGCAGGGCGGGATCGGCCTGGGCGCGCGGCTGCGCCAGCTGCGGATCCCGACGATCATCGTTGAGCGCAACCCTCGTCCGGGCGACTCGTGGCGCAACCGGTACAAGTCGCTGTGCCTGCACGACCCGGTGTGGTACGACCACCTGCCGTACGTCAAGTTCCCGCCGAACTGGCCGGTGTTCTCGCCAAAGGACAAGATCGGCGACTGGCTCGAGATGTACACGCGCGTGATGGAGCTCAACTACTGGGGATCGACCACCGCGAAGAGCGCGCGCTACGACGAGGGTGCGGGCGAGTGGGTTCTGGTGGTCGAGCGCGACGGGCTCGAGATCACGCTTCGCCCGAAGCAGCTGGTGATGGCGACGGGCATGTCCGGCCGCCCGCGCACTCCGCTCTTCGAAGGGATGGATCGCTTCAAGGGCGACCAGCATCACTCCTCCCAGCATCCGGGCCCCGACGCCTACCGGGGTAAGCGGGCGGTGGTGATCGGCTCCAACAACTCTGCCCACGACATCTGCGCGGCCCTGTGGGAGAACGGCGCGGACGTGACGATGGTGCAGCGGTCCTCGACGCACGTGGTCAGGTCGGACACGCTGATGGAGGTCGCGCTCGCAGACCTGTACTCCGAGGACGCGGTCGCCGCCGGGATGACCACCGAGAAGGCCGACATGACGTTCGCGTCGATTCCGTACCGGATCATGGCGGGCCTGCAGGTCCCGGTTTACGAGCAGATCCGCGAGCGCGACGCGGACTTCTACGCGCGGCTCGAGGCGGCCGGGTTCCAGCACGACTGGGGCGAGGATCAATCGGGCCTGTTCATGAAGTACCTGCGCCGGGCGTCGGGCTACTACATCGACGTCGGCGCCTCCGAGCTCGTGGCGAGCGGCGAGATCAAGCTCCAGCCGGGCCAGGTCGACCACCTGACCGAGGACGCCGTGGTGATGGCCGACGGCACCGAGCTCCCGGCCGACGTCGTCGTGTACGCCACCGGATACGAGTCGATGAACGGGTCGGTCGCCGATCTGATCTCACAGGAGGTCGCCGACAAGGTCGGCAAGGTCTGGGGCCTCGGCTCGGACACGGCCAAGGATCCCGGCCCGTGGGAGGGGGAGCAGCGCAACATGTGGAAGCCGACCCAGCAGGAGGCGCTGTGGTTCCACGGCGGCAACCTGCACCAGTCGCGTCACTACTCGCTCTACCTCGCGCTGCAGCTGAAGGCTCGCGCCGAGGGCATCGACACGCCGGTCTACGGGCTACAGGAGGTGCATCACACGCGGTAGCGCTCGACCAGCGCAACCGCGGCGGCGAGCTCGGAGCCGGCCAGCGCTCGCGGCATGAGCGCGGTGCGGTTCGCGTGCTCCGCCAGCAGCGCCTCGCGGACGTCCTCGATGCCGATGCCCGCCACCTCGTTCGCGACCGAGCCGGTCGTGGCCGGGTCCCAGTCCAGGCGTAGGTCGGCGTAGACGTCCTCGAGCACTCCTCGTAGCTCGCCCGCGGGTCGCACGACGACGACCGTCGACAGTAGCCACGCGCCGCGGACGATGCGCTGCGCGGCGCCGACCAGCTTCGTCGCGCCGCGCGCGTTCACGCTGAACTCGCCCGGGCAGTACTCGCCGGGCACCTGACCTACCCGGGCGTCGACGCCGAGGCCGCGGAGCGCCCGCGCTTGCAGCTCCGCCTCCTCGGAGAAGCGCGCCTGGATGCCGGCCATCGAGTCGGGGGCGGGCACGATCTCGTCGAACACGAGGCACCCCTCGTCGTACGCTGCGGCCCGGCCGCCCGCTCCCCGGATCACCGGCGTGTAGCCGCGTCGCCGCGCGGCTCGCGCCGCGCTCGCGAACCCAGGCAGGAAGGTGTCCCGCCGCCCGAACGCTACCGTCGCGTGCGGGCGATAGCACCTCAGGAGCGGCCCGCGACCGCCTTGCGCGACGAGGCCGAGCAGCGCGTGGGGGAGCGCGACGTCGAGCGCGGGATCGGCGCCGGCGGGCCCGTCGAGCAGGTCCACGCGGTCAGATCTCCAGCAGCCGCCCGACCGTGGCGCGATCGAGCTCGACTGCGGCCGCGTTCTCCTCGATCTGACCCGGAGACGTGGCGCCGAACAGCACGCTGGTCACGACGGGGTTGGCGAGCGCGAACGCGATCGCGAGCGCGGCCGGGCTGGACCCGATCTCTGTGGCGAGCGCCCGCACGCGGCGGCCGTGCTCGCGTGCGGCCGCATACCGCGGATCGTCGATCTCGAGGCTGGCGCGTCCGGTCTGGCCGGTGTCGTACTTGCCGGTAAGCACGCCGCCGGCCATGACGAACGACGCGACGACGCCCGCGCCCGACGCCGCGAGCGCTGCGGTCATCGCGTCGCTCTCGACCCAGTCGCGTCGCACGAGGCTGTACGGCAGCTGGGCGGCGCACGGCGCCGGGACGCCCAGGGCCTCGGCCGCCCGCGCCGCCTCCAGGAACGGACCCGCCTCCCAGTTGACGATCCCCCAGGCGCGGGCCTTGCCCGATGCGACGAGCTCGCCCACCGCGGCCACCATCTCGCCGACCGGCAGGCCGTCGGGCGGTGGGTTGGCGTAGATCAGGTCGACGTGGTCGAACCCCATCCGCGCAAGCGAGCCGTCGAGCTCGGCGGCGGCGGTCTGCTCGGGCCAGAACTCCCACCACAGCTTGTTCGAGACGACCGTGTCCGCGCGGTCCCACCCGACCGCGCGGAACAGCTCCCCGAACAGCAGTTCGGAGTAGCCGGTCGGGATCGGGGCGGTGCCGGTCTCGTCGTTGTAGCGGGCGTCGTCCAGAAAGTTGATGCCGAGCTCGCGGGCCGCGCCCATGACCGCGAGCGCGTCCTCCCGCGGGATCCGCTCGAACGTCCGCCACGACCCGAGCGACAGGCGCGACACTTCGAGTGCCGAGTCGCCGAGAGGCCGTCTCTCCATGACCGGCAAGTTATTACGACGACCGACCTACCAGCGGTCTCCCGCGCTCCTCCCACAGCCGCCTGAGCATCGCGCGGCTCAGCTTGCGCTTGGGGACGACCGCGGGTGCGCCGCCGCCGGGAGCAGCGCCGAGGTCCTCCTCGGCGCTGACCAACACGACGATCGCCGAATTCCCGCGCGCGCTCAGCCGCCGTGCCGCCTCGATCCCGCCGATGCCGGGCATGCGGACGTCCATCAGGACGAGGTCGGGCCGCAGGCGATCGGCCTCGTCGATCCCGTCCTCGCCCGAGCACGCGGCGCCCACCCACTCGAAGCCGGACGTGGCGTCGACCAGCTCGTGTGCGACGTCCTGGAAGAAGCGCTCGTCATCGACGATCAGCACGCGAACATCGGTGGTGGCAGTGCGTGGCGCAGGGATCGGATCATGCTGGTCCCGGAAGCGACGGCTGTCCACGGTGCGCACATGTGTGCGCAGGACCGGCCCGCACGCCTACGCGTTGGGGATGGCGGGTGCCAGCAGGCGCGCGGGGACTCGTCCGGTCACGGTTGTGCCCGCGCCACGCGTCGAGTTGATCGTGAGCTCGCCGCCGATCGCCTCCACGCGATCGCGCATTCCGGTGAGCCCACGCGTGGCCGTGATCACCGCCGGATCGAATCCCGGGCCGTCGTCGGCGATCACGAACCGGAGGCCGCCCGGCTCCTCCGCGGCGCGGAGATCGACTCGTGCACCGCTGCCGCAGTGCTTTGCCACGTTCTGGAGCGCCTCCACGCAGCAGAAGTAGACGGCGGTCTCAACATCCGTCGCGAACCGCCGTTTGAGGTCGGCCCGCACGACGACCTCGAGCGGCAGGTCTCGCACAACCGCGCCGAGCGCGTAGGCGAGCCCGAGATCACGGAGCACCGCCGGGTAGATCCCCTTGGCAAGGCTGCGAATGTGGTCGAGCGCCTTGTCGACGCGCTCGCCGGCTTCGGCCAGCGCGGGGGCGATCGACTCGGGATCCTCCGTCGCGAGCTCCTCGAGCAGCGCAAGCTTGATCCGCAGTGCCACCAGCCCCTGCTGAGCGCCGTCGTGCAGGTCCTGCTCGATCCGCCGCCGCTCCTCGTCGGCGGCCCAGGCGACCCGCTTGCGGGAGGCCGCGAGCTCGTCGATCGAAGTCGTCAGGTCCTGCTGAAGGCGAGCGTTGTCGAGTGCGAGGCGAACCGCGGACGCTGCGGCCTCGAGGGCGTGCTCGGATAGCACGGGGTCATGCACGACCGCGGCGAGGGTGTCGCCGTCGTGGTGGAGTTGGGTGACCTTCCGATATCGGCCGACCGCCGAGAGCTCGATCGCGACTCCCTCGACGTCGACGTAGCCCTCGTCTGAGGACTGCCAGAACAGCAGCTGAAGCCTCGGGTCGGCGAACGCGCGCGACATCGCCTGCTGCAATCCGGCCATGCTCGATTCGGCCGCGATCGCGCCGATCATGTGCTCGAGGGCGTCCATCGCGAACACGCGACCGCGCGCGATCCCGAGCGCGATCGCGAGCGGCATCGCGGCGATGATCGCCGCGGTCGCCACCGCGGCCGGCGTCAGCAACGGAGCGTGATCGTCGATCGCCCGGACGCTTACGAAGAACGCGTAGCTCATCGCCGCCAGCGCCGCCCAGGCCAGCAGAGGCGCGAGGCTCCGACGCTGCAGCGGCGTCGACCGCGCCGCCCGGACCGCGACCAGCACGGCGGCGCCCGCGAGCGACAGTGCCGTGACGAGAGCCAGTCCGCTCGACAGCGCTTTACCGGCGCCGTGTCCGATGTCGACGATGTTGAGCGGGTTCGACGGGCATTCGCTGCCGCTACAGCGCACGAACGGGCCCGCGACGGGCTCGACGTTGGAGAGCAGCAGGTTGGCCGCGAGCAACACGGCCATCGCTACCGCGGAGCTCGCGAGCAGGCGGGCCGCGCTGAGCTGCTCGATGTAGCCACTCGGATAGGCGAAGCACACGTAGACGATGAGTAACACCGACACGGACACGGCGATCCGGCCGAGTACGAACGGCACCGGCGAGTTCGCCGCGGTCAGACCGCCCAGCGCGAGCGCCGCCGACGTGGCCACGATCAGTGCCGCCATCCGCGTGCCGGCGCCGCGCGCGAGCACGGCGAGCCGCGATCACGAGCAGCCCGACGCAGCACACGACCCGCAAGGTCACGAACAGCACCGGGCGATCGACGATCGAGCTGCTAAGTCCGATCACGGCCGCCGTGGCGGTCAGTGCAAGGGCCCCGGCGCACGCCGCCACCCATCGCAAGCCGATCCCCGCTCGTTCCAAGCGTCACTCCAGTCATCGAGTCCCGCATCGGCGCCGCGCCCGCACGTCAAGTGTAGATAGGGTCGCGGGCGGCGGCCGCGGGGCTACGGTGCGAGCCGCTCGATTTGCCAGCCGGCGTCGGATCCGCGCCGGTAGCGCAGCCGGTCGTGCAGGCGATTGTCGCGGTGCTGCCAGAACTCGAACGTCTCGGGAGTGAGGCGGAAGCCGCCCCACGTGTCAGGCAGGGGTATGTCGCCGTCGGCGTGGCGCTCGGCCAGCTCGGAAACCCGCCGCTCGAGTAGCTCGCGGCTCTCGATCGTCCGGCTCTGCGGGGAGGCGAGCGCGCTCAGCTGGCTGCCGCGGCCGCGGCTGTGCGCGTAAGCCTCGGACTGCTCGCGCGTCGTCCGCTGCACCGGGCCTTCGATCCGCACCTGTCGCCCGAACGGCTCCCAGTGGAACAGCAGCGCGGCGCGGGGGTTCGCGGCGAGCTCGCCGCCCTTGCGGCTCTCGTAGTTGGTGAAGAACACGAAGCCGTCGTCGTCGGCCTGCTTGACGAGCACCATTCGCACCGACGGCGCTCCGTCGACGGTCGCCGTGGCCAGAGCCGCGGCCTCGGGCTGGCTCACGCCGGCGCTCTGTGCGGCCGCGAACCACGCGGCGAACTGGCGGACCGGATCGCCGTCGACGTCCTCTTCCCGCAGCGGCTGTGAGGGATCCGTCACGCGCCGCCGAGGCTAACGCACGCGGAGTCGTGAACTCAGTTCACGCGGGCGCGGATCAGCATCTCGAGCCGGTTAGGCTAAAGCCCCGTGTCGCCCGAGCCCGCGAAGATCGTCCACCTCGACCAGTTCGAGGCGATTCCCGGCCCCGGGAGCCTGACGTGGCGTCCGGTGAGAATGACGCTCGGGGTGCGCGCGTTCGGCTGCAACGCCTACACGGCCGGCGAGGCGGGCCAGGACGTGGTCGAGCCGCACACCGAGGATCCGGACCTCGCCCACCAGGAGCTGTACTTCGTCGCCGCCGGCCGGGCGACGTTCACGATCGACGGCGACTCCCACGACGCGCCGGCGGGCACGTACGTGTTCATCCCCGATCCGGCGTCGCACCGCCACGCGATGGCCACGGAGCCCGGCACGACCGTGCTCAGCTTCGGTGGCCCGCCGACGTTCGAGCCCTCGCCGTGGGAGTGGGCGTTCCGCGCAGCTCCGATTATCCGAAGCAATCCGGCGCGGGCGCGCGAGATCCTCGCCGAGGGTCTCGAGCTGCACCCCGGCTCGCCGTCGCTGCAATACAACCTCGCCTGCCTGGAGGCGGTCGAAGGGCGGCGCGACGGTGCGCTCGCCGCGCTCGCCGAGGCGATCCGGATCCGGCCCGAGGTCGCCGGGTGGGCCCGCGAGGACGACGACCTCGCGAGCCTCCGTGACGACCCGCAGTTCCGCGCGCTCGTCGACGCCATCCGGCGACTAGGCCGAGGGCATCGCCAGCAGCGCTTTGATCTTGCCGACGATCTCGGCAGCCGGCGGCATTCCCGGCACGTCGACGCCGAGTTCGGGATCCTCGCCGTCGGCGATTCGCCGCCAGCGGCGCGCGGCAAGCTCGACGAACTCGGGATGGGGGAGCACCCAGAACCGGCCGTCGGTGATCGCGTCGGCCACGAGATCGGCAACCTCGGCGGGAGGCATCCCGCCGCCGAGTGCCTGCTGGATGAGCGGCGTCACGACCTCGGACCCACGAACGGCGGGCGGGCTCTCGCCCAGCCGGTCTGGCCAGTTGCGTTCAGCCTCAGCGATTCCGGTGCGGACCCACCCGGGGCAGAGCACGCTCACGCCAACCGGGATGCCGTATGTCCGGGTCAGCGTGAACAGGTCCTCGGTCAGCGCCACCACGGCGTGCTTGCTCGCGTCATACGACGGGCCGGATCCGGGCATCAGGCCGTTGATGCTGGCGGTGTTGACGATATGGCCCCCGCCTTGGCCCAGCAGGACGGGCAGGAAGGTCCGGGTGCCGTGGATGACACCCCACAGGTTGACGCCGAGAACCCATTCCCAGGCGCTCAGTGGACCGAACCACGGGTCGGCGCGGGTCGCGACGCCGGCGTTGTTGCACACCACGTGCACCGCGCCGAAGCGCTGGAGCGCGGCCGCGGCGAGGGCCTGCACCGCTGACTCGTCGCTGACGTCGGTCGGCACCGCGAGCGTGTCCACGCCGAGCGCTCCGACCTGCTCGGCGGCGCTTGTCAGAGCGTCCTCCTGCACATCGGCGAGCACGACGTTGAGGCCATCCCGGGCGAAGCGCTGGGCCAGCGCCAGCCCGATGCCGCTGGCGGCCCCGGTTACGACAGCGACCTTCCCTGACTCGAGCCTCATCCTCACCCCTCCGTCCTCACGAAAGGAAAGCGATCCTACAACCGGGACCCGGGCCGCCTTCATGGGACTGCAGAAATGCGGACGCCTCGCCCCGGATACGCTTCAGCGCGTGACGACGGCAACGGTCTCGACGCTCGAGCTTGGGGAGTCGGCCGAGCGTGGCCGTGAAGCGCGGCGCTCCGTGCCGCGGTCCGGGCACGGCGAGTGGGCGCCGGCGCCGGATCGACCCGATCCGCTCGCGCTGCTCCAGGCGCAGGCGGCGACCCGCGTGCAGGAGCTGGTCCCGATCCGCTACGGACGGATGCTCGTCTCGCCGTTCACGTTCTACCGCGGCGCCGCGGCGGTGATGGCGGCCGACCTCGCCGCGACGCCGGACTCGGGGATCACGGTCCAGGCGTGCGGCGATGCCCACATCTCGAACTTCGGCGGCTTTGCCGCTCCCGACCGCAGGCTGATCTTCGGCCCGAACGACTTCGACGAGACGTTGCCCGGTCCGTGGGAGTGGGACGTCAAGCGGATGGCGGCGAGCGTCGAGATCGCCGGCCGCGACGTCGGGCTGCCGGCGGACCGTCGCACGCAGCTAGTGATCGCGAACGTCCGGGAGTATCGCGACGCGATGCGCGCGTTTGCCGGCATCAGCCACCTCGACGTGTGGTACGAGCGGATCAACGCGAGCGAGCTCGTCGCTCGCTTCGGCGGCCGGCTCGGCAAGAAGGGCCGGATCACGTTCGCGCAGCCGTTCGCAAAGGCGCGACGGAAGACGAGCCTGCGCGCGGTCAGCAAGCTCACCGAGCACGTCGACGGCGAGCCGCGGTTCCGCAGCGTGCCGCCGCTGCTCGTCAGGTTCGCCGACCTGCACGACCCGACCGACCCGCGCGGCGAGTCCGACTACGTCCGCGACCTGCTCGACCAGTACGTCGCGAGCCTCGACGCGGACCGGCGCTACCTGTTCGGCACCTACCAGTTCGTCGACATGGCCCGCAAGGTCGTCGGCGTCGGAAGCGTGGGCACCCGTGCCTGGGTCCTTCTGTTCGCCGGTCGCGCCGGCCAGGACGCGCTCGTCCTGCAGATGAAGGAGGCGCAGGCCTCGGTGCTCGAGCGCTACCTCGGCGCCAGCGAGTTCGAGCACCACGGCGAGCGCGTCGTCCGCGGGCAGCGGATGGATCAGGCCGTGACCGACGTGTTCCTCGGCTGGCAGCGGAGCCAGGGTCTCGACGGCAAGGAGCACGATTTCTACATCCGCCAACTGTGGGACTGGAAGGCGTCGATGGATCTGTCGACGATCGGCTACTCCGGGTCTGCACGCCTACAGCCGCGCGTGCGGCTGGTCGCTGGCCCGGGCCCACGCCCGCTCGGGCGACCGGCTCGCGATCGCCGCATACCTCGGCGCCGGCGCGAAGTTCGACGAGGCGTCGCCCGCTTCTCGGTGGCCTACGCCGATCAGAACGAGCTCGACTACCTGCGGCTGGCCGAGGCGGTCGCCGCGGGAGAGGTCCACGCCGAGCTCGGGGTCTAGGCGCTGTGGCTGGCCCGGGGGTTCTAACCGGCCAGGATCAGGCCGACGATGCCCTTGATGATGAGCAGGACGCCGATCACCTCGAGGCCGTGGACGGCGTACCTCCTGCCGTGGATGCCGGCCCACGCCTTCGCGCTGTCGATGGCCGCCGGCGTCCGTTCCGGGGCGACCGCGAACGCGATCAGCGGGAGCTCGAGCAGGAGCAGCATCACGAGGTTGAACGCGAGCACGATCACCACGGTCGCGGCCGTCGAGTAGTTGAGCTTGCTGATCCGGTCGAGTCCGGCGAGGTACGAGGCGCCGGGCAGCGTCAGCAGCGCGCCGACGACGAACGTGGTCCTGGGTGAGCCGCTGGCTCAGCTTTCGCTGCCACACCGGCGGAGCCTTGCCCTCCTTCTTCTTCGCGCGGCGCTCCCGGTAGCGCGGCGTCGCGCCCGGTGGCGAGAACCGCGGCGAGGATCAGCGTCAACCCGCCCAGGATGATGTCTGCCAGCGGGCTGAGGGTGTGTTTGGTCGTGCTGACGACCCCCGAGTTCTTCAGCGAGAACACGATCAGCAGCCCGAGCGTGATGCTCGTCAGCATCGCGCCGAGCCAGTAGCCGATCATCAGCCGCTTCGGGTTGGGGAGCAGCAGCATCAGCGTGGTGACCGCGATCAGCGTCGGATTGAACGCCGAGGTGACGGACAGGAGGAGGACTTGGCCCATGCGTGCGGCAATGCTTCCAGGGTCACCCGGGCCGCGGGGAGCGGTGAGCGAGCGCGCGCGCGATCACGGCGGAGCCGGCAGACCGGCGAGCTGGAACACCGAGAACGCGAGCAGCAGCACGCCGATGCACACCAGGCCGTAGCGAGCCTGGCGGAGCTTGACATGGCCGCTGATTCCGATCAGGAACAGGACTGTGGCCAGGAACACCGTGTCGCGCACGTACTTGTCAGCAGTGCCGCCGGCGTCTGAGCCCGCGGTGAACTCCTCGTCGGCCTGCGCGTCGAGCGTGTTCGCCTGGGCCTGCTGGGGGATCACGTACTGCGGCATGTAGGACGGACCCGGCGGAGCGTTCGGGTTATGGGCAGGATCGGTGGCCAGCCAGGCGTCGAACGCCGGCCGGTAGCCCGGGCGCAGACGGTTCCGGGCGAGCGTCTCGGCGCGCTTGTTGCCGGCGACGTACGCGCGTGAACCAGGCGTTGAACGACACCGAATCGAGCGTGCGGGTAACGAGCGCCTCGAGGTCGGCCCGGCTGGCCTTGGTCCTGAGCGCGGACGCCTTCGCCAGCGACACCGACGACTCCGTGCTCCACTTCGCGGCCGCAAACCCCGAATAGGCCGCCAGCAGCGCCACCGCCGACAGCAACACCGCCTCAATGATCGACAGCCACCGGTCGTGCCGGTCGACGTGCTCGTGCTCGCCGTGCTCAGCGTGCTCTGCATGCTGCTTGTGCTCGGCGATCTCCTTGCCAACCTCGGCCGCCGACAACCCCTCAGGCACTTTCGAACTCCGGTCTGTTCGTCGCAGATGACGCCACCGGGAAGCATCGGGGCGCCGCTCGTGGCGGCATCACCCGATCCGGGTGAATGACCCACTTGACAGATTAGTACGCGCGTACTAATTTCATGGCATGCGTACGAAAAAGGACGGCGAGGCCGGGCCGGCCACCTTCACCCAGCGCAAGCGGCGCGATCAGCTCGTCGACTGCGCGATCGAGGCGGTGGTCGACCTCGGGTTCCACGGAACGTCAGTCGCGGAGGTGGCGCGCCGTGCCGGCGTCAGCAAGGGAGTGGTGACCTACCACTTCCCCGCCAAGGACGACCTGTTCTTCGCCGTCGTCGCGCACATCTTCGACTCGATCAAGGAATCCCTCGAGACCCAGCTACGCGGGACCTCGCCCGAGAGGTTCGTCGCCGACTACATCAACGCGTGGGTCGAGTACTACCGGACCAAGAGGCCATACGTACTCGCGATCGGCGAGATCTGGGGCAACTTCCGTGACGACGGCGGGGACCGGCACTTCGGCCCGCAGGCGCTCGAAGGAGAGCTGGGCGTGGTCCAGCGCGTGCTGGAGTACGGCCAGGCCGACGGCAGCCTGGGGGAGTTCGACGCCCGGGTGATG
Organism: uncultured Solirubrobacterales bacterium; assembly: GCA_963699325.1. Classification (GTDB taxonomy): domain Bacteria; phylum Actinomycetota; class Thermoleophilia; order Solirubrobacterales; family Solirubrobacteraceae; genus Palsa-465. Next base: position 953,784 of record CAVOTN010000022.1, on the reverse strand, counting down.
GCGGTGTCGATCAAGGCGGCGCTCGATGCCCTGCTGGGTCAGCTTGCGACTGACCCCGAGCTCGACCTGGAGGCGTACGGCGCCGAGCTCGTGAGGTTGTTCGATTCCGCTACCCGAAAGGGACTGACATGACTGTGCTTCTGCATGAACTGAGCCTCGGGGCCGTGATCCGGCCCTACATCCAGACCGAGCCCGTCGCGCTGCTGATGTGGCTCCTGATCAATTTCGCCTCGTTCGGGTTCGAGTTCAACCAATGGCAGCAACGGCGAGACGAGGCGAAGAAGAGCGACAAGGGCAGCTACGGGCTGCTGATGACGTGCACCGGGATCGGCCTGGTCATCCTCGTGTTGTCTCCGGGCCTGGCGCCCGCGGCCGCGATCCGGCCCACGGCCGTTGGCGTTTGCCGTCGGCTTCGCGTGCTTCCTCGCCGGGTTCGGGATGCGTCGGTGGTCGGAGATGACGCTCGGCCGGTACTTCACGTTCACCGTGATGACCAGCGCCGAGCAGCCGGTGATCACCACCGGGCCATATCGGTTCGTTCGCCACCCCGGCTACACGGGCGTCGTCCTGGTCGTGGTCGGCGCGGGGCTCGTGACCGGCAACTGGATCGGATTGGCCGCGTGGTCGCTCCTGGTCGTGTTGCCGCTGCTGTACCGCATCCACGTCGAAGAGCACGCGCTGCTCGCGGCGCTCGGCGATCGCTACGGCACATACGCCGCCGCCCACAAGCGCCTGATTCCGCTCGTGTGGTGAGATTGAGTGCGTGCCGCAATCGCTCGAAGGCCGGACCGCGGTCGTCACCGGCGCCTCGCGCGGGATCGGCGCGGCGATCGCGCAGGCGCTCGACCGCGCCGGCGCCCGCGTCGCGCTCGTCGCCCGTGATGTGGCGGCGCTCGAGGTCGTCGCGGGCCAGCTCGAGCAACGACCCGGTCGTGCTGGTCGCGGACCTCGCCGACCCCGACGTTCCGGCGCGGCTCGTGGCCGAGGCGAGCGAGCGGCTCGGGCGGATCGACGTGCTCGTGAACAACGCTGCGGCCGCCGCGCGCGAACCGACCGAGCAACTGAACGCGGCGCTCGTCGATCGGCTCTACGCCGTCAACGTGCGTGCGCCGCTGCTGTTGATCGCGGCGCTCATCCCCAGCATGGTCGCAGCGCGGCAGCGGCGTCATCATCAGCATGTCGTCGGTGTCGGCCGTCGTCGGGACTCCGCGCCGGGCCGCGTACGCCGCCACCAAGGGCGCGATCGACGCGGCCACGCGGTCGCTGGCGATCGAGCTCGGCCCGTCCGGGATCCGGGTCAACACGGTGGCGCCCGGCGTGGTCGACACCGAGATGTGGGCGCGTAACAAGGCGATTCCCGGGGTGGTCGAGCAGATCGAGGCGCTTACGCCACTGCGCCGCTGGTCGACTCCCGACGACGTCGCCGACGTGGTCGTGTTCCTGGCCTCGGACGCGGCGAGGTTCGTGACCGGTGAGACCGTGTGCGTGGACGGCGGGATGGCGAGGACCACCGACCTCTACGGCGGGGCGGTTTGAACGCTCACGGCGTCAGCGACGGCGAGCTGCGCCGCCGGTACGCGCAGGTATTCGATGGCGTCGCCGAGGAGTACGACCGCGAGCGGCCGAGCTATCCGCCTGAACTGATCGAGGCCGCGGTCGAGCGCGGCGCGCTGACTGCCGGCGACCCGGTCGTCGAGGTCGGATGCGGGACCGGTCTCCTCACCGCGGGGCTTCGTGGCCCAGGGGCTGCGCGTCGATGCGGTTGATCCCGGCGAGAACATGATCCAGCTCGCGCGGCGCCGGGTCGGCGAGGGTGCCGCAGTGCGCTTCCACCACGGGCGCTTCGAAGACGTGGCCTTGCCGGAGAGCGCGTTCGCCGCGGTGTTCTCGGCCACCGCGTTTCACTGGGTCGAGCCGGAGATCGGCTGGGCGCGCGCGGCCGGCCTGCTCAGACCTGGGGGGATCCTGGCGCTGCTCCAGTACTCAGACGCGGTCGACGAGCGCACCAGAGAGGACTCGCTCGCGCTGCATGCCGCGCTCGCGAAGGTCGCTCCGGATATCGCCGCCGGCTGGCCGGGAGTTCGCGACGCGGCGACGATCGTGTCCGGTGCCTCAGACCGCCGGAACAACATCTCCGAGGTGTGGGGATGGATGGGCAGGCACGACCTCGCCGTACCCGAGGCCGCGACACTGTTCACCGACGTGCAGCTCGATACGGTGCCGGTCTACACCGAGATGACCGCCGATCGGCTGAACGGGCACATGCGCACCACCTCTCTGTACGCGCGGCTCGACCCCGATCAGCGGGTCCAGCTCGAGGCCGAGAACCGGCTCGTCGCCGAGCGCGCCGGCGGTGTCGTGCGCTCGAGCGAGCTCGCCGTGCTGGTCACGGCCCGGCGGGCGTAGCGGTCGCGCCTACGCGCGCGCGATCGACGCCGGGTCGACGCCGTCGAGCCGCGTCATGGTCACGCTCGCGTCGAGCGTCGCGGTCGCGGTCCCGCGGTACACGCCCTTGGTCGGCGGCACGTCGGCGTAATGGCGGCCGTGACCGATCTTGACATGGTCCTCGCCGGCGATCCCGCGGTTCGTCGGGTCGGCGCCGACCCAGACCGGCTCGCCCCCGCCGGGCACGGGCAGCAGCGCCTCGAGCCAGGCGTGGGTGTCGACCTCGACGGACTCCTGGGCGTCGCCGGTTCCGAGCGCGAACAGGTATCCGGACACGTAGCGCGCGGCGATCCCGTGGTGGCGCAGCAGGCACAGCCCGAGATGGACGAAGTCCTGGCACACGCCGGCGCCGCCCTCGAGCAGGTCGTGCACGGTCGAGTCGACGTATGTCGCGCCCTGGCGGTACTCGAACCGATCGGGGATCAGCTCGGAGACCAGGCTCAGCATCGACAGCGGGGACGCAGCCGCGCGCGTGGTCGCGAGCAGCTCGACCATCGTGGGGTGATGGGGGGCGTCGTCGGTCTGGAGCAGGAACTCGCCGCCCGACTCGCGGTAGTTCGGATCGCCCAACGCTTCCCACGTCGCCTGGGGCGGCTCGGGTGGTGCCTTCGTGACCACGCGCGCGCGGACGTCAATCGTCAGCTCGCGGTGCGGCCGGGAGACCTCGAACTCGACGACGTCCGTGCCGAAGTAGTCGGTGTGACGGTGCAGCCGGACCTCGGGCGTTGAGCCGGACGCTGAACTCGTCACAGCGTTGCCGGGCGGTCGACGCCGGCTTCACGCGGAGCGCGTTCAGGTTGTCGACGACGTCGCCGTCGTACTGGTAGCGCGTGAGATAGCGAATCGCGAAGTTCATCTGGATAGATCATGCCGCGCGCTACAGGTGCACGCGCGGCGAGTGCTGCGATCGCGAAGTAGCGGTCCCCGATGTCGCGGTCGATCAGCTCGAGCTCTCCCTGTACCCGTTCGAGAATTCCGCCTAAACCCAGCCTGCCGCGGGGCGTTCGGCGCTGGAGCTCGAGGTCGGCGATCAGCCGTTCTAGGCGCAGGACCGGCGGGGAGGAGCGCGGCTGCGCGTCGGCGTCCGACAGCGCGTCGCGCAGCGCCGCCACCGACGAGGCGACAGATCCGGGATACGCGCCGTCGTAGAGCAGGAACTGGACCACTGGGACCACCGTGGGAGCATCGCGCACCGCGCGCCGATACGCCTGCGCCCCGCCGACCGACTGCAGCAGCGCGATCGCCTCGCTCTCGTGTCCGCCGTGAGCGGACTCGCGCCGGTACCGTGGCCAGCAGCATCCGGAGCACCATGTCGGCCTGCTCGATCCGGCCGCCCGCCTCGAGGAACGCCCGACCGTCGTCGCGGAGCATCGTCCGGTCGACCAGGCCCCAGAACAGTGCGCACCGCTCCTTGACCTCCTGGTACACCGAGTACGGGCCTGTCTGCATGGCCGCGGCGAGGTCGTAGCGCGCGAGCGCCAGGTAGAAGGAGTTGAGCGCCTCCCACATCTCGGTCGAGATCACGTCGCGGAGGATCCGCCCGCGCTCACGCGCGCGGGCCACGCACGAGACGATCGACGCCTGGCTGTCGGTGTCGAGCGTGAGCAGCCGCGCGGTCTCGTCGCGGCCGAGCGGTGTCGCCGCGGGCCGGGCCGCCACCTCGCGCGCATCCTCGCCCGGTATTGGCGGCTTCCCGCCGATGATCGTCAGGACCGCGTCCCAGCTGAGCGAGATGCTGCGCTCGCCGGGCGCGCCGGCGATGTCGGCGTGAAAGGCGCCATCGAGCGTGCGCGCGGTGTGCTCGCCTCTGGTCAGGTCGCGACCCAGCCAGAACAGCTCGTGTGCGATCCGGGCCAGCATTTAGATAGTCGGCGGCGCCTGACGGCGGCGCCTTAGCTGCTGCTGCTGCTGTTGCGCCTGGCCGTGCCAGCCGCCGTAGCGCACATCGGGCAACCGGGGCGGGCGCTGCGCGGGCAGCGTGCCCGGCGCGAGGTCGACGGACTCGCCGTCGTCGAGCACCCAGGTGTCCTTCGAGCCGCCGCCCTGCGAGGAGTTGACGATCATCGACCCGGCGCCGAGCGCGACGCGGGTCAGCCCGCCGGGAACGATCCTGATCTCCTCTCCGAACACGGCGAACGGGCGCAGATCGACGTGGCGGGCCACGAGCCGGCCGTCTCCGCCCTCGGTCGGGACCGTGGAGAGGTGCACGAGCTCCTGGGCGATGAACCGTTCGGGCTGCTGCTCGATCAGCCGCGCCTGGTGCTCGCGCTCCTCAGCGCTGGCATGCGGGCCGATGAACACGCCCTTGCCGCCGGATTCGGAGGTCGGCTTGATCACGAGCTCGCCGAGCCGGCCGAGCACGTGCTTGCGGAGCCGCTCGTCGGTCAGCAGGTAGGTCGGGACGTTCTCGAGGATCGGCTCCTCGCTCAGGTAGAAGCGGATCATCTCGGGCACGTAGTGGTACACGGCCTTGTCGTCGGCGACGCCGGTGCCGATCGCGTTGGCAATCGCGACGGTGCCCGCACGATAGGCGCGCACCAGCCCGGGGACCCCCAGCAGCGAGTCGGGGCGGAACTCGAGCGGATCGATGAAGTCGTCGTCGAGCCGGCGGTAGATCGTGTGCACGCGCTGTAGCCCGCTCGTCGTGCGCATGTAGCAGACCGCGTCGCGGACCACGAGGTCGCCCGCCTCAACCAGCTCGATTCCCATCTGCCGGGCCAGGAACGCGTGCTCGAAGTAGGCCGAGTTCATCGGCCCCGGCGTCCACAGCACGACGTTCGCCTGTCGGTCGACGCCCGGCGCCACCGCCCGCAGGGCGTCGAGCAGCAGCGATGGGTAATGGTCGACCGCGCGGATCCGCTGCCCCTCGAACAACTCCGGCATGAGCCGGGTCATCGCCAGCCGGTTCTCGATCACGTACGAGATCCCCGAGGGTGTCCGCACGTTGTCCTCGAGCACGCGCCAGCGGCCGTCACCGCCGCGCACGAGGTCGCAGCCCGAGACGTGGCAGTACACGCCGCCCGGTGGGCGCACTCCGTGCACGGAGCGCGCGAACTGCGCACGGCTGACCACGAGCGACCACGGGACGATCCCCGCCCGGACGATCTCGTGGGCGTGGTAGACGTCGTCGACGAACGCGTTCAGCGCCCGGATCCGCTGCGCCAGGCCGCGCTTGATCCCGGTCCATTCGGCTGCCGTCAGGACTCGCGGGACGAGGTCGAGCGGCCACGCCCGGTCGCGGCGCTCGCCGTCGCCGGTCGGCACCTCGAACGTGATGCCCTGCTGCATGAAGATCGTGTCGCGCCGTCGGCCCGCCGCCTGGAGGCGCTCAGGTCCGAGGCGCCTCAGCGCGGCCAGCAGCTTCGCCGCGTGCGGCAGCGGCGTCCCATCGGCGCCGATCAACTCGTCGCGGCAGCCCGCCGGAACGCTGTAGTTCTCGAGCTGCCGATCGTCCATGTCGCTCATGATTGCCGAGGTTTACCGCGTCTGCACGAGGGGTGCCGCTACCGTAGCGATGCGTGCGGATCGCGACCTGGAACGTGAACTCGCTCAAGCAGCGGCTGCCGCGGTTGCTGCCCTGGCTCGATCAGCGCCGGCCCGACGTCGTCTGCCTGCAGGAGACCAAGCTCGCCGACGACGCGTTTGCGGAGGTGCTCGGCGACGAGCTGTCTGAGCGCGGCTATAGCGCCGCCGCCCACGGGGAGACGGCGTGGAACGGGGTCGCGATCCTGTCCCGGGTCGGGCTCGACGACATCGTCGCGGGGATCGAAGGCGCCCCCGGGTTTCCGCATCCCGAGGCGCGCGCGGTATCCGCGACGTGCGGCGGGATCCGCGTGGTGTCGGTGTACGTGCCCAACGGCCGCGAGCCAGACTCCGAGCACTACCGGTACAAGCTCGCGTGGCTCGAGTCGCTGCGCGCGATGGTGGCGGCCGGGCCTGATGCGACCGTCGTGTGCGGGGACATGAACATCGCGCCGGCCGACGAGGACGTGTTCGATCCCGACGCGTACGTCGGCCAGACACACGTGACGCCGCCCGAGCGGGCCGCACTGGCGGAGATCGAGGCCGTCGGCCTCCACGACGTCGTGCGCGATCACTGGCCGGGTAAGCGGGTTTTCACCTACTGGGACTACCGGGCGGGGATGTTCCACCAGGACCTCGGGATGCGGATCGACCTGATCCTCGCCGGCGATCCGGTGGCGAAGCGCGTCAAGGCGGCTTGGGTCGACCGGCAGGCACGCAAGGGCAGCGGGCCGAGCGATCACGCGCCGGTGATCGTCGACCTCGACGAGGCTCCCGACGGCGACATCGGGCCGGTGGTGCCGCCGCCATCCAATCCCGTGACGAAGCGCGGCGCAAAGAAGCTCCCGCAGTCGGCTCCGTGAGGCCGGGTCACGGCTTCGGGCGGTCGCGGTCGCGCGAGGGCTGGACGCGTTTGGGCTCGCCCGGCATCTTTGGGTAATCCGGCGGGTACGGCATGTCGCCGAGCCCCTCGGCCGCGTCCGCCTCGTACAGGTCCAACAACGGCTGCAGGGAATGAGCGTGATCGTTGATCGCTTTGTGGCGGTCGCCCACCTCGGCGAACCGCGCCGGCATGGTCGCGACCGTGAAGTCCTCGGGCGTCACCTCGGAGAGCTCGTCCCAGGCGAGCGGCGCCGACACCGTTGCGCCCGGCTTGGGGCGGATGCTGTACGCCGAGGCGATCGTGCGGTCGCGCGCGTTCTGGTTGAAGTCGACGAAGATGCGCTCGCCGCGCTCCTCCTTCCACCAGCTGGTCGTCACCCGGTCGGGCAGGCGCCGCTCGAGCGCGCGCCCGAACGCGATCGCGGCATGGCGGACGTCGGTGAACGTCCAGCGCGGCTCGATCCGGACGTAGATGTGGATCCCCCGGCCGCCGGATGTCTTCGGAAAGCCGGTGTAACCGAGCTCGGCGAGCAGGGCACGCGCCTCGCCGGCGGCGCGGACGGCGTCCGCGAAGTCGGTGCCCGGCTGCGGGTCGAGGTCGAGCCGCAGCTCGTCGGGATGATCGACGTCGTCGCGGCGGACCGGCCACGGATGGAACGTGATCGTGCCCATCTGCGCCGCCCAGCCGACCACCGCGATCTCGGTCGGACACACCTCGTCGGCGCGGCGCCCCGACGGAAACGCGATCTGCGCCGTCTGCACGTAGTCAGGGGCTCCCTTCGGGATCCGCTTTTGGTAGAAGGCATCGCCGACGCGGCCCTCGCGGGTGGACAGGACCATGCCCGGGTACACCCCCTTCGGCCAGCGCTCGAGCGTCGTCGGCCGCCGCTCGAGCGCGCGCATGATCCCGGCGTCAACCGACAGGTAGTACTCGACGATGTCGAGCTTGGTCACCTCCCGGCTGCGCTCGGATGCCGGGAAGATCACGCGATCCGGGTTGGTCACGCGCAGCTCGCGACCGCCGGCGTCGACGGTGACTGCCTCGGTGGCGGGCATCGTCCGGGAGCTTTAGGCGTGGCCCGCGACCGCGTGCGGGACGTAGGGCTCCTCGAGCGTCGCGACCTCCTCGTGGCTGAGCTCGAGCTGCTCGCCGGCGAGCGCGTCCTCCAGATGGCCGATCTTGGTTGCACCGACGATCGGAGCGGTCACGCCGGGCTTCTGGAGCAGCCACGCCAGCGCGACCTGCGCGCTCGGCACGCCGCGGGCTTCCGCCACCTCCGCCGTCCGCTCGATCACGTCGAAGTCGATCTCAGGCTTGTACAGCGAGTCGCCGAAGCTGTCGGTGTTGGCTCGCGTCGTGAGCCGCTCTCCCTCGCGCGTGCGGTTGCCGGCGAGCATCCCGCGGGCGAGCGGGCTCCACGGGATCACGCCGACACCCTGGTCCAGGCACTGGGGGATCATCTCCCGCTCCTCCTCGCGGTAGATGAGGTTGTAGTGGTTCTGCATCGAGACGAACGGCGTGACCGCGATCGACTGGGCCTTCGCGAACTGCCAGGCGTACATGCTGCTGGCGCCGATGTAGCGGGCCTTGCCCGCCTTGACGACGTCGTGGAGCGCATCCATCGTCTCGGCGATCGGCGTCCGCGGGTCCCAGCGGTGGATCTGGTAGAGGTCGACGTAGTCGAGCTCGAGCCGTTTCAGCGAGGCGTCGATCGAGGCCATGATGTGCTTGCGCGACAGGCCGCGGCCGTTCTCGCCCGGCATCGTCTGGCCGTGGACCTTGGTCGCGACCACGTACTCCTCGCGCATCCCGAACAGCCCGCGCAGCACCCGGCCTGTGATCACCTCGCTTTGGCCGCCGTTGTAGACATCGGCGGTGTCGAAGAACGTGATCCCGCCCTCGACCGCGCGGCGCACGATCGGCTCGGCATCGTTCTCGTCGAGCGCCCACGGCCGGCTGTCGTGCGGGCCGTAGCTCATCATCCCCAGGCACACGCGGGATACACGCAGTCCGGTCCGGCCGAGGTTCACGTAGTCCATCGCTCGTCTCCTATCGGTCGCGTCTGGAGGTCAGTCAGTCGTAGTCGGAGGTCATGACGTTACCCACGATCGGTGCGGATGCGCGGGACTGATGGCGCATGCCGACGGCGTGCGTGACCGCAACGCTGAGCTGGACTATCGTCTCCAGGGCCGTGTACGTGTCGATGTCCCGGTTGCGCGTCGCACCCGACCGTGCTCCCGAGTTGGTCGCCGCTTTCCGCGACCGCGCGCATCTCGTCGAAGACGCGGCCGGGTTCCTCGGGCTCGAGGTGTGGCAGAGCGACCGCGATGCCGGCGAGCTGATCATGGTCAGCCACTGGACCGACCGAGACAGCTTCAAGACGTATATGAAGAGCGACGCCCACCGGGTCTCGCACGGCCGCATCGGCGCCGACTTGAAGTCCGACATCAAGCTCGAGGCGCTCGAGCACCTTCACACGTTCACGGTCGTCGCCCGATGAGCAGGCGGGTCGCCCCGCCGAGCGGTATGCCCCCGCCCGAGCGCGCCAGGAGTCCGCGCGGGCTCGAGATCGACCTCGTCGCGCTCGCACGCGAGACGTGCGCGTCCTACGACGCGGAATTCCCGGACGAGCGCGAGCGCTACGGGCCCGCCGGCGCCGCGTGGTGCCGCCACGACTGCCAGCACCTGCTCAACTGGGCCGTCCTCAGCCTGACCACCGAGCTCGACTACGAGGCGCAGCTGGCGTGGCTCGCGCGGGTGCTCGAGGCGCGGGACTTTCCGCTACCCCGCCTCGCGCGGTGCCTTGAGCTGCTGGCGCTGGCCGTCCGCGAACGGCTGCCGGACGAGCCGGAGGTTGCCGCGAGGCTCGAGGCCGGCGCGGCGTTCGTGGGCTCGCGCCCGAGTTTTCTGCACTGAGCCGGGCAGCACCCGGTCCCCTCGGGCTCAGCCGAGGGGACCGGACGCCGACCTTTCTGGCTTACAGCTTGACGCGGTAGACGAGGCCGGGGTGCGTCGCGTCCCCGACCTGTCCGACGTACAGCCAACCGTCGTGGCCGCCGAGGCCCACGGTTGGGCCGACGAACCCCTTGACCAGCGGCTTCAACTTGCCGCCGGAGAGCGGCATCGTGAGAACCTCACCTGCGCCCTTGGCGCCGATTCCGAGGAACGAGGTCATGTAGAGCTTCTTGCCGGCGATGACCATGCCCATGAGGTCCGTGTGCGGACCGAACTGCTGGAACGGCTTGGTGAACCCGGCGCACTTGCTCGCCGAGGTCCAGTTGCAGGCAGGGAACCCGAAGTTGTCGCCCTGGTGAACCCGCAGGACGAAGTCAGGCGGGTTCTTGGCGCCTGAGTCCTGACCGAGGTCGGAGACGAACGGCGACGACGAGCCGTTCGGGAACGCCATCTGCCACGGCTGGCGCATGCCGGTGGCGAACACCTTGAGGTTCTTGCCGTTCGGCTTGATCGACAGGATGTCGTACACGTACGGCGTCTTTGCTGGCCCGTGGTCGTTGCCGTCGGTCAGCCCCGTGTCGACGCCGACGTACAGCCGGCCGTCCGCGCCGAACGCGAGTCCGTTGAAACCGGCGAACTTCTTCGGCGCGGTGTAGATCGCCTTCTGGTGGGTGAACGTGGTGCCGTTCCAGCCGCTCCACTTCAGCAGCTGCCATTTCCCGGTTGTGGTGAAGCCGCCGCTGACGTACAGCGCCCCGTCATGCCAGGCAAGCCCGGCGACGAACTGTGGCGAACCCGGGATCAGCGTCCCCGCGCCACCCTTCAGCACGAACACGCCGCCTGGGGTCTTCGTCTCCATGTTGCCACCGTCACCCTCGAACACGTTTCCGCCGCCGAACGCGAACGACGTGGGAGTGTTGAGGTTGGATGCCACAAGCTGAACCTGATGGCCGTTGGTGGCCGTGGGCGGCGGCGGGGGACCCGCGGCCATTGCGGCATTTGCCGCTACGCCCGTTGCAACAGCGGATGCGGCGATCAACGCCGCAGTACGTCCACGCATACGTCTGCTCCTTTCGAGTGCGCCTTACGCGCGCTCCGATTGACCCCGAGCTGGCGCGGGCCGGGTGACCCCGAGCGGGCGCGAGCCGGGCAGGCTAACACATCACAGGTCGAAAAAGGGGAATTCCGACTACCCCTTTTGCGTGAGCAGGATCAGTCCGGGCCGAGGAGGATCGGGGAACGAGGCCACGACGCTGACGACGGCGCCGGCAGCCGGGATCAGACAGCTGAGGATCCGCGCGATTTGACTCTGAATGTCCCTGGACTTGACTCTGAATGCACTATCGACGGAGGCGGTCGCCACAGGGCACAAAATCGTCTACAAGCGTGTTAGCCTCCGCGTCGGCGCTGCCTCAAAGGTTCAGCGGCAGACTGGTCCCAGGACACGCGCCGGCGAGTAGGCTGCACGAAGCGAGGAGAGCCGAGGGATGAGTCATGCCATCCGTTTGAGCAGGCTTGCAGCAATTGCAGCCTGTCTGTTTGTGATCACCGCGGCCGTCAGTGCGTGCGGCAGCTCCAGTTCCAAATCCTCGACCTCGTCGGCGTCGAGTTCGACGTCGGCAACCTCGACGGCGGCGACGGGCACGCCCAAGCCGGGCGGGTCGATGACCGTGCTCGAGCTCGGCGGGTACGCCGGCGCGTGGCCGGCCGGCCTCGATCCTGCGACCAACGTCAATGGGGCCGCCGACCAGGATCAGATGAACTCGATCTTCGGACAGCTGTTCCAGCTCGCCGCAGGCGGGAAGGTGGTCCCCGATCTGGCCGCCTCCGCCACCCCGTCGGCGGGCGGCAAGACGTGGACGATCACGCTGCAGCCGAACCTCAAGTTCTCCGACGGTACGCCCTTGAACGGGCAGGCCGTGGTGGCGAACTGGACGCGCGACCTCGCCAACCCGTGCACCTGCAAGCCGGTCCTTCCGCCGGTGAAGTCGATCACCGCGCCGAACGCGACGACGGTGGTGTTGAGCCTGGGCGCCCCCGATGGCGCGTTCCAGAATCAGCTGCTGGTCGCCAACCTGAACTGGATCGCCTCGCCGGCCGCGCTGAAGAGCATGGGGGAGCAGGCGTTCAAGATCAAGCCCGTCGGCGCCGGCCCGTTCACGGTCGTCAGCGACACGCTCAGCAGCACGCTGGTGCTGAAGAAGAACCCGAGCTACTGGCAGACGGGGCGTCCCTACCTCGACAACCTGACATTCAAGGCCACCGCCGACGACGAGGCCGCGCTCGAGGCGCTGCAGTCGGGCGGCGCGCAGGCCTACGACGGGATGGCGACCCCTTCGCTGGTGAGTACGTACAAGTCGCACTTCACGACGACCGAGCAGCCGGCGACGTCGCCGTACGACATTCAGCTGAACACCGCGGCGCCGCCGTTCAACAACGTCAATGCGCGGCTCGCGATCTACTACGCCACCGACGCGGCGATCATCGACCAGAAGCTGTTCGGCAACCAGTTCCAGGTGGTCCAGGGCTTCACCGCGCCGGGCGGACTGTTCTATTACCCGAACGTGCCGGGCTACCCGACGTACGACCTGAGCCAAGGCCAAGTCGCTCGTCAAGCAGCTGGGCGGGCTGAGCGTGAACTTCTTCACCCTCGCCTCACCGGTGAACCAGAACTTCATGGAGGCGCTCCAGAGCCTGTGGAAGCAGGCGGGAATCAACACCTCGATCCACCTGTACAGCCTGGCAGGGCTGATCCAGCAGTTCGTCTCCAAGAAGTGGCAGGCCGCGCTCCAGACCGCGGGGGCATGGGATCCGGCCGCGGGAGTGGGTCTCGGATTCCGGTTCCTGTCCGCCTCGCCGTTCAGCGGCGTGCACGACCCGAAGCTCGACGCACTGATTCTCGGCGGCGCAGGCGCAGGTCGATCCGACGGCCCGCGACAAGACCTATCAGCAGGCTGCCCAGTACATCGCCAAGAATGCCGACGGGCCGTTCCTGTTCCCGCTCGCCAGCTGGAACGTCGCCGTGCACGGCGTGCAGGGGCCGGGACTCACCACGTCGATCCCGTCGGTGGTGGTCAACACCGCGCCGCTGTGGCAGGACGTCTCATTCACCCAGTAATAATGACCGTGGGGCAGGGATAGCGCCTGATGAGTAGTGCCTCCGCGCCGCTCAGCGCTCCGCTGGCGGCGCGGGCCGGCCGGACGGGCCGGCTCGCCGGCTCGCCCACGCTGCGGTTCATAATCCGGCGGCTGCTGGCGGCGATCCCCGTTCTGTTCGGGGTGACGTTCCTGAGCTTCGTGGTGATGAACTCGCTGCCGGGCGACGCGGCGCAGGAGCTGCTGGGCGCGAGCGCGACGCCGTCGGAGATCCATCAGCTGGGGGTGAAGCTCGGCCTCGACAAGCCGTTCCTAACCCGCTATTGGGATTGGCTGCACCAAGCGGTCATTGGGCATCTCGGCCATTCGCTGTCGAGTGGTCAGAGCGTCGGCTCGATCCTCGGCTCCGACCTGCCGGTGACGTTCGAGCTGGTGGCGTTCGCGTTCCTGATCTCGCTGGCGCTGGCGGTGCCGATCGCGCTGCTGTCCGCGCGTAAGCCGAACGGCGTCGCTGACCGGCTGAGCATGATGTTCAGCATGGCGGGACTGTCGATCGCGCCCGTACGTGCTCGCGCTCGTTCTGATGTACGTGTTCGCGGTCAAGCTGAACGTGCTCCCGGCGATCGGCTGGGTCCCGCCCGGACAGAGCCTCTCGCAGAACATCCGCTACCTGATCTTGCCGGCGGTGTCGATAGGCCTGGGCCTGCTGTGCTTCTACACCCGCCTGCTCCGCGCGGATCTGCTCGAGCAGATGCAGGGGGAGGACTACGTGGTGACGGCGCGTGCCAAAGGGGTGCGTCCGTGGCGGGTGCTGACTCGCCACGCGCTGCGCAACTCGCTGTTCGGGCTGATCACCATCGTGGCGCTGAACCTGGGCACGCTGCTCGGCTGCACGGTCGTGATCGAGGACATCTTCGGAATTCCCGGCATCGGCCACGAGTTGCTGCAGGCGATTGACAACCGCGACATCCCGGTGATCGAGGGGATCGTGTTCGTGTTCGCGGTGATCGTCGTGCTGTCAAACCTGCTGGCCGACGTCCTGTACTCGGTGCTCGATCCAAGGATCCGCTATGGCCGACCTACCGAGTGATCTCGTCATAGCGGGCGTTGCCCCGCGGTCCGACGAGGCCGCCGCCGATCAGGGTGGCCGGCCGCTGGCGAGGCCGGGTCGGCGTGATCGTGCCGGCGGTGATGGTCGGCTTCATCTTCCTGCTCTGCTTCGTCTGGCCGATCATCGGCCCGGTGCCGTCTCCCACCGGAGGAAACATCCTGAACGCGAGCCTGCCGGCGTTCTCGCCCGGCCATTTCCTGGGGACGGATGCGGTTGGGAACGACGAGTGGTCACGCCTGCTGTACGGCGGGCGCGCATCGCTCGAGATCGCGCTCGCCGTGCAGGCGATCGGTCATCGTGCTCGGCGGGCTGCTCGGCGCCATCGCCGCCTACATGGGCGGGTGGCGGGATGCGACGATCATGCGGCTCCTCGACGTGGTGATCGCGTTCCCCGCGTTCGTTCTGGCGGTCGCGATCGCGCAGGGTCTCGGTCCGAGCGAGCTGCACACGATCTGGGCGCTGTGCTTCTTCAGCGTGCCCGCGTTTGCGCGGATCTCGCGCGCGGCCACGCTGCGCGTGCGCGAGCAGACGTTCATGACCGCCGCGCGCCTGTCGGGCACGAGCTTCCCGCGGATGCTGCTCGGTCACGTCGCGCCCAACATCCTGCCCCAGCTGGTCACCTTCGCGCTGCTTGGCACCGGAATCGTGATGATCCTGGAGGGTGCGCTCAGCTTCGTCGGCTTGGGAGTTCCGCCACCGGCGCCGAGCTGGGGGAACATGATCGCGCAGGGGCAGAGCACGCTCTCCGCGCGACCCGCGCTACGTGCTGCTGCCGAGCGCCGCCCTGTTCATCACGGTCGTCTCGTTCAACCTGCTGGGCGACGGGCTGCGCGCGAGGTGGAGCAGCTCATGACCGAGTCGCTGCTCGAGGTCAGCGACCTGCGGGTCGACTTCCGCCACCACGGACAGCTCGTACGGGCAGTGGACGGGCTGACCTATTCGATGCGCGGCGGGCAGACGGTGGCGGTGATCGGAGAGTCCGGCTCGGGCAAGACGGTGAGCGCCAGAGCGATCATGGGCCTGCTCCCGCCGACGGCGACGGTCACCGGGTCGATCCGATTCGATGAGGTCGAGATGGTCGGCCTGCCGGAGAAGGCCATGCGCTCGCATCGCGGGTGCGGCGTGGCGATGGTGTTCCAGGATCCCACCCGCTCGCTGAACCCGACGATGCGGGTCGGGGCTCAGATCCGCGAGGCGATCCAGACTCACGAGAAGATCTCACGCGGGGCCGCGCGCGACCGCGCGCTCGAGCTGCTCGAGCTGGTCCGGCTGCCCGCTGCGCGGGAGCGACTCGAGCAGTATCCGCATCAGCTCTCGGGCGGCATGCGCCAGCGCGTGATGATCGCGATCGCGCTGGCGGCCTCGCCGAAGCTGCTGATCGCCGACGAGGCAACGACGGCGCTCGACGTGACCACCCAGGCGCAGATCATGGAGCTCCTGCGGGACCTGCAGCAGCGGCTGGGGATGGGGCTGATCATGATCAGCCACGATCTCGGGCTGGCGGCGAGCTTCGCCGACGAGGTGGTGGTGATGTACGCGGGACGGGCGGTCGAGCGGGCTCCGACGCGGATGCTGTTCGCCCATGTCCGGATGCCCTACACGCGGGCGCTGCTGGACGCCATCCCACGCCTGGAGAACCCCTCGCATGCGCCACTGGCTGCCGTGCCCGGTCAGCCACCGAACCTGGCGCTGCGCGAGCCGGGGTGTCCGTTCACACCCCGCTGCCCGAGCGCGACCGACCAGTGTCGGGAGCATGCGCCGGCGTTCGAGGAGCACGAGCCGGAACACCTGTGGGCGTGCTGGCATCCATGTGAGGACGGGGTGAGATTGTGAGTACCGGCGGCCCGCTGCTGGAGGTGCGCCATCTCGTGCAGGAATTCGAGGTCCGGGCTCAGGGCGGGGTCAGGAGCGGCATGGTGCAGGCGGTGTCGGACGTCTCGTTCACGCTCCACAAGGGAGAGACGCTCGGACTGGTGGGCGAGACCGGCTCGGGGAAGTCGACGCTGGCGCGCGCGATCTTGCAAGCGCCGCGGCCCAAGGCGGGCGAGGTGCTGTTCGAGGGCGTGGATCTGGCCAAGCTCAAGGGCCGGGAGTTGGTGCGCGCGCGGCGCCAGATGCAGATGGTCTTCCAGGACCCCTATGGGTCGCTCGATCCGAAATGGTCCGTGGCTCGGATCGTCGAGGAGCCGCTGATTGCGTTCCGGACGGCGGCGCGAGCCGAGCGGCGACGCCAGGTGACCGAGGTGCTCGATCGGGTTGGCCTTGATCCCGGACGCTACGCCGACCGCCGGCCGCGATCGCTATCGGGCGGGCAGGCGCAACGGGTCGCGATCGCGCGTGCGCTCGCGCTCGACCCGGCGTTGATCATCTACGACGAGGCGGTGTCCTCGCTCGACGTGCTGATCCGGGCGCAGGTCCTGAACCTGCTCGAGCGCCTTCGCTCGGAGCTGTCGCTCACGTATCTGTTCATCGCGCACGATCTCGCGCTGGTAAAGCAGGTCTCCGACCGTGTCGCGGTCATGTACCTGGGCAAGCTGGTCGAGATCGGTCCGGCCGAGTCGCTCTACCGGGAGCCGCTGCACCCCTACACGGTGGCGCTCCTGGCTTCGATCCCGAATCCCGACCCGGCGGCGTCGCGTGGGCCCGTGGCGAAGACGATCCAGGGCGAGCCGCCTTCGCCGATCGATCCGCCGAGCGGCTGCCGGTTCCGGACTCGCTGCCCTCGCGCCCAGGACGTCTGCGCCGCCGAGGAGCCGCCGCTGCGCAAGCTCGCGGACGGTCATTTCGCGGCGTGCCACTTCCCGGGCAGCCGGGGATCTGATGATCACCGCGACGCACCGACAACGGTGCCGGCGGCGCGCGAGCCCGCCCGGCTGACAGGAGGAACACATGACTCTGCAGCAACCGACTGACACGCTCGACATCCAGGCGCTGCTTCCGTCAGGCACGCACCTGATCGGAGGTGAATGGGTGCCGGCGCGGACCGGCGACACGATCCCGGTGATCAACCCGGCCACCGGCGAGACGCTGGCGACCGTGCCGCGCGGGGGCCCGGACGACGTCAACGACGCCGTCGCGGCCGCCGAGGACGCGTTCGGTGAGTGGCGCGACACGAGTCCGAGCCGGCGCGGTCAGTTGCTGCTCGACTGGGCGGCGCTGTGCCGCGAGCATGCCGACGAGCTCGACCTGCTCGAGCGGCTCGAGGTGGGCCGGCCAAAATGGGGTCCCGTCGGGCCCGATGGCGGGGATCCTGACGTTCATCGCCGGGCTCGCCGACAAGGCCACGGGCCACACGCTGCCCAGCATGTTCCCGGACGTGATCGGGATGACGCTGCGCGAGCCCTACGGAGTGTGCGGAAGCATCATCCCCTGGAACGCGCCCGGGCCGAACACCGTGAACGACGCGGGCCCGGCGATCGCGATGGGCAACACGATCGTGATCAAGCCCGCCGAGGACGCGCCGCTCACGCCGCTGCTGCTCGTCAAGCTGGCGCACGAGGCCGGGATCCCGGCCGGCGTTATCAACGTCGTCACCGGCTACGGACCGGAGGCGGGCGAGCCACTCGCCGGCCATGCGGGTGTACGCCGAATGAGCTTCACCGGCTCCCCGGAGACGGGCCGTCGGGTGATGGAGGCGTGCGCCCGGCATCTGATCCCGCTCCACCTCGAGCTCGGCGGCAAGTCGCCCCAGGTCGTGCTGCGCGATGCCCCGTTGGAGAAGGCGATCCCGACCATCGCTCGCAGCATCACGCTGAACACCGGGCAGATCTGCGCCGCCGGCTCGCGCGTCGTGGTCGATGCTGCGATCCGGGAGCAGGTGGTCGAGGGGTTGGCGGACGCGTTCAAGCAGGTTCGCGTCGGGCCATGGTACGAGGAGGTCGACATGGGGCCGCTGATCAGCGCCAAGCAGGAGAAGCGCGTGCTCGGGTACCTGGAGTCCGGACGCTCCGAGGGCGCCCGGGTGGTGGTGGGAGGCGGCAAGCCAGAGGGTGATGTGTATGACCGGGGGTTCTTCGTCGAGCCGACGATCTTCGACGAGGTCCGGCCCGAGATGCGGATCGCCCAGGAGGAGATTTTCGGACCGGTGCTGTCGGTGCTAGGCGCCGACGATGAAGAACAGGCGCTGTCGATTGCCAACGGAACGCGGTATGGCCTGGTCGCGTCGGTGTGGACGCGCGACGTCGGCAAGGCCGTGCGGCTCGCGCGGAGGATCGAGGCCGGACAGGTGTCGATCAACACGCTGTGGTCAGGAGGTGTGATCGGGGCGCCGTTCGGCGGCTACAAGTCGAGCGGCTTCGGGCGCACGGTCAGCGCCGAGTCGATCCTCGACTACACCCAGGTCAAGAGCGTGATCATCGACGGGCGGGCGTAGCCCGTGGAGGTCACGCTCGAAGGCAAGGTGGCGCTGGTGACCGGCGCCGGTCCGAACATCGGCAGCGGGATCGCGCTCGCGCTGTCACGGTACGGCGCGCGCGTCGCGTGCAACGACCTCGATGCCGAGGCCGCGGGGGCGTCGGTGCGGCGGATCGAGCGCCACGGAGGTTCGGCGATGGCGGCCGTCGGTGACGTGAGCTCCGAGGACGACGTGCTGCGTTACGTCGGCGAGGTGCTCGATGCGTGGGGACGGATCGACATCCTGATCAACAACGCCGCCGTGCTCGGCGGCCGGGGCGTGCTCGAGGAGAGCCTCGAGTTCTGGAACCGCGCGATCGCGGTCGCCGGCGCCGGCACGTTCCTGAACACCAAGCACGTCGCGATCTCGATGATCGAGCGCGAGATCAAGGGCGCCGTCGTGAACATCCTGTCCTCGAACGCGTGGCAGGGCTGCGCCGGCGTGATCGCCTACGCGTTCCACAAGGGCGGGCTGGCGAACTTCACGCGCGCCGCCGCGATGGACCTCGCGCCGTACGGGATCCGCGTGAACTCGTACTCGCCGACGGCGCCGCGGCCCGACAACCCGGAGCTGCTCGCTTCGTTCGCCGAGACTGGCGGCATGCGCGTCCGGCCGCGGACGAACGCCGAGCACCCGAGCTGGTGGCGCGAGACCGGAAAGATCGACGTGCGGAGCAACATGCCGATGGCGCCGTCGACGCCGACCGACATCGGCCACTGCGTGGCGTGGCTGTGCTCGGACTACGCGCGGCTGATCACCGGCTGTGACTTCGTGATCGACGGCGGCGCGCGAGCCAAGTACTGGGGGTACACGCCGCCGGCGGAGAAGGCGGAGCCGTTACCGCTGATTCCGCTGTACGAGGACGAGACGATGCCGGGAGGGTTTTGATGGTTCGAGGCGCCGTACAGACAGGACCGTTGGCGTACGAGATCCGTGAGTTCGACAGGCCTTCGATCGGCCCGGATGAAGGATTGCTGCGCGTCGAAGCCTGCGGCGTGTGCGGGAGCGACGTGGAGCAGTACCGCGGCCACCTGGTGCGTCCCGGGATGTTCCCGCTGATCCCTGGGCACGAGCCGCTGGGTGTGGTCGAAGAGGTGGGCGAACGGGCGGCGGAACGCTGGGGCGTTCAGGTGGGCGACCGCGTAGCCGTCGAGATCCTCCGGCCCTGCCACGCGTGCGACTACTGCCTTACCGGCCGGTACATGTCGTGTCCGAATCGCGACGGCGCCTACGGCATGACGCCGCTGTCGCGCGAGCCGGCGTTGTGGGGTGGGTTTGCCGACTACCTCTACCTGCACCCGTGGGCGATCCTGCACAAGGTCCGGCGCGATCTGCCGCCCGAGATCGCGGTCATGTTCAACCCGCTCGGGGCAGGCGTGCGCTGGGCCGCGATGCTCGGGGAGGTCGGCCTCGGAGAGACCGTGCTGATCCTGGGGCCCGGGCAGCGGGGCCTCACCTCGGTTATCGCCGCTCGGGCGCGCGGAGCGGGGACGATCATCGTGACCGGTCTGTCGCGCGACGAGCACAAGCTCGCACTCGCCCGTGAGTTCGGAGCCGATCACACGATCAATGTCGAATCGGAGGACGTTGTGGAGCGGGTGCGCGAGATCACCGACGGCGCGATGGCAGACGTCGTGCTCGAGCTCACGCCGATCGCCGATCAGCCGATCCGCGATGCGATCGAGTGCGTGAAACACAGCGGCCGGATCGTGCTCGCGGGGCTGAAGGGCGGCAAGTCCGTGGAGCTCGTCACTGACCGCCTGATCAACAAGGGCGTGACGCTCCGGGGCGCGTTCGGCGTCAACGCGGACGCGTACATCGAGGCGATCCGGATCATCGAGTCCGGGCGTTTCCCGCTCGAGAAAATGGCCTCGGGGACGTTCGAGCTGGCCGACACCGAGGCTGCGATCCAGGCACTCGCCGACGGAAACGCGATCCATACTTGCGTTTGCCCGGACGGCGGCTCGCCAGTGGCCGCCCTCGCCGCGAGCCGAGAGGAGGCAGCCGATGCTGGTTGACATGCACGCGCACGTGATCCCGGGGGCTCTGGATGCGGTCGGGAGCTCCGAGGAGCACCGAGGACCGCGGATCGGACCGTGCCACGACGACGAGCACGCGCGGCTGCTCGAGAACGACCGCGGGATGCAGTTCAAGGCGATCGACGCCTTCTACTCGGCCGAGCGCCGGCTCGAGGAGCACGAGCGCAGCGGCGTCGATGCCGAGGTCGTCTCGCCGATGCCGCCACTGCTCGACTACGCGCTGTCCGGCCCGGAGGGACTCGAGCTCTCGCGTCGCGTAAACGAGTTCATCGCGTCGCTGTGCACGGTGGACCCGGGGCGGCTGATGGGCATGGGCATGGTGCCGATGCAGGCGCCCGAACTCGCCGCCGCCGAGCTTGCGCGGGTCCGCGATCAAGGGCTCGTCGCGGTCGAGATCGCGTCGAATGTGCTCGGCCGGGCGCTCCACGGCGACGAGTACGAGGAGTTCTGGGCCGAGGCCGAGCGGCTCGAGATGCCGGTGTTCATCCACGCGATGCCGGCCGACTTCGGCGACCGGCTACCCCAGGGGCTGATCCCGGTCGCCGCGTTCGCGGTCGGCGCCGACGCGCTGATGGCGTGCGCGGGGATCATCACCAGTGGTCTCGCCGAGCGCCACCCACGGCTTCGCCTGGCCTTCAGCCACGGCGCCGGCGGGTTCCCGATGATGCTCCCGCGCGCGATGTACTTCTGGGGTAAGACGTGGAACGAGGAGCCGCCGTCTTCCGAGGCCGAGGGGCGCTCGCCCGCGGAGCTGACCCGGCGTTTCTATTACGACGGTCTGGTGTTCGACCGGCGGGCGCTGCGCTTCCTGATCGACCTCGTCGGCCACCGACAGGTGCTGGTCGGCTCGGACTTCCCGGCGATGCCGCGAGAGGATCCATGTGCGGCGCACGCTGCGCTCGCTCGATCTCGCGCCCGACGTGCTCGACGACATCACCTGGCACAACACGTTCCGATTTCTCGGCATCGACGCTCCGGAGCTCGCGGGGGCGGCCAGTTCGACGACGACAGGAGTGACACAGTGAAGACACGCGCCGCAGTGGTCAGAGGCCCCGGCCAGCGCTGGGAGGTGACCGAGCTCGATCTCGACGAGCCCAAGGCGCACGAGGTGCTCGTGCGGGTGGAGGCCTGCGGGCTGTGTCACTCCGACGAGCACGTGCGCGAAGGCGGCCCGTACCGATACCCGATGGTGGGCGGGCACGAGGGCGCCGGTGTGGTCGAGAAGGTCGGCCCGTCGGTGACGCGGGTGAGCGAGGGCGATCACATCTGCACCTCGTGGATCCCGGTGTGTGGGCACTGCCGCTACTGCTCCACCGGGCACCAGAACATGTGCAACGACGGCCTGAACGCCGGCACGGGGATGTTCCTCGACGGGACGTTCCGCTTCCACGAGAACGGCGAGGACGTCGGCGGCATGTGCGTGCTCGGCACGTTCGCGCAGTGGATGGTGATCCCCGAGAACTCGTGCGTGCCGATCGATCCGGACCTCCCGTTCGAGGTCGCGGCCCTGGTGGCGTGCGGGGTGACCACGGGGTGGGGTTCGGCGGTGTACGCGGCCGGCACGCGCGCGGGGGAGACCGTCGTGATCTTCGGCACCGGCGGTGTGGGCATGAACGCGGTTCAGGGCGCCGCCTACGCCGGCGCCAAGAACGTGATCGCGGTCGACCCGAACCCGTTCAAGCAGGAGATGGCCGGCAAGTTCGGCGCCACGTTCACGACGGGCGATCCCGAGGAGGCCAGGCAGAAGGTGTGGGAGCTCACCCACGGGGAGATGGCCGACCACGCCGTGATCACGGTCGGGGTGATGCACGCCGACGTGCTCCGCAACGCGGTTGAGATGATCGGCAAGGGAGGCAGCGTCGTGGTGACCGCGGTCGGCGGCGAGGGCGACACGATCGCGATCCACGGCTCGCCGGTGACCGGTTTTCACAAGAACATCCAGGGATCGCTGTTCGGTGGCGCGAACCCGCTGTACGACATGCCGCGCCTGCTCGGGCTGTACAAGAACGGCGACCTCAAGCTCGACGAGCTGATCACCAACCGCTACACGCTCGACCAGATCAACGAAGGCTACGAGGACATGCTCGCGGGTCGCAACATCCGCGGGGTGCTGATCCATGACCACTGACGCTTGGGAAGAAACGTTGAACTATTCATCGTTTCTTCCCAGGCCGCTGACGAGGAGATTTGACGATGACCAGCGCGATTCTTGATCCGACCGGTCTGTCCGGTAAAAGCACTAGTGTCGGTCTGACCCTCGCGCCTCGCCGGGGGGAGCTGAGCGGTGCGCGGGTCGGGCTGCTCGAGAACGGCAAGCAGAACGCGCGCCGGTTCCTCGAGGACGTGGCCGACATCCTGCGCGAGCGCCACGGCGCCGGCGAGGCCAAGCTGCGGCGCAAGGAGAACTTCGCCCAGCCGGCGCCGGCGGAGCTGATCGACGCGCTCAGCGCGGAGTCGGACCTGGTGGTGATAGGCATTGGCGATTGAGGCTCGTGCAGCGCGTCGGCGGTCGCCGACGGAGTCCTCTTCGAGCGTCACGGGACGCCGGCAGCGGTGATCTGCTCGGACGCGTTCAAGGCCACCGGTGACGCCATGGCCGAGATCCAGGGAGCGCCGGGCTACCGGTACGTGACCACGCCGCACCCGGTCGCCGGGCTGACGCCGGCCCAGGTGCGCGAGCGGGCCGAGGCGGTGGCGTCCGAGGTGGCGGCGTTGCTGTTGGGGGACGGGGCTTGATGGCCGGCGAGCCCGACCCGGACGTTTCCCGCGCGGCGATCGAGTACTGCTACGAGCAGGGCTGGACCGACGGGCTGCCGGTGGTGCCCGTCTCGCAATCGCTGCTTGATGAGTTCCTGGCCCACACCAGCCGCGCGCCGGACGAGGTGCTGTGGCGGATGGATCACCTCGGGCGGGAGTGCACCGTGCAGACCGCGGCGATCAACGCCGCGATGGCCGGCTGCCTTCCCGAGTACTTCCCGGTCGTGCTCGCCGCCTGGGATGCCGTGATGCGCGACCGGGCGGCGAAGGGCGGCGGCTGGCAGAGCACGAGCGGGCCGGCGCCGCTGATCGTGATCAACGGCCCGATCCGCCACGAGCTCGGGTTCAACTGCACCGGCGGGATCTTCGCCGCGGGCTTCCGTCCCAATGCCACGATCCCGCGCGCCCTCGGGTTGATGCTGCGCAATGCGTTCGGCGTCGCCCCGCACGTGTTTGACCAGACGACGCAGGGGATCCCGGGCCGGTGGGCGATCTGCTTTGGGGAGAACGAGGAAGAGAGCCCGTGGGAGCCGCTGGCCACCGAGACCGGCCTCGCAGCCGAACACGGACGCGGTGTCGTGCACGCTGACCCGCACCTACGAGTTCGTCGACAACCGCCACACCCAGAACCCTGAGCATCTGCTGTGGGACTTCGCCGACACGATCTCGCGGACCGGGGTGATGATCTTCCGTGCCCAATCGGCGGGGATTGTGTTCTGCCCCGAGCACGCCCAGATGCTGGCGAGCGCCGGCTACTCCAAGGCCGACGTCAAGGACTGGCTGGTCGAGCACTGCGGGCGGGTCGAGGCCGACCTGCGGCGCGCCGGCAAGGACGCGGTGTCCGAGGGCGGCTTCGGCGGCCGGTCCGCGGGCGAGGAGGAACGGGTCCCCGGCGACGTGTTCACGCCGTTCCTACCGAGCCGCGCGTCGGTCCCGATCGTCGTCGCCGGCGCACGCAACGCTGCGATCTCCATGGTGTTCCGCGTGTTCGGCGAGTGGTCGAACAGCTCGGTGGCGATCGAGCCGGCGCGTACCGCGGTGGCGGCGGTGACGTCACCTGAGTCCGAAGGGAGGCCTTAGATGTACAGCGAGCAGGGGTTGAAGGAGATGCAGGACATGCTTTCGGCCGACGGGTACGCGCTCGAGGCGCGCGAGGATGGCGAGCGCGTCGTGGTCGACATCGTCGCGACGCCCGAGGCATGCGAGGACTGTCTGGCGCCGCCCGACGTGATGCGGGCGATCCTCGGCAAGACGCTCGCGGTGCCCGCCGACGCGATCGAGCTTAACTACCCGGGTCCGGAATCGTGAGCGGCGGTGGCGAGCAGCGGGTGGCACTCATCACCGGTTGCGGCAAGCCCGACGGGAGCGGCCAGGCGATCGCCCGGGCGCTGGCGGCCGACGGCACCGCGGTCGTCGTGACTGATCGCCGGCCGACGGGCGTCCCCAACCGCCGGCAGGAGATCGTCGGCTCTGAGCAGCCGGCGTCGTGGAGTGGACTCGACAACCTGGTCGCGGAGATCGAGGCGGCGGGCGGCGCGGCGATGTCGGCGCTCGGAGATATCGGCGACGAGGACGATGCCGGGGCGATGATCGACGCGGCGCTCGAGCGCTTCGACCGGCTCGACATCCTGGTCAACAACGCGGCCGCGCCCCAGGGGCTCGACCGCGACGTGATCGACGAGATCCCGATCGAGGTATTCGACGACGTGATTCGCATCAACCTGCGCGGCGCCTGGCTGATGTGTCGTGCTGCCGTGCCCGCCATGCGGCGCCGGCGGTGGGGGCGGATCATCAACATCTCCTCGATGGCGGGGGTGATCGGCGCGCCGCGCTCGACCCCGTACTCGGCGTCGAAGGCCGGGATCCTCGGGCTGACGCGCGCGCTGGCTATGGACGTGGCCGCGTTTGGCATCACCGTCAACGCGATCGCCCCCGGTGCGCTCGACACAAGCCGTTCCGTGCTCAGCCTCGATCCCGACCTCGACGTTCGCGCGGAGATGGAGCAGCGCGGCCGGCGCCTGCCGGTGGGGCGGGTCGGCCGTCCCGACGACGTGGCCGCGGCCGTGCGCTACCTGGCCGGCGACGGCGCCGAGTTCGTGACCGGGCAGATGCTCGTCCTCGACGGGGGCGGGCCGGCGCCGTTCCCATTGCCACGACCGGAGGAGACACCGTGAAGGTGAGAGTGCTGATGGAGCCGCGCCACGGCGCCACCTACGACCGCGTCGTCGCCATGGCCAAAGCCACCGAGGAGTCGGGGTTCGACGCGTTCTTCCGTGGCGACCACTACCTCGGGATCGACTCGGGCGACCCGGAGTACCGGCCGACCGACTCGTGGACGACGCTCGCCGGCGTGGCCCTCGAGACCAGCCGGATCAAGCTCGGGACGTTGATGACCGCGGGCACGTTCCGCGTTCCGGCCGTCGTGGCCAACGCCGTCGCCACCGTCGACCAGATGTCGGACGGGCGGGTGGTCCTGGGAATCGGAACCGGCTGGTACGAGCGCGAGCACAAGGCGTTCGGCATCCCGTTCCCGCCGATCGGCGAGCGCTTCGACCGGCTGGACGAGGCGATGCGGATCATCAAAGGGCTGTGGACGACGCCGGAGGGCGAAGCGTTCAGCTTCGACGGCCGCTTCTGGCAGCTCGAGGACTCCCGCAACTTCCCCGTGCTCGTCCAGAAGCCGCGCCCCGAGATCGTCATCGGCGGCACGGGCCCGCGGCGGACCCCGCTGATGGCCGCCCGACACGCGGACGAGTTCAACAGCGGGGCCGGCAATGGCTGCGCCGAGCGCTTCGCGAACGTCCGGCGGGTGTGCGAGGAGATCGGCCGGGATCCCTCGACGCTGCGGATGTCGGCGACGATGCAGGCGATCTGCGGCACCACCAAGGAGGAGGCCGAGCAGCGGCTCGAGCGGCTCGGCGCGCCGGGGGCACGGATGCTCGCGAATGGCGTCGTGGGCACGCCGTCGGACCTGGTGGCCGCGCTTGAGGGGCTCGCGAACGACGGCTGCGAGACCGTATACCTGCACATCTTCGACATCGACGACCTCGACCACCTGCGCCTGATCGGCGCCGAGGTGCTTCCGCAGGTCGGCTGAAAGGAGAGACACGATGGCGAGCATGACGACGCGCGCGGCCGTGCTGCACGAGCCCGGCACGGACTGGGAGATCACCGAGCTCGACCTCGACGAGCCCAAGGAATTCGAGGTGCTGATCCGCTACAAGGCGGCCGGCCTCTGTCACTCCGACGAGCACATCCGCCGCGAGGGCGGGAGCCACATCCGCTTTCCGCTCGTGGGCGGGCACGAGGGCGCCGGGATAGTCGAGGCCGTCGGCGCCGGCGTGACTCGCGTGGCGCCCGGCGACCACGTCGTCACGTCGTACATCCCGGCGTGCGGGAAGTGCCGCTACTGCTCGACCGGCCATCAGAACCTATGCGATCGCGGGCTGTACGCGGGCGTCGGGTGCCTTCAGGACGAGACCTTCCGCTTCCACCGGAACGGCGAGGACTACGGCGGCTTCTGCGCGCTCGGCACGTTCTCCGACCGCACAGTCGTGTCGGAGTACTCGTGCGTGCGGATCGACGACGACATCCCATTCGAGGTGGCTTGCCTGGTCGGGTGCGGCGTCACGACCGGCTGGTGCTCGGCGGTCCGTGCCGGGGAGACGCGTCCGGGCGAGGCCGTCGTGATCTTCGGCGTCGGCGGCGTCGGGATCAACGCGGTGCAGGGTGCCCGCTACGCCGGCGCCACGACCGTAGTCGCGATCGACCCGAACCCGTTCAAGCTCGAGATGGCCAGCAAGCTTGGCGCGACCCATACCGCGACGACCGTCGACGAGGCGCGCGACGCCCTGTTCGGGCGTACGCACGGCCAGATGGCGGACCTGGCGGTGATCACGGTAGGCGTGCTCGACCCGCAGACGACCGTCGACGCCGTCGGCCTGATCGGCAAGGCGGGAAGGGTGGTGGTGACCTCGGTGAGCCGCGCGGACGAGAAGTCGATCAGCCTGACCGGCTCGCCGATGGTCGGCTGGCACAAGCGGATCCAGGGCTCGCTCGCGGGCGGCTCGAACCCGATCTTCGAGATGCCGAACCTGCTCGGGCTCTACCGGTCAGGCCACCTCAAGCTCGACGAGATCATCACGCGGAAATACACGCTCGAGCAGGTCAACGACGGCTACCACGACCTGCTCGCCGGCAAGAACATCCGCGGCGTCGTCATTCACGAAAGCTGAGCTCCGAGGTGGAGCCGAGGGCGCGCCCGAATCCGGGTGGGATCAACACGTCCTCGGGCCCGATCTCGTTGGTGCTCGCGCGACCGAGTCCGAGCAACGCTGACTCGATCCCGGCGCGCATGATGTCGAGGACGTTCTCGACGCCTGGCTGGCCCGCCGCAGCAAGTCCCCACAGATACGCACGCCCGATCATCACTGCCTTCGCGCCGAGCGCGAGCGCCTTGACCACGTCGCCGCCGCGCCGGATGCCGCCGTCGAGCAGCACCTCGACCTGGTCGCCGACGGCCTCGGCGATCGCCGGCAACGCGCGGATCGAGGCCGGCGTGGTGTCGAGGTTGTTGCCGCCATGGTTCGAGACCGAGATCGCGGTGAATCCGGCGTCCGCCGCCCGCCGGGCGTCGTCGACCCGGATGACGCCCTTGAGCATGAACGGACCCTGCCATTGCTCGCGCAGCCAGCGCAGGTCCTCCCAGCTCGGCGGCGGCGTCATCATCCACTCGCCGTAGGCCCCGAAGAACCTCGCCGGCTCGGCCCCGAGCGGGGTGACGTTGGGCACGGTGAGATCGGGCGGGCCGCCGGCGCGCGCCCAGTCGACGAGCCACGCCGGTCGGACGAGCACCTCGGGCGCCAGGCGCAGCATCGCCTTGAGATCGATGCGGTCGGGGATCCACGGGCTGCCCCAGTCGCGGCTGTGCGAGAACGTCCAGTCGAGCGTGACGATCAAGCCCCGTGCTCCGGCAGCGCGAGCGCGTTCGATCCGGGCGGCGATCTGATCGCGCGAGCCTGCCCAGTACAGCTGGAAGAAGGTCTGGGGGTTGGCTGCGACCACATCCTCGATCGACTTGGAGGCGAACGAGCTCAGGCCCATGGCCGTGCCCCGCGCGGCGGCCGCGCGTGCGACCGCGAGCTCGCCGTCGGGATGAACGGATTGCACGCCGGTCGGCGAGATGATTACGGGAAATGCGATCTGCTCGCCCATCACCATCGTGGTCATGTCGCGATCGGAGGGAGCGCCACCGACGTGCGGGGCGAACCCGAGCTCCCGGAACGCGGCGACGTTGTCCGCGAGCGTTACCCCGGACTCAGAGCCGGCGATCAGCGCGGAATAGACCGACCGGGGCAGTCGCCGCCTGGCTCGGCGTTGGGCCACCGCCACCGATTCGAACCAAGGGTTCCTGGTCAGCTTCACGGGCTGGAGATGACCGTGAGCGGGCTCTCGTCGCAGGCGCGGGGTGGGGGCTGGGTCCGCGCGCGTCTCGGCGGCTTTCTCGACATGTCCACCGACGGCCTCGGAATCGGGGCTTCGCCGCGCTCGGCGAGCAGTCGCTCGCCGTGGCCGAGCACGCACTCCGGGTCGGGTCCGGCCAGCGGCAGTCCCGTGAAGAACTTCGCCGCCATGCAGCCGCCGCGGCACTTGTCGAACAGGCCGCAACTCGCGCACGCGCCGGCGTGCTGCGGCTCGCGCAACTCGGCGAACAGCTCGGACTCGCGCCAGACGGTCGTGAAGCCGCCGCGGTCGCGGACGTTGCCGGCGCGGAACTCGTCGTGGATCACGAACGGGCACGCGTACACGTCCCCGATCGGATCGATCAGGCACACCACCCGCCCCGCGCCGCACAGGTTCAAACCCGGAAGCGCCGCACCGTACCCGCCGAGATGGAAGAACGAGTCGCCCGTCAGCACGTCCTCGCCGTGCGCGAGCAGCCACTCGTACAGCTCGCGCTGCTGGGAAGCCGTCGGATGCAGCTGATCCCACACATCGGCGCCGCGTCCGGACGGCCGCAACCGCGTCAGCCGCAGCTGCGCGCCGTGGCGATCCGCGAGCCGCTTGAACTCGTCCAGCTGGGTCACGTTCTCGCGCGTGACCACGACCGACAGCTTGAACCCCTCGAACCCAGCGTCGGCGAGGTTCTCCATCGCGCGGACCGCGGTCGCATACGAGCCGGGCCCGCGGACCCGGTCGTTGACGGGCGCGGTGGCGCCGTCGAGCGAGACCTGTACGTCGACGTAGTCGGTGCCCGCGATCCG
This sequence comes from uncultured Solirubrobacterales bacterium, assembly GCA_963699325.1. Classification (GTDB taxonomy): domain Bacteria; phylum Actinomycetota; class Thermoleophilia; order Solirubrobacterales; family Solirubrobacteraceae; genus Palsa-465. The sequence goes on along the minus strand of CAVOTN010000022.1, from coordinate 924,320 downwards.
GGACGCGACCGCGGGGGTGATGCGCGAGCCGTTGGTCGAGAACTTCACGCCGACGTGATGCGCGACCGCGTAGTCGACGAGCTCCCAGAAGTCGCTCCGCACCGTCGGCTCCCCGCCGCCGATGTTGACGTAGAACACCTGCATCCGCTCGAGCTCATCGATCACCGCCACGCACTCGGCAGTGGTGAGCTCGCGGGGGTCGCGCCGGCCCGAGCTCGACAGGCAATGAACGCACGCGAGGTTGCACGCGTACGTGAGCTCCCAGGTCAGGCAGATCGGAGCGTCGAGGCCGTTCTCGAGCTCGTCGGGCAATGAGCGTGTCTCGCTAGTGCGACGACGAACGATCGACAGCCGCCGCGTGCCGAAGTGGTAGGCCAGGGCCCCGAAGCGCTCGGGTCTCAGCTCGACCTCGGGGTCGAGCCTCGCGGCTCGCTTGAGCTCGGCGGAAGTCACGCCTTTGGTTCTAGTAGACGCCGCACATGCCGTCGATCGAGATGTCCTCGACCAGCAGGTCCTCGACGACCAGGTCCTCGACGGCCAGATCCTCGTCGGGGGCCGGCGGCGCAGTGGCCTCCTCGGGATCGAGCCGGGCCGCAGTCCTGTCGAGCTGCTCGGGCGTGCTGCTCATGCGCTTCTCCTCTCCGCGAGTCGGGCGCGATAATTTAGCACTCTGTGACAAATCTCTCGGACGCCACCTGGCCGGAGATCGATCGCGCTCGGAGGGGGCTCGTGGTCGTCCCCTTGGGGTCGCTCGAGCAGCACGGTCCGCACCTCCCGCTCGACACCGACACCCGCATTGCCGTCGCCGTCGCCCGTGGTGCGGTGCGTGCTCGGGAAGGCGTTGCGCTCGCCCCGGCGATCGGGTTCGGCGCGAGCGGGGAGCACGATGCGTTTCCGGGGACGCTGTCGATCGGCACGAGCGCGCTGACCGGATTGCTGGTCGAGCTGGGGCGGGACGCGTCCCGCCACTGGGACGCGCTGCTGCTCGTCAACGGCCACGGCGGAAACCACGAGGCGGTGTCCGCCGCGGTGGCGCGCCTGCGGGACGAGGGCCGCCGGTGCGCGGTGTTCGGAGCGGCGCCGGCATCGGGCGATGCGCACGCCGGTGTGACGGAGACCGCGATGCTGCTGCATCTCGATCCGGCCGCGGTGCGGCGCGAGCTCGCGCAGGCGGGCGAGCGCCGTCCGCTGAGTGAGGTGATCGATCGCCTGCGCAGCACGGGCGTCCGGTCGGTCAGCCCGAACGGCGTCCTCGGCGATCCGCGTGGCGCGACCGCCGCGGATGGCCGGCGGCTACTGGACGAGCTGATCGCCGGGTGCACCGGGGTGCTCGACGAGCTCTTGGCCGAGGTGCCCGCGCATGCCTGACGGGCCGAGGCTCGCCGTCGTGACGGGCGCGGCCCGGGGCATCGGCGCGGAGGTCGGTCTGGGCCTTGCCGCGGAGCGGTGGGCGCTGCTGCTCATCGACGCCTGCGAAGCTCAGCCGGGCGTCGAGTACGAGATGCCGGCGCCGGCGGATCTCGAGCGTGTCGCTGAGGGGTGCGTGCGCGCCGGGGCCCCCGCGGCAGAAGTGCTGCAGGCCGACGTCGCCGCCGAGGACTTCGCGGATCGGGTGTCGGCGGCGCTCGCCGGTCGGACCCCCGGCGCGGCGGTCGCCGCCGCCGGCGTTATCGCCGGCGGCCCGGGTTGGGCGACGAGCGGGGAGGCGTGGTCGACGCTGATGGAGGTCAATCTGCACGGCGTGCGGCGGCTGGCCGAGGCCACCGTGCCGGGAATGATTACGGCGGGTCGGGGACGGTTCGTCGCGATCGCTTCGGCGGCAGCGCTGCGGGCGATGCCGCAGCTCGCCGCGTATTCGGCCGCGAAGGCGGCCGCGGTCGGCTACGTCCGGGCGCTGGCCGCCGACCTGGCGGGAACCGGGGTGTCGGCCAACGCGATCTGTCCGGGGTCGACGCGGGGGGCGATGCTCGTAGCGAGCGCGGCCCTATACGACCTTCCCAGCCAGGAAGAGTTCGCCGGCCAGCAGCTGATGCGGCGGCTGCTCGAGCCCGGCGAGGTTGCTGCCGCGGCGGTGTGGCTGTGCGGTCCGGGGGCATCCGCGCTGACCGGCGCGGTGATTCCCGTCGACGGGGGACTGACGCCGTAGACGACTCCGGACAACTCGCCTCGGCACGAGTCGCCTCCACACGAGGCACCATCCGGGCACGGCTGCCCGTCCCGGCCGGCTGGCGCCTGCGCCCGGCCCGCGGGCTGCGGACCGGCCGGGGCGGCGAGGTCCTGCTCGGAGGCTCGCCGGCGCGCCTGCTCACGCTGTCGAGGCGCGGAGCGGACCTGACCGCGCGATGGCTGGCCGGCGAGCCAGTCGGCACGGAGCGCGCCGAGCGACTCCTCGCCCGGCGCCTGCTCGACGCGGGCCTCGCCCACCCGGACCCGCCGCCGCGGGCCTACCAGGCCGGCGAGCTGACCGTCATCGTCCCCGTCCACGGGCGCCGTGAGCAGCTGGAGCGCTGCCTCGGGTCTCTCTCCGGGGGCTGGCCGACGATCGTCGTCGACGACGGGTCGCCGGACGCGGGCGAGATCGCCGCTGTCGCCGACCGGTTCGGCGCCCGCTGCGTTCGCCACGGCGAGAACCGGGGGGCCGCTGCCGCCCGTAACACCGGGCTCGATCTGGCGAGGACGCCGTTCGTCGCGTTCCTCGACTCCGATTGCACACCGCCGCCGGACTTCCCGGGCGCGCTGCTTGACCACCTCGCAGACCCGGCGGTGGCGCTGGTGGCGCCGCGGATCGTCTCCGTGGGCGGGCGAGCGGGCCGGATCGCCGCCTACGAACAACATCACTCCGCGCTCGACATGGGTTCGCGGCCGTCGCTCGTGCGTCCCTACAGCTGGGTGTGGTACGTGCCGGCGGCGGCCATGGTTTCGCGCCGCGAGGCGCTCGCCGCCGGCTTTGACGAGGATCTCGAGCTCGGCGAGGATGTCGATCTCGTCTGGCGCCTGCACGACGCCGGATGGCAGGTCCGCTACGACCCGCGGACGTGCGTGGCCCACGAGGATCGGATCGATCCGATCGCCTGGTATCGCCGGCGGGTCGCGTACAACGAATCCGTCGCACCGCTGCTCAGCCGCCATCCCGAGCGGTTGCCGGCGCTGTTCGTCTCGCCGCTGTCCGCGCTCGGTTGGGGCGCCTGGCTGAGTGGCTGTTCGCCGGCGCTCGCGTGTCTCACGGCGGTGCGGGCGGCGGGGCTATCCCGCACGGTCTCCCGGCGGCTACCGGGGGTCGGGGCGTGGGCCGGCCGGGCCGCACTCGAAGTAACGATCCGGGAGGGACGCGAGCTCGGGCGCGCGCTGGCGGGTCCGTGGTCGCCGCTGGCGATCGCGGCCGTGGCCGCCTTGCGCAGTCGAGGCCTGACGGGACGGCTAGGTGCGCTGCTCGCCGCCGGGATCGTCGCCGACTGGCTCGAGGATCGCCCGGCGCTCGACCCGCTCAGCTACGGCGCGCTGCGTCTTGTCGATGAGTCCGCTCGCGGCGCCGGGATCTGGCGCGCGTGCATTCGCGCCCGTGACTTTAGGGCGCTGCTGCCACGGCGCCCGCCGCCGCCGAGCCGGCGCTAGTGGCCGCCCCCGCAAATATGGGGATGACCTCTAGCCGGTCGTCGGCGACGTGTATGCGGTGAGCGCGGTGAGACCCGCGCCGAGCAGCCGGTAGGCCTCCTCGAGGTTCGCCACGAGATCGCTCGACGGGTCGTCGACCCAGACCAGGAACGCGGCCATCGACGTTCCGAGCGCCGCGTGCGCCACGGTCTGGGGGAGGAGATCGCCCGGGTCGCAGCCGAGCCGGCCGGCCACGAAGTCGGCGATCACCGCCCGCCATTCCGCATAACGCAGCGTCGAGTGCGCTTGGAGCGCGGGGACGCCCGTGATCAGCCGCATCCGAATCCTGAGCTCGGGTAGCTGCTCGTCCTCGTAGCGGTTGGACTCGACGACCGCGCGGCGGAGCGCGTCGTGCAAGGGCTCGTCCGGACCCGTCGCATCCAGACAGCGACGCAGGCGCGCAAGCACCCAGTCGAAGTCGCCCCAGACCATGTCGTTCTTTGAGGCGAAATAACGAAACAGCGTGCGGCGGCTCACCCCCAGCGCCTCGGCGATGTCGTCAACCGTGGTCTCTTCGAACCCCCGCTCGCCGAACATCTCGAGCGCCGTTCGGCTGACGGCGCGGCGGGAGGTTCCCGGGGGACGCCCCGGCCGCTGACCTATGCTCGCGACGGCTCACCGCCGTTGTGCGTCCGGAGCGCCTCGGCGACCTGCGACAGATGGCGGCGCATGGCTTGCTCGGCCGCCTGCGAATCGTGAGCGGCGATCGCCTCCACGATCTGCGTGTGCTCGGCATGGGAGTGCTCGGGCCGACCGGGTAGCAGCACCGTCCGGTATTGAAAGCGCACGAGCTGCGAGCTCAGCGTCTGCGACAGCCGCTTTGCCGTGCCGTGGCCCGAGAGGTCGAGGATGCGAGCGTGAAGCCGGGCGTTGACGTCCGAGACGCCGAGCAGGTCCCCACCCTCACGCAGGACTTGCATCTCCGCGACCATGGCGCGCAGCTCGTCCGCGGCGCCGTCGTCGGCGTTCAGCGCGGCGTGCCGCGCGGCGAGTCCCTCGAGCGCGGCACGGGCCTCGAGTATCTCCACCGCCTCGCTCTCGGACACGCGTCGCACCCGCGCCCCCCGGTGACGCTCGCGCTGCACGAGCCCGTCGTGCTCGAGGCGGACGAGGGCCATCCGCACCGCCGCCCGGCCCAATCCGAGTCGCGCGCTCAGGTCCTCCTCGAGCAGCCGCTCGCCGGGTAACAGCTCTCCACTGACAATCGCCTTGCGGAGATCCTCGTAACCGTCAGCCCTGAGTGACATCGATTGTCGACATTACCGTGGCTCGCTGCTAGCTGCTCGCCGCGCAACCCGAGGCGATCGACACCTCGACCAGTCAGATCGGCTTTCGCTGCGTGGTGAGGTGAGCCAACCGGGCTTCGAGGACCGATATCGTGGTGGGCGTCGAGTTCGATCCGGACCTGTACCGCGGCACCGCGCCTGACTACGAGCGCTTTCGCGTCCGCTACCCACACGCGCTGATTGAAGCGCTGATCGAGGTCGTGGAGCCGAGCGGCGAGGGGCGCACCCTGGATCTCGCTTGCGGGACCGGCCAGATCACGTTCGCGATCGCGGAGCATTTCGGTGAGGTTTGGGCCGTCGATCAGGAGCCGGACATGATCGAGCTCGTGCGCGACAAGGCGCGCGGCGGGTGCGCAGGCCGCGTGCACACCGTGGTCTCGCGTGCCGAAGATCTCGACGCTCCGGCCGGCGGATTCGAGCTGGTGGCGATCGGGAACGGGTTTCACCGCCTCCGGCGAGACGAGGTCGCCGGCAACGCGTTTCGCTGGCTGCGGCCCCACGGCTGGATCGCGCTGTTGTGGAGTGAGTCGCCGTGGGCCGGCGAGGCGGACTGGCAGAGCGCGCTGTCGGCGGTGGTGGCGCACTGGAGGATCGCGGCCGGCGCTGAGGAGCGCGTCCCCGCCGGCTGGGAGCAGCCGCGTCGCGAGCGGGCGGACGCCGACGTGCTGGCCGCAGCGGGCTTCGAGCCGGTCCGCTCGTCGCGCTTTCCGACCGCCCACGATTGGACCGTCGAGGCGCTGATCGGATTCGTGTATTCGACGTCGGCGTTGCCGCGGGCTGTCCTCGGCGACCGCTCGGAGGAGTTCGAACGCGACCTCCGGCGTGAGCTCGGGAGCTACGCGGTCGCGAACAGGCTGCGCGACACGATCGACTTCGCGTACGAGCTCGCTCGCCGGCCTGCCTAGGGCCCGACTGTCGCTGCGGGTCAGAGCGAGCGGAGCGCGGGCAGCAGCTCGCGTTCCGCCCAGGTCGCGAACCGCTCCTGGTGGTCGGCCCCGATCTGGACGAGTGCGATCTCGTCGAATCCGGCCTCGATGAACGGCTTGATCGCCTCGACGTGATCGTCGACGTCAGGGCCGCACGACAGCGCATCGGCCACCTGATCAGGGGTGACGAACTGCGTGGCACTCTCGAACGAGTCGGGGTTGGGGAGGTCCGCATTGACCTTCCAGCCCAGTCCGAACCAGCGGAATTGCTCGTGGGCGCGTCGGACGGCGGCGTCTCGATCCTCGTCGTAGGCGAGCGCGATCTGGCCGACCCGCGGCTTGCCGGCGCCGCCGGCGGCATCGAACATCTCGCCGAGCTCGGCCTTCGGCTCGACCGCGATCATCAAGTCGGCGTGGCCGCCGGCGAGCTGGCAGGAGTCCGGACCGGAGACCGCAATCCCGATCTCCACTCGCTTGTCGGGCAGATCCCAAAGCCTCGCCGACTCGAGGTCGAAGTAGTCGCCGCGATAGTTCACCGTTCCGTTTGCGTTGTCGAACAACGCGGCGATCACGTCGACCGCCTCCGACAACATCCGGTGGCGGACGCCGACTGACGGCCATCGCCGGCCGACGACGTGCTCGTTCAGGTTCTCGCCGGCGCCGAGCCCGAGGCGGAAACGATTGCCCGACAGGATCTGCATCGTCGCGGCCTTCTGCGCGACGACCGCAGGGTGATAGCGGAGGATCGGACAGGTCACATACGTCATCAATCCGATCCGCTCCGTGGCCTGAGCGGCGGCGCCGAGAATCGACCACGCGTACCCGGAATGGCCCTGTGTCGACAGCCACGGCTGGAAGTGGTCGCTGATCACGGAGAAGTCAAACCCAGCCGCCTCCGCCCGCCGAATGTCCTGGACGAGCTGGTCCGGGCGTGACTGCTCGCACATCATCGTGTAGCCGAATTTGGTCATTGGTTGTCCTTACCCACGACGTGCGCGCGTACGCGACGGTGCCAGTCGGTAGTGGGGTGCGCCGTGTTCGAGTCGGTCACCGAGCTGTGCCGGAAGCTCGACGAGACGCCGCTGCGCTGAGCGCGCTCGCTGCGTGGTGAAGTCCGCACGCATCGAGCATGGCGATGCCATCGTGGACGATCTTGCTGACGGTCTCGCCCTGGTAGATCCACGCGGGGTTGCGCTTGTACACCGACGCCAGCGTGCGCGCGCTCGACGTCGCCGACGCCTCGAGGTTCGCGAGGTCGGCTCGGTGGTCGCCACCGAACGCGGTGACCTGATAGGTGAGGCCGCACGCATCTGCGATGTCGCCGGTGGCGCTGTCGAGCTTCTTCGCCTGTGCGAGCGGAGCCTGTGGCGGGGGCGGCCCGCATCCCGCGCCCGCTAGTGCAAGCATCAGTGCCACCAATAGCAGTGTCAGCGTCCGCACGGCGGTCGATGTGTCGGTCATGTCAGCAAGATCAGGGATGCCGCGCCGAGCATCGCCGCCGCGGCCGTCCACCAGGCGACGTAGTCCCCGATGTGGCCACTGTGGAGCCGGCGCAGCGCGGTGAGGGCGGCCCGCGGCGGCCCCTCGAAGCCGCGCGGAAGGCGGCGGCGGAGCGGCGCGCCGAACAGCGTGAGCGCCGCGATCGCGACCGCGCCGAGCGTGCTCGCCCCGGCGTACAGGTAGTCGAACGCCGCGACGTGGGTCGGCGCGAGGGTGGGGTAGTGGGCGGACTTACCCCGCAGAACCCAGGTGGCATACGCGGCGTGGTCGGTGAAGCGCGCGGCGGCACGCTCGATCGCCGGCACGAGCCCGGGGATCAGACCGGCCACGATCGCGGCGAGCAGCAGCGCGCCGGGCACGATCAGCATCAGCGGCGGAGTCGCGTCGCGCTGGATGCGCTCTTCGTCCTCCTCGGGAGGCTGGCGCAACTGCACGTCCTCCTGGCGCTCGGATGCTCCCCAGCCGAGAAACACTCGGCCCGCGGCGCGCAACACGGCGCCACCGGTCAGGGCCGAGGAGATCACGAACACGGTCGGAAGCCAGGGATAGTGGGCGTCGAGCGCGCTGGCGTCGAGCAGCGACTTGCCGAAGAATGCCGTCACGCCGGGGAGGGCGCTCAGCAGCAACCCGCCGATGCCGAACATGACGCCGGCGAGCCGGAGCTCGCGGCCCCGGCCGTGCAGTTCGAACTCGTCCACGGTCCCGAACCGGTGCAGCAAGACGCCCACGAGCATGAACAGCGCGCCCTTTGTGAACCCGTGGCCGATCACGTAGCCGGCAACCCCCGCCACGCCGTGGACGGTGAGGAATCCGATCCCGCACACGAACACGCCGATGTGGCTGATCGTCGAGAACGCCAGCAGCCGCTTCAGGTGCCGCTGCGTGTAACACATGATCGCGCCCCACAAGGCGGTGACGGTCCCGAGCGCGACGAGGATCGCACGGAGTTCGTCGGCGTGGGGGCCGAGCGTGCCCGCGAAGATCGTCCAGTACAGGCGGGCGATCGCGTACACCCCGAGCTCGGCCATCACGCCGGAGAACAGAACGCACACCGGCGTCGGCGCCACGGCGTGTGCATCCGCGAGCCAGAAGTGAACAGGCACCGCGGCGGCCTTGGTCAGAAAGCCGAGGAACAGCAGCACCATCGCGACGACCACGAGCGCGTCGGGGCGATGGCCGTCGAGTGTTGCGCCGATTTGGGCCATGTTCAGCGCCCCGGTCCGCGCGTACAACAGCGCAAGCCCGATGAAGATCGCGTAGGCGCCGACGCTGTTGGTGATCGCGAAATTGATCGCCCCCTGGATCGGCCCCCGCTCCTCGATCCGGTAGGCCGTGAGCGCGTAGGCCACGGCGCCCATCAGCTCGAAGAACACGAGCATGTTGAACAGGTCGCCGGTCAGGCAGAAGCCCACCATCGCCGCCATGAACAGCAGCATCAGCGCGTGGAACAGGCCGTCGGCGGCGTCGAAATATCGCCACGAGTAGACGATCGCCGCTGTCACCAGAATCGCTGAGAACGTGGCCATCCCGGCGCCGATCGGGTCGACCGAGAACGAGATCCCGATGGTCACCATGTGGCTCGGCCGCCAGCCGCCCATCCAGTATGCGAACGGGTGATTGGCCGCCCGCACGAGCAGGATCGCGCACATCGTCACGACGGACACCCCGAGGCCGGCGGTGGCGAGGTCGTTGAGCAGCCGCGGCGTCCAGTGTCTGACTGCGACGAGCAACGCGGCGCCCATCAGTGGCACGACGACGGGCAGCGCGGTGATGTGCATGTGCGGTGGCCGCTCCTTCCGCCGCCGCTAGTCGCGGAGAGCGCGGAGGTCTTGGGGGTCGAGGCTTCCGAAGCGCTTGTGCGCCTGCACGGCGAGCGCGAGCAACATCGCCGTCACCGTCGCCTCGATCACGACATCCGTCAGCACGAGCACCTGGACGACCGGGTCGACCGCTTTGCTGACCTGCGGGATGTCAGCGAAGATCGGCGCCTGGCCGCCCTTGCTGTAACCGACGGCCAGCAAGATCACATACGTGGCCGACTGGACGATCGTCAGAGAAAGGATCGCCCGGACGAGGTTCCGGCTCGACACGATTCCGTATAGACCCACGAGAAACAGCCACGCGGCCACCGCGAACGGTAGGAAGCTCACCGGTCGCCGGTCCCCTTGACGAGGATCGCCTGGTCGAGGAACTCGCTCCAGGCGACCAGGAATGCGCCGCTCACCTCGATGCCGACCGCAACGCTCGCGACGTCGATCTGCCCGGCTGAGAGCAGGTGCCCAGAGATGCCCAGCGGCAGGAAGTTCTTGAAGAAAATGCCGACGAACACGAGGCCGCCGAGCCCCACCAGTCCATAGCCCACCGCCCCGACCGCGTCACCGATCTCCACGACCGTGTGCGGGGCGATGATCCGCATTCGCAGATACCGCCCGGCCAGGAACACCGCCAGCGGCCCCGTCGCCAGGATCACGCCGCCCTGGAAGCCGCCGCCGGGTGTGATCTGTCCGTGCACGACGATGTACACGCCGACCGCGAGCAGGCTCGGGACCAGCACCAGCGCGAGGACGCGAAGGGCCTCGCTCGCGCCGGCAAGTTGATGCTCGTCCCTCTCCTCCTGGTTCGGACGCTCGTGCTCGCCGCGAAGCTGCCGGAGGATCAGGACGACCCCGAGCACCGAGGCGAACAGGATGAACTCCTCGCCGAGCGTGTCGAACGCGCGGAAGTCGAAGTTCAGAGCGGTGACCAGATCGGTCGCGTGGCGCTCGGTCACCCCGATCCCGTCGAGCACGTGACCGTAGACGCCTTGGTAGTGGCCGAACGCGGGGAGGCCCGCGAGTCCGTAGATCAGGACGACGCCGAAGCCGGCGGCGCCGATCCCGAACAGCACCAGTCGCGCCGTTCGGCTCACTGGTCCTCGCGCTCGCGCTGGCGCTGGCGCTGGCGCTCGTGTTCCTGCACCTTGCGCAGCGCGAGCAGGATCATCACCGGGAGCCCGACGGTTGAGACCACGATCTCAGACAGCGCCACGTCGGGTGCCTGGAAGACGAAGAACAGCATCGTCAGCGCCAGGCCGTAGATGCTGAGGACGAGCGTCTGACGGAGAGGGTCGGCCGCAGCCACGACACCGCCGCCGAGGACCGCGACCGCGATCAGCGCCACGACTTGGAGCAGCGTCACCGCTCCGATTCCTCCCGGGTCTTGCTCCGCCAATCACCTGATTCGCGGATCAACAGGCTGCGAACGGTGCTCTGGACCAACACGGGGCCCGCGAGCACCAATACGACGCCGACGAGCAGCGCCTTGTCGCCGATCAGCGAAAACGACTCGCGCACCAGCACCGCGATCGCGACCAGGAACCCGCCGAAGCCGGCCAGTCCGACGTAGTGCAAGCGGTCGTAGACGTTGCGCATCACGCACAGGCCGAGAACCGCGATCAGCTCTAGCGTCCCGCCGCCGATCAGCAGGACGATGGCGACGACGGCCCGCCAGCTCATAGGTCGCGCTCCATCAGCCGTGCGAACAGGAGCGAGCCAACGAGCGACATCGGAGCGAACACGACAGCCAAGTCGATGAACGGCTGACGCTGAAGGCCCTCGGCCAGGAGGACCAGGATCGTGCTCATCAGCACTCCCGCGACTTCCAGCGCGGCGAGACCGTGGGGCGGATCACACAGGAGCGCGACCGCCCCGCACGGGATCAGCGCCGCGCCGAGCACGGCGGCGGCTATCTCCCACTCGTTCACCCCTGACTCATTCCGATCCAAGCCCAAGCACGTCGATCGCCTCGTCCCCGCCGCCCGGCCGGAGCTGATGGCCGAGCAGCAGCTCGCGCTCGGCGTCGACGCCGACGATGATCGTGTTCGGCGCGAACGACCCGAGGGACTCGGCGAGTGCGCGGCGCCCGGTCTCTAGCCGCTCGTCGTCACCACACCGGAACGGCACGGTGCGGAACACGCCGTTGACCTCCCGCGGGCGGATCAGCTGTCGCAACGCCAGGACGGACAGCGTGGCGATATCAGAGGGCACCTTGAGGAGCGGCCGATGGGCACGCGCTAGCCAGCGCAGGCGCGCTCGCACGCCTCCGGCGGTCCGGTGCTCACGCGCGAGCTCGAATCCGGTGGCGGCAATCGCCGCCGCTCCAACACCCACGATCAGCTCGGGCAGATCGGTGATGTCGATCAGCAGCAGGTACAGCGCCGCGGCGAACACCCAGGCGAGCGACCACGCCGCGATCCGGCCCGAGATTGGCAGCCGGCGCGACGGTTCAGGCGTAGTCGATCTCGAGTTGCTCGCCACGTTGGTGCCGTTACCCGAGGGTCTGGGCGCCAAGCAGGATGTCGGCGTCCGCAGCCGACGTGGGCTGCCGGTCACGAACCCGAGCGAGCGGTGGCCGCTCGGTGACCGCCACCTGGACGGCCGCCAGGTCCTCCCACGGTCGGAGGTAGTGACCGCCGATCGCGCTGCGGTCGCCGCCGACCCGGCGCTCCACTGCCGAGAGCACGGCGTAGGCCATCTCGCCGAGCGCGCGCAGCGGCTGGTGGCGGTTCTGGCGCTCCCCCAGGTGGCACTCGGCGAGCGCGTCGAGGCCGTGGCGATGGAGCGCGTCGATCAGCACGGCGATCTCGACGCCGTAGCCGACCGGAAACGGGACCGATTCGAGCAGCCCACGGCGGCCGGCGAACTCCCCGGCGAGTGGCTGCGCGAAGCCCGCGAGCCTCGGCTCGTGCAGGTTGAGCAACGGCCTGGCCATGATCTCGGTGACGCGCCCACCCTCGTTCGGCAGGGTGACCCCGCCGGTCCGTAGCGGGCGGTCGAAGGAGCCCTTGACGAGCTGCAGCGACGGGTCGGCCAGCAACGGCCCGATCAGCCCCTGGAGATGGTTCGGGTCCGGGTTCGCCGTGTCCCCGTCGAGAAAGCAGACGATGTCCGCGCTGGTCGCGCGGAGCGCGCGCCACATCGCGTCGCCCTTGCCGAGCGCGGGGCCGTACTCGGTGAGCACGTCGTCCTGGTCGATCACCCTGGCTCCGGACGAGCGTCCGATCTCGGCGGTCCCATCGGCCGAGGCGGCATCGATGACCAGCACGTCGTCGACCACCTCGGCGTCGAGCAGCGGGCCGACGGTGCCGGCGAGGATGTCGCCCAGCGTGTCGGCGCACTCCTTGGTCGGGATCACCACGGTCACGGACGTCGCGCCCTTGAGGCGGACCAGAAGCTCGGGTCCGAACTCGCTCGCGCGGTACCGCCGTCGCGCGGCCCACGAGGAGACAGCGAGGTCTACCGAGAGCCCCCGTGCGGCCCGGCCGTCAGCGCGGGCGGATGTCCGTACGCGGACGTCGGCAGCGTGGAGAACCCGGATGCCAGCCTGCGTCAGCCGCTCGGCGAAGGCGGCGTCTTCGAGCGCCGGCACCGGCTCGATGCCGCCGACCGCCCGGTACACGCCCGCGGTGACGCCGATCGACGCGCCGGCGAAGTGATGGTGGGCGGCCCCGGGATCGGTCTCGCGGACGCGCTCCAGGCGGTACGCGGCATCGCGCTCGCGCCGGCGGATCACGCCGTCCGGGAGCCGGCGCGACTCGTCCGGGTCGAGCTCGATCAAGCCCGCCACCGCCCGCGCGCCGGCGCTGATGTGCGCGAGCTGACGGGCGAGCCAGTCCGGGGCAGGTCGAGAGTCGGCATCCGTGCAGGTCACGAGGCCGTCATCGCGTCCCTGGGCGAGCAGGCGATCGGCAGCAAGATCCATTCCCGCCCGCCGGGCGGCGCCCGCACCCCGTCCCGGGCCCTCGACCAGCGACAGCCGCACCGATTGCTCGCGCGCTGCTCGCTCCGCGACCTCCGCGGTGCGGTCGGAGCAGGCGTCGAGGACGAGGATCACCTCGAACTGCCCGTGCGGGACCGTCTGTGCGCCCAATGCGGACATGCACCCGGCGATCTCTTCCTCCTCGTTCCGGGCCGGGATGACGACGATGCTCGCTACCGCCACGGTGCACCCTCGGCGATCAGCGAGCGACCGCGCTCGTAGTCCTCGTCGGCCTCGTGCGCGAGCACCCCGACGATCCTCCCGTCGCGGCCATACCAGACGGTGAACCCGCCGCCGCCGTGCCGCTCGAGCCGGGACTCCTCGAACCCGTCGCCCCACGCCGCGTACTTGAGCGTGTGGTTGCCGATCGTCGACCAGAACCCGGGCACGGCGTCCCACTGCGCCGGCTCACCGGCGGCGCTCTTACCCGCGACCTCGCCCTGACCGAGGGCGTCGCCCCAGTGCTCGACTCGTAGTGGGCGGCCCGCCAACGTGTTCTCGGCGAAGGCGACGTCGCCGGCGGCGTAGAGCCCGGCTTGTTCGGTGCGCATGGCCGCGTCGACGGGAACGGCGCCGCTCGCGAGCTCGAGCCCGGCGGCGGCGGCGAGCTCGGCGCGGGGCGCGACACCGGTGGCCATCACCACGACCTTCCCCTTCGCGCGCACGGTGCCGGCGCGGACCTCGAGCGCGCCGTCGCTCGCCGCGATCTCTTCGACCGCGACCCCGAGGTTGACCTCGACGCCTTCCTCGACCAGCCAGCCGCGGATGCGTCCGGCCGCCTCGAGATCGAGGCGCGCCGCGTTGGGCTGCTCCTCGTCCGAGACCAACGCGACCGGGTGGCCCCGGCGCCTGAGCGAGGCCGCGATCTCGCAGCCGATGAAGCCAGAGCCGATCACGACCGCGGCGTCTCCGTCACGAAGGCGGGCGATCAGCTCGCGCACGTGGTCGAGCGTGCGGATCACCCTCACCGCTGGGTGATCGGCCCCCGGCACCGGGAGCCGAGTGGGCTCGGCCCCGGTCGCGAGCACGCAGCTTCGGTAGCGGAGCTCGCGACCGCCGGACAGAGACACCGTGCGACGCCGGGGGTCGAGGTCGACCGCACGACCGCTGACCAGGCCGACCTCTTGCTCCTGCAACCAGGTTTCGGCCTCGATCGGAAGCTCGTCCTCGCTCGACTCTCCCCGAAGGAGCTCCTTGGTCAACGGCGGGCGGTTGTAAGGCATTCGGTGCTCGTCGGTGACGATCGCGACGGCGCCGCCACCTCCCGCGCTTCGGTAGCCGCGTGCCGCCGCCAGGCCGGCCGGGCCGCCGCCGAGGACCAGCAGCTCGAACTCGTCGCTCACCGCCGTACCAGCACGTCGAGCAGGTAGTCGCTGGTTGCGCCGGAGCTGCGTGGCTCGAGCCAGGGCGTGTCCCGAAGGATGGCGTGGACCTGCTCGGCGTCGAGCGGCCGCTCGGGTCCGGCCGGTCGCCAGTGGACGGCGACCAGGCGCGCCCCGGGCAAGGTGGACGCCTCCAGTCGGCCGAGGGTTCGGGCAAGCTCTGAGGCGGTCAGGTAGTAGAGGATCTCCGACGCCACCACGAGGTCGAGGCGCGCCTCGGGAAGTGCGCCGGGAATCTCGCCGAGGATCACGTCGACATGCGGGACCCCGGCGAGCCGCCGGCGCGCGGCCGCGACCGCCGTCGGGGCGGCGTCGATCGTGGTGAGCCGCTCGCAGCGTGGCGCCAGCAGCTCGCTGAACACGCCGATCGATCCGCCGAGCTCGAGCGCATGAGCAAACGGGCCGAGCCCGCACGCCGCGAGTGTCGCCTCGTACTTCTGGCGCTCGTAATCGCTGGATATGTACTTCCAGGGATCGGGATCCGCGCGGTAGCGCGCCTCGAACTCGGCGAGCGACATCCGCGCCATGTCAGCGCTTCCCGAGCGCCGCTTCGCCGAGGCGGGCGATCAGTGGATCGAGCCGGTGCTGGAGCAGGAACACCTCGAGGTCGCGTCGGGCGCGGTCGAGTGCTCCGGCGCGGGCGAACGGCCTCGACCCGCACGCGCGCGCCGCCTCGTCGAGCAGAGCGCGACAAGCGTCGAAGATCGCGACGCGCGCCTGGACGGCGACCTCGGGCAGCGCGTCGTCGGGCGAGTCCATCGCACGGGCACCCCGCTCGATCCACAGGTCGATCGTGCGTTGCGCCGTCAGGATTCGTCCGGCCGCGAGCGCCTCGAGCTGGCCGCGTCCGGGACGCTGACCCAGCTCGTCGAGCGCAGCGTGGACGGCGGTGTCGGCCATTCCCGCCCAGCTGGCCGCGGTGCGGAGTGCATCGCGCGAGAACCAGGGCTGCTCCGCCAGCGAGCCAGGCGGCCCAAAGGTTGCGATCACCGGAGCGTCGTGGAACACCACGCGATGCGAGACCGACGCGCGCAGGCCGTGGGCGCGGAACCAGGTGGGGTCGACCTCTACTCGGCGCTCGTCGGTCAGATCGACCCACACCGCGAGCGGTGGCCCACCCTCGGGCTGGCGGGCGAGGATCAGCGCCCGGTCGAGCCCGCCCGCGCCCGAGCAGAATGTCTTGACTCCGCGCAGCACATCGACGCCGCCGGCCTCGAACACGGTCGCGGGTGGCCCTTCCCCGGGGACCGGGTCGCCGCCCCAAACTCCCGCTCGTAACCGCCCGGCGACGACCGCGGCGAGCTCCCGATCGCGGACCGGTGCCGGGGCCTGGACGGCGAGACGCTCAACTGCGTTCAGGTGACCGTCGAAGATCCGGCCGACCGAGCCATCCGCTCGCGCGACCCTTCGGACGAGCTGGAGCTCTACCGCTGCGGGCGGCCGGCACGCTCCCGGCTGCGCGTGCGCGTTCCAGGCAAGCATGCCGGCGCGCTCGAGCAGTGCCACCGGACCCTCGGGAAAGCGCGGCGTCGCCTCGGCGTCTCGTTCGGCGGCCGCTGACTCGATGCGGGCGAGCGCCTCATCGAATGCCAGTGTCGTCGGGTTCGCCGAAGCGTTCACGCCGTTGTCCCCAGCTCCAGGCCGACCCCCGCGGCGTGCTCGGCAGCGAGCGCAACGTACTCGATCGTCTCGCGCGCATCCGCTCGACGCGCGCCGGGGCCGATCCCGTCGTGGGCGAGGACGATCGCGCCGTCCCGCAGGTCGTCTCTCGTGGCGCGAAGCATCTGCTCGGCGGTGTCACCCCGCCAATCGTGCGTGTCGACGGTCCAGCCGACGATGCGAAGCTGATTGTCCTCCGCGACCTGGGCCGACCACGAGGCGGTGTCACCCCATGGAGTCCGCCACAACGTGGGGCGTACGCCAACCGACCTCAGCAGGCGCAGCGC
Source organism: uncultured Solirubrobacterales bacterium (assembly GCA_963699325.1). Taxonomy (GTDB): domain Bacteria; phylum Actinomycetota; class Thermoleophilia; order Solirubrobacterales; family Solirubrobacteraceae; genus Palsa-465. Next base: position 907,833 of record CAVOTN010000022.1, on the reverse strand, counting down.
GCGGGCGGTGTCCTGCCGGCACCACGCGATCGAGCGCTCCGAGTGCCGGACGTGCTCGTCGCAGTGCAGCCCGACCTGGTGGCCGCCGGCAAGGATCCGACCGATCAGTTCCGGGTGGGCAGCCGCGCGCGAGGCGATCGGAAAGAACGTCGCGCGCGCACCGGCACCATCGAGCACGTCCAGCAGGCGCGGCGTCCACTCCGGATCGGGACCATCATCGAACGTCAGGGCCAATCTCGCCATCCAGTCCCCTTACCCACCGAAGGCTCGCCCGAACTTCGCCGCTCACGCGCCTCGGCGCGGCGGAAGGCGTGTAGCGGCACGGCCGGCCGTCCCCCTGTGGGGTCCAGCCGGCACGCGCACGCGTCTCTGCCGGCAGCTCAGGCCGGAAGCTTGGTCACGTTGCAATCGAAGTGGCGGTGTGGTGCATCCATTGGACCTCGCGTACCCAGTCGCGACCCGCGTTAACAGACGCTTAGAGATACGCCGGTCGTCGAACACCGACGCCGGGCACTGCGGCGGCCTTGCGTCCGCATTCGTACGTGCCGGTTTTGGGAGCCACGAGCAGAGGAGAGAACCGGATCTGGATCCGGTTCTGGTCGGGGACGCCGACCGCTCCGCCACCACCTGCGTCGGACGACGCCCGGGACGCCCTCAACGGCCCTCGCGCGGACCTCGCGTTTGCAACTGACGAGATGGAGGTCCTATGGGCGCCACGATCATGGCGAGGCGCGACCTTGCGCGCCAAACCGACGAAGGACTCTTCGAGCTTCACTCGCGCGAGGCCGATCCCGCCGTGCGCGACGAATTGGTCGACCGCTTCATGCCGTTTGCCCGCAAGCTGGCGCTGCGCTACATCCACAGCCGGGAACCGCTGGACGACCTGGTGCAGGTCGCGTACGTGGGGCTGTTGAACGCGATCGAGCGGTTCGATCCAGAGCACGGCAGGAAGTTCACGACGTTCGCGGCTCCCACGATCTTGGGCGAGCTCAAGCGGCACTTTCGCGACAAGGGGTGGATGGTTCACGTCCCGCGCGACCTCCAGGAGCGAGCGCTGTCAGTGAACAAGCACGCCGAGCGGCTGTCCGCAACGCTGGGCCGGTCTCCGACGGTGAGTGAGCTCGCCGATGCCCTCGATTGCACTGTCGAGCAGGCGGTGGAAGCCATCGACGCCGCCGAGAACTATCAGCTGACCTCGCTCGACGCGCCCGTCGCGGAGGACGACGAAGAACGCTGCGCTCTCGCGGACATGCTCGGGAGCGAGGACGACGGGTTCGAGATGGCCGACGAGCGACAAGCGCTTGTGACCAGCTGGCGCGCGCTGAGCGAGCTGGAGCGCCAGGTGCTCGGCCTGCGCCTCGGGCACGACCTCACGCAGCGTGAGATCAGCCGGCAAATTGGATACTCCCAGATGCACGTTTCACGCCTCCTACGCCGATCGATGTTCTCACTCAATGTCGCCGAGTCGCCGACGACGCCGGCAGAGCGGGCCGCGGGCTGACGGCGTCCCTGCTGTGGCGTCCCGGGCGCCGCGGGGCTCCGCCGGCGCGGTCGGCGTCGACCGCGCCGGGGAGCGCGTGGTTTCAGCCCGCGAACGAGTGAAATGCTCCGAGCGGGTTGGGCAGCACCGGAGTGAACGGCTTGAACTGGTAGGGCTTGGATGTGTCGAACCCCGCCTGCGCAGCGGCCGTCGTGTCGGCGAACGGAGTCAGGGCTGTGACCGCCTGGCTGATCTTCGTCCACTTGAGCGTGCGCTCGTAGCCGTTGTTGTTGGGCGGATCGGCGGTCTCGGACTTCCCCTGCACCCCGGTGATCTTCTTGATCGGGCCGCCGTCCTGCGCGGACACGTCGCCGGCGAGGACGCGCGCCAGCGTGCGGTGGTCGCTCTCGATGCCCATGATTCGCGCCGCGAGCACCCGGAGTGGGGGCGTGCTGAAGTTTCGCACCCCCACGAGGTACGCGGCGATGAACGCGTCCTCAAGCGTGACCAGCACGTCGAGCGTCGTCTGCGCGTCGGAGAACATCTTCGGCGGGTAGTAGAAGGTGGTGAACGGCGAGGGCTTGCCGGTCACGCTCTTCTCGAGCGCGTAATGCGACATCTCCTCCTGCCGTGCCGCCTTCAAATAGCCCTGGTCGTCCTCGGGCAGCCGCTTGAAGAACGGTGACAGGCCGATGATGTTGGTGTAAGTGGTCACCGCCAGCGCCTCGGCGATCTGCGCGGCGCCGACGATCTCGACGTCACCGCTGGTCACGCCACCGCTCTTGGCGGCGGCGAACGAAGGGATCAACAGATCGAGCGCCGATGCGCTCGCCAATACGCCTGCGCCTGCGGCCACGGTCCTTCCAAGGAACCGCCTGCGGTCCGTCCCCGGTGACTGCTGCTCTTCGGACATGCGCGAATCTCCTTTCGGCTCATCAAGGATTGATAAAACCCATACGGCGCGCACGCCCCGCTGGATCACACGCTGCGCGAAGAATCCGCTGCTGGCTATCCAGAGCGCGGAGATGATCCCCCGCACAACCTCGAGGCCGCCCACGACCGTCAGGGCCCAGGCCGCGAGCAGAAGCAGGTTACGGTCAAGCCATGCCTTGACGATCATCGTTGTGGCCTTCGTCCGTTCGGGAGCGACTACGTACCCGCCGATCGGTACCTCGATGAACGTGAACACGATCACGAAGAACACGAGAATCACCACCAGCGTGGGGATAGTCGAATAGCCAAGCTGCGCGATGCTCGCCATCGCAATGATCACGAGCGGCCCCGGAACACACGACCCCACGACGCCTCCGGCGAACGCAAGCGGACCGCCATGCTCAACCAGCCCCTGTAGCCAGTCCTTGGTCCTCGACCTCTTGATCGCGGCCTCCCGACGCGCTCGATCACGCGCCCGTCTCCCGTGCACGCGGCGAAGCAAGAACGCGATCACGAGCGCGAGCGTCCCGAGAACGATGTCGACCCAGGGAGCGGCTGGCAGCCGCGTCCTACTGGTCATCAACGGACTGTCCTGGAGCACGAACACCATCGCCGCGCCAACACTCGCCGCGGTGATGAACCCGCCCACATAAAACCAGACCAGAACCTGCGCCGGCCGGCTCGACTCGAGCGCGATCACGACAACCACGAGCAGAAGCGGCCAGAACATCGAGCCGACCGCAAGCAGGAAGATTTCAAGCAGAGCCACGTGCACCCGCGGGGGTCTGGCTCAACTCGGCGCGCGGTCCGTGCATCCAGCGCCGAAGAATCTACTCATTTCGGGCGGCTGGCAACTGAGAATGCTCCTCGGTACGATGCCGCTGAGTCTGAAGTCGGCACTCGGGCTCCCGTCGGGGCCCTCGCGCCAGTACCCGCACCATCAGTGAGCACCGCACACGGCGAAGCATCTGGAGGCAGGGCATGACCGCCGGGGACCCGGAGCAGGGGTCGCCGGCGCTGGTCGGCGGCAGGCTGCTGGCGGAGATCACGAATCGGATCGTCGCCCTGATGCGAGAGCACTACGGCCGCGGACCGATCAAGGCGAAGACGTACGTTCTCGACAACCTGATCGTGTGCGTCCTCAGCGACGGGTTCACGGCGATCGAGCGCACGATGATGGAGGGGGGCGAGCCAAACCGCGTGCTCGACATGCGCCGCGACTTTCAGCGCATCATGAAGCAGCGCTACAGCGAGATGATCGAGCAGCTCACCGGGCGGAAGGTGCTTGCCTTCCTGAGCCAAGCCCATATCGAGCCAGATCTAACGATCGAGATGTTTCTGATGGACGGCCCGGTTCCCGGCTTCGGCGCACTCGAGCTCGTCGACCCGGCGGCTCCCGAGAACACCGGCCAGGAGTCCTAGCCAGCTGGGAAGACGGGACCACCCGCCGGCTGGTCCTGCCGAGCGAGATTTCTACTAACCTAGGGTCCTCGAGACGAGCTGGCGGGACCGCTGTTGTCCGGCCGGTTTGCTTCGACTAAGGAGAAGCTTACGCCCATGGCGGTCTGATGGCGGCCCGTGGGGGTTGTCCTCCGGAACTCCAACCCCCATAAACGGAGTGGTCATTTTGCGTCGATCGGATCGTCGGTTCGGGCATGAGCAGCTTGCTGCCTACGCGCGCCCCCGCCTTGGCCTAAGCGTGTTGGACCTCCTCACCTCGGTCGTGCCGTACCTGGCCGTTTCCGTCCTCATGTATCTCACTCTCGACGTCTCGTATCTGCTGACGCTGGCGCTGATCCTGCCAGCCGCCGGCTTCCTGGTGCGGACGTTCATCGTCTTTCACGACTGCGCGCACGGGTCTCTGCTGCCTTCCAAGCGGGCCAATCGTTGGGTCGGGCGGTTTCTCGGCCTGTTCGTTCTGTCACCGTTCGAGCGCTGGCGCCACGATCATGCGATCCATCACGGAACCTCGGGAGACCTCGAGCGGCGCGGTGTCGGGGACATCATCACGCTGACCGTCGACGAGTACCGGGAGCGGTCGCCGCGAGGTCGTCTCGCGTACCGTCTGATCCGACATCCGGCCGTGATGTTCGGGCTCGGTCCGATTATCGCGATGATCATCGGGCCGCGGATCGCAACGCGATCACAGCGCCCGCGGATGCGGCACAGCGTGCTTGTCACCGATGTGGTGCTCGTCATGGTCATCGGTGGGCTGTGCCGATTGATCGGTTGGGAGCGCTTCCTGATCGTCTGGGCACCTTCGGCGATGCTCGCCGGCTCGGTCGGCATCTGGCTCTTCTACGTCCAGCATCAATTCGAGGACGCTTACTGGCAAAGCGCCGCCGACTGGGATTACGCGGACGCGGCGCTCCGCGGCAGCTCCTACCTGAAGCTGCCGAGAGTGCTGCAGTTCTTCACCGGGAACATCGGGCTCCACCACGTCCACCATCTCAACGCGCGGATTCCGAACTACAACCTTCAACGTGCCCACGACGAGAATGCGATCTTCCACGACGTCCCGACGCTGACGTTGTGGGATGGGCTGCGCAGCGTCCGACTCAAGCTGTGGGACGAGGAGCACGGAAAGCTCGTAACGTTCGCACAGGCAAGGCCTAGCCAACCCAACGGAGTGGCCGGCCCCGGAGCAACAAGAGCCGAGGCTGCCTCTCGGGCAGCATGAGGCGGACGCTAGCTGCCCGTGGGACGGCGCTCCGGCGGCAGCTGGGACCGCTGAAGGCGCCGTCGTCGCCGGCGTCTAAGAGTCTCGGTCGCGGCGCCTTGCCATCTGCTCGCGCTCGCGTGCCGTCCGAAGCTTGCGAGCCTCTTGATGGGCCCGCTCGTTGCGTTCTGCGATCTCCTTGCGGACATCGTTGAACGCCTGCTCTGCCGTCGATCGCCCCGGTCCTGGCTCTTGACGCGGGGGGCTTGGTTTTCCATTCTGCTTCGCCAATGTGTTGTCGCTCCTCGTCGCTCCGCTACGGGGGGTGGGCCACAGGAAGAGCGCGGAGCCAGGCACTCAAGCGGTGGAGTGCTCTTGACTCTACTCTCCGAATCGGGGGCGCAAGCACTATCTGGATCGAGTGGGTGAGCGGCCGCCCAGCAGTCGCCTGCTGGAGTCGGCGGATGTTTTGCGCGACGCCGATGACGGCGGGTGCTCCTAACCTTGTCGAGATCATGTCCATGGGCACGACGTCGACGTCCGACGGTGAGGGAGACATCGCCGACCGGCACGCGAACGGCCAGTCGCGTACCGCTCTGGTCTCGGTCGCCGCGGCGTCGCTCCTAGTCTGTTCTCAAGCTCGGCACGGGGATCGTTTCGGGGAGTCTCGGTCTGGTGTCGGCGGGCATCGAGTCTTCGGGCGATGTCATCGCCGCGGGCTTGACGTTCTTCGCCGTCCGGCTCGGAGTTCGACCGGCCGACGTCGAGCATCCGTATGGGCATCGGCGGGCAGAGAATCTGGCCGCGCTCGGCGAAGCGGCGATTCTTTACGGCGGCGGCATCTTCATCTCGATCGAAGCGATCGTGCGCCTGACCGTCGGCGGCTCCGACCTAGCGGCTCGCTGGTACATCTTCGCGGTGATAGCGGTCGCGCTGGTGGTCGATGTGTCTCGGGTTACCGTCTCGATCCGAGCTGCTCGTGCTTACCGGTCTGCGGCGCTGCGCTCGAACGCTTTCCACTTCGCGGGCGACATGCTCGGCTCGGTGGCTGTGCTCGGCGGCATGGTCGCCGTCGCTGGGGGCTTCGAGCAGGGCGATGCGATCGCCGCGCTGGTCGTGGCGGCGATCATCTTCGTGGCGGCGACGCGGCTGGTGTACGAGAACGCTCGGGTGCTCATGGACACGACCCCCGCTGAGGCACGGGCCCGGGCGGAGGCCGCGATCAGCGGGCTGGGTGACGCGGTCGAGCTGCGTCGACTGCGAGTGCGTGAATCGGGTGGTCGTTACTTTGCCGACGCTGTTGTCGGTGTGCCACCGGGGCAGGCGATCGTCGAGAGTCACGGTACGGCTGACGCGGTTGAGGCTGCAGTCCGCGACGCGCTGCCGGACAGCGATGTAGTCGTGCATCTGGAGCCGCGCCGCCGGGGGTTGGACCTCCGCGACCGTGTGCTCGCAGCCGCCTTGGCCGAACCGCTGGTTCGAGAGGCGCACGACATCACGATTTACGAGCACGACGGCCGCGTGAGCGTCTCGCTGCATCTGAAGATGGCGCCCGACATCCCGATCGAGCAGGCGCATGATGCCGCCGAGCGGGTGGAGTCGGCGGTGCGGGATGAGCCCGGTGTCGAGGATGTGCACACACATCTGGAGCCGTTGGAACAGCCACTCGCGGCCCGTCCCGGCGAGGACGGTGAACATCCCGACCGGGCTGAGCGCGATCGGATCTCCCGAATCGTCCTCGATCGGACGGGGAGGGAACCGCGGGAGCTGCGGCTACTACACGCGGCTGGCGGCCTCGTGGTGTTCGTCAGCGTGGCAGTACCGCCGGACGTGCCGCTCCCTTATGCCCACGATCTGGCCAGTCGGCTGGAGGACGACATCCGCGACGGACAGCCGCACGTGCAGGATGTGGTGGTGCATACCGAGCCCTAAGCCGGATGCGGCCGGAGCGGCGCGCCGGTGCTGCCGACGGAGGTCAGCGGAAGCTGCTGCTAATCGCGAGCTGCCACGAGCTGTCGGCGAGCCTGGTAAGGAGACCTCGGTGGTAGAGGCGTTGCAGCGCCAGCGTCGCGGTCGGCCGGCGGCTGGCAGTCAACCGGCCGATGAGCTCATGGGTCAGCGGTAGATCGATCAGGATCCCGTCACGGGTGACGCGGCCGAAGCGTTCGCCGAGCTCGGCAAACAGGGCGAGTATCCGGTCTTCCGCCCGGGGCAGGTGCAGCATCGCCAGGTGCATCGAGGCACGGTGTGTCTGCTCGGCGAGCTGATCCTGGAGAAAGTCGGAGATCTGCGGCCAGCGCACCGCGACACGCTTAAACCGGACACCCAGCGTCGCGATCGACACATCGCCGAGCGCCAAGTAGCGGCTCACGGCGCGAAACTCAAGTTGGCGGGTGGCGCTCAGAAGCGGCGCGAGGACGTCGCCGGGGCCGAGCAGTTCAAGCGCTGAACTGGTCGCCAGTGTCGTCTCTTTGAGCACCGTGCCCTCGACCAGCACGAAAGCGTCACCCGGCTCAACCGCGAGAGGCGCGGCCAGGTCCTGATCGCGCGCCCTCACAAGCGGAGCCACGAGCGCGCGCTCGGCAATGTCGCGCTCCTCGGGAGCAAGCGTCCCGCCAATGTCGGGCCAAACACGCAACAGACTCACCCCGTTCGGCGGCGCAGCGGCGACACGACGGCTGTCCTCGTGCCGGCGTACTCCTTGGCTCGCCAGCGTCCGGTTCAATCTGGGACCGATTCCTGCCTTCGAACCACGCGTCGTGGTTGATGCGCAAGCCCCGGATCATCAACGTACGTCGTGATCAAGCTGTCAAGCGTGATCTGCAGTAGCAGCTCGAGGTCGAGCTCGGCGAGGACCCGCAACGCCTCGCGCGCGCTTTCTGGTCCGATGTCCCCGTCCCTCAGCCGCCCGATCAGCGGATGAAGGTCCCGCGCATCCCGCAGTTGCGCCGCGAGTTCCACCGTCGACCTCTCCTCGGGAGAGAGATCATCAGCGAACGCCATCTCATCAGGCTAGCCGATCAGGGCATAGGTGCTGATGTCCTGATCCAGTGTGCCCTGCGAGTCGTATTGGCCGGTGTGCACATATGCGACCTTGCCGGCTGGGCTGATGAAGATGGTGGTGGGGAGGCCCTGGATTGCGGCGAGTGATGAGAGGTCGGGGGTGGTCGTCTCGTAGCTGGGATAGCTGACGGGATGGGCGGACAGGAAGGTGCGGGCGTCGCTCGGCCGAGTCATCGGTGTCCGCGCCGAGGAACGCGACCCGCCGTCCGTAGCGGGCGGACGCGGCGGCGAACAGGGCGAACTCCGCGCGGCACGGCGCGCACCAGGACGCCCAGGCGTTGACCACGATCGGATAGCCGCGCAGCGCCCGGATGCGCTCAGCGAGCGCGGACTGGTTTCCGAGGAGCTGGTCGGCCTGCTGGTGCAGCGAGGCGAGCAGTGGCGGCGAGTCGGCGAGCGCGTGATCGACGGCGGCGGCGCCGGCGGGTGCGACGACGCGGGCGAGCGCCGCTTTGACGTAGCGGATGAGGACGTTGGTGCTTGGCCAGCCCGCGGTTGAGACATCGCGGTAGTAGAGGAGCTGACCGGTTGACGAGGTCAGCACGAACCACGGCAGCCCCAGTACCTCGTATCCGTCGGCGAGCTTGCCGCTCTGATCCAGAGCAACCGGATATGACAGTGAGTGCGGCAGGTGCTCGAGGAACTGGGTTGGCGTCTTCAGGCTTGGCTCGACGCTCGCCTCGTCCACGGCTGTCAACTGAGGCAACCCGGTTCGGGCCGCGACCTGCTGATAGCGGTTCAGTGAGTCCAGCTCGCCGGCGAGACCGCTGGTTTCCTGATCCCAGGTCGCGAAGAACAGGAACAGCCTGGCGGAGTTGCCCGGACCGAGCGTGACCGTCCCACCTCCCGCGCGGGGGACAGTCGCGTGCTCGTTCGGCGGAGCGGGCTGGATGCGCGCGTAGGAGAGATCCGCGTGCACTCTGGGCTTGCCGGGGAGCAGCGCCGCGGCGCTCTGCGCCAGCAGCTGGCCCAGTTGCGGGACTGCGGTGTATGACATCTGGGTCATGTACAGCCGCGACAGCCGGCCCTGTCGGTCGATCACGAACAGCGCCGGCGTGTGCGTGATCTCCCCGGCCTCGATCGCCGCTTGGATCCCGTAGTCATTCCAGACCCGCTTGAGCTGCGCCAGCGAGCCGGTCAGGAACCGCCAGGAGTGGAGCATCCCATGGACTTCGGAGTAGGACCACACGTCCTCGAGCGAGATCGCGGCCGGGTTGGCATCGACTCCGAGCAGCTGTACCTGGGAGCCGGACCTGCCCAGCATCGCCTTGGCATCCAGCATCGCCGTTGTCGTCAGCGGGCACACCGTCGTGCATTCGGAGTCGTTGAACGCCAGGATCACGACCTTCCCGCGGAACGAATGCAGCGAGACGGACTGACCGAACTGGTCAGACAGCGTGAAATCGGGAGCGATGCGGGACACCGGCGTTCCCGGGTCCAGGTAGGGGTTCGTGGCCAGCGCATCCGCCTGGGATTGAGCCGGCGCGTTCGACCGCGCCACGATCACCGCGCCCGCCACGACCACGAACAGCAGCCACGGCGATCGCCACGCGAGCGACCGAGGGCACCCTCAGCCGCAAACGGACCGACAACCGCGGCCGAGACCATCCCCGCCGACGGGCCGCCCAGCGGACCGCAAACGCGACGGCGGCCACGACCGCGAGGGCCAGCACCACGATCCCCAGCACATCATCGGTAGTGCGCCGCGGCGCCGGAGGCTGCCCGGCGGGGGCGCCCGCTGTGGCCGGCGCGGCGGATACCGCGGGCGTGACCGCGCTGGAGGGGAGCTTCACGCCGCCCGCGGCGAGCCAGCTTGCCCACCGCCGCCTCGGTGGCGTCGAACAACCCGGCTGCGCCCGCTGCGATCGAAACACCAGCCAACACGCGATACGCCGACGCCGCTGAGTGGCCGGGCCAGTTGAACCCGAACCCGTTCGGCATCACCACCAACAGCCGTTGCTTGTAGGCCAGGGACAGCTCGTAGCCCAGGAAGCGCGCGTACGTCCGCGGCTCGCGCCACAACTCCGTGACCGCACCCAGGTCCTGCGTGCCCCCGATGACCGCGACGCGAATCGGGAACCCCCGGCGTGCGGCTGCCGTCAACAATGCCCCCAGCTTGACCTGCTGCTGCACTGACAGGCCGGCCTCGGACCCCGCGAACAGGTTCTGGTACACCAGCACGTCGCTCCCCGGATCCCCGTCCGCTCGCGCCGTCGAAGCCGCCGCTCCGGCAACGAAGACCACGAGTAACGCCGCGAAGCATGCACGCCAGCTCAACGCGCGTCGGAGCTTCGCGTAAGCCCGAACCGCTGGCGCTCGCGGCAAGTCGATCACGCCTGCCGCCCGTCAAGCAGGATCGTCCAGGGCTCTATCGACTTGATGGTGAGCATGCCGTTCTGGTTCCAGTTGTCCTGTTCGAGACGCTCGCGGACGGTTGCCTCCGACGAAGCAGAGATCGCGTGGAGGATCTCGCGCTCGCCGGCGAGCGGTCCGCCAAGAACGATGAAGCCTTCGTCGACCAAGGAGTCCATGAACCGGGCGTGCTGATCCCAGCCGTCTTGGTCGCGCAGATCGCGCGACCAGTCCCATGGACCACCGCGTTCGAGGCGAACCGCGAAGAACACGACGGAGACCTTACGCCGAGTCGGACGCTGGCTACAGTGGTTTTTCCTTGAAGGTCGCGCGACACTCGATCGAGGTCGGCGGGGCCAACCAGCCTGGAGAGCGCGCTCACGAGCCTCGACGAACGCCTGCACCCGGAGTCGTAGGTTGGGACGACCTCCCAGGCCGGGGTGGCCAGCCGCTTGACCGCGAGCAACGTCGCCGGTAAGGCCGTGCTGGTGTGAATGTCGCCTCGAGATGCGGCCGACACCTCAATACGAAGGTCTCGAGCGGCTTCAGCGCACCTACGGCGATCGCGGTTTCACCGTGTTGGCGCGCTTCCGGCCGACGGTCGCTCCGGAGGACGAGCAAATCGTCGAACGAATCGAGCGGGCGCTGCGGTGACCACGACCGTCAAGGCGACCGAGGTGCGAATCGGCGACCGGCTGCGCACACCCACCGGCCTGGAGCTCACCGTCACCCGAATCGATCATGGTCTGCTCGGCCGCGCGGACTTCACTCCCGACTACACCCGCTTCGTGTCCCGGCGGTAGGCCCAACCGGCCGCGACGGAGAGGATCGCGGTCCAGGCAGCAACGGTGATCCAACCGCGGGCGCCCCATCCCTGGCCGCCGAGCGCGACGTGGCTGGCCTGAACGAGCCACCAGGAGGGCAGGAACGGCCCAAGCGTGTGCAGAAAGCCGTTGGTGATCGGGAACCATGTGCCGGCGAGGAACGCGAGTATCGATACCCCGCCCCCGATCACCGGGCCGACGGAGTCGGTGGTCACGAGATGGCCGATGAGGATTCCCAGCGCGGCGAACGGCAGCAGACCGACCACGATCAGGGCGGTCATCTCCAGCCAGCGCTGGGCAGGCAGGCTTACGCCGAGCGCGACGCCTGAGGCGTAGAGCAGCAGCAGGCTCGACAGCGCCATCGCGTACCCCGTCAGCACCTTGGCACGAAAGTAGGCGCGCACCGACAGTGGGCTGATCCGCAGCTGGCGGGTCCAGCCGGCCTGGCGCTCGCCGGCGATCCGAGCGCCGGTCGAGATCATCGACACCATCGTGCCGAACGCGGCGAGCCCGACCATGTAGTAGAGCGGGACCGACAGGCCGCTGCCGGCGAAGTTGTGGTTGTTCCTCTGGGGCACCGCCAGCAGCCAGTAGAAGACCAGCGGAAACCCGAGCGAGAAGAGGAAGAAGCGCCGGTTACGGAATGTGCGCCGTAGCTCGTAGCGGGTGTAGGCGACCCCGCTCATCGCGCCCGCGCCCCGGACTCTTCGACGTCCGGCTCGCCCGTCAGCTCGAGGAACGCCTCCTCGAGGGTTCCCCCGGTGATCTCGATGTCACGAGCGAGCGGGTGGTTCTCCAACAGCGCCCGGATGGCCTGATCGGAGTCCGTGCAGTTCAGGATCACGGCGTCGCCGTGCCGATCGGCTGAGGCGACGCCGGGCAACGCAGCGAGCGTTGCCCGATCGATGTCCGGGAGCGTCGCGCGAATCGTCCGCCTGCCGACGCGCGCCTTGATCTCGGTCGTCGGGCCGTCGGCGACGATCCGTCCGTGGGCCATCAGGATCGCGCGGTCGGCGTTGGCGTCGGCCTCCTCGAGGTAGTGGGTTGCGAACAGGACCGTTTTGCCTCGCGCCGCGAACTCGCGCATGATGACCCAGAACTCCCGGCGGCCCTCGACGTCCATCGCGACCGTCGGCTCGTCGAGCACCAGCAGGTCGGGGTTGCTAACCAGCGCGATCGCGAAACGCACGCGCTGGGTCTGTCCGCCGGAGAGCTTCTGCGTTCTCTGCCCGGCGGTGTCTTTCAGCCCGGTGAGCTCGAGCGCCTCGTCGACGTCCATCGGATCCGGATATAGCGAGGCCATCATCGCGATGATCTCGCGCACGGTGAGGTCGCGGATCAACTCGCCCGACTGCAGCATCGCGCCGACGAGACCGTCGTCGACGGCGTCGCGCGGCGAGCGGCCGAAGACCGAGACCGTCCCGCCGTCAGGCTTAGCGAGCCCGAGCAGCATGTCGATCGTGGTCGACTTGCCGGCGCCGTTCGGGCCGAGCAGTGCGGCGGTCTCACCGGCGGCGACCGAGACGTCGATCCCTCGTACCGCGTGGATAGGGCCCTGGGGACCGCGGAAGCTCTTGGCGAGCCCCTGAATCCGGATCCCGTCATCGGTCCGGGCTGACGCTGAGACGCTCATCGAACCCAGTACCCCGTGTCGGCGCGCCATGTCACCTTGGATGTGCTGAGCATCCCTCTCGAACAATAGGGTGCGGCCGGAACCCAGTAGCTTCCCGGACCTGTCCGAGTTGCGCTTTCACTTCGTGTGTGCGACATCCGCATTGGTTGGTCTACCAGCCGAGTGGGTGACCGAGATGCTCGGCGACGGCGAGATCGCACTTTTGGCTGGCGGCGGCGGCTTCGATGCGATCAACGAGGTTGCGCACACGCTGGGCCTGATCAGCGTCCCCGTCATCCGACGCGAGGAAACGGCGGAGCGTCAGCAGGCGACGGTGATGACCTATGCCGATCGCCTGCCGCTCGTGTGGGTGGATGAGGGCTTCAGCGAGGCGGTCACCGCCTGGGCGCGCGACCGCTCCGCGATGACGCTGCTCGTACAGGCGACCGGTCGGCTGGCCGAGGCCGAATGCCGCCGGATCGAGCGGTTCGTGGCAAGTCTCGGGCGTCAAGCCGAATAGCGAGGCGCGTGTCGACTATCGGCGTGCTCCGCGAAGGCCCGCTGCACGCCGCGGTCAAGGCGATGCTGGCGGCGCCGGGTGACCGGGTGGAGGTGCCGGTCGGCCGGTTCGTGATCGACCTCATCCGTGCTGACGGAGAGCTCGTGGAGGTACAGACCGGCGGCTTTGGCCCACTGGGGGCCAAGCTCGACGCGCTCCTTGACCAGCACCGTTTTCGGATCGTGCATCCTGTTGCGGCCGAGCGACGAATCGTGCGCGTGGACGAGCACGGTGAGGTGTTATCGGTCCGCCGGTCCCCGAAGCGCGGGACGGTGGCGGAGGTGTTCGACAAGCTGACCGCGTTCCCGTCGTTGCTGACGCATCCGAACTTGACGGTTGAGGTGCTGCTGTTAGGCGAGGATCACATCCGCGGTCGCCGGCCAGTGAGTGCACGTGGGCGAACGCGCGATCCCGGAGCACGCCACCTCCGCGAAGTGCTCGGCCGGATCGAACTCCACGGCGCCGACGACATCGTGCATGCGCTTCCGCCGCTTCCCCGACAGCCATTCAGCACCAGCGAGCTGGCGTCCCTTCTTGGATGCAGCGCGCTGCTCGCGCGGCGGACCGCGTACTGCCTGCGGGCGATCAACATCATCGAAGCGGCCGGCAAGCGCGGCCGCACCCCGCTCCACCGCGTATCGGGTGCTGGCGACTCATAAGCGCAACTTATGGGTTGATCGGACGATCGGTCTTGGACTTCTGAAAGCTTGGGCATCATCATGTCCTGCGTTGCACCTCTCCTCCCTCGAGTGCGCCCCGAGTTCCGGCCTCATACTCCGCCGGTTCCGGGGCGTTCTCACGTAAGGAGTGCTTCCAAGCCGCAGGCCCGCGGTCCGTCCCGCTCGCGGGACCAACCGGGACCGCGCACGACCTTCACGCGGATAGCGCGGTGGACCTTCTATGGTTAGGGGAGAACGTCTTTGAGTACGGAAGAGCTGATCGAGATAGAAAAAGCCGGACGGCGGTGCGCCGTCTGCCGCTCCGGGCGTGGATGGCGTCGGTTTGAGGTCGTCCGCCCCGCCGACCGGGAGCCGGTCGTCTTGTGCGGCAGCTGCCGAGCCCGCTTCGGGGACGATCCGCCGGTCGGACGCAAGCCCGAGCCTCCGGTGGAAGTCGTACCCCGCCGCGGCCGAGCCGCCCGCGCCGCCGCCCCAGGCCCCGAGCGACCGGAAGACGGACCGGGGCCCGGACCGCTTGCGAGCGGCTCTACGCAAGCTGCCCGACTCGTTCTCGACGGCGATGGCCGCCCGGGCAGCGGGTCTGAGCAGCGAAAAGGCGCTTGCGCGGCTCGAGGAGCTCGAGCGCCAGGGCGAGGTCCGGCGCGTCGGCAAGCGCTGGTCGACCGAGTCGCCCCAGAGCGACGTGGCCGCGGCGATGGATCGGCTCCAGGCACGGACGAGCAACCTTCGGATCGTCCGGGAGCGGACTCGGGTCGGCTGACCAGTCGCCGGCGCAGGTCAGATGATCTGTGCCGGTGTCCCGTCCGAGATCAGACGTCGGCGGGCGACTGACGGCCGGAGCCAAGCGCGGGCTCTGGGATGCGCGCCGGGGTCGACGGATCGTCGTCGCCGGTCAGCACATCGGGCGACTGCCCGTCGTCCTCGGTCAGCACGTCGGACGACTGCCCGTCGTCC
This sequence comes from uncultured Solirubrobacterales bacterium, assembly GCA_963699325.1. Classification (GTDB taxonomy): domain Bacteria; phylum Actinomycetota; class Thermoleophilia; order Solirubrobacterales; family Solirubrobacteraceae; genus Palsa-465. The sequence goes on along the minus strand of CAVOTN010000022.1, from coordinate 892,717 downwards.
AGGGACGCCTGCTTGCGGGCATCCTTCTTGATCTGCTTGTCGAGCCGGCGCTCGCGAAGCTTGCGTTCACGGTTGAGCTTGGCCATGGTGGTCTTCTTCTTACCGCTTGATGCCATGCGTGTCCTCCTGCTGTTGGAATCTGGAGCGCGTCGCCCACACGCGCGCAATGAAGTGAAGACCGAGCACGCGCTCGTGTCGAGCGCGCTCTGAGGATCAGCGGCGGTCCTGTGGCGGCGCAACCGCATCGCGCACGCGGTCCTCCTTGGGCAGCGGCCAACCGCCGGGATGCGGACCCGAGCGAGCGACGGTCCTGCGCGGGCCCCCGCTCGCTGGTCGCAGTGTGCGGCGTTATACGGGGCGGACGTTCGCCGCCGCCGGGCCCTTCGGGCCCTGCTCGGCGTCGTAGCTCACCTTCGCGCCCTCAGCCAACGACTTGAAGCCGTCGCCCTGGATCGCGCTGTGATGCACGAACAGATCCTTGCTGGAGTCATCGGGGGTGATGAATCCATAGCCCTTGTCGTCGCTGAACCACTTCACGGTTCCTGTTGCCATCTTTTCCCTCCGGGGGTGTCTGTGCACTGCGAAACGCGGAGGGTGCTAGACGCAACAACTGCGGAAACGCTGGGCACTGCTTCGTCGAGCGGACGCTCGACCCTAGGTAGAAGTCTAGCGACTGTGCCCAAGCGGGACTACGGGCGCTGGGTTTAGGCCGCATACGCTGGGCGGATGCCTGCCGCTGGTCGAAGAAGTCTGTCGGGGTAGCGTAGAGTGCTCGCTATGTCGTTCGATCCGGCCGGCTAATACCGCGGGACGCGGCTGAGGGGGCAAATACGTCAGCAGCGGGTCGCCGCCGACGCAGCTAAGCGGGAGATGGTCGCCGAGGCGATGCGCAACGACACTTCGGCGCGAAGGCCGGGTCTCGCGGGGGTTCTTGCGCGGATCCTTCGCAAGAAGAGCCCACCGTAGACCGACTTCGTCTTCTCAGCCGGCGCATCAGGCCGAGGTGGGCGTCACCGCGAGGGTTGCGACGGCAGCGTCCGGGCTGGGGTTGAGCCGACCCGTGACGATCCGGTCGGTGATCGCCCAAGCGGCGTAGCACAGGGACCCGATCACGCCGGTGACTGTCAGCAGTACCCCGGCGGCGGCGGCCGCGGCAACGCCGTGCTCGCCCAAGATCAGCACGGCTGCGGCGGGGCCGATGCTCGGTCCGATCGGAAGTTGGCCGACCGTGAACATCGCGATCAGCAGGGCCATTGCGTCAAAGACAGATACGTTTACGCCGATTGCGTCGAGCATCAGCCAGTTGCGCGCGACTTGGGCGCAGACGGCCAACAGTGTGAACGCGATCATGCGCCCTCGACCCTGCTTTCGCATGATCGCCAGCCCTGACCAGAGTCCGGTTCGACGGCACTGCGAAACCCGCCGCAGAGCCGCCACGGCCCCGATCGTCACCCCGACTGCGATCAAGGGCACCCACCACGGGACCCCGAGCGGCGCAATCAGCGTGAACGAAAAGATCGCCGCAAGCGCGACTTCGACGGTGATGATCGGAACCTCGGCGGCCACCAGCGCCGGTACACCAGGAGTGGCCTGCGGCGCGAGACGGCGCAGCGACGCGATGCGCACGACTACTCCGACTGACCCGTTGACCAGGCTCGCCAGGTAGCCGATGCCGGCAGCGCGGAACAGCAACCGGCGGGTGACCGTTCCGCCCGCGGCACGGACGCAGACGTTCCAGGCCTCGGTGCGAGCCAGCAGCGCGAGGATCTGAAGCAGCACTGCCAGCCCCAGAAGCGAGATTGGAGCGCTGTGGAGCGCGGCGGTGAACTGACCGCGCCGGCCCGCGAGCACGAATCCAAGCACGGCGGTAACTGCGAGAGCCCCGAGGGTGCTCAGCACGATTCGCCGGCGAATCGACTTCAGTCTGACGATGCGTCCATCAGCTGTGATGCAGCCTGCACTGTCTGGGCGAGCCTCGGGCGACAAACGGACTCCGCGTGCGTTGCGGTTCCGGAGGATCAGATTGGCGCTGTCACTCACAGGCGCCCGCGTCAGGCTGGTACTCCCTGCCGCTCAGCTTACCAGCGGCTCGGAGAGTAGGTCCAGCTATGGGGTGAGCGTCGTCGCTCAGTTGACGCGGCGTGTGATCGCGCGGACGACCAGCCCGCTCCCGATTAGCGTGCCGCCACCGACGAGCAGCAGAACGACGTCTAGCCCCGTGAACGGAAGCGTGTCTGAATGCGTCGCACCGGTCGCTGCGCTGTTCTGGGTGGTTGAGACGACGTTGCAGGTCTGCCCGCTGTACGCCTGGCACGTCGAGCCGCCTGCCGCCAGCGCGGTGGCTGGAACCATCAACGCGATCGTGAGGACAAGGGCTGCGATTGGTTTCATCAGTTCTTCCGATCGGTCGTTTGGTTCCGAGGAGGCGGTGAACGCCGCTCGGTAGGGTCACGACGCATTCACGCCTGGTTCGCGTGCGCCGATGAGGCGCGCTGAGCGTTTGGCGGCCAGCAACGCACTGTCGGCGGCCGCGAGCAACTCCTCGCGCGGGCTCATACCGCGCCGTTGGGGGCACCAGCGCCGATTAGGTTCCCGTTGGTGGCCGGTCGCCTCCTTCTCGACGCCGATGCATGCACCGCGAGCGGGGTCAGGATGAGCAGCGCGCCCCGCGGGGGGCCGCAACTGGTGAGGCGCCCTTGAAGGCGGACGTCCGGGTTGGACACCGTGCGTAGCTCGAGTCTGTTCGACGGCTCGCCGCCGGCGAACACGAGTTCGACGAGTGCCGCCAACTCGCCCCGGTCGTGGTCGCCGTTGTCGCAGATCAGGAACTCCTCGAGCGGGGCATCCAGGCCGGCGGGCTCCTTGACCGACAGCGCCACCTCGGCGCGACGTGAGACCGCCTGGACGGCAAGGTGCCGATCGACGATCACAAACGGATCGTTGTAGCGAGGCTCCGCCCCCGCGGGCGCCTTGAGAACCACTCCCATTTCGCAGCGCATACACACCCGGTGCGCACGGACACGCCACGGGCCCATCGGCGGGTATCCGCAATAGCTACAGAATGCGTGGCTCAGATCGGCGCGCGATGGGTGCGGCATACCATCTCCCGTGGACGGGGCGGATGTTGTCTTTGCAACACCCCCACATGCCGCCGATGGCCGCCGCGAGCGCGCTTCGTTCCGTGCTGTGATGCCTGGCTACCCCGCGCGCACGCAGCGCGGCCGGACCTCAAAGTTCGACACTACTCCGATCCTGACCGAATACAACCCGGCCCGGCAAACTCGCGGATAGCGTCGTCAGTCCAGCGCTCGGCGCGGCAGTACGAAGCGCAGCGGCGCACGAGATGCGGTCGTGTCGCCGCCGTTCATCCGCGAGCCGTGAAGCCCCCGGCTGCGAGTCGCGGACACGGGCGCGTCGGGCGTGCCGTCGTGTGCGGTGATCCAGCTCATGACTGCGGCGAAGTCGGCACCTTCGGCGAGGATCGCAGCTCGCTCGATCACGACTCCACCCGAGGAGTGCGGACGCGACAGTCGGGTTACGAGTGCGTTGATCTCGAGATCGTCCACTGGTCACACAGTAGCGCTCGCGGGCGGTAAGGGTGAGTGAGCGGGCTGGCGCCGGATGGCGACGTGCCCGATCGTATCCGGGAGGTCAGCTTGGACGTCGGTGTGCTCGGGGCGGAGGTGGAGCAGGGTGGTGAGCAGGAGGAGCGGGGCGCCCGCGGCCCATGCCTGGGGACGCGACGCCGTCGGAAAGGCTACGGGGACCGACGTCAGCGGCCGGGGAAAGCCGGCGAATACCTCGGGCAGTCGATGCTCGAAATACGGCGCGGCGGCGAGGATCGCGGAGGCGATCGTGCCCGCCGCCTCATGGTGTCCGTATCGGGCGAGCCCGGCGGCGATCAGCGAGTTGTCGTGCGGCCACACCGTCCCGGTGTGGTAGCCGAGCGGGTTGTATCCCGCCTCGTGTGCGGCGAGGGTCCGGACTCCCCAGCCGGAGTACAGCTCCTCCTTGAGTAACCGCTCGGCCGTGATGGCAGCCTCGCTGTCGTCGAGGATTCCCGACCACAGCAGGTGCCCGATGTTGGAAGTCAGGCTGTCGACTTGCCGTTTGTTGCCGTCGAGCGCGAGGGCGTAGCAGCCGCGCTCCCCGACCCAGAAGTCGCGCCCGAAGGCGTCGCGGAGGTCGTCGGCGCGCTGCTCGAGCCGCTCTGCGAGCGCCGCGTCGCCCCACACCTCACGGGCCAAACGCGCTGATCGCCGCTGTGCGTCGTAGACGTAGCCCTGAATCTCGCACGTCGCGATCGGTCCCTGTGCGAGCCGCCCGTCAGCAAATTGGATCGCGTCCCAACTGTCTTTCCAGCACTGGTTGATCAAGCCGGTGGCGGCGTTGCGGCGTTCGTACTCGACGTATCCATCGCCGTCGCGGTCCCCGCTGTCGGTGATCCATGCAAGGGCCGCCCGGGCGTTGGGCTCAAGCTCCCGCACCAGCGAGTCGTCGCCGGACCACAGGTGGTACTCGTCCAACAGGATTAGGAAGAGCGGCGTCGCGTCGGCGCTGCCGAAATACGGTGAATGAGGTCGTTCACGGCGCGAGGTGAGCTCACCGAACCGCAGTTCGTGCAGAATCTTGCCGGGCTCCTGCTCCTGGAAGTCGTCTCGTGACTTCGCCTGCTGGGCCGCGAGCACACGCAGGGTGGTCGCCGCCAATCCGGGGAGGTACGGCACCGCTTGGAAGCTCGTGATCAGGCTGTCACGACCGAACAGCGCCATGAACCACGGGAGTCCCGCTGCCGGGAGGGTCGCGCGCTTGTCCAGATCGGGGCGCATACGAAGCGCACCGAGATCGCTGAGGCTCGCGCGGTAGGTGCGCGTGAGCGCGGGGTCCGCGGCCTCCAATGCCGGCGCTTGCGCCAGCCAGGTCTCGAGCTCGGCATACCTTGCCGCTTGCTGGTCCTCGATGCTGCCTCGGGGCGCGCGGCGCGCAAACGTGATCCCGGGCTGGGCGGCGTGCGGGATAACGGCAAAGTCCACCGACCACTGCTCACCGTGCGCGAGCTCCAGGGTGAAGACGAAGCCGTGGCGGCTGACGGCTGCCGGCGAACTGGCCGCGACGGTGACTGACCGGCGGAAATCTCCACGCGCGTAGCTCAGAGTCAGGTGTAGATCATCGTGCTGGCAAGTCACGTCTCGCTCGGCGACGAGCCCGTCCTTGACCTCGAACAGGTCGGCGAAATCGGTGTCGACATCGAGTGCAACGCGAAGACGCGTGGTCTCGTGCAGATGGTTCGTAACGATCAGCCGCTCCATCCAAACGTCGCCAACGAGACGGTGGCGCACGATCGAGCAGGGCGCCTCTTCCTGGGGTCCCACTGCAGGCGTCAAAAAGAACTGAGCCTCGAAATGAGCGCTCTGATTAAGGCTCAGCAACTGCAGTGGCGTCTCGTCGAGGCGAAGTACCCAACGCGATATGAGACGAGTGTCCTCCGAGAAGAAGCCGTGTTCACGACCAGCCTCCGGCCGCACGTCACCGAGGCGATCCCCGAGGACGAACGTGCTGCCGTCCAGGACACTGAGGGTCCGCTCAGACACCCGCGAGTGCATACGCCGCGCCCGGGACCGACACGGCTCGATAGGTACGTTCGTACGCGGCGGCGACCACATCGACGTCGCAATGCTGGCTCACCCAAGCTCGGCAGTCCCGCGCAGCGATCTGTTGCAGCCGGCCTACCGCCTCGCTCATCCCGCGCTCGTCATCGACGAGGAAGCCAGTCTCCCCGTCGACGACGATCTCGGGCACCGCGCCCTCGGGGAACGCGATCACCGGCGTCCCGCACGCGAGCGCCTCGACCATCACCATCCCGAACGGCTCATTCCAGCGGATCGGCATCAGCAGGCCGCGAGCCCGCGCGAACAGCGAGCGCTTCGCCGACCCGCCGACCTCGCCCACGAACCGGACCCGATCGCCATCGATGTGCGGAGCGATCTCCCGGTCGAAGAACTCCTGCTGACCAGGCTGGATCACACCGGCCAAGATGAGCGGTACATCCACGGTGCGCGCGGCTGCGATCGCTCGATGCGGGCCCTTCTCCGGGGTCATCCGCCCGACCCACAGCAGGTAGTCGCCCTTGCGCTCCTGCAGGGCCCACGCCCGCAGATCGATCGGGTTGGGGATCGAGTCGATCGGACCCAAACCGGGCGGTGCCGATGACAGCTGGGCCTGGCTGATACCGACGAGCGTGGCCTTGTGGCCGTGCTGCGCGTAGAACGCAGCAGTCTCCGGGGTGAACGGTCCGTGCAGCGTATGGACGAGCGGCGTGTCGATGCGGTTTGCCATCGCGAGCCCGGTGAACCCGCAGTGATCGTGAACGACGTCGAACCGATCACGACCGGTGGAGCGATCGATCGCGTCGAACGCTCGTCCGACATGGTCGACCTCGTACAACGACCGCTCGATCTCATCCGGATGGGACTCCTCGAGCAGCGTCACCACGCTGGCGCGCGACGCCGAGCCCGGAGCGCAGAACAGCGTCACCTCATGCCCCCGGCGGACGAGCGCCTCCGTGAGGCTGCTCACGACCGACTCAACGCCACCGTACCCCGGCGCCGGGACTGAGATCCACGGCGGAGCGAGCATCGCGATACGCAGCGGTGCTCCAGGCCCGCCGACCAACGACAGATCCGGCCTGTGATCGGAGCTCGCCCGTCCCCACAGTTGACGACGGGACCTCAGTGTGGGCGCTGGGCTCACAGCATTCATCGACGCTCCTCAGGTGCCTCTCAGGCGGGGCGCTCGCGAGGCAGAGAGGTCAAGTAGGACCGAGCAAGCGCACGATCGCCAACCCCTGAGGGAACGCGACGGACTCCCCTACCGTACCACGGATCGGGACAAATCCGAGTGCCGTGGTCGGAATACGGTACGGCAGTCGCTGTCCGGTCGCATGGGCGGTGGAGCTGGCAAGCTTTGGGTCGTGACTCGGTCATCGGCACAGCCGTTCGCGCGAAGCTCCGGTGCCGGGTCGGCTTCTTGTCGTTGGTGGAGAGGGGGTGGCGCGATGAGGCTTCGCTGAGCGACGGTCGTCGCGGCCGCCCCGTTGGGGTGGCGACTGGTCCCCTCGTCCTCTTTCGAAAAGGAGCAGGTAGATGGCAGAAGTTGCTGTGGGCAACGTCGATGGCGTGCTCGCGGAGGTTCGCGAGCTGGCGCGGGCGCTGATCGCGCCTGGCGCCGCCGGGATCGACCGTGAGTCGCGGTTCCCTGATGAGCAGCTGAGCGCGCTGGCGAAAGTCGGCGCGCTGGGCCTGTTGGTACCGCGTGAGCAGAGTGGTGTGGGCGCCGGGCTGGTGGCGCTGGCTGAGGTGTGTGAGGCGGTCGGTGGGGCTTGCGCGTCGACCGGAATGGTGTTCCTGATGCACAGCGTGACCGCGGCGACGGTCGCCGCCGGCGGCGGGCCGTCCGCGGCGCGGCTCCTCGAAGACATGGCGAGCGGCGAGGTGCTCGGCACGTTGGCGTTCAGCGAGCGGGGTACCGGCGCGCATTTCTATGCGCCTGAGTTGCGGGCTGAGCGTCGTGACGGCTCCGTGTCTGTGAGTGGGCGCAAGTCGTTCGTCACCTCGGGGGGTCATGCCGATGCGATGCTGGTGCTCGTGCAGGGTGAGGGCGAGGGCCTGGATTGCTATGTGGTGCGCAAGGGCGCTCCGGGGGTGCGCTTTGAGGGGCGCTGGGAGGGCCTGGGGATGCGCGGAAACTCGAGCATCGCGGTCGAGTTCGAGGATGTCGGGCTCGATGGTGACGCGCTTATCGGCGCGGCGGGCGGTGGCGTTGGGCTGGTGTTCGGTGTTGTTGCACCGGTGTTTCTGGTGGGGTTGGCGGCCGTGAACGTCGGGATCGCCCAAGCGGCGCTGACGGGCGCGCTCGAGCACGCGAAGTTCCGGCGTTACCCGGATGGCAGCTCGCTGGTGGAGGTCGCGACGGTTCAGCACGCGTTGGCGGACATGGACATCGACGTCCGCGCCGCCCGGGCGCTCCTGCAGCAGGCGGCGCGTCTCGGCGACAGCGGTGATGAGGGAGCGCTGGTGCCGTTGATGGAGGCCAAGGTCTTGTGCACCGATGTCGCGGCGCGGGTGACGCAGGGTGCGTTGGAGGTGTGCGGCGGACAGGGCTATACGCCCGCGCTCCCGATCGAGCGTCACCTGCGCGACGGCAGGGCGGGGGCGGTGATGGCACCCACCAACGGGGTGCTGCGGACCTGGTCGGCGAAGGCGATCGCGGGGCTTCCGGTTCCATGAGCGGCGCAGAGCTGAGACTGGGTGCGGTGGCCTATCACCCGCGGATCGTGACGATCTGGGAGCGGTTCCGCAACGTATTTCGCCGACGCCGGGGTGCCGACCGACTACATCCTGTTCTCGAACTACGAGCGGCTCGTCGATGCGGTGCTCGACGGGACAGTCGAGATCGGGTGGAACACGAATACGGCCTATGTGGCGCTCGATCATCGGGCGCAGGGCCGAACGCAGATCCTCGGGATGCGCGACGTCGACCGGGACTGGGCGACGGTGTTGGTCACTCGCAAGGCACAAGTACCGGGAAGCATCGCGGAGCTGAGGGGGCGGGTCCTGGCGCTGGGGAGCCGCGATTCGGGCCACGCGGCGATCCTGCCGCTCCACTACCTCGCCAGGGAGGGCCTGGACGTGGCGAGCTGCCGTTTGCTGCGGTTTGACACCGACATTGGCAAGCACGGCGACACCGGTGATTCCGAGCTGCATGTCGTGCGTGCGGTCGCTGAAGGCGAGGCCGACGCGGGTGCGCTGTCGGCCGCGTACTTCAGCGCGTTTCGGGCCGAGTCGGTGCCGGCAGTGGCCGACCTCGATGTCGTGTGGCGCAGCCCCGTCTACTACCACTGCAACTTCACCGTTCTGGACTCGCTGGACCGCGAGGCAGCTGAGCGGTGGTCGCGGGCGCTATTGGCGATGGACTACGACGACCCCAGCCTACGCCCAGCGATGGAGCTCGAGGGGGTGCGACGCTGGTATCCGGGGGATCGGGAGGGATACGCGTCGCTGGAGACGGCGATGCGAGAGCAGGCGCTGCTGTCGTGACGGTCGACCGCGGGCCGGCAGCGCACCGGGTCGATGCCGAGCATCTCGAGCTCGGCGGTGGCCTGGAGGTTCTGCTCGCGGCGGCATTTGAGCGGGTCGCGCCCGGCGGCGTTCTGGAGATCAGGACGCCGTCGCGCGCGGTGGCGCTCGAGCTTCCCGGTTGGGCTCGATTGGCCGGCCATGAGCCGATCGATCAGACCAGCGGGGCGGACGGACACGTCGTCGCGATCCGCCGCGGCCTCGCGTCCAGGATCCTCGCTGGGCCGCTCCCACCGCGGGACACTCCGCCGACTCTTCGCCACGGCGCGCTGCTCACCGCTGACTGGCGTGGCGGAGTCCCCCCGGTTGAGCCCGACCCTCGCACAGGGTTCGCTCCCCTCGGCGCCGTGCTCGAGGAGGGTGCACCGGCACACCACTGGGCGCTCAGTCACCGCGATGCGATCTGGGCCGACGACGTCGGCGAGCTCGTCGACCAAGCCTCCGCCCAGCAGTGGGACGCCTCCCGCGATATTCCCTGGGAGGCCGCCCAAGGCCTCGATGACACGACCGAACGGGCCGTAGCGCAGGTCATGACATTCCTCGCACAGAACGAGTACGCCGCCCTGTACGTGCCGGCCGGGTTCTTGGCGCAGGTGAACCCGCAGCTCGTTGAGGTGGTCCTGTGGCTGGGCAGTCACGTCCACGACGAAGCGCGTCACATCGAGGTCTTCACCAAGCGATCGCTCGCGGGTGGGCACCACGGGTACGCGCTCGCGTCCACCGAGCTGTCCCTCAGCACGCTGCTCGACGAGCACGACTTCACCGCCTCCTCGCTGCTGCTCAACGTGCTCGGCGAAGGCACGTTCCTCGATCTTCTGCGTTTCATCGAGATTCATGCGCCCGACGCCGCCACAGCCGCAGCCGCCGGGCTCGCCCACCGCGACGAGCGCCGGCACGTCCACTTCGGCATCTCGAACATCAAACGCAGCGTCGCGATCGAGCCCGACTCGGTGGGACCGCTCGTCGCGGCCGCCGAGGCGCGCGCGGCAAAACTCATCAGCCTCTCCGGCCTCTCGCCCGTGCTCGTCGAAGCTCTGACGATCATGGCGGCGCGATCGACCCAGCCGGCGGATCTGTCCGACGCCGCCGCGGACGTCCGCGCGCTGATGCAGACGATGGAGCGCAACCGCCTCCGCCGTCTGCAGGCCTGCGGGTTCAGCACGGCGACGGCACGTCACCTTTCCGACCTGCACACGCCGAACCTGATGTGACCTGCGGCGGACGGCGTCGGCCACGGGATCGGGCCACTGAGATAACAGAAATTTGTGTCATCTGCGTGATATGTGCTATAACTGGCGCATGCCACGCGATGAACAGATCACATTCGCCGACCACCTCGGCCGCTTTTACGCCCGCCGGTACGCGTTTCCGCCGATGGTCGGACGCGTCCTCGGCTACCTGTTGGTGTGCGAGCCACGAGATCAGTCGATTGCCGAGCTGAGCGAGGCGCTGCTGGCCAGCCGCAGCGCGATCACCGGCGCGCTGGACGTGCTGGAGCGTCTGCACGCCATTCAACGCTCGCGAGCGGCCGGGGAGCGGATGGACCGCGTCCGCGTTGACTTCTCCTCTGCGGAAGCACGGGGGTTTGACATCACGGAGTATCAGGAGCTTGGCGATCTGGCCCGGGAGGGCCTCGAGGTGCTGAGCGATGCGCCGCCAGAACGCCGGGTGGACCTGCTCGAGCTGGCGGCGTTCTCGGATTTCCTGGTCGAGGGCACCCAAGCGCTCCGACAGGAGTGGGAGGCGCGTCGTGACGCCCTCCGTGCCTCGGGCGAGTTGCCCTCCTGAGCTTCGTCGCAGCAACCACGTCACATCAAGAAACCGATCGAAAGAACGCCATGACAGATTCATCCTCTGCGGCGATCACCGCCGTCGATGTCCGCAAGTCCTTCGGCGACAACGTCGTCCTCGACGGACTCGAGCTCGCCGTAGAGCAGGGCAGCGTGTTCGCGCTGTTGGGACCCAACGGGGCGGGCAAGACGACGATGGTGCGGATCCTCGCCACCCTGCTCGAGGCAGATCACGGCACGATCCGCGTCGCCGGACACGACGTCAGGCGGGAGGCCGAGGCGGTCCGCGCCGCGATCGGTGTGACCGGTCAGTTCTCGGCGATCGATCAGCTGCTGACCGGTCGAGAGAACCTGGCGCTGATGGCCGACCTGCACCACCTCTCGCGCGCGCCCGCGCGAGAGCGCATTGATGAGCTGCTCGAGCAGTTCGAGCTGGCCGACGCCGCCGACCGGATCGCGATGACCTACTCGGGTGGGATGCGTCGCCGTCTCGACCTGGCGATGACGTTGATCGGCACGCCGCAGGTCATCTTCCTCGACGAGCCGACGACCGGCCTGGATCCGCGCAGCCGTCGCACGGTGTGGGAGATCGTGGAGAGCCTGGCCGACGACGGCACGACCGTGTTCCTCACCACGCAGTATCTCGAGGAGGCCGACAAGCTCGCCGACCGGGTTGCGATCCTCGACCGCGGTCGGCTGGTCGCCGAAGGCAGCGCGCAGGAGCTCAAGCAGCGAATCCCCGGCGGCCGCATCGAGATCCACTTCGCCGACGCCGAGGCGCAACTCGTGGCCGGCGAGGCGTTGGGAATGCCGGTCACAGACCGGGACTCGCCGAGCTTGCACATCCCCACCGACGGCAATGTCGCGACCCTGCGTCGTGTTCTCCGCGACCTCGATGAGGCGGGTGTCGACGTCGTCGATCTCGCGATTCACACCCCCGATCTCGACGACGTGTTCTTCGCGCTCACAGGTCGAGATGCGGACGCAGCGGAATCGAGAACAGAAGAGGAGGTCTACCGATGACCAGCACGTACGCCCTACGCGATTCGACCACGATGCTGCGGCGCGACCTGCTCCACCTGCGCCGCTACCCCGGGCTGTCCATGTTTCCGATCCTCATGCCGGTCGTGCTGCTGCTGCTGTTCGTATACGTCTTCGGCGGCACGCTCGGCGACGGAATCACGGTCGGTGGCGGCCGCGGCGCCTACATCAACTTTCTCACTCCCGGAATGCTGCTGTTCACCGTCGTCGGCGCCGCTCAGATCACCGCCATCTCGGTGGCCAAGGACATGACCGAGGGCATCATCGCCCGCTTCAAGACGATGCGAATCTGGCGACCCGCCGTGCTCGCTGGTCATGTCTTCAGCAGCCTGGTCCTGACTCTGATCAGCCTCGTCGTCACGATCGCCGTGGCGGTTCTGATCGGCTATCACTCCGCCGCCGGCCCGCTGCGCTGGCTGGCCGCCCTCGGGGTCCTCGTGCTGCTGGCCGTCGCGCTGATCTGGCTGTCAGTCGCTCTTGGACTGCTCGCGAAGAGCGTCGAGACCGCAAGCAACACGCCGATGTTCCTCACTCTCCTGGTGTTCCTGGGCAGCAGCTTCGTGCCCGTCGCCTCGATGCCCGCCGGCCTGCGCTGGTTCGCCGAGAATCAGCCCTTTACCCCGGTCACCGACACCGTGCGCAGCCTGCTCGCCAACCAGCACATCGGCAGCGCCGGCGTCAAGGCGATCGTCTGGTGCCTCGCGATCACCGCCGCCAGCTATCTCTGGGCCAGGTATCTCTATGACCGCCGACCGGTCCAGTAGGAACCGAGGTCGCGCGTCTGGGCCGGGCGGATCGTCAGCCGGCCGTGGAGAGCAATTACGCGGAGAGCTTGCGGGCGCGGATGATTGCCGAGCCGGCGTGCTCGTGAACGCGGTGAGTTTCGGTGATCTCGATCTCTCCGAAGCCGGCGCTCTCGAGGGCGGTTCGGAACTCGGTTTCGGTCAGCGCCCCGGCGATGCAGCCTGTCCACGCCGCCATGTCCGCGCGAATCTGCTCGTCCATCCCAGGGTCGGCGATCACGTCCGACACTGCGAACCGGCCGCCGCGCCGCAACACGCGCGCGGCCTCCCGGATGACCTGCGGCTTGTCGGCAGACAGATTGATTACGCAGTTGGAGATCACGACGTCGACCGTCTCGTCCTCGAGCGGCACGTCTTCGAGGTAGCCCTTGAGGAACTCGACATTCTCGACGCCCGCCTCGCGGGCATTGGCGCGCGCGAGTTCGAGCATCTCATCAGTCATGTCGAGGCCGATCGCCCTACCGGCCGATCCGACCCGACGGGCCGAGATGAGCACGTCGGCGCCGGCGCCTGACCCGAGGTCCAGAACGGTCTCCCCGTCATGCAGGTCCGCGACCGCCGTCGGCACCCCACAGCCGAGCGACGCGTTGATCGCAGCCTCCGGGGCGTCGCTTTCGCCGCTGTCGACATATAGCGATGCGCCGAAGACGCCGGCGTCGCCCGCTGAGCCGCAGCAGGAAGCGCCCGACGCGGCGGTGGTGGCGGCGGCGGCGTACTTCTGGCGAACGGTTTCCCGCACTTGCTCGACGGTGGCGGTCACCGCGGTCGTCGAGGCCTGGGCCGATCCAGCGGAGCATCCACACCCGCTGATGTGGGACTCGCCGCAGCAGGACGCCTTTTCGGACGGCTCGCAGCAGGTCTCCTGTGCCTGCGGGGTGCAGCAATCGGTTTTCAGCTCAGCCATGTGGAAAGCTCCTCCAGCGCGTCCGGGATCACGTAGTAGTAGGCCCACAGGCCCTGGCGCTCGGAGCCGACGATCCCGGCCTCGCGCAGCACCTTGAGGTGATGGGACACCGTCGGCTGGGACAGATCGAACAGCGGCACGAGCTCGCAGACGCACACCTTGCCGGCGTGTTTGCGGAGAACATCGACCAGCTGCACGCGGACCGGGTCGGCGAGCGCCTTGGCCACCTCGGCCATCCGGATCGCCTCGTCGCGCTCGACGTCGGGATACACCACCGGTTCGCAGCAGCGCTCACCCGCTGCTCGCTTGACCTTCGGGGTCAACTCCAGATCGATAGCCATCTATATACATATATCGATTGAAGTGACGACTGTCAATCGATAATCTGCTTCGCTGATCATGGAGCACGTGCTGTTCGTGTGCACGCACAACGCGGGACGCTCGCAGATCGCGCAGGCGCTGTTCGAGCAAGCAGCCCATGGGCGACACACGGCCGCCTCCGCCGGCACCGAGCCCGCCGACAGCGTTCATCCGGAGGTGATCGAGGTCATGCGCGAACTCGGGATCGACCTCGCCGACCGCCGGCCGCAGCTGCTCACCAACGAGCTCGCCGAGCAGGCGGACGTGGTCGTGACCATGGGCTGCGGCGATAAGTGCCCGTTCATCCCCGGCAAGCGCTACCTAGATTGGGACCTCGACGACCCCAAGGGTCGCCCGATCGAGGAGGTTCGTGCCACCCGCGACGAGATCGCGCGGCGTGTCCGAGCGCTGGTCGCCGAGCTCGACGCCACCTGAGCAGCGCGCCGGCGTAGCGTCGCCGTGCAGCCCGCCGGCTAGGTTGGGCCGGTCATCAACGATGGCGATGAGTTCCAACCAGACGCGGCAGGTGCAGGCGCCGCGGCTCCGGCGGCTCGATGCCCACCCGCTTGGCCTCACGTTCAAGCTCCGCGGCATCGATCGATCTTCGGTCATCGCCGGGGACGACGTCGGAGTATGGCGCCGGCCATTGGTCCGGCACGTCGTCGCGGCTCTCGGCGAAGTATCGCTCCGCATCCGCATCCGCGTTGGCGGACGCCTTGCTCATTGCCACCACGAAAACAACGACGCCGATCCAGAGCGCGACGACGACGAGCGCGATACTGACTAAGTCCATCCCGAGGGATTCCCCTCTCGCGCGATCGAACAGGTCCCCGGGCGACGCTACCGCAGCAACCCGCCGCGGCCCATTTGGATCGTATTTGCACGACTTTCCAGCCCCGAGACAACAGGCGGTCGTGACTTGAATGCGGTACGCAGAGTCTCCGAAAGTTGGCGAATCGCGTCTGTATGTGTAGCCGCGTCTAGGAGGGAGCTCCTGTCTCTGACTGCTGGAGGGCGTCTTGCAGCTTCTTGCTGTCCTCGTCTGACAGCGAGGTCTTGATCACGGTGCCTCCGTACTGCTGGAGCGCAGCGATCGCTTTGTCGGGCGTTGCCTGCTCGATCACCATGAACAGCGCCGAGGTGCCGGGCTTGAGGTGATCGCGCACCTGGTGCTGAAAGTCCTTGTCGACCGCGTTCTCGCCGAGGTGTCCGAATAGCGCTCCCAGCCCCGCGCCGATCGCCAGCCCGGCGAACGGAATGAAGAACAGGAGTCCGAACATCAAGCCCCAGAACCCGCCGATGGCGGCGACGCCGGTGGTCGAACTGGCGCCGTGGCCACTATAGACGTGCAGTTCGCCGTCCTGATCGCGCGAGATTGCCGCGACCTTGTCGGCCTGGATGATCAGCTCGCCCTCCAAGTGCCGGACGGTCTCGAGCGCCTGCTCGGCGGTCGCCTGATCGGGATAGCCAATCGCGACTAGGGTTGCCATAGCGCACTTCTCCTTACCGATTGAGCTTGTTAGGTTGCTTCAGCCTGCGGGTTGCCTACGGTAACCGACGCGTCGTTACTGGTGGTCGTATCAGGGTCGGGAGGCCGCCGGCGATGTTCCAAGCCAGTTGGTGATGCCGTCAGGCTAAGTCGGCCGGGATACGAGGCATAGCCGTTGCCCGGGATTCACCCGGGTGAATGCGAAGTGACCCAGCGTGGCCGAATCGGACGTCTTCGGGATCTGCACCTCGCGTGCTGGGTTCACATTCACCCGGGTGATTGACGCCTGCTGTCCGCTCGCGCGGAGCGACTTGACGTAGCGTCCCGCTGGCGGTCGCCGGCCGCTGAGTCGAGCGAGAGGAGCATCACATGGCAGTTGTAGAAGCTGACACTCACAAGGCGCTGGCGGGGCTCTCCGCCGGCGACATCGACGTTCTCGAGGGCGCGGTCGGTCTGCGCGAGTTGAACCGCGCGGGGAGCGGGCTGGACGCTCGCACGTTTGCGCTCGTCAAGCTAGCGACGCTCATCGCGCTTGACGCTCCGCCGGCATCCTACGCGTGGCAGATCGCCAACGCTCTGGAGGACGGCGTCACCGCTGAGGACTTCCTCGGCGTCCTCAAGGCGGTCGCGCCGCAGGTCGGGGGCCCGAAAATCATCGCGGCCGCGCCGGAGATCATGCTCGCGATGGGACTGGCGATCGACGAAGAAGGGCAGGCATAGCGATGCCGCTGTTCAGACGTCGTCGCCCGCTGCTGCGCGCGGCCGCGGTCGGAGGCGGGGCGTACGCGTTCGGAAAGCACAGGCAGCGCAGGGAGGAGGAGCAGCAGGAGCAGGCCTACTACGAAGGCCAGCAATCGGCCGCGCCCGCGGCGGCGCCACCCCCCGCCGCGCCCGCGCGGCACGGGCTCACTGCGGACGACACCCAGCGCCTGGGCGAGCTCGGGAAGCTGCACGAGCAGGGCGTCCTGACCGACGAGGAATTCGCCCACCAGAAGGCAAGCATCCTCGGCATCTAGCTGACTCGTTACCGATGCAAGGTCGCGGCGCGGGTGCTGGCCATCCGCGCCGGATCTGCCCGGTCCTCGACCGAAATGGAGCAAACGATGGCTGACGACCGGAGGAAGCGGAGGGCGGCGAAGTTCATCGAGCCGTTCCGGGTCAAGCCCGGCTCGAAGGTCACGCTCGGCAAGGACTTCGACCCGTCGTTCAAGGCTGGGGTGAGGAAAAAGAAGGACGGCGTTGCGCTCCTCGAGGAGGGAGTTCGGCTGCTGTGCGAGTACCAGGAACGCCTGGCGGCCCAGGACAGCTGGGCCGTGCTCGTGGTGCTGCAGGCGCTCGACGCGGCCGGTAAGGACGGAACGATCCGGCACATGATGAGCGGCGTGAATCCGCAGGGAGTGAGCGTCCACAGCTTCAAGCAGCCGTCGACCGAGGAACTCGATCACGACTTCCTTTGGCGCTACGCCCAGCGGCTGCCGGCCCGCGGTGAGATCGGGATCTTCAACCGCTCGCACTACGAGGAGGTGCTCGTCGTGAGAGTTCACCCGGAGATCCTCGATCACCAGAAGCTGCCCGCGGCGGGGAAGCACGGGAAGGACGTGTGGCAGCGCCGCTATCGGCAGATCAATGATTGGGAGCGCTACCTGACTGAGAACGGCATCCGGATCGTGAAGCTGTTCCTCAACCTCTCCAAGGAGGAGCAGCGGATCCGGTTCCTGCGACGGCTGGATCTGCCGGATCACAACTGGAAGTTCTCGGCCGCGGACGTCAGGGAGCGCGAGCGCTGGGACGACTACCAGAAGGCGTTCTCGGAGATGCTCTCGCACACGAGTACCGAATGGGCGCCGTGGTATGTGATCCCCGCCGACCGCAAGTGGTTCGGTCGGATTGGCGCCGGAGCGGTGCTGGTCCACACGCTGATGGAGATCGATCCTCAGTTCCCGACCGTGACAAAAGAGCAGCGTGAGAACCTGTTGGCGGTCAAGAAGGTTCTCGAGGCACAGGCACCCGACGGCGCTCATGCCGACCCGTTCGAGCACGAACAGAGCGCCGCCGCCACGGCCGCCGCGAGCGACGGCCAGAACGGGCACGAGGCCGAGCCGCGAGTCGCGGCCACGAGTGGTCCGTGACTACGCGGCTACCGGCCTCAGACGTCGGCAAGATCCCGTCCAGCCCGCGCCCGACCCGCGCCGAGTCGATCGACGCGGGTTCCTGACCGACGGGTCGCCGGCCGATGGCCTCGCGCTCGCTTCCCGGGATCCGTTCGCTGGCGAGCTACCGGAGGTCCTGGCTCCGCAGCGACGTGATCGCCGGGGTCGTGCTGACGACGCTGCTGGTGCCGCAGGGGATGGCCTACGCCGAGCTCGCGGGCCTGCCGGCGATCACCGGTCTGTACACGTCGATCCTGTGCCTGATCGGGTACGCCGTGTTCGGACCCTCGCGCATCCTGGTGCTCGGCCCGGACTCGTCGCTCGGGCCGATGATCGCAGCGACGATCCTGCCGATCGTCGGCTCGGACGGCAGTCCCGAGCGCGCGATCGCGCTGGCATCGATGATGGCGCTGATCGTCGGTGGCTTCATGATCCTGGCCGGGGTCGCAAAGCTCGGTTTCATCGCCGATCTGCTCTCCAAGCCGACCCAGATCGGCTACATGAACGGTCTGGCGCTGACGATCCTGATCGGGCAGTTACCGAAGCTGTTCGGCTTTTCGACCGATGCGAACGGCCTGCTCCACGAGGCGCACGCGTTCATCCACGGGGTCTCGTCGGGCGAGACGGTCGGGGCGGCGGTCGCGATCGGGCTGGTCAGCCTCGCGTTGATCCTCGCGCTCGGTCGCTGGCTGCCGCGGGTCCCGGGTGTGCTCGTGGCGGTCGTCGTCGCGATCGCCGCGGCCTCGGTGTTCGACCTCGCCGGCCACGGCGTCTCGCTGGTCGGCACGCTTCCCAAGGGGTTCCCGCCGCTCACCGTACCCAACCCGGTGTCCGACTTACCGCTGCTGGTCGCCGGGGCGCTCGGGATCGTGCTGGTTGCGCTCGCCGACACGATCTCGACCGCGTCGGCGTTCGCGGCCCGCACCGGCCAGGAAGTCGACGGGAACGGAGAGATGATCGGGATCGGCGCCGCGAATGTCGCCGCCGGCCTCTTTCAGGGATTCCCGGTGAGCACGAGCGGCTCACGGACCGCGGTTGCCGAACAGACCGGGGCCAAGACGCAGCTCACGGGGGTCGTCGGCGCGGCGCTGATGGTGCTGATGCTCGTGCTCGTCCCCGGTCTGCTCAAGAACCTCCCCAACCCGACGCTCGCCGCGGTCGTGATCGCCGCGTCGCTGTCCCTGGCGGACATACCCGGCACCGTGCGGCTGTGGCGTCAGCGGCCCGTCGAGTGCCTGCTGTCGATCGCCGCCTTCCTGGGCGTCGCGCTCCTCGGCGTGCTCGAGGGCATCGCGGTAGCGGTCGCGCTGTCGATCCTCAACGTGTTCCGTAGGGCCTGGCGGCCCTACCAGACGACGCTCGGGCGGGTCCCGGGGCTCGCCGGACTGCACGATACCCAGCTGCACCCCGAAGCCGAGGGGCTTCCCGGGCTCGTGATCTTCCGGTTCGACGCTCCGCTGTTCTTCGCCAACGCGCGAACGTTCCGCGACGAGATCCGAACGCTCGCGGCCGCCGATCCCCGACCAAAGTGGATCGTGATCGCCGCCGAGCCGATCACCGACGTCGACACCACGGCCGCCGACATGCTCGCGGACCTCGACGAGGAGCTCAACGCCGCCGGCACGTCGCTGGTGTTCGCCGAGCTCAAGGATCTGGTCCGGGCCAAGCTCGAGCGCTATGAGCTGATCGGACCGCTCGACCCCGACCACTTCTTCCCCACAATCAAAGCCGCGGTCGAAACTTTTCGCGAGGAGACCGGTGCGGACTGGGTGTCGGCACCCCGGTAGCGGTGTGTCGGCACGAGTGTTAGGACCCTGTTAACCCGTATGGGGTGAAGACAGTTAGGTTGTGCCGCGAAACGCTTGGCGCTCGCCACGGTTTAGTAGTGCAACTGAAGAAGGGACCACGTGCCTTCCGGATTGCGGCTGAGCGACGAGCTGCCGCCGTTGGCGGAGGCAAAGCTGGCGGCGCCGCGGCAGCGCGGCGGGATGGTGCGACGGCCGCGGCTCGAGCAGGCTTTGGAAACCGGCGCCGAAGCCGCCTTGACTCTGGTCGCTGCTCCGGCCGGGTACGGAAAGACCACGGCGGTACGCGCCTGGGCGGAGCACGCGGGCACCGCTCTCGCGTGGGTGACGCTCGACGCGGGCGACAATGAGTCCGCCCGGTTCTGGACATACGTTGCCACCGCCGTGGATCGCATCCGCGACGGTCTTGGCCGCCGCGCGCTCAAACGACTGCGCTCGTCCGGATTGGGAGTGGAGGCCGCGGTAGTCGAGCTCATGAACGGGATCGCGGACTTAGGCCGGCCGGTCACGATCGTGCTCGACGACCTACAGACGGTTACCGACACGGACTGCCTGGCCTCGCTCAGCTACGCGATCGAGCAACTCCCGGCAACGGCGCGCCTAGTCGCGATCACGCGAGCCGATCCGGCGCTCGAGCTCGCGCGACTGCGGGCACGAGGGGCTCTCAGCGAGGTTCGCGCCGGTGAGCTCGCGTTCACCGTCGCGGAAGCCCGCGAGCTTCTGGTCGATCGCGCCGGGCTCGAGCTGGACGACGATCAGATCGAGATTCTGCGGAACCGGACCGAGGGCTGGCCGGCCGCGCTGTACCTGGCCGCCCTGTGGCTGCGATCGGTCGAGGATCCGGACCGCGCGGTCCTCGAGTTCGGCGGCGGCCATCGCCATGTGGCCGAATACCTCAGCCATGAGGTGCTCGCATCGCTCGATGTCGGGCGCCGCTCGTTCCTGCTGCGCGCGGCCGTGCTCGGGAGCTTCACCGCAGAGCTTTGCGATGCCGTGCTCAGCCGTTCGGACTCGGCGGCTGTGCTCGGCGAGCTGGAGGAGTCGAACATGTTCGTGCAGAGCCTCGAGCGCCGGGAGTGGTTCCGCGTACATTCGCTGTTCGCCGAGTTCGCGACCGCTCAGCTCGGTGCGGTGCAACCGACCGTCCCGCAGACGATCCATCGGCGCGCCGCCGAATGGCTCCGCGGGCGGGGTCTTGTCGTGGAGGCAGTGCAGCACGCAGTGGCCGCCGGTGACCCGGAGGTGGTAGCGGGGCTCCTCAGCGAGTATCACCTGGTGCTGATCCGCACCGGTCGATCAGAGACGCTCCTGCGCTGGGCTCAGATGCTCCCCGACGAGCTCTTGATCGAGCATCCCGACGCGGCAGTCGGCGCCGCGACGGCCGCGCTGCTCGTCGGTCGGATGAACCGCGAGCGGCGCCGGTTCCTGCGCTTGGCGAAGCGTGCCATGGTGCAGTACCCAGAGCGATTCGGGAGCTACGAGGATTGCGTGGCGGCGATGGTGCGTAGCGCCGGGCTCGACGACGGGGTCACCGAGGCCGTGGTCGAGGGTTACCGGGCAGTGGAGCTCGCTCAGAGAAGCGTCGACGAAACGTTGGTCGCAGCACTCGCGGCGCTCGCACGCGCGTTGTACGCCGCGGGCGATCTCGACGGAGCTCGGAGCGCGGCAACGCGCGCCATCGAGCACCCTGACACCGCCCGCCGCCACCCGGGCGTCGCGGTGGCTCAGTCGGTCCTCGCCTTGGTCGCCGCGGATCAAGGTCGCCTTGCCTCGGCTCGCAGACACGCGGAGGCGGCGCGCACGATCGTCGGCCGGATAACCAGCAGTAGAAGCTGGCTGGGATCGAATGTGTCCGAGGCGCTCGGCGCGGTGCTGGCGGCGGAAGGCGATCTGGTGGGGGCCGAGCGCGAGTTCTCCGCGGCCGAGCGGTACCTGGACGACGACGTCGCGACCGTGCCCCACGCGCGAATTCTCGTGCGCCTTGCCGACATCCGCTGTCGTCGCGGACGGCTGGACGAAGCCGATGAAGCGCTGCACCGATCCCGCGATGAGTTGGCCGAGCTCGGCGACAGCGGGGTGGTGCCGTTGCTCGCCGACGAGGTCGCGAGCGAACTCGCGGAGGCCCGGGGTCAAGCGGGCGCCGGCGACATCCTCGAGCTACCCAGCGACGCCGAGGCCGCGGTGCTTCGGATGTTGTCGACCGACCTGTCGGTGCGAGAGATCGGGGCTCAGCTGTTTCTCTCGCCGAACACCGTTAGGTCACACGTCCGGTCGATCTATCGCAAGCTGGGCGTACGCTCGCGGGACAACGCGGTTGCGAGGGCCGAGGCCGTCGGGCTCCTGAACGAAACGCAATCACCCAGGTGATCCGGGCTGGCAGGCGTGGATGCTCGATCGCATGTGCAACCGTAGGGACCATGAGTAGAGGTGGAACGTATCGCCTCGAGGTCCAGGGTCACCTCGGCGACCTGGTCGGACGTTCGTTCCCGCGCATGCGGATCGTGTACCGCAACGGCAACACGGTCCTCGTGGGTCCCGTCCGTGATCAGGCAGAGCTCAACGGGCTTCTGCAGCACTTCCTTCAGATGGGAATCACGCTCGTGAGCGTCACCGCGGTCGACGAGCCGTCGCTGAGGTAGCGCGTCCTGGACATCGCGGCATCAGGCCCGCCGTCGGGTGCGGAGGTAACCGGCGGCGTTGGTCTGTTCGTGCGCCGCTCACGCGCTGGCCGGGCTCGCCTTGGTCTGAGCTAGGCCAGTCACTCGGCGGAAAACAACGTGGGCGTTTGCGTTCACCCAGGTGAATGGGGGTCGGCAGTTTCTCCTCGGTCCAGGCCACACGTACGCTGCGTCCGGGTCGCCATGAGCGTGACCGTTACGCAGCCCACCCCGGAGGTGCTCGTGGTACGACGTTGCCGCGCCGGACGCGGCCGAGCGGCTCGGAGTCGACCCCACCGCTGGGCTCGACTCCGGCGAGGTCGAGCGGCGCCTCGCCGAGTACGGACCGAACGAACTGCGCAAGGAGCCGCCTCCGAGCATGTGGGTGGTGGCTCGCGGCCAACTGTCCAACCCGATGAACATCATGCTGATGATCGTCGCCGTGGCGAGCTTCGTGGTCGGGCAGGTTCCGACCGGCATTTTCGTGCTGGGGTTGGTGACGTTCAATGTGGTGATGGGCTCGGCGCAGGAGCTGAAGGCGCGGGCCAGCGTCGAGGCCCTCGCGCAGTTGCAGGTGCCGCATGCCCGGGTACGCCGCGATGGTGCCGTCGAGGAGGTCGAATCGACGAAGCTGGTGCCCGGTGACATAGCCCTGCTCGAGGCAGGTGACGTCGTCCCGGCGGACGGCCGGATCGTGACCTCCGCGACGCTCGAACTCCAGGAGGCGGCGCTGACCGGCGAGAGTGCGCCGGTCGCGAAGGATGGCGTGAGCGTGCTGGATGGGGAGACGGTGCTCGGCGACCGCACCAACATGGTGTTCCAGAACACGCAGGTGACGCGTGGGACGGCTGCGGTGGTGGTGACGGCGACGGGGTCGGCGACGGAGATGGGGCGAATCGCTGAGATGGTCACGGCGACGCAGCGGCAGCGGTCGCCCCTGCAAAAAGAGCTCGACGGGATGACGAAGGTGTTCGGGCTCGTGGCGTGGCTGGCGGTCGCGGTGATCGCGATCTTCGGGATCGCCCGCGGTCAGTCGTTCGACACCGTGGTGCTGTTGTGCATCTCGACCGCGATCGCCTCGATCCCGGTCGGCCTGCCGACGTTCGTGCAGGCGATGCTGTCCTCGGGCGCTCAGCGATTGGCCGAGTCGAAGGCGGTTGTGAAATCGCTCGCCGACGTCGAGACGCTCGGCGGGACGACCGTGATCAACAGCGACAAGACCGGGACGCTGACGCTGAACCAGATGACGGCCACGACGATGCTGGCCGGCGGAGATTGGTTCCGGGTGCAGGGCGGCGGCTACCGCAAGTCCGGCGAGATCCTTGGGGTAGCCGGGGCGGAGCTTCCCGATTTCCGGCGCCTGGCGCTCGGTCTCACGCTGTGCAGCGACGCCACGGTCGCCGATGACGAGTCGATCATCGGCGACCCGACCGAGGCCGCCCTGGTCGTGCTGGCCGCGAAGATGAGCACCGACGCCGAGCACACGCGGAATTCGCTCGAGCGGCGCGCCGAGGTGCCGTTCGACTCCGAGTACAAGTTCATGGCGACCTTCCACGATCGTCCCGACTGGCTCGGTGGCGGGGTCCTCAAGAAGGCGCACTTCATGACCGTGAAGGGCGCGCCGGATGTGGTACTGGGGCTGTGCAGCCATGCCCTCTGGCACGGCCAGGAGATCCCGATCGACGAGGTCCGCAAGGAGATCCTGGACGCCAACCAGCAGCTCTCCGAGAAGGGGCTGCGCGTGCTCGCGTTCGCCGCTCGCGATCTGGACGACCAGGCGATGTCGTCGGCGATCGCCGATCCGATGGCGGCCGTGCACGATCTCATCTTCGTCGCGCTGGTCGGGATCATCGACCCGCTCCGCACCGAAGCGAAGGATGCCGTCCGCGTCGCGCTGAGCGCTGGGATCGACGTCCGGATGATCACGGGCGATCACACCGTCACCGCCCGCGCGATCGCCGACGAGCTCGGCCTCGGCCCCGGCGTTCTCACCGGGACCGAGCTCCAGCGTCTGCCCGACGAGGAGCTCATCGCGCGGCTCCCGAACCTGCACGTGTTCGGCCGGGTGGCGCCGGAGGACAAGCTCCGGCTGGCGAAGCTCATGCAGGAGTCCGGTGACGTCGTGGCGATGACCGGGGACGCGGTCAACGACGCGGCGGCGCTCAAGCAGGCTGACGTCGGCGTGGCGATGGGAAGCGGCTCGGAGGTCTCCAAGCAGGCGGCCAAGATGGTTCTCACCGACGACAACTTCGCCACGCTCGTGAAGGCCGTCGACCTCGGCCGCGACATCTACCGCCGGATCACCTCCTACGTCAAGCTCCAGCTGACGATCCTCTCCTCGGTGCTCCAGCTGATGCTGCTGGCCACGATCTTCAACATCAACGACGGTGTCGCGCTGTTCCCGATGCAGCTGCTGTTCTGCAAGTTCTTCGTCGTCGTCACGGTCGTGATCGGCTTCATCGTCGACGTCCCCGATCCGGGAGTGATGCAGCGCCCACCACGCAAGCCCGGGACGAAGATCGTCAACCGACCTCAGATCATCCGATGGCTCCTCAGCGGATTCGTGGTCGCGCTCACCGCCCTGCTCGTCCTCGACCTCGGGCCCGACAAGCCGAGCACCACCCACGCCTCGATCTCGATGACGATGGCGTTCGCCGTCGTCGCCTTCACCGCCGTGAACCTCGGCTTCGTGATGCGCCGGGAGCGCGAGGCGCCGTGGTCCTCCCCGCTGTTCCCCTACATGGGCTGGATCATCCTCGGCTGGGTCCTCACGTGGGCCGGCGTCGAGCTCCCCATGCTTCAGCGCCTGCTCGACACCGAATCGCTCAGCGGCGCCCAGTGGGCCGTCGTGCTCGGCCTCTCGCTGATCGCGCCCGCGCTCGTCTGGGCCGACAAGGCGATACAGCTCCGCCGCCAGAGCAACGCCCGGACCGAGACGATTTCACATTCACCCGGGTGAAGTTCACGCGACGACGGGTCGTGCGCAGCCGGGATGCGTAGCCTGCAGCCGAATCAATTTCGAGTGAGGAGATAGGCACTATGGCGACGCTCGTCGCGATCGGATATCCGGATCAGGGAACCGCCGAGCAGGCACGCGAGACCGTCGCGAAGTTGGAGGCGGACCTTGTCATTCAAGCCGACCAGGTCGCATCGATCTCTCGCGACGTGGAGGGCAAGTATCACGTGCACACGTCGCACGGCGGCTCGTCGGCCGGTGCCGGTGCATGGTGGGGCGGGTTCTGGGGGTTTCTGTTCGGGCTGTTGTTCTTCATCCCGTTCGCCGGCCTGGCGTTCGGGGCGGGTATGGGCGCCTTGTTCGGGCATTTGGGCGAGAAGGGGATCGACAAGGCCTTCCAGCAGCAGGTACGCGACTATTTGCAGCCCGGCACCTCGGCGTTGTTCATGGTGATCGAACAGGTGACGCCCGACAAGGCGATCGCAGCGCTGCAGCAATACGGCGGTACGGTGATCAGAACATCGCTGTCCGAGGAAGACACACGGGAGCTGCAGGCCGCGCTCACGCCGCCCGTGCAGGAGACGCATCCAGTCGTAGGCACGCGCCGACGTCGCACGAGCGTGGGCCTTGCGCCGGCTCGACGAGACGTGGGCTGCGATGCTGACCATGGCCGGAGACCCTGATCAGAGATGCCGCACGACGGTATTCGACGCCGGAGAGCGGTCGGGAAGCCGTGGTGAGCCGGCGTGGGCTCGGTGGAACCGTAGCCGCGGGCAGCGCTTCACCATCGGCGTCGAAGAGGAGGTCATGCTTCTGTCGTCACCGAGCCTTTCCTTGGCGCAGTGCAATGACGCCGTCCTCAGGGGACTGTCGGAGGAGCTGGCGGGGCACGCCGCACCAGAGACGCACGCGGCCGTGATCGAGCTCGCCACAGGCGTTCATTCAGGTGTCGGCTCCGCGGTGTCCGAGCTGGCGTCGCTTCGCGCCCGGTTGGCGAAAGAGCTGGCCGCGGTGGGACTCGTCGCGGCATCTTCGGGCACGTACCCGCTCGCTCATGCAGGCGAGTTCCGGGTGTCGACGTCGGCGCGGTACGGGGCCATCGGCGACTCGATGCGCGGACTCGCCCGTCGGGAGCCGACGCTCGCGTTGCACGTGCACGTGGGGGTCCCCGACCCCGATGATGCGATTCGGCTCCTGAACGGTCTGCGCGAAACCGTGCCGATCCTGATCGCATTGTCCGCGAACTCGCCTTTCAGCCAGGGTCGCGACAGTGGATTCGCATCGGGGCGGACGGTGATCTTCCAGGGGTTTCCGCGCACAGGCACCGCACGATGGTTCGGGGACTACACCGACTATGTGGAGACCGTCGACGCATTGATTGCCTCCGGAGCGTTGGCGGACCCGACCTTTCTGTGGTGGGACGTGCGGTTGCAGCCGGCGCTGGGAACCGTCGAGCTGCGGATGATGGACGCCCAGACGACGATCGCGGACACCGCCGCGTTGATCGTGTTGGTCATGGCGCTGGCGCGAGCCGTCTTGGAGGGGGACGAGAGCGAGACGCAGGCGGCTCGTGTCAGTCCGGAGGTGCTGGCGGAGAACCGTTTCCTCGCCGCCCGAGACGGGTTGGAAGCTCAGCTGATCGATCCAGCCACGTGCCAACTCGTTCCTGCACGAACGGCCCTCGATGTCCTCGTGACGAGGTGCCGCGCGCATGCCGACCCGATCGGCCTGGTCGAACTTGACCGTGTCGCGCGGCTCGCAACCTCAGGGGGCGCCGATCGACAACGAGCCTGGGCCCGCGCCGGCGGGCTGGTCGGCGTGATTTCGAGACTTGCGCAGCGTTTCTCCCCATCCGGCATGCCGACTGGCCACGCACCACCATCCACGATTCAGCTTCAAGACGCCGATCGGCGCAGCGTTGGCCTGGTGGGCAGTGCGGATTGCGTATGGCCGACGCAGTGACCACAAGCGCACCAAAGCAGGCGGATACCACGCGACGGCTCGCGATTCTGCTGGCGATGGCGATGTTCGTGCTCGTGGTTGACACCTCGCTGATGAACGTTTCGATCTCCGCGGTGATTCGCGACCTGCACACGACTGCCAGTGGGGTTCAGTCGGCGATCGCCTTGGAGGCGTTGGTGTCCGCCGCGTTTATCTTGATCGGCAGCAAGGTCGGCGATCTCATCGGACGCAAGCGGGCGTATGTGCTCGGTCTGCTCGGTTACGCGGTTGGCGCGGTGGCGATGGCGCTGGCCCAGAGCCTGACGGCGATCATCATCTTCTGGGCGATCGTGGGTGGGCTGGGCGCGTCGCTGCTGCTGCCCGCAATGCAGTCCCTGATCCACGGCAACTTCGAGGGAGAGGATCAGAAGAAGGCGTACGCGCTTGTCGGCGCGGCGGCAGCGATCGCGGCGGCGGTCGGACCGTTGCTCGGAGGATTCCTGACGACGTATCTGTCGTGGCGCGTCGGGTTCCTACTCGAGGATCTCGTGATCGTGATCGTGCTGTCGCAGATCAAGCTGGTTCGCGACGTTCCGTACACGGGCTCGCGGCACATCGACCTGGTGGGCGCGGTGCTTTCGGTGCTGGGGATGGGTGGCGTCGTGGTCGGGATCCTCGTATGGCAGGAAGGCGGCGAATCCGTTGCCGCGCTGCTCGCGGTCGGCGCGGTCGGGCTCGGAGGCCTGGCTTATTGGCTCGTGCGACGCAAGCGCGAGGACAAGCCGGTGCTGATCGACCCGGACCTTTTCAAGTCGCCGCTCTACAGGCTCGGGATCTCCGGCCAGACGCTCCAGCAGATCGCGCTCGGCGGAATGATGATCGCCCTGCCTCTGTACCTGCAGATGGTCCTTGAGTACAACGCGCTGGAGGCAGGCGTGTCGCTCGCGCCGCTGTCACTCAGCATGTTCGCGGTGGCGCTGCTCGCCGGGAAGAGGGCAGGCAAGCGGCGTCCGAGCAGCATCATCAGGGCAGGCTTCGGGCTCGTCGCGCTTGGGGTTGCGATTGTGATCCCGCTCGTCCCGCGGGTGGACTCTGGCTGGTATCTCGCGGTGCCGCTGCTGATCGCGGGGTCCGGATTGGGGCTGCTCGTCTCTCAGCTCAACAACTACACGCTGTCCCCGGTCTCGGAGGAGCGCGTCAGCGAAGCGGCGGGTGTGAACTCCGCCGGCGGGTCATTCGGCCTGTCGTTCGGCCTCGCGTTCGCCGGGGCGATCATGCTCGCGACGCTCTCCGTCTCGTTCACCAACATGGCGGACGCGAGCAAAGTCTTGTCGCCGGCCGAGCAGCAGCAGGTGTCGAAGACACTCGAGCACGACGCCGAGATCATGAGCAACACCGCCCTCGAGCAACAACTGAAGGGGCAACCGCCGGCGACCAAGGACGAGATCATCCACATCAATACCCACGCGAGGCACGTCGCCCTTCAGGTCGCGCTGCTGATTCCGCTTCTGGCCGCCCTCGCCGGACTGTTCACCTCGTTCCGGATGATGCGCCTCCCAGACCCGAGGCCGTCGACCGCAGCCGAAGGTATGGCCCTCGGCTGACACACCCGAGACCGTGCGCCCCTGCTCCGGCCACCTCAGCTCCGAGGACTCCTAGCGGGCAGCGATGGGCGACGTATTCCTTTTCGCGCTGGCGGCGGCACTCAACCCGACGTTGGTCGGCGCGTCGACCGTGATGATGCTCCTCCCGAATCCGAAGCGGCTCATGCTCGGCTACCTGCTCGGCGCCCTGATGACAAGCATCACGCTCGGGCTCGTGATCATCGCCAAGTTCGAGAGCTCGAGCGCGGTCCGAACGACCGAGAACACGCTCAGCCCGGCGGCCACCATGTTCCTCGGCGTGGTCGCGCTGATCGCTGCATATGTGCTGGACCGAGGCCGCGACGAGGACGGCGCCGCCCGGCGCCGTGCCCGGAAGCGGAGCAACGAACCACCTCGATGGCAAAAGGCCCTGCGCCGGGGCTCACCCCGGATCACGTTCGTCGTCGGTGCGCTGCTCACGCTGCCGGGCGGCTCGTACCTGGCCGGACTGAGCCGGATCGACAAGTTGAACTACTCGACTCCCGAGACGGTCGTCCTTGTCGTGGCATTCAACCTGATCATGATGTCGCTGCTCGAGATCCCGCTGCTGGGGTTCGCGATCGCGCCGGACTGGACTGTCGCGACGATCGAGCGGACGAAGGTCTCGTTCAGCCGAAGCGGTCGTAGATTCGCGGTGACGATGCTCACGGTGCTTGGCACACTGCTCGTGGTCAAGGCGTTGATTGAGTTCCTGGGCTGACATGTGAAGTGGGAGATCGCCATCGTTGCCGTGGCCGTTCTGGCCGTCGCCGGAGTGTCGCGGCGCCTGACCGGCACGCCGGTGACGTCCGCGATGGTGTTCGTGGCAATCGGCGTGCTCGTCGGGCCGCTGGCGCTCGACGGGGTGTCGGCTGCTCCGACGGGCGCGACTGTCCGTCTGCTGGCCGAGGCGACCCTCGCCGTGGTGCTGTTCGCGGACGCCTCGCGGATCAAGTTGCGCGCGCTCGCGCGAGAGTACGTCGTTCCGCTGCGACTGCTCGGCGTAGGGTTGCCGCTCACGATCGTCGTCGGGGCTGCGCTGGCGGTCGCGATCTTCACGCAGCTGAACCTGGCCGAGGCGGTCGTGCTCGCGGTCGTGCTGGCGCCGACTGATGCCGCGCTCGGACAGGCGGTGGTGACCGAGCCGCGACTTCCGTCCCGGATCCGGCAAGGCTTGAACGTCGAGAGCGGCCTCAACGACGGAATCTGCGTGCCGCTGCTGTTGATCGCGCTCGCGGTGGCGGACGTCGAGGACAAGACGACGAGCGGCCACCATGCGCTCAGCGTTGTGGCCGAGGAGATCGGGTACGGGATCGTCGGCGGCGTGGTGGCTGGGCTGGCCGCGGCAGCGGTCGTGGCGGTCGCCTATCGCCGAAACCTGATCACCGGAGCGTGGCTGCAGGTCATCCCGATCGCCGGCGCGGCCCTGGCCTACGGGGTCGCGGCCGCGTTGAGCGGCTCAGGCTTCATCGCTTCGTTTCTCGCGGGGGGTATCTTCGGGGCGCTCGTCAGTCACGAGGCGGATGAGGCGTCCCGCCTCAACGAGGAGCTCGGTGACCTTCTCGGCGGGGTCACGTTCCTGGTCTTCGGCGCGGTGCTGCTCGGCCCGGCGCTCGAGCACCTGACCTGGGAGATCGCGCTCTACGCCGTGCTCAGCCTGACGCTGATTCGGTTGCTGCCAGTCGCAATTGCGATGATCCGCACGGGCGCCACCTGGCGGACCGTCGGGTTCGTCGGATGGTTTGGTCCGCGCGGACTTGCGTCGATCGTGTTCGCGGTGATCGTGGTTCAGGAGGCCCACTTGGCACATGCGCAGACGATTCTGCTCGCTTCCTATCTGACGGTCGGACTGTCGGTGTTCGCGCACGGGGCAACCGCGGCACCGCTGGCCAGCCGCTACGCGCGCTGGTACGAATCACACCCGGCCCATCGCCGCCCGGTGATGGAGAGCATCCCAGCGGCGCACCATCGCCCACGTGGCACATCTCGCCCCGGCAGCTGACGGGCGTCGCCCGATGGCTCGTTCCGTCGAGCGCGCCGCAGAGCGATGGCCAGTTGGCCCCGAGACCAGGGCGCGGACCGTACCTGCTCGGCCCGCGCCCTCTGACCTGGATGACTACGGCACGACGTAGTTGACCGAGGTTCCCCAGTTGGCGAATCCGTCGCGGGTTCCGCCGCAGGTTCCGATCGTCAGCGTGAACGCGCTGCCGGTGCAGTTGGGGTACTGGATGTAGTTGGTGGCGAAGTACAATCCGATCGCCGGACCCCGAGGTAGATCGCCCAGCCGTAATCGCCCCAGCGGGGCCGAGTCGGGCCAGGGAAGCCCTGGTACTCGCGAATCCATCCTCCGGCGACTGCCCGAGGTCCGCGATGTTGATCGTCGACCCGGTCAGGCCGAGTCGAGGTGGCGGTCAGCCGGCCGTAGGCGGTGCTCGGGTAGAAGCCGCCATGGTCGGCATCGGTTGGTCCACCGTTGCCGTTCAGCGTGAAATCCATGATCGCCTTGCCGTTGCCGCCGGTGCCTTCGGCGGCCATGGCAGGGAACTCCATGTCTTCGTGGGCCGCCGAGACGTATCCCTGGTTCGTGATCGTGAACTGGCCGGTCTTGTCGAACGAGCTGGTACCGACCACCCAGTACGACCGCACCATTGTGGATCTCGGGTGCCGGAATTGAACCCCTGGTTGACCTCGGTCGTGCAGTCGCGCTCCACAGCTGGCCCTGCGCCTGCGAGACCTGGGTCATGAAGTCGCCGTTGGTGATTGATTCCGCCTTCGGGACAGGATGCCGGCGGGGGGCTGCCTGTGCTCAGGCCGGCGGCACCGCATTCGTCACCCAGCGGAATCGGCCCCGCTTTCTGGGGAGCAGAGTCCCGACCCCAGGATGGCTCTCATGGGTCGTAGTACGGGCGTGCCGGTGAACACCTGGCCGCCGAACTTGACGGCGCTGCAGCTACCGCAGCCGCCGCTGTTCAGGTTGCGAGCCCGGTCCAGTCCCACACCGCGATCCGGTTGTCGCCCGCGGAGGGGTATCCCGACGAAGCTGTCGAAGTCCAGGGCGCTCATCATGAACCCGGACCCGCCGTAGTGGTTGTCGTACTGGCCGGCGTCGGCCGGCTGCGCCGGGATCACCGCCGACCAGCAGTCGATGCCCGCAGTCGCCGCGCTCTGCCCGCACACGTCCCGTCCGGGGTCGCGAGCAGGCCCATGTTCTCGATCGCCACGTTGAAGTTGGGGTTGGGCTGCCCGTCTGACAGCGTCACGCGACGGCCGTGTTCGAGCGCGTTCTTGTCGAACGCAAACTCCTGCGCGCCGTTGAAGCCGCCGCCGCCGAACCCGGGCTCCGAGCCGAGCGGGAACTCGTCGTAGAACACCAGGAACGCGTCCCGGGTCACGCCGATCTTCGCGAAGTCGTTGAGCAGCGAGGGAGACCCCGGCTCCTTCGGGTTGTAGTTGGCGTTCAGGTAGTACACGTAGTAAGGGCCGAGCGGATTGGAGCCCTGGCTCACCGCGATGCCCTCGTAGCAACTGTTGGCGACGGCCGAGAAGCAGCCGGTGAACGCGCCGCCGGCCGACCTCAGGGCTCGCCGAGACGATCTCGGTGAAGAACCAGTGCCCACCATTGCTCGAGTCGAACTCGCACGACGGATCGCCGCCGCTGCTCCACGCCCGGCTGCTGAGCCCCATGATCGTGTCCAGAGAGATCGGTGCGGACTGGCGCTTCAACGCCGTGTTGAACACCAGGATCTCGCCGATGTTGTTGGTCTCGACGACGTCTCCGTTGCCCGCGCACAACCCCTGATCGGGCGGCTCGATATCGCCGTTGGGGTTGGTGGCTAGCGAGCCGCTATCGACGGCGTTCAGCCCCTTCACGCCGGTCGCCCCACCCGCCGACGTGCTGATGCTGTCGCAGCCCGTCGCCCAGCGGCTGGCACCTGACCGTCGGGATGATCGGCGTGGGCGCTGCATCTGGCCGTCGCCGCCGCGCGCACGGACGCCGCTCTCAGGCTCGCGGCCGTCGGTCCTGGCATCGCGTGCGGACCGGACAATCCGGCTGCGGCGTTCGGACTCGCCGTCGCGTTGGCCGACGCCGACGCGGTCGAGCTCGCGATGAACGGACCGGTCAGCAGCGAGCAGCCGCTTCTTGCAGCCGGTCGCCGCAGGGCCGACGAACGTCGGCGCGGACGGACCAAAGCTTGTCGTGCTGGCCGCGTGGGCCTGGACCTTCTTGGCGCTCCCGGTGGCGACCGACGCCCCACCGAGGACGCCGACCAACACCACGGAAAGTGACAGCAGCACCAAGCGTTTACGCAGGATGCTCTTACGCATGCACGCCTCCCCTCAGAGCAGGGCCCCACGGTGCCTGCATAAATGTGTCTAGTAAGCGGAAACATATTCCTGCCGGAACGCCTGTGTCAAACATAAGCGTTTACTTATCCTGGCCGGCCTGCGATCGAGCGTGGCCCTTGTGAATTCACACGCAGCAGCCGGCCAGATGCATCTCGTGTCAGGCCAAGAGTCGGGTGCCGACACACCACATTCGAGGTCATCGTCACGCCCGGGAGGCACCTGGCCGAGCGGCTATGTGACACCTAGCGCCGCGAAGCGCTGGCCAGCGCACCCCATCAGCGGTGGCGCGATCCGGACGCCGGGTCAGGTTTGGGATCGGCTCATACTTAATGGTTCGGCGAACCCACCTAGCTCGGGAGCGTGGTCCGGTCAACGTGGATTGACGCCAAGCTGAGGCGCTCGGTTTGCGGGCTTGCCGCCTATGCGTAGCGAGAGGTGTGTGTTAGGTTCTCCGCCGTCGGCGGGCTGGTTCGCTGGCACGCAAGTTGAAAGCCGCCGTGGGTGCGGTCGTCGATGTCGTGGGGAGGATTTATATGCAGCGGATCGTGTCTCGCCTGATCGGGGCTGTCGTGTGCGTGGGCTTGTTGGCGCTGGTCGGAGCTGGAGTTGCGTCGGCCCGTAATCCGGTTCGTGGTGCGGCGGCGAGGGAGCGGACGCTCCATTCGATGCTCGCCTCGGGCGCGGTCCAGTCGGACGACACGACGTCGACCAATCACATACCCGACAACGACGAGGCGGACGAATCGGGCGACTACGATTTCGAGCGCACCGCTCCGGCTCAGTTCGTATCTGGCGAGGCGCTGATCAGCGCCCAGCAGCAGGCCCAGGGGCTCGGTGAGATCGGACCGGGCTGGCAGCAGTTCACCACGCAGCCGTACAACGCCGAGCCGGCGGGCTATGACGATCCGCTCGAGTCCAATGCGGGCGCCGGGTTCGGCATTGTCGGCGGCCGTGTCACCTCGCTGATCACCGCGCCGGACGGCAGCTGGTTCGCCGGCACCGCCGACGGAGGGGTGTGGCGGTCGCGTAATCAGGGGCAGACGTGGACGGCGGTGTTTGACTCGATGCCGTCGCTGTCGATCGGCGCACTCACGGTGGACCCGGTCGACGGCTCGATCTGGGTCGGCACGGGCGAGGCCAACCTTTCGTCCGATTCGTATGCCGGCACTGGCATCTACCGCTCCACCAACGACGGCAGCAGTTGGCAGCGCGTCGGCGACAACTCGAACGGGACCGATCCGATCGTGTCGACCACCGTGTTCAGGATCGTCTTTGACCAGGCCGGCGACGCGCTGGCCGCGACCGACAACGGGCTCTTCCGTTTGGCGGCTCACTCGAACACGTGGACGCCGGTCCTCGAGCCCGCCGGGGCGAACGACAACCCGCCTTACGACCAGCAGGTCACGAGCGTGGCGATCGTGCCCGGGACGCACGACCGCCAGGTGATCGCGGCGATCGGCTGGCATGGCCCCGGCAACACCGAGAACAACGGGTTCTACCAGTCGAACAACGGTGGTCTGAGCTTCTCGAAGGTCACGATCACCGGCGCGATCGACGCATCGGACCTCGGGCGGACGACGTTCGCGTACTCGGCCGACGGCACGAAGCTGTATGCGATCGTCCAGTCGGTCTCGGATCTCGCCGCGGGCGATGAGACCTCGCTCCAGGGCATCTTCGTGAGCACCGGCTCCCCGGCGAGCGTCGCCGGCCCGTGGGTGCTGATCGGCGACGAGGATAAGCTCGCCGCCTCCGGCTCGGCGTTGCCCGTCGGCTCCGGGTACGGCGTCGGAATCCAGGCCTGGTACAACCAGGACCTCGCGGTCGATCCGAACAACCCGAATCACGTGTACGCAGGGCTCGAGGAGGTGTTCGAGTCGACCAATGGGGGGAACACGTGGAACACCGCCAGCCCGTACTGGAACTACGGCCTGGCGTGCAACAACACCGCGGCGGGATGCCCGAACACGACGCATCCCGATCAGCACGCGATGATGATCAGCGACGGGAAGATCGTCATCGGCAACGACGGCGGCGTCTACAGCCGGCCGCTGTCCGACGACCAGCAGTACGGCGGCTGGACAGATCTCAACTCGACGCTGTCGGACTGGCAGTACTACGACGCCCGCGCCGGGCTGCTCGGCGGCCGGGGCGATGGCGTCGGCGTGTGGGGCGGCCTCCAGGACAACGGGACGTCGTTCGATTTCACCGGCGCGAGGCAGATGATCGAGCCGGCCGGCGGCGACGGCTTCGACGTGATCGTCCCGCCGACCAACGCGGCGACCACGATGGTCGGCGAGTACGCGTACGGGCTGATGTACTCGACGACCGACGGCGGCCACACGTTCGACAGCTACATCACGCCGATGTGCATCGGACAGGAGGAGGCCGGCGAAACCCCGCTCTCCAACTGCGACCCGAACTCGCGGTTCCAGACGCCGCTCGCGCCCGACCAGAACAACCCGAACACGTGGGTGTCGGGCGGGCAGTACGTGTGGATCACCAAGGCAGGCTGGAACACGACCTGCACCACCGTCAGCTCGTGCTCGTGGCAGGACCTATACGACACGGGCGACGGCAACGTCACGACCGCGATCACCTCGGCCGACAACGGGCGGATCATCTACGACGCCTGGGTCACGAACGGCAACCCCGGCCCGACGTTCAACCGGGGAATCGCCACCAACTACGGCGGCACCTGGCACCAGCTCGACGTCTCGAGCCTGCCCGACCGGTACATCGCCGGGATCACGGTCGACCCGCGCGACCCTGGCGCGTGCATGGGTGGTGTTCAACGGGTACTCGCGGCGCTGGATCCCGGGTGGCGGCGTCGGTCACGTGTTCGAGACCGAGAATGGCGGCCAGTCGTGGACGGACATCTCCGGAAACCTTCCGGACATCGCGTCCGACGCGCTCGTCCAGCTTGACGGCAGGCTCGCGCTCGCGACCGACAGCGGTGCGTACACCGCCTGGGCCGAGCAGGGCTCCCGGACCCGGTGGTACCGGCTCGGGAGCGGGCTCCCGAACGCGTCGCTGAACAACATCACGATCGGCCCCGCCGGCGACCTGTACGCGGCCACGCACGGCCGCGGCGTCTGGCGGATCCCCTTCGGCAACCGTGGTGGGAGGCGCTGAGTCTGATCTGAGGCGAAGGCCGGAGCGCGTCACTCCCCCCGCGTCGATCACATCGGCGCGGGGTGGAGGCCCTCGTTGTAGTAGACAACGACGCTCGTATACCGGTCGCGGCGAACCGTCGCCGTCTGCGCAGAGGCTCGCGGATAGGGCCGGCCCGTCTGCGGTATGAGACGGTACTTCCCCGGCACGAGTGCAATTCGGAACCGTCCGTTGGCTGAGGACCGCACCTTCGCTACCAATCGTCCGCTGCCGGCGGTGCGGATCGCGATCGTCGCCTTGTAGGGCCGGAAGCACGTCTGCCCGGCGCCCGCGATCGGACAGGCGGGGCCGATGAGCACCCGCCCGCTCAGCCCCGAATCCGGGTGGCTCGACACCGATCCGGAAGGATCGGCCGAAGCTCGGGTGACGCCGCACCCGCTCAGCAACCCAGCGATCGCCACGATCGGCGTCAGCCACCCGACCATGGAACGCAGGGCACGCACGACTCCAATCATCACTCCCACTACGCACGAGCGCAACATCCGTCACGCGGTGGAAGCAGCGACCGGGTGCCACGACGACTGCTGCGCCTGAACGACCGGTGCTGTGGTTAGCCGCGTCTGAGGAGTCGGCCGACGGCGGCCATCATCTCTTCGGTGCGCTCGTCCTGCTGGTCGGGTTCGGCGCCGATCACGCAGGTGTGGGCGTGTCCGTCGAGCAGCCCGAGCGCGACCTTGTCGAGTGCGGCTTGTGCGGCTGAGATCTGGGTGAGGATGTCGATGCAGTAGCGGTCGTCTTGGACCATGCCCTCGATCCCGCGGACTTGTCCTTCGATACGCGCCAGCCGCGCGAGCAGTTGGTCTTTTGTGGCGGTGTAGCCCCTCGTGGGCTGCTGAGTCTTCGGCATAACCACCATCGTATCATTTACTCCTACCCCCTAGGGGTATCTGATACAGTCGTTCGCGTGGGTGTCCTCGACGTCATCTGGCATGGCCTGAGGGACTCGTTCCTGATGGCGTGGGAGGTGTGGTGGGCGCTCGTGCTCGGGTTTGCGATCTCGGCGATCGTGCAGGCGTGGGTCCCGCGCGGGCGGATCGAGGCGCTGATGAGCGGCTCCGGCGCACGGTCGGTCGGCTGGGCGACCGGGCTTGGTGCTGCCTCGTCGTCGTGCTCTTACGCCGCGATCGCGATCGCGAAGTCGCTGTTCCAGAAGGGCGCGTCGGCCGCCAGCGCGCTGGCGTTCCAATTCGCCTCGACCAACCTGGTGTGGGAGCTCGGGCTCGTGCTGTGGGTCCTGATCGGCTGGCAGTTCACGCTGGCCGAGTACGTGGGCGGGATCGTGATGATCGTCCTGATGACGGTGCTGCTGCGGCTATTCGTCGGCCGTCAGCTCGAGGCGCAGGCGCGAGAGCACGCGATCGAAGCCGATACGGGCCACCAGCACCACATGGCCGGCGAGCAGCTTTCGTGGCGTGAGCGCCTCACGTCGGTCCGTGCCTGGTCGGATGTGGCGCACAACTTCCGCGGCGACTGGCAGATGCTGTGGAAGGAGATCACGATCGGGTTCCTGCTGGCCGGGTTCATCGCCCAATTGGGCAACGGGTTTTTCGAGCACTTGTTCCTCCGCAGCGCGCCGGCGCCGTTGCCGACGATCGAGAACGTGATCGTCGGCCCGATCATCGCCGTGCTCAGCTTCGTCTGCTCGGTCGGGAACGTCCCGCTGGCCGCGGTGCTGTGGTCCGGTGGCATCTCGTTCGCCGGCGTGCTGGCGTTCCTGTTTGCCGACCTGATCGTGATCCCGATCCTGTTGATCTACCGCAAGTACTACGGCACGCGCTTCACCGTGCGGGTCACCGGCCTGATGTTCGTGACGATGGTGATCGCGGCGCTGATCGTCAACGGGATCTTCAGCGCGCTCGGGCTGATCCCCACCGGCCCACGACCCACGCGTGCGGACATCTTCAGCTCGATCGCGGTCAACTACAAGCTGGCGCTGAACGTTCTCGGGCTGGCGATCTTCGCCGCCCTGTTCTGGCTGACCGCGCGCCGCGGCGCGACCGACCCGGTGTGCGGGATGAAGGTCGACCGCGCGAAGGCCCTCACCACGGACCTCGCTGGCGAGACCCACTATTTCTGCTCGACCGACTGCCTGCACGCGTTCGAGGCCGGCGCGCCCTCGCGGGATGACCATGCCCATCCCGCGGCGGTTTCGCAGGCGCGCTGACCGCGTGGAAGCTGGCGCTTGTAAGCCCCGCTGTGCGGGGCTTTCCCAGTGCGCCCGAGAGGACTCGAACCTCCACGGACCATAAAGTCCACAAGGCCCTCAACCTTGCGCGTCTACCAATTCCGCCACAGGCGCTGGAGGCGGCCAGTATAGCCCCGCCCGGGTTGCCGCAGAGCGTGTTTGCCCGGGTGACCGGCGGGGCCGGGTCGGCCGTGCGTCGTGCGGGGCGGGGGACGCTGGCGGTCCTGCCTGCCCGCTGAGTTGAGTCCGTCCTGGGGGAGCGCTACAGTGCCGAACACATGTTCGACTCACTCAGAATCAGCGAGCCAATCGAGCAAGGAGCGGACCGATGGACCTGACCAAACGGCAGCAGGAGATCTTCGACTTCATCAAGCGATACTCGGCGAAGTACGGGTATCCGCCGACGGTTCGCGACATCGGTAAGGCCGTTGGGCTGGCGTCGTCGTCGACCGTCCACGCCCATCTGGCGAACCTGGAGAAGATCGGGCTGCTCCGGCGGGACCCGACGAAGCCGAGGGCGATCGAGCTGCTGGATCGCGCGGCGCAGGGCGTGCGTAGCCTGGTGCGCCCAGGGCTGCCGCTTGGTGGGGCAGGTCGCGGCCGGCCAGCCAATCCTCGCCGAGGAGAACATCGAGGACTACGTGCAGACGCCGTCGTACGCCGGGGGGATCGACGGGGAGTACGTGCTGCGCGTGCGCGGCGAGTCGATGAAGGATGCCGGCATCCTCGAGGACGATCTGGTGGTCGTGCGGCCGCAGGACACGGCGCAGGACGGCGACATCGTGGTCGCGCTCGTCGGCGAGGAGGCAACGGTCAAGCGGTTCTTCCAGGAAGCGGATCACGTGCGGCTCCAGCCCGAGAACGAGGCGATGGAGCCGATCCGCAGCCGCGACGTGCGCATCCTCGGCAAGGTGGTTGGGCTGATGCGGAGCATGACGTGAGCACCTGCACTCTTCCGGCGTGCCCCCACGCTGTTCGACGGCGTCGGCGACGGCGGCACGCTGGACGAGCTGATCGCCGCGGTCTGGCGAGGCGTGCGCGCCGACCGGGCCGTCGACTGTCCGGTATGCGGGGCGGAGATGCGACCGGAATACGGCGTGCACGCTCGTGCGGTCGGCGGTCGCTGCTCGAGGTGCGGGTCGAGCCTGCGGTAGTTAAGGACTATGCTTGGCCGCTGGAGGCCGAGCAGTCGCGGAGGTGATCATCGCCTTCGAGGAAAGTCCGGACATCAAAGGGTAAGGGTGGTCGGTAACGCCGACCCGGGGAAACCCGCGGGAAAGTGCCACAGAAACGACACCGCCTAAGCCTGGAGCCGCTGCAGAGCCCCAGGCCGGTAAGGGTGAAATGGTGCGGTAAGAGCGCACCGGCGTCGCGGTGACGCGGCGGCCGAGGTAAACCCCACTCGATGCTAGGCCAAGCAGGACCGTTTGTAGGTGACCCGCCAAGGTCCGGGTAGGCCGCGCAGATGGATGGCTGCTCTCGACAGAATCCGGCTTACAGGCCTCCTAAGGAAAGACCCCGCCCCGGCGGGGTCTTTCTACGTTCTGGGCGGACGGGTCAGAAACCGGACCGTCCGTCTGCGAGCGCCGCGCGCGCGGCCGAGTCGCCCGGCACCCCGTGGACGGCGCCACCGGGAAACGCGGCGGCGCTTCCGAGGTACAGGCCCGGCAGCGGCGTTCGGTAAGGGGAGAGGCGGGGGACAGGCCGGAACACGACCTGGCGCAACCGGTAGCTTCCGCCGCCGACGTCGCCGCCCACGAGGTTGCGGTCGCGGCGCTCGAGTTCTCCTGGGCTCAGCACGTGGCGGGCGAGGATGCGGTCGCGAAACCCCGGCGCGAACCGCTCCACCTGCGCCTCGATGCGCTCGACGAGCGGCGCGAGCTCGGCGCTCCAGTCGACGCCGGTGCGCGGGCCGTGCGTGTAAGCCCAGGCCGTGTGCTTGCCCGCGGGTGCCCGTGATGGGTCGGCGAGGGACTGCTGTCCGACGAGGAGGAACGGTCGAGCGGGCAAGCGCGTGTTGCTGTCGGTGATCGCCCGGACGAGTTCCTCCTCGCCGCCGGCGACGTGCACGGTGCCGGCGGTACGCGCTTCGGCGGCCTCCCACGGGATCGGGCCGTCGAGCGCCCAGTCGACCTTGACCGTCGCCTGCCCGTACCGATATCGGCGCAGCAGCGAGCGGTAGGCGGGCGGCAGCGCTTCGCCGGCGAGGTGTGCGAGCGCGTGCGGCATCACGTCGGCGACGATGAGCGCGGTGGCAATCCGCTCCCCGCCGGCGAGCCGCACGCCGGCGACCCGGCCCCGCGCCGCCTCGATCGACTCGACCGCTGCTCCGGTTCGGATCTCGCCTCCGCACTCATGCAGGTAGCCGACAAGCGCGTCTGTCAGCCGCTCGGCGCCGCCGGCGGGGCTCGGCCAGCCGACGGCATGACCCAGCAGGTTCAGGTAGACGCCGGCGATCGCGCTCCCCGCGCCGGTCATCGGGACGTCGCCGTGCCCCGCCGAGCCGTACAGCCAGGCGCGCGACCCGCCGCCGGCGAAGAGACGGCGCGCGAGCCTTTTCGCCGGCATCGGCAGTAACGCGGCGAACCGCGCCGCGCCGAGCGCTCCGAGGTCGCGGACCAGCGCGACCGCGCCTGCGGCCGGTGGAAACGCACCGAGCATCGTCGCCCGGATCGCCTCGAATCCCTCGAGCATCGGCGCGACGAACGTCGCGCCACCGTTCGCCGTCGCCGGCGTGAACCAAGTCGAGACTCTCGGCCGTCCGGTCGAGGTCGCGGAACAGCGCCACCGCCCGACCGCCTGGCAGCGGGTGCGCATAGCAGGCCTCCGGATGCGTCCACCGCAAGCCGTGGCGCTCGAGCGGCATCCGCGCGAACACCGGCGAGGCCGCGCCGGCCGGGTACACGGCCGAGAACGTGTCGTGCCGGAATCCCGGCAGCGTCAGCTCCTCGGTGCGCACGGCGCCGCCCGGACGATCGGCGGCCTCGAGCACCGTCACCGGGTGTCCGGCCTCGGCAAGCCGGATCGCGGCGGCGAGCCCGTTCGGGCCGGCGCCGATCACGACGGCACTCATGATGACCACGGCCGAGGCCGCGGTGGCGCCGGCGCGTGAGCCGCGTGGTCCGGTGATTTGAGCGTCGCTGACATATCCTCAGCGCGGAACCGGCGCGCCGGCGAGCGCCACCACCACCCCGATGACCGCCGCGCCGACGAGTGTCGCGACGATGCCACGCCGCGCGACCAGCAGGGCGACGGCCGCTACGCCGAGCACCACGAACTGCCACGTCTCGCGCAGCGCCGCAGCGAGCGGAATCGCGGCGCCGAAGATCGCGCCGATCGCCGCGGGGCCGGCGCCGTCGAGGAACGCCTGCGCGCGCGGGCTCGTTCGCACGCGCTCGAAGTAGCGCCCGCCGATCAGCACGAACGCGAACGAGGGCAGGAACGCGACGAGCGCCGCGAGCGCCGCACCGCCGACGCCGTGGGCCGCATAGCCGACCGCGGCCACGGTGGCGACGACGGGACCGGGGGTGACCTGGCCGAGAGCGACGGCGTCGAGGAACTGAGCCGAGGTCATCCAGTGATACGTATGGACGGCGTCGCCCTGCATCAGCGGCACGATCACGAACCCGCCGCCGTATGACAGGGCCCCGACCTTGAACGCGACCCACGCCACCGCCCCGAGTCCGCCGGTGGCCGCGACCGCTGCCGCGCCCGCCGGTGCGAGCGACCGGCGACCAGCCGTAGGCGCGGTCGCCGCCGACCCCGGCGCCGAGCCCGCGAACGATCCCCAGCTCGACCAGGCCGCACCCGAGCAGCACGAGCACCAGGTAGCGGCCGATCGTCGCCGCCGCGGCGAGCCCGAGCACGGCGTACAGGAACCAGCGGGCGCGCTGGGTGGCGCGGTTCAGGCTAGGCCCGGCGAGGCTGGCGGCGGCACGTACGGCGACGGCGGCCACCGCCGCGCCCGCGCCGGCACCGGCACCCCGCACCACCACCGGTGGGGCCGAGCCGAGGAACACCACCGACAGCACGATGATCAGGATCACCGCCGGAAAAATGAAGCCAAGGCCGCCGACCACCGCGCCCGACGGCCCCGCGACGCGGCGGGCGAGAAAGATCGCAAGTTGGGTGGAGGCGGGGCCGGGCAGCAGGTTGCAGGCCGCGAGCGCATCCTCGAACTCGCGCTGATCGATCCACTGCTCGCGGTCCACCACGAGACGGCGCAGCAGTGCAATGTGGGTCGGCGGGCCGCCGAAGCCGGTGACGCCGATCCTCGTCCAGTCGATGGCGACGGTCCGCAGCGGAACGGTCCCCGCGGCGGACTCGCCCATCAGTCCACCGATCCCTGGCCGGGCGTCCTGCGCGACAGTTCGCCGGCGACCCGCGCCAGCGCGGTGCCGTCGAGCCGGTGCAGAACCCAATCGTCGAGCCGGCGCGCGCCGATCTTGTCGTAGAAGTTGAGCGCCGGATCGTTCCAGTCGAGCGCTGCCCACTCGAGTCGCGCGCACCCGCGCGCGACGGTGATGCTCGCGAGGTGCGCCAGCAGGGCGGCTCCGACGCCCGCGCGGCGATGCGCCGGCGGCACGTACAGATCCTCGAGCCAGATCCCGGGGCGGGACTCCCAGGTCGAGAACGTCGAATGGAACAGCGCAAACCCGGCCGGTTGCCAGACGGTGGCGTCGGCGCCGGAGGGAGTCTCGGCGATCACCGCCTCCGCCGACGGTGTCGGCCCGAACAGCGCGTCCTCGAGCAGCTCGGGCGTCCCCGTCACCTGATCGCGGGCGCGCTCGTACTCGGCGAGCTCGACGATCCAGCCGAAGATCAGCGCGACGTCGTCGCGCCGGGCCCCGCGGATCTGGACGTCCACGCTCAAGGCGGTCTGACAATAACCGGTGGGCGGGTTGCTGCTGAGCGCTCCCGTGGCGTTCGAGCATGCCGGTGGCGTTCGCGCCGTGACCAGGTTCACGGCGCGTCGCGAGAGCGCTTCCGACAACATGGGACCCCGATGCCCCGCGTGCCGAAGACGATCACAGCTCCGGTCAGCCGCGTTGGCGCGGCCGCGCAGAACGCCCTCGAGGTCGCTCGGTTCGGCGGACTCGCGACCGACGATGAGCCGTCGCCGTACGACGTGGCTGCCGAAGGGCGCGTCTTCAAGCTCCGCCACTACTTCCCCGCGAGCAACGACGGCGCTCCGCCGGTCCTGCTGGTCCCGCCGCTGATGCTGGCGGCCGATGTCTATGACGTGTCGCGCCGCAGCAGCGCCGTCACGATCCTGGACGAGCACGCGATCGATCCGTGGGTGATCGATTTCGGCGCGCCCGAG
This sequence comes from uncultured Solirubrobacterales bacterium, assembly GCA_963699325.1. GTDB lineage: Bacteria > Actinomycetota > Thermoleophilia > Solirubrobacterales > Solirubrobacteraceae > Palsa-465. The sequence goes on along the minus strand of CAVOTN010000022.1, from coordinate 849,039 downwards.
CACGAGAAGGGCGGGCTCGAGCGCACGCTCGGCGACCACGTGCTCGCGGTCTCCGAAGCCGTGGATCGGGTGCGGGAGCTGACCGGCCGCGATGTTCATCTCGGCGGGTACTCGCAGGGCGGCATGTTCGTCTATCAGGTCGCCGCCTATCGGCGCAACGACGGGCTCGCGTCGCTGATCACGTTCGGCAGCCCGGTCGACACGCGGCAGGGCGCTCCATTCGGGATTCCGGGTCGGTTCGCGAGCGAGATCGCCGAGGTGTTGGCGCTCGTGTTCCGGGGCGGCGGCGTCCCGGCCTGGTTCAGCCGCAACGGCTTCCTGCTGCTCGACCCGGTGAAATCCGCGCGCAACCGGATCGAGTTCCTGCTCCAGCTTCACGACCGCGAGGCCCTGCTGCCGCGCGAGCGACAGCGCCGGTTCCTCGAGGCGGAGGGCTGGGTGGCGTGGCCCGGTCCGGCGCTGGCGGAGTTCGTGAATCAGTTCGTCGCGCACAACCGGATGCTCGAGGGCGGGTTCGTGATCGAGGACCGGTTACTCAGCCTGGCCGACATCGCGGTTCCGATCCTGTCCGTGGTGGGGACGGTCGATGAGATCGCGCCCGCCGGCGGCGTCCGCGCGATCCGGCAGGCCGCGCCCCGCGCCGAGGTCTACGAGCTCGCACTGCACGCAGGCCACTTCGGTCTGGTCGTCGGGTCGATCTCGACCACGGTGACGTGGCCGACGGTGGCCGCCTGGGCCCGATGGAGGTCTGGCGCGGGGGAGCCGCCAGACAACATCACGCCAATCGCGGATGATGACGGCGCGCACGAGCTGTCGCCTGAGGTCCGCAATCGAGTCGGCTACGGGGTCGAGCTCGCAACGGGGGTCGGTGTCGAGGTGGCCCGGTCCGCGCTCGGCCTGGCCGACCGGGCAGTGCGCGGCGCGCGCGCCTTGTCGCGTGAGGCGGCCGCGCAGCTGCCGCGCCTCGCGCGACTCGAGCGGATCGAGCCGGACACCCGCGTCTCCTTGGGTCTGCTGATCGAGGAGCGTCGGCTGCGGGCGCCGCGAGACGTGTTCTTCCTGTACGAGGATCGCGCCTACGACGCGGCGGACGTGGGGGAGCGGATCGACAACGTCGTGCTCGGGCTGCTGTCGATCGGCGTTCGGCAGGGCGAGCGCGTCGGGGTGCTGATGAGCGCCCGCCCGAGCGCCCTGGCGGCGGTAGCGGCGATCAACCGGATTGGCGCGGTCGCCGTCCTCATGCGTCCCGATGGCGACCCGCGGCGGGAATCGGCGCTCGGACAGATCGAGCGGGTCGTCGCCGACCCCGAACGCGCCGGGCTGGCTGCAGAGCTCGAGGGCATCGAGACGTTCGTGCTCGGCGGCGGTGGCGCGCCGCGGGACCTCGGGATCGCCCGCGCCACCGACATGGAGCAGATCGATCCCGCCGCGGTGACGCCCCCGCGGTGGTACCGGCCGAACCCTGGGCGCGCCGGCGATCTGGCGTTCATCGTGTTCAGCGGCGAGGGTGAGTACACGAGGGCGAGTCGGATCACGAACCGGCGATGGGCCCAGTCCGCGTTCGGAACGGCCTCAGCGGCCGCGCTTAGCCCGGCGGACACGGTCTACAGCGTCTCCCCGGTCTATCACCCGTCGGGTCTGATGATGAGCATCGGCGGAGCGATCGTCGGGGGCGCTCGCCTGGCGGTGGCCCGGCGCTTCGACGTGTCCACATTCTGGGACGAGGTCAGGCGCTACGGGGTCACGGTCGCGTCCTACACGTGGACGATGCTCGACGCGGTCGTGGATGCTCCGCCGCAGCCGTCCGAGCGCCACCATCCGCTGCGCTTGTTCATCGGGTCGGGCATGCCCCGCGCGCTGTGGAGGCGGGTCGAGGAGCGGTTCAGCCCGGCACGGGTGGTCGAGTTCTACGCCTCGACCGAGGCGGGCGCGATCCTCGTGAACGTTCGGGGCGCGAAGCTCGGCTCGATGGGTCGGCCGTTGCCCGGCAGCGCGGAGGTGCGAATCGCCGAGTACGACCTCGAGTCGGAGGGTTTGATGCTCGATCGCGACGGGTTTGCCAGGCGCTGCGGCGTCGACGAGGTCGGGATGCTGCTTGCGCGGGTGGGTCCGGGCGACGAGCTCAGCATGACGCCGCTGCGTTCGCTGTTCACGCGAGGCGACGCCTGGGTTGTCACCGGCGATCTGTTCCGGCGCGACGCCGACGGCGACTACTGGCGTGTCGACGGCGCCGGCGACGTCATCCACACCGACCGGGGGCCGGTGTTCACCACACCGATCCGGGATGCCCTGGGTGCGATCCCCGCCGTCGACCTCGCACTCGCCTACGGCCTGCCTCGAGATGACGACGATCGCGAGGTCGCGGTGGCGGCCGTCACGCTGCGCTCCGGGCGCGAGTTGACCGCTCGGGAAATCGGCCGCGCCCTGGGCGGCCTCGAGCGCGAGCGGAAGCCGGCGCTCGTCCACGTGGTCGACCGGATCCCCGTAACGACCTGGTTCAGGCCGATGACCGGGAAGCTCCGCGCGGCGGGCATCCCCGACGCCGGGGAAGGCACGCAGGCTTGGTACTTGGACAGATCGGGCGATACCTACCGTCCGCTGAGCGCCGCCGCGAGGCAGCGGCTGGTCCGAGCGCCGCGCGCTAAGCGGGGAGCGTCTCGCCCGAGTACAGCTTGACCACGCGCACGGTGCCGGCGGGCGCCGCGTTGATGCACAGCTCGCACAGCACGCATTCGTCGAGATTGTCCTCGACGATCTCGACGCCGTTCGGGCCGGCGTGGAAGATGTCGACCGGACACACCTCCGCGAGCTTGGCGGCGAGCCCGGGGTCGCTTGCGACCGGCTCGTCCACCTCGACCGCGATGAACAAGGCGCCGCCGCCAGGCGCCGCCGACCTTCCCATCCCTGTGCTCATACCTTCGCCCCGATCCGGTCCTTGACGATCCCGGGGATCTCCGAGATCTCCTCGGCGACCACGATCCCGGCCTCGGCCAGGCGCGCGATCTTCTCGGTCGCGGTGTCCTCCTTGCCCTCGACGATCGTGCCGGCGTGGCCGAAGCTCATCCCCGGCATCTCGTCCATGAACCGGCCTGCCATGAACGCCACGATCGGGAGCCGCGAGCCGTTGTCGGTCACCCACCGGGCCAGCTCGGCCTCCATCCGGCCGCCCGGCTCGGTGTAGATCACGATGGCTTCGGTGTCGGTATCGGCTTCGAAGAGCGGCATGAGCTCGGCGTAGGTCGAGCCGATGATCGCGTCGCCGCCGATCGACACGGCGGTCGACTGACCGAGGCCCGCGGCTGTCAGCGTGGAGGACATCTCCGTGGTCATCCCGCCCGAGCGCGAAATCACCCCGACCGGTCCGGGCGAGTACGACTTGGCCGCGTCGCGCGCGGGGCCGCCGATGCCGCCCATCTTGATCACGTCGGGGACGATGATCCCGAGGCAGTTCGGTCCGATGATCCGCGCGCCCCGCTCGGCAGCGAGCTCGACCATCTGCGCGACGTCACCGCGCGGAATCCGCTCGGTCACGATCACGACCAGCTTGACGCCGTTCTCGAGCGCCTCGAGCACGGCATCCTTGGTGAACGCGGGGGGGACGGTCACGACCGAGCCGTCGATCGGCGCGCCGTGGTGCTCGACCGCCTGCGCGACCGTGTCGAACACGGGAACGCCGTGCACGTCGCGCCCGAGCCGACCCGGGGTGACGCCGCCGACGATCTTCGCGCCCGCGCCGTAGTCGAGGCACTCGCGGGTCAGGTTGACCGCCTCGCGGCCGGTGATCCCCTGGACGATGAACGTGGTGTCGGCGTCGATCAGGATGCTCACGTGACCGCCTCCGCGGTGGGTGGGGCGGTGGGTGGGCCCCCAATCTTCACAACCGCGCGGCGGGCCGCCTCGTGCAGCGAGACGCTGCGGTCCGCATATTCGACGCCGTATTTGTCGAGGATCTGGAAGCCCTCCTCCTCCCAGGCGCCCGGGATACGGAAGATCGCGATCTTCTCGGAGGGGTCGTAGCCGAGCTCGAGGCAGGCCTTGATCACACCGCGGGCGACGATGTCCACCCGGGTGTTCGAGACGATCGACATCATCACCGCGATCTTGTCGACACCGGGCTTCTGGAGCACGAGCTTGGCCAGGCCGCACGCCTTGCGGACCGACGGGTTGCCGCCGATCTCGCAGTAGTTGGCCGGGTCGCCACCGTGCGCACGGACCGCGTCGAACAGCGTCAGCGAGCCGCCGCCGGCGCCGATCACCAGCCCGAGGTTGCCGTCGAACTCGGTCACGTTGCCGGCCACGCCGCGGTGATCCTGGGAGTCGACCTGCTCGCCGGCAAGCTCGAACGGCGTCGGCTCGCGCGCGAGGCGCGTCTCCTCGTCCCCGACGCCGAGTTCGTGCAGGAGCGCCTGCTGACGGGGGCGGGCCTCGTTCTCCATGTCCATGTGCGCGTCGAGCGCGACGAACGAGCCGTCCTCGAGCTCGCCGAGCGGATTGATCTCGGCGAGCGTCATGTCGAACTCGAGGAACAGGCGGGCCAGTCGGGCGACTATCGGCGTCAGGCGGTTCAAGGCGCTCCCGCTGATGCCGAGCGACGCGATCAGCTGCTTGGCCTCCCACTCGGAGAACGGGGCGCGCGTCGAGAAATGGCGGCGGGCGACGTGGTCGGGGTGCTCCTCGGCGACCTGCTCGATGTCGATCCCGCCCATGTCCGAGAACAGCATCACCGGCCGTTTGCGGATCCCGTCCCAGACCACGCCGGCGTAGTACTCGTGCTTGACCGCGGCCCGCGAGTCAACCAGCACGCCGCGGGGCATGTGGCCGCCGATCTCGAGCTCGAGAATGTGGTCGGCGTGATCGGCCGCCTCGTCCGGTGTGTCGGCGAACTTGACGCCGCCGGCCTTCATCCGGCCGCCGCTCAGGACCTGCGACTTGATCACCACCGGGCCGCCGATCTGTTCGGCAATCTCACGCGCCGCGTCGGGCGTCTTGGCGAAGCCGTGCTTGGTGACGGGGATCCCGGCCTTGGCGACGATCGCCCTCGATTCGTACTCGAAGAAGCGCATTCGGGCGCCGGAGGGTAGCGGAGACAGCGCTGCGATGAGCCGTTCCTACGGCGGCGTAGCTTCGAAACGAACGCTCGAAGTAGAGCACTCCTATCATTCTGGTAATCTCGATGAAGTAAGTGCAGTTACTCGAGCGGGGGCGATCGATTCCGGACGTCACCGCAGCATTGAAAACACGCCGCCACCAGGGGGATTCCTGAATGACAGCACGATCACGCCGGACGACCGCCGCCGCGCTGACCACCGCCATCGTGATTGGCCTTGCGGCTGCCCTCGCCGGGTGCGGTGGCTCTTCGGACTCTACGAGCAGTAGTTCCTCGCCGTCGTCGACGAACGCGGCATCGACGAGTGGCGCCGGCAAGCACTCAGCTCCAGCTGGTGGCGTACTCGACGCCGAAGAAGGCGTATGACGCACTGACCGCCGCGTTCGCGCAGACCAGCGCCGGCAAGGGCGTGTCGTTCGGCCAGTCGTTCGGGGCGTCGGGCTCGCAGAGCCGCGCCGTCGATACCGGCCAGCCCGCGGATGTGGTCGCGTTCTCGACCACGCCCGATATGACCCGCCTGGTCAAGGACGGGATCGTGTCGTCCAATTGGGACGCGAACCCGGAGAAGGGTTTCTCGAGTGACTCGGTCGTCGTGTTCGTGGTCCGCAAGGGCAACCCGAAGCACATCAGCGGCTGGGACGACCTGGTCAAGCCGGGCGTCGACGTGATCACCCCGAACCCGTCGACGTCGGGAAGCGCGCGCTGGAACATCCTCGCCGGCTACGGCGCGCAGCTCAAGGAGGGCAAGACTGCAGACCAGGCCCTCGCCTACATCAACACCCTTCTGACCAAGAACGTCAGCGTGCAGGACTCCGCCGCGAGCGCGGCGCTGCAGACGTTCACCGGCGGCAAGGGCGATGTCCTGCTCGACTACGAGAGCGACGCGCTTGCGGCCGAGAAGGCCGGGGACGCGATCCAGATCGTGATCCCCAAGCAGACGATCCTGATCCAGACGCCGATCGCGGTCACGTCGAAGAGCTCGCACGCAAAGCAGGCGCAGGCGTTCGTCAATTGGCAGTGGTCGCCGGCAGGTCAGACCATCTGGGCGCAGCAGGGATACCGTCCGGTGGACCCATCGGTCGCCAAGAAGTTCTCGAGCAAGTTCCCGACCCCGCCCGACCTGTTCACGATCGACTACCTGGGCGGCTGGACCAAGGTCTCGACGGAGTTCTTCGCCCCGTCCACGGGCTCGATCACCAAGATCGAGGAGGCCGCGGGGGTTCCCACTGCCTCCTGAGCTGCAGCCTGCGGCGGCGCCGGCGACCGGGCCGGCGCCGCTAACCCCGCGTCCTCGTCTCCGGGCGAGGACGCGAGCAACAAAGATCGGCGCCGGCGACCTTGGTCTAGGCGTGTGCATGATCTACCTGAGCGTGTTCGTTCTGATCCCGCTCGCCGCAGTCGTCGTCAAGGCGTTCTCGTCGGGGCTCGGGACGCTGTGGAGCTCGATCGACAACACGCTCGCGCTGCGGGCGCTCGTGACCACGCTGATCGCGTCGTTGATCGTGGCGGCGATCGGGGCGGTGATGGGCACGTTGGTCGCCTGGGTGCTCGTCCGCGATTCGTTCCCGGGCAAGCGCTTCGTCAATGCCCTGATCGACCTGCCGTTCGCGCTGCCGACGATCGTCGCCGGGCTGACGCTGATCGCGCTCTACGGGCCCGATAGCCCGGTCGGCGTCCACCTCGCCTACACCCGGGGCGCGGTGATCGTCGCGCTGCTGTTCGTCACGCTTCCGTTCGTGGTCCGCTCGGTGCAGCCGGTGCTGATCGAGCTCGACCGCGAGGTCGAGGAGGCGGCCGCCTCGCTCGGCGCCTCGAACGTGACGACGTTCCGGCGCATCGTGCTCCCAGCGCTGCGCCCGGCGATCTTCTCCGGCGCGGCGCTCGCGTTCGCGCGGTCGATCGGCGAGTTCGGCTCGCTCGCGCTGATCGCCGGCAAGGTCCAGATCGCGTCGATCGTGATCTACGCCGACATCGAGAGCGGCTCGGAGCAGTCGGCGGCGGCGCTGTCGGTCGTGCTGATGCTGGTGGCGCTGCTCGTGCTGTTCACCCTCCGGCGGATCGGGACCCGGATTGACCGTTAACCGAGGCACGACGCTTTCGCTGCGGCTCGTGGCGCTGGCCTACCTCGCGCTGCTCCTGCTGCTGCCGGTCGGGATCGTGTTCTGGCGCACGTTCGAGCACGGCTTCGCCACCGCCTGGTCGTACATGACCACGCCGGCGGCGGTCAGCGCGTTCTGGCTGACGGTCCTGCTCGCGGTGATCGCGGTGCCCCTGAACACGATCTTCGGCGTCGGCGCGGCGATGGTGCTCGCGCGCAGCAAGGCCCGAGGCAGGTCCGTGCTCGACGCGCTGATCGACCTGCCGTTCGTCGTCTCGCCGGTGATCGCCGGGCTCGCGCTGATCCTCGTCTATGGGCAGGGTGGCTGGTTTGCCGACGTCTTCCAGAACAACGGGATCAGGATCATCTACGCGCTCCCGGGGATGGCGATCGCGACCGTGTTCGTGTCGCTCCCGTTCGTGGTACGCGAAGTCACCCCCGTGCTGCGCGAGGTCGGCGATGAGCAGGAGGAGGCGGCCGCGACGCTCGGCGCCTCGTCGTGGCAGACGTTCTGGCGCGTCACGCTTCCGACGATCCGCTGGGGCGTCGCCTACGGGGTCGTGCTGACAACGGCTCGGGCGCTCGGAGAGATCGGCGCAGTGCTGGTCGTCTCCTCGAACGTCGCCGGATCGACGCTGACGCTGCCGCTGCTGCTGTTCCAGCGGGACTCGCAGATCGGCAGTCAGGTGACCACGAGCGTCTACGCCCTGGCGACCGAGCTCGCGGTGCTGTCGATCGCGGTGTTGCTGCTGATGACGATGTTCGGATCCAGGACGCAGGACGCCCGATGAGGATCGAAGTCGACTCGATCGCGAAGCGGTTCGGCGACTTCACCGCGCTCGACGACGTGTCGCTCGAGGTGCCCGAGGGTGGCCTGACCGCGCTGCTCGGCCCGAGCGGCTCGGGCAAGTCCACGCTGCTGCGGATCATCGCCGGCCTCGAGCAGCCGGACCAGGGCGTGGTCCGGATCGCCGGAAAGGACGTCACCACCGCGCGACCCCAGGATCGCGGGATCGGGTTCGTGTTCCAGCACTACGCCGCGTTCGCGCATATGACCGTCTTTGAGAACGTTGCGTTCGGTTTGAAGATCCGTAAGCGCAAGGCGGCCGACGTTCGCGCGCGCGTCGACGAGCTGCTGGCACTCGTCGGTCTGACGCAATGGGCCGGCCAGCGGCCGCACCAGCTCTCGGGCGGGCAGCGTCAGCGGATGGCGCTGGCGCGGGCGCTTGCGGTCGAGCCGCAGGTGCTGCTGCTCGACGAACCGTTCGGCGCACTCGATGCCAACGTCCGCGCCGAGCTGCGGCGCTGGCTTCGCCGCCTCCACGATGAGCAGGGCGTGACCACGGTGCTCGTCACCCACGATCAGGAAGAGGCGATGGAGGTCGCCGACACGATCGCGGTGATGAACAAGGGCGCGATCGAGCAGGTCGGTCCGCCGCGCGAGGTCTACGACAAGCCGGCCAGCCCATTCGTGATGGGCTTCCTTGGACCGGTGAGCAACATCGACGGGCGCCTCGTGCGACCTCACGACGTGACCCTGTCGCTGACCTCAGAGCCCGGACTGATCGAAGCGATGGTCAAGCGAGTCGTGCACCTCGGGTTCGAGGTCAGGATCGAGCTCGAGCTGACCGGCGGAGAGCCGGCGCGCGCGCAGCTGACGCGAGGTCAGAGCGAGGAGCTCGAGCTCGCGCCCGGCGACATCGTGTTCGTCCGGCCACCAATGCGGTCGGTCGTAGCCGGTGACCCGGCCGAGGCTGAACTGGCCGCGACCGGCGACGATTCCGACGCGCAGCCGCTCAACGCCTGACCCAGGCCGCGACGCGAGGAGGTCAACGAGTGACCCAGGCCTCGGGATCCTCGGCGAGCTGCTCGATCGGTGCGGGCAGCTTCCCCGATGCCACATCGGCGACGGTCACGTGCTCGACGACCTTGCGCAGGTTGGCTCTGACCGCGATCCACACCCTGGGCAGGGCCTCCGAGGAGCCGGGATAGGAGGTCTCCTCGGGCGGCCCGCCGCGGACGCTGGCGAGCGGCCCCTCGACCGCCCGGATGATGTCGGCGATCGTTATCTCGTCGGGGGGCTTGGCGAGCCGGAACCCGCCCTCGGCGCCGCGGTGGCTGCGCACCACGCCCGCGTGGCGCAGCTCGCCGAGGATGTTCTCGAGGAAGTTCAGCGGGATGTCCTGGGCGCTGGCGATGCGCTCGGCCTTCACGGGCTTCTCATCGGCCGCGGCGGCCAGCTCGACTGCGGCGCGAACGGCGTAGTCAGCCTTGGCCGAGATTCGCATCGCCCCGAGCCCCTAAGCCGCCGCCGCGGGCTCGAAGCCGTAGGCCGCGGCCAGCTCCGGGTCCTTGTGGGCGAGCATTTCGGCCAACGAGACCATCACCTTGCACTGCTTCCAGGTGGCATCGTCCTGCATCTTGCCGTCGATCATGTGGACACCGCGCCCATCCGGGATCGCCTCGAGCACCTTCTTGGCGAACAGCACCTCGTCGGGATCGGGGCTGAACACCTTCTTGGCGATCTCGATCTGAATCGGGTGAAGCGACCAGGCGCCGACGCACCCGAGCAGGAACGCGGCTCGGAACTGCGTCTCGCAGCCCTGCACGTCGCGAATATCGCCGTATGGGCCGTAGAACGGGAGGATGCCGGCGGACGTGCAGGCGTCGACCATGCGCGCGATCGAGTAATGCCAGGGGTCCTGCTGGGCGGTGATTCGGTTCCCACCCACCCCGTCGGCGTTGTGGGGGTCGGGGTCCTCGATCACCCGGTAGCCGGGGTGGCCGCCGCCGACCCTCGTGGTCTTCATCCGGCGCGAGGCGGCGAGATCGGCGGGTCCGAAGCTCATCCCCTGCATCCTCGGGCTCGCGGTGGCGATCTCCTCGAGGTTGACCACGCCGAGCCCCGTCTCGAGGATTGCGTGAATCAGGATCGGGCGCTCCAGCCCGGCGCGCGCCTCCAGCTGGGCGAGCAGCCGGTCGACGTAGTGGATGTCCCACGGACCCTCGACCTTCGGGATCATCATCACGTCGAGCTTGTGACCGATTTCGGTCACGAGCGTGGTGATGTCGTCGAGCACCCACGGCGACTCGAGGGCGTTGACGCGCGTCCACAGCTGCGTGTCGCCGAGCTCCATGTCCTTGCCGACGCGTACGAGCCCCGCCCGCGCCGCCTCCTTGCGGTCGACCGGCACCGCGTCCTCGAGGTTGCCCAGGAGGATGTCGACGGTCGGCGCGATGTCCGGCACCTTGGCCACCATCTTGTCGTTGGAGAAGTCGAGGAAGTGGATCATCCGCGACGGCTTGAACGGGATTTCGAGCACCGGGGCGGGAGCACCGATTGCGAGGGGCTTGGCAAAGTCACGGGGGTTGCGCATCGGGGGAACGTTAGCCTCAGTTGCCCGTCGGAGGGCGCATGCCGCACGCCGCGGTCCCTCCTGGCATGCTGCGCGGATGAATCAAGTCGACACCGATCAGACCGTTCGCGAGGCCTCGGGCGGCCATCCGTACGGTCGCTACCTGGAGGAGTTCGAGGTCGGAGCGGTGTACAAGCACTGGCCGGCAAAGACCGTCACCGAGGCCGACGATCACCTGTTCTGCCTGTTGACGATGAACCACCATCCGCTCCACATCAACGACGTGTACGCCCGGCAGTCCCAGCAGGGGCGCAACGTCGTCGTGGGGCCACTGGTCTACTCGCTCGCGCTGGGCATGAGCGTCTCCGACGTGAGCGGCAAGGCGATCGCGAACCTGGCCACCGAGGAGCTCAAGCACCCCGCGCCGGTGTTCCACGGCGACACGCTGTTCTGCGAATCCGAGGTGCTCGAGGTGCGTCCCTCGCAGTCGAAGCCCGACCGCGGGACTGTCCGAGTGCATACACGAGTGCTCAACCAGGACGGCGTGCTCGTGGCCGAGTTCAAGCGCCTCGTGCTCGTTCCTCGCAAGGAATCGAGCGCTGCGGCCGGCGGTAGCCGCTCGGCCGAAGCCAACGTGGAATAGGCCACGAGCGGGTCATATTCGCCTGCTGCCGGATAGGATCGAGAGCCAACCGAGACGTTAGGAGTAGCTGAAACCCTATGGCCCATACCGCACCGACGCACCAAGCCAGCTCCAACCACTCCCGCTTGCAGGGATGGGTAGACGAGGTCGCGGCGCTGACCCAGCCCGACGAGATCCATTGGTGCGACGGCTCGGATGAGGAGTACGACCAGCTCGCGCAGACACTGATCGAGGCGGGCACGTTCGAGAAGCTCTCGGACGCCAGTCGCCCGGGGTCGTACCTGGCGATGTCGGACCCCGCCGACGTGGCCCGCGTCGAGGACCGGACGTTCATCTGCTCGGCGACGCAGGACGCCGCCGGCCCGACGAACAACTGGACCGAGCCCGATGAGATGCGCCAGGCGCTCACCGAGCTGTTCCGCGGCTCGATGCGCGGCCGGACGATGTACGTCGTCCCGTTCTCGATGGGGCCGATCGGCTCTCCGATCTCCTACATCGGCGTGCAGCTGACCGACTCCGCCTACGTGGTCGCGTCGATGCGGATCATGACCCGGATGGGACAGGACGCGCTCGACGCACTCGGCGACGACGGCGAGTTCGTGCCCTGTCTGCACTCGGTCGGCGCCCCGCTGACCGACGGAGCGCAGGATGTCCCATGGCCGTGCAACGCCGAGAACAAGTACATCGTGCACTTCCCCGAGACGCGCGAGATCTGGTCCTACGGGTCGGGCTACGGCGGCAACGCCCTGCTCGGCAAGAAGTGCTTCGCGCTGCGGATCGCCTCGGTGATGGCGCGCGACGAGGGCTGGCTCGCCGAGCACATGCTGATCCTCAAGCTGACCTCGCCGGAGGGCGTCAGCAAGTACATCGCGGGCGCGTTCCCGAGCGCCTGCGGCAAGACCAACCTGTCGATGATGATCCCGACGCTGCCCGGCTGGAAGGTCGAGACGATCGGCGACGACATCGCGTGGATGAAGTTCGGCAAGGACGGCAAGCTGTACGCCGTCAACCCTGAGGCCGGTTTCTTCGGGGTCGCGCCGGGGACGAGCAAGAAGACGAACCCGAACGCGCTGACGATGCTCGAGCACGACGTGGTGTTCACCAACTGCGCCAAGACCGACGACGGCGACATCTGGTGGGAGGGGATGGGCGACGCGCCCGCTCACGCCATCGACTGGCGCGGCGAGGACTGGACCCCGGACTCGGAGTCGACCGCCGCGCATCCGAACGCCCGGTTCACGGTCCGGATCGCGCAGTGCCCGTCGATCGACCCGCAGTGGGACGATCCGGGCGGAGTGCCGATCGACGCGATGCTGTTCGGCGGACGGCGCGCCACCGTGGTACCGCTCGTCTACGAGGCGCGCGACTGGGAGCACGGCGTGTTCCTCGGCTCGACCATGTCCTCGGAGAAGACCGCCGCGGCCACCGGGAACGTCGGCGAGCTGCGGTTCGATCCGATGGCGATGCTGCCGTTCTGCGGCTACAACATGGCCGACTACTTCGGCCACTGGCTCGATGTCGGGCGCCGCAAGGGGGCTGAGCTGCCGCGGATCTTTTACGTCAACTGGTTCCGCAAGGACGACGACGGCAAGTTCCTGTGGCCTGGCTTCGGCGAGAACTCGCGCGTGCTGGCGTGGATCTTCCGCCGGCTCGAGGACGCCGCCGAGGCCAACGAGACGGCGATCGGGCTGGTGCCGCCGGCCGGGGAGGGCGGCGTCGACACGAGCGGGCTCGATATCGATCGCGAGGCGGTCGAGAAGCTGCTCGAGGTCGATCCCGAGGCGTGGATCGAGCAGCTCCCGCAGATGCACGAGCACTACGGCAAGTTCGGCGACAAGCTGCCCGACGAGCTCCGCGCGCATCTCGAGGAACTCGAGCAGCGTCTGCGCGCCGCCTCATAAGAGAAATTCTTCAGATCGCCACGTAATCTCACCGACGTGGCTCTGCCGTTCATACCGTCTGACGCCGCCATGCTCGCGGTGCAGGCCGGCGTCGTGGCGGCGCCGCGGTCGATCGAGCGTGTCAAGTGGCTCGAGCGCTTCCGCGGACGCGGCTGGGCGCTGGTGCCGATCGGCTCGATCGTGGTCGTGATCTTTGCGATCCGGTACGTGTCCGATACCGCCACTGGGCTGACGGACCTCGCGCTTGTCGCGGTGCCGATCCTGGCCGCAGTCGCGCTCGGGTGGGCGATGCGCGGGGCCAAGCCGCTCGCGGCGCTCGCGGCCATACCGCTGTTCGTACTCGCGTGGAGGAGCGAGAACACGCTCGCGGGCGAGGCCGCGGCCACGTTGCTGTCCGCGCTCAGCTGCGTGACGCTCGGCGTGCTGCTCTCGGCGGTGACGCCACCGCGCTGGCTCAAGGCCGGCATCGTGTTGATGGCCGCCGCCGATGTGTGGCTCGTGGCTACTGACCTGCTCCAGTCCCCGAACAGCGTGCTCGTCGCAGCGCAGCCTCCGGCGGGTCTGCCCCAGCTCCAGGCCGAGGTCTTCGGAAGCGTGTCGATGGGTTACGGCGACCTGTTCGTGGCCGCGCTGCTCGGAGCGGTGCTGGCGTCACAGTGGCGCCGTCAGTGGCACGCGGCCGTGCTGACGCTCGTGATCGCCGGGTGCTTCGACCTGCTGTTCTTCTTCATCAACGAGCTCCCGGCGACAGTGCCGGTCGCGCTCGCCCTGCTCGTCACCGAGAGCTGGCAGTGGCGCCAGCGGCGGGTCAGTGTTGCCCTTCGCCGCCCGTCGATGCGGGCGGACGCGATTCCTCGGCAAGCGAGGTGATCGCGAGCGTGCCGCGGGCCGCCTCCTCGAGCACCTCGGTGGCCTCCTCGGCCGAGCGGGCGTAGAGCTCGACCAACAGGTGGACGACGATCCGGTCGTCGTCGTGCTTGTGGAAGCGCACGTGGGTGAAGAACTCGCGCGTGCCGTGGTCGCCGAACGCAGCGTATGAGAGGGCGTCGCCGGCCTCCGGGCCCGAGCACGTCTCGACGTCGTCGGCGTCGACGGTGACCGTGCAAGAAGCCACCCACGGGGTGCCGGCGATCATCCGCTCCCAGCGGTCCTCGATCGGCTCGACCCGCCCATTGTGGAAACCGAGGTGCGGCTGATCGTGCATGCACTCGAGGCACTGCACGACCGCCTCCTGCATCTCGTCGACCACTTCGCCGCGCTCGCCGGTCTCAGGATCGATCCGATGGATCCCCTCGTAGTGGACCTGGACCTCGAGGTTCTGCGACCAACAGCGATAGCAACGGAGCCAGCTCCGTACAGACGTTGAGCCCTCCATCGCCTTGATTCTACGATGGCGCTGTGAACGACCACCGCAAAGGGCGCTGATGCGGTTCCGCACGAGGCCGATTGGCGCGATTCTGGCGGGCGGAGGCGGCCGCCGGATCGGCGGGGATAAGGCGATGGTGGAGCTGCACGGCCGGCCGCTGATCTCCTATCCGCTGGAGGCGGTGCGCCTGGCGCTCGGGCGGGTCGCGATCCTCGCCAAGGCCGATACGAGGCTTCCGTACGTGTCCGGGGTGACGGTCTGGATCGAACCCGAGGCTCGCCGCCACCCGCTCGTCGGCATCACGCAGGCGCTCGCGCTCGCCGACGGGCGCCCGGTGCTCGTGTGCGGCGCCGATCTGCCGTTCGTCAGCCCGACGCTGATCCGCCGGCTGGCGCGGGCCAACCCGGGCCGGGCGCCGGCGGTGATCGCGTGCACGCGGGGCGAGATGCAGCCGCTGCTCGGGTGCTACCAGCGGCGGGCGCTGCCGCTCCTCGGCATCGAGGCGCAGGCGCCGCCACGCCCGATGCGGGAGACGATCGCGGCGCTCGATCCGGTCCTGTTCGAGGTAGACGATCCGGACGAGCTGTTCGACGTCGACTCGCCCGCCGACCTGCTGCAGGCGGCGGCCATGCTCGATCACCGCCGCCCTCCTGCGCCGTATTAGACGCGTCCGGCTCCTGCAGTCACCATCGCCGGACATCCGGTCCCGGGTCTAACCGAACGTGAAGTCGTACGCGCTGACCCCGGGCGGGAGCTGCACGCTGAACGTGAAGTCCTGCGCGGTCGGGAACGACACCAGCGAATAGAGCCGCTCTCCGGTGACGGTGACGATGCCGTTCTTGACGTCGGTGCCGGCGTGGGCGGCCGGGATCGGCTGGCCGTCGAGCAGCACGCGGCCCTCGCGCGGGACGTTGCCGGCCGAGGTCAGCACGAGATAGACCTTTGCCGCCTGGACGCCCGCCGGTCACCGTCGGCGTCCGACGCCGACGGGCGTGATCGACTGCGACCCGACGTCCCACTTGCCCTTCAGCGCCCACTGGTTGAGGCCCGGCATGCCGGACACGCCGGGGTAGGTGTTCGTGCCGGGCGACAGTTTGGTCACGAACCCCTGGGCGCGCTGGGGATCGAGGTAGGTCTCGGGTGTGCCGAGACCGGCCGAGGCCATGATCGCGGTCGCGGTCATCGGCGGCGGCAGGCTCTTGGCGCCGGCGTCGGCGAGCAGCGCGCGGACGACGGCCTCGTCCTGCTTGTAGTTGCCTTCGCCGAACTGGTAGTGCCTGACCTGCCCCTTGGCGTCGATCAGATACTCGGCCGGCCAGTACTCGTTCTGCCACGCGTCCCAGGTGCCGTAGCGGTTGTCCTGGACCACCGGGTAGGTGATGCCGTCGGAGTGGATCGCCTGCTCGACGTTGCTGGCCTCCTGCTCGAACGTGAACTCGGGCGTCTCGACGCCGACGATGTCGAGGCCGTACTGGTGGTACTGGGCGTACAGGCCCTTGAGGAACGGCAGCGTGCGCAGGCAGTTGATGCACGTGTAGGTCCAGAAGTCGATCAGCACGACGTGACCGCGGAGCTGTGTCAGCGACAGCGGGCGGTCGCCCGGGGTGTTGAACCAGTCCTCGGTGTCGGCGAAGTTCGGGGCGGTTCCGAGGTTCGAGAGCGATGGGGTCTTGACTCCCGGGATCGCGACCTCGCGCTCGGCCGCGGTTGACACCGGCCGGGTCGAGGCCTCCTTCTGAGCGGTCACGTACCGCGACGTCGGGCGCAGTGACGCGAGCCGCTTCTGGACCGCGCTCGAGTTCTCGAGCGATCTCGTTGGATCGACGAAGATCGCCGGCAGGCTCGTGTCCTTGGCGAGCGCCTCCTCGAAGCGGACGTCGACGTTGAACACCATCAGCACCGCCGTCCCCAGCAGCACGACGCCGAGGGCGCGGTTGACCGTGTTGCCCCGGCCGACGCGTCGGATCCGGTCGATCACCGCGCGTCCGGCGAACGCGTAGACAAGCAGCACCGCGCTCAGGCCGACCGAGTACGAGATCGCGACCAGCACGACGCGGGCGCTGGCGCCGCTCGACGCGCTGACCGACGTCACCGCGGCCAGGATCGGGCCGGCGCAGGGCGCGCAAACGAACCCGAGCGCCGCGCCGACCCCGAGTCCCGACCAGAAGCCGGTGCCGCGGGACTTCGGACCGAAGCGGCCCAGCCGCGACAGCGGCGCCTCGATGCGAGCCGTCAGACCGGGGATCAGCAGCGCGAGCCCGAACGCGAACAGGACGACGATCGCGAGCGTCCTCGCGGCGCCGCTGGCGAGGCCGACGCCCTTGACCAGCTGCGCGAGCAGCACGATCGCGATCGTGAAGGTGACCGCGAGCCCGACCACGATCCCGATCGGGCGCCGGCGGCCGCCCGTGGCGCTCGAGGCGAGCAGCGCGGGAACGACCGGCAGCACGCAGGGCGTGATCGCAGTCCCCGCGCCGGCGATCACGGCAAACAGCATCAGGAGGAGCATCTGCGCCGTAGATGATGCTGGCTAAATCCTTGCGAAAGAGTTAACCGGCGCCCGCTCTTATGAAGCTCTTAATCGGGCTCCTCGCCGGCGAGCGGGGGCGCTCGGTCTAACCGGAGAGCTCAGCCGCCGATCGCGGACATGGTGCGGGCGGGCTGGATGAAGCCCGCCTCGCCGACGTGGTGCTTGAGCTCCTTGAGCCAGACCGCGTCGCGGATGATCTGCTCGAGCTCTTCGTCGTCCGCGCCGTCGCGCATCGGGCCGCGCAGGTCGGTCTCGTTCAGCGAGAACAGGCAGGTGCGCAGGCGGCCGTCGGCGGTCAGGCGGATGCGGTCGCAATCGGCGCAGAACGGCTCGGACACCGGGTTGATGAAGCCGACCTTCCCGTGCCCGTCGGCGAAGTTGTAGACGCGAGCGGTTGCGTGCGGCTCGCGCGGCTCGGGCTCGAGCGGATACACGGCGTCGATCGCCGCACGGATCTCGTCGCCGGTGAGCACCTGATCCTCGGTCCAGGCGTGGTCGGCGTCGAGCGGCATGAACTCGATGAAACGGACCTCGTACGGGGTACGGCGCGCGAACTCGGCGAGCGGGATCGCCTCGTCCTCGGTGAAGCCACGGATCGCGACCGCGTTGATCTTGATCGGATGGGCCTCGGGGAACGTCGCCAGGTGCTCGAGCCCCCTCAGCACCTGCGGGAGCGCGTCCCGGCGGGTGAGCTCGAAGAAGCGGTCGCGCTGGAGCGAGTCGACCGACACGTTGAAGCGGTTGATGCCGGCGCGGACCAGCGCTTCGGCATCGCGTTCGAGCAGGAACCCGTTGGTCGTGACCGACAGGTCGTGCACGGCCTCGATCGCGGCGAGCATCTGCGCGAGGTGCGGGAACTGCTTGCGGACGAGCGGCTCGCCGCCGGTCAGGCGGACGTCGTGGACGCCCATCTCGGCGAACAGGCCGACCAAACGGGCGATCTCCTCGAAGGTCAGGATCTCGGCGCGTTCGAGCCACGGCAGGCCCTCGGCGGGCATGCAGTACTGGCAGCGGAAGTTGCAGCGGTCGGTGACCGACACGCGCAGATCGCCGATCACGCGGCCGTGGCCATCACGGAGTGGCTCTCGCCCCATTTGAAGAAGGCTAGCCGACGGCGCCGGTCAACCTGGCGCGTCGGTCGCGAGCAGACCGAACGCGACCATGTCGTCGCGGCCGTTCCTGCCGACCATGTACGACCGCAGCACCGCCTCGCGCGTGAACCCGCAGCGTTCGGCGACGTGCTGGGAGGCGGGGTTCCCGGTCGCCGCCAGCAGATCGATCCGGTGCAGCCCGAGGTGGACGAAGCCCCAGTTCGTGATCAGGCGCACGGCCCGGGTCATGTGCCCCCGCCCGCGGGCGTCTCCGGCCAGCCAGTAGCCGACCTCGGCCCGCGCGTTCTTCCACGAGAAGCGCATCAGCGAGATCGATCCGAGCAGCCGGTCACGATCGCCGGCGGCGACGACAGCGAACGGTGCCGAGGCGCCGGCGTGGAGCGCGTCGTGGCGCTGGAGCAGGTAGTTGCGGGCATCGGCCGCGCCGTAGGGGAACGGCACCCGCGTCCAGCGCGAGATCTCGCGGTCCTGGCAGGCGGCGACGAGTGGGTTCAGGTCGGAGTCGCGCCACGCGCGCAGGGCGGTGTCGCCGTCGACCAGTGGCTCCGACGGGAGGACGATGCGCCGGGGAACGGCCTGGCGCCGGCGAGGAGACCTCACGTTCGTCGCTCCGCGCGGTCGGTCAGCGCGCGCTCGAGCGAGGGCACGTCGAGCGCCGGATCCCGGTCCTCGAGCCAGCGCTCGGCCTGAAGGCGCCCGCCGAGCGCGCGCAGCCCGCGCTCGCCATGCTCGACGGCGAAGTTCTCGAGGGCGTGGCGCCGGCGGGCGTGCCGCCGGCGCTCGCCGAGGTCGAGGCGCTGTCTGTGCGCGTCCAGGGCTTGCGCGAGTTGCTCGATGCCGGTCGGGGGTGGCACCGACGAAACCGCGCAGACCTCGGTATCGCCCGCGCCGAGCGCGAGCAGCGCGGCCTTCAGGTCGGTCATGGCGCGGGTGGCGGCGGTGCCGAGATCGGTCTTGGTGAGAACGAGCACGTCGGGCACTTCCATGATGCCCGCCTTGAGGAACTGGAGCACGTCGCCGGAGGCGGGCTGGAGCACGACCGCGACCGTGTCGGCGGCGTCGGCCACCTCGGTCTCCGACTGGCCGACCCCGACGGTCTCGATCACGACCACGTCGAACGCGGCCGCGAGCGCTTCGGAGGCGGCGCGCGTGGCGGGAGCGAGGCCGCCGAGGCGGGTGCCCGCGGCGGTCGAGCGGATGAACACGCAGCGGTCCTTTGGATCGAACTCGATCCGGGCCCGGTCGCCGAGCAGTGAGCCTCCGGAGCGGCGCGAGCTCGGGTCGACCGCCAGCACGGCGACAGACCGGTCGTGCGCGCGCCAGTGCTTGACGAGCTGGGACAGCAGCGATGACTTCCCTACCCCCGGGGGACCCGTCACCCCGATGATGTGCGCCGGCGCTTCGCGCCCCAGCTCCGACGGGGAGACTGCGCCCAGCAGCGCCTGCGCCTGCTCGCGCGCGTCCGGCGAGCGGCTCTCGATCAGGTTCAGAACGGCGGGCGCGGCGGTGAGATCGCGCTCGCGCAGCCGTCTGCCGAGCTCGCGGCCGTCTGCCGGCGCACGCGCCCCGTTCAAGCGCCCACGGCTGATGCGACCCCGTTGCGGGCGGCGACCAGCTCGATGATGTCGCGCATCATCGCGTTCAGGTTCCAGTCCTTGGGCGTGTACACAGCCGCGATCCCGGCCTCGCGCATCGCGGCGCCGTCCGCCTCGGGGATGATGCCGCCGACCACGACAGGCACGTCGCCGGCGCCGGCGTCACGCAGGGCCTCGAGCACGGCGGGGATCAACTCACGATGCGACCCCGAGAGGATCGAGAGGCCGATCACGTGGACGCCCTCCTGAGCGGCCGACGTCGCGATCTGCGACGGGGTCAGGCGGATGCCCTCGTACACGACGTCCATGCCCGCGTCGCGGGCCCGCACGGCGATCTGCTCGGCCCCGTTTGAGTGCCCGTCGAGGCCGGGCTTACCGACCAGGAACTTGAGCCTACGGCCGAGCGACTCGCTGACGCGCTCGACCTCGGCGCGGAGCTCCGACACTTCCTCGCTGGGCGCCGCGGCGGCGTCGCCGACGCCGGTCGGCGCGCGGTACTCGCCGAACGCCTCGCGCAGGGTCTGGGACCACTCACCCGTTGTCGCGCCGGCGCGGGCGGCGGCGATCGTCGCGGGCATGATGTTCTCATGTTCTTGCCGGGCGGTTTCCGCGAGCGCCGCGAGCGCCTCGTCGACGACGTTCTGGTCGCGCTCGGACCGCCATTTCTCGACCGCGGCTCGGCGCTCGGCCTCGACTTCCGGGTCGACGACGAGGATGCCGCCGTCGGCGCCGGCGGTCAGCGGCGAGGGCTCGGTCGAGGTGAACTTGTTCATGCCGACCGCGACCTGCTCGCCCGACTCGATCCGCTGCCACCGCCTGCGATGCGACTCGACGAGCGCGGCCTTCATGTAGTCGACCGCTTCGACTGCGCCACCTAGCTCGGCCACCCGGTGCATCTCCTCGCGCGCGCCCTCGAGCAGCTCGGCCACTAGCCCGTCCATCACCTTCGAGCCCTCGAAGATGTCGGGGTACTCGAGCAGGTCGGTCTCGTACGCGAGGATCTGCTGGAGGCGAAGCGACCACTGCTGGTCCCACGGCCGAGGCAGGCCGAGCGCCTCGTTCCAGGCCGGCAGCTGGACCGCCCGGGCGCGCGCGTTCCGGCCGAGCGTCACCGCGAGCGCCTCGAGCGCGATTCGGTAGACGTTGTTCTCGGGCTGGGCCTCGGTCAGGCCGAGCGAGTTGACCTGCACGCCGTAGCGCAGCCGGCGGTGCTTCTCGTCCTCGACGCCGTAGCGCTCGCGTCCGAGCTCGTCCCACAGCGTCGCCATCGCGCGGAGCTTGGCGTGCTCCTCGACGAACCGGACGCCGGCGTTGACGAAGAACGAGATGCGGCCGAACACGCTCCCCATGAGCTCCTGCGAGACGCGCTGCTTGACCGCGTCGAGGACCGCGATCGCGTTGGACATCGCGAACGCGATCTCCTGGACGGGCGTCGCGCCCGCCTCCTGGAGGTGGTACGAGCAGATGTTGATCGGGTTCCACTTGGGCACGTGCTCCACGGTGTAGGCGATCGTGTCCGCGATCAGGCGCATGCTCGGCCCCGGCGGGAACGCGTACGTGCCCCGGCTCAGGTACTCCTTGAGAATGTCGTTCTGGGTCGTGCCCTGGAGCTCTTTGTCGGGGGTGGGTGGGTCCTGATCTCTCGGCGGCGACGATGTAGAGGGCGAGCAGCCAGGCCGCGGTGGCGTTGATCGTCATCGACGTGTTCATCTGATCGAGCGGGATGCCCTCCAGAAGCGTCTCCATGTCGCCCTTGTGGGCGATCGAGACGCCGACCTTGCCGACCTCGCCGCGCGCGAGCTCGTGGTCGGGGTCATAGCCGGTCTGCGTCGGCAGGTCGAAGGCGATCGACAGCCCGGTCTGGCCCTTCTCGAGGTTCTTGCGGTAGAGCTCGTTGGACCGCCGCGCGTCCGAATGCCCGGCGTACGTGCGCATCATCCACGGCCGGTCGGGTTCGGGCAGTCGGTGCGAGGGCGGCTCCGGCATGGGGTCGGATTGTATGAATCCTTTGATGGCAGGCGGCACAGTTGCCGTGCGGGGGGATCCAATGTGTATGGTCAGGCCATGCCCGATCAGAGCTCTGCCTCCACCGAACACGCGTTGATGCAGGAGATCACCGCTCCGCTCGCGACGATGCCCGACGACCCCGTTCCGGCTGTGGCCGACGTCGACTTTCCGACCGTGTTGCGCGGGTACGACCGGCTCGCCGTCGACGCCTACGTGCAAAAGACGAGCCAGCTCGTCGCCGAGCTGCAGGCGACCCGTTCTCCCGACGCGGCGATTCGCAGGGCGCTCGAGCGGGTGGGGGAGGAGGTGTCGGGGATCCTGCAGCGCGCGCACGATGCGGCGGCGCAGATCACCTTCCAGTCGCGCAGCGAGGCCGAGGACCGGCTCGAAGCCGCGCGCCGCGAGGCGGCCCAGATCGTCAGCGCCGCCGAAGAGCGGGTCCGCGAGCTCGACGTCGAGACCGACCGGATCTGGTCAGAGCGACACCGGATCGTGGAGGACACGCGCGATCTCGCGCACGAGCTGCTGACGCTCACGGACTCGGCGACCGACCGGTTCCCCGCGGAGGCTGGCGCTGTCGACGAGGCCCCGGCGACCGAGACCGAGACCGACGCTGGCCCGATGGTCACCGAAGAGGCGGTCCGGAGCGAGGAGGATCTCGAACTCGACGAGGATGTCGAGCCCGAGGACATCTTCCCCGAGGACGAGCTCGAGCAGGAAGCCGGGTTCGGGCCGGAATTCGAGCCTGACCCGGGGATGGGCCCCCACCCGCACCACCCGCCCGACCCGGACGTCGAGCCGACCGCGGTCCTCCCGGTTGTCGAGCCGGACGAAGACGAGCCCGAGTCCCGATCGCACTAGGCTCGCGGACATGCGGCTGATCGACGTGATGCACCTGGGCGTGCCCCGGGTGATCGGAGCCTGGGTGGTCGACGACGTGGTGATCGATCCGGGTCCGACCTCGTGCCTTCCGACGCTGCTCGAAGGGCTCGGTGGCGAGCGCCCGCGTGCGCTGCTGCTCACGCACATCCACCTCGACCACGCCGGAGCGAGCGGCTCGCTGGTCGAGCGCTGGCCCGACCTCGAGGTCTATGTCCACGAGCGCGGTGCCCGCCACATGGCCGACCCCGAACGTCTGATCAAGAGCGCCCGGATGCTCTACGGCGAGGATATGGACCGTCGCTGGGGCGAGATGGTGCCGGTACCTGAGGGCAACCTGCACGTGCTCCACGGCGGCGAGAAGCTGTTCGGCGGGGCGTTCGAGGTCGCCTACACCCCTGGGCACGCGTCCCACCACGTCTCCTACCTGCACGACGGAACCGCGTTCGTCGGCGACACCGGCGGCGTGCGGATCGCGTCATCGTCGTTGACGCTGCCGCCGAGTCCGCCGCCGGACATCGACGTCGAGCAGTGGCACGAGTCGATCGAGCGGATCGCGGCGTGGAAGCCGCAGCGGCTGGTCCAGACCCACTTCGGCTTGAGCGAGGACCCCGAGGCGCAGCTCGCCGAGCTGGCGGAGCGCCTCGATGAATGGGCGGCGCGGGCGCGCGAGCAGGATTTGACGACGTTCATGGCCGGCGTGCGCGCGGAGATCGCGGAGCATGCCGATCCCGCGCTGCTCGAGGCCTACGAGCAGGCCGCGCCGCCCGATCAGCTGTACGCCGGGCTCGAGCGGTACTGGCGCAAGCGCGCCGACGCGGTCCGTGCCGGCTGAGCAATCCGCGCGAGCTATGCTGGGCGAGATGTCGCAGACGGTTGAGCTGCCGCGCTTAGGCGGGCCGGGCAGCGACCTCGGCGGGTTGTGGCGGGTGGTCGTGCTAAACGACAACTTCAACACCTTCGACCACGTCGCGGAGACGCTGTCGCGGGTGATTCCAGGCGTCACCCTGGCTCAGGGCTACCAGTTGGCCGACCGCATCGACAAGAGCGGCTGCGCGATCGTGTGGAGCGGTCCGCGCGACGAGGCCGAGGGGTACTGGGAGCAGCTCAACGGCGCCGGCTTGACGATGGCGCCGCTCGAAGCGGGGTAATTCCGCAGGCCGGCTCTCGGGCGGCTCTCGGGCGGCTACGTCGGCCCGGGGAGCGACTTTGCGCGCTGGCGCTCGGGGCTGACGCGGACGACGTTCCACACGATCCCGAGCTTCTCGAGCAGCGAGATCAGCAGGCCCGTCGGGTCGGCCATCCGCTCCCACACGCTGAGGCCGTGGAACGCGGAGGTCGGGAATGCGTGGTGGTTGTGGTGCCAGGACTCGCCCATCGACAGCGGGGCGAGCCAGAACACGTTCCGGGACTCGTCCTCGACGTCAAACCGCCGGCGCCCGAAGAAGTGGCAGACCGAGTTGATCGACCAGGTGACGTGGTGAAGCAGGAACACCCGCACGAAGCCGCCCCACAGGAGCGCGGTCAGCGCGGCGCCGAGGCCGCCGCCGACGATCCACCCGAGCGCGAACGGGATCGCAAACCCGACCGCGACCCACACGAAGAACAGCTTGTCGACCACCCGCAGGACGCCGTCTCTGAGCAGGTCGGCCGCGAAGCGCTCGCGCTCGGCCGTGCCGACCGACTCGAACAGCCAGCCGACGTGCGCGTGCCACAGCCCCTTGACGCCACCCCAGAAACCGGGTCCGCTCAGGTGGGGAGAGTGCGGGTCGCCCTCCTGGTCGGTGAACGTGTGGTGCTTGCGGTGATCGGCGACCCAGGTGATCACGGATCCCTGCATGGCCATCGAGCCGAGCACGGCGACGATCGCGCGGAACGCGCGGCTCGACTCGAACGCGCGATGGGTGAACATCCGGTGGTAGCCGAGCGTCACCCCGAGCGCGGTCAGCACATACAAGCCGAGCAGCAGGCCGAGCTCGAGCGGCCCGATCGCCTCGTTCCACAGCAGCACGATCGCCGCGACCAGCCCGACCAGCGGCAGCGGCACGCCGATCAGGTTGACGATCTTGTGGGTTCGGGTCACCTGCGCCAAGGATAGGACGTCATCCTTGCGTCCCGCGTTAGGAAAGGACCTTTTAGACGGCCGCGGCGGGGGCCGGTGACGGCGGTGGCGCCGGCTCCGGTTCCAGGCCGACCTCGGGTCCGAGCGCTCCCGCCACCAGTTCGTCGTACCAGGTGTAGGTGATCGGGATCTGGTACTTGCCCGAGAGCCGGCGCCGGAACGCGAGCATCTCCGGGCCTTCCCAGAAGGCGTACCAGGCCTGCTTTGAGTCGAACCAGGCCATCTGCGTGATCTTGTAGCGGTCGTCGCGGGAGCGCTGGACCGAGTACTGGGTGGCTCCGTAGCGGAGCGCCAGCGGCGCCACGGCTGAGACCTCGGCCGCAAACAGATCCTGACGCAGGACCGTCGCGTACCAGTCGACATGCATGACGCCGGCCATCAGGCGCCCACCTCTGCTCGGATCGCGCCGGGACCCTCGGCCGTCTTGCCCTGGCCCTCGTCGGTGGCGCCGACGAGGATCGCGATCTTGCCGAGGTGCTTGTTGTCGCGCAGAAGCTGGTGAGCCTCGCCGACGTTCTCGAATCCCATCGTCTGCCACAGGACAGGCCGCACCTTTGACTCCTCGATCAGCTGGTTCGCCTTGGTCGCCTCCCAGGCGTTCGCGAAGTGCGAGCCGATGATCTCCTTCTGACGCATCCACAGGTAGCGGACGTCGAAATCGAGCTGGTAGCCGGACGTCGCGCCGCAGATCACGACCTTTCCGAACGGCCGCACGACCAGCACGGAGGTCGGGAACGTGGCCTTGCCGACGTGCTCGAACACGATGTCCGGCGGCTCGCCCAGGATGGCTTCGACCGCCTTGCAGAACCGACGGGATTCCTTGAAGCGGGCGCGCTCCTGGTCGACGGTCTCGTCGCCCCGGCGCATCATCCCCGGGAACTCGGTCCGGTTGATGTAGCCGACGGCGCCGAGCTGCTCGATCAGCTGGCCCTTCTCTTCGCTGGAGACGATGCCGACGGCGTCGGCTCCGGCGAGCGCGCACAGCTGGGTCGCGAACACGCCGAGTCCGCCGGCGGCGCCCCAGATCAGCACGCGATGGCCGGGCTGGAGGTTGCAGCGGTCCATCAGCATGCGGTATGCCGTGAAGTACGTAAGTCCGTAGGCGGCCGCTTCCTCCCAGGCGAGATGTGCCGGCTTGGGCAGGAGCTGCTGGGCCTGCACCTTGCAGAACTGGGCGAACGATCCCCAGCTGGTCTCATACCCCCAAATCCGCTGCGAGGGCGCCGCGAGCGGATCGAGTCCGTGGACCTCTGGATCCTCGTAGGAGGCCTGATTGCAGTGGATCACGACCTCGTCGCCAGGCTTCCAGCGGGTCACGCCAGGGCCGACCTTCCAGACCACGCCCGAGGCGTCCGATCCGCCGATGTGATGGTCCTCCTCGGGGTGGTAGCGGAACACCGAGACCGGCTCGCCAAGCGCTGCCCATACGTTGTTGAAGTTCACGCCGGCGGCCATCACGCGCACGATCACCTCGAACGCGCCGGGCTCGGGGACCTCGATCTCCTCGATCTGGAAGGCGTCGGTCGGCTCGCCCTGGCGCTCCTCGCGGATCACCCACGCGGCCATCGTGCGGGGAAGCACGCCCGGCTCGGTTTCGACGTTTGCGACCTGACTCAGATCAACTGCCACTCGTGTTGCACCTTCCTAGGGTCGGCGGAGTTCGCCGGCCGGATGCTACCCGGGTGTAGCCAGGGACGGGTCAGACCAGGCTGACCTCGGCCGCAGCTTCGTCGTCGGCCTGGGTCCCGGTCGCCTGCTCCGCCTGTGCCGGCACACTGGCCGGGGAGGCCACCCGCGGTCGGATGAACGTCCAGGCGACGACCGCGCCGGACAGCGTCACGAGCGACCCGACCAGCAGGCCGATGCCGAGCGCCGACACGAACGCGTCGTTCGCTGCGGCGACGATGCCAGCCGAGGCGTGGCCGCCGATCGCCGCCCCGCTCCCGAGCGCGTTCGTGATCGCGTCGCGAGTCGCGGCCGGGACGTGGGGGAGGAGCGAATCGATCTTCGAGCCGCCGATCGTGGTGACGAGCGCGCCCATCACGGCGACGCCGAAGGTGCTGCCCACCATCCGGCTCATCGACAGGACACCGGACGCGGCGCCGGCCTTGCTGCGGTCGACAGCGTTCATCGCGGCCGTGCTCATCGGCGACATCACAAGGCCCATTCCAAGCCCCATCAGCACGAACCCGGGCAGCAGCAGGCCATACCCGCTGTGGATGGTCAAGCGGGACTCGATGAACAGAGCCGCGGCGACGATTGTGAGCCCGCCCGTCATCAGCGGGCGCGAGCCGACGCGATCCGCGAGGCGCCCCGCGAGCGGGGCCGTGACCATGATCACCAGCGTCGAGGGCAGGAAGCGCAGCCCGGTCTCGAGCGGCGAGTAGTGCAGGACGTTCTGCATGTACAGCGTCAGGAAGAAGAACTGCGCGAACATCGCGAACGAGATCAGGAACCCGACGGTGTTCGCGCCGATCGACGTGCGCGAGCGGAAGAAGGTGAAGTCGATCATCGGGGCCTTGACGCGCCGCTCGATGATCACGAATGCGGTCAGGGACAAGGCCGCCAGGACCAACAGCGAGATGACGCGAGCCGAGCCCCACTGCCAGCTGTTGCTCTGAACGAGCGCGAGGACGAGTGCGGTCAGCCCAACCGTGAGCGACGCGATGCCGGCGAAGTCGACGGTCTTGTCGACGGTCTCGTCGCGCGACTCCCGGGCAGCGAACAGCGTCACGGCGATCGCGACGACGGCGATCGGCGGGTTGATGAAGAAGATCGCGCGCCAGCTCACGTACTCGGTGAGGAAGCCGCCGACGACGGGACCAATCGCGAGGGCGAGCGCGCTGACGCCGGCCCACGTCCCGATCGCGGTTCCGCGCTGCTCGGCCGGGAACGACTGGGTGATGATCGCCAGTGTCGCCGGCATCATGAACGCGGCTCCCACGCCCTGGACGGCGCGGAACGCCACGAGCACGGTGTCGTTGGGGGCGAAGCCGATCGCCAGGCTGGACAGGCCGAACACGGTCACGCCGAACAGGAACATCCTCCGGCGCCCGAAGATGTCGCCGAGGCGCCCGCCGGTGACGAGCAGCACCGCAAACGTCAGCGTGTACGCGTTCACGGTCCACTCGAGCGCCGCAAGTGACGCGTGCAGGTCGTGCTGGATCGACGGCAGCGCGACGTTCACGACCGTGTTGTCGAGCATGATCATGAACAGCGCGAAGCACATCGCGCCGAGCGTCCACCACTTGCTGTTTTCGTCGTTCACCAGGCGGTGGCGGTGGGCGAGAATGCGATCGGTCATGTGGTGAGCTCCTCCGGGCGGCAGGCGGCGATGTCCTCGCGCTCGAGCAGCTGCTGCAGCGCTGGCGCGAGCGATCCGCTCTCGGTCGTGGTCAAGTTGTTGACGAACTGCTCGAGTCCGCTCAGGCGCGCTGCATTCAGACGGCTGATTGCCGTGCGCCCGCTCGGGGTCAGGCAGACACGCTTCATCCGGCGATCGTCGTCGTCCTCGCGGCGCTGCGCGAACCCGCGGCGCACGAGGTCGTCAACCATCCGGCTGGCCGCCGGCATCGACACGTGCACGACCTCAGCCGCCTCCGTGAGGGTGAGTTCGCGCGGCTGGTCCTCGAGATGGTGGAGGAGCTTGATCTGGCTGAGCGACAGCTCGAGCGCCCCGACGGCCTCGAACAGATCCGCGTTGCAGTTCTTGTGGAGGAACAAGATCAGCGCGTAGAGGTCGCTGGCGAGGGTGGCGGCGGGGTTCTGCGTGGTGGCGCCGGCGATCTGCGTGGTCGCGTCCACCGATGCCGCGCCTGCGCCGGCGGTTCCCGCGCCCGCGCCGGCGGGATCGCGGTCTCTGACGTTTGAGTTGCTTGCACGCATGCAAGTATTGCACAAAAGCAATGAGATGCCCCGCGACGGGCCTCGCCGCCATGTACAACGCCCGAAAACACCGGCCTCGCCCGGGCATTGGTGTACAAGTCGCCAAACCTCGCGGCTCGCACCGACCCGGGCTACATAAGCGCCGGTGAGGCGCTTATGTGCTCGGAGTCGCCGGCGAGGTCGGGGTTTGGCGAGTTTTGCACCGGCCCGCGCCTGGGGCGGCGGGCTCGGAAGGATGGGTGGCGTTCGCCGGCGCCTCACCGACCGGCCCTACGGCTGCAGCAGCTCGTTGTCGCTGCTGGCGCGCTTGGCACCGATGTGAATCAAGGCGGCCCGGATCGTGGACCCGGCGCCGGAGCCTCCGCCGGCGGTGGCGAGCGAGTAGCTGCCGGGGGAGAAGTTGACGGTCACCTGGGCGGTTGCCTGGGGGTTGATCGGTCCAGTGTTCGCGAGAGGCTGGCCGGCGGCGGCGCCGGAGCGGAGGATCGCGATCGACTCGGCCTGAGCCGCCTGGTTGGTGATGATGAAGTCGACCGGACCCGCGCCGACATTCGACGGGGACACGGACACCTGGTTGTTGCCGATGTACACGGTGAGGTTTACGGGCGCCGCGGTTCTCGGAGTGCTGACGCCCTTGGCCGTGGACCCGCAGGCCGACACGGCCAGCGCCGCGCAGACGAGCATCGCGATCGTCCTGCTGCACATCCTCGACGTAGCCTCCTATGCAACACCGTCTGGAAGGGGCGGGATCGCCGGAAATCCCGGTCGCTGCGGCGAAACCCTAGCGACGGGGGCGAAACCTAGCGATCTTTCTACCCGCTCGCGCGAACGTAACACCGATCGGTGTCAACTTCGTCGTCGTGAGGCTGTGCAGCTCCGCGCTCGGGACGGTCCCGCGGTGGCGCGCGGCCCGTGAGGCGACGCGGTGGCGCCGGGACCTCAGGCGGTGGCGTTCTGCGTCAGCGAGGCGCGCCGGCGATCGAGCTGCCGGAGCTCGCGCTGAAGCTCCGTCCACGAATCGCTCTCAGCCCGCTCATACTCCTCGCCGTCGAGATCACGAAGCCGCTCGTTGTACGCCATCCATGCGCGACGCGTCCCATCGTCAAGCTCGCGGAGCTTTTGGAGGTCAGGGGCGGTAGTGGTCACGTCACCTCCTTCCCGAGGATTGGTGCTGCCGATCCTACCCGGGGGTCCGGTCATCGAGACAGATGCGACGCCGGGCGCTGCAATCCTGCTTGCTTGCCGTCCGGAGGCGGGCGTATCACGCGTCTGTGGCCCTGCTGGAGCAGCCGATCGCGAGCGCCGAGTTCATCGTCGTGGACACCGAGACCAACGGCCTGGGCGGCGATGCGTGCGAGATGACCGAGGTCGGCGCGGTCCTTGTCGGCGGGGGGGAGCTGCACGACCGCTGGTCCTCGCTGGTGCGCTGCAACCGGCCGCTCGGGCGGGGGATCCAGCGGTTCACGGGGATCACCCAGGAGATGCTGGCCGACGCCCCCGGCCTGGAGGCCGTGTTGCCACCGCTCGCCGAGCTCCTCCAGGACCGGGTCCTGGTTGCGCACAACGCGCCGTTCGACCGCCGGGTGCTACGCCAGGCGTTCGACCTGATCGGCCTCGAGTGGCCGAATCCGCCCGTGCTGTGCACGGCGGCGCTCGCGCGCAAGCTGCTGCCGCTTCAGAACAAGCGGGGGCTGGGCGTGCTCGCGGACGCGCTCGGGGTCGAGGTGCAGACCGCGCACCGGGCGCTCGCCGACGCGGAGACGTGCGCTCGCGTCCTGTGCGCGATGTTCCCGAGGCTCTGTGCCAATGCGCTGACAGTGGCCGACGCGCTCGCGATCACCGGCCGGCGCCGCAAGCGCACGATGGGCCGCAAGCGGCGCATGCCGGCGCTCACGACCCCGCCCCAGCTCGATTTCGCGGATCTACCGAAAGACCCCGGCGTGTACCTGTTCCGCGACGACGCAGGCCGGGTGCTGTACGTGGGCAAGTCGGTGTCGATCCGGAGCCGCGCCCGCGCCCACTTCGCACCCTCGACGGGACCTGCCGACTGGACCGTCCAGGCCACGGTGGTCGACTACCAGAGCACGAACTCGGAGCTCGGCGCGCTCGTGCTCGAAAACCGCCTGATCAAGCAGCATCGCCCTCCCGGGAACATCCGCCTCGCGAAAACGGATGGGCGGCTCTGCTACATCCGCTGCCGCCTCGACATCCCGTTCCCGATCCTCGAGGTGGCGTCCGAGCCGGCGCCGGGGCACGCCGTCACGATCGGGCCGCTACGGGGCCGGCGGCTCGCGCACGAACTGGTCGAGCAGCTCGATTCGCTGTTCGGACTGCGCCACTGCGGGCGCCGGCTCGTGCTCCGCGAGCATCCGTCCGCATACGGGCAGATGGGGCGCTGCCTGTCGCCGTGCCTTGGAGACCTCGATCCGAACCTGTACCGGCGCCGGCTCGACGCCGCCCTCCGGCTGTTCGTCGGGGAAGCGGATGGCCGCGACCGGCTGCTCGGCCACGTCCGCGACCAGATGCGGGCGGCGTCCGATCAGCAGCAGTACGAGCGAGCGGCGTGGCTGCGCCGGCGCCTTCACCGCCTCGGCGTGATCCTCGACCGGATGGGTGGGGCACTCGAGGCGACCCACGCCAAGGCCCGCCTCGTACTGGCCGCACATCCGGTCGATTCCGACCGGCAGGATGCGTTCTGGGTGGTCGCCGGGCGTCTCGTGGACTGGGGTCCCCTCCCGCCCCTCCCGCCCCTCCCGCCCCTCCCGCCCCTCTCGCCCCTCCCGCCGGCGGACACCGACGCGCTCGATCAGCGGACGCAGGCCGCGCTCAAGCGCGGCGGCCGCGCCGGCGAACTGGGCGCACACGTCCCGCCGGACGAGATCGACGAGTTGCGGATCATCTCCACCTACCTCGACTCGCACCCCGACACGACGCAGCTGGTGATTTGACTAGAACGGAAGCTCGGTGACCTCGGCGGTGATGCCCGCCTCCGCGCCCACCGCGACGATGGACCCCGGCGGGGCCTCGCGGCGGACCAGCGCGAGCGCGATCGGGCCGATCCGCGGCGACTCCGCGACCGTCGCGAGACGCCCGACGACCCGCCCTTCGAACGACAGCTCATCACCGGACGACGCCGGCCCTGACAGCCGGACGCCGCGCAGCTGCCGGTTCGGCTTACCGCGGTAGAAGAGCCGGGCGACCGTCTCCTGGCCGACGTAGCAGCCCTTCGTGAACGACACCGCGCGCTCGTTGAGCCCCGCCTCCTGAGGGATCACGGAGTCGTCGAGGTCGATCCCGTACCGGGGGCGGCCGCATTCGACCCGCAGGCACTCGACGGCGGCCTCGGCGACCGAAGGGGCGCCCGCGTCCTCGAGCGCGGACCGCAGCGCGTCAACCTCGCCGGCGTCGCACAGCAGGTCGATCCCGATGTCGGTCCGGATCGCACGCGCAGTCAGATTTGTTCCCGGTACCTCGACGAGCGCGTGCGCGTGCTCATCGGCGGGCAGCCCGCCGGCGCCGGCGAGCTCACCGGCCCCCGGTCCGATCAGCGACAGCAGCCCGCTCTCGAGCGTGCGCTTGTGGAGCTCGACGTCGTACCCGATGCTGAACCGCCGGATCATGTTGAACAGCGCCTGGAGCGCGACGCGCTCGGTGTCGAGCAGGAGTTCGCTGCCGGTGGCGAGGATCCGCAGGTCGCCGAGCATCTTCCCCTTCGGCGTCAGGAACGCGGCGTAGCAGCCCTGGCCGGGGGACAGGCCCTCGACATCGTTGGTCACCTGACCCTGGAGGAAGCCGCCCGAGTCTGACCCGGTCAGCGCGAGCTTTCCGCGCTCGGACCGGTCGAGCAGCCCGCACGCCTCGGTGATCGTGCGGTAGTCGGTGCTGAGCGTGTCCAGGGAGGCCATCGAAGACACAGGATAGGCATACGCGCTTTCCGATCGCCCTTGCGAAATTGAAATTTAGGCGTACCATAAAATCCGTCATGGCAAGCCAGGACTCAACCGCGCTCCGATCGCAGGCCGTGCAGGACTACGCCAAGGCGATCTACGCCCTGGAGCGGCGCGACGGCGAAGCCGTCAGCACAAACGCGCTCGCCGACCGCCTGGGCGTCACCCCTGCGTCGGCATCCGGAATGGTTAAGCGCCTCGACGAGCTGGGCCTGGTCGAGCATCAGCCCTACCGCGGCGTTTCGCTGACCGACGACGGGCGGCGCGTCGCCCTCGAGGTGATGCGCCATCACCGGCTGCTCGAGCTGTATCTCGTCAAGTCGCTCGGCGTCCCGTGGGACCGCGTCCACCAGGAAGCGGAGGTGCTCGAGCACGTGCTCTCCGAAGACCTCGAGGACCTGATCGCGGCCAAGCTCGGCGACCCCACGCACGACCCGCATGGCGACCCGATCCCGACCCGCGAGCTCAAGATCGAGGAGGGCTCGACGATCAGCCTGCAGGCGCTCGAGGTCGGCGCGCGAGGAACCTTCGCGCGCGTGTCCGATTCCGATCCGGAGATGCTGCGATTTCTGGCCGACTGCGGGATCGCCCCTGGCGACCGGCTCGAGGTCGTCGACAAGCAGCCGTTCGACGGGCCGCTGTTCGTTCGCTTCGGCGACAGCACGCACGTGCTCGGTGGCGCGCTGGCGCGCGCGATGCGCGTCGAGGTCAGCGCTTGACGCCGGCGCGCGGAGCCATCCGCGAGCCCGCGTTCGAGGGCGCGATCGCCGACGGCGCGCCGATCACTGTCGGCAAGGCGGCGCCGGGTCCCAGCCCGCTCGAGCGGCTGCTCGCGCGCGGACGGCTGCGGGCGACGCTCGCGATGCTCGGTCCCGCGTTCGTGGCCTCGGTCGCATACGTGGATCCCGGCAACTTCGCGACGAACATCCAGGGCGGCGCGAAATTCGGCTACCTCCTGCTATGGGTCGTGCTGCTCGCGAACCTGATGGCGATGCTGGTCCAGTACCTGTCGGCCAAGCTCGGGATCGTCACCGAGCGGAGCCTGCCCGAGGTGTGCCGCGAGCGGATGCCCCGCTCGATGAGCGTAGGGCTGTGGGTGCAGGCCGAGCTGATGGCGATGGCGACCGACATCGCCGAATTCCTTGGCGCCGCGGTCGGGCTGAACCTCCTGTTCGGCGTGCCGCTGCTGATCGCCGGCCTCATCACCGGCGTGATCGCGTTCGGGATCCTCGAGCTCCAGGTCCGCGGCTACCGCCGGTTCGAGCTCGCGATCACGGGATTGCTCGGGCTTGTGTTCGCCGGGTTCCTGTACGAGACGCTCCGCATCGGTCCGTCGGTCCACCAGTCGTTGGGCGGACTGGTCCCGGGCCTCGACGGCGCCAGTTCGGTGTACCTCGCGGTCGGGATCGTCGGCGCCACCGTCATGCCGCACGCGATCTACCTGCATTCGTCTCTGATGAACGGCCGCGTGCCGGCGCGCAACGACTCCGAGCGCGGCAAGGTGCTCCGGTTCGCTCGCCTCGACGTGATCATCGCCCTCGGTCTCGCCGGTGTCATCAACCTGGCGATGCTCGCAGTCGCGGCGAAGCTGCTCCACACCCCGGGCCTGTCGAACACGAGCTCGCTCGACGGGCGCGCACCACCAGTTCGGCACGCTCGTCGGCGGCGGGGCGGCGCTCGCGTTCGCGGTCGCGCTGCTGGCCTCCGGCCTCTCGTCCTCGAGCGTCGGCACATATGCGGGCCAGGTCGTGATGGCCGGTTTCATCAATATCCGGATCCCGTTGCTGGTCCGCCGCGCGATCACGATGGTGCCGGCGCTCGTGGTGCTCGCGATCGGCGTCAACCCCACCGCCGCGCTTGTCCTCAGCCAGGTCGTTCTGTCGTTCGGGATACCCTTCGCGCTCGTGCCCCTCGTGACGCTGACCAGCCGACGCGATGTGATGGGCGTCCACGTCAACCGCCGCCTGACGACTGCGGTGGCGTTCGGCGTCGCCGGCGCGATCACGCTGATGAACGTGTTCCTGATCTCCCAGCAGCTTCTCTGATGGCGCTCGCGGCCACCTTTCAGCAGATCGTCGACTCGCTCCCGGACGACTGGACCGATCTGGAGCTCGATCTGCGGATCTTCGACGAGCGGCGCTACGTCGACGCGGCCGTGCTGCTCGTCACCTGCAACGCCCAGCCCTACTCCAAGCACGACTGGCACTGGCGGCTACTGGTCGCTCACCGGTTCGGCCACGCGGCCTCGGCGCCGGCCGTCCACACGGCGCTGAACGCTGCTCGACGAGGCCCGGATCGACGGCG
The DNA here is from genome assembly GCA_963699325.1 of uncultured Solirubrobacterales bacterium. Classification (GTDB taxonomy): domain Bacteria; phylum Actinomycetota; class Thermoleophilia; order Solirubrobacterales; family Solirubrobacteraceae; genus Palsa-465. The sequence continues at coordinate 814,187 of CAVOTN010000022.1, read as the reverse complement.
AGATGGCGGTCCGCGAGGCCCGGACGGGACGCGCCGAGGTCAATCCGATGTGGGGGCGGACCGAGTCCGTGCGCGAAGAGTTCAGGCGGATCCGCGCCCAGTAGCGGCCGCGCCCGCCGGCGAGTCGACCATGGCGCGAATCGTCGCGTTCATCCCCGATCTACTGTTCGGTTCCAACGTGCTCGGCGCGCTCCAGTCCGCCGGCCACGAGCCGGTGCTCGTCGCGGACGTCGACGCGGCTCCGACAGGAGCTGCGAGCGCGCAGACCTGCTCGTCGTCGACCTGACCGCGGACGCCGGCGAGCGGATCGAGCAGATTGAGGCGATGCCGCTCGATCAGGTCAGGACGCTCGCGTTCTACTCGCACGTCGAGGTCGACGTGCGAGCACGGGCCGAGCAGGCCGGGTTCGACCTGGTGGTCCCACGCTCGCGGATGGCCCGGGAGGGCGCGAGCCTCGTCAGCCGCCTGGTGCAGGGGTAGCCGGCGCGGTCACTCCCTGAAGCACGACTGGCCCGGGCGTCGGGTTGAGCTCGCTCTTCTGATCGACCCCGGGCGGCGGGATCGTGTCGATCACCTTGGGCACGGTGCTCGGATCGACCGAGCAGATCGCGTCGGTCGTGTCGCCCGCGGGGCAGACGCCGAACGTGAAGGCGCCGGCGTTCGTGGTGAAGGCACGAGCCTGATCGGAGCTGAACCCGTCCTGTCCGGTCAACACGACCGTGAACACCCATCCGGGGCCGGGCGTGCCGAACTCGGACTGGGGCAGGATCAGCGTGGCCGTGCCGCTCGGGTCATCGGCCACGAATTGCGCGGTGCCCTTCGAGTTTCCGGACGAATCGACCCACACCGGTGAGGCGAAGCCCTGGGCTTCGACCCGCTCGCTCCACGCGTCCGCCGGCGCGATCGAGTAGTTGCGCGACGCAAACGGGGCGGCGGTCGAGAAGCTGCTCTCCGCGGGGTCGCGCACATAGACGTCGAGCAGCTGAGCGCCGAAGTCGCTTCCGAAAGTGTTGACGAGGTCGCGGATCTTGACCTGGATGTAGACGTTCGTTCCGTCCTGGCTCACCTGAAGGTTGGTCAGGTCGAATGCGCCGGGCACGAACGCGGAGTTGGTCGGGTAAACGTAGGTTCCGGGACCGTAGTCGTCGCCGATCGGATCGGGGACGTTCAGCACCGTCGTTCCCGGTACCCCGACGACCGACAGCTGGTCATAGCCGGTGCTACGCCCCAAGGTTGCGGTGACCGTGATCGTGGTGGCAGGGAATGTGAACGGGAGCGACAGCGACCAGCTCCCCGAGCGGCTCGCCTTCGCCGACGCTACCGTGACCGGCCCGCCGGTGGCGCCGAGAGCTTCAGCGGCGACCCTGGCTCTCGGAGCCGTCGTGCCGGTGACGGTCACCGGAGAGCCGGCGACGCTCGCGCCGCTGGCCGGCGAGGTCACGACCAGGGGCAGCGAGCCCGGCATCCCGTTGCGGACGTAGCGGTCCGAGACGATCGCCGGGGTCTCGAGGTCGCGCCCCGTGCTGAGCGCGAGCGCCAGCCGTGCGTACTGCGACTGGGCCCAGGTAAGCGGGCTGGCCGAGCCCGCTGGTTGCCCGGGCGAGAAGCCGATCGACGCGACCGTCGGATCGGTCCCGTACGGGGACGCCACCAGAGCCGGGTCCTCCCACGCCTGCTCGGGCTCGAGACCTTGGCCCGAGGTCATGTTGCGCATCGAGGTCAGCAACTGCCCGGCGAAGCGGACGTCGCGACGCGACCCGGCCGCGACCTCGTACTCGCCGCGCTCGCCACTCAGCACGGGCCACAGATGGCCGGTGCCGACGTTCGCGGTGGTGGTCCCGGGGTCGGCGGTTGGCCAGGGCTTCCCGCTCGGCGTGCAGCCGGTTGCGTCAGTTCCGGACGGGAGCACATAACAATCGCCATAGCCGTCGGTGGACTGCGTCGGGTCGTAGCCATAGCGGTAGAAGCCAGGACCGCTCGGGGTCTGGCGCTCGATCACGTCGTCGACGACCTTGAGCGAAGCCTGGACGTCGGGGTCGGACGCCGGTAGCACGCCGAGTCGGACAAGCTCGAGGAACCCGGCATCGATGATGTTCTGCTGCGGCTCGGACGTGTTGTTGCCGTTGCCCAGCGCGTAGCTGATCGTGGCATTCGGGTCGCCAGTCTTCGACAAGCGGATGAAGTAGCTGGGGGCGTACGGCCCGTCGGTCGTCACCGTCCACTTCTTGATGTTGCGCGCGAAGTAGTCGGCGGTCGCCTGGTAGATCCGCGCGTGGACCCGGTCGTGGTTGACGCGCGCGATCTGCGCCGCCGCGGTCAGGCCTGCGATCTCGGCCGCGATCGTCGAGGGTGAATAGCCAGACTGCTCCTCCCAGCGCTCGACCCCGTCCGAGGGACCGTGCGCCACCAGGAAATCCGCGGCCGGAATTACGTGCTGCTGGTAGAGCGATGAGTCGCCGGCCAGGCCGGACTGCCAGTCCATCAGGATCGGGTAGGAGGTCTCGTCGAGCTGTAGACCGCCGGTGTCGGGAGCGGCCTTGCCGTTCTCCAACGAGTTGCGCGGCATCGACCCGTCGGGCAGTTGCTGGCGCTCGAACAGGAACAGGGTCGCGTCGCGGGCGGTGCGGATGTCGCCGGCCACGAGCAGCCCGGCGAACGCCTCGTAGAGGTCGCGTGCGAACACCTCGCGGTAGGAGCCGAAGTACGTCGGCTCGCCGTTGGTGAAGTTGCCGGCGGGGACAGACTGACCCCACGGCGAGGCGAGGCCGGCGGCGATCGCACCCGGGAACTGCTTGTCCTCGCTCGCCTTGACCACGTTCACCGACTCGTAGTACTCGCGCACGGCGGCGGCGCCGAGCCGGCGCGACGGTCGGCGCAGGCCGGCGTCGTAGCGCAGCCACTGCCGCTCGTACTGCGAGACCAGGCTTGGTCGAACTGCTGCGCCACCGAGTCGCCGGCGACCGTCTCGGCTGCCGTCTGAGTCGTGCCGAACCCGAGCGCGAGGTTCACGGTGCCGTTGGGCGGCAGTACGAGGCCGGCGGTCAGCGTGACGTGCCCGTCGGGCGCTGAGGTGTACTGGGTCAGCGACTGCGTCGCGTCGAGCATGTTCAGGCCGTCGCTGGCCGAGTCCGCGTAACCGACGCTCTCGCTCGAGAAGCCGCTCGACGATTCGAGTGCCATGTACGTCGGGACCGCGTAGTCACGGTTGACCGCGTCGGTAGTCGTGTTCGTGTTGAACGCAACCGGAATGTTGTTGTTGGTGGTGTCGACGAGCGCGGTGTTCCCGCCGGCGTTCTGCGTGCCGCCGCCACCGGTGCCGCCGGCGAGCGGATCGAGGCGCACGTACAGGCTGATCGCCGGAGAGCCCCGTGAAGCTGCGTCCGCATCAGGACCGCATCGCGACGACGGATCGGCGATGTATGTGGTGGTGATGCTGGTAGCCGTGAGCGGCGTTCGAGGCGACCACCGTGCAGCTCATCCCGGTCGGGTCGGGCAGAACCGTGTAGGTCATGTCCCGCGTCTGGAGGTCGGTGAAGCTCTTCCCGCCGCTGGTCCCGGTCACGATGTACTGGAGGGTGTGGACGTTGGTCGCGTCGACGGTCGGCCAGTAGGTGTCCGAGAGAACGCCGTCGGCGACCGTGAACCACACCTGCGAGGTCGTGTTCCGGGCCGTGCCCACGCAGTCCTTGCGTGCGAGGTCGAAGTAGCTCTCGCTGCCGGGGGCGCCGGGGGCCGTGGACGTCGTCTGCCCGGCCGTCGTCCGCCCGGCGGTCACGCGTGGCCTCGCCGCGGAGGCGACGCCGCCGATGCTCACCGCGATGATCACCACGAGCCCGGCGAGGATCGCCGGCGCGCTGACGAGCCGAGCCTTCATAGTCTTACCTCCCTCGAGATCGTCGGGCAGACTACGCGCGGCCCCGTCCCGCGGTCAAGCTCGTTCTCCGACCCGTAACAGTGCGGGTGTGGCCGTGGGCTTCATCTCCGCCGGGGCCGCTCGGGAGGAAGCGCAGGGCCACGATCGCGACGTCGTCGCGCGCCACCGGGCTCGACCGCTCGGCCGCTTCACGGAGCGCATCGGCGAGCGCGTCGGCGCTCGGCTCGCCCTCGAGGTCACGGATCACGTGCTCGGGCGAGCGCACGGCGTCCGGTCCCTGCTCGGTCACGCCGTCGGTGTAGAGCACGAGGCTCTCCCCGGCGCCCAGCCGCAGGTCGACCTGTTGGAGCCGGATCTCAGGCCAGATCCCGAGCAGGTCCCCGTGCGCGCCAAGCGTCGCCGGCTCGCCGGCGTCCGAGACCGCAGCGCGGGGGGATGCCCCGCGCAGGCAACGGTCACATGCGCCTCGCCGGTACCGACCGTGAGCAGGGCGTAGATGATCGTGATGAACCGCCCGCCGAGACCCTGGCGGAGCATCGCCTCGTTCAGCGAGCGCAGCACATCGGCCGGCGGCCGGGACGAAGCGGCAAAGCTCCGCAGCGTCCAGCGAGCCATCGCGGTCACCGCGGCCGCCTGCGCGCCCTTGCCGCACACGTCTCCGATCACGACCGCCCATTGGCCGTCTCCGACGGCGAACACGTCGTAGAAGTCCCCACCGACGAGGTCTCCGGCGCCGGCGGGAGCGAAGCGGATCGCGAGCTCGCAGGACGGGAGGTCGGGGATGACCGCCGGCAACAGGCTCTGCTGCAGCGTGCGCGCCGTGTACTCGCTGTGCCGGTAGAGCGCCTCGGTGCGCGCCTGGAGCGCGCGCGACTGGAGCGACAGCGCGAGCCTCGTCACGAGCCCGGACATCTCGTCGAGCTCCTCGCGCCGCCAATCGCGTCCGGGCCGCGCGACCACCACCCGTGCAACCAGGCTGCCCCGGGCGACGGCGGTGAGCGCCAGCACGTGAACCCGAGCACCGTCGGACTGGACCGCAGCACCATGCGACGAGGTCGTCTGGTGGGTCTGTGCGAGGCGCCGGGCCTCCTCAGAGGCGGCCTCGACCGCGGGCCAGGCGCCGGGCGGGAGCAGGGACGGGTTGCCGGCGCTGACCCGGCCGAGCTCGAGCTCAAGCGCCGGCGGCTCCGGATCGGCGAGCTGCTCGGCGACGCAGTAGCCGTTTCCGCGTCCGACCGCGAGCGCCGCGAACGTCTCGAGCACGTCGTCGCTGCTGCTGCCCCGGTCGAGCTGCGCGCCGGCCTCGGCCAGGAACGCGGCGCGTTCGCGAGCGCGCTCGCGGCCGACGAGCAGCCATCCGAGGAAGCCGCCCAGCGCGAGCGTCAACGCGGTGAGCACGACCAGCACGACGATCGCGACGGTCACGGCCGTGTTCGCGGAGTCATGAGCGGAGCGCAGGCGTGCGGCCTGGCGCGCCGAGATCAGCCGCTCGAGCTCGGCGGTCTGGGACCGGATCCCGTCGACGAGCTGCTTTCCGAGCGTCGTCGTCGGGACCGAGCGCGCCAGGTTGGGATCGGTAGTGACCTCCTGCGTCACCCTCGGGACGTATGAGCTCATGTAGCTGCGCGCGGCGTCGGCGAGCGCCGTCGCCCGAGTGACGAACGCGCCCTCGTCGTTGGCGGCCAGCTCGAGCGCACGCGCGGCCCCGGGCAGCTCCGCCTGTGCCGTTCGCGTCGGCGCCAGAAACAGGGGCTTGGTGGTGATCACGTAGCCCCGCAGGCCCGTTTCGGCGTCGACGACCGCGCGCTCGACGTTGATCGTGGCGTCCAGGTAAGCGCCGGTGCGCAGCGTCGCGTCGGCGGTTGTGCGCAGGCTGAAGATATGCCCGAGCAGGACCGCGATCCCGAGCGCGACCGCGGCGGCGCCGACCGTCACCGCGGCGAGCACCCCTGCTATCAGCCGGAACTGTGGCCTCATCGCGCCATCCCCGCGATCAACGGACCGCCGGCGACGGCGCATTCGCGGCGAACGCCGGGTCGAACGTCGTGTTGACGTCGGGAGCGTGGCTGACGATTCCGAACCGGGCCTCCCAGCCGGCCCAGGTATCGAGCGTCGTCTTGTTGAGCTCGCCGACGCGGCCGTCGGCGGCCCGGAACGCGGGCAGCAGCGCCGTCAGCTGTGCCGCGACGAGGTTCGGAGCCAGCCCGGGCACCTGTTGCTCGAGGTCCCGCGCCGCCTGCCCCGGGTCGCTCAGCGTGTACTCGTAGCCGCGGACGAGCGCGTCGACGACGTCACGGGCCAGCCCCGGCTCGCGCCGCAGCGTCTGGGCCGTGGCGCACAGCACGAGCTCCGGGTAGGACGGCGCGCCGTAGTCGTCGACCCTGAACACGTGAAAGCCAGGCCGCTCAGACCGGATCGTCACGCCCTCGTCGTTCCAGAAGGCGGTGGCGCCGGCGACCCGGCCGGCGAGCAGGTCGGCAACCGCGTTGAACCCGATCGTGACCGTCTTGACCTTGGCCGGGTCCCCGCCCGATCCGGCGACCGCTGACTTCAGCACCGCTGTGTCGCTCGGGACGCCGCTGATCCCGACGGTCTTGCCCTGTAGTTCCTTGGGCGAGCTGACGTCCGGTGCCGCGATCACCGCTGCCAGCGGGCGCTCGACGATCGCCATGATCCCGACGACGTCGGGGTGGGTGGGGGACGATTCATCGGCGATCGCCAGATCATGGATGTCGAGGATCGCGAAGTCGACCCGGCCGGTCTCGAGCAGTTTGATCGAGTCGGTCGTGGCCGTCGGCGCGGTCACGTGCAGACGGACGCCGGCGTCGCGGTCGTAGTGGTGCGCGAGAGCCGCGTAGATGCCGGTATGGACGGCGTTCGGGGTGAAATCGAGGATCAGCGTCGCGCTCCGGAGCGCAGCGGGTGCCGACTGCCCGGGCGCGGTCGTGTTCGCCGCGCGCGTGGACGAGCTCGCGCCCGAGCCGCAGCCGGCGGCCACGGCGGCCAGAACGCACGCCACAGCCGCTCTCGCAACCAGTGCTCCTCGCATCAACCGGGGCCAGGATAGGCGGAACGTAGAATGAGCCGCGCGCATGCGCCGCCGTGTCACGTTCAGCCGCAACCTCACGCTGTCGCTATCGCGGACGTGCCGCTGCTATTGCAAGTACTGCGCGTTCGCGACGCACAAGGCGCATCTGCACTCGCCTGAGGAGGTCCTTGAGCTGCTCGATCGCGCCGTGTCGCGCCACCACGTGAAGGAGTTGCTGGTGTTGACCGGCGAGAAGCCGGAGGTCAATGCGGAGGTGGCCCGGCGTCTGGAGGAGCACGGGCATGCGGACTTCACGTCGTACGTCGTGTGGGTGTGCGAGCGCGCGCTCGAGCGGGGGCTGTTGCCGCATACGAACCTGGGCGTGCTCGGGCGCGAGGACCTGGCCCGGCTGCGAGAGGTCACGGCCTCCCAGGGGCTGATGCTCGAGTCGGTCTCGGAGCGGCTGATGGAGACCGTGCACGCGGGGTCGCCGACCAAGCACCCGGCCCGGCGGATCGAGACGATCGCGGCTGCGGGCGAGCTCAAGATCCCGTTTACGAGCGGAATCCTCGTCGGGATCGGCGAGACCGAGGACGAGCGGATGGCGTCGCTCGAGAAGCTCGCCGAGCTGCACGAGCGCTATGGCCACATCCAGGAGGTGATCCTCCAGAACTTCGTGCCCCACCAGAGCTACTACGGCCGCGAGCCGGCGGAGATCGCGCGCGACGCCGCCGGCGAGTACTGGCGGACCGGAGTGTGGGACGGGCCGCATCTGGACGCACCGGCGTGGGCCTGCGAGGTGTCCGTGGAGGACCTGAAGCGGCTGATCGCCGAGACCCGGCGGTTGATGCCCGGCGTCGGCATCCAAGTCCCGCCGAACCTGTCGGACTGGTGGGTCGAGCTCGTGCGAGCCGGCGCCACCGACCTCGGCGGCCTCAGCGCCAACGGCGACCACATCTCGCCCGAGCATCCGTTCCCCTCGCCGACCGAGGTGCGAAAGCGGCTGCGTGCCGAGGGGGCGGCGCTGTCCGAGCGGCTGTGCGTGTACCCGGAGTACATCGATCCGGAGTGGATCTCGCGGCCGGTGATGGACGTGATCAAGGCCGAGTACTGGTCGTTCATTCCGCGGCGGGGGTCGGGCCGCCGGGCCGCGATGCAGGTGGCCGACGACGCCGCGCCGCGGGCGATCGCGCGGGCGCGCGACGGCCTCGCGCTGACGCCGGAGGAGCTGACCGCGTTGTTCGCCGAGACCCGGCCACCGGTGATCGAGGAGATGCGCTGCGCGGCGGATGAGCTCCGCGCCGAGCTCGCGGGGGAGACGGTCACCTTCGTCGTCAACCGCAACATCAACGTCTCGAACATCTGCACGGTCGGGTGCGCGTTCTGCGGGTTCGGGCAGTCGCGGCGGTCGCCGGACGCCTACGAGCACTCCGAGGAGGAGTTTCGCCGGCGCGTCCGGGAGGCGGTGGAGTTCGGAGCGACCGAGATCTGCATGCAGTCCGGAATCCACCCCGACTGGGGCCTGTCGGAATATGAGAAGTGGCTCAGGGTCGCGAAGGACGAGGCCGGGCGGGCGGGGGTCGACATCCACATGCACGCCTACTCGCCGATGGAGGTCGCGCACATGTGCGATGTCAGCGGGCTGTCGCCACGGGCAGTGTTCGACCGCCTGCGCGAGGCGGGACTCGGGTCGACGCCCGGCACCGCCGCCGAGGTCCTCCACGACGGCGTCCGCGAGCGGATCTCGCCGAACAAGCTGCCGGTGGCGCGGTGGGTCGAGATCATCGAGGCCTCGCATGCCGAGGGGATCCGCTCGACCGTGACCGTGATGTTCGGCCACGTCGAGGAGCCGTGGGAGCTCGCCGAGCACATGCGCGTGGTGCGCGAGCTCCAGGAGCGGACGGGCGGGTTCACCGAGTTCGTGCCGCTGTCCTTCATCCCGTTCCACACGTTGCTCGGGCGCACCCACGGGGTCGAGGAGATCTCGCGTGAGGAGAACCTCAAGCACACCGCGGCGTTCCGGCTCGCGCTCGGCAAGACCGTCCGCAGCCTCCAGGCGAGCTGGGTCAAGATGGGCCTCGATGCCGCCACCGAATCGCTCCAGTGGGGCGTCAACGATCTCGGCGGGACACTGATGGAGGAATCGATCTCGCGGATGGCCGGGAGCTATCACGGCGTCCAGCTGACGCCGTCGCAGCTGGTGCAGGCGGCACACCGGGCGGGCCGGCCGGCGGCCGAGCGGACGACCCTGTACGAGATCGTCCGGCGGTATGACCTGCCGGTAGCCGCGTGAACGTGGAGCAGGGCCGAGCTGCCGCGAGCGGCGTGAGCGTCGATCAGGCAATCGCGGATCGGGCTCCGTCGCTGTTCGCCGGCGTCGAGCCGCTCGAGGTGTTCGTCGAGCTGCTCGCGGAGATCGACATGCACACCTCGCCGACCGAGTTCTACGATCGCATCTGCGAGGCGATCTGCCGCCTGACGACGATGCGCCGGGCGGCGATCTTCATGGCCGACGCGGCGCGCCGGCGAGTGCGCGCGATCGGCTCCTACGGGATCCCGTTCGAGCAGCTGTCCGGGATCCGGCCGACGCTCGTCAATACTCCGATCGCCCAGCGCGCGCTGCTCGAGGACAAGGTCGTCGTCGTGTCCGAGCGAATCGAGGAGGAGGTCCCGCCCGAGTACGCCCAGTTGCTGGGGATCACGACGCTCGTCTGCACCCCGCTGAGCGCCGGCGGCTACGCCTACGGGGTGATCTGCGCCGACCGCGGAGGTGGCCGGTTCGAGCTGTCCGACGGCGAGCGCCACCTGCTGTGGACGCTCGGCAAGACCGCGGCGCTGGTGGCCGCCGCCCGCAACGTCACCCGCCAGCAGGAGCGCACCCGCCGGCTCGGCGAGCGGCTCGACCTCGCCCGCGAGATCCACGAGAGCGTGCTCCAGCGTCTGTTCGGGGTGTCGCTCGCCCTCGGCGCCGAGCAGCCGCTCGATCGCGCTGAGCGCGAGCGCTGCCGGATCGAGATGCAGGAGGCGCTGAGCGACCTCCGTCGTGCGCTGGAACGACCGCTCGCGCCGCTGGCCCCGGAGACGGGCACGACGCTCGCGGCCGAGCTCGAGCGCGTCCGGCGCTCGCCGGGGTTTGTGGTGGAGGTCGACTGGCGGGGCGAGTCCACGGTCCCGCCCGACGTCGAGCCGCTCGCGCAGTCGGTGCTCGCCGAAGCGCTGCGGAACATCGCCAAGCACGCCGACCCCTCGCGCGTCGAGGTCGCGGTCGCGCGCGACCAGGACACGTTCACGCTCGAGGTGCGAAATGACGGCGCCCGCTCGGGAGCGGGCGAACCGGGGATGGGCTTGCGGCTGGCGGCGTTCGAGGCGCTCCAGCAGGCCGGGGTGGTCGAGTTCGGGCCGATCGACGAGCACCGGTGGCGCGTGCGGCTGGCCGTCCCGCTGCAGCAGGTGCCGCGAGACTCCGACGCACTCGAACCCGAAGAGTTCTGATGGACGATCGCCGGCTCCGCGTGCTCGTCGTCGACGATCACGACGTCGTCCACTGGGGCTTCCGCGTGCTGCTCGGCGAGCAGCCGTGGGTCGAGCGGTTCTTCCAGGCGCGGACCGGCGCGGAGGCGCTCGCGCTCGCGCGCGCCCACAAGCCTCATGTCGCGCTCGTCGACCTGTTCCTGGCCGACGAGTCCGGTGCCGAGTTGTGCGGCGCGATCCGCGAGGCCTCGCCGGCGACGCGCGTGCTGCTGATCTCGGGCGCCGGCCGGATGTCGCCGGCGGCCGCGCGTGCCGCCGGGGCATCGGGGTTCGTGTCCAAGGACTGGGAGGCGAGCCGGGTCGCGGCCGCGGTCCGCCGGGTCGGGCTCGGGATGACGACGTTCCCGCCGAAGGCCGAGCAGCCGGCGCCGATGCTGACCGAGCGCGAGCGCGAGGTGCTCGACCTGATCGCGGTTGGATCGACCAACCGCGAGATCGCCGAGCAGCTCTACCTATCGCCGCACACGGTCAAGGAGCACACGAGCGCGCTGTACCGCAAGCTCCGCGCACGGAACCGGGCAGAGGCCGTGCAGCGGGCGCAGCGGATCGGCTTGCTTGGCTAATCGTTGTCGGCGCCGGGGCGCATGAACCGCTCGAGCGCCGGCAACTTCAGCGCGTGCGGGATGTAGCGGCTCGCGAGCATGCCGACGCGCATTGGCAGCCCTGGGACGACCACGCGCTCGCCGTGGGCGAGGCCCTCGACGCCGGCGCGGGCGGCCTGCGCGGGCGAGATCAGCGCGCCGGGCACCGACCGCTCGAATGACTTGCCGCTGGCCGTCTCCCAGCCCGCGATCTGCCAGAAGTCCGTCTCGACCGGCCCCGGGGCGAGCGCGGTGACCGTCACCCCGAGGCCCCGCAGCTCCTGGTGCAGCGCCTCGGAGAAGGTCAGCACGTATGCCTTGGCGGCCGAATAACCCGCCGAGTACGGCATCGGCTGCATGCCGGCGGTGGACGCGACGTTAAGGATCGCTCCCCGCTTGCGCTCGACCATCCCCGGCACGAACATTCTCGTGAGCACCATCGGGGCCTCGACCAGCACCCGGACCTGCTCGAGCTCGCGATCGGGGTCCGCCTCGTGGAACGCTCCCCCGGTGGCGAAACCGGCGTTGTTGACGAGGATCTCGACCTCGAGGCCGAGCTCGTCGATCTGCCCGGGGATCTTGCCCCGCGGCGCCGCCTTGCCGAGGTCGCACGAGATCGTCTCGACCCGCACGCCGTGCTCTTCGCCCAGCTCATCGGCGAGTGCGACGAGCCGCTCCTTGCGCCTCGCCACGAGCACGAGGTTGTGCCCGCGCGCCGCCAGGAGCTTCGCGATCTCGGTCCCGATTCCGGCCGACGCGCCGGTCACGAGCGCGGCGGATGACGGTGTTGGCTTGGGGAGGCTCAAGGCTTTTGGTGCGCGCGGGAGGGGCATTTCGGCCCTCCCCCCGAACGGGGGGAAGTCCGCAGAGCGCCTGTATCCGGACCGATGCTGCCGCGTAGGGTGATAGCAGAATGGGAGTCACCGCGATCCTGTTTCCCGGTCAAGGCAGCCAGACCCCGGAGATGCGCGAGACCGTGTCTGAGGTGCGCCCGGATCTCCTCTCGCTCGTCGAGCAGATCGTCGGAGAGGATCCGTTCAAGCGCGCCGAGGAGGGCACTCGCTTCGCACAGCCTGCGATCTTCTGCGCGAGCCTCGCCGGCTGGGAGACGCTCGACCGCCCCGAGGGCGACATGATGGCCGGCCACTCGCTCGGCGAGCTGGCCGCGCTCGTGGCTGCCGGTTGCCTGACCGACCGCGACGGGCTCGAGCTCGTGGCGCTCCGCGGCCGGCTGATGCAGGAGTCCGGCGAGCGCGCCGGCGACGGAAGCATGATCGCGCTGATGGGCGCGGGCGCCGCCGATCACGGCGCCGAGCTCGCCGAAGCGCACGGCCTCGCGCTCGCGAACGACAACTCGCCCCAGCAGGTGGTCCTGTCGGGCGACCGTGGTGCGTTCACCGACGTGAGCGCCGCCGCCAAGGAGCTCGGGCTTCGGCCGATGGAGCTCCCCGTCGCCGGAGCGTTCCACTCGCCGATGATGGCCGAGGCCGTTCCCGAGTTCGAGGCCGCGCTCGCGCGGGTCGAGATCTCGGCCCCGCGGGTGCCCGTCCTGTCGGCGGTTACGGCGGCGCCGTTCGAGGACGTGCGTCGTGCAGCTCGCGCAAGCTTTGACAATGCCGGTGCGCTGGCGTGAGGTGCTGCTCGCGATGCGCGACCGCGGCGCCGAGCGATTCGTCGAGGTCGGGCCCGGGCGGGTGCTGACCGGGCTCGTCAAGCGCACGCTCAAGGACGTCGAGCTCGCCCATGCTTGAGTCCGAGATCAGCCCGCACGCGCACGGCGCCCTTCAGGGCGCCTCGGCGGCGTACGCTCCGGCGCGTCCGGCGGTTCTGTCGGTCGCGGCCGAGGTTCCCGCGGGCCGCGTGACGACCGCCGAGCTGGCCGAGCGGCTCGGGGTCAGCGAGGAGTGGATCGTGTCGCGGACCGGCATCCGCGAGCGCCCGGTCGCGGCCGCGGACGAGCGGCTATCGGACTTCGCGGCGCGCGCCGGCCAAGGCGCGCTCAGCCGCGCCGGCGTCGACCCGTCCGAGGTCGATCTGGTGCTGGTCGCGACGCTCACCCAGGACGAGCTGATGCCGAACGCCGCGCCGATCGTGGCCCACGCGATCGGCGCCCACCGCGCCGGCGCGATCGACCTCGGCGCCGCCTGCACGGGGTTCCTGTCGGGGCTGTCGCTCGGCGCCGCCCAGATCGAGACCGGTCGCGCCGAGTGCGTGCTGCTGATCGGGGCGGACTTCACCACGCGGATCGTGGACTGGGACGACAAGCGGACCGCGCCGCTGTTCGGCGACGGCGCCGGCGCCGTTGTGCTCGCCCCCGTCGACGGCGAGTTCGGGAGCATCGGACCGATCGTGCTCGGCGCCGACGGCTCGGGCGCGCCGGCGATCCAGATCCCCCACGACGACCGCAAGTTGCGGATGGACGGCCCCGAGGTCTACCGGCACGCGGTCGCGAGGATGGGCGAGGCGACGCTCGCAGCGGTCGAGGGTGCCGGGCTCACGCTCGAGGACATCGATCTGTTCGTTTACCACCAGGCGAACGGAAGGATTCTCCGCGCGCTCGCGGAAAAGCTTCAGCTTCCGTCCGAGCGTGTCGTGGACTGCATCGAGAACCTGGGCAACTCCTCGGCGGCGACCTTGCCGCTGGGGCTCCTCTCCGCCGAGCGCGAAGGCCGGCTGAGGCCAGGCGCGCGCGTGCTGCTGAGCGCGTTCGGTGCGGGCTTCACGTGGGGCGCCGGCGTGATCGAGTGGGGAGGCTCGGACGTTGGCTGAGCCCAATCCGCAGCGAGACGGATCGGCGCTGGTCACCGGCGCGTCGCGCGGCATCGGCGCGGCGATCGCGCGCGGGCTCGCGCACGACGGCTGGCGTGTCGGCGTCAACTACCGCTCCGACCGCGAGGGCGCCGAGGCGGTTGTCGCCGACATCGAACGTGATGGCGGCCAGGCGATTGCGCTGAGTGCCGATGTTGCGGATCGAGGTGCGCCCGACGAGCTGTTCGGGGCGCTCGAGGCGCACTTCGACGGTCCCGTCCTCGTGCTCGTCAACAATGCGGGGATCAGCCGTGATGACCTCACCCCGTCGCTCGGCGACGAGGAATGGGATTCGGTGCTCGAGACGAACTTGACCGCGGCCTTCCGGCTCACTCGTCGCGCGTTGAAGCCGATGCTCAAGGCTCGCTCAGGGCGGATCGTCAACATCTCCTCGGCGGTCGCGCTGCGCGCGAACCCTGGGCAGGCCAACTACTCGGCCGCCAAGGCCGGGCTCGTCGCGCTGACCAAGACCTCGGCTGTCGAGGTCGCCCGGCGCGGTATCACGGTGAACGCCGTGGCGCCGGGGCTGATCGACACCGATTTCATCGGCGGGGCATCGAAGGAGATCCTCCAGGCGATTCCCGCCAGGCGCATCGGCACCCCGGAAGAGGTCGCAGCGTGCGTCCGCTTCTTGACATCTGAGGAGGCCAGCTACGTCACCGGCGCGGTGCTCACCGTGGACGGTGGCCTGGCTGCCTAGATCACGACAACTGAAAGGAGTAAGGAACATGGCAACGGTTACCGCAGAGCAGGTTGAGGCCCGCGTCGTCGAGACGCTCGCGAGCTTTGGCCCCGACGCCGATCAGATCAGCCGCGGTTCGACGTTCGAGGAGCTCGACATCGATTCGCTCGACCTGGTCGAGCTCGCGCAGGTCGTCGAGGACGACTACGGCGTCGTGCTCAAGGGCGAGGACATGAAAGAGCTCAAGACCGTCGGCGACGCGATCGACCTGATCGTCAGCCGGGCGGAGTAAAGCTGCCTACGTGAGCGACGCGGACTCGAGAGAGCGGCCGATGCGGCATAGGGTCGTGATCACCGGCCTGGGCGCGGTGACGCCGCTCGGCGTCGGCGCCGAGGCGCTGTATTCGCGCTGGGCGGCCGGCGAGTGCGGAATCTTCGACGGCGCCGGCGCATGCACCGACTTCGAGCCGAGCGAGCTGCTGTCCGTCAAGGAGATCCGTCGGCTCGACCGCTTCTCGCAACTCGCGGTCGTCGCGGCCGGAGAGGCGATTGCGGATGCCGGCTGGGACGGCGAGCTGCCGTACGACCCGATGCGGCTCGGCTGCATCCTCGCGACCGGGATCGGCGGCATCCAGACGATCGAGCTCCAGCACGACGTGCTCCGCGACCGTGGGCCGGCCAGGATGTCCCCGCTGGGGATACCGGCGCAGATGCCGAACGCGGCTGCTGCGGCGGTGTCGATGAAGTTCGGCCTGCAGGGCCAGATGTACAGCGTCGTGTCCGCTTGCTCGAGCGGTGCCCACGCGATCGGCTGCGCGCTCAGGATGATCCAGTACGGCGACGCCGACGCGGTCGTGGTCGGTGGCGCGGAGGCGACGCTCACCCCGTTCGGCTTCGGCAGCTTCAACTCGATGCAGGCGCTGTCGCCGACCGGGATCTCGCGGCCGTTCGATGCGCGCCGCGACGGGTTCGTGATGGGCGAGGGCGCCGGCGTGCTCGTGTTCGAGGAGGCCTCGGCGGCGGCGGAGCGTGGCGCAACGGTGCTCGGAGAGGTGACGGGATACGGGTCCACCTCGGACGCGTATCACCTGACCGCGCCCGAGCCGAGCGGCGCCGCCGCGACGCGCGCGATCGAGCTCGCGCTGTCGGACGCCGGGATCGGCCCGGACGACGTCGACTACATCAACGCGCACGGCACCTCGACGCAGCTCAACGACGCGGCCGAAACGGCCGCTTTGAAGCGTGCGCTGGGCGAGGAGCGGGCCTACAAGATCCCGGTGTCCTCGACGAAGTCCTCGATCGGGCACCTGCTCGGCGCTGCCGGCGCGGTCGAGGCGGTCGCCACCGTCAAGACGCTGTCGACGCGGGTGATCCCGCCGACGGTCGGCTACGAGGAGCCGGATCCCGACTGCGATCTCGACTACGTCCCCGGCGAGGCGCGGCCGCTCGTGATGTCCAACGGCCACCCGCCGATCGCGATCTCGAATTCGTTCGCGTTCGGCGGCCACAACGTCACGCTCGTGTTCAGGGGCGCGGAATCGTGAGCGCCACGATCGTTCACGAGGCGGCACGCCGGCTGGACCCGCTCGAGCGACTCGAGGCGCTGTGCGATCCGGGCACCCTCCAGCCGCTGCGCTCGCGCGTGATCTCGCCGCGCCTCGGAGCCCGGGCGATCCCCGGAGACGGGGTTCTCGGGGCCACCGGGAGCGTCGACGGCCGGCCGGTCGCGTGCTACGCGGAGGACGGCTCGTATCTGGGCGGCTCGCTCGGGGAACGCCACGCGGACACGATCGTGCGTGTGCTGGAGACCGCCGAGCGTGCGCGGATTCCGGTCGTCGCGTTCGTCGAGTCCGGCGGCGCGCGGATGCAGGAGGGGACGGCTGCCCTGGCCGGGTACGGCCGGATCTTCCGCCACACGGTCGGGTTGACCGGTGTCGTCCCGCAGATCTCGGTCGTTTCGGGCGCATCGGCCGGCGGCGGCGCGTACTCGCCGGCGCTGACCGACCTGATCATCATGACCGAGGACGCGGCGATGTTCCTAACCGGCCCCGGCGTCGTCCGCGAGGCCCTCGGCGAGGAGATCGACGCCGTCGCGCTCGGCGGCCCGCGCGTCCACGAGCGCAACGGCGTCTGTCATCTGGTCGAGCGCGACGAGCTGGCCGCGGCCGCGCGTGTACGCGATCTATTGTCCTACCTCCCGTCCTGCGCCGGCGTGCCGCTGCCGGTGTTCGATCCGGTCGGGCCGGAGATCGACGACCCGGGGACGGTCGTGCCCTCGGAGCCTCGGCGGGCCTATGACGTGCGCGATGCGCTGCGCGGGATTGTCGACGCGGACTCGCTGGTGGAACTGTGCCCACGATGGGCGCGCAACGTCGTCACCACGTTGGCCCGGATCGAGGGCCGGCCGGTCGGGATCGTGGCCAACCAGCCGCATTACCTGGGCGGCGTGCTCGA
The DNA here is from genome assembly GCA_963699325.1 of uncultured Solirubrobacterales bacterium. Classification (GTDB taxonomy): domain Bacteria; phylum Actinomycetota; class Thermoleophilia; order Solirubrobacterales; family Solirubrobacteraceae; genus Palsa-465. The sequence goes on along the minus strand of CAVOTN010000022.1, from coordinate 797,229 downwards.
CGCCGAGAGCTCGGAGAAGGCGGCGCGGTTCGTGGGCTTCTGCAACTCGTTCGGACTGCCGTTGATCGCGATCGTCGACACGCCCGGGTTCATGCCCGGCTCCAAGCAGGAGCAGGCCGGCGTGATCCGGCATGGGGCGTCGCTGGTGCGGGCGTTCGCGGCCGCGCGCGTCCCGAAGTTGACCGTGATCCTGCGCAAGTCGTTCGGCGGCGCCTACATCACGATGAACTCGCGCGATCTCGGTGCCGATCTGGTGCTCGCGTGGCCCGACGCTGAGCTCGGGATCATGAGCGCCCGGACGGCGGTCGGGATCGTCCACCGGCGTGAGCTCCGCGCGGCCGACGACGTCGGGGCCGAGCGTGCTCGGCTGGCGGACGAGTACGCCGACGAGCACCTGCGTGCGGAGGCGGCCGCCGCCTCCGGGTTCGTCGACGAGCTGGTCGAGCCGGTGCAGACGCGCGAACGGCTCGCCCGCGCGCTGTGGACGCTTTGCGGTCCCAGGCTTTAGCGGCCGTGACCGGGTTGTGATCCTCGAAGGCAAGAAGCTCGTGATCACCGGGGTGATCACGAAAGACTCGATCGCGTTCCACGCCGCCGAGCGGGCGCTGCGCGAGGGAGCTTCGGTGGTGCTGACCAGCTTCGGGCGGGCCCGGCGGATGACCGAGCGGGCCGCCAAACGACTCTCTGACGAGGTCGACGTGCTCGAGCTCGATGTGAACAACCCGTCGGATCTCGAGGCCTTGACGGGGTCGTTGCGCGAGCGCTGGGGCGCGGTCGACGGGGCGCTGCACGCGATCGCGTTCGCGCCCGAGGACGCGCTCGGTGGTCGGTTCCTCAGCACTCCCGCCGAGAGCGCGGGTGCCGCGTTTCAGACGAGCGCGTTCTCGCTGAAGGCGCTGGCGGCCGCGCTCGAGCCGCTGATGAGCTCCGGGTCGAGCATCGTCGGGCTCGACTTCGACGCCTCGGTGGCATGGCCGATCTACGACTGGATGGGCGTCGCCAAGGCCGCGCTCGAGTCGGTGTCGCGCTACCTCGCGCGGGATCTGGGGCCGCGCGGCATCCGGGTGAACCTAGTCTCGGCGGGTCCGCTCGGTACGGTGGCGGCGCGCGGCATCCCGGGGTTCGATTCTCTGGCCGCGCTGTGGCAGGCGCAGGCGCCGCTCGGCTGGGACATCGACGATCCGGCGCCGGTCGCCGACACGATCTGCTTCCTGCTGTCGGACTATGCGCGCGCGATCAGCGGGGAGATCGTGCACGTCGACGGCGGGTTCCACGCGGTCGGCGCTCCGACCCAGGGGTAGTCGCTCCCAAACAGGGCTGGTCGCGCCGGCGTTTGTTGGACGTTCCGGCGGCGGGGCGGCGTCTAGCCTGGTGTCAGTGGACCGCTGGCTCGCGAACGATCGGCTGGTGCGGGTGTCCGCGCTGCTCGGCGCGCTCGCGATCGCGTTCTCGAGCATCCTCGTCCGGCTGAGCCACGCGTCGCCGTCGACCGCCGCGATCTTCCGGTGCGCGTTCGCGCTGCCCATATTGGGGCTGCTGGCGTTGCTCGAGGAGCGCCGGTTGGGCGGGCGGTCGTGGTCGGAACGTCGGGTGGCGGTGGGCGCCGGCGTGTTCTTCGCCGCCGATCTGATCCTCTGGCACCACTCGATCGACGACGTCGGCGCGGGGCTCGCCACCGTGGTCGCGAACATCCAGGTAGTGATCGTGCCGCTGGTGGCGTGGGCGCTGCTGTCCGAGCGACCCGGCCGGCGGACGCTCGCGGCGCTCCCGATCGCGCTATTCGGCGTGCTGTTGATCTCGGGCGTGCTCGAGAGCGGCACGTACGGCCGCGACCCGATGCGCGGGACGCTGTTCGGGCTTGCGGCCGGTCTCGCCTACGTCGGGTTCCTGCTGCTGCTCCGGCGCAGCAACTCCGACCTGCGCCGGGTGGCCGGGCCGCTGTTCGACGCGACGGCGACCGCGACGGTGGTCGCCGTGGCAGCCGGACTCGTGATCGGGGATGCGGACCTGACGCCGGCGTGGCCGGGCGTGGGATGGCTGATCGTGCTCGCGCTGACCTCGCAGGTGATCGGCTGGCTGCTGATCACGACGTCGCTGCCGCGACTGCCCGCGGCGATCACGTCGCTGACACTGACCGTCCAGCCGGTCGGCTCGGTCGCGCTCGCGGCGCTGATCCTCAGCGAGGCGCCGACCCGGCTGCAGCTTGTAGGCGTCGCGATCGTGCTCGTCGCGGTGATCACCGCGACGGCACCGGGCAGGAGCGCCCTATCGAAACAGATCCTCCGACTCCGGCCGAAGCAGCGCGGCCACCCCGGGTCCGTCCTCGGCGCTGATGTGACGGTCGGCGCCGCGGATCAGGATTAGCGGCAGGCCCCCATCTTTGGTGCGGGCCAGGTCCGCAGCCGCGGCGAGCTCGTCCGCGACCGCGATCCACGTGGCCCGGAGCTCGCGCCCGACCGCGTCGGTGCGCCCGCGCCAGTCCTCGAGCGGGGCCAGCCCGGCACACCCGATGGCCACGTCGACCTGCCCGTGGCGCCAGGCGCGGCCGAATGAGTCGGTGATCAGGATCGCGGGACTGACTCCCAGGCGAGTCTTGATGCCGGCGCGGAGCGTGCGCGCGGAGGCGTCGGGATCGCGGGGGAGGAGGACCAGGGCATCCTTGCCGGGGACGTTCGAGGCGTCGACTCCGGCGTTCGCGCAGATGAACCCGTGGTGGGTGACGCAGATCAGCACGCCGTGCGATGCGCGCAGCACCGCGCGCGACTCGTCGAGGACGACCTGGACGTGGCGTGGATCCTTGCCCAGGCCCTTTGCAAGCTCTGTGGCCCGTGGTCCCGGGTGGACGTCGGCGAGCGCGCGGATCTGGCCCTCGGCCTTGGACACGACCTTGTGGGCGACCACCAGCACGTCGGTGTCCCCGATCGTCGGCTGCTGGTCCCCGACCGACTGCGCGATCAGAGCCGCCAGATCGTCGCCGGGTGCGATCTCAGGGATTCCCTGGATCGCCGTGATACCGAGCGGCACTACGAGCGGGCTCGCATCAGCTGGCTGAGCATGCCGCGAGTATGGGCCGCTCCGCCCCGGCTGTCGGCGAGGTGTTGCTGGAGAGCCTCGAGGTCATCGGGCGTGTCGACGTCCAGGGCCAGGCAGGGCACCTCCACGACCTCCGCCGGCACCCCGGCCATGCCGGCGTCCGCCATATGGCGCCGGCGGCTGTCCGGACCGAAGCTCGGCGCGAGCACGTCGGGCGGGGTGAGCAGCAGCGCGTTGGTGCCGGTGCCGTGGCGGTCCGGGACGATCACCGCCGAGCGCTCCCCGGCCGGGTGCGCCAGCAGCGTCTCGAGCTCGTCCGGGTCGAGCAGCGGGCAGTCCCCGGGGACGAGCAGGGCGCGCTCGACGCCGTCCTCGAGCGCGGTCCGGATGCCTTCGGTTGCCGCCGAGTTGTGTCCGCGCTCGTCGTCCTCGACGACAGTCGCGCCGTAGCCCTGGGCGATCCGCTGCGCGACGCGGTCGCCGCTGACCACGATGATCCTCTCGAGCTCGGGAACGCGGCGGAGCGCCACGAGCACGTCGGAGAACATCGCGTCGACGAGCGCGCGCCGGTCGGCGTCGCTGAGCTCGGACCGGAGCCGTTGCTTGGCTTGGGAGAAACTCTTGATGGGGAGGATCGCGAGCGTCCGCATGGCGCGAGAACCGTACCGATGGCCGTGGTTTTCTGGGAGGCTCGCGCGTTACCCGAGGGCAAGCGCGAACCGCAGCGTGTCCTCCGCGACCCGGCGCCGGGCGGCCGGCGTGTCCATCAGAACGTCGGTCTCGAGCACCGGGACGAGCTGCGCGCGCGCATCCGACACGAGGCCGTCGATCAGTCCCGCGTAGTGGCCGGCGATGCCGTCGCTGGTGAGCGGCCGCCCCGCCCAGGCCATGAACGGCTCCGTCGGGCCCTTGACCACCGCGCCGCCTACCAGCGGGCTGACGGCGACGACCGGGGCCGGGGTGTCGCGGAGCGCTTCCCGGATCCCCGGCACGGCGAGGATCGGGCCGATCGAGATGACCGGATTCGACGGGCCGATCACGACCGCGTCGGCAGTCGCGATCGCGTGTGTTACTTCCGGGGTGGGGCGGGCGGCACGCGCGCCGTGGAAGTCGACGTCCTGAATCGGCCCGGCCCCGCCGGACCTGATCATGAACTCCTGGAACGGCCACCAGCGTTCGCCGGCCATCACGCGGGTCCTGACCGGGAGGTCGGTCATCGGCAGGACCCGGCCGGGCGCGTTCAGTGCGTGGGCGATCGCGGTGTGGGCATCGGTGAGTCGCTCGCCTTGCTCGAGCCGGCGGGCGCGCTCGATCCCGATCGCCAGATCCTCGTCGCCGAGGTTGAACCACACGTCGACCGACAGGCGCTTGAGGCCGTCCATCACGTGGAAGGTGTCGCCGGCGAGGCCCCAGCCGCGCTCGTCGATCCGATCGGCGAGCCAGAACGTCACTAGGTCGGGGTCGGGCGACACGTACGCGCCGTAGATCTCGATGTCGTCGCCGGTGTTCGCGATCACGACGAGCTGGTCGGATCCGACCACGTCGAGCATGCCGCGGGCGAGCTTTGCGCCGCCAGTCCCGCCGGCGAGCACGACGACCGGCCCGCTCATGGCGTCGTTGAGCCCCGGTCCGGCGGGGCCGTGCCGACGCGCCACCGCGGGCGCGGTCAATGCGAGTCCAGGCCGGTGATCTTGATCCCGGCGCGGACCTTGTTGCGCACGTTGATCGAGATGATCAGCGGCGTGAGCTGCTCGACGATCCGCGCCAGCTCGAGCGGTCCGCAATCGACTGGGCGCAGCCCACTGATCTTCGTGACCAGATCCGCCACCTTGGCCTTGTCCTCCCGGCGGTCGCCGCAGATCAGCACGTCCTCGTCGAGGCGGTGGTCGAGGTCGGTGAGCAGCGCCGCGCTCACCGTGTGGAACGCCGATACCACGCGCACGCCCTCGGGCGCCATCTCCTGGGCCTGCTGCGCCGCCGAGCCCTGCCATACGCCGAGCGTGCGCGTCGCCTTACCGCTGACGGCCGCCGCGAGCGGCACGGTGGCGTCGATGAGCAACTGCTCGGGTTCGAGCGCCCTCTTGAGGTTCGTGAGCGTCTCCGACTGATTGCGGAAGGGCACGCTCAGGATCACGATCTCGGCGTGTGTTACGGCCTCGGCGTTCTCTGCACCCGTGAATGCGCCGTCCGGGACCTGCTTTGACGCACGTTCGGCGGCCTCGGTGGCGCGGGCGCCGTCTCGGGAGCCGATCACGATCGGGACGCCGGCCAAGCCGAGCCGAAGCGCAAGTCCGAAGCCGAGCGCGCCGGTTCCTCCAACGATGCAGACGGGAGCTGGCACAGGTCGCGCAGTCTAAGGTTGTCGGGGCTATGAGCGACTTTCCCACCCGCGTCCGCATCCGTGAGGTTGGCCCGCGCGACGGCTTCCAGAACGAGCCCGAGGTGATCGCGACCGCGGACAAGGTCCGCCTGATCGAGCTGCTCGGCGGGACGGGCCTTGAGCGGATCGAGGTCACGAGCTTCGTTCGCCCGGACGTGATCCCGCAGCTTGCCGACGCCGAGGAGGTGCTCTCGTCGGTGTCCCTCCCGGACGGCGTCTCCGTCGGGGTGCTGATTCCGAACGAGCGCGGGCTCGAGCGCGCGCTGCGGTGGCGCGAGAGTTTTCAGGAGATCAACGGCTTCCTGTCGGCTTCGGAGACGCATAACCAGAAGAACGTGGGGCGCTCTGTGGCTGAGTCACTGGAAGGTTTGTCGCGCGTGTTCTCGCGGGCACGTTCCGAGGGATTGCGCTGCGAGGGCGTGATCTCGACCTCGTTCGGCTGCCCGTACGAGGGGCATGTGCCGGTGGAACGAGTGCTCGACGTCGCGTGCGCGCTGGCGGACGCCGGTGCGGTCGAAGTTGGATTCGGGGACACGACCGGTATGGCCAACCCGGTGCAGGTGCGCTCGTTCTTCGCCGCGGCGTTCGAGCGCCTGCCCGGGGTCGAGCTTACGGCGCACTTCCACAACACCCGTGGTCAGGGTCTCGCAAACGTGCTGGCTGCGCTCGAAGCGGGGGTCGAGAGCTTCGAGTCGAGCTTCGGCGAGCTCGGGGGGTGCCCCGTGCCGGCGGGTGCGACCGGCAACATCGCAACGGAGGACCTCGTCTCGATGCTCAACGAGATGGGGATTTCGACGGGGGTGGACCTGGGCGCGCTGATCCAGGCCTCGCGAGCGGCGCAGGACGTCCTTGGGCGCCCGCTGGGGAGCCACGTGCTGCTCGCAGGGCCGGTGCAATGGGAGGCGTCGTGACCGGGATCGAGCGGGGTGATCCGCTGGACGTTGCGGTTGAGCGAGCGATCGCCGGGGGTCCGGAGCGCCACCGCGAGAAGGCGCTGTCGCAGGGCAAGCTTCCCGTGCGCGAGCGGGTGGAGCGGCTGTTGGACGCGGGCTCGTTCGCCGAGGAGGGGCTGCTCGCCGGGTGGGTGGAGGACGGCCTCGGCGCCGAGGGGGTCGTGACCGGCGTCGGGACGGTTGCCGGTGCGCCGGTGGCGGTGATGGCCAACGACCCGACGGTCAAGGCCGGGTCGTGGGCGCCGAAGACCGTCGAGAAGATCGTGCGGATTCAGGAGCGGGCTCTGTCCTTGCGGATCCCGCTCGTGTATCTGGTCGACTCGGCCGGCGCGCGGATCAACGAGCAGGTGCAGATGTTTCCCGGGCGCCGGGGTGCAGGCCGGATCTTCTTCAACCAGGTGCGGATGTCTGGGGTGTTGCCGCAGGTGTGCGTGCTGTTCGGTCCGAGCGCGGCCGGCGGTGCGTATATCCCGGCGTTCTGCGACATCGTGATCATGCGCGACGGCAACGCCTCGATGTATCTCGGCTCGCCGCGGATGGCCGAGATGGTGATCGGCGAGAAGGTCTCGTTGGAGGAGATGGGCGGCGCGCGCATGCACACCTCTCGGAGCGGGGTTGGCCACGCTCTGGTCGCGAGCGACGAGGAGGGGATCGACTTTGCCCGGAGGTATTTGAGCTACTTCCCGTCGTCGTACCTCGGCGATCCGCCGAGCGCGCCACCGGCCGCGCCTGCGCCGCCGTCGGCGGGGCCAATCCGCGAGCTGATTCCGCCCGACGAGAACAAGCCATTCGACATGCGGTTGCTGATCGACGCCGTGATCGACGCCGACTCGTTCCTCGAGGTCCACGCGCGGTGGGCCAAGGAGGTGATCGTCGGCTACGCGCGACTCGACGGCAGGGCGGTCGGGATCGTCGCCAACCAGCCGAAGGTCAAGGGCGGCGTGCTGTTCGTCGACTCGTCCGACAAGGCCGCACGGTTCATCTGGACCTGCAACGCGTTCAACATCCCCCTGCTGTTCCTGGCCGACGTGCCCGGATTCATGATCGGCACCCAGGTCGAGCGCGAGGGCATCATCCGCCACGGCGCGAAGATGATCAGCGCCGTGTCTGAGGCGAACGTGCCGAAGATCTCGGTGATCGTCCGCAAGGCCTACGGCGCCGGCCTGTACGCGATGGCCGGCCCGGCGTTCGACCCCGACTGCTGCATCGCGCTACCAACGGCCTCGATCGCCGTGATGGGTCCTTCTGCCGCGATCAACGCGGTGTACTACAACCAGCTTCAGGCGATCTCCGACGAGGCTGAGCGAGCGGCAAAGACCGAGGAGCTCAGGCGCGAGTACGCCGAGGACATCGACATCCTGCATCTCGCCTCGGAGCTCGTGATCGACGCGGTGATCCAACCCGAGGATCTCCGCTCAGAGCTGATTCGCCGGTTCGCGCTGGCGGCGGGCAAGCATCGCGAGTGGCCGGACAAGCACAATCCGGTCACACCGGTGTAGCGGGCTCGGTCTCGTTTTCGGTCTCGGTCGTAAGGGACGCGTCGATGGCGCGGGCTAGGGTCATTCCGAGCTCGAGCGCGCGGTCGAGCTGCTCCGGGTCGATTTCGTTTGGGGTGTCGGTTCGCTGGTGCGACCGGGGCGCGAGGCCGCGATCGTCGAGGCAGCCGATCGCGATCGCCGGGAGGCCGGCTGCGCGCGCCGGCAGCGCCGGCGTGGCCCCGCGCCCGCGATGCGGGGTGGCGCCGGTCTGCGCGCACATTGCTCGCAGCCGACGCGCGTAGCGGAGCGGCACGAGCCGTCCGTCGCTTACCCACCAGCTCGGCTGCCCGGCGCCGCAGGCCGCGATGCCGAGGACGATCGCGCCCTGGTGCCGGAGCTCGCGTCTGCGCGTCCGGAGGTATCTGCGCAGGCCAAGTTGCTCGCCGTCGCCGGCGCCCTGGAGCACGAGCTCGACGGTCAGGTTGCGGAGCGGATCGGCGGCGAGGGCACCGGCCAGTTCGATCGCGATGGCCACACCGGTCCCGTTGTCGCCCGCACCGGGTCCGTAGCCGGCGGCCGCGGCCTCGAGCAGCAGCGCCAGCGCGAGGACGAGCGCGACGGTCGGCGGCAGCTGGAGGGCGCCCAGAGCCTTGGCCGGATGGGTCTGCGTCGCGCGGATGATCGAGATCGCGAGCGGCCACGCAATCCCGATCGATAGCCAGGCCTGCCATCCCGGCCCTGCTCCGCCAGTTAGGCGTCGCAGCCAGGCGGTCATTTGCCGGAGCGGGTCGCGGTAGATCAGCGCGGTGCGTCCGGCGTCGTAGTTGGCGGTGAGGATCAGGCGGGTGGTTGCCTGCGCCTGTGGGTGTCCTGGGGTCGGAGCGTGTGAGGCGAGGACGTTCTGGCTGGCGTGCTCGGGGGACAGCCGCCGTCCGGGTGAGATCCCGACTGTCGCGTCCGCGAGGGTCGCGAGCAGCGCGACCCCGAGCAGGATCGCGCCGATCGTCGGGTGGCTCACCGACAGGAGGCTCCCCGCGAGCGCCAGCGCGACGTGCCAGGCGTGCGCGAGCGCCCAGTTCGGACGGCACCAGAACGTCTCGAGACGGACCCGGTGGCGGCTCGCGACAAGTTCGCCGGCCAGCCATCGCGCGGCCCGCCGTTCGGCGTCGGTTCCCGCGCCGCGATCGTTGAAGGCCGCGAGCCCGGCGGTCGTTTCCAGTGGCGGCATCGGGGCCGATGATCGCAGCCGGAAATCCGATAGAACCCGGTTCGATGACCGCGAACGACGAGCACGAGCTGCTGGCGGTGGCGCGCGAGGCGGCCGATGCCGCTGCCGACGAGCTCCGCCGGCGATACGGCGAGCGTGCCCGCGGCGTGCGATCCAAGAGCGGCCCGACCGATCTGGTCTCCGACGCCGACCTGGCGGCCGAATCGGCCATCCGGACGGTGCTCGGCTCGCGGCGCCCGAACGATGCGATCCTCGCCGAGGAGGGCGGCGAGACGGGGGAGGGCGAGCTGCGCTGGGTCGTCGACCCGCTCGACGGGACGATCAACTACCTCTACCGGATCCCCGCGTTCGCGGTCAGCATCGCCTGCGAGGACGCCTCCGGCACGCTCGCCGGCGTGGTCCTCGACCCGATCAGCGGGGAGCGATTCGAGGCGACTCGGTCCGGCGAGCCGACGCTCAACGGCGAGCCGATCCAGGCCGGCGGGCGCGCCGAGTCGCTCGACCTCGCGATGGTCGCCACCGGCTTCAACTACGACGCCGCCATCCGGGCCCGGCAGGCCGACGTCATGCTGCGGCTGCTGCCGCGCGTGCGCGACATCCGCCGCGTCGGCGCCGCGGCGCTCGACCTGTGCTGGTGCGCGTGCGGGCGGTACGACGCCTACTTCGAGCGCGGGCTGAATCCGTGGGACGTGGCCGCCGGCAGCCTGATCGCGTCCCGCGCCGGCCTCGATGTGCGGGATCTCGTCGCGGGCGACGGGCAGCCGGCGGGAACGGTGGCGGCGCCGCCGGCGCTGATCGACGAGCTGCTCGGACTGATCTTGGGCTAGACGGCCGGCGGTCCGCGATCAAGCCCTGGCCTCACGGCTGCGCGACTAAACTGCCGCCGAGCGCGGCGGTGGCGCAATCGGTTGACGCGGTGCCCTCAAAAGGCACTGTCCTTCGGGACGTGTGGGTTCGAGTCCCACCCGCCGCACTACTAGCTTTCCCCCTGGCCTGGCTCGCTTGGAAGCCGGATCGGGGGCTCCCGGCCCGCGGCGGCAGTCGAGATTCTCAGGGCGCGCCAACGAACTGGTTGACGCTCGAGTTCGGCGTCGCGCGGAAGCGCGCGCACCACACTGCGTGATCGAACTCAGCGACTTTGGCCCTGGAGTAACGCAGCTTCCTGACGGTGCTCGTGCAACCAGGCGGAGGACGCACATCCGCTGCCGGAGCTTGCGTCGCGGCGGCCCCGGGCCGTTGAGCGCTCTCGGTACGCCCGGTTCCGCCACGGCCGCCGAGCGCTGTAACTCCGGCGATCGCGAGGATTGCGACAACCACTGCGAGGCCGATCAGCAGGCGTGGGTTCACGTCGCGTCGGATATCGGCCGCGCGCTCCCGCAGCGAAGGTCCCCGTGGCCCTGGGACGACGGTGACCGTCACCGAAACTCGGTCGGGAGGTTCACCGAGAGACTGCGGACGATCTTCCCACCGGGGCTGCGCCATCACCCTGGAGTATCGCGCCGATTCGGGGTAGCCCGCGCGCGGTGCTGCGCGTTCAGGCGGTCGCGGGCTCGCGCGACGGCGGCGCCGAGGAGTCGGGCGGGTTGTAGCCGCGCTTGCGCGCCTCCTCGATCGGGACTTCCTGCTCGACGTTCCAGCCCTGCGCGAACGCCCGCATCGCGACCACGATCAGGAGCACCTGCACGGGGATCAGCAGCAGCGTGATCGTCCCGAGCGTGTCGGCGCTCAGTCCCGTGCCGCCGAACAGTGACTGCGCCGGGGCGAAGCCGGCGTGGCTGCGGTCGAACCAGCTCGTCCCGGACAGGCCGAGCCCGGCCACAATCGCGATCATCAGAAGCAGGATCGCGAGGCCGGCGGCGATCGGGAGCATGCCCCGTGCCCACCGGAATATGTAGACGGCGAGGATCACGTAGGCGATGCACCAGAAGAAGTTGATCGGCTTCATCCCCTCCAGCTGCGACCACCCACCGATCGTCAGGAGCAGCAGCAACCCGACCGATACGAGCAGGACCAGCGCCACGATCAGCTTCATCAGCTTGCTCGAGGCCTTCTCCCGATTCGGGAACACAACCGCATAACCCGGAGTCAAGATCCGCTGCTGGGGCATGTCGGCACCTTACAAACTGCTGTTTCCGCATGCGACGGTTCGGCACGGGGCGCGGCTAGCCTCGCGCCGCTCCGCGCGGTGGCGGTGGCAGTGCGTCCGGCTGGGTCAGTCCAGTCCGCGTGTCGCGACGGCCTAGAATCGCGTCCTGGTCTCGCGGGCGTGGCGAAATTGGCAGACGCGCCGGCTTTAGGTGCCGGTGGGCTTAGCTCGTGGGGGTTCGAGTCCCTCCGCCCGCATGACGGATACGTCACGCCAGCATCGGCCAGGATCAGAACTTCGGGCCGATGAATGAGTCGAGCAGCGCGACGGATTCACGTTGTGCGACTGATATGTGGTACCGGGTCCAGGGGCGCCATTTGACGCCTAGCTTGTCGCACGTGTCCGTGAACAGCTTGCGGATGTCGTCTGAGCGGTTCGAGAACTGGTAGCGCGGATACGCATAGTCCTTGCCCTTCACATGGACGCGGTTCACGCCTCGCCAACCGTCCGTGTGGATCAGCCCGCGGAGGAACGCCTCCGGTGCCTCATCGACGATCCGGTGCTGCCAATCGACTAGCTCGATCTTCCGGCGATGCTTGCATCCCGGGCCGTGCTGGGGAAAGAGGCAAAGCCACTGGCGCCAGGTTGCGTCGACGCGAATGCAAGCCGTTCGAATGTCGGGTCGCGGGCGCGGGCGATGTCCGCCGCGGATCTGCTCGATGGCGTCACAACAGCTCTCGACGATCCCTGGGTAAGCCTCGTCCAGGGCTATGCGAAGAGCCCAAGATTTCCCCCAACGGCAGACATATCCGTCGCCCAGGTACACGCCCAGCAGATACGCGTACGTCTCGTGAGGGAGCGACTCGAAATCATGCGGCTCAGCTCCGCAGGTCGCGCACAACTCGCCGGTGCGCAGCGCAAGTTTTGCGCTCTTCGAGAGCCCTCGTTGACGCCAGAGCCTGATTGTGCTGACCGGGACTCCCGTGCGCCGACTCGTCTCGCGATCAGTGTGGCCATTTGCCTTCAGATGCAGGACGGCCAAGACTGTCTTCGGCGGGGCGGATGCGCGGCATCGGTAGAACATACGTTCGATACCGGACGGAGACCTCGAAGCCCGCGAAACAGGGGAGACAGGACTCGAACCTGCAACCCCCGGTTTTGGAGACCGGTGCTCTGCCAAATTGAGCTACTCCCCTGAGGCCCCGCAGTCTAGAGACAGCTAGCCTGCTCCGCGAGGACGCCCGCTTATACGATCCCGGCGTGAAATCCCACACGGTCTACCGGACCTTCAACACCGCGCAGCGCCGCGAATTCGTCCGGATCACCGAGGACGTGGCCGAGGCCGTTCGGGATGCCGGGATAAGCGAGGGCATGGCGCTCGTGTGCGCGATGCACATCACTGCGGCGGTGTGGATCAACGACGATGAGCCCGGGCTCCAGGCCGACGTGCTCGAGTGGCTCGACAAGGTGGCGCCACCGAGCTGGCACGAGCCCGACGGCGAGGTCGCGAGGGAGCTGCTTCCGAATCCCGGCGACTACAGACACCATCTGGGCGGTGAGGACAACGGAGACGCCCACCTGAAGAACCTGCTCGTCCACCACCAGGTGATCGTCCCGGTCACGGATGGCGACCTGGACCTCGGCCCCTGGCAACAGATCTTCTATTGCGAGTTCGACGGCCGGCGCCCGAAGCGGCTCGTGATCAAGGTGCTCGGGGAGTAGCGGTGGCGTCCTCGCGCGTGTTCGTCGACGGCGCGCTCGAGGGACGGGTCGCGATCGTCACCGGCGGCGGGACCAACCTCGGCAAGGCGGCCGCCGCCGAGCTTGCCCGCTGCGGCGCCTCGGTCGTGATCGCCGGCAGGCGCGCGGACGTGCTCGAGGAGGCGGCGGCCGAGATCGGTGAGCGCTGCTCGTGGGCGGCGGCGGATATTCGCGAACGGGCCGGGGCTGAGCAGATCGTCGCCACGGCGCTCGAACGCTTCGGCCGTCTCGATCTCGTGCTGAACAACGCGGGCGGCCAGTACATGGTCCCGGCCGAGGGCCTCGCGACGAAAGGCTGGCGAGCCGTCCACCGCCTGAACGTCGACGGCACGCTGGCGATGTGCACGGCGGCGTACGAGCTCGCGATGCGCGACGCCGCCAGCGGCACGATCATCAATGTCACCGTCTCGCCGCACCACGGGATGCCGGCGATGGCCCACACCGGCTCGGCGCGGGCGGCGGTCGAGGCGATCACCCGCGAGCTGGCGCCGGCGTACGGCCCTCACGGCGTCGCCGTGGTCGCGGTCGCGCTCGGCCGATTCGACACCGAGTCGCTCCGCAAGTACCCCGGCGAGCTGTGGCGAACCGCCGCCGCCACCGTTCCCGTCCAACGCCTCGGCAGCCTCGAGGAGTACGGCTGGCTGATCGCGCTGCTCGCCGGGCCCCTCGGCGCCTCGCTGTCGGGCTCGGTCGTCACGCTCGACGGCGCGCTCGACAACTGGACGGGCCCGTGGCCGCCGTCAGGCATGACGCAAGACGGCGAAGTGCCGACGGAAGCGCGCCGACCCGCCGCCTGACCGGGGCGTGGCGGTCGCGGCTACCATCTGCCCACAGCCGCGGGCGAGGTGTTAACGGCTGCACGGGAGCCTTCCAAGCTCTAGGAACGGGTTCGATCCCCGTCGCCCGCTCTGTAGTTCGGCGTAGAATCGGGCGACCACGGGGAGTGGCGCAGTCTGGTAGCGCACCCGGCTGGGGGCCGGGCGGTCGCAGGTTCAAATCCTGTCTCCCCGATTAAGAAAAGGCCTGGAAACGAGCAAATTACAGCTTCCGGGCGCATCGAGCCAGTCGTCCGACGGATGGTCCTCGGCCTTCTTCCCGCCACGACCCCGGATGACTACTCCCACGTCACCGCGTCTGTCCGCTGCGGAAGCGACGCGTAACACCAGTAAAACTGTCAGGCCAACAGCAGGCACATGACCAAACGCGCTTCCTGGTTGTACGCCGAGGCGACGGGACCGGCGTCCCGACCGTCGGGCGACGCGCCGGGAGCTGATCCGATCAGAGGCCAGTCCGGTTGGATGCTCCGCAGAAGCGCACGGTCGGTGACGGTGATGGTGATTGTCGGGGACTCGGCGCTCATGTTGATTGATCGGATGATTTGCGCGCGACCGCGAGCGCGCTTCCAGCCCGATCGACGAATGGATGGTCACGAGCCGCTGCGACGAGGTCTGCTGCAGGCATTGGCGCGGCCCCCGCGGATAAGCGAGGGAAGTCCGCGGTGGTGATCGGTGTTCTGCAGGCGGTGGTCGAGAGCGAAGCCTCGAGGGATCGCGCGTCACATGGGCCTTCGACCGAGCACGATGATCCTGGAGCTCGTCCGGAACTCCTCGAACGGTGCTTCCCGCTCCAGCGCAGCCAGATCGGCGTCGAAGCGATCGGCGTCGATGACGCCTGCCGCCAACACGCGGGAACGCGCGGCGTGGAGCTGCTCGATGATCAGCGACCGCTCCGAATCGCCAGCATCGACCACGCGATGCTGAGCCTCGGGTAACACCACGACAGAGTTGATCTCAAAGCCACCGGCGCGCAGATAACTCGTGAGCTTGCGACCGACTTGGCGGTCGCCACCACGTTCTTGCTGCACATCCGCTACGGCTGTCACCAGCCGCTCGAGAGCAGGGCTGTCGGGCGGCCAGGTGATCCGCAGCTGGTCGTCCATATCGCTGACACAGAGATACTGCCCGGGCCGAACGATCCGGAAAAGCTCACCGACGGCCTGCGCCGGGTCCGGTAGGAACTGGAACAGCTCCCGCACGAACACCAGATCGAAAGACTCATCCGCAACATCAAGTGCGCAGATATCACCCACCGAGAACCCAATCCTCGCCCCGTCGACAAACAGGCCAACCGCGGCGAGGCGGTCTGACAGTGTGTTGGCGTGTTCGACGAACCCGCGCTCGATGTCGACACCCTGGATGCGGACGGGCACGTTCGCAGCCAACTCGAAGGCGAGGACCCCGAGCCCTGACCCAACGTCCAGCACTGAGCACTCCGGCGGGACGGGCAACATCCGCAGGATCGTGCGCCAGCACCGATGAAGGCTATGCGTATAAGCGAGGGTCACCGCCGCGGCGTCCTCGCCGGCGATACGGAGCTCGTCCGCGTACGCGTCAAGTGCCGCATCGAGCAGCCCAGCTTTGGTGTCGTCCAGGTTCATGACGGAGCGTCGTTAGCGAAGCCAACGACGGCGTGCGCATCTCTGACCGCGAGACCATAGCTTCACCCACCGTCGCGGGCACGACGCCTGACCCGCTCGCGACGCCCACCAGTCTGCTCTGCTCGTTTCGCGCCACGTTTGCCGGGTAGGGGGCCAGCGCAATAGCGACCAGGGGAGGTAGTCCCATGCGGAACGCAATGCTCATCGGTGCCCGCGTCCTCGCGGTCATCGCCGTGGCGCTCACGGCGGGCGTCGTCGTGGCCTCAGGGTCGGCCGCATCGACGTCGAGGGCCGCCGCCCCGGGCGGTCCTGGAGCTCAGTCCTACCTCGATCTGGCCCGCAAGGATTGCTTCGCGACCGCCCGCAACACGACCTCGAAGGTCTGGTTCACGGTTGCCGACGGCGTTCTGTCGGACACCTTCAGCCCCACGATCGAAAACAGCAACGTCAACACGGTGCAATACGTCGTCACCGACGGGCGGTCGTTCACCGACATGCAGCAGCGCGACATGACCTACGCGGTCAGCTCGCCCGACCGGAGCGGGATGGTCTGCCAGGTGACCAGCCGCGATCGGAAGCACCGCTTTGCCCTCGTCACCGACTACCTCACGGACCCGGCGCGAGACAGCGTGGTCATGCATACCACGCTCGAGCCGCTCCACGGCAGGGCGACCGCAGCCCTCACGCGCCTGAACGTCTACGTGCGCTACGACGCGCAGATCGACAACACCGGCGGGGGCGGCGCGACCAATGCGCTGGCCAACAACGCGGTCATCTCCCCGGGCACGGGCGCGCTGGTGTCCTCCGACACCACCGCCCCCACCGGCCCGTGGGCCGCGACGGTCGTGGGTGCGCTGACCGCCGACCGCCGGTTCGAGCGCGCGTCGAGCGGGTTCGTCGGGACACCGAGCGACGGCCTGATGCAGCTCGACACCTACCACCGGCTGCGCAACGCGTACGACGCAGCCACAAACGGGAACGTCGTGCAGACGGCGCAGATCAGCGACCCCACGCGCCCGTTCACGCTCGCGCTCGGATTCGCTCCGACGGCTCACGAAGCCATCGACACGGCGCAGCGGACCGCGACGACGCCGTACAGCGCGACGCTGAAGGCCTATGTGGATGGTTGGCACGCCTACGACGCAACCCTGCACAGCCCTCCGCTAGCGGTGGCCCGCTCGTACTGGCTGGCGGCCAATGTGGTCAAAGCCGACGAGGACAAGACCGATCTGGGCGCGTTCGTGGCGGCGCCGGCCGACCCGTGGGGACAGTCGATGCTGGCGGTAACCACGCATGCCGGCTACACGTACCGCTCCGTGTTCGCTCGTGACAGCTACGAGACGTTCACCGGGCTGCTCGCCGACGGCGACCTGGCCAGCGCCCGGCAGATGGTCGAGTTCCTGTTCGATCGGGCGCAGCAGCCGGACGGGAGCTTCCCGCGCGACTCCGAGCTCGACGGATCGGTCGCTCCGGACACCTACGGCCTCTACGAGATCGACGAGGACGCCTACCCGCTACTGATGGCGTGGGACGCGGGCTTCGCCGGCGACAAGTCCTTCTACCGGCAGCATCTCAGGCCGGATGCCGACTTCATGGTCGCCCACGGGCCCGCCTATGGCGAGGACCGCTGGGAGGAGCACATCGCATACTCGCCGTCGACGATCGCGGCCGAGATCGCCGGGCTGACCGCCGCCGCCCACCTCGCCCAGGCCGCCGGCGACCCGGCGAGGGCGCTGCTCTACCAGGCGACCGCCGACGACTACCAGCGCAACGTGAAGTCCTGGACCGTCACCGACAAGGGTCCGTATGGCAACCATCGCTACTTCATCCGTCTCTCGCCGACCGGTGACCCCAACGCCGCCGACACCTACAACCTCAACAACGGCAGCCTGACCAACGTCGATCAGCGGAGCGTGGTGGACGCGGGCTTCCTCGAGCTGACCAGGCTCGGTGAGCTGCCCGCGAGCGATTCCGACGTCACTGCTTCGCTCAAGATCGTCGACTCGATCCTCGAGCGCCGGACGCCGTCAGGCCCCGGTTGGCATCGCTATGGCGTCCAGGCCGATGGCTCGACCGACGGCTACGGTGACTGCTACGAGCCAGACCCCACCAGCTGCTCGCCCAGCGGTGCGCCCTCCTATAACGGCGTCGGGTCCGGTCACCTGTGGCCGATCCTCGATGGCGAGCGCGCCGAGCAGGACCTCCAGACCGGCCACCGCTCCGGTGCTAAGAGCCTGGCGGCCACGATGGACCACATGTCGTGGGGCATCGGCCTGATGCCCGAGCAGGTCTGGGAGGATCCGAACATCCCTGCCGCGCCGTACGGCTCGATTCCGGCAACCGCCTCGATCGGATTCATCGACGGCAAGGCCGCAGGCTCGGCAACACCGCTGATCTGGGCCGAGGGCCAGTACGTCCGGCTGATCCGAGATCTGCAGACCAGCACGCTGTCAGACCAACCTGCGATCACAAGGGACCGCTACATCACCAGTGGTCCGCCAAAAAACGCTCCCGTCGCGATCAGCTCTCCAACCAGTGGTGCGACCGTGAGCGGCTCCGCAACCGTAACCGGCTCGACTGTGCCCGGAGCCCAGGTTGTGATCTCTACGGCGCAAACGGGCTCCGCAACCGACAGCACCACCCTCGTGCGGGCCTCGGCGCCCAACGGTCAGTTCTCAGCGACCGTGCCGACACCGCCCGGCAGCGACGTGATCACCGTCGTGTCCAGCGCCGGCTCGCACTCGTCGGGATACGTGCAGGAGACCGTGACGGACGGTTAGTGCAACGTGCCGAGCAGGACCGCGGTGGTGATGAGCTGGGTGAGCACGCCGATCGCGACCGGCGGTTCGATTGAGGTGTGATTGGCGTGGTGCAGCGGCCGCGTGATCCGCAGTCCGGTGCGGAGCTCGGCCACCATCGCGAGGTCGGGGAGCACGCCGCCGAACGCTCCCGCCGCGGCCAGGCGGTGGCGGCGGGCCAGCGCGGTGGTCAGAAAGCTCGCGACGGCGAGGTCGGCGAACAGCGCCTTGCGGTTGCTCAACCGGTAATCGGTGTGGGGGATGCGGTCGAGGGCCAGGTGGCTGATCACGCCGGCAGCGAGTGCGCCGCGGGGGGTGCGGGCGAAGCGGGAGGCGAAGGCGCCGGCGAGTGCGTGGGGGGTGGCGATCATCGGAGATCAGATCCGGTTATCCCGAGAGATCGTCGTGAACGCGGCAAGGTTGAGCCGGCGGGGTCGGCTCGGGGAGCGGGCGGGGTTGATCGTCGGCGTGCTCGGGCAACGCCGGGGTTGGCACGGCGGCCCCTGCGGTTCACGGCTACGGCGGATGATCGGAGGACTCGGATCGTGAGAGCGTCGGCGACCAGCGTGAGAACGCCATTAACGGTCCCGAAGAAGTTGCGTGAAATAACCGGCACGTCCGGGGATTTCGAGAAGATCACGCAATGACATCCGGAACCGAGGCGGCGGTACTTGGGCTAGTGGGAGCGCTGATCGGATCCTTGTCCTCGAGCGCGGTGGCGGTGGTAACGCTCCGGATGGCGCAGCGGGCCGAGAATCAGCGGCGGGCGGGGGACCGTGGCTGGCAGGTGGACAGCGAAGTCCGCGCGGCCCGGCGGAACGCCTACACCCGGTTCCTCGCTGGCCAGAACGCGATCATCATCTCGGCGGGCGAGGTCGCCTCGCAAGCGCGCCGGCGACGAGCGTTCACCGAGATGCCGGTGCCGATGCGCCCGGTCTACGAGGAGCTCCAGAACGCGTGGGCCGAGTCGCTGCTCCTAGCCGGGCCGAGCGTTGTTCGAGGATCTGCTCGACGCCATGCAGGGTGAGGTCACCGGCTCGTCTCAGGCGTGAGCGCCAGACGGTTGGCGGCATCAGGTGTAAAGCTGAAGCCGCAAGGTCGCCGGCGACTGCTCCGCGCGTGCGGGCGCCGCGCGGGCGGACGTGACCGCCTGGCTACAGTGAGCGCGTGAGCCGGCCGCGAGCAGTCGTCACATTCGACCCAGACCCGCAGATGCGAGACGCCATCGGGGCGAGCCTCGACGGAGTCGCCGAGCTCACGTATCTGAGCGAGACCGAGGGCCGGCGGGGGGAGGCGCTGGCGTCGGCCGAAGCGGTACTCGCCTGGGTGCTCGGCGCCGAACTCCGTCCCGACGAGCTCGCCCAGCTCGGCTCGGGCGCCCTGATTCAGCTGATATCGGCTGGAGTCGATCGAGTCCCGTTCGATCAGATCCCGGACGGCGTCGCGGTGGCCTCCAACGCCGGCGCGTACGCGGAGCCGATGGCCGAGCATGTGCTCGCGCTGGCCCTGGCGCTAGCCAAGCGGCTGCCGCAGGAGCACGCTGCGCTGGCCCGAGGAGTGTTCGATCAGGAGACGCCGACCCGCTCGATTCGCGGCTCGCTGGTCGGGATCCTCGGCTTCGGCGGCATCGGCCAGGCCAGCGCGAGACTGTTCCAGGCGCTCGGCGCGCACGTGCGCGCGATCAACCGCTCGGGCCGCACGGACGCGACCGTCGACCAGATCGGGACGATGGAGGACCTGGACGCGCTGCTGCGCGAGGCCGACATCCTCGTCGTCTCGCTTCCGCTGACGCGCGCCACCGACGGGCTAATCGGACGGCGTGAGCTGTCGCTGATGAAGCGCGACGCGATCCTCGTCAACGTGGCCCGAGCGGCGATCATCGACGAGGACGCCCTGTACGAGCACCTGGAGCGCTATCCGTCGTTCTCGGCGGGCATCGACGCGTGGTGGCAGGAGCCGCGGGGGCAAGGCGCGTTCGCCACCCGGCGACCATTCCTGGAGCTCCCGAACGTGATCGGATCACCACACAACTCGGCGATGATCGCCGGATCGCTCACCGAATCGGCGGCACGCGCGGCCGACAACGTGGCGCGCCACCTCCGCGGCGAACCGGTGCGGAACCTGGTCGATCGCTCCGACTATCTGGCCTGATCCATTCGCGCACGAGGGGCATGGCTTCGGTCGACGGCCACCTTCAGACCACCGGCGTCGATGCGGCATCGACGTTATCGCCGATGCTTGCCAGGACGAGTTCGTAGCAGGATCCTGGCCGCCCGCCGACGTCAGCGGGGTCAGCGGGTCCGGTGGCGACAAACCCGACCTTTGTCAGCACTCTCTGAGAGGCGTCGTTGTCGTTGTTGGTCGCCGCTCTGAGTGTCCGTAGACCGTACTGCTCACCCGCAATCCGGCAGAGCTCGCGCAATGCAGAAGTCGCAGCACCGCGACCGGCAACTCGCTGCGCAACGCGATATCCGACTGCCGCTGTCCCGTCCACGAGGTCGTACAGATTGAAGCGACCCACAACCGTCCCATCTTCATCAACGAGCACGTGAAAAACTGAGACACCGGCCTCCTGTTCGGCCAAAAGTGCTCGATGTCGATCGGCGAACTGCGCAAAGAAATCGTCGCCACGATCAGTCACCGACTCGCTGAAGTACGCCCGGTTCGCCAGCTCGAACGCGAGAACCGCGGCTTCGTCATCAGCGCGGACAGGCCGCAGTTCGAACACCGGCCAAAGCCTACCCCTGCCGAACGCCCGCGACGACCTTCCATCAACCTCCTCACCAAGGCGAGCACGCGGTGGGTACGGTCCGACTTCTGCGTCGTGCCTATCGCGCAGCCCGTGGAGCTCGGCCCGAGGGTCAGCCGACGAGCCGGCTGACCACCCACCGGTGTTTGCCGATTTTCCGGCAGCGAGTGAACCCATGGCGCTCGAACATAGCCACGCTGCCGTTGAACAGAAACGACCCCGACACCTTGCGGCCACTGGTGTCCTCGGGATAGCTCTCCACCGTGCCGCCACCGAGGCGAGCGATCTCCACCAGCGCGCCGGCCAAGGCAGCGTCGGCGACGCCCTGATGACGATGTGTTCGCCCGACGAAAAAGCACGTGATCCGCCAATCGGGGAGCTCGCGAAGCCCCTCCTGGTACGCCTTCTGATGTTTGATTCGGGGCAACTCCTCGGTCGGGCCGTACTGGCACCACCCGACGCACCGGCCGTCGTCGAACACGAGCGCGGCGTGCGCACGGCCCTCACTCACCCGAGCCTCCTTGAGAGCGCGCCGCTGGGCTGGAGTGTGAACACCGTTGCGGCCCTCCTCGTGGAAGCCCAAACACCAGCAGCCGTCCCACACTCCGTGGTGCTCTCCGGCGAGTTGCGCAAAGTCAGACCAAGTGCTCGTGTCGAGCGGTTTGGTGGCCAGCGCCATGGCCGCAAGAGTATGGGACCTGGGACAGATCAGCGGGGTGCGCGCGGGTCTAGAAACCTCGCGCAGTGGTCGCCCCCGAGCAGGTGCCGCAATCGAGCCGTCAGGCGACTGCACTGAAAGCACTGCGCCGACGAGACTGTCCGTCCGGGCTTACGCGGTGCTGAAGTCGACATTGTCCCAGGTGAACTCGCAGGCCTCCTCCGGCGGCTGAGCCATGAGAGCCGTGGCGCCAGCTCCTAGGGAGCAGCTTGCGCCTAGTGCGCCGCTGCTGCCTCGGCGCGCAGTGCGGCTGCGAGCCGGTCGGTGAGCCACCGAGCGACGTCGTGTCCATCGAGCTCGAACTCGGAGGGGAGATGGGCGACCACGTCCCGCATAAACACGCGGGCGACGAGGGTGTCCACCTCGAGCCCGAGGTAGTCATTGAGGATCGCCTGCGCGAGCAGAGCGGGGCCGGCGCCGTCGTACCCCCACTCGAAGTTCTCCTGGTGCAGGTAGCGCTCGTCGGCCAGCGTGAGCGTCCGCTTCTCACCATTTCGGATCACGCCGACGACGCGTGGTCCCCCGTGCCCGTAGTCGGGCTGCGGCCCGCGGATGCCCACATAAGCGACGCTCGGCGACATCGGTCGAATCTACCCGACCGTGGTGGTCACGACGAGGGGCTCCCCGGCAAGCGTGGCCGACCGGCAGACGCCACCCGATCCTCGGCGGGCGTGCCTGATTTGAAACGGTGCGCGAGAATTGGTGGCGTGACGGCGCGCGAGCAGGATCTGCAGATACAGGGCATCACGCTGAGAGTCCGCGAGTCAGGCGATCCGGGCGGCCAGCCTGTCCTGCACTTCCACGGTACTCCCGGCTGTCGCCTCGAGATGGCGTGGGCCGATCACCTGCTGGCGGATGTGGGCGTCCGTTGGGTTGCGTTCGACCGGCCGGGCTACGGGGGTTCGACGCCCACCGCCTTCAGCGTCGGGTCGGTCGCCAAGATGGCCCTTCAGGTGGCCGACCAGTACGGCCTGGAGCGGTTCCGGACGTCTGGCTGGTCCGGCGGGGGACCGTTCGCCCTGGCCACCGCGGCCACCGCCGGCGAGCGGGTCGAAGCGGTCGGAGTCATCGCCGGCCCGGCCCCGTTCCAGCTGGTGCCCGGAGCGCTAGAGGTTCTCTCGGATGGCGACAAGGCCGCCGAGCGCCTGCTCCCCGGAGATCCTGAGGCGGCGTGTACCGGCTTCCAAAAAGGGTTCGATATGGCCGAGGCGCTTGAGAGCTCGACGGCCCTCTACGAGGCCTTCGAACCGCTGCTGGCCGACTCGGACCGGCGGCTGTGGAGCTCCTACTCCGAGCACCTACTGGCCGACATGCGCGAGGCGATGCGCCAGGGCGTCGTGGGGTGCGGCTGGGACAACGTCGCCTGGATCGGCGAATGGGACATCGACCCCACTACTGTCGAGTGTCCGGTTCTTCTCTGGTATGGCACCGAGGACCGCATGTCCGAACCGATCCACGGCCACTGGTTTGAGGAAAACCTGCCCGACGCCCGGCTGACAATTCGCGCGAGCGAGGGCCACTTGCTGGCCTTCGCGCACCTTGCGGAGATGCTGGGCGACCTAACGACGGCCTGAAGCGCTGGCAACGACCACCAGCCGTGGTGACCGCGCGATGCACTCGCCGGGGCGAGTCCCCTTCGTGTGGTTAGGAGCGGAGCGTGTGCACGATCCAGACGTTCGGTTCCCAGTAGCTCCCGCGGTCTCGACCGTGGTCGATGTTGACGGGCGCAAGTCCCGCGGGGAACGTGTACTGGCCGTCGCCCGGGAACCGCATACCGGTCCACTGCTCCCATTCGGCGACCTTGCCGGTGATCCGCATCGAGTGCGGGATTGGCTTCACGATCTGACCGCCGCGGCGGGTGTGAATCCGGATCCAAGGATCGAACGGCTCGCCGTTCTCGCGCGTCCAGGTCACATAGTGCTCGATCGGGGTGATCGGGTAGCGATCCTTGAAGCTCGGGCGGACCGGCGCGATCAGCTGAGTCAAGTCGACGTCACGGGCAAGATCGGCCATCGCGTCAAGCATCCGGGTGGCCAGCCCGCCGCCTTGGAAGCGCGGCCTGATCTCCGCTGCGAGCGCGCACAGCGCGGTCGGCGCCCGACGCCCATCTCGAGCGTCGAAGGCGGCCGCGATCATCGCGTCGATCCCATCCCCGAGACCTTCGGGCGTGCCGTCCCAATCGCACGGGATGGTGTGGCCCTCGGCGATCACCTCGAGCGCCTCGTCGTCGTAGAGGACGAATTGGAACTCGGCGAACTCGTCGTAGAGTCGGTCCCAGTAGCCGCCCAGGACATCGCCGTGCAAGTTGTACTCAGGCCACACCTCCTCCGATAGCGCGGTGATCGCATCCCACAGCTCCGGACGCTCGGAGAAGCGGATGACCTGATTGCCCATAGCTGATTTCTCCTGCACCCGCGACGTGGCCGGCGCGGTCCGCTGTGCTCGGACCCCGACGGAGTATCGCGCTCGGACACGATGGGAAGGCACATCGTCCGTTGAGGGACGCCCGTATTTCCCGCGAACAGCTGCGGATCGCGCGAACTGCCTGCTCGGCTCTCTGGGTGCCAGCCCGATCAGCGGTTGGACGGTGCTTAACGGCTGCCGCCTGACCGTCAGCGGACCGTCGGGCGGCTTGCGTCTGGCGGGGCTGGTGCTGGGTCGACGAGTAGGTAAGAATCAACCGGAGTTCATGGCCGTGGCGAGTGTGATCGGTCGGAATGACGCGCTTGGCGCGATCCGGGCGTTCCTCGGGGCGGTGGAGCGCGGACCCGCGGCCCTGGTGCTGTCCGGGGAGGCGGGGATCGGCAAGACGGTCCTGTGGGAGGAGGGGCTGGCGATGGCCGATGTGGCTGCCACCAATGCTTCTTCGGCCCCGACCTCGCCTACCACCACGCGCGGAGCGGTTTCGTCTACAAGCTCCCCACGCCCGAGACGGCAAGCGCAGAACCAGCCCGTGTCGCGAGCTGACACGAACTCCACGGTCACCCTCGGGCCGACCGCCCCAGCTGCGGCACGCCAAACCGGGCACGGGATCGTCTGCCGCTGCCGGTTCGACGCGACGGAGCACGAGCCGCTCGGGCTCGAGGTTCGATGGCGAGCGCCCGCCGGCACGGGAGGCAAGCGACAAGAAGCGTGCTCGATCGCGCAGCCGCCTGACCTTTCGGATGCGGCGATCGCTCGGCCGCTGGCGAGCCGAGTGGTGAGCACACATCGCATGCGGGAGAATGTGGTGATGGGTGACGAACGCCTACGTTCCGAGATTCGCGAGGAACAAGAGCGGATCATCTCGGCGGTTAGATCCGCAGGGGATCACTGGGAAATGGCAAAGGCGGAAGACTCTTTCGCCGATCTGCTCGAGCGGATGGCTGACGAGCTGGAGATGGGCTCGGCGCACGATCGTGGCCGGTTTCTAGCCGCGGCACAGGCGCTTCGACGATCGGCGGCGGTCAACGAGCGCCGGTATGTGACCGGGCTTAGGCGCTCCGCCGAAGATGCCTAGCCGTGTTGAGGCCCGCGGGTGGAAAGGCTGCTGACGGGAGGGCGGCGCCGAGGGTTCAGTGACTCCCGACTCAGGTGCTGCGCGGCGGCAGCGGGCGGCGCCCCTCGCGTTCAAGGTGCTGGCGTTGCCGGCGAGTGAATCTGATCTGCATCGACTGGCGAGCGGCCGCGTGGAAGTCGGCGCTGACGTCGTAAGCGCGGAGGTCCCGCAGTAGCTGGTAGAGCCACAGGAAGAGATCGGCATTTGTCATGCCCCAGGATTCGTAGCGCTGCGCCAGGCCCTCGTCCCGAGCTGCCTGGACGCCCGGGAGATAAACAGAGTCGTACCAGTCGCCGGCGACTTCCTCGCGCGTAGGGACCGTGCCGCGCTGGCGGGCCAGGTCATATCCGTGGGCCTTGATGATGTCTAACAGCTGCGAGTACCCGTCGAGCAGACTGAACTCGATGACAGCGTCGGGGCGGGCGTGGCCGAGCCCGGTCTCCTCGAGCAGGATCCGCTGCTGCTCGGTGTGGACGAGTTGCGCAACGTCTACGTCGGGCGCTACCTCGTAGTTGGTCTGCAGCCGGATAACCTCGGCGTCGATGAAGTCCGCGCCGCGGTCGCGCGCGATGGCGACCCGGTGGTGGCCGTCTTCGATGAAGTAAGCACCGCCCACCTCGAAGACCGAGATCGGAGGCATGACGCCGTCGGAGAACGCCTGTCGCAGGCTGGCGAGGCGGCTGCGCGACAGGCCCCGGCGTGCTTTGAAATTGCGATCGAAGTCCAGCTCGCGGTTGACCGAGCCCACGATACGGTCGATCGGAATCTCCCTCGGGCCCACGTAGTTCTGGCCCGTGACGCGTAGCCGACGCCGGGTCTCGTCGAACGGAAGCAGATCCACCTCACGATGGTCGCACAACACGGACTCTGCCGAGCCCCGAACAGAGCTGACAGAGGCCATCGCGGGAGAGACCAGGCCCGCGGGTTAGGCGTGAGGCCATCAGAAGCGTTGAGGCGATCGTCACTGGCGCCCCCAGTCCAGGGCGATCGACGGCAAGCTTCTGGAGCGCCCGCCGGTCCCGGCAGCCGCTGGCCCGAGCGATGAAAGGGCAGAATAGATGTCATGGAAGCAGCTGGAGCGCCGCCAGGCCACACTCTTGAAGGGGGTGTGATCGTAGGCAGCGAGGGCGCCCGGCGCCGCTTGGTGGTCTTTGAGGATCCTCAGTGCCCGTACTGTCGAGAGTTTGAGGAGCAGTGTGGCGACCTGCTGCGTCGCGAGGTCGCTGCTGGTGCGGTCGCGGTCGAGTATCGAATCCGGTCCTTCCTCGGAAACGAATCGGTGCGGGCCGCGAACGCTCTGGCGGTTGCTGCCGGCGCCGGCAGATTCGATGAGCTGCGTCGGGAGATGTTCGCCAATCAGCCGCCGGAACACAGCGACGGGTTCACGACTGAGGATCTGTTGGACCTCGGTAGCCGCGTCGGCCTCACCAGCGCCGATTATGTCGCCGGCGTCCAGGAGGGCCGCTATGAGAGCTGGGTCCGTGAGATCGACGAGATCTTCGAAGAGCAAGACCCCAATGGCACGCCTTTCGCGTTGCTCGACGGCCGGCCGATTGAGTCTGAGAGCCTGTACAACCCTGAGGCTCTCGGGGCATTGATCCGCGCCTGATCCTCGCATCGCAGCAGTTCTCGCCTCGAAGTGGACTGACGCGAGGCGAGCGTCCCCGTCGGTAGCAGCGCGAACCAAAGCACGAGCCGACCACCGGTAGGGCGACGGTGTCCTCGGTGCCCTCGCAGTCGCTGGGTAGGCTTGAGACCCCACCGACAGAGGAGCAGCGAGTGTCCGAGAGCCTCCCTGAAGATCTAGTCGCTCTGCTCCGCCAGGCGAGTCCGTGCTTCATCTCGACGGCGATGCCCGACGGCTCACCGCAGTTGACCCAGACCTGGGTCGACACAGACGGGGCACGCATTCTGATCAACACCGTCGAAGGCTTTCAGAAGGTGAAGAACATCAGACGGGACCCTCGCGTCGCCGTGGCCGTGGCCGACCCGAGCAACCCCTCCCGGTATTACTCGGTTCGCGGCGTGGTCGTGGGCGTTACCAGTGAAGGCGCCGCGGAGCACATCGAACAGCTCGCCCAGCGCTACCTCGGAACCCCATATCCGTGGTATGGCGGGCGTGACCAGCAGCGCCTGATCCTCACGATCGAACCGCACAAGATCCACTCCATGGGCTGACTCGGGACTGACGCGTAGAGCGGGGTTATCGCAAGGAGGGCGCCTGCGCGCAGAGCCGGATGTTGTGCGGCAACTCCCAAGAGCAGGTGTTCGTTGGGCCGTCTCGAGCCGTCTCGTGCGCAGCCCCGTCCGCGCGATCTGTAGCGCCTCCGCGATCCGGCCGGATCCGTGCGCGGTTGCTTCGTATGCCGCGTGCAGAACAGCCAGCCCGCACCCCAGCATTTATGTGCACTGCGGCGGTCGGCGGTGCGGTGTCACAGCCGAGGGATCCATCCGGCCAAGCAGCGAGCACGAGTCCGCTCGCTGATGCTAAGGAGACAGCGCGGTGCCTAGGGAGTCGGCGCCCATCGGCTTCGGAGCGCCCTTTTCGTAGAACACGTCGAGTTCTGTGATGGTGAAGCCCGCGGTCCTCAGCAGTTCGACGATAGGCCGGGTGAGGTGGCAGCCGCCGACGAGCCTCTTCTGCACTGGCTCGAGGCGGTGTTGCCATCGGCGCACTCGCTCGTCCGGGGCCCGCCCGTGCTCGAGGAAGTGCAGGGTCCCACCGGGCTTGAGGACCCGTCGCAGCTCGCGCAGGGCGCCGGCAGCGTCGGGAACGGTGCACAGCGTCCAGGTGGACAGGGCGGCGTCGTAACTGTCGTCCTCGAACGGCAATGACTGACCGTCCAGCCCGGCCCGCGCGACCGGAACGCTTGTCGCCTTGAGGCGCCGGTCAGCCAGCTTCCATCCCAGGTCTGCGGGCTCGACCGCAGCAACCCGTGTGACCGCAGCCGGATAGAACGGCACGTTCAGGCCTGAGCCGAAACCGATCTCAACGACGTCTCCCTCGAGACCCTCGCAGACCCGGCGCCGCAGCGGCTCCACCGCCTTAAGCCCGCAGGCCACGTTGATGATCCGCGGGAGTACTCGCTCCCCGTAGATTCCCATGATGTTCCCCCAGCTGCCGGCTTGTTCAGGTTTTCCTAGTCCGCGCCTTCTGAGGTAATCGTAGGCCGCTCGCGGCCGCGGTCACAGCGGACGCCGATGCCCGAAGGCGTCCTTAGCGTGATCACCAGCCGACCCGCCGGCCCGCGTCGCACATCGGGTGTTCGCGTTTTTTCCAAGCGCCCGGGCTAGACGCAGGACGCGCGACGGACTGCCCGGGACAAGCTCGCCAACACTTCCCCATCCACGAACCAGCAGCACTCTCTCACGACGGCGTGGACGACCTCGCGACACTTCTGCTTGCGGACCACAACCAGCCACGGCACCACGCTAGTGATACAGATCACCCAGGTCGTCCTCGCGCAAAGCTCGGAGAGTAATCGTCGCAAATGGCAACTTAAAGAACAGATGCGACACGGCCGCCCGAAGGCGTTCCGGAATCATGAGCACCTTGGCGCTCCGATGTCGAGTCGGGAGTACTGTTCGGTGAGCGAGGGCGCTACCAGTCGCGGGCCTCGTCGGCGACTCCGGCGAGCAGCTCGATGGCGGCTAGCGGTTCGGGGTTGCGGGCGAAGACGTAGGTGGTGGTGAAGCCGAGGTCGTGGCCGGCGCGGAGCATGTCGAGCAGCTCGTCCTGGGAGGTGGAGGCATCGATGCTGATCATCGTCGTCTTCTCGATCTCGTCGTAGTCGCGGCCCACCGTCTCGCAATGCGAGCGCAGGACGTCGAGCTTGTGACGGGCCTCGTCGCCGCCACCGAAGATGTTGCAGGCGTTGGCGTACTGCGCCACGAGGCGCAGGGTCTTGCGCTCTCCGCCCCCGCCGACAAGGATGAACGGGTGCGGTCGGCTGAGTGGGGCCGGCGAGTTGAGCGTGCGCCCGAGCCGATAGTGCCGCCCCTCGAACGCGCCCTCATCCTCGCCCCACATCTGCAGACAGATCTGCAGCGTCTCCTCGAGGCGCTCGAAGCGTTCGCCCAGAGGCGGGAAGGCGAACCCCAGTCCTTCCGCCTCTTGCTGGAACCATGCCGCGCCTATACCCAGGCCGGCGCGCCCGCCCGACAGCACATCGAGCGTGGAGACGACCTTTGCCAGAAAGCCCGGTGGGCGGTAGACCACCCCGGTCACGAGGGTGTGCAACAGCACCCGGTCGGTGACCGCCGCCAGGTATCCAAGAGTCGTGTAGGCCTCGAGCATGCTTTCTTCGGGCGCGCCTACCGGCCCGATCTGCCAGTAGTGGTCCATGACGGTGAGGCGGGCGATTCCGCCGGCCTCGGCCTCGCGGGCGAGATGGCCGAGCGTCGGAGCCAGCTCCGGCGGGCCCCCGTCCCAGGTGAAGTCGGCGATGTGGAATCCGAGGTCCATTGCGCTACTCGGTTGCTCCCTGCGCCAATTCAGCCACCGGCTGCCATTCGTGCCAGGTCGCGAGGCGGCCCTCGTAATCCGCTTCGGCGATACCCAACGGCGCGGTGCCGAAGAACACCCGTAGAGGCGGGGGGTTGGCGTCGACCACACGCATGATTGCCGCGGCTGAGGCGGTCGGGTCTCCCGGCACGTTGCTGGCTCGCCATTGCTGCTGACGCTCGCGCAGTCCGTCGTAGGCGGGGTTGGGGTCCGAGCGTTTGGACGACGGGCCGCTCCAGTCGGTCGAGAAGCCGCCGGGCTCGACCAGCGTGACGTTGATGCCGAACTCCTTGACCTCCTGTGCGAGCGCCTGACTGATCCCTTCAAGCGCCCATTTGGATGCGTGATATATCCCCACGCCGGGGAACGCCGAGATCCCCCCGATCGAGGACACCTGGACGATGTGTCCGGCGCCCTGCTGGCGCAGGAGCGGCAGGGCGGCCTGCGTTATCCATAGCGCGCCGAAGAGGTTGGTCTCGATCTGGGCGCGAGCTTCCTGCTCGGAGATCTCCTCCACCATCCCGAAGTGGCCATAGCCCGCGTTGTTGACGACGACATCGAGGCGCTCGAAATGCTCGTGGGCCTGCCTGACGGCGTCGAACGCCGCGTCACGATCGGTTACGTCCAGGGCCAGTGCGAGCAGCGCGTCGCCGTGGTCGGCTTTGAGGTCGTCCAGCGTGCTTGTGTCCCGCGCGGTGGCGGCCACGCGGTCGCCACGCTCCAGAGCTGCCTTCGTCCACTCGCGACCGAAGCCGCGTGACGTTCCGGTGATGAACCACGTCTTGCTAGTCATGCACCGATCCTAGTAACCCAGTTGACGCCCGGGCAGCGGGTGTCCGGTTTTCTGTGGAGGCGGTCTTAGTCGGCCAGGCGATATGGTCGCGGTTCTTGTCGGTGGGTCATCGACGAGGGAGATCCTGATCCTCACGCGCGAAACGGTCACGTTTAGGGACACCGACGGGTGGAGCTGGGAGTTCGACCTGACCTTCCTGATGTCCAACTACGGTTGCATCTGGGGTCGCGGATGCCCGGACACGAGGCTGCAGCACAGCGCTCGCGGCTGCTGCGTGGAGGGCGTGGAGATCTACCAGGGCGAGGGCGATTCGTCCGGCAGCGAGGACCTCAAGATGATTCGCGGTCGCGTCGAGCAGATGACCGACGAGGACTGGCAGAACCGGCCGGTGGCGCTGGGGCGTGGAGGCCGCGACCCGTGGGGCAAGGCGCGGTTCAAGCGCGACAGCGTCCACACCCGCGTGTACCGCGGCGCGTGCATCTTCCACAACCGGGTCGACCACGCCGGCGGCGCAGGCTGCGCGCTTCACGTCGCGGCGCTGCGCCGCGGCGAGAATCCGATGGACTGGAAGCCGCGGATCTGCTGGCAGGTGCCGCTGTTCTTCGACACCGATGACGACACCAAGACGACGACGGTCCGCCCATCCCGGACCGTCGACTGGGGCGGGGAAGGGATCCTCGACTGGTGGTGCACCGAGCACGAGGAGGCGTTCAGCGCCGATCAGCCGGTGTACGTGAGCATGGCGGCGGAACTCCAGCGCGTGTGCGGCGCTGCTGTCTACGACGAGTTGGCCGCCTACTGCCAGGCTCGCCAAGGCGGCCGCGAGCCGCGCGGACGAGCGCTGCTGCCGATGGTGCCCTAGCCAACAACACCGAGAGGTTCCTGCCGTTTGATCAGATCCGGCACAACCCAGTCCCACCTGAGTGGCACCGGCACATCCCTTCCGCAGAAGGAGTAACCGCATCCGCGGGACGTGGTCCGCTGGACGTGTCAGATCGTGCCGTCAGCTTGGGCTTTTGCGAGCGTGACCGACATTTCGAGCCCACCGCCGGCACGGGGGCGGGCGATGATCGTGGCGTTGTGAGCGCGGGCGATCGCGCTGGCGATCGAGAGGCCGAGCCCGACGCCGTCCGCGGAGTTGAGACGTTGCTGGGCGCGGGCGAACGGCTCGAACAGAGTTGGGATCTGATCGGCGGGGATGCTAGGCCCTGTGTTGGCGATCTCGAACAGCGCGGTGTCGGCTTGCTGGATCGTGCGGATTCCGATCCAGCCACCCGCGTCGTTGTGGCGAACGGCGTTTTCGACGAGATTGGCGATCATGCGCTCGAGCAGCACCCGATCACCGCGGGCGAGTGCGGGCGCGAGCGTGGCTTCGACCTTGATTTGGCGCTGATCGGTCGCCGCGTGCGTGGCGTCGAGCGCATCCTCGGCGGCCGTGGCGAGATCAATCGCTTCGTTGGCTGTCGGGCCGAGCTCGCTGATCGCGAGCGTCAGGAGCGCCTCGATGGTGGCTTCGGCTTGCTCGACCGATCGCTTGACGCGGGCCGCCATCGCCTCGAGCTGATCGGGGGTCCTCGTCGGCTTTGAGAGCGTGACCTCGATCGCTGTCCGCATCGCGGTGAGCGGCGTGCGCAACTCGTGCGCCGCGTTGGCCACGAACCGCTTCTGGCTGGTGAAGGCGGCATCGAGCCGCTCGAGCATCACGTCGAACGTGTCGGCCAGTTGCTTGAACTCGTCATCGGGGCCGGTGAGCGCGAGGCGCTGACCGAGCCGAAGCTCGGAAGCCCGCCGAGCGGCCTCGGTGATCGACCGCACGGGCCTCAGGGCTCGCCCGGAAACCAGCCAGCCGAGGCCGGCCGCCGCGATTGCCAGGATCCCGAGGCCAATTGCTGACGCGATCCGCAGGGCGGCAAGCGCGTCCCCCCGGGCCTTGATGCCGGTTCCGGAGATGTCGATCAGGTGGTTGCATTGCGCAACCAGCGACGGTGACGTGGGGAGGGGTTTGCAAACCGCCAGCAGCGCCTTTTCCTGCGGTGTGAGCACCTTCGTCGGTGACGCCCCGCTGGGCAGCAGCAGCGTGGCCGCCAGCGTGTACGTCAGCGCCAGCAGCACCACCCCGGCCAGCAGGAACAGGATCGCGTAGAAGACGGCGAGGCGGGCACGCACCCGCCGCGGCCAGAGCCGCCGCACGCGCGCGAGCAGGTCGCCGCGCGTCATCGCACGCGGTAGCCGGCGCCGACCACGGTCTCGATCGCGTCGGGCTCGCCGAGCTTGCGCCGCAACCGCCCGAGCGTCACCGCCACCGTGCGCGTGAACGGGTCGGCGTTCTCATCCCACACGCGCTCGAGCAGCTCCTCGGCACTGACCACGGCGCCGTCGGCCGCCAGCAGCACCTCGAGCACACCCAGCTCCTTGCGCGTCAGCGATAGCTCCCGGCCGGCCCGGGTCACCTGCCGCCGGGCCCTGTCGAGCATCAGATCACCCCTGACCAAGAGGGGCGGCCCCGCCGGCGCGCGGCGGGCCAGCGCGTGCACGCGCGCGACCAACTCCTCGAACGCGAACGGCTTGGGCAGATAGTCGTCCGCGCCCAGGTTCAGACCCTCCACGCGGTCGCCGATCGCCGCCGCCGCGGTCAACATCAAGATCCGCGCGTCCGCGCCGCCGTCGCGCAGCGCCACGCAAACCGTGTCGCCGTGCACGCCCGGCAGGTCGCGGTCCAGCACGATCACGTCGTAGCGATACACCACACCCTTCTGCAGCGCGGCCGATCCGTCGTAGGCGAGGTCGGTCGCGATCCCGCGATCACGCAAACCCTCGGCGATGTCGCGGGCGAGCTCCACGTGATCCTCGACGATCAGCACGCGCACCCGGACATCGTGCACCACAACACATAACAACGCCATCACACACCCACCCACCGCGTACGCCGCTCGCCGCCCATCGCGGACATGTTGCACTCGTGTGACTAGCGACCGGCTACCACCTGCGTCATGTTCAAAGTCAACTCAACTCTCCCAGCGGCCGCCGCCGCGATCGCCGCCGCGACGGTGATCGCCGCCTGTGGCTCGAGCTCGCTCGAGCTCGTCCAACTCGTCCAACTCATCGAGCTCCGGCGATCCGCCGACCCAGGCCCAAATTCAGCAAACGCAGCAGGAGGCGGTCAGGTTCTCCGACTGCATGCGCTCGCACGGGGTGCCCACCTTCCCCGACCCGACGACGTCTCCTCATGGCTTCAAGCAAGCGCTCGACCCGAGCGTCGCTCACTCGCCCGCGTTCCAGTCGGCGTACACCGCCTGTGGGCACCTGCTGCCGGGGGGTGGCAAACCGAACCCGAGCCCATCGGCCAGTCAAGCGCAGGTCGCCGCGGCGCTGGCGTTCGCGCGCTGCATACGCAGCCACGGGTTCCCGAGGTTCCCCGACCCGAGCAGCAGCGGCGATCTAAGCCACCAGATGCTCGCCAACGCGGGGATAGACATTCATCAGCCGGCGGTGCTGGGAGCCGCCGACTCGTGTGTCAGCGTCACCCACGGGTTCATCACCAAGGCCGCCGTGGCCCGCTTCGTGGCGGGACAGTAGACCGTCGCCCGCGTCCGGATCGTGCGGATAAACGACTTCCGTAGGGACAAAAGACTTCCGGGCGCGGGCCGTTAATCAGATATCGCGGGGCTTGGGACCTGCTCCGTTGCAGCGGCCACCGGAAGGCCGTTGCGCAGGATCCCGACCGTTGCGAGTTCGGCAGGGCGCGCTGGGCGAACGCGGTCACGTCGTTTCAAGCGCTAAGGAAGGCCATGTCAAACGAAATACGCCGGCGGCCACTCCGGGTCGTCGACAACTCGCCCGCGGCTGTGGCACCGGAGGAACTGCCGCGACCGAACATCGCTGAAGGGCAGATCTGGATCGCGCGGCCCGACGAAGGCCCGGACGTGCTCGTGCTGGTCATCGAGGCCCGTGCGGATCACGTGCAAGCGCTGCTGTGCAGTGAGGACGACGGTCTGGCGACCGAGACCGACGCCGTGCTCGAGCCTTCACTCACCGGCTACCCGGATCGGCTGGTCGTGCATGGCGACTTGGCCGGCGCGATTCTGAGCACGCGGCTGGTGGGATCTCCCGGCCGCATCGATCCAGGCATCGTGCGACGAATCATCCTGCGTGGTCGCGGCTTGGACTTCTACTCGCACGACCTGGGACGCGGGACGCCCCTGCTCAGCGAGTCAGATCCACGGTGGGACGCGAAGGGTGAGAGGTTGGACGAGCTCCGGACGGTGAGGGCGAGCGCGAGTGAGCTGAGGCTGAAGGTCTACCGGCTTACACCTTGACAGCGACGGGACCGGTGTAATCGATCCGGCTGAGCAGAATCGGCGAGCCGGCCCTACCGGCTAGCCCTACCAGGCAGAGTCCGGCCCACCGGCTGTTCATCGGGGCTCGAGACGTTCAGGCTGAGCTCCATGATCAAGCGCTGCGATTGCGGATTGACGCGACAATCACCGTGAGCATGCGCGCGAAGCTCTCCCTCCTGGTCCTGGCGGCGATCGCAGCCGGAATCGGCGCGACCTGGCTGGCGGCTCATGCTGGCGTCGATCGGCCGACCGAGCCGGGCCCGGTGCTGACCGCCCTGGTTGGCGCCTCGCTGATCGGCTGCGGGCTGGCCTCGTGGCGGGCAAGGCCGGAGAACAGGCTCGGCCCGGTGATGGTGCTGACCGGCTTCGTCTGGTTCGCGGGCCTGCTGAGCGAGGCGACGAGCGCGCCGCTGTACACGCTCGGGGTCGCGATCGAGTACGTGTTCCTGTTGGGGTTCATCTACGTCGTGCTGTCGTTTCCCTCGGGACAGCTGCGCACGGCGCTCGACAGGTGGATCGTCGCGATCGCGATCGCCGGCACGCTCCTACAGGTGGTCGCGATGCTGTTCGGGAGCGGATCGGGGCTGCGGTGCGGCGGCGGCTGCGGGCACAACCTGATCCAGGTCTTCCATGACAACGGGCTGGCGCTCGCGCTGCTCAGCCTGCAACGGCTGTTCGGCGCGATCCTGACGCTGACCGCGGTGGGTCTGCTGACGTCGCGATGGCTGCGCGCGAGCGCTCCTCAGCGGCGCGAGGTCACCTGGGTGCTGTTGGCCGGAAACGCGACGCTGCTCGCGCTCACGGTAACGGTCGTCGACGACCTGCTTGGCAACCCGCTGAACTCGGGGCCGGCGAAGGTCTGGTTCCTCACGCTCGCGCTCGTGCCAATCGCGGTGCTTGCCACGTTCGTGCGCCGGCGGCTGGCCCGGGGGAGCGTGGCCGGTCTCGTCGTCCAGCTGGGCGGCCCGACGGAGCCGTCGGACCTGCGGGCCGCGCTCGCGCGGGCGCTGGGTGACCCATCGCTCGATCTCGCGTACTGGTTCCCGGCCGAGGGTCGCTACGTGACCGGCGACGGTCGCCCGGTCGAGGTCCCCGCCGCCGGGAGCGACCGGCACTCGACGCTCCTCGAGCGCGACGGCACCCCGATCGCGATGCTGCTGCACGACCCGGCGCTCGACCACAACTCGGACCTCGTGCGGTCGGTGTGCGCCGCCGCCGGACTCGCGCTCGAGAACGAGCGGCTCCATGCGGAGCTCCGCGCGCGGCTGGTCGAGCTCAACGCGTCCCGTGGGCGGCTCGTCGAGGCCACGGACGCGGAGCGCCGCCGGATCGAGCGAAACCTTCACGATGGGACACAGCAGCGGCTCGTCTCGATCGCGATGTCGCTCGGTCTGCTCGAGTCGAAGTTGCCCCGCGATCGGGACGATGCGGCTCCGATCGTCCGCGAGGCCCGCACCGCGCTCGCGCTGGCGCTCGAGGAGCTACGCGAGCTGACCCAAGGCATCCACCCGACGCTGCTGATCGAGCGCGGGCTCCCGGTGGCGCTCGAGGAACTCTGCCGGCGCGCCGGCCTGCCCGCGCACCTCAACGTCGACCTCGACGTGCGCCTTCCCGACCAGGTCGAGACGGCTGCCTACTACTTCGCGAGCGAGGCGCTCAGCAACGCCGCGAAGCATTCGCACGGGAACGAGGTCAGGGTCGGCGTCGCCTACGACGGGCGCACGCTCACCGTTGACATCGCCGATGACGGAATCGGCGGCGCTTCGGTTGGCGGGTGGACGGGCTCCGGTTCCGGTCTCCGCGGCCTGGCCGATCGCATCGAGGCGCTCGGGGGTCACTTCACGGTGTCGAGCCCCCCTGGGCGAGGCACACGGCTGATGGCGCAGATCCCATGCGTGTAGCGGTCGGCGACGACGCGGTGATCCTCCGCGAGGGACTCTCGCGGCTACTCCAGGAGGCGGGCTTCGAGGTCGTCGGGGTAGCCGCGGACGCCGAGGAGCTGATCGAACTCGTCGATCGCTGCGAGCCGGACGTCGCGATCATCGACATTCGCATGCCGCCCACGCACACCGACGAGGGCCTGCGAGCGGCGAAGGCGATCCGCGAGTCACACCCGGCGATCGGCATCCTCGTCCTGTCCCAGCACGTACACGCTCGATACGCGATTGAGCTGCTGTCCGGCGGCACCGACGGCGTCGGCTATCTGCTCAAGGAGCGCGTGGCCGACCTCGACGAGCTGTCGGCGAGCGTACGCCGCGTCGGGCAGGGCGGCTCGGTGCTCGACCCGGCCGTGGTCAGCCAGCTGGTCGGACGGCGCCGTCAGGCCGACAACCCGCTCGAGCAGCTCACGGATCGCGAGCGGGAGGTGCTGGCGCTGATGGCCGAGGGCCGCTCCAACAAGGCGATCGGCGAGCGGCTGTTCGTCTCCGAGCACACCGTCGAGAAACACATCAAGAACATCTTCGGCACCCTGCGCCTGCCGCTCTCGCCCGACGACCACCGGCGCGTGCTCGCGGTCGTCACTTATCTCGATTCGGACTAGCTCTCCCTACTGGCGGCGCCAACACCCTCGTGGGGCAAGGGGCGGCGTGAGCCAGATCAGACGCGGTAGCGCTCGGTCACCGCGGCGAGCTGGCCCGCGAGCTCGTTGAGCGTCTCAGCGGCCAGCTGGGACTGGTGCGCGCCGTCGAGGAACTGGGAGGTGCCCTCGTTGACGCTGTTCATCGCCTGCGCGATCTGCTCGATGCCGACGCTCTGCTGCTGAGCAGAGGCAGCGATCTGCTGGGCCGCCGCGAACGACTCCTGGATCGTGTCCGACAGGCTGCGGATCCCGCTGCCGGCGCGCCCGGTCAGCTCGAGGCCCTGCTCGACGACCTTCGTGCCCTCCTGGCTGGCGGCGACCGCCGCCGAGGTGGCGGTCTGGACGTCGCCGAGGATCGACTCGACCTGCGCCGTCGCGGCCTTGGACTGCTCGGCGAGCTTGCGAACCTCCTCGGCGACGACCGCGAAGCCCCTGCCGTGCTCGCCGGCGCGGGCGGCCTCGATGCTGGCATTGAGCGCGAGCAGGTTGGACTTGTCCGCGAGGCCGTTGACGGTCGCGGTGATCTCGCCGATCTGCTGGGTCCGCTCGGACAGCGTCACGATGTCGCGCGCGATCGCGTCCACGCGCTCGCGGATCTGCTCCATCGCGCTCGTGATCGCGCTGACCGCGGTCGTGGCCTCATTCGAGACCTGGAGCGAGTCGCTGGCGCGATCGGCGACCTCGCTGGCCATATTGGCCGTGTCCTCGGCGGCCAGGCGCAGCTCGTTGACGGTCGTCGACGTCTCGGCGATCGCGGTCGACTGCCGGCTCGCGCTCTCGGTGTGATGGCTTACCGACGCGAGGATCTCCGCCGTCGAGCCGCCGATGTCCTGGACGCCCGCCTGGATGTGGCTCGAGATCTGCGCGAGGCCGCTGACCATGCTGTTGAGGCTCGCCGACAGGCCCTGCAGGTCCGCGCTGCCGTCGGCGCCGACGGTCGCCCTGAGATCGCCGTCGGCGACCTTGGCCGCGAACTCGGAGTAGTGGCGAACCGCGGCCTGGAGTGCCTCGCGCGAGTCCCGCTCGATCTGGGCGGAGTCCGCGAGCTGACGGTGACGCTCCTCGGTGAGCTCGCGCAGGCGCATCAACGCCAGGCCGAACCGGGCGCCGGCGGCGACGAGGGTAGCGGTGGCGAGGCCGAGCGCGATCTGGTTGATGTGGTTCAGCGAGCCGACGAACAGGATCAGCAGCGCTAGGCCGGCGGCGACGCCGGGGATCACGAACCCGGAGCTCGTCTCCTTGAGCTCACTCTCGGCCGGTCGCGGCGAGCCGATCCACACCGACAGGGAGAACAGGAACAGCGAGGCGGGCCAGGCGATCGAGTTCCAGAAGTAGCCGAAGTGCGTGGCGCCGATCCCGTTGTCGAACAACGCACAGATGTCGCCGATCGCGTTGAAGAGGCTGGCGGCGGCCATCAGATACCAGCGGGTGCGACGCCCGGCGGGCACGAGCGCCGCGGCGCCGAGCGTCAGGATCAGCAGCAGGATGTCCCCGACCGGGTAGATCAGGTTCCACGCGACCGTCACCGAATCGTCGCCGGCAGCCTTCTGGATCGCCCCGAACGCGAACGCCGCGAACACCGTGGCGCAGGTGAGGGTCGCGACAACGCCGTCGAGGTAGTTGGCGGACGTGAACTTCCGGACCTCCTGGCGCATCAGCATCATCACGCCGATGTACGCGACCGGGAAGAACCCGGCCCAAAGATAGTTCGCCAGCACCGGGGTGGGCGGGTTGGCGTTGTGGATGCTCTCGTACGTCATCGCGAAGTCGCCGAGCGCCCACAGGCACATGCCGGTGCCGAGCGCGAGGCAGAAGCCACGATCCTTCGGGCTGACCGCCGCCCTCACCAGCACCAGCACGCTGGCCAGCAGCTCGAACGCGGACACGCCCCAGCCGTCGAGCCAGGTGGTGCTCGCGCCGTTGGCGCGCAGGACCAGCGAAACCGCGTAAGCGATGAGGATCAGGCCGAGGAGGCCGTAGAGAGCCTTGAGGCCGCCGCCGACCTGCTCCGGTCGTGCCGGCGAGGGCCGCCGGGGCCGTGACGACGTCGAACGCGGCCTGGGGCCTGGCTTGCTCTCAGAAACAGTTGCGTCTAGCTGCCCCATCGGGCATTACCTCCCACCGATTACTCCGTTTTGCTGAGTTATCGGCCGGGGGTAATCCCGTCTGTAGGCGGCTGTCCCAAATCAGACGGAAGCGTCGCTCACCGAGGTGTGTAGCTCAGCCGGCCTCGGTCGCGATCATCACGTCGGACGCCTTTACGATCGCGGTGACCTGGCTGCCCTCCTTCAGGCCCAGCTCGGCGACGGCCTCGACCGTGATCGATGCGACCAGACGCTGGCCCGCGACGTCGAGGACGACGTTCGCGATCGCCTCGCCCTTGTTGATGCTGGTCACGGTGCCGGCCAGCTGGTTCCGCGCGCTTAGCTTCACCTGCTCCTCCTGATATTTGGGTAGCTTCACGAAAAGGACTCA
Source organism: uncultured Solirubrobacterales bacterium (assembly GCA_963699325.1). Lineage (GTDB taxonomy): Bacteria > Actinomycetota > Thermoleophilia > Solirubrobacterales > Solirubrobacteraceae > Palsa-465. The sequence continues at coordinate 757,380 of CAVOTN010000022.1, read as the reverse complement.
AAGTAGAACCGTCGCAGAGGAGAAGAACCGTGTCCAGCAACGTCTCAGAGAGGCAAGCGCGTGAGGTCGCCGAGGCGGCCCGCGAGTCCGAGTGGAAACTGCCCAGCTTCGCGAAGGAGCTGTTTCTCGGCAACTTCCGCCTGGATCTGATCCACCCGCAGCCGCGGCTCGATCCAGCCGCCGTCGAGAAGGGCGAGCGGTTCCTGGCGCAGTTGCGCGAGTTTCTCGAGGCGGAGGTCGATCCGCTCGAGATCGAGCGCGACGCGCGCATTCCCGAGCCGGTGATTGACGGCCTGAAGCGGATCGGCGCGCTGGGGATGAAGGTCCCCGAGGAGTACGGCGGCCTTGGCCTCTCGCAGGTGTACTACAACAGGGCGCTCGCCCTCGCCGGGGTCTGGCACGCGGCCCTGTCGACGTTGCTGAGCGCGCACCAGTCGATCGGAGTCGCCGAGCCGTTGCAGCTGTTCGGGACCGAGGAGCAGAAGCGCCGGTGGCTCCCGCTCGTCGCCAGGGACCACATCAGCGCGTTCCTGCTCACCGAGGCCGATGTCGGCTCGGATCCGGCGCGGCTGGCCGCAACCGCCACGCCCGTCGAGGGCGGCTACGAGCTGACCGGGACGAAGCTGTGGGCGACGAACGGGGCGATCGCCGACATCGTCGTGGTGATGGCGCAGGTCCCCAAGGGCGACGGCCACCGCGGCGGCATCAGCGCGTTCGTCCTTCCGTATGACAGCGACGGAGTGACGGTTGAGCATCGAAATGCGTTCATGGGCCTGCGCGGGATCGAGAACTCGGTGACGCGGCTCGAGCGCGTGTTCGTGCCCGAGGAAAACCGGATCGGGCGCGAGGGCGACGGTCTGAAGATCGCGCTGACCACGCTCAACACGGGGCGGCTGGCGCTGCCGGCGATCTGCGTCGGGATGGCGAAGTGGTCGACGAAGATCGCGCGCGAGTGGTCCTGCGAACGCGTCCAGTGGGGCCGGCCGATCGGCAAGCACGACGCGGTCGCGCAGAAGCTCGCGTTCATCGCGGCCAGCGCGTTCGGGCTCGAGGCGATGCTGGACGTCGCCAGCCGCCTGGCCGACGACAAGTCGGGCGACGTCCGGATCGAGGCCGCGATCGCGAAGCTGTACGGCTCCGAGATGGGGTGGAAGGTGCTCGACGAGCTGATCCAGGTCCGCGGCGGTCGGGGCTACGAGACGGCCGCGTCGCTCAAGGCACGCGGCGAGAAGCCGGTGCCGGCCGAGCAGGCGCTGCGGGACATGCGAATCAACCGGATCTTCGAGGGCTCGACGGAGATCATGCACCTGCTGATCGCGCGCGAGGCCGTCGACCAGCACCTGAAGGTCGCCGGCGACCTGCTCGAGCCGGGCGGCGAGCTCAAGGACCGGATCGCGTCCGCGGGCAAGGCCGGGCTGTTCTACTCGAAGTGGCTGCCGCAGCTCACGGTCGGCAAGGGGCAGGTGCCGAATTCCTACGACGAACTCGGCCCGCTCGCGCCCCACATGCGGTTCGTCGAGCGGTCCTCGCGCAAGCTGGCGCGCTCGACGTTCTACGGCATGACCCGCTGGCAGGCGAAGCTCGAATACAGGCAGGCGTTCCTCGGCCGGCTCGTCGACATCGGCGCCGAGCTGTTTGCGATGGCCGCGGCGGCGGCATACGCGGACACGATCGGGCGCGAGCAGGCCGCCCGCCGGACCGAGGCCCAGGAGCTGGCCGAGCTGTTCTGCACGCAGGCCAAGCGCCGCGTCGAGACGCTGTTCGACGAGCTCTGGAACAACGACGACGATGCCAACCGCGCGGCGGCGGCTCGCGTACTCGACGGCCGCTACCGGTGGCTCGAAGAGGGCATCATCGACCCTTCGGGCGATGGCCCGATGATCCCCGAGGAGGTCAAGCAGCCCGCGCCGTCGCCCGCTGCATGAGCCACTGCGTGAGCTCGGCGGCGGGTACGGGGCGGCTCAGGTAGTAGCCCTGGGCGAGTGTGCACCCGAGCTTCGAGAGCTGATCCCAGGCCTCTTCGGTCTCGACGCCTTCGGCCACGACGTGGAGGCCGAGGTTGCGGGCGAGGTCGATCGTCGATCGGACGATCACCGCGTCGTTGTCGCTCTGTGCCATGTTCATCACGAACGAGCGGTCGATCTTGATCTCGTTGACCGGCAGCTGGCTCAGATACGACAACGATGAGTAGCCGGTGCCGAAGTCGTCGATCGAGAGCGCGACACCCATCGCCGAGAGCTTGTCGAGCACGCGCTTGGTCCGGACCGGGTCCGACAGCATTGTCGACTCGGTGATCTCGAGCTCGAGCAGCGACGGGTTGACACGCCGCTTCTTGAGCAGATGCTGGACCTGAGCAGGGAACTCGGCATCGAGCAGGTTGCGGACGCTGAGGTTGACGGCGACGCCGAGCGTCATGCCGGCGCGCTGCCAGGCGCGGCACTGGATGAGCGCCTCGTCGAGCACGTACAGCGTGAGCGGCTTGATCAGCCCCGTCTGCTGCGCCAGCGGGATGAACTCGTCCGGTCCGACGAGGCCGCGCGTAGGATGGTTCCAGCGCAGCAGCGCCTCGACCGATTGCACCTCGCCGCTCGCGAGCTGCGCCTTGGGCTGGTAGTAGAGCTCGAGTTCGTGCTCCTCGATCGCACGCCGCAGCTCTGAGACGAGCGTCAGCCGCGCCGGGTCGGCCTCGTTGCGGGACTTCTCGTAGAAGGCGAAGCCGCCCTTCTCCTCCTTGGCGCCGTACATCGCGACGTCGGCGTGGCGGAGCAGCGTGTCGACGTCCTCGCCGTGCTGAGGGAACATCGCGATACCGATGGAAGCCTCGGCCGGCAGGCCCAGGCCGTCGATCTCCACCGGCTGTTCGAGCGCGGCCCGGATCTTCTCGATCACGACGACCACATCACGCTCGCTCCTGGGCTTCGAGATCAGCACGCCGAACTCGTCGCCGCCGAGCCGGGCCACGGTGTCGGACGAGCGCAGGATGCCGCGCAGCCGCTTGCCGATCTCCACCAGGAGGGCGTCGCCGGCATGGTGGCCGAGCGAGTCGTTGACATCCTTGAAGCGGTCGAGGTCCATCATCGCCACCGCCACCTGGCCTCCCTCGCGGTCGGCGATTGCGATCGCCTGCTCGATCCGGTCGCGGAACAACGTGCGGTTGGGGAGGCCGGTAAGCCCGTCGTGGAGCGCCTGGTGCTCGTTGATCTCCGACTGGCGCAGCAGCGCGTCCTGCGCAGCCTTGCGCTCGGTGTCGTCCTGGACCATCACGATCCCGAACGAGGGCCGTCCGTCGGGTTCGCGGACGATCGAGAACGAGGCGCTAACCCACACGACCGAGCCGTCCCGGCGGTTCAGCCGGGTGTCGATCCGAAGCGAGTTCGAGTTGCCGACGAACAGCTCCGCGACCGCCACCGACACTCGCTCATGCTCCTCGGGATCGAGATACTCGGCGATGTGGGTGCGGACCTCCTCGGAGGTGCCCAGGCCGAGCAGCTCGAGCATCGCGGGGTTGGCGTCGACGATCTGGCCGTCGTCGCTCAGGACCATCACGCCCGTGAGCGCGCCGTGATAGATCGCCTCGAACCGCGCCAGGGCGTCGACCTGGCGGCGTTTGGCGTCGAACTCGGCGGCGCGGCTGACTCCCTCGGACAGGACTCCGGCGAGGAGCTCGAGCGTCTGACGATCCTCCTCGCCGAGCCGCTCGTCCTCGGACGTGCTCATCACGCTGAGCGCACCGAAGGGCTGCTCGCCGACGAACAGCGGCACGCAGATGTGCGAGCGATCGCCCATCTTCGCGCGGATCTGGGGATTGAGGCGGGAGTCATCCTCGGCGTGCTCGATCAGCAGCGGTGCGCGATCCGCGATCGCGAAGCGCGACACCGTCTGGCTCATCGGTCGCCGGGCGTTCATGAAGCCCGAGGCGATCCCGCACGCGGCCCGGGTGACGACGTCGTCGCCCTCGATCACGCTGATCATCGCGCCTTCGGCGACCGTGAGGGCCTGTGCGCGCTCGACGATCACGCGCATCACGTGGTCGAGGTCGCCCGACGCGGCCGCGGAGATGTCGCGCTGGGTGGCGATGATGCGCTCCAGCCGGCTCGCCCTCTCCTGGAGCTCCTGGTCGGCGATCTTGGTCTGCGTGACGTCCTCGATCATCGCGATCGCGACCTGCGAGGACTCGGCCGCGCTGGCGTCGCTCCACACCGTGACCCGGACCCAGATCACCTCGCCGTCCTTGCGGACGTAACGCTTCTCGTAGGTGTAGGAGGGGCGCTTGCGGTCGAGGAGCTCCTGGAAGAGGCCCTTGGAGACATCCAGGTCCTCGGGGTGGGTGAACGCGGTGAAGCTGATTCCCACGAGCTCGCCGGGGTCGTAGCCGAGCATCCGCTCGATCGCCGGGTTGGCCTCGACCGCCCGGCCGTCGGGCGCGACGCTGATGATGCCGACCGAGGCGCGCTCGAACAGCATTCGGAAGCGCTCGTTGGCCCCGGTGTCGGCGGCAACGCCAGCCGCCGCGCGGTCGGCGGCAACGCGAGCGGCCGCGGGGTCGGCGGAGCCGGCCGACGATCTCGCCGAGCCGTTGGACGATGCGCGGTTAGCGCGCGAGTCGGTCCTCCGCATGCTCGTCTATATCGGTCGGGCGATCGGTTTACTTAGGCGCGGGCGCCAATCGGCGGACGCACAGCGCCAGCGGTCATACACTCGCGCCATGGCAACTTCGACGGGTACGAGCACCCCCGCTCGATTCGGGGCCGTGCGTGCCGACGCCAGCGAGCAGATCGCCCGCGAGATCAGGATGTACATCGAGCGCGGAGGCCTCCGGCCGGGCGACCGGATCGGTACCGAGCACGAGCTGGCGCGGGAATTCGGGGTCAGCCGGCCGACTCTGCGCGAGGGGCTGCGCCGGCTGGCGGGATCGCACCTGATCCGCGTCCAGAAGGGCCGCACCGGCGGTGTGTTCGTCGAGAACACACCGAACGCCGGCATCGGGCGCCACGTGAGCGAATCGATCGCGGCGATGCTCGAGTCCGACAACGTGACCCTCGAGGAGTTGCTCGAGGCCCGCATCTTCCTCGAAGTGCCGCTGGCGGGGCTGGCGGCCGAGCGCTCAGCGAGGCGACGATCGTGGCACTTACGGAGGCGATCGCCGACGCGGCCGGCAAGGACCCCGCCGGCGACGAGTTCCGTCTGGCCGACGCCCGCTTTCATCAGACGATCGCGGTCACCGCCGGCAACGACCTGCTGGTCACATTCACCCGCTGGATCCTCGACGTGCTCCAGCCGTCGCTGATCGAGCACCTCGGTAGTGCGATCGATGGCGATCTGATCATCGGCCAGCACCAGGCGATCGTGCGGGCGATCCGCCGCCACCAGCGGAGCGCGGCCGAGCGCGCGATGCGCACGCACATCGAGTACATGGTGGCGGTGCTCGAACGCGTTGACGCCGGCGAGCGCTGAAGCTACTCGACCGCGATCGACCGCCAGGGCCCGGGTAAATGGCGCGCGGTGCGGCGGTCCTGGGACCGGGGGCGGACCAACCGCACCGCGCAGTTCACCCCGTGTTGGTCAGGGCGAAATCTCTTCGTAGTAGCGGCCGCGCGTGTTCGGGCTGAACTGGACGACGATCGCGGCGAGGACGAGGAAGCCGGAGACGACCAGCATCGCCTCGAGCACGGTCATGTTGGGGATCTGGGGCGCGATCAAGAGCACGCCGATGCCGCCACCGAGGTGGCCGACCCCGTCGACCAGGCCGAAGCCGGTCACGCGGGCCCGCGTGGGGAAGCTCTCGGTGGACAGCGTGTAGGTCATTGGCACCCAGAGGTTGAAGCCGAAGAACACGATCGCCGAACCGACGAACGCGATCGCGAGGCCGCTCGTCCCAGCCTCGGCGATGGTCACGCCGCCGATCACGGTGATCACTGCCCCGATCGGGAGCCAGTGCTTGCGCTCGAGTCGGTCGGCAAACGCCACCGCGAACAGCGCGCAGCCCAGGAACCCGAAGGCGCCGACCGCGGTAATCAGACCCGCCTCCGGGGGCGGGTACTTGAGCGCGACCAGCATCGACGTGAACCCGGCCGAGAAGCCGAACACCGTCACGTAGGCGAGGAACCACACGGCTAGCAGCGTGAGCACACGCCGCGTGTACATCCGGTTGCTGAACAGCGCCCCGAACGCCAGGCTTTTCTCCGGGGTCGTCTGGTCCACCGGGACGTCGTCGGGCACCGGCGCCAGCGGACCGTGCTTGGCCGCGACGACCTCCATGTCGCTGACCACCTTGTCGGCCTCGTCCAGCCGTCCCTGGCCGACCAGCCAGCGGGCCGACTCGGGCAGTTCCAGGCGCAGCAGCACGCCGATCCCCGCCAGCAAGGCGCCGACCGCGTACATCCATCGCCACCCATCGGTGAAGCCCGGACCCGCCTGCGCGAACGAGATGCCGTGCGGCCACGGCGCGGGGGTCGTGGTCAGGAACAGGCCGAGCCAGATCCCGAGCAGGGCGCCCAGCGCAGACATGATGAAGATCACCGAGATCCATCGCGCGCGGTTGCGGCGCGGCGCGACCTCGCCGATGTACGTGTTGACGATCGCCAGGTCGGCGCCGACGCCGATACCGGTGATCACCCGCGCCAGCACGAACTGCGTGTAGTCGGGGGCGATCGCGTTGTACAGCGAGCCGACGCCTGTGAGCAGCATCGTGAACAGCAGCATGTTGCGCCGCCCGATGCGGTCGGAGATGGGGGCGAGCGCGAGCGCGCCGATCACATAGCCGGCGAGGTTGAGCACGACCGGCACACGCAGGGTGGTGACGGCATTGGCGGGCGTGCAGCCATGCTTGAGTGCGACGCAGCTCTGGATGAACGACACGTTGATGTCGAACACGTCGTAGAACGCGAACAGGAAGCCGGTCCCGATGATTCCGATGAACAGGAACGGCATCGACCACACGTTGATCCGGTCGAGCCGCGCCAGAATCGACTTGGGCGTCAGCCCTTCCGCCGCCGGTGGTACGGGACGCAGCCGTCCCCCGATGGATGTAGAACTCATCCGGTAACCCTCGCTTTCCTCGTCTCCTGTCCTGTCGTACCCACCGTGTTTGTGAGAGAAACCGCATAATCAATTCGCTTGGAAGGGTTCGCATAACCAATTCATTTGACAGTTCTGCCGTTGTGCCGGGCGGCATGACGTGAAGCTCCAGGGACGCACGGTTCTCGTCACCGGCGCGGCGGGCGGAATCGGCCGGGCGCTGGCGCTGCGCTGCGCCGAGGAGGGCGCGCGCGTCGCCGCCACCGACATCCAGGCCGAGGCGCTCGCGCGGGTCGGCGAGGAGCTCGGCGCGGGTCATCTGGCGGTGACGGCTGATGTCACCGACTCGGCTGCGATCGCGCGGCTGATTTCGGACGTGGAGTCGCGGCTTGGCCCGGTCGAGGTGTTCTTCGCCAACGCCGGCGTGGCGATCGGCGAGGATCCCGTCGACACTCCCGACGAGGTGTGGGACCTGGCCTTCAACGTCAACGTGCGCGCCCACATCCTCGCGGCGCGGGCGCTGGTCCCCGGCTGGCTCTCGCGCGGTGAGGGATATTTCGTCGCAACCGCGTCGGCCGCCGGTCTGCTCACCCAGATCGGCTCGGCCCCGTACGCGGTGACCAAGCACGCCGCGGTCGCGTTCGCCGAGTGGCTATCGGTCACCTACGGCGACCGCGGGATCCGTGTCAGCTGCCTGTGTCCGATGGGGGTGCGGACGGCGATGACCGCGGGCGATGAGCTCGCCCATCGCGTGGTGAAGAGCGCGGGCGCCATGCTCGAGCCCGAGGAGGTCGCCGACACCGTCGTCGACGCGATCGACGCCGAGCGGTTCCTGATCCTGCCGCATCCAGAGGTGCTGACGTTCTTCCAGCGCAAGGCGATGGACTACGACCGGTGGCTGGCGGGGATGCGGCGGTTGCAGTCCGGGCAAACCTAGGGGCCTGTGCTGACTGTGATTTGATCCGGGCGATGAGCGAGAGTGCTCGATGATCGTGCGCTGGGGCCTTGAGACGCTGCCCGGCGTGTTCGACGAGTTGTCGGTGCGCGACCCGCTGCTGATCAGCACCGAGCGGTGGCGCGGCCTCGAGCTCCCGATGGCGCGGCGCTTCTACGGCGCCCAGTCGCACGCGGAGGTCACCGGGGTGCGGGCGGCGACCGAGGCGAGCGCCGGCGCGGACGGGCTGGTCGCGCTGGGCGGCGGCAGTGCGATCGACACCGCGAAAGCCGTCTCCAGCGAGACCGGGCTGCCGATCGTCTCGATCCCGACGACCTACTCCGGCGCCGAATGGACCCAGGGGTTCGGGATGCGAGACAAACAGGCCGGCGTCAAGCGCGGCGGCGGGGGTGCGCAGACGGTGGCGATCGTGTACGACCCCTCGCTGACGCTCGAGCTGCCGCCCGGCGAGACCGCCGGTTCGTCGATGAACGCGCTCGCGCACTGCGCCGAGGCGCTGTACACGCCGGGTCGCAGTGAGGAGACCGACGAGCACGCGCTCGCCGGCGCGAAGCTGATCTCGGACTGGCTGCCGGCGGTGATCGAGCAGGGCGGCGACCTCGAGGCGCGGCGGCGCCTGCTCGAAGGCGCGATGCACGCCGGCGCGGCGCTGTGCGCCGGGATGGGTCTCGGGCACGCGATGGCGCAGGCGCTCGGGGGGCGATACGGCCTCCCGCACGGGACGATGAACGCGGTCTGCCTGCCGCCGGCGCTCCGCTACAACCGCGAGGTGGCGGCGGCGGAGATCGCTCGGTTCGGCGAGGCGATGGATCACGGCGACGCGATTGAGCGCGCGAGCGAGCTCGGCGCGCTCGCGGGGCCGACCCGGCTGCGCGAATACGACGTTCCGCGCGAAGATCTGGAAACCCTGTCGGCGGCGATCGCCGAGCGGCCGCCCGCCCAGGCGAACCCGCGCCCGGCGCCGCCCGAGGCGATCCGCGAGCTACTCGAGGAGATCTGGTAGATGACGCGCATCCTCACCACCCACGTCGGCAGCCTGCCGAGGCCGCCCGAACTGGTCGAGCTCGTATTCGCCGAGGACCGAGGCGAGGAGGTCGATCGCGAGACCTACGACCGCCTGCTGCAGGAGGCGGTGAGCGACCGCGTCCAGCACCAGGTCGACGCCGGGGTCGACTTCGTCAGCGACGGCGAGATGAGCAAGATCGGCTACGCCACGTACATTCGCCACCGCCTGAGCGGGTTCGAGGTGGGGGAGGTGCCGCGCGCGACGCCGGCGGACCTCGACGCCTACCCGCGCTACATGAAGCGCCTTGCGGACGAGGGCGGGAGCGCCCGTTACCTGCGCCCGATCTGCCGGGGGGCGATCACCTACGAGCACCTAGAGCCGGTTGAGGCCGATCTCGCCCGCCTTTCGCGCGCGATCGAAGGCCAACCGGTAGCCGGCGCGTTCATGAACGCACCCTCGCCCGGGGTCATCGCCCTGTTCCAGCCCAACGAGTACTACGGCAGCGTCGACGAGTACCTCGAGGCGATCGGCGAGGCGATGAAGACCGAGTACGAGGCGATCGTCGGCGCCGGATTCATGCTCCAGATCGACGCTCCCGACCTCGCGATGGGCCGTCACATCATGTACCGCGACAACTCCGACGAGGAGTTTGTGGCCGCCGCCGTGCGGCACGTCGAGGCCATCAACCACGCGCTTCGGGATGTACCGGCGGACAGGGTCCGGCTGCACCTGTGCTGGGGAAACTACGAAGGCCCGCACCACCTCGACATCGGCGTCGAGAAGATCATTGACGTCGTGCTCCGCGCCAAGCCGAACACGATCCTGTTCGAGGCCGCCAACCCGCGCCACGAGCACGAGTGGGCGGTGTGGCGCGACGCCGCGATTCCCGAGGACAAGACGCTCGTCCCGGGCGTCATCGATTCCACGTGCAACTACATCGAGCATCCCGAGTTGGTCGCCCAGCGGCTGGACACGTACGCGCGGATCGTCGGACCCGATCGCGTGATGGGTGGCTCGGACTGTGGCTTCGGCACGTGGTCGGGGTTCGGCGCGATCGATCCCGACATCTGCTGGGCCAAGCTGGGCTCGCTCGCCGAGGGTGCCCGGCGCGCGAGCGAACGGGCCTGATCCGGCGGCGAACCGTGACCCGTCACGTCCCCAGCGGCCCGGTCACGACGTCGCGGCGCGGCTCGTTCTGGATAACCGGCGACCGCGTCGACGGCCCGCTTGGGAGCGTCCTGCGCGGCCCGATGTACGTCGAGTGGGAGTCGCCCGTCGAGCCGGCGCCCGGACCGCCGTGGGTGCTCGTCCACGGCGGCGGCGGCCAGGGCACCGACTACCTGACAACACCGGACGGACGGCTCGGCTGGTCTCGGCTGCTCGTCGAGAACGGGCACACGGTGTACGTCGTCGACCGCCCCGGGTACGGTCGCTCGCCCCACCACCCCGACGTGCTCGGTCCGCTCGGCCCCCAGGTCGGCGAGCCGGCGCTGCGGGCGATCTTCTTCCCGCCGGCCGAGGGACCGGACTCGCACCCGTCCGCGCACCTGCACGACCAATGGCCGGGCGGCCGCGAGCCCGGAGATCCGGTGTTCGATCAGTTTCAGGCGCCTCTGAGCTCAATGCCCGCGGACTGGGCGGAGATGCAGGCGCTCGAGCAGGCGCGCCTCGCCGAGCTGCTCGACCGCGTCGGCCCGGCGGTGCTCGTGACCCACTCCGCCGGCGGGCCCGGGGCGTTCCTCGCCGCGGACGCCCGCCCCGATCAGGTGGCGGCGCTGATCGCGATCGAGACGCTCGGGCCGCCGTTCGCCAAGCGGCCCGAGATGGGGCTCGATCTCGCGTGGGGGCTCGCCAGCGCGCCGCTCACGTTCGACCCGGCGGTGGCTGATCCGTCCGAGCTGCAGGACGGGACCGTCACGCCGGCTGCCCAACCTGAGCCGGTTCCCGATCGCGGTCGTCACCGGCGAGGCGTCGCTGTTCGCGCTGTTCGACGGCGACCTGGTGGCGTTCCTCGAGGGCGCCGGGTGTGACGTCGAGCTGGTGCGCCTCGCCGACCACGGGGTCCACGGGAACGCCCACGGGATCATGATGGAGCGCAACAACGCCGAGGCGCTGGACGTGATCACGCGCTGGGTGACGGGTCGGCTGACCGAGTAAGTCCACACTCGACGCCGGGTTGGCGCCGAGCGTTGAGATCCTCGGTCTATGGCCGAGTGAATCTGAATTCACCGAGCGGGGGGTGGCCGAGTGTGGAGAAACTCGGGGTGGGGCGCGGAAGATGATCAGCCGCCCGGCGTGACCCGGGGCTCGCCGAGCGCCGCGCGCCCGATGTCGCCGTAGAACATGTCGCGCAGCTGCAGGTTGCGGTGCGCGGCCGCCACCGCCATATCGCGGAACACCCGCGCGGTCCGCTCACCGTCGCGCGCCACCGACGCGCCGACCGTCTGCCACAGGTCGTCGTCGATCACCCGCCAGCACATCAGCATCGCCTCGCGCGCGATCCCACCGAGCAACATGTCCTCGCCGAACGTGTACTCGATCCCGTCCTCGACGTTGCGCCGGCACGCCTCCATATGCCGGTCGGCGACCTCGTGCAGCGCGGCCTCGGCGGTGGCGATGTGGGTGAGCGCGCGGCCGTACCAGCGCTGGAAGTCGCGATCCTTGATCCGCGGGATGAATGGGGGGAGGGGCGTCGCCTTCTCCCGCATCAGCCGCTCGTACTCGTCGAGCGCGTTGTAGGCGGCCCCGACCGTGACCGCGCCCAGCGAGATCGTGAACACCGCCACCGCCCGCCCCGAGTACATCGGGTTGCCGTGCAGCCGCGACCCGGGCGTGCCGCCGGCGACGTCGACGTCGAGCATGCTGCCCTCAAACCCCCAGCTCGCCGGGATCCGCGTACCGGAGAACCGGATGCTGTGCGACCCCGATCCCTTGAGCCCGAGCATGTCGCCCCAGTCGTCGAGCATCTCCCACTCGGCTCGCGGCGCCACGAACAGCAACTGCGGCGGCGGCTCACCCGGGTTCGCCGGCCCGTCGAAAGGCAGCATCGCCTGGCCCATGTAGAACGTTGCATACGGCGTGCCGGACGCGAACGCGACCTGGCCGTTGATCTCCCAACCGTCGTCGGTCCGAGCCGCCTTGCCGACCGGGGCCGCCACCGACGAGCAGCGGAAGTCGCCGCCGGCGAAGATCTCGTCCTGCGCCTCCTGGGGCCACCACGAGCCGACCATCAGCGCATGGTTCATCGCGAGTCCCATGCACCACGCGGTCGAGACGCAGCCGCGGGCGATCTCCTGCACGACCCGCACGTAGGTCGGGACGTCGAACTCGTAGCCGCCGTAGCGCCGCGGGACGTACAGGTGGTAGAAGCCGGCGGCGAGGAACGCCTCGTGCATCTGGAGCGAGTAGTAGGTGCGGTGCTCGGTGGCCTCCTGGTCGGCCACGAGCGCCGGCCGGAGCGCGACCGCTCGCGCGACCATCTCCTCCGGAGTCAGGTCGGGCTCGGGTGGCGTCACCCCGGAGCCGACGGTCTCCGACGTGCTCATCCGGCGGATCGTAGGCCAGGATCGCGGAGGTGACTTTGCAATGCGCGCACGATTACCTTCGCGACCGCGCCGGCGGGCGTGGCGGCGATCACGTTACTCGGACGTCAATCCTCGCGTCTGCCACGGGCGTGCGAAGTAGAGCCACGTCCCCCCGGCGGCGAACAGCAGCGCGCACAGCGTCCAGCCGAGCGCGGTGGTCTGAAGTCCCACGTACTTGAGCCCAGAGGCGAAGATGACGAACGCGATCGCGGGGCGGACGTAGCGGTCCGGGATGGTCGAGGACAGCATCGACCCCACGATCACGGCCGGGACGCTCCCGATGATCAGCGACCCGGTCACGTCGAGCACGACGTGACCGAACACGAGCGCGCCGAGCGCGGCCGCCAGCGTCAGCGGCACCGCCTGCGTGAGATCGGTTCCGACCAGCTGATTGGCGCCGATCGTCGGGTACACGAACAGCAGCAGCACGATCATCAGCGACCCCGATCCAACCGAGGTCATGCCGACGATCACGCCGCCGACGATCCCGATCGCGACCGTCGGCAGCGGGCGCGGCTTGATGTCGTGAACGACCCCCAGGCGGTGCTGGCCGGCACGGCGGTCCAGCGCGAACCGCAGGGCCATCGCGCTCGCCCCGATCAACAGCGCGATTCCGAGCACGGTCTCGATGTGTGTCTGCGCGGACTTGGAGTTGCCGAGCGCGTGCAGCAGATATGCGCCGAGGAACGCGGCCGGAACCGAGCCGAGCACCATCCAGCGGACGAGCCTGAGGTTGACGGTCCCGGCGCGGAGGTGGACGCCGGCGCCGAACGGTCGCATCACCACGGCGGCGACGAGGTCGCTCGAGATCGCCGCCGCCGGCGTGACTCCGAACAGCAGAATCAGCATCGGCGTCATGAGCGCCCCACCGCCGGCGCCGGTCATGCCGACGAGCAGGCCGATGATCGCGCTCCCCAGGACGATGTAGGGGTCGATGTGCAAAGGTCAGTTCACGTGTCCGGGGCTCGTCCGTGGACCGGCGGCCTGGGCGGCGGATGCGTGCGCGAAGGCCAGCAGGTCCGCCGGCGCTTCGCCCGGCAGCACCCACGTCTCGCCGTCGGTCCGGACAAGGCCGCGCCTGGACAGCTCCGACAGCGCGGTGGTTACGGTCGGCCGGCGCGCGGCCACGAGGTCGGCGAGCACGATGTGCGTGAGGCGCAGCCGCAGGACGGTCCCGTCGCTGCGGACCCGCCCCCAGCGCGCGGCCAGATGCCACAGGAGCATGTGCAGCCGGACGTCGACCCGCGCCTGGTGGATGATCGCCATGTTGACGGCCAGATTCTTCGAGCGCTGGATCGCGCGGCCGAGCAGGCCCTCGGCGAGCTCGGGATACTGCACGAGGCGCTGCTCGAACCCGCGATCGAGCGCGGCGAGACGCGTGGGCAGGACGACCGACCAGTCCGTCGTCAGCGGCAGCAGCGGCGAGATGCTCTCCTCGGTGGGGCGCAGCAGATCGCCCTCGCCGATCAACTCCGCCCCGTAGCGACCCTCGATCCCGACCCGCCGAATCATCAGGCCGCTGAGCACGAGCACGCCGAGGCCGCCGCGGAAGACGAGCGACTGATCTCTCGGCAGGGGGCCTGGCTCGAGCTTGAACTCAGGCGCCGTGCACACCTCGACGGCCTCCTGCCGGCGCTCGGCCGGGATCGCCTCTGCCAGCTCGGGATCCTCTTTCAGCACGTGACAGAGCTGGGGCACGGCGGTCACTCCCACGCGCACACTCTGTCAGAGGAGATCAGACGGCGACGCGCGCGGTCGTCAGCGCCGCGAGCTCGACCAGCGCCGCGGTCACCTCGTCCGGCCGCTCGAGCGGCGTCATGTGGCCCGTGTCGGGCAGCACGGTCAGGCGCGTGAGCTGCGGCAGCGCCTCCGCGATCCGCCTGGCATGTGCCGGCGGGGTCAGGCGATCCTCGGCGCCCACGATCACGATCGTGGGGACGGTCAGCCGCGGCACGGCGTCACGGAGATCCATCTCGGACATCGCAAGCCCGATCTTGGCGCGAACGTCCGGCGGGCAATTGACGAGCATCCGCTCGAAGAACGCGACCTGGGCGGGCGACGCATCGCGGCCGAACGCGATGTAGCGGACGGCCGCGTAGCTGAGCGGCGTCGAGAACCGTGGCAGCGGCGCCCGGTTGCCGAGAAAGCCATGAACGGAGACCGTGTGATTGAGCGCCTTGGCGATGCCGGGGAGGGGGAGCAGCAGGTGCTCGGCGATCAGGTCGCCGACTCCGGTGCTGAGCAGGGCGGCCGCACCCACCCGGCGGTGCACGTCGTGATGCTCGGCCCAGGCAGCGATCGACATCGCTCCGAGCGAGTGCCCGGCGAGGACCGCCCGCTGTCCATCGGGGACGCACGCGGCGAGCACGGCCTCAACGTCTTCGCCGAAGCGCTCGATCGTGTAGTCGCCACCGCGGGCGGGATCGCTGTCGCCGTGTCCCCGCTGGTCGTAGGCGACCACTCGCAACCCGCGCGCCGATAGCGCTTTGATCACGTAGACCCAGTACTGGAGCGTTTCGGTCCAGCCGTGCGCCAGCACCACGGTCGGCGGCGTCCTCGGGGCCAAAAACCTCCACGTGCAGCCCGGTGCCG
Source organism: uncultured Solirubrobacterales bacterium (assembly GCA_963699325.1). Taxonomy (GTDB): domain Bacteria; phylum Actinomycetota; class Thermoleophilia; order Solirubrobacterales; family Solirubrobacteraceae; genus Palsa-465. Next base: position 742,226 of record CAVOTN010000022.1, on the reverse strand, counting down.
TCGGCGGAGCGCACGCGCCGGGGGCGGCCCCGCGGCGGCGTCCCGAGTGCCTCGCGCTCGGGATCGTTCGCGATCCGGCGCATGAGCGCGACCTGGAACGCCCCGCTCGCGGCCAGCGCGCCGGCGCCACCGAGGCCCGCCAGCAGCCAGCGATTGCGGTCCTGGAGGAGACGTGGGAGGGAGGGGAGCTTCATGCTGGGACTCTGGTTACCCGCATCCGCCTTCGAGCGTAACCACGCGGGGTTTCCGGGAGTTCTGTACGCCGGCTGCGCCCGCGGGCGGCGGATCCCTAGCATTCCGGCCGATGCGCATCGGGATGCTCACCGGCGGTGGCGACTGCCCCGGGCTCAATGCCGTGATCCGGGCGGTCGTCCGCAAGGGGATCGACGGCTACGGCGACGAGATCGTCGGCTTCCGGGACGGCTGGCGCGGCGTGCTCGAGGACTCGCACGGCGAGCTGACGATCGAGTCGACGCGCGGGATCCTCCCCCGCGGCGGGACGATCCTCGGGAGCTCGCGCACGAACCCGTACAAGCGCGACGACGGCGTGCAGCGCGTCCGCGACACGCTCGAGAAGCTCCGCCTCGACGGCCTGATCGCGATCGGCGGCGAGGACACGCTGGGCGTGGCGAATCGGCTCCACCAGGACGGCGTCAACGTCCTCGGCGTCCCGAAGACGATCGACAACGATCTCGGCGGGACCGACGTGACGTTCGGGTTCGACACCGCGCTGCACATCGCCACCGAGGCGATCGACCGGCTGCACACCACCGCGGAGAGCCACAACCGGATCCTGGTGGTCGAGGTGATGGGCCGGACGGCCGGTTGGATCGCGCTGCATTCGGGCGTGGCCGGCGGCGCCGACGTGATCCTGATCCCGGAGATCCCGTTCGACATCGACGAGGTGTGCCGGCTGATCGGCCGGCGTCACGCCCGCGGCCGGTACTTCTCGATCGTGGTCGCGGCCGAGGGAGCGATGCCGAAGGAGGGGACGATGCCGGTCGCGGAGACGGGCTCGCTCGACGAGTTCGGCCATCCCCGGCTGGGCGGGATCGGGTACGCGCTCGAGCGAGAGATCGAGATCCGGACGGGCTTCGAGACCCGCGCGACCGTGCTCGGACACGTGCAGCGCGGCGGCACCCCGACGGCGTTCGACCGGGTGCTGGCGACGCGGCTCGGGCTCGCGGCGATCGACGCGGCGCACGCCGGCGGGTGGGGAACGATGGCCGCGCTGCGCTCCACGCAGGTCGAGATGGTGCGGCTCGCCGACGCGGTCGCCGAGGTGCGGCACGTCCCCGTCGAGGAGTACGAGCACTTCGACGTCCTGTTCGGCTGAGGTGATTGTGATTCACCGGCCGGTTTCTTTCCGAGAGCACGATCGGGTTATGCTGCGCCCGTGACCGCGACGGATACCCACACACTGGACGAGCTGTGCGTGGACACGATCCGCACGCTGTCGATGGACGGCGTGCAGAAGGCGAACTCCGGGCACCCGGGGACGCCGATGGCGCTGGCGCCGGTCGCGTATGTCCTGTACACGCGGGTCATGCGCCACAACCCCCGTCAGCCGAAGTGGCCCGACCGCGACCGGTTCGTGCTGTCGTGCGGGCACGCGTCGATGCTGCTGTACTCGACCCTGTACCTGTCCGGCTACGACGTCAGCCTCGAGAACGACCTCGAGCACTTCCGCCAGCTCGGCTCGATGGCCGCCGGCCATCCCGAGTACGGCGATCTCCCGGGCATCGAGGTGACCACCGGCCCGCTCGGGCAGGGGATCTCCCACGCGGTCGGCATGGCGCTGGCCGAGCGGATGCTGGCGGCCCGGTTCAACCGGCCCGGCCACGAGATCGTCGACCACCGGACGTTCGTGATCGCCTCCGACGGAGACCTCGAGGAGGGAATCTCCGGTGAGGCGTCCTCGCTTGCCGGACACCTCGGCCTCGGCCGGCTGATCTCGTTCTACGACCAGAACCACATCTCGATCGAGGGCGACACCAAGCTCGCGTTCACCGAGGACGTCGGCAAGCGCTACGAGGCGTACGGCTGGCACGTCCAGGACCTCGAAGAGGACATCGGGCTCGACAACCTGCAGCGCGCGCTCGAGACCGCGATCGGCGTCGAGGACAAGCCATCGCTGATCATCATCCGCACGCACATCGCCCAGGGCAGTCCGAACAAGCACGACACCGCCGGCGCCCACGGCTCGCCGCTGGGCGAGGAGGAGGTCAAGCTCACCAAGGAGCACATGGGCTGGCCCTCGCTCGAGCCGTTCTTCGTCCCCGAGGAGGCGCTCGAGCACTTCCGCCGGTGTGTCGAGCGCGGCGAGGAGCTCGAAACCGAGTGGCGCGGGCGGTTCGACGCCTACGCGCGAGGCGCACCCCGAGCTTGCCCCGGAGCTCGAGCGATTGGTCGCCGGCAGGCTGCCCGACGGATGGGACCGCGACGTACCGAAGTTCCACGCCTCGGGCTCGATGACCGCGACCCGCAAGTCGTCTGAGACCGTGCTCCAGTGGGCGGCCGCCAACGTCCCCGAGCTGGTCGGCGGATCGGCCGACCTGGCGCCCTCGACGCTCACGCTGATCGCGGACGCCGGCAGCGTCGAGGCTGGCTCGTTCGACGGGCGCAACCTCCACTTCGGGATCCGCGAGCACGCGATGGGCGCGATCGTCAACGGCATGACGCTCCACTACCTGCGCGCCTACGGGTCAACGTTCTTCACGTTCAGCGACTACATGCGCGGCTCGATCCGGCTGGCCGCGCTGATGCACCTGCCGTCGATCTTCGTGTTCACCCACGACTCGATCGGCCTCGGCGAGGACGGCCCCACGCACCAGCCGATCGAGCAGCTCGCGGGGCTGCGGGCGATGCCGGTGCTCCGCATGGTCAGGCCCGCCGGCGCGAACGAGACCGGGCTCGCCTGGCAATACGCGATCAAGTCCACCGATCACCCGACCGGGCTCGTCCTCTCGCGCCAGGGGATCCCCACTTGGAACCCGGCGGCGGTGCCGGCCGACGCGATCGACCGGGGCGCCTATGTGCTGCGCTACTCGTTCAACGAGCCCGAGCCGCCGCACCTGATCCTGATCGCCAGCGGCACCGAGGTCCACATCTGCGCCCGGGCGGCCGACGCGCTCGAGGCCGAGGGGATCGCGACGAGGCTCGTGAGCATGCCGTGCATGGAGAACTTCGCCGCCCAGGACGCCGAGTACCGCGATCAGGTGCTGCCGCCGCAGGTGCGCGCGCGTGTCTCGCTCGAAGCCGCCGCGACGTTCGGCTGGCACCAGTGGGTCGGCGACCTCGGCGAGGCGATCGGGATGGAGGGATTCGGCGCGTCCGCGCCCGCGGGCGCCCTCTATAAGCACTTCGGCTTCACCCCCGAGCGCGTCGCCGACGCCGGACGCGCCGCCGTCAAGCGCGCGCGCTCGAGCGGGGCCGGCTAGACCGAGGGGACCGAGTTGAGCACCGTCACCGAGCTTAATCCGCGTTTGTTAGCGATAACCGAGGCGGGCGTGAGCGTGTGGCTCGATCAGATCCGTCGCACGATGGTGGAGGGCGGCGAGCTCGCACGCATGGTCGCGATCGAATCGCTGCGCGGCGTCACCTCGAACCCGGCGATCTTCGAGAAGGCGATCCTCGGCTCGACCGACTACGACGAGGATCTCAAGGCGCTCGCGCGCGAGGACCTCGACTCGGTGGCGATCTACGAGCACATCGCGATCCGCGACGTCCAGCTGGCCGCCGACGTGCTTGCGGACGTGCATCGGGGGTCTGGCGGGCGCGACGGGTTCGTCTCGCTCGAGGTCGCGCCGGAGCTTGCGCACAACACCGATGGCACGCTCGAGCAGGTGCGCTCGTTCTGGCAGCGCGTCGACCGGGTGAACGTGATGATCAAGATTCCGGGGACGCCTGAGGGGGTGCCCGCCATCGAGCAGGCTCTGTACGAGGGCATCAACATCAATGTCACCCTCCTGTTCGCTGTCGGGGCGTACGAGGAGGTGGCGAACGCGTACATCCGGGCGCTCGAGCGTCGGCACGCCGAGGGGCTCGCGCTCGAACGTGAACTCGGTCGCGAGCTTCTTCGTCTCGCGCGTGGACACGAACGTCGACCGCAAGCTCGAGCAGCTCGGCCGGTCTGATCTGGCCGGGACAGCAGCGCTGGCGAACGCGCGCGCGGCGTACCTGAGGTTCAAGCAGTTCTTCTCGGGCCCCCGATGGGAGCCGCTGGAGGCTGCGGGGGCCGCGGTCCAGCGGCCGCTGTGGGCCTCAACTGGCGTCAAGAACCCGCATTACCCGGACACGCTGTACGTGGACGGGCTGATCGCCCCGCACACGGTCAACACGATGCCGCTGCCGACGCTGCTGGCGACCGCGGACCACGGCGCGGTGAGCGGGGCGACGGGCGAGCAGGATCCGTCGGCGGATCTGGCGGCACTCGCGGACGCCGGCATCGACCTCGATCAGGTCACCGACGAGCTGCTGGTGGACGGGGTGCAGCAGTTCGAGGAGGCGATGAGCCGGCTGCTGGCCGGGATCGAGGAGCGCCGCGCAGCCGTCGTGACCGGCCGCCCGAGCCGGATCCAGGCCCGGCTCCCGCTGCTGCTCCAGGGCCCGGTCGCCGAGCGGGTCCGCCGGGCCGTGGCCGACAACGTCGCCCAACGGGTCTGGCGCCGCGACGCGTCGTTGTGGGGCGGGGCGGGCGTACCCGAGATCGAGGACCGGCTGGGATGGCTGACCGTGTCCGAGCCGATGCTCGAGCACGCCGGCGACCTGCACGCGTTCGCCGACACGTGCCGCGCTGACGGATTCACCGACGCCGTCCTGCTCGGGATGGGTGGGTCGTCTCTGGGACCCGAGGTGATCCGGCGGTCGTTTGGCGAAGTCCCGGGCGCGTTGCGGTTGACGGTGCTCGACTCGACGCACCCCGACGTTGTCTTGGGAGTCCAGGACTCGATCGACCTCGACAAGACGTTGTTCATCGTCTCGTCGAAGTCCGGCTCGACGATCGAGACGCTGTCGCAATACCACTACTTCAAGGAGCTCGCCGAGCCTTCGCAGTTCGTCGTGGTCACCGACGCGGGCAGTCCGCTCGAGCGGCTGGCTGACGACAACGGGCTGCGCCGGTGCTTCCGCAACCCGACCGACATCGGCGGTCGCTACTCGGTGCTGTCGTACTTCGGTCTCGTCCCGGCGGCGCTGATGGGCGTGAACATCGAGGCGCTGCTGCACCGCTGCCAGGTCGCCGAGCAGATGTGCGCGCACTACGACTCGAGCGAGTCGAACTCGGGCCTGTGGTTCGGCGCCACGATCGGTGAGCTGGCGCGCCAGGGCCGCGACAAGCTGACATTCATGATCTCGCCGCCGATCGAGAGCTTCGGGTTGTGGGCCGAGCAGCTCGTCGCGGAGTCGACCGGCAAGCACGGTCGCGGGATCGTGCCGATCGTCGACGAGCCGCTGGGCGACACCGCCGATGTCTACGGGGACGACCGGGTGTTCGTGTACCGGCGCAACCTCGAGCAACCCGACGAGCGCATCGACGCGGCGATCGAGCAGATCGCCGCGGCCGGCCATCCGACGATCACGCTGCCGGCCCACGGTCCGGCCGACCTCGGGCGCATCTTCTTCCTCACCGAGTTCGCAGTGGCGGTCGCGGGCTGGGCGCTCGAGATCAACCCGTTCGACCAGCCGAACGTGCAGGAGGCCAAGGACAACACGGCTCGCGTGCTCGCGACCGGATCGGTCCCCTCGATTGCGCTCGCCGGCGACGCCGAGCTCCGCGCGTTGCTGGCGGACGCGCGGCCGCCGCACTACGTGGCGATCCTGGGCTACGTGCCGACGTCGGACGCCGTGGATGAGGCGATCGCCGAGTTGCGCGCCGCGATCCGGTCGGCCACCGGCGCCGCCACGACGTTCGGATACGGCCCGCGTTACCTGCACTCGACCGGCCAGCTGCACAAGGGCGGCGCGCCGACGGGACGGTTCCTGCAGCTCGTCGGCGCTCCCCAGCGCGACGCGAACATCCCCGGCGCCGGTTACTCGTTCGGGACGCTGATCGCGGCGCAGGCCGCCGGCGACCTCGAGACGTTGCGGTCGCACGGGCTGGCGGCCGAGCGCGTCGAGCTCGAGGGCGACCCCGCGCAGGCCGTCCGCGCCTTGACCGACCGGATCACCGCCATCCTCGAAGGGAGCTGACCGACCGATGCAGAGCGCCGCCGTCGCCGCCGAGCTGGATCAGGACAACCCGCTCATCGAGGGGCTCGAGCGGCTGCCCGTTCGCCCGACCGCGCTCGTGATCTTCGGTGGCACCGGTGACCTCGCGCACCGCAAGCTGCTGCCCGCGCTCTACAACCTTGCCCACGAAGGCGCCCTGCCCGAGCGGTTCGAGCTGGTCGGCGTCGCCCGGCGCGAGCAGGAGCACGACGACTTCAGGGAGATGGCGCGCGAGTCGATCGAGCGCTTCTCGCGCCGCCGCCCGGACGCGAAGGTGCTGACCGGGCTGATCGAGGAAATGCGGTACGTCCCCGGCGCGTTCGACGACGACGACGTCTACAGCCAGCTCCACAAGGTCCTGCGCGAATTCGACGAGCGTGCCGGCCAGGAGCTGAACCACGTCTTCTACCTGTCGACCGCGCCGCAGTTCTTTCCGGTGATCGCGGGCAAGCTCGGCGCCGCCGGGCTGAACCGCGCGCGCGACGCGGAGACGAGGATCGTGATCGAGAAGCCGTTCGGATACGACCTCGCGTCGGCGCGGAATCTCAACGCCGAGGTGCTCGACGTGTTCGACGAGTCCCAGGTGTTCCGGATCGACCACTACCTCGGCAAGGAGACCGTGCAGAACCTGATGGCGCTGCGGTTCGCGAACGCGCTGTTCGAGCCCGTGTGGAACCGCAACTTCATCGACTACGTGCAGATCACCGCGGCCGAGGACATCGGGATCGGCGGCCGCGCCGGGTACTACGAGGGCGCCGGCGCACTGCGCGATCTGGTCCAGAACCACATGATGCAGCTGCTGGCGCTGCTGACGATGGAGCCCCCGACGGCGTTCGACGCCGACCGCGTCCGCGACGAGAAGCTGAAGGTGCTCGAGGCGATCGTCCCACCTGCGGTTTCCGATGTGCCCGACATGGCCGTCCGGGCGCAGTACGGCCCCGGAACCGTCGGCGGGAAGCGCGTCGTCGGCTACCACGAGGAGGATGGCGTCGCCGCCGACTCCCGGACCGAGACGTACGCGGCCCTGCGCCTCCACGTCTCGAACTGGCGTTGGGCCGGGGTTCCGTTCTACCTGCGCACGGGCAAGCAGTTGGCGCGCAAGATCACCGAGATCGTGGTTACGCTCAAGCCGGTGCCGCACCTGGCCTTCCAGAGCAGGGGCTCGGTCGGCGTCCAGGCCAATCAGATCACCCTCACCCTCCAGCCCGACGAGGGCGTGTCGGTCTCGCTCGGGGCGAAGATCCCGGGCGCACAGATGCGGATCCGCCCGGTCAACATGGAGTTCCGCTACGGCACGTCGTTCATGTCGGAGTCGCCGGAGGCGTACGAGCGGCTGATCCTCGACGCGATGCGAGGCGACGCGACCCTGTTCACTCGCGGCGACGAGATCGAGGCGCTGTGGGCGATCATCGACCCGATCCTCACCGCCTGGCACGACGACACGACGACGCCGATCCCGATCTACCCGGCGGGGTCGGCGGGACCGGCGGAAGCCGACGCGCTCGTCGAAGGCGACGGTAGGTGGCGCCGGCTGTGAGCGAAGACGTCTGGTCTGAGCGCGACACGAATCCGGACGCGATCGAGGCGGCGCTCCGCGAGATGCTGCGCGAGCGCCACGCTGCCAACCACGCGCTCGCCCCGGCCCGGGTCCTGAACCTCGTGGTGGTCGTCGACCGCTCCTGGAAGGGCGAGATCGCCAACCGGCTCGAGCGGGTCGGGCGCTACCACGCGTCGCGCACGCTCCTGTGCGCGGTCGAGGACGGGCGCGACACGCTCGACGCGGTCGCGGTCATGAACTACGAGGACTCGCCCGGCGGCGGCATCGGCGTGATGCGCGAGACGGTCGAGATCGACATGGGCCCCGACCATCTGGCCGGGCTCGAGACGATCGTCGACCCGGTCGTGGTGTCGGAGCTCCCGACCGTGCTGTGGTGCCCGCACGGTCACGACGACGCCGTCACCGCGCTGCGCGGGATCACCGACGTGATGCTGCTCGACTCCGACGACATGCCCGACGCGGATGAGGGGCTCGCGCGCGCGCAGGAGGAGCTGGAGTCCGCGTACGTCGTCGACCTTGCGTGGCTGCGCACCACCCCGTGGCGCGAGCGGCTGGCGGCGAGTTTCGACCCGCCCGCGCGCCGGCCGGCACTGGCGGCGATCGAAGGGTTCACGATCCGCCACCAGTCGAGCTCGACCGCGAGCGCGCTGCTGCTCGCCGGGTGGCTCGCGTCCCGCTTGCACTGGGACACCCGGCCGATGGCGGCGGCGAACGGCGCCGGCCTGTACGGACGGGCGTACACCGACACATCGCGCTACATCGAGATCAGGCTCGAGACGGCCGAGCAGGAAGTGCCGGGTCTCGCCGGAATCACCGTCGGCGTGCGAGGGGTTCAAGCTGTCGCTGGACCGCGCCGAGGGTGGCCTGCGTGCGCACGAAACGGTCAGCGGCCACGGCGAGCACAGCTGGTTGGTGCTGGGAGCCTCCCGCGGCGAGGGCGGGATCCTCGGGGAGGGCGTCCGACAGGCGCTGCTCCGCGATCCCACCTACGGACCGGCGCTCAGCGTTGCCAGAGGATTCTGCGCGAATGTCGCTTGAGATAGAGGTCGTAGACGATCCCGCTCGGGCGTGCTCGGCGATGCTTGTCGGCGTGGCGGCGGGTGGCGGTCACATCGTGCTCACCGGCGGGTCGACGCCTCGGGCGGCCTACGGGGAATTCGTCGACGCGGTTCGAGCCGTCGGCATCGACGTGTCGGGGTGCACGATGTGGTTCGGCGACGAGCGGTGCGTGCCGCCCGACGACGAGCTCTCGAACTACGGCATGGCGAAGGCGGCGATGTTCGACGCGCTCGGCGACCGGGCGTTGCCGGCGATCCATCGGATGAAGGGTGAGCTGGGACCCGATGCCGGCGCTTCGGACTATGAGGGTCAGCTTCGCGAGGCGGGGTCGCCTCGGTTCGACCTGGTGCTGCTCGGGATCGGGCCGGACGGTCACTGCGCGTCGCTGTTTCCCGACCAGTCGTCGCTGTCGGAGCGGTCCCGGGCGGTGGTGGGCGTCGAGAAGGCGGGCCTCGAGCCGTTCGTCCCCCGGGTGAGCATGACGCTCCCGAGGCTTGTGAACGCCAGGCAGATCGTGTTTCTCGTCACCGGTGAGTCGAAGGCGGACGCCGTGGCCGCGGCCTTCGGTCCTCAGGCCAAGCCGGACCCACACGTGCCGTCGTCGCTGCTGGCGCCGCTGGCGAGGGAGATCAAGGTGCTGCTCGACCCCGCGGCTGCTTCGGGTCTGGGGTCCGCGGCGGGGCGCGAATGAGCTCGGTCATCGGCGTCGATCTCGGCGGCACCAAGGTCGCCGTGGCGCCGCTTGTCGGACGCCATTTCGGAGAGTCGGTGGTTGTCCCGACCGACCGATCCGGGAGCGGGGCGTTGATCGACCAGCTTGTCGCGACGGTGAACAAGATCAGGAGCGACGACCTGGCCGCGGTCGGCATCGGCGTCCCGTCGATTGTCGAGTTCGACACCGGACGGGTCGTGTCATCGGTCAACATCCCGTTGAAGGATGTGCCGCTCCGGCAGGCATTGGGCGAGCGGCTCGGGGTACCGGTGTTCGTCGACAACGACGCGACGGTGGCCGCACTGGCCGAGGCACACGACGCGGAGCTCCGGCTGGTCGCGCACAACCTCGTCATGATCACGATCGGGACTGGGGTGGGAGGCGGGATCGTGTTGGGCGGCCGGATCTACCGAGGCTCGACCGGGGGCGCAGGGGAGTTCGGACACACGCTCGTCGGTCTGGACCTGTCCGGCTCTTCCGTACCTGCGCCGACCGGCTTCCCCCAGCCCGGATCGCTGGAGTACGTTGCGGCGGGCCACGCGCTTGATCGGCTCGTCGCCGAAGCCGCCACCTCGGATCCGGACTCCGCGCTCGGGCGGCTCAAGGCGGAGGGGAAGCCTGTGCTCGGTCCGGAAGCCGTTCACGCGGCCGAAGAAGGGGACGCGACCGCGCGGCGCGTCATCGAGGTCTGGGCGGAGCACGTCGGGATCGGCATTGCCAACGCGATCAACACGTTCGACCCTGACGAGGTCGTGATCGGCGGCGGTGCTGCTCGTGCCGGCGAACCGATGCTCGAGACCGCCAAGCGCATCGCGTTCGGGTACGTGGTGCCTGGCCTCGGGAGGCGCACGAACATCCGCCTGGCCTGGCACGGCGTCCGCGCCGGGGTGCTGGGCGCGGCACTGCTCGCGGCGCAGGAGGTCGAGGCCGAATCCGGCGCGGCCGGCGCCGGCGATGCGCGGGTCAACAGTCAATCTTTGAAAGCCCAGAGGAAGTGAGCGGGTCATGTCCAAGCGAGTGATCGAGTGCAACGTCTGCGGCGAGCCTATGGCGGCTGCGACCGACGACGAGCTGCTGCGCCAGGTCCAGGCGCATCACGAGGCCGAGCACGGTGACGAGGCGTCGCTCGACGAACAGCAGGCGCGCGAGATGATCGCGCGCGAGGCCTACGACGCCGGCGACGCCTGAGCCGCCGGCGGGACCGGGGGGGGTTGAGTTCATGCAGATCGTGTTAGTCCGCCATGGGGAGACGGAGTGGAGCTTGAGCGGCCAGCACACGAGCCGCACCGACTTGCCCTTGACCGAGAAAGGCCGAGAACGCGCTGAAGCGCTGGGGCCGGAACTCGCCGGCTGGGATTTCTCGCTCGTGCTCACGAGCCCGCTGCTCCGGGCCCGCGAGACGTGCGAGATCGCGGGCTTCGCCGACCGGGCCGAGATCTGCGAGGACTTGCGCGAATGGGACTACGGCGAGTACGAAGGCCTCACGACGCCCCAGATCCGGGAGACGAACCCGAGCTGGAACCTGTGGACCGACGGCTGTCCCGGTGGCGAGCAGCCGGCCGAGATCGGCGCTCGGGCCGATCGCGCGATCGAGCGGCTGCGCTCGAGCGACGGCGACGCGCTCGCGTTCGCCCACGGGCACATCTTCCGGGTGCTGACCGCGCGGTGGCTCCAGATGGAGCCGTCCGCCGGCGCCCGGTTCGCGCTGAAGACGGGGACGATCTGCGCGCTCGGGTACGAGCGCGAGACCGAGGTCGTCCAGCTCTGGAACTACCAGCCGTAGCCGCTGCAGCTTAGGGTCGGGACGCGTTCTGGACGGGTCGGGACGCGGGCGTTCCTGCCGGGTCGCACCTGACCACCCCGTGACGTTTGTCACCCCAGATTTGGGCCGGGCGCCACTTACGCGAGCGGTCGGCGACGCCTACGCTGCCTGGCATGAAAACAGCCCATACACAGACAGAAGGGCTCGCCATCGAGGTGCGCGATCTGCGCAAGTCGTATGGCGAGGTGGAGGCTGTGCGCGGGGTTAGTTTCGAGGTCGCACGGGGTGAGGTGTTCTGTTTGCTGGGACCAAACGGGGCGGGCAAGACATCGATCGTCGAGATCCTCGAGGGCTACCGCAAACGCAGCCACGGCGAGGTGAGAGTGCTGGGGATGGACCCGGCCCACTCCGAGCGGGAGCTCCACGAGCGCGTCGGAATCGTGCTCCAGGAGTGCGGCGTGCAGAACGACCTGACGGTGACGGAACTGATCGAGATGTACGGCCGGTATCACCCCCGGCGCCGTCCGATCGACGAGGTGATCGAGCTGGTGGAGCTGGGCGATAAGCGGGACACCCGCGCCCGCAACCTGTCGGGCGGCCAGCGCCGGCGGCTCGACCTGGCGCTGGCGCTGGTCGGGGAACCCGATCTGATCTTCCTCGACGAGCCGACGACCGGCTTTGACCCGGGGGCGCGCCGGCAGGCGTGGTCGACGATCAGCTCGCTGTGCGACCTCGGCAAGACCGTGTTCCTGACCACCCACTACATGGACGAGGCACAGCATCTGGCCAATCGCGTCGCGGTGATGAACGCCGGCGAGATCATCGCGCTCGGACGGCCCGAGGAGCTTGGCGGACGCGACCTGCGGCCAGCCGAGATCCGCTTCTCGCTGCCGTCCGCGTGGTCGCTCGGCGATCTGCCCGACGTCCCCTGCGAGCAGCGCTCGCTCGAGGGCGATCGCGTGCTGGTGCTGACGAAGGAGCCGGTGCCGGCGTCACAGCGGATCACCACGTGGGCGATCGACAACGACGTCGACCTCGGCCACTTCTCCGTCAGCCAGCCGACGCTCGAGGACATCTACCTCGAGCTCACCCGTCCCGATCCGACCCAGACCGCAGCGGAGGTGGTTCGATGAGCGCCGTAGCCAGATCGTCTCCGAAGCGCGACCTCAGCCTGATCGCATGGCAGATCCGCTATGAGCAGCGCGCCTACTGGCGCAACCGGGGACGCGGGATCTTCACGTTCGCCTTCCCGCTGATGTTCCTGGTGATCTTCGCCTCGCTCGACAAGGGCGCGCACATCTCGACCCGTGGCGGGATTCCGTTCGACGACTTCTTCGTCCCCGGGATTCTCGCCTACGGTCTGATCGCCACCACGTTCGTCAACATGGCGATCAGCACCGCGATCCTCCGCGACCAGGGGGTGCTCAAGCGCATGCAGGGCACGCCGCTGCCGCCATGGGCGTACGTGGCGGCACGGATCGGGTCGACGCTGGTGATCGTGCTGCTGATGACCGTGATCACGCTGGCGCTTGGCGTCGGCGCCTATGGCGTCCACGTCCGCGGCTCGACGATCCCCGGCCTGCTGGCGACGCTCGTGCTCGGAACCGCCGCGTTCACGTCGCTCGGGATCGGGGTCACGCGACTGATCCCGAACGCCGAGGCCGCGCCGGTCGTGGTGAACCTGCTGATCCTGCCGTTGACGTTCATCTCGAGCATCTGGTTCCCTACGGACGGGATGCCGAAGGCGCTGATCGACATCGCCAAGATCTTCCCGATCCGGGCGCTCGCCGATGGCCTGGAGCATGCCTTCGATCCTCGGACCGTGGGCGCGGGATTCAACGGCGGCGACCTGCGGATCCTGGCGCTCTGGACGGTGTTCGGGGTCTTTCTGATGCTGCGGTTCCTGCGCCAGCCACAGGGCGAGGTGCGATGACCAGCCCGCGTGCAATGTCCGCAGGCGCGCGATGACTGAAGACGGGAACGACCGCGGATCGGCCGCCGGCGAGGCGGCCGACCGCACCCGTCGACCCCGGCGCGGCCTACGACACTTGCCGTTCGGCGGGTACCCGCTGGACGCGCGCAACCCACAAGCGGTGCGGGCGGTTGCCGCGATCGTGTGGCTGGCGTTCATCGTCTTTCCGCTCGCCAACGCGATCGGCAAGCACGGCACCGCGCTCGAGCGGATCCTCGTGATCGCCGGGGCCGCGGTGTTCGTCGCCCTGTACGTGCTCCTCGTGCTGCACTGGCGCGGTCACCCCCGCGCACCGATGCCGCTGCTGGTGTTCGCGCTGATGCTGGCGGTGTCCGCGGCGCTGACGATCTGGCAGGCGTCGGGCTGGGGCTTCCTGTTCACGTACTGCGCCGCGTGCGCCGCGCTCGTGGCGTCGGGCGGCCTTCGGGCGGTGGTGGTGTGCGCGGTGCTAGCAGGCGTCTGCTCGGCGATCGGGGGCGCGGACGGCGGTACGGTGATCAGTTACGTCGCAAGCTCGGCGGGGATCGGGATGTTGATGCTCGTGATGCGCGATCTGCGCGTTCGGAACATGGAGCTCAACGAGGCCAGGGCAGAGCTCGCCAACATGGCCGTGGCCGAGGAGCGCGAACGGTTCGCCCGCGATCTTCACGATCTGCTCGGACACTCGCTGTCGGTCATCGCGCTCAAAGCCGAGCTCGCCGGCCGGCTGCTGGCCGACGGACCGCCGGCCGCCGCCAACGAGGTCGCCGAGCTCGAGCAGGTCGCCCGCGCCGCCCTCGGCGAGGTCCGCGACGCGGTCAGCGGCTACCGCCAGCCAACGCTCGACCGCGAGCTCGCCGGCGCCCGCGTGGCCCTCACAGCCGCCGGCATCCAGGCCGACGTCCACGAGTCCCGGGTGTCGCTCGATCCCGCCGTCGAGGCCGTCCTCGCCTGGGCCGTCCGGGAGGGCGCGACCAACGTGATCCGCCACAGCGGCGCCCGCCACTGCACGTTCAGGGTCAGCGCCAGTCTCACCGACGCCGGCGTCGAGGTGATCGACGACGGTCACGGCACGACCGCCAACGGCAACGGTGCCGGCGGGGCGGACGGCGCGGTCGCCCCGAGCGGCGTCGGTGCCGGCGAGGTCGGTGGCGCGGTCGCTCCGAGCGACGACGGCGCCGGCGAGGCAGTTGCTGCCGGCGTCCCGAGCCGGCCGGTCACGCGCAACGGCGCCGGCAATCGCCGCGGGGCCGGCGTCCGGGGCGGGCATGGAATCGCGGGACTGGCCGAGCGCGCGGCGCTGCTCAACGGATGGATCGAGGCGGGTTCGCTCGCCGGCGGCGGCTACCGGCTCGCCGTCACCGTCCCCGTCTCGCCCGCGTGATGCGCATGCGGTCGGCGTGATCCGAGTGGGGCTGGCGTGATCCGAGTGCGGTCGGCGTGATCCGAGTACTCCTCGCCGAGGACCAGACGATGGTCCGCGGGGCGCTCGCCAGCCTGCTCAACCTCGAACCCGACATCGAGGTGGTGGCCCAGGCATCGCGCGGAGACGAGGTGCTTGCCGCGGCGGTCGCGTCCACGCCCGACGTGGCCCTATTGGATATTGAGATGCCTGGGTCGACAGGACTCGACGCCGCCGACGAGCTCCGCCGAGCCCTTCCCGACTGCCGCATCCTGATTCTGACCACGTTCGGCCGGCCCGGCTATCTGCGCCGCGCGATGGAGGGCGGGGCGGCCGGCTTCCTGCTCAAGGACGCACCCGCCACCGAGCTCGCCGCAGCGATCCGCCGCGCCGTCGCCGGCGAGCGAGTCGTCGATCCCGGGCTCGCGGCCGCGGCGCTCAGCCAGGGGGAGAGCCCACTGACCCCACGCGAGCACGAAGTCCTTCTCGCCTCACGCGAGCACGCCACCGTCGCCGACCTCGCCGGCGCCCTCTACCTCTCGCCCGGAACGGTCCGCAACCACCTCTCCTCTGCGATGCAGAAGCTCGATGCCCGCAACCGGGCGGAGGCCGTGCGCGTCGCGGAGGAAAAGGGCTGGCTGTAGCCAGCGTCGCGCTCAGCGGCGCCGGTGAGCAAAACGGTGTGAAGGTGACAGGAGTCACCGCTTCGGCCCGATGAACTCGTCGAGGATCGCGACGTCGGCCTTGCGCGAGACGTAAATCGTGGTTCGGTCGGCGGTCCAGCGCAGCCCGATCCGATCGCAGACATCGCAGAAGATCTTCCGGATGTCGGTAGAGACCTGCGAGAAGCTGTAACTCGGCCACGACCAGTTCGTGCCCGTGTTCTGAAAGCGACATCCATCGGAGTGGATCAGGCCCCGGAGTAACGCTTCAGGCCATCAGCGAGCTCCATAGCGGCGCGCAGGGCGCTCTCCGAATGCACCTAGCACTCCGATGCGGCTGAGAGGACTCGAACCTCCAAGCCCGTAAGGGCACGGCGACCTGAACGCCGCGTGTTTGCCAATTTCACCACAGCCGCGGGCAGCCCCAAAGTAGCAGGCCGAAGGCGGCGGCGGGGTTTGGCGCAGACGGAACATATGTTCGTATAGTACGGAGCCCGTCGGACGGAAACGCCTGCAAATGACCAGACTCAACTGGCTTCGGGCAGCGACAGATACGGGGTGGCGCTTACCGCACCAGGACGCTGCGCGTCGCCACCACGCGCTGCCGATGACGGACGACGACCTCGTAGCGTCCGGGTGGCGGGACCTTGTGGTGCACCCGGAGCGCGACCCGAACCGGTCTGGGTAAAACGCGCGCCAACCGTGCGCTCGCCACGCGATGTTTCCCGTGGTGCAGCTCGACGACGAGGCCACTAACTCGTGAACCACGGGCTGGCCGTGCACGGTAGCCTTGCCGCTACGCTGAAGCAGGCCGATCGCGAACCCTCGCGGCGCCCGCATTCGCGGCGCCGGCGAGAGCCGCGACCACCAGGTTCAGCGCGTCTCCCGCCGCTATCGTCTAGGGGACTAGGACGCCGCCCTCTCACGGCGGAAACCCGGGTTCGAATCCCGGTAGCGGTACTCCAGAACCCCCGTGTTTTCGGGGGTTTCGTTGTGTTTGGGGTCGTGCGCCACAGTGTGCGCCACAGTCGGAGTTGGTTGTGTCGGCGTGAGGAACGCATCAAGCCGTTCTCTTGCCGTGTCCTCGCCGCCTGGCACGAGGTGCCCGTAGCGGTTCCACGTCTGGCGGACATCGCCGTGGCCGGCCCAGGTCGAGATCTGCTTCCAGTCGAGACCGGCGGCGATGAAGTAGGAGATCGCGCAGTGACGCGCCTCGTGCGGCGTCATCGGGTCAAACCCAGCTTGCTTCCACGCCTTGTTCGCGCGTGCTCTGATCGTTGACGCGAAGAACGCCTCGGTCGCCGTGCGGCCGAACACGAGGTCACGACCCTCACGTCCTGTCCGCGCCTTGTGCGCCATAAGCTCGCGGCGGACGACGAACGCCATCGGGACGGCTCGCCGGCCGGCGCCTGTCTTGACGTCAACAGGTCCGGCTTTCGGATCCCACGAGCGCTCGACGCGGATGACGCCGGCGTCGAAGCCGACGTTGATCCACTGGAGGCCGCGGAGCTCGCCGCGTCTCAGTCCGCAGAAGAGGGCGACCGCCCAGAACGCTCGCTCGGAGTCGGGTAGCGCGGCGAGGTACTCGTGGGCGCGCTCCGGGGGTTCGATCCTGTCACGGCGGCCGCGGATCGCCGGGAGGTCGAGGTTGTCGGTCGGGTCGATCGAGAGCTCGTCTCGGCGGATCGCCCGCCGGAGGATCACGCGGAGCGGATCGAGGATGTTCGCGATGGTCGAGGCGGACAGGCCCCGCTTGCGCAGGTCGTCGACGAAGTCCTGGACGTCGCGGCGCTGAATCTGCGACAGCTTCCAGCCGCCGAGGGTCGGGACGACATACGAGCGGAGCAGCTGCTCGTAACCGCGCGCGGTCGAAGGCTTGTACGGCTTGCCGCCGCGGTCGAGGATCGTGCCGTCGTGCGCGCCGGCGATCAGCACCTCCGCGGCCTCGGCGATCGTCTTGGCCGTGGGCGGCCGCATCGTCCCGCGGCGCAGCGCGACCTGCGCGTCCTGCCGCCATAGCTTCGCGGCGCTCCGCGTGGGGAAGGTGCGCCAGACCTGGCGACCTGTCCGGGTGTCGTACGCCTGCGCCTGATAGGTGGGAGTGCAGTTGCACCGGCCGCCGTCGCGCGACCTGCAGCTGCGGGCGTGTCGAGTACGGATCCCGGTAGCCATGGGGGCGACCGATGCTAAGCCCCGCGCGGGCGCCTGAAACTGACTCGGCGTTCTCGTTCGCCCACCGCTCGAGCTCGGCGACGGGAACGAGCCGGAGCTTCCCCCGGCGGATCAGCCGGAGCTCGGGCTGAACGTGACGCTCGAACGAGTCCAGTGACATGCCGAGCGAGATCGCCGCCTCCTGACGACTAAGCGCAACACTGCTGGACGCTGTGCTCACGGCAACCTCTGTCTAAGATACTCTAATTGCGACGTGGATGGAAGCACCGAGCGAAAGAGGAAAGTTTTGACCGAGGAAGAGCGCGATGCCACTGATCCGTGGCTGACGCTGGCCGAGATCGCCGAAGAGCTTCGCGTCAACCCGGCGACCGTTCGCCAGTGGGTGACCAGGGGGCAGCTGCACGCGTCACGCGCCGGAGTCCGCAAGTGGATCGTGCGGCGCTCGGAGCTTGAGCGGATGCTCGCTGCGACGAGGCCCTCAGCGGATGGCAGCTCGCGCGGCGAACGGCATCCGGACGAACCCCGTTCGCCGCGACCCGAGGCACCCACGACGGATGCGAATTCCGCGATCGCGCTCTACCAGATCGCCGGCGACTCCTTCGAAGCGGCGTGGGCCGCGAGCGCATCCGCCCCGCCGAGCCCGGGATACCTGGACCGCGTCCGTCGACTCGCCGACGCGTGCGAGCACCTGGCTTCGACGATGACGAACGCGTCGAGGGTCGCGGGTGTGCAGTGGCTCGGCCGCTCGGGCTTCCGCGCCGACTCGTTCCCCTACGAGCTACGGCCGGGAGGCAACCGGCCCGGGTCCGACGAGCTCTGGCAGGACTTTGACGCGGCGCTGGAGCGCCTGGCGATCGCGGCGTCCGGGACCGAGGTCGCCGCGGTCGCCCACGCGTTCCACGAGGTCAGGGAGGCGATGTTCGACGTCGCCGACGAACTCGAACGCGACGACAGCTGGCAGGTCGAATCGAGGGCTGGATGACGGCTTCGAGGTCCTGCGCTAGGTCCAGCCTGAGGTGTTTCGTCGAGCGAAGCACGCGACCCGCCTCCGCCCCTGCAGTCACGGGGTTTAGGGCTCGCCCTTCGAGTGGTGGTGGCGAGCAGGGGCGGAGGCGGGCTGATCGCGGGCACGAACCGGGTGTCGGAGGGTGGGGATGACTCGGGTATTACGTCCTGGTTGGGGGACGATGGCCGGGCTGAGGTGGCTGTCGAGAGTGGGACCAGCACCGTTGGATGCGTGGCGGTGTGCGATGGGCTGGAGCGAGGTAGCGGCGAGGAGCCATGCGCGACGACTCGAGCGGGAGGGCTGGCTGGCGCGGTATCCGATGCGGCGTGGCGACGGCTGCCTGTTCGTTCCGACGCGGGTCGGCGTGGCGGTCGCGGGCGTCCCGGTCCGCGCGCCGGGCGAGCCCGCTCCGACCTGGTGGGCGCACCACTGCGGGGTCGCGTGGATGGCGGCTTGGCTCACAGTGCGTGGCCGCGACTTCAAGGGTGGCCGCGAGCTCCTGGAGTTCGACACATGGTCGGGCGAGATCTCGTGGCAGGACCGCAGGGGCTTCCACGACTCCAAGCACCGCCCCGACCTAGTCGGATTTCGCCTCGACGGCGGACCGATCGCGGTCGAGGTCGAGCTGGCGCCGAAGTCGATGGAGCGCCTGAGGGGGATCCTGTTCCTGCATGCGGTGTGGCGCCACGCCGGCAAGAGCAACGGCGCCTACTACGTCTGCGGTGACGAAGACGGACTCAAGCGGATCAGGAAGGCTGCCAACAAGGGGCGAGCCTTCAGGTACGACGACCTCGGGCTCACGTTGACGCTGCTCGACACGATCAAGTCGGAGGCGATCGAGATGCGGGAGGCGGATCCGACTGCGGTCGGATTCCGCCGCCTCGCCGCGCATGGTGTCGGGCATGGCAGCTGACAAGCGCAAGTCGAGCCGCAAGGGCGAGCGTCGTCCGCCCGGCTCCGCGGTCCCTGGCCCTGCTCAGGATCCCGGGCCGCCGTACACCGTCACGTGGCATCCCGATGCCGACGCCGAGCGCGACGCATCGTGGCCAGCTCGCGAGAAGGTCGCGATGCTCCACGCGGCGCAGAAGCTCGAGATCGCCGGACCGCGACTCGGACACCCTCAGTCGAGCGCGGTCCGCGGCGAAGTCGGTCAGGGCCTCCGCGAGCTCCGGCCGCGAGCGGGGCGCAGCCGGTGGCGTCCGATCTACCGCCGCGTCAATCTGTCGACGTTCGTCATCTTCTCGGTCGGGCCCGAGGCCGAGATCGGCTCGCGCGGCTACGACGCCGCGGTTGCCCGAGCGGTCGAGCGATTCGGACAGCTCGAAGTCGATTGAGGTTCGGCATCAGGGCGCCGATAACAGGGGTGTTATCATGGACTACTACATGAAGCTGAGTGAGATGAAGACCAACGACGAGCTGATCGCCGAGCAGCTCCGCAGCGACCCTGAGTTCCGGGCTGAGTGGGAGCGGACCGCGCTCGCACGTGCGGTGGCTATCGCGATCGTCCGTTATCGGGCCGACCATGGTGTCTCGCAGCGGGAGCTCGCGCAGCGCCTTCGCATGAAACAGCCCCAAGTCGCCCGTCTGGAGCTCGGCGAGGTCAACCCGAGCATCGACACGCTGATGCGGGTCTCGTCGCGGCTCGGGATCGAGTTCACGATCGACGTGCGACCGGCAGGTGCTCCGGCTCGCAACGTCACGAAGCGGGCTCAAGCTGAAAGTCTCGTCGCCAGCTTCCGGAGCGACGCTGTCGAGCTTCTTGTCGCTGTCCGCTAGCGATCGTCTGCTGCGCGAGCCCTGAAGCGGCAACGCGAATTGATCGGGCCGCCGCGGTGGCAACCCTGCCACCTGGTATGTAGCGCTACGCCCGCGGACGGCGGGATATGGGTCCCGGTTCGAACCATTGTCTGTCCGAGGCGCCGCGTATGGTCCGAAGTTCCCATGCGTCTCAATCTCGGGAGTTCGAAGTGGCCAGCACTAAGACCCAGCTAGACAGCCTTGCTGACAGCCTCGCGAAGTTTCAGCCGAGGCAGCCGGTCGAGTGGCCGGTCGGCGAGATCGCCAACGCCCTCATCGAGCAGGCCAAGGTGGAGCCGGACAGCGCGGTGCTCAAGGCCATGAAGCCTTTCAAGCCGGGCCCGAATCAGGCGTTCATCACCGGCATCCAGGCCGCTGGTGTTCGGACGATCATCAAGCAGGCCGCCGAGGCCCTACCGCGCAGGATCGCGATCGGATGATGGATAACGCCGTCCTCATCCTTATCGCGATCATGGCGCTCGGGGTCATACTCGCACGCCATTGGCCTCGCCCGATGCTCGTCGATCCGCCGAAGCATCCGTGCGGATTCATGCCCAGCTAGGAGCCGGCGGTGTCGATCTTGGTTGTCCAGCTCGTGCCCGAGGGCGTGCTCTTTGGGGCCGACCGTAACGTGACAACGACGGTCCAACAGGGCGCTCTGATCGCTTCGGGCCAGGCCCAGCGTCCGAAGGTCCTGAAATGGCCAAATCGCGAGATTGTCGTGGGCTACGTTGGTCGCGCAAAGATCCGGGACCTGCACACCGATGAGTGGCTGTACGCTTCATCGGCCGCAACCTCGACACCGACCTTGGCCAAATCGCCTACGAACTCAAAGGTAAGCTTGAGTTCGATCTGAAAGGCGAGGTTGATGCCGAGCCGGTGATTATGCACCTCGCGGGCTTCGCTGACGTCGACGGCCAGTGGATGCCTCAGGTTGCGCTCGAACTCGCCGTCCGGAGCCTGCTCGCCTGAGTCCGGCGTCGCCGCGTCACCTGACGCTGACGCCTGAAATTGCACTCGATTAGCGCCGCCGCGAAACGTTCTCAAACCTGCGCAAGCTTGATCGCTTGTCTGACGTTAGAGAGTCATGGCGGTTCCCCACACTCGGCGTGTGCTGCTCCCGCTGATCCTTGCGAGCATCGTCGTGCTCGTCCTCGGTCTGCTCACGGCGAGCGGCGCGTCGGCGGCCGCAAACTGCTCCGCTGGATCGACGATGTCGATCGTGGCGCACGAGGATGACACGATCCTGTTTCAGAACCCCGACCTGCTTCACGCCATCCAGGCCGGCCAGTGCGTTCGAATCGTGTTCGTCACGGCCGGGGACGACGGGCTGGGCGAGGACTATTGGATGTCGCGCGAGCAGGGCGCCGAGGCGGCATTCGCCGAGATGGCCGGCGAGCCGGACACCTGGAATCAATCGGACGCCGGGATCAGCGGGCATCCGATGCCCCTGATGACGCTGGCGGGCAACCCGAACGTGTCGCTGGTGTTCATGCGGCTGCCCGATGGCAACATCGACGGATCGGGGTTCGCTCCGAATGAATCGGAGAGCCTCCAGAAGCTCTACCAGGACCAGATCCCGCTGATCGCCGCCGACGACGGAAGTTCGTCGTACACCCTGTCCGGCCTGGAGGCGACGCTGCAGTCTTTGATCAAGTCGTTTGCGCCGAACCGAATCTTCACCCAGGACTACGTCGGCACGTATGGCGACGGCGATCACAGCGACCATCACACGGTGGCCTACCTCACCCGCGAGGCCAGCGAGGCGTACAAGACAGCCACGCACACGCTCATCGGCTATATGGACTACCCGACCTCGACCATGCCTTCGAACGTCACCGGCTCCGACTACACGCAGAAGTTGAACGCGTGGCTCACTTACGCGCCGTACGACTCCCAGGTGTGCCAGACAGCCGCGGAGTGCAACCAAACGTCGTACGGTCTATGGATCGCAGCGCAGTACACGGTGGGCTCCGAGACCGACGGACCCGGCACGAACTATCCACCGGTCGCCAACGCCGGCCCGAACCAGATGGTGCCGATTTCGTCGACCGTCCGGCTC
This sequence comes from uncultured Solirubrobacterales bacterium, assembly GCA_963699325.1. Classification (GTDB taxonomy): domain Bacteria; phylum Actinomycetota; class Thermoleophilia; order Solirubrobacterales; family Solirubrobacteraceae; genus Palsa-465. The sequence goes on along the minus strand of CAVOTN010000022.1, from coordinate 719,876 downwards.
GACGGCTCCCAGAGCTTCGACTCGGGGACGAGTCCGACCTATCAGTGGACCCAGACGAGCGGCCCGACCGTCACCCTGTCCTCGGCCACCGCGGCGCAGCCTACGTTCACCGCCCCGTCGAGCCCCACGACGCTGACCTTCCAGCTCGTGGTCAGCGATGGTTCTCTGACCAGCCAGACGTCGAGGGTCACCATCACCGTGAATCCTCCGGACCTGGCGCTGCTGGCGACGGCGACGGCGTCGTCCCAGGACACCGCCGACGGCTCCACGGCAGCCAAGGCGATCGACGGCAATCTCGGCGGATATCCCGGCGATCCCACGGTCGAGTGGGCGACGAACGGCGGCAAGAAGGGAAGCTGGCTGAAGCTCACGTGGACCAGCCCGGTCACGACGAACGAGGCGGTGTTGTACGACCGCCCCAACCTCAACGACCAGATCACCGGCGCCACGCTCACATTCAGCAACGGCACGACCGCAACGGTGCCGGCACTGAACAACAACGGCTCCGCGACCACCGTGATGTTCCCGGTCGTCACCACGACAAGTCTGCTGATGACGGTCAACTCGGTCAGCTCGAGCACTCAGAACGTCGGGCTGTCCGAGATCATGGTCTACCCCGCCCCCGTGTCGGGTCCACCCACGGTCTCCTCCACGAGCCCGGGCGCCCTCGCCCAGGGAACCACGAGCCAGAACGTGACGATCAACGGAACGAACTTCGACACGGGTCCTGCACTTGCGGCATCGTTCGGCACGGGGGTCACGGTCAATTCCGTCAGGTTCGTGAGCCCGACACAGCTCACCGCCAACGTCAGCGTCGCAGCGAGCGCGACTCCGGGCGCACGCGACGTGAAGATCACGAACGGCGACGGGAGCAGCGCCACGGGCTCGAGCGCGTTCACGGTCGACGCCGATCCCACGGTCATCGGCACTGCCCCGAGCGCGCTCGGCCAGGGGGCGCCGAACCAGAACGTCACGATCACCGGGACGGGCTTCGCTCCCGGTGCCGCGGTTTCGTTCGGCTCAGGCGTCACCGTCAACTCGACGACATACGTGAGCGCCACTCAGCTCACCGCGAACATCAGCGTCGCGGCGACCGCCACTACAGGGGTCCAGAACGTGACCGTCGTGAACCTCGACGGTGGCGTCGGAACCGGCGCCGGCGTGTTCACGGTGAACGGCGGTCCGGTGCTCAACTCGACCAGCCCGAGCGCCGCGGACCAGGGGGCCACGAACGTGAGCGTGACCATCGGCGGCGCCAACTTCGTGCTCGGGGCGCCGCTGGCCGCGTCGTTCGGAGCCGGCGTCACCCTTGGCTCCCTGACGTACGTGAGCCCCACGCAATTGGTCGCGACGATCTCGATCGCTTCGGGAGCCGCCCCCGGCGCGCGGACCGTCACTGTCACCAACGGCGACGGCGGCACCGCCACCGCCGTCGGTGGGTTCACGGTCAATCCGGCCCCGGTGGTGACCGGGACGAGTCCGGCCGGACTCGCCCTTGGCGTCGCCAGCCAGAACGTGACGATCACCGGAACCGGGTTCGCGAACGGCACCCCGCTCGCCGCGTCGTTCGGGGCGGGCGTGACGGTCAACTCGGTCACCTACGTGAGCACCACCCAGCTGACGGCGAACCTGTCGGTGGGAGCCACCGCTGTGCCCGGCCCACGCAACGTGACGCTGACCAACGGCGACGGCAGCAGCGCCACCGGCAGCGGCGCGTTCAACGTTGACGCCGATCCGACCGTCGCCGCCACCGGGCCGAGCGCGCTCGGCCAGGGCGCGACGAGCCAGAACGTGACGATCACCGGGACGGGCTTCGAGCCGGGCGCCGCCGCGTCGTTCGGGTCGGGCGTCACGGTGAACTCGACGACGTACGTCAGCGCCACCCAACTGACCGCGAACGTGACGGTCTCCCCCGCCACCGCGACCGGCGCCATGACCGTCGCCGTCAGCAACCCCGACGGCGGGACCGGTACGGCCGCGGGCGCGCTCACGATCGACCCCGCTCCGGTCGTCCTCTCCGGGCCGCCTCCGATTGGTCAGGGAGCGGCCGGCCAGTTCGTGATGATCACCGGAACCGGCTTCCAGCCGGGCGCCACCGTGTCGCTCGGCAGCGGCGTCACGGTCGCCTCGACCAACTACGTCAGCCCGACTCAGCTCACCGCCACCGTGACGGTCGCCGCCAACGCGCCGGTCGGCGCCCACGACGTCACCGTCATCAACGGTGACGGCGGGGTCGGCGTCGCGTCCGGCGGCTTCACGGTCGATGCCGGTCCGACCGTCGGCTCGGCGAACCCGAGCGCGCTCGTGAGCGGGGTCAGCAACCAGAACGTGACGATCAACGGCACCGGCTTCGCCTCCGGCGCGGGAGTCGCGTTCGCCAACCCGGCCATCACCGTCAACTCCACCACCTTCGTGAGCGGCACACAGCTGACCGCGAACATCTCGATCGCCGCCGGCGCCAAGCCCGGCACAGGCGACGTCACGGTCACCAATCTCGACGGCGGCGTCGGGACCGCCACGGGCCTGTTTACGATCAACGGCGCTCCAACCGCGACGTCGACAAGCCCGGTCGCCGCCGACCAGGGGGCTACGAACTTCAACGTCACGGTCAACGGAACCAACTTCGAGACTGGCGCGACCGCGTCGTTCGCGGCGCCGGGGATCACGGTCAACTCGACCGCGTTCGTTGGCCCCACGCAGGTGACCGCCAACATCTCGATCTCGGCCGGCGCTCCGACCGGCCCGGTCAGCGTAACCGTCGCCAACCCCGACGGCAGCACCGCCACGGGCACCGGCCTGTTCGCGGTCAACGCCGCTCCGACGCTCGCAAGCGTCAATCCCGCGTCCGCAGCCCAGGGCGCCACAATCCAGAGCGTCACGCTCACCGGCACCGGCTTCGACAACGGACCGGCCCTGGCGGCGTCGTTCGGCTCAGGCGTCACCACGAACTCCGTCGCGTACGTCAGCCCCACGCAGGTGACCGCGAACGTCACCGTCGCGCCGACCGCGGCCACCGGCGCCCACGACGTGACGGTCACCAACGGCGACGGCAGCAGCGCCACGGACCCGGCGGCTTTCACCGTGAGCGCGGCCCCGACGATCGCCGCCGTGAGCCCCAACGCGCTCGGTCAGGCCGCGACCAACCAGAGCGTCACGATCAGCGGCACGGGCTTCGAGTCGAGCTCCGCCGTCGCGTTCGGCACGGGGATCACCGTGAACTCGACAACCTTCGTGAGCCCGACCCAGCTGACGGCCAATGTCACGGTCGCGCCGACGGCGAGCACCGGCGCCCAAAACGTCACGGTGACCAACGGCGACGGCAGTACCGGGACCGGGCCGGGCGCGTTCACCGTCGACCCGGCCCCCTCGGTCAGCACCGTTGCTCCGGCCGCTGGCGACGCGGGCGCGAGCGGCTACAACGTGACGATCACCGGAACGGGCTTCTCTCCCGGCGCCACGGCCTCGTTCGGCGCAGGCGTTACCGTCAACTCGACTACCTACGTGAGCGCCACCCAGCTGACCGCGACGATCGCGATCGCCTCCGGCGCAGCCACGGGAAGCCGTAACATAACGGTGACGAACACGGACGCTGGGAACGGCGCGAAGGCCGGCGCGTTCACGGTCAACGCCGCGCCCACCGTGACCGGCACGAATCCGAGCTCGGCCGGCGCCGGCGCCTCGAGCCTGAACGTGACGGTCACCGGCACCGGCTTCGAGTCGGGCGCAAGTGCGTCGCTGGGTGGCGGGATCACGGTCAACTCGACGACCTTTGTGAGCCCGACGCAGCTCACCGCGAACATCACCATCCCGGGCGGTGCCTCGCCGGGCGCGGTCGGCGTGACCGTCGCCAATCCGGACGGCACGAGCGCGACGAGTGCGGGCGCGTTCACGATCAACCCCGGGCCGAACGTGACCGCGACGACCCCGGGCTCCGCCGACGCGGGCTCCACAAAGCTGAGCGTGGCAATCACCGGAACGGGCTTCGCGACCGGCGCCACCGCATCGTTCGGGAATGGGGTGACGGTGAACTCCACCACGTTCGTGAGCTCGACCCAGCTGACCGCGACGATCACGATTCCCACCAGCGCGACGACTGGGGCGGCCAGCGTCACGGTGACGAACTCCGACAAGGGAGCCGCCACCAAGACCGGCGCGTTCACGGTCAATGGCGCGCCGACCGTCACCGCGGCGAGCCCGAACTCGGCAGACATCGGAGCCGCGAACTACAATGTTTCGCTGACCGGAACGAACTTCGAGGGCGGCGCCACCGCGTCGGTCGGAACCGGCGTGACGGTGAACTCCACCATGGTCGTGAGCTCGACCCAGCTGACCGCGAACGTTTCGATTCCGGCGGGCGCGACCACCGGCACCCGCACGGTGACCGTGACGAACCCGGACGGCACCAAGGCGACCAAGTCGGGCGCCTTCACCGTGAAGGCGGCGCCGACCGTCGCGACGATGAGTCCGAGCTCGGCCGATATCGGCGCCACCTCCTACAAGGTGACGGTCACCGGGACGAACTTCGAGTCGGGTGCGATCGTGTCGTTCGGTCCCGGGATCACCGTGAACTCGACGACGTACTCGAGCGCCTCATCGCTCAGCCCGATCATCACGATCCCCGCCACGACCTCCCCCGGCACGTTCGGCGTCACGGTCAACAACCCCGACGGGACGACGGCGTCGGCCGCCAGCCCGTTCACGGTCAACGGCCCGCCCACGAGCGCATCCCCGAGCGCCGCGAGCCCGGAGACCGTCACCCACGGGACCACGGCATCGTTCTCGATCACCGGCACGAACTTCGAGAGCGGCGCCAAGGTAGCCGCCAGCGGCGGGTTCGGAACGGCGACCGTGACGTTCGTCAGCCTCGACGCAGCTAAACGTCACGATCAAGGCCAACAGCAGCAAGGGCACGTACAACCTGACCGTGACCAACCCGGACGGCTCCAACGTCGTGTTGACGGGCGCGATCGTCAACCAGTAGGGAGCCGGCCGGGCAACTTCAGTCGGCGTTGGGCACGGCGAGCCAGACGTGCACGTTCGGTCGACCGTGAACGAGCGCCGGCGGGTGCGTCTCCCAGTAATGGAGGGTGACCCCGCGCTGGCTGGGCGTGTGCTGGGTGATGATCGGCTCGCCGCCCTTCATGCCGGTGACGATCCCCACGTGGTCGATGTGGGCGAAGCTCGAGCTCGTCCAGTCGACGAAGATCACGTCGCCCGGCCGGGCGTCGCGCCAGTGCCGCAGCCATGTGCTGTGCAGCAGGTCAGGTGCACGGCGAGGTCCGCGGCCGCCGCCGCCGCCACGATCTCCGAGAAGCTGGGGAACGGTGGAATGGTGTCGCGCACGATCTCCAGCGGCACCCGGGCCCGGACGGCCAGGGTGATCTGCTGCATCCACTCCCCGGCCTCGGGGCCCAGGCCGTAGGCTCCGGTCAGCCGCTGCCCGTCGCTCAGCAGGGTGAGCAATCCGCCCGACTCGGCGTAGGCGTGGGTATAGGTCGCCGTCCGTGAGACCTCGGACAGCATGGCGGCTCCGCTGAAGCGGTCTTCGGTGGCGCCGACGCAAGCCGCCTGCGGGTCTCGAGCGCCTGATTCAGCAGCCTTCGTAGGCCGGCTCGCCGGCCCGCGCCGTCGCCGCGGCCGCGCGCTTCTCGGACTGCACGACCAGTGCGGCGACCACAATCGCGGCGGCGACGAGGCCGGCGGCGATCAGGAACGCTAGGTGATACCCGCTGGTCAGCGCCTGCGCGTGAGCGGTGCCGGCGTGTGCCAGGTGGTTGCTGCGCGAGGTGGACACCGTGGCCAGGACTGCCAGGCCCAGCGCCCCGCCGACCTGCGCGGCGGTGTTGACCAGGCCCGAGGCCAGGCCGGCGTCGCTCGGCGTCGCGCCCGACATCGCCAGTCCCATCAGGGCGGGGAAGCAGAAGCCCACGCCGGTGCCGGTCAGCAGCAGCGCCGGCAGAACGTCGCGCACGTAGGAGCCGTCGACGGGCGTCTGGGCGAACAGCGCCATGCCGGCGACCATCAGGCCCAGCCCCGGGAACTGCATCGTGCGGGCGCCGTACCGCTGGATCAGCTTCTCCGAGTAGCACAGCGACAGCGTGCCCATCACGATCGTGACCGGCAGGAACGCCAGACCGATCTGCAGCGCGTCGTAGCCGAGCACCCGCTGCAGGTAGAGCGAGCCGAGGAAGAACATTCCGAACATCCCGGCCACGGTCAGCACCTGGATGAGGTTCGCGCCGGTGACGTTGCGCGAGCGGAAGATCCGTAGCGGCACGAGCGGTGTGGCGGCCTTCGCCTCGCGGGCAACGAAGGCGGCCAGCAGGGTGATCGAGACGGCGCCGAGGATGAGCGTCGTCGACGCGCCCCAGCCGTCCTCGGCCGCGGGCTTGACGATCGTGTAGACGCCGACCATCAGCGCGCCCGTGATGAGCGCGGCGCCCGGCAGGTCGGCGCCGTTGCTCAGGCCGATGCCCTCGTCCGCGGTCAGCAGCCGGCGGCCGAGCATCGCCGTCGCGATGCCGATCGGGATGTTGATGAAGAAGATCCAGTGCCAGTCGATGGCCTGGGTGAGCACGCCGCCGGCAAGTAGGCCGACCGAGCCGGCCGCCGAGGCGACGAACGCGTACACGCCGATCGCCTTCGCCCGCTCCCGGGGCTCCGGGAATATCGTCACGATCATGCCGAGGATGACGGCCGAGGTCATCGCGCCGCCGATGCCCTGCACGAACCGCGCTGCGACCAGCCACACCTGGCTCTGCGCCAGGCCGCACAGCGCCGAGGCGCCAGTGAATAACGCGAGCCCGGCCAGGAAGATGGTCCGGCGACCAAGCAGATCACCCAGGCGCCCGGCGAGGAGGAGCAGCCCGCCGAACGAGATCAGGTACCCGTTCACGACCCACGCGAGGCTGGAGGTTGAGAACCCGAGGTCGTCCTGGATGGAGGGAAGAGCGACGTTCACGACGGTGACGTCGAGGACGATCATCAGCATCCCCATGCAGAGGACGTAGAGAGCGATCCAGCGGGAACGGTCGGCGGTCATGTCGGTCCTTTCCTTCGGCATTTGAACTTTCAGACCGGAGTCGGAGCCAGGACTCGTCGCTCGACATGTCGAGAAACAGAAATCGGCTCCGATCTCACCGCGAACCCCCGAAAGGAGCGACGTCGTGAAGTACATGCTGCTGATCCACCACGGATACGGATGCGTTCGTCTCCGAGCATCCGGCCGAACAGCTCTCGGTCACGCTCGTTGCCGAGTTCCGCCAGTGAAACGAGAGCGATCGCATCGCTGGAGTCACCCGCGAGGCGCTCGAGGTACACGTCGCGGGCATTCACACCCCGGAGCGAGGCCCAATCTCGCGCTGCCCTGCGCAGGGCAGGACTTGGACTAGTCAGCGCCGCCAAGATCGGCGGTGTGCCGTCCAGCTTGACAAGAGCAGCCAGCGCAGGCGCCGCCACGGATCCGACCCGGTCGGTAACAAGCAACGCCGCCAGATTTTCGCCGCGGTTCAATCGACAGTTCCTCCAGCGCCCCCGCCGCGATGCCTCGCACGACGACGTCCTCGTCATGGGTGGCAACATCGACGAGCTCGCTTGGCGTCGCCGCTCCCCGAGCACGGAGGCGGCGCCACGCAGCACGCCTGGTCCGCGCGTCAGGGCTGCGGTAGGCCTGGCGTAGATCCTCCTCGCTGAACCGGGTGTCCATGAAAGCGCTCAGGATCTCCCCGCGGGCGCGCTCAGCCGCTAGCTGCTCGGCAAGCGGCAGCGCATCCACCAACAGTCGCAGCGGGCACTGGTCGAGGCGGTCCAGGGCGGCTGTTCGTACCTCCGGGACCCAGTCGATGCAGCGCAGGACAAGAAGCCTGACGACGAGTGGCCGAAGCCGCGCGACGCGAATCGCATGCTCTCGCTGATGGCCGTCCCCCGAGACGAGCGCCAGCGCATCCCAAAGCTCCCCGCTCGCGTCGGATGGCGCCGCCCCGGTTCGCCTCGGTGCAAGAGGCGGTCTCGCATGCTCGGACGCTCACCATCCGGCTCGCCTCCGCCGCGGAGCCTTGGGACCTTCGACCATCGAATACCGCTGTGGCAGGACCGCGCCTGATCGTCGAACCGCACCAGCTCACGGGGCTGGAACGACTCCAGGACCTCGATCAAGCGCGACACCATCTGGCGGTCCGGGACCAGCTGGTCGAGCAAGCCGTTCGCAACGTGGATCGACCGGGCAACGGGATCCGGGTTGTCTTGGCGTTCGGGCTTCATGCATCCCGTCATCGTCGGCGAGGAGTAGCGGTACTGAAGAACCCCCGGCGAGGAGCAGGTGCCGGGCCAGGCGCAGGTCGGGACCCGCTTAGCTGGCGAGCGCGGTGATCGCGTCGCCGATCAGCTTCGCGCCGAATATCAGGCAGATGACCGCGATCATCGTGGCGTTCTCGCGGACCATCCAGTCGTGCAGCTCGTCGAGGATCCCGGTCGCGCGGTCCCCCATGAGAAAGTAGATCGCGACCGGCGCGCCCACGCCGAGCGTGGCGAGCACGATGAACACGGTCAGCGCGACGGCTTGGCGTCCGGCGCTCGCTCCGGTCTGAGCGATCGCCGCGGCCGCGCCAACGACGAGCAGCAGGTTTTTGGGACTGACTGCCGATAGCAGTGCTCCCATCCCTGCGGACTTGACGGGCGTGAACGTGTCGATCCTCTTCACCCATGCCGGCAGTTCAGGCTCCCTGCCGCCGCGAGGACGTCCGCGCCACTGCCTAACCGCGAGCAGCCACAACAGGACGCCAAGGAAGATCTTGACAATGCTGACCCAAGTCGCTGGGCTGCCGTGCTCGCTGGCCGACGCGCCGCTCGCGATCAGCAGCACGATCGTGCCCAGGACGGCGATCCCTAGTACCCATCCCGTCAGGAAGGCCGGCCCGTTCGCCCGGCCTTTGGGCGTGGCGAGCATCAGTACTACGGCGATGATCGGCAGCGGGCTTAGCGCGACGCCGACGCCGAACGAGAGGACCTGGCCGATCGCCTGGCCCGTCACCGAATCCTCCCCCGATCGGTCTCCACCCACCCATCATCTCCCCCGACGGTTGGGTGCCTGTCACCCGATCCGGATGAAAGGCACACATCCGTCGTCGAGGGACGTCGACCGCTGTGCCGCCAGGGATTGCAGAAACGCTCGGCGACCGAGATCTCACTCCTATTGAGGATGATCTGGCAGAGGCTCGCAATGGACGCGCCATGACCGCGCCCGGCTTGTTCATCCCATCCGGGTGATGCCGTCGCCAGCGGCGTCGATGAACCTGAACCCGATCCCACATTGGGACGTCCGGCAACACCTATGGAGGACAGACCCATGAACGACGCCGCTGTGGACGACCTCGGGCCCGTTGACTATCTGGTCGTCGAGTTTCCCGCCGACAAGGCAGATTTCTCGGGTGCGATGGCCGCGGAGCTAAGCGCCCTGGTCGGACGCGGCGTGGTTCGCGTGCTCGACATCCTGATTCTGAAGAAGGACCTCGACGGGTCGGTGGAGGGCTTTGAGTCCCATGACTTCGGCGACAGCGATCTCGCTGAGCTGCTCGAGCTGGAGACGGAGCTAGCCATGCTGCTCGCCGCGGAGGACGTCGACGCCATCGGGGCCGCGATGGACCCCGGGTCTGTCGCTGCCGTGCTGATCTGGGAGAACGTCTGGGCCGCCCCGTTCGGTGCCGCGGTGCGCCACTCGGGCGGGGAGTTGGTCGCCAGCGGCCGGATACCGATCCAGGCCATAGCGGCCGCGGTCGAGGCGCATGAGGAAGCGATGAAGGAAGGAGTCTGAGATGTTGGGTCGAGGTCGACGGAGTGGAAGGGGACTGTTTGGTGGGCGACCGGTCGCGCGGACTGCTGCGGTCGCCGGCACGGCCGCGGTCGCGGTCCGCGGCGTCCGCCGCCGCGGCGATCGGCGCGAGGACCGGCGCGATGATCGTGGGGACCGGCGTGAGGATCGCCGGGACCGACGGTAGAGACATCGTGTCGCTGCATTTGAATCTGGCGCACTATCGCCGCGTCGGCTGAACCCGCTATCGAACGTCGACGAAGACGACCTCGATCGCGTTGTTGCCGTAGCCGAGCCGGTTCCAGATTGGAACCTCGGGCTGCACGTTTCCTGCCGCGTCGGTTGCTCGCGCGCGCAGCGTCTTTCGGCCGCGTTCGTCCGGTTGCCATTCGAACGACCAGCTCTGCCACTGGTACGGACCTCTCGGGGTCTCTACGTGCGCCGGTAGCCACTCGGCCTCCCCGGTCAGGCTCAGGTCGACGTTGGTGACAGGGCCGGTGCCCGACCATGCCTTGCCGCGAACGACGTATGTGCCACCGAGCCGCACGGCGGCGCCCGGGCTGGGGTCGGTTATCCGCGCCCGCGGTCGCATGACCGTCACGCGCTCTTCCGGGCGGTCGTGCCACTGGTACATGTAATGGCCGATCTCGAACTCGCCGAGGAAGGGCGTCGTCAGGATTTCGATGTGCTTCAGCCACTTGACAGAGGCGACGCCGTACCAATGCGGGACGATAAGACGGAACGGTGACCCGTGGTCGGGATTGAGCGGCTCTCCGTTCATCTCGTAAGCGATCAGGATCTCGGCGGATGGGTCGGCGGCATGGACGAGCGTCAGCGATCGCTCGAATGACAGATCGGAGGCGTCGATGTTCTTGAGCACTGGGTTGAGGATGTACGACCCGTGGTCGGTACCTGCGAAGCGGACTTCGACGCCGTTTGGATGCGGCTTCGCCCGCTCGAGTATCTCGTGCAGGAGCGCGCCCTTCCATCGTGCCGTGGAGACTGCGTAGTCGCCCCAGGGCTCACCGGCTGGAAGCGGCCTCATCGCGAGTCGACCGTTCCCGGCGCATTCGAGCGTGACGACGCGCTCGACTGCCGGCAGTGCTCGGAGGTCGTCGAGCGTGAGCGTGAGGGGGTTCTCAACCGCGCCGCCGATCTCGAGCGTGCCGTCGTGATCGGGTACGGGAAAGTTGCTGCGCACGTAGTGCAGCGCAGTCGGGGTAATGTCACCGTCGAGTGCCTCGGGCGGCGCCTCGGCGTTGAACGGCTCGGCATGGATCATGGTCAGCGCTGCGCGCTGTCGTTCCAGGTCGTCGGCTACAGCCATGTCGTGAGCCTCCTCAATCGAACCTCGTCGATTCAGTAGTCGGGGTCGTTAAAGCTTGGGTCGCGGTTCTCGTTGAAGGCGCCGATCCCCTCAATCCGGTCTGGATGCACTGCGGAGCGCCAGTGGGCTTCCATCATGATCGCGATCGCCTGTTCGGTCGGTTGTCCTTGCCCGAGCCGGACTGCCCGTTTCACGGCTTGAACCGCCGTCGGTGAGTTACTCGCGATCTTTTCCGCGATCCCGTGCGCGGCTTGCATCAGTTCGGTCTGCGCGTAGAGCTCGTTGACCATGCCCAGGCGGTACGCCTCCTGGGCGCTGATCGGATCGCCTGTCATCAGCATCTGCAGCGCCTTGCCCGGTGGGAGGACGCGCGGTAGGAACACCGGTGAGCCGCCGCCCGCGGCGAGCCCGATCATGGCCTCTGGCTGACCGAAGGTCGCGTTCTCGGACGCGATGATGAAATCGGTGCTCTGGGCGATCTCGGAGCCGCCGCCGTACGCGATCCCGTTCACGACAGCGAAGATCGGCTTTCGCAACTCGCGCAGGGTGTACAGCGTGCGGTCGAAGTCCTGACGCTGGCGCAGCCACTGCTCCTTTGTCATGTCTTTGCGCTGACGCAGGTCGCTGCCGACCGAGAATGCTCTCTCACCGGCCCCGGTGATGATCGCGACACGGACGGCGGAACGGACCGCGATCGTCTCCAGGATTTCTGTGAGACGCGCCCCCATGTCCGTCGTGATCGCGTTGTCGGCGTGCGGCCGGTTCAGGGTGATTACGGCCACGCGGTCGGCAGAGATGAACTCGAGGAGCACGGGCTGATCGGGCTCCGCCTGTCCGGATGATGGCGGGCCGAAATCGAGGGTCTTCCAGCGCTCGGTGCCTGTGGAGCTGGTTGTCAAGTCGTCCTTCTTTCGCTATCGATGCGTGTCACGTGCCGAGTTCCCCCAGCCAGCGCAGGGCTTGTAGGCCGGGCGCGAAGCAGTACTCCCCGCCGCGGGTAACGACGAAGGGCGGCAGGTCGCGCAGCCGGCGCCGGATCGGCCGTTTTGGGATGGTGAGCGTGCCGGACCCGTCGTTTTGACCGACGAGCGGGTCTTTCTCGGCGGGCGCCCCGATGAAGATGCCGTCGTTCAGCCACTGAGTCTTGACGAACTCGAACTGGCGCTTGATGTGCGCGCCGGCGAACACGAAGATGATGCCTCGGTCGGCGCCGTCATCCTCGAGCACGCCGTCCGGGAGTATCGGGCCGTAGCTCGTTCCCCGCCGGATCATGCGGTGCAGACGAACGTCCACGCCCCCCTCGGAATCAAGCGCGTCCCGGGGGTTCGCGCGCCGCGCGTGCGCACCGGCGGGGCACTTCAGCCCGCGGAGGTCGTCGGCGTAGCTGAAGTTATTGTTGCGGTCGGGATCCGCGCCGAGCGCGGGATCGTCGCGCTCGGGTGCCAGCGCCAGCGGCGCGCCACTCGGCCAGCGTCCAACCATCTTCGCCGCCAGCAGTGCCTCTTCTTCGCGGTTCGCGGCTTTGGCTCGCAGGTACTGCCGGTAGGCCGCAACCCGGGTGTGCAGCTTTCGGAAGACGAGGTAGGTGCCGTTCCGACCGAGCACTTCGGGGGTCGGCATCGGCGGCAGGCTTCCCGTCTCGTCTGGATAGCCGAGAATGAACTCGCCTGCCTTGATCGGTCGTCCCTCCGGCTCAGAGCCTTCGATTCCGCTCCCCTCCACCGTCGGCTGGCCGATCCCGTCCTTGAAGCCGAAGGAGGTGCGCCCGGTCGGGAGCTGGTAGCAGTCCTGGCGCCAGATGAGCTCAACGCCGGGAAGTTCTTGGCGGGCACGACGCGCCCTTTCGAGCACCGTTTCCAGCCGCGCCGCGTCGGGCGACAGCGCCGCTAGCGCAACGTGCACGTCTGGAGTGCCGAGCGGTTTCTCCCAGTTGGCCGGGCTGCTCTCGCCGACGTCTCCAAGCTCGGCCGCTCGGGCCGCCATGCCTTGCCGGAACTCAGGCGCGAAGCTGTCAAGCGACTCCTGCGGCACGCCAAGCGCCTTCAGGCCGTGGTGGGTGAAGGCAACCGTGATCCAGGCGTCGCGGGACGGATCAGCGGTCGGCCGGCCGGAGTCGACCAGGGAAGACAGCCTTCGGACCAGCTCCCGTCCGGCGTCACGGTCGTCGATGCGGAGCAGCAGGTAGGTGCCGACGTACGGGGACGGTCGTGGGTGGAGTGCGCCACTCTGGATGTCGTCGAGGTCGAGGATGCTTGTTGCGACGTTCACACGGTCACTTCTGATCGCTAGAGGTGCTCGGGCGGTTCGGGAGGATCCGGGTTAGGCGGTGCCAGGTACGGGAACGTTCGCGACCCGGGCATCGTGGCCCGGTCGACACCGTCGCGGATTGCCGGACCGTTGCCTGCGTTCACCAACAAGGTGAAGATCGTGTCCATCACGTCGTCGTTGAGAGCTCGCCCACCGCAGGTCTCATGCGTTCGGGCCTCGCGGGCTGCGAGTTCGATCTCGAGGAAGGACCCCCGCTCAGCGTATGGCTTCGTGACGTCGACCACGAGGAAGTCCGCGAGCATTAACTCGGTCAGCGGATGAGCGCCGTTTTCATTTGGCGGCCAGTCCGTCTTGCCGTCGAGTCCGTCCCAGAACGCGAGGTTCGCGTTGAGCCGTGCCCGGTAGGCGCCCAGGTAAGCCTGCGCGAGATGGAACGCGTCTTCCATGTTGTACAAGTCACGGATTTCGAGATCCCGGTTGACCAGGTCAAACTGCTTCGGTCCCAGCATCAGATTCGGCACCTCGGGTCGGCCGGCCCGCTCGAACCGAACCGCGAGCTTCCCTCGCGTCAACGTCTCCGCGACCACCCCGACCAGCTCACGGTCGCCAAGCACGGCGGCACAGTCGATCTCGAGCACGAGGCTGAGGACGTTCTTGCCGTCCATGAAGATCGAGCCCGGATCCGTGAACGCGAGCTTTCCCGTCGCGATCGTCTTGAGCATCGCCGGGGCGTCCATGATGAACGGATCCCATCGCGGCCCGGCGAACAGGCGAACACCGTGAGCCTGGACTGCGCCCGCGTCGTTGACCTCCACCGAGATCGCCTCGCCGGTCGGGAGCGAGCACGTGCCTTCCTGAGTGACCCCGTTGGTGCCGTCGCCGTTCGCAGGGGCCGAGAAGACGCAGTCGAACACGAACTCCTCGTCGCCGACGGCGAACGGCGCTCGATCGCCGCGGGCGTTCGCGGTGAGAGGGCGCAGCCGGAACCGGTAACTCAGCGCATCGGAGAACAACGCCGACGGCGGCGCAAACGGCAGCGTGTTCAGCACCAGCACAAGATGACCCGGGCGCACGGGGCTAGGGAAGGCATACAGGTCGGTGATATCTGCGATCGGCTGGGTGAGAGACCGCGGCCCCGACAGGTGATGAGACATCGCTTCTCCTCCGCAGCTTCGTGATCCGTAGATCCGGGATGGCTATTACGCGTCGGCAGCCTCGTCGAGCAGCGGCTTCAGCGCCGGATGTCCCAACGCCTCCTCGGCCTCGGGGTCATCGAGCACCCGCTGGAAGGCGGCGTTCACCCGCTCGGCCTTGCGGATCTCTTTGACGGTGCCGGGGTAGTTGCGGGCGTACGCGGCGGCGCTCCGCTGAGCGCCGAGAATAAACGCCTTCAGGGCCGCGAGGTCGGGAAGCCCCTCGTACCCCTCGACGTGCTGGAAGACCTCGTCGAACAGCGCCAGCGTCGGCCCCGACGTAAGGAAATCCTCCATGTAGACGTCCCACGGGCCATCGAAGCTCGTCGCGAACAGCAACCGGCTGTCGTCATCGAATGGCACGAACCGAGCCTCGTGAATCGTGGCAACGGCCATGTTGTAATCCCCCGACTGGTAGCCAGGGGTGCTCTGCAGGGCTCCCAGCGCCTCCCGCAGGGCAGTCGCCCGTCCGGGCTTGATGCGGAAGAACAAGCTGAACTCGCTCGTCGAGCCGACGCTGACGCCCGGTCGTGACGTTGCTGTTGCGTCTGTTGTCAAGGTCTTCCTCCTGTGGACTGAGCGAGCGGGCGTAAGCCTCGGCCGCGAGTTGACTGTCTGCTCATGCTGGGCTCGATGCGCGCGAGACTTCCTCGGTATCGGCGAGGTGATCGACCGCCCACGTTCCGGTCTGGTCGAGTTCGATAGCGGCGCGGATGGCCGCACGGCCAAGCGCGTTCGCGTAGGTTGGAAACGAATACGGGACTAGCGCGAGTTGCTCGACGGGCATCTCCGCGGCCATCGCTGTCGCCGCGAGCTGCGCGAGCTCGACCGCCCGTTCTCCCACGATGTGGCACCCAAGGATGCGATGGAGTTGTCGATCGACGACCAGCTTGCAAAAACCGGTCGGGCGGCCGTCGATGATCGGGCGCGGGAGCGAGTCGAATCGCACCGTCGCCACGACCACCTCGTGGTCCTCGCGGGCTGCCGCTTCGGTTAACCCGACGGAGGCGTACTCGGGGTCCGTGAAGCTGCCGATCGGGCTCACCTGCGAGGGCAGAGGCGTCGTCTGTCCGAGGACGGCATTGCTCGCGGCCACGAGCGCCTCGCGGACGGCCTCGTGTACCACCATCGCCCGACCGGTGACATCGCCGGCGGCGAAGACGTGCGGCGCCGCGGTCCGCAGCTGCCTATCCACCTCGACGTAACCTCGCCGATCGGTCCCGACCCCGGCACGATCGAGGTTCAACCCGGCCGTGGCGGCAACCCATCCAACCGCGACCACCGCGACCGCGGCGTCGACGCTGTCCGCGGCACCGTTCGCTGAATGAATGAGTCGCACCCCAATCTGAGAACGCTCGAAGCGGTCGACCGTGCCGGCGTCCTCGACGATCCGAACGCCTGACGATGCCAGGGCGGCGCTGACCGCTGCCGAGACGTCTTCGTCTTCGCTTATCAAGATCCGTGGCGCAACCTCGACGAGCTGGACGCGTGAGCCGAGCGCGTTGAAGATCGAAGCTACCTGGACGCCGGTCGCGCCGGCGCCGAGCACAAGCAGCGAGTCCGGAATCGCGGAGAGATGCCACGCATCGCTGTGCGTCGCGGTCAGATCGAAGCCGGGAACCGCGAGCCGCCGCGAGGTTCCCCCGGTACAGATGATGACCTTGTCCGCTCGAAGCCGCGGCGCGTTGTCACTCTCGACCGTGTGGGGATCGAGGAACCGCGCCGTCCCGGCCCGTTCGTGGATCGTCACTCCGGCAGCGTTCAGATCATCACGCAGCAGCGAGTGGTTGCGCACATCCTCGGTCACCTCACGGACGCGAGCCAGCAGCCGGGAGTAGTCCAGCGAGAGCTCACCGGACGTGATCCCGTAGCGCGGGAGTTGCCTCGCCTCGCGGATCAGCCGGGCCGCCTGGGCCAGCGTGCGCACCGGGACCGGGCCATCATTCGCGGCCATTCCCCCGAACTCATCGCGGGTGATCAACGCCGTCTTCGCTCCGAGCCGCGCCGCCCGGAGCGACGCGACCACGCCGGCGGGCCCGGCGCCGATGACCACTACGTCGAGCACCTCTGTCTGTGATGCGGCCATTGAGTTGATGATCCGAACCGCTCCGGCGGCCGTCATCCCCCGAATCGGGTGAGGCGGACGCCATGGCGCGACCGCGACCGGATCCGTGCGTTCTGAGTGTTCGGGCTTCATGCACTCATCATCGTCGGCGAGGACTCCGGGCAGCATTTGGTGCTTTTCCAGAAATTCGTCCGGAAAGCGATCGAATCGCCGATCATCACGACATCGGTTGCAGACCCCGTCCCCGGCGGGGTACCAGACCTAACCAGTGGAGGTACCAGATGGCCGAGCTCCCACCGCCCGCCGAGGGGATTGTGCTGACCCACTTCATCGTCTCACAAGATGTCGCGCGCTCTCGGCGCTTCTACACCGAAGTACTCGGCGGCAGGGTCGTGTTCTCCGGAAAGCCGTCCGGAGAGCCGACCAATGTCGCGCTAGCCAACAGCTTTATCGTCATCAGCGTGGGCGGTGGACCGACGGACGACAAGCCATCGGTGACCCTAGAGGCGCCACCCGATCCCGACCGGGTCAGCAGCTTCCTCAATATTCGGGTCAAAGACATCGAGGCCGTCTACGCCGAATGGAGCGCCAGGGGTGCTGACTTCCTGACGCCGCCGAAACAACACCAGTACGAAATCCGCTGCTACATCCGCGATCCTGACGGTCACCTGATCGAGGTGGGGCAAACCACGGACCCAGACGGGGACTGGACGCCCGCACAGTGGTTATCGAGTGAGCCTGCCGAGGAGTCCGAGTGACCGCCCTCGATCACCGACTAAACCGGTTCTGGACGGCTGTCCCGCCGTCCTCCGTCTCGCTCGATGAGCCGTCGTTCTCGCTCAAGGAGCATTTCGATGGCCTGCGACGTTATTGGCGGGGGCCGACGTGGGTGAACAGCGCGTGGCTACTGTGGCGTGGCCTCGTGCGTCTCGGATACGAGCAGCAGGCCGCGACGCTGGCCCGGGCGATAACCGCGACTGTGTCCCGGGAGGGACTCCGCGAGTTCTACGATCCGCATGACGGCCGGGGCATGGGGGCCGAGGACTTCGCCTGGTCCGCGCTCGCGCTCGAGTTCGAGAATCCCGATAACGCAAGCGCCGGGCTCCCGGCGTCAGGCTGATGGTCGTCGGCCCGGTACAGGCCGGCGAGCAGGAGGCCGCATCGGGGCATCGCGCCCGCCGCGCGCTGAGGGATGCCGCGCGTCACCTGAGAGGCCGCGCCCTGAAGCTCGCGGGCTACCTGCTGGTGGCCTACGTCGTGCTCAAGGTGATTCCAGCGCTCAACGATGCGCTGCACAGCCTCGAACGTGTCTCGTGGGAGTGGGCGGCGGCGGCGATCGGGCTCGAGATTCTGTCCGAAACCGGGTTCGTCGTGGCCTGGAGCGCGATCGTCGACCCGCAGCAGGTGCTGGGGCGCGGGGGGCGGGGGCGCCGCATGGACGAGCACGTCGCCTGGGCGCAGCTGGGGGGTGGCTTGGTGGTGCCCGGTGGCTCTTGGGGCGGAATGGGGGTCGGAGCGCTGATCCTGCACCGCTTCGGGATGCCGACGAAGGTGATCGCCGAGCGCCAGTTCAACCTCAGCTTTCTCAACACCGCCGTCGATGGCCTGGCTCTCATCATCTTCGGCGTGGCGCTCGCGACTCGGATTTCTCCGGCGAAGACAACCTCCTGCTGACGTTGCTCCCGGCGGCGTTGGCGGCAGCAGGGATTGCTGCCGCGGTGCTCGTCGCCCGCCGCGCCAAGACGCGCGCCGGGCGCCTGCAGACCAAGCACCGCAAGGTCGCCGCCGCGGTCACGACGCTGGCGGACGCGGTGCAGGACACCGAGCAACTGGTCCGCCACCGTGGTTCCCGGAGGGCCGTGCTCGGGATCATGGCGTATCTCGGATTCGACGTCCTGATGCTGTGGAGCGCCTTCCTGGCCGTCCACGCTCATCCGGTGCCCAGCATCCCCGTCGTCATCATGGCGTACATAATCGGCGCCCTCGGTGGGTCGATCCCCCTGCCCGCCGCCGCGGGCACGATTGGCGGCATGGCAGGGATGCTCATCGTGTACGGCGTGAACGCAAACACCGCGGTGGCTGCCGTGCTCCTGCATCAGGCGATCGGGTTGCTCGTGCCCCTGACCGGCGGCCTGATCGCCTACGGGATCATCCGGCACCGTCTCGGGCCGCTTCGGCCGCGTCACGCGAAAGGTCCTCACAGCGCGGACACTTCCGAGGCTGCTGGGCAGCAGTAGGGGCCGGTGCGGGGCGTAGGACCTGTGCCCCCGTGCCATCGGCGTAACGAGTCGTCCTCCGACGCCACGCGGACGCGAGCGTCTGGCATGATCGGACCCGTGGCCAAAGACAAGGCGGGAACGCCGGACAGCGGATCGGTGGAGAAGATCAAGTGGCTCGACGATGTCGCGGGCCACGACTACGACGCCGCCGAGGCCTACTTATCGCTCAAGCTCGACAGCGAGGCAGTGAGCAAGGTCGTCAAGCGGCTACGCAACGCCCCCCTCACGCGAAGGCGAGCGAATGACATTTTGCGGGCCGCCGGACTGACCGCTGCCCCGCTTGACGATCCTGGGGTCATGAAGGACCTGATCAAGGTCATCGAAGGCGAGCGCCTCAGCCCCGTCCTCGTGATCGGCGATCGAGACGGCGCCGACATCGCGGACGGCTACCACCGCGTGTCGCTGGTGTACCGGATCGACCCGTACGCCGAGATCCCGCTCAAGCTCGCGTAGCCCGCTCAAGGTCGCGCAGCGCGATCGAGGTCGCATGATGGCCCCCGGTCGTCCCGGCGGACCGGTCAACCAGCGCCGGCGAGGCGCTAGAGGTTGCCGAGGCTCAGATGCAGGCTCGCCCCGAGCAGCACGAGCGGCCAAAGCGCCGTGGCCACCACCGCCGAGAGCACCTGCGACAGGCTGCCCAGATTGGCGTAGTAGCTGTGCTGGGAGGCCACGATCACGCCAATCACGACGTAGGCGATGGTGGCGAGGCGGGGCACCCGGTGGTTTTCGCCGGGCGCGATGGCGCTCCTCCCGGGACCTTACGTCAAGCGCGCGGTCTTGACCGACTGAAGAAAAATTAGTACGATCGTTCTAACTATGAGCCAGCTGAGTAAAGCGCGCTCGTTCATCGAAGAGGCGCGGCGAGCGCAGATCGTCGGCTGCGCGATCGACGCGATCGCGGAGCTCGGCTACGGTCAGGCCTCGCTGGCGCGGATCGGCGAGCGCGCCGGCATCAGCAAAGGCGTGATCGGCTACCACTTCGCCGGCAAGGACGACCTGATCGGCGCGGTTGTCGCCGAGGTCCTCGCGCGGGCGGCGGAATACATGGTGCCCCGGATCAGCGCGCAGTCGGACGGGCCGAATGTGCTGCGGGCGTACATCGAGTCGAACCTGGCGTTCATGAGCGAGCACCGCAATCACCTGCTCGCGATCGTTGAGATCGCCCGCAACGCCCGGCCCGCGCAGGGCGAAACGAGCCTAACCTCCGGGCTAGCCAGATCCGCTCGATCCGGTAGCCGACGCCGGGGACCGTGTCGATCACGTCCGGATCGCCGAGCTTCCGACGGAGGCGGCCGATCGTCACCGGCACGGTTTTGGTGAACGGATCGGCGTTCTCGTCCCAGGCCTGTTCGAGTAGGTGCTCCGCGCTGAGCGCACCTGGGCTGGCCTGCAGCAGCGCCTCGAGGACGGCGAGCTCCTTGGCCGACAGGTCGAGCCGACGCCCGTCGCGCGTCGCGACCCGGGTGAGCTGGTCGAGCTCGAGCCCGGCGGCTCGCAGCTTCAGTCTCCGGACGGCCGGCTTGCGCCGCGCGAGCGCGCGCACACGCAGCACGAGCTCGGGGAAGTGGAACGGTTTCGCGAGGTAGTCGTCGGCGCCGAGCTCGAGTCCGGCGACGCGCTGCCCGGGCGCGTCGGCCGCGGTCAGCATCAGCACCATCACCGGCTGGTCGCCGTCGGCGAGCATCCGGCAGATCGTGTCGCCGTGAAGCCCGGGCAGGTCACGGTCGAGGACGAGCACGTCGTAGGGGACGAGGTTCAGCTTGGCGACCGCGTCGAGGCCATCGTAGGAGACGTCGACGGCCATGCCCTGATCGCGCAGACCCTCGGCGATGTCGTTCGCCAGCCGCGGCACATCCTCGGCGATCAGGACTCTCATGACGCGATGCCCACGGGCTGACTCGCGAGGCTCGCGTCGGCCAGCTCGATCTCGACTCGCAGCCCGCCCTCCGCACGAGCACGCAGCTCGAGTGCGCCGCCGTGGGCGCCGGCGACGGCCGCGACGATCGACAGGCCGAGTCCGACGCCGTCGGCCGAGCCGGTGCGATCGACGCCGAGGCGCCGGAACGGGCGCCCGAGCTGCTCGATGCTCGCGTCGTCCAGACAGCCGGCCGCCGTTCTCGACGACGAGTCGGGCGAGCGTCTGCCGTCGAGTTCGACTCCCGACCGTGATGAAGCCGCGTGGCTCGTTGTGGCGGACGGCGTTGTGGATCACGTTCTCCACCATGCGGGCGAGCAGCGTCCGCTTCCGGCGACGGTCACCGGCGCGAGCGACGTCCGGACGTCGATGCTGCTCTCGGCGATCTCGTCGCTGCAGTCTGTCGAGCGCGTCGTTGACGATCGCGGTCAGCGACACAGGCGTGTGGTCGGCGAGCATGCCCTGCTGAGCGTGGGCGAGCGCCAGGAAGCTCTCGAGCAGCCGGTCCGCTTGGTTGAGTCCCTCGCGCAGCTTGGCGTCGAGCGCGCGAACCTGAGGTGGAATCGGCTCGGGCTTGGCGACGGCGACGTCGAGTGACGTGCGCATCATCGTCAACGGGGTGCGGAGCTCGTGCGACGCGTTCGCCACGAACCGTCGCTGGGCTTCGAACGCCGCCTCCTGCCGCGCCAGGACGCGCCCGGCCACGAGCCAGCCGACGGCGGCCGACGCCACGGTCATGATGGCGAGCGCGATCCCCGACTGAACGACCAGCTGATTTAGCTCGATCGCGTGCGAACTGGCGGTGCCGGCGCGGGCGCCCGTCGGCGTGAGCGCCGTTCCCGTCGACACGGTCACGTACCCGCCGGCGGTGGCGCTCGCGGACAAGCACATAGGTGAGCGCGAGCAGGCCGGCGCCGGAGATGAGGAACAGGCTGCCGTAGAGCGCGGTCAGGCGGAGGCGCACGCTTCGGTGTTTGCCGGGTGGCCGCATCGGCGCCCCCAGCATGCCCGATGTGCAGGTAACAGCGCCATAACGGCCGCCGTTTTGCTCGTGTTGGGTGCGGTCGCGTACAAACGGGTGCCGTGGACGGCACTTCTCACACCCGCGCGATCATGCTCGCAGCCGTCACCTGCGCGCTGGCGATCGCCGCCTGCGGTTCCGGACACGCCGCCGGCGCGACCCCCGTCGCGGCCCAGGCCGACCAGGCACTCCGCTACGTGCGGTGCCTGCGCTCGCACGGCGTGCCGAGCTTCCCCGACCCCAGCCCGGGCGGCCGTCTTCCGAACGTACCGGCCAGCATCGATCCCGCCGCTCCCTCGTTCCGCTTCGCGCAGCACGCGTGCGCCGGGCTGATGCCGGGCGGGAGCAGCTCCGGATCCGCGCCCGCGAGCTTCAGGCTCCGCCTGCTCGCCGTCGCGCAGTGCATGCGCAGACACGGCGTCCCGAACTTTCCCGACCCGACCAGCTCGCCGCCTCCACCGCCGCCGCCCGGGGCCCGCACCGGCAACGTCATCGGCGGACCGGGCGGGTACCTCCAATTCCCGCCGCCGTCGCCGGCGCTGACCCGCGCGTCGGCGGCCTGCGGGTTCGGGATCCGGTGACCACGTCTTCAGGCGCGGCCGCGGGCCAGGTCGAACAGGCGCCCGAGAATGCGCTCGCCGTCGACCCGCAGCCCGTCGTGGTTGTACTCGCTCGTGATCCACGTCTTGATGCCGCGGATCTGTGCCGCCGTCTCCTCGGAGAACGACCGCTCCACGTACATGTCCTCGACGTAGATGGCGGCGGCGGTCGGAACATCGTTGTGTCGCAGCACGTCGTCGTCGTAGAGCCGCGGCCACTCGCGTTCGGCGAGCAGCTGGGCGGCGTCGCGCAGCGGCGCGAGCGCACCGTAGTCGTCGAACATCCACGAGTACACGTGCTCGCCGGTGAACAGCTCGGGGGCATCGAACTCCGCCGGCAACACGCGCTCCGCCGACCACCGCGTGGCGCCGCCGTCCGCCCACGAGGCCTCGTGGAGGACCGCGTAGATCGGATCGCGCGCGAAGTCGACTGCGCGCTCGACGCCGTGCAGGAACGCCGGCGACTCAGGCGGAAGCTCGAGCAGGTAGTGCAGCCGTTCGGCCCCGTCGCTCATCCCGAGCATCTGCCCGAGCTGACGGAATCGCCGCCAGGTCAACCGGTCACCGCGAGGGGAGCTTGAGCTCGTGGGAATCGAGCCGCTCATGCAGCGCGAGCGCGCGCTCACGATCAGCGGGATAGCGCTCGTAATAGCGTCGGTTGCGCTCCAGCACGCGCGCGTAGGTGCGACCGTAGACCTCGTCGATGCGCGGCCCCAGCGCCGGGATGCCTCCGGTCATGAACGCTTCCCGGAGTCCCTCGGGCGCGAGCGAAAGGTACGTCGTCACGCACATGCCCCCGAAGCTCTGGCCGAGGACGCTCCAGCGCTCGACCCCCAGCTGGCGGCGAATCCATTCGGCGTCGCGAACGATCGAGTCCGCACGGAAGCGCGCCAGGTAATCGGCCTGTTGCTCCGGACTCATGCCGGGGAGCGTTCCGACCGGCGTCGAGCGGCCGGTGCCGCGCTGGTCGAGCATCAGCACGCGGAAGTCCGCGAGCGCTCGGTCGAGCCAGGTGGGAGCGTTCGGACGCCGCGTAGGTCGCGGAGCCTCGAATCCGGGGCCGCCCTGTAGGTACACGAGAAACGGCCGGTCCCGACCGTCGGGGTCGGCGAGCTCGCGGGCGAACACCGTGATTCGCTCGCCTGCGTCGTCGCCATGGTCGAGCGGCACCTCGAACGAATGGCCGGTCACGACCAGGCCAGGGAGCCGCACCTCGTCGGGCATCGGTGAATCATGCACATAACACGCGGCGGTGTAACGTCCCGACAGCCGGGGGGTTCATCTGTCGTCGCATGATTGACGCCCGACGATATGTGGGAAGCTCCTTGACATGACCCGCGGTGAGCGCTTTGCAAACCTGCTCGGCGTAGTCGTCCCGTTCGCGGGCGTGCTCGCCGCGATCATCCTGCTCTGGAACCGGGCGGTCGACGCCACCGACCTCGGGATCCTCCTCGTGATGTACGTGATCACGGGGATGGGCATCACGGTCGGGTTTCACCGGCTGCTCACCCACCGCGCGTTCCAGACGTATCCATGGATCGAGCGCACCTTCGCCGTGCTCGGCTCGCTGGCCGTCGAGGGTTCGGTGCTCGACTGGGTTGCGGACCATCGCAAGCACCACGCCCACGCGGACAAGGACGGCGACCCGCACAGCCCGCACGTCGGCCACGGCAGCGGCCTGCGCGGACTCTGGCATGCCCACACGGGCTGGCTGCTCGAGACCCAGGGTCAGGCCGACTGGAAGAAGTACGCGACCGACCTTTACGAGGACAAGCGTATGCGCCGGATCGGCCGCCGCTTCCCGGTCCTGGTAATCGTCTCGCTTGCGATCCCGACGGTGGCCGGCTTCGTGCTGGACGGCTTCACGCTCCGCGGCGCGTTGCTGGGCTACATCTGGGGCGGGCTGGTGCGGATCTTCCTCGTCCACCACGTGACGTGGTCGGTGAACTCGATCTGCCACTTCTTCGGGCGGCGGCGCTTCGACATCGAAGACCAGTCGACCAACGTCGCATGGCTCGCCGTGTTCTCCTTCGGCGAGTCCTGGCACCACAACCATCACGCCTTCCCGCGCTCGGCCTACCATGGCCTGCGCTGGTGGGAGATCGACGTCTCGGGGCTGTTCATATCCGCGCTCGCCAAGGTCGGACTAGCGTGGAACGTCGTCCGCATCACCCCAGAGCGGCAGCTCCAGAAGACCGGCGCCTCCGTCCGCGCCGCGCACTAGCTGCGCGCCGGACCGCCACCGCCGTCCCGGTGCCCGACCGCCATCAGCCGCCAGCGATCCGCGACGCCGAGCCCGACGATTGGGAGGCGATCTGGCCGTTCTTCCACGAGATCGTCGCCGCCGGCGAGACGTACGCCTACGACCCCGACATGGACCAGGCCGAGGGCCGTCGCACGTGGATGGTTGGGCCGCCAGGACGAACGATCGTGGCGACCGATGCCGACGGCACCGTGCTCGGAACGGCCAGCATGTATCCCAACCGCCCCGGTCCGGGCGCACACGTCGCCTCGGCGAGCTTCATGGTCGATCCGCGCTACGGCGGCCGGGGAACCGGACGGGCGCTCGGCGAGGAGGTCATCGCGTGGGCGCGCGAGCGCGGCTTCCGGGCAATCCAGTTCAACGCCGTCGTCGAGACGAATGAGCCCGCGGTCAAGCTCTGGCGCTCGCTCGGATTCGAAGTGCTGGCGGCCGTTCCCGAGGCGTTCGATCACCCCAAGCACGGATACGTCGGCCTGCTCATCATGCATCGATTCTTGTAATGCGCGACTATGTCCCGCCGTCGCGCAGTGACCAGGCCGCTCGATCGGGCAGCGGCTGCGATGAACAAAATCGCCCGTCCGTCCGCCGTCCAAGGTTGAATCCGCCAATCAATACCCCCATCCCAGGAGGAGTGCAGTGCCGTTAACACAAGCCCAGCTGGTGACTGCCGTCGCCGACCGTTCTGATTTGAGCAAGGCCGACGCCAAGCGCGCGGTCGAGGCGCTAGAGACGATCGTGCTCGAACAGCTCGGAAACGCCGAGAAGGTCAGGATCGGTGGCCTCGTGCAGCTGACCGTCCGCGTCAAGCCCGCCACCAAGAAGCGCACCGGCCGCAACCCGGCGACCGGCGAGGAGATCACGATCGCAGCCAAGCCGGCGAGTGTCGATGTGCGCGCGCGCCCGCTCGCGAAGGCGAAGGCCGCTCTGCCGTCCGTGCAGAAGGCTCGCCGCCGGCTCGCCGCCTGACCGCACCGGCTCACCTCGGCAGAACGCTCTACGCCAGCGGCGGCGGGTGACCCTCGGCGCTGGCGGCGAGAGCGCTGTCCCAATCACATACCGAGCAGGCGCGACGGAACACCGCGTGGGCGAAATCGAGGGCGACCGACCGTGAGTCCGAGCTCGAGCGGACATCGTCCCAGTCGAGGATGTACTCGCCGAGCGTCGTGTCCCAGCGCGCCGGCGGGATCAGTGCGCCTGCGAAACCTTCGCGGGCCGGGTGTGCGTAGGCAAAGAATGCGGCCTTGCCGTAGCGGCCGTCGCCCGGCCACCAGCCGACCGCGACCTCCTCGGAGTCCATCGCGTTGCGGAACAGGTAGTCGTTTGACGGTGGGTCTGCCGGCCGGCCGGAGAACAGGTTCACCGTGATGTCGAAGGACCCCCACCATGCGTTCACCGGTGTCGACCGCCCGCGGTACGGTGCGCGGAATGCAGCCAGCACGAGCGCGGCCTGCGTCGCCGCGGTGAAGTACGAGGTGACCTGGCCGGTGTCATAGCTCGCGTGCTCGTCGTCCTCGTCGAGCGGCACGGTCCACGACACCTCCTGGGGTGTCGGGTTGATCTCGACCTCGCCCGCAAGCTCGCCGACCGCGTCGAGCAGCGCACGCGTCACCTCGCCGACCGGCCGATCGGGCGTCAAGGGCACGCGGCGGGTGGCCCCGCCGGTGTGCTCAGCGACCGCCTCGTGCGTCCGCAGATCGAGTGCGACGACCAGGCCGCCCGACCCGTCGGCTGCGGGCAGCAGAGCCGTCTCCCAGCCACGCGCGGTCAGCCGCAGCGCCACCTGCTGAAACTGGGGCTCGGGCGGAGCGAGCGCCAACGCGATCTTGCCGAGCACCTGCGTGTGCGCGTGCAGCGTGTCGCAGGTCGCGCTCCAGTCGTCGTAGGAAACCGCCGGCCACGCCGCGGGCATGGCGTCACGCTATCCGATCCACAGGTCGCGGCGCCAACATGGCCTCGGTGAACCAGTGGCAGACTGTGCGCGTGCCCTTCTGGCGCCCAGGACGCGATCGTGGCTCGAAGACGGGTGGGGGCGGTGAGGAGCCGAACGTCGAAACGCCCACCGGGGCGCCCGAGACGACGGCGGTCGAGCGGGCGATGCGGCGGGTCGCGGAGCAGGACACCCCGGAGCACCGCCGAGCGCTGTTCGAGCTGCTGCTGGAGTCGACGCTGTTCGCCGCCACCGCCGATCCGTCCCCGCCCGATGCCAAGCCGGGCCTCGCGACGCTCGCCGGCGAGAACGGTCCGGTCCTGCCGGTGTTCACGCGAACCGATGCCCTGCTCGCGTGGCGCTCGAGCGGCTACCGGCCGGTCGTCGTGGTCGGCCGTGCGTTGTTCGAGATGGCCGCGCGGTACAAGACCGCGAGGATCGAGGTCAACCCGGCGTCGGTCCCGCGGGGATGGATCTCCCGCGGCGAGATCGAGGCGCTGGCCCAGGGGCGGCTGCCGCTCGGCTTGACCCAGGAGCTCGCGCCGGCGGGAGACGTGAAGGTCGGGCCACCAGCCCTCAGACCTCCCGACGCGCTGATCGAGTCGGCGCGCCGGGCGCTCGATGCCCAGCCGGACGCGGTCGCCGGATGGTTGTTCGCGATGGTGCAGGGTGACGGCGCCCCGCAGCTGATGGTCGGGGTCCAACTCGCGCGTGGTCTCGGTCAGGAGGCAGAGGCGGCGACGATGCAGGCGATCGTCGAGGAGACGTGGGCGCGGTCAGCCGACGCGGATCGCCTCAGGTTCATGATCGTCGCCCGGGAGGCGCTGCACAAAACGCTGACCCGGGGCGCCGGCGAGCTGATCTTCAAGCGGTAGGCGTTCGCGCTGTGGAAGGCGGCCGTGTTCTGCGAGGCCATCTACAAGCGGTACCTGCGAGGCGAGCGCTCGGACGCGTGGACGGCGTCGTTGGGTGAAGGTGTTCCCAGGTTGCTCGAGGTCGCGGCCGGGTACCTGTAGGGTGAGGTCAGGCGTTCGTGGAGGGCGAACGCCGGAGGTTCCGCCGACCGGCGGACAACCGAGGGAGGAACACCATGGACGCCACGCCATCGCGACTTCTGCTGAGTCCACTTAATTTCCTGCGGCGAAACGCCCAGGCGCTCGGACAACGTCCCGCCGTCGTCCACGGAGAGCGGCGGATGAACTATGCCGAGCTCGAGGAGCGCTGTAACCGGCTCGCGTCCGCGCTGCGCGACAGGGGCCTCGAGCGCCATGATCGAGTGGCGATCCTGGCGCCGAACACGCCGGCGCTGCTCGAGGCGCACTACGGCGTGCCGCTCGCCGGCGGCGTGCTGGTGGCGATGAACACGCGCCTGGGCAAAGACGAGATCGAGCACATCATCAAGGACTCGGGCGCCAAGATCCTGCTAGTCGACGCCCAGCTCAAGGAGCTCGTGGACGAGGCCGAGGTCGACGACTTCGAGATGATCGTGATCGAGGACACGGGCGAGGACGACGATCCGTACGAGAAGCTGCTGGCCGCCGGCTCGCCGGAGGCGCCCGAGAGCTGGCTCGAGGACGAGAACGAGCCGATCTCGATCAACTACACCTCGGGCACGACCGGCAAGCCCAAGGGCGCCGTCTACACGCATCGGGGCGCCTATCTCCAGGCTGACGGGGTGGCCATGGAGGTCGGTCTCGGCTACGACTCCGTGCACCTGTGGACGCTCCCGATGTTCCACTGCAACGGCTGGTGCTTGACCTGGGGTGTCACCCGCGCCGGTGGCGTCCACGTGTGTCTCCGCAAGGTCGAGCCGGAGCGAATCTGGGAGCTGCTCGAGTCCGAGGGCGTGACCCATTACAGCGGCGCGCCGACGGTGCACATGAGCATCGTCAACCACGATAAGGCTCACCCGCTCGACCAGCGCGTGACTGTGCCGACCGGCGGGTCGCCGCCCACGCCCGCGCTGCTCAAGAAGATGCGCGAGCTCAACCTCCACCCAATCCACCTGTACGGGTTGACCGAGACCTACGGCCCGATCATGGGCTGCAGCTGGCAGCCGCAGTGGGACGAGCATGACCTCGAGGAGCAGGCCCGGCTGCTCTCCCGTCAGGGCTACACGTACAACGGCGCCAACCTCGTCCGCGTCGTCGACGACGACATGGACGACGTGCAGCGCGATGGCGAGACGGTGGGCGAGGTCGTGATGCGCGGCAACAGCGTGATGCTCGGCTACCACAACCTCGAGGAGGAGACCGAGGAGGCGTTCCGAGGCGATTGGTTCCATTCGGGCGACCTGGCGGTCTGGCACCCAGACGGCTACGTCGAGCTGCGAGATCGCTCCAAGGACATCATCATCTCGGGCGGAGAGAACATCTCGAGCATTGAGGTCGAGCAGGCGCTGTCCGAGCACGAGTCGGTACTCGAGGCCGCCGTCGTGGCGATGCCGGACGACAAATGGGGCGAGCGGCCCAAGGCATTCGTGGAGCTCAAGTCCGGTCAGGACGCCAGCGAGGAGGATTTGATCTCGTTCTGCCGCGAGCATCTGGCCAAGTTCAAGTGCCCCGCTGCGATCGAGTTCCGCGAGCTGCCGCGAACCTCGACGGGCAAGGTGCAGAAGTTCGTGTTGCGCGAGGAGGAGTGGCAGGGCCACGAGAAGGCGATCGGGTAGCCGATGCCGGCCGATGGACTCGACCCGCTGGCGCCGTTCCGGATGGATGGCAAAGTCGCGATCGTGACGGGTGCGAGCTCCGGACTCGGTGCACGGTTCGCGCGAGTGCTCGACGCCGCGGGCGCCAAGGTGGTGCTGGTCGCGCGCCGGCGGGAGCGCCTCGAGCAGCTGGCCTCAGAGCTGCACGACGCGCTGCCGGCGCCGTGCGATCTTGCTCGCCTGGACGTCGGCGGCGTCGTCGAGGCGACGCTCGGGCGGTATGGCCGCGTCGACGTGCTCGTGAACAACGCCGGCATGGTCGACGTCGTTCCCGCCGAGGACGAACCGCTCGAGGCCTTCCGCGAGGTCGTCGACGTCAACCTCGTCGCGCCGTTCGCGCTCGCCCAGAGCGTCGCTCGCGCGATGATCGAGAGCGACGGTGGCGGCGTGATCGTCAACGTCGCGTCGGTGCTCGGGCTGGTCGGCGCCGGCCAGATCCCGCAGGCGGGCTACGCCGCGTCGAAGGGCGGGATCGTCAACCTCACGCGCGAGCTGTCCTCACAGTGGGCCAAGAAGGGAATTCGCGTCAACGCGCTCGCCCCCGGCTGGTTCGAGTCCGAGATGAACGAGGACATGCTCTCGAGCGAGAAGGGCCAGCAATGGGTGGCGCGACGGACGCCGCTCGGACGCCACGGCCGCGAGGGCGAACTCGACGGCGCACTGCTTTTCCTCGCCAGCGACGCGAGCACCTACGTCACGGGTCACGTCCTCGCCGTGGACGGGGGCTGGACCGCAATCTGAAAGGTGGGTTGACGACCATGACTCCGCTGTGGCGCAAGGCGTTCGACGCGGTCGAGCGGCCGCTTGCCGCCGGTGCGGAGGCGTGGGTGCAGAGCGACACGTTCATGGACCTGACGGCCGTCACGTTTCGGGCCCAGCGCCGCATGCTCGGCGAACTCCACGAGGCCACCGAGCGCTGGCTGCACTTGTGGGGATTTGTCGCGCGGGGAGACGTCGTGCGGCTGACCAACCAGGTGGCGAACCTCGAGCGCCAGATTCGCGAGCTGCAGCGGACTGCCGAGCAGAGCTGATGGCCCCGACACTGCTCGAGCGCCAGTTCCTGCGGACGCGCAACGGCCTGGCGTACCTCGCCGGCGCGAACCGGCCGGTGATGGGGCAGACCCCCCGGGACCTGATCTGGCAGCGCGACAAGGCGCGCCTGTGGCGCTATCGGTCCGAGGACCGCCGCTACCGCCCGCCGGTGCTGATCGTCCACAGCCTCGTCAGCAAGAGCTACGTGCTTGACCTGCTCCCCAACACCAGCCTGGTGCGCTACCTGGTCGGCGAGGGATTCGACCTGTTCCTGCTCGACTGGGAGCCGGCGGATCCCGCGGACGCCGAGAACACGTTCGAGACATACGTCGACGGCTACATTCCGGCGGCGATCGTCGCGGTGCTCGACGAAGCCGGCGCCGACGAGATCACGCTGGTCGGCTACTGCCTCGGCGGCGTGCTCACGCTGCTGCTGGCGGCCGCGCACCCCGAGTTGCCGATTCGCAACATGATGGTGATGGCCACCCCGTGCGACTACCGCGAGATGGGGTTCATGAGCAACATGTTCCGCGAGCGTCGACTCACCGCCGACGACGTGATCGACGAAACCGGGCTGGTACCGGCGCGCACGATCGACGAGGGCTTCCAGACGCTCAAGCCAACCGATGTCCTGACGCAGCGGGTGACCCTCTTCGAGAATCTGTGGAATGACGAGTTCGTCGAGGGGTTCCTGGCGATCTCGACCTGGGCCCGCGATCAAGTGCCAATGGCGGGCGGCGTCTTCCGCCAGATCGTCGATCTGCTGATCCGCCAGAACGCGCTGCTGGGCGGCGTGGTCCCGTTTGACCGGGGCGAGGTTCGCCTGAAGGACGTCACCTGTCCCTTTCTGAACGCGCTGGCCGAGCAGGACACGATCACCCCGGTGGCGTCCTCGGAGCCGCTGACCGCGCTCGTCGGCTCGGAGGACGCGAGCGAGCTGCGGCTCACCTCGGGTCACATCGGGTTCGTGGCCGGGCGCGAGGCGGCCAAGGTGGCGAGCCCGCGGATCCGCGAATGGCTGGCCGACCACAGCGAAGATTGACGTGAGGACTTTCGGTCTCGTCCCGCACGAGTCATCGGCGTCCGTATGGGTAGAGGGCCAAGATGACCGAACGTAGTTCAGACGACGCGCCGGAGCGATTCGGAGAGCCGGAGCGATTCGGAGAGCCCGCGGGACTTCCGCCGAGCCCCCCGGCCGGCGAGCCGGCCACGGAACGGGCCCCCGGCACGCCGCAGGCGCCGCCCCGGACCAAGACCGGGATCGCGTTCGGATCGCTGATCGCCGGCGCGATCGTGCTGATCGTGCTGCTCGTGTTCATCCTCGAGAACACCCAGAGCGTCAAGATCAGCTTCCTCGGCTTGAGCGGCCACCCGCCGCTCGGAGTTGCACTGTTGCTGGCGGCGATCGGCGGCGCGCTGCTCACGGGGATCGTCGGCGCCGCCCGGATCGTGCAGTTGCGGCGCCACGTCCGCCGCCGGCGGCGCTGAACTCTCTCGGGACCCCTCAGGGCTCGTCCGGCACCCGGTCGCGCAGCTCGGCGAGCCACGCGGTGGCGGAGCCGTCGCTGGGCGCTCGCCAGTCGCCCCGCGGCGACAGCGACCCGCCCGAGCCGACCTTCGGGGCGTTCGGCATCGCCGAACGCTTGAACTGGCTGGTGTGGAAGAAGCGCTCGAGGAACACGCCCAGCCAGTGCTTGAGCTCGGCGAGCGTGTACTCGTGTCGACGCTCGGGCGGAATCAGGTCGGGCCACGAACCCGCCGAGCGGTCGCCCCAGGCGTGAGCCGCCAGGTACGCCACCTTGCTCGGCGTGTAGCCGAAGCGGACCGTGTAGTAGAGGAAGAAGTCCTGGATCTCGTAGGGCCCGACCACCTTCTCGGTGCCCTGAAGCTCGCCGCCGTCCTCGCCACCGGCCGGGACCAGTTCGGGCGAGATCTCGGTGTTCAGCACCGCTTCCAGCACCTCGTCGACCTCGGCGCCGAACTGGTCGGTGTCGATTGCCCACCGGAGCAGGAACTGGATCAGGGTCTTCGGGACCGAGGCGTTGACGTGGTAGTGGGACATCTGGTCGCCGACGCCGTAGGTCGCCCAGCCGAGCGCGAGCTCTGAAAGGTCGCCGGTCCCGAGCACGAGCGCGCCGTGATAGTTCGCGAGCCGGAACAGGTGCGAGGTGCGCTCGCCGGCCTGCACGTTCTCGTACGTCACGTCGTAGACCGGCTCGCCCGAGGCGGCGGGGTGGTCGAGGTCGACGAGCATCTGCGTCGCGGCCGGGCGGATGTCGAGCTCGGAGGCGGTTACGCCGAGCGCTCGCATCAGGCGGTGCGCGTTGCCGAGCGTGTGGTCGCTCGTGGCGAAGCCCGGCATCGTGTATGCGAGCACGTTCTCGCGCGGGAGTCCGAGGCGGTCGACCGCGCGCGCGGCGACGATCAGCGCATGCGCCGAATCCAGGCCGCCCGAGACGCCAATCACGATCTTCTTGATCCCGGTCGCCTCCAGGCGCGTTTCGAGACCGCGCACCTGGATGCGGTAGACCTCCTCGCAGCGCGAGTTGCGGCTGGCGGGATCGGCGGGCACGTAAGGGAACCGCTCGACCCGCCGGTGAAGCGGCACGACCCCCCCGCCGAAACCCTCGCACCCCAGATCCACACCGACCCGCCGCATGCGCGACAACCGCCGGCGGTGGTCGTGGATCGAGTCGCCGTAGCTCGAGGTGCTGGCCCGGTCAGACGTGATCCGGTCGAGATCGAGGTCGGCGGTGATCAGCCGCTCGCCGGTCGCGAACCGATCGGCCTCGGCGAGCAGGTCGCCGTTCTCATAGATCAGCGCCTGCCCGTCCCAAGCGAGATCGGTCGTCGACTCGCCCATGCCGGCGGCCGTGTACACATAGCCGGCGATCGTGCGGGCCGACTGCGACGCGCACAGCTCCCGGCGGAAGCCGGCCTTGCCGATCGTGATGTTGCTCGCGGACAGGTTCGCGAGCACCGTCGCCCCCGCGAGCGCGCCGTAGGTGCTGGGCGGGATCGGCACCCACAGGTCCTCGCAGATCTCGACGTGCAGCACGAACGCCGGGAGATCACTGGCGGCGAACAGCAGATCCGTCCCGAACGGCACCTCCTCGAGCGTCCCGGACAGCCGGATCCGGTCGCCGACGGCGTCGCGGGCGGCGCGAAACTGGCGCTTCTCGTAGTACTCGCGGTACTCGGGCAGATAGCTCTTGGGGACGACGCCGAGAACGCGGCCCCGGTGGATCACGACCGCGGTGTTGAACACCCCGTGCTCGAACCGCAAAGGCGCGCCGACGACGATCACGGGCGACAACGAAGCGCTCTCGGAGGCAACCTGCTCGACGGCGCTGACGACCGCATCGAGGAGCGCCCCCTGATGGAGCAGGTCGTCGATCGAGTACCCCGATATGCCGAGCTCGGGGAAGATCACGAGCGAGGCCTGCGCCTCTGAGGCCTGCCGGGCGAGCCCGAGCGTGCGCTCGGCGTTGAACGCCGGGTCGCCGATCCGCACATGCGGGACGGCCGCCGCCACCCGAACGAAGCCGTGGCTGTACAAGGAGGCGAAGCTCATCGGTGTGGCGATAGTGTCCGGGCCGGGTAGCAGTAAGGCATGGTTAGCGAAGGTGAGAATTTCGCCGCCGGCGACGCCGTCCAGCAGCTGGTCGACCAGCTGGTGGCGCAGAGCGAGGCGCGCGGCGAGTCGTGCATTGAGCTATCGGGGCTGAGCGAGCTTATCCAGGAGGCAGATCTTGGCGACGAGGACGCCCAGATCGTGCACGACATGCTGCAGGAGCGCGGGATCGACCTGCGCGACGATTGCGGCCGGCAGAACATCGAGCAGACGAGCTACGCGAACGACGACCTGGCGGCACGCACGACCGACGCCATGTCGCTGTTCCTCCAGGAGGTTCGCCGTCATCCGTTGCTGACGCGCGCGGAGGAGGTCGAGCTGGCCAAGCGGATCGAGCGTGGGGATCTCGAGGCCAAGAGCCGCCTGGTCAACTCCAACCTGCGACTCGTGATCTCCAACGCCCGCAAATACCAGGGCCCGCCCACCGAGCTGCCGCTGCTCGACCTGATCCAGGAGGGCATCCTCGGGCTGATCCGCGCCACCGAGAAGTTCGACTGGCGCAAGGGCTACAAATTCTCCACCTACGCCACGTTCTGGATCCGGCAGGCGATCCAGCGCGCGCTCGACAACCGCTCGCGGACGATCCGGATACCGGTCCACCTCGGGCAGCGCGAGCGCCGGGTGGCGCGCGTCACCCGGGAGCTCGCCGCCACGCTAGGGCGGGAGCCCACTGACGAGGAGATCGCGCAGGCGGCCGAGCTGAGCCTCGACGAGCTGGCCGAGGTGCGGGCCGCGGTGAGGGTGGTGACGAGCCTCGATCGGCCGGTGGGGGAGGGCGACGAGACGGCGTTCGGCGCCCTGCTGGCAAGCGACGAGCGCGGTCCCGAGGAGGAGGTCGACATCCTGCTGCGCGAGGACGCGCTCCGCCGCGCGCTCGACCAGCTTCCCGAGCGCGAGCGCGAGGTTGTCAAGCTCCGCTATGGCGTCGGGGGCGACGAGCCGACGCCGCTGGTCGAGACCGGCCGCCGGCTGGGGATATCCCAGGACACCGTCCGCCGCCTCGAGCGCAAGGCGCTAGCCGAGCTCGCCGCCAGCCGCGAGCTCGACGCGCTCCGGCCCGCCGCCTGAGATCTCCGCCGAGGACTCGGCACCGATCGCGATCAGCTCGTCGACGAGCGCCAGCGCCGCGGCATGCTTCTCGTTGGTGACTTTGCCGATGGCGTGGACCGCATAGGTCCCGGCCGGCTCGGGATCGCCTGACCGCTCGCGGTGCACCCGGCGCAGCCGCATGCGGTCCAGCACCGAGCGCGAAGCGCGGCGCTCCCACAGCCGATCGGCCCAGGCCAGGAGGCGATCCGCGCGCGCCTCCTCTACCGCGCCCGAGTCCGCCGTCCCCACGGCCTGCGCCG
The DNA here is from genome assembly GCA_963699325.1 of uncultured Solirubrobacterales bacterium. GTDB lineage: Bacteria > Actinomycetota > Thermoleophilia > Solirubrobacterales > Solirubrobacteraceae > Palsa-465. The sequence goes on along the minus strand of CAVOTN010000022.1, from coordinate 684,492 downwards.
CATAGCGGTACAGGTCCTCGCGGCGCCGGTCGTCGAGCAGGTCGTTGTAGCCGCGCAAGAACGAAGCGATCGGGCGCGACACCGTCCGCGGGTGATCGCTGAATCCCTCGCCGGCGAGCATCGACGCCAGCTCCATCACGCAAGCGCCGTGCTCGGGCGAGGAATGTCGACCTCGGCTGAGCTTGATCGTCTGATGGCTGATTGGCGGCATCGCATCCTCCTCGACTTTGAACTCGGAACTCGGCCCCCCGAGTGGATACGCGCATCATCGCGCCGCGCGGGCGCGCAATCAACCTCAGGCGGCTCGATTTATCCGGGAGCGAGCTCGCCCCGGGCGTACCGGCCCCGACCGGAGCTCTCGCGGAACCGCTCGGCCGTGCGGTGCGCGGTGTCGCGCGCCCATGCGGTCGTGGTCAGCAGGCCCACGATCAGGCTGATCACGCCGAGCCCGGCGGTCACCCACCAGCCCGCGTGAGTCGCGGTCGCGAAGCTCGGCTCGATCGCGCCCGACAGCGTCCCGCCGGCGATCGCGCCGATCACCGCCACGCCGAGGGTCAGGCCGACGGAGCGGCTGGTGGAGGCGATCGCGGCGGCGACGCCCGCCTGCGAGCCCGGCATCCCGGACACCGCGGTGTTCGTGATCGGCGGGTTGATCATCCCCGAGCCGATTCCGAACAGGAAGTAGGCGACGAGCAGGTAGGCGGGAGCAGTGGTGGGCGTCAGCCGCGTCAGCATCAGCGAGGAGACGATGATCGCGCAGGAGGCGATCACCAGCGGAATGCGAGCGCCGCGGCGGCCGACGATCCGCCCGGAGAGCGGCGCGCACACGAGCACCATTCCGGCCATCGGCAGCAGGTACAGCCCGGCGTGGAAGGGGGAGAGGTGGCGGACGCCCTGGAGGTACAGCGTGTTCAGGAACAGGAAACCGCCGAGCGCCGCGAACGCGCAGATCGCGATCGTGCTCGCCCCCGAGAACGGGGCGCTGCGGAAGAAGCGCATCTCGACCAGCGGCTCCCGCCGGCGGAGCTCGTACAGCACGAGCGCCACGAAGCTCGCGAGCGAGAACGCGAACAGCGCCAGGATCCCGGGCGAGGTCCAGCCGGCGCGGGGAGCCTCGATGATCGCGTAGGTCAGCGAGGCCAGCGCGGCGATCACGAGCAGCTGCCCGACCGGGTCGAGCCGACGGGGGTGCTCGGCTCGCGACTCGGGCACGAGCGCGGCGGTGAGCACGAACGCGACCGCCCCGATCGGGACGTTCACGAAGAACACCGAGCGCCACCCGACCGAGTCGACGAGCGCGCCGCCGAGGACCGGCCCCAGCGCGATGCTCAGCCCGAACACCGCACCCCACATGCCGATCGCCATCGCGCGCTCGCGCGGGTCGTCGAACACGTTGCGGATGATCGACATCGCGACCGGGTTAAGCATCGATCCGCCGATCGCCTGGAGCACCCGGAACGCGATCAGCAGCTCGAGGGTTGGGGCGACCCCGCACAGCAGCGAGCCGAGCGAGAACACCACGAGCCCTGTCTGGAACACCCGCTTGCGCCCGATGCGGTCGGCGGTCGACCCCGACAGCATCAGCAGGCTGGCGAGCACCAGCGTGTAGGCGTCGATCACCCATTGCAGGCCGGAGACCGACGCGTGCAGGTCGTTGCGGATCGAGGGCAACGCGACGTTCACGATCGTCGAGTCGAGGCCGACGATCAGCAGACTCAGGCAGCAGATTCCGAGGATCAGGAGCCGTTGGCGGCGGCTCCGGGTCTCCTGCGGCGGCGCAGTTTCCCGTTCATCCATCAACTTCGATCGTACCCAGGGGCTACGGGATGTCACAGTTATGGCGACTCCCGCCCGCCGGACCGTCGTTGAACGACCAGGACCCACCACTCGCCACCCCCGAGGCCTCCCCCGAGGAGACCCGCAACCGATCTGCGCTGTTCGTCAAGGGACGGCCCGACGCGCAGCAGCGGTGGCGCCGGATCCAGCGTGGTCAGGTCCCCCGCACGGGCAAGCACGCCGAAGGGGGACACGACCTGGGCGTGACCAAGGGACTGGCCGCGCTGAGCCTCGACGCGCTGTCGAGCGTCGCCTACGGCCCCGAGGCGATGATGTTGGTGCTGGTCCTGGCCGGAACGAGCGCGCTGCACGACGTCCTGCCGCTGACCGTGGTGATCACCGCGATGCTGGTGTTGCTGGTCATCTCCTACACGCAGGTGATCGCGGCGCACCCGGAGGGCGGCGGATCCTACTCGGTCGCGAAGGCCAACCTCGGGCGCTGGCCGAGCCTGCTGGCGGCCGCGTCGGTGGTGGTCGACTACGTGCTCACGGTCGCGGTCAGCCTCGCGGCCGGGGCGGCCAGCCTCGGCAGCGTGTTCCCGGGCCTGGCCAACCATCTGCTGCCGATGACCCTGATCGGACTGCTGATCCTCACCGTCGTCAACATGTTCGGGATCCAGGAGTCGGCGAAGCTGCTCGTGCTTCCGACCGCCCTGTTCCTGGTCAGCATCTTCGCGACGATCGTGGTCGGCGCGCTGCATTCGACTCCGGTGGCGACGATCGGTACCAAGGAGACGTTCCCGGCGACGGAGACACTCGGGGTCCTGTTGCTGCTCAAGGCGTTCGCCGCCGGGTGCTCTGCGGTCACCGGCATCGAGGCGATCTCGAACGGCGTGCCGGCGTTCAAAAATCCCACCGTCCGCACCGCCCAGCGGACCGAGATCTCGCTCGGCGTACTCCTCGGCGTGATGCTGCTGGGCCTGGCGACCCTGATCCGTGCCCACGACGTGGTCCCACGCGGGGGCGTCACGGTCCTGGCTCAGCTGACCGCCGGCGCGTTCGGAACCGGCTGGCCGTTCTACGTCTCGAACCTCGCGGTCACGGCGGTTCTCGCGTTCGCGGCGAACACGAGCTTCGGCGGTCTGCCCGTGCTGCTGAGCCTGCTGGCCAAGGACCATCGCATGCCGCACGCGTTCTATCTGCGCGCCGAGAAGCCGATCTACCGGACCGGGATCGTCGCGCTTGCGATTGCGGCGGCCCTGCTGCTGTTCGCGGTCGACGCGAAGACCAACGACCTGATCCCGCTGTACGCGATCGGCGTGTTCATCGGCTTCACGATCAGCCAGATCGGGTTGGTACGGCACTGGCGCCAGGAGCGCTCGTCGCACTGGCGGGTGCGGGTCGCGCTCAACGGGACGGGGGCGGTGATGACGGCCGTCGCCGTCGTCGTATTCCTGGGCTCGAAGTTCCTCGCCGGCGCGTGGGTGGTGGTGATCGCCATCCCCGCGCTGATGATGCTGTTCAGCACGACCGAGCACTACTACGCCGGGGTCGCCAAGGAGCTGAAGCTGGGCAAGACGCCACCGCGACCGCGCAAGCGCGAGAGCATCGTGATCGTCCCCACCTCGACCGTGAACCTGCTGACTCAGAAGGCGGTCAGCGCCGCGCTGTCACTCGGCGACACGGTGGTGGCCGTGGCCGTGGCGGGGAACGAGGAGGAAAGCGATCAGATCAAGCGCGAATGGGACGAGTGGGCGTGCGGCATCCCGATCGAGGTGCTGCTCGATCCTCAGCGCTCGCTCGTCCGCAGCGTGCTCAAGTACGTCAAGTCCAACGAGGACGCGGACGCCACGATCGTCGTGCTGATCCCCGAGGTGCTCCCGCGCAAGCGCCGGCACGAGATCCTCCACAACCAGCGCGCCCGCCTGCTGTCAGCGGTCCTGAAGGCGCGGACCAACGTCGTCATCGCGACACTGCCGTTTCACCTCCACGACTGATCGAGTGCTCGCCGCGGCGAGCCCGGGGAGGGCGAGCCGAGATCGACCTCCTACCGCGACCCGGCGCCGGACGGGCCGGACTGCTCGTCGCCGCTCGGCCGCAGCACCACGATCTCTCCTGGGGCGTTGTCGAGCAGCCACGCGACGTCGTCGGCGTCGAATCCGGGGCTACCCTCGGAGGCGGCCGCGATCACGATCCGGTCAAACCGCTCCTCGGCGATCGCCTGACGCAGCGCGTGGCGGCGGTTTCGTCCTCGCTCGATCCGGGAGTCGACCGGGACACCGGCCTCGGTCGCGCGCTGCTCGATCGCCTCGAGCAGCGGCATCGCCAGCGAGCACTGGCGGGGCAGGGCGCTGTCGAGCGGGAGGTCGAGCGACACCTGCGCGAGGAACACGGGCACGAGCGTGGCGCCGTCGCTCCGGGCCAGCCGCAGCGCGGCGTCGAGCGCGCGCTGGGACAGCGCGCCGGTGACGAACGGGAACAGGATCCGCCGGCTGCTGGTCGCCTGCACGGGGGCGGGCCGGCGGAACGGGCCGAGCCCGCGGGCCGACGCGAACGCGACCCCGAGCACCACCAGGGCGAGGGCCAGGATCGCGACGATCACGATCAACACGACAGTCATCACAGGTCTCCTTTTGTACGCCGGCTCCGGTCGGCCACGATCCGCAGATCGACTCCCGGAAGCAGGCTCAGCAGGCGGTCGGGCAGCGCCGGCTTGGTCAGCCGGCGGAGCGCGCTGCGGGGCTCGGGCGTCCCGATCAGCACGTAGGTGGTTCCACGGTCCTGGGCGACGCGCTGGGCGACGGCGGCGACGTCGTCGCCGTGCTCCACGAGCAGGTGCGCCCCGAGCACGCTCGTCAGCTGCCGAAGCGCGTCGAGCTGCTCCTGGTCCTCGGAGGTGGGCTCGTGGTCGGCGACCCACAGGACGTCGAGCTCGGCGCCGAGCCGCTGGGCCGAGCGCCAGGCCCGGCGGACCACGCGCTGGGACCGCGGGTGCGGCTTGACCAGCGCGAGCAGTCGCTCGCCGACCGCGCCGGGCGCGGCGTTGTCGATCAGCCGCTCGTCACCCGGGTCGGCCGCCGCCGTCGACGGGGATGCGCTTGGCCTCGACCTCCTCGGCGACCTGGCGCAGCGCCACCTCGCGCAGCGCGGCGAGGTTCTCGACCTTGAAGAAGTTGTTGAGCGCACCCTGCACCCGCTCGGTCGGGTAGACCTTGCCGGCGAGGAGCCGTTCGATCAGCGACTGCGGGGTGATGTCGATCAGCACGACCTCGTCGGCGTCGCCGACGACCGCGTCGGGAACGGTCTCGCGGACGCGGATGCCGGTCAGCTCGGCGACCTGGTCGTTGAGGCTCTCGAGGTGCTGCACGTTGACGCGTCGAGAACACGTCGATCCCGGCGGCGAGCACGTCCTCGACGTCCTCGTAGCGCTTGGGGTGCTCGAGGCCGGGCGCGTTCGTGTGCGCCAGTTCGTCGATCAGGGCGAGCTCCGGCCGGCGCTCGAGCAGCCCCGGGAGATCCATCTCCTCGAGCACGGACTCCCGGTAGGCGACGCGCCGGCGGGGGACCGTCTCGAGCCCCTCGGCCTGGGCGACGGTGTCGATGCGCCCGTGCGGCTCGAGGTAGCCGATCACGACGTCACGACCATTCTCCGCCTCGGCCTGGCCTTCGCGGAGCATCTGGTACGTCTTGCCGACGCCGGCGGCCATTCCGAGGAAGATCTTGTGGTGCCCGTAATTGGTCACGCCCCTAGAAGATTGTGCACGAGCAGATCGATCAGCTTGATCCCGATGAACGGGGCGATCAACCCGCCGAGGCCGTAGATCCACAGGTTCCGACGCAGCAGCGCGCTCGCGCCGATCGGGCGGTAGCGGACGCCGCGCAGCGCGACCGGGATCAGCAGCGGAATCACGATCGCGTTGAAGATGATCGCCGAGATGACCGCGGACTGGGGCGTGCCGAGATTCATGATGTTGAGCACGTGGAGCGGGCTCTGGCCCCCGGGCCTCGTCGCCCACGTGGTCGCGAAGATCGCCGGCAGGATCGCGAAGTACTTGGCGACGTCGTTGGCGATCGAGAACGTGGTCAGCGCGCCGCGCGTGATCAGCAGCTGCTTGCCGACCTCGACGATCTCGATCAGCTTCGTCGGATTGGAGTCGAGGTCGACCATGTTCCCGGCCTCGCGAGCGGCCTGGGTGCCGGTGTTCATGGCCACGCCGACGTCGGCCTGGGCGAGCGCGGGGGCGTCGTTGGTGCCGTCGCCGGTCATCGCGACCATCCGCCCGGTGGCCTGCTGCTCCTTGATCAGCTCGAGCTTCTTCTCGGGCGTGGCCTCGGCGAGGAAGTCGTCGACGCCTGACTCCTCGGCGATCTTCGCGGCCGTGAGCCGGTTGTCGCCGGTGATCATGATCGTGCGGATGCCCATCGCGCGGAGGTGGTCGAAGCGCTCGCGCATGCCCTCCTTGATCGTGTCCTTGAGGTAGATCACGCCCATCACCTGGGAGTCGCGGGCGACCGCGAGCGGCGTCCCGCCCTCACGGCCGATCCGGTCGAGCACGGGCTGGAGCTCGGCGGGCGCTCGGCCGCCCTCGCCGGTGACGAACTTGATCACGGCGTCGCCGGCGCCCTTGCGCAGGTGGCGGCCGTCGAGGTTGACGCCGCTCATCCGCGTCTGGGCGGTGAACGGGACGAACTCGGCGTGCAAGTCAGCCATGTCGTGCTCGCGGATGCCGAACTGCTTGGCCAGCACCACGATCGAGCGGCCCTCGGGCGTCTCGTCGGCGAGCGAGGACAGCTGTGCGACTTCGGCCAGCTCCGCCTCCGAGACGCCCGGCATCGGAATGAACTCGCTCGCCAACCGGTTGCCGATCGTGATCGTCCCCGTCTTGTCGAGCAGCAGCACATCCACGTCGCCTGAGGCTTCGACCGCGCGGCCGGACAGCGCCAGCACGTTGCGGCGCACGAGCCGGTCGATGCCGGCGATCCCGATCGCCGACAGGAGCGCGCCGATCGTCGTCGGGATCAGCGCCACCAGCAGCGAGATCAGCGTGGTCTCCGAGATCGGCGTGTGGGCGAACAGACCGAACGGACGGAGCGTCGCGACCACGATCATGAAGATCAGCGTCAGGCCGGCGAGCAGGATGTTGAGCGCGATCTCGTTCGGCGTCTTGCGACGCTCGGCGCCCTCGACCAGATTGATCATCCGGTCGAGGAACGAGTGCCCGGGCTCCTGGGTGATCTCGACCACGATCTTGTCCGAGAGCACGCGCGTCCCGCCCGTGACCGCGCTGCGGTCGCCACCGGACTCGCGGATGACCGGGGCCGACTCGCCGGTGATCGCGGACTCGTCGACCGAAGCGATGCCCTCGATCACCGTCCCGTCCCCGGGGATCAGCTCGCCCGCCTCGACGACGACCACGTCCCCCTTGGTGAGCTCGGAGGCCTGCTTGATCGTCCCGTCCTGAAGCCTCGCCACGGTCTCCTGCCGCATCGCGCGGAGCGTGTCCGCCTGGGCGCGCCCACGCCCCTCGGCGAACGCCTCGGCGTTGTTGGCAAACACGACGGTCAGCCACAGCCAGAACGAGATCACGAACGTGTACCAGGCCGGATCGTTGCCCCCGAGGGCCTTGCCCCCGAACACCTGGATCAACCACGTCACGGTCGTGATCACCGCGCCGATCTCGACCACGAACATGACCGGGTTGCGGATCTGAACCCGCGGGTCGAGCTTGATGACGCTGTCGATCATCGCGCGCTTGAGGATGTCGCGCCGGAACAGGGAGATCGCGCGGCGCTCGTGCGGCTGCTGCGGCTGCGGCTGCGGGCGTTCTTCGGGTGCGGTCGCGACGCTCATGCGTGCACTCCTGTCATGCGGTCGAGGGCGAGATTCAGCTCGAGTACGTCGACTCCGGGCTCACCGGAGAAGCCGAGGCCGCGACCGCCGGTGTACTTCGACGACCAGCGTCATGACCGCAGGCCAGCGGCAGGTGACGTACGGCCGCCACGCGATGCGCCTGGATGCCGGCGTTGCGCACCGAGATGTCAGGATCGATCCCCGAGGCCGAGGTGTTGGCCGCGTCGACCGGCACATTGGCTGCGGTCAACTTGCCCGGGTAGTAAGGCCCGTTCAGCGCGATGTACGCCTGGATGTTCGAAGAGATCTCCTGCTCGGTGGCGGTGCTGTTCGGGCCGAGGTTCGAGAACGTGGTGGCAGCGGCGTTGTTCGGCGGCACGGTCGCTGAGGGCCTCCCCTGGAAGTACCGCGGGTCGGGGTTGGTGACCGGTACGCCGTTCTGCATCTCGGGCTTGCCGTGCTTGTACACCTGCGGTCGAGAAGTTCTGGCCGATCTCCTGCGAGCCGACGAGCTTGCCGTCGACGTGTACCTGCTGGCCGTTGGCGTTGCCGGGGAAGGCGACCTGGCTGATGCCGGTGATGACGAGCGGATAGAGGATGCCGCAGAACAGTGTCAGTACGACGATGCCGATTGCGGAGGTGATGATGTCGCGTTTCATGTCAATGTGTCAGTGGTATAGGTGGCCGGTGAGACCCTGCACGATCGGGCCGAGCAGCAGGGCGGGGAAGAAGGTGAGTGCGCCGACGAGCACGATCACGCCGATCAGCAGCACGACGAACGTGGGGTTGTCGGTGCGCATGGTGCCCAGGCCCGCGGGGCTGACCCGCTTGCCGGCGAGCGTGCCGGCGACAGCGAGCGCGAACAGGATCGGCGCGTAGCGGGCGAACAACATCGTGAAGCCGCCGAGAAGATCGGCGAACGTGATGCCGTGCGCACCGAGGTTGCCGGCGTTCGGCTGTACCAATCCGCCGTAGCCGGCGAACGCGGAGCCGTTGTTGTTGGCCTGACTCAGATAGGCGTAGAACGTCTCGGAGAAGCCCTGTGGGGAACCGGTGGCCGCGGCCGAGATCGACGCGCGCCCGGCGCTGCTCGCGGTCGCGAGCGCGGTGGAGAACAGCGCCGCCAGCGGCGTGATCAACAGCCCGATCGCCACCAGCTTGATCTCCCTGGCCTCGATCTTCTTGCCGAGGTACTCGGGCGTGCGTCCCACCATCAGCCCGCCGATGAACACCGCCAGCAGGACATACAGGAGGATCGAGTAGAGACCGGTGCCGACGCCTCCGAAGATCACCTCGCTCGCCGACAGGTTGGCCATCGGCACGGCGCCGCCGATCCCGGTGAACGACTCGATCGCGCTGTTGACCGCGCCGCACGACGTCACCGTGGTCACCACGTCGAACAGGGCCGAGCCGGCGATCCCGAAGCGCTGCTCCTTGCCCTCCAGGTTGCCGCCGGTGGAGCCCGCGAGCACCTGGGTGTGGAGGCCGGCGGCGTGCTGCGCCGGCGATCCGTGCGCCTCGGCGATGTAGGCGACGGACGCCGCGCCGAGGAACATCACCATCATCGTCGCGTAGATCGCGTAGCCCTGGCGGCGGTTGCCGGCCATCCGGCCGTACATGAACACGAGCGCCGCCGGGATGACGAGCACGGTCAGCATCTCGAAGAAGTTGGTGAACCCGGTCGGGTTCTCGAACGGGTGCGCCGAGTTCGTGTTGAAGAAGCCGCCGCCGTTCGTCCCGAGCATCTTGATCGCCTCCTGGGAGGCGACCGGGCCCATCGCGATCTGATTTGCCAGACCCGTCGGCCCGTTGAAGCTCAGGTAGTGGGAGAAGTTCTGGATCGAGCCCTGGAAGACCAGGACGAGCGCCACGACGAACGAGATCGGCGTCAGGACCCACAGGACCGTGCGGATCAGGTCCTGCCAGAAGTTGCCGATGCTCTTGCCGCTGCGCCCGATGATCCCGCGGATCAGCGCCACGGCGACCGCGATGCCGACACCGGCGGACAGGAAGTTCTGGACGGTGAGCCCCGCCATCTGGCTGAAGTAGCTCATCGTCGTCTCGCCGCCGTAGTACTGCCAGTTGGTGTTGGTCAGGAACGACGACGTAGTGTTGAACGTCACGTTCCACGGGGCGGAGTGGAAGCCCTGCGGGTTCAGCCCGGTCCAGTTCCACAGCGTCTGCGTGCGCAGGATGAAATAGAGCAGCAGCCAACCGGCGAGCGAGAAGATGATCAGGCTCTTGGCGTATGCCTTCCAGTCCTGGGGCGGCGGGGCCCCATCCTTGTTGACCCGCATGATGCGGTAGAACAGGCGCTCCGGGGTGAGGAACAGCGGGTCGAGGAACGTGCGCTCGCCGCTGTAGACGGCCGCCATGTACCGGCCGAGCGGCATCGCCAGCACGGTCAGGAGCGTGACGAACAGGAAGATGGTGAGCCAGCCGAGGAAGGTCACCGCGTCGCCCTCTCTAGAACTTCTCTCCGCGCAGCAGCGCATACAGCAGGTACACGCACACGAGCGCCGAGACGATCAGGCCGAACAGATCAGCGCCACTCATATCGCGTCGATCCCGTAGATCAGCGCGAACAGCACTGCGAACATCACCAGGCCAAGCAATATCGATAGAACATCCATGCCCCTATGCTCGCCCCGCTCGGGTCAAGAGCTCATACAGAAAGCCCGTCCCGGCATACAGATGTTGTGAAGGGCGAGCTCGTTCGACCGGCAGGTGACTACAGCCGGCCGGACGCCTGTTCCGGGGCCTCGCTCGGATCGAGCGCGAGTCCGTCGGCGATCCACCACACCGTGTCGCTCATCCGGCCCGCGGCCCCGGGCTCGTACAGGGGACCCATGGCGTCGGTGAGCAGCACGACCACTCTGGCCACCCCGCACGGGTTGACCGGTTCGGGCCGCTCGAGCCGTTCGGCGAGCCCGAGCAGGCCCTCGCGCCATGACAGCACGACCCGGCGGGACAGCGGCACTGCGGCGCTGAGCCGCGGCGCGGGGAGTCGCTCGGCGTCCTTCACGCGGGCGCGCAGCGAACGCGCCAGACGGCGGCGGACGCGCATGCCCTCGAGCTGCCTGGCCCGCAGCGCCAGATCCTCGGCCTCGACCGGATCGGGGCCGAGTCCCTCAGCGACCCGCTGGTCGAGGCGACCCTTGTGGAACTGGACTCGAAGCCGAAGCCGAAGCGGCGGCGACGCGTCGGACGAGACCGATGACGGTCCGGACGACCCGGATTTCTGGGAGCTTGGACGCTTCACGGATCAGAACGCGAGGCGGGACAGACGATCCCGGACGACGCTACGACGCGATCCGTCAAGGCGACATACAGATCTGGCCCGAACTCATCAAGATTCCGTAAAGAGAGCGCCGATAAGCTTCTCTTGATGGCCCGCGGGCGCCAGCTGCAAAGCTCCTCCACTCGAGTGATGTCGGTCGTGATGATCGTGATCGGCATCGCGCTGGTCGTACGCACCCTGGTGGCCGGCGGAGGGGCAATCGCGACGGGCATCGTCCTCGGCGTCCTGTTCATGCTCGCCGGCCTGGCCCGCTTGTACCTCCAGATGCGGGGGTAGGGGGCTCCTCTGGCCCCGCTGAGCCGCACGTGAGAGAGCGTCCTTTCACCTACCGCGCGCTGTTCGCGGTCGTCTACACGACCTCGGTCAGCTCGGTGTACTTCGCGCTCGGCGTCGTCGCGCGCCACGCCAACGGCCTGACGCCGGCGGTGTTCCTGGTCGCCGGCCTGTTCTTCGGGCTGACCGCGATGACCTACGCCGAGGGCGCATCGCTGCACCCCGAGCGCGGCGGCTCGGCCGTGTTCGCTCGCTACGCGTTCAACGAGCTCGTGAGCTTCATCGCCGGCTGGGCGATCTTCCTCGACTACACGATCCTGATCGCGGTCACCGCGCTCACCGTGCCGGCGTACCTGGCCGCGTTTGCGGCGCCGATCGGACGGGGAACGCTCGAGATTGCCGTCGCGTTCGCAGTGATCGCGCTCGTGGCCGTCGACAACCTCACCGGCGTCAGCGTGCGCCGGCTGCGGCCGCGGCTGTTGATCACCGCGGGCGACCTGATCCTCCAGGCGCTGATCATCGTGCTCGGCTTCGCGCTGGTGTTCGACCCGCACGCGCTCAGCGCCAGCATCCACCTCGGCACCGCCCCGAGCTGGTCTGATCTCGCGTTCGCGCTGCCGATCGCGGTGGTCGCGTTCACCGGGCTCGAGGCCGCGGCGAGCATCGCGGGCGAGGTGAGCGCCACCCGCGGACAGGTCAAGTCGCTGGTCGGCCCGGGGTCGGCGGTGATCGTCCTGATCTACGTCGGGATCTCGCTGGTCGGCGTCGGCGCGCTCCCGGTCCACGACGGCGTGACCGCGCTCGGCACGACGCACATCAAGGCTCCGGTGCTGGGCGTGGTCGAGGCGTTCCATCCGAAGTGGCTGGCCGACGTGCTCAAGTACGCAGTCGCGATCGGGGGCGCGCTCGGTCTGTTCGCCGCGGCCGGGTCGGCGATGCTCGGTGTGTCCCGCGTCGGCTACTCGCTCGCGACCAACCGGCAGATCCCGAGCGCGGTCGGGCGGCTTCACAGCCGCTGGGGCACGCCGTACGTGATCATCGGCGTGGCCGCGATCGCCGCCGCCGCGCTCGTGCTGCCGACCGACCTCGAGTTCCTGGTCGGGATCTACGCGTTCGGTGCGCTGCTGGCGTTCACGATCGCGCACGTGTCGGTGGTCGCGCTGCGCTTCCGCGAGCCCGACCGCGAACGTCCATACCGCGTGCCGCTTTCGATCACGATCTCCGGCGCCAGCGTGCCGTTGCCGGCGGTCTTCGGCGCCGTCGCGTCGGCGCTCGGCTGGGTGGCGCTGCTGGTGTTCCACACCGGCGCCCGCTACGTCGGCCTGGCGTGGCTGCTCGGCGGGGTGTTGCTGTACGTCGGCTATCGCAAGTCCCAGCAGAAGCCGCTGCTGCGGCGCGTGACGATCCCCGAGCGCGCCCTCCGGTACGAGGCGCTCGAGCCCGAGTTCGGCTCGATCCTCGTGCCGATCCTCGGGACCGCGCTCGACGACGACATCATCCAGACGGCCGGCCGCCTCGCGGGAGAGACCCGCGACGACCTCGAGTCCGAGGGAGCGGTGATCGAGGCGATCTGGGTGTTCGAGATCCCGCTGGCGCTGCCGATGGATGCGCCGCTGCCCGATGCCCAGGTCAAGCGGGCGCGCGAGGCGCTGGCGCGCGCGAAGCTCGTGGGGGAGGAGTACGAAGGCGTCGAGGTGGCCACCGCGATCGTCCGTGCCCGCCGCGCGGGTGAGGCGATCGTGCGCGAGGCGCGCCGCCGCGGCGTCGAGGCGATCGTGCTCGCCGCCGAGGAGTCCTCGCGGGTCCGCGGCGGGTCGTTGCTCGGGGGGCGTGGGGGCCCGCTCGAGAACTTCGTCGGCGACGTCTCCCGGTACGTGATCGGCAAGGCGCCGTGCCGGGTGATCCTGACGGCGCCTCCGGCCGACTGGCGCAAGCCAACTCCGAGCCCGGCCTCGCCGAAGCCGGTCCCGGCCGACGAGGAGCAGCAGACCGCCCCGACGGCGGGACCGGTCGATGGCTGAGCGCCGACTCGAGGGCCTCCAGCGCGTCCTCGGCGTGTACACGCTCGCCTCGAGCGCGTACGGCAACGTGGGCTCGTCGATCTACTACGCGCTCGGGTTGGTGGCGGCGCTGGCGCTCGGGCTGACCCCGATCGTCTTCATCATCTCGGGGTTCATCTTCTTCCTGACGGCCTCGACGTACGCCGAGGCGACCGCGATGTTCCCCGAGGCCGGCGGGTCCTCGTCGTTCGCGCGCCACGCGTTCAACGAGTTCTGGTCGTTCTTCGCGGCCTGGGGCCAGATGCTCAACTACATGCTGACGATCGCGACGTCGGCGTTCTTCGTCCCGCATTACATCGGGGGACTGTTCTGGCCGGCGCTCGAGCACCCGCCCGGCGACGTGATCGCCGGGATCATCGCGATCATCGTGCTCGCCGCGATCAACATCCGCGGCGTCGAGGAGTCGGTCGGCGTGAACCTCGTGCTCGCGGTGATCGACTTCTGCACCCAGGTGCTGATCGTGCTCGTCGGGCTCGTGCTGGTGTTCTCGCCGCAAATCCTGATCGACAACGTCCACCTCGGCGTCGCGCCGTCGTGGGGCGACTTCTTCGTCGCGATCCCGCTATGCATGCTCGCCTACACCGGGATCGAGACGATCTCGAACATGTCCGAGGAGGCCAAGGACCCTGGCCGGACCGTGCCCAAGGCGATCAACCGGGTGGTGATCGCGGTGTTCGCGATCTACGCGCTGCTGCCGGCGATCGCACTGTCGGCGCTGCCGGTGCGTTGCGTCGGAACCCACTGCCAGACGCTGCTCGGGGTGGACGATCAGCACGGCGGATACGCCGGCGATCCCGTGCTCGGCGTCGTGCGCGCGCTCCACCTCGGGGCGCTCCAGCACGCGGCCGAGATCTACGTCGGGCTGCTGGCCGCGACGATCCTGTTCATCGCCACCAACGCCGGGATCCTCGGGGTTTCGCGGCTGACCTACTCGATGGGCATTCACCGGCAGGTGCCCGACCGCCTGCGCCGCCTGCATCCGAAGTTCGGGACGCCGTGGGTCGGGATCATCATCTTCAGCACGATCGCCGCGATCACGCTGATCCCGGGCCAGGCCACGTTCCTGGGGAACCTGTACGCGTTCGGCGCGATGCTGTCGTTCACGATCGCGCACCTGTCGGTGACGCGCATGCGGGTCTCGCTGCCGAACGTCGAGCGCCCCTACCGCCCGCCCGGCAACCTGCGGATCGGCGGGCGCGACCTGCCGCTGTTCGCGATCGTCGGGGGCACCTGCACGTTCGCGTCGCTGTGCGTGCTGGCCGCGCTCCACACCCCTGTCGCGCTCGCCGGGATTGGCTGGCTGGCCATCGGGATGATCGTGTATCCGGTGTACCGGCACCGCCACGGGCTCGACCTCACCACGACGACGAAGGTGGCAATCCCCCGCCCGGCGACCGAGACCGAGTCCGAGTACGAGTCGGTGCTGGTGGTGTTCGATGGCGGATACGTGCCCGAGGTGATGGCGACCGCGGCGCGGCTCGCCGCTCGCCGGCGCCGGGGCATCCACGTGCTGGTGACGATCCCCGTCCCGTCGAACAGCCCGATCAACGCCTCGCTGCCCGAGAAGGAAGCGGCCGCGCAGTCGATCATCGAGGAGGCCAAGGTGCAGGAGGGCCGGCGGGTGTCCGGCCACTGGGAGAAGGTCAGGTCTGGGCAGACCGGCCGCCGGATCGTCGACGAGGCCAAGGAGATGCACGCCGCGGCGATCGTGATGCCGATGCCGCAGGACGGCTCCGGCTTCGGGCGGGCGCTCGCGACCGTGCTGCGCGAGCGTCCCTGCCGAGTCATCGTCGAGTCGATTCCGGACCCTGATCGCAAGCGGCCTATCGTGGCGGCGTAGCCTTAGCAACCATGAAGGATTGGCGGGACCTGCTGGGCGCTGTGGGGCTGCACCCTGGGCGCGTTCGCGCCGTGCGCCAGGCACGGCCGCTCGACCGCGCATCGCGCCGGGCAGGCGCGGCCGCCGCCGTGGAGATCCTGATCGTCGTCGGCGTCGCCACCGCCGGCGTCGCCGCTCTCCAGTCGACGACGTCCGATGACGCCGGGCTCGGGAGCCTGTATCTGCTCGCGGTGCTGGTGATCGCGATCCGCCGCGGCCAGCTGGCGGCGCTCGTGACCGCGGCCCTCGGCGTGCTCACGCTCAACTTCTTCTTCATCGTGCCCCGCCACCGGCTGGCGATCGCCCACTCGCAGGACCTGGTCGAGCTGATCGTGCTGCTGATCGCAGCCGTCGTCGTCGGCCGGCTGGCGGCCGTCGCCCGCGAGCGGGCGGCCGAGGCCGAGAGCCGCGCTGCACTGGCGGCCGCCCGCGAGCGCGAGGCCAAGCTCGTCGCCGAGGTCGCCTCGGCGATCCTGGCCGGCGAGAGCATCGGCGCCCAGCTCGAGACGATCGGCAATCGCGTCGCGCTCGCGACCGCCGCCGGGCGCGCCCGCGTGGTACTAGAGCCGGTGCCCACGGCGATGCCAGACGAGATCGCGGTGCCGCTGCACACGCGCGCCGGCAACGCCTGGCTCTATCTGACGAACGACGTCGCCTGGGACCAGGGCGCGATCGAGCGGGTGGCCGAGTCGCTCGGTCGGCTCGTCGACGTGGCCGCCGAACGGGAGCGGATCTCCGAGCGGGCCGCCGAGAACGAGGCCTCGCGCCGCGCGGACGTCGCCAAGACCGCGATCCTCCACGCGATCTCCCACGATCTGCGCTCGCCGCTGACCGCGATCATCACCGCGGGCTCGGCGCTCTCGATCGGCGTCAACGAGGCCGAGCGGGCCGAGCTGATCGACGTGATCGAAGCCGAGAGCACGCGTCTGGCCAAGCTGGTCGACGATCTGCTCGACCTGTCTCGGATCGAGTCCGGTGCGGTGGCGCCGCAGGCCGACTGGTGCGATCTGCACGACGTCGTCGCCTCGGCGGCCGCTCACGCCTCAGGCGACCATCCGATCGAGTTCCAGCTCCCGGCGGACCTCCCGCTGGTGCGCGCCGACGCCGCCCAGCTCGAGCGGGTGTTCTCGAACCTGATCGAGAACGCGGTCAAGTTCTCGCCGTCCGGGGCGCCGGTGCGGATCAGCGGTGGCGCCAGCGCCGGCCGCGTGGCCGTGCGCGTCGCCGACCGCGGCAGCGGGATCCCGCGCCGGTACCGCTCCCAGGTGTTCGAGCCGTTCTTCGCGCACGCGTCGCGGCGAGGCCGGCGCCGGGTCCGGGCTCGGGCTGGCGATCTGCCGTGGCTTCGTCGAGGCCAACGGCGGGCAGATCGTCCTGCAGAGCGGGCGGGACAGCGGGACCTCGTTCACCGTCAGCTTCCCCGTCGCCCGCCAGCCGGCGGACGCGCAGGACGCCGTCAGCGTGCTCAAATGAGCGCCACCGCGCCCCGTGTGCTCGTGGTGGACGATGAGCCGCAGATCGTCAGGGGACTGAAGATCCTGCTGCGGAGCGCCGGGTACACCGTCGAGGCGGCGGAGACCAAGGCCGATGCGCTCGTCGAGCTCGTGTCGCGGCCCCCGGACGCACTCGTGCTCGACCTCGTGCTGCCTGATGGCCGCGGCGTCGAGATCTGCGAGGAGGTCAGGCGCTGGAGCCGGCTGCCGATCCTGGTGCTCTCGGCCGTCGGGGACGAGCGGGAGAAGGTCCGGGCGCTCGACGCCGGCGCCGACGATTACGTGACCAAGCCGTTCGGCACCGACGAGCTGCTGGCCCGGCTGCGCGCACTGCTGCGCCGGTCGGTCGAGCTCGGCGGCAGTCCTCAGCTCGAGATCGGCGAGCTCGTGATCGATTTGGCCGATCGCCAGGTCACCCGCGCCGGCAAGCCCGTCCACCTCACGCCGATCGAGTTCGACCTGCTGCGCGTGCTGGCGCAGCATCAGGGACGGCTCGTGACCCACCGCCAGCTGCTGCGCGAGGTGTGGGGCCCGGAGTACGGCGCCGAGACCCACTACCTGCGCGTCCACGTCGCCCACATCCGCGCGAAGCTCGAACCCGACCCGTCGCGGCCCCGGTACCTGATCACCGAGCCGGGGTTGGCTACCGCCTCCGCGATCCCGCCGCCTGAGCGAATAGGCGCCCGCGGAACATGTCGGGCGAACGACCCCGAATAAGTCCTCACTCGACACTGCGCCACACGCGAGTTGGCCGAAACTCGGGTTATGCCCGAGTGAATCGCCGTTCACCTCCGGCTCGGGCCGCGAGTGCGGCGAAACTCGGGATTTGACCTCTTAGCGAAATCTCTACGCGCCCGGTGCGATGTTTAGCGGGTCCTTGACGCGACCCCGCCTACCGTCGCCGGCAGGACATGGCGCGCATCGAGACCCATGGACTGCGCCGCAGCGTCGGGGTGGGCGGTCTGTTCGCGACCGCCTACGGGAACGTGGGTTCCTCGATCTACTACGCGCTCGGCCTGGTCGCGGCCTACGCGCTGGGGCTCACGCCGGTGGTGTTCATGCTCGCCGGCGCGCTGTTCGCGCTCACCGCCAAGACCTACGCCGAGGGAGCGTCGATGTTTCCCGAGGCCGGCGGGTCCTCGAGCTTCGCGCGCCACGCCTTCAACGAGCTCATGTCGTTCATCGCCGGCTGGGCGCTGAGCCTCGACTACATCCTCACGATCGCGATCTCGGCGTTCTTCGTGCCGCATTACCTGGGCGCGTTCTGGCCGGCGCTGACGCACCCGCCCGGCGACGTGATCGGCGGCCTGATCGTGATCGCGATGCTCGCGTGGCTGAACATCCGCGGGATCGGCGAGTCGGCGAACCTGAACTTCATCCTCGCCGTGCTCGACCTCGCCACGCAGGTCCTGATCATCTGCATCGGCGTCGTGCTCGTGCTGAACCCGTCGCTGCTCGTCCATCAGGTCGATCTCGGCTCGATGCCGACCTACTCGCACCTGATCTTCGCGCTGTCGCTGGCGATGCTCGCCTACACGGGGATCGAGACCGTCTCGAACATGGCCGAGGAGGCGGTCGACCCCGGCCGGGACGTGCCGCGAGCGGTCAACTACATCCTGATCGCCGTGCTCGGCGTGTACGCGGGCATGACGATCGTGGCGCTGTCGGCGCTGCCCGTGCTCGGCCACGGCTCGGGCGCCTACACACTCCTGGGCGAGCCCCCGGCGCGCGGCGGCTATCAGAACGACCCGGTGCTCGGGATCATCTCCCACCTCGGGCTGGCGACCGGGGTCACGCACGTGCTCCGCTACTACGTCGGTGTGCTGGCGGCGACGATCCTGTTCATCGCCACCAACGCGGGCCTGATCGGGATCTCCCGCCTGTCGTGGTCGCTGGCCGAGCACCGGCAGCTGCCGACGATCTTCTCCCGCCTGCACCCCCGCTACAGGACGCCGTGGTTCACGATCATGCTGTTCTCGGTGTTCGCCGGGATCCTGCTGATCCCGGGCAAGACCGATTTCCTCGGCAACCTCTACTCGTACGGGGCGATGCTGTCGTTCACGACCGCGCACGCGGCCGTGATCGCGCTGCGGATCAAGGATCCCGACCGCGAGCGGCCCTACCGCGTGGGCATGAACATCCACTTCCGGGGGGCGGCGATCCCGATCAGCGCGGTGATCGGCGGGATCGGCACGTTCGCGGCCTGGGTCTCGGTGCTCGCGCTGCACGTCGATGCGCGCTACGTGGGCACCGGCTGGATGATCGTCGGACTGGTCGGCTACGTGATCTACCGGCGCAGCCAGGGGCTCGACCTGACCAGCCGTCACAAGATCGAGCGGCGCGAGCGGCCGGCGTTCTTCGTCGAGCTCGAGTACCACTCGGCGATCGTCCCGATCTTCGGCACGGACGTCGACGCCTCGGCGCTGCGGGCTGCCGCCAAGCTCGTCGGCGAGGGCGCGACGGTCGAGGCGGTGTACGTGTTGCGCGTCCCCAACCAGTTGTCACTCGACTCCGGGCTCGAGGAGGAGGAGCGGCTCGGGCTGAGCGTGCTAGAGAGCGCGAAGCTCACCGGACGGAAGTCCGGCCTGAAGGTCCAGACGCGCTTGATACGCACGCGCAGCCCGGGCGCTGCGATCGTCGAGGAGGCACAGCGCCGCAAGGCCGAGATCATCTATCTGGGCACCGCCCACGCGCCGCCGTCCGAACGGGCGCTCGGCCCGACCGCCGTCTACTTGCTCGCCCACCGGCCGTGTCGCGTGGTTATCGAAACACCGCCGGCGAACGCCCCAGGCGGCGCGGCGAGCGGCGCGAACATGCGACCGGCTCCCGCCCCCGAGCCGGTCGCGCGCGCCCCCCGGCGCGTGCGTCAGAGAGCGAACCGGTAGCCGACGCCGGGGTCGGTGCGGATGTAGTGCCGGCCCGCCGACGGCTCGATCTTGCGTCGCAGGTTCGCGATGTGCGCGCGGAGCACCTGCGTGTCCTCGCCGTAGCCTGGTCCCCACACCGACACCAGCAGGTCGCGATGCGTCATCAGCCGTCCGCGGTTACGTACGAGCAGGCGCAGCAGGTCGAACTCGGTCGGGGTCAGGTGGACCTCGTTGCCGTCGACGCGCACCGTCCGCCGGGCGAGATCGACTTCGAGCCCCTCCACGCGGATCAGCGACTCCTCGGGCTCGGGCGCGATCCGCCGGAGGTTCGCCTCCAGGCGCGCCACCAGCTCCCGAGGGCCGAATGGCTTGGTCACGTAGTCGTCGGCGCCGGCGGCGAGCGCGCGCACCTTGGCATCCTCCTCGCCGACCGCCGAGAGCACGATCAACGGCATGTCGGTCCACTCGCGCAGGCGCCGACACAGCTCGACGCCGTCGAAGTCCGGCAACAGGAGATCGATGATCCCCGCGTCGGGGTGCCGCGTCGCCGCGAGGTCGAGCGCCTCCTCCGCGGTGTTCGCCGGGACGGCCTCGAACCCGGCGTCGCGCAGGATCACGCGCAGCGCCCGCAGGATCTGCTGCTCATCGTCCACGACCAGCACCTTTGGGCGGACGGCGCTCATGTCGGCAGCGCCGGCGCGGCCTCGGGCTGGGGCTCGACCGGCAGCTCGATCGGGAGCGAGACCACGAAGCTCGAGCCCTGCCCGGGGAGCGACTCGACCGAGATCGTGCCGTCGTTGGCCTCGACGAACCCCTTCGCGATCGCCAGCCCCAGCCCGGAGCCGGCCCCCGTCTCACCGCCCGTGGAGTGCCCGCGATAAAACGGCTCGAAGATCCGGGCGCGCTCGGCGGCACCGATCCCGGGTCCCTGGTCGACCACCCGCACCACCGCGCGCGATCCGCTGCGGCGGACGTGTACCGACACGGGCAGCCCGCCCGAGTAGCGCACGGCGTTCTCGAGCAGGTTCGCGAATGCCCGCTCGAGGTGGGCCGCGTCGGCTCGGACCGCCGGCACGTCGGGCTCGACCGTGAGCCGCACCTCGCTCCCGGACTCCGACAGCCCGTCACGGGCAGCGTGCACGACGTCCTCGAGCGAGACCCAGTCCCGCCGCGGCTCGGCCCGCCCGGCCTGGAGTCGCGACAGGTCGAGCAGCTTGTCGACGAGCGCCGCGAGCTGCTCGCCCTCCTCGATGACCGCGGTGCTGAGCTCGGCGCGCTCGCCGACGGTCAGCGAATCGCTCCCGAGCGCGTGGCCGGCGGCGACGATCGCGGTCACCGGGGTGCGCAGGTCGTGCGAGACCGCACGCAGCAGTGCCGTCTTGATGTCGTCGCTCCGCCGCAGCGCCGAGGTCTCGACCGCCTCGGCCTGGAGCGCGTCTCGGCGCAGCGCGATCGCGACGAGCGCCCCGAGCGCCGGCACGACGTGCTCGTCGAGCCGCTGCTCGGTCTCGGCGGGCAGCCGCGCAGGGACGAGCAGCGTCGCGATCTGCGCTCCGTCGGCGCCGCTGAGCTCGAGCGCGCGGCGCTGCCGATCGCCCGCGACCGCCCCGAGCTCGATCGACACGGAGCCGATCCCCAGCGCGTCGGAGACCCGTCCGGCCGCGGCCGCGAGCGCGCTCTCGGTCTCCGATCCGCTGAGCAGATCCCGCGCCACGGCCGCGGCGAGATCCGCCTCCGCGCGCCGACGATCGACCTCCAGCGCGCGGGTGCGGGCCAGCTCGGCCACGGTGCTGACCACGACCGCGACGACCGTGAACGCCCCGAGCGCGACCCAGTTGCGGCTGTCGGCGATCGTGAACCGACCCGTGGGGGGGAGGTGGAAGAAGTTGAATGCCGCGGCGCTGAGGAGCGACGTGCCGAGCCCGAGCGCCAGCCCCCAGTAGGCGGACACGAGCAGGACCGCGGGCAGGTACACGACGCTCAGCGACACGACCGGGGCGAGGTCCTTGAGCAGCGAGATCGCGGCCGTGGCCACCGCCACCGACACCACCGAGACCGCGATCCCGACGAGGAAGTTCGGCCTCGAGGCGCGCAACCTCCCCGGCCGCTCGCCAGGGCGCATGCGCGGCGCGGAGCTCACGCCGTTCCCGCGCCTCCGTACGACGCCGGCGGCGTTCCGCTCGACTCGGCCGAGGCGATCTGTTCAAGCAGCCCGGCCGGGCTCGTGCCACCGAGGACGCGCAGCCGCGGCAGGCGGTAGGGGTCCTCGCTCGGGGTCGCCCACCCCGGGATCACGGTCGTCGAGCCGACAAACCCGGCCGCCTTGACCGCGGCGATCACGGTGGCGTCGTAGTGGCCCGAGGGGTAACAGAACCAGTCGACGGGGACGCCGTAGCGTTTCTGGAGGATCCGGCGCGCAGTCACGATCTGGTACTTGAGCTGGTCGGCATCGAGTGTGATCAGGTCGGCGTGGCTGATCCCCTGGGTGTCGAGCTCCCAGCCGGCGGCGATCAGCCCGCGGACCTGGGCATCGGTCAGGCCGCCCTGCGACGGCGGCAGCCCGCTCAGCTGGATGTTCTCGTTCCCGATCCAGCCCAGGCGCTTCAAGACCGGGAGCGCGTTCTCGTATTGAGACGCATACCCGTTGTCGAACGTGAGCACGATCGGCTTGCCGGGCCCGAGCGGGACGCCGCGCTTCCAGTACGCCTCGAGCTGGTCCATCGTCACCGCGTGCCAGCCGGCGGCCTTGAGCGCCTGCATCTGTGCGGCGAACTCGTCCGAGGGCACGTATAGCCCCGGGAACGGGGCGCCGGCCGGCGGCGGGTTGATGACGTGGTACATCAGGACCGGCACGGTCGCGCTCCCCGGCTTGCCGGTGCCGACCCCGGTCACGGTCGATTTCGGCAGCTTGCTGGCGGAGAAGGTCTTGGCGTGGGCGGAGCGGGCGCCGGCGCCGGCCTTGTGATGCGCCGTTTGCGACGCGTTCGTGGCCGACGTCGTGCCGGAGGTGGCGCCACCCCCGCCGGCGACGAGGCCGATCATCATCACGACGACCACGACGACCACCAGGGACACGACCGCGATCAGTCGGTTTCGCCGTGCACGGGCGCGCCGCGCACGCTCGCGGGCCAGACGCCGAGCGCGAAGCTGCTGCTCGTTCATGAGCCCACGAGCGTACCCGCCACGAAGGCGAAATACAGGACAACCAGTACCACGGCGTCGGTTCGGCGCATGCCGCCGGGTCGCGCCAGGGCGGCCAGGGTCACGAGTGTCGCCGCAACCAGCCAGGCGAGCTGCAGCTTCCCTGTCGTCGTGACCGCTGTGAACGTGACGAACAGCGAAGGGACGATCACGCCGAACCCGAGGTTGATCGTGTTGCTGTTGAACGTCTCGCCGACCAGCGCCGCCCCGCGGCCGGCGACCCCGAGGCGGACCGCGGTGAGCGCGTTCGGGATGCTGGTGAGCGGCCCCAGGATCACCACACCGAGCACGGCGTTCGAGATGTGCCAACTGCCGGCGAGGCTGAGGGCGGCCTCCACCATGCCCGCGCTGCCGGCGACGATAACGATCAGGTCGAGCACGATCAGCCCCAGCAGATGATGAGTCGGGTTCGTGGACGTGTCAGGCGGCCGATCGATCGCGGCATGCTCGTGGAGAGCGCGCGCGAGACGGCTCAGATGGCGGCCGCGGAGCCGCGATCCGCCGAGCACGACGGCCAGATACGGGAACAGCGTGAGCGCGCTCAGGCCGAGTGCGCCGCCGGGCGAGAGCCAGCGCAGCAACACGGCGGCGGCAAACAGCGTAATGAGCAGACCGACCGCGCCCTCGAGCAGCAGCGTCTCGCGCGCCAGCCGTACGCGGCCGGTGAGCAGCGCGCTCAGTCCGATCATCGCGGCGAGGTTGAACCCGTTCGAGCCCACGAGCACGCCCACTCCGACGTCGTGCGCGCCCTTGAACAGCGCGAACAGCGCCGAGGAGATCTCGGGGCCGTCCGCAGCCAGCGCGGTGAGCAGGCCGATCACCGCCTCGGGAAACCCGAAGCGCACGCCGAGCCGGTCGAGCCGGCTCGCGAACAGCCGCGCCGCAGCGAGCGTCACCGCCAGCGAGGCCAGGAACAGCGGGAGTGCGACGGCGACGGACATGCGACTCCAGGGTCGGCGACGGACATGCCGACCAGACTTCCCGGCTCACCCGTCACGGCACGTTACCTAACACGACTCCGGACCCGAACGGAAGGACTCCTCGCCCAGGCGGCGAAACGCAGAGACCATGCTGCGCAAACGACGTTACCCGCAGATCGAGATGCGCCCCGCTCGCCCGTCTCCCGGCTTCGAGCACATTGCAGGCGAGTCGATCGCCGTGCTGACATGGCTTCAGGCCAACCAGGTCGAGTTCGTGCTCGTCGGACCGGTGGCGGACGCCGTTCGCGGCGGTGCCGGCGCCGCTGGGCCGGTCGCGATTGTCCCCGCGCCCTACCGGCGCAATTACGAGCGCCTATCGCGCGCGCTCGACGCCGCGAACGCCCGGCCCCGCCAGCACGGCGGTGCCGGAGCCGCGCGCGCCAAGGCAGCTCCGGACGGAGCTCCGGGCGGCCAGCGCTGGGAGTTCCGCACCGGTATCCACTTCCTCGACGTGGAGGGCCGCTCGAGTGAGACCCCCGGCTACCAGGAGCTTCTATATGAAGCCGGCCGGTTCGAGCTGGCCGCCGGGCTGAGCGTCGACGTGGCCTCACCAGAGGACATCGAGCACTACGCGCACGTGCGGCGGACCGGGGTCTCGCCGGAGCTGCGGATCATGCGAAGCGCGCGGCACGAGCTCGAGCACCTGAGCTGACCGAACCCCTCTCGCCCAGGCCGCCGGGCTCGCTAGGCTGGGTTGATGGTGATTCGCACCAGATGGGCGCTGGCGGGCGCGGCCGGGTGCTTCGTGCTGCTCCTGGTGACGTGGTTCGCGGCGTTCCACATTGGCTTCGTGCGCAGCGCGGACCGGTCGATGTTCGGCGGGTTCTACGAACTCTCGGGCCACAGCTGGATCTACCGAGTCGCCGACCACCTGGCGCCGCTGTGCAATCCGAGCCCCTATGTCTACTTCGCCGCTGTGCCGATCGTCGTCGCGCTGCTCCGAGGTCGACCGCGCGTCGCGGTAGCGGTCGGCGTGATCCTGCTCGGGGCGAACCTCACCACGCACATCCTGAAGCCGTTGCTGGAGACGCCCAGAGAAGCCTCGTACTTCGGTTGGACCACTCCGGTGTTTGCCGCCACCTGGCCAAGCGGCCATGCCACGGCGGCGATGTCGTTGGCGCTGTCGATGGTCCTCGCCGTCCCGGCTCGCATGCGCCCGGCCGTAGCGGCGCTCGGAGCCCTGTTCGCGGTCGCGGTCAGCTACTCGTTCCTTACGCTCGGCTGGCATTTCCCGAGCGACGTGTTCGGAGGATTCCTCGTCGCCGCGACGTGGACGCTGCTGGCGATCGCCGGGTTGCTGGCCCTCGAAGCGCGGAGCCCTGGCGGCGAGCGCACGATCAGTCCAGCGTCGATCGCGAGGGCGCTCAGCCCCGTCGGCGCGGCGCTTGCCGGGGGCACGCTACTGGCGATGATCGCGGTGGCGAGCCGCCCGCACGCGGTCGTGACGTACGCCGATGCGCACAAGGCGTTCGTCGTCGGTGCGCTCGGGATCGCCGCGCTCGGCTTCGCGATCTCGACCGGGATCGCGCTGACCCTGACGCCTAGCGATACCGGCCCGGCTCCCACAGCGGCTCATCGCCGCCGTTGGCGCCCCGGCTGAGGATGAACAGCAGGTCCGACAGCCGGTTCAGGTAGCGGACCACCTCGGCGTTCAGCTCATCGCCGCACGCGATCGCGAGCCGCTCGGCGCGGCGGCATACGGTCCGGCAGACGTGCAGCTGCGCGGCGGCCCTGGTACCGCCAGGCAGCACGAACGACTTGAGCGGCGCGAGCGTCGCGTTGACCTCGTCGCAGCGCCCCTCGAGCCACGCCGTCTGTTCGGGGATCACGCGCAGACGCTCGCGCTCGGGATCCTCGGGCGCGGCGATGTCGGCGCCCACGTCGAACAGGTCGTTCTGGATCCGGCGCAACCATTCCGCGTACGCCTCGGGGAGGTCCTCGACCGTGAGCGCCAGCCCGATGTGCGCGTTGAGCTCATCGACGGTGCCGTACGCCTCGATCCGCGGGTGCGTCTTCGGCACGCGGCTCATGTCGCCGAGATGAGTCTCGCCCGAGTCGCCCAGGCGTGTGTAGATCCGGGTCAGGTTGACGGTCATGGCGAAGAAGCCCCTGCCTCAGTCTAGGCGCTCACGCGACGGCGCGAAGGTGCCGGTACGGCTCGCCTCGCAGCTCGGCGACGAGCGCGTCGACGACGCCGTGCTCGTCCTCCGCGCGCCCATCGGTGACGGCGCCGATCACGGCGCGCTTGCGCTCGAGCAGGGTCGCGATCGTCTCATCGATCGTGTCCGCCGCCAGCAGATAGGTGGCATTGACCGCGTCCTGCTGCCCGATCCGGTGGCAGCGGTCCTCGGCCTGGTCGTGCTTGGCCGGCGTCCAGTCGAGCTCGAGGAACGCGACGTTCGAAGCGCTCGTGAGAGTGATTCCCTGGCCGGCGACCTCGATCGAGCACACGATCAGCTGGCTATCGCAGTCCGGGCCTTGGAACGTCCGCACCGCGGCGTCCCGGGCGCGCTGCGAATCGTCGCCCAGCACGTGCAGCGCCGCCGGGAACCGCTCGAGCACTGCCCGCTGGATCTCGCGATGCCGGGCGAACAAGACAAGCCGTTCGCCGGAGCACAGGAAGTCGTGGATCCAATGCAACGCGGCCTGGAGCTTGCCTCGCGCGGCGAGCAGCTTCAGCGCGTTGAAGCGCACGAGCCGCTCCGCTCGGAGGGCTGCCGCAACCTTGGCGTCGAGCGCGCGCAGGTCGAGTGGCTGGCTGCGCAGCCAGGCAATGACGTCACGCTCTGCGAGGCGGTATTCAGCTTCGTTGTCGAGTGCGACCGGAACCACCGCGCGGGTCTTGGCCGGCAGCTGCGGCAGCACGTCCGCTTTCAGACGCCGGACGAAGCATCGCGCCCGCAAGTGCCAGTGCAGGCGCTGGTGGGCATCCGCGCCGCGGAACCGCTGCCCGAACTCCGCGCCCGACCCGAAGTCGCCGAGGCGCCCGATGATCCGCAGTTGGGAGATGAGCTCCGGCGGCCGGTTCATCACCGGCGTCCCGGTCAGAGCCAGCACGAGTCCTTCGCGGGGGACGGCGGCGCAGAGCCGCTGCGCGGCCTGCGTGCGTTTGGCCCTCGGGTTCTTGCAGTAATGCGACTCGTCGAGCGCGATGGCGCGTGGAGCCAGCGCGCTCAGGGCGTCGAGCCGGCCGGCGACGATGTCGTAGTTGACGACGGTCAGATCCGCGGCCGGGACGGCTCCGCGGTTGCCGTCGAGCATCTGCGCCGAGCGCGCGGGCAGCCAGCGCTCGATCTCCCGCATCCAGTTGAGCTTCAGGCTGGCCGGGCACACGACGATCGCCGGGTACGCACCGTCCGCCTCAATCGTCGCCAGCGCTTCCACGGTCTTGCCCAGGCCCTGCTCGTCGGCGAGAAACGAGCGGCGCTGCTTGAGCAGGTACTCAACCCCGGCGCGCTGGAACGGCTTCAGCTCGCCGCCAAGCGTGAGCGGGACCAAATCATCCAGGTCGGCGTCGGTCGCGGCGGACAGCGCCACCAGCCCGGCAGCGCGAGCGTGTTCCTCCCGGATCTGTTGCAGGCGGTCCAGCGCCTCGGGCGCCACCCACGGGTCGTGCGCGGAGATGAACTGATCGAGGTCCGGCACCCAGAAGGGATCGGCAACGATCGCCGGTAGCCGGTCGTGCTGGTGGCCGGCCCGCGCACCTGCGGCCGCGGGGGTGGTCGGGGATCGAAATACGCGCGCGAACTCCTCCACCATCCCGAGGTCGTGCCCGGGTGCGAGCACGAACGTGGGCTGGTCGTGGATCTCCGACAGCTCGAGCACCGCCGGCGGGGCCGGCCGCCCGGCCTCGAGCGCGGCCACGCACCGGTTCGCGGCATGGCTGATCCAGCCTTGGAGCGATGCCGCGTCGATCGCCCGCCAGGACTCCAGCGTCAGCGGCAGGCACGCGCCACCTCGGCACGGCCTCGCGCGCTCGCGTAACGCGCTCGGGAGACGCTCGTTGTCGCCGAGCAGCAGGAACACCGGCACCTCGCGCGGGCCGTCGACCTCGATCGTCCCCCGCCAGCTCGTCGTCCGTTCGATCCAGCGCTCGACATGGGGATCGACCGACCGAACGTCGAGCCCAGCGAGTAGCTCCGCGATCGGGACACCGTCTGCCTGGGCCGCCGCGACCGCCACCGAGCCGGCCGGGCCGTCGAACAGCTCGAGTGCGCCCACCCGGGCCAGCGCCCGTGCGAGCGGCGCGTGGTCTGAGCCGATCACGATCCAGTTACGGCCCCGGCGGTCGCGCCGCAGCTCGACGTCGAAGACGGGCGACTGGAACGTCGGCTCGGAGCGGGCGATCGGTGCGCGCACGACCTCGGTAAGGGCGTGGCGGGCATCGTCGGTCAGGCGCAGCCTGGAATCCTGCTCGGAGCACTCGCGCAGGATCTCCGCGGCCTGGCGGTCGACCGGCAACAACCCCCGCTCGATCGCGGGCACGCGATAGGCGGCCGGATGCTCCAGCAGAAGCTCGACGAGGTCCGTCGCGCCGTCGGTCGCGAAGCTGAACCACCAGTTGTTGTCGGGTCGGGCGAGGTCGACCAGGAGCTCATCCGGCGAGCGCTTGGCGCGCCGGCGCGCGAGCGCGCGACCGAGCGCATCGGAGACATCCACCGGATAGGGCACGCTCTCGAACAACGCCGTCAGTGAATGCGCCCGATCGGGGTCGAGCGGCACCCACCAGACGCGTGCCTCGGGATCCCAGCGCCGCCCCGGAATCGAGCGCAGGACCAGCCGCACGCGATCGTCGTAGGGAAACCGCAGAGCGACCTCTCCGTTGACGAGCGTTGCGAGGAAGGCTGCGGGCATGAAGAAAGGACGGTAGAGGCCGCGGCAGATGGCAATCGGCGACGTGGCTGGTTGCCGCGGTACGATCCACTCGTTCAAGGTCGGTGGTGATGGGAAGCCGGTGAGAGACCGGCGCGGACCCGCCACTGTGATCGGGGACGCCAGCCGCAATGCAGGCCACTGGCGAGGACGACTCGCCGGGAAGGCGCGGCCGGTAGGCCCGTAAGCCAGGAGACCAGCCTCCGACCGCCAAGCCAATACGCCCTCGTGGAAAGGGGTGGCCCTCATGCATCGCAAGACCCTCATCGCTCTCGTGGGAGCGATCGTCATGGCCGTCGCGGCGTCCGGTGTCGCACTCGCCGCCGGCTCCGGCCCGACCGTCACGGTGACCATCAAGACCGCGACCAAGACCCTTCGCCAGGCCACCGTGCACGGCGAGAAGGGGTGGATCACCAAGGGCGGTACGCCCAAGGGCAAGTGCTCGGGCAGCAGCGCCGCCGGCGCGCTCGACGCAGCCACGCACGGCAGGTGGACCGGCAAGTACTACTCGAGCGTGCCCGGCGTGCTCGTGAGCTCGATCCTCGGGGTGAAGCCGAAGGGACAGGACGCTTTCTGGGAGCTGATCGTCAACGGCAAGCCCGCAAGCAAGGGGGTCTGCGACATCGGGCTGCACGCCGGAGAGCGGCTGGGGTTCAAGCTCGTCGGGTGACCCCCGTCGGGTGAGACTCACGGGTCCCTCATGACCCGCAACGCAAGGGTCCCGGCGATCGCGATCGCGTGCGCGATCGCGATCGCCGGCTGCGGCCTGGGCGCCGGCAAGTCGACCTCGGGCGTCGTCACGCTCACGGTGACGCGCGGGTTCGGCTCCGCCCCGGTCGGCTCGGTCACCGAGAAGAGCATCCCGGGGTCACAGACCGTGCTGCGGATGCTCGAGCGGTCGTTCAAGGTCACGACGCGCTATAGCGGCGGGTTCGTCGAGTCGATCGACGGCCACGCCGGCGGCTCCTCCCGGCTCGACTGGTTCTACTACGTGAACGGGATCGAGGCTTCCCTCGGCGCCGCCGGTACCTCGATCCACTACGGCGACCGGGTCTGGTGGGACCTGCACGACTGGAGCGCCACCGACTCGATCCCGGCGGTCGTGGGCTCGTTTCCCGAGCCGTTTGTCCACGGCATCAACGACCGGCGGTTCCCGGTCACGCTCGAGTGCGCCACCGACGTCCCGACGGCATGCAAGCGCGTAACCAACGAGCTCACCAAGATCGGCGTGCCGATCGCGAGCCAGGCGATCGGGACCGGGTCAGGCTCGGACTCGCTCGGGGTGATCGTCGGCACCTGGCACGATCTCCGCTCTGAGCTGCTCGCCACGCTGATTGAGCACGGCCCGGCCGCGAGCGGGGTGTACGCGAAGTTCGTCGGCCCGACCGGGTCCTCGCTCCAGCTGCTCGAACCCGCAAGCACAGGTCGTGAAGACGCTCGGTGCCGGCTCCGGTCTGATCGCGGCCATGGCGCAGACCTCGACCGGACCGGCGTGGCTGATCACCGGGACCGACGTCGCGGGCGTGTCGGCCGCGGCCGCCGCGCTCACACCGCCGCGGCTCGACAATCACTTCGCAGTCGCGGTCCAGGGCGCCACGGACCTGCCGGTGCCGCTCGAGGGGTCCAGTTGACCTACCGCCGGCGCGCGAGCCCGCTGCACGCCGCCCGCGCCGGCGCCGGATGTGCGTACTGCCTGGCGCTCGCGCTGGCCACGTTGCTGCTGTCCGCACCGATCGCGCTCGGGGCCGTGGTGGTGTCGATCGCGGGCGCGGCGCTCGGCGCCGGCGTCGGCCGGGAGATACGCCGCGCGGCGCTGCTCGCGCTCCCGCTCGGCCTGCTCGTGATGGGCGTGAACATGCTCGTCGCCCAGGGCGGGCTGACCGTGATCGCCCGGCTCGGCGATCTGCCGGTATTCGGCCAGACCGACATCACGCTCGAGGCGACCGTTTACGGCGCCGTGCTCGGCGTGCGGGCGGTCGCGCTGATCCTGTGCGGCGCGCTGTACACGGTCGCGGTCGATCCCGACGAGGTGCTCGGGCTGTTCCGCCGCTTCTCGTTTCACTCGGCGCTGACCGCGACGCTCGCGACGCGGATGGTGCCGGTGCTCGCGCGCGACGCGCGGCGGCTGGCCGAGGCCCAGCGGTGCCGTCCCGGGCCGCCGCCGTCCCGCGTGCAGCTGATGCGCGCGACGACAGCGGGAGTGCTCGATCGCGCGCTCGACGTGGCCGCGGCGCTCGAGGTGCGCGGCTACGGCGCCGCGCGGCGGCAGGGCGGTCGATCGCGCGTGCGGAGGCCGTACTCGCGTCACGACATCGCGTTCGGGGCCGCGGCGGTCGCGCTGGTGGCGGTGGCGATCGGAGCCCGCGTCGCGGGACTCGTCCCCTTCAGCTCGGACCCGTCGCTGTCGGCACCGGTCGGCATCGGGGGCGCGGCCGTGGCGGTCGCGATCGTGCTGTGCGCGCTGCTGCCGTTCGCCGACCGCAGGGGGATCGGGCCGTGAGCGTCCTATCGCTGCGCGACGTCACCTACACCTACCCGGGCGCGCCCGCGCCGGCGATCGCCGGCGTCACGCTCGACATGGGGCCGGGCGAGCTGGTCGTGCTCGCCGGCGGTTCGGGCTCGGGCAAGTCGACGCTGCTGCGCGCGGCGAACGGGCTCGTGCCCCATTTCTTTGGCGGCGTGTTCGCCGGCCGTGCGATCGTCGCGGGACTGGATACACGCGAGCACGGTCCGGGCGCGCTCGCCGCCGCCGTCGGGACGCTGTTCCAGGATCCCGAGACCCAGGTCGTGATGGGCACGGTCCGCGCGGAGCTCGCGCTGCCGCTCGAGAACCAGGGGGAGGCACCTGCCGCCGTCGCGCGCGCGATCGAGGAGGCGTCGCTCGCGCTCGGGATCGCGCACCTGCTCGACCGCCCGACCGCCGAGCTGTCCGGGGGCGAGCTCCAGCGCGTGGCGCTCGGCGCCGCGCTCGCGGGCAGGCCGCAGCTGATCCTGCTCGACGAGCCGACCTCGCAGCTCGACCCGGTCGCCGGCGACGAGCTGATCGCGCTGCTGCGGCGGCTGAACGAGGACTTCGACGCCGCGATCGTGATCGCCGAGCACCGGCTCGAGCGCTGCCTGGGCTTCGCCGACCGCGCGATCGCGATGCGCGGGGGCCGCGTGGTCTGCGACGCCGCGCCCGCCGAGTTCCTGGCCTGGGCTTGTGAGGAGGCGCCGGAGCTCGCCACCCCGGGGGCGCGGCTCCTGCACGGCCTCGGGCTGGCGCCGGTTGCGGGCGTGAAGGCGGCGCGCTCGGCCCTGCGAGCTCGGGGGCTGCTCCCGGACACCGGCGGGGTCGCGGCCGGCGCCGCGGGCCGGCCGGATCCCAAGCGGGTCCGGCGCGCCGAAGACAGCGCGCTCAGGCTCGACCGGGTCTGGCATGAGATCGAACGCGGGCCGGCCATCCTCCGCGGCGTCTCACTCGAGCTCGCCCCGGGCGAACGCGTCGCGCTGATGGGGCGCAACGGCGCCGGCAAGTCGACGGTGCTGCGGCACGCCGCCGGGCTGATGCGCCCCACCCGCGGGAAGGTCCGGAGCGCCGGCCGGGTCGCGCTGCTGCTCCAGAACCCGACCGACTACCTGATTCACGAGCGAGTCGCGCAGGAGGCCTCGCCGGGCGCGCTCGCAACCGTCGGGCTCGGCGATCCGGCGTTCGCCGACCGCCACCCGCGCGACCTGTCGGGCGGGGAGAAGCAGCGGCTCGCGCTCGCGATCGTGCTCGACGGGGCCGGCGGAGATGGGGCGGGTGGGGATCCCAATCAACCGACGGTGGTGTGCCTCGACGAGCCGACCCGCGGGATGGACCGCCGGCGCAAGGACGAGCTCGCCGCGCTGCTGCTCGAGCTCGACGCCGCCGTGCTGGTCGCGACCCACGATCCCGAGTTCGTGGCCGCGTTCGCCGAGCGCGTGGTGCTGCTCGGAGACGGCGTGGTGATCGCCGACGGCTCGCCGGCGGAGATCCTCGCCGGCGGCACGTACTTCGCCACCGAGACCGCGCGGATCCTCGGCGGAGCGGGCGGTGCGCTCGCGGCCGAGGAGGGCGCCGCACTCGTGGCCGGATTTGCGCGACCGGCGCGGACACGCAGAGCCGAGGTCAGCGCGTGAGCTGGCAGCTCGCGGCGTTCGCGATCCTGGCGCTGGCGCTTGCCGGCGGCTTCGCGTGGTACGAGCGGGTGCGCCCGGACGCCCGGGTCGTCGCGCTGGTGGGCACGCTGGCGGCGTTTGCGGCGCTCGGCCGGATCGCGTTTGCGGCGTTCCCGAACGTCAAGCCGACGACGGACATCGTGCTCGTGGCCGGGTACGCACTCGGCGGCGGGCCCGGATTCGCGGTCGGGGCGCTCGCCGGGCTGGCCTCGAACTTCTTCTTCGGCCAGGGTCCCTGGACCCCGTGGCAGATGGCCGGGTGGGGGGCGGTCGGCGTGATCGGTGCCGGGCTTGCGGTGGTGACGCGCCGGCGGATCGCCCGGTGGCCGCTGGCGATCGTGTGCGCCGTGGTCGGGTTCGGATTCACCGCGCTTCAGGACATCGGCGACTGGGTCACCTACAGCGATCACAGCCCGGCCCAGCTGGGTGTGTATGTGGGGAAGGGGATCGGGTTCGACTGCGTGCACGCCGGCGGGTGCCTGGTGTTCGCGCTCGCGTTCGGGCCGGCGCTGATCCGGTCGCTGCGTCGGTTCACGGTGCGGCTGAACGTGACGTGGCGGACCGCTACGCCGCCGCTGGTCATCGCGGTTGCTCTCACGCTCGTCCCCGCAGCCTGGCTGGCCAGCCAGCCAGGCACGTTAGGGGTGGGGCGCGCGTCGGCGGCGACAACGGTGCGAGGGGCGCACGGCGGGGGCGAGCACGCCGGCGGGCTACCTGCTCGCGGCCCAGAACGCCGACGGCGGCCTCGGCGGAGCGCCGGGGTCGGCGTCGTCGCCGCTGTACTCGGGGTGGGCCGCGCTCGGATTGGCCGCCTCCGGCGAGAACCCCCAGGACGTCGCGCGTGACGGCCACAGCCTGATCGGCTATATCGAGGGGGGCGTCGCCTCGGCGTCCGACCCCGGCGACGTCGAGCGGAACATCCTCGTCGCCGGCGCCGCCGGCCTTCCGGCGACGAGCTTCGGCGGACGGAATCTCATCGCCGAACTCCGGGCGGCCATCGGGCGGAACGGGTCGGTGAACAACCAGACGAACTGGACGTCGTTCGCCGTGCTCGCATTCCGGGCGGCGGGCGTCGCGCCGCCGTCCGCGTCGCTCGCGTGGATCGTGCGCCAGCAGGACGGCGACGGCGGCTTCAACTTCGCGACGCGTGGCGGCCTCAGCGACGTGGACGACACCGGGTCGGCGCTCGAGGCGCTCGCCGGCGACGGCGCCGCCGGCGCGGCGCGGGCCCGGGCCCTCGCGATCGAGTACATCCGGGGCCAGCAGGACCGCGACGGCGGCTTCCCGGGCCTGCCGGGCGCGGGCTCGAACGCGCAGTCGACCGCTTTCGCGGTCCAGGGGCTTTTCGCGGTCGGGGTCAACCCGAGCTCGCTGCACCGGCGCGGAGCGCCTTCGCCGCTCGACTACCTGCGTTCGCTGATCGCCGGCGACGGTCACGTTCGCTACGCGCGGGGCACTGACGAGACGCCGACGTGGGTCACGGCCGAGGCGTTGATGGCGCTCGATGGCAAGCCGCTCCCGATCGCCGCCCCCGCGCGTCGCGTCGCGCCGGCATCCCCGCCGGCGCCCCCGCCGGCGTCGGCACCGCGCCACAGCACCCGGACGACGACCGCCTCGCGTGCCGTGGCGCCGGTGGCGCGATCCCGCCGCCAGGGCCGTCGCTCGGGGCGGGGTCGCCCGCGCCGTGTGTCGCTGGCGGTCAGCCCCGGCCCGGCGATGTCGACCACCGATCGGCTGGCGATCGACGCCGGCGTCCTGACCGCGGTGAGCCTGGCGTTCGTCGGCGGCAGCTGAGCCCGCCGCAGGCCAAAATCTGTACGCTCCGGCGCCCGATGCGGATCGGAGTCCCCAAGGAGACGGCCGAGGGCGAGCGACGCGTGGCGCTCGTGCCCGAGGTGGTGCGGAAGCTCGCCGCCGGCGGTGGCGAAGGGTCTGACGGTGGGCTCGAGGTGCTCGTGGAGCGCGGCGCCGGCGCCGGCGCGCTGATCCCCGACAGCCAGTACGAGGAGGCCGGCGCGCGGATGGTCGAGGACCCCGCCGGCGTGTACGAGGCCGACCTGGTGGTCAAGGTCGCGACGCCGACGTCCGAGGAGATCGGGCGGCTGCGGTCAGACAGCGTGCTGATCGGGTTCCTTCAGCCGTTGACGGGTGGTGAGGCGATCCGGGCGATCGCGGCGTCGGGGGCGACGAGTTTTGCGATGGAGGCGATCCCGCGGATCAGCCGCGCGCAGTCGATGGACGCGCTGTCCTCGCAGGCGAACATCTCCGGGTACCGCTCCGCTCTGATCGGCGCGATGGAGCTCGGGCGTTACTTCCCGATGCTGATGACCGCGGCGGGGACGATCCGGCCGGCGACGGTGCTGGTGCTCGGCGCCGGCGTCGCGGGGTTGCAGGCGATCGCGACCGCGCGGCGGCTGGGAGCGGTGGTCCAGGGATTCGACGTGCGCTCGGCGGTCAAGGAGCAGGTCGAGTCGCTCGGCGCAAAGTTCCTGGAGTTCGATCTCGGGGGCGATCTCGAGGGCGCCGGCGGATATGCGCGCGAGCTCACGCCCGAGCAACAGCAGCGCCAGCAGGAGCTGATGGCCGAGGCGATCGGCAAGGTCGACGTGGTGATCACGACCGCGCTCGTGCCCGGCCGGCGCGCCCCGATCCTCGTCACCGAGGAGGCGGTCAAGCTGATGAAGCCGGGGTCGGTGATCGTCGACCTCGCCGGCGAGGCGGGCGGAAACTGCGAGCTCTCAGAGCCAGGGCAGACCGTGATCCGGCACGACGTGAAGATCCTCGCGCCGCTGAACGTGCCCTCGACGTTGGCCGAGCACGCGTCGCAGCTGTACGCCCGCAACATCCAGGCGCTGCTCGGCCTGATGATCTCCGACGAGGGTCAGCTCGCGCTGGACTTCGACGACGAGGTGATCGCCGGCGCGTGCATCACGCGCGACGGCGAGATCGTCCACGAGGCCGCCCGCGCCGCGGCCGAGGCCGCCACGACGGCGGGCTCCTGATCCCGATCCGGAGGAGGAGGAAAACGTGAGCACGATTACCGATATCGCGATCCTCGTGCTGGCGGCGTTCGTCGGGTTCGAGGTCATCTCGAAGGTCCCGAACACGCTGCACACGCCGTTGATGTCGGGCACCAACGCGATCCACGGGATCGTGCTGCTCGGTGGGCTTTTGTTGATGCATGAAGCGGTCGGGTGGTTCGAGCACGTGCTGCTGGTGATCGCGATCGCGTTCGGCACGATCAACATCGTCGGCGGGTTCGTGGTCACCGACCGGATGCTCGGGATGTTCAAACGCAAGCCCGACCTGCCCGAGGGTCCCGCGTCCGAGGAGATCGAGGGCGGCGAGAAGTGATCCTCGGCACGATCTTCCTGCAGTCGGCGACCTTCATCGACGCCTGCTACATCGTCGCGTTCTCGTTTTTCATCTACGGGATGAGCGGGCTGACCGGGCCGCGCACGGCGGTTCGCGGGAACAAGATCGCGGCGGTCGGGATGGCGATCGCGATCGTGGCGACGTTGCTGACGCCGCACGTGCTCAGCGGGTCGAGCACGCCGTGGCTGATGGCGCTGGGGATCGCGATCGGGGTCGCGATCGGTGTGCCGGCGGCGCGGAACGTGCGGATGACCGCGATGCCGCAGATGGTGGCGCTGTTCAACGGCGTGGGCGGCGGCGCGGTGGCGATCATCGCGTGGGTCGAGTACCGCCACGCTTTTGGCGGCGACTTCGCGCTGAAGGTCGAGATTCCGTCGTTGTTCGCGGCGATCGTGGGGTCGATCTCGTTCTGGGGGTCGAACATCGCGTTCGGGAAGCTCCAGGAGATCCTTCCGGGCAAGCCGATCAAGCTCCCGGGGCAGTCGTTCATCAACCTTGGCTGTTCGTGATCTGCGTGGGCAGCGCGATCGTGCTCGCGGCCGGGACGCATTCCCAGGCGCTGTTCGTGATCGGGATCCTGCTCGCGGCCGGGGTGCTCGGGAACATGGTCGTGCTCCCGATCGGCGGCGCGGACATGCCGGTGGTGATCTCGCTGCTGAACGCGTTCACCGGGTTATCGGCGGCCGCCACCGGTATCGCCTTGAACAACACGGCGCTGATCGTGGCCGGGATGATCGTCGGCGCGTCCGGGTCGATCCTGACGAACCTGATGGCCAAGGCGATGAACCGCTCGGTGCCGGCGATCGTCGCCGGCGGGTTCGGCGGGGCGATCGCGGCCCCGACCGGCGGCGCCGGCGAGACCGGCGGGACGGTCCGGTCGACCTCGGCCCAGGACGTCGCGATCCAGCTGTCCTACGCCCGCCTGGTCGTGATCGCGCCCGGGTACGGGATGGCGGTCGCCCAAGCCCAGCACGCCGTGCGCGAGCTCGAGCGTGCGCTGGAGGCCAAGGGGGTCGAGGTCAAGTTCGCGATCCACCCGGTGGCGGGCCGGATGCCCGGTCACATGAACGTGCTGCTCGCCGAGGCCGACGTGCCCTACGACCTGCTCCGCGAGATGGACGAGATCAACCCCGAGTTCTCGCGCACCGACGTGACGCTCGGTGATCGGCGCGAACGACGTCACCAACCCGGCGGCCAAGAACGAGCCGGGGTCGCCGATCTACGGCATGCCGATCCTCGAGGTCGACCGCTCGGGCGCGGTGATCGTGCTGAAGCGATCGATGGCGAGCGGGTTCGCCGGCATCGACAACCCCCTGTTCTACGACCCCAAGACCGCGTTGCTGTTCGGCGACGCCAAGCAATCTGTGAGCGACATCACATCCGAAGTGCAGGCGCTCTAGTCATTCGGGGATTAGCCCGGTGAGGACCGGGTACTTCCGGCAACGATGGATCCCAATCGCCTTAAGGAAATTCAGATCTTCTCGCACCTCTCCGACGAGGAAGCGAACCGCCTTGCGGCGTTCGCCACCGAGACGAGCGTGGCCGAGGGACAGATCCTGATGAAGCAGGGCGACTACTCGACCGAGTTGATCGCGATCCAGGAGGGCAGCGCGGACGTGATCCAGAACGGCGAGAAGGTCGCGTCGTTGAAGGAAGGCGACGTGATCGGCGAAATGGGCCTGATCGACCGCGAGCCGCGGAATGCCGACGTGATCGCGACCTCGCCGATGCGAGTGATGAAACTGACCCACTGGGAGATCCGGCGGATGTCCGACGAGACGCTCGAGCGGATCAAGGAGATCATCGCCAAGCGCCGGCAGGACGGCGTGGCCGATCCCGCGCACTGACGGTCGCTTCGGCTGCACACCCGTCCCGCCGGCCCGGCGCGCACCCGATTCGGGTCGCCCGGCGCGTTGGGTCGGGCGCGAGGGCCGCGGGCCGGGCGCCGCAGCCTCGCTCTCAGCGTTGTCGCGGGTCGGAAACAACCTGCAAAAGCTGACAATTGGCGCGCTCGGCATTGACCGTGTCAGAGCATGCATGTGGGGCATGCGCGGATTGACACGGTCAGCGTACGGCGGCTCCAATGACAGGTTTTGCAGGTCGCCGGCCGACCACGGGTGACCGGACGAGACCACCGCCCACACACTCTCAGGTGCCCGCCTTTATCGGACCGCCAACGAGCCCGCCGGCGGTCGGGGATACCCTCCGGGGCGATGAGCGATCGAGATCGCGTGACCGCGCCGGCGCTCCCGCTGCGCACCACCGCCGGCACGCTCGATCTCGGCGGGCGGCCGTGGCTGATGGGGGTCGTCAACGCTACGCCCGATTCGTTCTCCGACGCCGGCGGGCACCGGACGCTCGAGGATCGGGTCGAGCTGGCGCGGTCGCTCCTGGACGCCGGCGCCGACATCATCGACATCGGCGGCGAGTCCGGCGTGACCAACCAGCCGCCGGTGGCGCCCGAGGAGGAGATCGAGCGCGTGGTGCCGCTGATCGAGCGCGTTACCGGGGACCTCGGCGCGCTCGTGTCCGTCGACACCTACAAGCCCGCCGTGGCACACGCAGCGATCGCCGCCGGCGCGGCGATCGTCAACGACGTCAGCGGTCTGCGCGATCCCGAACTGGCGGACGTGTGCGCGGGCACCGGCGCCGGGCTCGTCCTGATGCACACGCGCGCGGCGCCCAAGCAGAAGTTGCTCGATCCGACGCTCGACGGGCTGGTCGGAGCCGACGTCAAGCGGTTCCTGCGCGAGCTGATCTCGGTGGCGATGGCCCACGGCGTCTCGTTCGAGCAGCTGATGCTCGATCCCGGCCCCGACTTCGGCAAGACCCCGGCGCAGACGATCGAGGTCCTGCGGGAGCTGTCCGATCTGCATGCGCTCGAGCGGCCGCTGCTGCTGGCGGTTTCGCGCAAGGATTTCATCGGCGCGATCACGCAGCGGCCTCCGCGGGAGCGCCTTGCCGGAACGCTCGCGGCGATCGGGTACGGGGTCGATGCCGGCGCCCACGTGCTGCGCGTCCACGACGTCGCCGACGTGGCGGACTACTTGGCGGTCCGGGCGGCGCTCATCGGCGAGTCCGAGCCGAGCCCTCGGCTGTGGCTGGCCGAGGAGTTGCGTCGAGAGCCGCGCGAGGAAGCTCAAGCAGGTCCGGGCGGGGACCGATGAGCCTCGTGCATGTCAAGGAGGAGTCATTGGTCACATCTGGTCGCCGCCGGAGCCTCGGCGGTTGCCCTGTTGGGCCTCTGGCTGCCCTGGTATGGCTTCAGCCTGGCCGGCATCAGCGGCGCGCTCTCGCAGGCCAAGTCGCTCGGACCGTTCGGGCTGCTGACCGTCGCGATCGCACGCAAACTCGCTGCGATTCACTTCGACGCGTGGCAGGCCATGCACGGCTGGACGGCGATCTTCGCGGCTGGGATGGTGCTGGCCGGCGGGGTGGCGGTCGTGCACGCCACCGGCCGCGACCTGCACCGGCGCCTCGGCTGGATGGCCGTCGCCGGCGCGCTCGCGGCCGTGCTGTTCGCGGCGTACGAGATCGTCGACCCCTCGGCTAACGCGGGCGCGGCGCTGATCCATGTCCGGTTCGGGGCGTTCGTGTCGCTGTTGGCCGCCGGTGTCGCGCTCGGAGCCTGGGTGTTCACGCAGTTGGGCACGGCGGACGCGGCGCGACCCGTCAACCAGCCGCCGGCGGCCGCGCCGGCCGGGCTGATCGCCTCGCCGGCGTCGTCGCCTTCGATCGCGTCGCCGGCGTCGTCGACTTCGATCGCCCCTCCCGGCTGGTAGAGCCACGCGTCCCCTCGGGACGCTAGTCTCGGGTGCCTGAATCGCCGGTCGCTGGCACAACGCGACCGGAGCCCACCGATCGTCCACCCAAGGAGGTAGTGCCATGTCCATTCTCGATCGCGACGCGCTCGCAGCCAGTCCGCTCGCCGACCTTCACGCCCTGGCGTCCGAGCTCTCGATCGACGGCTATCGCCGTCTGCGCAAAGACGACCTGATCGACGCGATCATCACCCGGCAGGGAGGATCGCCCGCTGAGAGGCCCTCCAAGGAGGCTCCGCCACCCGACGATGAGACCGGTGCGGACGCGGAGCCGGGCTCGGAGCAGGAGCGCGCGGATGAGGAGCCCGGTGCGGAGGATGAGCGCGCGAACGGGGAGGAGGAACGACCCGCCGCTCGCCGGCGCCGCGGACGGCGCGGTGGACGGAGCCGGTCAGCCGGCCGCGACGAGGATGCCGGCACCGCCGAGGACGCCGAGGACGCCGACGAGCCGGCGGAGCGCGCCCCGAGGGACGAACCGACCGAGCGCGCTGCCGAGGACGAGATCATCGAGGGCGAGGTCGAGCTGCTGCCGAACGGCTCCGGCTTTCTGCGGGTGAGCCCGCCTGAGCCCTCGGACGACGACGTGTACGTGTCGGCTGCGCAGGTCAAGCGCTGCGAGCTCGTTCCGGGCGACCGGATCTCCGGTCCCCGCCGCCCGCCGCGCCGGTCTGAGCGGTTCGCGTCGCTGATCCGGATCGACACGATCAACGGCCGTCCCGCCGACGAGGTCGCCGACAGCACCCGGTTCGACGATCTGCCCGCCGCGTTTCCCAGCGAGCGCTTCCGGCTCGGGTCTGAGGACCCGACGATCAAGGCGATCGAATGGCTGACCCCGTTCGGCCGGGGGTCGAGGGTGTCGATCGTCGGGCCGCCACGCTCCGGCAAGACCGAGGCGCTTCGCCGGCTGGCCGCGACGCTCGCCGGCCAGGACGAGATTCATCTCACGCTGGTCCTCGCCGGCGTCCGTCCCGAGGAGATCACCGATTGGCAGGAGGGGCCGGTGACTCCGGCTGCGGCGGTCAGCTTCGCCGCCTCCGCCGACGCTCAGGCGCAGACCCTGGAGCACGCCGTCGACCAAGCCCGCCGGCTCGCGGCGCGGGGGTCGCACGCGGTCGTGTTGATCGACACGCTGACGGGCGTCCAGCCTCACGCCGCCCGCAAGTTGCTCGCATCCGCGCGGAACATCACCGGCGGCGGCTCGCTGACCGTGATCGCCACGGCGTCCGAACCGCTCGGCGGGGAGACGACCGTGATCGCGCTCGACCCGGTGCTGGCGAGCACCGGCCGCTTCCCGGCGCTTGACCTGATCGCGAGCGGCGCGCTCCGCCCGGAGCTGCTCGTCGGCGACGCCGGCGCCGAGGCGATCGCGCGGGCCCGGACGGAGGCCGTCGACCGCTAGCTCCGGCGGCTAGGACCGCTACGCGCGTGCGCGCACCGCCGGCGCCTCCGCCAGCGGGCTCGGAGCGCCGGCGGCTTCCGGGCGGCGCGCACGCCGGCTGAGCACCGGCGCGAATGTGACGGCCGCGCCGAGCACGCCGGCCCAAATCAGCGTCTGGCGCGCTCCGAGATCGGCGCTGATCGGGCCCGTCAGCGCATACGACAGCGGCAGCAGACCGATCGAGATGAGCCAATCGAGGCTCGACACGCGGCCGAGCAATCGCGATGGGACGTGGCGCTGCTTGGCGGTCGCCCACGCAATCGTTCCCGCGGTCTCCAGGGTGTTGAACAGGACGCTGGCGAGCATCAGGCCCCACAAGCCCCTGGACAAGCCGTAGCCGGCCACCGCAACGGTTGCGACGGTCCAGGCGAGGTACATGAACGTGAGGCCGGAGCGGGGGAGACCGAACTGGCCGATCGCGACCGCGCACGCGAGCGAGCCGAGACCGCCGGCGGCGAAGATCAGCCCGAGGTCACGTGCGCCGTCGGCGAAGCGGTTCTTGACGATGAACGGGAGCAGCACCTCGGTGGGTCCCATGAACAGCAGGTAGGCGATCGCCGCGGTGACCAGGGTCGCCCACAGCCAGGTGTGACTGCGGACGTACCGCAGGCCGGCCCGGATCTCGCGTGCACCGGAGCGGGCCTCGGGCGCGGCACCGGCCGCGGCCGGGGACATCGCCAGGAGCGCGGCAACCGAGATCGCGAACGAGGCGCCGTCCAACCCGAACGTCCAGCCGGCGCCGATCGCGCCGACCAGCACGCCGCCCAGCGCAGGACCGGCGAGGCGCAGCGCCATCGGACGGATCAGCTGATCGAGCGAGTTGGCCTGAGCCAGCGCGTCTGCGGGAAGCAACTGCGGCACGAGTGCGTCGGAGGCGGGGTTGAAGAACGCGGTGGCGGCGCCGTACACCACGGCGATCGCCAGCAGCTCCCAGAACCGGAGCTCGCCGGAGACCGCGAGGGCCGCGAGCGCGCCCAGCGCGACGGCGCGAACGGCATCGGCGATCAGCATCACGAGCCGGCGATCGAAGCGATCGCTGACCGCGCCGCCGATCAGCAGGCACGCAATCGTCGGGATCGTCATCGCGATCCCGACCGTCGCGAGTGCCGTCGGCGCGTCCGACATCGTGTAGACCTGCCAGGCCAGCGCCACCAGGAACAGGCCGTCGCCGAGCAGCGACACCGACATGCCGCCGGCCAGCAACCGGTAGTCGCGATGGGCCAGCGGCGCGAACAGCCGGACCCGGCTGAATCCGCCCGGCCGGTCCAGCGCCTCGTAGCTCTGCTGCATAGGCTCAGTCCGAGCCTGCGGGCAGCGCTGTCCCCTCGGCCGCGTCGGCCCGCTCAGCCAGGAAGCTGATCAGGTGCTCGGGCTCCATCGGCTTGGCGAAGTAGAAGCCCTGCCCGGTGTCGCATCCCAGCTCCCGGAGCGTGGCCGACTGCTCGGGGAACTCGATGCCCTCGGCCACAACCTCGAGCGCGAACGTCTCGCCGAGGCTGAGCACGGCGGAGGCGAGCCCGGAGGTCACCGGCGACGCACCGGCAGCCAGAAGCGAACGGTCCATCTTGAGGATGTCGAGCGGCAGCAGGCTCAACGAGCTCAGCGACGAGTAGCCGGTGCCGAAATCGTCCATCGCCAGGCGCACGCCGAGCGCACGGAGCTCGTTCAGCCGGCTGATCGCCAGCTCGGTGTCGGTCATCATCACCGACTCGGTGATCTCGAGCGTCAGGGCCTCGGGTTCGAGCTCGGCCTCGGCCAGCGCAGCGGCGACGTCGCTGACGATGTCCGAGTGGAACAACTGCTTGACCGACAGATTTATGCCGATCGACGGCGCCGTCGAGCCCGTCAGCCGCCCCCGCAGGACCTTCGCCTGCCGGCAGCCTTCGCGGAGCACCCACCGACCGATGTCGATGATCAGCCCGCTCTCCTCGGCGAACGGGATGAAGTCGAACGGTGGGATCAGCCCCCGCACGGGATGACGCCAGCGCACCAGCGCCTCGACCCCGGTGACGGCCTCGTCCTCGAGGCGAACCAGCGGCTGGTAGTGGAGCTCGAACTCGTCGCGCTCGAGCGCCCGCTGCAGATCGGCGCGGAGCGCGAGACGCGCCACCACCCGGTCGTGCATCGCGGGCTCGAACAGGCGGTAGCCGCCCTTCCCCTCGGCCTTCGCGATGTACATCGCGGCATCGGCGTTGCGGATGAGCTCGTCGGCATCGGTGGCGTTGCCCGGCTCGACGACCGAGATGCCGAGGCTGGCTCGGATCACCAGGTTGTTGTCGTCGAGCTGGAGCGGACGGGCGAGCGAATCGAGGATCCGCTCGGCGGTCT
The DNA here is from genome assembly GCA_963699325.1 of uncultured Solirubrobacterales bacterium. GTDB lineage: Bacteria > Actinomycetota > Thermoleophilia > Solirubrobacterales > Solirubrobacteraceae > Palsa-465. The sequence continues at coordinate 640,795 of CAVOTN010000022.1, read as the reverse complement.
CCACCGCCGTCTGCGGGTCGTGCACGTCCTCGAGCAGAATCGCGAACTCGTCCCCGCCGAACCGGGCGGCGGTGTCGGCGGCGCGGACGCTCGCGGAGACGCGCTGGGCAACCTCGAGTAGGACCCGGTCGCCGACCGCGTGACCGAGGCTGTCGTTGACCGTCTTGAAGTCGTCGAGATCGACGAACAGCACGGCCATGCCCACGCCGTCGCGCAGCGTCCGGGCGACCGCATGGCGGACGCGCTCGTTGAACAGCGCGCGGTTGGCGAGATGGGTGACCGGATCGTGGAAGGCCTGGTGGGCGAGCTGCTCCTCGAACGCCTTGCGCTCCGAGACGTCGCGGCCGTTGAGCACGATCCCGCCGACCGCACTGTCGCCCAACAGATCAGCGTGGAGGATCTCGAAGTGGCGCAGGCTTCCGTCCTTGTGCGCGAGCAGACAGTCGATCACCTCGGCGCGGCCGGTGGCGCCGGCGCCATCGGTGAGGCGGCGGAGCAGCCGGCCCTGCTCGTCGGGATGGAGCAGCTCCTCGAACGGGCGGCCGGTGACCTCCTCGACCGTGTACCCGAGCACGCGCTCGATCGACGGGCTCTGGTAGAGGACCGTGTTGCCGGCATCGATCACCGTGATCAGGTCGCTGGAGTTCTGGACCAGCGTCGCGAACCGCGCCTCGCTCGCACGCCGGTGGACCTCGGCCGAGAGCTCGGCGCTGCTCAGGGCCAGCGCGACCTGGTGCGCAAGCGTGCGCAGTGCGTACCGCGTCTCATCGTCGTCGGCAGCCTCGCCCGCGAGGATCAGCATCAGGCCGGCGCCCGAGGGGCCCGCAGGACGGAGCTCGAGCAGGAGGACGGGGTCGTCGCCGGCGGGCAGATGGAGCTCTGCGCGTGCGGCGGCCGACAGCTTCAGCATGCCGGATGACGCGGAGTCGTGCAGGAACGCCGAGGTCTCGGCGGAGATCGCCCAGTCGCTCAGGGCGGCGTGCTCGTCGAGCGCCATCGCGCGCTTTTGATCGCCGAAGATCCGGCACACGCGAGCGTCGACGCGGTCCTTGCCGAACTCGGCGACCGCCTGGAGCGCCGCAACCACGATGTCCTGCGGATCCGTGGCCGCGACCAGCAGCCCGCCGGCAGCGCTGAGCGCGCGCTCGCGCGCCACCGACTTCTCGCGCTGCCGGACGAGGCCGGTCATGCGCGCGACCACCAGCGAGAACAGAACCGCCGACGCGCCGACGACGAACAGCAGATCCCAGTTGCGGGTCGGGACGACCTTGATGATCTCCAGCGCCGGGGCGATCAGGGTCGCGCCGGCGAGCAGCGCCAGTCGCAGCCACGTCAGCCGCGGCTGGCGATCGGTCTCCACGTCGGAGAGCTCCTGCATCGAGGGATGCAGCGCGGCCGCCCCCCAGAACAGATAGAAGAAGATCCAGCCCGCGTCGAGCCACAACTGGTGGTTGTAGGCGTTGTGCAGCGTGAGCAGGCCGTAGATGTCGTCGGTGACCAACATCGACACGATCCCGGCGATCAGCAGGTAGAACGCCGGCCGGCGCTTGCCGCCGTCCACGGCGAGGCGGATCCCCGCGGCGAGCAGGATGATGTCGCCCATCGGGTAGCCGATCGAGACGAGCTTGGGCAGCAGGCTGAGCGTCCGATCGTGGACGTAGGGGGCGATCAGCAGGATCCCGGAGACGAGCGCCAGGCCCAGCGTCATGATCAGTGCGTCGACCGCCCCCGGGCCGTCCGCCCGCTGGTTGCGCCGACGGACGAGGAGCATGATGCCGACCATCAGCACCGGGTACATGGTCAGGTACACGGCGTCGCCCAACGACGGGAAGGGCACGACGACGTTGAAGAGGATCCGGACGCTGTACGTGTAGACGTCGCCGACCCAGAACAGGAACACGCCTGCGACGAACAGCCACCAGGCGACCCGGGCACGCGGCCGGTGGAGCCGGATCCCGGCGACGACAGCGAGGAGACCGTAGAGGCCGAGGCCGTTGATCACCAGCGGGCTGCCCTTCAGCGGCGGCACGAACACGTACAGCCCACACACGAGTGCGCCGAACACGAGGAAGAGCCACCACAGGTGGCGCCGGTTGGGGACGATCGAGCTCGCGGCGGGCATCGTGCTATCCGCCCTAGTCGGCGCGCGTGCTCTGCAGCTTGAACCGCTGCGCGACTTCACCGAGGACCGTGCACAAATGGTCGACCTGCTCGTCGGTGTTGGCCGCGGTCAGCTGGAGGCGGAACCCGACCTCCTCGCGGGGAACGAGGGGGTACACGGCCATCGTGACGTAGATGCCCCGGTCGAACAGCAGGTTGCCGACCTCGTCGACGCTCTCGGGGTCGCGCCAGCGGCACCTCGATGATCGGGAAGCCCGACTGGTTCGGGGTGTGGACGCCGAGCTCTCCGAGACGATCGAGGACGCGCGCCGTGAGGTGATGGAGCTTGGCACGCAGCTGATCGCCCCGCGCGTCGTTGACTCGCAGTCCCTCGAGCACGGTGGCAAGTGAGGCGACCGGCGACGGTCCCGAATACAGATACGGGGGCGCGGCGGTCTTGAGGACCTGCTTGAGCGCGGTCGGGCAGGCGATGAAGGCGAGCAGCGACGAGTAGGCCTTGGAGAAGCCTCCGACGAGGATGACGTTCTCGTAGCTCTCGGCGGCGTGGCGGACGATGCTGTTGCCGCGGATGCCGTAGTTGCAGGGCTCGGCCGGGGAGCGCTCGCCGATCACCCCGAAGCCGTGGGCGTCGTCGACGTACAGGATCACGTCGTGCTGCCGGGCCAGCGCTGCAAATGCGGCGAGATCGGGGGGATTCCCGGTCATGCTGTTCACGCCGTCGATGCAGATCATCCCGGGGCGGCGCCAGCTCGAATCGCGCAGCAGCGCCTCCAGGTGGTCGAGGCTCTCGTGCGCGAACCGCTGAATCGTCGCGCCTCGGCCCTGCGCCAGCGCGCACCCGTCGTAGATCGTCTTGTGGGCGCGGCTGTCGAGGAACACCGTGCCCCCGCCGGCCAGGACGGGGATCACCGACATGTGGATGTGGGTGATCGTCGGCAGCACCAGGCTGTCTTCGCAGCCCAGGAGCGCGGTGAGCCTGTCCTCGATCTGCTCGTAGAGGACCGGGCTGCCCAGCAGGCGCGACCAGCTCGGGTGGGTGCCCCACCGCCGCAGGTAATCGGGGATCGCGTCGATGATCTCCTCGTCGAGGTCGAGCCCGAGGTAGTTGCACGACGCGTAGTCGGTCAGCCACTGGTCGCCGACGCGGATCTGGCGCCCGTCGATCTCGTCGATGACGGCGTCGAGCATCCGGTGGGAGTACTGGAGCCGCGCGAGGTCCTCGGTCGAGCGGATCCAGCGCTCGAGCCAGCGGTCGTGCTGGCGCGTGCCCCAGCGCAATGCCTCGCGCGGATCTCGCGCCGCGGGCGCAGGGGAGTCGTGCCGGCCAGACCGATCGAGCAGAGACCGTTCGTTGCTGTGTGCCCCACGCATTAGCCCGCTTATCGGACGGTCGGCCCGGTACTGAAGCTTTCTCAACGTCGATGGCCGGCTGGATAAGCCGCCGGCCGGGTCCCATCCCGACGGCTACGCGGCGCGGCGCTCGGGCGCGTGCGCGTCGCCGTACACGACCGTGCGGTCGCGACCGGCGTGCTTCGCCGCGTACAGCGCCTCGTCGGCGCGGCCCATCAGCGCTTGAGGCTCGAGGTCGTGGGCGAACCCGCAGATCCCGGCGGACACCGTGACCGACACGCCACCGTCCAATCTGAGCGCCGAGATCGCGTCGCGGGCGCGATCCGCGGCGGTACGCCCGCCGTCCACGTCCGTGTCCGGCATCAGCCACGCGAACTCCTCGCCGCCGACTCGGGCGACCACGTCGCAGGTACGCGCCTGCGCGCCGAGCTGGTGGGCGACCTCCGCCAGCACGCGGTCCCCGGCTTGGTGGCCATGGGTGTCGTTGACGCGCTTGAAGTGGTCGATATCGATCACGGCCACCGTGAGGGGATGGTCGTAGCGGAGCGCTCGCTCGATCTCCTCGCGCAGGCGTTCGTGGAATCGACGGTGGTTGGCGAGCCCGGTGACGGCATCGGTGGTGGCCTGGCGCGCGAGCTCCTCGAGTGTCTGAGCGTTGCTGATCGCCAGGCTGACGAGGTCGGCGAAGCGCGCCAGCCGCTCGTCGAGGCCGTCGGGGACGCGACCGTCGGCGAAGCTCGCTCCGACCGCGCCCCAGGGCTCGCCCGACACGGTCACGGGTGCGGTTAGATCGAACGTGCGGTCGGATGGCTCGCATCCGGGCTTCGCCCACACTCCGATGACGTCCCCGGCGTCCGCGTCCGCGTCCGCGTCGAAGCGGACCACGGCGCCGACGATCGCATCGAACAGCCGCGCGACCTGTTCGGCGACGGCGTCGAACACGGCCGCCGGATCGCCACCGGACGCGATCAGGGTGGCTAGCCGTGAAAGCGCTGCTTGCTCTTGTTCGCGCTGGACCCGCTCGGTCACGTCTCGGAACGCCGATTGGCGCTCGACGACGGTACCGCCGGCATCCCGGATCGGCCGGACGGTCGCCTCGAGCCACAACCAGCGGCCGTCCCGGTGGCGCATCCGCGCCAGCCTCGTACCGGCATATGGCGCCGCGTCGATCTGGGCCAGCCGCTCCTCCCGCCCGACGATGTCCTCGGGATGGGTCAGCTCCGCGACCGTCATGCCGACCAGCTCGTGGGGCGCGTAGCCGAGCAGTGCGACCGACGCCGGCGAGGCGTATCGGATGACCCCGTCGGCGGAGCCGCGGATCACCATGTCGCTCGAGTTCTCTGCGAGCAGGCGGTGCAGTCGCTCGCTCGTCCGGACCCGTTCGACGAGCGCGAGCACCGTCGCGCCGAGAACTCCGGCGATCACGATCAGCAGCGCGCCGCCCCGCCACCCCGAGCTCGGGTAATACGCGCCGGATGCGATCACGAGCGGTCCAAGCTGCACAACCGCGGCCCCGGCCACCGCGAGCACCAACTCCAGGCGGCGGTTTCGGAGTGCCGCCCAGATGACCGGTAGCAACACCAGCGTGCCGTAGCCGCCCACGACTCGGCCGACGCCGTCACGCAAGAGCGCCACCGAGACGAGGAACACGGCCATCCCCAACAGGCTGGCGAGCCGGCTTCGCTCCCAGCGCTCACGCCAAATGAGCCCGGCTGCCGACCATCAGCTGGAGCGCCAGCGCGGCGAGCACCTCCCCCCAGCGCACCGAGTGCTCCAAGCCGATCATGCCCCAGACCACGACGAAGCAGGCCCCGAACGGAACGAGCGGGCCGAGTCGTCGATATGCGGAATCTGGAAAGCCAGCCAATGGAGGTCGCCACCGTCGCCTGGTTGAACGTGTACGTCCCTATCTCGGCCCAGGTCGCCCCGATCCTTAGGCGATTCGCCGAGAATCAGTAAGCCGTGCAGCGCGAGCGGTGGCGCGGCGAGTCCTTGTAGCGCGGCTCCTGCCCGCGATTCCAGAGGACCGCGTCGATGTCGGCCGCCAGCGCGCCGGCGCGCTCGGCGACGATCAGCTCGACGGCGTGGAGCGCGCAGGCCCTGATCTCGACCTCCTCACGCGAGTCGTGCTCGATCAGCTCGCCCTGCTCGATCCGAATCAGGAGATCGGGGTCGTAGGTGAGGATGCCGTCGAGCCGCAGGACGTGCGGAACCAGGTTGTCGGCGAACATCGTCAGCCGGTCGAGGTCGTGGAACGCGGCGACGCCGGCGCGGGCCAGGTCGGCGGCCGCGATCTGGGCGCGCTTGAGGAACGGGACCGCCAGGCCGTCGTAGCGCGAGGTGTCGGCGAACGCGTCCCATCCGGCCAGGTGGTCGACGAGCGCGACCGCCGAGCTCTCGGCGACGTCGGTCACGGCGGCGAAGCGGCCGTCGTGGTCGGCGGCGACGTGGCGGCCGAGGTCGTTCAGCGAGCGGGCGAACAGCGCCATCAGCTCGTGGTCGGGGTCCTGGCCGAGGGCGTCGGCGATCTCGGCGGCGTCGATCTCGATCAGGTCGTCGCGCGCTCCACGGCCCGTGGTTCGCGAAGCGGTCGCGGACGCCGGTCGCGACCGTGAAATAGCCCGAGCGGCCGTCGCGCTTGCGCAGCGTCGGGAACCAGCCCGAGCCGAAGTTGATCGCGTCGAGGGTCAGCCAGAACGCGGCCAGCTCCTCGCGCGTGCCCTCGGTCACGTGGGCGTCGGGATCGGGGTCGGGCGCGGGGACGCCGACCGGGAGCGTGCCGATGTACGCGGCCGCTCGCTCGGGATCGACGCGCACGTACTGCGCCCGATCCGCGATCTGGGCGCAGGCGGAGCGGAGCTCGGTCAGCAGGTCGGCCACGGTCGCGAAGCATGACGGGCCGGCGTGTTCCGGGGGAGCCGGAGACGACCGGCGCGGGCGCGTTCCGCCGGGGCCTGGAGAGCCGGGGCGACGACCACTGCCCCCGCTACCGTTGAAGTCGACCCATGGCAGACACCGCCACCGAGCTCGAAACCCTCCTCGCCGGCCTCAACGACCCCCAGCGCGAGGCGGTCACCTACGGCGAGGGGCCGCTGCTGATCCTCGCCGGCGCCGGGTCGGGCAAGACCCGGGTGCTGACCCACCGGATCGCGTACCTGGTCGCGACCGACGCGGCCAAGCCGAACGAGATCCTCGCGATCACGTTCACGAACAAGGCGGCGGGGGAGATGCGCGACCGCGCCGAGCTGCTGGTCGGCCGCCGGGTGCGGGCGATGTGGGTGATGACGTTCCACGCCGCGTGCGCGCGGATGCTGCGTGCCCACGCCGACAAGCTCGGGTACACGCGCCAGTTCACGATCTACGACCAGGCGGACTCGCGGCGGCTGATCAAGCGCTATCTCGACGAGCTCGGGATCGACCCCAAGCGGTTCACGCCGGCGTCGATCCACAACCAGATCTCCGACGCCAAGAACAAGCTGCGCGACGCGGACGCGTACGCGCAGATGGTCGGCTCGTTCTTCGAGCAGACCGTCGCCGACGTCTACCGCGCCTACGAGCGCGAGCTGCACCGGATGAACGCGATGGACTTCGACGACCTGCTCGTCCGCGCGGTCAACGTGCTCGAGCTGTTCCAGGAGGTCCGCGATCAGCTACGCCGGCACGTTCCGCCACGTGCTCGTCGACGAGTACCAGGACACCAACCACGCCCAGTACCGCTGGCTCCAGCTGCTCGCCGAGGAGCGCCGGAACCTGATGGTGGTCGGCGACGACGCGCAGTCGATCTACGGCTTCCGCGGCGCCGACATCCGCAACATCCTCGAGTTCGAGGACACGTTTCCCGACGCGCACGTGGTCAAGCTCGAGCAGAACTACCGCTCGACGCAGACGATCCTCGACGCGGCCAACGCGGTGATCCGCAACAACCGCGGGCAGAAGGCGAAATCGCTGTGGACCGAGCTCGGCCAGGGCGATCCGATCAAGATCCGCGAGCTCGAGGACGAGCACGCCGAGGCGCGATTCGTGACCGGCGAGATCCAGCGGCTGCTCGACGAAGGCGTCTCGCGGGCCGAGATCGCGGTGTTCTACCGGACCAACGCGCAGTCGCGCGTGCTCCAGGACACGCTGGTCCGCGCGGAGATCGCCTACCAGGTGATCGGCGGCACGAAGTTCTACGAGCGCGCGGAGATCAAGGACGCGATCGCGTACCTGATCACGCTCGTCAATCCTCAGGACGCCGGCGCGTTCACCCGGATCGTCAACTCGCCGCGGCGCGGGATCGGCTCGACCTCGATGTCGCGACTGCTGGCGTTCGCCAACACGACGGGGACGTCGATCTGGGACGCCGCGTCCGAGCCCGAGCAGGTGCCGGGACTCGGCGGTCCGGCGGTCAAGGCGCTCAAGCGGTTCATGGCGACGATGCACGTGCTGCGCGAGCGGGCCGAGTCGAGGCCGCCGATCGCCGAGCTGCTCAAGGAGGTCCTCCAGGAGACCGGCTATCTGGAGGCGCTCGAGGCCGAGCGGACGATCGAGGCCCAGGGACGGCTCGAGAACCTCGAGGAGCTGGTCAACGTCGCCGGCGAGTACGACTCGGCGACATCCGCTGGCGCGGATGTCGGGCGGAGAATCCGCTGGCGCGGATTCTCCCGCGCGAGGCGGCCTGGCGGACTTCCTCGAGCAGGTCGCGCTGATCTCCGACGCCGACGACCGCAGCGACGACGAGGGCCTGGTCACGCTGATGACGCTGCACAACGCCAAGGGCCTCGAGTATCCGATCGTGTTCATGATCGGATGCGAGGAAGGGGTGTTCCCGCACTCGCGCGCGCTCGACGAGGGTGGCCTGGAGGAGGAGCGCCGGCTCTGCTACGTCGGGATCACGCGCGCCGAGCGCGACCTGTACCTGACCTACGCGCGCACCCGCAACGTGTTCGGCGCCCGCAGCTTCGGCGCGCCGAGCCGGTTCATCGGCGAGATCCCCGACGGGCTGACCGACCGCGAGCAGCAGCAGCCGCGCGGGCTGGCCGGGATCCGCGCACGCGCGACCTCCTGGGCTTCGGCAGGGTCTTCGGGTGGGGGCGGCCCGTCGTGGGACGCGCACGCGCCGGCGCCCGCCGCGGCCGCATTCCGGATGGGCGAGGACGTCACGCATCCGAAGTTCGGCGAGGGCGTCGTCACCGGGCTCGAGCCCGGCGGGATCGTCGTGATCCGCTTCAGCCGCGACGGGTCCGAGCGCAAGATGGTCGCGGACCTGGCGCCGATCTCGAAGCGCTAGACGGGCCGATCCTCTAGGGTCCGCGGGCGATGGCGGCGACGATCATCGACGGCAAGGAAGTGGCGGCGCGGGTCCGCGCGCAGGTCGCCCGCGACGTCGCGGAGCTGCGCGAACGCACCGGCCGCGCCCCCGGCCTGGCGACGATCCTCGTCGGCGACGACCCGGCCTCGGCGGTCTACGTCGCCAACAAGCGCAAGGCGTGCGCCGAGGCCGGGATCACCGACCAGCATCAGCATCTCCCGGCCGACGTGACCCAGGCAGAGGTCGCGGCGGTGATCGAGGAGTGCAACCGCGACCCCGACGTGAGCGGGATCCTGCTCCAGCTCCCGGTCCCGGCGGGCCTCAACGGCAAGGAGCTGACCGCGTTGATCTCGCCCGACAAGGACGTCGACGGGCTGACTCACGTCAGCGCCGGCCGGCTCGTCCAGGGCGCGCCCGGGCTGCGGCCGTGCACGCCGCTCGGGGTGATCGAGCTGCTCGACACCTACTCGGTGGCGCTCGAGGGAGCCGAGGCGGTCGTCGTCGGGCGCTCGGACCTGGTCGGCAAGCCCGTGGCGTTCCTGCTGCTCGAGCGCAACGCGACCGTGACGATGTGCCACTCGCGCACGCGCGACCTTGCCGGAGTGTGCGCGCGCGCCGACGTGCTCGTGGCCGCGATCGGGCGTGCGGAGATGATCGGACCCGAGTACGTGAAGCCGGGGGCGGCGGTGATCGACGTCGGGATCAACCGAACCGACGACGGCCTCAAGGGCGACGTCCAATTCGAGGCGGCGGCCGAGCGGGCGAGCGTGATCACGCCCGTGCCGGGGGGCGTCGGGCCGATGACGATCGCGATGCTGCTCCGCAACACGGTCACGGCCGCCTCGCTGCAAGCCGGCGCCCCGTAGGCGCGCGGCCCGGGGAGGAGGCGGGCCGGCGACCTCGAACAGGTAGATGTGGAGAACCAGGTCCGCAAGCTCGGCCTCGAGCGTCTGTCCCGTGAGGACTGGATGATCATCGGGGTGGCGGGGATGCTGGTGCTCGATTTGCTCGTGCTGCCGTGGTTCTCGTTCGGCGCGACGATCACCGTCGGGTCGGCCACGCTCTCGATCGGAGGTTCGGCCAGCGCGGTGGACGCCCCGGACGCGTTTCTAGGCGTACTCGCGCTGATGGCCTCGGCGTTCCTGGTCGCCGATCTCGCCACCGAGCGGCTGTCGCCCCAGACGCGGCTCCCGACCGTGGCGGGCGACCGGATCACGGGGCGCTACGCGCTCGCGTGTGCGGCCGCCGGCCTGCTCGCGATCAAGTTCTTGCTGCATCTCGGCCGCTTCGGCGAGCTCGCCCTCGGATTCTGGACGGCGTTGCTCCTGGTGGCGGGGCTGGTTGTCCTCACCCGCCGCGCGCGGATCGCGGCGTCGGCCTCGCCGGCCGCGCCGGTGCCCGGCCACAAGAAGCAGAAGCCCGCCACCGAGCCGAGCCCCGAGCCCGCGAGGTCGACCGTCTAGCCCGCTCGACCGTCTAGCCTGCCGGTCCATGAACTTCGACCCTTCGCGCGTTCGGCGCGGCGAGCTGCTGGCCGGCGCGAGCGCCGTGCTGCTGGCGATCTTCCTGGTCGGGGGCAAGTGGTACTCCGGCGCCGGGCGGACGGGCGGCTCGGTGTCGGGCTGGCAGGCGCTCACCGATCTGCGCTGGCTGCTGCTCGTGGCGATCCTCGCGGCCGTGGGGCTGGTGGTCACGCAGGCGTCGCGCCGCGCTCCCGCGGTGCCGGTGACGATGAGCCTGATCGTGATGCTGCTCGGGATCGTGATCGTGGTGGCGCTGATCTACCGAGTCCTGATCTCCCCGCCGCCACATCAGCAGGCGGGCGCGTACCTGGGGTTGCTCAGCGCGCTCGGGATCGCGGTCGGTGGCTACCTGTCGCTCCGCCAGGAAGGCGTCGCCCGCCAGGACGAGCGCCGGGACATCCCGATCGTCCGGCCGACCCGCGGCAGCGAATCCTAGAATGGCCGGGTAGATGCTCGATCGAGACCAGGTACTGCACGTGGCCCGCCTTGCGCGGCTGGAGCTGAGCGATGACGAGGTCGAGCGGATGTCGGTGGAGCTGTCCAAGGTGCTCGACCACATCGACAAGATCCGCGAGCTCGACCTCGAGGGCGTGCCGCCGACCTCGCACGTGATCGATGTCGTCAACGCTCTGCGGGCGGACGAGCCCGAGCCCTCGCTGCCCCGAGAGGTCATCTTGGCGGCAGCTCCGGAGCCGCTCCACGACGGGTTCGGCGTCCCCAGCCCGGGCGCGGCGTGAGCGAGCTGATTGACCTGACGGCCGCAGCCGCGGCCGAGCGGATCCGCGCCCGCGAGATCGACCAGGCCGAGCTGTTCGAGGCGTACCGCCGGCGCGCGGCCGCGGACGAGCTGAACGCGTTCACCTGGGTGGCCGACGCGCCACCGGCCGGCGACTCGTACACGGATGCTCCGCTCGGTGGCGTGCCGGTGGCGGTCAAGGACCTGTTCTGCACCGAGGGCGTGCCGAGCCAGTCGGGCTCGCGCATCCTCGAGGGATACCGCCCGCCGTACACGGCGACCGTCGTGAAGAAGCTGGCCGAGGCGGGCGCCCCGCTGCTGGGCAAGACCAACCAGGACGAGTTCGCGATGGGATCGTCCAACGAGAACTCGGGCTTCGGCCCCGCGCTCAACCCGTGGGATCGCCGGCGAGTGCCGGGCGGCTCGTCGGGGGGCAGCGCCGCCGCCGTGGCCGCCGGCCTGGCTCCGTGGGCGATCGGGACCGACACCGGCGGGTCGATCCGCCAGCCGGCGGCGCTGTGCGGGATCGTCGGGCTCAAGCCGACGTACGGTGCGTGCTCGCGCTACGGGATGATCGCGTTCGCGTCCTCGCTCGATCAGGCCGGTCCGCTGACCCGCGACGTGACCGACGCAGCGCTGATCCTGCGGCACACGATCGGCCGCGATCGCCATGACTCCACCTCGCTGGAGTTTCCGGGGGAGATCGCGCTGCCGCACGCGGAGGACCTCAAGGGCATCCGCCTCGGCGTGCCAGAGGAGCTGACCGGCGCCGAGGGCGGGGTCGAGCCAGGCGTGCGTGAGAGCTTCGAGGCGACGGTCGCGCTCGCGGAACGGCTGGGCGCGTCCGTCGAGCCGTGCCGCCTGCCGCACGCGCCGCATGCTCTGTCGGCCTACTACCTGATCGCGCCGGCGGAGGCGTCGGCGAACCTCGCCCGGTTCGACGCCGTTCGCTACGGCCTGCGGGTCGACGGCGACGCCGACCTGATCACGATGTACAGCCGCACACGTGAGGTCGGCTTCGGGGCCGAGGTAAAGCGCCGGATCATGCTCGGCACCTACGCACTGTCGAGCGGCTACTACGACGCGTACTACGGGACCGCCCAGAAGGTGCGGACGAAGATCGCCGAGGACTTCGCGAGCGCGTTCGAGCAGTTCGATTTCATCGTCACCCCGACCAGCCCGTGCACGGCGTTCGAGCTCGGAGCCAAGCTCGACGACCCACTCGCGATGTACCTGAACGACTTCCTGGCGGTTCCGATGTCGCTCGCCGGGATCCCCGCGATCTCGATCCCGTCCGGGCTGAGCGAGGGCCTGCCGGTGGGATTCCAGCTCGCCGGGCCGGCGTTCAGCGAGAGCCGGCTGCTCGACGCCGCTCACGCGCTCGAGCGCGCGATCGGATTCGATGGGAGCGAGGCACGGTCGGGTAACGGGCCCAAGCGGAACGCGACATGACCGACTACGAGCCCGTTATTGGATTGGAAATACACGTCCAGCTCGACACCAGGACGAAGATGTTCTGCGGCTGCGAGCTGTCGTTCAATGACCCACCGAACACCCACACGTGTCCGACCTGCCTCGGGCTGCCGGGAGCGCTGCCGGTGGTCAACGAGCGGGCGATCCACTACGGGATCATGATCGGCCTCGCGCTCGGGTGCGAGATCGCCGAGCGCTCGCTGTTCCACCGCAAGAACTACTTCTATCCGGACCTTCCCAAGGGCTACCAGATCTCCCAGTACGACGTGCCGCTGTGCCTCGGCGGCCGGCTCGGGGACGTTCGCGTCCACCGTGTGCACCTGGAGGAGGACGCCGCCAAGCTGAACCACCTGGGTACGAGCGGCCGGATCCACGGCTCGGATCGAAGCTGGGTCGACTTCAACCGCGGCGGCACGCCGCTCGTGGAGGTCGTCACCGAGCCCGACCTGCGCTCGCCCGAGCAGGCACGCGATTGGCTGGGGCTGCTGCGGACCACGCTCCGCCAGCTTGGCGTCTCCGACGTGAACATGGAGGAGGGGTCGCTTCGGGTCGACGCCAACGTGTCCGTCCGGCCGGCGGGGTCGACCGAGCTCGGCACCAAGACCGAGCTCAAGAACATGAACTCGTTCCGCTTCCTCGAGCGAGGCGTGCGGGCCGAAATCAGCCGGCAGATCGGGCTGCTCGAAGCCGGCGAGCCGGTAATGCAAGAAACCCTGCATTACGACCCGGCGACGGACACGCTCACCCCGCTGCGCTCCAAGGAGGAGGCGCACGACTATCGCTACTTCCCCGAGCCAGACCTGGTGCCGCTGCTGGCCACCGAGGAGATGCTCGCCGCGGCGCGGGCCGACCTGCCCGCCGAGCTTCCCGCCGAACGCGCGTCCCGGTTCGAGAGCGAGCTCGGTCTGAGTCCCGACACCGCGCGGCTGTTTGCGTTCCGCACCGAGCTCGGCGATTACTTCGAGCAGGCGCTGGCCGCCGCTGGGGGAAATGGGGAGCAGCGCGAGGTCGATCCCGTCGAGCTCGCAAACTGGATTCCCCAGCTGGTCGAGCGGATCGGCTCCGACAGCGATCCGTCGGCAAGCAATGTTGCCCCCGAGAGCCTGGCGGTGCTGGCGACCATGGTCAAGGCCAAGGAGGTCAGCCGCGACGCCGCGCGCGAGGTGCTCACCCGGCTCGTCGCGGAGGGCGGGGATCCGCGCACGATCGTCGAGCAGGAGGGCCTGGGGGCGCTGACGGCTGAGGACGACGGCCTCGGCGAGCTCGTCGATCGGGCGATTGCGGCCGATCCAGCTGCGGCCGAGCAGGTCAGGTCCGGGAACGCGAAGGCGATCGGACCGCTCGTCGGCTATGTGATGCGCGAGACCAAAGGGCGCGCGGATGGTGGCGAGATCACTCGCCTGATTCGCGAACGGCTACGCAGCTAGTCGAGTCGGCGCGAAAGCCTGCGGACCACGAGACCGGCCGCGAGGAGGGTGCCGCCTCCGGCCACCAGCAGGACCACGTCGAGCCCGGTGAAGGGCAACGTGCCGGAACTGGTCGTCCCCGTGGTAGTCGTCACGGGCGCACACGTCTGCTGGCTGTACCCCTGACATGTCGACGAGCCAGCCATGGCCGCGGTCGGCACGATTAGTGCAAGAACGGCGAGAACCCCTACCAGCGCTGAAATGCGTTTCATGAATCCCTTCGTTCGTCGCGGAACCCCAATACTGGCTAAATCGTACATGAAGCTATAGACGGCGGACAAGTCCGCTGTCGGACTCGATAAACAGCGACCAAGTTTGTGGCATCGACGCGCTGAGAGTCGCTCAGAGGGAGAGCGCCAGGAGCTGGAGCGCCATTGCCGGGGTCAGCGGGTGCTTGGTGTCGACCTCTGCTAGGGCGCGGGCGATCACCGGTTCCTTCGGGTTGATCGAGGCGGACGTTTGGAAGTCGCGGCGCGCCTGCGCTCGATCGCCCAATGCGGACGCCGCCAGGCCCGCGCCCAACCATGCGTACCAGCCTTCGGGATCACGCGAGATCGCCTGTTCGAAGCGCTGGTTCGCGGTGACGTACCGACCACCGGTCAGTGCGATCGTGCCGGCAAGGCGGCCGGGATCGGCGCTGAGGGGATTGAGATCGGCGGCGATGCTCAGGGCGTGCAGGGCCTGTGAGGGATCGCTCTGGCGCAGGTCGCTCCCGATCGACGTCTCACGAACCGACAGGTACGGGAGTCCGAGGACGATCACCGCCGCCAGCAGCGCAAGGACGCCGAGCGCGCCGGCGAGGCGGCCGATCCCCCGCGCCGATCGGCTGGACGCTGGCGTGCTCGCGCGAGCTGCCTCAGTGGTCGCGGACGGTGGTGTGTCGGCCGCCGAGCCGTCATCGGGCTCGGCGGTGGCCTCGGGCTGGGGCGCGGCGTCGGCGGCGGCTCCGGCGTGGCTCCGGCGTGTCGCCCGGCCCGTGTCGGGCTCGGCGCAGCGTCCGCCGCGGGCGATCGCGCCCCCAGGGACGCCGCCACGCCCAGGAACCCGAGGGCCGGGCCACTCAGGGCGGGGAATTCCCAGAACCAGTCGACCGAGCCATAGATCAACCAGACGACAAGCGGCAGCAGGGCGGCGCCGGCGACAGCTGCCCCGAGCCGACCACGGCGCCGCGCGCGCAAGGCGGCGGCGATCCCCGCGATCAGGAACGCGGCGAACAGCCCGGCCCCAACCAGGCCGGTGTGCGCGAGCAGCCGCAACTCGATGCTGTGCGTCCACGACGGCTCTTCGTCGGTGCGCCGGCGCCGCACGTAGTAGTTGTCGAAGTTGTCCTGGCCGAGACCCCCCACGGGGTGGGCGACGAACGCATCGAGGGCCACGCGCCAGAAGTCGTAGCGTCCGCTGCCGACGTCGGTGAAGTGAGACGAGCCGGAGTGCGCGCCCGCCTGGTGGCTGAAGCCGTGCCACTGGCGGGAGATGAATTTGAACGGGTGGCCGTGCGAGACGGCCAGCCCGCCGGCGATCGTTGCACCGGCGGCCAGCAGCACGGCGATCGTCCCGAGCACGCGCCGGCGCAGGGCGCTCGGCCGCGGGGCCGGTATGAGCGACTCGCCCCAGGCGAGCAGCGTGCCCACCACGAAGCTGATCAAGCAGACGCGCAGTGAAGCGTGTCCGGCTTGGGTAGAGGCATGGTTGAGCGCGGCGCCCGGCGAGGCCTGGAAGACGTGAAGCAGGCGGTGCACCACGGCGAGCGTCGCCGCCGCGGGCACGACGGCGGCGGCCGCGACGCGCAACCGGTCGGGCAGGACCACGATCGCCGCGATCAGGACCAGCGGTAGCGTGAACAGCCAGCCGCGGCTCTGCACGATCACGGCCAACTGCAGGCCGGCGCAGGCGAATCCGATCAAGGCGCCGCGGAGCAGCCCCGGGAGCTCGCGCCGGGCGGCCAGCGCGATCGCGGTGAGCGCTCCGATCGTGAACAGCGCCGCCGTCGCGTTGAAGTAGCCGGTCGGAGCCGCCAGCCGGCCCTCGACCACGAGCGCCGCGACGTGGTCCGCCGAGGCAAGTCGGACGAGGAGCACGATCGCAATCACCCCGATCCCCAACGCGAACGTCACCAGCGCGATCAGCGCTCCGCGAACCGTCCAGGGCAGCACCAGCATCGTCGCGAACACCAGGAGGTATAGGAGCGCTCGGTTGCTGCCGGTGAGCGCGTCCCCGGGCGAGGCGGCCCAGCTGATCGACAGATATGACCACGCGACGTACAGCGCGAACGCCACCAGCGCCACCTTGGCGGGCCTCGACAACTGGATGGCGCGCCACCCGCGCGCGGTCACCACGGTGGCGAGCAGTCCCAGCACGAGCAGCGCCCCCCAGTACCAGGTGTCCGCGTCGTAGCCGCCATCGTGGACGGCCCACAGGAGCATCAGGGCCACCACGACGAGCCCCGGAATCGACCATGCGTACCCGGCGATCGGGCGGACGCGCGCGCCGGATGCTCGGCGGGTCGGCTCTTCCGCTACGCCGGCGACTCGCATCGGCGCGGTCAGCGCGAGGCGGTGGCGTCGGCCGCCAGCAGCGTCGTCAGCTCGTCGACCACGAGCTCGACCTCGCGTCCGCTGTAGGTGGACGACAGCGGCAGCAGCAGGTGGCGAGCAGCCAGCGCCTCCGTCCGGGGGCGTGGCCCATGGCCGCGAAGGGCGCTCAGCGTGTTGAGGGCCGGGTAGTGCGTGGTCTGGATCCCACGCTCGGCGAGCTCGTGCGCGACCTGATCGCGGATCTCGCCGCTGTCGAGCAGGATCGCAAAGCCGAAGTGTGAGCTTCGTTCGACGTCCTCGTCCGTCCACGGGATCGTCACTCCGGGCACGGCGCTGAGCCGCTCCCGATAACCGCGGACGAGTTCTCGCCGGCGGTCGACGTCGCCGGCCAGCCGCGCCAAACGACTCAAGCCGAGCGCCGCCCGGGGCTCGTCGAGCCGGAAGTTGAAGCCGATGTCCACAACGTCGTAGCTCTCGGCATACCCCCGGTGGCGCTCCCATGTCATCGAGGTCATCGCGTGGGAGCGCAAGGAGCGCGCCTCTTCCGCGAGCGCCGCATCCGAGGTGAGGATCATGCCACCCTCGCCGATCGCCAGCTGCTTCTTGGAGAAGAACGAAAAGCATCCTGCCTCGCCGACTGTGCCGGTAAGACGCCCTCTGGCATCCCGTGCCGTGATGCTGTGGGCGCAGTCCTCGATCAGCAGCAGGTTGTGATCGCGGCACAGCAGCTCGAGCGCCTCGAGATCGCATGCATAACCCAGCCAGTGCGTAGCGAGGATGGCGCGGGTGCGCGGACCGACGTGGCGCTCGACGTCATCCGGATCGAGGTTGAGGTCCTCGGGCCCGAGCGATTCGACGAGGACAGGCCGAGCTCCGCAGTAGCGAACGGCGGCGGGGCCGGCCACGAACGTCATCGCCGGGACGATGACCTCGTCGCCGGGGCCGATGCCGGCGGCCAGGAGGGCCAGGTGCAATGCCGCGGTGCCCGAGGACACGGCCACGGCGTGCGGCGCGCCGAGCCGCTGCGCAAACGCGGTCTCGAACTCGCTCGTGCGCGGTCCCATGGTCAGCCACCCGCTGTCGAGCACCGCCAGGTAGGCCGCGACGTCCTCCTCGCTCAGCACGAGGTCGGTCAACGGCAGCGTCCAGGACGTGGTCATCGGCTCAGAGCTCCTCGGCGAGCGCGCCGACCACCCGGTCTTGCTCGGCGGGGGTCATGTGCGAGAACAGCGGCAGCGTCACCTCGCTGCGCGCGGCGAGCTCGGTCGTTGGCAGCGAGACGTCGGGGTAGCGCTTGCGATAGGCGGTGAACTCGTGCACCGCCGGATAGAACAGGCTGGTCTGGATGCCATGGTCCTCGCGCATCGCGAGGCGGAGCTGCCCCTGCCGTGAGGGATCTTCGAGCATCACCGGCATCACATAGCAGGAGGACTCGGCGACCGAGTCATCGCTGAACGGGACGATCAGTCCCGGGACGCGCTTCAGCAGCCGCCGGTAGCGACGCGTCAGCTCCCGGCGACGAGCAACGTCCTCGTGCAGGCGGCGCAGCCGCGAGATGAGCAGCGCCGCCCGCGGCTCGTCGATCCGGTAGTTGAAGCCGAGCCCGGGCACGTCGTAGTGCCCGGGACCGCCCAGGTGGCGATCCCAGCTGCCCCTGGTCATGGCATGGCTGCGCCGGGAGCGGGCAAACGCCGCCACCTCGGAATCGTCGGTGGCCAGGAGCCCGCCCTCGCCGGCAGCCAGGACCTTGTTCGAGAAGAAGCTGAACGCGCCGGCCAGGCCGAATGTCCCGAGGCTTCGGTCCCCGAGCGTCGCCATCGGCGAATGAGCCGCGTCCTCGATCAGGACGAGGCCGCGCCTCGCGCACAGGTCCGCGAGCCGGTCGACTGCCGCGGCATACCCACCGAAATGCACTGCCACAACGGCGCGGGTCCGAGGGGTGATGAGTGCCTCGACGTGGGCTGGGTCGATCACCGGCCGCTCGAGGCTGACAATGTCCGCGAACACCGGCGTGCCGCCGGCGTACAGGACTGCGGCGGCAGTGGCGGCCATCGTGTACGAGGGCACGATCACCTCGTCCCCCGGACCGATCTCGGCGGCCAGATACGCGAGGTGCAGGGCGGCGGTGCAGCTCGACACCGCGACCGCATGCGCCGCGCCGATCGAGCGAGCGAACTCGGCCTCGAACTCGAGCGTCCGCGGCCCCATGGTCAGCCAGCCCGAGCGCAGCGTGTGCGCGACCGCGTCGAGGTCCTCGCGCGTGAGCCGCAGATCGAAGACCGGGATGAGCCGGTCAGGGGATGTTTCGGTAGCGCCCATCGAACGGATCCGTGAACCGATTGCGCTTCAGAGCGTCTAGCACCTCAGCGATTCCGTCCGGCACGGTCATCTCGGTCTCGAACCCCAGGGTGTCGCGGATCTTGTCAAAGCTGACCTTGTAGTCGCGCGGGTCCTCCTCGCGGTGCACGTAGACCACCTCACCTCGGTCCGTGAGCTTCCGGATGTTCTCCACGAGGTCGAGTTTGCGGTAGTTCTCGCCTGAGCGCCCGACGTTGAACACGGCGCCGCCCACCTCGTCGGCGGGTGCGTCCAGCACAACCCGCACGGCGCGGCCCGCATCACGCACGTGGACGTACGGTCTCCAGAACTGTTCGCCGAACACCTCGAGCCGACGGCCGGACCACAGGTCCCGGGTGAACTCGTTGACGGTGAGGTCGAACCGCATCCGCGGCGCCACGCCATAGATGGTGGCGAAACGCAGGCAAGTGACGGCGAGCTCGCCGTCGTGGAGCCCGAGCAGCGTCTTCTCGATTGCCACCTTCTGCTCGGCGTAAAGCGAGACCGGCGCAAGCACGCCCTGCTCGTCGATGGGGACCGTCGGATCGGCCATTCGGCCGTAGTTCGAGCAGGTCGAGGCGAACACGAACCGCTCCACGCCAAGGCGCGCCGCGTCGCGCACGATGCTTCGGCTGCCCTCGACGTTCACCTCGTGAGCCAGTTCGGGATCGCGGGCGCAGGCTGGATCGCCCACGATCGCCGCCAGGTGCACGACCGCGTCGGCGCCGCTGAGGGCGGCCTCTCTCGCGGTGGGGTCACGGATGTCGGCGCGAATCAGCTCGACGCCGGCCTGCTCGAGAGTCGTGGCCACCGTGGACTGGTCGTGCAGGAGGACGTCCAGCGCGCGCACGGTGCGGCCCGAGGCCGCCAGCTCGAGGCACAGCGGAGCGCCGATGTAGCCCGCGCCACCGGTCACTACGACTACCTCACTCAAGCGCAAACTCCTTGTCCGCGTCGCTAGTCCGCCACACGTCTGCCTTCCGCGCGATCGGGCCTCCCATCCCAGCGACCCTGAACCACAACGCTAGCTTTATGGGCACCCGGGGGCGAGCGCCCATTCCAGCATGCAACTGTATCGTCAGTGATATCGAGCACCGAGAGCGCCCGGCGGAGCGCGGTGCTGCATCGCGTACCCCCGACGTCCAAAGTCTCTGCGCGCGCTACGGGAGCGGCCGATCCCTTCTCCGCCGGTTCGCGGCGCACAGCGGCTTCTAATGAAAATCGGTCGTCTGAGATATCGAGGACACGTGGCTCCGTCGACTGCAGGCCGCGCGTCGCCAGGCCATCGGCAGAGCCGCTGACGGGCCGCCGCGCTTCCTGGTCCGGGTGGATGAGTTCCCGTACTACTCCGGCTTCGACGATCCACAATTCGGCTACGAGGCATCCGCGCGCTTCCACAGCGTGATGGCCGAGGAGCACGTACCCCACCTTCTGTCGCTGGTCAGCCAATGGACACATGACCCGCTGAATCCGCGAGGGTCGGGCGGTCGCCCGCTTGACGACCGAGACCGCGATCTCCTCGATCGAATGCGCGCAGACGGTGTGACTTTCGCCCAGCACGGATGTACACATCGCACGCGAGATGCGCGGCACCGCCGCGAGTCCGAGCTCGTGTGGCCTTGACGACGCGGCGCTTGGCGCGCTGCTCGATCGCGGACGCGAGAAGCTAGCCGCGGTCGGCGTCCGGCCTCGGGTCCTGGTGCCTCCGTTCAATCGCTTCGACGCTCGTCAGTGGCCCGTCCTGTCGTCACGCTACGACGTCGTCACCGGCGGTCCCGAGAGCGTCGCGCGGCTCGGATTTCACGGCGGTCCACAGTGGCGCGGCGACGCCGTGTACCTGCCCTGCTACTCGCCGCTCTACGGCCGAGCTGCCGTCGTGCAGCGAGCGGTGGAGGCGCCTGATCGACGCCCAGATCGGGACCTGGATCCCGGTCGTGCTCCACAGCGGCTGGGAGACCAGCCGACGACTTCGTCACCCTGCGCCGGCTGGCGCGCAGGATCGCCCCGTTCGCGGCCTCCTGGGACGAGTTCCTCGCGGACGTCGACCTGAGCCGACAGGCCGGCGCGAGATGACGTTGGGCATGAGGGCCTGGCTGAAGCGGCACGTCAGCGACCGGTGGCGCTGGAGGATCCATAGGCTCAGCCGGCTGCGCTGGATCACGAAGGCCCAGCTGATCCGCCGCGAGCGGCTGCCCGTCCACCGCCACGCCCGGTACATCCTGTTCGACCCTGAGGTCGAGAGCTACACCTACCGGGTCGCCAACCTGGAGGGCATGCTCGCCGCGATCAACGAGGTCACCGGCGTACCGCTCGACACCCTCTCGGGCTACGTTTCAGAGGCGGACCACGATCCCGAGTTGGGCGAGCGGCTCGCCAGGCGGCTGCGCTGGCGCTTCGACGTGAAGCGCCGCCCACAACTGGGTAATCGCCTCGGATGGTACGTCCTCATCCGTGCGCTGCGCCCGGAGCTAGTCGTCGAGACCGGCATCTACAACGGCCTCGGATCGCTCACTTTGCTGCGCGCGCTGGAGCATAACCGCACCGAAGGCGCCCCCGGCCGACTCGTCTCTTTCGATCGGAGCGAGACTGCGGGCTGGCTCGTCGACGAGCGAAATGGTCAGCACTGGGACCGCGTGCTCGGCTCTACTGCCGACACGCTTGGGCAAACGCTGAGCGGTCGTCGAGTCGGTGCTCTGTTCCAGGACAGCGATCACTCGCTGGAGACACAGAGGCTGGAGTTCGGCGCGGCCGTGGCCAACGCGGCGCCAACGCTTCTCCTCGTTGACGGAAGCGGCGGCGAGCGTCGGGTGCTCCAGCAGCTAACCGTGGACGCTGCGGCGCAATACCGCTGCGTGAATCTGGGCGCCGCCGATCACTGGTACCAACGAGGCGCGTTGGCATTCGCGATCTTGCGGACTGGCGATGACTGACTCGGCCGATCGGCCCTCAATGGCTGATGAGCGCCTCGATCTGTGCCGCGACCGTGGGCGCAGCGAACAACCGATCGGCGATCGCCTGGGCGGCGGCGCCCTCGGATGCCCGCCGGCTCGGGTCGTCTAGATAGTCCCGCAACAGCGCCGCCAGGGCCGCCGGGTCGTGCTCCGGAGAGCTGATCGAGCCGGCGCCGGGGACGATCAGGCCCGCCACTCCCTCGTCGGCCGTGGCGAGGCACGGGCGCGACGCGAGCATCGAGTGGATCACCGCGAGTGGAGCTCCCTCGCTCGGGCTTGGACAAAACACGGAGACGTCGAACGACGAGCACACATCGGCGATGTCACGGCCAGGGGTGGGCAGGAAATGAGCGCGCTCGCCGAGCGGCTCAGCGCGCCGGCGAAGATCGGATTCGGCTTCTCCTTCGCCGGCCATGACGAGGTGGACTCCGTCGCGGGCCAGGCGCACGACCGCATCGACCGCCACGTCATTGCGCTTCTTAACGTGAAAGCGGGACACGCAACCGACGACTAGCGCATCGAGTGGGATCCCATGCTCCTGGCGTACCCGCACCCGGCCGGTCTCGCTGAAGTAGGACTCCGGCACCGGAAGCGCGTTCGGGATGACGTGCACGTGTTCCGGGGGCACGCCGAGCGCGCAGACCGAATCGCGCGTGCCGGCGGACACCGCCAATATCAGGTCGGCTCGGCGAGCGGCAGCGAGATAGGCCCATCGCGCGGGGCCGTGGAGCATCTGCCTCGGCACCGGTCCCCACTCGGCCCACAGCAGCTTCGCCCGCAACGCCGGCGGGAGGAGCGCGGAGAGCAACTGCTCCTTCTTGAAATGCACGACCAGGACGTCATAGGGCCACTCGCGTTGGAGGTCTCGGCGCAGTCGCTTCAATATCGTGGGCGAACGCGCGGCCAGGGCCCGGTAGGAGTTGCCCGACAACTTCTGCCCCAGGTCGATCGTCCGGACGCCGACCTGCCGTCCGGCAGCCACCTGAGCCTGGTTGGTAAGCAGGACAGTTTCATGCCCGCGCTTAGTGAGCGCGTCGAGCATGTTGACGGCGGCAAATTCCCCGCCCCCCGCCGCGTCGCTGGTCATCACGCTCACGATCTTCATCGGGCGGGTCTCAGACTCCAGCGGAGAGCGCAGCGGACTAGCGACTGCGCGGTCCATTGTCGATCGTCGTCATTTTGTGGCAGTCATCCGTGCTCCACGGGGTGCGGTCCGATGGGACCGCCACTCTCTGCCCCGATCCGTCACGCGCCAGGATACCTGGGCGACGGCGTCGTGTCACTCGGTCCGCCTCGATTCCAGGGGCTTCGGCAGTGTCATCAACAGCTCGGCGAAGACCGAGGCGAATCGCTCCGGGGCGAACCGGAGCGCGTTCTCTTGGATCGTGCGATGGTCGAAGGTCAGCGACTCGAAGCGCTTGATCCCGTCGATCAGCCCTTCGACCGAGCCGGGCCCATAGAGGACGCCGGTCGTGCCGTCGATCACCGAATCGCTGATGCCTCCGGCGTGGTGTGCGACCACCGGAAGGCCCGCAGCCTGTGCCTCCACGGGCACGATTCCGAAGTCCTCGAGGCCGGGGAACAGCAGGGCTCGAGCCTGGGCGAACAGTCGCGGAACATCCTCGTCCGGAACTCGCCCCAGGAACTCGGTGCTTGGCCCAGCCAGTTCGCGCACCCGGTCCAGATCGCGGCCCGCTCCGGCGACGAGCAGTCGCCGGCCGAGCCGCTCGCAGGCCTGCACCGCGATCCCGACGCGCTTGTAAGGCACGACGCGGCCGAACACGAGGTAGGCGTCGCGTTCGTCCCGCGGGACGGCCAGCATGTTCTTGACCTGGACCGGGGGGTGGATCACCTGGCTCGCGCGTCCGTAGGCGTCGGCGATCCGGGAAGCCACGAAGTTCGAATTCGCCACGAACACGTCCGGGCCGGAGGCTCGCTTGCGGTCCACGCGGCGCAGCCAGGCCGTGCCGAGGGGCACGAGCCGGCGCGCGAGGGGGCCGATCGCCTCGTCCTCGAGCAGCGAGGGGGCCCACGCGTAGCGCATCGGCGTGTGGCAGTAGCACACATGAGGGACGCCGGCTGGGGTGCGGACGTTCTTGGCACTGGCGTGATTGGACGAGATCACGAGGTCGAACCCGGATAGATCGAACGACCGGAACGCGAGGTCCATGAACGGAAGCAGCCGCGTGTAGTGAACGGTCGCGCCCGGCACGTGATTCAGAAACGAGGCGTGGACGGGGCGGTCGGTGATCACGCGCGGCCATGGCGCGGGGTCGTAGATCGACGTGAACAGCTCGGCGTGCGGCACGAGCGCCAAGATCGCCTCGAGCACCTTTTCGGACCCGCCCGGGATCGTCAGCCACTCGTGCACGACCGCGACACGCGGGAACCGCTCGCGCAGCACCTCGGCGCCGACGGAGCTCTCCACAACGGGCATCACGTGCGATCCGGCCCTCGCCGTGGCCGCATCACCGATAAGTAGATGGCCTCGGTGGCGGCCGCGATCCCGCTCCAGTCAAGTGCCTCGGTCGCCCACCTTCGGCCGGCCTCGCCGCGCCGGCGCAGTTCTTCGCGCCCGGCCGAGTCGGCTTGCTGCAGCGCAGTCGCCAAGGCGGATGGCGTCGGCTGCGCGCATAACCAGCCGGTCTCACCGTCGATCACCGTCTCGGTCAGGCCTCCGACCGGGTATGCGACCACCGGGCGGCTGAACCCGTAGGCGAGGTGCAGAACGCCGCTCTGGCTGACTTGCCGATACGGGAGCGCGACGAGATCGCTAGCGGCGAAGAGCTCCGCCACCGCATCGATCTCCTGGAATCCCTCTCGGATCACGACGCGCCCGGCGAGCTCGGGCCGCCCGAGCGCTTCCCGCGCGGCATCCAGGGCTCCGTCTTCCTTGCCGGCTACGAGAACCTGCCAGCGCGGCGTCTGCGCAGCGGCGCTGAGAAGGTCAGGCAATCCCTTGTCGGGACGGAGGACTCCGAACAGCAGCACTACCGGTAGCTCGGCCGAGAGCCCGAGTGCTTCGCGCGCGGCCGCCGGCGAGACGGGCTGCGCGCGGTCGGCGACGCCGGCGTAGTGGCCGTGCGGAAGCGTGCTCACAGGCCCGGCCACCCGCTGCGCGTCGGCGGCCGTGTGCACGATCGTGTGACGGGCCAGCCGGGCGAACACGAGCGGGCCGGCAACCGCGCCGGGCCGCCGCTCGAAGGTGTTGTGGGCGGTGTAGACGATTCGTGCCCCACAGGCCAGCAAGACCGCGTTGGCGACCAGCCCCAGGGACGTTCGCTCCCATCCCTGGACGTGCACGACAGCCCGGTGGCGCGCGAGCCGGGCCAACCGCGGCATGGCCAGCAGGAACCGGAGTCCGTTGAGGAGGCGACCGAGGCCGAGCTCCCGCGCGCGCCGCCCGAGGACCGAGTGACCGCGGACATACCGGAACACCGGGACGATCCGCACGCCCGAGATCACGCCGAACAGGTGGTCGTCGGCCGTCGCGAGCGTGACGGGAACGCCGCGATGCGCGAGCGCACGAGCCAGGCAACCGGTGTAGTCGGCGACGCCGCCGCGACCGCCCTGCTCCACGATCAGCACGCCGCGTCGGTGCAGCTCCTCTAGCGCCTCAGCGCTGACGTCGACCATCTGACCCGTCATCGCGGGACCCTAGCGTAGGCTTGGGGCGATGCGGCGCGCAGTGATCCTCGCCGGCGGCCTCGGAACCCGCCTGCGGCCCTACACGACCGTACTGCCCAAGCCGCTGATGCCCATCGGCGACCGGCCGATCCTCGACATCGTCGTTCGCCAGCTGGCACGTGCACAGTTCGATCGGGTGACGATCGCGACCGGCTATCTGGGGGAGCTGATCGAGGCGTTCTTCGGGAGCGGATCGCGCCATGACATCCCGATCGACTACTTCCGTGAGGACGAGCCGCTCGGAACCGTGGGAGCGCTCCGGTTGATCGAGGGCCTGGACGAGCACTTCCTGGTGATGAACGGGGACGTGCTCACGGATCTCGATCACCGCGTGCTGCTCGAGGGCCACTGCGCCGGGGGCCAGGCGGCGACGATTGCATCTGTGCGCCGGGAGGTCCAGATCTCGCTCGGCGTGATGCACTTCGCCGACGTGGACGACACCAGCCGCATTACGGGCTACAGCGAAAAGCCGACGTTCGACTTCGAGGTGTCGATGGGTGTCTACTGCTTCGCACCGCGCGCGATCGAGCTGATCGAGCCGGGAGAGAGGCTTGACCTCCCGGAGCTCGTGCTGCGGTTGATCGCCGCAGGAGAGTCGGTGAAGGCGTGGAGATCGGACAACTATTGGCTCGATATCGGTCGCCCCGACGACTACGAGCGGGCGCAAGACGAGTTCGAGTCCCGTCGGCACCAGTTCCTCCCGGAGGGGAGACAACGGACCATGCCGCGCCACAATTGACCCGCGTTCTGCCCGCGGGACCTGTTTGCCAACGTGATCGATCTCCACTGCCACGTCATCCCCGGTGTGGACGACGGCCCCGGGACGATCGAGGACTCGTTGGCGCTGTGCCGAGCGGCCCTGGCGGCCGGCACGACGAAGATCATCGCCACGCCGCACGTCAACTGGGACTATCCGGCGGTCGACGCGAACACCGTGCACGGGGGCGTCGCCGCGGTCAACGCGGCGCTCCGGGAGGCGTCGATCGAGCTCGCGGTCGAAGCCGGCGCTGAGATCGCCCTGTCCCGCATCGGGGAGATGTCCGATGCCGAGATCTCGCTTCTGCGCCTGGGCGACGGCCCTTACTCGCTGATCGAATGCCCGCACCACGGCGGCGCCCCGACGGCAATCCAGGAGATGCTGCTCAGGTTTGCCGGGAGCGGCCACTCGATTGTGCTGGCCCACCCCGAGCGATGTCCCGTATTCCAGTCCAATGAGCGCCTGGTCCCGGCGCTCACCCAGGTCGGGATGCTCTGTTGCATCACCGCACGGTCCCTGACCGGCGACTTTGGGTCTCGGGCGCGCGCATATGCCTGGGAGCTGATGGCGTCCGGCCAGGTGCACGCGATCGCCTCCGACGGTCATGATGCGCTCCGCCGACCGCCCGACCTGGCCTCGACGCTCGACCGCGCCGGGCTCAGCGATGCGCAGATCGGATACTTCGCGTGCTCGTCACCGGAGGCGATCATCAACGGAGCCCGTGTCCCCGAACCGCCGCCGGTTGCGCCGCAGCCCTCGAGGCGGTGGCCGCTGCGGCGCCAGTCCCTCCGGCCGCGCTAGTGGGGACGTTCATCCCCGGCGCAGGCGGGCCCCGAGGGAGCCCTTCAGCAGCGATGACGCACGCTGCCAGGCAAAGCACAACTCGGCACTGAGCGCGGTGCGGATCTCACCCCGGGCGCGCAGATCATCCTCGTGCCGGCGCAGGAAGCGCCAGTTGTTGCGCAATGTGTGGAACTCATAGGCGATGTGCGGGAGCCGTTGACCGCCATCCCATTGACCGAGCTGAAACGACGCCGTGTCCGGCGTCATGACGCAGCGGAACCCGGCGGCGCATGCGTCCAGATAGAGGCTGGTCTCTTCTCGCCAGCCGTTGCGCGTGAAACCCTCGTCGTAGCCAAGGCGATCGAACACGCGCCGGTTGATGAGCACGTTGCCGGGCAGGAACGGGGTCTCGAGATCCCGGTCAGGAAACGCGCTCGGGCTTGTGGTCAGACCGATCCGCGTGGTGGGCGCTCCCCGGGCCTGGGTGTATGCCTCACGCGGATTCGCACCCGGGTCGAGATGAAGCCAGGGCGCCGCGACGATGTCGGCGTGCCACCGTCGGGCCGCGGCGAACAGCACGCGCGCGAACTCGGGGAACGCGCCGCAGTCGTCGTCCAGCATCAGCAGCCATTCCCCGTGGGCAGCCGCAACGCCCGTTCTCCGGGCCGCCTGCGACCCGCGGCGTTGTGGATGCGCGATCACGCGAACGCGATCATCGTCCAAGCGGGCGAGGAACTCCCGTGTCTCATCGCTCGACCCGTCGACCACCACGACTATCTCCCCGACGTCCTCGATACCGAGCACATATGGGAAATTGAGCCTGAGCGCGGTCGCTCGGTTGTACGTCGGGATGACGACTGAGATCTCGGGGGCGGGGTCACTCACGCGCTCACCGTAGCGATCAATCCCACCGGGCCGTACCCTCGGGAAGGGGGCGACCACGTCGCCGAGACAGCGAACCTGATCCATGAGCGCACCTGGAAACTCGATCGAGTCCCCGGCGGCCGGTCCGCCCGATCTGCCAGCCCATCGCCGCGCCGCCAGGACGAGCCGCCCGCGATGTCGTCGGACAGATCATCGCCCGCGTGCTGAACACGATGCTCGGCGTCGGGGTTACGATCGTCCTCGTTCGCGGCCTGGGCCCGCGCGGATACGGCGTCTGGGCGTCGCTCCTGGCCGTGATCGCGATAGTCGGATATCTGAATAGCCTCGGCCTAGACGACGTGGCCGTCCGGCAGGCCGCGATGGACCCCAAGCGCGAGAGCAGCTGGATCTCCGCGCTGGTGTCCCTGGAGTTGATGATCAGTTTCCCGGTGACGGTTGCCGCGCTCGTGGTGACGCTCGCGATCGCCCGTGACGACGCCTCTCGCGTGGCGGCGGTCCTGCTGTCGCTCACGTGCCTTCTGACCGCGTTCAGCTCGGTCCGCACCGTGTTCCAGCTGCGGATCAGGAACAGCTGGACCGCGGGCTTCGAGTTAGCCAACGGTCTGCTGTGGGCGATCGGCGTGTTCGCGATCGCCGCCGCCAGCGGCGGGATTGCGGCGTTTGCCGCAGCGTTCCTCGTCTCGAGCGTGGTCGTGAACGTCGCGCAAGTCGTGCTCGCCCGCCGGCAGATGCGGTTCCGCTTCACAGGCGGGGGACGGGCCCGGAGAGAGCTGATCAGGATCGGTGTGCCGTTCGCGATCGCCAGCCTCTTGTATCTCTCCTACACGCAGATCGACCAGGTGCTGGTATTCGAGCTCGCCGGCGCGCGAGCCGCCGGCCTGTACGGGGCGGCGAGCAAGGTGTTCGAACGGGCGCTCGTGATCCCGGGAAGCATCCTCGCGACGATGTTCCCGATGATCGCCGCGGTCTACAAAGAGGACTTGGGGCGGATGCGGGCGCTCGTTCAAACGGCGGTGGAGGTCCTGCTCGTGGCGACGCTGCCCTTCGCCGCGCTCGTTGCGGTACTCGGCCGGCCGTTGATGCGGCTTCTGTTCGGAGAGGCGTTCGCCTCTGCCGGCCCCGCGCTCAGCGTGTTGATGATCACGTTCGCGATCTCGGCCTTCAGTTACCTGGCGGGCGACCTCGTCATCGTGCTGCGCCTCCAGCGCCGCTACATCATCTACGCGACCGCCGGTCTGATCGTCAACGTCGGGCTGAACCTGCTGCTGATCCCGCGCTACGGCTTCATCGCCGCGGCGTGGGTCTGCCTGTTCACGGAGGCAGTCGTGATCGGGCTGGCGATGCGCACCGCGCTGCGGACAATCGACCAGCGCCTACGGCTCGGACGGATAAGCCGCATCGTCGGGGTGTCGGCCGCGGGCGCGGGCGCCGCGTTAGTGGCCCGGGAGGCCGGATGGCCGCTCGTTCCGATCGGCGCGCTATGGCTGCTGGTGACCGGGTGCGCATGGCTCGCGCTCCGGCCGTGGCCGGTCAGCGAGCTGCGTGCGCTGGTGACGCAGCGCCGCGGTCGCTGATGATCCAGCCGTTCAGCTCCGCTCAGGATTGTTCGGCCGCGACGCGCTTGCGTCCACGCCGCCGACCGTTGACAATCGGCTCGTAGGAGTAATCGGCCGCCTCATGGCCGCCGACCACGACGAGCGCCGCCTTGGAGACCCGGGCGCGCTCCAGCACCGCGCGGCACCGGCGTGCCTGATCCCGTGTCGTCATGTACGAGCGGCAGACGATCAAGCTGGCGTCGATCACCGGCTGCTCGAGCAGGACCTGCGCGTCGGCCACCGGCAGCAACGGTGGGCTGTCGATCACGACCAGGTCCGCCTGCTGGGAGAGCTCTTCGATCAGGAGCGCCATCTCCGGTCTCAGGAGCAGGTCGCTCGGGTGTGGCGAGAACGGCCCGCTCGGAAGAATCCGCAGCGTGTTCAGGCCCTCGATCGGAGCGTGGAGCACTTCGTCGACCGAGGCCCCTCCGATCAGGACGTTCGTGAGACCGGCCTTGTAGAGACCGAGATCGAATTGCTTCTCGAACCCGAATTGCTTCTGGAAGGACGGGCGCCGGAGGTCGGCCTCGACCAGCACGACCTGATGGCCGGCTAGGGCCGTGGCGTAGGCCAGGCCGGTGGCCACCGTCGTCTTGCCTTCGCCGCTCACCGCGCTGGTGACGAGCACGGTCCGTAACTCCGAGTCGCCGCCCAGGTAGCTCAAGGAACTGCGCAGGATCCGGAACGACTCGAGCAACTCCGGACTCGTGGCCAGCTGCGGACGGGGCAGGCGGGGGAGACTGCCGATCGC
This sequence comes from uncultured Solirubrobacterales bacterium, assembly GCA_963699325.1. GTDB lineage: Bacteria > Actinomycetota > Thermoleophilia > Solirubrobacterales > Solirubrobacteraceae > Palsa-465. The sequence goes on along the minus strand of CAVOTN010000022.1, from coordinate 610,556 downwards.
CCGCCGGTGGTAGGCGGTCTCGAACTCTTCGATCGTCTTGATCCGTCGGTCGAACAGATCGCTCAGGAAGACGGCGGCCAGCCCGATGGCCAGCCCGGCGAGCAGCCCGAGGACGGGAGCTCGCTTGAGGTTGGGGGAGGAGGGACTCGACGGCGGCGTCGCCGTATCGACCGCCGTGGCGTCGCCCGTGGTGACGGCCTGGAGCGCGAGCACGTTGCGGAGTGCCTGTTCGAGCTGGGCAAGCTCCGCGGTCGAGCCGGCCGGCAGCGCGGCGATCTCGTTGCGCAGGCTGGCGGCGCCGGCCGCCGCCTGAACCTGCGACTGCGCACGCTCAAACGCCACGAACTGATAGGCGAACGCGTTGGCGAGCCGTGCGGCCCGTGCCGGGTTGGGGTCGGTCGCCTGGATCGTGATGATGTCCGCGTCCGGGTCGGCGCTGGCCGAGATCTGGCTGATCAGGTCAGACGTCGACTGATTCGTATGGAGCGCCGTCTGGACGTTCTTGGCCACGGCGGACGAGGTGACCAGCAGGAGGTTCGTCGCGGCCACGCGCGCCGGGTCCTCCGAATTCTGCGACGCGTTAGGGTCGATCAGCGTTTGGAGGTTGGATTGGCGGATGAGCAGGCTCGATTCAGCCGTGTACTGCTTGGTGCTCGTGACCGCAACCGCGAACGCGATTACCGCGCCGCCGACCGCCGCGATCGCCACCATCCACCAGCGATCTTTGATCGTCTGGAGCGCGTTAAGCAGGGCTGACGGTGGACCGTCCCCCGGGTCCTGGACGTCGAGGCTCATTGCCTCATATTAGCCTCGCGGCTGACCTATTCCGCGCAAGACCCCGGGATCCGGGGCGCTGCTCGCGGGCAAGCCGCCCGATGACGGCAAGGATGCCGATCGCGGTCCCGAACACCGCCGTGCCCCGCGGGTCCGCCGGCACGACCGTCGTCGTGAGCTCAACGATGACGAACCCCACAGCTCCGAGCCCGAGCGAGAGCGCCGTGAGGCGCTCGATGGGTTCCCGGGCCTGCCACCACAACCGCAACCCGACCACGATCGTGGTGCCCATCAGCACCACGTAGGCCACCAGCCCCATCAGCCCGCACGTCATCCACCAATAGAGGACCGCGAAGTGGGTGAAGACATGGTTGTCCGGATACTCGAATGGCAGCGGGTAGACCTCGGGCCAGGGAACTCCGATGCCGAGACCCTCCACCGGCTGGCGCATGATCGCCGGCCACACGTTGTGCAACTCGGCCAGCCGGTAGCGATCCTCCGTGCTGGCGGTGATCTTGGTCGGCGTGACCGAGGTGGCCCGGGTGACCAGGGACCCCTGTACGGGACCGGTCAGCCCGGTCGCCGCGGCAAGGTAGACGATCAGCACGGTCAGGCCCAATCCGGGGAGCAGGAGCCGCCGGCTCGTCCGGCGACTTGCGATCACCACGACCAGGATGAGGGCAAACGCAGCCGCGAGCCAGAAAGACCGGCGCTGCCCCAGCACGAAGGAGACGAGCACAACGGGAGCCGACCACAGCATCCAGCGCGGCAGCCGGATGCCCGACAGGGGTGCGCCCACGACGGCCAGCAGATACACCATCTCCATCCAATTCATCGTCGGCGCGATGTAGCTGAGGCGGCCCGAACCGAGCTCTGGCGCCGTGAAGCCACCGATGACCGCGACGACCCCTGCCGCCGACTTCAGGACGGTCAGCGCGGCCAGATAACCGACCAGACGACGCAGTTCGGCGGTCGTCCGGATGATGTTGACGAGGATCAGAGGCGGCAGCAGCAGGTAGCCGTAGGCCTCGATCGCGCTGAGGACCGCGGATTTAGGGATTCCCGGACCGAGCGCACCGGAGGCGAAGCCAAACCCGAGCGCGAACAGGACGAGGACGAGGGCGGGAACGAACGCTTCCGGCAGGCGCGCCTGCATTCCCGGGCGGATCACGTCGAACAACGCCGCGGCCGCTGCCACGAGCAGCAACAGGAACATGATCGAGAAGTAGGCCGGTGTCTTGTCGTAGAGCTTCGCGAAGAACGAGATGTTCCAATCCGAGGTGTCCTCGGCGATCACGAGCGCGGTGATCCACGTGGCGAACGCGGCCCGCGAGTTGTTCAGCAGCAGAGGCACCGCGAGGAGCCCGGCCAGCACGAGCAGCGCCGGGAGCAACCCGAGCTTGTAGGTGACGCCGGCGAGCACAGCGGCGAGTCCGGCCGTCCAGATCAGGCGACCCCCGGCGCGCGCGAAGCGTTGGCGGCGGGGCCGCACCAGGGGTAGGACGCTCATCAGCGGTGTTCGCCCGGCCGGCTCGTGCTCGCGACGTCAACCACGACCTGCGCGACGGTAGCAGTTGGTCCTATGACCGATCCAACCTCGGGGTACGCTTCCGGCATGACCCGCATGCTGGTCCTGTCCCGGCGTTGCTCATGGCCGCACCGGCGCGATCGGAGCGCTCGTATTTGACGGCTCTGGACGGCCGCGACGTCGTCTGCGTCGGGTTCAACGACTGGGACAACGAGGTCTGGACCAATCAACACCACCTGATGTCGCGGCTGGCCACGAGCGGAAGCCGGGTGCTGTTCATCGAGTCGCTCGGCCTGCGGCGGCCAAGCCTCGGGTCACCGCGGGATCTCAGGCGGATCTGGCGGCGTTTGCGGCGCGGCGTGTCGAGGCCGCGGGAGCGCGGAGGCGTCATCGTGCTCTCACCGTTGGTGCTGCCACTGCATTCAAGAGCGCCTGTGCGATGGCTCAACGCGCTGCTCCTGCGAGCCCGCGTCGGCAGCGTGGCCAGGCGACTCGGCTTCGCGCACCCGGTTCTGTGGGGCTATGTGCCGCAGGCAGAGGTGCTCCTGGACACGCTTGACCCGGAGATCGTCATCTACCACTGCGTGGACGACATCGCCTCCCAGGCGCACATCGACGCGGCCAGCTTTCTCGCGGCCGAGGAGCGCTTCGCGCGGCGGGCGGACCTCGTGATCGCGAGTGCGCCGGCGCTGGCCGACCGCATGCGCCGGCTGTCGAGCCACGTGTTGCTGGCCCCGAATGTCGCCGACACGGCAAGTTTTGCCTGCGCGCTGGAGCCGGGTCCGGTCGATCACGCGCTGGGCTCGTTGACCGAGCCGAGAATCGTGTTCGTGGGGGCGATCGCCGCCAAGAAGCTCGACTTCGATCTTCTTCTCGGCATCGCCAGGGCGCGGCGGGGCTGGACGTTGGCGCTAATCGGCCCGGTTGGGCTGGGCGATCCCGAGACCGACGTCTCCGAGCTGGCCAGGGAACCGAACATCCACCTGCTCGGAGCGCGCGAGCACCGCGACCTACCGACGGTGCTGCGCGCCGCGGCGGTCGGGCTCATTCCGTATCGGCGGTCGCGTCTGAGCGCGAGCATCTTCCCGATGAAGCTCTACGAGTACCTGGCCGCCGGGCTGCCGGTGGTGGCCACCGGTCTACCGTCGCTTGAGGGGATCGCTGACGTGATGCTCGTCGAAGGCCCCGATGCGGTGGTCCAGGCCATCGAGCAGGCGCTGGCCGCAGACACGGCCGATCGCCGTCGCGCCCGGAGCGCCGCCGTGCAGGGCCATTCGTGGGAGGCTCGACTCGCCGAGATCGACGCCGCGCTTGGATGACGCGCGACCTGGTGGTGAGCTCGCTCACCCCGACATTGGCCAGCGGCACCGGACTCCGGACCTACGGAGTGGTCGCGGCGCTCGCACGAGAGCGCCCGGTCGGGGTTGTCTACATCGTGCACGACGGAGACGCGCCAGCGCCGGAGTACAGCACGCTTGAGACCGTGCGCACGCTCCCGCTGACAGCGACGCGTGGCCCCCGACGTGGCTGGCACTACGCGCGTGCCCGATCGCGAGGCGTGCCCGCCGACCTCGCGCGGGGCATCTCGCCCGAGCTGGCGGGCGCCGCCGGATCTGCGCCGAGTGATACGCGCGTGATCGCCGACGGCCCAGTCGCGGCGGGTGCGCTGCTGCCGCTCGCGCGCCGTCGCGAGGTCGTGTACCTCGCCCACAACCTCGAGTCCGGGTTCAGGCAGCAGGGGTCGGCGCTCGTCCGGTTCGAGCGCACCGTGCTCCGCACGTTCTCGGAGAGCTGGATGGCGACGCGGGCCGATCAGCGGGGCGCGGTGGAATTGGCGGGTGAAGTGATCAGGACCCGATACGTCCCCAACGTCGTCGATGTGGGACGAATCGTGCCGGTCGAGCCATCCGGCGGAGAGGTTCTCGTGTTCGTCGGCGACTTCACGTACGGTCCGAACCGCGAGGGACTGCGGTTTCTCGTCGAAGACGTCCTGCCGCTCGCGTGGCGTAGCCGTCCCGGGGTGCGGCTGCTGGTCGCCGGGCGGGGTGCCGTCAATCCGTCATCCGACGAGCGGATCGAGGTGCTCGGATTTGTCGAGGACCTGCGGTCGGTGTATGCCCGGGCGGACGCCGCGGTCGTTCCGTTGCTGCACGGCGGCGGGTCCCCGTTGAAGTTCGTCGAGGCGCTCGGCTACGGGCTTCCGGTCATCGCCAGCCGGCACGCCGCCGGCCTGCTCGAGGACGGCCTTCCGAACCAGCACTTCCTCCTCGCCGCCGATCCCGCCGAGTTCGCCGATGCGGTGGCGACGCTGTTCGCGGACCGACAGCGAGCACGAACGTTGGGCGCAGCCGGGAGGAAGCTCGCCGAGCGGAGCTACTCGATCGACGCGCTGGCTACGCTCATCAAGGCGTAGGGGAAACGTGCTCGCTTGAAGATCGTCTCCGTAATGACCACGAGTGCGGCCGGTGGCGCAGAGTTCGCCGCGGTCGAGATGCTCGACGCGCTGGCCGAGCGAGGCCATGAGGTCATCATGCTCAGCAATCAGCACGACATCGGGCGAAACACCCGTGTGACCGTCGAGCTGATCGACATCGGGCCCAAGCTGTCCACGCGCACCGTCCGAACCCTGGGCGTCCATTGGATCAAGTACGTCCTCAGACTTCGTCAGGAACTTGCCCGGCAGCTGCCCTACGACGTCCTGCTCGTGCACTACAAGAAAGAGCAGCTCATGGCGGCGTGGCTGCCGCGGAGGATGCGCACCACGCTCGCATGGGCGGAGTGGGGACCGGTGCCATACCCGCTGCGCCGCGGGCTGCCTCGCCTGGCGTACGTCCACGCATCCGCGCGTGCACGCTTCGTGATGGCCGTCTCCGCCGGAACCAAGGCCTCGGTTGCCGAGGTCGGGGTGGATGAGGACAAGATCGTCGTCGTTCCGAACGCGGTCGACGTGGATGGCATCCGCTTCAGCCCGGCTGGTCGCGCCGCGGTGCGTCAGCGTCTGAACGTCCCGGTAGACGCCTACGTCGTCGGGTGCATCTCGAGGTTTCACCCCAAGAAGCGCAACGACGTCGTCGTCGAGGCGGTCATCAGGCTGAATGACCCCGCCGTCCACTTGATCCTCGCGGGCGCCGGCGAGACCGAGGCTCAGCTCCGGGCCCAGGCCGCCTCGTTGGGGGAGCGTGCCCACTTCCTGCCAACGCCGACGGACGACGTGGCGGACGTGCTCAGCTCGTTCGACGTCAGCGTGTTCTGCCCCTCGCCCACCGAGGGCGCGCCGCGAGCCACCATTCTCGGCATGCTCGCGGAGCGTCCTTGCCTGGGGACCGGTCCGGAAGGCGTCGCCGACCTGATCCGCCCGGAGTTCGGGGCGATTGCCGAGCCCGCCAACGACGTCGAGGCCCTCCGCGCTCTGCTCGAGCGCTATCGAGGCGACCGGGGATTAGGCGAGCGCCAAGGCAAGGCGGCCCGGGCGTGGGCCGAGCGCGAGTTTGCCCGGCCCGTCGTCGCCCGCAGGCTCGAGGACCTGGTCGCGAAGGCCCAAACGAGCCGCTAGTCGCCGACCTCGAAGCGCTAATCGACTCGGATAAGGTGGGCTCGATGCGGATCGCGATGGTCGGCCGGTATTACAACCGGCAGGGGGGCGTTTCGGCGGTGATGGCGGAGCTCAGCGACCGGGCGGGGGTCGAGCACACCGTCGACATCTACACGAGCGAGGCGCTGGACACCGATGGAAGCCCCGCGCAATTCGTCCACGTGCCGATGCTGGCGCGCCCGCCGTGGCTTCAGGTGCCGACATTCGCCTGGCGACTGCGAACCGTTCTCGATCCGAGCCGGTACGACATCGTTCACGTCCACGATTCTCAAGGGCTGCACGGTGACCTCGTCACGTGTCACTCCTGCGGTGCCGCGTGGTTCGACGTAGCCCGGCGGGAGGTAGGGTTTCCAAAATCGCTGCTCAGCCGGATATATCCGCCTCATGTGGCGTCGACGACGTGGGAGAGATTCGCGCTGACGCGATCTGAGGACGCCGATCATCGCCGTGTCGGGCAAGACCGGGGAAGAGTTGACCCGCTACCTGGGTGTCGACCCGGGCCGGATTCATGTGATCTACAACGGGATCGACACCACGCGTTTCAGCCCGGCGCGGTCGCGCTCGGCCGCGCGCGCGGAGCTCAAGGAGCTTGTTCAGACGCGCCGCCCGGACGCGGTCGTTCTTTTATTCGTCGGGTACAGCTTCAGGCGCAAAGGACTTGCTCAGGTCATAAGCGCGATGGCGGAGGTGGCTGATGAGCGCGTTGAGCTATGGATCGCCGGCGGGGATGATCCGGCTCCCTACCGGCGCCTCGCCGGCGACCTCGGCGTAGGCGAGCGCGTCCGCTTCCTCGGGCATCGCAGCGACGTCGTGGGTCTCATGCAGGCAGCTGACGCCTTCGTCATGCCGTCGAGTTACGATCCCTTCCCGTTGGTCCTGCTGGAGGCGCTCGCCTGCGGGACACCGGTAATCACATCCCGCGCCGTCGGAATGGCCGAGCTCATGACCGACGGCCGCGAGGGCTACCTCGTCGAGGATCCCTTCGACACGGCCGAGCTCGCCCGCGCGCTGGGGCGGTTTCTCGAGCGCGAGGAGCAATGGCCGGAGCTCAGCGCCGCGGGGCGGGCTTTGGCGCTCGACTGGGACTGGGATTCGATCTGGCGCCGCACCGAGGCCCTCTACACCGAGATCCTTGCCCGCAAAGGGATCCGCAGGGGTACATGACGTCCTACGGCAAGGCTACATAACCTCCTCACCTCGCATCAAACCTCAAGTTGGTAGGCTGCCGGGCCGCGGGCGGGGAGGCCGGCCTCCGAGGAGATGAATATGCCGAGAACCTTTCCACGAATCGTTGCGCTCTTTGCCGCCCTCATCGCCGCCGCTTGCGCGATGGTTGCCTTTGCGCCGCTGAGCGCGGCGCAGCGACCCGCGGCGGCGCGAAGTTCGACGGCGGCGCGGACCGCGGCGACGGCCACCGGCTCCGGCCCGATTGTCGGCCTGATCGCCGGGACCGCTCAGTGGCAGGACATCGGCATGGCCGGCCGCCTGCACCAGGTCATTTCGACCAGCGACACGAAGTGGCTTCGCGAAGGTTTCTACTGGAGCCGGATAGAGCCGAAGCCGGGCACGTTCACATTCGCCCACTATGACCACCTGGTCCTGCTCGCGGCTCAACGCGGAGTCCACCTGATGGCGCTTCTGTACATGGCTCCGAAGTGGGCGGCGAGGACGTCCACTTCCGTGCCGGCGAACCCGGCTGCCTACGCGGCGTACGTCGCCGCCGTGGTGGGCCGCTACGGGGCTGGCGGCACGTTCTGGCAGTCACATCCGAACCTTGCGAGCTATGCCATCCAGACGTTCGAGATATGGAATGAGGCTTACTACGCGACTGGTGACGGTGGTCACTATGACCCCGGCCGTTACGCACGGCTGGTGAAAGCCGCGGTCACCGCGGGGAGGGCCGCCAACCCGGCGGCCAAGTTCCTCATGGGCGCCGAAATGGAGGGCGAATTCGTTCAGTCCGGAGGCGCCCGAAGCTGGGTGTGGTGGGTCGACGCCATGTATAAGGCCGTCCCCGATCTCAACAACTACTTCGACGGTGTATCCGTACATCCGTACGGCCACGACATCACCCACCGGTCGCCGGCCATCCCCGGCCAGCCTTATTACGGTTATGACCAGATGCGCCGGATCGAACTGATTCGAAAGCAGTTCGTCAACCATGGGGCGGCGTCCAAGCCGTTCTGGGTTACCGAGGTCGGGTGGCCGACATGCACACACGGGACGATCCGCTGCGTCACCCCGGCTGGCCAGCGCAAGAGCCTGGACACGCTGATGCGATATGCAGAAACCAGGTGGAAGAGCTATGTCCGCGCGGTGTTCGTGTTCTATTTCGACGACGTCGGACGCAACTCGGCGAATCCGGACAATGACTACGGGCTGATCTACTTCAACCGACGGCCCAAGCTTGCCCTGCCGGCTTTCCGGGCGTTTGCTCGGATCTCCCCGACGACGGTCAGCTGGCCGTAGCGTGGGTCGAGACTCGGCGGTCAGCGCGTCGTGAGCTTCGCGGCGGCGCGCCGGCCGGTCAGTTTCCCTCGAACACCGAGCGTCCGATGCGCCGGGCGCCACGGACAGCGACGCCCCGAGCGAGCCGCAACACGTGCCGGGTGAACAGCGTCTGCGCCGGACCGACTCCGCAGCGTCCCGGCTGAAAGAACAGCCAGTTGTGATGACCGGCCGAGAAGCGGATCGCCTCAAATCCAAGTCCTTCTAGCCGGCGCCGGATCTGGACGACGTCGTCCTCGCTGAGGGCCCCGGTGAACACGTGGAACTCGACGCTGAACTGCGCCACGCGGCGCAGCGTGTCGGCGTCCGCGGTGAGGAACAAGTCGCGCTCGCCACCTTCGATGTCGACCTTCGCCAGGCCAACGCCTTCGAGCTGCTCCTGCTCCATCAACGCCGCCAGCGGCACACCCGGAACCGTCTCGGTGCCGATCGCGTCATCCTGGCCGACGACGAGGCTCGAGGCCTCCGGGTTCTCGGAGACGTAGAGCACGACCTCGCCCGGCTCGCCGGTGATGGCGATCTGGCGCACCCGGACACCGTCGCCGGCGATCCCCTGGGCGAGTTGCGCGGTCGGCTCGACCGCGACGCAGGTGACCCCGAAGCGTTCCGTCACCGCTCGGGCGAACTCACCGCGGTTGGCGCCGAGGTCGAGGACGTAGCTGCCGCGCACCAGCGGACCTCGGAAGAAGGTGTGCTCGCGGATTGTCGTGATCAACTCGCCGTCCGGTGACCGTTCCGGGCCGTTAGCTGGAGGCCGGTCTTCGGCCCGCGCCGTGATCGTATCCGGCCGCTCGCCGTCAGCTCGTGGCGGCCTGGGCCTTGAAGACGGCCAGGGCCGGTTTGGGGGTGCCGTTGTTGTAGGCGAGCCCGTAGTCGTCTTCGGGGTTGCTGGGGTCTGGGTAGGCGTCGTCGTAGCTGTAGACGAACACGGCCTGGACGAAGCTCTTCCAGCTGGTGCGCGCGTAGTTGAAGACCGTCGTGAGGTCCGCGGCCTGTCCGGCCGGGGTGGTGCAACGGTCGCTGCCGCTGGTGCACGTCGGCCAGCCGATCTCGGTGATCCACAGCGGCTTGTTGGCGGCGTTGTGCGCCGCGAACTCCTCGTGAATCGCTTCGACGCGACGGATCTGCTCATAGCCGTCGTACGCCTGCCCGGGGGTGGGGAAGCTGAGGTCGGTCAGGTCGTCGCCATAAGGGTGTACGGCGACGCCGTCGAAGTAGTTATTCAGGTCGGGGACCGCTTGGTAGAGGGCGTCGATCCACCACACCCAGTTCGAGCCGACGAGCTGGGCTTGGTTCTCGGCGGCAAGTAGGAAGTGGGCGTCGGGGTCGGCCTGTCGTCCGGCGATCGCGGCGGCCTTGACCATCCTGGCGTAGCCGCCGGGGTCATAGTCGCCGTTGTTGCCGCTGTCGTCAGTAGGGCTCGTTCCAGAGCTCGAACGTCCCGATCGCGTAGCCCGCCAGTGCCGGATAGGCCGTCCAGAAGGTGCCGTGCGGGCCGTAGCGCCCGACCACCGCGGCGACATACGCCGCATAGGCCGACGGATCGGCCGGGATCGTGTTCGCCGTCGGTCCCGCCCAACTCGGCGTGTCGAACAGGAGGGGGAGGAGGTGGATGCCGTGCTCGGCGGAGTCCAGGACGTACTGGTCGTAGAGGGAGAAGTCGAACACGCCCGGCTGCGGCTCGATGTCGCTCCAGAAGAAGTCCTGGCGCATCCACGTCGCCCCGGTCTGCGATTCGATCTGATCGAGCCGAGGGTTCATGTACGTCCAATGCACCACCGACGCGTCCAGACCGACGATCAGGCTGCCCGATACCGCTGATCCGGTCGTTGTCGGGGTTGTTGGCGGGCTCGCCGGCACGACCGGAGAGGTTGGCAGCGTGTTCGCAGGAGGCGCGGAGGCGGGGGCCAGGGTTGGGGCGTTGGCGGGCTGCGTCGGTCCCTGGTGCCCGGGCGGCGATGGCCGTCGGGGAGAGGGCTTCCGTTTGGTCGGACCCGCGTGGCGGGGCGCGGCAACACGGGGGGCGTTGCGCCTAGCGAGCACGCACGGATGCTTCCCCTTCCGCCGCCGGCAGGCCACGCTGTGCGAGTGCGGCTTGGATCGTTCGCGCGGCGAGGCCAACGCGGCCGGCACGGCAACGCCGGCGATGGCCAGCGCGGCGAGCAGGTAGGACGCGATTCGACGGGCCATGTCCCCTTCGTCGGCCCGTCGGGACGTTCGTCGAAGGCCGGAAGGCCCTGGCTGGACGCGCGTTGGAAGTTTCACGTGACTTTTGGTCCACGCCGCAACGGAGCCCTGGGCACAAGCCGGTCAGCGAGCAAAACCAGCCGGTGCTGCCCGGCGGCCGAACTCAGCTAGTCGCGCTCAGCCCGTGGCGGCCTGGGCCTTGAAGATGGCCAGGGCGGGTTTGGGGGTGCCGTTGTTGTAGGCCAGCCCGTAGTCGTTTTCGGGGTTGCTGGGGTCTGGGTAGGCGTCGTCGTAGCTGTAGACGAAGACGGCTTGGACGAAGCTCTTCCAGGTGGTGCGGGCGTAGTTGAAGACCGTGTTGAGGTCGGCGGCCTGTCCGGCGGCCGTGGTGCAACGGTCGCTGCCGCTGGTGCACGTCGGCCAGCCGATCTCGGTGATCCACAGCGGCTTGTTGGCGGCGTTGTGCGCCGCGAACTCCTCGTGGATCGCTTGGACGCGACGGATCTGCTCGTAGCCGTTGTAGGCCTGCCCCCGGGTGGGGACGCTCAGGTTGGTGAGGTTGGTGCCGTAAGGGTGTACGGCGACGCCGTCGAAGTAGTTATTGAGGTCGGGGACCGCTTGGTAGAGGGCGTCGATCCACCACACCCAGTTCGACCCGACGAGCTGGGCTTGGTTCTCGGCGGCAAGTAGGAAGTGGGCGTCGGGGTCGGCCTGTCGTCCGGCGATCGCGGCGGCCTTGACCATCCTGGCGTAGCGGCCGGGGTCATAGTCGCCGTTGTTGCCGCTGTCGTAGTAGGGCTCGTTCCACAGCTCGAACGTCCCGATCGCGTAGCCCGCCAGCGCGGGATGCGCTGTCCAGAAGCTGCCGTGCGGCCCGTAGCGCCCGACCACTGCGGCGACGTACGCCGCATAGGCCGACGGATCGGCCGGGATCGTGTCCTCGGTCGGTCCCGCCCAACTCGGCGTGTCGTACAGCAGCGGCAGCACGTGCGCGCCGTGCTGCGCGGTGAGCAGCATGTACTGGTCGAAGTGGGAGAAGTCGAACCTGCCGGGCTGCGGCTCGATCTCGCTCCACTCAAAGTCCTCGCGCAGCCACTTCGTCCCGCTCGCCGAGAGAACCTGGTCGAGTCGGTCCGACATGTCGCTCCAGCCGGCGACCGATGCGTTCAAACCGATTACCAAGTTGCGCGAGCCGTCGACACTGCGGAGCGTCGAATGGCGAATGGCTTTGCGGCGGCTCGGCGCCCGGCACCGCCGCGAGCGCGCGTGGTGCGCGCGGCGAACCTTCGCGGTCGGACACGCCCGGCGCTTACTTGACTTCGGGGCCGCCGAGGCGGACGCGGCGCACGCAAGAGCGGCGACCAGCCCCAGCACGGCCATGAGGATCGATGCCGTCCGACGGACCACGTCCCGGTTGGTCGACCGGGCCGGTCGGTTCTTGATGTCGGAAATCGGACCGTCGTCCGAGACAAGTGGTGGCTGTTGGGCGATGGGGAATCGGCGCATGGCAACTTGACGCAGTGCGGCAGCGACTTCGGGGCGGCCCACGCCGAATCACGCGCGTTGCAGGAACGCGCGGTCGCCCGGCCATTTCTGGTCGGGCCTCCCACCTGCCGAGACTTCACTGCGCCGTTGTGGTTAATTTCGAATCACAGCGTTCCGGCGCTAACCACGCTGCTGAATACGTGAAGTAACCTGCCCAGCATCCGAAAGACCTGTTCGCGGGGTATGGAAGATGTGCCGCCTTCCGCGCGTAAACCTGTGCAAGGGATCGTCGTCGGCAGGCGGGACCCATCGCGCTTGTGAGGGCTTCCTAGGAAAGCGGAGAGACACGGTAGGATGGGTCTCCCACGAAAGGGATGAGGAGGGGTTGTTGTTGTGAGCAGACTCTCGGTCGGCTGCCTGGTCGCGCTGGTTGGCGCGGTGAGCCTCGTGCTCGTCGCCCCGGCGACGGCGGATGTCGTCACCAACGCCAACGACTCTCTGCGGACCGGCTGGTACCCCGACGAGAGCTCGATCACCCCGCAGCTCGTCAGCGGCTCGTCCTGGGGTCAGCTGTGGTCCGCGCCGGTCGACGGGCAGGTCTACGCGCAGCCGCTGCTTGACGGCAACACACTCGTTGTCAGCACCGAGACCGACAACGTGTACGGGCTGAACCCGGCTACGGGCAATCAGCAGTGGTCCGACGACCTGGCGCCCAACGGTCCCTGGAACCCGGCCGACGTCGGCTGCTCGGACCTCGTGCCGTCGAGGGGTAGCACGTCCACGCCGGTGATCGACACCTCGACGAACACCGTCTATCTGACCCACAAGACCTACGACGACAGCCACAACGCGGTGTGGTGGATGGACGCTCTGAACATCAGTAACCACGGGCAGGAGCTGCCGGGCTGGCCGGTACAGCTGAGCGGAACGGCCGACAACGACCCCTCGCTCACGTTTGACGCCGAGGACCAGGATCAGCGACCGGGCTTGCTGTTGATGAACGGCGTCGTGTACGCCGGCTTCGGTTCGATTTGCGACACCTCCCCGTTCGACGGCTGGGTGTTCGGCGTCTCGGCCTCGACCGGCCAGATCACGGCGCGCTGGGCGTCGGTCACGAACGGCGACGGCGGCGGCGTGTGGCAATCCGGCGTGGGGCTCACCTCCGACAGCCCGGGGTCGATCCTGATCGCCACCGGCAACGGCGGTTCTCCGACCACGCCGACGCCGGGCAGTTCCCCTCCGTCCTCGTGCGGCGAATGCGTCATCCGTCTCGACGTCCAGCCCGACGGGTCGCTCAAGCCGGTCGATTTCTTCGCCCCGTTCGACGCCGTGCAGCTCGACCAGTCCGACAGCGACTTCGGCTCGGGGGGCGTGGTGGGACTGCCCGACCAGTACTTCGGGACCCCGACGGTGCCCCATCTCGCCATCGCCGCGGGCAAGGAAGGCTACGTCTACCTGCTCAACCGCGACGATCTTGGCGGCTACGACCAGGGACCCGGAGGCGGGGACAACGTGGTTCAGCGTCTCGGGTCCTACGGCGCCGTGTTCGGTCGGCCCGGGGTGTGGCCAGGGGACGGTGGCTACGTTTACATCCCGACCTCGTGCTGCCAGACCGGCGGCGGTCAGCTCGACGTGTACAAGTACGGCGTGACCGGATCGGGCGCGCCTTCCCTGGCGCAGGTGGCGACCTCGTCCGACGTGTTCGGATTCGGGTCCGGGTCGCCCGTGATCACGTCCGACGGCACCAACTCGGCCAGCGCGCTCGTGTGGATCATCTGGGCCGCCGACCGACAGGGCGATGGCGGTCAGCTACGGGCCTACGACCCAGTGCCGGTGAACGGCCAGCCCGTCCTGGTCTGGAGCGCGTCGATCGGAAGCGCCACGAACTACAGCACCCCCGGCGTCGGCGCCGGCCGCCTGTACGTAGGCGCGCGCGACGGCCACGTGCTCGCCTTTGGCTCGCCGCTCACGCAGCCGGTGGGCGGCTCGGGGCTGTCATTCCCGAACACGACCGACGGGTCGAGCAGCGCCCAGCAGACACTCACGATCACCGCCAACCAGAGCACCACGATCACGAGCCTCACCTCGTCGGACCCCAGCGAGTTCGTCCTCGGGACACCGTCCGAGTCGCTGCCGGCGACGCTGAGCACCGGTGACACGATCACGGTCCCGGTCACGTTCTCGCCCAACCACGTCGGTCTGATCGGCGGACAGGTGACCGCGGGCACGAATGACGGCGACGTATCGTTCGCGGTGTCGGGCACCGCGGAAGCCCAGGGACCAAAGCTCGCAGCGAGCGAGCCGGTCATCTCCCTGGGTGGAACCTACGTGGGCGGTCATTTGAGCGGCTCGGTCGTCTTCAGCAACGTCGGCGACCAGACGCTCACGATCCAAGGGGTCGCGTGGACCCCGTCGCCGAGCGCGCCGTTCTCGTCCCCGGACGCCCCCGCCGCTGGCACCCAGATCGGCCCGGGCGACAGCATCACGGTCGACATCTCGTTCGATCCGACCGCGGCCGGGACGTTCACTCCCGACACGTACACGATCGGTCTCGACAGCACCGGCGGTGATGTCAGCGTCGGTCTGTCGGCCTCCGCGGGAACACCTGGCGACCTCCAGTTCTCGAGCCAGGCGATCGACTTCGGCTCGACCCTGCTCGGTACCACCGCGACTAAGAGCTTCAAGATCACCAACACCGGCGGCACCGCGGTCACGATCGAGAAATCGAAGCCGCCATTCGGAGGCGCGTTCGCCGCGACGACCAGCCTGCCGGAAGGCACCTCGATCGCGCCCGGGCAGACAGTCACCGAGTCAGTGACGTTCTCGCCGACGGCCACGGGTCCTGCGACCGGGGTGTGGGCGATAACCGGCGACGACGAATCGGGTCAGCATCAGCTGCAGTTCACCGGCAACGGCGCATTGCTCTCGAGCACCCCGCCGGGCGGATCCCCCACACCGCCGCCCCCCGTCACGAAGCCGTCGCTTCCCGTGGCGCCCAAGCTGCTGCCCGGCGTGGCGACCACGACGCACCTGAGGAACGTCTACATCACGTACACGGCAAAGCTGGCCGGCGTGAGCCGCTTTGTGGTTCAGCGGGCGGTGGTCGGTCGTCGCGGCCCCCACGGCTGCGTCGCCACGACGGCGCGCACACGCTCGCTGCCCGCGTGCACCCGCTTCGTCACCGTCGCGAGCTTCACTCATCGCGGCCACGCCGGTCCCAACCGGCTCCGGCTCGGCGCCTTCGTGGCCCTTCGAAAGCTCGTTCCGGGGCGCTACCGCCTGCAGTCGATCCTGCTCGACAGCGCCGGCGGTAAGCACACCTTCGACATACCGCTGCGGATCATCCTCCCGCCGCACCGACACGCCTCACGCAGCGCTGCGCCTGCGATCGCGCCTCTCGCGGGCCTTTCGCGGCAGCTGGCCGCGGCACTTCGGCTGCTTTAGCTGACGACTAGACGAGCCGCTTGCGGGCGGCGGGGTCGGCCGAGTGCTTGCGAGCCTTCTGGCTGTCGCGCACGCGCAGAACCTCGGCCACCGTGAGCATCATGATCTTGAAGTCGAGGCCGAGCGACCAGTTGCGGATGTAGTAGTTGTCCCACTCGACGCGGTCCGCGATCGACGTCTGGCCCCGCAGCCCGTTGACCTGCGCCCAGCCGGTGATGCCGGACTTCACGCGGAGACGGTCGTTGTAGCGGTTCACCTCGGCCCCGAAGCGCGCCGCGAACTGCGGACGCTCCGGGCGCGGGCCGACCATGCTCATCTCGCCACGCAGAACGTTGATCAGCTGCGGGACCTCGTCGAGCGAGGTGCCGCGCAGCCACCGTCCCAACGGTGTCGTGCGGTCCTCGCCCTCGATCCCGCCGGGCGCGCATCCCTCGGGCGGAATGAAGTCGGGTTCCCGACCCGGATCGAGCTCGCGCATGGTGCGGAACTTGAGCACATCGAATACGCGACCGTCCCGGCCCACGCGACGCTGGCGGAACAGCACAGGACCGGGCGAGGAGAGCCGAACCGCGAGCGCGATTGCTCCCATCAGCGGCCCCAGCATGACCAGCGCCATCAACGCGAGACACCGGTCAAACGCATGCTTGACGGCAAACTGGCCCCCGCGTGGGTTGGTCGGACGCAACAAGATGAGGGGAAGACCGCCCAGGTGATCGAGGACCGCGCGGTCGTTGATCGCCTCGAACATCCGCGGCACGAGCGACACCTCGACCCCGAGTTCCTCGCACTCCCTCACCTTCTCGACGAGCAGTCGATCGGGCTCGGAGGAGAAGGCCAGGATCAGGCGGCGCGCCCCGGTCTGATGGACCGCCTCGGCCAGGTTGTCCGGCCCGCCAAGGACCGGGACGGCGGCAGCGGGAGAGTAGCCCGACGTCGCCATGGGATCGGAGTCGAGAAACCCGACCGGACGCAGGCCGTAGGAGCGATCGCTCATCAGGCGCTTGACGAGGTGCTCCCCGACCACCCCCGCACCAAGGATCAGCGTGGGCGTCGCGAGCGCCTGGTTGCGGCGGGCTTGGCTGCGAATCGACGCCAACATCACGCGGGCCACGCTGAGGTAGACGGCCGCGAACAGCCACAGACGCAACGCGAGACCGACCGGGTGAGGGCCGCCGATGATCGAGCCGCCGGCGACGATCAGCATGGCCGACAGCGACGCCGCCCCAAGGACGTGGGCAGCGGTGTCGATAGTCGAGGGGTCGAGCCGCTCGTCAGGGTCTTGACGAGCGCGCAGGATCACGAGCGTCAGGACCGGGAACACGGCAGCCAGCCATCCTGCACCGCCCGAGCGCGGTAGGGGTGCCGCGTAGAACGCGGCGGTGGTGGCCAGACACAGCGCGATCGCATCCAGCAGCAGGCGCGCCTGCGCCCAGACCCGCCCATCGAGCAGCCGGCCTACGCTGGTCGCGATCAGTTCCGAACGCGCGAGCGGAAGCTGGATCGACTCGGCGCGATGCGCATGTGACGCGGCGTGCGGCGTCATCGCTGGCCGTGGCCGGCGCGTCTTCGTGAATTACGGGTCGTGTCGTCCTTGATTCCGGCCACGTCCTTGTAGTCCCCCTTGGTGGAAACGCTGATCGGACCTGCTCGTAGTCCGTTACTAATCCCTACTTAAGACGGATGATATCAAGCAAAACCCCGGAAATCCACGCCTCTCTGACGTTACTTCTCGTTGTGGCGCTCTCCGGCTACGGCTTGGGCGCCCGACCGGGGCGCGTAGGATTCTTGGCAAAACGTTCGAGGAGGGCCTCGCATGTCGCGACTCATCAGGATGGACCAGAGCGGCCACACGACGGTCGCGGAATGGACGGCCAGCGACCCAGCGAGCGCCGAAGCGGCGGTTGCCGCTTTCCGCGCGGAGCTCGATCAGGGCTATTTCGCGCTTGTGTCCCTTGGCGCCGGCAGCGCCGAGCAGGTGCACCAGCTTCCCCTCGACGCCGACCTGGTCATCCTGCGCCGCCCTATCGCCGGGGGATAGGCGTTGAACTCGCTCCCGGACGCCGCGCCGGCCAACGCCGGCGGGTCGCTTCCGGAGCTGGCGAACGTCTACTGGCGCGCGCGAGCGAGCGACCGGACCATCCGGCGTGCCGGCCGGCTCTGGACGCTGTCAAGCGTCGGTCACGCGCTCCCGTTCGTGGGTGCAGCGGTGGCGCTGGGCCTCGCGGGACCGATCATGCTCCCGTTCGCGGCGCTGTGCCTCGCGCACTCGTGGGCCATTCCGGAGCTGTACGCGGCTCGCGGCGCTCGCGCCGTCAAGCCCCGCTCCGCGTCCCCGGCCGAGCCCGAACGGGTTGCGCTCGGGCTGCTCGGCGACCTCGTTGACCACCGTGCGCGCGAGCTCTATGCGTGCACCGGGCTGATGCTCGAGGGCGGCCAGCTCGGCGTATGGCTGGTGGGGGAGGCGGGTGCGCTCCTGGTCCGACCCGGCGGACGCCGTGTGAACTGCTATTGCGTCAAGGCCACCGGACCGGGGCTTCCCCCGAGTGACCGGGTTGCGCATCTGCTGCTGGCTCTTAGAACGGACGAGACAGGCTTCGCGACCGTCGCGAACCTGGCGTTCTCGGGCGCCCGCTGGCGGTTGCGTCGGCGTTTGGCCCAGCCGGCGCAGGAAGCGCTCGAGGCCGCCGTGGAGCGCTCTCGGGAGATGTGAGCCGCGGCCACCCGGCAGGCCGCGCGGAACACCGGCGATCGGGATCTTTGTACCGGGGGCCAATGCGCAATGTGGGCCGGCAGCCGATCATTCTCGCCATGACCAGTCCAAATACAGCTTCAAAGGTTCTGCTGGTGGCGGACCGCAGAGCGTTTGCGTCGCCGCGCGAATCGACGCCCGTGCGCCGCTACCGGCTCGCGCGCGTGCGCTTCGATCGGCCGTCGGCTGCGGCCGAATCGCGCTTCGATTACCTGAAGCGCGTGTACGACTGACCCCGGGCGCGTCTTCTTAGCGACTCCTTCGGGAGACGTGCTCGGGCTGGAGTACGCTTACAACTATGAATACTCAAGTCGAGCCGTCTAGGTCTCGTACGCCGGTCGTTCGCAAGGCATTTGCCGCCATCGTGCTGGTGGCCGTAGGCGCGCTGTTGTTGAAGATCGTCATCGGATTCGTGGTGGCGATCTTCTGGACGGTGGTCGTGGTCGCGGCGGTGCTTGCGATCCTCTGGGCGGTCAAGACACTCGTCTGGTGAGGCCGGGCCCATGGCGGGGATGGGCTTGGTCGTCATCATGTTCTTCTTCGGTCTGGCCGGGGGCATCGTCGGCCGGATCAAGGGCAGTTCGTTCTTTATGTGGTTCCTCATATCGGGGCTCATCCCGTTCATAGGGCTGCTCGCCGCGGTTTGCTACCGCTGGGACAATCGCGAGCTGCGCCGCCAGTGCCCGGGCTGCGGCCGGGTCGTGATGCTGCACGATGCGGTCTGCACCGCGTGCGGCGAGGAGCTCGAGTTCCCTGACGTCGCGCTCGCATCCGAGGCGTCGATCCGCGATCGCCTCGCCTCAGCGCCCCGATCGGGCTGAGAACCCACTGTTACACTCGCGTCCCCGGCGTGCGGATCAGCCGCTCGTCGCCGATCCCGAGTTGCCGGAAGGAGGCGAAGCGCTATGCGTGCAGTCGACGCCCTGATGGAATGCTTGAAGGCCGAGGGTGTGGACGTCGTATTCGGTCTCCCCGGCGGCGCCAACCTCCCGACCTACGACGCGTTCTACGACGCCGGCATCCGTCACATCCTCGTCCGCCACGAGGCGGGCGGGGGTCATGCGGCGGAGGGATACGCCAAGGCCACGGGCAAGGTCGGCGTGTCACTCGCGACCAGCGGCCCCGGTGCGACAAACCTGATCACGCCGATCTGCGACGCGATGATGGACTCGGTCCCGGTCGTGTTCATCACCGGCCAGGTCCGCACCGAGCTGCTCGGGACCGACGGGTTCCAGGAGGCCGACACGATCGGCATCACGATGCCGGTCGTCAAGCACAGCTTCATGATCCAGCACCCGCTCGAGATCCCGCGCTCGATCCACGAGGCGTTCCACATCGCGCGCACCGGCCGCCCCGGGCCGGTCGTGGTCGACATCCCGCAGGACCTCAGCCGGGCCGACATCCCGTACGAGCCGGTCAGCGACGTGCGCCTCCCCGGCTACCAGCCGACCACCGAGGGCAACCAGAAGCAGATCCGGATCGCCGCCAAGGCGCTCGCGAACGCGCGGCGCCCGATCATCTACGCCGGCGGCGGCGTCACCGCCTCGGACGCGGCCGCCGAGCTGACCGAGCTCGCGACCGCCGAGCGGTTCCCGGTGACGTGCACGGTGATGGGACTGGGCGCGTTCCCCGGCACGCACGACCAGTGGCTCGGGATGCTCGGGATGCACGGAACCCGGGCCGCGAACTACGCGATGGACGAGGCGGACCTGATCTGCGCCGTCGGCGCGCGCTTCGACGACCGCGTCACCGGCAAGCTGTCGGAGTTCGCCCCGCGCGCCAAGTTCATCCACATCGACATCGACCCCGCCGAGATCTCCAAGAACGTCCCGGCCCACATCCCGATCGTCGGCGACGCGAAGAACATCCTGCCGCGCCTGACCGCCGAGTACCGCGCGGTGGCGGGCGAGCCGGGCCGGCTCGAGGAGTGGTGGTCGCGGATCCGCGTGTGGCAGGAGCGCCATCCGCTCCGCTACGAGGACTCGACCGATTCGGAGATCAAGCCCCAGTACATGATCCAGGCGATGTACGAGGCCACCGGCGGCGACGCGATCATCACCAGCGACGTCGGCCAGCACCAGATGTGGACGGCCCAGTACTACCACTTCGCCAAGCCCCGGCGGTGGATCAACTCGGGCGGTCTCGGGACGATGGGCTTCGGCCTGCCGGCGGCGATGGGCGCGAAGGTCGGCTGCCCGGATCAGACGGTCGTGTGCATCGCCGGCGACGGCTCGGTCCAGATGAACATGCAGGAGCTCGCGACGTGCGCGCAGGAGGGCATCGCGATCAAGGTGTTCATCATGAACAACGGCTACCTCGGCATGGTCCGTCAGTGGCAGGAGCTGTTCTGGGACAAGCGCTACAGCCAGGTCGACATGGGGCAGTGGCCCGACTTCGTCAAGCTCGCCGAGGCCTACGGCGCCACCGGGATCCGCCTGCAGGACAAGCACACGCTCGTCGACGACATGAAGCAGGCGATCGCCACCGACGGCCCGGTGCTCGTCGACGTCCGCGTGACGCGCGAAGAGAACACGTATCCGATGATCCCCGCCGGCCAGCCGGCGCGGAACATGGTGGGCTGAGCGATGGGCGAGCCAGGGACCAAGGAAGTCCTCTCGCTGGACGAGCTCGAAGCGGTCTCCGGCCTGCGCACGGGCCGCAAGCACGTGCTCTCGATCCTCGTCGAAAACAAGCCCGGTGTCCTGACCAGGATCGCCGGGCTGTTCGCGCGCCGCGGGTTCAACATCGACACGCTCGCAGTCGGGCCTACCGACGACGAGCGTGTCTCCCGGATCACGCTGACGCTCGACGGCGCGCTGCACCCGATCGATCAGGTCACCAAGCAGCTGCACAAGCTCGTCAACGTCCTCAAGATCCGCGACCTCGAGCCGCGCGAGACGCTCGCGCGCGAGCTCGCCATGTTCAAGGTGTCGGCCGACGGCGTCAGCCGTGCCGAGGTCATGCAGATCTGCGAGATCTTCCGCGCGAAGGTGGTCGACGTGACCAAGCGGTCGATCGTGGTCGAGCTGACAGGGACCTGCGAAAAGGTCGACGCGTTCGAGGCGCTCGTGCGGCCGTTCGGACTGATCGAGATGGCGAGGACCGGCGAGATCGCGATCGCGCGGGGACGAGCCGAGACCTAGGCGGGGACGGCGACGCCGTGCTGGCCGCCGAGAGGCCGGTGCGGCCCGCTAGTCTGCGCGGATGATCCAGCCCGGGTTGGGGCTCTCGCCGGCGTCGGGGTGGCTCGACGCCGATGGCGCGAGGCGACTCGAGCGACGGCTCGACGCGGCGCTGCGGCGTGCCCGCGCCACCGGGACGCCCGAGCTCGCCAGCGTCACGTGTCGCGTTGACAGCGGCGTCGACCCGACCGCGGTCGCGATCGCCTCGCGGCGCGCCGGTGAACCGTGGTTCTGCCTCGAGCAGCCCGACCGCGATGGGTACGCGGTGGCGGCAATCGGTTCGGTCAGAGAGCTCGATGCGCGCGGCGCAGACCGCTTCGGGACGGTGGCCAGGCGCTGGTCCGCGCTGGCCGCGTCCGCTCTCGCGGACGCCCCCGACGGCCCGCCCGGAGCGGGTCTGGTGGCGCTCGGCGGATTCGCGTTCGCGCCCGACGGCGGCGGCTCGCCGCGATGGCAGGGGTTCGCGCCGGCGTCGCTGGTCGTGCCCGAGCTGTCGCTGGCACGGGGCGGGGACCGGGTGGCGCTGACATTGAACGTCGAGGTCGCCCCGGATGACGTGGCGTCGGATCTCGAGGCGAGAATCGCGGCGCGCCTTGCGGAGCTCCGCACGACGGCGCTGCCGCTGCTCGACCCGGCGCCGGCCGGGGAGTACAAGGTCCTGAGCCCGATGCCCCCGTCGCATTACGAGGAGGCGGTCGCGCGGGCGGTGGAGCGCATCCGCGCCGGCGAGCTCGAGAAGATCGTGCTGGCGCGCGAGGTCGAGGTCCATGCCCCGGTCGACCACGATCTCGGCGCCGTGCTCGGCCTGCTCCGCGAGGCGTTCCCGTCGTGCTACGTGTTTGCGGTCGGCCGCGGCGACGGGGCGTTCATCGCGGCCAGCCCCGAGCTGCTCGTGCGCCGGGACGGCCAGCGGGCCTCCACCGTCGCGCTCGCCGGCTCCTCGCGGCGGAGCGCCGATCCGGCCGTCGACGAGCACCTCGGCGAGCAGCTGCTACAGAGCGACAAGGACCGCGAGGAGAACGAGATCGTCGTGCGGCGCATCGCCCACGCACTTCGTCCGCACTCGGTGTGGGTGACGGCCGCGCCCGAGCCGGCGCTCGTGCGGGTCGCGAACATCATCCACCTCGGCACCCCGATTCGTGCGCAGCTGGCGACGCCGCTCAGTGCGGTCGAGCTCGCCGGTGTGCTGCATCCGACGCCGGCGGTCGGGGGAGAGCCGGGCGATGTCGCGGCCCCGTTGATCCCAGCGCTCGAGGGGCTCGACCGGGGCTGGTACGCGGGGACGGTGGGGTGGACCGACGCCGCCGGCGACGGCGAGTTCTGCGTCGCGTTGCGGTGCGCGCTGGTGCGCGGTCGCGTGGCCCACCTGTACGCCGGCGGCGGGATCGTGCGCGACTCGAACCCGGTGGCGGAGCTCGCCGAGACCGAGGTCAAGCTGGGGGCGCTGCTGCCGGTGCTGTCCGGGTAGAGTCAGGCGCGCGGAAGTGCGGCCAGCGCCGCCTCGGCCACGCGGCGGTGGAGCGCCAGGTTCTGCTCGCGGTCGGTTCGCACCTCGATGATCGTGGTGTCGTTGCCGGCGCTCGACGCCTCGATCGCGTCGCGGAGCTCGACCAGCGTGCCCGGCCGGCGGTACTCGCAGCCGTAGAGCGCCGCGGCCCGGGCGAAGTCGAGACCGTGAGGGGTCGCGACGTGCTCCTCGAACGCGTCCGTCTCGCCGGCGACGGGCAGGAAGTGGAAGATCCCGCCACCGTCGTTGTTCAGCAGGACGACCGTGAGGGGAAGGCCGAGCCGTGACGCCGCCAGCAGACCACCGATGTCGTGGGCGAGGGCGACGTCGCCGATCAACAGGACAACCGGGCCGGTACCCCCAGCCGCGGCGCCGAACGCGGAGGACACGGTGCCGTCGATCCCGTTCGCGCCACGGTTGGACAGCACGCGCGGCCCGTCCTCGCGGGCAGCGGAGAACTCCTCGACATCGCGGATCGGCATCGACGACGCGACGAACAGCGTGGCCTCGCGCGGGAGCCACTCCGCCAGTGAGCGGGCGACCAGCGGCTCGGACAGCTTGTCGCCGAGCGTCCGCCCGATCGCGCCGGCCACCGCATCGTCGGCCTGGCGCCACGAGGCCAGCCACTCGCCGTCGGTATCGAGCTCCTGATCCCCGAGGAGAGCTCCGACCTCGGCCATGATCCGCATCCCGACGACTGCGTCCGGATCGTGCCAGGTCGCGTCCGGATCGAACGCGATCTGGGCCGTCTGCAGTCCCGCCAGCCACGCCCGCAGCGGCTTGGACGTGGGCAGGTCGCCGGTACGGATGACGAACTGCGGCTGGTGCGCCCGCGCGAACTCGGGGTCGCGCAGCAGCAGGTCGTAGTGCGCGATCGCCGCCGGCCCGCGGCGCGCTCCCGACAGCGGATCGGCCAGCAGCGGGATCCCGACTCGAGCGGCGAAGCTCGCCAGCCGGCGGGCGGCCTGCTCGTCGCGGTCCTGGCCGGCGACGATCACGATCCGCCCCGACGGGGGCGTGCCGCCGGATGGCGCGCTCGGCCGGCCGGTGTCGAACACGACGTACGGGCGACCGCCAGCGCGGCCGGTCGCGTCGTCGGGGAGTGGCAGCGGCCGGTCCAGCACGAGCGGCTCGCGGAGCGGAATGTTGAGGTGGACGGGTCCAGGCGGACCGTCGGCCGCCGTCCAGTACGCGCGGCACGCGAGCGTGCGCATGAACCGCAGCCTTGCGGGCGTCGCCTCGTGCACGCCCGCCTCGAAGAACCACTTGACCGCGTCCCCGTAGAGCTTGAGCTGGTCGATCGTCTGGCCGGCGCCGACGTCGCGAAGCTCCGGCGGCCGGTCGGCCGTGAGCACGATCAGCGGCACGCGCGCATGCCGGGCCTCGATCACCGCCGGCGCGAGGTTGGCCGCGGCCGTGCCGGACGTGCAGGTGACCGCGACCGGACGCCCGGAGCGCTTGGCGGCACCGAGCGCGAAGAAGCCGGCGCACCGCTCGTCGATGTGCGACCAGCACCGGATCCGGTCCTCGCGGGCGAGTGACAGCACGATCGGCGTGCAGCGCGACCCCGGCGCCGTGCAGGCGTGCTCCATCCCGCAGCGGGCGAGTTCGTCGCAGAACGCGCGGAGCAGCAGGTAGGTGTCGGTGGCGGTCATGATGCGGAGCTGATGGCGCGCGATGTCGTCCTACTACACGGCTTCACCCATACCGGAGCGAGCTGGAACCCCGTGGTCGCGGCGCTCGGGGAACGCTACCGGGCGCTCGTGCCGGACATCCGCGGGCACGGGTCTGCTTCTGAGTGCGAGCCGGTGGCGCTCGCGGCGGTGCTCGAGGACCTGGCCGGGCTCGCCCCCGAACGGTTCACGCTGGTCGGTTATTCGATGGGTGGCCGGATCGCCCTCCATGCCGCGCTCGCGCCCGCGCTCGAGTCGAGGGTGCACCGGCTGGTCCTGATCGGCGCGAGCCCCGGGATCGCCGATCCGGCCGAGCGCGCGGAGCGGCGCGCCGCCGATGAGCAGCTCGCCGCTGAGCTAGGCGGGCTGACGATCGAGCAGTTCGCCGAGCGCTGGGCCGAGACGCCCGTGCTCGCTGGGCAGCCGCCCGACGTCGCGGCGGCGGTCCACGCCGATCGTCTCCGTAATCAGCCGGAGGGGCTCGCGAGGGCGCTGCGCGGCCTCGGCACGGGGGTGCTCCCGTCGCTGTGGGATCAGCTATCCGGGGTCAGGGCGCCGGTCACGCTCGTAGCCGGTGAGCGCGACGGCAAGTTCCGAGCGATCGCGATCGAGATGGCGGTCGCGCTACCGGACGCGAACGTCACGGTGATCCCAGACGCGGGTCACGCCGTGCATCTGGAGGCGCCGGCGGCCGTCGCGGCCGTGATCGGAAGCTAGGCGGCTTGGAGGACGATCGTGCTGACCGGCCCGCACTCGCAGACGTCGTCGACGAGCCGCATCGCGGTCGTCTGCTCCCAGCGGCCGCTGTCGACGAGCGCGCGGCACAGCGCGGCAACGTCTTCGAGCGCGTCGCAGGCCTCGACGTCGGAGTTCAGGTCGGTGCTGAAGATGAGATTGTCGGCGGCGTAGCGGACCCGCTGCTGCTCGCTGTCGAACAGCTTGCTCGGCCCCATGTCGTCAAGCGTCTTCATCACCCGCTGGTACGCCTTGGAACGTTCAGGACTCATCTTGGATCTCCCGGTGAAAACTGCTGCTGCTCAGTTGATCAACATGGTCGTCACCTGAGCCGTCTGCCTTTAGCGCGAAATCGAAAATTCTTCGGTTCGCGGTCTACCCGCTGGTTACGCGTTCAAGCGTGACCTGGATCACATGCGCTGCGATCACGGTCCCTGATACCAGGAGATGAGTCCGTCGCCCAGGCCGGCGCCGGTCGGGACCGCGATCTGGCCCTCGTGCGCCGGCAGCGGATCCTCGCGGTCCGCGAACAGCGCCAGTGTCGCCAATCCGGACGCCCGCGACGGCCGCACGAACGCCGCCACGTGCAGCGCCGCGGCGATCCCGAGCGGGCCGTCGAGGGTCGAGGCGAGATAGACCTCGTAGCCGGCAGCGCGCGCCTGGCGGGCCGCTTGGACGATGCCGGTGATCCCGCCGCAGCTCGCGATCTTCAGGCAGACGGCCTGGCACACGCGCGTATCGAACGCACCGACCGCGGAGGCGGTCTCGTCGAGCGCGATCGGAACGCTGACTGCTGCCGCGAGCTCTTGCGTTTGGGCGAGGCCCCGGACCGGCTCCTCGCACAGCTCGATCCCGACCGGACCGAGCACGCGCAGGGCGGCGGTGGCCTCCTCTACGGACCACGCCCCGTTCGCGTCGAGCCTGATTGACACGTCCGGTCCGAGCACGGCCCTGACGGCCGCGAGACGGCCGGCGTCGTCGCCGATCCCGACCTTGGCCTTGACGCAGCGGAAACCCGCCGCCTTCGCTTCGCTCGCCTGCGCCGCGGCGCCGGCGCGATCGGGCGCCGCGACCGTGTAGTTGACCTCGACGGGCACCGCGGCGCGCGCGCCGAGCAGCCGCCACACCGGTTGCCCGGTTCGCCTTCCCTCGAGGTCCCACAGCG
The DNA here is from genome assembly GCA_963699325.1 of uncultured Solirubrobacterales bacterium. Lineage (GTDB taxonomy): Bacteria > Actinomycetota > Thermoleophilia > Solirubrobacterales > Solirubrobacteraceae > Palsa-465. The sequence goes on along the minus strand of CAVOTN010000022.1, from coordinate 584,027 downwards.
CCAAGTCGATCGCCGCGACCGCCGGCGGCAAGACCGCGAGTTCGGTGCACTGTGCCAGCAATTCCTCGCGAGCCAGCCGCGCGGCGCGCGCGAGCGTCGACCGGCATCCGTCGAGCGCGTCCCGAACGTCGTCGATGCTGGCGCCGTTGTAGTCGGGCAGGGGCGCCGCTTCGCCGAATCCGACCCGCCCGGCCGAGTCCTCGAGCCGCAACAGCACGAGCTCACGCACGCCCAGGGCTCCCGATGCCGACACAAACGGCGCGCGCAAGCCCGCCGATAGATATCGAATGTCGACCTTCACCGGCTCAGCAGCAGGCCGGCGGCCAGCAGCGTGCAGAAGCCGAGCTGGAGCATCCCGGTCTGAGCGAGAGCGCCGTTGAGCGACAGCCCGTCGGTGCGGTTGCGCACGATGCGCACGACCCGGGCCGCGAGCGGAAGCGTCAGCCAGGCCAGCAGCAGCCACGGGCCGAGCGGGCCGAACGCCCACGTCACCGGCACGAGCACGTAGGCGAGGTAGACGGTCACCGCGAACAGCGTCCGGGCGCGTTCACGCCCGATGCGCACCGCGAGCGTTCGCTTGCCGGCGCGGCGATCGGTATCGATGTCCCGGGCGTTGTTGACCATCAGCAGCCCCGCCGCCAGCAGGCCGACGGGGACCGCGAGCGCGAACGCCTCCCAGTCCAGGCGCTCGATCTGGACGAAGAACGACCCCGCCACCGCGACGATCCCGAAGAACAGAAACACGAACAACTCTCCTAAACCCTCATAACCGTAGGGCTTCGGGCCACCCGTGTACAGCACGCCGGCCAGGATCGAGGCGGCCCCGACCAGCAGCAGCTGCCAGCCCGCGACGGCGATCAGGTAGGCGCCGGCGAGCACAGCCACGCCGAAAGTCAGATACGTGGCGATCAGCACCTGGCGCGGTGGCACGAGACCGCCCGCAGTGACGCGCACCGGCCCAAGGCGATCCTCGGTGTCAGCGCCGCGGCGCGCATCGGAGTAGTCGTTGGAGAGATTGGTTCCGACCTGGATGAACATCGCGCCGACCAGCGCCGCGACGAACCGCAGCGGGTGGAACACGTGCAGGAAGCCGGCGAGCGCGGTGCCGACGAGCACGGGCGCGATCGCCGCAGGCAGCGTGCGCACGCGCGCGGCCATCAGCCAGATGCGAACGCCGCTCGGCCTGGTGGCGGCCCGTGTCGTGGACATCACGCCCGGCGCGGGAACTTCGAGAAGTCCGGCTTGCGCTTCTCGAGGTAGGCGTTGCGACCCTCCTGCGCCTCCTCGCTCATGTAGAAGAGCAGGTTTGCGTCGTGGGCGAGTTGCTGGATGCCGGCGAGGCCGTCCTCGTCGGCGTTGAAGCTCGCCTTGAGCATGCGCAGCGCGAACGGCGACAGCGCGAGCATCTCGCGGCACCACCTGACGGTCTCCTGCTCGAGCTGATCGAGCGGGACGACGGTGTTTATGAGCCCCATCGCGAGCGCCTCGTGCGCGTCGTACTGGCGGCACAGGAACCAGATCTCCTTGGCCTTCTTAGGGCCGACCAGCCGTGAGAGCACGGTGGCGCCGAAGCCGCCGTCGAACGAGCCGACTCGCGGCCCGGTCTGGCCGAAGCGGGCGTTGTCGGCAGCGATCGTCAGGTCGCAGACGACGTGCAGGACATGGCCGCCGCCGACCGCGTAGCCGGCGACCATCGCGACGACCGGCTTCGGCATGCGGCGGATCTGGACGTGCAGGTCGGTCACCTCGAACCGCCCGACCGCCTCGTGCCTGCCCGCGGATGTCGGGTCGGCGCCGGTGACGTAGCCGCCACGCGATCCGCGCACGCGCTGGTCGCCACCCGAGCAGAACGCGTCGGGCCCCTCGCCGGTCAGAATCACGACGCCGACGTCGAGGTCTTCGCGAGCGCGGGTGAACGCATCGGACAGCTCGACGACGGTCTCCGGGCGGAACGCGTTGCGGACCTCGGGCCGGTTGATCGTGATCTTTGCGATGCCGGCGTCCTCGCCCGTCGCGGTCTCGTAGCGGATGTCCTCGTAGTCGCCGGCGCTCTGCCAGCTCCGTCTGCACGCGGGCGAGACTACCGTGTCGGTCGTGTCCTACTGGATTCACGCCGCCGCTGCCAAGCACCCGGATCGCGTCGCGATCGAGGAGCGGGACCGGAGCCTGACCTACGCGGACCTCCGGGACGCCGCGGTCGCGGCCAGGAGCGCGCTCGGGGGTGCGAAGCGGGTGGCGATCGCGCTGCCGCCGGGAGCGGACTTCATGATCGCCGTACACGCGTGCCTGCTGGTCGGGGCCGCGGCGGTGCCGATCGACCTGCGGCTGAGCGCGGCCGAACGTGCGCAGCGATTGGCAGGTGCGGAGCTCGTGATCTCCGAGCCGCTCGGTGTGCCGTCTCGGCCGCCCGGCAAGGCGACCGGGATCATGCCGACCGCGTTCGGCGGCGACCCTCCAGTCGCCGTCATGCACACCTCGGGGACGACCGCGGCGCCCAAGCCGGTCGTGCTCAGCCACTCGAACTTCATGGCGAGCGCGCAGGGCTCGGCGATCGCACTCGGGCTCGATCCGGCCGAGCGCTGGCTGTGCCCGATGCCGCTGACGCACGTCGGCGGTCTGTCGATCCCGATCCGGAGCGCGATCTACGCGACGACCGCGGTCCTGCACGGACGTTTCGACACCGAGGCCGTGCTGAACCGAGCTGATGGATCCGGGACGGCGAATCACGATCGTCTCGCTGGTCCCGACGATGCTGGCGCGACTGCTCGACGCCGGCTTGGAGCGGCCGCCGACGCTCCGCTGGGCGCTGCTCGGCGGCGGTCCGATCGCACCGGCACTGCTGGAACGGGCGCGAGGCCGCAGGCTTGCCCGTGGCGCCGACGTACGGGATGACCGAGGCGTGCTCGCAGATCGCGACGTTCGGCTGGCCGCTTCCCGGGGTCGAGCTTCGTATCGACGGCGACGGCGAGGTCATCGTTCGGGGCCCGATCGTGTCCGCCGGCGCGGTGGGCGACGACGGCTGGCTGCACACCGGCGACCTGGGCCGTTTCGGCGAACGCGACCGCCTCCAGATCATCGGGCGCAAGGCCGACACGATCGTCACCGGCGGCGAGAACGTCGCTCCCGCCGAGGTCGAGGCGGCGCTGCTCGAGCATCCGGCGGTGAAGGACGCGGCCGTCCATCCGCGCGCGGACCCGGAGTGGGGGGAGGCGGTGGTCGCGACCGTCGTCCTGCGAGACGGTCTCGATGTGACCCCAGAGGAGCTGCGCGACCACTGCGCGGCGCGCCTGGCGGGGTTCAAGGTGCCCAAGACGGTGCAGCTCGCCGACACGCTGCCACGGACCGCGTCCGGCAAGCTGCTCCGGCGCCAGCTTTAATCGGTGGCATGTCCTCAGTGGCGCGATTCGATGAGGCCGACTCCCCGAACCAGCTGACGATCGAGCAGCTGGCGTCAGAATCCGGGATGTCGGTGCGCAACATCCGCGCCCACCAGGCCCGCGGGCTGCTCGACCCGCCCGAGGTGCGCGCACGCGTCGGCTACTACGGACCCGAGCACCTCGCGCAACTGCGGCTGGTCCGCGAGCTCCAGGACGACGGCTTCAACCTCGGCGGAATCAAGCGGCTGCTCGACGACACGCAGGGCACCGCCGAACGGCTCCGGCGGTTCGGCGAGGCGGTAAGCGCTGCCGCGAGCACCGAGCCCGGCGAGACGCTGACGCGCGAGGAGCTCGGCAAGCGCTTCCGAGTCAGCGCGCAGGAGGCGCCCGAGGTGCTGGCCGAGGCGGAGCGGCTGGGCGTGCTCGTGCCGATCGGCGACGACCGCTTCCGGGCACCCAGCCCATCGCTGCTTGCGATCGCCGAGGAAGTCGTCGGGCGCGGGATCTCGTTGCGCAGCGCCCTTTCGATCCTCGAGGAGATCGACCGGCACTGCGAGTCGGTGTCGCGCTCGTTCGTCGAGCTGTTCCTGCACGAGATCTGGAAGCCGTTCGCCCAGGCGGACATGCCGGCCGAGCGGTGGCCGGAGATCGAGCGCGCGGTCGAGCGCCTCGGGCCGGTGGCTTCCGAAGCGGTGATGGCGATCTTCCAGCGGCGCCTGAGCGGACAGATCGAGGGGGCGTTCGAGGAGATCACACGGCGGCTGTCGCAGCGCGCACCGGATGGGGAAGCCGACTAGTGGCCACCCCCGATCCCAACGCGACCCGGGCGGAGATCCTTGACCGGTGGGAGCGCGCCGCCGCGGGGTGGGGCCGGCGCGCTCAGCGGTGGCGCGAGTTCGGGATGCCGGTGTCGGTATGGATGGTCGAGCATCTCGGGCTCCAGCCCGGCCAGCGGGTGCTCGACCTCGCAGCCGGTCCCGGCGACACCGGTTTTCTCGCCGCCGAGCTCGTGAAGCCCGGCGGCGTGCTGATCTCCAGCGACGCGTCGGAGCCGATGCTCGAGGTCGCGCGGGCGCGGGCGCATGAGCTGGGAGTCGACAACGTCGAGTTCAAGCGGCTCGAGCTCGAGTGGATCGATATGCCGACCGCGAGCATCGACGCGGTGCTATGCCGGTGGGGTGTGATGCTGACCGTCGACCCGCCGGCCTCGGTCCAGGAAATCCGCCGCGTGCTACGGCCCGGGGGCCGGGTCGCCCTCGCCGTCTGGGACGTGGCGCAGTCCAACGCGTGGGCGACGATCCCCGATAGGGCGCTCGTCGAGCTCGGCCACGCTCCACCGCCCGATCCCGATGCGCCCGGGATGTTCTCGCTGTCGGCTCCCGGACGGCTCCAGGAGGTGTTGGAGGAGGCCGGGTTCGTCGACGTGCTCGTGCAGTCGCTCGAGATGCCGCACGCGCCGATGACGGCCGACGAGATCGTCGGGGAGAAGCTCGACTTGTCGAGAGCGTTCGCGGATGTGTACGAGACGCTCTCCAGCGAACGGCGCCGCTTGGTGACGGACAAAGTCGCCGAACTCGCGCGGCCGCACCTCGGCGAGGATGGGCTGCTCGCGCCGCCCGGCCGGGCGCTACTGGCCGCGGCCGACGCGTGACGCGTTCCGGGCGCGCCTAGATACTTCCCGCGCCAAACGGCTGAACGCGATGTTGCACGCGGCAACGACGGTTGCAGCGATTCCGGTTGGCGCCCGCGTTGACCACACTGGGGCGCATGCAACTGCGACTTTCCCTGCTAATCACGATTGCGGCCGGCGTCATCCTCGGCATCCCGGCCACCGCTTCGGCGTACTTCGTCCACGTCGTCGGCAGCGGTGAATCTCTGTCCTCGATCGCTGCTCAGGACGGGCTGAGCGTCGATGCGCTCGCCGCCGCCAACGGGCTCTCGCCCGACGCCCAGCTGCTCGCGGGCTCGACGATTCAGATCCCCCCGCAAGGGGCTGGGGTCGTGACCCCGTCGGCCCCCGACGACACCGTTTCGGGCACGAACGTGCCCGCGAGCACGAGTACGTCGGGAAGCTACGTGGTGGCGCCCGGCGACACTCTGTCCGCGATCGCGGCTCGCTCGGGCGTGAGCGTCGATGCGCTCGCCGCCGCCAACGGCCTCAACCCGAACGCGTTCCTGTTGATCGGCACGGTCCTTCGCCTGTCGGGCTCCTCCGGCTCCTCGGGCACGATGGTCCCAGTCAGCGACACCACAAGCTCGAGCAGTTCGGGCGCCTACGTCGTCCAGCCCGGGGACACGCTGTCGGCGATCGCGGCACGGTCCGGCGTCAGCGTCGATGCGCTGGCGGCCGCCAACGGCCTCAATCCAAACCGCTTCCTGCTCACCGGCACGGTGCTCCAGGTGCCCGCCGGCTCGGGATCGGCGACGGAGGTGTCCTCGTCGAATACCGCGGCCTCACAGCCCGTCGGCGCGCCCGCAGAGGGCACGCCAACCGACCCGCCGTACCCGACTCCAGAGCGCGTCACTGCGTCAGAGGTCGGCTCCGTCGCCGCTGCCAACGGCGTGCCGTCGTCGCTCGCCGACGCGATCGCTTGGCAGGAGAGCGGCTTCAACAACGACGTCGTCTCGAGCGCCGACGCCCGCGGCGTGATGCAGATCCTGCCCGGAACCTGGGAGTGGATCCAGCACTCGCTCGACACCGGTGCACCACTCGCTCCGGCGTCCGCCGCCGATAACGTTCGCGGTGGCGTGCTGATGCTGCATTCGCTGCTCGCCGCGACCGGCGGCGATTCGGCGATGGCGGCGGCCGGCTACTACCAGGGCCTGCCGTCGGTGGTTGCCCACGGCATGTATTCCTCGACGCAGAGCTACGTCAACAACGTGCTCGCGCTCGAGAGGCAGTTCGGCGGCGGCTGAGCCGCGCAGTCGCCTCTCAGAACTCGCCGGGGAGCGTGGTCATCTACGCTCCCCGGCAATGTTCTACGACAACGACGCTGACCTCCACAAGCTCGACGGAAAGACCGTCGCGATCATCGGCTACGGCTCGCAGGGACACGCCCACGCACTGAACCTGCAGGACTCTGGGGTCTCGGTCGTGGTCGGCCTGCGCTCGGACTCGAGCAGCGTGGCCAAGGCGCGCGAGCACGGCCTCCGCGTGACCGAGCCCGCCGACGCCGCCAGCGAGGGCGACATCGTGATGATGCTCGTCCCGGACGAGCTGCACCGCGCGGTGTGGGAGTCGGGCGTCAAGGACGGGGTCGCCCCCGGGAACATGGTCTTGTTCGGACACGGCTTCTCGATCCACTACGGCGAGGTCGTGCCGCCGCCGGACGTCGACGTCGCGCTCGTCGCGCCGAAGGGGCCTGGCCATCTGGTGCGCCGGCAATACCTCGAGGGCTCGGGCGTGCCAGGGCTCGTCGCGGTCCATCAGGACCCGAGCGGCGACGCGCTCGCGGTCGCGCTCGCCTACGCCAAGGGGATCGGGTGCACGCGGGGCGGCGTGATCGAGACCACGTTCAAGGATGAGACCGAGACCGACCTGTTCGGAGAGCAGGCCGTCCTGTGCGGCGGGGTGACCGAGCTCGTCCGCGCGGGCTATGACACGCTGACCGAGGCCGGGTACGACCCGCGACTCGCTTACTTCGAGGTCCTGCACGAACTCAAGCTGATCGTCGACCTGATGTACGAGAAGGGCATCGCGGGGATGCGGTACTCGATCTCGAACACCGCTGAGTACGGCGACATGACCCGCGGCAAAGTGATCATCGGCGACGCCACCCGCGAGGCTATGAAGAAGGTTCTCGCCGACATCCAGTCCGGCGACTTCGCCCGCGAGTGGATCGCCGAGAACCGGGCCGGGCAGGAGAACTTCAAGCGCATGCGCGAGGAGCAAGGCGGGCACCAGGTCGAGGTCGTCGGCCGCGAGCTGCGGTCGAACATGGACTGGATCGACACGGAATTCCAGGAATAGGTCCGTGCAAGTGCGCCCCGTGGGCGTATGAGAACCGCCCCCCGGGGTAGTTCGTTACCGTTGAAGAGGCCCGCATGACGCAGACCGACACCGTTCTGCAAATTCCAGATGACCTGAAGCCCACCGACGGCCGGTTCGGTTCGGGTCCCTCTCGCGTACGCCCTGAACAACTCGCTCACCTCGCGGGGGAGGGTGCGGCGGTTATGGGAACCTCGCACCGCCAGGCGCCGGTCAAGCGTGTGGTGGGACAGGTGCGGGCGGGGCTACGCGAGCTGTTCGCGGTGCCTGACGGCTACGAGGTCGTGCTCGGCAACGGCGGCACGACGGCGTTCTGGGATGCGGCGACGTGCTGCCTGGTCCGCGAGCGGGCGCTCAACCTGGTCTTCGGCGAGTTCTCCTCGAAGTTCGCGGCGTGCACCCGCGGCGCCCCATTCCTCGCCGATCCGATCGTGATCGAAGCGGATCCGGGCGACGCGCCCGAGCCGCAGGCCGACCCGGCCGCGGACGTGATCGGGTGGGCCCAGAACGAGACCTCGACCGGCGTGATGGTGCCGGCGACGCGTCCCTCCGGGTCAGATGGCGCGCTTGTCCTGATCGACGCGACCTCGGCCGCCGGCGGGCTGCCCGTGGACGTCGCACAGACCGACGCGTATTACTTCGCGCCGCAGAAAGGGTTCGCTTCTGACGGTGGCCTGTGGCTCGCCTTGCTCAGCCCGGCCGCGCTCGAGCGAGTCGCGGAGATCGCCGCCGACCCTGGCCCGGCACGTTGGATCCCCGAGTTCCTCTCGCTCCAGATCGCGCTGGAGAATTCGGTCAAGGACCAGACGTACAACACGCCGGCGATCGCGACGCTGCTGCTGCTCGCAGATCAGCTCGGCTGGATGCTCGAACGCGGCGGCCTCCCCGGGATGCTGGCCCGCACGACCGAGTCGTCCGGGCACCTCTACAGCTGGGCATCCGAGCACGAGCACGCCGAGCCGTTCGTCACGGATCCCGCGAAGCGGTCGCTGGTCGTCGGGACGATCGACTTCGATTCGGAGGTCGACGCGGCGGCGGTGGCAGCGACGCTCCGCGCCAACGGGATCGTCGACGTCGAGCCGTACCGCAAGCTCGGCCGCAACCAGCTCCGGATCGCGATGTTCCCCGCGACCGACCCGAGCGACGTCAAGGCCCTGACGGCCTGCGTCGACTGGGTACTGGAGCGGCAGCTGTGACCGCCACCGAGCCGGCTTCGGTCGCACCGCAGCCGGACGGGAGCGGGCGGGCGCGTGTCCTCGTCGCTGAGAAGATCGGCGACTCGGGCATCGAGTTGTTGAAGGAGCACTTCGACGTCGACCTCGGCGTCGGTTGGTCGCGCGACGAGCTCGAGCAGCGGATCGGCGAATACGACGGCGTTCTGATCCGGTCGGCCACGAAGCTCGACGCCCCGCTGATCGCGCTCGCCGGCCGGCTCCGGGCGGTGGGCCGGGCCGGCGTAGGGGTGGACAACGTCGACGTCGACGCCGCCACCAAGCGCGGGATCATCGTCGCCAACGCGCCGCAGTCGAACGTGATCACCGCGGCCGAGCACACGATGGCGCTGCTGCTGGCGCTCGCGCGCAATGTGCCGCAGGCGCACGCCTCGCTCACCGGCGGCGCGTGGGAGCGCTCGAAGTTCTCGGGCGTCGAGCTGTACGAGAAGACGCTCGGGATCCTCGGCTTCGGCAAGATCGGCCAGCTCGTGGCCGAGCGCGCCCGCGCGTTCGGGATGCACGTGATCGCGTTCGACCCGTATGTGTCGGCGGAGCGCTACCGGGAGCTCCGGGTCGAGAAGGCGGAGTCCTCGGACGACGTCTACGCAAGCGCGGACTTCATCACGCTGCACTTGCCGAACACGCCCGACACCAAGGGCTGGCTCGACGCTGCGGCGCTTGCCAAGTGCAAGGACGGGGTGCGGATTTTGAATGTGGCGCGCGGACCACTCGTCGTCGATGAGGATCTTCAGGCCGCGCTCGACTCGGGGAAGGTCGGCGGCGCGGCGCTCGACGTGTTCGCCTCGGAGCCGGTCACCGACCACCCGCTGTTCGGCTACGCGAACGTGATCGTCACACCACACCTCGGCGCCTCGACCGCCGAGGCGACCGACCGTGCCGGATACCAGGCCGCCGAGCAGGTCGTGGCGGCGCTCACCGGCGGGGTCGTCACCAGCGCGGTGAACGTGCCCGCGATCTCACCGGAGGACATGGAGGTGCTCGGGCCGTTCGTGTCGCTGTGCCGCGCGCTCGGGAGGATCGCCGTCGAGCTCACCCAGGGGTCGTCGATCGACCTGGTTCGGACCGAGTTCCTCGGCCGGATCGCCGAGCGGGACACCAGCCTCCTCACGATCCAGGTGCTGCTCGGGGTCCTGCGCGGCCACTGCGAAGAGGAAGTCGGCGTGGTCAACGCTCCCGGGCTGGCCGAGGAGCGAGGGATCGAGGTCGTCGAGATGAAGCGCGCAGCCGTGCGCGACTACTCCGACCTCGTGCGGGTCACCGTCGAGAGCGGCGAGGAGAGCGTGCTCGTCGCCGGGACGCTGTTCGGCCGGCGCAACCGCGCACACCTGCTCGAGGCCTGGGGACAGCGCTTCAACATCCAGCTCGAAGAGCACATCACGATGTTCCGCTACGGCGACCTGCCCGGGATGATCGGCCGCGTCGGCACGCTGTTCGGCACCCGCGGTATCAACATCGTGTCCGCCGCAGTAGGGCACGTGGACTCGGACAGCGCCGGCGACGGACCGCTCGCTGTGATGGTGATCACGACCGACGCGGATGTTCCGCACGAGGTGATCGACGAGATCGTGGCGCTCGACGGGTTCGAGGCCGGTCGCACGATGACGTTGTAGTTGGTCATGAGAGTCGTCGTCGCGCCGCTACGCAGCTTTCCCTCCGGTGAGCGGCGCATTGTCGAGGTCGGCGGCCGCTCGATCGGCGTGTTCCGCGTCGGCGAGCGGTTCTTCGGGATCCGCAACCGCTGTCCCCACCAAGGCGGGCCGCTGTGCCTTGGTCATCTTCTCGGCGACGCGGTCGCCGACGCCCCAGGGCACGCACAGATCTCCGAGGACCCGCTCCGGATCGCGTGCCCGTGGCACGGCTGGGAATACGACCTCGACAGCGGCCAGTCGTTCATGGGCACGGTGGCGCCCGGCGTGAAGAGCTACGGCGTCGAACTGTCGCCCGGCGGTACGCTGGCGCAGGACGCCCGGGCAGCACCGCCCGCGAAACGGGTACCGGGTCCGTACGTCGCGGAGACGTTCGAGGTGAACATCGAGGATGAGTACGTGGTGCTCCACGCGTGAGGTGAGCCATGTCACAGGTTGAGATACGTTCTGGAACGGTTGCGGAGACGGCGCAGGCGGTGAAGCTCGTCGACTGCGACGTGCATGCGCAAGCGACCGAGGCGATGCTCGCTCGTTATCTGAGCCAGCCCGCGCGGCGGATGCTCGAACGGTACGGCCGGCGTACGCCACGGGTCACCGAGTGGTACCCGCGCGCACGCCACTCGGGCATGCGCGTCGACGCCTGGCCGGGCAAGCCGGGTCACATCTGGGGCAGCGACCCCGAACTGACCCGCGAGCAACTGCTCGACGAGTTCGACGTCGACTACGCCGTGCTCGAGGTGCTCAGCGGGCAAGACTGCTACGACCACCCGGACTTCGCGGCCGAGTGGAACGCGGCTGTGAACGAGTGGCAGGTCGACGAATGGCTCGGGTTTGACCCGAGGTTCCGCGGGACCATCGCCGTCCCGCACGAGTACCCGGAGCTCGCGGTGGCCGAAATCGAGCGGCGCGCGGCCGACGAGCGGTTCTTGGCTGTGCTGTTGCCGGCCAGCGCCGCCGAGCAGCTCGGCGCGCCCAAGTACTGGCCGATCTACGAGGCCGCGGCCGCCCACGGCCGCCCGGTCGCGTTCCACACCGGGGGGTACGTCGATCACCGGGGCGCCGGTTATCCATCGTTCTACCTCGAGTACCACGTCGGCAACGGCATCGTCATGCAGAGCCAGCTCGCGAGCATGGTGGCCGGCGGCATGTTCGACGCGATCCCGGGGCTGCGGGTGGTGCTGACCGAATGCGGCGTGGCGTGGGCCGCGGCGCTGCGGTGGTCGCTCGACGCCGCCTGGGAGCTCATGCGCGAGGATCATCCGCGCCTCGAGCGCAAACCGTCGGAGTACATCGACGAGCACGTGTGGTTCACGACACAGCCGATCGAGGAGCCCGACGATCCGCAGCACCTCGTCTATGCGATCGAGCAGGCACGACTGGGGGACAGGCTGCTGTTCGCGACGGACTATCCGCACTGGGACTTCGACTCGCCCAAGCAGGCGCTGCCACGAGCACTCGGGCCCGAATTGCGGCACGCGATCATGTGCGAGAACGCGCTCGCGCTGTACGGATTGCCGCGCCAACGACCCGCCTGATGGACGCGATCGACTGTGACGTCCACGTCGCGCCGGCGTCCTACGACGCACTGTTCCCGTACCTGAGCGACTACTGGCGCCAGTACATCACCGAGGCGGGGATCCGGTTGACCGATGTGGCGCACGCGTATCCCCGCGGCATCGGGGCGCCGGCGCCGTCCAGCTACGAACAGCTGGCTTCGCGCGTGCTCGACGGTGTCGCGGCGCCGCGGATTGTCGTGCTCAACTGCCTCACGGGGTTCGAGACGCACCGGAACGCGTACTTTGCCGCCGCCGTGGCGTCGGCGATCAACGACTGGGTGCGCGAGGAGTTCCTCGCCCGCGACGACCGACTCCGCGCGAGCCTCGTCGTCTCGACCATCGCGCCCGACGACGCCGTATCGGAGATCGAGCGAGTGGGGGAGGACCCGCGCTTCGTCCAGGTCCTCCTGCCAGTGCGCAGCGATCTGCCGTGGGGCCAGAAGAGCAACCATCCGATGTTCGCTGCTGCGTGCGAACACTCGATGCACGTGGGTTTGCACGCGTGGGGTCGAGCGGGCAAGGCGGCCACCCCGAGCGGATTTACGACCACCTATCTCGAGGACTACGTGGGAAATCAGCCGATCGCGCAGACCCAGGTCCTGAGCTTCGTCTCAGAGGGAGTGTTCGAGCGCTTTCCCGAACTGCGCGTCGTGCTCAGCGAGTGCGGGTTCGCGTGGACCGCGCCGCTGCTGTGGCGCTTCGACAAGGACTGGAAGGGCGTGTGGCGCGAGGTGCCCTGGGTCAAGCGGCGGCCGTCGGAGTACGTGCGCGAGCACTTCCGGTTTACGACCGCGCCGGCGCATCTCCCGGCGGATCCGGTGGCGCTCGACCAGCTTCTCGAGATGATGGACGGTCCCGGCATGCTCGTCTATGCCTCCGACTACCCCCACGAGCACGGCGACGGCTTATCGGCACTCCTCGACAGGCTGTCCGAGGAGCAGCGCCGCAGCGTGCTGTGGGGCAGCGCGGCGGAGGCGTACGGACTGAGTGAGTGACTGGGTCGAACCCCTGAGGGGTTCAACTCGCGAGGCGGTTCGACGGTGATGCATCGCTGACCGTTACCGCCGTCCTCGCGCTCGAGCCGGCCGTCGCCGTCCTCGTGCTGACGACGCGAGTCGACGAAGCGCTGCTCGAGGCGCTCGCGCACGAGCGCGTTTCGTGCATCTCCGCTACAGCGAGGCGCGGGCGATCGTGTCAGCACTCGGACTGCTCTTGGCCGGACAGACCGTGGCGACCGCCGCCGCCCGCGGACTGCTCCGAGCGAGCACCGCGGCGGCGTGATTCGCGAAATTCGCGCGGCACCCGCGTTGTTAGGCCGTAAGCAGGGGCGGTGGCGGCACCGTCAGAACGGCCGCGACTCCGCCCAGGTATCCAGCGTGGAAGGAGGCGCCGCTTTTGGCTGGCTGAACACTGGACGCTAAGCGGGAGGCCGTAAGTCGGCCGTGTATCCGGGCGACTTGAGCCCTCTAAACACAACTGGACAAACGTCCGATTGCGGGAACTGCGAACCCCGGTACCTTTCTCAAGGCAAGGGGGCGCAGTCCCCGGGAATTAATCAGAACGGCAGGGGTTGCTGGCAGCGCACTGTGAGAGGTAGAGCTGCTGGCGGAATGCCGTTCGACGTCCGCCAACGAAAGGGGCGTCGACGATGGTCTGGTTCGGGCACTAGAGCGCTTTTCGGAGGGGTTCGCATATCTGCGACCCCTCCGTTTTCGTTTGGCGGCTTCTCGGCGTAGCTATCGGCTAGCACTACGACAAGCTTTAGCAACTGTCCAGGAGGATCTGGACACTTTGCGGATTGAGCATGTCGCCGCGGGCGCCGATGAATAGAGGGCGATGGACCGCAAGACTGCCACGGCTGGCAAGACGATCTCCACGGCTACCCGGCCGTGGCTTTGCGCTGTTCCATGCACTTGCGTTGGCCGGCGCCGGGGTCGTGATTTGGCTGACGACGGGTCTCGATCACTGGAGCCTGGGGCCGCTGCTCGTACTCACGGGCTTCACCACCGTGAGCGTGCTCACTGACGTTGGAGTAGGGGCGAGCAGGGTGAGGGTCTCTGGGGTCCTGATCGGCATCATGGTCGCCATCGTCTCTGCTCGGTCCGGGTCCTGCCGCGCTCCTCGGCGCAAGCACGATCTTCCTCACGGGCCTGCGCATACGTACTCCGTTTCACGTGCTGCGCAACAACGTCGTGGTCTTCGCATGGTTCCCGCTCGCCGCCGGGCTGTTCTTCCACGCGACTCACTCGGTTGACCGGCGTTGGGTCCCGACAATGTCGCGTATTACCTGGTCGTCTTCCTGACGTTCGTCGTCGGTCTCGTGACTCAACTTCATCGGGGTGTTCGCCTACATGTGCCACCTGGACGGATCGTCGATCACGCAGAAGGCTACGGATGCTGCGATCCCGGTCATGTCCGCGCAGTTGTTCTCGGCAGTCCTGACGATGGTGGCCGTATATGTCAGCGGCTCAAAGCAGGCACCGCGGGGATCGCGATGCTGGCCCTAGTCTTCCTCATCTTCCAGTACCTCGTCGGCGAGCTGCTCAAGTCCAAGCAGCGCGGCGAGCAACTACATCGCGTCGCGACCACGGACGAGCTCACCGGGCTTGCGAATCGGGAGCGGTTCCGGGCGCAGCTGAACGAGCGGATCGAGGCCGCCACCGCCACCGGGGCGACGTTCGGCGTGATGCTGCTCGACCTCGACCGCTTCAAGGAGATCAACGACACGCTCGGCCACCACTTCGGCGACGAGCTGCTGCGCGATCTCGGACCGCGGCTGGGGGAGGTCATCGGCGCGGGCGGCCTGGTCGCGCGCCTCGGCGGCGACGAGTTCGCGGTTCTGCCGGGCGAGGACACCGGCGACGCGGATGAGCTCGAGGAGATCGCCCACAAGTTGATCGCGTGCGTCCAGCAGCCCGTTGGCGTCGACGAGATGACGCTCGAGGTGGGGGTGAGCATCGGAATCTCCCGCTTCCCGCGCGACGGGGACGATCCTCACTCGCTGCTGCGGAGCGCCGACGTCGCGATGTACGCGGCCAAGGAGGCGCACGCGGGTTGCAAGGTGTACGCGGCCGCGCTCGACCGCCACTCGGTACGCCGGCTGAGCGTGCTCAGCGAGTTCAGGCGCGCTCTCGACGCTGACGAGGTCGTGGTCTTCTACCAGCCGATCATGCGCATGGACGGCTCACGGGTCCACGGGGCGGAGGCGCTCGTCCGCTGGCAGCACCCCGAGCTCGGCCTGCTGCCGCCGTCGGACTTCATGCCGATCGTCGAGCAGACGGGGCTCATCGGGCCGCTCACCCGGCACGTGCTGGAGCGGGCGGTGGCGCAGTGCTCGGCCTGGCATCAGGCCGGCCACGAGCTGACGGTGTCGGTCAACCTGTCCGTGCGCAACCTCCTCGATCCAGACCTGTCGTCGCTGATCTCGGATCTGCTCAAGATCTACCGCCTGAACCCGAAGGCGCTCGAGCTCGAGATCACCGAGAGCATGCTGATGTCCGACCCCGACCGTTCGCTGGTCACGCTCACGCGGCTGAGTCAGCTCGGCGTTGGGCTCTCGGTCGACGACTACGGCACCGGCTACTCGTCGCTCGCGAACCTGCGCCGCCTGCCGATCGACGAGCTCAAGATCGACCGCTCATTCGTCTCGCCGATGCTGAGCGACGAGAGCGACCTGATCATCGTCCGCTCGACGATCAACCTGGGCCACGACCTCGGCCTGCAAGTCGTCGCGGAAGGGGTGGAGGACGAGGCGACCTTGCACCGGCTCGAGAAGCTCGGGTGCGACCTCGCGCAGGGCTATCACTTCAGCAAGCCCCTGCCGCCTGAGGCGTTCGACAAGTGGATCTCGTTGAACACCGAATCGCCCGAGGCGCCCTCGGCGACGTTCGAGTCGTCCGAGCAGGCCGCCGCCTGATCGCCGCGGGCTACTTCTTGCGACTCCCGCGCGTGGCGCTCGCCCGCGTCGCCGCGGCTTTACCGGCCTGCTTGGCCGCGGCTCCGGCTGCGCGCGTGGCGGACTTCGCCCCGCTGATCACGCTGCCGGCTGCGCGCTTGGCCTCGCCGGCCGCGGCGCCGGCGGAGCGCCCTTGGCGGGTCGCGGCGGCCTTCTTACCGGCCGTCTCGGATTGAGCCTTCTGCTTGTTCCGTGCGCGCGTGGCGGCCGCCTTCTTTGCCGCCGCCGATCGATCCGCCTTGGTTTGGGGCATCGTTTCCTCCCTGGTTGTCGCCGTCGAAGCCAAGGACCCGAGTACCCGCTGCGTCGGTGGCGGAACCGTGAGCCCCTAGAACAGCGCGGTCTGGCCGTCCTCGACGGGGGCGGCCAGGCACTCAGGTCCGTCGTAGCGGGCGTCGTTGACCGCCGAACTGACGGGACGGAGCGCCGTCTCGGACGGGGAGAGGCCCACGAGCAGCTCGCGCAGACGGTCCGGCGGCTGAGACTGCTCGAGCCAGGCCGACTCGGCGCCGGCAGACAGGATCACCGGCATCCGGTCGTGCAGGGACGCGATCGCGGGGTTGGCGGCGGTCGTCAGGATCGTGCACGTCCGCAGCGTGCGGCCCTCGTTCGCGTCGTCGTGCCAGATCGACCACAGGCCGGCAAACGCGAACAGTCCGCCGTCGGCGCGAGTGATGTGAAAGGCCTGCTTGGGTCCGATCTGCTGGCGCTGCCACTCGTAGAACCCGTCGGCGATGATCAGGCAGCGGTAACGCTCGAACGGGCGCCGGAACGCGGCCCGCTCCGCGACCGTCTCGACGCGGGCGTTGATCATCTTGAGGCCCGTGTCCGGCTTCTTGGCCCACGTCGGCACGAGCCCCCAGCGGAGCAGTTCGCCGCGAGGATTGCCCTCGCGGTCGGTCGTCACCGCGAGCACCTCGTCGCCGGGGGCGACGTTGTAGCGCTGCCGGATGTCAACCGACTCGCCGATTGGGAAGCGCGCGCGAACCTCAGCGGGGTTCGGCGTCGCCAGCGTGTACCGCCCGCACACGTGCCGCGTCAGCGCTTCGATGCCGAGGCGATCTGTTCAGCGCGGGCGGCCTTGGCGCGCTTCTGACGCCGTCGCCCGATGACCGCCATCACGCCGACAGCGATCAGCACGAGCAGGAAGCCGTAGAAGATCGCGATGTCGACCGAAATGCCGCCGGCGGCCGACCCGATCCCGTAAACGATCCCGAACCCGAGCGCGAGCACCGCGATCACGAGGACGATCGCGATCACGACTCCGCGGATCCGCATCAGGATGCCGGCGCTGGCCGGCGGTGCGATCAGCCCGAGGAACCTGAGGCTCCGCAGCTGCCCGGCGGTCGGCGCCTCCATACCGAGCCGCTCGGTTGCCTTCTTGAGGTCGTCGGGCCGCCGCTCGGCGAGCGCGAGCGATGCGTCGGCCATCCGCCGAATCCCGATCCGCTCCTGCGGCCGCGCCGCCGCCAGTGCCCGCTGGAAGTGTCCGCGCGCGGCCTTGGCGTCATACCGCTCGGCGGCGCGGTAGCCGAGAATCGCCTGTGCGGCGGCCTTGTATTTGGTCTCGGCCTCGAGCTCCTCGTCGGACTTGCTCTCGAGCTGCTGCATGGCGGCCATCTGCCCGCGCTGCTCGACCCGCACCGTTCGCTGCTGCTTCGCCATTTGACACGGGAGTCTAGCTCCGCGCCGGGGCCTCGGAGCTGACTGCGATCACCTACTCACCGGGGAGACGATGCGTGATCCCGGGGAACCGCGCGAAGTCGCGATCGTAGGACACGACGTCCGCGCCGTGCTCGAGCGCCAACGCGGCCAAATGTGCATCGGTCGTCAGATTCCCGGCCGTCCAGGCGAACCCGACCGGTGCCGGCAAGCGAGGCGTCGAGCCACGAGCGCGAGCGCTCGTGGTGCGCCTCGCAGCGTTTCAGCCGCGCGCCGCGGAAGTCGCCGTCGGTCAGGTCGCAGCGGTGGAAGCGGACCGACTCGAGCTGGGCCTCGAGGAAGTCGGTCTTGGCCAGGAGACAGTCCTCGAACGTCACACGCTCGAGGCGGCTGAACCCGAACGAGGCAAGATCGACGCGACAGTCTCGGATCGTGACATCGCGAATCTGTGCCTCTGACAGGTGCAGCCCGGTGAGGCGGCAGTTGGCGACGAGCGCCCGCAGCGCGTTTGCTCGCTGCGCCTGCACGTTGGCGAGGTTGCAACCGCGGAACTCCGAGTCGGTGATCCGGAGGTGGTCGAGCCGCGAGCCGGACAGGTCGGCGTCCGTAACCGTCGCAGCTTCGAACTGGACGCCATTCGCGATTTGAAGATCGGCGTTCGCGAGCTCGACCTCGCGGAGCACCGCGTCGTGGGACAGGCTCGGGAGCGTCCACGCTTCCAGCTCACCGGGCAGATCCGGCGCCTCTGGGGCGGCGGCGGCGCTTTTCCGGTCTCGAGCGCTCACGCCGCGGCCGGTTTCCGCATAGTGGTCGACATAAGATCGATTATCGAGCGTTGATGAGAAGCGTTTCCGGGGCGATTGGCAACATAGCCTCGATGGCCTTGACCGGCAGATCAGCCACACCCCCCGCCGTCGACTCGATCGCTCGCATGCTGGCCTTCGTGCGCGCGAATCTCGAGAAGACCGCCGACCAGATGCGCCCGATCGAAGCCGGCTGGGTCGTCATGACGCCGTCGCTCCCCGCGGTCTGGGTGCTCAACCAAGTGCGCGTCGTGCTGCCGCTCGGGTTCGCGTCGCTCGTCGATCTGGCCGACCAGCAGCTCGCGGCCTCTCGCTACGTGCAGATCACGGTCGAGAACCAGGCCGCCGGACCGGGCCTGGAACGGGCGTTCCGCGACGCCGGCTGGAAGACCGACCGCGAGGTGCTGATGGTGCTGACCGCTACGCCCGACCGCGAGGCCGAGACGAGCATCGTGACCGATGCCGGCGAGCAGGAGACGGTCGACGTTATGAAGCGCTGGTACGGACAGGACGAGCCGGCGCGTGCCGCGCTCGACCAGCTCGGCGAGTACAGCCGTCGCGAGGCCCGCGCGTGCGGCGACCGGCTGCTCGGCGTCCGCAGTTCCGACGGGACGCTGGTGGCGATCACCAAGCTCCGCGGGCGACGGCAGCACTGCCCAGGTCGAGGACGTCTACACCGTCCCCGAGGCGCGCGGTCGTGGATACGCCCGGGCGCTGGTCACCCGCGCGGCCGAGCTCGCGCGCGCCGGCGGCCACGATCTGATCTTCATCACGGCCGACGACGACGACTGGCCCAAGGAGCTGTACGCGCGACTCGGCTTTCGCCCCCTCGCCCGGCTGTGGCAGTTCCACCTCGGCTGAGGCCGGGTCGGAAACGAGCGCATACTCCCGGTAGGAAACAGTCGCTCGCCGGGATTGCCGACGGCCTCCGTTGACATACTGGCCGCGTGCCTCGGCGAGCGATGACCGATGACGGCGGCTCCGAGCCGTCGCCGACGCTGCGATCCCAGCACGTCGCGGCCACCCGCCGCGCCGTGCTCGACGCCGCCCGCTCGTCGTTCGGCGACAAGGGCTACGCGCAGACGTCCGTCGATGAGATCGCGGCCGCGGCCCGAGTCACGAAGGGTGCGGTCTACCACCACTTCGCCGGCAAGGAGGCGTTGTTCCGCGCCGTGGTCGCGGAGGTGGAGGCCGAGGCGCTGACCCGCATGGCGCAGGCGGCAGACCCGAAGGCGTCCCCGATCGACCAGATCGTGGCGCAGGTTGACGCCTATCTCGACGTCGCGCTCGACGAAGAGGTCAGACGGATCACGCTGATTGACGGGCCCGCGATCCTCGGGCTCGAGCCGGAAGGCCCAGCCGACCAGCAACCGAGCCACATCGCTCTGCGGTCGTTCATCGCCACGGCCATCGACAGCGGACAGATCGTCGATCTCGACCCCAACATGCTGGCCCACCTGGTCGGAGGCCTGGCGCTTCTGGGCGGTCTGCTGGTCGCGCGCGCCTCCGAACCCGAGGCCGCGAGAGCGGCGCTCGGGCAGGCCCTTGAGCCGATGCTCCGGACGCTCGCTCCGCGTGGCAAGCGGCGAAGCCGGGCTTGACATCGCGCATACCGAGAGTATGTTTTCTACCCATGGAATCCCAACGACTCGAAACCCGACTCGGGACCTTGGCGTGGCAGTCGTCTGGTCGCGGGCCGGCGCTCGTCTTCTTCGCCGGCGCGATCGCGAACCATGATCTGTGGCGCGACGTGGTCGCCGCGCTCGAGACCCACTACCGCTGCGTCACGATCGACCTCCCGCTCGGGGCGCATCCCTGGCCGCTCTCCCCGGGAGCCGACCGATCGGCGACCTCGCAGGCGCGGCTGCTGCTCGATTGCCTCGATCTGCTCGGGCTCGACGATGCCACGGTGGTCGCCAACGACACCGCTGGTGGCTTGTTGCTGCTGTCGCTCGCCACCGATCATCCGGCGCTCGGGCGAGTCGGCCGTCTGGTCCTGACGAACTGCGACAACTACGACCAGTTCCCACCCGACAAGCTGCAAAAGGCGGCCGCGGCGTGTCGGAGGCTGCCTCGACTCGCCCGGGCACTGGTTCGGTTGCAGTTTCGATCGTCCGTCGCCCGGCGCCGGGTCTTCTCCGCCGTCACCGCGAGCGGGCTCGACGATGAGCGCGTCGAATCGTTTTCAGGGCCGATACGGCGCGACCCGCGGGTGGCCGACGATTTCGTCGCGGCCTTCGCCGGTTTCCGCCCACAACTGCTCGTCGATGCCGCCAAGGCGATCCCACAGTTCGACCGGCCGGTCCTGCTGATCTGGGGCGAATCGTGCGACTTCTTCCCGATCGCGCACGCGCGACGCCTCGCGTCCGATTTCCCCGACGCCGCGCTGGTTCCCGTTCCCGGAGCGAAGACGTGGGTCCCGGTCGACA
Organism: uncultured Solirubrobacterales bacterium; assembly: GCA_963699325.1. Classification (GTDB taxonomy): domain Bacteria; phylum Actinomycetota; class Thermoleophilia; order Solirubrobacterales; family Solirubrobacteraceae; genus Palsa-465. The sequence continues at coordinate 563,376 of CAVOTN010000022.1, read as the reverse complement.
ATCCCGCCGCGGTGGCCGACGCGATCGTCAAGTTCGCACCCGCGCCGGTGCCGTGACCACACCGGGCTGATACCGACGTCGAGGCCTGCTCCGCTCAGGCCGCGGCGCCGCTGGCGGGCGTCTTCTCGAGCGCGCTCGAGTCGGTGTTCTCGATGAGCAGATCGACGACCGCCCGCTCGACCCGTGTTCGCACGCGATCGTCGGCGGCGTCGAGCTCCGGAATGCGCTCGAGCGCTCCGGCGATCGTCCAGCCCGACAGGTAGCGGTCGAACACACGCGGATCGATATACGAGCGGCGCGCGACCGCCGGGGTGTTCCCGAGCAGCTCGGCCACGACCCGAACGGACTCGTTGATCCTGCGCTTGCGGGCGGTCTTCGAGGTCGCCTCGCGCCCGTCTGAGGCCAGTGTCACCGCCGCCATCACGGTCGCGTTCCAGGTCCGGAAGTCCTTGGCGCTGAACTCCTCGCCGAGCTGCTCCTTGAGGTAGGTGTTGATGTCGTCTGAGCGGACGTCGTGCCAGCGGTGCCGCTCGCGATAGGCCAGCAGCTGCTCGGGTCCGCCCCGGCGCCGCTTGAGCGTCCTGATCAACTCGATCGTGACCGGGTCCTCGATCACCTGAACGCGGCGGATCCCGCCCTTCCCCGGGTAGTCGAACTCGACCGCGCCGTCGTGGACCTGGACGTGGTCCTTGCGGACCGTCGCCAGACCGACGCCGCTGTCCTCCTCGGCGTACTGCTCCCCGCCGATCCGAAACATGCCGACGTCGAGCAGGCGCGCGGACACCGCGAGCACGCGCTCGCGGGTCGGCTCATCGTCCGCGCGGAGAGTCCGGACCAGGCGGCGGCGGAGCCGGGGCAGCGACTCCGCGAAGCTCACCATCCGCTCGAACTTCTCGCGGTCGCGGCGCTCGCGCCAGCGCGGGTGGTACAGGTACTGCCGGCGGCCGGCCGCATCGACGCCGGTGGCCTGAAGGTGGCCGAGCGGGTCCGGGCACAGCCACACGTCCTTCCACGCCGGCGGCACGGCGAGCTCGCGGATCCGATCGAGGACCGCCTTGGACTTGACCGGGCGGCCGTGCTCGTCCTCGTAGCTGAAGCCCCGGCCCCGGCCGACCCGCCGCAGGCCGGGTCCGGAGCAGTCAGAGCGCCGCAGCCGTCCCCGGCGCTTCGCGGGCGCCGGCCGTGTGCGCGTGGCCGCTTTCCCTGCGGCCGATCTTCGCTTCGGCGATTTGTTTGCTCGGGCTCGTGTGGGCAGAAGCCACCTGCTACCCCCGATCGCGAGCCTCGACTCCGCTCGCACGCGCCCGGCGGGAGGCGCAACTTCCGCGGACAAGCGGGTATAGAGGTCCCAGATTCACGCCAACCAGGGAGGCAGGGATGAAACGCAAGCTCGAGATGCTCGTGCCGGCGGTGTCGCTGGTTCTGTCGGCGGTTCTGTTCCTCGGAGTCGCCGCGACCGCGGTGGCGGCGTCGTCACCGGCGACCACGACCGGGACCCACTCGCACGTGACCGACACGACCGCGGTGCTCCACGGGACGATCAACCCGAACGGCAGCACCACGACCTATTACTTCGAATGGGGACTGACGACCGCCTACGGTGTCAACAGCGTGGCGCATTCGGCCGGTCACGGAACCAAGCCGGTGGCGGTCAGCACGACCGCGACCGCGCTGATTCCCGGGACGGTCTACCACTACCGGCTGGTGGCTGGGAACGGTGCCGGCAGCTCGACCGGCGCCGACCACATGTTCAAGACCGCCGGCAATCCGCCCCCGGGCGTGTCCACCGGTCCCGCCACCCAGATCGGCAAGAACAACGCAACCCTGACTGCGGTGGTCAGCCCGAACCAGCAGGCCACGACCTACTTCTTCGAGTACGGAACCACAACCGGGTACGGCTCGCAAACGGCCGAGGCGACGGTTCCCGCCGGAACGGCGCCCGTGACGGTGACCGCCAGCGTCCAGGGCCTCGAGGCGCAGACGATCTTCCACTACCGGATCGTCGCCCTCCACAACAACACGCTGGAGCAGCCCGGCGCAGACGGATCGTTCATGACGCTCCCGCTGCACCGGCGCGATGCCGCACATCCACGCTACGACGAAGCCGCACCACGCCGCGCACGCGCCGTTTGTACTCAACACGACCGGATCGGTGCACGGACCGTCCTGGATCCCGGCGGCCTACGACTGCCGCGGGAACGTCTCGATCCGCTTCCTGCTCGGCTCGCGCCGGATCGCGACGACGCTCGTGCCGCTCGGACCTGACTGCAAGTTCTCCGGCCAGACGGTGTTCAACAAGCGCCCCGGCCACGGCCAGGGTCCGGTGATGATCACGGTCGTCGCGCACTACCTCGGAAACGGCTACCTGACCCCGCACAAGACGTCGGGTCAGACGATCACGCTCGGTTAGAGGCAGCCGGCCCGGATTTCCGGCTCGCGCGATCGTCCCGCCCTACCGGGGGTCGGGACGGTCGCGCAGCCGGTAGACCAGCCGCAGGCCCGACCACACCTGATCGATCGCGCAGACCTTGTTGTCGACGAGCCCGGCCGCGAGGCCGCGCTCCCGGACGATCTCCTCGGTCACGTTGGTCTGCACGCCGGAGGCGCGCTTGGGCCACGCCAGCCACAGGCTCCCGGCCGGATCGAGCGCGGCGCTCAGTGAAGGCAGCCGGCGCTCCAGCACTGAGCGCGAGGAGAAGAACGCGACGATCACATCGAGTGGGCCTCCCCCGAGGCGCCGGCGGATCCGGACGGCATCCGGGAGCCCCGCGAGCGTCGATTCGAACCCCTCGGGGGCACCGATCAGCGCGACGCGCGCCCCCTCCTTGATCCCGAGCTTGCGCGCGAGCGGCGTTCCCGAGTAACCCGCCGGCGCCGCGGCTCGCTTCTCGCTCGGCACGCTCACCGCGTGTCCGCCTGGGCCGCGACCTCCGCGATCACCTTCGACAGCTGGCTGCCCTGCCACGCGATCGGCGAGCGGCCAGGCTCGTCGAGCACGAGCCGGGCGTTGGGGATCGCCGCGGCGTACGCCTCGCCAACCGCCTGGGGGTGGCCTGGATCGGGCTCGTCGGCGCTCGCGACCACCGCCACCGGAACCGCGATCCGAGCGAGCTCATCGATCTCCCCAAAGGGTCGCGACCGCGGGACCGCGCGCAGCGCGTCCGCGACCGCGCCGAGATGCGAGTGCTGCGAGAGCCGCTGGCGCGTGACCTTGGCCACGGTCTCCTGCCATGACTCGGGCAGGTCCGAGTCCCCCGAGGCCGCGATGAAGCCCTCGACCCCGTCGTGCTCGAGCCCGTCGGCGAGCGCGTCCCAGCGCGCGAGCCGCCCCTCCCCATCCTGGGTCGCCGGGTCGTACGCCGGCGTTATGACAACCAGGCCGGCGACGCGCTCGGGGGTGTGGAGCGCGAGCCACAGCAGCGTGTGCGCGCCCATCGACGCTCCCGCCAGCACTGCCCGCTCGATCCCGCGGGCGTCGAGCACGGCTTCTAGGTCGTGGCCGAGATCGTCGTAGGTGTAAGCGCCCCGCGTGGCCGCCGGCGAGGACCGGCCGTGCCCGCGGGCGTCGTAGGCCACGACGCGATGGCCCGATCGCTCGAGCGCCTTGGACCCCATTACGACGTACCGGCGCGTCGCGGTCAGGCCATGCAGCAGGACGATCGGGACGCCCTCGCCGGTCTCGTCGCCCGCCAGCGCGACGCCGTCTCGCTCGACGACGATCTCAGCCATGCGATCGGAGATTAACCCTGCCGGGCCCTCGTCGTCATCGCGCACGCGGCGACGTCGCTGAACCTAACGTGAACGTAAGGTTAGCCGGTCCCGCGCCGTCGCTACCATCAGAGCCATGGACGTGTCCGAGAGCAGCTTCCAGACCGCGGTCGTCGACCGGTCGCACACTGTGCCCGTGGTCGTCGACTTCTGGGCGGAGTGGTGCGCTCCGTGCCGGCAGCTCGGGCCTGTGCTCGAGCGTGCCGCGGCGGCTCGGGCCGGGAAGCTCGAGCTGGCCAAGGTGGACGTCGACGCCAACCCCGGACTTGCGCGGGCGTTCGGGATCCAGGGGATCCCGGCGGTCAAGGCGTTCCGCGACGGCAAGGTCGCGGCCGAGTTCGTCGGCGTGCAGCCGCCGGCCGCGGTCGACCAGTTCCTCGACTCGCTCCTCCCGTCCGAGGCCGATGCGCTCGTGGAGCTCGGCGATGAGGCGTCGCTGCGGCGCGCACACGAGCTCGAGCCGAGTCGGGCCGATGCTGCGGTGCCGCTGGCCAGGATCCTCCGGGACCGCGGAGAGCCCGACGAGGCGCTTGCGGTGCTCGCACGCGTTCCGGGCAGCTTCGCCGCCGACGGGCTGGCAGCACGGATCGGTCTCGAGGCCGCCGCAGGCAACGGCGCGGATCCGCCGGTCCCGGACCTCAGCGAAGCGTTCGCGGCGCTCGACGCCGGCGAGCACGAGCGCGCGCTCGACCTTCTGCTCGAGGCGCTTCCCACCGCCGATGGGTCCCGCGACGAGGTCCGGCGCGTGGTCGTCGGCGTCCTCGACGAGCTCGGCGTCACGCACCCGCTCGCGCGGGACGCGAGGCGCCGGCTGGCCGCCGCTCTGTACTGAGACCCGGCAGCGTCTTGTCCAACGAGGCGTGACGACCCACCCGTCCGGATGCTCGGAGCTTTTCTGCGGGATCAAACGGCAATTTTCTGCGAATGACTTCGAGCTCATCCGGGTATTCGAGATGAGATGGAGATGAGCCGCGGCGAAGCCATGAACGAGTCCTATCCGGCGATCCCCGAGGCGGTGCCGCTGGCGAGGCGAGCTCTGGCCGCGGTCGCGGCCGCCGCCGGCGCTGCGGGCGAGCGGCTCGACGAGATCCGGCTGGCCGTCTCGGAAGCTCTCACCAACGCAGTCGTGCACGCCTACCGGAACGGCGAGGCGGGGCGCTTCCACGTCACCGCCGCGGTCGCCTCTGACGAGCTGTGGGTGCTGATCGGAGACGACGGCCGCGGGCTGCACGCGGTGAACGACAGTCGCGGGCTCGGGATCGGGCTGTCCCTGATCTCCGGCCTCAGCGACGACTTCGCGATCGTCACGCGCGCGTCCGGCGGCACCGAGGTGCAGATGCGTTTCGACCTTCGCAAGGCCGTCTCCGAGCCGCGCGTGGTCAATCGGGACGGCGGGTTTGCTCGGCTGCCTTTCCGTCCTGATCTCGCTTTTCCACGATGACGTAGCCGGGCTTCGACGCGACGAGGGTCTCGCCGTCCGGAAGCTCATGACCCGGTAGCACGACGAATCGCCGCGGGTGCGCGCGGATCTCCTCGTATTCGCGAACGGTGAGCTCGACCAGCCGGTTGCAGCCAAGCCGAGCGCATTCGCAGCGGAAGCCGACCGGCGTGTCCTCGTCTCCGGGCCACTGACCGCGCTCGATGCCCTCGTTCACGTCGCGGATCGCCGCCTCGTTGATGGCGGCGGCTCGCCGCTGCTTCTTGCCCTCCACAGCAGGGATATTCTCACGCGGCACGAGCCTGCGCCACCTCCCGCCCGAGCCGCCGCAGCGGGCTACACGACGAGCGTGAGCTGATCGTCGGACACTGAACCGGGAAGCTCGAGGCCGGCGACGCGAACGCCGAGCAGCCGGACCGGTCTGGGCGCCGAGAACCGGCGCAGGAGGTCGAGCGCGACAGGCCCCACCCGGTCGGCCGAGCTCACCGCCTCGGCGAGCGTCCGGGCGCGGGTGTGGGTGGAGAAGTCGTCGAGCCGGATCTTGATCCCGACCGTTCGTCCGCGCCGGCGCTGGGCGACCAGCCCCGCGCACAGCTGCTCGACGAGCTGGTCGAGGATCGCCTCGAGTCGGTGGGGATCGCGGATGTCCTCGTCGAACGTCAGCTCGCGGGACTCGGACACGACTTTGCGCTGCTCGGTCACCGGTGAGGAGTCCTCGAACCGGGCGCGCCGCTGGAGCTCGGCGGCGAGCCGAGGGCCGAACTTGGGCGCGAGCTGCTCGTACGGAGCCGCCGCCAGCGCCGCGAGCGTCTCGATCCCGAACGTCCGCAGACGCTCCGCGGTCTTCGGGCCGATTCCAGGAACCAGCGCGCACGGCGAGGGCCCGAACCGCGCACACGCCTGCTCGCGCGTCAGGACCACGAATCCCCGCGGCTTCTCGGCGTCCGAGGCGACCTTGGCCACGAGCTTGCTCGGGCCGATTCCGATCGAGCAGCCGAGCCCGGTGGCCTGTTCGATGCGCGCGCCCAGACGCCGCATCGCGGCGTGCGGGGCCGGGAGGCCGGAAAGGTCGAGGTAGGCCTCGTCGAGACCGATGACCTCGACCGCATCAACCAGGGCGCGTACGTTCGCCATGACCTCGCGCGAGGCCTCGCGGTAATACGCGAAGTCGGGCGCGAGGAACACTCCGTGCGGGCAAAGCCGCCTGGCTCGCGCCGCCGGCATCGCCGACCCGACCCCGAACCGCCGGGCCTCGTAGGAGGCGGTGGTCACGACCGAGCGCGGGCCCGTGCCGGCGACAATCACCGGCCGGCCGCGCAGCTCGGGCCGGCGCCGCAGCTCGACGGACACGTAGAACGCGTCCATGTCAAGGTGGGCGACGCAGCGGCTCGCCATCGATTCGCAGGCTAGGACACGCCCCAGACGGTGAGATCCGCCTTGGGACTGCGGTCGTGGGGCGCGTCCTAGCGCTGCGGTGGAGAGGCCCCCTTGCGACTGCCAGGCGTTACTGGCTGGACCAGACCTGGCCGACGCCGGCGAAGCCGAGCGCCCCGGCGGTGGTCTGGTTGAGGTCCCAGTCCCGGCCGCCGACGTACGGTCCGCGGTCGTCGACGGTCGCGGTCACCGACCGACCGCCCAAGCGGAACGCGACCTTGGTGCCGCACGGGAGCGTGCGATTGGCGACGCCGTACTGGGCATGGAAGCCGCAGGCGGTGTTGCCGGCGTCGTAGTACCACGAGGCCTCGGCCGCGCGGAAGACGGTCATCTGACCGGCGTGTGTCGTCGAGCGGCTGTTCAGCCGGTCGCCGGCGAACTTGACGCGAATCGGCTCCTGGCCGGGGCTGCCGGCAACGTAGCGGAGCACGAACCTGCCGGCGGAGCCGGTGCGCGCGGAGGCAAGCGTCTGCCAGGAGCCGTTCTGAAGCGCCTGGAGGCTCACCTTGCGCCCGCCCACGGCCGGCAGCAGTCGTCCGCGTACCTGTACCGCCTGGCCGGCGTCGACGTCGATGTGATGCGCGGGGACTCGGACGCCGGCTGCGACGTCGACGGTCACCGGCGTGCTTGTAACCGCGCCGCCACCGCTGCCCGGAGCCAGGAACGGGGTCACCGACTGGCTCGAGGCGTCTAGCACGCGCACGAGGCTCGTCTGCTCGAGGCGACCCCCAACGCGGAACGCGCCGTTGCTGCCGACCGTCGTCGAGCCGAGCTGGCTCCAGGTGGTGGCGCCACGCCGGGCGTACTCGAGCACGAGGGTGTGGCCGGCGTCCGAAGGCGAGGCGACGCCGTTCACGACCACGTCGCGTCCATAGGCGATGTGACGCGACTGCGCCTGGATCTTCGGGGTAGCCGCCGCCGGCGCGGCGAGTGCCTGGCCGGCCGCCAGCGCGGCCGCGGAGGCTGGGATTCCAATCATCAGCGCGCCGACGCCCAGCCGAGCGCGACGCGATCTATGCATGGCTAATTCAGGCCTCAAAGCGAGGACCTCCTTTGATCTCGACCGGACGCCTACGGGGTTAGCTGACGGGCTCGCGCACCACCGCAAGCGCGCTCCTCGCGCTCACCAGGCGGGCGCTACGACCGCAACCGGCGCGTTGGTGCCGGGCAAAGTCGATTCGCCCCGGCCAGGCATAGATCCGCCCGGCAATGGGTCCCCCGTTCGCCCTCGTAACGGACGAGGACGATTCGGCAGGTCAATCAATAAGTCGGCCAGGTTAGGCGCCCGCTGGAGGGTCTGAGTGTGAGGTCCGTCACACGCGGCGGCGGCTGGGACCGCATCTACCGCAGCGGTACGAGCGCACCGATGACTACCATGGCATCGGTGGCGAACAAGGACAGGCTGACCGGGCTCGACAGCTCATTTCTGCATCTCGAGCGCGACTCGGCCCACATGCACGTCGCGGGCTGCTCCGTGTTCGACGGCGCCGCGCCGACGTATGACGAGCTCGTAGAGGCGATCGAGTCGCGACTGCATCTCGTGCCTCGCTACCGCCAGCGGCTCGCATTCGTGCCGCTCGGCCAGGGCCGCCCGGTGTGGGTGGACGATCCCCATTTCAAGGTCCGCTACCACGTCCGTCATACGGCGCTGCCCCGCCCCGGCGGCGACAGCGAGCTCAAGCGGCTGGCGGGACGCGTGTTCTCCCAGGCGCTCGACCGCGGCCGGCCCCTGTGGGAGCTGTGGCTCGTCGAGGGTGTCGCGGACGGGCGCTTCGCGGTGCTCTCGAAGACCCATCACGCGCTGGTCGACGGGGTCTCAGGCGTCGACATCGCGACCGTGCTGTTCGATACCTCGCCCGATCCGCTGCCGGTGGCGCCGCCCGACCACGAGTGGGTCGCGCGCCCGCTCCCGAGCCGCGCCGAGCTATTGGCCGACGCGCTGCTCGAGCGCGCCACCGTGCCGGCCGAGGTGGTGCGGGGGATCCGGGCGACGCTGCGCGGTCCGCGGACCGTGGCCAGAAGCGCCGGGACGGGCGCTCGGGAGCATGAGCGCGGTCGCCCGGACCGGCCTCCAGGCCGCTCCGCAGACCCCGTTCAACGTGCGGATCGGACCCCACCGCCGGTTCACGTGGGTGGAAGCGGACCTCGGGCAGTTCAAGGCGATCAAGAACTCGCTCGGCGGGACCGTCAACGACGTCGTGCTCGCGGTCGTCACCGGCGCGCTCGGCAACTACATGCGGCTTCACGGGCAGACCACCGAGGACGTGGGCGTCAAGGCGATGGTGCCGGTCTCCGTCCGCGCCGACATCGAGCGCGGAGCGCTCGGCAACCGGGTCGCGGCGATGTGGGCGACGTTGCCGGTGGGGCTCACGAACCCCGCCGAGCGGCTGCACGCGGTCAGCGAAGAGATGGTCGGCGTCAAGCAGTCAGGGCAGGCGGTCGGCGCCGAGATCCTCACAGCGGTCTCCGGCTTCGCGCCGCCGACGATCATGGCGCAGGCGGCGCGGCTGCAGGCGCGCCAGCGTCTGTTCAACCTCGTCGTGACCAACGTCCCCGGGCCCCAGTTTCCGCTCTACCTCCTCGGCCGGAAGCTCGAGGCGATCTACCCGATGGTCCCGCTGGCCGAGAACACCGCGCTGGGGATCGCGATCCTCAGCTACAACGGGCAACTGAACTTCGGCCTGGTTGCCGATTACGACGCGCTCGCCGACCTCGAGGTGCTGGCGGACGAGCTGCGGTCCTCGATCGAGGAGCTCGCCGCGGCAGCGGGCGCGCCCCCGAGGCCGGATGGCCGAGGGGACGCCGACGCACGGGCGCGGTCCTCGAGCCGGCCGGCACGCGCCGCGCGGTGACCCCGACCACCCGGCAGTCGGCGCACGCACCGGGCGGATCGCGGCTGGTCAAGGTGGCCGAACGGGCCGCGATCGGGATCGCCTCGCTGGCGCTCTCGATCGGCCTGATCATCCTGCTGTCGGGCTACTTCGCCGGACGTGACCAGCCGGGGGTGTCGGGCTCGAGCGGACCGGGCCAGGCGTTCAGCGACCTCGGCCACGCCGCGCTCCGCCCCGGCCAGCCCGGGCCGAACTACAACTCGAACCCGCCCACGAGCGGGGCCCACGTCCCGGAGGCGATCCTGCGCGACGGCGCCACGCTCAACAACGACCAGTTGCTCCAGGCGCTCCAGGTCGGCGACGTCGTGATCGCCTACGGCACCCGGCAACCGCCGGCGGGGCTGATGCGGTTTGCGCGCTCGGTGGCGCCGGCGTTCACGCCGGCGCTCGCGGCTACCGGCGACACCGTGATCCTGGCTCGCCGGCCGGGTACCGACGGCCTGGTCGCGCTCGCCTGGACTCACTTGTTGCAGGTACGGACGGCCTCTGACCCCGCGCTCGGGCAGTTCGTGTCGTTCTGGCTGGGCCGCGGCGCCCCCGGCCAGTAGCGCAACTCCGGAGTTGCGTGCTGAAAAAGGGGCCCCTACGGCGCCAAATCCAGCAAGCCACGTGTGGTGCACGCGCTAGAGGAGCCCTGCGAGCGAGACCGGGTGCCGCTCGTAGCGCCGCGCCAGCCGGTAGAACAGGCCGCCGTCGGTCATCTGGGTGGTGTTGCCCGACGCGCCGGCGCCGAACAGCAGCCCGATCACGCCGGCGTTGCGCGTCGCCCGCAGGTGCGCCGCCGAGCCCGCGCCGAGCCACCACTGCAGACGGTTGTCCTTGTAGTGGTTCCACGTGTTGTTCTCGTGGCTGTCGCCGAGCGGCACCTGCCACAACACGACCGGGGTGTGGGTGCGCCGGGTGAAGCCCGCGATGTAGCGGTTCTCGCGGGCGAAATCGGCCGGCCCCCACCAGGTGTGCGGGTTGCCCTCGACGTCCTGGTAGTAGCCGGCGTCGCGATCGGTGACGTCGTTGAAGACAAGATCGAACCGGGCGTGGAGCGACTCGTAGAACGTGGCGGACTTGGCCGCCAGCACATCCATCTGGGCAAGCGACGGCTTCGAGTTCGTGATGTCCTCGTCGGTCCCCCACACGCTCAGGTGGTACGCGAGCAGGACGTGCGGGGCGAACTCGTTCCGGAGTGCGATCAAGCGGTGCGCGAACGAGCGGGCCAGCTTGACCGCGTGGGCCTGCTCCAGATAGCCCCACAGATCGGGCTCGACGTGGATCACGACCGTTCGCGACCCGGCCGCCTGGGCCACGCGCTGGAGCAGCAGGCTGTAGTCGGCCCAGTAGGCCCGCATCGTCGCCGCGTCGCGCATGTTCGACAGGTCCCGCGCCTGCTCGGTGGCGCCGACCGCCGGCAGCGATTGGAGCATCTGGTAGTAGGTGAACACCGGTGTCAGGTGCGCGGCGAACGACTCGCGCACATACATCGAGACGAAGCTGCCGTTCGGGTTCCACGTGGCCCAGCCGCTGCCCGTGTTGACCCCGCCCGAGAGGTACTGGTAGCGCATGTCGACCGACGCATGGGCGTGCAGGGCATGCGCGTCGCCGGGCGGGTCGCTCACGCCGAGCGCGAGGTGGTGGGGCCATCCCGCCGGCACCATCGCGAGCGGGAGCATCACGGACAGAAGGGCGCGACGCATCACGAATCCCTGACCGCGATCGTCACGCGCGCCACCGCGCATCGCCGCCGCTCGTCGTCGAACATCTCGACCTCCCACACCCAGGTCGTCCGTCCCCGATGCCGGCGGACCGCGGTCCCGTGAATCGTGCCGCCGGTGATCGGATGCAGCGACGTCGTCAGCTGTGAGAGCCCGACCGCGACCTTGCCGTCCGACGCGACCGCAGACGCCGTCCCGCCGGCGGCGAGAGCCTCGGCGATCGCGCTGAGCACGCCACCGTGCACGCCCCCCGCAGACTGCGTGAGCTCCTCGCGTACCTCGACGCGACCCCGGACCAGCTCGTCCGAGCAGTCGAGCAGCTCTAGTCCGCACAGCGCGTCGAAGCCCATGTGCCGCGCCACCTTATTGGGTTTGCGCGCGCCGGCACCCGCCGCACACGGCCGTACGCTGGACTACGCTAAGCGGTCCCGATGGCGTCGCTCGACTCGCTACCCCCCGACCAGCGCGCGGTCCTCGATCTCGTGCTGCAGCGTGGCCGCAGCTACGACGACATCGCGCGCCTGCTCGCGATCGACCGGGCGGCGGTCCGGGCGCGAGCGCTTGCGGCGTTCGACGGAATCGGACCCGACACCGGGCTCGCGCCCGAGAGTCGCGCGCTGATCACCGACTACCTGCTCGGCCAGTTGCCCGAGCGGGTCGCCGAGCAGACGCGCGATCGCCTCGCCGACTCGCCCTACGAACGCGCCTGGGCCCGTGTGCTCGCGTCCGAGCTCGGCTCGGTGGCGAGCAAGCCGCTTCCCGAGATCCCGGACGGGTCTCGGGCCAAGGCCAAGCCGCCGACCGATGGCGCCACCGCGCCGCCTACGGCCGACGGGCAACGCTCGCCCGAGAACGGCGCCCCCGGCGGTCCGAGGAGCGCCGGCTGCCGCGGCCGGGCGACCGGCCGAGCTCGCGGCTGGGCGGCGCGATCTTCCTGCTCGTGGGCGCGATCGTCGTGATTGTCGTGGTCGTCGCGCTGATCGCGGTCCTGAGCAGCGGCGGCTCGAGCAAGCACACCTCGAGCGCCACGGCGGCGGCCGGCGGCACGTCCACGCACTCCTCGACCTCGCCGGCTGCAACCAGCACCGGCACGACCACCGGTACGACCTCCGGCACCACCTCGACGACCGGCGCGAAGATCATCGGGCAGGTCAACATGAACCCGCCGAGCGGCGCCGGCGGCTCGGCCAAGGGCGTCGCGTTCATCGTCCAAGCGAGCTCCGCGCTGGGCGTGATCATCCAGGCGCAGGGGCTCGCGCCGAACTCCCACAATGCGTACGCGGTGTGGCTGTCGAACTCCCCGTCGGACAGCAAGCGCGTCGGGTTCGTGAATCAGGCCGTGGGCAAGAACGGGCGGCTGCAGACCGGCGGCCAGCTCCCGACGAACGCCACCCACTACAAGAATCTGCTGCTCACGATCGAAACGCAGAACAACCCCAAGAGCCCGGGGCCGGTCGTGCTCCAGGGGTCGTTCGTCGGCAGCGTCAAGTGATCCGCTCTAGCCCGTCGAGCGCCTCCGCGAGCCGCCGGTTGGTCGCGCGCCGCAGCAGTAGCGTGCCCGTCCGCGAGTAACCGCGCAGCCTCTGGAGCTGCGCGATCGTGACCACGGTCGCGCCGCCGTCCGCCGGCTCGAGCAGCACCTCGGTGACCGCCTCGTTGAGCACCCGCTCGAACGGAGTCCCGGCCACCTCCTGCGCCCAGCTGCGGTGGCCCGCCAGCGTGTCGCCGCTTCCCGGCGGGTCGGAGACGATCACCCGGAAGTCCATCCGCACGGTCCGCCCGCGCTTGGTCCGGAGCACCTGCGTGAACCGGTCCGGCTCGACGCCCTCGATCCGCTCGACACCGGGCCACCAGCGCGGCATCGCGAACGGGTCCTCGATCACCCTCCAGATCGCTTCGCTCGGGGCGGCCATCCGGCGCGTCCGTACAGCCCTCACGAGGAGTACTCGAGCACCGCGTGCCCCGGGACGAGCTACGTCGCGATCTTGCGCAGGTCGCGGATCAGCAGCAGGTGCTTCAAATGCGAAGTCACCGACGCGAGGTTCTCGAGCGCCTCGATCGCCTCCCGCCGGCGCTCGGGGTTGCGCGAGCGCAGGGCCGGCGCCAGGATGCTCTGGAGCAACTGCGCCTCGCGGTCGGCCGAGCTGCGGAACACCCTCAGGTTGCGACCGCCGACGCCGTAGCGCGCGAGCTCCGACACCGCACGGACGATCTCGCGCTCAGTCTCGTCGTAGTAGCGCACGCCGGCGCGCAGCTCGCCCTTGATCACGCCGAACTCGACCAGCTCACGTACGAGCCCCGCTTCCGCCCCGGTCTCCTCGACGACGTCCTCGAGCGAGTACAGCGCACCCGGATGCGCGCTGACGAGCGCGCGTCGCATCGAGCGGCCGTCGGCGGCCGGCGGCGGAGCGGCGACCTCGCGCTCGGCGCGACCGCCGGCGAGCTCCTGGCGGATCACCCGGAGCGGCAGGAACTCGTCACGCTGCAGGCGCAGGACCGTCCGGAGGCGCTGGATGTCGGTCTGGGTGTAGAGCCGGTAGCCGCCCTGGGTGCGCCGCGGCGACAGCAGCTTCTGATCCTCGAGGTAGCGGATCTTCGAGATCGAGATGTCCGGAAACTCCTGCTGGAGCGCCTTGCACACGGTCCCGATCGTGACCGCCTTCTGACGCGGCCGCTCGGCATCTCCAAGCGGCGGATCGTGGATCTCGACGGGGTCGGGGTCGCGGGTTTCGGGAGTGGCCATCAGCGCCTCAGGAACGCGAGCTTGTACTTGCCGATCTGGAGCTCGTCGCCGTCGACGAGCCGGTGGGACTCGATCCGGCGCCGATTGACGTACGTGCCGTTGAGCGAGCCGCAGTCGTCGAGGTAGAACTCATCCCCGCGACGCACGAGGATCGCGTGGTCACGCGAGACCGTGACGTCGTCGAGGAAGATGTCTGAGACCGGCCGACGGCCGATCGTGACCCGCCCCGCGCCGAGCGGAAAGCTCTCGCCGGAGCGGCCACCGCCGGCGCGGATCACCAGCGCCGGTCCTCGCTCGATGACGTCGTCCAATTCGAGCTCCTCGAGCTCGCCGGTCTCGCCGAGCTTGTAAGTGGCCGTGGTCGTTCCGGGCGGCGGGTCGGAGTGCGCCAGGAACGCACCGCACCGCTGGCAGTAGTTGGCGCCCTCGTCGTTGGCAAAGCCGCACTCTGGACAGTGCTGGGCCACCGACGCGGGCTATTCGGACTCGGACCCCGGGACGCGGCCGGCCAGGATGTCGGTCAGCTGCTGGACATCGGCCCCGGTGATCACGAGCTCCCCGGTCTCGTCCTTCTTGCGCAGCCGATTAACCAGCTCGGCGCGGAGGATGTCGATCTTCCCGTGCAGGATCCGCCGTCGGTAGGAGATCTCCATCTCCTCGTCGGTCAGCTGCTTGATGAGCTCTTTGAGCTCCTGATCGGTCAGTGAGCCCAGATCGGGAAACGTGTCCATGTTGATCAGATCCTCCGGGTGCTTCCGGGTCGGAGTGCGCGAAGCTGGCAGTATAGCCTTGCAAACTCGGAGGCTCAAGCTCAACTTGAGAGTTGGGCCTGATCGGCCTCGGCCGCGCCCCGAGCGCGCATCACCTGCGCCCCGCGGCGCACGTACAGGACCGTCGCGGTCAGCCCGAACGCCATCCCGACGTACAGCATGATCAGCGCCAGCCAGTGGACGCCTGCCATCGCGAAGAACGGCGCGGCGGCGATCGGCGCCACCCCGATCCTTCCCGCCCAGTTGATCTGCAGCTCGATGCCGCGACGGAGCGCGTACCGGCTTGCAACCAGCATGAACAGCTCGCGGGCGATCACGATCGCGAGCGCCCACTTCGGCAGCAGCGAGAACCGCCAGCAGACGACCATTCCCGAGACGATCAGCAGCCGGTCGACGAGCGGATCGAGCAGCGCGCCGAGCCGGCTGTACTGGCCCGTCAGGCGAGCCGCGAACCCGTCGAGGTAGTCCGACCAGCCGATCACTCCGAACAGCACGACCGCGAGCGCGTCCTGGCCGTCGCTGCTCGACAGCGCGATCACCAGGAACACCGGGATCGCTGCGAGCCGGACGAAGTCGATCGCGTTCGGGATCGTCCACGGATTCAGGGGGTGGCCCGACAGCGTCGCGTCGGGCGCGGGCCCCGAACGGTCGATGCCGCTCAGACGGCGCTTGGTGACATTGGGACTCACCGCCTCAGGGAAGCCCGCGCCACAGCTCGGCCACCGCCTCGGCGGCGCCGTTGATCGGGACCGTGCGCGACTCCTTCCCACGCCGGATCTGCACCTCGACCTCGCCCGAGGAAAGCGTGCGCCGTCCGACGGTTACTCGCAGAGGGCAGCCGAGCAACTCGGCGTCGGTGAACTTCTCCCCCGGGCCGGCGTCGCGCTCGTCGTAGAGCGTGTCGAGGCCCAGGTCGCACAGCTCCTGGTAGAGCCCGTCCGAGAACGCGCGCTCCTCGCTCCCCGCCTTGCCGAGCGTGACGAGCTCGACATCGAACGGCGCGATCGTCCGGGGCCACGAGATCCCCTGCTCGTCGGCGTACTGCTCGACGGCCGCCGCCGCAGCGCGCGCCGGCCCGAACCCGTAGCAGCCCATCCACATCAGCTGCTCCTTGCCCGCCTCGTCGAGATATCGGGCGCCGAGCGGCTCGGAGTACCGGGTCCCGAGCTTGAAGATGTTGCCGACCTCGATCGCCGGCTCGATTCGGATCACGCTGCCGTTGATCGTGTCCCCGGGCATCACCGTGCGGACGTCGACGCGTTCGAACGGGAAGTCGCGGCCCGGTTCGACCCCGCGCAGATGGGCGTCGGGCTCGTTGGCACCGACGACGTAACCGCCGTCGGCCACCCCGGCGTCGAGCAGGACCGGCATCTGCGCCCCCACCGGGCCGATGTAGCCGGGCGGCCCGAGCCGGGCCGACACCTCGTCGGGATGGGCGGGGCGGAACTCCGACCCGAGCGCGCCCGCGAGCTTGATCTCGTTGACGCGATGGTCGCCGCGTACGACCACGAGCTTCATCGCATCGCCGTCGACGATCACCGGGAACGCCTTGAGCAGGGCGCCCGCGGGCACCGCCAGCTCGGTCGCGACGGCGTCGATCGTGGTCATCCCAGGCGTGGCGACGAGGACAGGAGCGTTGCGTGCGGGCTCGAGCGTCACCGGCTGAGGCTCGGCGCTCGCGACCTCGACGTTCGCGGCATACCCTGCGGCCACGGCGACGTCGTTCTCCCCCGCCGGGCACGGCGCCATGTACTCGTGCGCGCCGCTGCCGCCCATCATCCCGACGTCGGCCTCCACCCGGTACCACTCGAGGCCGCAGCGTTCCATCATCCGGTCGTAGGCCACGACGTGCTTCTGGTAGGACGCGTCGAGGCCCGCCGGGTCGCGGTCGAAGCTGTAGGAGTCCTTCATCACGAACTCGCGGGTGCGCAGGACGCCGGCGCGCGGTCGCGGCTCGTCGCGCTCCTTGACCTGGAAGTGGTAGAGGATCAGCGGCAGCTCGCGGTAGGACTTCACCGCGGCCGCGACGTGGGTCGTGACGATCTCCTCGTGGGTCATCGCCAGGACCATGTCCGCGCCGCGACGGTCCTTGAGCTTGAACAGCTCGTCGATGTCATACCGCCCGGTGCGGCGCCAGTAGTCGGCCGGCTGGAGGACCGGCATCAGCATCTCGTGGGCGCCGATCGCGTTCATCTCCTCGCGGACGATCTGCACGACCCGCTGGTGCACGCGATAGCCAGCCGGGAGCCACGACCACAGCCCCGATCCGACCTGCCGGATCAGCCCGGCGCGCACCATCAGCTTGTGCGAGAGCGCCTCGGCGTCGGCGGGCGGCTCGCGCTCGGTCGGGAGGAAGTACGTCGACATGCGGGTCATGACAACCGCAGCGTACCCGGCTAAGGCGCCGCCGTTAGGCGCCGCCGACCACCCAAGAGTGATAGAAGGAGGACGTCCTGAAGATCCTTATGCGAGGAGCAAGCGATGGCCTACGAAGTTCCGCCGCTGCCGTACGACTACGACGCGCTCGCGCCCACCATCGACGAGCAGACGATGCACCTTCACCACGACAAGCACCACCAGGCCTACGTGACGGCCGCCAACGGCCTGCTCGAGGGCACCGAATGGGCTGAGGAGCCGGTCGACGAGGTGCTGAAGAACCTCGACAAGCTGCCGAGCGACAAGCAGGCCGGCGTGCGCAACCAGGCCGGCGGCCATTCCAACCATTCCAAGTTCTGGGAGTGGATGTCGCCGAACGGCGGCGGTGAGCCCGACGGCGACCTGCGCGCGGCGCTCGACGCGGCTTTCGGCTCGTTCGACGATTTCAAGGCGCAGTTCAAGGACAACGGCGTCAAGCGGTTCGGATCCGGTTGGACCTGGCTGGTACACGACGGCTCGGGGCTCGCGCTCCTCTCCACGGCCAACCAGGACAGCCCGATCTCAGACGGCAAGACCCCGTTGCTCGGCAACGACGTCTGGGAGCACGCCTACTACCTGACCTACAACAACCGCCGCCCCGACTATCTGGACGCGTGGTGGAACGTGGTCAACTGGGCCAAGGTCGCTGAGGGGTACGCGGCCGTCGCGTAGTTAGAGGTCTCGCTTCGCTCGACATCCGTGGGGCCGTTCCGCCGGGCATCCGTGCCCGGCGGGCGCCGATCCTGTCCGGACGGGGTACCCGGTCCCACGGACGCCGCCGCAGGCGGCCCATCCTCCCTGTCAGCTGACGAACGGCGGGCACCTGAGGATGGGGTGCGGCGGTTTCCGCTCCGTCCCGGGCCCTCGCGGCATGCATAACGCGCCATTCCGCGCCGGCAATCGGAGGCCTCGGCGCGTTACGCATGTGGTGCATGCATAACGCATCAAGGCCCGCGACCCGCGCGCCAAGTGGCGCGTTATGCATGTTCGCTCCGGTCCGGCCTGCTCCAGATGCCCGCCGTTTAAAGCTTGGAGCGAGCTAGGCGCGGGTGAAGCGCCTACCGGCGACGGGTGACGATTCCTCGAGCTCGGCCGCGGCCGCTTCCATCGCAGCCATGCGCTCGGGCGTCATCGCGGTGGCGTCCTCGTTCTCGGCCAGCCACTGCTCGGCCTCGGCGGCGGCGCGCTCGTCGCGCACGACGCGCTTGCCGGCGGCGTAGTACTTGTCGATCTCGGCGAACAGCTCGTCGACGAGGTTCTCGGTCCTGACCTTGCGGATCATCTTGCCCTTCGAATAGATCGCGCCGGCGTCCTTGGCGCCGGTGATCCCGAAGTCGGCGTGCCGGGCCTCGCCGATGCCGTTGACCGCGCAACCGAGTACGGACACCTCGATCGCATCGTCGTAGTCCTCGAGGCGCCGCTCGACCTCGGCCACGACCGTGTCCATGTCGAACTGGAGGCGGCCGCATGTCGGGCAGGCGATCAGCACCGGCCCGCGCTCGCGCAGCTTGAGCGCCTTCAGGATCTCCCAGGCGACCTTGACCTCCTCCTCGGCGTGGAACGTCGAGAGCGAGATCCGGATCGTGTCGCCGATGCCGTCGGCCAGCAGGGTGCCGAGGCCCACAGCCGACTTCAGCGACCCCGACCACTTCGTCCCGGCCTCGGTCACGCCCAGGTGCAGCGGGTACGGGATCCGTTCAGACAGGAGCCGGTTCGACGCGATCGTGTTCGGCACGCTGGTCGACTTCATCGACACCTTGAAGTTCGTGAACTCGAGACGCTCCATCAGCTCGACGAACTCGACCGCGGCCGTGACCAGCGCCTCGACCGGATTCTCGAACTCGAGCTCGCGCAGATGAGCCGGCAGCGAGCCGGAGTTGACGCCGATCCGCAGCGGTGTGCCCAGCTCGCTCGCGCGTTTTGTCACAAGCGCGACCTTGTCGGGACCGCCGATGTTGCCGGGGTTGAGCCGGACGCAGTGCGCTCCGGCATCGAGGGCTTTCAAAGCCAGCGTGTAGTTGAAATGGATGTCGGCGATCACCGGGATCGGCGAGTCGCGGACGATCGTCGTGAGCGCTTCGACGTCCTTCTCACGCGGGACCGCCACGCGCACGATGTCCGCCCCGGCGTCCGCGACGGTCCGGATCTGCGCCATCGTCGCGGCCAGATCGGCCGTCTCTGTCTTGGTCATGGTCTGCACCGCGACCGGGGCGCCGCCCCCGATCGGGACGCCGCCAACCCAGATCTGGCGCCGTGAAGCCATGCTGCCAGTGTATTGGCCCCGCCCACCCCGCCGCGATGGGCGCTTGGTTGCACGCCGTGACCGCCGCGGCGCAACTTACGTGCTCCCGGGTAGTTGGTTCCTATCGTGCCAAGAATCCGACGTCATCTCTCCATAGCCGCCGTCCTGTTGGGCATTGCGGCCATCTACGCAGCACCCGCCGCCGCCTCGACCTCGCAAGTCGCGGTGTTCCAGGCCGACGGCCAGGTGCTGAACAATCCCACCGGAACCTTGCAAACGCTTCGTGATCTGGGCGTGGGCATGGTCCGCGTGAATGTCACCTGGAACGCGATCGCGCCCTCGCCGCTTTCGACCAAGCGGCCGAAGGGCTTCGATGCGACCAATCCGGCGGCCTACCCCGCAGGCGGATGGGGGCCGTACGACGCGGTCGTCCGCGCCGCGGCGGCCTACCACATCGCGCTCGACTTCACGCTCAACGGCCCCGCGCCGCTCTGGGCGACGGGTTCCGGAGTGCCCAAGGGAACGACCGGCTATTTCCGGGAGGACTGGGAGCCCTCGGCGAAGGAGTTCGGCTATTTCGTCAAGGCCGTCGGCACCCGCTACGACGGGTCCTACAAGCCCGCCGGCTCGGCCACCGCGCTGCCGCGCGTGAGCTTCTGGTCGATCTGGAACGAGCCGAACTACGGCTATGACATCGCCCCGCAGGGGACCGGCAAGAACCAGTCGATCCCGAACAGCCCCCACATCTACCGAACCCTCGTCGACGCTGCCTGGGGCTCGCTGAACGCGACGGGCCACACCACCCGAACGGACAAGGTCGTGTTCGGCGAGGTGACGCCGCACGGCAACAACGCGTGGGGCGTGTTCGCCAATATGAAGCCGCTGATCTTCCTGCGGTCGCTGTACTGCGTCGACTCGAGCTTCCGCCAGCTGCGGGGCTCGGCGGCAAAGGCACAGGGCTGCCCGACCACGGCCGCCGGCTCGCGGAGCTTCCGCAAGCAGAACCCGGCGCTGTTCAGCGCCAGCGGGTTTGCCGCCCATCCGTACGAGGAGGCGTCGCCGCCGAATCTGCCGACTCACCTGTGCGGCAAATTGCTGTGCGCCGGAGGCCGCAGTGATCCGGACTTCGCCGACCTGCCGCAGATCCCGAAGCTCGAGCGCACGCTCGATCGCCTGAACGGGATCTACGGGTCTCACACGCACTTCGGGGTGTGGAGCACCGAGTACGGCTTCCGGACCCGGCCACCCGACCCCCGCGAGGGCGTCAGCCAGGCGAACCAGGCCGTGTACATGAACGAGGCCGAGTACCTGAGCTACAAGCAGTCGCGACTGCTCAGCTACTCCCAGTACGCGCTGATCGACCAGCCGCCCCCGGCGTCATTCGACACCGGTCTGCTGAACCCGAACGGCACCCCGAAGCCCGGGTACGCCGCATACCGGATGCCGCTGTGGCTGCCGAACAGCTCGACCCGCAAGGGCCGCAAGCTCGAGGTCTGGGGCGGTGCGCGCCCGGCCTACTTCGCCAAGCTGGACACCGGCAAGGCGCAGAGCGTCCTCGTCCAGTTCCAGCCCGGCTCCAAGGGCGCGTTCACGACGCTCGACACCGTCGCGATCACCAGCCCGCGTGGCTACGTCGACGTCCATCTGGCCTTCCCGAGCAGCGGCACGGTGAGGCTTGCCTGGACCTATCCGACCGGTGACCCGCTGCTGAGCGGCGGGACCGTCTACAGCCGGTCGGTGAAGATCACCATCAAGAAGTAGCTCGACTGCATCTGGGCGCGGTCAGGCCCCGCGGCCTGACCCGCCCGGATCGTCGGGTCCGCTCGCCGTCGGGGGCGGGCCGGGGTCGTCCGGTCCGGCTCCGCCCGGCGGGTCCGAGGGCTCCTGTTCAGGCGAGCCAGAGCCGTTCTGAAGCTCGACGCGCCGGCGCCGGATCGCAAGCGCGCCGAACGTGAGTGCGGCGAGCGCGAGCACCACGATCAGGATCACCAGCCAGGTCGGGAGAACCGAGCCGCCCGAGCTCGAGCCGCCGCTCCCGGGACCGCTGGTCGAGCTGGTTCCGAGCTGCGCGAACAGCTGCTTCTCGATTACGTCGTAGCAGTCGGTGTACTCGCGAACGTCCGCGGGCATCGTCGCGAGCGC
The DNA here is from genome assembly GCA_963699325.1 of uncultured Solirubrobacterales bacterium. Classification (GTDB taxonomy): domain Bacteria; phylum Actinomycetota; class Thermoleophilia; order Solirubrobacterales; family Solirubrobacteraceae; genus Palsa-465. The sequence goes on along the minus strand of CAVOTN010000022.1, from coordinate 541,827 downwards.
CTGGCGCAGCGCATCGGGCGCGTAATGCGCGGTCAGCTTCGAGTGGTTGTTGCAGTCGGTGATCGCCTGCGTGGCGGTGCCGCCAGCGGCCGCCGCGGAGATCGCCGGAGCGATCGCCGCCACGGCGCACACGATCGCTAGCGAGGTGGTCAACCGACGCATAGTCGCCGCAAGCTTATGGGGAAACGACGCCATATAGCTGCATCAGCCGTTCGTAGAAACGATCCTCGCCGAACCGCTCACGTCCCCGCGCGAGCGCCGCGGCTCCGCGCTCGGCGCGCAGGTCGGGGTTGCGCCACAGCTCTGAGAGCGCGTCCGACCAGGCCGCCTGATCGGTCGCTGGAAGCACCGCGTCCTCCCCCACGAGCTCGGGCAGGCCACCGCGGTCGGCGGCCAGCACCGGCACGCCGGTGGCGAGCGCCTCGAGTACCGAGTACGGGCACGGCTCCTCCCACCGCGAGGGGGCGAGCAGGACCGCGGCGCGCCCGCGCAGCTCGGCGAGCGCGTCGGCCTCGAGCAGCCCCGTGAACCGCACGTTCGCCCCAGCGCCGAGCCCGCGCAGCCGTTCCTCATCCGGTCCCGTCCCCGCGATCACGAGCGGAACATCCGCTGCCCGCGCGGCGGCGATCGCGGTGTCGTATCCCTTCTCCTCAGTCAGACGCCCGGCGGCGAGGGCGAACTCCCCTCCGCGGGCGCGCGACTCCGCTGCGAACCCCTCGTTTGGCATGAAGTTGGGCAACGTGGCGGTTAACGAGGCGGGGAGCCCCAAGTCGCGCAGATGCGCCGCGGTCGACTCGCTGACCGCCACGAACTGGTCGACGTGCTCGTACAGCCGGGGCTGCTGGCGGTGCAGCGCCGCCGCGTACACGACCGCCTCGGACAGCGACCCGCGGCAGCGCAAACGCACGCCGGGGAACGTGCTGCTGCCGCGGCAGCGGAAGCACGGTGCGCCGTCTCGGTAGGCGATCCCGATTGCGCAGAACAGCCGGAAGTTGTGGAGATGGAGCACCGTCCGGGCACCGGCGGCCTGCGCGGCGGCGAGCGCGCGCCAGCCGAGCGTCGGATGGACGTTGTGAGCGTGTACGACCTCGGCACCCAGACGGCGCACCGTCCGGCCGACGGCGTCAGGGTCTAGCCCGCCACCGAGCAGGCCGAGCGCCGCCTTGCCGCGGCCCACCTCCCCGCTCGAGCGCTCGAGGACCTCGACCTCGTGGCCGCGGCGCCGGAGCAGCGCGGCGATCTCGGCGACCGCGCGCTCCTCGCCACCCGTGGTCCGGTAGCGGTTGTGGAGGAGGAGGATCACGCCCGGTCGCCGCGCCTCAGCGCGCGGAGCTCGGGCTCTGGATGAGCACCACGGCTCCCGACAGGGGAGGACCGAGCAGCTGCCCGGCCTGCGCCTGCACCTGCGCCCGCGTCAGGCCTCTGGCGGGCTCGACCGAGAACCGGTCGACGAGGAAGTCGTCGACGGTTCGGCTGCCGATCAGCTTCACCCCCGTCGGCAGTGGATCGCCGAGCGCCTGCCACCGGTGGCCGATCACATCGACCTCGCGGACGGTCACGGGACCGCTGCCGGACTCGGTCCACGGGACGCCGGGCAAGTACAGCGCGAGCGGATCGCTGGCCGCCGCGCCGTCGTAGGCGACGATCGCACGCGGCCCGCCGGCCGTGCCGAGCGCGCGGGCCACGCCCCGCCAGTTCGGCCGCTGATACTGGGGGTTGTCGGAGATCCGCACCTGGGCGTAGACGAAGCTCGCGAGCAGGATCGCGGCCAGGATCGCTCCGGGCACGCGAACGCGGGGCACGGTGCAGGCGGCGCCGACGACCACGGCCAGCGGAATCCACGCCGGCATCAGCGCTCTGGCGATGTAGAAGTCCTCGCCGAGCAGCGCCAGCAGCAATGGGAGCAGCAGGACGACCGCCGCGAGCGCAGCCGCAGCGCCGGCGCCGCGAAGCTGCTCGCCGTCGGCGCCGATCACGAGCAGGACGACCAGCGCGCCGGCGAGCGCGGCCGCCCCCAGCAGGCCATAGTTGACGATCGGGCTCTGGTACAGGGTGCCGAGGCCAAACTCGACCGGGACCTGCTGGATCCGGAGGTCGAGCGGGGTGCCGGTGATGAACCCGAGCAGGTTGCTGGTGGCGTGCGTGAACAGCAGCGGCAGCAGCGTCGCCTGCACGACCGCGACGACGCCGACCGCGACCGCGATCACTCGGTCGCGGATCACGTAGAGCAGCCACAATGCCTCCGGCGCGACGAGGAACGTCGCGAAGAAGTGGGTCAGGAGCGCGAGCGCCGAGAACACGGCCCAGAGCGTGATGGTGCGGCGCGAGGGCACTCGCCAGGCCCGCGCGAAGTACAGCAGCGACAGGCCGCACAGCGCCGCCAGCAGCATGTACTCCCTGGCCTCCTGCGAGTACCAGATCATGAACGGGCTGAGCGCCACCAGCGCCGCCGCCACCAGTCCGGCGCGACGCGACACGAGCTCGCGTCCGCACAGATAGGCGATCGGAATCACGGCGGTTCCGATCAGGGCCGACAGCGACCGCAGACCGACTTCGCCGGTCCCGAACGGGCGCGCCCACAGCCACCCGAGCACGAAGTACAGCGGCGGATTCGTCTCGTGGACGATCATCGAGCTGAACATCGACCCGAGCGACAGGTGCAGCTCGTGAGCGGCCTGAGCCTCGTCGAACCAGTAGCTCTGCGCGCCCAGCGTGGAGAATCTGAGCCACGCCCCGAGACCGACGACCCCGGCGAGGAGCCAGGCCTCGACCGAAGTGCTTGCTACCCTCACCGCCCTGGAGGTCCGGGCCGCCATTGCGGCGTCCGAGCGGGCCGGGACGAGCATTCGAGCGCATTTTAGAGCGGGACTGGACGCTGACCCACTGCCCCGACCTCTCTCCGGAACCGAGCGCCTGATCTTTTGACCCGAACCCTCGCGCCCAATTTCGCCCGGTTGCCTCGCAGAGCGCGGGTGCTAGCGCTGACCGCCGCGGTCGCTGTCGGCTGCGTCGCGGTGGCTATCGCCGGATGTGGTGGCGGTTCGGCGAAACCGGACGCGCAGGTGTCCAGGACGCAGCCGCTCGAGACGATCTTCGAGGCGCAGGCCGAGCTGTTCGCCAGTCCGGGGCCGACCCTCGACCAGCTCAAGCAGATCGGCGTCGACGACGTCAAGGTGTTCATGCCCTGGTCGGAGATGACCCCTGACCCCGCGTCGCACACGCGCCCCGCCGGGTTCGACGCCGCGTCGCCGGCGGCGTACGTGGCGGCGCAGTGGGCGCCGTTTGACGCGATCGTCCGAGCTGCGGCGAGCCGTGGCATGGGCGTCGACATGGCGCTCGAAGCGCCGGCGCCGCTGTGGGCGATCGGGGCGGGCCTTCCGCCCGGCACGTCGTCGGGCTTCGTCGGGTCCTGGGAGCCCTCGGCCAAGGAGTACGGGCTGTTCGTGAAGGCGGTGGGAATGCGGTACGACGGCCACTACACCCCCCCGGGCCAGACCGCTCCGCTGCCGGCCGTCCGCTTCTGGTCGATCTGGAACGAGCCGAACTACGGCGCGCAGCTGGCGCCGCAGGCCGTCGACAACTCAACCGTCGAGGTCTCGCCGCTCCTGTACCGGGAACTGCTCGACGCCGCCTGGACCGCACTCGGGCAGACCGGCCACGCAGACGACAAGATCCTGATCGGCGAGATCGCTCCGCGCGGCGAGACGACGGGGGATCAGCCCGGGAACTTCTCGGGCATGGTGCCGCTCCGCTTCATCCGCGCGCTCTACTGCGTCGACGCCTCGCTGCACCCCCTGCAGGGCACGGCCGCGACGCTTCGAGGCTGCCCGGCGACCGCCGCCGGCTCGAAGGCGTTCCCGAGCCAGCACCCAGGCCTGTTCCACGCGACCGGGTTCGCGTTCCACCCGTATCCGCAGGGGCAGGTCACTCCCAATACCCCCACCCCGAACGAGCCCGACTACGCCGACCTGCCGAAGCTACCCGAACTCCTGGCGACGCTCGACGGAGCGCAGGAGGCGTACGGGTCGAGCACCCGACTGCCGCTCTACGACACTGAGTTCGGCTACCAGACCAACCCGCCCGAGACGATCGCGCGCGCCATCAGCCCGACGGTTGCGGCCTACTACATGAACTGGGCCGAGTACATCAGCTGGAGCAACCCGCGGGTTGTCTCGTGGGACCAGTACCTGCTCGCCGATCCGCCTCCTCCGAGCAATTTCGACACCGGACTCGAGTTCGCCAACGGCAAGCCCAAGGCGACCTACGACGCGTTCCGGATGCCGCTGTACCTGCCGCACTCCTCGGGCAAGAAGGGCCAGGCGATCGAAGTCTGGGGCTGCCTGCGGCCGGCTCGCTATCTGAAGGGCACGCAGGTCGCGAGCATCCAATTCGAGCCCTCGAGCGGCGGCGCGTTCAAGACGATCCAGCGCGTCACGGTGACCGACGCCTACGGCTACTTCGACACGCACGTGGCGTTCCCGTCGAGCGGGTCGGTGCGAATCGCGTGGACACAACCCGGCGTCGGGCTCCTCTACAGCCGCACCGCGGCAGTAACGATCAGTTAGGCCGCCGGCCGCAACTTCGCAAGAGCGGGTCTGTTGTCTTCTGCGATGGCACTGGTGAGGCGACTCGGGACCATGACGTCCGTCGCCGCGGTGGCGGCTGGCCTGGCGCTGGCGCCGCTGCCGGCGCGCGCGATCGCACGGACCAATCAGATCGCGATCTTCCAGGACGACGCGCGGATGCTGACCGCGCCGGGTCCGACGCTCCAGACCCTACGCCAGCTCGGCGCCGGCGTCGTCCGCGTCACGCTGGCGTGGAACGAGATCGCGCCGGCGACGCGGCCGGCGGGCTTCAACCCTGTCGATCCCGCCTCCTACCCGGCCGGGAAGTGGAAGATCTACGACGAGATCGTGCTCGACGCACACGCGGACGGCATCGCGGTCGACTTCTCGCTGACCGGGGGGGCGCCACCGTGGGCGACCGGGGCGGGGCAGCCCTCGCCTGGGCATTACGGCGAGTGGAAGCCGTCCGCGGCGGCGTTCGGCCAATTCGTGGAGGCGGTCGCCACCCGCTACAGCGGCAGCTACGACCCGACCCTGGGCGCAATCGTTCACGGCAGCGCCGGCGACCTACCGCGCGTGGGCTTCTGGGAACTGTGGAACGAGCCGAACTTCGGGATGGACCTCGCGCCGCAGGCGACCAAGGGATCGACCGTGCCGGCGTCTCCGCCGGCCTACCGGAGCCTGCTGGACGCCGGCTGGCGCGCTCTTGGGCTCACTGGCCACGGCCGGGACACGATCGTGATCGGAAACCTCGATGCTCGCGGGCAGACCAGCCAGCCGCACCGCGGCGCGTCGCAGGGGCTGCCCGGCAACTTCGGCGCGACCAAGCCGCTGCAGTTCATCCGCACTCTGTACTGCGTCGACTCGAACTACCGGGAGCTGCGCGGAAGCGCCGCGGCCGCCGTCGGCTGCCCGACGAACGCAGCCGGGTCGCGCCGGTTCCGGTCCGCGCACCCGGCGCTGTTCAGGGCGTCGGGGTTTGCCGACCACCCGTACCCGATCAACCAGCCGCCGACCGAGGCGAGCTCGAGCGACCCGGACTACGTCGAATTCTCGGAACTGCCGCGTCTGGCGAGCGCCCTCGACCGCGTGACGCGGATCTACGGCTCGGGCATGCGCTTCCCGATCTACAACAACGAGTACGGCTACATCACCAACCCGCCGAATCACAGCTCGAGCCACTTCGTGTCGCCGGCGACCGCGGCCGGCTACATCAACTGGGCGGAGTACCTGTCGTGGCGGAGCCCGCGGATCGCGTCGACGATGCAGTACCTGCTGTACGACCCGAATCCGACGGTGAACGGCCGGAGTTCGGCGGGTTCGCGAGCGGACTGATCTTCTACGCCGGCGCACCGAAGCCCGGGTACAACGCGTACCGGCTGCCGCTGTTCCTGCCGGTGACGACGGCGCGACGCGGCCGCTCGCTCGAGGTGTGGGGATCTGTCCGGCCGGCGCATTTCGCGAGCCTCGACACCGGCGGGACCCCCCAACAGGTTCAGATCCAGTTCCAGCGGGGGTCGAGCGGCGCCTTCACCACGCTGCGCACGGTGACGATCACGAGCCCGCGCGGTTACTTCGACCTGCACATGACGTTCCCCGCCGGCGGCTCGGTCAGGCTCGCCTGGTCCTACCCGCCGGACGACCCGCTGCTGACGCCGAGCCTCGCCACCCCGGGCGCTGCGGACACCGTCTACAGCCGCACGGTCAAGGTGAAGGTGAAGTAGTAGATGGGGCGGTTCCGCCGGCGGTTCGCGGCGCCGCCGCGCGGAGCGGCGGTACGGGGGGCGGTGGGGGCCGTGGCGATGCTCGGCGCGGTGGGCGCGCTGCTGGTCGCGCTGCCGGCGGCGCCGGCACTCGCATCGGCGGGTCAGCTGTCGGTGATCGAGGACGACAACCATCTGCAAGCCGACCCCGCGGGGACGCTCGAGCAGATGCGCTCGCTCGGGGCCGAAGTCGTCCGGGTGGCGGTGCCCTGGCAGATGATCGCCCCCGCTCCGACCGCGGCCCAGCCCCCGCGCGGCTTCGACGCTTCGGATCCGGCGGCGTATCCGGCGGCGAACTGGGAGCTGTGGGACACGATCGTGACCGACGCCGCCCGCGTCGGGATCACCGTCGACTTCGACCTGCTGGGAGGCGCACCGCGGTGGGCGCTCGGGCCGGGACGCCCGGCCGGCAACGCCAACCCGAACTGGGAGCCGTCGGCGGCGGCCTTCGGGGCGTTCGTCACGGCTGTCGGGACCCGATACAGCGGCGACTACGACCCGCGCACGGACAAGCTTGCGCCCGGCGACCCGGCCGACCTCCCACGCGTGGCCTTCTGGTCGATCTGGAACGAGCCCAACTACGGCCCGAGCCTCGCCCCCCAGGGCGTTCCCGGCGACCTGAGGGTCGAGAACAGCCCGCGCATGTACCGGCGAATGCTCGACTCAGCCTGGGCTGGCCTGCAGGCCAGCGGCCACGCGCCGGCCACCGACACCATCTTGTACGGCGAGCTCGCGCCGCGCGGCGGGAACCGCTGGGGCGTGTTCTCGGGCATGCGGCCGATCGCGTTCCTGCGGGCGCTGTACTGCGTTGACGCCGGCTATCGGGTGCTCCGCGGGAGCGCCGCCCGGATCAGGGGATGTCCGACGACCCCGGCGGGCTCGCGGCGGTTCCGCGCCCAGCATCCCGCGCTGTTCGCCGCCAGCGGCGTCTCAGACCACCCCTACATGCGGTGGTACGCGCCGAACGCCGAGCTCGATCCGGATCCCACCAACGGGTCCTCGACGGCGGACTACGCCTCGCTCGCGACGATCGGCAACCTCGGCCACGCGCTCGATCGACTCCAGCGGGTGTACGCCTCGACGCGCCGCTTACCGATCTACGACACCGAGTTCGGCTACATCACGAGCCCGCCCAAGCGGAGTCCGGATCCCGGATCGCGTGGCCGGGTGCTGTACGTCGCGCCGGCGACGGCCGCGTTGTTCCTGAACTGGGCCGAGTACGTCAGCTGGCGCAACCCGCGACTGCGGTCGTTCGCCCAGTACCCGATGTACGACCCCGTGCGGCCGCTGATGTCGAACGATTGGGGCGGATTCGCGAGCGGGCTGCTCAGCTGGAACGGGGTTCCGAAGGCAACCTACGACGCCTGGCGACTGCCGCTGTTCATGCCGGTCACCTCCGCGCGGGCGGGCCGCCCACTCGAGGTATGGGGATGCGTCCGGCCCGGTCGGTTCGGGGCGCTCGACACCGGAAGGACGCAGACGGCCCAGATCCAGTTCGCGCGCCGGCCGTCCGGGGCGTTCGCGACGATCCGGAGCGTCACCGTGACCGGATCGAGCAGTTGCTACTTTGACGTACGGCTGAAGTTGCCCGCGAGCGGGACGGTGCGGCTCAGCTACGGCTACCCGCCGGCCGATCGGCTGCTGCCGGCCACGACCGACCAGATCGTGAGCCGGTCCGTCCGGGTGACCATCGAGAAATGAGAGCACGACTACCGATAGCCGCCGCCGTCGCGATGACGATCGCGGTCACACTCGCCGCGAGCGGCCTCGCGTTCGCGCCCGCCGCGCAGGCATCGGCGGGTCAGGTGTCGATCATCCAGGACTCGACCCGGATGCTGACCGACCCGGCCGGGACGATGAGGACGTTCCGGGCGCTCGGCGTGCGGATGGTGCGGATCATCGTCGTGTGGGCGCAGATCGCTCCCGCGGCCGAGTCCCACCAGGCCCCGCACGACTTCAACGGCGCCGACCCGGCCTCCTACCCCGCGGCGAACTGGGCGCCGTACGACGAGATGATCCAGCTCGCGCATGCCGACGGGCTCGGGGTCGACCTCACGCTCAGCGGGGGGGCGCCCCGGTGGGCCGAGGGCCCGGGGATCCCGCCGGCGGCGCTCGACAACCAGTTCTGGGCGTGGCGCCCGTCGGCGCAGGCATTCGGCCAGTTCGCGCGCGCCGTCGCCGCGCGCTACAGCGGCACCTACATCCCGGCCGGGCAGTCGGCGCCGCTGCCGCGCGTGAGCTTCTGGGCGGTCTGGAACGAGCCGAACTTCGGCGAGGACCTCGGGCCGCAGGCGGTCAACGACTCGACCGTGTCGGTCGCGCCGGGGATGTACCGCGCGCTCGCCGGCCAGATGTGGAACGCGCTCCAGGCGACCGGACACGGGCACGACACGGTCCTGATCGGCGAATTCGCGCCGCTCGGCTTGAATGGCCGCGCGGGCCCCGGCCATCCCCAAGGGCTGCCCGGAGACTTCGGACAGACCAAGCCGCTCCAGTTCCTGCGCACGCTGTACTGCGTCGACTCGAACTACCGTGAGCTGCGCGGCAGCGCGGCCCGGGCGGTTGGCTGCCCGGCGACCGCGGCCGGCTCGCGCAGCTTCCGCACGCACAATCCGGCGCTGTTCAGGGCGACCGGCTTCGCCGACCACCCCTATCAGTCCAACGAGCCCCCGACGACCGAGACCTCGAAGGATCCCGACATCACGACGTTCCCGCGGATCCCCAACCTCGAGCGCGCGCTCGATCGTCTCCAGCGAATCTACGGCTCGGGCAAGCGCTTCCCGATCTACAACACCGAGTACGGCTACATCACCCATCCCCCGAATCGTCAGGACTTGGCCTCGCCGGCGACGGCCGCGTACTACATGAACTGGGCCGAGTACCTCAGCTGGAAGCAGCCCCGGATCGCCAGCACGATGCAGTACCTGCTGTACGACCCGGTCCTGAACGGGGCGGTCCCCGGGGACGGCGGGTTCACCAGCGGCCTGCTGTTCGTCAACGGCAAGCCCAAGCCGGGCTACGCCGCCTACCGACTGCCGCTGTTCCTCCCGGTCACCCAAGCGCGCCAGAGCCGCTCGCTCGAGGTGTGGGGATGCGTGCGGCCGGCGCGCTACGCGATTCTCGGCGCGGGCCAGCCCCAGACGGCGCGGATCCAGTTTGCTCGGCGCGGCTCCGGGGCGTTCACGACGCTCCGGACGGTGACGATCCGCAACGCGAACAACTGCTACTTCGACGTTCGGACGAAGTTCCCGGGTAACGGTACGGTGCGGCTCGCCTACACGTACCCGACCAACCCGCTGCTGATGTTCCCCTCGGCTGTCGAGGGCACGACGGTGTACAGCCGGTCGGTGGCGATCACGCTCCGGTAGCGCGGCGGACTACGAGGCGTACATCGCGTCGATCTCGGCTTCGTACTTGGCCTCGATCGGCCGCCGCTTGAGCTTCATCGTCGGCGTCAGCTCATCGCCGCCCGGGAGCCAGTCGCCGGGGACGATCGTGAAGCGCTTGATCTGCTCGACCCGGGCGAGATGCTCGTTGGCCTGCTCGATCGCGCTCCCGACCGCGGTGATGACCGGCTCAGCATCCGCGAGCTCCTCGAGCGCGGTCGCCTCGAGCCCCTGCTGGGTCGCCCACTCCGGAGCGAAGTCGGCGTCGAGCACGATCAGCGCGGTGTTGTAGCGCCGGCCGTCACCGATGCAGACCGCCTGCCCGATCAGAGGACTCGACGACTTGACCGTGGCCTCGATGTTGGCCGGCGACATGTTCTTGCCCGCCGCGTTGATGATGATCTCCTTCTTGCGGTCGACGATCCGCAGGAATCCGTCCTCGTCGAGCTGACCGATGTCGCCGGTGTGGAGCCATCCGTCGGGGTCGATCGCCTCGGCCGTCTTGTCCGGCGCGTTGCGATAGCCGCGCATCACGCAATCACCGCGGACGAGCAGCTCCCCGTCGTCGGCGATCTTGATCTCGACGCCTGGTTCGGCCGGGCCGACGGTCCCGATCCTCACCTCCCCGGGCCGATTGCACGTGCCGACGCCGCACGTCTCGGACATGCCCCAAAGCTCCCCCAGCTCGATCCCGAGCGCGTGGAAGAACTCGAGCACGTCGACCGGTGTCGGCGCGGCGCCGACGTTGACCGAGATGGCCTGGTCGAGCCCGAGCATCTCGCGAAGCTTGGAGAACATCTGCTCGTCGGCTTGGGCGACCTTCGCCTCGAGCTCCTCGGGAACGGGCTCGCCCCGCTGGCGCAACCGCACGCGCTCGAGCGACGCCCCGAGCGCCTCCTGGATCGGCCGTCGCTGTTCCTCGGGCTGCGCGGCCTGCATCGTCTCGAGGCCGGCCTTGAGCTTCTCCCAGATCCGTGGGACCGCGAAGAACCACGTGGGCCTGACCTGGGGCAGGTACGAGAGGACCTCGCGCGGGTTCGGGCAGCAGGTGATCGTGCCGGCGTAGACGACGGGGATGTAGTGGTGGGCCATCCGCTCGGCGATGTGGGCGGCCGGCAGCCACGAGATCACCTTGGCGCCAGGATCGAACGGGATGACCTGCTCGACAGCCTGCGCGCCGGCCATGATGTTGCGGTGCGACAGCTGGACGCCCTTCGGCGGCCCGGTCGTGCCCGAGGTGTAGATCAGCGTGACGAAATCCTCAGGCCCGATCTCGGCCTCGCCGGCCGCCGCGTCGAAATCGGGATTCGAGGCCTCGACCTCGGCCAGCGAGATCGTGGTTTCAGGGGGGTCGCCGTCGACCATGACGATGTGCTCGAGCCCGGGGAGGCCGTTGCGCGCCTCGAGCAGCGCGGCGGCGTGCGCCTGCTCGACAATCGCCACCTTCGACGCGGCGTCGCCGATCAGGTACCGGATCTCGGCGGGCGGATACGTCAGGTAGATCGAGAACGGCGTGGCGCCGAGCATCGCCGCCGCCATGTCGACGATGTGGAACTCGGGACGGTTGCCGAGCATGATCGCGACCGTGTCACCGCGGCCGACCCCGAGCTTCGCCAGCCCTCCCGCAACCGCCTCGACCCGCCGGAGCAACTCGGACCAGGTCAGCGACACGCTGTCGTCGGTGGTGCGGACCGCGACGATCTCAGGGTGGTTAGCCGCGGTCCGGCGCAGCGCCTCGGTCACCGTCGGGGCGTCGACCGCCCGGCCCACCGCCGGCGAGATCGTGCTGCTGCTCTCCATGCTGCTGTCTCCTCCACCGTAGGCGCCGCAAACGAGCCCAACGGTATCAGCGGGCTCCCGAGGTCCTAGCGCAAGCCGAACCCGGGCCCGGACAGCGTCGAGATGTCGTTCGTCAGGCCGATCACGAAGATCATCAGGATCAGGACGAAGCCGACCACGCCGGCGCGCTCCATGATCTCGAACGGGATCCGCTTGCCCCTGACCTTCTCCGCCACCGCCCAGAACACGTGGCCGCCGTCGAGCGGCAGGAACGGGAACAGATTGATGATCGCCAGCGACAGCGAGATCAGGCCGAGGACGTACAGCGCCTGGGTGGCGCTGGTGGCGAATGACTCCTGGGTGGCCGTGTACCCGTAGACGATGCTGTGAAGTTGCTTTCGCTCCTGGGGCTCGAACAGGCGCGTCACGACCGAGACGGTCCGGGTGGTGACATACCACATGTCGCTGGCCGACAGCGAAACCGCTTGACCGGCGTCGACCGGCGAGCCGAAGTCGATGCCAAGCAGCGGTCGCTTCTCCGAGGCGCTGTAGCGGGGGTGGATCTCGAGCGTCTTCAGCTGCCCGTCGCGACGAACGACCACGCGCGCCGGCGTGGCCGCGACGCAGTTGTCGACCTGGGCGCCGGCACACCGATGGGTTCCGATCTGGTTCCGGATCGCGGTCTCAGAGCCGCCGACGCCGTCGACCGAGACGACGCGATCGCCGGGGCGCAGGATCGCGGCGGACGCCGTGCCCTTCACCACCGTGTCGATGGTGCCGACCGGCTGACTGCTTGAGAGCGCAATCGCCCAGAAGATCACGAACGCGATCAGCAGGTTCACCGCGGGACCCGCCAGGATCACCACGATCCGCTTCCACACCTTCTGGTTGTAGTAGGCGCGGTGACGGACCTCGGGCGGGATGTCCTCGTTCGGATTCATCCCGGTGATCCGCACGTAGCCGCCCAGCGGAAACGGACCGATGCCGTACTCGGTCTCGCCGCGGCGGAACTTGACCAGCAGCGGGCCCATGAACAACGAGAACCGCTCGACGCGCATGCCGACCGCCTTGGCGGCCGTGAAGTGGCCTGCCTCGTGCAGGATGATCAGCGCGACGAATCCCAGGAACGCCAGGACGTAGGACACGGTTCCAGTGTGGCAGGCGTTCCGTCGGTGTTCGTAAGAACGCGATCAGAGCGGCTTGGCCGCCCGGCTACGCCAGCGCCCGCTCGGCCACGAGCTCGCCGGCGACCCGCCGCGCGTCGGCGTCGGCCTCCCCGAGCGCCTCGAACGAGTGGACCGGCTGCGACGGGAGCTCCGCGAGCGTCTCCTCGATCACCTCGGCGATGTCCAGGAACCGCAGCCGTCCTGTGAGGAACGCGTGAACGGCGACCTCGTTGGCGGCGTTCATCGTGCACGTTGCGGTCCCCCCGGCACGCGCGGCATCGCGGGCGATGCGCACGCAGCTGAACGTCTCCTCGTCTACGGGCTCGAACGTCAGGCTGCCGAGCTCGACCAGGTCGAGCGGCCGGACCGGGACATCGACGCGCTCGGGGTGGTGCAGCGCGTATGAGATCGGCACGCGCATGTCCGGATACCCCAGGTGCGCGAGCGTCGCGCCGTCGCACAGCTGGATCAGGCTGTGGATGATCGACTGCCGGTGCACGACGATGTCGATCTGCTCGTACGGCGTGCCGAACAGGTGATGAGCCTCGATCAGCTCGAGTCCCTTGTTCATCAGCGTCGCCGAGTCGATTGTGATCTTCCCGCCCATCGCCCACGTCGGGTGGGCGAGCGCCTGCTCGATCGTCACCTGTTCGAGGTCCTCGCGCCGCCTGCCGCGGAACGGCCCACCGGAGGCGGTCAGGATCAGGCGGTCGACCGTTCCCGGGCGCTCCGAGGCCAGCAACTGGTGGAGCGCAGAATGCTCGGAGTCGACGGGGATGATCGCCGCGCCGGTCGCCTGCGCGAGCGCGGTGACGAGCTCGCCGCCCACGACCAGCGACTCCTTGTTGGCGAGCGCGAGGTCGATCCCCTCGCCCAGGGCCGCGACCGTCGGCAGCAGTCCCGCCGAGCCGACGATCCCGTTCAGCACCAGGTCGCACTCGCACTCGGTGATAAGCCGGACGACGCCGTCGGGACCGGACAGGACGTCACCGCCGGTCCACGCCTCGCTCGCCCGAGCGGCCGCGTCGGGGTCCGCCACCGCGACCTTGCGGACGCCGTGGCGACGGGCCTGCTCGAGCAGCGCCTCCCACGAGCCGGCGGCGCTCAGCGCGACGACCGTGAGGTCGGACGAGCGCGAGACCACGTCGAGGGCCTGGCAGCCAATCGACCCGGTGGATCCGAGGATCGCGATGCGTCGGGGCACAGCCTCAGTCTAGGGCCGCGCTCGTGGCGGCTCGGGAACGACCGCCCTCAGTGCATCTGGACCGCGAGCCAGATGTAGTAGCCCACGACGACCGTGAACAGCGCGCCGTCGAGGCGATCGAGCGCGCCGCCGTGAGGTCCGAACACACTGCCCGAGTCCTTGGCCCCGGCATCGCGCTTGACCAGCGACTCGAACAGGTCGCCGAGCGGCCCGAGCACCGCCACCGCCACCCCGAGCAGGAGCGCGTTGCCCTGGGTCAGCCACGTCTGATAGAGGCCGGCGAGGAACACGGCCAGGATCGCGACCAGCATCCCGCACACCAGCCCCTCGACGGTCTTGTTCGGCGACACGTGCGGCGCGAGCGGCCGGCGCCCGAACAGCCGTCCGCCGATATACGCGCCGGTATCCCCCAGGAACGTCCCGACCAGGACGTCGAGGAATACGCCGTTGCCGTGGTCGAGCTGGCGCAGCAGTTCGGCGTGCGCGAACGCAAACCCGACCCAGTAGACGCCAAGCAGCGTCCCCGCGATCGCGACCGTCGGACGGCGCCGGTCGCTGGCCATGACGGCCACCAGGGTCACGGGAACGGCCGCCATCGCGACCTCGAGCACGTGGCCGACGTTGCCCGACCGGGCGACCAGCACCATCACCACGACCGCGACGAAACCCACCGCGGCGACCGGCCGCCAGATCTTCAGCAGCCCGTACGCCTCGTGCATGCAGATCAACCCCGCGGCGATCATGAACAGCGCGAACGGCAGCCCGCCGATGTTGTTGAAGATGATCGTGGCGACCGCCAGCGGGACGGCGACCAGCACCCGTGTGAACAGATCCGAGCGGCGGCGCGGCTTCTTGGGGCGCTCCTCGCGCGGCGCGCGGCGCTGTCGCGAGGCCGCGCCCGTGCGCACCGGCGGCATCGCTACCTGCCTCCGAACCGGCGACTGCGCGCCGCGTATTCCTCGAGGCTCTGCTCGAGGGACTCCCGCGAGAAGTCCGGCCACAGCTCGTCGCGGAACACCCACTCCGAGTACGCCGCCTGCCACAGCAGGTAGTTCGAGGTCCGGCGCTCGCCGCTGGTCCGGATGATCAGGTCGGGATCGTGCATGTCTGGGGCGTAGAGATGGGCGCGGAAGTCCTCTTCGGTGCCTGAGGTGAAGGTTCGCGCTGCGTCGACGATTTCCGCCCTGCCGCCGTAATTGAACGCCACGAACAGCGTGATCCGGGAGTTGTCCTGCGGTGAGCTGCTCGGCCCACACCATGCGCTCGACGAGCGCTGCCGGGACGGGGTCGCTGCGGCGCCCGATGAAGCGCATCCGCACCCCCTCCTCGTGCAACTCGGGCGTCTCGAGCTCGATCCGCCGTCCCATCATCGCCATCAGACCCTGGACCTCTTCCGGCGGGCGGACCCAGTTCTCGGTCGAGAACGAGTACACGGTCAGCTCGTCGATGCCGAAGTCGACCGCGTCGCGCAGCCGTGCCTTGACCGCGTCGGCGCCGGCTTCGTGCCCCGCGAGCGCCGGCAGGCCCCGCCGCTTCGCCCATCGTCCATTGCCGTCGGTGATGATCGCGACGTAGCGAGCCCGTCGTTCACCGGCGTCGCGGGCGGTTTCTCGCTCGTTCGGCGAGACCACCTACACCTCCAGGATCTCTGCTTCCTTGTGCTTCAGCGCTTCGTCGAGCTCGCCGATCCGCAGGTCGGTGACCTTCTGGAGCTCGACCTCGGCGCGGTGCTCGTCGTCGGACCCCGCCTCGCCGGCCTCCTTGAGCTCGCGCAAATCGTGCATCACGTCGCGGCGGACGTTGCGGATCGCGACCCGGCCCTCCTCCGCGATGTGCCGGACCACCTTGACCAACTGCTTGCGCCGTTCCTCGGTGAGCTCGGGCACGCCCAGTCGGATCAGGTTGCCGTCGTTGTTGGGAGTCAACCCGACATCCGACTCGAGGATCGCGCGCTCGATCGCCTTGATCGAGCTCTTGTCGTACGGCTGGATCGTCAGCAGCCGCGCCTCCGGAGCCGAGATCGTCGCGAGCTGCTTGAGCGGGGTTGCGGTCCCGTAATAGTCGACCGAGATGCGGTCGAGCAGCGCCGGGCTGGCTCGCCCCGTGCGGACCGACCCGAACTCGATCCTGATCGCGTCAACCGATTTGTGCATCCGCTCCCGGGCGTCCGCCAGGAGCTCGTCGATCATCTCCGTGGTCATGTCCTCACCAGCGTCCCCACTCGTTCTCCGGACACTATCTTGTCGATGTTCTGCCCGTCCGCCATGTTGAACACGATGATCGGGAGATTGTTGTCCATGCACAGGGCGAACGCGGTCGAGTCCATCACCTGCAGGCCGCGCGTGAGCGCGTCCTTGTGGGTTATCTCGGGGATGAACTCGGCGTTCGGGTCGATGCGCGGATCGGCCGTGTAGACACCCTCAACCCGGTTCTTGGCCATCAAGATGATCTCGGCATGCAGCTCCGCGGCGCGCAACGCCGCGGCCGTGTCGGTCGAGAAGAACGGGTTGCCGGTGCCGGCCGCGAAGATCACGATGCGGCCCTTCTCGAGGTGTCGCATCGCGCGCCGGCGTATGTAGGGCTCGGCGACCTCTGAGATCGTGATCGCGGACTGCACCCGGGTCTGGACGTCCTCCTTCTCGAGCGCGTCCTGGAGCGCCAGGGCGTTCAACACGGTCGCGAGCATCCCCATGTAGTCACCGGTGGCGCGGTCCATGCCTCGGGCCGCCTGGGCAAGCCCGCGGTAGATGTTGCCCCCGCCGACAACGATCGCCACCTCCACGTTGCGCCTGTGCACGGCCGCAATCTGCGAGGCGATCTCGCGGACCCGCTCGGAATCGGTCCCGTAATCCAGATCCCCCATCAGCGCCTCGCCCGAGAGCTTCAGCAGGATCCGCCGGTAGACGGGTGGCCTCGGGTGTCGGGCGGGGTCGTGCTCGGAGAACGCGGTCGGGGAGCTCACCTCAGGTGCCCACTGAGAAGCGGGCGAAACGCCGGATCACGACGTTCTCTCGCGTCTCGCTTGCGAGCTCCGTACGCAACTCCTCGATCGTCTTGCCGCCGTGCTTGTCCTCGTTGACGTGCTTCTGGCGTAGCAGCACGACCTCGTCGAGCCATTTGTCGAGCTTCCCGGTGACGATCCTCTCGCGGACGTTCTCCGGGCGGTCCGCGGCCTGCTCGACGGCGATCCGCTCCTCGCGCTCGCGGTCCTCCGCCGGCACATCAGCGTCGCTCACCGCGAGCGGCGCGGCAGCGGCGATGTGCAGGGCCAGATCCCGCGCGAACTCGACGAACTTGTCGTTGCGAGCAACGAAGTCCGTCTGACAGTCGACCTCGACGAGCACGCCGATCTTGTTGCCGGCGTGGATGTAGCTCTGGACGACGCCCTCGCGCGCTTCCTCACCGGCGCGCTTGGCCGCCTGGGCCTGCCCGCGGGCACGGAGA
This sequence comes from uncultured Solirubrobacterales bacterium, assembly GCA_963699325.1. Taxonomy (GTDB): domain Bacteria; phylum Actinomycetota; class Thermoleophilia; order Solirubrobacterales; family Solirubrobacteraceae; genus Palsa-465. The sequence goes on along the minus strand of CAVOTN010000022.1, from coordinate 524,520 downwards.
ATCTCGACGGCGCGCTCGACGTCGCCCTCGGACTCGGCGAGCGCCTCACGACAGGCGAGCACGCCGGCGCCCGTCCGGTCACGCAGGGCCTTGACTTCCTTGGCGCTGATCGCACTCATGAGTTCTCCTCCGCGGTGGGCTCGGGATTCTGCTCGGGTTCTGCGGCCTCGGTCTCCGCCGGGGCCGGCGCGGCGGGCTCCTCTGCCGGTGGCGGCTCCGCGGATGGCGGAGCCTCCGCCTCTGGCTCTGGCTCGGGCTCGCTGGCGGTGGCGGTGGCGGGGCCGGTGTCAGCAGCGGGTTCCTCTGCTGGCGCCTCGGGCTCCGCCGGCGCGTCGGGCTCCGCCGGCGGCTCGGGCTCCGCCGCGGCTTCGGGCTCTGACGCCGTGGCGGCGGCCGGCTCCTCTACGGCCGTCGGAGGCTCCTCGACCGCGGCTGGGGTCTCCGCCGCGGGCGCTGCTTGGGCAACGGGCTCCGGCGCCGGCGCGGCCGGCGCGTCCTGGGCCTGCTGGGGGGCCGCCTCGGCTGCCGCCGCCTCCTGGCGCGCTCGTTCCTCGGCCTCCTGACGCGCCTGCGCTTCCGCCTCCTGGCGCTCGCGCTCGAGCCTGGCCTGCTCCTCCGCCTCCTGGCGCGCTCTCTCCTCGGCTTCCTGCCGGGCACGCTCCTCGGCCTCCTGGCGCTCGCGCTCGAGCCGCGCACGCTCCTCCTCCTCGCGGAAGACGTTGTGGCCCTGGGAGACCACGTCGCCGACCGCCCGCGTGATCAGCGCGCACGAGCGGATCGCGTCGTCATTGCCCGGCACCACGTAGTCGATCCCGTCGGGATCGCAGTTCGTGTCGACGAGCCCGATGATCGGGATCCGCAGACGCTGCGCCTCGCGGACTGCGATCGCTTCGGTCTTCAGATCGATCACGAACACCGCATCGGGGAGGCGCTGCATGTTCTTGACGCCACCGAGGTTCGCGCGCAGCTTCTCGAGGTCGGCCTGCGCGGCCATACGCTCGCGTGTGGGCAGCAGCTGGAGCTGACCCTCGGTCTCGTAACGCTCGAGGTCGTGCAGCCGCTTGATCCGCAGCGAGATCGTCTGGAAGTTCGTCAGCAGACCGCCGAGCCAGCGGTGGTTGACGTACGGCATGTCGGCGGCTTCCGCGTTCTCCTTGATCGTGTCGCGCGCCTGCTTCTTGGTTCCGACGAACAGGACGGTCCCGCCGCGTCGCGACACGTCCGAGGCGAACTGGCGCGCGTCTTCCAGCAGGACCTGCGTCTGGAGGAGGTCGATGATGTAGTTCCCGTCGCGCTCGCCGAAAATGAAGCGGCGCATCTTGGGGTTCCATCGACGGGTCTGGTGGCCGAAATGGACGCCGGCCTCCAGCAGCTCCCTGATTCCTATCTGAGCCACTAGGTACTCCCTTATGTGTTTGGTTTGTACTTCAGTCCGCTCGCGCGCGCTCGCGGACCTCGACCAATTCGAGGCAGGGCGCGATCCACGCGAACGGGATCGGGGACGGTCTTATCTGAGTTTACGCAAGTTTTGGCGCGCCGCTACGTTTTCAGGTGTAGCGGGCCATTCGCTTCCCCTACCTTCAGCGGTGGCTCGTCCGCGGGCCGAACCTCCCTTCCCCTACCTCCGGTGGCTCGGTTCGCAACGTCAGGCGGGGCGGCTGTGGACGGGCCGCCCCGCCGTCTATTTGGGCGGCCGTGCACGTCTGGCCAGCCCTCGCTCCGGTGATTCGTTGGGCGAGAAGCTCTCGGTTTGGCGACGGGTGACGAGACCCGCGCGAGGGCTGCCAGACGCGCACCGGCCGCCCTTTGACAGCTTGGGAGGCGGGCTCTTTGCCGGCGCCGTTATTCCTCCGCGCTCCGCTATCGCCAGCGCGGCCACCAGATCGGCTGGGAGTGGCGACGTGGCGTCGATGGGCTGGCCGGTGACTGGGTGGTCGAAGGCGAGCCTGGTGGCGTGGAGGAACTGGCGCTGTAAGCCGAGGTGGCCGCGGGTGCCGTACTGGGGGTCGCCGGATATGGGATGGCCGATCGCCGCGAGGTGGACGCGGATCTGGTGGGTGCGGCCGGTCTCGAGCGTGACGCGCAGTAGCGCCGTGGACGGCAGCAGTCGCTCGATCTCGAAGTGAGTGCGGGCCTCGCGGGGCTCGTCGCTGTCGATCGACATCAGCTTCCGGTCGCGCCGGTGGCGCCCGATCGGCGCGTCGATCGTCCCGGTTCTCGCGGGGGGATGGCCGTCGACCAGCGCCAGGTACTCACGCCGGAGCCGACGACGCGCCAGCAGCGACTTGAGCGCGCGATGGACCTCGTCGTTCTTGGCGACGACCAGGAGCCCTGAGGTGTCTCGATCGAGGCGATGCACGATCCCCGCCCGCCAGTGCTCCTCGCCGCCGGCCGCCCGCCCCTCGAGCGCCTGAGCAAGCGTCCCCACCCAATGGCCGCGCGCGGGATGCACGACCACGCCCGCCGGTTTGTCCACCACCAGCAGGTACTCGTCCTCGTAGGCGATGCCGAATTCGGCGTGGTGCCCATCGTCCACCGCGGACCCCGCCTCGGGCACGTCGTCGATCTCGATCGCCTCGCCGGACTGGACCAGGTGGCGTTTGGGCCTGAGCGAACCGTCGACCCGCACGTGGCCGGAGTCGATCAGCGTCTGCGCTCGCGCGCGCGAGCCGAGCGGAACGGCGAGGAACCGGTCCAGACGCGTACCCGCCGCAACCTCTGGCACGCGCAACTCGATCCGGGTGCCGGCGCTCACTTCTGCCGCCGCCCCTCGAGCACATACAGCAGCGTCAGCACGCCGAACGTGATCGACATGTCGGCGACGTTGAACGCCGGCCAATACGGGAGCTTGATGAAGTCGGTGACGGCGCCGTGAGCGATCCGGTCGATCAGATTGCCGAGCGCGCCGCCGACCAGCATCCCGGTCGGCAGCCACAGCAACGGCCGCTCGGGGCGCATCGCGAGGTACCCGACGAGCACCGCCAGCGCCGACAGCGTCAGCACGATCACGAGCGCCCCTCCGCCGGCGAACAGCGTGAACGCGACTCCAGTGTTCCGGTCGTGCACGAGCGTCACGCCCGGCAGGAACTTGTGCTGATCGCCGAGCTGGATGTTGGACCTGACCAGGCTCTTGGTCACCTGGTCGAGGACGACGACCGCGGCCGCGACGAGCGCGGCGCGCGCGAAAACCGCGACCCGGGCCGATCCCGTCGTCTGGGTCATCTCGCGCGGGCGCTCAGCCCGCAACCACGACCCCGCGCACCCCGACCCGCGGCATCATTCAGCCCGCGATCAGGTTGACCACGATCGTCTGCACGATCCACAGGACGATGATCGCGATCATCGGCGTCAGGTCGAACATGCCGACCCGCGGGATGAAGCGGCGGAAGATCTTCAGGTAGGGCTCGCACACGTCGCGCAGGAAGCTCATGACCGCGTCGACGTAACGTGAATATGGCGGGCGCAGCCCCAGCTGGAACATCATGTTGAGCAGGATGTAGACGAAGATCAGCAGGATGTAGACGAGGAACAGCGCCTGCACGTAGTTGGCGATGTCGCCACGGGTGAGGGCCGCGAGCACCATCAGCCGTGGGCTCCCACGACGGCGTCGATCGCGTCCTGGAACGCCGGCCGAATCCCGCCGCGCTCGAGCGCCGCCAGTCCCCGCGCGGTCGTGCCTCCGGGCGAGCTCACCTCGCGCCGGACGGCAAGCGTGTCGTAGTCGCGCGTCTGGAGCAGTGCAGCGGTCCCGGCCATCGTCTCGGCGACGAGCCGGCCGGCGACCCCGGCGGCGAGGCCGTGACGGACCGCCGCATCTACCTGGGCCTCGACCAGCAGCGCCTGGTAGGCGGGACCGACCCCGACCACGGCGCCGGCGGCGCCGATCAGACCCTCGGGAACCTTGACCACAACCCCGAGTCTCCCAAATAGCGAGAGCACGTCGGCTTCGAGCTCGGCGTCGACCTCGTTTTCGGGCGCGTAGCAGATCACGCCGCGCCGGACCTCGACCGGAGTGTTCGGCATCAACCGGAACACCGGGACGTCGTACGCGGCGCGCAGGCTCGCGGTGTCGATCCCGCTCAGCACCGACGCGACCACCTTCGCGTGTCCGGCGAGCTCGGAGCTCACCGCTTGGAACTGCGCCGGCTTGTGGCACAGCACGACGAGATCGGCACGATCGGCGACCTCGACGTTCGAGTCGACCGCCTCGCCCCCGAGCTCGTCCGCGAGCGCCTGCGCTCGGCCCGACCCGCTGTCGGACACGAGCACCGGGTCGCCCCAGCCACGCGCAAGCGCGCGGGCCATGTTGCCAGCGCCGATCAGTCCGACCTGCATGAGATGAAATCTACCGGTGCGGAACCCGGGCGCTCGACGCGCTCTCGCATCGACGCTCAGATCGCGACGAGGCGCGACCGCGACCGGGCTCAGCTCTGATTGAAGAACCCCTTCTCGAGCAGCCGGGCGCGCTCCTCCGCCGACACCTCGACATTGCGCGGAGTCAGCAGGAACACCTTGTCGGCGATCCGCTGCATGCCGCCGTCGAGGGCGTAGGTAAGGCCGCTCGAGAAGTCGATCAGGCGCTTGGACAGGTCGTGGTCGGTGCTCTGGAGGTTCAGGATCACCGGGATCGCCTCCTTGAACTTGTCGGCGACGTCCTGGACCTCGTTGAAGTTCTTGGGTGCGACGAAATGGACACGGACATCTCCGCCACTCCGCCCATTGCCGCGCCCTCCGCTCACGGGACGGAGTGACGTCGTGCGCCGGCCGGCATCCGGATCGTCGGCGAAGATGTCGTCGAAGTCATCGCGCCGCTGCCGCGAGCTGAGGCGCCGCACGTTCGGACGCTCGCGGTAAGCGTCCTGGGCCTCCGCCTCCGGCTCGTTGTAAGGCTCGAGGTCATCCTCATAATCCTCGTCATCCGCCAGCCCGAAGTACATGAGCGTGCGGTGCCAAGTATCTCGTAAGGCCATCTCGGATTCGAAGTTTCGGTGGGAGACCGTAATTCCCTGCTGTGATTATGACGCGCTCGGCCGGTACAAGCTCGTGCCGAGTCGCACAATTGTCGCGCCCTCCTGGACCGCGACCAGATAGTCCTGGCTGGTCCCCATCGACAGATGCTCCAAGCCGTGCTCACCGGCGAGCACGCGAAGCGCGGCAAAATGCTCCCGGTTCGCCTCCGGAGTCGGCGCGAGCGGGGGCATCGTCATCAGCCCCACGACCTTGACCGGCGACCGCTCGAGGTAGCTCGGCAGCTCCGATGGGGCGATCCCGCTCTTGCCCGCGTCGCCGGCAACGTTGACCTCAATCAGGATCTCCGTATCGGCCGCGCCGTGTCGCCCTAGCTGCTCGAGCGCCGACTCGCTCGCGACCGTCTCGATGTAGCGAACGTGCGGCAGGACCTGCCGAACCTTGCGGCTCTGCAGATGGCCGATGAAGTCCCAGGTGAACGCGCCCGGGTGGGCCTGCGCCTTGGCTAGGAGCTCCTGTGCGCGGTTCTCGCCGACGAGCTCGATGCCCGCCTCGGCGAGCACCGCGAGCTCCTCGACGGGCACGTACTTGACCGCGGCCAGGATCTGCACCTCGGCCGGGTCGCGGCCGGTGGCGGAGATCTCCGACCGCACGCGCTCGAGGTTCGCCCGGACGTCCTGCGCCCGGAGGCCCTTGATCAGCTCAACCACACCAGCCCGGCCTGCCGCCCGGTGACCCCGTGGTCGCGACGGTGCGAGAAGAACAGCGCCTCGTCCGAGCACATCGTGCACAGCTCGACATCGTGCACGGTCTCCACGCCGGCATGCTCGAGTTGGCCGCGCGCGATCGCCTTGAGGTCGAGGTTGCGTCCGCGTCGCATCAGCTCGCCGTGATTCGCGAACACCTCGTGCACCTCCTCGCCGACCTCGTAGCAGCATGCGCCCGCGCCCGGGCCGATCGCCGCCGCAAGCGGGCCGTCGGCTCCAAGCTCGCGGATCGTGCGCACGCCTACGGCCACGATCCCGGCCGCGAGCCCCCGCCAGCCGGCGTGGAGCATCGCGACCGCGCCCTCACCGGCAACCGCGATCGGCAGACAATCGGCGGTGAGCACCATCGGCGCCACACCGCGCAGGCGCGTCGCCTGACCGTCGGCCTCCGGCAGTTCGATTCCCGCCTCGGGCAGAGGAGCGACGAACTCGTCGGCCGGGTCCGTGACCGTCCGCACGACCGTCCCATGAACCTGACGGATGTGCGCCGGTTTGACCCCAAGCTGCTCCTCCAGCCTGGCGCGGTTGCGCCTCACGGCCTCCGGACGGTCGTCGGTCAGGCGGCCGAGATTGAAGCTCGCGTACGGGCCTTCGGAAAATCCACCTCGGCGGGTCGTGAACAGCGCCGTCGCCTCCGGCAGGTCGATCGCCAGATGCTCGCCCCGCTCGTAGAACGGCGCGGGCAGCCTGACTGCGGACGCAGCCTCCATTGACCCCAGGCTAGCGACGCTCCCGGGCGGCCTGCAGGGCCTCGGTGAGCTCCTGCTCGCGTCCGCAGGCACGCCCGTCGAGCTTTGCGGCCAGCGCGGCACGCAGCCCGAGCCCGATCGCCGGGCCCTCGGGAACGCCCGCCGCGAGCAGATCGCCGCCATCGATCGTCAGCCGCACGTGGCGGAGCGTGTCGAGCCATTCGCGGGCCTGTTCCTCGGCGCCGAGCGCGCCGGCGAGCGCGATCAGCTCCGCCGGCGCCGCTGCGGCCGCGGTCGCGATCTCCGACGGCGTGCGCGCCGTGCTCAGCGCGTGCGTGATCTCGTCGGCGCGCGTGGCGGCGGCCACGATCGTGTCGCGGTCCTCGGCCTCGAACGCCAGACGATCGAGAAAGGTGATGAGCTCGGGCGCCGGCACCGCGCGCGCGGCCACCGCCAGCGCGAGCCGGTCGCGGCGCCCGCCGTCGGGCAGGAGCGCGAGCGCGCGTCGGGCGAGGTCCTCGTCGGCGACGCCGAAGCCCGGGTGGATTGCGGCGGCGAGCCCGAGGTCGCCGACCCCGGCGAGCGCCCGCACGGGGTCGGGCTCGCGGGCGAGGAGGCGCAGCTCCGCGCCGACGCGCGGACCGCTGACGGTGCGGGGCGCGCCGCCTGCGATCGCCCGTCCTGCGAGCGCACGGGTGTGGGGCTCGATCTCGAACCCGAGACGGGTGGCGTAGCGGACGAGCCTGAACAGCCGCGTCGGGTCGTCGACAAAGCTCTGGTCGTGGAGCACGCGGAGCCGGCGCGCGTCGAGGTCCTCGAGCGCCGACGGCACCGAGTTGAGCTCACCGGCCCGCTCGCCGGCGAGCGCGAGCGCGAGTGTGTTGACCGTGAAGTCCCGCCGCTCGAGGTCGTCCGCGAGCCGCGCCGGCGCCACGTCGGGAAGCGCGCCGGGGTGGGCGTACGTCTCGCGACGGGCGCGGGCGATGTCGTAGCTGAAGCCGTCGAGGGTGACGGTCGAGGTCCCGAAGCGGTCATGAACCTTCAGCTCGCCGCCGAGCGAGGAGGCAAACGCGGCCGCGTCGCCCTCGACGACCAGATCGAGGTCGAATGGGGTGCCCCCGAGCAGCAGATCGCGCACCGCCCCGCCGACGAGATGCACCGTCGGCGTGTTCGGAAGGCGCGACAGCAGTGGCGCCGCCGCCGGCAACGCACGGACGCGCTCGACCAACTCGCGGTCCTTGGGAAGAAACGTCGGCATAGCCATAGTGTCTTCCCAAGCGGCTCCGGGCGGCGGGCGGGCGGTGGCGGTCAGGGCGGCGCGGTGCAAGGTTCCGGGGGCGGCGCTGGCTAGCATGCTGCCCATGCCGAGTCCCGGTTCGCGACGGTGGCTGCGGTGGGGGCTCGTCGCCGTGGTGGTCCTGTTGGTGGCCGCGGGAGGCGCCGTGGCGGTCATCCTGGTCAATTCGCCGCACAACGTCTCCCATCCCAACGTCGAGTTCACCGCCCCGACGACCACCGCCGCGGCCGCGCCGCCGAAGAAGGCCGCGGTCGACAACTCCGTGTGGCCGCGGTACGGCTACGACGCCGAGCGCACGCACTTCTTCCCCGGAAGCAAGGTTCCGGAGCCGCCGCTGCACGTCGGCTGGCGCTTTCAGGACTACGCGCTGCTCGAGTTCCCGCCGGTCATCTATCGGACGACGCTGTACCTGATCGACGACGACGGCTCGGCGAAGGCAATCGACAAACGCACCGGCCACAAGCTGTGGGAGACCAAGGTGGGGACGCTCGCCGCCGCCTCGCCGGCGCTGGGGCTCGCGCAGGGCCTGATGTACGTCGCGTTGCTCTCGACGAACCCGCACGCCGGCCAGACCCCCGGCGCGGGCCGGTTCGCCGCCCTGTCGATGAAGACCGGCCGGGTCGTATGGTCGAAGCCCATCCCCGCCGGCACCGAGTCCTCGCCGATCGCGTTCGGCAACGCCGTGTACTTCGGGGACCAGAGCGGCACCGTGTACTCGCTGAACGCGACCACCGGTCACGTCAACTGGACCTACCACGCGGCCGGCGCCGTGAAGGGTGGGCCGGCGCTGTCGAACGGCATCCTGTACTTCGGGGACTACTCAGGTCGCGCTTACGCGGTGAACGCGGCCACCGGCCACCAGGTCTGGGCGACCAACACCAGCGGCGCCGACTTCGGCTTCGGGTCGGGCACCTTCTACTCGACGCCCGCGGTCGCGTTCGGGCGTGTGTACATGGGCAACACCGACGGGCGGGTGTACTCGTTCGCGGCCAAAACGGGTCAGCTGGCGTGGGCCACCGGCACGGGCGCATACGTGTATGCGTCGGCCGCGGTCGACAACACGCCGGGGCTCGGCCCCACGATCTACCTCGGGTCCTACGACGGCAACTTCTACGCCTTCGACGCCAAATCGGGCGCGATCAGGTGGCGGCATCCGGCCGGCGGCAAGATCTCGGGCTCGGCCACGATCGTCGGCAACGTCGTCTACTACTCGGACCTCGGCACGAAGACCACCGCCGGCCTCGATGTCCGCACCGGGCGGCGGGTGTTCTCGTTCCCCGACGGCGCGTTCAACCCGGTCGTGGCCGACGACGCCGCGATCTATCTGAGCGGCTACACGATGCTCTACCAGCTGCTGCCGAACCGGCGTTGAGCACAAATGACCGCCGACCGCGCGCACGCGCTAACGTAATCCCCACGCGGCGCTTGCGTCGCGCTCACGCGAAGTCCACATAGCGGTTCCCCGCGCTCACGAAATCCCCGCACAGGGCGTGCAATGAAGCTCGCATGGAACGTGCGTTCGAACGCTTCTTGCTATCCTAGTGTGTCTATGCGTTGTCGTAGTGGAAGTCATTGCCAGGAGCCGACCCTTCCGGGCCGTAGGTTCTGCGAGGAGCACGCAGCGGAGCTTGATCGCATGCGCGAAGAGCTGAAGGACGCCGCGGCAGCCCGCATCGGTCGCGGTCGGCCTAAGCGGTCCTCGACCTGTTGCCGCCCTGGCTGTTATGAGCCCCGCGTCCCGCCTGCTGCGTACTGCGATGCATGCGCAGCCGCCGGCTACGTGGAAGAGGCCGCCTAACCGCGGCCGCCTTCAACCGGGCCAACATAAACATTCGTAGCTTCGCCAAGTAAGGCCGCGGAATTCTGCGGCCCCGCTTCGCATCCGCTTCGCCTGCACGCCAACCCCGCTTTCCCGCGCGCACTCGATTTCAGTCGCGTTTCGGACCGTGGTTGGGCGCGAGGGATGCGGGTCCGGCGTCGCAGGCTCGCTTACAGCTGCTTCGAGGGCCCACCGGACCGACCGGGCTGTCGAATCGGGATTCCGTCGCCGGCAAGCGCTGCCTTGATCTCCGGCACTGTGTGCTGCCCGTAATGGAGAATCGAGGCGCATAGAACCGCGTCCGCGCCGGCTTGGAGCGCTGCCGTCAGATGATCGAGTGCGCCGGCGCCGCCGGAGGCGATCACGGGAACCCCGACTGCGCCGGCGACCGCACCCGTCAGCCCGAGGTCGTAGCCGGCGTTCGTGCCGTCCCGGTCCATGCTCGTCAGCAGGATCTCCCCCGCGCCGCGCTCGACGCCCTCCCGCGCCCACTGCACGGCGTCCCGGCCCGATGGCGTCCGGCCGCCGGCGACGAACGCCTCCCAGCCCGAGTCGTTACGCGACTCATTCAGATTGTCGGCGGGGCCTGACGGCCGCGCCTTAGCGTCGATCGCCAGCACGACGCACTGCGCCCCGAACGTGGCCGCGAGCTCGTCGAGCAGCTCCGGGCGCGCCAGCGCGGCCGAGTTGACCGACACCTTGTCGGCGCCGGCATCGAGGACCGCCTGGGCGTCGGCGACCGAGCGGATGCCACCACCGATCGTGAACGGGATGAAGACATCGTCGGCAGTCCGGCGCGCGAGCTCGACGACCGTCTCGCGCTTGTCCGAGGTCGCGGTGATGTCGAGAAACACGAGCTCGTCCGCCCCCGCGGCGTCGTAGCGGCAGGCCAGCTCGACCGGATCGCCCGCGTCGCGCAGATCGACGAACCCGACGCCCTTGACCACGCGCCCCCGGTCGACGTCCAGGCACGGGATCACGCGCTTGTAGTGCATCACTCGTCGAGCACGGCTTGCGCCTGGGCGACCGTGAAGCGGCCCTCGTACAGGGCCTTGCCGACGATCACCGCGCGCAGGTTGACCTGGCGGAGCTCGACCAGCGCGCGCAGGTCCTCGAGCGAGGAGATGCCGCCGGAGTAGGCATAGGTGCCGCGGACGGCGTCGGCGACGCGGCGGGCGCCATCGAGATCGGGGCCCATGAGCATGCCATCCCGGTCGATACTCGAATAAACGTACCGCCGCACCCCGCGGGCGGCCAGCCGCTCAATCACCGCCCCGATCGGGATCTCGGTCTGCTCGGTCCATCCGGCGCCCGCGAGCTTCCCGGCGCGCGCGTCGATCGAGACCACCACGCGATCGTCGAGCTCGGCGACAGCTTGGTCGAGGAAGTCGATGTCGGTGTAAGCCGCGGTCCCGATCACGACCCGCGTGGCCCCGGCGTTCACCGCGTCACGTACCGCCGCCATCGTCCGCAGCCCGCCCCCGACCTGGATCGGCACGTCGACCTCGGCAGCGATGCGCCGGACGTGCTCGAGGTTCACCGGGGCGCCGGTGCGCGCGCCGTCGAGATCGACGACGTGCAGTCGCCGGGCGCCCTCGTTGACCCACCTCCGCGCGGCGTCGAGCGGATCGGCGTCGTACACGGTGCGTTGGTCGAAGTCCCCGCGGCTCAGGCGCACCGCCTTGCCCTCGAGGATGTCGACAGCGGGCAGCAGGATCATGCGTGCACGCTCGCCACGCCCGCACACACCCCGACGAAGCTCTCGAGCATGCGAAGCCCGTTCAGCGACGACTTCTCGGGATGGAACTGGACTCCCAGCACCGACCCGCTGGAGACGGCGGTGGCGAATCGCTCGCCGTACTCGGTGGTACCGATGACGGCATCGTGATCCGCCGGACGCGCGGCGTACGAGTGCACGTGGTAGAAGGGGCAGCCGCGCTCGGGCAGGCCGGCGAGCAGTGGCGAGGAGCGCTCGAACTGGACCTCGTTCCAGCCGATGTGCGGGACCCGCAGTCCGTGGGAGTCCAGGCGCGTGACCTCGCCGGCGATCAGTCCGAGCCCCGGTGTCGGCTCGAGCTCGGTCGAGCGGTCGAACAGCAACTGCATCCCCAGGCAGATGCCGAGCAGCGGCGTTCCGCACTCCACTCGCGCGCCGATCAGCTCCACCAGGCCGAGCTCGCGAAGGTTCCGCATAGCCCTCGGGAACGCCCCCACGCCGGGGAGCAAGAGCCCATCACAAGCGCGCAGCTCGTCGTGGTCGCCGGTGAGCGCCACCGTTGCGCCGATCCGCTCGAGCGCCTTCTGCACAGAGCGGCGGTTCCCCATCCCATAGTCGATCACGCCCACGCGCGTCATCCCAGCGTCCCCTTCGTGCTCGGGACACCGCGCTCGGTCGCGTCGAGCACGACTGCGGCGCGGAGCGCGCGCGCGAGCGCCTTGAACACCGCCTCGATCACGTGGTGGGCATTGGTACCGCGCTCGACCGTGAGGTGCAGCGTGAGCTTCGCGTTCAGCGCCAGAGCGCGGCAGAACTCCTCGACGAGCTCGTGGTCGAAGTTGCCGATAGCGCCTGGCGGCAGCGTGGCCTCGAACGCGCAGAGGCCGCGCCCGGAGATGTCGATCGCGCACGAGGCGCGGGCCTCATCCATCGGGATCGTGGCCTGGCCGTAGCGGGCGATCCCGGCGCGGTCGCCGAGGGCCTCGTCGAGCGCCTGGCCCACGCAGATACCGACATCTTCGACCGTGTGATGGGCGCCGGTTTCGAGGTCACCGCGGGCCTCGACGCCGAGGTCGAGATGGCCGTGCCGGGCCAACAGGTCGAGCATGTGGTCGAAGAAGCCGACACCGGTGTCGCGCTCGCCGGCGCCGTGGCCGTCGAGCACGAGGCTCACCTTGATTTCGGTCTCCGCGGTCTTCCGCTCGATCAACCCGATACGCGTCATCGGGTCCCATTCTCCCGAATACGTGCCTCCATCGACCGCGCGTGGAGCTCGAAGCCCTCGGCGCGCGCCAGCGGCGCCGCCGAGCTCGCGAGCTCCGCGGCCGAGCCGATGTGGACCTCGCTGAACCTCCGCAGGAAGTGCTCGGGCGACACCGCGGAGGCGAACCGGGCGGCTCCGTTCGTCGGGAGGATGTGATTCGAGCCGGCGATGTAGTCGCCGAACGCCGTGCCAGCGCCGGCGCCGACGAACAGACAGCCGGCTCGGGTAACCCGATCGGCCAGCGGCTCGAGCTCGGCACCGACGAGCTGGAGGTGCTCGGGGGCGAACGCTCGGGCCAACGCGATCAGCTGGTCTGCGTCGGGTGCCGTCACCAGGCACGCAACCGCGCCCGTGTCGGCGCCGCGTTTGAGGTGCCCTTCGAACGTGTCGAGGATCCCGGGTGTGTCGGATGCCGCGACCACGAGCGTCCCGGGGCCGTGCTCGGCCTGCGCCAGCAGGTCCAGCGCGAGCGGCCCGGGATCGACATCGCCGCCGGCGAGGACGAGCAGATCGCTCGGGCCGGCGAAGCCGTCGATGCCCACCTGCCCGAACACCTGGCGCTTGGCCTCCTGGACGTACAGGTTTCCGGGCCCGACGATCACGTCGACGCCCGGCACGGACTCGGTGCCGTAGGCGAGCGCGGCGATCGCGTGGGCGCCTCCCATTCGGTAGACCGTGTCGACGCCGGCGAGCCGGCAGGCCGCAAGCACGACCGGATCGAGATCTCCGTCCGAGCGGGGAGGCGAGCACACGGCGATCCGCTCGACGCCGGCGAGCCTCGCGGGGACCGCCCCCATGACCACCGTGCTCGGATACGGGGCCCTTCCGCCCGGCACGTAGATCGCGGCGTGTTCGACCGGGGCCTGGCGGTCGATGACCAGGTTCTCGCCGAGCCTTGTTGGCCGGAGTGGTCCGGGGACGCGGCCCGCCGCCACCGCCTCGACGTTCTCGATCGCGCGTTCGATCCCGTGGCGGACTCGAGGGTCGAGCCGTGCTGCCGCCGCGTCTAACTCGTCGTCTGAGACGACGAGCGCTTGCGGTTCACGGCCGCCGGTATCGAGCGTCCGGGAGTAGTCGCGAACGGCCCGGTCACCGCCGGCGCGGACGGTCGCGATGATCAGCGCCACCCCATCGCGGACCGACTCCGGCGGCGGCACGAGCGTGCGGATTTGGGCCGCCACGCCCGCGGCGTCGCCGCCGCTCAGCGCGAGGCGCTCACATCGCATCGAGCCGCTCCAGCAGCGCGTCGATCGCCGGGGCCTTGAGCTTGTGCGCAACCGGGTTCGCAATCAGGCGCGCAGTGCTGCGCGCGATCTCCTCGCGCACGACAAGCCCGTTCTCGCGGAGGGTGGTGCCGCTCGCGGTGAGGTCGACGATGCCCTCGGCGAGCCCGGTCAGCGGCGCCAGCTCGACCGACCCCTTGACCTCGACGATCTCGGCCTGCCGGCCCGTCTCGAGGAAGTAGCGGGTGGCGATCCGCGGGTACTTGGTGGCGATCCGAACCACGCCGAGGCGACGCAGCGCCTCGGCCGCGGGATCCTCGCCGCCGACGGTCGCGAGCACCATCGTGCACTCCCCGTAGCCGAGGTCGGCGAGCTCGTACAGCTCGCGCTCGGACTGCTCCATGAGTACATCCTTGCCGGTGATCCCGATATCGGCGGCCCCTGCCTCGACGTACGTGGGGACGTCCGAGGGACGCATCGTGATGATCCCGGCGTCTTCGAACAGCAGCTTGCGGTCGTTGTCGCGAACCTCGCGCGTGTTCAGCCCGAGTCGGTCGAGCAGATCGAGCGTGCCGTCGAACAGCGCCCCTCGGGGGACCGCGATGTGTAGCGCGCTCACAGGCGCCGTCCCCGGCCGCGTTCCTCGCCGGTCAGCGCGATGTGGAGCCGCTCGACGTTGAGCGCGAACCCGACGGCCGGGAGCGGACGGCCGAACTGGCCAAGCAGCTCGTCGTAGCGCCCGCCGATGCCGATCGGAACGCCGTAGGCGGGGTCGTAGACCTGGAAGATCGCGCCGGTGTAGTAGCCGAGGCTCCGGACGAGCCCGAGGTCGAAGATGATCCGCTCGGCGACGTTCGGCGCAAGCAGCGCGTGCACCGCCCGCATCCCGGTGACCGCGGTGTGAAGCGGTCCTTCGAGATCCTCGAGCACCTCGGGACCGCCTCTGGTCTGCGGCGCGCGGAGGAGCACCTCGGCCGCGGCGGGATCGACGCCCAGCGATCTCACCTCGTGCTCGAGGCCGACGAAGTCGCCGTCGACCAGCTCGGTGAGGATGCGCTCGCGCCGGTCCGGGTCGACGCCCAGGCCGTCGAGCAGCGTGGGATACAGCGAGGCGTCACCAAGGCCGACTCGGTAGGTCTCGAGCCCGGCCGCGTCGAGCGCCGCGCACAGCACCGACAGGACCTCCGCCGTCCCGTGCGGCGAGGTCGCCCCGATCAGCTCGATCCCGGCCTGGAGGAACTCCCGCGACTGGCCCCGCTGCGGCCGGACGCCGCGGTAGGCATGGGCGAAGTAACAGAAGCGCAGCGGCGGCTCGGCTTCCCGGTAGCGCGTCGACACCAGCCGCGCGATCGGGACCGTCATGTCCGAGCGGAGCACGAGCACGTGGCCCTGCTCGTCGAACATGCGGTACGCGGGGCGGCTCGCGTGCATGTTGGCGCGGTCGAACGTACCCTCGTACTCGAGCGCCGGCGTGTAGACCTCGCCGTAGCCGGCCCGCTCGAACACCTCGCGGACGCGCTCGGTCATCGCCCGCAGCTCGCGCATCTCGTCGGGCAGGAAGTCTCGCGTTCCGCTGGGAATGCGGTCGACCATCGCCCGGGACTGTGTCAGTTACGGCTCGCGGGGGGCGCTTGGAGTCAGACCGTGACCGGTACGTCGTCCTCGCGCGTGATTTGCGCCCCGAGGTCGCGCAGGCGCTCGTCGATCCGCTCGTATCCACGGTCGATGTGGCGGACGTTGCCGATCTCGGTGATGCCGTCGGCCGCGAACGCGGCGATCAGCATCGCCATGCCGGCACGGATGTCGGGCGAGTCGACGCGCTGGCCGTGCAGGCGGCGCGGTCCCACCACCATTGCCCGGTGCGGATCGCAAATCGTGATCGAGGCGCCCATCAGGACGAGCTTGTCGACGAAGAACAGCCGGTTCTCGAACATCCACTCGTGGATCATCACCGACCCATGGGCCTGAGTGGCGAGCGCGAGTGCGACGCTGGTCAGGTCGGCCGGAAACGCGGGCCACGGGCCGTCCTGCACCTTGGGGGTATGGTCGCCCTTGTCGTTGCGGACCACAAGCTCCTGGTTGCCGGGGACGATGATGTCGGCGCCGCGCACCTCGGTGCGTAGGCCCAGGCGGTCGAACACGAGGCGGATCATCCGGAGGTCCTCGGTGACCGTGTCCTTGACGACGAGCTCGCCACCGGTGACGCCGGCGAGCGCGAGGAACGAGCCGATCTCGATGTGGTCAGGGGCGATGGAATGCGTGCATCCCCGGAGGCTGCCGACGCCGTGGACGGTCATCACGTTCGAGCCGATTCCGTCGATCTGGGCGCCCATCGCGACGAGCATCCGCGCCAGGTCCTGGACGTGGGGCTCGGACGCGGCGTTGCGGATCACGGTCGGACCCCGCGTCAGCGCTGCAGCCATCAGCGCGTTCTCGGTGGCCATCACCGACGGCTCGTCCATCAGGAAGTCGCACGGCCGTAGGCCGAGCGCTGCCTCGACCCTGATGTCGCCGCGGTCGTCGTCGACGGTGGCGCCGAGCGCGCGGAACGCGTCGAGGTGTGGATCGAGCCGCCGGCGGCCGATTACGTCGCCGCCGGGAGGCGGCATGTGAGCCTGGCCGAACCGCGCCAGCAACGGTCCCGCGAGCAGGAACGAGGCGCGGATGCGCTCCGACAGCTCGCGGTCGACCTCCCAGCTGTCGACGGTCGAGGCGTCGATCGAGATCTCGCCGGGGCCGAGCCACTGGACTCGGGCTCCGAGTTGCTCGAGCAGCAGGGTCATCGCCTCCACGTCCCTGATCCGGGGCACGTTGCGGAGGATCACTTCGTCGTCGGTGAGCAGGCACGCGGCCAGGATCGGCAGCGCGCCGTTCTTGTTGCCGGCGGGAGTGATCGTGCCCGACAGGGGCCTCCCACCTTCGATTACGAACTTTTCCATAGGTGGCCGGAGGGTACCTTCTCTCGTGGCCAGAGCCAGACTCGGTTGCTCCGGGCGCGGGCCGATCGGTCGTCTGGTCCGTCTCCGCGGGGTGCCCGACCGGGCCGTTGGTGATGGCGACGGCGACGCCGTTCCCTTGTCGCGAGCATCGATGATCCGAAGCTGCTCAGCTAGGGTTTCCGCCATGCCGGTTCAGCTTTCGCGAGACGCGGCGTGGGACCTCCTTCGTGAATGGACTTCTTCTGACTCGCTCCGGCGCCACATGCTCGCCGTCGAGGCCGCGATGCGCACGTACGCCCCGCGGTTCGACGGCGACGTCGAGCTGTGGGGGCTGACCGGGCTCCTGCACGATCTCGACTACGAGCGGTATCCGAATCTGGACGACGGCCACCCCCGCTACGCGCTGCGCGAGCTCGAGGGCCGCGGGTACCCGCCTGAGCTCGTCCGGGCGGTGGCTTCCCACGCGGATTTCCTCGGTGTGTCGCGCGATTCGCCGATGGAGAAGACGCTGTTTGCGGTCGACGAGTTGTCGGGCTTCATTCTGGCGTGCGCATACGTGCGGCCCGAGAAGCTTCAGGGGATGACGCCCAAGTCGGTCAAGAAGAAGCTCAAGCAGCCGAGCTTCGCCGCCGCGGTCAACCGCGACGAGCTTCGCCACGGCGCCGAGGAGCTCGGGGTCGATTTCGACGAGCACCTGACGATCGTGATCGGGGCGCTGGCCGAGCGGCAGGACGAGCTGATGCCCGCCGGCGAGAGCAACGGTTCGGCCTAGACGGCTCTCTTCACATCGCGTCGCCAGCGCCCCCAAACCGGGGCGCTCTCGCCTATGTGTTCGTGCGGCGCAACCTGTACTCGGCGAGGCTCGGGACCACCCCGAGCGGTTCCAGCAGCCTCGCGAACTCGATCGCGCGCCGCACCGGCCCCTCCCCGCAGATCACAATCAGGGTCCGCCCCTGGCGCTCGAGCCGGCGCTGTGTGCCCAGCAGGACGGTCAGGCCGAAGGAGTCGATGAACTCGGCCTGGCTCAGGTCGATGACAGCGTCACCGGTCTGCTTGCGGACGATGTCGTCGAGCTCGGGCGTCAGCTTCCGGGCGGTGAGGACGTCGAGCTCGCCGGTGACCGTCACCACGGTGGCCTCCGGTACCTGGCGAGTGCTCAGCGCAAGCTCAACCGGCCCCCGCGGCCGCAGTGAGCGGCCTAGCGTCGGGTGATCTGCGGTTCCTGTCATCAGCGCCGCGCTCCCTGCCGGAATGATCCCCTTACGCGTATGCACCAAAACTTGGGGTGTTGGGCTGGCGCCTTATTCACGACCCGCCCTGCGCCGCTGGTACTCGTCGAAGTCCGGCACTACGTTCAGCATCTCGGTCAGGCCGAGCAGCTCGAGCACCTTCGCCACGGGGCCGGGACCGCAGATGACCGCGAGATGCCGTCTCGCGCTGTGGCGGGCGTTCACCAGCGCATGGATCCCGGCCGAGTCCATAAACGTGGTCTCGGTCAGATCGATCGCGATCGGTCGCGCGTCCATGCGCAGGATCGCGTCGAGCTCTGCGGTCAGCAGCGGAGCGGCCAGCAGGTCAACCTCGCCACGGACCGTCACGACCGTGGCCTCCGGCTCGGTTCGCACGACGACCGTGAGCTGGCCAGGGGCGTCTTGGGACCGGGGATCGTTTCCAGGAGCGGCCGGGTCCTCAGGGTCTGGCATCTATTACCGATCAGCGTCCGGAGGTCGCGCGGCCGCGCCACCGACATCGTGTCCGCTCGAATTGGGCGTCTCGCTTGCCGGGAGCAAGTCGAGACGCCCGGAGAAGGTAGCCGCCGCTCTGTCGGCCGCGACCGGGCTCGTCCGCGCGCGTACGTCCGAATTCAGACATCCACCGGGCTCCTCGGGTCGACCGGGGTCGGCCCGTCCCCCGGAGTGGGTTGCGGCCCGGAGCCGCCTCGTCGGCTATGGTCCCGCCGGCATGGCCGAGGCGGTCAAGATCGTCGTCCTCGAGGGCGACCAGACCGGTCAGGAGCTGCTCGAGCAGTCTTTGCGGGTGCTCGACCCGGCGGTGCTCGGCATCGAGCTCGAGCTCGAGCGTTTCGACCTCTCGCTCGAGCACCGGCGCGCGACATCCAACGGGGTGGTGACCGATGCCGCCAGGGCGATGCTCGACGCCGGCCTCGGCCTCAAGGCCGCCACCATCACCCCCGAGGGGAAGGACGACGTCGGCTCGCCCAACCGCATCCTGCGCGAGGAGGTCGACGGCAAGGTGATCGTCCGTACGGGACGCCGGCTCCCGGGCGTGGCGCCGATCGCCGGCGTGCACTATCCGATTTCGGTCGTGCGCATGGCGGTCGACGACGCCTACGGTGCCAAGCAATGGCGCGAGGGCGACGCCGGGGATCCGTCGGAGATCGCCTACCGGACCGAGAAGATCACGCGCTCGACCTGCCGCGCGGTCGCCGAATACGCGTTCCGCACCGCGGAGAAAATGAACGCCCGGGTCTACGGCGGCCCGAAGTGGACAGTGTCGCCGGTCTACGAGGGGATGCTCAAGGAGGAGCTCGACGAGGCCGCTGCCCGCCACCCGGACACCGCGTATGAGCCGGTCCTGATCGACGCCACCTATGCCGGCCTGATGTCGGGTGCCACCGATGTGCCGCTCGTGATCCCGGCGCTCAACCGCGACGGGGACTGCCTGTCGGATCTGGTGCTGCCGATGTTCGGCTCGATCGCCGGCGCCGAGTCCGTGCTCCTGGCGTTCGACAACGAGACCTACGAGACGACCGTCGCGATGGCCGAAGCGCCCCACGGGACCGCGCCGGCGCTCGAGGGCAAGGACCTCGCGAACCCGCTCGCGATGATCCTGGCCTGCGGCGCGCTGCTGCGCCACGCGGCCGACCACCATGGGGCGGCGGCCGAGCGCGCGTCGCGCGCGGTCTACGAAGCCGCGCTCGAGGCGATCGGCTCGGGCTGCAAGACGCCCGACCTCGGCGGCAACGCCACCACCACCGAGTTCACGACCGAGGTGGTCAACCGGGTTGGGACCAAGATCGAGGTGTGGTCGTCGCTCGGCTCGGCGGCGTAAGCGACACGTGATCGGCAGCAGCCCGTGATCACCGGCGCCCACTCGATCATCTACAGCCCGGACGCTGACGCCGTCCGGGCGCTGTTCCGCGACGTGCTCGATCTGCCGTCGGTCGACGCGGGCGGCGGCTGGCTGATCTTCGCGCTCCCGCCGGCCGAGGTCGCCGTCCACCCCACCGACGGCGCCGGGCGTCACGAGCTGTATTTGATGTGCGACGACATCCACGCGACCGTGGCGGAGCTCGAGGCCAAGGGCGTCGAGATCAGCCGTCCAATCGCCGAGCTGCGGTGGGGTTCGGTCACGGGGATCGTTCTGCCCGGCGGCGTCGAGCTTGGGCTGTACGAACCCAAGCATCCGCTCCCGCCGCACTGAGCGTCAGCAGCGCCGCTCGAGGTCCCGCGATCGTGCGGTCAACGGCCCCGGATCTGGGTGGCCAACGGCTCCGCGATCGTGCGGTCAACGGCCGCGCGATCGTGTGGCCAACGGGCCCGGATCTGGCCCGGGCGCGGGCGTTATGGAGCGCTCCACGGGGCCGTTCCCTTGCGTGACAGGGCCCTTGCAAGCGGGCGCCCATTCCGTCCGGCGCGCACCCTAGGGTCACGAACATATGTTCCAGTCTTCAAACAACCGCCTGCGCGCCTGGTTTGCGGTCGTCGACGACTTCCTCGCCGACCCACCGGCTGACGCGCATCTCGATCTCGAGCCTTGGGCCACGCACCCCCATCGCCGCCCGCTCCAGTGGAAGCGAGCGCGCCGTGGCGGCAGCGTGCCACCCCCACCCGCTCACTGCCTGTGCCCGGTCCGGACCACCCCGGACTTCGGGGGACGAAGCGAGGTGGTGCGATAGCCACTGAGCAATCGGCCGGACGCCTTCCAGCAGCGCGGGTCCCGCCACACACACAACCTGGAAGCCTGCAGCGAGGCCGTCGTAAGCCCGCTGTGAGGCGCTAGACACCTATCACGAGGCCGAGGTGGCCCACGCACGGCACGCCGGGCTTGGGAGGTCTGACGCGCGCGCGTCCAACCGGACGTCGGTCGCCCGGCCTCGGGTGGGTGGGTCCCGTGCTTCGGGCGAGTGGATCGGTGCTGCTAGGTGCCCGGCGGTATTGCTAAGGACGGTCGGTGGCGCCTGTGGCGGGCGCGCGGTGTCCGACGCCCCGGCGCGACCGTCCGCCCGGGCCTGACATTCCGCTGTCGGGCGGTTGGCTACGTGGCATTCGCGCCGGCGACCGCGGCGTGCACGGCATGCCACGCCGCCTGCGCACCCAGGATCACGCCGCTCGGCTCGCCCGTCGTCTGGTCCGTCGGGGAGGTCACGAGGGCGACTATCACCGCGATGAACGTGCCCAGTCCGAGCACGATGCAGATCACGAGCAGCGCCAACGCCTGCGGGTTGGCACGGAGGAACTTGATCACGTCATGCATGGACAAGTTCCTCCTATGCTCGCTGCTTACTGCCCTAACAAATAAACCGGCGGCGACCTACTCTCCCAGGCCCTTGCGGGCCAAGTACCATCGGCGCTGAGGGGCTTAACTGCTCTGTTCGGAATGGGAAGAGGTGTTTCCCCCTCGCCATAGCCACCGGAAACCGGTAGAGACCGGGCTAAGCCGCAAGCGGCTTAGCCTTAGGAGAAATTGAGGATTTCTCCTGCCCTCCTCGGGCCTTCAAAACCGCACAGCGCCAATGAACGGATATCAAATATCCGTCAAGCCCTCGACCCATTAGTACCGGTCTCCTACGAGTGTCACCACTCTTCCAGATCCGGCCTATCAACCTGGTGATCTTCCAGGGGTCTTACTCCCTCAAGGGGATGGGAGAGCTCATCTTGAGGCCGGCTTCCCGCTTAGATGCTTTCAGCGGTTATCCGATCCGCACGTAGCTAACCTGCGGTGCCCTTGGCAGGACAACAGATACACCAGAGGTGCGTTCGTCCCGGTCCTCTCGTACTAGGGACGAATCCTCTCAACTCTCCAACGCCCACGGCAGATAGGGACCGAACTGTCTCACGACGTTCTGAACCCAGCTCGCGTACCGCTTTAATGGGCGAACAGCCCAACCCTTGGGACCTACTTCAGCCCCAGGATGCGACGAGCCGACATCGAGGTGCCAAACCGGGCCGTCGATGTGGACTCTTGGGCCCGATAAGCCTGTTATCCCCGGAGTACCTTTTGTCCGTTGAGCGACGGCGCTTCCACTTGCTACCGCCGGATCACTAAGGCCTGCTTTCGCACCTGCTCGACCTGTCAGTCTCGCAGTCAAGCTCCCTTGCTGCCTTTACACTCTACGCACGATTTCCGACCGTGCTGAGGGAACCTTTGCGCGCCTCCGTTACATTTTGGGAGGCGACCGCCCCAGTCAAACTACCCGCCTGTCACTGTCCAGCGCCCGGATTCACGGCGCACTGTTAGAGATCCAATACACCAAGGGTGGTATCTCAAGGTTGCCTCCACACCAGCCGCAGCCGGTGCTTCCAAGGCTCCCACCTATCCTGAGCGAGATGCATCGAACCCCAATACCAGGTTGTAGTAAAGGTTCACGGGGTCTTTCCGTCTAGCCGCGGGTACTCGGCATCTTCACCGAGACTGCAATTTCACCGAGCCCCTCGTTGAGACAGCGTTCAAGTCGTTACGCCATTCGTGCAGGTCGGAACTTACCCGACAAGGAATTTCGCTACCTTAGGACCGTTCATTCTTGTTACTACCCGCAGCCGGCTGGCTGCGAGCGGCTGACACATTTCTGGTCAGCTCTCATGGTCGCCCATGAGATCGGACTATCTCATCTCACTGGTTATTGCGCCAGTGAGCTCGGCGTATAGTCTCTGAGGATTCTCTCCATCGTGTAGCGGCGCTTGCCGCCACGATTCATCTGCTCCCGGAGGAGCAGCACCTGGTTGTAGTCCGTGTCCGACATGGCTTCACTACGAGCAGGTCCGCCGCTTGGGCGAACAACTCGAAGTCATGTGCCTTCCATCCGACGAGCGGAAAGCGACGGAAGAACGGAATGATCCGCCGCTGGATGTCCGAGAGGCGATTGACCTCCCAGTACCAGCCGCCATTCCCAGCCTTCCGCATACTCCCGCACGCCAACGTCTCAGCAAACAGCTCGAGCGGCGCTCGATCCATCTGCGACACGTTGAAGGCCGCCGAGATCTTCCAGCGTCTCGTGTAGTCGCCGCGAGGGCGGCACACGATCATGAAGCTGGCTTCTCCCAGCGCGAACCCGGCCAGGTAGTTCCCGAGCTCGCTCGGGATCGAAGCGACAGAGAGTCTTTCCTGCTGATTGTCCGCACCCGCCACATTGTCACTGTACCGCCCACATCGGACGGAACTAGTAGTGCGGGATACTCGGAGTTTCCAGCATATAGCCGAGTTTTATAACTACCTCGGTTGATAGTTACGGCCGCCGTTTACCGGGGCTTAGCTTCGGTGCTTCGAGCCGAAGCCCTAACACCTCCACGTAACCTTCCGGCACCGGGCAGGCGTCAGCCCCTATACGTCGTCTTACGACTTAGCAGAGACCTGTGTTTTTGGTAAACAGTCGCTTGAACCTATTCACTGCGGCCCTCTCGGGCTCCCCTCGCGAGGAGGTTCACCCTACTGGGGCGCCCCTTATCCCGAAGTTACGGGGCGATTTTGCCGAGTTCCTTAACGAGGGTTATCTCGATCACCTTAGTGTTCTCCACTTGCCCACCTGTGTCGGTTTTGGTACGGGCACGCGCTTTCTCCCTAGAGGCTTTTCTTGGAGGCAGGGCTTCCGGGACTCGCCGGCTTAGAGCCAGCTGCATTCGCACCTCAGGTTATGCGGCTCCGGATTTGCCTAGAGCCACCCCTACATGCTTAGCCCAGGACGACCATCGCCTGGGATCCCATAGCCTTCCTCGTCCCCCCATCGGTCAAACGAAAGCGACGTGGTACGGGAATATCAACCCGTTAGCCATCGACTACGCCTTTCGGCCTCGCCTTAGGTCCCGACTGACCCTGAGCAGACGAACTTTACTCAGGAACCCTTGGGCAATCGGCGGAGGGGATTCTCACCCCTCTTTCGTTACTCATGCCGGCATTCTCACTTCCGCCGCCTCCACGGCTGGCTTACGCCGCCGCTTCACTGGCGCCGGAACGCTCTCCTACCGCGCAAGTGGTCCGAAGACCTCTCGCACCCGCAGCTTCGGTGACTAGCTTAAGCCCCGTTACATTGTCCGCGCTCGAACACTTGACCAGTGAGCTGTTACGCATTCTTTCAAGGATGGCTGCCTCTAAGCCAACCTCCTGGTTGTCTGTGCATTCGAACATCGTTTCCCACTTAGCTAGTACTTAGGGACCTTAGCTGGCGGTCTGGGCTGTTTCCCTCTTGACGCTGAAGTTTATCCCCCAGCAACTGACTCCCGGAGTAGCCGTGACGGTCTTCGGAGTTTGCCTGAAGTCGGTAACCTGGTAGGGCCCCTAGTCCAAACAGTGCTCTACGGCCGCCACGGAATTTATCCGAGGCTATACCTAAATATATTTCGGAGAGAACCAGATATCACTGAGCTTGATTAGCCTTTCACTCCGACCCACAGGTCATCCGCCCAGTTTTCAACCTAGGTCGGTTCGGTCCTCCACGAGGTCTTACCCCCGCTTCAACCTGCCCATGGGTAGCTCGCTCAGCTTCGGGTCTACCGCCTACGACTAAATCGCCCTATTCGGACTCGCTTTCGCTACGGCTCCGCTCATCGCTTAACCTTGCCGCAGACGAGTAACTCGCCGGCTCGTTATGCAAAAAGCACGCGGTCACGGCACAAGGCCGCTCCCACCGCTTGTAGGCACGCGGTTTCAGGTACTATTTCACTCCCCTTCCGGGGTACTTTTCACCTTTCCCTCACGGTACTAGTCCGCTATCGGTCACCAAGTAGTACTTAGCCTTGGAGGGTGGTCCCCCCAGGTTCAGTCCGCGTTTCACGGGTGCGGACCTACTCAGGAACGCCTGCAGAAGACCGCGCAATTTCGTCTACGGGACGATTGCCCTCTGTGGTGCGTGGTTCCACACGCTTCGACTATCACGCGGTTTTGTAACTTCCGCCGGATCGGCCACGATCCGGACCAGGCGCCCTACAACCCCCGACATGCAACGCATGGCCGCTTACACATGCCGGGTTTGGGCTCTTCCCTTTTCGCTCGCCACTACTCAGGGAGTCTCTGTTGATTTCCTTTCCTCGGGGTACTGAGATGTTTCACTTCCCCCGCTTGTCTTCGCCGCGCCTATGTGTTCAGCGCGGGATAACGTCGCATTACCGACGCTGGGTTTCCCCATTCGGGCATCCGCGGGTCACTGGCCATTCAGCGCCTCACCGCGGCTTATCGCAGCCGTTCACGCCCTTCATCGACTCTTGGTGCCAAGGCATCCACCGTGTGCCCTTAATATCTTGACGGTGATCGCGGTAATTTGCGGGTGCAAATTACCGACGGAAAAATCGAAGATTTTTCCACGCAAAACGCCGCGAGGCGTCTTGCGCTGATACCCGTTTCATTGGCTACTGTGCAGTTTTCAAGGTCCGAGAAGAGGCACGCCCGCCTGCCATTGCCCGCGGACCGAGGTCTACGAGCGCCGGCAAGCAAGCCGGTCTCTCAAAACTCAACAGCACGCGTGTAATCGGCTGGCGCCGATTACATTGGAAGAAATCTGCAAAACGCAGTGATGTTGCCACCACTACAGGAGCAGATTTCTTCCGGCTGAATTCGCCGCTCAGGCGATTCCGCAGGTTCGGTCGACATTGCTAGAGCGGATCGCTCGAAGGCGATCGCTGCCCCATAAGGGGCTCCCTAGAAAGGAGGTGATCCAGCCGCAGCTTCCGCTACGGCTACCTTGTTACGACTTCACCCCAGTCGCGAGCCCCACCTTCGACGGCTCCCTCCCCTAAGGGTTAGGCCACCGGCTTCGGGTGTTGCTCACTCCCATGGTGTGACGGGCGGTGTGTACAAGGCCCGGGAACGTATTCACCGCGGCAGTGCTGATCCGCGATTACTAGCAACTCCGCCTTCATGCAGGCGGGTTTCAGCCTGCAATCCGAACCGAGACGCGCTTTAAGGGATTCGCTCCACCTCGCGGTATCGCAACCCTCTGTACGCGCCAATGTAGCACGTGTGTAGCCCTGGACATAAGGGGCATGATGACTTGACGTCATCCCCACCTTCCTCCGGTTTGTCACCGGCGGTCTCGCATGAGTCCCCAACTAAATGCTGGCAACATGCGACGGGGGTTGCGCTCGTTGCGGGACTTAACCCAACATCTCACGACACGAGCTGACGACAGCCATGCACCACCTGTGATCCTGCCCCGAAGGGAGACCGTGTTTCCACGGGTGTCAGGAACATGTCAAGCCCAGGTAAGGTTCTTCGCGTTGCGTCGAATTAAACCACATGCTCCGCTGCTTGTGCGGGCCCCCGTCAATTCCTTTGAGTTTTAGCCTTGCGGCCGTACTCCCCAGGCGGGGCACTTAATGCGTTAGCGTCGGCACGGAGGGAGTCGACACCCCCCACACCTAGTGCCCATCGTTTACAGCGTGGACTACCAGGGTATCTAATCCTGTTTGCTCCCCACGCTTTCGCGTCTCAGCGTCAGTACCGTCCCAGCGAGCTGCCTTCGCCATTGGTGTTCCTCCTGATATCTGCGCATTTCACCGCTACACCAGGAATTCCACTCGCCTCTTCCGGACTCTAGCCCGACAGTTTCCACCGGCTTTCCAGGGTTGAGCCCTGGACTTTTACAGCGGACTTACCGAGCCGCCTACACGCTCTTTACGCCCAATGATTCCGGACAACGCTTGCCCCCTACGTATTACCGCGGCTGCTGGCACGTAGTTAGCCGGGGCTTCTTCTGAAGGTACCGTCACTCCAGCCGGCTATTCACCGGCGAAGCTTCGTCCCAACTGAAAGGGGTTTACAACCCGAAGGCCTTCTTCCCCCACGCGGCGTTGCTGCGTCACGCTTTCGCGCATTGCGCAAGATTCCCCACTGCTGCCTCCCGTAGGAGTCTGGGCCGTGTCTCAGTCCCAGTGTGGCTGATCGTCCTCTCAGACCAGCTACCCATCGCAGCCTTGGTGAGCCGTTACCTCACCAACAAGCTAATGGGCCGCGGGCCCATCCCGATGCGGAGGCCGAAGCTTCCTTTCCCCAGCGGCCTTATGGCCGGAGGGCACATTCGGTATTAGCCCGAGTTTCCTCGGGTTGTCCCAATCATCGGGGCAGGTTACCCACGTGTTACTCACCCGTTCGCGGCTTTGCCCCAGGCCGAAGCCTGGTTCGTCGCTCCACTTGCATGTGTTAGGCACGCCGCCAGCGTTCGTCCTGAGCCAGGATCAAACTCTCCGTGAAGAACTACTGAGACGGGCTGCCAAGGGCAACCCGCTTCACAAAGAGTCGTCGAGGTCCGCGCTCCACCAGTGTGGCGGGGGCGGACCCGGGCCTGTCCCTGGTGGGATCAGGCCCCTGCGTCCACACGAGGGGATCCATGTACACCACGGATCCCGGGACGCAAGACGGGGTTTCAATCTGGCACCGTCGTCAATCGCTGACCCACAAGGGGCCGGTCGATGCGACGGCGTCGAACCTGGACACACTCCTCGACCGAGGGTCGGTCGAAGGGTGCGCATGCTGTTGAGTTTTCAAAGACCGTCGCACCTCTTCGGGGAAGGGGGTTCCTTCCCTGGGCACGTCCATGCCGACTCCGATTCCGGAGCGGACCGGTGAGTATAGCGCCCAGCCCGCCGCTCGGGGAAGGCCTGCGTACCGGATGGCCCGGGCAGACTACCGCCCGTGGCTGCGCCATGCTCGGCCGCCCCCTGCCCCGAGCGACGGTTGGGGCAATGTCGGCCCCCGCGCGGGTGAGCTTGAGTGGGGGATCGCCGGCGGGACAGAAGGCCGACCGGAGCTCGCGGCCGCCTACGACAGGACCTGCACGGTCACCGTCCGCCGGCGCGGACGGTCGTCGAAGTCGATCAGCACGACCTGCTGCCACGTGCCGAGTTGGAGTTGCCCGTCGACGATCGGGATCGTCTCCGAAGGGCCGATGACCGCCGCTCGCAGGTGGGCGTGGGAGTTCGTGTCGTGGTTGAGGCGGTTGTGCTCGTAGTCGCCGGCGCTCGGGATCAGGCGGTCGAGCAGCGCCTGGAGGTCGTGGACGCCGCCCGGTTCGTACTCCATCGTGGTGACCGCGACCGTCGCCCCGGTGGCGAACACGCTCGCGACGCCGCTATCGATGCCGGCCGTGTCGACCACGCGGGCGACGCCCGGCGTGATGTCCACGATGTGCCCGTTGCCGGGCGTCTCCATCCGGAGCAGCCCGCCGTGGACGGTCACGGGCCCGCTACTCCACGCGCACGCGCGCGAACCGGCGCTTGCCCAGTTGCAGAACCTTGCCGTCGACCTCGATCGCCGGCACGTCGAGCGCGCCGCTGTCGACGACCTCCCCGTCGAGCTTCACCCCACCCTGCGAGAGGCTGCGGCGCGCCTCTGACCGCGAGATCTCGAACGCTCGCTCGAGCAGCGCCGGGAGGTGCACCTCCGGCTCCTCGGCCGGCCAGGTCACGGTCGGCATCTCCTCGGGGGCTTGGCGGTCGATGTGCACCCGGTCGAACTCCCGCTCGGCCGCCATGAGCGGCGTCCGGCCCGTGGAACCTCGCGACGAGCGCGCGGGCCAGCGCCCGCTTGGCGTCGCGAGCGGCGAGCTCCGAGGGCGGCTCAGCCCCGAGCAGCAGCCCGTACCAGGTCTTGAGCACCGAGTCGGGGATGCTCAGCGTCTTGCCGTAGATCTCCTCGGGTGGCTCGGTGACGCCTATGTAGTTGCCGAGCGACTTCGACATCCTGAGCACGCCGTCGGTTCCGGGGAGGATCGGCACGGTGAGGATTGCCTGCTCGGGCACGTCGTAGGCGCGCTGGATGTCGCGCCCCAGCAGCAGGTTGAACTTCTGATCGGTACCGCCAAGCTCGACGTCGGCGCGGATCGCAACGGAGTCGTAGCCCTGGAGCAGCGGGTAGAGCAGCTCGAGCACCGAGATCGGGGTGTGGCTGGCCATCCGCTTGGCGAAGTCGTCGCGCTCGAGCAGCTGGCCGACGGTCGGGACGCGCGCAAGCTTGAACAGCTGCTCCATCGACATGTCGAGCCACTCGCCGTTGAACCGGACGGTGGTCCGGTCGGGGTCGAGGACGGTGAACGCCTGCTCGGTGAACGTGCGGGCGTTGGCGTCGATCTCCGCGCCCGATAGCGCGGGGCGAGTGGCCGAGCGGCCGCTCGGATCGCCGACCCGGGCCGTGTAGTCGCCGATGATCAGCAACACCTGGTGGCCGAGGTCCTGGAACTCGCGCAGCTTCTGGAGCACGACCGTGTGGCCGAGATGGATGTCGGACGCCGTCGGATCGATGCCGAATTTGACCCGCAGCGGTCGCCCCTCCGCGAGCTTGCGCTCGAGCGCCCCCTCGGGGAGGCTGTCGACGGCGTTTCGGGCGAGCCAGGCCGCCGCGTCCGCAGCACTCAAGGCGGATGGTTCAGGCGGCGGGGCGGGATCCGTCCGGGCCTCGGAATGCATCCGGGCCAATGCTAGACTCTCGCCGCCGCGGGACCTCTGTTGCCGCCAGGTTTCGCTGCGCGCCGCGGCTGGCAGATCGGCTGGCTGCGAGCACCCCCCGATTTGCATGATCGACGACGTCGAAACCCCGACCCAGGGCGATCAGCCGCACGCTCCGGGTCCACCCGAGCCCTACCGGACTGGTAATGGCCGCGGGAACGGGAACGGGCGAGGGAACCGGAATGGGCGCCGGGGCGGTTCTCCCCAGGGCCGGCGGTGGTTCCGGCGCCGGCGTCGCCCGGGCAAACCGAGGGTGCGCAAGCTTCGGCTGTTCCTGATCCTGATCGGGCTCGGCGCGCTCGCGGTCGTCTCGACCGTGTTCGGGATGATGATGGCGGTCGCCTCCGATCTGCCGCAGATCGAGAACCGGCAGGTGTACCGGGCGGCGGCGAACTCGTACCTGTACGACGACCACTGGCACCTGATCGGGCAGTTCGCACCGCCGAACCACGAGGCGATCGACAGCTTCAAGCAGATCTCGCCATGGATGACGGACGCGATCGTCTCGGTCGAGGATCGCCGCTTCTGGACGGATCCCGGAGTCGACCTGCGCGGGATCGCGCGCGCGGTCGTCGCGGACATGACCGGCGGCTCCCGGGAGGGGGCGTCGACGATCGCCGAGCAGTTCGTCAAGAACGCGCTGTCTGAGCAGGACAACCGCACGGTCTTCGAGAAGCTGCGCGAGGCTGCACTGGCCTATCACCTCACGCGCCGGTGGCCCAAGACGGAGATCCTCACCCAGTATCTGAACTCGATCTACTTCGGGAACGGCGCCTACGGAATCGAATCGGCCGCGCGCGTCTATTTCGGCAAGGTCCACGGCTACAACTCGTCGGTCTCGTCCACTCAAGCCGGCTCTGGCTGCGGCGACGCCCCGCGGCCGACGTGCGCATCGGTGCTCCAGCCGTATGAAGCGGCGCTGCTGGCCGGGATGGTCGCGGACCCGAGCGCATTCGATCCCGTGCTCCATCCACAGGCGTCGATGGGACGCCGGAACCTCGTGCTCAAGGACATGCTCGAGCAGCACTACATCACCGAGGCGCAGTACGAGTCCGGGACGGCCCAGCCGCTCCCGACCCAGGCGCTGATCCAGCAGCCCCAGGAGCCCGCCGCGGCGCCGTACTTCACGAGCTGGCTGCGGCCGCAGATCCTCGCGGCGATGGGACTGGGCCAGCATGGAGTTCCGGACAGCGTCGCTGAGTACCGCGCCTACTACGGCGGGCTCAAGATCCGCACGACGATCGACCTCAGCATGGAACAGGCTGCCGATCAGGCCATCTCGGAGGAGCTGCCGTACGGCTCGGGCCTCCCGAGCGCCTCGCTGGTCGCGATCGACAACAAGACGGGACAGGTCAGAGCGATGGTCGGTGGTCCGATCGTCAACGACCAGGAGGACTACAGCCAGTTCCCGTTCAACCTCGCCACCGAAGCCGAGCGACAGCCCGGGTCGGCGTTCAAACCGTTCACGCTCGCGATGGCGCTCGAGTCCGGAAAGTACGGGCCGGACTCGGTCATCGACTCAGCGCCCCAGAACTTCATCGTCCCCAACAGCAGCGGCAAAGAGATTTTCCGAGTCCGCAACTTCGGCAACACGTACTCCGGCCCGATCACCCTCCAAGAGGCCACCGACATCTCGGACAACACGGTCTACTCGCAGGTCGGGATCAACGTCGGGACCAAGAAGATCGCCCGCTTCGCCCGGCGCGCCGGCATCCGCACCCCGGTCTCCGACAACTACGCGATGATCCTCGGTGGGCTCAAGATCGGAGTGTCGCCGCTGGACCTGGCCCATGCGTACGAGACGTTCGCCGAGGGTGGCCGGAGGGTGTACGACCCGGTGCTCGGTGCCCCGAACAAGGGCCCGACCGGGATCGCGCAGATCTACTGTCCGAAGGTGTGCCCACAGAAGACCGTGGTTGACACGCCGCAGTACGAGCGGGTGCTCCCGGCGCCGATCGCCGCGGTCGTCCATCAGATGCTGACCGGGGTCGTGCAGTCCGGCACCGGCACCTCGGCCGCCATCTCGGGCGTCGACGTCGCCGGCAAGACCGGCACCACGACCGACTACGCCGACGCCTGGTTCGTCGGCTGGACGCCACAGCTGACCACGGCCGTGTGGGTCGGTTACCCGAACAAGCTCGTACCGATGACCACCGACTACAACGGCGCGCCGGTCGAGGGCGGCACCTACCCGGCCATCATCTGGCACAACTTCATGGTCCAGGCGCTGCAGATCCTCGCCAGCGAGAACCCACACCAGAAGATCACCACCTCGTCGACGACTGACACGACCAGCGCGCCGTCGATCGCGCAGAGCGGAACGGACACGAGCAGCGCAACGTCGACGACGACCGCGACCCCGAACGGCGGCGCGACCGGCGGAAACGCGGCCGGTGGCGCGGCCCCGAACGCGGGTGGCACAACCGGGAACGGCGGCGCCGGCGGCACGACCGGCGGAGGCGGCGGGACCGGCGCTACCGGCGGCGGTGGCGGGACCGGGGCGGGCGGCGGCGGCACGACCGGCGGAGGCGGAGGCGGTGGTGGCGGCGCCGGCGGCACCACCGGGGGAGGCGGCGGCTCGGGGTCGGGTGGCGCGGGCCTCGGCGGCGGCTAGCAGCAGCGACGGAGAACGCGCGCCCTTGCTAGGCCCGAGAGAGCGCCGGTCGCGATAGATACCGGCTGTCGAGCGCCGAGAAGCGCCACGGCAACTCGGTGGCCTTCGTGATCCCAATCCGCCTGCTCGCAGCCACCTCGACATCCCGCCACGCTGGCGGTCGCGGGGCGATCCCGATCGGCCCTCGGATCAGGTCCGAGCCGTTGAGCTCGAGGCCGATCCCCAACGCCTGCGTGAGCTTGCCGGGTCCCGAACATAGATTCTCCAGCCGCTCGACCCCGCGGCGCGCGCGCATCAGCTCGATCCCGTGCACCGGCTCGAGCGCCCGGATCAACACGGCGGCTCCCACGCCCGCCGGCTCGCACACCGCGTTCAGGCACGCGTGGATCCCGTACGAGCGGTAGAGGTAGGCGTAACCCGGCGGGCCGAACAGGACTCGGGTGCGATTGGTCAGGCCGACGTATGCGTGGGAGGCGGGCTCGGAGTGGTGATAGGCCTCACTCTCGACGATCACGCCGGCGCACCCACCGTGCGAGACCACGCAGCCGATCAGGTCACGCGCGACCTCGAGGACTGGGCGGTCGTAGAAGCCGCGCCTCATCCGAGCGCGGCCCGCGCACGCTCGAGCTGCTCGCGCACGCGCGGCAGGCTCGTCCCGCCCTGCGAGCGCTTGGTCTCGAGCCACGCGCCGTCGCGCAGGACCGCGTAGAACTCGTCGTCGAGCAGCGGTGAGTGCGCGGCCAGTTCGGCCGCGGTCAGCGCGGACAGTGGCTTGCCCTGGTCGATCGCGGTTCGTACAAGACCGGCCACTACGCCGTGGGCCTCACGGAACGGCAGGCCTCGCCGCACAAGCAGGTCGGCGACGTCGGTCGCCGCGAGCAGCTCGTCGGCGGCCGCCCCGGCTAGACGGTCACGACGGAAGCTGATCGAGGACAGCATGCCGTCGGCCGCGTCGAGGCACAGCTCGACCGTGTCGGCCGCGTCGAACAGATGCTCCTTGTCCTCCTGCATGTCCTTGTTGTAGGTCAGCGGCAGGCCGTGGAGCACGCCGTGGAGCGCGACCAGATGGGCGGCTACGCGAGGCGCCTTGGCGCGGAGCAGCTCGGCGGCGTCCGGGTTCTTCTTCTGAGGCATGATCGAGGACCCCGACGCCCACGCGTCCGCGACCTCGCAGAAACCGAACTCCTCGCTCGACCACAGCACGATCTCGCCGCCGAGCCGCGACAGGTGAGTCGCGCAGGTGGCCGCGGCCGCGAGATAGTCGAGCACGAAGTCGCGGTTGGAGACGGCGTCGATCGAGTTCTCGGCCACCGAGCCGAAGCCGAGCTCGCGCGCCACCAGCTCTCGGTCGGTGTCGAAGTTCACGCCCGCGAGCGCGCCGGCGCCGAGCGGCAGTGACGCGGTCGCGGACACGACGCGGTCGAACCGGTCGCGATCGCGGATCAGCATCCAGCAGTACGCGAGCAGATGGTGGCTCAGGTAGACCGGCTGAGCACGCTGGAGGTGCGTGTATCCCGGCATCGGCCAGTCGAGATGCGATTCCGCCAGGCCGACGAGGGTCCCTGCAAGCTTGGTCGTCCGCTCGACCGCGGCGTGCGCGTGGGCGCGGACGAACATGGCGACGTCCGTAGCCACCTGGTCGTTGCGAGAGCGCGCGGTGTGCAGCTTCCCGCCGACCCGGCCGGCGAGCTCGGTGACTCGGCGCTCGATCGCCATGTGGATGTCCTCGTCGCCGTCGGCGAACGGGAAGCTGCCCTCGCCAAGCTCACGCTCGACCTGGTCAAGCGCGGTGTGCAGCTGGTCGCGCTCGGCGGCGGAGATGATCCCCTGCGCCGCGAGCATCGAGGCGTGCGCGCGCGACTGCTGGACGTCGTAGGGCCCTAGGCGCCAGTCGAACGCGAGCGAGTCGTTGAGCGCGCGGAACGCGGCGTCTTGAGGCTCGGCGAAACGAGACATCGAGCGCGGATTATCGCCCCTGAGGCGCCGCCGTCAGGCGCCGGCGTCAGGCGCCGCCGGCCACTCCAAGAACTTCGCGAACCGACTCGGCGACCTGTTCGACCTGCGACTCGGTCATCGTCGGGAAGAACGGCAACGCGATCGAGCGGCTGGCGACGTCCTCGCACACCGGGAACTCGCCCTCGCGGTGCCCAAACCGCTCGCGGTAGTAGCTCATCAGGTGCACCGCCGGGAAGTACGGCTTGCTCGGGATGCCGCGCTCGTGCAGCGCTCGGACCACCGCATCGCGATCGAGCCTCCGCGGCAGCTGGACCACGAACACGAACCAGCCGCGGCGCGCCCGGGGGTGGGCGGGAGTCGAATCCTGGCAGGGCAGGTCAAGCTCCTCGATCCCGCCGAGCGCGGAGCGATACCAATCGGCGACCTGGGCACGGCCGGCCAGCATCTCCTCCACGCGCTCGAGCTGGGCGAGCCCGAGGGCGCACGCGAGATCGGACAGCCGGTAGTTGAAGCCGAGGCGATCGTGGTCGAGCCAGTCCATGTTGGGCGCGCGGCCCTGGTTTCGCTCGGAGTCGATCCGCTCCTTGACCTCCGCGTCCACGGTAGTGACCATGCCTCCCTCGCCAGTGGTCAGCTGCTTGTTCGCGTAGAAGCCGAATGCGGCCGGATGCCCGCGTCCGCCAACGGGAATGCCATCGGCATCCACCGCACCGAGCGCCTCACACGCGTCCTCAACGATCGGCAGCCCGAACTGCTCGAACGCCGCGATGTTGGCGGGGTAGCCGAAGATGTGCACCGGCAGCAGCGCGGTGGTGCGCTCTGTGACCGCCGCCGCGGCGGCGTCCGGGTCGAGGTTGAACGTGGCCGGGTCGATATCGGCAAAGACCGGGCGAGCGCGTTCGTACACGACCACGTTGGCGCTGGCCACGAACGAGAACGGGCTGGTGATCACCTCATCGCCATCACTGACGCCCACGGCCCGCAGCGCGAGATGCAGCCCGGCTGTTCCACTCGAGACCGCGCTCGCGTGCTGAGCCCCGACTCGCTCGGCGAACGCGCGCTCGAACTCGCCCAGCACCGGGCCGAGCGACAGACGGCCGGAGCGGAGTACGTCGAGCACACGCTGCTCCTCGGCCTCGCCCAGCACGGGACGGGCGAGCGGAATCGCCTCGCGGGCGGCGCGAACGGTCACGGCTTCGGGGCGGAAGCGGCCCCGTCGGGCGACCGGCGGCCGGATACCCGCATGCCGTACTCGAGCGAGTCGACGAGCGCCTCCCAGGACGCCTCGATGATGTTCTCGGATACTCCGATCGAGCCCCACACCTGGTCGCCGTCGGAGGCGTCGAGCAGCACGCGGGTGACCGCGCCGGTGCCCTTGGTCTCGTCCAGGATGCGCACCTTGAAGTTGACCAGGTCGATGTCGCGCAGATGGGGATGGATCTCGACGAGCGCGTCGCGGAGCGCGCGGTCGAGTGCGTTCACCGGGCCGTTGCCCTCGGCCGTACGGACGTAGCGCTCGCCGTCGACCCAGATTTTTATCGTGGCTTCGGTCTCGACACGGCCGTCGGCTCGCTTCTCGACGATCGCCCGCCAGGACTCGAGCCGGAATAGCGGCTCGTAGTCGCCGGTCTCCTTGCGGAGCAGCAGCTCGAACGACCCGTCGGCGGCCTCGAAGTGGTAGCCACGATGCTCGAGCTCCTTGACCCGCTCGACCAGCCGGCCGGCCTCGCCGTCGCCGAGCGAGATCCCGGCGTCACGGGCGCGCGCATGCACCGTGCCCTTCCCCGACAGCTCGGAGATCAGCAGCTCGCGATGGTTACCGACCACGTCCGGGTCGATGTGCTCGAACGTCGCCGGGTCGATGTTGACGCCCGCCACGTGCATGCCGCCCTTGTGGGCGAACGCGTTGCGCCCGACGTACGGCTGGTCGGGATCGGGGGTGAAGTTGAGCATCTCGTCGAAGAAATGCGCGGCCTGGGCGAGCGACGTGAGCTGCTCCTCGGTCACGCACTCGTAGCCGAGCTTCAACTGGAGGTTGGGGATGATCGTGACCAGGTTCGCGTTCCCGCAGCGCTCCCCGTAGCCGTTCATCGTCCCCTGGACGTGAACCGCTCCGCTATCGACGCCGGCGAGCGTGCACGCCACCCCGCAGCCGGCGTCGTCGTGACAGTGGATCCCGACCTTCGCGCGCCGTCGGGCCGAGGGCCGCGACGACCTCGGAGATCGCGGCGGCGATCTGGTGCGGGAGCGTGCCGCCATTCGTGTCGCAGCACGTGACGGTGTCGGCCCCGGCCTCCGCGGCGGCGCGCACGCAGCTAAGCGCGTACGCGGGGTCGTCCGCGAACCCATCGAAGAAGTGCTCGGCGTCGTAGATGACGCGCTTGCCCTCGCCGGTGAGGAACGCGACCGACTCCGAGATCATCCGCAGGTTCTCCTCGCGGTCGACCTTCACGACCTTCTCGAGATGCAGGCCCCAGGTCTTGCCGACGATCGTGCACACGGGCGCGCCCGAGTCGGCGAGCACGCGCAGCCCCGGATCGGCGTCGGCGGGGGTGTCGCGCCGGCGAGTCATCCCGAACGCGGCGAGGAGCGCGTGGCGGAACGACTCGCCCGCGAGCAGGCCGAACAGCTCGAGCTCCTTGGGGTTCGAGCTCGGGAAGCCCGCCTCGATCACGTCGATGCCGAGCTCGTCCAGACGGTGCGCCACCCGCAGCTTCTCCTGAGCGGACAGCGACATCCCCTCCCCCTGCATGCCGTCGCGGAGGGTGGTGTCGTAGAGCTCGATATGAGTCATGTGACTTCGGGCCTGCGGCGCCTCAGCCGGCTGCGGTTCGGCTGGGCACCTCGACGACGTCGAGCCACCCGGCGTACCTCGCGTCGCGGCCGTGCAGGGCGTCATCGAACACGCGCTGGAGATCGCGGGTGATCGCTCCGACCTGGCCGGCTCCGATCTGATGATCGTCGACCTCCCGTACCGGAACGAGCTCAGCGGCCGTCCCGGTCATGAACACCTCGTCGGCGAGATACAGCTCGGCGCGGGCCAGGTCGCGCTCGACGACCTCGATCCCGAGGTCCCGGGCGATCTGGATGACCGACTTGCGGTTGATCCCGTCGAGGATCCCGGCGGTCTGTGGTGGCGTGAGGATCACTCCGTCGCGCACGACGTAGATGTTCTCGCCCGAGCCCTCACACACGAACCCGTGCGAATCGAGCAGGATCGCCTCCTGATAGCCCGCCTTAGAGGCCTCGATCTTCGCGAGCACGCTGTTGAGATACTGGCCGGAGGCCTTGGCATGCGGGATCAGCGCGTCGTGCGGAATCCGCCGCCAGCTCGAGATCTTCGCGCGGATCCCCTGGGTCTTGCCCTCCTCGCCGAGATACGCGCCCCATGGCCACACCGCGATCGAGACCTCCACGGGCGCGTCGAGCGGGTACAGGCCCATCTGGCCGTAACCGCGGAACACGATCGGGCGGATGTAGCACTCGCGCAGGTCGTTGGCGGCGATCAGCTCGTGGGTCGCCGAGCGCAGCTCCGCCAGCGTGTACGGGATCGGCATGTAGTACAGCTCGGCCGACTTGAACAGACGATCGAGGTGGTCGAGGTGGCGGAAGATCGCCGTTCCCTTGGCGGTCTCGTACGCGCGGATTCCCTCGAATACACCTGTCCCGTAGTGCAGACCGTGAGTCAGTACGTGAACCTTCGCGTCCTCCCAGGCAACCATTTCGCCGTTGTGCCAGATGAGGTCGACTGTTTGCACGACTGACTCCTTATCGAATTTGTCGGCGGCGACTTCGTCGGCGCCTTAGGAGGTGTTTGAGGACTGCCTGGGTGGCCTCTGACGTCGTTGCCGTACCCCCCAGGTCGGGCGTGCGCAGCCCCTCGGCCAGCGCTCGCTCGACGGCCGATTCTACCGCCGCCGCCTGGGGCTCCATGTCGAGTCCGTGGCGGAGCATCATCGCGGCCGACAGGAACATCGCGAGCGGGTTGGCGGCCCCGGTGCCGGCGATGTCGGGGGCGGAGCCGTGGACGGGCTCGAACAATCCGGGCTTCTGCTCGCCGAGCGAGGCGCTTGGCAGCATCCCGATCGACCCGGTGAGCATCGCCGCCTCGTCGCTGAGGATGTCGCCGAACATGTTCTCGGTCAGGATCACCTCGAAATGGCGGGGCGCCGCGATCAGCTTCATCGCGGCGTTGTCGACGAGCAGGTGCTCGAGCTCGATATTCGGGAACTCGTTGCGGTGAACCTCGCGCACGACCTCGCGCCAAAGCCGGCTGGTCTCGAGCACGTTGGCCTTGTCGACGCTCGTGACCCGAGATTTCGCCGTGTTGAACGCGACGCGGGCGATCCGCTCGATCTCCACGCGGGTGTAGACGCAGTCGTCCGAAGCGCGGTCGGCCGTGCGGGTCTTCTTGCCGAAGTAGATGCCGCCGGTGAGCTCGCGCACGACCATCAGGTCGGTGCGCTCGATCAGCTCGCGCTTCAGCGGACTCGCGTCGTAAAGGGCGGGGAGCGG
The DNA here is from genome assembly GCA_963699325.1 of uncultured Solirubrobacterales bacterium. Lineage (GTDB taxonomy): Bacteria > Actinomycetota > Thermoleophilia > Solirubrobacterales > Solirubrobacteraceae > Palsa-465. The sequence goes on along the minus strand of CAVOTN010000022.1, from coordinate 486,084 downwards.
CTTGACGGGACGGAGGTTCGCGAACAGTCCGAGGCCCTTGCGAAGTCCGAGCAGGCCCTGCTCGGGGCGGGGCTTGTCCGGGTCGGTGGTGTCCCATTTCGGGCCACCGACGGCGGCCAGAAGTACCGCGTCGGCGTTCCTGCATGCGTTGAGCGTGTCGTCTGTAAGGGCGGTGCCGTGAGCGTCGATCGAGGCGCCGCCGAAGACGTGCTCCTCGTAGTCGAGCTCCACGCCGGCGGCCTTCAGTACATCGAGGGTCGGAGCGGTGATCTCGGGGCCGATCCCGTCACCGGGGAGGAGTACGACGCGGTGGGCCATGGTGGCGCGGACGCTACCAGTCGATCACCATCGGACACCAACTGCGGACTCCCGGCGTCTCGCCGACGGTGATCGCGCCGCGGACCGTCTCTCGAGGAGTCCGCCGAGGGCTGATACGCGCCGTGCACATGGTGCAGGTCCTGATCTTCGCCTCCGAGGACGAGCTCGGTCCGAGCCAGCGCGCCCCGTTGCGCTGTAGTTCCCCTGACACAGTCATCTGGTTTCGCAAGCCGGCATTCGGCCTGACACGCGCCTGATATCCACTCACCTCGCGCTTCTGAACGGTTCTTGACTGGCTGGACAGCCAGTCAATGGCAGCGGGCTCAATGCTGGCTGTACAGCCAGTCAAGACACCGCCCGCATCGCCACCCCATTTCGCAGGCGCTTCCTACACCCTCGGGTAGCCGTGAAGGTTAATCAGCTATGAGCGCTTATTAAGCAGTCGCCTGGGTAGCGTCAATAGTGACGACGTTTAGTGGGCTGTTCCCTGGTCGGGGAACGGGAGTGGAGTCCAAACGGGGAAGGCGAGCCGGACGATTCTGTTCACCGGTTATCTGGAAGCCGCATCGGTCCGGCCCAACACGGGTCGCGCCTCCGGCTCTGTCATCGGAGCGGGGGCGCGATGACCGAGCCGCGCGCAATCCGGGCGACTCCCCCCACCCCGGGGCCGATCCGCGTCGCGGTCGTCGATGGCCGCCGGCTGGTCGGCGAGGCACTCGCGGCCCTGATCCGCACGATGGACCGGTTCGTCGTCGTCGACGTGTTCGAAGGAGTGGAGGCGCTTCCGTCGATCGTCGCTCGGGACCCGGGCATCCTGCTGGTCGGCGTGGGCGCGGAGCTGAGCGGGGCATTCGACCTCGTGCGGTCGGTGCGCCACATCACCGTGAGCATAGAGATCGTGATCGTGGCCGATCGGCTCGCGCCCGACCTCGTCAAATTTGTCCTCGACCAGCGGCTCAATGGCCTGATCCTCACCGACACGCCTCCTTTGGATCTGGCCGCATGCCTGGCCCATGTCGCCCAAGGGCACGCTGTCCTACCCCGGGACTGGCAACGCGTCCTCGACGCTCACGGAGATGACCCAGTTGGATCGTTGAGCGACCGCCAACTCGAGGTGCTGAGGCTCGTCGCGGAGGGATACTCCTACGAGGAGATCGGGACGCGCCTGTTCATTAGCGCGAACACCGTGAAGTTCCACCTGCGGTCGATTTACCTGCGCCTCGGCGTGCGCAATCGCGTCGCCGCGGCCCGCATGCTCGCAGAGCGGCGCGGCGCCTAGCGGCGGCTTCGCGAATACGCGGACGGCCGCGAGCCATTCCCCGCCTGCTGAGGTTGACGCGGACTACCCGGATAGGTGGACCTGGACCACACCTCAAGCTGTTGCCGCGACATGGTGAGTATTCGTAAGGTTTGCTCCGATGCGTTAGGGGCCATCGGGGTTACGCATATGGATCACTACAACGGGGGTGCCTCGAGCATCGCGTAACCGCGCGAGATCGTACGCGGCCGGCCTGCCCGGAAGTAACGGGTGGCAGAGGCGTGACCGCATACGACCACCTACATCACAGCCGGGTCGGCAAGAGGAGGTGTCACCGGTAACACAGTTGGGTTGGGGGCGTGACAGCCACGCAAGCGACGGCGCGCTGTCAATAACCGCCGCTGCAAAGTCGCGAGTAGTTTCTTTTCTCATCGATGGAGGTCGAATGAAGAAGATAGTGTTGGGGTGCACAATCGCACTGTTCGCGTTCGTATTCGCGGCGCCTGCGATGGCGGCATCCTCCTCAGACGATCCCGCTGGCACGGGATGGTTGGAGATCTGCAAGAACGCCGATCCCGCGGGACCCGTGACCGGGCCGTTCACGTTCTCGGTCACGGACGGCGATTACAGCTCTACGCAGACCGTCACCACAGGCACGTGTACGGCTCCGTTCCAGGTGCCGACCGGCACCGCCACGGTGACGGAGAACGCCGTCCCGTACGCCACGGTGACGGCGATCAGCGCGCTCCCCGAGAGCAACCTGGTGCCAGGATCGGTCACCCTGGGACCCGGCGGGTCGGCGCAGTTCACGATCACCGGCGGAGACCAGTCGACGACGACAACCGCCATCTTCACGAATAAGGAGGTAACAGGCTACGTCGAAGTCTGTAAGAACGCGGCACCCGGGACGGGTCTGACCGGCAGCTTCCAGTTCACGATCACGGGGGCGATGGGCTTCTCGGACGTCGTGAGCGTGCCCGTCGGGGCGTGTAGCGACTCGATCCAGGTCCCTGCAGGTCAAGTCCAGGTCCAGGAGACCGGAGACGACGCCACGTATGTGGTGTCGATATCCGCTATCCCGGCCGGGAACCTGATCAGCTCCGACCTCGGGAGTGCGACCGCCACACTTGCGGTTTCCGCGGGGGACGTCTCGACCGAGACGATCGTGACGTTCGTCGACAGCCCGTCGGTGCTGAAGATCTGCAAGGTGGCAGGCGACGACAGCCTGCTCGGTCAGAACTACACATTCTCCGCGAACGGCACGTCCGTGACGATCCCCGCCGGTCCGCCTCCGGGTGGCACCTGCGTGATCGTTCCGGGCATCTACCGGGCGGGCACCACGGTCGACATTGCCGAGAACATCGTTCCGGGGACCGAAGTCTCATCGATCACGGTCTCGCCGTCCGACCGCGAGGTCCCGGGGGCCAATGACCCGGCCGCCGGAACCGACAGCGTGATCCTCGGGTCGGGCGAGACGATCGTGACCTACACGAACGTTCCTGCCCCTCCGGGCCTGCTCAAGATCTGCAAGATCGCAGGGCCGGGCGTGGCGTCCGGATCGCTGTGGACGTTCACGGTCGCGGGCCTGTCCGGATCGGTCACAGTGCCGGCCGGGTCGTGCACGCTCGTCGCCGGGCCGGAGTCCGGAGGTGGATTCCCATTCAACTCGACCCAGACGATCACCGAGACCCCGACGGCCGGTTTCTCGGTGACGAACATCGCCGCCGACCCGTCCGGCAGGCTCGATTCCTCGGACCTGGCGACCGGAACCTCGACGGTGACGATCGGTAGCGGCGTCACGGAGGCGCTCTACACCGACGCCGCGAACCCCGCCCCGCCAGCCGGGACGGGATCGACGCCTCCAACCACGACGACCGCCGTCACGAACAACGGAACGGTCGCCGTCGCCGTGCCGGTGACGGTCGCCAAGGCCCAGACCGGGGCCGCGATCGTGCGCGGCAGGGTGACGTTCGCCTGGCTGGTCAGGCGCGGTGGTCAGTACTACCTGGTGATCAAGGTGGCATCGCACGCCCACAAGGCACAGGTGCGCCTCAGTGAGCTGGGTAAGCGCGGCGCCGTGATCAAGCGGGTCACGCTGATCGTCGGCACCGGCAAGAAGGAGATGGTCAAGGTCCCGTACGCAAAGGCGGTTCACAGCGTCAAGGTGGCCATCGTGTCGTAACTCGGGTCCGTCGCGGTGCGCGCACGGAGCGCGCGCGCCGCATGACCGCTGAGGTCCGCAGACGAGGGAGGCCCGCCCAGGCGGGCCTCTTTCGTGTCAAGTTTCCTGGGGCTTCCGTGCGGTCATGTTCAACCGCACGTACTCGAGCACGAACGGCTCGCCGGCGCGGTCGAGCACGCGATCGATGAATGGATCCCGCAGCTCGCTGGGGAGCGGGTCGAGGTGCCGGACCAGGCAGACGGTCTGGATGAACGAGCGCGGGTCCGCGGGCGTCACCGACTTGGGCTCGAGCCAGCACGTCACGTCGGCAAAGCCGGCGCGCTCGAGGCGAGCCTCCGTGTCGGTGTCGGTCGCGTAGTTCCACGGCCGCTGCCAGTCGGCGAAGTACGGCGCGAATGGCTCCTCTCCCGCGATCTCATCGGCGAGCGTGCGGAACGCGTCGATGTTGCCCCGCCCGCCGCACTGGGCGACGAGCTGCCCGCCGGGCCTGAGCGTCCGGTGCAGCGCCGCGAACAGCGCATCGTGGTCGTGGATCCAGTGAAAGGTGGCGTTCGAGAAGATCGCGTCGACCTGCTCGGGCAGATCGAGCTCGACGAGGTCCTGGCAGAGGACCGTGGCGCGGTCGCGGAGCGCCTCGCGGGCGTGCGCCACCATCGACGGGGCGACGTCGACGGCGTACACCCGGCCCCGCGGGACGAGGTCGGCGAGCAGCGCGGTCACCCGCCCCGATCCGCATCCGGCATCCAGCACCACCTCGTCGCCGGCGAGCGTGAGCCGCGAGAGTTGCTCACGCGCCCAGGCCAGCTGAGGATCGGAGACGCGGTCATACGACGCCGCATCCCAATCGCGTTGTGCTCCGGCGCTCATGACAGCGACGTCGTGACCGGACCCGAACGCTCGCGGTCGTGTTCGTAGGCCGTGATCGCCTCGTCCTGCTCGAGCGTCAGCGCGATGTCGTCGAGTCCGCCCAGCAGCCGGTGCTTTATGTCGGGCTCGATCTCGAAGCTCGCCGTCCCGCCCGGCCAGCGCACCTGCTGCGCCGCGAGATCCACCTGCGCCTCGCCGGCATCCGCGATCGAGGCACATTCATCGGCGCTCAACACGACCGGCAGCAGTCCGATCTTCGTGCAGTTCGATCGGAAGATGTCGGCGAAGCTGGGCGCGATGATCGCTTGAAAGCCGTAGTCCTCGAGCGCCCAAGGAGCGTGCTCGCGGCTCGATCCGCAACCGAAGTTGCGCCCTGCGACCAGGATCGGATTGCTCGGCAACTCCCACCCGGGCTGCTTGGCCCAGTCGAAGAACAGGAACTCACCGAAGCCGGTGCGCTCGACGCGCTTGAGGAACTGCTTGGGAATGATCTGGTCGGTGTCGACGTCGTCGCGTTTCAGCACCGACACACGGCCCGTGATCGTCTCGATCGCTCTCATTGCCCGTGGGTGGTTGGGGGGATGGGCGGGTTCCAATCTCGGATGTCAACGAATCGGCCCTCGATCGCGGCGGCCGCCGCCATCTGCGGGGACACCAGGTGCGATCTCGCGCCGCGCCCCTGACGCCCTTCGAAGTTGCGGTTCGATGTCGACGCGACCCGCTCCCCCGGCGCGGCGATGTCGGGGTTCATGCCGAGGCACATCGAGCATCCGGCCCCGCGCCAGTCGAACCCGGCGCGCCGGAACACCTCGTCGAGTCCCTCTTGCTCGGCCTGAATCTTGACCTGCTGGGAGCCGGGTACGACCATCGCGTACACGCTCTCGGCGACCGTGTGACCCTTGATCATGTCGGCGGCCGCGCGCAGGTCGCCGATCCGCGAGTTCGTGCATGAGCCGATGAACACGCGGTCGAGCTTGATCTCGCCGATCGGCGTCCCCGGCTCGAGCGCCATGTACTCGAGCGCGCGCTCGTCCTGATCGGAGCTTGGCTCGGGCACCGCGCCGGTGACCGGCGACACCATCGCCGGCGTCGTCCCCCACGTCACCATCGGGCTGACCGCACCAGCGTCGATGTCGATTTGCTTGTCGAACTGCGCGCCCTCGTCGGTCCGGAGGTCCCGCCACTCTTCGGGGACTGTGTCGGGGGCCGCGCCGCGGCCGATCACCCATGCGTACGTCGTCTCGTCGGGCGCGATCATCCCGGCGCGCCCGCCGCCCTCGATCGTCATGTTGCAGACGGTCATCCGGCCTTCCATCGACAGCGTCTCGATCGCCGGCCCGGCGTACTCGACGACGTGGCCGACCGCTCCGTCGACCCCCATCCGGCCGATCGTGGCCAGGATCAGGTCCTTGGCGGTGACCCCAAACCCGAGCGACCCGCTGTACAGGATCCGCATCGACCGCGGCTTTGACTGAACGAGGCACTGCGTGGCAAGGACGTGCTCGACCTCGCTCGTCCCGATCCCGAACGCGAGCGCGCCGAACGCCCCATGGGTGGCGGTGTGCGAGTCGCCGCAGACGATTGTCATTCCGGGCTGCGTCACGCCGAGCTCGGGGCCGATCACGTGAACGATCCCCTGATGATCGGAACCCAGCGAGAACAGCGGGATTCCGAACTCGTCGCAGTTGCGCTCGAGCGTCTCGACCTGGACCCGGGAGAGCTCGTCCAGGATTCGCGCCGAGACCGGAGTGCCGTCGGTGGGCACGTTGTGGTCGGCGGTGGCCAATGTCCGGTCGGGGCGGCGAACCTTGCGCTCCGCGAGCCGGAGCCCGTCGAAGGCCTGGGGACTCGTGACCTCATGGACCAGGTGCAGGTCGATGTAGATGAGACCCGACCCCGCGCCCCCAACCTCGTGCGCATCCCAGATCTTGTCGAACAGCGTCTGTGGCATCAGCTCCTCCGGAGTCCGGCGCTGAGGACCGCAAGCAGCACGGCTTCCTCGGGGCCTGGATTTTCAAAATGATGATTCAGGTCTGCGTCGAACGTGATGGAGTCCCCATCGAGCAGCTCGTATCGCTGTGAGTCGCAGCACAGGACGACCCTGCCGCGCTCGACGAGCGCGGTCTCCCGGCTGCCGGGCTCGTGTCTCGGCGGATCGCCAGGCCCGCCGGTCACCGCCCCCGGGGCGAGCGTGTGGCGCGACAGCTCGGCCCGCTGGCCGGGGAGCGGCGGGGTGAGGATCTCGTAGCTGTGGCCCTCGACCGCGCCGGGACCCGTACGTCGCTCGCCGGCGCGGACGACGCTGACCGCGCCGTCCTCGTCGAGCCTGAGTAGCTGCGACAGCCGCAGCTCGAGGCCGGTGGCAATCCGCTTGGCGACCTGGAGCGTCGGGCTCGTCTCGCCGCGCTCGACCTGCGAGAGCATCGGCGCGCTCACGCCGGAACGCTCGGCGAGGTCGCGCAGTGACAGGTCCATCGCCTCGCGCAGCGCCCGGACTCTCAGGCCCACGCCGTTCTGTGCCGTCTCCGCTGAGGCCATACGGATGTACGTTATCGCATACGGCACATGGCTGAGGCGCGACTGGCAAGCCCGCCGATCCCCGCCGCTAGCCTCATCCGTCATGCGCTCGCGACCCGACGTGCTCGTCCTCGGCGGCGGTGGGGTCCTCGGCGAGGCCTGGATGATGGGCGTCCTGGCCGGGATCGAGGACGGCACCGGCTTTGACCTGCGCGACTGCGACTACTACGTCGGGACCTCGGCCGGGTCGATCGTCGCCGCCCACCTGGTCGCCGGCCAACCGCCTCGCCGGCCGTCCTCGGTCAGCAGCGACCTGGAGCTGACGACCGCGCCCCGGCCCGCGGACGGCCTGGCCGCCGCCGGGCTGGCCGCCGCCCGCCGCGCCGGCGAGTGGGCGCTCGCCGTCGGCGCCACGTTCGCGCCGATGGCGCTCGGGCTGGCCGCACCCGGCGGCGCGGTGGCGCGAGCGCTGATGCTCCGCCGTCTTCCTCGGCCGACCGACACGCTCGACGGGCTGCGCCGGACGGTCGAGCGCCTCGAGCCGCGCTTCGACGGCCGCCTGCGCGTCGCGGCCGTCGATCGCCGCAACGGCCGCCGGGTCGTGTTCGGGAGTCCCGGCGCGCCGAACGCCAGCGTCGCCGAGGCGGTCGCCGCATCCTGCACCGTGCCGTGGCTGTTCGCGCCGGTCACGATCGACGGCCGCGAGTACGTGGACGGCGGGGTGTGGAGCCCGACCAACCTCGACGCCGCGCCCGCCGGCCGCGACACGCACGTCCTGTGCCTGAACCCGACGGCGAACATCCAGGCCTCGTCCGGCGTGCTCGCGGTAGTCCGCAGCGTCTCCCGCACGGCGGTCGCGCTCGAGGCACTCGTACTGCGGCGCCGCGGCGCGGCCTTACAGACGCTGGCGCCCAACGCCGAATGCGCTGAGACGATGGGCACCAACTTCATGGACCGCGACCGGAGCGGCCGGGTGCTCGCGGCCGGCTACCGCCAGGGGCTTCAGTTCGTCACGGCGTCCGCACCGGTTGCCCCGACGCCGCCACAACCGTCGCTTCCTCTGCCTCGGCCATGACGCCTTGCCGGCGGATCGCGTTCGACAGCGCGCGCACGTAGGCGCGGGCGGCCGCCTCGAGGATGTCGGTCGAGACGCCCTGACCCGAGCCGCTGACGCCGCCCACCTCGAGCACGACGGAGGTTTCGCCGAGCGCGTCCTGGCCGCCGGTCACGGCGTCGACCCGGAACTCCCGGAGCCGGGCGTCGCTGCCGGTGGCGGCGTTGATCGCGCGGAAGATCGCGTCGACCGGGCCATCGCCCGTGAACGAGCCGGTGACCTCGTCGCCGTCAGGCGTACGGATGCCAACCGTCGCGTGCGGCGGTCGCCGCGTGGACGCCTCGACGTCGAACCACTCGAGTTGGTAGCCCGCGATCTCCTCCCGCAGCTCGTCGGTGACGAGCGCCTCGAGATCCATCGCGGTCACGTGCTTCTTCTTGTCCGCGATCTCCTTGAAGCGCCGGAACGCGGTGTTCAGACCCTGGCCGGACAGCTCGAACCCAAGCTCGGCGAGCGCCTGACGCAGCGCGTGGCGGCCGGAGTGCTTGCCGAGCACGATCGAGTTGGCCTCGAGCCCGACCGTGGTGGCGTCCATGATCTCGTAGGTGGTCCGCTCCTTGAGCACGCCGTCCTGGTGGATGCCCGACTCGTGCGCAAACGCGTTCCGGCCGACCACCGCCTTGTTCGGCTGCACCGGGTAGCCGGTCAGCCGCGAGACCAGGCGCGACGTTCGCGATATCTCGCGCGTCGTCACTCCCGTCTGCAGCCCGACGTCGCGTTCGCGGGTGTGCAGCAACATGACGATCTCCTCGAGCGAGGCGTTGCCAGCGCGCTCGCCGATCCCGTTGATCGCGCATTCGACCTGCCGCGCGCCCGCGAGCAGCCCCGCGAACGAGTTGGCGACGGCCAGGCCCAGGTCGTCGTGACAGTGCACCGACAGCACTACGTCGCGCAGGTCGGGGACCAGCGCGTACAGCCGCTCGATGTACGCCGTGAACTCGTGCGGCATCGTGTAGCCGACGGTGTCGGGAATGTTGATCGTGGTCGCGCCCTCGTCGATCGCGATCTGGCACACCTCGGCGGTGAACTCGATGTCGGCGCGCGTGGCGTCCATCGGCGAGAACTCGACGTCCTGCACGTACTTCTTGGCGTGCGCGACCGCGGCGCGGGCCTGCCCCTTGACGTCCTCGCGCGTGGTCTGGAGCTGATACTTGATGTGGATGTCGGAGGTCGAGATGAACGTATGGATTCGGGCGCCACCCGCCCCCGTGGCGTCCTTGACCGCGTTCCAGGCCGCGTCGATGTCCGCGACGTGGGTCCGCGCCAGACCCGCGATCACCGGTCCTTCAACGGTGCGCGAGATCGCCTGCACGGCCTCGAAGTCACCCGGCGAGGTGATCGGAAAGCCCGCCTCGATCACGTCGACGCCCAGCCGCGCAAGCTGCTGTGCGATCTCCAGCTTCTCCTGCGTGTTCAGCGAGATACCGGGCGACTGCTCGCCATCACGCAGCGTGGTGTCGAAGATCAGAATCTTGGAATTGTCGGCGGCGCCTGGCGGCGGCGCCTTAGCGGTGGGGTCTTCGGACTGGGGCATTGTCACTCCTTAGTGTCTCGGTCTCGCTTCTTCTCGGTGCTGGTTTCGCGGCTACGTGCGGCCGCCCACGCGCTATTCCCCCCGAGGGGGGAGGAGAAGAAGTCGGAGATCGAGGCGGAGCGCCATTCCGCGAAGAAGCGTACCAGGCCAGTTTCGGCATGATCTGCGCGGTGCGAAGACTTGCGTTGATCGTCAATCCGGTGGCCGGCGGGGGCCGGCCCGCGAGGGCGTTGCCGGACGTCCAGGCAGCGCTGCGAGCACGGGGGTTCGAGCAGCGCTTCGAGTACACCAAGAGCCTCGAGCACGCACGCGAGCTCGCGCGGGAAGCGGTCGCGAACGGCGAGGTCGCGGTGGCGTTCGGGGGAGACGGATTGATCGGCGCCGTCGCCGGCGCGGTCAAGCACACCGACGGCGTCGTCGGGGTGCTGCCCGGCGGCCGCGGCAACGACCTTTGCCGCGCGCTCGGGATCCCGCGCAAGCCCGTGGCGGCGTGCGCGGTGCTGGCCTCCGGGACCGTTCGGTCGCTCGATCTCGGGGAGGCCGGCGGGCGGACGTTCACGGGCATCGCCAGCTGCGGCTTCGACTCGCTCGTCAACGAGATCGCCAACGAGACCCGGATCGTGCGCGGCAGCCCCGTGTACGCGCTCGCGCTGGTCCGGGCGCTGCCTCGCTGGAAGTCGGCCCGGTTCGGGGTCACGCTCGACGGCGGCACGCCGCGCGAGTTCACCGGCTATTCGGTGGCCGCCGCGAACTCGAAGCAGTTCGGCGGCGGGATGCTGCTCGCGCCGAACGCCTCGCTGACCGACGGCCTGCTCGACGTGGTCATCATCGAGGACATGCCCAAGCATCGCTACCTGCGGCTGACGCCGACGGTGTTCAGCGGCCGGCACGTCCGGCAGCGCGGCGTCGACGTGCTCCGCGGCCGCGAGGTGCAGATCAGCGCGTCGGAGTCGTTCACCCTGTACGCCGACGGGGAAGCGATCGCCGAGCTGCCGGTCACGATTCGCGTGCTCCCGGGCGCGGTCCGGATGATCGTGCCGGCATGACGCTGCTCGGCGCGAAGATCGCCGCGGCGCGCGCGGTCGGAGAGCTCGCCCGCCGCGCCGGGCGGGGCGGCGGGACGAGTCTGCCCGGCAAGGTGCTGATGGCGCTCGAGCCAGGCGCGATCGCGGAGCTGTCCGCGCGACTGCCGCGCGGGTCGGTCGTGATCTCGGCGACGAACGGCAAGACGACGACGGCCGCGATGGTCGCGTCCGTGCTTGGTCGCGCCGGTGTCACGGTCGTCCACAACCGGGCGGGCGCGAACATGGCCGGCGGCGTCGCGTCGACGTTGCTGGCGGCCGCCCGCGCCGGCGGCCGGATCGACGGCGAGCTTGGGCTGTTCGAGATCGACGAGTTCTGGCTCGACCGGATCACCCCGGAGCTCGGGCCGCGCGGGATCCTGCTCGGCAACCTGTTCCGCGATCAGCTCGACCGCTTCGGCGAGCTCGAGACGATCGCCGACCGCTGGGCGGCAGTGGCCTCGGGAGCCGGCGGGGCCACGCGGCTCGTCCTCAACGCCGACGACCCGTTGATCGCCGATCTGGGGCGCGAGGCGCCGGACGTGACCTACTTCGGCGTCGAGGACCCATCGGTGGCGATCCCCGAGATGCAGCACGCCTCTGACTCCAAGCACTGCCGCCGCTGCGGCGCCGCATACGTGTACGACGCGATCTACCTCGGCCACCTCGGACGCTACCGGTGCCCCGCCTGCGGCCAGCAGCGACCCGCGCCAGCGGTTGCCGCCGAGCGGATCGAGCTCCACGGCACACGGGGGTCACGGTTCGAGCTGACCACGCCGGTTGGGAGCGCCGGCGTCGAACTGCCCCTGCCGGGGCTGTACAACGTCTACAACGCGCTCGGGGCCGCCGCCCTGTGCCTCGGGCTCGAGGTCCCGCTGGAGTCGGTCGTCGCGGGGCTCGGCGCGGTCAGGGCCGCATTCGGCCGGGCCGAGCGAATCTCGATCGGCGACGTCGAGCTCCAGGTGCTCCTGATGAAGAACCCAGCCGGCGCGAACGAGATCCTGCGCACGCTCGTGCTCGAACACGAGGCGCTCGACCTGCTCGCGATCCTCAACGACCGCACCGCCGACGGCCGCGACGTCTCGTGGGTGTGGGACGCCGACTTCGAGATGCTCGCCACCCGGGTGCGCCGGGTAACCTGCGCCGGCACGCGCGCCGCCGAGCTCGCGGTGCGCCTCAAGTACGCGGGCGTGCCGACCGACCGCCTGCACGTGATCCCCGCCCTCGCCCCCGCGCTCGACGCGGCGCTCGCGGCGGCGCAGACCGGTCAGCTGTACGCGCTGCCGACGTATACCGCGCTGCTCGAGCTTCGCCAGGAGCTCGCGGCGCGGGGCCACGCCGTCAGGTTCTGGGAGCCCGAGCCGGTGGGTCGCAGGTGAGCGTGATCTGGCACGACCTCGAATGCGGTGCCTATGACGAGGACCTGCCGCTGTGGCGCGCGCTGGCGGCTGAGCACGGCGACCCCGTCCTGGATATCGGCGCGGGCACGGGTCGAGTAGCCCTGGATCTCGCACGCGCCGGTTATCAGGTCACTGCGCTCGACCGGGATCCAGAGCTACTCGAGTCGCTCAACGGTCGCCTGGCAGAAAACTCGCGGATACCGCGAGATATCTGCCACACGGTCGTGGCGGATGCCAGAGACTTCGACCTCGCCGGCGAGCGCTTCCCGTTGATCATCGTCCCGATGCAGACGATCCAGCTCCTCGGCGGTCCGGACGGCCGGGGCGCATTCCTACGATGTGCCCACCGCCACCTGACGCCGGGCGGAGTGCTGGCGATCGCGATCGCCGAGGAGCTCGAACCGTACGAGGTGGCGGACGGGCAGCCCGCGCCGCTCCCGGACCTACGCGAGCATGACGGTGTTGTGTACTCCAGCCAGCCGATCGCGATTCGCGCCGATGGCGGTGGGTTCGTGCTCGAGCGCCGGCGCGAGACGGTCTCGCCGGCGGGGGTGCGAACCGTCGAGCAGGACCTGATCCGCCTTGACCGGGTGACGGTCGAGGACCTCGAGCGCGATGCTTCCGCCGCCGGCCTGGAGCCGGCCGGACGCGACCACGTGGCGGAGACCCACCTCTATTCGGGCAGCGAGGTGGTGATCCTCGGTGGCTGAGATGCGGGTCTGCGCGCTCTATCCCGATCTGATGAACATCTACGCTGACCGCGGCAACCTGCTCCTGCTCGAGCGGCGCTGCAGCTGGCGGGGGATCTCGTTCGAGCTGCAGGCGAGCGGACTCGGCGAGCAGCTCGACCCCGACGGCGCCGACCTCTACTACATCGGCGGCGGCCAGGACCGCGACCAGGAGCTGTGCGCACTCGATCTGGCCGAGGTCAAGCGGGATGCGCTCCACGCCGCCGCTGACCGGGGCGCGGTGATCCTCGCGGTGTGCGGCGGGTATCAGCTACTCGGACACTCCTATCAGCTCGGCGACCGCACGCTCCCGGGAACGGGGCTGGTCGACTTGGTGACGGTCCGTTCGGACGATCCGCGCCTGATCGGCAACGTCGCGATCGAAGTCGAGCTCGTCCCGGGGGTCCGCCGGGTGCTGGCGGGATTTGAGAATCACGGGGGGCGGACGCAGCTCGGTCCCGGCGCGATGCCGCTCGGGCGAGTGCTCAAGGGACACGGCAACAACGGGGTCGACGGCTACGAAGGCGTCCGCCGCGACAGCGTGATCGGCACCTATCTCCACGGGCCGCTGCTTCCGAAGAACGTCTGGTTCGCCGATTGGCTGATCGAGACCGCGCTTGGCCTCGACGAGCCGCTCGAGCCGCTCGACGACCGGCTCGAGGCCGACGCCCACGCCGACGCGCGCCGCGCCGCCGGTGTGTGAGAGTCTGAGCTGATGTCGCGCGGGGCAACGGTCAAGGGCTCGATGGGATCGGCGCTGGCGTGCGGGCTTGCCGGGCTCGTGCTCGCGGCCTGCGGCGCGGGTTCGCACCCGGCGACCGCCGCCGAACCGGCCACCAACACGGGCGGGAGCACGACCACGACCACCACCACAGTCACGACGACCGCGACGACGACCGCGACGACGACGGCCACGACGACCGCCACCACGACGGTGTCGCTTCCCGGGACGGGCAGGCCCCCGGTCACGATCGGGGACGAGAACACCCCAGAGCAGTTCCTGCTCGGACAGCTCTACTACCAAGCGCTCAAGGCCGCCGGCTTCCCCGTCTCGCTGAACCAGAGCATCGGTCCGACCGAGGTCATCATGCAGGCCCTCGCCGACGGCCAGCTCGCCATGTACCCCGAGTACCTGGACACATGGGACACGACCGTCGCCGGCATCCAGCAGACCTACCACTCGCGACGGGACGCGTACCTGGCCGGGCAGCACTACGCGCTCAAGCACGGCCTCGCGCTGCTCAACTCGACGCCGTTCAGTGACACGAACGCGATCGCGGTGGCGTTCGACTATGCGGTCGAAAACGACGTCCAGTCGATCTCCGACCTGATCAAGATCGCTCCGCAGCTCACGCTCGGCGGGCCTCCCCAGTTTCAACAGAGCCCGAACGGAATGCCCGCGCTTCAGACCAGCTATGGCGTGGTTCCATCGGCGTTCAAGCCCCTCGAGCTGGGCTCGCAGTACCAGGCGCTCGACCAGGGGACCGTCCAGGCGGCGGTCGTCCAGACGACTGATCCGCAGCTGCTCAGCGGGAGCTACCCCTTGCTGCGCGACCCCGAGGACATCTTCGGGTGGGGCAACGTCGTGCCGGTGGCGTCGGTCCGCGCGCTCGACGCCGAGGGCCCCGCGTTCGAGGCCACGATCAACCACGTGAGTGCCCTGCTCACGCTGCCCGCGATGCGCGAGCTCAACGCGGCGGTCGAGCTCGAGGGGCAGGATCCGGCGACGGTCGCGACGCAGTTCCTGCAGGCCGAGGACGTGCTGCCGCAGCCCTCGACCACAACGGCCGGCGGTTAGCCGCTCGAGCCGAACCCGCCGGCGCCGCGCTCGGACAGCGCGAGCTCGTCGACCTCGACCACCTCGGGCGTCTGCACTCGGACGAGTACGAGCTGGGCGATCCGCTCGCCACGCGCGACCGTGAACGCCTCCTCGCTGTCGGTGTTGAGGAGCAACACTCGGATCTCGCCGCGGTACCCGGAGTCGATCAGGCCGGGCGCGTTCACGAGCGTGATCCCGTGCCGCGCCGCGAGCCCCGAGCGCGGCAGCACGAGGCCCGCCTGGCCGTCGGGTATCTCGACGGCAATCCCAGTGCCGATCGAGGCGCGCTCCCCCGGAGCGAGCACCGCCTCCTCGACCGCGTACAGATCGAGGCCGGCGTCACCCGGGTAGGCGCGCGACGGCAACAGCGCCTGCTCGTCGAGCCGGCGGACACGTAGAGGCTCTGGACCGCCGTGCGCCGGGGCGGTCACGCGAACGGTCGGCTGAGCGCGAACTCCTGGTAGCGCGCCGCGACGGCCGCGGGCAGCCGCGCCATGACGCGCACGCCGTCCGGCGTGTCGTCGCGCTCGAGATCGCCCGCGAGCGCGTGGAGCTCAGCGAGCCGCGCGCCGGCGTCGTACGGGATCAGCAGCTCGACGTCCTGCAGCGTCCGGGCGAACTCCTCCTCGATTCGCTGCTCGAGCACGTCGAGCCCCTCGCCGGTGATCGCCGAGATCAGCACCGCGTCGGGATGCCGCCGCTCGAGCTCCGTGCGGCGGTCGTCCTCGATCCGGTCGGACTTTGCGAGGACGAGGATCTGCGCGACACCCTCGGCGCCGATCTCGACCAGCACGTCCTCGACCGCGCGCGTCATCGCGACGAGCTCCTCCTCCGGCACCGATGCGTCGACCACATGCAAGATCAGGTCCGCCAGCCGCGTCTCCTCGAGAGTGGCGCCGAACGCCTCGACGAGCTGGTGGGGAAGCTTGCGGATGAAGCCGACGGTGTCGGTCACTAGGAAGTCGCGACCGCCGGTGCGCAGCAGACGCGTGGTCGGGTCGAGCGTGTGGAACAGGCTGTCGCGGACGCCGACGGTCGAGCCGGTGAGCGCGTTCAGCAGCGTCGACTTGCCCGCGTTGGTGTAGCCCGCAAGTGCGACCGACGGCAGTTGAGTGCGCTCGCGCTCGGCTCGCATCACCGAGCGGCTCGAGCGGACGTGGCCGAGCTTTCGCTTGAGCGCCGAGATGCGGTCGCGCGCGAGCCGGCGGTCGGTCTCGATCTGGGTCTCACCGGGTCCGCGGGTGCCGATGCCGCCGTCGATCCGCCCGGCGCCGAGCCGCTCGAGGTGCGACCACAGGCCGCGCATCCGGGCGAGGTTGTACTCGAGTTGCGCGAGCTCCACCTGGAGCTTGCCCTCCGCCGTGTGGGCGTGTGAGGCGAAGATGTCGAGGATGATCGCGGTCCGGTCGATCACCGGTAGCCCGAGCGCCGCCTCGAGGTTGCGCTCCTGGCGCGGTGAGAGCTCGTCGTCGCAGGCGACGAGGTTCGCGTCCGAGCCGGCGAGCGCGGCCTTCAGCTCATCGATCTTGCCCGAACCGAGGTACGTGTTCGGATGCGGATGGTCGCGCCGCTGCACGAGCTCCCCGACCCCGGCGACGCCGGCGGTCTTGAGCAACTCGCGAAGCTCGGCGAGCTGCTCCTCGCCGCCTTCCGGCACGACCGCGACCAGGTATGCACGCTGGCGGGCGCGGCCCTGCGGCCGCTGGCCGTTCAAAGCTGCGGCCGGTCCCTGGCTTTGGGCTTGGTGGTTTTGCACAAGCTTTGATGGTAGCTCCGGCCCGTCAACCTTAACCTTTTACCCGGCGCCGGCCGCGATGTCGGTAGCGGCAGTGTTAAGGCCGCGCGCCACGGTGGTCGAACCGACCGAAATCCGCTAAAGCTGGCGGATCCGCTCGACCGCCTCGAGCAGCCGCTCGTCGGGAGTCGTGAGCGAGATCCTGAAGTAGCCCTCGCCGCTCGCGCCGTAGGCGCCGCCGGGCGAGATCACAACCGCCGCCTGCTCGAGCACGTGCTCGCAGTACGCGGCGGAGGATTCGAAACCGGCCGGGATCGGCGCCCAGATGTAGATCGTCCCCTTCGGCGGCGTGACCTCGACGCCGGCCTCGGCGAGCGCGTCGCACACGAGGTTTCGCCGGCGCTGGTAGACCGCGTTCATCTTCTGCTTCTCGGCGTCTATCTCCGGGGCGAGCGCAGCCGCGCCCGCGAGTTGCACAGCCTCGAAGTTGCCGGAGTCGATGTTCGACTTGAGGTGCCAGTAGGACGCGATCGCATCGGCGTTGCCGACGATCGCCGCGCAGCGCCAGCCCGTCATGTTGTAGCCCTTGGACAGCGAGAACACCTCGACGCCGACCTCCTTGGCGCCCGGGGTCTGGAGGAACGACGGGGCCACGTACCCGTCGAACGTCGTCTCGCTGTAGGCGTTGTCGTGGACGGCCAGGATGTCGTGGCGCCCGGCGAACTCAACGACCTCCTCGAACAGCCCGTCGGGGACGATCGCGCCGGTCGGGTTGTTGGGGTAATTGAGGAACATCAACCGCGCTCGCTCGCGGTCGCCTTGCGAGACCGCCTCCAGGTCCGGGGCGAACGCGCGCTCGGCCAGCAGCGGCAGGAGCACCGGCTCGCCGCCGGCGAGCAACGGGCCGCCGGTGTACACCGGATAGCCGGGGTCGGAGGCGAGCGCCACGTCGCCGGTATCGAGGAACGCCAGATTCAGGTTGAAGATGCATTCCTTGGCGCCGATCGCCGGCATCACCTCGGTCTCGGGATCGAGCTCGACTCCGAAGCGCCGGCGGTAGAACGCCGCCACCGCCTCGCGGAACTCCGACCGCCCGCGGTTGCTCGGATACTGGTGCGTACTCGGATCCGCGACCGCACGCTGCATGGCTGCCACGACCTCCGGATACGTCGGCGTGTCGGGATCGCCGATTCCGAGGCTGATCACGTCGACCCCTTGGGCGCGCTTCTCGCGGACCTTGCGCTCGAGTTCGGCGAACAAATACGGGGGGATACGGTCCAGGCGGCTACTCCGTCGCATGCAACTCCTCTACGAACGCCTCGGCGAGCGTGCCCCGGAACACCGGGACCGCCCAGCCCGAGAGCTTGATCTCCAGCTCGTCGTCGACCTCGACCTCGAGCTCGCCGCCGTCGAGCACAACCGTGACCGGGGAGCTCGCCCCGTCGAGGACGTACGCCACCGCGGCTCCGGTCGCGCCGGTGCCGCTGGCCGAGGTCTCCCCCACCCCGCGCTCGAAGATCCGCGCTTTGATTCGCGCCCGCCCATCCGCCCGCCCCGCCCGCCCACGTCCCCGCCCACCCCGGCGGGGTCCGAATCGAGCTCGGCGAACCACGACACGTTGGTCCGGTTCGGGAAGAGCTCGTGGTGTTCGATCTCGGGTCCGATCGCCTGCAGGTCGAGCGATTCGAGCTCGGCGACGTCCGTGACCCGGATCGCGCACTGCGGGTTGCCGACCTGAACGTGCTGAAAGTGCCACGTCCGGCCCCCGGCAACGAGTTCGCCGCGACCGTCCTCCGCGCCCGACGGATAGCCGGCGCTTGTGGTCCGGGCGCGGCCCATGTCAACCGTGCATTCGGTCTCCGAGGTGATCCGCGGCCGGATGTCCCCGGCTGCCGTCTGGATCGCGAACGAGTCGGACTCGGTCCAGTGGTGCCGGCGCAGGTACATGACGGCCTCACGAGCCCCGTTCCCTGACAGCTCGGCCTCCGATCCGTCCGGGTTGAAGATCCGCAGGCGGGCCACATACGCCGGAGTGCTCGGGCTCGGATAGGAGCAGGATGCCGTCGGCCGACACCCCGGTGTGGGAGGCACAGATGGCCCGGATTCGCGCCGAGGTCAGCTCGAACGGTAGGTCCGCGGCCTCCACGATCACATAGTCGTTCCCGAGCGCATTCCACTTCTCGAACTCCACGGGGCGCCAGTGTAGGTGTACCTGTACCGTCGCGCCGGCAATGGTCAAGCGGCTGCAAGTCTGGGCCGGGCGCCGGCCGTCGCTGCCACTGTGGCTGCTCGGCGCCCTGCTGCTGGTCTCGCTCGTGGCGCGCCTCGCGTGGATCGCCGAGCCGTGTCGCTCGCCGTGCAGGGCGTCGACCGACCACACCCTGATCTTCGACGAGGACTATTACGTCAATGCCGCACGCGTGATCGACCGAATTCGGCCGCCCGCCGGCGCCCCGTACGCGAACTCGCCGCTCGGCACCGATCCGAACTCCGAGCACCCGCCGCTAGCCAAGCTGATCATCGCCGGTGGGATCGAGCTGTTCGGCGACGGGCCGATCGCCTGGCGCCTGCCGAGCGTGCTGCTCGGCACCGTCGCGATCCTCGGGATGTTCGCCCTCGTGCGCGCGGCGGGCGGGGGACGGTGGACGGCGCTCGGGGCCGCCGCGCTCATGGCGGCCGACAATCTGCTCCTGGTCCACAGCCGGATCGGGACGCTCGACATCTACGCCACCGCGGCGATGATCTGGGCGGCCGTGCTGTACCTGCGGAGCCGGCCGATCCTGGCCGGGGCGGTGGTCGGCGTCGGGGCGTGCGCTAAGGAAGTCGCGCCGTACGTGCTGCTCGTGCTGGCGGTGCTCGAGTTGCTGCGCTGGGTCCGTGACCGGGGCGGCGGGGTCGCGGCGGTGCGGCGGCTGGGGTCGTGCGTGGTGGCGTCCGCGGCGACGTTCATCGGGCTTCTCGCCGTGCTCGACCAGATCGCGCATCCGTTCGACCCCCAGACGGGCAAGCTCGTGCCCGACGTCCCGTTCGGCGAGGTCTCGCGCATCCTCACCTACGCCGCGAATCAGACGAGCCCCCACGGGCCGCAGGGAATCGCGTCCTACCCGTGGGACTGGCTGGTCGACGTGAAGCCGATCACCTACCTCCAGATCGACCCCTCTCACCCGACCGCCGCGCTCAACCAGATCGAGCCGGCGGTCCACTTCCTCGGCATGATCAGCCCGCCGATCCTGCTGCTCCTGCTTCCCGCGATGGTGGTCGCGGCGCTCGGCGTGAGCGGGCGGCGGTGGCGCTCGCGCGACGAGGTCGGGCTCGTCGGCCTGGCCTGGTTCGTAGGGGCGTTCGTGCCGTACGTACTCCTCAGCCTGGTCGAGAGCCGGACGAGCTACCTCTACTACATGGTGCCCGTGATGCCGGGGATCTACGTGGCGGTGGCCGACCTGGTCAGGCGGATCGGCCCGGGCCGGCCTGTCTGCATCTTGTGGATGGCGAGCGTGCTCGCGGCGGCCGTCGTGATGTACCCGTTCACCCCGTTGCTGTGAGGACGACCGGGAGCGGCCCGTAGCGCAGGACTGTCGCTAGATCTTTGGCGGACTGGATGCGTGAAACCACCGGAGATGTCGGCGCCGCTTCGCTGCGGGATCCCATCGGGGTACGCCTTGAAGTCGATAGAGGGCACGCTGATCAGCCTGCCGTCGAGCGCGACGGCGAAGTGCTGGTTGAACGTCTGGCCGACAGCGCTCACAACGTCCCCGCGCTCGGCGACGCGCTTGGTTGCGGCGGCGAAGTCGGCGGCGGCAGTGAACCCGAACTCGATGTTGGGCATGCCGCTCGCGTCGATGCCCTGTCGTGGGTGGGTGATGCCGGCGCCCGACAGAAACGGAACGTCCTTCAGCACGTAGAACCGGGCACTCGGACCGATCACGGTCGGGCCGAGGAGCACGCTCGGAGCGACGGCCTGGAGGACGACGCACCCCTTGCATCTCGAGGCGAGCGCGACCGCCTGGCGATGCGACATTCCCCCCGCGCCGGGATCGCCGGGTGCCGCTGAACCTGATCCCTGGCTGAGCTCGAGCGCCGTCGGATTCCTGGGGATGAGCTGCGATGCGACGGTCTTGCCGTTCGGCGTGATCGCATTGGCCTCCCAGTCGTAGAACGCGAGGTGGCCGGGGACAGCGAGGGCGAGGATCTGATGCCGGGTGGCGCTGCTCGCGTTCGGCGCGTCGACGACGATCTCGTTCCCCGCCTGCTCCACCCGCGTCCCGGGAACGGCCGAGCCGAGGCGTTCTCTGAGGATCACGACCGAACGGTCGAGCGCGTGGCCGAGGGGTGCGTGCGGATCGGCCGCCGACGCGGTGAACGTGATGGTCACCCGGTGAGCTGCGCTCGGCCCGGGGGCCGGGCTCGAGCCACGCGCAAGTAGGAACACGCCGGCGACGAGGACCACGACCGCCACCGCGGCCGCCGGCGCGAGGTATCCGAGCCCGGTGGGCATGCGAGTTGCTCGCGGCAGCCCAGCCTCGACGTTGCGCACGATCTGGCGCTCGACGCGGTCGAAGTAGTCACTCACTGGTCACGCTCCGTCATCTGATCTCTCAGCCGCGAGAGGCCGCGACTGACGCGCTGGCGGGCGACGAGCTCCGAGCAGTTCAGCTCCCGCGCGATGTCCCCGTATTCACGGTCTTCGAGCACCCGGGAACGGACCGCGTCGCGCTGGCCCTTCGGGAGCTGCTCGACGAGCTCGAGCGCTCGATGATCCGGAGCCGCCGCGAGTTCATCCACACGGGCGAGGTCGTCGTCGTCGAGCACCTCGGGCTCGAACGCGAGCCGGCGCCGGGCGCGATCCTCGACCCGGCCCCGTCGGCGGCTCTCGAGCAGCTTGTTGCGGGCTATCCCGAGCACCCACGGCCGCGCCGAGCCGGCGCCGCGCGCGCGGAAGCGCTGCGCGACCAGGAAGATCGCCGCGAACACCTCAGCTGTGAGGTCGGCCGTGGTCTCCCGGTCGCCGGTCTCGCGGAGCAGGAAGCCGACCACCGTGGGGAGGTGGCGCCGGTAGAACGTCGCGAACGCTGCCCCGTCGCCGGCCACGACCGCGGCCAGCAACTCGCCGTCCGTTGGTTCGGTGTCGACTGGCATCTTCAGAACAGACTTTGCGCGAGCGGTTCTGCGTGTGACGCGAGCTAACCGTGCCAGAGCGCGAGCACCTCGCCGGCCGCATCGGCGGGCGAGCGGCGCGTGGTGTCGACCGTGTGGACGGCGGCGAGCTTCCGCATCCAGGTGAGCTGCCGGCGGGCGTAGTTGCGGGTTCGCCGCTTCATCGACTCGATGTCACCAGCCAGCAGCTCATCGAAGCCGAGTGCCTTGCGGGCGGTCGGCGACGCGCCCGCGGCGTGAGCACGGCGGACCTCGGCCTGTGCGCCGGCCGCGACCATCGCGTCCACGCGCGCATCGATCTTCTCGTACAGCTGCTGGCGCTCGAGCACGAGCCCGACGAGCAGCGTGCTGTGGCGCACGGCGCTGGTCCAAAGCTCGGAATCCTCGGCGTGACGATCGAGCTCCCCGGCGTCGAGCAGCTCGAGCGCTCGAACGATTCGTTGGCGGTCGCCTGGGTCGATCTCCGTTGCCGCCCACGGCGCGCGCTCGCGCAAGACGCTGTGGAGCGCCGGCGCGCCCCGGCGATCGAGCTCCGCGACCCAGTACTCGCGCGCCCCCTCTGGCGGTGGCGGACGCAGGCTCAGCTCGGCGAGCGCCGCGCGCAGGTAGAGCCCCGTCCCCCCGACGACGATCGGTCGCTCGCCGGCGGCGAGCAGCCCGTCGATCTCAGCGTGCGCAAGCTCTGCGTACTGGCCGGCGCTGAACGTGGCATCGACGGGCAGGAACGAGATCAGGCGATGGTCGAGCTGTGCCCGCTCGCTTGCGGTGGCGGCACCCGTCAGGGTTTCCAACCCCTGGTAGACCTGGAGCGCGTCAGCGGACACCGCGACGGGGCGCTCGCCGCGCTCGCGCAGGCGCCGAGCCAGCTCGATCGCGACGTCGGTCTTGCCAACGCCGGTCGGACCGAACAGGGCGATCACCTCCGCGCGCGGCATTGGCGGGAGTATCGTGGAGCGATCAGGATCGGTACTGGAATCTCGACCGAACGCGATCCGCTCCAGGCCGGGACGGCCGCGGCGCAGTCAGCGGCCGCAGGGCTCCGCGGCGCTTCCGCCGATCTCGTGGTGGTGTTTGCCAGCGGATCGCATCTGGTCGCGCCCGAGGCCACACTCGAGGGGGTACACGCGGTACTCGCCCCCGAGGCGCTCGTCGGCTGCGGTGCCGGCGGCGTGCTCGGCTCCGGACGCGAGCACGAATCGGGCACGGCGTTGGTGGTGTGGGCCGCCGCATTCGACGGCGACGGCGAAGCGTCGCCGTTCCACGCCACGGTCGAGGAGGCGGAGGAGGAGCACGAGCACCGCATCGTCGGGCTGCCCGAGCTCGACGGTGCCAACGGGATGCTGATGCTCTCCGATCCATACACGTTCCCCACCGATGCCGTGCTCGAGATGCTCTCCGAGCATGCGCCGGCTGTGCCGGTGCTCGGCGGGCTCGCGAGCGGCCGTACCCCCGCCGACGAGGGCGCGCTGTTCTTCGGCGATCGAGTCGTCGAGAACGGTGCCGTCGGCGTCAGCCTTCATGGCGTCGAGATGCTCCCGTGCGTCTCGCAGGGCGCCGCTCCGCTCGGACGCGAGGTCACGGTTACGGCGGCCGAAGGGAACGTGATCCAGGAGCTCGCCGGGCGGCCCGCGCTCCAGACCGTCGAGCAGATCATCTCCGAGCTCTCGCCCCGCGAGCGCGGGCTGGTCGCCGGCGGGCTGCTGATCGGAGTCGTGATCGACGGCGGCAAACCCGAGTACGAGCAGGGCGACTTCCTGGTGCGCGGGGTGCTCGGAGCCGACAGCGAGACCGGAGCGCTCGTAGTCGGAACGCAGGTCACGGCCGGGCAGGTGGTCCGACTGCACGCCCGCGACGCCGTCTCCGCCGACGACGATCTTCGTCAGGCGCTGAAGCTCCGGGTCGAGGCTCTGGCCGGCGAGCGGCCCGCCGGCGCACTCGTGTTTTCGTGCAACGGCCGCGGGACCGCGATGTTCGGGATCTCCGACCACGACGCCGAGGCGATCGAGCGCGAGCTGCAAGGTGCACCGTCCGCCGGATTCTTCGCGGCCGGCGAGATCGGCCCGATCGGGGGCCGCAGCTTCCTGCACGGCTTCACCGCAACGCTCGCCGTGTTCCCGCGGGGTTCATGAGCCGCCTGGGCGGCAACGTCCTCCTCACCGGTGCCAGCGGCGGGATCGGCCACGCGATTGCGCGAGCCGTCGCTCCCCGTAGCGCCGATCTGATCCTGACCGCGCGCCGGACCGAGGTGCTCGAGCCGCTCG
Organism: uncultured Solirubrobacterales bacterium; assembly: GCA_963699325.1. Lineage (GTDB taxonomy): Bacteria > Actinomycetota > Thermoleophilia > Solirubrobacterales > Solirubrobacteraceae > Palsa-465. The sequence goes on along the minus strand of CAVOTN010000022.1, from coordinate 462,136 downwards.
CGGCCGACCTCGGAGCTCGCGTCATCGCCTGCGACCTGGCGCGCCAGGCGGACGTCGAGCTGCTGATCGAGCATGCCGGCCGCGTCGACGTGCTGATCTCGAACGCCGCGCTGCCGGCCTCGGGCCAGCTGCTCGACTTGACCCAGCCCGAGATCGACCGCATGCTCGAGGTCAACCTGCGCGCGCCGATCGCGCTCGCCCGCGCGCTCATGCCGGGAATGATTACGCGCCGGCGCGGGCACCTCGCGTTCATCTCCTCGCTGTCGGGCAAGGCCGCTTCGCCGGCGTCGTCGATCTACTCGGCGACGAAGTTCGGACTGCGTGGGTTCGCGCTCGGGCTTCGCGAGGACCTCCGCCCCCACGGGGTCGGTGTTTCCGTGGTGCTGCCCGGCTTCGTCAGCGAGGCGGGCATGTTCGCCGACTCGGGGGCGTCGTTGCCGCTCGGGGTGGGCACGCGCTCGCCCGAGCAGGTGGCGCGGGCGGTGGTCTCGGCGATCGATCGCAACCGCGCCGAGGTCGCGGTCGCCCCGCTGACGATGCGGCTCGGCGCCAGCATCGGCGGGGTGGCGCCGGCGCTTGCCTCGGCGGTCAGCCGGCGAATGGGGAGCGAGCGGATCGCGGCCGACATCGCCGCCGGTCAGCGCGACAAGCGGTAGGGGTCTGTTCCCCGCCGGCGATCGTGGGTACGATCGCCATATGAATGACGCCGCCTTCTGGCGCGAGCTCGGACAGCAGCTCCGCGTCGACTCGATCAGGGCGAGCGACGCCGCCGGGTCCGGCCATCCCACGTCGTCGATGTCGGCCGCCGACCTCATTGCCGTGTTGCTCGCCAAGTACCTCCGCTACGACTTCGCACGCCCCGACGATCCGCACAACGACCACCTGATCTTCTCCAAGGGACACGCCTCGCCGCTCTACTACAGCTTCCTCAAGGCTGCCGGCGCGATCACCGACGAGGAACTGCTGACGTTCCGCAGGCTCGGGAGCCGCTTCGAGGGCCATCCGACCCCGGTGCTGCCGTGGGTGGACGTGGCGACCGGCTCGCTCGGCCAGGGCCTGCCGATCGGCGTCGGCGTCGCGCTCGCCGGCAAGCGCCTCGAGCAGCTTCCCTACCGCGTGTGGGTGCTGTGCGGCGACAGCGAGATGGCCGAAGGGTCGATCTGGGAGGCGTTCGAGCACGCGGCGTACGCGGAGCTCGACAACCTCACCGCGATCATCGACGTGAACCGCCTTGGCCAGACGCGGCAGACGATGCACGGCTGGGATCTCGACTCCTACGCCGAACGCGCTCGCGCCAACGGCTGGCACGCGATCGAGGTCGACGGGCACGACGTCGAAGCGATCGACGGCGCGTTCGCCGAGGCGGTGCACATCGAGGGCCGCCCAACCGTGATCGTGGCCAGGACCAAGAAAGGCAAGGGAGCTAGCGAGGTCGAGGACCTCGAGGGCAAGCACGGCAAGCCCCTGTCGGATCCCAAGAAGGCGATCGCGGAGCTTGGCGGCGAGCGCTCGCTGCAGGTCGACGTGACCAAGCCCGACGGCGGTGCCGCGCCCCGGAAGATCGACCTCGGCGCCAGCGTCGAGTGGCCGCGCTGGGATGCCGATGACGAGGTCGCCACCCGGCGAGCCTACGGCGACGCGCTCGCGGCGCTCGGCGCCGAGCGCGCCGACGTCGTCGCGCTCGACGGCGAGGTGTCGAACTCCACGTTCTCCGAGCTGTTCGCCAAGGCGCATCCCGACCGCTACTTCGAGATGTTCATTGCCGAGCAACAGCTGGTCGCCGCGGCGGTGGGCCTCCAGGTCCGCGGCTTCCGGCCGTTCGCATCGACGTTCGCGGCGTTCTTCACGCGCGCCTACGACTTCGTGCGAATGGCGGCAATCAGCCGTGCGCGGCTGTGCCTCACCGGCTCGCACGCCGGCGTCGCGATCGGTGAGGACGGGCCCTCGCAGATGGCGCTCGAGGACCTCTCGATGTTCCGCGCCGTCCATTCGAGCGCGGTCCTGTACCCGTGTGACCCGAACCAGGCCGCGGCGCTCGTGCGCGAGATGGCCGACCATCCCGGGATCGCCTACATGCGGACGAGCCGCGGCGCCTCGCCCACGATCTACAGCCCTGAAGACCGGTTCGAGATCGGCGGCTCGAGCGTCCTGCGCTCCTCCGACGATGACCAGGTCACCCTCATCGGCGCCGGCGTCACGCTCCACGAGGCGCTCAAGGCGGCCGACGAGCTGGGCGCCCAGGGCGTTGCCGCCCGCGTGATCGATCTCTACTCGATCAAGCCCGTCGACGAGGAGACCATCCGCCAGGCGGCCGCCGACACCGGCGCGATCGTGACCGTCGAGGACCACTGGCCCGAGGGCGGTCTTGGCGATGCCGTGCTCGCCGCGCTGGCCGAGGTCGAGGGCGTCCGCGTCCGCAAGCTCGCGGTCACCGGCATGCCCGGCTCCGGCAAACCGGCGGAGCTCGTACACGAGTTCGGCATCGACGCCGACGCGATCCTCGCCGCCGCCCAGGACCTGATTCGCGCGCCCGCCGGGGCGTAGTCCGCATCCTCGCCGGGCGCGGCGGCGCGCCTACCTCCGCGGCGCGAGTCGCGATTCTCGCCGGGCGCGGCGGGCGCGCCTACCGCTGGCGCGAGGTGGCGGCTACTTCCTCGGGAGCGGCCTCGTCGCCATCCTTGTCGACCACGAGTGGATGCTCGCCCGTGACGGACGCCAGCGCGTCGATGATCTCGTCGGCCAGACGCGCACCGTCATCCGGGCGATCCGGCGTGGCCTGCACCCGCACCACAACGTCGTCGCCGTCGAGCTGCTCGAGCACGACCGTGGCCGATCGCCGCGTCGGCGTCCTGACCTTGTCGTCGAGGATCGACTGGACCTGGGTCACGCGGATGCCCCTGCCCAGACGGACCCTGACGTCGACCGATGCCGGCTCCCTGATCGGGACCACAACCGCCGAAAGCACGACGTTGTTCGGCACCATGATTCGATCCTCGCCCTGGGCAAGCGTCGTGTACAGCAGGCCAAGCGAGCTGACGATCCCCTCGATCTGTCCACCGACGGCGCCCGCCTGAAAGCGGACGCGCTCGCCGACGCGGAACGGTCGCGCACTCAGCAGCACCATCCCGGCGAACAGGTTGCCGAGCGTCTGTTGCGCGGCAAGACCGACGATCACAGCAGTGAACGCGCTGGTCGCGACCAGCGAGGCCGCGCTCACGCCTGCGAGCTCGAGCGCTACCAGGAGCGTGATACCGACCGTGACGAGGCGGACGAGGAAGCCCACGGTTCCGGCCGTGCCAGGATCCATCCGGCGGAAGAACGTCGGTCCGGCGACGCGGCCGATATCGCGGGCGATGGCCCAACCCAGTGCGAGCAGCGCCAGCACCGTCACGACTGTGATCGGCGTTATCCAGCCGCTGGCCTTGTGGGTCTTGGTCGCGGTGTCATAGAGGCCGAACCAGCTCTCGTGGTTGCTGTAGAGGACGATGACCGCGACAAACAGCGGCACCAGAATCGCGACGCGACGTCGCGCGCTCCGCAGGCTCTTCTCGTCGAAGTCGACGGCCAGGCCGACGCGCTCCCACTCCTCGCTGTGGGTGTCGAACATCTGGTCGAGGCGGAAGTCTGGTCTCGATGGTTTCTTGAGGCGTTGTGGCATCTGTCTCGTAACGGCGCTTGCGGTGCTGCTTACCTATCACCGACTGGCCGCGCGGGTTTCACTCCGGTTTCAGAATAGGCGACCTTGGTCCGGCGACCATACCGCTTCATTTCGCCCGGAATTTGCGTCCTCCTGGTCCGTCGCCGGCGATCGATACCGTCCTCGCATCCGTCCACCCGGCGAAAGATCGGGGCCCTTGACGAGCTCGCTGAGCCGCCTTCGCTCGTCGGGATGTGCATAGGCGCCACGCTGATAGAGCCGTTTATAGCGATCGACCAGGTCGGGACGATGGCTTTTGAGCCATTCGAAGAACAGTCCCCGCACGTCGCCTCGCAGATGGAGCGCGATGCCGGTCACGTACGCCGCGCCAGCTTCTGAGGCCAGCTCCAAGATCTTCGCCACCTGCTCGGGCGCGTCGTTGATCCCCGGCATCAGCGGCGCCACCAGCACTCCGGTCCGGATGCCCGCGCGATTCAGCTCCGCCACCGCCTCGAGCCGCGCTCGCGGGTTCGGCGTATGCGGCTCGGTCGCCCGCCACGCGCGTTCATCGAGCGTCGGTACCGACAGAGCGGCGCTGAACTCCGTCCGCTCGGCGATCTGTTTCATCAGCGGTAGGTCTCGCAGCAACAGAGGAGACTTCGTCAACACCGAGCAGGGATTGACCGCATCGCGCATCGCCTCCCAGATGCCGGGCATCAGCTTGTAGCGACCCTCAACCCACTGGTATGGGTCGGTGTTGGTGCCGAGCGCCACGTGCTCGTGCGTCCACTTCGGCCGCGCCAGCTCCGCCCGCAACACCTCCGGCGCGTTCACCTTGACCACGATCTCCCGCTCGAAATCCCGGCCGGCATTGAAGTCGAGGTACTTGTGCGTGGGACGCGCGAAGCAGTTGTGGCTCACGACCCCATTGGCGATGAAATCCCCCGTTCCCGTGGTGATGTCGTACAGCGGCAGCGCCCGCCCGAGCGGCTCGATCGCGGCCACCCTGAGGTTCGCGAACGTCTTGACCATCTGTCCCTCGATATCGCGCTTGCGCGTGATCGCCGGGTCGCTGAGGTGGAAGAACCGCAAGTGCTCGGACAGGCCGCCACGGATGCGGACGTACTTCAGTCCGTTGGCGTGGTTCGTGCGGTCGATGCCGACGTCGAACCCGAGGCGGCGAGCGCACGCCTCGGTCCACGCCAGGATCTGTGGATCCGTGTTGGCGATCCTGAGGACAAAGTCGTTGCGACTGCCCTCCGCGTCGAAGATCCCCGCGAGGAATCCGCGACACCACTGCAGGCTCGGAAGCAGCGGCCACTCGATCAACTCCGTGATTCGTTCAAATGAAGCGCTGGCCTGAGCGGAGATCGCCGTTATTTCCCGGTGCGCGCCGGCGGCCACCTGAAACACGCGCTGCCCGGTGACGACGTCCTCCGCAGCCAGGAACTCGCGGGCCCGGCGGAGTGCCTCGAGATCGGCAAGCGCCAGCCGAAAGCGATAGCCCGTGTAGCGGCTGCCGCTCGCCCGTCGACAGTCGTATGCACGCAGCGTGCCGTCGCCTCGGACGATCCCGCACAGATACCCGCGTCGGTAGTCGGCATCGTGGTCCGGCTGCCCCGCAAACGCACCTGTGCCGACAAGCCGGTTGCGAGTCGTCAGATGCGGCCGGTCGGGTTGGCCGCGGGCGCTGCCTCGGACGTGCTTCCAGCCTCGGTTGCTCAGGAACCGGTGGTTCCCGCTGACGATCAACTCCGTGCCGCCTTCGAGCGTGACGCGATACGCCGGCTTGACCGTGATCCACTTGTCCAGCACCGTCGTGCGGACGTAGCGGCGGTATCCGGACTCGCCAACCTCCGTCCCGTATATGGCCTCCCCTACGTCCAATTCGGCGATCGGCTTGTGTCTTCCGTCGGCCGTTAGAACCGGCGTCTCACCCATCAGGCAGTAGAGGCAGGAGTGAGTGCAGCCGCGGTAGGGGTTGATCGTCCACCGGAACGGCATCTGCGAGGCCTCTGGCACGCGGTTCAGGATCGACTTGGCCCGGACCTCGTAGAACCTCGTCTCGACCGCCTCGGGTGCGTCGAAATGGCGCACCACGGCCTCCTCGCGGTAGCCGGGAAGGCGGGCACGCTCCTCCACCTCGGTTTCAAGGTTGCTCCATCGCACGAACACATGTTCGCATGCACTCCGGACGGACCCCCGGGACGCCCGGCGAACGGGCGCCGACAGCTCTGACGCTCGACTACTTGCCGAGGCTGAGCATGTGGCCGAATCGACCCAGCTGGAGCGCGGACGCCTCCAGCGACAGCGCGATCTGCGCGTCCGGCTCGATGCTGTCGTGCGTAAGCAGCTCTAGGAGGCCGATCGTCGACGCACCGTTGCGAACCGGCAGCAGCAGCGCCGAGCTCATGCCGTGGGCGGCGGCCGTCTGGAGCCGCTCGTCGTCGACCGCGTCGATGTCGGTGAGCCAGGTCAGGTGGGGCGCCTGCAGCGCCTGGTCGAGCAGCGAGCCGTCTCGCTTGAGGCCGGCCTCCCAGGTCAGCGCCTCGAACCGGTCGAGCCCGTGATGCGCGGTCCACGTGGCCGCGCACCCCAGGCCGTCTGACTCATCGGGAAGCCATGCCGTCACTGTGTCCCAGCCGCCTTCTGACCCGATCACCTGGACGGTCTCTTTCAGAACGTTGCGCCACACCGACTCTCGGGCGAGCGAGGCCGCCAGCGTGCGCTTCGCCGTCGGATGCCAGCTGACCCCGGCACCAGCCTGCGGCTGGGGTGCGTCGCCGACTCCCTCGAGCGTCGCCAACTCGGCCGCGGGGATGGGCGTTTCCACGTCGCCGGCATCGTCATCCGGACCGGTGGCCTGCTCGGCGACGGCAACCGCGGGGTCGGGCTCGGGCTCAGGCTCGGGCTCGGGCACCTGAACGAGCTGCTCCTCGAGCTCGGCGATCGCCGCTTCCGCCTCCTCGGCCTTGGCGCGCCCGCTTTCGACCTCGCGTTCAAGCTCCCGCATCCGGGCCTGCCCGCTCTCGACCTCGGCCTCCAGTTGCTGGACCCGCGCCTGGCCGAGCTCGGCGTCGCGCTCGGCGTCCTCGGCGCGCCTGGTGACACGCGTCAGCTCGGCCTCGAGCTGCTCGACGCGCGTCTGACCGCGCGCGAGCTCGGTGTCGAGCCCCTCCAGGCGCGCGTTACCGCGTGCGAGCTCGGTCTCAGCATGCTCGGCACGGGTCCGCCATTGCTCGACGTCGCCCTCGGCCTTGTCGACCCGCGCGCGCCACCGCTCGATCTCCTCTCCGCCCTTGTCGACCTGGGCACGCCACCGCTCGACCTCCTCCTCGGCCTTGCTCGCGCGGACCGAGGCGGTCTGCGCCTCGCTCTCGGCCTTCACGACCCTCGCGCCGACCGCCCGCAGCTCGGTCTCGGCCTTTTCAGCGCGCGCCGCCGCAAGCCGGAGCTCGCCGTCGGCCTTGTCGGCCCTCGCGACCGCGAACCGGAGCTGGTTCTCCGCCTTGTCGGCCTCGGTGGCCGCAAGCTCGACCTCGCGCTCGGCCTTGTCGGCCTTCCCGATCGCCAGGCGCAGCTCGCCCTCGAGCTCCTGGTTCCGGGCTTGCATCTGCTCGAGTCCGGCGGCGCGGACTCGCTCACGCTCGAGAGTCCCGGTGAGCTCGCGGATCCGCTCCTCGGCAGCCGCTGCGCCGTCGTGCAAGGCCGCAATCTGCTTGCGCTCCTGCTCGAGCTCGCCCGTCGAGGGCAGCCCTGGCCTTCAGCGTGGCGTCGCGGTCGGCGACCGCGTCGGCCAGCGCTGCCTCGGCCGCGGCGCGCGCCTTGTCGGCCTGGATCAGCTGCGCTCCGGAGTCGTCGGCGCCCTGCCGGCGCTCCAACGTTGCCAGGTGCTCGCGAGCCTGCTTGACCTCGAGCTCGAGTGCCGCCCTCGCGCTCGATGCGGATTCGCGCTCGGAGGCGACCGCCGCCCGCGCGGCCTCGGCCTCCGCGCGAGCCTTCTCGACGTCGCTCCGCGCCGCCTCGGCGTCGGCACGGGCGCGCTCGAGCTCGATCCGCGCGGCGTCGGCGTCGGCCCGGGCGCGCTTGACCTCAGTCCGCGCCGCCTCGGCGTCGTCGCCGAGGCGCTCCCTGACGAGTGTGAGCGTGCGTTCGAGTTCCTCGGCGCGCTCCCGCTCACGGGAGAGCGCGCGGTCGAGGTCGGCGGCCCGCGCGGCCAGCTCCACCTCGGCGTCGCCGCGCTCCACGTCGCCGTCGGCGATCTTCCGCTCGAGCTCGGTCAGCCGGGCCTGCGCCGCCTTGAGCTCGCCGGCGAGCTCCCCGTTCGCGGTCAGCGCGGCGTCCCGCTCTGCCACCGCAGTCGCCCGCTCCGCTCGCGCCTCGGCGACGGCGGCCTGCTGCTCGCGGTCTGCCGCTCCCGACGCGGGCTCGCCGGCACTCGTGGTCGGCGCCGACCGGCCCCGGGCGTCCGGGAGCACGCCCCATTCGGCGAGCATCTCGGCTCGCACGCTCTCGGCGTCGAGCCGGCTCCAGCGCTCCACTCGGAGGAGACGGGCGGCTTCGCTGCGGGCGACGTTCGCCTCCGAGGACGGAGCCGCCACGCCGCACACCAGCGTCGGCACGCCCTTCGCGTCGCCGACCGGGAACCGGAGGACCACCAGCGCGTCGCGCCCCTGGTAGGGCCCGACCACGTACTCCAGCTGGAGGGGCTCCTCGACATCGCCTTCGCGCTCCTCCAGGCGAGGTCCGTCGACCGTCTCAGCGGGTGGGAGCTCCGCGTCGGTACGGCCCAGCAGCTTCTCCTCGGTGGTGCCGAGGAACGTCGTGAATCGAGAGTTGACGCGGACGTAGCGGCCCTCGAGGTCTTTGAGCCAGACGATCGCCGGGCTCTCGTCGAGCGCGCCGTCGAGCAGGGCGCCGCCGGCGTCGCCCAGCGAGGGCAGCTCGTCCGTCGGGAGCGTCAGCAGGACGTGGCGAGTGCCGGCGCGGTCCGAGACGGCCGCGATATCGACGGCGATACCGTCGAGCTTCAGCACCGCCGCATTGGCCTGACCGTCGATTACGCGTTGGAGCTCGGAGGACTCCTTGCAGAGCTCCTCGTTGTCGGCGTACCAGCGGCGAAATGCCTCGGTGCTTTGCTCGAGCCGGCCGTCCTCGCCGAGTAGTGCGAGAGCAGGCATATTCGTGACCGCCGACAGGGTGGCCATCACCGCTCCACAGATTCGTGGATTGCTCCCACACTCAGCGTTTCGGCGCGCCGAGACCCTGCAACCGCTGCGGTCGCAGCGTCTGGACGGATGTCCACTTCGCCGGAACGGCGAAACTGGACGAATGATCAGTCCGCGGCGCGGCTCAGGATCGATTCCTGGCCGGCGAGCGTCTGGCTGGTTGCTTCCAGGATCTCGACGTCGACGAGCTCTCCAGGGGCGCCGAGGCCGGTGAAGTTCACGACCTTGTTGTGGCGCGAGCGTCCCCGCAGACGGGATGGATCGGTCCGCGACGGGCCTTCCACGAGCACTTCGAGCGTGCGACCGACGAAACGCTGAGCGCGCTCGAGTCCCCGACGCTGCACGACTTCGACGAGGCGCTGGAGACGCTCCACCTTGAGCTCGTGCGGCACCTGGTCCGGCATGCCCTCGGCCTCGGTGCCGCGCCGCGGCGAGTAGATGAACGTGAACGCTCCGTCGTAGCCGACCTCCTCGGCCAGCGTGAGCGTCTGCTCGAAGTCCGCGTCGGTCTCGCCCGGGAAGCCGACGATGATGTCCGTCGTCAGCGCACAGTCCGGCACGTGCTCGCGGATCATCGCGACGCGGTCGAGGTAGCGCTCGCGCGTGTATGTGCGGCGCATGCGCTTCAGCACCGCGCTCGACCCGGACTGGACCGGGAGATGGATGTGCTCGCAGACCGCGGCGAGTTGCGCGTGGGCCAGGATCACGTCCTCGCGCATGTCCTTCGGATGCGGGCTCGTATAGCGGATGCGGTCGACCCCCTCGACGGCGTCGACCTGTGCGAGCAGCTCGCGCGAACGTGGTGCGCTCCTCGCCCGGCAGGTCACGACCGTAGGAGTTGACGTTCTGACCGAGCAGCGTGACCTCGCGCACACCGTCGCCGGCGAGAGCCTGCACCTCGGCCACGAGCTCGTGCGGCGGGCGGCTGACCTCGCGACCGCGGGTGGACGGCACGATGCAGTACGAGCACACGCAGTTGCAGCCGACGCTGATCTGCACCCACGCGTGGTGATCGCGCGCTCGCTTGGCGGGCAGGTGCCCGGTGAACCCTTCGAATTCGAAATACCCCTGCGCGGTGAGCGAGTCGCTGACCAGGAACTCAGCGAGCTTGTGGACCTGACCGGGCCCGAACGCGACGTCCACGAACGGGAACCTCGCGAACACCTCCTCCTTGACCGACTGCGCCCAGCATCCGCCGACACCGACGACCACATCGGGACGCTCGGACTTCACCCGCTTGGCCTCGCCGAGGTGCGCCACGAACCGGCTGTCGGCCTTCTCCCGGATCGAGCACGTGTTGAACAGGATCAGGTCGGCCTGGTCGCGCACCGGCGCCTCGGCGTACCCGAGCGATTCCAGCATCCCCTTCATCCGTTCGGAGTCGTGCTCGTTCATCTGACACCCGAACGTGGTTACGTGGTACAGCCTCACCGTCGCCAAGGGTATCGAGGCGGCCCGGTTGCGCCGCCCGCGGCTAGCGCTTCGGCGGCTTTCGGACCGACTCCCGGTTCGGTGGTTATCGCACCGGCTCGCGGTCGGGCTGCTGCTCGCGCCACCGCGTGAGGTAGCGGATCCTCGGACTGCTGTGGTCACGTACTCGAACTCGCGACGGGTCGGCATCCGGGAGCGGGATGCCTCCGCGAGGCTCGGGGGAACCGGACGGCCGATCGGGGTCAGGACCCCCGCCACCGTCCTCATCAGTCGGACCCGGCGGAGGATTCGCCGGCGTCCGGCACGACAAAGCCGGGATCACGACCATCGCGGTGATGAGCGTCACCCATGCGAGCGGGACTGCCACCTGCTCCGGCGCGACGAGCACGACGAACAGCACCAAGGCCGGGACCGCGAGACAACGGACGAACACATGAGCCCGGGAGTGCGGTCGCCGGCCCGTCGCGAAGCCGGCTACCACGCAGACCGTGACAAAGCTGACCTCCAGGGCGAAGAAAACAACGATGAGCTTGGGGCTCACGGCCCCCGAAGCGTAACGCGCCGGACCTCAGCTTGGGTCGAATCCGGGGAGGACGAGCTCGAACGCCGCGCCGCGGCCATTGTCCGAATCACGCACGCGAACCGTGCCCTTGTGGGCCTCGGCAATCGCGCGCACGATCGCTAGCCCGAGCCCGGCGCCGCCGCTGCTCGATCGCGTGCGACCACCGTCGGTTCGGTGAAACCGCTCGAACACTCGCTCACGCTCGTCCGCCGGGATTCCCGGGCCGTCGTCGAGGACGGCGAACCGGATGCGATCGGGCGCGAGCCGGGTGACGTCGAGGCGGACGAGGCCGGAGTGTTCATCGGTGTGCTCGATCGCATTGCGGGCGAGGTTCCGGAGTGCTTGGGCGAGTCGGTCGGGGTCGGCTTCGAGGGATCCGTCCGCGACGGTTCCCAGCTCGAACCGTCGATCGGCGGTCAGGCTCATCCCGTCCCACAAGTCGGTCACGAACGGGCGCACGTCGATCGCCTCGGCGCGCAGGAAGTCCGTTCGCTCGGCCTGAGCGAGCACGAGCAGATCGTCGACCAGGCGGGACACTCGCGTGATCTCCGCCTGCACCAGGCGCTCGACGCGGGTGACCTCGGCGCTCGAAGGATTCTCCTGGGCAGCGAGTACCTCGAGCTGACCGCGGATCACCGTCAGCGGTGTGCGCAGCTCGTGCGAGGCATCCGCGACGAACTCGCGTTGGCTCGCGAACGCATCCTCGAGCCGGTCGAGCATGCGATTGAACGCGTCCGCGAGGACCCTCACCTCGTCTGCCCGCTCCCCTGCGATCTCCATTCGCGGACCGAGGTCGCCGGCGTCGACGCGGGTGGCCACCTGCGCCATCCGCCGCAGCGGGGCCGACACCCGCGCGCCGGCGAGATAGGACGCGACCAGCGCGAGGAGGAGAACGACGGCTCCGGCCACGACGAACGCCCGGGCCACCCCGTGCTGGGCGCGATCGACCAGCGCGAGCGGCTCGCCGGCACCCGCGATCATCTGCACGCTGCCGAGATCTACGCGTTGCTCGAAGATGCGCATCTTGCCGACGTCCGGCACCGGCGCCGTCGAGTAGCCGAGCCGCGGGATCATGAGCTGTCGCCCCTCCGCGTTCTCGACCAGCTGCTCGGCCTCGGTTTCGCCTTCGTCGGGAGGACCGCCGCCGAACACCTCGGGATGGTTGCTCGTGGGATGCCCACCGGGAATCAGCACGAAAAGCAGGGTCGAGGTCGCGTTGTAGGGCTGGGCGACGACGTAATGCGCCGCCGCCGCGGCGATCTGAGCCGGTCGCTGACCGCCCGACCCGGCGAGCGACTGGATCATCTGGCTGGTGTCGCCGCTGATGTCGCGATCGATCTCGCTCTTCAGCTGCACGCCGGTGTCCTGGTAGACGACCAGGAACACCACGGCCGCCGACACGACCATGACGCCGGCAACCCATGCCGTCAACCGCCATCGGAGTCCGGCCGGCAGCCCCGAATGCAGTCGCGTACGCAATGTGGACAGCCTCGGCCCCGGTCCGGGGCCTAGTGGCTCGCCTCCAGCCGATAGCCGACCGAGCGGACGGTGACGATCGGCGGGTTCGTGCCTTGCCGGCGAAGCTTGCGGCGGAGGTATCCGATGTAGACGTCGACAACGTTCGTGCCGGGGTCGTATTCGTAGCCCCAGACCGCGCGCAGGATCTGCTCCCGGGACAGAACGTGACCGCGGTTGTGCATGAGGTACGCCAGCAGCTCGAACTCGGTCGTCGATAGCCGGACGAGCTCGCCCCCGCGACGGACCTCGCGGGTCAGCAGGTTGACCTCGATGTCTCCGGCGCTCAACGTGGTCCGTGGTGAATGTGCCGCAGCGCGGAGTTGAGCTCGGATCCGGGCCGCGAGCTCAGTCAGCGAGAACGGCTTCGTGAGGTAGTCAACCGCGCCGGCGTCGAGCCCGGCGACCCGATGCTCGACCTCACCGAGCGCGGTGAGCACGATCACCGGCAATCCCGGCTTGGCGTCGTGGAGCGTCGCGAGCACGTCGAGGCCGCTGCGCCCGGGCAGCATGAGATCGAGCACGACCAGGTCGACGTCTTCGTTCAATGCGGTCACGGCGCCATTGACGCCGTCAGTCGCCGAGATGACGTCGAACGCCTGAGCGCGAAGCCCTCGTTCCAGGAAGTCGACGATTCCCGGTTCGTCTTCGATGAGCAGGATCAGTCCGGGCATGACAAACCGGCGCCGCCTCCGGCGTCGCGGGTCGGCCGATAATAAGGCCAGGCCCTTGGTTCGCCCGTCGTAGCAAAGAGGTTTCTCATTGATAGCTCACGCTGAACTTCGGTTGGCGGCCCAATATTCCGCCCATGGGGACGAGCGGCGACGTCACGATCGGGCGGCACGAACGCGCTGCGTCGCGCCGGATCCTCGCTCGGCTGCTGCGTGCGAAGTCGCTGACCGGCGGCGGCCCGGACGGTAACGAGCATCTGACCACGGTCACCGGCGCGATCCTGATCGTGCTGCTGGCGGTGATCGGTTTCACGATTCCACAGCTGAGCCAGTTCATCTGGATGCATCTGTTCGTCGGGCTATTGCTGATCGGCCCCGTGCTGCTCAAGATGGCCAGCACCGGCTACAGGTTCGCGCGCTACTACACGCACAACGCCGATTATCGGCGCAAGGGGCCCCCGGAGATCGCCCTGCGCTTGATGGCGCCGATCGTCGTGCTCTCGACCGTCGGGGTATTCGCCACCGGCATCGGGCTGTTGATCGTCGGCCCCACAGACCGCAACCCGATGCTGCTGCTCCACAAGCTCACGTTCATCGTGTGGGTAGTCTTCATGAGCCTCCACATCCTCGGCCACTTGCCGGCCGTGGCGAGAGCGCTCGGAGTCCGCGGGCGTGACGACGCGCCGGGCATCGGCGCGACCCCGGGGACCGCTGGGCGCTGGATCGCGCTGACCGGTGCGATGGTCGGCGGGCTCGTACTAGCGGTGGTGCTGATTCCCGGAGTTCGCGGCGTGGACCGGGCACGGCGTGTTCCTGCACCATCATCACTATCACTGATGGGCGAAACGACGCAGGTCCACCGCGCATCGGCCGATGCGCGATGGACCCTTGTCAGAACTGTGCGTCAGGTACGCGCTAGCTGCAGGTGGAAGCCCACGCGCAGTCGTCGAACCCGTCGGCCGTGGAGTTCGGTGCCGACGGCGCACCGATCACGTTGCCGTTCGAGTCGGTGAGGTCAAGCTCCTCGGAAGCCTTCAGACCTGCCGAGGCACCGTTCACCGTCGCCGACGTGAACGCCGGGTTCGTCAGGTTCGGCAGCGCGGCGAAGCCGGCATCCGTCCCGATCTCCAGCGGCGTCTCCTCGATCCACTCGGCAGTGGCATGCGTCGAGCTGTAAGGCACCGTCTGGGAGAACGACTCGCCACGGGTCACGTCCTGAATCGAGATCGTCCAAACGTTCGAGTCGGCGACGACCTCGGCGATCGAGGCGTGCATGTGGTCGCCCGGCTCTACGGTCATGTTGCTGATCGTCAGCGACGGCGCGGGTACGAGTTCCCACCACGCGGAGTAAGACGCGGCGCCGGTGGAGTCGACGTCCTGCTCGGTGCCCGTCTGGATCAGCGTCGAGTCGGTCGCCGTACAGCCGGCGTCGATACAACCGCCACCGATCCCAATCCAGTCCGAGGAGTCCTCGGCCTGCCCGGCGGTGTGCGTGGTGGCCGTTGGAACGGTCCAGTCACCCGTGATCGAGTTGAACAGCTTGCTTCCTTGCTCGAGCGTGCCTTGGTTGTACCCAAACCAGTTACTGCTCGAGTTCGTGTTCGATTGCAAATCCGGCGCGAGGTGAAGTAGCTGACCGTGTGATGTCAGCGCAGCGGACGCGCTTGCGGCCGCGACCCCGCAAGTTGCCAGAGATATAGCGAGACCTACCGCAAGGCGCTTGGACGCGCCGAGGCACGACAACCGTCGATTCATCGAGGGAACCCTTTCTCGGCGACTTGCGGGTCAAAGCCGCCGACCTCCCGCCAGTACGACCCGCCGCAAGCACGTATACCCGCTCTTAGACAATTCCACCCATCGTTCACCGAGCGACACAGCGAGGCGGAGCTGCGTTGTGGGGTCCGCTCGACGGAGCGGAAACGTGAGGGTCAGCGTGCGTATTCGACCGCGCGCGACTCCCTGATCACGGTCACCTTGATCTGCCCGGGGTACTCGAGCTCCTTCTCGATCTCCCGCGCGATCTCATAGGACAGCATGGTCGCGGCGTCGTCGTCGATCGCGCCCGGGGCGACCATCACGCGGATCTCACGGCCCGCCTGCATCGCGTAGACCTTGTCCACCCCCTTGTGCCGGGTGGCGATCTGCTCGAGGTCTCGCAGGCGCTTGACGTACTGCTCGAGCGATTCTCCGCGCGCGCCGGGGCGGGCGCCCGACAGCGCATCCGCCGCTTGGACGATCACGGCTTCGATCGTCTGGGGCTCGACCTCGTTGTGGTGTGCCTCCATCGCGTGCGCGACTGCTTCGGACTCGCCGTACTTGCGCGCCATCTCGCCGCCCACGAGCGCATGGGGCCCCTCGATCTCGTGCGTGACCGCCTTGCCGATGTCGTGCAGCAGCGCGGCCCGTCGCGCGGTCCGTGCGCTTGCGCCGAGCTCGTCGGCCATCATGGCGGCCAAGCGCGAGACCTCGATCGAGTGTGCGAGCACGTTCTGGCCGTAGCTCGTACGGAACCTGAGCCGCCCGAGAAGCTTCACCAGTTCGGGCTGCACGCTCTGAACGCCCGCGTCGAATACGGCCTGCTCCCCCATCTCGACGATGTGGCCCTCGAGCTCGGACTTCGCCTGGTAGTACATCTCCTCAATCCGAGCCGGATGGATGCGACCGTCCTGGAGCAGCTTCTCGAGCGTCAGCCTCGCGATCTCGCGGCGCACGCCGTCGAAGCCGGACAGGACGACGGCGCCGGGCGTGTCGTCGATGATGAAGTCGACGCCGGTGAGGTTCTCGAGCGCGCGGATGTTGCGACCCTCGCGGCCGATGATCCGGCCCTTCATGTCGTCGGCCGACAGCTGTACGACGGACACCGTCGTCTCGGCGGCGTGGCCCGCTGCGAGACGTTGCATACACACCGACAGGATGTTCCGAACCCGGCGCTCGGCTTCGCGCTTGGTCTCCTCCTCGATCTGACGGATGCGACGCGCGGCGTCGTGCTTGGCCTGCTCCTCGATCTCCTTGAGCAGCAGCTGCTTGGCGCGGCCCGCGGACAGGCCCGAGACCTGCTCGAGCGAGCGCTCGAGCTCCTGGCGAGACTCGGCGACCGCCGCCCGTTCGTTGTCGAGCTCGGACTCCTTGCGCACCAGCGTCTCCTCGCGGCGTGTGAGCGCCGCCGTGCGTTCGAGCAGTTCAGCGTCATCGCGCCGCGGGTTCGGACGCGCCGTTTCGACGACCTGCATGCTCGCTGTCGGACCGGCGACGGCAACCGTCCGGGTGCCGTGGGTCCGACCGTAGATGATGGCCGCAACCACGATTCCCACCGTGATCAGCGCTGCGGCCCCGATGATTTCCATGGTCGATCCTCTCCGTGCGATTCCGGCGCACTGCCGGATCTACGTCAAAGCTTTAATTTTCGGAGCGACCGATCGGCCCGTGCAGGGCTGCACGAACGGATGCCGGCACAGCTAGTGGTGCCTGCCTTCAGTAGGCGGCTACCTGGCGGGTTCTGGGTCTTTTCTGAATGGACCAGGTGGCCCGATGGTGTTTGCCGTCGACACTGAGTCCGGAATCCAAGATATACGAAATTTGCTGGTGTTCTTTGATGGCCCGCGGGCCCTTCGTTCGCTTACAGGATCGTAGTACCGGCGGGCGGTCGGCGCAACGACGCATCGCCGCGCTCAGCCGTTTGGGTGATACGCGGTCGTGGCGGTGCGCGCTGTCGCGCGCTGAGAGCCGCCCGGAGGCCGTCAGCGCGCCTCAGGCGGATAGTTCGTCTTCCGCGTCGCGCACGTGGGCGGAGATCGCCTCGAGGGCCATATCGCTGTCGTATCCCTTGCGCAGCAGCACGCCGAATGCGCGCTCACGCTCCCGGCGATCCCCTGCCGGCGAGGGAAAGCGGCGGCGCAGCACGGCCAGGGCGCGGTCGAGCTCGCCACCGTCATCCGACTCGTGCTCGGCGAGCGCCTCCTCGACGACGTCACGATCGACGCCGCGACCGAGCAGGGTGCGCCTGATCCGATCGGCGCCCCACTCGTCGAGCTCGCGCTTGTCCTGCACGAACAGGCGAGCGAACCGGAGGTCGTCGAGGTGCCCCTGACCGACGAGCGCCTCGATTGAGCGCTCGACGTCCCGCGGATCGATGCCCTTGCCCTGGAGATGCGTTCGCATCTCCGCCCGAGTCCGTTCGCGGGCGTTCAGGTAGCGGTAGGCGATCGCGAGCGGCCGCTCCAGACCAGCATCGCCGTCGGGCGGCCGCTCCTCCGGATTGATGTCGGTGGCGGTGGCCATGTCGGGGTCGAGCACGCGCCCCGGACCGGCGTCAGCGTCCAGCACGCGCTAGGCGGCGCGTCCCTGAGCGGCGACCTCCGCGCCCACGGCCTGGAGTGCCGGCTCCTCGCGCGGCTCGATCTCCTTGACCAGGTCGCGTTTGAGTCCGAGGGCCGCATAGACCTTGGCTTCGATCTCCTTCGCCATGTCCTGGTGCTCGTCGAGGAACGCCTTGGCGTTGCCGCGCCCTTGACCGAGCCGCTCCTCGCCGTAGGAGAAGAACGAGCCGGACTTGGTGACGATGTTGTGCTCGATGCCGTAGTCGAGCAGGCAGCCCGACGTCGAGATGCCCTTGCCGAACTCGATGTCGAACTCCGCCTGCTTGAACGGCGCGGCGACCTTGTTCTTGACGACCTTCACCCGCACCCGGTTGCCGACCGCCTCGGTGCCGTCCTTGATCGTCTCGATGCGGCGGATGTCCAGCCGCTGGGAGGAATAGAACTTCAGCGCGCGACCGCCCGGCTGAGTCTCCGGCGAGCCGAACATCACGCCCACTTTCTCCCGGATCTGGTTGGTGAACACGCACAGCGTCTGGGTACGGTTGAGGCCGCCGGTGATCTTGCGCATCGCCTGCGACATCATCCGAGCCTGCTGGCCGACGGACTGGTCGCCCATCTGACCTTCGAGCTCTGCGCGCGGGGTCAGCGCTGCGACCGAGTCGATCGCGATCACGTCGACGGCCCCCGAGCGGATCAGCATGTCGACGATCTCGAGCGCCTGCTCGCCGTAGTCGGGCTGGGAGACCAGCAGCTCGTCGATATCGACGCCGATCTGCTGGGCGTAAAGCGGGTCCATCGAGTGCTCGGCGTCGACGAACGCGCACACGCCACCGAGCTTCTGGGCCTCGGCGAGGATGTGATAGACGAGCGTCGTCTTACCTGAGGACTCCGGGCCGAAGATCTCGATGATGCGCCCGCGCGGGACGCCACCGATCCCAAGCGCCACGTCGAGCGCCAACGCGCCGGTGGGAATCGCATCGACGGCGACGCGCGCACCCGGGTCCCCCATGCGCATGACGGTGCCCTTGCCGAACTGCCGCTCGATCTGCGTCAGAGCGCCCTGGAGCGCTGCCTGTCGCTTGGCATCCGCCTTCGGGTCGGACGTGGCTCCCGGCTTCAGGTTGGCCTTGTCTTGCTCGCTCATCTCCGTTCGGCTCCTTGTCTAATGCGCTTTGATCACCACGGTAGGCGGGGTGGCGGACGGAACCGGCACGCTAGAGCCGCTGCCTGCAACGGAACAAGGCACGTTCGTCTCAGAACGCGAACAACTTCGTGCCAATTGTGCGGCGGGGGTCGGATGGTGGCGGGTTGGGTCGCGGTGGCGGGGGCCGGATCGGTGGCGAGAGGCGGTGGACGGGGCCGGATCGGTGGCGAGTGGCGGGGCGGCCGGCGCCGGGAAAAGCGGCACCTGAGGGAGCGTGCACCGACACCCGGAAAGAAGCCGACAGCCCGGAAAGGCGGGCACCTGAGGGACGCCGTGCGACGCGACGACCCGGAGAGAAGCCGACACCCGGACCGTGGCGCCGGCGGGACCGAGCATGCGTAATACGCCAATTGCGGCGCAGCGGGCAGATCGTGGCGTACTCCGCATGCCCCACATGCATAGTCCGCCACAGTCTCCTGTTCGCGGCTGAATCGGCGTGTTATGCAGGTCGGCGAGGACCGGGGCGGGGCGACTTGGGGCGCCGGCGAGAGGGTTGTGGACCCGGCGGGCACGAGGCGCCGGCGAGAGGGCACGGACCGGCGGACACGAGGCGCCGGCGAGCACGAGACGCCGGCGGGCGTCGGCGACCCCCGTGTCTCAGCCCGGACGGTTCAAGACATCCCGCAGCGCCGGCTCCAGATCAGGGTGACGGAACCCGTACCCCAGCCGCTCGAGCACCGCCGGCACCGCGCGCTGGCCGGTGATCACGATCTCCGCCATCTCGCCGTACAAGGCCTTGACCCCCAGCGCCGGCACGGGCAGGAACGCCGGCCGCTTCAGGACGCGTCCGAGGGCGCGCGAGAGCTGCGCGTTGGTGACCGGACTCGGAGCGGTGAGGTTCACCGGCCCGGCGGCCTCGGGCCGGCCGGCGCAGAACAGCATCGCGCCGACGACGTCGTCGAGGTGTATCCAGGGGACGTACTGGCGGCCGCCGGCGACCGGGCCGCCGATGCCGAGACGGAAGAACGGGAGCATCTTGGCGAGCGCGCCGCCGTCGGGCGAGAGCACGACGCCGGTGCGCGTGACCACGACCCGCGTACCCGACGACGCCGCGGCCAGCGCCTCGCGCTCCCAGGCGACCACGACCTCGGCGAGGAAGTCGTTTCCGGCCGGCGCCTGTTCGTCGACGGGCTGGTCGTCCCGCGGACCGTAGAAGCCGACGGCGGATTGGGACACCAGCGTGCGCGGCCGGCGCTCGGGCGCGAGCGCGAGCAACCCCTCGACGAGCGCGTGCGTCGAGCGGACCCGCGACTCGCGGATGGCCTCCTTGGCTTCATCACTCCAGCGCTGCGCGATCGGCTCGCCGAGCAGGTGGACGACGGCGTCGGCGCCGGCGAGCGCGGCCTCGGGCGGGGGCTCGGTCAGCGGGCTCCCCCAGGTGTGCGCCTCGACGCCGTCCCCGAGCGTCTGGCGGGCGCGCTGGGCGTCGCGCGAGAGCACGACCACCTCCTCCCCCCGCGCCACCAGGGCACTGACGAGGGCACGGCCGATCATGCCGGTGGCGCCGGTAACGACGACGCGCGGCATCAGCGAATCACGGTCCTGTCAACTGAACAACGTGTCGAGTTCATGGTCATCAGGTTGTCGCATACCCGCGATCCGCGCTCTAGGACCAGATTTCATCGAACACCGTCTGATCGAACGGCACGAGCCAGCACTCCGCGATCTGCCCGCGGTGACGCGGAACGTCGAGTCGGTCATGCGCCGGCGCGTCTCCAGGTACTCGAGCACCGCGTCTACACCGCGGTACTCGCCGGCGAGGACCCGAGCTCGATCGACGCCAGCGGCTCGTAGCGCGCGCCGCCCGATCCAAGCCGCGACCGGTACAGCGTCACGCGCGAGCAGCGCACCGCGGACCCCGGTGGCGCCGGCAGCTCGACTCGTCTGACCCGGGCGTCGCGACTGACGCGCGCCACCGTGACATGAGCCAGGAACGGCCGCGACTCCGGCGCGTACCAACCCCCCGCGGCCAGCGCACCAGATAGCACGGACTGAGCCCGGCCGAGTGCCCCGTCAGGATCCGACAGCGCGACCGCGAGCACGCGAGGACGCCGCGCCGGCAACCACAACCCCTCGCCGAACGCCGAGTCCACGACGGGCTCACCCGCGACGACGCCACAGGCCGAGGAGATCGCTTCTATCTCGCCGACCGGCCGCGACCCCAGAAAGCACAGCGTCGCGTGAAGATCCTCGGGCCGCACGAGACGCAGCCCCGCAACCTCGCCGGCGACCTCGGATCGCCACTGGACCAACGCCTCCCGCGCCGCCGAGGGCAGCTCGAGTGCAACGAACAGTCGGGCCGTGGCGCCCGCGCCGGTCACGCCCGCTCGGCGCGAGCGGCGCCGTCGGGCAGTGCCCCGGCGGCGTCCAGCAGCAGCCGCCGCAGCAGGTGCATGGCGACCGTGGTCGAGCGGTCGCGGATGTCGGATCGGCTCCCCGGCAGCAGCGTTCGCCGCGTAATCCGCGGCCCATCTCTGAGGCACACCGAGAAGCACACGGTGCCGACAGGCTTGTCCTCGGTTCCGCCGTCCGGGCCGGCGATCCCGGTGATCCCCACGCCCGCGTCCACGTCGAACCGCGATGCCGCGCCCGACGCCAGCGCCTCCGCCACCTCGTTCGATACCGCCCCGAAACGTGCGATCAGGTCGGGGTCGACGCCGGCGAGCGACACCTTGGCCTCGTTCGAGTACACGACCACCCCGCCGCCGAAGTACGCCGAGGACCCGGGCAGCTCGGTCAACCGCGCCGACATCAGCCCGCCCGTGCACGATTCGGCCACCGCGACCATGCGCCCTGAGAGCAACGAGGCCACCTGCGCGTCGACCGTCGACCCGTCACGCGAGAACAGCTGGTCGCCGTGACGCTCGGCGATGAAGTCGATCAGCGACTCGTACGCCGACTCGCCGGCGGGCTCGTAGCGGGTCGCGACCTCGATCTCGCCGCGCCGCAGGCAGGTCGTGATCTCGAGCGGCTCGAGCGGCAGGCCGGACTCCTCGGCGGCGCGGAGCGTGTTCGCGATCTCGGACTCGGGGAGCCCGTACAGCCGCACGATCCCGCGGCGATACGAAGTCGCGTCGACGATCGCGGCGCGGAACGCCTCGGTCGAGCGCGCCAGCTCCCACATCTCGTGGAGCTCGCGCGGCGGCCCCGGCAGCACGACGACGGTCGGACCCGGACCCGCCAACGGGGGAACCACCAACCCTGGCGCGGTACCCACCGGGTCCAACACGGTGGCCCCACGCGGCACCACCGCCTGCTTGCGGTTGGCCTCCCGGATCGCGTCGGGATCGAGACCCCGCCAGCGGTGCATGAGCGGCCTGAGAATCTCGGCGATCCGCTCCTCGAGCGCGTCGTCGAGCACCATCTCGCGGCCGGCGAAGCGCCCCACGACCTCGGCCGTGAGGTCATCGGCGGTCGGCCCGAGGCCGCCGCTCGTCACGATCACGGCCATCCCCTCTGCCGCCATGAACCGGAGCGCCGCCATCAGATCGTCGGGGCGATCGCCGACGATCTGGATCATCGCTGCGTCGACGCCGAGCTCGGACAGTCGCTCGGACAGCCAGGGTCCGTTGCGGTCGGAGATGATCCCGGTCAGGACCTCGGTGCCCGTGATGAGGATCCCGGCGCGGGGGGGCTCGCTCATGCGCAGGTCGGCAGCTGGCCCGCCGGCAACGGAGTGGTCTTCCCCGGCGTCAGCTCGTATCCGATCGGCGACCCGACGGTGGGGGTCACCGACTTGCCGTTGATCTTCATCTGGACGGAATCGTTACCGAGCGTCACCATGAGCTTCGGGGCGGTCTCGGACGGAATCGCCTGGCCGGCGGCATAGGTCACGCCGTCGATCAGCTTCTTGCCGTTACCGTCCTCCACGCACACGTACAGCGTGCTCGTCGGCACGAGATTGAGCGTCACGGTGGTCGGCTTCGGCGGCGGCGGAGGGCGTCGACGCCGATGGTGAACGGTGGCGGTGTGCGTGGTCGTCGACGTGGTGTTGCGCGCGCTGGTCGTCACGGTCGTCGAGGACGTCGACGATCGGGCTGGTCGGATTGTTGCTGCCGACAACGTACAGCGCAGCTCCGACCACGACGAGCACGAGCAGGACCGCGGCGACCGGCCCGAGCCGGGGGCGCCGGCGCTTGCGCTCGCGCTCGCGCCCGAGCGGGGTGATCGGCCGCAGATCCGAATCGGCCGGGCGCTCGTAGCGGCGCTTGTACTCGTCAACCAGCAGGCGGCTGTCGACCCCGAGGAAGTCGCCGTACGTGCGCAGGAAGCTCTTGACGTACACCGGCCCGGGGAGCAGGTCCCACTCCTCGTTCTCGATCGCGCGCAGGTACTTGGCGCGGATCTTGGTCTTGGCCTCGACCTCGCTGATGTCGATCCGCGCGCGGATCCGCGCCTCTCGGAGTGTGGTGCCGATGTCGGCCATCCGCCTGCGAAGGCTAGCGGCGGACGGCGCATCGACAGCAGGACTTTTCCGCCGACTCGCGCTCGCCGCGCAACGGACTACTGCTCTTCGCCGGCGTCGTCGGGGACGCGCACCGGAGGCGGCACGGCGGGACCCTCGGCTTCGGCCAGGTGGGTGAGGATTCGGGGCACGTCGCCCTCGGTGATCAGAACCTGACGGGGCTTGGACCCCTCGTAGCCGGAGATGATCCCGCGGCGCTCGAGCATGTCGATCAGCCGCCCCGCCCGCGTGTAGCCGAGACGCAGCCGGCGCTGGAGCATCGAGGTCGACGCGGTCCCCATCTGCGCCACGAGCGAGATCGCCTCCTCGAGCAGCGGATCCTCATCGGGGTTGAACTCCGTGTCCTCCGAAGAGGAACCGCCGTCGGACGGATTCGACCTCCGCGAGCAGCTCTTCGTGGAACTCGGGCTCGCCCTGTCGCCGCCATGCATCGGTCAGCTCGGCGATCTGGTCCTCGTCGATGTACGCCCCCTGGATCCGCTGGAGCTTGCTGGTGCCGACCGGCGAGAACAGCATGTCCCCCTGGCCGAGCAGCGACTCGGCGCCGTTGTGGTCGAGGATCACGCGCGAATCGGTCTGCGAGGAGACCGCGAACGCGATCCGCGAGGGTACGTTCGCTTTGATCATCCCGGTGATCACGTCCACCCGCGGAGACTGCGTCGCCAGGACCAGATGGATGCCCACCGCGCGCGCCTTCTGCGCCAACCGGATGATCGAGTCCTCGACGTCGGCCGGCGCGACCATCATCAGGTCGGCGAGCTCGTCGATCACGCACAGGATGTAGGGAAGCGGCGGCTCTCCCCGCTTCTCCCGCGCACGGTTGAGCTCCGGTAGAGAGCGGGTGCGCGCGAGCGACATGATGCCGTAGCGCTGCTCCATCTCCTTGACCAGGTTCTGGAGCGCGTTGGCCGCCATTCGCGGACTCGTGATCACCGGCGTGAGCAGGTGCGGGATCGACTCGTAGTGGTTGAGCTCGACCTGCTTGGGATCTACCAGCACGACGCGCACGTCGTGCGGCGTGGCGCGGAGCAGGATGCTGCACAGCATCGCGTTGACGCACGCCGATTTTCCGGCGCCGGTCGTGCCCGCGACGAGCAGGTGGGGCATCTTCGCGAGGTCGGCCCCGATCGCGCGCCCGGCGATGTCCTTCCCCAGCCACACGGTCAAGGGAGACCAGTCCGCGGGCGGATCCTGGAACACGTCCCCGAGATGCACGATCCGCCGGCGCGCGTTCGGGACCTCGACCCCGACGGCCTGCTTGCCCGGGATCGGCGCCAGGATCCGGATCTCGGTCGCGGCCAGCGCATACGCGAGATCGTCCTTGAGCTGCGCCACCTTGGAGACCTTGGTCCCCGGCGCCAGCCGGAGCTCGTAGCGGGTGATGTGCGGACCGGTGACCCGGCCGATCACCTTCGCCTCTATCCCGAAGTGGCCGAGCGTCTCGAGCAGCGTCGACGCCACCTGCTCCTGGCCGGCGGTGTCGGGCTTCGCCGCCTCGCCGGTCGCGCGGACCAGGAAACGGGACTTCGGGACGCGCCATTCGAAGCTCGGGTCGTCGGTGATGCTGGCGCGGTAGCGGCCCTGCGGCGTGAGGTTCTCGGGCGTGGGATCGGGCCGCTCGACGACCTGTTCCTCGGACGCCGGAGGCGTGTCGCGACCCGGCGGCACGTACTCGGGCACGTCGTCGTCGTCGATGACGATCGGTGGCGGCGCCTCGACGTGGGTCGCCCGAACCACGAGCTCCGACGTGTCGGGCTCCGGTGGCAGCAACGGCTCGGGCGGCTCGGCCGGCTCGTCGATCGGCGCCGAGCGCGCCACCCGGGCCTTGGCCGCCTCCGTCGCGGGGCGGCGTGCGACCGTGGTCGCCATGCCGGAGGTCGAGCGGCGGAGCGCGCGGGTCGTGCCCGCCACCCCCGCGCCGGTCGCCCGGAGGATCCCCGCGAGCGTCGCGCCCGTGACCAGGATGAGCCCGGCCGCGAACAGGAACACCGCGAGGATGTCGGCCCCGGCGGTCGAGATCAGGTGCGAGGTCACCCACAGTTCCGCCTGCCCGACGACACCGCCGCGCGTCTCGAATGCACTCGCCCGCCAGAACTGACCCGCGCCGACCGCGCCCGGCCCCACCCCGAGCGTGCCCGCCGCCAGCGCGAGCGTGATCGAGCACGTCAAGCAGATGACCCCGGTACGCAGCGGCCGGCCCGGCGGCCGCATCTCGCGCGCCAGCACCAGTCCGCCGCCGACCACGAGCGCCGCCGGAACGACGTAGCCGAGGGCGCCGAGCACGAACCGCAGCCCGGTGACGGCGCCGTTCCCCAGCGTGCCGCCGTCCCAACCGCCATAGGCCACCCCTCCAAGCAGGATGCCGACCGCAATCAGGCCGAGCCCGAAGATGTCGACGTGGTGCGGCTCGAGCTGGACGTGCGGCAGCCGCAGCGATGGCCGGGCAGCCAGCAGCGAGCGCGTCGCGCGCCTGGGCGGCGGCTTCTTTCGCTTGCGGGCGGCCATTTCGGAGGAACTGGCTTCGACGCGCGGGGCCCGGTTCCTGCCGCGGCCGCCTCCCGGGTGGAGGACCGGAGGGCGCCGCCGTACCATCTGCATACAGAATGGTCGACTACGAACGGACACCCCGGGTGCTCGTCGTCGAGGACGACGACGCGATCGCGCAGGTCCTCCAGCGCTCGCTGCGGATGGAGGGCTACGAGGTCCGGATTGCCGGCGACGGCACCACGGCGCTCGATGAGGCCCATGGGTTCCTCCCCGACCTGCTGATCCTCGACCTGGGGCTCCCGGGGCTGGACGGCGTTGAGGTGGCCAAGACGCTGCGCCAGTCCGGCGACGACGTGCCGATCCTCGTCCTGACCGCCCGCGACGGCGTCGAGGCACGGGTCGAGGGCCTTGACGCCGGCGCCGACGACTACCTCGTCAAGCCGTTCGAGCGCCAGGAGCTTCTGGCCCGCCTCCGCGCGTTGCTGAGGCGCCGCCCGCCGAGGGGCCAGGCAACGCTCACGATGAGCGACCTGAAGCTGAACCCGGACACGCACGAGGTGACGCGATCGGGCCGCGAAATCGACCTCACGCAGCGCGAGTTCGAGCTGCTCGAGTACCTGATGCGCAACGAACGAATCGTGATCTCGCGCCAGCGCCTACTCGACGAGGTCTGGGGCTATGACCCGTTCTCCATGACCAATACCATCGAGGTGTTCGTCTCGAACCTACGCAGGAAGCTGGAAGCCGGTGGTGAGCCCAGGCTCCTACATACGATCCGCGGCGCGGGCTACGTTCTCCGCGTATAGGTCGATCCCGATCCGCTGGCGGCTCGCCGGCGGTTCGGCGATGTTGACGTGCGTGATTCTCGCGAGCTTCGCGGCGCTCGTCGGGGTGCTCACCGACCGCCAGCTGCGCGGCCAGTTCAACGACGAGGTGCACAGCAACTCCGACCAGCTGGCGAAGGAGATCCAACTCAAGTACCTCGGGAAGAGCGGCGTCGTCGAATGCGACCAGACCGTGTCGCTGAAGGACTACGCGAGCGCCGAGCACGTCCAGATCAGGATCTTCAACGAGGCGGGGCGCCTGCTTTGCACCCAGAACAACGTGCAGGTCAGGGGAGTCAAGTTCGTGACCGCGACCCCATCGTTCCCGCTCCCGGCGAAGGCCGGCACCTACCAGCAGGGGGGCTACCGGGTGGAGGCCACCCTGCTGAACATGCCGGGCAGCCCGGTCTGGTTGCTCTACGCGCGCCCGCTGTCAGACGTCGACCACACGATCGCGCGGGTGCAGGTGATCCTGTTGCTCGGTGTGCTCGGCGGGACCGTGCTCGCGCTGCTCGGCGGCCTCGCCACGGCCGCGCGCGCGATGCGCCCGATCGTGCAGCTGACCGAGGCGGCGCGCGAGATCGAGCGCACACGCGACCCGACTCTGCTCGTGCCCCGGCCCGAGGCCGACGACGAGGTCGCGGAGCTGGCCCGAACGGTCGAGGGGATGCTCAGCTCGCTCGACGCGGCGCGCAGCGACACGCACGCCGCGCTCGAGCGCCAGCGGGAGTTCGTCGCAGATGCCTCTCATGAGCTGCGCACTCCACTCACGAGCCTGCTCGCGAACCTCGAGTTGCTGGCCGAGGAGCTCGACGAGGAGCAGGCCGACACGGCCCAGGCCGCGCTGCGGTCGGCCCGGCGGATGCGCCGCCTCGTCGGCGACCTGCTGCTGCTTGCGCGCGCCGACGCTCGCCGGGGCCAATCGCGCGGGCCCACCGACCTTGCCGACGTACTGCTCGAGGCGGCCTCCGAGCTCGGGCCGATGGCCGAGGACCACGAACTGTCGATCGACGCCCGGTCGGCGGTCGTGCCCGGCATCCGCGACGACCTGCACCGGCTGACGCTCAACCTGATCGAGAACGCCGTCCGCCACACGCCCCCGGGCACGCAGATCCGCGCCACCACCGGCGTTCAGGATGGGGTCGCGGTCCTGACCGTCGAGGACGACGGGCCCGGCGTTCCGCCCGAGCTCGGGCGCCGGGTGTTCGAGCGATTCGTCCGCGGCGCGCGCTCCGGCACCCGCGGCTCCGGGCTGGGTCTCGCGATCGTGCGCGCGGTGGCCGAGTCGCACGAGGGCTCGGTGGCGCTCGAGCAGCCCGCGGTCGGCACCGGGTCCAAGTTCGTGATCAAGATCCCCCGCGCCCCCACCGGCGGACATCCGACCGCAACCACGGATCGTCCGACCGCCTCCGCCGAACCAGCGCG
Organism: uncultured Solirubrobacterales bacterium; assembly: GCA_963699325.1. GTDB lineage: Bacteria > Actinomycetota > Thermoleophilia > Solirubrobacterales > Solirubrobacteraceae > Palsa-465. The sequence continues at coordinate 434,371 of CAVOTN010000022.1, read as the reverse complement.
TTAGCCAGTAGCGACCCGGGCGGCTTCCCAGCTCAACAGCGAGCCCCGGAGGCCATCGCGGACTCCTCGCGTGAAGCGCGGTCCGCCGCCGGCCCTTAATTACCCGCGCCGGAGTCCGCCGATGGCCTTCGGTGGCGAACCCTGCTAATATTGCTTGCCAGCAAGCAAGTATTTCGCACTGCTGCCGATAACAGAACTATGTCCCTGATCTTCGCCACGCTCGACATCGAAACCGCCGGCACCCTGCGGGCCGTGATCGGCCGGCTGTCGCGCCGGCTCCGCCCCACGCCGGCGGCGCTGGCCGCCGGCCTGACGCCGACCCGCAGCTCCGTCCTGCTGACCGTGGTTCGCGAGGGACCGGTCAAGCTGTCCGACCTCGCGGACATGGAGGGCATCAACCCGACGCAGCTCTCGCGCGCGGTCGGCCACCTGCTCGAGGGCGGGCTGATCGAGCGCACGAGCGATCAGGGTGATCGCCGCGCCGCGTGGGTCAAGGCGACGACCGCGGGCCGGCGCCTGTCCGAACGGATCCGCCGCGAGCGCACCGACGCGGTGAATGTCGCCCTCGCGGAGCTGCCGGCGGACCAGCGTCGCCTGATCGAGAAGGCCCTGCCCGCGCTCGAGCAGCTAGCCGAGCAGCTCAAGGGAGATCGGTCTTGACGCGGGTGATCCGCGCCGGCCGCGTGACCTTCGCAGCGCTCTCGGTCCCGAACTACCGCCGCTACTACAGCGGCCAGGCGATCTCGCTGATCGGCACCTGGATGCAGATGACGGCCCAGGCCTGGCTGGTGCTGAGCCTGACCCACTCGAGCACGATGCTCGGCGTGATCGTCGCCCTCCAGACCCTGCCCGTGCTGATCCTCGGCCCGTACGGCGGCGTCGTGGCTGACCGCGTCGACAAGCGCCGCCTGTCAATCGCGCTCCAGGCCGTGATGGGCATCCAGGCGCTGATCCTGGGCGTGCTGACGGTCACCGGGAACGTGCGGGTCTGGGAGATCGGCCTGCTGGCCGTCATGCTCGGCCTCAACAACGCGTTCGAGAACCCCGCGCGACAGTCGTTCATGCTCGAGATGGTCGGGCCCGAGCACCTGCGCAACGCGGTCAGCCTAAATTCGGTGCTGGCGAACACCGCTCGCGTGATCGGCCCCGCCGTCGCGGGGATCCTGATCGCCACCGTCGGCGAGGGCGTCTGCTTCCTGGTCAACGCGGCGAGCTTCGTGGCCGTCATCGCATCGCTGGTGACGCTGGACCTCACGGCGCTCAACCCGACCACGCCGACCCCTCGGGCTCGGGGCCAGCTTCGCGAGGGTCTCCGCTACGTCCGCAACACGCCTGAGCTGGCCGTGCCGCTGCTGATGATGGCCGCGGTCGGCTGCCTGACGTACGAGTTTCAGGTGTCGTTGCCGGTGATGGCCAGCCGTGGGCTGCACGTCGGCGCCACCGGGTTTGGGTTCATGACCGGCGCGATGGGCTTCGGTGCGGTGCTCGGCGGGCTGCTCGTCGCCGCCCGCGGCAAGACCGGCCTGCGGCCCTTGATCCTCTCCGCCAGCGGGTTCGGCGTCGCGATGGCGTTGGCGACGCTCGCCCCGAGCCTGGCGCTCGAGCTGATCGCGCTGATGCTCGTCGGCTGGGCCAGCATCTCGTTCATGTCGATGGGGAACTCCACCCTGCAGCTGGGGGCCGACCCCGGGATGCGCGGCCGCGTGATGTCCCTGTGGTTCGTCTCGTTCCAGGGATCGACCCCGATCGGCGGCCCGATCGTCGGCTGGCTGATGGCGGTCGCGGGGGCGCGGGCCGGACTCGGGGTGGGCGCGGTCACCTGCTTCGTGGTCGCGCTCTGCGGCCTCGCCGCCTTCCGCGGCAGCTTCCTTCCCCGCCGCCGCGCGCAGGCCGTACGCACCGAGGCCAGCGTGGTCCGGTCTACGACCTGAGTCTGATCCCCGCCGGCAAAGATCGCTCCCGCGGCCGATGGTGCAGACGCCGTCCGCCACCGATACTGGCCGCATGATCACAGTCGAAAACGTCACCAAGCGCTACGGGGACAAAGTCGCCGTCGACGATCTCACCTTCCAGGTGAAGCCCGGGATCGTCACCGGATTTTTGGGCCCCAATGGCGCCGGCAAGTCAACCACGATGCGTCTGATCCTCGGGCTGGATGCCCCGACTTCGGGCTCCGTCACCCTGGACGGGCGCTCGTATCGCGATCTCCCCGCGCCGCTCCACGAGGTTGGCGCGATGCTCGAGGCGCGCGCGATCCACACCGGCCGCTCCGCATACAACCATCTACTCGCGCTCGCCCAGACCCACGGCATCGCGCGCTCGCGCGTCAGCGAGGTCATCGATCTCGTCGGCATCCAGGATGTCGCACGCAAGCGGGTCGGCGGCTTCTCGCTCGGCATGGGCCAGCGACTCGGGGTCGCTGCCGCGCTGCTCGGGGATCCGGAGGTGCTGATCCTGGACGAGCCCGCGAACGGCCTCGACCCCGAAGGGATCCTGTGGATCAGGACGCTGCTCAAGCGACTGGCCAAGGAGGGCCGGACGGTGTTCCTGTCTTCGCACCTGATGGCCGAGATGGCCCAGACCGCCGACCACCTCGTCGTGATCGGGCGCGGTCGCCTGATCGCCGACACCTCGGTCGAGGAATTCGTCGGCCGCGCCTCGACCGGCGCCGCGGTCCGGGTGGTCACGTCTGCGGCGACCTCGTTGCGCGATGCGCTCGCCGCGCGCGAGGCTCGGGTCGACAGCATTGAGCGGGACGTGCTCGAGGTCCACGGCCTCACCGGGCTCCAGATCGGCGAGATCGCGTTGGCCGAGCGGATCGCGCTTGCCGAGCTGACCCCGCTTCAGCTGTCGCTCGAGCAGGCCTTCATGCAGCTGACCGGCGAGACCGTCGAGTACCACGCGATTTCCACCGATGAACCCACGACCCTGCGAGATGCCGCATGAGCGCCACATCAGCCACCCTCGAAGCCCCCGTTCGCCCGGCAGTCGCACGCGGGCGCGTAACGCAAGCCCGCGTGATCCAGTCGGAGTGGACCAAGCTCTGGTCGCTGCGCTCGACCCGCTGGACGCTGTTGGTCGCGATCCTCGGGATGGCCGGCCTCGGCCCGCTCATCGCGACGGTCCAGATGAACCGATGGAACCACATGGGGCTGGGCGACCGGCTTCACTTCAACGCGATCAACACCGGGCTGGGCGGCTATCACTTCGCCCAGCTGGCGATCGGCGTGCTCGGCGTGCTCGTGCTGACCGGCGAATACAGCACCGGGCAGATCCGCTCGACGTTCATGGCCGTGCCGAAGCGCCTGCCCGTGCTGTGGGCCAAGGCGGGGACGTTCGCGGCCGTCACGTTCATGCTCATGCTGATCTCGGGGCTCATCGCGTTCCTCGCCTCTCAGGGCATCCTCACCCAGCATCACGTGCAGACCTCGCTCGGCCACGCGCCCGCCCTGCGGGCGTGGGTTGGCACCGCGCTGTACCTGGCCGTGCTCGGCGTGTTCGCGCTCAGCCTGGGCGCGATCGTCCGCAACACCGCCGGCGGGATCGCCCTGTTCGCCGGTCTGCTGTTCGTCGTCCCCGGGCTGGCGGCCATCCTCCCCACCAGCACCCAGAACGCGATCAACCCGTACCTGCCCTCGAACGCCGGCACGACGCTCCTGTCGGGGACTCACGAGGCGTACACGTTCTCGCCCTGGGGCGGCTTCGCGCTGTTCTGCGGCTACACCGTGGTGGCGCTCGTGGTGGCGGCGGTTCTGATGAGGCGCCGCGACGCGTAACGTCCCGGACGTGCGAGGAAGCCTTCGACCGCGGCGCTGGGATGTAATCAGCGCCGCGGTCGTGCTGCTGCTGGTGTTGCCCGAGCTTGGGCCGAGGCACGCGGGGCCCGGCAGCATTGCCTTCGACCTGGCGTTCGCGATCCCGCTGCTGTGGCGCTCGCGCTGGCCGTTCCCCGTGTTCCTGGTGATCGCCGGGATCGCGTTCGTCCAGTGGCTCGTCGGGATCCGGGTGCTGGGCGACTTCGCACTCCTGATCGCGCTGTACACCGTCGCCAGCCGAGAGGATCGACGCACGGCGATCACCGCGGCGGCGATCCTCCAGGTCGGAGTCATCCTCGCGCTGGTCCGGTGGTTCCCCGACGCGCACATCCGGAGCTTCATCGGTCTGACCGGGCTGGTCGCGGCGGCCGGCATCCTCGGGCAGAACATCCGGAACCGCCGGCAGCTGCTCGAGTCGCTCCGGGATCGGGCTGACCGCCTCGAGTTCGAGCGCGACCAGCAAGGCAAGCTCGCCGCCGCGGCCGAGCGAGCGCGAATCGCGCGCGAGCTGCACGACGTCGTCGCACACAACCTGACCGTGATGATCGCGCTGTCGGATGGGGCCGCCTACGCGCTACGCGACGATCCGGACGAGGCCCAGCGTGCGCTCGAGACGGCCTCCGGCACGGGCCGCCGCGCACTCGCCGAGATGCGGCGCCTGCTCGGGGTACTGCGCGAGGACTCCGACGGGCAGCCGCCCGAGCGAAACCCGCAGCCGGGCGTGCCGGAGATCGACCGGCTCGTCGAGCAGGTCCGCGCGGCCGGCCTTCCGGTGAGCTATCGCGTCTCGTCGGAGGCGCAAGCCCTACCCGAAGGGATCCAGGTCACCCTGTTCCGGATCGTCCAGGAGGCGTTGACGAACACGATCAAGCACGCGGGCCCGTCGGCCACGGCCGAGGTCGAGCTGGTCGCGACCGAAGCGGACGTCGTCGTGTCGATCGCGGACACCGGGCCTCGGCTGTCGGCGCACCCCGCCGCAAACGGCGGGTCGGGACTGCGCGGCATGCGGGAGCGAGCGTCGGTCTACAGCGGCATTGTCGAAGCCGGGCCGCGCCCCGAGGGCGGCTGGCGGGTTGCCGCCCGCCTGCCATTGCCGGTGCTCGACGCCGAACCGGAGCCCGCATGAGCGAATTGGCGAAGACGAGCATTCTGCTCGTCGACGACCAGCCGATGCTGCGGATGGGCTATCGCATGGTCCTCGACGCCCAGGCCGACCTCACCGTGATCGGCGAGGCTGAGAACGGCCTCGAGGCGATCGAGCTGACCGATCGCCTCCAGCCGGACGTAGTGCTGATGGACGTCCGCATGCCAGACCTTGACGGCGTGCAGGCGACCGAGCGTATCGTCGCCTCCGGTAGCGACTCGAAGATCATCATCCTCACCACTTTCGACCTCGACGAGTACGCGTACGGGGCGCTCCGGGCCGGCGCGAGCGGGTTCTTGCTCAAGGATGCCCCGCCGCCGGACATGCTCTCGGCGATCCGCGCCGTCGCCACCGGGGATGCCGTCGTGGCCCCCAGCGTGACCCGGCGGCTGCTGTCCCAGTTCGTTCAGCATCTCCCCGACCCGCAGCACAAGATGACCGGCCTCGTCGACGAGCGCTTCGAATCGCTCACGCCGCGCGAGCGCGAACTGCTCGTCGAGGTCGCCCGCGGGCTGTCGAACGCCGAGATCGCCGAACGCCTCGTGCTATCCGAGGCGACAGTGAAGACACACGTCGGGCGGATCCTCGGCAAGCTCGGCCTCCGCGACCGGGTACAGATCGTCGTGTTCGCCTATGAGACCGGGCTCGTGCGCCCGGCGAGCTGACGGATGGCGGGGCCGGGCGGGCGGGAAACTCAGACCTCGACGACGACCGGCAGCACCATCGGCCGGCGACGCAGCCGGTCGTACACGAACGCCGCCAGGTCGTCGTGCAGCTCCTGCTGGAGCATGTCGATCTCGCGGACGCCACCCTGGGCCGCGTTGGCCAGCGAGCGCTCGACCTCGTGACGGATCTCCTCGACGAGGTTGTCGGCCTGCTCGACGAACGGGACGCCGCGGAAAATCACCTCGGGCGGCACCACGGATTCCCCGCTCTGCTCGGATACGGTCGCGACCACGATGAAGATCCCGTCGCCGGACAGCATCCGCCGGTCGCGGAGCGCGACGTCGGCGGGGTCGCCGATGTCGACGCCGTCGACGAAGATCATGCCGGACTGCTCGGGCTCGCCCCAGCGCGCGCTGCCCCCGTCGAACTCGAGCGGCAGCCCGTTCTCGCCCTGGAACACGTCGTCGGGGTCGATCCCGACCGCGTCGGCGAGCGCGGCGTGCAGGCGGATCCGCTTGTAGTCGCCGTGCACGGGCATCACGTAGCGCGGCTTGAGCAGGTTCAGCATCAGCTTCAGCTCCTCGGCGTAGCCGTGGCCGGAGGCGTGAATCGGCGCCTCGCGCGGGGTGATCACCTCGCAACCGATGTGGTACAGCCGGTCGACGGTCTCGTTGACGGCGCGCTCGTTGCCCGGAATCGGGGTCGCCGAGAACACGACGGTGTCGCCGCGGCGGAGCTTGATCATCCGGTGATCGTTGTGCGCCATCCGCCGCAGCGCCGACAGCGGCTCGCCCTGGGATCCGGTCGAGATCACGACGACCTTCTCGTCGGGCCAGTCCTCGACCTCCTGGGGCGGGATCAGCGTCCCCTCGGGGAACTCGATGTGGCCGAGCGAGCGCCCGATGTTCACGTTCTTGCGCATCGAGCGCCCGACCAGCGACACCTTGCGCCCGAGCGCGGATGCTGCGTCGATCACCTGCTGGACGCGATGGATGTTCGAGGCGAAGCTGGTCACGACGATCCGGCCCTCGGCGCGCGCGAACACCTCCTCCAGGTGCGGCCCGACGTCGCGCTCCGACGGCGAGAACCCGGGCCGATCGGCGTTGGTCGAGTCGCCGCACAACAGCAGCACGCCGTCGCGGCCGAGCTCGGCCAGTCGCGAGACGTCCGCCGGCAGCCCGTCGACCGGCGTCTGGTCGAACTTGTAGTCGCCGGTGAGCACGACCGTGCCGAGCTCGCACTTCAGCGCCACCGCGCACGAGTCGGGGATCGAATGGGTCATGTGCACGAGCTCGAGCTCGAACGGGCCGAGCTCGAGCTGCTCGCCCGGCCGCAGGTCCTCGAGCGGGGCGTCGCGCAGCTTGTGCTCGTCGAGCTTGGAGCGCGCCATCGCGACCGTCAACCGCCCGCCGTACACGGGCGGGCTCGCGCCAAGCTCGCGCAACACCCACGGCAGCGCGCCGAGATGATCCTCGTGGCCGTGGGTGATCACGATCGCCTCGATGTCGTCCACCCGGTCGCGCAGGTAGCCGAAGTCGGGCAGGACCAGATCGATCCCGAGCATGTCGGTCGTCGGGAATCGCAGCCCCGTGTCGACCACGACGATCCGCCCGTCGTACTCGACGACGGTCATGTTCTTGCCGATCTCGCCCAGACCGCCGAGCGGCAGGACCCGCAGGGTACTCACGCGCGGCTTGCTTGCAGCAACCCGTGGCGCTCGAGCAACGCTCGGATCACGTCGAGCTCGTGGTCGTCGAGCTCGACGTAGGGCAACCGGGGCGCCCCTGCCCGGATCCCGATCATGTTCAGCGCCGCCTTCGTGGCGCACGCGAGTGGCGCCACCGGCAGGTCGCGGTAGACGTCCGCGAGGCTCTGGTCGATCTCGCGCCGGCGCTCGGGCTCGTCGACCATCCGGTGCATCTCCTCGCCGAACAGGTGGCTGGCGACGAGGATCCCGCCGGCCTCCCCGAGGTCGAGCACGTCGGCCAGCAGGTCGTCGTTGCCGGCGTAGATCGTCAGGCCGTCGACCTTGGCCAGATTGTCGGCGTTGGCCTGCTTGACGGCGAAGATGTTGTCGAGCTGGGCGAGCTCGGCCAGCAGGTCGTTGGGCATGTCCGAGCCCGTCCGCTGCGGGATGTTGTAGAGCACGATCGGCAGGTCGGTGGCCCGGCACACTTCCTCGTAGTGGCGGACGATCCCGCGCCGGCTGGGCCGGTTGTAGTACGGGTTGACGTGCAGCAGCGCGTCCGGGCCGATCTCGGTGGCGCGCTCGGTCAGGTGGACCGCGTGACGCGTGTCGTTGGATCCGACGCCGGCGACGATCGTTGCACTCGGTCCGCGCATCTCCTCGACCGCGAGGCGGATCATGCCGAGGTGCTCCTCGTCGGTGAGCGTCGAGGCTTCGCCGGTCGTGCCGCAGATCACCAGCCCGTCCGAGCCGTGCTCGACGAGGTGATGCATCAGCGTGACGGCCGCGTCCTCGTCGACGTGCCCGTCGGCGTCGAACGGCGTCACCATCGCGGTCAGAATCGAACCGAGGTTCTCAGCCATCGCGCGATTATCGCAGGGCGGGCGGCCATCCAGCGGACAGCCCGCGATCCCTGCGCGCTGTTTGCGGCCGCCTCAGTTCTGCTTGCGAGCGCCCCAGCTCAGGACCGACAGCGGCCCCATTCCCGGATCGTGATGCGCCGGGGGCGGCTCGACCTCGAGCTCGGGCTTCGCCGGCTGGGACACCACGTGGGTCACGGGGGCGTCGGTGAGCTTCGAGATCCGCTCCGGGAGACCGGCGTGGAGCCATTTCGAGAACCGCATCGGCAGCGTCGAGAGGATGATCTCGTCGTACTTCTTCGGGTCCCAGGCGTCGGTCACGGCCAGGATCGGATCGGCGTTGCCGACGCCGCCGTCAGCCTCGAGGCCGGCCTCGCGCAGCTGTGCGAGCGCCTCGCTGAGCATGTTCTGCGCCGCCTCGCGTCCTCCGCCGAACGGCGTAGCTGGAATCACCAGCGTGAAGCTCGATGGCTCTTGTTCGGCCCGGACCTTGAGCGTTTCAATCAACTGGTCAGAGGTCGCGGTCACATTTGCCACCACGAGAAAGCTCCGTTTCCACGTCATGACGACCTCCTGTTTGTGCGATAGACCACGATCCAAGATAGCGCGCCGCCAAGCGCCATCAAGCGGCCGTCTGGATAAACCGGACAGGGTCGTGTTCGCCATCTGGAGCATGGGCCGCCTGGCGGCCCACTGACCCGACTAGCTTTCGGCCGCGACCTTCGGCATCGCGTGTTCGCCCTTGCCGCGGACGAGCGGACCGGTGTAGGCGCCGGGCTTCGGGCGGGCCTTGCCGCCCGGGAACGCCAGCCGGATGATCGTGCGCTGGACCATGCCCAACTGCTGGTGGAACGGCCCCGAGTTGTAGGGCAGGCCGTAGCGCTGGCAGATCTCGCGCACCTTGGGCGCGATCTCGCCGTAGCGGCTGCTCGGCATGTCCGGATACAGGTGGTGCTCGACCTGGTAGCCGAGGTTGCCGCTGATCACGTGGAACACCGGGCCGCCGTCGATGTTGGCCGCACCCGTCAACTGGCGCACGTACCAGGCGCCGCGGCTCTCGTCCGCGGTCTCGTCCTCGGTGAACGTGTACGTCTGGTCGGGGAAGTGACCGCAGAAGATGATCGCGTAGGACCAGACGTTGCGGATCAGGTTCGCGGCGATATCCGCGGTCAGCGTGCGGACGAACGGCTCGCGGAACGAGCGCCGCTCGACCAGCTGCCTGAGCACGTTGCCGCTCGCGGTGGTGCGCGAGCGGCGGACCTTGCGTAGCCCGTTCTTGATCGCGGCGCCGCGCTCGTTGCGGCGCTCGGCCTCCTCCTTGGCGCCGAAATACGCGACCTCGACGAGCGTCATCACGATCCCGCTGATCAGCGGCCACGCGATGTAGTCCTTCTGGATCTGCGTGCGGGCCTTGCCGACGATCCCCTTGAGCTCCTTGCGGACCTGCTCCTTGCTCTTCTCACCCTTGCGGATCGCCTCGAAGTCAAGATCGTGGAAGGCCACGCCCCACTCGAACAGCATCGCCAGCACGATGTTGTAGATCGGCTGGAGGAGGTAGAACGGGTACCACTTCTGGTCGGGGTCGATCCGCATGATCTCGTAGCCGAGGTCGCGATCCTTGCCCAGGATGTTCGTGTACGTGTGATGGATGAAGTTGTGGGAATGTCGCCACGCCTCCGCGGTCGAGGCCGTGTCCCAGTCCCAGGCCCGCGAGTTGATCACGGGGTCGTTCATCCAGTCCCACTGCCCGTGCAGGACGTTGTGGCCGATCTCCATGTTCTCGAGGATCTTGGCGAGGCCGAGCGTCGACGCGCCGAGGATCCACGGAACCCGCCACCGCGACGCGATCAGCTCCAGGCGACCGAGCAGCGCGAGCTTGCGTTGCAGGCCGATCATCGACCGGATGTAGCGGGCGTCGCGATCCCCGAGGCTGTCCTTGACCTGCTCGTGAAGCTCGTCGAACTCCCGCCCGATCGCCTCGATCTGCTCCGGGGTCAGCCGGTGCAGCGGGCTGGTCGACTCGTCGGTGGTCATGTGGGTGTTCGCCTGGTGGCCGTTATGGGTGGCGGTCGCCATGTCCTCTTCCTCTAGTTGATTACAAGTCGATCTCGACCGGGCCCTCGGGCGCGCTGATGCAGGTCCTGATGACCTCGCCCTCCTGCCCGTAGACCCGGCCGTTTCGCAGGTCGCGGACCTGGCCGCTGCGGAGCTCGCCGGCGCAGGTGTGGCAGATCCCCTCGCGGCAGCCGTAGGGCAGCTCGAGGCCCGCCTCCTCGCCGGCGACGAGGATCGGCACGCTCCCGTCCGACTGGGTTTCGCAGTCGGACATGCAGAACTTGATCGTCCCTCCCTCGCCCTCGCCGTTGGCGCCGAGGCCGAGTTTGGGCTGGAAGCGCTCCATGTGCAGCCGCTCGCAGTCGGCGTGCTCGTCAAAGTGCTCGGTGAACGCGTCGAGCATGTCGTTCGGGCCCGAGATGTAAGCCTCGCGCTCGCGCCAGTCCGGGCACAGACGGTCGAGGTCCTGCGGACCCATCCGCCCGTTCTCGCGCGTGAGCTGCTCGTGAAGGTGGAAGTGGTCGTAGCGCTCGGCGAGCCCGCGCAGGTCGTCCCCGAAGATCACCTCGTCGGTCTCGCGCGCGGAGTGGAGCATGACCACGTCGGGCATCTCCTGCGAGTGGTCGAGGTGGCGGAGCATGCTCATGATCGGCGTGATGCCGCTGCCGGCGCTGATGAACAGCAGCTTGCTCGGCGGTGCCTCGGGCAGCACGAACTCGCCCTCGATCGTCGACAGCGACACGATCGTGCCCGGCTTGGCGTTGCCGACGAGGTACGGCGACACCTTGCCCTCGTCGACCCGCTTGGGCGTGATGCTGATCAGGCCGTCCTCGCGGTAGGGATCCGAGGTCAGCGAGTAGGCGCGCCAGTGCCGGACGCCGTCGATGTCGACCCCGATACGCACGTACTGCCCCGGCTTATGACCGGGCCAGCGGTAGCCGGGCTTGATCAGGATCGTCGCCGCCTGCGAGGTCTCATGCCTGACTTCCTGGATCCGGCCTCGCAGCTCGCGCGTCGACCACAGCGGGTTGACCAGCTCGAGGTAGTCGTCGGGCAGCAGCGGCGAGCTGAGCGACTCGAGCGCCTTCAGCACGCGGCGCTGGACCGGATGAACGTTTGGAGGTGCGCCTTTCTCGGGCATCTACTCGTGAGTAATATCCGTTTTGGGTAGCTTCCTAACCACTTCGTGCCACAAAATTCCGTTACAGCTCAGGGTCGCGCGGGGGCGCGCCGGAGGGCGGGGACTCGCGGGATGCCGCGCGAGCGGCGGGAGCAGCAGATCCTCGACGTCGCGGGCGCCGTGTTCGCCGGCTCCGGCTATCACCTGGCCTCGATGGACGAGATCGCCGACTCCGCCGGCGTGTCCAAGCCGATGCTGTACACCTACTTCGGTTCAAAGGAAGGGCTGTACCTCGCCTATATCCGGCGGGCCGGCGGTGAGCTGCTCGAGCGGCTCGTGGCGGCGCGACCGCGTGACCCGTCGCCCGGCGCGCGCCTGCGGGCCCGGATCACCGAGTTCCTGGCGTTCGTCGAGGAGCACCGCAATGGTTGGAAGGTGCTGTTCGGCGAGGTTGGCTCCACCCGTCCGTTCGCCGAGAACGTCGCCGCCGTGCGGGAGCAGATCGCCGAAGCGATCCGTGTGATGATCGAGGGCGGCACGGGTTCGCGGTGCGGCTACGCGCGGCCCGCGTCCGACGCGATCGCCCACGCGCTCGTCGGCGCCGGAGAGTCACTCGCGAACTGGTGGCTCGACCACCCGGAGGTCGCGCGGGACGAGGTCGCGGACTGGTACTACGGGGTCGTCCAGGCCGTGCTGGCCGGTCCGAGCCGGCCGTCGGGCTAGCTCAGCCCTGTATGCCCTAGCCCTGTAGGCCCAACAGGCGTTCGAGGCCGACCGTGGGCGACTCGGTCAGCTCGCCGACCTTGCGGACCGCCAGCAGCACGCCGGGCATGAACGACTCCCGGTCGATCGAGTCGTGGCGGATCGTCAGCGTCTGGCCGACGTCGCCGAGGATCACCTCCTGATGGGCGACGAGCCCGGGGAGGCGGACAGAATGGATCGGTGGAGTGGCGCCGGACTCTGAGGCTGCCGCCATCAGCGCCGCGGTCCGTGCCGCCGTGCCACTCGGCGCGTCGACCTTGCGGTCGTGGTGGAGCTCGATGATCTCCGCCTTGGCCATGTGCCGGGCCGCCTGGACGGCGAACTCCATCATCAGCACCGCGCCGATCGCGAAGTTCGGTGCGATGAACACGTTGGCGCCGGCGTCCTTCAGGTCGTCGAGTTCGCTGGGGCTAAAGCCGGTTGTGCCGATGACGACGTGCACGCCGGCGGCGACCGCCTCACGCGCGTTGGCGACCGCGCTGCTCGGGATCGTGAAGTCGACGAGCACGTCAGCGTCGGACAGGACGTCGGCGAGGGGCGTATCCAGCGCCGGATCGGCGCGCCCGGTCAGCTCCATGTCCGGCGCAGATTCGACGGCGTGACAGACCGTCTGGCCCATCCGCCCGGCCGCGCCGGCGACCGCTACCTTGATCGTCGGCACGAGCGGGACGCGGCTACGGCGTCTCCACGAGCGCCGGCCCGACTGCGCCGAGGGCCTCCTCGAAGCGACCCTCGTCGGGGCCGATGCCCGCCGCCGACAGCCGCTCGGGCGCCCACAGCTCGTCGACAAGCCCGGCGAGATCCTCGATCGTCACCGCGTCGATGCGCTCGACGGTCTCGTCGAGCGACAGCAGCGGCATGCCCGCGAGGATCTCCGATCCGAGCCGGTTCATGCGCGCGCCGGTCGACTCGAGCGCCAGCACCACGCGACCCTTGAGGTTCTCCTTGGCGCGCTCGAGCTCCTCCGGGGTGGCCGGCTCCTCGCGCATCCGCGCGAGCTCCGCGCCCACGACGCTGAGCCCCTCCCCGATGTTGTCGGGCCGGGTGCCGATGTACAGCCCGACCTGGCCGGTGTCCTGGTAGGCGCTGGTAAACGAATAGACCGCGTAGGCCAGGCCGCGGCGCTCGCGGACCTCCTGGAACAGCCGCGAGGAGGAGGTGCCGCCGAACACGTTGTCGAGCACGCGCAGCGCGAACCGGCGCTCGTCGTATCGCGCGAGGCCGGGTCCGCCGAGGCACACGTGGTACTGCTCGGTGTCCTTGCGCTCGAACCGGGAGCGGGCGGCGCTCAGGGGTGGAGCCGTCGGCGCTTGCGGAGCCGTGCCGCGCGCCCGCTCTGCAACCTCGCGGGCGGCAAGCTCGACGAACGCGTCGTGGTCGATCGCGCCGGCGGCCGCGATCACGACATTGCGAGGGCTGTAGCGGTCGGCGTGGAACTGAGTGATCTCCGAGGGCGGGGTGTCCGCGATCACCGCCGCCCGCCCGATGATCGCGCGGCCGAGCGGGTGATCGCCGAACACGGCCTCGCCGAGCAGGTCGAACACCTTCTCCTGCGGATCGTCCTCGTACATCGCGATCTCCTCGAGGATCACCGCGCGCTCGGAGTCGATGTCCGTCAGGCTCGGGCGGAACACCATGTCGGCCATCACGTCGAACGCCTCGGGCAAGTGGTCGTCGATCACTCGCGCGTACACCGAGGTCGTCTCCTTGCCGGTGCCGGCGTTCAGCTCGGCGCCCATCCCGTCGAAGATCTGATCGATCTCGAGCGAGCCGTACTTCTCGGTGCCCTTGAACAGCAGGTGCTCGAGCAGGTGGGACAGCCCGGCCTGCTGCTCGTCCTCGCTCCGCGAGCCGGTGCCGATCCAGAAGCCGACCGAAACGGATCGGACCGAGGGCATAGCCTCGGTCACGACCCGCACGCCCGAATCGAGCGTGGTCAGCTTGTGCTCTTGAAGCACGTGTCGCTTAGCTGCGATCGGGATCGCGGTCGCGCACGCGGCCGCCGCGATCACCATCCCGTGCGCGGTCACCGTCGCGGCCTCGATCCCGGTCACGGGGACCGCGGCCTCGGTCGCGGTCACGGCCGTCACGCGGGCCTCGGTCGCGGCGTGGGGGGCCGCTGTCGCCGGTGCCGACCGCGGCCAGCTCCTCGACGCTCTTGCCGACGATGTCGGGATCGTTCGCCAACCGCAGGCCGATCCGGCCGCGCTCACGATCGACCTCGACCACGCGGACCTCGAGCTCGTCGCCCTTGTTGAGCACCTCCTCGACGGAGGCAATCCTGCGGCCGGGCGCCACGTTGGAGATGTGGAGCAAACCGTCGGTGCCCTTGGCGAGCTCGACGAACGCGCCGAACGCGGTCGTCTTGACGACCTTGCCGGTGAACTCGTCGCCGACCTCGACCTCCTTGGTCATCGACCGGATCCGGTCCACCAGCGCGTCGCCACGCTCGCGGTCGGCGGCGTAGACCAGCACCATGCCCTCGTCGTTGACGTCGATCTGGGACTCGAACTCCTCCTGCAGCGCACGAATCGTCTCGCCGCCCTTGCCGATCAGCAGGCCGATCTTCTCCGGATCGATCTGGACCGAGGAGATGCCCGGTGCGTACTTGGACAGCTCCGCGCGCGGGGTATCGATCACCTTGGCCATCTCGCCCAAGATGAACGTCCGGGCGGCCTTGGCCTGGGTGAGGGCGTCGCGCATGATCTCGAACGTCACGCCGGTGATCTTGATGTCCATCTGGAGCGCGGTGATGCCGTTCTCGGTGCCTGCGACCTTGAAGTCCATGTCGCCGAGATGGTCCTCAACGCCCGCGATGTCGGTGAGGATGATGTAGTCGTCACCCTCCTTGATCAGCCCCATCGCGATCCCGGCGACCGGTCGTGGAAGCGGGACGCCGGCGTCCATCAGACTGAGGGAAGATCCGCAGACGCTCGCCATCGATGACGAGCCGTTGGACTCGAGGATGTCCGAGACCACGCGGATCGTGTACGGGAACTCCTCCTGGCTCGGGATCATCGGCACGAGCGCCCGCTCCGCGAGCGCGCCGTGACCGATGTCACGCCGCTTCGGGCCACGCATCGGGCCGGCTTCGCCGACCGAGAAGCCGGGGAAGTTGTAGTGGTGGAAGTAGCGCTTGGAGGTCTCGAGCCCGAGCGTGTCCAGGCGCATCTCCTCGCGCGTGGTGCCAAGCGCGACCACACTGAGGGCCTGGGTCTGGCCGCGCGTGAACAACGCCGAGCCGTGCGCCCGGGGGCTCACGCTCACCTCGATGTCGATCGGCCGGATCTGGTCGGAGGTGCGGCCATCGGGGCGCTTCTTCTCGACCGCGATCCGCTGCCGGATCAGTGTCTTCTCGAGCTTGTCGAACGCGCGCTGGGCGTTCGAGCGGTATTCCGCGTACGTCTCGGCCTCGGGATCGCCCGAGTACTGGACGAGGACCTGCTCCTCAACCGCCTTGCAGGCGTCCTGGCGCTCGAGCTTGTCCACGACCTGGGTGGCGGCGGCGAGCGCGGCGCCGTGCGAGGCCTTGATCTGCTCGTACAGCTCGGGACTCACCTCGGGGACCAGTACGACGGTCTTCTCCTTGCCCGCCCGCTCGGCGAGCTCGCGCTGGAGCGCGCACAGCTTCTTGATCTCCCCGTGGGCGATGTCGAGCGCGTCGAGGATCTCCGCCTCGGGGATCTCGCTCGCGCCGGCCTCGACCATCAGGATCGCCTCGTCGGTGCCGGCCACGATCAGGTCGAGGTCGGTGTTATCGACCAGGTCCTCCTCGGCCGGATTGACCACGAAGTTGCCGTCGACCTTGCCGATCCGCACCGCGCCGACCGGCGTCGGGAACGGGATGTCGGAGACCATCAGCGCGGCGGAGGCGCCGTTCATCGCGAGGATCTCGTAAGGATTCACGTGGTCGACGCTGATGGGCAGCGCCACCAGCTGGGTCTCATACCGCCATCCCTTGGGGAACAACGGCCGGATCGGTCGGTCGATCATGCGCGCGGTCAGCGTCGCCTTCTCGCCGGCGCGGCCTTCACGCTTGAAGAAGCTGCCGGGGATCTTGCCGGCGGCATACATCCGCTCCTCGACGTCGACCGTCAACGGGAGAAAGTCCACGTCGCGCAGATTGCCGGCGGTTGCGGTACACAGGACCACGGTGTCGCCCGCACGGACGACTACGGCGCCGGAGGCCTGCTTGGCCAGTTTGCCGGTCTCGAACGAGATCTCCCTACCTTCGATCTCGACGGACACGCGCGTCACGGCGTCACTCATATTCAATTCCCTTCTACCCCACCCTTCGGTCGGCGGAGTACCTTCTCGTTCTCATCGTTTGTTCCGAACGGACGTGATGGTAGCGGGGAGTTGCCGTTTCGCGCGGCGGCGCTGCACCGCCGCGGAGCTTCGGGATCGCGTGCGGACGGCTTAACGGCGGGCATCTGAGGGGAGCCGGGGTGGGTTGCCGGCGCTTGGCGCTCCTGACGCCGGCCGGGCCATGCGTGACGCGCCATTTCGGCGCTCCTACTACCGGCCGTGGTGCAGTCTCGCATGTGGGGCATGCCGGACGCGCCACGGCTGAACGAGGAGCGCTCCTTTGGCGCGCTATGCAGGTCCCGCCTGCCCGCCACCGCCGGCGGCGGCGCGAATCCGCCGGCCACCACCTGCAAATCCTGACAACAGACGCGCCAAGCCCGGACCGTGTCAGACGACGCACGCCCCACATGCCTCAGATGACGCGGCCCCACTCGCCGGCGCCAAATGTCAGCTTTCGCATGGTCTGGCACCCGGCCGGTGAGCGCGGGGACCAGCAACCCGCCCCCGCCCCTCCCTCAGATGCCCGCCTTTAAACCCGCGCTCGCCAGACAACCCCGGGCGAGCACCCGACCCGCCCCGGCAACCGCGGCCCCGCCCCACCAACAAAAAGGACCGCCGCGCCCAAAGGCGCGGCGGCCCTTTCCAGAACGACTAGGTGACCGACCCGGTTACGCGCCGAGGTCGAGCGCGCGGCTCGGACGGCGGCGTGCCGGCGCGGCCTGACGCGGGCGGCGCTGGAACGCAGCGCGCAGACGCGCCCGCTGATCGGCGATCGACGCGGTGATCGTCCTGTCGGCGACGATCCCCCAGGCCAAGAGGCCGAGGACCGCGACTAGGACGAAGGCGATGAAGAAGACGTTTAAGAAGACGATCAGCGCGGTGGTCATGTGGATCTCTCTTTCGTTGCTGGCGCGGTTGGGATAAGACCATCCTTGCCACCGCGCGAAAGAGCAGCGTCAGCCGAACGTAGGCCTTGTGTAAGAGACGCCCCGGCCCTGGAACCCCGACGCCTGACCGGTGGGACCACCCCAAAGTTGCTTAACCGGACCGGACGGTCCGCTTGTGGTACTCTAAGCGGACCGCGCAGTCCAGATTACCACGCTGACAGGGAGTACCCCCGATGACCGACACCGCCTCGGCCGGCCCATCGCCCGGCGCAATCCCAGCCGTATCCACAAACGGAGCTGTCCCCGCCCCCGCGGCCTCTGCCGCCACCGCCGGCGCGACCCCGGCCTCTGCCACCGCCGGCGACCGCCCCGCGCTCCGCCGCGCACCGTCGAACCGCTGGCTGGTGCTCGTGATCGCCTGCCTCGCGCAGTTCATGGTCGTGCTCGACGCCACCGTCGTCAACGTGGCGCTGCCCTCGATTCAGCGAGGCCTCCACTTCTCGTCCTCGAGCTTGCCATGGGTGGTCAACGCGTACACGCTGATCTTCGGCGGCTTCCTGCTGCTCGGCGGGCGCGCCGGCGACCTGCTCGGCCGCAAGCGCATGTTCCTAGTCGGCACCGCGGTGTTCGCGGGCGCCTCGCTGCTGAACGGGCTCGCGCAGTCCTCAGAGATGCTGATCGTCGGCCGCGGGCTGCAGGGCCTCGGTGGCGCGCTCGTCTCCCCCGCCGCCCTGTCGATCATCACCACGACCTTCACCGATCACAGTGAGCGGACCAAGGCGCTCGGCGTCTGGAGCGCGATCGCGGCCGGCGGTGGCGCGGTCGGCTTGATCCTAGGCGGCGCGCTCACGCAGCTGGCCTCCTGGGAGTGGATCTTCATCGTGAACGTCCCCGTCGGAATCGCCACCGTCCTGCTCGCGCTGCGGTACGTGCCGGAGTCGCGTGCGGACCTCAAGCACCGCACGTTCGACCTCGCCGGCGCCGTCACGGTCACCGGCGGCCTGATCGTGCTCGTGTACGCGATCGTCAAGGCGCAGGCATTCGGCTGGGGCTCCGCTCGTACGATCGGGCTGATCGCGGCCGCGTTGGTGCTGCTGGCAGCGTTCGTGGCGATCGAAGGACGGAGCGCGGCTCCGCTGATCCGCCTCAGCATCTTCCGCGTCAAGACGCTGACGGTCGCCGACGTCGTGCTGTTACTCGTCGCTTCGGGTCTGTTCGGGATGTTCTTCTTCGCCTCGCTGTACGTACAGGACATCCTCGGCTACAGCCCGCTGACTGCGGGCCTGGCGTTCCTGCCGGTTACCGGTGGCATCATCGTCGGCGCCGGTATCGCCCAGCCGCTGGTCAAGCGCGTGGGCGTACGCAACGTGGCGCTGCTCGGAATCGTGCTGGCAACGATCGGAATGGTGGTGCTGTCCCGGGTGCCGGTGCACGGCACATACGCCGGCGATCTGCTTCCCGGCCTGCTGCCGATGAGCATCGGGATGGGGCTGGTGTTCGTGCCGATCACGCTGATGGCGACCGGTGGCGTCGACGCCAACGACGCGGGCCTGGCCTCGGGCCTGTTCAACACCGCCCAGCAGGTCGGCGGCTCTCTCGGCCTGGCGATCCTGGCGACGCTCGCGGCGAGCAAGACCTCGAGCGTCCTGGGCGGCCTCCACGGGAGCGTGTCAACAGTCGCGTCCACCGCCGCGAGGGTGTCGGGCTATCAGGTCGCGTTCACGGCGGCGGCGGTGATGCTCGCCGCCGGCGGCGTGATCCTCGCGGCGACGGTGCGACGCCGCGATCTGGAGAACATCGACCTCGAGCTGGCGCCTTCCCCCGCCGCGGCGTAGGAGAATCTGTAGCGATGACGCCAGGGGAACGGGCTCTCCGTGCCGATGCCGAGCGAAACCGCCGGCGCGTGCTCGACGCTGCCGGGGAGCTGTTCCGCGAGCGCGGGCTCGACGTTGGCGTAGGCGAGATCGCCGAGTGGGCCGGCGTGGGCCGGGGCACGCTGTTCCGGAACTTCCCCTCCAAGGAGGCTCTGATCGCGGCGATCCTGGTCGAGCGGATGGGCGAGGCCGTGGACCTGGCCCAGAGCCTGCTCGAGGCTCCCGATCCAGGCGAGGCGCTGTTCGAGTTCCTCGCCGAGATCGTCGGGCGCCAGCAGGTCGACCGGGCGGTGTTCGAGGCGGTCGCTGACATATGGCTCGCCAACGACGAGATCCGGGCCGCGCACGCCCGGATCGTCGGCGCCCTCGGCGAGCTGCTCGACCGGGCGCAGGAGGCCGGCGTGGTGCGTGGGGACATCGGCGCGATGGACGTGCTGATGCTGTTCAAGGGCGTGTGCGAGGCGGCGTCGTCCTACTCGCACATCGATCCGCAGATCATCCCGCGCCACCTCGATCTGCTGCGGGCCGCGCTCAGGGCCGACCCGGCCCCGCAGCCGCTGCGCGGACGCGCGCCGACGCTCGAAGAGGTGGAGCGGATGGCGGTGCAGGGCTCTCAGACGCCGGCGGCGGTCAAGCCCGCCGCGACCGCGCCGTAGCAACAGCCGGCGATCACCCCCGCCGCGACCGCGCCGTAGCCGCCACCGCATCGAGCCGGTAACCGACACCGCGGAGTGTCGCGATCGACACCGCCGAGCCTAGCTTTCGGCGAAGCGCCGCGACGTGGACGTCGACGGTCTTGGGCGTGATGTCGTCGGCCCCCCACACGAGCCCGAGCAGCTGCTCGCGGGTGTGGATCCGGCCCGGATAGCGGAGCAGCGCCCCGAATAGGTCGAACTCGCGGCGTGTCAGCTCCACCTCGCGGCCGTCGATCGTGCAGCGCCGCGCGCCGAGGTCGAGCTCGACCTCGCCGGTGCGCAGCACGGTCTCCTCGGTCATGAACCCGCGCGCGCGTCGGAGCTGGGCGCGCATGCGGGCGGTCACCTCGGCGAGCGAGAACGGCCGCGCGACGTAGTCGTCGGCGCCGGCCTCGAGCCCGGCGATGCGCGACGGCTCGCGTCCCCGCGCGGTCAGCATGATGATCGGCACGATCGACTCCCGGCGGACGCGGCGCACCAGCTCGATGCCGTCGATCTCGGGCAGCACAGCATCGACGAGCGCGATATCGACGGCGCCGCGGCGCAGGAGCGACAGCGCTTCGAGGCCGCTCCCGGTCTCGAGCACCTGAAACCCGTCGCGGCGGAGGTGGGCCGTGATCGCCTGCCTGGTGGCGCGGTCGTCCTCGACGACCAGTGCCCGCGCGCCCGGGATACTCATGGCCTGCGCCGGCCTCTCCCCGCGGGCGGGCCGCGCCGATTCGCACGGACCGTTACGCCGTCTTGTCCCTGCCCGCCGATCTCAGCGCAACACCGCATCGAGCGCGACCGCGACGAACAGCAGCGCGAGGTAGAGGAGCGAGAAGTGGAATAGGACGCCGGCGCGGGCCGGCGTGGCCCCGCGCCACAGCCGCCAGGCGAGTACGACGAACACCACCCCGAGCGCGAACGCCGCCGCGAGATAGACCACCCCGAACGTCCCAACCACCCCGGGCACGAGCGTCAACGCCACCAGCACAACCGAATACGCGAGTACCTGCCGGGCGGTCGCGCTCGCGCCGCGGACCACCGGCATCATCGGGATCCGTGCCGCGGCGTACTGGCGCTCGAGCAGCAGCGCGAGCGCCCAGAAGTGCGGCGGTGTCCACAGCAGCACGATCATGAACAGGTAGACCGCACCCACCCCGAGGTGGCCGTTGGCCGCGGCCCACCCTGACAGCGTCGGGATCGCGCCGGCTGCGCCCCCGATCACGATGTTCTGCGGCGTCGTTCGCTTCAACCACAGCGTGTACACGACCACGTAGTACGCCCCTCCGGACAGCGCCAGCAGAGCCGCAAGCGGATTGTCGAATGCGCTCATGACCCCAAACGAGAGCGCCAGCAGCACGAGCGCGAACGCCACCGCCCGCCTCGGGCTGATCCGGCCGGCGGCGACCGGGCGCGAGGCGGTCCGCGGCCCCATCAGCCGGTCGATGTCGCGGTCGATCACGTGGTTGAGCGCGCTCGCCCCGCCGCACGCGAGCCCCCCGCCGATCACCAACGCCACCAGCGCCGGCAAGGCCGGGGCGCCCCCCGCCGCCGCGACCATCGCGCACACCGCGGTCAGCACCAGCAGCGACATGATCCGCGGCTTGGTCAGCGTCACGTAGTCGCGCCACGCCGCGGTCCGGGTGCCGGCCCGCCACCTCGCACCCGCCGCCGGAACCGCCGGAACCGCTTGGACGCTGTCGGTCACCACCACCATCGAGAACTAGTCCTTCCGCCCCGGCCTCGGTGCGAGCGCGGTCAGGTCGTGGGTCACGAACCGGGTCGCGAACGGGTACAGGTACCCCGAGCGCTCATCGCCGTGGGTGTCGATCAGGTACAGCGCCTCGGTGTGAGGAATGTCGCCGCCGACCGACTTGCCGACGTAGATGTGGTACTCGTTCCACACCCGGCGGAGCTCGGCGGGCGTGCCCATCAGCCAGTGCCAGGGCGCCACCGCGCTGAGGCCCCACGCCTTCGCGGCGGCGGCGTCGCTCGCCGGCGTGTCCTGCGCGGGATTTACGCTGACCGCCACCAGCACCGGGCGCTCGGCCGCCGGCAGCGAACGCTCGGCGGCGGCGAGCGCACGGCCCTCGAGCGGGCACTCCTGCGTGCAGTGCGAGTCGAAGAACGTCATCGCGATCGTGCGCCCGCGCAAGGAGGCCAGCGAGAACAGCTGACCGCTCTGGTCGCGCAACCCCGTGATCGCCGGCGCGGGGCGAGCGCCCGCCGCCCAGGTGGCCTGCCCGTCCAAACCGAACCGTGAGCTCACCGTCGCAGCCCCGAGCGCAGAAGCGGGTGACGGGGAGCTCTTGGCGAAGATGAAATGCGCGACGGCGGCGGCGGCCACGCCAAGCAGAACCGCCACGGCCAGGACGGCAGCGATGTGCGCGGGGCGGGGACGCTCCCTCGAGGGGGCCGAACGGATGCCCGCGCCCGCCTCCATCAGGGTTTCTGCTCGGGGACGTTTCCGAGCGCCGCGGCCGTGTTCTTCGGCGCGTCGGTGACCGGGCGGTCCGTCACGGACGGGTCGCGCGGATCCCCCGCGAAGCGACGCCTGACGGAGAACACGTACCAGATCGCGAGTCCGATCAGCAACAGGACCGGAAACAGCAGCGACTCCAGCGAACCGGCGAGGAAACTGGCGATCGGGATCGATGGCATGTCGTGGTTCTCCTCTCAGGTCGTCAGGGCGGCCCTGCGCTTGGACGTTCCGGATTCCGGCTCGAGCCAGCGGTAGAAGCCGAGCATCATCGCGATCGTGTAGGAGACCGAACCGGGCACCCACATCATCCCGCCCGCGAGCTGCTGGTCGGTCAGCGCCGAGATCCCGCCGGGCCGGTGCGTGAGCTGGGCGTAGAACGGGATCAGCGGGTGGGGCGCCAGAACCAGCGCGATCGCCAGCATCCATCCGACGACCATCGCGCCGACCACGTAGGCGACCCGCATCGGCCAGACCAGCTGCGGGCGCAGCGGTCCCGGATCGATCACGCGGGCCCAGAACAGCAGGCCGGTGAAGAAGAACATCGCGTGCTCGAGCTGGTGTATCGCCGGGGACTCGAGCGTCGCGTTGTACGCAAACGGAATGTGCCAGCAGATGATCGTCGCGTTGAACAGGATGAATGCGGGCAGCGGGCGCGCGAGGACCCGCAGCGGCGCAGCCCAGCGCCCTCGCGCGATCGCCCGACCGACGGTGGTCCGCGTTCGCAGCGGGAACGCGAGCCACATCCGCGGCCACGGCCTCCCGAACAAGATCAGTGGTGGTGCAACCGTGAGCAGGATGATGTGCTGGACCATGTGCATCCAGAACAGCTGATCGGCGTACCCGTCGATCGGCGAGTCGAGCGCAAGCACGATCGTCACCAGCCCGGCCACGAACGAGGCCGTCCGCCACGGCTCGTGCCGGGCCCGCACCGTCCGGGATTGGCCGCCCAGCCAGTACAGGAGCCCGGCGATCGCCACATAGGCGACCGGGGGTTCGATCGACCAACCCCCCCAGCTCACGTCACACCAGGTAGAGGACGATCCACGCGATCACGCCGAGCGCCACGTAGAACGCCCAGAAGAACGAGCACGCCTCGAGCCCCGCGCCGAGCAGCTCGACGTCGTCTGCGGGCACGCCCTCGGCGCGCGGACGCTTGACGCCCTCGCGACCGAAGCGCCAGATTGTCGCGATCTGGGTCTCGATCCAATAGACGCAGGCCAGCGTGAACACCGCGTACCAGGCGGTCCAGCCGACGTACACGCTCGCGTAGCCGCCGCTCGCGGGACCGAAGCCGAGCGTGGTCCAGGCGATCACCTGGAGCACGATCGACAGGAGCGCGAGCCCGAGTGCGGTCAGCCCGAGCGGGAGCGCCTCGGTCGGCCGCCTGGACGCCATCCGCAGCAGGACCGCGCTCGCCACCAGCACCACCACGATCGCCACACCGAATCCCGTCGGCGGGTTGACCGTCCCGATCTTCCAGCTCTTGTTGACGTCGAGCGAGCGCAGGTAGAAGTACGCGAACAGGAACGCCATGAAGAAGAACGCGGCTGACCCGCACAGCATCCGGGCGCCGACCCACAGGGCGCGGAGCTGCCACTCGCGCGGCTCGGGCTCGATGTGCGCGGCGAGGGGGGCTGATGCTTCCATCGCTACGCGACCCCGCCGGCGGGCGCCACGGTCGGTACCGGTGTCGGCTCGACGCCGTACGGATACGGGTCGGCGTCGAACACGGGGATCCGATCGAAGTCGTGGACGGGCACCGGGCGTCGGCAGCTGGAACTCGGGCGACTTCGAGTGCCACGCGTTCGCAACCTCGGGCTCGCGCTTGAAGATCAGCGACCACACGACGTTGTAGAGGAACACGAGCATCGACAGCCCGATCACGTATGCGGACACCGACACCCAGTCGTTGAGCGGCTTGAGATTCTCCGCGTACGTGACCACGCGTCTCGGCATGCCCATCAGACCGAGCGCGAACAACGGCCCGAACGTCGAGTTGAACGCGATGAACAGCGACCAGAAGTGGATCTTCCCGAGCCGCTCCGAGAGCTTGTAGCCGGTCATCTTCGGGATCCAGTAGTAGATCGCCGCGAAGAACGTGAACACCAGCCCGCCCATGATCGTGTAGTGGAAGTGGGCCATCGAGAAGAACGTCCCGTGGGTGGTCACGTCGCTCGGCGCGTCCGACAGGAACACGCCAGAGATGCCGCCGAACAGGAAGTTGAACGCCCATCCGAGCACGAACAGCATCGGCACGGTCAGCCGTATTCGCCCGCGCCAGAGCGTGCCCATCGCGCACAGGAAGATGAACCCGGTCGGAATCGAGATCAGCTCGGTCGAGAGCATGTAGAACGGCCGCAGGTCGGCGTTGATGCCACTGACGAACAGGTGGTGCTGCCATACGAAGAAGCTCAGCAGCGTGACCCCGAGCATGCCGGCGACGGCGATCCGGTACCCCCACAAGGGCTTCCGGCAGAACACCGGGAGCAGCTCGAGGGCGATCCCGAAACCCGGAAGCGCGACGATGTACACCTCGGGGTGTCCGAACACCCAGAACAGGTTCTGCCACAGGAAGCTCGAGCCGCCGTTGCCCGGGATGAAGAACGCGGTCTGCACGGTACGGTCGAACGCCGCCATGAACAGTGACGCCGCCAGCATCGGCGAGGCCAGAAACATCAGGATCGCGGTCGCCACCACGCTCCACACGAAGATCGGCAGCCGCGTCCAGGTCATCCCCGGGGCTCGCATCGTGATGATCGTCGCCAGCAGGTTGAACCCGAGCAGGGTCATCGACACGCCGACCAGCGCGAAGAACCCGATGTAAGCGTCGTAGCCGGCGGTGTTCTGCGCGCCGAGCGGCTCATAGCCGGTCCAGCCGGTCTGGAAGCCGCCGAAGAAGATCGTCGTGATCAGGATCACCCCGGCCGCCATCAGCACCCAGAACGTGAACGCCTCGATCCGCGGGAACGCCATCCGGCGCGAGCCGATCATCAGCGGCACGAGCCAGTTGGCGAACGGGCCGAGGATCGACGAGGTCATCATCCCCATCATCATCGAGCCGTGCAGGCCGACCAGCGTCAGGTACTGGTTGGCCCCGAACACGTGCGTGTTCGGGTTGAGCAGCTCGGACCGGATCAGCATCGCGTTGAGCCCGCCGATCGCGAAGAAGAAGCCGATCCCGACCATGTACTGCATCGCCACGACCTTGTGATCGGTGCACAGCCGGAAGTAGCGCCCGAGGCCCTCGTCCGCGCTCTCGTGCTCAGCCAGCGTCGGCGGGTGGCCGAGCAGCCGGCGCAGCGGGTAGTTGCCGAAGCCGAGGCCAATCAGGAAGCCGACCACGCCGAACCCGTAACCGAGGAAGATCGAGATGTCGTTCTGCCCGGACTCCGCCGAGTAGTACGCGATGCTCGTGGCGTGGATCCGGCCGCCGATCCAGTAGCCGATCAGGTAGCCGACGATCCCGAGCACGACGCCCGTCAACAGGTTGAACCCGATCAGGCGCCGCCACACCGGGGGCTTCTCGGCCGTGACTGCGATCGCGCTCATCCGCCTCTCCTCTGGGGATCTGGGAAGTAGGTCTTCGAGTACGGCGGCAGCAACTTGGTCGCCGGCGCGTACTTCACGCGCTGCGCGGCGATCCAGGAAGCGAACTGCGCCTTAGAAACCACGTAGCCCGTGTCGAACATGTAGCCGTGCCAGACGCCGCAAAGCTCGGCGCAGCGGATGTTGAACGTCAGCGGCTGCTTGGTCGTGACGTAGGCGATGTTGTTCTCGCCCGGGTTCGCGTCCGCCTTGACGCCGAGCTGGTAGGCCCAGAACGAATGGATCACGTCGAGCGAGGTCACGTTGAACGCGATCGTGGTGTTGGCGGGGATCTCGAGATGCTGGGTCTCGACGCCGCCGTAAGCCGGCCAGCGGTAGGTGAACTGCCACTGCTGGGCGATCACCTGCACCTGGAGTGCCGGATCCTTGGCCTGCGACGGTGCGGCGATCGGGTTGGGACCCTGGCCGCCGCCGGCGCCGTCGGACAGCAGGCGGACGCTGCCGTAACCGGCGAGGAACAGGACGATCGTGGTCGTGACCACGACCCACCACATCTGGATGCGCGCGTCCCCGCGGAGCGGCGGCCCGTCGAGCACGACGGCCGGTTCGCGCTCGCGGAACACGATCACCGCGTACAGGAACCACACGATGACCGCCAGCGCGATCGGCGTCGAGAGGCCGAACAGCACGGTGTTGTCGGTCACCTGGCCGGCCGACTCGACCGTCCCGTTGCCGGGCGGCACGATCGGCGCGAGCACGAAGATCACGAGCGGCGTCGCGATGATGCTCGCCACGAGCCAGATCACAAGGACGCGGCGGAAGTGGTTGACCTCGCTCATCGAACGGAACTCACACGACCTTGATGAAGCCGTCCATGTAGCCGACCGTCTGCATCGGCCCGCCGAAGCCCTGGATGAAGCCCGCGGCGCACGGCACGAAGCACTGCCAGCGGTACAGGCCCTTGCCCGGCGTGCGGAACGTGAACGAGATCGTCTCGTGGTCCATGCTGAGCGGGCACGGCGCGTTGCTGCACGGGTTCTTGGCGCTGTCGGGAACGCCCTCGAGCGGCACCGACAGGCCGATCTGCCGGGATCGCGAACACGTGCGATGCGCTGTCGGGGTCGATCGTCTGCGTCGGCTTCCCGTTCAGCAGGAAGTTGCCGCCGACGGTGCCCGTGGCCTGCGAGATGAACGGATTGCGCAGGCCCGAGTCCCCGTCGAACTGGTAGATCGTCACGTGCACGAGCGAGTTCGCGGGCAGCACGAACGTCGTTTCGTGCTGCCAGTTCGTGCTCGTCGGGTTGACGACGTAGTACGAGACCCAGGTCGGGTGCGGGTCGGTGGTCTCCGCCGCCGGGACGGTCCCGAGGTACAGCTCGTGACCGGCGCCGACGCGGGTCGCGGCCACCGAGCCGGGGACGTTCGTCAGATACAGCCCGATGTAGAGGCCGATCGCGACGCAAACGATTGCGGTCGCAAGCGTCACCCCCAATAACCGTCTGCCGTAAGAGCTCATCTCGGTCGGTCTCTCCCTCGGCGCGGTGTTATACATTCCCCCGCGGCGGCAGAGCCCTAAATGACGGCGATGTCATCGAGCCGTCATTTACAGGTCATCTGCTCAGCAGTATCGTCAGCCGAGTCGTGGGGGCTCGAAAGAGCAAATGCGAATATTGATTGTGGAGGATGAGGCGCGGATTCGAGCGTTTCTCGCTCGCGCGTTCGAGGCCGAGGGCTTCGGCGTGGACGTCGTGGCGGACGGCGAGCAGGGCCTCACCCGAGCGCTGTCGGGCAACTACGACCTCGTGATCCTCGACCTGCTGCTCCCGGGCTGCAGCGGGCTCGACGCGCTCCGGGAGCTGCACCGCGAGCGGTCCGAGCTCCCCGTGCTGATCCTGTCCGCGCGCAGCGACCTTCCGATCAAGCTGCGCAGCTTCGAGCTCGGGGCGGTGGACTACGTTGCCAAGCCGTTCTCGCTGGATGAGCTGCTGGCGCGGGCTCGAGTGCAACTGCGGCGCGCCCGCGTCGCCGACGACAGCACCGTGATCCGCGTGGGGAGCCTGGTGCTCGACCTTGCGCGGCGCCAGGCGCGCGTCGGCGAGGTCGTGGCCGACCTCTCCGACCGCGAGTTCCGGCTGCTGCATTTCCTGCTCGCGCACGTCGGCGAGGTCGTCAGCCGCGAGCGGCTTCTATCCGAGATCTGGGGGTACGACTTCGATCCGAGATCGAACGTCGTCGACGTCTGCATCAGGCGACTGCGCCGGCGCCTCGGCCCGGACGCCCCGATCGAGACCGTGCGCAATGCGGGCTATCGTGCGGCCGCCTGAGCTGCGCCGGTCGCTGCGACGCTACCGAGTGGAGCTGCTTTGGGCCGCGTTCGCGGTAGCCAGCTACGCCGCGATCGTGGCCTGGCCCGACTGGCAGACGATGTTGTGCGCGGGCCCCCTACTGGTCCTGATCGTCCTGCTGATGGTCTGGCACGCCCGCCGCCGGGACGATGAACTCGGCATCGCCGAGACTCAGGCCGAGGAGCGCCGCGCGATGCTCGAGCGCCAGGAGCGGTTCGTGCACGACGCCTCGCACGAGCTGCGAACGCCGGTCACGATCGCCCGCGGTCACCTCGAGCTGCTGCTCGGAGGCGGCTCGGACGCCGAGCTCGAGATCGCGCTCGACGAGCTCGCCCGGATCGACGCGATCGTCGACCGGCTCCTGCTCCTCGCCACCGCCGCGGAGCCCGACTTCCTCCGGGTCGACCGGGTCGACCTCGAGCCGTTCCTCGAGGACGTCTTCATGCGATGGTCGGAGGTTGCCCCGCGGGCATGGCGGCTCGGGCCGATCGCACCCGGAGCGCTGCTCGTGGATCCGGACCGGTTGCGCGCCGCGCTCGACGCGCTCGTCGAGAACGCGATCAAGTACACGCGCCGCAACGACGCGATCGAGCTGCGGGCGGTCCAGGACGGGCCTGACCGGCTGCTGATCGAGGTGCAGGACGAGGGTTGCGGGGTGCAGGAGGATGCGCTCGCGCGGATCTTCGATCGCTTCGCCCGGGCCGACGCGGCGCGCACGCGGTCAGCCGGTGGGGTCGGGCTGGGTCTGGCGATCGTCGATGCGATCGCCAAGGCCCACGGTGGGCGCTGCACGGTGAAGAACACCGGGCACGGCTCGATCTTCGCGCTCGCACTACCGGCGTTCGCTGCCGGCGCGAACGGGACCCGCTCAGACCGCGCCGGCGCCGAGCTGTTCCAGCGCGCCGACATCGATCTCGCCGGTGTGCAGGGCGCCGTTCGCGACCAGCGTCGGCGTCGTCACGACACCGCCCCTCACACCTGATTCGAAGTCGCCGCGGATTCGCGCCTGCACCGATTCGCTGCGCCGATCGGAGTCGAACCGCTCGAGGTCGAGACCGAGCGTCCGCGCCCGGGCCCACAGGTGGGGATCCTCGAGCCGTCCCTGATCGCCGAACAGCAGGTCATGCATCTCCCAGAAGCGGCCCTGGAGCGCAGCCGCCTCGGCCGCGCATGCCGCCGGCCAGG
Source organism: uncultured Solirubrobacterales bacterium (assembly GCA_963699325.1). GTDB lineage: Bacteria > Actinomycetota > Thermoleophilia > Solirubrobacterales > Solirubrobacteraceae > Palsa-465. Next base: position 404,955 of record CAVOTN010000022.1, on the reverse strand, counting down.
CACGGGGGTGGCTCGAGCGAACGGGGAAGTGCCGGAACGCGAACCGCAGCCGTGCCCCTCGGAGCTTGAGCTCCGCCGCCGCGCAATAGGGGCACTCGAAGTCCGCGTACACGATCACGAGCGGGGCGTCGTCCGGCCCTCTCACGTGGTCCTGCAGGCGCAGCCCGGGAACCGGAGCCGAGCTGAGGTCGGTCAAGCTCGTCCGGATCCGGCGGCGACGGCGTCGAGACCGTCGAAGATCAGGTTGGCCCCGGGCAGATCACGAGGCGATGGGGCCTGATAGCTCCATCCGACGACGGCGTCGGGTCCGACGATCACGAGCGCGCGCTGCGGGAAGCCACCGGGGTGGTACACGCCGAAGGCACGGCATGCCGCCCCCTTGGGCTCGAAATCCGACAGCTGCGGGATGCTCACGCCGAGCTTCTCCCGAAACGCCGTCTGCGACCAGTGCGCGTCACAGGACACGCCATACATGGTGACGTCGCGCTTGGCCAGGTAGTCGCTGAGCACGTCCTCGTAGAGCGCGATCTGATCGGTGCATACCGGGCTGAACGCGAACGGGTAGAACACGAGCACGGTCGTGTTGCCCTCGAGATCGGCGCGCGTGAACTCCGAGCCGTCCTCGCGCACCAGGGTGAAGTCCGGCGCCGGGGACCCGGCCGGGATCGGGCCGTCGGCGGCGGGGTCGCTCACCGTCGCAGGCCGAGCTCGCGCAGGATCGTGCGGTAGCGCTCGAGATCCTCGTGGCGCAGGTAGTTCAGCAGCCGGCGCCGGTGGCCCACGAGCATGAGCAGGCCGCGTCGCGAATGGTGATCCTTACGGTGCTCGCGCAGGTGATCGTTGAGGTCGTTGATCCGCTCGGTCAACAGCGCGATCTGGACCTCGGTCTTGCCGGTGTCGGCGGGGCTATCGCCGTATTTGGCGGTCAGCTCCTGCTTGCGTTCCTGGGTGATTGCCATCGGCTGGATGAGGCTAGCAGGCCGATTCGTTCGCACAGCTCACGCGTGCGCTGCGACGTCGTGGTGCATCTGCTCGACGAGCGCGTCGGGCGACTCGAACCGGCGCTCCCCGCGCAGGCGCGCGAGGAAGTCGATGCGGAGCGTCTGTCCGTACAGGTCCCCGTCGAAGTCGAGCAGGTACGCCTCGACCAGCAGTGCGCGGCCGGTGCCGAACGTGGGGCGCACGCCGATGCTGACCGCGGCGCACGCCTGCGCGGTACGGGCGGCGTAGATCCCGTGGCCCGGGCATACGAGCGCCTCGTCGGGAACCAGGTTCGCGGTCGGGAACCCGAGCGTCCGGCCCCGCTGGTCGCCCTGGACGACCTCGCCCCGGAGCTGGAACGGCGCGCCGAGGAAGCGCGTGGCGGTGTCGACCTCGCCGGCCAGCACCAGGCCGCGGATGTGGCTCGAGGAGACGATCTCGCCGTCGACCTCGACCAGCGGCACGACCCGGGTGTCGAACCGCCCGTCCGCGGCCAGCATCGCCGGATCGCCGGCCGCGCGATGCCCGAAGCGGAAGTTCTCCCCCACCGACACCCGCGTCGCACGCAGCCGCTCGACCAGGATGTGGTCGATGAACTCCGCGGCCGTCTGGTGAGCGAACCCGTCGTCGAACGGGATCACGACGAGCTCGTCGACGCCGAGCGCCTCGACGAGCTCCACCTTCGCCTCGAGACTCGTGAGCAGCTTCGGAGCGGCCTCGGGACGGACGACCCGTAGCGGATGTGGCTCGAACGTGAGCACGGTGTCGCTGCCACGGATCACCTCGCGGTGTCCGAGGTGAACGCCGTCGAACTCGCCGACCGCCACTCGCCGCGGCCGCTCCCGGACCTCGGAGAGCATCGTCACTTGCATTGGCGCGGAAGGCTAGTCGCTCAGCCCCGGAGCCCGACGACCGGCGCCAGCAAGCCCCCGGGACGCGGTTCGGCGAGCGCGATCAGTCCGTCGGCGTCGGTCAGCCTCACCACCCCACCCTCGGCCCCGGCCCCGGCCTCGGCCTCGGCTCCGTCCCCCGCGACCGCGCCACCGTGCCCGGCGCGCCGTGCGGCCTCGGGATCGAGCCGGACCTCGCGCATGAACGACAGTGCGTCATTGAGGGCAATAATCCGCTCGGGGTCGGCGTCGGCCACGTCGAACGGGCCGATCGCCGTCCGGCGGAGCTCGATGCAATGCGCGTCGCCGAGATCCGCGATCAGGCTCCGGACGTAAGTCCCCGACGAGCATTCGATCGTGAAGCCGCGCCGGTCCTCCTCACGCCAGCGCTCCTCGAAGCGGTAGACCTCGACGACGCGCTCGGCGAGCTCGACCGCCTCGCCGGCGCGGGCGAGCGCATACGCCCGCCGGCCGCCGACCTTGACCGCCGAGTATGCCGGCGGGCGCTGGCGAACAGAACCCGTCGGAAGGCTCAAATCGCCCTCGGGCACCACGCCGGTAATCGTGATCTCGCCTTCGGGGTCGCCGGTCGAAGAGGTCGCTCCGAACTGCGCCGTCGCCTCGTATGTCTTGCGCAGGGCCATCACGAACCGCTGCACGCGCGTAGCGCGACCGACCAGGATCAGCAGCAGCCCGGTCGCGAACGGATCGAGCGTGCCGGCGTGACCAATCTTGCGCCGGCCGAGTGCGCGCCGCGTCCGCGCGACCACGTCATGCGAGGTGATCCCGGCCGGCTTGTCGAACAGGACGATGCCGTCGGACTGCTCGCCGGTCACTGGGACAGCTGCTGTGCGACTTCCGCACGCAGGAACGCGACCAGCTCGTCCCACTCCAGCGACGTCGAGAAGCCAGCCGCCTGACGGTGCCCGCCCCCGCCCTGGACACGGGCGATCGCCGACACGTCGACGCGCTCGTCGCTGGCGCGGAGCGAGACCTTGCGGGCGCGGCCGCCGTCGTGGTTGTTCCCGGTCCGCTCGCGGATCAGAGCCGCCACAGCGGTCCCCTCGACGGACCGCAGGTGGTCGATCACGCCCTCGGAGTAGCTCTCCTCCGCACCCGACTCAGCGAAGTCGTGCGCGTCGAGCTCGGTGACGGTCAGCCGTCCGTCGTCGAAGCGGTGCACTTTGGCGAGGCCGCGGGCGAGCAGCGCGAGCTTGCCGTACGGGACGCCCTCGTACACGCGCCGGTAGATCTCGTGGACGTCGACGCCGGCCTCGATCAGGTCGGCGGCCATCTCGTGCGCGCGCGGACCGGTGTTCTCGTACATGAAGCGGCCGGTGTCGGTGATCAACCCGACGTAGAGCGCCTCGGCGATGTTGAGGGTCGGCTTGACCCCGAGGCCGTGCATCAGGTCCCACACGATCTCGGCCGTGCACGAGGCCTCGGGCAGCACGTAGTTGACCGTGCCGAACAAAGTGTTGTCGTGGTGGTGGTCGATGTTGACGATGTGGAACTTGGCCCCGCCCCCCCGGCGGAACGCCTCCGCCGGGTTGCGCTCGAGGTTGCCGCAATCGAGGAACACGATCGTCCGTTCATCGAGATCGTCGGGCGGCGCGCTGACCAGGCCTGAGAGCTCGAAGAAGCGGTACTCGTGCGGGAGCGGCAGATCACTCGCGTCGATGAACATCAGGCAATCGCGACCCGTCAGCGTCAGGATCGACTGAGTCGCGATCAGCGAACCGAGGGCGTCGCCGTCGGGATTCTCGTGGGTGACGACGATCAGCTTGTCGGCGGAGCGGAGCTCGGCGAGCACCACATCGCGGTTTGCGTGGGCTCCGTTCTCACTCATCTGGTCCCCCGGGACCCCGATTAATCAGCTGAGAGATCCGCATCCCGCGATCAATCGACTCGTCATATTCGAACGTGATCGCCGGCGTGTGCTTGAGCGACAACTCGGCCGCGACCCGGCCCTGCAGGAAGCCGCGAGCGGAGCGCAGCCCCTCGAGCGTATCCGACGTCGTCTGCTCGTCGCCCAGGACGCTGACGTACACACGCGCATGGCGCAGATCGGGGCTGGTCTTGACGGCAGTGACGGTCACGAACCCAACACGTGGATCCTGGAGTTCCTTGGAGATCGCATCGCTGATGACCGCTCTCACGGCCTCGTCGACGCGACGCATCCGGCCGTCGCCCATCCTACCCGCTCCCCCGGGGTGCAGTAACCGGAGTGTTAGCGCTCACTCGCACAAGTCCTCCACCGAGGCGACGATCCGCTGCACCCGCACCTGATCGGGCCAGCGCGCGTCGAGCCACCGCTCGACGTTGTCGGCCGCCGCCGCCAGCACAGCGAGCGACCCGCCGGTCAGCGCCGCGGTCAGCCTCGCCCGCTGCCACAGGTCCTGGTGATCGACCTCGGCGACCGCGGCTCCGAGGCGGCCGTGGAGCTGCGCCTTGATCGAGGACAGCTCCTTGCGCTTGCTCTTGAGGCTGCCGGCGTCGGGGAAGTGCAGATCGATCACGAGCACCGCGACGAAGCCGCTGTCCGACATCGGCGGCCACCTTACGACTAAACGAGCTCGCGTTCGACCTGGCGCGTCGCGTAGGTCTCGAGCACATCGCCTTCCTTGACGTCGGCGAAGTCCCTGAGCACGATCCCGCAGTCGTAGCCGGCGGCGACCTCGCGCACGTCCTCGTTGAAGCGGCGCAGGCTCTGGATCTCGCCGGTGTAGACGACCGTCCCGTCACGGACCAGGCGGACCTTTGACCCGCGCGTGATCCTGCCGTCGGTGACGTGGCAGCCGGCGATCGTGCCCACGCGCGAGGCCCGGAAGATCTGGCGGACCTCGACCGACCCGAGCGCGTCCTCGACCTCCTCGGGGGCGAGCATGCCCTGCATCGCGTCGCGGAGCTCCTCGATCGCGCGGTAGATCACCGCGTAGTGGCGGATCTCGACACCCTCGCGATCGGCCACCTGGCGGGCATCGCCGACCGGCCGGACGTTGAAGGCCAGGATGACCGCGTCCGAGGCCGACGCGAGCATCACGTCGGATTCCGACACGGCGCCGACGGCGCCGCGGATGACGTTGACCGAGACTTCGTCCTGCGGCAGTTTGGCGATCTCGTCCACGATCGCCTCGAGCGAGCCGGCCACGTCGGATTTGAGTACCAGGTTCAGCTCCTGGACGCCGCTCTTGAAGATGTCCTCGAGCGAGACCTTCTTGCCCGAGCGCCGCGCGAGCGCCTCGGCCTTCAGGCGCGTGGCCCGCTCGCCGGCTAGGTGCCGGGCCCGGCGCTCGTTCTCGACCACGCGGACGTGCTCGCCGGCCTCGGGGACGCCGTCGAACCCGAGCACCTCGACGGGCTCACCGGGCAGCGCCGCGTTGACGCGCTGGCCGAGGAAGTCGTGCATCGCGCGGACCCGGCCCCAGTGCGCGCCGGCGACGAGCGAGTCGCCGACCTCGAGCGTGCCGCGACCGATCAGAATCGTCACCACCGGGCCGCGGCCCGGGTCGAGCTTTGACTCGATCACGGTTCCCGACGCCGGGGCGTCCGGGTTGGAGCGGAGCTCCTCGATCTCGGCCATCACCAGGATCGTCTCGAGCAGATCCTCGAGGCCCTCCTGGGTCTTGGCCGACACGTTGACGAACTCGGTGTCGCCACCCCACTCGACCGGCTGCAGACCAAGCTGGGCCATCTCGGCGCGAACGCGGTCGGGCGCCGCGCCCTCCTTATCGATCTTGTTGACCGCGACCAGCATCGGCACGGCCGCTTCCTTGGCATGGTCGACCGCTTCCTGGGTTTGCGGCTTCACGCCATCGTCGGCGGCGACCACGATCACGGCGATGTCGGTCACCTTGGCGCCGCGGGCGCGCATCGCGGTGAACGCCTCGTGGCCGGGCGTGTCGAGGAAGGTGATCTCCCTGCCGTCTCGCTGGACCTGATACGCGCCGATGTGCTGGGTGATGCCGCCGGCCTCGCCGGCCGCCACCTGCGTCTGCCGGATCGCGTCGAGCAGCGAAGTCTTGCCGTGGTCGACGTGGCCCATGATCGTCACCACCGGAGGCCGCTCGACGAGCTCCTCCTCGGCATCGTTGAACACCGGCTCGGAGATCGTCTCGTCCTCGGAATGGACGATCTCCACTTGCTTGCCGAGCTCGGCCGCGAGCACCTGGATGGAGTCGTCGGAGAGAGTCGTCGTCAGCGTCTTCATCTCGCCGAGCGCCATCAGCTGCTTCATGACCTCGGGCACCGGGACGCCCAGATACTCGGCGACGTCCTTGACCGTCGACCCGGACCTGATCCGGACCGCGTCGGTCTCGGCGAGCGCCGAATGCGAGGTCGACGGACGGGACTCGGCCTCCTCGTCGTACACACCCCGGCGACGGCGGCCTCGTCGCTGCCGGCGCGGCGGCTGGTTGGAGGCGGGAGGGCCGCCGGTGGTGCGGCGCGAAGCCTGGGAGTCGATCACCACACGCCGCCGGCCGCCGGCGTTGCCGGGCGCGCGCTCGCCCTGGAGCGAGTCGCGGGTCGGGCGCTTGTGCGCGGCCTCGGAGCCAGCCGGTCCGTTCTCGCCGTTACGCGCGGGCGCGTCGCCACCGTCGGCCGGCGCGGGCGCGGGCGCGTCGCCACCGTTGCGAGGCGCTCGGGCGGCGTCGGCGCGAGCCGGTCCGTCGTCGGTCGCGCGAGCGCGACCCGGTCCATCAGTCCGGCCGCGAGCGGGTCCGTCAGTGCGACCGCGAGCAGGTCCATCAGCGCGACCGCGGGCCGGCGCATCGGCTCGCGCCTGGGGTGCGTCGCTGCGTTCGGTGCGGCCGCGAGCGGGCGCGTCACTCCGGGCGCGCGCGGGCGGCCCGTTACCCGACGGGGCGCGGGCGCCGTCACCGTCGCGTGGCGCGGGCTTGTCCGCGGCCGGCGCGGACGCCTGGGCCGCTCCGTCACCGAGGATCCGGCGGGCCTCGGCCTCGTCGACCGACGAGGAGACCGCCTTCACCTGCAGGCCGGCAGCCTTCAGCCGCTCGAGTACCTCCTTGGCGGCGAGCCCATGCTCCTTGGCGATCTGATGCACACGTTTATTCATCTACATCCAGTGTAAGCGCCTACTCGCCACCGTTCGCGGCGGCCTGAACCTGATTGGTGTTCTTGCCCTCGAGCGCCTGGTGGGCCTCGATCCCGCAGTAGTGCGATCCGGGCAGCGCCGCGTTCGGGCACCGCCGGCCGTTGGACAGGATCGCCGCGCAGCGTCCCTGCGCCTCCTCCTGTTCGTAGCCGTGCTCGGCCTCCTCGGCGGCGAACTCGGTCTCCGAGCGGATGTCGATCCGCCAGCCGGTCAGCCGCGCGGCCAAGCGCGCGTTCTGACCCTCGCGGCCGATCGCCAGCGACAGCTGGTCGTCGGGGACGATCACGGTCGCCTGCTTGCCGGCGTCGTCCACGAGTACCTCGCGCACGCGCGCGGGCGACAGCGCCTTGGCCACGAACCGGGCGGGCTCGTCGTTGTAGGGGATGATGTCGATCTTCTCGCCGCGCAGCTCGGATACGACCATCCGGACACGCGAGCCGCGAGGGCCGACGCACGCGCCGACCGGATCGACGCCGTCGACGTGCGAGACGACCGCGATCTTCGAGCGGTAGCCGGGTTCGCGCGCGACGTTCGTGATCTCCACGAGGCCGTCGGCGATCTCCGGCACCTCGAGCTCGAACAGCTGCTTGATCAGCTCGGGATCGCGCCGCGAGACGATGATGCTCGGGCCCTTGGTCGAGTTCGAGACGTCCTTGATCACGGCCTTGATCCGCTGAGAGTGGTCGTAGCGCTCGCCCTCGACCTGCTCGGACTTCGGCAGCAGCGCCTCGACCCGCTCGCGCAGCTGCACGAGCGTGTAGCGCGAGTCGGACTGCTGCACGATTCCCGTGATCAGCTCGCCAACGCGGTCGCGGTACTCCTCGAACATCATGTCGCGCTCGGCCTCGCGGATTCGCTGGAGGATCACCTGCTTGGCGGTCTGCGCCGCGATGCGCCCGAAGTCGTGCGGGGTGACGTCCTCGGTCTCGATCTGGTCCTCGTACTCCTTGAGCTTCTCGAGATCGATCTCGGGCTCGGGCGGCTCGCGCATCTCGCCGGTCTCCGGGTCGACCGTCGGCTGCTGGTCGGGCGTCGCCTCCACCAGCAGCTGCTCCTCGAGCTCGGGCGGAATCTTCAGCTCCCAGACCTTGAAGTCGCCGCTGTCACGGTCCATCTCGACCTTCGCATAGCGGGCCGCCTCGGGCGTCTTCTTGTATGCCGACAAGAGCGCATCTTCGAGCGCCTCCATCAGCTTCTCGGAGGAGATGTTCTTTTCGGCGGCGAGGCCGCGAACGGCCTCGACGATCTCTCTCGACATGGCTTCAGTCTCCAGGTACGAGGTTGGAGCGGGCGATTTGCTCGTAGGGAATCGTGACCACGCCATCTGGTGCCGCGATCGTCACGTCGCTGTCGGATGCGCCGACGAGCTCCCCTGTCACGCTCTTGTGTCCATCCCGCCCGTCGCGCAGGCGCACGCGCGCGTGCCGACCGAGGAAGCGGGTGTAGTGCTGCGGCTTGGTCAGCGGACGGTCCTGCCCGGGGGAGGACACCTCGAGCGAGTACCGGTCGCGGTAGTCGTTCAGGTGCCCCGTGACGCGCTCGCACAGAGCGAGCGACACGCCCTCGGGATGATCGATGAACAGCCGCAGCGTGGCGGGAGCGACGACCTCGGCGAGCAGCACCTCGACGTCCGGCTCGCTGGCGGCGAGCCGGCCTTCGATCTCCGTTTGGAGGTGGCGGTCATTCGGCTGCACTTCGGGTCTCCTCCATCGCAAAACTCATAAAAAAAGCGGGCCAGCGCCCACTTTGGGTACTGCACACCGGGCGGAGCCCGGCGTTCGACTTCTGTTTTTCAGATTAGCACCGGTTGGCGGGCCTGACACGCCCCGGGCCTCCCGTGCGTAGGGCTCGAGGGTTGGTCGCGGATCGCGCTTCACGCGAGGGAGGCCGGCGCGTGTTCAGGCCCCGCTCACGCGCAGCCTTGCCCGGGCAGTCGTGCCGGCGCCGCCCGACTCGGACCCACCACTGGGCTTCAAAAGCTCTGGGCCGCGCAAGCGCGGCGTCCGTGGGGCCGGGTGCCCCGTCCGGACCGGGATCGCGTTAGTCGTCCGGGTCGCCGTCGCCGTCGCCGTCGAGTCCTCGTCGGGATCGTCGCCCGCCGGCGAGGGCGCGGGCGCGGTCGCGGTAGATCCGGTAGTCGTGCCGGCCGGGCTGCATGCCCGCGGCCTGCGCCAGCGGCATGCGCGCCTCGGCGTGGCGGCCGAGCATCTGCAACGAGCGGCCGAGGCAGAACAGCGCATAGTCGTTCGTCGGCGCGCGATCGATCACGGCCTGGAACTCGTCCGCGGCCTCCTCGTAGCGCTGAGCGCCGAACAGCGCGCGCCCGAGTGCTTCGCGGATCGAGGTCTTGTCTGGGGCGAGATCACGCGCGCGAGCCAGCGGGATCGTCGCCTGGTGGTGGTGGCCCGCCTCGAGCAGGTCGGTGCCCCGTATGTACAGCTCGTATACGTCGTCCATTGCGTCGTATTTTATGACGCGGAACGGCGCCCGGCTCGGCCTCGCTGGCGCCGTGGGCGGGGCGGCAGCGCCCACAGGGCGCGGAGCGCTCCGCCGATGCCGAGCCCCGCCCGGAGCTGTGCGCGCAGCGCCCGCCGCTGGCCGAGCGTCGGCATATCGGTGCCGTCGGCGAACCGCGCGACGCGGAGCGTACGCACGTAGGCCGCGGCCCCTGGCGACGTGCGGAAGCGGCGCTCGACCGCGACGAGCGTCACGCCCTCGGAGATCGGGCGGCCGCTTCGGGCCAGCGCACGTTCGAGCTCGGCGAGCAGCGCGTCGGGACCGAGCGGCGCGTTGCGGCGCCAGGCGACGAACGCGACCGCCGTCAGCGCCGCGAGCACCGCCAGGGTCACCGGCAGGACGATGCCGATCGAGCTCCCGCCGTGCGCCGCGGAGACCCCGCCCGACGTCCCGGCCGGCGTCGCGGCCCTGCGGACCGAATTTGGGATCTGGCCGGGGCCGAGAAGGCTGCTCGACGTCGACAATCCGGACCCGCCCGCCGGCCCCGCCGCGGGCGTCGGATCGAACGTGATCCAGCCGTAGTGCGGGAACCAGGCCTCGACCCAGGCATGGGCGTCGATGTCGGTCACGAGCCACTGCTTGGTCGCCTGGTCGTAGCTGCCCGTGGTGAACCCGGTCGAGACCCGCGCCGGCACTCCGCCCATCCGCAGCAGCAGCGCCATCGCACCGGCGAACTGCTGGCAGTAGCCAGCCCGGTTCACGAACAGGAACGTGACCAACGGATCGGCGGTGAGCGGCGGGTTCTTGTCGTAGCTGAACTCGTTGGCCGGCGAGAGGTAGCTCATCACCCTCTGCACGAACGCGTATGGCGTCTTGGACTTGGTGGCGAGCGACCGAGCGAGCGTGTACGCCTGCCAGTAGGGCGAGCTGCGGATCGCGGCCGTGCCCGGGAAGCTCGCCGGGTTGGTCTGATCGCGCGGGGCGGTGTGGCTGCCGAACTTCGGGAACAGAACAGACTGCGCGCGCACGCCGTCCGACGGCGGGTTCTGGGGCATCGTGAGCGCGAGGTCGGCCTGCGTGATCTCGTCCGGATAGCCGGCGCCGGCTTGCGCCAGCTTGGCGGCGGTTGGATGCGGGGTGTACACCTGCACGGTGTAGGCATTTCCGGTAATGAGCTGGGTCGAGCTCGTCCAGGTTCCGACACTGACGCCCGGCAGGGGCGTGCCTGACAGGTGCTGAGGCGGCGACGCATAACCGGCCGCGATCACCTGCGTGGTCGTCATCGCGCGGATCGTCACCGTGAGGTTCTGCGTGTAGCGCGTGATCGTCTTCGCGCTCACGCCGGGAAGGGGTGCGCCATCGACGCCGCCGCCCTCGGCCCAGCCGGAACCATCGAACGTGTCGAGGTTCTCGGTCTTCCAGCGCTCGCCGCTCCAGACTTTGGGGGAAGCCTGGACCTCGAGCACGGTGTTGCCGGTCTGCGGCCACACCAGCGGCCCGTAGCGCTGCGTCCAGTCGAAGCGCTCCACGTGCGCGGGCGTGAAGCCGCGCGTCAGCGCCTCGTAGTCGATCCACGGCGAGTGCTGGGTCAGCGACGGAGCGACGGCCAGCCCGATCGCGCCGGTGGCCGCGCACGCGAGCAGCACCCCGCCTCGGCGGCCCTCTGGCACCCGCTCCCCCCACATGAAGAATGCCAGCAGCGCAAACAGCAGCAGGCCCTGGAGGTACGGAAGGCTCGGATGGACGAGCGTCGCGGGAACGACCACGAGCGCGATCAGCGGCAGCGCTGCGCCGGCGCGGCGGATGTCGCCGAGCGCCGGCGGCGCGAACGCGAGCAGCATCGCGGCGTCGAGCAGCAGCACCGCCGCCCCGAGCAGGATCACGATCCTGGCCCACTCGTTGATCCCGCTGTATGGCACCAGGATCCCGGGCAGCGTCGACAGCCCCTCGCCGATCCCGTTGGCGGTGACCGCGACGCGCAGGTGGATGATCCACGCCAGCGGCACCCCGGCGATCGGGAATGCCGCCAGCACTGCGATCAGGGCGAGCCACGGACCGATCACGGTCACGGGCTCGGTCCCGCCCCGCATGGCGGCGACCGCGCGTTCGCGCTCGATCAGTACGGGCGCGACGGCGGCCAGGGCGAGCGCGACGCCCAGCAGCCCCAGCAGCCGCCACGTCGGGGCCGGTTGCATCAGCGTCCCCCAGCGCAGCACGCCGTACAGGCCGAGTGCGCCGAATGCCGTGAGCCTGATCGCCGGACGATCGGCGGGCCCGGCGACTCCCCGCGAGCGCGGCTCCGCGTCCTTGCGGGCCGGCCCCAGAACCGCGACCTGAGTCTGGGTGGTCACGCCGCGTGCTCGCTCGGCCGGCGACCCGCGGCGACGACAAACCCGACGCAGCCGGCGACCTCGAAGCTGACCCGCGAACGTGGCTGGGTCGCCAGCGCCTTCGGGACCACGACGATCGCGGCGCGGACGCCGGCGCCGGCCAGCCCGGTCGGCAGCACCGCTTGCGCCGTCGCCGCGACGTACAGGACCTGGGACGACCGCGCGCCGCGATTGAGTCCGGGAGCCCTCGTCCCGGGTCCGCCCTCGACCAGCGCCAGCTTGGCATGGGCGGTCGGCCAGGCGGTCAGGTCCGGCTCGATCTCGAACGGGCGGAACTCGCCCGGCAGCAACAGGCCGCAGCCGGTGCGGCCCCCGAACTCGAGCACGAGCGAGGCGGCGGCCCGGACCGCGGCGTCGAGATGCTCCAACTGTCCGTCGCAGCGCGCGTCGAGGACCACCAGCGGGCGCGTCTCGGTGTCAGCGCGCAGCCGCCGCTCGAGCAGTCCGGCCCCGCGCGCGAGCGCCGGCCAGTGGATCCGGGAGGCCGGCGTGCCCTGACGGTAGGGCCGCAGGCCGTCGACCTCGGTGGCGCCGAACGGCTCGAGCGGGGCCGCGCCGGTGGCTCGGCGCCACTTCTCGCCCGCCCCCGGGACCCACTTCACGCGCTCGGTGCGCGGCAGCACGAGCAGATCCTGCGCCGGCGACGGGCTCTCGCGCACGATCCGCGCGAGCTCGAGCGCGTCCGAGATGATCAGCGTCGGCGGGTCGATGCGCCTGAGCCCGCGCCGGGGGAACGAGGCAACGATCCGCACGCTCGCGCTCGTGCCTCCCGAGATCATCGACATCGACGTGCGGATCGAAACGGACTCGCCGACGAGCGGATCCACGACAGCCGCGCCCGGCAGACCCCAGTGCCCGCGCCTGACCTCGATCGTCGCCTCGATCGGCTCCTCCTCGACGACCCGCTGGGATTCGAGCGTGCGCTCGATGCTCGCGTCGCGGGCGGCGAGCGCGACCCACGCCGGCGCGACGACCCCGAGCAAGGTGATCGCGACGCCCGGAACGAACAGCGGCGCGGCGTCGAACAGCAGCGCGACCAAGATCAGCGCCAGCCCGGCGACCGCCACCGCCGCCGCCCGCTTCACCGCCGACGCTCCTCCTCGTCCGGCGGGTGCTCGGGGGCGCGGCCGTCGCTCACAGCGCTCTCACCGACGAGATCGCGTCGCTGACGACGTCAGCGGCCGTTCTGTGCGACGACTCGGGGGCGAGCACCAGGCGATGGGAGAGCACCGACTCGGCCAGCGCCTGGACGTCGTCGGGCAGCGCATGGTCGCGGCCCTGCATCATCGCGTACGCCTTGGCCGCGCGCAGGAGCAGCAATCCGGCGCGAGGGCTCGCGCCGAGGTCGAGGCGGGGGTCCTCGCGGGTGCGCCAAAGCACCCGCACGATGTAGTCGCGCAGCGGCTCGGACGCGCGCACCCGCTTGGCCGCGTCCTGGGCCGCGAGCACGTCGGCCGCGGTCGCTACCGGTGCCAGCGTCAGCACGCGATCCCCGGCCTCGTGGTCGGCGAGCATCCCCGCCTCGGCGCCGCGCGACGGGTAGCCGAGCGAGAGCCTGATCATGAACCGGTCGACCTGGGCCTCGGGCAGCGGGTAGGTGCCCTCGTATTCGATCGGGTTCTGCGTCGCGAGCACCATGAACGGGCGCGCCAACTCGTGGGTGTGCACGTCGACGGTCACGCGCCGCTCCTGCATGCACTCGAGCAGGCCGGACTGGGTCTTCGGCGAGGCGCGGTTGATCTCGTCGACGAGGACCACGTTGGCGAACACCGGGCCGGGGCGGAACTCGAACCGCGACTCGCGCTGGTCGTAGACGTTGGTCCCGACCACGTCGGCGGGCAGCAGGTCCGAGGTGCACTGCACGCGCGCGAACTGGCAGTCGATCGAACGGGCCAGCGCCCGCGCGAGCGCGGTCTTGCCGACGCCCGGATAATCCTCGATCAGCACGTGGCCCTCAGCGAGCAGGGCCACCATCAGGTACGTCAGCGTCTCCGCGCGAACCTGTACGGCGGTGGCGATATTGCCCGCGAGCCGCCGCGCCAGCGCGGCGAACGCCTCACACTCTTGCGGGGCTACGGGCGTCTGCTCCGGCTCCATCGGTCCCACCCCTGGCTGTACGTAGTCGCTCCACCTCGTCAAGGACCGCCTGTGCGACCCGTTCCTTCCTGGCTCGCGGCACGTGCCGCTCGCCCCCGTCGGCGGTGAGGATCGTAACCTCGTTGTCGCCCGACTCGAACCCGATCCCCGATCGAGCGATGTCGTTGACCACGATCGCGTCGAGCCGCTTGCGCTCGAGCTTGCCGCGCCCGTGCTCGACGGCGCCTTCCCCGTGCTCGGCGGCGAACCCGACGAGCGTCTGATCCTCGCGCCGGAGGTCGGCCAGCGCGCTCAGCACGTCCTCGGTGCGCTCGAGCTCGAGCTTGGGAACGCCGTCCTCCTTCTTCAGCTTGCGATCAACCGGGCCCGCGGGCCGGAAATCGGCGACGGCGGCGCTCATCAGCAGGATGTCGCAGCGATCGAGCTCGTTTCGGCAGGCGTCGGCGAGCTCCGCCGCGGTGCGGACCGGGATCAGCCGGACACCGGGCGGCGGCTCGAGCGCGACGTTCGCTGCGATCACGGTCACGTCGGCGCCGCGGTGGGCAGCCTCGCGCGCGAGCGCGAACCCCATGCGCCCCGAGGACCGGTTGCCGATGAAGCGGACGCTGTCGATCGGCTCGCGCGTCCCGCCGGCGGTCACGAGCACGCGCAGCCCGGCGAGCGAGGGCGCGGTCAGCAGCGACTCGCACACCTCGAGCAACTCCGCCGGCTCGGCCAGCCGTCCGATTCCCTGCTCGCCGTGGGAGGCCAGCGCGCCTTCGCCGGGTCCGATCACGGTGATCCCACGCGTGCGCAGCCGCTCGAGGTTGGCCTGGGTGGCCGGGTTCAGGTACATCCGGTTGTTCATCGCCGGCGCGACCGCGACGGGACAGGCGGCGGCGAGCGCGGCCGTGCTCACGAGGTTGTCAGCGTGGCCGTGCGCGAGCTTGGCCAGCGTGTTCGCCGTGGCCGGCGCGATCAGATACAACTCGGCGCGCTCGACCAGCGCCAGATGGCTGATCGGGGCCCGGTCCGGCAGCGGCTCGCCGGGATAGGAGCCGCGCGCGGGGTCGGGCTCGAACTCGCTGGTCAGCACCGGAGCGCCGGTGATCCCCTCGAACGAAGCCCGGCCGACGAACCGCTCGCTCGCCGGCGTCTGGATCACCCGCACGGCGTGGCCGTGCTTCACCGCCAACCGCGCTGCCTCAAGCGCCTTGTAGGCCGCGATCCCGCCGGTCACGCCCAGGAGCAAGCGCGCCACGGCGAGGGCCTACCGATAGTGGTACTTGAGCTTGCCCTGGGCGACCTCTTCGAGTGCGATCGTCAGGTAGTTCTTCGACCGCGTCTCGACCATCGGCGGCGGGAACTCGTCGAACGTGCCCTCGCCCAGGTTGTGGTAGTAGGAGTTGATCTGGCGTGCGCGCTTGGCGGCCACGATCACGCTGGCGTAGTCGGAGTCGACATGCTCGAGCAGCTTGTCGATGCGGGGTGAGATCAAGGCTGGTCCGTCCTTCCCAGGAGAGTGTTCGTAACAGGTTAGCGGGGGGCCCCATCCCGGGCCGCACGTTCGCAGTCGTATTACGGGCCGCGCGCGGCTAGGAGTCCATCGCCGCCTGGACAATCTGGACGAGGTCGTCGGTGGCCTGCTCGAGCCGGTCGTTGACGACCTTGTGCGCGAACTCGGGCTGGGCCTCGAGCTCGGTCTTGGCGGTCTGCAGGCGGGCGTCGACTTGCTCGGGGCTGTCGGTGCCCCGTCCGACCAGCCGGGCCCGGAGGGCGCTCTCGGACGGCGGCGCGATGAACACGGCAACCGCGTCGGGCATCGCGGCGCGCACCTGGCGGGCACCCTGAACCTCGATCTCGAGCACGACGCCGGCACCTGCGGCGAGCCGGCGCTCGAGCTCGGAGCGCAGGGTCCCGTAGCGGTTCCCCGAGTAGTTGGCGTGCTCGACGAAGTCGCCGGCGTCGACTCGCGCCTGGAACTGCTCGGGGGTGAGGAAGTGGTAGTCGACGGCGTCACTCTCCCCGGGACGGGGGTCGCGCGTGGTCGCCGACACCGACAGCTCGAGCTCGGGCATGCGCTCGAGCAGGCCCCGGATCAGCGTGCCCTTGCCTACGCCGGAGGGCCCGGTGATCACGAAGACCTTGTGATTGCGCCCCACCGGTGGCGGGCGGTCTGCGTCAGCGCCGCCGCATGAGCGCGACCAGCTCCCGCCGCTGGCGCTCGGACAGACCGCCGACGGTCTTACTCGGCGAGATCTTGCACTGACCCAGGATCTTGTTCGCCTTCACGCGGCCGTACTTGGGGACGGCCAGCAGCAGGTCAAACACCTTGGCCGTGGCGAGATAATCGGGCGGCTCTAGCAGGAGCCGGTCGATCGGCTGGCGGCCGGCCTTGAGGTCGCGCTTGAGTTGCGCCCGGCGGGTACGGATGTCGTTAGCCCGCTGGAGCGCCTCCATGCGTTGCACGAGAGAACGTTCGGGCGCTGCCGTGGGCTTGGATAGCGATTCGGTGACCGGCGGCATGGGCGGCGACTATACATCTTGACGCAGGCCGATCAAGCTAAATCGCCCCAATTCGACTCGACCTCAAGCTGAGCTAGAGCATTGTCGAGGATGGTTTCGGTAATACCCTAAGTTTGCAGGGGGTTTTCTTCCAGACTCAAAATGTTCACAGTGCGAACAGCGCAGGGTTCGCGGCGGGCGGTGTGCGCGGTGCGGAGCTCCCAGCGAGGTCTCCTAGACGGCGGTATTTGCGAGAAGTTCTGAGAGCTCTGAGGCGATCCGCAGACCCGCCGCCGGATCGCGGAAGCTCTCTGTGCCGACGGCGACAAGAGCTGCGCCCGCGCGCATCAGATCGAGTGCGTCCCGCCCGAGCTGCACGCCGCCCATGCCGACGATCGGGATCTCGACCGCCTGCGCCACCGCGTGAACCTGCGCCAGCGCGATCGCCCGGACGGCCGGTCCGGAGGTCCCTCCGGTGACGCCGCCGAGCCAAGGAGCCCCCGTTCGGGGATCGAACGCCATCCCGCGCAGCGTGTTGATCAGCGACACGGCATCCGCGCCCGCGTTCTGCGCCGCTCGCGCGACCGCGGCGACGTCGGTCGCGTTCGGGGTGAGCTTGACGATCAGCGGCTTGTCGGTCAGCGGTCTGACCCGGTGCAGCAGCGCGGCAACCTCGGCCGGGTCAGCACCCATGGTCAGCCCGGTCTCGACGTTCGGGCAGGACACGTTCAGCTCGAGCGCGCTCACCTCGGCGCGCTCGGCGAATGCGGTGACGAGCTGGGCCACCTCGTCGCGGGTGAACCCCATCACGTTGACGATCAGCGGCACCGGAAGGGTCGCGAGGACCGGCAGGTCGTGCTCGAGGTAGCCGTGGAGGCCCTTGTTGGGCAGGCCGATCGAGTTGATCAGGCCGCCGGCGACCTCCCACAGCCGCGGCGGCGGGTTGCCCTGGCGGGGCTCGAGCGTGACGGTCTTGGAGACGAACGCCGCGAACGGGAAGCGCTCGAGCAGCTCATCGCCGAACACGCGATGGGCGGCGATCGCGTCGAACGTCCCCGACCCGTTGAGGATCGGATGGGCGAGCTCGAGGCCGCAGAACTCGACGCTCAATGTCCGGCCCCCACGACCGCAGCGGTCTCGAGCACCTCTGCGCTGAGGACCGGTCCGTCGATGCACAGGCGCAGGTAGCCGTCCCGGGTCGGAACGACGCACCCGAAGCAGGCGCCGAACCCGCAGGCCATGCCGGACTCGAGCGCGAGCTGAGCCGGAACGGTGCGCTGAGTGCAGATAGCCCGGACCGCCTCGAGCATCGCCGGCGGGCCGCACGCGTACACCTCGACCTCGTCTCCCCGGGCATCGAGCTCTTCCTCGAGCAACTCGGTGACGAGGCCGTGGTGGCCGACGCTGCCGTCGTCGGTGGCGACGGTGGGGTTGTCGAGGAGCACCGCTCCATGAGCGTGGGCTCGGTCCCTGAACCCGAGCAGCGTGGTGACGTTGCCAGCGAACTCGTCCTGCCAGATCGCGAGCGGGGCGATCCCCACGCCGCCGCCGACCAAGAGCGGTGCGCGGCCCTCGCGCGGCGGCGCGAAGCCATTCCCGAGCGGACCGACGAGTAGGAGCTTGTCGTCCGCGTCGAGCTCGGCGAGGCGTTTCGTGCCAGGCCCCACGTCTTCGATCAGGAACTGGAGCTCGCCGGCGTCGGCACGGAGCACGCTGAACGCGCGCGGTAGAAACGGTCGCTCCCCCACTCCCCCGCCCCACCGCTCGGCGGCGGACAGCATGTAGAACTGGCCGGCGCGCGGCCGCGGGCCGTCGAGGTCGAGGCACCGGATCACGACGTAGCGGCCGTGCTGCTCGCGCGCGGTGATGGTCGCGGCGCGGCGACCGAAAGGCGCGGTCACGCGGTCCATCGACACCGCGCGGCGACCGCGCTCATCCACCCGCCGGGACCCGCTCGTGTGGAGCGTGGATCTCCTGGAGGGACAGCACCTCGGGCTCTCCGCGCCGCCCGGCGGCTATCGCCCGCGCAGCGGCCATCGCGCCGGTCATCGTGGTGATGCAGGGAATCCCGCGCGCAATCGCGGCGGTGCGGATCTCGTAGCCGTCGGTGCGGGCGCCCGTGCCGACGGGCGTGTTGAACACGATGTCGACCTCGCCGCGCTCGATCCAGTCGACCACGTGCGGGGAGCCCTCGCCGATCTTGTTGATCGCCTCGACCGGGATGCCCATCTTGCGGATCGCCTGGGCGGTGCCGTGGGTGGCGATGATCTCGAAGCCGAGGTCGTGCAGCAGCGTCGCGACCCCGCTCGCGGCCGGCTTGTCGCCGTCGGCGACCGTGATGAACGCCGTTCCCGCGCTCGGCAGCGTCGCCCCCGCTGCCGCCTGGGCCTTGGCGAACGCGGTCGGGAAGTCGCGCGCGATGCCCATCACCTCCCCGGTGGAGCGCATCTCGGGACCGAGCAGCGAGTCCGCTCCCGCGAATCGGTCGAACGGGAGCACGACCTCCTTGACGCATACGTGGCCGTTGCTGGTGTCGGGCGGGAGGTCGAGGTCGGCCAGTCGTTCGCCGAGCAGCACCCGGCAGGCGAGCTTGGCCACCGGCAGCCCGATCGCCTTCGAGACGAACGGCACCGTGCGCGAGGCGCGGGGGTTGGCTTCGATCACGTACAGCGTG
The DNA here is from genome assembly GCA_963699325.1 of uncultured Solirubrobacterales bacterium. Taxonomy (GTDB): domain Bacteria; phylum Actinomycetota; class Thermoleophilia; order Solirubrobacterales; family Solirubrobacteraceae; genus Palsa-465. Next base: position 385,866 of record CAVOTN010000022.1, on the reverse strand, counting down.
TCGCCGCGGATCGCGAACTGGACGTTGAGCAGGCCGACCACTTCGAGCGCTTTCGCGATCCCCTCGGTCTGCGCTCGGATCTGCGAGAGCATCTCGTGGCCGAGCGCGTGCGGGGGCAGCACGCACGCCGAGTCCCCCGAATGGATCCCGGCCTCCTCGACGTGCTGCATGATCCCGGCGATCCAGACATCGGTCCCGTCGCACAGGGCGTCGACGTCGACCTCGATCGAGTCCTCGAGAAAGCGGTCGAGATAGATCGCCGGGGTGGGTGGGCCCGAATCCGGGGCGACACGCTCGAGGTAGTCGCGCAGGCCGTCGACGCTGTAGACGATTTCCATCGCACGGCCGCCGAGCACGTAGCTCGGACGGACCAGCAGCGGGAACCCGACGTTTTCGGCCTGCTTCAGTGCATCCTCCGGGGAGGTTGCGGTCGCGTACGGGGGCGCCTTGTAGCCAAGCTCGTCGAGCAGCGCGCCGAACCGCGAGCGGTCCTCGGCGAGATCGATCGCGTCGACGCTCGTACCGAGGATCGGCACGCCGGCGTCCTTGAGCTTGGCCGCGAGCTTCAACGGGGTCTGACCGCCGAACTGGACGACCACGCCCACGGGATCCTCCTCCTCGCACACGGCGAGCACGTCCTCGAGCGTCAGCGGCTCGAAGTACAAGCGGTCCGAGGTGTCGTAGTCGGTCGACACCGTCTCCGGGTTGCAGTTGATCATGACCGCGTCGTGACCCTGCGCGCGGACGGTTTCGGCCGCGTGCACGCAGCAGTAGTCGAACTCGATCCCCTGGCCGATCCGGTTCGGTCCCGAGCCGAGGATCACGACGCTCGCGCGGTCGCCGCGGTCGACCTCGCTGCTCTGGCCGCCGGGGCGCGGTCGCTCCCACGATGAGTAGTAATACGGCGTGCGCGCGGCGAACTCGGCCGCGCAGGTGTCAACCGACTTGAAAGTGCGTTCGTACGCGCGCTCACCCCCGAACGGAGGTGGGGGATCCGTTACAAGCTCGGCAAGCTCATGCAGGAACCACGGGTCGATACTGGTGCGGCGGTGGAGCTCTCCGACGGGGAGGCCACGGCGCAACGCCTCGAGCAGGTGATCGAACCGCTCGGCGCCGGGTTGCGAGAGGGCGTCCAGGAGCGCGTCTTCGTCATTCGGGTGGCGGGGTCTCGAGTCGAGCTCGCGCGAGCGGAGCGCCTTGGCGAAGGCCTGCTTGAACGTCCGCCCGATCGCCATCGCCTCGCCGACCGACTTCATGTGCGTGGTCAGTCCCGCCTCGGCGCCGGGGAACTTCTCGAACGCGAACCGCGGCCACTTGACCACGCAGTAGTCGATCGCCGGCTCAAAGCTCGCTGGCGTTGCCTTCGTGATGTCGTTGGGAATCTCTTGCAGCGTGTAGCCGACTGCGAGGCGCGCCGCGATCTTCGCGATTGGAAATCCCGTCGCCTTGCTCGCGAGCGCGCTCGAGCGCGACACCCGCGGGTTCATCTCGATCACCACGATCTCGTCGGTGGCGCGGTTGACCGCGAACTGGACGTTCGAGCCGCCGGTCTCGACGCCGACCGCGCGGATCGCGGCGATCGCCTGGTCGCGCAGCTTTTGGTACTGCTTGTCGGTGAGGGTCTGCTGGGGGGCGACGCACACGCTGTCGCCGGTGTGGACGCCCATCGGGTCGAGGTTCTCGATCGAGCAGACGATCACGACGTTGTCTGCTTGATCTCGCATCACCTCGAGCTCGAACTCGCCCCACCCGAGCACTGACTCCTCGAGCAGCACCTGCGATATCGGCGAGGCCTTCAGCCCGCCGCCGACCACGCGGGGGATGTCGTCTTCGGTCCGGACGACGCCACCGCCCTTGCCGCCGAGCGTGAACGCCGGCCGCACGATGAACGGCAGGCCGACCTCGGCGATCGCGTTGTGGGCATCGTCGACGGTGTGAGCGATCGCGCTCCGGGGCACGCGCAGCCCGGCCTGCCGCATCGTGTCGCGGAAGAGCTCGCGGTCCTCGGCTCGCTCGATCGCGTCGTAGTCGGCGCCGATCAGCTCGACGCCGTAGTCCTCGAGCGTGCCGTCCTCCTTGAGCGCCTTCGCCAGGTTGAGCGCGGTCTGCCCACCGAGCGTCGGCAGCAGCGCGTCCGGTCGCTCGCGCTCGATCACCTGCCGCACCGGGCCCGGGAGCAGCGGCTCGACGTACGTCGTCGTGGCCACGTCCGGATCGGTCATGATCGTCGCCGGGTTGGAGTTGACGAGCACGACCTCGTAGCCCTCCTGCATCAGCACCCGGCAGGCCTGCGTGCCCGAGTAATCGAACTCGGCGGCCTGGCCGATCACGATCGGGCCCGAGCCGATCAGGAGGATCTTGTGGAGGTCGTCCCTACGCGGCATGGCGGCGGGGGGTGGGCGGGTGGGAACCGATCTCTTTTACAAATCGGTCGAACAGGTGTAGGGCATCGTTTGGTCCGGGTCCGGCCTCCGGGTGGTACTGGACGGTGGCACCCTGGACGTCCCTCAGCGCCAGCCCTTCGACGGTGCGGTCGTACAGGTTGATGTGGGTGAGCTCGGCGGCGCCGAAGTCGGTGTCCCATCGGACCGCCTCGTCGCGGTCGATCGTCTTCGCGCCGTCCGGGCCGAGCACGGCGAAGCCGTGGTTCTGGCTCGTGATCTCCACCGCGCCGGTGGTCAGGTCCTTGACCGGGTGGTTGGCGCCGTGGTGGCCGAACGGCAGCTTGTAGGTCTCGAGGCCAACGGCGCGGCACAGCAGCTGATGGCCGAGGCAGATGCCGTACACCGGGCGCTTGCCGATCAGCTGTCTGATCGTGTCGACGATGTAGCCGAGCGACGCCGGATCGCCGGGACCGTTGGCCAGGAAGATCGCATCGGGGTCGCTGTGGAGCAGCTCGCGTGCGTTCGCGGTGCACGGGTGAAGCTCGACGGTGGCCCCGCGCTCGGTGAGGTTGCGGACGATCGACCGCTTGACCCCGGTGTCAACCATCGCGATGCGAGGACCGCCGCCGTTCTTGCCAGGCACGACGATCGGCTCGTTCGGGGTGACGTCCCGCACCAGGTCGCGACCGGCCATGTCGGGCTCGGCGTCGATCAGCTCACGCGCTCGTTGCTCGGGGACGGCGGCCGGAAACACGCCGCCGCGCATCGCGCCCTGGTCGCGGATGTGGCGGACGAGGGCCCGGGTGTCCAGGTCGGTGATCGCGGGGATGGCCTGGCTGGCCAGCCAGCCGAGCCAGCCTTCGGCCGCATGGGGCCCGTCGTCGTAGTCGACGGCCGCGCGCATGATCGCCGCCCGCGCGTGCACGCCGTCTGATTCCATCGCCGCGTCCGACACGCCGTAGTTGCCGATCTGCGGGTAGGTGAACGTGATCAGCTGGCCGGCGTAGCTCGGATCGGTCATCGCCTCCTGGTAGCCGGACATCGAGGTCGTGAACACGATCTCGCCGACCGCGTGGGCGTCGGCGCCGCACGCCAGGCCGTCGAAGCGGGCTCCGTCCTCGAGCAGGACGTAGGCGGTGGCGGCCGTCACGAAACCGCCGGGGCGTGCGCGCGCATCCGTTCCCTGAACGCCACCGTCCCCGCCGCGAGCGTCAGCAGCACCTTGCCTTGGAGCATCCGCCCGTGGAAACAGCAGTTCTCCGAGCGGCTGACGTAGCCCTCGGCGCCGACGTCGAACCGGGCGTCGAGGTCGACCAGGCACAGGTTGGCGGGATGTCCGGGCTCGATTCGCGGGACCGGCAGTCCGTACAGCGCGGCGCCCTCGGTCATGCGATGGACGATCACCTCGAGCTCGAGTTCGCCGGGAAGGACAAGCTCGGTGTACAGGGCGGCGAACGCGGTCTCGAGGCCGGTCGTCCCCATCGGCGCCTGCTCGAACGGCACCTCCTTCTCGTGAGTCGCGTGCGGGGCGTGATCGGTGGCCACGCAGTCGATCAGGCCGGTCCGGAGCGCGGCGACGAGCGCCCGCCGGTCGCGTTCGGCCCGCAGCGGCGGGTTCATCTTGAACCGGCTGTCGAGCGTGCGGACCATGTCGTCGGTGAGCGTCAGGTGGTGCGGGCAGACCTCGGCGCTGACCCGAATTCCCTTGCTCTTGGCGTGCTCGAGGGCCTCGACCGACTCGACGCACGACAGGTGCTGGAAGTGGACGCGGGCGTTCTCGTACGCGGCCAGCGCGGCGTCCCGCGCGACCATCGTCGACTCCGCAAGCGACGGGATCCCGGCGAGTCCGAGGCGGGCCGACACCCCTCCCTCGTGCATCGCGCCGTCGCCCGAGAGTGCGGGGTCCTCCTCGTGGAGCGCGACCACCCCGCCGCACAGCCGCTGGTACTGGAGCGCCTTGCGCAGCGTGCCCGCGTGGACGACCGGCTTGCCGTCGTCGGTGAAGCCGAGCGCGCCGGCATCGCGGAGCTCGGCCATCTCGGTCAGCTCGTCGCCTTTGAGGTTCCTCGTGATCGCGGCCAGGAACCCGACCGGGACGCTCGCCTGTCTCGTTGCCGTGTCGGTCAGCGCTCTCAGGACGGACGCGTCGTCGACGACGGGGTCGGTGTTCGGCATCGCGATCACCGCGCAGAACCCGCCGGCCGCCGCGGCCGCCGTGCCAGTCTCGAGGTTCTCCTTGTACTCCTGACCCGGCGTGCGCAGGTGCACGTGCGGGTCGACGAACCCGGGGAATGCGTGGATGCCCTGGGCATCGAGGGTGTCGATTTCTGATGACCCACCCACCCCCGACAGCGACCCCGGCTCGCCGAGCTCGGCGATCTGCCCGTCGCGAATCAGGATGTCGTGCGGCTCGTCGAGCCCGGTGCGCGGGTCGAGCACGTGCGCGCCGGCGATCAGCAGCTCCGCGGGCTGGCCCCCGCGGTGGAAGAGGCGCTCCGTCTCGTCGCTCATCACGCCACCGCCGCCAAGCTCGGGGCTCCGACGAGTAACTCGTAAAGCACCGCCATCCGCACCGCCACCCCGGCTCTCACCTGCGCTCCGATCAGCGCCTGCGGCGAGTCGATCGCCTCACCTGACAGCTCGACGCCGCGGTTGACCGGGCCGGGGTGCATGAGCAGCTGCCCCGGGTGCAGTCGCGCGGTGGTGATCTGATAGCGCTGGGCGTACTCGCGCAGCGAGGGCACGAACGAGTCACGCATCCGCTCCTGCTGCATCCGCAGGACGTAGACGACATCCGCCTCCTCGATGCCGTCGAGCGTCGTCGCCGACTCGCACCCGAGCGCCTCGATCTCGCGCGGGATCAGCGTCGGCGGTCCGCACACCGTGACGGTCGCGCCCATCCGCGTGAACGCGAGGATGTTCGAGCGCGCGACCCGCGAGTGGAGCACGTCGCCGACGATCCAGATGTTGGAGCCGTCGAGCGAGCCGAGCCGCCGGCGGAGGGTGAACACGTCGAGCAGGGCCTGGGTCGGGTGCTCGCGCTTGCCATCGCCGGCGTTGATCACGGCCGCGGGGGTCCACCGCGCCACCAGCCCGGCCGCGCCGGCGTGCGGCGAGCGGATCACGATTGCCGCCGGGTCGTACGCCGACAGCGTCTGCACGGTGTCCTTCAGCGACTCGCCCTTGTCGACCGCGGATCCCTGGGAGCGAATCGAGACCACATCGGCGCTCAGCCGTTTCGCCGCGAGCTCGAAGCTCGAGCTGGTGCGGGTGCTGGACTCGTAGAAGAGGTTCACGATCGTGCGGCCGCGCAGAGCCGGGACCTTCTTGATCTCACGGCCCGAGACCTCGTCGAAGGACTCGGCGCGGTCGAGGATCCGCTCGATCGAGGGGCGATCGAGATCGTCGATCGAGAGCAGATGCCGTCCGATTCGATTCATGCCGCCGCCTCGGTGGATGGGGGTGGGTGGGCGGGTGTTCTCAAGTCCGGGGGTGGGTGGGCGGGTGTTCTCAAGTCCGGGGGTGGGTGGGCGGGTGTTCTCAAGTCCGGGGGTGCCAGGGTGGATTGCTTGGGGTCAGGCGCTGGTCCGATCTTCACTTCGTCCCCGCCGTCGACCTCGTCGACGCATACGTACACCCGCTCGTCCAGCGACGTCGGGATGTTCTTGCCCACGTAGTCGGGCCGGATCGGCAGCTCGCGGTGCCCGCGATCGATCATCACCGCCAGCTGGACCCGCGCCGGCCGGCCATAGTCGAAGATCGCATCGATCGCCGCCCGTACCGTCCGGCCCGTGTAGAGCACATCGTCGACGATCACGATCGTGCGGTGGTCGACCGGGAACTCGAGGTGGGTGGCGTGGACGACCGGCGCGCTCGGCCGGATCGCGAAGTCGTCGCGGTAGAACGAGATGTCCAACTCGCCGAGCGGCACCGCCGGCTCGAGCAGCTCGCTGGTCAGCGCCTGGAGGCGTCTTGCCAGCACCGCTCCCCGGCGGTGGATGCCGACCAGCGCCACCGCGCCGTCCGGATTCTTCTCAACAATCTCGTGGGCGATCCGCACGAGCGTGCGGCGCATGTCATCGCGGTCGAGCACGACCGTTGCCATCTGAACGCGCTCCTTCCTGGCCTCTCCGGACCGGGTTAAAGGGGCCGACTCGAATGAGCGTAACAGGGGGTTCGGCGGACGGTGGCCGGTGGCGGCGGTGTTCGGTGGCGGGGTTGCCGGGCGGTCGCCCGGGCGTGGTCGCCGTGGCCGACACGTGCTCGCTCCGCGATTCGTTCTTCAACGGCGGGCATCTGGAGCAGGGCGGACCGGACCGTGCATGCATAACGCGACATTGGCCCGGGCGGCCGGGGCCTTGGCGCGGTAGGCATGTGGGGCATGCGTACCGCGCCGAGGCCTCCCGGTATCAGCTCGTTTGACGCGTCATGCATGCTCCGCCGGCCGCGATCGGCGCCGGCAACCAGCCTCCGCCCTCCCTCAGGTGCCCGCCGTTCATCCCGAGCGGGCGAGCCGGATCGAGCATGCAAGACCTGACATTGGACGCGGCGAGGCGAAGCCGCGTCAGATCGCGCATGCGCCACATGCGAATCCTGACACGGTCTCCGAGGGTTGACCTCGTCGAGTGTCAGGATTTGCATGGCGCGACAAGTCCGCGCCTTGCGCCGGCAACCAGCCTCCGCCCTCCCCCAGGTGCCCGCCGTTGTAGTCCCGCCGCGCCACCGGAGGCCGGGCCGACCACGACCGGCGCCGGCAACCACCCCGCCGACCACGACCGGGCCGGCAAGTACCCCGCCGGCACCGACTACGCCGGCGGGCGCCGGCGATACAGAACGTGCGCCAGCCCCACGTGCACGATGTCGCGCTCGTACTCGAACCCGGCCTTCTCCATCACGCGCCGCGAGGCGATGTTGTCCGGGAGCGTGAACGCGACGATCTCGCGTAGCCCGAGATGCCCGAAGGCGACCTCGACGCACGCGCGAGCAAGCTCGGTGGCGAGGCCCTGGCCCCAACGCTCGGGGACGATTGCCCAGCCGGCCTCGACGTCGTGCAGGCCGGCGGTGAAGGTGTACTGCAGGCCGCCGCGCCCGACCGCCTCCCCCGTCTCGCGGTCGCGGACGAGCCACACCCCGAAGCCGTGGCGATTCCAGTGGTCGATCTTGGCGGCGAGGCCGTCGATGATCTCGGCATCGCTCGGTGGCGCCGGTCTCGACCACAGAGTGGCGCCGACCCGGGGATCGCCGAGCAGCCGGCGCTCTTCGGGGGCGTGCTGTGGCCGGATGCGCTCGCACACCAGCCGGGCGGTCTCGACCCGTTCGATCGTGCTCGTGCCCAATCCCGACGCGCGCTTGCTCGTGCTCATCCCGCGGTGTCCGCCAGTGCCTCGGCTTCCTCGTCCTCGCCCGCCTGTCGGTCCTCCCACCGCACCAGCTCGGGCTCGCCCCGCTCGGGGAACGGGATCTCGATCGAATCGAAGTCGCGCGGCAAGCACCGTCCGGGGGAAGATCGCGCGCGCCTCGTCGCGGAGCACGCCGACCGGATAGCGGGTCGAAAAGTGCGTCAGCGCGAGCATGGTCACGCCGGCGTCGCGCGCGAGCGTGGCCGCCTGGGCCGCGGTCGAGTGGCCGGTCTCGGCGGCGCGGTCCCGCTCATCGTCGGCGAACGTCGCCTCGTGGAGCAGCAGGTCCGCCTCGTGGCTGGCGACGGCGAGCGTCTCGCACGGCGAGGTGTCGCCCGAGATCACGATCTTGCGCCCGGCGCGCGCGGGCCCGAGGACCTGCTCAGGGCGCACGCCTCGAACCGTCTCTCCGCGCTGCAGGAGCCCGAACTCGGGGCCCGGGACGACCCCGAGCGCGGCGGCGGCACCCGGATCGAACTCTCCGGGGCGCGTGTCCTCGTAGATGACGTACCCGAACGCGTTCCCGACCCGATGGGCGACCGGGACGGGCGCGATCTTGTAGCCGTCGCGCTCGAGCAGATCGCCGGGCGCGAGCTCGATCAGATCGAGCTCGTACCGGACCCGGCCGGCGGCCCGCAGGGCGAGCGTGAGCAGCTCGCGCAGCCCGGGAGGCCCGTGGATCGCCAGCGGCCGCTCGCGCCCGCGCAGGTCGAACGTCTTGAGCAGCCCCGGGAGGCCGAGCCAGTGGTCCGCGTGGAAGTGGGTCAGGAACACCTCGGTCAGCTCGGTCAGCCCGACCGACTGGACGAGCTGGCGCTGCGTGCCCTCGCCGCAGTCGAACAGGATGCGGTCGCCGCCGCGGCGGACCAGCACCGCCGGCAACCCGCGCCGCGCGGTCGGGATCGAGCCGGCGGTGCCGGCAAAGAAAACCGAGAGGTCCATCGGCGCCCAGTCTGTCAGCCGACGACGATGAGCTCGAACGTCAGCCGTCCGCCGGCCACGGTGGCGATGCCCATCGTGTGGGCAGGAGCGCGCCGGCGCTCGGTCGGGCTTCCCGGGTTGAAGATCTGAAAGCCGTCGGGCGCCTGCTCGTGCAGCGGGATGTGCGAATGGCCGAAGACGACCGCCGCCGCATCCGGAAACCGCTTGCGGAGCCGCGCGAGCCTCCCCTTCGACGGGCCGGCGTCGTGGATGAGCCCGAGCGTGATCGGGCCCGCGTCGACGGACGCCACCGCCGGCAGCGCCGCCCGCACGTCGGCGTCGTCGACGTTGCCGTGGACGGCGATGACCGGACCGTAGGACTCGAGCTCGCGCAGCACCGGCAACCGCATCAGGTCGCCGGCGTGAAGGATCAGATCGGCCGTCCGCAGCCGCTCGACGCACGCCTCTGGGAGCCGCCGGCTCCCGCGCGGCAGGTGCGTGTCCGAGATGACGGCGATCCGCAAGGTAAGCTCCTCCTGTTCTGAGATGGTCCTCGGAACGCTATGCGCCCGTAGCTCAGGGGATAGAGCGCTCGCCTCCGGAGCGAGAGGTCGCAGGTTCAAATCCTGCCGGGCGCGCTGAACAATCCGTCGAGCTCAGGACGAGCTTGAGCCCTGCCACGGGGCAGTGAGCAGATGCATCTCGTCGTACGGGCCGGCCGCGTCGGCTGACGCGAGCGGGGGGCCGGGGAAGGAGCACGAGGTCCCGACGCAGGTGGGCTCACCGGTGGTCGCGCCGGCGAACCACGCCGGCAGGACGAAGTCGCTGACATAGACGCCGTCGAGGCGGTAGCCGTGCCACTCGACCGGATCGGCCACCTCGACGGGCCGCCCGACGCCGTCGTCGAACACGGACCGGTTCGTTTCGGGGTCGACGAGCATCTCGAGGATCTCGTGCGAGAAGTCGCGGGACCAGGATTCGACCGTGCCACCGCCGGTCCAGACGAGCGCATAGGGCATCCCGTACCAGAGGTGGACGCCATGGGCCTGGGCCCCGATCTTGAGATACACGCGCCATCCGCCCGGGCCGAACGTCACGCACGGCGTTCCCCATGCGGCGCGCAGCTGCATCGACTGGGCGGAGATCGCGCGAGTGACCCGAGCGAGCGCCGGCCGCGTGACGTGCGCCTGATCGACGACGGTCAGCGTCTGGGTGGGTACGCCGGCGGGACAGGCCGGCGGACGCCGCGGACGCGCGACCGTCGGCCCCGGACGCCGCGGACGCCGCGGACGCGGAGCGCAGTACGAGCGCGACGACGACCGCCGCGGCGGTGATGACCCTGCCAATCATCGACACCTGGCCGAGGGCTGCCCGGTCTCGGGCACCCTGCCGGCGTCGGATCAGCTAACAGGGAGGTTCCGGGGCGGAAGTGGGGCTGAACTCGCTCGTCCGGCGAGCGATCGCTCGCCGGAGCGGCGTCTGTCGTGAGGACTTGCGTCGCTGCTACACGGGATAGGAAGACACCGGCACGACCACCGAATTCGCGGTCTTGTCGTGCCAGCACTGCTTCTCCCTGTCCCACAGCATCCACAGGTAGCCGATGTAGATCACGATCGCCGAGACGATGCTCGTGACGTAGCGGATCGCGGCACGCCCGTACCCGATGGTGCCGCCGCTATTGAAGTCGATCACCCTGATTCCGAGGACGCGCTTGCCGAGCGTCTGGCCTCTGGGGCCGCCCTCGAAGTACGTGTAGTAAGAAATGGTCACGATGAAGCCGAGCGCGTAGCCGCCACCCTTGAGAATCGCGACGAGCACGCCGGTGAGGATGCCGAGCATGATCCCGTCGATGAACACAGCGCCGAACCGGCGCCAGAAACCTGCACGTGGACCGGTCGCCCTGCCAGTGTCTTGGTACGCGCCTGTCGACATGACCCTCCCCTTTGTGGACCCCGATACGGAGCGAAGGCCGGGAACGCTAAACCCCCGCGTCACGCGCGCGCAACTTTGAACCTCTCAGCGCGTTCGCTTGATCCGCTCAAGCTCCTCGAGAAACTGCTCGGGCGCGAGGTCCGACGGAGCGGAGCTCACCTTCGGACGCAGCCCGTCGGCGAGCCGAACGGCGAGCTCCCGCCGAGCGCCGCGCTCGAGGCTCTCACGACGTTCGAGGAATCGCCGCACCGCGGCGACCTCCTGCGGAGTGACCGCACTCGTATCCCAGCGATCCGCTGAGGACTCCAGATCGGCTACAACCGGCCGCGGCGACAGAGCCGCCGCGCCCTTCCGGGCCGGCTTGGCCGCCGGATGCTCGCGGGTGACGATCGTCCCGGCCGCCATGTCCCCGGGGCGCTGGTTTCGCCTGGTCACGGCAATCGACACGATCGACGGCATGTACAGGAGCAGTGGACCGTCGATCAGGCGCATCAGATTGCGGATCGCGCTCGCTGGGAGGTCGACCGGCGCGCCCGAGTCGCGCAGCACCCGGAGATGGCTCATGCGCTTGCCGGGTGTCTGCCCATGCGCCAGGACCTCGAACAGGATCGGGTAGAACAGCAGGATCACGAACGCGCCGATCACGTACACGACCCCCGAAACGCCACTCGACAAACCCGTGACCGGGCCGGCGATCAGCGCCAGCACGCCCAGCAGGACGAGCATGATGATCAGGTCGACGGCGCCGGCGATGAACCGCGACCCGAGACCGGCGAGCTGGAGGCGAAGCTCGAGGCCTTCGGGCGTGGCGATCGTGATGCTCTCGTCGAGATCCACGGGATGAACCTAGAGGCTTTCCTCACCGAGCGATCCCATGCCTGGGACGCGCTCGAACGCGCCCTGGAGGCCTCGGGCCGGCCGCAGCGGCTACCCCCCGAGCGGACGCTCGAGGTCGGCCGCGAGTACCGCGCGGTGGTTGCGGATCTGGCCTTCGCTCGCCGGCGCTTTCCCGGAGATCCCGTCGTCGACCGGCTCGAGCGGCTCGCGCTCGCCGGGCGTCAGGCGATCTATTCGGGCCGGCCCGCGCAATGCCGGCGCGCTGCTCGAGTTCGTCAGCCGCGGGTACTGGCGGCTCGTGATCGAGCAGCCTGGCGTGCTCGCGGTGTCGGTGCTCGCGCTCGCCGTCCCGTGCGTGCTGGCCGCGATCTGGGCGCTGCACGACCCGGCGGCGGCGCTCGGCCTGGTGCCGGGCCAGTTCAAGGGAGCCGCGCATCCGCACGTGCGGCACCTTCCGCTCGGCGCCGCCACCCAGGCGGTCCTCGCGAGCTCGATCTTCACCAACAACATCCGGGTCGCGTTCCTCGCGTTCGCGGGCGGGCTGACCCTCGGATTCGGCACGATCGGCCTGCTCGCCTACAACGGCGCGCTGCTCGGCGCGCTCGCCGGGCTCACGATCCAGGCCGGGAACTTCTCGGTGTTCGTTCGCTATGTCGTTCCGCACGGCCTGCTCGAGCTGTCGTGCATCGCGGTGGCGGGCGCCGCCGGGCTGCGGCTGGCCTGGGCCGTGATCGATCCGGGCACGCTGCCACGCGGAGCGTCGCTGCGCGCCGCCGCCCGGCCGGCGGTGATCCTCGCGCTCGGCACCGCGCCATGGCTCGTCGTCGCCGGCCTGACCGAGGGCTTCGTCACTCCGCGCGGGCTGCCGCTCGCGGCCGCGCTCGCGGTCGGCTTGTTCCTGTTCTGTCTGTATTGGGGACTGGTGGCGACGCGGGGTCACAGTCGCGCGCGGGCCTTGGCTTCCAGGTAGGCGCGCAGGCACCGATCGGCAAGCTCGCTCGCCGGGGCCTCGATGACCGTCGCCCCGGCCCGGGTGAGCGTCGCCGCCGCGCCGGCTCGTGCCTCGAGCACGTCGAGCGCGACGAGTCCGCTCGCGGCCTCGAGCACCGTCGACGGAGACGCGAGCGCAGCCTGCTCGAGCGCCGGATCCTCGGCGCTCACGACGAGCACGACATGCCGGCGAGCAAGCATCGGGATCGCATCGGTCAGCGAGCGCGCGGCCGCCTCGTCGACGAGGTCGGTGAACACGGCCACCAGCGCCCGGCGGGACCGCCCGACGCGCTGGAACGCGCGCTCGAAGTCAGAGTCGACCGGAGCCGGCTCGAGGTCGAACAGCGACTCGATCACCTGGCGGCCCGACAGGTGTGCCGGCGCCACAACGCGACGAATGCTCTCGTCGAACGCGATCGCGCCGCAGCGATCGCCGAGCTCATCGGACGCGAGCGCGAGCATCGTCACCGCGTCCAGCGACGCGTCGAGCATCGTCCGCGAGCCGATCGGCGCCGCCATCAGCCTGCCGGTGTCGAGCAGGCAGACGACATCGCGGTCTCGCTCCACCCGGTACTGATTGCTCATAGGCCGTCCCATCCGCGCGGTCGCCCGCCAGTTCAGCTGCCGGATGTCGTCGTCGGGCGTGTACTCGCGGATCGACTCGAAGTCGGTGCCGAGGCCGAGCGGCCCGCGCGCGAACTTGCCCGGGTGGCTGGCGAGCTCGCGCCGCAGCCGCCGTATCAGAGCGTGCGCCGTCACCAGATCGGGATACACCCGGACCGCCAGCGCGTCGCCGGGCGGATGGTTCACGCGCACCAGGCCGAGCGGCCCGACGCTCGCGCTCGCGACGCCGGGAAGCGCGTGCCGCCCGCGCCGGCGCGGGACGAGCGAGCCCTCGAAGTGCTCGACGCCGGTCTCGCGATCGAGCTCCAGCGCGGGGATGGCGGGCTGGCGCAGCAGCACCCGGCGCCCGTCGCGTGCGGTCGCCGTGACTTCGATCGGCGTCGCCACGCCTCGCGACAGCACCGCCGCGAGCACGCGGTCCACGACAGGCGGCTCACGCACCGACCACGCGTCCGCGCCGGCGGCGGCGAGCAACGCGATCACGGCCGCGACCGCCGCCCACACCGGAACGAGCAGCGCCACGAGCGCGATCGCAGCGATGATCGCGGCCGTGCGGATCGTCGGCGCGGCCGCAAGCAGCGGCATCAGCGCGGGACGGGGACGTCGTCGATCGCGGCGCGAATCGCGTCCCCGGCGCCGAACCGCTCGAGCTCCGCCTCGGGCGTCAGGATCAGCCGATGGCCGAGCGCGGCCGGCGCGATCCCGGCGACATCGTCGGGCGTGACGAACGCGCGCCCCGCAAGGCGCGCGGCCGCCTTGGCCGCGACCAGCAGGTGGACCGCCGCGCGGGGAGAGGCGCCGAGCGAGACGCTCGGGAGCGCGCGAGTGCGGCGGACCAGATCGACCACGTAGCCCGCCACCTCGTCCGAGATCGCGGTCTCGTCGATCTCGCGCCGGGCGGCTTGCAGCTCGTCGCGACCGACGACCTCGCGCACCCCGTCGAGCGCGGTCGGACTCAGCCCCTGGCGCGGCAGCGACAGCATCGCCCGCTCCTGCTCGGCGCTCGGATAGCCGACCTCGACGCGCAGCATGAAGCGGTCGAGCTGCGCCTCGGGCAGCGGGTAGGTCCCCTCGTACTCGATCGGGTTCTGCGTCGCGATCACCAGAAACGGCTCGGGCAGCGCGTGCGCGTTGCCGTCGACCGACACCTGGCCCTCCTGCATCGCCTCGAGCAGCGCCGCCTGCGTCTTGGGCGGGGTGCGGTTGATCTCGTCGGCGAGGAGGATGTTGGTGAACACGGGGCCGGCGCGGAACTCGAGCTCTCCGCCGCGGAGCACCATCGTCCCGGTCAGGTCCGACGGGAGCATGTCGGGCGTGAACTGGACGCGCGCGAACTCGAGCCCGAGCGCGCGCGCGACCGACCGGGCCAGCAGCGTCTTGGCCACGCCGGGCGGCCCCTCGATCAGGACGTGTCCGGTGCAGGCGAGCGCGCCGAGGAGCTGGGCGAGCACCTCGTCCTGCCCGACGACGACCGCGCCGACCTCGGCCCGCACGCGTTCGTACAGATCCTTCACGACAGCCTCCGGGGACGTCCGCGCCGGCGCGTCGACACGTACGCCTCGCGTCGCCTGGCCGCCTCGGCGATCAGGTCGGCCTGGACCGCTCGGTCTCGCCCGCGGACGATCGCCCGCGCGAGCGCCTCGACGTACGCGCTGCGCGGCGGGACCGGCTCGCGAACCGGCTCGTCTGCGGGACCGATCCGCCGGCCGCGCGCGAGCGCCCACGCCGCCCACGCCAGGCACAGCACCGCGAACGCCACCCACCACCGCGTCGGAATCGCCGCCAGGCCGGTGGCCTCGCCGTAGCCGTGGAGCGCCTCGGCGAAGATCACCGGGGCACCACGGGGACCGGCGAGATTCAGCGCGAGCTGTGCGTTGTCGGCCGACGCGAGCAACTGGTTCTCGACCGGCGCCGCGTCGGCCAGCAGATCGACCCGGCCACGACCGGTCCTCAGCACCAGCAGCGCGGGGCCGCGCGTCCCGGCGAGCGCCGGCGTCCCCGGCCCGGACGTCCAGGCGCCGTCGCCGGCGGTTCGCACGCTATTGACGCCGTCGACCTCGGGCAGGATCGCAACGCGTTTGACGAGCACCGAGCCCGAGTCGGTCCAACCAGGGGCGCGGGGCAACAGCGCTGGGAGGGTCGCCGGCGGGTCGCCGCCGCCGATCACGAGCCGCCCGCCGGCCCTGACGAATCGATCGAGGTTCTGGCCCGCTGCCGGCGACAGGCTGTCGGCGCCGAGCACGATCAGGGTCGCGGCCGGTGGCAGCGCGACGTCGTCAAGCGGGCGCCTGAGCTGGGCGACGGGGTGGCCCGACCGGGTGAGCAGCTCGGCCCACGCCGCGGCACCAGCCGGCGAGGTCGCGTAGGAGGAGCCCGCTGGGCCCGAGGGCGCCGGCGTGAATGCGTCAGCGATCAGCCCGAGCGCGAAGAACGCCGCCACGACCCCCACCGCGGCGGCGAGCCACGGCTTCCAAGCGGGGCGAGGCGTCACCGCGACCGCACCGACGCTCATGATCGACCGCCGCCGCTCACGACCGCGCTCCACCGCCGGCGCGCCTCCTCGGCATCGGTGGACCCCGCCGGCGAGGCGCCGTAGGCGATCTCGTCGAACCGCCGGGCGAGCTCGTCGAAGTCAGCAGAGTCCAGCGTTCGGGCGAGCTGTGCGTTCGGGGTCGAGCGAGCCGTGCGGATCGCGCCCTGCTCGGCGAGGCGTGCAAGCCCCGCTCGGAACCTCAGACGGACCGCGTCGTCGTACCGCCCGTCGCGTTCGGCGCCGGCTGCCTGACGCTCGAGGTCGGCGGCAGTCTCGACCCCGGCGCGGGACGCGCCATGCCTCCTGGACTCCCGCAACAGCGCGCGGCGCGAGTAGCGCCGGGCCAGGAACGAGATCGCCGCGAGGAGCCCCAGCCCGAGCACGACCCACACCGCCACCGTGCCCCCCGGGACGATCCGGCCGACGCGGTCGACGGCGTGGGTGACGGCGTGTCCGACGGCGCGCAGGCCGTCGCCGATGTCGTGGAGCACTCCGTGCAGCGGCCGGGGCACGGACGGATTGTGAAACCGGCCCTCCCTGAGGATCGCGGCCGCCGCCCGGCGGGCGGCGTCAGCGTCGGCGAGCGGCAGTGCTGGTGCGCTCATCGCCGGACCCCTTGGGTCACTGGTCTGGGGTCCAGCCCGGCGGTGGAGGCCAGAACGGCGGCCCACCCGGCTGGCCCACCGATTCGGGACCGATCGGGTACTCCCCGGACGGGTAGCCGTCGGCGGCGGCTCCAGCCCAAGCCGCCTCGCCGCTGTCCGCGCCGGCCGGCATCGAGGAGGAGGGCAGCCCCAGCTGGTCGGCGAGCACATGGAGGTCGTATCCCTCCCGCCGCACACGCAGGTCGTAGTAGAGGAGCGTGGTGGTCGCCGCCCGGAACGGCTCGGTGATGACCGTGCCGATCACGCCCGACAGTGTGCTCACAAACACAGCCAGAAGCAGGCTCGGCTGGCTCGGCAGACTCGCCACCGCGATCAGCAGCGCCTCGATCGCTCCGGCGATCAACGTCACCATGAGCGTCGCCACGACGAGCACCGCCGCGGTGGCCCACCACCGTCCCTTGACCAGGCGGCGCGAGCGGCCGAGCGATCGGAATGGGCCCTTGTGCTCGATCAGCAGCGCCGGCACCGCCACCGACCACGCCGCGTACAGCCAGATGCCAGGGATGACGAACAGCACGAAGGCCACGATCAGGCCCAGCA
Organism: uncultured Solirubrobacterales bacterium; assembly: GCA_963699325.1. Lineage (GTDB taxonomy): Bacteria > Actinomycetota > Thermoleophilia > Solirubrobacterales > Solirubrobacteraceae > Palsa-465. Next base: position 369,041 of record CAVOTN010000022.1, on the reverse strand, counting down.
GGGTCAGGATTTCGAGTACGAGCAGACCGGGCAGCCGGCGGACCGCGAACCGCAGCGACTTCGCTGCCCCGAGCGGCTGATCGAGGTAGGCGTCGCTGACCGCCTTGGTGCACGCGGCGGTCACGAGCGTGGCCACGATCAGCTCGATGACGATCAGCGTCCCGTTCGCTCCGAGCACGGCGGCGCGGTCCGTCATGGTCTGCGAGCTCGAGGACACCGTGAACGTCCCGCCGGGCACGTCGCTGCCGGCCGGCAGCGTCGAGAGCAGCACGATCCCCGCGAGGATCCGCATCGGGATCACCACGACCGCCGTCAGTCCCATCAGCGTCCGCGCGTTGCGGAGGTAGATCTTGATCGCCGCGTCGAGGATCTCGCCGACCCGGCGGGGGCGCATCGTGGTGGCGCTCATCGCCGCAAGATATCCGGCGATCCGCGGCGATGACGCGGTTGTGAGCGCTGGTTTCCTGGCCGCCGCCCCGGGTAGACGCGACGCGATGAAGCTTCTCGTACTGACCAGCGAGCCGATCACCGGCCAGCAGCTCCGCGACGCGCTCGGCACTGACACCGACCCGGCCGATGCCGAGGTGATGGTGGTGGCGCCGGCATTCGCACAGAGCGCGCTCAGGTTCTGGATGTCGGACGCCGACGACGCGATCGCCAAGGCCGAGCAGGTGCGGCGGGACAGCGTGGAGGAGCTCGACGAGGCCGGGATCCCCGCGGCCGGCGACACCGGCGAGGCGGATCCGCACACCGCGATCGAGGACGCGCTGAAGACGTTCGATGCCGATCGGATCGTGATCTTCACCCACGAGGGCGAGGATCAGCGCTACCGCGAGGACCTCGATCGCGACGAGCTCGCCGAGCGTTTCGGCCTGCCGGTCGACCACGCCACCGTCTAGTCGGCAGCAAGCCGCGCCCGCAGCGCCTTGGCGTTGGCCGGCGCGAACCCGCGCCAGTCGTTGTTGAAGTAGGCGAACACCTGCTCTCGCCGGCGCCACTGCGCGATCCGCCGTGCCCACGTCTCGATCTCCGTCGCCGAGTAGTTGCCGGCGCGGCCCCGTGATCCGTAGTGGAACCGGACGAACCTCCAGTCGGCCGTGGCGTCGAAGGTCTGGAACGGGCGCTCGGGATGATCGCCGATCGTGAGCGCTACCCCCCGGGCCCGGAGCGCGGCGAACACCTCCGGCGCGAACCAGCTCGCGTGGCGGAACTCGATCGTGTGCTTGATTTGATCCCGCCCACCCAGCAGATCGAGCCAGCCCTCCAGGCGCTGATCGTCGCGGTGGAAGTTCTCGGGCAGCTGCCACAGGATCGGACCGAGCCGGCCGGCCTCGCGCATCGGCTCGAGCGGCTCGTAGAACCGCGCGATCCCGTCGCGCACGTCGCGCAGGCGCTTTACGTGGGTCAGGTACCGGCTCGCCTTGACCGCGAACAGGAACCCCGGCGGCGTCTGCGCCACCCAGCCGGCGACCGCCTCGCGGCGCGCGAGCCGGTAGAAGGTGGAGTTGACCTCGACGGTGTCGAATGCCGACGCGTACTCCTCGAGCCAGCGGCGCTTGGGGAGCCGCTCGGGATACAGCCGGCCCCGCCAGTCGTCGTACATCCAGCCCGAGCAGCCGATGCGTACGGGCTTCATCGGGTGGGTAGGGGCCGGACAGGATGACGCCCGCAGCCCACGCCGAATACCCGCCGGCCCCGGTCCCGCCGCGCCCCTCGCTCACGAAGCTTCGCAGGGCGATTCGCGACTGCCGGGCCTGCGACCTGTGGGAAGCCGCCACGCAACCGGTCATGGGCGAAGGACCCGGACGCGCCGCGCTGATGCTCGTCGGCGAGACGCCCGGCGACCGCGAGGACGTCGAAGGTCACCCGTTCGTCGGCCCCGCCGGCGGCGTGCTCGATCGCGGTCTCGAGCGCGCCGGGATCGATCGCGACGAGGTCTACGTCACGAACGCCGTCAAGCATTTCCGGTACAGGCTGCGCGGGAAGCGGCGGATCCATCAGAAGCCCGACCGATGGCAGGCGACGGCGTGCCTCCCCTGGCTCGAGGCCGAGATCAAGGTCGTCCGTCCCCGCGCGCTGGTGTGCCTCGGCCTGGTCGCCGGCCAGGCGCTGCTCGGCTCGCAGATCCGGATCGGCCGCGACCGGGGCAAGCCGTTCAACTCCGACCTGGCTGAGCTGGTGACGGTGACCACGCACCCATCCGCGATCCTGCGGACCCCCGACGAGGGCCGCAGCCAGGCGATGGCACAGTTCGTCGACGACCTCACCGAGGTGGCAAAGTGGCTGAGCGCGAAGTAGTCGTCGTCACCGGCGCCTCCGGTGGCGTGGGGCGGGCGGTCGCCCGCGAGTTCGCCCGGCACGGGGCAAGCGTGGGGCTGATCGCCCGGGGACGCGCCGGCCTCGACGCCGCGGCGCATGACGTTTCGGAGCTCGGCGGCACCCCGTTCGCCTACCAGGCCGACGTCGCCGATTTCGACGCGGTGAATGCGGCCGCAACCGCGATCGAGGAGCAACTCGGACCGATCGATGTGTGGATCAACAACGCGATGACCACCGTATTCGCGTTCCTCGACGACGTCGACCCGGCCGAGTTCGAGCGGGCGACCCGGGTCACCTACCTGGGAGCAGTGTGGGGAACCAAGGCGGCGCTCGCGCGGATGCTGCCACGCGACCGGGGCACGATCATCGAGGTCGGCTCGGCGCTCGCCTACCGCGGGATCCCGCTGCAGGCGCCCTACTGCGGATCCAAGCACGCGATGAAGGGCATGTTCGAGTCGCTGCGGTGCGAGCTCCGCCACCGCGGCTCGAGCGTCCACGTGACGATGGTCCAGCTGCCCGGGATGAACACGCCCCAGTTCGACCACTGCCTGAGCAAGATGCCGCACCACCCGATGCCGGTGCCGCCGATCTACGAGCCCGAGGTCGCGGCGCGCGCGATTTATTGGGCCGCGCACCATCGCCGGCGAGAGCTGTACGTCGGCCTGCCCACGGTTTACACGATCATCGGCAACAAGCTTGCACCGTGGCTGGCCGAGCGTTACCTGGCAAAGACCGCCGTCGACGGTCAGCAGACCGGCGAGCCGTTCGATGGCACCGCGGCCGCAAACCTGTTCGAGCCGGTCGACGACGACCACGACGAGGGCTCGCGGGGGATCTTCGACTCCCAGGCCCACCATCGCAGCGAGCAGGCGTGGCTCAGCCGGCACCGGCGCGCGTCGGGGCTGGCCCTTGCCGCCGCCGCGAGCGGCGCCGCTGCTGCTCTGCTGACGCGCCGGCGCGCTTAAGGTCCAGGCGCTCGGCGAGCCGCGAGGCGAGCGCCATGATCGTGATCGCCGGGTTCGCTGAGCCCTGCGTCGCCATCACGCTCCCGTCGGCGACGAACAGGTTCGGCACCCCCCAGGCCCGATGATCGGAGTCGACGACGCTTCGCTCGGGATCTGAGCCCATCCGGCACCCGCCAACCAGGTGCGCATAGCGGTCGACAACGAGCACATCCTCGGCCCCGCCGGCTTCGAAGATCTCGTGGAGCTTCTGCTTTGCGAAAGCGATGTTCTTGCGGTCGTTGTCGCACTGGGCGTAGTCCATCCGCGCCACCGGGATCCCGTTGCGGTCAGTCATGCCCGGGACGACCGTCACCCGGTTCTCCGCGAGCGGCAGCAGCTCGGACAGGATCCCGAGCGTGTACCAGTGGTTGTAGTCGCGCATGTACTCGCGCAGCGCCTTCCCCCAGTGGCCGTGGCCGAGCACGTGCTGGGCGTGCTCGATCGGCAGCGGCCCGACGGTCTGGATCGAGAAGCCGCGCGCGAAGTCACGCGTAGGGTCGGTCTCGTAAAACTGCTCGGAGGAGATCTCCGGAGGCGGCGCCTTGTACATCCGCATCTCCTCGGGGAAGCGGCCCGCCACCTGGGGCGCGCCCTGCACCATCACGTAGCGTCCGACCTGATCGTTGCCGTTGGCCAGGCCGTGAGGGAAGCGGCGGCTGATTGAGTTCAGCAGCAGCCGCGGGGTCTCGATCGAGTAGCCGGCGACCGCGACGGCGTCGGCCCGCTGGAACCGCTCGCGTCCGTCGCGCATGTACCGCACGCCGGTCACCCGGCCGCTCGAGTCGTCGACCTCGACGTCGATCGCCATCGAGTCCGCCCGGATCTCCGCGCCGTGCTCGATGGCATCGGGGATGTGGGTCACGAGCGGCGACGCCTTCGCGTTGACCTTGCATCCCTGCAGGCAGAAGCCGCGGTAGATGCAGTGCGGGCGGTTGCCGAACGCGCCGTTGGTGATCCCAACCGGACCGACGCGCATCTCGATCCCGAGCTTGCGGGCGCCGCCGACCGCCACCTCGGCGCCGCCGGCGATCGGGTGCGCGGTGTGCGGATAGCGATGCGGGTCGCCCCACGGCCAGTAGTCGCCGGCGACCGGCAGCTCGAGCTCGAGCCGCTCGTAATGCGGCTTGAGGTCCTCGTAGGAGATCGGCCAGTCCTCCCCCACCCCATCGCGCGTGCGGACCTCGAAGTCGGACGGATGGAAGCGGGGGCAGTAGCCCGCGTAGTGGACCATCGAGCCGCCGACGCCGTGACCGCAGTTGTTCTTGCCGAGCTCGACCGGGTCCGATCCTCCGATGATCCGTTCCTCGTTCCAGTACAGCCGGTGCGAGCCCGCCTCGTCGGACACCCAGTCCTCGTCCGGGTCCCAGAACGGGCCGGCCTCCAGCACGACCACCTTCCACCCGCGGCGCGCAAGCCGCTGCGCGAGCGTCCCGCCGCCGGCGCCCGCGCCCACGATCACCAGATCGACGGACAACCCGTCGTCGTAGCGCGCCATCCGCTCCCGCGGAACGGCGCGCCGGTGGACGTCGAGCAGGAACGCCGAATCGTTCTCGGGCGGCCGGAGCGCGCCCCGCAGCAGCGTCCGCAACTCGTGGCGCCGGCTCATTTTTCCCAGGCCTCGCGCTGGCCGGCGCCGATGCGGGCATAGCCGCGCGGGTACGCCGGGCCGCCGAAGCCGATCTCGTTCCACGCCCACGGGTGCGAGTAGAACGCGCTCAGGATCGCGCGCGTCACGACCTTCCATGCGCGCGCCGGCGGCAGCTCGTCCCACACCTCACCCCGCAGCTCTCCATTCGAGAACGCGTCGACAACCCGCTCCTGGACCTCGAACGCCGCATTCACGAAGTCGACGGCTCCCTGCTGGCGCGCCGCCGCGTCGAGCCCGGCCGCGACCCGCCGCCACGTGTCGCGGTCGTCGGGCAGGTCCTCATAGCGAAAGCCGTCGAGCTCGCCGCCGTACAGCTTGGCGTCGACCATGTTCAGCACCGGGATTTTCGGCTCTGAGTCCTGGGCGAGGACGAGGTCGCAGAACACCCCGAGCGTCAGCGCCTCGGGCGCGGTGAAAAAGCGAATCGGCGGGACGTTCTCAACCCGGTCGAGCACGAGGCGTCGCGTGACCTCGTCCCAGTGATCGGCCTCGTCGAGGACGTTGTAGTCGGGGTAGCGACCGCGCATCTGCGGCGCGACGCCATTGCGCTGCTCCGGGACGTCGGCGGCCGGCATTCAGCGCTCGCGCCTGAACGCGGCCGCTGCCAGCCCGAGGCCGCCGACCAGCGCGAGCGAACCCGGCGCGAGCAGCGGCGGTCCCATCACGATGTTGAACAGCGGCTCGTCGAAGCCCCCGGGCTTGCGGGCGACACCGCGCACGTGGGTGACCACGCCGATCACGCCATCCAGGCAATACAGCGCCGACACCGCCGGGAGCCACGTTCTGGCCGCCCGCTCGGAGCGGACTCCGGCCAGACCGGCCGCGGTGAGCGCCGGCGACAGCACCACCGGTGTCCACATCCACTTGTCGCCGAACGATCCCTTGAAGTGCTCGAAGTAGATCTCCAGGCCGAGGGGGAGCGCGCTGAACGCGGTCGCGGCGGACAGCGTGCGCTGCATCCGGCCGCTGCGGACGTTGTGCCACCAGCGATCAAGCCGCATAGCGCTCAGCCTCCTCGCGCTTGAGCTCGAGGCCGATCCCGGGGCGATCGAGGTCGGGCGCGATCGCGCCGTCGATCGGGTCCACCACTCCGTCGAACAGCATGTGCTCGATTCGCACGTGATCGTGGAAGTACTCGAGGTGGACGAAGTTCTCGAGCGCCGCCGCCGGGTGCAGATGGATCGACGGGCCACAGTGAAGCGACAACGGCACGCCGTGGGCCCGGCACAGCGCCCCCACCCGCAGCAGCTCGGTGATCCCGGCACAGCGGGTGACGTCGGCCTGGAGCACGTCAACCGCCCCCGCCTCGAGCATGCGGCGGAAATACGGCGCGTCATAGCCGTACTCGCCGGCGGCGATCGGCATTCCGGCCGGCGCGCGATCGCGCAGCAGCCGCAGTCCCTCGAGATCGTCCGAGGACACCGGCTCCTCGAACCAGCTCACGTCCGCGTCGGCGCGGAAGCGCTCGGCCAGGTCGAGCGCCTGCTTGCGCGAGTAGGCGCCGTTGGCGTCGACGAACAGCTCGGCCGCGGGTCCGATCGCCTCGCGCGCCAGCATCACGCGCGCCGGGTCCTCGCCCGGCGCGGACCCGATCTTCATCTTCACGCGCGGAATGCCCGCGTCGACCCATCCGCCGAGCTGCTCGGCCAGCTGCTCCGGGGAATAGGCCGTGAAGCCACCCGAGCCGTACACCGGCACGCGGTCGCGCGCCATCCCGAGCAGCTTGCACAGCGGCAGGCCGAGGATCCGCGCCTTCAGGTCCCACAGCGCGAGGTCGACCGCGGCGATCGCCATCGACGTGATCCCGGGCCGGCCGAGGTTGCGGGTCTGCTCGACCATCGCCGCCCACGCCGCCTGCGGGGCCATCGCGTCGCAGCCGTGGATGACGCCGGCGAGCTTGGAGGCGATCAGCTTGGCGGTCGAGACGTCAGCGTACGTGTACCCGACGCCGCGCTCGCCGCCGCCGTGGGCGTGGACGACCACGATCGTCGTCGCGTCCCATGCCAGCGTGCCGTCGGCCTCGGGGGCGTCGGTCGGGATCGTGTAGGCGCCGACCTCGAGCTGCTCGACGGGAGCCTGCGCCTGGACAGCGGTCGCGCTCATCGTCCGGGAAGGAATTCTTCGACCTTCTGCTTGAACGACTGCTTCATGATGTCCCTGGCGTCCGGGTCCCCGGCGAGCAGCGAGGAGGTGAGCGCCTTGGCCTGCTCGATCGTGATGTGCGGCGGCAGCGGCGGGACCGAGGGATCGGTCACGGCCTCGAGCACGACAGGCCGGTCCGAGGTCAGGGCCTCGTCCCAAGCCGGACCCACCTGCTCGGCCGTGTCGACGCGGATGCCCTTCAGCCCGAGCAGCTCGGCATAGCGGGCGTAGGGGAAGTCCGGGAGATCCTGCGAGCCCTCGAACTTCGCGTCGCCTTCCATCGCGCGCTGCTCCCACGTCACCTGGTTGAGGTCGCGGTTGTTGAGGACCAGCACGACCAGCCGCTGGTCGGCCCACTGATCGCGGTACTTGGCGATCGTGATCAGCTCGTTGATCCCGTTCATCTGCATCGCGCCGTCGCCGACCAGGGCGAACACCGGCCTCGAGGGATACGCGAACTTGGCGGCGATTGCGTACGGGACGCCCGGCCCCATCGTCGCCAGGGTGCCCGACAGCGACGCCATCATCCCCTTACGGAGCTTGACGTCACGCGCGTACCAGTTAGCGGAGGAGCCCGAGTCCGAGCTGATGATCGCGCCGTCCGGCAGGCGCTTGGAGAGCTCGTGGAAGACGAGCTGCGGATTGATCGGATCCGCGGTGAGCTGGGCGCGGTGCTCCATCAGGTTCCACCACTCGCTCACCTCGCCCTCGATCTTCTCGCGCCACGAGCGGTCCTCTTTGCGCTGCAGGCGGGTGATCAGCGCCCTCAGCGTCTCGGCGCTGTCGCCGATGAGGTTGACCTCCATCGGGTAGCGGATCCCGATCATCTTGCCGTCGATGTCGATCTGCACGCCGCGGGCGTCCCCCTCCTCGGGCAGGAACTCCGAGTACGGGAAGCTCGAGCCGACCATCAGCAGCGTGTCGCACTCCTGCATGAGCACCAAGCTCGGCTTGGTGCCAAGGAGGCCGATCGAGCCGGTCACATACGGAAGTTCGTCAGGGAGAACGGCCTTGCCGAGTAACGCCTTGGCCACCCCGGCACCGAGCAGATCGGCGACTTGCGCCACCTCCTCGGAGGCGTGCAGCGCGCCCTGTCCGACCAACATCGCAACACGCTCCCCCGCGTTCAGGATCGCCGCTGCCCGGTCGAGGTCCTCGTCGTGGGGGAGGATCCGCGGCGGCTGGTAGCCAGGGCCTGAGTGGACCGTGCCGTGCTTGTGCGGCGGTTGCGGGACGGCTTCGGCGTCCTGCACGTCGTTGGGGATGATGAGCGCGGTCACCGTGCGCTCCGCGAGCGCGATCCGGATGGCCCGGTCGATGAGGTGGCGGATCTGGGTGGGCGCCATCGCGACCTCGACGTACTCGTGCGCGACGTCCTTGAACAGGCTGTTCAGGTCAACTTCCTGTTGGTAGTTGCCGCCGATGCCGGCGCGGGCCTGCTGGCCGACGATCGCCACAACCGGCTGGTGGTCGAGCTTCGCGTCGTAGAGACCGTTGAGCAGGTGGATCGCCCCGGGTCCTGAGGTGGCCAGGCAGACGCCGACCTCGCCGGTGAACTTGGCGTGGGCGCAGGCCATGAAAGCGGCCATCTCCTCGTGGCGAACTTGGGTGAACTCCGGCCCCTCACCGTCGCTCAAGCGACTGAAGGCGCCGATGATGCCGTTGATTCCGTCACCCGGGTATCCGTAGATGCGCTTGATCCCCCAGGTACGCAGGCGTTCCAGGAGATAGTCGCCGACCGTTTCGCTCATGCCGTTCTCGATCCTTTCCTCGCGGGCTCCCCTGCCACCCGCTACCCACCGCCGACGCCGACTAACTGGCGCCGTCCGGTTGTTTACAGGTCGTCCTTGCCGCCCCCGAGGGCTACGGCGGCGTCGATGTGGGCGAGATGGGTGAGGCCCTGCGGGAAGTTGCCCAGGAGCTCGCCGGTCCGCGGATCAACCTCCTCGGAGAACAGCCCGAGGTCGTTGCTGCGGGCTACGGCCTGGTCGAAGACCACTCGAGCCTCATCCGGGTCGCCGGCCCGAGCGAGACACTCCGCCAGCCAGAACGAGCAACACAGGAACGCTCCCTCGTCGCCCTCGAGTCCGTCCTCGCGCCGGTAGCGGTAGACGAGGCCGTCTCCGGCGTCGAGCTCCTCGCGCACGGCCGCCACCGTCCGCAGCATGCGCTCGTCGTCCCAGGGGACGTACTCCACGGTTGGCAGCAGCAGCAGCGCCGCGTCCAGCTCGCTGCGGCCGAACGCCTGCACGTACACGCCACGCTTCGAGTCGTAGCCGCGCTGTTCGATGGCCTCGTGCACCTCGTCGCGCGCCTGCTTCCAACGCCGCACCGGAGCACGGCGCATGCACTCGTCGGCGAGCCGGATGCCGCGATCGAGCGCGGACCAGCACAGCACCTTCGAGTGCACGAAGTGATCGGGCTCGCCGGCCCATTCCCAGATCCCGCGATCGGGCTCGGACCACTGCTCGGCGGCACGATCGATCAGCGACACCAGGAACCGCCAGTCGTCGTCGCTCGGCGAATGGCCACGCCGATGCCAGCGCCAGGTCAGGTTGACGAGCTCGCCATAGGCGTCGAGCTGGAGCTGCTCCGCGGCGTCGTTCCCGAGCCGGACCGGGCCCGATTTCCGATATCCCTCGAGGGCCTCCACGACGTCGCCCCTGAGCCGGCGCTCGCCACCGACGCCGTAGACGATCTGGAGATCCTCGGCGTGGCCGGCGGCCGAGCGCATGATGAATGCGCGGAATGCGTCGGCTTCGTCGACCGCTCCGAGCTCGGCGAAGGCACGGGAGCTGAAGCTCGAATCCCGTACCCAGGCGTATCGGTAGTCCCAGTTGCGGGGTCCCCCGACCGCCTCGGGCAGCGACGTCGTCGGGGCCGCGACGACCGCGCCGGTGGGCGCGTAGGTGAGCGCCTTGAGCACGATCCCCGAGCGGCGCGCCGCGGGCTCATCGCGCGTGCCGAGGCGGAGCGGCGAGGCCCACTCGCGCCACCACTGGAGCGTGCCGTCGAGCAGCTCGTCGAGCGCGGCGGGCTCGGGCTCGTCCGGCGGGCCCGGCGTCGACGTGCTCCGGAAGGCAGTACGTCAGCGCCAGTCGGACCCGGTCTCCGGGGCCGACCGCGAAGCGCCCGATGAGCTCGTGCGCCGGATCCTCGGTGAGCTCCTGCTCGCACCACACGAGCAGTGCGTCGTTACCCCCGATCGTGCTGTGCAGCCGGTGTCCGTGGCGGCGGATCCACGGGCGGACCTGGCCGTAGTCGAACCGAGGCGCGACCCGGACCTCGAACTCGAGCGAGCCACGCACGCCCTCGATGACACGGAGGATCCGTCGCTGATCGGTGCCGTCCGCGCCGTCGCGGATGACGAAACAATCGAGGAGCGTCGCCTCGCCCGCCGATCCGGTCACCTTGGTCTCGAGCACAAGCGTGTCCTCGGCGTAGGACCGCGCGTAGTCCCACGGCCCGTCGGCGGTCGGGCGGATCGAGCAGTGACCGCCGCGCTCCCAGTCGAGCAGCCGACCGAATGCGCTGCCCGAGTCGAAGCGCGGCAGGCAGCACCAATCGATCGATCCGTCCTGGGAGACGAGCGCGGCGCTGTGGCAGTCGCCGATCAGCGCGTAGTCGCCGATTGGCGGGTATCGGTCGGTGTCCGGCACAGCAGGTGACTACCCCGAACCGCCTTCGCCACGCCGCCGGGCCTGTTTTCTCAACCGACTGGCGGGTAGGGCTAATACGTGGACCAAGAACGAGAGGAGTTCTGACATGGGCATCACCGACAAGGTCACAGGCAGGATCAAGCAGGCGGCCGGCGATCTCGCCGACGACGCCTCGCTGAAGCGCGAGGGACGGCAGGAGGAGCGCAAGGGCGAGGCCAAGGACGAGCTGGCCCGCGACCAGGAGCGCGCCGACCGCAAGGCGGAAGAGGTCGCGAACCTGGAGCGTAAGACGGCATAGCTTCAATCGGCCGCCGGGCCGGGGCGCTGCGGCGCTACCGGCCCGGCGGCCGTCGCTATTGTGGGACGCCGCGTGATGCGCCGGCGCCCCCGACCTGAAGGCCCAGATCCGCGCGGCGAGATTTCGCGCGAAGCGTGGGCGCGGCTGGCCGCTTGCACCGGCGCGGCCGCGCTGCTGCAGCTCGACGGGACCCTCATCACCGTGGCGTTGCCGACGGTGGCGCACGGACTCAAGGTCTCGAGCGCGTCGACCGCCGCGATCCTCAGCGCATATTTCGGGGCCTACGCGATCGTGCTGTTGCCGGCGGGAGCGCTCGTCGACCGGTTCGGCGCGCGCCGCCTGGCGTTGTGCGGCCTGGCGGTATTCGCCGTGGGCGCGGGCGCCGGGGCGCTGGTGTCGAGCATCGGCGCGCTGATCGCCACCCGCGTCGTGCAGGGCGCCGGCGCAGGGCTCGTCAGCCCGGCGGCGCTTGCCGGCGCGGTCAGCGGCTTTCCGCCTGAGCGCCGGGGGAGCGCGCTCGGGATCTGGGGCGCGTCGGCCGGCATCTCGAACCTGCTCGGACCGCTGCTCGGCGGCCTATTGACGGTCGGGCTCGGGTGGCGGGCCAACTGGTGGGCGCTCGTGCCCCTGGCGCTGATCGCGGCGGTGGGAATCGCCCGCAACGTGCCCGCGGTCGTCAGCAGCGCGGAGGCCGGGATCGAGGGCTACACGGTCAACCGGATCGTGCTCGCCGCCACGCTCGTCGCCGCGCTGACGTTCGCGGTGATGATCGGTTGCTTCTACCTGGCCTCGCAGTATCTCCAGCGCGCGGCCGGCTACTCGGCCCTCGGCGCCTCGAGCGCGCTCGTGATCGTTGCCCTGCTCGTGGGCGCAGCGGCTCCGATCGCCGGCCGCCTCGTCGACGAGCACGGGGAGCGGCTTCCCGCGATCCTCGGGTTCGTGCTCGCCGGCGGCGGGCTGGCGGTGCTCGCGATCCCGGGCATGCCACTCTCCAGTCTGGTCACGGTCCTGCCGCTGATCCCGGTCGGCTTCGGGCTCGGGATGCTGTTCGTCCCGACCTCGCGTGCCGCGCTGAACGCGACGCCGCTGGCCTCGCACGGCCGGACCTCGGCCGTGCTGTCGGTGGGCCGGCTCGTTGGTGCCGGCCTCGGCGCCGGACTGGGCGGTGTCGTGCTCTCGGGCGGCATCGATGCGTCCACAGTGCACGACGCGATGCTGCTGGCGTGCATCCTGTGCGTCGCGGTCGGCATTCCCGCGTCGACTCGCCTCGGCGCCCCCAGCGGCGGCATCGCGCGACGGACGCAAGTCACTTAGCTCTGCATTCGGGTCGCGAAGCTCTGCATTTCGTTGCGCTGTTTTCGCGAGGGCGCTCTGGGGAAGCCATCTGGTCGTGGCGAGCGGAAGACCGAGTGTCCTCAACCTCGGATGAACAGCCGGCCGGATACCGCCGGGCTGGTTCGGGCGGTGCTGGGCGGCATCGCGACGCCGTTCGCGCTCCGGACGGAGCTGCTGAACGACCTCAAGACCGTCGTCAGCGAGGCGTGCAACAACGCCGTCGACCATGCCTATCGCGGCGAGAGTGGGGCGATCGCCGTCCGCGTCGACGTCCAGCTCGAGGAGATCGAGGCGACCGTCCGAGATTGGGGCGGCGGGTTCCAGCAGCTGGTTGCCGACGGCGACCGCCTGCGGGTCGGCTTGCCGCTGATCAACGCGCTCGCCGACCGGGCGGAGTTCCTGACCGCTCCCGGGAGCGGCACCGAGGTCCGCATGGGGTTCGATCTGCGCCACGACCAGCGCCGGACCGAGATGCTCATGCGGCTCGAGGACGGCGAGGACCTCGAGGCGTGGACTCCGTGGCGCCGCGGCTTGACCGGCGACGTCGTGGTGACGCTGCTGGCGCGCGACCTATTGCCCTGCGTGCTCGAGCCGCTGACAAGCGCACTCGCCGCAAGATCGCGGTTCTCGCTCGAGCGGTTCTCGGACGTCTTCATCGTCACGCGGGCGCTCGCCAAGCACGTGCGCGCCGCCGCCAGCAGCGCCCGCGTCAGCTTCTCGCTGGCGGCCCGGGATCAGCGGCTCGAGTTGACGATCGGGCCACTCAAGCCCGGCACGAGCGAGCTGCTCCGGATCGTCGATCCGGCCGCGGCCGACGAGGCGTCGGTGGCCGACCTCGCCGACGAGCTCGGGATCGAGTCGGTCGACCGCTCCGAGTTGTTGCGCGTCGTGCTGATCGACCATCAGCGCGACCGAAGCGGAACGCCCGGCCAGCCGTAGCTCTCGGGCGCGCCTACCGCCTGCTCCTACTCGTCGTCGTCCTCGTCCTCGTCCGGGTCGTCCCAGCCGTCGCCCTCGTCCGAGTCCTCGTCGTCATCGGAGTCCTCGTCGTCGTCGGGCGGCGCGCCCGGCACGCTTGGGTCAGCGCGCTTGTTCTTCCAATCCTGGGCGACGTCCTTGGTGCGCTGCCCGAGCTCCTCGCTGCGATGCTCGAGGCTCTCGACCTCTTCGTCGAGGCGGTCTGCAAGTTCTCCAGCGTCTGTGTCCCTCATGTTGCCGGGCTACCCGAGCCGGGCGGGTCGCACACCTGCCCTTGCGGGCGAACTGTGGTGGCCGCTCAGCGGCGCGCCCTGACCGTGAGCCCCTCTGTGGTCGAGCGCCGGACCTGCTCGAGCGGCGCCCGGCCGCTGCCGCGCTCGAGCGGCCTGACCCACAGTTCGTCGACCAGGACGCTGACCGTGGCGATCAGCGGCACCGCGATCAGCAGCCCGATGAAGCCGAACAGCTGGTCGACCGCGACCACGCCGATTGCCACGAGCGCCGGATGGAGCTTGACCGTCCGGGCAACCACGAGCGGCTGGATCACGTTGCTCTCGAGCTGGTGGGCGAGGACGTAGATGATCGCCACCAGCACCGCCTCCTTGGTCGAGACGGTGAGCGCGTAGGCGATCGGCGGGATAGAGCTCGCCAGCGCCCCGAAGTACGGCACGATCATCGCGACGGCCGTGAATACGGCAAAGAACGCCGCAAACGGCAATCCGACCAGCTCCAGACCAACGTAGGTCAGGCCGCCGAGCACGATCATGCCCACCATCAGCCCGCGCAGCCAGGCGATGTAGACCGTCCGCAGCCGTACCAGGATGTGGGTGACGTGCGGCCGCCGGGGGATCGGAAACACGCGAACGAATCCATTGACCAGCGGCTCGGGATGGATCGCGGTGTACAGCGCGGTCAGCAGCACGACGATGATCGCCGCGACCGCAGCGGCGACGCTCGCGCCGAACGATGCCACCGGCCCGAGCAGCCGCGACGGGTCGTGCGTGTAGTTGGTGACGAAATGCTGCACCTGGGCGGTGATGTGACCGGGCGAGGACCCGGTCAAGCGTCCGAGCCGGCGGCTGAGCGAGCTGCCGATCGACGGCAGGGCCGCCGCGAAATGGTTCACCTCGCTTGTGAACACGGGCACGATGAGCGCGACCAGCCCGCCGATCGCAGCCAGCCCGAGCAGCAGACCGAGCGTCGCCCCGAGCGCCCGCGGCACGCGCCAGCGCTGGAGCAGATCGGCGAATGCCGACAGCGGCGTGGCGATGATCACGACGATCAGCACGCCGAGCACCAGGCTGATGAGCGCCTGGAAGATCATCGCGGCGATCACCAGTCCGAACGCGAGCAGCACGGCCTTGTAGACAACCCCGGAGGTGATCTTGGAATCGGTCATCGACACCAAGGCTGCCCTGGATCGACCTGCGCCTACCGTGCCTCGCGATCTCGCATGGCAGGCTGTATCAGGTGTCCCGCGCACGCGCCCGGTCAACGACCCTCGCCCGGTCCGGCGATCTCGTCGCCGAGCGCGACCCGCTACGGCCAACCGGACGCCTCCTGCGCCAGGGCGACATGGACGCCTCGTACGTCGATCTGGCCGATCCGGCGCACCTGGAGTTCGACTACATGCGCTGGATCCGGATCGTGCTGCGGGCCGCTCGCGCACGCCGCGTCGTGCACGTCGGCGGCGGAGCATGCGCGCTCGCACGGGCGCTGGCGGCCGAGGATCCGGGCGGACGGCAGGAGGTCTGCGAGGTCGACGCCGGCGTGCTCGCGCTCGCCCGCGAGCATCTCGGGCTGCGCCGCGCGCCGGGGCTGCACGTGCGCCTGGCGGACGGACGCGCCTTTCTGGCCAGCCAGCCGAACGCCGGCTGGGACGCGGTCGTGATCGATGCGTTCGTGGGCGCGATCGTGCCGCGACGGCTGATCACGGTGGAGGCGCTGGCCGACGTCGCCCGGGTGGCGCCGCTGGCGCTCGTCAACGTCGTCGACAACCGCTCAGCCCGCGACGTCCGCGCGATCGGGGCGGCCATGTCCGCGGCGTACCCGCTGGTGTGGGCGCTGGGTGACCGTGCCGGTAACACGATCGTCGCCGGCGCGGCAGCCGAGCTGGACCTCGCCCGGATCGCCGCCCAGGCAGCCGCGGACCCCTCCCCCGCGCGGCTGACGGCGCCGAAGGCGATGGCGCCCGGACTCGCCGGGACGCCGGCTCTGTACGACCACGACCTCGGAGACGCCTGAATGTTCGAAGGCTTCGCCACCCACGAGCTCGAGACCGACCGCGGCCCGATCCACGCGCGGGTCGGCGGGAGCGGCCCCCCGCTGCTGCTGCTGCACGGCTATCCCCAGACCCACCTGATGTGGCATGCGGCGGCGCCGCTGCTCGCCGAGCGGTTCACGGTCGTCGCAACCGATCTCTCGGGGTATGGCGAGTCGCTCCGGCCGGTCCCGGCCGCCGACCACGCGCCGCACTCCAAGCGCGCGCTCGCGCTCGATCAGATCCAGGCGATGGCGTCGCTCGGGCACGAGCGGTTCGCGGTCGCCGGTCACGACCGTGGCGGGCGCGTCGCTTATCGCATGGCGCTCGACCATCCCGATCGCGTGAGCGCGCTCGCGGTGCTCGACATCGTGCCGACCGCGGAGGTGTGGGCGCGAGCCGACGATCGGCTCGCGCTCGTGTACTGGCACTGGGGCTTCCTCGCCCAGCCCGCCCCGCTCCCTGAGCGGCTGATCGCCGGCGACGTCGACGCCTACTTCGCCCATCACCTGCGCTCGATCGGGCTCGGCCGCGAGCCCGGCCGGTATCCCGAGCCGGTGATCGCGGCCTACCGCGCCCAGCTCGAGGACGCCACCGCGGTCCAGGCGATCTGCGAGGACTACCGCGCCGGCGCGACCATCGACCGTCAGCTCGACGAGGCGGACCGGGGACGGTCGATCGACTGTCCCGTGCTGGCGCTGTGGGGCACGCACGGGGCGCTCGAGCCGCTCTACGGCGACGTGCTCGCGGTATGGCGGACGTGGGCGAGCGACCTGCGCGGCCGCGGTGTCGAGGCGTCGCACTTCCTCGTCGAGGACCGCCCCGAGGAGGTGGCGCAGGAGCTGATCGCGTTCTTCGACCGCCATGTGCCCGTGAGCTGTCATCGCGGCGCGTGGCGCCGACGTGCTGACTCGGGCCATGACCGTGAATCGCGGTCAACGTCGGCGGGCTGGGCGGGTCGAGTGTCCTCGTTGACCGCCTCCCGCCCGCGCACCGATCGCGCGCCTCAGTCCGTCAAGTCGCGTCTAGCGGCGTGAGTGATCGCGCGCGGCCGTGAACAGCTCGGCGATCTCGGGGTCCATGTAGTAGTCGGTGCCACCGTCGGCGCGACCCTCGGTCGCGATCGGCAGGACGCGACCCAGGTGGCGCGAGTACCGGCCCGGCCAGGCGAGGATGCCGGCGACGCCGTGGGAGCCCTTGTCGAGCGCCAGCTGCCTGGCCACCTGCTCGCCGGCGACCCGCGCCCCCGGGCTGTCGGCGAGTAGGTCGAACAGTTCACGCGCCGGCGGCGCCAGCTTGCGATACAGCCAGGCCGCCTTCTCGGCGTCATCGGCCGTCCAGTCCGCGGCGGCGTCGTGCCGGCGCGGGCCGCGCCGGCCATGGCGGCCGCGCCCGCCGAACGGGGGCGGAGTTCCCGGCTCAGACGTCAGGAATGACGCGAACCACGCGTAGAACTCCGGGACCCGCTCCTCGGGAACGGCCACCGTGACCTGCTTGTCGGCCATCAGATCTCGGTCGTCTCGGCACCCGGCTGGCGCTCGACGGCGCCTGGCTCGCGCTGCTCTGTGCGCTCGCCCCGGCGACCGCAGCCGCGCTCGTGATGGCCATGATGGCCATGACCGTGACGGCGGCGTCCACCCCGCCGGCCACTCGGACCGGCCAGGAAGCGCGCGAAGAACGCGTGGAACTCGGCCACCCGGTCCTCCGGAACGTCGACCGTGACCTGCTTGTACTGGGAGTTGGGAGTGATATTCGACTCCATTGCTTACTCCTTTGGTTGCTTACGAGTGCAAGCATAGCACAAGTAAATACTTAAGTAAAGAGCCCAAGGACTCGGGCCTTCGGTTGCGATCGGACCTCATGGGTAGACCAGATTCGAAGTGAACCTTCGAGGGAGGACGATCAGACGTGGATGAGCTTCAGGTGAAACGACAACGGCGTTCCGGGCCTGCGCACCACAACGGACGGTCGCGCGAGGGCCGACCCGCTCGAAGGCGCAGCTGGTCGCGCGAGACGCAGGCCGGGTCGCGGGCGAGCCAGGCCGAGCGCCACGCGCAGGAGGCCAAGCGCAAGGTCGCCGATCGCCGGGAGGGCCAATCCGGGGCCGCCGGGTGGGTCGCGGACCGCGCATCGGAGTGGTCGCTTGACGGTCCCGACTGGAACTTCGTCGAGCGCCAGAAGTACGTGTGGAACCCGCTCATGGACTACTGGTTCCGGATGGAGGTCGACGGGCTGGGAGAAGCTGCCGGATCCGCCGGCGCTGCTGATCGGGATCCACTCGGGCGCGCCGTTCGTGTGGGACGCCTGGACCGTGGGCGTGCAGTGGTGGCGCCATTTCGGCGAGGACCGCCCTCTTCACGGAACCGCGCACGACGCGCTGATGGCGATGCCGGTCCTCGGCGGCTACTTCCGCAAGATGGGCGTGCTGCCGGCGGCGCCGGACAGCATCACGGGGGCGCTCGCGGCGGGTCGGGACGTCGCCCTGTGGCCAGGCGGCGAACGGGACTCCCTGCGGACCTGGCGCCAGCGCGACGAGGCGGTGCTCGCCGGGCGCACGGGCTTCATCAAGCTCGCGATCCGGAGCGCCGTGCCGATCGTGCCGGTCGCGACGATTGGCGGACCCGACTCGATGCCCGTGCTCGCCACCGGGCGCCGGCTCGCGAAGCTGCTGGCGCTCGACCGGGTGGCGAGGCTGAAGATGTTCCCGATCGCGATCCAGGTGCCGTGGGGCGTGTCGCCGGCGCTGCTGCCCGAGATCCCGCTGCCGACCAAGATCCGGACCGAGTTCCAGGACCCGATCGAGCTCGACCACGATCCCGAGCGGGCCGAGGACGAGCGCTACGTCAAGGCGAAGTACCGCGAGGTCCGCGACTCGATCCAGGGCGGCATGGACGCGCTGGCCCGCCGGCGCCGACTGCCGTTGTTCGGCTAACCGGCGCGGCAGACCAGGCGCGCTCAGCGGTCGCGTTAGGCCGCTACGTGCTGCTCGTGCTTGCCTTCGGCGATCTCCTCGACGACCTTGGCGCAGAACGCCGGCAGGTCGTCGGGGTTGCGGCTCGTGACGAGTCCGTTGTCGACGACAACCTCCTCGTCGACCCACTCCGCGCCGGCGTTGCGCAGGTCGGTCTGGAGGCTCGGCCATGAGGTGACCTTGCGGCCCTTGGCGACGCCCGTCTCGACGAGCATCCACGGCCCGTGGCAGATCACGCCGACCGGCTTGTCCTGCTCGAAGAACGTCCGGACGAAGTTGACCGCGTCCTTATCGGCACGCAGCTGGTCGGGGTTGGCGACGCCGCCCGGCAGCACCAGTCCGTCGTAATCGGACGGGTCGGCATCCGCCACCGCCTTGTCCGCGGTGATCTTGTCGCCCTTGTCGAAATGCTTCCACATCTCGACCTCGCCCTTCTCGAGCGAGATGATCTCGGTGTCGGCGCCGGCGTTGCGTACCGCCTCGAGCGGCGCAGTCACTTCGACCTGCTCGGCGCCGTCGGTGAACAGGAACGCGACACGCTTGCCCTTGAGCTCATCGGCCATGCTTGGCTCCTCTCGTTTCGTTCGGTGGTTGTCGTTAGCCGCTACCCAGCGGGTTGCGGCCGTGAAACCAGGCCGACGCGGAGGGGCGTGCTGCCCTCAGGCGCTGATCAGCGTCGGGGTCCCGAGCGGGATGTGGCCGAGCAGCCACCGCCCCTCGGGGAGCGTCAGCCGGATGCACCCGTGGCTCACGGCTTCGCCGATGGTCCCGGTCTCGGGGGTCGAGTGGATCGCGATCCGCGTCCCTCCGGTCCACCCCTGAATCGCGTGTGGCGCGTTCGCCGAGAGCGCGAGGATGCAGCAGCCGTACGGACCGCTCGGATCGCCGGTGAGGAGACGGTCGGTGACCGCGAAGCGGCCGGTCGGCGTGGGCGCATCGGGCATCCCGATCGCCACCGTGTAGCGCTCGACGACCCTGCCGGCGTTGAGCACGGTCAGCCGGCGAGCGGACAGCGAGACCTTGAGCTCCCACGAGACGCGGCTGAGCGACGTCGCCCGCTGCGCGATCCACGCCACGCGCCCGTTGCCGGCCTGCGGAGTGATCACGCCGAGCCACCCGGGAACGTGCTTCACCACCCAAAACATCTCGCGCGAACCGAACCCGGTGCGCGTGGCGAGATGGGCGATCGTGTGGCCGCGCGGCGAGGCGCGTAGCGCCGTCGGGTGGAGGACGAGCGCGACGAGCGCGCCCGAGCCGCCCGGGACCGCCGGGACCGGCGCGCTTGGGAGGCGGCGCCGACCCGGTGGTCTGCCCTGCCGGCGTGAACCCGGTGGTGGTGGTGGCGGCCGCGCCGGAGGCGGGCTGCTGGGACCCGATCACGATCCCGACCGCGATCGGGATCGCCGGCACGAGTGCAACGCTCGCCAGCAATGCCCTCCGTCGCCCAGATCGTCGGCGGCCTTCCTGTTCACCCGCCATGTCCAGCTACGTTAGCGCAGCGTTCCGCTCGCGTTCATCAGTTCGGCAGCGCGCCCCGGGTACGCTGAGAGCATGTTCGGATTACGGAGCAAGACGACGATGGTCGAGCCGGCTCGGGCACTGCCCGGACGTGACACCGAGATGCCCGTTGCCGCCCGCCACGCGGTCCTGGGGACGCCGCTGAAGCCGCCGTTCCCCGAGGGGTTCGAGCAGGCGATCGTCGCGATGGGATGCTTCTGGGGCGCCGAGCGCGTGTTCTGGCAGGCGCCCGGCGTGTACACGACGGCGGTCGGCTACGCAGGCGGGATCACGCCGAACCCCACCTATCGGGAGGTCTGCTCGGCACGCACCGGTCACGCGGAGGTCGTGCTGGTCGTGTTCGACCCGGCGAAGACGAGCTACGCGGAGATCCTCAGACTGTTCTGGGAGAACCACGATCCCACCCAGGGCATGCGCCAGGGCAACGACGTCGGCACGCAGTACCGCTCGGCGATCTACTGGACGACGGAGGCGCAGCGTGCGATCGCGCAGTCGTCCCGCGACGCCTTCCAGAACGGCCTGAGCCAGGCCGGATACGGTGAGATCACGACCGAGATCGCCCAGGCCGGACCGTTCTACTACGCCGAGGACTACCACCAGCAGTACCTCGAGAAGAACCCGTGGGGCTATTGCGGGCTCGGCGGAACGGGCGTCAGCTGCCCGGTCGGGCTCGGCGCCGCCACGCCGGTGACGCTGCGGCGACGACGCCGGCCAGCTCGCGCTCAGCCGCCGGCGACCGCTGGCAGGATCGTCACTTCGTCGCCGTCGGCCACCGGCGTCTCGAGCCCATCGAGAAACCGGATGTCCTCGCCGCCGACGTAGACGTTGACGAACCGGCGCAGGCCGCCGTCCTCGGCGATCCGGTGGCGCAACTCGCCGAACCGGTCATAGAGCGCGTCGAGCACCTCGCCGACGGTCGAGCCCGCGACTTTCGCCGTCGCCTCGCCGTCGGTCGCGGACCGCAGCTGGGTTGGGATCTTGACCGTGACTGCCATGTTCCGCAGTCTTATCACGCCACCGCGACGACGCGCTCCGCCGCGCGCTCGAACGAGTCGAGCGTCGGCTCGATCTCCCACGCCTCGAACGTTCCCCGCGCGACATCGAGGGTCTTGAGTCCCTCGCCGGTGATGTACACGACCACCCGATCGCCCGGATCGATCTCGCCCCGCGCCGCCAGCTTGGCCAGCACCGCGACCGTGACGCCGCCGGCGGTCTCGGTGAAGATCCCGGTCGTGCGGGCGAGCAGCTTGATCCCCTCGCGGATCTCGTCGTCGGTGACCGCCTCGATCGAGCCTCCGCTCCGCCGGGCCAGGTCGAGCGCGTACGGACCGTCTGCCGGATTGCCGATCGCCAGCGACTTCGCGATCGTGTCCGGCTTCACCGGGCGGCAGAAGTCGTGCCCGGCCTCGTACGCCGTCGCCACCGGCGAGCACCCGGTGGCCTGCGCGCCGTGGAACGTCGGGAGCTCGCCTTCGAGCAGGCCGACCTCCAGCCACTCCTCGAACCCGCGCGCGATCTTGGTGAACAGCGACCCCGAGGCGATCGGGCATACCACCCGATCGGGCAGCTCGAAGCCGAGCTGCTCGGCGGTCTCGAACGCGAGCGTCTTCGAGCCCTCGGAGTAGTACGGCCGCATGTTGATGTTGACGAACGCCCACTCGTGCTCGCCGGCGAGCTCGGTGCACAGGCGGTTGACGTCGTCGTAGTTCCCGCGGACCGACACGAGGTTGGTGCCGTACACGCCGGTGGCCAGCACCTTCTGCTCCTCGAGATCGAACGGGACGAACACGTAGGACTCGAGCCCGGCGGCGGAGGCGTGGGCCGCCACCGCGTTCGCGAGATTGCCGGTCGACGCGCAGGCGACGGTCTGGAAGCCGAGCTCGCGGGCGCGGGCCAGCGCCACCGACACCACGCGATCCTTGAACGAATGCGTCGGGTTGGCCGCGTCGTTCTTGACCCAGACCTCGCGCAGGCCGAGCTGCTCCGCGAGCCGGTCAGCCCGGAGCAGCGGCGTCCAGCCCGCCGGCAACGTGTTGCG
Organism: uncultured Solirubrobacterales bacterium; assembly: GCA_963699325.1. Lineage (GTDB taxonomy): Bacteria > Actinomycetota > Thermoleophilia > Solirubrobacterales > Solirubrobacteraceae > Palsa-465. Next base: position 346,871 of record CAVOTN010000022.1, on the reverse strand, counting down.
CGCCGGCGCCTGCACTGGGAGGAAGTCGCTGTAGCGCCACAGCGAGTGCGGTCCCGCTTGGATGCGGCGCCGAAGCGCGGCGGGGTCGGCGTCCGTCCGAGGCGCGTACGCGACCTCGAGCGGACCGAAGCACAGCTCGCACACGTATCGTGCGTCGAGCGGGTAAGTCGTCTTGCATTCCTTGCAACGAAGAGACTCTGGCGGCATATGTCAAAAAACCTCCGCCGGGGTCTGTGGTCGGAGGTCGAGAAACCGCCCTATCCACATCTCCCAGGCTTGTTGTTGGAGCCTGATGGAATTGGCACCTTTCCCTTGCGGGAGGTTGCCGGGGTTTCGTAGGGCCAGTCCCTCCACCCCTCTTGATGCGTACAGCTATGTGCAGCGAATTATATGCAGACGATCGCCAGAGTTCGAGCCCTCTTGAACGGAAACGGCATCGCGGCGGCGAATCGGCGCGTAACGATCCTCCCCGCCTGGTGTTGAAGCGTCGGCATGGCCGCCACGTCAGCTGATCCGCTCGAGCGCCTCGAGGCGGCGGTCGCGCTCGCGACGAGCGCGCCCAGCCGGCGGATGCTGATCATCGTCAACCCGTACGCGACGACGGTCTCGGACCGGCTGAAGAACCTCGTCGTGTACGCGCTGCGCGGGCGCTACGAGGTCGAGGCGATCGACACCGACTCGCGCGACCACGCCACCGAGTTGTCCCGCGAGGCGGCGGGCGAGGGCTACGACGTGGTCGTCGCGTTCGGCGGCGACGGCACGGTGAACGAAGCCGCGAATGGGCTCGCCGGCTCGGATACGCCGCTGTGCTGCCTGCCTGGAGGTCGCGCGAACGTCTACTGCCGGATGCTCGGGATCCCGACCGACGTGGTCGACGCGACCGAGCACCTGCTGCTGATGGCCGACGACTGGCACCCCAAGCGCGTGGACGTCGGCTCGGTGAACGGGCGGATGTTCCTGTTCTCGGCCGGGGTCGGGCTCGACGCCAGCGTGGTCGAGCGAGTGGACGCGCACCCGAAGCTCAAGGCGAAGTACGGCGAGTGGTACTACACGGTGACGGGCGTCAGCACATTCACTCGGCGCTACCTGATCCATCCGCCGCGCCTCGAGGCGCGGGTCGGAGGCGACACCATCGCCGGCGTGACCGTGCTTGTCCAGAACTCGACGCCCTACACGTATTTCGGCGACCGGCCGGTGGAGATGGCCGAGGGCGCGACGCTGACGAGCGGCGACCTCGCCGGCGTGGTGCTCGACCGCGCGCGCCCGACCGATGTGCCGACGATCATCGGCCGCGCCCTGTCGACTCACGTGAAGCTCGGCGGCCACCGTCACGTGCGCTCCTTCTCCGGGGTGCAAGGGCTGAGCGTGAGCTCGCGGGACGACCGGCCGCTGCCGCTCCAGGTCGACGGCGACTTCCTCGGCGAGGTCGATGAGGCCGTGTTCGGCGTGACGCCGAGCGGCATCGCCGTAGTCTCCTGAGCCGTGCGCCGCGTCGCCGTCGCCCTCGCGTGCCTGTCGCTGATCGCGGCGATCGCCGTGCCGGCGCTGACGTCCGCCCACGCGCTCCCCGGCGCGCAGGGCTGCCCGGTGTTCCCGCCGAACAACCCCTGGAACCAGCGCGTCGATCGGCTGCCGGTGGCCAAGAACTCGGCTGCGCTGATCGCGAGCATCGGCCTGCGACGACCCAGTCCACCCCGATTTCGGGTCCGGGCTCTACAACGGCGAGCCAATCGGGATCCCGTACACGGTCGTATCGTCAACCACGCGGAAGGTGCCGGTCTCCTTCCAGTACGCCTCGGAGTCCGACAAGGGTCCGTATCCGCTGCCGCGCGGGGTCCCGATCGAGGGCGGGTACGGCTCGACCGGCGACCGGCACGTGATCGTCGTCGACCGCAGCACGTGCACCGACTACGAGCTGTTCGCCGCCTACCCGCACGCCGGCGGTACGCGCTGGACCGCGGGCTCGGGCGCGATCTTCAACCTGCGCTCGAATCACCTGCGACCCGCCGGCTGGACCTCGGCCGACGCCGCCGGCCTGCCGATCCTCCCCGGCCTCGCCCGCTACGACGAGGTTGCGGCCGGGTCGATCGACCACGCACTCCGCTTCACCGCGCCGTGCACGGCGCCGCGGTACGTGTACCCGGCGCGCCACGAAGCGTCCACGTGCAGCGGGCCGAACCTGCCGCCGATGGGCCTCCGCGTTCGCCTGAAGGCGAGCGTCAACATCTCCGGGCTGCCCTATCAGGCGCGGGTGGTCGCACAGGCGCTCAAGCGCTACGGGATGATCCTCGCCGACAACGGCTCGCCGTGGTTCATCTCGGGGGCCCCCAACAAGGGCTGGAACAACGACGCCCTCCACCTGCTCGACCGGCTGACCGGCAACGACTTCCAGGTGGTCGACACGAGCTCGCTTCCGCACCCCGGGCTGTAGGGGATTCGCCCGGGCGAGAGGCGAGGCTGCACCGGGGGGGTGAATCCGGCCCGCCTCCGAGCTCTTAAGGCTCGTGGGTGGTTATCGCCTCACCGACTCCGACCTCGAACTGCTCAGGTTCCTCGCCGAGCACCGGCTGGCGCTCCCGGCGCACGTCGGTGCGCTGCTCGACACCTCGGCCGCGGCGGCGAGCGCACGGCTGAACAAGCTCGCGAACGCCGGCCTGCTCAAGCGTCAGCCCGCATTCCCGGGCGAGCCGTGCTCGTACCAGATCACGCGCAACGGCCTCGCGGTGATCGGCAACTCGATGGCTGCGCCCCGGGTCGACCTGCGCACCTACGAGCACGACGTTGGCGTCGCGTGGCTGTGGCTGGCCGCCCGCGGGGGGACGTTCGGTCCGCTTGAGGAGATACTCGGCGAGCGCCGGTTGCGCTCGCTCGACGGCTCGCGGGAGCCGGGCGCCGAGCCGCTGGCGGTGAGGCTCGGCGGATTCGGTCCGCACGGCCGCGAGCGGCTCCACTATCCGGACCTCGTGCTCCGCACGGCCGACGGCCGGCGGGTGGCACTCGAGCTCGAGCTGACCCCGAAGAGCCGGACTCGCCTCGAGACGATCCTCGCCGGCTACGGCGCCGACCCGCGCTTCGCCGGCGTCGTCTATCTGGTCGAGCGCCCCGCGATCGCGCGATCGGTTCAGGCGGCGGCGCGCCGGATCGGCATCACGCCGCTCGTCCACATCCGCCGCGTGCGGTCGACCGTGTCGAGGAACGCCACCGCGCCCGCCGCCAGCGCCGAGCGCTCGGCGACGAACCGCCGGGGCGCCCAGGAGGCGGCCCGTTGAGGCCGCCGAAGCGAATGCACCCTCTTCGCCGCTACCTGATGCTCGCGGCGTTCGTGGCCCTCGTCGTGCTGCCCACCGGCGTGGCGTTGCCGGCAGTCGGCGCGATGCTGGCGGTCTCCGCGATCCGCGGAGCCCGCTCCATCGCCGGCCGGCGCGCCGACCGCCGCCGCGAGGGCGAGATCGTGCTCGGCGTCGACAACCGGGGCAGGCTGGTCAGGCTCGGCGACGACGAGCTGTCGGCGCACGGCCTGATCCTTGGCGCAAGCGGGGCCGGTAAGACCACAACCCTGCTGACGATCCTGTCCGACCAGGTCCGCCGCGGCCGGCCGGTGGTCGCGATCGACATGAAGGGGTCGCCGGCGTTCGCACGCGTGCTCGCCGAGGCGGCTGCCGCGGCCGGGCGCCCGATCAAGGTCTGGACGCTAGACGGCGGCGCGCACTGGAACCCGCTGGCCCACGGCAACGCCACCGAGCTCAAGGACAAGCTGATCGCGACCGAGCGCTTCACCGAGCCCCACTACCAGCGCGCCGCCGAGCGCTACATCCAGACCGTGCTGCAGGTTCTCGCCCGGGCCCATCCCGGCCGGCCGCCGACGCTGCACGAGGTCGTGGAGCTGATGGATCCGCGCCGGCTGGGACCCGCGCTCAGAGCCCTCGACCGGCCGCAGCGCGAACGGGTACAGGACTACCTCGCCGGGCTCACCCACGACCAGCTGAGCGCGGTCCGCGGGCTCCAGACGCGACTGGCGGTGCTCACCGAATCGGACACCGGTCCGTACCTCATCCCGCCGGCCACCCCGGAAGCGCACGCGATCGATCTGCGCGCGGGGCTGGCGGGGCCCGAGGTAGTCGTGTTCAGCCTCAACTCGAGCAGGTACGGGAAGCTCGCGGCGCAGATCGGGACGCTCGCGGTCCAGGACCTCGTGGCGGCGTCCGGCGATCGGCTGCTCGAACCGTCGAGGGGCCGCTCGATCGAGCAGGCGGTGATCGGAATCGACGAGTTCTCGGCGATCGGCAGCGATCACGTGGCCGCGCTGCTCGCGCGCGGACGCGAGTCGGGCATGCCCGTGTTCGTCGCCACCCAGGAGCTTGCGGACCTCGAGCGGGCCGCGAGAGGCCTAGAGGACCTGGTGCTCGGCGTCACCGCGGTCAAGATCATCCACCGCCAGGAAGTGCCCAGCTCGGCGCTGACGATCGCCCAGATCGCGGGCACCGAGGAGGTATGGGAGGAAACCCGCCAGATCGGCAGCCGCCTGCTCGGCGGCTACGGCACCGGTCGCGGCACCCGGCGACTCGGTGAGCGGTACATCGTGCACCCGAACGAGATCAAGACGCTGCGGACCGGTGAGGCGGTGGTGATCTCGAAGATCCGGGGCGCCAGGCCGCGAACCGTGCGGATCACACCGCCGAGCCGGGACGGACCCGAGCGCTGATCAGGACTGCCGCGGGGTTGGGCGGGGACCGATTACGCACACGAACCCGAGCGGCGTGTCGCCGAGCGTCTCGAAGCAGTGGAGCTCGTCGCCGGCGACGTAAACCACGTCGCCCTCGCCGACCTCGTGAGCTTCATCGCCGAGCGTCACCCGTGCCCGCCCGGCGACGATCATCACGCCGTGGTCGTGCGAATGGCGCTCGCGCGCGGTCCGGCCTCCCGGCGGAACCTCGAAGTAGCGCATCCGGTACTGGCTCGCGCCCTCGGCCTCGCCGATCAGCTCGTGCTTGCGTACGCCCGCCAGCGACGGATCGTCATACGCCTGCGGCGCGACCCCTTCCCACTGCGACGATCCGGATCGGCGATGGATCACGCCCACGGCGGGCCCACGCCCGATCTACGCCGCGGCGGGCGTCACCCGATAGGCGTCGAACACCGCGTCGATGTTGCGCAGCCGGTTGATCGCCTGGTCGAGCGACCGCGTGTCCCCGACCTCGACCACGAACCGGTTCTTGACCATCGGGTGGTTGACGATGCAGCGGGCCTCGAGGATGTTGATCCCAGTCTCGGCGAACGTCCTCGACATGTCCTCGAGCAGCCGGTGGCGGTCCCAGCCGTCGACCTCGATCTCGACCCGGAACGACGTCTCGGGGTCGCCGTCCCAGGACACCGGCGTGAACCGCTCGGGGTCCTTCTTGAGCACGGCGACATTGGGGCAGTCCTCGCGATGGATCGTGATTCCGCGCCCGAGGGAGATGTAGCCCACGATCGGGTCGCCGGGGACCGGCCGGCAGCACTTGGCGAGCCGCAGCATCACCTCGTCGATCCCCTCGACCGCGATACCGAAGCGCGAGGACGTGGTGGTGGCGCGCGAGCGCCGTCGGCGCGTCTTCAGCAGGTCGTCGGCGGCGGTCGGCTCGGACTCGGCGGTCTCGCCCTGCTTGAGGCGCTGCATGATCTTGTTGACGATGACCTTCGCCGAGATCTTCGCCCCGCCCAGCGCGATGTAGAAGTCATCGGCCTTGCGGAAGCCCATCTCGCGGATCACGTCGGCGAGCAGCGGCGAGCCGACGATCTTCTGGGCCGGCAGCCCTTGCTTTCGGAGCGCGTCCTGCAGCTGCTCGCGGCCCGTGTGCTCGGAGTCCTTGCGCGACTCGGCCTTGAACCAGGCCTTGATCTTGTTCCGCGCCCGGGTCGTCTTGACCAGCGCCAGCCAGTCCCGCGAGGGACCGCGCTCCCGCTTGGAGGTGAGCACCTCGACGATGTCGCCCGAGCGGAGCTGGTAGGAGAGCGGGACGATCTTGCCGTTGACCTTCGCGCCGACGCAGCGGTGGCCGACGTCGGTGTGGATCTCGTACGCGAAGTCGAGCGGGGTCGCGCCGGAGGCGAGCGATTTGACCTCGCCCTTCGGCGTGAACACGAACACCTCGTCCTCGAACAGGTCGACCTTGAGCGTCTCCATGAACTCGCGCGGATCCGCCTCCTCCTGCTGCCAGTCGAGCAGCGAGCGCAGCCACTTGAGCTTTGTGTCCGAGGCCGGCGGCCCGGCCGGACCATTGCCGTCGCGGGGGTGGGCGGGGCCAGTCTCCTTGTACATCCAGTGCGCGGCGATCCCGAACTCCGCGAGGTCGTGCATCTCGCGGGTGCGGATCTGGATCTCGAGCGGCCGGCCCTCGGGCCCGATCACGGTCGTGTGCAGCGACTGGTACATGTTGAACTTGGGCATCGCCACGAAGTCCTTGAACCGCCCGGGGAGCGGCTTCCACAGCGAATGGATCACGCCGACGGCGCCGTAGCAGTCCTTGACCGACCCCACGATCACGCGCATCGCGGTGAGGTCGTAGATCTCGTTGAACTCGCGCCCCTTCTTGGTCATCTTCGAGTAGATCGAGTAGAAGTGCTTGGCCCGGCCGGAGATCTCGGCGTCGATGCCGAGCTCCTCGAGCTCCTTGTTCACGTACGTGGCGGCCTGGTTGACGTAGCGCTCGCGCTCGACGCGCTGCTGGGCGACCAGCCCCTTGATCTCGTTGTACTTGCGCGGGTGCAGCGTCTGGAACGCGAGGTCCTCGAGCTCCCACTTGATCGCGTGGATGCCGAGCCGGTGCGCGATCGGCGCGTAGATGTCGAGCGTCTCCCGGGCCTTCTCGATCTGCTTCTGCTTGGCCATGGCACCGATCGTCCGCATGTTGTGCAGACGGTCGGCGAGCTTGATCAGGATGACCCGGATGTCCGTGGCCATCGCGACCATCATCTTGCGGTAGTTCTCGGCCTGGGCCTCGTCGCGCGACTGGAAGGTCAGGCCGGTCAGCTTGGTGACGCCGTCGACGAGGCCGGCGATCTCCTCGCCGAACGCGTCGCGGACCTCCTCGAGCGAAGCCGAGGTGTCCTCGACGGTGTCGTGCAGCAGTGCCGCGCACAGCGTCTCGGTGTCAAGCCGCATCCCGGCGCAGATCTTGGCCACGCCGACCGGATGGACGATGAAGTCCTCGCCGGACTGCCGGCGCTGATCGGCATGGTGCACGCACGCGTACACGAACGCCTCCTCGACCCGGTCGCGGTCGATCGTGGCGGCCGCCTGGTGCGCGTGCTCCTCGACGATCGCGAACAGGTCGCCGAGCAGCCGGCGCTCGGCCGGGGTGAGCTCGGAGCGCTCGACCACCTCGCCTTGGGCGTCGGGGTGGACCAGGCGATCGATCGGCGACCGCGAGCTCGGGAACTGCGGCGAGTCCGCCGTGTCCCGGCCGTTCGAACCCGTCCCGTCCTTCTGACGGTCCCGGCTCAACCTCCTGGGGGATGATTTGCGCTGCTCAGGAATCGTCGACCGTCCTCGTACCGCTGAGCGTAGACCCTGTACGCCGGGGACCGCTCCAATGCCGTCGGCGCGGCGCCCGCGATCGCGAGGGCCGGCAGATCCCGGTCGAGGCTGACGAGCTCGAGCTCCGCGAGGACCTTGATCAGCCGTCCCGCCAATCGTGCCGGGCGACCGTGCTCGCCGTCTCCGCGAAGCAGGTGCTCGAGCTCCTCGCCGGTCGCCCGCCCTCGCAGCCTGAGGTTGCGGTAGAGGGCCACGAGCGAAGCACGGAGACCGTACTCCAGCTCGTGCATCTGCTGTGCAAAGCGTAGCTCAGGCTCGCCCCACGCCAAATGCGTAAATCCGCAGCCAGCGCGCAGCGCGGCCTTTCCTTCCGCGTCCGCCGGCGGGTCGAGCGCGACGAGCTGGGCGAACCGGTCGCCGATCCGCGGGCAGCGGGCGAGCGCGTGGTAGGAGATCAGCGCGAACCCGCCGGTCCTGGCGCTGAGACCGCTCCGCCGGCGGGGCGCGTCGGCGCACACGGCAAGCACCTCCCCGCCGGCCGCAACCGCGTCGCGCAACACCGCCAGCGGGCTGTGACCGCGGCGGTCGAGCACGGTCCGCGCATCCGCCTCCGGTGGCCCCGGCGAAACCGGGTCGGGCTCGGCGAGCGCGGCCGTCAGGTAGTCCTCAGGCTCCCCCAGCATCTCGATCGCGTCCGGCGCGCACGGTCGCGCGTGCCCGAGCACGAGGCGGGGCTCGACCGCGCCGTTCCAGAAGTTGCGCTCGAGCCGGAAGGTGGCGTCGGCCGGCTCGTCGGCTCCGACCCCGAGGCGCCCGTCGCATCCGAACGCGACCGCGCGCGCGCTGTTCCCGCCCGAGCCGACCACGAAGCGCAGATGGCGCCCCTCCCCCATCGGTCGCAGGTCGCGCAGCCGCGCACCGGGCACGAGCAGCCGGGGACGCGGGTTGCCCATCCCGCACGGCTCGAGCAGCTCGAGTTCCTCGGCCAGCTCGAGGCCGAGCTCGCAGCCCGACGCGATCGCGTCGACCCGCTCACGCGGAACCAGCATCTCGGGGAGCAGGACCTCCTCGGCGTGACGCTCGATCGCCCGGCGGAAGCCATCGAGCCGGTCGCGGCGGATCGACATGCCGGCGGCGGCGCGGTGGCCGCCGTAGCGGTCGAGGTGCTCGGCGCTCGCGTGCAGCGCGCCCAGCAGGTCGAAGCCCGGGATGCTCCGAGCCGAGCCCGAGCCAGCCTCCCCTTCGAGCGCGACGACGACCACCGGGCGGTGATGGCGCTCGACGATCCGGGACGCGACGATCCCGACGACCCCTGGATGCCATCCCTCGCCGGCGAGCACGTACGAGAACCGCTCGCCCCCCGCGGCGAGCTGCTCGGCGACCTGCGCCTCGGCCTCCCACACGATCCGCTGCTCCACCGCCCGCCGCTCGGTGTTGACGCGGTCGAGCTCGGCCGCGATCTCGGCGGCGCGGTGCTCGTCGGTGGTCAGCAGCAGCTCGAGGCCCGCGTCGGCCCGGCGGAGCCGCCCGGCGGCGTTGATCCGGGGGGCCAGCCGGAACCCGAGCGAGCCCGTGTCGAGCGCGCTGGGATCGGCCTTCGCGACGGTCATCAGCGCGCGCAGGCCTGGCCTCGACGTACGCGACAGCGCCACCAGGCCTTCGCGCACGAGCCGGCGGTTCTCGCCGAGGAGCGGCATCAGGTCAGCGACGGTCGCGAGCGCCACCAGCTCGATGTCGTCCTCGACCCCCGGGGCGCCGAGCGCCTGCGCGACCTTGTAGGCGACCGCGGTTCCGCACAGGTCCGCGCACGGATACCCGCACACGGCGGGATGGACGATCTCGCAGTCGGGCAGCCGCCCGTCCGCCCGCGGCGCGTGGTGGTCGCAGACGACGACGTCGAGCCCGGCCGCGCGCGCGGCCGCGACCTCGTCGACGGCGGTGATCGCGCAGTCGACCGTGACCAGCAGCCCGGTGTCGCGACCGGCGAGGCGGCGCACCGTATCCAGCGACAGGCCGTACCCGTCGGTCATTCGGTCCGGCAGGAACCAGCCGACGTTCGCCCCGAGCGCGCGAAGCGCCCGGACCATCGTCGCGGTGGCGCACACGCCGTCCACGTCGTAGTCGCCGTGCACGACGATCCGGCGTCCCCCGCGGATGTGGCGCTCGATCACCGCGACCGCGCGATCGATCCCGGCGAACGCGCGCGGATCGTGGCTCTCGGTCGGATGCAGGAACGCCCGCGCGGCGCGGACGTCGGACAGCCCGCGGCGGACGAGCACCTGCGCCAGCACGTGGCTCACGCCGAGCTCGCGCTCGAGCGCGAGCGCGGCCGGGAGGTCGTAAGGCGGGATCTCGAGCGCCGGCGCCGAGGGGGTCGGGTCTGGGACCGCGCTCAGCGCGACGTCCGAACGAGAAACCTCGACGAGTTCTGGGCGAAGGACCGCTGCTACCTCGGGCATGGCGGCAGCGTATGAGCCGGCCCCGACGGAACCGGGCGATAACGGCCGGAACCGTGCCTAAGCCGTTACGCGGCGTTACAGAATTGGAACGATCCCGGGGCGGGCGGGTGCCGTCGCCGCCGGGAACGTCCGGTCAGGCCATCTCCGGGCCGATGCCCGTGATCCGCTCGCGCCGGACGCCCTCGAACCAGATCAGGGCGATGCCGATCATCGCGCCGGGAATCGCCTCGAGCGCGGTGATCAGGTGGGTATCGTGACGGCCGGGGATCGCGAAGCCGTTCACGATCCAACCGAACAGCGCCGCACCGATCAGGGCGCCGATCAGCGCTCCGACGATCCCGCCCCAGAAGCGGTCGGGAAGCCAGATCGTGAAGTGCCAGATGGCGAGGCCCATCATGCACCACGCGAGCATGCCCATCAGCGGGCTCCGCTTCGGTTGGGGCGGATCGAAAAGCGGATGGCGATCATCAGCGACGTCTCCCGTGGCGGCGGTTGCGCGGCTTGGACGGCCGCTTGGGCGACTGGGCCATGCCGTCGTTCTCGGCGACATCCGGAGCCGGCTTGACGTCTTCGGCGGGCGGCGACTCGGCGTCGGGCCGCGGCGCGGGCTGCTGGGAGGGCTGCGGGGCGGACTGCTGGGCACCGTTGCCGGCGCGCCCCGATCCGTCGCGGACCGTGCCGCCATCTGTCCGCCGCGAGCGGCGCGTGATTCCGGACCCAGAGCGTGGCGCTTGCGCCCCGGACGCCGGCGCGTCGTCTTCGCTGGTATGGGCGAGACGCTTGGTCAACGTCGAGGTGCGGTGGCCGCCACGATCGGTCTCGGCGAGATCGAGTTCGAGATCGCGCTTCATCTGCTCGAACTCGGCCGCGGACACGCCTTCCGGCGAGGGCTCGGTCAGGCGACCGCCGCGCCGGACGCGGCGCGGGGTCGGGTCGACGTCGGCCGCGCTGGTGGCGTAGGCCGGCACGTACCCGAACTCGGACTCGATGCGTTCGCGGCGGTGGCGGTACTGGGACTCGCGCTCCTTCCAGTGCGTGAGCACCGGAGAGGCGATGAAGATCGACGAGTACGCCCCGGACGCGACCCCGACGAGCAGCGCGAACGCGAAGTCGGTCAACTCCGTCGAGCCGGACGTGCCACCGAACAGCAGCAGCGCGATGATCGGCATCAGCGTGCACGACGTCGTCGCGATCGACCGGGTCAGCACCTCGGACATCGACCGGTTGACGATCTGGGAGAACGCAGCCCGCGGCATCCGCGGGATGTTTTCTCGTACTCGGTCGAACACGATGATCGTGTCGTACATCGAGTAGCCGAAGATCGTCAGCAGCGCGGCGACGGTCGCGGTCGTCACCTCGCGTCCGGTCAGCGCGTACACGCCGGCCGTGATCAACAGGTCGTGCGCGAGGGCGATCAGCACCGGAATCGCGAACTTCCACTCGAACCGCAGCGCGACGTAGCCGGAGATCACAAGCAGCGAGGCGATGATCGCGATCACCGCGCTGTTGGCGACCGTCTTCCCGAACGTCGGTCCGACCGACGTGTAGTTGAAGTTCTTGCCGGCTTGGGAAATCCCGAACTTGTTCTGGAATGCGGTCGCGAGCTTGTCCCGCCCGCCGGCGGGCAGCGTCTTGAACGAGATCTGATAAGCGTTGGGGCCGACCGACTTGTCGCCGGTCACCTTCTGGACCGTCGGGCTCGACACGCCCTCGGAGGTCAGCAGATTCGTCACCTGCTGCTGCGTGGCGGGCTGCTCGAGCCCCACGGTGATCCGCGTCCCCGAGGTGAAGTCGATGCCGAGGTTCAGGCCCTTGCCGCCGATCGCCAGCGCGCCGATCAGCAGGATCACGCCGGACATCGAGAAGAAGTACCTCGACGCTCCCATGAAGTCGAACTTCCAGGTGCGTTTCGCCCCGCCCGCTCCGAGCATCGACGGGCTCGAGATCATCCGCGAGTTGCCCATCGTGGACAGGATTGCCTGCGTGGCCATCACCGCCGTGAACAGCGACACGAACGTCCCGATCCCGAGCGTGAATGCGAACCCCTGGACGTCGGCGGTCGCGAGCACGAACAGGATGAACGCGGTCATGATCGTCACCACGTTCGCGTCGATGATCGCGGTCAGCCCCTTCTTGTAGCCGGTAACGATCCCCTGGCGGATCGATCTGCCGCCACGGATCTCCTCCTTGACGCGTTCGAAGATCACGATGTTCGCGTCGGCGGCGACGCCGATCGTCAGAATCAGTCCGGCGATCCCCGGGAGCGTGAGCGTGATCGGGATCAGCTTGATCAGCGCGTAGAAGTAGATCGCGTACACGAGGAGCCCGAAGGTCGCGATCACTCCGAGAACGCGGTAGTAGGCGACAAGGAACACGACCACGATCAGCAGCCCGACGAGGCCCGCCACCAGACCCGAGTGCAGCGCCTGCTTGCCGAGCGTGGCCGACACCTGCGACTCGGAGATCAGCTTGAGGTTGATCGGCAGCGCGCCGAGCCGCAGCTCGTTGGCGAGGTCCTGGGCGGTGCCGATCGTGAAGCTCCCGCTGATGTCGGCGCCCTGGTCGCCGTTGATCCCGTCGGGGTACTGCTTGAAGCTGATGAACGGAACGGTGATCAGCTGGTTGTCGAGCGCGACCGCGAAGTGCTGGTTGAGCGTCTGCCCGAGGCCGCTGACGAGGTCGCCGCGGTGGGCGATGTTCGCGGTGACGTTCTGAAACTCGCTCTTGCCCTTGCTGCTGAACCCGAACGTGACGTCGGGCTCGCCCGAGTTCGGGTCGGTGCTCTGCGTCGGATTGGTGATGTCGCTGCCGCGAAGCGCGACGTTGTCCTTGAGTACGAAGAACTGGGCGCTCGGATCGCCGATCGGGGTCGGCTTGGAGAAGTCCGCCGGGATCGCCTGGAGCACTACCGTTCCGCGAGGTACGACGAGGATCTGGCCGTCGGACGCGCTGACGCCCGGCGGGAGCCCGGAGATGAGGGCGTCCTTGCTGTCGTCGGGACCGTTCAGCAGGCAGTGCTGGCCGGCGGTTGGGACCGTGTTGTTGGCCTTGGCAGCGGCCTCGCAGGCGGCGCTTCCGGGGGCCCCGAACATGTAGTACTCGTCGGTGATGCGCGAGTTCGAGGTGCTGGAGCTCTGCTGGCTGCTTGGACGCCAGCGTCACCGCGTCGTAGAGGTTCAGGCTGCCCGCCCCCGGCTCGCCTGGAGCACCGTTCGTCCCGCTTCCCTGGCTGATCTCGGTCGCCGTCGGATCCTGGGTCTGGAGCTGGCTCTCGACCGTCTTTCCGCTCGGCGTGAGCGCGTTTGCTTCCCAGTCGTAGAACGCGAGCTGTGCGGTCGTGCCGACCTCGGACTCGGCCCGCGCGGTGTCGCTCACGTTGGGCAAGCCGACGGTGATCTGGTTGCCGCCGGAGGTCTGGATCTCCGGCTCGGCGACGCCCAGCTGGTCGACGCGGTTGCGCATGATGTCGACCGCCCGCTGGAGGGCATCCTGGGTCACGGTCGGCGTCTGAGCGCTCGGCAGGCCCTGGTAGACGAGCTCGACGCCGCCCTTGAGGTCGAGGCCGAGAACGGTCTTCTTGGACTTCACTGCGCCGGGTACGCCGGCGATCACGATCAGAGAGCCGATCAGCAGCCCGACGACGATGAGCAGGACGAAGCCATTTCGCTGGCGATCAGTCATCAGTCGTGGTGGATGCTAGAGCGTGAACGGTGGCGGCGGAGCCGGATTGGCTCTCAATGGTGGTTGGTCGGCGTGAGCACCACCAGCACCCCGCCCTCCTCGTCGTCGTAGGCCGGGAAGATGTCGGCGACCGCCTTGGCGGGCAGATCGCGCTCGGCGTGGACCTCCACCGGCTTGCTCTTGACCCGGACCTCCCATTCGAGCGCGGTGTTCACGTGGTCGGTGCCGTCCTCGAACCGCAGCCCGAGGACGTCGTGTACGGGGCGTCCGATCACCTGCTCGGTCTTGAGCCCGGTCAGCTCGAACGAGCCGCGGCCGCAGTCGACGATCCTGCCGTCGCCGTCGCAGGCGAAGAACGCCGCGTTCGGCGCCGGGTAATAGTCGTCCAGCAACTCGTAGAGGTACGCGAACCCACACTTCTCGCAGCCCCGGGCCTCGCGCCGGAAGCCCGCGTTGCGATCGGTCGCCATCGACCGATTTCCGCAGTGGGGGCAGATGAAATAGTGCTCGTGACTCATCGGCGCCCTGAGGATAGCCGCAGGTCCCGCCGCCACCCCCCACCTCTTCACGAACAATTAAGGAAGGGGTTATAGGAGCGAAAGGGGGCCCGGCGCCTCCATCCCGAGGTGCTCGAACGCGCGCCGGGTGGCCGCGCGCCCCCGCGGGGTTCGCTCGATCAGGCCGCGCTGGAGCAGGTAGGGCTCGTACACGTCCTCGATCGTGTCCTGCTCCTCGCCGACGGCCACCGCGAGCGTCGACAGCCCGACCGGGCCTCCGCCGAACTTCTCGCAGATCGTGCGGAGGATCTCGCGATCGAGCCGGTCGAGGCCCGCGTGGTCGACGCCGAGCAGGTCGAGCGCCTCGATCGCGACCTCGCTCGTGACCACGCCTGTGCCGCGGACCTCGGCGTAGTCGCGGACCCGTTTCAGCAGCCGGTTGGCCACGCGCGGGGTGCCGCGGCTCCGCTCGGCGATCGCGACCGCGCCGCCGTTCTCGATCGTGACCTCGAGCAGCCGCGCGGACCGGCGGACGATCGTCGCCAGGTCCTCGGGGCCGTAGTGCTCGAGGCGATGCTGGATACCGAAGCGGTCGCGGAGCGGCGTGGTGATCAGCCCGGTTCGGGTCGTCGCGCCGATCAGCGTGAACGGCGGCAAGGGGATCGTGACGACGCTGGCGCCGGCTCCCTGACCGATCGTGATCGGCAGGCAGCCGTCCTCCATCGCCGGGTAGAACGTCTCCTCGAGCGCGCGGGGCAGGCGGTGGATCTCGTCGACGAAGAACACCGCGCGGGGCTGGAGCGCGGTCAGGAACGCCGCGATGTCGCCCTTGCGTTCGAGCGCGGGGCCGGCCGTCTGCACGAACGGGACGCCGAGTTCGGCGGCCACGATCTGCGCGAGCGAGGTCTTGCCGAGGCCGGGCGGCCCGGCGAACAGGACGTGGTCGAGCGCCTCGCCTCGGCTGGCGGCGGCCTCGATCGAGACCGCGAGCTGGTCCTTGACCGCCGCCTGGCCGACGAAGTCCTCGAGCCGGCGGGGCCGGAGCGAGCGGTCGAGGTCCTCCTCGGGCAGCTCGTGCGGATCCTGGATTCGCTCCCGCCCGCTTTCCTCGCGCCCGCCTCCCTCGCGCGCACCTGAATCCCGCCGGCCTGCCCCCCGGCCGCCCCGCCCGTCGGGGTGGTCGGCGTGGGCGGACTGGGCGATTTCGTTGATCCCACGGACGGGGCTCATCGGCGGACCGTCCGAAGGGCGTGGGCGATCAGGTCCTCGGGCCGGTCACCCTCGGCGCCGTCGAGCAACTCGTCGACCTCGAGCGGGGTATAGCCGAGGCCGATCAACCCGTCGCGTGCGAGCCCCCGCGGGTCCTCGCTGCGTATCGCCGTCAGCGCGGTCGGGGCGGTGGCGGTGGCGCCGACCTTCTCGCGCAGCTCGACGATGATCCGTTCCGCGGTCCGCTTTCCGACGCCGGGGGCGGCCTGCAGCCGCGCCGTGTCGCCGGCCGCGACCGCCGCGAGCAGCTCACGCGCCGGCCCGCCCGACAGCACCGCGAGCGCGACCTTGGGTCCGACCGACTGGACCGCGATCAGCATCAGGAACAGCTCGCGCTCCTCCTCGGTCGCGAACCCGTACAGCGCGAGCGCGTCCTCGCGGACGACGAGGTGGCTGTGCAGGAGCACGTGCTTGCCGACGGCCGGCACGTGCCTGAGCGTCTCGGCTGAGACCGCGAGTCGGTAGCCGACGCCACCGCAGTCGACGACGACGTGGTCGGCGCGGCGCACCGCCACCGTGCCCGAAACCATCGCGATCACGCGCGTGCTCCCGCTCTGGGTGCCGCGCGGCTCAGCGCTCGGTCGAGCGGCGCGCGGTTGCACTCGCAGATCGCCACCGCCAGCGCGTCGGCGGCGTGGTCGGGCGAAGGGATCTCGGAGAGTCCGAGCAGCCGAGCGACCATGCGCCCGACCTGGTCCTTGCCGGCGCGTCCGTGCCCGCACACCGCCCCTTTGACCTGCTGCGGGGTGTACGAGCGGGTCCGAATCCCGCGCTGGCCGGCGGCGAGCAGCACGACCCCGCGCGCCTGGCCGACCGCGAACGCGGTCCTGGCGTTGGCTCCGAAGTACAGCTCCTCGATCGCAACCGCGTCCGGGCGGTAGCCCTCGAGCAGCTCGACCACATGGCCGTGGATCTCCGCCAGCCGGCGCTCGAGCCGCACACCGGCGGGGGTCTCGATCACGCCGGCGGCGAGCGCGCGCAGCCTCGACCCGGAGCCCTCGACCACGCCGTAGCCGGTGCTCGCGGTGCCGGGGTCGATTCCAACGACAATCATCGGATCACCATTCTCCGCAGCGGCCCGGACGCCTCCTTGGGGGGTCGCGTCGCGGTCAGGCCGCGTCGGGCGGCGGCGGCGCGCTTTGCCCGGCGATGATCTCGCCGCACCGCTCGACGCACTCGTTGCAAATGGCGATCGCCGGCGTTGGCCCGGCAACGATCGACGCCACCTCGCTGCGCGGCTTCCCGCAGAACGAACAGCGGATCGAGTCCGCGGACCGCCGGGGGCCTGACGGCTGGTCATGCATAGCGTGCCGGTTCAGCCATCTGGGACGACGCGCCTCACGACCCCACGCAGCGCGTATCGGAGTTCGGCGCGGTCATCCGGTACATCTTCCAGGTGCCCACAGTCGCGATCAGCTGCTTCTGGGTCAGCCGGGGGTCGATCGGTGGCGCGATTCCGTCGATCGAGTCGTGCGGTCCGACGAACATCACGCCCTGGTGGCGCATCGACGTCCCGACGCGCCCGAGCGTCACGTGGAGCTTCCACGCCAGCGCGGTCTGGACACTGTGATTGACCGCCGCGAAGCTCGACTTGCACGGGAACACGCCCTTGTGCCCGCCGACGGCGGCAACCGCGGCGGTCATCTGGTCAAGACGGGTGACGGCCTGCGACGCGATCTTCTCCTCGGCGCCGGCCTCGTTGATCCGCCCGCCGACGAACGGGATCATGATCGCGACCAGGACCGCGGTCAGCCCGACCGCCACCGCGGTCGAGGCGCCGCCGGTGGGAACGAGGCGTGCACCGAGCTGCGCGAGTCGCACGATGCCGACGCCGGCGAGCACGCAGGTCATGCCGGCCGCCGGCAGGTAGAACCGCTCGAGGCCCGGATAGCCGTCGAGCGTCATCCCGACGACGATCACCCACCACACCACGGTCGCGCCGGCGAGCGACAGCACCAGCCAGTCCCGCGGCTTGTCGAACCAGGCGAATACCGGCGCCACCACGCCGGCCAGGAGCACCGGCAGCAGCTGGATGTCGATGCCGCGCCCGAGGACGCCGAACAGCTTGTGCTTGCCCAGACCGCCGTTGTACTCCTCGGCGTGGACCGCCGCCAGGAACGGCTGCCCGGAGCCCACCCAAGGCGGCGCGAACCAGAAGAACGGGATCGAGAACAGCCCGACCGCGACCAGGAGCCGCAGCCGCGGCTCCTTCCACCACAGGAATCCCCCGTAGACGATTATCAGCGGCCACGCCTCGGGACGGAGCAGCGATGTCGCCACGCCGAACGCGAACGCCCACCCGCGCCGGCCGTCGAGGAACGCCAGCACCGCCCACAGCGCGGTCGCGATCTCCATCGGCTCGGAGGTGCCGCGAAACCACTCGTCCCAGTAGTCCTGCGTGATCAGGATGCCGGCGGCGGCGATCAGGCCGGCGAGGACCGCCGCCCAGCGCGGGCCGCGACCGTCACGCGAGACCAGGCGCGAGGCGAGCAGGTAGGCCGCCACCATCCCGAGCAGACCGCCGGCACGGGCGGTGATCACCCACAGCGTCGGGGCCGCCGTACTCCCGAACAGCGAGTAGACCGCCGTGAAGATCACGGGGAGGGGTTTCCACGACGGACCTCCGCTGATCGCGAAGCTCAGATGGGGATCGAAGACCTCCCGGCCCCATGAGATCCAGGCCCACGGGTCATAGCTCGGGACCGTCGGTAGGACCGCGGCGGAGATCGCCGCCAGCACCAGGCACGCCAGCGCCGACCACAGAAACGGCGCATATCCCAGTCCGCGCCAGTCAGGCAGGCGACGGTCGCCGGTGGACGACGAATCCGAGCGTCGCGGCTTCGCGGGCGTCTGCGTGAGGACCTGACCCTCCACCCGAGCCGGACCTCACCTGCCGGTGAAGCGGCAGCGCAGCAACGTGCCGAGCACGCGGAAGCCGTCCGTCGCTGTCAGCTTCTTGCCCTCGTTCGTGGCGCGCGCCCGATAGTGAACCGGTACCTCGAAGATCCGCTCCCCGCGCTGCACCAGCCGCGCCGTGATCTCCGGCTCAATCGCGAAGCCGGGCGAGTGAAGCGGCAGGCTACGAAAGACTTCGGTCCGGATCATCTTGTGGCAGGTCATGATGTCGTGCAGGTACACGTTGAACAACACGTTGCAAGCGAACGTCACGCCCTTGTTACCAAGCACGAACAGGAACGAGTGGCTGGTGTAGCCGTCGAATGCTCGCACGCCGAAGGACGCGTTGGTACGCCCGTCGAGCAGCGGGGGCATGAGCAACCCCAGGTCGGTCGGGTCGTACTCGAGGTCCGCGTCGAAGATCGCGGAGAACTCGCCCTCGGCATGTGACAGCGCGGTCTGAACCGCGGCACCCTTGCCCTTGTTGTGCTCGTGCTCGAACAGGCGGACGCGGTTGGGTGGCTCGATATCCGCTATCAGGCGGTGCAGGATCTCGAGCGTTCCGTCGGTGGAACCGTCGTCGACGACGATCAGCTCGAACTCCGTCGGCAGCGGCGTGTCGAGGACCTCGGCGATCGCGCGCTCGACGCGCTCGCGCTCGTTGTATACCGGCATCAGGATCGACAGCATGTGGGCGTTTGGATCGACTGGGACGACAGTAAGCGGGCGCGCCGGCGACGGCTATGTGCAGCACCGACCGGCATCGCACCCACGAGGGCCGACGATGCTAGCCGATCGGCCGGGCGGCAGCGGGTCCACACAGCGATAGGGCGATTTGCGCAAGGATTCAGCTGTGGATTTCGATCAGGCCGGCCTGCTCGACGGACTCGAAGGCGAGGAACGCGCCGCTCGCGAGCGGCTGCTCGAGCGGCTCGCCGACGAGGACTTCACGATCGAGGAGTTGAAGGCCGCGATCGAGGAGGACCGGCTCGCGCTGCTGCTCGTCGAGCGCGTGCTCGGCGGCCGCTACTCCGCCAGTGAGCTCGAGGAGCGGACCGGCCTTCCGGCCTCTCAGATGCTGCGGATCCAGCGCCTGCTGGGCTTGCCCGAGGCCTCGGCGGAGGACCGCGTGTTCGGCGAGGAGGAGATCGACGCCGCCAAGTCGATCAGCTTGTTCCTCGAGTCGGGGCTCGGCGAGGAGTCGATCGCCGAGATCACGCGGGTGCTCGGCGAAGGGATGGCCCGGCTGGCCGCGACCACGTCGGCCGCGTTCGTCGAGGCGTTTCTCCGGCCTGGGGACAGCGAGGACGAGGTGGCCGAGCGGTTCGCGACCCTGGCCGAGCAGATGATCCCCGCGATCGATCCGGTGCTGCGCGCGGCGTACAAGCAGCATCTCGCCGAGAGCGTGCGGCGCGGGATGCTCAGCCGTGCCGAGCGAGAGTCCGGCGAGGCGGGCGGCGCCCAGCAGGTCGCCGTGTGCTTCGTGGACATGGTCGGGTTCACCAGCCTCGGCGCTCAGATCGATCCCCAGGAGCTGGGCGGCCTCGCAAGCAGGCTGGCCGAGCTCGCCACCGACGTGACGCAGCCGCCGGTGCGGCTCGTGAAGACGATCGGCGACGCCGCGATGTTCGTCAGCCCCGACCCGGCGGCGCTGGTGTCGGTCGCACTGTCGCTGCTCGAGGCCGTTCAGGCCGCAGACCTGCCGAGCCTGCGCGCCGGCGTCGCGAGCGGGGCGGCGCTGCAACGCGCCGGGGATTACTACGGCCACGCCGTCAACCTCGCGAGCCGGGTCACGGGGGTCGCGCGTCCCGGCAGCGTTCTCTGCACGCAGGAGGTCCACGACGCTGCCCCGGACGAGTTCGACTGGTCGTTCGCGCGCAAGCACAAGCTCAAGGGCATGTCCGAATCGGTCTCGCTCTACCGGGCGCGGCGACTCGCCGGCGATGACGCGGGCGACGCGCAGGACTCCACCGACCAGGCCGACGAGGCGCGGCGCCGGCAGCCGGCAGCCGGCGACGAACCTAAGAAGAAATCGAAAGCAGGTCGACGACGAACACGAGCGGCGAGTTAGGCGGGATCGTCGGGGGGCTGCCCGTCTTGCCGTAGGCGAGGCTCGCGGGGATGATCAGCTCGCGGCGGCCGCCGACCTTCATGCCGGGGATTCCCTGAATCCAGCCCGGAATCACGCTGCCGTTCGTGAGCGCCGTCGTGAACGGCTGGTTGCGGCTCCAAGAGGAGTCGAACTCCTTGCCGGTGCTGTAGAGGACGCCCACGTAGTTGACCGTGACCGTATCCCCCGCCTTCGCCGTCTGGCCCGTGCCGACGACCAGATCCTTGGTGACCAGATGAGTCGGCGCCGGCCCCGTCGGCACGGTCACCACGGGCTTCTTGGAGAGCGCCGGCGGCGGCTTGGCCGTGGTCGTGACGGCGGCCTCCGTGAGGCCGCCTGACGGCGCCAGCTGGACCCCGGAGGCCTTAGAGCTGCCGCCGCACCCGGCAAGACCGGCGGCAACCAGCGCGAGCGCCGGCATCAGGAGTGCTCGTTTCGACATCGGCGAGTGAGGCTAGCGAGTCTTTCCGAAGAAGCGGCTAATAACCCCGGCTCCGGGATGTGGTTCATGCGAAGGACATCTGCGGAGCCGCACTCACTGGGCGACGCGCTCGAGCACGGCGCTGTCGACGTCGAAGTTCGCGTGGACCGCGTTGACGTCATCGTTTTCCTCAAGGGCGTCGATCAGCTTCAGCAGCTTCGCGGCGTCGCTTTCCTCGATCGGCACGCGCGCCCGCGGCCGCTGGGTGATGTCGGCGCTCTCGAGCTCAACCCCTGCCTCGGCGAGCGCGTCACGCGCCGCCGCGAGATCCGCGGGCTCGGTGATCACCTCGTACACATCCTCGTCGAGCGAGATGTCCTCCGCGCCGGCGTCGATCGCGGGCATCAGGTCGTCCTCGCCGTAGCGGTTGGCGTCCACCACGATCACCCCGCGCTTATCGAACAGGTACGCGACCGAGCCCGGCTCGCCGAGGTTGCCGCCGTGCTTTGAGAGCACGTGTCGCATCTCCGCGCCTGTCCGATTGCGGTTGTCGGTGAGCGCCTCGATCAACAGCGCGACTCCGCCGGGGCCGTAGCCCTCGTACAGGACGGTCTCGATCTGATCGGCGTCGGCGCCCTCGCCGGTCCCTTTCGCGATCGCGCGCTCGATGTTGTCCTTGGGCATCGAGGCGTCGCGTGCCTTCTGGATCGCCAGCGCAAGCCCCGAGTTCCCGGTCGGATCGCCGCCGCCCTCGCGCGCCGCGACCGAGATCGCCCGCGCCAGCTTGGTGAAATGCTGCCCGCGCCGCGCGTCGACGACCGCCTTCTTGTGCTTGATCGAAGCCCATTTTGAATGCCCAGACATGCTGTTTTAGTTTAACGAGCACCGGATACGTCATCCCACAGCTTCCACGGCGCCGAGCCATCGGCCCACAGGTCGTTGAGCGTGACCGCGTCCTTGTAGGTGTCCATGCACTCCCAGAACCCGTGGTGGCGGAACGCGCGCAGCTCTCCCGCGGCCGCGAGGCGCTCGAGCGGCTCTCGCTCGAGCACGCTGTCGGGCCCGAGCACCCCGAGCGCGGAGCGCTCGAAGCAGAAGAACCCGGCGTTCACCCACTCCTCGCTGCGGGGCTTCTCGGCGAAGCCGAGGACCGATCCGTTGCCGTCGAGGCGGGCCACGCCGAACGGGAGCTGCGGCTGGACCACCGCCATCGTCACGCCGGCGCCGTGCGTCCCGTGGAACGAGAGCAGCGCCCCGAGGTCGATGTCCGCCACGCCGTCCGCATAGGCCAGGCAGAACCGGTCCTCCTGCAACGCCGGCGCGGCACGATGCAGCCGCCCTCCCGTCGGCGTGTCGACCCCGGTGTCCACGCACCGGATCTCCGCACCCCGAGCCCAGCGCTCGCCGGCGACGAACGCCTCGACCTCCTCGCCACGGTACCCCGTCAATAGCAGAAAGCGCCCGAATCCATGGGCCAGGTGGATGTTGATCACGTGCCACAGGATCGGGCGGCCGCCGATCTCGACGAGCGGCTTTGGCAACGACGCGGCGCGCTCCTGCAGGCGAGTTCCGCGACCGCCGCACAGAATCACGACGAGTGGCATGTCCGGGGCGGCCACGATCAAGGCATTATTCCCCGAGCCTCCCGTGGGTAGCATCCGGCGCGATGAGCACCGTCGTCAACCCCGGGATATTCAAGGCCTACGACATTCGCGGGCTTTACGGCACCGACATCGACGCCAGCTTGGCCGAGCTGATCGGCCGGGCATTCGCGCGGGTCATCGGCGAGCTCGAGGGCAAGCCGACCACCGAGCTTCGGCTCGGCCTAGGCCGGGATATGCGCCTGACCGCCCCCGAGCTCGCGAGCGCGTACTGCCAGGGCATGTGCGCCGAGGGCGCGACCGTGCTCGACGCCGGCGAGGTGGGCACCGAGATGCTGTATTACCTCGTCGGCTCGAGGGGCCTCGACGGCGGGCTGATGTGCACCGCCTCGCACAACCCCAAGCGCTACACCGGCGCCAAGCTCGTCAAGCGCGGCGCGGTAGCCCTGTCGGGCGACGCCGGAATTGGCGAGATGCAGGCCAAGATCGAAGCCGGGCTCGACGGCGCTGGCGGCGGCGGCTCGGTCGAGCACGTCGCCCTGTACGAGGAGTTCCAGGAGGCCGCGCTCGAATTCATCGACCCTGGCGCGGTGGAACCACTTCGCGTGGTCGTCGACGGCGGCAACGGGATGGCCGGGCCGATGGTCGGCCCCCTGCTGCGCCGTCTCGGACTCGATCTCGTCGAGGCCTACTGGGAGCCCGACGGCCGCTTTCCCGACCATGAGCCGAACCCGCTGCTGCCCGAGAATCGCGAGTTCATCATGCGTGAGGTCGTCCGCCAGAAGGCGGACCTCGGCATCGCCTGGGACGGCGACGCCGACCGCTGCTTCTTCATCGACGACCGCGGGTCTTTCGTCGATGGCGACTTCCTGACCGCGCTGCTGGCGGAATCGATGCTCCGAAAGCATCCCAGCGCGACGATCCTGTACGACGTCCGCGCCAGCCGGGTGGTGGCCGACGTCACCGAACGGGGCGGCGGCCGAGCCCTGATGAATCGCGTCGGGCACGCGTTCTTCAAGACGAGGATGCGCGAGGAGGACGCCACGTTCGGCGGCGAGGTCTCCGGCCACTACTACTTCCGCGATTTCTACTGCGCGGACTCGGGCACGATCCCGGCGCTGCTGATCCTGGAGCTGCTCTCACAGCGTGGTGCGCGGATGTCGGAGCTGCTCGAGCCGTTCAGATCCCATTACTTCATCTCCGGCGAGATCAACTCCGAGGTCGCCGATCAGGACGCCAAGATGGAAGAGCTCGTCTCCCGCTACGAAGACGGCAGGCAGTATCGCCTGGACGGCATCTCGGTTGAGTACGACGACTGGCACTTCAACGTCCGCCCGTCGAACACCGAGCCGCTGCTTCGCCTGTGCCTGGAGTCACTGCGCTCACACGAGGACATGGAGCGTCGCCGTGACGAGGTGCTGGCAGTGATCCGTTCGTGACCACGCCAGAGCGGCGCGCCACCAGCGCCGAGGATGCGCTGGCGCTGGCCGAGCGGGCCGGAATCCACCGCATCGCCCTGCCCACCCCATTCCTGGTCGGCAGGGTCAACTGCTACCTGATCGAGGACGAGCCGCTCACGCTCATCGACACGGGCCCGAACTCGGGCAAGTCGCTCGACGACCTCGAGCGTGCGCTCGCCGCCCACGGACACCGGATCGAAGACCTCGAGCGGATCGTGCTCACACACCAGCACATGGACCATCTCGGCCTGCTCGAGATCCTGGCTCGCCGCTCCGGAGCCGAAGTCGCCTCGCTGTACCTGCTGGGACCGTACCTCGAGAGCTTCTCGCGCAGCGCCGCGGCCGACGACGAATTCGCGCAGGGCGTGATGCGCCGGCACGGCGTGCCCGACGATCTCGCGACCGTGCTCGGATCGCTGGCGGCCGCGTTCCGGGCGTTCGGGTCGAGCGGGCACGTCACGCGCGAGCTCCGCGACGGCGACGAGCTCGAGTTCCGGGACCGGACGCTGCGCGTCTACCACCGCCCCGGCCACAGCCCCTCGGACACGATCCTGTGGGATGAGGATCGGGCCCTGCTGATCGCCGGCGACCACCTGCTCGCACACATCTCGTCCAATCCGCTCGTCTCGCGCCCGCTGTCGGGCGGCGCCGATCAGCCGCGCCCGCATGCGCTCCTCCAATACATGGAGTCGATGCGCGCCACCCGCGAGCTGCCGGCCCGCCTGGTCCTGGCGGGCCATGGAGACCCGGTCATCGAGCACGCCGAGCTGATCGACGAGCGGCTGCGGATGCACCGGCGCCGGGCCGCGCGGATCCTGCAGATCCTGGGCGCTCGGCCGCTCACCGCGTACGAGATCGCGATCCAGATGTGGGGGAACGTGGCGGTCACCCAGGCCTACCTGACGCTCTCGGAAGTGCTCGGACACCTCGATCTGCTCGTGCAGGAGGGCCAGGCGGCCGAGCGCGACCGGGACGGCATCTCGGTGTTCGAGGCGGTGTAGCGCGGCGGACCCCGCGCGCGGGAGGACCACTCGCGCGGTCACCCTGCAGACCAGGGCGTCCAGGCCCGCTATCGCTCCTGCCCGGAACGGCCGATTAGCAGGGGACATGGTCGGCGACAGCGACACCGGCCTGCTGCCCGGAGGGCCCGGCGGCAAGGCGGACGGGATGCGGTATAGCCGCTTCGGAGTACCCGAAGCTGCTGGAGCGGGTGCCCGCGATCATCTACGTCGCCGACACGGGCGGCGACGGTCGCTGGCACTACGTGAGCCCTCGGATCGAGCAGATCCTCGGCTACTCCGCCGGCCGAATGGTGCGCCGACCGCGACCTGTGGGCCGAGCGGCTGCACCCCGATGACCGCGGCTGGGTGCTGGCGCGCGAGAACGGGCTGGGCGGCGTCAAGCCGGACGACGCTGCGCTCGAGTACCGGATGGTCCATCGCGACGGACGCACCGTTTGGATTCGTGACGATGCGGTGCTGGCGCACGGCGAGGACGGCGAGCTCCGCTGGCACGGCATGCTCCACGACATCACCGACCGCAAGGCGGTCGAGGCCGAGCTCGAGCGGCGGGCCGCCCAGCAGGCGGCGGTGGCGCTGCTCGGCGAGCACGCGCTCGAGGGCGCCAGCACCACCGATCTGATGCAAGAGGCCGTGACCGGCGCCGCGCGCATGCTCGACGCCGAGATCTCGGCGGTGTGGCAATTCCTCCCGGACGAGCACTGCCTGGTGCTGAGGAGCGGCATCGGCTGGCCGGACAGCGAGGTCGGAAGGCTGCGCTACCCGGCAGGCGAGGGATCCCAGGCGGGGTACACGCTGCTCAGCGGAGCGCCCGTCGTGGTCGAGGACTGGGACGCCGAGCGCCGGTTCGAGCAGCCGAGCTTCCGCGGGCGGCGGACAGGTGCCGGACTGTCGGTGAAGATCGAGGGCGGGTCGCGCGGGCCGTTCGGTGTCCTCGTGATCCAGTCGATGCGCTCTCGGAGCTTCGCCCCCGGCGACATCGACTTCCTCCAGTCGCTCGCCAACGTGTTGGCCGACGCGCTCGAACGCCAGGCGGTCGAGGACGCGATCCGCGAACGGGCCGTGCACGACCCGCTGACGGGGCTTCCCAACCGGGTGCTGTTCGTCGATCGCCTCGAGCATGCGCTCGCGCGGCTCGGGCGCCAGCAGTCGCTGGCCGCGATCCTGTTCCTCGACCTCGACCACTTCAAGCTCGTCAACGACAGCCTGGGCCATCACATCGGCGACGAGCTGCTGGCGGCCGCCGCACCGCGCCTCAAGCACGCGCTGCGCGGCAGCGACACCGTCGCGCGGTTCGGCGGCGACGAGTTCGGGATCCTGCTCGAGGACATCGCCTCCGAGCGTGACGCGATCGACACCGCCGAGCGGATCGCGGCGACGTTCGCGCGTCCGTTCGTGCTATCGGGAAGCGAGCATTTCGTCACGACCAGCATCGGGATCGCACTCGCCACCGGCGGTGAACGCGCGGACGAGCTGATCCGCGACGCCGACGCCGCGATGTACCGCGCCAAGGACCGCGGGCGGGCGCGCTACGAGGTGTTCGACGAGGGCATGCGTGGCCGGGCGATCGCGCGCCTGCGGATGGAGAACGACCTGCGCCGCGCGCTCGAGCGCGATCAGCTCCGGCTCGAGTACCAGCCGGTCGTGTCGCTCGCGAACTTTCAGGTCGTCGGAGTCGAGGCGCTGATCCGCTGGCATCATCCAGAGCGAGGCGAGATATCGCCCTCGGAGTTCATCCCGATCGCCGAGGAGAACGGGCTGATCGAGCCGATCGGCCGGTGGGTGCTCGAGAGCGCCTGCCGCCAGGCCGCCGAGTGGTACTCCGCGAGGCCGGACGCCGCGCCGATCGCGATGTCGGTGAACCTGTCGGCGATCCAGGTGGCGCGGCGGACGCTCCCCGAGGTCGTCCGCGCCGCGCTCACGAGC
Source organism: uncultured Solirubrobacterales bacterium (assembly GCA_963699325.1). Classification (GTDB taxonomy): domain Bacteria; phylum Actinomycetota; class Thermoleophilia; order Solirubrobacterales; family Solirubrobacteraceae; genus Palsa-465. The sequence continues at coordinate 320,017 of CAVOTN010000022.1, read as the reverse complement.
ACCGGGCTCGATCCCTCTTGCCTGAGCCTCGAGATCACCGAGACCGTGATGGTCCGCGACGCCGACGGCCTCAAGGACATCCTCCATGCGCTCAAGGCCCTCGGCGTGCGCCTGGTGCTCGACGACTTCGGCACCGGCTACTCGTCGCTCAGCTACCTGACGCGGCTGCCGCTCGACGTCCTCAAGATCGATCGCTCGTTCGTCGACGGCCTCGGCAACGAACCGCGCGACACCGCGATCACCGAGACGATCATCGCGATGTCGCGGGCGCTGTCGCTGGACGTCGTCGCCGAGGGCGTCGAGACCCCCGAGCAGGTCAAGGAGCTCACCCGGCTCGGGTGCACGCTCGCCCAGGGCTTTCATTTCTCCGGGGCGGTGCCCGCGGCCGAGATCACGAGCGCGCTGGAGAACGGCCCGGTCGTGGCATCCGGCGGCTCGGACGTGGCTGAGCCTCCGACAATCCGCCGCACCGACGTTCCGGCCCGTACCAGCGCGGTCCGCGACGGGTAGGCGCGACTCGCCGGCGCGCAGCGGCGACACGTTCGCGTCCTGGCACTCGTAGGCGCCGCTCGGGATCGTCGTCCGGAGCGTGGCGGTGTCGTTCGGCGGGATCACCTGCAGGGCATAGGCGGTCGCGCAGCCGTTCGATGTCGCCACGCCGTGGCCGACGTCGAGCCGGAACGACGCGCTGCCGCCCGGGGGGATCACGAGCGCGCACCGCCGGGTTCGAGCCGAAGAAGTCGCTGGTGGTGTGGTGGGGAATCGTCGGCAGCGGGTGCCCGCCCTGGTCGAGGAACAGGATGCCCGGATAGCCGTACGTCCGGCAGGCGACGCTGCCCGTGTTGTGGAGCACGAATCCGATCTCGCCGTGGCCCATCCCGCCCTGCTGGCCGAGGAAGCCGAGCGACAGTGTGGACGCCGTGCACGGAGGGTCACCGGACGCCGTCGTCGTGGCGGTCGTCGAGGTCGTCGGGGTGGTAGCCGTGGTTGCGGCCGCGGTCGTGGTCGTCGTCGTCGCGGTCGCCGTGCTCACCGACGGCGAGCCCGTCGCCGCGGCCGCGGTCGAGGTCGCCGGCGAGCCGCCGGCGCTTCCACAGGCCGCCAGCGCGCTCGCGCCGAGCGCGGCGAGCGCCATGACGACGAGCAGCGAGAGCATCCGTTTCATGCGACGGTGTTCGGGCATTGCTCCGCTGGATCCTTCCTGGGTGGGTGGGCACCAGTTCTCAGGACCCCGAGCGCGTGCCAGTATCCCGGACGTAGATATGGACCGTAGCGAGGAGCTCCGACAGACGAAGCGCCCGCCGCGCGGCGGACGGATCGGCGCGATCGAGCGCTGGCTGCCGTTCTGGGAGCCGCAGCTGCTCGTGGCGTGCGCGATCGCGCTTCAGCTCTCGCTCTCGAACGCGGTGACGGTCGGCCCGACCTGGCTGCTCCCGGCCCTCGAGGGTGCCCTGCTGATCGGTTTGGTGATCGTCTCGCCGCACCCCAACGTCCGCCATTCGCCGCTGCGACGCCGGGTGGCGATCGCGATGGTCGGCTTCGTCAGCGCGGCCAACGTGGCGTCGCTGATCCTGCTCGTCCACTACCTGCTCCACGGCACGGCGAAGGCGAGCGGCCGCGAGCTGATCCTGTCGGGGATCGTGCTGTGGGTCACGAACGTGCTGCTGTTCGGCCTGTGGTACTGGGAGGTCGATCGCGGCGGTCCGGTGGCGCGGTCCTACGGGCAGGACGACCACCCCGACTTCCTGTTCCCGCAGATGACCGATCCGAAGTGGGCGCCGGCCGATTGGCGGCCGCGCCTGATCGACTACCTGTACGTTTCGCTCACGAACGCCACCGCCTTCAGCCCGACCGACACGATGCCGCTGACGGCGACCGCCAAGTGGATGATGAGCGCGCAGGCCCTCGCCTCGCTGGTTACCGTCGGGTTAGTGGTGGCGCGCGCCGTCAACATCCTCCCGGGCGCATGACCGCGGGTTCAGCGCTCGACGACTCCCGATCGCGAGGCGCTCGAGCGCTCGATCCACGAGATCGGGACCGACCTGGCGTCCGCGTTCCCGTCGAGCGCTCGCCATCCGCTGAGGGCGCTCGACCAGCGCGCGATGGACTTCGCGTCGGCCGACCAGGAGCTGAAGGCCGCCTTGTTCCGGTTCGTCGACGTCACGCCCGCCTGCCGGTCGCTCGACGATCTCGCCCGCCACCTGCGGGAGTTCCTGCGCGAGGTGCCCGACGCACCGCCGCCGCTGGCGGCGGCGATGCGGATGGCCGACAACCGCGCCGCGCGCACGGCGATCGGCGCCGCCGCCGCGGCCGGGGTCAAGCACATGGCGCACCGGTTCATCGTCGGCGAGACGCCGGCGTCGGCGCTCGGAGTGCTGCGAGACCTGTGGAACCGTGGCGTGACCAGCTCGGTCGACCTGCTCGGCGAGGCGACCGTCACCCAGCCCGAGGCCGACCGGTACGCGGCGCGCTGCGAGGACGCGCTCACGGAGCTCGGGCGCGCACAGCGCGGCTGGCCGGCCCGCGAGGTGCTCGAGCGCGACAGCGTCGGCGTCATCCCGCGGACGAACGTGTCGGTGAAGATCTCGGCGCTGACGCCGCTGCTGCGCCCCGACGCACCCGAGCTCGGCCGGCGCGACGCCGCCGCGCGCTTACGGCCGCTGCTGCGCCGCGCGCACGAGCTCGGGGCCCACATCCACATCGACATGGAGTCGCTCGACTCGCGCGAGGCCGTGCTCGACCTCGTGCTCGAGGTGCTCTCCGAGGACGAGTTCGCTCGTGGTCCGTCGGCGGGCATGGTGCTCCAGGCCTACCTGCGCGACTCGCCCGAGCAGCTCGAGCGGATCCTCGAATGGGCCCGGGCGTCGGGCCGGACGCCGCCGCTGACGGTGCGGCTGGTCAAGGGCGCCTACTGGGATCACGAGCTGGTCCAGGCCGGCCAGCACGGATGGCCGACGCCCGTGTTCGAGGTCAAGGCCGAGTGCGACCGCAACTTCGAGACGCTCACCGCGCGGCTGCTCGACGCCCGGCCCGCGGTCCGCGTCGCCGTGGCCTCGCACAACCTGCGCTCGGTGTCACACGCGATCGCCTACAACCGGCTCGCGGGCGGTGAGGATCGGGACCTCGAGCTCCAGGTGCTCCGGGGGCTCGGCGACCAGCTCCAGGACGCGCTCAGCTCGCGCGGTTTGCGCGTGCGCACATACTGCCCGGTGGGCGACCTCGTGGCCGGGATGGCCTACCTCGTCCGGCGCCTGCTCGAGAACACGAGCAACGAGTCGTTCCTCAACGAGCAGGCGAAGGGGACCGCGCTCGACGTGCTGCTGGCGGCGCCGTAGGCGCCGGCTGGCCGTTGCGGGTGCCGAGGCTCACGGCTGCGCCGGCTTGGTCCTGAACCGCTCGGTCAGCCGCGCGATGTCCCCGTGGACCTGGTCCACGCGGGCCGCGACGATCTCGGCGAGGACCTCCATGAACCGGACCTCGTCGGGGCCGACATCCGGCCTGGCCCCCGTGCTGACGCAGCAGAACGTCCCGTGTACGCGGCCATCGGACAGCCGTACCGGCACGCCGACGTACGCGTGAAATTCGCGGCTCGCGTCCAGGTCCCTGATCGCCGCCTCGGCTTGTGTGTCCGGGACCGCGTTCGGGATCTGGCCGCTCAGCATCCGCATGCAGTAGGTCTGCTCGACCGGAAAAACGGTTCCCTGGTACCGGTTGACGATGTCGGCGTCGCCCACCATCGCGTGGATTGTCTGGTTCCGCGAGTCGATCGTGGTGAGGTACGACGCGTCCATGCCGAGGCGCTCCTGCGCCGCGGCGAGCGCCTGCTCGAGCACCTCGGTCTCGCGAGCCACCTCGAGCCTCGCCAGCAGCTGCTCGTACTCAGACTGGACGCGTGCCGAGCTCCCTCCATCCATGTCGGGGCGATACTAGTGTCTGGCGCCCCGAACAGCCAGACATGGGCTGAGCCGCGAGGCTCGCCGGCCCGCGGGCGTGAAATCGCCCGTGCAATAGCTGATGCAGCCCCGGGCGAATCGCGGATCATCAGCCATAGTTCCAGCCCAGCGATGAAGCGTTCGTCACGCTGGAGGGGGAGGCTCGCCGGCTTCCTGCTGGTGGTCCTGGCCGCTGTGGCCGTGGCCGGCGTAAGCGCGCTCGTGATCAGGTTCGCGCCACCGTGGCTCGTGTCGACCAAGGGCCTGACCGGCACGGCCAGGCTCGACGAGCTGAACCGGGTGCGGGTCGCCTTGGTGCTGGTGGTGGTCGCGGCGCTCGCCGCCGCGCGTGGCGATCTACGCCTTCAAGACGTTCTCGCGCGACCGCCGACTCGAGCACACCGAGCGCCAGCTGTCCGAGCGGTTCATGCGCGCCATCGACCAGATCGGGCACCCGGCGCTCGACGTGCGCCTCGGCGGGATCTACTCGCTCGAGCGGCTCGCGCAGGAATCGGCCGAGGATCACGGCCCGATCATCGAGATCCTGGCGGCGTTCGTCCGCGAGCACGCGCCCTGGCCGGCTCGCGCGGGCGCGCGGCCCGGAAACGGCGACGGCCACGCCCGCGGATCCGCCGCCGGCGCGCACGGCGACCATCGCGCGCGCCCCGCGACCGACGTCCAGGCCGCGGTGACGATTCTCGGCCGGCGCACACTCGCCCACGACAGCGAGGCCACGATCGGGCTCCCGCATACCGCCCTGTCGGGCGCGATGCTGACCGGGGCGCACTTCGAAGGAGCCCTCCTCAGCGGAGCGAACCTCGAGGGCGCCGATCTGTTCAAGGCCAACCTGCGGGCGGCGGACCTCGAGGGAGCGAACCTCCGGGGCGCCGGCCTGCTGCTGGCGAACCTCAGGGATACGGTCCTGTGGGGGGCCAACGTCGAGGGAGCGCGGCTGTACGGCGCGAACCTCGAAGGCGCCGCGCTCAAGGGAGCCAACCTCAGGGGCGCCGGCCTCACCGGCGCGAACCTCAAGGACACCGGCCTCCACAGCGCGGTCCTCACCGGGCGCCGACCTGACCGGCGCGAACCTCGAAGGCGCCGGTCTCGACGGCGCGAACCTCGAGGGCGCGAACCTCGACGGCGCCAACCTGAAGGGGGCCGTGCTGCAGAACGCGCTGTACGACGCGTCCACGATCTGGCCGGCGGGATTCGACGTCGCCGGCCAGGGTGCCGTCGCCAGAACGTGGCCCGAGGCGCTCAGCCGGGTGTCGCCTTCGCCCGAGCCCGAGAACGGGCCGTCGCGGCCGCGCGCGGGTTGGCCTCACGAGGCCGCGGAGCATCCGCAGCCGGCGCAGGGCGACTGGACGGAGGAGCCCGCGCCGGCGCCGCAGCCGCCCGCTACATGGGCGGGCGAGCAGCGGCACCAGCCCGAGCCGGAGCCGGAGCCCGAGCCCGAGCCGGAGCCCCAGCCCGAGCCGGAGCCCGAGCCGGCCGAGCCGAGCAGCCGGAGCCTGCCGCCTCGTGGGCGACGGAGCCTCAGCCCGAGCCTGAGCATGACGAGCAGCCGTCAGAGCCAGAAGCCGGCTGGACGTCGGAGCCCGAGCAGCAGCCGGAGCCGCCGGCCGGCCCCCAGCCGCCGAGCGCGAGCCGGAACCGCAGCCGCCGCTGCGATGGCCGCCGGGCCAGGAGAGCGGCCCGAGCGAGCCGTCCGGCGGCTAGGCCCGTCCGCGCCCCGCCGCGCGTGTTAACGTCGCTGGCGTATGCCGACAACGCTTCCCCCGTTCGCCAACGAGCCGGTGCTCGAGTTGCGGCGAGCGCCCGTGCGCGCCCAGCTCCAGGACGCCCACGACCGCCTGAGCCGGACGCTGCCGCTGCGCGTTCCGGTGATGATCGGCGCCGGCGAGCGCGCCGGATCTGAGCTGCTTTCGACCGATCCCGGCGCCCCGGACGACGTCGTCGCGGTCGCGGCGCGCGCCACCGAGGACGAAGTCTCGAGTGCGGTCGCGGAAGCGGAGGGCGCATTCCGCGCCTGGCGAGCGGTCGGCGCCGAGGCCCGGGCGACGGCGCTGATCCGCGCGGCGGCGTGGCTGCGCGAGCGCCGGCTCGAAATCGCGGCGCTCGAGGTGCGCGAATGCGCGAAGCCCTGGCCCGAGGCCGACGGCGACGTGTGCGAGGCGATCGACTTCCTCGAGTACTACGCCCGTGGGGCGATCGCGCTCGACGCGGGACCGCCGCTGCTGCAGGTCCCGGGCGAGCGCAACGAGATGAGCTACACCCCGCGCGGCGTGGTGGCGGTGATCGCGCCCTGGAACTTCCCGCTCGCGATCGCTTGCGGGATGACCGCCGCGGCGCTCGCCACCGGCAACGCGGTCGTGCTCAAGCCGGCCGAGCAGTCGCCGGGATGTGCCCTGCTCCTGGTCCAGGCGCTCCGCGCCGGCGGGGTGCCGGCGTCGGCGATCTCGCTGCTGCCGGGCGAGGGTGACGCCGGCGCCGCGCTGGTGGCGCACCCGGGCGTGCAAACGATCGCGTTCACAGGTTCGATGCCCGTCGGGGTGGAGATCGCGCGCGCGGCGGCGGTGGTTGCGCCCGGACAGCAGCATTTGAAGCGCGTGGTGTCCGAGCTCGGCGGCAAGAACTGCGTGATCGTCGACTCAGACGCCGACCTCGACGAGGCGGTCCCCGCGATCGTGTCCTCGGCATTCATCTACGCCGGCCAGAAGTGCTCGGCAGCGGCGCGGGTGCTCGTGCACGAGGCGATCGCCGAGCAGCTGACCGAGCGCGTGGCGGGCGCGGTCAGCGTGCTCGTGGTTGGCCAGGCGGACCAGCTCGCGACGGACGTCCCGCCGGTGATCGAGCGCGCGGCCAAGGAGCGCGTCGACCGGTACGCGTCGATCGCAGCCTCTCAGGGCCGGATCGCGGCGCGGGTCGCCGAGGTTCCCGAGCGCGGATGGTTCTGCCCGCCGACGGTCGCCACCGACCTGCCCGCCGATTCGCCGGTGCTGAACGAAGAGATCTTCGGGCCGCTACTCGCGATCGACCGGGTCAAGGACGTCGCACACGCCTGCGACGTCGTCGACGGCCTGCCGTTCGCGCTCACCGGCGGCCTGTTCGCTCGCGATCCCGCCACCGTCCGCTACGTGCGCGAGCGGACGCCGGTCGGGAACCTGTACGTCAATCGCGGGATCACGGGCGCGATGGTCGGGCGCCAGCCGTTCGGGGGCAACCGCCTGTCCGGGACCGGCAGCAAGGCCGGCGGCCCTGACTACCTTCGGCAGTTCGTCGAGCCCCGCGTAGTCACCGAGAACACGATGCGCCACGGGCTGGTCGTCTGAGGCGCCCCGCCACCGGTCACTCCCCCGCCACCGGTCATCAGGGCTCGGCGAGTGCGGGGTGGCCCGGTCCGGCACCCCATCGGAAAGAAATCTCCTAACTGGGGTTGATTTGAGCGCGCGTCCGGTCGATGATCGAGGTGGACATGTCGTTGCCGCCGTCAGTTGCGTGGAAGCTGTGTCTGGCGCTCGTACTCGTGGGAGCGATCGTGCTGAGCGCGTGTGCGCGCGCACCGTCCCGCCCGCTGCCCCGTGGCGAGCTTCGCCGGCTGGTGCTCGCCGCGCTGGTGCTGTACGGGGTCGGCGTGTTCGCCTCGGTGACGCATCACGCGCTGCTCGCGGGTGTCGTCTACGTGGCGGGGATCGCGGCCTGCGCGCTCGCGGCGTGGCTGTCCCGCGGCAGCGACTCGGAGGATCCGCCCCGCGGCGGCGAAGAGCCGATCGACGAGCAGCCGCCGCCCGAGCCGGACGGCGTTCCCCGGTTCGACTGGCACACGTTCGAACGCGACTTCCGCGACTATTCCGAGTCGCGCCAGCCCACCGGCACTCGCAACTAGCTCGCCCCGTTCAGCCCAAGCAACATTTCGTGCAGGCGCGCGTCCGCGGCCAGCTCCGGATGGAACGAGACCGCGAGCACGTTGCCCTGGCGGATCGCCACCGGATGCTCGCCGACGCTCCCCAGGACCTCGACGTCGGGGCCATGCTCGGCCACCCACGGGGCGCGGATGAATACGGCGTGCATCGGCCCGCCCCCCACCCCCTCGAGCTCGATGTCGGCCTCGAACGACCGGACCTGGCGCCCGAACGCGTTGCGGCGAGTGCTGATGTCGAGCACGCCGAGATGGTCGCGGTCGAGCATGATCATGCCGGCGCAGGTGCCGAGCACCGGCGTGCCGGCGCGGACGAGCGCTCGCAGCGGCTCCGCCAGCCCCTCTCGCTCGATCCCCAGCGTCATCACCGTGGACTCGCCGCCCGGGATGATCAGGGCGTCCAGGCCCTCGAGATCCGCCGGCACCCGGACCTCGCGCACCTGAGCCCCGACCGAGCGGACGAGCTTGGCGTGGGCCTCGAAGTCGCCCTGCAAGCGCCAGGATCCCGACCACGCGGTCGTGGTGCTCCAGCGACGTTTCGCCGCCAGGCGAAACTCGCACTGCCGACGAAGTCGGCACCGAAACTCGCAATGCCGACGCAGTCGGCACCGGCACTACCAGCCGCGCGGGGCCAGCAGCTGCTCTGATCCGAGCTTGGACGACTCGAGGCTCACCATCGCCTGACCCAGGCCGGTCGACGCCGCCGCGATCCGGGCGGGATCCTGATAGTGAGTCGTCGCCTCGACGATCGCGCGCGCCCGGCGCTCAGGGTCCTCGGACTTGAAGATCCCGGAGCCGACGAACACGCCTTCGGCACCGAGCTGCATCACCAGCGCGGCGTCGGCCGGAGTCGCGATCCCGCCGGCGCAGAACAGGACCACCGGCAGCCGCCCGTCGGCGGCGATCTGGCGCACGAGGTGCAGCGGGGACTGGATCTGTTTGGCCGCGGTCGCGAGCTCGCCGTCGTCGAGGCGTGCCCAGGCGCCGAATCTCGCCCCGGATCATCCGCAGGTGACGCACGGCCTCGACGATGTCGCCGGTGCCGGCCTCGCCCTTGGAGCGGATCATGGCCGCTCCCTCGCCGATCCGGCGCAACGCCTCGCCCAAATTGGTCGCGCCACACACGAACGGGACGTTGAAGGCCCACTTGTCGATGTGGTTGGCCTCGTCGGCGGGCGTGAGCACCTCGGATTCGTCGATGTAGTCGACCTCGAGCGCCTCGAGCACCTGCGCCTCGACGAAGTGGCCGATCCGAGCCTTGGCCATCACCGGGATCGTGACCGCCTCCTGGATGCCCTGGATCATCTCCGGGTCCGACATGCGCGCCACGCCACCGTCCCGCCGGATGTCCGCGGGAACGCGCTCGAGCGCCATCACCGCAGCCGCGCCGGCGTCCTCGGCAATCTTGGCCTGGTCGGGCGTGACGACGTCCATGATCACGCCGCCCTTGAGCATCTCGGCGAGGCCGGCCTTGACCGTGAACGTTGCTTCGTCCCGAGGAGTCTGGGGGTTTTCGTCCATCGGGCCCTGAGTTTAGCCGGGCTGTAGCTTTCCCCGCGATGTCCACAGCGCCAGTGTTTGAGGGCTCCGATGGCCGTTTTGTCTCTACTCAGCTCGCCAGCGGGCCGTGGGACGCGAACGCGCTCCACGGCGGCGCGCCGGCGGCGTTGCTCATCCGCGCCTTCGAACAACTACCGGCCGCGGAGGGTCTCGGGCTCGCTCGCGTCACCTACGAGTTCATGCGGCCGGTGCCGGTCGGACCGCTCGAGGTGCGCGCCGTGGTCGTCCGTCCGGGTCGGCGCGTGCAGCTACTCGAGGCCTCGATCGTCGTGGACGGCGTCGAGGTCGTGCGCGCTCGTGCGCTCCAGGTCAAGGCGGCCGATGCCGGCGGCGCCGCCGGCGAAAGCACCGCACCGCCCCCGGGACCAGAGCACGGCCGACCACCAGATCTGCAGGTCCCTCACCACCCGATGTTCGCCTTCGACGCCATCGAGATCCTGTTCGTGGTTGGCGACTGGGGACGCGGTCCGTGCACGGCATGGTTCCGGCTGGTCAGCCCGATCGTGTCGGGCGAGACCCCGTCGCCGCTCCAGCGACTGGCGGCGGCCGGCGATTTCGGCAACGGGATCAGCGCCACGCTGTCGTGGGACGACTACCTGTACATCAACCCGGACCTGACGCTGTACATCGAGCGCGAGCCGGTCGGGGAGTGGATCTGCCTCGAGTCCGAGACCCGGATTGCGCGCGGCGGCATCGGGGTGGCGGAGAGCATCCTCTACGACGAGCGCGGCCGCGTCGGGCGGGCCACACAGGCGCTGCTGGTGGCCCCGCGCTGAATGCCCTTGGCAGATAACTCGGCAATACCGCGAGTTATCCGCCGGCCCCGTCCTCCCCGGCGTTATCCGCCGGCCCCATCCTCCCCGGCTTATCCGCCGCCCGTCCTCCCGGCATCGGATGGAGCCGTCCCGGAGGTAGGAAAGCAGCCCGCCGGCGAGCAGGATCTCGCGCTCGTGCTCCGAGAAGTCGTGGCTCAACGTCAGTTCGTCGTCGGTGTCCTCGATCCGGGCGGTGATCGACTCCGAGCCGGATTCGAGCTCCTCCCGCAGCGCCGGCAACGACCACTTCTGCCCCACCTCGGCCTTGTCGTAGTCGGAGGCGTCGGAGAACGTCAAGGCGACGATCCCCTGCGCGATCAGGTTGCGGCGGTGGATCCGCGCGAACGACTTGGCGATCACCGCCTTCACCCCGAGGTGCAGCGGCGCGAGCGCCGCGTGCTCGCGTGAGGAGCCCTGGCCGTAGTTGTCGCCGGCGACGATGAACCCGCTGCCCCATTCCTGCATGCGCTTGCGGAACTCGGGATCGCGATGGCGAAGCGTGAACTCCGCGATCGCGGGCACGTTCGAGCGGTAGGACATCACCTCGACCCCGTCGGGGGCGAGGTCGCCGGTCGAGATGTCGTCGGGCTGGACGGTGGCGATGCAGGCCTCGAGCGAGTCACCGAGTGGCGTGTGCTCGGGTGGGCGCTTGATGTTGGGGCCGCGCGGGATCTCGATCTTCTCCGCCTCGTCGGGGTCGGCCGGCGCGAAGATGTGGACGTCCTCGACGTACGGGCGCAGTTCCGGCATCGGCAACAGGTCGGGCGCGTCGCCGTATTCGCGCGGATCCTCGATCTTGCCGGTCAGGAGCGACGCGGCGGCGACCGCCGGGGAGCACAGGAACACCGAGTCCTCGGGCGTGCCCGACCGCCCCGGGAAGTTCCGGTTGAACGTCCGCAGCGAGTTCGAGTCCGATGGGGGCGCCTGGCCCATGCCGACGCACGGACCGCACACCGGCTCGAGCATCCGCACCCCGCCGTCCGATAGCTGGCGGTACACGCCCGATTCCGCGATCGCCGCCAGGATCTGGCGCGAGCCCGGCGTCGCGGTGGCGGTGATCGACGGGTGCACGATCTGGCCGTCGCGGTCGGCGAGAACCGCGCCGGGGAGCGCGAGGTCGTTGTAGCCGGAGTTGACCGACGAGCCGATGCAGACCTGGGCGATCGGCGTCCCCGCGACCTCCTCGACCGGCACGACGTTGTCGGGGTTGTGGGGCTTGGCCACCAGCGGGCCGAGCTCGCCGAGGTCGATCTCGATCCGGTCGTCGTACTCGGCGCCGTCGTCCGGGCCGACCTCCACGAAGTCCTCCGAGCGCTCCTGCCGCTCCAGCCACTCCCGCGTCGTCTCATCCGGTGGGAACACGCCCGCGGTCCCGCCGAGGTCGGCGATCATGTTCGCGATCGTCGCCCGCTCGGGGATCGACAGGTCGGCCGTCCCCGGGCCGGTGAACTCGAGCACCTTGTTCTTGCCGCCGCTCGCGGTGAGCCGCCGCAACAGCTCGAGGATGATGTCCTTGGCCTGGACCCAGGGCCGGGCCAGCTTGCCCTCGAGGCGGACCTCGACGACCTCCGGACACGCGATCTCGTAAGGGTGCCCGCCGAGGACGACGGCCACATCGAGCCCGCCGGCGCCGATCGCGATCATGCCCATGCACCCCGCCTGCGTGGTGTGCGAGTCGGCGCCGAGCATCGTCTGCCCCGGCTTGCCGAACCGCTCCATGTGGATGTAGTGGCTGATCCCGTTGCCCGGGCGCGAGAAGTGCAGACCGTACTTGCGCGCGAGCGCCTGGAGCATGCGGTGGTCGTCGGCGTTCTTGAAGTCGAGCTGGACGACGTTGTGGTCGACGTACTGGACCGCACGCTCGACCTTGATCCGCGGCTCGCCGAGCTCCTCGAACTGCATCAGCGCCATCGTCCCGGTGGCGTCCTGGAGCAGCGCCTGATCCATCCGGATCGAGATCGGCTTGCCGGGCTTGAGCTCCCCGTCCGCCAGGTGCTCCTTGAGAATCTGTCGGGTCAGGTTGTCCGGCATGGGGTCGGCTCCTCTCGCGACGGCGTCAGGCTCGGAACCTACCCTTCGCCCGCGCCACTACGCGCCGGTCGGCCGTCGCGGTCGCGGTGGCGTAAGCAAGCGGACCGTCGCGCGACTCCACTCGCGCCTCGACCTCGACGTACGCGCCGACCGGTGCGGGCGCGTCCAGCGATACCTCGAACGAGACCGCCCGGGCATCCACGCCGCAGGCGAGCGCCATCGCCTCGGCCAGCGCGGCGGCGAGGACGCCGTCGTGGGCGCGGCCGCGGTCGGCCCCCTGATGGTCCTGCTTGATGAAGCAGCGACCGGCGACCGCGCCCGGGGCGACTTCCTCGACCTCCAGCAACAGTCCGAAGAGATTGGTGCGTCCGCACCCGAAGCACAGCTCGTGGTGGCGCAGCGCCAAGCGCCCGCCTCGTGCTACTTCAGGCGAAATGCTTTGATCCGCACGTCGTACTGCTGGGCGTCGCGGGAGTAGACGCCGTAGGCGAGCGCCTGGATCAGCGACAGGAGCGCGGTGTGCGAGCGAACGAACGCCGGCGTGTTCGACGAGTAGTACAGCCGGATCCGCGCCAGCCGGGCGACCTCGGACAGCGTCGCGTCGGTGATCGCCATCGTCGGCGCCTTGCGGTGCCGGGCGAGCTTCATCGTGCGCGTGATCAGCGGATGCGGCCGCCCCGCAGACAGCCCGATCACGAGGGTCTGATCGTCGATCCGGCTGAGCCGCCCGAGCGCCTCCTGGGACGGGCTGGCGACGATCTCCGCGCGCAGGTCGAGCAGCATCAGCAGGTGGCGCAGATAGCTGGCGAAGAATGCCATCTGGTCGGTGCCGGCGATCAGCACCTTGCCGGCGGACACGATCGCGTCGATCGCGGCCTCGACGTCGCCGCGCGAAAGCTTGTGGGCGGTGTCCTCGACGTTCACGTGGTCGGCGGCCAGCGCCGCTTCGAACTCGGTGTGATCGAGCGAGAACAGCGGCGTCGCTCCGGCCGAGGAGCCGTTGGGCATTCCCGGTGGCCGTCGCCGGTACTCGTCCCGCGCCGCCTGCTGAAGCTCGGGGAAGCCCTCGAAGCCGAGCGCCTGCGAGAACCGCACGACGGTGCTCGAGGAGGTGCTGGCGCGCCGCGCGAGTTCCTCAGCGGTCTGGAACGCGGCCTCGTCGAGATGGTCGACGATGTACTGCGCCACGTCCTTCTGCGAGCGTGAGAACTCGTCGAAGCGGGCCCGGATGTACGCCGACAGGGCCTGATGGCCGTTCGGCGAGGGGGTCGCGGTGGGAGAGGCTGACGGCTTCATCGGCAGCCGTCTGATTCGACGCCTTCGCCCGGCGTCCTTCACGCTCTTGATTTCGGCCCGGTGCGATCGCCGGCCCAGAAGCGCCGGTCAGGGCGCTGCCTGCGCCCCGCCGAGCCCTGCCCCTACTCGCCGCGCTCGATCCGCTCCTGGTTCTGCTTGCGCTCGGCCAGCACCTGGGCGACGACGTAGACGATCACCACGTTTACGATCAGGCCGATCCCGAGGAACGTCAACAGCAGCGCGATCGTCTGGCCGAGCGAGCTCGGGCTCTGGCCAAGGAAGCCGGCGATCATCCACATCGCTTCCGGAGCCTACCTCACCGCCACCGCGAACAGCGCCTACGACCATGCCCCGGCTGCTAGCGTCGCGCCGGATCGCGGCACGGCTCGATCGCGGCCCTGTAGCTCAGTCGGTAGAGCAGCGGACTCATAATCCGTCGCGCCCAGGTTCGAGTCCTGGCAGGGCCATCGCGATCCGCCTGCTAATCCGGGGTTTGTGGCGAGTTAAGGATCTGCCACAACTTCGAAAAATGTCCCCGATGTGTCCCGAGATCGCCGTACGATCCCGGCATGGCGGCATTTCGTCCCCCTTCTGGGCACGTATTTCGGGTCGAGCGGGCGCGCGGGCCTCAGTGGTACGCGAAGTTCCGGCTGCCCGACGGGCGTCAGGTGCAGCGGCGCCTGGAGCCGGCGTGGACGGAGCGCGGGCGCCCGCCCGCCGGCTACTTCACCAAGCGCATGGCCGACGCGTGGCTGCGCTCGACGCTCGACGAGGCGCGGCGCGGCGTGTTGCCCGGAATGGTACGCACCGGCGCCACGTTCGCCGACGCGGCGGCGGAGTACCTGCGCTGCATCGGCGAGGACCGCAACCGGAAGGCGTCGACGGTCGAGGACTACCGCTCGATCATCGAAGTCCACCTGCTGCCGGCATTCGGCGAGCAGCGGATCGAGGACATCACAGTGGTCTCTGTCGAGGCGTTCCAGGCGCAGCTGGGGCACCGTATGCATCGCGGTCGACCGATCACACCGCGCACGCGCAACAAGGTCCTGAACGTCCTTTCGGGGATCTTCTCCCGCGCGAGGAAGGTATGGGGGCTGCCGATGAACCCCGCGGCCGAGCTCGAGCGTCATCCCGGTCGCAATAGCGGCGATATCGAGGTCTTCTCCCCCGAGGAGGTGCACGCGCTCCTGCGCGCCGCACACGACGGCCTCGATGCCGCGATCTACGCGACCGCCGCGTTCGCCGGCCTGCGCATGGGCGAGCTTCGGGCGCTGACGTGGCGCGACGTCGACTTCCCCCGCTCGGTGATCCGTGTGCGTGCGAGCTACGCGGCCGGCGAGCTGAGCGTCCCGAAGTCGGGCAAGGTGCGCTCGGTCCCGATGGTCGATGAGGTCGCCCAGCGGCTGGCGGTGCTGAGTAACCGCAAGTGGTTCACCGGCGACGACGACCTCGTGTTCTGCGAAGAGGGAGGGACTTGGCTCAACGACGACCGTCTCCGCCGGCGCTACGCGACCGCACTGAACGCCGCTGGCCTACGCCGACTGAGGTTCCACGACCTGAGGCACACGTTCGGCTCGCTCGCCATCACGCGTGCGGACATCGTCGAGGTCCAGGCGTGGATGGGCCACGCGGACATCCAAACGACCATGCGCTACCTCCACTACCGCGATCGCGGCCAGGCGGCTGAGCGACTGGCAGATGCGTTCCGCGCGGAAGCGCCTGGGCGGACGCGAACCTCGCGGACACGAGCTCGATGACGTGGCCGGAGATGGGCAAGCCTCTGCCCCGCTCGCGCGAGGCATACGTGCCGCCGGAGAAATGGAGTTGGATCCTGGGACACGACGGTCATGGCGCGCACTGGCGGCGCATTTTCGGCGACGTCGATGCCGAGCTCCTGTGGGAAGCGTTCACAGCGCTGGCGATCACGTCTCCGATCTCTCGCGTTCGAGATCTCGGTCAGTTGGGTCGCACCAGCGAGGTGCGCATGCGGCTCACGCTGAACAACCGGACCGCGAACGTCATCACGGTCTGGCACTACGACTACGTGGACTCGGCGCCACGGCTCGTGAGCGCTTATCCGACGACCTAACATGGGTGCGATGGCAACGGCTCACGACATCGCTCTGAACGACTGGGTCGAACTCCTGGAGCCGCTTGACGCCGCTCCTGCCGGTGCACGCGGTGGTGTGGTCGACCTTCTCGCCGACGACGTCGTGATGGTCGAGATCATGGAACCCCATCTCGGCGACGGCCTCGACCGCATCGTCGTCGCTCCGCCCTCGAAGCTTCGGCGGATCGATCCATTCCCTCGCCGGTAGGGGCGTCTTCGGCCCGAGACAGCCGCGAACGTCCCAGGACGTCCCAAAGCGTCCTTGAAACGTCCCTGCGGACGCTGCTGGTGTTTCGTGATTGCGTAGGCTGACCTGAACGAGCTACGGCGTGCTGGTGCCCTGACGGCCGTAGTCGTCCTGCAGCCGCACGACATCGTCGAGGTGGGGCGTTGAGACCTCGAGCACGTCGCTGTCTTCCAGGGCCTCGATTGTGTGGATCTCACCCGGTCGGTTGCGCCACGTCTGGCCGGGACTGAGCGTGTCCTCCGTGAGCTCATCAGCGGTGGGACCCTTGATCAACAAAAGGCGGCCCGTCAGCAAGTAGCAGCTCTCGTCTTTGCGCTCGTGAAACTGCAGAGAGAGGCGATGACCCTGGTCGACGTGAAGGATCTTGCCCGCGTACTCCTCGGTCAGTGCGTACCAGATCTCATAACCCCAAGGCTTCTCGACCCGCCGAGCTGCGCCAACGTCGAAGGCCTCCACATCGCCAATCCTCTCACAGGGAGAAACCGCCACAAAGACGATACGCGCGACCGTCTTCGCCTCGACGCCGACGCTCCTGCATTGTCGCCGATCCCGCAGCACGCCCCGACTGCCGGTTTGATCGATTAAGGACAGCCCGCCCTCGCGCTGGCCGGCCCGCCGCTAGCCTCTACCCGATGCTGTCCGACCGCTTCCGCATTGCCGTCGAGACGGGCGAGATCGCCGGCTCGTCCCAGCTATTCCGCGATGATGCTGTATTCCTCAGCCCAGTCGTCTACCGGCCCTACGCAGGACGCGACGCGGTCCTCAAGGTCCTTGAAGCGGCCGAGCGGGTGCTCGGGCTCAGCGGCCACTTCCGTTACGTCCACCAGCTCGAGGACAGCGACGCGCGCGTGGCCATCCTGGAGTTCGCGACTGAGGTGGACGGACGGCAGGTCGAGGGCATCGACAAGCTCACTTTCGATGAGGACGGACGCATCACGGAGCTGAAGGTGATGCTCCGCCCAGCCTCGGCGCTGCAGGTTGTCGGGGCGCGGATGACCGAGGAATTTGCACGCCCCGGGCTCGCCTCCCCCGCCTGACGACGATTGTCTGCTACGACCTCCGGCTATGGGGCCCAGCCGCGCTTCCGCGTGTCGATCAAGGCGGCACTGTTCGCGCGGTGGCCGTGCGACCCGGATCCGACGCCCATTTGAGATGCATTAGGCGCACGGGCTCTCCGCTCACCTCCGCGAGGGCCTCGAACTTGCTCATCTGTTCTGACCGCAGGCGGTCCCCCGGGCCCTTGACCTCGCAGAAGAACCAGTCCGACATGTCCGGGGCATACATCAGAAGGATGAGCTGCTCCGTGTTGCCGTGCGCAATGCTGGTCCTCGGGTCGTAGTCAGTCCGCACCGAGAGCTCCGGTGCACCTGTCCAAATCGTTGTGCAGCCGCTGTCGCTCGGATGGCTGCAAACGAGACAGCATCTGTTCCTCCACCGCTGCAACGGCCGCTGATGCGGCCGCGATGACTCGTTGTCCTTCGGGGGTCAAGGAGTAACGCTGGACGCGCCCCTGGCCCCCGGCACTGACGAGTTCGGCTTCTTGTAAGCCGCCGAGGAGCTGATGCATCGCCTGGCGGGTGACGAACACACCCCGGGCTAGGTCCGCGTTTGAGATGCCGGGCCGGGCGTTGAGGATCTCCAGGCAGGAATATTGCGGCACACTCAGTCCAAGGGACCGCAGCGAGGCCTCCATCGCCGTCCGCAGCGCCGTGGTGGTCCGTTTCAGCGCGTAGCCGATTGAGGTGTCGAGATCAACGCGCCGCACGTCAAGATCTTGACACAGATCGCGGGCGACACTACGTTCCAGCGAGCGAACGCTGCCCGCTTTTGCCGAACGATGACCCCATCACCGCGTCCAACCGCCAGCTCGCCCACCGCTCAGTTGATTCCGGTCGGACCGTTTTCGCTGGAGGCGTCCGCAACCTTTGGCTTTGGGCCGACTGAAGGCCAGCCGCTTCGCTTCGACGGTGCTATGCGGCTTGCGTTCCCGGTTGATGGGGGCAGCGGATACGCCGGTGCGGTCCTTCGCCAATCCGCCGCCGATCAGGAGATCACCGTCGAGCTGCAGAGCACCAAAACGGCAGATCCCGAGCTCGCACTCAAACAGATCGCCCGGATCATCTCCATCGACTATGACGGCAACGAGTTCTTGGGCGTCGGCGAGCGCGACCGCGTCATCGCTGAGCTGCAAACGCGGTTTCCCGGACATCGACCAGTGCTCTTCCACTCCCCCTATGAAGCCGCGGCGTGGTCGATCATCTCCGCCCGGAAACCGTCGGCGACAGCCGCCCGGACACGCACCGCGATCAGCGAACGCCTCGGCCACAGCTTCACCCTCGCCGGTCAAACCGTTCATGCCTTCCCACAACCCGACGCACTGAGCGACCTCACCAACCTCCCGGGGCTGGACCAGACCAAGGCACGACGCCTACACAAGATCGCCGACGCCGGCGCTGAGTTACAGGCCGACGCGCTGAAGTCCCGCGGACCAGAAGACGCATTCATCTACGCACAAACCCTCGAAGGCATCGGCCCGTTCTACGCGAGCCTCATCGTCCTACGCGCAACCGGTTTCGCGGACGCGCCCCTCAGAATCGCTGAACCCCGAACGCTCAGCCACGCCGCCGAGCTCTACGACGACCCACAGCTCTCGCTCGAACGCCTAACCCAACTCGCTGAGAACTGGCGACCGTTTCGCACCTGGTCCACCGTCCTCATCCGCATCGCCGCCGCCCACGCCAAAGCCCAACAACACGTCACGTCGTCCGAACTGGCTGACCTCGTATGAGGTGGTCATCGCGATCGCGTCGAAGTCGGATTTGGATGCCACATAGGGGCCGAGGAACGGCGGTACGCTGACCGTTGTGGTGCTGCCTATGTAGAGCAGGGTGCCGGCCTGGCGCTCGCGCATGTGCGGGAGCGCGGCGCGATTCACGCGTTGGGCACCGAGCACGTTAATGTCGAAGAGGCGAGCGACGTCCTCGGCGGTGAACGCCTCGACGTAGCCGACGTAGAGATGACCCGCGTTGTGGATGACCACCTCGAGGTGGCCCGCGTCTTCGAGGATCGTCGCGATTGCCTGGTCAGCCGAGGCCTGGGACTGGACGTCGAGATCGATTACCCGCAGGTCGACCTCGTCGCCATGCGCCAGATCGAGGAGCTCCTGGGCATGGGCTGCGTTTCGACCGGCGGCGTCGCGCATGCTGGCGTAGACGGTGTGGCCGTCAGCGGCGAGCGCTTTGGCGGTGAGGTTGCCGATGCCTGTGCTGGCGCCGGTGATGAGGATCACTGACATGAGAGATGCTCCTTGTGGTCGTGGTGAGATGGCACTGGCGTTCGGGGATCGTCAGGCCGCGCCGCCGTTGGCGTAGATGACCTGGCCGTTGACCCAGTGACCGGGGCCTGCCAGGAACGCGATGACCTCGGCGATGTCCTCGGGCGTGCCGAGCCGCTCCAGCGGAGCGAATCCGGCAGCGCGATCGATCGCCTCCTGGTCTTTGCCGTCAAAGAACAGCTCGGTCGCGGTCGGGCCCGGCGCGACCGTGTTGACGGTGACATCGCGGCCGCGCAACTCGCGGGCGAGGATCAGCGTCAGCACCTCGACCGCACCCTTGCTGGCGGCATACGCGCCGTAGCCTGGGATCGCAAGACGGGTGACGCTGCTGGAGAAGTTGATGATCGCGCCGCCCGTCCGGATCCTCCGAGCCGTCTGCTGGCTAACGGCGAATGTGCCGCGGATATTGGTCCGGTAGATCTGATCCAGCACGCCGAGATCGAGGTCGATGATTGGTGCCAGGGGCATGATGCCGGCGGCGTTGACGACCACGTCGATCCCGCCGAACATCTCCTCGACCCGGTCCAAGGCTGCGGCAACCGCGGTCTCGTCGCCCACGTCGAGCTTGATGGCGACCGCCTGTCCGCCCTGGTCGGTGATCGCAGAGATGACGTTGTCGGCCTCTTCGGTGTTGCTTGCGTAGACGATCGCCACGGCGATTCCGGCATCCGCGAGGCGGAGTGCCGCAGCGCGGCCGATGCCGCGCGAGCCGCCCGTCACGAAAGCGACGCGCTGTTTGGTGGTTGTTGACATGGGGGTTCCTTCCTTTTTTGTCGGGTTGCTACGGCGCCGCGAGCTGTGGTTGTCGGCCGTCTGGGTCGACGGGCGCCGCGTTTGGGCAAGCCGCACCGCTGAGTAGGTGCTCGCGGATGAATGAGCCCGCTCGCGTGAGCGCGGCATCGGCCGTGTCGAGCATCGCCGCGAACCCCTGAAAGACGTGGGGGACTCCCGGCGTGACCTCGAGGGTGACCGGGGTCGTAATGAACACTGCGTCCATATATAGCACTAAATGGACACGACGTACATATCTGTCACAATGCTCGACGTTGACCTCACGAGAAGTTGGAGAACTCGCCGCAGCGTCGGCCAACCAGCCGCCCGCGAAGCGCGGGGAGGGATCGGTGCAGGCGAAGCGATCCCACGGTCTGCGTCGGGGCCGCGGCCGCCGGCCGATAGCCGAGGTCAGAGAGGAGGTCCTGAGGGCAGCCGCCGAGATCCTGCTCCGCGACGGAATGGCGGCGTTCACGATCGAGCGTGTCGCCGCCGAGGCTGGCGTAAGCAAGACGACGATCTACAAGTGGTGGCCATCCAAAGGCGCGCTCGCCTTCGGTGGCTACTTCCACGCCACCGAGTCGGAGCTCACGTTCCCCGACACCGGCGACATCACCGCCGACCTGCGGACCCAGCTCCACGCCTTCGTGCGCCTCGTCACCGCGACGGCAGCAGGTCGCGTCCTCTCCGAGCTTGTCGGTCACGCGCAGACCGATCCAGATCTCGCCAGCGCGATGCGCGCGAATTACACCGGCCCTCGTCGTCGCCTCGCCACCGAAGCGCTTCAGCGCGCACAACAGCGCGGCCAGATTCGCCCGGAGGTTGACCCCGAGGCCGTGGTCGACCAACTATGGGGCGCCTGCTACCACCGGCTGCTCCTCACAGGACTGCCTATCACGGACACCTTCGCCGACACGCTCCTGAACAACCTGCTCCTCGGCATCCAGCCCCACCGCGGGAGCTCTCAGACGGCGCCCTCGACCGACCTACCCAGCCAGTCCCGAAGGAGATCTAGATGAAGGCGGATCGGGTTCGCGACCACGTGCAAGCCCGGTTTGAGTTCGCGAGGCTCTCGTGATCGATGAGGAACATGCGAACAGAACGCCACCGGCCCCCATAACGTGAGATCGCTCGTGCACCCACTCGTGAGCCAAGGCGAACACGGCGACGAGTTCGACTCTTGCGGACGCCACCAGCCTGCCATGAGCGTCCGCTGCTCCTGCATTGCCAGCAGTACGAGCACCTTGCGCCTGGCGGCGAGCCTCTCGCTATGCGCGAACAGCGAGAGCGTGGACCTGAGGCCCGATCCTCCGCGGCGACGGGTTCGTCCGGCCACGCGCCGAACGCGCTGGTCGGTTCGCCCGTCCGGACCCACGCGACGTCCAGGGCTCCCCAAAGGCTCCCCGAACTCAGCCGATCGGAGCCATCTAGGAAGCCCTCAGGCAACCCAAACTCCCCCTAGATACTGGGAATGCACTCGACTGTGGCGTCTCATCATCCGTCGCGCCCAGGTTCGAGTCCTGGCAGGGCCACCGCAGAACCGCCCGCTCGGTCTGACGCCAAAGGTTCCCTAAAGCGCTAAAGCTCGCGGCGGTTCCGTTCGATACAGACTGGGACTTGAGTTGTCAAAAGGCAAACCCGTCGTGAGGCGGGGACGCAAAGCCAGAGGTCTCAGTAGGAGATAGCTCGGCCGCCTGCTCAGCGTGTTCGACTCCACGTTGCACAAATCAAGGAGGACAAGGATGTCCCGGTTTAAGTTCCGTCACGCTCAGCTCATGCTGTCGATCATGGCCCTCGTCGCGCTCGTCGTGGTCTCAGGAGCCAGCTGGAAGTTCTAGTTCAGGAAGGCCCCGGCCGGGCGCCCCGGTGTTCCCGGGCGCCCGGACCGAGCTCATGAAATCTCGCGCCCTCGAGCCAGTCCGTCTTTATTGCATCGCCATCGCGCTCGTAGGCGCGGGGATGCTGGTGGTGCTGTGCGCCGCCTTGTCGGGCACCTTCGATTGGCACTACCGAACGATCGAGTTCCTGGCGCTTG
This sequence comes from uncultured Solirubrobacterales bacterium, assembly GCA_963699325.1. Lineage (GTDB taxonomy): Bacteria > Actinomycetota > Thermoleophilia > Solirubrobacterales > Solirubrobacteraceae > Palsa-465. The sequence goes on along the minus strand of CAVOTN010000022.1, from coordinate 297,967 downwards.
CCGGCAGCGTGATGATCGGCGAGCTGTTCCCGATCGAGGCGCCGCGCCGTTCCGGAGACGGCGAGATCACCGTCTCGGTGATGTTCTCATTTGCGCTGCTCCTCGGAGTAGGTCTGATCCCGGCGCTGGCGGCGCAGTTGATCGCCTCGGTTGTCCAGGACTTGATAGCGCGCAAGGCGTGGTGGCAGATCGGCTTCAACATCGGGCAGTACACGCTCTCGCTGTCCGCTGCCGCCGGCGTGCTCTGGCTCCTCGGCGGCTACACCGCGTTCCGGACGGGCGGCTTTGAGGCGTTCGATCTGCTGGTCGTGATCGGCGGCGCCGCCGGCTACTTCGCCGTGAACCTGCTCCTGGTCACGCGCGCCACGACCCTTTACATGCGCTCGCCGTTCTCGCACGCGCTGCGCAGCGATCTGATGTTCGGCCTCTCGGTCAGCGCGGTGCTGCTGTGCCTCGCACCGGTGGTCGTCACCGTGCTCGAGTTCAGCCCGATCCTCTACCCGCTTCTTCTCGTACCGCTCGTGGGCGTGTATTTCAGCGGCCGGCAAACCGTCCGCACGGTGACCGCCGAGCATCTCGCCCGGCACGACAGCCTGACCGAGCTTCCCAATCGCCGCTGGTTCCTCGAGGCAGTCGGGCAAGCGCTCAAGAATCCGTCGCTGCAGGCCGGCGGGCTGCTGCTGGTCGACCTCAACGGATTCAAGGAAGTCAACGACACCCTCGGTCACCATCACGGTGACCTTGTCCTGCAGGAGGTGGGCCCGCGGCTGCGGGCCGCGTTCCGGAGCGAGGATCTCGTCGCGCGCCTCGGCGGCGACGAGTTTGCCGTTTTCATGCCCGGCGCCGATGCCGACGCCGCTCAGTCGGCGGTGCAGCGGCTCCAGGACGCCCTCCACACGCCGGTCGATGTCGATGGGATCAGCCTCGAGCTCGACGCCAGCATCGGCCTCGCCTGGTACCCCGATCACGGCGGCGACGTCGACACCCTGCTCCAGCGCGCGGACGTCGCGATGTACCGCGCCAAGGCCAGCCACCACGCGCTGGTCACGTACCGCTCCGAGGACGACTACCACAGCCCCGAGCGGCTGGTGATCGCAGCCGACCTGCGCCGGGCGCTGGCGAGCGATCAGCTGCTGCTCCACTATCAGCCGCAGGTGGAGCTTGGCGTCGGTCGTCCCGTCGCCGCCGAGGGACTCGTGCGCTGGCAGCATCCTCAGCGCGGCCTGCTCGGCCCATTCGAGTTCATCGAGGTCGCCGAGCGCACCGGCCTGATCAAGGACCTCACCTACCGCGTGCTCGATCTTGGCCTCGGCGACCTGCGCCGCTGGACCGACGAGGGCCGCAAGCTTTCGCTGTCGCTGAACGTGTCGGTTCGCAGCCTGCTCGACCGGCGCTTCCCCGAGGAGGTCGAGAAGCTGCTGGCCGTCCACGGCGTCGACGGCAGGGCGCTGACGCTCGAGCTGACCGAGAGCTCGCTGATGGTCGATCCCGAGGTCGCGAAGAAGACCATGCGCCACCTCGCCGAGCTCGGGGTGTCGGTCGCGATCGACGACTTCGGTACGGGCTACTCGTCGCTGGCTTACCTGACCGATCTGCCGATCGGGGAGCTGAAGATCGACAAGTCATTCGTGCGCGCGATGGGATCCGACGCGCGCAACGCGATCGTGGTCCGCTCCACGATCGAACTCGCCCACAACCTCGGACTGCGCACCGTCGCCGAGGGAATCGAGGACGCCTTCACATTCGAGCGCCTGCGCGCGCTCGGATGCGAGCTCGCGCAGGGCTTCCACATGAGCAGGCCGCTTCCGGCCGCGAGCTTGATGAGCTGGTGGGATCTCCATACCGCGCGCCCGGCTGAGTCGGCGCCGGCGCCCGCCGTCGCGCAGGGCACGATTCCGCGCCCCCTCAACCGGCTGAGCGTGGCCTGATGCTGCTCGTCGTCACCGCGATCGCGCTGCTGGTGACAGTGCCGCTCGCCGGCGGGAGACTGACTCGGTTGGCCGACATCCGCATCCGCGCGGTGTGGGCCGTACTTCTCGCCGCGGCGATCCAGGTCGGGATCTCCGACGTGGTGCCGGGCGGCAGCCACTGGGTGCACGTCACGCTGAACATCGCCTCCTACGGGCTCGACGCGTACTTCCTGTTCGCGAACCGCCGGCTCGCGGGGGTACCGATCGTCGCGCTTGGCGCCGCATTGAACATCCTCGCGATCACGAGCAACGGGGGCGTGATGCCGGCGAGCGCCACCGCGCTGCGGATCGCCGGGATCGATCCCCGCGCCGGCTTCGACAACTCCGCACACCTGCTGCACGCGCACCTAGCGTTCCTCGGCGACGTGATCCCGGTCCCCGGGCCGTGGCCGATCGGCAACGTCCTGAGCATCGGCGACCTCACGATCTTCGTTGGCGCGCTGATCGTGCTGCACCACGCGTGCGCGTCTCGCCTGCTCCCGCGGGTCCGCCGCGCGGCTCAGGCGGCGTGATCGGCGCCTAGTCCAAGAAGCGGTACGCCGGCAGCGTCAGGAACTCGATCAGGTCCGGCGACAGCGCCACCCGCTCGAAGATCTGGCGCGTCTCCTCCGGCCGCCCCTCCTCCCAGGTCTCCTCGCCGACCTGCTCGCGGATCTTCGCCGTCTCCTCGTCGAGCACCTCGCGGACAAGCTCGGGCGTCACCTCGCGGCCGTCCTCGAGCTTGACGCCGTGGTGGACCCACTGCCAGATCTGCGTACGCGAGATCTCGGCGGTCGCGGCATCCTCCATCATCGAGTTGATCGCGGCCGCGCCGCGACCGGTGAGCCAGAACGAGATGTACTGGAAACCGACGTTGACGTCGGTCCGCAGGCCGTTCTCGGTGATCGCGCCGGGGGTTGCCGCCAGATCAAGCAGCTCCGGCGCGGTGACGTGGACGTCGTCGCGCCGGCGCCCGAGCTGGTTCGCCGCGCCGTCGAGCCCCTTCTCGAACACCTCGCGCGCGACGGGCACGAGGTCGGGATGCGCGACCCAGGTCCCGTCGTACCCTTGCGAGACTTCTCGTTCCTTGTCCTTGCGGACTCCGTCGAGCGCCTTCTCGTTGGCCTCCTCGTCGCCCTTTCGACTCGGGATCAGCGCCGACATCCCACCCATCGCGTGCACCCCGCGTCGGTGACACGTCGCCGCCAGCAGCTCGGTGTAGGCGCGCATGAACGGCACGGTCATCGTCACGTCGACGCGGTCTGGCAGCACCATCTCGGGGCGGTCCGGGAAGCACTTGATCGAGGAGAAGATGTAGTCCCAACGGCCGGCGTTGAGCCCTGCCGAGTGCTCGCGCAGCTCGTACAGGATCTCGTCCATCTCGAACGCGGCCGGCAGTGTCTCGATCAGCACCGTGGCCTTGATCGTCCCGCGCGGGATCCCCAGGCAATCCTGGGCGAACTCGAACACCTCGTTCCAGAGCCGCGCCTCCAGATGCGACTCCATCTTCGGCAGGTAGAAGTAGGGCGCGGACCCGTTGCGCAACAGGCGGCGCGCGCAGTGAAAGACGTGCAGGCCGAAGTCGAACAGGGCGCCGGTGACGGGCTCTGAGTCGACCAGCAGGTGGCGCTCGACGAGGTGCCAGCCGCGGGGGCGCACGAGCAGCGTGGCCGGGTTCTCTTCCAACCGGTAGTCCTTGCCCTCGGAGTCGCGGTAGGTGATCGTGCCGTCGATCGCGTCCCTGAGGTTGCGGTGACCGTCGACCATGTTGTGCCAGGTGGGCGCGTTGGCGTCCTCGAAGTCGGCCATGAACCCGTCGGCGCCCGAGTTCAGCGCGTTGATCGTCATCTTGCGATCGGTCGGCCCGGTGATCTCGACCCAGCGCTGCTGCATGTCGAGTCCGACCGGCGCCACCGTCCAGTCGCCCTCGCGGATCTCGGCGGTGTCGGGCAGGAAGTCGAGCATCTCCCCCGCCCTGAGGCGCTCGCGGCGGCGCGCCCGGGCTTCGAGCAGCTCGCGGCGGCGCGGGCCGAATCGATGTTCGAGCTCGGCCACGAACTCCAGGGCGTCCGGGGTGAGGACCTCGTCGAAGCCGACCTCCATGGGACCGTTCAGCTCGAGCCTGGCGTGTGTCGTCATCCGGTCATCCTCTCGCTCGCGGTGGTTGATCTTCCCCGGGCCGACTGCTCATAACCCGGCGCACGGGCTCCGTCTCGGTGGCCCGAAGCGCGCGGCGCGCCGGCAACGAGCACGGCCCCCATAATCCCGCCCCATCGGCGCCTATCTCGGCAGCTTCGGGCGCGCGTACTTGACGAGGCTCAGGGCTAGAGACGGCCAGAACTTGTACGCCGAGGAGTGCATGCCGATGTCGTTGCCCACCGAGTAGCCGGGCGCCCCGGACCAGACGTAGGCGTCGATGTGCGGATTTGGCGTCTTCGTCGTCGGCACGATGCCTAGGCCTTCGCCGGGCGGGACGCCGCCCGGATGGTAGTAGGGCTCATACCAACGAGGCTTGGGTCCCCACCCGTTCTCGTTGGTGTTGACCACGAAGTGCACCCCACCCAGCAGCCTTGAGATCCTCAGCCCGTACGCGTCCTCCTTGTAAGTCCAGTCGAAATGGGAGGCACCGACGATGAACCCGTGCGCCTGAGCGATGTCCGCCCTGCGCAGTCGGGTGGCCATCACCGAAGATGAGTGCCAGTCGGAGGCGCCGGCGTCGATGTAGACAATCGCGTTGGGGTTGTTCTCGTGCAAGGTACGGACTTCAAAATCGATCTCGGCATAGTGTCGCAACATCCCCGCCCTGGTCCCGCAGGTGATGACCGCCAGCTTGTCGGTCTCGATGACCACCACCACCGAGCTGTCGCCGATGCCGGCGGAGAAGCCTCTGACCCAGTTCTCGACGTCGGGCAGTGCGAACCCGGGGGGCGCCACCGTAGCTGGGCAGCCCTCCTCCATTCGCGCTAGGTTGAGGAACACGATCGAACCCGGCTCCGCTTTTTCCGCCCCAGCGATGTAGGTGCCGACGCTCTTCTGAGGATCGGCGATGAAGGACCCGAACGTCTTCCCCATCGGGTTATTCGCGGCCTTCCTAAGGGAGGCGTACAGCCTCGGGTTCGAACGGATGGTGCTGTACCAATTACCCCACCGCTTATCCACAAACCAGGGGTGACCCGCGAGCGGATCACCCGGCCAGTGCTGGCCCGAGTAGTAGGCGCTCGCGGCCGGCGCCCCCACCAGCGTCAGCCCAACGAGCATTAACCACACTGCGAGCAAGCGACGATTCCGGGACACGCCTACCTCCTGACGCCGCATTGACGTTTACATGAGTTCCCGGCGCCGCGCATCCTAAACATAGGTGTAGTAGGACTGGCTCGGCGGGACGTGGTCGAGCGCGCCCCACTCAAACACCACCAACCCCATCTTGATGTCGACCTACTGAGCCACGGCGTCAACTGTCACGCCACCGTGGGCTCGCCGAGCCTGCCGCGGAGCGAATGCTGCCCCGAGCGCGCTCTGGCGACGGCGACCCCAATAGACCGCAACGCCAGCGCGGCCAACAGGATCACGAACGGATCGATCGGCGCTTCGAAGCGCGGCGTACCGATCGTGACCGGCGCCTCGCTGAGCCAGATGATCGCCGGGACCAGCCACAGCGAGCGTGGAACGCGCCGCGCCGCACGCGTGAACAGCCCCCCGATCGCGAGCAGCGCGATCGCCCAGAACATGTACGCCCCGATGTCGGCGAAGTTCGCGGTCGCGTCGGTGTCGTGCAGGGCGGTCTTTCGCCACGCTGCGCTCCCGTCGAGGTCGAGGAGCCTCACCGTGTTCCAGAACGTCGCTTGGAACACGTAGGTCGGGTGGTGACCCAGATAGCTGGCCACCGCTGAGAGCAAACGATCGTCGCGGACCGCGTCGCTGATGTCGGCGTCCCTGATCGCGCGGTAGTTCTTGTAGCCGCCTGGCTCCCAGACGAATTGATGTTGCGCAGCGAGGTCGTTGTAGGTGCCCGCCAGCGTGGTCCCGAGCTCGGTCGTCACAGGAATGAAGGTGTGCTCGGCGATCGCGTTGCGGATCGTCCACGGCGCGATCGTCAGGGCCATCACTGCGAGCAGGAGCGCCGGAGCGGACACTGCGCGCCACGAGAGCCGGGGCCTCCCCGTCCACACCACGACCGCTATTGCAACTCCCACGACCAGCCCGTTGCCGCGCGTGAGCGCGGCCAGGCCGGCCAGGAACCCGGCGAGCGCGATCCATCTCCGGCCGAGAATCGCGGTCCGTGAGTGCAGGGCGCAGACCGTGGCGCCGAGGACGAGCGGGACGAACAGGCTCTCGGACATCAGGGCTTCCCCGACGAAGACCAGGGGCAGGTACACCGCGGCGATCGCCAATGCGATCAGGGCAGCGGTCCGCCCAGCGACCTTGAGTGCCATCAGCCCGATCAGGCCGACGGTGATCGTCGCCACCACGGCTTGCACAAGCCGGGGATCGGTCCAGACCTTGTGCGGTATGCCGACCACGAGGTACACGGCCGCGAGGAAGAAGGGGTAGCCGGGCGGCCGGTAGGCGCTGGACCCGTAGACCCAGCCATGTCCCGACGCGAGGCCCGTCCCGAGCTGGTTGTAGCTCGCCTCATCGACCCACAGGGAGTACTTGCGGGTGTGGAGCACGTACGCGACGCGCACCGCCAGCGCCAGCACCAGCAGCAGCGCGGCGAGGACCCCGAACCGCGCTCGTGGCGACAGCCGATGCCATCGGCGCAGCCGACCGCGCTCTGGCGCGAGCAGCGGAGCCTGCATCGAGCGTTCGGCTTGCTCGGACATCGCGGAGATGCTAGCCCTTGCCTCGGAGCGAGAGCGCGTCCGCCACCCCGGCCTGGCGGCAGGGTCAGCCGAGTCCGAGCGCGAACACGTGCATCGGGTAGACGCCCGGGGAGCGGCGAGACCATCGGCAAGGTGACGCTCGACACCGTCCTGCCCGTCTGCAGCGGAATCGAGACGGCGAACACGTTTGCCGTGTGGGCGCGCTGCCCGACGTCGCCCCCGTTGCCGTGGCCCGTCGAGTCGTTGATGTAGGGGGTCGTGGCGATCGTCGCGTTGGACGCGCGCTCGCGGCGTTAAACCAGTTGTCGAGCGTGAGCGCGTAGGACTGGACGGTGCCGTCGCGTGTACTCGATCGTGCCGGTTCCGGACTCGTCCGCCCGCTCGAGGCACCGAGCAGTGTCAGCTGCTGTGTCCGACGGCGATCCGGCGAGTGAGATCGTCTGGCCGGCGGCGCCAGCACGCTGTCCGGAGTGCCGGCGGCCACGTCGGGCCACTGCAGCGTGGCCGCGCCGACGGTCACGGTCGCGCCCGGGGCGAGGCCCGCGCTGGTCAGCGCCTGCTCGGAGTAGCTGTTGCCGAAGCCGTCGAAGTCGGCTGCGCCGACGTCGCTGTCGTCGCTGATAGCGACCGTGTCGTAGCGCGGCCGCCAGCGATGCGTAGGGGACGTTGACCGGTCAGCTCGGCCGCGGCCAGCGGGTAGCGCTTGCCGTGGTCGGTGAAGCTTGGCAGCAGCGGGACGGCGTAGCTGGCCGGGCGCCTGGCCGGCAGCGACCGTCACGAGCAGGTTGAGGCTGACCGTGCGGTGCGCGCGGCACCGTGACCGCGGGCGAGGCCGGTGCGATCGTAACGCCAGGCGGCGGCGTGGGCGCGAGCCGGAAGGTCACGGACCGGCGCAGACCGCTAGTCAGCCTCACCGTGACGGGAACGGACTGCCCCGGAGCGGCGACCGACCGTCGTAGGTGACCTCACGGTAATCCCGGGCGCACCGGATCGTCGTCGTCGCGAGCAGGTCGCCCGCGCCGTCGATGCCCGCCGAGGACAGTGTCGCGGTCAAGCTCGGGACGTCTGCCCTCCGCCTGCTCGGGGGCAGTCACCCGGAAGTTGCGTGTCGTGCTCTGCCCCGGCGGGCAGCGAGAGCGTCGCGCGTCGCGCGACGGCGGACGACCTTCCATCCGGCCGGGAACCCGGAGCTGCACGATGCCGTCGGTGATCGGCATGTTCCCGTGGTTGACGAACCGCGCCGTGGCGATGAACGTCGCGCCCGGCAGTGACGGTCGCGGGCGCGGTCAGCTGCGGCGTAGCGGGCCCGATCGTCTTGGTGACGGTGAGCTCGCCGCGCAGCGGCAGCGATGTCGAGCGCGGACGAGTCGCCGACGTAGAGCGAGAACCGGCCGTCGGGCAGGGTCCATCCGTTCGCGGCGGTGTTGAAGTAGGAGAGCTCGTGACCGGTGATCGTGAAGCTGACGGTCTGCGACTGATGGGGCTGCAGCGTCACCCGCTGAAAGCCCTCCAGCTGGCGCGGTGGCTCCCCGGCTGACGGCCGGGTCGCCGAGGTACAGCTGGGCCACGTCGCTGCCCGGACGCGAGCCGGTGTTCGTGATGCGGCGGTGACCGTGACCAGCGGTGGCGCCCTGGCCGGTGGAGGCATCCGGACCGGAGGCGCGGTTGACGACCGACTTCGGGCGTCACGGTCAGGTGGCTGAAGCGGAAGCTCGTGTACGACAGGCCGTAGCCGAACGGGAACAGCGGCGTGACGTGCTTGGCGTCGTACCAGCGGTAGCCGACATCGAGCCCCTCGGAGTAGTCGACCTGGCCGTCGACGCCGGGGAACTGAGACGGCGACGCCGTCGGGATCTCGGACAGGCTGGTCGGGAACGTCTCGGTGAGATGTCCGCTCGGATCGATGTCGCCGAACAGCACGGACGGCGATCGCGTTGCCGTCCTCCTGTCCCGGGTACCACGCCTCCAGCACCGCCCTTGACGCTGCTGCAGCCACGGCATCAGCACCGGTCCGCCGGTGTTGAGCACCACGATCGTGTTGGGATTCGCCGCCGCGACCGCCTCGATCATGCGCGTCCTGGTCGTTCGGCAGCGAGATGCTCGTCAGGTCGCTCCCTTCGCTCTCGGGGTAGCTCGCGAACACGATCGCCACCTGCGCGCTGCTGGCGGTCGGCGGCCGCCTGGGTCGGATCGGTGCCGGAATACGACGTGACCGTCGCCGCGGAGCCGGCGCGGTCGGTGATGCCTGTCAGCGGGCTGACCACGTACGACGCCGTGACGTACGCGCTGCCTCCACCGGCAGTCAGGGGACTCGTGCGTGCCGTCGGGGCCGATCACGGCGATCGACTTGGTGGTCGCGGTGCTGAGCGGCAGGATGCTGCCCGGTGTTCTGGAGCAGCACGGTTCCGCGCTCGGCGACGTTGCAGGGCAAAGGCGTCTGTCGGCGGGGGTGCTCGCGGGGCTCGACAGGTTCCCCGTGGGCGGATTGTTGAACAGATCGAACTGGAACATCTCGGTCAGGATCCGCCGGACGGCCTCGTTGATCGTCGAGGACCTGACCTGCCCGTCGGCGACGGCCGCCGCGAGCTGGCCGTTGTCCCAGTAGTAGCTCCCGCGCTCCTGATCGAGCCCGGCGTTCGCGGAATCGACGGTCGAGTCGTTGGCTGCGCTGTCGGAGCGGACGAATCCCGTAAAGCCCCAGCGATCGTCGAGGAGCCCGGTGAGCAGGCCCGGGTCCTGACAGGAGTACTCGCCGTTCAGCAACGGGTACGCGCACATGACCGACGCGGCATGGGCCTGCTCGACGGCGCTGTAGAACGGCGGCAGATAGATCTCGTGCAGCGCCCGCGCATTGACGATCGTGTCGTCGTTGGGCGTCTCGCGGTTCGTCTCCTGGTTGTAGGTGACGAAGTGCTTGACGTCGGCCATCACATCCTGGCTCTGAATACCTTCGATGTCGGCCGTGCCCAGCGCCGAGGTCAGGAACGGATCCTCGCTGAACATCTCGAAGTTGCGCCCCCAGCGCGGGTCGCGCTGGATGTTGATCCCTGGCCCGAGCACCATCGCGATCCCCTTCGCGCGGTGCTCCTGCCCGTTGACCACGCCGTACTGATACGCGAGCGACGGGTCCCAGGCCGATCCGAGCGAGACCTCCGCCGGCAGCTGCGTCACGTCGGTCGCGCCCGCAGCCACGCCGAGCGAACCATCCTGCTCGACCAGCGCGGGGATGCACAATGCCGGCTGGGCCGGCACGAACCCCTCATAGCCGACGTACGGGCCGCTGCTGGTCGCTCCCTCGACGATGTACATCTCCGCGATCTTGTCGGCCAGACTCATGCGCGACAGCAGCAGGCGGACACGCTCGGAGATCGACAGCGACTGGTTCAGCCATGGACACGGCGATGTCGATGCGCTCCGGGCGACGTGCAGCTCAACGGCTCGCGGCGCGCCGCTCCCGAGCGGAACGATCAGCGCGACGAGGCCCGCGACGCTCATGCACGCCAGGACCAGCCGGCGCGGGCGCCGGCGGCGGGAACGAGCAGCGGTCTGTCGGGGGCGCATCGGAAGGGGTGGATCGGTTGTGCGGCGGCACCATGTCGCCGAGGGTCGCTGGTGCGGACGATGACGAGCGGTCACGATCACTAACCCAATCGGCCCCGAATCGGAGCGGGACCTCCGCCCGCACCGGCAGCTTGACCGGCGTGCTGGTATACAGCGCAACGTTCGCGCGCGGATCGTAGTGTGGCGGACCAGCCGGCGGGTACTTCCGGTCAGCATCGGCCTCGTTCTATTCACAGGAGCGTTCATGCTCTCAGCGTTCAGCTACAACCTCTTCAAGAACCGCCTGCGCGTCGCCCGCTGGCTCCGCGGCTGGCGCACCACAGCGATCGTTCCGGTCGCCCTCGCCATCTCCGTGGTGATGGTTCCCATCGCCGTCTTAGAGGGCTGGTCGGCCGCACGGGCCTCCGCTGCCGCCGAGACCCAAGTCTCAGCGATGAGGCCGGCTTCGGGGCAGCCAGACCCCACCAGCCTATGGAACTCCGCGCCGATACCGGCCGTCGCCGCGGCCGTCGTAGCGGCGAGGCACAATGCGCCACTGCCGAAGGGAATCATCCCTTCGCGTCAGGGACTCGCACAGTTGAACGCCACCGGCGGCGGCATCATCCCCCCCAGCTGCGAGCCGACGTTCGGATCAGGTGTGACCGGCAAAGTCTGCCGTCTCGGTGACACCTCGTCCAAACGCGTCGTGGTCGTGATCGGCGACTCACAGGCGGGTACGTGGACGCCAGCCATCGTGGGGGTCGCCCATTCCCAGCACTTCGCGGTGGTGCCGTTCGACAAGCCCGGGTGTTTCATCGACCGCGTTTACACCAACTCTCCAGGGTGGCCGTGCGCCAGTTGGTACCAGTGGGCGCTCGCGCAGGACAGAGCGCTGCATCCGGTGGCGACGATCGTAACGTTCCTCCTCTCCGCAGCTCAGGAGGGCAACCCAGCTACGACCGTCAGCGACACGAGGTCTGTCCTCTCGCAGGTGACGAACGGGGTGTATCTCGCCAACCAACCCGGCCAGGACCAGGACCCCGACGAGTGCATCTACAACTCGGATGCGAACATGCGTAAATGCTCCGCCCGGGTACCCAGCACCTACGTACCCCTGATGCAGGCGATGGCGCAGATGACGACCGAGACCCACCATCCGGCGATCCCGACTCTGCAGTGGTTCTGCGCCGACGGCATATGCCCGATGATCATCCACCGCACCATCATCACGCGCGACATAGACCACATGACCAAGCAGTACAGCGCCGAACTCGCACCGCTGCTCGGCCTGGAACTGAAGCCGATCCTCGCCCGGCTGAGGCGTTGAGGTGGCCTTGTTCGCCGCGCGAGCGCGGATCGCCGAGGCGACGATGGCGTCGCGGCTGTCCCAGGCCGCCCTGGCCGTCCCGCTGCGTTCCATCTGGGTCGAGCGGCACGTTGCCGCGAACGTGACGACCCGACGGTAACGAGTCACCCTGCACGGTGACGCTGACCCGCACTCTTCCGATCCACCGGGCTGGTACGTAGATGCAGGTCGTGTTGATACTTCCGGCAGCGTCGTAAGCCCATGAACAGTGACACCGCAATGGACGCCGTGAGGATGCCGCGTACTCGGGTCAGTGCTCCTTGGAACCGCTTGGCGTGCAGCGCGCCGACGGCCGGCGAGCCGACGGTCGGTCGGCGAAGCATCGACAGAGCGCTCAGCGAACTCATCTTGCTGAGCGATCCCTGGGCGACGACGGCAGCCTGCTCCGTATCGCCCGAGTGGCTTGAGAACGCCTGGCCACCGCCGGCAAGAAAGACAAGCTCGCGCAGCATGGTGTAGGGTACGAGGCGGGCAATGCTGTGGGGTACGAGGCGGGCAACGGTGGAAAGTGAGTCCGATCAAAAGTCCGTCGAAGGCCCAAGCGGCCCTGCATTCGGTGGCCGTTGTTCGGGATCCGCGCGGCGTTGGGTGAGCGCGGTTCCCGGAGACGACGTCTCCGGGATTCGACGCCTGCAGGAGTGGTCGGGATTCCGGCCACGGAATGCGGGGTGATCCGCGATGGGTGAAATCGGAGCACCGGCCGACCACGCTTGGCGCCGCGTGCGCTCCGGTTTCCGCGGCGCCGGCCGCTGGATCTCTCGTCCTGACATCGGACGAGGCCACCCGCGCAGGCGAGAGTCTCCACCCCGGCGTACGCCGGCGATCACGACCAGGGACAAGCGGCTCGATATCCAGGGCCTGCGTGCAGTCGCTGTGCTGCTGGTCGCTTTGGACCACGCCAACGTTTCGTTTCTGAGCGGTGGCTTCGTGGGAGTCGATGTCTTCTTCGTCGTGTCCGGATACCTGATAACCGGCATCCTCCTGCGCGAAGGTTTCGGCCGAGAGGGTCGCGCTCCGGGTCGGATCTCGCTCAGAGGCTTCTACGCACGGCGTGTGCGGCGCATCATGCCAGCCGCGACACTGACCATCGTGGTGACCTGCATCGCCGTCTTCGTCATCTACGACTTGGAGCGAGCCGATTTTCTGCAGACGAAGTCGGTGCTCCTCGACGGGCTGGCGGCGTCCCTGTTCTACTCGAACTTCCGGTTCGCCGTCACCGCCACGAATTACTTCGCGCAGGTCGCGACGACGATGCCCTCTCCGTTCCAGCACTTTTGGTCATTGTCGGTGGAGGAGCAGTTTTACCTCGTCTGGGCACCGGTGCTCGCGTGTGCGTTCTACCTCTGCCGTCGAGTAGCGTGGCGCAACGCCCAGTCTCCAGAACGCCGACGTGACGAAAGCTTGCAGCGCACCGCGACCCGTGTGATCGGGCTGTTGATCACTATTGCTTGCGTACTGTCGCTGGCGTGGTCAATCCACGACACTGCCACAAATCCGCAGGCCGCGTATTTCTCGACGCCGGCGCGAGTCTGGGAGCTGGGCGGCGGCGCAGCGCTCGCGCTGCTCGCCTCGCGGACCAGCCCGCTGTCGGGAATCCTGCGCGCGCTGCTCGGCTGGGTCGGACTCGCGATGATCCTTACCGCCGCACTCCTCTATTCCAGCCAAACCCCCTTCCCGGGCTATGCTGCCCTTCTGCCTGTGATCGGGTCGGGCCTGATCATCTTCGGTGGCATCACACCGACGCGGGGCGGCGTCGGCCGCGTGCTTTCAGTCCGTCCCCTGGCCTATATCGGCGACCGCTCCTATGCGTTCTACCTGTGGCACTACCCGGCCCTGATCCTGGTGTGGCAGGCCAGCGGACGCGTACTCCCAGTCGGCATCAACCTCGTACTACTCACAGGAGCCTTCATGCTCTCAGCGCTCACCTACAAGGTCTATGAAAACCGCCTGCGCTTCGCGCGCTGGCTCCGCGGCTGGCGCACCGCCGCGATGGTTCCGGTCGCGCTCATCATCTCCATTACAGCGGTGATCGTCCCAATCGCCCTGTTCGATGGCTCGCTGGCCGCGGAAGCCTCCGCTTCGGCAAAGACGCACCTCCCCGCACTGACTCCCGCTCCGGGACAGCCGGACCCGACCAGCCTAGGGCGTTCCAAGCCAATACCGGCTGTCGCCGCGGCCGTCGCGGCGGCGAGGCGCAGCGCGCCACTCCCGAAGACAATCGTCCCTTCGGCTCAGGTACTCGCACAGGCGAACAGCACCGGCGAGGGCTTCGTTCCCGACCGGTGCAAGCCGGCGTTCCCATCCGGTGTGACCAGTCAAGTGTGCCGCTTCGGGGACACCTCGTCGAAACGCGTCGTGGTCGTGATTGGCGACTCGCAGGCGGGTGCGTGGATGCCGGCCGTGGCGGGGGCCGCCGATGCCCAGCACGTCGCGGTGGTGCCGTTCGTCAAGGTGGGGTGCTTCGTCAACCGCCTCCACACAAACCTTCCGGGGTATCCGTGCGGCAGTTGGTACCGGTGGGCGCTGGGACGGGACAAGGCGCTGCATCCGGTGGCCACAATCGTAATGTTCCTCCTCAACACCCCTCTGCAGCAGCACGTGGCCAGTACCGTGAGCGACATGAAGTCCGTGCTCTCGCAGGTGAGGAACGGGATCTTTCTCGCCAACCAGCCCAGCCAGAATCAGGAGCCCGACGAGTGCATCTACAAGTCGGACGCGAACATGCGTAAATGCTCCTCTCCGGTACCCAGCACCTACGTTCCCCTGATGCAGGCGATGGCGCACATGACGACTCAGACCCACCATCCAGCGATTCCCACCATGCAATGGTTCTGCGCCGACGGCACCTGCCCGATGGTCATCAACCACACCCTCACCACACGCGACCTAGACCACATGACCCAGCAGTACAGCGCCGAACTCGCACCACTGCTCAGCCTCGAGTTGGGGCCGATCCTCGGCGGGTCTCCAGCGCCATCCAGCACGGCCTCGGCTTCGCAGGGCTGGCCCACGCTTGTCGCATCTGCCGAGGGTTGACTGCTGAGATGGTTCGGGCTGCTTTTGGCCATCCGGATATGAGTGTCGCGGGCGGCCGGGTTCGCATAGGGTTCCGGGCGCGATGAAGCTCGGCGTGAACCTCGGCTACCTCATTCCCGGCGTGGCGCCGGCAGACCAGCTCGCGGTCGTTCAGGAGGCCGAGCGCCTGGGCTACGACTCCGTGTGGGCGGCCGAGGCGTACGGCTCGGATACCGCCACGGTGCTGGCCTGGCTGGGGGCCCAGACCAGCAAGATCAAACTCGGCTCGGCCATCTTCCAGATGCCGGCGCGCAGCCCGGGCATGACTGCGATGACCGCGGCCACGATCGATGTGCTCTCGGGCGGTCGGATGCTGCTGGGTCTTGGGACCTCAGGACCGCAGGTGGCCGAGGGCTGGCACGGGCAGCGCTTCGGTCGTCAGCTCCAGCGCACCCGTGAGTACGTCGCGGTCCTCCGGATGGCGCTGGCCCGGGAGCGGGTCGAGTACCACGGCGAGACGATCGAGCTGCCGCTGCCCGACGGTCCGGGCAAGCCGCTCAAGCTCATGATCGCCCCCGTCCAGGACCGGATCCCGATCTACCTGGCCGCGATCGGGCCCAAGAACACCGCGCTGGCCGGCGAGATCGCCGACGGGTGGCTGCCGATCTTCTTCTCGCCCGAGCACGTCTCAGAGGTGCGGGCGCTGCTCGAGGGAGGGGCTGACCGCGCCGGGCGCTCGCTCGAGGGCTTCGACATGGCCCCCACGGTCAACACCTACATCTCCGATGACCACGCCGGCGCACGCGACCGGATGCGCCCCCTGCTCGCCCTCTACATCGGCGGGATGGGCTCGCGCTCGCAGAACTTCTACAACCAGCTGGTTCAGCGCTATGGCTTCGAGGACGCGGCCGTGAAGGTCCAGGATCTCTATCTCGACGGCAAGAAGGACGAGGCCGCCGCGGCGCTCCCCGACGAGCTGATCGACCTGATCACGCTGTGCGGACCCCGCGACGCGGTCCGCGATCGCCTGGCCGCGTTCCGCGACGCCGGCGTGGGGACGCTCACGATCACCCCGATGGCGTTCACCGGCCCCGAGCGGATCGAGCAGCTGCGCGCGGTGGCTGAGCTGGCGATTTGAGCGCGCCGGCCGATCGGCTCCGCGTGTTCCTGGGCGCGTTCGGCGAGCCCGGTCACGCGTTCCCGATGCTCGCGCTCGGCGCTCGCCTCGCCGAGCGCGGCCACGACGTGACGTTCGAGACCTGGTCGCGGTGGCGCGAGGATGTGCAGGCCGCGGGGATGCGATTCGTGCCCGCGCCCGAGTACCCGCTATTCCCTGGCGCCGGCGAGCCGTTCAAGATTTACGAGGCCGTGGTGAGGGCGACGGGCGTTACTCGGGCCGCGGTTGCCGAGGTCCGGCCTGATGCGGTCGTGCACGACATCCTGACGCTCGCGCCGGCGATGGCCGGCGAGCTCGAGGGCGTGCCGGTGGCGACGCTGATCCCGCACCTGTACCCGGCCGGCGCCCGCGGGTTCCCGCCGTACGCGGTCGGCGCACGGCTGCCGCGGACGCGGCTTGGCCGGGGCGTCTGGGGAGCACTCGACCGGCCTCTGCAGGCGGGGCTGCGGCGCGGTCGCAGGGAGCTCAACGACGCCCGGGAACGGCTCGGCCTACCGCCGGTGTCGCGCCTCCACGGAGGGTTGAGCGAGAGGCTGTGCATGGTCGGGACGTTCCCGCAGCTCGAGTACCCGCGCCGCTGGCCCGCCGGCGTGCACGTCGTCGGGCCGCTGATCTGGGAGCCGCCGTTTGGCGAGGTGCAGGCGCCGCCCGGTGCCGCCCCGCTGGTGCTGGTGGCGCCGTCGACCGCCCAGGACCCATCGCATCGGCTGCTGCGGGCCGCGCTGTCCGGCCTGCGCGGCGAGCCGGTTCGCGTGCTCGCGACCTGGAACCGCCGGCCTTTGGGCGAGTCCGTGGCCGTCCCGGCGAACACGAGGCTCGTGGAGTGGGTCTCGTACGCGAAGACGATGCCGGCGTGCTCGCTCGTGATCTGTCACGCCGGCCACGGGACGATGGCGCGGGCGCTGGCGTGCGGCTGCCCGGTCCTGGCCGTCCCCCACGTCGGCGACATGGCCGAGAACGCCGCTCGGGCGGACTGGGCGGGCGTCGGTGTGCGGCTTCCTTGGCGGCTGCTGGGTCCGGCGTCGTTGCGGCTCGCGGTGCGGCGGGCGCTAGGCGAGCGGACGCTGAGCGCGCGGGCTCGCGAGCTGGCCGGGTGGGCGGCGGCGAATGACGGCGCCGCGCGGGCGGCGGATCTGGTCGAGGGGTTGGCGCGTGGTTCGGACGCCGGTCAGTCGGCGGTGGCATCCGGGCGAGCGCGCACGAACTCGATCAGTTCCGGTGTATCGCCCTCGACGAGGTCCATCGGCTCGCCCGAGCAGCTGCACAGCTCGACGACCGCGCGGACGTCGGTGACCTCGAGCGCACGCCAGATTGCGCCGTGAAGCTCCCAGTCTTCGAGCTCGGCGATCGTCAGCCCCGACCTCATGTCAGACAGGCGGTCTCGTACAGGGCACTGGGCACTTAGGGTCCTTAGCTCCGGGGGTGGGACTCGAACCCACAACATTTCGGTTAACAGCCGAACGCTCTGCCGATTGAGCTACCCCGGATCGACGTGGGACTCGTCCCGGGACGAGGACGGCGAACTCTAGCGAGAACCGCGGTCAGCGCAGAACGTCGCTGCCTCTAACCGGGAGGCAACACGATGCTCGGCGCAGACAACCTCCGAGCAATCGTGGCCAACGAACCTGGTCCCGGTTTCACGCGGCCTTGACGCACGCCCTCCGCCGGGTCCATAGCATCGGACTCGATTGTCTGATCAATTGCTCAAGCGACGGCATGAGGCTTAAGTCTTGACGGGTGGGCGCCGGGGCCGGCGGCTCGGGGGCTGGGTGATGGCCGCTGCGCTGGTGCTGGCGGCTGCCCTGGTCGTCTCGGGCTGCGGTGGGGGCTCGAACGATGCTCGGAGCGCGGCCACGAGCGGATCGAGCGGCACGTCGACGACCGAGGGCACGACCACGTCGGTGCAGCCGCCCGGCCCGCCGGGTGTCGGGATCCACAAGATCCGCCACGTGGTGATCATCATGCAGGAGAACCGCTCGTTCGACACCTATTTCGGCACGTACCCGGGCGCCGACGGCATTCCCGGGCTCGCCGGAAACCCCGGTACGGTGCCGTGTCTCCCGGATCCGGTCAGCGGAGGATGCGTCCGCCCGTACCACGACCGCGATGACCGCAGCCTCGGGGGCCCGCACTCCTACGACAACGCGGTCGACGACATCAACGGCGGGAAGATGGACGGGTTCGTCCGCGAGCAGGAGAGCGGCATGGCCGGGTGCGACCAGACGTTCAACCCGGCCTGCGGCAACGGCGGCGGCGCCCCGGACGTGATGGGCTACCACACGGGTGCGGACATCCCGAACTACTGGACATATGCGCGCGATTTCGTGCTCCAGGACCACATGTTCGAATCGGTGGAGTCGTGGAGCCTCCCCGCTCACCTGTACCTGGTGTCCGAATGGTCGGCGTACTGCAGCACCCAGGGCGACCCGGAGAGCTGCCGGAGCGCGGTCCAGCGCCCTCAGAACCCGCCCGATTTCGCTCACCGCCTCGGCAACCCACTGCCGACCAACCCAAACTACGCCTGGACCGACCTCACCTGGCTGCTGCACAAGGATCAGGTCAGCTGGGCCTACTACGTCGACAAGGGAAGCCAGCCCGATTGCGACGACAACGCGGCGATGTCGTGCGCGCC
The DNA here is from genome assembly GCA_963699325.1 of uncultured Solirubrobacterales bacterium. Taxonomy (GTDB): domain Bacteria; phylum Actinomycetota; class Thermoleophilia; order Solirubrobacterales; family Solirubrobacteraceae; genus Palsa-465. The sequence continues at coordinate 279,465 of CAVOTN010000022.1, read as the reverse complement.
GGTCTCGCAGACCGCGCAGACCCCCGGCATCTGGAACCCGCTGCCGTACTTCACCGACGTCCAGCAGGACGACCAGCTCGGCAACATCGAGGGGCTGCCCGACTTCTTCGCGGCGGTGAAGAACGACGAGCTGCCGGCGGTGTCATGGGTCACGCCGAACGGCACCGTGTCCGAGCATCCGCCGGGTCTGATCAGCACCGGCGAGACGTACGTGACGGGGCTGATCAACGCGATCATGCGAAGCCCCGAATGGAGCAGCACGGCGATCTTCCTCGCCTGGGATGACTGGGGCGGCTTCTACGACAACGTCGTGCCGCCGAAGGTCGATGCCCTGGGCTACGGGTTGCGCGTCCCCGGCTTGGTGATCAGCCCGTACGCGAGGCAGGGCTACGTCGACCACCAGACGCTCAGCTTCGACGCGTACGCGAAGTTCATCGAGGACGACTTCCTCGACGGCCAGCGGCTCAACCCGAAGACCGACGGCCGTCCCGACCCCCGGCCCGACGTGCGCGAAGACGAGCCCGAGCTCGGAGATCTCCAGAACGACTTCAACTTCAACCAATCCCCGCTGCCCCCGGTGATCCTGCCAGTGACGCCGGACACCGACCTGATCGCGCCTGGGCGCACCGCCGCGCGAGGTGCGCCGGCGCGCTCGTCGAGCCTTCCCGGCGTGAAGGGCCTCAGGCCGTTCGAGCTCGCGGTGGCGGCGAGGTACCTGCGGATGACGCCGGCCGAGCTCCGCCGGCAGCTCGCCTCGATGACGCTTTCCCAGATCGCCCGCGCGCATGGCCGGACCGCCGCGGAGGTCCGCCAGGCGGTCCTGGCCGCCGTCCGGACGGAGCTGCCCAAGACGCTGCGGTAAGCGGGGCCGGCGCCGGCGAGGCGATCACACCGCCTTTTCGAGCCGCGCGTACACGGTACGGCGCGCCGCCATCACCGCCTCGCGCTCGCGGGCCAGCTCGGCGATGCCGGTCCCGCCCTCGGTCTTGGCGCGACGGATCGCGCGGTCGAGCCGGGCCTGCTCGAGCAGCAGGCGGGCGTGCTCGAGCTGATCGTCGCTGAGCTCTCCGGCCAGCCCGGCCTCCTCGACGAGGGCGGCCACCGTCCTCGCCAGCTGCTCGTCGCCCGGGGGCAGGTCGGCCAGAGGTGACTGCGTGCGGCCGGCGAGGTGGCGCGCGGCGCGGCGCAGCAGCTCGCTCGTAATCAGCTGGTCGGTATCGATCTCGAACAGCGTCCGCGCACCCGCCGCCGGGAGCGCGATGCAGAGCGCGAGGAACGTCCGCTCGGCGCGTACGCCTTGGTCGAGCACCGACGGCGCGGCGGCACCTGCGGTCGCGGCGGCGCCGGCAGCGCTCGCGCCGGCCCCGTTCTGCCTGGCGGCGCCCTCGATCAGCGAGCCAAGCCGCGCCTCGCTCAGCTCGAGCCTGCCGGCGACGCGGCGCAGGAGCTCTTCGCCGAACGCGTCTCGCGCCAGGCCCTTGAGCGCGGGAAGCAGCTGGCGGAACGCCTGGTCGCGCCCCTCGGCGCTGCGCGTATCCGACCGCTCGAGGATCCGATCGACGTGAAAGGCGACGAACGGCACCGAAGCCGCCACCCGTTCGCGCAGCGCATCCGCGCCGGCGCGCTCGATCAGCTCCGCCGGGTCGGTTCCGTCGGGTAGTGCGACCACCCGGAGTTCGAGCTTGCGCTGGTCGGTCAGCTGCGCGGCCCGGAGCATCGCGTCCTGACCGGCGCGGTCGGCATCCAGGCACAGCACCAGCACCTTGGCGACCCGCTCGAGCTCCTCGATCTGCTTATCGGTGAGCGCGGTGCCCATGATCCCGACCGCGTTGCTCAGCCCGACCTGGTGGAGCGCGAGCACGTCGGTGTAGCCCTCGACCAGGATCACGCTGCCTTGCCGAGCGGCCGCCGGCCGCGCGCGATCGAGCCCGAACAGCACCTTGCGCTTCTGGTACAGCTCGCCCTCGGCGGTGTTGAGGTACTTGGGACGCTGGTTCTCGCGCATCGCCCGCGCCCCGAACCCGACCACGTTTCCCCGGGCGTCGGTGGAGGCGAACATGATCCGCTCGCGGAACCGGTCGTAGATCTGGCCCGGCCGGTTCTGGGAGCGCTGCGCGAGACCCACGGCGAGCAGCTCCTCATCGCTGAAGCCCGCCCGGCGCGACGCGGTCAGGATCCGGTCCCATGCGCTGGGCGCGTAGCCGACGCGGAAGGTTTGAAGCGTCTCCTCGCGAAGCCCACGGGTTCGTAGGTATTCGCGTGCGGGCAGCGCTTCCCGCGCCTCCCATAGGTAGCGCGCGTAGTAGGTGGCGGCGCGGCCGAGCAGCGACTGGAGACGCTCGCGCCGCCGGCGCCTCTGCGACGCCTGGGGGTCCTCGTCCTCGGTTTGGAGCTCGACGCCGAACCGGTCGGCGAGCGTCTGGAGCGCGCCGGGGAAGTCGAGCCCCTCGGTCTCCATCACGAACGTGAACACGTCGCCCGAGGCCTGGCAGCCGAAGCAGTAATAGACCTTGTCGATCGGGTTGACGCCGAACGACGGGGTCCGCTCGTCGTGGAACGGGCAGCGGCCGACGTACTCGCTGGCGCCGGCGCGGCGCAGCTCGGTGTGATCCGAGACCACCGCGATCATGTCGACCGCGTCGCGCACGCGATCGCGCGAGTCGGCCGTGAACCTAGTCACGGCGCGAACGCCACCGGCACGCTCAGCGCCTCGAACGTGCGAATGCAGAACCGGTCAGTCATGCCGGCGAGGTAATCGGTGACGCGGCGTGGCAGGTCGCCGGGCGGGATCGAGTCGGGGATCTCGTCGGGGTGAGCGCAGTAATGATCGAACAGCGAGCGCACGACCACCCTGATCTTGGCGTGCTCGCGCGTCGCCGCGGGACCGAGATAGACGCGCTCGAACATGAACGCGCGGAGCTCGGTCATCGCCCCGCCAACCGTCTCGCCCTGCACGATGTCGCCGCTGCGCTCGGAATGCTCGACCAGGTCGTGCACGAGCGTGTCGATCCGGCTCGACCCGGTGTCGCCGAGGACCTCGAGCGGCCCCTGCGGGAGGTCGTCCGGCATGAGCACGCCGGCGCGCAGCGCGTCATCGATGTCGTGGTTGATGTACGCCACCCGGTCCATCAGCCGAACGATCTTGCCTTCGAGCGTGGCGGGGTCCGGCGCCCGGCCGGAGTGGCTCACGATCCCGTCGCGGACCGGCTCGGTCAGGTTGAGACCCTGGCCGTCGCGCTCGAGCGTGTCGACCACGCGCAGCGAGTGCTCGTGGTGCATGAACCGCAGACCGAACCGCTCGGTCAGGCACTGGTCGAGCGCGTCTTCGCCGACGTGCCCGAACGGCGGATGGCCCAGATCGTGCCCGAGCCCGATCGCCTCGACGAGATCCTCGTTCAGGCGCAGCGCCCGCGCCACCGTGCGGGAGATCTGCGTCACCTCGAGCGTGTGGGTGAGGCGCGTGCGGTAGTGGTCGCCGGCCGGCGCCACGAACACCTGCGTCTTGTACTTGAGCCGCCGGAACGCCTTGCAGTGCACGATCCGGTCGCGGTCGCGCTGGAACGGGGTGCGTAGCCCGCAGTCCGGCTCGGGCCGTTGCGCGGCTCGCGGGGTAGGACGGGGTCGCGAGCGGCGCGAGATCCCGCGCCTCACGCGCCCGGATCCGCTCGGCAAACGCAGCCGCGACCGCGCCGGCGGGATGCTCAGATTCGGAGCTGAGGACCTGACCACTCATCACCTCTCGATTCTGACAGCGCCCGGCGCCGGCGCGACGAGTTGTGACAAAGCCGTTGCCGGTGCCCGCGGGTTGCGGTGGCGGTGGTCGACACCCCGCCGAGGCTCACACAGCCCTGGGTACGAACGCCTCACACAGCCCTGGGTACGAACCCCCCGGCCGCAGAGCGGCCCCTGGCCGTGCTCAGGAGCGGACGCAGCCGCACGTGCGCGTGGTGCTCGGCGGTTTCGGTGATCGCGCGCTCGGCCTGCGCCAGCGCCCGCTCGGACGCGTCGGGCGCCTGGGCGAGCGGCCGGCCGAGCGCACCGACCAGGAAACTGTGGCCCTCCTGGCCGAGGGGAAACGCGGCCGCCTCGCACGAGTTGCACACGACGCCACCGGCGGCAGCCGAAAAGCCCTGCAAATGCTCGGATTCGCCGCAGCCGGCGCACGATCCGAGCTGCGGCACGATGCCCGCGGCAAGGAGCAGCTTCAGCCGAAACGCAAGCCCGTTCGCCGGACGCGCGTTGCCGGCGTCGAGGTCGAGCAGCGCCAGCTCGTTGGCGAGTAGGCGGAACACCTCGGGATGCGGATCGGGGGTCTCGAACAGGCGGGCGACCGCGTCGCACGCCCGCGCGGCGGCGTCGAGCGTCGCGGCGTGATCGCGCAGTGACCGGTAAGCGGTGATGGTGTCCACGCTCGTGACCGTGTGCAGATCGCTGCGGCCCTGGTGGAGGATCACGTTGATGTGGAAGAACGGCTCGAGCCTCGCACCGAACCGGCTGCGGGCCCGCCGCACTCCCTTGGCGATCGCCGCCAGCCGGCCGTACCCCGGCGTGTACAGATGCAGGACCCGATCCGCCTCTCCGTATCTGATCGAGCGAAGCACGATCGCCTCGGTTCTCAGCGAGCCGCCCATTGCCCCTCGTCCGCTATACTTTAATGAAGTTATGCCGCCCGTCACGATGTACACCACCGATGCCTGTCCGTTCTGCACGAGGGCCAAGACGCTCCTCGCCAAGCGCGGCATCCAGTACGAAGAGATCAATCTGGCACGCGATCCGGACGGTCGTGCCGAACTGGTCGACCGAACCGGGATGTTCACCTTCCCGCAGATCCTGATCGGCGACGAGCCGATCGGCGGGTTCAACGAACTCGTCGCCGCGGACCGCGCAGGACGACTCGCCGAGCTGCTCGCGGCCTAGCGCCGACCGGCGCCGGCACGACGGCCCCGCGGCTTGGGCTGGCAGCGCTCGCACACGTAGGTGCCGCGGCCGCCGACGACGATCTTGCGGATCGTGTGGCCGCAGCGCGGGCATGGTTCGCCGGCGCGCCGGTGGACCAGGAAGCGGTCCTGGAACGAGCCCCGGGCTCCGTCGACGTGGCGGAAGTCGTCGATCGACGCTCCCTTCGCCTCGATCCCAGCGCTCAACGCCTCCTCTATCCCTGCTCGCACCCGCTCCCAGTCGGCGCCGCTCAACCGCCCGGCGGGGCGCAGCGGATGGATCCGGGCTCGGAACAGCGCCTCGTCGGCATAGATGTTGCCGACGCCGGCGATCCGCCGCTGGTCGAGCACGAACGCCTTGACCGGAGCGGTGCGCCCCCGCGCGAGCTCGCGCAGATGGGCGGACGTGAACTCGGGCGTGAGCGGCTCGATCCCGATGCGCGCGGCCAGGTACCGGTCGCGCTCGGCCTCGCCGTGGACCAAATGACCCGTGCCGAAACGGCGCGGGTCGACGTACACGAGACGATGACCGCCGTGGAAGTCGAATAACACCCGCGTGTGCGCCGGCGGGATGGCGGGGTCGTAGAGCAACGTCCCGGTCATGCGCAGGTGCTGCAGGAGGAACCGCTCATCCGACAGCGACCAGATGAGGTACTTGCCGGCGCGGCCGATCTGCTCGACGACCGCTCCCTGAAGCTCCGCCTCGACCGCCGCCGGCGGATCGGGGCGTGTCCACCTCGGATCGAGGATCCGGGCGTCGGCGATCGTCCGCCCCTCCAGGTGCGGCGCCAGCTGTCGGCGGATCGTCTCGACTTCGGGCAGCTCGGGCATGGTCGTCGTACAGCCGGCGCGCTTAGATCAATGATCTTCCGGGGAGCCCGCTGAGCGCCACCGCAGACGCTCGACCCGGCCCGGCGGTGCGGTCCCGCGCCGGCGCTTCTTCGAAGTGTGCGATCCCCACGCGGGGGACTGTACGACTAGGGCTCTTCGTGCGCGATCTGCGCGCGGGGGTGCGCCTCGAAGTACACGTCGCGGAGCCGCTCGGTCGACAGATGGGTGTAGATCTGGGTCGTGCCGATGTCGGCGTGTCCGAGCATCTCCTGGAGCGAGCGCAGGTCGCAGCCGCCGGTCAGCAGGTGCGTCGCGAACGTGTGGCGGAGCGTGTGCGGGCTCATCCGGTGCTCGAGCCCGGCTGTCCGGGCGTGGCGGCGGACGATCTTGTAGAGGCCCTGGCGCGTCAGGCCGCCGCCGCGGAGGTTCACGAACACGCGCCGCTCCGGCCGCACGCCCACGAGCTGCGGACGGCCCTTCTCGAGGTACTGCGCCAGGGCCTCGATTGCCTTGCCGCCGACCGGGACGATCCGCTCCTTGGAGCCCTTGCCGTGCGCCCTGAGGATGCCGGCTTCGAGATCGAGCTCGGACAGCTCGAGTCCGATCGCCTCGGAGGCCCGAAGCCCGCACGCGTACATCGTCTCGAGCAGCGCCCGGTCGCGGAGCGCCGCGGGGGTCGTCCCGGTCGGCTGCTCGAGCAACCGCCCGACCTCGTCGCGGCTGAGGACCTTGGGCAGGCGAGCCCGGGCGCGGGGCGCGCGCAGCTCGGAGGACGGATCGCGGTCGAGGATCTGCTCGCGGCGCAGGTGGCGGTAGAACGAGCGCAGGCAGGCGATCTTGCGCTGCAGAGTGGCCGGCGCCGCGGCGGGCCGCTCGGGGCTGGCGGTCGCCAGCTCTGAGATGAACTCCATCAGGTCGACCGTCTGCACCTCCAGCGGATCCAGCGCATGGCGTTCGAGGAAGTCGGCGAACTGCTGAAGGTCCGAGCGATAAGCCTCGAGCGTGTTGCGCGATAGGCCGCGTTCAAGCTCGAGGTAGCCGAGGAAGTCGAACGTCAGCTCGGTGATCCGGCGAGTGCCGTCGACCGTATGCGCGGTTGCCATGCCCCGGGTATTCGGGACCGCCCGCGGGGCTCCTCCCGCTGGATGGCCACACGCGCCGCCGGGTCGCTAGGAGCGTCTGTACGCGTACGCCTCGGTCATATAACCGAGACGCAGGGGCTGCTCGCCGGCGCCGGCCGCCACCGCCCGGAGCCGCTGCATCACCGACGCGCGCTCGGAGTCCGGGAGCGCGGCGACGAAGCTGATCGAGCTGAACCGGTCAACGAACGCCTCGGCGTCGAGCACCTGCTCGGACGGGACCTCGATCTCAGCGACCGCCTCGAACAGCCCGCTCGCCTCCAGCGGGACCCGCCACTTGCCGTCGTAGTGCCTCGGCGAGTCGAGGCGATGGGGCTCGATGATCTCCCGGACGGCCCGGTGAATTGGCTCGTCCATCAGCCGGCGGTTCCAGATCAACCCAAGCCGGCCATCCGGCCTGAGCACACGGCGGAACTCCGCCGCGGCCGCCGGGACGTCGAACCAGTGAAACGCCTGGGCGACGACGACCGCGTCGACGCTCTCGTCTTCCACCGGCAGCGCCTCAGCGGTGCCGGCCAACGCCCGGGCCTCGGGCACGACCTGCTCGAGCACGGCGCGCATCGCCGGGACCGGCTCGACCGCGACGACGGTCGCTCCGCTCGGGACCAGCTCGCGCGTGAGCTTGCCGGTGCCGGCGCCGACGTCGAGGACGGTGCGCTCCGGCCCCAGTCGCAGCTCCCTCCACAGCCACTGCACCGCGTCGTGCGGATAGCCTGGCCGGCCGCGCTCGTACGCGGCTGCTCCCTGCTGGAACCCGCGCGCCGCCTGGTGGTGGACGCTCACGACCGCTGCGCCGGTCCCGTGACAGCGCCGGCACGCCGCGCCCGCAGCCACAACAGCGCGATCAGCGTCTTGGAGTCCTCGCACTGCTCGATCGCGTCGTCGAGCTTCGCGAGCGGCCACGGCACGATCTCGATGCGCTCGTCCTCGTCGCCCTCGACCTCGGGGCTGTCCGACAGCCCGGTCGCGACGTACAGCCACACGCGCTCGTCGCTGAATCCGGGGCTGGTGTAGAACACGAGCAACTCCTCCCAGCCAGAGGCACGCTTGCCGATCTCCTCGGCGAGCTCGCGCTTGGCGGTCTCGAGCGGCGGCTCGCCGGGAACGTCCAGCTTGCCGGCGGGGATCTCGAGCGAGGCTAACGCCCCGATCACCTCGCGCGGCTGGCGGGTCAGCCAGATGTGCTCGTCGTCGAGCGCGATGATCCCGACCGCGCCCGGATGCCACACCTTGTCGCGGGTGACCTCGGACCCGTCGGCATGCCGGAACCGCTCGACTCCGGCGCGGACGACCGCCCCCGTCCACTTGACCTCAGCGCTGATCGGCTCGAGCTCCGGGCTCATACGTCCTTCAGCGCGCGGCCGGCCTCGTCGAGCAGCGTGAGTCCTACGTCGAGCATCCCCTCGAGCGCGTCATCGCTGATCCGCTCAGTGGGCTCGTGGTTGTGCTCGGCGCCGTCGGCGAGGCACATGCACGGAAACCCGCTGGCCCGCAGCGTGTTCGCGTCCGACGCGCCGCCGGTGACGATGCGCGTCGGCTCGTACCCGCACGTGCGCAGAGCCTGTTCGGCGACGCGAACTTCGATGGCGCTCGGGCGGATCCGGTAGCCCTCGAACCCTCGCTCCAGGGTGACGTCGAGATCGCACTCGGCCGCGTCGGCTCCTTCCTGGAGGTGGTCGATCATCTCGGTGGCCACCGCCTCGGCCCTGGCCTGGTCGAGGCTGCGCACCTCGGCCAGTATCCGGCACCGCGCGGGGATCACGTTGATCGCGGTCCCGCCTTCGATCGTGCCGACGTTGGCGACGGTATCGGCGTCGAGCCGGCCGAGCCGCATGGCGGCGATCGCGTTCGCCGCCGCGGCGATCGCGCTGCGGCCGGCCTCGGGCCGGACGCCGGCGTGAGCCGCCCGGCCGCGGAACTCGGCGGTGATCCGGTGGTGGTGCGGGGACGCGAGCACGAGCTCGCCGATTGGCGTCGCGTGGTCGAACACGTAGCCGAACCGGCTCTCCAGACGACTGGCGTCGAACTCCGCGGAGCCACGCAGCGACACCTCCTCGCACACCGTGAACAGGAGCTCGATCCCGAGATCGGGCGGCCGGGGACCGCTCGTGACGCGGCGGGCCACCTCGAGGATCACCGCCACCGCCGACTTGTTATCGGCACCGAGGATCCCCTCCCCCGCGTTCTCCCAGCCGCCGTCGACGCGCACCGGCTCGACCGGCGCCGTCAGCGGCACGGTGTCCATGTGCGCGCACAGCAGAATGCTGTCCGCGCCGGCCCCCGGGATCCGCGCGAGCAGGTTGCCGGCGTCCGAGCCGGCCCGCGAGCCCGCGCCGTCCTCATCGACGTTGAGGCCCATCCCGCGTAGCTGCCCGGCGATGAAGTCCGCGCATCCACGCTCCCGGCCCGACGGGCTCTCGATCCGACACAGCGCCGCGAACGTCTCGTGCAGCCGCTCGCGCTCGGCGTCGGTGGCGCGCCTCACCTCGTGGTGGCGTGGGGCGTGGCGCCCTCACCGTTGTGTGCGGCGCTCTCGCCGTTGTGCGCGGCGCCCTCGCCGTTCTGGGGCGCGCCGTTGCCCGCCTGCGCGACGCCCACCGTCCGGCCGGCGTATTCGAGGGCAGCCCCGACAAACTCGCGGAACAGCGGCGCCGGCCGCTCGGGACGCGACTTGAACTCGGGGTGGTACTGCGAGGCGACGAAGAACGGGTGCAGATCGACGGGCAGCTCGATCGCCTCGACGAGCCGTTCGTCGGGCGAGGTGCCCGAGCACACCAGCCCGACGGCCTCGAGGCGCCGGCGCAGGTGGTTGTTGACCTCGTAGCGGTGGCGGTGGCGCTCGTACACGACCGGCTCGTCGTACAGCTCGCGGATGCGGGTGCCGGCGTGCAGCTTGACCGGGTCGGCGCCCAGGCGCATCGTGCCGCCCATGTCGGCGATCTCCTTCTGCTCGGGCAGCAGGTCGATCACCGGGAACGGCGTCTCGAGGTCAAACTCGGTCGAGTTCGCGCCCTCCATACCGGCCACGTGGCGCGCGAACTCGCACACCGCGAGCTGCATGCCCAGGCAGATTCCGAGGTACGGGATCTTCTTCTCGCGGGCGATCTGGGCCGCCCGGATCTTGCCCTCGATGCCCCGTCCGCCGAACCCGCCCGGGATCAGGATCCCGCTCGCCTCGTCCAGCCGCGCCGCGACGGCCGGGTCGCCGACCTCTTCGGAGTCGATCCAGTCGACCTCGACCTTGGCGCCGTGGTGGGTGCCGGCATGCCGGAGCGCCTCCACCACTGACAGGTACGCGTCCTCGAGCCGTACGTACTTGCCTACGAGCGCGATCCGCACGCTTTGGGTGGCCTCGCTCGAGCGGCGGGTGATGTCCTGCCAATCGCTCAGATCAGGCTCCGGTGCCTCGATCCCGAAGTGCTCTCTGAGCACGAAGTCGTCGACGCCCTCCTCGCGGAACACGAGCGGCACCCGGTAGATGTCGGGCACGTCGAACGCGGACACGACGGCCTCGACGGGCAGGCTCGCGAACAGCGCGATCTTGCGCCTGATGTCGCCCGAAAGCTGAGACTCCGAGCGGGCAATGACCATGTCCGGCGCGATACCGATGCGCCGCAGCTCGTTGACCGAGTGCTGGGTCGGCTTGGTCTTCAGCTCGCCGGCGTGCCCGATGTACGGGACGAGCGTGAGGTGGATGAACATGCAGCGCCGCCGGCCAACGTCGACCGGGAACTGGCGGATCGCCTCGAGGAACGGGAGCGATTCGATGTCGCCCACCGTCCCGCCGATCTCGGTGATCACGAAGTCGACGTCGGTCGCCTCGGCCATCAGCTTGATCCGCTGCTTGATCTCGTCGGTGATGTGCGGCACGACCTGCACGGTGGCGCCGAGGTAGTCCCCACGGCGCTCGCGGCGGATCACGGTGTTGTAGATGCCGCCGGCGGTGACGTTCGACGCCCGGCTCGTGTTCGCGTCGGTGAATCGCTCGTAGTGCCCGAGGTCGAGGTCCGTCTCGGCGCCGTCCTCGGTCACGAACACCTCGCCGTGCTGGTAGGGCGACATCGTGCCGGGGTCGACGTTGATGTACGGGTCGAACTTCTGGAGCTGGACGTCCAGCCCGCGGGAAACCAGCAGCCGGCCGATCGACGCGGCGGCGATTCCCTTGCCGAGCGAGGACACAACCCCGCCCGTTATGAAGATGAATCGCGTCTCGCCTGAGGGCATCTGCTCGCTTCCCGAGTGTAGTGCGGTTCCGACGATCTGAAGGTAGCGCCCACCTCGGACACTCGGAGCCTGCGCGAAAAAGCGAACCAGGAGGACGCTTTTTCGCGCAGGCCCCTGAGCGCCGGCCCCGGATCAGGCCGCGCGCAAGAGCTGGCGAGCGTGGCGGCTCGCGGCGCGGTCGCCCTCGGCGGCGCCGAGCATTCGGACGAGCTCGCCGACGACCTCGTTGCCGTCGAGCGAGGACACGGTCGTCCGCGCCGGCACCGCGCTCGAGTCCTTGACGATCGTGAAGTGGCGGGCGGCCATCGCCGCGACCTGGGGCAGGTGGGTGATGCAGAGGATCTGCCGCCCCTCGGCGAGCGCGCGCAGGTGCTCGCCGACCGCCCGGGCGGTGTGGCCGCCGATGCCGGCGTCGATCTCGTCGAACACGAGCAACGGGCCTTCGCCGGCGCTCGACCCGGCCTCGCCACCAGAGCCGTGCGCCACGCTCAGGATCGCCAGCATCACCCGCGACAGCTCGCCGCCCGAGGCGATCTCGCGCAACGGCCCGGCGGGCATCCCCGGGTTCGGCGCGATCACCAGCGACACCTCGTCCGCCCCCCGCGGGCCGCACCCGTCCTCGCGCGGGCGGACCTCGACTTCGAACTCGGCGTCGGGCATCGCCAGCTCGGCCAGCCGCTCGCGGACCGCGGCGGCGAGCGCCGGCGCCGCTTCTCGCCGGCGCGAAGACAGCTCGCCGGCGAGCCGATCGAGCTCCGCCCGGGCCTCGCCGAGCGACGCTTCGACCTCGGACAGCGCGATCTCGACCCGCTCGAGCTCCTCGCGCCGCGCCCGGCAGCGCTCGGCGTGGGCGAGCACCTCGGCGATCGAACCCCCGTGCTTGCGCTCGAGGCGAGCGAACAGCGCGAGCCGCTCCTCGACCTCCTCGAGCCGGCCCGGTGACGCCTCCAAGCCAAACACGTACGAACGCAACGCGGTGCTCACCTCCGAGGCCTCGTGGGCGAGTGCCTGCAGCCGCTCGGCCAGGCCGGTGAGCTCCGGGTCGATCGCCGCCGCACCGGCCAGCTGCGCCGCCGCGGAAGCGACCAGCTCGGCGGCGCCACCGTTTCCGTCCTCGGGTGCGATCGCCTCGGCTCCGCCGAACGCCGCGCTCCGCAGCGTCTCCAGGTGCCGTAGGCGGTCTCGCTCGACCGCCAGCTCGGCAGCCTCATCCTCTCCGGGCGCGACGCTCTCGATCTCGTCGAGCTCGAACGCGAGCAGGTCGAGCTCGCGCTCCCGGCCGGCGGCGAGCTCGTTCAAGCCCTCGAAGCGCTCTTCGACCTCGCGCACCCGCGCGTACGCATCAGCCACCCGCGCCCGGAGCTGACCCTGTGCCAGTCCGCAGTACCCGTCGAGCACGTCGAGCTGGACGGCCGAGAGCATCAGCTTGCGGTGCTCGTGCTGGCCGTAGAACGCGAGCAGCGCGCTCCCGAGCTCGCGCAGGTCGGCGACGGTGGCGGAGCGGCCGCAGACGTACGCCCGGGTCCGCCCGTCGGGCCACACGCGCCGCGCCAGCACGATCTCCTCGGCTCCGGTGGGCAGGATCTCGGCGTGGGCGAGCGAGGCGGGCAGCGAGAACACGCCCTCGACGTAGGCCTCGTCCGCGCCGGCGCGGACGACGCCGCTGCCGGCGCGGGGTGGGCGGGCTCCCAATAAGAGGTCGAGCGCCTGCGCGAGCAGCGTCTTGCCGGCGCCGGTCTCGCCGGTGACGACGTTCAGGCCGGGAGCGAGCTTCAGCTCGGCCCGATCGATCAGCAGCAGATTCTCGACACGCAGCTCTTGCAGCATCGGCGGGGTGTATCACCGGGCCCCGACGGATCGGGCGGAGTGACGAGAATGGCGGAAGGGATGTCAACCGCGGACTGGTATCGAACGCTCGGACCGTCCGGGCTGCGCGTGTCGCCGATCGGCCTTGGGATGATGAGCTTCGGCGATCCGGCGTTGCAGGCCTGGGCTCTCGACGAGGACCGGGCGGCGCCGATCGTTCGCGCGGCCGTCGAGGGCGGGATCACGTTCTTCGACACCGCCGATATGTACTCCGACGGCGAGAGCGAGCGGATCACGGGAGCGCTGCTCCGGCGGCTGTTCGCGAGCCGCGAGGAGTACGTGCTCGCGACCAAGGTCTACTGGCCGACCGGCGAGAGCCCCAACGAACGCGGGCTGTCGCGAAAGCACGTGATGGCTGCGATCGACGCCTCGCTGCGGCGCCTGGGGACCGACTACGTCGACCTGTACCAGGTCCACCGCTGGGACGAGAACACCCCGATCGAGGAGACGATGGCGGCGCTCGACGAGGTCGTCCGCGCCGGCAAGACCCGCTACATCGGCGCGTCGACGATGAGCGCGTGGCAGTTCGCCAAGGCCCAGCACGCCGCCGAGCGCGCCGGCCAGACGCGATTCATCGCGATGCAGGACCGCTACAACCTGGTCAACCGCGAGGAGGAGCGCGAGATGATCCCGCTGTGCATCGACCAGGGCGTCGGCCTCGTGCCCTACAGCCCGCTCGCGCGCGGCCTGCTCGCGGGTAAGCGCGCCCAGACGCGATCGACCGCGCGCTCCAGCGCGGACCGCCGCGAGTACCGGGACACTGACCTCACCATCGCCGAGACGGTCAAGACGATCGCGGAGGAGCGCGGGGTCTCGCCCGCCCAGATCGCGCTTGCGTGGCTCCTTGGCCGGCCAGGCGTGGTCGCCCCGATCGTCGGCGCGACCCGGCTCGAGCACGTCACCGACGCGATCGCGGCCGCCGGCGTCGAGCTCACCGACGAGGAGTGCCGGCGCTTGGAGGAGCCGTACGTCCCTCATCGCGCCGGTGAGTTCACTTGACGACGTCGAGGTGTTCGGCGGCCGAACGGCGGGCACCTGAGGGAGGGAGCTGTGCGTCCGACATGCATAGTGCGTCGACGGACGCCGAATCCGGGAACCGCGGCGCAGAACGCATGCCCCACATGCATACCGCGCCAAGGCCTCCCCCCGTCGGGTCCAGTGTCGCGGTATGCATGCTCGGCCCGATCCGCCCTGCTCCAGATGCCCGCCGTTAAAGACGAATCGCGTCTCGGGCAGCTCGGAGTCCCTCTACAGTCCGACCGATGTCGAGCGTGCTCGTTCCGCAGGAGCAGGACTTTCCGCGCTGGTATCAGGACGTGATCGCCAAGGCGCAGCTGGCCGAGAACGGGCCGGTGCGCGGGACGATGGTCATCCGTCCGTGGGGCTATGCGATCTGGGAGCGCCTCCAGGCGGCGATCGATCGGCGCATCAAGGCCGCGGGCGCGCGCAACGCGTACTTCCCCCTGCTGATCCCCGAGGCTTACCTGCGCCGGGAGGCGGAGCACGTCGAGGGCTTCAGTCCCGAGCTGGCGGTGGTCACTCACGGCGGCGGCAAGAAGCTCGACGAGCCGGTGGTAGTCCGGCCGACGAGCGAGACGATTGTCAATTCCTCGTTCTCCAGGTGGATCTCCAGCTACCGCGATCTCCCACTACTGATCAACCAGTGGGCAAACGTGGTCCGGTGGGAGCTGCGGCCGCGGCTGTTCCTGCGCAGCTCGGAGTTTCTGTGGCAGGAGGGGCACACCGCCCATGCCACGCGCGAGGACGCGCACGCGTACGCGCTGCAGATCCTCGAAGAGGTCTACACCGACGCGATCGTGCAGGAGCTCGCGATCCCGATCTTCCGCGGCCGCAAGACCGAACGGGAGAAGTTCGCGGGCGCGGACATCTCCTGGTCATGCGAGGGGGTCATGCGCGACGGGAAGGCACTTCAGATGGGCACTTCGCACGAGCTTGGGCAGAACTTCGCGCGCGCATTCGACATCCAGTTCAGCGATCGCGACGGGCAGCTCCGCCATGTCTGGCAGACCTCGTGGGGCGCGTCGACGCGTCTGCTCGGCGCGATGATCATGGTTCACGGCGACGATCACGGTCTGCGGGTCCCGCCCCGCCTTGCGCCGACGCAGGTCGTCGTGGTGATCGCGCGCGCCGGCGAGGGCGTGACCGAGGCCGCGACCGCGGTCGTGGATGAGCTCGAGCGGGCAGGCGTTCGCGTCGAGCTCGATGACCGCGTCGACGTTTCGCTCGGGCGGCGGATCATCGACCACGAGCTTCGCGGTGTCCCGCTTCGAGTAGAGCTCGGGCCCCGCGATGTGGCCGCGGGCCAGGCCGTGGTCGCCCGCCGCGCCCACACCGACAAGGAGACGCGTCCACTGCGGGCGCTCGCGGACGAGGTCCCACGAATGCTCGTCGACGATCAGCGAGAGCTGCTCGCTCAGGCGACCGCGCTCCGCGACACGCGAACGCGGCCCGCCCAGTCGCTCGACGAGGCCCGGGAGCTGGCCGCCGACGGCTTTGCTCGCCTCCCGTGGCGAGACTGTGGCGAGGACGCAGAAGCCCGCCTGGCGCAGGCGGGCATATCGGTGCGATGCCTGCTGCGCGAGGACGGCGAGCCAGTCGACGACCCCGACGCCGACGGAGTCGACGCGCTCGTCGCCCGGGCATATTGAGCGGGCCGGCCGTCCGTTGTTGACCAGCGGCTGAGATACGGTAACGGCCCGCACCACGTAGGAGGAGGAAAGCGATGGCCAGCAGCGCGTCCCAGCTCGACCGGCGCCATGTCATAACCGGCCCGACCGACGTCGACGTCTCCGGTCTCAAGCGCGCCCTGGAACAGGCCATCAGTGGCGAGGTCCGCTTCGACGCGGGCACGCGCGCGATGTACGCCAACGACTTCTCGATCTACCGGGCGGTCCCGATCGGCGTCGTGATCCCGAAAGGTCCGGACGACGTGATCGCAGCCGTCGCGATCTGCCGCGAGTACAAGGCGCCGGTGCTCCCGCGCGGCTGCGGCACCGCGCCGAGCGGCCAGACCACGAACGTCGCCGTCGTGTTCGACTACTCGAAGTACTACAACGAGATCGTCGAGCTCGATCCGCAAGCCATGCGCGCGGTCGTGCAGCCCGGGGTGATCTGCGACCAGCTCCGGAACGCCGCCGAGGAGTTCCAGCTGACCTACGGCCCGGACCCGGCAACCCACGAGTACTGCACGTTCGGCGGCATGCTCGGGAACAACTCATGCGGCACGCACTCGCTGATGGCCGGCAAGACCAGCGACAACGTGATCGAGCTCGACGTCGTCCTCTACGACGGAACCCGGCTCACGGTCGGCGCGACCTCCGACGAGGAGCTCGAACAAATCATCGCCGCCGGCGGACGCAAGGGCGAGATCTACGACCAGCTCAAACAGCTCAGAGACCGCGTCGGAGACCGGGTCAGGGCGGAGTACCCCGACATCCCCCGCCGCGTGTCGGGCTACAACCTCGACCAGCTGTTGCCCGAGAACGGCTTCCACGTCGCTCGTGCGCTCGTCGGCTCGGAGGGCACGTGCGCGAACATCCTCCACGCGACGGTCCGGCTGGTCCCGAGCCCCCAGCACCGCCGCACCGTGTTGCTCGGCTACCCCGACGTGTTCACGGCCGCCGACCACGTGCCGGTGATCCTGGAGCGGTGCAAGCCGATCGGCCTCGAGGGGTTCGACGACCAGCTGATCAAGAACATGATCGCCAAGAGCCGGCTCGCCGCCGAGCGCAAGCTGCTCCCCGACGGGCGGGCGTGGCTGTACATCGAGTTCGGCCAGAACGACCCCGACGAGGCGATGGCCGAGGCGCGCCAGGCGCTCGAGGACCTCGCCGACGGTCCCCAGATCGACGCCCGGGTGATCGCCGACAAGCTCGATCAGGTCAGCGTCTGGAAGGTGCGCGAGAGCGCGGTCGGCGACAGCCGCGCCCCCGGCTACATGGACGCCGAGGGCAACTGGGAGGACGCCGCCGTCCATCCCGACAAGCTCGGGGCGTACCTGCGTGACTTCCAGCAGATCCTCGACGACCACGGCTACCGCTGCGTCTACTACGGCCACTTCGGCCAGGGCTGCGTGCACACCCGGATGGACTTCGACCTCAAGAGCGCCGCCGGGGTGAAGACGTTCCGGTCGTTCATGGAGCAGTGCGCCGACCTGGTCGTCGCCTACGGCGGCTCGCTGGCCGGCGAGTACGGGGAGGGACACGGCCGCGCCGAGCTGCTGCCGAAGATGTTCGGCCCAGAGCTGATGCAGGCGTTCGGTGACTTCAAGCGGATCTGGGACCCCGACACGAAGATGAACCCGAACCGGCTGATCGGCGACGTCAAGCTCGACGAGGGCCTCCGGTTGGGACCGGACTACCGGCCCCCGCAGTTGCAAACGCATTTCGCCTACCCCGACGACGGCGGCTCGTTCGCGACCGCGATCGAGCGGTGCTTCGGCATGGCCAAGTGCCGCAACCTCGGCAGCCTGACGATGTGCCCGAGCTTCCACGCCACGCGCGAAGAGCGCCATAGCACCCGCGGCCGGTCCCGACTGTTGTTCGAGATGCTGAAGGGCGACCCGGTCACCGACGGCTGGCGTGACGACGCGGTCAAGGAATCGCTCGACCTGTGCCTCGCCTGCAAGGGGTGCACCGGCGACTGCCCGGTGCAGGTCGACATCCCCACCTACAAAGCCGAGTTCCTGGCCCACTACTACGCGCGGCGCCGGCGGCCGCTGAATCACTACGTGCTCGGGCTGCTCCCGTGGTGGGGACCAGTCGCCGCCCGGACTCCGCGGCTGGCCAACGCGCTGAGTCACGCCCCCGGGCTGTCCGGCGCGGGCAAGCGGATGCTCGGGATCGCGGAAGAGCGCGAGGCGCCGACGTTCGCCCGCCAGACCTTCCGGGACTGGTTCGCGACGCGACCGACGGCGACGCTGGCGCCCGCGAACCGCGGTCGCGGACGGGTGGTGCTGTGGCCCGACACGTTCACCGACCTGTTCGAGCCCGACGCCGGCAAGGCCGCGGTCGACGTGCTCGAGGCGGCCGGGTTCGCGGTCGAGCTGCCGCGCAAGCGGGTGTGCTGCGGACGCCCGCTGTACGACTTCGGCATGCTCAGCCTGGCCAAGCGCACCCTCGAGGACACGCTCGCGACCCTGTCCGAGCCGATCACCTCGGGCGTCCCGGTGCTCGTGCTCGAGCCGAGCTGCGCGTCGGTGTTCCGGGACGAACTCCGCAAGCTGCTGCCCCACGACGAGCACGCCCGTCGGCTCGTGGCCCAGACCGTTGTGCTCGACGAGCTGCTCGACCGCTACGCGCCCGACTGGCAGCCGCCCCAGGTCGGCCGGCGCGCGCTGATCCACGGCCACTGCCACCAGAAGGCGGTGATCGGGTCGCGGCCCGACCTGCTCCGGCGTGCCGGCGTCGACGCCGAGATGACGCGGGCGGGCTGCTGCGGCCTGGCCGGCTCGTTCGGCTATCACGCCGGCGAGCAGTACGACGTGTCGATGCGGATCGGAGAGCAATTCCTGCTGCCCCAGGTGCGGTCGGCCGACCCGGACACGCTGCTGGTCGCGGACGGGTTCTCCTGCCGGACCCAGATCGCCACCGGGACCGGCCGGCGCGCGGTTCACACCGCCCAGGTCCTGCAGATGGGTCTGCAAGCGTTTGCATAACGGATAGCCCCCTTGGGTAAGTAGCTCCCGAACGCGACCTTCCCGGCGCGTCCGGGAGGCAGAGGGAGGTCTCCGTGTACAAGCAGGTTCTCGATCCGGTTTCCCATTCCCTGGGATTGACCGCAATCTTCGCTGTCCTGCCGCTCGTCGTGCTGTTCGTCCTGCTCGGCGGCTTCAGGATGAAGGCCCAATGGGCGTCGCTGATCGCACTCGCCGTGTCGATCCTGATCGCGATCATCGTGTACTCGATGCCGATCGGCCAGGCCGGCGACGCCGCGCTCGAGGGTGCCGCGTTCGGCTTCTGGCCGATCATGTGGATCGTCATCAACGCCCTGTGGATCTTCAACATGACCGAGGTCACGGGGTACTTCGCCGTGCTCCGAAGAGTGTTCAACAGCGTCTCGGACGACCCGCGGATCCAGGTCGTCGTGATCGCGTTCTGCTTCGGCGCGCTGCTCGAGGCGCTCGCCGGGTTCGGCACGCCGGTGGCGATCTGCGGTGTGATGCTCGTCGGGGTCGGATTCTCGCCGCTGCGGGCGGCATCGCTGGCGCTCGTCGCCGACACCGCCCCGGTCGCGTTCGGCGCGATCGCGATCCCGATCACCACGCTCGCGCAGGTGACGGGCCTGCCCGTGCACCACCTCAGCATGATGGTCGGGCGCCAGACGCCGTTCCTCGCCCTGATCGTCCCGTTCGCGCTGGTGTTCATGGCCGACGGGCGCCGCGGCATCCGGGCCGCGTGGCCGGCGGCACTGACCGCGGGGGTCGTGTTCGCGCTCCTGCAGTTCGCCACCTCGAACTACATCTCGACGCAGCTGACCGACATCGTCGCCTCGCTCGGCTCGGCCGCAGCGGTCGTGCTGCTGGTCCAGATGTGGTCACCCGAGGCACCCGGCACGGCTGTCAGGGGGCTTGGACGACGACCGGCGATCGCCGGCGGCGCGGTTGCCGACGCCGCCTTCGAGCGCCGCGACGCGCGCCGAGGACAGGACCGCCGCCGACCGGCGCGGAGATCCTCAAGGCGTTCGCGCCCTACATCATCATCATCATCGTGCTTGGGGTGACGAGCATCAGCGGCATCACGAAGGAGCTCGACAAGACCACGAGCGCGTTCAGCTGGCCCGGCCTGCACGTGCTGAACGCCAAGGGCAAGGCGCCGTCGAGCGAGATGTTCAAGCTGAACTACCTGACGGCCGCCGGCACGTGGCTATTCGTCTCGGGTGTGATCACCGCGATCGTGCTACGTGTCCGCCCGGGGCTCGCGATCAAGACCTACTGGGGCACGCTGGTCCAGCTCAGGTGGGCGATCGTGACCGTGATGGCCGTGCTCGCGCTCGCGTACGTGATGAACATGTCCGGCCAGACGATCACGCTCGGCACCTGGGCCGCCGGCGCGGGAGGGTTCTTCGCGTTCCTTTCGCCGCTGATCGGCTGGTTCGGGACCGCGGTGACCGGATCGGACACCTCGACCAACTCGCTGTTCGGCGCCCTTCAGGTCGCCGCCGCGCACAAGGCGCACCTGTCAGCGACGCTGCTCGCGGGCGCCAACAGCTCCGGCGGTGTGCTGGCCAAGATGGTCTCGCCCCAGAACCTCGCGATCGGCGCCGCAGCGGTCGGTCTCGGCGGCAAGGAAGGCGACATCTTCCGCCAGGTGATCGGCTACAGCGTCGTGTTCGTGCTGCTGATGGGAATCCTCGTGCTGCTCCAGTCCGGACCCCTTTCGTTCATGGTCCCCTAGCGCATCGACGACAGCCGGCCGAACTTCTCGCGTAGCCGGTGATAGAAGTTGGCGCCGGGGATCTGCGCGAGGTTCCCCTGGCCGTCGACGAAGCTCGCCTCGATCTCCTCGCCGGGCGGCAGCGTGCACACCGGCCGGCCGTCGACCGTGACGTCGACGGATTCCTCGCGCGAGCGGTTGAGCACGGTCAGGACGTCGCCCGGCGCCACCACCAGCGCCCGCGCCGTCAGCGAGTGCGGCGCGATGAACGACACCACGAAGCCGGCGACGCCCCAGGCCATCACGGGGCCGCCGTTGGCGAGGTTGTAGCCGGTCGACCCGGCCGGCGTGGCCACCGCGAGGCCGTCGCAGCGCACGCGCCCGATCTCGTCCGCGCCGACCGCGTACGCGAGGTCGGCGACGCGGTTGCCCGGCTGGCGGTGCATCGACACGTCGTTGATCGCCAGCCACTCTCCGCTCGCCCCGGACAACGCTATCCCCGGCAGCGACAGGACCTCGTAATCGCCGCGGAACGCGAGCTCGAAGCCGAGCCGCGCCTCCTCGCGATCGACGGTCGCGAGGAACCCGATCTCGCCGAAGTTGACCGCGAACACGGGGACGCCGGTCCCCGCGTACTTGCGCAGCGCGGTCAGGATCGTGCCGTCGCCACCGAGCGCGAAGCAGATGTCGACGTCGAGCGGGCCCTCGACGTCGACCTCGAGACCTTCCCGGTGCTCGAGCCGGTGCTTGCGCGTCTCCTCGGGGTCGATGTACATGACCGCGCCGGCGCTGCGCGCGATCTCGAGCAACGCCGCGATCGCCGGACGCGTCTCTGACGGCCGGCGGTGGGTGAGCACCGTGGCCGTCCGGACCGGGTTCAAGGCTCGACCTCGCGCGCCGCCTGCGAGATATCCACTCCTCGATCCCGGGCCGGCTCGGCCAGCCACACGAACGTCTCGAGGTTCCCCTTCGGACCCGGCAGCCCGGAGCTCGCGTACCCGAGCACGGACGCGCCCAGCTTTCGCGCGCTCTCCCCCACCTCCACCAGGGCGCGCCGGCGATCGGCGACGTCGCGCACCACGCCGCCCTTGCCGACGCGCTCGCGGCCGACCTCGAACTGCGGCTTGATCAGCGCCAGGCAGTCGAACTCGGGCGCGGCGCACGCCAGCACCGCGGGCAGGACCTTCGCGAGCGAGATGAACGACACGTCGATCACGATCAGATCGGGCGCGTACGGCAGGTCCTGCGGCCGCAGCGACCGCGCGTTGCACCGCTCGATCACCGTGACCCGGGGATCGGACCGCAGCTTCCAGTCGAGCTCGCCGTAGGCCACGTCGACGCACGTCACGTGCGCGGCGCCGGCCTGGAGCAGGCAGTCGGTGAACCCGCCGGTCGAGGCCCCGACGTCGAGCGCGCGGCGCCCGCTCACCGAGACCGCCAACGCATCCAGCGCGTTGCGCAGCTTGATGCCACCGCGCGAGACGAACGGCGGGCCCTTCACGACCTCGAATTCGATGTCGTCGGCGACGAGCTCGCCGGGCTTGTGCGCGCGCCGGCGATCCGGGAGCAGCAGCACGTCGCCGGCGAGCACCGAGGCGGCCGCCCGTGAGCGAGACGGGAACATTCCCCGCTCGGCCAGCAGCGTGTCAATCCGAACGCGCGTCACTGAACGCGGAACGGTACGGGATCGGCCTTCGGTGAGCCCCGGCCCGTCACCCGACGGCTCAGGCCGCCATCGCCGCCATCGTCTCGACCGCCCAGCCGAGCGCGTCGCGATAGGAGCTGGCGATGCGGGGGGCGTGCGACTGGAGCGTGGCGACGTCGAAATCGCCCTGTTCGTAGCTGACGACGGCCTTGAGGATCGTGCCGGCCGGGCCATCGCGCCGGAGCAGGGCCGAACTGACCTCGTCGGCGAGCGGCAGCTCCTCGACGATCGTCTCGAGCGGGACCTCGAGCAGCGCGTCGGCCACCGACAACAGGCCGACCGTGAACAGTTGATCGCCGGCGACGCCGCCGAGGTCGGCGCCGAGCAGCTCGCACATCCGCGCGCGGGTGAGTCCGACCACCGACAGCTCGCGGGGCGTGCTCGGGCCGCCGGTGAGCGCGACCAGCAGCGCCCACCGCGACACGCCGCGCGAGCCGAGCATCATCACGGCCTGGCGGATCGAGGTGATACTGCCGCGCATGCCGATGTAGGCCGAGTTGATGTACCGCAGCAGCTTCACGCTCAGGCCGACATCCCGGTCGATTACCTCCTCGAGCTCCTCGATCGTGGCGGACCGCCCCTGGAGCGCCGCGAGCGAGACGAGCGTGCCCATCTCGCCGACCGGGATGTTGCGGACCGCGGCCTTGTGCCGGCTGGCGTAGAACGGTCCGGCGAACAGCTCGAAGCCGAGCCCCTTCGCCAGCTCGAATCCGTTGTAGTCCGGGATGCCCGACGCGAGCGGCATTGCCCTCGCGGCCCGGATCCGCTCGACGGCGAGTGCCGCATCGTCCTCGGACCATCCCGTCAGCTCGATCTCGACGGTGCCGAACAGGTCGAGGAGAGCGCCGTCGAAATCCGCGCCCGGCAGTGCGTACAGCGACAGTGCATAGCCGCGCCCGACGAGTGCGTCGAGGACGCTGGCCAGCTCCGGGTCCCTGCCGGTGTCGTAGGCGATCCGCAGCAGGACCCGGTCGGGGCGGACAGGCGGCACCCCGAGCGCGAGCAGCAGCTCACGCGACAGCGGCAGGTGCGCGAGCGACTGGCCGACGAGCTCGTCGAGCCCGACGCCGCTGAGCACGTCGCCGAGTAGCCGCGCGGCCGAGGCGTCGCCGCGCTCGGAGCCGTCCGCGGCCGCGTAGGCGACGTGGTACCCGGTGACGCGCATCTCCGCGTCGACGACGGGCTGGCGCGAGATATACAGATCGGAGGCCCCGTCGCCGTGTGCAAGGGGTGGGCGGGGATCCCTGTCAATCTCTTGAGTTGCCATCGATCCATTGTCGGCATTTCGGGCAGCCGACCGGAGGGAGAATGGACCGGATCGACGGTTGGTGGACCGCCGGATGACTAGACCGTCGGCACCCCGCCGTACTCGGCCACCGCGGACTCGATCCGCTCCGCGATCCGCTTGCCGGTGAATCCGACCTCCTCGTAGAGCAGCTTGGGCGCACCGTGGGTCACGTAGCGGTCGGGCAGCCCCACTCGCAGGATTCGGCCCCCGCCCGTCCCGCCTCCTAATCCCGCGTCCGACAGGCTCTCCCACACGGCCGATCCGAACCCGCCGGCAAGGACCCCCTCCTCGACCGTGACGAGCAGATCGTGCTCGGCGGCCAGCTGCGCCGCCAGGCCGACGTCGATCGGCTTGGCGAAGCGCGCGTCGGCCACCGTCACCGACAGCCCGTGCTCGGCCAAGATGTCGGCCGCCTCGAGCGCCTTGCCGACACCCGACCCGTACCCCAGGAGCGCGACGCGCTCGCCTTCGCGCAGGATCTCGCCGGTCCCGATCTCGATCGGTTCCGGGCGCGCCGGCAGCGGCACCCCCTCGGCTTCGCCCCGCGGGTAGCGGAGCGCGATCGGACCGTCGTCGTAGACGAGCGCGGTCCGCAGCATGTGGACCAGCATCGCCTCGTCGCGCGGGGCCATCAGCACGATGTTCGGCAGGCACCGCAGGTAGGCGATGTCGAACATGCCGTGATGGGTCGGGCCGTCGTCGCCGACGAGGCCGGCGCGGTCCATCGCGAAGCACACGTTCAGCTTCTGCAGGCAGACGTCGTGGACGATCTGGTCATAGGCGCGCTGCAGGAACGTCGAGTAGATCGCCGCGACCGGCTTGCACCCTTGGAGCGCGAGGCCGGCGGCGAACAGGATCGCCTGTTGCTCGGCGATTCCGACGTCGAAGTAGCGGTCGGGTAGCTCGCGTTGGAGGATGTTCAAGCCGGTCCCCGAGTTCATCGCGGCGGTGATCCCGATCACCCGCTCGTCGCGCCGGCACTCCTCCAGGAGCGCGTTGCCGAACACTTGGGTGTACTGAGGCGGCGCGGGCTTGGCATCCGAGGGCTTGCCGGCGGCGACCGCGGTGGGGTGGGTGGGGATCCCATTCGAAATCGACTTGGGCTTGGCGGCATGCCATTTCTCCATGCCCTCGAGCCCGCCCTCCTCCGACGGCGCGAAGCCCTTGCCCTTGACCGTCGCGCAGTGGATCACGACCGGGCGCTGGGCGATGAGCGCCTCGCGGAGCGCGCGCCTGACCGCACGCACGTCATGGCCGTCGATCACGCCGATGTAGACGAAGTCGAGCTCCTCCCACCACAGGCCAGGCGCCCAGAACGCCTTGATCGACTCCTTGACGTGAGGCCCGAGCCGCTCGAACGCAGCGCCAATCCCAGCCGGGAGCTTCGTCAGACCCTCCTCGAAGCCCTCGCGCGCCCGCCACAGCTTGGGATTGAGGCGGACCCGGTTGAAGTGCCGCGACATCGCCCCAACGTTGGGCGCGATCGACATCCCGTTGTCGTTCAGGACGACCACGATCGGGGTGCCCTCGCCGCCCGCCTGGTGGACGGCCTCGAACGCCACCCCTCCGGTAAGCGCGCCGTCGCCGACGACCGCGACGACGTGACCGTCCTCGCCGCTGCCGCGCCGCATCGCCTCCTTGATCCCCACCGCGTAGCCGATCGCGGTCGACGCGTGGCCGGCTCCCATGATGTCGTGCTCGGACTCGGCGATCGAGCAGAACGGCGCCAGCCCGCGGTACTTGCGAATCGTCTGCAGCCGGTCGCGGCGCCCGGTCAGGATCTTGTGCGGGTAGGCCTGGTGACCGACGTCCCACAGGATCTTGTCGCGCGGCGAGTCGAGCATCGAGTGGAGCGCGACCGCGATCTCGCACGTGCCGAGGTTCGCGCCGAAGTGGCCGCCGATCTCGCCGACGGTGTCGATGATGTGCTCGCGCACCTCCTGCGCGACCTGCTGCAGCTCCTCCTCGCTGAGGCCGTGCAGGTCCTGGGGCTTGTCGATGCGGTCTAGTAGTCGATTCATCAGGAGGATCGGGTCGCGATGAAGTTGGTGATCTGCGAGAGCTCGGTCGTGTTGGATCCCGCCCGCCCCGCCTCGGCGAGGGCGCCCAGGGCCCGGCGATGGGACTCGGCGGCCAGGTCGCGAGCGCCGTCGAGGCCGAACTCGCTCACGTACGTGCGCTTACCGAGCCGCTCGTCGCTGCCCCGGTGCTTGCCGAGCGCCTCCTCAGAGCCGGTCACGTCGAGAATGTCGTCCACGATCTGGAAAAGCACCCCGAGCTCCCTCGCAAACACGCTGAAGCTCGACATTGTCGCAGGTTCGTCGCGTCCGTCGAGCAACAGAACACATTCGATGCTCGCGGCGATCAGGCGCCCGGTCTTCAGCTCGTGCAGCCGGCGCAGGCCGGTAGGTCCGGCCGCTGCCGTCGCGGCGACGTCGATGTACTGCCCCGCGACCATGCCCTGGGCGCCGGTGGCTCGTGCGAGCTCCGCCGCGGACGCGAGCAGCCGCTCCGGCGGCGCCTGCTGGCGGGACAGCAGCAGCACGAACGCCTCGGCATACAGGCCGTCGCCGGCGAGGATCGCGACATCCTCCCCGAACGCGACATGGCAGGTGGGCCGGCCGCGGCGCAGGTCATCGTCGTCCATCGCGGGCAGGTCGTCGTGAATGAGGGAGTATGTGTGGATCAGCTCGATCGCGACCGCGAGCGGCAGCACCCACTCGGGGTCCCGGCCGATCGCCGACGCGGTCGCGAGCGCCAGCACCGGCCGGATCCGCTTGCCGCCGGCCAGCAGCGAGTAGCGCATCGCCTGCTCGAGACCGGCGGATGCCGGCTCGGTCGCGAATCGCAGCGACTCCAGGGCACTCTCCACCTGTGCCCGCAGGTGCTCGGGATAGTGCTGCGCCGGAGCCGAGGATGACACCAGGTCCCGGCCGCTCGTTGCAGGGAGCATCAGTCGGCCGGACGGGTCCACTACGACGCGGGCAGCGGGAGCTGACCGGGGAGGTCCGGCAGCGGCTCGAGCGCCGCCCGGGTGCGCGCGTCGACTTGAGAGCTGGCCTCGTTGGCCAGCCGCGCGCATTCCTCGATCAGCGCGAGGGCCTCGTCCACCTCGACGTCGGGGGAGCGAAGCTGCTCGGCAACCTCCTCGAGCCGCGCGCTCAGCTCGGACAGGGGATCGTTCACGGTCGCTAGGGTAGCGGCAACGGACGTCCGGGTCAGCCCGCGGCGTCGAGCGCCTCGTTGACCAGCTCGTCGGCGCGGGCATTCTCAGCCCGCGGCACGTTGCGGATGCGCCAGCGATCGAACCCGCGCAGCGCCGCCATCGCCTCGGCGTGCAGCGGCTTCATCGCCGGATGCTTGACCTTGTAGGCGCCGCTGACCTGCTTGGCGACGAGCTCAGAGTCGTTGACGATCTCGATCTCGCTTGCTCCGAGCGCGCGAGCGCGCTCGACGCCCCGCAGCAGCGCTCGGTACTCGGCCACGTTGTTGGTCGCGACGCCGATCCGCTCGGCGACCTCGTCGAGCACCTCGCCGTCCGGGCTGGAAATCACGATCCCGATCGCGGCCGGGCCGGGGTTGCCGCGCGCGCCGCCGTCGACGTGAGCGACCACCTTCAACGGTCGCCCCTGCCGGGGAAGCTCAATCCTTGGCCAGCTCGGGCAGCTCGCCGGTGACGCGCGGGCGCCGGCGGTCGCGAACCGCGCGATTGCCGCCGCCGGACGAGCTCCGTCCCCGCCGCGAGGTCTTGCGACGGTCGACGATCACCTCGACGTTGGGGTCGCCGGCGTAATAGCTCTCGAGCTTGTCCAGCAGCTCGTCGGCGAGCACCTCTGGCACTACGCAATAGATCACGTCCCTGATGCTAGAGGAGACATCCGGACCTTCACATCGAACCTTTGTCCAGTCGCGCGGCCCGCTCGGCGGCCCTCAGCGTGACCCACGTCAACGGGGGCTTACGGGAGCGCCGGGGTTTACCGGGCGGCGCCTCAGGCGGGGCCGAGAGCCCCGTGCTCGTCGTAGGAGGCGTTCGACTGGCGCTCCTCGGGCGTGAGCTCGTCGAGCTCGTATCCCTGGGCGGCGACCCGGACGACCGGGACCTCGTCTGACAAGTCCACCTCGTAGCGGTACCAGCACAGCTCCCATGACGCGACGATGTCGACGAGGCTCGAATGCTCCATGTTCGGGTGAATCGACACGTCGGGGACGCCGAGCGATCGGGCCACGCCGGCGACCGTCCGGCGGTGCTCCGAGCCGTTGAACACCGCGATCGCCGAGGCGATCTTCTGCTCGGCCCCCATCGGAACCGCTCGCACGTGGCGGGGCTCACGGGTGGGCGTCCGCTCGCGCCGGCGCGGGGTCCGGCGTGGCTCCGCGGGAGCCGAACGGGGCTCGCTGCGAGCCGGACGGGGGTCGGCCCGAGGCTCGGGCTCGAACTCGGGCTCGGCCTCCAGAGGGTCGGGCGAGTCGGGTGCGCGCTCGCGGCGCCGGCGCAGGCGGCTCAGGAACGACCCGCGCCGGGCCGAGGATGCCGCGCTGTCGTCGTACGTGGGGACGGTTCCCTCACGCAGCCACCCCTCGTTGAGCGCGCGCGACTTGCACAGCTCGCAAACGGAGCGCCGGGCGCCGCCGTCGATGTAGACCTCGGAGCGCTCGCCCCGCAGCAGCGTCCGCCCGCACACGTCGCAAATCGTGTGCGCGGTCGACGGCCTGATGTCCTTGGTAATCGCCACGGCAGGCAGACGAATATAACGTGAGAGAAGGCCCGGGACCTTATGCCCGGCCTACGCCTTCACCGCTTCCTTCTCGGCGCGGGCGTCCTCAACCACCTTGCCGGCGAGGTGCCCGGGGACTTCCTCGTAGCGCAGGAACTCCATCGTGAACTCACCCTGGCCGCCGGTGATCGAGCGCAGGTCGGGGGCGTAGGAGAGCATCTCGGCCATCGGCACCTCGGCCTTCACTTCGGTCATGCCGCCACCGACCGGCTCCATGCCCAGCGGACGCCCACGTCTCGAGTTCAAATCCCCGATCACGTCGCCGACCGCGTCCTCCGGCACGGCGACCGTTGCCACCATGATCGGCTCGAGCAGCACGGGGCCGGCCTGCTCCATCGCCTGCTTCATCGCGAGCGAGCCGGCGAGCCGGAACGCCATCTCGGACGAGTCGACGGTGTGGTAGGAGCCGTCGTACAGGCGCACGCGCACGTCCTTGACCGGAAAGCCCGCGACGACGCCCGCCTGCATTGCGTCGTGGACTCCCTTCTCGACCGCCGGAATGAAGCCCGTTGGGATCACTCCGCCCTTGATCGCATTCACGAACTCGAACCCGGTTCCGGGCTCGAGCGGCTCGATTTCGATGTGGCAATCGCCGAACTGACCGCGGCCGCCGGTCTGCTTCTTGTGGCGTCCGTGGGCCTTGGCGCCGTTGCGGATCGTCTCCTGGTAGGGCACGTGTGGCGGGTTCAGGTTGACCTCGGCGCCAAACCGCGACTTCAGCCGCTCGACGATCACCTCGACGTGCACCTGCGAGAGCCCGGCCACGATCTGCTCGCCGGTCTGCTCGTCGCGGTGCAGGTCGATCGTCGGGTCCTCCTCCTGCAGGCGCCGGAGCGCGGTGAACACCTTCTCCTCGTCCCCTTTGCTCTTCGGCTCGACCGCGAACGCCATCACCGGCGCCGGGAGCTTGATGCTCGGCATCTCGATCGGCTCGTCGCGCGAGGCCAGCCAGTCGCCCGCCTTGGTCTCCTTGAGCTTGGCCACCGCGCCGATGTCGCCCGGGCCGAAGTCGTTGGCGTGTCCTGTCTGGTGGCCCTCGAACGTCAGCAGCTGGCCGATTCGCTCCTTGGTATGGGTGCGGGTGTTCAGCACCTGCGAGTCGTGCTTGACCACGCCCTGGTAGACCCGGAACATGTTGATGCGGCCGGCGAACGGGTCCGCGCGGGTCTTGAACACGTAGGCGAACATCTCCTTGTCCTCGACCGGCTCGAGCGTGACCTCGCCGACCTCGAGGCCGCCGTGCTTGACCGGAGAGGGAAGGTCGTCGACGATCGCGTCAAGCAGGCGGTTGGTGGCCAGGTTGCGCGTCGCCACGCCGCAGGTCACGGGGAACATCGCGCCGTGGTTCGTGCCGTCCTTGAGCGCGGTGACGATCTCCTCGTGGGAGATCTCCTCGCCCTCGAGGTAGCGCTCCATCAGCGCGTCGGAGTTCTCGGCGACCTCATCCATCAGCTTCTCGCGGTACTCCTGCGCCTGGTCCTCGAGCTCGGCCGGGATCGGGATCTCCCTGCAGCCGTCGCGGCCGGGGGTGGCCGCCGATTCATATTCGTAGGCCTTCATGTCGACGAGGTCGATCACGCCCCGGACCTCGTGCTCGGACCCGATCGGGATCTCGGTCGCGACCACGTGCTGGCCGAAGGCGGACTTGAGCGACTCGAGCGCGCGGAAGAAATCGGCGCGCTCGCGGTCGAGCATGTTGACGAAGATCAGTCGCGCCAGGTCGAGCTCCGCGGCCCGCTGCCACAGCCGGGTCGCGTGAACCTCGACGCCCATCACCCCGTTGATCACGAAGATCGCCGACTCGCACACGCGCAGAGCGCCGAGCGCGTCGGCGATGAAGCTCGAATCGCCGGGGGTGTCGATCAGGTTGACCTTGCGGTCCTGCCACTCGAAGGTGGCCATCGACGCCGTGATCGACATCTGCCGCGCCTTCTCATCCGGGTCGGTGTCGGAGGCCGTGGTCCCGTCGAGCACCGAGCCCATGCGGTTCAGGGCGCCGGCCTGAAACAGCAGCGCCTCGTGCAGCGAGGTCTTGCCACTACCGCGGTGGCCGACGAGAGCCACGTTGCGGATGCGATCCGCGGGCTTGTGCATGCCTGTCTCCTCTCCTCTAAGGGTGCTGAAGCTCGACGATACCGGGCTGCGTTGCGCGCCGGTCGGCTAGTCGAGCTCGCCGGACAGCTTGGAGCGCAGGCGCAGCACCGCCTTGGTGTGCAGCTGCGACACGCGCGACTCGGTCACGCCGAGCACCTCGCCGATCTCGCGCAGCGTCAGGTTCTCGTAGTAGTAGAGAGCGACGACCAGCTTCTCGCGCTCGGGGAGGGCCGCGATCGCGTCCGCGATCCGGTCGCGGAGCTCCGACTGGTCCATCAGCTGCTCGGGGTCAGGCGCCCGGCGGTCGGGCAGCGTGTCGAGCAGGGAGATCGCGTCGCCGGTCGAGTCCGACACGCTCCACAGCTCGTCGAGCGCGACGATCGTCGAGTTCGAGATCTGAAGCAGAGCTTCTTGGAAGCCCTCGACGGTGACCTCGAGCTCGCTCGCCATCTCCTCGTCGGTGGGGGCGCGCTGGAACCGGGCCTCGAGCTTCATGTTGGCCCGCTCGATCTCGCGGGCGCGGGCGCGGACCGAGCGCGGCACCCAGTCGAGCGTGCGCAGCTCGTCGATGATCGCGCCGCGAATGCGGGTGATCGCGTACGTCTCGAACTTGATCTCTCGCGTGAGGTCGAACCGCTGGATCGCCGAGATCAAGCCCCCGAGGCCATACGAGATCAGATCGGACTCCTCGACGTGGGCCGGTAGGCCCGAGCTCATCCGTCCGGCGACGTACTTGACCAGAGGCGAATAGGCGACCACCAGGCGTTCGCGCGCGCGCTCGTCTCCGGTCGCCTTGAACCGCCTCCACAGATCTTGTAGTTCGATCGCTTTGACGTTGGTTTCCAAGTTCCCCCAGACGTTATTGGGCCCGCCTTACGCGCGGGGATGAGCGCGCGAATAGGTAGACCTTAGGCGGGCCGACTCGACGCGAGTGTAAACCTGAGTGGTCGATATGGTCGCATGGCCGAGCAGTTCCTGGATCGCTCGGAGGTCCGCGCCGCCGTCGAGCAGATGGGTCGCGAACGAGTGCCGGAGCGCATGCGGATGGGCCTGCGCGAGCCCCGGCGAGCGGGCCACTGCGCGCCTCGCCCAGCCGCTGAGGCGCCGGCGCACGTCGGAGGTCGACAGCCTGCGGCCCGACTTCGAGACGAACAGAGCGCGGTCGTTCGGGGCCTCGCTCTCGGCCATGAGCGCCGGGCGGCCGCGGCCGAGATAGCGCTCGAGCGCGCCGAGCGCGTGCTCTCCCACCGGAACCAGACGAGTCCGTCCTCCCTTCCCCTCGACGCGAACCGATTCACCATCGAAGTCGAGCCCGTCGACGTCGAGCGAGACGAGCTCCTCGGCGCGCAGGCCGCACGCATAGGCGAGCTCGAACAGCGCCCGGTCGCGTAGCTCGAGCGGCGTGGTGGCGGGGATCGACTCGAGCAGCGCCGCCACCTCGCCGGCCTTCAGGACACGCGGCAGGCGCTGCGCCTTCTTGGGCGAGCTGAGGAGCTCTGCCGGGTTGTCCCCGCGCGCGCCGAGCTCCATCTGGATCCGGAACAGCCCGCGCAGCGCGGCCAGCCGGCGCGCGATCGTCGCCGGCGCGATCCCCCGCTCGGACAGCCCGGCCGCGTAGCGACGCAGCACCCGGATGTCGACGTGGGCGGGCTCGGCGTCGCGTGCATCGGCCCAGTCGGCGAACTGCCGGCAGTCGCTGAGATACGCCACTCGGGTCTTCTCGGCGACGGCCCGGCGGGTTAGGTCGCGATCGAACGCCTCGAGCGCTGCCGGCCACGCGGACGTTTGAGCGAGCGACGGCATCGACGCACCGTATTCGCCGCCTCCGGTCCGGTGCCTGCTCGCCGGCGCGGCCGGCAACCGGCTACGTGACGTCTACGAGGGTCCCGATCGGGGTGTACTGGTAGACGTCGTGGGCCTCGGAGTAGGGCATCTCGACGCAGCCGAGGCTCTGTGCGGAGCCATAGGAGGCGCGGAGGAAGCCGTGGAGGGCGTCTCCCCCGTTGAAGTAGCTCACCCACGGCACACCGGGATCGTCGTAATGGCTTCCGTCCGGGTTCGTCCCGCTCATCGTGACCGATGGCGCGTGCTCGAACACGGCGAACACGCCCTGCGCCGTCGGCGCCGCCGGGATTCCGGTATTGACGGGCCCCGAAACGACCGTCTGGCCGTTGTGCCAGGTCGACTGGCTCTCGGGGCTGCCTTCGCTGACGAGCACGAACGTGTAGCCGAACGTGTTGCTGTGGCCCTCGACGGCCGCGGTGATGAGCGCGTTCCAGACCTGCGGGCCCGGATCGCCATCCGGAGTCAGGCCGTTGCTGTCCTCGAACGCCATGATCGCGCCCTTGGTCATCTCACCGAACGTGCCGGGCGCCCACATGTTCACGAGCGCGCTTGGGGTGTTCGAGTAGCGCCAGCTGAAGTGGCCGGCGGGCGGCTTGATCGCCGCGTTCAGCTGGGCCGCGGTGCTCCGCCCGGGGCCGCCGCCGTCATAGTGGAAGCGGAGCGGGAGATACCCGAGCACCGCCAGCAGCTGCTGGAGGCGGACCGTCGTCCCCTGCGGCACCGTCCAGCCGCTCCAGGCATCGCCGGTCTGCTTGGCGCCGACGAGTCGGACCCCGCTAGGGAGTCCGATGCTGACGTTCGCGCCGAGCCCGTAACCGAATCCCGTGGGCTGGAACTGGATCGAATGGCTGGTGACCTTGTGCCAGACGCCCGGCGTCCGGGGCAGGACGGGCGGCATCGATCCGCCGAGCGCCTGCGACACCGTCTTGTTGAACGTCAGCGTGATCGGCGTGTTCGCCTTGATCGTGGTCCCGGGCTGCGGGTACGCGATCGCGCTCGTCGCCGCACCGGCGGGGAACCAGCTGACGAGCGCGGCGGACGAGGTCTCCCAGGAGCGCGGCGCGGCGGCCACGTACACGGTCCCGGCCTCCGCGGTGCGCGTAAGCGTCACCGTCGACTGCGGGGTGGTCAGCACCCTGCGATTCAGGCTCGTCGCCGAGGCCCCTGACGAGACCGTGGACACCGGCTCGGCGAACTGCAGCTGGAGCGGCTGGCCGGAGGCGACCGTCAGGAAGTGAGCCTTCAGGCGCGCGCTCGGCGTGGTCAGCGTCAGGTTCAGGTGCTGGGTCTTACCGGTGAGCCAAGCGAACGTGCTCGGTCGCTTGACCACGACATGGACCGACAGCGTCTCGTGGGCGCGAATCCGCCCGTTCGGCCAGATCTGCTTGCCCGAGAGATGCACGGGAATCGCCGAGTTGGTCGGACCGCCGTAGGCGCTCACGCTCTCGATGGTTCCGCCGCCGAGTGGCAGGCTGACCCTGGCCAAAGCGACCGGGTCGGTGCTCAGGCTCGCCTTCGAGCTCTTCAGCGCGATCGCTCCAACGGCCGCGCCCGCGACCACCAGCACGAGGATGCCGAGGGCGAAGTACGGCCAGCGCCGGCGCCCGTGTTGCGCTGTGTCGGCTGCCCGGCGCGGCCTAGGTGCAGGCCTCGCCGGGCTGCGCCCCGGGCGTAAGTATGTTGCTCGCGCTCGTGCCAGCTAGAACCACCCCATCCACACAATCGTACCGATCGACCCGTCGGGTCTTTGTTTGGGCAACGTTTTGTTCAGACTTCTGCAAGGGGTATTTCATTCCTGCACCCCGCGACGAGACGCACACACGAGGGCTCAGCGCGTGACCGCGCCCAACGATGCGCTCGAGACCAGCCGCGCGTATTTCGCCAGCGCGGTGGGTGGAGCGGGACGATCCGGCGGCTGGTAGTCCTTCGAGCGGGCCGCGATCTCGTCGTCTGAGAGCTTCACGTCGAGCCGGCGGGCGTCGATGTCGAGCGTGATCTCATCACCGTCGCGGACGATCCCGATCGGGCCGCCGCGGACCGACTCCGGCGCCACGTGCCCGGCCATCAGGCCGTGGGTGGCACCCGAGAAGCGACCGTCGGTGAGGAGCGCCACGTCCTCGCCGAGCCCCTCCCCCACGAGCGCGGCCGTGACCGCCAGCATCTCGCGCATCCCGGGGCCGCCGGCCGGACCCTCGTTGCGAATCACGACGACGTCGCCGGCCTTGATGCCCTGCGTGCGCACGGCCGCCATCGCGTCCTCTTCGGACTCGAACACCCGCGCCGGCCCAGTTTGCTTGCGCCGCTCGTAGCCGGCGACCTTGACCACGCACCCCTCCGGCGCGAGGTTGCCTTTGAGGATCACTAGACCCCCGGTGTCCTTGAGCGGGTTGCTCACCGGGCGGACGACCTGCTGCCCGTCGGTCTCCCTCGCCTCGTCGGCGTGCTGGCCGACGCTCTTGCCGGTGACCGTCTGGGCGCTTTCATGCAGGATTCCGGCCTCTTTCAGCCTCTTCAGGACGACCGGGATCCCGCCGGCGGCGTACAGATCGGGCGCGACGTACTGACCGCTCGGCTTCAGATCGCACAGCAGCGGCGTGCGCTCGCTGATCCGGTCGAAATCGTCGATCGACAGCTCGATCCCCATTTCCCTGGCCACGGCCAAGAGGTGCAGGACGCCGTTGGTCGAGCCGCCGCTGCACGCGATTGCGGCGATCGCGTTCTCGAGCGCCTCTCGGGTGATGATGTCGCTGGGCAGCTGACCGCGCCTGAGCACGTCCATCACGAGCCGACCGGCTTCCTTGGCGACCTCGGCCTTGCGGGGGTCTTCGGCCGGGACGCCCGAGGAAAACGGCGAGATCCCGAGCACCTGGAACGCCATCGCCATCGTGTTCGCGGTGAACTGCCCGCCGCACGCGCCGGCGCCGGGCGACGCGGCCTCCTCGATCGCGGTCAGCTCGTCGTCGGTGATCCGGCCGGCGGCGTGCGCGCCGATCGCCTCGAACACCTCCTGGATCGTGATCCGCTGCCCGTTGTACTCACCTGGGTAGATCGAGCCGCCGTACAGCATCACGCTCGGGACGTTCAGCCGGCACAGCGCCATCACGGTGGCGGGGATCGTCTTGTCGCAGGCGCTGATCGCGATCACCGCGTCGAACGCCTGAGCGAAGGCGACGAGCTCGATCGAGTCCGCGATCACCTCGCGACTGACCAGCGACGCCTTCATCCCCTCGGTCCCCATCGTGATGCCGTCGGAGATCGCGATCGTGTTGAACTCCATTGGCGTCCCGCCGGCCTCGCGGATCCCCTCCTTGACCTTGGCCGCCAGCGCGCGCAGGTGGAAGTTGCACGGCATCGTCTCGATCCACGTGTTTGCGACGCCGACGATCGGCTTGCTCAGCGCTTCGTCGTCGTAGCCGATCCCCTTCAGCTGGGCGCGCGCGGCGGCGCGCTCGGGCCCTTCGGTGAGAGCGCGGCTCTTGTGCTTGAGGTCGAACTCGGCCATGGGGCCGGAACTGTAATGACCCGCGGTCCCCGGGACGTTG
Source organism: uncultured Solirubrobacterales bacterium (assembly GCA_963699325.1). Lineage (GTDB taxonomy): Bacteria > Actinomycetota > Thermoleophilia > Solirubrobacterales > Solirubrobacteraceae > Palsa-465. The sequence goes on along the minus strand of CAVOTN010000022.1, from coordinate 243,825 downwards.
TGGCGCGTGCTCGCGGTCAGGCCGCGGATTGGCGGTCGCCGGGATCGGGCGACACCGTGCCACCGGGGCCGGCGGCGTCGCGCATCCGCGCGCGTTCCCACTGGGACAGCCGCCAGAGGTCGCGCCTGACCTGGGCGGGGTCGAGCTGACGGCCCGGCAGGTGCATGTTGGCCGTCGAGATCAGTCGCCGCTCGTCGCCGGTCAGCGCCATCCACTTCGCGAGCACGTCGTCGGAGTCGGGCAGGCGTGAGCTGCCGTACGGCCTGGTCTCGTCGGGGAACGTGACGCAGTACTCGTTGAGGAGTCGGTGGGTCTGGGCCAGGTAGGCGAGGATCGGCCGGTGGGGGTAGATCACGTAGGCGTACGGAGCGCCACCGGTGCCGCCGGCGTCGTCCGGACCGTCGGCGAGCGTTCCCCACACGCGGAGGAACCCGAGGTCGCGGTACATCGACCATTCCTCTTCGTTGACGCACGAGCGCAGCAGCGCCCGCGCGCGAGCCTCAGCGCGGCGCTCGCGTCCGGGGTCATACGACCACGTCGGGGCGCGGTGCCGCCCGGCCTTGTACCGGCTCCACAGCTCGTCGATCCGGGGGATGATCAGGTCGGACAGCAGCGCCAGAGCGACAAGCGCGGTCGCTGCGAGCGCCAGCACCATGGCCGCGCGGGCCTACCTGCCGCCCGCCGCCCGCGGAAAGAAGATCACGCGGTCGGCGTCCCAGGGAATGTCCTCGAACGAACGGACCATGATCGACTCGCGCCGCCCCTGCCGGCCCGAGACCGGCACCGCCGCCCACAGCCCGGCGTCCAGCTGGCGTCGGAACTCCTCGATCAGGCGCTGCTCGTCCTCAGCGCGCTCGACGTCTCCCTCGGCAATCAGCACCTCTCCATGGCCTGGCTTCATCCTCAGAAAACGCACTCAGCGATTATGCCAAAAGCGTGCGCTGCGCCGAGGCCCCTGAGGTGTCCAAAACTGGCCAAACATGCGGTTTGCAGGCAATCCCCAGGATGTCGACGGGGCCCGGTCCCGCGCCGATTTGCCGCAGCCCCTGCGCCACCGCGCGCGAGGCAAGCTCGCGGGCAGCGCGCGCCGCCTCGAGCGGCTCGTCGCCGTGGGCGAGACGCGCGGCGAGCACCGACGAGTGTGTGCATCCCGAGCCGTGCGCCGCACCGTCCTGGTGGCGCTCGCCGTGCAGCTCGACCAGCGTGTGGCCGTCGAAGAACACGTCGGTCACGTCCTCGCGGTGGCCGCCGGTGACCACGACCGCGCGCGGGCCAAGCGCGTGGACGCCGCGCGCCAGATCGGTGGGATCGAGCGCGGCCGCCCCCGCCGCCCCACTCGCCAGCAAGGTCTGAGCCTCTGGGACGTTCGGCGTGAGCACGGTGGCCTTTGGCAGCAGCAGCTCTATGAGCGCCGACCGCGCCTGAGGGTCGAGTAGCACGGCCCCGGACTCGGCCACCATGACCGGATCGATCACGATCGGGGTGTCCTGCGGCAGATACGCCAGGGCTTCGGCCACCACCTCGATCGTCGCCCGATCGCCCAGCATCCCGATCTTGACGGCGTCGACGCCGATGTCGTCCGCCACCGCGCGGACCTGGGCGAGGATCACGTCTGGCGGAATCGGGTGGACCGCGGTCACGCCGACCGTGTTCTGCGCCGTGATCGCGGTGATCGCGGTCATGCCGTGCACGCCGCAGGCGGCGAACGCCTTGAGGTCGGCCTGGATGCCGGCGCCGGCGCCCGAGTCCGAGCCGGCGATCGAGAGCACACGGGGGATGCGGTCCGAACGAAGCACGCTCACGAGCGTAGCCCGATCGGATGCGACTGAGTTTTCCGATGACTATCAGCGGAAACCTCAGTCGCATCAGGGCACGACCGTGAACCGGCCGCCGGCGGCGCGGCTCACAAAACCGCCGAGCTCGAGGGCCGCCAGGGCCGCCAGCCCCCGGTCGGGCTCGAACCCCGCGCGCGCCAGCGCCGCGGCCGTCTCGTGCCCCTCGGCGATCGCCGCCAGCAGCGGTGCGAGCTCGGCAGGCGCCTGCCGGCGCGGATCGCGAACGGTGCGCTCGCCGGCGCCGAACAGGTGATCGAGCACGTCCTGGGGACCGCGCACGATGCCGGCGCCGGCCGCGAGAAGGCCGTTCGGGCCGGCCGCCTGTGGCGTGGTGACGCGACCCGGAACCGCGCCCACCGGGCGGCCGATCCCACGCGCCAGCCGCGCGGTGACGAGCGCGCCGGAGCGCTCGCCGGCCTCGACCACGACCGTCATCGCGGCGAGCGCGGCGATGATGCGGTTGCGCGCCGGGAACATCCAGCGCCTCACCGCCGCCCCCGGCCCGAGCTCGGACACGGCCGCGCCGCCGGCGACGATCCGCCGGTGGAGCGCGCGCCGGCCGGCGGGATAGGGCCGGTCCGCCGATGTCGGGAGCACGGCCACCGTCGGGCCGCCCGCCTCGAGCGCGCCGGTGTGAGCGGCGGAGTCGATCCCGAGCGCCATGCCGCTGACAACCGTCAAACCGGCGGCGGCGAGCCCGCGCCCAAGGGAGCGCGCCATCTCGAGGCCGTACGGCGACGCCCGCCGCGCTCCGACGATCGCCACCGGATCCTCGGCCACGAGCCCGATCAGCCGCTCGAGTCCGCCGGCGACGTGCAGGACCGCCGGCGGACCGGCCAGCTCCCTCAGCGCCGGCGGGTACGCCGGATCGCAGCGACACACGGTCTCGAGGCCGGCGGCACGCGCCCGGACGCGGACCTGGTCGATATCGAGGGTCTCGAGCTCCCGCGCCACGCGCGACAGCTGCCGGCCGCTGACCGCGGCGAGCAGCGCGTCGTCGTCGAGCGCGAGCAGCTGATCGATCCGGGCGCGGGCATTGTCGAGATGGCCGGCGACGCGGCCGAGCAGCCACGATCGGGCGACGCAGTGATCGCAGGCACGCTCGCTCACGCCGCCAGCACCGACTCGGCGTCTCCGCGTTGCCGCAGGCTGAGCGCGGTCAGCAGGTCGGCGTGGGTGATGCGGTCGTGAGCCTCGAGATCGGCGATCGTCTGCGCCACCCGCACGACCCGGTGGCGACCGCGGGCGCTGAGCGCGCCGACCGCGTACGCCTGCGCGAGCGCCTGCTCGGCCGCCTCCTCGAGCCGTACGTGGCGGCGGACGAGCCGCGCGTCCATCTCCCCGTTGCACCCCGCGGCGCAGCCCACGAGCCGGAACCGCTGGCGCTCGCGGGCGCGCGCGACGCGCTCGCGGGCGAGCGCCGAGGAGGTCTGAGGCGGCGCCCGCAGCTCGTGCTCGGTCGGCCGCTCGACGTTTATCAGGAGGTCCATCCGGTCCAACAGCGGCCCGCTCAGCCGGCGGCTGTGGCGGCGCAGATCGGCGTCGCCGCACCGGCACCGGTCGCCTACGCCGGCGAACCCGCACGGGCAGGGGTTGGTGGCGGCGACGAGCATGAACCGGGTCGGGAACACGAGCGCGCGCTGAGCGCGGACGATCGTCACGCAGCCGTCCTCGAGCGGCTGGCGGAGCGCGTCGAGGCTCGGGCGCTGGAACTCGGCGAGCTCGTCGAGGAACAGCACGCCGTGGTGCGCGAGGGTGGCCTCGCCCGGTCGCGGCGGCGCTCCTCCGCCGACCAGCCCTGACGCCGACACCGTGTGATGCGGCGCGCGGAACGGCCGCGTCCGCACGAGCCCGGCGGAGTGGAGCCCCGCGATGCTGTGGATCCTCGTGACCTCGATCGCCTCGGCCCGGCTCATCGCCGGCAGGATCGAGGGCATCCGGCGGGCGAGCATCGTCTTGCCGGTTCCCGGCGCGCCCTCGAGCAGCAGGTTGTGGCCGCCGGCAGCCGCGATCTCGAGCGCCAGCAACGGCGCCGCGTGCCCCCTGATGTCGGCCAGGTCGGGCTCGGCCGTCGGCGCGTGCACGGCCGGGCCTTCCGCCGGCAGCGGGGGCGGCTCGGCGCCGGACACCACGTCCGCGGCGGCCCGCAGGGTCGATACGCCCGCGATCTCGAGCCCCTCGACCAGCGCCGCCTCGCGAGCCCGCTCCCGCGGGACGATCAGCCGCGCGAGCCCCGCCCGTCGCGCTCCCTCGGCCACGACCAGCGCCCCGGGCGAGTCGCGCAGTTCGCCGCCGAGCGACAGCTCGCCGAACACCGCGTAGGCGGCCAGCGCGTCGCCCGGGACCTGCCCGCTCGCGGCCAGCACGCCGAGCGCGAGCGCCGCGTCGAAGCCCGGACCGACCTTGCGCAGGAACGCCGGCGCCAGGTTGGCGGTGATCCGCGTCTGGGGGAACTCGAATCCGGAGTTGGCGATCGCCGAGCGGATGCGGTCGCGCGACTCGCGCACCGCCGCGTCCCCGAGCCCGACGATCGTGAACGCGGGCAGACCGCTGCGGATGTCGACCTCGACCCACACCTGGCGGGGATCGATCCCGTCGATCGCGAACGTGGCGAGGCGCGCAAGCACTGGCTCAACGTACGCGCAGCCGCGTCACGGATGGTGCACGCGGCGTTCCAATTCACCGCAGCGCATCGCCCGTCGGCTGCGCAGAATTGGAACAGGGCGTGATCCACCTGTCACGCGCGCCGGCGTAGCGTCGACGACGTGACCAGCGATCCCCGTTCCCAGCTCGGAGCGCTCGGCGAGCAGCTCGCCAGCGAGCACCTCGTGCGGCGCGGCTTCGAGATCATCGAGCGCAACTACCGCACCCGCTGGGGCGAGCTCGACATCATCGCGTTCGACGGCCGGACCCTGGCGTTCTGCGAGGTGAAGACGCGAAAGGCGAGCCCGACCGGCGGGAGCCCGCTCGACGCCATCCGAGGGCTCAAGCGCGCGCAGGTGCGGAAGATGGCCGGCCGCTGGCTGATCGAGCGCACCGACCGCCCGCGGGCCGACAACCTGCGGTTCGACGCGATCGGGGTGATCGTCGATCCGGCCGGGCGGCTGCTGAGCCTCGAGCACCTCGAGGGTGCCTTCTGAACGCCTACATCGTCAGCTGCTGATATGCCATCGACTGAAACGACATCCGGTGCAGCGGCGACACGCCTAGGCGCTCGATCGCCTCCCGGTGCTCCGGGGTCGAGTAGCCGACGTGCTGGGCGAACTCCCAGCCGGGATGCGTGGCGTCGGCGCGGCGCATGTACCGGTCGCGCGTCTCCTTGGCGATCACGGAGGCGGCGGCGATCGCCGCGCTCTTGGCGTCGCCGTCGACGACCGCACGCTGGTCGTGGCCGGTCGCCCGTACCGGGAAGCCGTCGCTCAGGCAGATGCACCCATCGCACGCCACCTTCGCGAGCGCGTCGTGCAGCGCCGCCAGGTTGGTCTTGTGGAGGCCACGAGCGTCGATCCCGGGCGCGCACCGCGACACGATCGCGACCTTCGTGGCGAGGCGCAGGATCACCGGGAACATCTCCGCACGCACTTCGGGCGTCTGCTGCTTTGAGTCGTTTAGCGACCCGAGCGCCCGGACCTCACCGGGACCAATCGCGTCGAGATCGAACAGCACCGCCGCGGCCACGAGGGGGCCGGCCAGACAGCCGCGCCCGGCCTCGTCGGCGCCGGCGACGAACCGAACTCCGAGCGAGCGGTCGAACCGGAACAGCCGGCTGGCCGCCCGGACTGAGCGTTTGCGCCGCGGCCCGGCCGCCGTCCCGTTGGCGCGACTAGAGGGTGCCGATCCGGTCAGGGGGCCAGTATGTGAAGAACGCGGTCCCGATGAGCCATTTGCTCGGGACCGGCCCCCAGAAACGACTGTCGTCCGACTCGCCACGGTTGTCGCCCATCATGAAGTAATAGCCGGGCGGAATCTTGATCGCTTTGCCGAAATTGCAGGCAGGCGTGTTGCCGCACGGGACGATGTAGGAGTCTTTCTCCCTCACGCCGTTGCGAATCACGTGACCGTTGATGATCTGGATCGTGTCGCCAGGAACGCCGACGACGCGCTTGATGAACGTCTGCGTGGACTCCTGCGAGGTCGGCTTGGCGCACGCCTGCGAGCCGATGCCGCCCTGTCCGCCCTGATCGGGGTTGCCGCACACCGGGTTGTCGAAGTCCGCCCCGTGGGGCGGATGGAACACCTCGATGTCGCCCACGCTGGGGTTGCCGGCCAGACGATTGGTGAGCACCCGCTGACCGACTTCCAGGGTCGGAACCATCGACGGGCTGGGGATCCGGTAGGGCTTGACGATGAACGCCTGGATCAGGAGCGCGAGCGCCACCGCGATCGCGACGGTGATCACGAGCTCGATCAGCCCCTTCATCCGCGGGCCCCGGTCACTGGTGTCCTTGGCACGTGAGAGCCCTACAGGAACCCGATCCGGTCGGGCGGCCAGTAGGTCAGGAACGCCTTGCCGATGATCCAGGATCTCGGAACCGGCCCCCAGAACCGGCTGTCCTCGGAGTCGGGCCGGTTGTCGCCCATCATGTAGTAGTAGCCCTTGGGAATCGTGATCGTCTGCGGGAAGTTGCAGGACGAGTCACCGTCGCACTTCACGATGTAGCTGTCGGCCTCGGGCTTGCCGTTGCGGATGACATGGCCGTTGTCGATCGAGATGCGGTCGCCCGGGAGCCCCACGACGCGCTTGATGAACGTCTGCGAGGAGGGTTGCTTCCACGGCACCGCGCACGGCTGCGGAGTGGCGGGCCCGCCGCCGTCCTGTCCCTGGTTCGGGTTCGCGCAGCCCTCGTTGTAGTTCTTGGGCGGATGGAACACGACGATGTCGCCGACGTGCGGCGAGGAGAAGTCCATGCCGATCCGGTCCACGAGCACGCGCTGATCGATCCGGACGGTGGGAAGCATCGACCCGCTCGGTATGCGGTAAGGCTTGATCAGGAACGCCTGGATCCCGAGCGCCAGGGCGAGCGCGGCGCCGACAATCACCGCAAGCTCGAACAGCGTGCTCGCCAGCGACTTCTTCGCCTTCGTCACTCCTGCTGTTCGCCGGCGGATGCCTCCGTGGCGGCCGGACTGGCGTCCTGCGGCGCCGTCGGGGGGACCGACTCCTCGGACTCCTCAGCGCTGGACTCCTCGGCGCCCGACCCGGCCTGTACCTCCGCGCCCGCCTCGGGTAGGACGTCCGCCTCGGCCTGTGACCCCTCGAGATCCTCCGCGACGAGCTCGTCGACCGCGGGCTCCTCCGGGACCGGCGCGTGCAGCAGCTCGCGCTCGACCGCGACCTCAGGCGCCGCGCTGCGACGCTCGCGGACGCGCGCCCGCTTGCCCACCCGGCCACGCAGGTAGTAGAGCTTGGCGCGCCGGACGTCGCCGCGCGCCGCCACTTCGATGCGCTCGATCTTCGGCGAGTGCAGTGGGAACGTTCGCTCGACCCCGACGCCGAACGATTGCTTGCGGACCGTGAACGTCTCACGCGCGCCATGTCCCTGACGCTTTATGACAACCCCCTCGAACACCTGGGTCCGGCGCCGTGTGCCCTCGATCACCTGGAAGTGGACCCGCAGCCGGTCGCCGGCGTCAAACGTCGGTACACGGCGGAGCTGGGCGCGCTCCAGGCTGTCGATCACGGTGCTCATGACGGTGTAGATCCCTGCCACACCCGATGGTGCTGTTGGTGGGGCCTAATTTCACAGTGCAGTGTGCGCCTGCGCGGGCCGCCTATGGTAGCGGACGGCCTGTGGAGCCGACTCCCCTCGCCGCGCTCTGCTCAAGGCGCCACTCCTTGATCCGAGCGTGATGCCCGGACAGAAGCACGTCCGGAACGCGCCAACCACGGTACTCGGCCGGGCGCGTGTAGTGCGGATACTCGCGCGCCCCGGCGAGCGCTGCGCTGAACGACTCCTCGAGCGCCGAGTCGGGATGACCGAGCGCGCCCGGCAGCTTGCGCAGCACCGCATCGCAGACGACCATCGCCGCGAGCTCGCCCCCGGCGAGCACATAGCGGCCGATCGACACCTCGTCGCTGGCGAAATGCTCGACGATGCGTTGGTCGAAGCCCTCATATCGACCGGAGAGCAACGTCAGGGCATCCTCGTGCGCCAACTCATCGACGAGCGCGTCGTCGAGCAGCGTCCCCCCGGGCGCCAGCACGATCACCCGGCGCTCGCGGCGCAACTCGACCGGATCGCGAGCGTAGTGCGCCCGGAGCGCCGCCTCGACCACGTCGACCCGCAGGACCATCCCCGCTCCCCCGCCGAACGGGGTGTCGTCGACCTGCCCGGCGCTCAGCGGCGTGTGATCGCGGTAGTTGACGTACTGCAGGCGATGACCGCCCGCGAGCGCGTTGGCGACGTGCCGCTGGCGCTCGAACCATGCGAATGCGTCGGGGAACAGCGTGAAGATGTCGATCTGCACGCTTCTGGGCGATCTATGCCTCGCCGAGGAACTGGAGGTCGATGTCGATCATGCGCCGATCGAGGTCGACCTCACGCACGGCGTCGGTGACGAGCGGCACGAGCAGGTCGCCGGCGCCGGACCGCGCGACCTCGAGTACCTCGCACGAGGGGAGCTCGATCAGCCGCCTGACCGTCCCGACCTCACGGTCGCCGTCGTGCACGGCGCACCCGGCGAGGTCCTCGGCCCACCACTCCTCGGGACCAAGCTCGGGCACCTCGCCGCGCGCGACCATCATGTCCTTTCCGCGCAATGCCTCGGCCGCCGCGCGATCTTCGTGATCCTGGAGGCGGAGAATCATGCGACGGTCGGTCCCGGCCCGGCGGGTGATGTCGAGCTCGCGCTCGTCGACGCGCACGGTCGCCGCCGACGCGAGCAGCTCGACGTTCGGCCGCGTGACATGAAAGCTGCCGTCGAGGCCGTGCGGACGCCCGACGCGCCCGGCGAGAAGCCACTCAGGCGAGGGGCTCACAGGCCCGGGGGTTCACCCGTCGACGATGTCGACGAACACGCGGCGCTTGCTCCTGACCGCGGCCGTCTTGACCACCGTGCGCAGCGCAGCCGCGGTTCGGCCGCCCCGGCCGATGATGTTGCCGTAGTCGTCGTCGGCGACCGACAGCTCGAGCACGATCGCGCCGTCGTCCTCGCTCACCTCATTGACGCGCACGGCGTCAGGATTCTCGACCAGACCGCGCGCCAGGTACTCGAGCAGCTCCTTCATCGCCGCGGGCGCTACTGGATGCCCTGGATGCGCAGAAGCTTGCGGACGGTGTCCGTAGGTTGGGCGCCGCGAGCGAGCCAGTCGCGGACTCGCTGCTCGTCGAGAGTGATCGTCGAGGGATCCGTCTGCGCGTTGTAGTGCCCGACGATCTCGATCACGCGCCCGTCGCGCTTGGCGCGCTGATCCGCGACGACCACCCGCCAGACCGGATTCTTGCGCCCACCGATGCGGGTCAGCCTTAGTCGTACCGACATGAGATCGACGAGGTTAGCGGGTCACGGCGCATGCACGACTGCAGGGCTCGCCTCGGGGCAGCTCAGCGCGCCTGGCGCATCAGCGCGCCGAGGTCCGGCATGCGACCCTGGGCAACCTGGCGCATTACCTTGCGCATCTGCTCGAACTGCTTGATCAGCGCCTTCACCGCCTGCACGTTGGTGCCCGAGCCCTTCGCGATCCGCAGCCGGCGAGAGCCCTTGATCAGCTCGGGGTGCCGGCGCTCCTGCGGCGTCATCGACAGGATGATCGCCTGGATACGGTCGAACTCGCGCTCGTCGATCTTCGCGCCGCGGAGCTCCTTGCCCATCCCCGGGATCATCCCGATCAGCGACTGGAGCGGACCGAGCCGCCGCACCTGGCGCATCTGCTCGAGGAAATCGTCGAGCCCGAACTCCGACTTTCGCAGCTTGCGCTCGAGCTCGGCCGCCTGGTCCTGGTCGTAGGCAGTCTCGGCCTTCTCGATCAGCGTCATCACGTCGCCCATCCCGAGGATCCGCTGGGCCATGCGGTCGGGGTGGAAACGTTCGAACTGGTCGAGCTTCTCGCCGGTCGACGCGAACAGGATCGGCTTGCCGGTGATCGCCTTGATCGACAGCGCGGCGCCGCCGCGGGCGTCGCCGTCGAGCTTGGTCATCACGACGCCGTCGAACTGGACCACATCGGCGAACTGCTCGGCCACGTTGACGGCGTCCTGGCCGGTCATCGCGTCGACCACGAGCAGCACGTCGTGAGGCTTGACCGCCTTCTTGATGTTGGCGAGCTCGGCCATCAGCTCCTGGTCGACGTGGAGGCGACCGCTGGTGTCGATGATCAGCACGTCCTTGCCCTCGGACTGCGCGCGGTCGCGGGCCCACGCGGCGATCTTGACCGGATCCCGATCGGTGCCCTGCTCGTACACGGTGGCTCCGGCCTGGGTTCCCACCTTGATCAGCTGGTCGACCGCCGCGGGGCGATACACGTCGCATGCCGCCACCGCCACCGAGGACCCGTGCTGCTCCTTCAGATAGCGGGCGAGCTTGCCGGTCGCCGTCGTCTTGCCCGACCCCTGGAGGCCGGCCATCACCACGACGGTCGGAGGCCGCGGCGAGAACGACAGCTCGCGCGAGGCGCCGCCCATCAGCTCGGTCAGCTCGTCCGAGACGATCTTGACGACCTGCTGGCCAGGGTTGAGCTTGCCGATCACGTCGGCCCCGAGCGCGCGCTCCTTGACCGCGTTCGTGAAGCTCTTGACGACCTTGAAGTTGACGTCGGCTTCGAGCAGCGCCAGGCGGATCTCGCGCATCGCGGCGTTGATGTCGGCCTCGGTGAGCGTGCCGCGCCCGCGCACGTCGGACAGCGTCGCCTGGAGCTTCTCTGCGAGCGAGTCGAACATTTGGAGGCTCTCAGCGTACTGCGCGGCGCTACTGCGTCACGAGCGCGCGCGCGAAGTCGTCCGAGTCGAACGGGCGTAGATCGTCGAGCTGCTCGCCGATCCCGATCAGCTTGACGGGGATGCCGAGCTCGTGGGCGATCGCGAGCGCGATCCCTCCCTTGGCGGTGCCGTCGAGCTTGGTCAGCACCAGCCCGCTGACGTCGACGGCCTCGGAGAAAAGCCGCGCCTGGCGAAGCCCGTTCTGGCCGGTGGTCGCATCGACGGTGAGAAGCGTCTCGTGCGGGGCGTCCGGGATCTGCTTGGAGATCACCCGCTTGACCTTCGCCAGCTCGGCCATCAGGTCGTCCTGCGTGTGGAGGCGTCCCGCCGTGTCGATGATCACGACGTCAGCGCCATCGCGGCGCGCGGCCTCGACCGCGTCGAACGCCACCGACCCGGGGTCCGCATTCGGGGAACCCTTGACGAACCCGACTCCGGCCCGCTCGGCCCACACCTCGAGCTGCTCGACGCCGGCGGCGCGGAATGTGTCGGCTGCGCCGACGACGACCGTCTGCCCGAGCTCCTTGCCCAAATGCCACGCCAGCTTGCCGACCGTGGTCGTCTTGCCGGTGCCGTTGACGCCGGCGACGAGGATCACGGTGGGCTGCGGGGTGAGGTCGATCCGGTCATCGCCGGTACGTGCGATCTCGGCGAGCAGCTCGGTCAGTCGCTCGGTGAGCGCCGGGCCACCGGAGATTCCGCCCTCGGTCGCCTCTTGCTCAAGCTGGCTGACGACCTTGGCCGTGGTGGCGGCACCGACGTCGGCGTAGATCAGCGCCTCCTCGAGCCGCTCCCACGTCTCCTCGCTGAGATCCTCGAACAGGGTCGCCTGGATCTCGGTGGTGAGCGCCTGGCGGGTCTTGCGCAGGTTCTCGCGCAGCCGGCGGAACATCCCCCGGCGCCGCTCCTGGGTTTCAGGCGCCGCCTCGGAGGTCGGATCCCCCCCGCCCGGCTCGCCGTCGACTATGAACAGGTCTCGCCATTCTCGTGCCACGGGGCGGCGAGGTTAGCGATGTTCCACAGGCCGGCATCCAGCGGGCCCTTTATGCTGCTTCTTCAGCCGGGGGCAGCCGGCGCGAGATCACCTTCGAGATGCCGTCGGCCCCCATCGACACGCCGTACAGCGAGTCGGCCGCCTCCATCGTGCGCTTCTGATGGGTGACGACGATGAACTGGGCGTGGCGCGAGTACGTGCGCAGCAGCTCGAGGAACCGGTCGATGTTGAGGTCGTCGAGCGCGGCCTCGACCTCGTCGAGGATGTAGAACGGGCACGGCCGCGCGAGGAACACCGCGAACAGGAACGCCAGCGCGGTCATCGACTTCTCCCCGCCGGACAGCAGCGACAGGCGCTTCATGTCCTTACCGGCCGGGGTGATCTCGATTTCGACCCCCAGCAGATCTTCGTCCGGGTCGACATCGGATCTACCGGCTTCGTCGCCGTCGTCGCCGTCGCGGTCACCGTCGGCTGACTCGGGGTTCTCCTCCCCGGGCGCCGGCGCGCCGCCGAGGACCCGCGCGGGCCCGTCGCGTTCGGTCACGAGCCGCAGGCGACCGCGGCCGCCGGGGAACAGCCGGGCGGCTACATGCTCGAAGTTGCGCGCGGCCGCCTCGAACATCTGCTCGAAGCTCTCACGGATTTGTCGGTCGGTGTCGGCGATCAGCTTGTTCAGCTCGCGAAGCGCGGTCTCGAGATCCTCGCGCTGGCGCTCGAGCTCTTCGACGTGGGCGACGGCCTCCTCGTACTCGGTCTGCGCGAGCGGGTTCACCGGTCCGAGCTGCTCGCGCCGGCGCGCCAGTCGTTCGAGCCGGGCGCTGAGCGCCTCGCGCTCATCGGCGGCGAGCTCGGTGTCGGCGGGCTCGGCGGTGAGATCCAGCTTGCCGGCGAGCTCGCCGAGGTCGTGCGTCGATTCGTCGACCCGGTCGCGGACTCGCTGGAGGCGGACCTGGCACTCGGTCAGCCGCTCGTTGCCCTGGCGCAGCTGCCCGTGGAGCACCGCCTCGCGCTGGGCGCAGTCCTTCAGCTCCGCCGCGACGTGCTCGCCGGCCTCCCGGTCGGAGCGCAGCGCGAGCTCGAACTGCTCGCGACGCTCGGAGATCGCGCTCGCCACGTGCTGGAGGGCCTCGATCACCGCGCGGACGGTGGGCAACAGCGCCTCGTCGCGCAGCGTCGCCTCGTGCAGGCGCTCGATCCGCGCCTGCCGGTCGGCGCGCTCGCGTTGCTCGCGCTCGCGCTCGGCTCTGGCCGTGCGGAGCTCGGCGGCCACCTGCATGCGACGCCCGGCGTCGGGACCGTCGTCGGGCGCCGCCCGCCGGCGCTCGATCGCCGCCGCGATCCGGCGCTCGTCCTCGCTGGCCTCGTCCCGCTGGGTCACGGCCGCGCGGTGGGCCGCGATCGCATTCTCGGACTCCGCTTCGGCGCGCGCCACAGCTTCGCCGTGGCGCGCGAGTGCGGCGCCGGCCGCGTGCTCGGCTTGAACCGCGGCCTCGCTCGAGGAGACCAGCGCGTCGCGGCGGTTGCGCTCGGCCAGCACGCGCTCCTCGCCGACCGCGGGCGCCTGGCGCAGCTCGCGCGTGCGTGGCGACCACACTCGCCCGGACAGGGTGACCGCGACTCCGTCGAACCGATCGGATAGCCGCTCGAGGCTCTCGACCACCCACACGTCGTGCAGCAGCGCTCGCGCGAGCGCCGCCGCCTGCGCCGGGCCGTGGACGTGGCCGGCCAACGGCTCGGCTCCGTCGTGAGGCCGGGGCTCGGCGCTCGCCGGCGCCTGGGTTGGGCCATCGGACGGCGCGACGAGCGCACGGCCGCCGTCGGCACCGGCGCGATCGAGCAGCGCTGCGGCCGCTGCCCGGTCGCCGAGGACCGCGGCGCGGAGCCGCCCGTCCAGCGCGGCCGCGACCGCGAGCTCGTAACCCGGATCGACCTCGAGCTGATCGGCGAGGACGGTGGCGCCGCCGGGGGCGGCGGTCTGGCTGCGCAGGAACTGATTGCAGGCCGCGAGCTCGCCGCCGACCCGCGCGGCCTCGCGCCGGGCGGCCTCGACCGCTCGCTCGGCCTCCCGCAGCTGGTCTCGCGCCTGGTCGAGCCGCGCCCGGGCCTGCTCGCGGACGACTTGCGCGCTCTCGACGATCTCCACCCGCTCGCCGACGGCGGCGCCGGCGGCGCGCAGCTGTCCCTCGAGCTCGACGAGCTGGCGTGCGAGCTCGGCCTCGCGGTCGCGCTCGAGCCGGGCGAGCGACTGCTCGAGCTCGGCGATCCGCGCGTCGATCTGCGGATCGGGGACGTCGGCCTGCGCGGCGTGGCGCAACCTGCCAAGACGCTCCCGGCCGCTACTCAGGCGGGCCTCGATGTTCTGCTCGGCCGCGCGCACCGCCTCGGTGCGGTAGGACACGCGATCGCCGGCGGACTGGGCGAGGAAGCAGCGCCTCGACAGCTCCTCGCGATGGGCGCTACGCCGGGCCAGCGCCTCCTCGGCCGCTTCCCGGCGCGCGGCGACCTCGGTGAGCTCACGTTCGAGCCGCTCCCGCTCGGCCCGTGCCTGCGCGGTGGCGTTCTCGGCATCGGCGAGCTCGGCCCGATGGCGGCGCAGATCATCGCGTCCGAGCTCCCACCGCGCCTCGAGCGTCTGGCGCTCGAGCCGGGCGTGCAGCTCGGCGGCCTCCGCCTGGCGCTTGAGCGGCCGCAGTCGCGAGCGGGCCTCCCGCTCGACGTCTAGCGCGCGGTCGAGGTTGTCCTGGGTGCGAGCGAGCTTCAGCTGCGCGCGGCGCCGGCGCTTGCGGTGCTTGCCGAGCCCGGCCGCCTCTTCGATCAGCATCCGGCGGTCGCGCGGCTTGGAGGTGACGATCGACTCGACCCGGCCCTGGGAGATGACCGAGTGCATCTCCTTCCCGAGCCCGGTGTCGGACAGCACCTCGATCACGTCCACCAGCCGGCAGCGCGCTCCCGCGAGCCGGTACTCGCCTTCGCCACCGCGGTCGAGCCGCCGGACGATCGAGACCTCGGGCGCGCCCAGCCCGAGCATCCCCTCGCTGTCGTCGAGCACGAGCTCGACCTCGGCGCCCCGGGCGCCCTGGCGACCCGGCGCGCCGCCGAAGATCACGTCCTGCATCGACTGCCCGCGGACGGCCAGCGGCGACTGCTCGCCGAGCGCCCACAGGACGGCGTCGGTGATGTTCGACTTGCCCGATCCGTTCGGCCCAACGATCACGCTGACGCCGGGGCCGAACTCGAGCTTGGTCCGGTCCGGGAACGACTTGAAGCCCTTGAGCACGATCGATTTCAGGTACATGGCGGATTAATTGGGGGATGGGAGGGCGGGGATATTAATTTTCATTCCAGCGCCTCGAGCGCGACCTGTGCGGCCTCCTGCTCGGCGTCCTTCTTGCTCCGGCCCGTTCCCCGGCTGACCTCGACGCCGGCGATCGTGGCGCTGACCGAGAAGACCCGGTCGTGAGGTGGCCCCTGCTCGTCGACGACGTCGTAGGTCACGAGTGCGCCCTTGCGCGCGAGCCGCTCCTGGAGCGCGGATTTGAAGTCGACGGGGTGCTCGAGTGCCTCTTCGATCTCGGGCGCGAACGCCGCCACCACGGCCGCGGACGTGCGCTCGTAACCGTAGGCGAGGAAGCAGGCGCCGATCACCGCCTCGATCACCGATGCCAGCACGCGTTCGGTCGCAATCAGGGCCGGAACGGTCGAAGCCACGCCCGGCGGCGCCGCCGCGCTCAGGCGCTCCGGCACGCCGAGCCGATCGGCGACCTCGCGGCAGGAGCGACCCGAGACCGCCTGGGCCCGGATCTTGGTCAGCCTCCCGGGGCCGAACCGCTCAGCTTCGAGCCGGGGAAACAGATGCGAGGTCACCGCTAGCGCGAGCACGCTGTCGCCGAGGAAGGCCAAGCGCTCGTAGGACTCCGATCGTCTCGCCGTCCATGAGGCATGGGTGAACACGGAGGTCGCGAGCTCCTCGGGCAGCCCGTCGAGTAGCTCCCGGAGGAGCGCCGGCGAGTCACTCTCGAGTGGACGGCGCTTCGCGCTCACTCAGCATCGGGACCCGCACTCGCCGACGCCGAAGCATGCGTCTCGCCACCGCTGACGTCCAGCACGAACTCCACGGCCTCGCCGACGGTTCGGATCTTCGCCGCCTGCTCGTCGGAGATCCGCACGCCGTAGGAATCCTCGAGCTCCTGGACCAGCGTGTAGAGGTCGAGCGAGTCGGCGTCGAGGTCTTCTTTGAAGCGGGTCGATTCGGAGATCAGCTCGGGATCCACCTCGAGCTCGTCGGCGAGGTGGCCGCGGATCATCGAGAAGATCTGATCGCGGGTCATCGGCGGCTCCCCGGGAGGCGCTCGCATGCGGTCGTGTCTGCGGGGGGAGCCACTAGGTCGAAACCGTAGCCGTCGCTTCGGACGGGCCACCCGCTCGCTCGTGCTCCGGGCCGGCGCGTCCCGAGGCGGGCCGCAGCGCTCCCGCCTGCTGGAGCGCCGTGCGCGTCCGGCCGATCACGTCGTGCTGTACGCCGCGGGCGGCCACGTCGATCGCCTGGGCGAAGCCTCGCGCGCTGAAGCGGCCGTGGGCGACGACGCCGAGCTGCCGCAGCCCGAGCATGTACGCGCCGCCGGGGCCCTCGGGATCGATCGCGTCACGCAGCCGCTGCATGGTCGGCGCGATCAGCCAGTTCCCGAGCCGTCCGCGGCCGTTCGTGCTCGCGGTCTCGGTCACGAGCCGGAGCGCCCGGCTCGAAACTCCTTCGATCAGCTTCAGCGTGATGTTGCCGGTGAATCCGTCCATCACCACCACGTCGGCGACGCCCTCGGGGATGTGCATCCCCTCGATGTTGCCGACGAAGTTCAGGCCGGCGCCGCGCGAGCCCGCGAGTTGCTCGTGCACCGAGACGAGCTCCGGCGTGCCCTTGCCGGGCTCCTCGCCGTTGGACAGGAGCGCGACCCGCGGGGAGTCGATCCCGAGCACGGCCTGGGCGAACGCCGATCCCATGTGCGCGAACTGCACGAGATGCTCGGGACGGCAGGTCACATTGGCCCCCACATCGAGCAGGAGGACCGGTCCGCGCCCCGGGTTAGGCAGCGGCAGCGCGAGCGCCGGCCGGTACACGCCGCGGTCGCGCCGGAGGTTGAACAGCGCGGCCGCGAGGGCGGGCCCGGTTGAGCCGCCGGACACGAACGCCTGCGCGCGGCCGTCGGCAACCGCGCGGGTGGCCTGGACGATCGAAGCCTCCGGTGTCGTGCGGACCGCGTTGGCGGGGTCGGCCTTCTTGGCGATCGAGACCGGGGCGTCCACGACCTCCACGCCGTCAGGCACCGCTCCGATCTCGCCGGCTGGACCGAACAGCAGCACGTGGATGCCGTTAGCCGCCGCGCGGGCAGCACCCGCCGCGACCTCGCGGGGTCCGAGATCGGCCCCGCCCGCATCCACGGCGACGGTGACCACGCCCGGGGCTCTCAGGCGATCCGCTCGTCCCGATTCGGGACGATGACCTCGCGACCCTTGTAGCTGCCGCACACCGGGCAGACCCGGTGGGGCAGACGCGGGCTGTGGCACTGCGGGCACGCGTTATACGTCGGCGCGTCGATCTTGTGCTGGGAGCGGCGCTGCGTAGTCCGCGCGTGCGACTGCTTCTGCTTGGGGACGGCCATGCGGGCAGTGTAGCCGTCACGGGCCCGGCCAAACACCGCGCTCGTTGCGCAAACGGCCCGCGGGGCTGCCCAACCGCTCGCGGGACTACTCGCCGCGCGGCTGGACTACTCGAACCGGAGCTCGGAGAGCGCCGCCCAGCGCGGGTCCGGCTCGCGCTCGTGATGGTGATCGGGTCCGGCCTCGTTCAGATTGGCCCCGCAGACCGGGCACAGCCCCGCGCAACCTTCCCGGCACAGCAGGTTGGCGGGCACCGCCAGCGCGAGGGCGTCGCGCGCCCAGCCACGCAGGTCGAGCACCCCGTCCTCGACGTACGGCGAGACCAGGTCGTCGAGCTCGACCCGCTGCTTTGAGCGTCCACGTCCCGCAGCCACCTCGTCTTGAAGCGCTCGGGCCTCGTTCGGCTGCGAGACCTCGCGGGCGTCGACCGTGAACGTCGGGGCCGCCGGCTCGAGGCAGCGCATGCACGGACCGACGATCGACGCCTCGAATCGAAGCCGCAGCGCATACCCGTTGCCGGTCGTGCGCGAGATGTCGAGGCGGACGGGCACCAGCTCCGGCTCGACCGGATAGGTCTCGCCGGCGAGCGTCAACGGCTCGATCGCCACGAACAGGTCCAGCCGCCGCCCCTCACCCGTGGTGAGGCGCAACCCACCGAGGTCGAACGTATCGGTGCGAAGCGGCGACATCCCACATCGAGCTTACCGCCGCCCTGAGGGGAATCGCGGGCGCTGGAACGCGCCGCGCCGGCGCTCAGTCGCCGGCGCCGTCACGTGCGCGCCGGCGGCTCCGATCCCGAGCCGCGATCATCCAACCCATGTCGCGCTGGTTTCGCACATACGGGTTCGCGGACGTGTTCGACGATCTGATCGTCGGCGCGTACCCGCTCGACGAGGACGACGTCGACGCGCTCGCGCGGCTGGGGATACGCCGCGTGCTCAACCTCACCGAGGACGGGGAATATCGGCCGGGTGAGCGCGAGGCGGTGCAGCGCGCGCTCTCCGACGCCGGGATCGTCGAGCAGCGCCTGCGCCTTACCGACTATGGCGACCTTCCGGCCGACCGGGTCGAGGCCGCGGTGCGGGAGATCGACCGGTGGCTGGACGCCGGCGAGCGCACCTACCTCCACTGCCGCGCGGGTTGGCAGCGATCCGCGGCGGTGGCCGCCGGCGTCGTCGCGGTCCGCTCCGGGATCGACATCGAAGAAGCGCTGCAGTACGTTCGCCGGCGCAAGCCGTCGGCCGACCCGCTGCCGCACCAGCGCGCGGATATGCGACGGTGGTGGCAGGCGCGGGTCGACGCCGGCAGCGGCTAGTCGGCGGCCCGGAGCCGGCGCATCGTCAGCTGCTCGGGCGCGTCGTCGCGCCGGCGCGCCTTGCCGGCGCCGGCTTCGAGCTCGGCGGCGTGCACGCTCCTGGCGCTGACCGTGACCGGCTCGAGCTCGGGCAGCTCGCCGGCCGCCACCGACCCGTGATCCTCGAACCGGCGGGCCGCGGGCAGCACGCGCGCCTCGTAGGAGCCGACCGCGTCGTTGTACGCGCGCACGGTGCTGTTCAGGCGAGTGCCGAGCGTCGCGAGCAGCGTCGACAGCTTCACCAGGCGGCCGTGCAGCTCGCGCCCGAGCTCTGAGATCGCCTGCGCGGACTCGGCCACGCGCTCCTGCTGCCAGCCGTAGGCGACCGCGCGCAGCATCGCGAGCAGCGTCGTCGGGGTGGCGATCAGCACTCGCCGCGCCATCGCGTCCTCGATCAGCGCGGGATCGGCCTCGAGCGCGGCGCCGTACAGATGCTCGCCCGGCAGGAACATCACGACGAGGTCCGGGGCGGACTCGAGCCCCGCCCAATACGCCTTGTCCGCGAGCGCCTTCACGTGCCGGCGCAGTAGTCGCGCGTGATCGCGCAGATGCCGCTGGCGCTCCTCCTCGTCGCGGGCCTGGTAAGCGTCGAGCACGCCCTGCAGCGGCGCCTTGGCATCGACGACGAGATGCTTGCCCCCGGGCAGATTGATGATCAGGTCCGGGCGCAGCGTCGTCTCGTCGCCGGCGACCGGGGACTGCTCGGAGAAGTCGCAGTACCGCACCATGCCGGCGAGCTCGACCACGTTGCGGAGCTGCATCTGGCCCCACTGCCCGCGGGCGTTCGGCTTGCGCAGGGCGGTGACGAGCGCGCCCGTCTCGGTCCGCAGCCGCTCGCCGGTCTCGGCGAGCGTCTTCAGCTGGGCCTCGAGCCGCCCGCGAGACTCGCGCCGCTCCTGGTCGAGGTGCAGGAGCTGCGCGTCGACGCGCCCGAGTTGCTCCTTGAGCGGTCCGACAAGCTGCTCGACGGCCTGCCGGCGCGTGTCGAGGTCTCCCCTGGCCTCAGCGCGGGCGGCGTTCAGCTGGGCGCGGTTGAGCTCGGTCAGCTGGTCGATGCTCGACTTCAGCGCGTCGGCGCTCAGCGCCTTGAACGACGCCGAGAGCCGCTCCTGGGCGTCGGTGAGCGTCGCCAGGCGTTCCTGGCCGAGCGCGCGCTCGTGCTCGAGGGCAGAGCGGGCACGCACGAGCTCACGCTCGAACTCGCCGGCGCGCGCGGCCTCGACCGAAAGTGACCGCAGCCGCGGGCGGACCGCCAACAGGACGGCGCCCGCGCCCGCAACCACACCGATGAGCAACCAGAGCGCGTTCATAGGACCAGTCAGCATGGCGCCGGCCTCGGACGGAAAGTTATCCCTGCAAAAACCGGGTTCGAGGCGGGCCCCGGGATGAGACCGAGGCCCGGGCCGTCGTCTGGGAGAATCGCCCGCCGTGCCAACTGATCGGATACGCCGACGCGTGATCGTGCAGGGTCGCGTCCAGGGCGTCTTCTTCCGCGACTCGGTGCGCGAACGCGCCCGGGCCCACGGCGTGTCGGGGTGGATCTGCAACCGTTCGGACGGCGCGGTCGAGGCCGTGCTCGAAGGCCGGGCCGACAACGTCGAGCGCGTGATCAGGTTCTGCCGGACCGGTCCGCGTCAGGCCTCGGTCGAGCGGATCGACGTCACCGAAGAGGAACTCGAGGGCCTGAGCGGGTTCGAGATCCGGTAGGCGCGCGCGCCTCGTCGAGCAGCGCCCCGAACAGTCGGCTGCGGTCGTCGGCCTCCGGATGCCATTGCACACCGAGGGCCCAGCGCCCGTCGGCGAGCTCGATCGCCTCGGTCACGCCGTCCGACTCCGCGCGGCCGGTGACGACGAGGCCCTCGCCGAGGTCGAGCACGGCCTGGTGGTGGTGGCAGCGCGCGATGTGGACCTCCTCGCCGACGGCCTCCGCCGCCAGTGAGCCGGGCGCGAGCTTGACCGTGTGTTCGTTGCCCTCGAACGTGCCGATGACCTTACGGTGCGGGGTGCTGCCGTCGGCCGCGACCAGGTTCTGCTCGAGGGTGCCGCCGAACGCGACGTTGAGGATCTGCATGCCACGGCAGATCGCGAGCACGGGCACGTCGCGCTCGATCGCGGCGCGCACCATCGCGAGCTCGAACGCATCGCGCTCGGGATAGATGGACTCCGTCGCCAGCTCGCGCTCAGCGCCGTAGGTGGCGGGGTCGAGATCGGCGCCGCCGATCAGCATCAGCCCGTCGAGCCGGTCGAGCAGCTCGACCGGCGCCCGCGCGTCGACCGCCAGCAGCACCGCCACCCCGCCGGCGCGCTGGACCGGAGCGACGTACGTGTCGGCGACGAGGTGGGCGTCCTGGTTCCAGAACGCCCAGCTGGCGCGCTCGCGCACTGCGCAGATACCGATGACGGGGCGGTGCGAATCACTCATGCGGACGAACTTTGGCGCTGAACATGACCTATGCGAGGGTAGAACGCCAAACCCCGGGGCGAGCTGGGATCGCCGAGAATTGCCGGCGCGTCAGCCGGCGAGCGCCCCCTGAGATGCTGCCAGGTAATCGCGAAGCGATTACCCGACTTCGGCAGGCTCTTCCTTGCCGGCGAGCCGCTCCCGCCCCCGGCGCACAGCCGCGATGAACTTCGAAAGGTTGACCTCGAGCGTGTTCAGGATCTCGTCGGCGTAGTCCTCCGCGCCGAGCCTGATCTCGCGCTCGCGGGCGCGCGCGTCCTCGATGATGTCCTCGGCGCCGCGCTCGGCCTGCTTGGTGATCTCCTCCTCGGAGACCATCCGCTCCTGGCGCTCGCGGGCCTCCTTGACGATCCGCTCGGCCTCGCGCTTGGCCTCCGCCAGCATCTCCTGGCGCTCCTTGACGATCCAGCGCGCCTGCTTGATCTCCTCGGGGATCGTGGCTCGCATCTGATCGAGGATGTCGTAGATCTCCTCCTTGTCGACCCGGACCTGATCGGTCAGGGGGACAGCCCGTGCGTTGTGCACGAGATCGTCCAACTTGTCGATGAGTACCAGGACATCCATCTCAAGTACCTCTGTTTCGTTAGCGGCCTAGCCGTTCCTTCAAGGCGCTCGCCACCTCTGAGGGAACCAGATCATCGATGTCCCCGCCGAACGTGGCAAGTTCCTTGATGCCGCTCGAGCTCAAGAAACTGTACTTGGCGGAGGCCATCAGGTAAACGGACTCGATCTCCGGGTCCTGCCGGCGGTTCAGCTGGTTCATCTCGAGCTCGTACTCGAAATCGGAGATCGCGCGCAGACCCTTCACGATCGCCATCGCGCCGCGCTCGCGCGCGAAATCGACGAGCAGCGTGCTGAACGGCGCGACGTCGACATTCGGGAACTCGCGCGTCGCGCTCTTCAGGAACCCCACTCGCTCCTCGGTGCTGAACACGGTCGAGCCCTTGCGCCACGGGAGGTTCACGACGGCCACGATCACGAGGTCGTACATCTTCGAAGACCGGCCGATGACGTCGAGATGCCCGTTCGTTACGGGGTCGAACGTGCCGGGGCAGATCGCGGTGCGGTTGTCAGGAGCCATAGATTCGAATCAAGGTGTCGCCGTAGCGGCGCTCGTCAAGGAGGCCAAGGTCGAGCTCGAGCGGCGCTCGCCGGTCGCTCTCGGCCACTACCCGGGCACCGGGCGCTAGAACCGGTCCCAACGCCGCCGAAAGCTCCTGCCCGAGCGTACTCGCGTGCCGATATGGAGGATCGAGGAACACCAGATCGTATTGACGAGCGTTCCGGCGTGCCCTGTCGAGGTATGCCCGAGCGGCCATCCGGTGCACCTCCCCGCCGGTCCCCACCCCCGACAGGTTGCGCCTGATCGCCGCCACCGCGGCCGCGGAGGAGTCCACGAACACCGCCTCAGCCGCCCCGCGAGAGAGCGCCTCGATCGCCAGGGCCCCGGAGCCCGCAAACAGGTCGAGGACCCGCGCGCCGTCCACCGAGACCAGGATCGAGAACAGCGCTTCGCGGACCCGATCGGACGTCGGCCGCGTCGAGGCGCCGCGGGGCGCGACGAGGCCGTGCCCGCGAAACGCGCCTGCGACCACCCTCACCCCCGAACCCCCGCAGTGAGAGTCGTCACGCCCGGATCGGGGCGAGCGCCTCGGCCCCGAACGCCGCCATCAGGCCATACGCGAGCAGCGCGTGCTCGGGCGAGGACAGCTCGGGATCGATCGCCACCAACTGCTCGGCGTGGGCCCGGGCGCGTTCGAGCAGTTCGGCGTCGCGCGGCAGCTCCGCCACCCGGAACTGTGCCTCTCCGTGCTGGCGGGTGCCGACCAGCTCGCCCTCGCCGCGAAGCTCGAGATCGATCTCGGCGAGCTCGAACCCGTCGGTGTGCGAGGCGAGTGCCCGTAGCCGCGCCGAATCCTTCGAGCCGAACAGCAGGCAGACCGACTCATGGGCCCCCCGGCCGATCCGGCCTCGCAGCTGGTGCAGCTGCGAGATTCCGTATCGGTCTGCGTCCTCGACCAGCATCACGGTGGCGTTCGGGACATCGATGCCGACCTCGATCACCGAGGTCGCAACGAGCACGTCCGCCTCCCGTGTCGCGAACGCGCTCATCGCGGCCTGCTTGGCCCCCGTAGCCATTTGCCCGTGGAGCAGCGCCACGCGGAAGTCCCGCAGCTCACCGTCGCGCAGGCGCTCGAACTCAGCCGTCGCCGCCCGAGCCTGGAGCACCTCGGACTCCGAAACCAGCGGACAGACGACAAACGCCTGGCGGCCGGCCCGCAGCTCCTCCCGGATCCGGTCGTATGCGCGCTCTCGTTCACCGGAGGTCGAGCACACGAACGTCCGGATCGGGCGGCGCCCCGCGGGAAGCTCGCGCAGCAGCGTGAAATCAAGGTCTCCGTAGCTGGACAGCGCCAACGTCCGTGGGATCGGAGTCGCGGTCATGTGCAGAACATGCGGCCGCCCCTCTCCGGAATCGCCCGACGCCTTGGCGTCGAGCGCGGCCCGCTGCCGAACTCCGAAACGGTGCTGCTCATCGACCACCGCAACGCCGAGCCGCGCGAACCGCACCGTCTCCTCGATCAGCGCATGCGTGCCCACGATCAACGAAAGCTCTCCGGACGCGAGCTTCCCGAGCAGGTCCGCGCGCCGCTTGCTCGGCGTCGACCCGGTCAACAGCCCCTGCGCCACGACCGATCCGGGCATGAGCTTCTGAATCGTGGCGAAGTGCTGCTCGGCCAGGGTCTCGGTCGGAGCCATGAACGCTCCCTGATAGCCGTGCTCCACCGCTCGCAGCAGCGCGTACAGCGCCACCACGGTCTTGCCGGACCCGACCTCGCCCATCAGGAGCCGCTGCATCGGCTGCGGACGTGCCAGATCCTGATCGACTGCCTCGAGCGCGCGCTCCTGGTCGCCGGTCAACGTGAACGGCAAGAGCTCCGACACCCACCTGGCGGTCAGGTCACGCGCACCATCGAGCCGCGGCGCCGTGCTCAGCGCGTGCCGTCGCAACCGCCGGCGCCGGAGAACGAGCTGGGCAAGCAGCAGCTCATCGAAGGCCAGCCGTCGGCGCGCCGCCTCGATGCCGGCGGCTGAATCCCCGAAGTGCGCTTCGGCGAGCGCCGTCGCCCGGTCGGGCAGCCGCTCGCGCGCGCGCAACACCGCCGGCAGCGGCTCGACCACCTCGGCAAATGCCGCGCGGTGCTCGGTTACCAGCGCGAGGATCTGAGTCGAGGACAGGCCTTCGGTGGCCGGGTAGTGCGCCACCACGCCGCCCGCCCCAGCCCCCGCCTCGCCGCCCGATACCGCGTCGCCGGTCCGCGCATGGGTCTGGACTCGGAATTGGCCCGCCGCCCCCCTCCCTTGTCGCCCCTCGAACTTGCCGTGCAGCGCCAGTCGCGTGCCGACCGGGTAGCGCTGCTCGAGCCACGGCTGGTTGAAGAACGTCGCCCTCATCGCGCCGCTGGCGTCGGCGACCGTTGCCTCGACCAGCGGGCGCATTCCGCGCCGGCGCACCGACCGCGAGGAGATGCTCCGGACCTGGACGACCACGGTGGCGCTGTCGCCGGGAACGAGCTCGGCGACCGCGCGCGCCTCGCGCCGATCGCGCGGCAAGTGCAGCAGCAGGTCCTCGACGGTGGCCAGCCCCAGCGTCTCGGCAGCCTTGCGCGTCTTGGCCCCTTCGAGCGACAGGGGGGCGCTGAGCCTCGACGGCCGCGGGTAGCGGACCGAAGCCGCTTCGAGCTCGGACGGGTCGAGCGGATCGGAGGTCGCAAACGCGGTGGCGCCCATCTCAGCGTCGGATCATGACCGGTGCGGCGGTCGGGTCAGCCTTCAGACAAGCCAATGCGTCGAGCGCCCCACCGGCGCGTCAAGCATCTCACGCAGATGTACGAGCTAACCCCCAACATGAGGAAGGCAGAAGGACGCACTACGGTACCCACGGCTGACGAGGAGGCGCGCGCGGGCCTGCTTGCCCGGAGCGGTCTGGTGAGTCCGGCGGCGGACCGCGAGATCGACCGCTGGACGGCCGTGCTCCGCGAAGCCTCGGGCGCGTCGGTCGTCGCCCTGGCAGTCGATCTCGGGCCGCGAACGCTGATCAAGGGCCTCTGGTCGGGCGACGCGAGCGAGGCGGAGACGACCGAGCTCGCCGCGTCGGAGTCACTGGAGGCATTCGTAACCGCGCGACTCGGCGCGGGCCACGTGGCACACGCATACCTCGAGTCGCCGGTGGTCGTCGACGGGCATCACGTCTGCACGCTCTGCATCGCGAACCCCGGGCCGAGCACCTGGGGCGCACGCGAGCTCCAGACGCTCGAGAACGCCACCGCGGCGATTGTCCTCGAGATGCGCCTTCGCCTCGCCAACCACGACGCCCTCCGCTTCCACGAGCTCGTCGCATCGCACAACCGTGTCCACGAGCTGATCGCGGTTGGCGCTCCGCTCACCGAAGTGCTGGTCGAACTGGTCGAAGGGATCGAGCGCCACGACCCGTCGGTGATCGCCTGCGTGGTGCTGCTCGACCGTGAGGCGAGCGCGCTCCGTCCCGGGGCCGCGCCGTCGCTGCCTGCCCACTATTTCGCCGCGATCGACGGCGTCGTGATCGGCCCGAACGTCGGCTCGTGCGGGTCGGCGGCCTGGTCCGGGCAGCTGACGATCGCCGAGGACATCGCCGAGGATCCGAAATGGGCTCCGATCCGCGACTTCGCGGTCGGGGCGGGCCTTCGCCACTGCTGGTCGATGCCGATCAAGGCCTCGGCGGGTGAGGTGCTCGGAACGCTCGCGCTGTACGGGGCTCGCCCGCGCCGGCCGCTGCCCGAGCACCTGACGCTGATGCAGGACGGCGCGCGGCTCGCGGGAATCGCGATCGAGCGCCACCGCGCGCTCGAGAAGCTGATTCACGACGCCCGCCACGACGGGCTCAGCGGACTGCCGAACCGCACCGCGATCTTCGAGTCGCTCGACAAGGCGCTCGTCCGGACCGAGCCGGGCTCGTCGGTCGCCGTCCTGTTCGTCGACCTCGACGGGCTCAAGACGTTGAACGACACGCTCGGCCACGATCGCGCCGACGAGATGATCCGCGAGGTCGGCGAGCGACTCTCGACGGCCGTGCGCAGTAGCGACTTCGTCGGGCGCTTCGGCGGCGACGAGTTCATCGTGGTCGCCGAGGAGATCGCGAACGAGGAGGAGGCATCGAAGCTCGGCTCCCGGCTGCTCGAAGCGATCTCCGAGCCGCTGCCGGGGATCGACTCGACCGTACTCACGGCCAGCATCGGGATCGCTCTGCTCGGCGGCTGCGGCGCCGATGCTCGCGAAGCGATCCGCCGGGCGGACAGCGCGATGTACCAGGCCAAGCGCGACGGCGGCGACCGCATCGTGTTCTTCAGCGGCAGCCGACGGACCCATGAGGGCCGGCGGCTCGCGCTCGCTCGCGAGCTTCGCGACGCGGAGACGCGCGGCGAGCTCATGGTCGTGTTCCAGCCCGTGTTCGAGCTCGAGAGCGGCGAGATCGCGGCCCTCGAGGCGCTCCTGCGCTGGGACAGCCCCACGCTCGGCCACGCGCCGCCCACGGAGTTCATCCCGGTGGCGGAGGACACGGGGTCGATCGTGCCAATCGGCGCCTGGGTGCTTCGCGAGAGCTGCGAGACGATCCAGCGGATCGCCAACGGGCGAGTAGTGGAGCTCTCGGTCAACGTGTCCGCGCGCCAGCTCGCGCATCCTGGCTTTGCCCGGACCGTGCAGCTGATCCTCTCCCATGCCGAGTTCCCGGCCGAGAACCTGACGCTCGAAGTCGCCGAGGCCGCGCTGATCCGGGCCGACGCGATCACCGCGCGAGCGCTGCGCGAGCTCGAGTCGCAGGGCGTCCGGATCGTGCTCGACGATTTCGGCACCGGCGTCTCATCTCTCTCCTGGCTCAAGGAGCATCCGGTGGGCGCGATCAAGATCGACCGCAGCTTCATCAGCGGGATAGCGGAGGATGTGCGCGATCAGGCGATCGTGTCCTCGCTGATCGGCATGGCGCGCGCGCTCGACTGCACGGTCACCGCCGAAGGGGTCGAGACCACGGAGCAGCTCGCCGCGCTACGCGAGCTCGACTGCGAGCGCGCTCAGGGGTTCCTGCTCGCCCGTCCCATGCCGGCAACGGAGCTCGAGGCGCTGCTGGCCGCCGATAACGTCGTGCCTATTCAGCCGCCAGCAGCCACCACTGGGCCTGCTGACCCCCGTCAGACAGCTCGAACTCGACATCACCATGAGCGAGCGCCTGGACCGTCCCGTCGTCCAGCGGTGCTTCGGCTCCCCGCAGGCAGGTGATCAGCTCCGCGTCGAGCGCGAGCTGTTCGAGTACCTCCCTGAGCGCCTCACGCGGCCGGCCCCAGGCGACGATCTCCTCCTCCACGAACCCGACCGCATCGCCGGCGCGGAAGCGGCCTTGCGCGTCGTCCAGCACCGCCGGCGCAACCGCGCCCGTGCGGACGTGCTCGAGCGCCCTGGTCATCGCCGCCGCGTTCTGGCCCGAGTTGCGCGTCGGGTCGAGCGTCACCGCGGCCGCGAGTCCGGCCTGAGGCGACAGCGACGGGACCACGCACACCGCCTTGTCCGAAAGCTGGGCGGCGCGCCGCGCCGCCTGCAGGGCGTTCGGACTGTTCGGCAGCACGACGACCTGCTCGGCCGCGATCGCGTGGATCGCCGCCAGCAACTCGTAGCTCGAGGGCGCAAGCGACGGGCCGCCGTCGAGCGCGCGCACGCCGAGACTCTCGAATAGCGCCTCCATTCCGGCGCCGCTGGCGACAGCGACCGCGCCACACACGACAGGCTGGGCCGTCGCGAGGCGCCCGTCGCGATCTGAGACCTGCGCGCGCATGTCGGCGACATCGAGATGCGACACGGCTCCGTGCGACGCGAACTCCGCCGTGACCGCGTCTGGATCGTCGGTGTGGATGTGGACCTTGAGCGTCGCCTGGTCGCCGACGATCAGCAGCGAGTCGCCGAGCCGCTCGAGCGCCGTCACGAACCGCCGCGGCTCGAGATCGATCCCGGTCACCGCGAAGCTCGAGCAATATCGGAACGTCGTCGAGGAGTGCTGCGGGTGGGTGACCCGGGCCGTCGCCTGGTGCTGGACCGGCGCCCGGGCGGCGCCGCGCAGCGCGCCGACGATGCCGGCCACGAACACCGTCAGGCCATATCCGCCGGCGTCGACCACGCCCGCGTCGCGAAGCGCCGGCAGCAGCTCAGGTCCGCGCGCGACCGAGCTCTCCCCCGCCTGGAGCGCGCGTTCGATCACGGCGGCGATCACGGCGTTCTGGTCCTCGGCGCTCGCGTCGGGGGCCAGACGGCAGTCGCGCATCCGGGCGGCCTCGGAGGCGACCTGGACCCCCATCTCTCGCACTACGGTCAGGATCGTGCCCTCGACCGGCTCGCGCACCGATCCGTAAGCCTGGTCGGCGGCCCGGGCCAGGGCGGCGCTGATCAGCACCGGGTCGACGAGTTCGCCCGGGCGGCTTGCGAGCTCCTCGGCGGCGCCGCGGATCAGCTGCGACAGGATCACCCCCGAGTTCCCACGTGCGCCGAGCAGCGCGGCGCGCGCGACCGAGGCCACGATCTCGTCGCGGCCGACGCCCTCGATCGTCCCGTCCGGGGCCGTCGCCAGGCGGTCGAGCTCCTCGAGCACCGCGCGCAGCGTCAGCACCATGTTGTCGCCGGTGTCGCCGTCGGCCACCGGGAACACGTTGATCTCGTTGACCGCCTCGCGGTGCGCCTCCAACGCGGCCAGCCCGGCCCCGAGCACGGCGCGAAACCGGAGCAGGCTCAGATCCGACCCGGTCGGGTCGGGGCTCGGGTCCGGCACGGGCGCCCGAGCCGTGTCGGTCACTTGGCCTTGGCGACCTTGCCGGCCTTGAGGCAGCGGGTGCACACGTAGACCCGCCGAGGCGTCCCGTTGTCGTCGATCCGGACCCGCTGGAGGTTCGGATCGAACCGCCGTCTGGTGGCGACCATCGAGTAGCTGCGTGAGTTGCCGAACGCCGGTCCCTTGCTGCAAACGTGACATACCTTGGCCATGGCGGGCGAGTATAGCTTCCGGGCGGTCGGGCCCGGGCGGGCGAGCAGCCAATCAAAAGCGCACGGGCTTTTCCAGACAATCTCCGACAAGGTTCGTATTCTTCCAGGAGGGTAATGAGGCGTTTCGATGGGTAATCAACCCCACCCAGGCGCGCGCGTTCGGAAGGACTTGGGGCTTCCGGATCGTTACGCGGCGCTGCGTCACATCGCCAGTGGAGGCATGGCGTCGGTGTGGTGTGCGCGCGACCGCGCGCTCAACCGCAACGTCGCGATCAAGCTGCTCGCGGAGCGGTTCGGCGACGACGAGGACGCCAACGATCGGTTCCTGCGCGAGGCCCGCGCGGCCGCGCGGCTGTCGGGCCACCCCAACGTCGTGATGATCTACGACGTCGGCGCGACCGATGCGGACGGGCGAGCGTTCATCGTGATGGAGTTCCTCGCGGGCGGCACCGTCGCCGACGCGATCCGGGTGGACTCGGTCCGGCGCGTGCACGCCGTCAAGTGGCTCCAGGAAGCCGCCTCCGCGCTCGATTTCGCCCACAGCCGCGGCGTTCTCCACCGCGACATCAAGCCCGCCAACCTGCTGCTCGACCGCGACCGGACCCTGCACGTGGCCGACTTCGGGATCGCCCGCCTCGGTGCTGAGGACACGATCACCGGCACCGGGCAGGTGCTCGGCACAGCGTCCTACCTCGCTCCCGAGCGGGCGATCGGTGAGCCCGCCACCGCCGCCAGCGACCGGTACTCGCTCGCGGTGGCGGCGTTCGAACTGCTGGTTGGCGAGCGGCCGTTCGCCGCCCGGCATTTCGCCGCGCAGGCGCGCCAGCACATCGAGGAGGAGCCGCCGGCGGCCAGCCTGCTCAACCGCACGCTCCCCGAGTCGGTCGACGCGGTCCTCGCTCGCGGCATGGCCAAGCGGCCGGAGGAGCGATGGCCGACCGCGCAAGATTTCGCCCAGGCGATCGAGACCGCGCTCACCGACGCGACCACCAAGTCCCACCACCGCATCGCCGCCGGCGCGGCCGCGAGCCCCGCCGCGCGACCCACTGCGAGACCCCCGAGGGCACCCGGAGGCGATTCGACCACAGTGCGGCGTCGGGCGCCACGAACCGGATCGCACCCACCGGTGGCCGCGCCTCCGGCCCGCCTCCGTCGCGCTCGGATTCCGGCGCTGGCCGCGCTCATCGCAGGAGCGGCGGCGGCGGTGGCGATCGCCGGAACGATCGGCAACGGTGGCCAGTCGGCGCGATCCTCGTCGAGCGTCCAGCGGCAGGCTTCGGCGGCCCGCACCCACCCGGCGTCGACGGCGAAAACCCCCGCCCCCAAGCCGCGGACGACGCAAACCGTCACCGCCACGGCCGCCGCGGCGACGACGCCGCCCCCGACCGCCGACACGCTCGAGGCGCGAGGCCACCAACTGATGCTCGACGGCAATTACAGCGCCGCGCTCCCCCTCCTCCGGCAAGCCGTCAACGCCGCCAGTCCGGGCAGCCTGACCTACGCATATGCGCTGTATGACTACGGCCGCACGCTGCTGCTCGCCGGCGATCCGAAGGATGCGGTCACGGTGCTCTACCAGCGCCTGCAGATCCCCAACCAGACCGGCGCGGTCAGGCAGGAGCTGCAGCTCGCGCTACTCGCGCTCGGGCAGAACGCCCAGAGCGGTGGCGCCGGCGCGACCCCGCCCGGGCACCATCACGGCCACGGCGGCCCTGGCGGCGGACCCGGCGCCGGCGCGCCCGGCCCCGGCGCGCCCGGCCCCGCGGGAGCCGGACCGCCCGGCCAGGCCGGCGACACCCAGGGCGACTAGTAGCGGTCCCCGCACACCCGGCTCTGACCCGGTTCCGCACACCCGGGCTGACCTGCAAAACGCGTCATCGGACGTCCTCGCGACGGGCCGTGGCGCCTGACGCATGTGGGGCGTGCGCGACGCGCCACGGCCGGCGTCGAACGGCTCCGCTGGCGCGTTATGCAGGTCGCCGCCGATCCCAGGCGAACGGAGGAGGCCACCGCCCTCACACTCCAGTTGCCCGCCTTTTCCGGACCGCCACCGTCCGCGCCGGCACGGCGCGGCTAGGGCGCGGCTAGGGCGCGGCTACGGCGCCGGCGACGCCAAGCGGTCGCCATCGTGAGCGCCGGTGAGCTGCGCCTTCACCGCCAGCGCGGCGAGCGCCGCCTCCGCCGCCTGACGACCGGTGTCGCGCTTTGACCCGCCGGTCACGCGGTCGAGCGCCTGGGCCATCGTGTCGACGGTGAGCACGCCGAAGCCGCAGGGCACGCCCGTGTCGAGCTGCACGGCCTGGATCCCGCGGGCGGTCTCGCGGCACACGTGGTCGTAGTGATCGGTCTCGCCCCGGATGACTGCGCCGAGGCACACGACCGCTCGGTAGCGGCCCGAACGGGCCGCGTAGTTGGCGATCAGCGGCAGCTCGAAGGCGCCGGGAACCTCGAACCGATCGACGCCGGCCACACCGGCCTCCTCGAGCGCCCCGCGAGCGCCGGCCTCGAGCTTGTCGGCCAGCTCCACATAGAAGCGCGCCACGCACAGCGCCACGCGCCCGCCGGCGCCCGCGCGGTCCGCGCGCTGGTTCATTCCTCCGACTGCCGGCGCCGGAGGTCGTGCTCGTGCTCGTCGCGCAGCATCTCCTCGTCGAGCGCCAGCCCCTGGTGGTGCAGCGTGTGCCCGAGCCGGTCTCGCTTGGCCCGAAGGTAGGCCTCGTTGTGAGGGTTGGGCACGTGCTGGATCGGGATCTGATCGGTGACCGACAGACCGTAGCCGGCGAGTCCGGAGATCTTCTTGGGGTTGTTGGTGAGGATCCGGATGCTCGTGAGCCCGAGGTCGACGAGGATCTGCGCTCCGATCCCGTAGTCGCGCAGGTCGGCCGGGAGGCCGAGCTTGAGGTTGGCGTCAACGGTGTCGAAACCCTCCTCCTGGAGCTTGTACGCGCGCAGCTTGTTGAGCAGACCGATCCCCCGGCCCTCCTGGCTCAGGTACAGCAGCACCCCGAGCTCCTCCTGCTCGATCATCGCCAGCGCCGACTCGAGCTGCTCGCCGCAATCGCAACGCAGCGAGTGGAACACGTCGCCGGTGAGGCACTCTGAGTGCACCCGGACGAGCACGTCATCCCGACCGTCGACGTCGCCCTTGACGAGCGCGACGTGGTGCTTGTTGTCGACCAGCGAGCGGTATCCGACGGCCATGAAGTCGCCGAATCCGGTCGGGAGCTTGGTCGCGACGACGCGCTCGACCAGCTTCTCGTGCCGGCGGCGGTACGCGACCAGATCCGCCACCGTGACCATCTTGAGGTCGTGGCGCTCGCAGTACGCCTCGAGGTCGCGCACCCGCGCCATCGTGCCGTCGTCGTTCATGATCTCGCAGATCACCCCGGCCGGGATCAGGCCGGCGAGTCGCGCGAGGTCGACAGCCGCCTCGGTCTGGCCGACCCGCTCGAGCACGCCGCCGGGCTTGGCCTTGAGCGGAAACACATGACCGGGCTGCACGAGCTCGCGCGGGCTGGTGTTGGCATCGATCGCGACCTGGATCGTGCGGGCGCGGTCGGCCGCCGAGATGCCCGTGCTGACGCCTGAGCGGGCCTCGATCGAGATCGTGAACGCGGTCTCGAACGCCGACTCGTTCTTGGCCGCCATCAGGTCGAGCCCGAGCTCGTCGCAGCGTTCGGGAGTGAGCGAGAGACAGATCAGTCCCCGCCCCTCCTTGGCCATGAAGTTGATCGCCTCGGGGGTGATGAACTGGGCCGCCATCGTCAGGTCGCCCTCGTTCTCGCGGTTCTCGTCGTCGACGACGACGACCATCTTCCCCTGGCGAATGTCCTCGATCGCCTGCTCAATCGTGGCGAACGGCGTCTGGACCGAGCTCATCCGTTCACCATCAACTTCTCCACGTATTTCGCCAGCACGTCGACCTCCAAGTTGACTCGCTTGCCCGCATCGACCCCACCGAGGTTCGTGCGCTGCAACGTCTCGGGGATGAGAGAAACGGTAAACGATCGATCATCCACCTCTGTGACGGTCAGCGAAACTCCGTCGACCGCGATCGACCCCTTCTCGACGACGTAGCGCAGCACGTCTGGCGGCGCCGCGATCCGGATCCGCCGCGCGAACCCGTCGTCGTGCTGCTCGATCACCTCGCCGAGCCCGTCGACGTGGCCCTGCACGACGTGGCCGCCCAGACGATCGGTGGCCCGCAACGGGAGCTCGAGGTTGACCTCGGACCCGAGCGCCAGATCGCCGAGCGAGGAGCGGCCGAGCGTCTCGTTCATCGCGTCGGCCGCGAACGAGCCATCGCGGAGCGTGACCGCGGTCAGGCACACGCCGTTGATCGCGATCGAGTCGCCGGCGCTTAGCTCGGCCACGAGCGGCGTCGCGATCGTGATCCGCGCGCCGTCCGGCGAGCGCTCGATCTCCGCAACCGAGCCGATCCCCTGCACCAGTCCCGTAAACATGGCCGGCGCTACCACTCTTTGATGCGCGCGGACACGAGCAGGTCCTCGCCGACGCGGTCGCACTCGAGCGTCAGCGCCCGCGCCGCGTCCGCGATCGCGTCGACTCCTTCGCCCTCGAGCGGGTCGCGCGCGGTTCGGCCGCCGAGCACCATCGGCGCCAGGAACAGCCGCATCTCGTCGACCTCGCCGGCGTCCATGAACGCGCCGGCAAGGTGGGGGCCGCCCTCGAGCAGGATCGAGCCGACCCCGTCGGCACCGAGCTGGTCGAGCGCCGAGCGCACGCGCGCCGGCTCGTTCTGCCCCGTCGCGACGATCACCTCCGCGCCGTGGGTGGCGAGCGCGTCCGTGGCGGTCCGCGGCGCAGCGCGTGAGACGACTACGGTCAGCGAGACCTCGCGGGCGCCGAGGACCAGCTTCGAGTCCAACGGGAGCCGCGCCAGCGAGTCGAACACGACCCGGCGCGGCTGGCGAACAGATTCGATCCCGCCCGCCCGGGCGGGAGCCGATATCCGCGCGGTGAGCTGGGGATCGTCGGCGAGCGCGGTGCCGATCCCGACCGCGACCGCATCACACTGAGACCGCCACCGGTGGGCGAGCTGGCGGCTCTGCTCGCCCGAGATCCACTTCGAGTCGCCGCCGCGCGTGGCGACCTTGCCGTCGAGCGTCATCGCGGACTTGAACAGAACCCACGGCCGGCCCGTGCGCGTGTGCTTTCGGAACGACTGGTTGAGGAGGCGGGCCCGGACCGCGAGCTCGCCGTCGGCGATCACGACCTCGATGCCCTCGTCGCGCAGGATGCCGAGACCGCGGCCGGAGGCGTGCTCGCTCGGATCGTCCGAGGCGACGACGAGCCGCCCGATCCCGGCCTCCCGGATCGCGTCGGTGCACGGCGGCGTCCGGCCCTGGTGGCAGCACGGCTCGAGCGACACATACAGGGTGGCGCCGGCCAGGTCGCGTCCGTCGGCGGCGCGGATCGCCTCGATCTCGGCATGCGGCTGTCCGAGCCCCTGGTGAAAGCCCTCCCCGAGCACTTCGTCGTGGCGGCCGATGACCGCGCCGACGAGCGGGTTCGGACTCACCCGTCCGCGCCCACCTTCGGCCAGTTCGATCGCGCGAGCGAGGTGGCGGCAATCGGTGTCGGTGGGGCTGGACATGGTGGCGCCCTGGAGGATAGGACCCTATAACGGGGGCGCGTCCGTGTGTGCTCAGCGGCGCGCACGCGAGCTTGCGGCTGGGTTCGTCCGCGGCCTGGATCGCTACCGTGTGGATCACCAGTCCTGGGGCGTTTCGCGCTCCATCCTGCCGGAACGCTCGTTTAAGACCGCGGACCGGCTTTTGCCCATGAAGCTCATCATCCAAGTTCCCTGTTTCAACGAGGAGGACCAGCTTCCGAATACGCTGAGTCGCCTCCCGCGCGACGTACCGGGCGTCGACGCCGTCGAGTGGCTGATCATCGACGACGGCTCGAGCGATCGCACCGTCGAGGTGGCGCGCGAGCACGGCGTCGATCACGTCGTCAGGCTGACCAACCACAAGGGCCTGGCCGCCGCCTTCCAGGCGGGCCTCGACGCCGGCCTGAAGCTCGGCGCCGACGTGATCGTTAACACCGACGCCGACAACCAGTACGAGGGTTCGGACATCCCGAAGCTGGTGGCGCCGATCCTCCGCGGTGAGGCCGACATGGTCATCGGCGACCGGCAGGTGGAGACGATCGAGCACTTCTCGGCGCCGAAGAAGCTGCTCCAGCGGCTCGGCTCGTGGGTTGTGCGCCACGCGTCCTCGACCGAGATCCCCGACACCACCTCCGGCTTCCGCGCCTATAACCGCGAGGCCGCCCTCCAGATGCAGGCGGTGTCGAAGTTCACCTACACGCTCGAGACCCTGATCCAGGCTGGGAAGCTGCTGGTCGCGGTCGACCACGTCCCGATCCGGACCAATCCGAAGACCCGCGAGTCGCGCCTGTTCCCCTCGACGGCCGCGTACGTGCGGCGCAACGCGCTGTCGATCTTCCGCGTGTACTCCCAGTACCAGCCGCTCAAGGTGTTCTGGACGGGCGCGCTGATCCTCGGCACCGCCGCCGTGGCGATCTTCATCCGCTTCCTGGTGTTCTTCGTCCAGCATCCCGACGCCGGCACACGCCACGTCCAGGAGCTGATTGCCGGCGGCGTGCTGTTCAACGCGGCGATGCTGCTTGGGGCGCTCGGGGTGATCGGCGATCTGCTCGACGCCCAGCGCACGCTCTCGCAACGGACGTTCGAGCGCGTCCGGCGAATCGAGCTCCAGCTCGGGGTGGAGCCCTCGCACTACGAGCCGGGCGCGCCGGCGGCGAAGTCCGAAGCGGTCGAAGGCCCAGCGGGGACTCCCGAGAAGAACGGCCCGGGCGGCGCCTCCGGGAAGAGCGGTCCCGCCTCGTCCGGCGCCCCTGACCGGGAGAAACTCGAGGTATGAGCAGCGCTCGGGACGCCGCGCCCCCCGGCGGCGGTCAGGTCGCGGTTCCCACCGGCAACACGTTCGACAAGTACGGCTCGACGAACCCGGCCGTGCGCCGACTGATGGCGGGCTTCGAGGGCACACTGGCGGGGCTGTTCGACCAAGCCGCGCCGGACTCGGTGCTCGACGTGGGCTGCGGCGAGGGTGTGCTCACCTACCGGTGGGCCGAGCAACTCGGAACGAGACCGGTCCTCGGCATCGATCTGGCCGACCCCAAGCTCGAAGTCGAGTGGAGCACGCGCCGGCGCCCGAACCTCGAGTTCCGGGCAATGGTCGCGGACGAGCTCCCGTTCCCGGATCGGTCGTTCGACCTCGCGGCGGCGATCGAGGTGCTCGAGCACGTGCCCGATCCCGAGCGGACCCTCGCCGAGATGGCGCGAGTGGCCGCGCGCCACCTGCTCATCTCCGTTCCGCGCGAGCCGCTGTGGCGGATGCTGAACGTCGCCCGGGGCGCGTACGTGCGGGATCTCGGCAACACCCCCGGACACGTCAACCACTGGTCCAAGCGGAGTTTCGAGCGGATGGCCGCCCGGCACGGCGAGGTGCTCGAGGCGCGCTCCCCGTTCCCGTGGACGATGCTGCTGGTGAGGGTCGGGTGATGGAAGGAACGAGACCACCCGCGGGCGCGACGGTCTCGCCGCCGCCACGCCCCGAGCCGGGCCCGGGCCACGTGAACGGCGGCGACCCGAGCGCCAAGCAGCCCTCTTACGCCTCGGGCGCTCGGGTGCTCTCGATCGGGATCGCCTCCACCGGGATCTTCACCTTCCTGTACCTGGCCACCGCCAGCCACGCGCTCGATCCGGCCTCCTACAGCCGGATCTCGCTGTGCTGGGCGATCATGTTCGTGATCCTGTCGGTGATCTATCGCCCGATCGAGCAGCTGCTCTCGCGGACGATCGCCGACCGCCGCGCGCGGGGATTGCACGGTCACTCGCTGCGGATCCCGGCCCTGATTCAGTTCAGCTTCGCGATCCTGTTCCTGATCGTCGCGCTGGCGATGCGGACCGAGATCGAGCAGGGGATCTTCGACGGCTCGACTGCGCTCTACTGGATCCTCGTGATCGGCGTGCTCGCGTACGCCGCGAGCTACTTCGCCCGGGGCTGGCTTGCCGGTCACCAGCGGTTCGCGCTGTACGGCGGACTCGTGTTCCTCGAATCGACCTCGCGGTTCCTGTTCGCGCTCGCGGTCGCGGTCGGCATCGCGTCGGGTCAGGCGGCGGTCGGGCTCGGGATGGCGGTGGCGCCGTTCGCGTCGCTGTGCGTGATCCCGTTCGCGTTCTCGCGCCTGCGGGTCGCACGCCCCGTCCGGCGTGCCGGTGGCCGACGCAGCGCGCGAAGGCCCCGCCCACGCCGAGATCGAGGAGGCCGCGGCCGACCTCAGCCTCAAGCGCGGAACCGGGTTCGCGGTCTCGGTCGTCGGGATCATGCTCGCCGAGCAGACGCTGATGAACGCGGGCGTGCTGATCGTCGCCGCCAACGCCGGCAGCAAGGCCGGGCTGACCGTGGGGATCACCGGGTTCGTGTTCAACGTGCTGCTGATCGTCCGCGCGCCGCTGCAGCTGTTCCAGGCGATCCAGACGTCGATCCTCCCCCACCTCGCGAGCCTCGAGGTGCGCGAGTCGGCGGCGGAGTTCCACCATGCGATCCGCACCACGATCAAGGTGATCGCGGCGTTCGCCGGCGCGGTGGCGATCGGGCTGCTCGCGATCGGCCCGTTGGTGATGACCGCGCTGCTCGGCGACAAGGGCTTCCACTACGGGCGCGTCGGCCTGGCCCTGGTCGGCCTCGGGATGGGCCTCCACCTGACCGCGGGCACGCTCAACCAGGCCGCTCTGGCACGCGGCCGCGCGCCGCTCGCCGCCGTCGCCTGGCTGACCTCGGCGGCGCTGTTCGTCGCGTTCATGCTGTCGGACACGATCAGCAATCCGGTGACGCGAGTCGAGGTCTCCTACTTCACCGCCGCGCTGATCCTGTGCGGCCTGTTGTGGGCCGTCTACCGGCGTGGTTCGGCGGAATCCGGCTCCACATCGGTCGGATCTCAAACGGGGCGCGCCGGTGCGGAATCCGACCTCACACCGGTCGCACCTCAAACGGGGCCACGCCGGATTCCGTAGGGGAATTCGGCTCGACGCCGTTGTGAGGCCCAAGCCTGCCTGAGCCGAATTCCCCGGGCTCGCGACGCACCGCGGCCCGGGCCGTCAGCCGCTCGAAAGCTGCTTGCAGGCGGACTGGGCCGCCTCGGCCTTCTCCACGTCGGGATTGCTCAGCCCGCTGGAGTCGATCTGGTTGAGCGACGCGCCGACGCTGGCCAGAAGCGACTGCGCGGCCGTCTGGAACGACGATGGCGAATTGGTCGGCAGCGAAGCCGACTTGGCCACGGCGGCGCGCATCGCGTTTCGGAGCTGCGTGAACGTCCCGACGATCTTCGCCGCGACCGCGTCGCCGCCCGAGATGTTCGGGGTGCCGGCGGACTGGATCCGGGCGAGGGTGTGCTCAGAGTCCTGCTCGATCACGGCCAGGAAGCCGCGGAGGTTCTTCTTGGCCTGCTCTGCGCTCGTCGCGGTCGTCTTCTTGAGCGCGGCGGTCCGGGTCCGGACGTCGTTCTCGAGCGGCGAGATCGCCGAGCACAGGGCGCTTACGTAGGTGCCGGCGCTGATCTTCGAGCTGCTCGTCTTCGAGGAGGAGCTGTGCGATCCACACGCCGCGCATGCCGCCACCACGATCAGCATCGCCAGAGCTGACCGAGGTCTCCCAACGCGCATCGTGGTCAGGCTAGCGGCGGATCGGAGTTGATGCCCGGGACGCGGCGATCAGACCGCGCCGGCGGCCGCGGCGATCGCTGCGTACGCGCCGGCCGGATCGGCCGACCCGAACACCGCGGAACCGGTCACGAGTAGATTCGCTCCGGCCTCGACACACGGCCCGGCGGTGGTCTCGTGAATGCCTCCGTCGACCTCGAGCGCGACGTGATCGGGCAGCGCGGTGCGCATCCGCCCGAGCTTGTCGAGCGACCACGGGATGAACTGCTGGTTGCCCCATCCCGGGTTGACGCTCATGCACAAGGCCAGGTCGAGCAACTCGTGCGCGATCTCGTCGAGGCTCCCGGCCGGTGTGCCGGGGTTGATCGCGACACCCGCCGCGCACCCCAACTCGTGGATTGTGTTGAGCGTGTAGTGGAGGTGCGGCGTGGCCTCGACGTGAATCGTGATGCTGTCGGCCCCGGCGCGGGCAATGTCGCCGACGTAGCGCTCGGGGCGCTCGATCATCAGGTGCACGTCGAGGATCCCGCCGGTGTCGTGGACCCGCTCGGCGATCGCGTCGACGATCAGCGCGCCGAACGTGATCGGAGGCACGAAATGGCCGTCCATGACGTCGACGTGGATCACCCGCGCGCCGGCCGCGAGCACCTCGTCCACGTGCTCGCCGAGGCGCGCGAAGTCCGCGGACAGGATCGAGGGTGCGACCCGGCGCTCGCGCAGCAGGCGCAGCGTCGTGTCGGCGGGTTCACGAGCGGTTGTGGTCACGCTAGCGGGCCTTCGGGGCGAAACGTTTCGGATGACCCATCAGACCGCCCGGAGCATGCTGCCGTGGCAGTGGTTGCAGGCCACGACGGCCGTGCTCGACATGCGCACGATCGTCGAGTGCTCGCCGCAATTGGGGCACACGGAAACGAGCTCGTAGCGCTGCAGGCAATAGACGCATCGGTAGCGGCCGGGTGCCGCGGTCGGGCGAAGCCAGGGCTCACCGCACCCCGGGCACTCCGGACCGAGCTTCGGCATCGGATCGGTCACGTTAAGCACACAGGTTAACGGGCCGCTCGGGCGGCTCAACCCCGTCGGCGCCAGCGCGCGTTCCGCAGGGCGGCTCAGCTCCGGCGAAGCCGCGCGATGAAGAACCCATCGGTCCCGTCGCGGTGCGGCAACAGCTGGAGGCGGCGCTCGACGGTGAAGTCGCCGTGAGCGCGCACAAACCCCTCGATCACGTCCTCGCTCTCCGCGCGCGAGATCGTGCACACCGAGTACACGAGCGACCCGCCCGGCGCCAGCGCCTGTGCGCCCACGGCGAGGATCCGGGCCTGCAGCTCGGCGAGCTCGTCGATCGCCTCCGGTCGGGCCCGCCAGCGCAGATCGGGCCGCGACTGCAGCGTCCCGAGTCCGCTGCACGGCGGATCGACGAGGACGCTGTCGAACGGCCCGTCGGCCCTCGGTATCCCGGCGTCGCCGACCTCGACTC
The DNA here is from genome assembly GCA_963699325.1 of uncultured Solirubrobacterales bacterium. GTDB lineage: Bacteria > Actinomycetota > Thermoleophilia > Solirubrobacterales > Solirubrobacteraceae > Palsa-465. The sequence continues at coordinate 203,370 of CAVOTN010000022.1, read as the reverse complement.
GCACGCACGAGGCGCGCATCCGCGCCACCGTGCGCTCGAGCGCCGCGGCCCGCCCCGGATGGCGCTCGACGGCCACAACCTCACCCCGGTCTTCGATCAGCGCCGCGAGATGCGTGGTCTTGCCGCCGGGAGCTGCGCACAGATCGAGCACGCGCTGTCCGGGGGCGGGGTCGAGGATCCGCGACACGAGCATCGATGCCCGCGACTGCGGCTGAACCGCCCCCGCGCGCCACTGCTCCGAGCCCTGGACGTCGAACGGGCCGTCGAGCACAAGCCCCTCCGGAAGGCCGGGGGCGGGCCGGCTCGCGACCGGCAGTGCGGCCGCGACCTCCGGCGCCCCTGCGATCAGCGAGTTGACCCGGAGCGCCGACTCGGCCGGGGTGTTGATCACCCGCAAGAGCGCTCGAGCTTCATCGGCGCCTAACTCATCCCACCACTTGCTGGCCAGCCAGCCAGGCACCGAGTGGAGCAGAGCCGCGCGATCGGGAGAATCGTCATCCAGCCCCTCGAGGATCGCCTGACCCTCGCGGGTGGCGCGTCGGAGGACGGCGTTGACCAGCCCGGCGGCGCGGGGGCGCGCCTGCTTGGCGAGCTCGACCGTCTCGTTCACGGCCGCGTGCTCGGCAGATCCGCCGAGGTACAGGAGCTCGAACAACCCGAGGCGGAGCGCCGCCAGCACCGGCGCATCGATCCGATCGAGCGGCCGACCGCTGAGTTGCGCGATCACGTAATCGAGCGTCGCCCGCCGCTGGACGGTCCCGTACGCGAGCGCCATCGCCAGCGCGCGGTCGCGAGGCTCGAGCTCGGAAGCCTCCGCCGTGAACGCGCGATCGGCGTAGGCGCCATGCTCGAACACGCGGCGGATCACGCGCAGCGCGCAAGCCCGCGCCGGCGAGACCCGGCTATGGCCCTTCGTGGCCGCCAAGCCGCTACCGCCGGCGCCCTCGCAGGTAGTCCTCGCCGCTCATCGGGCGGCGCCCCGGAGGCTGCACCGTGAGCAGCTCGAGCGCGCCCGACGCACATCCGAGCACCGGAACCGGCCCGTCGAACGAGACCTCGCCCTCGGGCGGACCGCCCTCGGGGAGCGCGCGCGCGTCGATCACTCCGAGCGACGTGCCGTCCCCGAGCGACACGTACGCTCCAATGTGCGGCGTCAGCGCGCGCACGACTCGCTCGAGCTCGACCGCCGTCCGTGCCGGCATCAGGTCGCGGTCCGCGGAGCTGATCTTGTGGGCATACGTGACGAGCGCCTCGTCCTGCGCGACGCACGCCGGCCGCTCGTCGAGCGTCCGCACGAGCAGCTCGGCTCCGAGCTCCTCCAGCCGCTCCGCGAGCGTGCCGTAGGTGTCCCGCGGCCCGATCGGCTCGGTCTCCTGGGAGCAAACCGGCCCGTCGTCGAACCCCTCCCCGACGCGCATGATCGATACGCCCGTCGCCTCGTCACCGGTCATGATCGCGCGCTCGATCGGAGCGGCGCCGCGCCAGCGCGGCAGCAGCGAGGGATGCACGTTCAGCATCTCCCATCGGGACAGGAGTGGTTCGGTGATCAGCGCGCCGAACGCGCACACGCACACCGCCTCGGGACGCGCCGCGGCGATCGTCTCCAACGCGCTCTCCCCATTGACCGACTCCGGCTGGTCGAGCGGGATGCCGAGCTCGCGGGCGGCGTCGGCGACCGGCGGCGGCGACAGCTTGCGGCCGCGGCCGCGCGGGCGGTCGGGCCGGGTTACGACCAGCGACGGACGATGCGAGGACTCCGCCAGTCGCCGCAGGACGGCCGCGGCGAACTCCGAGGTGCCGAGGTAGACGGTGCGCACGGCGGTTCAGCGCTCCCGGCGGCCGAGCGGTCCTGTAGTGGACCGGCTAAGCAGACAGCTCAGCCTCGCGCAGGGCGCGCATCGCCTCCTTGCGCTGCTCCCGGCTGGTGCGGTCGAGGATCAGCACGCCGTCGAGGTGATCGATCTCGTGCTGAATCACGCGAGCCTCGAGGCCGGACGCCTCGATCAGGATCGGCTCGCCGGACTCGTTGAGGGCACGCACGCGCACGTGAACCGGTCGGTCGACCTCGACGAGCACGCGTGCGAGGCTGAGGCATCCCTCCTCCATCGACTCGGTCTCCCGACCCGACCACTCGATCTCCGGATTGATCAGCGCCGCGATCTGCGCGTCCTGCTGCACCCGGTAGACGAGCAAGCGGTGCACCACGCCGACCTGGGTGGCGGCCAGGCCGACGCCGACCGCGTCGTCCATCAGGCGGCCCATGTGCTCGATCTCCTCGCGCAGGGCATCGTCGAAGCGCTCGATCGGGCGCGCTTTCGTGCGCAGAACGGGGTCGCCGAACTGGCGGATCTGGGCGAGCGCCGCCTTCCGCCGGGCCGCGGTCTCGGGATCGAGCTCGGCCTCTCTCGGCTCGGCATCCGCGCCGGCCTCGAGGTCCTCTTCCAGGGCCTCCTCGGCAGTCGTCTCAGCGGTCGAATCGGACACGAGATCAGCTTAATGCGTCGAGCAAAATGCCGTAGGACCGTGGGCGGTCTGGTAGTTCACTGCGGGTCGACGTCGACGCTGACGCTGACCCCGCGCCGCTGGGCGCCCGCGACGCACTCGTCGACCGCGGCGCCGACCGTCCGCACGGTGGCCGCCCGGTCCGAGCACTTGATCACGAGCTGGCTACGCGACCGGCCACGGAGCCTGAACAGCGGCGCGGGCCCGAGCACGGTCGCGCCGGCGGGCGCGATCAGGTCGTGCAGGCGGGTCGCCACCGCGAGCGCCTCCGGCGCCTCGGGGGCCGAGCACACGATCCGGATCAGCGATCCGTACGGGGGATAGCCGAGCACGCTGCGCCGCCCGAGCTCCTGCTCGAGGAATCCGTCGGAGTCGTGGCGGGCGGCGAACGCGAGCGAGCTCGCGGTCGGCGCCAGCGTCTGGACGAGAACCCGGGCCTGCCCACGCGGTGCGGCGGGCGGGTCCAAATCCTCCCCGCGGCCGACCCGGCCCGCGAGTTGGGTCACGAGCGCGAACGTCCGCTCCTCGGCCCGGAAGTCCGGGAACCGGAGCGTCTGGTCCGCATCGAGGACGACGCCGAGCGCCACTTCGGCGAAGTCGTGGCCCTTGGCCACCATCTGGGTCCCGAGGAGCACGCCGGCGGGCGCGGCCTCGAATGCCCCGAGCGTCCGGGCCAGACGGCCCTTGCCGGCGGCGACGTCGGCGTCGAGCCGGAACACCGGGAGCTCCGATCCGAACGCCTCGCGCAACTCCTCCTCGACGCTCTCGGTCCCCGCACCGTGCCGGGCGACCGCCATCGACCCGCACTCCTCGCAGCGGCTCGGCGCGCGCCGGCGGTGGCCGCAGTGATGGCACGCGAGCTGGCCGGCGGCGCGATGGAGCACGAGCGCGACCTCGCAGTTCGGGCACATCCACACGTGCCCGCAGCCGCGGCAGGAGAGGAAGTTCGACCAGCCGCGCCGGTTGAGCAGGACGATCGCCTTGCCACCCGCGCTTCGCACGTCGGCCAGCGCCATTCGCGTCCGGGGATGCAGTGGGTGGTGGACGCCGCGCATGTCGAGCACCTCGACCGGCGGCAGCGCCCGACGATCGATCCGGTCACGCAGGCGCAGCCGGGTCAGCGCGACGGCGCTCTCGGGGCGCGGCGTCGCGCTGCCGGCGAGCACCACCGCGCCGTGCTGCTCGGCACGGCGGATCGCCACCGTGCGGGCGTCGTAGCGTGGATCTCCCTCGTGCTTGTAGGACGCGTCGTGCTCCTCGTCGACGACGATCAGGCCGATGTCGGCGAGCGGCGCGAACACCGCCGAGCGAGGCCCGACGCACACGCGCGCCTCGCCCGAGCGAAGGCGGAGCCACTCGTCGAGCCGCTCGCCTTGCCCGAGCCCCGAGTGCAGCACCGCCACGACGTCGCCGAACCGCGCCCGGAAACGCCCGACGGTCTGCGGCGTGAGGCCGATCTCGGGCACGAGCACGATCGCGCCGCGGCCGGCGGCGAGCGTCTCCTGCACCGCGCGCAGGTACACCTCGGTCTTGCCCGAGCCGGTCACGCCGTGGAGCAGGAACCGCCCCCCGGCGCCCACGGTACGCAGCGCACCGAGGACCGCGTCGAGCGCGACCTGCTGCTCGCCGGTGAGCGCCGGCGGCCCGGCGAGCCGCCGTCCGATCGCGGCCGACGCCGGCCGACGCGACTGGGCGCGCGAGGTCAACGTGACGAGCCCGCGCCCCTCGAGCCGGCGGAGCGTGGTGGTCCCGAGCGCGGCCGCCACCGCGGAACCGCCGCGGAGCGCCTCGAGCGCCGTCCGCTGGCCGTCGGTCAGGCGCGCACCGCCGTCGAGCGCCTGCGCGCCCGCGTCGGTCAGCTCGGCCACGAGCGCGAGCTTGCGCCGTACCCCGCCGGCGGTTCCGGGCGGGAGCACAAGCGTCAGCGCCCTCGCCGGCGTCGAGCAGTACTCGGTGGCGATCCAGCCCGCCAGCTCGACCAGGTCGGGCGGGACGCCGGGGGGCAGGACCGCACTGGGCTCGACCAGGCGATCGGGCGCGAGCTCAGACGTGTTGGCGAGCTCCAGCACGACCCCGAGCGCCGTTCGCCGGCCGAACGGGACCCGCAGCAGCGCGCCGACCCCGACATCGGCCTGGTCGGGGCGCAACCGGTAGTCGAACGGCCCCCGGACCGCGCGCGTCAGCGTGAGCGGCTCGACCCGGGCGATCAGATTCGGCGTGCTGGCCTGTTGGGCGTGCATCGGTCGACCGGAGGGTAAAGTCCGACGAGGATGACGGCCGATAGTCCCGCCGAGAGCACGCGGGAGCCGGTCCCCGGCCGTAGCGACCGCGCTGAGCTGGGCCTGCCCGCCCCGACGATCCTGTCGATGTGCGATCACCTGCTCGCCGAGGCGGGACGCCGCCACCACATGTTCGCCTGGCTCCGTGCGCCCGGCGCCGGCGCGGACGAATGGCTCGCGGTCGACGCCTACTACCCCCGCGCCCGGCTCGTCGTCATGTGCCGGTCGGGCCCCGGGCCACACGACTCGCTCTACCGGGAGCTCGTCCCGGCGCACGGCCTGGGGTTGTTGACGCTCGACCCCGCCGTCCTCGGAAACGACCGCCAAGCCGTGCAGGAGGCGCTGGCCGCCAAGTTCTTCGACCTCGAGCACGTCCCGCGCGAGGGCGCCCGCCCGGCGCGACGGCAGAAGACCGCGGCCCGACCCGCCCCCGCGGCCCGACCCGCTCCCGCATCCCCGCCCGAAACCGCGCAGTCGACCGACTCCCCCGCGCCGGCGTGGACGCCGGTGAAGGTTGAGCGCACCCCGGTCCCGCGAGGGTTCGTGCAGGGGTTCGGAATGCTCGCCGGGCTGGCGTTCACCGCACTGCTGATCGTCGAGGTGTACGTCGCTGTGATCGTCGTCGCGCTCGGCGACGGCCGGCTCGTGCTCGGGCTCGCGATTCTGCTCGAGGGGTTGTCGCGCGCGCTGGGGACGGCGGCGGCGGAGCGCGCCGGCCAGCGGGGCTGGGCGTGCGCCTGCGCGATCGGCGGGGCTCCCGTCGTGGCCTGGGTCGCGCTGCTGCGGCGCCCCGGCCGGATCGAGGTCGAGCCCGCGCCTCTGGCCGGGCTGCTGGCGGTGCTCGCCGGCGTGGTCGCGATCGTCGGCCTCGTTATCGGGAGCTGAGAACCGACCGCTACCCTCAGCCCCGGTGGATCCCGAGCCCGGAGAAGAGGTCTTCTTCCACGGCCACCCGTCGTGGCGCTCGATGCTCGCGTTCTACGTGCGAGGGCTGGTGGTGGCGATCCTCGCCGGTGTGATCGCCGGCATCGTCACGCGGATCTCGGGCGGTGGCGTCCAGGCCGGCTGGGTCGGTGCCGCGGTGCTCGTGATCTTCGTGATCGTGCTCTTGTGGGGGCTGATCAGGCGGATCAGCACGACATACACGATCACCAACCGCCGGCTGACGATCAGATCTGGGCTGCTCTCGCGCGAGATGCACGAGACCCGGCTCGAGCGCGTCCAGAACGTCAACTCGCGCCAGCGGCCGCTCGAGCGCATCCTCAGGGTCGGCACCGTCGACTTCGACACCGCCGGCGGCGCTTCCTACGATTTCCGGTTTCGCGGCGTCGACGACCCGGGGCGGATCGTCCGCACGGTCGATCGGGCGCTGCACGAGCTGCGCCTGACCCACCCCCAGGTGTAGGCGTCACGCGCGGCGCGACTCGGGTGCGCCGGGCGCAGCGGCGCGTCCCGCGACAGCCCGGGTGCCGGTGGTCGCGTTCGTCGTGCTCCTGCGCAGCCGGGCGCGGGTCCGAGGACACCCGGGGTGCGAAACTCGCCGACGCCCGCGGCGCGCCGGCGCGGTGGTCACATAAGCGCCCCTGAGGCGCTTATACAGCCAAGTCGCCGGCGGGATTCGGGGTTTGGCGACTTTTGCACCGGCGGCGGCCTGCCGCGCGGCGCCGGCGAGACGCGTGGCCAGCGGCCGTCTACGTCGCGACCGCGACGCCGGCGAGGCCGGCGGCGGCGCGGAGCGTGGCCGCCTTGTCGGTCCGCTCCCACGTGAAGTCGTGATCCTCGCGGCCGAAATGGCCGTACGCCGCGGTCTTCTGGTAGATCGGCCGATGCAGCCGCAGATACTGCCGGAACGCGCCCGGACGCAGATCGAAGTGCTCGTTGATCAGCTCGAGGATCTTCGAACGGGGGACCTTCTCGGTCCCGAACGTCTCGACCATCACCGACACCGGATGCGCCACGCCGATCGCGTACGCCACCTGAAGCTCGGCCCGCTCGGCCAGCCCCGCCGCGACCACGTTCTTGGCCACATACCGGGCGGCGTACGCGGCGCTGCGGTCGACCTTCGACGGATCCTTACCCGAGAACGCGCCGCCGCCGTGACGCGCCATCCCCCCATAGGTGTCCACGATGATCTTCCGGCCGGTCAGCCCGCAGTCGCCCATCGGACCACCGATCACGAACCGCCCAGTCGGATTCACCAGCAGCGTCCGATGGAGCTTGCGCGCGTCGTAGAGATCCTCCGGGATGACCGGCCCGATTACGTGCTCCCACAGGTCGTCCTTGAGCAGCGACTCCGCGCCGTCACGGTGCTGGGTCGAGATCAGCACCTTCTCGACCTCGACGGGGCGACCGTCGACATAGCGCACGGTCACCTGCGTCTTACCGTCCGGACGGAGATACGGCAGGATCTCGGCGCGCCGCACGTCCGCCAGGCGCTTGGCCAGCTTGTGCGCGAGCGAGATCGGCAGCGGCATCAGCTCCTCGGTCTCGTCTGAGGCGTACCCGAACATCATTCCCTGATCGCCGGCGCCGGCGAGATCGAGCTCGTCGTCGTCGCCGGGATCGACTCGCGACTCCCACGCGCGGTCAACGCCTTGGGCGATGTCGGGCGACTGCTTGTCGATCGCGTTGATCACCGCGCACGTGTGGTAGTCGAACCCGAACTCGGCGTTCGTGTAGCCGATCCGCTTGATCGTCTCCCGCGCCACCTCCGGAATGTCCACGTACGTGGAGGTCGTGATCTCCCCCGACACCACGACCAACCCCGTGTTGACCAGCGTCTCGCACGCCACCCGCCCGTTCGGGTCGTCACGCAGCACCGCGTCGAGCACGCCGTCGGAGATCTGGTCAGCGACCTTGTCCGGATGCCCCTCGGTCACCGACTCGGACGTGAACAGATACTCGTTGTCGGGGAGCATCTTCATGGGATCTCTAGGCGTAGCTCCGTGGTCGTGTCGCTCTTGCCGTCCGCCGAGCTCAGACCGATCGCGCGGATCTTGGCCAGGTCGGGCAGCAGCTCGCGCATGCGCGCGCCGCTCGTCAGTCCGGTCTGCTCGCCGAGGCGCAGGAGTTGGCTGAAGTCGGTAAAGAGTACCGAGGACACCTGCTCCGGCTGGTCGGAAAGCACGGTTTTGTACGCGTTGTCGCCGGCGAGCGAACGGCTCCGGCTCGCCACCTCGTCGATCGCGCTGATGCTGGTGGACACGACCACGAGCCCGTTGAACACCGCCATAGTCGACCTGGAGCCCGGGACCGAGGCCGAGCTCGTGGACGGTGACGTCGCCGACCTGCTGGTCGGCCAGCCCCGGGATCTGCCCCGGCCCCGCGCTCGGCGCCGGGAACAGCGCGGTCAGCGGCGCCTCGAGCCCCGCCAGCTCGCTTCGGGTCGCCGCTTCGTTCGGCGTCCGGGCGACGATCACGAGCGACGCCGTCGGGCCGGGCGACAGCGCCACGGCGGTCTCGCCGTGGAAGATCGACGTGATTGCGTGCACGTTGACGCCCTGGGCCGTGAGCGCGGCCCCGAGGCGGGCCAGTAGTGGTGCAACGTTGCCGGCGAAGCCTGCCGTCGCCGCCGCGCGCAGCAGTTGCGGCGCGGCTCGATCGAGCCCGTCGACATCGAGCATCAACGTCGAGCCCGAAGGCAGCACCGACTGCAGCGTCGGTACGAACCCGGTCGGATGCGACCGGCTCGCCCGCGCAGCCGTCGAGCTCAGCGCGCTGTGGATCTGCACCTCCGCGCCGCCCGTGACAGCGGACAGCGAGATCGCTGTGCCCTCGAGCGACGGACGATCGAGCATCGTCGCGATCGCGCCGGTGACCCCCCCGCGCGGCTCGAGCAGGCGGCGTACCCCCGCGGCCGGGAGGTAGGCGTCGAATACCCGGCCGGCCGGCTCGCCGGCGACGGCCCGCTGATATGCCGGATCGGCCGCGAGCGAGCGCGCGCGGCCCGTGCCGGCGGCGATCCCGGCGCGCACGGCCGCGCCGGAACCGACCACGAGGTAGTGGCTGACGAACGCGAGCTCGGTGCCCGACGGGTAGCCGAGGATCCGCACGCCGTCGTAGGTCGCGACCGGCGCCGCGCCGGCGCGGGCCAGGAATCGCTGCGCGCGCGGGCGACCGGAGACGTCGAGCACGAGCAGCGACGGAGCCGACGCTCCCTGCGTGTCGAGTAGCGCGAGCGCCGCCTCCTTGCCCAGCCATGGACGGATGCCGGTGGCGAAGTCGACCGAGCCCGAGCCGCCACCGACGATCGCGGTCAAGCGGTTGATCACGGCTGCGTAGGCCAGCGGATAATCCGGGAACCGCCGAGCGAGCGCGCTAGCCTGCCCGACCGCCGATCGCGACGCGTCGGTCGACAGGTGCACGTAGGCGAGCACGTCGCCGGGGACGACCCGAGCGGCGCCGGTGGCCGGCGGGGCCTCGCCCGAGCCGGTCAGGTTGAGCGCGGCGAAGATTGCGATCAGCGCTGCCAACACCGCCGCGGCCAGCGTGGCGCGCCGGCGCAGCACCCGGCGCCGGCGATCATCGCCGTCCGGTCGCGGCGCCGAACGCGAATCGGGCGCCGGCGACGGCACCCGAGCCGGCGACGAGCCTGGCTTGGGCGCGGCCGGTACCGAGGTTCGTGGCCGCGTGACGATCGACATCGGCACGATCACTGAAGCATTTCCTGGCGCCCTTTGCGCCACTCGAACCACGGGTTATGGAACCGAGCAGCGCTGTGACCCTTCCCGGTGCACAAACCTCCCAAACCCGGCTGATCGCTAGGCGGCGCGCGGGCCGCGCGCGCGACGCTCGTTGCGCTCGACGAAGTCGATGATCACCGGCACCCCCTCGAGCCGATAGCGCTCGCGCAGCCGATTCTCGATGAAGTAGGCGTAGTCGCGCGTCACCCTCGCCCGGGAGTTGACCTGGATCGAGAACCGCGGCGGCCGCTCCGCCGTCTGGCTCATGAAAATGAGCTTCAGCCTGTGCCCGCTGTGCTGCGGGCCGCCGGCGGGCGGCTGGCGCGCGGCGATGACGTCGGACAGGAAGCGGTTGAGCTGCGGGGTCGGGATCCGGGTGGCGCTGCGGTCGGCGAGCGACACGGCCTCGACCAGGAGCCTCTCGACGTGGCGCCCGGTCTTCGCACTCGCGGTCAGCACCCGCGGGCGCAGGCGGAGCTTCTGATGCGCGCGGGCGCGCTCGTGATCGAGGTCGACCTCGTCGGCGATGTCCCACTTGTTGAGCACGAGCGCGGTCGCGCACTCGCTGCGCATCGCCAGCTCGGCGATCCGCAGGTCCTGCGCGGTGATGCCGTCGGTCGCGTCGCACACGACGAGCGCGACGTCGGCCCGCTCGGCCGCGCGCTGCGAGCGCAACGACGTGTAGTACTCGAGCGACTCGCCGACCTTGGCCTGACGGCGCAGGCCGGCGGTGTCGACCAGCACCAGTCGGCGACCCTCGAACTCGATCGGCAGGTCGATCGCGTCGCGTGTGGTCCCGGCAACCGGCGAGACGATCACCCGCTCGGCGCCGGCAAATCGGTTCACGAGCGATGACTTCCCGACGTTTGGGCGGCCGATCACGGCGAGCCGCACGATGCCGTCCTCCGCCTCCCCCCCGTCCGCTTCCTCCGACGGGCCCAGTTCGACGATCCGGTCGAGCAGATCCCCCGTCCCGAGCCCCTGCGCCGCCGACACCGCGATCGGCTCGCCGAGGCCGAGCGTATGGAACTCGGCCGCGAGCGGGACGTCGCGCACCGAGTCGATCTTGTTCGCGGCGACGAGCACCGGCAGCGGCCCACGTCTGAGCAGGTCCGCGACCTCGTGATCCCCGGGGCGAGCGCCGGCCCGCGCGTCGACGACCAGCACCGCGACGTCCGCCTCGGCGAGCGCAGCCCGCACCTGCTCGTGCACCGAGGCGGCGAGCTCGGCGCGGTCGTCGAGGTCGACGCCGCCCGTGTCGATCAGCGTCAGCGACCGGCCGTTCCAGTCCGTGTGGAGCTCCTTGCGGTCGCGGGTGACGCCGGATCGCTCGTGCACGACAGCCTCCCGCGACTCGGTGAGGCGGTTGACCAGCGAGGACTTGCCGACGTTCGGGTACCCGACGATTGCGACCTTCATGGCGGACCCGAGGGTAGCTTGCCCTCGGGCCCGCCAATCAGCCGCCGAACTGAAGCGTCACCCGGTCGGGAGGTCCGTCCCGGCGCCGGCGCAGTATCCGGCACCCTCGGCGGAGTCGTTGCTCCACAGCGATTGGACCGCGAACGTGCCGCCCGCGTTGCCCTTGATGTCGCCGATCGCACCCGGGATCGGCTCGGGCGGACCCTGTGCGGTCAGCAGGTTCTCGCCCACCCACGCGCACTTGTCGCCGTCCTCGTTGGCGTCGAGCGGGTCATACCAACCACCGATCTGCTGCGCGCTCGTGCCGGTCCCGATCACGTCCTCGGCGCCCGGGTCCGTGACGGTCTCCTCGATCTCGTGACCGAGCACGATCGAGAACCCGTCGAGCTTGCTGCCAACAGCGTCCTCGCCGCACTCGTTGGTGCCGCTCGAGTTGATCGCGAGCGAATAGGGCATGTTCGTCCACGCGATCCCCGGCTGGATGCTGTTGTAGATGCCGCCTTCGAGGTTCGGCTGGGTGTAGTCGTGGAACGCGCAGTAGCCCGACGACAGCGCATTCGGATCGCTGAAGTTCGGCGGCTGGGCGATGATGATGTTCGAGTTGGCGAGATCGGTGACCCCGAAGTGGGCCACCGCGCGCTGCGCCTCCGCAGCCAGGTCCGTGTAGGTGTTCGTCGCGCCCGGCGGGTTGCTCGACGACGTCCCCGCGAGCGTGCTCGCGTCGTTCGTGTCGTCAACCCAGATGCCGGCCAGCTGGTCGGTCGGATTAGTGATGTGCTCCTGGGCTCCGGAGGAGTCGGTCTCGTAGTACTGCGTCTGCTCCCCGGCCCACTGCGTGCCGCCAAGCTGCTGCACCCAGTCGGCCATGTACTTGCCGGCGCCGTCGGGGTCGCAGGCCAGCGTGGCCGTGATCGAGCCTTCGGTGATCGGCTCCGCGGTGCACGTGTCGCTGGCCGGGAACGCTCCCGGCTCACCCCAGCCCCAGAACACCAGGTACTCCTTCGGCGTCACCTGCACGTGACCGCCGTAGTAGGACATGTTGCCGAGCGCGGGCAGCGTCGTCGCCGGGAACTCCGGCAGGCCGCAGTTCGAGAACGGCGACGGGAGCATGCCGTTCTCCGGACACGGCGGCGCAGGCGGCTGCAGCGATCCCGCCGGCGCGAAACACGTGCTGCTGCCAGTACGCGCGCTGCATCTGGACTTCCTTCTGCAGCGTCGGCATGAAAATCGTCTTGGCCGACGCCGCCACGGCGCCGCCACCGAACAACCCCGCGACCACCGCGGCCGCGCCAACCCCACGAAGCAAACGACTCCTCATTTGTGATGACCCTCTGTCTCCAGCCCCTGCCAGGGCAATTGATGGATGGCCCCGGTTCTACCCCGCGCGCGAAAACGCCATCCGCGTCCGCGCAGGCGCTAAGAGGATCCTCATCCGGCCGCATCGCGGGCGAGGGCCGCGATCGCGTCGACCACCTCCGGCAGCGTCATGCTGGTCGTGTCGATCACCACCGCGCCGTCGGCGGGCGCGAGTGGCGAGTGCTCGCGCGTGCGGTCACGCTCGTCGCGGATCGTCTGGTCGGCGAGCACCATCGCCACGTCGACGCCGAGCTCGGCGGCGCGCCGGCGCGCACGCTCCTGCGCGTCGGCGGTCAGGAACACCTTGAGCTCGGCGTCCGGCGCCACGACCGTCCCGATGTCTCTGCCCTCCGCCACCCAATCGCCGCCCGCCAGCAGGCGCCGCTGCTCGGACGCGATCGCCGCTCGGACCGCGGGATCCGCCGCCACCTGCGACGCGGCCTCGGACACCGCGGGCGTGCGGATCTCGCCGGTCACATCCCGGCCGTCGAGCAGCACGCGCTCGCCCGGCTGGATCTTCAGCGACGCCACGATCGAGGCGGCCGGCACTCCGCGCTCGATCGCGGCCAGCGCCACCGCGCGGTACATGGCGCCGGTGTCAAGGTAGGTGAAACCGAGCGCGTGGGCGACCGCGCGCGCGACCGTCGACTTGCCGGCGCCGGCCGGCCCGTCAATCGCCACCACCGTCACGCGATCACCGTCACGCGATCACCGTCACGCGATCAACCCCGCGACGTCGTCGGCGAACCCGGGGTACGACACTTCGGCGGCCTCCATGCCGAGCACCTCGACGCCCTCCTCGGAGGCGAGCCCGGCGACCGCGCCGAGTAGCGCGAGCCGGTGATCGCCGTGGGCGTCGATCCGTCCGCCGCGCAGCCGGCCCGTCCCGGTGACGACGAACCCGTCGGGGAGCGCCTCGATCTGCGCCCCGAGGCCGCGCAGCCCGTCGACCACGGTGGCGATCCGGTCGGACTCCTTGACCCGCAGCTCGCCGGCGCCGCGCACGACCGTGTCCCCGTCGGCAAAGCATCCGAGCAGCGCCACGAGCGGCAGCTCGTCGATCGCCAGTGGCACCTCCTCGGCCTGCACCGTTGTCGCCTCGATCGGGGCGTTGCGCACGTCGATGTCGGCGACCGGCTCGCGCGGATCGAACGTGCCCGGCGGCTCGAGGTCCGCGAGCACGATCGCGCCCATCCGCTCGAGTATGCGGAGGAAGCCGGCGCGGGTCCAGTTGACGCCGACGCGCTCGAGCACCAGCCGGGAGTCGCGGACGAGCACACCGGCGGTGATCAGGAACGCCGCCGAGGACAGATCGCCGGGGATCTCGACGGACCCGAGCTCGAGCTCGTCGGCGTTGCGCACGGTCGTGTGAACAGCGCCGTTAGGCCCGGGTTCGCGGAAGATCGCAGCGCCGGCCGCCGCCAGCATGCGTTCGGTGTGGTCGCGGCTCGGGACGGACTCGGCCACCGTTGTCCCGTCGGTGACGAGCCCCGCGAGCAGCACGCAAGACTTAACCTGCGCGCTCGCGACCGGGAGCTCGTAGGTGATCCCGCTGAGCGGGGCGCCGTGAACGGTGAACGGCGGGAACCTGCCCTCGCGCGCCTCGATCCGCGCCCCCATCAGCGACAGCGGCTCGGCGATCCGGTCGACCGGGCGCCGGCGAATCGAATCGTCGCCGTCGAGCTCGAAGCTCGACCCCTGCTGGAACGCGAGCCACCCGGGCAGCAGCCGCATGAGGGTCCCCGCGTTGCCCACGTCGATCGGATCGGCGGGCGCCATTGCGTTGCGCAAACCGCACCCGCGGATCACGATCTCACCCGCGCGCGGCTCGACGATCGCACCGAGCGCCTGGACTGCCGCGAGCGTCGAACGCGTGTCCGCGGCGCCGAGGTAGTTGCGGATCCGCACCGGCTCCGACGCCATCGCCCCGATGATCGCCGCGCGGTGGGAGATCGACTTGTCGGCCGGCACCACGACCCGACCGCGCAACGGCCCCGACGGATCGAACCGCGCGTTCACGCCCGCGCCACCGGGAAGCCGAGCGTGCCCACGAGCTCCTCGGCGCGGCGCGCCTCCTGCTCGCCGGCGATCCACAGCGCGACGACGCCCTCGCTCATGTCGGGTGCCGGGTACAGCGCCATGTCGGTGATGTTGACGCCCGCGCGGCCGAGCTCGAGCGCCAGCTCCGCGACCACGCCCGGGCGGTTCGGCACCGACGCGCGCAGCTCGAACAGCGGGCCGCCCGCGAGCTGCGCCTCGAGCAGCCGGCGCCGGTCCGCGGCGGCGGCGTCGTTCCAGTCGGTCGATGCCGGCGGCGTCCGCGCCGGCAAGCGCGTCGCGGACCGTCGCTCAGGCGCGCGATCGTGTCGTCGATCCGCGCCGCCAGCGCATCGCGGTTCGACATGTAGATGTCGGTCCAGATCGCGCTCGGCGCCCCGGCCACGCGGGTCGCGTCGCGGAAGCTCGGCCCGGTCGCCGGCAGCTGCTCGTCTCCGGAGGCGAGCGTTCGGGCGGCCTGGGACACGAGGACGTTGGCGAGCACGTGAGGCAGGTGCGAGACCGTGGCCAGGATCGTGTCGTGGGTCTCGGGGTCGATCGCGGTCGGGCGCGCGCCGAGCCCGTGCAGGAGCCGGTGAAGCCGTTCGTACAGGATCCCCGACGTGCGCGACGTCGGCGTCAGGTACCAGGTGGCGCCGTCGAACAGGTCCGCGCGGGCGTGCTGCACGCCGGAGGTCTCGGCGCCGGCGAGCGGATGGCCGCCCACAAACCGTCCATCGTCGATCGCCGCGACGATCGCGCGCTTGGTCGAGCCGACGTCGGTGACCACGCAGTCCTCCGACGCCGCGGCGAGCCCCGCCGCGATCACCTCAGGCAGGACGCCCACCGGGGCCGCGACGAACACGGCATCGGCGTCCCCGACCGCGCCGGCGACGTCGTCACACGCACGGTCGATCGCGCCGCGTTCAAGCGCGATCTCGAGCGCCTGCCGGCTCGAATCAAACGCTGCGACCGAAGCGTCGAGCCGCTCGCGCGCGGCGAGTCCGATCGAGCCGCCGATCAGCCCGACGCCGACGACCGCGACCCTCAAACGGCAGCGAACGCCTTCCCCGCGACCTCGGCGGCGGCCTGCACCCGCTCCATGTACTCGGCGAACTCGTCCGCCACAAGCTGCTGTGGGCCGTCGCAGATCGCCTGGTCCGGGTTCGGGTGGACCTCGACGATGATCCCGTCGGCCCCGGCCGCGGCGGCGGCCAGCGACAGCGGCAGCACGAGGTCGCGCCGGCCGGCGGCGTGGCTCGGGTCGACGATCACCGGCAGGTGGCTGAGCTCCTTGAGCACCGGGACGGCCATCAGATCGAGCGTGAAGCGGTATGCGGTCTCGAACGTGCGGATCCCGCGCTCGCACAGCATCACGGCCTCGTTGCCCTCCTTCAGCACGTACTCGGCGGCCATCAGCAGCTCCTCGAGCGTCGAGGAGAAGCCGCGCTTGAGCAGCACCGGGCATCCCGATCGCCCGACCTCGGCCAGCAGCGAGTAGTTCTGCATGTTGCGCGCGCCGATCTGGATCACGTCGGCCACTTCGAGCACCTGGTCGAGGTCGCGCTGGTCCATCAGCTCGGTGACGATCGGCAGCCCGGTCTCGGCCTTGGCCTCGGCGAGCAGCCGCAGCCCCTCCTGGCCGAGCCCCTGGAACGCGTACGGCGAGGTGCGCGGCTTGTAGGCGCCGCCGCGGAACAGCGTGGCGCCGGCATCGCGCACGATCCGCGCGGTCTCGAGCGTCTGCTCGCGCGACTCGACCGTGCACGGCCCCGCGATCATCGCGAAGTTCGACCCGCCGACCTTGCGCCCGGCGATGTCGAGCACGGTTCGCTCGCCGTGCTTGAACTGCGTCGAGGACAGCTTGTAGGGCTTCGAGATCGGGACCACGCGGTCCACGCCCGGCAGCGCCCTCGAGCTCGAGCCGCGCCACGTGCTCGCGGTCGCCGATCGCGCCGATCACGGTCAGCTCGTCACCGCGGCTGAGGTGGGCGCGGGCGCCGACGCTACGGACCCGCTCGACGACGGCCTGCACCTCCTGTTCAGTGGCCGTCGGTTTCATCACGATCATCATCTGTCGGTCCTCTCTGGTGCCTGGGGAACTGTACGAAAGCGAGCGGGACGGGTTTCACCCGACCGGGGGGTTTTTCGGCGCTCGGCCTCTGAGGGGGCCCGCCGGCTGCGCGGGCGGGCAACGACGAGAGCGGGCCGGGCGCCTAGCTAAATCGCCAGGCGTAGGCGTACGCGTAGCCGCGAGGGGTGTAGGCGGTGCGGCTACCGGTACTCACGCCGCGTGTTTGTACCACACGCCCGCCGCACCCGCCAAGGCGTGCTCGATTTTGGGCCCACGGCGGCCCCTTATCCAGCAAGCACCTCGGACAGCGGCGTCGCGCGAACCGGTCGTTCTCGGTGGCGGTGCCCACGGTCACGCGCAGAGAGCCATCACGTCCGAGGGCACCGCCGGCGCGGACCAGGACCCCTCGCTCGCGAAGCCCCGCCACCACGTCGGCCTCCTCGACCGTCTCGGGCAGGTGCAGCCAGACGAAGTTCGCGTCGGACTGCGCCACCCACAGCCCCAACGACCGCGCCCGGTCCTCCAAATCCAGCCGCCCCGCGATCGTCTCGGTCACCCGGCGCTCGACCTCGTCCTGGTGCCGCAGCGCCTCGACCGCGGCGGCCTGCGCGGCGGCGTTCAGGTAGAACGGCTGGCGGACCTGGTCGACGGCGACGCGGAAGTCCTCGGCGCCGCACAGCGCGTACCCGACGCGCAGCCCTGCCAGCCCGTAGACCTTCGAGAACGTCCGCAGCAGCACCAGGTTCGGGTACTTGCGCAGCAACTCGAGTGAGGCGTAGGTATCGCCGAGCGTCAGCGCGAACTCGCAGTAGGCCTCGTCGAGGATCACCGCCACGTGGCTGGGAATCCGCCGCATGAACGCGTCGATCTCGTCGAGTCCGATCGCAGTCGACGTCGGGTTGTTGGGATTGCAGATCAACACGAGCCGCGTCGCCACCGTGACCTCGGTGGCGATCGCGTCGAGGTCGTGGCGGTCGTCAGCGTCGAGCGGCACCTGGATCGCGCGCGCGCCCGAGGAGGCCGCGAGGTGCGGGTAGACGCTGAACGCCGGCCAGGCGTAGACGACCTCGGCGCCCGGCTCCAGGAGCGCATCGCCGGCGGCGAGCAGGATGTCGCACGAGCCGGTGCCGAGCGCGATCCGCTGCGGCGGGATCCCGTAACGGTCCGCGAGCGCCCGGCGGAGCGGCATATACGACGGGTCGGGATAGCGGTTCGCGCCACCGATGGCGCTTGCGGCGGCCGCGACCACCTCGGGCAGGGGCGCGAAGCACGACTCGTTGGACGCGAGCATTGCCACGTTGGCCCCGAGGTCGTAGCCGGCGGCGAGCGGGTACGCCGGGATCCTGCGCGTGCGCTGTGCGAATTCGATCGGCATCGGGCCCCCTATTGTGCGGACTCGAGGTCCGTCCGGAGCACGCGCGCCTCCCCGAGGTACACGTGGCGCGGCTCGTGGTCTTCGGGCGCGTAGTAGTGGACCATCACCCGGATCACGCGCGGCAGCGAGCCCGGAACCGGAAGCTCGCGGGCGCACAGAAGCGGGACGCGATTCAGGCCGAGTGCGCGCGCCGCGACCGCGGGGAACTCCGCGTCGAGGTCGTCGGTCAGCGTGAAGATGCAGCTGACCATCGCGTCGGCGCCGACCTCGTTGCGCGCCATCAACTCGCGC
Organism: uncultured Solirubrobacterales bacterium; assembly: GCA_963699325.1. Classification (GTDB taxonomy): domain Bacteria; phylum Actinomycetota; class Thermoleophilia; order Solirubrobacterales; family Solirubrobacteraceae; genus Palsa-465. The sequence goes on along the minus strand of CAVOTN010000022.1, from coordinate 185,355 downwards.
ATCAGCTCGTCGGTGGCGCCGAGGATCGCCGCGGGCTCGTTGGCCGGGACGGTGTTGGCGCCGCGGAGCGCGAAGAGCCGCATGGGAGCGGCAGTCTGCCAGTTAGCCCGCGTGGACGACGCTCGAGGTGGCGAGCACCCCGCCGGCGCTGCTGAGCGCCTGGACCGCCACATATGGCTGCGCCGGGATCGTCACCTGGGTCTCGAACCCCTGCTTGGTGGCGGTCGCCACCGCCTGCAGGGCGCCCGCGCTGGCCCCGGCGAGCACCCGCCACGCGCTGACCTCGGTGGCGCCGTTCCAGCTCACGTACACGTTCGTGCTGGCGCCGGCGCTCGAGGCCGTGACCGACGGCAGCGTCCGCGGCGTCGCGGTCCACGGGAACGCATAGGCGCGATAGCTCGAGTTGTTCCCGACGAACCTCGCGTCGAACACCGTCTGGCCGCTCGGGCTGTACTCGGTGAAGTACGGCTGCTGTCCCCACCCCACGAACGTGTTCCCGTTCGGCAGCGCCTGGACGTTGCCCTCGAAGCTCGCCGACAGCGCCGGCGAGTGGACCTCCTGGTCGACCAGCGTCGCGGTCCTGTCCTTGTCGTTCAGCCGGACCGTGATCCCGCGCGACTCGCCGTGCACCTGCGGCGGGCCGCCGCCGTCGTCGAACAGCGTCACGGTCGGATCGCCCTTGCTGTGGAGATGCACGTCGTGCTGGAACGCGAACGATGCGCCGTCGCCGAGCTTGAAACTCGAGCTCTTGCCGCCGAGCGTCCACGCGATCCGACCGCTGGGGACGCCGACCTCGTACGCGGCCCACGTGTTGCGGGCCGAGATCAGCAGATCGCCGTCCTTCTCCTGCTGGATCGAGTTGATGTGGAAATAGTCGAACGGCTGACCCGCCGATTTCACGAGCGGCTCGTAGGTGTCGGTGAGCGGAACGTGATCGAGGCTGTCCCACTGGAACAGCAGCAGCCCGGTCTTCACGTCGATCTCCTGCACAACCGAGTCGAGCACGATCTGGCGGGTCGACTCGTGAATCGCCGCGGCGTTCCAGATCACCGGGTAGTAGGCCGTGATCAGCGCGGTGCCCTGCGGCGTCAGGGTGAACTCGTGCAGATCGGCGCTCATGCCGTTGGCGGCGTGCACGGCCGCGACCTGGCGGTACGAGGTGTCTTCGATCACGTCCTCGCCGGCGCCGACGCCCGCTCCCGAGTAGCCCTGCCACCACGTCAGCACGGGCTCGCCGTGGTAGCGCTGGACCCGGAGATCGGCCGCCATGTCGCCGGAGGGCGCGGGCTGGAACCACACGAGCTGGCCGCTCGAGTTCAGGATCATCGGGCCGTTCTGGGTCGGTCCCTGCTGCGGGGTGACGAAGATGTCGTCGACGTCACCGTCGCCGTCGGGATCCTCCTCGGTGATCTCGACCGACGCCGGCGACAGGTCCGGGCGCGAGTGAAACGACAGCTCGTCGCCCGGGACCCGCCCCGCCGGCGGCAGCGACGAGGCCGGGATCGCCCCCGCCGGCGTGGCAACGGTGAACCGGAACGTCCCCGCTGTGGCGTCGTGGATGTGCAGCCGCGTCCGGACCGTCACAACCTCACCGGGCACGAATGGCTTGGACGGCAGGAAGCTTCCGCCCTGCCCGTCGGAGTCCGCCGCCAGCCGGCCGGTATGCCTGCCGCTGCGGGAGCCGGTGACGACTACGTTCCCCACACGGGCGATCGGCGCCCCGCGAAACGCGATCTGCGTCTGCGTCGAGGCCACCTGGTCGCCCGGGATCGGAAATACGCTCACGATCGGGATCGCCGGTCGGACGGCCGATCCGCAGCCGGCGGCGCCCAGGCCGGCCAGCACGGCCAGGAGCGCGATCGCGCTACTCGACTTCATACACCGCTGCGCACCCGAACGAATGCTTCGAGCGGATCACCGGGCCGAGCAGCTTGCGCATGTCGGCGGTGGTCTCGCAGTCGGCCAGCAGGAACCGCGCGCCGCTTGTGAGCACGAAGCGACGGGCGACCGCCGGCGTGAGCTGACCCCCGAACAGCGCCTGCGCGTTCCATGTGAGGCCGAGGCACTGCGGCTCGGACCACAGGCAGTCTCCGATGTACGTGTGGCGCCCGGTCTTGCCCGGGACGACGGAGCCGAGATAGCTGCGCGTCAGCACGCTGCCCGGCTCCTTGTCGCGGGCCAGGTAGTCGAGTGCGGATCGCTCGTCCTTTCGGATGAAATTCGCGTTCTCCGCGGTGGGCGCGGCCAGGGACTTCGCGATGCTCAGTTCCTCGATCGTCGTGGGAATCGTGAACGCGGCGACCGCGATCGCACCGATCAGCACTGGGTAGCGGAGCCGCTGCCAGCCGACGGCCTGGAGGCCCTCCACCGCGAGCACCGCCAGCGGGATCGTGATCCCCTGGAACGCGTGCAGCGGCGTCGCGCCGAGGCTCGTCCCCGACTGCAAGAAGATCCCGAACGCCGCCACCGGCCAGACCCGCGTGGCTGTGTCGAGGAACGTCGTAGGGCGCCGGCAGTACGCGATCAGCGCCGGCAGCAGCAGCGGCGCCACCGCGATCACGATCGACACGAACGAGAACGAGTGCTTGCTCGCCACCTGCGCCAGCTTCCAGCTGATGTCGGTCTTGCCGAGGATCGCGTAGTAGATGAGCGGCGCCCCGGTGCCCAGCACCGTCGCGGCCGTCAGCTTCAGCTCGCCGCGGCCGTACCGGCGGCCGACCAGCATCACCGCCTCGGCCGCCACGACCATCACGATCAGCAGCTCGCCGTTCCAGGGGTGGAGCAGACTTGCGAGGGCGCCGAGCAGCCCCGGCAGCCACAGCCGGCGGGGAGTGGACCGGGCATCGCTATAGACGACGAGCGCCGCGACCATCGCCGCCAGCGCGAGCACCCCGAACACATAGCCCCACGTCAGGAAGCCTGGGAACAGATCACCGAGGACGCTGACGTTCCCGTACACGAGCGTGTACGAGCCGAAGAACAGCGCGAGCACGAGCGCCACGCGCCGCGCCCACAACCCTTTGAGGCTTCGCCGCACAAATGCGCGGACGGCGAAGAAGAACGCGACCACGGCCACGGGCTTCCACAGCAGTAGCGCCAGCCACGGAGCCATGCCGAGCGCCGTGAGCCCGCCCGAGATCACGACCGCGGGCTGGAAGTAGTCCGTCGGCGTCGAGCGCAGGACAAACAGGTTCGACGCCAGCACGTGCCGCGAGGCGTCCTTGATCCACGCCAGATACTGCATCTGGTCGACGATGTACACGCCGTCCGTGCCGGTCCAGACGCGGCCGTTGGCGACAACCTGCCAGAGGTCGAGCGCCAGCACGAACATCGACACCGCGGCGAACAAGATCAACACCGACAGCTCGAATCGGTCCAGGCGCCGGCGCGGGCGAGCGACCCGAACAGGGGGCAGATCGGGCGCCGGACCACGTCCGCCACCATCGATCAGCTCTATCTCAAGACGCATTGGCGCGCGACGCTAACACGATGCTAATAATCACGGCGTAAACCCGGCGAAGGTTGTTGGGGGCGTTCGGCTGAGGCGGGACGCGGTGAATGGCGTACCGGCCACCTGCTGCCAGGGCAACCGCGAGCTCGGCCAAACCCACGGTATGAAGGTCCTTACCTTAGCGTCGCAACCGGTGGGGACGCCTCGTACCGCTGCAGGATCGTGAGTCAGACGCGCAGCCGGGCATTGACGGGAACGGCTAGTGCCCGGTCTGGAGCGACTCCGACGTCGCCGGGGAATAGCCCGACAGCTTCGCCTGAAGCGACAATGACGACTGGCCCGCGGACCCGTTCAACGGGTTGATGTTGAAGAGGTTGAAGAACTTCGACGACGACGGGAGGAACACGAGCACGAGGAACACGGTGAGTGCGAGCGCCACGCGGCGAAGACGGTCGCTCGACCCGAGCGCGGCCAACGGCAGCAGCCAGATCACGTACCACGGCATCACCCACGCCAGGCTCGCGATCAGCGCGAACGTCGCCCAGCCGGCACGCGTGAGCCAGTCGCTGCGGCGGCGCAGCAGCAGCACGACCGCCGCCACGAGCGCGACGTCCGCGAGCCGCAGGATGCCCGACGTGCCGCCGCCGACGCCGATGATGTAGCCGAACAGGTTCGGGAAGCTGAACGGTGTCAGGAGCGAACCCTGCTGGGACAGGTTCGGGATTGAGAATCCGAACAGGATCAGGCTCATCACGAGCAGCGGAATCCCCGCGAGCACGCATCCGTAGAGCACCTGCCGCCGGCGCCGCGCCGGCCGCGCCGCCACCAGCAGGAACGGCAGGAGCAGCACGGCGCTGAATTTGACCGCGACCGCGACCATCAATATCGCTCCCGCGGACTTGTCGCGGCGCGCCAGCAGGAACGCGATCGCAGCGGTCGAGGGTACGAGCATGAAGAAGTCGTTGTGGAACCCGCCGACCGCGTACACGAGATAGATCGGGTTGAGGCCGACCAGCACCGCGGCGTAGCGGGGATCGCGGCCCAGTCGCTTCGCGCACCAGCACACGATCCCGATGAACGTAAGGCTCAACAGGACTGTGACCACCTTGACGATCCAGTACGCCACGGGGATCGGCAGGAACGCGAGCGGATAGCTGAGCGCGGTGAACAGCTCCCCGTACGGGCTGTGCAGGTTGTCCCACGTCGCGAAGTGGTAGATCGGATCGTGCATCTCCTGGCCGATCACATGCGTGTAGGGGTTCATCCCGTGCAGACCCCCGAGACGCGCGTAGCCGAGGTAGTTGCCCATGTCGGTGAGCTGGAACGGCGGCCCCAGCATCAGCAGCAGGTTCGCGGCGACGATCGTCACGACGATCAGCCGCGTCGGAAGAGTCCGCAGCGCCGCGAGCGTCACGCCGTAGGCGGCGAGCATCAGCAGGATCAGGCCGCTGACCGCGTAGCTCGTCGCGGTCGCGCCGACCGTGAAGCTCGGGAGCAGGCCGTACAACGGGCCTGCCTCCCAGCTCGCGAAGATCTCACTTGAGCGCGGGACGAGGACCGTCGGGCCGTGGGTCGAGAACAGCACCATCACGAGCAGGGCGCCGACGATCGTCCCGAGCGCGATCTTTCCCGCCCGCGCCTCCTCCAGCGCCCGCGGCACGCGGATCGCCGGCAGCCCCGGCAGCCTGGCGATCCCCGGCAGGCTCACCCTGGCGTGGGCCCGCGCGCCCCCAGGGACCGCACCGGCGCCGGCGCCCGCGCTCGCGGCGCTCGGAGCGAGCACCGGCTGAGCAGACGTGCTCGAGGTGAGCACCGGGGGGCCGTCGATGTGGCCTGAGTCGTGACGCATGGGTTTAAGGAATGTTGCCCGGTGGGAGGCCCGCAATGGTCGCTGAGCGGGTTGAAATCTTGTTAAGCGCTCACCGTACGGGACCGTAGTCGCAACTGACCCTAACATCCCGCGCGTGAGCGTCGGCACGGCGCCAGTCGACATTGGACGCCCGGTGGCGCGCACGCAAGCATCGCGGGTGCGCGCTGTGCTGGCGGATCCTGCCGCGCTCGCGGTCGCGGCGATCACGCTGCTCGCGGCCGTCCTGCGCTTCTACCGCCTCGGCCATCAGGGCTTCTGGTTCGACGAGGGCAACACCGCGCTGCTCGTGCATTTCTCGCCGGGCAAGATGCTCGGGCTGATCCCCCAAACCGAGTCCACACCCCCGCTGTACTACTGCGTCGCGTGGGTGTGGGCGCGGCTGTTCGGCTACAGCGAGACCGGCCTGCGGTCGCTGTCGGCGCTGTGCGGCGTGCTCGTGGTTCCGGTCGCCTACGGCGCCGGCGCGCGGTTGATCTCGCGGAGGGCCGGGCTGATCGTAGCCGCGCTGACCGCGTGCAGCCCGCTGCTGATCTGGTACTCGCAGGAGGCGCGCTCGTACGAGATGCTCGTGCTGCTGTCGAGCGTGTCGCTGCTCGCGTTCGCCTACGTCCTCGCCTCGCCGACGCCGCGCGTCGTCGCCGCCTGGGTGATCGCCTCCGCGCTGGCGCTCGCGACGCACTACTACGCGATCCTGGCGGTGGTCCCCGAGGCGGCGTGGCTGTTGTGGGTTTACCGCTCGCGACGGGCCGTGCAGGTCGGCGTCGGCGTCGTCGGGCTGTGCGGGCTCGCGTTGATTCCGCTCGCGATCGGGCAGAGCGGGACCGGCAACGCCAGCTGGATCGCCAACGCGCCGCTCGGACGGCGCCTCGGTCAGGTCGTACCACAGTTCACGAGCGGGTTCGACGGGCCGGCACATTCGGTGCTGGAGCCGCTCGCGATCGCCGTGCTGGTGCTGGCCGCGGTGCTGGTGTTCGCGCGGTCGGATGGGCGGGCGCGCCGGGGCGCGCTGATCGCCGGCGGGATCGCGCTCGCGGGCCTCGTGTTGAACCTGCTGCTGATCGCCGGTGGCGTCGACGACCTGATCACGCGCAACGTGCTCGCGATCTGGACGCCGGCGGCGCTGTTCGTTGCCGGCGGGCTGGCGGCGGCGCGCGCGCGGCGCGTCGGGCTGGCCGCGGCCGGCGTGCTGTGCGCTATCGGCGTGGGCACGGCGGTGGGCGTCGCGTTCGACCAGAACCTCGAGCGGCCCGATTGGCGGGTCGTGGCGCGGGCGCTCGGGACGCACCCGAGCGCGCCGGGGGCCCGCGCAATCCTGATCCAGCACTACCGCGACCTGCTGCCGCTGTCGCTCTACGTCCCGGGCCTCCACTTCATGGGCCGGGGCGGCGCCACCGTGTCCGAGCTCGACGTCGTGTCGTTCACCTCGCCGGCGAGCGCCGGCTTCTGCTGGTGGGGCTCGGCCTGCAACCTGTGGCCGTCGCGCGCGCAGCCGTCGTATCCAGTTGCCGGCTTCCGGGCCGTGTCGCGCCGGCAAGAGCTGCAGTTCACGATCGTGCGGATGGTGGCGTCGCATCCCGTCCGCATCACGCCGGGCGAGGTGTCGCGGGCGCTGACGACGACGCACCTGGCGAACGACGGTTTGATCATTCAGAAGTAGCCGCCATCAGCGCCTCGATCTCCTCGCCGGTCAGCTTCCGCCACCGCCCGCGCGGGAGGTCGCCGAGCTGCAAGGGGCCGAACGCGACGCGCTCGAGTCGCTTTACCGGGTGTCCGACGGCCTCACACATCCGCTTGACCTGGCGCTTGCGTCCCTCGTGGATCGTGATCTCGATCGTGTCGGCGGCGATGCGCCCGACGCGTGCCGGCGCGGTCCGGCCGTCGTCGAGCTCGACCCCGTCGCGGAGCGCCCGCAACGCGGCCTCACGCACCGGCGGGCCCTCGACGACCACGCGGTAGGTCTTCTCGACCTCGAAGCTCGGGTGGGTCAGGCGGTGCGCGAGCTCGCCCTCGTTGGTGAGCAGGATCAGCCCGGTGGTGTCGATGTCGAGTCGTCCCACCGGGTACAGCCGCACGGTCTGCGGCACCAGCGTGACCACGGTCGGCCGCCCCTGCGGGTCGCGGGCGGTCGACACGACGCCCGCCGGCTTGTTGAGCGCATACATGACCCGCTCATGCACCGGTGTCACCGGCGCCCCGTCGAGCGCCACGGCGTCGCCGGGCCCGACGTCGCGGGCGGGATCGGTGACCGGAACGCCCGCGACCGTGACCCGGCCGGCGCGGACGATCTCCTCGCTGGCGCGGCGCGAGGCCACTCCCGCGGTGGCGAGGTACTTGCCCAGTCGCATGTTTAATGATTGTCGGCGGCGCCTGACGGCGGCGGGCTTTGATGATTGTCGGCGGCGCCTGACGGCGGCGCCTTAGGGCTGCCACCATAGTCAGCGTGGATCTGCAACTGCTGAGCGCCAAGCTCGACGAGCTCGGCGAGCCCCGCTACCGCGCCGGCCAGGTGTGGCGCTGGGCGGCCCGCGGCGCCGGCGGCTTCGCCGACATGTCCGACCTGCCGCTCAGCCTGCGCGAGACCCTGGCGGAGGCGGTGCCGTTCAGCAGCCTGTCGGTCGAGCGCGAGGCCCACGCGCAAGACGGGACCGTCAAGGCGCTGTTCTCGACTACCGACGGCCGCCCGGTCGAAGCGGTGCTCATGCGCTACCGGGACGGCCGGCGCTCGATCTGCCTGTCCTCGCAGTCGGGCTGCCCGCTGACGTGCACGTTCTGCGCCACCGGGCAGATGAAGTTCGGGCGCAATCTGACCGCCTCGGAGATCCTCGATCAGGCGCTCCACTTCCGCAGGATCGCCGGCGTCGACCACGCCCGCCGCCCGGTCGACCGCACCGCGAGCCCGGTCGACCACGCCGTGTTCATGGGCATGGGCGAGCCGATGATGAACCTCGACAACGTGCTCGCGGCATGCGAGCGGCTTCCGGACATCGGGATCGGTCATCGCCACACCGCGATCTCGACGATCGGTTGGATCCCCGGGATCGAGCGACTGGCGGAGAGCCCGATGCCGATCCGGCTCGCGCTGTCGCTGCACGCCGCCGACGAGGCGCTCCGGACCGAGCTGATGCCGGTCAACGAGCGCTACCCGCTTGCGGACGTGATCGCCGCCTGCGAGGCCCACTACGAGCGCAAGCGCCGCATGGTGTTCGTCGAGTACGTGATGCTCGCCGGCGTCAACGACTCCCACCCTCAGGCGGTGCAGCTCGCCGAGATCCTCGACCCGCGCAAGTTCAAGGTCAACCTGATCCCGTACAACCCGACCGGCTCGGGGTTCACCGGCTCGAGTCCCAAGGCGATCGCGGCGTTCAAGCACGAGCTCGAGCGGCGTGGCCTCAGCGCCACCGTCCGGCTCACCCGCGGCCGCGACATCGACGCGGCCTGCGGTCAGCTGGCGGCGCGCGCCTCGCCGGCGGCGAGCAGCCGCTCGCGGAGCTCGGCCTCGAGCTCGGGCGACGGGTCGAATGTCCCGAGCTCGGGCAGCTCGTCGAGCGAGCTCAGCCCGAATAGCCGCAGAAACAGCTCGCTGGTCCGGTAAAGGACGGCTCCGAACTGCGATCGACCGGACTCTTCGACGAGCCCGCGTTCGAGCAGCGTGGACGCCGCCGACTCGGCGTTGACGCCCCGGATCCGGGCGATCTCGGGCCGGGAGACCGGCTGGAGGTAGGCGACGATCGCGAGCGTCTCGGCCTGCGCCGGCGTGAGCGTCGGGGTCCGCGGACGCGCCAGCAGCCGCCTCGCCGCGGGCTCGGCGTCCGGGTGGGTCGACAGCGCCCAGCCGCCCGCGAGCTCTCGGAGCACGAACCCGCGACGCTCAAACTCGTAGTACTCGCGCAGCCGCTCGAGCGCCGAGACAACCTCGTGCAGCTCGGCGCCGGTGGCATCGGCCAGCGCGTCGGCATCGACCGGCTCGGGGCTGAGGAACAGGAGCGCCTCGATCGTGCTCTCGAGCGGCTGATTCATGCCGACAGCCTCTCGGTGGCGCGGGTGCCGTTCGCGGCGATCGTGATCTCGCCGAACGGCTCGTCCTGGGTCCAGGTGAGCTCGCCCTGCTTGTGGAGCTCGAGGAGCGCGTACAGAGTCACCGCGATCGTCACCCGGTCGGCCTGCGCGACCGCGTCGTCGAACGAGAAGCTGCCGCGCCGCAGGAGCGCGCGCAGGTGCGCGAGGCGCTCGGCCACGGTGACCCGCGATCCGACCATGTGACCGATGTCGACGCGCTCGGGCATCTCGAGCAGGCCGCCGATGGCCGCGGCCAGCGTGGCTGGGTCGTACGCCGCGCTGGCCTCCGACAGCGACGCGCGCCGGATCGACGGGGGCAGCGGCGCCGAGCGAAAGCGATGGCCCTCCTGGGCGGCGAGCAGCTCGCGCAGATGAGCGGACGCTGCCCGGTAGCGGTGCGCGTCGAGCAGCCGCGCCAGGAGCTCCTCGGCGGCCTCGCCCGGATCGAGCTCGATCAGCTCCTGCATGTCCTCGCCGGGCAACAGCAGCCGCGACTTCAGCTCGAGCAGCGCCGCGATCAGCACGAGGAACTCGGTGGCGGCCTCGAGCTCGAGCTCGCCCCGGCTCTCGAGATGGTCGATGTAGGCGATCACGACCTCGGCCAGGTCCACCTCGAGCAGGTCGATCTCCTCCCGCAGGATCAGCGTGAGCAGCAGGTCGAACGGCCCGGCGAATACGTCGAGGTCGAGCTCGAGGTCGGCGATCCGCATCGCTCCGGCAGGCTAGCGGCGCGGGCGGACCGGTCCGACGCCCATGGCCTCGCGGACGTCGAGGAGGGTGTCGGCGGCGATCGCGTGGGCCTTCTCGGCGCCGTCGGCCATGATCCGCTCGAGCGCCGGCTCGTCGGCGCGAAGCTCCTGATAGCGCTCGCGGACCGGCGCCAGGAATTCGACGACCGCGTCGCCGACGGCCTGCTTGAACGCCCCGTAGCCCGACCCATCGAACGTCTGTTCGACCTCTGCGGGCGCGATGCCGCGGACCGCGGCGAGGATGTCGATCAGGTTCGAGATCCCGGCCTTGTCGGGTCCGCGCACGACCGCGGTTCCCGAATCGGTCACCGCCGAGCGGAACTTCTTGACGATCACCTCGGGCTCGTCGAGGACGAGCACGGTTCCCTGGGGGCTGCCGCCGGTCGTGGACATCTTCTTGTCCGGGACCTGGAGGTCCATGATCCGGGCGCCGACCGCGGGGACGCGAAGCTCCGGCACGACGAGCGTCTCCCCGAAGCGGGAGTTGAACCGTTCGGCGACGTCGCGCATCAGCTCGACGTGCTGGCGCTGATCCTCCCCGACCGGTACCTCGTTCGCCCGATACGCGAGCACGTCGGCGGCCTGGAGAACCGGATAGAAGAACAGGCCGCCGGAGACCAGGTCGCGCTGCGAGCCGGCTTTGTCCTTGAACTGGGTCATGCGGCCCAACTCCCCGAACGACGTCACGCTCGAGAGCAGCCAGCACAGCTCTGAGTGCTCCTGGACGTCGCTCTGGCGGAAGAAGATGCACCGCGCCGGGTCGAGGCCGGCCGCGAGCAGCGTGGCCGCGGTGTCGTAGACCGCGTCGCGCAACGCGGCGGGCTCGTAGGGAACCGTGATCGCGTGCAGGTCGACGAGGCAGTAGATCGCCTCGCCGCGATCCTGGCCGGCGACCCACTGCGTGATCGCACCGATGTAGTTGCCGAGATGCTTGCGCCCGGTCGGCTGGATGCCCGAGAAGATGCGCATGGCCTCTGAGGCTACCCAGAGGAGCGCAGGCGTGACGAGTCGCTTCGCTAGTCGGCGAGCAGCCGGTCGAGCGGTGTCTGCGGCTTGCCCGCAGCCGGGCCTCGGGGACGTTCATTGCGGAGCATGTAGGCGGCGAGGACCCCGCCGATCGCGCCGCAGACGTGCCCCTGCCACGAGATTCCGGTGTGCGGCACGACGCTCGACCACAGCGCCCCGCCCCAGACGACCCCGACGACGAGGCCGATCAGCAGCTCGAGGATGTTGCGGTTGAAGAACCCCCGCGTGAACAGGTAGGTGGCGTAGCCGAACACGACGCCGCTGGCGCCGATCGTGTACTCCGGGATCCCGGTCGACGTGTGGGCCGGCGAGACCAGCCAGGTGCCGATCCCGCCGACGACAATCACGATCACCGTCACCAGCGCGAATCGCTTGGCGCCCTGGAGCGCGATGATCAGCCCCATGAACACGAACGGAACGGTGTTCGCGATCAGGTGCTGCCAGCTCGCGTGGATGAACGGCGCGGTGAAGATGCCCCAGATGTGGCCGAGGCTCCGCGGCAGGATCCCGTCGCTGTCCAGGCGGTTCGAGTCGAGCGTGTTGATCCCCTCGATCACCCACATCAGCACGACCACCCCCGCGAGCAGCGCGAGGCCCTCGAGCTGCGTCTGAGTCTTGCGCAGCAGAGGCGAGCGCGTTTGCGTGCGTGGGGTTGGAACCGTCGTGCTCACACGATTAAGGATCGCAGGTGGCTCACGGGAGAGGTGAAGGTCCGGCTAAGAATCGAGCACCGCCGCCGCGATCGCCAGCGCCACCTCCGCGCGCTGGCGCAGTGACGGCGCGAGCACGAACTCCTCGGGGGTGTGGGCTCCGCCGCCTCTGGGACCGAGGCCGTCGACGGTCAGCGGGATGTGCGGCGCGAAATGGCTGGCGTCGCTGGCTCCGCCGCGCGGGCGGCCGATGATCGGACGCCCGAGCCTGGCGCCGGAGTGCTCGAGCAGCTTCCGCGTCGCTTCCCGCGAGTCCATCCCCGGCCAGATCCGGAGCATCTTCGTCTCGAGGCCGACGCCGTCGAGCTCGTCGGGCACCGCCGCGCACACCGCGTCGAACGCCTCGCCGCGGTCCGCGCGCATGTCGAACAGCAGCTCGCCGTCGGCCGGCACGACATTGAACGCGTCGCCGGAGCGCACCACGGTCGGAACCACGCTGAGCCGCTCGGCGCCGTGCGGGTCGTGATGCCTCGAGATCTCGATCGCGGTTGTCGCGAGCGCCAGCAACGCGTTCCGGCCCTGGTCGGGGGCGCTTCCGGAATGCGACGCGCGGCCGGTTGCGACCACGCGCATCGTTCCCGCAGCCTTGCGGTGGACGACCACGCCCTCGTCCCCGTCCGAGGTGAGCTGGCCGCCTTCGAAGCACAGGCACGCGTCGTAGGAGCCGAACCGCTCGATGTGGCGAAACTCGTGTCGGCGCCACTCCTCGTCGGTTACCAGCAGCACGGTCACCTCGGCGAACGTCTCTGGGCGCGCGGCCAGCGCTCGCGCCACCCCCAGCGCCAGCACCACACCGCCCTTCATGTCGACCGTGCCGGGGCCGTAGAGCCGATCTCCGTCGCGCCGCAGCGGCGCGTGCGAGGAGTGCTCGATGACCGTGTCGAGATGGCCGAGCAGCAGCATCCGTCCCGAGCCCCGGCCAGCGATCCGCGCCACCATGTCCTCGGCACTCCCCGGAGTCGAGCACGGCACCCGTTCGACCTCGGCCTGCGGCGGGAGAAACGCCGCGCACAGCGCGATGGCCTCCTCGGCTCCCTCGACGTCGCCGGAGGGCGAAGACACCGCCACGAGCGCCTCGAGCTCACGCGGGGCGCGAGAGGCGATCTCGCCGGCGCCGTCAGCGACGAACTGATCCATCCGCATAGTCTCCGGAGCGGGCGAGGTCCAGCACCTCGCCGGCAGGCACCGTCTGGGGCGCCCGGCGTTCGCGAACGTGCCGCGCCGACAGCTCGCACAGTGCGTCGTTGACCGGCGTCGCCACACCGTGCAGGCGGCCGACGAGCGCGATCTCGCCGTTCAGATACTCGGTCTCGACGGTCGGCGCGCCGCGCACGATGCTCTGCCGGGTCGAGGAGCCGGCGCGCTCCCGGCCGGCGATCGGCTGCACGTCGAGCTGGGCCCACCGGCGGGCGACGTCGTTGACATCTTCGGCGACGAACTCGATCCCGGCGGCGGTCAGCGCGGCCTCGCCCTCCTCGCGCGCGAGCTCGACCACCTCACCCGCCGGCGGCCCGGGCTCGCAGATCGCATCGACGGCGTTGGCCAGGTTGCCGAGCAGCTTGGCGTGCTTGAAGCGCATGATGTCCGGCCGCGCCATCGAGCTGAAGTCCGAGGCACCGAGCGCGTTCGCGATCTCCTCGCACAGCGGGTCGAGCCCGTTGGGATAACGCCCGATATCGATCACGCCGGTCCCCCGGGTCCCGTACGCCTGGACGATCCCGGGCTCGAGATGCGCGGTCGGGGACATCACCACCGCGCCGTAGACGTTCGCGAACAGGCGCAGCGCGGTCCGCTCGTTGTCGACGCCGTTCTGCAGGCACACCACCGGGGTGCTCATCGGAGCGGCGGCCTTCAGGTCCGCGAGTGCCCCCATCGTGTCCTGGCCCTTGGTGGCGAGCATCACGATCTCCTCGCCGCTCCACTCGCGCGCGCCCGGCGCGTCGGCGACCGGAATCTGGAGATGCGCGGCGGTCGCATGTGGCTGCTCGAGCGTGAGGCCGTGGTCGCGAATCGCGCGGTAATGCGCGCCGCGCGCGATCAGGGCCACGTCAAAGCCGGCCTGGTGCAGCTTCGCGCCGACGACCCCGCCGATCGCGCCCGCGCCGAAGATCACAAAACGCATGCCCGGAGTTCTAATCCGGCATCGCCTGGCGGACGACCGGATGGCGGGCCGCCGTGGCCTCATCGAGCCGCCTGACCGGCGTGGTGTACGGCGCTGCCCGCGCGATCTCCGGGTCCTCGGCGGCCTCTTTGAGGATGTCGGCCACGATCTCGGCGAAATGGTCGAGCGTCTCCTTGGTCTCGGTCTCGGTCGGCTCGACCATCAGCGCTTCCTCCACGATCAGCGGGAAGTAGACCGTGGGCGGGTGGACGCCGTGATCGAGCAGCCGCTTGGCGAGGTCGAGCGTCTTGATCTGGAGCTGGCGGCGCATCGGTTCCCCGGACAGCACGAACTCGTGCATGCATACGCGGTCGTACGCGGCCGGCAGGTACTCGGCCACGCCCTTGCGGCGCAGGAGCGCGAGCAGGTAGTTGGCGTTGAGCACCGCGGTCTCGGATGCCTCTCGCAGCCCCGCGGCCCCGAGCGAGCGGATGTACGCATAGGAGCGGACGAACACGCCATAGTTGCCCTGGAACCCGCGCAGCCGGCCGATCGACTTCGGCCGGTCGTAGTCGAGGTCGTAGAACGGCTCCTTCCCGTTTGTCGTCGACTGCCGGCGGACGACCTGAGGCCGGGGCAGGTAAGGCTCGATCTGATCCGAGACCGCGACCGGGCCGGCGCCCGGACCGCCTCCGCCGTGGGGCTGCGTGAACGACTTGTGCAGGTTGAAGTGGACGATGTCGAAGCCCATGTCGCCCGGCCGGCAGATTCCCATGATCGCGTTCAGGTTCGCGCCGTCGTAGTAGAGCGTGGCCCCCACCCCGTGGACGATCCGCTCGATCTCCTCGATACCGGTCTCGAACATCCCGAGCGTGGAGGGATTCGTGAGCATCAGGCAGGCGACATCCTCGTCGGCCTTGGCGCGCAGGTCATCGAGGTCGACGTTCCCGCTCGCGTCGCTGACCACCTTGACGACCTCGTAGCCGGCCATCGTCACCGTCGCCGGGTTGGTCCCGTGGGCCGTGTCGGGCGTCAGCACTTTTGTCCGGTGCTCGCCGCGGTCCTCGTGGAGCGCCCGCGTGAGCAGCACGCCGGCCAGCTCGCCCTGCGACCCGGCCGAAGGCTGGAGCGACACGTGCGGTAGGCCGGCGACCTCGCCGAGCGCGTCCTGCAGGCGCCACATGAGCTCGAGCGCGCCCTGGGCGTATCGGGGATCCTGAAGCGGGTGCAGCCGGGCGTGGCCCGCCATGCCGGCGACCCGCTCGTGCAGCTTGGGGTTGTGCTTCATCGTGCACGAACCGAGCGGGTAGAAGCCGGTATCGAGATCGAAGTTCCGCTTCGACAGGCGGTTGTAGTGGCGCACGATCTCGGGCTCGGAGACCTCGGGCAGGCGCGGCGGCTCGGCGCGTCTGTAGTCCGCGGGGAGGAGCTCGTCCAGTGGGCGCTCGGGGACGTCGGTCTCCGGCGGGCTGAACGCGCGGCGGCCGGCGCGGGCGCGCTCGTAGATCGTGAGGGTGTCGTCGGCCTCGCGGATCATGCCTGCGCCCTCGCTCCGACCCCTGCGCGCTCCGCGGCGACCGCGGCACCGATGGCGTCGGCGAGCCGGTCGATGTCGTCGCGCGTGCGGCGCTCGGTGATGGCGATGAGCAGCCCGTTCGGGTGCTCCGGGTAGTCGCGGGCGAGCGGGTAGCCAGGATTCAGGCCCTGCTCGCGGCAGCGGGCGATCACCCGCTCCACCGGCGCCTCGAGCTCGACCGCGAACTCGCGAACCACCGGGCGGTCGTGTAAGCTCGCTGACGCCGTCGACGGCTCCGCAGACGGTCACGCGCATAGGCGGTGCGCTGAAGCATCAGCTCGACCAGCTCGACGATCCCGCGCCGCCCGAGCCAGCTCAGGTAGATCACGCCGGCGAGCGCGTTAAGCGCCTGCGCGGTGCAGATGTTGGACGTCGCCTTCTCGCGGCGGATGTGCTGCTCGCGAGTCTGGAGCGTGAGCACGAATCCGCGCTTACCGTCCATGTCTTTGGTCTCCCCCGCGATCCGGCCAGGCATCCGGCGCATCAGCGCCTCGGTCGCCGCGAAGAACCCGAATGACGGGCCGCCGAAGTCGAGGCGGTTGCCGAGCGTCTGGCCCTCACCGACCGCGATGTCGACGCCGCACTCGCCGGGCGTCTTCAGCAGCGCCAGCGGCAGTGGGTCGCAGGCTGCGATGGTGAGCGCTCCGGCTTGTTTCGCCGCATCCGCCAGCGCGGTCAGATCCTCGACCGCGCCCAGGAAGTTCGGCTGCTGCACGATCACCGCGCTGACGTCGTCGCCGAGCTCGGGCAGATCGGTGGCGCCGTCTCGGAGCGGAGCCTCGACGACCTCCATCCCCCACGCATGGGCGAGCGTGTGCACGCACTCGCGAGAGTGGGGATGGACTCCCCGGGAGATGACGAAGCGGGTTCGCCCGGCGCCGGCGGCCTTGGCGATATAGCCCGCGGCGGCGACCGCGCTCGGCCCCTCGTACACCGACGCGTTGGACACGGGCAGGCCGGTCAGCTCGGAGATCGCGGTCTGGTATTCGAACATCGCCTGCAGCCCGCCCTGTGAGATCTCCGGCTGATAGGGCGTGTACGGCGTGAGGAACTCCGAGCGCAGAATGATCGAGTCGATCAGCGCGGGCACGTAGTGGTCGTACATCCCCGCGCCGAGGAACGACACCTCGTCCTCGGCCGACGTGCTCCTGGCGGCGAGCGCGCGCAGCTCCTCGTAGACCTCCTGCTCGGACAGGCCGGGGCCGAGCGACAGCGGCCGGTTCAGCCGTAGGCGAGCGGGGATGTCCGCGAACAGCTCGTCGATCGAGTCGACGCCGATCGTGCCGAGCATCTCGCTCAGATCGGCGTCGGTGACCGAGGTGTACCGGGTCATGTGCGGATCACTCCCAGGTTCGGTTCAGTCGAGGGTTGCCTGGTACTCCGCGGAGTCCATCAGCGAATCCACCTCTGACGGGTCAGACAGCTTCACCTTCACCAGCCAGCCTTCCCCGTATGGGTCCTCGTTGATCGTCTCCGGCTTGTCGGCGAGTGCCTCGTTGACCGCGGTCACCTCGCCCGAAAGCGGCGCGAACACGTCGGAGACCGCCTTCACCGACTCGACTTCGGTGTAGGGCTGGTCCTTCGTGATCTCCTTGCCGATGTCCGGCGCGTCGAAGAACACGACCTCGCCGAGCGCATCCTGCGCGTACCACGTGATCCCGAAGGTGGCTGTGTTGGTATCCCCGTCAATTTTTGCCCAGTCGTGCTCGGAGTGGTACTTGAGGTCGTCCGGATAGCTGGGGTCGGCCACGTCACTCACGCTTCCTTTCGGTACAGAGGCTTGCGCTCGATCACGGCGGGACGGACCCGGCCGCGCACGTCGATCTCGATCTGCGTGCCCTCGTCGGCACGCTCGCTGGAAACGTACGCCATCCCGATTCCGCGCTCCAGACAGGGTGAGAAGGTGCCGCTCGTGACCTCCCCGCCACCGAGGACCGGGTTTCCCTGACGGGCGATTCCCTGCCCGTCGATCGCGAACGGGACGAGCTTCTGCTCGGTGCCGTCGCGGCGCGCAGCCGCGACCGCCTCAGAGCCGATGAACCCCGTTGCCTCCCGGCACGCCCACCCCAGGCCCGCCTCGATCGGCCCCCGATCCTCGCTGAGGTCGTTGCCGTACAGGTGAAAGCAGACCTCGAGCCGGAGGGTGTCGCGCGCGCCGAGACCGACCGGGGTCGCGCCGGCCCCCACGATCGCGTCCCAGACGCCGGGCGCGTCGTCGGGTGCGAGCAGCAACTCGACCCCGTCCTCGCCGGTGTAGCCGGTACCGCACACGAGCATCGCCGCTCCCGCCACCGTCCGCTCGCACACGCGGAAGCGCCCCGGCAGGGAGCCGTCAGTCAGGCCGCGCACGAGCGCCCGGGCCTTGGGGCCCTGGACGGCGAGCATCGCGAAGTCGGCGTGGCGGTCGAGCACGTCGACGTCGAACCCGTCGGCATGCGACTGCAACCACGCCAGGTCCTTATCGTGGTTGGCGGCGTTGGTGACGGTCAGGAACGTGCTGTCGGACAGGCGGTAGCTGAACAGGTCGTCCAGCACGCCACCGTCTTCCCGGCATAGGAGGCTGTACTGGGCTCCGCCCTCGGGGACCCGCCGCACGTCGTTCGACACCATCCGCTGCAGGAACTCGAGCGCCTGCGGGCCGGTGGTCTCAACCTGCCCCATGTGCGAGACGTCGAACACGCCGGCGCCCGTCCGGACCGCAAGGTGCTCCTCGCGGATGCCGGCGTACTGGACCGGCATCTCCCAACCGGCGAACGGAACCAGCTTCGCGCCCGCGGCGGCGTGGCGGTCGTAGAGGGGCGTGCGCCGTAATTCGGTGGTGGACGACACCGACACGGGAGGGTAGTACGCCGCGCGCCCCGGGAGACGGTGGCGCGCACGTTCGGCCCGGGAGATCCGGCGGGGGGACCTAGTGTCGACTCGGGACACTAGTGCGCCGGCGCGGACCTGCGGGACACCCGGCGGGGGGACCTAGAGCGCCCGCGCCGCCCTGATCTTCACGTGCCGCACGACCGTTCTCTGGTTGCCGGCGCGGTCGAAAACCGTGACCGTGATCGTGTAGCGGCCGGGCCGGCGGTACGCGTGCGAGATCCGGTGCTCGCCGGGCTTCAGATGCGTGACCGTTCCGTCGCCCCACCGGATCGTCAGCTTCGCCACTCCGGAGGCGGCGGACGGACGCGACCCGGGCGGCGGGGCGTCGCGGTAACGGAGCCGTAGCACCTCGGCGACGCCGGCCCGGCGGGGGCCCGATGCGCTTACGCTGAGAAGGGGCGCGACCGTGTCCACGAACACCCGCGCGACCTTCGACGCGGTGGCCACCCCCGCCGGATTCGTCGCGGTGACCTGCCACCGGTGCACGCCGTTGGCGAGCGCGGCCGGCACCCGGAACGAGCTGGCGCCGGTCTGCGCGACCTGGGCCCCGTCGACGGTCACCGTGTAGGTGATCGGTCCCCACCGTCCGCTCGCCGCAGACCAGTCGAACAGCGGCTCGGCGCTCCTCGAGTACGCGAGCGTCTTGGGGACCGTCGCCGATCCCGGTGGCTGGAAGAGCTGGTCGACGACGATCGCGGTCGACGCGCCCTTACCCTGCACCCAGGCGACCGCCGCGTCCCCGGCGGCGTCGCCGCCATGCCCCGCCGGCAGTAGTAGGCGGTCCTGACGTCGTGGCCCGCGCCGTCCGTGACCGTGAAGGCCAGATAGGCCTTGCCGAGATTGGTCATCTGCGAGCGACGGGTTGCTCGCGCCGCCGGCCGAGCGCGTCCGGCGCGCCGAACGCGGCCGTCGAGCTGCCGCGGTCGACGACGTACAGCTGCCCGCCGTTGATGAACCCGATCAGCAGCACTCCGCCGTTCCCGGCGGCGATCACAGGCTGGGACGAAGCACCGGCCAGCGCCGCGTCGACCTCGACCGGTGCCTGGAACTGGCCGCCGACCAGCGCCGAGACGAACACGTGAGGGACCCCTGAGATGGCCTTCAGGTAGACCATCCCGCCGGTGCCGTCGCGGCGATCGACAGCCCATCCAGGCTGACGATCGCCGCGCTGGGGCCGTCGATCACCGCCGGCGGCGCCGGCGACGGCTGGGCCAGTGCCGCGCCGGCGGGCGAGACCAGCGCGATGAGAGCCGCGACCGTGCCGGCGAGCAGCGCGAACCGCGTCGAGGAGCCCTGCATCAGTTGTCGGCCGTAACGTCTGACGGGACTACAACAACTCAACCGGCGCAGGGTTGCGCGGCACCGGATGAGGGATCCATTAAGAGTTCAGCGGTCCTTGAGGAACGACGGGATGTCGATCTCGTCGTCGCGAATCTCGAGCGAGGAGCGCTGGTCGTCGTCCATCGTCACGTCGCGGTCCCGGCCGCGCCGGCGGGTCGACTCGCGAGCCTGGCTCGGCCGGGCGTAGCGATGGTCGAACCCGGTGGCGATCACCGTGACCCGCACCTCGTCCCCCATGCTGTCGTCGATCACGGCGCCGAAGATGATGTTCGAGTTCTGGTCTGCGGCGCTCTGGACGATCTCCGCGGCCTCGTTGACCTCGAACAGGCCGAGGTCGTGTCCGCCGGTGATGTTGAGCAGGATCCCGGTGGCTCCCTCGACCGACTCCTCGAGCAGCGGCGAGGAGATCGCGGCCTTGGCGGCCTCGGCCGCGCGGTTCTCACCGCCGGCGTTGCCGATGCCCATCAGCGCCGTGCCGGCGTCGTGCATGATCGTGCGGACGTCCGCGAAGTCGAGGTTGATCAGACCCGGGATCGTGATCAGGTCGGTGATGCCCTGGACGCCCTGGCGCAGCACGTTGTCGGCCTCGCGGAACGCGTCGAGGATCGTCGTGCGGCGCTCGACGATCGCCAGCAGCTTTTCGTTCGGGATCACGATCAGCGTGTCGACGTTCTCGCGGAGCTTCGTGATCCCGTCCTGCGCCTGCCGCGCGCGCTGCGTGCCCTCGAACGCGAACGGCCGGGTGACGCACCCGACGGTCAGAGCGCCGATCTCGTTCTTGGCGATCTCGGCGATCACGGGCGCCGCGCCGGTGCCGGTCCCGCCGCCTTCGCCGGCGGTGACGAACACCATGTCCGCGCCCTTCAGCGCCTCCTTGATCTCGTCGCGCGACTCGGCCGCCGCGCCCTGACCGATGTCCGGGTTCGCGCCGGCGCCGAGGCCCTTGGTGAGCTCGTGGCCGATGTTCAGCTTGATGTCGGCGTCGCACATCGCGAGCGCCTGGGCGTCGGTGTTGCACGCGATGAACTCGACGCCGCGGAGACCGGCGTCCACCATGCGGTTGACCGCGTTGGTGCCGCCGCCGCCGACGCCGACGACTTTGATGACTGCGAGATAACTGCCGCTTTCCATTGGTGACCGTCCGACCCTTGAGTTAGCGTTGAGCGTTTCTGGTCAGTCGCTCTTAGCGGGAGTTTCGCACGTTATTCCCTGGACTTGCGGGAAGTCAACGAATCCGCCCCGAACGCAAGCTTCGTTGCAGAACGCCCAACCCTCGACGGGCGGCAAAGAGTTGGGAAATTTTGACCCTAAAGCTGAACCTGAGGGTTAAGGTCCTCTCGGCTGAGTTAGGCTCCCGGGCTCGCGGTCGACGACTGGCTGGCGGACGCGCCCTGGCTCCCGGTTGCGGACCCCTGCGAGCCGGTCGTGGCGAGCCCGGCGGCGGCGAGCGCCGCCTCGCTCACGCCGGCGGCCGGCCGCGCCGGATCGGTCACGTCGATGTACGCGGCCCCCGCCGAGGTCGGAGCGGCGAGCACATCGGTCGCCGCCATCCATTTCGCACCGAGCTCGGTCGGCGTGCCGAAGTAGATGGCCTGACCCGAGCGCAACTGAACGACCAATCCGTGCGGCGGCGTGGTCGTGACCTGGCTGATCCTCGCCTCCAGACGCTGCGGCGTCGCCGCGAGCAGCGCCAGCGCGTCCAGAGCGGTTTGATCGGTGACACGCGAGCCGCCCGGGAGCGAGCGCAGCGGAATCGTCGGCAGCGAGCCGGCCGGCACGTCGTGGAGGAGCGTGCCGTCGGCGCTGGCGGAGATCGTCTGCCCGTCGGCGACGACCGCGCCGACCGGAAGCTGCTCGATCACGTGGATCCGCATCCCGTGCGGGAACTGCGTGCTCACCCGCAGATCCTTGACCACCGGGTACGGCGCCACGGCGGTTCGGAGCTGGCCGAGGTCGGACGTCGAGCGTGGTCATGTTGCGCGCCGCCAGGCCGAGCGCTGAGGTGATCTGGCCCGCGTCCGGCCCCGACACTCCCGTCACGTTGACGCGCTCGACCGCGACGAGCGAGGAGTCGCGCAGCCACACCCAGGCGCCGCCGATCAGCGCGAGCATCGCGACGGCGCCCACGATCAGCCACACCCGGAGCCGGACGCGTCCCCTGGCGATGATCATCGGCGATTCCAGTCGGCGGGAAACTCGACCGGCCCGAGCGCCTGGACCTCGGGTTCGAGCTCGATGCCGAACCGCTGCTTGACCCGCCGGCGCCCCTCGGCCATGACCGCGACGACGTCAGCGGTGGTGGCGCCGCCGTGGTTCTCGACGAAGTTGGCGTGCTTGGCGGAGAATCCCGCGCCGCCGATCCGCAGCCCACGGCAGCCGGCGGCCTCGAGCAGCTGGCCCGCGGTGCGGTTCTCGGCGCGCGGGTCATCGGGGTTCTTGAACGTCGATCCGAACGTCTTGATGCCGGACGGCTGGGCGGCCTTCCGGCGCGCCCGCATGTCCGCCAGCGTCGCCTTGACCTCGTCGCTGGGGGCCTCGGCGAGCGCGAACGAGGCCCGGGCGACGATCTCGCCGGCGCGGAGGCTCGAGCGGCGGTAGGCAAAGCCGAGCTGATCCGGAGTCCGACGCTCGGTGCCGGTGGACCCGGTGACGTCGACCCACTCGAGCGCCCGAGCAAGCTCGCCGCCGTACGCGTTCGCGTTCATGCGGACCGCGCCGCCGACGGTCCCGGGGATGTTCACGCCGAACTCGATGCCGGTCAGCCCGGCCTGGGCCGCCCGAGCCGATACGGCCGGCAGGCGCGCGCCGCCCCCGCAGCGGATCTGCGTTCCCTCGAGTTCGATCGTGCTCAGCTCCTTGTCCAGCTTCAGAACCAGTCCGCGGACGCCGCCGTCCGCCACCAGCAGGTTCGACCCCGACCCCACGACCCCTACCTCGTACCCCTCCGCGTCGGCCCACGCGAGCAGCCGCTCGAGCTCCTCGACCGTCCCGGGCCGCGCGAACAGCTCCGCAGCGCCACCGGTCCGGATCGTCGTCAGGCGAGCCAGCGAGAAGTTGCGCTGGACGCCGGAGGGCAGCTCGGCCATGGCCTGGAGCGTAGATAGCGCCCCGGCGAGTACCGGATCTACGCGACCAGCGACCGGGCCAGGGCGTCGACGTCGCCGGCGCCCATCGCAAGGCACAGATCGCCCTCCCGCAGCGTCGCGAACAGGAACTGGCGGGCGTCGTCGAACGAGGGCATCCAGGCGACGAGCCGCCCGCCGGCGGCATCGGCCGTGGCCGCGGCGATCAGGTGCCCGTCGACGCCGGGGAAGTCCTCGGCGCGCTCGCGGGCCGGGTAGACGCCGAGGACGACCGCGATGTCGGCGCCCGCGAGGGCGCGCCCGAAGTCGCGCGCGAGCGCGCGCGTGCGCGAGTAGAGGTGCGGCTGGAACACCGCGACGAGCCGCGCGGGGGCGAGCGTCCGGGCGGCTGCGATCGTGGCCGCAACCTCGGTCGGGTGGTGGGCATAGTCGTCGTATATGGGGATTTCTTTTTCGGTGGACCCGATCAGCTCGAACCGCCGTCGAGCACCTCGGAAGTCGGCCAGGGCGGCTGCTGCCCGGGCCGGATCCGCACCCGCCAGCGCCGACGCGGTCAGCGCGCCCGCGGCGTTCACGGCGTTGTGGAGTCCCGGTACCGACAGGGACACCTCGATCCCGCGCCAGTCGAACTTCGAGCCCCGCGGAGACATCGCGGTGTCGGGCGCGTCGTAGGCCAGCGCGCGTTCCCCGGCCAGCACCCGGAGTTGCGGGCGGTCCCAGACGACCGTGCCGAGCGGCGCGCGGCTCATGAACTCGCGCAGCGTCTGCTCAAGGTCCAGCCGCGAGCCGTAGGTCGAGTGATGGTCGAGCTCGGCGTTGGTGAGCAGGGCGATCTCGGGCCAGAGCGCCAGCAGCGAGCGGTCCGATTCGTCGGCCTCGACGACGATCCACTCGCCGCGCCCCCAGCCGGCGTTGACCCCGGTGTCCCGGAGCTCGCCGCCGACCACATACGCCGGGTCGAGCCCGCACCCCCGCAGGATGTGCACGATCATCGCCGCGGTCGTCGTCTTGCCGTGGGTGCCCGTCACCGCCAGGCACCGGCGCAGCGCGGCGATCTGCGCGAGCAGCTCGGAGCGGTGCAGCTCCCGCCCCTCGGCGGCCAGACGCTCCGGATTGTCCGCCGGCACCGCGGTCGAGAACACAACCTCGGCGCCGGCGGGCACGTTGTCCGCGCGGTGCCCGAGCGCGGGCTCGATCCCGTGCTCGCGCAGACGCTCGGTGTAGCTCGATCGCGCCCGGTCAGAGCCGGTGACGCTCGCGCCGAGCTCGCGGGCGACGATCGCGAGCCCGCTCATGCCCGCCCCGCCGATGCCGACGAAGTGGAGCCTCCGCGCCGACCAGTCCTCTGCGGGCCGGGTCACCCCTCGCGCTCGAGCACGACGACCGGGATCTCGCGAGTCGTCTTGTGCTGATACTCGTCGTAGGCCGGCCAGCGCTCGGTCATCATCTTCCACAGCTCGGGCTTCTCGTCCGCCGCGGCTGTGCGGGCATGCGCACGGAAGCGGTCCCCGCGCACCTGTACGGTGACCTCGGGCTCTGCCGACAGGTTCAGGTACCACGCCGGATCCTCCTCGGCGCCTCCCTTCGATGCGACCACCACGTAGGCGTCGCCGTGCTGTCCGTAGATCAGCGGCGTGCTCCGCTGATCGCCTGAGCGCCGGCCGGTGGTCGTCAAGATCAACACCGTCGTTCCCTGCCAGTCGTGTCCCTCGGCGCCATCGGTCTGCAGATACCGCCTGACATGCTCCTGGCCGAACAGCATCCCTCCACCTCGATTCGGGGGTTTTCCGGGGGCGAGGCTATACAAACCGTGCACATCGCGCACAGAAACGATGGCCGCTGCCGATCGGGGGGGAGCGCGATCCGTCGAACCCGCTCGACGTGCCCACCGCGCCGGGCCCGGACCCGCTCGCCGGCGCGAGCTTCTTCGTCGACGGCCCGCTCCGCGGCGAGGCGGCCGGAGCGATCGTGAAGCTGCTCCACCTCAACCCGAACCACTTCGGCATCAACTACTCGTGGGCTCGGTTCGCAGCCGACCTCGCCGGCGGCAAGCTCCGCAGCCGGCTCAGCCGAAATCATGGACTCGCCCACAAGGTCGCGATGCTCGAGAAGATCGCCGCCGAGCCCGAGCCCCAGCGGTTCAGCCTCTACTCCGGCGGCGGCGGGCCCGGCGCGATCTTCGGACAGGTCCAGAAGATCTTCTGTCACAACCTGACCGCCGATCCCGGCACCGTCCCGATCATCACCACCTACTTCCTCTACCAGGCCGGCTACTGCGAGTCGAGCAGCGAGATCATCGCCCACCGGCCGACGTTCGAGCGTCAGGTCAACGAGATGGTGGCGGGGATCGAGAACCGCCCCGCGGTGATGCTGCTCGAGCTCGATGCGATCGGATCCTCGAGCTGCATGGCGCGCAGCGGCGCCCTGCCCGAGTGGAGGCGATATTCGCTACGAGGTCAACGCTACCGCGTCGCTGCCGCACGCCGTCGTCTACGTCGAGGGTGGCTACTCGGACTCAAACAGCCCGGCCTACACGGCCAAGGTGCTGAACGCGGTCGGCGTGCGCAGCATTCGCGGCTTCTACACCAATGACACTCACCTCAACTGGACGATCGACGAGATCCATTGGGGCGAGAAGGTGTCCGCGCTGACCGGCGGGTCACACTTCATCATCAACACCGCCGACAACGGTCGCGGGCCGAAGAAGAATCCGCACCCGGTGGTGCAGGGCAACGAGGACCTGTGCAACCCCCCGGGCGGGGCGCCGGCCCGCCGACGACCACCCAGACCGGCTTCCCCCTCGTCGATGCGTTCATGTGGGTGCACGTGCCCGGAAGCAGCAGCGGGAAGTGCAACGGCGGGACGCCCTCGGGCACGTTCTTCCTCGCCCGCGGGCTGACCGAGGCCGCCAACGCGAACGCGCGGCTCGGACCTCACTCCCCGAGCCGTCCGTACTAGACCCTAGAGCCGCGCTAGGACCGGTTCTCCAGTAGCTGCTTCAGCTTGCGGCAGCTGATCGGCACTTCCTTCTCGGCGTCCCGCCGCACGAACAGGGGCACGAGCAGCCGGCCGATCCCATGTCCGTGGAAGTCGAGGGCGATCGTCACACGCGACGACGCGCCGTCGGCTAGCGGATCGACCGACACGCTGACATCGGCCCGGATCGGTCCGTCGACACCGCGGGCCACCCAGTGCGTCGGCCGAGTGATCTCGGTGACCTCCTGAGTCGTCGTTCGCTCTCCGCCCCCGAGCTTCCGGGTCGTCGTGCACCTGGAGCCGACTGCCTGTGCGTGGCCGCCCTCGACTCCGCCGCTCACGACCCCCTTCTGCCATTCCGAGAACCGCGAGGGATCCGTCGCGTACGCGAACACCTCCTCGGGCGGACGGGCGATCTCGACCGTCGAGACGATTGGTGTCATGGCTACCTCCTCCCCACTGGCGATCCAGACATGGATAACACCGTCATCCGTCGCGCGCAACGACCAGCAGCTCGTGCGCGATGTCGCGAGCGGCGTCCGGCCGGGCCAGCGCCGCCGACGCACGGGCCATCGTCGCGAGCCGCCCGCGGTCGGCCAGCAGGCGGCCGACCTCGTTCGCCAGCCGGGGGCCGCTCAGCTCGCTGTCGGGGATCACGACGGCGGCGCCGGCACGTTCCATGAACCGCGCGTTGGCGGTCTGGTGATCGGCGGTCGCGTGCGGGTAGGGCACGAGCACCGCGGGCTTGCCGTGGGCGGCGATCTCGAAGATCGAGCCGCCGGCCCGCGCCACCACCAGGTCGCTCGCCAGCAGCGCTTCGCCAAACCGCGGGATGTAGCCGCGGAGGTCGTAATGCGGTCCCGGCGCGACCAGGTCGTTCAGGTCGCGGAGGTCTCGCTCGCCGGCGGCGTGCAGGACCCGGAAGCGCGCTCCGGCGAACGCGTCGACCGCCGCGCGATTGATCGAACGCGCCCCCTGGGACCCGCCGAACACGAGCACGCACGACTCCCGTAGACCGATCCCGAAGCGCGCCCGGGCCGCCGGCCAGTCAGTGGCCGGCGCCGGCACCGGTCGGCCCGTGAGGACGTAGCGCGGGCCGTCGCGGCCCGGGATCGGAAAGGCCAGGCACACCCTGCGCGCGAACGGCGCCAGCAGGCGGTTAGTCAGCCCGAGATGGCTGTCGGCCTCGGTCAGAACCAGCGGAACCCGCGCGAGCACCGCGGCGAGTCCGACGGGTCCCGCCACGTAGCCCCCTCCGGCCAGGATCGCGCCGGGACGCACCTCCTTGACGATCCGCCGCGCCTCGCGGACGGCGGCGGCCGCCACCAGCGCGGCTCGAACCGCCTTCACCGGCCTCCCGCGCGGGAGCGGCATCACGCGCAGCGTGCGCAGCTCGTAGCCGGCGGCGGGGACGAGCTCGAGCTCGGCGCGGTCGCCGCCGACGAACGTGACCTCGGCGCCGTCAGCCCGCAGCGCGTCGGCCACCGCCAGCGCCGGCACGACGTGCCCCGCGGTCCCGCCGGCGCCGATCACGATCCGCGGCGCCGTCAACTCTCGGTGTCCGGACGACGTGCAGCCGCGCCCCCGGGCGAGCGATGTTCAGCAGCAGCCCAACGCCGGCGAGCAGTACGCACAGGTTCGTCGGCGCATAGGAAATGAACGGCAGCGGGACGCCGGTCAGCGGGGCGAGACCGAGGACGACGAAGATGTTGAGGATTCCTTGGCAAAGAATCAGAGAGGTGAGCCCGGTCGCGAGCAGCTTCGCATACCGGTCCGCAGCGCGACGCGCGGTCCGCAGCCCGGCGTAGGCGATCATCCCGTACAGGAAGACCACGCCGAGGATCCCGAGCACGCCGAGCTCCTCGCCGATCACGGCGAGGATGAAGTCGGTCTGGGCCTCGGGGAGGTAGAAGATCTTCTGTACCGAGCGGCCGAGCCCCACCCCGAACAGCCCCCCGGAGCCGAGCGCGATCTGTCCCTGCACCGCCTGGTAGCCGGGTCCGGCTTTGGTCGCCGACGCCCACGGATGAAGGAAGGTCGTCAGCCGCGCCCGCTCGTACGGCTGCGCGGTCGCGAGCAGGATCACGCACACGACCACGATTCCCGCCAGTAGCGCGACGTAGCGCATCGGCATCCCGGCGGCCACGAGCAGCGCCGCGATCGACAGCGCGACCACGATCGTCGTTCCCAGGTCGGGCTCGACCACGATCAGCAGGCACGCGGGGCCGGCGAGCACGGCGATCGGCGCCACCGCCTGGCGGAAGCTCCGCAGCCGCTTGGGATGATCGGCGAGATACCGGGCGACGTACAGGACCATCGCGAGCTTCATGACCTCCGAGGGCTGGAACTGGATCGGGCCGGCGGCGAACCAGCGGCGGGCGCCGTTGACGACCACGCCGAAGCCGGGCACCAGCACGAGCACCAGCAGCACGAACGAGCCGAACAGCAGACCGTTGACGAGCTTCGGGGTGAAGATCTCGAGACCCCGGCGCGAGAGCACATGCATCGCCGCCAGACCCAAAGCGCCGAACATCAGGTAGCGCACGAACTCCCCCGCGCCGGTGCCTCCGCTCGACAGCACACCGAGCGGCGAGGACGCGCTGTAGACCATCACCGCCCCGAACGCGAGCAGGCAGAGGGTCGCGGTCATCAGGATGTGGTGCTCGAGCGGCGGCGGCACCCGGCGGGTCGCCGTCCGCGAGCGCTTCCCGGTCCCGGCGGCGCCTGCGCCGTCGCGCGGCCGGTCGCGGACGTTGCCGGCGGCGGTCGCCGGGCGCGCCATCAGCCGCCCTCCACGAGCGCGCGGAAGTGGTCGCCGCGCGCCTCGAAGTCCGCGTACTGGTCATAGCTCGCGCACGCCGGCGACAGGAGCACGACCTCGCCGTCCTGGGCGGCCGCGCCTGCGAGCGCGACCGCGTGCTCCAGGTCGCCGGCCTGGCGCAGCGGGACGCCGGTGCCGGACAGCGCGTCGGTCAGCTCCCCGGCGGCCTCGCCGATCAGGTACACGGCTCGGCAGCGCTCGGCCACGAGCGGCGCCAGCGGCGAGAAGTCCTGCTGCTTGCCCCGCCCGCCGGCGATCAGGTGAATCCCGCCGGCGAATGCCCGGAGCGCGACGATCGTGCTCGCGACGTTCGTCGCCTTGGAGTCGTTGACCCAGGCGACGCCGTTCTTGACCGCGATCTGCTCGAGCCGGTGGCGAACCCCGGCGAACGTCCGCAGACCGGCCGCGACCGCCTCGGCGTCGACTCCGCGAGCAAGACAGGTCGCTGCGGTCGCCATCGCGTTCTGGCGGTTGTGGGCGCCCGGGAGCGCGATCTCCTCGACGCGGATGACCGGCCGCTCGTCCCACCACAGATAGCCGGCGCGGTCTGACAGCTCGGGACCGGCGCCCGGGCCGAACAGGACCCGCCGTGCGCACCCACCGAGGTCCTCGACCCCGAGGTCGGACGGCGCCACAGCAACGTCGTAGTTGCCCTGGTTGGCGAAGATCTTCAGTTTGGCCGCCACGTATTCCTCGTAGGTCCCGTGCCGGTCGAGGTGGTCGGAAGACAGATTCAGCAGCACGGCGACCTCGGGTGAGAACGCCACCGTGTCCTCGAGCTGGAACGAGGACGCCTCACACACAACCGTGACATCGGGCGCGAGCCGGCCCACCAGGGACGTCACGGCGGTCCCCACGTTGCCGGCAACCGCCACCGGCAGCCCGGCCTCGCGGTGGACGTGGCCAATCCATTCGGTCGTGGTGGTCTTGCCGTTCGTGCCGGTCACAGCCACGAACTCGTTGGGGAGCAGGCGCCACGCGAGCTCGAGCTCACCGAGGACCGTGGCGCCGCGAGCTCGCACCTCGCGGATCGCGGGCGCGTCTTGGGGTACGCCAGGGCTCTTGATGAGCGTCCTGGCGCGGGCGGCAAGGTCGACGCCTGACGCATCCAGCCGTACTTCGACGCCCGCCTCGCGAAGCCTTCCGGCGGCCTGCGCGAGCGCCGGCCGGTCGCTCCCGCCGGCATCGCAACCGATCACTTCCTCGCCGCGGGCGCGGAGCGCAAGCGCCGCGGCGACCCCCGAGCGCGCCAGCCCGACCACCAGATACGGCCCTCCCGGCAGCGGCGGCCGCGGCTTAGCCACGAATGCTGAGGCGGTACACCGTGAACGCGATCGCCGCGCAGGCCGCGGCCACGATCCAGAAGCGCAGGATGATCTTGGTCTCCGACCAGGCCTGGAGCTCGAAGTGGTGGTGGATCGGCGCCATCAGGAAAACGCGCTTGCGGAACAGCTGGAACGAAAACACCTGGATGAGCACGGACAGCGCCTCGATCACGAAGATCCCGCCGAGCAGGATCAGCAGCACCTCGGTATTGGTCATGACCGCGAGGCCGGCGATCGCGCCCCCGATCCCGAGCGACCCGGTGTCGCCCATGAAGATGCTGGCCGGGAAGCTGTTGAACCACAGGAAGCCGATACACGCTCCGACGAGGCACGCCGCGAGCAGCGTCAGATCCGTCTCCCCGGTCGTGATGAACGTGATCCCGATGTAGGCGAGCAGAACGATCGCGGAGCAGCCGGCGGCGAGGCCGTCGAGCCCGTCGGTCAGGTTCACCGCGCTGGTCGTGCCGGCCACGACGAGGTAGATCAGCACCGGGTACAGCGGCCCCAGGTCGACGCTGACGTCGACGAACCGGACACTGATCGTCTCGGACAGGCCCGCCTTCTGGGTCGCGACGTACCACAGGCCGAGCGAGATCGCGATCGTGACCGCGAGCTTGGTCCGCGCCCGCAGCCCGAGCGAGCGGCGCTTGACGATCTTCGTGTAGTCGTCGGCGAAGCCGAGCAGCGCGCACGCGAGCGCGCCTCCGAAAACCCCCATCGACGGCCAGTCACGAGTGGACAGGATCAGGAACGGGACCGCGAACGCGATCATGATGATGATCCCGCCCATCGTTGGCGTACCCGCCTTGATCTTGTGGCCCGCGGGGCCCTCCTCGCGGATGTTCTGGCCGAACTCGCGCCTGCGGAGGAACTCGATGAACTTGGGGCTGAGGAACAGGCACAGCAGCAGTGATGCGGTCCCCGCAATCAGGACACGACCGGAGATCGATCCCATTACGCGCCGGCCCGGTCGCCATTCACGGACGGCGTCGCAGCGTTGTCGCGGAGCGCGCGGCACACGAGCTCGAGCCCGA
This sequence comes from uncultured Solirubrobacterales bacterium, assembly GCA_963699325.1. Taxonomy (GTDB): domain Bacteria; phylum Actinomycetota; class Thermoleophilia; order Solirubrobacterales; family Solirubrobacteraceae; genus Palsa-465. The sequence continues at coordinate 154,365 of CAVOTN010000022.1, read as the reverse complement.
CGCCGCGCGACCCCTTGATCAGCACGACGTCGCGCGGGCGGAGGAGCCCGGGAACGACCTGCGGCCGCGGCGGCTGCGTCGGGTACCGACAGGAGCTCGCCATCGAAACGCTCGGCGAGCGCCGCGGCCAGCGGTCCGACCGTGACCAGCAGATCGACGCCGGCCCGCGTGGCCTGCTCGCCGAGCGCGACGTGGTAGTCAAGCTCATGCGGCCCGAGCTCGAGCATGTCGCCGAGCACCGCCACCGGACGGGCATGGTCGTCCCGGGCGGCTGTCAGGGCCAGGTCCTCTAGCGCGGCGCGCATCGACATCGGGTTGGCGTTGTAGCAGTCATCGATCAACGTCACCCCGTCGGGTAGCGGCACTCGCTGTCCGCGCCCCGGCGAGAGCTCGAGCGCGACGCGTCCGTGCGGGATCACCCCGATCGCGCTCGCGGCTGCCGCCGCGGGGAGCAGGTTCCGGCGCAGATGGGCCTGCGTGAACGGCACCTCGAGCACGATCCTGCGGCCGCCGAGGTCGATCTCCACGAACTCGTCCTCCGAGCGGACCAGCCGGACATCCCCGGATTCCCCGAAGGTGATCGTGTTCAAATCGTCACGCAGGTGGGGTTCGAGCAGCGGCTCGTCTGCGGGCACCACGGCGGTCCGTCCGGGCGCAAGCGACGCGATCAGTTCGGCCTTCGCGGCGGCGATCGCCTCGATCGTGCCGAGCAGCTCGAGATGCACCGGGCCGATGCTCACGATCACTCCGACGTCGGGCGCGGCGATCGTGGCCAACTCCGCGATCTGCCCGGCTCCGCGCATCGCCATCTCGAGCACCAGCACCTCGGTACCGGCCGGCGCCGAGAGGATCTCGAGCGGGAGCCCGATCTCGGTGTTGAAGTTCGCCCGCGAGGCGATCGTGCGACGGTGCGGCGAGAGCAGCGCGAGCAGCAGGTCCTTGGTCGAGGTCTTGCCGGTGGACCCGGTCACGCCGATCACGTGCGCGCCGAGCTCGCGGCGCCAGGCCGACGCCAGCCGCTGCATCGCGGCAAGCGGGTCCTCGGCGGCGATCAACGCCCCGGGCACCGCGCACTTGGCGTCCTGCGCATGAGTAGGCGTCGTCAGCACTCCCCACGCACCCGCGGCCAGCGCCTGCGGAGCGAACTGGCCGCCGTCGGCGTGATCGCCTCGCAGCCCGACGAACAGCGCGCCGGGCCCGGCTTCCCGCGAATCGATGACCACGCGCTCGGGACCCGTCGTCGTGGGGGCCGGGGCGACGAGCCGGGCGCCTGCCGCCCGTGCGACCTGCTCGGGTGTCCAGGTCCTCATGCTCTGATTGGGAGAGTACTTGCCGGGCCGGGCGGTTAGGGGCGGCCGGGGCGGCTGCGGGTGCCGAGGCCGCCCTCGAGCGCCTCACGAGCGACCGACACGTCGTCGAACGGGATCTTTCGGCCCTCTTCGAACTCCTGGCCCTGCTCGTGGCCCTTGCCGGCGATCACGACCACGTCGCCCGGGCGGGCCCCACCGATCGCCGTGTTGATGGCCGCGCGGCGATCGGAGTCGTGCTCGACGGCCGGTCCGGTGGCGACAAGGATCTCGCTGATGATCGCTTCCGGGTCCTCGGAGCGGGGGTTGTCCGACGTGACGATCACGCGGTCGGCCAGGCGCGTCGCAATCTCGCCCATCAGCGGCCGTTTGCCCCGGTCGCGGTCGCCACCGCAACCGAACACGACATGGACGCGCCCGGAGCCGGGGGCCGCCCCGTCGGCGTCGAGGAGGCCGCGGGCAGCCCGCAGGACGTTCTCGAGCGAGTCGGGCGTGTGCGCGTAGTCGACGAGCACGGCGAACTCCTGGCCGGCGTCGACGGGCTGGAAGCGGCCCGGGACGTGTCCGGCGGTCTCGATCGCGCCGGCCGCGACGTCGACCGGCACTCCGACGGCGCGGACGGCCGCGAACGCGCCGAGGACGTTGTAGACGTTGAAGCGCCCCCGCAGCGGCGAGTGAAGCTCGATCGCGCCCTCCGGACCGTGCACCGTGAAGCGCGAGCCATCGAGGCTCGTCTCGAGATCGCTCGCCCGGTAGGTGGCCTCGCGGTCAACCGCGAACGTGGTCGCGCCGGGGGTCTCGGCCGCCAGGCGAGTGCCGTACGGATCGTCGACGTTGATCACCGCGCGCCCGGGCCGGCCGTCCGCAAACAGCTGCCGCTTGGCCCGGAAGTAGTCCTCCATCGTCCCGTGGAAGTCGAGATGGTCCTGGGTCAGGTTCGTGAAGACGGCCGCCGAGAAGTGGATCGCGTCGGCCCGACGGAGCTCGAGCGCGTGCGAGGACACCTCCATCGCGCATGCGACGTCGCCCGCGTCGAGCATCTCCCGGAACGTCCGCTGCAGGTCGATCGCCTCGGGCGTGGTCCGCTCGACGGCGCGCTCGACGCCGCCGATCACGCTCTTGACCGTCCCCAGCAGTCCGGTCCGGCGGCCGTCAGCCTCGAGCAGAGCGTGGACGAGAAAGGCCGTGGTGGTCTTGCCGTTCGTTCCGGTGACCCCGACCGTCTCCAGGTGCTCGGTGGGGTCGCCGTAGAACGCCGCCGCGGCCGGCGCCATCGCCGCCCGTACGCTCGGCACCTTGATCTCCGGGACGCCCAGGTTGCAGGGGGCGCTCGACGACCAGGGCCACGGCACCACGCGCGATCGCGTCCGGGGCGAAATCGTGGCCGTCGCGCGTGAACCCCGGGACGCAGAAGAACAGCGTTCCGGGCTGCACGGCACGGTTGTCGTAGGCCAGGCTCGTGATCTCAACCTGGCCGGCGCTATCCGGCACGCCGGGCAGAACTTGGCGAAGGCGCATGGCCGGAGCGTATCCAGGCGGCTGGTCGACGAGCGCCTGGGTGGCGCGCATCCTGCTACTCCCGGACGGACGACACGCCGGCCGCGGCGGAGTGGCGCGCAGAAGCTTCGAGTTCCGACTGGAGACCCTCGAGCACGCGCACGACGCGCAGCCCGCTCTCCCCGTCGGAGAGGGGAGTCGCGCCTGAGCGCACGCACTCGACGAAATGCTCGCATTCGAGCCGCAGCGGCTCGGCGTTGGTGACCCGGGGGCTATAGATGTCACCCGAGCGGGTGATGTATTCGCCCCAACTGCCGGTCTTTCCGTCGAAGCCCTTGTCGTAAATCGTCAGCTTCCGCTCAAGATCCATGTCATCGAACGTGGCCATCCGCTTCGAGCCGACGACGGTGAAACGCCGTTCCTTGTGCGGATCGAGCCAGGACAAATGCATGTGGGCGCTGAGGCCTGAGGGGAACCGCATGAAGCAAAAGACCACGTCCTCGATGCCGGGCTGGACGTAGCACTCGCCGTGTGCCGCCAGCTCGTATGGCTCTTCGCCGGCCAGATGAAGCACGACCGAGACATCGTGGGCACCCAAGCTCCACAACGCATTCTCGTCCGCCCGCAGCTTCCCCAGGTTCAGGCGATTTGAGTAGATGTAGTGCACGTCGCCGAGTTCGCCGCTGTCCACGATCTGCTTTAGCTGCCGCACCCCAGGGTGATACTCGAGCAGGTGCCCGACCATTAGGACCCGTCCACTTCCGCGCTGCGCTGCAAGCACACGCTCGGCTTCGGCGACCGTCAAGGCGATCGGCTTCTCCACGAAGCAGTGCTTACCAGCCTCAAGAACGCGGACAGCCAAGCTCCGAGTGGGTCGGAACAGGCGTGGCCACCACCACCGCATCGAGGCTCGGATCGGCCAGCAGGTCCTCGAGCCGCTCGGTAAACCGTGCGCCACGAAACACCGTCTCGAATCGTTCCCGCACCGCCGGGCTCCCGTCGCAGCACCAGCTGAGCTTGCAGCCCGGTAGTGCGTCGAAATTGCGAGCCAGGTTCGGACCCCAATAGCCGAGGCCGACGACCCCTATCTGCACGGATTCGTTGCTCACAGTCGCCTCACCGTACATGGGATGACCGATCGACGATCCTCCGGGAGCCCGTCACCAGCCCCCGCATCTGACAATGCTCCTTTTTTCTGGATGTTGTCGGACCCAGCGACCGTCGACCCCCGGGGCGACGCCCAGTCGGACCGAGCGGTCATTGAGTCGCGTCTATCCCGGTGTAACCCGGTCTAAAGCTCTTGGTCGCGGGAGCCGAGAGGGATTGCAGCAAGTGATTTACGGCGAGAACTGGAGAAGAGGTTCTCTGAATATATTTGTGGCCATCGTCGTCGTCTGGGCCGTCGTCATCCCCGGCGCCGTTCTCGCGATCAGCTGGCTGGCCCCCGACCGACCCGAGGCCCGCAGAGCGCAGACCAACGAGTCCGAGCGCGCCGGCAGACTCCCGCACCGCGGCCACCCCGGCGTGCTCGCCGCACCCTGCGCCTCAGCAGGATCACCGCGCGACGCGTTTGCCCAGAGTTCATGGCCGACGCACGGCGCCGCCGCACCTCCGCCTAACGTCCGCCGAAGCCGCGACCGCGGCTTGCCAGCTCGCGCCGTTCCAGGACGCGGTCGACCAGCCCGTAGGCCTGGGCCTCCTCACCGGTGAAGTACCGGTCGCGCTCCATGTCGGCGTGGACCCGCTCCACCGACTGGCTCGTGTGCTTGGCGTAGATCTCGTCCACGCGCGCCCGCAGCGCCAGGATCTCGCGAGCGTGGATCTCCACGTCGGTTGACTGGCCCTCGAAACCTCCCGACGGCTGGTGGATGAGTATGCGGCTGTTGGGCAGCGCCATCCGCTTGCCCTCCGCGCCGCCGGCAAGCAGCAGAGAGCCCATCGACATCGCGATCCCGTAGCAGATGGTCTGCACATCCGGGCCGATGAACTGCATCGTGTCGTAGATGGCCAGGCCCGCATAGATCGAGCCGCCCGGCGAGTTGATGTAGAGGTGGATGTCCTTGTCGGGGTCGTCGGACTCCAGATGGACGAGCTGGGCGACCACGAGGTTCGCGGTCTCCTCGTCCACCTGGCCGCCGAGGAAGATCACTCGATCGTTGAGCAGGCGCGAGTAGATGTCGAACGACCGCTCTCCGCGCGCGGTCTGCTCGACGACCATGGGGACCAGTGGCATGTCGTCTCCTTCGTACGATGTAGTGCAACCGTTAGGTTGCACTTAACCGTAGCAGGACACGCAACCCTGGCGTTGCACATATCGCGCGAAGCGCGCGACGTTCTCAGCCAGAGCGACCGGCGGGCTGCCGGTGCGCCCGGCGGCCAATCGCACGAGTCCGCGCGGCGCGCCTCGGGGGCGCCGCGACCGGCCGCAGGTGCACCCACAGATGCCAGCCCGCGACGCGCGCGAGCCCAAGCCGCGCCACGGGGAGCGGCGGCGCATGCATGAACTCCTTGTGGGCGCGCACGACGCTGAACGACGGGAAGTCCCGGCGCACGTCCGCAAGGCTGTAGACCTTGCTGTACGGGTTGTCTGGCCCGTCGGTGTTGCGGTGCACGAAGTTCTGCATCGCCAGGTAGTTGCGCAGTCCGACCTGCCGCGCATTCTCGACGTGCCGGCCGTAGATGCTGCTGAAGTCGCAATCCAGCGCGATCCAAGGCGTACATGGCGATCAGGCCCAACCGCCGGACGATGCCGACGCTCACCAGGTAGTTGAGCGAGTACTTCGCGTAAAGCATGACGACGACCTCTCCCCCGGGCCGGAGCACCCGTGCGACCTCGCTCTGTGCCTGGGCGATGTCCGGCACGTGATGGAGCACCCCGTGGCTGAAGACGACGTCGAAGCTGTTGTCCGGGAACGGCAGCTCGAGAACGCTGCCTTGGATAACGTCGTCGTAAGGGAGCCGCGCAGCTCCAGGCGGGTCCTGACGCGGTCGACCGACTCAGCGGTGAGGTCGACGCCGGTCCACCGTGCGCCCCGTCGGATGATCTGCTCCGAGTCGGCCCCGAGCCCGAGTCCGATCTCCAGCACCTTCCGGCCCCGAAAGTCGACCTCGTCCAGACAGTCCAGGTATGTGTGACTCACGGTCGTAGCGGAAGCGGTCGTAGTCGTCGAAGAACGCCTCGTAGCCGACGTCATCCGCGCCCGCGACGAAGTGCTCACCGCACGGATGAGCAGCCCAGAACGCCTGTACCTGCGTCTCGTCCAATGTCCCCTACCTCGCTGTTTCGTGTCAACCATACTGCGCGCTGCGCGGTGCTACTGTGCAACCTTGAAGTTGCGAGAATGCCGCCCGGCGAAGGCAACTCGCGAGCGGCCCGGGCCCGGAGGGAACGCGAAGATGACTGACCGGATCGAACGACAGATCGAGCTTCCCGCCTCGCTCGAGCTCGCGTGGAAGGCGATCACCGACCCCGATTGGTTGGCGTTGTGGCTCGCCGACGAGATCCGGATCGATCTGCACCCCGGTGGCGAGGCGTATTTCCGGATCGGCCCCGAGACGCGGCAGGGCTGGGTCGAGGAGATGTGCCCGCCCGACGACGGCAAAGGCGGGCGTCTGGCGTTTTGGTGGGCGGTGGACGAGGAGCCCGCCTCCCGCGTCGAGCTGACCCTGACGGCGACCGACTCTGACCGGACGCTCCTGCGCGTGGTCGAGTCCCGGCCGCTGGACGTGTTGGAGCTGGTGGGGACCCCGCTGCCCGGCATAGGCGGCGCGACGACGTACGGGCCTGCGCTGGTCGCGGCCTGACGATGTCCGACGATTCGTCGGACATGGTGTTCAGCGCGCTGGCGGATCCGACGCAGACGCCGCCTGCTGTCGACGATCGCCGCTCATCCCGCGACGGCCACCGAGCTCGCCGGTGAGCTCCCGATCTCGCGCCAAGCGGTGGTCAAGCACCTCAACACGCTCGCGCACGCCGGCCTGCTCGAGCGCGAGCGCGACGGGCGCGACGTGCGCTACCGGGTGACGCCCGAGCCGCTGTCCGATGCCGTCGCGTGGATCGCCGAGGTGGGCGGCCAGTGGGACGCGCGTCTGGCCGCGCTGCGATCGACCCTGCGCGCCTGAGCTACCACCGGAGTTATCGACCAACCCACCTGCGTCATCGCGATGTCATTCCCGCAAGCCGGTCGTTCTCGAAACGCTCACCGATGAATCTCGAGATCTGCGCGGCGACCTGCGGCCACGCCTCCTCGGCTGGAGGCGCCAGCTCCTCCGATGTCCATTTGCGACCGAGGTGAGCCGCGATCTGGTCCGGCAGGTCGTGCGCGTTCGCTGCAGCGACGAGCCAGCCACTCTTGTCCTTGAGGTACTCGGCGATCGCGTCCGTCTCGACGTCGCGCACCAGCGCGATGCGGGGCGACGGCAGCGTCAGGTAATCCACCACCTTGCTGGGCAGCTGCGCGCGACTCCGGTTGCCGACCACCAGCACAGCGCTGAGCCGGCTGGCGGCCATCCGGACCTCTCCCCACGGCCGGGCCGGCTGCGTGATCACCTGGACCTCCGTCGGGACCGAGTCCAGCGTGCCTCTGGCCACGTCTCCGAACTGGTGGAGGACGATGCGCCGCCAGCGGCCACTGGCGACGAGTGCGCTGAGTGCGCCGTCAATGTCGATGCGAGGCCCGTAGAGACGACCGAAGTGACCCAGGTGGAGCTCGTCGTCGGGCGGGGGCAGCCTTTTCGGCAGCGACACGGCGACGGCCTCTTGATAGCCGTTCGGTCGCACAAGCGTTGGCAGGGTCGGGAACAGCTCGGCCAGGGCGGCCGCCTGCGGTGCGGTGGTCAGAATCGCGCCAGCCGCCGCGTCCCACAACGCACGCTCGGCTCGCCGGCCTCGCCAGGCACTGTGCGGCTCAGTCCCCAGCACGCGCGCGGTGAGCGTCCACGGGTCTCCGACGTCTACGACATAGGGGATGCGGCTGCGGCGAAGCGCGTAGGCGGCGTAGGCGAGCGGCGAGAACGGGTAGCCGATCAGCAGCGCACCATCTCCGTGCGGCCGCCACCGCGACAGCCGCCGAATGCTCCACGTCTCGTAGCTATCCATGGCCAGCGTGCCATGCAGCCGGTAGAGCCCGTAATCCCAGCCCCGCCGCAGGAGCGACTGCGCGGCTTTCGGACCGGGAACCGGGCCGGCGAGGAGGTCCACCTGCCAGCGGAGGCTGAGAGCGTCGATGATCCGTCTGGTGCGAATCCCCGCGCGCATCGAACGGGCTGCTCGCCAGATAGGACACCACGTGGATGACCGGGCGATGCTCGGCAGGTCCGTCCACGGCTACGACCCCGGATCGATTACCGCGCGCGGCGAGGCGCTACGGCTTGCCTCGGCCGCGATGCTGGCGGAGCACCGCGCCCGCAACAAGACGCGCGAACTGAACGTTGGTCACGGCGTATCGGCGCCAGAGGCGTCGCGGCTCCTGGGCGAGCCGATAGGCCCATTCGAGGCCGAGGCGCTGAAATGAGGCAGGCGCCCGCTGGGTGATCCCGGCGACGACATCGATCGCGCCGCCGACGCCCATCACGAACGGGACGTCGATGTCGCGTCCGTAGCGCCCGAGCCAGTACTCCTTGCGCGGCGACGAAATGGCGACGAACAGGATGTCGGGATGAGCACGGCGTACCTCCTCGGCGACCGCGGCGTCCTCCTCGGCGGTGAAGTAGCCGTCACGGGTCCCGACGAGCTTGAGGCGTGGATGGCGCGCCATGATCTTGGCGCGGGCCCGCTCGAGCACATCGGCCTTGGCGCCGAGGACGAAGACGCGAAAGCCACGGCGCTCCGCGAGCCCGAACAGCTCCTCCATGAGGTCGATGCCGGCCACCCGCTCGGGCAGCGGGTCTCCCATCAGGCGCGATGCCCACACCACGGCCTGGCCGTCGGCGGAGACAAGCTCGCACCCCTCGACGATGCGGCGCAACTCGGCGTCGCGCTGCATCGCGACGAGCTTGCCGGCGTTGATGGCCACGTGCTGCGCGAACTCACGTCTGGCGATGAGGTCCTCGCAGCGCGCCAGCGTCTGCGGCATGTCCAGCCGGTCGATTTGACATCCAAGTACGAGCGCGCGCGGCGACTCGTCGGGGTCCGGCGCTGCCGCGCGCGCGGCGCGTGCGGAAGTCATGGTCGGCATGACCCTGGTCAACTGGACGTCCTTTGCGTGTGCAATGTCAAGGCGTCCGCGTGAGATCTCGCGCGGAGCCTCCCCTGACGTAATCGTGCCACAGCTCGTACATGAGCAGCGTCCAGATGCCCTGCGAGTGATCGGCCTGGCTGCGGGCGTGCTCGCCGAGCAGGCGCTCGACGTAGGCGCGGTTGAAGTGGCCGCGCTCGATCGCCGCCGGGTCGAGGAGGACGTCGCGGGCGTAGTCGCGCAGGTCGGCGCGCAGCCAGTCGTGGATGGGCAGCCGGAAGCCTCGCTTGGGCGCATCCAGGATCTCGTCGGGCACCCAGCCGCGCGCCGCGTCCTTGAGGCCGACCTTGTAGGACTGTCCGCTGAGCTTGTCGGTAGGCGGCAGCGACGCGGCGAACTCCATGAACTCGTGATCGAGGAGCGGCGAGCGCCCCTCCAGCGAGTGGGCCATGGTGGCGATGTCCATCTTGGCCAGCAGATCGTCGGTGAGGTAGGTCAACGTGTCGACGTCGAGCATGCGGTCGACGATGTTGGTCGCGGTGGACTGACGCCATGGCGCCCTGATGACCTCTAGCACGGCCGCATCGGACAGCGTGCGCCGGTACTCGGGCGTATAGAGCTGCTCACGGTCCAGCCCGTTGAGCGTGGTCATATAGGACGCGTAGCGGTCGGGCGCGTCGAGGCCGAGCACCGACAAGCCCCGGCGCAGCCGGTTGATGGGGCTCTCGATGCGGCCGCTCGAGGGGAGCAGCTTTGTGGCCCGCGCGAGCAGGCGGCGCGCGGCAGCGGGCGCACGGTCGGCCCGGGCCAGCAGGACGTTGGCCGCGTAGCGCGAATAGCCGGCGAACGTCTCGTCGCCCCCGTCCCCGTTGAGGGCGACCGTGACCTCGCGGCGGGCCATCTCGGCTACGTAGAAGCTCGGCACCGCCGACGCGTCGGCAAACGGCTCGCCGTAGTGACGGACGATCCGCGGGAGGATCTCGAGCGCGTCGGGCTCCACCACGTACTCGTGATGCTCGGTCGAGAAGCGCTCGGCGACCAGCCGGGCCTGGGGCAGCTCGTTGTACTCGTCGTGGGTGAAGCCGATCGAGAACGTCCTCACCGGCTCGGATGATTGCTCCGACATCGCCGCGACGACGGTCGAGGAGTCGACGCCGCCGGAGAGGAACGCCCCGAGGGGCACGTCGGCGATCATCCGCCGGCCCACGGCGCGCCTGATCTGGCTGCGGATCTCCTCGTTCCGCTCCGAGGGGCTGGCGAACCGACGCTTGGCCGCGAAGTCCAGCCGCCAGTAGCGCTCGGTGCGCATGCCGTTCTCGTCGAGGGTCATGTGGGTCGCTGCCGGCAGCTTGCGCGCGGCGGCGAACGCCGAGGCCGGCGCGGGGACCCAGCGGTAGGCCAGGTAGGCGTCAAGCGCGGCCGGGTCGGCGTCACGCGGGATCTCCGGGTCCTGCATCAGTGCCGTGAGCTCGGAGGCGAAGCTGAGCGCGTCGGGCCGGTCGGCGTAGTACAGGGGCTTCTTGCCTACCCGGTCACGAGCCAGGATCAGACGCCGCTCGCCCTGGTCCCACAGCGCGAGAGCGAACATGCCGTGCAGCGCCTCGACGCAGCGCACGCCCATCTCCTCGTAGAGGTGGACGATGACCTCGGTGTCACCTTCGGTGGCGAACCGATGGCCGCGACGCAGCAGGTCGCGCCGGAGCTCGCGGAAGTTGTAGATCTCGCCGTTGAGGACCACCACCACCGAGCCGTCCTCGTTGTAGATCGGCTGGTCGCCGGTCTGGAGGTCGATGACGCGAAGGCGCTGGATGCCGAGCCCCACCTGGCCATCGACGTGGAGGCCGCGCGAATCGGGCCCCCGGTGCTCGAGGGCGGCGCACATGCTCTCCATGGTCGCGGGACTGACGGCGCGTCCGTCGCTACGAAGTTGTCCGATGATGCCGCACATGGTTAGGGGTGACCTGACACCAGCGATTGACGGCGGCAGGCACGCTTGATCGTAGACGCGCGCATCCGAGCACCGCCGGCTCGCTGCTCTGGACGGCTAGCATGACGCCCCCTCTGGTGCAGAGCAGCAAGTCATTCGAACTCCACGACCGCGATGATCGTGGGCGGACCGCGGTCTTCTACCTGGTGCCGTGGTACCCGGCGATCTCCCTCGCGTTCATCCTGCGCGAGGTCGAGGCGTTGCGTCAGCTGGGTCGCAGGGTGGTGACCGCTTCCATCCATCGCGCTGTCCCGGACGACCTGCGGGCGAGCGCCGACCGAGAGGCGTATGCCACGACCTATGCACTCTCCCCACCCCGAGTTCGAGACCACCTCGCTGCGCACTGGCAGGCCCTGCGCTCGCGGCCCGGTCGCTACTTCTCAACGCTCTGGGCGGCGCTTCGATCCGGCCCGCTCGAACCAGCGGTCAAGGCACGAGGCGCCCTGTACTTCTGCGAGGCGGTCGTCACGTGGTGGCACAGCCGGCGCTCCGGTGCTCACCATATCCACGGTGTGTTCGCCGGTCCCGCGGCGGATGCCGCCATGCTCGCGGCCCGACTCGGCGGCGACGGGTGGAGCTGGAGTCTCGCCGCGTCATGGAACCGACATGCTCCAGATACCGCGGGCGAGCCTGGCGACCAAGGTCCGCTCTGCCCGCTTTGTCACGGTGTCCAGCGATTTTGGCCGCAGCCAGCTGATGGTGCTCGTGGGCCAGGAGCACTGGCCGAAGATCCAGGTCGTTCACTGCGGTCTCGACTTGAGCGAGTACGACAGGGCGCCGCGGGCGCCCGCCGGCGAGCAGGGAATGGACCTCATCACGGTCGGCAGGCTGGAGCGGGAAAAGGGCCACGCCCTGCTGCTCGACGCTCTGGCAATCCTTGAGAGAGACCGGGACATGCGCATTGGACTCACGGTGATCGGACACGGCTCCGAGATGGAAGCGCTCCGGGGGCAGGCGGAGCGCCTGGGAATCGCCGATCGGGTCCATTTCCTGGGCCGCGTCGGCCAGGATGAGATCCGCGAGCACTATGCGCGCGCCGACGCGTTCTGCCTGTCCAGTCTTGGGGAGGGCATTCCCGTCGTCCTCATGGAGGCGATGGCGATGCGGATGCCCGTGATCGCCCCACGGATCATGGGCATCCCCGAACTGGTCGAGGATGGCGTCTCAGGACTTCTGGTGAGCCCCGGGCGCTCGGATACGCTGGCGGACGCGATTGCCGCGCTCGCCGCCCGGAGTGACGAGTGGACCGCCATGGGCCAGGCTGGACGAGATCGCGTCTCCGAGCAGTTCGAAATCGCTGCATGCGCGCGCCTTCTTGACTCAATCCTCACTCGGTCGCTCGATACCTCATCAGACGTCGACACGATCTGAGCTCACTGCAACAGCGGGCCAGCTGACTGCATCCCTCCAAGCCTTAATAGGGCCGCGGCTATACTGCCGCCGCGTGCGGAAACGGGTTGCTTTCGTTGACTATTTCTGTCCGCACTACCGCCGTCCGCTGTTCGAAGAGCTCGCGCGCCGGATGGAGATGGACTTTTACTTCTTCTCCGATGGGCGCGACAAGTGGTGGAACAGCCGGCTCCCCACGATCGAGGACGGCGACTTCCGCCGCATTGCGCTCCGTCGTTACCGCATCGCCGGAGAGTCGTTCGTCCCCTCCCTGCCTCTCCGGCTTACGGCCGACCGCTACGACGCCGTCATCAAGAACCTCAACGGCCGACTCATGTTCCCCTCGCTGTACGGCGCCGCCCGTGCACGGCGGGTGCCGTTCGTGCTCTGGACGGGCATGTGGTTTCACCCGCAAACGACCTTCCACCGGCTGACGCGTCCCATCACCGAGGCGCTATACCGCGACGTACCCGCGATCGTCGTCTACGGCGAGCACGTCAAGCGCGTGCTGCTCGAGGTCCCGGGCGTTCGGGCCGAGAAGATCTTCGTGGCCGGGCAGGCGGTGGACGCGTCACGCTTTGCCGGCGTGCAGCCAGCCCGCAACGACCGGCCAGTTGTGCTGTTCGTCGGGCAGTTCGAAGAACGCAAGGGCATCGACGATCTCCTGGCGGCGTTTGATCGGGTGACCGACCCGGAGGCCGAACTGCGGCTCGTGGGTAGCGGCTCGCTGGAGGAGCAGATCCGCCGACGCATCGACGGCAGCTCGCGAGTGACGATTGTTGGCCACGTGCCCCAGGACGACCTTCCAGCCGAGCTCGAACGCGCCACCTGCCTGGTGCTGCCCTCGGTGACCACTCGCGAGACGAACGAGCCCTGGGGCCTGGTGGTCAACGAGGCCATGCACGCCGGGCGGCCGGTGATCGCTACCGACGCCGTCGGCGCAGCGGCGGGAGGCCTCGTGCAAGACGGCCGGAACGGCTACGTCGTGCCCGAGCGCAACCCACAACAGCTCGCCTGCGCCCTCAGTCGCCTTGTCGGTGACCCCGAGCTCGCACAACCCATGGGCCGCCAAGCGCGCATCGACGCCGCGGAATTCAACTACGATCGCATGGCCAACGCGTTTCAAAGCGCGGTGGATTACGCCGTCGAACACGGTTGGAATTGACGGTCGTCCGCCCGGCACGCCGACCGCACATCGACTGCTGATCGCGTTAGTGACATGTGTGGCATAAGTGGAATTCTGGGCTTCGCCGACTCGTTTCCAGTCAGCGAGTCGATCGCCCGTGATATGGCGGCGAGCCAGCGCCATCGGGGCCCCGACGACGACGGTGCCTGGGCGGACCCAGCACATCGGGTCGCGCTCAGCCACCGCCGGCTGTCGATCATCGACCTGTCCACTGCCGGGCACCAGCCGATGTGCAACGAGGATGGAACGGTCTGGATCACCTACAACGGCGAGGTCTACAACCACGAGGCGCTACGCGCCGAGCTCGAGCGCAAGGGCCACGTTTACCGGTCGCGGACGGACACCGAGACGATCCTGCACCTGTACGAGGAGGAGGGCGCCGACTGCATAGCGCGGCTGGACGGGATGTTCGCATTCGCGATCTGGGACGCGCGCCGCCAGTCGCTGCTCCTCGCCCGCGACCGGCTGGGCGTAAAGCCGCTGCTCTACGCGCTGCTGCCTCAGGGTCTTGTGTTCGGCTCGGAGGTGCGCGCGATCCTCCAGCATCCTGCGGTCCATCCGGAGCTCGACGAGGACGCGTTCTACGACTACCTGACTTTCGCCTTCGCCCCCCCGCCACAGACCCTGTACAAAGGTATCCACAAGCTGGCCGCAGCGGAATACATGGTGGTAGGTGCCGACGGTCATGTCCGGCGCGATCGTTATTGGTCACCGTGGTCCGAGGAGACCGCCGCCGCGGTCCGCGGTATGGGCGAGACCGAGATGGTGAGCCGCACGCGCGAATTGCTCGCCGATTCGATCCAGAAGCGGATGATGTCCGACGTCCCGTTCGGGGTGTTCCTGTCCGGTGGCGTGGACTCCTCGACCAACGTCGCGCTGATGGCGGAACGGTCGTCACAACCGATACGAACGTTTTCGACCGCGCCCAAGGGCCACCCCCGCTACGACGAGCTCTCCTATGCCCGAGTGGTGGCCGAGCAGTTCTCGACCGACCATCACGAGATCGTCGTCGACGACGACGACCTCGCGGCCTATATCCCGCAGCTCATCGAGCATCAGGACGAACCGACGGCGGATTGGACTGCAATACCCCAGCACTTCGTCACCAGGCTCGCCCGCGACACCGGCACGCCGGTAGTCCAGGTCGGCGAGGGCGCCGACGAAATCTTCCACGGCTACAAGGGCTATGCCGACCACCGCCGCTTCGTGGTCCCTTTCCAGCGGCGGGTGCCGGACTGGGCCCAACCGCCGATCGGGAACGCGGCCGTGTGGTTAACGCAGCGGCTGGGCCGCGGCATCCGCCACGGCGATGCCATTTACGATGCGGCGGCCTCGCCGATCCCGTACTGGGGCGGGGCGCTCTGCTTCCGTGGACCGCTCAAGGACCGCATCGTGCGCAGCGGCGCCAGCCGGCCCGATTCGCGGCGGATCCCGGAAGCGGTGTGGCGCGAGGCCGAGGCTGAGCGCCCGGATGCCGACCTCTTTCAGAAGATGACTTATATCGAACTCAAGCAGCGCCTCTCCGAGCTGCTATTGATGAGACTCGATCGGATCACGATGGCCAGCTCGGTCGAAGGTCGCGATCCATTTCTGGACCACAGGCTGGTGGAGTTCGTGGTCGCCCTCCCACCCACGATGAAATTTCGGGAGGGAAGTGGCAAGTACGTTCTCAAGAAGGCCATGCGGGGAACTCTCCCCGACGAGATTCTTGATCGACGCAAACAGGGCTTCGGCACGCCAATGCCCGAATGGCTACGAGGCCGGTTCGGAGAACTCGCCGAGCGAACGATCATGTCGTCGGCGCTTCGCGAACGTGAGTTACTCCAGATGGATCAAGTTAGTCGTCTGTTCGCCGCCCATCGAGCAGGTCGCGGAGACTGGAGCTACCACTTGTGGAATCTCTACAGCGTCAGCGCGTGGTACGACCGGTGGGTCGCGGGGCGTCTCCGCCTCGGCGTGATCGCCGGCGCGCTGGTTGTGACGTGTCTGGGAGGGTGACCGAGACGACCCAGCGGAATGGCGTCACGGGCTGAGGGCCAGCGCGGCGTCCGCCAGGCCCAGCGCCACATGGGCGTCGCACCAGCGTAGGTAGCGAGTCGTGGTCCTGCCCCACCGATACCGGCGAGTCACAGCGTGGCCGTTGCGCACGCCCGCAGCGATGGCGCGCGTCGCAACCCGTGCGAGAATCGCCGGCTCGACCACGCCCCGACGACAGAGCAGCGACAGCGTCGATAGCCCCGTGCCTGCGGAGTGGGCGTCCTCGGGGTGGTCCCGGTCGGCCCAGAGCTTAGCCCGCCCTATGGTGTCGAAGAACTGCAGGTACGACGCCGCGCCCCGCCGAACCGCAACGTCGATCGCCGGGTCGACGGATTCCATCTCCATGAGGCACCTCAGCACGAAGCCGGTGTGAAACGAGTCGCGCCATTCGAGAGCAGGCCCCTCACCGTAGGGAAAGCCTCCATCGCGAGCCTGGGCAGTAACGGTGCGCTCGACCGATCGCCGGACACGGTCGCGGGCCAGCGGGTCCTCACCGAGCCCAAGATGAACGCACAGCGCACCGAGGAGGTTGGCGTTGTGGATGTTCACCTCGGCCGTCGGGTGATACGCGAAGAATCCTCCGCCCTCGTCCCACAGCTCGTCGAGCACCCATTCCGCGGCCGCTTTCGCACGGGCACGCAGGTGCGCCTGGTTAGATCCTGCTGAGCCCTCGAGCAGGCCCTGGACGGCAAACGACGTGACGACGACGTTCGGGCTGCCGGCTGGATAGAAGCTCCAGCGTGTCTGCACATCGAACGGGTACCCCCAGGCTGCGGGCCCGGCGGTGCGGTCGTACATCGAGCAACTCCAGCGCGGCCAGGCCGAGCGTCGCGGCATCCGTGTCCCCGATCTCGCCCAGCCGCATTCCAACCGAACCGAACATCGCCAAGGCCTTGGCAATCCGTGGGTGTGTCCGCCGGTAGAGCCGCCGAATGTCGAATGGCGCCCGAACGTGGGCCTGAACAACCGCCTGACGCCGCCGCGGGCCCGCCGGTCAGCCATCCCGGCCACTGGAAATACAATCCGTCGTACGGGTCCGGGCCGCGCCAACCTTGGCTCGCCGCCTGACCCAGGAGCGTGCCGGCGGCGCTCGCGGCCTCTGCGGCGAGGCCCGAGACGGTTGAGGTGGCAGATGCAGTCACGATCGGAGCGCGGGCCTGTCACGGAGCGGGTCACGGACGACGAGCTCTGGATCGCTCCCGAAATTGGTCTCCAGCAGGACATCGACCAGTCGCTCAGCCGCCGCGCCGTCCCAGCCAGCCGGCACCTCGCCGTCCCGCGCTCGTGTCTGCGCGATCAGGCCCGGCACTTCCCTAATGCGCTCCGGTGCCAGGCCGAGCAGGACATTCGTCCCCAGCTCGCAGGTGATCGGGCGCTCGGTGTTGTCACGGAGGGTGAAGCAGGGGATTCCCAGATACGTCGTCTCCTCCTGCATGCCGCCCGAGTCCGTCAGAACACCGGCCGAATCCTGCACAAGGCTGAGGAACTCCACGTATCCCAGCGGCTCGAGCACACGCATGCCGGGCGATTTGAAGGACAGCCGCTGACGCCGCATCGAGGCCTCGGTACGTGGGTGAATCGGGAACACGACCGGCATGTCTCCAGCGACGTCGTCGATGGCGAGCACCGCGTCCGCGAGCAGTGACCCGTCGACCAACGACGGTCGGTGCAACGTAACGACGAGGTATGAACCGGGGTCCAGCCGGCGGCGCTTCGCCGCCTGTGTCTCAGCGATCCGCGCGCTCATTGCCATCAGCGTGTCGATCATCGTGTTTCCCACCGCGTGCACGCGATCCGGCGACACGCCTTCGGACAAGAGGTTGTCGCGCGCCTCGGGAGAGTGGATGAAGAGCAGATCTGAGATTTGATCGGTGAGGACCCGGTTGATCTCCTCTGGCATCGCTCGATCGAACGAGCGCAGACCAGCCTCGATGTGGCCGACGCGGATGCCGAGCTTGGACGCGACCAGCGCAGCGGCGAGCGTTGAGTTCACATCCCCCGGAACGAGAACAAGATCTGGCTCACTTTCGGTCATGACGGGCTCGATCCGCTCCATCACCCGCGCCGTCTGGACCGCGTGGCTTGCGGAACCGACTGACAGCATCACGTCGGGTGCCCCGACTCCGAGCTCGTCCAAAAAGATCCGAGACATCGCGTCGTCGTAGTGCTGGCCGGTGTGAACCAGTGTGTGGCGAACACCTTCGGAACGTCGTCGAAGCGCGGCGATCACCGGTACCGTCTTCATGAAGTTCGGTCGCGCTCCAACGACCGTCATGACGTGGCCTATCTCCCCCACGGACATCATCATACGGCCTCCGGATCGGAGCTGACCATGACGGGCGTGACAACCACCCAGGACGCTCTCGAGGCTGTGCACTGCCTGCGGATCAACACCAAGCCGGCACGCTGACGCGGGTTTACGATGTGGCGCGGGGGACGGGGTCCAGGATCATGTTCAGCTCCGCACTTTTGGCCGCTGAAGGACGGCGAGAACCTGCTGCGCGGGGTTCCGCTCAACCTGGTCCAGAGCTCTCCGACGGAGTTCGACCTCTTCCATCAGCTTCTGGCGGTACCCATCGTCGGACATGACGCGGCCGATCGCCGAGCGCAGAGCTTCGGGGTCGCCCGGCGTCACGTATCCTGAATACTCGGCGCCGAGATAGTCGACCACACCGTCGTGGCGCGTCGCGATCACGGGTCGGCCGTAACGGATAGCCCGGTTGAGCACGCTTTGGCCCGACGCCTCGCCGACTGGTCGGAGCGGTACCACCAGAACGTGGCACGCGCCAAGCAGCTGGTGGAATTCGTCCAACGGGATGTCGAGCCGCAGGTCAACGTTGGGTGGCACGTTTCGCAGACGGTTCCTCCGTGAGGCGACGGTGATCACCTGCTCAGGCAAGCCGCGAACGGCCTGGAAGAACGTGTCGTAGTCTCGGTTGGCGTATCCGCCCGTGAACACGTAGGGCGACTCCGGGGCCTCGCCGACTAGGGCATCAGCGTGCCCACCCCACATCAGCTTGTGCACGCGCTCGGGAGGGAGACCAACCCTCTCGGTTAACAGCGTGTGCTCGCCTTGACTGAAGGCGATGAACTCCAGTTCCGGGATCATCGTGCAGCGGAAGAAGACGTTGACGATCCTCCGGATGAGTGGCGACTGCACGAAGGTCCCCATCACGACAAGCTGCTCTGGCCGCCGAAGATAACCGAGACGGACTAGGGCGAGAATCGGGACCGCATGCCAGTTGATGACCAACACCCGGTCGGCTCGCCCCCACTCTCGCCGCAGGCAAAGCACCGAGGGTGAGAGCAGACGAATGAGGATCCGAGCCTTCGACGGCCCACGGGCTTGACTGACGCGCGGGTCATCGTCGAGATGGATCACCCTCGCGTGCGCAGACCGCTCAAGCAATTCG
This sequence comes from uncultured Solirubrobacterales bacterium, assembly GCA_963699325.1. GTDB lineage: Bacteria > Actinomycetota > Thermoleophilia > Solirubrobacterales > Solirubrobacteraceae > Palsa-465. Next base: position 135,373 of record CAVOTN010000022.1, on the reverse strand, counting down.
ACGATCGCCGGATAGCTGCGACTTGAGTCGGTAACGACATAGAGCATCGTGTTTAGAGGCTCAGGACTTTGCCGGCCCACGGTCGGGCTCGTTCCACGCCCCGCGGCTGACCGCCGGCGTAACGACCGCTGTACACGACGCCGGCGATCATCCACAGGGAAAGGGCGGGAAACATGGTTGGCGGAATGGAGTTCTGAACGACGACGAAGATGACCGTGACCGCGACGAGGACAGCCCTCCACGGCTCGAGATCAGGAGGGCCGCGAGTCCTCAGGGCGCTGATCACGCCCATGAGCAGGCCAAATGCCCACAACGTCACGCCAACGATTCCCAGCTCGACGGCATAGGTGAGCAGCACATTGTGGATGCTCAACGTGGTGAGGTCCTGTTCGAGCGGGTAGTTCTGGCTCTGCTGAAAATACGGTCCCGAGTCCGTTTGGAAGCGCGTCCAGCCGAATCCGGTCAGCGGGCGCGCAGCGATCATCCTGAGCCCGGCGACGTCGAGGTTCTGCCGGTCCCAGGTCGGGTCGCTGATCCGGCCCGTGGCCGTCGTCTCAAGCCCGGGGATCACGGCGAACGCCACGACGACCGCCGTGAGGACGACTAACGCGGCGGGAAGCGCGTATCGGCGCAACGAGGGAGTTACCAGCAGGGCCACCAGCAGACCGAGTGACGAGCCGATCCACACCGAGCGCTCAAGGCACAGAACGATGCCGACGACGCACAGGATCGCGATTGTTCTGGCCGGCCATCTCAGCCTGGGACGAGTCGACGCGACCAGCCCGCAGACCATCGCGCAGACGAACAGCGCGAAGCCGTTGGCGACCGCATCGAGGAACGGGCCCCGCCCTCGTAGCACGTGGATCCCCAGGTTCGGGTTCAGGATGTATCTCGGGAACACGAGTGCGTTGAGGTGGATCCCCTCGAAGATCGTGGTGAGCCCGAGATACGCACCCAAGATCATGATGGCGACCATCAGGATCGAGCGATGGCGCTCGGTCTGGAACGCGAGCGGGGCCACCAGGAAGGCGAGAAACGGAAGGACCCCGAAGGTGTCGATCAACCGGAACAGCGGCCCTTTGGCGAACAGTGTCCCCGCGGCGAAGGCGGAGACCATCACATACAGGACGGCAAGCGCGAGAACCGCGTGCGCCGGGATGAACCGCAAACGAGGCCGGTCGGCGACCGCCCGGGTACGGATGAGGACCTGCGCGATGCCGATTACGAGCAGGATCCGATTGGGATCGGCGCCGCTCGGGAAGTGCATGTACGACCAGTTGCCGGCGAACGGGCTGAGCACGAACGCGGCGCTCAGCGTATAAGCAGGATCGAGCCGCCACACCAGCACCGCGGCCGAGGCGACGGCAAGCGCAATCATGAGCAGCAATGTGTCGTACAGGCCCCGATCGAGTCCGATCGCGAGCAGCAATGCGAACGCGACGGCGCCCAAGACGAGATCCCGCCGGATCGGAGGCCTCGGGGGCTCGGGAATCTGCGCCGGCCGCGCTGTGGCACGGTCCGCCGAACGGGGGGTCGCGGCCACTAGCCCAAGCTCTCGGGAGTGGAGGCCATCCGCTCCGCCCGAGTGTCAAGCCACTGCTTCGGGACGCGGTGCGACGGTTCGGGAATGGAAGTATCTCGCGTAATGTGACTCATGCGATGCAATGCTTCTCCGTCGGCTCGAACGCCAAGACGCGCAGCTCTCGGGAGCCAGCGTTCGGGAGTGTCGTGCTGTGCAGGCCGATCTCAGCCCACGGTTCCCGACAACTCTCGTTGTGCGAGTCCTCAACTCCCCCCGTCGCAATCGTACCAATTGGTAGCTGAGCTAGGGTAGGAGTCCTGCGAGGCGTGATGGCGCATGAAGTGGCGGCGGCGCTCTCAGCCGTGGAGCGTAGTCGCCGAGCCAGATCCCCGGTAGCCGCTGTCGACTCGGCCGAGTTCGGCCCTTGTCGCGTTCAACCGCCCGCCTGAGAAGGATCCGGCCGACCGCGGAGGCCCGCCGGCGCTACGCCTCACGTCCAATCGACAACAGGCTAGACGCTCGGACGACCACATTTCCGCAGGGCGGCCGGGGACGGCCTCCCAAAGTTCCCGCCGCCACCACGCGAACGTTCCGAGCCCATTACGCTGGGGAGTTCCTCAGCGCTGCGCTTCCAGGCTCTATGGTGCGTTGCATCGTCTGGTTATCGCGAGGGAGAATCGCCTTAGACTCGGGGCGCGAGGGCGACCCGTTCCGGGGTCAGCGCCCTGGCTCCACGATTCTGCAAGATGCTTTTGAGCCGCCGTCCTAAGATCGATAAATTCGTGCGTAAGCGGGACTCTCGGCGTCTGGTCGCGGCGCTTGGTTATCACGATCACGTCGTGGACCGGCAGGACCGGCTTTACGATCTCGGAACCAACGTCCGACGCGACGCGGCGCTCGCCCTGGCAACGGCGCCCGACGGCGAGGGAGTTGACGTCGGTGCCGCGTTGATCGGCGCGTTGGATGACGCCTCCGGGACTGTCCGGGCTGCTGCTGCCGCGTCGGTGGCGGCGCGGGGGGAGCGGCGTGCGCTGCCGTCGCTGGCCGAGGCGTCGCTTACGTGGCGGGCGCCGCGCTATACGGCCGCCCGGTCGGCGGCGATCGATGCCCTGGTCGTGCTGGGCGGGCCTGATGCTGTCGAGGTGCTCGTGGAGACCGCGCTTGGGCCCGAACCGGACGTCGCCACCGGCGATGTCGCCGATACGCTGACCGCGATCGTTGACCGTGGTGGTGAGGGGACGTCTCACCGTGCGCGTGAGGCGGCGCTGGCCGCTCTCGTTGGGCAGAATGGGACCGACCCACGGCGGGCCGCCCAGATCCTGGTCTTGCTCGGCCCGGATAGCGTCGATGGATTGCAGTCGGCGCTGCGCGTCGAGCATGCGCGGCTTCCGGCGATCGCGGCACTGGGCCGGCTTCGCGATATCCACAGCAGCGAAGCGCTGGTGGGGTATCTGATGGACGAGGACCCGCACGTCCGGCAGGCGGCGGCCTCGGCACTGGGAGAGATCGCTGACCCCCGAGTCGCCTCGTCACTCGCCGCAGCGACATCGGATCGCGATCCCGAAGTACGCGAATCGGCGCTCGCAGCGCTCCACAAACTCGCGCCGACCGGAGCCCCAACAACGCCCGTGATCGCCGGTCACGACCATATCCGTGACTCCACTGGACGCAAAGCTGAGACGATCGGCAACGACGGCGATTACGGTCGCGCCCGGGACGTCGCGGAACCGTGAGCCCCCCCGAGAACCCCGACACCGACCGCCGGGACCCTGCCCCGCCGCAGCGCGGGACGTTGACCGCCGGCCTCAGCCTCGGGGCGGCGAGCTTCATCCTCAACATGGTCGTCAGTGTTGTGACGAGCGTGCTCATAGCCCGCCTCTTCGGAGTCACGGTCGTGGGGCAGTTCGCGCTCGCATTCGCACCTACAGGAGCCGTGTGGCTCCTCTCGACCGTCCGTGAGCAGCCCGCTTTTCAGCGCAAGGCTGCGGTGCTGCCACCCCGGCACCCCACGCTCACCGGCCTGTTCGCCGCCGTATTCGTCTTCTCGACCGGGCTGACGGTCGTCACCGCCGCGGTCGCAGCTGTGGTGACCTACTTCGTGTTCAACGGCCCGATCCACCATCCCGAGCTGTTCGGCCCCGCGATGGTAAGTCTCGCCGGCTACACCGTGTTCACCAACACCTGCGTCAACTTCGACTCGATCTTCGTCGCGTTCCGTGACGGACGGGGCCTTTTCTGGCTCCGGCTCAATCAATCTCTGGTGTACCTGGTCCTGATCATCGTCGGGTCGTTCATCTCGAGGTCGGTGTGGACGCTGGTCGTGAGCGGTATCCTGCTCTGGTTCTTCCCATGCATCCACCGGATCATGATCGTTGGCAAGTGGCTGCGATTCAAGGTTCCCCGGGAGGAGATACGAGACGGGTTTACCGCGCTGCCCGAGATCCTGCTATTCGGTCTCAAGCTCACCCCCGCCGGTCTTCTGTGGGGCACGTGCGACCAGGTCGGAATCTGGGTGCTCGGTGCAGCATCGTCGATTCCCGCAGTCGGCGCCTACAGCCGTGCATCATCGTTGACCGACCGTTTCGGGGACGCCCGTCAGCGATTGAGTGAATTGCTGTTCCCGACTCTGGTTGAGCGCCGGATAACCGGAGATGAGGAGGGGTTCAACCGCGCGCTGGTTGACTCGATCCGCTACAGCACTGCGCTCATGCTCCTGTTCGCCTCGGCCGGAGGCGGAGCGGCCACCGCGATCATGGCCGTGTTCGGCCCTGGATTCACCCGCGCCTCGACCGCACTCGTCTTTCTCCTCTTTGTTCCCGTTTGCACGACGATGCTCAGCGTCATGAGTCAGTCTCTAATCGCGACCGGCCGCCCGGGGCTGACGAGCGGCGCCGCCCTCGTGCGACTCGGGACAACCGTCCCTCTGGTGTGGTTCCTCACCCAGAGCTTGGGGATCACGGGAACGGCACTCGGAATGGCGGGCGGCGCCGCCGCCCAGCTCATCTTCCAGTTGCTGACAGTGCAACGTGACATGCTCGCGCTGTTCCCGCAGCTCTGGCCGCGGAGGCAGATTCTCGGCCAGGTGGCGGCTTATGCGATTGGGTTCGCGGCGGCCCGCCTCGTGACCACTGTCGTGCCCGGTTACTACGGCGTCATCCCCGCGCTCGTCGTGGGCACCGCCGCATACCTCGGCGCCATGTACCTCCTGGGCGGTCTGCTTCCGGGCGATCGGGCTCGAGTCGCGATGGCGCAGGAGCGCCTTCGCGCGATCGTCGCACGCGCTCGGCGCCGCGGGCCGATGCCTCCGGTTCCGACGGCTACCTAGCTGATCGCTCCAGATAAATGACCGACGTTAGGCGGCGATCGAAGGCCGCAGGGTGTGGACGTCAATGGAGCCAAGCTAGTAGCCAGCTACGGTGTTACGCTTGGTCACTCTGGTGGCAAATAAAGGCAGGCAAATGGGTCTGATTGGAGCCGTCCGGGACACCCTTCGAAAAGGATCACCGATCGTAGGTACCGAACGAGGCACGGATTGGTACGACGATGATTATTCGACAAATCCTCATTACAGGGTGCCCTACTACGAGTCCCGATATTACCCGGTGTGGTCCGTTATCGTGGACCGGATCCGCTCCGCAGGACACCAGCGCGTCCTCGAGGTAGGGTGTGGTTCGGGACAACTGGCAGCGTATATCGTCGAGCAGGGTGGAGTCGAGAGTTACACCGGCGTAGACTTCAGCCGCCAAGCGATCGAGCTCGCGAGGCAGATGGCCCCCAAGGGAACGTTCCGCGTCGGCGATGCCACAGATCCGAGAACGTACGACGTGCCCGCCGATTGCATCGTCTGCACCGAGGTTCTCGAGCATATCGACGAGGACCTGGCAGTCCTCAGCCGGTTTCCGTCCGGCGTCCGTTGTCTGTGCACCGTTCCGGACTTTCCGTATCCAAGCCACGTACGGCACTTCACGTCAGCGGATGTTGTCGCCGAACGGTACGGCGCTCACTTCAGCAAGTTTGACGTCACGACCTTCGAAGCTTCGGGTCACAAAGGCAATCCTGTGCTGCGTTATTTCCTGATCGACGGTGTGCGCGCCTGAGCACACCAGCTCGTCTGGACTTGAGTCGAGCACCGCCCCCGAGGCATTCTCCAGCTCCTAACGCGTCGGCGCAGTCGGGCATACCTCGTGATGACTGCGCCGGACGAATGCGTGATCACGCGTCCGCGTGATCACTCCCGTGGGACCACGGGGGCGCTATGAGCGCCAGCCGGGCGACTCTGTTCGCCCGCAGCGTGGCCAGCGCCAAGCCAACAACCAATCCGGCGACAAGGGCAGCGAATACGGCGATCTCGAGCTTGCTCTTCTTGTCGCTACTGGCCGAGTGAGCCGAGACCAACGGCTGGAGCAGCGACGAAACCGCCTGAGTCAGGACGGAACTCTTGTAGTCCGCCGAAATAGCATCGACGATGGCCTGCTGCGAAGCCAAGGCGGCGGCGGCTTGCTGTTGAGACGGCGTAGCCGGATGCGGCGGCGGCTGCGGTGCAGCGGCCTGATCGGCCTGCAGCTTCACCTCAGCGTTTTTGAGCAGGCGCAGAAGGTGAGGCTCATCCGGATTGTCCCGGTTGAACCTGGTCAGGAAGGCCGTGAGCGATTGACTGGCCGCATTCACCAGCGTGATTGCGTCCGAGGCCGAGGTTCCCGTCGCCGTGATGCGTACGATCGATGACCCCGGCACATCGGATGCCGAAAGCCGCGAACGTATGGCATTCGGCGTCGTCCCGAACTGCTTCGCCAGCGGATCGACGACGCCGTCAGCACTGATCGCGAGCGGGTAACTCTGTGCGAGATCCTCGGCTGCTCCCGCAAAGCCCTGAACCGCTCCGGCGGTCGAGAGGTCGAGACGGCCGACGATCAGCCGTGCCTCGGCGGTGTAGGTAGGGACTCGTGCGGACGCCAAGATCCCCGCGATGATCACGAACACGATCACGGGCGCGACGACGAGGTACCAGTACCGTTGAGCCGCCTGCACGACGCCGATGCGAGGCACCGGCTCAAACTCGGACAGCGCAGCGTGCGCGTCAAGGTCTACGTCCGAAGCGGGCCGTCCTAGCTCAGACATGTAGTGCATCTCGTATGGACTTGGCGATAACGGCCCTTGCCGTGGGATTCAGCCCTGACATCCGGTCCAACTGTATCAACGAGAGCAGTGCCCGGTCAGGCGCGCGCGAGCCATCCGGAGCCCTCGCACTCGGCTACGGAGCCTTGCGGATGAATGCGACCTGCTCGTAGACGTGCAGCTCAATGACCGAGCGAGCGACGTTGATGTCGTCGATCATGCGCTTGACCAACTCCGCAGATGTGCCCACGGTGCCCGGCGCCCCGCCGCCGAACGCCGGATCGTAGGCCGTGGCCATATCCTCGATCACGTACCAGCCGCCGGGCTTCAGATGATCGGCGAACAGTGCCGCGAATGACGTTCTGATGTGTGCATTCATGTGGCTGCCATCGTCGATCACGATGTCGAACGGCCCGTGCGTGGCTCCGAATGTCTCCATCCAAGCGCCATCGGACTGGTCGCCCTGGTGGGCGGTCAGCCGCGTTTCCGAAATGTCCTTGCGATAAATGTCGAGTCCGTGCACCTGCCCGCGACGGAAATAGTCACGCCAGACTCGCAGCGAAGATCCGCCCCAGCTAGGGGAGTCGTAGCCACCGATCCCAATCTCGAGCATCGTGAGGGGCCTGCGCCGCAAGCTCCGAAAATGGCGCTGGTACGCCTGCGTGTAGCCGTGCTCTCCGGCCTTGTCGCTCCAGTAGATAACCGCGAGCCACATCAGATTGCGTCGAAACGGGACCGCTGCGACCCGCTGCAGGCGGATGACCCCCCGGTCCCCGAGGAGCGTGCGCAGCCGCTCGTGCAGCCGCCGGCGTCGCAGGCGATCGATGATTTCTCGCATCACTGATGTGGTCCTAGATGGGGATGCACAGCATTCCGCCCCGTGAGAGAAGCCGGGTTGTGATCGCACGTCTGGGTCTGTATCGACCGTGAACCCGACGATGCGCGGGCCAAGATAGCAGCGAGGAGCGCACCGGCCCAGACCTCTGGAGTGCCTCCCGGTGATGCGCCGCCCCTGCCGCAGGGCGGAGAGTTCACGGCTGGCCACAACGAGTGACAGTGGTCGCCTCAGCCTGGACCGATATCCGGGCAATCGGCGCGCCGTGGCTATCGCGACACAGCGCGGCCGCAACCACGCTTAGGTGACTCCACGGAAAGCGGCGCAGCAAGGCGGCCGGCGAATACCCTTCGAAGGGTCCGTTGACGCGCGGCACGCCGTTGGCGTAATACGGATCGGGACCAATGGTCGGAGGATCCTCCGCCGAGAAGCCAATCGCATCGTGCGTCTGGTCGCGGACGATGATTCCGTACCGCTGCGCCGCCTGCGCGATCATCAGCGCCAGCCGCGGCAGATGGAGCGCAGCCAGGTCGAGCTTCGGGTCGAGCCGCAGCCGCGACCCTTCCGGAATATCGTCACGACTGCTGCCGGTGCCATCGCTGCGCTGCGCTGGCCACGTCCATTCGCCTGCCCTGGGATAAGGGAGGTTGAGTGCGAGCGCGTGGTCGATGTGGCCCTGCCGGATGTCAGCAAGGGTGATCACGCCCGCTTCGGCGGGAAGGCTCGTGGCGGTCGCGCCCCAGAGGGGACTCGCGCCCGGCCACGAATCCGGCGTGTAGTACCCCGGGCTACGAGAAACGTGTTCGATCGCCCCACCCCACGCAGCATGCCAGCCGTCCCTAAGGCGATGCATCTCGAAGAACTCCCACAACCTGTCGGTCGACGGCTGCCAGACGGTCATCTCGCTGTCCGTTCCGGCCGCCGGACGAGCATCATCGGGAATCGGGACGGCGGCGAACGCCGACTGCAGCGCCCTCCTCCACGGAAGCGTCGGGTCAGAGAGTTCGACTCGCGTTGTCGGCTGCCCCTCACCGACGACGTACAGCGTCGCCGTCCCCTTCGTACCGATCCAAGGACCGATCCCAATCCTCAACTCGCGTTTGGCCTCTGATGTGAGCGCACCGATCATGGCCTGAGACCCGGGCGCTATACGCGTATCGGCTGCAAGGGGCCGGTTCCACACGCTGGTCGGGGCGAACAGTTGTCGCTCGACGACCGAGCGGGGGACCTTCCGCGGCTGCTGACGCAGACGAAGCGGAGACGGGCTCGTCCCGAGCGAGAGGAGAACCACGACCAGCCCGATGACAGCCAGCAGCCCGGCAGTCGTCAGCGCCACCACCCAGCCGACATGCTGACGCGGGCTTACCATGTGGTGCGGGGAAGGGGTCCGGAGATCATGTTCAGCTCCGCATTTTTGGCTGCTGAAGGACTGCGAGGGCCTGCCGCGCGGGGTTCCGCTCAACCTCGTCCGGAGCTCTCCGACGGAGTTCGACCTCGTCCATCAGCTTCTGGCGGTACCCATCCTGGGAGCGCAATTCAATGGCGCGTTGTCCATGCCGTGATCTCGTCGGACACGGGCGTTGTTGGGGCTCCGGTCGGCGCGAGTTTGTGGAGCGCTGCGAGCGCCGATTCGCGTACTTCGGGATCGCGATCCGATGTCGCTGCGGCGAGTGACGAGGCGACTCGGGGGTCAGCGATCTCTCCCAGTGCCGAGGCCGCCGCCTGCCGGACGTGCGGGTCCTCGTCCATCAGATACCCCACCAGCGCTTCGCTGCTGTGGATATCGCGAAGCCGGCCCAGTGCCGCGATCGCCGGAAGCCGCGCATGCTCGACGCGCAGCGCCGACTGCAATCCATCGACGCTATCCGGGCCGAGCAAGACCAGGATCTGGGCGGCCCGCCGTGGGTCGGTCCCATTCTGCCCAACGAGAGCGGCCAGCGCCGCCTCACGCGCACGGTGAGACGTCCCCTCACCACCACGGTCAACGATCGCGGTCAGCGTATCGGCGACATCGCCGGTGGCGACGTCCGGTTCGGGCCCAAGCGCGGTCTCCACGAGCACCTCGACAGCATCAGGCCCGCCCAGCACGACCAGGGCATCGATCGCCGCCGACCGGGCGGCCGTATAGCGCGGCGCCCGCCACGTAAGCGACGCCTCGGCCAGCGACGGCAGCGCACGCCGCTCCCCCCGCGCCGCCACCGACGCGGCAGCAGCAGCCCGGACAGTCCCGGAGGCGTCATCCAACGCGCCGATCAACGCGGCACCGACGTCAACTCCCTCGCCGTCGGGCGCCGTTGCCAGGGCGAGCGCCGCGTCGCGTCGGACGTTGGTTCCGAGATCGTAAAGCCGGTCCTGCCGGTCCACGACGTGATCGTGATAACCAAGCGCCGCGACCAGACGCCGAGAGTCCCGCTTACGCACGAATTTATCGATCTTAGGACGGCGGCTCAAAAGCATCTTGCAGAATCGTGGAGCCAGGGCGCTGACCCCGGAACGGGTCGCCCTCGCGCCCCGAGTCTAAGGCGATTCTCCCTCACGGTAGCCAGACGATGTAACCCACCACGTCGCGGAGCCAGGGTCAGGCTTGCCGGCCAGTGCCACGGCAGCATTGACGGGACCAAGGGCGACTTGGACGTCACACCAGCGGACGTGTGCACGAGCTTACCTAGACCGTACCCGTCCTCGGGAAACGGCCGATCAGACGCAGATCATGTGTGCGAGGTCTCACACATCGACTTCAGGTACGCGTCCGGCCGCGTCTGTGATTCCCGGTCGATCAGTGCGCCCCAGGGCCGCTAAGTGCCATCTTTAGCACCTGGACGGAGCTCCAGGGGAATTGACTCATCAGCTGGCTCGGGAGCTTGCCCTGGAACAGGCCGGTCTTGGAGACCGTGCCGTTGACCCAGTACGGAGCGCCACCGGTGATCGTGGGGTCCTCGATGAAGAAGCCGATTGCCCAGTGTGTCTGATCACGCACGATCATCCCGTACTTCTGCGCGGCCTTGGCCATCATGTAAACGAGCGGCGGCAGGTGCAGCGCAGCCAGGTTCAGATTGGGGTCGAGCCGAAGGTGTGCACCCTCGGGGATCGCGTTCGGATCGGTCCCTGTCCCGTCGGCGCGCTGAGCCGGCCAAGCCCATACGCCGGCCCGCGGGTATGGGAGGTCGACCGCCAGGGCATGATCGATCTCGCCCTGCTGAAGGTCGGCCTGGGTGATGACACCGGCGGCATGTGGCAGGCTCGTGGCTGTCGCCCCCCAATTCGATGCGGCGCCCGGCCACGAGTCGCTCGTGTAGTACCCGGGGCTCTGCGACACGTTCTGGATCGCCCCACCCCAAGCGGCGTGCCAGCCGTCTGGGAGCAGTCGCATCTCGAAGAATTCCCAGAGCTTGTCGGTCGATGGTTGCCAGATCGACATCTCGCTGTCCGACCCAGCCTCGGGCACGGCGCCCGCAGGGATCGGAACGGCCGCGAACGCGGTCTGCAGGGAGGCGCGCCATGCGAGGGTCGGATCGTCGAGCTGCACCCGCACCGTGGGGGTGTCAGGCCCGACCGTGTAAACGTGTGAGGTCCCTGAGATCCACGGACCGATGTTGAGCGCCACCTCGCGCGCGACCTCGGTGACGAGGCCATTGACCATCGCAGCGGAGCTCGGATCAAGCGGTGCATCATTCGCCAGTGATTGGTTCCAGACGCTATCCGGAGCGAACAACCGGGGCGCAACGGAATTCGAGAGGACCGGCGTTGTGGTGATCGGTGCCGCAAAGACAGACGTTGAGCTGACCGGCTTGGCAGCGGTTGGGCTCGACGTGGTGGGCTTCGGGGTGGGCTTAGCGGTGGGCTTAGCGGTGACTCGCGTCACCCGCCGCGCACGCCGAGTGGTATGCCTCGAGTGACGGCGCGTACCAACCTTGCGAGACCGTCGGACCTGATGTCGAGCCGACGTGTGCTTGCGGTGATGAGCGTTGGCAGCCAGGGTGGCAGACGCGGGGGCGAGCAGAAGGATGCAGACCAGCGTGATGAGAAGACCGAAACGGGGTGATTGGGACCTGAGGATGGAATTCGTGAGCAAGACGTGCGGATCCTTTGCAAGCGGCTGCACACACGTCTTCGACCACCCATCTCCGGCTGCCGACTGAGCCCCGGTAAGTTCGAACAGATGTCCGTCGGGGAGGACAGCGGAACTTCTGCCGAGCTCGAACGGCTGCCTGCCACGCACCTACACGCGATACGCCCGCCAGTAGCGCCGGCGCTGACGAACTACAACTCCCGGTCAGCGGACGGAGACGGGTGCGTCACCCGCGCGCGCGGCAAAACGCTCAGATCCGAGCACTCGCGCGCATTCGACGAGTCGCCCCAACGCCCGGGTCGAGCCGCTCAACACCTAGATCCCCCGATCACCCGCCAAGCCCTCGGGTGCCCGCCAATACCGCGGTGACACGCCCAGGGCCGGCCACTGACGAGCTACGAGGGTGGCAGTACCGGATCAGCCCGCCAATCACTCCCGTAGCCACAGCTATTGAACCGCGAGCCCTTGTTTACAAGACACACCGCTCGCCGAGCGCGTCGCTTCGATCCAGAGGTAACGGCGCTCGAGCCGCAAGGCTAGGCCGGGAAGCCCTGTATCCTCACTGCCCGCGTCGACCAAGGATGTACGGGATCGTGCGCAGCAGGATCTTCATGTCCAGCCAGATCGACCAATTCGCACCGTACAGGTAGTCGATCTTCACCATCTCGTTCATCGGGTACCCGGGCCGAACCGAAGATCTGCCACAGGCCGGTCATCCCGGGTTTGACGGCTAGCCGGCGCCGCTGCCAGCCCTCGATGAGCGCGTCCTCGTCGGGCACGAGCGGACGGGGGCCGACGAGGCTCATCTCGCCCCGGAGGACGTTCAGCAGCTGCGGGAGCTCGTCCAGGGAGATGCGACGCATGAGGCGGCCGACCGACGTGACCCGCGGATCCTGATCGATCTTGAACAGACCTCCCTCGGCCTCGTTGCGGCCGCGCAGCGCGTCCTTGGCAGAGTCGGCGCCGACGACCATCGACCGGAACTTGAACATCCTGAACACCTCGCCTTGGCGGCCGATGCGCTCCTGCAGGAACAGCACCGGGCCCCGGCTAGAGACCTTGACGGCGGCCGCGAGGATCAGCAGCAATGGGAGCAGCACGACCAGCGCGAGGCTCGCGCCGATCACGTCGGTCGTGCGCTTGAGAGCCTCCGAGGACCGGGACAGGCCGAAATGACGAACGCCGAGCAGCCAGACGCCGTTGACGTCGTCAAAGCTCGACGACGAACCCACCACCTCGAGCAGTCGCGGCAGCACGCTGACCTTCACGCCGAGCGCCTTGATCACCCGGATCGCGTCAAGGACCTCCTCCTCGCCGTCGGCGCCGGGAGCGATGATCACACGCTCCACGGCATTCGCCTCGACGATCTGGACGAGTGACCGGAAGTCACCCAGCGTCGCGAGCGAGGACCCGTCCCCGCCGTCCTCGGGGTCGGAGGAATCGATCGCCACGCGACCCACGACCACCGCGTTCGTCGAACGGGCATCCTGCAGCTTGGCGCTGATCCGGCGTGCGTTGACGGCGCTGCCGAGCACGATGCAGCGTTCTGCCGTCGTGACCGCCAACACGAACGCGCGCACCGACAAGCGGCCGAGAGCGATCAGTACGAACGTGCACAGGGTCAGTGTGAACACCTGCGGTCGACTCATGTAGCCATCGAGCAAGACGGTTTCCGCCAGCCAGGTGGTGAGCGCGTATACCACCGCCAGGTAGAGGATCTGTGGCATCTCGTCGAGTGTCGTCTTGCGCAGCAGGTGCTGATCGCGGTCGTAGAGACCGATCACCTTGCTGGCCAACACCACGAACGGCGCGACCAGGACCGACCATGGCGACAGCTTCGTCGGACACGACGGAATCACCCTGGATGGCGTAGACGGCGATCACCAGTGCCACGTACGCACCAATGACGTCGACCACGCTCAGCGCCCGTCGCTGCAACGCATCGCGCTTCAACAGCGCCCTGACCCCGAGGAACTCGCCAGGGCGCTCAACGCGACGGACCGACTCCCATACGGGGGCGATGTCAGTGTGCACCGCCGCCCGGCGCGATGCGGCTAGATCGAATCGGGCGCGGGCCTGGCGCTGCGCGGGATGCGCGGTCGGCGCGTTTGCGCGGCGGGCTCTGCACGTCCTCGGGTTTTGTCATCCTCATCGCACCCTCAGCGGCCGTCGTTCATCGATCAGCCGGCCCCTGGCTCTCGCTGATGCTTCCGCCACCGCTCCCGGCCGTCAAGCGTCGTCCGCTCCGCTCGTCTGGGCTCTCGGTCGAACGACGCCATCCCCCCGGTTTGGGACGGAGTTACCCGACGGGTGTAGCGAGCACAGGCCAACATCTAGCCAACAACGACCGGCACTGCAGGTTGCGGTGTGACCATTCTGTGCATTGTCAGCATTCCTACTTCAAGCCCATGACGTCCAGGCACGACCGTCACCCCCCGTTCACAACTGTGAACGGACAATGCTCCACTTATTCCAGTTTGAACTGCGGTTACGTCATGGTGTTAGTCGCCAGCTGCCCATGCGGGGCGTTCCCATCCTCCAGCGACACATGCACCGATCGGACTTCACAACTTCCGGCTTTCCCCGAACGACAATGCGTCGTTCCTCGATATGCCGCGGTCGCAACGGTTTACCACACATCGCGGCATGGGACAACGCTACAACAGGCATCTGTTCACGCCTGATACGCAGGTATAGCACGGAAATCTGGACGTTCGGCAACATTGGTGCTTTTATGACGTCTTTATGCCCATCCGCGGGAAAGCACGTCAAGCGGTGCAGCCCCGGCCCGCGACGATGTGGCAGAAGTTACGAACTGTGGCGATGAGACCGCGTCATCTCGGCGGGATCCCGAGGTAGGGCACCGCCCACCCGACGATCTGCTGAAACGCCGGCGCCGCCACCGAGCCGCCGAAGATCGAGCCGTGCGGCTGGTTGACGACCACCGCCACCACGAGCCGCGGGTGGTCGGTTGGGACCATCCCGATGAACGACGCGACGTAGGCGCTGTCGGAGTAGTGGCCGTCGATCGCGATGTTCGCGGTTCCGGTCTTGCCCGCCATGTCGAAGCCGGGAATGGCGGCGCCCGAGGCCGTGCCACCGTCGGCGAGCACGCCGCGGAGCATGTCGCGCAGCTCAGACGCGGTCGTCGCGGAGATGATCTGGTGCCCGGAGGGCGTTGGCGTCGCCTTGCCGCCGACCGACTGCACGACGTGAGGCGCCCGCAAGATGCCGCCGTTGGCGATCGCCGAGTACGCCGCGACCATCTGCATCGGCGTGACCGACTCGCCCTGGCCGAAGGGCAGGTTGGCCATCGAAGATCCGGAGTACTGCCACCAGCGCCGGACGATGCCGCTCTGTTCGCCGGGGAGGTCGACGCCGGTCGGCTGGCCGAAGCCGAACCGGTGCACCCAGTAGTCGAACTGCTTGGCGCCGAGCTTCTGCCCGATCAGAACGGCGCCGATGTTGCTCGAGTACTTCAGGATCTGCGCAACGGTCAGCGTCTCGTATCCGTGGTACTCGGCGTCGTGGATCTGCCGGTCGGCGAACTGGAGCACCGGGGGAATGTCGAACGGGGTGTTCGGAGAGACCACTCCATTTTGGAGCGCGCCGGCGACCGTGATCGCCTTGAACGTCGAGCCGGGCTCGTAGTTCAGTCCGATCGCCTGGTCTTCGGGAGCGGTGCCGGTCGGGCTGTCGCTCGCCGATGCCGGCCAGTTCGCCAGCGCCAGGATCGCGCCCGTGCTCGGGTTGACCGCGATCGCGGTTGCGCCCTTCGGGGAGTACTCGGCGCCGACCTCGGCGAGAACGCGCTCGACCTCCTGCTGGAGCCCGGAGTCGATCGTCAGCGCGACGGTCTTGCCCGGCACGGTCGGGCGCAGATCGTCGATCGAGATCGGCTGGCCGATCGCGTCACTGACGATCCGGCGCAGGCCGTTCTTGCCGTCCAGCGCGCTGTCGTACTGGTATTCGATCCCGCTTGCGCCGTCTCCGTCGAGGTGGACCGAGCCGACCACCTGCGCAGCCTCGTCCCCGCGCGGATACACGCGACGGGTTTGCGGAATCAGCGAGATGCCGTCGATGCGCAGGTTCGAGATCGCCTGGGCCTGCGACGCCGGGAGCAGATGCGCGAGGTATACGAACCCGGTGTGCCGCTTGGTCAGCAGGTTCAGCACGGTCAGCTGCGGAGTGCCGAGCAGCGGCGACAGCTCCGCGGAGGCCGAGACGGCGTTCTTGATCAAGAACGGATCGGCGACGATGTCGTCGGCGGACTCGCTGATCGCCAGCTCGGCGCCGTCGTTGTCGGTGATCGCACCGCGAGGAGCCGGCACGACCAAGGTGCTCACCTGCTGCGTCGCCGCCGCCCGTTCGAGCGATCCGGCCCGGACCGAGCCCAGGTACGTCGCGCGGGCGAGCGCGATGGCAAGGAGCGCGACGAAGACGATGAAGAGGATCCCGATGCGGCGGTCGATGACGGCCACCGCGCGTTATCCCCCGGTGCTCTGTTGCGGCGAGCCCGCTGGCTGGATCGCGGCGGCGCCGGTCCCCGACGTCTGTCCGCCGGTCTGTGTGCCCGCTTGCGAGCCGGTCTCTCCCCCGGTCTGCGAGCCGTTGGTCGTTGCCGGCGCGGAGCTCGTCGGGGTGCTCGTCGCGCTCTGGGAGTCGGTGGTCGGCGTCGCCGTCGTCGCCGGCGGTGGCTGCTCGGCCGGCGGAGCCTGGGTGGTGGCGCTGCCGGTCGAAGCGCCGCTCGTGGCGGGAGTAGTGGTCGACGATGCGGTGGACGGGACGGTCGATGTGGCGCTCGGCGTGGTCGTCGGAGTGGCGCTGCCGGGCGTCCCGGCCTGCGCCAGAACTCCTGAGTTCGTGGGCAGCAACGACGTTCCGCCACCGGTCACGAGCGCGCCGTTCGACGGCGCCAGCGCCATAAACGCCATGGCATTCGGCGCGCGGAGGCTCGCAAGCGCCGCGGCAGCCTCGCCTCCCGGCCCGGCGGCGAGGTAGCCGACCGCGCCGGGGGGCGGAAGGACCATGCCCATGTTGGTCGCCAGGCGCTCGATCCGCTGATCGTCCGACAGCGCGGCGACGCTGCCGCGCAGCTGCTCGTTCTGGCTCGTGAGCGCCGTCGTCTGCTCGAGCGAGCGTCCCATGCTCGCCCCCAGCTTCAAGATCTCGACCTGCGCCGCCACGATCCCCGCCAGCAGCACCCCGAGGAGCGGAATCCAGGCGCGGCCGCGGACGACGCGGTCGAGCAGCTGGTGGTCGGGAAGCGACAGCACGAACGCGCCGACGCGGCGCGCAACGCCCCTCGCGTCCGGCTTCGGCTTCGGCTTCGGGACGGCTGCGGGCCGCCGCGCCGGCGCCGTCCTCGGGGCCGGCTCGCGCGCGACGAACGGGCGTAGCGGAAGGGCGACGGCGGCCGCGACCACGCCGGCGGCCGATCCGCTCGCACGGGCGACGATCGGCACCCGCGCCGGCCGGGCCGCGCGCGCGGCGGCCTGGGCGCGGGTTGTTCGAGTGGCGCCCTGCGCGCGGGGTGTGCGCGTGGCGCCCTGGGCGCGGGTGGCGCCCTGGCCCCGCGTAGCGCGAGCGGCGGCCTGCGTCCGGTCCGCGTACTCCTTAGCCTTCGCCTTCGCGGGGCCTGAAACTCGCCGAGGCGGTCGCGTCGGACGCGACGCGCGGTGCTCTCCGGGCGCGTCCGGCGCGGGGCGCGGCTGTGCGCCGGCGATCCGCCGAGCGGGCGCCGGCGGCGTCCTGGCTGGCTGCCGCGCTGCGGCCCGCCTGGGTCAGCGCTCCAGGCCTCACGTCCCGTCGGCCTCGAGCTTGCGGGCCGCGCGCAGGTGCGCAGACTTCGCCCTCGGATTGGCCTCGATCTCGCCCTGGGTCGGCCCGAGTGCGCGCCGCGTCAGCAGCTCCGCCTCGGGATTGTGCCCGCACACGCAGATCGGCAGCTCCGGCGGGCACACGCAGCCGCGGGCAAGCTCAGTCATGAAGCGCTTGACGCGTCGGTCCTCGAGCGAATGGAACGAGATCGCCCCGAGCCGGCCACCGACCCGGAGCACCTTCCACACCGCGGGCAGCGCCGCGTCGAGCTGCGACAGCTCGTCGTTGACCGCGATCCGCAGCGCCTGGAACGTCCGGCGGGCCGGATGACCGCCGGCGAACTGCGCCGGGACGGGCACTGCCGACTTGATGACGTCCACGAGTTGCTGCGTCGAGGCGAGCTCCTCGCGGGTGCGGGCGCGGACGATCCCGCGCGCAATCCGGTTCGCGTATCGCTCCTCGCCGTACTCGCGCAGCAGCCGGGCCAGCCGGCGCTCTTCCCATTCGTTGACGATGTCGCGCGCGGTCAGGTCCTGCTCGGGTCCCATGCGCATGTCGAGCGGGGCGTCGTACGCGTACGAGAAGCCGCGCTCCCAGGTGTCCACCTGCATCGAGGACATGCCCAGATCGAGGTACGCGAGGTCGGCGCTCACGCCCTCCTCGTCGAGCTGGCCGAGCGCGCTCACGAAGTCCGCCCGGATGAACCGGGTGCGGCACGGCAGCTCGGGCGCGATCTCGCTGAACCGCTCCTCCGCGACCGGATCGCGATCGATCCCGATCAGCGTGCCCTCCGGCCCGAGGCGGCCCGCGATCAGCCGCGCGTGGCCCCCGCCACCGAAGGTGCAATCCACGGCCGTCTCACCGGGATGCGGATCGAGCAGGTCGATCAGCTCCCCGGCGAGGACCGGGATGTGCGTCTGGGTCATGTCAAGGAGTGTGGCCAAGCTTCGCTGCGATGTCGGGAACACGGATCAGCACGTCCTCGCTGTAGCCGGAGTACTTGGACCGATCGAACACCTCCAGGCACTCGCCCGAGCCGGTGACCACGACGTCCTTATCGAGGCCCGCGTACTCCATGAGCATCGGCGGGATCATCACGCGGTTGGCCGAGTCGAGTTCGGTGTCATGCGAGTAGTTGAAGAAGAAGCGCTTCATGTCACGTGCCTCGGGCGAGATCGGACTCCGTCCCGACCAGCGCCGCGGCCGTATAGGCCTCGTATGCCTCGGGCGTCCAGATCGCGATCGACCGCGGGCGCCGCGGCGGTCGTCTCCGGCGACGCCGCCAGCACCACGCCGACCGCGAGCGCGGCTCGGAACTTCGCCGGCACCGTCAGCCGGTGCTTCGCGTCTAGCGCGTGTTCGAAGGTTCCGCGGAAGATCAAGGGTTCTCATGCGGACGGGCGAAATCTGAACCCGGGTGGCTGGGTGGGAGGAGCCCTGCCACCCGGGTTCCGCGATGCATGACCATGCGCCTGCCCCACTCTACCCCACTCCTCCCCACAATGCAACCTGAATCCCACGTCATCCCCCACCTCGACCGCTCGAAGCCCCATTTCGGCGCAAACCCCCGTCAGATATGGGGAACGACAGTGAGCGTTCGGCCCCGCCTGACTGCAAGCCGGGTTGCAATCGGCGGCTCTGGGCGGCACGTTGCAATTACGCCTCGGTTCCGTCCGGCGCATGTGCGAGCCTCGCGCGGGGTTTTCATGGCCGGTGGCGCCCAGGGTGGGGCTTCGTGCGCCCGCCGGCGGAGGCTGATCGCGGCTGCAATGGCGCGCTAGGCAGGTTCCACGCAGTTCGCCGGCGCCGGTCCGCCCGCGCTCACCTGCATAACCTGACAACGGACGCGCCCAGGCCGGGACCGTGTCAGACGACGCACGCCCCACATGCGCGCCCTGACGCGGCTCGCGGTGGCTGCGCCAAATGTCATGTTTTGCAGGTGATCCTGGGGCTCGGCCCGGCCGGCCAGAACCGTCTCCCCCCAGGTGCCCGCCGTTCGTGGCGCAACCGGGTTAGAGCAGAAGCCGCCCACGCCACCGCCGGCGACTCACGAGACGTGCGTCGCTCCGCCGGAGCCGGTCGGCGCCACCACCGCCGGCAACTCGACCACCAGCCGGGCGCCCCGAACCGCCGGCGCCGCCGCAAGCCGCCCCCCGTGGCCGGCGGCGATCGCGGACGCGATCGCGAGGCCGCGACCACGGCGTCCCCGCCCCCACCGCGCCCCACGCAGGAGCTCCCCAACCGGCCCCGGCAGGCCCGGCCCGGTGTCGGTGACCTCGATCCGTGCGCGCCCGCGTCCGGCGCGTCCATGAACCTCGACCACTCCTCCCCCGTGCTCGATCGCGTTCGCGATCAGATTCCCCGTGACTTGCGCAAGCCGCAGCCGGTCGCCCCAGACGGTCGCCGCCCACCCCGACCACGCGGCATGCAGCTCGACTCCGTTCGCCGTCGCGGCGGGCCGCCACGCCTCGACCGAGTCGAACACGAGCTGCTCGAGGTCGATCGCCTCCGGCGGACGCGACCGCGAGCGGCGGGTCCGCACGGCCTCGAGGTCGTCGAGCACGAGCGCGGCGCGGCCGAGCTCGAGGTCGATCGCCCGCAGCCGGGCGGGCGTGAGCTCACCGTTGCCGGCGCCGTGGTCGAGGCCGAGCCTGGCCGCGGTCAACGGTCCGCGCAGCTCGTGACAGGCGCGGGCCACGTTCTCCATGCGCCAGGCGAGCGCCCGCCACACGCCGGCGACCGCGAGGCCGGCGGCGCTCGCCGCCAGCCAGCCGCCGACCTCGACGGCGATCATCAGTCGATGCCCCCGTCGACCAGGCGGTAGCCGACACCCCACACGTTCACGACGAACCGGTCACCGGACCGGTTCAACTTCTGGCGCAAGCGGAAGGCATGCGAGTCGAGCGTGCGCGTGGTGCCCATCGCCCGGAATCCCCAGACGCCCCGCAGCAGTTCCTCGCGCGTGAACACCCGTGTCGGGTCGCCGGCGAGCGCGCGCAGCAGCGCGTACTCCTTCTTGGAGAGCGCCACCGGCTCGCCGCGGACCCACACCTGACGGCTGATCGGGTCGAGCTCCAGCGATCCGATCCGGAGACGGCCGGTGCCCGGCCGGCGCCTCGTGCGCCGCAACAGCGCCCTGACCCGCGCGCTCAGCTCGTAGTACGAAAATGGTTTGACGATGTAGTCGTCGCACCCGCGGCTGAACCCGCGCAACCGGTCGAGCTCGCTCGCACGCCCGGACAGCACGAGCAGGGGCAGGTCCGGATCGAGGCGGCCGGCGATGCGATCGGCGTCACGGACGTGTTCGAGCAGCTCGAGACCGTCCCCGTCGGGGAGGCCGAGGTCGATGATCGCCAGGTCGGGGAACGCGCTCGCGAGCAGGTGCCGGGCGTCCGTCACGCTCTCGGCTTCCAGCACATCGAATCCGTCGGCCGACAGGTTGTCCGCCAGGAACGTACGGGTGGTGCGGTGGTCTTCGACGACGAGGATCGTGGCCACGTGGTGCTCCATGGCTCCAAGAGCCTCGAGGCGGCGAGAGTTCACCCCCTCGCCGGCGAGAAAATCGCGCCGTTAGGCGCGCGACGCTTGCCGCGCCGACGCCGGCGCGGTGTCCGGCAGCGTGAACCAGACGGTTTTGCCCGACGAGGCGTGGTGATCGACGCCCCAGTCGGTCGAGAGCATGTCGATGATCTTCAACCCGCGACCGCTCGGGTCGGTGGGCTTGGGCGAGCGCATCTCGGGCGTGCCGCCTGCTCCGTCGGTCGCCTCGATGCGGATGTCTCCCGCTTTGCGGGTGATCGTGAGCTCGAAGCCGCTGTCGGTGTGTCGGATGCAATTCGTGGCGAGCTCGGAGACCATCAGTTCGACCGCTTCCATGGTGTCTGCGGACACGCCTTGCAGCACGCCGGTGGCGAACCGGCGCGCGGCCGGGACCGATTCAGGTTCGTGGGGGAAGGTGCGTGCGTCCGTCATGGCTTCACGTTAAGTGTGTCGGCCAGCCCCATCGAGTCGATGACCCGGCGCAGGATGGACGAGACGTCCCGGAGCTCGATCTCTTTTACTGACGTCGACCACCGCACCCACAGCGCGATCGCCGAGCTGTCGGCAAACCGTAACCCGCTCAATTCGATTACCAGCCTCCCCGGATGACGCTCGAGGGCGGAACCCACGGCCTCTTCGAGCGCGTCGACGTTGGTGATGTCGAGCTCACCGCTGATCCTGACGGTCAAGCCGTTGCTGTCGGCCTCGGCCAGGTCGAAGGTCATCTCAGCGGTGCTGTTCGCGTCTAATCCAGCCATCTGAGCCCCGCGATCGCGGTGTCGTCGTCCCCGTCGTGCCGCAGCTCCTCGAGCAGCCTGCTCAACAGCTGGTCGAGGTCGCAATGATTGCCGGTGGCAGCAGTTTGCAGACGCTCCAGTCCTGCGTCAATGCTCTCACCTCGACGCTCGACGAGGCCGTCCGTAAATGCAAGCAGCGTCGCGGATGGCGGGGTTGACACCGCGGTCGAGGTATAGGTGGCGCCGGTGCCCACGCCGATCGGTACACCTACCGCGCTCTTGATGAACGTGCCGGTCCCGTTGCTGATCAGTAGCGGCGGGAGATGCCCGGCGCTCGTCACTGTCAGCTCGTGGGCCTTGACGTCGATGAGCGCGCACAAGATCGTGGCGAGCTGCCCGGTCCTGCCGACGTTGACGAGCTTCGACAGCTTGGTCAGGATCGTCGCCGGCGGATCGTTCTGTGCGGCGTACGCGTGAATCGCGTAGCGGAGCGATGCCATCGTCGCCGCGGCGCGCACGCCGCGCCCCGACACGTCCCCGACCACGAGCAGCAGGCGATGGTCGTCGAGCGCGATCAGGTCATACCAATCGCCGCCGATATCGACACCCTCCGCCCCCGCCTCGTAGCGCGCTCCGGTCTCCACCCCCAGGATCTTCGGGAGCGCCTCAGGAAGCAACGCGTGCTGGAGGGTCTGGGCGATCGAGCGCTGCTCGGAGTAGAGCATGCGGTTTTCCTCGGCTATCTGCTCGAGCGAATCGGCGAGATCCTCGGCATGCGTGCGCCGCTGGATCAGGCGCATGGTCATGACCGCAGCGCCGGCGCTCAGTAGCACGCCGACGATCGCGATCAGCCATGGCAGGCGCTGCGGGAACGAGCCGACGAGCGGATGCCGCGCGTTCACCACGAACGTGAAGCTGTTGTTGCCGAACGGGATCGAGGTCGTCGCCGTCTGACCCGTGAGCGGCACCTTGTTCAGGTCCGTCACCAGAAGGTCCTGGGGTCGCTGGAGCGTGCCCAGGTACAGCGCGTAGTTGAGATCGGAGAACGACGAGGATTTCTGGAACTTCGACCTTCGGTTGGCCGGGAGCGCGCTCTCGGCATAGACGACGTAGCGGCCCGTCAGGCCCGGCGAGTTGAATGCATACCCCAGGCGAGGCTGCGGCCCCGTCAGCAGACCGACCACACCCAGGTGCGAATGGCTCGCGGTAGTGGCGAAGAACGTCTCCGCGCGCGAGGCGGACGCGCCGAGCACCGACGGCTTGCCGACTACCGCCAAGGGCGCGGTCTGGCTGGCGCCGAGCCGCCACAGCGACACCGACGTGAACGTCGCGGTCTTGCCCGTTGCGTACGGACCGATGAATCGCATGAACTTCGTCACGTCGCCGTTCGTCGCATCCGCGAGGGCCGCGGCTGACGCAAGCGGCGTCTGAATGCTCGCGAACGCCCCGGTGAAGAGAGCGCCCGCGTCTTTCACCCGTAGGTCGAGCAACCGCTTCTCGTTGCTCGAGTACGTCGAGGCCGAGATCCAGACGAGCACGCCGGTGACGAGGAGGCCGACCAGAAACACGCCGACCGGCAGCCAGAACGGCCACCGCCCACCGTGCGCAGCGGTGTGCGCTCGTGTTGTCTCGTGCTCGCCCTCTGTCCCCCGCGTCCGCTCAGCGTCTGCGCTGGACACCGGGCCACCGTCGGTCATCGCGACACCGGCATCATCTGCGTCGAAGGGTACAGCGCGCGCAGCACCCGCGAGGCGCCCCTTTGCCCGTTGGCACAAGGGTTGCAGCGTTTTCGCCGCCGGCCCTGCAGCCACCCGACGTACATCCTGCAACGTCCCATTCATACGCTGCAGGCACGGAGGATTCCAACATATGATCTCGACGGCCCATGTACCAGCGCGGGAACTACAGCTCGGGCGAGGACTTCGTGCTCGAGTACGGAGAGCTTCGGTTCACGTTCAACGAACGGGATTTCCGCGAGCGCTGCGAGCAGGCAGCCCGCAAGCTCGGGTTCATCGGCGGCTCGGTGGACGAGGACGAGGGCGAGGATCTGATCAACCTGGTCGTCAACGGCGAGGTCACCGAGCCCGCCTCGGCGCTCGGCGAGCACGTCAACGATTGCTGGCCGGACCTCGTCGGTCCCTCTGATCGCTCGCTCGTCCACTGGCTGCGCCGCTTGATCTTCCGCGGCGCGTGGCTCGATCAGCGCGTGAAGGAGGGCGAGCTGGATATCCGGTTCGACTCGGACGCTCATGCGTTCACCTACATCCAGCCCGACCGTGGCGGCGAGCCGATCCAGCTCGCACCCGAGCCGAGTTGGGACCGCGTCGCCTACGTGCGCCGCTGATCTACCCGCCGGACCCGATCACCGCCGCGATGTTCTGGACACGCGGCGCCGGGTTGTCGAGCAGCAGGCGCGGAACCGTGACCAGCTGGTAGTGGCGCCGGCGGAGCGCCGCGATGATCTTCGGCAGCGCGGCGACGGTCTGCGAACGATCGCCGCCGGCGTCGTGGAGAAGGATGATCGCTCCGGGTCGGGCTCCGTGCACGGCTGCGTCCACGATCGCGGGCACGCCCGGCCGGCGGTAGTCGTTCGTGTCGACAGTCCACAGCACCATCAGCATCCGGTAGCGCCGCAGGAGCGAAAGCGTTGTCGCGTTCCACAGCCCGTAGGGAGGCCGGAACAGGCGCGGGAAGCTCGCGCCGTAGCGCTCGATCGCACTTGCCTGCTCGAGCAGCTGCGCGCGCTGCTTGGCGGCCGACAGCCTCGACATCGCCGCGTGCACCTCGGTGTGGTCGCCGATCACGTCGCCGGCGGCGGCGATCGCGGTGGTCGAGGCGTTGAAGTACCGCTCGAGGATCCCGACTTCGAAGAACGTCGCGGGCACGTGTTCTCGCTGGAGCGTCGCGAGGATCTGCGGCGTGTATGGCCCCGGACCGTCGTCGAACGTCAGCGCGATCTCGCGGTGCTGCGAGCCCGCGATCCGAACGTACGGCGTGTACGCCAGCGTCCGGTTGACGGCAGCGTTCTCGGCCTGCGCTTCACGGGCCGCCAGCGACGCGGGGCCGGCGCCGACGAGCTCGGGGATGGTCGCGAAGAACCCGCCCGTGGGCGGCGCGGTCGTCCGCTCCGGGGGGGCCCCGCCGCCGACGAGCAGAACGGTTGCGAGCACCGCGATCGCGAGCAGCGACAGGGCCGCGACGGCACGGCGGCGCCGGTGATGGGGCGCCATGCTCCGCCGGCGCTCGGGTCGAGCGCTTTTGAGGACGCCGGATTGGCCCGGCGGGTTGCGTAGTCCGGCACCGCGTTCCATGAGTCTGCCCCCCAGCCATGATGGCGCGTCGGGCCCACCGGCGCACGGCATGCACGCCCCCGCCCACCCCACCGGGCTGTTACGACTCTGGCCCATCGAGCGGACCGGCGGCCACGCCTCGGCCTGCCGCTCCTCCCACTACGCTCCCGGACGATGCCTGCCAGCGTCTGGGTCGTGATCCCCACCTACAACGAGGCGGACAACATCGAGGGGATCGTCAGCGCGACGCTGGCGGAACTCGAGCGCGTCGCGCCGGACGCCCACCGCATCCTGATCGTTGACGACAACTCTCCCGACGGAACGGGCGCGATCGCAGACCGACTGGCGGCCGCGCGACCGCAGGTCGAGGTGCTGCACCGCGCGACCAAGACCGGGCTCGGCCACGCCTACCTCGCCGGGTTCTCCCACGCGTTGAAGGGCGAGGCCGAGATTGTGATCGAGATGGACGCGGACTTCTCCCACGATCCCTGCTACCTCGGGCCGCTGCTCGCCGCCGCCGAGGACGCGGACATGGTGCTCGGGTCACGGTATGTCCAGGGCGGCGGGGTCGAGGATTGGGGGCTGCTGCGGCGCTTGATCAGCCGCGGCGGCGGCTGGTACGCCCGGTTGATCCTCGGCGTCCAGGTCCACGACCTCACGGGCGGCTTCAAGTGCATCCATCGGCGGGTCCTCCTGGCGATCGAGCTCGAGACGATCCGGGCCGAGGGGTACGTTTTCCAGATCGAGGTCACCTACCGGGCATTGCTGGCGGGG
Organism: uncultured Solirubrobacterales bacterium; assembly: GCA_963699325.1. Classification (GTDB taxonomy): domain Bacteria; phylum Actinomycetota; class Thermoleophilia; order Solirubrobacterales; family Solirubrobacteraceae; genus Palsa-465. The sequence goes on along the minus strand of CAVOTN010000022.1, from coordinate 109,671 downwards.
TTCCGCGTCAAGGAAATCCCTATCGTTTTCCGGGACCGCAGCGTCGGTTCGAGCAAGATGTCGGCACGGATCGCGGCCGAGGCCATGTGGGCCGTGCCTTTCCTGCGCCGGCGCGGCGGCCGCTGAGGATGAGGAAACCTTTATCTGGAGGCGCAATCGGGGCGCCCCACGCCGGGTAACGTTGATGCACGATGCCTGAACATTGTGAACGCAAGTTTCCTAACGAAATGTCAACATTGACCAAACGCCTGCCGGTCGTCCGTAAGGCAAGCTACGTGCGATGAGCGTCAATAGTCCGCCGCTTGGCGTCAGGCAGAGCGGCAGATTAGACCTGCGAGCGCCGGCGCTCGAAGCCCGCACCGGGGCTCGGCTGTCCCGGATCGGACTCCTAGGGCTCGCGGGAATGCTTGCGACGGGGCTGCTGGTCTCGATCTCGGCGGCGAGTACCGACAAGCTCCTGCCGCAGACGGTGCAGGCGGGAATCGGGGGGATCGGGCTCGCCGGTTCGTTCGGGACCACCGGCGTCAACCTCGGGAGCGCCGGGCTGACCATCACGATCGCGCTGATGCTCCTCAGCTACGTCGTGACGGTCGCGGTCGCGGATCGGCTGTCGCCGGTGCTCGTGCTCGGCTGCATCGCGGCGCTGTACGCGCTGATCCTGCTCGCGCCACCGCTGGCCTCGACCGACATCTTCAGCTACCAGTTCTACGGCCGGATGGGCGAGCTGTACGGCGCCAACCCATACCTCGTAGGCCCCCACGCGATCGCGCTCGATCCTCTGTACCCCTACATCGGGAAGAACTGGATAGGCACGCCCACGGTCTACGGCCCGGTGTTCACCGCACTCAGCTATCTGCTGGCTCCCCTCTCGATCCCGGCAAGCGTGTTCGCCTACAAAGCAATCGCGGCCATCTCGAGCCTGGCGATCGTCGCGCTCGTGTGGAACGGGGCGCGCCTTCGGGGCGTTGATCCGGTCAAGGCAGCGGCGCTCGTCGGCCTCAACCCGCTGATCGTCGTCTACGGGATCGGCGGAGGCCACAACGATCTTCTGATGCTGGTGCCGATGGTCGCCGGCATCGTCCTGCTGCTCCAGCGCCGCGGCCGCTTAGGCGCGGGCTCGATCGTGCTCGGCGCCGCAGTCAAGGTGACCGCGGGCATGCTGCTGCCGTTCGCGCTCGCGGACGCGCGGGGTCAGATGTCCCGTGCCCGCCGCCGCGATCTCGTCATCGGCGCCGGCGTGGCCGCCGCGCTGCTCGCCGTATTGGCGGTCGTCATGTTCGGGACCGGTCCGCTGCATCTTCCGGCGACGATCGAGAGGGTCCAGAGCAAGGGCAACGGGCAGAGCATCCCCGGGTTCATCGGGACTCATCTCGGCCTTGGCAGTGTCGGCCTACCGGCGACGCTGGCCCTGGGCGGGCTGTTCGCAGCGGTGCTGTGCTGGCTGCTCTTGCGCGTGTGGCGCGGCGAGCTCGATTGGATCGTGGCGGCCGGCTGGGCGGCGGTCGCGCTGCTGGTCAGCGCCGCGTCGCTCGCACCGTGGTACGTAGCGTGGCTGATGCCGCTGGCCGCGCTCGGACGGGACCGGCGCCTGTGGCGCGTCTCGATCCTGCTCACCCTCGCGATCGGGTCATTCGAGCTGCTCGCCTACGTCCACGCCAGCTCGCTGCCGAGACTGTGACTCGATTGCCGTGACCTCGCTCGATCACCCAGGAGTAAGCGACCGGGCTGGCGGCGCAGAGGATGGGAGGTCGCTCAAGCTGCTGAGCGTTGTCGCTCCGGTCTACAACGAGGACGCCACGATCGACGAGTTCTATGGGCGCGTGTGCTCGGCGCTAGCCGGGCTCCAGTTCGAGATCGTCCTCGTCGACGACGGCTCGACCGACGGGTCCGCCGCTGAGCTGCATAAGCTCGCGTCCCACGACCCTCGCGTGCGCGTGGTCCAGCTTTCGCGCAACTTCGGCCATCAGACGGCGCTGACCGCAGGCCTGGACCATGCGCGAGGCGATGCCGTGGTGATGCTCGACGCCGACCTTCAGGATCCGCCGGAGCTGATCCCCCTCATGCTCGACCACTGGCGGGCCGGGTGCGACGTCGTGTACGCCGTCCGCGAGCAGCGGGAAGGCGAGTCACGCTTCAAGCTCGCGACCGCGCGCTGGTTCTACTCGCTGTTCGACCGGCTGGCCCAGGTAGAGCTCCAACACAACTCCGGCGACTTCCGGCTGCTCGACCGCCGCGCGCTCGACGCGCTCCTGTCGATGCGCGAGCGCAACCGGTTCCTGCGCGGCATGACCGTGTGGGTCGGCTACCGGCAGGCCGCGGTCCCTTACACGCGTGACCGCCGCTTCGCCGGCAAGACGAAGTACACGATCCCGAAGATGCTGCGGTTCTCGCTCGACGCGATCTCGTCGTTCTCGCACCGGCCGCTGCAGCTGGCCACGCTGCTCGGATTCATCATCTCGACGCTTGCGTTCCTCGCCATCCCGATCGTGATCGTGCTCCGCATACTCGGCTCCTACCTGCCTGGGTTCAGCTCGCTCACGATCGCGGTACTGCTGCTCGGCGGCATCCAGCTGATCGCGATCGGCATCATCGGCGAGTACGTCGGCCGGATCTATGACGAGGTCAAGGGACGCCCGCTCTATCTCGTACGCTCGCGTGTCAACATCCCCGACGAGGAGGCCCCTGTGCCCGCCGACTCGCACGCGCCGACCGCGCACCGGCGGACCACGCTGTAGCCGGCGGCGCCTGGTGTCACACCAGGTTCTGCTCACGCGAGAAAGCAGGTAATGAGGCTGATGGCCGGCCACGCGGATGACCTGCTCGAGCGGTTCGTCGCCGGCGACGCCGGCGCTTTTATTGAGTTCTACCGGCAGCACCTGAGGCAGAAATTCGGTGGCACCGAGAGGGGTCACTGGCGGATGCCTGGCAAGGACGCAGGATCCGACGTGTAGCAGCGCTACATGAGGATCCGAGGACAAAGCCAGGCGCCGCCAGGGGCCGCTTGAATGCCATCCAATTTCTGACTCGGGGCACTAGCCGCCGGCGGGGTTTGGGCCGACCGAAGGGTTGACCCGCTGGCCGTGCTCGGCCCCATTCTCGTGGCCGCCCGGGGCGCCCTGGCCGTCGGCGCCGGTCTGCTCGAGCGCGGAGATTCTGCCCGCCAGGCTCCTGATCGCATCGGCGATCGGATCGGGGAGATGCACCCAGTCCGCGTCCGGACCCTCGGGGCGGCGGCCCTCAACGCGAACAGGGTGACCCGGGTTGCCGACGACCGTGGAGTTCGGGGGCACGTCGTGGATCACAACACTGTTGGCGCCGATCTTCGAGCCGTGTCCGACGGTGATCGGCCCCAGCAGCTTCGCGCCGGAGCCGATCGTGACGTTGTCCTGCACGGTCGGATGCCGCTTCCCGGTCGCGAAGCCGGTGCCGCCGAGAGTGACGCCCTGGTACAGCGTGACGTCGTCGCCGAGCTCGGCGGTCTCCCCGATCACCACGCCCATGCCGTGGTCAATGAAGAACCCGCGGCCGATCTTGGCAGCCGGATGGATCTCAATGCCGGTGATCGACCGCGACAGGTACGCGATGATTCGCGGCAGCAGCGGAACGCCGGCGTCGTGGAGCGCGTGGGCGGCCCGGTGGGCCAGAAGCGCATGCACCCCGGGCCATGCCACGAGGATCTCGAGCGGGCCGACGTCGCGGGCCGCCGGGTCGCGGCTGCGCGCCGCGGCGATGTCGCGCCGCACCTCGGCGACGATGCGGTGCACGCGCATGGGGAAAGCCTAGTGGACCCGTCCGCGGGCCCTACCGCATCCAGGCGGGCGAGCCCACCGAGACCGCGACCCGCCGGCCTTACGGAGCGAAGAACGGGGTCGAGACATACCGCTCGCCGGAGTCCGGCAGGATCGTGACAATCCGGGCGCCACGCGACTCCGGCCGGCGCGCCAGCTCGATTGACGCCCACACCGCGGCGCCCCCAGAGATTCCGGCCAACACCCCCTCGCGATGGGCCAGCTCGCGCGCCGTCTCGATCGCGTCCTCGTCGTCGACCCGGATCACCTCGTCGAGTACGTCGCGGTTGAGCACCGCCGGGACGAATCCCGCGCCGATTCCCTGGATCTTGTGGGGGCCCGGGCGCCCCCCCGACAGCACGGGCGACGCGCTCGGCTCGACCGCGACCACCCGACACCGTGGATTGCGCGACTTCAGCAGCTCCCCGGCACCGGTGATCGTCCCCCCAGTGCCGACGCCGACGACGAACACGTCGACGGAGCCCTCGAGCGCGTCCCAGATCTCCGGCCCCGTCGTGAGCCGGTGGATCTCCGGGTTGGCGGGGTTCGAGAACTGGTCGGGGAGGAACACGTCGCCGCGCGACGCCATCGCGCGCGCGGCGTCGACAGCCTCGTTCATCCCGCCGAGCGACTCGGTGATCTCGACGCTCGCCCCGTATAGGCGCAGCAGGCTCTCGCGCTCGCGGCTCATCCCCTGCGGCATCGTCAGCACGAGCTGATAGCCCTTCGCCGCGCATACGAACGCGAGCGCGATGCCCGTGTTCCCGCTCGTCGCCTCGACGATCGTCGTCCTGCCGGGCTCGATGATCCCCTCGCGCTCGGCCGCCTCGATCATCGACACCCCGATCCGGTCCTTGACGCTCCCACCCGGGTTGAACGCCTCGAGCTTCGCAAACAGCTGCGCGTCGGAGTCTGGGAGCATTCGCGTGAGCTCGACCATCGGGGTCCCGCCGACCGTCGCGGCAATGTTGGTCGGGATTTCAGCCATTCGTCGGGCCACACCCTACGACGGCGCAGAGCGACCGATGCCGTCAGATCGGCGCCGCTAGACGGCGACCGCGGATTGATGAGAGGATTGTTAGATAGTCGTCGGCGCGAGGAGGATGGAACCGTGAGCAAGCGTTCGGTCAGTGCTGTCCCAGGCCGGAAGCCGAAGTTGGGGGCGGCAGCCCTGATATTGGCCGTGGCGTTCGCAATTCCGGCGCAGGCCGGTGCTGCGTCTCCGCGGTTCGCGACCGTTCGCGCCAGCGTCGCTTCGACCACGAACGTCGCCACGGGCGCGTTCCAGAGCAGAGCGATGTCGATCGAGGTCGTCCTCGCGCCGAGCTACGCAGCCGAGCTGCAGGCGCTGCTCGGGCGTCTCTACAGTCCGACGAGCGCGGGCCACCGGCACTGGCTCACTCGCGGGCAGTTCGCTCGTCGTTACGCCCCCAGCCACGCGGAGAGCAGCGGCGTCGCCAGATACCTGGCCTCCGTCGGACTGACCGTGGAGCCGTCATCGTCGCCGTTCCTGGTCCGCGCGACCGGGTCGAGTGCCGCGATCTCCGGAGCGCTCAAGACCCGCCTCGCCACGTACGTCGATCCGCACGGCACGAGCTACTTCGCGAACGCCGCGCCGGTCCAGCTTCCGGCGAACCTCGCCGGCGGCGTGCTCGGCGTGATCGGACTGACGAACACGATCCGGGAGCGCTCGAGCGCCGAGCCGGTCCGTAACCGGGTCAAGCTCGGGGACCGTCGGCCGTCCGGGGGATCGAGCTGTGAGACGCCCTACCCGACCGTCGCGCAACTGGTCACCCAGTTCGTCGACGGCGGAAACCCGCCCACGCTGGGCTACGGCGCCGGCCCGGGCTGCAGCGGCCTCACGCCCTCGCAGGACAACTCGATCTACGACGCGCCGAACGTCGGACCACGCGGGCAGGGCGCCGGCCAGAACCTCGCTCTGTTCGAGCTGTCGGCCTATCAGGAGTCGGACATCGACACTTGGGCTCACCAGTTCTACGGCAAGCGCTACACGCCGTCGCTGATCAACGTCACCGTCGACGGCGGCCCGCTGAATCCGGACTGCCCGGCCGGCGACAGCTGCCCCCCGGAGTTCAATGGGTACAACGGCGACATCGAGGTCGACGCGGACATCGAGATGTCGTTGGCGATCTCGCCGCTGAACCGCCACATCATCGTTTACAACGCGCCCAACGACGAGACCGGCCAGACCTCGCTCGACGAGTACGCCGCGATCGCCAACCAGGATATCGCCGACACGACCAGCTCGAGCTGGGGCGACTGCGAGGCTGCTGTGACCCCGGCGTACACGCAGGCCGAGAATCTGATCTTCGAGCAGATGGCCCTCCAGGGTCAGAGCATCTTCACCTCGTCCGGCGACTCCGGTGCCTTCGACTGCTTCAACGCCGACGGGACCAGCGTCGCCCCCTTTGCCGACGTCGAGGATCCCGGAAGCCAGCCCTGGATCACCAGCGTCGGCGGCACCTCGTTCAGCAACTTCAACCCGGGTCAGAACCCGTTCCCGTCCTATCCGCCCCGGGGCGCCGAGACCGTTTGGAACCCTCAGGGCCTCTGCAACACGCGCGCCAACGAGTTTGGCCAGAGCGGGTTCGAGTGGTGCTTCGACACCGGCGCGGACGGAGGCGGCACGAGCCAGTACTGGGGCCGCCCCGTCTACCAGACAGGACCGGGGGTCAACAACCAGTTCACCACCTACGGGAACGGCACCACGCACTGCTCGCTCGCGCCCAGAGGAACCCCGTGCCGCGAGGTCCCCGACATCTCCATGAACGCCGATCAATACACGCCGTATTCCGAGTACTGCACGGGCAACGCCAACACGCCCGAAAGCGTCTGCGGTACGTTCAGCGGCGGCCAAAACCCGCCCGGATGGTTCGGAATCGCGTTCCCCCGGTGTCCTCGAAGCGGCGAGTCAGATCGAGCCCGCTGGTCAGGCCCCAGCGCGGTGCAGTTGCGGTGAGGACAAAGGAGAGCGCTCGGTGTCGAGTACATCGCAAGCCGAAGCCGAACTTCAGCGCGGTCAGCGCAAGCGCCGCCGAGCCGACGCGGAGGGTGATCCTCCGGTGCTGACTGGTCTGACCGTGATACAGCCCGGGCAACGGATGAGGCGTCGCAGCCGGCGAGCTCGGGGACGGGGTTGGTGGCGGCGGGCTCGGCGCTGGTGGCGCGGGCGGGGGCGCTACCGCCGCGATCCAGCTGTCGGCCCACGACTCGATCGCGTCCGCGCGAGTGAAGAAATCGGGAAGCCCGGTGTAACAGTCGGCCGGTCCCAAGCTCGTAACACCGATTTCGACCCACGTCTCGTCCGGACGCTGCGCGACCAGCGGGCCGCCGCTGTCTCCGCTGCATGTGCCATCCGCGTCGCTGGGCGCATCGATGGCGCATGTCTGGTAGAGGTCGTCAAAGCCGGCGCCCATAACCGCCGCCTCCTGCGCGCAATAGGAGGGGCTCTGCACGACGTCCTGCCCCCACTGCAGCTGCGTCACAAGCGGCGCGAATGCTGTCTCACCCCACCCAGCGATGTCCGCACCGGTCCCGGGATCAAGCAATGCCAGGTCGCCGGGATCGCTCGCGAGGGGGATCGAAGGAGCGCTCGTCGGTGCGCTCAGAACCAGCAACGCCGCATCGCCATCATCCTTGATTGTCGGGTCATAGCCCGGGAAGACGATCACTCGCGAGACGGTGCTGACCTGGCGACTCGCGGCATCAGACCAATCGAGACTGCTGGTAACGACCGCATAGCCGCTCGCCTGGTAAGGGACGCCGGTGTCTTCGTCTTCGCCGCAGTGGCCCGCAGTGAGCACCACATTTGGCGAAATCACCGTGCCCGAGCACGCGAAGTCGATCTCGCCGTTCTGGTAATAGGCCACGAACGCCATCCACCCCCAACTCCCAGCCGGCGCGGTCTCACCACCCACGATCGAGGGCGAGAGCTCCCTTGCAGACGCGGTCGAACAGAGCGCCACGGCGAGCACAGCTGCTGTCAGACCAGCCGCGATGGAGAACCTGCCCCTAATCGTCTTGACCCTCATCCGTCTGAAGTCCGTTCGTCCTGCGCCTTCGATCCCGACCTATCAACGTGGCCGGCAGCCCCGATGTTGCAAGCGAACGCGAGACGCCTGGGGCATGTCAGAGACCGCGACGATTCTCTCGCGCAGGACGGATGTGACCGCCGCTCCGCGCGCGAGCCCCTAGGAGCCGCTTGACCCCTGGGTGAGGATCTCGGGGTCGACGATGTGCATCGGGACTCTCTCCTGACTGTCGTCGATCGAGAATTCGAAGTGATAGGTCCCGTACTCCTGCGGCTCGAATACCACCGCGCTCGGGACGATCAATTCCGCGAGGTAGCCCGGGATCAGCTGAGTGGCCTGGGCCTTCAGTTGGCCGCTTTGCTCGCCTATCTGCTCTCCGCTCGGGCTGAAAATGCGGACGGAGACCGGATGCTCGATCTCGCCGTCCATCTCTTCAGGCATGCCCAAGTAGCGAACGGCGAACAGCAGTTGGATGGCCATCGGCAACGACGGCACTAGTGCAGTGTCAGCTCCGGCGCCGACGAGGACGGCGCCCGCGCCCTGTTGGACCTCGACGTAGCGACAGGGGATGGCCCAGTCGACCCTCACCGAGGTCAGGCGGTGGCTGCAAACTCGAGTGTCGGCTCCGCACCCTCCGGCCTGTCGCCGTGTCCTACGACGGTCACCTGGTGGCCGATGAAGTCGAACCGCAGACCCGGCGGGGTGGTACCGGGTGCCAGCAGATGCGTTACGAGGACAGCGTCGGACTCGAGCGCAAAACGGATGCCGTCCTCGATCAACTGGCGGAGCTCGTCAAGTGTCGCAGCGGTAGCGCTCCAGCCCGCGACACTCGGCGAATCGGCCCACCAGCCGTCTGATTCTTGGTGGTAAAGAACGGGAACTACCTGCATCGCTGATCTCCTAGATTAGCCCTCTGGCTGTCTCGGCGTCGAGGCCGACCTGCTTTACCAGGATCGTCCGCACCTGGCCGCTCGGAATGGTGGCATTGTCGTGAAAGGCGAACGTAAGCGGGGGAAAATTCTCTGCCTCTAGGCGCCGGTGAGAGCCGGACTGCCGCACGATCCTGTACTCCAGCGGCTTAGCCGAGAGGATCGCCAGCAGTCGGCGCGCCTTGAGTGATGGGAAGGCCTCGGGCACCACCCGGTAAGTCTGCCCCGACGAGAGCCGGGACGCGGCGCGTGTGGTCTCCCGGGGCTGGTTGGACGTCGCCGCTCGCCCCCCGGCCGTTACGGCAGGAGACCACGAGTGCGCGACGGTCGAGAGCCTCCAAACCAGCGGTCCAGGCCCCCCTCACAGCGGTCGAAACCCCATAACCACGGGGGATCCGCTTATGGGGCGGGGAGCCCCCTAGATGTGGTACATCGCCGCGCCGGCGGCGCGCGACTCGGCGTCGGCCAGGTCGGCGACCGTCGATTGCGCGAGCACCGAGCGCGCCGCCTCGGCCGCGTCGGCGAATACACCGGTGGCGCCGCTTCCGACCGGGCCGTCGAGCAGCTCGACGAGCTCGAGCACGGTGATCTCGCCGGCGGGACGCGCGAACGAGTACCCGCCCTTGACGCCGCGCTGGGAGCGCAACACCCCCGATCGCCGCAGCGTCGCGAACAGCTGCTCGAGGAACTGAACCGGGATCTGCCGCCGCCGGGCGAGCTCAGCGATCGGTACGGGACCCCGGTCGCCCTGATGGCGCAGCTCCACCAGCGCGCTGAGCGCGTACGGCGACTTCGTGGTTATCGAGATCATCGCCAGGCCGATCATTGCAGGATCGGCGAGGTCGGACAGCGTCATTAGACTGACCGCCAACCAGCTGCGAAGCGAGCGTGGGACTCCCTCCCGGGCGCCCTCGCGCGTACTGCGACCAGCGCCCGACCCTCGAGAACTGCGCGCCCGGGTGCCCGGGAGGGAGTTCAGGCGGAGCGAGCTCTTAGATCCAGCCGCGTTCGGTGGCGATCAGCACGGCCTGGGCGCGATCCATCGCGCCGAGCTTGCCGTACACGTTGTGCAGGTGCGTACGCACGGTGCTGGTCGACAGGCCGAGCTCGGAGGCGATCTGCTTGTAGACCATCCCGCGAGCCAGGCGGCGCAGCACCTCGACCTCGCGCCCGGACATCGGGCACGGATCGATCTGGCGCCGGCGGCCACCGGAGGTCGGCAGCGGCAGGTCGTACATGACCGTGCGCAGCTCGCTCGGGCCGATGCCGACGAGGCGCGAGACGTTCAGCAGCTCCGACGGCGACACCGACCCGCCCAGCGTGTAGTGGGCGAGCATGTCGGCCAGCCGCACGACCGCGGCCTCGCCGTCGACGTCTTCGGCGTGGTGGCGCTCGATCACGCTGGCGATGGACTTCGGCAGGCCCCACCGGCGCGCGAGCACTCCGCCGACCAGCGCGTGGTCGACGCCGAGCTCGCGGCGCTCTGACTGGATCCGCTCCTCCGGAGTGCGCGCCTCGGCGTGGATCTGACGCGGGTAGCCGGGATAAGCGTGGACGAGGACCAGCTTGCCGATGTCGTGCAGCAGCGAGGTGACCATCAGCCGGTCGCGGGACTCGTAGCCGAGCTCGCGGGCGATCCGGTCGGCCGCGCGCTGCGTCGCGACCGCGTGCAGACGGAAGCGCTCGGGCACGCCCTGCCAGACCGCGGTGCGCTCGAAGAAGTCGAACGTCCGAGCCTTGCTGGCGATCGAATGGACGTTGCGGGGAGACAGGACCTCCACGCCCTTGACCGCGCTCTCGACGCGGCCGTGCGTCTTGCCGTCGATGCGGTTGGCGAGGCGCAGGACGGTCACGGCGAGGGCCACGTCGGCCTCGACGGCGCCAACGACGTCGGCAGTCGACGGCTCGCCGTTCTCGAACAGACGCAGGACCCGATTGCGCGACTCGGCGAGCATCGGGAAGGCTTCCATCGCCTCGAAGGCGGCGGTCAACCTGCGCCCGTGGCCTTCGTTGTGATGGCGCTCGCGCGAGGTATAAGGATCAGTTGAGTTCTTGACTGCGGCTAGCGTGGCCACGATGCTCGGGTCCGTCCTTCTGGGGGGCTCGGGGGGTAGCGGCGGTTCCACAGTGGTCATGGACGACGCCTCAGCCAGCGTTATCGGCAGGGGTACGACGTTCGTTTAGTCGTGTCGTCATTGCGCATGCTCCAGCGCCGTATCGATCCGTGCCAGCGTCTCGTCCTTGCCGAGCAGCGCGACGCTCTCGAAGATGCCCGGAGACACTGTCGTTCCGGCGATTGCGACTCGAACTGGCTGGAACACCTTAACCGGCTTCACGCCTCGGTTCTCGACCACTTCACGCAGGGCGACCTCGACATTCTCCACCGTGAACGGCTCCGCGCGCGCCAGGGCCTCGCGGGCGGCCTTCAGGCACTCGAGGCCCCCGTCGCGGCCGATGACCTTCTCGAACGCCGCTGGGTCGTCGGCCGGACCGTCGAACAGGAAGCCGACCAGCGGCCAGAAGTCCGCGAGCGTCTGGATCTTCTCCTCGGAGATCGCGACCGCGCCGCGGAGGCCCGTGCGCCCGGTGAACTGCTCGAGCCGCGTGGTCAGCTCGTCGGTCCCGAGCTCACGGATCCAGCGGCCGTCGAGGTGCCGGAGCTTGCGCTCGTCGAACACCGCGGGGTTCTTCGAGACGCGCTCGAGCCGGAACCGCTTGGCCAGCTCGTCGAGCGAGAAGAACTCCTCGTCGGCGGCAAAGCCCGCGCCGAGCAGAGCGATGTAGTTGTCGACCGCCTCGGGGAGGTAACCGGCGGCGCGAAGCTCCTGGACCGAGGCGGCGCCGTGGCGCTTTGACAGCTTGCGCCCGTCGGGCCCGTGGAGCAGCGGCAGATGGGCATACCGGGGCGGCGGCGTCGCCAGCGCGTCGAGCACGAGCAGCTGCTTGGGCGTGTTCGAGATGTGGTCCTCACCCCGGACGACGTCGGTGATCCCGGCATCGAGATCGTCGACGAGGTTTGCGAACACGTACAGCACCGAGCCGTCGGCCCGCGCGATCACGAAGTCGTCCATGCTCGCGTTCGCGAACCGGATCTGACCCCGGATGACGTCGTCGAACACGGTCTCGCCCTCGTCGGGGACGCGCAGCCGAACCGCCCCGGACGCCTCGTCGGCGCCCCGGAACCCGCGCTCGAAGCCGTGGCGCTCCTTGAAGGTCTGGACGTCGTCGGCGGTCGCGGTCGAGTAGTAGGCGTGCCCGGACTCGAGCAGCCGCTCGAGCACCTCGCGATGACGCTCGGATTGCTCTGACTGGAACACCGGCCCCTCGTCCCAGTCGAGGTTCAGCCACCGCATCGCATCGAGGATCTGCTCGACGTTCTCCGGGGTCGATCGCTCGCGATCGGTATCTTCGATCCGCAGCACGAGCGTCCCGGCCTCGCCCCCCGGGGCGTACGCCTGGCCCCTGGCGAGCAACCAGTTGTACAAAGCCGTCCGGGCACCGCCGATGTGCAGTGCCCCGGTCGGGGATGGAGCGAAGCGGACGCGCATGACCTACAGAGTCGCATGCTAATCGGCGCACACGTCTCGAACGCCGGCGGTCTGGCCCGTTCGGTGGAGCGAGGCGTCGAGCGCGGGTGCGACTCGATCCAGATCTTCAACCAATCTCCGCGCATGTGGAAGCCGACCGCATACGACGAGGACGACTACGCGGAGTTCCGCGAGGCGATGGCGGCGAGCCCGATCGAGGCCGTGCTGATCCACGCCGTATACCTGCTCAACTGCGCCACCGAGGATCGCGACATGCGCCAAAAGACGCTTGCGTCGCTGACCCAGTCGCTCCGCGTCGGCGCCGGCATCGGCGCTGTCGGCGTGGTCCTGCACCCCGGATCGGCCAAGCAGGGGGACGTGAAGAAGGCAATCGCGCGCGCCGGCAAGGTCATCAAGGAGGCGCTGGCCGAGACGGAGCGGTGCCCGCTGTATCTCGAGGACACGGCCGGCGCGGGCGGCACCCTCGGCCGCTCGTTCGAAGAGCTCGCTGCGCTCCTCGATGCCTCCGGCGGCGGCAAGCGGCTCGGGGTCTGCCTGGACTCCTGCCACTTGTTCGCGTCGGGATACGACGTCCGCACCCCGAAGTCACTGGGCGAGGTCGTCGACGAGTTCGACCGTGCCGTCGGCCTGAAGCGCCTCGGATCTCTGCACGTCAACGATTCGGCGGTGACGCTCGGCTCTAACCGCGACCGCCACGCGATCATGGGCGAAGGCGAGCTCGGCGAGAAGGGCTGCGCGGTGTTCCTGTCCGAGCCCCGGTTCGAGAAGCTGCCGTGCGTGCTCGAGACCGGTCGCGACCACGGCGGCCCGGCCGCCGAGGACGTGGCGCTGGCGAAGAAGCTCCGCAGCCGCGGCAGGTCCAACCGCAAGCGCGCGACGCGGACCACCGCCGGCGCGAGCGCATCGAGCTCACGCCGCAAACGATAGGTTTCCGCCGGATGAGCGAACGCGAAGCGGACGCCCTCGTGGTGTTCGGGATAACCGGCGACCTCGCCAAGAAGATGACGTTCCGCTCGCTCTACCGGCTCGAGCGGCGCGGACTGCTGGACGTGCCCGTGCTCGGCGTGGCCCGCCAGGATCTCAGCGACGACGAGCTTCGCAACCGCGCCCGCGACGCGATCAAGCAGACCGGCGAGGACCTCGACGACGAGGTCTTCGATCGGTTCGCCGCACGGCTGAGCTACGTCAGTGGCGACTTCGACGGCGAGGAGCTGTATTCGAACGTGGCCAAGGCGCTCGGCGACCGTCAGAACCCCACGTTCTACCTCGAGATCCCGCCGTCGCTGTTCGCCACCGTGGTCGAGGGCCTGGCCAAGGCGAAGCTGGTCGTCGGACGGACAACGGGTCGTCGTCGAGAAGCCGTTCGGGAACGATCTGCAGTCGGCGCGCAAGCTCGCCGCCGATCTGCACCGCTACCTCGACGAGTCCCAGATCTACCGGATCGACCACTTCCTCGGGAAGATGGGGCTCGAGGAGATCCTCTACCTGCGGTTCGCGAACACGATGCTCGAGCCGGTGTGGAACCGCAACTACCTCGCGTGCGTGCAGATCACGATGGCCGAGAGCTTCGGGGTCCAGGATCGCGGCAGCTTCTACGACCCCGTCGGCGCGCTCCGCGACGTCGTCGTCAACCACCTGTTCCAGCTGTTGGCGACGGCGGCGATGGAGCCACCCGCGGGCGGCGATCCCGACACGCTCAAGGACGCCAAACAGGCTGTGTTCAAGGCGATGGCGGATGCCGAGGCGTCCCACTACGTCCGCGGCCAGTACGACGGCTACCGCGACATCGACGGAGTCGCTGCGAACTCGACGACCGAGACCTACGCCGCGCTCCGCCTCGAGATCGACAACTGGCGCTGGGCCGGCGTGCCGTTCTTCCTGCGCACCGGCAAGCGCCTGCCGGTGAGGCAGACCGAGGTCCGGCTCCTGTTCAAGCATCCTCCGCGCGTGCACTTCATCCCATCGAGCCGCCGGCGCCCCGCTCCCAACCAGATCGTGTTCAAGATCGATCCGTCGACGGGGATCAGGCTGATCCTCGACGCCCAGCGCGCCGACAAGCCCGGAGCAACCGAGATCGAGCTCGACATGGAGTTCTCGACGGAGGGCGGCGAGGGCGCGACGCCCTACGAGGTGCTGCTGCACGCCGCCCTGTGCGGGGACGCCACCCACTTCACCCGACAGGACAACGTCGAGGAGAGCTGGCGGATCGTCCAGCCGCTGCTCGACTCACCCCCGCCGGTTCAACCGTACGCGCAGGGCTCGTGGGGTCCCGAGCAGGCGGAGGAGTTGGTCGCCGGCTACGGCGGCTGGCACGGTCCCTGGCTCCCCGCCGGCGAGTGACCGCGGCCTAGCCGCTCAGACGAGCAGGGAGAGCGGTTGCTCGAGCAGCAGCCGCACGCGGGCGAGGAACTCCGCCGCGGGGGCGCCGTACAGAATCCGGTGGTCGCAGGTGAGCACGAGGCCCATGCGCGAGCCGGGAACAACGTTGCCGTCGCGTACGACCGGCACCTCGCGCACCTCCCCGACCGCGAGGATCGCGGCCTGCGGCGGGTTGATGATCGCCGCGAAGCTGACGACGCCGTACATCCCGAGGTTCGACACCGTGAACGTCGCGCCGGACAGCTCGGCCGGCGTGATCAGGCGCGAGCGGACGCGCTCGGCGAGCGTCCGCGCTTCGGCGGCGATGTCGAGCAGCGACTTGCGGTCGGCGTCGAACACGGTCGGGACGATCAGGCTGTCGTCGGCGGCGACCGCGATGCCGACGTTGACGCGCTCGTAGCACTCGAACGCCCCGTCGCGGTAGGCGGCGTTCGCGCGCGGATGCTCGCGCAGCGCGAGCGCGCACGCCTTGACGACCATGTCGTTGTAGGACGGGACGACCAAGGCGCCGCCGTCAGGCGCCGCCGACCGTTCTCCATCGCCGCCGCGGCCGGCCCGGCGCAGCTGCGCCCGCAGCTCGACCGCCTGCGCCATGTCGGCCTCGGCGTGCAGCGTGAAGTCGGGGATCGTGGCCTTGGACTCGGCCATCCGCTGAGCGATCTGGACCTGGGTGCGCGACGGCTGCAAGGTCGTGACGATGCCCTTGGCGCCGCGCGACTGGCGAGTCGGGGCCGCCGGCGCGGACGGCTGCGCCGCCACCTCGAGGTCAGCCTTGACGATCCTGCCGCCGGGGCCTGACCCGGTGAGCGCACGCAGGTCGATGTGGGACTCGCGCGCGATCCTGCGGGCGAGCGGCGAGGCCCGGACGCGGTCGGCCCCGTTGCCGGTGTCGGAAGCACCGGATGATCTGCCCGCGGCGGCGGGGGCCCGCGCGGCGGGGGCGGTCTGGGCGGGCGCCGGAGACCCGGACGGCGCTTCAGAGGACTCGCCGATGCTCGCGATCACCCCGCCGATCGGCACGGTCGCACCCTCCCCGACGAGGATTCGGAGCGTCCCGTCGGCGTCCGCGTCGAACGTGACCGTCGCCTTGTCGGTCTCGACCTCGGCGAGGGCGTCGCCCTTCGAGACCGGCTCGCCGTCCTGCTTGAGCCAGCGGACGATCGTCCCCTCCTCCATCGAGTCCGACAACCGTGGCATCACGACCTCAGCCATCGCCGCTCACCCTCCCACCGCGATCCCGGCGCGCTCGCGCACCGCCGCGGCGATCGCGCCGGCGCCCGGGATGAACGCGTCCTCGAGCGTCGGGCTGTAGGGGATCGGCAGCTCGTCGGTGGCCAGCAGCCAGGCGTCGTCGAGGTCGTGGAGCCCATGCTCGGCGATCCGCCCGAGCAGCCCCGATCCCCAGCCGCCGGTGGCGGGCCCCTCCTCGACCGCGAGCACGCGATTGGTTCGCGCCACCGACTCGAGCACCGTGTCGAGGTCGATCGGCCGGAGCGTGCGCAGGTCGATGACCTCGGCCTGGACACCGCCTGCCGCGAGCTGCTCGGCGGCCTCGAGCGCGTCGGGCACGCCCTTGCCCACGGACACGATCGTCAGGTCTCGGCCGGGGCGGGCGACGCGGGCGCGTCCCAGCGGCAGCACGTCTTGGTCGGGCTCGGGCGGGGGTCCTTTGACCGAGTAGAGCCGCTTGTGCTCGAGGAAGATCACCGGGTTGTCGTCGCGGATCGCGCCCTTCAGCAGGCCCTTGGCCTCCGCCGGCGAGGACGGGAACACGATCTTCAGCCCGGGGATCCCCTGGAACCAGGTCGCGTGCGTCTGGGAGTGAATCGCGCCGAACCGGCCGCCGCCGCCGACGGCCGAGCGGACCACGAGCGGGACGCTGCGCTGCTCGTGCGACAGGTACCAGTATTTGGCGGCCTGGTTGACGAGTGAGTCCATCGCCAGCCCCATGAAGTCGCCGAACATGATCTCGATGATCGGGCGCAGCCCGGCGACGGCGGCGCCGAACGCCGCGCCCGACAGGGCCAGCTCGGAGATCGGCGTGTCGAACACGCGCTCTGAGCCGAACCGGTCCTGGATGCCGGGGGTCACCGCGAACACGCCTCCCTGCTCGGCGGCGACGTCCTCGCCGAAGAACACGACGGACTCGTCGCGCTCCATCTCCTCGATGATCGCCTCGCGGATCGCCGCGCGGAACTCGAGCTCGGTCGACGTCATGGCGCGAACTCGCTGCCGCCGTCGGCTTGCGGATCGGGGTAGGGCGCCGCGAGCGCCGCCTCGACGGCCCGGTCCATGCGCGCCCGCGTCGCCTCCTCGACCTCGGCGATCTCCGGCTCGGAGACCCCGAGCTCGAGCAGACGATTGCGGGCGATCGTGAGCGGATCGCGGGCGAGCCACCGCTCGACCTCCTCGGGCGGCCGATAGCGCGCCGGGTCGGCCTTCGAGTGGCCGTGGTGGCGGTAGGTCTGGCACTCGAGCAGCGTCGGCCCCGAGCCCGAGCGGGCGCGCTGCACGGCCACGAGCGCCGCCTCGCGGACCGCCCACACATCGTTGCCGTCGACGGTGTCAGACGGGATGCCGTACGCGCCGGCCCGGGCGGCGATGTCGCCGCCGGCGGTGACCGCCGTCATCGGCGTGAACTCCCCGTAGAAGTTGTTCTCGCACACGAACACCGCCGGCAGCGAGAACACCTTCGCGAAGTTCAGGCACTCGTGGAAGTACCCCTGGTTGGTCGCGCCGTCGCCGAACATCGCGACCGCCACCCGACCCTGGCGCTTGGCGGCGAGCGCGGCGCCGGTGGCGGCGGCGATGCTGCCGCCGACGATCCCGAAGCAGCCGACGAGGCCGCGCTCGGCGTCGATCACGTTCATCGAGCCGGCCCGTCCGCCACACACGCCGGTCCTGCGGCCCAGCATCTCGGCGATCAGCGCGTCGGGGTCGGTGCCCTTGGCGAGCGCGTGGCCGTGGCCGCGGTAGGTGCCGGCGAGGTAGTCGCCGGGCTCGAGCGCCGAGCACACCCCGACCGGCACGGCCTCCTGGCCGGCGCACAGGTGCGTGGTGCCGTGGACCTCGCCTTTCAAGAACAGGCGCTGCATCTCGGTCTCGAACGTGCGGATCAGCAGCATCAATCCGTAGCGCTCGAGGTATGCCGCCGGCGATTCGATGCTGACCGTGGCGTCGACCGTCATCGTGGCGCCTCGGTGCTGAAAGCGGCGTTAACCGTCATCGTGGCGCCCTGGGCGGCACGCTCACGCCGCGCGCCCCAACCCGTCGGACACGGGCGCCGCCTCGGACTCGAGCTCGAGCCCCGATGCCTTGGCCTGGAGCTCGATCAGCGCCGCGAAGTCGACATCGGTGTAGCCGGTGCCGACCAGCGCCTGGACTACCTGCTGGGCGGCCGAAGCCACCGGCATCGGCACACCGAACTCGCGCGCCGCCTCGTGCCCGAGGTCGAAGTCTTTCAGCAGGAGCGCGGGCGTGAACGTCGGCGTGAAGTCGAGGTTCACGTACGCCGGGGTCTTGTAACGGGTGAACGTCGACCCCAGCACGCTGTTGTTCATGAACTCCATCAGATCGGCCCGCGAGACGCCGCCCTTCTCGGCCAGCACGAGGATCTCGGCGAGCGTCTGGGCGACGATCCCGAGCATCAGGTTGTGGCACACCTTGACCAGCCGGGCCCGGTCCCCGTCGCCGCAGTAGGTGACGCCGCCGGCGGCCATGATCTCGAGGTAGGGCAGCGCGGTGCGATGCGCCGCCTCCGGTCCGGAGGTGACCATCGTCAGCCGGCCGGCCTTGACCACCTTGGGGTTGCCGCTGACGGGCGCGGCCAGCAGCGCGGTGCCGCGCTTCTCGGCCTCGGCGCGGACGGCGGCGGACGCCTCCGCGGACACCGTGGTCGAGTCGACGACGACCGCCGGCGCGGGTCCCGACCCCGACAGCAGGCCCTCGGGGCCGGCCACGACCTGCGTGAAGTCGGTCGGCCCGGCGACGATCGTGAACACGATGTCGCGGTCCCCCAGTTCGGCCGGCTGATCGACGATCGTCGCGCCGAGCTCGGCGAGCGGTTCGGCCTTTGACCGGGTGCGGTTGTAGACCGCGACGTCGCAGCCGGCCTCGAGCAGACGGGTCGCGAGCGCAAGGCCCATCCGACCGGTGCCCACCCAGCCGATCCGCTTGTCGGTCAGCTTTCCATCCTCCATAGAGTCAGCTCCTAGAAGTTCCCGGTCGCTCCGTGATGCAAACGATTGCAGACTAACGCACCCTCGCGAGCGGCGTCAAGCCGTGGGCGAGGTCTCGCCTGCAAACGATTGTAAAATCTGGGTCCGCGCGGCGCCACGCATCGAGAGGAGTTCGGATGGGACTGCACACCTACGGGACGATGGCCGTCGACTGGGAGGAACGCGTGCGCTTCGACCGCCTGCGCACGGAGCGACTGGCGCGAATCGCCGGGCTGCTCGCGGAGTCCTCGCTCGGGGCGCTGTTGTGCTTCGACATGGTGAACATCCGCTATATCACCGCGACGCACATCGGCACGTGGGCGCAGGACAAGCTCAACCGGTTCTGCTTGCTCCCCCAGCACGACGAGCCGATCATGTGGGACTTCGGCTCGGCGGCACGCCACCACCAGCTGTACAACCCTTGGCTCGCCGATGGCCGCTCGCGCGCCGGCATCTCGACGCTGCGCGGCGCGATGTCGCCCGAGTCGGGGCGGGCCGAGAACGTCGCGGAGAAGATCCGCGTCGAGCTCGAGCAGCGCGGGCTGCTCGGCGAGCCCGTCGGGGTCGACGCGGTCGAGCCGGCGGTGCTGTTCGCGCTCCAGGCCGCCGGCATCGAGGTCGTCGACGGCCAGCAACTCATGCAGCAGGCGCGCGTGATCAAGACCCGCGACGAGATCACGCTGCTGAACCAGGCGTGCGCGATGGTCGACGCCGCCTACGAGGAGCTGTACCGCGCGATGCGGCCGGGCATGCGCGAGAACGAGTGCGTGGCACTGGTCAACAAGGTCCTCTACGACATGGGCTCGGAGTTCGTCGAGGGCGTCAACGCGATCTCGGGCGAGCGCTGCAACCCGCATCCGCACGTGTACACCGACCGCGCGCTGCGGCCCGGAGACCCGGCGTACTTCGACATCCTCCACAGCTTCATGGGCTACCGCACGTGCTACTACCGCACGTTCGCGGTGGCGAGCGGCTCGCGGGCGCTCGTCGACGCCTACAAACGGTGCCGCTACTACCTCGACGCGGCGATCGAGCTGATCCGCCCCGGCGCCAGCACCGGCGAGGTCGTCAGCGTGTGGCCGCGGGCGCAGGAGTTCGGCTTCGCCGACGAGGAGGCGGCGTTCGCGCTCCAGTTCGGCCACGGCGTCGGCCTGTCGATCTGGGAGAAGCCGATCTTCAGCCGGCTCGTCTCGCTCGACCACCCCGAGGAGATCCGCGAGGGCATGGTGTTCGCGCTCGAGACGTTCTGGCCCGCGAGCGACGGCTGGTCGGCGGCGCGGATCGAGGAGCAGCTGGTCGTGACCGCCGACGGCTGCGAGGTGATCACGCGGTTCCCCGCCGAGGATCTCCTGATCGCCGGCAAGCCGTACTACACGGTCGGCGGCTCGCTGCCGCTCGAGCGGGAAGTCACCTCGGAGCGCAACACGGTCCTGAACCACGACACGCAGGAAGCGATCCCGGCCGGGGATCAGGGCGCGTCTCTCGCCCTCGGCTGAGGCGAGCGCTCGGGAAGTTCCGGTGAACTATTCATCGTTTCTTCCCAAGCGCCACCGCCGGCGAGCTCGGTGGCCGCCAGCCGGACCGCGTCGATGATCCCCCGGTAGCCCGTGCAGCGGCACAGGTTGCCGGCGAGCGCCTCGCGGATCTCGGCGTCGCTCGGGTCCGGGCGCTCGCGCAGGAACGCGTCGATCGACATCAGGAAGCCCGCGGTGCAGAAGCCGCACTGGAGCGCGTGGGTGTGCTGGAAGGCGCGCTGGAGCGGATGCAGCGCCCCGCCCGGCGCGGACATGCCCTCGACGGTGCGAAGCGCGCGGCCGTCGGCCTGGATCGCGAGCATCAGGCAGGCGCGGACCGGCTCGCCGTCGAGCTGCACCGTGCACGCGCCGCAGACCCCCTGTTCGCATCCGACCTTCGTGCCGGTCAGACCGGCCTGGTGGCGGATGAAGTCGGACAGCAACGTCCGCGGCTCGACATCGCCCTCGTGGACCGCGCCGTTGATCGTCACCGTGATCCTCATGACGCCTCGCTCAACGCACGCGACACCAGCTCGGCCACGAGCGCCCACCGATAGTCGTCGCCTGCGCATGCCGTGGCCAGCTCGGCGGCGTCGATGCGCGTCGGCCGGCCTCCAATCCCGAGCACCGCGATCGCGACGGTGCCGTCGGTCGCTCGGACAACGGCTGCGCCGGCGGTCGCGAAATCGCCGTGGGTGCGCGCGTGCTCGACGAACGCCGTCCGCGCGCCGACGGGAAGCGCGGGCACCTCGATCTCGACGAGCAACTCGCCCGGTTCGAGCGCGGTGCTGAGCGGGCCGAGGAAGAAGTCGCTCGCGGCCACGGACCTCGCGCCCGCCGCCGAGCGCAGGTGGAAGACCGCGTCGAGCGCGAGCAGCGCTACCGGCAGCTCGGCCGCCGGATCGGCGTGCGCGACCGACCCTCCGACCGTGCCGCGCGACCGAGTCTGCGGATGGCCGGCGAAGCGGACCGCCTGAAGGAGTAGCGGCCAGCGCTCCGCCACCACCGCCGAGCGTTCTACCTCGGCCTGCCTGACCATTGCCCCGATCCGGAGCGCTCCGGCCTCGTCGCAAGCGAGACCGGCAAGCGAGTCGATCCCGTTGAGGTCGACGACCAGCGCCGGCCGTGGCGAGGCGGAGGTTGAGCAGCGGCACGAGGCTCTGGCCGCCGGCGAGCGGCGTGACGTCCTCCCCGAGCAGCAGCGACAGCGCCTCCTCGACCGACGCCGGCGCCGCGTAGTCGAACGGCGCCGGCTTCACGGCAGCCCCCGCAACGCCCGCCACAGCTTCTCGGCGGTGAACGGCGGGTCCGGCGCCGGGCGCCCGAGTGCGTCCGCGATCGCGCTCGCAATCGCCGCCGGCGTGCCGATCGCTCCGCCCTCACCGATCCCCTTCGCCCCGAGCGGGTTGCTCGGCGTCGGCGTCTGGACGAACCGGGTCTCGACCGGGGGCAGCTCGACCGCGGTCAGCAGGCTGTAGTCGGCGAACGACGCGCTCCGGGGCTGGCCGTACTCGTCGAACACCGCCTCCTCGACGAGCGCCGCGCCGAGCCCCTGCACGATGCCGCCGAGCACCTGGCCCTCGGCCAGCAGCGGGTTGAGGATCGTGCCGGCATCGTCGACCGCGGCGAGCCGGCACACCCGCAGCTGGCCGGTGGCGCGGTCGATCTCGACCACGGCGGCGTAGGCGCCCGAGCCGAACACGAGTCCCGACTCGAACCGCGCCTCGGTCACGAGGCCACCGGCGGCCGTGGCGATCTCGGTGAGCGTGACCGCCCGCCCGTCGGCGCATACCCATCGCGACCCGGCTCGCGACAGCGACTCCTCGGGGACACCGAGCAGCCCGGCGGCCAATGCGCCTGCCTCGGCGAGCAACCGCTCGAGCGCCTGTACGAGCGCGGACCCGCCCATCGCCATCGACCGGCTCGCGAACGTCCCCACGCCGGCGGGCACGATATCCGTGTCGCCGAATCGCAGCTCGACGTCGGCCGGGTCGACGCCGAGCCGCTCGGCGACGATCTGCGCGAACATCGTCTCGTGACCCTGGCCGTGCGGCGAGGAGCCGCTGCATGCGATCACGCGGCCGCCACGCTCGACGGTCACCCGCGCGCTCTCCCACATGCCGCCGGCACGCTCGACGTACATCGCCAGGCCGGTGCCGACCGCGCGGCGCTCGTCGCTCGAGCGCTCGGGCACGACGAGCTCGAGCGCCAGCTCGAGGCAGCGCGCGTAGTCGCCCGAGTCGTACGTCCAGCCGAGCGCGGTGCGGTGCGGGAACGACCGGATCAGGTTGCGCCGGCGCAGCTCGGCCGGCGCGATTCCGAGCTCGCGCGCGGCCGCATCGACGGTCAGCTCGACCAGATATGCGGCCTCGGGGCGGCCCGCGCCGCGATAGGGCCCGGTCGGCACCTTGTCGGTGCGCGCGCCGGTCACGGTCACCTCGGCGCACTCGATCTCGTAGACGCCGGTCATCAGCATCGCGGTCGTGTGCGGCGGGATCGGGGTGCTCGGCAGCAGGAACGCGCCGAGGTCCGCGAGGATGTCGGCCCGCACCGCGAGCATCCGGCCACGCGCGTCGAGCGCGAGCTCGATCTCCGCCTCCACTCCCCGCCCCTGATAGGCGCCGACGAAGTTCTCCATCCGGTCCTCGGCCCACTTGACCGGGCGGCCGAGATCGATCGCGGCCAGCGCCGCGACCACGCCCTCAACCGCGATCACGCCCTTGCTGCCGAACGCGCCGCCGACGTCGGGCACCACCACCCGGATCCGGTCGGGCTCGCGGTCGAGCGCGTGCGCGAGCTGGGCGCGCGGACGGTGGGGGTCCTGGAATGAGCCCCACACCGTCAGCAGGTCGTCGCGCTCGTCGTAGGCGGCGATCACGCCCCGCGTCTCCATCGGCGTCGCCACCAGCCGCGGGAGCGCGTAGCGCCCGCGGACGACGTGCGCCGCACCGGCGAACGCGCCGTCGACGTCGCCGGCGACTCGCCGCCACCGCATCAGCTGCTCGGGCGCGCCCCGGGGGTCGACGACCGCGTCGAGCGGCTCGTACTCGACCTCGACGAGCTCGGCGGCGTCCTCGGCCTGCGCCCGCGACTCGGCGATCACCGCGGCGACCGGCTGGCCCGCGTAGCGGACCTCGGTGTCCGCGAGGATCGGATGGGACGCACCGGAGAGCAGGGCGTCCTCGATCGGCGGGACCGCGAACGGCTGGGCGCGAGGAGCGATGTCGATCGCGGTCAGCACGCCGAGCAGCCCCGGGGCCTGCGCCGGCGCAGTCACCGAAATGATGTCCGCGCGTGCGTGCGGGCTGCGTACGAACGCGGCGTGCGCCATCCACGGCAGCTCGAGGTCGTCGAGATAGCGGGCCTGCCCCTGCAGGATGCGAACGTCCTCGCGCCGGCGTACGGGCTCGCCGAGGTGGTTCAAGCGCGCGAACCGTTCAGCTGATCCCCCATCCAGTCAGCCACGAGCGGGCGGTACCGGTAGGGGATGTTGCTGCACACGTGCGTGCCCTGCTCGTACAGCACGAATGAACCGTTCGGCGCCTCGCGCGCCGCCCGCTCGGTCTGCTGCCACGGGATGATCCGGTCGAGGCCGCCGGTGACGAACAGCGCCGGCTGCGTGAGCGCGCCCAGCACCCCGCTGAGGTCGAGCGCATGCGCGCGTTCGCGGCCGTCGCGATCGTCGCGCGCGCCCGACTTCACCGTGAACGCCTCGCGCGTGAGCGGCGGCAGCTCGTCCCACACCGCGCCGAAGTTGTACGGGCCGCTGATGCCGGCCACCGCGAGGATCCTCGGCTCGAACGCGGCCGCACGCGGCGCGTAGTAGCCGCCGAGGCTGACGCCGGCGGCGCCCACCCGGTCGAGGTCGAGGTCTGGGCGATCGTCGAGCGCGTCGAGCATGGACGCCACCGCAACCTCGTAGTCGTGCCGGATCGCCAGCTTGAAGCCCGCCTCCCCCTGCCCCGGACCGTCCATCGACAGCGTCGCCATCCCGCGCGTCAGGAATGCGTTCTCCCAGTGGAAGAACTCCTCCTTGGTGGAGTCGAGGCCGGGGATGAGGAGCACGAGCGCGGGTCGCTCGACGCCGGCGGGCCGGCGTAGGTTGCCGGCGAGCGCGCCGACGCCGAGCGGCGCCTCGATCCGCTCCGCGGTCGGGTCGAGAAACGCGTGCGCCTTGGCCATCGCCGCGATCGCGCGCTCGGTCGCGGCCCGGTGGGCGGCGGCGTCGAGCACCCACACGAACTTGCCGAAGTGCAGGCATACCGCGGCGCTCAGGTAGGCCTCGCCGGCGCTCCGCCGCCGCCCGGCGGCCTCGGCGTCGGCCGCGAGCTCGAGGTGCTCCTCGGCGACTGCGGTCCAGGCGTCGAGCCAGTCCTCCCATCGCTCGATCCGGCCGGTGGTCCGGACGAAGTCGTTGTAGTCGACGCCCGCGGTGATTATGCGGGGCGCCCAGTGGTCGATCGCGGCCTGGACGCGCGCGTCGGGCATCAGCTCGCGGGCGTGCTCGAGATCGCGCCGCCCAGGTACAGCGCTCCGATCTCGGGGTGCTCGAGGATCTCGCGACCGGTGCCGGTGAGGCGGACCTTGCCGTTCTCGAGTACCAGCCCGCGCGTCGACAGCTTGAGGCCAGCGCGAGCGTTCTGCTCGACGAGCAGGATCGTCCGCCCCTGCTGGTTCATCAGACGGATCATCTGAAAGACGGTCCTGCGCGTCGGCGGGTCAAGCCCGATCGAAGGCTCGTCGAGGACGATCAGCGCCGGATCGAGCATCAGGCTGCGCGCGAGCTCGACCAGGCGCTGCTGGCCGCCGGACAGGCTCCCGGCCTTGTCGCGTGCCCGGTCGCGTACGAGCGGGAACAGCTCCTCCACCTCGCCGAGCCGGCGGCGGACCACTTCCGCGTCGCGCACCGTGTACGCGCCCATCTCGACGTTCTCGCGAACGGTCATCTCCGGAAACAGGCTGTGCGCCTGCGGAACGAGCACCACGCCTTTGGCCAGCACGTCGCGCGGCGCGAGGCCGACCAACGACTCGCCCTGGAACGCGATCGCGCCGCGGCGGGGGCGCAGGACGCCGCTGATCGTCGCCAGCAGCGTGGACTTGCCGGCGCCGTTCGGGCCGACGATGCACATGATCTCGCGCTCGGCGACCGTGAACGAGACGTCCTTGAGGATGTCGCCGCCGCCGTAGCCGGCGGTCACACCCTCGAGGGTAAGGATCACGTTGGCGCCCCGAGCGGACCCGTTCGGCCCGCTAGAAGTCATCGTCGTCGCCTCCGCCGAGGTACGCGTCGAGGACCGCCGGGTTCGCGCGCACCTGATCCGGGGTCCCGCTCACCAGCGTCCGCCCCTGATGGAGCACGGTTACCTCATGACAGATGCCCATCACGAACTCCATGTTGTGCTCGACGACCAGGAACGTCTTGCCGGCGCGGTTCAACTCGCGGATGCGCTCGGACAGCTGCTCGATCAGACCCGGGTTGACGCCTGCGGTCGGCTCGTCGAGCAGCAGGACCGCGGGATCGGCGACGAGCAGCGACGCCAGCTCGAGCAGCTTGCGCTGCCCGTAGGAGAGGTTGCCGGCCGGGCTGTCCGCCAGCCCCGCGAGCCCGACGAACTCGAGCATCTCGAGCGCCCGGCCGCGCTCGGCGGCCGAGCCCGCGCGCCGCGCCACGCTGCGCAGCCAGCCCTCGTGGCGCTGGGTGGCCACGAGGATGTTCTCGAGCACGGACAACCGGAAGAACAGCCGCGTGATCTGGAAGGTGCGCCCGACGCCGAGACCGAACACCCGCTCCGGGGTGGCGCCCGTGATCGATTCGCCGTCGAAGCGGATCTCACCGGCGGTGCACCGCTCGTACCCGGTCATCACGTTGAACAGCGTGGTCTTGCCTGACCCGTTCGGTCCGATCAGACCCGCGATCGACCCCTTCGGCACCGACAGCGAGCATTCGGCGAGCGCCTGCAGGCCGCCGAACGACTTGCACACCCCCTCGGCCTCGAGCAAGGCGTTGCCGCCAGGCGCCGCCGACAGATTTCCAACGACCGCGCTCATCGCGCCCCGGCTGCCTTGACGACGTCGGCCGGCCGGCCCGCCTCTCCCTCATCGCGATCGCGGTCCTGCGCCGCGCCCCGCGTCCGCCACCGATTGATCAGATCCTCCGCGCTCGGGATCACGCCGCGCGGCAGCAACAGGATGACCGCCAGGAACAGGCCACCGTAGATGATCAGATAGACCTGGCTCGCGCCCGACTGCACGGTGAAGTACTGCTGGAGCGACTCGAGCACGAGCGCACCGAGCAGCGGTCCGAACACGGTCCCCAGTCCCCCGATGAAGGCCATCAGCGCGACCGACAGGTCGAACAGCGGGTCGAACGCGAACTGGGGGAAGATCTGGCCGAGGAAGTACGCGTAGATCCCGCCGACCATTCCCACCGGGATCGCTGAGATGACGAACGCGCTGAGCTTGACGCGGGCCACGCGGACGCCGAGACCGCGGGCGCGCTCCTCGTCGTCGCGGATCGAGAACAACTGGAGCCCGAACCGGGAGCGGCGGACCAGCCAGGACAGCGCGACGGTCGCGACCAGCACGATCGCGGTCACGTAGTAGAAGTGGTCGTTGTAGGCGGCGGCCGACCACAGCGGGGTCGGCGGCTGCAGACCCGAGGTTCCGCCGGTGAAGCCGAAGTTCGACGCCGCCAACTGGAAGATGAACATGAACGCGATCGTGATCACCACGAACGTGTGGCGGCGGGCGCGGAGCGCGATCAACCCGGTCGGGATCGCGACCAGGCCGGCGACGATGCCGGCGACCGGCACGAGCGCGAAGATGCCCCATCCCGCGGCGAACCCGAGGTGGTTGGCGAGCAGCGTCAGCGCGTAGGCGCCGACCCCGAAGTAGACCGCGTGGCCGAGAGCGATGTAGCCCGAGTAGCCCGAGAACATGTTCCAGGCGCTCGCGGCGACCATGTAGATCAGCGTGAACTCCGCGATCGACGTATCCGTCGGGTTCGAGAACACGACCGGGAACAGACCGAGGATCGCGATCCCGATCGCGACCAGCAGCAAGCGTGCCGGGAGGCGCGCCGTCACGCGACCCGGCCCCGCGGCGTCATTGCGCCCGGACCGCCGCCTTGCCGAACAGCCCGTTCGGCATGAACGAGAGCACGACGATCAACGACGCGTAGTAGACGAGCGTCGCCCACACCGGCGACCACACGACCGCGACCACGTCCTCGAGCGTGACCATGAAGATCGCCGCGATCAACGCGCCGCCGATGCTGCCCAGCCCGGCCAGGACCACGATCGAGAGCAGACGCGAGATCAGGTCATAGCCGCTGCTCGGGGTGAACGAGTTGGTGGCGCCGAACACCATCCCGCCGGCTGCCGTGACCGACACGCCGATTCCGACCGACACCGCGCGCACGCGGTTGACGTTGATCCCGATCAACTCCGCCGCCGAGCGGTTCTGCAGTGACCCTCTCACCCCACGTCCGAAGTGGGTCCGGTAAAGGATGTAGTACAGGACGCCTATCAGCGCGATCGCGAGCAGGAAGCCGAACACGTAGATGTACGGCAGGTAGAACCCGAGTATGTGGAACGTACTGTTCACATACGAGGCGTTGAGTTGCAGGTAGTCGACACCGAAGATGACACTCAGCACACCCTCGATGATGATCGCCACCGCGTAGGTGACAAGAATCGACATCGCCGTGCGCTCCTGGTCGCGGAGCCGGCGCATGAACGCCCACTCGATGAACACGCCGAGGACGAAGAACGCCGGGATCGTAATGATCAGGCCGGCGAACAGATCGATTCCGAGGTGAACCGAGAGGACGTAGCTCATATAGGCGCCGAGCACGATCAGGGCGCCCTGGGCGATGTTGATGATGTCCATCACCCCGAAGATGAGCGTCAGTCCCGCCGCCATCAGGGCATATACGCCTCCCGTCAGGATCCCGTCGATGACCGCCTTGGCTAACGAGGAAGCGCTCACGATCCCCAGTTTGGCTTCGGATACTCGGGCGGCTTGGAGCCCGAGGAGCCGACCGGCAGCACCTGCTCCAGCACGCCCTTCTGCCACTGGAAAGCGAACGCCGCCGCGGCGCCGTTCTCACCCAGCGAGTCGAACTTCACGGGGCCTTGGACGCTGTTCAGGGTCACCCCGCTGTGCAGGTAGGCGATGATCTTCGAGTTGTCGAGGCTGTGCGTGGCGGCGACCGCCTGCGCGACGATCTGGCCGACCGAATACGCCTCGGCGACGTCGGCGTTCACATCGGACGGGGTGCCGCCGTACTTGGCCACGTACTCGCTGACCATCTTCTGGCTGGCGGCGTTCGCGTAACCCGGGAACCACCCGTTCGGGACCATCACGCCCTCGGCGTTCGACGGTCCGCCGATCGCCTTCAGGAACGCGGCCCCCTGGTCGGGACCGGCGGTCGCGATGAACGCCTTGGGGCTGTAGTGCTGCTGTATGAACGTGTGGATGAACGCCGACACCGTCGGCACGTCGACGGACCCCAGCAGGAAGGCCTCGGCCTTGGTGCTGGCGACCGCGGTCGCGATCGGCGTGTAGTCGGTGACCTCGGCCGGGAACACCTTGTTGTAGACGATCTTGATCCCCGCGTTCTGGAGGATCTTGACCGCGGCCGGGAACTGTGGCTGGGTGAACGGGTCGTCGCTGGTGGCGACGGCGGCGGTCTTCGGCCGCTGGGCCGCGGGCAGCGTCGCGAGCCAGTGCGCGAACGGGATGAGGTTGTCGATCACCGGCAGGCTGACGTCGAAGATGTTCTTCAGGCCGTTGCCGAATGCCGCGGGCGCCCCGCCGGCGCCCTCCACGAACGCGTACCCATAGCGGTTGACGACCTTCGAGGACGGCACGGTCAGCAGCGTCGAGAACGGACCGAACACGAGTTGGTCGTGATCGGAGGAGATCAGCTTCGTGTAGTTGGTGACGACCTGAGCCGGACTCGACGCGTCCGAGATGATGTCGAGCTTGACCGGTCGGCCCATCAGGCCGCCGGCGGCGTTGATGTCCTTAGCCCACAGCTGGTAGCCCTTCTCGAACGCCTGGCCGTCGGACGCGAAGTCGCCCGACAGCGACAGCGACGCCCCGATCGTGATCGGCGTCTTGTTGCTCGTGCTGCTCGTCGCCGAGCCCGAGCTGGAGCCGCCCGAGCTGGAGCTGCTCGCGGTCGACGAGCTGCTACTGGAGCCTCCGCATCCGGCGAGGAATGCGGCAATCGCGGCCACGGCCGCAACGATCAAAGCCCTTCGCCTCGACCTTGTCATCTCGACCTTCTCCTCCCAGCGGTGATTACGTCGAATTGCGGACGCCGAACGCGTGCGTACTACCGCCTTCGTGCCGTTCCACCAACCGGACTGCAAACGTTTGCTGCAATCGTGTGCGACGTTATCGTCGTGACTGTGAGGTGTCAAGGGGACGCGTGTTGCGATCTGCTTTGCGCCGCCGGCGGGGCC
This sequence comes from uncultured Solirubrobacterales bacterium, assembly GCA_963699325.1. Lineage (GTDB taxonomy): Bacteria > Actinomycetota > Thermoleophilia > Solirubrobacterales > Solirubrobacteraceae > Palsa-465. Next base: position 79,771 of record CAVOTN010000022.1, on the reverse strand, counting down.
GCGGTCGAGCCGCGGATCACCAGCTCGGGCGCGAGCAGCAGCTGACGGGCCGGCGGGTCGATCGCCTGGAGCTGCTCGAGCATCAGGTGCGCGGCGGTCGAGCCGAGCTCGTAGTGCGGGACGCGCACCGTCGTCAGCGCCGGCTGGAAGCGGTCTACGAACGGCATGTCGTTGTAGCCCACGACCGAGACGTCCGCGGGGCAGCGCAGGCCGCGCTGCCCGAGCGCGTCGTAGCACCCGAGCGCCAACAGGTCATTGCCGGCCACGATCGCGGTGAAGTCGCGCCGGCGGTCGAGCAGCTCGCCGCAGCAGCGCGCACCCTCGGGCTCGGTGAACACCTCGCTGAACACGGTCAGTCCGGGGTCGACCTCGAGCCCGCGCGCGCGCATCGCGTCGACGAACCCCTGGTGGCGCGACCATCCGGTGTACAGCGCCTGCGAGCCCGCGAGGTGAGCGATCCGCTCATGGCCGAGTCCGGCAAGGTGCTCGACGGCGAGGCGGATACCCTCGTGATCGTCGCCGGTGACAGCCGGGAGGGCGTCGCTGTCGACTCGCCGGTTGACGAGCACGACCTTCGTCCCGAGGGTCACGACGTCCGCCAGCAGCCAGTGGTCGCGGCGCGCGGTGGCCGCGATGAACCCGTCGACCTGCCGCGCACTCATTGCCTCGAATGCGACCCGCTCGCGCTCGGCGTCGTTGTCGGTGTTCGCGATCAGCGGTGTGTAGCCCCCGTCGCGCAGCCCGTCCTCGATGCCGCGCACGACGGCGGCGAACAGAGGGTTCATCAGGTCCGGTACGAGCACCCCGATCGTGTGCGACCGGTTGGTCCGCAGGCCCCGGGCGATCGGGTTTGGCCGGTAGCCGAGCTCCTTGGCCGCCTCGACCACGCGCTGTGCGGTGTGCTCGTTCACGAGCGCACGCGTCTCGGGGTTGAGCGCCCGCGACACCGTACCCGGATGGACTCCGGCGACCCGCGCTACGTCCCGGAGGGTGATCGGTCCGGCGAGGGTCAGCTTCCTCGTCGCCATCGCAGACCGATTATGCACACGATTGCAACTCGCTCGCCAGCTCAGCCGGGCAACGCTCCACCATGCGGGGCCTGGAGGAGCGGGTGGCCCTCGCCGTGCGCGAACGCCGCTTCCCGTCCGTGGGGCGAGTGCGGGGTCGGTCGCTGGGGCGCCGGCGGCACCGGGCACTTCAGCGGACCGCCCGGCTCGACCATGATCGGCTTCCCGTGGTGGATGATCTCGAGCGGGTCCCCGTCGAGCAGCTCGTAGGTTGCGTGGTCCGCGCGGACCTCGACGCGGAGTGAGCGGCCCCGGTACAAGAGGCCGAAGCGCAGGCGGGTCAGCCGCGACGGCAGGCGGGGGGCGAACGCCAACGTCTCGCCGTGATCGCGCATCCCGCCGAAGCCGCCGACGATCGCATGCCACACGCCCGACAGCGCGGCCAGGTGCACGCCGTCGCGGGTGTTGTAGGCCAGGTCCCGCAGGTCGATAAACGCGGTCTCGGTCAGGTAGTCGAAGGCGAGCTCCAGGTGGCCGACCTCCGCCGCGACGACCGCCTGGATCGCCGCCGATAGCGAGGAGTCGCGCACGGTGACGCTCTCGTAGTAGGCGAAGTCCCGCGCCTTCTGCTCGTCTGTCCACCGGTCCCCGCACAGGTAGATCGCGAACACCAGGTCGGCCTGCTTGACCACCTGGCTCGAGTAGAGCATGTAGTTGTGGTAGTGCAGCAGTAGCGGGTATTGATCGGCCGCGGTGTCCTCGAAGTCCCACTTGCGCAGGCGGGTGAAGCCGTTGCACTGCTGGGTGATCCGGGCGTCGACGTCATACGGGACGACGATCGCGGCGGCGGCGTCGCGCCAGCTGGCGATCTCCTCCTCGTCGATGCCGAGCTCGTCGGCGCGGCGGGGATGGCGGACAGCCAGGTCGGCGGCCACGGCCATGTTCCGGGCGGCCATGAGGTTCGTGTAGACGTTGTTGTCGACGAGCGCGGTGTACTCATCCGGGCCGGTGACGCGGTCGATCCGGAACCCACCCTGGGCGTCGTGGTGGCCGAGCGAGCGCCACAACCGGGCGGTCGCGACCAGCAGGTCCAATCCGGGTCCGGCCTCGAACTCGTGATCCCCGGTCGCCGCGATGTAACGGCGGACCGCGTCGGCGACGTCGGCGTTGATGTGGAACGCGGCCGTCCCGGCCGGCCAGTAGCCCGAGCACTCCTGGCCGCGGATCGTCCGCCACGGGAACGTCACCCCCTTGAGCCCGAGCTCGCGGGCCCTGGCTTCGGCGAGGTCGAGGGTGGCGTGGCGCCAGAGGATCGCGTCGCGCGCCGCCCGCGGGTCGACATACGTGAGGACCGGCAGCGTGTACGCGTCCATGTCCCAGAACGTGTGACCGTCGTAGCCGCTACCCGTCAGACCCTTGGCCGGAATCGCGCGCAGCTCGGCTCGGGCGGCCGCCTGGACGACGTGGAACAGTGCGAACCGCACCGCCTGCTGGAGCGCGGCGTCGCCGTCGAGCTGGATGTCCGCGCGATCCCAGATGCCGGAGAGGTACGCGCGCTGCCCCTTCAGCAGACCCTCCCACCCCGTCCGGCGGGCCGCGGCGAGCGCGAGGTGGACCTGGTCGCGCAGCGAGGGCAGCGATCGCTGGCTGGACCACCCGTAGCCGAGGAACTTGACGATCCGCAGCTTCTCGCCCGGCTTGAGCTCGGTGCTCACGGTCAGACGGCCGAGGTCGGGTTGGCTCTCGGCCGCGGTCACGATGCCCTCTGGCCCCTCGATGATGTGATCCATCCCGGCCGCGACCCGCAGGCCGCTCAGGCGGGTACGGTGGACCAGGCTGACCCGGAGGGCGTTGTGCGCGTGGTCCTCGGCGATCAGCGGGGCCGACAGCGCCGCCGCCGTGCGAGGGTCGTTCGACTCGGCGGCAACCGGCTCGTTCGCGACCAGCTCGGACTGGACGCCGATCCGCGCCGGCGCGCTCACCGGCTCGACCTCGAACAGAATCGCGGCGATCGACCGCTGGACGAACGACACCATCCGGGTCGAGCGCACGCGGACGGCCTGCCCGGCTGGCGAAATCCACTCGGCCTCGCGCCGCAGGACCCCATCCCGAAGGTCAAGCGTCCGCGTGTGGCGAACGAGCTTCCCGTAGCGGACGTCGAACGGCTCGTCGTCGACCAGCAGGCGGAACACCTTGCCGTTGGTGACGTTGATCATCGTCTGCCCCGCCTCGGGGTTGCCGTACGCCGACTCCGCATAAGGCAGCGGGCGGACCTCGTAGAAGCTGTTCAGGAACGTCCCCGGCGATCCGGCGGGCTCCCCCTCGTCCAGGTTCCCCCGCAGGCCGATGTGGCCGTTCGAGAGGGCGAAGATCGACTCGGTCTCCGCCAGCAGCTCGAGACGGAGCTCGCGCTCGCAGACAGCCCACGGCTCGACCGAGAACACATCGGGGCCGATCACGGCCGCTCCAGCAGCTCGGCGAGGTCCTCCACGGTGACGTCGGCCCCGTGCGCGTGCAGCGCCCGGGCGTGGCCGGTACGGTCGACCCCGACGACCCAGCCGAAGTGCCCCGCGCGACCGGCCTCGACGCCGGCCTCCGCGTCCTCGAACACCGCCGCCTGGGCGGGCGCGGCACCGAGCTCCTTCGCCGCTGCCAGGAACGTGTCCGGCGCCGGCTTACCGGCGAGGTGCTCGCGCGTCGCGACGAGGCCGTCGATTCGTACCTCGAACAGATCCTCGATGCCGGCCGCCTCGAGTACGTCCTTGCAGTTCTCGCTCGACGACACGACGGCCCGGCGAAGCCCCTTGTCCCGGGCCGCCTCGACGAACCGGACCGAGCCTTCGTAAGGCTCGACGCCCTCGTCGTGGATCAACTTGAGCACGAGATCGTTCTTGCGCAGCCCGAGCCCGTAGATCGTCTCGTCGTCGGGCGAGTCCTCCGCCGAGCCGAGCGGCAGATCGATCCCCCGCGACTGCAGGAACGAGCGCACCCCGTCGCGGCGCGGCTTGCCGTCGACGTACTTCTCGTAGTCGTCGGGGAGCACGAACTCGCGGAACGGCTCGCCGGCCCGGTCGTACCAGGTGCGCAGGAAGCCGTCGAACATCTGTTTCCACGCCTTCGCGTGGACCTTGGCGGTCTGAGTCAGGACGCCGTCGAGGTCGAACAGGCAGGTCGTGATGCCGTTGGGTAGACCGAGCACGCCGGGAAGCTTGCCTGACGCCACTCGGTCAAAACAAGTGCGGTTCGAGAGTTGCGTTCAGGAGAAGGCCGCCGCGCTCGCGCGGCGTCGCTCGCTTTCCACGCTCACGTTGTCCGCGCCGACGTCGCCGTCGGCCAGGATCGCGTGGCCGAGCAGCCGGTCGAGCTCCGCGTGCAAGCTCGCGCTGTGGGTGACCCGGAAGTCGGGGCCGAGCTTCAGCCGGCGATCGCCGATCGACGTGCTCAGGTCGATCACGACCTCGCAGTCACCCGGGAAGTCAGCGAGCACGTCCTTCAGCTCTCCGAGCACCGACGCCGCCAGCGCGGTGGCGTCGAGGCGGAGCCGCAGCGCGCTTGGCATTGCGGGCTGCCTGGCCTCCCGCTCCCGGGCTTCGTTCACCTCCTCGGCGGTCGGGCGAAAGGGCTCGATCTGCTGGACGACGATGCACGTCTTCTCGCGGTCCTTGTGGTCGACACGCCCGCGGACGAGCACGATCGAGTCGGCGACGAGCGCCTCGCCGGCGGCGGACAGCGCGTTTCCGAACACGAGCAGCTCGACCGAGGCCGCCAGGTCGTCGAGCGTCGCGAACATCATCGGGTCGCCCTTCTTGGTCCGGATCTTCTTGGTCTCGGTGATCATGCCGCCGACCAGCACCCAGTCGCCATCCCGCCGGTCCGCGAGGTCCGACAGCGGGCAATCGACGCGGGCGTTGAGCGCGGCGCTGACCTCCTTGAGGGGGTGGGCCGAGATGAACAGCCCGATCGACTCCTTCTCGGCCGCGAGCAGCTCGGCGCGCTCGAACTCGATCGCGGGAATCGGGGCATGGCTCGGGGCCACGAACCCGCGGTCGCCGCCAGAGCCCACTCTCGCGCCCGGGTCGTCGAAGGAAAAGGGTGGTGGATCGGCGCTTACCAAATCGAAGATCGAGCCCTGCCCGATCTGCGCGTCCTGTTGCGCCTTCTGGCCCGCGCCCTGAGCCTGCTCGAGCATCATCAGCATCCCCTTGCGGGTGGCGCCGGTCGAGCCGAACGCGCCGCACTTGATCAGCGCCTCGATCGCCTTCTTGTTGACCGCGCGGCTGTCGACCCGCGAGCAGAAGTCGAACAGGTTGAGGAACGGGCGGCTCAGAGGTTCCTTGGTGGGTGGATGGGTTGGAATCGCATCGTTCGGGTCGTAATCGCCCCGGGCGCGCTTGATCGCCTCGACCGCCTGGAAGCCGACGCCCTTGACCGCGTCGAGGCCGAAGCGGATGTTGCCGTCGTCGACGACGAACTCGTGGTCTGAGAGGTTCACGTCGGGCGGGAGGATCGAGATTCCCATCTGCTCGGCCTGGGAGACGAAGAACGGGACCTTGTCCTTCGTGTCCATCACTGAAGAGATCAGCGCCGCCATGTACTCAGCGGGGTAGTTGGCCTTGAGCCACGCGGTGCGGTAGGCGATCAGGGCATAGCAGGCGGCATGGGAGCGGTTGAAGCTGTAGTCCGCCGAGCGCTCGTTCGTCGTCCACAGCCACTCGGTCACCTGCCCGCTGGTGGCCGACGCTCGGCACCCGGCCACGAACTCTGGCTTGAGCTGGGCCATCGCCTCGCGGTTCTTCTTGCCGATCGCCTTGCGGAGGTCGTCGGCCTTCGCGCCGCTGAACCCCGCGATGTCCTTGGCGATCTGCATCGCCTGCTCCTGGTAGAGGATCACGCCCTTGGTCGTCTCGAGAATCGGCCGCAGCCGCTCGTCCGGGTACGTGATCAACTCCGGATGGTGCTTGCCCCGAGCGTAGGTGGGGATCTGGTCCATCGCGCCCGGTCGGTACAGGGCGTTGAGCGCGACGAGGTCGTCGAACTCGTCGGGCTTGACCTTCTTGAGCGCCTCGCGCATCCCCTCGGACTCGAACTGAAACACGCCGACCGAGTCGCCGCGGGCCATCATCTCGTACGTCGGCGCGTGGTCGAGCGGGAGCGTGGCCATGTCCGGGCGCTCGCCGGTCGAGCGCTTGATGATGTCGAGCGCGTCCTCGATCACGTCGAGGTTGCGCAGACCGAGGAAATCCATCTTCAGCAGCCCGAGCTGTTCGACCGGCTTCATCGAGAACTGGGTGACCGTGCGGAACACGCGCTCGCCGTTCTCGTCGCTGCCGGCGTCGGCGACCTGAAGCGGGACGATGTCGGTCAGCGGGCGATCGGCGATCACGACCGCGGCGGCGTGGATCGAGGAGTTGCGGACGATCCCCTCGAGGCCCTGAGCAACCTCGACGATCTGCTTCGCGATCGGGTCGCGATCGACCTCGGCGCGGAGCGGCTGCCCGGGCTTGAGGCAGTCCTCGAAGCTCGGCGGGCGGCCCATGATCGGGTCAGGGATCAACTTGGCCAGGCGGTCGCCGGCACCGTAGTCATACCCGAGCACCCGCGCCGCGTCGCGCGTCGCCGCCCGGGGGAACATCTTGCCGAACGTCACGATCTGCGCCACCGACTCTTTGCCGTACTTCTCGGTGACGTACCGGAACACTCGGTCGCGACCGCGCACCGAGAAGTCGATGTCGATGTCCGGCATCGACACGCGCTCGGGGTTGAGGAAGCGCTCGAACAGCAAGCCGTAGCGGAGCGGATCGACGTCGGTTATCCGCAGCGAGTACGCCACCAGCGAGCCGGCGGCCGAGCCGCGGCCCGGCCCGACGGCGATCCCCGAGTCCTTGGCGTACTTGACAAAGTCCCACACGATCAGGAAATAGCCGCTGAACCCCATCCGCTCGACCACGCCGAGCTCGTAGTCGGCCCGCTCGAGCGCTTCGGCCGGAGCGGGATCACCGTAGCGCTCCCGCAGCCCCTCGAGCACCCGCGCGCGCAGGTACTCACTCTCGCTCTCGCCGTTCGGCGTCGGGTAGCGCGGGATCAGCTGGCGTCCGAGCTCGAGCTCCACGTCGCAGCGCTCGGCGATCTCGAGCGTGGTCGCGATCGCCTCGGGCCACTCCGCGAACGACTGCGCCATCTCCTCATTCGAGCGCAGATAGAACTCGTTCGTATCGAAGCTGATCTTCGGCTGGTCAAGGGTCGACTTCGTCTGCACGCACAGCAGCGCCGCGTGGTTCGAGTAGTCCTCGCGCTTCAGGTAGTGGACGTCGCCGGTGCCGACCAGCGGACGCCCGAGCTCGCGCGCGATCTTGACGATGCCGGCATTGGCCTGGTCCTGGGCGGCCAAGCCATTCTTCTGCACCTCGAAATACACGTTATCGGCGCCGAACGCCTGGATCAGCTCGTCGGCGTGAGCCCGCGCCTGCGGGATCCGGCCGTCGAGCAGGTGCTGGCAGAAGCGCGACTGCAGGCACCCGGTGAGCGCGATCACACCCTCGGCGTGGGCGGCCATCTGGCCGAGATCAACCGAAGGCTTGCCGCGCTGATAGCCGTCGAGAAAGCCGGCCGAGCACAGCTTGACCAGGTTGCGATAGCCGGTCGGGGTGGCCGCCAGCAGCGTCAGGTGGAACCGGTCGAGCCGCCCAGGCGCGCGGCGCTCGTGGTCGTCGACGACGTAGGCCTCACAGCCCAGGATCGGCTTGATTCCGTGCTTACGCGCGGCCGTGAACAGCTCGACCGCACCGTTCATCACGCCGTGATCGGTGAGGCCGACCGCCGGCTGGTCGAACGACGCGGCGCGCTCGACCAGGGCCTCGATCTTGCACGCCCCGTCGAGCAGCGAATACTCGCTGTGGACGTGCAGATGCGCGCAGGGGGATGAGGTCAATCGAGGGCTCGGGACTCAGGGTTCGGGTCAGACGGAGTCTGTTATCCGAGCATATGCCGCCGCTCAGACAGATGCCGCTGAGCCCCGATTTTTAGCCGGATTGTGCGCGATCGAGCCACTGCCGGAGCAGCGCGAGCGGGCGCTCGTCGCCCTCGAGTGCTGCCGCCGTCGCCCCGGCCAGCGCATCGAGGACCGCGTGCCCGGCGCACACGACGACGCCCGCGATCGGGCCGTGAGGAGGCTCGGCGGATGGAAGCGGCGGCTTACCGTCGCGGACCTGCAAGTACGCGTCGGGCGAGGGCGCGGACGGCTCTCGGTGAGCGATCGTGAACCGCTCGCCGGCCGTCCATTCGGGCTCGATCATCAGCGCGGCGAGGGTCAGCGCCAGCACCGGATCGAGCCGCACGCCGGAGGCGCCCAACTGCCCGACTGTCAGCGGCGCGTCGATCAGGTGCTCGAGCGCGGGAAACCGGCTGCGGTCACCCCGAATCCGGGCCATCGGGTGGCGCAGCGCCAGACGGCCGAGCCGACGCCGCATCGGTCCGGCCGCCAGCAGCCGGGCGATGCTCGCGAGGTCCCCCACGAGCTGGAAGTCGACCTCAGACGGCGGTCGCGGCGAATCGCCGAGGTCGACCTGCGCGGTGGCGCTGGACACGGTGACGCGCGCCGTCGCCAGGTCGCCGAGAACGAGGTCGTAGGCGACCGGATGCGGATCTGCGGCTCGCTGAGCGGGGAGCAGCGCGAGCAGGAGCCGCCCGGCGGAGGACGGGTCCCGGGCGGCAAGCGTCCTGAACGCCTTGCGCAGCCACGGCTTGGCCGGTCGCGCGGGGTGCGCCGGCGCCTCGCTCTGCGGCGCGGCCGGCGTTGCCGCGGGCTCCTCGGCGGGCGCCGCCGGCGTCCCCTCGCGGAGCCGAGCGAGCGCTGCGCTCAGCTTCTCGGCCTGGACCGGCTCGGCCGGCGTCGCCGGGCGGGCGGGCGGCTCGGGCTGCTGGGGCGGATCGCCCGCGCCGACCTGCGCGAGCTCGCTGCGAACCCGGGCGATCGCGTCGTAGGCGCGCTCGCACAAGAGCCGCTGACGCTCGAGCTCGCGGCGGGCGCCGGCGAGCTCGGATCGCGCGCTGGCAACCTCGTGGCGAGCGTCGGCAACTTCGCGGCGGGCGTCGCCGAGATCGCGCTCGAGCGCCACCGCGCGCCCCACCGCAGCGCGCGCGCGGAGGTCGGGCGGCCCGAGGTGGGCCGGGCCGAGGTCGGGGCGCGGATCACCGCGGACCATCGCCCGCTCGAGGCGGAGCGCGGCCCGATCGGCGTCGCTCACGGCGGCGACCGGTGGCGCCAGTGCCTGCAAGCGCGGCGGGGTGGCTCGGGCGCGTTCGAGCTCGGCGGCGATCAGCCGTGCGCGGGCGTCATCGACGGTCGGAGGCTGCGCCGGCTCGGGCGCGGGTAGGGGTCGCTCGGCCAGCCGGCGCTCGGCGTCGGCCCGGGCGGCCTCGGCGGCGGCGGCAAGGTGCTGGGCCTCGTCCACGGTCCGCCACATCCGCGCGAGGTCCCGCTCGAGGTCGGCCACGTGGTCGTGCAGAACCCGGAGGTCGTGACCGCTCGCTCGCGTCTTGGCGGCCAGCGCCTGCTCGACCTCGCTGCGCAGCGCGCGCTCGGCATGCGCGTGCTGCTCGGAGCTGCGCAGTCGCCGCTCGCGCTCTGAGATCTCGTCCCGCAACCGGTCGGACTCGGCGCGCGCCGCGGCCAGCTCCTCCTCGATCTGCGCGACTCGCGAGTGCAGCTCGGCCACGGCCGCCTCGGCCTCGGCCGCGCGCCGCCGGGCGCTCTCGGCCGCGAGCTCTGAGCTGCGCAGCCGGCGGGCCTCGAGCAGCCCAAGGCCGGGCTCCTCCGGCTCATCGACGTCATCGGCAGCCTGATCGACGACGCCCTCGACGGCCTCCCCCGCCGGCATCGCCACATCCGTGACGGGCGCTGGCACCTCGCCGACGGGCAGCGGCACCATCACGGCCCCGAGCTGGAGGAACGTCCTCCCCGGCAGCTGCGGCGCGAGCTCCGCGGGCACCGTGAAGCTCATCCGCCACGTGCCCGGCGCCGCACCGGTCAACGACGGCGGCTCGGGCATCGCCACGAACCGCTGGCGAACGGTCCCGGTCTCGACCACGAGCATCGCCTGACCACGCAGCTCGGGCCGCCGGCGCCGCCAGCGGCCGGTCACGCGAACGGTGACGGTGCGTCCGCCTTCGGCCACCAGCTCCACCGCCTCGATCCCAAGGGCGGACGGCAAATCGCTCATCGGCCGGGACGGTACGGCCGCGACCGGACGAACCCCGGCCCGACGAAGCTCAGCTAGTTGTTGGCAAAGCGCCGCTGGGCGACGACGATGCCGCCGGCAAGCGCCACACCAGCGATGCCGACCAGCGCCAGCTTCGGAGGACCGTCCGGGGTGCGGCGCCGGAGGTACCACTTGGTGCCCTGCCAGACCGCATATCCAAGAACCTTGTAACCCATTGAAGTGAAGCTACCCACGGGTTCGCGGCTCAATCCTCCTGTCCGTGACGCAGGCGCCACGCCATCCGCGACTGCAGCGACCACAGCTCGATGAAACCGGGCGAGGCGGCCTGGGCGAACAGCCCGCCCGACTGCGCGAACGACGCCAGCTGCTCGTCGTAGACCGCGTGCGGCGAGGAACGCGTGACCGCGCGCGCAGAGCCCTTATAGAGCTTGATCCCGATCGTCCCGGTCACCTGCGAGTTGGCGGCATTCATGTAGGCGTCGAGATCGCTGCGGAGGGGATCCCACCACAGGCCGGCGTAGACGAGGTACGCCCACCGTTGGTCGAGCATCGGCTTGAGCTGGTTCTGGTGGATCGTGCCGACGAGCTTCTCGAGCTCCTGGTGGGCGAGCAGCAGGATCGTGGCCGCGGGGACCTCGTAGATGTCGCGGACCTTGAGGCCCACGATCCGGTCCTCGATGTGATCGACGATCCCGACTCCGTGGCGTGCCCCGATCTCGCCGGCGCGCTCGAGCAGCGCGACCAGCTCCAACCGCTCTCCGTTCAGCGCCACCGGCACGCCCCGCTCGAACTCGACGGTCACGACCTCGGCCTCGTCGGGCGCCTCCTCGGGGCGGGTGACGAGCTGGAACACGTCGTCCTCGGGCGCGTGGTCGAGGTGCTCGATCCAGCGGCCCTCGCTCGAGCGGCCCCACAGGTTGTCGTCGATCGAGTACGGGGCGACCTCGGTGCCTTGGGATGGGTGGGACTTAATCACGATCCCGTGCTCGTGCGCGTATGCGACCTCCTCCTCGCGGCCCATTTGCCACCCGCGCACGGGCGCGATCACCTTCAGCTCGGGTCCGAGCGTGGCCACGGTGGCGTCGATCCGCACCTGGTCGTTGCCCTTCCCGGTGCAGCCGTGGGCGATCGTGTCGCAGCCCGACTCGCGCGCGTACTTCACCGCGAGCTTGGCGATCAGCGGCCGGCCGAGCGCGGTGAACAGCGGGTACCCAAGCCCGTAGATGCCGTTGGCCTTGATCGCGGGGACGATGTACTCGCGCGCGAACTCCTCGCGAGCGTCGACCACGTGGCAGTCGAGCGCGCCGAGGAGGAGCGCCTTGCCGCGGATCACCTCGTAGTCCTCGCCGGGCTGACCCAGGTTCACGGTCAGCGCTACCACCTCGGCCTGGTACTGCTCCTGGATCCACTTGAGCATCACGCTCGTGTCGAGCCCGCCGCTGTAGAGCAGCAGCACGCGGTGGACCTGCGACGGGTCGGCCTCGTAGGTCGTGGTGGGGAGGTGGCCGAAGTCGGAAGTGCTCATCGGAATGTCTCCTTGACGAGGCGCCGCTGGTCCTTGGACGCGAACTCGGCGAACCGGCCGGCGAACTCGCCACGCGCGGCGCGCTCGTCCTCGCCGAGCCGCGCCACCAGCGCTCCGATCGCCATCAGCCCGGCTTCCCCGCCCTTCGTCTCGGCCACTTCGGGCCCGAGCGACCGCAGCAACGCGATCTGCACCTCGCGGTCCTGGTGGCGCCCGAGCACGTCCTGGAGCGCCTTCAGGGTCTTGATCATCGGCTTGACCACGTCCTCGGGGTAGAGCGCGACGCCGAACAACTCGAGCAGGTAGCGGAGCTCCTTGCCCTTCTTGCGGAGGTCGTGGTAGTCCTCGGCCGGGCTCGAGGGGTCGATCGCGTCGCCCATCTTCAGCATCCGCCGGTAGACCTTGCGGATCCGCTCGCCGGAGACCTCGACGATCGGCCTCGCGGCGTCGGGGCGCTCGTCCACTGACATAGCCTCGAGGCCGTCGAGGAACGCGCCCCAGTCCGACAGCAGCGTCGTGGCCCGTTTGGACCGGAGCGCTCTGACCAGGGCGCGGCGCGCCTTGACCCGCCGCGCCCGCAGGACCCGCAGGAGGGGATCGAGGTCGTCCCGCATCGCCGCCGGCACGAGCGCGCGCATGTCGTCGAACTCGAGCACGTGCACGTCGAGGTCCCGGACGTCGCCCGTGGCCTGCTGCAGCCAGCGGAACTCGGCGCGGTAATGCGCGAGCTCGTCGGGGGGAAAGACCCGCTTGAGCTCGCGCTGGACCGCCCGCGAGCGCCGCACCGACACCCGCAGATCGTGCAGGAACTCGCTGTCGAGGTCGGCGATCGCGCCGTCGAGGTTCGCCTCGATCACCTCGAGCATCCCGCGCAGCACGACAGCGGCGGCGCTGTCGGCGCGCTGATCGGGCTGGAGCGGCACGCTCACCTTGGTCGGGAGGCCACCCGGTACTCCGCCCGCAGCCCTGACGGCTTCGTCGACGAGCGGCTGGTCGGCCGGCTTGAAGCCGAGCTCGCCGACGAGTGCCTCCTGCACGCGCTGCAGATCCTTGTCGTAGCCGCGGATGCCGGTGATCCGCAGGCGCGGCCGGAGTGCCGCGTCAGAGCCGTCCGAGCGCAGCAGCGCGGTCTCCTCGAGCGCGAGGCGGACGACCGTCTTGCGCTCACCATCGAGCACCGACAGGATCCGCTCGCGGGTGCGGAGCTGGACCAGCGGCAACAACACGCGCACGTCGGTCAGCGGGAGCAGCGTGTCGCGCAGCGGTCCCGGCGGCAACTCGCGCGCGAACAGCGGCTTGGTCGGCGCCGGTATCGGCAGAGAGGCGCGGACGAGCCCAGAGTCCTGCTCGGCGAGCGACAGCGCGCCGTCGACATACGTGAGCGTCAGCCCGGCCTCGCGCAGCAACCCGTCGAACGTGTCGTAGTAGGTGCGGTCGCGCTCGTGATGGACGCCGTCCTGTACCTCCAGGCGAGCCGCGAGCGCCTCGCCGGCGCCGCGCAGCGTCATCTCGTCGGGAAGCAGCAGCTCCGAGGCGGCGGTCACGGCACGAGTGCCCTCAGCCGAGACACGGCCTCGTCGAGCTCGTCGTCGGAGACGATCAGTGGCGGCTCCAGGCGGATCGTCGCGGGGCCGGTGGCGTTGACGACCAGCCGCTGCTCGAGCAGCGCGCGCCGGGCGAGCTCGGCCGCGTCGATGGGGTGGGCGGGATCCGCATCCACGTCGATCGCCAGCATAAGTCCCCGACCCCGGACGGTGGTCACGTACGGCAGCGTCGCGAGCCCGGCGGCCAGCCGCTCACCGGCTACGCGCACCCTCGCGAGCAGCTCTGGATCGGAGCAGATCTCGAGCGCGACGAGCGCCGCGGACGCCACCACGGGACCGCCGGCGAACGTCGAGCCGTGATCGCCCGGGCGCAGCACGTCCGCCAGCCGCGGGCCGGTGACAAGCGCGCCGATCGGCAGGCCGCCGCCGAGCGCCTTGGCGCTCGTCAGCGCGTCGGGGACGACGTCGGTCTGCTCGTAGGCCCACAGCGTTCCGGTCCGCCCCATGCCGGTCTGGATCTCGTCGAAGATGAGCGCCGCGCCGGTCCGGTCGCACGCCTCGCGCGCCGCCAGCAGCAACTCGTCGGACAGGGGGTGGATCCCGGTCTCGCCCTGGATCGGCTCGAGTAGCACCGCGGCGGTGCCGTCGCCGACCGCCGCGGCCAGCGCCCCCGGATCACGAGGCACCACCACGAACCCCGGCACCAGCGGCGCGAACGGCGCCTGCTTGGTCTCCTGGGGTGTGGCTGACAGCGCGCCGTAGGTGCGGCCGTGGAACGCGCCTTCGAGCACGACCACGTTCCCGCCGGGTCGCGCGCGCCGCGCGAGCTTGATCGCCGCCTCGTTCGCCTCGGCGCCTGAGTTGCACAGGAACACCTTGCCACCGAGCGAGCTTCGCGACAGCGCCGCCGACAGCTTCAGCGCGGGCTCGGTGTAGTACAGGTTGCTCACGTGCGAGAGGCGGCCGGCCTGATCGCGCACGGCCTCGACCACCCGCGGATGGCAGTGCCCGACGTTCAGCACCGAGATCCCGGCCAGGAAGTCGAGGTACTCGTTGCCCTCGGCGTCCCACAGGCGAGCGCCCGAGCCGCGGACGAACTGCACCGGGTTGCGGACGTACGTCGGGACCGCGTACTCGCGCTCGAGGCCCTGCAGCTCGGCGAGGCTCATACCGCCGGCCTGATCTTCGTGCCCTGGCCGGCGTTGGTGAACAGCTCGAGCAACAGCGAGTGCGGCACGCGACCGTCGACGATGTGGGCGAACGAGACCCCGCCCTGGATCGCGTCGACGCAAGCCTGGAGCTTCGGCAGCATCCCCCCGCCGATGCTCGCGAGCGCCTCGACGACGGAGTCGACCCCCGCCTCCGAAACGACGCTGCCCGGGTCAGACGGGTCTCGGAGCCATCCGGGGACGTCGGTCAGGAACATCAGCTTGTACGCGGTGAGCGCGCGCGCCACGGCGCCGGCGGCCTCGTCGGCGTTGATGTTGTAGGAGTTGCCTTCGCGGTCGGCGCCGACGCTCGCGACCACCGGGATGTAGTCCTGGGCGACGTGGGTGAGCACGTTGACATCGACGCGCTCGATCGCGCCCACGAACCCGATGTCCTGACCGCTCGGCGCCGCCCTGCGCTTGGCGCGGAACAGCAGCCCGTCGTCGCCGCACAGGCCGATCGCCGGCTGGCCGTGACGGTTGATCAACAGCACGATGTCCTTGTTGACCTTGCCGACCAGCACCATCTTCGCGATCTCGACCGTCTCGCGGTCCGACACGCGCAGGCCGTCGACGAACTTCACGGGAAGGTGCAGGCGCTCCATGTAGCTCGTGATCTCGGGGCCGCCGCCGTGCACGATCACAGGGTTCATCCCGACGTACTTGAGCAGCACGACGTCGCGCGCGAAGTCCTCCTTGAGCGCGTCGTCGATCATGGCCGCGCCGCCGTACTTGATCACGACGGTCTTGCCATGGAACTCGCGGATGTACGGCAGCGCCTCGAGCAGCGTGCCGACGTCACGCAGGCGGTGCTCGTCGTAGGCCGGCATCGTGTGGCTAGGTCGTGTACTCGGCATTCAGCGTCACGTACTCGTGTCACAAAGTGCGACTTGGGTCATGTCGTGTACTCCGCGTTGAGCGTCACGTATTCATGACCCAAGTCGGAGAAGTACCGCTCGACCTCGGCACCCTCCCCCGGGAGGTCGATCTCGTACTCGACCTCCTCGCGCTGGACGGCCGCCTTCAGGGCGTCCTCGTCGTGCGGCACGTACTGGCCGCGCGTGCACACCTGGATGCCCTCGATCGTGATCCCGACGGCGAGCGGCGCGGTCCCCGGCATCGCCATCCCGACGGCCTGGATGATCCGCCCCCAGTTGGGGTCGCCGCCGTACAGCGCGGTCTTGACCAGCGGCGAGTCCGCGACGGCGCGCGCGACGTTGTCGACCGCCGCGCCGTCGCCGCCGTGCACGACGACACGGCCGACCCGGCGCGCGCCCTCTCCGTCTCGCACGATGTTCAGCGCCAGCTGTCTGAGCACGGCGTCGAGCGCCTCGCCGAACTGGACCTCGTCCTCGGTCTCGGGCTCGATCGCGACGCCGGACTCACCGCTTGCCTGGAGGATGACGGTGTCACTCGTCGACAGCTGGCCGTCCACGCTGATTCGCTCGAACGAACGCCTGACGGTCACCCCTAGGAGCAGGTCGCAGGTCTCGGGCGACAACGCCGCATCGGTCTGAACGAAGCACAGCAGCGTCGCGAAGTTCGGCGAGATCATCCCGGCGCCCTTGGCCTGCGCGGTCAGGCGGACGGTCCCGCCACCGACCGCGACGTCGAGGCAGGCGTGCTTGTCGACGATGTCGGTGGTGCGGATCGCGTGTGCGAAGTCGATCTCGCCGTCGGGTCGGAGCGCGTGCGTCGCCCGCACGATTCCCGTCATCACCGAGCCGATCGGGAGCGGCACGCCGACCACACCGGTCGAGGCGACCGCGACCACGCCCTCGGGGCAGCGGCTGGCGAGCGCCGCGGCGCCCTGCATCTTGGCCGCGTTCTCGAACCCCGGGCGTCCGGTGGCGGCGTTCGCGTTGCCGGAGTTGACCACGACCGCGCGGATCCCGGTCAGATCGACGCGCTCGCGGCACAGCAGCACCGGTGCCGACTGCGTGCCCGAACTCGTGAAGCGCGCCGCGCTGGTGGTCGCCGGCGCGCTCGAGACGAGCAGGCCGAGGTCCGAGCCACCGCTCGGCTTGATCCCGCACGCGACGCCGGCGGCCCTGAAGCCGCGAGGCAGCCCGCCGGCGGCCTCGGTCACGTTGCCCGGGGCCTCGACCCAGCGCGACCCGAAGAACGAATGCGTCGCGGTCACCGCACGGCCCTGCGCTCGCGCCGACGCGGTTACCCCGATCCCCTCGTCCTCGGGCAGGCCGAACATCAGGTTGAGGTTCTGGACCGCCTGCGAGGCGGCGCCCTTCCACAGGTTGTCGAGCGCACCGAACACGATCACGCGCCCCGTGCGCTCGTCGCGGTGCACCGAGATGCGGCAGATGTTCGTCTCGCGGACGTCGCGCACGCCCGGCGGCGCGGCGACCACCTCGACGAACGGCTCGTCCGCATAAGCCTCGGCGTACAGCGCCTCGAGGCTTCCGAGGTCGTCGATCGCCTCCGATGGAGTCACGTAGCAGCTCACGAGCTCGCCCTGGTCGAGCGGCACGAGATGCGGGATGAATGTGATCCGGACGTCGGGGTGGGCGGGATCCAATACCGAGAGCTCCTGCTCGATCTCGGGGATGTGGCGGTGGCGCGGGACGCCATACGCGTTCAGGTTCTCGTCGACGGTTACGAAGTGGGTCTTGTCGGTCGCGGCCCGTCCCGCGCCCGACACCCCGGACTTGGCGTCGATCACAAGGTCCTCGATCACCCCCGCCCGCGCCAGCGGCGCGAGCGCGAGCAACGAGGCGGTCGGGTAGCAGCCCGGGTTCGCGACCAGCGAGGCGCCCCGGATCTCGTCGCGGTAGAGCTCGGGCAGGCCGTAGACCGCCTCGTCGAGCAGCTCCGGTGCCTCGTGCTCGTGGTACCAGCGTCCGTACACCGCGGGGTCGTGGAGCCGGAAGTCGGCGCTCAGGTCGACAACGCGCACGCCCCGCGCGCGTAGCTCGGACACGAGCGGCGCAGCGGCGCCGTGGGGGTAGGCGACAACCGCGGCGTCGACGTCGGCGTGTCGGTCGAGATCGAGCTCCTCGAGCTCGAGCGGCACGCGGTGGTGGGGGTACAGGTCGTCGAGCCGGCGCCCCATGTCGCTGCGCGCGGTGAGCGCGCGGAGTTCGAGCGAGGGATGGCGGTACAGCAGCCGCGCGGTGAGCGCGCCCGTGAACCCGGCGCTGCCGAACACCGACACGCTACGAGGCACGGATCTTCCCGCCCAGCTCGTCGCCGACCGCCTTCGCGATCGCGTCGCGGCGCTCGGCCGCCTCCTCGTCGGTCAGCGTCCGGTCGGGCGCGCGGTAGGTGAGCGCCACCGCCAGCGACACGTTGCCCTCGCCGAGGCGCTCGGGATCTCGGTAGACGTCGAACACCTTCGCCCCGGCCAGCAGCGGGCCGCCGGCGCGGCGTATGACCGCGATCAGCTCGGCCGCGGTGACGCGCTCGGACACGACCACCGCGAGGTCCTCGCGCACGTCCGGGAAACCGCTGAGCTCTTCGTAGAGCGGGGTCGGGGGCTCGGGCACGGCGTCGAGGTCGAGCTCGAACCCCGCGACCGTGTCGCGCAGATCCCACTGCGCGGCGACGAGCGGGTGGATCTCGCCGATCCAGCCGGCCTCGCCGCCGGCGACGATGATGCGGGCCGCGCGGCCCGGGTGGAGGAACGGCTCGTGCGCGACCTCGAGACCCCAGTCCGTCCGGAGCCCGTCCATCAGGCCTTCGAGTATCCCCTTGGCAGCGAAGAAGTCGACCGTGGGCGGGTGACCCTCGCGCCAGCTCGGCGGACGCACCGCGCCGGCCAGCACCGCGCCGAGGTGGTGGGGCTCGCGCGGGAGCTGCCCTGGCCGCGTAGACAGATACACCGCACCGGCTTCGAACAGGCGCACGGTGGCGGCGCCGCGAGCGCGGTTGTGCCGCGCCGTGTCGAGCAGCGAGCCGAGGAGCGTCGTGCGCAGCACGGACAGGTCGGTCGAGAGCGGGTTCGCCAGCGTCACCGTGCGCCGGAGCGCGTGGTCGGCCCCGAGGCGGAGCCGGTCGGCGAGCTCTGGCTGGGTGAAGCTCCATCCCACGATCTCGTGCAGCCCCTGGGCCGAGAGCACGTCGGCGGCACGCCGGCGGAGTCGCTGGCGAGCGGTCAGGCGGCCGGAGGCGCCGTGGCGCGAGGGGAGCGTGACCGGCAGCTTGTCGAGGCCGTCGATGCGCGCGACCTCCTCGATCAGGTCGACCTCGCGGGTGACATCCGCGCGCCGGAACGCCGGAACGGTCACCTCGAGGCCATCGTGGGCCCGCGCGGCCTTGAACCCGAGCGCCTTGAGGATCTCGGCGCTCCGCTCGCGCGGAATGTCGACACCCAGCAACCGTCGCAGGCGCGCCGTGCGGAGCGCGATCGTCTTCGGCGGCGGGCCGTCGCCACCGATGTCGATCGTGCCGGGCACGAGCCGCGCCCCGCACAGCTCGATCATCAGCTGCGTCGCGACCGCCTGCGCCTCCATCGCCTGCTCGGGTTGTATCCCCTTCTCGAACCGGCCCGACGCCTCGCTGCGCAGCCCGAGCTTGAGCGACGTGAGATGGATGTTCGCCCCGTCCCAGTTCGCGGCCTCCATCAGGACGCGTGTCGTGTCGGCGGCGACCTCGGACCGCGCGCCGCCCATCACGCCGGCGATCGAGGTGGGGCCGGCCGCGTCCTCGATCAGCATCATGTCGGCGTCGAGCGTACGCGTCTGGCCGTCGAGCGTCTCGACCTGCTCGCCGTCGTGCGCGCGGCGGACGGTCAGCGTCGCGCCCTCGACCCGGTCGAGGTCGAATGCGTGCAGCGGCTGGCCCGTCAGCAGCATCACGTAGTTGGTGATGTCGACGACGTTCGAGATCGGGCGCTGGCCGGCGGCCGTCAGCCGCGCTTTCAGCCACAGCGGGCTCGGTCCGATCTTGACGTCCTCGAACACCCTCGCGGTGAAACGAGGGCACAGGTCGGGGCACTCGACGATTACCGTCGCGCCGGCGACCTCGCCCGGCTCGCCGGGGTCATCTCGCCAGGGGGCCGGCGCCAGCGGCGCGCCGGTGGCGGCGTGAACCTCGCGCGCCACTCCGTAGATCGCGAGGCAGTCGGGTCGGTTCGGCGTGATCTCGAGCACGAGGACGTCGGTGGCGATCGGCAGCACCTTCTCGAGCGGCGTGCCCGGCTCGAGCCCGTCACGCTCGAGCACCATGATCCCGTCGTGTTCGATCCCGATCGCGACCTCGTCCTCGGCCAGGATCATTCCGTTGGACTCGATCCCGCGCAGCTTCGCCTTGCCGAGCCTGGTCCCGTCCGGCATCACCGCACCGGGCTTCGCGACCGCCACGGTCTGCCCAGCGGCGACGTTCGGCGCGCCGCAGACGATCTGCGACGGTTCGCCGTCCCCGATATCTACGACGCAGACTCGTAGTCGGTCGGCGTTGGGGTGCTGCTCAGCCTCGAGCACGCGACCGATGACGAAGTTCTCGAGCGCGGTCACGCCGTGGCGCTCGACGCGCTCGACCTCGGTGCCGGTCAGCGCCAGGCGCTCGGCAAGCGCGTGCGTATCGAGGTCGGGCGCGACGTATTCGTGCAGCCAGTGAACCGGGACGCGCATCAGGCGAACTGCTCCAGGAAGCGCACGTCGTTGTCGTACAGAAGCCGCAGGTCCGGAACGCCGTGCTTGAGCATCGCGATCCGCTCGATCCCCATCCCGAACGCGAACCCCTGGACGCGCTCGGGGTCGTATCCGTACTCGCGGACGGACTCGAACACGTTCGGGTCGACCATCCCGGAGCCGAGGATCTCGATCCACGCCGTGCCCTTGCACAAGGGGCAGCGCTGGCCGTCGGCGGTCACGCCCTGATTGCAGTTGAAGCACGACACATCGACCTCGACGCTCGGCTCGGTGAACGGGAAGAAGTGCGGTCGCAAGCGAACCTCGCGGTCCTCGCCGAAGTAGGCACGCGCGAACCGCAGCAGCGTCCCCTGCAGGTCGCCGAGCGTGATGTCGGTGTCGACCGCGAGCCCCTCGAGCTGGTGGAACTGCGGCGTGTGGGTGGCGTCGTTGTCCGGGCGGTACGTGCGCCCCGGGACGACGATGTAGAGAGGCGGGGGCTGGCGCTCCATCGCGCGGATCTGCACCGGCGAGGTGTGGACGCGGAGCAGCAGCGCGTTCGGGTCGAAGATGTCCGGCGTCGGCTCGACGTAGAACGTGTCGGTCATCAGCCGCGAGGGATGCGTCGGCGCGTGGTTGAGCGCGTCGAAGTTGTAGTAGACGGTCTCGACCTCGGGGCCTTCGGCCACGTTGAAGCCGAGGCCGATGAAGATGTCCTCGAGCTCGCGCCTGGTCTGGGTGATCAGGTGCAGGCTCCCGGTCGCCGGCGCCGGCGAGCCGGGAAGCGTGATGTCGACGCGGTCGCGCTCGAGCCGCTGCTCGAGCTCTTGCGAGGCCAGCTGTTGCTCGCGGTCCTCGATGGCCGCCTCGAGCGCCTTGCGCGCCTCGTTGGCGGCCTTACCGGTGGCGGCGCGCTCGGCGGCGGGCAGTTCGGCGACGCTCCGCAGCAGGTTCGGCAGCTCGGCCTTGCGTCCCAGGTACTGGATGCGGACGTTCTCGAGCGCGGCGGTATCGCCGGCGTCGGCGATCGCTTTCTCGGCCTCGGCCTGGATGTCCGCGATGCGGTCGGTCATTCGGGCGCCATCCTACGGCTCAGCTCGTAGAGCGCGATCGTCGCCGCCATCGCCGCATTGAGCGAGTCGGTGTGGATCGGGATGTGCGCGATGTGGTCCGCTTGCGCGACGACCTCGTCCGGCAGCCCGTCACGCTCGGAGCCGACCAGAAGCGTGGCTTCTTTGGCGATGGACCTGTCATATTCGAGACTTGATCGCCAAAGATGGTCCAAGGGTTCGCCGGCGCCGGGCACGAGCGCGATCTTGATCCCCGGGAGATCACCGATGTCCGCACGCGCCAGCGGGCACCGCGAACACCGCGCCCATCGACGCGCGGACCGCCTTGGGGCTGTACGGGTCCGCGGTTCCCGGGCCCGAGCGCCACCGACGACGCGCCGAACGCCTGCGCCGAGCGCAGCACCGCCCCGACGTTCCCGGGATCGTGAACGCCGTGCAGGTACACGCACAGCGGTCCGGCCGGCGCCGGCGCCCACCGCTCCTCGTACACCGCCAGCGCCCGCGTGCCCGAGCTCAGGCCCGAGGCGCTCGTCAGGAGCGAGGGCTCGACCTCAATGCCGTCAAGACCGCTGCCCGCCGCCACATACCGCTCGATGGCGATCCAGCCGCTCGCGTCCGCCGAACTCAATAAATCCTCACCCTCCGCCACGAACTGCCCGGCGCGCTCGCGCCAGCGCCGCCGTTGGCGGAGCTTGCGGATCTCCTTGAGCTTCTGGTTGTGGGGGCTGGTGATCTGGGTCATGAACGAAAAAGGGCGCCCTCCTGTGGAGCGGCGCCCGGGCGGCGGTGCTGGTTGGTCGGCGTGTCGTCAGCCGGCCGCCAGCGCCTCGCGGGCGCGGTCGGCAAAGCGTCGGAAGGTCTCGGCGTCGCGGACGGCGATGTCCGCGAGGATCTTGCGGTCCAGCTCAACGCCGGCGAGCTGGAGACCGTGCATGAACTGTGAGTAGGACATGTCGTTCTGTCGGGCGGCGGCGTTGATGCGGGTGATCCACAGCCGCCGGAAGTCGCGCTTGCGGTTGCGCCGGTCGCGGTAGCGGTACTGATCGGCCTTGAGCAGCGCCTCCTTCGCGACCCGGTAGTGCCGGCTCGCGTCCCCGCGGAATCCCTTCGTGAGCGCGAGCGTCGCGCGACGCTTCTTTCGCGCGTGAACCGAACGCTTTACGCGCGTCATCCGCCTTGCCTCCGCTTGACCCCGAGCAGTGTCTTCACCCGCGGCTCATCGTGCGGGCTGATCCACGACGGCTTCGCCTGGCGCCGCTTGCGCTTGGGCGTCTTCTTCTCGAGGATGTGAGTCGAGAACGCCCGGCGGCCGCGCACCTTTCCGGTGGCGGTCACCTTGAAGCGCTTCTTGGCGCCGGAATGCGTCTTCATCTTCGGCATCGGAAGTGCCGCCTAGTAAAGCAGAGCGCGCCCGAACAGACGGCGGCGCAACATTCGTCGCGGACGACGCGCCGTTTACGGTCGGTGGCCCGGTTCAATCCTTGGGATCGCGGGTCAGGCGGAGGTCGACGGGCCGGCTTGCACCGGCTCGGGCTGCGGCTCGCCGTCGGCTGACTCGGGCTGCGGCTCTGCGTCGGCTGACTCGGACGGCTGCTCTGCGTCGGCTGACTCGGACGGCTGCTCGCCGTCGACGGCGCCGTCCGCCTGAGGCTCGGCTTCCTTCGGCTCGCGGCCGTCGGGCGACTTGTCCTGCTTGCCGTCGGCCGCCTTGTCCTTCTCCCCCGCGAGCACCGCCTTCGACGGCGCGAGCAGCATCGTCATGTTGCGCCCGTCCTGGACGGGCGACTGCTCGACGACCCCGATCTCCGACAGCTCGCCGGCGAGGCGGTCGAGCAGCGCGGTGCCGCGCTCGGGGTGGGTGACCTCCCGCCCGCGGAACATGATCGTGATCTTGACCTTGTCCTTGTTCTTGAGGAACCGCGACACGTGGCCCTTCTTCGTGTCGTAGTCGTTCTGCGCGATCTTCGGGCGGAACTTGATCTCGCGGACGGTGATCTGCTGCTGATGCCGGCGCGCGGCCTTTTGCTTCTGCGCCTGCTCGTACTTGTATTTGGAGTAGTCGAGCACCCGGCACACCGGCGGGCGCGCCTCCGGGGCGACCTCGACCAAGTCCAGATCGCGCTCCTGGGCGTACGACAGCGCCTCGGCCGTCTTGACGATCCCAATCTGCTTGCCATCGGCGCCGATCAGACGCACTTCGGGCACGCGAATGCGATCGTTGATCCGAGTCTGGTCCCGCTCTGGCGGGCGCCGATCGAACTTTCGAGGGACCGGCACTAGCTGCGAGGTGCGGGGAACGTCAAGCGGTGACGGGCCCTATGTAACGAGGCGCTTGGGTCAACGACAGCGAGTATAGCGGTGGTTCTAGGGGTTCGAGCGACTTTTCACCTGCTCGCGGACCCGTCCGATGAACTCGCTGACCCGCGCAGAGCCCTCGTCGCCGCGCCGGTGCTCGCGGACACGGACCTGCTGGGCCTCCTGCTCGACGTCTCCCACAACCAGCATGTAAGGAATCTTGCGCAGTTCGGCGTCGCGAATCTTGCGTCCCACCGACTCGGTGCGCTCGTCGACCTCGGCCCGGACCCCGCCGGCCTGGAGCTCGTCCCGGACGTTCCGGGCGTAGTCGAGATGCCGGTCGGCGATCGTAAGGACGATTGCCTGCACGGGGGTGAGCCACACGGGCAGTTCCCCGCCGTAGTGCTCGATCAGGATCGCGATGAACCGCTCGTAGGAGCCCATCAGCGCACGATGGATCATCACCGGCTGATGCTCGGCGTTGTCCGCGCCCGTGTAGCTGAGCCCGAAGCGCGCCGGCATGTTGTAGTCGAGCTGGACCGTGCCGATCTGCCACGAGCGTCCGAGCGAATCGGTCATGTGCAGGTCGATCTTCGGGCCGTAGAAAGACCCGTCGCCGGTATTGAGGTCATAGGCGAGACCCTTGCGGTCGAGCACCTGGATCAGGTGTCCCTCGGCGCGGTCCCACACCTCATCGGAGCCGAGCCGCTCGTCGGGGCGCGTCGAGAGCTCCAGGCGAACGTCGAAGCCGAAGATCTTGTAGGTGTCGAAGGCGAAGTCAAGGCACGCCTCGAGCTCGTCCTGGACCTGCTCCTCGGCACAGAAAACGTGTCCGTCATCCTGGGCGAAGTTCCGCGTGCGCAGCAGCCCGTGGAGCGCGCCGCTCAGCTCGTTGCGGTGCAGCAGTCCCGGCTCGGAGTATCGGATCGGGAGGTCGCGGTAGGAGTGCGGCTGCAACGCGTACAGCTGGCAGTGGCCGGGGCAGTTCATCGGCTTGAGCCCCATCGGCGTGTCGGCCGACTCGGTGATGAACATGTGCTCGCGGAACTTGTCCCAGTGCCCGGAGGTCTTCCACAGCGAGCTGTCGTATAGCTGCGGGGTCTTGACCTCGGTGTAGCCCCGCGGGTCGCCCATCTCGCGGCTGAGCGCGACCAGTGAGTTGAAAACCTGGGTCCCCGGCGGGAACCAGAACGCCATGCCGGGCGCGACGTCGGAGAAGTTAAACAGCCCTAGCTGGGGGCCGAGCCGGCGATGGTCACGCGCGCGCGCCTGCTCGAGGCGCTCGAGGAAGTCGTCGAGATCCTTCTGGGAGAAGAACGCCGTCCCGTAGATGCGGGTGAGCATCGGCTTGTTCGAATCCCCGCGCCAGTACGCGCCGGCGACCGACTGGAGCTTGAACGCCTTGATCCGCTTGGTCGACGGGGCGTGCGGACCGCGGCACAGGTCGGTGAACGGCCCGTTCGTGTACAGCGAGACCGTCGGGACTCCGTCGTTCTCGACCAGGTCCTCGATCAGCTCCACCTTGTAATCCTGAGCCTCCCGGAGGAAGCGATCGAGTGCTTCGCTGGCGGGCACTTCCTCGCGCACAAACGGCTCGTCGGCCGCGATGTGTTCGCGCATCTTGGCCTCGATTCCCTCGAAGTCCGCCTCGGACAGCGACACCCCGTCGGGAAAGTCGAAGTCGTAGTAGAACCCGTTCTCGATCGGCGGCCCGATCGAGATCTTCACGCCGGGATACAGGTCGATCACCGCCGCAGCCAGCACGTGCGCGGCGTCGTGGCGAATCAGGCTCAGCGCCTCATCGCCGCTGCGGTCGGTGAGGATCTCGAGCTTCGCGGGGCCGCCATCGTGGTTCTCGGGCAGCGGGCGAGAGAGGTCGCGGAGCTCCCCGTCGACCTTGACCGCCAGCGCCGCCCTCGCGAGGCCGGCGCCGATCGCCGCCGCGGCGTCGGCCCCGGTGGCGCCGTCGGGAAGGGTCAGTGTCTTGCCGTCGGGAAGCTCGAGCTCCATGCGTCCGGATGCTACGGCCCGCGGCTCAGCCGCGCTTCACGCGAAACGTGAACTTGCCCACCACCCGCGGCAGCGGCTGGATCGCCGGGCATGCCCTGCCCACGGGGCACGGCTCGGTCAGGACGTTCCAGACCTGGCCGCGGAACGTCCCTGCGCACCAGCCCCGGTGCGCGGCGGGCGCGAGCGTGACGTGGACGGTCGCGCCGGCGTGCGACGACGGCGCCACCGCGCTGACGCTCGACTGGCATCCGCCGCCCTGGCTCTTGACGCTGGCGGTGAGCCGGTAGAGGTCGTGGCCCGAGCCGATCGGGCCGGTCCTCTGCGCCGACTTGAAGCGGATCACGAAATGCGTCGTGCGTGAGCCGGACGCCGGCTTGACGGACACATGCAGGCTGGGGGCGCTGATCGGCTGGGCGGCGCCCGAGATCCCCGGAACCAGAGCGATCCCGAAGATCGCGATCAGCGTCGCGGCCCTCACCCTCATCTCGGCGGCGAGTCTACCCCGACCCCCGTGCCCCAGGTACATTTATGGCCTCCCGGGCGATTAGCTCAGCTGGGAGAGCGCCGTCTCGACAAGGCGGAGGTCGCTGGTTCGAGCCCAGCATCGCCCATTAGAGCTGTGTGCCGGTGTCCGGCCTGCTCGGCGACGAACGTGAGGCTGCGGCCCGCCCACCGCAGGAGCGAGACGAACGGTTGATCGACGAGAAGCCCCGTCTGTCCGCTTCCAGCCGACAGCAACCTGCCGTCGGCCGGTCGAGCTCAAGCACTCACTTGACCAGGTACCACGCCTCCGGCGTCAGATAGGTGAACGAGTTGCCGGCGAAGCCTCCGAGCTTGGCCGACACCAGGGTGCCACCATTCGAGGAGTACAGGCCGATCGATGTCGGCTGATAGATGACGGGCAGTTGCTCCGCCATGAACGAAGCGTAGGCGCTCAGCGCTTGACCTTCCTGCGAGGCGGGTGCCGTGATCGTGTTGTCGATCAGTTTGTTCGCCTGTGGATTCGAGTAGCTGCCGAAGTTCGTGGTCGCACCGGTCGCGAACAGGACCTCCCCAGTCGGAAGGTATGGGTCCGCGTAGACCCAGCCGCCGTTCCAATCAGCCGCCTGCCATTTGCAGATCGGCTGGCTCGGTGTGCATGGCGTGGAAGTGCTGGTGATTGACTCGGGGGTCCGCACGGTCAGGTTGATCGTGATGCCGACCCGCTTCGCTTCTGCCTCGAAATCGTTCATCTCCGATTCGAGCGACGTCAGGCCGCTCGCGTATACGAGGTTGAATTTGAGCGGCTCGCCCTTGGTGATGGCGGCGCCGCACTCACCCGTACCCGTCCCCGGCTTTTCGCAGGTGGTCGTGCCCTCCGGGACAACCTTCCAGCCGTTCGCGCTCAGCAGCGTGGACGCCGCGGAGACGGAGAACTGGTAGGGGCTCGTCGTCGTCAAAGCCGGCACGAGCGGACTGGGCGGCACTATCGGCACCGGTGACACAGTCGCGGTCGCAGCATGGCCGAGGAACGCGCTGATCCACCCGGTCTGGTCCACCAGATGCTGCAGGGCCTGGCGGAAGTAGAGCTGCTTGAAGATCGGCCCCACCGTCGGGTTGTTGTAGTTGAGCGGGAAGAAGTTGAACCCGTACTGCGAGCCCTGATTGTCGAGGTAACCCTGGGCGGTCAGGCTCGGCACCTCCGCCACGTCCTGAGGCGGTACGTAACCGATAGTGACGGCGCTTGGACCACCTGAGCGGAACTCATTGAATGCGGCGGTGTCGGATGTGAAGGGCAGCTCGATGAACTTCGCGATCGACGGCTTCGGCGATCCCGAGTAGTCGGGGTTTGGGACTAGCGTGACCTCGCCATCGGCCGTGAACGACTGCAGCTTCCACGGCCCGTCGACGATGCTCCACAGCGGCGATTTCGCCCACGTGCCCTGGTCCTTCGACTGCCCGTCCAGGAACTTGTAGACGGCCTGAGCACCGCGCAGTCGTCGTGTCGGGCAGATGACCGTTGTCGCCGGTCGGGGCCGGCTGCGAGAGCGAGGTGCGGTCCCACGCGAGCGGCATCGGCACGAGCTGAGAGAGCTGGTTGTAAAGGAACCACTCCGGGTCGTAGGAGGCGTTCAGATGCAGCACGAGCGTCGAGGAGTTCGGTGCAGCCACGCTGACGACGTTGTCAGGGAAGCGTCCCGGGACGTACTCGCAGTTCTCGGCTCGGTTCGCCTTGTAGATGTTGATATAGAACTCGACGTCGCGCGAGGTCACCTGCTCGCCGTCGGACCACTTCCAATCCTTCAACGTGATCGTGACGGTCCTGTCATTGTCTGACCAGACCGGCTGATTGCCGACCGAATAGCCGTAGTCGACCGTCGGCGTGTAGTCGTTTCCGTACCAGTAGAGCGGCCGATACATCAAGGTGTTGAAATTGGTCACGTTGGCGATCGAGCAGAACTCCGGGCTGACCCCCGGGAAGATGTAGTTGGGTGGCGAGTCCGGCGCCTCCGCGAACGTGACCGTTCCGCCAGTCACGCGTGTGCCACCGGGAGCGGTCGGAACGGTGAGGCCGGGGCCGGTCCGAGCGATTCCCGACCCCGACGAAACCGACGTGCTCGTGGTTCTGGTGGTTCCGGTGGTGCTGCTGGAGCTGCCGGAACTCGACCCGCACGCGGTGATCGCCGCCGCGGTCGCAAGCATGGCGATCGCGCCGACAAGCGGCCTCCCCAGCCGCCGTCGTTGCGGACGAACAACATTCACGTTCGATTCATGGACGCGCATCAGCCCCAATCCTCCTGGCAATCGGTCGACGCGGAAAGACTACTAGATCGATCGAATTTATCTGTATTGTCGGACATTGGTCGGCCGATAGCCGACGCAGCCGCATCGTCGCAGACCACTGGGGTTCACAGGCAACCGAGCCCGCGCTCCGCAAGCACCCCGGGCCGTGGGCCATCCAGTGAACCCCTCATTCGCGGTCGTCGTTTGCCGGTAGGCTCGGCTCGTGTCCGAGCGTGATTGGCGGGAGATCATGTGGCGGTGTGAGCGGTGGCTTGGTCACCGCCGTCCGGCTTCTGCGGCTGAGCTTCTGGGGGCAGCGGCGGCGGCGCTCCCGCCGGATGCCTGGCCGGACCGCTACGGCGAGGGTGAGTATGTGGAGGAGTTCGAACGCCGGATCGCGGACCTCCTCGGCGCCCGGGCGGCGGCTTTGCTGCCGAGCGGCACGATGGCGCAACAGATCGCGTTGCGAATTCACTGCGATCGGCGTGGGCTCAGCACCGTCGCATTTCACCCAACCTGCCATCTCGAGCTCCACGAGCACGCCGGCTACGCGCAACTCCACGGCCTCAAGGCGGAGCTGATCGGCGATCGTGACCGGCTGATCGTGCTCGAAGACCTCGGGGCTGTCCACTCCCCGATCGGGGCGCTGCTCCTCGAGCTGCCACAGCGGGAGATCGGCGGTCGGCTGCCGGAATGGGACGATCTGGTGGCGCAGATACAGTGGGCGCGCGACCGGGAGATCGCGACGCACCTCGATGGCGCCAGAATCTGGGAGTCGGCGCCTTACTACGAGCGTCCGTACTCGGAGATCGCATCGCTGTTCGACACCGTGTATGTCTCGTTATACAAAGGGCTGTGTGGATTGGGAGGCAGCGTTCTGGCCGGACCGGAAGACGTGATCGCCGAGGCCCGTGTTTGGCGACGTCGCCACGGTGGCGCGCTGGCGAGCTTGTTCCCGTTTGCGGCTTCTGCGCAGCGCGGGCTCGACGAGCTGATCCCGCAGATGCCCCTGTTTCTCTCGCACGCACGCGCGCTGGCGGGTGCACTCGGCGAGGTGCCCGGGATCATTGTTGTCCCCGATCCCCCGCAGACGCCGCTGTTTCACGTCCACCTGCGTGGCGACGCGCAGACGCTCGAGCGGCGCTCGCTTGACATAGCCGAACGGCGACGCGTGTGGCTGTTTCACCGCGTCGCGCCGAGTGTCGTGCCGAACGTGAACGCGATCGAGTTGAACGTAGGAGAACCCGCGCTTGAAATCTCGCCGGACGAGGCGGCTGAGCTCTTTCGCATCGTCACCGCGCCGGCCAGCTGACGAAGCGATGGGCTTGCTGTACGCGGACAGCTCTGCGAATACCGCAGGTAGCTGAGCGCCGGCTTGCGCCTCCCGCGGCTGAGACCAGACCTCACACCGCTGCGCGACAGCCGCGACTTCCGGCTCGTCGTCATCGGCAGCTTCCTGTCGGGCCTCGGTGCGCAGGCGACGCTGGTTGCGCTGCCGTATCAGGTGTACGTCCAGACGCGGTCGGCGCTGCTCGTTGGGCTGCTCGGCGCCGTCGAACTGGTGCCGCTCGTCGCTGCCGCGCTGCTCGGCGGCGCGGTCGCCGACCGGGTCGATCGGCGCCGGCTGCTGCTGCTCGCTCAGATCGGACTCGTGCTGACCGCCGCCGGCCTCGCGGTGGCGGCCGGGATCGGCCATCCCGGAATCGGAGTGCTGTATGCGTTGGCGGCGCTGCTCGCCGCGTTCGTCTCGCTCGAGAGCGTCGTCGTCTCGGCGATCTTGCCGAACCTGGTCGACCGCCGCCAGCTACGGGGAGCGCTCGCGCTCGCGTATGGTCTGAACACGCTCACGATGGTCGTCGGTCCGGCCCTGGGCGGGCTCGTGATCGCTGCGCTCGGGCTGACGTGGGCGTACACGATCGACGCACTCAGCTGCGCCGCGATGGTCATCGCGGTACTACCGGTGGCGCCGCAGCCTCCGCACGACGTGCAGGCGCACGAGCGGCTTCGGGATTCGATCGTCGAGGGCTTGCGGTACGTCCGCAGCAACCAGGCCCTGCTCGGGTCGTTCGCGATCGATCTCGTCGCGATGACGTTCGGCATGCCGCGCGCGCTGTTCGCGGTGCTGTCCGTCGGCGTGTACCACACCGGTGCGGCCGGTACGGGAGCACTGTATTCCGCGACGGCCGCCGGCGCGACGGTGGCGGCGATGACGACCGGATGGCTCCCGCATACGCGCCGGCTCGGGCGAGTGGTGATCTGGGCCGTCGTCGTGTGGGGCGCGACGATCGCGTTCGCCGGCGCGGCGCAGACGCTGTGGCTCGCGGCGGTGCTGTTCGCGCTGGCGGGCGCCGCCGACTCGGTCAGCGCCGTCTGCCGCACGACGATCAACCAGACCGTGACGCCGGAACGGATGCGCGGGCGCATGTCCGCGGTCTACTCGCTCGTCGTATCCGGCGGTCCGCGGCTCGGCGACATCGAGTCCGGCGCGGTGGCCGGCGCCACGAGCGCCCGCTTCTCGGTCGTGTCCGGCGGCGTGCTGTGCGTGATCGGGGTCGCGGCGATCGTCGCCGCGTTCCCGGCGCTGCTTCATTACGACGCCGACGATTGGGTCGCCGCGCCGGCGACCGGCTGACGTGAAATTCACCCTTTAGCCGTGGGTCGCCACGGTCCGTCGACCAACGTGGCTTCGCTGTCACCCGGCCACCGTGGGATCGTCACCCCCACCGCGGCCAGCGGCTCGTCGCCCAGCGACCGGAACTGGAACCTGGTCCCGAGTGGGATCGTGACGCAGACGCCGGCCGACAGCCCGACGACCTCCTCCTGCTCGGTGGAGCGCCGCCACATCTCCCCCGTCCCCCGCAGGAAGTACCAGATCTCCTCCACCGTCCGATGCTCGACGGCGATCGACGTCTCACCGGCTCCCAGCTCGAAGTGCGCGAGCCCGCCGCCGGCGACGGCCAGCAGCAGGCGAACGTCGGAGCCGTCCGGCGCCACCGCGTCCGGTCGCGGGGGCAGCATCATCGTTTGAAATCTGCGGCCGTCGCTGGTCAGCGGTTTCTCCAAGGCCACTCCTAGTCCACGCGCTCGCGCCCGAGCGCGCGGTTTGAGCCTAGTGGAACCCCCGACTGACGCCGGGCACGCCCGGCGTCAGTCGAGGTCGTCGGTCACCCCGCGCCAGTTACCAATTCATCGCAGAGGTCGCCCCGTCGGGCACCTCGCAGGGGAGCGCCGACGGGTCGTAGCGGGCGCACACCGCCACCGGATTCTGGAACAGCCCCACCGAGGGCAGCGCCTGCCCGGTGAACGAGAACAGGGTCAGGTTGTCGTTCGGCGACCCGGCGCCGGGCTCCCAGCCGACGCCCGGAATCCATTCGGGCTCCCAGTAGAACAATCCCTGGCCGAGGCCGTTCGGCACCTGGGCGAGGATCGAGAGCATGTCGTTGTAGAACGAGAGCTGACCGCCCGGAGTTGCGGGATAACCGTCGGACACCTGGCTCGACTCCCACACGAAGTTGCCCGTGCTGTCGCCGTTCGCCAGCGTCCACGGGTACTGCGACTCCGCGATCACGATCGGCTTCTTGAACTGGTTGGCGAGCGCGTCCACGTTCGCTCGCATGTCGGCGAGCGGCCCGTGGAAGAACGGGTAGTACGACAGCCCGATCACGTCGAACGGGACGTCGCCGGACACCATCTGGTCGAAGAACTGCTCGCTGTCGGCGGTGTTGCCGCCCTCGTCGAAGTGGAGCATCACGAGCAGCTTGTGACCGCGCGGGTTGGCCGAGCGTGCCCCAGCGACCCCGGCCTTCAGCAGGGTGGTGAGGTTGCCCCATCCGGTGTTCGTGCTCCAGTCGACCTCGCCGACCGGCCACAGGATCCCGTTGCGGATCTCGTTGCCGATCGACACCATGTCGACCGGGGTCCCCTGGGCCGCGAACGCGCCGATCACCTGGGCCGTGTAGTTCTGGACGGTGATCGCCAGCTGGCTGAGGCCCTGCCCCTGCCAGGCGGCCGGAGTGACCTGGTGCGTGGGGTCAGCCCAGAAGTCCGAATAGTGGATGTCGAGGTACAGCTTGTCGCCGGCGGCCTTGATCCGCCGCGCCATCCGCAGGTCGCTTGCGAGATCGCTGTAGCCCGCCGGCGGGTTGACCCAAAGTCGCAGCCGCACGTAGTTCAAACCGTGAGCGTTGAGGATCGAGAGCGCCGATCCGGGCACGCCGCTGTCGGTGAAGTGAGCTCCGGCCGCCTCCTCCTGCGGCTCGAACGACAGATCGGCACCCCGGTCCGGGATCGCACCGATCGGCGCGGGCGCGAATAGGCGGAGCTCCCCGATGCAAGGCGGCGTCCCGTCGCCGTCGGTCACGTCGATCGTCACGAAGCGAGCCCGAATGAGGCCATGGCCCGATGGCCAGTACACCGGCTGTCCGGCCGGAACCGATTGCTGCTGGGCGTCCGGGACCGGCCTCAGCGAACCGGCGGTGGTGCCGTAGCTCAGGTTGACGAGCGCCGTGGTGGCGGCGTCGCCGAGTGTCAGCCCGAAGCCGTCGAGCGAGCGGACGCGACCGAGATCGACGGTGAGGCTGCCGGTCCATTTGGTGGCGCACCAGTCGGTCGAGGCACTTCCGTCGATGGCGTTGGACGGCGGCGACCCGGAGGCCGCGGTCGACGCGCTTGCCATTCCCGTCAGCGCGATGTTCAACGAGGTTTGATCATGCGGAGAGGTCTCGGCGACCGCGTTGCCGAGACGGACCGACCGGCTCGGGACGACCGCGCCCGCCACAAACGCCGTCGCTCCACACAACAGCAGGACCCCGAGCAGCCGGACGGCGCTCCGCAATCGGTTGTCCATGATCTCTCCTCGCTCCTACTGACTCGCACACCGCGGGCGCCCGGGGTGTGAGCGCTAACACATGCCGCAGGGCGCGTATTACCCACATATCCCGGCTGCAAATCGACGCTTCTGGCTTGCAGTCCGGCGCCTCGGGCGATGCTGCGTCGGCTGTCAGGCGCCGACGTAGGCTGCGAGGTGCTTGCCGGTGAGGGATGGGATTCCCGCCCGCCCCGCGACGAGATCGCCGGGAGTCCCCTCGAACACGATCCGGCCGCCGTCGTGGCCGGCGCCCGGGCCGAGGTCGATGATCCAGTCGGCGTGCGCCATCACGGCCTGGTGGTGCTCGATGACGATGACCGACTTGCCGGAGTCGACGAGCCGGTCGAGCAGGCCGAGCAGCTGCTCGACGTCGGCGAGGTGGAGGCCGCTGGTCGGCTCGTCGAGGATGTAAACGCCGGCTGCGCCGGTCCGCTTTTCCGCCATATACGTGACGAGCTTGACCCGCTGGCGCTCGCCGCCCGAGAGCGTCGTGAGCGGCTGCCCGATGGTGAGGTAGCCGAGCCCGACGTCGGCGAGGCGATCGAGGATTGCATGCGCGGCCGGCGTGGGCGCCTCGCCCGTATCGGCCTCGAAGAACTCCCGGGCCTCGGTGACCGACATCGCGAGCACCTCGCTGATGTCCCGGCCGCCGAGGCGGTAGTCGAGCACCGATGCCTCGAAGCGCTTCCCTCCGCACTCCTCGCAGACGGTGGCGACGCCGGCCATCATCGCCAGATCGCTGTAGATCACGCCGGCGCCGTTGCAGCCCGGGCACGCGCCCTCGGAGTTCGCGCTGAACAGTGCCGCCTTCACGCCATTGGCCTTCGCAAACGCGTTGCGGATCGGGTCGAGCAGTCCGGTGTACGTCGCCGGGTTGCTCCGTCGCGAGCCGCGGATCGGGGTCTGGTCGACCGTCACCACACCGTCCCGGCCCGACACCGAGCCGTTGATCAGCGAGCTCTTTCCGGACCCGGCGACCCCGGTCACCACGACCAGCACGCCGAGCGGGATGCCGACGTCGACGTCCTGCAGGTTGTTGGTGCTGGCGCCGCGGACCTCAAGCGTGCCGGTTGGCGTCCGCACCGTCTCCTTGAGAGCGGCCCGGTCGTCGAAATGCCGCCCGGTGAGGGTGCCGCTGTCCCGCAGCCCATCGACGCTGCCCTCGAACACCACCTCGCCGCCGGCGGCGCCGGCGCCAGGGCCGAGATCGACGACGTGATCGGCGATCGCGATCGTCTCCGGCTTGTGCTCGACGACGAGCACCGTGTTGCCCTTGTCCCGCAGCTGGCGGAGCAGGTCGTTCATCCGCTGGATGTCGTGCGGATGAAGTCCGACCGTCGGCTCGTCGAACACGTACGTGACATCGGTGAGCGACGACCCGAGCTGGCGGATCATCTTGACGCGCTGTGCCTCGCCGCCCGACAGCGTGCCCGACGAGCGGTCGAGGCCCAGGTAGCCGAGCCCGATCTCCACGAACGAGTCGAGGGCCTGCTGCAGCGACGCCAGCAGTGGCGCAACCGACGGCTCGTCGAGCGCGCGAACCCATTCGGCCAGGTCGCTGATCTGCATCGCGCACGCGTCGGCGATGCTGATCCGCTTGATCCTCGACGATCGGGCCGCTTCGCTGAGGCGGGTGCCGCCGCACTCCGGGCAGCCGGTGAACGTGACCGCCCGGTCGACGAACGCCCGGATGTGCGGCTGCATCGCCTCCTTGTCTTTGGACAGCATCGACTTCTCGATCCGCGGGATCAGACCCTCGTAGGTCATGTTGATGCCCGCGATCTTCATCCTGGTCGGCTCGTGGTGGAGGAAGTCGTGCAGCTCCTTCTTCGTGAACTTGCGGATCGGCTTGTCCGGGTCGACGAAGCCCGACGCGCCGTAGAGCCGAAAGTTCCATCCGCCGGCCTGGTAGCCGGGAATGGTCATCGCGCCCTCATTGAGCGACTTGGAGTCGTCGAACAGCTGGGTGAGGTCGATGTCGGAGACCGTGCCGACGCCCTCGCAGCGCGGGCACATGCCGCCCGCCCGGGTGAAGGTCTTCTTGACGGTCTTGCCGGCACCGCGCTCCACCGTGATCGCACCCCTCGCTCGGACCGACGGGGTGTTGAACGAGAACGCGCTCGGTGGGCCGACGTGCGGCTTCCCGAGCCGGCTGAACAGGATGCGCAACATCGCGTTGGCGTCCGTGGCGGTACCGACCGTGGAGCGGATGTCACCACCCATCCGCTGCTGATCGACGCTGATCGCGGTGGTGAGCCCTTCGAGCACGTCTACGTCGGGCCGTGCCAGCGTCGGCATGAAGCCCTGCACGAACGCGCTGTAGGTCTCGTTGATCAGCCGCTGGGACTCCGCGGCGATCGTGTCAAAGACAAGCGAGCTCTTGCCCGAGCCGGACACGCCCGTGAACACCGTCAGCCGGCGCTTCGGGATCTCGACGCTGACGTCCTTGAGATTGTTCACCCGCGCGCCGTGCACACGAATCAGATCGTGGACGTCGGAAGCCGGGTACGCCGGCGACCCCAAGTCAGTCCTCGTGAGCGACCTGGCGCGAGTCGGCACTCAGCGGTCCTGCATCACCCCGAGGACGTTGCCATCGGGATCGGTGAAGCTGGCCACCAGGCGTCCGCCGCCGACCTCGTGCGGCGACTCCTTCACGGTGGCGCCGGCGGCGGTCACCTCGGCCAGCTTGGCCTCGATGTCCGGCACCTGCCAATACGCCACCGGCGAGGTCATGCCCTGCGCCGCGCCGCCGGGCACCAGCCCGATGTGCTGGCCTTCGGCCTCGTAGCCGACGTAGTAGGACGCGTCGTGCTGTGGGGGCATGCCGAGCAGGGCGGTGTACACGGCCTTGGCTGCGTCGAGATCGGAAACGGGATGCAGCACGACCTTGATTCCCTGCGTGGAAGAGTCGCTCATGTCACTCCCTCCTGCCGTGGTTTGATCTACCGGCCACTGTAGTTGGGGGTCGAGGCCGGCGCTTCTCGACTCACGACCGGTCTGGTCAGAAGCGAGATCCTGTCACCCCGGGGCGAGCGTAGACTCGCCCAACCATCGAGCGAGGAGGGTCCCCGAGTGCTCCGCAGCCCATTCCCGGACATCGAGATTCCCGACATGCCGTTCACCGACTTCGTCCTCGAGAGCGCCGGCGAGCGGGGCGACAAGGCGGCGCTCATCGACGGCCCGAGCGGCCGGACGATCACCTACCCGCAGCTGGTCGGCTCCATCAATGGGCTGGCCGCAGGCCTGGCCGAACGCGGGTTCGGCAAGGGCGACGTGTTCGCGCACTACGCCCCTAACATGCCCGAGTACGCGGTCGCGTTTCATGGGGTCGCGACGGCGGGCGGCGTGAACACGACCGCAAATCCGCTGATGACCGTGGAGGAGCTCTCATCTCAGCTCGTGGACTCGGGCGCGAAGCTGCTCGTGACCGTGCCAGAGCTGCTCGAGAAGGCGAGCGCGGCCGCGGAGCGGGCCGGTGTCGAGGAGATCTTCGTGTACGGCGAGGCTCACGGCGCGACGCCGTTCGAATCGCTGCTGCGACTGGGGGCCGATCCGCCGCGGATCGAGATCGATCCCGCCAACGACCTGATCGCACTGCCCTACTCGAGTGGCACCACCGGGCTCCCCAAGGGCGTGATGCTGACGCACCGGAACCTCGTGGCAAACATCTGTCAGAGCACGCACGAGGGCGCATTAGCCAAGACCTTGGAGGAGTACGCGCGCGAGCGCGCAATCGCAGCGCTGCCGTTCTTCCACATCTACGGGCTCGTCGTGATCATGAACATCCCGCTGTACCGGGGCGGGACGGTCGTGACGATGCCCCGGTTCGATCTGGCCGAGTTCCTGCGCCTGATTCAGGATTACCGCATCACGCGCGCGTGGGTGGTGCCGCCGATCGTGCTGGCGATGGCCAAGCATCCGCTGGTCGACGAGTACGACCTGTCGAGCCTCGAGTACATGAACTCGGGCGCCGCGCCGCTTTCGGCCGAGCTCGAGGTGGCGTGCGGGAAGCGACTCGGATGTCACATGCAGCAGGGATACGGGCTCACCGAGACCAGTCCCGTCACCCATTTCGTCACGGACAAGCTCGCCGGAACGATGCCCGGCTCGATCGGCCCGCCGGCGCCGAACACCGAATGCCGGATCGTCGACGTCGCGACCGAGCAGGACGTTCCCGCCGGCGAGCCCGGCGAGCTCTGCATCCGCGGTCCGCAGGTGATGAAGGGCTACCTCAACAACCCCGCGGCCACCGCGCACGCGATCGACGCCGACGGCTGGCTCCACACCGGCGACGTTGCGCGACTCGACGACGACGGCTCGCTGTGGATCGTCGACCGGATCAAGGAGCTGATCAAGTACAAGGGCTACCAGATCGCGCCGGCCGAGCTCGAGGCGTTGCTCCTGACCCATCCGGCGATCGCCGACGCGGCGGTGATCCCCGTCCCCGACGAGGAGGCCGGCGAGATTCCGAAAGCGTTCGTCGTCGCGTCGGGATCGCTCACGCCCGACGAGGTGACCCGATTCGTGTCAGAGCGCGTGGCGCCATACAAGAAGGTGCGCGCGGTCGAGATCGTGGACGAGATCCCGAAGTCGCCGTCGGGCAAGATCCTCAGGCGGGTGCTCGTCGAGCGCGAGCGGACCGCCGCCCTGTCCGGTTAGCCGGTCGCAGTCGGGGTCGCGGTCAGGTCGAGGTCGCGGCGCAGGGAGCGATCGAGCGCTCCAGCAGCGCCGCGCCCAGGGCTGCCCAGGCCGCGCCGTAGTAGGTCGGGCTCTGCAGCGCAAGCGCTTGGGCGCGAGTGCGCAGGTCGCTGGCCGCAAGGTGGGCGCCCGCCGCAGTGGCGGCGGCGGCGCCCGCCAGCAGCGTCAAAGGCGAGCCGGCCGGATCGATCGTCGCGCCGCTCAGACCGAGGGCCTGGGGGCCCGAGCGATCTCCCGTGCCGAGCACGTTGCGCCACCAACTCGCGGCGAGCGTCCACGCCCGCGGGTCGCAGGCCGTCGCGAACCACAATGGAAGGCGCGCCGCGTCAAACCCATACTGCACGCCGGCCGACCCGTCCGGCGCAGCGATCGGATGGAGGCGACCATCTGACAGCTGAGCCCAATCGGGCGGAAGGCGCCGGCCGCCATCGGTCAGGTTTGCAATCGTCGCGACGGCCGCCACGGCGGCTCGCCTCCAGCGTCCGTCTCCGGTTAGCGTGGCCAACGCGTCGAACACACCCGGCATCAGGTACGAGGGATCGACCGTCGGTGGCGATGTCGTCTTGGCCCATGGGCCAGCCACCAGCAGCGGCGCACCGTCCGGAAGCGTCACCGACTCGTTTGCAAGCACGGCCTCGGCAACACCCCGACCCGCGCGGCGCAGCGCGGCCTGATCGGCGCCGCGGTAGCGGAGCAGGGCGTACGCGATCAGGACGTCGGCGTCCGTAGCGGACTGCTGGCTCAACACCTGCCCCTGCCCGGTGGCGTGCCAGGCGAACAGACCGTCCGGCCGCTGGAGATGGGCTCTCGTCCATGACCAGATCGTGCGCACGAGCGCCGGGCGACCGGCGACCTCGGCCACCAGCATCGCGTACGCCTGGCCTTCGCTCACGATGTCGCCGCCCTGATCATGGCGGATCACCCGACCGTCACTCGTCACGTAGCCGGTCAGGAAGC
Source organism: uncultured Solirubrobacterales bacterium (assembly GCA_963699325.1). Classification (GTDB taxonomy): domain Bacteria; phylum Actinomycetota; class Thermoleophilia; order Solirubrobacterales; family Solirubrobacteraceae; genus Palsa-465. The sequence continues at coordinate 41,021 of CAVOTN010000022.1, read as the reverse complement.
GCGCCGCCGCTGCAGTCGTCGCCGCTGACGGCGCCGCCGCCGTCGACTCGGGTTCGCTCGCGCTCGCCTGGACCGTGCCGCCCGCATTCGGCGCGGAACGCGGGCTGTGGCTCTCACCGCAGCCGGTCACGCTCACCGCCAGCGCGAGCTCGACGAGAACGAGCGCGACGACCCGCACGTCACTACGGGGCCGTCGAGGTGGTGGACGTCGTCGCCGCCGAGGTGCTCGAGGTCGGCGGCGTCGTCGAGGTGGTCGTGGTCGGCGCGGTTGACGTGTTGGTGGAGGTCGTCGCGGTCGTCGACGTCGTCGGGGTTGTCGAGGTGGTAGTCGTCGACGTCGTTGAGGTCGTGCTCGTAGTCGTCGTGCTCGACCCGCTCTGGCTCCCCGACTTGCTCTCATTCTTTGACTTGTCAGCCGTGCCCGAGGTCTTCGCCGAGCTCGGCGTCGTCGCCTGTCCGTAGTGCACCGGCTGGCCCGTCGCCGGACCGATGAGCTCGGGCGCGACGATGTTGCCCGTGGCGGGCACAAACAGCCCGAGCGCGACCGCCGCGGTCCCGCCGGCGAGCCCGAGCCCGCCGACGGCATAGGTGAGCCTGCGCCTGCCGTAGCGGAGGTACTCGGTCCGCCGGCGCTCGCGCAGGTCGGGCGGCAGCGCGGCATGCTGTGCGCTCAGGCTGTTGTACGGCGCCGCGAGGAAGCTGACCGTCGGCCACACCAGCAGGCCGGCGAGGAGCACGCCACCGGGAGACGTCCGTGACAGCGAGCCGGCGATCGCGGCCAGGCCGATCACGCCGAACAGGCACTCGACCCAGTTTGCCTTGAGCGCGTCGCTCACGCTCGGGTCGCCGTGGGTCTTCGGCGTGCGCAGGAACGCGGCCTCCTTCGCGAACAGCCCCTGCACCGAGGCGCTCGTGACGGTTAGCGTCGTCGACTGCCAGATCAAGAAGGCCCCGAGGGCGTCGCGCCACGACGCCCCGGTCCCGCGGCGTAGCAGCGCGACCGCGCGCAGCAGGCCGAGCACCACCAGCAAGGGGATCGCGGCGAGCAGGAAGCCCGTGAGCTTGCGGAACACGAGCCCGCCGCTGAACACGATGTTGCCGGCGCCGACCAGCAGGCAGAAGAAGAACAGCAGCGCGAGCAGGTCTCCGTACCACTGGATCGCGCCGCATAGATAGGCCCAGCGCTGGCCGAGGCTGAGGTGGTTCTGCTCGGTCTTGTTATCAGGATCCCGCCCACCCAACATCGACCGCCAATGGCGGCGCAGGATCTGGATCCCGCCGAAGCACCAGCGGAATCGCTGGCCCTTCAGGGCCTCGAAGGTGAGCGGCATGATGCCCTTGCCGAACGAGCTGTCGACGTGCAGGCCCGACCACCCGTTGCGGAGGATCCGCAGCGACAGCTCGGCATCCTCGGTGATGCACCACTCGTCCCATCCGCCGGCCTGCTCGAGCGCCCGGCGGCGGATCAGCCCCATCGTGCCCGCGAAGATCGCTCCGTCGCGCTCGTTGCGCGAGGGCTGGGAGACCGCGAAGAAGTAGTGGTAGGAGTAATACAGCCGCCGGTAGAACGGAGCCTCCTGCCAGTCGCGGTAGTCCTGCGGCGCCTGGATGAAACCGACCTTGTCGTCGCCGAACAGCGGCGCGCACTGCCGCAGGAAGTGCGGCTCGATCTGGTAGTCGGAGTCGATCACGCCGATCAGCTCGCACGAGTCCTCGACCATGTGCTCGAGTGCATAGTTGAGCGCGCCCGACTTGTAACCGGGCCAGTCGCTGAGGTGAACGAATTTCACGTCGTGCTCACGGCACCACGCCTCGACCGGCCGCCACAGCGCCTCGTCGTCGGTGTTGTCGTCGAGGACCTGGATCTCGTAGTTCGGGTAGTCGAGCGAACGCAGCGACTCGAGGGTCGCGATGACCATGTCCGGCGGCTCGTTGTAACACGGGACCTGGAGGCAAACGAACGGGTAGGGGCCATCGGGCATCTCGGCGAGCTCCTGCGTGCCGATCCGCCGCACCCAGCTCGCCCGACCCAGCGTGTCGCACAGCTCCCACAGATACGCGCAACCGAGGACCGCGGCGAGCAGCTCGAGCAGCCACAGCAGCGTCCCGCCGACGTCGCCGGTGATGCCGAGGTGGCTCGCGAACGTCCACCACAACATGAACACGAGGTAGACGACGAACACGTACGTGGTCGTCGCCCAGCACACATGGGCGCGTGCGTTCCAGCGTCGGGTCACCGGGAGCCACGCGACGACGGCGAGTACCAGTCCGGCGGCGCCGGCGGCGATGTTGCCGGCGGTCACGCCGATCAAGGCGAGGATCCCAACGACGACGGCGATCAGAATCGACCCCCACGCGAGGGTGGCCGCCAGGCGCGCGATCCATTGAGACCGCTCCTCGGCACGCCGGGCCCTCCTGCTCGCGGGCAGGAAGAGGGCGACCGTCGCGATCGGCGCGGCAAACAATCCGGCGAGGAGCAGAGCAGACAGCATGGCTTCGGACCGCGATCGGGGCCCGGTCCGGCCGGCCGCGGTGAGCTGCGCCTACCCGGCCGTCCGGCGTCCTACACACGGCTCCGTCACCAGTCGGCGACGGTGGTGGGCTATAAGGAAACACATACGTCGTGGCACGATCGCGGTGCCCGAAATCGTTGGAAAGATCGGAGCACACCCAATGAAGGCAATCCAGTACAGCCGGTTCGGCGACCCGGAAGTGCTCGAGCTCGTCGAGCTGCCCGATCCCCACCCGGCACCCGGCCAGATCCGAATCGCGGTCCGCGCCGTCGGCGTCAACCCGATCGACTGGAAGCTCCGCAGCGGGATGCGCGGCGGCGACCTGCCGCAGAGGACCGGCGGCGAGGTTGCGGGTATCGTCGACGAGCTCGGCGATGGGGTCACGGACGTGGCCGTCGGAGACCAGGTGTTCGGATTCGCAGCCGGCTTCGACGGCGCCGCCGAGCTGGCGCTCCTGGCCGACTACGCGCCGATCCCTCCGTCGCTCGACTTCGCGGGCGCTGCCGGGCTCCCCGTCGCGGTCGAGACCGCGGTGCGCACGCTCGACCTGCTCGGCGTGGGCGCCGACACCACGGTGGTGATCAACGGCGCAGCCGGCGCGGTCGGCAGCGCCGCCGTGCAGCTTGCAGTCGTACGCGGCGCCCGCGTGATCGGCACGGCCAGCCCGGGCAACCACGAGTACCTGCGCTCGGTGGGCGCCGAGCCGACGACCTACGGCGAGGGTCTGGCGGAGCGCGTCCGCGAGCTCGCACCCGAGGGGATCGACGCCGCGCTCGACGCGGCGGGCGGCGGCGCCCTGCCCGCGCTCGTCGAGCTCGCGGGCGGCGCCGAGCGCGTGGTCACGATCGCCGACTACGCCGGCGCTGAGGCGACCGGCGTCCGCTTCAGCGCCGGGGCGGGCCCGGGGACCGCACGGGCGACGCACGCGCTCAAGGACATCGGCGAGCTGATCGAGGCCGGCCGATTCACGATGACCATCGCGCAGACGTTCCCGCTCGACCAGGTCGCCGAGGCCCACCGCCTGAGCGAGACCGGCCACGTTCGCGGCAAGCTCGTGCTGCTCGTCGGCTGAAGCGGTCTTTCATGGTGATTTGAGCGATCGCTTTGAGCGAGTGCTAAAATTCTGGGCCGCATGTCTGAGCAGCCCCATTTGGTCGAGCTCACAGGCACCAAGCTCGAGATCGTCGAGGCCGCGCTCGAGACGCTGAGAAGCGCCGGCTACCACGGCGCCAGCGCGCGCGAGATCGCCCGCGTCGGGGGGTTCAACCAGGCGCTGATCTTCTACCACTTCGGCAGTGTCAAGAACCTGCTGCTGGCGGCGCTCGACATCGTGAGCGACACGCCGGATGGACGCCTATCAGCCGGCCTTCGAGCGGGCGCGCACGGTCCCCGAGCTCGCCGGGCTGGCACGGGAGATCTACACCGCCGACCTCGAGCAGGGGTACGTGACGGTGCTCGGCGAGCTCGTGGCGGGCGGCATGTCCGACCGGGAGCTCGGGCGCCAGGTGTTCGCGAGGATCGATCCGTGGATCGGACTGGTCGAAGGCAAGCTGACCGAACTGCTGGCGGCCTCGCCGCTCGGGGCGATGGTCCCTGCGCGGGACGTGGCGTTTGCGATCGTGGCGCTGTACCTCGGCGTCGACATGCTCAGTCACCTCGCAGAGGACAACGCCGCGGCGGAGTCACTGCTCGATCTCGGCATCAGGTATGCACCGCTCGCGGCACTGCTGATTCCCGACCGGCGAGGAGCCTGACCGTGACCGACGATACCGGTGTCGATCTCGTTACCGGCGCCTTCAGCTACTCGGGGAGTCACATCGCCGAGCACCTATTGCACTCCGGGCGTCAGGTGAGAACGCTGACTTTTCACCTCGACCGGCCGCATCGGCTGAACGGCCGGATCGATGCGCGCCCGTACCGGTTCGGCGACCCCGCGGCGCTGGCGCGCAGCCTCGAAGGCGTGACCAACGTCTACAACACGTACTGGGTCAGGTTCGATCACGGCAGCGCGACGTTCGCCAACGCGGTCGCAGAACTCGCGGACGCTGTTCTTTGCCGCCCGGCGTGCCGGCGCCGCGCGAGTCATCCACCTGAGCATCGCCAATCCCGCGCTGGAGTCGCCGCTTCCGTATTACCGGGGCAAGGCACTCGTTGAGCGCGCGCTCGCGGAGGCCGACGTCCCCTACTCGATCGTGCGGCCGACGCTGATCTTCGGCGGCGATCGCGACGTGCTCACGAACAACATCGCGTGGATCCTGCGCCACCTGCCGGTATTCGCGATCCCGGGTGACGGGCGCTACTCGGTCCAGCCCGTGCACGCGGCCGATCTCGCCCGGATCTGCGTCGAGCAGGCGCACGCCGACGGTGACGCGGTCGTCGACGCGGCCGGGCCTGAGACGATGTCATTCGAGCAGCTCGTACACGCGGTCCGGGGCGCGGTCGGTAGCCGCGCGGCGATCGTCCATGTCCCCCCGTTCGCGATGTCCATGGCCGCCCGCGCGCTCGGTTTGCTGGTTCGCGACGTCGTCCTCACGCCCGACGAGATCAAGGGCCTCACGTCAGGGCTGCTCGTGTCACATTCGCCGGCGCTCGGACGACTCTCGTTCAACGAATGGCTGATCGGCCATGGCACCTCGCTCGGAAGCGCTTACGCCAACGAGCTCACGCGCCACTTCGTGACTGTGACTCCGCCGGCGCCGGCGTGAACGCGGGCTGACCGCTGTTCAGCGCGGCGGGAGCTGCTGGACCGCCCAGGCGTTGCCATCCGGATCGCTGAAGAACACGAACGATCCCCACGGAAACTCCTGAACCTCGCTGACCTCCACCCCACGCTCGACCAGCTCGGCCCGTGCCTGCTTGACGTCGTCGACGACGAGCTGTAGACCCTTCACCGACCCGGGTTCGGCGTCCGTGATCCCCTTTCCAAAGGTGATCGAACACGCCGAGCCGGGAGGCGTCAGCTGGATGAACCGGATCTCCTCGCTGACCGTGTGGTCGTGGTCGGCATCGAATCCGACCTGATCTACATAGAACGACTTCGCGCGGTCGACGTCCGATACCGGGACCGCGACGAGCTCGAGCTTCCAGTCCACCCTGGGCCTCCTGTCGATTGTGCCTGCGCGCCGGTGCGCGTCGATCCGGCACGCTACGCCCGATCGAGGTCCGTTTCGGTCCGCGGCGTAGCCGGACTTGGGCTTGGGCTACGCGGCGGCGTCGATGAACGCCCGGAGCGCGTCCTGCGCACCTCCGACGACTGGGTTGCCGTGAGCCAGCAGCAGCAGATCGAAGTCGAGCTCGAGCAGCGGGCGGTAGGCCTCGCACAGCCGCCGCTTGGTCTGCTCGGGCTCATCCATCAGCGAGTCGGGCACGAACTGCAGCTCGTCGCCGCGTCCCCAGCGCACGACTCCGTCGGCGCACGCCAGCGCTCGGTGGCGCGGGATGTAGAGCGCGGTCTCGTCGGGACAGATCGCATCGACCTCATGGACCGAGATCTCGCCGGGAAGCTCGGCGCCGAAGTCGAACGCCTCCACGGGGCCGCGTCCCTCGAGCTCATACAACCCGTTGCGAACGCAGTGGACAGTGCACCCGAATGCATCGTGCAGGCGCCAGGCATCGCGGTCGTGGTGGCGGTTGGTGAGGATCGCGTGCTCCGGGGGGCCGTGTTGCTCGAGCCAATCGAGGCCCTCGGGTGGGATCATCGGGTCGATCAGCACCCGCTCGGACTCCAGGTAATAGGAGCTGACCTCAGCGCCGATCGACTCGCGCCGCGCCGTCCAATGCCAGAGCCCGGAACCGATCCCGATCATCGGCCGCTAGGGTAGCCGCCCCACCGCGGCGCCGAGAGCCAGCGCCGTCCGTTGACCGGTCAACTACAATCAACACTATGGATACCAGCACCGCCACCCCGGAAGGCATCGCAACGGTCGCCGGCGACACCGGCTCCGAGGACATCGCGATGCCACCGGCCGCCGTCGCACCCGGAGCGTGCGCGCCCGCCGGCGAGGACGGCGCCCCGAGTCTCGAGGGCACGGCTCTGGAGGCCTGGCGAAGCTACCTGCAGAGCCACGCCACGATCGTGCGGATGCTCGACGCCGAGCTGATCTCCGAGCACGGCATCACTACGCGCGACTATGAGGTGCTGCTGTACCTGGCGCAGGCGGACGGCCAGAGGCTTCCGATGTCCGCGCTCGCCGAGAGCACGATGCTGACTCGTTCCGGGATCACCCGGCTCGTCGATGGCCTCGTCGCCGGTGGGTTCATCGAGCGCGTGTCCTGCCCGAAGGATGCGCGCGTCTCGTACGCTCAGTTGACCGACGACGGCTACGCCAAGCTTCGCGACGCCGGTCGAACGCACGTGGGCAGCATCCACCGGCTGTTCCTCGAACACTTCGACGCGACCGAGACCGGACAGCTCGCGGCGATGCTCGGCAGGCTGCCCGGCGCTCAGCGCGGCGGCTCCTGTAGCGTCGATTAGGCGTCCCGGGCTCCGCGCCGGCCTCGAAGGCCAAGACCTCGGGCGGCTCGCCCGCCCATTCGTCATCTCCCTCCTTAGATACTTGACGTCGCAACTAAGTCTGCTAGGATGGTTGCAGACTCAATCAACCCACGAAACGGAGCCCTCTTGTCTGCCACAGGTATTTCCCTCGAAAGCATTCCCACCGGCACCTACAACGTAGATCCGGCGCACTCGAGCGTCGGGTTCGAGGTCCGCCACATGGGGATCGCCACCGTCCGCGGCGCCTTTAAGAAGTTCGAGGGCACCGTCGACGCCACCGGCGCCGCCCCCGTCCTCCAGGGCTCGGTCGAGGTCGCCACCGTCGACACGAACGACCCGCAGCGCGACGGCCACCTGGCCTCGGCCGAGTTCTTCGACTCCGAGAACCACCCGACGATCGCCTTCCACTCGAACACTGGTGAGGCGCTGGACGCCGGCCAGATCCGCCTGGACGGCGAGATCACGATCAAGGGCATCACCAAGCCGATCGAGCTGACCGGGGTCGTCGCCGAGGGCGGAACGGACCCCTGGGGCAACGAGCGCATCGGTCTCGAGCTGTCGGCCGTGATCGACCGTCGCGAGTTCGACCTCAAGTGGAATCAGACGCTCCCCAACGGCAACCTGTTGGTCTCCAACGAGGTCAAGCTGCTGCTGAGCGTGTCCGCGGTCAAGGCGGCGTAGAGCCGTATGCGGATCCTGATGATCTCGGGCAGCCTGCGCGCGGCGTCGCATAACACCGCGCTGCTGCGCGCAGCCGCCGTGCTCGCGCCCGACGGGGTCGAGGTCCAGCAGTTCGAGGGCCTCGACCGCATTCCCCACTACAACGAGGACCACGACACCGACGAGCCCGATCGCGAGGTGCAGCGCCTGCGCGAGGAGATCGCCGGCGCCGATGTCGTACTGATCTCCACTCCCGAGTACAACGGCAGCATGCCGGGCCACCTCAAGACCGCGATTGATTGGGCCTCACGCCCGTTCGGTCCGGGATCGTCGCTGTGGGGAAAGCCGGTGGCGGTTATCGGCGCGAGCGTCACCGACTATGGCGCGGTGTGGGCGCAGGACCACCTGCGCAAGTCCCTCGGCCTCGCCGGGGCGCGGGTGCTCGACCTCGAGCTCGCCGTCCCGAAGGCGCCGGACCGTTTTGGCCCGGACGGCGACCTGATCGATCCGGAGACGCGCGAGCGTCTGGCCGAGGTCCTGAACGGCCTCGTCGCCCACGTGAAGCAATCGACCCCGGCGGCGGCTTAGCATGGCGGTCACGTCCGCTGATCCACAGAGCGCGCCCGTCCCGAACAGGCCCGCGGCGTCGATCGCGCCCGACACGAACCTCGGCGCGGTCGGGCTGACGGTCTCCGACCTCGATCGTTCGCGGGCGTTCTACGAGCGTGCGATCGGATTGCGCGCGACCGAGCTCGACGACGGGAATGTTGCGCTCGGCATCGCCGGCGAGCGTCCGCTGATCGAGCTGCGCGGCGACAGCTCCGCGCCGCGGCTGAACCGGCGTGCCCCCGGCCTCTATCACCTCGCGATCCTCGTGCCGACCCGGCTCGACCTGGCGTTCGCGCTGGCCCGCCTGGCGAACGCGCGCTGGCCGCTCGACGGCGCCTCCGACCATCTCGTGAGCGAGGCGCTGTACCTGTCGGACCCGGACGGCAACGGGCTCGAGATATATCGCGACCGTCCGCGCGCCGACTGGCCGCGCGCCGGCGAGCAGCTCCGGATGGCGACGTTGCCGCTCGATCTCGACGACGTGCTCGCCGAGCTGAGGGCCGCCAGCGAGCTCCAGGCCGAGGCGCCGTCGGGAACGGCGGTTGGCCACGTCCACCTGCAGGTGTCTGACCTGGCCGAGGCCGAGGCGTTCTACCACGGCGTGCTCGGGTTCGACGTGATGGTGCGCGGCTTTCCGGGGGCGCTGTTCGTGTCCGCTGGCGGTTACCACCATCACATCGGGCTCAACACCTGGCACAGCGCCGGCGCGGCCCCCGGGGAGAACGGGGCCGTGGGCCTGCGCTCGTTCGCAGTCGAGCTGCCAGATGAGCGGGAGCTGGCGGCCGTGCTCGCGCGGGTGCAAGCCGCTTCGATCCCGAGCAGCCGAGAGCAGGACGGCGTGCTCGTGCGCGACCCGTTCGGTAGCGGCGTCGTTCTGAGAACACGCGACTCCGCGTAGCTCAGCGCCTGAAGAGCGGATCGGACCCACCCTCGTCGCTACGCTACGTTCCGCGGCGACGTGGCGGAGTGGCTACGCAGCGGCCTGCAAAGCCGTCTACACCGGTTCGATTCCGGTCGTCGCCTCTCTGTAGGGCCAGTGTCTGTCTCAGGTCGCGCAGGGGCCGGGCTTGCCGTGCGTGCGCGTCCAGATGGCGTGCGCGGCGGCGACCACCGGGAGCTTGTTGTCGCTTGTGGTCAGGTCATCGCCGACGAGCATTAGGCACCGGCCCTCTGTGAACAGGACATTTGCGTCGGCGTTCGGAAACACCCAGCCCTCGGCGCTGGGGACGCCGGAGATGGTGAAGCGCGTCGTGTTTGGCGGCGCCTGCGGCCCGGAGGCGAACTCCTTCAACTCCGTGGCCTCCTCTCGCGTGGCCGCGGACGCCGAACCCAGCTGCATCGCCCAGGAGACGCCCTGACTGGTCTGGACGCTTATCACCTCGCGGAAGCCCTCCTTGGCCAGGCGCGTGTTCTCCGCGGCGGCGTCGGGCACGCCGTTGGCGGTCCACTGTGCGGGGGTCAGGTCGGCGCTCGCCGGGCCGGTCCGCTGCATTCCCGTCTCCTCATGCGCTCGGACCAGGTAGGCGCTCAGGGCCAGCTTCGCCGCGCCGCTCTGCGTGCTGCTGCTCGTGCTGCTCTGCGAACTTCCGCAGGCGACACACACGACCGCCCCACTCACCAGCACCGCCCACACCCCACGTGCGTTCAAGGCCTTCGTCTCCATCGTTCCGCCCCGTAAACGGCCGCGAGTTTACCTCACCGCCGGGGTTGGGCGAAGTTCCCTCCCGCGGCTTATCGAACGCGCCGCGACACGGATACGTTCGCCACTTTTGCGCTCAGGAAGCCGCGAGAGCCGGGTGTCCCAAGCCCTATTTGCTTAGAGCTTGTACTCAGAGCAGACCTCCCCAAACGCTCACGCCACGCGACGACGTTGCCGGTGCAGCATTCCGCAGGAGCCGACTAGCACGCGGCGTGGGCGGTGGGGTCCGGTGGCCGTCCGGTGCGCGCGGTCGCCGCGTGGGCCGCGGCCGCGGACGCGGCCCCGCACGGCACCAGCGGCGGGGTGCTGGCGCGGATCGTGGCGCTGGCGCTCGCGCTTCGCACGTCGGGCGCGGTCGCGGTCGCGCGATTGACTTTCGGACCGCTGCGCCGGGCTCGACGTTCACGGCCTCCGTGAGGGCCTCCGACGCGCGCCGCCGGGCTGGCGCAATCAGCAGCCCCCCTCCCCGGTCCGAAGGGCAACCCCGACCAACCCGGGGAGCGCCGCTTCAGCGAACGCTGACCAGGTCGACGACGAAGACCAAGGTCTCGTCCGGTCCGATCGCGCGGCCCGCGCCGCGCTTGCCGTACGCGAGCATCGGCGGGATCGTGATCCGACGACGACCGCCGACCCTCATTCCGGCCACACCTTGATCCCAGCCCGCGATCACCTGGCCCTTACCCAGACTGAACTTGAAGGTGCTGCCACGGTCCCAAGACGCGTCGAACTGCTGCCCGGTCTTCCATGAGACGCCGACGTAGTGCACCTCGACGACGTGTCCCGAAACCGCCTCATCACCGTCCCCGACGACGATGTCCTCGATCTCGAGCTGATAGGACGGCGCCTGATCCGACGGCACCACGACATCCGGCTTCTCACCTATCGCCACGACCCCAACCTACCGATCTGCGCCAACGATCGCGCCCGGGCTGGTCAGATGTTCAGATACGTGCTGCCGTGCGCGCGTAACGCGGTGGTGAAGCTGTCGTGATCGGCGTCGGCGTCGTATCCGCCTCGCTGACTCGGCTCGCCCACGCAGCCAATTATCGACAGCGCCGCCGCGAGCTAGGGGGCGGCGGCGCGGAGGGTGGCGCCGAAGTCGGTCTTCGAGATCGGGCCGACGCATGGCAGCGTGACGCCCGCCTCGGCGTAGCGGTCGACGCCGGCTCGGACCGCGGTCGCGTCACCGACGGCGGTGAGCGCGTCGAGGAACCCGTCCGAGATCGCGGCGCGCATGCCGGCGCCATCGCCGCGGGCGGCGTCGAACGCGACGATGTCCTGCACCGTAGCCCGAGCGCTCGAGCATCGTGCGGTAGAACGGGAGGGTGAAGTAGGTCAGGAGCTCGGACCGAATCGCGTCGTAGGCGGCGGCCCGGTCGTCGGTGAGCGCGCCGGGCACGGCGGCGACGATCTCGAAGCCGTCCATGCTCTTGCCGGCGCGTTCGCGGCCCGCGCGCACGGCGGGCACGACGACGTCGCGAACGTAGTTGGGGTTGCACAGCCACAGCATCACGCCGTCGCCGACCTCGCCGGCGAGTTGCAGCATCGCGGGCGACAGCGCGGCGACGAAGATCGGCAGCTCGGGTCGGGGATCGAGGCCGGCGAGGTGAAAGCTCGTCTGCCACTTCTCGCCGGCCGGTGGGTCCTCGCCGCGCAGGATCGCGCGCACGATCTGCACGTACTCCCGCATCTCGGCGACCGGATGGTCGATCGTCTGGCCGTGCCAGCCCTCGACCACGGGGCGGTGGGACACGCCGAGGCCGAGCGTCAGCCTCCCGCCCGACAGCTCGTCGATTGTCGCTGCGGTCTGGGCCATCGTCGCCGGCGTGCGCGTGTAGATCGGCACGACGCCGGTGCCGACGCGGATCCGCTCGGTCGCGAGCGCGTACGCCGTGAGCACGGTCAGCGATTCGCGGCCGGCGATGTGCGTCACGAACACCGAGTGGTAACCGAGCGACTCGGCCAGCTTCACCCGGTCGACCGCCTGCTCGAGCGACCGGCCGGTGGAGATGAAGCAACCCGTCGGCACGGTCGGGGAGCCTACCCGCACCGTCCCGAGGGATATGGTCTCCCCCATGCGCCCAATGTTCTCGCTGCTCGAGTTCCCCGCTGACGACCCCGAGCGGGCGCGCCGATTCTGGTCGGAGCTGCTCGGCGTCACGCTCGAGGCCCGCGCTGAGGGCGATGGCGACGGCTGGCAGACCCCAGCCGCCGCCCCCGCGGTCGGCGTTCACGCCCGCGGCCGCGGGCCCGGGGATTCGTTCTCGCTGCCGTATTTCGAGGTCGACGACATCGCCGGCGCGATCGACCGGGTCAAGGCCCTCGGCGGGACGGTCATCCATCCCGGCGAGCGGTGGGCGATCTGCAAGGACTCCGAGGGAAGCCCGTTCGGGCTGGCCCGCGCAGCCCGTTCGGACTAGCCCGCGCAGCCCGCCACGCTTGATCGCGGCAGATCGGGATGGAAGGATCTGTCTGACAAAAGCGTCCAACGAGGAGTAGTGGATCCGATGCTCGAGAGCACCGCCAGGACAACCGAGCCGTTCACCGGAGACGAGTACCTGGAGAGCATCCGCGACGGCCGGGAGGTCTATGTCTACGGCGAGCGGGTCGACGATGTCACCACTCACCCCGCCTTCCGCAACACCGCTCGCTCGATCGCCCGGCTGTACGACGCCCTCCACGAGCCCGGCCGGCGCGAGATTCTCACCACGCCGACCGACACCGGCAGCACGGGCGTGACGCACAAGTTCTTCCGCTTCCCGCGGACGGTCGAGGACTGCGTCGGAGATCTCGAGGCGATCGCCGAGTGGGCGCGGCTCAGCTACGGCTGGCTCGGACGTAGCCCGGACTACAAGGCGGCATTCCTGGCCACGCTCGGCGCCAACGCGGACTTCTACGACCCCTATCAGGAGAACGCCAAGCGCTGGTACCGCGAGGCCCAGGAACGGGTGCTGTACTGGAACCACGCGATCATCCACCCGCCCGTCGACCGCAACCGCCCGGTGCACGAGGTCGAGGACGTGTTCATGCACGTCGAGGAGGAGCGCGACGACGGGCTCGTAGTGAGCGGCGCAAAGGTCGTCGCGACGGGTTCAGCACTCACCCACTTCAACTTCATCGCCCATCACGGCCCGGTGCCGGTGCAGAAGAAGGAGTTCGCCCTCATCTGCGCCGTCTCGATGGACACGCCCGGGGTGAAGCTGATCTGCCGCCCGTCCTACGAGATGACCGCCGGCGTGATGGGCAGCCCGTTCGACTATCCGCTCTCGAGCCGGCTCGACGAGAACGACGCGATCTTCATCTTCGACAAGGTGCTCGTGCCGTGGGAGAACGTGTTCGTCTACGGCGACGTCGAGAAGGCGAACAACTTCTTCCCCCGGACCGGCTTCATCCCGAGGTTCTGCTTCCACGGCTGTATCCGGCTCGCGGTCAAGCTCGACTTCATCGGCGGCCTGTTGCTCAAGGCCGTCGAGGCGACCGGCACGAAGGACTTCCGCGGCGTGCAGGCCAAGGTCGGCGAAGTGCTCGCGTGGCGCAACATGCTGTGGGGGCTGGCGAGCGCGATGGCGCGCGAGCCGGACGCCTGGCAGGGCTCGGCGCTGCTCCCGAACATGGACTACGCGATGGCCTACCGGCTGTTCTCGACGATCGGCTACGGCCGCGTCAAGGAGATCATCGAGCACACGGTGGCGAGCGGCCTGATCTACATCAACTCGAACGCCCGCGACTTCAAGAACCCCGACATCGCTCGCTACCTCAACCAATACGTCCGCGGCTCGAACGGCATCGACGCCGTCGAGCGCGTGAAGCTCATGAAGCTGCTCTGGGACGCGCTCGGCTCCGAGTTCGGCGGCCGCCACGAGCTGTACGAGCGCAACTACAGCGGCTCCGACGAGAACATCCGGATGGAGGTGCTGTTCGCAGCGATGGGCACCGGCAAGACCGACGCCTACAAGGGCTTTGCCGAGCAGTGCATGAACGAGTACGACCTCGACGGCTGGACCGTCCCGGATCTGATCGACCCCGACGACATCAGCTTCCACGCCAAGCGGGGCTAGCGGGCCGCCGCGCCCCTCGGCCCGGTTCCCGGGCCTATAATCGCTCGTTCGTTCAGTACGCGGCTGTAGCTCAGTTGGCTAGAGCGTCTGCTTGCCATGCAGAAGGTCGAGGGTTCGAGTCCCTTCAGCCGCTTGACGGAAAGCCCTCCAAATTGGAGGGTTTTCCTTTGGTCGAACGGCGCGGATAGGTGATGGTCCGGCCGGCGCTACCACCCGGCGCTACCAAGCCGTGCGGAGCGGCGCTCGCGAATGCGATCAACGAAGTCGCGGTCTTGCAAGAAGTGCGCGACTGGCCACGCGGGGATCCACAACACACCGGCCTTCGTGCTTCCGCGTGCTTGCCGAACTCGACGGCCGGAGGAAGTGATTCGACGCACCGTCCGCCGTCCCAATGCGCGACGCGGCCGCTGTCGGTTTAAGCCCCAAAGGAGCACCGTCGTCGCGGCTGTGTGTAGCTTCGGACCGAGGTGTTGGCGGCCTAGAGGGTCCCGCAGGGTAGCTTCCTGACGTGAGCAGGCAATGAAGTACCCCAATCGAGCGTTAGCGCACTATCTGTGGCCACCACAGTGGGTCGGCGAGCCGCTGGCTTGGATGCGGAGTGGGGCTGTTCCAGGCGAGCTAGGACATCTCGTCATGGAGGCCAGCCTTCCGAGCGGCATCCGGTCGCGTGTGTTTCGCGACGGTGAGATCGTCTTTGCGCTCGGACCAGATGGCCCCACTTACGAGGGTGCTTTCAATGAGTGGATGCAGACCCTGGTTCGACTCATGAATGCCCATCTCTGGTGCCTTCGAGCGTCGATCCCGCTGCCAGGGCTTCTGTCGGGTTCAAGTGTCGTGACGATCTGGGCTACGTTGCAGGTCGACTTCGACACGGGGCGCTTTCTTCGCGGCCTCCACAGGTCAGCACGGTCCGATGGCGTTAGAGCTAAACGACGCGCGACGGGCCTTAACGGGTCAGGTCGATTGGCGCTTGAACCGCGGGTCGCGGATAGTTCCTACCGAGTCCGTCCAGCGCTCTTTTGATCTGCTGAGCGAGCTTCTTAATCTGCCGCATCGTCCCGAGACTTCCGACCTACTGAAGCGACCCGCGCTGTTCCGCGCTGAGCTGCTTCAGCGCGCCGCTGTGGCGGCGTTTGACCAGGACTTCACAGGTGCGCTGACAAACGCCTGGACAGCTTGTGAAGGAATGCTTGGCGATCTGATGCGCCGCTGCCTGGACGAGACGATCACGCGCGACGCCGGGACCGACGATAACGGCAACCGTCTGGGGTTCATGAAGTCAGAGCGGCGTAAGTTCTTTGAAGGGGGTGAGTGGACGATCCGCCACACCATGGAGTTCTTGTCTCTCGTGGATCGCCTGCCGTATCAGACGTACCGCGAGGCGCGCCAATGCTCAAAGGCCCGCAAGAACTGGCTGCACTACGAGACCGTGCCGTCAGAGGAGATCGCGACCAACGCCTTGAAGCTCGCAGGCGATCTATTCGCGTTGGTGGAAGGTGTGTCGTTCGAGTCTCCTGACACTCCCGTCGGCGGCACCTAGGTTGAGGCGATGTCCGCGGGGCGATAGCCGCGCCGCATTGGATCAAATCGCGAGCAGCCACACCCGGGGGCGTGGCCCCTCCGCACTCTGCGGCGATCGGGGAGCGGAAGCCCGGCCGGCGTTCCGTGGCAAGGGGTGGCTACAACCCATCGGTTGCGTTTCCGCGGGAACGTCGTAGTGCTGCTCTTCGATCAAACCGGCGGCGAGTGCGCGCTAACGGTCGGCCTGAAACGTATCCGCGACGACGGTCACGTCATCGCCGCTCTGCATGTGCAGCACGAGACGTGTACCCCCGTCCGAGGCCTGTGGGCCGTCTGAAGTCATGATGCTGTCGCTCGGACCCCAAGGCTCGTACCGCTCGGCGATGAGCTGGCGAAGACCACGAATCTGGATGGTCGTTGGCTGTTCCGGATAGCGGCCATGCGGGATCAGGCAAATGACTGCGCTGCGTTGTTCCCAATCGACGTCGATGCTCTTCAGCCCCGCGTCGTGAAGGAATATTCGTCCCACGGCATTCCGCGAGGTTACCTGCGTGCTATGACCGCTCGCTTCCGCATTGGGCTACGACCGGCGCTGTCGCGTGTCGATCAAAGGGGCAGCGCGCCGACGGGCCGCAAGCCACATCGGCGCTAAGGCGCGTACTCGAAGGGAGAAACCGTCCACGAGTCGGTGATGCTCCCGCGGTTGGCTTGCGAGCCAGGCGGCATCCGCGCCAGCGCTTCGATCGTGGCGTCACGCGCGACCACGTGCCAGATGTGCGTGGCTATGCACGCGCCTGTCTCGTTGGGATCGCCCATCCCATCAGCAATCATCCAACTGCCGTCTGATCCGTGCGCTGCGTGTAGCGCGGGATGATCTTGCGAAAGCACCGTGCGCATGACGACAGCTCCTAGCTGCTCCGGAAACCTGTCGTCGGGAAAGGGCCAGGGCAGGTGCCGGAGCATCTTCCCCGGATCGCGAGGCGGCACGGTTTGAGCTTAGACCGAGAGTGCCACGTTGGGCTAGATCGAGCGCTGTCGCGATTCGATCGAAGCATTAGCAGAGACCGCTGCTCGTCCACCCAAAAACGACAAGTCTCGGAGCACATCAGGCGCAGAGCGCTCGCGCCTCAGGGCGGGACGCTCCAGGCAGCACTTACGTCCGCGGTGGTGGCTTCGGACGGTGGAAGCCAGGAGGAACCGGCGGCAGGGGGCGACCTACGATCCGCCCGACGCGGCTCGGGGGCGGGCCTTCGACGAGGGACAACACGACCACGGTCCCGGGGTCACGATCGGGCCTGATCAGCTGGCTGGCCGCGAGCACGAGTGCGTGCCCTTCTGGGATCTGCGTCGGATCCACCACGATCCCCGGCTCGGGACCATTGCGAGGAACGATCTTCTGATAGACGTCGCCCCACTTGACCTCGTTGACGGCCACCTCCCACCCAGCATCCGGGATCGCCGCCGCGACGCGTACCCCAAGCGCCACCAGCTTCGCCTGGACCTCCTCAACCTCGTTCGTCTCGTTGATGTCGATCCACAGCGTCCCGTCACTGTTTTCCATGAGGGGCATCACCAGAAGGATGGCACCAGAAGCATGGTTGCGTTGGCCGTCGAGATGCTTCTGCGTTGGGCTTACTGGTCAAGCTTCCGTGTGTCGGCGGATGTCGGGAGAGCGCCGCTTTTGGGCTTGCCCGTGCAGAGGGCCGCTTTTAGACCAGCGCCTTCCGACGTTCCGTCGAGGTGCCCGTTGAGCGGCAACAGGAGGTCGCGCCCTTAGAGCGCCATCAGTAAGCAACCGCCAGGGTACCTCGCGCCGACTGTTCGTCAATCGGTTGTGGAGGGAGTGGTTGTCATGTCTGATGGTCGGTTCGCTGGGGTCGATTGGGCCAGCGAGGAGCACGCGGTGTGTGTGGTCGATGAGCGTGGCAGGATCGCCGAAGGGCGCCGGTATCGGCACAACGAGGACGGGATCCGCGCGTTGTGCGCACGTCTGGTTCGTCTCGGGGTCGCGCTGGTCGCCCTGGAGCGGCCCGACGGTCTGTTGATCGAGCGGCTGCTCGACGCGGGGCTATCGGTCGTGGCGGTGCATCCCAATCAGGTCAAGGCGAGCCGGCCGCGGTACAGCATCGCCGGCGGCAAGAGCGAGGGCTTTGACAGCTTCGTGCTGGCCGAGCTCGCTCGCACCGATAGCCATCGCTTCCGGGTGCTGGTGCCCGACAGCGACCAGACCAAGGCGCTGCGGTCGATGACCCGGGCGCGCGAGAGTCTGGTCCGTACCCGGGTCGGGCTGGCTAACCAGTTACGCGACCAGCTCGCGTGTTTCTGGCCCGGCGCGAGCAAGGTGTTCTCCGCGGTCGACTCGC
Source organism: uncultured Solirubrobacterales bacterium (assembly GCA_963699325.1). Lineage (GTDB taxonomy): Bacteria > Actinomycetota > Thermoleophilia > Solirubrobacterales > Solirubrobacteraceae > Palsa-465. The sequence continues at coordinate 23,103 of CAVOTN010000022.1, read as the reverse complement.
AGATCGCGCTGGCGTTCCTGCGCCGCTACCCCACTCCAGCTCGATGCCCGCGGGCTGGGTGAGCAGCGGCTCGCGGCGTTCCTGGAGCGCCACAGCTACCCCGGCCGCAAGCCCGCCCGCGAACTGCTCGCCCGTCTACGAGGCGGCGCACAGGGACGCACCGGCGAGCTCGAGATGGTCGCCCGTCGACAGATCGTCCTGGCGCTCGTCTCCGCGCTTGAGCCGATCGTCGCCCGCATCAGCGAGCTGACGATCGAGATCCGCCACGCGCTGGAGGCTCACCCAGACGGGCGCACGTTCCGCTCGCTGTTCATCGCCCCGGACTCGTGGCTGTGCGCCGCCACGATGCTCGCCGAGATCGGCGACTGCCGCGAGCGCTCGGACGGACTTGGAGGTTTCTCCGTCCTGAGCTTGAGGAGGCCATCAGGCACCTGCCCAGACCGCCCGAGTAGGACGACCGGATCCGCTACCTCAAGCGGCGGGGCGGTCGGCACCGCGGAGCAGATCCGAGATGACCTCGCGCGGCTTTTCGCCGCGGGCGATTGCGATCCGCTCGAGGCGTTCGGCGTCCTCACCCTCGAGATCGACCACGATCCGCACCGTCGCATCCGGGTTCGGCGCGAGACGTTCGATCAGGCGCGGATCGAGATCGTCAAGCTCGGGGTCGAAATCGCCGGGCTGCGGATCGTCACAGGTCCAGGGTGTCTTGCTCATGGCTGGGCTTCGATGATCTTACGCTCGCGGGTGCTCGACTCCCAGCCGCTGATGACGAGCCACGTCGTGGGCTCATCGGTCGCCTCGATCACCAGCGTCACGCAGCGGCCGCCGTTCGTCTTGCCAAGCAACAGACGCCGATCCGTCGTGTGGGCAGCGGGATTGCGGATCATCACCGGACCGTTCCACGGCACCTCGCGGACCTCGGAGACCGAGATTGAGCGCGCGCCCAGCTTGTCGATCGCCGCGAGCGGAAGCAGCAGCTCGGACACGCGTGTCGGCATCAGCGCTCACCCCCGATCAAGTCTCCAGTCGCCGGCTCGAGCGGCGCGACCCCGAAGATCGAGTCCATCCGTTCGGCGAGCTCGGTGAGCGGCCGCGCGTGCAGGTAGCGCTCGGTCGTCGTGATCTTCGAGTGGCCGAGGAGCGACTGCACGGTCGCCGGATCGAGGCCGCGGATCGCCAGCGTCGCGAACGTGTGGCGCAGGTGGTGGAACGGCAGCGATGGAAGGCCAGCGCCGTCACGCGCGGCGTTGTAGCGGCGGCGCAGCGCCGAATCGTCGAGCGGGTCGCCCGCAGGCCCGCAGAAGACGTAGTCCTCCGGGCCCGTGAACCACTCGCGCCGGCTGAGCTCGTCGAGCACGACGAACGCCTCGCGCGGCAACGGCACCGCCCGCCACTTGCCCGACTTCGTGCCGCTCTCCTCGCCCGCCGATATGCCGGCGACCACTACGATCGTGCGGTCCCCGAAGCGCACGTGCTTCCAGCGGAGCGCACGCAACTCGCCCTGGCGGAGGCCGGTGAAGCCGGCCACGGTGTAGAGCGCCGCGTCCTGGACGTTCGCGCGCTCCTGCTCGAAGTCCTCGCTCCGCGCTCGCCCAGCGGCGGCCGCCGTTCACATGACGTCCCTCGCGAGCAGCCCGGGCCAGGGCAAGGATCTGCTCGGCGGTGAACGTGTCAGGCGGCTTTGTGTAGTCCTCGCGTCGCTTCTCGACACCGCGGACCGGGTTTGCCGGCAGCGCGAACGTGTCCGCCCGACACGCGTACTCGAACACGTTCGCGAACGCCTGGCGGTGCGAGTTGACATTCCGCGCAGCGAGACCGGCACGGTCGAGCCCGCGCAGGAAACGCTCGATCTCCGCAGCGGTGATCTCGGTCAGCCGGCGATCTCCGAAGGTCCGCATGACGCGAGCGAGCCGCTCGCCGCCGTGGCGAGGCCGAGGTCCTGGCGGCGACAGGATCGCGTCGTAATTGCGCAGCGTCGCCGGTTTCAGGCGCTTCGTGTGCTCGGCGTACTCCCGCCACGCGGCCACCGCATCGGCGAACGTGGCCGAGCGGTCCGGACGAGCCGCGGCGAGCTCGCGCTCGGTCTCGTCAATCAACGACGTCCATTGCCCGCTCGGCCGCTCGCCGATCGAGACAACCCTCGGGAGCGCGACCGCGGCGCCGGCGCCAGCCGCCGGCCCGGTCGGGCTCCATCCAGGCTCGCCCAAGCCGCCGGTAGCACTGCCGCCCGGTCGAGTCGCGCCACTTGGCGACCGCGTAGACGATGGCGGACGCATCACCCTTCCCGGCTCGGTACAGGATCGCTCCGACCGGCTTGTCGCGCACGCCCACGACGGGCAGTCTAAACCGGCGCTACCACGGCGCTACCAGCGGCGCTACCACTCGAACCCGATTTGGGGCCTGTGGAACCCTGTAGAAATAGGCGATTCCCAGTATTCATCGGATTCCAGCGCCGTGCCGCGCAGTTGCCATGCAGAAGGTCGAGGGTTCGAGTCCCTTCAGCCGCTCCTTACGAAAGCCCTGGTAATCCCGGAGTTTTTTCTTCGCTCCAACGGGCGTCTTTGCGCCTAAAGACGGTCCGGGTACCACTCGCGGGTACCACTTTCGCCGAAACGGCGGACGCGGGGCGGCCAGCGGAGATACCGATCGTGCGGGCCGCCAGTCCGCGGTCTCCGGAGCGTTCGCTTGTGGTTCCCGGACGGCGCCTGCGACGGCCCGCCGGGGACGCGCCAGCCGCAAACGCCTTCACAATCGATACCAACGGACAGGTCGGCTGAGACCCGACCGCGCGCCGTGGCTCTCGTGGGAGGGCCGGCAAGACCATCCGCCCGTCTGTCCGCATCCCCGTGCAATTCATGGTCTCAACCGTCGAATTGACCGAAGAGAAACTGATGCGCAAAGGACCCACATACGCTGGCGGGTTCGTTGGGGGGACCATCGGGAGCTTCATTCCGAGCCTCTGGGGAGCCGGGCAACTCTCGCTCTCATCGGTCGTGTTCTTCATGATCGGGGGCTTTCTCGGGATCTGGATCGCGTACCGGCGGTTCGTCTGATCCGCTCAGGTCGAGCAGCCCGCCCAGCACGCGTCGCGCCGCCGGTATGGCGTCAAGGCGCTCAGCCAGCCTGTCGGCAAACCGCGCCGCTGCTACCGGGCGAAGGAGTCCTCCGGGCGGCTCGAATCGCGCGGTGAAAGACGGTCCGCTGTCGGACAGGGTGGGCAACGCCCGCCGCACCCGGACGGCGTCGACCCGCGGCCGGTGCAACGCCGGCGATGAGGGGTCCCGGAGAACTAACCGGGACGAGGGGCCTCGCCGTCGCCGGCAGCCGGCTGCTGTGCCTCTGCGTGGTCACCAGTGCCGGTGGTGTCGGCAGGGAGCGCGGGCTGCGGAGCGGCCGACTGGACCTCCGCCTTGAGGCGGGCGAAATCGTCGTCGACGGCGCTCTTGGCGCCGAGCTGGTCGAGCTGGCGATCGACGTCGTCCTGACCGGGGCCAAGCGCTGTCAGATCCTCGAAGGTTCCCGCCGCCTGAAGCTCATCGACGGCCTCCGCGCGAGCCTTCATCGTCTCGGTCTTGTCGAGGGCGCGCTGCATCGCCATGCCGACATCCGCCATCGAGCCACCGACTCCCGTGGCCGCCTCCGAAACCTGCACCTGCGCCTCGGCAGCCGAGTATTGGGCCTTCATGACTTCCTTCTTGGAGCGGAACTGCTCGGTCTTCGCCTCGAGCTGCTTCTCGGACTCGATCAGCTTCCCCTGCTCTGACTCGAGCTGCGCGATCTGCTGACCGAGCGAGCCGGCCTCCTGAACGGTCAGCTGCTTGCGCTCAAGCGCTGCGCGAGCAAGATCCTCACGTCCTGCGGATATCGCCTCGCGGGCCTGAGCGTCGAGCTTGGCGCCCTGTTCACCGAGCTGCTGCTGCTGGAGCGCCAGCCGCTTCTTGGCGGTGGCGATGTCGGCGATCCCCTTCTTGACGTTCTGGAGGTTCTCGAGCTGGCGCTGATACGCATAGTCGAGCGTCTCGCTCGGGTTCTCGGCGCGGTCAAGCTGCTTTGAGACCTTCGACTTGACCACAGTCGAAAGCCGTCCCTTCAGTCCGGGCATCGAAACCTCCTAGCGGCTTCGGCATGGGCGTGGCTCACTCATCTGAGCCTACTCCGGCTCACCCGCCGCCTTCCAAGCCAAACTCGGTAGGTGGTCGGTTGCCCGACCCGAGGCGAATCACGGCGTGCCGTCTCAACGCGAGTCGAACGTCGCGGCGCAGGACGAACGCGGCGGCAACGACTACCACTAGTCCGAGAAGGAGGAATGGGACGATTCCGCGCGAGAGAAAGACCACAAAGAACAGCGCCGCCGGGGTGCCGGTGAAGCCACCCGTCGAAATGCTCCAATAAGTGTGTGAAGATCCCCCACACCTAGTACCGGTAGGCCCGCGCTGCTTTTCGACTCGCGAGCCGCTCGGGGCCCGACGCAGTCACGCTGGCGAGGTCCACAGCGCTGTCGCGGCGACCGCCCCCGAACAGACGGGGTCAGGCGGTCATGACGCGCCCGCGCCCACTTCTCCGTCGCCATTGCGCTCGTCCGACCGCGGTCGGCTGCGGACGATTGCCTTCGTGGGAGGCTGTCGGAGAATCGGTGGCTTCCTGCTGGAGGTCAAGCGGCGAGAATCCAGGGATGAGGATCGATCTAGTTTTCGCTCGCAACTACGCGCTGGGCGTAGCTGAGGATTTCGATTCGTTCGCCACCTGCTGGGAGTTTCCGTCCGGCCGGCAGGTCGACTCGGCAACGGTGGGACGCGTCGAGCAGACGGTGACTTGGTCGTTGAGGGGCGGACCGCAGGTCGCCGGCCCGGCTGTTGTGCTCCCCGACCCGATGTGCGTCGTGGTCAACTCGGTCGGGGCTCCGTCGTGGCTCGGCGTCTTTCATCCGATCCTCGTGTCGGCGCGTGACACGAACGCTGCTGTTGCCCTGCCCGATGGAGAGACGTTCGCTGTTCTCAGCCACGGAACGGCGTACCGGGTGTGGGTCGATCACCCTGGCCGGTGGGAGGAGATCGCGGCAGGCGGGGTGCATGACCCGATCATCTCGTCCGAACTAGGGATCGTCGTGTTCGCTGATCACACTGTTCTGACCGGCTACGGCCCGAGTGGACTGGTTTGGGAGAGCGAGCGGCTGCCATGACCAAGCAGTTCTGAGCGCGACCCAGCGGTGCTCAGTCGATCGACTAATTCGCCCGATGAAACCCCGATCCAGACCTGGCGTGCGGCGATGGCCGACCCGGTAGCTGAAAGCCGTCGGCTGCAAGCAGGGAAGGGCAGCAAACTCGTGGTGGGTCACCGGGGCTGATGGCTGAGCTGCGGGACGGCAAAATGCTTTGCAACCGCAGCGAGACCGCTGCACGACTCCTTTCGTCCGCCGGCAAGCTGGGGGCGCGCCACTCCTTGGCGACATTCCGTGTCCCGCCATCGCCGACCGGGCCGAATAGTGGCTGCTTGCATGAGAACGTGGCAGCGCCCGATCGATCGGCGGTGTGCCTGCTTCACCTGGCCGAGCAGGCGCCCACGGAGGTCGTGGGACCGCTCTCCCAACTCGTCCGTTCCAGGAGGTAGGTCGAGACCGCAGCGGGACTCGAGTGCCGAGATTCGTGGCATGAGCGATCGTGCGGGAGCCGGCGTCTAGGACTGTTGTGCCGCCGTGGTTGGCCAGGTCCTCGCGGTGGTCACATGATCCTGTGGGGCCGGCCGAGCCGCGCGCGGGTGACGCGGGCTCGGCAGGGGTCGTCGCCTCTATGCGAGCTGGGTGACGACGGACTTGGTTTCGAGGTAGTTATCGAGCGCGTTGTGGCCCATTTCCCGGCCCCAGCCCGACTCCTTGTAGCCGCCGAACGGCATCGCGGCGTCGAACACGCTGTAGCAGTTGATCCACACCGTGCCCGCGCGCAGGCGGTTTGCGGTGCGATGCGCCTTGTTGATGTCGCGTGTCCAGATCCCCGACGCGAGACCGTAGTTCGTGTCGTTGCCGCTGCGGATGACGTCGTCGTCCTCGGAGCTGAACGGAATCGCGCACACGACCGGGCCGAAGATCTCCTCGCGCACCACCTTCATGTCGGGCGTGGTGTCCGTCAGCACGGTCGGCTGCACGAAGTACCCGCGATCGCCCGCCCGTCCGCCACCGGCCGGAGCGCTGGCGCCGGCGTCAAGGCCCGAGGACAGGTAGCCAAGCACCTTCTCGTGCTGCTCCGCGGAGATCAGCGGGCCCATCTGAGTGTCGGCGTCGAGACCCGGACCGATCTTGATCTTTTTGGCCTCGTCGGAGATTCCCTGGACGACCTCGTCGTAGACGTCGCGTTCAATGTATAGGCGCGAGCCGGCATTGCAGCACTGGCCCTGGTTGAAGAAGATGCCGTTCGCGGCGCCGGGGATCGCCAGCGCCATGTCGGCATCCTTGTAAAGCACCTGCGGGCTCTTGCCACCCAACTCGAGCGTGACCTTCTTGAGATTGCCCGCCGCGGCCTGCACGATCAGCCGGCCGACCTCGGTCGAGCCCGTGAAGGCGACCTTATCGACGCCGTCGTGGGCCGCGAGCGCAGCCCCCGCGTCCCCGAACCCGGTCACGATGTTGACCACACCGGCCGGTAAGCCGGCTTCCAGCATCAGCTCACCGAGTCGCAGCGCTGAAAGCGGCGTCTGCTCGGCGGGCTTGAGCACCACCGTCACGCCGGCCGCGAGCGCCGGTCCGAGCTTCCAGGCCGCCATCAACAACGGGAAGTTCCACGGAATGATCTGCCCGACGACACCCACCGGCTCCTTGCGCGTGTAGGCCAGAAATTCCGACCCGGGTGAGGTGAGAGCGGAGATCGGGATTGTGTTGCCCTCGATCTTCGTCGCCCACCCCGACATATAGTGGAACAGGTCAGCGGACAGAGCGACATCCGCCGCCTTGGCGATTGTCAGCGGCTTGCCATTGTCGAGCGTCTCGAGCATCGCCAGCTCGTCCGCGTGCTGCTCGATCAGATCGCCGATGCGATGGATGACCTTTCCGCGCTCCGACGGAGTCATCCGCCGCCACTCCGAGCGCTCATCGTCAAAGCACCGACGAGCCGCACGCACGGCCAGCTCGATGTCCTCCGCAGCGCCGTGCGCCACCGACCCGAGACTCTCCTCGGTCGCCGGATTGAACGTCTCAAAGGTCTTCCCGCTCGCCGCCTCCACCCACTCGCCATCGATCAGCAGACGACCCGGCTTACTAACGAAGTCCTGAACGTACTGAGGCAAACCCTCGGACAGGCCCGCAGACGTCGGTGGCGCCCCGTTGCTCGGCCGGTGCGGTGTGGAGATAGACATTCTTGGCTCCTGACGGTTGCATTCGTTGGTGACCGCGATGCGATCACAACTTCAGTCCCTCCAAGCAAAAACGCGGAGGCCTCGAACCCCGGAAGGGGTCCAAGCGGGCGGAGGTCAATCGTCTCGGCTAGTCGCAGCGACGGCAACAGGTCAGCTGCAGCGACGGCTGGTCGGCTTGGTCAGCGACCGTCCATGAACGACTGTACCCGATTGTATGTATCGCCGCGGTCCGGTCCCGGCGATGCGGCTCAGTGTCATGAGCGGATGCCCAATTCTCGATGCTGTCTTCTGGGGTTGCGGCGGCGGTGTACAGTCAGTCAGCTGCTGTGCCGGCCCAACGACGACCGGCTGGGTGGAGCACGCTCAGCGTTGGAGCGCGGAGCGGAGGCGCCCTGGGATGGCTCAGACCAGCGCAGTGATGCCGTCAGTCGGCGTCAGCGACGATCGAGCCGACTCGTTCCCCGATCGTTCGGTCGCGCGCGTAGACGATCGCGCCCCAGATCAGCGCCACAACCACGACGCCGGCCGCGATCGCGGGGTAGTGGTCATACGGTGCGGGCTGTCCCGGCTTGACCAGCTCATAGAGCGGGTAGCCGATCGCTGCCGCGCCCAGGAGCGGCAGCACCAGGTGCTTAACAACCGAGAAGCTCTGGCGCTCGAAACGGCGGTAGTAGACCGGCAGCGCCAGGTTGGCGACCAGGTAGGTGAGCGCGATCAGAATCGTGCCCAGCGTCGCAATCTCGCCGAAGAAGTCCACCGGCGGCGTGTTCCAACCGAATACGTAGCATAGCCCCAGGGCCAGCACGAGATACACCAGGAAGGCCACCCAGGGCGTACGGCGGGTGCGTGTCAATCGCGCGACGACCGGCGGCAGCAGCCCCTCACGGCCGGAGTTAAAGATGATTCTCGCCTGTGAGTTAGTTGCCGCGATCAGGCAGGAGCAGATCGAGGTAAAGCCCGCCAGGTACGCGACGAACAACAGTCCGCTGGAGACCCCACCGGCCACCGTAAGGAACGGAACCGACGCGGCGGTCAGCGCCGCGGCGTTGTAGTTGAAGCCGACCACCGTCACGTACGAGAGAAACACGTAGAGTGCGCCGACGACGGCGATGCTCGAGAACACGGCTCGTGTGACGCCCCTGCGCGGGTCGCGGTGCTCCTCGGCAAGCGCCGCCGAGTTCTCCCAGCCTACGAACAGATAGATCGCGAGCGGGAAGCCCAGCGCCAGGCCCGAGAACCCGCGATGCAGGTTAGACGGATCGAACGGCGATGCGTTGATATGGCCGGAGTGCTGGATCAACACCGCGATCGCGACCACCATCAGCAGCGTGACCTGGAACGCGAACAGGCCGGCCGCGACCTTGGTCGACGGCTTGGCCCCGGTCACGATCAGCGCAAACGCGGCGATTGACAGCACCGCGCTGCTCACCTGCCAGGGGACGGTGATGCTCAGGTAATGCTTCAGGATCGTCTCGAGCAGACCGCCGGAGATCACCACCACCGCGGCGACCGCGATGATATATCCCACGCACAGCACCACCGCCGTCACCACCGCGCTATAGCCGCCGAACGCCCTTCCGATGAACGTCACGAACGAGCCGGTCGAGGGCCGCGAGCGCGAGAACTGGCTGATCGTGTTGCCGAGCAGCGCGATCGCGATCATCCCAGCGATCACCGTCAACGGCGCGGCGATCCCGGCGGCGGCCACGATCGTCGCGAACGAGAAGTAGAAACTCATCGCCGGCGCCATGTCGGCCAACGTCAGGGCCGCGATGTCTACGTCGTTGAGGACCCCTCGCGCCAACCGGCCGTCATCCGCCGGACGCGGGCCCATCGCCTCCTTCACACCAGCGCCGGTGACCGCCATGAACTCTCCCTCCTCCGAACAGACCGCCTTAACGCCCGGAGCATATAACCCTTCCTCAGCGAGCTGGCCGGATCTGGAGTCGGTGGCCGGATCTGGAGTCGGCCGTACTCGCTAGCGAGACCTCTCGTCTGTCGCCTCTCGGGGCACTCTCGATTTGACTGCCGCTCCCCCGCACGACCGGCAGCGGCAGGAGGGAACGACCGGACAAGGAATGCGCGTCGGCGCTGGTCTCGCCAAGATCGGGCCTGACAGACTCTGCATACGCACATGCGGGTCTCGAGCACCTCCTCTCGCGCCCCGCTTACGGCGAACGGGATGATCGCGCCGACTCGGGGCCTGCTCGCGCCTGGGCGGACTCAGAAGCGAGCAGCGACCGAGTGGGATTCAGGCAACGTCGCGGGCAGACGCGTCGTGGTGTTCAAGTTCACAAGACGACCGTTTCGGCCCAGCGTGGGGTGCCGCATAATCCCGTGAGCGCGGCGTAAGCGGGGACGGTAGAGAATGTCAGCTCCCGGACAGGAGCAGGTATGGAGCAGCTGAGCGTGGGTGTCGTCGCCAGGTCGCGTAAGCGCGATGAGTACCGGCTCGCGATCCACCCCGAGCACCTGGGACGGATTGACGCCGAGCTGCGGCGCCGCATCTTCCTGGAGCGCGGCTATGGCCAGCGGTTCGGCATCTCGGACGACCGGCTCGCTGCGCAGGTCGCCGGCCTGCGCTCGCGCGAGCAGCTCATCGATGAGTGTGACGTGGTGCTGCTTCCGAAGCCGTTGGCGGAGGACCTGAACGGGTTGGCTCCAGGCAAGGTCCTGTGGGGATGGCCGCACTGCGTCCAGGATGAGGCCATCACGCAGGTGGCGATCGACCGTCGACTGACGCTCATCGCCTGGGAGGCCATGAACTACTGGACCGACGAAGGCAACTTCAGCCTGCACGTGTTTCACAAGAACAACGAGCTCGCTGGGTACTGCTCCGTCATGCACGCGTTGGCGCTGATGGGCACGACGGGTGCCTATGGCCGGCGTCTGCGGGCTGCGGTGATTAGCTTTGGCGCCACGGCGCGTGGCGCCGTGACCGCGCTCTTCGCGCTTGGAGTGCATGACGTGACCGTGCTCACGCATCGCGGGGTCGCGGCCGTCGCCTCACCGATGGCGCCCGCTCGGTTAGTCCACTACGAGCGTGACCCCGACCGCCCAGGCCGCACGTTGGCTCTCACCAGCTCAAGGGGCCGATCCGTTGCTCAGACCCTCGCCGAGCATGACATCGTCGTCAACTGCATCCTCCAGGACACCGACGACCCGCTCATCTTCGTCAGCGACGACGAGCTGCGCCTTTTTCGATCCGGGAGCCTGTTCATCGACGTCTCCTGCGATCAGGGAATGGGCTTTGAATGGGCGCGTCCGACGTCGTTCGCCGATCCGATGCTCACGCTCCCGGGCGGCGCGCACTACTACGCCGTGGACCACAGCCCGTCGTACCTATGGAACTCAGCGACGTGGGAGATCAGCGAGGCACTCATCCCGTATCTCGCGACCGTCATGTCCGGCGGGGACGCGTGGGACGCGGACTTGACCGTCCGCCGCGCAATCGAAATCCGCGCCGGCGTGGTTCAGAACCCCAAAATTCTGAGCTTCCAGTCTCGCTCATCCACGTTTCCCTACCCCAAGCAGTAAACGTGAAGCGCGACGCCTGATCTCGCCCAGGAGCCGGCGCCGGGCGCCGCCTGGCTAGCTCGGGACAAGGCCGTCGGTGCTGAACTCGCTGGTGGCCTCCGCGAGCGACACGTCGGGCGGAGGTCGGATCGCGTCCGACCGGGCCAAGGTGGGCGTCTCCTAGCAGCTCGCCGCTGCGCACGAACTCCAGCAGCTCGGCAAATCGCCGCTCGAACAACTCCGCGTCGGCTGATCCAGCCGCCGCTACCACTTCGGCGTCAAGTTCGCGCAGCCAGGGCAGCTGCACATCCACCAGCCGGTATTGCCCCTCAAGAGCGATCCGCACAATCACGATCTCTCCTTCTCAACGCCGCTGGGCAGCCGCTGCGCCGCAGCTGCGGCGAGCTCCGCGCCAGGCGCCTATAGTCGGAGAACATCAGGAGGGAATGCCAGGCATGACCGCTGCTACAACAACACCATTACAGAGCAACTACGGCCCCATCGTCGCTGACGCCGCCGGAACGATCACCGTTCAAGAGGCAAGCGACGTTCTCGACTGCTCGCGCCATCGTGTCTGCGAGCTGCTGACCGCGAGCGCGGGGCGTGTGCTGGTAACCGACGTGCTCGCGCTCAAATCCTTCGTGCCGCCCAGCGGGCTTGAAACAGCCCCCGCTGCCAAGCTCGTCCGCTAAGGCTTGATCCACCGTTCGTTGCTGCTCGTTCGTGGAAACGGAAGCGTTCGCTTTCGGGGGTCGCTGTCTGCGAAGCGCGTCGCGACGCCCGTTTCGACAATGACTGGCCGCGACGCACCCAGCGCGGGTCTCACGATGTTGTCTCGGCGGTGCCGGGCAGACGGTAGATCGCCATGGGGTTGTTGTTGAGTTCGCTGGCAACGGGACGGACCGCGATCAGAGAGAAGCCGTTGCGTTCGAGCACGGCGCGGGAGGCTGCGTTGCGCGCGTCCGGGTCGACGATCACCCCGCAGCCTGGCCTATGGCGATGAACCTCGGCTACTAGCGCGGCGATCAGTTGGGTTCCGAGTCCGCGTCCGATAGCGGTGGGCTCGCCGATCGCGTAGTCGATTCCGCAATCTCCGGCGTGGGCGCCGACGGCTTCGGCCTCGGCTGGATAGGCATCGTAGGGGTACCACTGACACCAGCCGATACCCACTGCACTGCGATCCTCTCGGTTGCGGCGCTCGAGGATCGTCAGCATCCGCGTTGCACGATCGCCGGTCCCGCCGACGCGAGCGCTCAGCTCTTCAAGCTCGGCCTCTGCCGTGGTGTCCGCCAGCCACCAGCAGGCGACGTGGGGCTCGCGCAGCCAGGTAGCCACGAAGCGGAGATCATCGGCGGTCATTGGACGCAACTCGATCACGCGAGCCGAGCCTAATCCTCAGTGCAGCGGCAAGAGTTGACGGTCTCTTTCTCGCCGTCAGAGTATTCGGGACGCGCCCTGCCGCTCCGCTGGCCCGCAGCCCCGGAGCAGGAGCCAAGTCCGATCGGAGCGGGGGCAGCAGGACGCCTCCGCCTTCGTGACTGCGGAAGTCTGGGGTCCGCTTCGGCGCCTGATTCCGTGACGCCTGACGGCATGAGACCCCCTAGTCGGGGGGATCGAGAGTCCGGGTGTATTCGACGACCGGCAATCCGAACGGGGAATCCTCGTGGACGGCACCGGTGAGTGTCCAGGCTTCCCGCTCATAGAAGCGTCGGGCTCGACTCTGGCCCTGCGGCGTCCATAAGCGCATGCGCGTGAAGCCTCGTTGCCGAGCTTCGCTGGCCGCTGTCTTCATGAGCCATGTCGCGATCCCGCGACCTTGCCACGCCGGTCTCACGAACAGCTGCCGCAGATTGATCGTGCCGACTGGCGGCGGTTCAGGGTCTTCGATGCTGAGCAGTGACAAGGCCACGTGGCCGATCACCTGCTGGTCGTCGAGCGCCAGCAGACACCAGATGTCCGAGCGCCCGAGCGCGTCGGCTAACCGGGCCACGTCCGCCCGGGTCGGAACTGGTGGCGCCCAATCCGAGGGCGCCCAGGACAGGTAGCCCTCAAACGCCTCGCCAAGGATCGCGGAAATCGCCGCGGCGTCAGCTCGTTCGGCTACGCGAGTCGTGGTCATCACGCGAGAGTCTCGCACCCAAACCCGAGCCTCAGAGATCGCACCGACGATCGGCGCAGGACGGACGGGTCGGACACAGCGACCGCCTGCGGCGATCCCGAGGCACTTGTGCTCAGTCGCCAACGGCACTCTCCGGGAGGCCACTGCTATCCGCACGATCCGGCAGCGAACGCTTGGTCTGAACGATGCTCTCCAGTCGGGAAGAAGGCCGGGGCGAGCGCCACGGGAGCAACCGGGCCGCTTCGTCGCGTGGTGCCAAAAATCTCAGTGGGCGTCTTGGCGAACCCTGGTGCTACTGGCTGCTGGGGTGGAGCGCCTCGAGGGTGGCCACATCATCGTCGGAGAGTTTGATCGCCCCCGCGGCCACGTTCTCAGCGAGGTGATCCGGGTTGCTGGTACCTGGGATGGCCAGGATGTGCGGGCCCTGCCGCAGCGTCCAGGCCAGCTGGATCTGAGCGGGAGTCGCGCCATGCGCCCGGGCGACCGCGAGCAGCTCCTCGGGCGCCGCGCCGGTTCTGCCCTGCTCGCGGCCCACGCCGGCGATCGCAAAGAAGGGCACGAACGCGACCCCCTGCTCACCACAGGCCCGCATGAGCGCGTCAGCGTGCCGGGCGGCGATGCCGTAGGAGTTCTGCACGCAGACCACCGGCGCGATTGCCTGAGCCTCGGCAAGATGCTCGAGTTTGACGCCGGAGATGCCTAGATGCCGGATCAACCCCGCGTTGCGCAGCTCAGCCAGAGCGCCGAAATGCTCGGCCACCGAGTCCATGTCCCGCTGACGGCGCAGGTTCACCACGTCGAGATGATCCCGGCCGAGCTGGCGAAGGTTCTCCTCGACTTGGCCACGAAGCTGATCGGGTCTTGCCTGAGGCAGCCACTCGCCCGACGGATCCCGGGTCGGTCCGACCTTAGTGACGATCACCAAGTCATCCGGGTAGGGCGCCAGCGCCGTGTTGATCAGCTCGTTCGCCGAGCGCAGCGAGGAGAAATAGAACGCGGCAGTATCGATGTGGTTGACCCCGAGCTCCACCGCCCGACGCAGCACCGTGATCGCCCGGTCGCGGGCGGTGGGGGTGGCGTCGGCGGCCAGCGCCCGCCCGCTTTGCGTCAGGCGCATCGCGCCGAATCCCATCCGGTTGACGACGAGGTCACCGAGGTTCCAAGTGCCTGCTGCCGCCGCCGTGATCGTCTCTGAAGTCATGAACCGATCCTCTCATGCGGCCCTCGAGCACGCCGGTCTCACGCAGGGTCTGCGATGGGCGCGAGGCTCAGAGCAGAAGCAAGCCGCCCGACCCCGAGTGCTCGGTTACCGATCTTGATGAAGAGGGGTCACCAACCAGCCGTGACCCCTATAGGCGTGATTCACCAACCCGCAGTCCGGGATCGGCGTGGCTGCATTAGGGCGCCAACAGTCGTTGGAGCTGACGATCGCTTCGGCCCAACCGCCGGTTTCCGCACTGCGGCCGCTTCGGCGACATCTCGTTGGGGTACTTGCGGACACGCTGCGGTGTGGAAGCCGGTCCGACGTGGTCCCACGCCGCGAGCTGCGGGCTTGCGAGCTCGGAGAGTGCCGGGTCAGGCCCAAAGGGGAGCGGAGTTTGGCGCTCGCGCGATCTAGCGCGCGCGGTGTCGGCGAGGGCGAAGTCGAATCGCGAGTTTTGGTGGCGGGTGTGCGGATGCCGGCCTCACCGAGCTTGCTGAGAGCCAGCAGAAGCCGCGGCGTGCGCGGCCGTCGCTGCCGCAGAACACGGTCATTGTCACTACAGCACGTACTCGACTGCCTGTGTCCGCGTCATGGCGGCGCCCACCGCCCGGGCTTGCTCGAGTTTCTCGGATGGCAGCGCGTCGAGGCGGACGAGCGTCTCGTTGTACTGCTCGAGCTCATCCGGGGGCCACTCGCCCCCACCGCGTTCCAGCGTCGCCGCGGCGGCGCCGAGCACGGTCGCGGCTCGGATCAAGTCGCCCTCCGCGGCCATCACCGCCGCGAGACCGTTGAGGGTCCAGCTGAGGTAGACATCGTGGCCGCGTGCGGTCTCGGTGTCGACCGCTCGCCGCGAGAGCTCGTGGGCCCGGTCGAGGTTGCCGAGTTGTCGCTCCACCATGCTCAGGTTTGCCGACTCGGACCAGACGACAAAGCCTAAGCCCTGTCGCTCGGCCATAGCGAGGCGCGCTTCGATCACCTCCCGGGCGCCCTCGAGGTCGCCCGACATCTGCAGGGCGGGACCAAGCACGTGTATCGCGCTTGACCTTCCGGGGTCGTCGTCGGCGAGATCTCGGGTCAGGTGGAGGGCCTCGCGAAGCAAGCGGACGGCCTCGGACGGGTCGGTGTAGAGCGCCACGCGCGCAAGCCCCGCCAGCGCTAGCGCCTGAAGGGAGACATCGCCCAGGGAGGACGCCAGGTCAAGCGACTCGCGAAAGCGTTGGGCCGCCCGCTCGTGCTCCCCGGCCCAGAAGATCAGGTAGCCGTGCTCATGCAGGGCCAGAGCGCGGGTGAGGTCAGCCTCGCCCGGAGTAGCGAGCAGGCGCCCGAACCAGGCGTCGCCGTCCGGAATGCGATTGGTCCCCAGCCAGAACGTGACCAGCGCGGTGGCGAGCCGACACCCCGCGTCGACCTCACCGCAGTCGAGATGCCACTGCAGCGCAGCGACGGCGTCCGGGTAGCGCGCCTCAACTGGCTTCTCTGCGTCGGGCTGGTGTGTCCGGGCCGCTATCCGACCTGCCTCCGCAAGCTCGTACAGCCCCTGCGCCTCGGCCGCGTTCACGATCACCATCATGGCTCAGGCTGGGCACTCCGTCAAAGATCGGCGCGTGCTTGGCGGGATCCGAGGCGTACAGACGTCGCGATCGCTCATGACGTTGTTGCTCCGCCGTGGCCGCTAGTGCATTGGCGACAGTCTGACCCTGCCATCATTACCGCGTCTCTCTGACGCCGAGAGCGGGTGCAGCCCGTCGTAGGGCCGATCAGTCGTGCAAATCGCGAGAAGCAGCTGGGTCGACGTTGCCCATGCTGCCGCTCGAACAGCAACGCCGCCACGAGCCCTACGCAACCGCTTCAGGCGTGATCCAATGGGGCAGCTTCCGCGACTCGCGTGGCCGCATTCACGAGCGGCCGATCGTCGACGCCAGCGATTCCTTTCTCCTCCGGCCATCTCTGCGGGCACGATCGCTTTTGATGCCAGGTCGGCGGGAGCAAGGCGATTCCTTCGCCACGGACGGACTCGCCAGCTCGGCGGTGGATCGCGCCCCCTATGGCGATAATCCGCTCGCGCGGCGCTCGGCGATCGGTGCCGAACTCGACGCGAATGGAGGAGCCGAGCGCCGCATCCTCCGCCGCCGGCCGCGGCTCGCGCAAGCAGGTCCCGGGTTGGAGCACACCCTGGGGTCAGGACTCCAGATAGCGGAGGACGGCGAGCACCCGTCGGTGGTCAGAGTGTGAGGGTGCCAGGCCGAGCTTGGTGAAGATGTTGGCGACGTTCTTCTCGACCGCCCGCTCTGAGATCACGAGGGTGCCGGCTATGGCGCCGTTTGTCCTGCCTTCGGCCATCAGGGAGAGGACGTCGTGCTCTCTGGGGGTGAGCGTGTCGAGGTCATCGGTGCGCCGGGTGGCCCTTAGGACTTGCGTGACGACTTCGGGGTCGAGGGCGGTGCCGCCGGCTGCCACCCGGGTCAGCGCGTCGACGAATTCGCCGACATCGCCGACGCGGTCCTTGAGCAGGTATCCGATGCCGGCGGCACCGCGGCTGGATGCCGCGCTAAGGAGCTCGGCGGCATGACGGGTCTCGATGTATTGGGAGAAGACCAGCACTCCTGTGCCGGGGTGGTCGCGGCGGATGGCGATTGCCGCCCGGATACCCTCGTCGGTGTAGTCGGGCGGCATTCGCACGTCCACGACCGCAGCATCCGGCTCATGTTCGTCCACGGCCGCTCGTAGAGCGTCGGCATCGCCCACGGCGGCCACCGTCTCGTGTCCCCGGTCGGCCAGGATCTCGACCAGCCCCGCCCGGATGACGGCTGAGTCTTCGGCGATGACGATCCGCATTCGAGGGTCCCCCTGCCGGCTCAGACGTGAGATGGCAGCTCGACGGTGACGACCGTGGGACCACCGGCCGGACTTTCGACCTGGAGGCTGCCATCAACGGTCTTGACCCGCTCTGCGAGGCCGGCCAGGCCTCCGCCGGGCTCGAGCCGGGCGCCGCCTGTGCCGTCGTCGCTGACTCGCATCGTCACGAGGCCGGGCTGGTGGAGCACTTCCAACTTGGCGTGCTGGGCACCGCTGTGCTTCGCCGCGTTCGTGAGCAGCTCCGCGGCACAGAAGTAAGCGATCGTCTCGATGGCCGGGGACGGGCGCTGGGGCAGGTCGATGACCAGTTCGACCGGCGGGTCGCTTCGTGCCGCGAGGCTGGCGAGGGCGGCACCGAGGCCTTCGCCGAGGGCCGGTGGATGGATCCCCCGGGCCAGGTCACGCAGTTCGGTGATCGCCTCCATCGCTCCGCGGTGGGCGGCGTCGACCAGCTCCAGGGCCCGGTCGAGGTCGGCGCCCTGCAGCCTGGCAGCCGGGGCGCTGAGATGGTCTCGAGCGAGCCCAAGCTTCATGACGACAGCAACCATCTGGGCCTGCGCTCCGTCGTGCAGGTCCTGCTCGATACGGCGCAGCCGGGCTGCCGCGTCATCCACCACGAGAGCCCGGGATCGTTGTAGCTCGCGCACACGTTCGACGTTCTTCGGGGCATCCCGCAGCAGGTTCCAGCGCGGGACCAGGTAGGCGAGCGAGCCGTTCAGCCCGGCCGCCACGAAGAAAACCGCCCCCCACCAGTGGCCGAACGCCAACAGCAACACCGCCGCGACCATAAAACAGACCGCGGCGACCCATCGGCTGACCGCCACGCCCTTCACATGACGCGCCCCGAACGCCGTGAAGGTACCCCTGGCAGCCGATGGACCCGCGTCGGTCACATCGACACCTACGCCGAGAGCTTGGCGGTCTTCGGGGCATCCCGGCGCAGGTTCCAGCGCGGGACCAGGTAGGCGAGCGAGCCGTTCAGCCCGGCCGCCACGAAGAAAACCGCCCCCCACCAGTGGCCGAACGCCAACAGCAACACCGCCGCGACCATAAAACAGACCGCGGCGACCCATCGGCTGACCGCCACACCCTTCACATGACGCGCCCCGAACGCCGTGAAGGTACCCCTGGCGGCCGATGGAGCCATCCCGGTCGATTGCTGATACTCAGTCGGGTTGTACATAGGGACTGCCTCCTTTGATGTTCGTTGCCGACCACCTTGGTCGTCAAGCTCGTCGATCGTCGCACCGAACGAGGCAGTGGTCCACCGTGAAGGCTCCCGAATTCGGGGTACGGGTAGCACGGTCCCGCGGTCCGACTGACCGGCAAAGATGAGCACACCTGGATCGGCCCTGACGAGTGAGGACGAGAGCTGAGCCTCGCCGGAATCTATGGCGGGGACGGGGTTCAGCGGCTCTGACCTGGCCGTCGAGACGGACGGAGGCTGTCGCATGAACCGTCGGCGTTGTGCTCGGCTCACATGGCCGCAATTCACTGTGCCAGATCACACGGTCTGACTGAGCGAACTCTGGCGATTCACCCCCCATTTTTGGGGGCTAGATCGCCAAAGTTCGAGCAGCGCCTCCGTGAAGCGCCCGCTGCGTTATGACCTCGACACAACGAATCGCCCGCTCGCCGGGTTTGTGCGATGCCTCGACGCCAAGCGGCGGTCTCGTCTGACCGCTCCGTTTCCGTGGGCGCAGTTGGGAGCCGCGCACCGGCGTTTGGCTACACCTCCCTTTCGTCAGTCTGCGCAACTTCGCGCGGCTCGCCCCCGCATCTCGCAAAGCGCGGATGGGGGGCGCCGTGCCTCCTTAGCCTGTGGTTGCGCTAGACCGCGCCGTCTCTCACCTGGTTGCCCCTCCGGACGAGCAGCGGGCGTCTCGTCGCAAGCGCCGGCAGTACCGGTTGGTCCCGACGATGCGAGAGCCCAGGCTCGGCGGAGGGTTCCCGCGATGCGACGCGTGGGGCGAGACGAGCGAAGGGTTCCCGACGCGACGGCCGGAGCGCTGACGCCGCAGGACGCGAACGCGATCGTGCCGTCGACATCGTCCGCGTGATCGAAAACGAAGCTCCACAACCACTGGATCACCAACACCGCCTAAAGCGGCGAGGAACCGCAAACTGCCACTGCGCGGTTCCGCGGAACACCCACCCCCCGGCCGAATCACGCTCTTTCCGCATTTTCCGACGGCCTGCCACGATCTGGATCGTCAGCGCCATCCCAGCCGCGCGATCGCGTTCGCCCACGATGGGAGCTCTGCATTAGCGCCATGTCAGCCGCCAGCCGCCGGCAGCCTGCGTAGACAAAGCACGACCTTCCGCACGCATGCTCGTGAGCCTGCTCTCGGCGAGGCGCGAGGACGCGCTGCCGGCGCCGAGAATTCGGCACCCCGCGACCGACGGGACGCTACTCCCACCGCCGCAGCGGGGCCCGCTCGCTGCGCGTTACGGCAGATGCTCCTCATCACCACGTTGCTCGTGGCTCGATCAAAGCGAGAGCACCTCTTCGGGTGCGAGGCTCGCCGCTCTGCTCGACTGAGCCGTAAGACTGCGTTGACCGCCCGAGCGACGGAGAGCGCGGAGCGCGGCAGGTCGGCGTCTCAGCCCGCCGGCGGTGCGGGTGGGACGCCATCGGGCTGAGCCTCGGCGTAGCGCTTGACAGCGTCCATAGTCCGTACGTTCTCGTGTCGAAGCTCTTGATGATCAGCCATCGCAGGGGACGGAATAGCATCGGCATCGTGATGTCCAGGACGAGCCACCGGGTGACCTGCGTGCCAGCGCCATCCTGCTCGAAGGAGTAGTGAATGCGTACGTCGACCGTGGCCATCAGTTGGCTAACGTGAATCGTGTGATGGAAGTCAAGGGCCCCGGGAGGCTGAAACCCGGTCACCGTTCCCCACCAGTCTTTTCCGGGCTCGCCAGGCCTGCCATCGTGATAGCGACTTCCGAGCTCAACGGGATACGGCTCGACATCGGTCGTCGCGGTGAACGCCGTCGAGTCGGGCAGCCAGCGCCCGTAGTTCGGCATGTCTGACAGAAGGTCGAACAGAAGCGCCGGCGGAGTCTCGACCCAGGACCGATACAACTTATGCCATCGCGAGGTAGCCATACGCCGTGGTGATCCCCCACCCGGGCTGCACGTACTCAGCAGCTTCCAACATACACGCCGCCCGACATGCGTCGCACGCCTGCCTCGCCGACTCGGACCCGGCAATGGTCGATTGCCCGGCTGCGACAGCCGGGAGGGGTGGCATGGGCGTCTCGCAACGGCGCTTGCAGCAGTCGCGAATGACGTGCCGGGCAAGTTAGCCTCGCGACCCGATGATTGGTTCCTGCACCCTCGAGCGGGTGGCGTCTGCGCGTGGACGCCGGAGAATCGCGGCCGCGCTTGTCGCGGCGGTGGCCGTTGTGGCACTCGGCGCATCCGTGAGCCGAGGCGACCTGGCGAGCCGCTACGCCGAGCATCAGCACCAGGCCAGCCATCTGCGATCGGCGATCCACGCCGACACCACCGCCATCCAGAGCTATGAGGGATCGATCTCAGCCCTGGAGGCGCGGCTCGCGATCGTGCAGCGCAGGTTGGACGTCGACGAGGATCTGCTCGCCCAGGTCCGCCTGGAGCTGACGCGCGCGCGTGACCGTGTGGCTGAGCTCAAGGTGCAATACGCGCGCGACCGCCGGCTGCTGGCCCAGCAGCTCGTGGCCAATTACGAGACACCGCCGCCGAGCCTGATGGACGTCGTCCTCACGTCCAGCGGGTTTCAGAGTCTGCTGGATAAAGTGAACTCGCTCAAGACGATCGCGCGCGCCAATGCTCGCGTCACCCGACTGGTGGGTGAGGCGCGAATCGCGGTCGCCGCCGAAGCTCGGCGACTGTCCGCGATCGAGGTGCGGCGAGACCGGTCGGCGGCCGCCGTGCTCGCCGAGCGCAACCAGATGGTCCAGCTCCGGCTCTCGATCATCGACCGGGAATTGGCGTCGACGCGAGACCGCGCGAGCAAGCAGGGCCAACTGTCTGCGCTCCAAAAGACACTTGCACATGAAGAGCCGTGCTTCAGCGCCAAGCCAACCTCGCGGCGGTTGCCGCCTTCCGGTCCGAGCGTGTCCCGATCAAAGCGACGTCCGGCTCCTACATCGACCCGCTTCGGTTCGTCAATCTCTGGGAGCGCACAGATCAGGGCGTGGACGCCACAATGCCGGTGGGAGCGCCGATTCTGGCGCCCACGCAGGTCAAGATTCTCGCGATCGAGCCGAATTGGTATCTCGGCCAGCCGCTGGTGTACTGGGAGCTGCTGGCCGGACCCGATGCCGGCATGGAGCAGTACGTGGCCGAGGAGATCACCGATATTGCCCCGCCCGGCAGCACCTTGCAACAGGGGCAGGTGATCGCTCGCTACGCGGCGAGCGGCACTGGCATCGAGTACGGCTGGTCGACACCCGACGGTGTCACGCTCGCCGTGGCGACCAGCGGTTATGAGGAAGGAGAGGTAACGCCCGCCGGGGTGAGCATGCGCAACTGGCTCAACAGCCTAGGCGCGAACGCCGGACCGAGCTAGTGAGCCGTCCCGCGGCTTTCAGCGACCGGTCGCCAGCCCGGGCCCTATCGAGTCTGATCAAGTGATATTCGATCGAGAACCGGCTGCATGGACGGACTCAGGCGTGCAGGGTGGGCCGGTAGATGAGCTCTTGGATGTTGCGGTCGAGTGTTCGGCTCTCGATCAGCTCGAGGTCGAAGTCGGCCGCACCCTGGAAGATCGGGTCATCTCCGGTCTGCCCGGTGATCACAGGGAAGAGCGTCACCTGGACGCGGTCGACCAGGCCGGCGGCCATCAGCGCCCGGTTCATCGACAGGCTGCCGTGCGAGCGCAACGGCACCTCGGACTCCTCCTTGAGCCGGGCGACGACATCGACGGCGTCACCGCTCACCACGGTCGCGTCGGGCCAGTCGAGGGGTCCTTCCAGTGTGGTCGACACCACCGTCGCCGGCAGGCTCCTCATCCGGGTGACCCACGGGTCACTCACCTCGGACTCCTCGGTGCTCGAGGCCAGCATCCGTGCGAATAGCCGATAGGTGTTGGCCCCGAAGACCATCCGCTGCTCCTCGCCGTACAAGGCGAGGCGGTGGTCGAGCAGCTCGGGGCCCTGCTTGCCCCAGTAGCCGCCCCAGTCGCCGCCGCTGACGGAGCCGAAGCCATCCAGGCTGGAAAAGACGTCGAAGGTGTAGGTAGCGGTCATGATGCCCTCCTCGAGTGCGGTTGATCGGTTGTGTGGATACAGACCGGAACACCACGGCGAAACTCATCGCCGTCGAAGCATCTGACGTAGGGTGGGCTCGATGGCGAGCTTCTATGGAGACGGGTACGCGACTCCCGAGGAGGCGGCGCGCGGTGACATCCCCGTCAATCGTAACCGTCGTCGGGACCCAGATCGAAGGCGACGTGGCGACGGTCTGGTTGTTGACGAATGACGGCTCTGTTTCAGGACTACGAGTCCACTGCGTTCGCGAGCGGGTCGGTGGGCACACAGACTCGGCTCTCCATTCAACGTCGTGGCGATGACGCCCAAGAACAGCGCGCGACATGGGACGGGCGAATCGATAGCTGCACGAGCGTGGCCCGGCTCGCGTATCCGAACACGCGCCGTGGCGTCGTCGTGTCCGAGCCAACGACCGCCCGTTCCGCCTCGCTCCTCGTTCGGGCGTCTGGGAAGCCGGAGTCAGCCGCCGATCTGATCGCGAAGACGTGCATCGCTGTGAACACGCCGACGCCGCTGCTGACGTCCGGAGCGTCACGAAAGACATCTAGCCCGACTGCAGCGGGACCGAAGCAAGTAGACTTGCGGATGCCGCCGGAACCGTTGGCGCCGCTGGGCGTGTTCCAGCTGCTGATGGTCGCGATCGTGCTGGTGCCCTGGGCGGGTCGACTTCGCTCAGTCGGGCGAAGTTCAGCGTGAGCTGCTGCGTGGTACCGTTGGTGTAGGTGATCGTGCTCCAGCGCCGGTCGCGGCGCCGAAGGCGGCGGCCCCGAGACCGAGCGTCGATCCGTCCCGAGATGTCAAACGACTG
>CAVOTN010000021.1:0-49092 GCA_963699325.1 uncultured Solirubrobacterales bacterium | reverse complement strand
CCCGCCCGCTCGAGGACTACGTGGCACCGAACCTCCACTTCACGACCAGCGGGATGTTCACCTACCCGCCCCTGACCTGCCTGCTCGAGGTGGTCGGCGCCGACCGCGTGATGTTCTCGGTCGACTACCCGTACAGCAGCAATGCGGAAGGCCGCGAGTTCGTACTGGGCGCGCCGATCAGCGAGGCGGACCGGGAGAAGGTCGGGTTCGCGAACGCGGCGCGGCTGCTCGGGCTAGGCTCCTGAACCTGTCAGGATCATCACCGCGGGAAGCAACGACGGCAGGAGGTTGATGATGGCGACAGAGGCTGTAGAGGCGAGCAACAGGACGATCGCGCGAGCCGCGGCGAACGCCGCGGAGCAACACGGCGACCGGGTCGCGGTCCGGTTTCAGCGCGACGGAGAATGGCGGCAGCTGACGTTCGCCGAGGTCGCCGAGATCGTCGACGAGATCGCGCTCGGGCTGGTGGGGCTCGGGATCGAGCGCGGCGACCGCGTGGCGCTGCTCGCGAACACCCGCCCCGACTGGACGTTCTCGAGCCTCGCGATCTCGCGCGCCGGCGCCGTGGTGGTGCCGATCTACCCGACGAACTCCCCCGAGGAGTGCGAATGGGTCGCCGGCAACTCCGACTCGAGGATCGTGATCTGTGAGGACGCGGGCCAGGCGGCCAAGATCGACAAGGTCAGAAGCGGGCTGCCCGACCTCGAGCACGTCATCCTGATCGACCCCGACCCCGACCCCGACGGCGACCCCGACCCCGCCGGCGACGGCGGGCACCTCACGATCGACGCCCTCCGCGAACAGGGCCGCGGCGGCGACCGCTCCGAGCTCGATCGGCGCTGCGCGGCGGTCGCCCCCGGCGACCCTTACACGATCATCTACACGTCGGGCACGACCGGAGCGCCCAAGGGCGTCGTGCTCAGCCACGGCAACTGCGCGTCGGTCGGCGTCATGTGCCAGGAGATCGGGTTCATCACCGAGGAAGACCTGAGCTACCTGTACCTGCCGCTGGCGCACGTGTTCGCGCTGACCGTGCAGCTGGCGTCGTTCGACGTCGGCACCGGGATCGTCTACTGGGGCGGCGACACCCAGCAGATCATCGCCGAAACGATCCAGACCTCGCCGACGTATTTCCCCTCGGTGCCGCGCATCTTCGAGAAGCTCTACACGCTCGCGCTGTCGATGGCCGAGAGCGAGGAGCAGCTCCGGGCGGCGGTCGAGGTGGGTCTGAAGGTTCGGCAGCTCCGCGCCCGCGGCGAATCCGTTCCGGAGGAGCTGAGCGCGGCCTACGACCGGGCCGAGGAGGCCCTGTACGGCAAGGTTCGCGGGCTGTTCGGCGGCAAGCTCGAGAAGGCGGTGTCGGGCGCCGCCCCGATCTCCGTCGAGATCCTCGAGTTCTTCTATGCGTGCGGCGTGCCCGTACTCGAGGGCTGGGGCATGACCGAGACCACCGCCCTCGGAACGGTTAACACGCTTGAGCACATGAGGCTCGGCACCGTGGGGCGCGCGCTGCCGGGCGTCGAGCTGAAGATCGCCGACGACGGCGAGATCCTGATCAAGGGCCCGAACGTGTTCCGCGAGTACTGGCGTAACCCCGACGCGACCCGCGAGACGTTCACCGACGACGGCTGGCTCCAGACCGGTGACCTCGGCTCGATCGACGATGACGGCTACATGACGATCACCGGCCGCAAGAAGGACATCATCATCACCGCCGGCGGCAAGAACCTGACGCCGGCGAATCTCGAGAACGACCTCAAGCAGTCGCGGTGGGTGTCGCAGGCCGTCATGTACGGCGACCGCCGCCCCTACCCGGTCGCGCTGATCACGCTCGACCCCGAGGAGATCGCCCCGTGGGCCAAGGAGCGGGGCCTGCCCGAGGACATGGCCTCGCTGGTGCAAGCCGACGAGATCAAGCAGCTCATCCAGGAGGTGCTCGACCGCGCCAACGCCAAGTACGCCCAGGTCGAGCAGATCAAGAAGTTCGCGCTGCTCGACCACGACCTCACGCAGGAGGGGGGCGAGCTCACTCCGACGCTGAAGCTCAAGCGGAACGTGGTCAGCGAGCGCTACGCGGACGTGTTCGAGGGGCTGTATGGCTGAGCAATTCTCCGACATCGGCGGCGCGATCACGCTCTGCTACGAGACCTTCGGCAGCGAGTCGGACCCGCCGATGCTGCTGATCATGGGACTCGGGATGTCGATGCTTGGCTGGCCCGAGGATTTCTGCGAGCAACTGGCCGGCCGCGGCTTCTACGTCGTTCGGTTCGACAACCGCGACGCCGGCCGCTCGACGCGCATCCACGGCCGTCCTCCGACCCCGGGTCAGCTGCTCCGCCGGAAGATCTCGCCGGTCCTCTACGACCTCGGCGACATGGCGAACGACGCGGCCGGCCTGCTGCGCGAGCTGGATCTCGCGCCGGCGCACATCGTGGGCGCTTCGATGGGCGGCATGATCGCCCAGACGCTCGCCGCCCGGCATCCTGACTCGGCGCGCTCGCTGGTGTCGATCATGTCGATGACCGGCAACCGGTGGTCGGGCCAGCCGGCGCTACGCATCTACCCCTACCTACTGCGCGCCGCGCCGACCGAGCGCGAGGCGTACATCGAACACATGTCGCGGACGTTCGCGACGATCGGCTCGACCGGGCTGCCCCAGGACCCCGAGCGGATCCGCGACATGATGGCGCGGAGCTACGACCGCGGCCACGACCCCGACGCGTCGGGCCGCCAGCTCGGAGCGATCGTCGCCTCCGGAGACCGCACGGCGGAGGTGCGCCGGATCACGGCGCCGACGCTCGTGATCCACGGATCCAAGGACCCGATGGTGAGCCCGTCCGGTGGCAAGGCCACCGCGAAGGCGATCCCCGGGGCACAGCTGCTGACGATCGAGGGGATGGGTCACGATCTCCCCGAAGCCGCGTGGCCGGAACTGGTGCCGGCGATCGCCGAGCACGCGTACGCCGCCGACCGGGCGGCCAGCGGCGCGTCGCTTTCAAGCTCTTGACGCCGCGCATCGAGGACACGTCTGCGCGACGGCTCCTCGGTGGTGATCCGTCCGATCGAACCGGCCGACCGCGAGCTGCTCCGCGCCGGGTTCGAGCGCCTGTCCGAGCGGTCGCGCTATCTGCGCTTCCAGACCCCGCTGACCGAGCTCGGCGATGAGCAGCTGGCGTACCTGACCGACGTGGATCATCACGATCACGAGGCGCTGCTGGCGGTCGACTCAGAGCGGGACGACGCGGTCGGCGTGGCCCGCTTCGTGCGCGTCAGCGACGGCGTCGCCGAGTGCGCGATCGTCGTCGCCGACGACTGGCAGAACCGCGGCCTCGGCGGCCAACTGCTCGAGCGCCTGGTCGAGCGGGCCCGCGAGGAGGGCGTCGAGCGCTTCACCGCGCTCGTGCTCGCCGAGAACACCGACGCGCGGAGGCTGCTCGAGCGCCTCGGCAACACAGTGAGGCACGGAGAGGGCTCGCAGATCGAGCTCGAGATCGAATTGCCGGCGGGGCGCGACGAGTCGAGCGCGTCGTTGAGACTGATCCTCGCCGCCGCGGCGCGCGGCCTGCTGATCCCGGCGATCAGCATGTGGCGCCAGGTCGCGGACTTCACCCACCGGCGTGCCGAGGCCGTGACCGAGCCCGCCAACGTGATCGTCGCGCACGCGTACGGCGCGGCCGGGGACGCGCCGGCGCTGGCCGTCGCCGCCGGGCTCGCGGCCGCCCGCGAGGCCCACGTCCATCTCGTCGAGAGCTACTGGCCGGTCCTGTCGGACCGTTCCGAGGCCGACCAGCGCTTATCCGCGGCCGCGGACGAGCTACGCCGGCAGGGAATCGGCGTCACCGCCCACCTGCGCGGTGGCGACATGGTCGACGCCGTCGTCGACGTCGCCGAGGCGACCGAGGCCGCGCTGATCGTGATCGATCCGCGCGCGGCCAGCGCGGTCACGCCCTGGTACTCGTACTCGCTTTCCGCCCGAGTATGCGCACGCGCTCCGTGCGATGTGCTGATCGCCCGGGCCGCCGCTTACCGAGACCGGACCGCCGCTTAACGACACCGGACCGCGGCTTAACGAGACCGGGCCCGAGCTTGTTCGCCCGGGCCCAGCCTCGAAAGTCAGACTGCGGTGGCTTTACGCCGCCGCGCTCAGTCCTTCAAGCTCGGCGGTAGCGGCAAGGCGCCGGAGGCCCTGCTCCTCGAGCTGGCGGGCACGCTCGGCGGTGATACCGAGCTCCGATCCCGCCTGCCGGAGAGTCCGGGGCTCCTCGCCCGCGAGACCGAACCGCAACCGGATGACGCTCGCCTCGGCCGCGGGCAACCGCTCGACGGCCTCGTTGACGCGCTGATCACGCTCGAGGTCGGCCACTTCCTCCATGGGCTCGGGACGATCGCTCGCGAGCAGGTCGCCGAGCGCCGTCTCGCCGTCCTCGCTGACCGGCTGGTCGAGGCTGGTCATCGCGCGGCTCAGCTCGCGAAGCTCCATCACTTCGTCGAGCTCGAGGCCGGCAACGGCCGCAATCTCCTCGTCGGTCGGCTCACGACCGAGCTTGGTGTTCAGCTCGCTCTCGATCTTCCGCACCTTGACCTGGCGCTGCGATACGTGGACGGGAACCCGGATCGTCCGACCATGGTTCTGGAGTCCGCGCTGAATCGCCTGCCGGATCCACAGCGTGCCGTAAGTCGAGAACTTGAACCCGCGCCGCCAATCGAACTTCTCGACCGCGCGGATCAGGCCCAGCATTCCCTCTTGGACCAGGTCCTCCATCGGGAGGCCGTGGCCCTGATAACGCCGCGCCTGCGATACGACAAGCCGGAGGTTCGCGTTGATCATCCGCTCCTTGGCGGCGAGGTCACCGCGCTCGATCCTCTTGGTGAGCTCGATCTCCTCTGCCGCGGTCAGCAGCGGGTGCACGCGGGCCTTGCGCATGAACAGCTCGAGCGAGTCGAGCGAGCCTGCGGTATCTATCGTCCGCAGCTCCGCGCCTGTTTCGGCCTGGGCGCCGGCATGCGCGCTCCGACGCTTCGTCTGGCGCCGGTTCGCCGTCGTCGCGTGCCGCTTCGTTGCGCCTGACCGAAGGCGCCTGGTGGTTTCATGACTACCGGACCGGGGGGAATCAGTCCGGCGATCTACTTCAAAATTGTCCAATTCAATCCTCTGGTCATTCATAGTTCGATACAGACCGAATTATAGCATTGTTCGACGGTCATCGAACGATGAGTTTCGTAAGTGTGGCCACTTAGATAATCTGCGGCCGAAAGACAAAGACGCCAGCGGGACCCGGTTTCTTCTGCCCGCTAGAACACTCTTGTTCAATACTTCGATTCGGGGCAAAAGTCACACGCCCTGCCGCTGAACGCCGAAGGCCACGCCCAGGAGCCATGCGCGCGGGCGGCGCGCGGTGGTCGTTAGGGAGCGCGGGGGCTTGACGTTCGCCACTCGAACAAGTCATCGAGCCCTTCTGCCCGGGACGATGAGGGGCCAACCCCCGCCTAATCGGATATTCGAGGCCGTTTCCCGCGTGGCCGCACGGGTACGCCCTGGTAGATGAGCGCCGAGACCTTGACTCGCGGAGCCCGCAGCGCGCGCGACGCGTTCGCCGGTTACGCCGAACCTGACGAACGGCCGCCGTTTCGCACCTACGCGGCGCTGGCCGCGACCTTCAACGCCGCGTTCGCGGGCGCCCTGCTCGGCGCCAGGCGCAGAGGACGGCTCCCGGACGGCGTTTCGACGCAGGACGTCGTCCTCATCGGCACCGCCAGCCACAAGCTTTCACGTCTGATCGCCAAGGACAAGGTCACGAGCTTCGCCCGCGCCCCGTTCACCGAGTACCAGGGCCGCGGTGGTCCCGCGGAGGTCGAGGAGCGAGCGCGCGGCGAGGGCGTTCGCAGGGCCGTCGGCGAGTTGGTGACCTGTCCCTACTGCCTCGGGCTGTGGGCGTCGGGGGCCTTCCACGCCGGCCTGATGTTCGCGCCGCGCGTCACGCGCGTCGCAGCGTCGACGCTGACCGCGCTGACGCTCTCGGACTTCCTCCAGATCGCGTACAAGGCAGCGGAGGACCGCGGCCTCGGCGGGTCCTGAGCCACCCGAACCCACCCCGTCCGTAGTCTCCGAGCCATGCGCTACGTGGTCATCGGCGGCGGGATCCTCGGCCTCGCCACCGCCCGTCAGCTCGCCGCATCCGCGACGGGCGCCGAGATCGTCGTGCTCGAGCGCGAGCCCGCCCTGGCACGCCACCAGACCTCGCACAACAGCGGCGTGGTCCACGCCGGCTTGTACTACGCGCCGGGTTCCTTGAAGGCCAGGCTGTGCCGGCGAGGGCTGGCGCTGCTCCGCGACTACTGCGCCGAGCGCGGACTCCCCTACGACGCATGCGGCAAGCTCGTCGTGGCCAAGAACGAGCGCGAGGTCGAGCCGCTCCGGCGCCTTTCCGAACGGGCTGCGGCCAACGGCGTCCCGGGGCTCAGGTGGCTCGAGGCGGGCGATCTCGCCGTGATCGAGCCGCACGTGCGCGGGGTCGCCGGGCTCCACTCGCCCGAGACCGCGATCGCCGATTTCGCCGTGGTGGCGCGCGCGTTCGCCGCCGAGGTGACGGCGGCGGGCGGCGAGATCAGACTGTCCGCGCCGGTCGCTCGCGTCGACCGCAACGGCGGACGCCGGCCGCGGGTCGAGCTGAGCGACGGCGGGGTCGTCGAGGGCGATCGCGTAATTGTGTGCGCCGGCCTTCAGGCGGATCGGCTGGCGGTGGCCTCGGGCGAACCGGCCGAGCCGCGGATCGTCCCGTTCCGGGGCGAGTACTGGCAGCTGCGCGCCGACCGATCCCACCTCATCCGGGGGCTGATCTATCCAGTGCCGGACCCGGCGCTCCCGTTCCTCGGCGTGCATCTCACCCGCAAGGTCGACGGCACGGTGGTGCTCGGGCCGAACGCGGTGCTGGCGACCGCCCGCGACGCCTACGACCACCGCCGGCTCGACCTGCGCGACACCTATGACGCGATCACCTGGCCGGGGACGTTGCGCATGCTCCGCCGCCACTGGCGGGCAGGCGCCGGCGAGCTCGGGCGGTCGGCGTCCAAGCGCGTGTTCATCGGCGAGGTCGCGCGCTACGTGCCGGCGATCTCGACCGACGACGTCGTGCCGGCGCTCGCCGGCGTCCGGGCCCAGGCGATCGATCGCGACGGGTCGCTCGTCGACGACTTCCGGCTCGGCGTCAGCGGCAACGTGGCCTGGGTGCGCAACGCCCCCTCCCCCGCCGCCACGTCCAGCCTGGCGATCGCCGAAGAGCTGCTCGAACGCGCCGCCTGAACGGCCCCGATCGATCCCGAGAGGCGCGGCTCGTAGTCCCCCCGGCCCGTAGTTCGCGCGGCCGTGGTTCGCCCGGCCGTAGTTCGCCGCTGCCGCCCCTCGGGAGAACTACTGCTAACGGTTTCGGCCGACTACGACGATAAGAGGGTATGTTCGCCAACAGCCAGGCGCTCTCCCGGGCCAGCCACGAGCTCCGGACCCCCTTGAACGCGATCCTCGGTTTCGGCCAGCTGCTGGCGCTCGACGAACTCGACGAGTCCCAGCGCCACAACGTCGACCAGATCATGGCCGGCGGCCGCCACCTACTGGCGCTGATCGAGGATCTGCTCGACGTCTCGCGCCCGGACGCCGCCGGACTCGACCTCGGACCGGTCGACGCTGCCGCCCAGATCGAGGGTGCGGTCGCTCTGTGCCAGCCACTCGCGGCCGGCGAATCGCTGACCGTGACCGTCGATGCCGGCGCCGAGCCGCTGTGGGCGCTCGCCGACGCCCGCCGGCTCAAGCAGGTGCTGCTCAACCTGATCTCGAACGCGATCAAGTACAACCGTCCCGGCGGCTCGGTCACGATCCGCGCCCGGCCCGACGGAGCCGACGGCGTCCGCATCGACGTAATCGACTCGGGCGTCGGGATGTCCTACCAGCAGCTCACGCGCCTGTTCCAGCCGTTCGAGCGACTGGATGCGCCGGCGCGCGGCATCGAGGGCAACGGGCTCGGCCTGGCCGTCTCGAGGTCGCTGGTCGAGGCGATGAACGGGACGATCGACGTCGCGTCGAACCCGGGCGCAGGCTCGGTGTTCAGCGTGCGGCTGCTCGCCGCCGAGGCTGTCCCCGCCGAGGCACTCCCCGGCGGCGCGGCCGCCGAACCGCTCCTGCAGGCCGCCTGACACCCGGGTCACCAGCTCGATCACGTTCTGGCGACGCAACCGCGCCAGACCGGATCGTTGCGTGCGTGCTGTCGGCAGGCGGGCCCCGCCGCGACTGGGTCACTACTCCCGCGACCCCGAAGAGTCGACACTCGCCGCCCCTCGAAAGCCGAATGCATATTCGTTCCGGTATGGCAACGAAGGCGCCGCACTCGAGCCAGTCGGACGGTCGAGTGCGCGGAGATCGGGGTGGGCTCCGGCGCCACCGCCTGCCGGTGCCGGAGACGCGCTACCGCTCGGGCAGGTGCCAGATGTCGAGCGTCCCGCTCGTCGAGTGATCGTGGGCGTCGATCGATCTCACGGCTGCCCGGTCTGCGGGATCAGGCTGTCGACGACCGAGCCGGCGGCCTGAACCGTCTGTGTCACCGCCGGGCCAACCGGCGCCGGAACCTGCTGGGTCACCGACGTCACGACCGTGACCGCCGTGTCGACGGGTGTCGGCTCGCGCTGAGGCGGAGGCGCGGGCTGCGGCGAAGTCGAACCTGACCCGGGCGAGGAACCCGCCGGCGCTCCCCCTCCGTGTCCGCCACCGGAGCCACCGGAGCCACCGGATCCACCGGATCCACCGGACCCGCCGGCCGTCCCACCTCCCGATCCGCCCCCGCCCACCGTCACGACCGTGCCGCCGGTACCGCCGATCGCACCGCCGGCGACGCCCGTGCCGCGGCTCGCGGTCAGCACCGGGTGGCTCGCCGGCGCCTGATGCACGACCCCACCCCGCGGCACCAAAGTCGAAACCGAACCCGAAGCCGGAATCACCGGCAGCGACGCCACGCGAAACGAGCTCGCTGACGCGCGCGCCCCAGAACCTGCACCCGCACCGGACCCGGCTCCGGCGACGGGCAGCGACGGCCCCACGAACAACTGCCCGAGCACTCCGACCTGGCTGAACGCGCCACTCAACGCAAGCGCGAGGAGCGCGGCCACCATCGCGGACGGGACGATCAAGGCGGCAGTCGAGGCGCCGAGTAGCTGGCGCCTCCACGCCCTCGTAAGGCTCATGGAGTGCAGGGTACCCGCGCAGTCCGAACCACAAGCCCACCGCAACCGGACCGGGGCGTGCCTGGATTTACAACTCCGCGGGTACGATCACGCCGGGGGTACCGGCATCCCCAACGTCCATCGTATGCAGCGCCTTTCCATTGCGGGTACCCCGGGTTCCCGCACTCCCAACGTCCACCCTATGCAGCGTCTTTCCATCGCCCGCTCGTTGCGCTTGGCGCTCGTCGCGCTGACGCTGGCGCTTGCCGCGATCGCCGCGCTCGGCGTCGCGAGCCTCTACAACTCACGCCAAAGCTACGAGAACAAGCTCGAGCAGACCGCGTCGCTGGCCACGGCCGCGGCCAACCTCGCGGGCGCCGGGATCGCCGAAGAGGAGGTCCTCCGCGACGCGCGCGGACCGCAGGCGGCGCCCGCGCGCGCCCAGGTGGCGAATGCCTACGAGGCCGCCGCGACCACCGCCACGAGCACTCGCGGCAAACGACCCGACCAGCGAACACCTCGTAAGAGCCCAGATCGCCGCCGAGAACCAGGCACGCAACCTCGCGACAAGTAATCAGCTCCCGGTCGCCACCGCGGCCAACGGCCCGCTCGCGACCGCCCGGGCCCTCGCGACCCAGCTCCAGACCCGCCAAGCGGCACGTCAGGCACAGGCCCGCCGGCAGGCCCGCGACGCCTCGCGCCGGGCGCTGCTCCTGATCATCGTCGCCGGCGTGCTCGCGCTCGCCGGCGCGCTCGCACTGATCACGGTGCTGGTCCGCTCGATGCGCCGCCCGCTCGACGACCTCGTGCAGGCCACCCACAGCCTGGCCGAGGGCAAGCTCGAGCAGCGCGTGAGCCCGTCGGGACCCCGCGAGCTCCAGGACCTCGCCGGCGCGTTCAACGCGATGGGCGCGGATCTGTCCACCGCCCAGCACCGCATCGAGGAGCAGCGGCGACGCCTGGCGGTCACGATCGAGAGCCTCGGCGACGCCCTGATCGTGACCGAGCCCGGCTCGACCACGATTGCGACCGTCAACCCGCGCGCGACCGAACTCGTCCCGGAGCTCACCGTCGGAAGCGACACGGAAGGCGACGCCAGCCCGTTGCCCCCCCAGCAGTCCGCGCTCCAGCGCGAGATGCTGATCGAGCACGACGGGCGATCGCTCGCCGTCACCGCCGCCAAGCTCGGCAGCGACAACGAGGGCGTCGTCTGGACCGTGCGCGACATGAGCGAGCACGCCCGGCTCGAGCGCGCCAAGAGCGAGTTCGTCGCGACCGCCTCGCACGAGCTGCGCAGCCCGTTGACCTCGATCAAGGGCTTCGTCGAGTTGCTCCAGCGCTCCCCCGAGAGCATGTCCGAGCGCCAGCGCGAGTTCGTCGAGATCATCCTCAAGTCGACCGATCGACTCGTCGAGCTCGTCAACGACCTGCTCGATGTGGCGCGGATCGAGGCCCAGCACGTCGAGATCAACCGGCGCCCGATCGACGTCGGCGAGGTCGTGCACGAGGTGCTCGAGCTGATGGAGCCGCGCGTCCTCGACAAGAACCAGCATCTCAGCTCCTACGTCGCCCCGACCGCGCCGCCCGCGCTCGCCGACCCGGGACGGGTGCGCCAGATCGTGGCCAACCTGCTGACCAACGCGCATCTGTACACGCCCGAAGGAGGCAACCTCCACGTCGGCGTCGAGGCCGATCGCGCGTGGGTCCAGATCGTCGTCGCGGACTCGGGCGTCGGGATGAACGAAGAGGAGCTTTCCCGAGTGTTCGATCGCTTTTATCGCGCCGGCAACCGAAGCGGATCGAATCCGGGGACCGGCCTCGGCCTCTCGATCGTCAAGTCACTGGTCGATCTCCACTACGGCCAGGTCGCCGTCGAGAGCGAGCCCGGGCGCGGCACGGTGTTTCGCGTTCGCCTGCCCGCCGCCGTGCCGGGCTTCGATTCGCCGGCCGCGCTCGAGTCGATCCGGGGCCGCAGCGTGCTCGTGGTCGACGACGAGCACGAGATCGCGGAGCTGATCGCGCGCCAACTCGCGGTCCTCGACGTGCGGGCGACGATCGCGCTGAGCGGCGAGGAGGCGCTCGAGCGGCTGCACGAGGGCCACTTCGACGCGGTCACGCTCGACATCCTGATGCCCGGCATGGACGGGTTCGAGGTGCTCCGGCAGATCCGCGCCGACCAGGAGCTGTCGTTGACGCCGATCGTGTTCGTGTCGGTGTTCTCGGGGCGCCAGGAGCTCGCCGGCGAGTGGGCGGTGTCCAAGCCGATCGACGCCGACGAGCTGCGGTCCGTGCTGGGGGCGGCGGTCAGCGCCGGCCGCTCACGCGTGCTCGTGGTCGGACGCGAGGAGCTCCAGCTCACGCTCGAGCCCGCGCTCGACGATCTCGGGATCGAGTTCCAGTGGGAGGTGACCGGCGCAGCCGCGGCGCGCGTCTGTCGCGAGCGCCGGTTCGAGGTCGCGCTCGTCGACGTCGGCATCCGCAATCCACAGATGGTCATCCAGGCGCTCGACCTGCGCGGCCGCCGCGTCCGGCGCGCGGTGATCCTGGTCTCCGACGGTGAGACGCCGACGCCGGCGGGCGTCGGCAAGCTCGGCATGGAGGTCGTGCCGGCGGAGTACGCAGCGTCGGCGGTGCTCGCCGCGCTCCGGGGGGAGCGCTAACTTTGCACGGGTCCGGGTAGCCTAGGCTCCAGGACGGGTACGGATAGACGTTGCACGACTCCAGAACGCTAGGCTGATTTGATGGCAGTCCAGAGCGAGATCGGGCTGATCGACGAGCTCGTGCGGCTACGCGCTGAGCTCCGGCGACGCGAGCGCGAGGCGGCCGACAAGGAGCTCCAGCTCCAACGGTACGCCGCCGACCTGCGCGAGACGTTCAAGCAGGAGCGGTCGCGCGCCCAGGAACTGCGGCGCTCGTACATGGCGACCGTGCGGGCGCTGTCGAACGCGGTCGAGGCCCGCGACGCCTACACGGGCAAGCACGCCGAGCGCGTCGCCGCCTACGGGCTCGTGGTCGCGCGCAAGTTCACGCCCGAGCTCACGATCACCCCCGAGCTCGAGTTCGGCTATCTGCTGCACGACGTCGGCAAGGTCGCGATCCCGGACGCGATCCTCTACAAGCCGAGTTCGCTCGACGACGACGAGCGCGCGCTGATGTCGCGCCATCCGGTGATCGGCGCCGAAATCGTCAGCGGCATCGAGTTCCTCGCCGAGGCCACCGAGGTGGTCCGCTCGCACCACGAGCGTTGGGACGGCACCGGCTACCCCGACGGTCTCGCCGGCGAGGACATCCCGCTCGCGGCGCGCGCCTTCTCGGTCGCGGACGTGCTCGACGCCCTCACCACCGACCGCCCCTACCGTCCCGCCTGCTCGCTGGGTTACGCGCGCGCGATGATCACCTCCGGGAGCGGGACGCAGTTCGATCCGCGCGTCGTCGAGGTGTTCAACACAATCGACGACGAGATCTTCGAGCGGATCGCGACCGAGATTCGATGACGCACGGGGTGCTGATCGTCGATGACGACCAGTTCATCCGCAAGCTGATCGCGACCACGCTCGAGGACGTCTCCGAGTTCGAGTTGCACGAGGCAGCCGACGGCGTCGAAGCGCTCGAGGTCGCCCGCCAGACGCGGCCGAGGCTGGTGTTCCTCGACGTCGACATGCCGCGCCTGAACGGAATTGAGACGTGCCGGCAACTGCGAGCCGACGACTCCTCGGGCAACCTCACGATCGTGATGCTGACCGCGGCCTCCGGCGACAACGTCGAGTCCGACGCCGAGGCAGCCGGCGCCGACCTGTTCCTGACCAAGCCGTTCAGTCCGCTGGACCTGCTCCGGCTCGTCGATCAGCTCGGCGAGCGCAGCGCCCGCTGAGCCCCGCCGGCTGGCACACTCCCTGGCATGACTCGTCGCGCCTGGGTGGCGTTCGCGGCGTCCTCGCTGATCTGGGGCGTTCCGTACCTGTTCATCAAGATCGCGGTCGACCACGGCGTGACGCCGCCGGTGCTCGCGTGGGGCCGGGTGACGCTCGGCGCGGTCGTGCTGCTGGCGCTGGCCAAGCGCGCCGGCACGCTCGGGACCGTGAGCCGGCACTGGCGCGGGCTGCTCGCGTTCGCGGTCGCGGAGATCGCGATTCCGTTCCCGATGCTCGCGATCGGCGAGGAGCGCGTGCCCTCGTCGCTGGCGGCGATCATGGTCGCGACCGTCCCGCTGATCGGGGCGATCCTGGCGATGCGCTTCGACCACTCCGAGCGGCCGACGCCCGTGCGCGCGCTCGGCCTCGCGATCGGGTTCGGCGGCGTGATCGCGCTGGTCGGGATCGACGTCGCCGGGCACGGTGGCGAGCTGCTCGGGATCGGCGCGATCATGATCACCGCGACGGGCTACGCGATCGGGCCGATGCTCATCAAGCACCGCCTGTCCGGGCTCGACCCGCGCGCGACGATGGGCGCGAGCCTTGCGATGGCGTCGCTGATCCTGCTGCCGTGGGCGGCGCTCGACCTGCCCCAGCCATGTGCCCTCGGCGGGCGGGATCGGGTCGGTCGTCGTGCTCGGCCTGCTGTGCACCGCCGCCGGGTTCGTCGTGTACGCGATCCTGATCGGCGAGGCAGGCCCGAGCCGCGCCACCGTGATCACGTACGTCAACCCCGTCGTGGCGGTCACGCTCGGCGTGTTGCTGCTCGGCGAGCAGCCCGGCGCGGGCGCGATCGCCGGCCTGCTCCTGATCCTCGCCGGCGGGTGGCTGGCGACCGACGGCCGCCTCCCGCCCGGGATCGCGCGCCTGGCGGCGCGCCGGCCCCGGCCAAAGTCCACACTCGACACGCCGCAATCGTCGAGAGCTGAGTTTTCGGCCCTATAGCGGCCCGAAGTCCACACTCGGCGCGCACGGGCTGCCGAATGCGTGGTTGTTGGGCCTCGCACGGAATCCGGCACAGAAGCGGTCGCCCGCCGCGCCGTCACGGGGCCGGATTCCGCAAGCTCGGCATCCATGGGGCCGTTCCGGCAAGGGAATTCGGCTCGACGCCGCACTCGTTCCGCGCACGTGCCTGCGCCGAATTCCCCGCGTCCATGCCCGCCGGCCATCGCGACTGCTGACCGGACGGGGTACAAGGCCCCACGGACGCCAGCCGAAGCCTGGCCCAGAAAACCCCTACGAAATCTTGATCAGGACGATCGTGTTCACGACGAACGCGATCGCGAACCCGACCGTCCAGCGATTCAGGTTGCGCTCGACGAGCGACCCGCCACCGAACGGACCGGCGCCCGTCCCGACGCCGAAGGCGCCCGACAGCCCTGCGTCCTTACCCGAGTGCATCAGGATCAGGAACACGAGGACGACGCACAGGAAGACTTGGACGACTCCGAGGACGCTGCTCATCGCGGGTCGATGTTAGCGCGGTCGAGGTCGTGCAAGATCGTGATCGCCTCGCCTCGCAGGGTCCGGTCGAGCTCCTCGTAGTCGGCGTCCGACAGCTTTCCGGTGCGGTGGTCCAGGTCGGCGTCGCGGAGCTCACGGTACTTGGCCTCGCGCGCCGCCTCGAGCTCGGCGAGCTTCGAGTCGTGCGCCTGATCCTCGCGGGTGTCGCTGCGGAACCCGACCGCCCTTCGCACCGGCGCGAGCACGAACGCGACCACCGCCAGCAAGATCGCGAACACCACCAGATACTCCAGGGCCGCCATCCGCGCCTCCCTCTCAGACCGGCTCGCGGACCGGCACTGGCGGCGGGGGCGCGGGCGCGGGTCCCGCCGGTCGCGCCGGAGCCGCCACCCTGGCCCGCCGGCGCGCGAACGACGGCACCGGCCACAGCGCGATCAGCCCGCCGCCGCCGATGATCAGTGCCCCCAGCCACAGCCAGGTGACGAGCGGGTCGACGATCAGCAGGAACTCGGCCGGCCACGGATGGGTCACGAATCGCTGGGCGATGTCCGTCACCGCGAGGTCGCGCTCGGTCCACAGCCCGTTCATGAGCTGCTGGCTCTGCGCGGGCGGGAGCTTCGCGGCCTTGGTCATGACCTGGGGCGCGTAGGCGGCGAACAGCGTGTTCGCGCGGTTGATCAGTGAATTGAGCGGCGTCAGATCGACGTTGATCACCGTCCAGATGTCCCGCCTCAACCCGGCGTCGAGCCCGACCTGGCTGTCCGAGTTCACGCTGTCGAAGAACCGCCCGACGATGCCCTGAGTCGGGTCCGTCGAGGGGTAATAGCTGCGCGTGGTCGTGACCGTGGTCACGTGCTTGCCGCCCTTGGTCACGTCGAGGACCGCGCCAAACGAGATCTTCGCGGCCGTCACCGACTCGACCGGCCGGGCGTACCGGACCGTGTAGCCGTCGATCTTCGCGTGCTGGCCCGGCGACAGCAACACGTCTTGCGAGTGCTGGAACGACGAGGAGGCCGCGACCCCGACCAGCATGATCGCGAAGCCGGCGTGGGCGATGTAGCCGCCGTAGCGACGGCGGTTGCGGCGGACCAGCTGGACAAGCGCGACCGGCACCAGGTCGTGGGTCATCGCGCGGCGGGCGGCCACACCGCGCGCGAACTCCTGCACGACCGAGGTCAGCACGAACCCGGCGAGCGCGAACATGATCAGCGCGAACGGCCGCGAGCTCGGGCCGCCGGGCCAGAACAGCAGCACGAAGAACGTGATCAGGCCAGCCAGGACCGGCAGCGCGAACCCACGGCGCAGGTTCGCGACCGTCACCCGGCGCCACGCGATGATCGGCCCGATGCCCGACAGCAGCACGAGGATCAGTGCCAGCGGCACGATGAACGGACGGAACGCCGGCGGCCCGACCGACACCTTGGTACCCGTCAGCGCCTCGGAGATCAGCGGGAAGAACGTGACCCAGAAGATCACGAACACCATCCCGACCAGCACCAGGTTCTGGAACAGGAACACCGCCTCGCGCGAGAGCAGCGAGTCGAGGCGCGCGTCGGAGCGCAGTTGATCGCGGCGCCAGACGATCAGCGAGATCGAGCCGATCACCATCGCCCCGATCAGGATCACGAACGGGACCCCGAGCGTCGATGCCCCGAACGCGTGGATCGAGTCGAGGATCCCCGAGCGCACCAGGAACGTCCCGAGGATCGACAGCGTGCCGGCCGCCAGCACCAGCGAGGCGTTCCACACCTTCAGCATCCCCCGCTTCTCCTGGATCATGGCCGAGTGGATGAACGCGGTGATGCACAGCCACGGCATCAGCGCCGCGTTCTCGACCGGATCCCAGGCCCAGTACCCGCCCCAGCCGAGTTCGGTGTAGGACCACCGCGCCCCGAGCAGGATCCCGATCCCGAGGAACAGCCAGGCCGCCAGCGCGAACCGGCGGGTCAGCGCGATCCACTCGGCGCCGAGGCGGCCGCTGATCAGCGCACCGATCGCGAACGCGAACGGGACCGTCAGCAGCGTGTACCCCGAGTACAGCATCGGCGGGTGGATCATCATGCTCGGGTGGAGCAGGAGCGGATCGAGCCCCGCGCCCTGCGCCGGCGGGGTCGCGCTGGTCGAGAACGGGTTGGCCCAGAACGTCGCCAAAGACGTGAAGAAGGCGGCGAAGCCGAGCAGGACCGCGGTCGCGTAGGGGACGATCTCGCGGGCCCGGTTGCGGACCAGGAACAGGATCAGGCTCGACCACAGCGACAGCAGGAACACCCACAGGAGCAGCGAGCCCTCCTGCGAGGACCAGGCCGCCGCAAGCTTGTAGAACGCCGGCGTGGTCGTCGATGAGTGGTTCGCGACGACGTTGAAGGAGAAATCGTTGCGCCAGAAGGCGTCCTCGAGGATCGCGAACGCGAGCGTCGCCAGCGCGGCCAGCGCGTACACCGATCGCCGCCCGGCGAGGACCCATTCCCGCTGGCCCGTTCGCGCGCCGTAGATCGAGGCGCCGATGCCGAACACCGCCACGCCGAGCGCCATGATCAGGAGCGCGCGGCCGATCAGCGCCATCGCGAATTCCTCGGTCTGCAGCCGGCCGTCCGGGACATCGCTACGACGCGGCCGCCGCCTGGTACTTCGACGGGCACTTGGTCGTGAGCGAGTTCCCCTGGCCGACGTAGGTGGTCCCCGCGCCGCCCTTCTCCACCGCGACCATCACCGCGCGGCCGGCCGCGAACGGGTCCGGGACGATGCCCTCGTAACTGACCGGAACCGACACGGGCAGCTTGGGGTCGCGAATCCGGAACCGCAGCGTGGTGCCGTCGCGCTGAACCGAGCCGTTCAGAACCGTTCCGGCGAGCTCGTACGTCTGCCCGGGCTTGCCCTGAGCGAGCAGCTGGGAGGCCGTGAACTCCTTGTTTCCGGCGGTGAAGCTGACGTAGACGAGCGCCGACGCCAGCAGCACGGCGGCAGTTAGGGCGACGGTTAGCCGTATGGCGCGCTTGCGGCTGGGATCCATGCCTTGGCTGATTCTCCCACACACCGGCCCTGGAACCCCTCGCCATTCACGCCCTGGGGGTGTCTGCCGATTAACGTCGTATTAGAGGGCAGCGGCCCTCGTGTTAATCGAGAAACCAATCAAGCCCACGAGAGTTATTAGCTAGAGATGTTGGCAATAGCCAAAGCAAGCGAGACCCGCATCCGGTGGCGCCGGCGTGGGGGCGACGGCCATAAAGCGGCCGCGCGTCCCAGCGTGCCGCCCCAGAGCGATGCCCCCTCTCGCGAACGACGCCACGGGGGTCCCGTCGAGGATCGTGCGCTCTACACCTGCGAATGCGGCTATGCATTCGAGGCGCTGGTCACGACCTCGGTCGGCTGCCCCCACTGCTCGCGCACGCAGGCCTGGTAGGCGCAGCCAGTCTGGCCGACGAGCGCGCTCCGGCGTGCGTGCTCGGCCGACCCCATGTGTCGACACCCGCGCTCCGGACACCCGCGCTCCGAAAATCAGAACGCGGGCCCGCCGAGATTCCGCCGCCCTAGGCGTTCACGCGGCCGGCCCGCAGCTCTGCACCGGTCCCATAGCTTGCCCCCGACACCCGCTGGTGAGGTGCCAGCGATGGTTCCAGAGGGGTCCGGCGTAGTCAAATACGTTCATCTGCGAGTGCTATAACGGCTCCTTATGGCAGAGGCCGGGCCCTCGATGGACGCTCGCGTGAGGTAGCTGAGCGACCTCGACCTCAGGCAGCTGCGGTACTTCGTGACCGTCGTTCGCGAGGGTCAGATGACGCGCGCGGCGCGGCGTCTTCAGCTGGCGCAGCCGGCGCTGTCGCAGGCGATCGCGCGGCTCGAGTCCCAGGTCGGCGTCAGGCTGCTCGACCGCAATCCGCGCGGAGTGGCCGTGACCCCCGCCGGCGCGGCGTTCCTCGAGAAGGCGCAGGCCACGCTCGACGCCGTCGACGAGGTCAGCGCCACCGCTCGCTCCTGGGCGCGCGAGGAGGCC
Organism: uncultured Solirubrobacterales bacterium; assembly: GCA_963699325.1. Lineage (GTDB taxonomy): Bacteria > Actinomycetota > Thermoleophilia > Solirubrobacterales > Solirubrobacteraceae > Palsa-465. Next base: position 30,522 of record CAVOTN010000021.1, on the reverse strand, counting down.
GGGCGGCTCCACGCCGGGTTCATGAGCATGACCCCGCCGATGATGGCCGGGGACCTGTTCGCTCGGTTCATGGCCGAGCACCCCGACGTGACGATCGAATGGCGCCAGCTCGGCTACCCGACGCTCGACGGGCGCGCGTGGCTGAGCGACTCCGACGTGGCGCTGATCTGGTTCGCGCCGAGCGCGGCGGGCCTCGCTAGCCAGGAGATCCGCACGAGCCCGCTCGTCGTCGCCATGGCCGAGAGCCATCCGCTGGCCGAGCGCCCGGAGCTGACGGTCGGCGAGGTGGTCGATGAAACGTTCCCGGGGATCGTCGACTGGGCCGACCCCGTGTGGCTCGGCTATTGGGGCCTCGACACCTACCGGGGCGCGCCGGCCCGCCGCACCGATGACGACGCGATCACGCCGGAGGAGGTGGCGTCGATCGTCGCGTCGGGCCGGGCGGTCACGACCGTCCCCGAGCTCGTCGCGGTCCCGTTCGGCCATCTCGGGATCAGGGCGATCCCGCTGACCGACGCCGAGCCGGCCGTGCTGACGCTCGTGTGGCCGCAGGGAGCGCCGACGCCGCTGGTCGCGAGCCTGGTCGAGACGGCACGGCTGATGTCCGAAACCAACATTCCCGAGCCCGTCGATCCGCGCGCGAGAAAAAACCCTTAATCGTCCGTTGATTCACATGTATGTGGAGAACCTCCGCGGAGGTGATCCCGCTCGTGCGCGCCGGCAGGCCGGGGCAGGGCGCCAGTCGCCCGGCACGCACTTCCCTCGATGGATGACAACGCGAACATAGACATCGACATCGTCGAGTACGACGACTTGGTAGTCGTCTCAGTCGAGGGCGAGGTCGACCTGTGCGGGGCGCCGTTGTTCGAGGAGTCGCTCGCGATCGCGGCAGCCAGCGACGTACCGGCGATCGTCCTCGATCTCGATCGGGTGAGCTTCATGGACTCGGCCGGCGTCCACGTGCTGCTCCAGTTCTCGATCTCCGAACAGAACCGCGACCGTCTGACGCTCACGCGCGGCTCCTCTCAGGTCCAGCGCCTGCTCGAGATCACCGGCGTTCGCCGCTACCTGTCCTTCGGGCCCTCGCCGGCGCCGGAGCTGGGCGGCGGCCGGCCGACCGAGCGCCTGCACATCACCAGCGACTGACGCCGGTTACGGACCCTTAGAGCCCGTCGAGGGCGTCGTTCAAGGTCGCGCTCGGGCGCATGGCCGCCGCGACCTTCTCCACGTCGGGAAGGTAGTAGCCGTCGATGTCGACCGGTGCGCCCTGTACCGCTGTCAGCTCCTCGACGATCTTCTGCTCGCCGTCGGCGAGCCGGTCGGCCAGCGGCCTGAACCGATCGGCCACCTCAGCGTCGTCGTCCTGGTCGGCCAGCTCCCGGGCCCAGTACAGAGCCAGATAGAAGTGAGTGCCGCGGTTGTCGAGCTCGCCGACGTCGCGTGACGGCGAGCGATCCTCCTCGAGCAGCCGGCCGATCGCGCGGTCAAGCGTGGCCGCCAGCAGCTTCGCGCGCCCGTTGCCATCGCTTTCGTCGAGCAGCTCGAGCGACGGGCCGAGCGCGAGAAACTCGCCGAGCGAGTCCCAGCGGAGATGGTTCTCCTCCAGGAACTGCTGGACGTGCTTGGGAGCCGATCCGCCGGCGCCCGTTTCGAACAGCCCGCCGCCCTGCATCAACGGCACGATCGACAGCATCTTGGCGCTGGTGCCGAGCTCGAGGATCGGGAAGAGGTCGGTGAGATAGTCGCGGAGCACGTTGCCCGTGACCGAGATCGTGTCCTTGCCGTTGCGGGCGCGCTCGAGCGTGAACCTGGCCGCGCGCGCGACATCGAGGATCTCGATCTGGAGCCCGTCGGTATCGAGCGACTCGAGCGCGGGCCGAACCTTGCGGAGCACCTCGGCGTCGTGGGCCCGCGTCTCGTCGAGCCAGAACACGGCGGGCGTACCCGTTTCACGCGCGCGCGAGATCGCCAACCGCACCCACTCCTGAATGGGTGCGTCCTTTGTCTGACACATGCGCCAGATGTCGCCTGTGTCGACGTCGTGCTCGAGCAGGGTCTCGCCGTCGTCGGTGCGTACGACCCTCACAGACCCGGTTTCCACAGTCTCGAAGGTCTTGTCGTGCGAGCCGTACTCCTCGGCCGCCTGGGCCATCAGGCCTATGTTCGGCGTGCTCCCCATCGTCGCCGGGTCGAATGCGCCGTGCCGGCGGCAGTCCTCGACGGTCTCGGCGTACAGCGCCGCGTAGGAGTGGTCGGGGATCACGAACTTGGCGTCCTGCTGCTTGCCGTCGGCGTTCCACATCTGGCCCGACGCGCGGATCGCCGCCGGCATCGACGCGTCGATGATCACGTCGCTGGGGGCGTGGAGGTTCGTGATCCCGCGCGCCGAGTCGACCATCGCGAGCGGCGGGCCGGCCTCGTACGCCGCCTCGATCGCCTGCTCGATCGCGTCCCGCTGCTCATCGGGCAGCGCCTCGATCGCCTTGAGCAGCGCGCCCAGCCCGTCGTTCGGGTTGACGCCCGCGGATTTCAGCGCCTCGCCGTACTCCTCGAACACCTCGGCGAAGTACGCGCGGACGGCGTGTCCGAAGATGATCGGGTCGGATACCCGCATCATCGTCGTCTTCAGGTGGACCGAGAACAGCACGCCGCGCGCCTTGGCGTCGGCGATCTGGTCGGCCAGAAACTGCTCGAGCGCGGCGCGGCGCATGACGGCCGCGTCCAGGATCTCGCCGGCCTTGACCGCGACTTCGGGCTTGAGCACGGTCGTGTTCCCATCCGGGTCGACGTGCTCGATCCGGACGGCGCCGGCCCGCTCGACCGTATGTGATCGCTCGGTGGCGCGGAAGTCGTCGTCGGTCATCGTGGACACGTGGGATTTCGAATCTGAGGACCACTTGCCCATCGAATGCGGATGCTGGCGAGCGTGCTCCTTGACGGACGCCGGCGCCCGGCGGTCAGAGTTCCCCTGCCGGAGCACGGGGTTGACCGCGCTCCCCTTGACGTTGTCGTAGCGCGCCCGCGTGTCGCGCTGCTCGTCGTCGGCGGGCTCCTCCGGGTAGTCGGGGATCGCGTACCCCTTGCCCTGCAGCTCCTCGATCGCGGCCTTGAGCTGCGGGACCGACGCGCTGATGTTCGGGAGCTTGATGATGTTCGCCTCTGGGGTCTCGGCCAGCTCACCGAGCTCGGCGAGCGCGTCCGGAACCCGCTGGCGCTCGTCGAGCGCGTCGGGGAACTGGGCCAGGATCCGCGCCGCCAGCGAGATGTCGCGGACTTCGACTTCGACGTCGGCGGCGGCCGCGAACGCGCGCAGGATCGGGAGCAGCGACTGGGTGGCCAGCGCCGGCGCCTCGTCGGTGAGGGTGTAGACGATCTTCATGGAGTTCGGCAGGGTAGCGGTGCTGCCGGGCTAGCCGTCGAGGGCGCGCGAAAGGTCAGCCCACAGGTCCTCGACGTCCTCGAGGCCGACGCTCAGGCGGAGCAGGCCGGGCGGTACGCGCGCCCCTTCGTATCGGGCACGGGACTCGAGTGTCGAGGCGACCCCACCGAGACTGGTGGCGTTCTCGATCAGCCCGAGCTTGCGCTCGACCCGGGCCGCGGTGTCGGCGTCGGCGACGTCGAACGACAGCAGCGGCCCGAACGCGTCGACGTACCGGGCCGCGATCGGATCGCCAAGCCCCGGATAGCGCACGCGCTCGACGTTCGGGTGGGCCTCGAGCCGGCGCGCCAGCTCGAGCGCGGTGGCGGACTGGCGCGGAACCCGGAGCGCGAGCGTCTTCATCCCGCGGAGCATCAGCCACGCCGGGTCGGGCGCGGCGACGATTCCCGACACGGTCCTGAACGCGTGTAGACGCGCGTGATCCTCAGGCCGCGCGCAGGCGACGACGCCGAGCAGCGCGTCGTGGTGGCCGGCCAGGATCTTCGTCCCGCTGTGGAGGACGAAATCCGCGCCGTGCTCGAGCGGGCGGAGCAGAACCGGGCTGAGCACCGTGTTGTCGACGACGACCACGGCTCCGGACGCGTGCGCCTGGCCGATCGCGACGTCGAGGTCCGGGAAGGTCAACATCGGGTTCGAGCACGGCTCGAACCACACCAGATCGGCGTCCGGCGGCTCGCCGGTCTGGTCGAACTCCTCGACCTCGAAGCCCCACCGGGACAGCTCGCGCATCAGGCCGACCGTGCCGTAGTAGCCGCCACCGGCGACGGCTACCGTCGACCCGGGTTTCAACAGGGCCAGCAGGAGCGCGGTCGTGGCACCCGTCCCGGATGAGAACAGGAGCGCGTGTCCGCCCTCGAGCTCGCCGAGCAGCCGCTCGGCCTCGGCGCCAACCGGGTGGGCCGCGCGCTGGTAGAAGAACGGACCCGGGGTGGCGTCGACGAACGGGTGGATCGTCGCGCGATCGAGCGGTGGCAGGCCGCCCCGTGCGAGCTCGGTGTCCCGTTTCATGCGGCGAGTCTCGGAAGCTCGATCGCCGGGCACCGGTTCATCACGACGAGCAGACCCGCGTCGAGCGCGCGCTGCGCGGCCGGCTCGTCGATCACCCCGAGTTGCAGCCACACGGCGCGGGCGCCGGTCGCGATCGCCTCGTCGACGTGGACGCCGGAGCGGTCGGCGCGCCTGAAGATGTCGACGACGTCGATGTGTTCGCTTTCCGGGATGTCGGCGAGCCTCGCGTAGCAGCGTTCGCCGAGTAACTCGTCGCAGCCGGCGTTCGGATTCACGGGAATCACGCGATATCCGTGGCTCTGGAGCAGGCGGGCGATCCGGTTCGAGTCCCGGCGCGGGTCGGGTGAGCAACCGACGACCGCCCAGGTGTGCGTCTCGGTCAGGACCTCGTGGATCGTCTCGGGACTGGAATGGACCGCCATGCGCCTCAGTATGCCCGCCACCGTGCGTGGCGGTCGCTGTGCGAGGACATTTCGACCGGTATCACAGTTTGCGGCCCGTACCGTTCTATCCGTATGACCGCGATAGCCCCTGCCGTCCGTTCGGCGTCCCGCGAGCGCGCGCTGGTGATCGGCGCGGTCTCGGTGATGGTCTGCGTGTGGGCGTCCGCGTTCGTCGCGATCCGCTTCGCGGACCGAGAGCTGTCGGCCGGCGCGCTCGCGCTCGGGCGGCTGCTGGTAGGCAGCGCCGCGCTCGGGATCCTGGTCTTGATCCGCCGCGAACCGCTGCCCGGCCGGCGGGCGTGGGCCGGGATCGTCGTGTGTGGCGTGCTCTGGTTCGGCCTCTACAACGTCGCGCTGAACGGGGCCGAGCAGCGCGTCGACGCCGGGACCGCGGCGATGCTCGTGAACGTGGGCCCGATCCTGATCGCGATCCTCGCCGGTCTGGTCCTGCACGAGGGCTTTCCGCCCAGGCTGGTGGCCGGCTGCCTGGTCTCATTTGCCGGCGCGGTCGTTATCGGAGTTGCGACCTCGCGTCACGGCCTGCACGACACCTGGGGCGCGGTCCTTTGCCTGGTGGCGGCGGTTGGGTACGCGGGCGGGGTCGTCGCGCAGAAGCCGGTGCTCCGCCACGCCTCTCCGCTGTCGGTCACGTGGCTCGCGTGCACGATCGGGACGATCGCCTGCCTCCCCTACGCGGGCGCGCTTGTCCACGGAATCGACCACGCCGGGGCCTCGACAATCGGCTGGATGATCTACCTCGGCCTCGCGCCGACCGCGCTCGGATTCGTACTCTGGGCCTACGCGCTGGCCCGCACCACCGCAGGGCGCATGGGGTCGACGACGTATCTCGTGCCGCCGCTCGCACTCCTGTTCGGCTGGGCGTTCCTCGGCGAGGTACCGCCCGCGCTCGTGTTCCCCGGCGGTGCCCTTTGCCTCGCCGGCGTCGCGCTGGCCCGCACTCGCGGCCGGCGCCGAACCTCCTCATAGCTACCAATACCTCGGCTAGCACTCCTCGGCTCGCGGCGGTAGGCGGTAAAGCCGAACAGTCGATCCGCAGTTACTACGGATAAAGGCTGTTCGCCACATGGACGATGACATTGGGCAGATAACCGCTGTCCACGGAGGCGAAGCGATTAGTGATGACCGTCAGGTCAGCGGGCAACCACGGAGACCACACGGAGGTCACTACTACTATGCAGCGCAATACCAGAAGGATCATCGCGGCGGTTGCCGTGATTGCCCTGCTGGCCGCCGGAGGCGCAGCCTTCACGAACCAGCTGTCGGGCCTTGACGGCCAGAACGCCAACATCGGTTTCGGTAGCGAGACCGTCACCGGCGCAGCCGCCACCAACGTCAACTACGCGCTCAGCACCGACGGCCAGTTCGTCGATGAGGTTGCCGTAACCCTCACGGGCGACTACCACACCGGCTTTACGCTCACGGGCTCCGTGACCGACGGTACCGGTCACAACGGGGCCGGTGGCACGATTGTCCAGAGTGGGACGTGCACCCCGGGTTCCTTCACCAGCGGCAGCACGGTCGTCACGTGCGAGTTCGAGAGCACTCCCGGCACCGCGACCACCGGTGTCCTCGCGGACTCAGTGGACGGCTTCGAGCTGTCAGTGGTCGGCGACAACAGCTCCGGCACGAGCGAGACGCTCGGCGGAGGCTCGCAGATCAACTAAGCGGTCGGGAGAGCCCGGACAACTTGTCCGGGCTCTCCCCTCTGCATCAGCCGGATCGCGGATGAGCAACGATCTTGAAGCGAATTCGTCTGCGTTCCGGCCTGGCTACGCTCGCGGTCATCATCGTCGCGGGCGTGGCGTGGTTCTACTTCGCCCCGACCAACATCGGCGGGTCCAGCCGCTACGTGGTCACGAGCGGGGTGAGCATGGAGCCGCGCTTCCACACAGGCGACCTCGCGATCGTACGGCCCGCCGCGAACTACCGAGTCGGCGAGATCGTCGCTTACTGGAGCACGTTGCTCCACACCGTGGTGCTTCACCGCATCATCGCCAGGGACGGCAACAGTTATGTATTCAAGGGAGACAACAACCACTTCATCGACCCTGTCCGTCCTACGCGCTCTGAGCTCCTCGGCAGACTGTGGCTGCATGTGCCGCACCTCGGCCGGGTGCTTCAGATGCTGCACACAAGAGTCGTCGCCGCGCTCTTGTGTGCTGTCGTCGGCCTCCTGACGCTCTTCGGAGTCAAAGAGAGGGGCCGGCGGCGTAGACGCCGCCGAAAAGGCGCCGTCGGATCGGGTCGCCGGGGAATCCCAATCGTGAATCGCCCTCGAGACCAACGCCCCTTCAACTTTCGTGCGCTACTCACCGCGTCGGCTGTCGCCGCCGCGGCTTTTCTCGTGCTCGGGGTCATCGCGTTCTCTCGTCCCGCCAGCAGAGCCGTTCCGGCCAGCACTCCCTACACGCAGTCGGTCAGCTTCGGGTACAGCGCGCGGGTCCGTCCCGGGCTCGTATACCCGAGCGGAAGCGTTACTACCGGCGACCCGATCTTCCTCAGCCTCGTCCACGGCGTGGGCGTCAGCATCAACTACCGGCTGAGCGCCGACGCGCCGACCACGATCACCGGAACCGAGGATGTGCTGCTTGAGCTGACCGGCCCGAGTGGGTGGACGCACAGCATCGTGCTCGTCCCTCGCACCCGTTTCGCCGGAACACACACCGGCACCGAGGTGACACTCGACATACCACACCTGCAGTCACTGCTTGACAAGGTCGCAGGTGTGATCGGTGGCGGGACCGGAGCCGCGAGCTACTCGATCTCGGTCGTGCCTCAGGTCCACGTCAAGGGCACGGTCGCGGGGAAACCGGTGAACACGACCTTCGACCCCGCGCTGGGGTTCTCGCTCTCGCCGACGCAGCTGGTACCTAATGGAGTCTCGGCCGGCGCCTCGAGCGCCGCCGGCGCGGGTGGCACGCCCGGCGCGGCGCCGAAGGTCGGCTACAGCCAGGCCATATCAGGCGGCGTCCCCAGCGTCCCCGGCAGCGCATCGACCACTCTAACCGTGCTCGGGGTCTCCCCCACGATCATCCTGCTGCGCTGGCTCGCGCTGATCGGACTCCTCCTCTCCGCCCCGCTGGCCGTGTACGCGTTCCTGCGCAAGCGCGGTGAGGTGTTCGAGGAGAGCGTCAAAATCCAGACTCAATACGGGCACCTGATCGTGCCGATCGTCGCCGGCGAGGACCTCGGGTGGCCGCCGGTTGACGTGCAGAACATCAAGGCGCTCGTGCGGCTGGCCGAGAGCGGCCAGCGACTGATCCTGCACAACCGGTCGGGCCACGTCGACACTTACATGGTCAACGACGAGGGCACCGTCTACCGCTACCAGGTGAAGTCCTCGAAGGTCGTCTGGGGCGAGTGGACCGACGCGCCGGTTGTGGTCGACGAGGCCGCCGCCGCTTAGATCAACCGCGCTCCGGTAGCCGGTCCGGTTCCGCCCCGGGAGGCGTCCCCACCGGCCACCCCGTTCCATGTAAAACGCAGCAAACCGCCCCGGCCCAGCCAGCAAAGGCCACATAAGCATCCCCACGATGCTTATGTGCGCAAAGCATCGGCGCGACGCGTAGTTTGCTGCGTTTTACATGTTCGCGCTGTGCCCCCGGGGCCGCGGACCGCTCGGGGTTTGTCAGAACCAGCGCGCGGGCGCGGCGCACGCCAGTGGTCCCGACGCACCATGGGATCACGCCGGCGCGGGAGTGACCCGGTAAAGCACCACACTGTCGGGCGGAACCAGCGCGCTGATCGCGCCCACGCTTCGCTTGGTGGTGCCCGCCCACAGATCGTGGATCGTGTAGCCCGCGGCTGAGCGGAGCCCCGCCTTGCTGGCGCTGGTGGTGATCTCGAGCGGCTGCGCGCCGCGATTGAGCAGCGCCACGGCGGCCGCCCCGCCCGCGAGCGGCTTGCTCCACGCCTGCCCGGACCCCTCCTGCTCCACGACCGTGCCCTGGATTCCGAGCGGGTCCTGGTCGACCGCGATCACCTGCCGGTTCTCGAGCATCTTGATCGTCGCCGGCGGCAGCGCCCGCGGGTCGCTCCCGAGCATCAGCGGCGCGGCCACGATCGCCCACATCGAGAACTGCGCCTGTGCCTCTGCGCTGGTCATCCCGAGCCCAGGCCCGAGGTAGTCGGGGTCGTTCCAGTGTCCGGGTCCGGCCGCGGTCGGGTGGGACGCGTCGTGGTCGAGGTTCCGCAGCACGTTCACGAACTGGATGCTCTTGTTGAATCCGATGTCGGTGTCGGTGCGCCAACTCTGCGCGATCCGGCGCGCCCACCGGTAGTTCGAGTACGCGGAGTTGGCCAGCGTCGGGAGCGTTCCGTTGATCTGACCCGGGACCCAGAAGTTGCACACGTTGAGCAGCAGCGTCCGGTGGCTCGAGTTATCGGCAAGCGCCTTTGCGAACTTCACGTACGCCGGCTTGGGCACGAGCCCGGCCTGGCCGGCGCCGCAGAAGTCGACCTTGACCGCGTCGAACCCCCAGGCGGCGAACCGGTCGGCGTCCTGTTGGTAGTGACCGAGCGAACCGACGCCCTGACCGTGACACCCGCTCTTGCCCGCGTCGGTGTAGATCCCGGCCAGCAGGCCGTGCCGGTGCAGCCAGTCGGTGAGCCACCGCAAGCCGTGAGGCCATTGGTGGCGGTCGATCACGATCTCGCCGCTGCGATCACGCTTGCCGCTCGCCCAGCCGAAGTCGAGCCACACGATCCGGTAGCCGGCCCGGGCGAGGCCCGTGTGCAGGAGCGAATTGGCCACGGAGATGATCGTCCCCTCGTCGAAGACTCCACCTACGCCGTAGTAGGTGTTCCACCCCATGTACGGGACGGCGGCGAGCATCTCCTCAGACGTTCCGGTGGGCGCCCCACCGCCGCTTGCCTCGGGACGAACCGTGCTCATCGATCCCCCGAGCGCCGATGCCGCGAGTACGAGCCCCGCCACCAACACAAGCGGAAAGACGAGGGGCCGGCAGCGATAACGCGACACGATCTCAGGCGCCTCAGAAGTGATCGAGCAGCCATGCATGGACCGCCGGGACTCGATTCTGGAGCAGCGTCAGGTGGCCGTCGTCGTCGCTCAGATGGGGGTCCGCCGTCCGTATCCGCCGCACGAGCCATTCGCCGTGCTGGAACGGCACCATCCAGTCCTGCCGACCATGCCAGACCATGACAGGCACCTGAACCGCGTCGAGCGAGAATCCCCACGGCCTCAGCAGCGCGACGCTGTCGTCCCACCAGCCTTCGATTCCCGGCCCCAGGCCAATCCTGTTGCGCTCCAAGACGTACTCGGCGAGCTGGTCTGTGAGCACCGCGGCGTCGACGGGCGAGAACAGCGTCGGATGCGACGCGGCCGTATCGGGTTCGGTCGACTCGAAGAACTCGAGGCGGTCTCGGGCGATCTTGGCCCGCGCGGCTTCGGGGTCGCTGAGGATCAGCTTGTCGTCGTTGACGTTCTCCTCGCCGGTGTCCGCAAACCAGTCGAGGTCCTCGGCATCGAACGGCGCCGGCGATGCCAGCGACGCCGCCGCGACAACGCGATCGGAGAGCAGACCCGCGCATGCGAGCGCATGAGGGCCTCCACCCGAGATCCCCCAGACCGCGAACCGGTCGATCTCGAGCGCGTCGATGATCATGCGGCAGTCCTCGGCGCAGTCCGCGACGGTGCGCTCCGGCTGGGGCGTAGATCCGCCGTAGCCGGGCCGGTCGTAGGCGATCAGGCGAATCCCCCGCGCCTTGGCGTCGAGCAGGTGAGGTCCATACAGGTGTCGCGAGCTCGGGGTCCCCAGGTGCACGAGCACCGCACGGCCCGCGGGGTCGCCGCCTTCCCGCACGAGCAGCTCACGACCCGAAGCGGTCGTGATCGGCCGGTCGATGACTCCGTCTCCGCTCCGATCCGTTTCCACGGCCGCGTCTCCTAGCCCGCGAGCCGGTAGCGCAGGTAGACCACCCGCGAAGAGAACGTCTGCGTCTGGACCAGCTCCAGGTCGATCTGGTCCTCGAGCTCCGGGAAGAACCGCGTGCCGCCGCCGAGCACCACCGGAGAGATAAACAGCCGGTACTCGTCGATCAACCCCAACCTGGCGCACGCGCCGGCGAGTCCCGCCCCGCCGACGCCCAGGTCGTTTCCCTCCTGCGCCTTGAGCCGCGCGACCTCCTCGCCGAGGCCGTCGCGCAGCAGCCGCGTGTTGCCCTCGACGGCCTCCAGCGACCGTGAGAAAACGACCTTCGGCAACGCCTGCCAGATCCGCGCAAACTCGAGGATCGGCTCGGACGCGGCGGGATCCTGATCGGCGGTCTCCCAGTAGACCATCGTCTCGTACAAGCCGCGCCCGAGCACGTGGCCGCCGAGCTCGCGCGTCTGCTCGACGTGGAATCGGAACAGCTCATCGTCGGGCACGGTCCAATCGATATCGCCCCCGCGCCTGGCGATGAAGCCGTCGAGCGATGGGTTCATCGAATAGATCAGCTTGCGCATCACGTTCCTCCGTTCTCGCCACCGCCCGGCAGCAGCACGCTTCCCAGGATCCTGCGCTTGCGCCCCGGTTTCGGCGCGTTCGCGAGCCGCGGCTCGAACACGCGGGTGATGTCGCGAAGCAGATCCCGGAGCTCCTCGTCGTCGAGCCACATCCCGGCCAGGTTGTAGCTGACGCCATCGCGCACCGGATTGATGTCCCCCCTGGCCAGGTAACGGTCGAAGTCGCCCAGTAGGCCGGCCACGAACGCGACGAAAGCCTGCCGGTGGTCGTCGGCGGTCATCGTCTCGAACTCGCCCACACCGATGTGTGCCGCCCCGAGGCGAAGGATGTACGTGCGCTCGACGGCGCCGCGAACGCGGCGCTCGGACACCACGCCAAGCACGCCGGCATCGACCAGGCGAGCGATGTGGCGATACAGGCTTGCCGGCGGGACGTCCGGAAGCTCAGCACGGAGCTCGCCGGTCGTCAGCGCGCGGTCACCGAGGAACGCCTGGACGATCCGGAGTCGGACCGGGTGCAGAAGAAGGTCGGCGGTGGACACCAGGGGCGTAACACTACGGCCAGCCTTTGCCCCCGGGCCGTCTCGCCGGACGCCCGCTGGCTCGCGCGAAGTCGCGCCAGGTCCGGCTAACCCGTCGCCGCGTCGTGGCCGAGCCCGATCAACCGCTCCGAGGGGTCGACCTCTGGGAAGATCGAGCCGGGCCGGGGGTACTCCTCGCTGGTCAGCGGGCTCGACAGGACGAAGTCGGCGGTCGCGCGATTGCACGCAGTGGGAACGTTGCAGACCACAGCGATCCGAAGGAGCGCCTTGACGTCGACGTCGTGTGGCTGGGGCTCGAGCGGATCCCAGAAGAAGATCAGGAAGTCGATCCTCCCCTCCGCGATCGCGGCGCCAACCTGCTGATCGCCGCCGAGCGGACCGCTCAGGAACCGGTTGACCTCGAGTCCGAGCTCGCCGGCCAGCAGCGCGCCGGTGGTTCCGGTCGCGTGAAGCTCGTGGGTGGCCAAGGTGCCACGGTTGAACCTGGCCCATTCGAGCATCTCGGTCTTGCAGTTGTCGTGCGCAATCAGCGCGATTCGCTTGCGGTGTGGCATCAATTTGACGATCTCACCCATGGGGCATGACCTCGCAGTTAGATTCCGGCTTGTCTGGGGACGTCTCAATCGACGCTAGCAGGCGGTCATTTCGCAGCCGCTCCAGCGCGGCATCAACAACGGAAACGAGACCGGGCCGCCGCCGCGGCGGCCCGGTCTCGATGCCCCCTGGCCGTGGTCCGATCAGCCGCGGTGATGCTGCTGCGCCATCGCCAGCAGTCCGTCCGTGTTGCCCTGGGCGTCGGTGTAGAAGCCGACGAGATCGCCGTTGTCGTTGACACCGTTGACCGTGGTGGCGCCGACGCCGTGCGGATCATCGACGGTCTGGAAACCGCCCCACTGAGTCCACGTGAAACCGTGGGTCTGGGCGCTCGAGCCCGTGCCCACCTGGTAGACGCCGACGACCTCGTCGTTGTCGTTGATCCCTAGCGCCTGAGTCATGCTCGAGCCCGGGACGCTCAGGACCGTCACCCGGCCGTCGCGGCGGAGCAGGTATCCGACGACCTGCCCGTTCGACGAGTCACCCGTCGCGTCAGTGCCGAACCCGGCGATGTCGCCCTGGTTGTTGATCCCGGAGGCGGTGGGGCCCGTGATGCCGGACGGCGTGATCTCGTTGAACACGTCGCGGTTGATGTCGAACGAGTACGCGTGCGTGTTGCCGTTGGCATCGTTGTAGAACCCGACGGCGATGTTGTGGTCGTTGACGCCCAGCAGCTGGTCGACCGGAGGAGTCGCCGGGCTGTTGGTCGGGAAGTCGCCGTCGATGAAGAAGCCGTGCTCGGACACGAACCCACGGTTGTCATTCACCGGCGTTGTTCCACCGTTGTTCATCGTCGACCAGAAGCCGACCGTGACACCACGATCGTTCAGGCCGGTGACTTGGGTCTGGACCGACTCGGGCCAGTTCTCACTCCGGTAGTTACCCTGGCCGTACGGGGCGGTCAGCAGGTAACCCTGGTTCGGATGACCCATCGCGCCCGAACCGAAGTAGCCGGCGATCACACCGTGCTGGTTGATGCCGAGCAACTGGTTGAAAGTCGCGTCGGCTTGGTTGTCAAGGGTCTCGAAGCGGTACTTGCTCGACCCGTGAGGATGCTGGTGCGCCAGGGCCGGGCTCGCTATGGCGCCTGCGCCGATCACCGGCGTGGCGGCCACGAGCGCGACGCGGGCCCACTTCGCCGCACGACTCCGCCGGCTCGCGTTCGACGTGCCCGCCGACGAGCGCGCGTGCTTGTTTGCATGCTTGTGCATGAGTACTCCTTATCTGAGACGTGACAGAGGTCACACCGCGCGGCGGAAGAGTTCACTCACCGTCTTCTCCCGGCCCCCACGAGGTGCCGACATCTCGATAAGACGCGGCCTGCCTCGGGCGCATTCCATCGGGATCCGTGAAAGATCTCTTACGGCGCTGGGCACGGACCGGATGCGGCTCTGGGTCCGATACAGACCGCGGTTGGGCATCAGATCCGGATGGAATAAACGGCAGCCGGCAGGCGTCTATCTAACCGTGGGGTACGCCCTCAGCGGCCCCGCCGTAGAGCGCAGACCGCGCCCTATGATCGGATGCCAAGCCATGCCAGCCAAGCCCACCCCCGAAGAGCACGAGGCCATCGAGATCACGCGGCTCGTCGACGATCGCTCGGTCGACGTCGAGGCCGCCGGTGCCGGCGACCTGCGCGGCCGGCCCGAGGTTCGCCGGCAGGTCGAGTCGCAGCGGCGCGTCTCCGACGCACTGAGCACCGGTGGCCCGGCGGTTCCGGATGGGCTCGTTCGCGCCGTCGAGACGAAGGTGCAGGAGCGATATGGCCGGACCGCGCCGGGCCCTCGGCGGCGGGGACTGATGTCCGGCTCGCCGTGGCGGCCCGCGATCGCGGTCACTGGCCTCACCGTGATCTGCGCCGCGATCGTGATCGCGGTCGCCGGGACCGGCGGCGGTGGCAGCGGGCCGAGTATCCCCGCGGCCGCCAGTCTCGCGTTCGCACCCTCCGTCGGGCCAGCACCGACCGCTCACAGCGCCACCCTGCTTGACGTCTCCTACGGGGGCGTGACGTATCCGAACTACGCGAAGTTCTCGGTTCCGCCGACCGGCACCCGCACCGACCGGATCGGCGGCCGGCCCGCTCTGACCGTGTTCTACCGCCTGCCGAACGGGACCCGGCTCAGCTACACGGTGTTCTCCGGAAAGGCCGTGCCGCTGCCGAGCAGCGCCCGCGTCGTGCGCTTCGAGGGCGTTCCTCTGCGCGAGTTCTCGACCTCGTCGGGGTTGTCGGTGGTCACGCTCGTGCGCTTCGGCCGGACCTGCGTGCTCGCCGCCCGGACCAGGCCCGACCTGGTCCTCGGACTTGCCGCCGCGCCGGTGCTCGAGCAGCCGAACGCATAGCGCTAAGCGGTCAGGTCGTGAACCGCTCGGCGATCTGCCCGCGACCGCGGTGCAGCCGGCTCATGATCGTCCCCTCCTTGGTGCCGAGCGCCTGCGCGGCCTCGCGGTAGGAGAGGCCGAGGACATCGACCGCGACGACGGCCTCGCGCAGCGGCGGGGTCAACTCCTGGAGCGCCTCGTACACGGCGGCGGCCTCGATCGACTGCGCAATCGGATCGTTCGGCGCCTCGATCGCCTCGATCTCGTCGCCCGCGGGCGTCACCGCGACTTCGCGCTTACGCCGCGCGGAACTGATCCACGTGTTGCGCAGCACCCGGAGCAGGTACACGACGTCCTCGTCGCGGCGAAGGAAACGCGGGCGGCGGAGCACCCGCTCGAACGTGTCCTGGACGAGATCCTCGGCCTCCTGCCGCGACCCGGTGAGGCCATACGCCGCGCGATACAGCCGCGCGACGTGACCGCCGAGCGATTCAGGATCGAGTTGGCGGGTGCCGCCCTCCACAGGACCACCCAGTCTCACAAATCCCGCTACCTCACAGGTAATTGCGCCGCCGCAGGACGCGCGCTACGTTCGGGCCATGTCCGTCGACACCGCTTGGGCGCAGCCGGCCGCCGCACGCACGTCGATCGGGGACCTGCTCCGGTCCTGGCGGCGGCGGCGGAGCCTCAGTCAGCTCGAGCTCGCGCTCGAGGCGGACGTTTCGGCGCGTCACGTGAGCTTCCTCGAGAACGGCCGGGCGCGACCAAGCCGGGACATGGTGCTGCGCCTCGCCGAGCACCTCGAGATCCCGCTACGAGAGCGCAACCGGCTGCTGCTCGCCGCCGGCTACGCGCCGCAATATGTCGAGCGGTCGCTCGAGGCGCCCGAGATGGCCCCCATCAACCAGGCGCTCGACCGGTTCCTGCGCGCCCACGAGCCATATCCCGCGGTCATCCTCGATCGGCACCACAACCTGGTCTCCGCCAACGACGCGGTGGCGGTCCTGACCGAGGACGTGGCGCCAGACCTGGTGGCGCCGCCGGCCAACGCGCTGCGGGCGACGCTCCACCCGCTCGGGATGGCGCCCCGGATCCTGAACCTGTCCGAGTGGAGCGCCCACCTCATGCAGCGGCTGCGGCGCCAGGCGGCGATCACGGGCGATCCGGAGCTCGAGCGCCTCTACGAGGAGCTCGCCACGTATCCGGGGGTCAGCGTCGAGGCGCCGCCTGACGACCGTGCCGGCAACGACATCGTGCTCCCGCTGCGCATTCGCGCCGGCGACCGCGAGCTCGCGTTCTTCAGCACGGTCTCGATCTTCGGCACCGCCGCCGAGATCACGCTCGCCGAGCTGACGATCGAGGCGTTCTACCCCGCGAACGCCGCCACCGCCGCCCACCTCCTGCAGGGCATCACCGGTCCCTGACCGCCGCGGCTCCGTTCCTTGAGCCGCGGCGGCGGCGACCCGCCCTCCCCTAGGCGGCCGGCTCGAGGAACCCGGTGACGTCCCGCATCCGCCCGTCGTCCGCGGTCCGCGCGAAGTCCACCCCGACGGCCACCGGTTCGCCGGCCGGCGACGCGAGCGACCACGTGAACCGCACGCGGTCGTGATGGACGTCGGGCCCGGATACGAGTGTGAAGCGATGTCCGGGGTACTGCTCCTGTGCGGCGCCGATCATGTCGCTGATCTCCTGCACGCCATTGCCCGCCATGATCGGGTCGAGATAGCTGGCGTCAGCGGTCAGCGTCCCGGCGACGAGCTCTCGCCGCCGCTCTGGATCGGTCTCGTTCCACATCTCGAGATAGGTGCGAACGATCGTGGTGGCGTCTGACATCTTGGGTCTCCTTTCGTAGTTGCCAACGCCGCCAGCGTCGCACCCGCCGCGTCCGCTGTCGATTACCTGCCAGGTAGTCGGGCGCCTTCCCCAACCCGCGTAAGCTGACTCCGAAGTGGCGACGCGTTCGGAAGCTCAAGAGGCCCCACGCCCGGACTCTCCCGAAGCGTCGATGCCCGACGAGCTCCATCCACGGCACCTTTTGGTGCGGGTCGTCGAGGTGACGGCAATCATCGCGCTTGGCGCGATCGCGATCACCGCGCTGCCAGGACTCGGCGACGTCAAGTCACGCCTCGAGAACGCCGACGCGGTCTGGGTCATGGCCGTCGCCGTCGCCGAAGTCCTCTCGTGCTTCGGATACCTGCTCGTGTTCCGCGCGACGTTCTGTTCGAGCATGTCGTGGGGTCTCAGCTACGACATCGCGATGTCCGAGCAGGCCGCGAACTCGCTGCTGCCTGCGGGCGGCGCCGGCGGCCTCGCGCTGGGCGTATGGGCGCTTCGCCAGGCCGGCATGCCGACCGCTCACATCGCGCGCCGGACGGTCGCGTTCTTCGTGATCACCAGCGCCGCGAACTTCTTCGCGTTGATCCTGGTCGGGATCGGGGTGTTCCTTGGCATCGTCGCCGGCAAGGGAGGGTTCGTCCTGACACTCGTGCCGGCGCTGATCACCGCGTTCGGAGCGCTCATCGCCGGGTTGAGCCCACGGCTGCTCCGCGCGCTCGGCCAGCGTGGCGCCGATGCCGACCACAAGACCCTTGGTGGGCGCGTGCGCCTGACGCTGCGGGCATGGCTGGCGGCGGCTGCCGACGGCGTTGACCAGGCGATCGACTTGTTGCGGACGCACAGCTTCGGCGCGCTCGTCGGCTCGTTCGCCTACATGGCGTTCGACATCGTGGCGCTCGGGTTCGCTTTCGCCGCCGTTGGTCACGTCCCCACGTTCGGCGTGCTGGTGCTCGGCTACCTGATCGGCCAGCTCGGCAACCTGGTGCCGCTCCCGGGCGGGATCGGCGGCACCGAGGGCGCGCTCGTGGGGGCGTTTGCGCTGTACGGCGTGAACGTGTCCGATGCCGCGGCCGCCGTGCTTCTCTACCGGCTGTTCCAGCTGGCGATCCCGGCGCTGCTCGGCGCACCCGCGTTCGTGCTGCTCCGGCATCGCCTGATGCGTGAGGAGAAGCCGGCGTCGGTATGCGCGCCGCTCGGAACCGACGCGGCGTGACGGCCCGGCTAACCTAGAGTAAGCAGCGTTTTTCCTCGCCGCGAACCTCTTCTAGAAGGAACTGCATTGGCCAGAGTCTGGGTCCTCGACACCGAAACCAAAGGCACCGGCGCCAACATGGTGCCGCTCGATCGCGTGCTCAAGAAGCCGGGGTCCGACGAGGTTGCGGTACGCGTTCTCCCTCAGCCCAAGCCGCCAGCCGCAAAGCCGCCCGAACCGAGGCAGCCGAGGCAGTTCAAGGTCGTTGACGTGATGACCCGCGAGGTCCTGGCCGAGGGCGCCGACCTCAGAGCCACGGTCAAGCTGCTCGACGACGTCCGCAGCATCGTCGACGTGACGATTTGGTTGTGGCAACCGGAGGCCGAGCGGTGGCGGATGCTGACCCTCGAGGAGGCCCGGTCCCTGTGGGAATACCGGGGCGCCTTGGATGCCGCCACGGCGCCCGCGGGTTGAGCTGCGCTCGCCGGCGCCGGCGGATCGCGAGGAGTATCTGGCGGCGATGCGCGGCAGCCGGCGGCTCCACCGGCCGTGGCTGACCTCGCCAATCACGGATGAGGCGTACGAGCGCGTACTCAGCCGCGTCGATGATCCCCGCTACGAGCCGTGGTTCGTGTGCCTCCGCGAAACCGGTGAGATCGCCGGTTACATAAACATCAACGAGATCGTCCGCGGCTCGTTCCAGAGCGCGTTCCTCGGGTATGGCGCGGTCGCGGCGCACGCCGGCCATGGGTATATGAGCGAGGGGCTTGAGTTGGTGCTCGCGCGGGCGTTCCGGGGCATCGGCTTGCACCGACTCGAGGCGAACATCCAGCCGGGGAACGAGGCGTCGCTCGCGTTCGTCCGGAGAGCCGGGTTCGTTTACGAGGGCACGGCGGAGCGCTACCTGAAGATCGGCGGGCGGTGGCGCGATCACGAGCACTGGGTGATCCGGTCCGAGCAGTGGCGCGCGCGTCGGCGCCGGCGGTAGTGGTCTCCGTTCAGGCGTCGGGGCCGAGGATCAAGTCGACCAACTCGCCGGCGCCGCGCGGGGGCAGCGGCTCGCCGGTCATCAGCCGGCGGTAGAAGATCGCGCCGAGCAGCGCCACCGTCGCGAGCTCGGGGTCGAGCCCGGAGCGGAACTCGCCGGCATCGACGCCACGCGCGATCAGGTCGATCAGCGCCCGCCGCCGCTCGGCGTTGTAGCGGTGATGGAACGCCCGCACGCGCAGGTCGCGCTCAGCGCCCTCGATCAGCGCCGGGATGCAGCGGGACCACGTCGAGTCGAGGACCACCTCGGCGACGTGGCTCAGGAGCAGCTCGACGGATTCGCGAGCGGTGCGGTCGCCGAGGTCGGGAACCATCTGCACGTGGAACGTCTCGAACGCGTCGGCGATCAGCGCGAGCTTGTCCGGCCAGTGGCGGTAGATCGTCGACTTGCCCACTCCGGCCCGGGCCGCGATCGACTCGATCGTGACCCCCCCGTAGCCCTTGTCCGCCAGCTCCCCGACGACGGCCTCGAGGATCACCATGCGCGAGCGCTCCACCCTCGGGTCAGGCCGCTCATCCCTCCGCACGCTCATCAGAATCCTTTAATAGAACGTTGACGTATCGCTGCGATCCGCGTACGTTTCGTATTCAAGCATCACCGACCGGGAGGAGCACTGGGTGCCGAAGGTCAGCGTCCGCTACATCGTCGACGACGTCGACGCCGCGATCCACTTCTACTGCCACCGGCTCGGGTTCCACGAGGTCATGCACCCCGCCCCCACCTTCGCCATGCTCTCCCACGGCGACCTGCGGCTTGTGCTCACCGCGCCCGGCGGCGGGCCCGGCGGCGGCCAAGCCATGCCGGACGGCACGGTGCCGGCGCCCGGCGGATGGAATCGCTTTCAGCTCGAGGTCGCGGACATCGAGGCAACCGTCGCCGGCCTGCGCGAGCATGGCACCCGCTTCCGCAACGACATCGTCGCCGGCGTCGGCGGCAAGCAGGTGCTGATCGAGGACCCGAGCGGCAACCCGGTCGAGTTGTTCGAGCCGACGATCGCCGAGGCCCGGCTGTCCTAGCCTCGCCGCGCCGGCAACCGACCCCGCGGCAACGCCTCCCCACCATGTAAAACGCAGCAAACCTCCCGGACCACCGCCTCCCTGACCACATAAGCATTGTCACCATGCTTATGTGGGCGTGGGCCGGCGCGGGCACGAGCTTTGCTGCGTTTTACAGGCCGGCCGTGCCCCCGGGGCGGCTTGTCAGCCGTTAGCCCACGTGCGCGGGGCTACTTCATGCCCTGCGTGCTCGTCGTGCCCGACATGCTCTGACTACCCGACATGCTCGTCGTGCTCGTCGTACTCGTCGCGGCGTGGCTGCTCGTCGGGCCCATCATCGCCGCCATCATGTTCGGGGTACCGGGAATGACGATCGAGTGGTGCACCTGCCGCCACCAGACGTAGGCGTCGACGTGCGGTGCGCCGCTCAACTCGCCGAGCACGCGGCCGTCGTCCTGGGTCCAGACGAGGTACAGGTCGGAGTCGTCGAACGTGCAGTAGACGCGGCCGGCGGCCTTGTCGTCGGTTATCTGGCCGGAAGTGAACTCACTCATGGGGTACATGCTGGGGTGCTTGAAATCGTGGTTCCAGCCGATCTCCCCGTTGGTCATCGTCTCGGTGCAGTTGCCGAAGTTCGCGCGGAACGGACCCTGGGCGAGTTGACTCACGCGAGCCTCGTACGCGGCATACAGCGCCGGCAGCGACCGGTAGGTGCGGAAGATCACGATGTCGACCGCCGGCGTGGGCTGCATGCAGGTGACCGTGGTCGAGTTGCTCAGCTTGCACGATGACAGGGGCAGCATCCCCTTCGCGGTCACGCTGACGTCGATCCCGGCGACCGCCTTGGCGAGCGGATAGTGAGCGATGGTCTTGGCGGTCAGAGGCAGGTTCACGGGCGCGGGGCCGCGCGGCTTCGTGCTCGCCATTCGACTCGATGACATCGACGCGCCCGCCTTCGACCCACCCGTCTTCGGCCCGCCTGACTTCGAGCCGCCGACGCCGATCACCAGCACGGCCACGATGACGACCGGCACGAGAGCCGCGATGAACAGGCCGAACAGCGCCGCGGGACGGACGCCCGCGAGCTCGAACCGCCGGACGGGAGGGCGAATCGGCGGCTTCCGGCCGTCCCACGACGACCGGTTCCCGTTTTCAGAGCCACGGGCCTCGCGGCGCGGATCGCCGACCGGGGGCTTCACGCTCGCGAACCCCCCGCCGATCGCGAACCCTCCGGCGCACGCCGGCCCCGCTCGGCCACCATCCCCTGCCGAGCTGAACGCTCATCTGCCACGCGACCACTCCCGCATACTCGTCTACCGAGGTTCGAGCTGCTGATTCCCGCCTCAAAGGAGTATGTCGGCGGCCGAGCGGCAAGTCAATTTGGAAGCGCTGCCTCCAGCATCCGCTCGATCGAGGGCGCTAGCAGCCCCGTGATCGCCGCCGCCGTCTGCGCCGGCGGTCCGCCGGGCGCGGTCACGTGGCTGATCGCCAGGCGCACGAGCGTGTCCGCCAGCGCATCGAGATCGACCGAGGTCGCTTGCGGCCAGTGGACGCGGATCGCGACCGCGACCCGCTGGCTCGCCCATTCGAGGACCGGCCGGCTCTGGGTAGTGACCAGCGGCAGTAGGCCCCCCGTGCCGTCGTCGCCCAGCAGCAGGCGCACGAACGGGTCGCTCGTCGCGATCGTCAGGAAGCACTCGAGCGCGGCCGTCAGCGCCGCGATCGGGTCGTCCGCGTGCTCGGCGATCGTCCGCTCGACGGCGTCGAGCAGACGGCTGCTCTCGCGGATGATGAGCGCCTGCCCGAACTCGTCCCGAGTGCCGAATTCGTTGTAGAGCGTCTGGCGGCTGACGCCGCCGGCGGCCGCGATGTCCGCCATCGTCACCTGCGCCCACGCGCGACCGCGCAACTCCTCGCGGCCCGCATCCAGAAGCCGGTCGCGCAGCAGCTGCCGGACGGCCCCGCGATATGACGTCGTCATCCAGCGGGACCGTAGCGCGCGAGCACGCGTCCCCGGGCCCGCGGGTGGATGTTCGCCCGGGTCGCGTCTCCGCCGTAGTGGCCGATCAGGCGCGGGTCCATCACTCGGCGCCACAGCGGCGGCACCAGCGCCAGCAGGATCATGCCGGCGTAGCCGGTCGGCAGCTGCGGCGCCTCGTCGAAATGACGCAGCGCCTGGAAGCGCCGGGTCGGGTTGGCGTGGTGGTCGCTGTGGCGCTGAAGGTGGTACAGGAGCACGTTGGAGGCGACGTTGTTGCTGTTCCAGCTGTGCTCCGGCCGGGTGCGTTCGTACCGTCCGTCCGGCCGCTTCTGGCGCAGGAGACCGTAATGCTCGAGATAGTTGACGACCTCGAGCAGCGGGAACCCGACCACCATCTGCAACAGCAGGTAGGGCAGCACGACGAGCCCGAACACGGCGGTCAGCGCGCCGAACAGCACCACGGTCATCGCCCAGGCGTTCAGCACGTTGTTGCGCCAGCTCCAGGGCGAGCGTCCGTCGCGCGCCAGCCACTCACGCTCGAGCTCCCACGCCGACGCGAGGCTCCCGGACACGGTCCGCGGCAGGAACGCCCAGAAGCTCTCCCCGAGCCGGGCGCTCGCCGGATCCTCGGGCGTCGCCACACGGACGTGATGGCCGCGATTGTGCTCGACGAAGAAGTGTCCGTACCCGCTCTGGGCCAGCGCGATCTTGCTCAGCCAGCGCTCGAGGCTGTCGCGCTTGTGGCCGAGCTCGTGCGCGGTGTTGATCGCGATCCCGCTCACCATCGCCTCGGTCAGCGCCAGACCCACCTTGTCGACGACGGTCAAGTCACCGCTCGCCCACAGCCAGCACGCGAACACGAGGCCGGCGTATTGGAGGGGCAGGAATGCGTACGTGCACCACCGGTAGTAGCGGTCCTGCTCGAGCCACTTGAGCACGCTGTCCGGGGGATTCTCGGAGTCGAGCCCGATCAGCAGATCCAGCGGCGGGAACACGCCGAAGATCAGGATCGGCCCCCAGAACCAGAACAGCCACAGCCCGGTGAGGTGCACCAGCCCGTAGACGATGAACGGAAGCGTCGGCACCACGACCCCGAGCAACCAGGCGTAGCGCTTGCCGTCCCGCCATGCCGCCGGCTGTCCATCGGGCGCGCCCGCCCGAGCGCCGGCGGTGCAGCCCTCAGTCCCTGCCACAGAGGTCATCCGCGTCTCCTTCGATTTGCTCGACGCGGATAGCTTTACAGAGATCGGTTATTTGTCAAGTGTCGAGACAGGACCGCGACGGCTGTCAAGCCCCACCCGCGCTCTCTATCCGTGAAGCAACGCCCGAGGCGGGCACGCCGCCTCGCCGCCGTCCCCCGCCTCCCCGACTACCCGACCGCGAACCGGCGACTAGCGTCCCCGGCACTCGACTCCACCGTCAGTCGGTAACGCCCCGCGGCAACGTGTCGATAAACCGTGGAAGCGGCGCAACGGTGGAACGACGCGCGCCCGAGACCGTGCTCGGTCCGGGGGATCAGCGCACACCGTAACGAGGTGCCGGTCGGCGTCGCGATGCTGATGTCAACCCTGTGCCCGTGCACGTGAACGCCGAGGATGGTCGTGTGCGTGACCGGGGCGACCGCGGAGAACGACCAGTCGATGTCGGGCTCACCCGTCTGCGACACGCTCACCGAATACGTCCCGGTCCCCAGCGTCCGGCGGGGAATCAGGAATACGGCGTTGTCTCCCTGGAGAATCGCGGCGCCGGTCGGGCCGTAGATCGGGTCGGATGAGTGATAGGTGAACTCGTCGACCACGCACAGCTGACCGTTGCCCGTCGACTCGGCGCCATCGGGCCCTGACAGCGTCCCGGTTAGCCCGTGTGCCGGAGCCTGCGGCAGCAACACGATCAGCGGCAGCCCGGCGCCCGACGTCGGTGACCACCCGCACGTTTCGAGTGGATCCGGGCTCTCGCCCCCGAAGCTCACCAGGTCGGTCGTCACCCCCGGGCCGGGGAACAGAATCGGGGCGGCGGCCGCCGGCAGTGCATAGTCGAGCCCCTGGATCACGTCGAGACCCGCGTAGCCCGTCGCCGGGTCATCCGCGAGCGCCACCTGGGTCAACTGCGCGCGGAGCATGCCGACGGCGTGGAACGGTGCCGCGAGCCAGATGTCGACCGCCTGAAGTGCGCTGTGCGCCTCGCCCTGGTCCAGGTCGCTGTATCCGGCCTCGGTCGCGCCGTCGCTCGTGTAGTACGGGCTGGCCGGGTTCTCGGTGTGCGCCGACTCATACTGACCGGTGAAGTAGCTGTGCGGCGTCTTCTCCAGGTACGTGAGGTGATGCTCGATCCCCACGTCCCACGCCGGCTCATCGCTCACGGCCGCGAGCCCCGTTGCCGCCCGGTACATGTTGATCTCGGTCAGCCATGCCGGCTGGGCGGACGCGGATGAGGCGGCGGTGAGGCCAAGGAGAACAAACGCGACGGCGATGAGCACCCGCGCGATCCAGGCCCGGACGGTCATGCGCGTATCCTCGCGCATGACCGCGCCGCGCGCAAAGCCTCAGACCAGGCTGTGATACAGCTCGGACGTCTGCTCGGCGATCATCGGCCAGGAGAAATGCTCGATCGCCCGCCGGCGGCCCGCCCGCCCCATGGCGTCGGCGCGCTCCGGATCGCGGACCAGCGCGTTAACCCGCTCGGAGAAGTCGTCGGCGAACCGCTCCGGATCGCGCGGCGCGCCGGTGCCGTCGTCGCCGGGTTCGATCGGCACCAGCAGGCCGGTCTCGTCGTCGTCGACGACCTCGACGATCCCGCCGGTGGCGGTCGCCACCACGGCGGCCTCGCACGCCATCGCCTCGAGGTTGACGATCCCGAGCGGCTCGTAGATCGACGGGCACGCGAACACCGTCGCGTGGCTCAGCAACTGGATCACGTCGACCTTGGGCAGCATCTGCTCGAGCCACACCACGCCGTCGCGCTCGGCCCGCAGCTCGCCGACGAGTCGCTCGACCTCGGCACCGAGCTCGGGAGTGTCCGCGGAGCCGGCGCAGAGCACGAGCTGCGCGGCGGGGTCGAACGTGCGGGCCGCGCGCAGCAGGTACTCGACCCCCTTCTGGCGCGTGATCCGGCCGACGAACACGACTGAGGGCCGCTCCGCGTCGACCCCGAAACGCTCGAGCACGTCGGTCCCTGCATCGGGGGAGTACTGCGACGTATCGATGCCGTTGTAGATGACGTGAACCCGCTCGGGGTCGATCGCCGGATACACGCGCAGGATGTCGTCGCAAGTGCCCCGGGACACCGCGATCACCGCGTCGGCCGCCTCGAGCGCGGTCTTCTCGGCCCAGCTCGAGATCGCGTACCCGCCACCGAGCTGCTCGGCCTTCCACGGCCGCAGTGGCTCGAGGCTGTGAACGGTCGCGACGTGCGGAATCCCGTGGACCAGCTTCGACAGGTGGCCGCCGAGGCTCGCGTACCAGGTGTGGCTGTGAACCAGGTCGGCATCCGCCGTCCGCGCAGCCATCGTCAGGTCGATCGACAGCGCGCGAAGCGCGGCCAACGAAGGCTCGTCGCCGGCGAGCGCCTCCCAGGCGTGATGATGGACGTCGCCCGTGCCCCAAGCGTGCACGGTCACGTCCTCGAGCCGCCTGAGCTCCCGCGCGAGATATTCGACGTGCACACCGGCGCCGCCGTAGACCTCCGGCGGGTACTCGCGGGTGAGGAGCGCGACCCTCAATCGACGACCTCGCCCTTGGGGATCACGACGATACCGGCGGCCGACACCTTGAAGCGCTCGCGATCAGCCTCCGGGTCGACACCGACCCTCGCTCCGTCGGCGACCCGCACGTCCTTGTCGATGATCGCCCCCCGCACGATGGCGCCGCGACCGACGTCGGCGCCGTGCATCAGGATCGAGTCCTCGACCTCGGAGTAGGAGTGCAGGTGGACGCCCGGCGACAGGATCGACCGCCGCGCCACGCCGCCCGACAGCACGACACCCGCGCACACCATCGAGTCGAGCGCGTGACCCCGACGGCCGTCTTCGTCGAACACGAACTTGGCCGGTGGGAGCGGATCGAGCCAGGTCAGGATCGGCCACTGGAGGTTGTAGAGGTTGAAGATCGGGGACACCGAGATCAGGTCCATGTGGGCCTCGTAATAGGCGTCGAGCGTCCCGACGTCGCGCCAGTAGCCCCGGTCGCGGTCTGTGGCGCCCGGTACGTGGTTGGCCGCGAAGTCGTACACGCGCGCCTCGCCACGCGCGACCAGCATCGGGATCAGATTGCCGCCGATGTCGTGATTCGAAGTCTCGTCCTTGGCGTCCTCGGTGACGACGTCCATCAGCGCTTCGGTCGTGAACACGTAGTTGCCCATCGACGCGTACACCTGATCGGGTGCGTCCACGAGCGGCTTGGCGTCGGTCGGCTTCTCGCGGAACGCCTCGATTCGACGACCGTCGGCCGCCGTTTCGATCACGCCGAACTGGTCGGCCTGCTCGATCGGCGCGCGAATCGCCGCCACGGTCACCGCGGCTCCGCTCGCGATGTGCTCTTCGACCATCTGGCGCGGGTCCATCCGGTAGATGTGGTCGGCCCCGAACACGATGACGTGCTCAGGCCGCTCGTCGCGGATCAGGTTGAAGTTCTGGTAGATCGCGTCGGCGGACCCGACGAACCAGCGAGGCCCGCGCCGCATCTGCGCCGGAATCGGCGTGACGTAGTTACCGAGCAGCGGAGACAGCCGCCACGCCTGCGACAGGTGCCGGTCGAGCGAGTGGCTCTTGTACTGGGTCAGCACGGCGATCCGCAGGTACCCGGCGTTGACCAGGTTCGACAGCGCGAAATCGATCAGCCGGTAGACGCCGCCGAACGGGACCGCGGGCTTGGCGCGGTCGGCGGTGAGCGGAGCGAGCCTCTTGCCCTCCCCGCCCGCGAGCACCATCGCGAAAACCTCTGTCATCTCAGCCCCCGAGCGCCGCGTCGACGACACCTTGGGCCTCCTCGAGGATCTGCTCGAGGTGCTGCGCGCCCTTGAAGCTCTCGGCGTAGAGCTTGTACACGTCCTCGGTACCCGACGGCCGAGCCGCGAACCAGCCGCTCTCGGTCACGACCTTCACCCCGCCGAGCGGCGCGCCCGACGGCGCCGCTGTGAGCACCTCGGTGATCGGCTCTCCGGCAAGCTCGGTCGCGGTCAGGCTTTCCGGCGACAGGCTCCCCAGCACCCGCTTCTGGTCGGCGGTCGCCGGGGCGTCGATGCGGCGGTAGGCCGGCGCGCCGTAGCGGTCGGTCAGCTCTGCGTACACCCGCGCGGGGTCCTTGCCGGTCCTCGCGGTCATCTCCGCGGCCAGCAGACACATGATCAGCCCGTCCTTGTCCGTGCTCCACGGCTGGCCGTTGCGGCGCAGGAAGCTCGCTCCGGCGCTCTCCTCGCCGCCGAACCCCAGCGTCCCGTCGAGCAGGCCGCCGACGAACCACTTGAAGCCGACGGGCACCTCTTCGAGCCGGCGCCCCAACCCGCCCACGACCCGGTCGATGATCGAGCTCGAGACCATCGTCTTGCCGACGCCGGCGCCCTCGGACCAGTCGAGGCGAACGCCGCCGAACAAGTAGGAGATGGCCGCCGCGAGGTAGTGGTTCGGGTTCAGCAGCCCCGCCTCGCGGGTGACGATCCCGTGGCGATCGGCGTCGGGGTCGTTGGCGAACGCGACATCGAACCGGTCCTTGAGCGCGATCAGGTCCGCCATCGCGTCAGGCGAGGAGCAGTCCATGCGGATCTTCCCGTCGTGATCGAGCGGCATGAACGAGAACGTCGGATCGACGCGGTCGTTGACGACCTCGAGGTCGAGCCGGTGACGGTCGGCGATCGCCTCCCAGTACGCGACGCTCGCACCGCCCAGCGGGTCGACGCCGAGCCGGATGCCGGAGCCCGCAATCTCGTCGAGATCGACGACCGCCGACAGCTCCCCGACGTACGCGGTGAGGTAGTCATGGCGTCGTGCCCGGTCGATCGCCTCCTCGAACGGCAGGCGTTCGATCCCGCCTACACCTGCGCGGAGCAACTCGTTCGCGGCGTCCTGGATCTGCCGGGTGACCTCGGTGTCGGCCGGGCCGCCGTGCGGCGGGTTGTACTTGAACCCGCCGTCCTCGGGCGGATTGTGAGACGGCGTGATCACGACGCCGTCGGCACGCGTGCCGCCGCGGGCGTTGTGGGTCAGGATCGCGTGCGAGACCGCCGGCGTCGGCGTGTAGCCGTCCCGCGCGTCGACCGCGACCTCGACGCCGCGGGCCACAAGGACCTCAACCGCCGTGCGAAACGCGGGTTCTGAGAGCGCGTGCGTGTCGCGCCCCAGGAACAGCGGTCCGTCGATTCCCTGCGCGGCCCGATATCGGACGATCGCCTCGCTGATCACGAGGATGTGAGATTCGGTGAACGTTCCCGTGAACGATGTGCCCCGGTGGCCCGAGGTCCCGAACGACACCGCCTGGGCGGGGTTCGAGGGATCCGGGCGCTCGTCGTAGTACGCCGCCAGCAGCCGGTCCAAGTCCACGAGCATGTCCGGGGTGGGGCGCCGGGGGGCGGGTTCTGTGCGAGGAGGTTCGGCCATTGCGGGCGGGAGTTTGTCAATCCTCGCGCACGGCCGGACGGCTCGTTCGTATTTCCCGGACGCTCAGGCCCGGAGCGACGGCTATTCGGCCAGGAGCGGTTCGAGTAACCGGTGCGGACCCCGCAGCGCCACCGCGACCGGATCGTCCCGGTGCAAGCCGCGCCCCGGCCGCGGCTCGGCGACGATGTCTCCGACCGCCGGGGTGACCCCGCACGCCGGGCAGTGCGCGGCATCGTCGAGCATCGTGCCGCACGTGGCGTGCCTGAAAAACCGGCTGTTCGGGAGCTCGTGGTGATCTCCCCAAACGATCATCGCGTGCAGCACCGGCCACAGATCGCGGCCGGCTTTGGTCAGCTCGTAGAGCGATCGGCCCGCGTGGTGGGGGTCGGGCCGGCGCTCGAGGATCCCGTGCGCGACAAGCCCGTTGAGACGGTCGGACAGCACCGCCTTCGGGATGTCGAGGTGCGCCTGAAAGTCGCGGAAGCGCCGGACGCCGTACAGCGCATCGCGCACGATCAGCAGCGTCCACCGCTCGCCGAACACCTCCAGCGCGCGTGCGATCCCGCAATCCTGGCCGACGTACTCCTTCCCAAGCATCGGGTCATCTTAGCGCACATGGGTTCAATCATCGAACTCGTTGTGCTAGGGTGCGCGACCATCGGTTCAATTACTGAACTCACAAGGAGGACTTTGATGCCGACCATCGCCGCGCAGCGACTGCAGCGAGACCGCGCCACAACGCGGACCAGAGAAGCTGAGGCCCGCCGCACCCTCTGGGTCGCCGCGTCGGCGACGCTGCTCGTGCTGGCCGTGTTCAGCGCGGTCGTGACCACGGTCGGCGACAGCCTCCGTTCGCTCCATGGCGACGTGTCGGGCGAGACGTGGACGCTCAGCGGGATGAGCCTCGGCCTGGCCGCCGCCCTGCTCACCGTCGGTGCCCTGGCGGACACCTTCGGCCGCCGCCGCGTGCTGGTCGTCTCGACCGGGCTACTCGCGCTCACGAGCGCGCTCGGCGCCGTCGCCCCGAGCATGGGCGTCCTCATTGCCGCCCGGATCCTGCAGGGGGCAGCGGGCGCGGGCGTCCTGGCGGCATCGCTCGGAGCGATCGGGCACGCCTTCCACACCGGTCATCGGCGCACGTTCGCCGCCAGCGTGTGGGGCTCCTCGGTCGGGGCCGGCATCGCGATCGGACCGCTCGCCGCCGGCGCGATCGCGGCATGGCTCGGGTGGCGAAGCAGCTTCTGGCTCGAGGCCGTCGCGGCGGCCGCGCTGGTCGTGGCGGCCGCCGGGATCGAGGAGTCGCGGGCCTCGACCAGGCGCTCGCTCGATCTCTCGGGCGCAGTCGTCCTCGCCCTCGCGATGGCGGGCCTGACCGCCGGGCTGATCGAAGGCCGCCAGAGCTGGTCGGCCTCGCGGACGATCATTCCGCTCGCAGCCGGAGTGGTCCTGCTCGGCGCGTTTGTCGCGATCGAGCTCCGCAAGCGCGAGCCGATTCTCGAGATCGAGCGATTCAAGAACCCGCTGTTCCTGGCCTCGCTGTCCGGCGCCCTTTTCACCGGCTTGGCCGTGATCGGCCTGATGAGCTTCACCCCGCTGCTCCTCCAGCGCGGCCTCGGCGTCAGCGTGATCGGCAGCGCGGGCGTGCTCGCCGCGTGGTCGACGACGAGCATGGCCGTCGCGCTCGCCACCCGCCGGCTGCTCGGGCGCCGGAGCGCGGCCGCGGTGCTCGTGATCGGCTTCGCGGTTTCCGCCGTCGGAGAGTTCGCGCTCGCCGGCCTCGGTGTCGGCTCGTCTTGGACGCGACTGCTTCCCGGCCTCGTGATCCTGGGGATCGCGAGCGGGGTCGTCAACGCCTCGCTAGGACGGCTCGCCCTCGAGTCGGTCCCGCGTGAGCGCGCCGGCATGGGGAGCGGCGCGAACAACACGAGCCGGTACCTCGGCGGCGCCGCCGGTGTCGCGCTCGTGGTCGCGCTCGCGACCGGCCACGGGGGACCGGCGCGACCGCATTGCTCGCGGGCTGGAACACGGCGGCGATCGTGTGCGGCGCGC
>CAVOTN010000020.1:0-61788 GCA_963699325.1 uncultured Solirubrobacterales bacterium | reverse complement strand
GCGTTGGCGCTAGCCGGGCGGGTGGACGCCGGCGGGGCGCGGCGGCTGCGAAGCTCCCGCACCGACGAGCGATTCGGTTTGATCAGAAATGGGTACGTATTGCGGACCATGAGTAGGGGGCGCCGAACGGTCCGCACTCGGCACGAATCTCGCGCCGGGGGCTTACGTCGCGCTGGTTGGTTCGCCGCGCTCGCCGGCTTCCTCCTCGCCCTGATCGTGGCAGGGGTGGCGCCCCGCCAGGGCACTGCAGGGACGATCCCGTCGCTGTCGACCCCCTCCGTGTCGGTGCCGACCGTGACCGCGCCCAAGGTGACGGTGCCGACCGTGACCGTGCCGACGGTGACGGTGCCGAAGGTGACCGTCCCGACCGTGACCGTCCCGACGGTGACGGTGCCGAAGGTGACCGTCCCGACCGTGACGGCTCCAAAGCTGCCGACGCCGACCGTGTCGGTGCCCGACGCGCCGGTGCACACGCCATCGGGGCCCGCGCCCTCGACATCGTCGGCCCACGCACCGGCGGGGGGCGGCCATTCGACGGCTGGTGGCGGCGCGTCGAGATCTGCAGGCCAGCCCGGGGGCGGTGGCGTCGCCTCGGCCGCGGGCGGTTCGCCGGGCACAACGTCGACGGCGGGCGGGCCCACCGGCTCGGCGGGTGGCGCGAATGAGTCGTTTGCCGGTCGAGTCGCCGGCGACGGTGCGGGCGGCGCGATCGTGCACCCTCCGCGCGGGGCGCTCTCGCAGCCGTATCTCCGCCGCGTCGTCTCGACGCTGAAGGGCTGCCTGTCCTCGCTTCCGGAGCGCCAGTCGGAGGTGCTGGTGCTGCGCACCGGGACGGGAATCCGCCGGAGCTACACGCGCGCACAGGTGGCGAAGATCCTGCACGTGACGATCGCCCAGGAAGGGCGTCTCGAGCACCAGGCGGTGACCGGGCTCGGCAAGGCCTCGGTCGGGAGTCGCTGCGCCAGCCCGGTACGATCGGTCCAGCGGGCGGTGCAGCTGACAATGCGCGCCGTACTCAGCTTCATTCACGGATTCTCGCCGCCGAGCGCCGCCCCCGCAGCCGCGCCGGTGACCACTCCGCACAAGGCGTCCTCGAAGCCGCCGCACGCTGCTCGGAAGCATGCCCCGGCGAAGCCGAAGGCAACGAGCCCGGGTGCCCCCGCTCACCTCAGAAGCGCGGGCATCGCCTCACCGGACCACGGCGGCCTAAGCTGGCTGATGCTCGCACTCATGATCGCCGCCGGCACGGCCGCGCTGATGCTGATCTTCGGCTATCTGCGCCCGCAGACCGAGACCGGTTCGGCCGAGACCCGGCCAGACCGCTGGCGAGCGCTTCGCCACCGGGCCGAAGCCGCGGCCGGGCTCGTCGCGCTCCTCCGTCATCCCCGCGAACGCAGCGATGCCGGAAGCCCGGTGCCCGCTCCACCCCTCGCGCCGCCGGGCGCGCGCCCAGCGCCCTCGGTTGCCCCGCCGGCCAAGCCGGGGCCTCGCCCGACTCGTGTGCGCGCGCTCCGCGAGGGAATGGGAGTGGCGCTCGCCGCTGTCACGGCGGGCGCGATGGCGCTGGTTCGCCGGTCGGGCGCGGCCACCAAGCGGCGCCGCGAGACGATCGACAGCCGTCGCGAGGCGACAAAGAACCGTCGTGAGGCCGCCAAGCGCCGCCGCGAGGCGGACAAGGCCCGTCGCGACGCGGCGAGGCGGGAGCGCGAGACCGAGATCGCCGCGTTGGCTTCTTCGGGGCCGGCGGCCGAAAAGGCCGACAGCCGGCGCGCCGACACGATCCCGTCGGCGCCACGACCGGACGTCGCACCGCCGGCACCGGAACAGCCGGTCGCCACTCCGCCGGCATCAGAGCATCCGGCCGCGACCCCGACGCCCGCCGCCGCACCGCGCTCCGAGATTGACGACGCGCTCGCGGCGTTCTCGCTCGGCGCGGCGCTGTCGCAAAAGTCTGACCTATCCGGTGCAGAAGCCGCCTTCCGGGAGGCCGACCAGGCCGGCCACGCGGGCGGGGCGGCGAACCTCGGCGTTCTGCTCGAGCAGCGCGGCGACCTGCACGGGGCGGAAGCCGCGTACCGCCGCGCGGACGCTCGAGGCGACGCGGCCGGCGCGTTCAACCTCGCCGCGCTCCTGACAGACCGCGGCGACCGCGCCGGCGCCGCAGCCGCCTACGGGCGGGCCGATGAACGAGGCGACGGCGGCGGCGCCGCGCACCTCGGCATGCTGCTCGAGCGCCGCGGCGACCTCGCCGAGGCGGAGGCCGCGTACCGCCGCGCCGCCGAGCGGGGCGATGCGGGCGGCGCGTTCAACCTCGGTGGGATGCTCGCGCAGCGCAACGACCTCGCCGGCGCAGAGGCCGCCTACCGCGCCGCCGACGAGTGCGGACACCCGTCCGGGGCGGCGAATCTCGGCGTGCTGCTCGAGCAGCGCGGCGACCTCCAAGGCGCGGAGGCGGCGTACCGCCGCGCCGATTATCGCGGCGACGCGACTGGCGCGTTCAACCTCGGTGGGATGCTCGTCGAGCGGAATGATCTAGCCGGCGCGGAAGGCGCCTACCGCCGCGCCGATGAGCGCGGCGACGCAGCCGGCGCGTTCAACCTGGCCGAACTGCTGGCGAGGCGCAACGACCTTGCCGGCGCGGAGGCGGCCTACCATCGCGCCTACCAGCGCGGGCACGGCGAGCTGTCGCAGATGGCCCAGGCCGCTCTGGCCCAGCTCCACCAGGGCTGATCCGTCGCGAGCCGAGACGCGAGTCAAGCCGCCCGAGCGGCCACGGCAACTCCAACTTCGCCGATAGCGGCATGCACCGCACGGACCACGCGCTCGATCTCGTGTGGTTGAAGGTCCGGATGCATCGGCAGCGACAGCTCCTCAGCAGCCCAGGCCTCGGCGACGGGAAACTCGCCGCGGCGCACGTTGGCAGCGTTCAGCGTCGGGTGCTCGCGCACCGTCGGCGAATAGTGGACCGCCGTGCCGACGTGGTGCGCCCGCAGCGTTGCCGCGACCGAATCGCGGTTCTCGAACCGCGCCGGGAACAGGTGATAGACGGAGGGCGTGTTCCGTCGCTCCTCAACCAGCCTCACCTCGGGTGAAAGCAGCGCGCGGTAGCGCACGGCACGAGCACGCCGAGCGTCGGCCCACTCGTCCAGACGTGAGAGCTTGATACGCAGCAGCGCAGCCTGGAGGCCTTCGAGACGGTGGCTGCGCCCGAGCTCGTCGGAGCGCTGACTCGACTCTCGCAAGCGGCGGAGCCGCGCGGCCAGCGCCGAGTCGTTGGTGCAGATGGCACCGCCGTCCCCGAGCACGCCGAGGCTCTTGGTCTGGAACGAGAATGCGGCCGCGGCGCCGATCGAACCGGCACGACGCCCGCGGTAGCGCGCTCCGGGCGCATGCGAGCCCTCCTCGAGCAGGATCAGGCCGTGGCGCCTCGCGAGGTCATCGAGCGCGCCCATGTCACAGAGCTGACCGTAAAGATGGACAGCGACGATCGCGGCGGTGCGCGGCCCGATGGCCGCGCGCGCAGCGTCGACGTCGATCAGGCCGGTGCCGTCATCCACGTCACACAGCACCGGCGTCGCGCCGGCATCGAGCACGGCGAGCGCCGAGGTCGCGAACGTGTGCGCGGGGACGATGACCTCGTCGCCCGGACCGATCCCACATGCGCTGAGGGTGAGAGCAAGCGCCGCGGTTCCGGATGCCACGCCGACGCAGTGCGACGCCTCGCAATACTCGGCGAACTCAGCCTCGAAACGCTCGACCTCTACTTCGGGCGCGAACGCGCTGGACGCGAGCCGGCGAGAGTACGCCTCGTTCAGCTCCCGCTCGATGCGGCCGTGCTGTCGATCGACCGCGATGAACCGTACGATCTCGCCGCGGTGCGCCGCGGCCATTGCTGCTGCCTTCACAAACCCATCCTTGCCCCGAATGTCCGTGCCGTGTAGTTATGGCAGGTGAGAGCGCCGTGATGAATAGGGCGCCCTGCCTATGCTCCGTTCAACGGGCTGAACGGAGCTTCAGAAACCTGCTCAACGGCCACCACGGCTTATACTCTCCACGACGGGGTTACGTCGGTGCCGTGTACCGACACGGGTTGAAAAGGGGCCACAAGACGGTTGTCATGTCGATGAGCGAAGCCGACCGGCAAAACGGACCTATCCGCGTGCTGGTTGTCGACGACCATGACTTGTTCCGGACCGGCCTCGCCACGCTTCTCGCATCGCAAGCCGACATCGAGGTGGTGGCGCAGGCGTCCGGTGGGCGCATGGGCGTGCGATTGGCGGATGAGCTGCGCCCAGATGTCGTGCTTATGGATCTCCGCATGCCCGACCTCGACGGACCGGAGGCGATCCGCCAGATTCTCGCCGTGCATCCCGGGATGCGAGTGCTGGTCCTGACCGTGGCCTCGGATACTGCCGATGTCGATGCCGCGCTCGAGTCAGGCGCGACCGGCTTCATGGCGAAGGACACCCCGATCGACAGCGTCGTAATCGCGGTCCGCGCCGCCGCCCAGGGCGTCGCGTGGCTGTCGCCCCGCGCCGCCGAGCTCGTGCTGGGGCGCGTACGGCACCGAAACGTGGAGCAGGAACTGGAATCTGGCGCGCTCGATCAACTATCGGCGCGAGAGCTCGACGTGCTCCGCCTTATCGCTCGCGGCATGGAGAATGCCGAGATCGCAGAGGCGCTGAACATCAGTCCGAGAACGGCCAAGAACCACGTGTCGAGCATCCTCGCGAAGCTGGGCCTGCCCGGCAGAGTCCAGGCGGCGATCTACGCGGTGCGCCGCGGCTTGGACTGAGCAGGGTCGGGCCGCAGCGGGTCGAAGTGTGGCACCCGCCCGTTGGCGTTCAGCACGAACCCGATCGCCAGGGCACACGCGCCGTTGTTCTGTGCGAGGCGCAGCTCCTCGATCACGTTGCGAAGTGACCTGATGGCCATCCCGACGTGGGTGCGGAGGCCATCCGGATCGTCGGACCCGTCACCGCCCTCGGAGTTGATCGACTCGAGCGTGACCAATGCTCCGCAGCTCGCTTCGAGCGCGGCCTCGATCCGATCGAGAGCTGGTAGATAGTCGCGGGGATGGGGCATGACTGATTCAGCCGATCCCGACATGGTGCTGGGCCTGGCATCCGGCCACAATGAGCTAAGTGGCCTCGGAGCGTTCAGATCCGGTGCACGGCGCGCTAGGCCGTCTAGACGCCGGCGCGCGATGAGCGCACGTCGGCGCTGGTAAGCGCCGCGCGATCCTCGACTCCGAGCTTGCGAACCAGCTCGGAGATGTGCCGTCTGACCGTGACCGGTGCGATCACGAGTCTGTCGGCGATCTCGGCGGTGCTATGACCGCGGCGCAGCATGCCCAGCACCTGCGCCTCGCGCGTGGTGAGGGCGTCGCCGCCGTTCCCGCGCCCGCGCAGCTCCATCAAGATCTCGAGGACCATCGACCTGGGGACGACGGCCTCGCGCTCGCCGACCGCCCGGACGATCCGCCGCAGACGGTCCGCGTCGAGCGCTCCCGGCACGTAACCGACCGCGCCCGCACGAACGCAGTCGAGTAGCAGATCGACATCGTGACCCTCGGTCAGCACCACGACCGCCGCGTCCGGCGCCGCACGACAGATCCCGCGCACCGCGGCCAAGCCGGAGCCCGCGAGATCGTCGCCGACGAGGCACACGTCCGGCTGCTCGCGCTTGGCCGCGCGGATCGCCTGCTCGGCGTCGTCGACCTCGGCGCAGACCACGACGTCGCCGTCGAGCGCCATCCGAATACCGACGCGCGTAGCCTCCCGCTCCGCGATCAGCAGCCTGAGCCGATCCGTCAAGGGAGAACGACCTCTAGCTCAGTGCCGCCTCGCCGCGCTGGGCGAATGCTCATGTGACCGCCGAGTGCGGCGGCACGCTCACGCATGCTGTTCAGTCCGAAGCCTTCGGGCGCGGCCACCCCGTCGGCGCCGGCGATGCCGCAGCCGTCGTCGATGACTCGGAGGGCAGTTCCGCTCGACCCGTTCTGCAGCGACACGATCACGTTGCGCGCTCCCCCGTGCCGAGCCGCGTTGGCGATCGCCTCGCGCGCGATCCGGGTCAGGTGCTCGCGGGCGGCGGACGACAGGTCGGCGTCCAGGTGCGCATCGACGGCGATCGCGACATCGAACCGATCCCGGAGCTCCTGCGCCACGGCCTCGAGAGATTCGCGCGCGGTCGCGCCCTGTGGATCGGAGAGCTCGGAGATCGTGTTCCGCGATATCGCGAGCGCGCGCCTCGCGGCGATTACGACCGGATGCTCGTCGCCCATCTCCTGCGCGATGCGCGGGCCGTGAGCGGCGATGAACGCCAGATCCTGCGCGAGCCCGTCGTGTAGGTCCCGCGCCACCCGCCGGCGCTCCGCCAACGCGGCGCTCCGCGCCACCCGCGCACGCACGCGCCGCTCCGCGATGGCGGCAGCCGCCAGCAGCAGCGCGAGCGCGATCAGGTTGAGCCCTTCGCCGGGGCCGACCCGTCCCGGGGAGACGGCCAGCGTCACCAAATGGGAGAGGCTCACGAACCCGAGCAACATCATTGCGACGGCCAGCAGCGCCGCACCACGGTCCGCCTCCAGCCGGTACCGGCCTGCGAATCCGATCGCCGCGTAAGCGAGCGGGCCGGCCGCGCCGAGCGCGAGTACAAGCAGCTGCGGATGCGTGAACGCGCCGGCAAGCGTCGTCGCGCCGCTGGTCGCCTCCTGGCCCTGGCCACCCAGCACCAGGGCGCCGAGGGCAGCGACGACGAGAGCGATCAGCACGAGCAGGGTGGTCACCGCGAGCGGATGCCGTGAGCCCGTGACCTGGCGGCGTGAGGGGACGAACGCGGCCGCGGCGAAGACCGCCCCCACCACCAGCTCGCTCCAGAACCCGGCCGCGGGGAGATAGGCCCCGGTCCGCAGATTCAACGCCGCGGGCAGCGCAGCGGTCCAGAAGTTCATCAGCCCCAGTACGAGGAACCCGCCTAGCAGCAGCAGGTCACGCAGCCGGCGGGAGTGCGCGAACTGCGCTCGCAGCAGCCATGCGCCCGCAAGCGCAAACAGGGTCATCGTCATCTCCAGGGCGGCGCGAACCGCCGGTGCGTCGACAGACACCGTCCTCGACGCGACCGCGAGCAGTAGCGCCACCGCCGCAGCGCCGAGCACGGCCGGCGCCACGAGGCGTCCCGACCATGCGGCGTTCGCGAGCGGCGCCGGATCGAGCGCACGCTGCCGCAGCGCAGCCCCCCGTCCCGCAGCGACTCGCGCGCCGCGACTTGGAAGGCGGCGGAGCTGCCCCCACGACCAATTTTCGATGACCGAGACGCCAGCTAGCGCCTCGCACTTCACATCATTTTGCCCCATGTTTGCCCCCAAACGGCCCGGCGCGAATCTTTCGCTATCACGCATCATACTGAATATCGGCACAATCGCCAAGCTCTTTTAGCCCAAAGCTCACAAAGCTTGCCCACGGCAGGCGAAACCTGCCGTCTCATACATAGACGGCTGAAAGGGCCGATCTCTTCCACGCCCAGGCGCGTGAGCGCAAGGAAAGAGGGGCCCGTTCAGGGGTGTTCATGGGCATGAACGGCGCAATGGGTCGGACCGGTCATTGACCCGCGGCTGCCCCGGGCTGACACTGTCGCCCAGAAGCAAGCCGAAGGTGGACATGCCTTCGGAGGGGGCCTGAATGAGAGTCGGCCAGCGCCCGAGCGGAGCGTCTACAAGCGCTCCCGGGCGCGGCTCTCGTTCGAGGCGAAAGCCGCTTTAAAGGACGGAAAAGTGATCAGGGAAGCCGCGTTAGCTACAAGCCCGGCCACGGTCGGGTTCACGAGCCGGGCCGCTGTCAACACAACGCCGGAGATGCTCCAAAAGACCCGCCTCGCGGTCGCCCGCGCCAAGGAGGGTGACGAGGAGGCGCTGCGGTTCCTCTACGTCAGCTACTCCCACAACATCTACGGCTACGTTCGCTCGATCGTCCGCAACGACCATGAGGCGGAGGACGTCACGCAGCACGTATTCGCGAAGCTGATGACGAGCCTCCACAAGTACGACGATCGCGGTATCCCGTTCTTCGCGTGGCTGGTCAGGATGGCCCGGAACGTCGCCATCGATCATCTTCGCTCGAACCGGCTGACCCCGACCGAGAACGTGCTCGATCCGAGCAAGAGCACGGGGGCCGACCTCGACCGCGCAGAGACGGTCCGCGCCGCGCTCGCCGCGCTGCCCGAGGAGCAGCGCGAGGTCGTTGTACTGCGCCATGTCGTCGGCCTCACCCCTGGCGAGATCGCGGACCGGATGGGTCGGTCGGAAAGCGCGATCCACGGTCTCCACCACCGTGGCCGGCGAGCCCTCCAGCGCGAGCTGACCGAGCTCGAGTCGACTCCGAACACACGGGCGGCGAAGCGCCACCTGTCAGTGGTGTCGTAGCGAGGCCAGACGGCCAGCCTGCCGAAAGAACCGCCCGTGGCCAGCCGTTTTCGAGGTGATGGGGCGTTATCACGAGGGGCACATCGATGGTCGGCCGGCTAGGCGCGGTTCGACCTCGACCAGCTCGACACGGAAGGAGAGGGCCCACCCGGCCCGTGTTGCTGTATGACAACCATGGTAGTTACCGAGACCCGTACGCCGGCCCCTCGGCCGATCACCGTCGCGCTCGTGAACAACATGCCGGATTCGGCATTCGCCGACACGGAGAACCAGTTCCGGCGGGCCGCGGAGGGGACTGACAGCGCCATAGTCAACTTCGAGCTGTACACGATTACTGGGCTTCCCCGGTCCGAGGCGATCGCCGAAGTGATCGAGTCGCGCTATCAGGGGCTTGACGAGCTCTGGAGCCAGCCGCCGGATGCCCTGATCGTGACCGGCACCGAGCCGGCGCAGCTCAGCCTTCGTTATGAGCCGTACTGGCCGTATCTCGCACGCCTGCTCGAATGGGCAGCGGCCTCGGTCCCGACCACGTTGCTCTCGTGTCTCGCGTCCCACGCGAGCACCCTTCTGTTCGACGGGATCGAGCGGGTGCCACGCGCGAGCAAGTGCAGCGGCGTGTTCCAGGGTGACGTCGAGGATCCGCACGACCCGCTCGCGTTCGGGCTCCCGGACACGGTCCCGTTTCCTCACTCCCGTGTCAACGACGTGCCCGAGGGTGCCCTGATTGACGCCGGCTACCGGATCGTCGTCGGCTCCGGCGCCTCCGGCGCCGGCTGGGCGGTTGCCGCACGTCAACAGGGCGAGGGCCTGTTCGTGCTGTGCCAGGGCCACCCTGAGTACGGCACGCTGAGCCTTCTGCGGGAGTACCGGCGCGACGTGCGTCGATATCTGTTCGGCCGTGGCGCGGTTCCCTACCCGCGCCTGCCCGAGGGCTATCTGTGCCCTGACGCGGTGGCCACACTCGACGGCTTCGCGGAGCGCGCGGCCGCGCGGGACGCCGATCCCCGAGAGCTGTGGTCGATGTTCCCGTTCGACGAAGTTGCTGCGAGCGTCGAGAACACGTGGGCGACGCCGTCGGCCACGTTGTACGCCAACTGGTTGAGTCTGGCTCGCGCCGCGTCGACCGTCTAACTCTGATCACTATGCACGACGAGACTCTCGCAATCCACGGTGGCTACACGCCCGACTCCACGCGCGCCGTGGCAGTCCCGATCTACCAGACGGTCGCCCACGACTTCATCGACGCCGACCACGCCGGCGGAATCATGGATCTCGAGATCCCCGGCTACCACTACAACCGCCTCAACAATCCGACGGTCGACGTGCTCGAGCAGCGGGTCACCGCGCTCGAGGGCGGTGCTGCCGCGATGGCGGTGAGCTCAGGCGCTGCTGCGGTCAGCATGTCGGTCCTCAACCTGGTTGGCGCCGGCGACAACTTCGTGTCGGTCCCGCAGCTGTATGGAGCCACCTACACGTACTTTGCGCACGTGCTTCCCCGGCTCGGAGTCGAGGTCCGTTTCGCGGCGGACGACAGTCCCGAGGCGATCGGTGCGCTGATCGACGGGCGGACCAAGGCGGTCTTCTGCGAGACCGTCGGCAATCCGGCCGGCAACGTCATCGACTTGGCCGCCGTCGCCTGCGTCGCGCACGCCCAAGGTGTGCCCGTGATCGCCGACAACACCGTGGCGACGCCGCTGCTCCTCAAGCCCTTTCAACACGGCGCGGACGTCGTTGTCCACTCGCTGACCAAGTTCATCGGCGGCCACGGCACGTCGATGGGTGGGATCGTCATCGACGGCGGCACGTTCCCGTGGGCCGACCATTCGGACCGGTTCCCGGACATGCTCCAGCCCGAGCCGGCGTTCCACGGCGTCTCCTACGCGGACGACTTCCCGACGGCCCCGTACGTCACCCGCTGCAAGACGATCGGGCTGCGCAACACCGGCGCGATCCTGTCGCCGTTCAACGCGTTCCAGCACCTCCAGGGCCTCGAGACCCTGTGCGTGCGCCTGCCGCGCCACGAGGCCAACGCTCGCGCGGTGGCGGCGTATCTGGAGGAGGATCCGCGCGTCGCCTGGGTGAGCTTCCTCGGGCTGCCCGAGAACCCCTATTACGACCTGGCCCAGCGCTACCTCGGCAAACGCGTGCCGTCGATCCTGACCTTCGGCGTCCACGGCGGTCGCGATGCGGGCATCGCCGTGTTCAACAGTGTCAACCTGTTCAAGCGGCTCCTCAACATGGGAGACGCCAAGTCGCTGATCACCCACCCCGCATCGACAACGCACCGGCAGCTCAAGCCGAACGAGCTCGACGCGGCGGGGATCACCCCGGACATGGTGCGCCTGTCGATCGGTCTCGAGCACCCCGACGACCTGATCGAGGATCTCGACCAGGCGCTAGCCGTGGCCGCCTCGACGGCCTCCCTGACGCACGCCTCGCGCTAGCCCCCGGCCGGGGAACCCCTCGGATGCACCGCGGCGCCCCTGTAAGATGGCGTGCGCAGACTCCTAAGGGAAAGGATCGGGGCTCGATGCGAACGAAGATCTTGGCGGTGCTGATGGGCGGGCTCCTGGTCGGCGCTGCGGCGGTTCCGCTAGTCGCCGCCGGCAGCACCTCGAATCACACCGGTAGCACCTCGCACCACATCGGCAGCACCTCGAAGCACGAGCAGAAGCCGGCGATCAAGACGGCCGAGGTCGGCTACTTCGGCAACGACGTCGTCGCCCGCGAGCTCACCGTATTCGTGTACTCGAACCTCGGGCCGGCCGCCGGCAACCACGTGACCGTGTGTCTCGGCGGTAAGTGCGAAGCGGCCCACGGGCACAATGCGAAGCTCGCCTGGTACTCCGCCTCGTTCAACACCGCTCCGCTCCACATGGGAGACCCGGTCAAGTTCACGGCGACTGCGTCGAACGCAGCCGGCCGCGCCAAGCTGGCGGTCACCAAGGGCCTGTTGTGCATGCACAACGACGGCAGTACGCCCCAGACCTGATCCTCACCACGGAATCGCGTCGTGCCCTGCTGCTCCCGAGGGAGAACGCTAGCCGAGAATTTCGGCGACGCAGGCGCCGAGGTCCTCAAACGCGCGGATTCGGCTCTTCGGTGACGGGATGTAGTGGTTGAAGTGGCGGAATCCCTCGGTGAGGACCCCGAACATCCAGATCCGCTCCTGAGGCCGCCCGTCGATGTCGATTGGATGCGAGTCGGGGGTCAGATCGACGCTCCCGACGGTGACCGCGCCGTAGCGGAACTGGCTGACGCGGCCGCGGTTGTAGAGCCGCGTCAGCAGCTGCGACGCCGACCCGTCGATCCGTGGATCCTCCAGATGCCCGCGGATCACGATGTCGGCATCCGACATGTAGGCCTGCTCGAACGCGGTCGATGAGATCCGGGTCGGCGCGGTCGCGAGATCGTCGCGGCCGGGCGTCGGGCCGATGCTGGGCGCCGGCCCGTAGGGGATCCGCAGAACGCCGGCGTCCATCAGGGCCAGGAACTGCCGGGAGCGCAGCGCCGGCGGTCCGGCGACGAGGCGATGAATCCGGCTGCAGATGTCCGCGTTGAAGTCCAGGTAGGAGTCGAGCGACAACCCGCCCTGCTCGACGACCGTGCGCATCGGGTCGCGGAAGATGCGAAGCACCTCGGCGGCGGACTTGACCGGGCTGGCACCGCCCGACACCTCGGACTCGCGCAGGTCGCTGGCCAGGACGTCGTACACGAACGCCTCGTAGTCGCCGGTCGAGTCGTACTGCGGCTGGTGGCCGAAGAACATTGCCTCGGCGTCGAACCTGCCGTAGCGAAGCGCCAGGGCCGCGAGCTCGTGGTCGAAGCGGTCCCGCAGCCACGCGGTCTGCAGTCGCTCGCGCACGGACGCGCCGTCGACGCGCGATCCCGACTCCTGGAATGCCACCTGGGAGTAGTAGCGAGAGTGCATCTCGGCGAACAACAGCGGCAGCAGCTCGCTGCGCACGTCCACCAGCCGCCGGTGTCCGTTGTTGCGGCCGCTCAGCGCGTCGAGCGCCTCGGGCGTGCAGATGATCGGCTTGTAGACATCGGTGCGATCGACTCCGGTCACCGACTTCGAGGTGAACGGCAGACCGCTCCGCGAGAACATCTGGATCACCGGCTCCCGCCCGCTCGGAACGTAGCGGAGCGCGTGGCCGTTCTCGACGAACTTGCCACCCCGGCCGACGCTCAGGGCAATCGCGACGTCGACGCCGACAAGCCCCATTCCGGCGACCGCGACGGTCGAGTCGGCCGTCAGCTTGTCGACATAGTGCGAGACGGGGTAGGGGTTCAGCTGGCGCGGCCGCGATCCGCCGTTGCCGTTGTCCTGGTTGGCGGTGTGGCCGGACGTGACAATGACGTGGTCGGCGACCACGGTGTCGCCGTTCGCCAGGTACACCTCCTCGCTCCCGTCGAGCCGTCCGACGAGATCGACGGCCGAGGTGCGGTGATGGGTGATGCTGACGTTCGACGGGGCCCCGGCGACGAGCGCGCGGTAGAACCACTGCAGGTACTCGCCCATCAGCCGGCGTGGCAGGAAGTGATGGGCCTCGATCGGCTCGCCGGCGGGATTGATCTGGCAGCGATCCCCTACCCAGCGGTAGCCCCGCCCGAGCACCCAGTCGTACAGCCCGACGGCGTAGCACGGCTGGTCGCCCTCGGTGCCGAACGGATACAGCGTGAGCTGGCCGCAGGGGGCGTTCAGCAGAAGGTAGTCCGGCTGCGTGACGTCGTAGACCCCCGAGCCGGGCGTCCCGGGCTCGATCACGTGCACTTCGACCTGGAGCCCGACGGGCAGGCCATGGCGAGCGGTCGTGACGACACGCTCCAGGGCGCAGGCCCCCCATGGGCCAAGTCCGACTATCGCGATCCTAAGCAAGTACGTGGCCTCCCCGAGTTCTGTCTAGTGAACGTCGGGCACGGTGGCGATCTTTCGAGAACGGAGGCCGTGGCCCTGATCGGAAGCTCGGCCGAACCAAACGACTGCGCGCCCTCACATGGTCCGGGATCGGACGAGAGGAATTGGGGGAAATTGCACGCGTAAGGTGCGGGCGATGTCCTCCGTTCCTTTTTCATGGACGGAGGTAGCCCAAGGATTTGGGCGCAGGGGATCACTCGTAGTTTCGGCACGCGCCGGGCGCTGGACGGCGTCGACCTGGCCGTGCGCTCGGGCGAGATCCATGCGCTCCTCGGACCCAACGGGGCCGGCAAGACCACGCTCATCCGCGTGCTCTGCGGGCTGGTCGAGCCGCAGCAGGGGACGGTTGTCGCGCCCGGCGGCATCGGGCTGGTCCCATCGGGCGACCGCTCCTTCTATCTGCGCATAAGCGCGCTCGAGAACTTGATCTTCTTCGCGCGCCTGCATGGGCTGCGGCTGCGCCACGCGAAGTCGTGCGCGCGGGAGCTCCTCGAAGAGGTCGGGCTCGCCGAGGTGGCCGATCGACCGGTCGGGCGCTGCTCGCACGGAATGCAGAAGCGCCTGTCGGTCGCGCGCGCGCTGCTCGCCGACCCCGAGGTGCTGCTGGTCGACGAGGCGACGCACGACCTCGATCCAGAGGGCGCCGTCCGCATCCGCGCGCTCGTGCATGACCGCGCGGCGCAGGGTACGGCCGTGCTGTGGACGACGCAGCGACTCGATGAGGTGCGGCACTTCGCCGAGTCGATCACCGTTATGGCTCGAGGGAGCGTGGCCTTCCGCGGCTCGCCCGCCGAGCTTGCCGCCTTGGCCCCCGCCGACCGCTACGTGATCCAGATCCGCGGTGTCGACCCGGCGCGTCCGCCGGCGCCAGCCGCGGTCCGTCTCGCGGTCGGCCCGTCCGCGACGGTCGCCGGCACCAGCGACGACGGTGC
This sequence comes from uncultured Solirubrobacterales bacterium, assembly GCA_963699325.1. Taxonomy (GTDB): domain Bacteria; phylum Actinomycetota; class Thermoleophilia; order Solirubrobacterales; family Solirubrobacteraceae; genus Palsa-465. The sequence continues at coordinate 47,516 of CAVOTN010000020.1, read as the reverse complement.
GCACTTCTTGCTGTGCCCGCGCGCGCAGGGGGACCTCGGCGTCGCGCTCGCGCGCCTGGTCGGAGCCGGCTTGCAGGTCGTGGCCTGCCGTCAGGCGCAGTCGGAGATGGAGGAGGCGTTCCTCGCACTGACGAGCTTCGACTCGACGAGCGAGGCGGCGGCATGAGCATGCTCGCCGAGCTCCCCAAGCTGTGCGCGTTCATCCGCCGCGACTGCCGGATCGCGCTCAGCTACCGGATGGGAGTGGTGGGCGGATTGCTCGGGATCGTGGCGCAGGTCGTCGCGTTCTCGTTTCTCGGCAAGCTCGTCGACCCGTCCCGCCTACCGATCTTCGACGGGACCCGGGCGACGTACATCGAGTTCGTCGCGATCGGGATCTGCCTGAACATGGCGGTGATGCTGCTCGTGGGCGAGCTCGCGCGAGCGCTGCGCGCCGAGCAGATGATCGGCACGCTCGAATCGCTGCTGATCACGCCGACCCATATCGGCACAGTCCAGATCGGCTCCACGCTGTTCAGCCTGCTGTACGTCCCCGTTCGCGTGTGCCTGTTCCTGGTGATGATCGCGCTGCTGTTCGGCCTGCACCTGCACGCCGCCGGGATCCTGCCGGCGCTCGTGTTGCTGCTCGAGTTCCTCCCGTTCCTGTGGGGCTTGGGTCTGCTCGCGGCCGGCATCATCCTGACGTTCCGCCGTGGATCCGGCGCAATCGGCACCGGCGTGGCGGTCCTCGCCCTCGGCTCCGGGGTGTTCTTCCCACTGACGCTGCTGCCGGCCTGGCTGCGGCTGCTGGCGGCGGTCAACCCGATCACGATCGCGCTGAACGGGATGCGTGATGCATTGCTCGGAGGAGCCGACTGGCACTCACTGGCCGGGCCGATGCTAGAGCTCCTGCCGGTGGCGATTGCGAGCGCGGGGCTCGGAGTGTTCGTGTTCAGGGCGTTCCTTCGGCGGGAGCGCCGTCTCGGGACGCTGGGGCTGTATTGATGACCGTCGAACGCCCGAACGAGATGTGGGGAACCGTCGACGAGATCGTCGCGCGCGCGCCCGACGTGCGTGCGCTCCGCCGGCATGGCCTTGACCTGCTGGCGGCCCGCCGGTGCCGGGCGCTGGGCCTCGACATCGATCCGGACCTCCGCACCGCCGAGCGCGTCGCCGCGCTGCGGTTGGTGGCGGTGCCGTTTGTGCTCGGGCGGGTTCGAGCCGCGGTCGACGGCCCGCTCGTCCTGATGAAAGGCCCCGAGGCCGCGCGGAGCTATGCCCACCCCGGGTGCCGGCCGTTCAAGGATCTCGACATCCTCACCGTCGACGCCGAGGCGGCGCAGGCGGCTCTGGTTCGCGACGGCTTCGTCGAGATCCCGGGCGGCGCCGATCACCACATGCCGCCGCTCGCGCTGCCGGGTGCGCCGGTCGCGGTCGAGCTGCACCGGGCTCCGCATTATGTCGCGGGGCTGCCCGTGCCGTCGCTGGAGAGCCTGCTCGGACTAACCCGCCCCAGCCGAACCGGCGTGGCCGGTATCGACGGGCTGGTTCCCGCCGCCCACGCGGTGCTCCTGGCGGTGCACAGCTGGGCGCACGCCCCGTTCGAGCGGATCGGTCACCTGATCGACGTCGCCGCGGTGCTCGCCGAGGCGGACCGCGCCGACGCGGACGACCTCGCCGAGCGGTGGGGATGCCACCGGCTGTGGCATGCCACCACAGCGGCCATCGACGCGCTGCTCCTGCGAAGGGCAGAGCCGATCCCGCTGCGGACTTGGGCGCGCCACCTGGCGCTCGCCCGCGAGCCGACGGTGTTCGAGTCGTACCTGGCGAGAATGCTCGCCCCGGTGTGGGCGCTCCCGGCCTCCGGCGTCGTCGGCGGCGTTGGCGCCGAGCTCCGCCGGACGACGATGCCCTACGAGGAGGAGTCGTGGGCGGATCAGCTCAGCCGCTCGCGGCGTGCGCTCGCCAGGATGTTCAAGCCGCTTTCCGAGTTCCGACCGCTATCGACCATGGAGGAGAGCAAAAGTGACCTTGTGTCTGCGCGAGCGTGACCTCGAGTGGCGCGAAATCGATGACGAGATCGTCGCCCTCGACGGTCGCGACGGGGTGTACCTGTCCGTCCACGGAGCCGGGGCGCTGGTGTGGCGTCTGCTGGCGGACGCGGCGACCCGCGAGGGCCTCGTCGACGCGCTGGTTGAGCGCTACCAGATCGACTCGGCGCGGGCGGGGCAGGACGTGGACTCATTCCTGTCCACGCTCAGCGAGCGGGGGCTCCTGACTTCGTGACCCGCCGTCTGCCACGTCTCTGCGAGCTCCGCGCCGCCTGGTGGGCATTCCGGGCGCTGCGAGCCGCCCGCGGCGGCCTCGCCGCCGGTGAGCTCGTCGCCGTGCCGATGCCGGCGCCGGCATCGCTGCCGAGCGCAGCCGTCCGGGGTGTCGAGGTGGTGCTCCGCCGGCGCAGGCACACCTGCCTGGAGGGGGCGCTGGTGCGCCAGCGCTGGCTTGCCGCACACGGGGTGCGGCGCGACGTTGTCGTCGGCGTCACCGCTCCGAGCACCGGGTTCGAGGCGCACGCGTGGGTGGACGGCCCGGTCGGCCCCTGCACTCCGGCACCGTGGCACGAATTGACCCGCCTGAAGCCATGAGACAAGCGCTGTCACCGCTCGACATCGCTACCGGCACCATGCTCGGCTCCTCGCCGGGCCCCGAGCGTCTGCTCGACCCGGGGATCAGCCCCCGCGAGGCGCTCGAGCGCGAGATCCTGCCGGCGCTCCTGCGGCCGCCGTGCCTGGTGAGCTTCTCCGGCGGGCGCGATTCCTCGGCGGTGCTCGCCGTGGCCACTGCGCTTGCGCGCCGCGAGGGCCTCGACCTTCCGATACCGGCGACTAACGTGTTCCCCGGCGCCATCCACGCGGAGGAGACTCGGTGGCAGCGCACGGTCGTATCGCACCTGCGCCTTGACGACTGGTGGCGGTTCGTTCATCACGAGGAGCTCGACGTGGTCGGTCCGTACGCGCAGCGGGTCATGACCACGTACGGCCTGCTCATACCGTTCAACGTGCATTTCCATCTGCCGCTGCTCGACGCCGCCCGCGGCGGATCGCTGCTCACCGGCGCCGGGGGCGATGAGCTGTTCGGGGCGACGCGCCGTCCGCGCTCGGTCCTCGACGGCGGGCTGCGCGGGGTGCCTCGCGGGCTGGCGCGCACCGGACTCTCGTTTGCGCCGAAGCCCCTCCGCCAGGCCGTGGTCGCCGTGCGCGAGCCGCTACCGATGCCGTGGCTCCGTCCCGCAGCCCTGCGATCGTTGTCAGCGGCCGCAGCGCGACTCGCGGTGGACGTGCCGAGGCCGCTGGAGCAGCGGCTTGCCTGGTGGCGCCGGCTCCGCCATCTCGGCGAGGGCAAGCTCGGGCTGGCGCTGGTCGCGGCCGACGCCGACGCGCTCCTCGTGCACCCACTGCTGTCCCCGGCCGTGTGGGCGGCCGCGGGCGATGGCGCCGGCCCTCGCGGCTTCGCGAACCGGACCGACGGGATGACGAGGCTGTTCGGCGACCTGCTCCCGGCCGAGATCGTCGGCCGGCCGACCAAGGCGCACTTCGACGAAGCGATGTGGACCGACACCGCGCGCCGGTTCGCTCGCGATTGGGCCGGGACCGGTGTGCCCGAGGAGTGCGTGGATCCAGAAGCGCTCCGGCGCCATTGGACGGGCGAGCAGCCCTCGGCGCACTCATTCACCCTGCTGCAGGCGGCCTGGATCGCCCGCGCGGCCAACCGACTCGAGGAGAAGCTCGATGCCGTCCTCGTGTGAGCGCCAGTCCACCGGCCGGTGCAGCTCGAGCACGGGCAGCGCCGCAAGCTCGATCATCCGCGCGGGGCGAGCGGGACGGAGCCGCAGCCCCCGATGGGGGAGCAGCGTCTCCAGCCGCTCGGAACCACGCTGTGCGCGCACTCCGAGCTCGGATCCCCAGTGGAGCTCGACCCATCCACGGAACGGCAGCTCCGCCGGGACGGGCTCGAGCGCGAGCCGCCACCGCTCGCGGCCCCCGATCGTGCCGAGCAGTTCGCCCGCCCCAAGCTGCGTGGCCGCCGCCGCGCGCAGATCGATGCTTCTCGGTCCGGCGAGCGCCATCCCGTCCGCGATCACCAGCACGTCGTCGGCGACGACCGGCACCCCGCGCGCCGCCAGGCCGGCGAGCATCGAGCTCTTGCCGGCGCCCTTCTCGCCGAGCAGACCCCAGACGCCGCCGCCGGCCGCGAAGGCCCCGCCGTGGAAGCTTTCGCGGTCCTCCCAGTGCGCCTGCACCACCGCGACCGCAGCCAGGTGCGGGTGCACCAGCGCGGCGGGCGACGTCGGATACTGCATCGCGAACACCGCGCTCCGCGCCGCGCGATCGATCGTCACCCAGCCGCCGGATCGGAGCCGGACCACGGCGTTGTGGTCGCCGACGCTCTCCTGCACTGGGGGGCGGGGATCCGGACCCGTCACCGCGACATCGACCCGCGGCCAGGTCGCCGGCGCGTCGACGAGCAGGTCACTCGCTTCGGGAACGCCGCCGACGGCGAACCCGTACACGCCTTTTTCGCGCCCTTCTCCTCTCAAAGCAATCGTGACGAGGTTAAGCAGAAAGGAGGATCGAACCATGTCCGAGTACGCCACGCAGTCACCGAAGCAGCCTGACCAGTATGAGCCCCCGCGGCTCGAGGTGCTGGGCCAGGTCCACATTCTGACCCAGCGCAACAAAGGCTTTGGTCTGTCAGACGGTGACTTCTTCAGCGGCCAGGGCCTGATGACCGTGTCGTAGAGGCTTTACGCAGGGATAGGGGGTCGAAGCAAGGCGGGAGTCCTTGGGGTCCGGGAGACCCTGAGGAGCGAGCCGGGCTGCCTACGCCACGATCCGATTGGCGATGATCAAGGGAGCCGGCCGACGGGGATGCCGCCGGCCGGCCGGGACCTGATGCCGCGATCTGGGATCTAACCGAGGGAGGCGAGGTGGGCCTTGTAGTCGGTTCCCCACGGACTCTCAGCCGTGCCGTTGTAGTTGGAGATCAGACCCGCCCAGGTATCCCACGCCCACGCGAAGTACCCGGACTTCTCGCCGTCCATCCAGTTCAGGAACGCATCCACCTTGGTGTCGCTGCCCGATGGCCCGGTCTCCCCGGCCTCGAACGGCATCTGCGCGATCACCGGCCCGTACGTCGCGCTGTAGCAACTCGTCGAATCACACGGGTTGTAGTCCGGATACACATCGACGTCCGCCATCAACTGCGGAGTCGACAGCGTGTCCGTGACCCTGACGCCAGGCTGAAGGAACCCGCACGTCGCCGGCGATTCGCTCGTCGTGCACCCCATCATGTTCGCGTACTGGACGCCAGGAACCTGAACCACATTCGTCGCCCCGGTCCCCCGGATGATGTTCAGCATCGACTGCATCCCCACCGTCGAGTAATGCGTGCTGCCATCCGTCGACGTCTCGTTGCAATGCGCGGTGCTCGACACCGGGACCGGAGCGGTCCCGAACGCCCGCACCGAGGTTGTGCTGTATTGGACGTCTCCCGCGTTCCAGCACGTCCACGCCGATGAGCCGCTCGAGTTGCCCGCCGGGTGCGGCTCCTCCTGCAGCCGCAAGATCACGTTCGGGTCGCTCTTGAACGTATCCGCGACCTCCTCCCAGAACAACGGGGCGTGATCGTTGTCCGGCAGCGCCGGCTGCCCACCACCGTTCCCATCATTGCTGTTCGGGACCTCGCTCCCCGGATCCCCCCAGAAGTACCCAATCACCACATACAGACCTTTGGCCTCCGCCGCGGACACCTCGGACTTGATGCCGTTGATGTAGTTCTGCCCCCCGGGATTGCTCCCGTTGATCCCCAACCAGCAATCCTCGTTCAACCCGATGAACACCGAGTTGATCTGCCACGACACCATCGGCGCGAACTCCGAAGCGCCCGACGGACCATCCGTGAGCACGCCATTCTGCTGACACTCATACTCCGTACCCGAGCGGTCGACGCCGTGCAGGATGACTACGTTGCCCTGCGCGTTCAGCAGATGGTTCCCGACGACGTGCAGGCCCGCGCCCGTCGGACCGGGCGTCGGAGTCGGCGTCGGAGTTGGGGTCGGCGTCGGCGTCGGACCGGGGCTCCCGCCGGCACCCGAAGCGCGCCGGATCAGCACCGTGCCGCGGGACGTGGACGAGGTCTTGCCGTGGGCGTTGAAGGCGGTGACGATCACGCGGATCTTGTGCCCGAGGTCCGCGTGCGTGAGCTTGTAGCGGTTAGCCGGGTGATGCTTGCCGCTCCGCTTGTGGATCAGCTTGCACTTGGCTCCCTTGGAGTTGCATCGCTCCCATCGGTAGGAGAACCTGTTTGCGTGGAGCCAGCGGCCGTGCGAGGCGCGCAGGGTCGATCCCACCGTGTCCTTGCCCGAGATCTTCGGGCGGGCTCGCAGGACCGGCTTGCCGGTCACGGCCGCCGACGCCGTGATCGCGAGCGTCGCGCCACCCGCCGCCGCGCACAACAGAACCACAAGGCCGTATCGTCTGAACACGTTTAGCCTCCTCGGAGATCTCAGAACGGTCTTCGTCTCAGCCGCCCGGATGGCGTGATCACCCCGGGCTGCGGCATCCTATCGTCAATACGCCTACCGACGGCGCGACACGCACCGAAATCTGGAGATATATGTGCGGAAATCGCGAGTTATAGCGAGGCGCGCGCGCCAGACCCGCATCGGCGGCCGGCCTGATCTATTTCGGGAGCCAATGCTCGGCATTCAGGAGCCACAGGCAGCAGGAGAAGAAGCGTTCCGAGCGGGGCGTTGGTTACGAGTGGAGCCATTCGTAGCAAGCAGACTCCGCATGCGGAACCTCGCGGTGGTTGCGATCACCGCGTCTCTGCTTGTCACGGCGTGCGGTGGGATGCAACACACCACCACCACCGTCGCGCAGAGCTCGAATCCGAACAAGGGTCGTGACTATCCGGCGAGCTTCGAAGACGGGTTCATCTCCACGTGCATCGAGGCCAACACCAGGAAGACCTGCGTCTGCATGCTCGCGTACATAGAGACCCACGTTACGCACGCAACGGTGGTTCAGGAGATCCAGCAGAGCCGTTTCGTGCCGAGTCCTGGGTACCAGCTCGCGCTTCACACGTGCCACGGCCATACGACGTGACGCCGCCGGCGCTGACCTCGCGGCCCGATCTGCCGCGCCGGACCGCCACCGCACGTCGATAGTCCGCCGCTATCCGAGGGAGGCGAGGTGCGCCTTGTAGTCGGTACCCCAGGGGCTCTCAGCCGTGCCGTTGTAGTTGGAGATCAGACCCGCCCAGGTATCCCACGCCCAGGCGTAGTAGCCCGAGCTGCCGGCGCTGTCCATCCAATTCAGGAACGCGTCGACGCTGGTGTCGTTGCTGCCCGGGCCGGTCTCGCCGGCCTCGAACGGCATCTGCGCGATCACCGGCGCATACGTCGCGTTGTAGCAACTCGTCGAACCGCACGGATTGCTATCCGGATACACGTCCACGTCCGCCATCAACTGAGGAGTAGACAGCGTATCCGTCACCCGAATCCCGTCCGCGGAGTCGAGGAATCCGCAAGCGACCGGCGACTCGCTGGTGGAGCAGGACATCATGTTCGCGTACTGCTCGCCCGGCACCTGGATCACGTTTGTCGCACCGGTGCCGCGAATGATGTTCACCAGCGACTGCATTCCGACGGTCTGATAAGTGATGCTGTTGTTGGTCGACTTCTCCTCGCAGCTCGTGCCCGAAGAGGTCGCCGTTGGCGCCACACCGAACGTGGGGCTGTCCGAGGACGGCGAATACTGGACGCTGCCGGCGTTCCAGCATTTCCACGCCGCGAGCGTCTCGCTGTTGCCGTTGTTGTGCGGCTCCTCCTGCAACCGGAAGATCACGTTCGGGTCCGCCTTGAACGTCTCGGCGACTTCCTCCCAGAACAGCGGGGCGTGATCGTTATCCGGCAACGCCGGCTGCCCGCCGCCGTTCGGGTCGCTGCTCGAGTCCGCGAGCTCGCTGCCCGGATCACCCCAGAAGAACCCGACGACCGGGTACAGACCGTTCGCTTCGGCCGCAGTCACCTCCGCCTTAATCGCGTTGATGTAGTTCTGCCCGGCGTACTGCGACTCCACGCCGTTGATCCCGAGCCAGCAATCCTCGTTCAACCCAATGAACACCGAATTGATCTCCCACGACGGCATCGGCGAAAACTCGCTATTCCCAGACGGCCCATCCGTGATTCCATTCCCCTGCGCACACATGTACTCGGTCCCCGACCGGTCGACGCCATGCAGCACAACCGTGTTGCCGTTCCCGTCGAGCAGCTTATTGCCGGACACCGACAGGCCGTTCATCGCCGGCGGCGGTGGCGGCGGGGGAGTCGCCGTCACAACAGCGGTCGCGGCGGATTGCGCGGCCGCGTGCCCGTTCGCGTTCGTGGCGGTGACCGCAGATCGGACCGTGTCGCCAATGTCCGATGCTTGAAGGGTGTACGTGCTGCTGGTCGCGCCCGCGATCGGGGTGCATGCCTGTCCGGACGCGTTGCAGTCATCCCACCCGTACGTGTAGGTGGGCGGCGGGTAAGCCGTCCAGTTGCCGACGGTTGTGGTGAGCGTCTGGCCTTGCTGGGCGACGCCGGAGACGGCGGGCGCGCTTCTGTTCGAGGGCGCGGTTTGGGGCGGGGCTACGCCACCTCCGATCACGTAGAACGAGGCGGGGCATACACCCGGCCAGTTCGGACCCGGCGTCCATGTGGACGGCAGCCCGGACAGGCCGCTGTCCGCCGATCCTTGGCTGTCGCAGGTACCGCCGCTCCGATCTCGGAACTTCAGGTATCCGTCGGCGCCGAGCGCCGCCAGCCAGTACTTGGTGCCGGCCGTGATGGGCACGCTGGGAAGCGCGACCGTAATCCACCCGCTCTCGGGCGCGAACTGAGCGGAGCCGAGGAGGCTGCCGGGGTTGTTGTTCGCGTCGGAGTAGATGCCAACGGTCACGCTCGAGGTGTCGTTGCTCGCATCGATGTAGAACGCGATCTGGCTGGAAACGCCGGTGGCTGACGCGGTGTATTGCCATGCTTGCACTTGGCCGCCGGCGTTCGCGTCGACGTTCGTCTCGAGCGTGGTGTCCCCGACGAGCGGCCCGGACGATGCTGCGGCCACGACACCGGTCGGCGAGCTGGTTCGCGACGCCGAGCCGCCGCCGTTCGTGGCGGTCACGATCACGTCGATCGTGTCCCCGACATCGGTGGACTGAAGCGTGTATGTCTGGCTCGTCGCGCCCGAGATGTTCGAGCAACCCGACGGCGTGCAGTCCTGCCACTGATACCCGTACGACGTCGGACTCCCGGTCCAGGACCCATGATCGGCCGTCAGCAGGTCAACTTCCTGCGCCGTCCCCGAAATCGTCGGCGGCGACGTATCCGTCGGCGCCGCCGGCGGCGGAGTCGGCGTCGTCGGCGTCGTGGGCGTCGTCGGCGTCGTCGGCGTCGTCGGCGTCGGAAAGGGATTCGTCGGACCGGGGCTCCCGCCGTCAGCCGAGGCGCGGCGGATGAGGGCCGTGACGCGGGACGCGGCGGAAGTCTTGCCGTGGGCGTTGGAGGCGATGACGACCACGCAGAGGGTGTGCCCGACATCGGCACTCGTCAGCGTGTAGCGGTTGGCCGGCGGCCCCGAGCCCGGCTTATGACCCCGCACGCGGATCAGCTTGCACTTGGCGCCCTTGGAGTTGCATCGCTCCCAACGGTAGGAGAACTTCGCCGCGTGGAGCCAGCGGCCGCGCGAGGCGCGCAGGGTCGATCCAACCGTCTCCTTCCCCGACATCTTCGGGCGCGTTCGCATGATCGGCTTGCCCCTGACGGCCGCCGAGGCCGTGATCGCGAGGGTCGCGCCACCCGCTGCCACGCACAACAGAATCAAAAGGCTGTATCGCCTGAACACGCTTGGCCTCCTCGGAGATCTCAGAACGAGCTTCGTCTGGGCGCCTGAAGAAGTGTGGCCACCCCGGCCCGGCGCGATCCTACGCCATCGCGTCCGCTGGCGGGCGCAACGCACTGAAATCTCGTCATATGTGCGGGAAAAGCGCGATGGAGGCGACCGACCCCGCCGCCGATGCGGATCCAGGCGGGGTCGCCGGTCTAGGGCGGCCGGCGGCGACCGGGTCGATCGCCGCCGGCACCCAGCTACTTAGCCGAGGGAGGCGAGGTGCGCCTTGTAGTCGGTACCCCAGGGGCTCTCAGCCGTGCCGTTGTAGTTGGAGATCAGACCCGCCCAGGTATCCCACGCCCAGGCGTAGTAGCCCGAGCTGCCGGCGCTGTCCATCCAATTCAGGAACGCGTCGACGCTGGTGTCGTTGCTGCCCGGGCCGGTCTCGCCGGCCTCGAACGGCATCTGCGCGATCACCGGCGCATACGTCGCGTTGTAGCAACTCGTCGAACCGCACGGATTGCTATCCGGATACACGTCCACGTCCGCCATCAACTGAGGAGTAGACAGCGTATCCGTCACCCGAATCCCGTCCGCGGAGTCGAGGAATCCGCAAGCGACCGGCGACTCGCTGGTGGAGCAGGACATCATGTTCGCGTACTGCTCGCCCGGCACCTGGATCACGTTTGTCGCACCGGTGCCGCGAATGATGTTCACCAGCGACTGCATTCCGACGGTCTGATAAGTGATGCTGTTGTTGGTCGACTTCTCCTCGCAGCTCGTGCCCGAAGAGGTCGCCGTTGGCGCCACACCGAACGTGGGGCTGTCCGAGGACGGCGAATACTGGACGCTGCCGGCGTTCCAGCATTTCCACGCCGCGAGCGTCTCGCTGTTGCCGTTGTTGTGCGGCTCCTCCTGCAACCGGAAGATCACGTTCGGGTCCGCCTTGAACGTCTCGGCGACTTCCTCCCAGAACAGCGGGGCGTGATCGTTATCCGGCAACGCCGGCTGCCCGCCGCCGTTCGGGTCGCTGCTCGAGTCCGCGAGCTCGCTGCCCGGATCACCCCAGAAGAACCCGACGACCGGGTACAGACCGTTCGCTTCGGCCGCAGTCACCTCCGCCTTAATCGCGTTGATGTAGTTCTGCCCGGCGTACTGCGACTCCACGCCGTTGATCCCGAGCCAGCAATCCTCGTTCAACCCAATGAACACCGAATTGATCTCCCACGACGGCATCGGCGAAAACTCGCTATTCCCAGACGGCCCATCCGTGATTCCATTCCCCTGCGCACACATGTACTCGGTCCCCGACCGGTCGACGCCATGCAGCACAACCGTGTTGCCGTTCCCGTCGAGCAGCTTATTGCCCGAGACATGCAGGCCATTCGTCGGCGGAGGCGGCGACGAAGCCGTCACCGTCGCGGACTTCGCTGAGGTCGCCGACCCCGAACCACCCGCATTCGTCGCGGTCACGATCACATCGATCGTATCCCCAACATCCGTCGACTGCAGCTTGTACGTCTGACTCGTCGCGCCCGAGATGTTCGAGCAACTCGACGACGTGCAGTCCTGCCACTTATACCCATAACCGGTCGGGCTGCCCGTCCACGAACCATTCCCAGCCGTCAACGTGTCACCCTGCTGCGCCGTCCCACTGATCGTCGGCGCCGAACTATTCGTCGGAGCCGCCGGCGGAGGCGGCGACGAAGCCGACACCGTCGCGGTCTTCGCTGAGGTCGCCGACCCCGAACCACCCGCATTCGTCGCGGTCACGATCACATCGATCGTATCCCCAACATCCGTCGACTGCAGCTTGTACGTCTGACTCGTCGCGCCCGAGATGTTCGAGCAACTCGACGACGTGCAGTCCTGCCACTTATACCCATAACCGGTCGGGCTGCCCGTCCACGAACCATTCCCAGCCGTCAACGTGTCACCCTGCTGCGCCGTCCCACTGATCGTCGGCGCCGAACTATTCGTCGGAGCCGCCGGCGGAGGCGGCGACGAAGCCGACACCGTCGCGGACTTCGCTGAGGTCGCCGACCCCGAACCACCCGCATTCGTCGCGGTCACGATCACATCGATCGTATCCCCAACATCCGTCGACTGCAGCTTGTACGTCTGACTCGTCGCGCCCGAGATAGTCGAACAACCCGGACGACTTGCAGTCCTGCCACTGGTACGCGTAGGAAGTCGGAGTATCCAGCCAGGTTCCGTCCGCCGCGGTCAGCGTCTGACCCTGCTGAGCCGTGCCGCTGATCGTCGGCGGAAGGACATCCACGGGGGGGAGCGTAGGGAGCGTGACGCCGCTGCCGGTGGACCCGATCGTGCCGGGGTGGCCGCTGACGTACGCCGCGATCGGACACTGGCTCGATTGCCGACCCGGCTTCCACGACGCCGGCAGCGTGGCCATGCGGCCGGACGCTGAGCCCTCGCTCGCGCACGATCCGGAGTTCTGACCCCGGAGATAGAGGGCGCCTCCCTTGCCGAGCACCGTGATCCAATACGCATGTCCGGTCTGGACGTCGGTGGACTTGATGGCCACGGTCTGCCACCCGGTCTGCGACAGCGTGGTTGACCCAGACGCGAGGAGCGAGCCTGGGTTGCCGCCCCGATCGGCGTACAGGCCGGCGACCAGGACCCTCGCCGTGCTGCGCGGCGAGTCGTACACGCTGATCGAGCGTCCCGTCCCGGACTGCGCAGCGACGAAGCGGAACGCCTCGGCCCACCCGGTGCCGTTCCGGCTGCGGTCGTTGCTCTTCAGCACCGACCTGTGGCCCATGAGCACCACGAGCGAATGGGCGCGCCGTACCTTGTGCTTCTGCGACGCAGCGGCGTGACGCCGCGCCACGGCGTGGTTACTTCGTGCCGCCGCACCAACGGGTGCTGCGCGAGACGGTGACATGAAGAACGGGAGCAATGCCGGGCGAGCCCAGGCCACAGCCGCCGTCACCAAAAAAGCCAGCACAAATAGAACGGTAAAACGCCGCATCCCGGTCCCTCCATTTAGTTCGCCGCTTCGAGGCCGAGGCTTCAATCCCCGATTTCAAAACCGGGCAAACCTCGAACAAACGTCCAGTTCTGTGGACGTGTGTCGTACGGCGATGAGCGCGCGATCCGCAGCTATGACAGAAGCTTTCCTTTCCGGTGTAAAGCTCGGTATCTGTGCGTGGGAAAGCGCCGCCGACCCGGCCTCAACCTCCTCTGCGGACGCGCAAGCCCCGTCCGCCGCAGACCGTTTGTTCTGCGATGAACATCCTTGTGGTGTCCCTACAGCTGCCGTATCCCCCGCGCTCAGGCGTGAACATGCGCGTCTACCAGTTGCTCCGGCAGATAGCCCGCCGGCACGACGTCACGCTGTTGACCTACGCCCGAGCCGATGAGCGCGAGGCCATCGCCGCTCTGCGGCGCGAACTGCCCGTGCACGTCGTCGAGCGCCCGCGGCGCTCTACGGCCGCGAAGCGGGCGGCGCAGCTTCTCTCGCTCGCGTCGTCTCAGCCGTTCTCCGCACGCGAGTCCTATTCCAAGCAGATGGAGCAGGCCATTCACAGCCTGTGCTCATCCGGCGCCGTCGACCTGATCCAGCTCGAGGGGGCCCTGCTGTGCGGCATCGCCATGCCGAAAGAAATTCCCGCCGTCCTTGACGAGCACAACATCGACTACGAGGTGTTCCAGCGGATGTGCGAGACCGAGCGCTCGATCCTCCGGCGCCGCTTCCACGGTCTCGAGTACCGCCGCTTCCGTCGCTTCGAGGAGCGGGCGTGGACACAGGTCGCCGGCTGCGCGGTCACCTCGGAGCGGGAGATGCCGATCATCCGGGCAGCCGCCCCCGCAACTGCGGTAGGCGTGGTGCCGAATGGCGTGGACCTCGCGTACCACTCCCCGAGCGGGGTGCCCACCGAGCCGCGGACGCTCGTCTTCAACGGGACTCTGGACTACCGCCCCAACGTCGACGCGGCCTACCACCTCGTCGACGAGATCTGGCCGCTGGTCCTCGAGCGTTGCCCGGACGCCGAGTTGACGATTGTCGGCCGGGCGCCAGACGCCGAGCGCCGCCGGCTGCAGCGCCATGGGGTCGTGGTCACCGGAGAGGTCCCGGACATCCGGCCATATCTGGAGCGAGCGGCGGTCGTCGGCGTCCCGGTGCGGATGGGCGGCGGCACGCGGCTGAAGGTCGTCGAGGGCCTGGCTCTCGGCAAGGCGATGGTGTCCACGACACTCGGCTGCGAAGGCGTCGGGGTGCGGGATGGCGAGCATCTGCTGATCGGCGACGGCGCCGCGGCGTTCGCTGCCCGTGTGCTCGATCTGTTCGCCGACACCGACCGCCGAGCGGCTCTGGGCGCCGCCGGCCGCCGCCTGGCCGAGGACCGGTACTCGTGGGATCTCGCCGGCGAGCGACTGGAGTCGCTGCACAGGAGCCTGTGCCCGGCGCGAGCCGCCACAGCCGACGGCGAGTGGCCGACCGGCGCGCCGGCGGGGCATGCCGACCTCGTGGGCGCAGACTCGCCGTGAGCACGAGCGCGACGATGTCCGCCTCGTTGGTCCGCCGGCCGGCGACGGTCCTCAACCTCTGCTTCCACGGGATCGGCGCTCCGCGGCGCTCCCTCGAGCCCGACGAAGACCAGTATTGGGTCGGCGTCGATCGGTTCGAGGAGCTGTTGGCGGCGATCCGTCGCTACCCGTCGATCCGCATCACGTTCGACGACGGCAACGCCTCCGACCTCAAGCACGCGCTTGCCGGCCCTGCTCCGTCACAGGCTGACGGCGACGTTCTTCGTCGTGGCGGGGCGCATCGATCAGCCGGGCTCGCTGAGCTCGGACGGCATACGGCGGCTGGTGTCGTCCGGCATGACCATCGGCTCCCATGGCCTCGCCCACCGTCCGTGGCGGATCGGTCGACGATCGACGCAGCTCCGAGCCGAGATGAACGCGTCGCGTCTCATCGCCGACGTCGCGGCGTTCGCCCGTCGAGCGACGCCGCGTGCCCGTTCGGGTCTTACGACCGTCGCGTCCTGTCCGCGTTGCGGCGGCACGGGTTCACTCGCGTCTACACCGTCGACGAGGGCCACGCCCGGCCGGGGCATGGCTTCAGACGCGGTACACGATCACGAAGCACCGACACGCCCGACGTCGAGCATCGAGCGGCTGACGCCCCCGTCGCTGTCCTCGCTGGCCCGCCGAGCGCCGAAGACGCTGATCAAGCGGCTGCGCTAGCCGACCACCTTCGAGAATGTCAGTGCTGCTCGATGATCGACGGCCTGCCGGCCCCGCGTCCGCCTCGCCCGAGCCCGGACCTCGCCCCGCGGTCCCAACCGTCCTGATCGGCTTCGCCGACGCCCTGGCCGCGATCGAGACCGCATGGTCGCTGCAGGGCGCCGGGTTCCGGGTCGTCGCCTTCTCGCGCGCCGGGCAGCGCCGGCGCTCCGCCGCGTGCGCGGCGTCGACGCTGTATCGACGTCCCGTCCCCGAGCAGGATGACGCCCGCGGCCGTGCGAGCGGTCGCGCGCTGATCGTGCGCAGGCTCCAGCCAGCGGCGCTGCTACCGCTCGACGACCACGCGCTGTGGGTCTGCAGCCGGATCGAGGACGCCGTCGCCCGATCGCCGGCGCGACCGGTCAGGCTGCGGAGCACGCGCTCGACAAGAGCTTCAGATCGCCGCGGCCGAGCGGGCCGGGCTGCCGGTGCCTCGCGACCCAGGTGCTCGACGATCCGCGCGAGGCCGGGCCGTCCGACTCGCCGGTGATCGTCAAGGCGGCGCGCCCCGTGTGCGAGGTCGGCGGGCGCTGGTTCGCCCGACCGCGGTCGTGTGCGCCGACCAGCTCGGAGCTCGCTCTGGCCGCCGCGAAGCTCCTGGCACGGGCCGGTGCTCGTCCAGCCGCTGATCCACGGTGTGGGGAGGGCGCTGTTCGGACACGCCGGGCGCCGACGGCGTCGTTGGCTGGACCGGCCACCGTCGCGTGCGGATGGTCAACCCTCACGGCTCCGCCTCGAGCGCCTGCCGATCGTGTCCGGTCGAAGAGGAGCTGATCGCGCCCAGCTGCCGCGATTCCTGGACGCGACCGGCTGGCGCGGGATGTTCATGCTCGAGTTCCTGCGTGACCGCAACCGGGATGCCGTGGTTCATGGAGCTGAACGGTCGAGCTTGGGGCAGCATGGCGCTGGCCCGCCGGCGCGGCTTCGAATATCCCGGCGTGGACGGTGCCAGCGCAGCTCGACCCGGGTTTTCGCCCTCGCCGCCGTCGCCCCACCCGACGTGACTGTGCCGCAACCTGGGGCTCTGACCTCGTCCACCTCCTGTTCGTTGCGCGCGGACCGCAGTCCGAGCGCGGACGTGGAATGGCCTCGGCTTCGGCGCGTCGATGCGCGAGTGTCCTCGGCCTCGGCGCGGGCAGTGCGTCTACAACTGGAATCCGGCCGCAGCCGGACGTCCTGGTGTCGGACACCGCGGGGACGCTCGCCGGGTACGCGCGCAAGCTGGCCCGGAGGAACCGATGAAGCGCGTCCGCGTCGCGGCGCACGTGCACTCGCTGTGGTCTTACGACGGCACCTGGTCCCTGACGGACGTCGCTCGGTGCTTCCGCCGGCGGGGCTACGACGTCGTCCTGATGGCCGAGCACGATCGGACGTTCGACCAGGCACGGTGGGAGGAGTACCAACACGCCTGCGCCGACGCGAGCCGCGACGGCATCGTGCTCATCCCCGGCCTCGAGTACGAGGACGCCGACAACGTCGTCCACGTCGCCGTGTGGGGCGCCGGCATCCCGTTTCTCGGTAAGGGGCGCCCGACGATCGAGACCCTGCGAGCGGCGGCCGACCACGACGGCGCGCATGCTGCTCGCGCATCCCAAGCGCCGGAACGCGATCTCGCGCTTCGAGCCCGACTGGGCTCCGCTCCTCAGCGGTGTCGAGATCTGGAACCGCAAGGCGGACGGGTTCGCGCCCTCTCGTGAGGGGCAGGCGCTCGTCCGCGACCATCGGCTCCAACCGTTCGTATCGCTCGACTTCCACACCCCCCGACAGTTCTTTCCGCTCGCCATGTCGGCGGACCTCGACGGACGACCGTCGACCGGTTCGCTGGCGCGGTCGATACGCGCCGGCAACTGCCGGCCGGAGTTCCTCGGGATCCCCGCGCTCCGCTTCACACGCGGTGCCGAGGGGGCATCCGTGCGCGCGGTTGAGCGCGCACGCCGAACCGTGTGGACGCCGCTGCGCAGGTTGCGGCACGCCATCGGCTGACCGGCGCTGACGGTCACCGCGACCCAAGGCTTGTCACGGTCGAGCCAGACTCGTTGGGGTCACGCTGACCGTAACATGTGCGCCCATGGTCGCTGACGCTGCACGAACTGTTCAGGGGTCCGGAGCGAGCGCTGCCGCTCGCGCGGTTCCGCACGCGCTGGACGCGTCCGGCCAGGCGCCCGCGGAGTTCTCAGTGGGAACGATGGGCCGCAAGGTAAAGGTTCTATTCGTCTTCTCCCGGCCGACGAACTCCTCGGCCAGTTCCGTTCACGTGAATCTCATGCGGTTTCTCAACCAGGATCGGGTCGAGATTCACGCCCTATACAACCGACTCGCCGCCGGCGAGCCCTATCTGTCGGCGGGAACGTCGGTTCTAGATAGGCTCTCGTCGGTCCCGGGGGTGCATCTCCGGGAGGTCGAGTTCGGGCCGGTGGGGGGCGGAGCCCCGAAGGCGCGGTTGCTCGCGTCCACGGCGCGGGCGGTTTCGCCGGCGATGCGTGACCTCGCGGGGCTCGTGGGCTATATCCGGCGCGAAGGCATCGACGTAATCCACTGCGAGGAGGGAACGCGTGACGCCTTCTACGGTCTCGTCCTGTCCCGACTTTCACGTTCGAAGTGCGTCGCCCACCTTCACGTCAAGTTCGCCCCGTGGATGTCACGACCATCCCGATTCGCCGTGACCCACGCCGACGCCGTCATCACAGTGTCGCGCTGGGGCGGTGAGGTCGCGCACGCGGCCGGCGTCCCCGGAGGGCGGATCTTCCCGGTGCTCAACGGGATCGATGTATCGGCGTGGGGCCCCGCGAAGATCTCGGGCGGCCAGGTCCGACAGGAGCTCGGAATCGGCCAGGACGATCCGCTGGTCGTCATCGTCGCCCAGCTGGCGTATTTCAAACGGCAGGACGTGCTGATCGAGGCGTTTCGGACGGTCGCCGACGCGAGCCCTCGCGCTCGCCTCCTCATCGTCGGCACCGAGACTCACCCGGGCCCAGCCCATGGGCAAGCCAGCTACACGGAGTGCCTTCACCAGCAGGTCCGAGACCATGGGCTCGAGAGCCATGTGATATTTGCCGGCCACCGCCGTGACGTGAAGCAGATCCTGGCCGAGGCGGATATCTTCGCCATGCCATCGATCGACGAGCCGTTCGGCCTGTCGCACGTCGAGGCGATGGCGATGGCACTACCGGTTGTGGCCGTAGACTCCGGTGGCATCCGGGAGCTGGTTGATCATGGGCAGACGGGCCTGCTCGGCCCTGTTGACGATGCCCGCGAGCTCGCGGCCAACATTCTCACGCTGATCGAGGATCCGGACCGGCGCCGGAGCATGGGCGAGAGCGCTCGCCGCCGGGTACACGACCAGCTCGGCGCCCAGCGCATGGCCGACGCGATCGAGGCCGTCTACCGGCTGATGGCCTTCGGAGCGCCCTGAAGCACCGCCACGCGACCGCAGGCAGCGATCCCCGAATGCGATGCGGCCCGGGCGCCTGCCCGGGCCGCATCCGCCAGTCCGGGCCGGGACACGCCCGGCCCGGATCGGGATCACTGATAGGCCTGAATCTCCGACAGCCCTACGTTCTGCGTGGTCGAGCTGACCGAGGTCACCGTGAACAGCAGGCTCGTCGTCGTCTTGGACGGGAACGTCACGGTGGTCGCCGAGCCATCGTTGTTTAGGGCCGGCACGGTGACCGTGCTCCCGTCGCTGAACGTCAGCGTCCCGCCGGTGACCTGATCATTCAGGTTCGGCCGGTCGTACAGCACCACCTTGCTGATCGTCTGCGGGGTTGTCCAAGCCAGGTTCAACCAGCTGCCGGCGACACCGCCGACCGTCGCCCACTCCTTGGTGTAGTCGCCGGGATAGCCGTCGATCACCCCGTCGATCGCCTTGTTCGCAGTCTGACTGTCGGCTGTGTTCTGCGATGAGGCCGTCGCGGTCGCGTTCAGCGCCAGGTCGACGGGGGTTACCGTGATGTTCACGCTTGACGGCTGGCTGGTCTGCGAGCCGTCCGTCACAACCAGCTGGAACGTGAGCGCGGTCGCCGTCGACGGGGCGGTAAAGCTGGGCTTCACCGCCGTCGCCGAGGACAGGGTCACGCTCGTCCCTGCCGTTTGCGTCCACTTGTAGACCGGGTTGTTGCCTGGGTCGTAGCTGCCCGAACCATCGAGCGTCACCGTCGCATTGGTCGCTACCGACTGATTGGACCCGGCGTCCGCGGTGAGCGGCGTGCTCCCACCGCTCGGGTAGACCTGGATCTCCGCCAGCCCAACGTTTTGCGTCGTCGAGCTGACCGAGGTCACCGTGAACAGGAGGCTGGTAGTCGTCTTGGCCGGGAACGTCACCGTCGTCGCCGATCCATCATTGTTCAGGGCGGGCACGTTGACCGTGCTGCCGTCGCTGAAGGTCAGCGTCCCACCGGTGACCTGGTCACTCAGGTTGGGCCGGTCGTAGAGGATCACCTCGTTGATCGTCTGCGGAGAGCTCCAGGCCAGGTTCAACCAGCTGCCGGCCACGCCTCCGGTGGTCGCCCACTCCGCGAGGTAGTTGCCGGGATAGCCGTCGATCACTCCATCGACCGCTTTCGCGGCGGTCTGACCTGTCGCCGTATCCTGCGACGAAGCCGTCACCGTCGCCAGCGGAGCGATGTTAGTGGTCGCCGCATTCACGGTGATCGTGACACTCGACGCCTGGCTGCTCGACGAGCCGTCGCTGACCACGAGCTGGAACGTGATCGTGGTCGCCGACGATGGGGCGGTGAACGTCGGCTTGACCGCGGTCGCGGACGACAGAGTCACGCTCGGGCCGGCCGTCTGCGTCCACTGATAGGACGTGTTCGTGCCCGGGTCGTAGCTACCGGAGCCGTCCAACTGTACGGTCGCCCCTGTGCTGACCACCTGGTTGGGCCCGGCGTTGGCCGTGATCGGCGTAGTGCCCCCACCACCAGCTGGAAACACCATGATCTCGGCGAGCCCGACATTCGTCGTCGTCGAGCTGACCGACGTCACCGTGAACAGCAGGGTAGTGGTCGTCTTGGCCGGGAAGGTGACTACGGTGGCTGTGCCGTCATTGTTCAGCGCCGGCACGGGAACGGTACTGCCGTCGCTGAAGGTCAGGGTACCGCCGGTGACCTGATCACTCAGGTTGGGTCGATCGTAGAGAACGACCTCGTTGATGGTCTGCGGACTGCTCCAGGTCAGCTTCAACCAACTGCCGGCGCGACCGCCGTTGGTCGACCACTCGTTGCTCGGCTGGTTCGGGTACCCGCCGACTACGCCATCGATCGCCGCCGAGGCCGGCTGACCAGCCGCCTGCGAGGAGGCGGTCGCCGTGGCCTGCAGGGCGATGTCGTTGGCCCCGCCGGTCACCGAGATGGTGACGGTGTCGGCGGCGCTGGTCTGAGAGCCGTCGGTGACCACGAGTTGGAAGGTCAGCGTGGTAGCCGCCGGGGGCGCGGTGAACGTCGGACTCACGGAGCTCGTCGAAGATAGACTGACGCTCGGGCCAGCCGTCTGCGTCCACTGATACGTCGGGTTGCCGCCCGGGTCGGTGCTGGCCGATCCATCGAGCTGTGTGGTCGCGCCCGGCTGCACCGTCTGGTCGGGCCCGGCGTGGGCCGTCGGCGGATAGGTCTGGCCTGGCCCGTCGGTCTCCGTTCCCACTGTGTACTCCGCCGAGAGCCAGGACCAGTAATTGGTGTTCTGGCATGTCGAGGCACTCCCGCACACCTGGGAGTCGAACGGCGTGTATGCGAACCACGCGTTCTCCTTCGCCGTGAGGTCGCTCCCGGTGACGTTGGCCGCTTTCCCGAGGGTCGTGTAGTCCATGTACCCGGTCAGCGTGTGCGTCGTCGTGGTCCATTCCCGGCTCGCCTCGCGAGTGATGTACGCGACGGTGTGATGGTCACTGTGATCGCCGTCGCCGTACGTGCCAGCGTAGTCCTGCGTCCAAATCGTGTCGGGCTTGAACGACGTGATCAGCGAAGATACCGTCGCGTTGAGGGATTTCAAAGTGTACGACGATGAGCCGTCGACAGCGGTCATCTGAGGAATCGTGCCGGTGTAGAGTTTCTGGAGGCTTACGTATCCCGTTGATGCGAAACCCGAACCATCGATGTTGCCGTCCGGCAGTCGCATGAACACGAGCGAGATGTTCGGCTGACCTGACAGCGTCATCACCGGCATCGGATGGCCGGCTATCCCCGCGTCGGCTTGGGTCCAGGTGTCTGGCACCCCGGCCATCTGGGCATACGCCGCCTCGACTCCTTGCTCGCGCGAGGACCAGTAGCTCTGGCCCATCCCGGCGTCTCCAGCCGTAAAGAATACGGTGCGCACGCAGCGTCCGTTGTTGATCGCGTGGATCAAGTCTGGGCTGAGGAAGAGAAGCGAGTCGTCCTCGTGGGCCACGGTGATCAGTGTCGAACCGGCGGAGCAGTTCGTAGCAGCCGACGCCGCCCCCGCGCCCCAGAACAGCACGCCGAGGATGGCAATCAAGGCCACGATGACGATTCTTGGGAGTCTCGCCCCACCCATTCGGATTCGCTGTTGCATGCACGCCATGAAGTCCACTCCAACAGTTAGGTTGCCGGCGGCCAGACCCCGAGGCCCGGCCCTACGCAGAGAAACGCGCGACGCGCGTTTTCTCTTTTACTGCTTTTACGACATTCCTTAGAAAAGTGAGTCATCTCTATCGGTCGGCTCGCACGCCCCATGTCAACCGCTCCGGGAGGTCTCATCGCGCTCCCATCCCTCGCCGGCCCATCCGGAACCGGTCGCACCGCCAAAGCTGAGCGCCAACCGCGCACCGGCGGCGAAGGCGGCATACGTCATCGCATCGAGAGCTGCCACAGGACCGGACGCCGCTAACCGTCCGAGGTCTCGGAGCGCGGACGTCGTCGTCTGCCGTGCTCGATCGTCCGGGCCGACGGGTGGCCGGGTAATTTGCTTGCCGCGATACGTACGACGAAGTACGTGAACCAGGTCGCGGCTTCGGCGAGGGACCGCCACCACGACCGGTGCGCAATCGACGATCTCGACCTCATCACGTTCAAACTGCCGATCGAGCCAGAGGTCGTCAGCGAACAGGTCAGGGAAGTCGACGAACCGGCTTCGGCCTCGCGCCGACAGCCCATACACGCCGGCTCCCCACAGCGAGTGCATGACCGCGGGTACCCGCGAGCGCGCGCGGTAGTAGCTGCGCACCGGCGCGGACGATCGGCTGCTCTCGTACGAGATCGGTGGGCGCGCCGCCGCCGCTCCGGCCTTAAGTCGCTCGATCACACTGAGCGCGGACGGGCCGGTGATCGTCACGTCGGCGTCCACGTACAGCCGGGGAAGCGTACGTGCCGCCTCATCGCCGGCTCGGAGGGCGGCCGCCTTGGACGCGGTTGACAGGTCGATCACGCGCACCGGATGGCGACTGGCACGAGCCAGGTCGGCGGTGTCGTCGTTACAACCGTTGCAGACGACGACGACGTCCAGATCCTGGGGGTCGATCCCGGCAAACAGCGCGTCGAGGCATCGCGTGATGACCGCGCCCTCGTTGTGGGCCGGAATCACCACTGACCCCCGTGGCTGAGGCTTGGTCGCGGATCCGTTCGGAATAGTCATATCACTCAGGAACGTCATGGGGACAGCGGGGTTTGCGCCGGCGCCTCTGACGGCCCCGCCTGCCTCCGCGAGAGTGTCGGCCCGCAAGCTCACGCCTCCGTCAGCGCTACCTCAACCGAACGCCCGGAGGGAGCTTCGAGGGAGACCAGCCGACAAAGCTCGAGCTCGTCCACTCGCGGTGGGACAGAAGCCCCTGCACGGCGTGCGAGTAGCCGTGCTGCCCGGGGTTGTTCCACGGGTATGGGCGGTACCACGCACCGATGCTGTCCCAGGCCTGACACGGAACGTAGCTCCCATCGCCCCAGGAGCTCCGCGACCCCTGCGGATTGTCATAGTAGAACCGCAACGTCGCCGCCTGATAATCGACATTGAACGCCGTCGAGCTCCACCTCAGCGGCTCGGTCCCGGGATGCAGGCTGCCATCTGGGGCCCAGCGCAGCTGTGTGATTCCCAGCGACTGGTAGACGCCGGGAGTGTGGCTGACCCGTGACTGGCTCGGATAGCGGTGATACCAGCCCGCGGGGACCGGCGTGTCGTCGCCGAGCATGAACTGGTTCCAGTACGACTCGTACACGTACTCGGCGCGCAACCAGTTCTCCGGGATGCCCCACTTGTGCGCCGCCCACTGGATCAGGTCGTCGGTCGAGGGATTCTCCATTCCGTCGCGCCCGTCGACGTACTGGTAGTACGGGTTGAACTGAACGTTGGTCTGACCGGAGTTGCTGCGAGCCGATCGGAACGCGCGGACCTGCGCCAACGTCGGCACGTAATCGTTCGCGGCGGGGTAGGCGACGCCGTCGATCGTGTAGGGCTTCGCGTTGTCCGGTCGCACCTCCCGCTGCGGGGTGACGAGCGACGCGGCCTGGCGGTCGGACAGCGGCCGGAACGTCGACGGCGCCCCGTTGCGGGAGTTGCGGTTGCACGCCACCCATGTCGTCTGCGGGTGGTGCTCCGCGTGCTCGGGGACAGCCGCGGGCGAGGACGCCAGGCTGTGCCACATCAAATAGACGCCCACGGCGACCGCGATTCCGGCGATCGCGAGCACCCGGCGGACACCGGGTCGGCCGGCCCAGCCCATCATCCTAGCCTTGCCCCTGTGCCTCGATCGTCAACAGCAGAGCCTCGACGTCGACGGGGTCGAAGTCAGAACCGTCTCGGTAAAACGTGGACTGCCACCACCACCACTGGCGCTCGCCGGAGCGCGCCACCAGCACCGGTCGCTCGCCCTGGTTGTGACACACGCGCAGGCGCACGTACACTTCCGGGGTGAAACGGCGGGGGGCGCATCCGGTGCCGGCAAACCACACGCGCCGATCGCCCAGGAACCCTCGCGTGTCCGTCCAGAACCCCGCGTTGTCGTCGCGTTGCAACCCGCGGCTCTCGTCATCGTCCGCTTCGATCGCGGAGAACGCGGGCGCGGCGGGCGCCGTGCCCAGGTTCCAGAGGCGGCCCGCCAGCGAGATGATCCCCCAGCCCACGCCGCTGGCGGCGAGGATGGAGGGGATCAATGGAAAGTCGCTGACGAGCAGCAGCGCGAACACGGCGATGCCCACAAGAATCGACAGCGCCCCCTCCCGAGATCGAAGCCACGCAACGAGGCGCTGCCTCGCCGGCGTGGCGGCCTCGGCAGGCGGCACGCCCTGTTGTGGTGGCGCCATCCCGGCTGCCGTCGTCAGGCGGCGGATGTCATCGACGCGGATAGACGAAAGTTGACGCACGCCTGCACCCCTCCCCGAGGTCGAAGGAATCCCGAACGCGAAGCCTCGAGTAGAACATGCTCCGCCTACCAACAAACGGAAGATCATCCTCTCAACTTTCAGAGTTCGTTCATCTTGCGCAGGGGTGACGGCCATCGGCCGCTGCCGGGCGAGGGTCATCTCGTCACCCGAGCCCTCACCCGGGCCAGACTGGAGCGCATGAACGTGATGTCCTCGGGCGTCAGGATCCGGAGGGCGCGGATCAGGACCACCAGGGTGATAACTCCCGCCGTCAGC
This sequence comes from uncultured Solirubrobacterales bacterium, assembly GCA_963699325.1. Taxonomy (GTDB): domain Bacteria; phylum Actinomycetota; class Thermoleophilia; order Solirubrobacterales; family Solirubrobacteraceae; genus Palsa-465. The sequence continues at coordinate 22,777 of CAVOTN010000020.1, read as the reverse complement.
GCAATCAGCGCTCCGACCGGGCGAGCTACCCAGGCCACGCCCCACATCGCGCCCGACGCGGCGGTGACAAGCACGCATCGGCGGATCGCAGTCCGGTCGAATACGTGTCGGCCGACGATCACGACGCCCACGACGGCAATCAGCAGCTCGGTGAGCATTAAGGCGATCGCCGCGCCTATCGCTCCGTTGTGGTAACGGTGCTGGGTGAGGGGGATCAGAACCAGATTGAGCAGGGGATTGACGATGGCGGCTCCGACCATCGTCCAGGTCGCGATCATCTGCCGGCCTGAGGCGATCAGCACCTGGTTGATCATGATGTTCACGTAGGTCGGCGGGATGAAGAAGGCGAGGATGACCATCACCGGGACCGCCCGGCCGTAGGCCGAGCCATACAGCACGTACACGATCTCGTGTGCCGCCATCGCCATCGCGGCAGCGATCGGAACGCCCGTCAGCAGCACCAGCGTGACCGGGGTTCGCGCCGTCCGGAACAGCTCCCGCTCGCTGTGATTAAAGGCGGCGACCAGACGCGGCAACCAGGTTTGCGCGAGGGCCTGAGGCAGGAACATCATCGTCGTAGCCAGCGTCGTACTCGCGGCGTACCAGCCGACCACCTTGGAGGTTGTCAGTAGCGACAGAAGGATCGTGTCGATCCACAGGTAGAACGTAAAGAACAAGCCGGTGGCCCAGAACGGCATGCTGTCCTTGGCCATTGACTTGAGCAGCCGTGTGTTCGTCCTGAAATCGATGCGGTGGTGGCGTCGCAGCCAGCCGAACTGCAACACCGTCACAACCAGGGCGAGGACCGTCGTGTTGGCGACGATGCCGGTTGCTCCGAGACCGGCAAGGGCAATCACGATCCCGATTAGGCTCTGCCCGGTCTTGTTGATGATGTTGGCGTACGCGATGTAATGCATGCGCTCGAGCGCCTGAAAGGCGCCCGTCTGCACATCGGTCACCAGGGCCGCGATGCTTCCGACGGCCGCCAGGTACACCGCGAGCGTCTGCTCGTGGCTGTAATGGGCGAGCGTGACGAACATGACCGCCCCGATCACCATGACGGGCGCGAGCATGAGCTTGAGCACGGTCGCCGTGCCGACGAGCTTCTCTCTCTGCGTCGGATGACTCACGATCTCGCGGACCAGGTAAACGCTGCTCCCCAGGCCGGCGAAGATCAGCAGCACGCCGCCGACCGACAGCGCAGTGTTGATGATTCCGAACTGGCCCGGACCGATCAGCCGCGGGCCGATCAGCGTCCACAGCAGCGTCATCGTCCAGGTGACGAGCTGCGCTCCGAATAGCGCACCGAAGTTGCGAACGAGTCGATGCGGCTCGGCGGCCGGCGCAGCTCCCATGGCCGCGGCGTCGCCGGGCGAGATGTCCACCTCGACGAGTTGCAAGGCGGCCTGCGAGCCGCTCGCCTCGCTACCTGGCAGCGTGAACGCGGGCTCGAGCGAGCAGGCGGTCTCGCGGACCGGAGATTCGAGTTGTTCGAGGGTCATCCCGCGGCGGGGAGCTGACGTCTTTGGATCCGGCGCGCGGCCTCAGCCAATCCGAGCAGACCTCCGGTGACAAACGCGATCCGGTACCAGAAGAACCCCTGATCGATGGCTCCCATCAGCGCGTAGGCCACCAGCGCGCACGCGAGCACGGTGCCGATGACCGCAAACTCTCGGTCGCGTGATCTCGCCAGGCGGCAGCCGGCGACGATGCCCGTGCCGATCAGCGACCACATCGCAATCCCCCCGAGCAGGCCCATGCGCATCATGACGTCGAGCACGTCGTCGTGCGGGATGTAGGCGATCAGGGGGTCGACCGAGCTGATGTCGATGATCGGAAGCGCGTAGTCGATCTTCACCCCGAAGCCCTTGCCGAGCAATCCGGCCTGCTTGATGTTCAGCTGGAGGTTCCCGTTCTCCTGGACGCGGTAGACGTCGGACGAGGCATCACGGGCGCTCGGATGCACCTCCGAGGCGATGGCCCTCGCCGGTTGGGCCAGCGTGTCGGTCTTGTTCCAGAACACGGGCAGGTACACCGCCAAGAACATGAGAAGGATCACGACCGCCCGCCCCACGATGTGCCTGCGCCGCGGCAGGCTGTGGTAAGCGATCACGCCGAAGGTCAGCATCGCCCCGCCGAGCATCAGCCATGCCGCGCGACGGTCGTTCACCATGTCGCACGCGAGCACAATTGGCAGCAGACGAGTGGCCACCGTCCGAAGCCGTCCGGGCTGGTTGAACAGCCACAGCGCGAGCACCAACACTAGGTAAACGACGAAGAAGTACGACGCCTCGTGCCCGATGAACGACTCGGGCTTAGGAGTGTCGTGCCGGTGGTGATACCAGACGTACAACCCCTGGAGCGCTTTGAAGCCGGTCGTGCCGACGAATGCCCACAGCATCGCGCGAATCGATGATCGCTTGGTGACGAGGACCGCCGTCAGGAAGTACGTGGCCGCGAGGTACACGTACGGGCGAGCCTCCATGAAGCCGACCTGCGACGTGCCGCCGCGCACGTGACCGAGGATGATCGCGAGCACGGCCGCACCTACGAGAGCCATGATCGCCACGGTCACGTGCGACCGGGGTCGCCACCGCGGGCCGGCTACCTCGCCGCTGCGCGTGAAGTAGATGTAGGCGACCATGATCAGCAGCAGGTCGGCGCCCTCGAGGTGTATTCCTCCGAGCCCCGTGAACATCGGGATCCGGCTGGTGAGTGGGATGCTCGGTCCTGAGACGTCCTGACCGTCGAACAGAATGGCGGCCGACAGCAGCACCGCCGGCGCCAGATGCGGACGCTTCCACAGCGCCACCGGGATCAGGACAACGGCAAGGGCCAGGATCCTCGAGATGCGGCCGCCGGTCCCGAGCTCGCCGGCGAGGAACCCGAACAGCAGGGCGCCGAGGAGCAGCGCCGCGACGAACTTCGCTGTCGGGCGCTTGGTGCTCGGCGTTTGCTCCGGAAATGGAGCAGCGATCGAGCTCATTGTCCGTCCGCCCCGTCGCTACCCGAGGACGAGGACGACGAGGAGGACTGCTGCTCCTTGCTTTGTGCAGCCGCCAGGGCAGCGGGCGTGACGTACAGCTCGCGTCCGGCCGTGTCCTCGCCGGTCGTGGACGTCTGGCCCGGCGTTGTGGTGGTCTGCTGTGCCGACGCGGCGACGTTGCCGGCGCCAGGGGTGAAGATCGGCGTCGGTGTCGAGCTCATGTAGCTGGCCATCACCAACGCGATCACAATCCCCGTGACGACGAACACCAGCCGCCCGGCCTTCCGCCACGTCGTGCGACTAAGGCCGAGGACGATATAGACGCAGAGTAAGCCCGCTCCCCACTGCGGCATGGCGTTCTAGCTCTTGTCCTGAGGCGGGAAGTTCGGCACGATGAACCGGCGCCCGCCCGACAGGGCCGCCGACAGGTCGCTGTCGGTGCGACCGTGGCCGACGTTGACACCGAGCGTCCCCCCCGGCGGAATCGGAGGCGGCAGCCGGTCGCTCCAGCCGTCTTTGGCCCGCGCGGCCGGGGTGCCCATGGGCAGCTCGTCCTCCCATGGCTCCTTGCGGCCGGGAGTCAGCGCGACGCTCCCGAGGAAGCTGATCAGCGCGCCGGCGAGAAGACCGCCAAGGATCAGCTCGATCATCTTCTTCTTGCCGCCGCCGACCGGCGTCGCAGCGCCCGGCGCATCGACCACCTCGACCGCCCAGCCGCCGCCGCGACTGACCGATGCCTGGTTCAGCGCCGTGGTCGCCTGCGTCAGCTGAGTGGCCGCGGCGCTCTCCGCACCGGTGAGCACGCTGAGGTTGGGATCCGTGTTGGCGGATGCGCCCGGGTTCTGCTTGAGGTACTGGCTGACCTGGTCGCGGGCCTGCGCGACCGCCTGGGCGGCCACCTTGACCTGCGCGCGGTCGTAGGCCAGGGCGGCCTGATTGTGCTGAGTGGTGAACCCGCTGCTGTCTTCCTGGAGCTGCTTCGTGAGCGCTCCCAGCGTGCTCTGGGCGACCGCCGGCGTGGGGCCCTCATAGCTGATCTGGAGGATCTGTGGCCCAGTGGTGACCGTGCTGACCTGAATAGGGGCCAGCGCCGAGCCCAGCGTGTTCAGCGGGCTGCCGAGCAGCGAGCTCAGAGTGCCGCCGCCTCCGCCGCCGGACTTCAAGTACTTGCCGAGCAGCGAGTTCTGGGCGACCGCCTTCGCGAACGCGTGAGTCGTCAGCAGCTCGGTCAGGACGCTCTGCTCCGCTGACGCGGGTGTGGCGCTCAGGACTGGACCGTCATCGCCGACCGTCGATGCGGCGGGGGGGGCCGTGTCGACCCACAGTCGCGTGGTCGACATAAAGGTCTTTGTGCCATTGAACGCAAAGACTCCTCCCAACACGGCGCCGATGACCATCGGCACCGACAGCAGCTTGCGGTGCCGACGGAACGTATCCCTGTAAGACGGCGACCTGCCTACGTCAGCGGTAGTGTCCACTCTGAAGTCCTTTCACGCGCACCGTTGGTCGCGGATCGCGGGCCATTCGGACAGAAAACGCGGCAACTGGGCCTGTACTTCCGAGGGAGCCGCCGGCGCGAGGGACTTCACACAATCGCAATAGGCGCTGCAGAGCAAGCTCGCCGCGATCGGTTCGTGTGCCGCTACGCTGGAGGCTCGGGTCAGCGCGTCCTCGATGGGAGGTCGATCGTGTTCAGCAGGCAAACTCGCGCGCTACTGGTGCTCCTGTGCGTTCTCGGCGCCGTGGCGGTGGTGGTCGTGGCCGTGGTGGTCCCGGCCATGGCCAGCCGCCCGGAACGTTCCCACCGTCCTGCGCGCGCCCAACGCGCCGTCGCTCAGGCCGCACGCCAGGGCCTGCACGTCTCGGACGATCACCTCGTCAACGGCAGCGGCCGCACCATCGTCCTCCACGGCGTCGATCGCTCGGGCAGTGAGTACGCGTGCATCCAGGGATGGGGCATCTTCGACGGCCCCGACAACACCAACGACGATTCGCAGGTCCGGCTGATGAAGCGCTGGAAGGTCAATGCCGCATTCGTGGGTCTGAACGAGGACTGCTGGCTGGGCATCAACGGCGTTCCCGGGCGGTACGGCGGCGCCGCCTACATCAGCGCGATCGTCCACGAGACCAAGTCGCTCGAGCGCGCCGGCATCTACCCGATCATCGGCTTGTTCTGGAGCGCGCCCGGTTCCAGCAAGGCGACAAACCAAGCTGCGATGCCGGACGCCAGCCACTCGCCGGCGTTCTGGCGCTCGGTGGCCAACACATTCAAGGGTGATCCGAACGTGGTCCTGCGGCTCAAGGAGGAGCCGTATCCCGCCGACAACACCGACTCGGGCGCCGCGTGGGGCTGCTGGAAGTACGGCGACGTCCAGTACGGCACGTCCGGGCTCGCGCCGGTCTCGCGGCATCCGAACTGCCACGAGGGCTATCCGACGGTGGGCATGCAGTCGCTGATCAACATCATCCGAGGCGCGGGGGCGAAGAACGTGATCCAGGTGCCAGGCGTGCAGTATGCGAACTCGATGAGCGAGTTCCTGAATCCGGCATACCGGGTCAGGGACACCCTGGCCCATCCGCAGCTGATGGCGGACGTCGACGTGTATCCCGAGAGCAACGCCTGCGGCTCTGTGGCCTGCTACACACGCGAGTACCAGCCGGTGATCGCCACGATGCCGTTAATGGCCGGCGAGATCGGCGAGGGCACCGATTCGCACGCCTGTCCGACGACTGATGTCGATGCGCTGATGCGCTGGTTCGACGCCCACCACGCCAGCTACGCCGCCTGGGATTGGGACGACTGGGGCGGATGCCTGCAGCTGATCAGCAGCTATCGCACCGGAGCCCCGTTCGGCAACTGGGGCCACGACTACCACCGTCACCTGGCAACGTTCCGCTGACGACGCTCGTGATCCGCGGCAGCGGCTTAGACGTTGCCGCGGCGGAGAACGTGCTGGACCGTCCGCAGCAAGATCTTCACATCGCGCCACAGCGTCCAGCTGCTCGCGTAGAGATAGTCGATCTCGACCATCTCGTCCAGCGGGACCCGCGCCCCGAGCACCTGCCACACGCCGGTCATGCCCGGCTTGACGCGCAGGCGGCTGCGGTCGAGGCCGATCACCTGCGCGTCCTCGTCGGTGACGAGCGGCCGCGGGCCGACCAGGCTCATCTCGCCGCGCAGTACGTTGAACAGCTGCGGTAGCTCGTCGAGCGACGTGCTGCGCAACAACCGTCCGACGCGCGTCACGCGCGGGTCGTTCTCGATCTTGAACAGCCCGGGGCCGGCCACGCTCAGCGATCGGAGCTCCTCCTTACGCGCCTCGGCGTCGGTGACCATCGTCCGGAACTTGAAGATTGCGAAGCTCTCGCCGTCGCGGCCGACGCGGATCTGGCGGAAGAACACCGGCCCCTTCGAGTCGATCTTGATCGCCACCGCGAGCGCTGCGAGTAGCGGGCTCACTGCCAACAGGCCCACGGTCGCTCCGACCAGGTCGAACCCCCGCTTGAAGAGCTGGGAGGTCGGGCACAGTCCGAAACGGGGAACGCCGAGCATCGCCATTCCCTCGAGCTCGTCGAAGGTGGTGCGGAACCCGACCGCCTGAAGCGGGCCCGGCAGCAGGCTGACCCTGACGCCAATCGCCTTCGCGATGCGGATCAGATCCGCCGTGCCCTCGGTGGCCGTCGGAACCGGAGAGATGATGATGCGGTGCACGTGCTGCTCGCGGACACACCGACGGATCACCTGAGGGCCCCGGTGGCGAATGAACTCATCGCTGACCAGCGGAAGGAAGTCGACGATCTCGGCGCGCACCCGGCTTGCGGCGATGCGCTCGCGGGCCTGTTCGAGTTGCCCGACGTGGCCCACCACCAGACAGCGTTCGACCGGCAGGAGCCGGCGCGACACCGCCCTGGCCACAACCCGTCCGACGAACACGGCGAGGAACGAGGCCCCCCAGATCGCGGCAGCGCGCGAGGCGCTCATGCTGCCGGACACGAACAGCGGCCGGACGATCGAGACGCCCAGGGCGAGCAGCCCGGTGAGCTGTAGCAGCACCGGCACCTCGTCGAGCGTCGAGTGCCCGAGGCTCAACTCGTCGAAGTTGTAGAGGCCGGCGAGCTTGAACAGCACGAGAATGACCGGCACCGAGAGGGCCGCCGCAAGTGCACCCGCGCCGACCCCGAAGTGGCTCAAAGCGACGATCAGCACCGCGCCGATCGCGCCGACGTCGGCGACCCCGAGCAGACGGCGGTGCACGGACTCGCTCCGCCACACGTCCCGGGGCGCGCTCGGCTCGAGGCGAACCGGCGGAGCCACCTGGATGACCGCCGGCGCGGCTCGAGTGGCCACCGGCGGCGCCTGAGTGACCGCAGCTGCCACCGCAGTGACCGGAGTGGCAACCGGGGTGATCTCCTCGTCCGGCAGCTTGATGGCAGCCCGCTGGTTCATCGTTCGTCGGCCATACAACGACGGATGTGGGCACTTGCTTCCGTGGCCTGACCTCAGTGTCGTGCCGCGGCCGCGGAGCCGCTCGGAGTAACTCGTTCGGCGCCCACAGCGAACGAGCCCGGTGCAAGGAGCGACGGCCGGCCGCCGTTCATCGAGCACGATGAGCACGACCGTACCTACCCCAAGCACCACCGCCGTCGCGGCCGTCGACGCAATCGCGACCGCAGACTTCGCTGGCAGCCCACCCGTTCGGGTGAGGCTCACCACACCAGGCCGGAAGGCCACGTCACCGGCCCCCACCGCCGAACCGCCGGCCCCCACGCCGGCGACGGTTCCGCTTATGGGCCTCGACTTCGCCGCCCTGTCCGAGCGTGAGACGATCGACTTCGTGCTGCGCGGCGTGGCCGAGCGACACGGAGGGTGGATCGTCACCGCGAACCTCGACATCCTGCGACAGTGGCGCGCTTCCTCCGAGGTTCGTGAACTCGTGTCGGCCGCAAACCTGGTCGTGGCCGACGGCATGCCTCTCATCTGGGCCGGCGCACTCGCGCGCTCGCCTCTCCCTGAACGCGTCGCGGGCTCCACGCTGGTCCTGTCGCTGACAGCCGCCGCCGCGGAGGCAAATGCATCGGTGTTCCTCCTCGGCGGCAACCCCGGAACCGCGGAGGCGGCGGCCATGGAACTGGTCAAGCGCAACCCGGCGCTCCGCATGGCCGGGACGCTCTGCCCACCATTCGGCTTCGAGCGCGACCCGGCCTCGCTCGACCGCATCACGCGCACGGTGGAGGCGGCGAACCCACAGATCGTGTTCGTCGGACTCGGGTTTCCCAAGCAGGAACGCCTGATCGTTAGCCTGCTCGAGCGGATGCCGAACGTGTGGTTCGTCCCCTGTGGCGTGTCGTTCAGCTTCGTCGCCGGCGAGATCCACCGCGCACCGAGGATCGTCCAGCGGCTCGGCCTGGAATGGCTCCATCGCCTCGTGCAGGAGCCCAAGCGCCTCTACCGCCGGTATGTCGTGCACGGCCTGCCGTTCGGGCTTCGGCTGATGGGGTCCGCGCTTGTCGCTCGGATGACCGGCGCCGGCGCTCCGGACGCGGTCCCCCTAGCGCTCCCGGCCGAGACCTAGCCGCGCGGACCTCGGCGCGAGGTCCTGACCCGGCGCGAGCGGCGCCCTCGGTTAGCTGACCGAACGGGGAGGGCCGCTTGCTCATCTATGGAACAGTTTTCCGTGCCTGGTCTTTACGCTCGATGGGGCCCGGTGCATGCTTCGCACCCGATGGGTTCGATCAGGTCGATCAACGGACGTCGCGTGGCTCGAGGCGCCGGTGAGCTTGACGGCTCGCCGATCACTCCGGGCGGCCTGCTCGAGGCGATCGACGAGCACACGCGGCAACTGCTCGGCCGCCGGACGGGCTCGCGGCGCGAGCGCCTGATCACGCGTGCCCTCCGGATCGCCGACATGCTCGGGTTGGCTGTCGCCTTCGCCGTGGCCGCGCTGGTGTGGCCGGGGCACGGAGTCTCAGACTCGGCAAGCGAGCTGACGCTGTTCGCCCTCGCGCTCCCTTGCTGGATGCTCGCCGCCACGCTTGACGGCCTGTACCGGGGCGACCGGATGCGGAGGCGCCCTGCGATCGTTGAGGACGTCGTCGGATCGTTGCGCCTGCTCACAATCGGCGCGTGGCTCGTGCTCGTGGTCTCCCGCCTGGGCGGATCGGACAGGCCCGGCGTCCTCGTCGTCGCCGGCTTCTGGGCGCTCGCCCTCCTCACCGTACCGGCCGCCCGCGCCGCCGCGCGCGCGGCCTGCTGGCGGACGGTCGGCTTTGAGCAAAACACCGTGATCGTCGGCGCCGGCGAGGTCGGCCAGCTGATCTGCCGTGAGCTGCTCGCCCATCCGGAGTACGGAGCCAACGTCGTCGGGTTCGTGGACCGGGCACCGAGGGTGCGCCGGCACGACCTCCCCGAGCGGCTGTCGGTGCTCGGGTCGCCGGACCGGCTACCCGAGATCATCGAGCGGCTGGGAGTCGAACGCGTCGTGATCAGCTTCTCTCGCGAACCGGTCTCCGAGCTGCTGGCGCTCGTACGCCGGCTGCAACCCATGAACGTCCGGATCGATGTCGTGCCCCGGCTGTACGAGCTGATGGGCCCGCAGGCAACGCTGCGGTCCGTCGCCGGCGTGCCGCTGATCGGACTGCCTGCGCACCGCCCGTCGACAGCGTCCAGGACCCTCAGGCGGACGATCGATGTCGTTGGAGCGTCCGTCGCCCTGATCGTCTGCTCGCCGCTGATCGCGTACATCGCGGCTCGGATCCGGCGGGAGTCACCCGGTCCGGTGTTCATCCGGCGGAACCGGCCCGGCCCCGACGCCGAGGAGTTCACCGCGGTCGAGTTCCGTGCAACGCGGGTCCTTGACGATCCCGAGCGCGAGACCGGTCGGGCCAGCATGTCGATCACCGCTGTCTCCGGGACCGTCGGCCTGTACCAGCTCGCCCGCATCGAGCCGGTGACCGAAATCGGGCGGTGGCTGCGGCGCACAGGGCTCGACGGACTTCCACACCTCTTGAACGTCCTGAGTGGCGACATTCCACTCTCCGGGGTCTGGAACCGGCGGCGTTCACGAGATTGAACGCAGGCGCGCCCGGCAGACCCATTGCGCCCCTCCCAACCATCGTCAAAGCTTTCGGTCGGAGCCGCAGCAGCGAAGCGGCGGCGATCGAATCACGGTGGTTGACGTTAGGAGGCCACGAAAGACATGATGGGGGCAACGTTGGAATCCTCGGAGCTGCGGCTGCGCGAGACCAGTGCAATGAGACGTCTCGTCATCGTCGCTGACAATTCGCTGATAGTCGAGGCGATTCGAATTGGTTTTCGCAAGAGCGGCGAGTTCAAGCTCGTCGGCGCCGCGAACGGACGCACGACGTCGGCCGGCACGCTCCTCGGGGCAGAGCCCGACGCGATCCTGTTCGACGACATGGAGCAGTCCACCCGCGCGATCGAGCTGCTGCGGGAGATCCGCGGCCTGGACAGCGAGGTGACCGTGCTCATGCTGAGCCTGCACCTCGACCCTGAGTGGCTTGACCGGATCTTCCGCGCCGGCGCGACCGGCGTGATCTCCAAGGCCACGCACCCCGCGGCTCTTGCGACGCTCGTCCGCGAGACCCTGAACGGCCATATCGTTCACCGGCCCGCGGCGCTCACGCAGGCCGCCGAGGCGCGAGGGCCCGCGATCATGGCCGAGGACCTCCCGCTGACCGCACGTGAGCTCGAGATCCTGCAGCTGGTGGCGTCGGGCTCGACCAACAGTTACATCGCGCGGAAGCTGTGGGTGACAGAGCAGACGGTGAAGTTCCATCTTCGGAACATCTTCCGCAAGCTGGGCGTCGCAAACCGCACCCAGGCGAGTCACTTCGCACACGTCAACGGGCTCGTCGGCTCGCTGTCCTCACACGACGCGAACGGGGCGCCGGAGCTCACCGCCGTCCCCTAGGGAGACCAGCCGGAAGTCGCGCTCAGCAGAGCGCGACTTCGGCGCCGTCGGCGACGCGCAGTCGGATCGCGCGCGGAAGCGAGAAGTCACGGAACACGCGCGCGTCGCGGCCGACGACGCTGCCAGCGAGACGGCAGCCGATGTGCATGACACTCGCTCCGGCGGCGATGATCGATCGTTCGATCTCGGCGCCTTCAATGTGGGCCTCGGCGCCGATCGACGTGTACGGCCCAATGTAGGCGTCGGAGATGCAGGCATCGGCCCCGATCACCGCCGGCCCGACGATCACGCTCGTGCGGATCGATGCGCCCTCGTGAATCTGGACGCGCCCCTCGATCCGGTTGCCGTTCTCCTCCTGACGTCGCTGATCGCTCTCCAGGCGATCGAGCACGATGCGGTTCAGTTCCAGCAGGTCGAACGTGCTGCCGGCGTACCGGCGCCACGCGTCCGCGAGCCGTACCTGAAAGCTTCCGCCAGCGGTCTCGATCCTTGCTGCGACCGCGGTCAGGTCGACCTCGGGGCCGGCCGGCCAGCCGGCGTCGGCGATCTGGCCGAGCGCGCCCGGGCCGAACAGGCACACCCCGGCCATGCCCAGAGCCGCCCGCTCCGGGTGGAGCTCGGCGATGTGCAGCATCTCCTGCGTGGCCGCACTCAGCCGCCCATCGGGGGCGCGGCCCTGATGCATGATCAGGACGACATCGGGAGATTCAGTGTCGAGGTGCTGGAGGAACGGCAGCAACGGCTCACCCAGCAGCCCGCTCGCAACGTGGGCGATGCAGGGCGCGGAGCCGACCACGGGCGCGGCCAGGCTCAGCCCCGCCGCCAGATTGACCCGTGTCGACTGCTCGACGTAGCAGAGGTTGGCCTGGTGGCGCGATTCGCGCGCGGCCAGGCAATCCCGGACCTCGTCGCCGAGCCCCGCGGAGCTGACCACGACCACCTCGTTCACGCCCGCTCCTTCGAGCACGTCGAGCACGTGATGGACGATCGGCCGGTTCGCTACGTGCTGCAGGGCGGCGACCGGTCCGGACCTCGTGGTACCGGGCACATTGTCTGGGTCCTCCACCACGATCACGCCCTGCAGCTCCATGCAAGAGGAACGTACGCGTCGGCACCATACTCGCGTTGACCTTGCCGACCATGCTCTTGCGCGCGTGTGATTTGGTGACCGGCCGAGTGCATATCGGTGCCGCGGTACGCGAAAAACCAGCACCGGCCGCCGACATGGCAGCGGCAGTACTCGTGCGCGCCCCGGGCCTAGCCGGATCTACCGCAGGACCTCGGCGAGCAGCCGCCCCAGGTGCTCACCGTGGTCAAGCTGGTCAAAGCTGAAGTGCAACGGGAACAGCGGATAGTCCGCTAGGAGCTCGGCCACCGCCTGACGGATGCGCGGAGGATCGGCGGTCCAACGCGTCGCCTGCGCGAGCAGGCGGCCGAGCTCGGCAAACTCGACCTCGGTCAAGCCCCGGCGCGTCAACGCCTGGGTGCCGAGCCGAAGACCAAACTCACCGCCGGTACCCGGGATGTTCACCGAGTTTGTGCGGAAGCCGCACGTCGTCAGCAGTTCGTTGGCGACTCGGTTCGAGACCTCGGCTGCACCGATCCTCACGTGAACCTGGTGAGTCTGCGTGCCGCCGTACTCCATGCCGGCCACGCGGACGCCGTTGCTGTGGAGCACTTGCGCAAGCGTCCGGGCGTTAGCGATCACCTGCTCGGCATAGGCGCGACCGAAGATGGCGATCTCTTCGAGCGCGAGGACCAGGCCCGGAAGACACTCGGGATGGCTGTTGGACTGCAGCTGCGGGCAGATTGTCTCCCACATCGTGTGGGCAAGGGGGTGGTTGCGGTCCGCGAAGGCGATGACGCCCTTGTTGGGGCCCGGCAGCGTCTTGTGCGTGTTGAACGTGAGGATGTGCGCACCCTGGAGCAGAGGCTGCGGCAGCAGGCCACTCGCGATCAGCCCAGCGGTGTGACTGACGTCCACCGCGAGCGTGACCCCAGGAGGTAGCGCGGCCGCCAGCTCAGCAATCGGTTGCGGCCGCCGGCAATGCGACGGCTGGACGAGCACCAGCCGGATGCGCGGATGCTGCGCGACGAGCTTGGCCGTCCCCGCGACGTCGATCAGGTCCCCCACCATCGGGAACGCGAAGGAGCCGATGCCGAGCCTCTCCGCCAGGACCGCGGCGCCGAAATGCCCGCCGTCCTCGGGGGCCAGCTCGACGAACGCGTCTCCGGCTTTACAGGCGGCCATCACGACCGCCTGCTCGCACATCGATCCGCCGTTGGGTCGCCAATCGGCGATGTCAGCGGCGAACAATCGCTTCATCTGGGCCAGGAACTTCGTCTGGAGGGCGGGCAACGTCCCCGACCGCGGGAACGCCCATTCGCCGCAGTGCCCCGGGCTTGGGGCGTCGAAGAAGTAGTGCTCGCCACCGATGAAGGCCGCAGCCGCGCGGACGATCGTGCTCGGATAGTTCTCGCTCGCGGTGAGCGTGGCCATGACCGTGTGGTAATGCCGGTCCTGCGCCAGCATGCCGGCGAGCCAGCTCACTAGCTTGCCATCTGCGGCAAGCGCCTCAGCCGGCGAGCCGTTGGCGTGCTCCACGCGCGCCGGGCTCGCCCCTACCAAGTCGTATACGGCCATTTCGCGTCCTTGTAGAAAGTCAGGCGGAGACTTAACGCGCGTCCGCGGGCGCAACTTGTAGAGCCCGAGCGATCGTCCACCGGGACGCGGGAGTGCGCACGGCGCGATCCGGCCGAGACGCGCTGGACCGGCCGCCCACCTAGAATTGCCCGCCGTGCCTTCCCATGACGTGCTGATCATCGGTGCCGGCCTGGCCGGCCAACGCGCGGCCCTGTCCGCGGCCGAGGCCGGCGCGTCCGTGGCGATCGTCTCGAAGGTCCACCCCGTCCGCTCGCACTCGGTGGCCGCGGCGGGTGGGATCAACGCGGCGCTGAACCCCGAGGACACCTGGGAGTCGCACGCGTTCGACACCGTCAAGGGCTCGGACTACCTGGGCGACCAGGACGCGATCGAGGTCATGTGCCGCGAGGCGCCGGACCAGATCCTCTACCTCGAGCACCTCGGTGTCACCTTCCACCGCAACGAGACCGGCCACCTCGGGACGCGCGCGTTCGGCGGCGCGTCCGCCGCGCGCACCTATTACATCGCGGACATCACCGGCCACGCGATCCTCCACGTGCTCTACGAGCAGCTGATGAAGCGCTCAGAGCAGATCGACCGCTACGAGGAGTGGTTCACGACCGACCTCCTTCAGGACGAGGAGGGCCGCTGCATCGGAGCGATCTGCCGCGACCTGCGCGACGGCGCGCTCGAGGTGTTCAACGCCAAGACCACGATCCTCGCCTCTGGCGGAGCCGGCCAGGTCTACAAGCCGACCACCAACGGGTTGATCGTCACCGGCGACGGCATCGCCCAGGCCTACCGGATCGGGGCCAAGCTGATGGACATGGAGATGGTGCAGTACCACCCGACGACGCTCGCCGGCAACGGACTGCTGATCACCGAGGGCGCCCGCGGCGAGGGCGCCTGGCTGCTCAACGCCGAGGGCGACCGGTTCATGGAGAAGTACGCGCCGAACAAGTTCGAGCTGGCTTCGCGCGACGTCGTGTCGCGAGCCGAACAGACTGAGATCAACGAGGGCCGCGGCTTCGACGACGGCACCGTCGCGCTCGACATCACCAAGGTTCCCCGCCGCCGCACGCTCGAGGCGCTGCGGGAGATCGTCAACATCGGACGCGATTTCGCCGGCGTCGACATCACCCGCGAGCCGATCCACATCCTGCCGGGGATGCACTACATCATGGGCGGCGTCAAGACCGATTCCGACGGGGAGACCACGGTCCCGTACCTGTACGCCGCAGGTGAGGTCGCGTGCGTCTCGGTCCATGGTGGCAACCGCCTCGGCGCGAACTCGCTGCTCGACACGCTCGTGTTCGGGCGGCGCTCGGGCGCCCACGCCGCCGCCCGTGCGCTCCAGATGCCGATGCCGTCCACCCCGGCCGCACGCGTGGCGGACACCGAGAAGCACATCAACGCGATCATGAATCGGCCGCAGGGCGGCCGGCGCATCGGCGCCATCAAGAACGAGCTCGGCGAGACCATGAACGAATACGTCGCCGTGTTCCGCGACGAGGCCGGGCTGACCAAGGCGCACGAGATCGTCCGCCGGCTCAAGGACGAGGCCACCCACGCGGCGGTGGACGACCGCGGGTCGGTGTTCAACCAGGACGTGATCGCGGCGATCGAGCTCGGGTACATGCTCGATGTGGCCGAGACGATCGTGGTTGGCGCCCTCGAGCGCAAAGAATGCCGCGGGGCGCAATGGCGGCTCGACTATCCGGGCCGCCGCGACGACGAGTGGCTCAAGCACATCGACATCTCGATGAACGGCGCCGACGTGCCGCTGGTGAGCTTCTCGCCGGTCACGATCACCCGCTGGCAGCCAGAGGAAAGGACCTACTGATGCCCGAGTACACGCTGAGGATCAGGCGCTACGACCCGCAATCCGGCGAGGCCCCGCGCTGGGACACCCACGTCGTCGACCTCTCGCCGGTCCAGTCGGTGCTCGACGCGATCCTCAAGATCAAGGACGACACCGACGGCTCGATCGGGATTCGCTGCTCCTGCCAGCAGGCGATCTGCGGCTCGTGCGGCGTGCGGATGAACGGCAAGCCGGGCCTCGCGTGTAACACCCACCTCCGGGAGGCCGCCCAGCGCGGGCATGGAACCGGCTGGAACCCGCCTGAGGAGGGCCAGCAGACGCAGGTCATCACCGTCGAGCCGATGGGCAACATGCCGGTGATCCGGGATCTGATCGTCGACATGGACGCGGTCCACTGGAAGAAGATCCAGCGCGTCACCCCGTGGCTGATCAACAAGCAGCCGGTGCCCGAGCGCGAGTACATCGTGCCGCACGAGAACATGGTCGACGTCACCCAGACGATGGCCTGTATCCAGTGCGGAGCGTGCGTGTCGGATTGCCTGTCGATGGAGGTCGATCCGCTGTTCGTCGGGCCGGCCGCACTTGCCAAGGCCTACCGGTTCGTCGGCGACCCGCGCGACGACCAGCACCGCGAGCGCCTCAGCGACCTGTCCGAGGATCCGCACGGACTCTACGACTGCACTCACTGCTTCAGCTGCATCGACGCCTGCCCGAAGGGCGTGGATCCGATGAGCCAGATCATGCGCCTGCGCCGGATCGCCGGCTCGGACTTCGAGATCAAGGACGGCAACAACGGCTACAACCACGAGCACGCGTTCGTCAAGAACATCCGCAAGAACGGCATCCTCCACGAGCCGGATCTGCTCGCGGATTCGTATGGCGGGAAGCTGAACCCGGCCGCGGGGAAGGAGCTGATGAGCGGGCTACCGACGGCGTTGAAGGGCCTGACACGCGGCAAGATGACGCCGAGGACCGCGCTCGGCCACCCGCACAAGGCCCCGCCCGAGGTCAAGAAGCTGTTCGACACGATCGACGGAAAGCCGGAGCGCTACGAGCTGAATCTGTACGTGACCGGATACGAGGACGAGGCCGAGACCGAGGCGGCCGAGTCGGCGGCGGCGACCGCGGCCGAGGAGCAGTCATGAAGGTCGCGTACTGGCCAGGTTGCGTGAGCCGCGGGTTCACGCCCGAGCTCCACGGATCGATGGCGAAGGTCGCGCCGCTGCTCGATATCGAGCTGATCGAGCTCGACCGAGCGGCCTGCTGCGGAGCGGGCGTGATCGCCGAACACAATCAGGAGCTCGCCGACACGCTGAACGCCCGCACGTTCGCGCTGGCCCAGCGCACTGACGGCGAACTGATGATGAACATCTGCTCGACCTGCCAGGGCGCGCAGTCCGAGTGCCAGGAGCGGCTCGACGCCAACACCGAGTACCGCGAGCAGGTCAACGGCAACCTCGCAGACGAAGGCCTTCGGTACGACAGAGGCCTTACCAACAAGAACTTCCTGTGGCTGCTGGTCGAGAACATCGGCCTCGACGCGCTCAAGGCGAAGGTCAAGCGACCGCTCACCGACCTGCGCGTCGGCCCGTTCTACGGCTGCTACATCATCCGCCCGTCCGAGCGTCTCGGGGTCGACGAGGAGCACCCTCGCGATCGCTACCTGCACTGGGTGATAGAGGCGCTCGGCGGCACCGTGATCGACTACGCCGGCGTCTACAAGTGCTGCGGCTTCCCGATCATCACGATGAACAAGGAGGCGTCGCTAAAGCAGGCCGGCCGCCACCTCGGAGACGCGATCGACGCCGAAGCCGACTGCCTCGTGGTTCCGTGCCCGCTGTGCCACCTCAACCTGGACCTCCAGCAGCCGGTCGCGTCGAAGGTCGTCGGCCGCGAGCTCGGGATGCCGGTCCTGCACCTGCCCCAACTCGTCGGGCTCGCCCTCGGGCTCTCGCCCAAGGAGCTCGGGATGAGTAAGCACATCGTCAGGCCGACGAAGGTGATCGACTGGTCGACGTCGGTCGTCGCCAGCGCGGCCTGACGTCTTCTCAGCGCCGGACGCTGAGCACGATTCCGGTCGCCACCGCCGTGCTTAGCGCCGCGATGAGGGCGGCGCCGACCATGAACGCGGTGCTGCCGCCGACGTACGAGACGACCCCATGAGGGTCGCTGAGCACGACTACCGTGGCCAGAACCGCGGCCACGATGAGTGCGGCGATTGGCGGTGTCACCACTTCCTGGAACAAAGGGCGACGGCTCGACCTGGCAGACCGACCCAGACGGCCCTCGAACCCGAACAACGCCCCCGCCGTCAGCAGCGCCCAGGTTGTGGCGACGAGAAACCCTCCGAACACGTCGGTCGGATAATGCGAACCGAGCGTCAGCAGCGAGTAGCCGACAGCCGCCGCGAATACGGCTCCCAGCCCCGCGACCAGCGGTCGCAGCCGCGCGGGGGCGACGAGCGTCAGCGCGAGCACCAGCGACATCGCGAGGGTCGAATGACCGCTCGGAAAGCGGGGGTACGGAACCGGCGAGGTGACGCTCGGGAATGGCTCGGGAAGCACATGCTTCAGCACCAGCGTCGTGACGCCCGCGCCGGCGATCAGCACCACGACCGCGCCTGCGTCGTAGGCCCGGCGTCGCGCCAGCGCGACGCCGACCGGCACCACCGCCAGGAACACGAATCGGGACGGATCGCACAGCGAGACCAGGAAGCTCGCGGCCACGTGCACGCGGTGGTGCTCGGACTCGGAGGTGAGGCTATAGAAGGCGAACAGCACCTTTTGGTCGGCCCGCTCGACGAATCCGACGTGGAAGGCGGCCAGCCACAGGAGGCCAACCAACGCTGCGCACGCGCCGGCGAACCCGAACGCCCATCTCGCGCGATTTGGCATAACCGCAGCCTAGCCGGGCCACCCTTCGGGCACTTGAAACCGGTGACCGATGCGCCCCTTAACGACGAAGAGCGAGGCTCGTGTGCCTCGCCCTCGTCATACCCCTATGTCCGCCCGTTGGAAGTCTTGCGGAGCCCGAGGCTCCAAGTTCGGCAGGGTGGATACCCACATCCGAGCGTTCTTTAACGGGATTCCGTGGTCAGCTTCCTGACAACCGGCGGCAGTGCGCTTGCGGTCGCTACGCCGCGACCGAATCGCGGCCGCGGAGCAGGCCCCGCTGAACCAAAACCTCCGCGATCTGGACCGCGTTGGTCGCGGCCCCCTTGCGGAGGTTGTCACTGACGATCCACATGCTGAGCGCGCGCGGATGGGACTCGTCGGGGCGGATCCGCCCGACGAACACCTCGTCCCGGCCGGCGGCGCGGAGCGGCGTCGGCACGTCCTCGAGCACGATGCCGGGCATCGCGCTCAGCAGCTCACGCGCCTCCCCGGCGGACAGCGGCACGCGCGTCTGCACGTTCACCGCCACCGAATGGCAGGTCCGGACCGGCACGCGCACGCACGTGACCGCAATCCCGATCGACTCGTCCTCGAGGATCTTGCGCGTCTCGAACATCATCTTGCGCTCCTCGTCGGTGTGGTCGTCTCCGTCGGCGAACGAGCCCGCCGCGCCGATCACATTGAACGCGATCGGCTCCGGATACACCTGGGGCGCCGGCACCTCAGCTCCGCGCAACGACGCGTCGGCCTGTGCGTCGAGCTCGTCGATCGCCTTCTGGCCGGTGCCCGACACCGATTGGTAGGTGGCGACTACCAGCCGCTCGATCCCCGCCTTGCGATGGATCGGCGCCAGCGCGACCATCACCTGCATCGTCGAGCAGTTGGGATTGGCGATCAGCCCGCGGTGGCGTTCGAGTGCGTGCGGGTTGACCTCGGACACGACCAGCGGGATCTCGGGATCGCGCCGGAACGCGGAGGAGTTGTCGACCACGACGGCGCCCGCCTCCACGAAACGTGGTCCCCAGTCCCGCGACACGCCGGCGCCGGCGGAGAACAGTGCGAGATCGAAACCCTCGATGTCGACACCGTCGCTCAGCGGCCGCACCCGCTGGCCGTCGAGCTCCCGGCCGGCGGAGCGTGGCGATGCGAACGGGACGATCTCGCTGGCCGGGAACTCCCGCTCGCGCAGCACCGCGCGCATCGTAGTGCCGACGACGCCCGTCGCGCCGACCACGGCCACGCGGAGCCCGCGGGTCATCGCGCCTCCTGCCCGATCGGGCGCTCGCGCTGGACCTCGGCGAGGCTCAGCTGGAACGTCGAGTGGAGCGCCTGGACCGCACGCGGCACGGCTTCGGAGCGGATCACGCACGCGATCTTGATCGGCGAGGTCGTGATCATCTCGATGTTGATGCCTTCGGTGGCGAGCGTCTCGAACACTTGAGCGGCCACGCCCGGATGCGAGCGCATGCCCGCGCCGATGATCGAGACCTTGCCGATCTCGGGGTCGGTGTCGATCGCGGCGATTCCCAGCTCGGAGCGGACCGGCTCGAGCGCACGCTCGGCGGCGCGGACGTCCTCGCTCGAGATCGTGAACGACACCTCGGCGTCGCGACCCTCCTCACGCGGCTCGTTCTGGATGATCGTGTCGACGTTGCAGTTCGCATCGGCGAGCGCCCTGAAGATTGCGGCTGCCACGCCGGGGCGGTCGGGAACACCCGTCAACGTGATCCTCGCCTCTTCGGTCGAATGGGTCACTGCGGTGATGAGGGGGTGCTCCATCGTCTCGTCTTCTCCGATCACGAAGGTACCGGGGATGTCGTGGAAGCTCGAGCGGCAGTGGATCTGCACGCCATGGGTCCGAGCGTACTCGACCGATCTGAGCTGCAGGACCTTGGCTCCGGACGCCGCCATCTCGAGCATTTCCTCGAAGCTGACCTGCGGCAGCTTGCGGGCGCTCGGCACAAGACGCGGATCCGCCGTGAACACTCCCGCCACGTCGGTGTAGATCTCGCACACCTCGGCGCCGATCGCGGCGGCGAGCGCCACCGCGGTCGTGTCCGAGCCGCCGCGCCCGAGCGTGGTCACGTCGCGGCTGGTGGACACGCCCTGAAACCCGGCGACGAGCACGATCAGATCGTCACTCAACGCCTCGCGGATCCGGTCCGCGCGCACCTCGAGGATCCGGGCCTTGGTGTGCGACGTGTCGGTGACGATGCCGGCCTGCGAGCCCGTGAACGAGATCGCACGGTGCCCGAGGTCATTGATCGCCATCGCGCACAGCGCGCACGAGATCCGCTCTCCGGTGGGACAGCAGCATGTCCATCTCACGCGGGTCGGGATTTGGGGACACCTCCTCGGCCATCGCGATGAGCTCGTCGGTCGTCTGCCCGCGCGCGGATAGGACCGCCACGACGCGCTTGCCGGCGTCGCGCTTGCCGACGATCCGGGCTGCGGCCCGCTTGATCCGGTCCGCATCGGCTACGGACGTCCCGCCGAACTTCATCACGACCGTCTCGGGCATCAGAGAGCCCGGCGGCCGACCAGGGCCCGCCCGAGCGTCAGCTCGTCCGCGTACTCGAGGTCCGCGCCCACCGGTAGGCCGCTGGCGAGCCGCGTGACCGCGACCTCGCCGTCGAGTTCGCGCAACCCGGCCGCGATGTGAAGCGCCGTCGCCTCCCCCGTCGTCGTCGGGTTCGTCGCGATCACGACCTCACGGACCGGGTGGGCGGGGTCCTTGTCACTCGCTCGTACAGCTCCGCGATCTTGAGGTCCTCCGGATCGACGCCGTCGATCGGCGAGAGTGCTCCGCCGAGCACGTGGTAGCGGCCCCGGAACTCGTGCGTGCGCTCGATCGAGATCACGTCAGAGGGCTCCTCGACGACGCAGATCACGTCGGGGTCGCGGCGCTCGTCGGCGCAGATCCGGCAGCTCGGCCCGTCCGCAAGGTTGAAGCAGATCTCGCACAGCCCGATCCGTTCCTTGACCTCGGTGATCGCGCGCGCGAGCGCGAGCGCCTCCTCGTCGCTCGCGCGGAGCAGGTGGAAGGCCAGCCGCTGGGCCGTGCGGCCGCCGACGCCCGGGCAGCTTCGACAGCTCGGTGATCAGCCGCTGTACGGGCGGGGCGTACACGCTCGGTGGGCCGGCCGGCTACAGGCCGAGGCCGCCGAGTCCGAGGTCGCCGAGACCCCCGAGGCCGCCGCAGCCCGCCGGTGATCCCGCCGAGCTTCGCCGACGGCGAGCTCCTGGGCCGAGCGGAGCGCCTCGTTGACCGCCGCCAGCACCATGTCCTGGAGCAGCTCGACGTCGTCGGGATCGACCGCCTCGCGGGTCGATCGTGATCGACTTGACGACGAGGTCGCCGGTGACCTTCGACGGTCACCATCCCGCCGCCGGCCGAGGCCTCGACGACCTCGTCCTTGAGCGCCTCCTGCGGCCTCAGCATGTCCTGCTGCATCTTCTGGGCCTGCTTGAGCAGCTGCTGCATGTTCGGTTGGGGCATCAGCGTTGCCTCCGTCCGTTCGGGCGTCGTCTTCGAGGAGCTCTTCGGCGTCGAACTCCTCCATGAACCGTCGCACCAGCTCCTCGCCGGAGAGCACGGCCTCGCCCTCCGGCGCTCCTCGTCTTCGCGGAGCTCGTAACGGAGCGCGAGCGCCGGCCGGTCACCGTCTTCAGCGCCTCGGCCGCCACGCGGCGGTGGTCCTCCTGCTCGGCCTTGCGCTTGAGGAACGCGGCTCCCGCCGGGAACGCGAGCGTCAGCTCGCGGTCGTTGACCGCGACCGGGCGAGCGTCCGCGAGCAGCGCCGCCAGCATCGCGTTCTCGGCCCGCACGATGTCGACGACCGCCGGCCAGCAGGCCGCCGCGTCGTCGAGCTCGAGCGCGCCCGCGGGTTCGGAGGCGGGGCTGGGCTCGGGTTCGGGCTCTGGTTCGGGCACGGCAGCCTCGGCCGCGGCGCCGTTGTGCGGTGGCGGTTCTGGCGTCGAGGGCTCGGATTCGGGCGGGCGGCGCGGATTGCGCGGGCCGCGCGGATTGCGGGCGCCGCCTGCGCCGCGGATTCCGGTGGCACTGCGGCGCGGACGCCGACGCCACCGCCACCGCCACCGGCGCCGCCACGCTCCAGCCGCTCGAGCCGCGCGAGCAACGCCGCCATCGACGGATCGAGCTCGGGTGCGGCCGCCTTGATCAGCACAAGCTCGAGCTGGATACGCGCCTGCGCGCCGTTCGCGGTGGCATCCAGCGCGGCCGAGACCAGATCGAGCAGCCGCACCGCGTCGGTGTCGGCCAGCGCAGTGGCCTGCTCCGCGAGGCGGATGTCGCGCTGGGGGGTGACCCGAAACTCGGGAGGGACATCGCCAAGCACCTGCACCGCGAGCAGCTCGCGGCCGTGCACCTCGAGGTCCCGGAGCAGCTGGCCGGCGTCGCGGCCCGAGTCCGCGAGCCTGGCCGCCGCCCGCAGCGCTCGCGCCGGGTCGCGCGCGATGACCGCATCGATCGCGTCGAAC
>CAVOTN010000019.1:0-32891 GCA_963699325.1 uncultured Solirubrobacterales bacterium | reverse complement strand
CATATCTCCCTGCGCGCGATGAGCATCAGCGTGTGGCCGAACGGCGCCGCCCGCGGCCTCGTGCCGAGCGCGTCGAGTGGCGCCAGGGCGCGCTGCACCCGAGGCGGCAGTCGCCGCCAGGTGAACGTCACCGCATACAGCTCCGGGGCGAGACCCGCCGCCCTCGCCTCCGACAGCAGCCGGCGAGGCGAAAGCGGAATGTCGTCGGGAGTGCCATGGATCGTGGTCGCGGCGCCCGTCCGGTTCGCCATCGCGAGCCCCAGCCCGACCGGATGCCAGAGTCCTGGCTCGATTGCGACCATCGCGCCGCCGGGGCGTAAGAGCTCCGCAGCCTCGGCGAAGCAAGGCGCGAGCGGGCCCTGATAGGCGATGTGGTGAAGCACCAGCCGGTAGAGCACGACATCGAAGGACGCCGGCGGCAAACCGAGCTTGCCGGCGTAGCCGAGGAGAGCCTCGTCGGCGCGGCCGGTGTCCGTGACCCCCGCTACCCGTTCGG
Organism: uncultured Solirubrobacterales bacterium; assembly: GCA_963699325.1. GTDB lineage: Bacteria > Actinomycetota > Thermoleophilia > Solirubrobacterales > Solirubrobacteraceae > Palsa-465. The sequence goes on along the minus strand of CAVOTN010000019.1, from coordinate 32,395 downwards.
GATTCGCATCAACGGCAACCAGCCGGAACGCCGGGGCTGGAAACAGGTGGCGTCCGGGATGCCAGCCGGATCCGACCGAAAGCACGTCGCCATGTGCGATTCCGAGGCGGCCGGCGAGCAGTTGCTGCTCACGTCGCATCGTGCGCTGGTAGTACACCTCCAGCGTCGAGGGTCGGCTGAGCCGGTCGAGCAGGTTGCCGGGGTCGTGCGGCGCCGCCCGAGGCTGTTCGGCTGGTGAGGTCAGGATTTCCCGCCGCCGGCTCGGCGCTCGGCGAGCTGGCGCGCGAATGCGCTCACAAATCGAGGGTTGTAGCGCAGGTAGCGGCGCCAGAGCCGGCGCGGTTCGCGAGCGAGCCTGTAGGCCCACTCGAGGCCCGCGCGCTGCATCCACGGCGGAGCCTGCGGCACCAGGCCGGCGTGGAAATCAAAAGCAGCGCCGACGCCGATCAGCACGGGCGCCTCGAGCTGGGAACGGAGCATCGCCATCCACTTCTCCTGCTTGGGCACGCCGATGCCCACCCACACCACATCCGGGCTCGTCTGGTTGATCTCGGCGCTGACAGCGGCTTGTTCCTCGCTGGTCAGGGGCCGGAACGGCGGCGAGTACCCACCGACTATCTGGACGCCGGGAAACCGGCGGCGAAGGTGGAGCGCGAGTTCTACGAGCGCGCTCTGATTGCGGCCGCCGTAGAGATAGAAGCGACGGCCGGTCGATGCCGCCCGCTCACAGGCGCGTGCCATCAGCTCGGGGCCGTAGACCCGATCGGTCAGCGAGTGCCCGAGCGCGTTCATCGCCCACACGAGCGGTTGGCCATCGGGGACGTTGAGCGAGGACGCCAGAAGCGCGGCGCGAAGCTCCGCGTCCTCCCGGGAGGCCATCACGGTGTGGACGTTGCACACACAGACGTATCCCCGCTGCCGCTCGGCCACCATCGCGTCGATCCACTCGAGCGTTCGCTCGTAGTCGATCACCCCGAGCGGAACGCCGACGACCTCGACCGTCGCCGGCGGGGCGATCGGACTCGGACGGGGTGCAACGGGGGTGTCGGGGCGCAATCTCAGTGCCTGCCTTGCCGCGGGGCGTCGAGCGCGAACCGTCCACGCCCGCTGCCAACCACCACAGTTGTAACGAGATCTGGCCGCGCGGGTTGCGCCCTTGGCCTCCCGCGACGGGGGGACAGAGTGTCCAGTTAAGTCCAAGACGGTTGACCGTGCCCGCCCCGGCAGCGCTATGCTTGGCTCTGACACGGAGGTCACACGGGCCCGCGAGCATCGCCCCCTTTCTCGCGGGTCATCGGACGGCCCCCAGCCCTACCAGGGTCGTCCTTCGGTCGGGCCCGTACCGCATTCGCGGTGCGGGCCCGCCAACGTTCCGGCACGGTCGCGCGCGCCACAGGCCTCTAAGCTGGCCGACCGTATGAACTGCGTCGTCACCGGCGGTGCCGGTTTCATCGGTTCGCACGTGGTCGACGCCCTCCTCGACCGCGGCGACCAGGTGACCGTGATCGACAACCTATCCTCCGGAAAGCGGTCGAACCTCGAGGAGGCGCTGCGACGGGGTGCAACGCTGCTGGTCGCTGACGTTCGCGATGCCCGTTCGATGGCGGAGGTGTTCGCCGCCGCTCGCCCCGAGGCCGTGTTCCATCTCGCCGCCCAGATCGACGTCCGTTATTCGGTAGCGCAGCCGATCGACGACGCCGCCGCGAACGTCCTCGGGACGATCGCGGTGCTCGAAGCGGCGCGAACCGTCGGCGCACGCCGGGTCGTCAACACTTCGACCGGCGGCGGCCTGTACGGCGACGCGGACGTGCTCCCGACCCCGGAGGACCACCCGATTCGGCCGCTGGCCCCGTACGGGCAGAGCAAGTACGCCGCGGAGGGGTATTGCGCGCTCTACACCCGGCTGCACGGGCTCTCGACGGTGTCGCTCCGGTACGGGAACGTCTACGGCCCGCGGCAGGACGTGCACGGCGAGGCCGGCGTGGTCGCGATCTTCTGCGGTCATGTCGTTGAGGGTCGCCCGCCCACGGTCTTCGGGGACGGAACGCAGACGCGGGACTGGGTAGAGGTGACCGACGTGGCTCGAGCCAACCTGCTCGCCGCTGACGCGTCGCTGACCGGTCCGGTCAACATCGGCCACGGCCGAGAGACCTCGGTGCTCGAGCTGCTCGAGGCGCTCGGCGACGTCGCCGAGCGCGGAGTGCCCCCGAAGCCGACGTTCGCGCCGTCCAGGCCGGGCGAGGTGCAGCCGGAGCTGCCTCGACGTGAACCGCGCCCGCGCCGAGCTCGGCTGGGAGGCAGAGGTCGAGCTGCAAGACGGCTTGCGCAAGATCCTGGTTGGGCTCTGACCGGCCCAGGGTGGGATCGTGGACGATTTCCCAAGCTACTCTCTGGCGCTATGGCGAGGCCAGTCGACGATGCTCTGCCGGCGGTGGTAGCACGTCGTGTAGGCAAGACCTTTCGCGTGCCCGAGCAGCGAGTCCACACGCTCAAGGAACGCGCGCTGCACCCGTTCAGACGGATCGGGCACCACGACTACCGTGCCCTCGACAACGTCTCGTTCGCGGTCAGCCGTGGCGAGTTCTTCGGGATCGCCGGTCGTAACGGAAGCGGCAAGAGCACGCTGTTGAAGTGCGTGGCGGGAATCTATTCCTGCGACGGCGAGATCTGGCGTCGCGGTCGCCTGTCCACGATGATCGAGCTCGGGGTCGGGTTCAACCCGGAGTTGGCCGCGCGCGACAACGTGATCACGAACGGGATCATGATGGGGCTGACCCCTCGCGAGGCGCGCGATCGGTACCGATCGGTGATCGAGTTCGCCGAGCTCGAGGAGTTCGAGGATCTCAAGCTGAAGAACTACTCCTCGGGGATGCAGGTCCGGCTTGCGTTCTCGGTGGCGATCCAGGTGGATGCCGACATCCTGCTCGTGGACGAGATCCTGGCCGTCGGCGACGCCGGGTTCCAGCAGAAGTGCTTCGACGTGTTCAATCGCCTGCGCGCCGAGGGCAAGACGCTCGTGCTGGTGACCCACACCATGAGCGACATGAAGCGGTTCTGCGATCGCGCGTTGCTGCTCGAACGCGGCATGCCGATCCTCCTCGGGGACCCGGGCGAGGTCGCCGAGCGTTACCTCGAAGTCAACTTCGAGCAGGCGCGGGCCGCCGCGACCGCGGCCGGTCGACAGCTCCCGCAGTCGGAGGCGGCGGTGGTCGAAGTCTGGCTCGAGGACTCAGACGGCGAGCGCCAGGTCGCGGTTCCCCAGGGACGGCGTGTCACGGTGCGAGCGCTGGTCGCGTTCGCGGCCGGCGTCGAGGATCCACAGGCCAGCCTGTACGTCCTGGACGAGGAGAAGCGCTCGATCGTGGTCGGGACCACCGTCCTCGACCACGACCGCAGCGGGAGCTTCAGCGCCGGCGAGCAGGTGGTGTTCTCGTTCTCGTTCGACAACGTGCTCGCGCCGGGTCGCTACAGCCCGGTGGTCGACCTGTTCCGCCGCGGTCGCGGGTTGCAGCGGATCGATCGCTACGAGGACGCGTTCTCTTTCCTGGTCACCGGTTCGCACGCGCTCGGCGGGATGGTCGACGTGCCCGTGGACGTGACGGTCGATCCCGCCCGCACCGCCGACGTCGATCGGATATCGATGTGAGCGTCGAAACCGAATCGATCCGGTACGAGTCGCTCGGTAACCCGATCCGGGGGCCGCAGGCGCTCACCGACGACTGGAGCCGGTTCTGGCACCTGACCCTGAACATCGCCCGCAACGAGTGGAAGCTCCGGTTCTTCGGATCGGTGCTGGGTTACTTCTGGCAGCTGATCAGGCCGCTGTTGCTGTTCGGCGTCCTGTACGTGTTCTTCTCCGTGATCGGCCGCTTCGGGCAGAGCGGCGCTCCCAGCGAGAAGTACTACGGCGTCCAGATGCTCGGTTCGATCGTGCTGTTCACCCTGTTCGCCGAGTCGACCGGCCGGTCGGTGCGCAGTGTGCTCGACAAGGAGACGCTCGTGCGCAAGATCCAGTTTCCGCGCATGGTCATCCCGCTGTCGGTCGTGCTGCTGTCGCTGTTCAACGTCAGCCTGAACCTGATCGTCGTGTTCGCGTTCGCGCTCGTCGCCGGGGTGCACCCGATGCTCACCTGGCTCGAGCTGCCGCTGATCGTGGCGCTGCTGGCGCTGCTGTCGACGGGCCTGTCGATGCTGCTGTCGTCACTGTTCGTGTACTTCCGGGACGTCGAGCCGATCTGGGAGGTCCTCACCCAGATCCTGTTCTACGCCTCGCCGGTGATCATTCCGCTGGCGACGGTCCAGGCGAAGCTGAGCCCCACGCTGGTGCACGTGTACATGCTGAGTCCGATCGCGACCGCTCTGCAGCAATTCCGGCACGCGGTGGTGACGCACGCGGCGCCGAGTGCCGCCCAGGCCCTCGGAAGTCCGGTCGCGCTGCTCGGCCCGATCGGAATCGCCATCGCCGTGTTCGTGATCGGGTTCGTCACGTTCAACCGCACCGCGCCGTACGTGGCCGAGAACCTCTGAGGGCCGAGCAGGCTACGACGACGCGAGCAGCGCGTCGCGCATGATCGTCAGCTCGTCGACTTCGGGTAGGGCCCGGGTCGTGCCGGCGGCGACGACCTGCGCCAGGAGCGTCTGGATCGTGCGGGTTCGCTCCGCCACCGTGATCCAATCGCTCCGCTCGATGCCGTCGCGGAGCGTGCGAAGCACGTCGTCGGTCAGCATCTGCAGCTTGGCGGCGAGATCGACCGCCGATCCGGGTTCGAACAGCAGTCCGTTGTGACCGTCGCGCACCGCCTCCGGGAGCGCGCCCAGGCGGGATGCGATCACGGGAACGCCGCAGGCGAGGGCCTCGTGCGCCACCATCGAGTAGCTCTCCCACACCAGTGACGGGATCACCACCGCGTCGACATCGCTGAGCAGCGCCGGAAGCTCCGGCGGCTCGAACGCGCCGTAGGCGTGAACCTCGAGGTTGGCGACCGATTCGGCGGCCGCGATCACCTCGCGGAAATAGGGCTCGATCGGAGGGCCGAATAGCGTCAGGCGCGCGCTGGGTAGTTGTGCCAGTCGCAGCGCTTCGACGATCACGTGCGCTCCCTTGTGCGGGCCGACGACGCCGACGAACGCGATGTGCAGCCCGGGCCGGCGCGACGCGGGGGCCGGCGGCGGAGGGACCAGCTCGACGCCGTTGCCGATCACGTGCAGCGGCGCCATCAGCGGTCCGAACGTCGCCTCGGTGTAGTCGGCAACGAAGCGAGAAGGGCACACGAGGGCGTCGGCCTGTTGTACGGCATGGCGGAACATGTGGGTTCGCAAGGCCCAGCGTTCGGGCGCGCGGCGGTCGGCCGGGAAGCAATGGGTGGCGCACGCGCGCCCGCCCTCGGGCCCACGGCACAGCTCGCCCGAGATCCGTTGAAGATGCGCGAGCTCGCACGCGACGTAGAAGTCATGGACCTCCAGCACGACCGGCACTCCCCAGCGCAGCGCCAGCGACACGTACGTCGGAGAGTGGCCGAGCAGGTGCGAGGCGAGCACTACGTCCGGCTGGAGTTCGATCAGCGTGCGCTCGAACATCCGCTCGACCGCGGGACCGAGCCTCGGGAAGCGTCCGAGCTGCGGTCCTCCGCCGGCGATCGTGATCACCGGGACGCCGCGCCGCTGGCTGCCCTGGCGCTTCGGGAACGGCGGAGCCTGCGCCTCGTGCCTGGTCAGCACGATCACCTCGTGCCCGGCCCCAGTCAGCGCCACCGCCGTCTGCTCGGAAAGGCGCTCGACGCCCGCTACGCCCAGCGGCGGATAGCGGTGGGTGACGAGCAGGATCCGCACTCGTCTACGAGCGCCGACCCGAGCGCCCGGCCCGGCTCTGCGCCACGCTGGAGAAGGACGCCGCCGTGCCGGCGGGGAGGGTCTCGTAATTGGTGCCGAGCCATTGGCCGGCGGCTTGGGCGACCCGTCGCAGCACCGACTCCAGCTGCCAATGCTCGAGCTCATCGCCGGATAAGCCGAGCGTGTCCCGCAGGTAGGACCAGTCATCGCGAGCCATCGCCTGGATCAGTGGCACCACTTCCCCGCTGGCAAACGTGCGCTCGACGATGTCGCGGTTGGCGATGCCATCGTCGACGTTGCGCGCGAACAGCTCCCCGAGCGCGTACGCGTGCGAGTGATGTACGACCGACGCGGGCTCGTGGACGATCGCCCACCCGGACTCGACCACCTCGCGCGCCCACAGCAGGTCCTCTCCGAGCGTTCGCACTGAGCGAAACGGCGTCTGGCGCCACGCCTCGGCCCGGATCGCGGCGCTCACCGTGTGGAAGTTCAGGAACACGCGGCGCTCGCCGGCGGACATGCCGTTGTAGAGCGTCCAGTCGGAGATCTGGGTGCGCCGCCGCTCGGTCGAGCCACTGAGCTCGCGCTCGACGTCCCTGCGGGTCAGGATGTCCGCCGTGGCATGCGGGACGACCCGGCTGCAGGCTCCGGCCACGCTCGGGTCCTCGTCGAGCCCGGCGACGAGCGGCGCCAGCCAGCGATCGCCGTCGGGACGTGCGCTCTGGCTGAGGAATACGAGCACGTCCCCGCCCGCCTGCTCGGCGAGCAGGTTGCGCGTGAGCCCGTGGTCGAACTCGTCCGGCTCGATCGCGAGCACAGTCGCGCCGAAGCGCTCGAGCAGCGCGATCGTACCGTCGGTGGAGCCCGAATCGACCGCGACGATCTCGAGCTCGGCCGAGATCGACTGCCCGAGGATGAGGGGCAGCAATTCGGCCAGGTCCGGCTCGCCGTTCTTGACCGGGATCACGATCGAGAGCAGGTGGCCGGGCTCGCCTGCTCCGAGCCGGTGCCGGCGACCGTCGGCCACGCGGCGGCCCCGCAGCGCCTTGCCGCGCGCCGCCAATGGCGGTGGGACGGTCGGCGCCGCGCCTCGAACCATCTGGCGGCTCTGGGCGGCGACCAGCTCCATCACCTGCCGGGACCGCACCCCCAGCAGGCGCTCGAGGCCGGCCGGCTCCTCGCCGTCCCGATCGACGACCGCCAGCTGCGGTGAGACCTCGAGCGTCAGCGGATAGTGCATGCCGTAGCTGAACGCGAGCAGCCCGTCGGCGAGGTAGTGCTGGAGGTCGTCGGGAGTGGCGTTCGCGCCCCAGCGTTCGCGGTACACCCGGTCGGTCTCGTCGCTCGGCTCGGGGGATCCGCTCGGCCACCGGGTGACCGACTCGAGGTGATACACGACACTGTCGGCGCAGTACCGGATCGTGCGCCCGGCGCGCCCGGCGCGCAGGCAGAAGTCGACGTCCTCGTACCCGTTGTGGAAGACGGGATCGAACCCGCCGAGCTGCTCGAAGTCAGACCGGCGGACCAGCAGGCAGGCCGCGGTCGCCGCGCGGACCTCCCGCGAGCGGTTGACCGCGGGATGCTCGCCGTCGAAGCCGGCGTAGAGATGATGCGGCCACCCGTCTTGACCGATGATCACGCCGGCGTGCTGGACCTGCCCGTTCGGAAACAGCAGCTTGGCGCCGACGGCCGCCACCCGCTGGTCGGACTCCGCCTCGCGGACCAGTGCGTCGAGCCAACCGGCGACCGGAAGCGTGTCGTTGTTCAGGAACACCAGGTAGTCGCAGTCGCCGGCGGCTCGCGCCCCGGCGTTGCAAGCCCGGGCAAAGCCGGTGTTGCGCCCCTGCGCCACCACCTCGATCTGACCGCTGAACCGGCGCAGGGTCTCGAGCGTCCCATCGCTCGAGCCGTCGTCGACGACGACGATCGTCCATTGCGCGCGAGCCGGAGGGTTGGCGAGCAGGGCCTGCACGCATGTGGCCGTGAGCGCCGCCCCGTTGTAGGTCGGAACGATCACCGCGCAGGTCGGGACTCGGGCAGTGGTCATCAGAAGACGTCCCGGTGCGCGACGCCGTCCTCCAAGCCGCCCACCCCCTCAGCGCTGGCCCAGGATCGCCGAGGCGATCCGGAGCAGCATCCGGTAGAGCGGGCCGGGGAGGATCCCGCGGACCAAGTCCCGGACCGCCCGGACCGGCGCGAGCACCTTGCGCATCCGCTCCAGCTGCTCGTCGCGTGCGAGCAGTTGCTCGTGGGCGTCGATCAGGCTGCCCCGAAGCTGGCCCTCCCGGGCGCTGATAGCCGCGAACGACTCCTGGAGCTTGCGGAGCTGGGTCTCGGTGTCGCGCAGGCGCGCGTTCTCGCTCGCCAGCTCGCGGAACCGGCGTCGCATCTCGAGCAGGTTGTGCTCCTCGAACGGGACGGCCTTGATCACGAACTGGTAGGCCCTCGCGTCGCGATCGTGCTCTAGGCGGCTGATCAGCTCGGGCGGGACCACGCTCGGGTCGTAGGCCACCTCGGAGGCGTCGAGGTTCAGCTCCTGGTCGAACATCTCGGCCGCGCCGAGCTCGGCCTCGTCGAGCAGCTCGGTGATCGTCTCTCGCGTGAAGAAGCGAAGGTGGGTGTCGTCGAGCAGCCCCAGCTTCTGGTAGCGGAAGTGGCCCTCCATTAGCGCGAGCCGCACGCTGCCGTGGGCGACGTTGGGAAGCGACAGGACGAAGAACCCGCCCGGGACCAGGAACCGCTTGAGTGCCTGGAGCGCCGCGAGCGGATCCTTCAGGTGCTCGAGCACGTCGGCCGCGACGATCACGTCGAAACGATCGGACCCGAGCTCGGCCTCGAGGTCCAGCGCCTCGAGGTCTCCGACGATGATCCGCTCGCGAATACTGGGCCGCCTGCTCCGCGCTTGCCGGGTCGATCTCGATCCCCACCACTGTGCAGCCCCGCTCCCGAAGCACCCGGGTCATGTACCCGGTGGCTGGGCCGAGCTCCAGAACGCGTCGGTCGTTGCCGACCAGGCTGACGACCCGGGCGTGCGTGCTCTCCGAGTCGAGATCGATCTCGAAGTCGTAGCGAACCCTGGCGTTGTCCATCGGTCTCCTAGCTTCGTGAACTGGGTGGGGTTCCCGGATGCGCACGTCGCAGCCACAGCGAACCGGGAGCGACCCCTTCGCGGAACGATGGTATGACACGCGCGAGCCGCTCGGGATGGTCGCGGGAAAGCGCGTACGCGGGCACGAGCACCTCGAACTCGGTGTTGTAGGCGAGGAACGCCTGGACCAGGTACTGCTCGGCCCAGTAGTAGCCCATCTCCTCGATCCAGACGCGCGGGTACTGCCACGGGAGGAACACGTCGTGGAAGTGCACGAGCACACCGGGACGCAGACGCGGCAGCACGTCGAGCACGACGAAGTTGACGTCGCTGCCCAGCTTGACCGTGTGCGTGCTGTCGACAAACAGCACGTCGCCTTCACCCAGCGATTCGAACTCCTCGAGTGGCACATCGGTGGCCGAGATGGGGTTGACACGAGACGGCTCGGGCAGCTCACCGAGTATGTGCGGGCGAGGGTACGGGTCAAACGCGTCGTGGACGGTGGCCACCCCGTCACTCGCGTTTCGCCGGCAGGCGAGGTTGATCAGGAGCGTGCTGTGACCAGAGCCGAGCTCGATCACGCGAGCCGGCCGCATCGCACGGATGATCCCGTACAGCAACTCCGCGTCGACAGCGTCGAAGGCATCGTTGCCGAGATGGAACTGGCCGGGAACGTGGTCGGTGTCGCGTGAAAGGTCGAGTTCGGCGATGAACGGGGCCAGGCGCTGCTCGATGAACTCCATCCCCGTCGTCACCGCGAAGTTCACGCCGCCGAGTGCGCTGCGACGCTGCCAGAAGTCGTCCGGCAAGCTCGAGACATCGGGCACAGGGCTGTAGTAGTCGCGGCGCACGATGTCGAACTGCTCACGCGGGACGAGTGCGTAACCTTGCTTCACCGAAGCCGGGGTGTCGCTGCGGCGGATCACCTCGACCCCGGCTCGGCGCGCGGCCGCGCGCAGTATTGGCGTGACTCTGGCCCGGAGGCTCGGACGAAGATGGCGGCGGTTAGGCATGGGATGGCGTGCGACCTTAGCGGCTCGGGTGCGGCGATAGGCTTCGCCGATGTCGAAGCCCACCGACGACGCCGTCGCCCGTTTCCACGAGCTCTACTACGACTCGCCCGAGCGGACGTGGCAGAACACGTACTGGCTGGGAGTGCGCGCGGCCAAGTGCCCGCTCGACCTCTGGGTCTATCAGGAGATCCTGCACGAGACGCGCCCGGACCTCGTGATCGAGTCGGGAACGGCCTGGGGCGGATCCGCGCTGTTCCTGGCCTCGGTGTGCGACCAGATCGGGCAGGGCTCGGTGTGCACGATCGACATCGCCGGTGATCCGAACCGGCCGTCGCATCCCCGGATCGAGTACGTACTCGGATCCTCGACCGATGGCGAGGTCGTGGCCCGTGTCACCAAACGCGTACGGTCCGCGCGCCGCGTCATGGTCATCCTCGACAGTGACCACAGCTGCGAGCATGTCACCGCCGAGCTTCAGCTGTACGCCCCATTCGTCACCTCCGGCTGCTATCTGATCGTCGAAGACACCAATGTGAACGGTCACCCGGTGTTGCCCGATTTCGGCCCCGGGCCGATGGAGGCAATCGCAGACTTCCTCGCGGGCGATGAACGCTTCCGCGTCGACGCCGACCGGGAGAAACTGCTCATGACCTTCAACCCGGGCGGCTATCTGCGTCGGACCTGACACTGGCCGCGGCTCATGACACCCGGTACCAGTCGACATACTTTCCACATGCCTGCTTGAGCGGCACCACCACCCGGGTATCCGGCACTCGCGTGGCGGCGATCGCGGAGATCGACGTGTACAGCAGCTTGGCGCCGCCGGTGAGAAACGAGGGGCGCTTCGCCCCGACCTGGAGGATCACCGGGTTGCCGGCGCCGCGTCCGGTGACGGCGCCGACGGCGAAGAATGGTCCCTGCCGGCCCAGGTACGCGGGCATCGTCCACTGCGCCCCGTCGGTGCTGAGATCGACCGTGAAGCTGCTCGAGTACTGAATCGATATCTCCCAGCGGCCGGCCGGGAGCCGCAGCGCCACGAACCCAACGCCGCCGGCGCTGAGCCCGATGCCCGGGAAGGTCTCGGGCGCAGCCATGATGCTCGCCTCGCCGTGCTCGCGGCTGAGCTCGCGACCGGCCACGGTGCCGCAGTTGAGGATCGCGCCCGGTGCGCCCGCGGGCTCGAGCACCTGCCGGGGGATGGTCGGCCCGGTTCGGTCCCAGAGCTGGTAGAGCTTGGACCGATCGACCAGGCGGAAGTTGGGGGGTGCCTGGCTGGCGTACGGGGTGTTGGTCGTGATGACGTACTCGAAGCGGTCGAGCTCGGTTGGGTCGACCGAATCGAAGTCGGCCGGCTGCCCCGGCGGCGCCGGCTTGTTGGGCCGTGCCACCGCCTGTCCGAGTGACGGGCCTCCGTTCAGGGAGGTCACCTCGGCGGGTCGAAGCTGCCACGGGGCGAAGTCGTCCTCGCCGAGGAACAGCACCGTCGAGGCGCCGATCGTGCGATGGAAGGCGGCCAGCTCGCGCCCCGGCCTCGGGGGCTTGGACCGGCTCGTCGCGGAGGAGCAGCCAGCTCGAGTACAGGCCCAAGCCGCAGAACGCCGCCGCGGCCGCCAGTGCGAGCACCTGCGCCGGGCGCCCGCCGGGCCGTCTCGACAGCAGTGCGCGTGTGCCGAGCGCCATGATCACGGGCGCGGCGATGGCCAGGGACTTCGCGGTGACGTAGGGCGCCTGGGTCCGGTCAGAGCGCCACCAGATCAGCATGCAGGCGGCGACCGCCGCCGGCAGCAGCAGCGAGCGCCGCTGCCAGGACCAGACCACTCCGTAGGCCAGGATCAGCAGGGCAAACGCCGACAGTTGACCGGTGTGGAAGGTGTTCGCGGGAAACTGGCGGAAATCCGAGCTGAGCCAGATACCGAGGCTCTCGTACGCGGACAGGGGGTGGATCAGGTTCCCGTACGCAGTGGAGGGGATGGCGCCGTTTTGGGCGGGGGAGATCCCCACCTGGCGAAAGAAGCTGACCGCCTGCCCGGCGACCGGCAGCGCCACGATCAGGAGCAGCACCACCGCACCGATGAACCACGGCGCGGCCGAGGCCACGCGGACCCGCGACAGACGGTCGATCACCGTGGTCGGTCGACGTGCGGCCTCGGCCACGACCCAGATCACGCCCGACAGCGCGAACCAGACCAGCCCCACGTAGCTGTAGCTGTAGAGCGCGCCGGCGACCAGCACGACGGCCGGCACGATCAGCCATACCCGAGCGACCGTCCGCGCCTGCGACCACCTTGGGGTGACCTGGTCGAGGAGCACCACGAACGCGAGCAAGAGCGAAGCCAGGATCGTCTCCTTGAACGACGCCTCCCCGTAGTAGGCGGCGAACAGGTACGCGAACGCGCACGTGATCCCGACCACGATGCGGCGCCACGGAGCTTCGTCCGCCACCACCCCGGCTGCCACGATCGCGGTGATCGGGACGACCGCGACGATCATCGCGGTGAACGCGAGGTCGAGTCGCACGCCACCCCCGGAAGCCACAGCGTCGGCGAGGCTGTGGGGCCCGAGGGGGTAGCCGCTCGGAGGCGGCCACAGGAAGTCCATCAGCCGCGAGCGCAAGGCCTCTGCCCAGAGCAGGTGGTTGGAGGTGTCGTTGTCGAGGCCGACGCCGATCAGCCCGATGCGGCCGCTGGCCAGGAATGGCAGCGAGGCGCCGATGAGCGCGACGCCGGCGATTACCAGCTCGTCCCAGTAGAAGCGCAGCCGGCGGCGCCAGATCAGGAAGGCCAAGGCGACGACGGCCGCCACCGCCCCCACGATGGCCGCGGTGACCGCGCGGCCGGGGAGCTTGATCGCGACGCTCTCGATGATGATCAGCGCCGCCAGGCCGACCGCCGGCGCGGCCCAGGCGCGCTGATCGTCGAACCCGCCGGTACAGATCGCCCGTCCCACGAGGACCGACGCCAGCAGGAGCGCCACCACGCCTCCGTATACCTGGACGAACATCAGAACGGCTCGGCGTCAGTCGGCGCCGATCGCTAGCGGCGGCGACGCAAGCCCAGGATCGAGAGCAGGAACGACGAGAAGAACAGCTCGATGCCGACGATGATCAGCGTTGCCGAGAGCACGGCCATGCGCTCGTCGGCGAGCTGCCCGAAGCCGCGGTGGATCCAGTCGACGACGATGACGGCGCCGATCACGAAGCCGGTCAGCACGATCCCACCGCCCAGGATCAAGCCGTGCTCGAGCCGGAAGCGTGCGCGCATCCGGTCGAACCAGCGATCCTGCTCGCCCATGAAATAGGTGCCGTAGGCATGGGCGCAGATTCCGAGCGCCATGACCTGCGTGCCGACGATCGTGAGCAGCGAGCCTCCGATCAGCGCGTGGATGTCCCATTCGCGCCCGAACACGGCCAAGCGGCTGATCACCACCAGTTCGATCAGCGCGCCGATCGTCGCCATCGCCGCTCCGGGGGCGATGAACAGGAAGTTGGGAGAATGCACCAGCAGGAACCGGAGGTGGCGCCATCCGTCGCGGAAGCTCGAGAGCTTCGACTCGCCCACCCGGGGGTGGTACTCGATCGCGAACTGAGTGACGACGAGATTCTGCTTCGCCGCCCGGATCACCATCTCCGAGGCGAACTCCATTCCGGTGGTGCGCAGATCGAGGACCGGCAGGCGGTCCCGGCGGACGGCCCGCATCCCACAGTGGACGTCCTCGACACCGGAGCGGAAGAACAGGTTGAGGATCGCGGACAGCACCGGGTTGCCGATGTAGCGGTGATGCCAGGGCATCGCCCCGGGATGGATGTTCTTCATCCGGTTGCCGATCACGAGGTCGGCCCCCGATTCGAGCTCCTGGAGGAACCGCGGGATCTCGTTGAAGTCGTAGGTCATGTCGGCATCGACCATCACGATGTACCGGCCTCGCGCCGCCGCGAACCCGGCCAGGTAGGCGCTTCCGTAGCCGCGCTCGCGCTCGAGCACCACGCGGGCGCCGGCGGAGGCGGCCAGCGCGCCACTGCCGTCGTCTGACCCGTTGTCGACGACGATCACCTCGCCCTCGATACCGCTGGCCGACATCGCCAGCCACGCCAAGCGAACGCACTCGGCGATCGTCTCCGCCTCGTTCAGGCAGGGAATCACGACGGACACATAGGGACCGACGTCGGGGCCTCCGGGGAGGGCCCGGCGGGGTCTCTCTTGCTGGATGGTGTTCATGCCTGGAGCCGTCTGCGTACTGCTTGTAACGCAGACAGCACGCAAATGTCGCGCCTCAGCAGGGCGATCGTAGCGCAACATGTGGGAACCTCCGGCGCCCCATGCGCATCTGTCTGGTCTATGACTGCCTGTTCCCGCACACCGTGGGAGGCGCTGAGCGCTGGTACCGCAGCCTCGGGGAGCGGCTCGCGGCCGACGGTCACGAGGTCAGCTATCTGACCCTGCGACAGTGGGATCGAGGGGTCGATCCGGGCGTCCCGGGCGTGGCCGTCAGGACCGTCGGGCCGCGGATGGCGCTCTACAGCCGGCCGGGGCGGCGGCGATTGCTCCCCCCGCTGGTGTTCGGTGCCGGCGTTCTCGGCCACCTGCTGCGCCATGGCGGTCGCTACGACGTCGTCCACACCGCGTCGTTCCCGTACTTCTCGCTGCTCGCCGCCGGGATCGCTCGGCGGCGCTGGCGCTACCGCCTGGTCGTCGACTGGCACGAGGTCTGGACCCGTGGCTACTGGCGCGAGTACCTCGGTCGCGCCGGCGGCGACGCCGGCTGGCTGGTCCAGCGGCTGTGCGTCCGGGTCCCCCAGCGCGCGTTCTGCTTCTCGCGGCTCCACGCCGCCCGGTTGCGCGAGGAGGGCCTGCGGGGCGCGGTCACGATCCTCCCGGGCGAGTACGACGGCTCGATCGTGGGGCGACCCTCCCCCGACGCCGACTCGGTCGTGGTGTTCGCCGGCCGACACATCCCCGAGAAACGCGTGCCGGCGATCGTGCCCGCGGTGGCGCGGGCGCGCGCGCATCTGCCGGGTTTACGGGCGACGATCCTCGGGGACGGCCCGGAGCGCGGCAAGGTCCAGGCGCTGGTCCGCGAGCTCGACATGACCGGCTTGATCGACGTACCGGGGTTCGTGCCCACCTCCGAGGTCGACGACGCGCTGTCCCGAGCGCTGTGCCTGCTGCTGCCGTCGCGGCGCGAGGGGTATGGGCTGGTCGTGATCGAGGCGGCATCCCGGGGGACGCCGAGCGTCGTTGTGGCCGGCCCCGACAACGCCGCGGTCGAGCTCGTGCTCGCCGGCTGCAACGGCGTGATCGCGCCGTCGGCTTCCCCGGAGGACCTGGCGGCGGCGATCGAGCAGGTGGCCGCGCGCGGACGCGAGCTGCGCGAGTCCACGGCCGCGTGGTTCGCCGCCAACGCGGAGCGGATGTCGGTCGAGCACTCGCTGAAGGTCGTGGTGGGCGCCTACCGGACGCGGTAGCGGTGGACCAGATACGCACTGTGCGCCGGGTCCATCCGCGCCAGAGCCCGGGCGGTAGGTCCGCCAAATGGGTAATACCCGGAGCCCACGCTCGTGTCGAGCATCAACCCATGGCTCGCCGCCAGCTCGGCGAGCGCGCGGCCGGTGAAGATCCGCAGGTGGCGGTGGATCCGCTCGCCGTAGCGCTGCTCCTCCAGCGACAGCGGGTTGCCGACCACCGCCTCGTCGCTCACGTGGCAGGGGAGGGGCTGCCAGCCGACCATCAGCGCGGCGACGTTGTGCCAGCTCGCGAGGTTGTTCGTCGACACCACCGCGTAACCGCCCGGCTTCAGGACCCGGCGGATCTCCCGCATGAAGTGGTCTGTTTGCGCGAGGTGCTCGATCACCTGGTTTGAATGCACGGCATCGACCGAGGCGTCCTCGAGCGGCCACCGGTCGGTGATGTCCACCTGGTGCACGTCGACGCCGCGCGCGCGAGCCGCCTGCACGAACTGGTCGGCGAGCTCGAGGCCGACCACCGATCCAGCCCCGGTGTGGTCGCGCAGCTTGATCGCGTCGGCTCCGTCGGCGCAGCCAACATCGACGAGCAGGCCGCCCGGGCACGGAAGCATGAGGCTCATGACCGCGTGTTTGTTCTCCACGGCGGCGCGTGAATAGACCCCGACCAACGAGCGCACGCGGGCCATGGTAGGCCCCCGCGCTAGCATCGCCGCGCTATCGCCTCCGAGCAGCCACAGTGCCCGATCTGTGCGGCCCGTCTGCGCCCGCCAACGATCGAGGCGCCGGACCGGCTGCACGGCACCCCCGGGCGGTTCCGGGTCGCGTGCTGCCCACGCTGCGGCGCCGGGGTGACGCTCCCGCGGGTCGGCGAGGATCAGCTCGGCTCGTTCTATCCGGATGACTACGGGCCGTACGAGCAGCCGCGCCGGCGGCTCGAACGACTCGCCTCGCGGGCCATCCGCGCGTTCCAGGGCGGGCTGGCGCTGCGCAGCGACCCGCTGTCGGCGCTCCCGGACGGCCGCCCGGGACGCGCCCTCGACGTCGGCTGCGGGCGGGGTGACCTGTCGGTGCTGCTCGCCGGCGCCGGCTGGGCCATGACCGGTATCGAACCGTCGCCGTCGGCCTGTGCAGTGGTGGCAGCGCGCGGCATCGACGTGGTTTGCGGGACGCTCGGCACGGTCTCGCTCGAGCCCGCCCGCTACGACGCTGCGATCTTCCGCCATTCGCTCGAGCACACCAACGACCCGGTCGCCGACCTCGCCGCGGTTGCCGGTGCGCTCGCGCCCGGCGGCCTGGTGCTGGTGACGGTGCCGAACTTCGCAAGCTGGCAGGCCCGCCGCTTCGCCGGCCGCTGGTACCACCTCGACCTGCCCCGCCACCGCGTCCACTTCACGCCGGTCGCGCTCGAGACGGCCTTCCGGGCGGCCGACCTGGAGGTAGTCTCGACCACGACGTCGTCGACGGCCGTGGGGCTCCCGGCGTCGCTCCAGTACCGCGTGTTCGGGCGCTGCCTGTTTCCGGGCGGGCTCCCGTTGCGCGTCGCCGCCGGTCTGTGTGCGCTCACCCTGCCCCTGACGTGGGCGCTGGACCGCGCCGCCGGCGGGGGCGACGTCCTTCACGCCGTGGCGCGGCGAGCGGCGCCTGGCATCTCGTAACGTCTCGCTCTCGCATGGCGCTCCTCACGGATCCGGTTCGCCGCGATCGCTCGCCCGGCATCGACTGCCTGCGCGGTCTGTTCGCGCTGTACGTGCTTTTCGGACACCTCCTGCCGTGGGCGACGTATACCGCCGGTACCACGACCGTGTTCACGCACGTCAACGATTGGCTGACGCGGGTATTCCAGGGACACGCCGAGACCGATCCGGCCGTGCTCGGGTTCATTGTCCTCAGCGGGTACTGCATCCATCGCAACGGCCTGCGTGCCGACAAGTTCGACGTTCGGGCCTACGCCATCCGCCGCGCGTTCCGGATCGTTCCGGTGTACGTGCTCGGATGCGTCCTGGGCGTCGTGCTGCTGGCCGGAGCCGGCCACACGGCGCACATTCTCACCGGGACTCCAGCGATCACGGTGAGCGGGGTGCTGACCAAACTGACCACGATCAGCGCCGTCGTCCCCTCGAGGTACGCGCCGAGCTTCCAGGGCAACGCTCCCCTCGTCACAGTCGCGGCCGAGATGTGGCTGTATGCGTTCTACGCGCTCATGGTCGGGCGGCCACGAGCACTCTGGCCGGCGGTCGCGATCCTGTGGATCGCCGGGATCGCATGGGTGTCGGGGCACCCCCAGTATCTGGGCTGGTGGCACATCGGGAGCCTGCCGGGCTTTCTCCCGTACTGGTGGCTCGGGGCGCTGTTCGTAAACCCGAGCTTCATCGGCCGCAAGCCCCAGATGCTGGTCGCCGCAGCTCTGGCGTGGCTTGCGCTCACGCTCGTCCTCGACGGTCACACGGGCTCGCTGTGGGTGATCGAGGCGCGAAAGTTCACGCTCGCGATCCTGATCGGTGGGCTGATTGTCAGCCTCGACGGCGTTCACCACGGCGCGCTCGCCGCCGGCAGCCTCGTCGGACGGGCCGGGTACAGCATCTACGCGCTGCACGCGCCGATCATCGTCGCGCTGCTCGTCGCCGGCGTCCCCTGGACCGTCTGCGCGCTGATCGCGCTCGTGATCGCGCTCGTGACGTTCGTCGTGTACGAGCGGCCGCTGCTACGGGCGGGCGCTCGGCTCGCCGCCGGGAGGTCGCCGAGACCAACGCCCGCCGTCGAGGTCGCGAGGAGCGCTTGACCTCGCCGGGGACGGCGGCGCCGGGCCGTTGCGTGGGGTGGCAGATGCTACGGTGTCGACCCCGATGAGCCAGACGCATCCCGAGGTGCTGCGCGGCGTCATCGTCGGCCTCGGCGTGATGGGAAACCATCACCTCCGCGTTCTCACCCGGCTCCCGGACGCGAACGTCGTCGCGGTCGTCGATCCGACCGCCGAGCGGCGGGCGCAGGCACAGCGTGCCATCCCCGGCGTCGCGGCCTACGCGAGGCTCGGCGAGGCTCTGTCCGCGCATGATCTCGATTTCGCGTGCATTTCCGCTCCCGTGCGCGACCTCCCGGATCTGACCCACCAGGCGCTCGCCGCCGGTCTCGCGGTTCTCGTCGAGAAGCCGCTGGCGCCGGATGAGAAAGCCGCCGCCGACGTGCTGCGGGACGCAGGCGAGCGCGGGGCGCTGCTCGCGGTGGATCACGTCGAGCGTTTCAACCCGGCGGTCGTCGCGCTCCGGGACAAGCTCGGGCAGGGGCTGATCGGCTCGATCTACCAGATGCACGCCAGGCGGCTGAGTCCGTTCCCGCAACGCGATCACATGGTGGGCGTGGCGATCGACCTCGCCACGCACGACATCGACGTGATGCGGTACCTGACGGGGGACGAGGTCAAACGAGTGTTCGCCGAGAGCGCACGCCGCGTACATGACACCGACGAGGACCTGATCTGCGCCACGCTGCGATTCGACGGCGGTATGACCGGGTTGCTCGAAGTGAACTGGCTGACCCCAACGAAAGTGCGCGAGCTGACCGTAACCGGAGAGGGCGGGATGTTCGTGGTCAACTATCACGCGCAGGACCTGTACTTCTACGAGAACCCGCACGCCAGCGTCGAATGGGAGGCGCTCGCGGGCATGCGGGGGCCTGGAGAGGGCGACATGGTCCGGTACGCGTTCGAACGTCGCGAGCCCCTGCAACTGCAGTGGGAGGCGTTTCTGGAAGCCGCTCGCAACGGCGGCAAGCCGCCGGTCAGCGGCGAGGACGGGCTCGCCGCGCTGTCGATCGCGTGCGCGATCCAGCGGTCGGGTGAGATGCACACGGTCGTGGCGCCGTCCTACCGCGACCCGACGACGGACTGGCCCAGCGACCTCCCGTTCGAACGCGCCCAGATATCGTGAGCGACCTCGCGTTCGAACGCGTCCAGGCATCGTGAGCGACCGTGGCGGGCCGCGCTACGGGAGACGCGTCCTCGTACTGACGTATCCCCACCCGCCGATGCCGTTCCTCGGCGGCGATCCGTGGAGCGGGCTGGTCGCACAGTTGCGCAAGCTCGGGCACGAGCTGACGATCGTCACCTCCGGTGCCTACGGCGGATTGCCGACCGACGCTGAGCACGGGGTGGTTCGCACGCCCGACCTGGCTTCGGCCGGAACGCTCCGCCGCCTGCTGCGGCGCCCGGCGATCGCGCCCGACGGCGAGGGCCAGGGTGTGACAAAGCCGCCACCGGCGATCCTGACGCGTGTGATCGTTCCCGATCCACACCTGGTGAGCTGGACCGCATGGACCGTCCGCACCGTCCGCCGGCTGGTGCGCGAGCGCCGAATCGAATGCATCATCACGACCTCGCCGCCCGACTCGACCCACCTGGTCGGGCTTGCGCTGGGGCGTAACCGACCCGCCTGGATCGCCGACCTCCGGGACGGGTGGTCATTCGAAGGACTGCGGGAGCCGTTTCCGAGCGCCCCGCAGCGTCGGATGGACGCCTGGCTCGAGGGCCACGTGGCCAGGCACGCGGACCGGCTCACCGCGGCGACGCTGCCATTGGTCGAGGATCTGAGCTCGCGGTTTCGGTGCGACGCCGAGTTGATCACCAACGCATGGGACCCGGACCTCGAACCCGAGGTGGCGCGCGCCCTCCCGCCTGCGCTGGCCGGCGATCGGGTCAACCTCGTCTACACGGGCACCCTCGGAGGTGTGCGCGGTCACGATGATCGTGGCCTGTTCGCCGCGCTCCGGCGGCTCGCGCACGAGGACCCGGATACGGCCGGGCGGCTACGGCTCGTGATCGCGGGTCTGCTGCGGGACGACGAGGCCAAGACGCTCAGCGCTCCCGACCTCCGGGCGCTGGTGGACGTCATCGGGGCGCTCCCCAGGCCGGCCGCGGTCGCGCTCCAGCGCCGCGCTGATGCGCTGTTGCTCGTGACCTCACACCACAAATCGATTGTGACCGGCAAGCTGTTCGAGTACCTGACAGCGGGGAAGCCGATACTGGCGCTGGCCGGAGACAACGAGGCCGCGCGGATCGTGCGGGAGACCGGGACGGGCGAGGTCGTCGATCCAAGCGATGTCGACGCGATCGTCGCGGCGCTCGGGCGCGCAGTCTCGGGCTCGCTGGCTTACGACCCGCGCGGCGTGGAGCGCTACACATACGAGGCGGCGGCGCAAAAGCTCTCAGAGCAGATTGAGCTCGCGATTCGCTCCAGGGCGGTGTCGGGCTGAGTCCGGGATGATGTGTCGATGAACACGGACTCGCGGCAGGAGCAACTCGACAAGGCGAACGCGGAGTTCTGGTCCGAACTCTGCGGCACGCTGCTCGCACAGTCGATCGGCATCGAGGACGCCTCCGCCGGGAGCCTCGAGCGGTTCGATCGGGCATACATGGACATGTATCCGTATCTCGGGCGCTACCTCCCGTGGCAGTCCGGCGAGCGTGTGCTGGAGATCGGGCTCGGGTACGGCACCGTGGGTCAACTGCTCGCAGAGCGAGGCCTCGACTACCACGGTTTGGACATTTCCCCGGGTCCCGTGGCAATGATGATCCACCGTCTCGAGATGCTTGGCGTTGCGGATCCGGGCGTCCACGTCAAGGAGGGATCGGCCCTCGCGATTCCTCACCCGGACGCGTCTTTCGACGTCGTCGTCAGTATCGGCTGCCTGCATCACACGGGTGCTCTGGCGCGAGCCATCACCGAAGTGCGGCGCGTGCTGCGGCCGGGTGGTGGAGCGATGGTTATGGTGTACAACCGTCACTCCTACCGGCGTCTGGTGACGCTCCCACGCCAGATGCTGCAGAGGGGTCTTTGGCGCGATCCGCGACGGCGAAATGAGTTCGTGCGCGCAAGCTACGATGTCGACACGGTCGGCACCGCCGCTCCGGCTGCGGAGTTCAGCTCAGCGGCCGAGGTCCGTCGGATGTTCGCCGACTTCTCCCGCGTTCGGATCAGGCGCGAGAACTTCGACAACACCGCCCTGACGATTGCCCGAAGGGTCATCTATCTCCCGCGAGAAAAGCTGTTGAACAACGTGGCTCGCGTTGCCGGTACGGATCTATACGTCGTAGCCGTCAAGTGACGGCCCGTGTAGTTCCCGGGGTGCTGGTCATCTACCATCGCCCCGACTATTGGTTTCCTCTGGAATCAATCGCTGACGCAGCGACTGTGCGCGAGCACATTCACGCGTTCCGCCGGCACTCTCGATTCCCGGTGTGGGAAGTCAACACACACTTCGGCTTTCCGGCCGGGCTGCGCTCTGTGCATCCCTCAATTGTCTTCCTGCACTACTCGCTCTTCGCGACCACCGGCTATCTGATGCCCCGGCGAATGCGGGATTGGCTGGGAAGCATCGATGCCCTCAAGGTCGCCTTCTTCCAGGATGAATTCCACTTTTGCCGCCAGCGTTTCGACTTCGTCAACGAGATTGGCGTCGACATGATCTACACACACGTGCACCCGGAGGACATCCCGAGCGTGTGGGGCCGCTACGCGCCGAAGGCTCAGGCCCGGTTCAACTATCCGGGCTACGTCGATAGCGAGATGCTGTCTGCGGCAGCGACGTACGCGAGGCCCGAACCCGAGCGCGATATCGACATCGGCTATCGCGGACGTCCGTTACATCCGTACATGGGTTCCGGATCGCTCGAGAAGTCCTTGATCGGCGAGCGCGTCCAGGAGCTTGCGGCGGGCACAAGCTTGCGGGTGGACATCGACACACGCGAGGAGGGCCGGCTGTACGGCGAGGAGTGGTATCGCTTCCTCGGCCGCTGCCGCGTGGTCCTCGGCGTCGAATCCGGGACCTCGTACATCGATGTCGAGGACGCCGTGCTGCGTGACTACAAGGAGCGTCTCGCGAGCGGGCTGCCGGTGACCCTCGAGGCGCTCCAGCAAGGCGCACTCGGGCGACTGGGACCACAACTTCTCCTACCGCACGATCAGCCCGCGCCACTTCGAGGCTGCCGCCTTCCGCATCTGTCAGGTGCTGTTCGAGGGCGAGTACTCGGGTGTGCTCAGGCCGATGGTGCATTACATCCCGCTCAAGAAGGACTTCTCGAACTTCGATCAGGTCGTGGGCTTGATCGGCGACCCAGGCGTGCGGGCCGAGATAGTCGAGAACGCGCATCGCGACCTGATCCGGTCAGGCCGGTACTCGTACGAGCAGTTCGTGGCAGGAGTCGACGATGATCTCGCCACCGCCGGCTTCACCCCCGCGTCGCCGACGCGCGCCCAGCGCGCAGAGCTCGACCATGCGCTGGGGTGGGGACAACTGTGGCGGCGGACGCTGAGTGAGGCGCGTTACCTGAGCGTCGTACCTCGGCTCATCATCGCCAGGAGGATTCCGTGGAAATGGGTACACGAACTGCTTCGCATCCCCGACGAAGCGCTTCTCGACTCGGGTGAGCGGCGGCGACTGAAGACGTTGGCGCCGCGACTACGCATTCGTTAGCCGGATCGCCAATCTCGTGCCGAACGCGGCCCACTGTCTCGTTCGGCCGTCACTCAGCCGATTGCAGCGCAGCGGCCTCGGCTGCGGTGCCGGCGAACCGACGGCGGATGAATGCAAGCAGCGGTGCCGGGAAACGACGGAGGGCGAAGGTGCGCAGAGGCATCGCGACCTGCACCAGCACCGCCACCTTCGCCCACGCCAGCCGGTCTGCGGCGCGGCCCCAGCAATGCAGCGCGGAGAGAACCCGCGATGGGCGCTTCACCGCCGCGCCGGCGAGCGCGACCGCCTCCACCTCGCGGACGAGTCGCTCGTAGGTGTAGGCGCCCGAGGCCACGACATCGCGGTAGGCGGCTTCCGTCAGCCGGGTCCGCTCGCGATCGTTCCCGATCAGTTCGAGAATCTCACCGAGGTTGCTGAAGTCGCGCCGGAGCTCGATGTAGTGCTCGCCGGCGCGAAGGATCCCGTTGTAGCTGCCCTCGACCAGTATCTGAGCGGTGCGCGTGGCGCACGCCTCCAGGTGGCGCGGCGAGATCGCGAAGTATCGAATCCCCCCGTCGAGACCTGGGAAGCAGCTCGCTTCTATCTCCTCGAACGACGCACCCGGATGCTCTGCCTCGTAGTCAACGCACGCGCCCAGAATGGCCCCGTCCGGATCGTGCAGGCTGGCGCCGCCCTCGACGCCGAGCGTGTACTTGCAGTCCGCGAGGAACCGGTACCAGTCGTCACCGCGGATCGTGTTGGCGGCGCCGGTAGCGACGTCGACGGGGAGGTCGCGTGACCCCGTGGCCGACATGACCCTGTCGGCGATCTCGGTCTTGAGCCGGCCGTGGCGCCCAAGCGACGCCCACGGACGCCCCGCGCGATAGCCGATAGCGATCCGGCGCTCACCCTGTCCCCGGACGATCGCATCGATGCGCGCGAGCGTGTCCGGTGCGAGGTAGCCCGTGAGGACGCGGGAGATGCCCACGCGGTCCCAGTCGACGCCGTCATAGAGCTTGTCCCATTCGGATTCGGGCGCGACCGAGAACACGTGGTCGATGTCGAGCGCTTCGATCAGGCGGACGAGCGCGCGCGAATGGAGGTACTCATCCTGGGGCAGCGCCACCCGGTGGCGTCCAACGCCCTGCAGCCGCCGCAAGGCGCGCAGGTGCCGCTCGATTCGCGCCGGGTTCACCCGGTCCCACAGCAGCGTCGTGTGGAACACAACGGCGTCGAAGCGAACGCGTGCGAGCCATCGCGGAACGCTCCGTACGCCCAGGTTCAGATACCAGCAGCGGGCCGTCGAATGACGGTCGAATGCGTATAGCGAGTCCTGCACGGTGACCACCGGCGGCCACTGCAGGACGTTGTAGACGATCAGGATGTCGGCCATGCCCCGCTGCCGACCTCGACCGGCGACACCTCGCGCGCGGCGCTCCACGTCGAATGAGGTCGGATGTAGCCGCGGACGACCGGCCACGGATAGCTCTCCTCGTCGGCAACCGGGACGTTCAAGGCGGTGAAACGCATCGCGCGAAAGACGAAGTCGGCGGTCACCCCGCTCGCGCCGTGCAGGGCGACGGCGAGCACGAACTCGCCTGGAAGCATCGTCACCGCCACCTCGGCCGCGATCTCGACTGTGCCGGGCGCCAGGCGCAGCGGCGCGGTGAGCCGATCGATGCTCTGGAGGGTGGCGAACCGCTGACCTTCGGGCGTGCAGATGCCGATCTCCGCGACGGCCTCAGGGATCGGCTCGAAGACCTCGAAGGTGAGCGTCACGCGAAATGGCTGGCCGAGCCGGATGCTGCTCGTCGGCTGACCGTTCTCGTCGGTCATGACCACTTTGCGAAGGCGGGCAGCGCCCGAGCCCTCGAACCGCTCGGTGTCCTCGCCGATCACGGACACGCCGGGGCGCTGGTCTGGAGAAGTGCGGTCGAAGTAGGCGGCGACCGCCTCGGGCGCGGTTCCCTCTTTGATCACGCGGCCGTGGTCGATCAAGAACGCTCGCGAGCAGAGACGTTGTACCGCCGTCATGTTGTGGCTGACGAAGACCACCGTCCGGCCGGATTCGGACGCCTCCTCCATCTTGCCCAGGCACTTGCGCTGGAACTCGGCGTCGCCGACGGCAAGGACCTCGTCCACGAGCAGGATCTCGGGCTGGAGGTGCGCCGCCACCGCGAACGCGAGCCGGACGTACATCCCGCTCGAGTACCGCTTCACCGGCGTGTCGATGAAGCGCTCGATCCCCGAGAACGCGACGATCTCGTCGAACCGGGCCGCGATCTCGCGCCGCCGCATGCCGAGGATGGCGCCGTTGAGGAAGATGTTCTCGCGGCCGGTGAGCTCGGGATGGAAGCCGGTCCCGACCTCGAGCAACGTGGCCACGCGGCCGCGCAGCATGATCCGCCCCTCGGTGGGCAGCGTGATCCGCGACAGAAGCTTCAGCAGCGTGCTCTTGCCGGCGCCGTTCGGGCCGATCAGCGCCGACGGCCTCGCCTGGTGCGATCTCCAGCGAGACGTCGCGGAGCGCCCACAGCGTCTCCCTCGAGCCTGCGCGTTGGTGGCTTGGCGCCGCCGCCGTGCCACGGGCGCGCCTGAGCGGCGCCACCAGCGCGCGTCTGGAGGCGCTCTGACAGCCGGGACCCGGTCGCTGCGCGCTGACCCAGTTCGATAGCGCTTGCCGAGCCCCTCGATGCGGATCGCCGGTTCGCGCACGCTCAGATGACGTCGGCGAACGCGCTCTCCGAGCGCTGGAAGTAAGCCGCGCCGCTGATCAACAGGAGCACGCTCGCCGCGATCGGGATGAAGATGATCGGCCCGGGCCAGCCCGCGCTCGGGAACAGCATCCATCGGTACAGCCTCGAGCACGCCGACGATCGGGTTCAGCGCGTAGATCGGTCGGATGCCGGCGGGGACCAGGTGGAACGGGTACGTGATCGGGCTGACGAACAAGCCGAGCAGAATCAGGAACGGGATCGCCTGGCTGACGTCGCGGTAGCGAACGTTGAGGGCCGACAGCCACAGCCCGACGCCGGTTGCCGTACGCCAACGTCAGCAGCACGACGAGGGGCATCAGGAAGATCTGGATCGGCGGCACGATGCCGTAGGCAAAGATCACCACCAGCACGACGACGAACGCGATGCAGAAGTCGATCAGCGGTGGGCACACCGCCGTCAGCGGGATGATGATCCGCGGGAAGTACACCTTTGAGATCAAAGCCTCGTTCGCGACCGTGCTCTCGGCGGCTCGGGCCATGGCTGCCGGCGAAAAACAGCCAGAGCACCATTCCGGACACGGCGAACGGCGGGTAGGGAACGCCCGGCTCGGAAGGCACGCGAGCGAGGTGTCCGAAGAACACGCTGAACACGAGCGCGAGCAGCAGCGGCTGCAGGACCACCCAGAACACCCCGATCACCGACTGCTTGTAGCGCGACGACACCTCGCGCCGGGCCAGGAAATACACCAGATCGCGCTCGGCCCACAGCTCACGCAGCGACGGAAGCGAGAAGCCCTTGCGCGGCTCGATCACCCGCACCGGTGCCGGGGAGCTGCCGGCCTCCATGGTCAGGCCGCTTGCAGCGCCTGCATGCGCTCTTGGTGCCGGGCGATGCAGCGCTCGATCCAGTCGAGGTTCTCGACGGGTCCACGCGATCGTGCGCTCGAGTCCCTCGCGCAGATCGGTCTCCGCGGAGAAGCCGATCTCCGTTCGCGCGCCTTGTCGGTGGCGCCGTAGCGCTGGCCCGAGTGGTCCCAGTCGCGCGCCGGGGTCAGCGCGATCGGGGTCGGGTTGCCGGTCAGCTCGTTGATCAGCTCGGCCAGTGTCGCGGATCGAGGTCTCGGCGCCGCTCGCGAGGTTGTAGACGCCGCCAGGCTCGCCACGGGTCGCGCACGCGATCAGTCCCTCGCGCCATGTCGCCGACGTAGATGAAGTCGCGGGTGGCGATGCCGCCGTTCTCGACCGGCAGCGCCTCGTGGTGCAGCGCCTTGTAGATGAACGTCGGCACGACGTTGCGCCAGACCGTGTTGACCGTGCCGCGCCAGCGCCCCGCGCCGAGCACCTCGCCAGGCCCGTAGACGTTCTGGAAGCGGGCCTTCACCGCCGGCAGGCCGTGCCGGGTGAAGTAGTAGTTCGAGTAGTACTCGCCGATGATCTTCGAGATCTGGTACGGGCTGTCGAGCCACAGCGAGACCGGGGCGTCCTCGGTTGTGGCCTGCAGCGCCGTCGAACGTCTTCTCGGCCACGGTGCACCCGGCCGATGCGTAGACGACGCGCTCGAGGCTGTCGATGTCCCTTGATCGCCTCGTACAGCCGGAGCGTCGAGAACGTGTTGTGCTCGTGGTCGGCGAGCGGATCGACCATCGAGCTCTGGTTGCCGTGATAGGTGGCCAGGTGAAACACGAAGTCGAGATCTCGGGGTAGGCGCGCCAGCGTCGCGTCCTCGGTGATCGAGCCCTCGATGAACGAGATCGCGGGATCGTCGGGCACGTTCTCGCGCTCGCTCGAGAGCAGGTTGTCGACGACGACGATCTCCGCCGGGGAGTGGTCCTCGAGAAGCGCGCGGACGAGATTGGAGCCGACGAATCCGGCGCCTCCGACGACGAGGATCCGCGCGCCCTCGAGCGAGGCTTCCGTCATTCGCCGACCCGCAGGTGCGTGTAGGTCTCCGCGATCCCGAACTCGCGGTAGTAGTCGATCGCCGCCGCGACGCCCTGCTCGAGCGGAACGGTCACGTCCCAGCCGAAGTCGGCGCCTGATCCGCGAGGGATCGAGCAGGATCGTGTAGGCATCGTCCTCGCCGCGCGGCCGGACCTCGACGTCCTCCTCGAGCGTGATCGCCGAGCGCGTCGACGGTGGCGTCGAACAGTTCCTTGATCGAGAAGTCCGAGCCGGTGGAGACGTGATAGTGGCGGTGGCCGGTCCCGTCGATGACCGCCTGCATGACGACGTTCACGAGGTCGTCGATGTAGATGAAGTCGCGCCGGGTGTCCATCACGAAGCACGGCTTGCCGTCGGTCAGGCGCGAGTAGAAGGTCGGGAGCGGCCCCGAGATGTTGCGCGGACCGTAGGCGTTGGCGAGCCGGAACGACACGAAGTCGAGCCCGCTGAGCTCGATGTACTGCTCGCCGGCGGTCTTCGAGATCGCATAGCTCGAATCGGGCCGGATCGGATGATCGAGCGTGATCGGCTGCTCGAGCGGACGGGTGCCGTAGCACAGCGCGGTCTGGAAGTAGATCAGGCGCTCGACGCCCGCGGCCCGCGTCGCCTTGACGACGTTCGACGGTTCCGAGCGCGTTGGTGCGGACGTCCTCGGCCCAGTTGTCGGGATCCTTGTAGGAGGCGGCGGCATGGACCACGCAGTCGGGACCGAAGCCGTCGAACGCGGCGGTGACGGCGTCGGCGTCGGCGATCGTGGCCTCGACGACCGTCAGGCCGTCGTGCTCGGTCAGGTTGTCGCGACGCCCGGTGGCGTAATTGTCGATGACGAGAACCTCGTGACCGTCAGCCAGCAGCCGATCGGCGAGGTGGGAGCCGATGAACCCGCTCCCGCCCGTGATCAGTACCTTCATCCACCCGTCCTTTCGTTGTCAGCAGCGACTTGTAGCGCCATTCCTGGTCGTGGAAGGTCTGGTGCCACAACTCCAGGCACAGCAGACCCCAGATCTTGCGCCCGAAGCGTGCCTCGCCCTCGAGACCGGCGAGCACCTTGCGGTTGTCGAACAGCGCCCGACCCTGTGCCGCCGTGCTCGACAGCGTATCGATCGCGAACTCCCGGGCATCGCCGCGGAGCCACTCGGTCAGCGGCACCGGGAAGCCCATCTTGTCCTTGCGCTCGGCGATGACATCCGGGACGAGCGAACGGAGCGATCGCTTGAAGACGTGCTTCATCGTTCCGTCCTTGAACTTGATGTCCGCGGGAATCGTCGCGGCCAGCTCGACCAGGCGATGGTCGAGCAGCGGGACCCGCGACTCCAGACCATGCGCCATGCTCACGCGATCCTCGACCTGGAGCAGCGCCGGCAGCAGGGTCTTGAAGTCGAAGTGGGTCATCTTGTCGAAGTACGCCTGATGCCCCACGTTCGGGCCGTTGAAGATCGCTCGGAAGGTCTCAAACGGCGAGTAGTCGCCGAGCGCGTCGAGATCGACCTCGCCGTCGAGGTGGGGCGCGCGGTTGATCAGCCGGAAGTAGCGGGCGTCGAGGTCCTCGAACAGGCCGCTGCGCCAGAACTCCTGGAGCATCGGCTTGTAATTACGCAGCGCGACCAGGTTGGGAATGATCGACTCGTAGGTGACGACGAAGTTGCCATCGCGCATCGTCCCGTCGATCGCGGCCCTGATGCACTGCTCGAAGTAGGCCACGAGGTAGCGCGCGTAGCCGCCGAAGATCTCGTCGCCGCCCTGACCGCCGAGGATCACCTTGCAGTGGCGGCTCGCCTCCCGGGAGACCATGAACTGAGGGAACGAGCCCGGGCCCGGCCACCGGGAAGTCGAGGTGATAGACGACATCGCCGAGATGCGCGATGAAGTCGTCGACCCCGATGTCGATCTCGTGCAGCTCGAGGCCGCGCCACTCGGCCAGCGCGCGCGCGTAGCGGCTCTCGTCGTAGCGCTCGTCCTCTGAGAACTTGCCGGTGAACGCCTGCATCGCCGCCGTGTCGTGGGCGGTCGCCGCCGAGGCGACCACGCTCGAGTCGAAGCCGCCGCTCAGATACGCCGAAACCGGCACGTCGCTGCGCAGGTGCAGCTCGACCGACTCGCGCAGCAGCGCCTCGATCTGCTCCTCGAAATACTGCGCGGTGTGCTCGAAGTCGATCTCGTAGTAGACCTCCCAATACCGCACGGGCTGGGATGAGCCACGGCCAAGCCGCAGGAAATGGCCCGGGAGAAGCTCCTCGACGCCCTTGAACAGCGTCTTGCCGGCCAGGCAGAACTGGAACGTGAGGTAGTCCTTGAGCGCTTCGAGGTCGGTCTCGATCGACGGGCAGGAACGGAAGCAGCGCCTTCGCCTCCGAGGCGAAGTAGACGACGTCGCCGACCGTCGCGTAATACAACGGCTTGATCCCGAACCGGTCACGGACCAGGACCAGCTCGCCCGCCGGCTCGTCCCACAGGGCGTAGGCGAACATGCCCCGCAGCCGGTTCAGCCCATCGGTGCCCCACCGGTCGTGCGCGCGGAGCGCGACCTCGGTGTCGCACGTTCGTGCGGAACCGGTCGGCGCCCATCTCCCGGCGCAGCTCCGGGTAGTTGTAGATCTCGCCGTTGTAGGTGATCCAGCGGTTGCGCTCGTCGCCCATCGGCTGGTGGCCGTGCTCGAGATCGATGATGCTGAGGCGCCGGTGGGCCAGTCCCACGTGGCCGTGTGGATGCATCCAGAGCCCCGTCGTCGTCCGGGCCGCGATGAGCGATCAGCGCGTTCATGACCTCGAGTCGCCGCTCGAGGTCGGGGATCGGCCTTCCAGTCAGGTCGAATGCACCACAGATTCCGCACATTGATTGCCGGTCACCACCCGGAGGTCGTCTAACGCGAGGGACACCGGATGAAACGCGGTTCACACAGCATGGTTGCGCTTCGACGGCCCGGCGAACATTCTAGTGTCCGCTCGCGATGACACCCCGTGTCAGCGTCCTGATCGGCGCGTACAACAACGCGGATACGCTGGAGCGGGCGGTGCGCTCGATGCTCGAGCAGACCGTCGCGGAGCTCGAGGTGCTGATCGTCGACGACGGCTCGACCGACCGCACGGCGGACGTCGCGGCGCGGATTGCCAGCGAGGACGGGCGCTCGCGAGTGCTCACGATGCCCCGCAACATCGGCATCGCGAACAGCCTCAACGCCGGCCTACGGGCCTGCTCGGCGCCGATCGCCGCCGTGCTCGACGCCGACGACTGGGCGGAGCCGCAGCGCCTCGAGCGCCAGCTCGAGCTGCTTGAGCGCCGCCCCGACGTCGCGGTCGTAGGCGTGCGAATCCGCGAGGTCGACGAGGGCGGCCGCGAGCTCGTTCCCCGAACGCGGTTCGCCGGCGGGGAGGTCAACGGAGTGCTCATGCGCTTCAACCCGGTCCCGAACTCGGCCTCGGCGTTCCGACGCGACCAGGCCCTGGCGATCGGGGGTTACGACCCGCGGTATCGCTGGGCCGCCGACTACGACCTGTGGCTGCGCCTGTCCGAGCGCCACCGAGTGTTCGTCCTCGACGAGGCGCTGTCGATCCGGCGGATGTCGACCGCCAACGTCGCGGCTCGCCACGAGCGCGCCCAGACGGCTGAGACGGTCGTCATGCGGCTGCGCGCGATGCGCCGCCGGCGGAGCGTCCGCGGCGCGAGCGGCCTGATCCCCTACGTGGTGTCGTACGCGACGCCGCCGGCGCTCAAGCGTGCCGTCCGCCAGCGGCGGGGGCAGGCGCCGTGAGCGGCTCGAGCGCCCGCAGGTAGACGGCCTCGGTCGCCGCGAGGAAGCGCTCGGCGCCGAACGTGTCGAGCGCCCGGGACCGGGCGCTCGCACCGAGCGATCGGCGCAGCGCGGGGTCGGCGCTCAGCCGGGTGATCGCCGCCGCGAGCGCAGTCTCATCGCCCGTGGGAAACAGCAGCGCGGTGTCGCCGACGGTCTCGGGGTTGCCCGGTCCATCGGAGGCGACCACCGCCAGGCCGTGGGCCATCGCCGCCAGCACCGCGAGCGACATCCCCTCTCGCTCTGAAGGCGCGACGAACACGTCGGCGCCCGACAGCAACCGCTCGAGGTCCGAGCGAAAGCCGAGGGGCTTGACGGCGTCCCCCGCGAGCGCCTGGAGTGAGGCCGCCTGCGGGCCCTCGCCGGCGACTGCGAGCACGAACGGCGCGCCGGCCGCCCGTGCCCGCGTGGCCGCGCGCGCCGCCGTCAACGGGGCCTTGCGCGGCTCGAGCTGTCCGACGAACAGCCCAAGGACGGTCTCGGCGCCGATCCCCAGCTCGTCTCGCAGCGACGGCCCCGAATGCGGGCCGGGCGCCGCAGGCGGGTCGATGCCGTTGAAGATCACCGTGAGCTTCGGCCGATCGGCGGAGTGCACCACCGCGACGAGGTCGTCGCGTTCGGCGCCGGACGTGCAGATCACGGCGCGGGCCGCGCCGACCGCAGCGGCGAGCGCTCGGCTCAGTGCCGTGTGCTGCGGACCGGCGGTCCGCCTGAGCAGATGCAGCCCGTGGGTGGTCATGACCGCCGGGCGGGCGCGCAGGAGCGGGAGCGCGAGCACGGTCGCGACGTCGCCGTGGGTATGGAGCAGGTCGGCTCGGCGCAGGCGCGCCGCCAGCCGGGGCCAGCGAACCGGGACCGAGGCGAGCGCACCGCGGGGAGTTCGGTCGCGGCTCAGGTAGAAGCGCTCGTGGGTGAACCCCGGCATTGGTTCGAGCATGTCGAGGTAGGTCTCGGCTCCACCCCCGGCGTGCGGCAGGACGTGCAGGACGTGACGTGATGCCATCGACCGGGAGCGATACCAGCTTCGGCGGCGGAGCGGGCGCTCGGAATGCACGCGCCACCCGGTGCACCCAGAAGAGGCGGCGCTGGGCCTGACCAATACCATTTAGCCGAGT
>CAVOTN010000018.1:0-125611 GCA_963699325.1 uncultured Solirubrobacterales bacterium | reverse complement strand
CACCCGCCGCACTCGATCGCGATCGGCGCGAGCGGCCAGCCCGTGCGGCCGGTGTCGCACGCCGGGACGCTGTTCGTTCCGCCCGCAGTGCCGCGCTACACGAGGACCGCCGAGCTGATCGTCACCACCGACATGGGCGTCGAGGTCGCCGCCGCGCTCGGCGACCAACACGCGCTGCTGCTCGTCAACCACGGGATCGTGACCGCCGGCAAGGACGTGCGCGACGCGGTTATCCGCGCCGTTGTGCTCGAGAAGGCCGCGCATCACCAGATCCTGACCCACGCCCTGGGCGGGCCGCAGCGCTGGTCCTCGGACGAGGAGGCCCTCCGCAAGCGCGAGACCGTGTGGGCCGAGCGGCAGCGCGCGGCGCTGTGGGACTACCTCGGCCGACGCCTCCTGGGCGGTTGGTAGGGTGGGCCGATGAGGGGGCGGCGACGGACCCAGCGACAGTCGTGGCGAATGACCCGCCGGGAGCTGCACAAGACGCTCAATCGCGGTGCCCGCAAATGGGTCAAGGAGGTATGGCAGGCCGCCGCCGGCACCGCGGTGGAGCTCGACACCCTGAGCCCGGTGACGGCACCGCTCGGTGTACGGCTGGTGGAGAGCTATGCGGCCCGCGAGCAGGCGGGCGACGAGGCCCAACGCGGCCTTCGGATCGCACTTGTGGCCGGCTACGCGTCCCGATTCGTGCTGCTCGATCCGACCAAGCAGCCGACGGTCCGGCCAGCGGCGTTCGGGCTGAGCGCCCGACCTGACGTCGAGCGGATCGGCGAGGACCCGGCGGCGATCAAGCGGCTGGCCGATCCCGTCCGGACCCTCGCAACCGATGAGTTCGAGACAGTGATGGTGCTCCCGAAGGAGGTCTGGAGTGGATACGTCGCCACCGCCGCGATGAGGCTGCAGCGCCAGCTCAAGCCTGAACTCACCTGGCGGGATTTCGGGCGAGACCGGATCGAGCGGATGCTGCGCTACGGCTACGTCCTCCGTTGCCTTGACGAGGCCATCAACGCCGAGCCGGTCGTGCGCGATCACGACGCCGAGCCGGCGAACGCGGACGGAGACGCCGCGCCGGCAGACTCGCAGCCCGCGCCGGCGGACCGGTGAGGTGCCGGACGGCGGTGCTGGCGAGGGCGGCGGTGCCGGCCAGGGCGGACTGCCGGCGCCGCTGCGGCTGATCGCGCGCGAGATTCCGCCGGATTGGCTCGACTACAACGGTCACGTCACCGAGTTCCGCTACCTGGAGCTGTTCGGTGACGCGACCGACGCGCTGCTGCGCTTGATCGGCGTCGACGCCGGCTACATCGAGGCCGGCGGCAGCTACTACACCGTCGAGACCCACATCTGCCACCTGGCCCAGCTGTACGCGGGCGACAGCGTCGAGGCGATCACCCAGGTGCTCGGGTGCGACGACAGGCGGCTACACGTGTTCCACACGCTCGTTCGGCGCGGCAAGGATCAGCCGGTGGCGACCGGGGAGCACATGCTCGTGCACGTCGATGCGACGGCCGGGCGGTCGTCCCCTGTGCGCGACGGCGTCCGTGCACAGGTCGCGGCGCTCGCCGAGGCCCACGCCGCGCTGCCCCGGCCCATGCGGGCGGGGCGGCGGATCTCGCTCTAGAGCGCCCCGGCTCCGACCATCGTGGAGCGAGGCTAAGCGACCTCTTGACAACTTATTAGTGGCTGCTAAGCTTCTGCCTAGTTAGCACTCACTAAGAAGGGACGAGGCCATGCCGCAGACCGTCAACCCAAGCCGTCGAATCTGGACCCTCGTGATCGTCTCGCTCGGGCTGTTCATGACCGTGCTCGACAACCTGGTCGTGAACGTCGCGCTCCCGAGCATCCACCGCGACCTCGGCGCGTCGATCCAGACGCTCGAGTGGACGGTCAACGCCTACGTGCTCGCCTACGCCGTGCTGCTGCTGACCGGGTCTGCGCTGGGCGACCGGTTCGGACGCAAGCGGATGTTCATGGTGGGGATATCGGTGTTCACCGCTGGATCGGTGGCCGCGGCGCTCTCCCCCACGATCGACTTCCTGATCGCCGCCCGGGCCTTGCAGGGCGTCGGCGCCGCGATCGTCACGCCGCTGACCCTGACCCTGCTGGCCGAGGCCTACCCGCCCGAGAAGCGCGGACTCGCGCTCGGCGTGTGGTCGGCGATCAGCGGCATCGGCGTCGCGGCCGGCCCGCTCGTCGGCGGCGCGCTCACGCAGGCCGCCTCCTGGCATCTGATCTTCTGGGTCAACGTGCCGATCGGTCTGGCTCTGGTTCCGCTTGCCGGCTCGCGCCTCGTCGAGAGCCGTGGGTCGGTCAAGCACCTCGACCTCCCGGGCCTCGCGCTCGCCTCGAGCGGCCTGTTCGGGCTGGTCTTCGGCCTGGTCCGGTCGCAGTCCCTCGGGTGGGGTAGCGCCGAGGTCGTGATCTCACTGGCCGCCGGCATCGTGCTCGTGCTGGCGTTCATCGCCCACGAGCTGCGCACCGACGAGCCGATGCTGCCGATGGAGTTCTTCGCCAACCGCGGCTTCGCGGTCACGAACGCCGTCTCGCTCGCGATGTACTTCGGGATGTTCGGCTCGATCTTCTTCCTGAGCCAGTTCCTTCAGAACGTGCTGCACAACACGCCGCTCCAGGCGGGCGTGAAGCTGCTGGTCTGGACCGGCGCGGTGATGGTCGTGGCGCCAATCGCGGGCTTCATGTCCGAGCGCTACGGCAGCCGGCCGTTCATGATCGCCGGTCTGACTCTGCAGGCGATCGCGCTCGCCTGGATGGCGAGCGTGGCGGGCGTCGGTGAGTCATATGCCAGCCTGGTGATCCCGTTCGCGCTGGCCGGCAGCGGGATGGCGCTCGTGTTCGCGCCCTCAGCCAGCGCCGTCCTGGCCTCGGTGCGGACCGCGCAGGCCGGTCAGGCGTCGGGCGCCACCAACGCGATCCGCGAGCTCGGCGGAGTGCTGGGCATCGCGGTCCTCGCCACCGTGTTCACAAGCCATGGCAGCTACCTGTCGCCCCAGGCATACGTCAACGGTCTCGTGCCGGCGCTGTGGGTCGGCGCAGCCGTGCTGGCCATCGGCGCTCTGATCGCGACCGTGTTCCCGTTCAGCACTCGGGCCTCCGCCTCGGCGCACGCCGCTGAGGAGACGGCGATGGCCAGCGGCGAGGCGTATCACGGAGAGCTCGCCGGACTGACCGCATGATCGTCCCCCGCTAACCGCTTGACCGTGCCTTAGGATCGAGAACCGCACTCATGGCAACGACAGAACAGAAGTCACCCCGTCAGCGCATCCCGGCCGCCGAGCGCCGGGATGCGCTGATCGACGCGGCCGTGCACCAGTTCGCACACGGCGGGCTGCACGGCACACCAGTCGACCGGATCGCGCGCCAGGTCGGGGTGGCGCAGCCGTACGTGTTCAGCCTGTTCGCCAACAAGCGCGAGCTGTTCATCGCCGCCGTCGAGCGGTGCTTCGACACGTTGGCGGAGGTGTTCACCCGGGCGGCGTCGGAGTTCGACCCGGCCACCGCCCCGCCCGATGCCGACGTCCTGAAGGCGATGGGCAACGCGTACGTCGAGCTGCTGTCCTCCAATCGCGATTACCTGATGCTCCAGCACCAGGCGTACGCCGCTTGCGACGACGACGTCATCCGCGAACGCGTCAGAGCGTGCTACGCGCGGCTCGTCGCCCACGTCGAGGGACTGGCCGACGCCGAGCCTGAGCGGATCGACGAGTTCTTCCGCTACGGCATGTGGCTGAACGTCGCGGCCGCGATGGGCGTCGAGGACCTGTCCGTCGGCTGCGAGTGGGTTCGCGCCGAGCAGCAGGACGCCGAGTAGCGCTCAGTCCGCGACCTGGCGCTCGGGGTAGCGCGGCAACCCGTCGTCGGGAACCGGCAGCCACGGCGGCGCGTAGGCGACGAACTGATGTGCGGTCGGGCGCACGCCGGGATCCTCGTCGAACGCGCCGAGACGGACGCCGACGCGCGGCGGGTCGCCGTCGCTCCGGCTGAACAGCGCCGAGCCACAGTCCCCGCAGAAGTACTTCTCGGCGCCGCCCGGCGGCGCCCACGAGCGCAGCCGGTCCTCTCCGCTGGTGATCTGGAACGAGCCCGGCTCGAGGCGCGCGTTCGCGGACGCGGCGGTCCCGGTGCGGCGCTGGCAGCGAGTGCAGTGGCAGTAGATCGAGGACACCGGTGGCGCGGTGACCTCGAACCGGACGGCACCGCAGCCGCAGCCGCCGGTCAGCCGGAAGTTGAGATCGCCCTCGTCCACGCTACCCCGCCACCTTGACGAGCTGACGATCGGGGGCGATTCCCCACCGCTCGGCGACCTCGGCGAGATGATCGTCGAGGTCCCACCGGTCGGGCCGTTCGTCGCCCGAGTGCTCGGGGCTCGCGCCCTTCAGCGCCATGCAGCCGGTGTTGTCGCCAATCGATCGGATCGCGTCGACGTCCTCTGGCGTCAGCCGAATCTCAGCCGGCAGCGCCGCGAGCTCCGCGCGCTTGCGCTCGATCGGGCGGGCGCCGGCGCCGACCTCCTGGATCAACGTTGGCGCGACGCACGCCACCGGTCCGTGCGCCAGGTTCCACTGGCACGCGAGCTGGATCATCGTGAGCCCGGCACGCTCGGCCACGGGCCGCATCAGCTCGAGCCGCTCGCGGCCGCGCTCGATCCAGCCCTCGGGCCGGAAGCTGCGGTGGTCCTGGCGCGCGAGCTCCTGACCCGGCAACAGGTCGTCGAAGAACAGGCCGCCGTAATCGACCACACGGGTGATCACCTTCACCCCGGCCGCCGCCGCGGCATCGAGGCACAGCTCCCCGGGCCACGGCTCGAGCGGGTTGAGGATGATCATCGCCCAGTCGAGCAGCGCGCCGAACCGCTCAAGGCAATCGATCAGGTCGAGCGTGAAGCCGTTGGCGGGACCCGGCGCGACGCCGATCAGACGTGTCAGGCCGGCCTCGCGCAGCGCCGCCATGCCCTCCCACACCGCCTCGTTGGTGTAGCCGATGCGGTCAGGGTTGTGCAGTAGCAGCAGGTCGAAGCTGTCGATCTCACAGCGCTCGAGGCTGCGCTCGGTCGCCATCCGCAGATAGCCGGCGTACTCCGACGCATCCCGCAACCCGGGATCGGTGAAGCGCGGGAACCCCCTGGGGCCATCGCGCTCGCCGACGTAGAAGTCGTGGCCCACGGCCCCGACGATGCACATGTCGCTGCGCCGGCGGCCCGCGATCGCGCGTCCGAGCATCCGGTCGGCATCGCCGGCGCCGTAGACGTCGGCGGTCATCACGGTGTGGATCGACTCGTCGGGCATGATCAGCGCCACGAACTGCTCGTCGTCGAGCGGCGCGCCGAAGTGCATGAATCGCCCGCCGCTCCAGGTGCCGATGGCGACGGGTCCCGGATCGAGCGCGGTGGCGGATGGGTCAGCCATGAGGCGTGCAGTTTATGACGGGGTCAGCGCTGCCTCCACCACCTTCCCTTCTCGAGCTCGTGGAAGACGATCTCGTCACGGCCACACGTCGTGACGACCTCCCAGTAGCGCCGGCGAAGCGGTCGATCGGTCCACCAGCGGTCTTCCACGAGCCACGACTCGCGCACCGAGTCGACTGTCCGGCCGTCGACCGTTAGCGGGCAGCCCTCCTCGCCGGCGGTCACCGCGACGCGTCGGGGAACGGACAGCCGACGTGGTCCGGTCACCGCAGCCCCCCGCGCGCGGAAACGCTAATCACAAAATCTGTGTAATTCATACGCGATAAGTGTGTAAGGCGAGGATGGGTCATCCCTCGAACGGGGTCAGCACCGCGCGCCGCTCGGGAAAGCGCGATTCGGGATCGACTTCGAGCACGCGCAGAGCGGCGTCGGGGCCGGCAGCCGCTCGCGTCTGGCGGATCGCCTCGCGCAGGCGTGCCTTGCGAGCCGCGGCGGGATCGTCCAACAGCCCCCGCTGATCGTTGGCGTGCGGCCCGAACCGCTCCACCGCGAGGCGCAGCTGCTGCGCCGGCGCCGGCATCAGCGCCAGCCGCGGCGCGAGCGCAAGCCGCATCCTCACCGGATCGGCCAGCGCCTCGCGAAACACGACTTGCTCGCGCCAGGTTCCGCCCTGTTCCACGAGCACCGCGGACAGCACGACCGCCCGCAGCGTCCGGCCGCGCCGCTCCCGCCGCGCCAGCAGGCGATCGATCAGGAGCCCGAGCACGCGCTCCAGCTGAATGCCCGATGCGGCTTCCGGCAGCTCGAGCACCTCGCGCAGGTACTCGCGCGCCGGCCGCGGCCGCAGCGCGCCATCGCCACCGCTCGCCAGCTCGTGGGCATGGAGCCCGGCCGTGCCGAAACGGTCGGCCAGCGTCGCCGGCGCCAGCGCGGCCAGCTCGCCGAGGGTGCCGATCCCGAGGCGTTCGAGCGCCTCGGGCATATCGGCCAGCGCTGGGCGGGCGCGCAGCAGCGCCACCGGCAGCGGGGCGAGGAAGGCGCCCGCCTGCTTGCGAGCGCCGGAGACGATCACCGGCCGGCGGACCCGGGCGCGGGTCGCCGCCGCCACCGCGGCAAACCGCGACGGCGCGACCCCGTAGCGAGCGGGCGTGCGCAGGCTCCGGCGTGCCGCGGCGAGCACGCCATCGAGGCCGCCGTGCAAACGCAGCAGCCCGCGCACGTCGAAGCAGACGAGCCCCGGCTGCTCGGGCTCGACGGCCGCCCCGATCGATTCGAGGCGTACCAGCAATCGCTCCCAGGAGTCGGCGACGCCGGCGGGGTCAGGGGCGACGAGCGTGAGGCGCGGGCAACGCGCCAGCGCCTCCCCCAGTCGCATCCCGGGATGGACGCCGAATGCCTCGGCCGACAGCGAGACCTCGCCGATCTGCTGTGTTCCGCCGGGCTCCGGCGCGAGCGCGGTGGGCGCCTGCAACAGCTCGGCGCGACCCTCCAAGGCGACGGCGAGTTGGAAACGAGGGAGGAGAACGCAGGCGATCATGGACGAACACATGTTCGCATGCGCCTCGGATGGATGTGGGGTTGAGATAGGCTCGCCCGCGCCGAGCCTCGACCGCACCGCGGCGATTCAGATCCGCGAGCTTGTTCATAGCGATCCCCGCCAGCCACGCGCCGGCGGCGCCGCACCACACCTTGCGATGGTACGGTCAGGTTCGCGATGGCGCCCCCCAATCCACTCGACCTCGCCGCCGATGGCCTCCGGACGCTGCGGGCATTCGGCCAGCGCATCCCCGGAGCCGGCGATGTGCTCGCCCGTTCGCTCGAGGACGCGGTCAGCGGACGGACGGTGCTGATCACGGGAGCGTCGTCGGGGATCGGCAAGGCAGCCGCGCTCGAGATCGGCGAGGCAGGCGGGACGATGCTGCTCGTCGCCCGGCGCGCGGACCAGCTCCAGGAGGTCGCGGATGAGATCGAGGAGCTCGGCGGCGTTGCCTATGTGCACACGTGCGACTTGTCCGACGTCGACGACATCGACCGGATGTGCGCGGAGGTGCTCGAGCGGCACGAGGCCGTCGACATCCTCGTCAACAACGCGGGCAAGTCGATCCGGCGCTCGGTCGACCGGGCGTATGACCGGTTCCACGACTACCAGCGGACGATGCAGCTCAACTATTTCGCGGCGGTCAAGCTGATCCTGAACCTGCTGCCGACGATGCGCGAACGCGGATCGGGCCACATCGTCAACATCTCGACGATCGGGCTGCAGATGAACACTCCCCGGTTCTCGGCGTACGTTGCGTCGAAGGCCGCGCTCGATGCGTTCTCGCGGTCGATCGGACCCGAGGTGATCGACGACGGGGTGCACATCACGACCGTGTTCATGCCGCTGGTGCGCACACCGATGATCGCGCCGACGAAAATCTACGACCGCTTCCCGACGCTGTCGCCCAAGGACGCCGGCCACATGATCGCCGAGGCGATCCGCAAACGGCCCAAGCGGATGGCGACGATGCTCGGCAGCCTCGGGCAGCTGACCTACGCGGTCGCGCCGGGCGCACAGGACCTCGTCGTCAACCGCGCGTACCACCTGATTCCCGAGGGTGACAACAAGCAGCCCGACCACGAGCCCACGCCCGAGGAGCGCGCATTCGTCCGCGCGACCCGCGGCGTCCACTGGTAACGACTCGCTGCTAGCGAGCGCGTCCGGGCAAAGAGAGACTAGACCGACGAACCGGCGTCGCGAATGAGCTGACCGACGGGCACGGCGCGCAGGTGGAATGTCAGCAGGCCGCGATCGAGCTTGCCGACGAGCATCGTCACCTGCTTGGAGTTCGTGCACTTGAGCTCGACGACCTCGCCCGCGCGCAGGTGCCCGACGCTGTCGTCGCTGTCCTGGAGCCGGATCGCGCCGGCGACGAGGCGCCCGCCGGCTCCATGGGCCATCCACCACTGTCCCACGCTTGGCCCGCTCGACGCATACAGGAAGTGGTGACCGTAGCCGAGCTGCGCCATCAGGTCGTGGAGCTGGTCGCGAGCCCCCAGCCAGCGGACGAGACCGCCGTCCGGAAGCCGCGGCACCGCCTGATCTCCGTAGGCGACGACGATCGGCTCCTGCGGATCGGCCGCCTGACTCATCGTGAACGACGCGCGGATTCCGCGCTCGGATAGGTAGTTCGCGATCGTCGGGATCTCGCTCGCCGGCGCGTCGACGAGCACGCCGACCTCGGGCCGGGCGGTTGTCACCGCGGTCACCGGACGCATGTGCACGAAGTGCGAGACGAGGCTGTAGGACGCGCCGGTGGTGAGCGTCCAGCTCAGGATCGCGAGCGCCGCGGCTCCACCCACGATCGCCCGCGCGGTCCGCACCCGCCAGGTCGGCAGCGGCGTCATCCGCCGCTCGTCGCCGAGGATAAGCGACGCGGTTGACGGCCGGCGCGCGAACGATGCGTTCGGCTCCGCCCGGTGCGCGAGAGCGCGATCGAGCGCGGGGCCGATGTCGGAGACCTTCGGCGCCACCTGCGCCAGGCCGAAGCGCACCAGCGCCTCGTTTGACACGCGGACGTGCCCGTAGCCGAAGCCGTAGGAGATCACCGGGCAGCCGCGGATGATCGCCTCGAGCACGGTCAGGCCGGCGCTCGAGTGCACGACCGCGTCGCTCGCGGCCAGCACATCGCCCATCCGGTCGGTGAAGCCCATCACCCGCAGGCGCGGCTCGCCACCTAGTTCCTTCGACACGCGCGCGCGGAGCTTGTCGTTGCGCCCGCACAGGCACAACACGAGCGCGCCCGGCACCTCCAACGCGGCCCGGGTCGCCCCGAGCAGATCGCCGACGCCCCATCCACCACCGGACACCGCGATCACCTTTGTGTCGTCGCCCGGCAGCCCG
This sequence comes from uncultured Solirubrobacterales bacterium, assembly GCA_963699325.1. GTDB lineage: Bacteria > Actinomycetota > Thermoleophilia > Solirubrobacterales > Solirubrobacteraceae > Palsa-465. The sequence continues at coordinate 116,312 of CAVOTN010000018.1, read as the reverse complement.
AGCGCACGCCGCGCGTCCGCACGCGACCGCGCGGCCAGGAACGCCGGCGAGGTCGGCGGCTTGGCCCAGCGCACGCTGCCGGGCCCGGCGATGCTCTCCACCTCCGCGATCGTCTCCGGATGGGTGACGAAGTGCATATCGACGCCGGGGTGAGCCCAGAACTGCATCCCCGCAAGGTCGGTGATCGAGGAGTAGACCGGCACCTTGAGCGTGCCGGTCCGTCTGAGCTCGCCGAGGACCGCCGTCACTCCCGGGTAGGTCGACACGATCACGTCCGGGTTGTGCGACTTGATCAGCCGCATCAGCCCGCGCCGGCCGAGCAGCGTGAGCATCTTCATCGAGAACCAGCGGGTCGGGGCGAAGCCCATGAACAGCCGGTACTGCAGGTCGAACAGCCACGGCACCCACCGGAACATGAACTCCGAGTTCTCGCGCAGGAGCTTGGTCAGGAACCAGCCCATCGCGGGCAAGCCGTTCACGATCGCGACGAGCGCGTCGGGATCCTCGTCGTGGATCTCTCGCGCCACCGCGCGCGCCGGCAGGTCGTGGCCCTCGCCGATGTCGGCCGAGATGATCAACACCTTGCGCGGCCCGGACTCGAAGTCGGGCTCGCCCGCCGGGATCACAGCAGCGGCCTCGCGCTCGGCCGACCGCACGGCCTGCTTCTGGCGCCACTCGACGTACCGTCGGACCCCCTCCGAGAACGGAGTCCGCGCGGTCCAGCCGAGCTCCCGTTCGGCGCGGTCCGACAGCACGACCTTGCCGCCGAAATCGCCCGGGCGCGACGGTGTGTACACGATCTCGACGTCGCCGAGGAGCTGCTGAACGTTCACGGCGATCTGCTTGATCGTCACGTTCTCGTCCGATGCAAGGTTGTAGACGCGGTTCTTGGCGACATCGCTCAGCCCGAGCGCGACCCCCTCGGCGAGGTCCTCGACGTACACGAACCGGCGCGACTGACCCCCGTCGCCGGCGAGCGTCAGCGGCTCGCCCCGCAGCGCCTTGCCGACGAATGCCGGGATGACCGCGGCCTCGCGCGCCCGGGGACCGTAGGGGATGCCGAAGCGCAGGATCGTGTAGTCGATCCCGTACAGCTCCTGGTAGGCCTTGCAGTACAGCTCGCCCGCGAGCTTCGTGCTCGTGTAGAGATGCGAAGGCGGCGGCAGCAGCGTGTCCTCGTCGACGACCTCCTGCTCGCAATCGGAGTAGACCCAGATCGTCGACGCATACACAATCCGCTTGACCCCGGCGCGCCGGGCTGCCTCCAAGACAGTCACCGTGCCGCGGGCGTTGACCCGCTCGGCATCCTCGGGCTCGGCGTGGACGTCGTTGACGTCCGCCACCGCGGCCAGATGAGCGACGGCATCGCACGAATGCAGCGCCCGCTCGAGCGCCTCGCGGTCGGTGATCGAGCCGAGCACAGTGTCGATCGACCCGGTCCCACCCGCCCCGGCGCCGTCGCCGTTGTGCCACGGCGACGGGCGCAGGTCGTAGATCACCGGCTCGTGGCCCTGCGCGCGCAGCTTGTCAACCACGTGCGAGCCGATGAACCCCGATCCGCCTGTGACCAGGACTCTCATTCGCCTTCGATCTCCGGTCGGTAATACAGCGGAACGCACGAATGGTTGCGGGCGACCCAGTCGGTGTTCGGCAGGTCCACGTGGTGGCCCATGATCCGGTGGCACGGCTCGTCGTAGACGCGACCGGTCGAGCGCTCGAGCCATTCGAACACGATGTACTTGTAGAGGCCCGAAACCATTCCCCCCGGCAGCTTGAGCCGGCTGGGGTTGACCGGGTCGAGGTGCTCCCTCGCGACGTCGTTCTTCCACGCCACGATCTCGGGCAGCCGCTCGATCTCGGTCAGCCCGACGGCGGCGGTGAACTCGTTCATCCGGAAGTTGAGGCCGTGGACTTCGTAGCTGGGCTTGCCGTAGTTGCGGAAGGCGCGTGCATGATCGAGGACTTCGGACCGGTTCGAGACGAGCACGCCGCCCTCGCCGGTCGTGATCGTCTTGGTCGCGTACAGCGAGTAGACGCCGGCGTCGCCATAAGTGCCCGCTTGGCGTCCGTTCCACTCAGCGCCGTGGGCGTGGGCGCAGTCTTCGATCAGGAAGATCCCGTTCTCGGAGCAGTAGTGAGCGATCTCCTCGACCTCGAACGCGAGGTGCCCGCCGATGTGGACCAGAAACGCGGCCTTCGGCTTGTGCTTCTCAGCCTTGGCCGAGAAATCGGTAAAGGACATGCACAGGTCCTCGCGATTGCAGTCCACGAACTCGACGCTCGCGCCGGCGTTCACGGCGGCGAGCGGCGTCGCCATGAACGTGTTCGAGGGACACAGCACGGTTTCCCCCTTGACGCCGGCGAAGTGCAGCGCCGCCAGTGCGCCGCCGGCCCAGCTCGACATCGCCACCGCCCCGAGCCCGTTGTAGAGCTCCCAAGCGGCCTCGAGGCGCGCCACCATGTCGCCCTCGGACCACCGACCGGAGTCGATCACCTGATCGATCAGCGCGTGCAGGCGGGCGCGATCGCGCGGGTCGAACCCGATCGCGAACCGCCCGAAATCGGGGGTGCCGCGCTGGCGCGTGGAATCGGGGACGCTTTCTTGCGAGGAAACGGGGGTCATCGTCGTGTCGCGCGCCCAAGGCGCCGGATCGCGCGCTGCTCCGCCGGCCGGAAGCGGCAATCCCTGCGCTCAGCTCGCCAATCCTCTCAGGTCCTGTTGCGCTCCGGCAAGCCTGTCAGACAGGGAGGACGGTACCGATTTTCTGGCGTTTGAGTTCTCTCACTATCAGTTCCAGTGCCTCCACCGTGCGCTCGTGGGATCCCTTGGACGAGTAGAAGTCCGCATCGTGCAGGAGGATCACGTCCCCTGGGCGCACTCCGGCGGTGGTCCGTGCGGCGATCCTCGCAGGCGTCGTGAACCGGCGCCAATCCTTGCCCCAGCGCGACCACAGGAGCGGTCTGAGCCCCCGCGCCCGGGCGGCGGCGAGACCGGCAGGGCTGTACAGGCCATAGGGCGGCCGGTGCCACGCCAACGCCGTGCCCGCCGCGCTCTCGACCGCCGCCGCGCCGCGGTCGACATCCCTCTGCACCGCTTTTTTGGTCATCGAGGGCTGAGGGCGGTGACGATAGCCATGGAGCGCGATCAGATGGCCGTGGCGGGCGATCTCAGCGGCGAGCGCCGGCCGGCGCTCGACCTGCTCGCCGACGAGGAAGAACGTCGCCTTGATATCCGCCTCGGCCAGGACCTCGAGAACCGCGGGAGTGCCCTCGGGGTGCGGCCCGTCGTCGAACGTGAGCGCAACGCCCCCCGACACCGTCCGCTGGATGCCAAGAGCGGACGCGGCCTGCGGGACGTGCGGGGCGATCAGGTGCCGGATCACGACTGCCAATGATGATGGGGTTTCGGTGATCGCCGGCGACCGGGATCGCCATCGAGCGGACTGTTTGGGTACCGCAGAGCGGACCGCTTGGGAAGTTTCCCCCCCTATAGACCCGGTTTCTTCCCAAACGCCGGCGGGAACGGACCGTGCCGGCGCGGCGTCATCACTCGTAACGTGTTGACCCAGCGCATGCCCGACCTCGACCACTGGCTGCCGAAGCCATCGATGCGCGTCGCCCACCGCCGCGAGAGCGACGCTCCGCCCGAACGCCTGTGGGCGGCGAGTCGCGAGGTCGAACTGAGCGATACGCGCCGGCTCGGCCGGATGGTGCGGTGGCGGATCCCCGGACTGGCGGCCGACCTCACGTTCGACGAGTTGTTCCGCGCGCCACCGTTCATCGTGCTCGCCGAGGACGACGGGCGCGCGCTCGTGTCGGGCCTGGTCGGGCGGATCTGGACCTTGCGACGCGACTATCCGCGCCTGACCGATCCCGAGGAGTTCCGCGACTGGTCGACCGGCGGCACCGCACGAGTGTTGTTCGCGAACTGGGTCGAGCAGACGCCGGCCGGCCGCGCCGCGCTCCTGTCAGAGGTGCGGGTCGAGGCGATCGGCGCCCAGGGCAGGATCGGGGTGGCGGCGGTCCGCCCGCTCGTCGGCGCGTTCGGCAACCTGATCGGGAGCGACGGGATCGAGGCCGCAGTCCGGCTGGCCGAACGCAGGTAGGCTCGCCCCGTGGCCATCGAAGAGGGGACACGGTTCTTCGTCGTCCCTCACACGCATTGGGACCGCGAGTGGTATGTGCCGTTCGAGGAGTTCCAGCTGCGGCTCGCCTCGGTCGTCGACGAGGTGATCGAGGTGCTCGAGTCCGACCCGAACTTCCCCTGCTTCACGCTCGACGGCCAGGCGATCGTGCTCGAGGACTATCTCGACGCCCGCCCGGAGAGCGAAGCGCGCCTGCGGGCGCTGCTCGAGTCAGGCCGGCTCGAGGTCGGGCCGAGCTACGTGCTCCCCGACGAGCTGCTCGTGGGCGCCGAGCCGCTGGTGCGCAACCTGCTGATGGGCCGTGCCGTGTGCGAGCGCCACGGCGCCCGGGCGGCGCCCGTCGGCTACATGCCCGACAGCTTTGGCCATCCGCTCCAGCTTCCGCAGATCCTTGCCGGCTTCGGGATCGACAGCTTCATCTTCTCGCGCGGGCTCGGCGACGAGCTCGACGAGCTCGGCGTGGTGTTCCGGTGGCGCTCGCCCGACGGCAGCGAGGTGCGGGCGTTCCAGCAGCTGCCCCACTACGGCAACTTCGTTGTCGGCGACGAGGACGACGCCGAGGCGCGCACGCGCGAGATCGCCGAACGGTTCGGACCGGCCCTCCGAAAAGCCGGCGTGCACGACGTGCTGCTCTGCAACGGCGAGGACCACCGGCGCATCCGACGCGACCTGCCGGCGCTGTGCGCAGAGCTCGAGCGCCGGCTTCCCGGAACCCGCTTCATGATCGCCCGCTACGGCGACTACGTGGCCGCCGTCCAGGCCGGCGACTTGCCGGCGCACACGGGCGAGTTACTCGGCAGCCGGATCCAGAACGTGCTGCGCGGGGTCAACTCGGCGCGGCTCTACATCAAGCAGGCCAACGAGCGTGCCGAGCGTCGCCTGCTCGAGGTCGAGACGCTCGGGGCACTCTGCACGCTGTCCACGCGCCGGAGCTTCCCGGTCGCCGACTTCAGGCTCGCGTGGCGTCAGCTGCTCAGGTGCCAGCCGCACGACTCGATCTGCGGCTGCTCGTGCGACGAGGTCCACCGCGACATGCTCGTCCGCTATGAGCAGCTCGAGCGGGTGATCTCGCAGCTCGCACGAAGGGCGCTCCAGGGCGTCGAGGGGGGCGCGGGCGCCGGCATCGTCAACCTTCTTCCCTACCGCCGGCGCGCCCTCGTCGAGCTCCCCGGGATGGCGCCGGCAACGGTCGAGCTCGACGGCTTCAGCGCCCGTCCGATCGAGCTCACCCCGAACGCGCCCGGGGGCACCGCCCCGGAGCCGCACGACGGCACCGCGATCGAGAGCGACCTGCTCCGCGTGGAGGCCGCGCCGGACGGGACGCTGACCGTGCTCGACAAGACGACCGGCCGGCGCTTCGAGCGACTGCACGGGTTCGAGGACGAGCCCGACGCCGGCGACCTATACAACTTCTGCCCGGTCGACGGCGCGCCGACTTGGCGCAGCGAGTCCGCCACCGCCCGCGTCCTCCGCGACGGTCCGGTGGTTCACGAGCTCGAGCTCCGCCTCACCGGCGGCGACGCCGTCGCGCTGAGCGTGACGAGCACCGTCCGGCTGGTCGAGGGCATCGGGCGAGTCGAGTTCCGGACGACGATCGACAACCGCACCGAGGACCATCGACTCCGCGCCGCGTTCCCGGTCGGAGAGGCGAGCGACGTCCGCGCCGAGGGGCAGTTCGCGCTCATCCACCGCCCGCTCCGACCGGATCCGCCAAAGACCGAATGGTGCGAACCGCCCGACACAACGCAGCACACGCTCGGCGCGGTCGCGCTCGGGCCGCTCGCGCTGCTCACCAAGGGCCTGCCCGAATACGAAGCGCGGCCCGGCGAGACGGGTGCGGAGCTGTGCCTGACGCTGCTCCGCTGCGTCGGCACGATCTCGAGGCCGGGTGGCGCGATCGCCACCCGCCCGGTCTGCGCCGGCCCGCCGACTCCGACCCCCGACGGCCAGTGCCTCGGCAGCCACGTACTCGAGTACGCGCTGCTCCCGGGCGCGGACGAGCTCGACGATGCCGAGCTTCTCCGTGCGGCGCACGACTATCGCTACGGGTTCCTGATCACCCCGCAACCGGCGAGCTTCGATCCGCCGCTGTCGATCGAAGGCGACGTCGTGTTCTCGTGCCTGAAGGGCGCCGAGGACGGCGACGGGCTGATCCTGCGCTGCTTCAACCCGGAGTCGGCACCGGCTACCGCACGCATCTCCGGCGATGTCAGCGTCTCGCGCGCGCGACTGGACGAGACCGAGATCGCCGACGCCGCTGCCGGCGCCGGCGAGTTCGAGCTCGGCCCCGGCGAGATCGCCACGTTCCGGCTGCGCCCGCGTCCCGCTTGAATCGGCTAGGAGCTCGTAGAGCTGCGGGGCGCCGCGATCAAGATCGCGCGGACGTTGCCGGTCGACGTGCTCGTGGTGGAGCTGGTCGAGGTGCAGTGGTTCAGGCGGGCGCCGATCACCTTGACCAGGTCGCCGGCCGCGGGCGGGTTCGCGCCCTGACCGAAGAACACCCTGGCGTTGGTGAACGTGTACGTCACCTGCTGCGTCGTGTGGCTGCTCGACCCCATAGTGGAGTGATGGCCTGTGAAGGCCGGCTTCGACACGGTGATCGTCCCGCTGTACGTGTGCGTCCCGGTCTGGGTCGCGGACCAGCTCACGAGCGTCCCGAACTCGGAGTGTCCGAACCGGCGGCCGCGGCGCCCGAACCGCGAGAACTGCGCGTGGCCACTGCTCGACTGGGCCGCGGGCCGGACCTGTCCCTGCTGGCCGTGCGTGCAAGCTTCAGCAACCGCTGGACCGGTGACCGCGAGCGCACCGATCGCGGTCGCGATTCCTACTTTGGCGTTGAGCCTCATCGTGCCTCCTGGCTTGTTCGGCATTCAACGCTTCAACGCGTGCGACCGGCGAAGGTCAGGTCCTTTCCTGCGGCCGCGTTCGTTGCGGAACGGCTTCGCTCTTGTTCCCGCCCAAGGACGAGCCCGCTCGGCCGTGTACGCCTCGAGCGCGCGGTGGTGGCCCCGACCGTTGCCACCGCGACCGTGTGAGCCGTGGGCGAATACTGCTCGATGCCACCGCGGCAGCCGGTCGTGACTGCGTGCCGGCGTGAACCGGACGTGTCGGCTCGCGGCGGCGCGCGTGTACGTGCTCCGCACCGACCCCAAGACCGGCGGCGCCGCCCGCGTGGCGCTAGCCGCGGTATGACCGGACGGTCCAGCCTGCACCGACGGCGCCGGACGTGCATGCACGACCCGGCCGGAGTTCGGCGCGAGCCGCACCACCGCCGCCACCCCGCCAACGCTGACCGCCGCCGTCGCCAGCAGCGACGCCGTCGCAAACCCCTTGGTGCCAAACGCGAGGCCGATCGTCTTGCCGGCGGCGCTCGCAGCCCCCGCGCCGCCGCTCCCAGCGGCCGCACCGCCACCACCAGCGACCGCCCGCCGGCGCCGCCGACCCCGGCCTCCATCGCGCGCGACAGCACCGCCACCGACACGGCGGCCGGGAGCACGGGGACGAGCGCGCGTAGCTCCGACTGGCGAGCCTCGATCGAGGACGCGAACGCCGCGCACCCCGGGCAGTCGCGCAGGTGCGCCCGCACCCGGCGACCGCGGAGGACCCGGCGATCGCCGTCGGACATCGCGCGGCAGATCTCAGCGCAGGCCATCGCCCGTCCCTCGGCGCACTCCGCAAGCGCGCGCCGGGCCTCGAAGATCGCCTGCTTGGCGGCGCCCGGCGAGGTGTCGAGCGCGATCGCGATTTCCTCGTGGGACAACCCGCTGAGCTCGCGCATCACTAGCGCGCCCCGCGGGCGTTCGGGCAGCGCCGCCAGGTCGGCCATCAGCATCGCCAGACGCGCCCGGTCGCCGGCCTGATCCTCGGCGGAAGCGACGACCCCAAGCGCCGCGTGCGCCAGCGCCACCTCGCTGCGCCGGCGCCGGCGCAGCAGCGAGATCGACTCGTTGTGGGCGATCCGGAACAGCCAGGGACGCAGCGGCGCGATCCGTTGATCGCGCTTCAGCGCCGCCAACGCGCGCGTGAACGTCGACTGGAGGGCATCCTGCGCATCGCTCTCGTCGCGCAGAATCGAGCGGCAGTAACGGTAGAGCGGCTGGTGGTAGCGCTCGTATACGGCGGCGAACGCGCGCGAGCTGCCCCGAGCCGCCAGCCGCGCCAGCCGCTCGTCCCCTAGCCGTGGCGGCCGCAACAACGGCCGCGTCGTCGCCTCGACTCTCCATTTGCTGTCAGCGACGCCTGCGGGCTCCAAGAGTCAGGACCTTAGTCGCTATTCGGCGGTCGGGCCCCCACCGGATCGCGCTCTTGTCACATCTGTGCAACAAAGGTTCGGTTCCGCCAGCGCCCGCTCTAATGTCAGGCGGGTGAGCGCCTTCGAGTCGGACGTGACCGTTCGCCGCACCCGCTTTGCGAGCGCCGACAGCGGCTGGGCGGTCGTGGAAGCTGCCGCCGACGACGGCACTCCGATCGTGCTCGTCGGGCCGCTCGTCCATCTCGAGGACGGCGAGCGCGCGCACGTGAGCGGAACGTGGGTGCAGGACAGCCGCTTCGGGCCGCAGGTGAAGGTGACCGAGGCGCTGCCGCTTGCCCCGACCGACGCGGACGCCCCGACGGCGATCGCCTACCTGACCCGGGTCAAGCACGTCGGTGTCAAGCGCGCCACCGACCTGGTCGAGACCTACGGGGCCGGTGGCGTATTCGACGCGATCGACCGCGATCCGCACGCGGCGTTCACGGCGGCCGGGATCCGGCGCGGGCGCATCGCGCGAAGCAACGAGGTCGTGGGAGGGTTTGCGGGTCACGCGCCGCCTGCATCTGCTGCTGGCGCCGCACGGTCTGGCCTATCTCGCGGCGCGGATTCGCGAGACGTACGGGGACGGCGCCCACCGCATCGTGGCCGACAGTCCGTACGAGCTGACCAGCGTCTTTGGCGTGGGCTTCGTTACCGCCGACCGGATCGCACGGCAGCTCGGGGTGGAGCTCGACAGCCCCGACCGCACCCGCGCCGCCGTGCTGCACACGCTGTCCGAGGCCGAGCGCGGCGGCAGCACCTGCATGGCGCTCGACCCGCTGCTGGCCTCGGTGAACGAGCTCCTCACCCCGCATACGGCGAGCGAACCGACCCTCGACGAGCTCGTCGACGCCGGCGACCTTGTGCGCGACGAACAGTGGATCTACCGGACCGAGACCGCCGAGCTCGAGGCCGAGCTGGCCGAGCGCGTCGAGGAGCTGGTGAACGGGCAGGCCGGCGACCGCCTGAGCGATCCGGTCCTCGACGACGGCATGACGCTCACCGCCGAGCAGCTCGGCGGCGTCCGCAACGCCTTCACCCACCGGCTGTCGTTGATCACCGGCGGCCCCGGCACCGGCAAAACCGCGTCGATCCGCACGATCGCGACGACCGCCACCAGTCAGGGCGCGCGCGTGCTGCTGGTGGCGCCGACGGGGCGCGCCGCGATCCGGATGCACGAGGCGAGCGGCACGCGCGCCACCACGGTCCACTCCGCGCTCGGCTGGATTCCGGGCGAGGGCCCCACCCACGACGAGCACGACCCGCTGGCCTGCGATCTTCTGATCGTCGACGAGACGTCGATGGCGAACCTCGAGCTGCTCGTCACGCTGCTGCGCGCGGTCGGTCCCAAGGCCAACGTCGTGCTCGTCGGCGATGCCGACCAGCTCGCTCCGGTCGGCGCCGGCAAGCCGTTCGCCGAGCTCGTCGCTTCGGGCTCGGTGCCGGCGACGCGCTTGACGCACATCTTCCGCCAGGCGGCCGGGAGCATGATCGTGCAGGGCGCGCACGCGATCCGCCGCGGCGAGGCGCCGAGCTTCGCTCCCTCAGACGAGATGCGCCGGGACCTGTTCCTGATCGAGCGGCGCGCCGCCGGGGCCGCGCTCGAGGAGATCGTCTCGCTCGTGAGCGAGCGCCTACCCGCCCACTACGACGTCGATCCCGTCCGCGACATCCAGGTGTTCGCGCCGGTGTACCGCGGCGAGCTCGGGATCGACGCGCTCAACGTCGCGCTCCGCAACAAGCTCAACCCCGACGGACAGCCGGTGCGAGGCGGCCGGCTCAGAATCGGGGACAAGCTGATGATGACCGGCCGCAACCTGCACGAGCTCGGGCTGATGAACGGGACGCTCATCCGGCTGCTCGACGAGACCGGGCCTGCCAAGCGGCACCGGGAAGGACCCGGGGACGGACCTGCGGACGATCCCCCGGACGGCCCCGCGGACGATCCCGCGCTGATCCTCGCCGCCGACGCCGGCGCGATCTTCCGCCTCCCGCCCGAACAGGCCGACCGGCTCCAGCTCGCGTACGCCTGCTCGGTGCACCGCGGCCAGGGAATCGAATTGCCGGTGGCGGTGATCGTGGCCCACCCGGCCGCCGGCGCTTTCTTTCTTCGCCGCGAGATGCTCTACACCGCGGTCACCCGCGCCAAGCTGGCCACGGTGATCGTCGGGACCCGCGAGGTCATCGCCCGCGCCGCGCGCACGCCCGACACCGGCCGGCGCCACAGCCGCCTGGCCGAGCGGCTGCTTCGCCAGGCGGCGTCGACCGCATAGTCTTGAGAGCACTTGGCAGCGTCCGATCTGACCTCGCCGTCCCCTCGTAAGCAGCACGCGCTCGAGCTGTTCGCCGGCCTGCCGCGCGCGTACGACTGGATGGGCGCCATGACGAGCTTCGGGCAGGACCCGCGCTGGCGCGCGACGCTCGTCGACGCCGTCAACCCGCTACCCGGGCAGCGGGTGCTCGACGTCGCCACCGGCACCGGGCTTGTCGCGTTCGCGCTCGCCCACCGCGGGTGCACGGTCGTCGGGCTGGACCAGAGCGAGGACATGCTCGCGGGCGCGCGCCGGCGCCTCGCCGACCGGCACCCGAAGCTCGCACCCCGCATCACGTTCGTGCGCGGCGAGGCCGAAAGACTGCCATTCGACGACGGCGAATTCGACGCGCTCACGTTCACCTACCTGCTCCGCTACGTCGACGACCGGGAGGCCACGATGCGCGAGCTCGCCCGTGTGGTCAAGCCCGGCGGAAAAATCGGAATGGTCGAGTTCGGCGTTCCCGCCTCCCCACCGCTGCGCGCCGCCTGGCGGCTATACACGCGCGTCGGACTGCCGCTGCTCGGGCGCGCAGTGTCCTCCGCGTGGGTCGAGGTTGGCCGCTTCCTCGGCCCGAACATCGAGGAGCTGTACCGGCAGGAACCCGACCTCGCGGGCCTGTGGCGGCGGTCGGGAATCGACGACGTACACGAACGACGGCTCAGCTTCGGCGCCGGGCTGGTGATGTGGGGAGTCAGGAACGGTCGTGGCGAGCGCGCCACGTGAGTTGGAGGAAGTCGGCGGCGGCTCCGCCGGCGCCTTAGGGGGGGAAGTCGGCGGCGGCTCCGCCGGCGCCTTAGGAAATCGCCCCGCGTTCTACGCGCTGCGCTCGGGCGGATGGCGCGACCTCGTCACGCTGCTGCACCCGCCGTACACCGCCTGGCACCTGAGCTACGTGGCGCTGGGGGCAGCAGCCGCGCCGCACATCTACGCGAACCGCCTGGCCGCTGCACTCGGCGCGTTCTTCCTCGCGGTCGGGATCAGCGCGCATGCGCTCGACGAGCTCCACGACCGGCCGCTCGAGACGAAGCTGAGCCGCTCGACGCTGATCGCGCTCGCGGCGATCGCCTTCGCCGGCGCGATCGGAATCGGCATTGCCGGGATCATCGTGGTGTCGCCGCTCCTCATCCCGCTCGTACTCGTCGGCGGCCTTCTCGTCCCGGCCTACAACCTCGAACTCGGCGGCGGGCGCTTTCACAACGACACCTGGTTCGCGCTCGCCTGGGGCGGTTTCCCGGCGTTCACTGGCTACTTCGTCAACTCGCTCACGATCCGCCCGGCCGGGGTGCTCGTCGCCGCGGCGTGCTGCCTGTTGAGCGCGGCGCAGCGGCAGCTGAGCACGCCGGTCCGGCGGCTGCGCCGGAACACCACCGAGGTCACCGGTCAGCAGCGTCTACGCGACGGTCGCGTGATCGAGCTCACGCGCGCAGGGCTGTCGGCCCCGCTCGAAGGCGCGCTCAAGGCGCTGTGGATTGCGTTAGTGCTTCTCGCCGCCGGCGCTGGTCGCGGTGCACGCGTAGTAGTTAAATAGCGCCAGCAGCTACGACGAGATTGGGGGTCGGGCGACGTGCCAGGGCGGGCGCGGCGACGCTGGAGAGGTGATCGGGCCCGAAACGGGCCGGGGTGTCGAACACGACACCAGGGTGATCACAACACGCATGGCCCTGAGGCCGAGAATCGCGGCATGTGGGTGGTGGACGAGGACGTGACGCTCGAAGGTCTCGGGACCGGGGTCGCACCGGCGCGCACGCGTCGGCGTCGGGGCGCCCGCGTGGGCGCCGCGCCTGCGTGGGTGCGCGACCGGCTCGCGACCACCCCCGGACGGCTCGTCCTGGTCTCGATCCTGGTCGTCGTCGGCGCCGTGGGCTTCGGGGCGATCGCCATCGGCGCCGAGCAATCCCGCGAGCGTGCCGCCAAGGCCGCCCGGAGCCAGACCGAGCCGCTCCTCGTCCAGGCCAAGAACCTCTACACCTCGCTCTCGGACGCGAACGCGACGGTGGCGACCGGCCTCCTGTCGGGCGGCGTCGAAACGGCGGCGAACCGGAATCGGTACCTCGGCGACCTGGTTGTCGCCAGCAACGCGCTCTCGGCGTTGACGCGGCAGGCAGGCACGGCGGCGAACGCACCCGCGGAGCTCGGCACGATCGCCAACCAGCTTCCCACCTACAGCGGGCTGATCGAGACGGCGCGGGCCAACAACCGCCTCGGGTTCCCGATCGGCGCCGCCTACGTGCGCCAGGCGTCGTTGCTGATGACGTCCCAGATGCTTCCCGCGGCCGACAGCCTCTACAGGACCGAGGCGGAACGACTCAACGACGACTACCACACGGGAACCGCGACCTCAGCGCTGGTCACGTTCGCGGCGGCGAGCGCCGTCGCGCTGATCCTGCTGCTGCTGGCGCAGTGGTACGTGGCGCGGATCAGCCGGCGGATCCTCAACGTCCCGATGTTGGTGGCTACCGTGGCGGTGGCGGCCGTGTCGGTGTGGGGAATCGTCGGCCTCGTCAGCGCGCAGAACGCGCTCGAGACCGCGCAGCGCAATGCCTCGGACTCGGTCGAGGCGCTGTCGGCGGCCACGGTCCTCCTGTCGCGCGCGCAAGGCGACCTGAGCCTGGTGCTCGTCAACCGCGGCACCGACACCGTCGATCCGCTCGATTTCGACGCGGTCACGCGCGTGCTCGACCGCCCCGGGGGGGTCATCTCCGAGATCTCGGCCCTGGCGCACCGAACTGGGACGACGGCAGCCGCGCAGAAGTTCGACGGCGACTACGCCGCGTATCAAGCGAAGACTCGCGAGCTCACCGGACTCGAGGGCGGCGGCCAGCTCACCGACGCGATCAGGCTGGCGCCACAGGCGTCGGCGATCTCCGAGGAGCTGAGCCACAACCTCGCGCAGCAGATCGACGCGGCGCAGACACGGTTCACGCGGGCAGCAGCCAACGCCACCTCCGCACTGGACGGGCTGGCGTTCGCGATCCCGCTGATCACCGCGCTCGCCGCGGTACTGGCGCTGATCGGGCTTCGGCGGAGGATCAACGAGTACCGATGAGACGTCCGCTCCGCCACCTGGTCGCAGGCGCGCTCCTGGCGGCGACCCTCGCCGGCTGCGGCGCGACGTCGGACCACGCGGTGAACCTGACCCTCAGCGCGCTCGCAACCCCGATCCCGAAGGCGCCTCCGTCGCCGCCCTCGAAGGTCGTCAAGTGCAACGACGCCACCGCTAGCCTGCGTCCACCGGCGACGCTCCCGGCGTCTAACGAGATGCCCGCCGGTAGCTTCATGGCCAAGATCCGCCAGCACGGTTACCTGGTCGCAGGCGTCAACGCAGGGGCTTACAAATTCGGCTCCCTGAACCCCACCACCGGGAACATCCAGGGCTTCGAGATCGACCTCGTGGACGAGGTGGCCAAGGCAATCTTCGGCACCGCCAACGGACACGTTCGGCTCGTCGCACTGACTGTGCCGCAGCGATTCACGGCCGTCCAGCACGGCAAGGTCGACATCGTCGCAGACACGATCACGATCACCTGCTACCGGCGCACGCTGGTCGACTTCTCGACGGTCTATTACAACGCCACGCAAAGGCTGCTGGTGCCCTCGAACTCCGGCGTCAAGAGCATCGGCGCACTCGCGCACAAGCGGGTCTGCGCAAGCACGGGGTCGACGCCGATCGACGTGATGAACGCGATGCCTCCCGACGAGCGCCCGGTCCCCGTCGGCGAGCCTCAGGCGATCGACTGCCTCGTCGCCCTGCAGCAGGGGAGCGGGAACATCGCCGCGATCTCCACCGACTCCTCGATCCTGCTCGGCTTCAAGGCGCAGGATCCCGACACCGAGATCGTCGGGCAGAGCCTCGGCAAGGTGGCCTACGGAATGGCGATCAACAAGAACCACGCGGACTTCGTCAGGTTCGTCAACGGGGTCCTGGCCAACCTCGAGCACGACGGGACGTGGCAGCGGCTGTACGCAAAGTGGCTCCCCCCGAGTCAGTTCGGTCCGATCCAGATCCCCTCCCAAGCCGCAATACGACGGTTGAGATGACTCGCGACGACCCCGCCCGCGAGCTCACGCGCCTCCAGGAGGCGAGCGACCGAGTCGCGACCAACCTGGTCGAGCTCGAGATCGACTCGAGCCGACAGCTGCTCGAGGTGAGCATGCTGACCGGACGATCGGCCGAGCGATGGTCGCAGGCGAGCGCCGCGCTGACCGACCTGTGGCGGTGGCAGGGTCAGCTCAAGCAATTGCTCGAGCGCGCCGAGAAGCTGCGGGGTCCGTGGCGGGCGAACGAGCTCAGGTCCCTGCTCGACGGGGAATCGATCGAGCTGACCAGATCGGAGGTTCCGCTGGCCCAGCGTGATCTCCTCGGAAGCTCGGAGATCACGGTCCGCTGCACCGCTGGTGAGTTGCTCGAGCGGATGTCCAAGGCGTTCGATGAGGTCAAGACCACCGTGGCGCGGTTCGGACACGCCTGGGAGGAGCTGACGCCGCGGGTGACCGCAGCCAAGACGGCCGCCGACGAGGCGCAGGCGCTCGCGGCAGGGCTCGGGGAGCACCACCGGCGCGACCTCGACGAGGCGGCACGCGCGGTCGCACTCCTCGCGACGTCGGCGAGCGCCGACCCGCTCTCGACGGCGCCCGGCGACCTGGACCGATTGATCGACTCCCTGCACGAGATCCGCCGCGACCTCGACGCCACGGTCGCGCTCCGGCGCGAGTTCGACGCACGGGTCGCCGACGCCCGCTCCCTGCTGGCGAGCCTCGAGACGACGACCGGAGAGGGACGTGCCGCGCACGAGGAGGCGCTGGTGAAGATCTCGGTCCCGACTGCTCCGGAGCCGTCCGCCCGAGAGGACGGGCTGGCCGCGGATCTCGACGAGATCGCTTCCCTCGCCCGCTCCGGGGCATGGCGAGACGCCCGGAAAAAGCTGGACGCATGGACGTCGCGCACCGAGGCGCTGCTCGACGACGCGCGGCAAGCCGTGCGCGCCAACCGTGCCCCGATCGAGGCACGCAACCAGTTCAGGGCCCTGCTCGAGGCATATCAGGTGAAGGCGCAGCGGCTCGGGCTCGTCGAGGATCCGGAGCTCGAGCAGATCTTCGCCCGCACCCACGAGGCCCTCTACACCGCGCCGACCGACCTCGCGCTCGTCGCCCAGCTGGTCCGCCGCTACCAGGAGCGCATCACGCTCCGCCGGCTCCGTCCAGGGGACGCCCAGATGAACTGCGCGCGCGAGGGTTGCACGGGGACGATCGTCGACGGGTATTGCGACGTCTGCGGGATGGCGCCCGCCCGCCCGTCGGCGACCCCGGCGGCAACGCCCGCCGCGACCCCGGCACCACCCGTCAGCAGCTCCGCGCTCACCGGCCAACCGCCGTCGAGCGCGCTGACGGCGTCGACGCTCGGCTCCGCACGGCGAGCGACGACCGGCCGGACGCGTACGAGCGCGCGAGCGCACCTCGGGGCTGGGCTGGTCGAGATCGAGCCGGTGCCGTTCCGCGACCCGGCGGACGCGGTTCTCGGGGACGCCGCGGTCGTCCCGGAGAGCCGGCGTTTCTGCTCGCGCTGCGACGAGCCCGTCGGGCGCGGCCGCGACGGAGCGCCCGGGCGCACGTCGGGGTTCTGCCGCAAGTGCGGAACGGCGTTCTCGTTCGAGCCCCAGCTCGCGGCCGGAGTCGTCGTCGCCGGCCAGTACGAGGTAGTCGGCTGCCTCGCCCACGGCGGCATGGGGTGGGTCTACCTCGCCCGGGACCGCAACGTGTCGGACCGCTGGGTCGTCCTCAAGGGCCTGCTCAACTCGGGCGACGACGACGCGATGGCCGCCGCGCTCGCCGAGCGCCGCTTCCTGGCCGAGGTCGAGCATCCGAACATCGTGAAGATCTTCAACTTCGTCCAGCACGAGAGTTCCGGTTACATCGTGATGGAGTACGTCGGCGGACGCAGCCTCAAGCAGATCCTGACCGCCCGCCGCGACGCGAACGGCGGCGAGCCGGACCCGCTTACGCCGGCGATGGCGATCGCCTACATGCTCGAGGTCCTGCCCGCGCTCGGCTATCTGCATCAACTCGGGCTGCTGTTCTGCGACTTCAAGATCGACAACGTCATCCAGACCCAGCACTCGCTCAAGCTGATCGACCTCGGCGGCGTCTACCGGATGGACGACGTGTCGGCGGCCGTGTTCGGCACCGTCGGCTACCAGGCGCCCGAGATCTCCTCCTCCGGCCCGTCGATCGCATCAGATCTGTTCACGGTCGCCCGGACGCTCGCCGTGCTCTGCTTCGACTTCCGCGGATACCAGAACAGCTTCCGGTTCACCCTTCCCGACCAGGATGCAGTTCCGGTCCTGGCGCGGTACGACTCGCTGTACCAGCTGCTCGTCACAGGCACCGCGACCGATCCCGACGACCGCTTCCAGTCGGCGGGGGAGATGGCCGACCAGCTGTACGGCGTCCTGCGCGAGATCGTCAGCGACGAGGAGGGCCGTACGGTGCCGGCGGCAAGCAAGCTGTTCACCGGGCCTATACGGGGCGGGAACGATCAGCCCGAGTGGCGAGCGCTCCCCCGTCCGCAGGTCGATCGAGACGATCCTGCCTCCGGCTACCTGGCCACGATCACGTCGGCCGACCCCCTGCAGATGATCGCGGACCTGAGGGCGGCGCCTGAGCAGACGGTCGAGATCGCGCTGCGCCTGGCGGCGGAGCTGATCGAGCTCGCCGACTGGCCGTCCGCCGAACAGGCGCTGGCCGAGGTCGAGGCGGTTGATCGATGGGATTGGCGGACGAGCTGGTACCGCGGCGTGATCGGCCTAGCCAGGGAACGGCTCGACGATGCCCGCGCGAGCTTCACCGCCGTCTATCGCGCGGTGCCCGGCGAGCTCGCGCCCAAGCTCGCCCTGGGCATGGTGTCCGAGTCCGGTGGAGGCACGATCTCAGAGGCCGCCGGCTGGTACGACATCGTGTCCCGGACCGATCCCGCGTTCACCGCCGCGACGTTCGGCCTCGCGCGCTGTCGTCTCGCGGCGGGCGAGCGAGCCGGAGCGCTGGCCGCCTACGACCGAGTGCCCGACTCCTCGAGCGCCTACGTCGAGGCGCAGACCGCTCGTATCCGGTGCCTCGCCGAGACGAACGGCGCCGGACCCGGCACGGCCGACGATCTGCTGGTGGCCGGCTCGATTCTCGAGTCGCTCGCGGTCAGAGGCGAGCAACGCGTCCGCCTCCAGGCCGAGGTGCTCGAGTCGGCGCTCGCGCTGGTCGAGCGCGGGGGCGCGTTCGACGACGGTCGCGACAGCCTGCTCGGATACCGGTTCCTCGAGCGCGACCTGCGGTTCGGCGTCGAGCGCTCTTACAGGGAGCTCGCCCGCTGGGCGGCAAGCAATTCCGAGCGGATCGAGCTGGTCGATCACGCCAACCAAGTTCGACCAAGGACATGGACATGACCATCGAGGAGTGGACGTGAGCACAGAGGACGTGGACGTGACCAGAGAAGACGGCGTTTCGTGCCCTTCGTGTGGAGCCCCGCTCCAGGCCGAGGATCGCTTCTGCGAACGATGCGGCGCCCAGATAGCCGACGGCCCGAAGGCCGACGCCCCCGCCACGCGGGTCGAGCTCGACCTCACGATCGCGGCCGCTGTCAGCGATCAGGGCCTGCACCACCGCCGCAATGAAGACTCGTTCCACCTCGAGGTCGACGGCGAGCGGAACGTGGCCGTGGTCGTGTGCGACGGGATCTCGTCCGCGAGCGCCGGCAACGTCGCCGCGCGGAACGCCGCCGAGGCCGCCGGGATCGTGCTCGGGGAGGCCGTCGCGGATTCCGGCAAGGACGCGAGCCAGGCGATCGTCGACGCCATCCAGGCTGCCGTTGACGCCGTGGTCCAGGTGGAGTGGACGACGCGGGTCAAGCGCGTGGACCCATCGTGCACGCTCGTGTCAGCGGTGTGCCGGGGCGCCGAGATCACCGTCGGCTGGGTCGGCGACAGCCGTGCCTACTGGTTCGATCGCGAGGAGGCCCGCCAGCTGACCGTCGACGACTCGTTCGCGGAGGAGGGGATCGCCAAGGGCCTGCTGACCCCCGAGCAGGCGGCGAAGAGCCCGTTCCTGCACTCGATTACGAACTGGGTCGGTCCGGACGCCCCCGCGCGGCCACCCCGCACCGTCTCCCTTCGCCCGGAGCGACCAGGTCGCCTCGTGCTCTGCACCGACGGACTGTGGAACTACGCCCCCAGCGCCGACGAGCTCGGCGGACTCATCGACGCGTTGCCCGCGGGAGCGGCACCGGCGGCGATCGCGCACGCGCTCGCCGACATGGCGAACGACCGTGGGGGCCACGACAACATCACCGTGGCAGTGATCGACATCGAGCCGTAGCGGGGCTGAAGGAGGAGGAGAGTCAGATGAGCACATTCACAACCGAGTGCTACCAGAACGAGTACCTACCGCTCGGCGGCTCGGAGGTCAATGCGATCGTGACCGTCACCTCCGACGGCGCCGCCGGCGATACCAGGCAACCCGAGGCCGCCGAGATCGTGATCATCGACACCTCTGGCTCGATGGGCGCGCCCCGCCGGAAGCTCGAGGCGGCGCGAGAGGCGACGAGCGTCGCGATCGACTGCATCCGCGATGGAGTCGCCTTCGGCGTGATCGCCGGCACGGAGGTCGCGAGCGCCGCGTATCCGACCGACGGAACGCTCGTGCTCGCGTCCGCGCAGACGCGAGCCGACGCCAAGAAGGCGCTCGGTCGGCTGAAGGCCGAGGGCGGGACCGCGATCGGATCGTGGCTGACGCTTGCCGGGGCTCTGTTCGCGACCGTGCCCGGCCACTCTTGTCACGCGATCCTCCTCACCGACGGCGAGAACCAGCACGAGACCGACGAGCATCTGGACGGGGTGCTCTCAGAGCTCGCGGGGCGATTCCAGTGCGACTGCCGCGGGGTCGGCACCGACTGGAAGGTGAGCGAGCTCCGCCGGGTCGCTTCGGCGCTGCTCGGCAGCGTCGACATCATCGCCAAGCCCGAAGACACGGCCGGCGATTTCCGCGAGCTGATGCAGACGGCGATGGGCAAGGCGACGGGCAACGTGTCGCTTCGGTTGTGGACGCCACAGGGAGCGAGCGTCGCGTTCGTCCGCCAGGTGGCGCCCACGGTCGAGGATCTGACCGGGCGAGCCGTGCCGGTCAATCCGCTCACCGCCGACTATCCGACCTCGACCTGGGGCCAGGAATCACGCGACTACCACGTCTGCATCAACGTGCAACCGCGTGCGGCGGGCGACGAGATGCTGGCCGGCCGGGTCAGTCTTGTCGAAGGGGACGAGACTCGGGCAACCGCGCGCATCAAGACGACCTGGACCGACGACCAGCAGCTGTCGACGCACATCAACCGAGAGGTCGCGCATTACACGGGCCAGGCCGAGCTGGCGGACTGCATCCAGGAAGGGCTCGAAGCTCGGAAGGAAGGCGACCTCGCGACCGCGACGTTCAAGCTCGGAAGGGCCGTGAAGCTGGCCGCCGAGAGCGGCAACGACGGCACGATGAAGCTCCTCCAGGCGGTCGTCGAGGTCGACGACCCGGCGACGGGAACGATCCGGCTCCGCCACGACATCGCGACAGTCGACGAGATGTCGCTCGACACGCGCTCGACGATCACGGTGCGGGTCGGTCCGGCGTGAGATGACGGTCGTCTGCCCGCGCGGTCATCAGTCGGAGGCGGCCGACTACTGCGATCAGTGCGGCGCGCTAATCGCCGGCGAGCCGCCGGGCGGCGGAAACACTCAGATCCTCCCGGTCGTCGAGGAGGCCGACACCTCGCCGGCAGCGCGCCGGGAGCCATGCCCCGCCTGCGGCGCCCCGCGCTCGGGCGATGACCGCTACTGCGAGAGCTGCGGCCACGACTTCCTCGGGCCGCCGCCGGCGACGTCGACGTGGGAGGCGATCGTCACGGCCGACCGCTGCCCAGTTCGACCGCCTCGCGGTCGCCGGCGTGTCGTTCCCGGCCGATTACCCGGAGCGGCGCTTTGCGCTCGCCGACGGCGAGAACCGCATCGGGCGGAGCCGCGGAGGAGCGGACGAGAGCGGCCCCGAGATAGACCTCGCCGGCGAACCCATCGACCCGGGGGTATCGCGGCTGCACGCCGTGCTCGAACGCCTGAGCGACGGCCTCTGCGTCCTGCGCGATCTGGGATCGACAAACGGCACGACGGTCAACGACGACCCGGCCCGGATCGCGCCACAGACCGCGGTCCCGCTCGCCGACGGCGATCGCGTCCGCGTCGGCGCGTGGACCACGATCACGGTGCGCAAACGCTAGAAGTCGTGCTTGGCCAGCAGGCCGTCGCCGAGCACAATCTGGACGAGGCGTTGGCGCTTCTCGTTCTGGGGCAGGTCGGCAAGGCCGAACCGCCCGAACAGGTCGTGCATCTGAGACTTGACCGAATCGACGCTCAAGTACACCTCGGCCGCGATCTGCGGATTGGTCGCCGGCGTCGTCGAGTTCGACTCGACGATCGGGCGGCAAAGCGCGATCAGAAGCTTGCGCTCCTTCTCGGTGAGGGGCATCGAGCGCGGCGCGCCGGGTCGCCGAGCAGTGGATTCACTGCCGTCCGCGGTGGTCGGTTCGCGAAACACGACGTGGGTGTTCCCGAAGCACATGCGGTCGCGATCGCTCAGTCGCTGGCGACCCTGAACCCGGCTTCCGTTGACGAACGAGCCGTTCCGCGACAGTCCGTCATCGATCACCGTCCATTCTTCCCCGATCGGTTCGAGCAGGGCGTGGGCGCGGGACACCTCCCCGTCCCAGGTGAGCGGGACGTCGGACTGCTCGCGACGGCCGATCGTGACTCGGGTCCGGTCCGCCGGCAGCATCACGATGTGCTGCTCGCCATCTCCGTCCAGCCAGTACAGGAACGGGATCCCGGTCGCCTCGGCCTCGAGCCGCTCCTTCAGATGCCGGGGCCTGACCAGCCGCGTTTCGTTCGGGTCGGGCACTGCGGTGCGCAGCATCTCACGACGACGGCCCGGATTCCATCGGAATCCGGGCCGTCGTAACGATGCTCGCCGCCGCGCGCGTTCGGCTCGTCAGCCGAGGTCGCGGAACTGAACCAGACCCGAGTCGCACTGGTCGGTCTGGCCGGTCGCCGAGATGATCGTCTGCTGCAGACGCCAGGTCCCGGTCAGCTTGGTGTGCTGACGATTGAGCGTCGCGTTGAGCGAGTCCACCCCGCCAACCGTGCTGCCGCCCGAGACCGGCGTCGGGGCCTGTGCGAAGTCCGCGCGCAGCTTGCCGCTGCGCGTGATCGGGATCCGGACGTCCTGGTCCTCGAGCACGAACTCGGTACCGGACGTGCACTTGATATCAAGAGCAATCGCGCCCATCCTGAGCGTCCGTCCGTTGCTCGAGATCTCGAAGAACGACGGGTACCCCTGCGAGCTCAGCCCCGCCAGAACGGTCTGCGAGCCCGAGGGCGCGGCGTCCGCCGGCAGGCTGTGGAGCGCGAACGCCCCGACCGTCAGTCCGCTCGCAAGTGCGAGCCGGAGCCACCACCTGGCGTGGCCGGCGCGGCTACGTGCGTTCATGGCGACCCTCCTCTCCATGGGAGCGGCAGCAGTTTGGCCGCACCCGGTTGGTTTGACCGGGCCACTCTCCCGCGCCGGCGCCACCGCGCCCAGCCCCCCATGGGGTCCTCGTTCGCGCCCTCGGTGTCGGACGCGACACCTTGGTTGTGCCCCGGGTTACGCGAGCCGGTCCGGGGCGCGCTTCTGGACGAAGGCGGCCTCGAGCTCGGCCGGAAGCCGCTCGACGTCGGCCCCTTCGGCCAACCACCGCGACAGCCGGCGCTGCATCGCCGCGGCGGTCGGGTCGTCGGTGGCGAGCAGGTGCGCGAGCTCGCGCGTACGCCACCGGCCGCGTGGCGCGCACCGGCGCCACACCGACTCGTAGCGCTCGCCGAGCACTCGTCGCCACAGGTCCTCATCCGCCCGACGCAGGTCGGCCGTGAGCAGCGACGCCCACCGGTCCGAGGACAGCTTCAGCAGACGCGGTCCGAGCCAGCCGACCACCTGCTCGTCGAGCGGGGCGCAGGCGCAGGCGACCAGCAGCCGCGCGCGCGAGCGCTCCCCCTCGTTCCAGGTCGGGGGGGAGCTCTCGAGGCCGAACCACTTCCACAGCCGGGCGCCCGCCGAGCTGACCGAGCGCTCGGTCTCCTCGACGGCGACGTTGACCAGCTCCTCGTACTCGGGCAGCTCCTCGAACAGCCGCTTGAGCTCGGTGACGTCGGGCGGATCGCCTGCTCGGTCGCCGCGGCGTTCGGCGACCGCCCGCGCGGCAGCCGCGAAGGCCACGTCGAGCGAAGCGGGGGAACCGGCCCGCTGGTAGCGGTCTAGCGCCGTCCGCAGCGCCAGCACGGGATGGACCCCGCCGGTGCTCTCGGGCGGTCCGGAGCCATCGTTCCTGGTCGCGCCGCTCTCCATGGGAAGAATCTAATCGGGCGGGCCGATCCGCAACTCGAAGGGCCGGGCCGGGTTACGGCGAAAAAGCTCCTCACCCCGCGCGGGAGGATCGCCGCTGCGCCGCTCATTCGTTCTCATCGTCACGGTAGTCGTTGTCGGCCTCGCCGGGGCCGCCGTGGCGCTTGCTCCGACATCGAGTGGCCAATCACCGGGGACCGTGTCCCCGACGTGCAAGCCGTCCAAGCCCCAGCGACTTCCGCTCGCGAAGGGCCTGACGATCTACGCCGCCCCGAACCCGGTCACCGCCGGCCGCCAGGTCACGGTGTTCGGGCAGCTCGTCGGCGTCCGCCACGGCGTCAAGCGCTGCGGGATCGCGATCGTGCTGTGGCGTCGCTATCCCGCCCAGCGCGGCTTCAGTCCGGTGGCGCGTACGTTCACGACCTCGGCCGGCACCTACAGCTTCGCGTTCGGACCCGGGTCGGTCGCGACCAACCGCGACTGGGCCGTGACCGCGCCGCGGGCTGCGGAGCCGGACCGTCGCCCAGCACGTCCACCCGATGGTCACGCTGTCGAGCACCGCGACGTTCGCCGTCGCCGGCGACGCCGAGACCTTCAGCGGCCTGCTCGATCCCGGCCGCGCCGGCGAGGTGGTGTCGCTCCAGCGGCAGGTCGGTCCCCGCTGGGTGACGGTGGCCCGACCGAAGCTGAGGCGCGGGAGCTTCTCGGTCGCCCACACGTTCACGACCGGCCGCACCGAGCAGTGGCGCGCGACGGTCCCGGCGAGCATCCGCAACCTCGCGGCCACCTCGCCCACGGTCAAGATCAAGATCGCACCGGTCACCGGGATCCACAAGATCAGGCACGTCGTGATCATCATGCAGGAGAACCGCTCGTTCGACAGCTACTTCGGCACGTTCCCCGGCGCTGACGGGATCCCGGCCGGCGTCTGCGTCCCCGACCCGCAGAACGGCAGCTGCGTGCCCCCGTTCTACGATCCCTCGGACCTCAACTACGGCGGCCCGCATTCGATGGGCAACGCCGAGGCCGACATCGACAACGGTCTGATGGACGGGTTCGTCGCCCAGGCCGAGCAGGGGATGGGCTGCAGCTCACAGGACCCGAACTGCAGCCCCTGCACCGAGACCAGCCACACCACGAGCAGCCTGCCCTCATGCGTCGACGTGATGGGCTACCACGACGCGCGAGAGATCCCCAACTACTGGACGTACGCCGAGGACTACGTGCTCCAGGACCACATGTTCGAGCCCAACATCTCCTGGAGCCTCCCCGCCCACCTGTACATGGTCTCCGAGTGGTCGGCGTTCTGTACCAACCCGATGGACCCATCGTCGTGCCGCGGCGACGTCCAGAACCCCAATCCCGACTCGACGCTCACCGCCAACTTCTCGACCCCGAACAACGGCCAGCTGCTGTACGCCTGGACCGACATCACCTACCTGCTGCACCAGCAGAACGTCCCCTGGGCCTACTACGTCTTCCAGGGCACCGAGCCCGACTGTGAGAACGACGCCTCGATGACCTGCTCGCCGGTCCAGCAGGGACCGCAGACGCCCGGGATCTGGAACCCGCTGCCGTCGTTCACCGACGTCACCCAGGACAACCAGCTCGGCAACATCCAATCGCTGACGAACTTCTTCACCGCGGCCAAGAACGGCACGCTGCCGGCGGTCTCCTGGATCGATCCGAACGGCACGGTCTCGGAGCACCCGCCGGCGCTCGTCAGCGCCGGCCAGACATACGTCACCGGCCTGATCAACGCAATCATGAAGAGCCCCGACTGGGACAGCACCGCGATCTTCCTCGCGTGGGATGACTGGGGCGGGTTCTACGACCACGTCGTGCCTCCGGCCGTCGACCGCGCCGGCTTCGGCCTCCGCGTCCCCGGGATCGTGATCAGCCCGTACGCCAAGCAGGGCTACATCGACCACCAGATCCTCAGCTTCGACGCCTACACGAAGTTCATCGAGGACGACTTCATCAACAGCGCGCGCCTCGATCCCGCCACCGACGGACGCCCCGACCCTCGCCCCGACGTCCGCGAGGACAACCCGATCCTCGGCAACATCGCCAACGACTTCGACTTCAAGCAGACGCCCCGCCCACCAACGATCCTCGATCCCCACCCCGCGCCCGGCCCGGCGTCAACGCCCCCGGGCAGCTAACACGGGGCCTCCAAGCGGCCCATCATCCGCGCCCGCCCACGACAACGCTAGTGGCGAGGCTGCGACGCCCGGCCCGCGGCCCTCGCGCCCGACCCAGCACGCCCGTCGAGCGCAACCGGGTGCGCGCCCGGGCCGCGGGACGGGCGTGCAGACCGAGCTCACATGTCTTGGCCGCCGTTGACGCTCACGACCTGCCCGGTGATGAACGAGCTGTAATCCGAGGCGAGGAAGTGAACGACGCGGGCAACGTCGTCGGGCCGCCCGAACCGGCCCACCGGGATCTGGGCCTTGATCCGATCGAGCACCTTCTCGGGGATGCTCTCGAGCATCTCGGTGGCGATGAACCCGGGCGCCACCGTGTTCACGGTGACTCCAATCGAGTCCTCGGACAGCTTGTCGGCCTTCGCGAGCTGGAAGCATGCCTCGCGAGCCATCGTCTTGGTCAGACCGAACAGCCCCGACTTCGAGGCCGCGTAGTTGGCCTGGCCGATGTTGCCGGTCTCGCCGATGATCGAGGAGATGTTGATGATCCGCCCCGAACCGCGCTCGAGCATGTGCGGCAGCACCGCCTGGCTCATGAAGAACGCGCCCGACAGGTTGACCGCGAGCACCTTGTACCAGTCCTCGTCGCTCATCTTCATCACGCTCTTATCGCTGGTGATGCCGGCGTTGTTGACGAGCACGTCGAGCCTGCCGTGGCGCTCGATCACCTCGTTGACCGTCCGCCGGCAATCGTCGGCCGAGCCGATGTTGCCCTGATGGATGCTCGCGGTGACGTCGTTCTCCTCGAGCTGGTGCAGCAGCTCCTCGGCGTTCTCCTTGTCGCGGCCATAGCCCGCCGCGATCACGGCGCCCTGCTCGGCGAAGCTCCGGCTGATCGCCGCGCCGATGCCGCGCGTCCCGCCGGTCACGAACACCACCCGTCCCGTCATGCGGGCGCGTCGGTAGCCCGCCGGGAACGATTCGTCCATGGGAACGACGGTGTCCGACGATGTGGTTCTTTTGGTGTCAGTTTCAGTACTCATGAATCCCTCTCCTCGTTGGTCTCAGTGTTTCGGGTCCTCAGCGCTCAGAGCGCTCGGCCAGCCATTCCGCGATCGCCGGCCACAGCTCCTTGCGGGCCGACGAACCGGCGACTAACCCGATGTGACCGCCCGGACGGTCGAAGTGCTCCACGTCCTCGCTCGCGATCAGATCGAAGAACGGCATCGTCCCGGGGCGCGGCGCGATGTGGTCGGCGCCCGCGGTGATCACCAGCACGCTCTGGTCGATCCGGCCCAGGTCCACCGACCGGTCTCGTAGCCGCACGCGCCCGCGCAGGAGCGACGCGTCCCGGTACATCAGGCGGATCCACTCGCGCCAGGCGCGGCCGGCGAACGGCGGGTTGTCGGCGACCCACTTGGCCATCGACTGGTAGGCGTCGCGGCGGGTGCTCCCCTCCTGGACGCCATCCCACAGCCGGCGGTACGTCGTCCAGAAGTTCGTGACCGGCTTCATCATCTTGTTGGCGAAATCGATCGACCCGCCGGGGAGCGAGCCATACATCTCGCTCACTCCATCGATGTCGAAGTCCTCGTCCGCGACCCAGTTGGCGTAGGTCGAACCGCGCCCGTCGATCGGCATCGTCAGCAGCGCCAGGTTTTTGACTGGAGCCCGCCCAGCCCGCTCACCGCGCTCGCCGTCGCGATCCAAGCCGCAGTACATCGCGCACAGCGTCGCGCCGATGCACCAGCCCATCAGCGACACCTCCTCGGCGCCGCTGGCGCGCAGCGTCTCGCGCACGGCCCACTCGAGCTCGTCGCAGATGTAGTCGTCGAGGCCCAGGTCCGCGTCCTCCTCGTCGGGATAGCCCCAGTCGACGAGGAACACATCGAACCCCTCGTCGATCAGGTACTCGACGAGCGATGAGCCGGGGCGCAGATCGAAGATCTCCGGCCGGTTGATCAACGCGAACACGAGCAGCAGCGGCACCGCATGGCGCCGGTTCGACGACCGGTAGCGATACAGCGTCGTCTGCCGATGGGTCCACACGACCTCCCGCGCGGTGGCGCCGACGACCGCGTCGTCGGTCGTGAGGAGGATGTTCGTGTACTCGAGCGCGTTGACCGGGAAGCGCATGATCCGCTCGACCGCGCCCGCGACTGGGTCGACGACGCTCACGATCGCGATCCCGCGGCGTCGCGCTCCCTCGCGAACTCATCGCGCAGGGTCTCGACCTCCTGCAGCACGCGCTCGAGCTTGTCCTCAGTGCGGTGCAGCTGCTTCGACAGCCTGACAATGTCGGCTCGTCCCGCCAGACGGAGGTTCCGCCACAGCAGATCGACCGCGTCGAAGCTCATCCGCGTCATCGCCGCGGTGTTCTCCGCGCTCAGCGCGAGCAGGCGGCCGAAGCTGGGCTTGTTCACCAGCGCCTCGAACGCCTTGGCCGTTTGCGACTCAGCCTCCTCGTACAGCGCGCGGACCTGCTGCTCGGGCGACTGTGCGCCGTTTTGCCGGTCTGCCATCGCCTTCCCTCCTTCGGTGGTCCGTATGTAATTCGAGCCTACCCCATTGGCTCCGATGCTCAAAAGCGCGTGCGGGATAGTCACCCCCTTACTGGGGGGTTGCTGTCGGGAGCGCCGATATTGCACACTGCGCGTGATGCCCAGTGAGCGCTGACGCCGACGTCGGGGTGATCGGGGCCGGGATCGTCGGTCTCTCGACCGCGTACGCGCTGACCGAGCAGGGCGCCACCGTGACGGTCTACGAGCGTGGAGTTCCGGGCAACGGCCAGTCCGGTGGCGAGTCGCGGATCTTCCGCCACGCGCACGACGACCGGCGCCTGGTCGAGCTCGCGTGCGAGGCGCGTCGCTGCTGGCGCGAGTGGGAGGAGCGGTTCGGTCGCGAGCTGCTCTCGCGCGACGGCGTGGTGGCACTCGGGCCTTCCGGCCTGCGGCGACTCGAGGTGATGCGCCGCGCCGGCGTCCGCGCACACCAGATCGATGGCGCGGAGGTCGCCGAGCGACTGTCGTTGCTCGCGCCGACCGAGAAGGCCGCGGTGCTCGACGAGGACGGGGGCGTGATCCGCGCCCGCGCGACGATCGAGGCCCTGACCGCGGCCCTCCGCGAGCGGATCGTGTTCGACGAGGTGCTGTCGGTCCGCGCCACCGCCGCCGGGACCGCCGAGGTCCGCGCCGGCGGCGCCACCGCCGAGCACGGCCGCGTGGTCGTGTGCGCCGGCCGCGGAACCGCAGCGCTCGCTCGCGGGGCCGGCCTGCCACTGCCGCTGCGCCACGCCGCCCACGTGCGCCTCACGTTTCCCGTCCGGGGCGACCCGCCGGACCGGCTGGCGTGCCTACTCGACTCGAGCGGCGCGTTCGGCGAGGACGGCGGCTACGGGGATCCGCTACCCGGCAACGGCTCGTACGCCGTCGGGCTCGACGACACGCCGGTGCACGACGACGGGAGCCTGATCGACGCCCCCAGCCTCGCGTCGATCGCCGAGCGGACCGCGGCGTACGTCGGCCGCGCGCTGCCCGGCGTCCATCCCGAGCCGATCGACGTGCGCCACTGCTGGGTGACCGAGCTGCCGTGGAGCCCCGATGGGTTTGCCGCGTGGGAGGTCGGCCCGCTGTTGATCTTCGCCGGCAACCGCCTCTTCAAGCACGCGCCGGCAATCGGGCGGGCGCTCGCTCGCGCAGCGGTCGGCGACGGCCTCGAGGCGAACCTGCACCCCGAGGCCAAGCTCGGCGCGGAGCTGTTCGAGGCCGGACGACGGTAGCCGTCGTCAGGCCTACGCGTCCTCCCAGGAGTCCTCCGCGCCGGCGTGATTGCCCGAGACGGCCGGCGGTGCCGGCTGCGGGGTGGGCCTCGGGGTCGCGGTCGGGGCGGCTGATGCTGATAGGTCCGGCGGCCGGGTCGGTGTCGGAGTCGGAGTCGGAGTCGGAGCTGGGGCCTGGGCCGAAACCGGGGCCGGGGCCTGGGTCTGGGCCGGGGCCTGGGCCGGGGCGTGGGCCGGCGCCGGGGCGTGGGCCGAAACCGGGGCAGGGGCCGATGAGGCCGCCGATGCCTTCGGCGCGGACGTGGATGGTGCCTTTGCCGCCGGCGTCACCGCCGCAGCGACGGTCGCGCCGCCCTTGTCGCCGTCCTCGGGGAACCGATCACACGCGTCTTCAGCGAGCGAGAACAGCGAGGTCGCGACGTTGCGGACGTCCTCGATCAGGCGCACCCGCTCGGCCCACACGGCGTCGGTCTCGGAGTCGAGCTGACGCAGCTTGCGCTTTGCGTCCTCGGTCATCGCCACCGCGTTGGCGGCCGCATCGGCGACGCACCGGTCGGCCTCGGCGCGGGCGCGCCGCGTGATCTCCGCCGCCTGCTCGTGGGCGACGCGCAGGATCGCGCTGGTCTCCTCGCCGACGCGCGAGATCTCGGCCTCGATCGCGGATGAGGGGGACGACCGCTGGGCCGACAGCTTGGCCGCCATCTGCCCGATCTCGTGCTCCAGCCCGTCGATGTAGTCGTCGACCGCATCGCGCTCATAGCCGTGCAGGGCGGTCGCGAACCGCTTGCGCTGGGGCTCCGGGGGCGAAACCGTGTCGACGGCCGCGGTCGGCTGATCGACGTCGTCGTAGGGCTCCCAATCAGGGTCCTCCGGCTGCGGCCGGTCGAAGCTGTTGAAGCCGCGAGACAGTCGGTCTCCCAGGTCGGCGAAGAACGTGCCGGGCGACCGGCGCCTGGCCGGCTCGTCATACATCACCCCGGCTCTATCGCCGGATCTCTCGAAGTCGCTCATCCATAACTCCTCTGCGCGTCGCATGGGTAGTCGCGAGGTTCGGCACCCTCGCGGCGAATCCCCCCGCCGGGCGAACGCTTGCAAAACCTGCCTGATGGGGCCGCCGGCGAGGGGTCCGTCACGCGCCGGCGAGGGCTCCGTGAGGCGCCAGCGAGGAGCCGCTCGATGCGCCGGCGGAGGTCGCCTGCGACGGCTTTAACGGCGGGCATCTGAGGAGGGCCGGGGTGGGTTGCCAGCGCGGGCCGCTTATGGCGCCGGCCGGGCCATGCGTGACGCGCCATTCGGCGCTCGTACTACCGGCCGTGGTGCATCTTGCATGTGGGGCATGCCGGACGCGCCACGGCTGAACGAGGAGCGCTCCTTTGGCGCGCTATGCAGGTCCCGCTTGCGGTCCCGCTTGCCCGCCGCCGCCGACGGGCGGCGCGAATCCGCCGGCCACCACCTGCAAATCCTGACAACGGACGCGCCAAGCCCGGACCGTGTCAGACGACGCACGCCCCACATGCCTCAGATGACGCGGCCCCACACGCCGGCGCCAAATGTCAGCTTTCGCATGGTCTGGCACCCGGCCGGTCAGCCCGGGGCCCAGCAACCCGCCCCCACCCCTCCCTCAGATGCCCGCCGTTCGTCGCCGACAACCCCCGGCGACACCCGACCCGCCCCGACAACCGCCACCGCGCCACCGCGCCCCGTCACGCGCCGGCCGGCCACAGCGCCGGACCGATCCCCATCATCTCGATCATCCGCTCCACCGACGCGCTGACGCTGCGATCGACCTCGAGCTCGTGCCCGGCTCGCCGCGCGTGCTTGAGGCCGAGCACCACGGTCTGCACCCCGGAGCTGTCGATGAAATCGAGCTGGGAGAGGTCGAGCAGCACCGAGCGGCCTTCCTCGCCGTACTGACGCAGCCGCTGCTCCACGGCGTCGGCGACCGCGATATCGAGCTCGCCGATCAGGGCGACGCGGAGCGCACCGTCGCCCTCGACGCTTTCTCGGATCTCAAACGATGGCCCGGCAAGTGCCACGAGTGCAGACGATTGTCGGTTCCCGAACGGCTGGAAGCTGCGAGAGCGCGCAATCCTAGCCGAACGCCCGGGAAGAAATCCGAACCGGTGGCGTCTTTACTCGCACAGGCGCGAAGCCCCCCTCGTGCCCGGCGATCGGCGGCGGCTCGCCACAGCCGCCGCCGGCCTGCCGACTCGCCACAGCCACCGCCGGCTTGCCGGTTCGCCACAGCCGCCGCCGGCCTGCCGATTCCCAGCCAGCCCGGGGCCGCGCCTCTCAGGTGGCGACGGACGTCGGGTCTGGCCTCACGATGACCGTGTCGGCAACCTGGATGATGTCGCTGACCGGCAGGTCCGCGTTGCCGGCGTGGCGGCGGATCGCCTCGGGGCTGGTCGCCTGGTAGATGCAGACCGTGCCCACGGCGCCGCTCGGCTCCTCGAGCACGTAGCTCCGGATCCAGCGGACCTCGTCGGGCATCTCCTCGCCGGCCGCCGTCGACCGCTCGGCGGCGCGCTGCAGATCCTCGCCGGTCTGCCAGCCGTCGCGACGGAGGATCACGTAGGTGTTCATGGCTCTTCTCCTGTCAGTGCGTTCATCTCGGGCCTACCCACCGCTCCGCGGGTGGCCGCCGGGACCTAGTTAGGTCCCGACTGAACGGATTATGCACCCGCCGGCGCGCGGCGCGTGTGAGCTTTATCCGCGGCCTACGCCTAGGCGTGGGCGACGGCGCCGAGATCGGGCTCGGACTCGCCGGCGAACTCCGCACAGAACGCGGCCACGACGGTGGGGTCGAACTGCGACCCGGCGCCGCGCTCGAGCTGGACCAGGGCATCGGCCGGATCCAGCGCCGCGTGGTGCGGACGGTCAGAGGTCATGTCGTGGAACGCGCTGCAGACGAACACGATTCGCGATCCCAGTGGGATCGACTCGCCGGCAAGGCCGTGCGGGTATCCCGAGCCGTCCCAGCGCTCGTGGCTGTAGCGCACGAGCCGGGCGACGGGCTCCATTCCGAGCGGACCGGCAAGGAGGCGCTCGCCGACGAGCGTGTGCAGGAGGATGAACTGCCACTCAGGCCCATTGATCTTGCCCGGGTACCCGAGCACGGAGCGGGGCACGGCGACGTTGCCGACATCGCACAGGTGCATCGCCGTCTCGATGGTCTCGATCTCGGACTCCGGGACCCCGAGCCGCCGGGCGATCCCGGTGGCGAGCGACGCCACATCGGCCCGAGACCGAACGAGGCGCAGCGCCTCGAACGTGTCGACCGGGGCCCTGCGGCCGGACTTCACGTGACGCTCGGAGCCGTGCTTGCTGGCGCGACGAGCGGCGAGCTCGAGCGCCGCCCCCGGGGACGGAGCCTCCGCGGGCAGTGCCGCCCGGCCGACGTCGCAGTAGATCTGGAACCCGTCTCCGCTCTCGCCGAGCGCGCTCGCCGCCGACGCGCACAGCGCGCTCGTGAAGCGCTCGGAGCCGACCGCCAGCAGCGCGAAGCTGCCGCCGCGCATCCGGTAGACGTTGCCGTAGGAGCCGACCGCGTCGCGCAGCTTGCGCGCGAGCCAGCCGAGCAGCGCGTCGCCGCAGGCGTCGCCGTATGCGTCGTTGTAGTCCTTGAAGCCGTCGAGCGCGAACAGGTAGAGCGTGAGCACGCGATCATCGCCGGCGCCGGCCGCCTCCCGCAGGTCCGCGACCAGCTTGTCGTGGGTCGGCAGACCGGTGACCGGATCGACCTGGATCTCGGGCGCGGGCTCGGCGGCGGCCCGGCTCTCACCGGAGCCGCCGACCACGGTCAGGGTGGATACGACGCCCAGCAGCAACCCGACGAGCATCGCGGCCAGGAACGAGCCGCCGCCAATCACGGCCGCCGCTGCGATCGAGGCCAGCCCGACGAGGACCACGGCGAAGATCGCGGTGCGACGCGCCGGCCCGGATGAGCTGGACATCTGGAGCTACTCGGCTCCGAGCCGGCCGGGAGTGCTTTAGCCGTGGAGGATCGGACGGACGGCCTCGGCGATGCGGCGGCCGAGCTCGAGCACCTGCTCGTCAGACCAGTGCGCGAGGTTGACGCCCGCCTGCTGGAACTCGCGGCGGATGTTCACCGTGGCCTGCGCGGTGTCGACAGCGCGGGCCAGCTTGGCCAGCGCGGCGTTGACGACCGG
Organism: uncultured Solirubrobacterales bacterium; assembly: GCA_963699325.1. Lineage (GTDB taxonomy): Bacteria > Actinomycetota > Thermoleophilia > Solirubrobacterales > Solirubrobacteraceae > Palsa-465. Next base: position 83,014 of record CAVOTN010000018.1, on the reverse strand, counting down.
GGTGTCGGTGGCGGAGGCGCCGTTCAGCTCGGTCTCGAGCAGCCACGCCCGGAGCGCCTGCGCCTCGGTCAGGTCAAGGTCGAGGACGAGCCGGGGCTCATTGTTGTTCCCGTTCAGGTGGGAGTCGTTCAGCTGATCGGTGGCGCTCATTGCAGCGGGTCCTCCAGGCGGCGGTCGTTGAGGAGCGCAGGCCGCGCCCGCGCAAAAATTGATTGCCCGTGTATCGGCGTTCAGGACCGACCACTTGAGCGCGCGGCGGTCCGTGATCAGCGATTCGGACCCGGTGCCACTACTCTGCACCCGTGGCGTTTCGCGTGGTCACGCCCCCGGAGTTCGAATGGATCACCCGGCCTCACGAGCCGGAAGAGCCGGCGCGCCACGTGGCCGAGCTCTCAGAGCGCGTGGAGTTTGCCCACACTCGCGCGAACGTCTGGCGCTACGAGCCGGGCGCCAGCGGCCGGCGCCACCGCCACCCCTATCAGGAGGAAACGTTCGTCGTGTTAGCCGGCACGCTGTCGATGTACCTCGGCGACCCTCCTCAGCGCATCGACGTCCCCACCGGCGGGGTCGTACACGTCGAGCCGCGGACGGCGCTGCAGTCCGCCAACCACGGGGACGTCGACCTGCTCGTGTACGCCTACGGCACCCCGCCGGAGAGCGAGCGCGCTGAGATCCTCGAGTCGGCGATGTGAGCGGCGGATGACGGCCAGAGTGGTCAAGGCGGAGCTGAGCCCGGAGGAGGCGCAGGCGGTGCTGACCTGCATCCGGGAGTACTTCGCGGTGCTGCTCGAGCGCGGTGGCCTGGGCGACCCGAGCCTGTCGTCCGCGGCTTCGCACCTGTACGCGGCGATGCTCGACGCCGGCGTTACGCCCGACAAGCTGGAATAGACCGGCGTCAGTGCCGGGCGCGCATCTCGGGGAGGCGATCGGGGTCGAACTCGTCCGAGCGCACCCACCGCAGCAGCGCCTGCTCGGTCTCGATCACCCGGTCGGCCGCCGCCGGGAGTTCAGCAGCGATCTCGTGCGGGATCTTCAGCACGCCGTGCTGGTCGGCATGGAGCAGGTCGCCCGGAGCGATCTCGAGGCCGCCGATCTCGACCGGCTCGCCGATCGTCTCCACGCGCACGTAAGCGTGTGACACCGACGGCCCCGACGCGAAGAAGTGAAAGCCCATTCCCCGTGCCTCGTCGAAGTCCCGGACCGAGCCGTCGGTGACGCAGCCCACGCAGCCGAGCGCGCCGAAGATCGTCGCGTGGACCTCGCCCCACAGCGACCCGTGGGCGGGCGGGTCGTCGAGGTCCTTGACCACGACCACGCGCGGCGCCTGGATCGTGCGCACGTACGCGTACAGCGACTCGTTGCCCGCGCCGGCCCAGTCTGCCGGCGGAGCCCCGCGAGCGACGATCGTGGCGGTGGCGGCGTACCCGACCATCCGCCCGAGCTCGGGGAACATGCACTTGACGCGACTGTCGGCGAACCCGAGGTCGCGCGACTGGAAGTCGAGCGTCTCGATCGCGTTGGCCAGCGTCGGCGAGTCGTACCGCGCCAGTGCCTGAAGCAGGTCATCCATCTGGCAGCACCTTCCCCGGGTTGAAGATCCCCTCGGGATCGAGGGCCTGCTTGATCACTCGCATCATCTCGACGCCCGCGGCCCCGTGCTCGGAGGTCAGGAACCGGGACTTGCCGTAGCCGACGCCGTGCTCACCGGTGCATGTGCCCCCGTGCGCGAGCGCGCGCTCCACCAACCGGTTGTGGAAGGCCTCGGCGCGGGCGACGTCGTCGGGGTCGTTCGGGTCGACCAGCACCGAGGTGTGGAAGTTGCCGTCGCCGACGTGCCCGACGATCGGAGCGGTCACGCCGAGCTCGGCGATATCGGCCTGCGCCGCCTCGATGCAGTCCGCCAGCGCGGAGATCGGCACGCACACGTCGGTGGTCAGCCCGGCGGTGCCCGGGCGCAGCGCGCGGGTCGCGTCATACGCGCGGTGGCGCGCGTGCCAGATCTTCCGGCGCTCGCCCTCGTCGGCAGCCCAGGCGAACCCGCTGCCGCCATGCTCGGCCGTGATCTCCCCGGTGTCGCGCGCCTGGGCCGCGACGTCCTCCTCGGATGCGCCGTGAAACTCGAGGAACAACGTCGGCGCCACCGCGAACGAGGTCTGGTCGTGGCGGTTGATGGCTTCGATCTGGAGCTCGTCGGCGAGCTCGATCCGCGCCACCGGGATCGCGTACTGCGCGACCTGCGTCACACATTCGACGGCGGCGCGCACCGTCGGGAACGTGCAGACCGCCGCCGCCATCGCCGGCGGGATCGGATGGAGCCGGAGCGTGGCTTCGCAGATCAGGCCGAGCGTCCCCTCCGAGCCGATCATCAGCCGCGTGAGGTCGTAGCCCGCCGAGGACTTGCGGGCGCGCGAACGGGTCTGCACCACCTCGCCGCGGCCGTTCACGATCGTCAGCGCGAGCACGTTCTCGCGCATCGCGCCGTAGCGCACGGTCATCGTCCCCGACGCGCCGGTGGCGACCATCCCACCGATCGTCGCGTCGGCGCCCGGGTCGACCGCGAAGAACACCCCCTCGGGGCGCAGGCGCGCGTCGAGCGCTCGGCGAGTCACGCCGGCGCCGACCGTCACGTCGAGGTCCTCGATCGAGGGCTTGCCGATCGCGTCCATCTCGCGCATGTCGACGCTGACCCCGCCGGCGAGCGCGCACACATGACCCTCGAGCGAGGTGCCGGCACCGAACGGGACCAGCGGCAGGCGATGCTCGACCGCGATCCGCACCACCGCCGCCGCCTCGTCGACGCTCCGCGGCCACACCACCATGTCGGGTCGCGCCTCGGGGTGGAACGACTCGTCGTGACCGTGCTGCGCGAGGACGTCGTCGCCGGTGCCGACTCGGTCTGCGCCGAGCAGGTCGGCGAGCGCCTGGCGACCCGCGGCGAGGCTCCTCGCCGGCGGGCGCCTCACCTTTGGCTCGTCGGCTACCGCCATCGCCCAAAGGTTGACACACTGCTTCGAGGATCGAACGGAGGAAAGGTGGGCCATGGCGCGTTTGCAGGACAAGGTCGCCCTCATCACCGGGGGCGAGAGCGGAATCGGACTCGCGACCGCGCGGCTGTTCGTCTCCGAAGGCGCGAGGGTTCACCTCGTCGGCATCGACGAGTCGAGGCTGGCGGCGGCCGTCGACGAGCTCGGTGAGGACAACGCCTTGTCGTCTGTCGCCGACGTCACCGACGAGGACGCGGTCCGAACCGCGGTCGCGGACGGGGTGAGTCGCTACGAGCGGTTCGACGTGGTCGTCAGCAACGCCGGCATCAGCGGAGCGGTCAGCGACATCGTCAACTACCCCTCCGACGTGTTCTCACGGACGCTGGCGGTGCACATCCTCGGCGCGTTCCTCGTCCTCAAGCACACGATCCCCCACGTGAGCGACGGCGGCAGCATCATCATCACCTCGAGCGTCGTCGGCCTGATCGGAGCGCCGGGCGTGTCCGGGTACATCGCCGCCAAGCACGGTCAGGTCGGCCTGATGCGCACGGCGGCCAAGGAGCTCGCGCCGCGCCGCATTCGGGTCAACACGATGCATCCGGGACCGACCTCGACCCCGTTCCAGGACGACATCGAGATGCGGGCGACGAACCTGTCGCAAGAGGAGGCCGCCAAGGCGTTCGACGGGATGGTCCCGCTCGGCCGGCACACGACGACGGAGGAGATCGCCTACGGCATGCTCTACCTGGCGAGCGACGAGAGCGCGATGGTCACATCGCACACGTTCTCGATCGACGGGGGCATGAGCGGCTGATCGAAGGGCCGGCCGGCCGCGGGGGTGTCACAAATGCCGGGGCTCGACGCAGAGCCAGAAACATGAGACCTCAACGCACGGTCGGCGACGCCGAGCTGCTCGTGGCCACGGCGCCGCCGGTGCCCGAGCTCGTCGATCCGGCGGGTGGATGGCGCTCGATCAGCATCGAGCGCGGACGGGTCGAGGACCGAGCGCGAATGCGGCTGGGCTCGCGTTCATGGGCGGCAGCATCCCCTGAGCCGGGCCGCTTCAGCCCGGTCACAGCGGGTAGGACTCGGGTACATGCTGATTGCCCTCATCATCGTTGTGTGCATAGTCCTGCTCGTCCTCGGGTTCCTGGCGCCGCGGCTGTCCTCGAAACCGCAGCACGGCGTCGACGCCACGCTCAGCACCGGCGGACGGGCGGCCGGAAAGGCCCCGGGTCCGCTCGGCCGGTGGCTGCGCAAGCCGTTCAGCACCTCGCAGCGCGCCGCCGACAAGAGCGCGTCGGCCGGCCGGCGCGGTCGCGGCAAGCTGCCGTTGTAGTCACCGCCACACGCAACCGCGATCGCGGGCGCCACCGCGCGACCGGTAGGGTCCGCGCATGGCGAATGCGCTGAAGCTGGGTCTCAACACCGGCTATTGGGCCGGCGGGCCGCCGCCCGGGATCGCCGAGGCGATCGCCGAGGCCGACCGGCTCGGATTCGACTCGGTGTGGACCGCAGAGGCCTACGGATCGGACGCGCTGATGCCGTTGGCCTGGTGGGGCGCGACCACGGAGCGGATCAAGCTCGGCACCGCGATCGTCCAGATCTCCGCCCGGACGCCGGCGGCGACCGCGATGGCGGCAATGACGCTCGACCACCTCTCGGGCGGCCGCGTGATCCTCGGCCTCGGGGTCTCCGGTCCGCAGGTCGTGGAGGGGTGGTACGGCCAGCCGTTCGCGAAGCCGCTCGCCCGCATGCGCGAGTACATCGGGATCCTGCGCGAGATCTGGGCCCGCCAGGGTCCGGTCACCAACGACGGCCCGCACTACCCGCTGCCGCTCCCGGGGGGAACCGGCCTGGGCAAGCCGTTGAAGTCGAGCATCCACCCGCTCCGGGAGGAGATCCCGATCTACCTCGCGGCCGAGGGGCCCAAGAACATCGCGATGGCCGCGGAGTTGTGCGAGGGGTGGCTCGCGCTGTTCTACTCGCCTCGCCACGACGACATGTACCGCGAGGCGCTGGGCGAGGGGTTCGCTCGGCCCGGAGCGCGCCACCGAGCCGAGGAGTTCGAGGTCGCCGCAACCGTGCCGCTGATCATCACCGACGACATCGAGTCGGCGGCCGACGCGCTTCGACCCATGTACGCGCTCTATTTCGGCGGGATGGGGGCGAAGAACGCCAACTTCCACGCGAACGTGCCGATCCGGATGGGCTACGAGGCGGAGGTCCGCAAGATCCAGGACCTGTACCTGAACGGCCACAAGGAGGAGGCCGCCGCGGCCGTCCCGACGAAGCTGATCGAGCAGCTCACGTTGATCGGCTCCCCGGACAAGATCCGCCACGACCTCGATCCCTGGCGCGAGTCGATCGTGACCACGCTGCTGATCGGTGGGGACGCGCAGACGATCCGCACCGCCGCCGAGATCGTGCTCGGCTAGTCGCCCGGGTGCCGTGGTCGACGTGTTAGCGCAGCGTGACGATCTCGTCACAGATCGAAGTGACCTCGGCGTCGCTGGAGGCCACGACGACGACCGCGCCACGGCGGGCTTCACGCACCAGTAGTTCGAGAACGACCCCGCGCCAGTGCGCATCCAGCGCCGAAGTCGGCTCGTCGGCGAGGACCACGTCGTTGCGACTGGCAAGCGCCCGGGCGACGGCGACCCGCTGGCGCTGCCCGCCCGACAGATCGCCGACCAGCTGCGCGGCATGGTCGGCGAGCCCGAGCGCGTCGAGCGCCGCCAGGGACCTTTCGGCCACCTCGGTCCTGGGCGTTCCGCTGGCCTGCAGAGGCAGCGCGACCGTCTCCTGCGCGCTCAGCAGCGCCACCAGGCACAGGTTCTGAAGGATGAGCCCCACCGATGCGTCACGCCACGGCACCACGGAGCGGCCATCGACGAGCAGCCGGCCACCCGCGGTCGGGATCAGGCCGCCGAGGCGCATAGAGGACCGTGGTCTTGCCGGACCCGGACGGCCCCGTCACCCCGATCACATGCCCCGCCCGGGCGGAAAGGTCGAGGTCGCGGACGACGACCGTCTCTCCTCCGAGCAGCGTGATTCCCTCCGCGCGCATCTCCTCGACGCTCACGGCACGCCTCCCGGGTCCTCGCTCTCGACCTCTATTTCTGGGCGCAGCTCGATCAACATGCCCTCGTCCTCAACCCGCAGCAACGTGCCCGGCGGGTAGCGGGCCAGGACCTCGGCCGGGAGCTGCACCGTGCCGTCTCGGCCGACGATCGAAAAGCGCTTTCCGCCCCGACCCTCGGAGCCGATCACTCCGTGGGAGATGGTCAGCGTCCGCGGTAGGGCCGCGGCCACGGCGGAATCATGGGTCACCACGATCACCGTGGCACCACTCAACTCGTGCGCGCGGCGGAGCGCATCGATCACGGAATCGCGAGCCGCGGCGTCGAGCTGGCACGTGGGCTCGTCGGCCAGGAGGACGTTCGGGGACGTGGCGACGGCGCTCGCCATCGCGACCCTTTGCTGCTCGCCGCCGGAGAGCTGATGCACCGGTCGTCGCGCGACAGGCCCGAGCCCGAACGTCTCCGCGAGCTCGTCGGGGGACCACCGCAGCGGCCACCCTCGACGGCGCGCGCCGCGCTGGACAAATGCCAGGTTCTCGAGCGTGGTCGCGTACGGAACGAGGTTCTGCATCGGGTCCTGGAGAAGCAGGGCCAGCTCGGTGGACCGAAGGCGGCTCAACCCCTTCTCGTCGATTTGGGCCATGTCGTGGCCGGCGAGCAGAACCTTGCCCGCCGTCGGTCGCAGCAGCCCGGTCAGGACGGACAGCAATGTCGTCTTGCCCGAGCCCGATGGGCCGAGCACGGCCAGCATCTCCCCTGATCGGGCCTCGAATTCGACGTTGCGCAGGGCGACGATCGGCCCTTCCTCGCCGGGATAGACGTGGACCACCCCAGCGCAGATGACGTCGCCCCGAGTGTCTGCGACCGCAGCGTCAGCCACTGGTGTCATTTGGCGCCGTTCGCAGCAATAGCGGTGACATGCGGCGGATGAGGATCAACGTCACGGTGGTGGTCGCGAGCAGGACCGCGATCACCGCGGCCGCCGACACGACCGCCAGCAGGTCGCCGGGGAGCCCGTACTGGAGCGGAACCACCGCCGGAGCTCCCAGCTCGGGTAGGGACGGGATCGCCATGACAGCCGCCAAGACCCCGGCTGCCACCCCGAACAACGCCGTTGCCACCAGCACGAGCGACTCGATCGCCAGTGACCTGGTCAGCACGCGGCGGTGGATGCCCCCGATCTCCAGAGCGGTCAGCTCGGTCGCTCGCTGGCGGGTGGTGGCGCCGAGGGCGCCCAGGATGCTCGCGGCCGCGGCGATCAGGGCCACGATCGTGGCCACGAGCAGAAAGTCGTCGGCGAGAGCTGGTCCACTGCGATCGAATTGCCGGATCGCTGCCGACGCCGTCTGCACGCCGTCGACGTGCAGACCCTCGGCCTGCAACCGGGCGAGCGCGTCGCGCGGCGCAGCCCGGCTGAGCCACACCTCGTCCGAGGTGTACGGAGTGGTCGGGCTCTGCTGAAAGCGGGTGAGAAGGTCGAGGTCGACCATCACCGCGTTGGTTCCCACCCGTGGCAGTGCCGACGCCGTCACGACGGGGTTGACGTTGAGGGTGTTGCCGTCAAGGCCCTGGCTCGGGACCTGGGCATGCGGCGTCGCGCCGCCGTTGAGCGATTCGACGGTGGACGTGACGGCGCCCGGCAGCGCGGCGGGCCGGTCGTTGGGCGAGGCCGCCGGCCCGACGAAGGACCCGACGACCGACGCCGGGATCGTCACGACCAGGCCGCCTCCGGCCACGACGGCGGCCTGCACACCGGGCGCGTTCGACAGCCAGCCGTGCGGGAGAAGATCCGCGGGCACGGTCTCCCATCCTCCCGAGGGCACCCGAGTCGCCAGTCGGGTCACGCTCAGGTGCACGGCCCCCGACGATGGTGGTGTGCGCCCGCGACCCGGGACGACACCGAGTCCGGCCAGCCGGCACCCGCCCGGGCACACGTATCCAGGCGACCCACGGTAGGTCCAGGGACCAGCGTGAAGCGGCCCAAGGTTCAGTGTTGTGGTCCCGGCCTGTGGATTGAACACCGACAGGCTCAGGTCGAGGCTCCCTAGGCCTGCGGCCGCGCGGGACGTGCCGGTGGCCGTCGCGCTCACTTGAATCGGCGCGTCGGGCACGTCCACTTCCGGAGCGGTGGGCTGATCGAGTGCGCGGCTGGTGGCGGCAATCGTCGAGCCGGAGATGCCGGCTGGCCACGACGCGACGGCCGGCAGCCGTCCCGCGTCGACCGCCAGGAGCGTCGAGCTCGGCGTCGCGACCTCCACGGCGGCCATCGCGAACCGCCCGCGCGGGTCGGCGCGGTCGACCGCCTGCTCGAGGGCCGGGCCGTGGGGCGTCACCGTCACCACCTCATTGGATCCCACGCCGAACCCGGCCGCGGTCGCCCTGTTGCTCCGCGCGACCGACCATGCTGCGGACGCGAAGCAGGCCAGGCACAAGGCGATGATCAGCACGCGCCCCACACGCAGCATCGCCGGGCGGCGGACGATCTGGCGCAGAGCGAGAAACGAGGCCACCCGATCGGAGTGGGCGCTGGCCGAGACGCCGAACCGGCAGACCAGACGCACGAACTGGACGGCCACAACCGCCGTCCCCAAGGCGATCAGACCCGGCGCGGCGGAGGCGATCGGGTTGGCGCGACCGCCAAGGCTCCCACTCGTCGCCAGGGCGACCAGGGCCACCGCCGCCAGGACCAGCAGCACGGCATCGGCGACCATGCCCCAGCGGCGCGCGGTGGCCCGAGCCGGACCCCGGTCCCCCGAGACGCCCGACGAGCGCATGAACCGCCAGGTCGCGACGAACAGCGCACCGGCGATCGCCAGCACCGTCAGCGCGAGAGCCGCGAACACCCACACGTCGGGGGAGATCACCGCGGCCGGATCGAGCAGCCGGTCTCGCGCCACCACGACCGCGCCCCATGCGACCGCGACGCCCAGCGCGAAGCCGAACACGCAGAGGATCACCGGCTCCGCCGTGGTCACCGCCAGCAGGCTCAGCGGCGGGAACCCCCGCAGTCGAGCCACCCGCATCTCGGCTTGACGCGCTTCGCTGCTTCGCACCAGCAGGTTGCCGAGGATCCACACCGACAGCAGCACGAGCTGCACGGACGCGATCGCCACGATCGTCGCCATTCCGTTCTGCTGCTGGGTTGCCTGCGAGAGAATCTGCGGTAGCTGCGTGCTCAGCACGACCCCTTGGTCGCCCACCCTCGCCTGGGCGGACGCGAGCGCCCCTTCGAGATAGCTCTGTCCGCTGAGCCCGACCACGGTTGCCTTGAGCGGGACCTGGCCCTCAATTGCGGGCACGTCCTGCACCGGGACGGCAAGCGCGGTGCTCATCGAAGTGACGAACGAGTCGAGCGCCGGAGCGTGGGCCTCAACGTGCCCGTAACTGAAGTATCCGAGAGCGCCACCCCACCAATACGGCAAGGTCAGGTTGGGCACCGCGTAGATCCCGGTCACCCTCAGCCGGACCGACGCGCCCCTCCCGTTGACGCCGGCATTGATCACGGCGCCCGTCGACACCCTGAGCTCGCGGGCGCTGCGGTCGCTGAGCGCGACGTCGCCGGGCGCCATGCTGCAGCCCCCCTGGACGAACCTGAGCACACCGCATATTCCGGTTCGTGACAGCAGCTGGGAACGCAGTGGTGTGCCCCCGGGCCCGGCCAGTGTGACCCCGCTGACCACCGTGGTGATCGGCGGGTCATAGAAGCGCTGCCTGCCCCCTATGTCCTCAACCGTCCGCTCGGCGCGCTGGACCTGGCCGAGGCTCGCGGCCTGACTCACAGGCGAGGACAGGGTCGCTCCCCGGGAGTCGACAGCCGCGCCCTTGACGATCGAGCGCACGACCGAGTCGCCGGCCGTGTGGAGATAGAGCGGCCCGAGCACAGCCGCCCCAACCGCAATTGTCGATGTCAGCACGGTCAGTAACGACGTCCCCAGACGCCATCTCATCCCGCGCGAAAGCAGAGCGACGCTCGCTCTCATATCTCACAGCCAGTCTCCCGAGTTGCCTGCCCGATCCTATCGGCAAGCGCCAGGGCGCCCGGCGGTGCGCCACCCGCCCGTCGAGATCGCGGCGGGCGACGGCGCGCGGGGGCGACGGCGCGATGTTAGGAAGTTGCTAGGTGTCACGTCGCGGACATCGACCGCGCTTGACACGGGGCGCCCGACGTGATGAGGATTCGCTTACCGTCAGCCCAACAAGGAGGGAACCGTGAGGAGACGTTTCGCAGGTGCGGCCGCAGTCAGGATGACGACCCTGGGGGCGACGACCTTGGTGTTGGCGGTGGCCGCCGCCTTGCCGTCGTCGGCTTCCGCCGTTGCTCCGAGATTCGCCGCGGTTCGCTCCAGCGTGCCGGCGACCACCGACGTCGACACGGGTGCCTACCGAAGCGCCTCGATGTCGATCGAGGTCGTCCTCGCCCCAGCCCACGGGGCGCAGCTGAAGGCGCTCCTCGCCAACCTCTATAACGCGAACAGCACGAGCTACCGGCATTGGCTGAGCAAGGGCCAGTTCGCGGCGCGGTTCGCTCCCAGCAGCGCGGAGAGGTCGGGCGTCGCCAAGTACTTGGCGGCCAGTGGACTGCGGGTGACGCCATCAGCGTCACCGTTCCTGGTGCGTGCGATCGGGTCGAGCGCGCTCGTCTCGGGAGCCCTCAAGACGAACCTGCGGACGTTCCGCGACTCGAAGGGGATCAACTACTTCTCGAACGCGTCGGCGGTGCAGCTGCCGGCGAGCCTCGCCAGCGGTGTCCTCGGCGTCGTCGGCCTGTCGAACACCGTGCGGCTCACGTCGAACGTCGCGCGCGTCAGCAACGGCATTGAGCTCGGGCTGGGCAAGCCGTCAAAGTCCTCCAGCTGCGAGACGCCGTATCCAACCACGGCCCAGCTGTTCAACGCGGTCAACAATGGCGTGGGCTTCCCGTTCGGGTACGGCGCCGGCCCGGGCTGCAGCGGCCTGACCCCGAGCCAGGACAACTCGATCTACAACGCGCCGAACGGCGGACCCCGCGTTCAGGGCAGCGGAGTGAACGCGGCCGTGTTCGAGCTGTCCGGCTACCAGCAGTCGGACATCGACACGTGGGCCCACCAGTTCTACGGCAAGCACTTCACGCCGCCGCTGGTCGACATCACCGTCGACGGCGGGCCGCTGAATCCGATCTGTCCCACCGGCGATACGTGCCCCCCGAACTTTGAGGGGTATTCCGGAGACATCGAGGTCGACGCCGACATCGAGATGACGCTGGCGATCTCACCGGACGCCCGTCACGTGCTCGTCTACAACGCGCCGAACGACTTCACGGGGCAGACCGAGGTCGACGAGTACTCCAAGATCGCCAACCAGGACATTGCGGACACGCTCAGCTCCAGCTGGGGCGAGTGCGAGAACGACGCCGGCGCGGCGCTGGTCCAGGCCGAGAACGTGATCTTCGAGCAGATGGCCGCCCAGGGCCAGAGCGTGTTCGGAGCCGCCGGTGACACCGGAGCGTTCGACTGCATCCGTTCGGACGGCACGACGGTCGTCAATGTGAACGATCCGCCGTCCCAGCCATACATGACCAGCGTCGGCGGCACGTCGTTGACTCACTTCAACCCCGGCCAGAATCCGTTCCCGTCGTACCCAGGCGGGGGCGCGGAGACCGTCTGGAACGTCGACAACCTGTGCAACGAGAGCGCCAATGAGGGCGGCCAGCCCGGCTACTTCTGGTGCGCGGAGACCGGAGCCGGTGGAGGCGGCGCCAGCCAGTTCTGGGGCCGCCCGTTCTATCAGCGCGGACCGGGAGTGAACAACCCGGACACCACGTTCGGGAATGGCTCGACGCAGTGCGCGCTGGCCCGGACTGGAACCCCGTGTCGCGAGGTGCCGGACATCTCGGTCAACGCCGACGAGTACACGCCGTACTCGGAGTACTGCACCGGAAACGCGAGCACGCCCTTCAGCGTGTGCGCCACGATCAGCAGTACCCCGGCCGGCTGGTTCGGGATCGGCGGGACCAGCCTGTCCTCGCCGTTCATGGCCGCGATCATCGCCGACCGCGACGGCTTCAACGGTCGCCGGACCGGCCTTGCCGACCAGCTCCTGTACTCGTTGTTCAACAGCCGGGACTCGGGCCAGTACTTCCACGACATCACCGGGTTCCGTCAGTCCCCCAACAACAACGGCCTGTTCCCGACCACGCCGAACTACGACATGGCAACGGGCATCGGCTCGCCGATCATGGCGTCGATCATCACCAGCAGGCCGTTCTGATCGAGTGACGGGCGACCGCCGGGGAGCTTGACCCCCGCGTCGATTCGGAATCATCATCGATGGGCGCCACCAAATCCGGGTGGCGCCCGTCGATCACGTGGCAGCCGCCGACCCGGGGCATAAGCACCCGGGCGCGTAGGCTTATGGCGTGCCTTTGCCCCGGTTCCGTAAGCCCGCGAGCACGAAGGATCCGGTGGTGTCCGTCGGTGATCCTCGCCTGGACGGCTGGGAGACCGTGAGCACATTCGAGGACCAGGCAACCGCCGTCGCTTGGCGCGATCGGCTCCGCGAGCTCGGCGTGGATGCCTGCTGCGTCGCCGACCGGCCGCCGGATCGCTTCGGTCGTGGCGACATCTATCTCGTCGTGCCGCCGGCGCAGTGGTCGGATGCCAACGAGATCGTCGAGAACCTCGACGATTAGCTCATCCCATAGCCTTCGTCCGGTGAGCTGGACGGTCGAGGTCGCCGCAACCCCACCTGCCACGGCGCCGCTGCCGGCGGTGCTGGCGGCAGCGGTGGGCGAGGCGCTGGCACGGCCGGCCGTGCAGCAGCCGGCGTGGCCGGACCCCGACGAGGTCGAGCGTGTCCGGTGGGTATTGGAAAGCGTCCCGCCGATCGCCGTCCCTGCCGAGATCGACCGGCTGCAGGAGCGGCTCGGGATGGTTGCCCGCGGCGAGGCGTTCCTGTTGCAGGGCGGAGACTGCGCGGAGACCTTCGTCGATAACACCGAGTCGCACCTGCGCGGGACGATCCGGACGCTGCTCCAGATGGCCGTGGTCTTGACGTACGGGACCTCGATGCCCGTCGTCAAGGTCGGGCGCATCGCCGGCCAGTACGCCAAGCCACGGACGTCCGAGATCGACGTGGCCGGCCTGCCGTCCTACCGCGGCGACATGGTCAACGGAATGGAGCCGACGCCCGAGGCGCGGCGACCCGACCCCGGCCGGCTCATCCGGGCGTACGCCAACGCGGCGGCGGCGATGAACCTGGCGCGCGCCATCACCGGGGCTGGGCTGGCAGACCTCCATCGCCTGCACGAGTGGAACATGGACTTCGTGCGCCACTCGAGCGCCGGGGAGCGCTACGAGCGGGTCGCCACCGAGATCGACCGCAGTCTGCGCTTCATGTCGGCATGCGGCGTCGAGGACAGCTCGCTGCGCACGGTCCAGCTGTACGGAAGCCACGAGATGCTCGTGCTCGACTACGAGCGCGCACTGCTGCGACCCGACGGCGATCGCCTCTACCTGCTTTCGGCCCACCTGCCGTGGATCGGCGACCGTACGCGCCAGCTGGAAGGCGCCCACGTCGCGCTCGGCGCGATCATCGCCAACCCGATCGAGGTAAAGCTCGGCCCGACGTCGACGCCCGAGGAGGCGGTCGAACTCGTCGAGCGGCTCGATCCCCAGCGTCTCGACGGCCGGGTGACGTTCGTCTCGCGGATGGGCAACGCCGCCGTCCGTGAGCTGTTACCGCCGATCGTCGAGGCTGTAACCCGATCTGGGCATCGCGTCGTCTGGCAATGCGACCCGATGCATGGCAACACGGAGGAGTCTTCCGGCGGTCGCAAGACGAGGCACTTCGATCGCATCATGGACGAGGTCGAGGGGTTCTTCGAGGTCCACCAGCGGCTCGGCACGCACCCCGGCGGCATTCACGTCGAGCACACCGGCGAGGACGTGACGGAGTGCCTGGGCGGCGCTCAGATGATCTCCCACAGCGAGCTCTCCTCGCGCTACCAGACCGCGTGCGACCCGCGACTCAACACCCAGCAGGCGCTCGAGCTCGCGTTCCTGGTCGTCGAGATGCTGCGGCGTACCGCCTGACGAGTCGAGAGTCGAACGACAGCTGAAGACCTACCGCGTCCCAGACGGGGGATAGCAGCGGTCACAGGTGCACGCCGGCCAGCAGCACGTCGATGAGCGCCCCGAGATCGTCACGGTACGAGTCCTGGTCGTGCGCGGCAGTCCACGCCGCGGTGGCCGCCGCCAGCGTCGGGTAGCGCTCGGGATCGGGCGCCCCGCGAAGCTCGCGCTGCTGGCTCGGCCCCTCGGAGCTCGCGCCGGCGCGGACGAGCAGCGAGCCGAGCGTGAAATTCCACATCAGCCGGTACGCGCGCACCGTCGCCTCGATCGACAGGCCCGCGTCGCGCAGCGCCGCGTGGATTTCCTCGATCGCCCCGAGCACGGACGGAGCCATCATCCGGCGGCGCGCGAGCACCTCGGGGACCCATGGGTGCTCCGCGAGGCTGTCGTAGATCGCGCTCCACAGCACGAGCATCGCGCCCTTGGGGTCCGGCGGGCGCGGTGGGTAAACGAGGCGGGCGGCGAGGCGGTCGACGAGCACCATCAGCAGCTCGTCCTTGCTACCCACGTGCCGGTACGGTGCCATCGCGGACACGCCGAGCTCACCCGCAAGCCGGCGCATCGTCAGCGCCTCGACGCCCTCGGCGTCTAGCAGCCGGATCGCCGTGTCGAGCACGGCTTCGCGACCGATTATCGGCGGGCGGCCCCGCTTCTTGGCAGATCTGCCGGGCATTTGATTTACGTGTATAGTAATCCGCATGGCACACGGAACCCCCACCCTCGCAACCGGCAAGATCTGCTACCTCGAGATCCCCGCAACCGACGTCGAGCGCTCCTCGCGCTTCTACGGCGACGCGTTCGGTTGGGAGCTGCGCACCCGCGGCGACGGAGCGATCTCATTCGACGACGCGGTCAAGGAGGTGAGCGGCTCATGGGTCACCGGCCGGCCGCCGTCGGCCGAACCCGGGATCATGGTTCACGTCATGGTCGCCGAGCTGGATGCGGCGCTCGCGTCAGTCCGCGCCGCCGGTGGCGAGGTGCTCGACGAAGACGCGGTGCCCGGCGAGCGCGTGGCACACATCCGCGACCCGGCTGGGAACGTAATCGGGATCTACCAGGAGCCGGGCCTCGCAGAACGCGAACGGACGGTGAGGCCGGTACCCGAGCACCTCCACACGGTCACGCCACGGCTCGCGCTGAGCGACGGCGCGGCTGGGATCGACTTCTACAAGGCCGCGTTCGACGCCAAGGAGCTCGGCGAACGCTTCCACATGCCGGACGGGACGCTCGTCCACGCCGAGCTGCTCATCGGCGACTCGGTGGTGATGGTCAAGGACGCCCAGGACGATGAGTTCAACGCACTGCTGTGCACCTACTGGCCCGACGTCGACGCCGCATGGGAGCGTGCCGTGCGCGCCGGCGCCGAAGTCATCCACCCCCTCGCCGACCAGTTCTACGGCGAGCGCGGGGGCCGCCTCGGCGACCCGTTCGGCAACCAATGGATGCTGGCCGCGCGGATCGAGATCGTCACGCCGGCCGAGCTCGCCGCCCGCAAGCCGGCGTAGCGGGCTAGCGGTGGCCGTGGATCGCCACCGCCTGGTAGAACGTCCCGCGGTTGTCGAACGGCTGGGGCGGGATCGAGATCGCGCCGGCGCTGGTGGGCACGATCTGGTCGCACGTCGCCGGCGTGGTCACCGGGCACGTGGTCGGGAGCTTCCAGCCGGACATCGACGAGCCGTACTTGGACGCCAGCTCGCTGGCCGCCTGGAGCAGGGTGCTGGACAAGAGCGCCCGGCAGCGGGTCAGCGATCCGCCACCGCAGTAGGTGCGGGAGAACCGTCCCCGCACTGGCTGGCCGAGGACCTGCCGGAGGTCCTTTTGGACGTCCATCTCCCAGCCCTCGAAGAACCCGTTGCCCGTCCCGTCCCGCAGGCCGTCGGGGACGATCGAGTTGAAGTTGGCGTTGACGAAGTCCATCAGCGGGGCGCCGACCGCGGGCTGGAACTCGGCCCTTACGAGCAGCGGCCACCACGTGTCCATCAGTAGTACCGCCGCGCTGTCGTCGACGACGCCGTCGGCGGTCGTGCTGCGCCGCTGCGCGCCCGCCTGTGCCCACCCGTCGAGGAGCGCGATCAGCTGCCGCAGTTGCGGGTTCGATCCCCCGCTGCGAAGCACGTCGTGCAGCCACGGCCAGACCGCCATCCCGCGCAGGTCGGAGGTCATCGCGGGGGCGGTGACCATGTCGGTCAGCCGCGCCAGGTCGATCGGGCCGCTGCTCAGCGCCGAGTTCAGGTCGTCCTGGAGCATCGTCGCCCGCACCACCGGGCCGTTCTCCCAGTCGCCGGCCGCCACCCGCCAGCCGTGCGCGATCGCGTTGTTCCAGTTGACCAGGTAGCCCTGTGCAGGGTCGATCGACCTTGGGTTGGCGCTCGCCGGCAGGCTGCTCGTAGCCGTCGGTGCGCGGATCGAAGCCCTTCCAGTCCCATTGCCCGGTACCCCAGATCGGCAGGTCGGGGTCGCTCCCGGCGGCGTGCGCGGGGAACGAGCCTGACTGGTAGACGGCGATGTTGCGGTCATCCACGTAGAACCAGTTCTCGCTGCCGGTGTAGGGCTGCATGGCGGCGATGAACGACTGCGGCGAGGTCGGCACGTTCTCCGCCAGGCGCATGAACGCCACATAGCTCTGGGCCTCGCGGCCGACGGTGGCGGCCGCGGTGGCCAGCGCCACCGGCACGCCGTGCACGGTCGCAAAGCGCCCGATCGGTCCGTGGACCGAGTTCAGCGTGTGCAGCGTGACGGTCTCCGGAGCCGCGGGACTGGTGGGCGACACCGGTGTCCGCTCGACGACCGTGCGCGAGCTGAACGGGATGCACCTTCCCTTGTACAAGTAGTGGGTCGAGCCGAACGAGGGCTTAGATCCGCCGGGGTTGCACAGCCGCTCGGCGAACACGTCCTCGTTGGCGGAGAAGGCCGAGGTGCCGGTCCACGCGAAGTCGATCCCGTGCCCGATCAGCGGATACGGGCTCGCGCCCGGGAACGAGACGCCGCTGACGTCGATGCCGGGCGCGTGCAGCTCGTACTCGAGCAGAACCTCCGGCGTGTAATAGCCGACTTGGGGACCCATCACGGCAAGCGCCCGGCCGGTGCCGCTGCGAGCGGCGTCGACGAGCACGGCGTTCGACTCCAGGTGGGGAAGCCGCAGGCCTTCGGTCGCCAGCGACCGCGCCCACCCTGGCAGCTGGGTCGCCGTCGCCGCGGCCGTGGCGGCGCCCGCGGCGAGGGACTGAGCGCCACCGGTCTGCGCGTTGCGGGCCACGAGCGACTCGGGATCGATCATCGCCACCGATGCCCGGTTGACCGGGCCGGTCGAGTCCGAGGGGAAGCTCTGCGGCAACGTGGTGACGGCCGCGGGATCGGCGGCCAGGCGCAGGTCGTCGTACACCTCGTGTCCCACGGACGGTCCCAGCCGCTGCTCGGCCATCCGCAACGCCTCAGCCTGCTGGGGCTGCTGGCCGCCGAATACGGTGAACTGGCCCACCAGGTACACGGCGACCGCGGCCGAGTCGGCCAGGGTCCACGATCGGGGAAGGGTGCCGAGCGCCGGGTACTCCGCCGGTAGCCGAGCCGGGTCGACCCGCGTCAGGTCGATGAAGGCGTTGATCCCGTCGACGTACCGCTCGACGTCGCTCAGCGCCTGCGCCCCCTGGTGCCCCATCGTCCTCGGCAGAGCCTCCATCTCGGCGGTCAGCTGCTGCGGCGATTCGTCCTGGACGCCGAGCTGGGCGCTGTCCGCGGGCACCGCGCTCGGCCCGAGCAGCTCGGCCGTCGTGCCCTCGGCCGTGTGCCGGAGCACGTCCATGAGGAACAGCCGATCCTCGGCCGTCACGTAGCCCGCCGCCCACATGCCCTCGGCGCGCGTGTCGGCGTAGATCCGCGGCACGTCGTCAGGCGACTGGCGGACAATCAGCACTCCAGGCCGTGGTGTCTCCACGCTCGGTGGGGAGCCGGTGACCGCGCCGCCGGCCGCGCCCGTGAGGGTGCCCAGCACGCTCGCGCTCGGCTCCGGCGCGAAGTCCGAGTCCTTGTAGTACGTATCCAGATCGGCCCCGGTCAAGCCCGGCCACGCCTGCTCCAGCCCCTCGTACATCTGATCCTGGTTGAGGTCCGCCGCCGGCACCGTCCCGTTGGCCTCAAACAGTGCGAGATCCTGGTCGGAGGTCCCCTCGCCCTCGCCGAACGCGAGCACCGAGTGGAAGCCGTCGAAGATCGGAAACGTCGGCGTGCTGGCCGCGGGGTTGTGCTCGAGCGTTCCGACCGTGGGCGCCGCTTGGAGGACCCCGCCGGGGCCGCCCTGGAGGATTCCAGTCGGAGGTCCTACTACTGGGAGACTGCCCGTCCCGGGGACCGTCGGAAGTCGCGGAACGGTGGCGGCATCCGCGCCCCCCGGCGCGGCGAAGACCGCCAAACAGGCCAGCGCTGCGACGCACCGGATCACGGTCAGCCGCAAGCTACCGCGCTGCTGCCGGGCGCGCGCCGGTTACGCCAGATGGTTGATTCCCGCGAACGAGCGCAGGTCGACCGTCCGGTAAGCGGCCCGCGCTTCTCGGCGGGTCCCGAGCAGACGAGTTGCTTGAGCGGCTTGGGTGACCTATGGTCGCCACATGAACGCAACGGCTACCGCCACCGACCATCTGCTTCTCCATTTCGCGCGCAACGGGGGGGCCCGCGACGGTGATGTCGAGCTGCTCGTGCTTGAGCGCGGCGAGGGCGTGTTCGTGGTCGACAGCCTCGGCAGACGCCACCTCGACGGCCTGTCGAACTTGTTCTGCGCCCAGCTCGGCTATGCGTTCGGCGCCGAGATGGCCGAGGTCGCGAGCCGGCAGCTGATCGAGCTTCCGTTCGCGACGAACTGGGGCGTGGCCCATCCTGCGGCCGTCGAGCTGGCCGACAGGCTTGCGGAGATCGCCCCGGGCTCGCTCGATCACGTGTTCTTCACGAACGGTGGCTCGGAGTCCGTGGAGGCCGCCTGGAAGCTCGTGCGCCAGTACCACGTTGCGAACGGGGAGCCGCAGCGCACCAAGGCGATCGCGCGCGATCGTGCGTACCACGGCGTGACGCTGGGCGCGCTGGCGTTCACCGGCGTGCCCGGCTTCAAGGAGATGTTTGGGCCGCCCGCCGTCGAGACCTTCCACGTCTCGAACACGAACGAATTCCGCCGGTCCGAGTCCGGTGCCGAGCTCACGTCGCTGCTCCTCGACGAGATCGAAGAAGTCATCGAACGCGAGGGGGCGGAGACGATCGCGATGATCATCGCCGAGCCTGTGCAGAACGCCGGCGGTTGCCTGCAACCGCCTGACGGCTACTGGGCCGGGCTGCGCGAGATCTGCGACCGACACGGCATCCTGCTCGTGGCCGACGAGGTGATAACGGGGTTTGGCCGGGTGGGCGAGTGGTTTGGGGTGACCCGGTTCGGGACTGTCCCCGATCTGGTCACGACCGCCAAGGGCCTGACGTCCGCATACGCGCCGATGGGAGCGGTGCTGGTGTCGGAACGAGTCGCCGCCCCGCTCTACGACTCCGGCCGCACACTCCTCCATGGGATTACCTTCGGCGGTCATCCGCTGTCGGCTGCGATCGCGCTGAAGAACCTCGAGCTGTTCGAGCGAGAGCACGTGCTCGACAACGTCCGGGAGCACGAGCCCTACTTGGCCAACCTGCTCGAGTCGCTCCGGCAGCTGCCGATCGTCGGCGACGTGCGCGGGAGCGGCTACTTCTGGGCGGTCGAGCTTGTGCCGGACGGTCCGGCGAGCCGCTTCGACGCCGAGCAGAGAGAGGAGCTACTCAGAAGGTGCCTGCCGGGCGCGCTGATCCGGGCGCAGCTGATCGCCCGCGGCGACGACCGCGGCGACACCGTAATCCAGATCGCGCCGCCGCTGATCTGCGACCGACCGCTCTTGGAAGATCTGGTCGGGCGCCTTGGCGACGTGCTGGCCACGCTGTCGGAGCACATGGGGATCCCCGGGGCGTGACCGTAACGGTCGAACCGACCACAGGAGGCGAGCCATGAGCCAGACCACCCTGATCGCCAACGGAACGGTCGTGGCCGCCGATGGCGAGTTCGACGGCGACGTCCTGATCGACGGGGAGAAGATCGCCGCCGTCGGTCGCGTCGTCGCTCCCGAGGGAACCGACGTCGTCGATGCCACGGGATGCTTCGTGCTGCCGGGGCTGATCGATAATCACACGCACCTGTCGATGCCGTTCATGGGCACGATGTCGTCCGACGACTACGACACCGGCACGCAGGCGGCAGCTGCCGGCGGAGTGACGTGCCTCGTCGACTTCGCGATCCAGCAGCGCCCGGACGACCTCCAGTCCACGCTCGACGAGTGGCGCGGTCGCGCCGACGGGGCCGCGCACGTGGACTACGGCTTTCACATGGCGATCACGAACGCCAGCGAGCCGGTCCTCGACGAGATGGGCGCGATGTCGGAGGCGGGCGTCTGCTCGTTCAAGCTGTTCATGGCCTACAAGGGTGCGCTGATGGTTCGCGACGACGAGCTCGCCGCGTGCATGGAACGCGCCCGAGACCTCGATGCGCTGACGATGGTGCACGCCGAGAACGGCGACATCATCGACCTGTTGGTCAAGCGCGCGCTCGCGCGCGGGGACACCTCGGCGATCCACCACGCGTTGACCCGACCGGAGTACGTCGAGGCGGAGGCCACCGGACGCGCTGCCACGATCGCCGAGCACGTCGGCGCTCCCCTGTTCGTCGTCCACGTCACCTGCGCCGCCGCGGCCGCGGCGATCGAGCTCGCGCAGCAGCGGGGGGCGGCCGTCACCGGCGAGACGTGCGTGCAGTACCTGATCAACGGCATCGACGATCTTCGCCGTCCGGGCGTCGAGGGCTGCCGTTACATCTGCTCGCCGCCGCTGCGCGACGTGTCGAACCACGAGCCGCTGTGGGGCTACGTGCGGCGCGGCGTCCTCGAGAGCATCTCAACCGACCATTGCCCGTTCAACGACGAGCAGAAGTCGCGCGGCCTCGACGACTTCAGCCTCGTGCCAAACGGCCTGGCGCTGATTCAGCACCGCCTGGCGAAGCTGTGGGACGAGGGCGTCGTCCCGGGACGAATCACTCGCTCGCAGCTCGTCGACCGGACGAGCACGACGATCGCCCGGCGCTTCGGCCTGCACGAGAAGGGCGCCCTCGCACCGGGGAAGGACGCCGACGTCGTCGTGCTCGACCCGGCGGCACCTCACCCCTACGGCAAGGCCACGTCATTCATGAACGTCGACTACGACCTCTACGAAGGCGAGACCGCGAGCGCGAGCGTGCGGCACACGTTTTCGCGCGGGACGCTTGTGTACGACCGCGGTGAGATCAAGACCGAGCCGGGCCACGGTCGGTTTGTCGCGCGGACGCTCGGGGCGTCCGTCCAGGTCGCCGCGTGACCGACGTGCGGCTCGACCCGCAGGCCGTCATCGCCGATCTGGATGAGCTCGCAAGCCACAGCGGTGGGCGGTTCGCGGGAGCGAAACGGCTCGCGTGGACGCCGCAGTGGCTCGAGGCACGCTCGTGGCTCACGACAAAGCTCACCGACCTCGGGCTCGAGCCGGAGCGGGACCAGGCCGGCAACCTGTGGGCGCGCATCGACGGCGCCGAGGAGCGCTTCATGATCGTTGGGTCGCACATCGACGCTGTGCCCAACGGCGGCTGGCTCGACGGCGCCCTTGGACTGATGACAGCACTCGAGACGATTCGGCAGCTGGCCCGCGCCGGCACAACGCCGCCGATCGGCGTGCGGTTCGTCGACTGGGCGGACGAGGAGGGCGCCCGGTTCAGCCGCAGTCTGCTCGGCTCCTCAGCGTGCGCCGGGACGCTCGACCCCGACGAGGTGCGTGACCTGCGCGATGCGGAGGGCGTGGCATTGGCCGACGCGCTGGCGGGGTGCGGAGTCGATCTCGATGGCGCGTCAGCCGCCACGGAACGGCTGAAGGGCGCCGTCGCGTACCTCGAGCTCCACATCGAGCAGGGGCCGGTACTGCTCGACGGCGACCGGCTGGCCTGCGCTGTGAGCGGGACGGTCGGGGTCGAGCGGCACCTCATGACTTTCACAGGTCAGGCAGCCCACGCCGGGTCGACGCCGATGCGTCTGCGCCAGGACTCGCTCGCGGCCGCCGCGCGTGCGGCGCTGGCGATACGGGAGAGCGCGATCAACCACGACGGCGTCGCAACTGTCGGGCGGCTTCACGCGATTCCCGGTGTTATCACCGCCGTTGCCGGCAGCACCGAGATGCAACTCGACCAGCGGCATCTCGACCCGAGCGAGCTCGCTGCGATGTTCCTTGAGGCGCAGCAGGCGTGCCACAGCGCTGCCGAGGAGTTCAACTGCACTGTCGAACAGCGAGATGTCTTCCGCGCGGCCCCCACTCCGTTCGATCCAGCACTGGTCGATCTCGTCCGGAGAAGCGTGCAGGAAGCGGGCGGCGACGCGAGCGGGCCGATCCCCAGTGGGCCGTTGCACGACGCGACCGAGATCGGCCGCGTCGTCCCGACGGCGATGATCTTCGCTCAGTCGGATCCGCCGATCTCGCACGCCTCAATCGAGGATTCGCCCGGGCGGGCGCTGACTGTCGCGATCGATGCCTACGGAAGGACCGTGAGCTCGGTGCTTGCTGGAGCCGGCGAAATGACGTCAAAGGGAGCCGAGTAGATCATGAACTTCGGAGTCGTCCTGCAAACCAATCCGCCCGCGGCGCGTGTGATCGAGCTCGCTCGGAGGGCCGAGACATACGGTTTCACCAACATGTGGGCGTTCGACTCCCACTTACTCTGGGAAGAGCCGTTCGTGATCTTCAGCCGGATCCTCGACGTCACGCACAAGTTGACGGTGGGGCCGATGGTGACGAATCCTGCAACCCGTGACTGGACCGTCACGGCCTCGATGTTCGCCACGCTGAACGAGATGTATGGCAACCGCACCGTGTGCGGCATCGGCCGCGGAGACTCTGCGGTACGGACGATCAACGGCAAGCCGGTGAATCTGGCTGACCTGCGCGCGTGCGTCGAGGTGATTCGTGGCCTCGCCAACGGCGGAACGGTGCAGTACAAGGGCAGCACCCTGCGCTTCCCGTGGAACCCAAACAGCCGGTTGCCGATCTGGGTGGCGGCCTACGGGCCCAAGGCGCTCAAGGTCGCGGGGGAGGTCGGGGACGGATACATATTGCAGCTGGCCGACCCCGACATCGCCGCGTGGAGCATCCAAGCCGTCCGGGACGCCGCCGCTGCCGCCGGCCGCGACCCGGACGCCCTGACGATGTGCGTGTCCGCGCCGGCCTATGTGACCGACGGCAGCGACGCCGCACATGCACACGCCCTCGATCAATGCCGCTGGTTCGGCGGGATGGTCGGGAACCACGTCGCGGACCTCGTGGCCCGCTATGGGAGCGAAGGCGCCGCGGTGCCGAAGAGCCTGACCGACTACATCGCGGGACGCCAGGGGTACGACTACAACGAGCACGGGCGCGCCGGCAACCCCGACACCGAGTTCGTACCCGACGAGATCGTCGAACGGTTCTGCATCGTCGGACCGCCGGAGACCCAGATCGCGCGGCTGACAGAACTCGCGGGCCTCGGCGTCGGCCACTTCGGCCTGTACCTACAGCACGACGCTCAGGACGCGACGCTGGCCGCGTACGGCGACGCGGTGATCCCGCAGGTCGGCGAGCATCTCCTCGCTCGCAGCTGAAGCGCCGCGACGGGCGGTGTCGGTCACGCGGCGGCTGGGAAGCCGATTTCGATTCTCAGGCCGCCGCCGGTTCGGCGGGGTCGAGGACGGCGATCATGAAGTCCTAAAGGAACCTGCCGTGCGCGCCGACAAGCTCCTTGTCAGATAGCGAAGGCAACCAGCGGGTGAGACCTCCTCTCCGAAAGACGTCCCCCGGCCATGAAACAACCGCCTGATTCTTCTGATGCCCGAGGCCCGCAATAGCGGGCCTTCGGCGTTAAGCAACGCGCTGCTCGTTAGTGCGGTCGGCGATCGGCGCTGATCGGGCCGGCTGGAGTTGCCGTAACGTGCGTCCGGTGCTGACCTTTTCGGGGATGACGCTTGATCGCGCCGTGGCGGAGCGGTTGGATCCCGCGTGGGTCGCAGCGCGCCTCGAGGATCCCGCGAGCCGGGCGGTCGTCGCGACCGCCGACGGCGTGCTGATCAGCCGGGACCCACCGGCCTCGTTGCTTCGCCTGCCGATCCCGGGCCACGCAACCGGCGTGGGGAAGGAAGCTGCGCCGGTCATGCTCGGGCTCGAGGACGACGGCGCGCTGTTTGCCGTGGACCTCGACCTGCAACCCCCGCAGGAGCGAGCACGCCTCAGCGAGCACGGCCGGATCGCGGCGTTACGCGAGGCTGGAAGGGTGCTCGCGCCAGCCGAGGCGGCGCTCGCCGCCTACCTCGTCGCGCTGCTCAATTGGCATCGTCGTTACCGGTTCTGTCCCGCATGCGGAGCGGCTTTGCTGGTCGCCGATGCCGGGTTCTCGCGCACCTGCCCGGCCTGCGGTGGACAATATTTTCCGCGCACAGATCCGGCCGTGATCGTGCTCGTCGAGCACGATGGCCAGCGCGCTCCTCGGGCGCCAGGCCGGCTGGCCCCAGGCGCAGTACTCGGTCCTCGCGGGGTTTGTGGGGCCCGGGGAGTCGCTCGAGGAGGCAGTCATCCGTGAGGTCAAGGAGGAGTCCGGCATCACCGTCCACGACCCGCGTTTCGTCGGCTCGCAGCCGTGGCCATTCCCGTTCTCGGTGATGTTGGGTTTCGAGGCGGCCTCTGACGGTGGCGAGCCCATTCCGAGCGATGGGGAGTTAGAAGACGTCCGGTGGTTCACGCGCGAGGAAGTCGGCGAGGCGCTCGCGGGCCGCAGTGCACAGCTGGTCCTCCCGCCGGGGGTTTCGATCTCGTACTTCCTGATTGAGCGGTGGTTCGCTCGTGGTGGCCCACTCGGCGCCAACCACAAACGGGCGTAGGGTCCGACCGAGGCCTTAGAGCAGCTTGTCCAGGGTTATCGGAAGGTCGCGCACGCGGCGCCCAGTCGCGTCGTAGACCGCGTTGGCGACGGCGGCGGCGACGCCGGTGATCCCGATCTCGCCGATTCCGCGCGCACCCGCCGGGGCGTACGGGTCCGGGATGTCGGTCCACATCAACTCGATGTTCGGCACGTCCAGGTGGACAGGCACGTGATACTCGGCGAGGCTCGGATTCATCACCCGGCCCGCCCGCTCGTCGAAGTTGGTGTCTTCCATCAGCGCGAGGCCGAGTCCCATGATGATTCCGCCGCGGAACTGGCTCGCGGCAGTCTTCGCGTTGATGACGCGGCCGCAGTCGTAGGACCCGAGCACGCGGTCGACGCGTGTCTCACCGGTCGTCGCGTTAACTCGGACCTGACAGAAGATCGCGCCGAAGGAGTGCATCGAGTAGGCCTGCATCTCCTCTGGATCCGACGCCGAGGCCACGACGGTCACCTCGTCACGGCCCGCCCGTCGCAGGATTTCGGTGTAACTCTCCCAGCGGCTGGGATCGGCCAGCTCGCACAGCCCCTCGTCGCGCCCCCCGATCTCGTCGGCAGTCAACCCGGCCAGGGGCGATTCGTCACTGGCAAGTGCGAGCAGCTCCTCGACGAGCGCTCGCTGGGCCGCGATTACCGCGCCGATGATGGAAGCCGTCTGCGACGAGCCCCCGGCGAGCAGGTTGCCAGGGAATGAGGAGTCACCGTAGGCGACGGTCACCCGTTCCAACGGCAGACCGAGCCGGTCAGCGCTGACGATCGTCTGGGTCGTCGAGGTCCCCATCCCCATGTCGTTCGCCGGCACGTCGATCGTCACGTGGCCCGTCTTGTCGAGCGTGATCCGCGCCGCTCCGCCGGGAAAGCGATGGTAGGGATAGGTCCCCATCGCGCAGCCGGTGCCGATCAGCCACTCTCCCTCCCGCCGGGTACCCGGCCGCGCCCGCACCTCCCAGCCGAAACGCTCGGCGCCGGCGCGCCACGCGTCGACGATATGCCGCGAGGAGTACGGGAGGCCCGTGCTCGGATCCTTGTCGGGCTCGTTTCGGATCCGCAGCTCGATCGGGTCCAGGCCAAGCTCGATCGCGAGCTCGTCGATCGCCGACTCCAAGGCGAAGGTGCCAACCGACTCCCCGGGTGCGCGCATGAACGAGTTGGCGAGCATGTCCATGTCGACAACCTGCTGGTCGGTCTTCAGCGTCTCGGTTGCGTACATGTGCCGAGCGGGGAATGTGAACTGCTCGGCGAGCGCGTTGTACGGGGTCATCGCCGAGATACCCGTGTGGATGAGCGCCTTGAAACGCCCGTCATCATCCGCGCCAATGGCGACTCGCTGCTCGGTGTTCGTGCGCCCGCCGACCAGCCGATAGACGCCCTCCCTCGAGAGGGTGACCCGCACCGGACGACCTGCGAGCTTCGATGCGGCCGCCCCGAGCAGATGGTGGGACCACAGCGTCTTGCCGCCGAAGCCGCCACCGACATAAGGCGAGGTGAGATGGACCTGCTCCTCATCGATTCCGAAGACCTGCGCGAACGTCCAGGCGTGCCCCTTCACCCCCTGGCTGGCGTCGTGGACGATGAGTTCGTCGCCATCCCAGGCAAGCGTCACCGCATGGGGCTCGATGGCGTTGTGATTGTGGCGCGGCGTCCGGTACGTCAGATCGACGGTGTGGGGGGCGTCGATCAGTGCAGCCTCGGCATCGCCGACCAGGACCTCGACTGCCTGTCCCACGAGGCTGGCCGGCGTCCGCGGATGCGCCCTGGCCTCTTCAAATGTTCGTGGCGGCGAGGACTCGTATGCGACCTCGATCAGCGACACGGCGTGGTCGGCCTGCTCCTGTGTCTCGGCCAGGACGAGCGCGACCGGTTCACCATTCCAGTGGATGCTGGGGTCCTGCATCACGGGCAAGTCGGCGCCTCCTGCCGCCTTCGGCCCCGTCAGGAACATGGGCGGGGGTTGCATCCGGGGCGCGTTGCGGTAGGTCATCACGAGCACGACCCCGGCCGCTGCTTCGGCCGCGCCCGTGTCGAGCGTCGTGATCCGGCCGCGCGCGACCGTGCTGTAGCGGAGCGCCGCGTAGACCATGCCCTCCATCGCGTACTCGGCGGCGAAGCGCGCCTCGCCCCGGACCTTGAGCGGCCCGTCCAGGCGCGACACCTGAGCTCCGATGAGTCCGTGTTTGGCACGCACCAACGGGTCAGGACCGGTGGTCGGAGTCCAACCCTCGGGGACCGTCGCGACTGCGGGCCGGGATTCTCTGGTGCTCACCCGCGGGCTCCCTCGGCCAGCTGCTCGAGGACGGCGGCAAGCGTGCGGCGGGCGAGTTCGACCTTGAACGCGTTCCCGGCCAGTGGGCGAGCATCGGCGAGCTCGGCGTCGGCCGCCTTGAGGAAGCTGGCCTCCGTCGCGGGCTGACCGCGCAGCGCCTCCTCGGCGCGCCGGGCCCGCCACGGCTTGGGAGCAACCCCGCCGAGGGCGAGGCGCGCACCGACGACCGCCTCGCCGTCGAGTTCGAGCGCGGCAGCGACCGAGACCAGCGCGAACGCGTAGCTCGAACGGTCACGAACCTTGCGATAGGTGGAGCGCTCGGCGAGGTTGGGAGCAGGCAGCTCGACGGCGGTGATCAGCTCGCCGGGCTCGAGCACGGTCTCGATATCGGGACGATCCTCGGGCAGCCTGTGCAGATCGCAGAGGTCGACCGTGCGCGCGCCCGAGGCGCCGCGGAGATGCACGATGGCGTCGAGCGCGGCAAGCGCGACGCACATATCCGACGGGTGAGTCGCCACGCACGCGGGTGAGGCACCGAGGATCGCGTGGATGCGGTTGAAACCCTCGATCGCGTCGCACCCCTCGCCCGGGGCCCGCTTGTTACAGCGCGAGCCGTCGGTGTCGTAGAAGTAAGTGCAGCGGGTGCGCTGGAGCAGGTTGCCGCCGACCGTCGCCATATTGCGGATCTGCGCCGAGGCGCCGGCCACGATCGCGCGGGCGAGCATCGGGTAGCCGGATCGGACCGCCTCGTGCTCGGCCACCGCGGTGTTCCGCGCCGCCGCGCCGATCATCAGACCCCCGTCGTCGGTCGGCACGATCTCCCGCGATAGCCCCGTGACGTCCACCAGCGCCGATGGCGTCTCAACCGTCTCGCGCATCAGGTCGACCAGATTCGTGCCTCCACCGAGGTAACGGCCCTGCCCGTCGGCCGCGCGACGAACCGCGTCGTCCACGTCAGCCGCACGTGAGTACGTGAGCTCGATCATGCGCCGCGCTCCGCGTACACCTCGGTGATCGCGTCGACGATTCCGTTGTACGCGCCACAGCGGCACAAGTTGCCACTCATCCGCTCACGCAACTCATCGTGGCCGAACGCAACGTCCGCGGCCGTGATGTCGGCGGTCACGTAGCTGGGAACGCCCCGGCGAAGCTCCGCGACCATGCCGACCGCCGAGCAGATCTGACCCGGCGTGCAATAGCCGCACTGAAACCCGTCGTGATCGATGAACGCCTGCTGCAGGGGGTGCAGCGCCCCGCCGGAGGCCAGACCCTCGATCGTGGTCACCTCACGCCCCTCATACTGGACGGCAAGCGCCAGGCACGAGAGCACCCGCTCTCCATCTACGAGCACCGTGCAGGCACCGCAAGCTCCCTGGTTGCAGCCCTTCTTCGTCCCGTAAAGCTCCAGCTGTTCGCGCAGGAAGTCGAGCAGCGACACCCGAGCGTCGGTCGGAACCGGCGCCTCGAGCCCGTTGATGATCATCGGCACCTCGACCAGGATAACTCTCGGAGCCACGCGGCCCGACGACGGTGCTGCGCCCTCGGAGCATCGCGCCGCGGTGGGATCATGAGCTTGGAGACATCACAGGCAAGCAGCCCACGAACGAAAGGGATCCGGATGGAAGCCCACCTCAGCAGCCATCACCGCGACACGATCGAGAGGATCTTCAGCCATCCGCCGAGCCACAACATCGAGTGGCGCCAGGTCGTGTCGCTGCTGGAGACGATTGGAACGGTCACGCACGAACACAACGGCAAGCTCAAGGTGGCGCTCGGCCCGGAGACGGAGGTGCTGCCCGCGCCTCACGGCAAGGATGTCGATGCCCAGATCGTCGTCGATCTGCGGCGAATGCTGGAGCAGGCTGGGTTCGCGCCGGGAGGCGCCCCGGCCGTCGCTGATCGAAGCACGCGGGATCATGGAGATGGCCAGTGGGGCGAGCCGACCTAGGTGTAGGACACCAACCTCCGATCAGGTGGGCCTGATCGCCACGACGGGTATTGGCCTGGTCGTCTTCGCCTGGTAGGCGCTGTAGCGGTCGCGGTTGTGAGCGTTGACGAGCTTCCACAGTCGCTCGTAGCTCTCATCCGACGGCTCGACGACTCTAGCCGTGCCATGCTTGCGCTCCCGCCCGATCTGGATCTCTACGTCTGGATTCGCCTGGAGGTTGTACAACCACGACGGGGGGCGGTCAGCCCCGCCATTGGACGCGACCACGAGGTAGTCGTCGCCGTCACGGGCGTAGACCAAGCCGTTAGTTCGAACCACCCCCGACCGGCGCCCCGTCGTCCGTAGCAACAGCGCCGGAACGCCGAGCATGCCATGGCCAAGGCGCCCATCGGTTCGCTTGTAGAGCTCCTCGTGAATGCGAAGAAGCTGACCGGTGAGGCTCACCCGCGGTAGCTTAGGGACAACCGTTCGGCCACACGCCGGCGGCGATAGCCCTCGGCCGCGTTCTCAGACGCTTGCGCTAGACCAGCGACATGCCCCCTCTGCCGGCGGCAGTCCACACGTTCCAGCAACGCATCCATCGCTGCAAACCTGCCGATTAGTCCATTTCCTGGCCAAAAGATTCGCGGTGACTTTTCCCCCGAGTGACCGAGTGAATTGGCCGTCTCTTAGCCGAAAACCGGGCCTACTGCCCATGTGTCACTTTTTTTTGATTCGCACTTGACAGAAACCATTCGGGAGAGATAATCGTCGGCCTAGATTGCGCTGAGGAGAGGATGGCCGGCATGTTCGCTGATAGCCGACAGCCTCGCAGGATTGCCGCGCTCGCTGCGGCGCTGCTGGCTCTGTCGCTCGGCCTCGTGGCTAGGGCACCGTCCGCGTATGCCGCGGCCAGCCCGTCGTGCCCGTGGCTCAACCAGTCCCTGCCCGTTCAGCAGCGGGTGCAGATGTTGCTCGAGCAGATGACGCTCGCCGACAAGACCAACATGGTGACCGGGGCCGGGTTCACCGAACCGTACGTCTTCTACATTGCGCCGATCCCGAGCCTGTGCATCCCGGCGATCGGTGAGGAGGACGGGCCGCTCGGCGTCGGCGACGGCCTCACCGGAGTGACGCAGATGCCCGCGGCCGTGTCGCTGGCCGCCACCTTCGACCCCGCGTTGGCGCAGCAATACGGACAGGTGGTGGGCTCTGAGGAGCGTGCCAAGGGGGCCATGGTCAACCTTGGGCCGACCGTCAACATCGACCGGGACCCGCGCTGGGGTCGGTCGTTCGAGGCCTTCACCGAAGATCCCGATCTCAACGCCGCGATGGCCGTGGCGGACATCGACGGCGTCCAGAGCCAGGAGGAGATGGCTCAGGTCAAGCACCTCGCGGTCTACAACCAGGAAACCAACCGCAACACGCCGGCCGACGACGCGATCGTGAGCCAGCGCGCTCTGCACGAGATCTACCTACCCGCGTTCTGGGCCGCCACGGTCCAGGCGAACGCGTCCTCGGCGATGTGCGCCTATAGCTCGATCAACGGCGAGTTCGCGTGCCAGAACCAGTACCTGATGAACACCACGCTCGACCAGCAGTGGGGGTTCCCGGGTTTCGTGACCTCGGACTACCAGGCCACGCATTCGACGGTCCAGTCTGCCGACGCGGGCATGGACCAGGAGATGCCGGCCCCGCAGTTCTACGGCACCGCCCTCGAGGCCGCGGTGCAATCGGGCCAGGTCAGCATGGCGACCCTGAACCAGATGGTCGTCCGGATCGTGACCGAGATGTTCCGCTTCAACGAGTTCAACAACCCGCCCACCGGTTCGACCGGCGCCACCGTCACGACCGCGCGCGCACCAGGCGGTCTCGACCACGGTCGCGGAGGCGGGTACGGTGCTACTCAAGAACAGCGGCGCCACGCTGCCGCTGCGCGCGTCCGGCGGAGGTACGGTCGCGGTGATCGGGCCGGCCGCGTCGGCATCCCCGACCGACACCGGTGGCGGCAGCGCGTACGTGACCTCGACCTTCAACGTCACGCCGCTCCAGGGTATTCAGGCCGCCGCCGGGCCCGGTACGACAGTGCAGTACACCCAGGGGCTGCCGACCGACACCTCGCTGTCTCCGATCCCCAGCGCCGACCTGAGCCCCGCCTACACCGGGACTGGGTATGGCGGCAGCTACACCGGCACGCTCACGGCCCCGGAGACCGGCACTTACGTGCTGGCGTTCCAGAACCCCGGCAGCTACAACGTGACCTACCTCTCCCTGGACGGGAAGGAGATCCTGGCGAACCCGGGGACGCCGCCCGTTTCGACGTACTCGGTCGCGGTCAGCCTCCAGGCTGGGCACACGTATACGCTGCAGTTGAACGGCGCCGGGCCGTCGGCCAACCTCAGCTGGGCGACGCCGTCCGACCTGGCGCCCGGGATCGCGTCGGCCGTGGCCGCGGCGAAGGCCGCCGCCACCGCCGTGGTCGTCGTCTCGGACGACACCGAGTCCGAGGCCGCCGATCGGGCGGGACTGAACCTGCCCTCCGCGCAGGACGAGCTCATCTCGGCGGTGGCCGCCGCCAACCCGAACACCGTGGTCGTCATCGATGCAGGGGCGCCCGTCGCGATGCCCTGGCTCACCCATGTCGGGGCGGTGCTCGACGCCTGGTATCCGGGCGAGAGCAACGGGACCGCGCTGGCCTCGGTGCTGTTCGGCAAAACCGACCCGAGTGGCCATCTGCCGGTGACGTTCCCGCGGGACCTCACGCAGGTGCCCGCGTCGAGCCCGAGCCAGTTCCCCGGCGTGAACGGCCAGGTCGACTACTCCGAGGGGATCGACGTCGGCTACCGCTACTACGACGCCAACGGCGAGACCCCGCTGTTCCCGTTCGGCTATGGCCTGTCCTATACAACGTTCAAGTTCAAGCACTTGAAGGTCAGCCGCCGTACGGTGAGTAACGCCGCCTCGAATCCAGGCGCGACCAGCTGCCGCTGCAATGGGCAGGCCACCCCCGAGGTGATCGTGTCGGCCACCGTCACCAACACCGGCAGGATTGCGGGCTCGGACGTAGCGCAGCTGTATCTGGGCGACCCCACGGTAGCCGGCGAACCTCCGCGGCAGCTGAAGGGGTTCCGGAAAGTAACCCTCCGCCCGGGCCAGTCGAAAACGGTGCGCTTCATCCTGAGCGGCCACGACTTGTCGTACTGGGACGACGCCGCCAACGGCTGGGTCGTGCCCGACGGCCAGTTCCAGGTCTACCTCGGAGACTCCTCGGCACTCGCCAACCTGCCGCTGCACCGGCGCTTCGCCGTCGTTCGCACGGTCGGCGCGCGGTACGCCACTCTCAACGCTCCGGCCGCGATCGACGCCGGGACCACGTCGATCGTTACCGCGCGTCTGGTCAACGACGGCGACTACGCCCTGCCGCGGGCCCAGTTCAGGCTGCGGGCGCCGGCCGGCTGGACCGTCAGTCGCCCCGCCCCGGTCACGATCGCGCCCGGTCGCACGGTCAGCGAGAGCTTCCGGGTGACGGTTCCGAAGAACGCGCCACCGGGAACGAGCACCCTCACACTCACGGTAACGCCCGGCTTCTGGCGGGCAGGGCTGGTCGAGGCATCGACCACGGTGGCCGTCCCGTACGCATCGATTTCCGCCGCCTACAACAACGTCGGGATCAGCGACAACTCGGACGAGAGCGCCGCCAATTACGACGGCGTCGGCGACAGCTTCTCCGCCCAGGCCCTCGCGGCGGGAACGCCAAACGCCGTCACGCCCGGAAGCAAGGTCGTAGTCGGCGGCACCACGTTCACTTGGCCCGCCGTCCCCGCTGGGACACCGGACAACGTGGTCGCGGCCGGCCAGACGATCGACGTGCACGGCAGCGGATCCGACCTCGGATTCCTCGGCGCGAGCCAAAACGGCACCGCCAGCGGGATCGTTACGGTCCACTACACCGACGGGACCAGTCAGTCGTTCAACCTCAACATCGCGGACTGGTACGCGGACTTCCCGGCGGTGGGTGACCAGATCTTCACCACCACGTCGAGCTGGAACTTCCAGTCGAACACACTCGGCCCCCACCCGGTCAGCATTTACTTCGCGTCGGTGCCGCTGGCCCAAGGCAAGACCGTGGCCTCGGTCACGCTGCCGATCCTGTCCGGCGTCGGAGGGACCACGGCGATGCACATCTTTGCGATGGCCACCGGGACCGGGACTCCGACGACGGGCGCGCCGTATGCATCGCTCGCCGCGGCGTACGACAACGCCGGGATCAGCGACAACTCTGACCCCGCGGCGGCGAACTTCGACGGCACCGGGGAGAGCTTCTCAGCGGAAGCGCTGGCCGCGGGCACGCCAACGCCGCTTACCCGGGGCGGCCAGGCCACGTTCGGCGGGACCACCTTCACGTGGCCGAGCATTGTTGGTGCACCCGACGACGCAGTCGCAGACGGACAGATCATCGACATCTCCGGGTCAGGTACCGATCTCGGCTTCCTCGGAGCCGGCGCATTCGGGACGGCCACGGGCACCGGGACCATCACCTACACCGACGGCAGTACCCAGTCGTACAGCATCGCCATGGCCGACTGGTACAACAACGCCCCCGTCGCCGGCGACCAGATCGCCACCACCACCACGAGCTGGAACTCCTCGAGCAGTACGCAGACGGCGCACCCCGTGAGCATCTACTTCGCCTCGGTGCCCCTCGAAGCACATAAGACCGTCGCGTCCGTGACACTCCCCACCGTGAGCAGCGGTGTCGGGGACAACATAAACGCCATGCACATCTTCGCGATGGCGATCGGCTCGGGCTCGCCCACCAGCAGCGCCTCCGCGGCCGCGAACAACATCCGGCAGTTCCGACCCCACGCCCGCTCCGCCGTTCGCTGACGCCACGCCACACGAGTTCCCTCAGCCTGAGACATCCTGGGACAGTTGGTGTCCCAGGATGTATGTGCGAGCAGCGCAACTGGCTTGTAACGGCTGCAACTACCGGCCAAGCGCTCGCAACTCTGCACATCCCGCGTCGTATCGTGGTATGATCTGGGACATCAGACGCCCACGTGGTACGACCTGAGACACCGGCCGCCGGCCATCATCTCAGGTCCGGGGCATCTGCATCCCGGCCACGCGCTCGTTCGGCTTGCGCGCGGCGACCCTCCTCGCAGGTGCGCGAGGACGGGACGGAACCGACGCGCCGACGACGATCGGCGACCCGTACGGGACCCATCGCGCGCAAACCACCACCAACTGGAAGCAGGGACAAGAATGACTACCAGACACAGGACTAAGGGTTGGTCGCTAGCCAAGGGACCAGTCGGGTTGATCGGGCTGGCGTTGCTGGCCTATGGCATCACCGCGCTGATCTTTGGCGGCCACGGCTTCGCCCAGCACGCCCCGACCGGGGCCGTCTACGGCAAGACGTGGCTCGGTTTGGAGGTCAACGGTTGGACTGGCCTGCTGTTCATCGCCGGGGGACTGTTGCTGCTACTCGGCGCTCCGATGCACTGGGCTGCCAAGTCGATGTCGCTGATCGTCGGAACCGCGCTCGTGGTTCTCTGCCTGATCGCGCTCGCCAACGGGCACGGCGCACTCGGCATCTTCGCGGCCAACGGCCTGACCGAACTCGTTTGGGGCGCGGCCGGTGTGTTGCTGATCCTTCTCTCGCTGCTTCCGCGCGTCGGTCGCAAGACCCAAGACGGTTATGAGCGCACCGCAGCTACGGGCGACACCCGCCGCGTCGAGGCCGAGGCCCGGCCCGGGACAGTCCGACGCGACTCGGAGCGCGAGCGGATAACAGGCGCGGATCGACGGGAACCGACTACTTACGGCGCGCGCGAGGGAAGTCCCGTCACTCCCGTTGCGGACACGAGTGACGACGGCTATCGCACGACCGTCGAATCCCGCTAGTGATCAATTCATCGACTCAAACAAGGAGCAATCTGCATGGCTGACAAGCACATAGACGAAGGCAAGGGCCGCGTCAAGGAGGCCGCTGGCAGCCTCACCGGTGATCGCGACCTCAAGAACGAGGGCAAGGTCGACCGAGGCAAGGCGACGGTCAAGGACAAGGTCGACAAGGTCGCCGACACGCTCAGCCCGAGCAAGAAGAAGAACAAGTAAGCCGGCATACGAACGGCACCCGCCCCCGACAACGAACATGCACACCCAACGAAGGACTCGAACATGGCAGACGATGCGATCGATGTGTATCTGAACGACCACTTGGCAGGCGCGATGCTCGGCAGCGATCTCGCCGAGCAGCTCCGAGTGAAGAACCAGGGCACGCCGCTTGGAGTCCTGATGGAGTCCCTCGCCCGTGAGATCGAGCAGGATCGCCAGACGCTGATTGAGCTCATGCAGCATATGGACAGCTCCAAGAAGAATCCGGTCAAGCAGGCCACGGCGTGGATCGCCGAGAAAGCCAGCAGGGCAAAGTTCAGTGGCGCGACTTCCGGCGACCCCGAGCTCGGCAGGTTCATGGCGCTCGAGGCCCTCGTGCTCGGCGTGCGAGGCAAAGCGTGCATGTGGGAGGCGCTCAAGCGGGTAGCGGACCAGCACCCAGCAATCGCGTCAGTGAATCTCGACGAGCTCATCTATCGCGCCGGCATCCAGGTGGACGCGCTCGAACGTGAGCGCCTTGCAGCAGGGACGTTGGCGCTGGCGAACCAAATCCGCGCGACTGCCTGATCGAGCCCGAACCGGCCCTCGTGGTCTCCCTAAGTAAGACCCGCCGAGTTCCAGCCCCTCGGCGTCTGATCTTGTAGCACCAACGAACGAAAGGACGACTAATGAGTCAGTCAGAGCAAAAGGTTGTGCAGTATTTGAACGAGGCCCACGCCTCAGAGCTTGCCTTGGTGCAGGTGCTTCAGGCGCAGATCGCGATGACCCCACAAGGGAGCTATCGGAATGCGCTCGAGAAGCATCTCGCCGAGACCCGTGACCATGCGCGTCGCATCGACAGCCGGGTGGCCGATCTCGGTCCTGGTGGCAATCCGTTCCAGACCGCGATGGGCTGGGCCGAAGACGCGCTGGCGCAGACGTTCGCGTTGGCCAAGATGCCGTTTGACCTAGTGCGGGGCAGCGGCGGCGAGGAGAAGGTGCTCAAGAACGCCAAGGATGCGTGCGCGGCCGAGTCACTCGAGATCGCGACCTATACCGCGCTCGAGCACCTGGCCCGTACGGTGGGTGATGAAACGACCGCCAAGCTCGCGGCCTCGATCCGCTCCGACGAGGAGAAGATGCTGGCCCGCGTGATGCGCGAGATCCCGAAGCTGACCGACGCGGTCGTCCGCGCCGATGTGCATGGTGATTCGTCCTATGACGTGAGCGACACCGGCGCTGCGGATGCCGTGCGCAACGCCGGCCGGCAGGTCAAGAAGACCGCCCGCCAGGCCAACACGCGCGCGCGAAGCACTGCCCGTCAGGCGCGCAAGGTTCCCGGCGTTGCCCAGGCGGAGGGCCAGATCAAGGGTGCGGTGGCCTCCGAGAAGGACATGCCCATCGCACGCTACGACAGCCTCACCGCTGCCGACGTGCTCGAGAAGGTGAGTGGGCTATCGCAGATCGACCTGGCCAAGGTCGACGCCTACGAGCGCAAGAATCAGAACCGCTCGACGGTGCTCGGGCGCACCAGCGCCCTGCGCGGCGAGGAGCCGTGGCCCGGCTATGACGAGCTGAACGTTAGCGAGGTCAATGCTGTGCTGGGCGAGGGAGACGAGGACCGCGCCAAGCGCGCCCGTGACTATGAGCGCTCACACAAGAACCGCGCCGCTGTCATCCAAACGACCGAGCGCGAAATGTCAAACGCGTAATCAGGATGACCAGCAGCTGAAGCAGCTCGCGAGCGTCTCCACCCTGACTCAGGGGTGGAGACGCTTCTGTAGTCGCGGGCGCCTGCGCCGATCGTGGTCCTGCCTCCGAGTCGAGGTGTCAGCTCCTCTGGGAGTTCGCCTCGTCGAGGAGGAAGAATCGAATCATCTCGGCGGAGGCGTCGGGGCCCTGCGGGTCGGTGTAGGAACCGGAGGGATCGCCGCCGTACCACGCGTGCCCGCCACCGTGAACGATCACGGACTCCGCGGCGACGACACGGTCGGAGCTGTAGTAGGTGGTTCGGGTGTACTGCCGTCCGCCGTCGGCGCGTGCCGTCGTCGGACCATCCTGGCGTGTGATGTCTCCGGCTGCCAGCCGACCGCCAATGAGCTTCTCGGCGTTGGCAGGAGCCACAATCTCGTCTTTATCGCCGTGGATGACGATCAGCGGGACAGTCCCGGTTGCGCTCGGCGTCCCCCCCGTTCTCATTGCCGCAAAGGCGGACCCGACGTCGTGGGCCGCACGGTAACCGATGCCCGAGTGCACGCCGACCGCGCGATAGAGGTCTGGGTAGGTCGCAGCCATCACCGCAGCCATCGCGCCTCCGGCGGACAGGCCGGCGAGATAGACACGGGCCGGGTCGACGGTCTCCTCGCGCATGACCCGACGGGTGATGCCGGCGATGATCGCCGGCTCGCCGTGACCGGTGCGCTGGTCGGCCGGAGAGAACCAGTTCCAGTAGCCGCCCCGGTTAGCCGTCCTGGACTGCTCGGGGTAGGCGACCAAGAAGGTGTGGCGTTCGGCCAGGTCGTTCATGCGCGTGCCGGCCGCGAAGTCGATCGCGTTCTGTGTGCCGCCGTGGAGCATCACGATGAGTGGGACGGGCTCGCCGCGGTAGCCGCTGGGAACGTAGAGGTCGTAGCTGCGCGTCCCGGCGGTCTCGGTGTGACTCCGGCGACGGCTCTCGCCGCCGGAGTCAGCGCGAGCGGGCGACTGCGCACCGGAGCGAGCCGGTAAGGCAATCAGGCTCGTCGATTGAGCGCTGCCAGCTTTACCGGCGAGACCGTTCTGCAGCAGCGAGGTCGCCTCCGCCAGCTGTCCCGCACGGGTGAGGCGCAGCGCTTCGCCCATCGTCGTATTCCAGTTTTCGTTCATCCATGCCCCTCGGGCTCGTGGTTGGTCTCAGGTCAAATAGATCGGCTCGCAGCCGACGGGCGAGCGCGATTGCACACGCGGCACCGTGGTCTGCGGCATCGGCTAAGTCGTACGTGCCGCCAGCGCAGCCTTCACTGCCTCGGGCGCGCGGAACGCCCCGAGAACCTCGACCGCGTCAATCGTGGCCAGCGCGAGTTCGGGCGAGACGTCCTCAGCGATAGTCGCCAACCCGAGGACGCGCAGTTGCACCATGCCACCCGAGGCACGGACCGCCTCGAGGTCGCTACGGCTGTAGTACTGGCTGCCGAGGGTCAACTCGCGCCGCGCCACAGTCCGGTCCACAGCGCCCGACCGGCTCTCGAGCTGTCGCCTGATCGCAGTGCGGATGAAGTCCGTGCGATTCGCGAAGAAACCCTCGTCCACAAGCAGATCGATCTCACCCAGATCGACCAGGCCGATGTTGATCGTGATCTTCTCGCTCTTATCGCGGTCTGGCTTGCCTCTCGAAGCTGTCTCGTGCCGCTCCATCTGCTCACCAGCTTACCACCATCCAGGTGGATGGTGCTAGGATGCCAGTGGCACGGTGGAGGGCCATGAGGTGACCGTGCCGAGTCCGCCCCGCCACGCATTCTCACACCGCTGCACAGGCGGACTGGAGACCTATGTCCGACAACGAGAAGTCGATCGAACAACCCGCGTTCACGCAGCGCGATCTTCCCGAGTGGGTGAAGTCTCTGGGGTTACCGCCGGCAGCGAACGAGGCCATCGACCGCTACTGGAAACCAGCGTGGGACGCGATCAAGCACACGCTCCCGCTGCTGCCGATTCACGCCGTCCGCGGTGCGCCCGCCACCGCCCCGGGCGGGGTCTCTGTGGAGAGAATCTGCTTTGAGGCGGTCGAGGAGCGCACGCCGGGTGAGCGCTGGCAGGCGAACTTCCGGGAGATGTGGCCGGCGTACCGGGCCTGGTACCTGCGCGACGGACTCGACGCGCGCCCGGACCTTGCGACCTGCCGCAAACGCCTGCAGCAGCACATGCCCGAGCTCGTCGAGACGTATGAGCGGCTGGTCGAGCTAGCCGGGGGTGACCAGATCGCCGCGCGCTGCCTCTCGCTGTACCGACCGCCGGCCTTCGTCGTCGGCTGCTCCCAGGGCGTCTGGACGCGCGGCGACCCCATGCTCGTGCGTAACTACGACTATCCGGCTGACCGGCTCGAGGGCATCATCATCAAGACCGACTGGGCCGGCCAACAGATCATCGGGATGAGCGACTGCCTGTGGGGGCTCTTGGACGGCATGAACGACGCGGGGCTCGCGGTCTCGCTGACGTTCGGTGGCCGGCGCGCGGTGGGCGATGGATTCGCGATCCCGCTGGTCGTGCGCTACCTGCTCGAGACGTGCCAGACGGTGCCGCAGGCCCGCGAGACGCTTCAGCGGCTTCCAATCCACGCGGCACAGAACCTCTCCATCCTCGACTCCAGTGGAGATCACCTAACGGCGTACCTCGCGCCGGATCGCGCAGCCCACTTCGCGAGCACGCCGGCGACAACGAACCATCAGGGCACGGTCGACTGGCCCGAGTACGCGCACGCCGTTCGCACCGTCGAACGCGAACAGCACCTTCTCGCGCTGCTTGCCGATGACGAGGTCACACCCGCGCGCTTCGCCGACGCCTTCCTGGAGCCGCCGCTCTACAACAACGGCTACACGAGTGGAATGGGCACCCTCTACACCGCGGCATATATCCCGACGCAAGGCCGCGTCGAGTACCGCTGGCCCGGCCACACCATGCCGCAATCATTCCACCGCTTCAACCAGGTCCGTCATATCCAAGCCTTCTCGGACCAGCCCCGAGCTGCCTAACCTGGCTGCTCCGCCGCACACCACCTGGAGCGCGTATGCATAGACCGAGATCGAGGAGCACACCATGAGCCAGATCGACAGTAGGCGGGAGCACCTGATCGAGACATACCGCAAGAAGGCGAAGCACTACGACATCACCTCCCGGTTCTACCCTGCGCCCGGCTACCCCCAGCGCGCCCAACGCCTCCGGGCCGTAAAAGCACTCGGGCTTCGCCCGGGTGACAGCGTCGTCGACATCGCCTGCGGCACCGGTCTGAACTTCTCGCTGATCGAGCAGGTGATCGGTCCCGGCGGCCGGATCGTCGGCGTCGATCTGACCGACGCGATGCTCGCCCAAGCCCAGCATCGGATCGAGACCAACGGCTGGAGCAATATCAGCCTCGTACAAGCCGACGCGGCCGAGTTCGACTTCCCAACCGAGGTCGACGCGATCCTGTCCACATACGCCCTGACGCAGGTGCCTGAATGCGGAGATGTCATCGCCCACGGCGCCGCGGCCCTCTCCCGCGGTGGGCGCTGGGTGGTGCTGGATCTCAAGGTTCCCGACAACGTGCCTCGGTGGCTAGCGCAGCTCGGAATCACACTCGTGCGGCCGTTCGCCTCCATAGACGAGTGGACCATGCGCCGTCCGTGGGAAACGATTCGCGCAGCTATCCAGGACGGGCTGACCGATCCCTCCTGGACCGAGTTGTTCTTCGGGACCGCATTCCTCGCTGCCGGGTCCCGCGGCTCACGGACCGCGCCCACCCCATCTAGAAATCCGAGCCTCCCGGCGTAGCGGACTCGACCGCGGCCTTGATCGCCGCCATCTCACGATCCATGACGCGCCGAATCCTGCCTTCGAGAACGCGGCCGGGGATCGCGCGCATGAGGCTCTCGAGGTCGACCTCAACCCACATCGTGGCCTCGGTCTGCCGATCGTCCATCGGCTCGAGCTCCATTCCCCAGCGCGCCGAAGAAGTGCCCATCGGCCCGGCGAACGCCAAGCGCCTGGGCGCATCGACCGCGGTCACGTTCTGGGCCCGGAAGCGAGTCAACCCGAACATCAACTTTGCCCGCTGTTCCACCCGCGAGCCGGGCTGAAGCGGACCCCCTCCGCGAACCCAACATTCGCGAACCGTTGGCGCCCACTCCGACCAGCGTCCGACGTCGCAGACATACGCCCACACATCAGGGCCGCTGCTGGCGATTGTTACTCGGCTCTCGGATCTGATCGTCATCGCGCGTACTGTTGGGTGACTCACTTTCCGGCTGCGTAACGTCGTCGATGACCATTTTGTTCATAGGCCGCGCACAGCTGCGTCAGCGGCCCGAGCGAGCTGCGTCGCCGCGGCGAAGAACGCGCTCGATTGGCCCTTGAACAGCCCGGTCGCGGTGAGGAACTTGACCGCCGCCATGGCGCCCCCGTTCTGGGATAGCGTCGGGCGTACAACCGAACAGTGAGGCAGGCCGCGCTCGATGAACTCACACGGCCTCGGGAAGATGTTGTTCGGCCGGGTAGTCGTATGGCCTTCCTTCTTGAGATTGGGGAAGAACGTCCCCGTCTCGGGGTCTTTGATCCCGGCCAGCGGTGGCTCGACTGCATTGGCGGCAGTGTCCTGCCAGACCCCGAAGTGATCGACCTCGGTTCCGCCGATGCTGGCGACGATCCGGAGGACCTCGAGGTTCGTCACCTGCAGCGACAGCGTGCTGTACAGGCTCGACCCACCCTGCTCGATCATCGCGAAGTGGAACGCCGCGCTGTTGGCGATCGCCTGCATCCGCGACTGCTTGGCCGTCTTTGGAGGCACGGGTTGCTTCATGTTCGGCGGGGTGTCCTCGTCGTTCAGCGGGATCGCCGGCTGGTTATTGATCGTCACGGCCTGCCCGAACGTGGCCCCGAAGTCAGGGTTAGCCGTCGAGCGGTAACGCAGATACCAGCTCGTATCGACATTGAGCTCCATGAGGTTCGTGAGCCGCCTGCGGCCTTTGATGGCGCCCGTCGCTTGGCTCCCCGCCAGCGTACGGAACGGCTCCAGGTTCACCGGCGGGGCTCCCTTGGAAACCAAGTACGCATTGAGGAAGTCCGCGTGGCTCCGCTCGTCACGCGTGTTGCCGGAGATGTACGCCGGCTGGTCAGAGTCAATGTTCGCCATGGCGCT
The DNA here is from genome assembly GCA_963699325.1 of uncultured Solirubrobacterales bacterium. Taxonomy (GTDB): domain Bacteria; phylum Actinomycetota; class Thermoleophilia; order Solirubrobacterales; family Solirubrobacteraceae; genus Palsa-465. The sequence goes on along the minus strand of CAVOTN010000018.1, from coordinate 40,677 downwards.
GACGTAAGCCGGGTTCCCGCCGTCGGCACCGCCCAACTCGTTGTACTGCTCCCACAGGTCCGTCTCCAGGATCTCCGCCGCGGCAAGGAACCTCAGGATGGCGATGTCGCCTGCGGTCGGTCCGCGTGATTTCGCGCCAGCGGACGCGGTGGCGAGTGCCGACACGGGCACAGCCGCAGCGCCGGCGAGACCCGCCTGCTTGAGGAAAGACCGTCTGCCAAGGACTCGCTGCGACAGCGCCTGCAGTCCCTTCGCTTCCGCAGGGCTGTCCGAAGGTGCGACTGGGAGCACGTCTTGCACTGTCATGTGTGTGCCGTTCCTATGTGAGGGTTGGGTGTTACCTTCCCCGGACGCCACCATCCGCTGGTTCCTTCCCGAAATTTCTCGATCGCTTCTGGCGATCAATGACCGAGCGCGGCCGCGAGATGGGCACCGGTCGAGATGATGTAGGCGAGACCGAGCAGGTGGCGAAACCAGTTGACCCCGTGGGCGAGCTCCTCGTAGGCCCAAATCGTTATCGCCAGATATGAGACCGCCCGGGCATCAACGCTCCCGGCCCCGTGCACCATCGCCGCGACCTGACCCGCGACGAACGCGACGATCAGGGCATTGTTCGGGAACTGGATGACCGGGAACGCGCGCGGCCACCCGGACCCCCGCACCCGCCGATAGTCGGCCAAAGCCCTGGTTCGATCCACTGCCTGCCAAGACGCCCGCACGCTCGGGATCCTTTCGCGGAGCGACGCCCCGAGCTTCTGCCGTGGCTCGCACAGCGTCGAGAGAACCGTTCACCTCCGAGGTCTGGCAAGGTGAGGCCTGTGCAGGTCGATGCACACGCGTTCTGGCTCCGCGCGCCGGGCTGCGGGGAGATCCGACCAGTCACCCTGCCCCAGCCGGGGCGGGACGAGGTGATGGTGCGCACCTTGCGGTCGGCCGTCAGCCGCGGCACCGAAACGTTGGTCTTCCGCGGTGATGTCCCCGCGAGCCAGTACGCGGCCATGCGGGCCCCGTACCAGGAGGGGAACTTCCCCGGTCCGGTCAAGTACGGCTACCTCAACGTCGGCGTCGTCGAGCAGGGACCGCCGGAATTGCGCGGCCGCACTGTCTTCTGCCTGTACCCCCACCAGACCGCCTATGTGGTGCCGGCAGACGCGGTCACGGTCGTGCCCGAAGGCGTCCCTTCCACTCGTGCCGTGCTCGCAGGCACCGTCGAGACCGCGGTTAACGCGCTGTGGGACGCTCGACCACTGCTCGGCGACCGCGTCACGGTAGTCGGCGCCGGGATGGTCGGCTGCTGCGTCGCACGCCTGCTGAGTCGGTTCCCGGCGTTGCAGGTCGCACTCGTCGACGTCGATGCCGGCCGGGCCGATGTCGCGGCCGCGCTCGGCGTCGACTTCGCGCTACCTGCCGACGCCGCCGATGGACGGGACCTGGTCGTGCACGCCAGCGCCACGTCCGCGGGCCTCCAGCGGTCGCTCGAGCTGCTCGCGCCCGAGGGCACGGTCATCGAGCTCAGCTGGTACGGCGACAGGGAGGTCCGACTTTCGCTGGGAGGCGCGTTTCACGCAGGTCGTCTGGCGATCCGCGCGAGCCAGGTCTCCACCCTCTCCCCCGCCCGCAGCGGGCGGCGCACGACGGCCGACCGGCTGGCGCTCGCGCTCGACCTGCTACGCGACCCTGGCTTCGACGCACTCCTCAGCGGGCAGTCATCCTTCAACGAGCTGCCCGACGTGATGGCCCAGCTGGTCGCGGGGAGCCTGTCCGCCATCTGCCACACCATCACATACGACGGGAACTAGATCGTGTTCAGCGTCACCGTCCGCGATCACATGATGATCGCTCACAGTTTCCGCGGTGAGGTGTTCGGGCCCGCGCAGCGCCTCCACGGCGCGACGTACGTCGTCGACGCCACATTCCGGCGCGCGGACCTCGACGCCGATGGGCTCGTGGTCGACATCGGTCGGGCGGCCGAGGAGCTGCACGCCGTGTTGGCCGAGCTCTCGTACCGCAACCTCGACGAAGACTCCGCGTTCGCCGGCGTGAACACCACGACCGAAGCGCTCGCCCGAGTGATCGCAGACCGGCTTGCCGACCGCGTGCACGCCGGCACCCTGGGCGATAGCGCTCGGGAGCTCGACGGGCTGGTTGTCGTACTGCACGAGTCGCACATCGCCTGGGCGAGCTACGAAAGACCGCTGTGACCGCGGTGCATGTCGTCGTGCCGGACGGCATCGACGATCCGGTCCGGCCGAGCGGAGGCAACACCTATGACCGGCACGTCTGCTGCGGTCTCGGATCGCTCGGCTGGTCCGTGCACGAGCACGCCGTACCGGGCTTCTGGCGCCGACCCGCCGCGGCGTCATTCGCCGCCCTCGCCGGCGCCATGGACCGGATTCCCGACGGCGCTGTGGTGCTGCTCGACGGACTGGTCGCCTCGAGGGCTCCCGAGGTGCTTGTGTCGCACACGCGGCGGTTACGCTTGGTCGTCCTCGTGCACATGCCGCTCGGTCACCGCCCAGCGGGACACGAGATCGACGACACCCGGACGCGAGAACACGCGGCCCTGTCGGCAGCCTCGGCCATTGTCACAACCAGCGTGTGGGCGCGGCGTCGCCTGCTCGAGCTGTACCCGCTGCCCGACGACACGGTGCACGTCGCCGAGCCGGCAGTCGACGCTGCCGACCTCGCGACCGGGACCGCGGCCGGCGGAGCGCTGCTGTGCGTCGCAGCAGTGACCTTCGACAAAGGGCACGACGTCCTGCTCGATGCGCTCGCGACGATCTCGGAGCTGTCCTGGCACTGCGTGTGTGTCGGCAGCTTGGACCGCGAGCCAGCGTTCGTGGAGAGCCTCCGTTGCCGCTCTCGTGAGGTCGGACTGGACGATCGTCTGCGCTTCCCCGGACCATGCACCGGAGCCGCTCTGCACCGCAACTACGCCGCCGCGGACCTGATGGTGCTGGCCTCGCGTGCCGAGACGTACGGCATGGTGGTCACGGAGGCGCTTGCCCGTGGAGTGCCGGTGCTCGCCGCCGACGTCGGCGGCCTGACGGAGGCCCTCGGTCACGGCGCCGACGGGATCCGGCCGGGGTTACTGGTCCCGCCGAACGACCCGGCGGCACTCGGCGCCGCGCTCCGGGCCTGGCTCGGCGACGCCGAGCTGAGATCGCGGTTGCGCCGGGCGGCCCGCGAGCGACGCGGATCGCTCCCCGGGTGGTCGAGCACCGCATCGGTGATCGCAGGAGTCCTGGCCGGAGCGTCGCGATGACCATCGAGGGCACCCGGGTCAGCAGCGAATGGCTCGCCCTCCGAGAGCCGGCTGACGGCGCCGCCCGCGCCGGCGACCTCGTCGAACACCTGAGGCGACGCTCCCCCGCACCCAGCCGCTGGGTGATCCATGACCTCGGCTGCGGCACCGGCGCGATGGGCCGCTGGCTGGCGCCACTCCTTCCCGGGCCGCAGCACTGGATCGTCCGCGACCGGGACGCGGAACTGCTCCAGGGCGCCGCCGCGCACCTCCCCGGCCGGGCCGCCGATGGGGCCGCGATCACCGTCGAGCCGAAGTACTCCGACATCACCCGGCTGCACCCAGGCGATCTCGCCGGCGCAACCCTCATCACCGCATCCGCGCTGCTGGACCTGCTGACCGAGGATGAGTTGGGCGGACTGATCGCCCTCTGCGCCAGCGCAGGGTGTCCGATGCTGCTGACTCTTTCCGTCGTGGGCCGCGTCGAGCTGAACCCCGCGGATCCGCTGGATCGCCGCGTGGCCGCCGCTTTCGACGCCCACCAACGCCGGGTGACCGAGCGGGGCCGCCTACTCGGCCCGGACGCCGTCGCGCTTGCCGTCGAGCTGTGCGGCCGCCTGGGGGCCGAGGTCCTCGTCCGGCCCAGCCCCTGGCGACTGGGCGGCTCGCAGGCCGACCTGGCAGCTGAGTGGTTCACGGGGTGGATCGGTGCAGCCTGCGAGCAAGAGGTCGAGCTCGCCGAGGAGGCCGAGCCCTACGTCCGCCGCCGTCTGGCACAGGCAGCCGCCGGAGAGCTCGCCGTCACCGTCGACCACGCCGACCTGCTCGTCTCACCCCGCTGACAGCGTGTTATCGAGCGTGTGCGCGCCCCGTCGCGGAGGCGTCATTGATCCGTTCGCTCAATCGGTCCGGAATCGCGGCGAGAGCGCGTAGCGCAAGAGCACCACGTCGCCGATCTGGCGGACCGAGGCGAGCGTCGCGCGCCGGCCGGGGTTCCAGGGGAAGCGGCCGTCGCTGACGAACCGTGTAGCTCGGGAGTCGCCGACGAAGAAGGGAGCGACGACCAGCTGCAGCTCGTCCGCCAGGTTGTCGGTCAGGAACTGGGTGTGCACCGTGCCGCCGCCCTCGACCATGAGCCGCCGCACGCCGCGATCGCCGAGGTCCTCAGTGAGATTGCGCATCTCGACCCGGTCGCCACTGTCCACCACCGTCGCCACGTCCCCGAGCCGGGAGCGGGCGTCGACCACACGCGGGCTCGCGCAATAAACGAGCTTCTCGGTTGCGCCGGTGGTGAAGAAGTCGGCGCACGGGTCAAGCTCCACCCGGTCGGTCATGGTCACCTTGATCGGCGACGGCGGGAGCCCACGCGCTGTCCGCGCGTCGCGGCGATCCTTGGAGCGCACGAGCAGCCGCGGGTTATCCGTGCGCACGGTGTTCGCCCCCACCAGGATCGCGTCGCACGAGGCGCGCACCGCGTCGACGCGGTCGAAGTCGGCGCGGTTGGACAGCTCGAGGCGTCGCGGCGCCGCGCTGCCGAGATAGCCGTCGATCGACATGCCACAGCTCAACAGGATGTAGGGGCGGTCAGGCATGGACGGCTCTCTCTGGGAGAGGGGCTGTCTTCCGCATCGGAAGCCGAGTACCGCGGAACCATGTCACGACGAGGATGATGGCGCCCGGGAGACTGGCGACGAGGACCATGACACCGTAGACAACGGCGGTGGCGACCCCGTGCTGTGCGCCCAGCCCGGCCGCGCCGAACGCCCACGCCGTCACACCCTCGCGCGGGCCCCAGCCGGCGACGCTGGGCAGCACCATGGCCAGCATCGCGAGCACGGCGATCGGCAGCAACTGGGAGATCGGCGCCGTGGTGCCGGCAGTCCGCGCGGCGAGCAGAAACATGATCGTGTGGCCGGTGACGATCAGCGCCGACGCGAGCGCGATGCCGAGCCACGCCCTGCGGGCGAGCAGCCCGTCCCGGATGTCTCGTGCTGCGGCGCGCCGGACCCGCGCCCACGACGACCGCCCGTTGGGTCGCACCCTGGCCACGAGCACCGCACCGCACAACGCCACGGCGACCCCGAGTGCCACGAGCGGCGTGGACGCCTGCACTGGCGAGGGCAGCGCGACGAGAACGACAACGGTGAGGACGGCCTGCACGACCTGCCCGGCCGCGCGCTCCCATGCGACGGCGCGCAGCCCGCGACCGATATCGCGCGCGTCGCGACCGTGGCTGACGCCGCGGTGGACGTCGCCGACGATCCCGCCGGGCAGCGTGACGTTCAGGAATATCGCGCGGTAGTAGGCCGCGACCGCGACGGGCATCGGGAGATCGATGCCGAGACCCCGGGCCACGGTCTTCCACCGCCACGCGCAGCACACCGTGGTCAACAGCACGAGCCCCGTCGCAGCGGCCAAGGCGCCGCCGTCGATCGTGCGGATGCCGCTCAGAAAGGGCCCCGTGCCAAGGCGCCACACCAGAACGGCGATGATTACGACAGGGCCTAGGAGGCGTCCCCATCTCCACGCGATCCGGCTCATGACGAGGAAGACTGGGACGCCCTCCGAGACCTGCTCCGGCACATCCTCGGGGGCACGGAGCGCGACACGGGCTACTGAGTCGGGGAGTGCGAGTCGAACGCGTTGAGGAACTTGTTACGGAACGCGTTCATCGGCCACACGGGCGCGTTCGGGCTGGGCTTCAGGCCCGGGTTCCAGCCCCAGCTCCCGATCTGCCCCAGCACATTCGGGTCGTGGGCGATGATCGAGATCGGCACGTCGTGGTTGGAGTTAGTCCCGCTGACGATCGGCAGCGGCTGGTGGTCGCCCAGGACGATCATCACGAGATTCTTGTTGCCGTAGTCCTGGACGAACGACGTCAGGGTGTTCAGGGCGTACACGATCGACGTGCCGTAGGCCGCCTGCACGCGCGGGGGGTTGCTCCAGAACGCGCCGGTCTCGTGGATCATCGGAGTCTTGCTGTAGATCGAGCCGTTCCCGACCTGATTCCAGCCGATCTCCTCCGGGATGCGGTTCCACGGCATGTGGCTCGACACCGTGTCCACCTCCGCGAACAGCGGCTTCCTATGAGGTTTCGCGAGCTCGAGACGTTGGAGCGCCGAGAAGATGTACTGATCGGGCATCGACGCGTAGGTGAAGGTTGGCCCGTGGTAACCGACCTGATAGCGGTTGTAGACCTGGTCGTAGTGGTAGAACGCCTTCCCCTGTGGCCACGGACGGTCGTTCGATGGATCGTCGACGACGGTCCGCCACCCGGCCTCCTTGAACGCCTCGGCGAGCGTGAAGCGCTTGGCCGTTATCAGCTGGTTGTAGCGGTCCTGGTTGTCGACCCAGAGTCCCGCCTGCAGGCTCGAGTGCGCCAGCCAGCTGATGCCGCCGTATGTCGCCGAGTCGAGGAATCCGCTGCGAGACGAGAAGCCGGCGCTCGCCAGCCGCTTGTCCCCTTCAGCCAGAGCAGCATCGACCTCGGGGGAGAACGATCTGCCCTCCACGGCCTGCTGACCGTAGGCCTCGATGAACACGAGCAGGACGTCCTTGCCCCGCAGCGCGGTCAGCAGCCGGTTGGTGGGAGTGCTGGCCATAGGGTCGTGCCTGATCTCGGCGGCGAACACGCTCCTGTCGTGGATGTCCGCCCGAACCGCATTGACCTCGTGAACTACGAGACCGGCGGAGAGCGTGGAGGCGATCGGCGTGTGGGAGATGAGCTGAGCGCCGAACGCCCAGCAGAGTGCCCAGACAGCGCCGAGCGCTGTGACCGCCCGCAGCGCCCAGCGGCGGTTATCGGCCGCAACCCGGGTCAGCCGCAGGATGGCCAGCGTCAGCACGACGGCCAGTACGACGCTGCCCACCACCGCGGCGACCTCGATCAACTTCGTCTCAGTACCACCGATCAACGAGCGCATCGTCTCGATTCCGTTTCCGAGCTGACTTGTGTCTCCGAGCGGGTCGTACGGCCGGTCGTAGAGCGTGAACATCTCGTAGTTGATGATCTTCAGGACGATCACCACCGCGAGGATCAATCCGCAGCTCACACCCAGGATGCGTCGAGGGGTGCGGGGCAGGACGGAGGCCAGTGCGATGAGGACCAGGGCCTCGAGCGGGATCCTCAAGAACCCGCTAAGCGTGAGATCTTTCGGCTCGTAGGGAGCGACGAGGGCGACCCAGACGAGCACGGCGGCGAGGATCGTGAGCGCGACGTTGACGCCCTTGCGCACGCGGATGCGCCGCGTGCTGGGATCGGGCTCGGGATCGGGCTCGAACTCGGCACCGGGTCGGGTCTCCGTGTCGGGTTCGGCAGGAGCGGCGCCCGGGCCGACGAACGTGCTGTCAGCGTCTGTAACCGCGGCGGTGAGAGTGGTGTGGCGCCGGCGCCACAGCCACCGCACGTCGCGGCCGAACGACTCCGTCAGCAGAGCGAGGGCGACGATAAGGGCGGCCTGGGTCGCAGCCCGCGGCAGGAGGTTGGACGCTGCGATCGTTAGCAGGATCCCCTCTGCCGCCGCGACCGTCTTGCGCCAGAAACGCGGCGGCAACTGCGCCCGCATCCACGACAGCGGCCAGCCCGCGGCGAGGAACACATAGCGCGCCGCCCCGATCGCCAGCACCCACGCGCCGGCCGAGCGGGCGACATAGACGCTGAGGACGAGGATCAGGAACGCGTCGACCTCGCCATCGAAGCGCGCGCCCAGGGTCGCCGTAGTCCACGTGCGCCGCGCCACCCATCCGTCGACCGCGTCGAGCGCGAGCGCCACCGCCGCGAGTAACACGAGCAGCGTGACCGGCACAGGCTCGGCGAACGAGTCGGCCACCAGCGCCGCGACGACGGCGACGAGCGTCGCCCGCGCGAGGGTCACCCAGTCGGCCGGCCCCAGCCTGTCGGCGCGGTCGTAGGAGAGCCCGCGCGCCAGTCCCGCGTTCGTGATCAGTCCGCAGGTGGCGCCAACGGCCCAGGCGCCGGGACTGAGGCCCACGCCGCTGAGGCCGAGGGCGATCGCGAGCCCGGCGATCAGCAGCGTCTGAGCTATCAGCGCGGTAACCGGAGCGGTGTAACCCATTCGCCAAGTGGGCTGCATACCAACCAGTGACGCCCGTGCCAGGCAAAACTTCCCGGTCCGGGTGACATCCTGTTCGGCGTGACCGACGCGCTGCCAGTGGGGCCGAAGATCGTCAACCGTGTGGCGATGGGGCAGCCGTGAGGCAGGACGACCGTGCACCGTTCGTCCGGGCCCTCCAGCGCGCCCGACTATCGGCGTACGCCCCCGGCGAGTTCGTCGAGCAGGAGGGGTTCATGAGCGCCGGGGAGATTCGGGCCCTGGCCGATCGGGCCGGCGTTGCCAGCGGCGTCTCGGTGCTCGACCTCTGCTGTGGGGTTGCCGGGCCAGGACGATTTATCACCGAGGAGCTGGGTTGCACCTATCTGGGGATCGACTCCAGCTCGAGCGCCCTCGAGATCGCGCGTGAGCGGTCTGGCGAGCTTCCCTGCTGCTTCGAGGTCGCGCGGATCCCCCCACTCCCTCCCGGTCCCTTCGACGTGGTGCTCCTGTTCGAGACGATGCTTGCGTTTCCCGAGAAGGAAACGCTGCTAAAGGAAATAGCCGGGGCGCTCGCGACCGGCGGGCGGTTCGCTTTCACGATGGAGGAAGGCCTACCCCTCACGGAAGCAGAGCGAGAAGCGATGCCCGACGCCGATACGGTCTGGCTCACCCCGCTGGACGAGATGCTTGCCTGCTTGGAGCGGGTTGGGCTGGTTGTCCGTTGGATGGATGACTGCAGTCGGCCCCACCGTGCCGTGGCGGACTCGCTGATCGACGCGTTTGCCGCCGATGCTGCAGACATTGCGGCGCAGATCGGAGACCAGGCATTGGAGGAGCTGCTGACCGCTCACCGTCTCTGGAGCGACTGGCTACGGGGAGAACGCGTCCGCAAGCTCGCGTTTGTTGCGGAGAAGACAGAGACGCCAAACGCACTGTCCACTTCGTCATCGGACGCGCGCACAGGCAGGCGAGTTGATTACCGGGTTGAGGAAACTGCCGCCGGCATCACCGCCGCCACCACGCACCGCCAGCACCACGAACGTGCCCCCCAGCCCAATCCCCGTCGCGCTCAGCGCGCCGATCAGGACCGCGCCGGTTGCGGTCCCGGCGTCGAACGCTCCGTTCCACACGGCGCTGGCGACCGGCCGTTGGTTCGAGGTGGTGCGGGCGAACGAGTAGACCAGGGTGAGGCTCTGAACCGCCCCATAGCCCACCCCGAGGATCGCGCAAGCCGCCAGCACGACCCCATCGGAGGACCCGCTCACGCCGGCGGAAAGCGCGAGCAGGCCGGCGATGGCTACCACGCAGGCCCCGACCAACAGCCACGTTCGACCGGGCCGGTCGACCTGCGCCCCGGCCTGCCACCGAGCCAGGGCGGAGGCGACCGCGAACACCAAGAGACCAACGGTTGCCACGAGCTCCGAGCGCACGATGGGCAGGATCGTCACCACCGCGCCGGCGGCGATCGTAATTGCGTAAAGCACGGCGGCGGGCAGCAGGGTGCGGGCGATCGCCCGCTGGGTGGCGCCCGTCGGCACCGCGTGAGTCGGCTCGGGGGCGACCCGCCGCCAGCCACCGCCCAAGGCCAGCGCCGCGCCGAGCGCGGGTAGGCCGGCGATGACCGCAATCGGCCAGAAGCCCAATGCGTGCAGCAGCAGTACGGCCAGGGGAAGCACGATCACGTTGGGAATCCCTCCTGCCAGCCCGTACAGCCCTGCCGTCTCGCCCTGGCGCCCGGGCGGCGCGACCTCGCTGGCCATAAACGCCCCCGCGACCGTGAAGATGGCAAACCCCACGCCCCGCACCACGCAGATCAAGTACAGGCCAGCGCCCGAGTTCGCCCAGATCAGGAGTGGGGCCGGCAGCCCCAGTACGACGAGGCCGATGGCCACCGTGGCGGGCGTGGACAGGCGGCGCAGCAGCGCGGGCACCACGGGCTGGAACAGGACGGTGGCGGCCAGCATCACGGTCGTCGTCGCGCCTGCCGAGGCGGTGGAGTTGCCGGCCGACGCCACGTAGGCCGGCAGCGACGGCAGGGTCACGAAGAAGCTCGTGAACCCCGCCACAGTCATCAGCATCATGCGCGTGCATGGCCACTGCAGCGCGAGAGGGCGACGGTCGTCGGTGGCGACGCTGGTCATGGCTGCGCCAGCGCCGCGGGGGCTTGCGCTCAGCTCTCGCCCCGGTACGCCCGCCAGCCTCCGAACTTGGTGATCTCGACAAGACCTTCGCCGCGTTCGAGGACCTCGCGTCGCAGCAGCACGGCGAAGCTCACCGAACCATCCTCGAGCTCGATCGTGCCCAGCTCGAGCTCGGGCGGCTCGGCCGGCAGGAGCGAATGGTGCAGCATCTCGATCGGAACGTCGTAGAGCTCACCTACGATCGCGGCTCCCCCCACGGCGGTCGGAACCAGAGCCGGGAACTCGTCGCGGACCGAGTAGAACCGGTATTTGGGAGCGGTCCGCAGCTCGCCGATCAGCGGGGCGCCCTCGATGTGATGGTGCACGGCGCCGCCCCGCATGCCGCCGCCATTCAGAAACATCGGGGGCATATCAATCCTTTCCGCTTAGCGATATAAATTTTCTGTACGACGGAACCATAAGGCGGCAGGTCGCTCGCGTCAACACGTTGACAGCGGGCCCTGGGCGCCGTAAGATTCCGACATACGGTAGCTTAGTTTCCGATATACGGAAAAGCGTCAACTGAATCTAACCGCGACGAAGGAGCCTCCCACATGGGCATCTCGCTCGGAGCAAATCAATACGGCAAAGCGGAGAACCGCGTCGTGCGCGTCTATCGCGACACCCCCCGGCACGAGCTTGTCGACCTCAACGTGTCGACCTCGCTGCGGGGCGACTTCGCCGACGCGCACGTGAGCGGCGACCAGGCCGACGTGCTGCCGACCGACACTCAGAAGAACACCGCGTTCGCGTTCGCCAAGCGGCACGGCGTCACCTCGCCGGAGGACTATGCGATCGCTCTGGGCCGGCGCTTCCTCGAAGCGGCGCCGAAGGCCGACAGCGCCCAGATCCGGGTCGAGCAGTACCCCTGGGATCGCATCCCGACCGGACCGAACGGGCACGACCACGCGTTCGTCCGCCGCGGCGACGGAACGCGGACGACGGTGGTCACCGTGAGCGACCGCGGCGACGCCGAGCACGTGTCGGTGGTGTCGGGCCTGACCGACGTGGTACTGCTGAAGTCGACCGGTTCGGAGTTCAAGGGCTACCTCAAAGACGAGTACACGACGCTTCAAGAGGCCGACGACCGCATCATGGCCACGTCGCTCGTCGCTCGCTGGCGCTACCTGGGCACTGACGTCGACTGGAACGCCAGCTACGACTCGATCCGCGCGGCGTTGCTGGCGGAGTTCGCCACGACCTACAGCCGCGCGCTCCAGGAGACGCTGTACCTGATGGGCACCCGCGTGCTCGAGAGCCACGACGACGTCGTCGAGATCAGGTTCTCCGCGCCCAACAAGCACCATTTCCTCGTCGACCTCGAGCCGTTCGGGCTGAGCAACGAGGGCGAGGTGTTCGTCGCCGCCGATCGGCCGTACGGTCTGATCGAGGCGACAGTGGCGCGCGACGACGCCCCCGACCCGGGCGACGCCTGGCTCGCCGTCCCGGCGTTCGCCTGATCGGGGAGCGGTCCCATGGGCGATCACGGACTGGACTATCTGGTCAACTGCTCGATGCTGTTCACCGAGCGGCCACTGCTGGAGCGCCCCGCGGCTGCTCGAGCCGCCGGGTTCGACGCGGTCGAGTTCTGGTGGCCGTGGCCGGAGCAGCCGGTGCCGGCCGATGCCGAGATCGACGCGTTCGTGCGCGCGATTCGCGACGCCGGGGTGCGGCTGATCGGGCTGAACTTCTTCGCCGGCGACCTCGCCGGGCCGGACGCCGGGGTGCTGTCGATCCCGGACCGCTCGGCGCAGTTCCGTGACAACCTCGACGTCGCGGTCGGCATCGGCGAGCAACTCGACGTGACGGCGTTCAACGCGCTGTACGGCAACCGCGTCGACGGGGTCGCGGCGGAGCAGCAGGACGAGCTCGCTCGCGACAACCTCGGACGCGCCGCCGACGCCGCCGCCCGGATCGGCGCCACCGTGCTCATCGAGCCGGTCAGCGGCCCCAAGCCCTACCCGCTGCGCACGGCCGACGATGCCGTGGCGGTGGTCGAAGCAGTCCGGGCTGCCGGACACGAGAACGTCGGGTTCCTGTGCGACCTGTTCCACCTGGCCAACAACGGCGACGACGTCGACGCTGCGATCGCGCGGCACGCCGACGTCACCAGCCACGTGCAGATCGCTGACCATCCCGGTCGGGGCGAGCCCGGCAGCGGCGAGCTGGATCTCGACCGCCACCTCCGCGATCTCGCCGACCGCGGGTACGCGGGCTGGGTGGGTCTGGAGTACAAGCCGACCACCGACACCGACACGAGCCTGCAGTGGCTGCCGATGGAGCGGCGCGCGGCTCGCGGACCCCACCGAGAGCGAGGACAAGCATGAGCACAATCGGTTTCATCGGCCTGGGGATCATGGGCAGCCCGATGGCGGTCCACCTGCAGAACGCCGGCCATGAGGTGAGCGGCTACAACAAGCGCCGCGACACCACCGGCCCGCTCGTCGAGGCGGGCGGCCGCAAGGCGTCCTCGATCGCCGACGCGGTTCAGGGCGCCGACGTCGTCGCGGTCATGGTGCCCGACTCTCCCGATGTCCAAGAGGTGCTCACCGGCCCGGGCGGCGTGTTCGAGAGCGCCGATTCCGGGACGCTCGTGATCGACTTCTCGAGCATCCGGCCGGACGTCACCGCCGAGCTGGCGCAGACGGCGAGCGAGCGCGGCTTCCGGCTGCTCGACGCGCCCGTCTCCGGCGGCGAGGCCGGCGCCAAGAACGCTGCGCTGTCGATCATGGTCGGCGGCGCGGCCGAGGACTTCGCGGCCGCCAAGCCGATCTTCGACGCGGTCGGCAAGACGATCGTGCATGTCGGCCCCAGCGGGGCAGGCCAGACGGTCAAGGCGGCCAACCAGCTGATCGTCGGCACGAACATCCAGGTGCTCGCCGAGGCGCTCGTGTTCCTCGAGGCTTATGGCGTCGACACCGAAGCGGCAATGGACGTCCTCGGAGGCGGGCTGGCCGGCTCCACGGTGCTCCAGCAGAAGCGCGGCAACATGCTGAGTCGCTCGTTCGCGCCCGGCTTCCGGATCGACCTGCACCACAAGGACATGGGGATCGTCACCGCGGCGGCGCGCGAGGCCGGCGTCCCGCTACCGGTCGGCGCGATCGTGGCGCAGCTGATGGCCTCGGCGCGCGCCTGCGGCGACGGTGACCTCGACCACTCGGCGCTGCTGCGCGGCGTCGAGCGACTCGCCGGACGGCAGCCGGCCCAGACATGACGTACCCGACTGAAACGGAGCAGTGACGATATGGCACGCATGACCGCGGCGCAGGCCGCAGTGAGCATCTTGAAGGCGGAGGGCGCCACCCAGCTGTTCGGATTGCCCGGCGCGGCGATCAACCCGTTCTACAAGGCGATGAAGCTCGACGGCGGACTGCACCACACGCTCGCTCGCCACGTGGAAGGCGCATCGCACATGGCCGAGGGGTACACCCGCGCCGCGCCCGGCAACATCGGGGTGTGCATCGGCACGAGCGGACCGGCGGGCACCGACATGATCACCGGGCTGTACTCGGCCTCCGCAGACTCGATCCCGATCCTGTGCATCACGGGTCAGGCGCCGGTGGCCAAGCTCCACAAGGAGGACTTCCAGGCGGTCGACATCGCGGCCGTGGCCAAGCCGCTGACGAAGATGGCGGTGACGGTCCTGGAGCCGGCTCAGGTGCCGGGTGTCTTCCAGCAGGCGTTTCACCTGATGCGGTCCGGACGCCCCGGGCCGGTGCTGATCGACCTGCCGATCGATGTCCAGCAGGCCGAGATCGAGTTCGACCCGGCCACCTACGCGCCGCTCGAGGCCTGGAGGCCCCGGGCCACCCGCGCCCAGATCGAGCGCGCGCTCGACATGCTCCAGTCAGCACAGCGGCCGCTGATCGTCGCCGGCGGCGGGGTCATCAACGCCGATGCCGCGGAGCTGCTCGTCGAATTCGCCGAGCTGACCGGGGTGCCGGTGGTGCCGACGCTGATGGCCTGGGGCGTGATCCCCGAGGACCATCGGCTCAACGCGGGGATGGTCGGTCTGCAGACCTCGCGCCGGTACGGCAACGCCACGATGCTCGCCGCCGACTTCGTGCTCGGGATCGGCAACCGCTGGGCCAACCGGCACACCGGTGGCCTGGCCACCTACACCGCCGGCCGCACGTTCGTCCACGTCGACATCGAGCCGACCCAGATCGGGCGGGTGTTCGCCCCCGACTACGGGATCGTCTCCGACGCGGGTGCGGCGCTCGAGCTGTTCGTGGAAGCCGCCCGCGAACGCGACCTGCCGGATCGCGACGAGTGGGCGGACGAGTGCGACGAGCGCAAGCGCACGATGCTGCGCAAGACGAACTTCGACGACGTGCCGCTCAAGCCCCAGCGCGTCTACCAGGAGATGAACCGCGCGTTCGGCGAGGACGTCCGCTACGTGAGCACGATCGGGCTGTCGCAGATCCAGGCCGCCCAGCTCCTGCACGTCCACCGCCCGCGGCACTGGATCAACGCCGGACAGGCCGGTCCGCTGGGCTGGACCGTGCCCGCCGCGCTCGGCGTCGCCACCGCCGATCCGGACGCGACGGTCGTGGCGCTCTCGGGCGACTACGACTTCCAGTTCATGATCGAGGAGCTCGCCGTCGGCGCGCAGTTCAAGATCCCCTACATCCACGTCGTCGTCAACAACGCCTACCTCGGGCTGATCCGCCAATCGCAGCGCGGGTTCGACATGGACTACTGCGTGCAGCTGTCGTTCGAGAACGTGAACTCTCCCGGGTTAGGCGGGTACGGCGTCGACCACGTCAAGGTCGCCGAGGGTCTGGGCTGCAAGGCGCTACGCGTGTTCGAGCCCGACGAGATCCTCCCCGCGCTCGAGCAGGCCAAGGAGCTGATGGAGGAGTTCCAGGTGCCGGTCATCGTCGAGGCGATCCTCGAACGGGTCACCAACGTGTCGATGGGTACCGAGCTCGACAACGTCACCGAGTTCGAGGAGCTGGCCCTGACGGGAGCCGACGCGCCCACCGCGGCGTATGCGAACCTCGACTGATGGCGCGGGTGCTGCTCGCTCCGGACAAGTTCAAGGGCACGCTGAGCGGGGCCGAAGTCGCCGCGTCGCTCGCCGAGGGCATCCGGAGCCGGCGGCCGACCGCCGACGTGGTGGCGGTGCCGGTCGCCGACGGCGGTGATGGCTCGCTCGCCGCGTTCGAGGCGGTCGGGTTTGAGCGCATCGCGCTGAACGCGACCGGCCCCACCGGGCAGACCGCGCCGACGTGGTACGTGCGACGCGGCGAGGAGGCGGTCGTGGAGCTCGCCGAGGTGGCCGGGCTGGCGAAGATGGCGAGCCCGCCCACCCCGCCCACCCCGCCGCCCCGCCCACCCCGCTCGCTCCGCTCACCGCGACGAGCCGGGGCCTCGGCGAGCTGATCGCGCACGCGCTCGACGCCGGCTGCACCCGGGTGCTCGTCGGGATCGGCGGCAGCGCGTCGACCGACGGCGGGCTCGGCCTCGTCCAGGCGCTTGGCGCCCGGGTGCGCGATGCGTCGGGCGCCGAGGTCGGCCCCGGCGGAGCGGGGGCCGCGACGGTCACCACCCTCGATCTCGCCGGCCTGCATCCAGGGCTGGCCGCGGCACGCATCGAGGTCGCCTGCGACGTCGACAACCCCCTGACCGGACCGGAGGGCGCAGCCGCGGTCTACGGCCCGCAGAAGGGCGCCGACCCCGACGAGGTGCGCGCAGCTCGACGCGGCCCTCGCGCACTGGGCCGACGTCGTTGCCGAGGCGACCGGCCACGACCACCGCGCCGACCCGGGCGCGGGTGCGGCCGGCGGCGTCGGGTTCGCGACGATCGCGATCCTCGGCGCCACGCTGCGTCCCGGCGCCCAGCTGATGCTCGACCAACTCGGGTTCGACGACGCGCTCGCCGTCGCGGACCTCGTCGTCACCGGCGAGGGATCGCTGGACGAGCAGACGCTGCGGGGCAAGGCGCCGGCGGCCGTCGCCGCCGCCGCCCGCGCCGCGGGGGTGCCGGTCGTTGCCGTGGCAGGTCGCTGTCTGCTCGACGCCTCGCGGCTACAGGCCGCCGGGTTCGACGGCGTCTACACGCTGCTCGACGAGGCCGCCACACCGCAGCAAGCGTTCGACGAGCCCGCCACGCTGCTACGACGGATCGGCGCACGACTGGGGGATCGGCTGCCCGATGACTGAGCCCGTCTTCGACCGTGCCTTTGTCGCGGCGCGCACGGTCGTCGACGGCGCCGAGCGCTCGTGCGTCGTCGCCGTGCGCGACGGGCGCATCGCGGCGGTGCTCGAACTCGACCCCGCCCACCCGCCCGAGTCGGTCGCCGCCCACGAGACCGTCCGGCTGGCCGACGGCGAGGTGCTGCTGCCGGGTCTCGTCGACACGCACGTGCACATCAACGAACCGGGACGCACCGAGTGGGAGGGCTTTGACACCGGCACCCGCGCCGCGGCCGCCGGCGGGGTGACGACGGTGATCGACATGCCGCTCAACAGCATCCCGCCGACCACGACCGTTGACGCCCTGGCGATCAAGCGCGACTGCGCGTCCGCGCAGGCGCACGTCGACGTCGGGTTCTGGGGTGGCGCGGTCCCGGGCAACGTCGCCGAGCTCGAAGGGCTGCACGCGGCCGGAGTGTTCGGCTTCAAGTGCTTCCTGGTCGACTCCGGCGTCCCGGAGTTCCCGCCGCTGGACGCCGCCGGCCTGGCGGCGGCGATGGCCGAGACGGCCCGGCTCGGCGCGCTCCTGATCGTCCATGCCGAGGACGCCGAGCTGATCGCCGCCGCGCCGGCGCCGGGCGGACCCTCGTACGCGGCGTACCTTCGCTCGCGCCCGGCGGCCGCCGAGGAGCGGGCGATCGAGCACATCCTCGCCGAGGCCGCGCGAATCGGGCCCGCCCGCCCGCGCGTGCACGTGCTTCATCTGTCGAGCGCCGCGGCGCTCGCACAGCTGCGCGCCGCTCGCGCCGACGGCGTCGACGTGTCGGTCGAGACCTGTCCCCACTATCTCGCGATCGTCGCCGAGGCGATCGACGACGGCGCGACGCAGTTCAAGTGCGCGCCGCCGATCCGCGATGCCGACAACTGCGAGCGGCTGTGGGCGGGACTGACCGACGGCCAGATCGACATGATCGTGTCCGATCACTCCCCATGCACCGCGGACCTCAAGCGCCTGGACACCCGCGACTTCGCTGCGGCGTGGGGCGGGATCGCGTCGTTGGAACTCGGGCTTCCGGTCGTGTGGACCGCGGCCCGCGCCAGGGGCCGCGGCCTCGCCGACGTGGTGCGCTGGATGGGGACCGCTCCCGCCGACCGCGTCGGGCTGACCTACAAGGGCCGGATTGAGGTCGGCGCCGATGCCGACCTCGTCGTGTTCGACCCGGAGGCGGAGTTCGTCGTCGATCCATCGCAGCTGCAGCAGCGCAACCCGGTGTCCGCCTATGCCGGGCGCCGGCTGGCGGGAGTGGTCCGTCAGACCTGGCTCCGGGGCGAGCGAGTGGACTCGTCGGGTGCCGCCCCCCACGGCAGACTAATCGAGAGAGGACGGCGATAGTGACGAGCTACTACGTGCCCCGCGGGGGACTGCCCGGACAGACTGAGCTGGCGACCGATCGCACGCGGTTCACCGCGGCCTACGCGCTGCTGTGCAAGCGGACGATGCGCGACATCGTGACCAGCTACCTGCCGTTCTGGGAGGACACGCGGCTGTGGGTGATCGCGCGACCGCTGTCGGGGTTCGCGGAGACGTTCTCGCAGTACATCGTCGAGGTCGCCCCGGGCGGCGGCTCCGATCGGCCGGAATCGGACTCGAATGCGGAGGCGGCACTGTTCGTCGTCGACGGGACGATCGAGCTCACGCTCGGGGGCGTCGCGCACGGCCTGGACGCGGGTGGCTACGCCTACCTTCCCCCGGGCAGCACGTGGACGCTGCACAACCGCGAGGACCGGCCCGCCTCCTTTCACTGGATTCGCAAGGCCTACCAGCGCGTCGCGGGCCTCGCCGCTCCCGAGCCGGTGATCGCCCACGAGCGTGAGATCGAGCCGGTGGCGATGCCCGACACCGACGGTGCCTGGGCGACGACGAGGTTCGTCGACCCGGCCGATCTGCGGCACGACATGCACGTCACGATCGTGACCTTGCAGCCCGGCGCGTCGATCCCGTTCGCCGAGACGCACGTGATGGAGCACGGCCTGTACGTGTTGCAGGGCAAGGCGTTGTACCTGCTCAACCAGGACTGGGTTGAGGTGGAGGCCGGCGACTTCATGTGGCTGCGCGCCTTTTGCCCTCAGGCGTGCTGCGCAGCGGGGCCGGAACCGTTCCGGTACCTGCTGTACAAGGACGTCAATCGCCACGCACCACTCTCCCGCCAGTTCGTCTGACGTCCGGGATTCTATTCCGCACCACAGAAAAAGTTTTCCGATTCTGTTGCCGGAAGCGGCGATGAGGTGTACAATCAGCCAGGGCTCGCAGAGGGCGTTTGCAGGCAATACGACGCTCCCCGACGATGTCGGCCGAGCGGTAGACAGTGAGTCGAGAGGACGGAGTGATGGTCACTGCCGAGGTCAAGATCAACGGGCGCAAGACGCCGCTGGGCGATGTCGCGGTCTGGACCACAGCACTTGACTTCTTTCGCGAGCAGGGTCTGACCGGCTGCAAGGAGGGCTGCGCCGAGGGTGAGTGCGGCGCCTGCTCGGTCTTGATCGCGCGTCCGGGCGTGGCCGCACCGACCGAATGGGTGGCGATCAACGCCTGCCTGGTGCCGATCGCCGCACTGGACGGCCAAGAGGTGATCACCGCCGAGGGCCTCGGAGACGCCGACGCGCTGCACCCGGTTCAGCACGAGATGGCGGTGCGCGGCGGCTCGCAATGCGGCTACTGCACGCCCGGGTTCATCTGCAGCATGGCGGGTGAGTACTACCGCCCCGACCGCGCGCCGACCAACGGACACGGCGACGCCGAGCATGGGCCTAACGGTTTCGACCTGCACGCGCTCAGCGGAAACCTGTGCCGCTGCACCGGGTACCGGCCGATCAGAGACGCCGCCTACGCGCTCGGCGAGCCGGCGGACTCGGACGCGCTCGCCGCCCGGTCGACGGAGCCCGCGCCCGCGCCGGTGGCGACCCGGTTGAGCCAGGACGGTCTCACCTTCACCCGGCCCGCGACGCTCGCCGAGGCGGTGCGGATACTTCACGAACGACCGGAGACCATCGTCATCGCTGGGTGCACCGACCACGGCGTCGAGGTCAACCTGCGCGACAAGCGTCCCGGGGCGGTCCTGGCGATCGACCGCCTCGAGGAGCTCCGGAACCTGTCGATCGACTCCGACTGGATCGAGATAGGCGCCGCGCTCTCGCTCACCGAGATCGAGCGCCTGCTCGACGGTCGCGTGCCGCTCCTCGCCGAGCTGTTTCCGCAGTTCGCCTCGCGGCTGATCCGCAACGGCGCCACGCTCGGCGGCAACCTCGGTACAAGCTCGCCGATCGGCGACAGCCCACCCGTGCTGCTGGCCCTCGGAGCGCGCCTCGTACTGGCCAGCGTCGAGGGTGAGCGGGAAGTCGATCTCGCCGACTACTTCACCGGTTACCGGAAGAGCGTGCGGCACGACCGCGAGCTGATCCGCGCGATCCGGATCCCGCTGCCGCTCGCCCGCATGACGGCGTTCCACAAGATCGCCAAGCGGCGGTTCGACGACATCTCGAGCGTCGCGGTGGGGTTCGCGATCGACCACGACGACGCCGGGATCGTTAGGCGCGCCCAGATCGGCCTCGGTGGCGTTGCCGCGACCCCGTTGCGCGCCACCGCCACCGAGACGGCACTGCTAGGCAAGGACTGGTCCCATGAGACGGTCGCCGCGGCCGCCGAGATCCTCGGCGCCGAGGGCACACCGATGAACGATCACCGCGCGAGCACCCGCTACCGCGCGGCGATGCTCCGATCGAGCCTGCTGAAGCTGCATGCGGACAACCCGGAGATCGGCATCGAGCGAGTCCCGGCATGACCGCAGTCACCGCGACGAACGGGAGAAATCAATGAGTGAACTCGCCACGCGGCCCGAGAACCCGGCGGTCGGCGTCGCCGTCCCACACGAAAGCGCGGTACTGCACGTGACCGGCGCGGCGCTCTACACCGACGACCTGATCTATCGCACCAAGGACGTGCTGCACGCCTACCCGGTGCAGACCTCATACGCGCACGCGCGAATCACCAGCATGAACACCGAGCCGGCGCTCGCGCGTGCCCGGCGTGGTGCGGGTGCTGACGGCCGCGGACGTGCCGGGCGTCAACGATGCCGGGGTCAAGCACGACGAGCCGCTGTTCCCGTCGGAGATCATGTTCTACGGCCATGCCGTCTGCTGGGTGCTGGGCGAGACGCTCGAGGCCGCCCGGCTCGGCGCCGCGGCCATCGTGGTGGAGGCCGAGCCGCTCACGTCCTATATCTCGGTCACCGAGGCGATCGCCGCCCGCAGCTTCCAGGGCGCGCAGCCGCAGGTGGCGCGCGGCGACGTGGACACCGCGCTGGCCGAGGCCGACCGGGTGTTCAGTGGCGAGTTCGAGTTCTCCGGCCAGGAGCACTTCTACCTCGAGACGCACGCCGCGCTCGCGCACGTCGACGAGGCAGGACAGGTGTTCGTCCAGTCGAGCACCCAGCATCCCTCGGAGACGCAGGAGATCATCGCCCACGTACTCGGCAGGCGCAACTCCGAGATCACCGTGCAGTGCCTGCGGATGGGCGGCGCGTTCGGCGGCAAGGAGATGCAGCCCCACGGCTTCGCGGCGATCGCAGCGATCGGCGCGATCCTCACCGGCCGGCCAGTGCGCCTGCGACTCAACCGCACCCAGGATCTGACGATGTCCGGCAAGCGCCACGGCTTTCACGCCGACTGGCGCGTCGGCTTCGACGCCGACGGGCACCTGCTCGCACTCGAGGCGACGCTGACCGCGGACGGCGGCTGGAGCCTGGACCTGTCCGAGCCGGTACTGGCGCGGGCGCTGTGTCACATCGACAACGCCTACTGGATCCCCCACGCCCGGATCAACGGACGGATCGCCAAGACGCATAAGACGTCGAACACCGCGTTCCGCGGCTTCGGCGGCCCCCAGGGGATGATCGTCATGGAGGACATCCTCGGCCGCTGCGCGCCGTTGCTCGGCATCGACCCGATCGAGCTGCGGCAGCGCAACTTCTACACGGCGGGCCAGAGCACCCCGTACGGACAGCCGGTCCGCCATCCGGAGCGGCTGCAGGCCGTGTGGGGCGAGACGATTACGGCCGGCGACGTGCGCGAACGCCTCCGGCAGGTGGCGGAGTTCAACGCGACCCATGAGCACGTCAAGCGCGGCCTCGCGATGACCCCGGTGAAGTTCGGGATCTCGTTCAACCTGACCGCGTTCAACCAGGCCGGGGCGCTCGTCCTCGTCTACAAGGACGGATCGGTGCTGATCAACCACGGCGGCACCGAGATGGGCCAGGGCTTGCACACGAAGATGCTGCAGGTGGCCGCGACCACGCTGGGCATTCCGCTCGAACGGGTGCGCCTCGCCCCGACCCGCACCGACAAGGTGCCCAACACCTCGGCGACCGCGGCCAGCTCGGGCGCGGACCTGAACGGCGGGGCGGTCAAGAACGCCTGCGAGCAGATCCGCGATCGGCTGCTGTCGGTCGCCGGCGGCATGCTCGGGATCAACGCCCACGACGTCCGGATCGTCGACGGCGTCGCGCGGCCGCTGTCGGCATCTCGAGGAAACCTACGTGAGGTGGGACGAGCTCGTGCGCACGGCGTACTTCCAGCGCGTCCAGCTGTCGGCATCAGGGTTCTACCGCACCGAGGGACTGCACTGGGACTCGACGGTGATGCAGGGCAGCCCGTTCAAGTACTTCGCCTACGGCGCGGCCGCCACCGAGGTCGAGGTCGACGGCTTCACCGGGGCGTATCACACGCTCCGCGTCGACATCGTGCACGACGTCGGCGACAGCCTCTCCCCGCTGATCGATCTCGGCCAGATCGAAGGCGGCTTCGTGCAGGGCGCCGGGTGGCTCACGCTCGAGGACCTGCGCTGGGACACCAGCGACGGTCCGAGCCGCGGCCGTTTCTTGACCCAGTCGGCCAGCACCTACAAGCTGCCCAGCTTCTCCGAGATGCCCGAGACGTTCAACGTCACGCTGCTGCGCGACGCCACCGAGGCCGGCGCCGTGTACGGCTCCAAGGCAGTCGGGGAGCCGCCGTTGATGCTGGCGTTCTCGGTCCGTGAGGCGCTGCGCGAGGCGGCCGCGGCCTTCGGGGAGGCCGGCACGAGCGTGAACCTGGCCAGCCCGGCCACGCCCGAGGCGGTCTTCTGGGCGGTCGAGCAGGCGCGTGACCAGGCCGCAGGCGACACGCGCGGTGACGTGATCGAGGGCTTTCCCGGTCGGGTGCCGCCCGATCTCGGTCCGGACGCGGAGCCGATGCACAAGTCCTCGGAGAGCTTGCAGCACGCGGTGGTGCATGCCTGATGGGCTCTGGCTGGACGCGGTCGTCCGCCTGCGGGCGGCCCGCGAGCCCGCCGTCCTCGTAACGCTCGCGACGGTCCGCGGCCACGCGCCGCGCCGGGCGGGGGCGAAGATGGTGGTGAGCGCGACCGGCGCGTGGGGCTCGATCGGCGGCGGGAACTTCGAGGCGGTCGCGATCGAGCGAGCGCGCGCGCAGCTGGCGAACCCGGCGGCGGCGCCGGAGCTGATCACCTGCGAGCTGTCGGAGCGCGCCCCGTCCGAGCACGGCGCGCAATGCTGCGGCGGCAAGGTGACCGTCCTGCTCGAGCCGCTGCGGCCCGTCCCCGCGGTGGCGATCTTCGGCTCCGGGCATGTCGGGCTCGAGCTCGCGCGCATCCTCGCCCGGCACGACATCGAGCTGCACCTGATCGACACGCGGCCCGAGATGCTCAGCGAGTCCCGGCTCGCCGTACTCGCCGACGCGGTGGCGACGGTGCACGTCCACCGGATCCCGGTGCTGCCGGAGTCCGTGTTCGGTGAGCTGCCACCCGGGACCCACGTGCTGATCATGACCCACGACCATGTCGAGGACGTGGCGTTGTGCGACGCGGCCCTGCGGCGCGATGACCTGGGATCGATCGGGCTGATCGGCTCGTCGGGCAAATGGGCGCGCTTCCGACGCAGGCTCGCCGTCGAGGGGGGTCATGACGCTCAGACGATCGCTCGGATCCGGACGCCGATCGGGTTGCCCGACATCAGCGGCAAGGAGCCCGCGACGATCGCGGTCAGCGTCGCCGCGGATCTGCTGCGGACGTTCGAGCGCGAGGCCGAACCCGGACGCGAGGGCGAGCCCGAGCCGGAGGCCGAGCCCGAGCCCGAGGTCGGGGTCGAGTCCGAGGGCAGCCGCGTGCGGTCGTGACGATCTATCGCGCCCAGGTCCTCGACGCGCCTGAAGATCCATTCCGCGGCGGTGCCCTGCGTGCCGAGGCCGACGCCGGGCTGCTCGTCACCGCCGACGGCCAGATCGCCGACCGCGGCCCGTTCGCCGAGGTGCGAGCGCGGCATGCCGCGGAGCCCGTATCGGCGCTCACCGACGGCCTGCTGCTGCCGGGCTTCGTCGACACGCACGTGCACTTTCCGCAGGCGCGGATCATCGGCGACCTCGGCATGCCGCTGCTCGATTGGCTCGAGCGCTCCGCGCTCCCCGAGGAGGCGCGTTTCGCCGATCTCGGCTACGCGCAGGAGGTCGCTGCCGAGTTCGTGTCCGGGCTCGCCGATGCCGGCACGACCACCGCGCTCGTGTTCGGCGCCCACTTTGCGCCGGCGGTCGACGCGCTGTTCACCGCCGCGTCCGCGCGCGGCCTGCGGATCACGAGCGGGCTGGTGGTGGGCGATCGGCTGCTGCGCCCGGAGCTGCACACCACCCCGGAGCGCGCCTACGACGAGGGGCTGGCGCTCGCGAACCGCTGGCACGGACAGGGGCTCAACCGTTATGCGGTGATCCCGCGGTTCGCGCTGTCCTGCACCGACGACCTGCTCGCCTCGTGTGCGGCGCTCCAAGCGGCGGTCCCCGGCAGCTGGCTCACCTCGCATGTCAACGAGAACACCGCCGAGATCGCCACCGTGCGCGACCTGTTCGGGTGCAGCTACGTCGGCAGCTACGACCGGCACGGCCTGATCGGGTCGCGGACCGTGCTGGCGCACGACGTCCACCCCACCGAGGACGAGCTGGAGCGGCTGGCCACCGGCGGCGCAGCGGTCGCGCACTGCCCTACGAGCAACGCCGCGCTTGGCAGCGGGCTGTTCCCGCTGGACCGTCACCTAGCCCATCGCGTGCCGGTGGCCCTCGGCAGCGATGTCGGTGCCGGCACCGGCTATTCGCTGTTCAAAGAGGGGCTGCAGGCGTACTTCATGCAGCAGCTACGTGGCGCCGACGGTGTGCCGCTGACCTCAACCCATCTGCTGTACCTGGCCACGACGGCCGGCGCGGCGGCGCTCGGACTCGAGCGAGAGGTCGGCGACCTCAGCGCCGGCAAGCGGTTCGACGCGCTGTGGCTGCGCCCGCCGCCGGGCAGCCCGCTGGACGTCGGACTGCGCTGCGCGGACGGTCCGGAGGAGGCGCTGGCGCGGGCGTTCGCGCAGGGTGTCAGCTCCGATGTGGCCGGTGTCTGGGTCGGCGGCGTGCGCATCAAACCGGACGGAATGACTTGAGAATGCATTACCGTGATACGGAACCTTGATATCGTTAGGTGGACAAGTGACCGACAGCCGTACACGGGGCCCACTGAGGGCGGGAGTGACTACGAATGGCTCGTCCGAGCCCCAGTCGCCTGGCGGGGTTCAGTCGCTCGCTCGGGCGTTCACGATCCTCGAGGTCATGGCGGACGCCGGTGGCGAGATCGGGCTGTCGCAGCTGGCCACCGAGGCACAGCTGCCGCCGGCCACCATCCACCGCCTGGTCCGCACGCTCGTCGACCTCGGCTATGTGCGCCAGGAGCCGTCGCGACATTACTCGCTCGGCCCCCGGCTGATGCGCCTGGTCGACACGAGCACCAAGCGACTCGAGACGCTGGCTCACCCGTACATGTCGGATGTCGTCGATGCGCTCGGCGAGTCGGTCAATCTCGCTGTGCTCGATGGCGAGGAGATCGTCTACGTGGCGCAAGTCCAGCCCTCGCAGAACTTCATGCGGATGTTCACCGAGGTCGGTCGGCGGGTCAAGCCGCATGCGACCGCGGTCGGCAAGGCAATCCTTGCCACCAAGCCCGACGACGAGGTGGCGGAGCTGCTGAAGCGCACCGGGATGCCGCGACGCACCGAGTTCACGCTCACGACCCCCAAGCTGCTTTTCGCCGACCTGGAACGGGTGCGCGAGCGGGGCTACGCGCTCGACGACGGCGAGCAGGAACTAGGCGTGCGCTGCGTCGGGCTCGCCGTGCCGGGCGCGCCCCGCCCAGTTGCGCTCTCGATGTCCGGACCGTTGACGCGGATGTCCGACGACGTGATCGAGAAAGCCACGCCGATCCTCCGCAAGGCCGCGGAGAACATCGGCGCCGCGCTCGCCGCTCCGGCGTTCGTGAGCGCGGCCGAGACCGCGCGCGCCGGCTGACCCGCGGGTACGCCCGCCGCCCGAGAGCTCGTGCTGAGCGCGGCCCGCTCCGCGTGCGCGTCCTCGGGCGCGCGCGGCCGCTCCGCGTGCGCGTCGCCGCGCGCGATTGCCGCTCTCCACGGTGCTGGTGCGCAAAACCGCTTGACAGCGGCGCGCGTTACCAATAAGTTATCTGCCACGCGGAAATAGAAATCCGCTAGACGGAAATCCGAACGGACCTCGGACGTTCCTGAGTCACCCGATCACCTCTGACGGAGAGGGAGAACTCCATGTCGTCACACGAGACGCTCACGCGTCCTGACAGCTCCGCGCCGTCCACCGGCCCACATCCCGTGGACCGCGTCCCCCCACTGCACAAGCTGCTGGTCTTCGGCTTGCAGCACCTGTGCATCATGTACGCGGGGGCGGTCGCGGTCCCGCTGATCGTCGGACCGGCGGTCGGGCTGAACTCGGCTCAGATCGCGGCCCTGGTCAGCGCCGACCTGCTCGTCTCGGGGATCGCGACGATCATCCAGTCGGCGGGCATCTCGAACGTGCTCGGGGTCAGGCTGCCGGTGGTCGCCGGCGCGACCTTCACGGTCCTGAACCCGATGATCATCATCGCGACCGAGTACGGCGGCGTGAAGGGCCTGCCCTACGTCTACGGCGCCATGATGATCTCCGGCGTGCTCGGGCTGATTCTCGCCAAGCCCTTCTCGATGATCATCCGCTTCTTCCCGCCGCTGGTCGCCGGCACGGTCATCTGCATCATCGGCCTGTCGCTGGGCGGCGCGGACATCTCGCTGATCGCGCCCACCGTGGTCAACGGGGCGAACGTCGCCCAGATCTCGCACGTCGTGCTTGCCGGCATCGTCATCCTGTCGATCATCCTGATCAGCCGCCTGTTCCGCGGCTTCGTCTCGCAGATCGCGGTGCTGCTCAGCATCGTCATCGGCACGATTGCGGCGGCGCTCATGGGCCAGACTGACTTCAGCAACGTCGCCCATGCCGCCTGGTTCGGCGGGCCCGAAATCTGGCGCTTCGGCGCTCCGAAGTTCGCCGCCGCGCCGATCATCACGATGTGCATCGTGATGGTGGTCACGTTCACCGAGTCGACCGCGGACATGCTCGCGGTCGGCGAGATGGTGGACCGGGATCTGGCCCCCAACGACATCGCTCGCGGACTGGCGGTCGACGCGCTTTCGGCGTTCATCGCGTCGTTCACCAACTCCTTCCCGGACACGGCGTTTGCCGAGAACGTCGGTCTCGTCGGCCTCACCGGGGTCCGCAGCCGCTGGGTGGTGACCACCTGTGGCGTCTTCCTGCTGCTCCTGGGCCTGATCCCGAAGGTCGGACAGATCGTCGCCGACCTGCCCGGGCCGGTGATCGGTGGGGCCGCCACGATCATGTTCTCGATGGTGACCGCGGTCGGGATCCAGACGCTGCACAAGGTCAGCTTCCGCAACAACCACAACCTGCTGATCGTCGCGGTCTCGCTCGCGATCGGGCTGGTGCCCGCTTTCGACCCCAGCTTCTACGACAAGTTCCCGAAGAACTTCCAGGTGATCTTCGGATCGAGCATCACCGCGACGGTGATCGTGGTGTTCGTCCTCAACCTCGTGTTCAACCATTGGGGTCAGAGCGACCAGAGCGAGTCCGCGGTGCAGCTCGCGGTCGACGAGGGAGCCGTGGTACTCCCGGAAATGGGTGAGCCCGGCGACGGTGCCCATTGACGGTGGACACGGTGTCGCCAAGCCACGGGGATCCCGCGCCGGGAGACGGAGTGGCCGCCTTCGACGTTGCGCCCGATGACGGGCTACGCGACCGGCTGCGGAGCTGCTGCGCCGCGGACGCATGGGTGGAGGAGATGGTGGCCGGGCGGCCGTACCGGTCCGAGGCCGCGCTGTATGCGGCCTCGGACCACGCGACCGCCGAGCTCGACGCCCGCGGGCTCGAGCAGGCGCTCGCCGGCCACCCGCGCATCGGCGACGCCGCTCCCGCGCACGGCGGTGACGGGCGTTCCGCTGCCTGGTCGCGCGGCGAGCAGGCAGGCGTCGCCACCGCCGGCGCCGACGTGCTCGGCGAGCTCGCCGCCGCCAACGCCTCCTACGAGCAGCGGTTCGGCCACGTCTACCTCGTGTGCGCGTCCGGCCGCAGCGCCCCCGAGCTCCTCGCCGTCTGCCAGGCCCGGCTGGACAACGACCCGGAGACCGAGCGCGGCGTCGTACTCGAAGAGCTGGCCAAGATCAACCGCTTGCGACTCGGCAAGCTGCTCGAGGCACGATGAGCCTGTCGACGCACGTGCTTGACGCCATGACCGGGCAGCCGGCCGAGGGCGTCGCGGTGCGCCTGGACGAACACGTCGACGGCGAGTGGCGCACCGCCGCAGAGGGACGCACGAACGCCGACGGGCGAATCCCCGCACTCGGAGATCCCGGAGCGGGGATTCACCGCCTGCACTTCGACACCGGCGGCTACTTCGCCGCCGCCGGCGTTGCCACGTTCTATCCCGAGGTGACCGTGACCTTCACTGTGGTCGACGCAGCGGCCCATCATCACGTGCCGCTGCTGCTCAGCCCATTCGCGTTCTCAACCTATCGCGGCAGCTAGTGGTCGTCGCTCGCGAGAACTAGCAATGGCGCCTCCGGCGGCCACTGACACGGTGGCGATCGACGGCTGCGCGATCGCCACGGTCGATGCGGGTGGCACCGAATACTCGACCGGACACGTCGTCGTGGCCGGGGGACGGATCACCGCGATCGGCGCGGGCCCCGCCCCACCGAGCGACGGGGCAAGGCGCGTCGACGGCCGCGGCTGCCTGGCAACGCCCGGCTTCGTCAACACTCACCATCACCTTTACCAGTGGCTCACGCGCGGCTATGCCCCCGACGGCACGCTGTTTGAGTGGCTGACCGCGCTCTACCCCGTGTGGGCGCATCTCGACGCCGACCTGGAGTATGTCGCCGCGAGCACCGGGCTCGCCGCGCTCGCCCTGTCGGGTTGCACGACCGCGATGGACCACCACTACGTCTTCCCGGCGTCCGGCGGCGATCTGCTCGCCGCCGAGATCGAGGCAGCCCGGCGCATCGGGCTGCGATTCTGCGCCACCCGCGGCTCGATGAACCTGGGGCGTTCGTCTGGCGGCCTTCCGCCCGACGAGGTCGTCGAGGACGCCGACCGGATCCTGTCCGAGTGCGAGGCGGCGGTCGCCGCGTACCACGACGCGAGCTTCGACTCCCTGCTCCAAGTGGCGCTCGCGCCGTGCTCCCCGTTCTCGGTTACGGGCGAGCTGATGCGCGACTGCGCGCAGCTGGCGCGAACGCTCGGCGTGCGACTCCACACCCACCTCGCCGAGACGAGCGACGAGGAAGAGTTCTGCCTCGCCCACTTCGGCGCGCGTCCGGTCGACTACGTCGAATCGCTCGGCTGGCTCGGCGACGACGTCTGGCTCGCGCATTGCGTGCACCTCTCCGAGGGCGACATCGCCAAGTACGGCGCGACCGGCACCGGTGTTGCGCACTGTCCGAGCTCGAACGCGCGGCTGGGCTCCGGGATCGCGCCGATCCCAGAGCTGCTCGCGGCGGGGGCGCCGGTCGGGCTCGGCGTCGACGGCGTGGCCTCCAACGAGCACGGCGGCCTGGCCGAGGAGCTCCATCAGGCGCTGCTGTTCGCCCGCGCCCGCCTGGGTCCGCAGGCTCTCACCGCCCGCCAAGCGCTCTGGATGGCGACGATCGGCGGCGCCGGCTGTCTGGGCCGGTCGGATGCGATCGGGTCGCTGGAGGTCGGCAAGCTCGGCGACCTCGCGCTTTGGCGGCTCGACGGCCTCGGACACGCCGACATCGCCGACCCGGTGACCGCGCTCGTCTTCGGCCCGCCCGCACCGCTCGAGCTTCTGCTCGTCGGCGGGCGCGTCGTGGTCGACGGCGACGAGTTGCGCACGGCCGACGTGGCGGAGCTCGCCGCCGCCAACCGGGCGGGGGCCCGCGAGCTCGCAGAGCGCGCGGCCCGCGCCGACCTACGCTGAGAGCATGGAGCGCGTCAGTAGCACCGACGAGCTGTACCGCGAGCGGATCCTGGAGCACGCCCGGTCGCCTCACAACTGGAGCCCGCCGGCCCCCGCGCTCGATCGCGTCGACCTCCAGTTCCACGACCTCAACCCGGTGTGCGGTGACGACCTGACGGTCAAGCTCGCGGTGCAACCGGACGGGCAGATTCTCGACGTGCGCTTCGAGGGCCACGGTTGCGCGATCTGCCAGGCAGCCGCGTCGATGGCCTCGGACGAGATCCGCCACCGACGGACGTCCGACATTCTCGAGCTCGACCAGTCGTTCATCCTGCAACTGCTCGGGACCGAGATCCCCCCACTGCGCTTGCGCTGCGCGCTGCTCCCGCTGAAAGTGCTCAAGAGCGCCGCGCTCGGCCGGTCCGCCGACTGGGAGCCGGGCACAACCGCGAGCGACGCCCGCCGCAATCCCTAAGCCGTCGCCTGCTCGGAGGTGGGTATCACCCCGAGGCGCGCGTGCATCGCGAACGCATCGAACAGCCGCACCGCGGCACCCGCGGCGGCCTGGCGCCACTCGCGTTCGGTGGCGATCAGCTCGCTGCCGACGCGCGCGAATTTGCTGAGTTCATGGACGGCCTCGCCGCTCGACGCGAGGACCGCATCTAGTTCGCGGGATGAGTGGGTCAAACGCTGAGGCGAGCGGTGGCGTCCCGCTCGAACGCAGAACGCCATTCGTCGTTCAGCTGATCCGACTGCCGGACCATCCTGGCCTCAGGCTTCCAATCCGACGGCACGTCGACTCCGATATGCGACAAGACCCGCGCGACGGCGCCCGGCGGGTCGGGCTCGACGTCGGTCTCGTAGTACAGCTCCAGCGGCTCGATCGCGGAGCGCCGGAAGTAGCGCCCCCACGCTTCGTCATCGGCGCTCAGGCGACGACGGAGGTGCTCGATCCCGCGGAAGCTGTAGGACATGTTTGGCGGTTCGCCCTCGGCGGTCGGGTTCTCCCGGCGCCAGGTGCGAGTTTGGAGCGCCCGCCACATGCTGATCGCCTGGCTCACCTTGTCGAGGCGCCGCATCCACACGTAGCGTGGCCACACGAACAACTCATCGAGCAGCTCGGACCTGCTCAGGCCGGCCAAGTCCGGTACTGCGGCGGCGTGCTGTTCCAGGTCAGGCAGCTGGTTCCACATCAGCTTGGTGGCAAACACGCCGTTGTCGGTCGTTCCCAGCTGGAAGGTGCGTTCAAGATGGGCCTCCCAGCCGTCTACCGACCGCAGGTCCGAGTACTCCGGGGCGTCGGCCGGACGCTGGTCGTCGCGGATGCCGGCGCCGGTGCGAGGCAACCCGGCCAGGAAGTAGCCGGGATGCGGGGGTGACCCCGTCTCGGCGCGAGCCTCGAAGTATTCCTGCGGGTTCCCCGCCACCCCAGTGCTTGCCAAGAGGCGACAGAGGTAGGTGCTCCCGCTGCGCTGAGTAGAACAGACGATGTAGGCGCGGGCGGCGTGGACCATGGCGACTTCGGTCCGTTCTTCGCCTCGGAGTCGGGCGCTAGCGGGGTTGCGGGACGATCCGGATGTACGGCCGCGGCGATTCCCACTCGCCGAAGATCTCCTTCGCCTGCTCATCGGACACCGACCCCGCGATGATCACATCGTCACCCGGTCGCCAGTTCGCGGGCGTCGACACCTTGTGCTCCGCGGTCAGCTGCAGCGAGTCGATTACCCGCAGCACCTCATCGAAGTTGCGCCCGGCTGTCATCGGGTAGACGAGGATCAGCTTGACCTTCTTGTCGGGACCGATTACGAACACGTTCCGGACGGTCTGATTGTCGGCCGGCGTCCGCGCGCCCGGCTCCCCCGATGTGTCGGCGGGCAACATTCCGTAGAGCTTGGAGACCGCGAAGTCGGCGTCGCCGATGATTGGGTAGTTGGGTGCGTGGCCCTGGGTCTCTTCGATGTCCCGCGCCCACCGGTCGTGGTCGTCGGTGGCGTCGACCGAAAGCCCGATGATCTTCACACCCCGGCGGTCGAACTCCGGCTTGATGCTCGCCAGATAGCCGAGCTCGGTAGTGCACACGGGCGTGAAGTCCTTCGGGTGCGAGAACAGCACGCCCCAGTCGTCGCCAAGCCAGTCATGCAAGCCAAGCGTGCCTTCCGTGGTCTGGGCCTCGAAGTCCGGGGCGGTATCTCCAATCTGCAGGCTCACGTGCACTCCTTCGGTCGATCGGCTGGCTCGATGGTCGGCGATCGCCTCCCGACCGCATCAAGCCGCCGGGAGGAGCGTTCCGACCGCCATACTCTACTAACTCAGTAGAGTTTATGAGGAAGTCGCGACTCGTACACGACCTCCAGGCGCCAGCCGATCCGGAGCGAGCGCCGCCGCGTAGAAGTCGCGCGCCGGGCGTCACCAGAGGCGTGCGCCGGTCGAGGGATCCCGAAGTGGTCCCGCAGGCGTCGCTCGAGCAGTTCGTCGAGCACTGCGCAGCAGTCGTGAACTGCGTTAATGGAACCGCGAGATGATCAGCCGATCAGCTTGAGTTGCTGCGCCTCGTGGTCGCCGCCCTGCGCGGCGTGGCTGCAGCCGGAGCGGTCTGGTTGGCGCGCTCGGCGCGACGCTCGGCAGCCTCTTGCTTGAGCTCCGCCTGCCTGGTCGACAGCGACGCGACCTGCGCCGCGCGTCGCTCCGCCGAACTGGGCCAGCGGTTCGTCGGTTGCACGGACACGGTCACCTTGTGCTTGGCAGCCATCAGTGTCTCCTTGAGTCATTCACAGCGGCGTGCCGACGGCCTTGCCGGCCGGCGCGGGACTGCTTTGTTGCGGTGGCCATAGCCGACCGCCTTTCTGCCCTTCTGGCTGAAACGTCGCCCGGGAAGCGAGAAGAGCTTGGCTCGCTGAGCGCACCAACGAGCCTACCATATTCCGACCGCCGCAGTCGGATTTAGTGCGTTCCCGAACTCGTCGACGCCACACCCGGACGAGGAACAGTTACATCAAACTCACGCTCCTCATTGCATTGCCTCGAGCCGGTCAGCGAGAGCGATCGAACAACGTGCTATCGGCGATGAGGATTAGCCTCGATATTCGCCTTCCGGTTCGGGGTTGATCGTGTCGGCGTCCATCGCGACGCTTTGATCCGCCCCGATCGGCAAGACTTCGAGCTGGCCGTCGTCGATCAGTCGCTGGACGCACTCGGCCGACGCGCCCAGGTAGGTGCTTTGCAGATCGACGTCGCTGGCGACGCACCAGGCGCGGTCGTCGGACCACCAGAGGCTCGGGCTGCGATATCCGTTAGCGGGATCGTCCCAACCGGGTCGGTACCACGAATCCCGAAATGACGTGTTCGGCAGTGCGCTCAGCGGTCCGGTGAGTAAGAGCATCTCTCGGTGCTTCATCCTTCAGCCGCGGGATGTCGAGGGCCCGTAGGCCCGGGAGGTCCGCGTAGCCCTCCCAGATCGCAAACCAGCACCGCTCTGGGGTCTGCGTGTGGCCGGCCAGCAGCTCACACAGCCGTTCTGTGTGTCGCAAGGGCAGCGTTCCCATCGCCGGCGCCTCGTCCCAGAGCCCGGGCTGCTCGCCGTTCCAGCGGAAGCTGTGATCGCCGGTGATCGACGCCCATTCCATCGCCGGGTGCGCCACGCGCCGGTTGGCCTCGGCCACCTCAGCCCACCGCACCTCCCGGCCGTACACGGTCACGGCATGAGTTGTTCCCGGGATCAAACGGCCAGAGGTCGGTGCACGCGCTTGGGTCTCTTCGGCGTCCTCGACCTGCCGGTAAGCCGGATGGAACACCCTGGCGTAGGCCTCGAATACGTCAGGCACCAGCTGGTGTACACAACTCCAGCCGTGCGTGCCGGCCACGACCCAATCGCCGGCATCGACGTTATCGACGACCCTCAGCCCACCCAGACGAAACTCGCCATCGATCACCTCACCAGTATCGGGCAACACCAACAATGTGCGATTAGGCTCAGCCGATGGCCCTGTGGAGAACCGACGAGCGCTTCGGGCCTCGTCACGCGCTCCCCGCGCTCCCCGCGCTCGACCTCGCCGTTCGAGCGATCTGACCGACCTGCGATCCGTTCGGGTGCCGTTGTGTCGGCTTCCATGCCCAGATCGTTCCGTAGTGCTGACCGACCGACGGTCGCTCTCCTTCAACGTCGTAACCAGCTCGGCGCAGGATGTCAACAGCTGCCTTGTATCCATCCTGCATCGGACAGCCGCGCTGGTGCCACTCCATGACGAGCACAGCGGGCGCAGAGCCTGCGAAGCGCTGATCGAGCAACAAATCCCATTCGGCACCTTCTATGTCGATCTTGGCGAAGTCTGCGTCTAAGAGGAGCTCGAGCGCGTCGACAGCCACAACATCGCCCGTCACGGCCTCACCGTCCAACGCGATGGCCGAATCACAAAGTCGACCGCCGGAGAACGCCACCACGCCCGGCTTGCTTGCTGCGCAGGCGGCGATGATCCTCCAACGAGCGGTGGCCCTGTTCACTTCGACACAACGACCGAGCAGCGGTAGGTTTTCAGCGTCTGGTTCCACCGACGTGATAGTGGCATCAGGCCAGCAAGCCAGTGCGTAGACGCCGAACAGTCCCACGTTGCCGCCAAGGTCTAACACTTTCGCGGGGGGACGATCGCGGAAGCGGATGGCAACCGAGCGCGGCGGCTCGTACGCGCGGTTGCCGACGAAGATCTCGTCGAAGATGTCGATGTCACGAGTCCGGTGACGGAGCACGACGCGCCCGGCTTCGATCTGATGAACTTGCAGCCGTCCCCTCGGGCCAAACAGTTCGGCGGCGGCAAAGCGCATCGGCTCCTTGACGGTAGTCCAACGTACCGCCGCTTTGACCACTGGCTTCGTGCGGAGAACACGCAGCACATCGTTGACAATCGGCACGCGCTTGCGCAACCCGTCGAGCTTGATCACCCGCTCATTGTGCACCAGTCGCGGCGGGACCGCTCCTCGCCAATCTCGCGTCCGACACCAGCCGCTCGGCCGAAGCGGAACGTGCGCGCCCTCGTACTCCGCGCCAAGGACGGGACCTCGCGCCAGGGCGGAGGTGCGCGCCGCAGAGACAAAGCGGGTCCGTCTGGCCGGAGCTTGTGCGGGCGTCCACTGACGACGGCCTCAACTATGCTCGAGGTCCGATGGTGCGCGACCGCTCGAGGTGGGCAGCCAGAGACCACGTTCCTCGGGAACACCTCTCGAACGAGACGCCGACAGATATCCGGTAACGGCACGCTGCTGCAACATGAATGAGGTTGATTTGGCGGGAAGTGCTTCTGAGGAAATAGATGCCATCATCAGAAAATCAGGTGACTGGCGAGGTGAGACGCTGTCACAACTGCGGGGGATAGTTCTGGGCGCCGGCCCAGCCGTAGTCGAGGAAGTTAAGTGGAAGAAGCCCTCCAAGCCAGAGGGAGTGCCCGTATGGTCCCTCGACGGCATCGTATGCATCGGCGAAACGCTCAAGAACGCGGTGCGGTTGACGTTCCCGAAGGGCGCCAAGCTGAAGGACCCGAAGAAGCTTTTCAACGCGCGCATGGACAGCGGCAGCGTCCGAGCCATCGATTTCCGTGAAGGCGAGAAGGTACCTGAGGCAGCTTTGAGGGCGCTCATTCTCGAGGCCGTGGGTCTGAACGTGTGAAGCCTGCGGAATGGATCGTCCCCGTCGAGACGCCGCTCCCCCAGCATCGCCATCGTTTCGTCGCCGTTACGATGGTCCGCACGCGGCAGGCCTACGGGTCAAGAGCGATCACCCGACGCGGACGCACGTTGCGTCCGCGATCGGTCTCACCCCGGGACTGTGCGTTGAAGAAGCGCGAATAGCGCCGTGAAGTGCCGCTCGGCGGCCGCTTCGTCGTAAGCGCCCATGTCCGACATCGTGTAGCCGTGCTGCGCACCCTCGTAGAGCTCTGTCGTGTGGCGCACGCCAGCGTCGTCCATCGCCTGGTCGAGCATCGCGATGTTCTCCGAAGTCATGCTCTGGTCCTGATCGGCGTGACCCCAGTAGACCTCCCCGCGGACACGGGGCGCGAGCAGGTGAGGGCTGTCCTCGTCGTCGGTGACCATGCGACCGGTGTGAAAGCCGCCCAGCGCGGCGACACGATCAGCCTGCGCGGCGGCGACCATCCAGCCGAGGCGGCCGCCGAAGCAGTAGCCGGTGATCCCGACAGGGCCGTCGGTGAGCTCCCCGAGCTTGTCCAGGTAAGCGCCGCCGTCCGCCGCGACGGCGGCGGGTGTGAGTGCGTCCATCAGCGGACCAAGCGACTGAAAGAACCTGCCCCGAGAGTCAGGATCGTGGAGGTCCGGCGTCTCCCACAGCGGTGCAGGGCCGCCCCGGTAAAACACGTTCGGAGCGAGCACCACATAGCCCTGCGCGGCAATCCGATCCGCCATCTCCTCGATCCGCGGCCGCAGCCCGATCGCATCGATCATGAACAGGACGCCTCGATGCGCCGCATCGCCGGCCGGCTTGGTGAGGTAGCAGTCGGCGACCCCGTCCGGGGTCCGCACGTCGATAGTTGAGCCATTCATGGCTCCAGCTTCGCAGGTCTGGCGGGCATCGTCCGCTGTCCGCCCACGCTGCCGCCACGCTCATCCCGAGCCACGGCACACGATGGGCGGGAGAACTCGGTGAGTACCGGATGCGTAGCTCGTGTTGCACGCCTCGCGCACGGCTGGCACGGAACCGCACTTCACGGCCGACCCGTCACGTCTATCGAGCCTGCGCGACGCTCGGCGCATCGAGGCCATCGCCGCCGTAGCGGACCACGATGCGGGCGTTGCGGCGCAGGTGCGTCGGCGCGATGAGCGTGGCGTCGCCCCCTCGCGGGTCGAGGAACGCTCGTGCGACCGTTCGGCCGTTGACGGTCAGTTCGACCAGGCCGATCGGGTGACCGCGGCGGGCGCGGGCGCGCACGCTGATGACGGTGTCGGGGCCTCGAGCTCGCAGGCCCGTGATCGTCAGGGTGGTGGGCGTTCGTCGCAGGTTGGGGCAGCGCAGCGTGAGGTGAAGGTTGGTCACGGGAGGGGGCACGGGACGGGCTTTCGACGTCGCCGTGCCGACACAGCCGCGGCGGGTGGCGCTGACGCGATAGAAGCCCGGGAACACGTCCCAGCCGAAGTGCCCGTCGATGTCGGTGTGATCGGGATTTCGTCGATTGGCCGGCGACATGAAGACGCTGCGGTTGGGGACGGCCCGGAACGGCCCGGTGGCGGTCGCGGAGCGCTTTAGGACGACCCGGGCGCCCGCGATTGGGACTCCGCGCGTTGTTGTTAGGAAGCCGCTGGGATCGGTGTACACCGGACCGTTGCCCGAGCAGCCGATCTCCACGGTGAAGACATCGCACGGAGGCGGGCGCGGCGTGATCGGCTGCCCCGTGCACGTACTCTGTTCAACCGTCTCGGCCTCGAGGACTGCTTGCTCGGCGCTATTCAACTCGACCCCGGCCTCGTGTACCTGGCCTTCGAGGTAGTTGATCTCAGCCTCGTTAGTGCCGGTGTAGTCGATCGAAGCTTGTAGCGCCTCGTGGTAGGCGTCCAGGTCGTCGTGGTACTCGGCGAGCGCGAGCTCAACCGCAGACCCGGCGGTGCTGCAGTCGTCTGCGCGTCCAAGGCGTCGCTCTGGTTTTGTATGCGCGCTGCTCGCGGTCGCGTCTGTGCGCAGACCGATGATGTGCAGGGTCATGGCGCCGTGGGCGAGCTTATTCAGACCGGTGCTCTGGGCGCTGACCTGGGTGGCGGCGGGGAGGCTCGTCCCGCTGGTGAGCACGGGCTGCCCGAGCGGTGCGGCCAGGCCGCCGATGATGAAGTCAAAGCCGCCGGGGACCAGGCCGGGTAGGGCCACATCGAGCACGGTGGCGGCTGATGCGTTGCCCGCGTGATCGTAGCTCTGAAGGTACGAGAGGGTCGATCCGAGCACTGTCTGGTCGGTGCCGGCGGTCGTGAGCTCGACGATGATGAGCGTCGCGACGGTGGTGTCCGGCGCGCCGCGGGCGGGCAGCGGTGTGATCGCGGGCAGGTTGATCTGAAACGGTGCATTCCAGAAGATCGTCGGATTGCCGCCGTGCGAGCTTCCCAGCCCACTGGTGATCCCGACCGCGGCCGGGAGCGGGACGTTGTGGCCGAGGACGGTGAGGGCGTCGGTCGTCTGGCCGGCGAGGACGTCGGCGACACGCGAGCCCTCCGACAGCGTCGATCCGCTCGGGGGGTCGATCGTGACCTCGTAGCGCCCGGGCGCGAGGCCATCCAGTTGGTAGCGCCCGCCGGCGTCGGTGAACAGACCCGCGCAGCCTGTGAGGTTCGAATGACAGATCTGCACCGCCGCGCCCGCGAGCGGCGGCTGGCCGGCCCGCGAGCCATCATCGACGGTTCCCGTGATCGCGCCGGTGCTCACCCCGACGCCGCCGAGCGCCACCGTTTGCGGGCTGCCGGACGCGTCGTCGCTGAGCGCCAGCTCCGCCGAGCGCGCGCCCGCCGTCGCGGGCGTGAACACGACGGTCAGCACGCACGACGCGCCGACGGCGACCGTCTGGCCGTCGCATGAATCGCCGGTGATAGCGAAGTCGCCCGCCGCCGGGCCACTCACAGTCGCTTGCGCGGGGTGCAGCGCCGCGGAGCCCGTGTTCGAGACGGTCACGCTCAGCGGCCCGCTCGGCGCACCGACCCCTAGCGAGCCAAAATCTAGGCTGCTGACGCTGAGGGCGACCGCGGGCGCGGGCGCGTTCGTCACGACGACGGTACGCGACGTCTGGGCGCTCGGACCGCCGACCGACGCCGCGCTCTGCCCGGTGTAGACCTCTCCCGACACCGACGTGCCGTCGC
Source organism: uncultured Solirubrobacterales bacterium (assembly GCA_963699325.1). Classification (GTDB taxonomy): domain Bacteria; phylum Actinomycetota; class Thermoleophilia; order Solirubrobacterales; family Solirubrobacteraceae; genus Palsa-465. Next base: position 1,827 of record CAVOTN010000018.1, on the reverse strand, counting down.
TGTCGGTCTCGGTCACCGTCGCCTGGTAGCTGCCGGGCGCCGCGTACGCGTGCGTTGTCGTCGGCGACGATGTGGTCTCCGTCTGACCGTCGCCGAAGTTCCAGGCGTAGGACGCGATCGTGCCGAAGCGGACTGTTGAGGAGCTTGCATCGAACGCCGTCGCGATACCGGGTGACGCCGGGCCGACGGTGAACGCGGCCACCGGTGCCTGGTCGGGGGTGATGGCGATCCCGCGCGGCGTCGACCCCACGCCGGTGACGGCGGTCCCGGCGCTGCCAGTGGCAACGTCGATCGGAGTCACCGTCCCGCCGGTGTCGTTGGTCACGTACACGGTCCGGCTGTCGGGCGTCGCCGCCACCGCAAACGCGCCCCCAGTCATCGCGATCGCCGAGCCGCTGCTCAGGCCTGGCAGCGCAATCGGCGTGACCGAGCTCCCGTTCGCTGCGTAGGCAGCGGATCCGTCGGGCAGCACGGCGATCCCATGGACGCTGCCGCCGATCGCGATCGGCGTCCCGACCACGCCGCTCGGCAGCGAGACCGGATAGACGTCCCCGTTACCCGAGTCCCCAACGAGCGCCAGCCGCCCGTCCGGGGTCACCGCGATCGAGAACGGATGGGGACCCAGGCCGGTGATCGGGGTCCCCAGTGCGCCGGTCGACACCGTGATCGGAACGAGCTCCGCGGCGCCTCCCGTGTTCGCGTTCTCGGCCACATAGGCGGTCGCGCCGTCGGGAGCGAAGGCGACACCCTCGGGGTTTCCCCCCACCGACAGCGGCGCCCCGACGGTCGCCGGCGAGGTCGTCAGGTCAACCGGGAAGACCTTCCCGTCCTGTGGATCGGTGACGTACGCGAGCCGTCCGTTGGGTGAGACAGCAACGAAGTTCCCCGGGGAGTTCGGGATATCGATGGACGCCCGGGCAAACGCCATGCCACTCGACAGATCGACCGGGGTGACCTGCCCCGCGGCACCCGTCGCGCCGGCGTCGACGATCAGCCCCGTGTTTGCATCCGGTGCGAACGCCACCCCCAAGCCGGCCGGCCCGTCGGTGCCGAACGCCGTCGCCGTGCCGGTCCCCAGATCGATCTGGGTCGCGTCGCTCGACCCCAGGGAAGCATCGCTCACCAGCGCCTGCCACGAGCCAGCCCATGCGGCTGGCACAAACACCAACCCGCCCAGCACTATCATCGCCGCCAGCGCCGTCCGCCCGCGACAGAGGCGCCGCATCAACGAGCACGCCCCAGCGCACCCCGCGCGGGCGGGACCGGAAGGACCGGAACGAGCCGCCCTTCGGCGAGCGATTCACGATAGGTCATAAGAGTCCCCTCCAGCTGAGTCGAAACTCGACGATCGGCCCGCGACGCGTTGAGCTGGCTCGCATGCTCACCTACGCCGGCCCCGTGCGCTGCTCGCCCGCAGGCTTACGAGCGGCAATCTACATTCGAGGCGTTAAACGACCGTCAGCAGGCTGACGCGGTCGGGCGGTACGATCCGCGTCAGGTTGAGCGCACCGCTGGCAACGGGACTTGCGGGCGCGCGCCAGCCCGGCGTGGTCGAGCAGGCATCGGCTGCTGAGGCTACTCGCGGCACACCGCATCGTTGTGCTCGAGGCGGGCGGCGGGTGCGGCAAGTCGGTCCTCGGCGTTGAGTATGGACGGTCCCTCGGGATTGCCGTGGCCGCGGCGCGGCTGGGTCCCGGCGACGGCGCTGGCATCGCGATCGTCCAGAGCCTCGCGCGTGGGTTGCGCGCTGCTCGCCTGACGGATCTCAGCATGCCGCTGGCCGTGTCAGACCGCGAACCATCCGGCTTGATCGAGGCCCTGTTGGAG
>CAVOTN010000017.1:0-121184 GCA_963699325.1 uncultured Solirubrobacterales bacterium | reverse complement strand
ATCGCCCGCCTCGAGCCACCTGAGCCCCGGGGACGCCGTTCTGCCGAACGTGCTCGGAAGGTGTCGGCAGCGGTCTACCGACCCGGTTCTTGGCCACGACGAGCTTGCCGCATGCGTCGTAGGAGTCCGCGCTCGGCGCAGTAGTCGCGGAGCAGCGCCAGCCCTCGCCGGCACAGCCTGGCCTTCAAGGAACCCGGCGCGTAGTACAAGCCGGCGTGGACCACGCCGCTGTTGTGCGAGGTCGGCGGCGTGCCAGGGCGGGCTCGCGCTCGAGCACGACGATCTCGGCGCCCGTCGCGGATGCGGCGAGCTGACGGGCGGTGGCGAGGCCGAGGATCCCGCCCCCGATGACGACGTAGCGCATGGCTCGGAGACTACGGACGGGGTGGGTTCGGGTGGCTCAGGACCCGCCGAGGCCGCGGTCGAGCCGCCTTGTACGCGATCTGGAGGAAGTCCGAGAGCGTCAGCGCGGTCAGCGTCGACGCTGCGACGCGCGTGACGCGCGGCGCGACATCAGGCCGGCGTGGAAGGCCCCCGACGCCCACAGCCCGAGGCAGTAGGGGGACAGGTCACCAACTCGCCGACGGCCCTGCGAACGCCCTCGCCGCGCGCTCGCTCCTCGACCTCCGCGGATGTCGCGGCCCCGGTACTCGGTGAACGGGGCGCGGGCGAAGCTCGTGACCTTGTCCTTGGCGATCAGACGTGAAAGCTTGTGGCTGGCGGTGCCGATCAGGACGACGTCCTGCGTTGAAACGCCGTCCGGCAACCGGCCCCAGCGCCTGGCGGCGAGCAGGGCGCCCGCGAACGCGGCGTTGAAGGTCGCGGCCAGCGCCGCGTAGGTGCGAAACGGCGGCCGCTCGCGGATTCGGCGTAACCGGCGAACGCGTCGCGCGCGCTGCGGGTCCACGTGTCGAAGGTTCTTGCGCTCATCTACCAAGGCGTACCCGTGTGGCCACGCGGGAAACGGCCTCGAATATCCGATTAGCCGGGGGTTGCCCCTCATCGTCCCGGGCAGAGGGCTCGATGACTTGTTCGAGTGGCGAACGTCAAGACCCCGCGCTCCCCAACGACCGGCGCGCGCCGCCTGCGAGCATGGCTCCTCGGGCGTGGCCTTCGGCGTTCGAGCGGCAGGGCGTGTGACCTTCGCCCCGAATCGAAGTATTGAACAAGAGTGTTCTAGCGGGCAGAAGAAACCGGGCCCGATGGCGTCTTTCTCTTTCGGCCGCAGATTATCTAAGTGGCCACACTTACGAAACTCATCGTTCGATGACCGTCGAACAATGCTATAATTCGGTCTGGATCGAACTATGAATGACCAGAGATGATTGGACAATTTTGAAGTAGATCGCCGGAACTGATCCCCCCGGTCCGGAAATCGTCGGAACCACCAGGCGCCTTCGGTCAGGCAGCACGAAGCGGCGCGCAACGACGGCGAACCGGCGACAGACCCAGGCGTCGGAGCGCACACGCTGGCGGTCAGGCCGACTCGTGCGCGAGCTGCGGACTACGATACGATACCGCGGGCTCGCTCGACTCGCTCGAGCTGTTCATGCGCAAGGCCCGCGTGCACCCGCTGCTGACCGCGGCCGAGGAGATCGAGCTCACCAAGAGCATCGAGCGCGGTGACCTCGCCGCCAGGAGCGGTGATCGACGCGAACCTTCGACTTGTCGTATCGCAGGCGCGGCGCTATCAGGGCCACGGCCTCCCGATGGAGGACCTGGTCCAGGAGGGAATGCTGGGCCTGATCCGCGCCGGTCGAGAAGTTCGACTGGCGGCGCGGGTTCAAGCTCTCGACTCTACGGCACGTTGTGGATCCGGCAGGCGATTCAGCGCGACTCCAGAACCATGGTCGGACGATCCGGGTTCCGGTCCACGTATCGCAGCGCCAGGTCAAGGTGCGGAAGATCGAGAGCGAGCTGAACACCAGCTCGGTCGTGAGCCGACCGACGAGGAGATCGCGGCCGTCGCCGGCCTCGAGCTCGACGAGGTGATGGAGCTTCGGGAGCTGAGCCGCGCGATGACCAGCCTCGACCAGCCGGTCAGCGAGGACGGCGAGACCGCGCTCGGCGACCTGCTCGCGAGCGATCGTCCCGAGCCCATGGAGGAAGTGGCCGACCTCGAGCGTGATCAGCGCGTCAACGAGGCCGTCGAGCGGTTGCCCGCGGCCGAGGCGAGCGTCGATCCGGTTGCGGTTCGGTCTCGCGGCGAGGAGTCCGGACTCTCCGGCAGGCGGGATCGGAGCTCGGTAATCACCGCCGAGCGTGCCCGCCAGCTCGAGGAGCAGGGCCTCCGGCGCCTCGCCGCTACCGCCGAGCTTGAAGGACTGAGCGCGGCGGCGTCAAGCCACCGCAGTCTGACTTTCGAGGCTGGGCCCGGGCGAACAGCTCGGGCCCGGTCTCGTTCAGCCGCTGGTCCGGTGTCGTTCAGCGGTGGTCCGGTCTCGGTAAGCGGCGGCCGGGCGATCAGCACATCGCACGGAGCGCGTGCGCATACTCGGGCGGAAAGCGAGTACGAGTACCAGGGCGTGACCGCGCTGGCCCGGCGCGCGGATCGATCACGATCAGCGCGGCCTCGGTCGCCTCGGCGACGTCGACCACGGCGTCGACCATGTCGCCACCGCGCAGGTGGGCGGTGACGCCGATTCCCTGCCGGCGTAGCTCGTCCGCGGCCGCGGATAAGCGCTGGTCGGCCTCGGCAGCGGTCCGACAGGACCGGCCAGTAGCTCTCGACGAGATGGACGTGGGCCTCGCGGGCGGCCGCGAGCCCGGCGGCGACGGCCAGCGCCGGCGCGTCCCCGGCCGCGCCGTACGCGTGCGCGACGATCACGTTGGCGGGCTCGGTCACGCGCCTCGGCACGCCGGTGGGTGAAGTCCGCGACCTGGCGCCACATGCTGATCGCCGGGATCAGCAGGCCGCGCGCCGCGGCGGCGAGGATCAGTCTCAACGACGCGCTCGACTCGTCGCGCCCCGCCGGCATTCGATCTCGAGCTCGATCTGCGAGCCCTCTGCGTGCCTCACTGTGTTGCCGAGGCGCTCGAGCAGCCTCCGCGCGTCGGTGTCCTCGGCGAGCACGAGCGCGGTGAAGCGCTCGACGCCCTCCTCGCGGGCCCGCTCGACCAGGCGCTCGAGCAGTTGGCCGCCGAGGCCGCGGTTCTGCCAGTCGTCGGCGACGACGATCGCGCACTCGGCGACGCCGTCGCTGACGCGCACGAAGCGGGCGACGCCGACCGCGTCGTCCCGCTCTGAGTCGACCGCCAGCAGCGCCTCGTGATCGTGATGATCGACATCGGTCAGGTACGCCAAGCTGCTCATCGCCGAGCTCGGTCAGCGGGGTCTGGAAGCGCAGATAGCGCGACCGCTCGGACAGGCGCTCGAACCCGGCGCGGAGCAGCTCGCGGTCGGCCGGTTCGATCGGACGGATCACCACCGAGGAGCCGTCGCGCAGGCGTGTCCTCGATGCGCGGCGTCGAAGAGCTTGAAGCGACGCGCCGCTGGCCGCCCGGTCGGCGGCGTACGCGTGCTCGGCGATCGCCGGCACCAGTTCCGGCCACGCGGCTTCGGGGAGATCGTGACCCATCCCCTCGATCGTCAGCAGCCGTGCCCCGGGGATCGCCTTCGCGGTGGCCTTGCCACCGGACGGGCTCACCATCGGGTCCTTGGATCCGTGGATCACGAGCGTCGGCGCCGTGATCCGGCGCACCTCCGCCGTGCGGTCTCCGGAGGCGACGATCGCTCCGAGCTGGCGGCCCGACGCGTCGGGGTCGTGGCCGCGGTCGTAGCTCCGCGCCATCATGTCGCGGATCCGCTCGGGGTCCTGGGGCAGCCCGGTCGAGCCGATCGTCGCGAACGTCCGCGACATGTGTTCGATGTACGCCTCGCGCTCGGTCGGCGCGGCGCGCAGTAGGTAGGGGTAGATGCGTAGCGCCGGCTGGCCCGACCACCGGTTGCCGGTCATCGACATGATCGACACCAGCGAGCGCGCCGAGTCAGGATGCCGGGCGGCGAGCGTCTGGGCGATCATGCCGCCCATCGAAGCGCCCACGATGTGCGCCGGCGCGAGATCCAGCTCGCGCAGCAGGCCGGCCGCGTCGTTCGCCATGTCGCCGAGGTCGTAGAGGACCGGCGAGATCTTCCGGCGGAGCAGCTGACCCGGGGTCGGAGGACGGCCGTGGATGCGCGTCGAGCGGCCGGCGTCGCGGTTGTCGAACCGAACGACGTAGAAGCCGCGGCCGGCCAGTTGCTCGCAGAAATCCTCGGGCCAGCCAAGCATCGACATCCCGAGTCCCATGATCAGCAGCATCGGCGGGTCCGACTCGCTGCCGAAGGTCTCGTAGCAGAGCGTGATCGCGCCGCCGATGTCGGAGAATTGCTCAGCCATACAGCCCCTCGAACACGTCCGCGTAGCGCTCGCTGACCACGTTCCGCTTGAGCTTCAGCGTCGGCGTGAGCTCGCCCCCCTCCTGCGTGAGGTCGTGGTCGAGCAGCGCGAACTTCTTGATCTGCTCGACCTGGGCGTACTTGGCGTTGGCGCGGTCGAGCACCTCCTGGATGAGCTGCTTGATCTCGTCGGCTTGCACCAGCGAGGCCATGTCCTCGGGCAGGCCCCGCTCCTTGGCCCACGGGGCGATCTCCTCGGGGTCGAGCGTGATCAGCGCGACCGGGTAGGGGCGGCGGTCGCCGTACATGACGGCCTGCGACACCCACCGCGACTGCTTGAGGTCGTTCTCGAGATTCGCCGGCGTCAGGTTCTTGCCGCCGGCGGTGATGATGATGTCCTTCTTGCGGCCGGTGATCGTCATGTAGCCGTCATCGTCGATCGAGCCGAGGTCGCCGGTCTGGAGCCAGCCGTCGTCGGTGAACGTCTCGCGGGTCGCGTCGGGGTTACGCCAGTACTCGCGGAACACGTTCGGGCCCTTGATCAGGATCTCGCCGTCGTCGGCGATCTTCAGCTCGACGCCCGGCAGCGCGCGCCCCACGGTGCCGAGCCTCATGTGCTCAAGCGTGTTGACCGTTCCGAGGGCGGTGGTCTCGGTCATGCCCCAGCCCTCGAGCACGGGCACGCCGCACGCATAGAAGAACTCGAGGATCTCGACGGAGATCGGGGCGGCGCCCGACACCGCCTTCTCGAGCTTGCCGCCGAACAGCCCGCGAACCTTGCCGTACAGGGCCTCCTCGGCCCGGTCGTAGGCCGCGCTCAGCTCCTCCGGAACAGATTCGCCGCGGGCGCGGAGCTGCCGAACCTTCAGACCCACCTCGACCGCCGCCCGGAGCTGCTCCTCGCTCTCGGCCATCGACAGCGCGAGCGCGTAGAGCTTCTCGAAGATGCGCGGCACCGAGGGGAAGTACGTCGGCGAGGTCTGGATCGTTTCGGCGATGATCTGCTGGGTGTCGCCGCCCCAGTAGACGATCCCGGTGCCGACGTCGAACGACGCCAGCTGCACGGTCAGCGCGAACACGTGCGCCAGCGGCAGGTACAGGTAGCTCAGGTCTTCCTCGGTGACGAACCCGATCTCCTGGCACATGACGCCGACCGACGCGCAGTTGCCGTGGCTGAGCACGACGCCCTTGGGCGCTCCGGTCGTGCCCGACGTGTAGATGATCGTGTAAGGGTCGCCGGGGGCGACCGCCGCGCAGCGCCGATCGAGCTCGGAGCGGTCGCCGCCGCGGCCCTGCTCGCGGAGGGCGTCGATCGTGAGGTGCCCGCCGTCGCCGGCGGGGTCGGGGTCGCCGTCGGGGTCGCGGGTCGGGGTCGATCAGGATGACGTGCTCGAGGTCGGGCAGCCCGCTTCTGACCTTGTCGATCTTGGCCGCCTGGCCCGCGTCCTCACAGATCACGATCCTCGAGTCGGAGTTGCCGGCGACCCATTCGCACTCCTCGGGGGAGTTCGTCGGGTAGATCGGCACGACCACGGCGCCGGCGCGCGAGATCGCGAGGCTCGAGAACGTCCAGTCGGGGCGGGTGTTCGCGAGCAGCGCCACGCGGTCGCCGCGCTCGATCCCGAGCCCCACCAGCCCGAGCGCGATCTCGTCGACGATCTCGGCGACCTCGGCGAACGTCAGCTGCCGCCATTCTCCGTCGCGCTGAAACCGGACCGCGACCCGGTCGCCGTGTTGCTCCGCGGCGTTCGCCGCGGCTCGCGCGATCGTCCTGTTGCTCGCCTCTACAGCCTCTGTCGCCATCATCAACCTCCTGCCGTCGTTGCTTCCCGCGGTGATGATCCTGACAGGTTCAGGAGCCTAGCCCGAGCAGCCGCGCCGCGTTCGCGAACCCGACCTTCTCCCGGTCCGCCTCACTGATCGGCGCGCCCAGTACGAACTCGCGGCCTTCCGCATTGCTGCTGTACGGGTAGTCGACCGAGAACATCACGCGGTCGGCGCCGACCACCTCGAGCAGGCAGGTCAGGGGCGGGTAGGTGAACATCCCGCTGGTCGTGAAGTGGAGGTTCGGTGCCACGTAGTCCTCGAGCGGGCGGGTGAGGCCGGCCTGCTGGCGCAGCACCCGCGACGAGCGCGCGAGGAAGAACGGCAGCGCCTCGCCCATGTGGCCGACGATCATCTGGAGCCCGGGGTACTCGTCGAACACCCCGCCGGCGATCAGCCGCAGCACGTGCAGGCCGGTCTCGACGTGCCACCCCCAGCCCGCCATCGACAGCGCCTGCCCGACCTGCGGCTCCAGGCCGCCGTAGTAGGCGTCGCGGACCGCGGGCGGCGGCGGCGTCGGGTGCAGGTAGATCGGGACGCTCAGGCGCTCCGCCCGGTCGAAGATCGGCCAGAAGAAACGGTCGTCCAGGAAACGGCCGCGGACGTGGCCGTTGATCAGGGCGCCCTTGAATCCGTGCTCTGAGACCGTCCGCTCGAGCTCGTCGGCGGCTTCCGCGGGCGCCGCGGTCGGGAGGGTCGCGAACGCCGCGAACCGGTCCGGGTGCGGCGCGATTGATGCGGCGAGGTAGTCGTTAGCCTCGCGGGCGAGCTCGATCGCATCGGCGGGTTCGATCTGCTCGGTGCCGGGCGCTCCGTGCGAGATCACCTGGATGTCGATCCCGCCCGCATCCATGTCGGCCAGGCGCTGGTCGCCGAGGTCGTCGAGCTTGGCCTGGATCTTCGCCATCGGGCTGTCAGGCGGAGGATCCGGGAGCCCGCCCACGGACTTCAACGCCGGCGCGCGATAGTGCTCTTCAAGCGTGATCAGTCGCATGGCCTAATGGCGCGCGCTCCATCTGGCCATCCGCATGAACATCTCGGGAGGCGTGAGCGGCGGAAGTGACGGGTCGAATTCGCGGTAGAGCGTGGCCACGTTGGCCGCGACCCGCTCGGGGTCGCCCCAGTCGCGGAAGTCGCTGATGTCGATGTCGTCGGCCGCGGCCTCGTCGTCCATGCCGGCATCAACGGCGCTTGGACGCCTCGTCGCGGACGTACGTGAGGTAGCGCTGAACGTCGCGGACGCCCGATTCGTCCGTCACGGGGCCGTGACCGGGCACGATCGTTCTCGCGCCCAGCTCGATGATGCGGTCACACGCGGTCAGCCAGTTCGACACCGGTCCGGCCCACATTATCGGCGTGCCCTCGATGAACAGGATGTCGCCGGTGAAGACGACGCTCGCGTCGGGCACGTGGGCGATCGCGTCGCCGTGCGTGTGCGCGGGACCGAGCTCGATCAGGTTCACGCTGCGATCGCCGACTTGGAGTTCGTGCCGGCCCTCGAACGAGTTCGTCGGGAGTCGCTCGATCACCGACGCGAAGTCGAACTTCCGCATGCTGCGCTCCGCGAACGCGGTGAACTCGGGCCCGAGCTCGAGCTCGTTGAACAGGAAATTGACCGCAGCCGCCGGTGCCGCCTTCATGTCCTCGAGCGCGCCGGCCGTCGCCACGATCGGGATGCCGTCGGGTAGCAGCGAGTTGCCGAACCAATGATCGCCGTTGCCGTGGGTGTTGAACGCCTGCTCGATGGGGTTGCTGTCGGTGATGGGTCGCATGGCGTCGAGCATGTCTCGCGTAAGCCTCATGTCGAACAGCGTGTCGACCAGGAGTGAGGTGTCTTGCGCGGTGACGAGGCCCGCGTTGCTCCAGCCCCAGCCGCCGTCCGGCTGGAGATACACGTACAGCCCGTCGCCGAGCTCGTGGAGTCCTCGCGTGTAGGCGATGCTGGCCACTGGAGCTTTCGTCAGAAGTCCGGCTCGGCGGGGAGGCCGACGTAATTCTCGGCCAGGCTGCGCGCGGCCGCCTCGGACCGCTCGACGTACTCGAGCCGGGCCAGCTGCATGCGGCGCTGGAAGCGGCCACCGCCGAGGTCGTGGAGCATCTGCGTCATGTAGTTCGAGAAATCCTGGGCGCGCCACACGCGGCCGAGGGCAGCGTCGCTGTAGCCGTCGAGGAGCTTGGTGTCGCCGTCTCGGATCAGCGCTTTTAGTCCCGGCGCCAGGATTCTCACGTCGTTGACCGCGAGGTTTAGGCCCTTGGCGCCGGTGGGCGGGACGATATGGGCCGAGTCGCCCGCCAGGAACACGCGGCCGCGCTGCATCGGCTCGGCCACGAACGAGCGCATCGGGGTGATCCCCTTGTCGACGATCGTGCCCGTGTTGACGTCCCCGAGGCGCGTGCCGAGCTCGCTCCAGATGCGGTCGTCGGGCCAGTTGCCGATGTCGTCGTCGGCGTCGACCTGGAGGTACAGGCGGCTGATCGTCTGTGAGCGCATCGTGTACAGCGCGAAGCCGTCCTCGTGCCATGCGTAGATCAGCTCGTCCGTGGCGGGGTGCGCTTCCGCGAGGATCCCGAGCCAGCCGAACCCATACACGTAGTCGTACTCGGTCAGATGCTCGGCGATCGTCGGGCGGCTCACGCCGTGAAAGCCGTCGCATCCTGCGATCGCGTCGCACGTGAGCTCGTGCTCGGCGCCGTCGTGCTCGTACGTGATTCGGGGCGTCTCGGACTCGATGTCATGGAGCGCGACGGCGGCGACCTCGAAGTGGACCGGGACGCCTCGCTCGAGCAGCGCGTTTGTGAGGTCCTTCACGACCTCCTGCTGGCCGTAGATCGTGATGTGCCGGCCGGTTAGCCCGGCCATGTTCACGTAGTGGTTCTTCTCGTGGTAGCGGAGGTAGATGCCGTTGTGCTGGAGGCCCTCACGGTCCAGCCGCTCGGCGACGCCGAGCTCGTGGAGCAGGTCCACCGTGTTCTGCTCGAGCAGGCCGGCCCGGACGCGCTTCTCGACGTACTCCCGGTCGCGCGCCTCGAGCACGACGCATTCGATGCCCTCGCGGTGCAGCAACATCGCGAGCATCAGCCCCGCGGGACCGGCCCCGACGATGCCTACCTGGGTGCGCACCGGCGCGAGTCTATTCGCGCGCCTATTCGTCCGCCGCGACGACGATCACGTCGAGCGTCCGGGGGCCGTGGACGCCTTTCACGCGGACCATCTCGATGTCGACGGTGGCGGACGGTCCCGAGATGAACGTCAGCGGGCTCGTGGTTCGCAGACGTGCGAGGGCCTCGGGAACCGAGGGCACGATCTGTTCGGCTCGCACGACGCACAGGTGGTAGTCGGGCAGGAGCGTGAGCGCGCGCCGGCCCATGCCCGGACCGCCGTCGAGCACGATCGTGCCGGTCTGCGCGATCGCCAGCGCGCACGTCGTGAGCACGCCGTCCGCAGCATCGAGGGCGTCGTTGTTCAGCGGGGGATTGTCTTTTACTGGATTTACGGTTGTCAGCCAGCCGGCGGGGACGCCATCGGGCGCGATGATGTCGTGAGCCTGGCGTTGTTTGAGCGTGGCCTGGACGGCCGCGTCGAGCTCTGTTTCGGTGGTCTGGATCGCGCGCGCGTCGTAGTGAGCGAGGCGCTCGAGGAATTGCTCGAGCCCGTCTTGCGTCGTGTGTCGGTACTCGCGGGGGATGTCGTTTGACGGTTGGCGCCCGATTGCGGCTCGGACGCGCCCCAAGATCTCTTCGCGCGCTGTCATCGGCGGTTGGTCCACCATTCCCGGAAGGACTGGGACGGAGGGTCGGGAAGGTCCCGGGTCCGCGTCCATCGCGACAGGGGCGGCGGGGCGCCGTGTTTGAACGCGCGCAGGAGGGGGGCCAGCTTGAGGGCCGCCGTCCAGCGTCTCCGGCCGCTCATCGCGTTGGCGGCTGCTCCGAACGTCGCATCCTGCGCTCTGTGTTTTTTGGCCTGGACGGCGTCGTGCCGTAGCTTCACGAGCACGGTGGGGATGTCGATCTCGACCGGGCACACCTCGTAGCAGGCGCCGCACAGCGACGACGCGAACGGAAGCTCGGGCGCCTGCTCGACCCCGGCCATGAGGGGCGTCAGGATCGCGCCAATCGGCCCGGGATACGTGCCGCCGTACGCGTGGCCGCCGGTGCGCTCGTACACCGGGCACACGTTCAGGCACGCGGCGCAGCGGATGCACCTCAAAGCTTGTCTTCCGGTTCGGTCGGCGAGGGCTCGTGTTCTCCCGTTGTCGAGGAGAACGATGTGGACGTTCTGCGGCCCGTCGTTTTCCGTCACACCCGTCCAGATCGAGTTGTACGGGTTCATCCGCTCGCCGGTCGCCGAGCGCGGGAGTAGCTGCAGGAACACCTCGAGGTCGCGGAACGTGGGGATCAGCTTCTCGATTCCGACGACGCTGATCAGCGTCTCCGGCAGCGTCAGGCACATGCGGCCGTTCCCCTCGGACTCGGCGACGAGCAGCCCGCCGGTCTCGGCGATCGCGAAGTTGGCGCCGCTGACCGCGACCGGTGTCTTCAGGAACAGCCGTCTGAGATGCAGACGCGCGGCCTCGGCCAGGTCCTGCGGGTCGTCGGTCAGGTCTTTTGGTGCATCCGGCATGTGTTCGCGGAAGATCTGGCGGATCTCGGCGCGGTTGCGATGGAGCGCCGGCACGACGATGTGGCTCGGGCGGTCGTGCGATAGCTGGATGATCATCTCGGCCAGGTCGGTCTCGTGCGCCGCGATCCCTTGGTTCTCGAGGGCCTTCACGAGGCCGATCTCCTGGGTGGCCATCGACTTGACCTTGATGACCTCTTCGTGACCCGTCTCCCGCACCAACCGCGCCACCAACGCGCTCGCCTCGCCGGCGTCGCGAGCCCAGTGGACGTGGGCACCGCGCGCGGTGGCGGCTTGCTCGAACTGCTCGAGATAGGTGTCGAGGTGGTGCAGGACGTCGTCCTTGATCGCGGCGCCGGCATGTCGGAGTTGCTGCCAGTCGGGGGTCTCCGCGACCAGGCCGGCGCGGCGCTCCCTGATCGTGGTCGTGGCCTTGCGCACGTTGCGGCGCAGCTGCGAGTTCTCGACGGCGCGCTTGGCGTTGTGTGCGAAATCGGGACCCGGCCAGCCCTCGTCGCTCCAGATGAGCTCGCCGGTGTTCATGTAGCTGGGTCCGCGTCCGTGTTCGTGTCCGTGCGCGCGAGGATCTCGGCGAGGTGGAGTGTCTTTATGCCTGCGCGAATGCGATCCAGGCCGCCCCCGATGTGCATCAGGCACGACCGGTCGCCGGCGCACAGGACCTCGGCGCCGGTCTCGATTACGGCCTCCATCTTGTCCGCGAGCATCGCCGACGAGACGTCCGGGTTCTTGATCGAGAACGTGCCGCCGAAGCCGCAGCACTCATCGTTTCTCGGAAGCTCGACGAGGTCGATGCCGCGGACGTTGTTCAGCAGCCGGAGCGGGCGGTCGCCGACGCCGAGCATGCGCAGCGAGTGACAGGTCGGGTGATAAGTGACGCGGTGCGGGAAGTACGCGCCGACGTCCTCGGTATCGAGCACGTCGATCAGGAACTGCGTGAGCTCGTACGTCTTCTCGCCCACGGCGTGTGCTTGCCGTGCGAGGGTCTCGTCCCCGGTCGTTCGCGCGACCATCTCGTGCTGGTGGCGGATCGCGCCGGCGCAGGAACCCGACGGGACCACGACGGCGTCGTACGGGTCGAACACGTCTACGTACCTGCGGACGAGGTCCGGCTCGAAGTAGCCGCTGTTCGCGTGCATCTGACCGCAGCACGTTTGCTCAAGCGGAAACTCGACCGGCTGCCCGAGCCGTTCGAGCAGCTGGACAGTCGCCTTGCCGGCATCTGGGAAAAGCGCGTCGACCAGACACGTGCTGAATAACGCCACGCGCATACGCGGTGCATCGTAAAGGCGCGCGCTCTGCACCAATTCTGCATCTTTGTGGCCCGGGACGGGCAGGGCGCACGTCGCCAGCGTGCATCCTGGCTCCCATGCCCCCCGATCGGCTGTCGGTCAACTTCTCACTCGTCCCTCCCCGCGGCGGTGAATTCCGGTTCACCCGGCTCCGGTGCGGCGAATCGGCGGCTCGACTCGTGGACGGCTTGGCAGCGAGTGAGCCGTTAGCCGCCACGAGTGGCTCTCGCGACCTGGCGGTGTCGCGGATCACCGCCGTTCAGAAGTCGCTGATCACAACCGAGCAGTTGCTCGCCTGCGGCGTGGGCAGTGACGCGATCAGCTACCGGGTCAAGTGCGGACGGCTTCGCGTCGTCTTTCGCGGTGTTTACACGGTTTGCAGCGGCGAGCTGCCACCGCTCGCTCTCGAGCTGGCGGCGTTGCTGGCAGCGGTGACGCGCCTTCATCAGCCACGGCTCGGCGGCGTTCGTCTGGGGCCTTCGCGAGACCCGCCGTCGCAGGTTGAGGTCGTCGGTGTGCGGCGATGCTGCGATCGCGCGAGGGGACATACGTGCACCGGATCCAGCGAATCCACCGGGCCGAGTTACGCCGGCACGAGGGTTTGTGGGTGAGTTCGCCGGCGAGGGCCGCGCTCGAGGTGGCGGCCGGCGGCACTATGGACGAACTTGCCGAAGTGGTGGAGAGGGGGGTGGCGGGCCGTGTGCTCGCGCCGCGTGACCTCGAGGCGGTGCTCGCGCGCAACCGCGGGAGGCGCGGTTCGGCTCGCCTGAGCCAGGTCCTGGGTGACGAGGACGCGATGACGATCACCCGGTCGCGGGCGGAGAGGGCCTTCCTCAAGCTCGTTCGCGACGCGCGTCTGCCTGAACCGCAGGTCAATCAGAGGCTCGGGCGGTACGAGCCGGACTTCATGTGGCGCGAAGAGCGACTGATCGTCGAGCTCGACAGCTATCGGTTCCACGGAGGACCGGGCGGCTTTCACAACGACCACGAAAAGGATCTCGTGTACCGCGACGCGGGCTTCGACGTGCTTCGCCCGACGCGCAACCACGTGATCTACGAGCCGGCCAGGGTGCTGGTCCGCGTGGTCCGCGCCCTGGAACGCTCAACGCGCGCGTAGCGTCAGGCCGCGCGCCGCTCGGACTCGCGTCGCTCGACCTCCGCGCGCACGACCGGCGCCACCTGCGTTCCGAACAGCTCGATCGAGCGCATCACGTCCTTGTGGGCGACGGCGCCGACGCTCATCTGGCCGACGTACCGCTGATTGGCGAACAACTCGTGCTCGAACAGGATCTTCTCGGCGACTTGCTCGGGCGAGCCGACCGCGAGCGCGCCACGGGGCGACCGGAGCGCGTCGTACTCGGTCCGTCCCGACGGCGGCCAGCCACGCTCGCGGCCGATGCGGTTCATCATCGCGAGGTAGGAGGCGGCGAAAGCACTATTTGCCTGCTCCTCGGTGGCGCCGACGAAGGCGTGCGTGTTGATCGCGACCCTGGCGTCGGCGGGATCGTGGCCGGCGGCGGCGAACGCCTGCCGGTAGAGCTCAACGAGCGGCACAAACCGCTCGGGCTGGCCACCGATGATCGCGAGCGTGAGGGGCAGGCCGAGCGCGCCGGCGCGGACGACCGATTGCGGCGTCCCGCCGACGGCGACCCACACGGGCAGCGGGTCCTGCAGCGGGCGCGGCCACACGGCCGCCTCATCCAGCGGTGCACGGTGGCGTCCTGACCAGGTCACGTGAGTCGACTCGCGGATTTTCAAGAGCAGCTCGAGCTTCTCGGCGAACAGCTCGTCGTAATCGTCGAGGTCGTAGCCGAACAGCGGGAACGACTCGATGAACGAGCCGCGGCCGGCCCATATCTCGGCGCGCCCGCCCGAGATGAGGTCGAGCTCGGCGAACTGCTGGAACACGCGGACGGGGTCGTCCGAGCTGAGCACGGTCACCGCGCTCGCCAGGCGGATGTGCTCGGTGCGCGCTGCGATGGCGGCGAGGGGGATTGCCGGCGCGGACACGAGAAAGTCGGAGCGGTGATGCTCGCCGATCGCGAACACGTCCAGGCCGAGTTGGTCCGCAAGCTCCGCCTCCTCGAGCAGGTCGCGCATCCGCTGCTCCGGAGCGACGCCTGAGGAGAGGTCAGCGAAGGTTGCAAGTCCAAGTTCCATGCGAGCGAGGATAGCACGGTAGTTGTCCGCACAACTATCGGGTCCGGGGAAGGGCGCGACGAGCGCCCCCGACCGCCCGAGCGCCCCGACCGCCCCGAGCGCCCCGACCGCCCCGAGCGCCCCGAGCGCCCCCGAGCGCCCCGAGCGCCCCGAGCGTCAGGCCGGCGCTTCTTCCAGCGGCGGCGTCCCGGCGGCGAGCTGCAGGGCTCGTCTCTTGGCCGCTCCCACCGCTTCGGTCAGGGTGTCGATGTCGTAGACGCCGTAGTGGCGCCGGCCGTTGATGAAGAACGTCGGGGTACCCGACACGCCGCTCTCGTCGGCGCTGCCGACGTCCTCGCTGACCCGTTGGGCGTATTCGCGACGGCGGAGCTCGTCCCGGAAGCGCTCGACGTCGAGGCCGAGCTCGCCGGCGTAGCGCGCGAGGTCGCGCGGCGAAAGGGCGCCCTGATGGCTCAGCAACAAGTCGTACATCTCCCAGAACTTCCCTTGGGCCGCGGCGGCTTCGGAAGCTTCGGCGGCGAGCTGCGCGCTCGGGTGGACATCGTTCAGCGGCAGATGGCGCCACACGTACCGGATGTCAGCCCCGTGCGCGGACAGCAGCTCGCGGATGACGCCCTCGGCCTGACCGCAATACGGACACTCGAAGTCCCCGTACTCGAGCAGGGTCACTGCAGCGTCGTCCGGCCCGCGGACGTGGTCGTACTCGGGATCGACGTCGACCACCAGGTCGAGGATGTCTTCCGATGTGCGCGCGACCTGGCGCGCGCGAAGCGTTTCGGGGAGTTTCCTGATCAAGCGGGTCAAGGCCCAAGCCACCGCGGGTGCCACCACCACCGTGCACAGCGTTCCCAGCCTGGCCTCATCGAGCTCGATGCCGCTGAAGGCGAGGCTCGAGACGAGCAGCGACACCGTGAAGCCGATGCCGGCGCACGCGCCCGCGGTGAGGAGCACCGGTTCGCTGATCGGCGAGCGCGGTCCGTGGAACGCCGGTCGGGAGGCGATCCAGGAGCCGGTGAACACCCCGATCGGCTTGCCGACGACGTAGCCGAGGAGGATCCCCCACGTGATCGGCGAGGTGACGGCGTGGCTCAGGAGCTTCGACGTCATGTGGATTCCAGCGTTGGCGAGCGCGAATAGCGGCACGATCACGTAGCTGGTCCATGGGTGCAGCTCGTACTGAAGCCGTTCGTTGGGCGAGATCGCCGACTGCAGGCTCTGCTGCGCCGAACGCGCGAGCTCGGGCGTCGGCTGCTCGCGAAATTCGCGCGTCAGGGTGGTGGCCCGCTCGAGGTCGTCGCGTGACGGCGGGTAGGCGCTCGTGCCGAGCCCGATCGCGAGCCCTGAGATCACCGGGTCGATGCCGGACTTGTACATCGCGATCCAGATCGCGACGGCCACGCCGACTGAGATGGCGGCCCGCCCGAATGGCGCGTAGCGCAACGCCACGAGCACGCCGAATAGCGCGACGGCGATGCCGAGCGCCAGGACGGACACATGGGTCGTGTACACGGTCGCGATCACGAGAAGAGCGGCCAGGTCGTCGGCCACGGCGAGCGTGAGCAGGAACACCCGGATCCGGGTTGCCGTCCGGGGAGTCACGAGCGCGACCGCCGCGAGTGCAAACGCCGTGTCGCTCGACATCGCCGCGCCCCACCCGTGTCCGCCGGCCCGGCCGGCGTTGAACGCGAGGTAGATCAGGATCGGCACCGTGACGCCGCCGATCGCCCCGAATACGGGGATCGCGAGGCGGCTCCGGTCGCGGAGCTCTCCGAGGTCGAGCTGGCGCTTGGCCTCGAGGCCGACCACGAGGAAGAACAGCGTCATCAGCCCTTCGTTGACCCACGTGCGAAGTTCGGCCGCGATTCCCGCGGTCCCGATTCGGATCGACAGGTGGGTCGTCCAGACCGACTCGTACGTGTGCCACCACGGCGAGTTCGCCCACACCAGCGCGGCGATCGCGGCGCCGAGCATGACGAACGCCCCGCCCGCCTCCGTGCTCAGGAAGCTCCGCACCGGGGCGGCGAGGTTCCTCGCCCATGCAGTCCGGCCTCCGTACGGAACGGCCTCTGTGGTGACGCTCATCGCTGGGCGTTACTCGACGAGCGGCGGGTCGCGCAGGTTCGAATTGATCTGTTCTGACAGGGCCTCGGACGCGGCGCGCTGGGCCAGGAGACGCTGCTGTTCGTCGGCGTCGTCGAGCAGCGCGGACTCGTAGGCGTCGGCCGCGATCTGGTAACGCTCGCGCTCGCGCTCGGTGTCCTGAGCGGCCTCCCGCCGGAGCGACTCGGCCCGTTCGGCGACCGCCGCGGCGGGCTCATCGCCGGAATGGACCTCCTGGAGTTCGAGGCCACGCGTGAACGTGAACCGGCGCTCGCCGGTGGCGGTCGGCCGGTACGCCATGCGGGAGATCGTGATCGAGCCGTCGTCCTCGACGCTGGTGTTGATCTCGTAGTGCGTGTAGGGCTGGATCGTCGCGAGCCATTGCCGGCGCCGGTCCTCGACCTGTGCGCTGCCCCGGCCCTCGATCGAATTGGCCGTCAGCTCCGCTACGTGGACCCACCCCCAGTGGGTGGTGACGAGGATCGCCCCGACGACGATGATCGCGATGCTGAGCCCGTCGAAACCGCTCGAGATCGCGTCGACCAATCCGAGCAGCGCAAGCAGCGAACCGAGCACAAGCGAAACCGCCGTGAGCGTCGCTCCGGTTCCCACGATCCGGCCGCGCGCGCCGGTCGGGACGAATATCTCGGGCCTGCCGACATCCTCGGGCAGCTTCTCGAGATCGGCGGACAACAGCCGCTCGTCAGGCTCGCGGCCGACGAATTCCACCGGACTCGATGAATCAGTCATATGCGGTCAAGGTACTCCTCGATCGAGCTCGTTTCGCGGTGTCGAACAACGACACCTTGGTGCCTCTCCGGGGCGCGCATGGGTGCCTACACTGGGAAGTGCAGAATTCACGCGCCGGACGGACCGGCCAGCGCATGATCCCGACCCTGGAAGGGGGGGACAAGATGCCGTTATTTTTCTTCACCGTCGAGCAGCAGGAGCGGGCGATCGTCGAACGCTTCGGGAAGTTCGTACGCGTCGCGGGTCCGGGCCTTCAGACCAAGACGCCGTTCGTCGAGCGGGTCGCCGGCCGGATGAGCCTCCAGGTCGAGCAGCTCAACTCCCAGATCGAGACCAAGACCAAGGACAACGTGTTCGTGCAGGTCAAACTGGCCGTGCAGTACAAGGTCGGTCCGGCCGAACAGCAGGTCCAGGACGCCTATTACAAGCTCGACAGCCCCGAGGTCCAGATCCAGTCATACGCGTTCGACGTTGTCCGCTCGCACATCCCGAGCATGGACCTCGACGAGGCCTACGCCGACGCGGACACGATCGCGATGCACATCCAGGACACGCTGCACCGGCAGATGGCCGACTACGGCTACGAAATCGTCAAGGCGCTCATCACGAACATCGAGCCCGACCAGCGAGTCAAGGACGCGATGAACAACATCAACGCGTCGCAGCGAAATCAGATCGCGGCCGCGGCGCAGGGAGATGCGCAGAAGACCCTGGCGGTCAAGAAGGCTGAGGGCGAGCGGGAGACGATGCGCCTCCAGGGCGAGGGAGTGGCCGCAGAGCGCAAGGCGATCGCCGAGGGGCTCCACGAGTCGCTCGAAATCATCGCCCAGCACGGGCTCGACATGCGGGAGGCGATGGCGCTGGTCGCGCTAACCCAGTACACGGACATGATCCGGGCCCTCGGCGAGAGCGCGAAGACCAATACGATCCTGTTGCCCCACTCGCCGAGTGCGGTCGGAGATCTGATGGCTCAGATCCGGGATGGCATCCTGGTGGCCGACCTCGCCAGCAACAACGCGAACAACTCGGACAACACCCCGCGCCTCCCGCCCGCTCGGCGGGCGGAGCCGCCTAACAACTGAGGTTCTTGCCGGCGCTCGGCAAGCCGGCAGCCCCGGCTGGAACGGGCGCCATGGGGGTAAGATCCTGGTGTGGCGGAAGGTCGAGCCAGCGTCCGAAAGCGTGTAGCCCTGCTCGTGGGACTGCTGCTGCTTCCGGTGTTGAGCCTGGCCACGGGCTCGATCACGTTCGTGCCGCTGTTCGCTCTGCCCGCGATGTTCATCCTGTCGGGGATTCTGTTCGGTGGCGGCGACACGCCGCCGGATCGCCCGGACACCGATGACGGAGGCGGGTGGGGCCCGCGCGGTCCGTCCTCGCCGCCGGATCCGCCCAGCGCCGGGCCGCCGCTGCCGGACGCCGACCAGTCGCGCCACAGGGTGCGTGATCACCGCCGCGGGTTTCTGACCCCGTCGCGGACCCGACGGGACGCGCCGGAACGCCCGCGGCGCACACCTGTTCGGCCGCCGCGGGGCGCCTAGGGCCGGGCGGCCGCGCCGGCTCGCCCGAGGTAAGGGGTCGCGTCTCGAAATTAAGCGGGCTTTCCCGCGGAACGGCTGCGAACTGCCGATGTCAGGCGGTGGGGCTTAGCGCAGACTTGGCTTCATGACCAATGCCGAACTCAAGGAGCCAGTCATGAACACAGCAACGGCATCGCGAGGGCACCGCAGGATCGCCCGCCTGAAGAGGATCCTCAGCGAGCTCGACTACGTCCAACGCCGGGTCCTCGAGAACCAGACCGGCGTGCCGTTCATCACCCCAGATGAGCGCAGCCGGAGTCGCCAGCGCGTAGCGCAGCTCGAGCACATGTACCGCAGCTGATTACGGTCGGGGGCTCGCGCCGAGCCCCCGACCACAGCCATCACCCTCCTCACGGAGCCTTATTACACATCCGCCGGTTGAAGGTTTAGGCTTCCGTCCTTCGTATCGAGGGTGTTCAAGGAGGGTTGATGGCTGATACAGCGACCCCGCAGGCCGAACGGTCTGCGGTGCTGGATGCTGACGGACTCGACCGGGGAGTTGGGTTCCTGGGGCTTCTCTGGGCATCGGAGGGCTCGATCATCGGATCCGGCTGGTTGTTCGGAGCTCTGGTTGCCGCGACGTACGCCGGACCGTCGGCGTTGATCGGCTGGATCGTCGCTTCTCTGATCGTGATTCTGCTGGCGCTCGTGCACGCCGAGCTCGGGGGATTGTTCCCGGTGAGCGGCGGGACGAGCCGCTTCCCGCACTACGCCTTCGGCAGCTTCGCCGGCGCCACGTTTGGATGGGCGTCGTACCTCCAGGCAGCGACCGTCGCCCCGATCGAGGTGCTCGCCGCGATCCAGTACCTGTCGACGGCGCACTGGGCGCGCAACTTTTTCCACAGCCACGTCGTGAACGGCATCTCGGCGAACACGCTGTCCGGCACCGGCATCATCGCTGCGGTCATCCTGATGTTCATCTTCGTGGTCCTGAACCTGGTCGGCATCCGCTGGTTGGCGCGGGCCAACAACGGGATCACCACGTGGAAGGTGATCATCCCGGTGCTGACGATCATCGTGCTGCTGGTGTCGAACTTCCACGGCTCGAACTTCAGCAAGGGGGGCGGCTTCTTCGTCAAGGGGGCCGCGATCAAGTCGATCCTGATCGCGATCCCGTCGGGCGGCATCGTGTTCGCCTTGCTCGGGTTCGAACAGGCAGTCCAGTTAGGCGGTGAGGCAAAGAACCCGCAACGCGACCTGCCGCGCGCGGTGATTCTCTCGATCCTGATCGGCGCTGGGATCTACATCCTCCTCCAGGTCGCCTTCATCGGCGCGCTCAGCCCGACGTTCCTGCACGTGCATGGTCCGTGGACGAATCTCGGGAGCTCCAACAGCAACGCCTCGGTGGTCCAGCTCAATGCGGGTCCGTTCTACACCGTGTCGAAGATCGCCGGGCTTTCGTGGCTGGCGTTCCTGCTCCGACTCGACGCGGTGATCTCGCCGGCCGGAACGGGTCTGATCTACACCACCTCGTCGGCGCGGCTCAGCTTCGCCCTTAGCCGGAACGGCTTCGTTCCGACGGCGTTCGAGCGGACCGACTCCCGGACCAAGGTGCCGGTGTTCGGAGTCATCTTCGCGGCGCTCATCGGCCTGCTGTTCCTGCTCCCGTTCCCGAGCTGGAGCGCGCTCGTCGGTGTCGTCACAAGCGCGTCCGTGCTGATGTACTCGGCGGCGCCGGTGGCGCTGGCCGCGCTCCGCAAGCAGAAACCGGAGCTCGAGCGCGTGTACAGCCTGCCTTGGGCAGGTTTTCTCGCCCCGCTCGCGTTCGTGTGCGCGAGCTGGATCATCTACTGGGCGGGCTGGGAGACGTACACCACGCTGATGGTGGCGATGCTGATCGGCTACGCGCTGATCGCAGCGTCGTACGCGTTCAAACTGAACCCGAAAGCGGCGCCCATGGACTGGGAGGCCGCGTGGTGGATCATCCCCTACCTGCTCGGGATGCTGGTGATCTCGTATTTCGGCGACTTCGGCGCCGGCGGGATCATCGGCGGCATCGGGTTCTTCCACCATGTGCTCGACCAGGGCGGCAACGACGACATCGGGCTCTGGGGGGGCCTGCTGGCGGTCGCCGTCTGGAGTCTGATCATCTACTACATCGCGATTAACAAGCGGCTCCCGGCCCACAAGGTCGACGAGTACGTCGCCGAGGTGTATCCGCCTCCAGTCGCGGAGTAGTGATCCGCGCGGCGAGCGCCGCCTGAGCATTGGAACGTTGTAGACCGCCCCGCCCGACCAGGCGGGGCGGTCGGCTGTCGGGGCCGTGGCGCGTGTCAGGGCGGTGGCGCGTGTCGGGGCGGTGGCGCGTGTCGGGGCGGTGGCGCGTGTCGGGGCGGTGGCGCGTGTCGGGGGGTGGCGCGTGTCGGGGCGGTGGCGCGTGTCGGCCCGAGTGTGCGTCAGGCTGGCCAGGGCCGGAGTTCGCTCGCGGCGCGGGCGGCGCCGGCGCGAAGACTGGCCCGGCTGCAGGCGTTGTAGAGAGGTCCGGTGCCGTCGGTGACGAGCAGCCAGGCCTGAGCCACGCCGTGGGCCGCGACCGGCCGCGGATCGGCCAGGCCGTCGGCGAGCGCGGTCAACTCCTCGCGAGCGGCCTCGACGCCGTTGCGGTCGGGCCGGATCCGCCCACGTGACACGCGCGCGTCGCGGTCGAGGCCCTCCAGAACGATCCGCCGCAGCGCGCCGGCGAGCGAGCGTCGGCGGCTCAGTGCGGTCAGCCGTCGTGCCCGGAGCGCGAGCGCTGGGCTGGACTCAGGCGGAGCGCCTTCGGCGAGCGCGCGGTCGAGGCGGGCGGGCCGCCAGCGGGCCGACATTCGGTCGCGCAGCGTCGCTCGCCCGGCAACCAGCACGCCTCCAACTGGTTCGCGCTTCGCCGTGTCCCTCTTCGGGTGCTTGTACAAACGGATTTCCATGACCACCAACAATCGTACGCCGGTCATGGTGACCTGTCAAGTGTGTTTACTGGTCACGCAGCTACACTCATCCCGATGGGCGATCTTCCTTCCTGGTATCCCGACGACGACGAGGCGAAGCCGGCGCCGATGCCGCTGCTGCGCATCCAGGCGTTTGTGAACACGTGGGACGTCGGCGAGGGTGCTGATCTACTGGCCGATCCGGACGCAGCCAGGAGGTGGCTCGTCGACGCAGGCCTTCTTGACCCCAAGGCGCCCCTGGGCGCATCCGATCTCGAACTCGCGCGCGATGTACGCGAGGCGATCCGCGGCCTGCTCGTCGCCGGGCACGCCGACGCGGCCGGCGCGCGGGATCTCGCGTCGCTCAGGAGGCTCACCGCCGCCAATATGGCGCGGCTGACGGTCGCAGCCGATGGCATGCTCGGGCTCGAGAGTGCGGAGGACGGCAGCCTGGGCTGTGGTCTGTTCGATCTCCTGTTGATCGCGCGCCAGGCGCAGCAGAACGGGACCTGGGCCCGGTTGAAGGTGTGCGCGAATTCCGAGTGCCTGTGGGCCTTCTACGACCGTTCGCGCAACCAGCAGGGCAACTGGTGCGACATGGCCGTGTGCGGCAACCGGCTGAAGAACCGGCAGCTGCGCGCCCGCCGGCGCTGACACCGCGCGGGCACGAGCGCTCAAGCAGAGGCGGCGGCGTCCGATTCGCTCGCCCAAGCAAAGCCGTAACGGACACCATCTTGACAAGCGCGTTTCTGATCTGATTTGATCGAGCCTGATCGTTTTGCTCTATTCCTCGTCGGGCTCGGCATCGGCCTGGCCTGCGGGCTCGTGACCGGTCCTCAGCGTGCTGATCCCCAACGTCCCGTCGTTCGCGCAACGGATCCGTGAGATGCTCGGACGAAGACGACTACGGGGCGAGGCGTCGGCGGGCACCGCCGCCCTCGCGAGCGAGGCCGGCGATCGTGGCTAGCGCGCGCGTGTTCGCGGCCGTCGATCTCGGCGCCGAGTCCGGACGCGTGGTGATCGGACGGCTCGACGGCGCGTCGGTGGCGCTCGAGGTCGTGCACCGCTTCGTGAACCGTTCCCTGTGGCTCCCCGACGGCCGGCACTGGAACCTCCCGCAGCTGTTCGCGGACGCGGTGGAGGGACTCGCCCGCGCGCGCGCGGCCGCCGGCGAGCGCCTCGACGGCGTCGGCGTCGACGCCTGGGGGGTCGACTACGCATTGCTTGACGGCGGTCGCCGGATGCTCGGGCTGCCGTTCCACTATCGCGACGGACGAGTCACCGACGCGGTGCTGGCGCGCGCCCATGAGCTCGTTGCGCGCGAGGAGCTGTACAGGAGAACCGGCATTCAAACGATGCCCATCAACACGATCTACCAGCTCGTCGCCGAGGAGGGGAGTGGCGCCGCCGCCGCCAGTCAGGCGATCGTGCTCATCCCCGATCTGATCAACCTGTGGCTGACCGGCGAGCTCGCGAACGAGGCCACGATCGCGTCCACCACCGGCCTGCTCGAGGCCACGGGAACGGGCTGGGCCCGTGACCTGATCGCGCGCCTGGGCATTCCCGAACGGCCCTTCGCCGGGAACGTGGTCGATCCGGGCCGGCGGCTCGGCTCGGTGCTCGACGGTCACGGCGATCCGGGCGGGACCCCGGTGTACGCGGTCGCCTCGCACGACACCGCTTCGGCGTTCGTCGGGACGCCGCTCGAGGGACCCACCGCCGCGGTGCTGTCCTCGGGCACGTGGTCGCTGTTCGGACTAGAGGTCTCCGAGCCCGTCCTCGGCGCCGAGGCGGCCGGGTTCAACCTCACCAACGAGCGTGGCGTCGACGGCACCGTACGGTTGCTCCGCAACGTGATGGGGCTCTGGCTCGTGCAGGAATGCCGGCGAGCGTGGAGCGCCGCCGGGCTCGACCTCGATTACGACGACCTGCACCGAGTGGCTCGCGAGGCGGCGGCGGACGTGCCGCTGTTCGACCCCGACCAGCCGTCGCTGCTCCGCGGCGGCGACATGCCGAACCTGATCGCCGCCGCCTGCACAGCCGCGGGCCAGGCGGCGCCCGCCGGGCCGGGTGGCGTGCTCCGCTCGATTCTCTTGTCGCTCGCCTGCAAGTACCGGCTGGTGCTCGAGCAACTCGAGCTGGTCAGCGGCCGGCGGGTCGAGGTCGTGCACGTGGTCGGCGGCGGCGTCCGCAACGCGCTGCTGTGCCAGTTGACCGCTGATGTCCTGGGGTTGCCCGTGCTCGCGGGGCCCGAGGAGGCGACGGCCGTCGGCAACGTGCTCGTTCAGGCGCGCGCCTGCGGCGAGCTGTCCTCGCTCGAGGAGATCCGCCGGCTGGTGGGGCGCTCGGTGCGGGTGCAGCGATACGAGCCGCGCGGCGGGCGCCCGGCAAACGAGACTTACGAATGCTTCCTTTCGGTGACCGGCCTGGAGGCGAACCGACCGGCAAGCGCCGCCGCCTAGCAAGGAGACCATGTGGCAGATCTGACTCCCGAGTACGAATCCCTGACCAGCCGCCTCAGCGACAAGGGCCTCGACGTGGCGCGGATCGAGCGCGACCTCGAGTGCTTTGCCGTGGAGACGCCGTCGTGGGGCTATGGGGATTCGGGCACCCGGTTCGGCACGTTCCCCCAGCCGGGGCGACCGCGCGACGTGTTCGAGAAGATCGACGACGCCGCCGAGGTGCACCGGCTGACCGGCGCCGCGCCGGCGGTCGCGTTGCACTTCCCGTGGGACGCGGTTGATGACTACGGGGCGCTGCGCGCCCACCTCGAGCACGCGGGCCTCCGAGTCGGCGCGATCAACCCGAACCTGTTCGGAGACCCGGATTACCGGCTCGGGTCGCTCACCAACCCCGACGCCGGGATCCGGATCAAGGCGCTCGACCACCTGCTGGACTGCGTGCGGATCGCGATCGCGCTGGGCGGCGACGCCCAGTCGCTGTGGCTGGCCGACGGGACCAACTACGCCGGCCAGGACGATCTCCACGCGCGCCGCGAGCGCCTCGAGCAGGGGCTGAGCGAGCTGTACACGAGCCTGCCGGAGGGCCACGAACTGCTCGTCGAGTACAAGCTGTTCGAGCCGGCGTTCTACGCTACCGACGTCGCGGACTGGGGTTCGGCGGTGCTGCTGTGCCAGCGACTCGGCCCGCGCGCCCGGGTGCTGGTCGACCTCGGCCACCACGCGCAGGGCGTCAACGTCGAGCAGATCGTGGCGTTGCTGGCGCGCGAGGAGCGGCTCGGCGGCTTCCACTTCAACAACCGCAAGTACGCAGACGACGACCTGATCGTCGGATCGGTCAATCCGCTCGAGCTGTTCCTGATCTTCTGCGAGCTCGCGAGTGCAGGCCGGGATCTGCCGCGCCTGACGATCGACCAGTCGCACAACATCGAGCCCAAGGTCGAGGCGATGGTGTTGAGCGTCGTGAACCTCCAGGAGGCGTACGCAAAGGCGCTGGTCGTCGACCGCGACGCGCTGGCTGCGGCGCAGGAGGCGAGCGACGTGCTCGCCGGCCACGAGATCCTGCTCGACGCCTATAACACGGACGTCCGGCCGCTGTGCGCAACGGTCCGCAAGCGGACCGGCGCCGCGGCGGATCCAGTGGCGGAGCTGAGATCGTCGGGCTACACCGAGAGGATCGCCGGCGCACGTTCGGCGCCCGGTGAACCCGTGGCCTCGGGGAGGGCGACCCGATGAGCGTCATCACTCAGATGGTGGCGCTGGTCGAGGATCGCTGGCCGAGCGACCGCAAGCCGGCCGACGACCCGCTCGAGGAGGTGCTCTTTGCCTCGCACCTGCTCGGGTCGAACCGGGCGGTCGCGAACTACGGCGGCGGCAACACGTCGGCTAAGGGCACCGCGACTGACCACGTCGGCCGCGAGGTGCGCGCGATGTGGGTCAAGGGGTCGGGCAGCGACCTGGCGACGATGTCGGCGTCGGACTTCACGCCGTTGCGCCTCGACGAGATCCTGCCGCTGTTCGAGCGGGAGGCGATGACCGACGCGGACATGGTCGCCCATCTCGCGCGCTGCCAGCTCGACCCAGCCGCGCCGCGCTCCTCGATCGAGACGCTCATGCATGCGTTCGTGCCCGCCGCGCACGTCCACCACACGCACCCCGACGCGATCAACGTGCTCGCCTGCGCGAGCGACGGCGCTCAGCTGATTGCAGAGTGCTTCGGTGAGCAGGCGGCGTGGGTGCCGTACATCCGACCCGGATTTGCGCTGGCCAAGCTGGTCGGCGAAGCGGTCCGGGCGGATCCCCGGCTCCGCCTCGTCGTGCTCGCCAAGCACGGGCTGATCACATGGGGCGATAGCGCACAGGAGGCGTACGAGCGCACGGTGTGGGCGTGCAACCGGGCGGCGGAGCTGGCCAACCGCACGACGCACGGTACGGCGCGATTCGGCGGCCCGAGCGTGCGCGCGCGCGGTCTCGACATCGACGCGCGTGCTGAGACGCTGCGGGAGGTCCTGCCGGCGCTGCGCGGCCTGGTGTCGAGCGAGCGCTCGAAGATCCTCATTCCCGACCTGTCGCCGGCGGTGCTCGAGCTCGTCGACGGCGCCGGCGCCGCCGAGGTCACGAACGTCGGCGCCGCATGTCCGGATCACCTGGTCCACACCAAGCGGTTCGCGATGTGGGTTCCCTACGACCCGGTGCGTGACTCGATCGAGGCGCTCGGCGAGCGGCTGGACGCCGCCTCGCACGTGTACCGCAACCAATACGCGGCGTACGTCGAGCGCCACCGCGAGCCCGACACCGAGCCCGCCGACCCCGATCCGCGCGTGGTGCTGATCGAGAACGTCGGACTCGTCGGCGTCGGGACCTCCGTCCGGGCGGCGCAGCTGTCGCGCGACCTCTACCACCGCGCGATCGAGGTCATGGCCGGTGCGAGCGCGATCAGCGAGTTCGTCTCGCTCGACGAGGCCGAGAGCTTCGCGATCGAGTACTGGCCGCTCGAGCTGTACAAGCTGTCGCTCGCGCCGCCGCCCGGAGAGCTGCAGGGCAAGGTTGCGCTTGTGACCGGCGCGGCCGGTGGGATCGGGCGCGCGATCGTCGACGTGTTGTCGCGCGCCGGCGCGTGCGTGGTCGCGTTCGACATCGACGGCAACGGTGCGGTCGATGCTGTGGAGGCGCTCGGAGACCGCGGGGTGGCGGTCGGCGGCGATGTGACGTCCGAGACCGACGTGCGGGACGCGTTCGACGCGGCGGTGGGCGCGTTCGGCGGCGTCGACATCGTCGTGTCCAACGCGGGCATCGCGTCGAGCGCGCCGATCGAGGACACGACGCTGGCCGAGTGGAATCGCAACCAGTCGATCCTCGGCACCGGCTATTTCCTGGTGGCACGCGAGGCGTTCCGCGTGCTTCGGGCCCAGGCCACGGGCGGAGCGGTCGTGTTCGTCGCGTCGAAGAACGCACTCGTCGCCGGCCAGAACGCCGCCGCTTACTCGAGCGCTAAGGCAGCCGAGCTGCATCTGGCTCGCTGCCTGGCCGAGGAGGGAGGCTCGGCCGGGATACGCGTGAACACCGTCAATCCCGACGCGGTTCTGCACGGGTCGCGGATCTGGGGCTCGAGCTGGCGCGAGGAGCGGGCCGCCGCGTATGGGATCGCCCCCGAGGAGCTCGAGGAGCACTACCGGAACCGCACGGTGCTCGGCGTCCACATCCTCCCCGAGGACATCGCGCAGGCGGTGCTGCACTTCTCCTCAACGGCCCGCTCGGGCAAGAGCACGGGCAACCTGCTGAACGTCGACGGCGGCGTCACCGCGGCCTATCCGCGCTAGCCCAGATGGTCGTCTCTGTGCGAATCTACGCGTATGAGAGCAGGGGGCAACGCCAAGCGGCCGGTGGTGCCGGCCGAGCGTCGACGAATGATCCTCGAGCTGCTGCGCGAGCAAGGCAGCGTCAGCGTGGCCGCGGTCGAAGAGGAGTTCCGCGTCTCGCCGATGACGGCGAGGCGCGACCTCGCGCTGCTAGCCGAGACCGGCTACGCCCGGCGCACGCACGGTGGCGCCGTGCTCCCGGAGTTGGCCGCGCACGAGGACTCGTTTCAGAGCCGGCTCGAGCAGGATGTCGACGCCAAGGTGCGGCTCGCGAAGGCCGTGGTGGCGACGCTCGAGGCGAACGAGACCGTGTTCATCGACTCCTCCAGCTCGGCGTACTACGTGGTCAGGGAGATTCTCGACGCCGGGCTGGACATGACGCTGCTCACGAACTCGGTGCCGGTGATGGCGCACGTCGGCAGTGTCGATGCGCCGCAGGTCGACCTGATCGGCCTCGGCGGCAACTTCCGCAAGCTGACTCGGTCGTTCGTCGGAGCCCAGACCGTGCGCTCGATCGAGAGTTTCTTCGCCGACCGGATCATCTTCTCGGTCAAGGGGATCGAGCGCGACGGCTTCCTGACCGATCCCGACCCGCTGGAGGCCGAGGTCAAGCGCGCGATGATCGGGCGGGCACGGACGGTGACGCTGGTCGCCGATGCGCATAAGTTCGACGAGCGCGGGCTGAACGTGATCGTCCCCGCCTCGTCGGTCGAGATCGCCTACCTGGCCGATCCGCCGACCGCCGGCGTGCGGGTGCTCGAGGCGGCCGGGGTCGAAGTCAACCGGGTTTGAGCTCCCCGAGGGCGCCCGACCCGATACCGGGTTCGAGCGCCTCGAGGAGATCTGTCACGCCCCCTAGTGGGCTCAGCCCCCAGGGATCAGTGCCACACCCAGCGGGCCAGGTGAATCACCCACGACGTGGTCGGACCGCCGGTCTGGGCCGTCGTCACGGTCACCGCGATCAGGTTGAACACCCCGTTCGACTTCAGGTCGTTCTGAC
This sequence comes from uncultured Solirubrobacterales bacterium, assembly GCA_963699325.1. Taxonomy (GTDB): domain Bacteria; phylum Actinomycetota; class Thermoleophilia; order Solirubrobacterales; family Solirubrobacteraceae; genus Palsa-465. Next base: position 92,743 of record CAVOTN010000017.1, on the reverse strand, counting down.
CGGTCGAGTTCAGCTCCATGTTCTGGAAGCCACCGCTGTCGGGCGCGATCGAGTAGCCGCGCTGCGCGATCGTCGTCCCGTTGTGGGACATCGTGAGCTGCCCAGTGCAGGTGGTGGTGCCGTGGAAGCAGCCGACCTCGGCGCCGACGACCGACCCTGGCGAGACGAAGCCCTCGTGGCCGAGCACGACCGTCTGGCTCGTGGCCGTGGCCGACGTGGTGAATGTCTGATCGGTGCTGTTGGTGGTGCCGGCGGAGCTCGTCGCGACCAGCTGGTAGTGGTAGGTCGTGTTCGGCGTCAGTCCGTCGAGCGTCTGGTGGACGGCCACCGTGCCCGTCCCGTTGCCGACGCCTGCGGGGGTGGTCTGGAGCCCGTACGAAGTCGTCGTGCCGTACTTGAAGAAGTAACTGGTCGACTGACCGTTCGGGTTCACCGTGCCGCTGACCGTGGCGTTCGACTCACCGACGCTCGACGGTGATCCCGTCGTGACGGCTGGTGGGGCGGCGGCGGCCGAAGCCGGTGCCGGATGGCTCGCTGAGGTGATCGCGAGCGCGAGCACGCCGCAGCCGAGCAACACGACTGCCGCGGCGATGCGCATTCTGCGCATGCTGCCTCCTTTCGTGCGTTCAGTACCACACCTAACAGGGAGGGCCCGCGAGAGTTGCGGGTGGCGGTTAGAGCGCTGACAGCGACCTTATGCGCGAACGGCCGGCTCGCCGGCGCCGGCCGGCACCGGATCGCCGCCGCCGGCGACCGCCGGATCGCCGAGCGGGATGCGCAGACGCGGGATCGTGACGTGCGCGATCGGTCCGATCCCCAGCGCGTACACCACGGTCCCGACCCCGACCGTCCCGCCGAGCAGCCAGCCGGTGACCAGGACCGTGAGCTCGATCGAGGTTCGCACGATGCGGATCGAATGACCGCGCGCGGCGAGGCCGGTCATCAGCCCGTCGCGCGGGCCGGGTCCGAGGCCGGCGCCGATGTAGGCGCCGGTCGCGATCCCGTTCAGCACCACGCCGGCGAGCATCACGACGATCTGGGCGGGGAGGCCGTGGACTGGGGGCACCGTCGCGAGCATCACGTCGATCACGAGACCGACCAGCACCACGTTGCTGAGCGTGCCGAACCCCGGCTTTTGGCGGAGCGGGATCCACAGCAGCAGCACCAGGACGCCGACGATGATCGCCCAGGTGCCGACGCCGAGGCCGAACCGGCGCGACAGGCCCTGGTGGAACACGTCCCAGGGGTCGACGCCGAGGCCCGCGAGCAGCAGCATCGAACTGCTCACGCCGAACAACACGAGGCCGGCGTAAAGCTGGACCAGACGGCGCACGCGTGGGGGCCGCATTCGCGTGATCACGCTAAGCCGCATCCGCTCCATGGCGATGAGTTTGGCAGACAATGGCCTATGCAGCCGCAGGCCAATTTGCTACAAGTGGCTTGTGTCGATCACCCCCGCCGGCCGCCTCACCGACCTCCTCGGTGCCTGGCGGCGCGACGGCACGAGCCGTGAGCGACTCGCCGCCGCCGTGCGCGCGCTGATCCTCGACGGGCGAGTCGCGGTCGAGAGCCGGCTGCCCGCCGAGCGGACGCTCGCCGGCGCACTCGGGGTGAGCCGCGCCACCGTCACCGCCGCCTACGACCGGTTGCGCGAGGAGGGATACATCGCGAGCCGGCAAGGGTCGGGGAGTTGGGTGACGCTCCCGGGCGGGCACCGGTCGGCGCCCGACGCAATCGTCGGCGGTCCCGGGCTCGACATGCGGATCGCGGCGCTACCGGCGCCGGCGGCGCTCGAGGACCTGTTCCTCGCGGCCGCCCGCGAGCTTCCGCGCTGGCTCGATCACCACGGCTACGACCCGCTGGGCCTGCCGCCGCTGCGACGTGCGATCGCCGCATGGTTCGATCGCCGCGGACTGCCCACCCGGCCGGAGCAGATCCTTGTCACCAACGGCGCGATGCACGCCGTCGATCTGTCGATCAGGGCGGCGCTTCCGCGCGGCCGGCGCGTGCTCGTCGAGGTGCCGAGCTACCCAGTTGCGCTCGACGCGCTCCGCGGCGCCGCTGCGCTTCTCCTGCCGGTACCGGTGACGCGCGAGGGCTGGGATCTCGACGCGCTCCGCGGGGTGGCACGGACCCACCGGCCGGCGCTCGCGTACCTGATGCCTGACTTCCAGAACCCCACCGGGGTGCTCGTCGACGAGGCATCTCGCCGGCGGGCGATGCGGGCGCTCCGGTCCGCGGGCACGGTCGTCGTAGTCGACGAGACGTTCGTCGAGCTCAACCTCGACGGCGTGGAGATGCCGGCGCCGACGGCCAGCTTCGGCGACGAGCGCACGATCACGGTCGGCTCGCTGAGCAAGGCGGTGTGGGGAGGACTGCGGGTCGGGTGGGCCCGCGGCGACCCCGCTCTGATCCACCGGCTGGTCGCCGCCCGGGCGACCAGCGACATGTCCGGGCCGCTGTTCGAGCAGATCGTCGCCACCCACGTGCTCGAGCACCTCGACGACATCCTGGCAGAGCGCCGCGCGATGATTCGCCGCCGGCGCGACGCGCTCGCCGGCGCGCTTCGCCGGAGGCTCCCTGAGTGGCGCTACGCGCTCCCGGCCGGCGGCATGTTTCTGTGGGCGGAGCTGCCGGAGCCGATCAGCACGAGCCTCTCGCTCGCCGCAGCCGAGCAGGATCTGCAGCTCACGCCGGGACCCCGGTTCGCGGCCGCGGGCGTACTCGAGCGCCACCTCCGCTTGCCGTTCACGCTCGCGCCGGCACAGCTCGAGCGGGCGGTCGAGATCCTCGCGGGGCTCACGCCGGGGAGCGTCGGCGAGCCGACGTTGAAGAAGTTGGCGTACGTCGCGTAGTAGTGGCCGTCCGAGGATGTCGATTTCCGCTCGACCCGTTCGTCTTTAAGCGCGACCATCCCCAACGAGGAGGAAGCGATGAAGTACATGATGTTGATCAACCTCGGCCCGAAGGCCCGGGACTGGCAGCAGCTCACCGAGGACGAGCGGAACTCGCTCCAGGCCGGCTTCCAGGCGCTCAACCAGACGCCGGGCGTCACGCCCGGGATCGGGCTCGCGCCGCCGGAGACCGCGACGACCGTCCGCGTGGAGGACGGCAAGACGCTGACCACCGACGGCCCGTACGTGGAGACCAAGGAGGCGCTCGACGGATTCTTCACGTTCGAGGCCGACGACCTCGACGCGGCGATCGAGGTGGCGGCGAAAGTCCCCGCGGCGAGCCTGGGTGGCGCGATCGAGATCCGCCCGACACAGGATTGGACACAGTCGTAGAACAGATCTTCCGCGAGCAGTGGGCGTACGTGCTCGCTGCGCTGATCGGCTTCCTCGGCGATTTCGACCTCGCCGAGGAAGCCACCCAGGAGGCGTTCGCAATCGCCGCCGAACGCTGGCCGCTCGACGGCACGCCCTCGAGCCCGGGCGTCTGGCTGATCACGACCGCACGTCGGCGCGCGATCGACCGGATCCGCCGGGAGCGTGTGCTGGCCGCCAAGACCCGACTGCTCGAGATCCCCGAATCGACTCCCGAGGACACCGTGGATGAGACGACCGTATTCCCCGATGAACGTCTGGAGCTGGTGTTCACATGCTGCCATCCGGCGCTGGCGACCGACGCCCAGGTGGCGCTGACGCTGCGGACGCTCGGCGGCCTCACCACCGAGGAGATCGCGCGGGCGTTCCTGGTCGGCGAGCCGACGATGGCCCAACGTCTGGTGCGGGCCAAGCGCAAGATCAAGGCAGCCGGGATTCCATTCCGGGTGCCGCCCGCCCACCTGCTGCCCGACCGGCTCGCTGCCGTGCTCGCGGTCGTCTACCTGATCTTCAACGAGGGCTACGGTGGTCGCGGCGACCTCGCGACCGAGGCTTTGCGGCTCGGACGGGCGCTCGCCGAGCTGATGCCCGACGAGGCCGAAGTCCACGGGCTCGTGGCGCTGATGCTGCTCCACGACTCGCGGCGCGAGGCGCGCTTCCGCGACGGCGACATCGTGCTGCTGGCCGATCAGGACCGGGCTCTGTGGAACACGGAGCAGATCGAAGCGGGGCGCGCGCGGCTCGACCGTGCGCTCGCCCTCCACGGTCACGGTCCATACGTGGTTCAGGCCGCGATCGCCTCGCTGCACGTGGACCAGCCGCGCGACTGGCCGCAGATCGCCGCGCTATACGGCGAACTGGGGCGGCTGACCGACTCGCCTGTCGTCGAGCTGAACCGGGCCGCCGCGGTCGGGGAGTCGAGCGGTCCGGAAGCCGGCCTGGAGATCGTCGATCGCCTGACCGGCCTCGCGGACTACCGCTATCTGCATTCGACGCGTGCGGAGCTGCTGCGACGTCTCGGGCGCGTGCAGGAGGCATGCGACGAGTACCGGCAAGCGATCGCCCTTGCCAGCGATGACGCCGAGCGGCGGCTGTTCGAACGCCGTCTGGCCGAGATCACCTCGCCGTCGTCCTCCAGCCCTCCGCATACTGCAGCCGGGCCGGCTCGGAGTACGGCGTCGGGCTGACGATCGCGCGGACCTCGATCTGCCGGTGGGGGTCGACGGTCGTCTTGCGTGAGCCGCCGTTCGGCTCACCCCAAACCACCGTGACCTCGCTGCCGATCTCGACCGCCGGGTCGACCGTGGCCAGCGACAGCGCCCGCTTCTCGTTGTCGCTAAAGCCGGTGAACATCGAGTAGCCGACCAGGCCGCCGTCGGCGTCGAGCACCGAGTCGAAGTTCGAGGATCCGTAGTTGGCGATCGGGAGGTCGAAGAACTGGTAGGGCTGCTCGTCGGTGTACATCAGCGAGGCGAAGATACGCGAGACGTCCTCGTCGGCCCACGCCAGCGTCACCTTCTTGCGCTGGGCCTCGGGGTCGATCTGCTCGAGCGCGTCGCGACCGATGAAGTCGTGATCGAACTTGACGAACGGTCCATACCCCAGCTCCCACGGGTTGAGGTAGTAGTCCTCGATGGTTTCCGAGACGAAGCTGCCGGCCAGTGCGTTGTTCGCCTCATAACTGTCGGCGCCGAGCCACTCGCGGTACTTGCGGACGACGCCCTCGCCGGTATAGATCGCCGGCAGCGGCGACGGGATCCAGCCCGACTCGAGCGTGTTCGACGCGTACGCGCGCGCGCCGCACGGCTCGAGCCCGAATTCCTTCCCCGCCTCGAGGATCGTTTCGCGCACCTCGTCGTAGCTCTCGTACGGCCCCCAAAGCTCGAGCCCGGGCTCGCCGGCCATGCCGTGACGCAGCGTCCGGACGCGCATCCCGCCGAGGTTCATCTCCGCCATGCGGAAGAACTTGAGCTGCTCGAGCGGACCGCCGTTGAGCTTCTCGATCACCGCCCACGCGTTCGGCCCCTGGATCTGGAAGCGCCAGACGTTGCGGATGACTGCCTTACCATACGGCCGCGAGGGCGAGCGGTCGTCGTAATCGAACTCGAGGTTGTAGCCGCCGGTCTCGGCGTGGAACCGAAGCCAGTTCGCGGCTGGGTTGCGGCCCACCCAGACGAACTCCTCGTCGGCCAGGTGGAACAGGATGCCGTCGCCGATCACGTGTCCGGCCGGCGTCGTCGGCACGAACTGCTTGGCCATGTTGACCTCGAAGTTCGTCACGGTGTTGATACCCGTGTCTGAGACAAGCTTGAGCGCGTCCGGACCCTTGAAGAAGAAATTCACCATGTGATGTGACTGGTCGAACAGGACCGCCGTGTCGCGCCAGGAGCGCTGCTCACGGCGCCAGTTGGTGAACTCGTACGGGACGACCGGATAGACATACGCGCCGATCTGCGAGTTGCGGAGGCGCTCGACGATATTTCCGGATTCGTCGAGTACTTCCTGGAGGTTGCTTGCCATCGTCTCTCTTTCCCTTCGAGTTATGCGTTATCCACTGAACTGGCCGTTCTTGGCCTGGTGGTCACGGCCAAGGAACGTGTTGGCCCAGGCGCTCGTATGAGCGAGCGCGTTGTCCTTGACGACCACCGGGTTGGCGAGCATGTCGTCCTCCTCGCCGTAGGCCTTGAGGCGTTCGTACGCCTGTGACCAGATGCACTCAGTGTCGTACACCTCGCACAGCCCATCCCGGGTGCCGCCGCACGGGCCGTTGCGCTGGTTCTTGGCGCAGATCGACTCAGGGCACACGTACGCGATGTCCGGCAGCGAGCAGTCGCCACAGTCACGGCACTTGAACAACGGGACCTTCGTCGCCTGCTCTAGCGCGTGTGCCGCACGGCCGACGGCGGGCGGCGCCGCGTCGATCTTCTCGTACAGCGAGCGGGCGGCGTCGTGGAGCGGTCCGTCGGGCTCGAACACCGTTTGATGAACGCGGCGGCTGAACCGGTACGTGAGGGGGACGCGCAGATCGGTCTGGCGCTTGCGCTTGGACTTCACGTATCCGGCGCTCAGCTCGTCCGAGGAGAGCCCAGTGTCGGAGTTGGGCTCGAACAGGTAGAACTCGCCGGCGCGCCCGAACCGCAGCTCGCGCGAGAGCTCGCGCCAGTCGCCGTCGGCGTACGAGTGGGCGCGATCGAGAATCTCGAAGAACGTGTCGGCGGTCGTGTGGCCGCCCAGGTAGGCGCCGTGGAACCCCAGGCCGCGCGCGACCGTGAGCTGCTTGGCCGCCAGGTCGATGAAGAACGACCGGCCTCGGTCGGCGCTCGCGCTGTGGCGTTCGGCCAGCGCCAGCAGCTCGTCGGTGACGATCACGCCTGGGATTCTGCCCGCGTTGAATGCGCGGGCGGCTCCGGGCGAGAGCAGGAACACGTTCGCCAGCGCGCGTACCTGGAGGTTCGCGCGAGCGATGTAGCGGAGCAGTTCGTCGTCTTTGCGCGCGTTGTAGCCGATCTGATTGATCACGAAGCGCGCGCCGGCTCGGACCTTCTTGGCGAGCTTCTGGTACTGCGGGACGACCTCGCGCTCGTGCACCTTGTGGTTGGTGACCACGCACCCGAGGAAGAAGTCCGTCCGCTCGAGCCGCTCGTTGGTCCGCGCGATGTGCAGCCCGGCGTTCATGTCGCTGAAGAGCTTGAGGAGGCCGACCGAGTCGATGTCAAACACCGGCGCCGCGGTGCCGCCGTACCCGCCGAGCGGATAATCGCCCGACAGGCACAGGACGTTGCCGAACCCCTCAGAGGCGAGCTTCCACCCGCGGCTCTCGAGCGCGTTCCGGTTCCAGTCCTTGCAGGCCAGGTGGATGATCACCTGCTGCCCGCGCGAGACCAGGTCGGTGCCGAGCGTGTCGGGCGCGAGCATCGCGTTGCCGCCGGGGTTGTCGGTGATCGACAGCACGTCGATCCGGGGATCGTCGGCCAGCGCGCGCGCCTTTTCGACCAGCGCACGGCTGCGCTCGGTGGTGACCATCCCACGGGCGGTCACCAACTCGACCGCGATCGCAAACGCGCCGGGCGCCTGCAAGCAATCGCGAAACGGCGTCGACGTCAACTCACGCGGCCTTTCTCAGCCCTCTTACCTCTCCAAACGGAAAGGCCAGCGTAGGACCGCGGGGGGCCGACTGCAACGGTTGCTTCCGCTCAGCGGAATAAGCGGCACAATGCGTGCCTTGGGAGGAGTCCGTAATCGAGTCGACCGCCGCTCGGTCACCGCCCGGGGTTTCGCCGTGCTCGAGACGTTCACGCCCGCCTGGCCGACGCTCACGCTGTCGGACATCGCGCGCCGCTCCGCGCTGCCGCTGACGACGGCGCACAGGCTGGTCGGCGAGTTGTGCGCGTCCGGAGCACTCGAGCGCGACGGCGACGGGAGCTACCGGGTCGGGCTGCGACTGTGGGAGATCGCGTCGCTGGCGCCCCGCGGGGTCCCGCTGCGCGAGGCCGCGTTGCCATTCCTCGAGGACCTGTACGAGGTCACGCACGAGAACGTCCAGTTGGGCGTGCGCGAGGGCCACGAGGTCGTCTATATCGAGCGCATCGCCGGCCGCCGCGCCGTCGGCGTGCTCACGCGGGTCGGCGGCCGTTTCCCGCTCCACGCCTCGGGGATCGGAGTCGTACTGCTCGCCCATGCTCCGGACACCGTGCAGCGCCAGGTGCTCGACGGACCGCTGCGGCGGTTCACGGACTACACGATCACCGATCCCGAGCGTCTGCGACGGATACTGAGCCAGATCCGCCGGGACGGTGTCGCGGTCAGCGATCGGCAGGTCACTGACGACGCCGTGTCGGTGGCAGCGCCGATCGTCGACGGCGCCGGCGAGGTAATCGCGGCGCTTTCGATCGTCAGCAAGGCCGATGGGACGGAGGCGGCGCGACTCGTCCCCGCTGTGCGGGCGGCCGCGCTCGGGACCTCGCGCGCGTTACGGGCCCGCCGCGACCCGGCCTGACAACAAGCCTGGCACTCAGTTAGACGAATTGCATACAGATTGATCTTCTGTCTATAATTCTCCTCGCGAGTGCTTGAGTACGAGTGGCGTCTGCAAAAGGAGCGGCTATGAAGCTTGTGACGTTCGACGACGGGCTGGTGGGGAAGGTCGTCGATGGCAAGGTGGTGGAACTCGACGTCCCCGACATGCGCCGGTACTTCGAGCTCGACCGCGACGTGCCCGAGACCGGGCGGGAGTTCGCGCTCGAGGACGTGCGCCTGCGGGCGCCGATCATCCCGAAGAAGTTCTTCCACACCGCCGGCAACTTCCGCGAGCACCACGAGGAGTCCAAGAACGTCAACTGGTCGCACCCCGTCCTGCCCTGGATCGTGTTCTTCCAGAACATCGACGCGATCATCGGTCCCGACGACGCGATCGTCTACCCGGAGGCGCTGACCAATGAGCTCGACTACGAGCTCGAGCTCGCGGTCGTGATCGGCAAGGCGGGCAAGTTCTTCTCGCCCGAGGAGGCCGCCGACTACATCGCCGGCTACCTGATCTTCAACGACATCACCGCGCGCGACATCCAGCGCGAGGAGATGAAGTCCGGCGTGTTCTGCCTGTCGAAGAGCATCGACACGTTCTGCCCGATCGGCCCGTGGATCGTTACGCCGGACGAGATCCCCGACCCGACCGCCCTGTCGATGGAACTGCGCGTCAACGGTGAGTGCCGGCAGAGCTCCAACATGAGCCGGATGTCGGTCACCGTCCCCGAGATCATCAGCCACTACTCGGCGATGGGCTACAGCCCCGGGGACATCGTCTCGACCGGGACGGTGTCGGGCGTGGCCGGGTTCAGCGACGACGCCGCATCGCTGTACCTGAGGCCCGGCGACGTCGTCGAGGCGGAGATCCAAGGGGTCGGCGTGCTGCGCAACCGCGTGATCTCGTGGGAGGAAGGGCACCCGGAACTGGTCTCGGAGGTTGCGGCCGCGCGTTAGTCCCGTGCCCGTCGTCGACATCGCCGCTGGCCGCATCCGCGGCCGTCGCGCCGGCGAGGTGGTGGCATTCGGAGGGATCCCGTACGCGGCCGCGCCGCGCTTCGCCCCACCCGGCCCGCAGCCGGGCTGGGCCGGGGTTCGGGAAGCGTTCGGGCCGGGGCCCGCCGCGCCGCAGCCGCGGCGCGCGGCATCGGCGTTCACCCACGGTGAGCTGCCCGCCACCGACGAGCAATGCCTCAACCTGAACGTGTTCACGCCGGGGCTCGACGACCGCCGGCCGGTGTTCGTGTGGCTGCACGGCGGCGGGTTCGCGATCGGGCACGCCGGCGCCAGCCTGTACTCCGGCGAGCGCCTCGCGGCGGCCGCCGATGCGGTGGTCGTGACCGTCAACTACCGGCTGGGCAGCCTCGGCTGGCTCGGCCATCCCGACCTCGCCGCGGCGTCAGACGCGCCGGCCGCGAACTGGGGCCTGCTCGACCAGATCGCCGCACTCGAATGGGTGCGGGACAACATCGCCGCGTTCGGCGGCGACCCGGCCGAGGTCACGCTCGCCGGGCAGTCGGCCGGCGCGTTGTCGGCGATGGATCTGCTGGTGGCGCCGGGTGCCGCCGGGCTGTTCCGCCGCGTGGCCCTCCAGTCACCGCCGCTCGGCGACGTCGCCCAGCCGCCGGCGGTGGCGATCCGGTGGGCGGAGGCGTTGAGCGCCGCCGCCGGCGGAGCAGGTGCGTTCGATCCGGCGTGCCTGCGCGGACTGGACGCCGAGCGGATCGTCGCGCTGCACGAGGATCTGCTCGAGCAGCCGGAGTTCCGTGGGACCAGGGGCGGCGCGCTCCCTACCGTCGACGCGGGCAGCCTTCCGGCCTCGCCGGTCGACGTGCCCGGAGCGAGCCCGGAGGTCGAGGTGCTTGCCGGCCACACGGCCCAGGAGGGCACGTTCTTCTTCCGAGCGCCGTGGCGCTCGTCGCCGCCGCCCGAGCTGGTTCCGGCCGTCGTCGCGCATCTATGTCACACAGAAGAGCCCGACGCGGTGCTCGAGCGGTATCGGGAGCGGGCGGCGGCAGGTGGCGCGCCGCACGATCCGCTGTCGCTGCTCGTCGACATCGCCACCGACGCGATGGTCGCGGAACCGCTGGCCCGCTGGGCGTCGGCTCGCGCCGAGGCGGTCGGCGATCGGAGCGCCGTGTACCGCTACCGGGTCGACCATCCCGGGGCCGGCCCCGACCTCGGCGCCACGCACACGGTCGAGGTCCCGCTGCTGTTCGGCACGTGGCGGGACGGAGGACCGGGGGCGCGGCTGGGGGGCCAGACGCGCGGTACCGACGAGGTCGCCGGCGAGATGATCGCCGCCTGGAGCCGGTTCATGCACGGAGGGGGCCCGGGCTGGGCGCCGGCGAGCGGTTCGGCCCCTGACGACGTCCGCGTGTTCGCACCCCCCGCTGGCTCGCGCCCCGAGCCGGCGCGGGCTCGCTAACGAAACGCTTACACATGCCCATGGCACGAACACTGGACACAAGGAGCAAAACTGTGTACAGTTTCCGCCGATGGGCGCAGATGAGCGCTTGCGAGGGAGAGACATGACAGCACAGACGACACCACGACCGCTGCTCGATGTGCACGGGCTGCGCGTCGCCTACGGCGGCGTCGTGGCCGTCTCCGATGTCGACCTCCAGATCTCGGAGGGAACGGTGTTCGGACTGATCGGTCCGAACGGCGCCGGCAAGACGTCGATGGTCGACGCGTTGACCGGATATACGAAGCCGGCCGCCGGGAGCATCGTGTTCGGCGGCCGCGACATCAGCCGGCTGCGCCCGTACCGCCGGGCGCGCCTCGGGCTGGCGCGGACGTTCCAGTCGGTGGAGTTGTTCGATGACCTCACGGTCGACGAGAACATGCTGGTCGCGAGCGAGCACGTGAGCGTCGGCACCGCCCTGCGTGACCTGTTCCTGCCCCACCGCCCGCCCGACCGCACGGGCGTCGACTGGGCAATCGGAGTGTGCGGCCTCGAGGACGTCGTCGACCGCTACCCGTCCGAGATCTCGCTGGGCAGGCGCAAGCTCGTCGGCGTGGGGCGGGCGCTGGCCCGGCAGCCGCGCCTCGTGCTCCTCGACGAACCTGCCGCCGGGCTCGACACCGACGAAAGCCTCGCGCTCGGCCGCCGCCTTCGCACGTTGCCCGAGGCGCACGGCGTGACCGTGTTCCTGATCGACCACGACATGGGGCTCGTGCTCAGCGTGTGCGACCACCTGATGGTCCTCGACTTCGGACGGCAGATCGCGACCGGATCCCCGGCCGAGATCCGCGAGGACCCGCGCGTGATCGAGGCCTACCTAGGAGCGAGCCATGCCGCCGCAAGCCACTGACGCGACCGCTGCGGGCGATGCCCTCGCCCTCGAGGCCGTGTGCGCGGGCTACCAGCAGATTCCGGTCGTCCGCGATGTCACCATCAAGGTCCGTCCCGGCGAGGTCGTCGCGCTGCTCGGTCCGAACGGCGCCGGCAAGACGACCACGCTCGAGACGATCGCCGGGCTGAACCGGCCGATCTCCGGCGCGATCCGGATGTCGGGCGAGGACATCGGCGGCGTGCCCGCACACACCCTGGCCCGGCGTGGCCTGGCGCTCGTACCCGAGGGCCGCGCGTTATTTCCTGGCCTCACCGTCCGCGAGCATCTGCGGCTCGCCGGCCGGAAAGGCGGCGCAGGCGAGGCGGAGCTGCTCGAGATGCTTCCCGAGCTGCGCAAGTGTTTACACCGCAAGGCCGGTCTGCTGTCGGGAGGCGAGCAGCAGATGCTGGCCATCGGACGGGCGCTCGTCACCCAGCCGCGCCTGCTGCTCGTCGACGAGATGAGCCTCGGCCTGGCTCCGGTGATCGTCGAGCGGCTGCTTCCGATCCTGCGACGGGCGGCCGACGAGTTCGGCGCCAGCGTGCTGTTCGTCGAGCAGCACGTGGCGCTCGCGCTCGAGGTCTCGGATCGGGCATACGTCCTGACCCACGGGCGGATCGCGCTCGAGGGCGCCGCCGCCGAACTCCGCGAGCGGCGCGAGCTGCTCGCGGCGAGCTATCTGGGGCAAGCGGCCGCGGCGTAACGGCGGCAGCCCCCAGCCCAGTTGACCCTAGACACAACCAGAGGAGAGCACTGCAGATGAAACGTTCGAAATGGCTCGGCACGGCCGCCGTGGTCGCGGCGACTGGGCTGATCGCGGCGGGCTGCGGATCGAGCAGCTCGAGCAGCACCACGAGTGGGAGCAGCGGATCGTCTGGTAGCAGCACCGGCGCCACGTCGGCGACCACCTCGGCCGCGACGTCGTCGGTGTTCGGCACCCCGAAGAAGGCGACCGGCAGCCCGTACGTGTTCGGGATGATCAACGACGAGACCGGCGCGGTCACGTTCCCCGAGGCGCGACAGGGAGCGATCGCCGCGATGGAGTACGTCAACAACTACCTCGGCGGCATCAACGGCCATTCGATCGTGATCGACAGCTGCATTGGCGACGGCACGCCGGCCGGCGCGGCCCGATGCGCGAACGAGCTCGTGGCCAAGCATCCGCTCGCGATCCTCGGCGCGGCCGACGTCGGCGCGCCTGCCTCGATCCCGATCTACGCGCACGCGAACCTCGCCTACATCGGCGGCATCCCGTTCACCCCGGTTCCGTTCGTCTCGCCGAACTCGATCCAGTTCTGGTCGGTCAGCGTCGGCGACAACGCCGCGGCCGCGGTGTACGCGGGCAAGACACTCGCCGTCAAGAAAGTCGCCCTGATGTATTTCTCCAATCCGCAGGGCGAGTCGATCATTCCCCAGATCGTGCCGGTGTTCAAGGCCGCCGGCGTGAGTTCCGTGAAGCTGATCCCGCTCTCGCCGACTTCGCCTGATCCGAGCCCGCAGGCCGCGCTGATCGAGAGCAGCGGGGCGGATCTGGCGTACATCGATGTCCCGAACGGCTGCGGCAACGTCCTGAAGTCGCTCAAGAGCGTCGGGTACGCGGGCAAGCTGATGGGCATCGATCCGTGCGGCGCGCCGCCGGTGATCTCGGCGTCGGCCGGCGGCGCCGAGGGCATGTACATCGCCTCTCCGTTCATCCTCCCGACCGGGACCAGCCAGCAGGCGCAGCTGTTCCAGGCGGCGATGAAGAAGTGGGCGGCGCCGGGCACGCTGATCGACTCACCGTCGGTCGCCGGCTTTGCGACCGTCATGAACGTCCAGGCGGCGCTGAGCAAGGTGTCGGGGGCGCTCAACACCACGTCGATCGAAGCCGCGTTCAAGACCGGGAGCAACCATCCCAACTTCCTGTCGCACCCCTACACGTGCGACGGGCAGCAGATGACGGGAGCGCCCGCGATCTGCAACGACTACTACCTGATGAACCAGGTCAAGAGCGGCCAGCTCACTCAGCCGAGCACGACCGACTGGACCACCTCGAAGGGCTATTACAAGGGCCAGGGGCTCTAACCATCGTGGCCGGATCCGCCCGCCGCCCGGCGGGCGGATCTGACTGCACCGCATCCACGAACACGTAACCACCATGTCCAGCTACATCCTCTTCCTGATCCTCGGCCTCGGCGCCGGCGCGACCTACGCCATCCTCGGCCAGGGTCTCGTCCTCAAGTACCGCAGCGCCGGCGTGGTCGACTTCGCCCACGGCGCCGTGGCGATGTTCATCGCCTACGTGTTCGTCAACCTGCGCAGTTTCGGCGAGCTCGAGTTGCCCGTCGTGATCATCCCGCACCAGATCTCGCTGAACGGCGGGACGGGCATCAACACGACGCTCGCGATCGTCATCTCACTGGTTTACTCGGCCGCCCTCGGCTTCGTCCTGTACCGCCTCGTCTACCGGCCGCTGCGGAACGCCTCGCAGCTCACCCGGGTGTGCGCGTCGGTCGGGGTGATGTTGGCGCTTCAGGCGATCGCGGTCCTCAACTACAGCACCGAGCCCGTCGCCACCAACCCGATCTTCCCGAGCGGGGCGCTGAAGATCTCCGGTGTCACGTTCCCGCAGGACCGCCTGTTCTTCACCGGCGTCGTGATCGTGATCTCGGTCGCGCTCGCTCTGATCTACCGTTACACGCGGTTCGGGCTCGCGACCCGGGCCGGGGCCGAAAACGACCGCGGCGCAGCGCTCACCGGCATCTCAGCCACCCGCATCGCGTCGCAGAACTGGGTGATCGCGACCGTTCTGGCGGGCGCTGCCGGCATCCTGATCGCGCCGGTCGCGAGCCTCGACCCGACCTCCTACACGCTGTTCATCGTCCCGGCGCTGGCGGCGGCGCTGGTCGGCCGGTTCGAGTCGTTCTGGATCACCGCGCTGGCCGGGCTGCTGATCGGCTGCTTCCAGTCTGAAATCGGCAAGCTGATCACGGTGTGGACGTGGCTGCCTCAATCGGGGCTGTCCGACGCGGTGCCGTTCATCGTGATCATCATCGTGATGGCGTTCCGCTCGCGCTCGGTCCTGGCCCGGGGCGGAGAGGCCGCCCAGAAGAACCCGTCGGTCGGCTGGCCGGGCTCGCCGCTGGCGTCCGCCGGCGCATGCTTCGTCGGAGGGCTGATCCTGCTCCTGCTGTTGAGCAACGTTCTCCGGTACGCGTTCATCTCGTCGCTGACGGTGACGTGCATCGCGCTGTCGGTGGTGGTGCTGACCGGCTATGTGGGCCAGGTGTCGCTGGCGCAGATGTCGCTCGCCGGCATCGGCGGCTTCATGCTCGGGCACATTTCGCACGGATGGGGGCTCGGCTTCCCGTTCTCGCTGTTGGCCGCCGGCCTTTGCGCGGTCCCGGTCGGGTTGGTGATCGGTCTGCCGGCGCTGCGGTTGCGCGGCGTGAACCTGGCGGTAGTGACGCTCGGGTTTGCCGCGGCTATGGATGCGCTGATCTTTTCCAGCGCGGGCTTCGCGGGGGGCACCGCCGGCCTGCCGATCAAGGCGCCGCACCTGCTCGGGTTGAACCTCGCCGCCAACGCCGGTCACTCGACGAACCGCGTGGTCTTTGGAGTCATGGTGCTCGTCGTCGTGATCCTCATCGGGTTGCTCGTGGCCCGGCTCAGGCGAGGTCCCGCCGGGCGGATGCTGCTCGCGATCCGCTCGAACGAGCGCGCCGCCGGTTCGGTCGGAATCAACGTCGCCCAGGGGAAGCTGATGGCGTTCGCGCTGGCGGCGTTCATCGCCGGCGTGGGCGGCGCCCTGACGGGTTACCTACAGGGCGAGCTCACTGCCGACAGCTTCGCGGCGTTCACGTCGATCAGCCTGCTCGCGATCGTGTTCGTCGCCGGCGTCGGGCGGATCGCGGGAGCGGTCGTCGCCGGCGTGATGTTCTCGGCGGCGGGCCTGTTCGTGACCTTCCTCGACATCCACCTGAGCGTCGGCAAGTACCAGGCGATCGTCGCCGGCGTCGCGCTGGTGCTGACCGCGGTTCAGAACCCCGACGGCCTGACCAGCACGTCGACCGGAAAGGGTCCGGCGGTGGCGCTGATGAAGCTCCGCGATCGGGTTCTCGGGTTGCGCACGGCCGGGACCGAGGGCGCCCCCGCGTCTGCCGCGGTAGCGGTCGAGGACGCCGCGAGCACGCCGGCCGCCGATCAGGCGCCCGACAAGCTCGACGTCCACCATCCGGTTGCCTGACCGGCAGCGGGCTGGGCCGACGCGCCTGCGCGTCGAACACCTCAGCGACGCGGTCGGGATCGGCACCACGCGGCCGCGCCTCTCGTGGTGGCTCCCGGAAGGCGCGCGCCGGCAACTCGCCTACCGGATCCGCGGCGACAACGGCTGGGACACCGGCCGGGTGCAGAGCGCCGACAGCGTGCTCGTCGAGTACGCGGGGGTGCCTTTGAGCTCGGGCGCGCGCGTTGCTTGCGAGGTAAAGGTGTGGACCGACCTCGGGGAGAGCGGCTGGTCCTCGCCGGTGGTGTTCGAGGTCGGGCTGCTCGAGGTGGGGGACTGGTCGGCGCTGTGGATCGAGCCCGCCCCGTCCTCCGAACAGCCGCCTCCGGGGCGGCGACCGGCGATGCTCGTACGGGGTGAGTTCGAGCTGCCCGGGGTCGCGGTCGTGCGCGCGCGGCTGTATGCCACTGCCCACGGGGTCTACGAGGCGTTCTTGAACGGGACGCGGGTGGGCGATGCGGAGCTGACTCCCGGGTTCACCGAATACCGCGACCGCCTCCAGGTACAGACGTATGACATCACGTCGCTGGTACGCCGCGGGGCGAACGCGCTCGGCGCGATCCTGTCCGACGGCTGGTACCGCGGCCAGGTCGGGCTGCCACGGGCCCACGACCAGTGGGGATCGGAGCTCGGATTCCTCGCCCAGGTGCGCGTCGACCTTGCCGACGGCTCGACGGTCGTCGCGGGGACTGGTGATGGGTGGCGCAGCGCGCGGTCGCATATTGACGCGGCCGATCTGATCGCCGGCCAATCGGTCGACCTCAGGCGGCCGGGGGACGGTTGGAGCGAACCCGGGTTTGGGTTCGGCTTCGCTGAGTGGGAGCTCGTGACCGTAGCCGATCACGGCTACGCCAATCTGGTCGCCTCGCCTGCGCCGCCCGTGCGCGCGGTCGGTGAGATCGAGCCGGTGTCCGTGCGCCGGGTGACGCGCGGGCACGTGTTCGATCTCGGCCAGAACATCAACGGGTGGGTGCGGCTGTCGAACCTAGGGCCGGCGGGGACGTGTTTGACCCTGACTCACGGGGAAGCGGTTGACGTCGCGGGCGATGTCACCACGGACCACCTCGACGTGGATCTGCCGTTCATCCCCGAGCCGCTGCCCGCGGGCCAGGTCGACCGGGTCGTCTCGGCGGGGCGCCCGGGGGACGTGTTCGAGCCGCGTCACACCACGCACGGCTTCCAGTACGTGCGCGTCGAGGGGCATCCAGATGAGCTCGGAGTCTCCGATCTCACAGGCGCCGTCGTGCACACCGACATGACCCGCACCGGGTGGTTCCGCTGCAGCGACGAGCGCGTCAACCGCTTGCACGAGGCGGCGGTGTGGAGCCTCCGCGGCAACGCCTGCGACATCCCCACCGACTGCCCGACGCGCGAGCGCGCCGGCTGGACCGGCGACTGGCAGATCTTCGTACCGACCGCCTCGTTCCTTTACGACGTCGCCGGCTTCACCACCAAGTGGCTGCGGGACCTGGCCGCCGAGCAGTGGTCGAGCGGGCTCGTGGCCAACCTCGCGCCGAGCCCGCCGTCGGAGTCCGAGGGCGGCTTCCTCGCGGCGATGAACGGGTCGGCGGGGTGGGGCGACGCGGCCGTGATCGTGCCCTGGGAGATCTATCGCGCCTACGGAGAGCGCCGTCTGCTCGAGGAGCAGTGGGTCTCGATGGTCGCGTGGCTGTCTTATGTGGAGGCCACCGCTGCGGGCGCGCGATATCCGGGTCGGGCTGCCGGCCGGCCGGACCCGCGCCCGCACGAGCGCTACCTGTGGGACTCGGGCTTCCATTGGGGAGAGTGGCTCGTGCCTGGCGAGGACCTGAAGGGACCGGAGGAGTTCGAGGCGTTCCGGAACGCCGACAAGGCCGACGTCGCCACCGCGTACTTCGCGCACTCGGCGCGGCTGATGAGCCAGATCGCTGCCGTGATCGGGCGCTCGGCGGAGGCGGCGCGTTACGGGGAGCTCGCCGAGCGCGTGCGGGACGCGTGGCAGACCGAGTTCATCAGCGGTGACGGATGGCTGCAGCCCGACACCCAGGCCAACCACGTCCGCGCACTGGCCTTCGACCTGGTCCCGGCCGAGTTGCGCGCGGATGCGGCCACGCGGCTTGTCGAGCTCGTCCGAGCCGCCGGCACCCATCTCGCCACCGGGTTCCTGGCCACCCCTTACCTGCTCTCCGTGCTCGCCGATACCGGCCACCTCGACGTCGCCTACGAGCTGCTGTTCACGGACACGATGCCGTCGTGGCTGTACATGATCGAGCGCGGCGCCACGACGGTATGGGAGCGCTGGGACGGCGTGCGCCCTGACGGGACGCCGTTCGAATCGCTCAACCACTACTCCAAGGGTGCGGTGGTGTCGTTCCTGCACCGGTACGTCGCCGGGATCCGGCTGCTCGAAGATAGCGGTGGCGCGGCCTACCGGCAGTTTCGGGTCGAGCCGTCGCCCGGACGCGGCATCACCTGGGCGCAGGCCGAGCACGACAGCCCCTACGGGCGGATCGAGTCCTCCTGGCAGCTTTCTGGTGACGCGTTCGAGCTGGCCGTCACGGTCCCGCCCGGAACCACGGCGGAGATCGTCCTGCCCGACGGGACCACGGAGACGGCATCCCCCGGGCATCACACGCTGAGAGGATCAGCAGGCGATCCGGCCGGGTCGGACGCGGCCTGAGCTGGACGGGCACGCGACGACCGGCCGCGGCGGCACCGCGACGGTGGCCGCGGCGCGGCTGGCGGCGAAGTTCGCGCCCGTGAGCCTGGCCTGCACCGCGAGTGCCGTCGCCGCCGACGACACGACGCGTGCGGAGAAGCGGAACGTTCGCGGTGACCCATTGACGAGCGCGTCCGAGTCCCAGCACAGTCGCCCGGCGCTCGCGACGGCACCCGCCGCGCGGACGACGCGGAGCTGCCTCGGGAGCGTCACGCATACGGTCGGGTTCACGCCTGGGACCGGCTTGACGACTCCGACTGTGACCACGAATCCGACCACATGCCCCGGCGCCGCGATCCGCTGAATGGGGACGATCCTGACCTTTGCCGCGGTGGCACGGGGCGTGACGGTGGCGGTCGTCTCCGCGGAATCGTTGGCGTAGTTCGGATCGAACTGGTCGTCGCTCGCGGTGACATCGTCGATCAGCTCGCCCGGACGCAGCGGTCGTATGTCCACCTCGAGAGTCTCGCTATCGCCCGCCGCCAGCTCGGCCAGGCTGCATTGGACGGCGGCTCCCGAGCTGCACGTGAACGCCCCCGGATCGATCGCTGTCACCTGCGCGGCGGCGTCGAGCGCGTCCGTGAGGTCGATGCCGGTCGCCTCGCCCGGGCCGTTGTCGACGACCGTGATCGTGTCGATCAGGGTCCCGCCGAGGGTGTCCTGCGACGAGCTCTCGTGGTCCTCGATCACGAGATCCGCCATCGGGGCACCGGGCGTCGACATCGGGGCCGTCGCCTCGCCGCTGTCGTTCGAAGGGGTTGGGTCGAACTGAGACGCGCTGATGCTGGCCTCGCTCGTCGAGTCCGCGAGCGCATCAGCCGGCGGTTCCACCAGGACGATGTCGGCCTCGGCCGACCCGCCGGCGTCGAGGTGCGGGATCACGCAGGTCACGTCGGTGGCGCTTACCGAGCACGAGCCCTGGTCGATCGTGGCCGAGTCGATCGTGGCGCCCGACGGCGCAAGGTAGTGGAGCACGACGTCGGTGGCGTCGCCGGGGCCGCTGTTGTCGATGGTGACGTGGTCGTCGACCGAGTCGTCGCCGAACGCGGCGGGCGCCTCCGTCTCGCTCTGCGCAAGCGCGAGGTCCGCCGGCTCGGACGCTGTCGGGCTCGGTGTCGCGGTCACGAGGGTCTCCGAGGACAGCGCCGTCAATTCCTTGCCGAGCGTAGGCGCGATGAACGTTGCCTGGGCGACATTTCTGATCTCCTGCTCGGCGGTCAGGCTGTCGTCAACGCGGACCTCGAAGCTGACCTGCGCCGTATCTCCGGGCGCGCCGGCGACGGCCACCGTGCCTCCCATGCCCGCGGCCGCGCCGCTCCCGAGGAAGAACCGCACGCTGTTCTGCGCGGCGTCGTACTCGCCCTGGTCGTCGCCGACGAGGTCGGTCGGCGTCGCGGCGCTCGCGGGCGCGGTCGGGATTCGCAGCGATCCGGCCATGTACGTGGTGTCGGGCGGGATCTTGTCGGTGGCGACGAAGTTGGTCGCCGCCTCGAGACCCTCGTTGGTGAACGTGACCGTGTACCGGAGCCTGTCTCCCGCGTGCGTGGGGCCGTCCGGATGCGTCAGGTTCGCGACGGTCTTGGTCGCGCGTATCACGGGTGCGTACAGATCGGTGGCGAACGTGATCACCTGGGGGAGGTACTGATCGCTGCTGGTCTTGAGTCCGATCGTCGCGCTGGTGGCGCCATTGGCGAGGAGGCCGTCGATCCCGATCCGCTTCGCGTCGAAGCCGAGCTGGTTGACGTAGTCGGGCGTCTTGTCGGTGAAGTTCTGACCGTCGACCGAGATCGCGGAGTTGAAGAAGTTGTTCGCTGCGTTCACCTTGTCGCTCAGCACCTTGCCATCGAGCGTCGCGCTGTCGCCGGTCAGCCCACGGTCGCCCTCGTACGCGACGAACCCGAGCTTCGTCCGGACGGGTCCGCTCAAAGGCGTCTGAAATCCGCTGACGGGGATCGTCACCGCCGGCTTGCCCTGCGTAACCGACTGCAGCCCGTCGAACACAGTCAGGTTGCGGGGCGGCTCGCCGGCGGCCTCGTAGGCGACGACGAGCGCCCAGCCGGCGTACCGATCCTCGCCGGTAGCTGCCTGCACGTTCGCCACCGTGTACACACCGGATCCGGCACGCTGGACACGTGTCGTCACGTCGACGAACGCCGCGTAGGCGCCCGTGACGTCGGAGCTCGTGTCGACCGCGGCGGTCAGGTGATCGAAACCCGAAGCGCCCGGCGGCTTCAGGTCGACCTTGCTCAGGCCCGCCGGCGTCGAATCCGGTGCGGACTTCCCGCCCGTTCCGGCATTCGTCCGCGATCCGTAGTACAGCCCCGCGAACAGAACCCGAGCGCCGGCCGGCAGGCTGAGGCGCGCGGATGAGGAATCGACCGCCGTGGAGTCGGTGTTCACGCGCACCATCGAGAAGTTGTTGTTGTTGAGCACCGTCCCCAGCCCCGCGCGCGCGTTCGCGCAATCGGCCACCGATGTCTGGCACGTCTCGAGCGTGTTGCCGATGATCGTGATGTCACCGTTGGCGTTCGTGCTGAACCGCGGCGTGAACGCCCGATCCGCGAGCGCCGGGGGTGCGAGGCCGAGCACGAGCATGCCTGCTAATACGACCGAACGACGCAGACCAACCAACCCTCGTTTCACGGACTGCCTCCCCTCGACAATCCCCCCTCGCAGGCAATGCTACTGCTCGCCGAGCAGCGCGGCAGCATTTCGACAGCCGATCGCGGCGAGCGTGTCCGGGTCGAGGCCGAGGCCTCGCAGGCCACCGGCGGTGGCCGCGATCGGGACGTACGGGTAGTCGCTGCCGAACAGGATCCGCCCGGTGCCGAGCAGATCCGAGACGGCTGCGAAAGCGGGGCGGCTCGTGGTCGTGACCGCGTCCGCGTGGATTCGCGTCAGCTGGTGGAGCGGATCGCTGACCGTCCCGGTCATCTGCGCGAGCGCGACGATGCGCTGGGAGAGCATCGGCACCGCCCCGCTGCCGTGGGAGAAGATGAACGCGATCCGCGGCCATCGCTCGAACGCGCCGGCGTACAGCAGGCTGGTAACCGCGCGTGTCGTGTCGAACGGGAACTCGAGGAACGGGTCCGGATAGCCGGGGAGCAGGCCCCGGCAGGCGGGTGGCGCGATCGGGTGGACATGCACGACCGCGCCGCGGCGGTCGAGTTCCTCTAGCAGGGGCGCGAACAGCGGGTCGCCGAGGTGGCGCCCGCCGTAGTTGGACAGCAGGCCGACGCCGTCGGCGCGCAGTTCGTCGAACGCGTGCGCGAGCTCGGCGAGGCTTGCGTCGAGGTCCGGGAGCGGGAGCGAGGCGAACACCCCGAACCGTCCGGGATGGTCGCGGGCAAGGTCGGCCGCGTACTCGTTGCACGCGCGGGCGAGGCCCGCGTCGCCGGCGCCGGGCACGCCGAGCGACGTGTAGGCGGTGTCGATCCCGAACTGGTCGAGTTGCTCGAGGGCGCGAGCGGGGCTCCAGTCGAGCACCGCGGGGTCGCGCGCGAAGTACAGGATCTCATCGCGCTGCGCGGCGACGAACGCCGGCGGCAGGATGTGATGATGGACGTCGATCCAGCCCATGCCGCTCCTCAGCGCGCCGCCAGCGCCTCCGCGATCGTCTCCGGTCGCAGCGGGAGTGCCTCGATCGATTTCCCGTATGGCGCGATCGCGTCGAGGACCGCGCACACCACCGCCGCCGGGGTCGCCGACGCCGGTCCCTCCGCCATGCCCTTGATCCCGGCCGTACCGTTCTCCGACGGGGTCTCGAGGTGGGCGATCTCGATCGGCGGGAGGTCGGTCGAGCGCGGAAGCAGGTACTCGGCGAGCGTCGTCGTCTGCGGCTGTCCCGTCTCGTCGTACACGTAGCGTTCGAGCAACGCGAGCCCGATTCCCTGGGCGACGCCGCCGCGGATCTGTCCCTCGACGATCATCGGGTTGACCATCGTCCCGCAGTCCTCGACGGCGACGATCCGCTCGATCACGACGCCGCCGGTGTCGGGGTCGACCTCGACGATCGCGGCGACCGTCCCATTGGAGTGGGTGGGGCGCGGCGGGTCGAAGAACGCGGTCGCGGTCAACGTGGGGTCGCCCAGCTCGGCCCTGACGTGCGGCGCGAAGTGGGCCGCGCCGGCTACCGCGGCGAGCGGGATCCGCCGCGCGGGTACGCCGCGGACGCCGACAGTGCCGTCGACCAGCTCGAGGTCCTCGTGTGCGGCCTCGAGCAGGATCTCGGCCACGCGCAGCAGCTTGTCACGCACGATGACCCCGGCGCGGCTGACCGTGCCCGCGATGAACACGCCGCTCCGGCTGCCGAACGTGCCCATCCCGAACGGCGTGCGCGCCGTGTCGCCGTCGAGCACGCGAACCTCCGCTGGCGTGACCGCGAACATGTCGGCGACCATTTGCGCGGCGGTCGTGTGGTGACCCTGACCGTGCGAGAACGTGGGGAGGGCGACGGTGATCCGGCCCGAGAGGTCGATGCTCACCGTGGCGTTGTCGTGCGATGTCCCGGGGAGCCCGCCGGCGCCGCCGGCCGACCCGAGCGCGGCGGCCTCGACGAACGGCGAGACGCCGATGCCAAGGAGCCGGCCGGACGCGCGCGCTGAAGCCTGGCGTTCGACGAAGTCGTCGTAGCCGACTATGTCGAGTGCGCGCCCGAACGCGGTCCGCCAGCTGCCGGGCTCGTACTGCTCGCCCAGCACGGTCCGCCACGGCCCGTCGGCCACCATGTTGCGCCGCCGTAGCTCCATCCGATCGATGCCGAGCGCGCGGGCCGCGTCGTCGAGCAGCACCTCGCGCAGCGTCTGGCTCGTAGTCATCCCGACGCCGCGGAACGGCGACAGCGGCGCCTTGTGGCTGACGACGCCGCCGGTGTCGTACGCGTACGCGTCGATGTCGTAGAGCCCCGGCACGGTGAACGCGGCGACCATGAACTCGACGTAGGCGCCGA
Organism: uncultured Solirubrobacterales bacterium; assembly: GCA_963699325.1. GTDB lineage: Bacteria > Actinomycetota > Thermoleophilia > Solirubrobacterales > Solirubrobacteraceae > Palsa-465. The sequence goes on along the minus strand of CAVOTN010000017.1, from coordinate 69,150 downwards.
TCCCGCTCGAGTACGCGCCGGTGTCGGAGGTGAACCGCGAGCGCATCGCTCGCAGCCGTCCGTCGTCATCGAAAGCCGCTTCGAGTTCGGCGTCGGCCTCCTTGCCGTGCGCGCCCGCCGTCAGCGCCTCGCTGCGGTCCTCGACCCAGCGCACGGGCCGCCGCAACCGGATCGCGGCCACCGCGGCGCACAGGTACTCGGGGAGCATCACCTCCTTGCCACCGAACGCGCCGCCCATCGCGGGGCAGACGACGCGGACGTGGCTGACCGGCAACCCGAGCGCCTCGGCGAGCGCGGCCCGCGCGAGATGGGGCATCTGCGTCGACAGGTAGCACGTGAGCTCTCCGCTCGCCGCGTCGTAGTCGGCGACGATCCCGCAGGTCTCGAGCGCCGAGGTGACGACGCGCTGAATGTTCAGCCGCCGCCCGATGACGTGCGCGGCCCCTGCGAACGCCGCGTCGACGTCTCCGTGCGCCGCGGCCTGGTGGAAGTAGCGACCCTCGGGGATGTGGTCGTGGATCGGCTGGCGCTCGGCAAGCGGCTCAAGCTCGAGGATCACCGCGTCGGCGCCGTCCTCCGCGGCGTACCGATCGTCGGCGATGACCGCGGCCACGGGCTCGCCGACGTAGCGGACGCGATCACCGGGCAGCGTTACCCGCGGTGTCTTGAGCGCGCCGTCGAGCTCGACGAAGTCCTGCGTCGCGTGCACGTGGGCGACGTCGGCGGGCCCGAGCACCTCGCGGACGCCGGAGATTTCGCGGGCGGGGCCGAGATCGATCGACGCGATGCGAGCGTGGGGGGCGGGGGAGCGGACGAACGCGAGCTCGAGCATTCGCGGCAGCTGCACGTCGGTCACGAACCGGGTCGCCCCCGTCAGCATCCCGGGATCCTCGAGCCGCTGCACGCGCTTGCCGGCCCACCGCTTCCGGGCGTACAGCGCGAACTCGCTCATCGGCGGCTCGCCTCCACGACGGCCTCGACGATCGTCTCGTAGCCGGTGCAGCGGCACAGGTTCCCCGCGATCGCCTCGCGGACGGTCCCGGGGTCGAGCGGCTCGCCGGATTCGAACAGCGGCGCCAGCGACATCAGCATGCCGGGGGTGCAGTAGCCGCACTGGAGCCCGTGATGCTGCTGCAGCGCGCGCTGGATCGGGTGCAGCTCGCCGTCGGGTGCGAGATCCTCGACCGTGCGCACCGAGCGGCCGCGCGCCTGCACCGCGAGCATCAGGCACGAACGCACCGGCGCCCCGTCGAGCAGCACGGTGCACGCGCCGCAAGCGCCCATCGCACACCCGATCTTCGTGCCGGTGAGCCCGAGCCGGTCCCGCAGTAGGTCGGCGAGGAGCAGGCGGGGCGGCACGTCGAGGTCGTGTACGGCGCCGTTGACCTCGATCGAGACTCGCGTCATGCGGCAAGCTCCGCGAGCGCGCGGCGGGTCAGCACGCCGACGAGGTGGCGGCGGTACTCGGGGCCGGCGTGGACGTCGGCGGGCGGGTCGACCGCGTTTGAAGCGGCTCGCGCGGCGGCGGCGAGCACGTCGGCGGTGGGCTCGGCGCCGATCAGGGGCGCCTCGGCCTCGCGCGCCCGGACCGCGCGTTCAGCCACGCCGGCGAACGCGAGCGACACGCGCGCGAAGCGGCCCGCGTCATCGAGCTCCGCGGTCGCGGCGACGGCGACGGTGGCGAACTCGCCGGTCGAGCCGCCCAGCCGCGGCGTCACCTCGAGGAAGGCCACACGCCGCGTGGCCGCCGGGATCCGGACCGCGACGACGAGCTCGTCGGGCTCGCGCGCCGTGCTGAAGTACGAGTGGAAGAAATCCTCGGCCGCTATCACGCGCCGTCCCCGCGCGCTCCGCAGCACGACCTCGCCGTCGAGCGCGAGCAGCACCGCGGGCACCTCGGCCGCCGGGTCGGCGTGGGCGACCGATCCGCACACTGTGCCGCAGTTGCGGATCGCGGCATGGCCGACGTGCCGGAGGGCCGCTGCGAGCAGCGGCGCTGGGCACTCTCGCTCGGCCCGCGCCATGCGGACGCCGGCGCCGATCTCGATCCACCCCTCCTCGCCTGCGAGGTAGTCCAGTTCCCCGATCCGCATGATGTCGATCAGCACACCGGGCGCCGCGATCCGCAGGTTCATCATCGGGATCAGGCTTTGCCCGCCGGCCAGGACCGCCGCCTCATCGCCGTGCTCGGCCAGCGCGCTGAGCGCCTCCTCACACGTCTCGGGCGCCAGGTATTCGCAGGCGCTGGGCTTCACAGCCGCTCGGCGAGGAGCGCGAGCGTCCCGGCCCACGCCTGCTCAGCGGCCGCCTTGTCGTACGCGGGCCTATCGGGCATCGTGAAGCCGTGCTCGGCACCGGGGAAAACGTCGATTCGGTTAGCGACTCCGGCCTGTTCGAGGCGCTCGCGGAGCGGCGGGATGGTCGAGACCGGGGTGACGCTGTCGCTCTCGCCGAAGCCGAGGTACAGCCCCGCGTCGACCCGATCGACTTCGAGATGCGGCGAGTCGGGCGCGTCGGTGACCAGACCGGTGGGGTGAAGTAGCGAGGCCGCCGCGATCTCGACTCCGAACGCCTCGGCCGCGCGCATCCCGAGGCGGCCTCCCATGCAGAAGCCGATGCATGCCCACTCCCCGCCGTCGGCTCCTGGGACCGCCTCGAGCACGAGGCGCGTGTCCTCGAGGACCTGCTCGTCGTCGATCTGGCCGACGAGCTTCCGCATCCGCGCGAACTCCTCCTCGTCGCCGGCCGCCAGTCGTTCCGCGTCGAACTTCTCGGCCGGGTCGAACGGGTAGTACAGGTCCGGCACGATCGCCGTGTAGCCCGCGCCGGCGAGTCGCTCGGCGTAGCCCAGCAGCGCCGGCCGGATCCCGGGGGCGTCCATGAACAGGAGGACGCGTGGGGAGGGCCCGGTGCCGTCCGGGCGGTGGACGTACGTCGGCATCGTGCCGCGCGGCGTGGCGACGTCAACTGTGGTCTGGCTCATCACATCTCCTTGTGTCTCGCACCCGCGACCACGGCGGCGGTTGCGCACTGGTTACCCGCGATCTTCCCGAATACGAGCGCGTCGGTCAGCCCACCCCCATGTTCGGTCAGATGGCCCCAGATCGAGCCCGCGGCGCCGGCGGCGAACAGCCCGAGGATCGGCGCGCCGCCGGGGCGCAGCACCCGCGCCTGCGCGTCCCGGCGCGGACCGCCCGAGGCGGTCGCGACGCCGGGTGTCATCTGAATCGCGTAGAGCGGCGGGAGGAGGGGAACGAGCGTGGCGGGGGAGCGGCCGAATTCGTAGTCCGCGCGCCGGCTGACCGCAGCCGCGTACCCCGCGAGTGTGTCCTTCAGGATCGCGGGGTCGAGCCCCGTGGCGGCTGCCAGTTCCGTGGTGTCGGCTCCGTGCTTGATCCACCCGGCGGCCACCTCGGCCGAGTTGTCGGGGCTCCAGTCGTAGCCGTTCGGGCTGCCCACGATCCCGTGCAGTGGGCCGGCGCGACGCGCCGCTTCGTCGAAGACGATCCAGCCGGGCATCCGCGGACGGTTGGGGCGGCGCGGCAGATAGGCAGTGAGCGCGCGGGTTCGGTCGTGGGCCTCCCAACCGGTCTCGTCGGCGAACCGGCGCCCGTCGCCGTCGACGTAGATGAAGCTCGGGGCGTGGACGTCGAGCGTGAACGCGGCCGGGAAACCCGGGTGCACGAACGACAGCCAGCCGAAGAACGCGCTCATGTGCCACAGCGAAGCGCCGGCCGCGCGTGCGAGACGCAGGGTGTCGCCGGTGTTGCCCTGGTGCCCGACCGACACGAGGGGGAGCGGAAGGTACGTGTCGCGGAGCTCAGGGTCGGACTCGAAGCTGCCGCTGGCGAGGATCACTCCGCTGCGCGCCTCGATCCGCGCGGGCTCGCGGTCGTGCTCGACGATCGCCCCAGTCACGCGGTCGCCGTCGAGCACGAGATCGACGACCGGGGTGTTCAGCACGACTGGGATGTCGCGCTCGCGGATGGCCGCTTCGAGCACGCGCCACAGGCCGGGGCCGGGGCGCTCGCCCGGTTCCGGCACGAACTGGCGATAGCCGACGTGTCCGGCGCCGGGGAAGTGCGGCCAAGACGGGAGCATCCCTCCGAACGCCTCGAAATCGACGGGAGCAGCCGTCCCGCCGAGCGCCTCGATGAACTCCGGGACGTCGCGCAGGCCGCGGGCGTAGGCCTCGAGCACGGTGCGGTCGGTCTTCCCGAAGCAGAGGGCGTCGAGGTGGTCGACGGCGTGCGGACCGTCGAGGTCGAACAGGAAGCCGCCCGAGTAGACGCAGTTGCCGCCGCCGGACGTGGTCTTCTCGACGACGACGACCGACGCGCCGGCGTCGTGGGCCGCGATCGCCGCTGCCGCGCCCGCGGCGCCGAACCCGGCGACGAGGACGTCGACCTCGTCAGGGACGTTCACGCCGGCGCCCCGCTCATGATCCGGAGTGGGTCAGATCGGTCCCATCCGGCGGATGCCTCGCGGACCATCGCATAGAACCGGAGCAGCTCGTCGCGGCGCTGGAGCACCTCGATCGGGTGTCCGAAGATCTCGCCGCCGTCAAACCACACCGCGGACGCGGGCCCGGTGCGGCCGGCGTGGAAGGGGGTGAGGCCCGAGGCCTTGAGGCGCGCGACCTCGTCCTCGAGCGAGTCGGCGAGCCAGGCAACGTGGCCGACGCCGCCGCCCGAGCCGACCAGCGAGTTCCTGAGTCCGGCCGGTGAAGCGTCGTGCACCTGAGTCAGCTCGACGAGGATCGCACCCCACGCACCGAATGCCGAGGAGTGGTCGTATAAGGCCGGCTCGCCCCGGTAGGTCACCTCGTCGAAGGGGATGTGCTCCATCGCGAAGAACGGCCCAGCGCCCGTCGCGGCTGCGAACCGAGGCACGTCGCGGTGGAGGTCATCGACTACGTAGCCGAGGTGATGGATGGGCTGCGGCATCTCGCGCTCGAACTGTAGACGATTGGGCAATCTGTATGCAATACTGCCGCCGGGATGCGAGTTGGGTTCGATCATGTCGGCCTCTCGGTGGCCGATCTCGAGGCCGCCGAGGCGTTCTACACGAGCGCGTTCGGATTCGAGCGCCAGCTCGCGTTCGAGCTCTCGCCGCACCCGATTCGCGGCGTCATGCTGACCCATCCGGACGGGTTCCGGCTCGAGCTGTTCGAGCACTCCGCATCGGTCCCGGGGCCGCAGGCGGCCACGCCGATCGAGGCGCACGCCACCCGCGGCTACAACCACTTTGCGCTCAGGTCTGAGGACATCGACCGCCTGTGGGAGCGCGCGATCGAGGCGGGGGCGAGGGGGGTCATGCCACCGGCCCCCTCTCCTGAGCCCGGCATCCGGTTCGCGTTCCTGGCCGATCCCGAGGGCAACCTGGTGGAGTTGGTCGGCTGATGGGGAGGCTCGACGGCAAGGTCGCGCTGATTACCGGAACCGCCGGCGGCCAGGGCGCGGCCGCGGCTCGGCTGTTCGCCGGCGAGGGCGCCACCGTGTTTGGCTGTGACCTCGACTCCGAGCGCGCGGACGCGGTGGCGGCCGAGATCCGCGCGGGTGGGGGAGACATTCACTCCGCGGCGCCGGTCGACCTGGCCGATCCCGACGCCGCGGCCATCTGGGTCAACGGCGCCGCCGAGCGCGCCGGCGGGATCGACATCCTCTACAACAACGCATCCGCGCCGCGGGTGGGACCGTTCGCGGAGCTGAGCTGGGACGACTGGCGGTTCACGCTCCACAACGAACTCGACCTGATCTTCACGGTCACCCGCGCCGCCTGGCCGCATCTGATCGCGCGCGGCGGCGGAACCGTGATCAACACCGCCTCGGTGTCGGCTCATCGGGGCGCGACGTTCATCGAGCAGGCGGCGCACGGGGCGGCCAAGGGAGGGGTGCTGGCGATCACCCGTCATCTCGCCGCGTCCGGCGCGCGACACGGGATCCGCGCGAACTCGATCAGCCCCGGGCTGATCGTCACTCCGCAGATCGAGCCGTTCCTGGACGAGCCGGGCCATCCGGTTCACGAGATGCTGCAGTCGCACCCGCTCGGCCGTCTCGGGCAGCCCGACGACGTGGCGCGCGTGGCGCTGTTCCTGGCGAGCGACGACGCGGCGTACCTGAACGCGGTCGACATCGTCGTCGACGGTGGCCAGTCGCTGATCTCGTGAGACTTGAAACGCGGCAAGTTCTCCCGTGACCTGTGACGGCGACATCTTCTGGCGGGGGGACCCGGGGTACGAGGACGCACGAGTAGGGCGCGTGTTCAACGCCCGCCGGCCCGATCGGTACCCGGCCGCGGTCCTGATCGCCGAGGGCGAGGATGACGTCATCGCGGGCGTGCGGCTGGCGCGAGACCGGGATCTGAAGGTGTCGGTGCGGGCCGGCGGGCACAGCTGGGCTGCCTGGAGCGTCCGGGACGACGTCCTGCTCATCGACCTCGGGCGGATGCACGAGATGACCTACGACCCGGCCACCGGGATCGCGACCGCGAGCCCGGCCGTCAAGGGCGGCGCCGAGCTGGTCCCGTTTCTGACCTCGCACGGCCGGGCGTTCCCCGGCGGCCACTGCCCGAGCGTCGGCATCGGAGGGTTCCTCCTCCAGGGCGGGCAGGGGTGGAACAGCCGCAAGTACGGCTGGGCGTGCGAGAACGTCGCCGCGATCGACGTCGTCACCGCCGACGGTGAGTTGATCCGGGCGGACGAGGATCAGAACTCCGATCTGCTGTGGGCGGCTCGCGGCGCCGGTCCGGGCTTCTTCGGCGTGATCACCCGGTTCCACCTGCGCACGTATCCGCTCCCGCGCGGGATGACCCACGACACGTGGATGTTCGAGCTTGACGACCTGGAGCCGCTGCTCGGCTGGGTCGACGAGCTGCTGCCCTCGCTCGATCGAGTCGTCGAGCCCGTGATCGCGGCCACGCGACTGCCGCGGCCCGAGGGTCCGCCGGTGCTGCTGTTGCACACGACAGCGATGTGCGACACGCCCGAGGAGGCCGAGCGCGTGCTGGCCCCTCTGCGGGCGTGCCCGATCGCCGACCGGGCGGTCCTGCACGAGACCGGCCTTACGACCGTCGAGCAGGAGAACGAAGCGCAGGCGGCTCAGAATCCCGAGGATCATCGTTACGCCGTCGACTGCACGTGGACGGACGCCCGCGCCGCCGAGTTGGCTCCGCTGCTGCGGGCGCTGTGGTCCGAGTTGCCCACCGAGCACTCGTTCTCGATCTGGTACGGCTGGGCGCCGAGCCGGCCATTGCCGGACATGGCGTTCTCGATCGAGGGGCGTGCCTACATCGCGACGTACGCGATCTGGACCGACCCGGCCGACGACGAACGCCACCGGGCCTGGGTGGTCGACCACACGAGCGGGCTCGCGGAACTCGGCAAGGGCGTGTATCTCGGCGACACCGACTTCACGCGGCGCGCGGACCGGTTCCTGACCGACGCGAACTTCCGGCGCCTCGAGGAGATCCGGGCGCGCCGGGACCCCGACGGGCGGTTCTGCTCCTACCTGATCGCCGACGGCGCGGAGCTCAACGCGGGCGCGCCGCGGCGAGCGTAGTCACCGCAGGATCAGGCCGCCGTCGGCGCACAGCGTCTGCCCGGTGATCGCGCCCGCGGCATCGCTCGCGAGGAACGCGACGGCGCCGGCAACGTCCTCCGGGCTCAGCGGCCGGTCGATCGCCTGGCGCGCCTGCACCTGCGCGAACGCCTCGGGGGGCGTGTCGGCGACGGCGGCCGGCGTGGGGGTCAGGCCCGGTGCCACGCAGTTCACCGTGATCCCGTCGCGACCGAGCGCGCGCGCCAATGTCCGGGCGACGCCGATCAGCGCGGCCTTGCTGGCGATGTAGGCGAGCAGGTCGGGCGCCGGCGGCTCCCACACCGTGTCCGAGACCACGAACACGATCCGCCCGAAGCCTCGCTCGGCCATCCCCGGGGCGAACGCCTGGGACAGCCACAGCGCCGACTCGACGTTGACCGCCTGTACGTGGCGCCACGTCTCGAGCTCGAGCCCGGCGAGCGGGGTGCGGTCGAACGCCGCCGCGGCGTGGACGAGCACGTCGCAACGGCCGTGGGCGTCGAGCACGCGGGCGGCCGCCGCCTTGATGTCGTCGGCGTGCGCGAGATCGACCGGGTGATCGCCGGCACGGTCGAGCACCGCGACCGTGTGGCCGGACTCCTCGAGGGCGGTGACGATCGCACCGCCGATCGCGCCGGCGCCACCGGTGACGACCGCGATCGGGTTCATGAGCGCGGCGCCTGACGACGCGTGCGCGGTCGGGCCTGCGACGCGTCTTCAAGCCGGCGGTCGACCTGTTTAACGCGACAAATCCCCCGTCCGGCCGGCGCCACCGACCACATAAGCATGGTGGCCATGCTTATGTGGTCGGCGGGGTGCGGCCCGGGGGAGGTTTGCTGCGTTGTACAGCCCGATCGCCGGCGCGTAGTGGCCCACGCCGGCCGTGGGCTCCACGCTAACTTCGCTACTGCACGCATTTGACAGAAGTGTATACAATCACGGAACCCACCGTCGCGTCCGCGCCGGGGCGGACGAGCCCCCGCGCGCCTCCGTGCCGAGGGAGCAGAATCCGGATTCGAGACGAGGCTGAGGAGAAACATGTCCTACCAGGTCCATTCGCCGGCCCCGGTGCGTGAGCTGCCGGGCGAGCCCGTGCCCTACTACCTCGCCGACGGCGACGGCCGCGCGCACCTGCTGCTGGGTCAGGTCGGCCGCGCGCTGGCCTCGACCGAGGAGACCGCGGGCGCGATGTCGGTGATGACCGCGGTCGGCCCGGCGGGCGGTCCGATCCCGCTGCACCGCCACGAGAAGGAGCACGACTACTTCTTCTGCGTGCGCGGAGCGGTCCAGGTGTGGGTCGACGGCGAGAGCCGCATCCTGCATCCCGGCGACGTGGCCAGTGTGCCCGCCGGCGTGCTCCACGCCTACCAGTTCCACGGGCACTACAGCCAGTTCATGGGGCCGATCGCGCCGGCCGGGTGGGACCGCTTCTTCGACTTCACCGGGACGCCGTACGCCGGGCCGGCGTATCCGCTGGTCGACGACAGCCCGCCGCCGTTCGCCAAGTTCGGCGCCGCCGAGGCCAAGTTCGCGATGAAGTACTTCCCCGAGGAGCCGTATACCGAGGCGACCACGGGCGCCGACGACTCGCTCCCGGGGACACACACTGCCTACATCCTGAAAGCGGGCGAAGGACCGCGCCACGGCCTGTTCGGCCAGGTCGCATTCCAGCTTATGACCGGCGCCGAGTCGAATGGCCAGCTTGGGATGACGGTCACCGAAGGCCCGCGTGGGCCAGCGATCCCGGCGCACGTGCACGAGCGCACGTACGAGGCGATCTACTGCCTGGACGGCCGGCTGCTCGTGACCGTCGACGGCGAGGAGCACCTCCTGACCCGCGGCGATTTTGTGAGCATCCCCGCCGGCGTCGAGCACACGTACGCGATGGACGCGCACCTGACGCGGTTCGCGAGCATGTACGGGCCGGCCGGCGTCGAGCGCTTCCAAGAGGTGGCGGGTGTGGTCGCCGAGCAGCGCATCTTCCCCGAGCAATCGACGCCGGTCGACCGCGACCGCATCGCCGAAGCGATACAAGCCGCCGGCCTCGACATCTCGTTCGTCGGCTGACTGGAGCAAGACCATGGATATCGGACTGGCCATGACCGCGCGGGTGCTCCCCGGCGATGAGCGCCCGCTCACCGACGTCTACCGGCAGGTGCTCGACGAGGCCGTCCTCGGCGAGGACCTCGGCTTCTCGAGCTGGCTGATCGCCGAGCACCACTTCGCCGAGGATCGTCACAACCCGTCGCAGTTCCCGCTGCTCGCGGCGGCGGCCGTGCGGACGGAGCGGATCCGGCTCGGGACCTACGTGTTGCTGCTCGCGCTGCACAACCCGATCCGGGTGGCGGAGGACGCCGCCACCGTCGACATCCTGTCGAACGGGCGGCTGCTCCTGGCCATCGGCGCCGGGCCGATGGAGGGCGAGTGCGCGGTGTTCGGCATCCCCCCCAAGGAGCGGTTCGGCCGCACCTACGAGGCGCTCGAAGTCATCGACAGGTGCTTCAGCGGTGAGCGGTTCACCCACGAGGGCCGCTACTACAGCTTCGCGGACGTCGAGATGACGACCACGCCGGTCCAGTCCGGCGGGCCGCCGATCTACATCGCGGCAATGGGGCCGCAGAGCCTCGCCAAGGCGGGCCAGCGCGGCTACAACCTGGCGTCGGTCCTGCACACCCCGCTCGTCCACGTGTACGCGGACGCTCAGACCGAGGCGGGCCGCACACGCGACGACTACCGGCTGATGTCAGGCCCCGTGACCGTGCACATCGCGCCGACGAGAGACCAAGCCTGGGACGAGGCCGAGCGAGCGCTGCACTGGTGGGTGACCTTCTACCGAAACCGGGGGTTCGACATGCCGCTGCCGCCCGTGAATGAGATGCGCAACACGCCCGGCGTCGGCATCTTCGGTCAGCCGTTCGCGGTGGGGACGCCCGACGACGTGCTGGCGGTGCTCGAGCGCCACAAGGAGGCCGACCTCGACGAGATGGTGATCCAGTTCAACCATCCGGGGATGGGCGCGGACGCCGTGGCGCGGTCGATGCGGATGTTCGCCGACGAGCTGATGCCCGAGGTGAAGCGCTGGGGTCGCGCCGGCGCCGAGACCAATGCCGCGGTCTCCTGAGGGTGTGACGCACCCGACCGACATCCCGCTGCGGCAGGCGCGCAGGCTGATCGCGCGTGCGATCGATAAGGCCGCCGACGTCGGCGTTCGCGGCGCATTCGCGGTCGTCGGGCAGAGCGGCGTGCTCGTGTCGGCATCGCGGATGGACCGCGGTGGCGCCGGCGGGATGGAACGCGCGCGTTCGAAGGCATGGATCTCGGCCACCCAGCAGATCCCGAGCACCGAGCACCATCAGCGGATGGCGACGTTGCCGGCGCCGCTCGCCGCCGGGTTCGTCGCGTGCTCGCCGGAGGCGAACTTCCCCGGCGCCGGCGGAATGCCGATCTACGACGGAAGCGTCGTCGTCGGCGGCTTCAGCGCGTCCGGCGCGACGATCGGCCCGTTCGTCGACATCCCGGGGATCGACCGGCGCAGGTTGATCGTCGACGGTAAGCCGGCCAACTCCGAGGACCTGATCGTGCTGTGGACGCTCGGCCTGCCGTATCAGGGACAGCACGGCGACGACGAGAAGCGGTGGCTCGACGCGTTCGGGGCGCTCCCCGACGAGCCCGGCATCGGTTACGAAAACCCCCCGCCGTCGAGCCAGCCCGAGCATGAATGGGCCCTCGGTGTCGCCGACGCGGCGATCGCCGAGGCGGTGGCGCGCGAAACGCGGATCGCCGTGGCGGTGGTCGACAGTCGCGGCGAGCCGATCCAGCAGGACACGATGGACGGGGCGCCGAGCGCGGCGCCGTTCGTCGCCGAGGCAGTGGCCGCCGGCGCCGCCATGTTCCAGCGTCCGAGCGCGGAGATCGACTCGAGGCTGACATCGGTGCTCCCGTTCGGAGTGCTGACGGTGGCCGGTGGCGTGCCACTCCGCGACGGCGACCGGGTTGTGGCGGGTCTCGGAATCGCCGGACCCGACTCCGAGGTCTGCGAGCAGATCGCGGCGACGGTCGCGGGGCGCTGAACCATGCCGGGCGATAACACGGTGCCAGGGCGATAACACCGTGCCAGGGCGATAACACCGTGCCAGCGCGGTAACACAGTGCCGGAGCGCATCTGCATCGTCGGCGCCGGCGCGATCGGCGGTCTGTTCGCCGCCCACCTCGCCCAGCTACCGGAACTCGAGGTGTGGGTGTTCGACCTCGCGCGGGAGCACGTCGACGCCATCAACGAGAGCCGTCTGCGGATCATCGGCGCCGTCGAGCTGACCGGCCGGGTCCAGGCGCGCACGGACCCGTCCGAGATCCCGCCGTGCCCCCTCGGGATCGTCGCGGTCAAAGGAACCGTGACCGAGGCAGCGATCGAAGCCACGGCCCCGATCTTCGCCGCCGGCGCCGTGTGCAGCGTGCAGAACGGGATCGGCAACGAGGAGGTGATCGCCGAGCACGTCCCGCGCGTCATCCGTGGCGTGACGCTTCCCGCCGGTCAGGTGGTCGAACCCGGCGTGATCCGGATGGTCGGGCCGGGGCCGACGTGGATCGGGCCGTACGAGCCCCAGCCGGCAACGTCCGTAGAAATCGAACGCCTCGCGACCCAGCTGAACCAGAGCGGCCTCGAGACGCGGGTGCGAAAAGACGCGCGCGGCGCGCAGTGGACCAAGCTCCTGTTCAACGCCTGCACGAACCCGCTGTGCGCGCTGACCGGCCTGACCCACGGCGAGCTGTGCGACTACCCGCCGACGATCCATCTGGTCGACGAGCTGCTCCGCGAGGGGGTGGCGGTGGCGCAGAAGTTGGGCATCGAGTTCGAAGAGGACCCGGCGGAGCTCGTCTACAGCGCGGCCAAGGCCAACTACCACCACCGCCCGAGCATGCTCCAGGACGTCACGGCGCACCGTCCGACCGAGATCGCGACGCTCAACGGCGGCATCGTCGCCGCCGCCGACGGCGCCGGCGTCGACGTGCTGCTGCACCGCGCGATCGTCGACCTGATCCGTGGGGTCGAGCGGAGCTGGACTTGAGAACTTTGGCGATGGGGTTGACACATACGTGACTTCAGCGCCAGAGTCCGCTCGAACAGTTCGGCCGAATGTAGACGGATACTCAAACTGTATGCAATAATCCAGAGGACCGATGGATGCGCCACAGAAGATCGATTGGAGCGAGCAGGAGTTCGCCGAGGTGCGTCCTGGGATCTTCGGCGCCACCGTGCATACGCCACAGCTGACCGCGACCCTGTACCGCTATGGGCCGGGCTCGAGCTGGGAGGAGCACCAGCACCCTCAGGACCAGATCACGACGGTCCTCGAGGGCGCGATCGACTTCGTGGTCGCGGGCGAACCCGTCCACCTCGACGCCGGTCGAGCTCGCGACGCTGCCGGGTAGCACGCCCCACTCCGCGACCGTCCCGAACGACGGAGCCGGAGCGATCACGCTGAACGTGTTCACCCACCGGGAGTCGACCCCCGGTGCCTGATTGGCTCGGGCTAACCGGCCGGCGCGTACTCATTGCCGGCGGCGGGGGCACGATCGGACGCGCGCTCGTGGACGGGTTCGTGACCGCCGGCGCCACCGTCGCCGTCGTCGACGTCACCGACGACGCCATGGCCGGGCTCGAGGATCGAACGGCGACGCGTCACGCCGCCGACCTGAGCGACGCGACGGCGGCGCGTGCCGCGGTGGCGGTCGTTCGCGACGAGCTGGGCGGGCTCGACGTGTTCGTCCACTGCGTCGGCATCAACGACCGCAGGCCGATCGAGGATTACAGCGCGAGCGACGTCGACAAGATCATCGCCGTCAACCTGACGAGCGCGTTTCACACCGCCACAGAAGCTGCAGTCGGCATGCGCGAGCAGCGCAGCGGCCGGATCCTGTTCTTCTCCTCGGTGGCGGGGCGGAGCGGCCACAAGCATCACGGCCCGTACGCCGCTACCAAGGGTGCGATCAACCAGTTGATGCGGGTGATCGCGCACGAGTACGCGGAGCACGGGGTGACCGCCAACGCTGTGGCGCCGGGTTACATGGACACCACCCTGACCCGCAGCTATCTGGAGGCCAACCCGGATAAGCGCCAAGCGCTTATCGAACTGATTCCCGCCCAAAGGTTCGGGACGCTGGCGGAGGTCGTGGACCCGGTGCTGTTCCTGTGCTCGCCGCATGCGAGCTTCATCACCGGTCAGGTTCTGTATATCGACGGCGGTCGTACGATCGTCTGATGAGTGCTGGGAGCACGATGCAACGGAGATTCGAAGGGCGGACCTTCATGGTCACGGGCGCCGGGACCGGGTTCGGCGCGGCGCTGGCGGCACGCGCGGCCCAGGAGGGCGCGGGCAAGGTCCTGATCCACTACCGCAGCTCGGACGAGGGTGCCCAACGGACCGCCGAGAAAGTCCGCGAGGCCGGTGCCGAGGCGGAGATCGTGCAGGGTGACATCACCTCATGGGCGGACATTCAGCGGATGGCCGCGTGGGCGTTCGAAGACCAGGGCGGGATCGACGTGCTCGTCAACAACGTCGGTGACATGGCGTCCGGCCAGGCGTCGTGGAAGGAGGTCACCGAGGAGGCGATCGACCACGTGCTCGCCGTCGACATCAAGGGGACGATGCTGATGGTGCACGAGTTCGGTCAGCGGATGGCCGAGGGCGACGGTGGCGCGATCGTCAACGTGGGATCGACGGTTATCGTCCGCGGGAGCCCCCGGGCGCCGCAGTACGCGGCGGGTAAGTACGGGTTGCTCGGGATCACCAAGTCCTACGCCAAGGCCCTGGCCCCGAAGGTTCGGGTGAACACGTTCGCGCCCGGGTTCATGGAGACCGAGGCGCTGCTGGCTCGCCCCGAGTGGAAGGCGGGGCGACGTGACGATGTCCTCTCGGGCACGCCGGCTGGGAAGATTCCCAAGCCGGAGGACATGACCGGCGCGGCGCTGTTTCTCGCCAGCGACGATGCCCATCACATCACCGGCTCCTACATGGTCGCCGACGGCGGTTACAGCATGCTCGGCGCCTGAGGCCAGGAGGAGAGCTCATGGCAGACAACGGTCAGAACACTGAGGATGTGTACGAGCGGGTCCGCAACGCGATCCTCGACGGGCAACTCGCGCCCGGAGCCGTGATGTCGCAGGTGGCGCTGGCGCAGGACCTCGGGATCAGCCGGACCCCGCTGCGCGAGGCGCTGCGGATGCTCCAGAGCGAGGGCCTCGTCGAGGGCGAGCCGAATCGCCGCGTCCGGGTGGCGCCGATGACCGCCCACGACCTCGAGGAGCTGTACGTCATGCGCGTCACGCTCGAGGCCGAGGCGCTCCGCCTGTCGGTTCCGAGGATGACCAGCGAGGATCTGGCGCGGCTCGAGGGCCACATGGCCGAGATGGCGCACTACGCCGCCGAGAAGGACTACCGGCGGTGGAACCTCCCGCACGAGCAGTTTCACCGTGGGTTGACCGCGCACGCCGGCGAGCGGGTCAACTTCGTGCTCGGGCAGATGTTCGACCACGCCGAGCGCTACCGGCGCCTGCACATCGGGCACGGCCCGACCGCGTGGGCGACGGCCGGGCACCGCGAGATCCTCGATGCCTCCAAGGCGGGGGATCGCGACGGCAGCGCGGGCCTGCTGGCCTCGCACCTGGCCCGGACCGGGTTCGAGGTGTCCGAGTTGCTCGAGCCGGGTTACCAGCCGAAGCTGCTCGAGCTGGCGCTGACCGACGCCGGTGGCACGCCGCGGAGTAAGAGTCGGCGCCGCACGGCACGCTGACTCTGTCAGGATCCGCGACAGACACCGATCGGCGGCGGGCGCCTGTCCAAGCGCAGCGCCGCAGCGACTCCCCGGAGGCCTGATGAGCACGCGTGTAATGCCGAGCGTTCGCACCCTGAGAGACCGGCCCGCGTGGAGGGCGCTCGAGAAGCACTACGAGGAGCTGCACTCCAAGCACCTGCGTGAGCTGTTCGCGGCGGACGGCACCCGCGGCGAGCGCCTGGTGGCCGAGGGCCCGGGCCTGTTCCTCGATTATTCGAAGAACCGGATCACCGAGGAGACGATCGACCTGCTGGTGGCGCTAGCCGAGCAGTCCGGGCTCGCGGACCGGATCGAGGCGATGTTCACCGGTGAACGGATCAACGTGTCCGAGAACCGGTCCGTCCTCCATGTAGCGCTGCGCATGCCGAAATCAGCGTCGCTGATCGTCGACGGCGTCGACGTCGTCAAGCAAGTGCACGAGGTGCTCGACCGGATGGCCGCGTTCTCCGAGCGGATACGGAGCGGCGAGTGGCGAGGGCACACCGGTCAGGCCATCCGCAACGTGGTGAACATCGGGATCGGAGGGTCCGACCTCGGCCCGGTGATGGCCTATGAGGCGCTCCGCCACTACAGCGACCGCGAGCTGACCTTCCGGTTCGTGTCGAACGTCGACTCCACCGACATCGTCGAGGCCACCCGCGACCTCGACCCGGCCGAGACGCTGTTCATCATCTCCTCAAAGACGTTCACGACGCTCGAGACGATGACCAACGCGCGCTCGGCGCGCGACTGGTCGCTGGGGGCGCTCAAGGACGAGGAGGCGATTGCCAAGCACTTCGTCGCGGTCTCGACCAACGCCGAGAAGGTGAAGGAGTTCGGGATCGACACCGACAACATGTTCGGCTTCTGGGAGTGGGTCGGCGGGCGCTATTCGATGGACTCGGCGATCGGACTGTCGACGATGCTGGCGGTCGGACCGGAAGGCTTCCACGAGATGCTGGCCGGCTTCCACGCGATCGACGAGCACTTCCGTAATACCCCGTTCGCGCAGAACCTGCCGGCACTGATGGGGCTCCTCGCCGTCTGGTACGGCGACTTCTTCGGCGCCCAGACCGTCGGCGTGATGCCCTACGAGCAGTACCTCAAGCGTTTCCCGGCGTACCTCCAGCAGCTGACGATGGAGTCCAACGGCAAGCACGTCACGCTCGACGGACGCCACGTCGACTACGACACCGGCGCGGTGTTCTGGGGCGAGCCGGGGACCAACGGACAGCACAGCTTCTACCAGCTGATCCACCAGGGGACGCGGCTGATACCGGTCGACCTGATCGGGTTCGCGAAGACGCTCAACCCGCTCCGTGACCACCACGACCTGCTGATGTCGAACGTTTTCGCGCAGGCCGAGGCGCTCGCGTTCGGCAAGACCGAGGAGGAGGTCCGGGCCGAGGGCACGCCGGAGAACGTCGTCCCGCACAGGGTGATGGAGGGCAACCGCCCGACGAACACGATCCTCGCCGAGCAACTCACGCCGCGCATACTCGGCAGCCTCGTGGCGCTGTACGAGCACAGCGTGTTCACTCAGGGCGTCGTGTGGGAGATCGACTCGTTCGACCAGTGGGGCGTCGAGCTCGGCAAGGTCCTCGCGGCCCGGATCATCCCCGAGCTCGAGAGCGACACCGAACCCGCCCTGGAGCACGACAGCTCGACCAACGCGCTGATCCGCCGCTACCGCAGCATGCGCTGAGGCACGATCGATCATCTGACAAGCACCGAGACCGAGGAGAACGATTCACATGCCGACGGACACGCCGATGCAACTGGGAATGGTCGGACTCGGACGGATGGGCGCCGGGATCGTGCGCCGGCTGACGCGCGACGGTCACCACTGCGTCGGGTTCGACGTCAACGCCGACGCGGTCAAGGCGCTCGAGGGCGACGGGATCCCCGGGACGACCTCGCTCGAGGAGTTCGCGGGCAAGCTCGACAAGCCTCGCACCGTGTGGGTGATGGTGCCGGCCGGCGAGATCACGTCGCGGTCGATCGCCAGTCTCAGCCAAGTGCTCGAAGCCGGCGACGTCATCATCGACGGCGGCAACACGCATTACCACGACGACATCCGCCACGCGAAGGAGCTCGGCGAGAAGGGCATCCACCACGTCGACGTCGGCACCAGCGGTGGCGTTTACGGACTCGAGCGTGGCTTCTGCCTGATGATCGGCGGCGAGGACGACGTGGTCGAGCGCCTGTATCCGCTGTTTGCCTCGATTGCCCCCGGGGTCGGTATGTCCCCGCGGACGCCCGGGCGAACCGGCGACCCGGGGCCAGCGGAGAACGGATACCTCCACTGCGGCCCGAACGGCGCGGGCCACTTCGTGAAGATGGTCCACAACGGGATCGAGTACGGGATCATGGCCGCGTACGCCGAGGGGCTCAACATCCTCCACAGCGCGAACGTCGGAAAAGAGGTGCTCGAGGGAGATGCGGAGACCGCGCCGATGGAGCATCCCGAGTACTACCAGTACGACATCAACACGGTCGACGTGACCGAGGTGTGGCGCCGAGGGAGCGTGATCAGCTCGTGGCTGCTCGACCTGACCGCGCAGGCGCTCTACGAGTCCCCGACGCTCGAGGACTTCTCGGGCCGTGTCTCGGACTCCGGCGAGGGGCGCTGGACGTCGACCGCGGCGATCGACGAGGGCGTGCCGGCGCCGGTGCTGACGACCGCGCTGTACTCGCGATTTGCCTCGCGAGGCCTCGACAACTACGCCAACCGGGTCCTGTCGGCGATGCGATACGGGTTCGGCGGCCACCGCGAGAAGGCCTCGAGCTGACTCCCGCCGACCAGATCGAGCGCGAGAAGCAACTCGCCGCCGAGGCGGCGGCGCAACTCGTGGAGGACGGGATGCTGGTCGGTCTCGGCACCGGCTCGACCTCCGCATACCTGCTGGCGCCACTCGCGGCCCGCGCGCTCGACATCACGTGCGTGGCGACGTCGCCGGCGACCTCGCAGGCGGCGCGGGCGCTCGGGATCGAGGTCGTGTCGTTCGCCGGGCTCGAGGCGCCGACCCGGCTCGACATGACGATCGACGGTGCCGATCAGGTCGACCCGGCGGGCTGGCTGGTCAAGGGCGGAGGGGCGGCCCACACCCGGGAGAAGGCGGTCGCGGCGGCGGCTGACCGGTTCATCGTGATCGTCTCCTCCAACAAGGTGGTGGAGCGGCTCACGTCGCCGATCCCGCTCGAGCTGGCCGAGTTCGGTCTCGCCTCGACGTTCGCGCGCGTCCAGCCCGCTCGCCTTCGAGACGTCGCCCACAGCCCCGACGGCGGCGTGATCGCGGACTATCTGGGCGAGTTCGACGACCCGGCCACGCTCGCCACCTGGCTGTCTGAGCAACCGGGCGTCGTCGAGCACGGGCTGTTCCCCGCATCGATGGTCGCCGAGGTCCTGATCGGACGCGGTCAGGAGGTCGAGCGCAGGACCCCGCCGGGGTAGGCGGCCCCGTCGGCGAAGCTGTACGGCGGGCACGGGCCGGTACAGACCAGCTCGACTCCGTCGATGCACCCGCCGAGCTCCTTCACGAGCGCGACGAACTCGCCCACCCGCCCGCGGTCGACCAGGTAGGCGTCGAGCACGGGCAAGTCGGGCTGCGTGCTGAGCGTGCGGCGGATGCTGCGCGCGAGCGCCGTGAGCGGATCAAGCTGGCTGGCCAGCCGGCGTGCGCTCTGACGGGTCTCGAGGCGGTCGCGCAAGTAGGCCACGTCCGACTCGGACCGCGGATCAGGGGCGGTATCGGCGCCGGCGAGCCAACGTGCATGCAGACCAAGCTCGACCGCTCCGCGAACTCCGTCAAGCTTGCACTCCAGATCACGCCGCCGCCGGCGCAACATCGCCCGAACCGCCTCGTCGTCATCCAGGACGCGACCGAACCGGGCCGGAAGTATCGCCCGGGAGTCCATCAGGCCCTGCACGGTCCGCTCGTAATCGTCCGGCGCGCCGGCGGCCCTCTGCGGATCTGGATCCTCGTGATCGGTGACGATCGCCATCAGCGCGCCGTCGGCGACGCCGCGGAGCGGCCGATCGTCGAGCCCCGTCCCGACGACCGGGCCTGCGGCCGCTTCCCCGACTCCGTACAGGAGCACGCTCATCGTGCGGCGACCTCGGCGGTCGCGGCGACGAGCGGCGCGACGTCGGCCGTGACGTCGCGCCCTCGTTGGCCTGGGCTCGCACCTGCCTCGTGGGCATGGCGGCCATGGCCATGGCCGTGGCCTTGCCGGTGCACGGCGCACCGGCCTCGTGTGCCTGACGGCCGTGGTCCGGGCCTTGGCCGGTGCACCCTCCCTCAGTTCGAGTGTGGACCTGCATTTGCCAACCTCTCCGCCGTTTTCGTTACCCACACCTAGAGCTCACCGATCCGGAACTGGACGAATGTTCGATCCCCCGCGAGCCGCTCGAGTCCACGGATGATCGAATCGGGACCAAGATCGATTGATGTTCTTCGATCCAATCTGTATATATGACGAAGAATGGAAGGCGAGAGCGAAACACCGGCGTGTCGGCTCGACGCAAGCGGCTTGCGCGGCCAGCTCGAGCGGTACACGCAGATCAGCGGACACGTCGAGGCCGTAGAGCGCGATCCCGGCCGCGTCGTGGTGCGGTTCGCGCCGGACCTGCCGCATGACCGGCTCGAGGCAGCGCTGGCGGTGGAGCGGGGGTGCTGTCCGTTCATCGGCGTCGACTACGACCCGGCGGCGCGGCTACTCATCCTCACGGTCGACCAGGCAGCTCACGACCCGGCGCTCGACGCGCTGGCGCACGCGCTGGGCCGGGGTGACCGAGGGCCCGCGCCGCGTTAGCGTTCACATAGCGAACGGTTGATTTCGACCGCTGCGCTCGCGAAAATTAAGCCCTGCGTTCTCCAATCGAAGCCCAGGGTCATGTCTGAAAACAAGCATCAGACACTGGCGGGAATCGCGTTGATGGGGCATTCCGTACGGAGTGCGCCTGACCGAATATGGGAGCGCGCACGGCTGTCAGTAGAGCACTGGGACCTCCGGCGCAGCTACGGCGCCGAGGCCTTGTTCCTCATCGCCGCCTACTACGCCGCGGCCCACCTCGGCTACGCCTTTCGGTTCGCGGGCGCGGTGGCAGCGATCGTCTGGCTCCCGGTCGGAGTAGGCATCGCGGGGCTCTACCTGATGGGGCTGCGCCTGTGGCCGGCCGTGGTTATCGGGGATCTGCTCGTCAACAACTACGCGAAACTGCCGGTCGGGGCGGCGGTCGGCCAGAGCTTCGGCAACCTGCTCGAGGTCGTAATCGGGGTGATGCTCCTGCGCCGGTTCGTTTCGCGGCGGGCACCGCTTGATACCGCGGCAGGCGTGGCCGGAGTATTCGCGGCGCTGACCGCCGCGACCGCGGTCAGCGCGATCATTGGACCGCTGTCGCTGGCGCTCTACCACGTGATCCCCGCCTCATCGCTCCTGCGGGTGTCGCGGACATGGTGGCTCGGCGACTTCTGCGGCGCCGCGATCGTGCTGCCGCTCGCGCTCGCCTTCAGTACGCCCACTTCGCACACGTGGCTGCGCGGCCACGTCGTCGAGGCGGCGCTGCTGTTGGCGACGCTGATCGGTCTGAGCACGGTCGCCGCGCGGGTCGGCGGTCCTTCGACCTACCTGGCGTTCCCCGCGCTGATCTGGGCCGCGTTTCGGTTCGGCACGCGTGGCGCGACGGTTGCGATCGCGATCAGCGCGGCGTTCACGATCTGGGGCGCGACCAACTTTCCGGGCCCGTTCGAGGTCACCGGCATGGCCAGCATCCCCGCAACCCAGATCTATCTTGCGGTGGCGGCGTTGGCCACGCTCGCGGTGGGGGCACTGGCCTCTGAGCGCGAGCAACTCGCCAGGAGCGTTCGCGCGTCGCGAACCAGGATCGTGCTGGCGGCGGACGACGAGCGGCGCCGGCTCGAGCGCAACCTTCACGACGGCGCACAGGGGCGTCTTGTCGCGCTCGCAGCCCGGCTCGGGCTCGCCGCCCGTGACGCCCAACAGGCGCCCCAGACGGCCGCGTCATCGATCGAGACCGCGCATGCCGAGTTGCTGGTCGCGATCGACGAACTCCGCGAGCTGGTCCAGGGGATTCAGCCGGCCGCGCTCCGTCAGTTTGGCCTGGCGAGCGCGGTCGAGGACATCGCCGCGAAGTCGGTGACGCCGATCGAGCTGGTCGAGCTGCCGCGCGTGCGGCTCGACGAGACGACCGAGGCGACTGCCTTCTACCTGATTCGCGAGGCCGTCACGAACGCGGAGCGGCACGCCCACGCGTCGCTCGTCCGCGTCCGCGCGCACCTGAGCGCAGCGAGTCTGACGGTCGAGGTACAGGACGACGGCGCGGGCGGAGCATTCGAGCGCAACGACCGCGGACTCCAGGGCCTCCGGGACCGCGTCGAGGCCACGGGTGGAACGTTCGAGCTCGACAGCGAGCCGGGCACCGGCACCCGGATCACGGCCGAGATCCCGCTCGGCGCGAGTCGCTGACCGGCGCTACCAGGCGGCCGGGCTGTTCCCGCTCGCCAGGAACAGCAACGTCGCCTTCACGCGCCGGCTGACATCGTCGGGGCTCTCCAGCTCGAGCTTGGTGAAGATCGCGTTGATGTGCTTCTCGACGGCGCGCTTGGTGAGCACGAGCGACTCCGCGATCGCGGCGTTGCTCTTGCCCTGAGCGAGCTCGGCGAGCACATCGTGCTCGCGGCGCGTTAGCGCGGACAGCGGCGAGTGCGCGCCGGCGCTCCGGGCCCGAACGAGCACCTCCACGACCTTGGGATCGATTACCGATCCGCCCGACACCACCGCCTCGATGGCCCCCACGAGTTGCTGCGGATCGCCCACGCGTTCCTTGAGCAGGTACGCCCGACGAGAGCTTCCGGCGTCCAGGAAGTCGAGCACGTAGCTCGGATCGGCGAATTGGCTGAGTACCACGACGCCGATGTCGGGATGGCTGACGCGCAGCTCTCGGGCGACCTGAATCCCCTCGTCGGTGCCCGTCGGCGGCATCCTGATGTCGGTGACCACGGCATCTGGCCGCTCCCGTTCGATCGCGGCGGTCAACGAACCCCGATCGCCGCAGAACGCGACCGCCTCGATGTGATCGAAACCGGACACGATCCGCTCGAGCGCCTCGCGCATCAGGAACGTGTCCTCGCCGATCACGACTCGAATCAAGTCCCTATGTGGCGTGCCCCCTTCCGGGGGCTGGACAGACAGTTGCGTCACGGCGCACCCGAGCCCGGCGACTGAAATCCTTCGAGGAGTTGCCGCAAAGTTAGCGCTTTCTTACCGGGTTTCGGGGGTCGCGACATTGTGGTGCGGGCATCGCCAAGACGGGGGTGCTGGCAACCGGATCTGGCGGGAGGCGGCTTGGCCCTCCGCCGTCAGGGGCCGTCGAACCCGTCTTCGGAGAGGAAGATCAGCGTCGCCTTGACGCGGCGGCTCACATCCTGGGTCTCGGGCAGGTTGAGCTTGGAGAAGATCGAGTTCACGTGCTTCTCGACGGCTCGTTTGGTGAGCACGAGCGACTCGGCGATCGCGCTGTTGCTCTTGCCGCTGGCGATCTCGGCGAGCAACTCACGCTCGCGTGAGGTCAGCTGCGAGAGCTGTGACTTTGCGGCCCGGGAGCGGGCCTCGATCAGGACGTCGACGATGATCGGGTCGATCACCGACCCGCCGTGCGCGACGGCCTTGATCGCGTCGAGCAGCTGCTCCTTGTTGCGGATCCTTTCCTTGAGCAGATACGCGCGACCCCCGGTGCCGTGTTCGAGCAACCGGATCGCGTAGGCGGGCTCGGCGTATTGGCTGAGCACGACGACGCCGATGTCGGGGTGCGTGTCGCGCAGCGACCTCGCGATCCGAACGCCCTCGTCGGCGCCCGACGGCGGCATCCGGATGTCGGTCAGGACAACGTCGGGATCCCAGGTGTCGATCGCGGTCTGCAGTTCCTTCCCGTTGGTGCAGACGGCGACGAGCTCCACCTCCGCCGCCGCGCTCAGCGTCGCGGTCAGGAACTCGCGAATCACGTACGAGTCCTCGGCGATCACGACGTGGATCGGGTCGGCCGTCTTGCCGGTCGCCCGCCGACTCTGCAGTTCCGTGCTGACGCTCATCGAATCCTCCAAGGCACCCCTTCGGCCTAATCGTGCTTCGATAACACCCTGTTCACAAGGGCGCTTGCCTCCCACGCCCTGGAAGCATGCACCACAGTTGGGCTCCGCGGAAGGGGCGTCATCCCGATCGGACGATGACGAGTCGACGCGCATTCGGTGCGATGGCCTGCGATGAACTCTCCCGCCCGCCGCCGGCCCGAACCGGACGTGGCGGCGACCGGCCTGGCGATCACCTGGCTTGGGCACGCCACCGTGCTGGTCGAGATCGACGGCGTGCGGACGATCACCGACCCCGTCCTGCGCAGTCGCGTCGGGCCGCTGGTGCGGATCGTCCCCGACGTCGAGTTCCTCGGATCGGTCGACTGTGTCCTGCTGTCGCATCTGCACGCCGACCACACCGACCTCCCGACATTGCGGGCCCTCGGGCGCTCTGGCCCCGTGCTCGTCCCGGCGCCGGCGCGTGAATGGCTCACGGGAAGGGGGCTGCGCGATGTGCGCGAGCTTCATCCGGGCGACGAGATCGGGGTCGCGGGCCTGCGGATCGCCGCCACCGCGGCGGTGCACGATCCTCGCCGGCGGCCGTTCGGGCCGGCGGCCCCGCCGGTCGGGTACGTGATCCGGGGGTCGAGCGCGGTGTACTTCGCCGGAGACACCGATCTGTTCGCCGGGATGGCGGAGCTGCGCGGCGCGATCGACGTCGCGCTGCTGCCCGTCTGGGGCTGGGGCGCCAGCGTGGGCGCCGGGCATCTGGACCCTCAGAGCGCCGCCGAGGCCGCCGCGCTGATCGCGCCCGCGGTCGCGATCCCGATCCACTGGGGAACGTTCGCGCTGCCCCGCCCCGTGAGGCGGTCGGTCGATCCCGTGCGGCCGGCGCGCGAGTTCGCCGAGCTCACCAAGCGGTACGCGCCCGGTGTCGAGGTGCGCGTGCTCGTCCCCGGCGAGCGCACCACGCTGTAGAGGGATACTTAGGCGGTGACCTGGCTCGAAGAGGCCGAGCGACTCGACGTCGCCGTATACGGAGCGATCGCCGGCACCCCAACGCCGGAGCTGGACGGCGCGCTCCGGCGGCTGTCGAACGCCGCCAACTACTCACGGATATCGATCGCGTCGGGTGCGCTGCTGGCGCTGGCGGGCGGGCCGCGGGGACGGCGCGCGGCGGCGACCGGGCTCGCATCGGTGGCCGCGACCTCGGCCTTCGTGAACCTCGTGGTCAAGCCGTTCGGGCGCCGCCCGCGCCCGGACCGCGATGCCCAGGAAGTACCGGAGGCGCGCCACGTCCCCATGCCGACGTCGCGCTCGTTTCCCTCCGGGCACACCGCGGCCGCGGTAGCGTTTGCCAGCGGCGTCGGGGATGTGCTCCCGCTAGCCGGCGTGCCGCTGCACCTGCTGGCCGCGCTCGTCGCCTACTCGCGCGTTCACACCGGCGTTCACTACCCGGCCGACGTGCTCGCCGGCGCCCTGCTCGGGGCGACGATCGCCGACGTCACCGCGGGCGTGCTCGCCTCCCGGCGCTGCTGAGCGCCGATCGCCACGAGTTCGTCGATCAGCCCGAGGACCTCGTGGTGGGAGCTCCGCCGGCGCCGAGCGACAGCCTGGATCATCCGGCTGCCGAGATCGTCCGGCTGGGGCCACAGCATCAGCGCGAACATGCCGCGGACGAGAATCGACCGAGTCCAGCGGCGGCGGCGCGCGACCTCACCGATCCAGGCGGTCACGCGCGCGGCGCGGGCTCGCTGGACCTCCTGCGAGGACCGCGTGCCGACGACCCTCGAGGCGTACGCGTACAGATCCTGACGGCGGTGGTCGTCGATCCAGTCGTTGTATGCCCTCAGGCACGAGCCGATCACCGGGCACACAGATGCCGGGTGGTCGCTGAACGGCTCGCCCGCGAGCATCGAGGCGAGCTCCATCACGCACGCGCCGTCCTCGGGGGAGTTGTGCCTTCCCTTGCTCAGCTTGATCGTCTGATGTGTGACGTTGGACATGGACTCCTCCCTGTCGTTGCGTATGTGATCGGCCGCCGAGTCGGGTGCCAGTCACTCGTCGGCCTCGAGGTCGTAACCGATCGCCACCGCCAACCGGGGCGCCGTCGAGACCACGCGCGCGAGTCCGACCGTCGGGGCCACGGCGATCAGCACCCCGACGATCTCCGCCTCGGTCGCGCCCACCTCGACCGCGCGATCGACGGTCGCCCGAAGCGAGCTCGTCGAGGCGCCGAGCGCGAGCAGCGCGCCCAGTTGAACGAGCACATCGACCTTCGGTCGCAGCACTGCGGCGCCGGCGGTCTCCGCTCCACTCGCGAGAACCATCCCGACCGACTCCTCATCGTTGAGCGCCAACCGGCGGAGGAGGCGTTCCGTTTCGTCCACGACGGCGACGGTAGTGACGATCGCGCCCCGGACATCGTCCGATCCGGGTGATGCCAGCATTCGAGTCTGGCGTGTCACGGGCCTGCGCACGTGAATCCATACCGTGGTGCGCGCCCCCTCGAACACGGGGGTGGACCTCCTTGCTCTGGACCCGCGACTCAGAGAGGTTAGTTGTCGGGCGCGGCAGCCCGTGCTGCCCAGCCTGCCCCGCTCGCGATGACTCCAACAGCAGCCGCCCCAGCGCCTCCTCGCCGGCCGTCGCCGAAGTCCGCGGCCGCCCGTACCACCCGCAGCGGGCTCGTCAGGCGCACGACGCTCGTCCGGCGGCTCGCCAAAACGCGCGTCGCGTCACTGGCGGTGATCGTCGCCCCGCCGGGATACGGCAAGACGAGCCTGTTGTCCGAGTGGTCAGAGCACGATGACCGCGAGTTCGTGTGGCTGACACCGGACGTGCTCGAGGACGACGACCTCGAAGCGCAGGTCGGCGCACTCCTCGCGTGCGTCGATGCGAGTCATGGCGTTGTGCTCGTCCTCGACGACGCGCACCGGGCTCCGGCCGAGGTCGTGCGCCGCGGGCTCGAGCGCTTGCTCGAGGTGATCCCCGCCGGCTCGATGGTCGCGGTCAGCTCGCGGACCGAGCCGCCACTGCCCCTCGGTCGCCTTCGGGCTTGCCGGGCATTGATCGAAGTTCGCGTCCAGGACCTCGCGATGATGCCCGCGGAAGCGTCGATCCTGCTGCGCCACGCCGGGCTCGAGCTCGACTCCGCCTCAGTGCAGGCGCTGGTCACGAGGACCGAGGGGTGGCCGGCGGGGCTGTATCTCGCCGCCCTGTCGCTGGGCGCCGAGCCTGACGTGACCGGTGCCCTCGGTCGCCTGCGCGGCGACGAGCATCGTTTGGCGGAGTACTTCCGCGACGAGATTCTGTCCGCGTTGCCACCCGACCTGACCGAGTTCGCCGTCCGGACCTCCGTGCTCGACGAGCTGTCGGGGCCAGTATGCGACGCGGTGCTCGACCGGCCCGGGTCGGCGCTCATGCTGAGCGGGCTGGCACAGGCGAGTCCCCTCCTGCGCCCGCTCGACCCCGCTCACGAACGCTTCCGCTGGCACGGGCTGCTCCGCGACGCTCTCGGTGCCGAGCTGCGGCGCACCGCCCCCGAGGACGTTCGACCACTCCACGATCGCGCGAGCGCTTGGTTCGAGGAGCATGGCGATCCAGATCATGCGATCGCCCATGCCGTGCATGCGCACGATCCGGTGCGCGCGGGAGATCTGCTCTGCGCCGGGATCGTCGCCTACATCACCCAGGGACGCAACGAGCTCGTCCAGGACTGGCTGGCCGGCTTCAGCCGTGAGGAGCTCGCCCGCTACGCGCCACTGGCGCTCGCCGGCGCACACAGCTTCCTGGCCGCCGGGAACGCGGCCGAGGCCCGCCACCTAGCCGTCGCAGCGGCGGCGGCCGTGGACCGCAGGCCGGCCGCCGGGGTGCGCTCGCTGAGTGCGGGACTTGCCGTGATGGACGCGGCGCTCGGCCGTCACGACGTCGGCGCGATGGGAGATGTGGCCGGACGCGCCTGCGAGCGCGAGCCCGAGGACAGCCCGTGGCGTCCGATCTCCCTATTTTTGCGCGGCACCTCGCTCCACCTGACCGGCGACCGCGTCGCGGCCGCGCCGGTGCTCGACGAGGGAGCGGATCTGGGCGAGACCACCGCGCCGGCCGTCACGTCGGTGTGCCTGGCGCAGGCAGCGATGATCGCAATCGAGCAGCGGGACTGGGACACGGCGGCCGAGCTGACCGATCGGGCCAGGAACGTGATCGAGGAGCATGGGCTCGCCGGCGATCCGATGTGTGCGTTGGCGTTCGCGGCGTCGGCCGCGACCCGCGCCCACCACGGACGCGCCGACGAGGCCAAGCACGATCTCCGCACCGGGGTCGAGCTTCTCGCCGTGCTCGGCGACTTCATCCCGTGGTACGGGGCGGAGGCGAGGATCCTGCTCGCGCACGCATCGTTGTGGCTGGCCGACGTGGTGGGCGCGCGCACGTTGCTGGCGGAGGCCTCGCGGCTCGCGCGCCGGACGTCTGGGGCGGTGATCTTCGAGCGCTGGTTCGACGAAGCGTGGTCGTACATGGACGCGCTCGCCGAGACCAGCCTGGCGGGACCGTCGTCGCTCACGATCGCCGAGCTGCGGATCCTCCGGTTCCTGCCGAGCCATCGATCGTTCCGCGAGATCGCGGCGCAACTCGGCGTTTCGGCGAACACGGTGAAGACCCAGGCGCACGCCGTCTACCGCAAGCTCGGAGCGGCCTCCCGGTCAGAGGCCGTGATGCGCGCATCGGACGCCGGTCTCCTCGGTCAGTAGGGATCGATCTCCTCACCGGACCCTGGCTCGAAGCCGAGCGCGAGCGCGAGTCGCGGCGCGCTCTCCACGAGCTGCGCGGCGCCCGCCACCGACCCCGTCGCGATGAGCACGGCCGCCAGCGCATCGTCGTCGGCGCCGCTGGTCGAGGCGAGCTCGACGGCCCAGCGCAAAGATTCGGTGCAGGCGCCGACCACGATCAGCGCGGCGAGACGCACCAGCACTCGGGTGCGACGGTCGAGCGCGGGGAGCGTGAGCGCGTAGTCGAGCTCAAACTCTGGCGTGGGAGCCATCGCGCTGCGCAGCGAGCGCTCATCGTGTGCCGCCAGGCGGCGTAGTAGCTCCCGTGGTTCGCTCATCATGTCGGTCGGAAGTCGATCGCTGCGCGGGATCGTCCCGGCCCGGCGAGATCCTGGCATCCTCCGAAAGGGATGAGATGCAGCCGCTAGAACTCGTCCGCCCAGTACATGCCCTCGGCGAGCGTCTTGGCGACGAGTTGCGCGCGCGACCGCGCACTCACCTTGGTCATCGCGTTGCGCGTGTGGGTGCGCACGGTGTTGTGCGCGATCCGCAACTCGTCGGCGACCTCGGGTCCGCTGAACCCGAGCGCCAGAAGCCTCACGACGTCGAGCTCTCGCGGCGAGAGCTCGGGGCGCGGCGTCCCGGGGGCGTTGTCGTCGCGCACCCGTCCTCCGCGAGCGACTCGCAGGGCCACGAACAGGACGAGCTGGCGTCCGGTGACGACCTCGGGATGACCCGCGTACTCCGCGGTTACGTGCCCGCCGTCGGCACGCACGAGCTCGATCGTGCCCGTGAACTGCTTCTGGCGCAATGCCGCGTGCCAATCCTGCTCCGATACGGCGGAGTGATCGGCGCGCAGCTCATAGACGGGCCGTCCGATCAGCTCGCTCGGCCGGTAGCCGAGCAGCTGGACGTACGCGCCGTTGACCTCGACGTGACGGCGGTCGTCGTCGAGCAGCACCATCGCGTTCCGGGATTGGTTGAACGCATCACGGAACAGGGCCGACCAACCCGATCGAGTCTCCGCTGTGTCGGTGGTCATGGACGTCTTCTGCAACTCTCGCAGGGACGTCAACCCAGGTCCAGAGCGACGGCGAAAAAGGTGGTGCACGCTTCCCGGCGTGAAGCATGTTCGCCGTGTTGCCTGTGGCGCGGAGAGGTGCGAGGCTGAGCGTGGTGAAGCCCGCTCGCAAGCTCGGGGTTGTAATGACGGTCGCGCTCGTTGTCGGGGCGCTCGTGGCCTGGGCGGTCCCCGCCGCGGCGCAGACCACGACCGATTCCACGACGACGACCACTACGACGGTGTCGACCACCGTCACCGAGCCCCCGAAGACCACGACCGACACGACCACCACGACGGTTACCGGGCCCGGACAAACGACGACGATCAAGAACAACACGACGAGCGTGGTGACCGGGACCACGACGCCGACCACGAGCAAATCGAGCAGCTCAGTGGCCTGGTGGGTTTGGGTCCTGATCGGGCTCGGGGCGGTCGGCGTCGCGGTCGCGGTCTACCAGCTCGGGCGAGGCAGCGGCGAGAAGGCGGCGGCCTCGCGGTATCAGGCGCCCCCGGGTTCGCGCGGACGACCCGGCGACGGGTGGGATGACCCTACGTATCGGGACCCTAACTATCGCGATCCGCGCCCGCCGTCACCGTAGCCGCCGCGGTCACGTTAGCTGCAGGATCCCGTAGGTCGTGAGCGCGGCACCGGCCACGCCGGCGACCGGCGCCACCACCATCGGCCAGCGCGTCTGGATCCAGTCGCTGACCGGCAACAGTAGCTCCGCGCCCTTCTCGCCCATGGTCGCGCGGACGACCACGATCGCGATCAGCGGCACGACGTAGATCAGGTTGTAGAGGACGAGCAGGAATACCTTGGCCGGAGCCGCCACCGACGAGCCGAGCACAAGTCGCGATCGCGGCGAAGTACGGGAACGCCGTGAGCAGTTCGACGCCGGCGATGCCGGCCCCCATCAGCAGCGCGGAGCCGTGTGCGCTCGGCTCCTGGCGCGTGGTCTCCGGGTTCGCGGCGAGCGCTTCCCGGCGCCACCAGATCACAGCGCCGCCGCACATCACGACGATCCCGACCGCGATCGCCACGTCCCACTTGACGGTGTGCGACAGCTTGGGCAGCAGCGACAGGACCAGATCACCGAGACCGAGCGCGATCGCGAGGCCACCGGCGAGTGTCACCGTGAACGTCGCGACCGTGAACAGGAGCGTCCGCCTGACCGGGTGAGCGCCGAGCGCGAGGTACACCGCCGCGACGATCAGCGACGGATTCAGCGAGTCGGGGAGCGCGATCGCGATGACGGCGAGCGCGAGGGCGGGCATGACGTGGCGTTCTCGGCGGACATAACGATCCAAGGTTCGGGCGCGCTGCGAACCCGCGCATCATCCGGATCAGGTGATGGGCGAGCTGGCCGCGAAGGCGGAGGGGATCGGGCCTGAGCGCGGAGTCAGAAGCCGAGCGGATGCTCGGTCTCGGGCAGCTCGGCGAGGCTGCGACGGAGCTTGCGGAGCGCGTTGCCGGCGCGGTCGGACCGGAGCGCGGCGAGCGCGTTCGGGACCTCCCAGCCGGCGAACATGGGGCATCCGATGCAGATCGCGACAACCAGCGGAATCGCCGCGCCGGGGGCCGGGGCGAGGATCGCGCCGACGCACACCGCCGAGCTGATCAGCGCCGTGAACACGGCCGCGAGCAGGACGAGGCGAGGCTTCGCACGGCTAACCGGCCGCCACATCGTCAGCGCGTAATCCTCGAGAAGTCCTTCGTCGCCCATGTCGTTCGAGCCATACCCAGTTGGTCTCTTACAAAATCGGCAGCTACCGCGTCTGGCTTAAGGCCTTGCCGGCCAGGCCGTCGTGCGGCTCGGCCTCCGCGGCGCGCTCTTCGTTCGCCGCTTCGGGCATCAGCAAGAGCGCGCCGACCAGGAAGCAGATGCCGCCGAGCGATGTGCCGGCGTTGGCGAGCCGTGCACTGATCGGCTCACCCGAAGCCGGCTCCAGCAGCGAGGCGATCGCGGATGCGCCGAAGGCGATCGAGCCGAGCAGATTCAGCGCGACGATCTTCCACGTGAGAGTCCGGTTGCGGAAGCAGATCCATCGATGACAGACCTCGGCGAACGCCAACTCGCTCGAGATCAGGAACGCGATCGAGCCGAACGCGTCAGGCGACCACACGCGCACGTTGCTCTGATGCGCGGTCAGGTTGTGGTTCATCGCAGTGAACGTGCTGACGTTGAACAGGACCGTCCCGATCAGCTGCACTACCGCCGCCAGCCAGTCGATCCGCTTGGGCTCCCAGGACGCCGGCCGCCAGCGAACGCCGTGCCGGCGAAGGCCGAGCCCGCGCTCGACGTTGACGGCCTCGGAGAACTGCAGGTATGCGGCCGATGTGAAGAACAGCGAGCCGACGAAGAAATCCACGCCGATCCACGGTCGCGGCGTCGCCGCCCACTGGGAGGCGATCCCGCCGGCCGTGAAGCATGCCGCCCCGATGACGAACAGCGCTGCCATCCACCAGTTGCGCCGATGCGGCCGCCACCACACCGGCTGCTCCTCAGCACCGGCGTCCCGTCGCCGTGCCGGCGATCGCTTGCGGTGGCGGCGCGACTCCCAGCGGTGCTCGGTGCCATCGGGCGCGCGGAGCACCTCGCTGGTCACGAACGGGCCTGGTCCCGACGCCGATACGCGCGTCCAGCCCTCGGGCAGATCGACGTAGCCGCTCACAGCTCGATGATTCCTTTCACGACCAGCCAAACGCCGACGAGAGTCGCCAGGCCGATCGCGACCTTTCGCGAGTGTGTGTGACCCCAGTTCGAGGCGCGCTCCACGAGGCTGGCGGCGCCCTTCGGGTTGACCGCGTAGGCCACGATCGGGACCTCGACCAGCGCGAACATGATCACGTTGAACACCAGTAGTTGCAGCAGCGCCGAGGCCGTGGATGGCATCGCCTTGGCGATCTCGGTGAGGGCATCCAGGTACCAGACTCCGGGGAGGTTGAGCACGAGTCCCGCGACGAACGCCATCGTGAGCGATCCGCGCGACAGCGCGCGGTCTGCCATCGATGGCTTTCGCGGCGCGGTCGGCTCGGGCTTCGCGCGCCGGTGCTTGCGTAGGCCGCGGTTGATCGCACCCGTCGCGATCCCCCAGGCGACGAGCAGCGACAGCGATCCGAGCACGATCGAGACCACCGGCCTCGTGGTGTGATTGGACCTGTCGACCGCACCCGATGACTCGATCGCGCGGACGATCCCGATCCCGGCGACCATGCTGATCGTCAGTCCGCCGATGAGAAAGCCGAGGAGCATCCGCAGTGGGCGGGGACGGGCGAGGATCAGGATCACGCCGGCCAGCAGAGTCGGATAGACGCAAGCCGCCAGCGCGAGCAGAACCAGGGTCACCGGGTCCACGTGCGTAGCCTTTCGGGTCTCGCGCGCTCCGGCGTCATCCGCTCGGGATGACGACCCCCGCGGCCTGCGCTATTTGAGCTTTCCGGATCCGGCTGCCCGGGAGAGGGGGTCGCCGCCCCGGCCGCGGAGGATCATCGCGAAGAAGACGGCGATCAGGGCGCCGAGCAGCGGACCGAGCACGTACACCCAGTAGCTGCTCCAATCGCCGCTGACCAGCGCCGGTCCGAACGAGCGCGCGGGGTTCATCGACACGCCGCTGACCGGCGCCGCCCACAGGCCCGCGAGCGCGACGTACCCACCGACGCCGAGCGCGCCGATCGTCCCGACGTTCTGCGCGGCCGAGGCCGTGCCGAGGATCACGCTGACGAGCCCGCCGGTCACAGCGATCTCCATCAGGAGTGCCTGCCAGTTGTGGTAGCCGGGGCCGGGGAGGGTCGCGCCGAGGTGTTCGACGTTGCCGAATACCGCGAGCAGGAACAGGCATGCCAGCGCGGCGCCGACGAGTTGGGCGATGAGGTAGCCCGGGAGGCGCCGCGCCGGGAAGTCGCGGCGCAGCGCGAACGCCACCGAGACGACCGGGTTGAGGTGCGCGCCCGACACAGCGCCCATGAACAAGATGATCGCCATCACCGTGAGTCCGGGCGCGACGACCGCGGCGGCGAGGCTGATCTGCCCCTTGGCGTGGAGGATGCCCCCTCCGGCGGCCGCCAGCAGCAGCAGGAACGTCCCGAGCATCTCCGAGAACAGACGCCGGTAGGCAAGACGCGGGTCGTCGAATTCCTCGCGCTTGCCGAACTCGAGCGTGAGTAGATGCAGCGCCCGGTCGCGATCGTGATCGCTCAGGCTGGTCGACGGTGACGGCGTCGCCATCAGACCGCGATTGTGGGCCCCGCGGCGGACGGTTCGTCGCGCAAATGGGTCACGGCAGACCGGCTCGGTGCGAGGTCCCGCACCGAGCCGGCGAGTAAGGGCCCGTAGGGCCCTAACGGTCTGATCGAACGGGGGTCAGACCTCGAGGCGACGTCCGTACGCGACCAGCCCGTAGATCGCCAGGATGTCCAGCGTGAACAGGGCCAGGGACCAGAACGGGTACGCGGGAATCATCAGCATCTGGGCGATCGCATTCGCCGCGAGCACGACCACGCCGGCCCAGCGCGCGAATTGGTTCTTGACGAACACGCCGAGGCCGACGACGAGTTGGAGCACGCCGATGCAGAGCACGATCCAACCCCAGGTCTTGAGGTCGCCGGCGATGTAGTGGGTGTTGGTGGCAAAGAAGTGCGCGTTGCCGATCGCCGCGATGCCCTCGATCACATTCAAGGTTCCGAGCATCAGCAACAGCACGCCCGAGAACGAGACCCAGCCGTAACCGCGGTCGTCGTCCGCGTAGTCTCCGTAACCGGCCGAAGCTCGAGCCTGGGGTGTCGCCTGGACAGACATGGCAGTCCTCCGGTTGTTGCCCTGACGGGTCACGCAACGCCCGTCTCTGATGAAGGCAAGATCCCACCGGTGCCCGAGGGGGGCAATGGTGTGCTCTTGCCTGTGCGCGGGCAGGTCGGCACCAGTACCGGCTGCAGACGCTTCACCCCGATTAGGTGATGAACGGGCGTCGGGAAGCCCGGAGCATGCTCGACGTGAGCGCGGGCCGACTTTCGAATGCCGCCGCGGCCGGCGGAACCGGCGGATGACCGCCCGCAGGGTGTGGGCGGCCGCGGCGTTCGCGTTCGCGCTGGCGGCGATCGTGCTCGGAGTCGCGGCCGCGATCGCGCACTTCCCTGACGGCCTGACCGTCCTCGCCTGCGTCGCCCTGACCGTGGGAGCGGCCTGGTACGGGATCCGCCGCCGTGGCGCGGCCCGGGTTGTGGGCCTGGGGGCGGCCGCGCTGTTCGCTGCGGGCGCGGTCGTGCTCGTCGTCCTCGAGAACCGCGTGCTGGAGGACGTGCTGGTGATCGCGTGCGTCGCCGGTGCGCTGGCGGCCGCCCGTGAGGCGTTCAAGGTGCACGCGAAGCTGCCGCCGGCGGAGCGGCCGGGCAAGCCGGTGCTGTTCTAC
Source organism: uncultured Solirubrobacterales bacterium (assembly GCA_963699325.1). Classification (GTDB taxonomy): domain Bacteria; phylum Actinomycetota; class Thermoleophilia; order Solirubrobacterales; family Solirubrobacteraceae; genus Palsa-465. The sequence goes on along the minus strand of CAVOTN010000017.1, from coordinate 34,436 downwards.
AACCCGCTGTCGGGCGGCGGTAAGGCCGAGCGATTCCACCTTGCGGACGAGGCCCGACGGCGGGGCATCGAGCCGATCGAGTTGCGCCGTGGCCAGGATCTCGAGCAATTGGTGCGAGGCGCGGTGAACGACGGAGCCGACGCGCTGGCGATGGCCGGCGGCGACGGATCCCAAGCGATCGTCGCGATGATCGCAGCGGAGCTCGATCTGCCCTACGCGTGCATCCCCGCGGGCACGCGGAACCACTTCGCGCTCGACCTCGGCGTCGATCGGGACGACGTCGTGGGCGCGCTCGATGCGTTCGTGAACGGCGGCGAGCGACGCGTCGACCTGGCCGAGGTCAACGGTCGCGTGTTCGTCAACAACGTCTCGCTGGGGCTGTACGCGGAAGCGGTGCAGCACCCCGGCTACCGCGAGGCGAAGCTGCACACCCTGCTCGAGGCCGTCCCGACGCGCTCGGACCGGATGCCAAGCCTCCGGATCTGGTCTGGCGGAGCCCCGACGGCGAGGAGTCCGCGGCGGCGATCCTCGTTTCCAACAATGCCTATCGCCTCGGCCACGCGCTCGGGTCCGGCACGCGGCCGCGGCTCGATCGGGCGGTCCTCGGCGTCGCCGTGCTGGTCCCGACGAACTCGAGCGCTGCCGGCTCGGTCTCCCGCAAACTCGGGATGCAGCAGTGGGTGACGCCCACGTTCGAGATCGACGCCGGCGCGCCGGTCGCGGCGGGCATCGACGGCGAGGCCCTGCGGCTCGATCCGCCGCTGCGCTTCAGTACGCGCGCGGGTGCGCTGCGCGTGAGGATCGCGCCCCACCATCCCGGCGCGTCGCCGTCGGCGCTCGAGCCCGACAAGACGTGGCAGACGATTCAGGCGCTGGCGTCGTTCGTGCTGCACGGCGTGCCGGACGACCGACTCGCCGCGCGTGAGCAGCTGTCGATGAGCTTCACCCCGTTCCGCAAGGGGCAGCCGGTCTGGGTCATCGAGGAAGGCGGGTCGCAGCGTGCCGCCGACTTCGTCGGCCAGGCCGAGACCTCGTCGTGGTTCGGTGGACCGCCGCGGGTGTACGTGGTGTATCTCGACAACCACGAGGGGGACGCGGTCGAGGTCGAGCGCGTGGTCCCGCGCGAGGTCGAATAGCCCGGGCCGGAGCCGGCTCGGGGAACCCCGTTGCTCATCCTTTTCGGGTGATGACGGAGCTTGCGCGGTTGCGGATGCTTGGCTCGCGCGCGGACGTCGCGTCTGGCCCGGCCGCGGTCGCGCGACGGCACGGCCGGGGCAGGATCACTCATCCGAAAGGAGATGCACCTATATGGCAACGCTTGTTGCGATCGGTTACCCGGATCAGGGAACCGCCGAGCAGGCCAGGGCGACGGTCAGAGAACTGGAAGGGGAGCTGATCATCCAGGCCGAGCAGGTCGCCGCGATCTCGCGTGACCTCGAGGGCAAGTACCACGTGCAAACGTCGCACGGTGGCGCCTCGGCCGGCGGCGGCGCCTGGTGGGGCGGATTCTGGGGATTCCTGTTCGGCCTGTTGTTCTTCATCCCGTTCGCCGGGCTCGCGCTGGGCGCCGGGATGGGTGCCCTGTTCGGGCACTTCGGGAAGCAAGGCATCGACAAGGCGTTCCAGGAGCAGGTTCGCGAGTACCTGAAGCCGGGCACGTCGGCGCTGTTCTTGATCATCGAGCAGGTCACCGAGGACAAGGCGGTCGCCGCGCTCCAACAGTACGGCGGCACCGTGATTCGGACCTCGCTGTCCGATGAGGACACCAAGAAGCTCCAGGACGCGCTACAGGCTCCGGAGCCCGTCAGCTGACGGGTCGTCGTACTGGCAGGGTGGGAGATTGCCCCGGCGGTCTCCCACGCCCAGCCGGCTCGCTTGCGGGCTCGCCCTGTAGCGACCGGCGCCAGCCCAGGAGGACGTCGTGGACCGCGGCGGCCCCGACGACGGGATGCGGCGGCATCGGCAGCCCCACCGGATGGAGGATGAACGGCTGGGTCTGGGGCCCGCCGAGGCCGCCGTGGAACGAGATCAGCTCCTCGAACGCGCAGCCCTGCTCGACGTCGGCGTCGTAGAAGCTGTTGACCATGACGTCGGCGACGTGCTCGAACCCGTCGGTCCGCCGAAGGTGAGCCGCGGCGCCTGGTGGGAAAGCCGCCAGCGGATCCTCGCCGGCAACCGTGTCGTCGGCCAGGTACCGGGTCCCGCTCGCGCCGAGCACGACCGCGCCGTGCTCGCGTGAGCGGACGAGCAGGAATCCGATGTGCGGATGCCGGCGCAGGCTCTCGAGCAGGCGCGGATGGCGCTCGTCGATCTCCTCGAGATATAGGCGGCGGCGTTCGTCCATCAGATAGATGAGCCCGAGATTGCCCGAGGCGAGCACGATCACGTCGTTCTCGCCGACGCCGGCGCCGCCGGCGCCCTCGACGCGCCCGGTGGCCTCGGCGACCGCGTGCCCGACCGCCGCGTCGTTCTCGTCGCCGGTCGCCAGGCGCGCGACCTTCCCGCTGCCGATCGAGCGCTCGACGAACTCCTCGAGGTCGTAGCCGTTCCGCTGCTTGAACGTCGCCCCCTGGGTCTGTCCGTGGTCGGAGAGCACGACCAGTTCGTACGGACGCGGCGCGAACCGCCGAGCGCGCGCGATCCGGCCGAACTGCTGATCGAGCTTGCGCAGCGCCTCGAGCGTGTCCGGGCGCTCGAGGCCCGAATGGTGCGCGACCTCGTCGTAGCTCGAGAACGTCGCGTACACGGCGGGTCGCCCGCGCATCATGTCGGTCAGCACGCCGAACACGATCAGGTCGCGAACGCCGACGCACAGCGCCGCCCGGAGGAACGGGTAGCGGCCGCCTCGGTAGCCGCGCGGCCAGACCTTGCGCCGCCGCTGCCGGATCGCGGACACCTTCTCGATCAGCGCCTCCCACAAGAACAGAACGAGCAGACGGGTGACATTGAAGCCGTTGGCCAGAAACGCGCGGTAGCCGGGATTGGCCTTCTTCTCGGCGCCCATCCGGCTGACCGTCAGGATCATCGCGTCGGCCTCGCCCGAGAACAGGTTCCCGCGGCTCGCTCCGTCGTGGGTGAGCAGGCCGTTGCCGTTCGCGAGCCGCCGCTCGATCTCGGCGCAGTCTTCAGGCGAGGAGCACGTCATCACCTTGCCGCTGCCCTTCTCAACCCAGCGGAAGGCCGGGATGTCCTCGTTGGAACCGAGCAGGATCCCAGCCTGGCTCGCGCCCGTCTGCGAACTCAGGTCGGGCTCCCACTCGTCGAGGCGATGCGTGCCGAGTTCGAGCCAGCTCGCCATCTGCGGCGCGTTGCCGTCGCGGATCGCCCGTTGCAACACGGGCCGGGCGAGGCCGTCGATCTCGAGGAACAGGATCCCGGGGGTGTCGGTGCGGACCGTCCCGCCCTGGCGGCGCGCGATCCGCCTAATCACTTGCAGCGAGTACGTGTCGTCGTCGTTGACGCCGAAGATCACCTCGAGCACGAGCATCGTCGCGGCGATCACGACCGACGCGAGTAACGCCCAGCCGAACGAGTCGACCCTGATCGTCCGGGTCGTGATGTGAGACGCGAGCAGCAGCATGAACGCGTCGAGCACGAGCACGATCACGAAGCCGAGCGCGAGCGTGAACGGCAGCCGCAGCGCGGCGACCACAGGCGGCAGCACGGCGTTCAGCGCCGCGATCAGCACCGCGGCCGCAAGCGCGTCGGCGAAGCTGCCGACGCTCACGTGGGGCACGATCGCCGCGGCCACGAACACCGCCACGCCCGCCACCAACCAGGAGACGAGCACGTGCACCAGGTTGTACCGGGGCCGCTGTGGGCTCCAGGTCAGCTCCTGTCCGTATGAATCGCTCGCCGGCATCGGCCCCGGGCGAGTATCGCCTAGAGGCCCCGGCGCGGGCATCACCCGTAATGGAGGATGGCCCGGCATTTCACCCGCATCGGATGATGGACAGGGCCAGCGCTCTGAAAGGATTCACACCATGGCTACAACTGCGCGTACAACCAGACCGAAGACCGTCGTTCATCTCACCGTCGACGAGCGGATCGCGCGCGGCAAGGCCGCGCGAGCGGAGGTGCCGCGATCGCGGCACGCCGAGTACGAGGCGCCGCACGATCGGGCGGACTCGGTCGACCTGCTCGAGGACCAGGCTCGCACACGCGTGCCCGAGCTCGTGCCGATCCGGTACGGCCGGATGCTCGTTTCGCCGTTCACGTTCTACCGCGGCGCCGCGAAGATCATGGCGCACGACCTCGCCGGAACGCCGCGCTCGGGCCTGACCGTGCAGGCTTGCGGCGACGCTCACCTTTCGAACTTCGGCGTGTTCGCCTCGCCTGAGCGCCAGCTCGTGTTCGACATCAACGACTTCGACGAAACTCTCCCCGGACCGTGGGAGTGGGACGTCAAGCGCCTGGCCGCGAGCATGATCATCGCCGCACGCGACAACGGCTTCGCCGCGAAGGATCAGGACAAGATCGTGCTCGACACGGTCGGCGAATACCGCACTGCGATGCGTACGTTCGCGGGGATGAACAACCTGGAGGTGTGGTACGCGCACCTGGAGATTCAGATCCTCCTGGAGCAATTCGGGGGGCAGATCAAACGCGGTCAGATGAAAAGGACCGAAGCGATAGTCGCCAAGGCGCGGACGCGCGACAGCATGTCCGCGTTCTCGAAGCTGACGGAGCGCGTCAACGGCAGGGCCGGGATCGTCGATCAGTCGCCGCTGATCGTGCCGCTCCGGGTGCTCGTTCCAGGGGACGAGCACGATGCGGTGTTCGGGTGGCTGCACTCGTTGATCCGGGTCTACCGCCAGTCGCTCGAGCACGACCGGCGCAAGCTGCTCGAGGAGTACGAGCTGGCCGACTTCGCGCGCAAGGTCGTCGGTGTCGGCAGCGTCGGGACGCGGGCCTGGATTGCGCTGATGTTCGGTCGTGACGGCAGCGATCCGCTGTTCATCCAGCTGAAGGAGGCCGAGGAGTCGGTGCTCGAGGAGCATGTCGGGCGCAGCGTGTACAAGAACCACGCCCAGCGGGTCGTCGTCGGTCAGCGCATGATGCAGGCGGCGAGCGACATCTTCCTCGGCTGGATCCACCTCAAAGAGGGCCTCGACGGCGTCGCGCGCGACTTCTACGGGCGTCAGCTCAAGGATTGGAAGGGGTCGGCGGAGATCGACCAGATGATCCCGTCGGGCATGGCCGCATACGGGAGGGTGTGCGGGTGGACGCTCGCACGGGCGCACGCGCGCAGCGGCGACCGCATCGCGATCGCCGCGTACCTCGGCAACGGCAATGTGTTCGATCGAGCGATTCTCGACTTCTCCAAGGCGTACTCGGACCAGAACGACGCCGACTACGCCGCGCTGGCCGAGGCGGTCAAGTCCGGCCGGATCGCCGCTCAGAGTGGACTCTGAGCCGAGCCGACGCGGCCGTCAGCTGCACTTCGAGTTGGTGGCGCTCTGGAAGTTGTTGACCGCGGTCACGACGGCCGAGGCCTGCGCCGGTATCTGAGCGATCGTCGAGACGCTGTGCGAGCTTGCCGCCTCTTTGACGGTGGTCGACAGCGTGTCGATCGAGCTCTTCAGCGCGCTCGTCTCCGTCGGGAAGTCGCTCTTGGCGGCGTTGATCGCGGTCGTGGCGTCGCTCTGCACCTTGGTCACGGCGGACTCGAGCCCGTTGAGGCCCGTCGCCACGATGTTCGTGCTCGGGAGCGCCTTGATCGAGCTCTTCAGATTGCTCACCGACGAGCAGTAGGACGGCTTGCTGCTGCCGCCGCACCCGGCGATCGCGGCGGCGCAGAGCACGAGCGCCGCAACCGTGGCGGAGGTCTTGCGTTGGTCAGCCATCCAGGAGCTTCTCCTTTGCGGTCTCGTACTCGGCGGGGCTGATCGCGCCCCGATCGCGCAGGTCGGCGAGCTTCGTTAGCTGGTCGGCGGTCGTCGATCCGGCGGCCGCATGGGGATTCCCGGGGTTGTGTCGTCGCTGGCGCATGTCCGCGACGCGGGTGCGAATCGCGTGCGTCGCCGCTCCCGAGCGCGCCTCGGGGAATTCGACTGCGGTTTGCTGGATGAGGATGTAGGTGCCGAGCACCGCGAGTACCGTGAACACGAGAATTCCGAGCGGCTTGCTCGTGGCTGGGATCGGGTCCCAGATGAACAGAAGGACGAGGAGCCCGACTACGATTCCATAGGTCGCGACCGTCTGCTCGCGCAGGAACGGAGCAATCGCTTGACGCGACGCGCGGGAGGGGCGGGCGGGACCGGCGAACCATGCGGCGGCGACGAGCAGGATTCCGATGAAGATGACCCCGCTGGCGACGTCGTTCAGGATCGCTGTGGCGATGTTGTAGACGTGCCTGATGGTCACCTGCAGTGACGCATCGTCGGTGAGGCCGGCGACGACCTGGCCCTGGAGGATCGAGCGGGCGAGAATGACCAGAACGCCCGCGAGGACGCCGGCAAAGCCGATCGTCATCAGCGTTCGCCGCCGGTGACCCTTGGCCAGGAACAGCGCGAGGATGTACAGCAGCGGCACGATGATCGTCAGCCACAGCGCCAGCCCCTTGATCGCCTTGCCGCCATTCTGGACGTACTTGAGCTGGTTGGACTTGAAGATGACCAGGGTGGCGACGCTGGGCGGGAGCTTCGAGGCGATGTCCGACGGCAGGCCGAGACGCGAGGCGATGTTGTCGAGGATCGAGGCGAGGTCGAGGGACACCACCCCTTGGTTGACCGCGACCGTGCCCTTGCGACCATTGACGATGTCGATAAACGTCTGGTCCGCCGCACGGTTTGCCTGCGCCCACAGCTGCTGGACCCGTGGGCGACTGAGCGCCAGCTCAGCGCCCTGGACCGCGGCGTTGCGCAGCGCGCCGGCGGCGGGCGCGGCCAGCCCTTGCAGCTGCGTGGGCAGGCCCTCCTTGATCAGGCCAGTGACGTTGACGTTCGCATAGAGCTGGTCGACGAGGTAGTTGGCCGTGCTCGAGCGGACGTTGCCGTCTTGGAGCAGCTGCGTGCTCGTGTTCGACCAGTTGTCGGGGCTGAACAGGAGCCGGTTGGCCCAGGTGGCGAAGATGCCGACGACGAGCAGCACGGTCGTCACACCGATCAGCACATCGACGCCGATCAGCCGCCGGCGCGAGATCGTGGCCGGAGTGGCCTCCGCCGTCGAGGCCGACGCAGGCGCCGTTACCGTGTTCAGAGGCTCGGTGGGAGCCGTGCCGCCCGGAGACTCGTCCGCGTGGCCCTCTGTCTCGTCAGCCGCCATCGGACACCCCGATCTCTCGTCTCATCGCTCGTCATCGTCGGTGCGCTGCGTGGCAGACGCATCGCCTGATTCGGGTGATGCCCGCGAGGCTTGTCCGGTCGAATATCGTCTCGACACACGATGTCCGATGACCGGAGAGAAACCTCCAGACTTGGCCCCCTCGGGCCGCTCGTGGGGTTCGGCACCCGAGCTGCGACGGCGACGCTGAGGCCGATCGTAGGCGTGGCGGAAGCTGCGGCGGGGGCCGGGCTCAGCCTGGAGCGGCGGGCGGTGAACCGCGTGCTCGAGAGCGACGAGCTCGAGCGGGTCGTGGTCGTGGCGGTCAACAGTGCCCATATACAGGCGGCGCTGAAGCAGGCGCTCGAGAGCGACGGCGTGAACCAGCTGATCGACAGTCTGTTCGACAGCGGCCTGATCGACCGGTTCCTCGCCGGGCTGGTCGACAGCGGCACGCTCGACCGGTTCTTCGACCGGCTGCTGGCCAGCGAGGGCCTCTGGAATCTCATCGACGAGATCGCCGGAAGCCCCGCGGTGACCGCCGCGATCTCCCAGCAAGGCCTTGGCTTTGCCGATCAGGTCGGGGACCAGGTCCGGGACCGCTCTCGCAAGGCCGACGACTGGATGGAGCGCGCCGCCCGGCGGCTGATCGGCCGGCAGGCACGAGCCCTCCCGGCGGAACCTGACGCGAGCACCTGATGAGCGGACTGCCGGCGGCGCCCGCGGGCGAGCCGCTCACCGGGACCGCGCAGGCCCCGGATCTCCGCTTCGCCGGGCTCGCCACCCGAGTCGTCTCGTTCTTGGTCGACGCGGCCCTGATCACGGTCGTGGACGTCGTCGTGGGCGTAGGCGCTGCGCTGATCCTATCCTTGTTGCACATCCCGCACGGCCTCAGGACGATCTTGGCGGTGCTCGGCGCGATCGGGTTCGTCCTCGGATCGATCCTCTACTTCGTGATCTTCTGGAGCACGACCGGCCAGACCCCCGGTGCACGGATGATGCAGATCCGAGTGGTAGGCGCCGACGCGGCGCGCGTCAAGCCGCGGTGGGCGGTGGTCCGCTCCATCGGCGTCGTCTTGGCGGCGTTGCCGCTCTTCGCCGGGTTCGTGCCGATCCTGTTCGACAGCCGGCGCCGCGGGTTTCAGGACTGGCTCGGGCGCACCACAGTGGTGGAGGCGCCGGGGCCGTCGATCGCCGAGGTCAGCCGGGCGAAGAAGCGGGCGATCCGCGAGGCGTCGCGCCAGCCGCCGCCGGCGGTGCCGCAGTGACTCGCTGCTCATCCGTTTCGGGTGATGACCGGATGCGGTCGCTTCCGGATGCTGGGGCGAAGACGCGCGTCGCGCGTCTGGTTCCAGGTGCGGAAAGGAGACATCGGTAATGGCAACGCTCGTTGCGATCGGCTATCCCGATCAGACGACCGCTGAGCAGGCCAGGCAGACGGTCTTCCAGCTCGAGTCGGAGCTGATCATCCAGGCCGACGAGGTCGCGTCGATCTCGCGCGATCTCGAGGGCAAGTACCACGTGCAGACCTCGCACGGCGGCGCCTCGGCCGGTGGCGGGGCGTGGTGGGGCGGGTTCTGGGGCTTCCTGTTCGGTCTGTTGTTCTTCATCCCGTTCGCCGGCCTAGCCTTGGGCGCGGGAATGGGGGCGCTGTTCGGTCACTTCGGCGAGAAGGGGATCGACAAGGCGTTCCAGCAGCAGGTGCGCGACTACCTCAAGCCGGGCACCTCCGCGCTGTTCATGGTGATCGAGCAGGTAACGCCCGACAAGGCGATCGCCGCGCTCGAGCAGTACGGAGGTACCGTGATCCGGACCTCGCTGTCCGAAGAAGACACCAAGAAGCTCCAGGAAGCGCTTCAGCCGCCGACTCCGGCGCAGGCAGGCTGACCGCGCGGGCATCTGTCAGCCGCGGCTGCCGGCCGAGAGCGCCGGCGGCCGCGGCGGCACGGAGCTCAGGCCCGAGCCGAATCGGCGGTCTGCTCCGAGGAAGCCGTCGGGGCGGACCCTGACGGCTTGGGCGAGAGCAGCAGCGTGACCAGGTACGCGACGACGACACCGACGATGATCAGCGGCTCGTCGCCGGTCCCGGACTTGACAGTCAACAACGTCGCCAGCACCACGGCCGAGAGCGGTAGCCGGAGCACCGCCACGGTCCCGGCGCCGATCCCGACGCCAACCGCCGGCTCGAGTGCGAAGCCGGGGAGGTGCGAGGCCGCGACTCCCGCGGCGGCGCCCAGAAATATCGCCGGGAATGTCGGGCCGCCGCGAAAGCTGCCCAGCGACAGGCTGTAGGCGATGCCCTTGAGCAAGATCAACAGCAGGAGCGCGCCGACCGACCATGTTCCGGCCTGCGTGATCAGCCCGGGAAGTGCGTCCTGGCCTGAGAACAGGACCTCGTTGACGTTCTTGCCCGTGGCGCCGTGAAAGGCGATTGCGAGGCCCGCGATGATCAGGCCGACCACCGGGAGGAGAAGCAGCAGGCGGCGAGCCACGACGCCATAGGTGCCGAGGCCGCCCACCATGATCGCGCGGGTCACGACGGCGATCAGGATCGCGAGCAGGATTGTCCACCCGAACTGACCGACGGTCGGGTGTGCGAAGTGGGGGAGGGCGAGAGGACCGAGCGCGTAGGCGCTGCTGCTCAGACCCGTGAACGACCCCATCCCGATCGAGACGAGCGTGCCGATACCGGCGGCGAGCAGTCCCGGAAGGAGTAGCAGGGGCAGCCGTGGCCCGCCGATTCCGGTCGCCTCGATCAGGATCACGGCCGCGATCAGCGGCGAGTCGAAGATGAACGACAGCGCCGCGAAGCTGCCGGCGGCGGCAACGAGGACGAGCACCTGCGGTGGCGTCTGCCTTCTCGCCAGTTTGATGCAGAGCAACGCCACGCCCGCGCCGATCGCGATCAACGGGGCCTCGGGACCGATAACGAGCCCCGAGCTGATCGCGGCAAGCCCCGCGAGGACCACCCCGGGCAGGTCGATCGGGCTCACTGGCTTGCCGCCGACGGCCAGGCCCCTGGCCGGCAGGTGTCCGCCTTCACCCGGCAGCCGGGTGATCGCCAGCGCCACGAGCAGGCCGGCCAGCGCGAGCACGGGAAGCCCCCACCACAGCGGGGGGCCGTTGTTGTAGCCGAGCGCGTGCGGCAGATGCGTCCACAGCTCGCGCTGGATCTGGTAGATCAGCTCGAGGAAGCACCACGTCGCCAGCGAGACGATTACGCCGACGATCGCGACGATCACGAGCAGCACGACGAACCGCTTGCTCCGCATCGTCTCGGCCGCCTCCTCGGCGGTGAGTTCCGCAGGCGGCGCGGCGGCGGCGTCGGTCGTGGCGCTCACACCACGCGATGCTCGCAGCGGGCCGTGTCCGAGTCGTCACCCCTTCCGGGTGATCGCGAACTTTGGCGTTCTACTCTCGCACGTGTCAGGTGGAGCGCCAAAGTTCGTTGAACTTTGGCGGTCTAAGCTCGCATCGTCAGGTGGAGCGGGAGCGCCAAAGTTCGTTGAACTTTGGCGTTCTACTCTCGCATCCGTCAGGCGGAGCGCCAAAGTCCGTTGCCTCTCAATCCGGATGGTCGGAATGGACCGGGTGAACTTCGATGCGGTCGACGTTCACGCCGGCGCCCTGGAGCGTGGCGAACAGCTTGTCGCTGTGTGCGTCGAACTCCTCCTGCGAGCGCCAAAGCTCGAACATCCTGACGTCGTCGTCCTCGCCGTACGCGGCGTGGTAAAGGCGGCCTTCGGGCTCGTGAACGCCGTCGTTCTCCAGGTCTCCGATCACCCGCTTGTACTCGTCCTTCGACATGTGGTCGGGGCATATGTGGACTGCGACCGGCATGGCGGGCCGCACGGTAGCCGCGCTGCCCCAGGCGGGCATCACCCCGATGAGGTGATTGCGGTCCGGCCGAGCGCCCGCTGGACGAGCAGCGTCAGGCACCCGGCGAGTAGCAGCATCGAGACGTTGATCGCGAGCACGAGCAGCGCGCCCCACGCCTTGTCGATCTGTCCGATGCCGGCCGCCACACCTAGATAGGCCGAGGCCGGGATCGTCGTCACCGAGATGGCCACGCCGACCGCTGAGGAGGCCCGCGTCTCGAGCGCGAGCATGCCGACCACGCCGGCGGCAAACGCGACGATCGGCGTCGAGATGTTGACCGTCGACAGCCCCGCCAGGAAGCTGCTGTTGATGTGGCCGCCCTTGGGCAGCAGATCAAGGCCGTTGAGCGCTCCCGTCATCACCCCGCCGACGACGCAGACGGCGGCGAGCCCGAGGACGAGCGCCACCACCGCGCGTCCTGCCAGGCGCCACCGGAGCAGCACCAGTGCGGTGGCGGCCGCGGTTATCGGCAGCGTGTCGGGACTGATCGCCATTGCGCCGACCACCAGCGTGACGTTCTGGTAGATCACACCGAACGCGGCGATGATCCCCGCCGCCGCCATGAACACGAGGTAGCGCGGAAACGGCCGGGCGTTGGCCCCGGCCTGACTCAGCAGGTCCGACCAGACGACGCTCGCGAGCGGGCGCTGGGCGACCGACGGGCCGATCGACTCGAGGCGCACGAGCACGACATCCTCAGTCGGGACGCCGAGCCGCGTCACCTGCTCGAGCGCCCGGTCGATCGCGTCGTCCACGAGGTCCGCGCTTACGAGCGTGCCACCCAACTCGCCGTTCCCCATCTGGATCACGTGCCGAGACCCGGGTATCCGCCGCAGGCTGTCCGCGACCGCAGCCATCGTCGGCGGCGCACCGAACACCCGCAGCTGGAGCACGGCTCAGAGGCCCGCGCGGCGGGCCCCGTCGTCTACCTGCGCCACCGCGAGCACGTAAGCGGCGTGCGTAGCGAGGCAAGTGGCCATCACGTCGGGGGGCCACTTCGACGGCGGAGGCGTCCGCCCGAGCAGCGGGAACATCGTGAACGTCATCGTCATCAGCGTGCCCCCGAAGATCGCGCTCGCCCACGGCTCGCCGACCTTCCGGCGCAGGATGCCGTGCAACAGACCGAACGCGGAGCCGTAGCCCCAGCGCAGGGCCCAGCCGATGTCGCGGTCCTCGCGACCCGTGACGTGCGGCAGGTGCATGATCGACGCGACGATCTTGCCGGGGACGAGCGAGTCGTCGTAGTCGAGCGGGCCCTGGTGGCGCGGCCGCAGCTTTCGCTCGACCACATACGCGAGCGACAGGGCGGCGGTGCCGCCGGCTCCCGCCAGCACGCTTCGGATGGGCCAGCGAGCGTTCATGCCCTTCTCCTTCCGGCGAAGTTGCCAATGAGGACTCCGATTACGGTGACCAGGTAGATCTGCCCGATCAGCATTTCGAGCACGGCGAGGGCGTGCCCGACGGACGTGGCCGTGGTGTAATCGCCGAAGCCGGTCGTCGTCAACACGGTGAACGAGTAGTACACGCGGTCGCCGTTCGTGACGTGCCCCGCTTCAACGAAAAAACCGCTGCTGACGCTGGCCGCGAACGAGATCGCGGAAGCGAACAGCAGGCCGACCAACAGATAGACCGCCAGTGCCCCCGCGACAGCCTGGACCGTGACGCCCTCGTCGCGGATCAGCCGGAGCAGGCCTCCGCCCAGGGCGATCGGGATCAACGCGACCACCAGCGTCCCCACCAGGAACGCTCCCCACGCATGCACGAGCCCGGTGGCTATGCCCACGACCACGACGAACGCGATACCACCGACGACGAACATACGGACGCGGCGCACCTGGGCGCGCGCTCGGGAGGTGGCCACCGACACCGTTAGCGCGCTACCGACCAACGCGATCGCGACCGCGCGCGCCCAGTCGGCATCGGGGGCCAGAACCTCGAACACGACGGTGACGAGCACGATCGCGAGCACCACGCCGTAGCGGAACTGCGCCGGGCGGTCCGGGATCGCGGGGCCGCGCCTGCCTGCAGCTACCGCGGTCACAGCGTGACCACACGATCGACCAGGTCGAGGCCTTCGGTCCGGTGCGTGATCAGCAGCAGCGTGCGATCGCCGGCGGCCGAGAACACGTCATCGATCAACTCGCGGGCGGTCTGCGCGTCGAGGTGGGCGGTCGGCTCATCGAGCACCAGCACCGGGGCACCGGCCAGGAGCGCCCGCGCGAGCGCGATCCGCTGGCGCTGGCCTCCCGACAGCTCGCGGCCCTCTTCGCCGACGAACGTGTCGAGCCCGTCGGGCAGCGTGCAGATCCAATCCCAGACCTGTGCCCGGCGCAGCGCGTCCCGTAGGTCGTCGTCGCTCGCGTCCGGACGCGCGAGGCGGACGTTGTCCCGGATCGACGCCGAGAACAGATGCGACTCCTGGCCGGCGACCGAGATCGCGCGCCGGACGTCTTCCTGTCTGTAGTCGCAAAGATCCCGTCCCGCCAGGGTCACCCGGCCGTGCTCCGGATCGAGGAACCGCAGCAGCAGGTTGGCGACCGTCGTCTTGCCGGCGCCGCTAGGACCCAGCAGCGCGATCCGCTCGCCCGGCTCGAGCCGGAGGTTGACGCCGTCGACCGCCGGCATGTCTTCACGCGGGTACCGCGCCGTGACGTCCTCGAGCGCGACCGCGAACGGCCACTGCGGTGCCGCGACGGGGCGCGCCGGATCCCGGACGGCCGCGGTGTGATCGGTGAGCTCGAGCACCCGCCGTCCGGCGGCGAGCGTCGCCGACAGGTCGCGGGCGGTGGCCGCGAGCGGCGTGACGGCTTCGAACGCGGCCAGCGCGAGTAGCGCCAGCGTCGCGATCAGGACGCGGTTCAGCGCGCCGTGGTCGTGCGCGGCGATCGCGACGGCAAGCACGCCGGTGACCGTCAACCCGGTCACCAGCAGCTCGAGGCCGTCGCCCACGCCCACGGTCAACGCGTCGCGGCGGGCCAGCTTGACCAGGGCCCGGTCGGCGGCACGAACGCGGCCGAGCGCCGCCTCGTCGGCGCCGAACGCGACGAGCTCGGGCGCGCCCCGCAGCGACTCGATCAGCTCGGCCGACAGCTGTCCGCGGGCTGCCGCCTGCCGGCGGGCGGCCCTGGCGCCGATCAATGCAGCGAGCGCGGGCACGGCGAGCCCGCCGACGAGCAGGCCGCCGGCCAGCACGAGCCCCGCCGCCGGCAGCAGCGCGACGCTGGCGCCGACCGACACGGCACCCGCCAGCACCGCGACCAGCGGAGGCTCGAGGCCCCGGAGGTACAGGTTCTGGAGCGCATCGACGTCGGCGACCATCCGCGAGAGCAGATCGCCCTTGCGGTAGGCGTCGAGTTCGGCCGGGGCCAGCGGCTCGATTCGCGCGAAGAACCGCGCGCGTAGCCGGCCGAGGACGCGCAGCGTCATGTCGTGGGAGGCCAGCCGCTCGAGGTAGCGGACGAACGGACGGCCGATGCCGAAGAACTGGACCGCGACGATCACCACCATCAGCGACAGGATCGGGGGGCGTTCGGCCGCGCGCGAGATCAGGTATCCCGACGTCGCCATCAGCCCGACGCCGAAGATCACGGTGAGCGCGCCCAGCAACACCGCCCAGGCCACGCGCCAGCGCGGCGCGCTCACGAGCCGCAGTAGCGCCCTGAGGGTCGTCGCGTCGTTCATGCCGCGCTCCTGACGGGCTCGGACACCGCGGCGCCGTCGATCACCCGCGCCACGCGATCAGCGCTCTGGACGAGCTCGGGCCGATGGGCGATCACCAGCATCGTGCGGCCAGTCTGTAGGCGGCGGACCGCGCCGGCCACGATCGACACGCTTCGCGGGTCGAGGTCGGCCGTCGGCTCGTCGAGGATCACCAGCGGCGCGTCTCGTACGAACGCGCGCGCGAGCCCGATCCGCCGGCGCTCGCCGGGGGACAGGGTTCGCTGACCGTCGCCGACCAGCGTGTCGTAGCCGTCGGGCAGCGCGCTGACGAACTCGTCAGCGCCCGCAAGCGCAGCGGCTGCACGGACCGCCTCCGGCGACGCCTCCGGGTCTCCGAGACGGATGTTGTCGGCGATGCTCGCCCGGAACAGCGTCGGATGCTGGGGCACCCAGGCGACGAGCCGCCGCCACTCCTCCAGCCGGCACTCGGACAGGTCGAAGTCGCCAACCAGGATCCGGCCGCCGGTCGGCGACAGCAACCCGAGCAGCAGCGCCGCGACCGTGCTCTTGCCGGCGCCGCTTTCGCCTACGAGCGCTACGACCTCGCCGGGCGACAGCTCGAGGTCGAACCCGTCGAGCACCGGGACCGCACGGGACGGGTACGCGAACGAGACCTGCTCGAGCCGCACCGTCGCTGTCGCTGGGCTCGGCGCGAGCCGGGGGCCGCCGGCGCCGACCACCGCCGGAGCGTCGAGCAGCTCGAACATCCGCTCGGCCACCGCGAGCCCGTCCGCGCTCGCGTGGTACTCGGCGCCGAGCCGGCGATAGGGCAGATACAGCTCGGGCGCGAGGATGATCACAGTCAGCCCCGCCTCCAGCCCGAGGCTGCCGCCGACGAGCCGGACGCCGGCCGTGACCGCGACCAGCGCCACGCCGATCGTCGCCGCCAGCTCGAGCACGGAGCCCGACAGGAAGCTGATGCGAAGGGTTTCCATCGTCGTCTCGCGGTAGCGCTCTGAGACCTCGCCGATCACCGCCACCTCGTCCGTGCCGCGGCCGAACGCCCGCAGCGTCGGCAGGCCGCGCACGACGTCGAGGAAGTGGCTCGAGAGCTGGCGAAGCGCTTGCCACCGCTCCCGCGTCATGTCCGCCGTGTAGGACCCGATCAGCCACATGAACACCGGCACGAGCGGAAGCGTGAGCGCCATGATCACGGCCGCCTCGAGGTCGACGAACGCGACCCACGCGATCACCAGGAACGGAACCACGCAGGCCAGCACGGTCTGTGGCAGGTAGCGCGCGAAGTAGCCCTCGAGCGCTTCGACTCCCTGAACCGACACCGTCGCGATCTCCGCGCCCTCGGCCCCGTCGACCGCCGTCGGCTGGGTTCGCAGGCGCCTGGCGGCCAGCGCCAGGCGGAGGTCCGACAACACGCTCCAGGCGGCTCGCCGCCCGGCGATCTCCATCGCCCACGCGAACGCGCCGCGCGCCACGAAGGCGAGGATCAGCCACGCGAAGTCCGGGCCGAGTGTGTGCAACGGTGCGCCGTGGAACGCCTTGGCCGCGATGCGCGCGAGCATCGTCGCCTGGACGAGGACCGCCACCGACGTGCCGATCCCGAGCACCACGTCGGTTACCAGCAGCGGCCGGGCCGACCGCGTCCGGCTGAGTAGGCGCGGATCGAGAGCGCGCATCAGCGGAGGTCTAGGTCTGGCTCGCCGCAGCCCCGGGTGCGGCGGGTTGCTGCTCAGGGTCCGCGGGCGCGGACACGCGGCGACGGAACACGTGGAACGACCAGCCCTGGTAGAGCAGGACGACCGGGAAGAACAGGACCGCGACGACGGTCATCACGACCAGCCCGTAATGGCCGGCGGCGGAGTTGTTGACGGTCAGGTTGTAGGCATGGTTCGTGCTCGAGACCATCACGTTCGGATACAGCGCGATGAAGATCTGACCGATCGCGGCGGCGATCGCGAACCCCGACGCGACGAAGGCCCAGGCGTCGTTGTCGGTGGTCGCGAGCCGCCAGGCGAAGATCACGGCGGTCACGCCGAAGATCTGGGTCGGCTGGGGCACCGTGCCGCCACCGATCTCGACCAGCGTCCAGATGCACCAGGCGAGGTTGAAGAGCAGCGCGACGGGGCCGATCGACCGCGCCACTCTGTGGGACCGGTCGCGGATCTCGCCGGTGGTCCGCAGCGCGAGGAACGTCGCGCCATGCAGCAGGCACAGCACGAGTAGGGTCACCCCGGTCATCAGCCCGTAGCCGGTCAACAGGCTGAAGAACGTTCCGGTGAAGTTGTGCTGGCTGTTGATCGGGAGTCCGTGGAGCAGGTCGCCGAGCGCGACCCCGAACAGAAGCGGGATGAGGATGCTGCCGATCGTCAGCGCCCACGACCAGCCGGCGAGCCAGCGCGGATCGTCGCGCTTGCCCCGCCATTCGAACGACACGCCGCGACCGAACAGCGCGACCAGGATGAGCACGAGCGCCAGGTACAGCGCCGAGAACATCGTCGCGTACCACCCCGGGAAGGCCGCGAACAGCGACGCGCCGGCGACGACCAGCCACACCTCGTTGCCGTCCCACCACGGGCCGATCGTGTTGATGCACACGCGTCGGCCGACTTCGGTCTTGCCGATGTACTGGTGGAGCGCGCCGACGCCGAAATCGAACCCTTCGAGCACGAAGAACCCGATCCAGAGGACCGTGATGATGACGAACCAGATCGTGTGAAGTTGCATGGGTTTTCAGTAAGTGAGGGCGGGAGCGGCCGCCGCGCCCGGCGGTCCGGTCGGCTCGGCGGCTTCGGCATCCGCCTGCGCCAGGCCCTTGCGCGAGTAGCGGAGCATCAGCACGAGGTCGGCGACCCCGAGCACGATGTAGGACAGGACGAACGCGATCAGGCTGATCCAGATCTCGGTCGAGCTGACCGATGGCGAGTTGGCGTTGACCGTTTTCTGCAGGCCCTGGACGATCCACGGTTGTCGTCCACTCTCGGTCAGGAGCCACCCCGTCGTGTTCATCAGGAATGGCGTGAACACCGCCCACACCGAGAGAGTCAGGAACAGCCGCGACATGCGCAGCCTGTCCGTGTGCAGTAGCCACGCTCCCCATAGCGACAGCAACAGGACGAGAGTCCCCAGGCCGGCCATGATCCGGATCGACCAGTACTGGATGAATACGTCGGGGACGTAGTTGCCCGGCCCGTACTTCGCCTGGTACTGGGCCTGGAGCTGGTGAAGACCGATGACTTCGCCGTTCCACATGTTGGTCGCCAGGATCGACAGGAGGTGCGGGATCTCGAGGATCTGCGACGGGGTCTGGTCGTTGGCGCCGCCGCCGATCTGGAAAAGCGAGAACGAGCACGGCTTGCAGGTGTTCCACTGCGCCTCGGCGGCGGCGATCTTCATCGGCTGATACTTGGCCTCGATCACGCCAAGCTGGTTGCCCACGGACAGCTGGATCACGATCGCCGGGACGAGCACGATCAGCGCCAGCTTGGCGGGGCGGTGGAACAGCTCGACGTGGTCACCCTTGCGCAGGTACCACGCGGACACCGCGAGCATCACAAGGCAACCGGTGACCAACGACGCGAGCAGGACGTGCGCGTAGCCCCACACGAACGTCGGGTTGACGAACAGCGCCCATACGTTGGTGAGAACGGCCTGGCCCTGTTTGTCGATCTTGTAGCCGACCGGATGCTGCATCCACGAGTTCGCGATCAAGATGAACATCGCCGAAAGCATCGTCCCCGCGGACACCGCCCAAATGCAGGCCAGGTGCACGCGCTTGGGTAACCGGTCCCAGCCGAACAGCCACAGTCCGAGGAACGTCGATTCGAGGAAGAACGCGAGGATGCCCTCCATCGCCAGGGGCGCCCCGAACACGCCGCCGACGTAGCGCGAGTACGTCGACCAGTTCATCCCGAATTGGAACTCCTGAACCAGTCCGGTCACCACGCCGATCGCGACGTTGATCAGCAGCAGCGTGCCGAAGAAACGCGTCAGCCGCTTGTAGTCCGGGTTGTCGGTGCGGTACCAGATCGTCTGGAGAATCGCGACCAGGAACGCCAGGCCGATCGTGACCGGGACGAAGAAGAAGTGGTAGATGATCGTGATCGCGAACTGCCAGCGAGCCAGGTCGTTGGTCATTCCGGATCGGCTCCGTGGGTCAGCCGCCGACCGAGGTCGTGGGCGTCGCTCCCGACGATGCGATCATGGGATCGTCGTCCCAGTTGATCTCCGCGGCGTCTCCACGGTCGAGGACCTGAGCGCCGCCGGTCTTGGTGAACCCGTCCCAGGCCCAGTCGACGAACGCCCCGATCTTGGTCCGCGTCCCGGTCAGCAGGCTGGCATGGACGCCAAGCCACGCCATGTGCGCGAGCTCGCCGTGGATCTCGTGATGGCGCTTGCCGACCTCGGCGATCGCGGCTCCGCGCCCGATCATCGCCATGATCCCCTTGTCGCGGTAGCGAAAGTCCTTGGGCTCCTTACCTGCGAACGTCGCGATGATGTTTTCCGCTGCCCACTTGCCGCTCTGCTGGGCGACCGATCCGAGCTGAGGTAGCGGCTCGTTGTCGGGGCCCGTGATGTTGGCGATGTCGCCGACGAAGTAAACGCCGGGGAACTGTGAGAAGGTCAGGTCCGGCTGAACGTCGACGCGTCCGCCGCGCCCCTGAGCGAGCCCGCAGCTCTCGGCGATCGCGGCGGCCTTGATCCCGCCGCCCCAGATGACGCAGCGGGTGGGGATCACGGTTCCATCCGAGAACACGGCGTGCCCGGTCGCGACCTCCTTCACACCGGTCCCGAGATGAATCTCGACTCCCTTCTCGTCGAGGATCTTGGCCACGTACGCATGGGCCGTGTCGGAGAACGGCTTGAGCAGAGCATCGCCGTAGTCGAGCAGGCAGATGCGAGCTTTGGTCGTGTCGATGTTTCGGTACTCCCTGGGAACCGTCTCCTTGAGCATGTCGCCGAGCGCGCCGGCGACCTCGACGCCGGTGGGGCCGCCGCCGACCACGATGATGTTGAGCGCGCCGCGCTCCACCAGCGACGGATCGCGGTCGACCTGCTCGAACAGCCCGAGGATGCGAGAGCGCAGCCGGGTGGCGTTGTCGAGCGAGTAGAGGGGAAACGAGTGCTCCGGCGCGCCTGGGGTACCGAAAAAGTTCGGCGACGACCCGGCGGCCATCACGAGCACGTCGCCGGTCCAGGTCGTCACCGTTGGCGGCGCCGACCGTACGCGTCGCGAGGTCCACGTGGGTGACCTCGGCGAGATGCACGTCGACGTTGTCCTGGTCGGCGAACACCTCGCGCAGGGGGTTCGCCATGTCGGCGGCGGACAACTGCGACGTGGCCACCTGGTAGAGCAGCGGCTGGAACTGGTGGTAGTTGTTGCGGTCGATCACGGTGACGTGGACGTCGTCATGGTCGGCGAGCTTCATCGCGCAACCGAGACCTGCGAACCCGCCGCCGACGATCACGACACGGTGCTTGTACTTCTCATCAGGCATGGGCTGGCTCCGGTTGGGGAACGTCAGCGCCGAGGCGCTCGAGCAGGTGGTCGCCGACCCGGATGGCGTTCGCCATCGCGGTCAGCGCCGGGTTGACCGCGCCGATGCTCGGGAAGAAGCTCGTGTCGACGACGTACAGGTTGTCGACCTCGTGGGCGCGGCAGTCGGTGTCGAGGACCGAACTCGCCGGGTCGGCGCCGAACCGGCAGGTGCCGGCCTGGTGGGCGCACCCGGCGACCGGGATCTCGTTCTTCAGGTACGCGTGGTGCGGCAGGAGGTGCCCGTGGTGCATGCCGAGGTCGCCGAGCATGCCCTTGAGCTTCCCGAACAGCCGGTCCTTGGCCTCGTCGTTGCTCGGCTTGTAATCGATGACGATGTTGCCGTCGCGCGCGAGCGTGACCCGGTTGCGGTCGAGCGGCAGGTCCTCGGTCGAGAGCCAGAAGTCGACGGCGTGGCGGGCCACCTCCTCGAGCGTCCACGTGGGGGCGAACCGGGTCTCGCCGGGCTTCTCGCCGCGGAACATCGGGGCCTGGGACTTGCCGACCATCTGGATGTTCCCGAGCGGATAGTCGAAGTCCTCACCGCCCGAGAAGTAGAAGTCGTTGAGGCCGAGCGTCTTCTGGAACACCGTCGGGTTCTCTTCCTTCGACAGCGCGAGCACGGCCTGGCTGTTGTGGAACATGTAGTTGTGCCCGACCTGACCGGATCCGTTCGCGAGACCGTGCGGGTGGGCGTCGTTCGCCGAGGCGAGCAGCAGCTTGGCGCTGTTGGCGGCACCGCATGAGACGACCACGACGTCTGCGTTGAACGTCTCGGTCTCGCCGGTGCCGTGACGCACCTCAACCCCGGTGACGGCTGTACCCGCGGAGTTGGTCTCGAGCCGCAGCGCCTCGGCGCCCGTAAGCAGGGTCACGTTGGAGTGCTCGAGCGCCGGCCGGACCGAGATCACCTCGGCGTCGGACTTGGCGTGGACGACGCATGGGAAGCCGTCGCAGTTGTCGCACCGGACGCACTTCGAGTAGGGCATGTTGCCCTCGTCGAGCAGGACCCCGCACGGGGCGTGGAACGGATGCAGGCCCACCTTCTCGAGATCGTCTGACAGCTGCTGGATCCGCGGCTCGTGCGATACGGCCGGGAACGGGTAGGGGCCGCTGGACGGCGGCTCGATCGGGATCCTCGCCGCGGGCGCCGTGGACCTGGTAGAGCTGCTCGGCCTTCGTGTAATACGGCTCCATGTCGTCGTAGGAGATGGGCCACGCCGGCGAGATCCCGTCGTGGTGGTGGAGCTCGCCGAAGTCTTCGGCCCGGAGCCGGTACAGCGCGGCGCCGTACAGCTTGGTCGCGCCGCCGACGTAGTAGTGCACCTGGGGCTGGAACGGCGTCAGATCCGCGTAGTACCACGTGTCGGGCGTGATGTACCGTCCGTCGACGAACACGTCCTCGGCTCGCCAGTTCTGGGGCTCGCGCGGCAGCCAGCCGCCGCGCTCGAGCAGCAGGATCCGCTTGCCCGAGGGCGCGAGGTGGCGGGCCGAGCGTGCCCCCGCCGGCACCGCTCCCGATCACGATCACGTCGTAGTCGCTCATGCGCCCAGCTCCTCTATGCGTTCGGCGATGATGATCCGGCCTGCGGCCTCGACCAGCGCGAGGTGCGAGAACGCCTGCGGGAAGTTCCCCAAGTGCCGGCCGGTGTCCACGTCGAACTCCTCGGCGTACAGCAACAGGGGCGACGCGACCTTGGTCAGACGCGTCATCAGGTCCCGAGCACGCTGCATCTCGCCGATGATCGCCAGCGCCGAGACCAGCCAGAACGAGCAGATCACGAACGTGCCCTCCTTACCGGACAGGCCGTCATCGGTCTCGTTCGTTCGGTAGCGGAGCACGAACCCGTGCTCGGTCAGCTCGTCGGCGATCGCGAGCACGCTCGCGCGCATCCGCTCGTCCTCGCCTGGGAGGAACCCGAACAGCGCCGCCAGCAGCGTCGAGGCGTCCAGCGACTCGGTGTCGTAGTGCTGGACGAGGACGCCGCGCTTGTCCACGCCGTGCTCGAGGATGTCGGCCTTGATCTCCTCGGCGACCGCCCTCCAGTTGGCCGCCAGTTTGTTCTCACCGCGTATGTCCGCGAGCTTTCCAGCCCGGTCCATCGCCACCCAGCACATCAGCTTGGATGAGACGTAGTGCTGCGGCTTGCCGCGGGCCTCCCAGATCCCCTGGTCCGGCTGCTTCCAGACCGACTTGGCGCACTCGGCCTGCGCCTGGATCAGCGGCCACAGCCGCCGCGGCAGCCGCTGGCTGCGGCGCGTGTGCAGGAGCACCGAGTCGAGCGCGGCGCCGAACACGTCGTTCTGGCGCTGGTCGAACGCGCCGTTGCCGGTGCGCACGGGGCTGGCGCCGTCGTAGCCACTGAGATCCTTGAGGAGCTCCTCGGTCAGGTCGCGACGACCGTCGATCCCGTACATGATCTGCAGGCCGCCGTCGTCGTTTCGCTCGAG
Organism: uncultured Solirubrobacterales bacterium; assembly: GCA_963699325.1. Classification (GTDB taxonomy): domain Bacteria; phylum Actinomycetota; class Thermoleophilia; order Solirubrobacterales; family Solirubrobacteraceae; genus Palsa-465. Next base: position 11,632 of record CAVOTN010000017.1, on the reverse strand, counting down.
ATCGGCGATGAACTGCATGAACTCGTCGGCCTCCCAATCGAGGTCCAGGTAGTGCAGCGCCTGGAGCGTGAACGTCGAGTCGCGGATCCAGGTGTAGCGGTAGTCCCAGTTGCGCTCGCCGCCCGGGGTCTCGGGCAATGAGGTGGTCAGCGCGGCCACGGTCGCGCCCGTCGGCATGTAGGTCAGGCCTTTGATCGCGAGCGCCGAGCGCTGGATCAAGGCACGGAACTCGTGGTCGGGGATGCGGGCCTTCGACAGCCAACGCCGCCAGAACCTCGTGGTTGCCTTGAGGTGGGCGTTGGCCTCCTCGACGGTAGTCGGAACCTGGGCATCGTTGTCCCAAGACAGGGCCACGAACAGCTCCTCACCCTCGTGGAGCACGTGCCGGGCGCGGACGTGGTTGGCCTCGACCCCGAGCAGCATGTCGGTCTGGAGGCGCATCGTCTGACCGGCGCCGGTGGCGTCCGCGCGGTGGCGGTCCGGCGACAGCGTCCACTCCGCGAGCACCCGGCCGTAGTTGAAGCCCGGCTCACACACGAGTTCGACCTCGACGCTGCCGTCTATGCACTTCACGGTGCGGACCAGGATGTGGTCGGCGTCCTCGTCGGTGGGCGGGCGCGTGTGTGGAGTGATCGTGTCCTCGCCGCGGCGCGGCCCCATCGTCAGGGCGTCGTGAACCTCGGCCCACCCCGACGGCGTCTTCCACGCGGTCATCAGCGTGTTCGTCCCCGGCACGTACGCACGGCCGCTGGGCACGTTGATCCCGAACGGCCCGAGCCGGAACGCGCCGGCGCCGCGGTCGAGCAACGACCCGAACACGCTCGGCGAGTCAAAGCGCGGGATGCACAGCCAGTCGATCGTGCCGTCAGGCGCGACCAGCGCGCCGGTGTGGCAGTCCGACAGGAACGCGTAATCCGCGATCGGGGTGAACGGCGACGGCGCCGCGGCGCTTTGCGGCATCGAGACGACGGTGCCGGTGGCCGCGGCGACCGCGGCTGCCTCGCCGTCGTGCTTGGCGTTCTTCTTGGCCTTGGTCGAGCTCATGACACCACCCACGGCCCGTGCCAGCCGCCGACGCCGCGCACGAGTTCGTCGGCCTCCGGCGGACCCCACGAGCCCGGCGCGTAGCCATTGACCGGGGGCGGGTGCTCGAGCAGCGGCATCATGATCCGCCACGTCTCCTCGACGATGTCCTGCCGCGTGAACAGGGCGCTGTTCCCTTCCAGCGCTCCATGGAGGAGCACCTCATACGGGGTCGGGCCCTCGCCACCCTCCTGCGCGAACTCCATGTCGAGCGTGATCTCCTGTGGGCCACCCTTGTCGGCCCGATGAGCGTCGAGTGTGAACCGGATTCCGGTGATCGGGTCGAGCTTGATCACGAGCTGGCTCGCGACCGGCGCCCGGTTCCCGAGCGACGGGAGGAAGCCGAGCCGCGGCGGGTGGCGGAACACCAGGCGCACCTCGGTCTGCGTGACCGGCAGTCGCTTCCCCGTACGGATGAACCACGGGACCCCGGACCATCGCCAGTTGTCGATCTCCAGCCGCATCGCCGCGTATGTCTCTGTGGTCGACCCGGACGCGACACCGTCGATGTTCAGATAGCCGTCGTACTGCCCGCGAACGTAATGCTTGGGGTCGGCCTCGGGCATCGAGCGGAACACCGCGAACCTCGCGTCCTTGAGCGTGCCCGCGTCATCGCCGGCCGGCGCCTCCATCGCGGCGGCGGCGAGCAGCTGCATCAGGTGGTTGACGACCACATCGCGCAGCGCGCCGACCGGGTCGTAGAAATGGCCGCGATCCTCGACCCCGAAGCTCTCCGCCATCGTGATCTCGACCGCAGCGATGTGGTTGCGGTTCCAGACCGGCTCGAGGTTCGAGTTCGCGAAGCGCAGGTACAGGAACTCGTCGATGCCCATCTTCCCGAGGAAGTGGTCGATCCGGTACAGCTGCGACTCGTCGATGTACTGGTGGATCTCCGCCGCGAGCTCGCGTGCCGACTCGAGGTCGTGGCCGAAGGGCTTCTCGACCACCACGCGAGCGGGTTGCTTCGTGATTCCCGCGTCGGTCAAACCCTTGATCACGCGCCCGAACAGGAACGGCGGGATCTCGAGATAGAACACAGGGCATTTGGCCTCGGCGATCGCCCCGGCGACTCGTTCGTACGTCGCGGGTTCGCCGAAGTCGCCGTTCAGGTATGACATCCGGCCGATCAGCCGATCGAACACTCCGTCGTCGATCTGCTCGCCGGAGGCCTCGATCGCGGCACGGGCGTGGCTGCGCAGATCGTCCGGCGTCCATTCGTCGACGGCCACGCCGATGATCGGGCAAGTCAACAGGCCCCGCTGCTCGAGGCGGTAGAGCGAGTGGAACGTCATGACCTTCGCCAGGTCGCCGGTGATCCCGAAGATCACGAACACGTCGGCGACGGACTGACCGCCTGGTGCGCTCCCGGTAGCTGTCGTGCGAGGGCGAGATCCGACGTCAGTGGTCATAGGTCGTCCTTCTTCGTGCGTGAACCGGCTCGGGCAATGCTCATTGTCCGGGATCGGACCGACATCACCTCATCTGGGTGAAGCGCCCCGCGGAGCTTGCAAGAGGCCGGCCGGAAGCCGACCATCCCGAGGGTCTACTGTTTGCAACGGGTTGCAATCCAACCCAACGTTCATATAAACCGCCCACGTAGAGGCCATCCCGGGGACCAAGGCTGAGTCGTGAGTAGCGAGATTGCCGCCAGCGAGGCTCAACGACGAGCGCTCGAGCACGCAGAGTCGGCTACCGGCCGGCGCGGCGCCGGGTCGGGAGGACCCCTGGCGCGAATCGACGCCGGCATAGAGCGGCTGTGGACATCGATGCCGCTGGCCCTGCGGCTCGGAGGCGTCGCGCTGGTCGGCGCGGCCGCGGCTACCGCGGTGGGGCTCCTGACGTCGGAGAACCCCGCCGCACGGCCGCCGGGTCTCGCGGTCGAGATCCGCGTCGTGATGATCGTGGCGCTGGTCGCGGCCGGGTTGTACGCGCAGACGAGCGAGATCCAGGCACGGATGGGCGGGCTGTTGATCGGCGCCGGGCTGCTGTCATCGCTGTGGCTACTGAACGGGTCGAGCAACCGCGCGCTGTTCAGCGTTGGAGTCGTGTTCGTCGGCGTGATGCCGCTGGCGTTCGCTTACCTGATGTTGGCCCATCCAACGGGCCATCTACCGTCGCGCACCGAAGTGCGGTTTCTGTGGCTGACCGGCGGGGCGCTGGCGGTGCTGTGGCTGCTGAGCGTCGCGATGACGCTGCAGCCTCCGCTGAAGACTCCGCTGGTCCAATGCGGTCCCCACTGCCCCAACAACGTGTTCTCGCTGGGTTCCGCCACCGAGGCGGTCACGGCGGTGCAGGCGGCGATGGTGCTCGCGTGGCTCGGGGTGACGTGCGGCACACCGGTGCTGCTCGCTCGGCGGGCGCGAGCGACGTCAGCCCCCGTCCGCCGATCGCTGACGCCGGTGTTGTTCACCGCCACGGCCGCCGCGGTCCTCCTCACCACGAGCATGCTTCTGCACGCCGCCGGGCTGCACGCGTGGTCGACGGTGGGCGCAATGTACATCGGCCTCGTGGCCCTACTGCCGCTGGCGATTCTGGTGGGGCTCGCGAACGAACGGCTGTTCATGGGTCAGGCGCTCGCGGAGTTCGTGAGCGAGCTGGCGAGGTTGCCGGCGGCTGATCCGGAGGCGCTGATGGCGGCGGCGCTGCGAGACCCTTCGCTGAAGGTCGCCTACCGGAGACCGGGACGCGGCACATACGTCGACTCGGCCGGCGCTCCGGTCGACGAGCTTCCGGACGACATGGCGATCACGTGGATCGAACGCGAGCGCCAGTCGGTCGCCGCGGTCATGTACGACGAGGACCTCTCAGGCTATGAACGGTTCGTCCAGGCCGCCGGCGCCGCGGCCTCGATTCGGCTTGAGCAGACCCAGCTTCAGGCCGAACTCAAGGCCTCGACGGCCGACCTGGCCTCGTCGCGCGTGCGGCTGATGGAGACGGCCCACGCCGAGCGTCGGCGGCTCGAGCGCGACCTTCATGATGGGGTCCAGCAGCACCTGGTGGGTCTGCGGATCAAGCTCGACATGGCCGCGGAGACGTTCCGGGAGGATCCGGTGCGCGGCGAGCGTGCGCTCGCGTCCGTGGGGCGCCAGATGGACGACGTGCTCCAGGAGCTGCGCTCGCTGGCGCGCGGCATCTACCCGTCGTTGCTGCACGAGTGCGGTCTGAAGGAAGCGCTTCGGGCCGCGGCTCGGAACTCCCCGATACCCGTGGCGGTCCGGGCAGCCGGGATCGGGCGCTACCCGGAGGACCTGGAGGTCGCGGTGTACTTCTGCTGCCTCGAGGCTCTCCAGAACGTTGTCAAGCACGCGGGTCCCGACGCCACCACGATGGTGACCCTGACGCGCGACGGTCCGCTTCTTCGCTTCGAGGTCCACGACTCGGGCGTCGGGTTCGACCCCGACGCGGCTGCCGCCGGCAATGGCCTGATCAACATGCGCGATCGCATCGAGGCAATCGGCGGGACGCTCAAGATCACCGCGCGCCGTGGGCGCGGAACGTCGGTCCGTGGTCGCGTGCCGATCGCATAGCGTGCTCGCGCTGCTGCTCGACGGTCCCGGCATGTAAAACGCAGCAAAGTCCCGGCAGCGCGCTGCCCGAGGCCAGATCAGCATGGTCACCATGCTTATGTGGTCGAGGGGCGGGGTTCGGGGGCGGTTTGCTGCGCTTTACATGGAGTCGGACCGGGCCTGGGCAGCCGAGGTCGGGCGGACTGGGTCGAGTCGAGGCGGATGTGGGCCTGTCTCGTCGACACGTGCAGGCCACCTTGCCGTCGCGCGTGGCGGCGGCGACGCTATGGCCGCACCCCTCCGCGCGAAAGGAACCTTCGATGTGTCGCTGGCTCGCCTATACCGGTTCACCCATCTTGCTGGAGACGGCGCTGTACTCGCCGGTTCATTCGCTGATCGACCAGAGCTTGCACTCGGAACTCGGCGCCGAGGCGACCAATGGCGACGGGTTTGGCGTCGGCTGGTACGACGACCAGCCGACCCCAGGTGTGTTTCACAGCATCGAACCGGCGTGGAACGACCAGAACCTCCGCGAGCTCGCGGCGCACATCACGTCCGGGCACTTCTTCGCGCACATTCGAGCGGCGATCGGGTCGCCGGTTCAGCAGACCAACTGCCATCCGTTCCGACACGGCCGCTGGCTGTTCATGCACAACGGATATGTCGCCGACCTTCCCAGGGTCAGGCGCGACCTCTTGCTCGCGATCGACGAATCGCTTTTCCCGGAGCTCTCCGGAACGGCGGACACCGAGATTCTGTTCTACCTTGCGCTGACCTTCGGCCTCGAGAGCGATCCGGCGGACGCCGTCGCGCGCACGATCGGGCTGGTCGAGGATGTCGGTCGCCGCAGGGGCGTCGAGTTCCCGTTCCAGGGCACGATCGCAACTACCGACGGCGAGCGTATGTGGGCGTTCCGCTACTCGAGCGAAGGCAAGTCGCGGTCGCTGTTCTACAGTCGCAACCTCGAGGCGGTCCGCAAGCTCGCTCCCGACCGGGAGGTCCTGTTCGAGATCTCCGACGACTCGCGACTCGTGGTCTCCGAGCCCGTCGGTGACCTTCCCGGAGCCTGGAACGAGGTGCCCGAGGGGTCCTACGGGGTGGTCGGTGCGGGCGACGAACAGCTGCGCCCGTTCAGGCCGAAGGCGCCGCCGGCGGCGGTGGCCGTTCCGGCCTGAGGACGTTCTTCACCCCACGCCCGGGACCGGGCGGCCGTTCTCGAGGTACCTGCAGCGGTCGGCATCGGCGGACTCCGACAGCCGCCGTCGCAGCGGCCCGCTGAGCAACTCGAGCGCCTCGTCGAGTGGCGCGAGCCGGTGGTCTGCGATCTCGGACTCCTGTAGCCGCACGGCGGCAAGACTCTCGGCGGAGAACGTGCCGCAATCGAACAGGAAAGCGCATTCCGCCGGGCCGTCCCGGCCTCGGCGTGAGGAAGTCCACACAGGCGAGCCGGCCGTCCTCGACCACCAGGCCGCACTCCTCCGCGGTTTCGCGCCGGCACGCGTCCCACGGCGACTCGCCAGTCGGATCTATCTGGCCGCCGGGGATGGTCCACCCCTTCTTGTAGGTCGGCTTGAGGATCAGCACGCGCCCGTCCGGGTCGCGGATCAGCGCCCCCGCCGAGGCCGGAATCCGGGGTGGGTCGGGAGGGGTGTCGGTCGCCAAGCCGCGGCTCAGCTTACGGGCGCGTGCTCCGCTGGGCTTGCCGCGGGCGCTGTTGTGGCCGTGTGGCCCGGGGTCGACGGCGCGGGCGCGGGCGGGCCCATCGTGAGCAACGTGTCGATCAGCGCGAGCATCTTGGCGTGCGTGCGGTCGTCGTGGGTGCAGAGCGAGCGGACGGCACCCGCGCCGAGGACGTCGAGCGGCGGCTTCGGGCTCATCGCGTGCAACCACGCCGGGACCAGGTAACGCGTCCAGCGTCGCGCCTTCGGCCTCGCCATCCACGTGGTCACGTACTCGGTGCGCATCCGCTCGAGCTCCGTCGATCCGCGGCTGCCGACGACTCTGGCGGCATATCCGTACAGGTCCTGGCGACGCCGGTCGTCGATCGAGTCGTTGTAGGCCCTGAGCAGCGAGGCGATCACCGGGCAGACCGACGCGGGATGGTCGCTGAACGGCTCGTCGCCCAGCATCGAGGACAGCTCCATCACGCACGCGCCGTGGTCCTTGGACGTGTGCTTGCCCTTGCTTAGTCTGATCGTTTGGTATGTGACTGGGACCATTACGACCTTCCTATCGTGTTGGTTCTGGAACCTGGGGAGAGAGGGGATCTCGCCGAGCGCCCCGGTCCGAGATCGCCGGACGCCGGTGAGCCGTTGAGCACTTCCCGCAGCAGCACGCGGTGGTAGGCGTCGTGCACGACGATCTCGCACGGCCGTCGCCGCGCGGCGAGCCGATACGCCACCCGTTCGGCCTCCTCGAGGGTCTGGCACGTGAACGGTCGGCGGCGGCCGGGGAGCACGACCTCCCACCGTCCACGCGGGTTTAGTACGACGCGGACTGTGAGGTGGGGCTCCACGATCGTCGCGGCCTTCAATCCCCCACGGCCGCCAGTTCGTCGGCGGGGGTCCGCAGACCGCCCGCGATCAGGAGCAGCAGCGCCACCGTGCCGGTCCAGCCCGTCTGGTGGCTCGCGCCGATTCCGGCGCCGTTGTCGCCGTGGAAATACTCGTGGAACGGGATCAGGTCATGCCAGTGCTCGTTGCTCTGGAACATCTCGATCCCGCCGAACACCGGCCGGCGCCCGCTCGCATCGTCGGTGAACGTGGTCGTGAGGCGGCCCGCGATCTCGGCGGCGACCTCGGCCAGATCCAGCTCGCGGCCCGAGCCGGTCGGGCACTCGACCTTCACGCGGTCGCCGTAGTACCGGTGGAGCTGGATCAGCCCGCGGAGGATCACCAGGTTCATCGGGAACCACACCGGCCCGCGCCAGTTGGAGTTGCCGCCGAACATCCCGGTATCGGACTCGGCGGGCAGGTAGTGGACGTTGTACTCCTGCCCGTCCCAGTCGAACACGACGGGCTGCTCGAGGTGACGGCGCGAGATCGCCCGGATCCCGTGAGGCCCAAGGAACTCGTCCTCGTCGAGCATGACCGAGAGGATCCGGCGCAGGCGAGTCTCGTCGACCAGCGAGGTGATGCGCCGGCCCTCAGGACTCGGCCCCGGGAGATGCGCGAGCTGCGGCAGCGAATCTTCGAACCGTTCGATCATCTGACCGAGCAGGTCCAGGATCAGTGGGAAACGGTCGAGCACGTCGGGTTCGAACACGGTCGCCGCGCACATCGGGAGCAGCCCGACCAGGGAGCGCACCTTGAGCTCGATCGTCGACCCGTCCGGCATTCGCATCACGTCGTAGTAGAACCCGTCGTGATCGTCCCACAGCGTGGAGTCGCCCTCCGGTGGGTTCATCGCCACCGAGATCCACGTGAAGTGCGCGATGAACTTCAGCGCCATATCGATGTAGGCGGGCTGCTCGCGAGACAGCTCGATCGCGATCTGGAGCATCCACTGGCAGTACAGGGCCATCCACGCCGTGCCGTCGGCCTGTTCGAGCTGACCGCCGCCGGGCAGCGGCGCCGAGCGGTCGAAGATCCCGATGTTGTCCAGTCCCAGGAACCCGCCCTGGAACAGGTTGCGGTCGTCCGGATCCTTGCGGTTGACCCACCATGTGAAGTTGGTCAGCAGGCGATCGAACACGCGAGCGAGGAACACGTGGTCGCCCTCGCCGCGAATCTCGGCCTCGCGCTCGTAGACGTACAGCGCCGCCCACGGGGTGACGGGCGGGTTGACGTCGCCGAAGTTCCATTCGTAGGCCGGGATCTGCCCGTTGGGGTGCACGTAGCGGGTCCTCAGCAGAAGCTCCACCTGATCCTTGGCGAAGTCGATGTCGACCAGCGACAGCGGGGCGCAGTGGAAGGCCAGGTCCCAAGCCGCGAACCACGGGTACTCCCACTTGTCCGGCATCGAGATGATGTCGCCCGCGATCATGTGGAACCACTGGACGTTCCGGACGCCGCTGGTCGGCGCGTTCGGCCCCCACGGGTCGACGCCGTGCTCGCGTAGCCAGCGGTGGACGTCGTACTCGTAGTACTGCTTGCCCCACAGGAGCCCCGCGAGCGCCTGTCGCATCACCAGCGCTTGGTCGGCGCTCAGCGCCGGCGGGATCACGGTCGCATAGAACTTGTCGGCCTCGGCCCTGCGGACGCTCAGCACGTCATCGAACGGTGCGGCGAGCGGGTCTGCGGCGAGCTTGGCGCCGGCGGTGAGACGGACCCGGATCTGCGCGCTCTGGCCGGGCGCGAGTTCGAGGACGTGCTGGGCGGCCACCTTGGTGCCGGTCTGATCTGGGTTGACGGCACCCGTGGCGCCTTCGACGACGAAGTCGTTGATTCCGTCCTTGGGGTACGGCGAGGCGTTCGGGGCGCCGAACAGCCGCTCGTTATTGGTCTCGTTCTCGCAGAAAAGGAGCGTCGCGGAGGCGTCCGCGCAGAACAGCCATTCCCCGAGGTCGTCGTGCGTGACGCGCGCCGCGGCGAGCCCAGGCGGTCCGTCGAGCGCGGCTATGACCGGCTTGGCGACCATGTCGCCCCACGACCAGGTGTTACGGAACCACAGCGTCGGGAGCACGTGGAGCGCGGCCGGGTCGGGTCCCCGGTTGTAGGCGGTCACGAGCATCACGATGTCGTCCGGGGACTCCTTCGCGTACTCCACGACCACGTCGAAGTACCGGTCGCCGTCGAACACGCCGGTGTCGAGTAACTCGTACTCCATGTCCTGCTTGGTCCGGCGCCCGTTGGTCTCGATCAGATCCCTGTACGGGAACGCGCGCTGCGGATACTTGTACTGGCACTTCATGTAGGAGTGGGTCGGCGTGCTGTCGAGGTAGAACCAGTACTCCTTGACGTCCTCGCCGTGGTTCCCCTCGCCGTTGGAGAGCCCGAACATCCGCTCCTTCAGGATCGGGTCCGCGCCGTTCCACAGCGCGAGCGACAGGCACAGCCGCTGGCGCTCGTCGCACACGCCGGCAATGCCGTCCTCGCCCCAGCGGTAGGCGCGCGAGCGAGCCTGGTCGTGGGTGAAGTAGTTCCACGCGTCGCCGTCCTCGCTGTAGTCCTCGCGGACCGTTCCCCATTGCCGCTCGCTCAGGTACGGGCCCCAGGCCTTCCAGGGTGCGGCCCCGGTGCGCGCCTGCTCGAGGCGCTCGTGCTCGGGCGTGTTGGTCCTGGTCCTACGCGCGGGCATTCAGGTGGCAGTGTCACCCATCGTCAGGCGCACATGCAACAGTGTCAGCACCCGCCGGTCGCGGGTGCCCACCGGTGTCCGGGTGCGCGGCATCCAGCGCAAATCGTGGTGGGAGCTTCCCGCGAGAATGGGGTGCCGGCCCTCTTGCCGGTTTGCCTATGCAATGCCACCCTCACGCCAACGTGAACGAGGTCGGACCCGAGCGGTTTGGGCGCGCACTGCGCAAGATGGCCGAGGATCTCGTGACCGAGCGGCGGCGCGTCGTAGTTCTTCAGCGCGAGAACCGGGAGCTGCGGGCCCAGCTCGAGGAGCTCCAGCGGTCGGTCGCTGCCGACCGCGAGCCGGCGTCGGGCGCGACGCACGAGTGATCGCATAAGCCCTCACTCGACGACCTCCTCGGCCCGAGTGTTGAGAACTGTCCGCCATACGCACCCGAATACACATTCGGCTTTTTCGCGGGGTCGAGTGTGAAGTTATGGCCGCTGATTTCCGGTGGATCGGGGCCGAGGGTCGGGAGGAGAGGACGGGCGAACGAGGATGGGAGGCGGTCCGGGGGCGTGGCGGCGAACGCGTCTAACGCCCCAGCATCAATGCGACCTGCTCGGTGGCGCGCTCCTCAGACAGCTCCCGACCGGCGGCGAGGCCGGCGCCGATCAGTAGGCCCTGGGCGACCAGGTAGCAGGTGAACAGCAGGCCGGCGAGCACGAGGAACACCTGGACGGGCGTCCGGCCGGCGACAGCGCGGGCGTAGTAGCCCGCGACGAGCGGCGTGAGCTCGAGGACGATCGCGGCGGGTAGGCCGCCGCGCAGCGCGGCGCGCCAGCCGATCCGGCGGGTGGTGGCGTACCGGTACAGAAGCGAGCAGATGGCGGCGATCAGAACCGCGGAAGCGATCGACAGCAGCCAGGCGGGGATCGGGAAGCCGAGGCGCGCTCTGAGGTTGGTGGCCTCGGTGGCGGCGGCGGCCATCAGCGCGATCATCAGCACCATGCCGGCGGCGAGACCCAGGTGGCGGAGCTTCAGCGCGATCGGACCCAGGCGCGGCGCGCCCAGCAGCCGCGACTCGACACGCTCGACCACGCCGGTGGCGCCGGCGCCCGCCCACAGCATCGACGCGACCGCGACCGCCAGCAGCAAGGGAGAGTTGCGGTGAGTGCGAAGCACCAGGTCGATCACCTGGTCGCGCGCTCCGGGCGGTAGGACGCTCGCGAGCCGGGTGGCCACCTGTTCCGCGCGCGCGCCGTCGCCCAGCACGAGCGCGGCGAGCGCGGCGATCCCGAGGGTCAGCGGCACGCACGCGCCGACCAGATACCAGGCGAGTGCCGGGACGTCGTCGCAGAGCCCCGAGCCCCAGTAGAAGCTTTCGACCCGTTTGGCCGTACGGCGCAACGGCCGAGGTGCGAAGATCTCCCCGGGGCGCATGTTCGGATCATCGCCGCGAACCGATATGGATGCCAACCTCCGGTTGGCCCACATGCGCGCTCCCTTGCGGGTGGTGCGGCGGGCAGCGAGGCTCACGGCGACACGATGGCCGTAGGATCCACACGCCGGAAGCCCGAGCCGGCCGCGCGGGCGCCGCTGGGGGCTTGTCACGACGGTGCGGGCGCGAGCTTCGGGCTGTTCTCGAGCGTCGCCGACGCGGTCGAGCTATGTCTGTTCGACCGCGAGAGCGCCGAGACCAGGTTCGACCTCGAGCAGGGCGACGCGTTCGTGTGGCAGGGCTACCTGCCCGGCGTCGAGCCGGGACAGCGCTACGGCTTCCGCGTCCACGGGCCGTGGGATCCCGCGTCGGGGGACCGCTGCAA
>CAVOTN010000016.1:0-102253 GCA_963699325.1 uncultured Solirubrobacterales bacterium | reverse complement strand
CGAGTGGACCACGCTTCCGGCATCGGGACGCGCTCGCATGACCTCGGTGTGGATCGGCCACTCGACGTGGCGCGGGCAGTCGCCGGCGAGAACCTCGCCGTCGAAGCCGACAAGGATGATTCGGTCCGCGGTCACCTCCTCGAACCCGAACGTGGCCGCCTTCATCCACACGCCTCGACCCTCGGGGTCGCGTGCGGATACGTGCCCCCAGATGAAGTCGTCGTGGCCGTTGGCGCCGAGGATGCGGCAGCCGAGGGCAACCAGCTCGCGGAGCTCGTCGATGGTTTCCGGCTCGGTCATGGACATACCTCCGAAACGTTTCCGGGTGAGCGATCTCCGTACGTCAGGTTCAGGGTTGCCGGCGGAGGATGACATCCGCGGCGGATGGGAACATACGTTCGATGTCGTACGTCGAACTCCACTGCCACTCTGCCTTCTCGTTCCTCGACGGGGCCTCGCTGCCCGACGAGATCGTCCCCGCCGCGCTCGAGCTGGGATACGAGGCGGTTGCCCTGACCGATCACAACTCGGTCTCGGGATCGATGGAGTTCGCGGTGTCCGCGCGCGCACTTGGGTTGCGTCCGATCCACGGTGCCGAGGTCGACCTTGCCGACGGTCGTCATCTGACACTGCTCGTGGAGAACGCCGGCGGCTGGTCCAGTCTCTGCCGCATCCTGACTCGCGCGCACGCGCACACGCGCGGAAAGGAAACCCCGCCCGACCACCCCCGCCACCCGCGCCACCAGCCCACCCGCGCCCGGATCACCCCCCCATCGCAAGCGTTCGTCGAGCTGACGGACATCCTGAGCCACGCAAAGGGACTGATCTGCCTGAGTGGTTGCGCGTTGCGGGGGGTGCACGACGAGTTCACGCTCAGGCGCCTGCTCGATGCGTTCGGACCCGATCGTCTCCGGGTCGAGCTGCAGCGCCCGTTCCTGCGCGACGATCGCGCCCGCAACCGGCGCCTCGAGCGAGTCGCGGCTCGGATCGGCGTGCCGTGCGTGGCCACGGGAAACGTCCATGCGCACACGCGCGTTCGAGCCCCGCTTCAGGACGCGCTCGTGGCCATTCGCCTGCACACCACGCTCGATGCCTCAGAGCCCGAGCGGCGAGGTAACTTCAGCCACGTGCTCGCCTCGCCGGCGGCGATGGCGAGTCGTTTTCTCGACCATCCCAAGGCAGTCGCTGAGACCGCGGCGCTGGCGGAGCGGTTGCGGTTCGATCTGACCAGCGACCTCGGGTACCGCTATCCGGGGTCGGAGGACGCGGCGGCGATGCGCAAGCTCTCCGAGCTGTGTCAGTCGCGCCTGGACGAACGATACGAGGGCGCCGGAGAGGCGACCGCGAGCGCCGCCGCCCGTCTGGAACAGGAGCTCCAGATCATCGAGAGGCTCGGTCTGCCCGGGTTCTTCCTGCTTCACCACGACATGCTGGAGCTGGCCCGAGAGGTGGCGCTCGAGGTGCGCGGACCGGGCAGCGTCCGCAGCCTGCTGCCGCCGGGGCGGGGCCGCGGCTCGAGTGTCTCGTCGATCGTCTGCTTCCTGACAGGCCTCTCACACGTCGACCCGATCGCCAACGACCTGCTGATCGGCCGGTTCCTGAACGAGGAGCTGACCTCGCTGCCCGACATCGACCTCGACTTCCCGCGCGACATCAGGGAGAAGCTGATCCCGCGGGTCCACGAGCGCTACGGCCACGACCGCTCGGCGCTGGTGGCGGCCTTTCCGACCTACCGCGCCCGCGGGGCGATTCGCGAGCTCGGCAAGGCGCTGGGGCTGCCGCCGGGGGAGATCGAACGTGTGGCCCGGGGCAGCGAGGGGTGGGACGCGCGCGAAGTGGACAAGGACATCTCCTCGGCGTTCGGCCTCGAGCCCCGCGGGGGCGGCAGGCAGCGCCGTACGGTGGCGCCGGCAGGGATAACGGTGGCGCCGGCAAGGAGGACGGCCGCCGCGGGGCGACGGGCCGCTGGGCGTGGCTCGCGCGCCTCGCCGCCGAGGCCCACGGACTGCCGCGCCACCTGAGTCAGCACTCGGGGGGGATGATCGTCGCCACCCGCCCGCTGCTCGACTGCTGCCCGATCGTGCCCGCCGCGATGGAAGGCCGCCAGATCGTTCAGTGGGACAAGGACTCCTGCTCGGACGCGGGGTTCCTGAAGATCGACCTGCTCGGGCTCGGGATGCTCTCGGCGGTCGAGCGCTCGGTCGAGATGATCGCGCGGACCCGCGGCAAGCACGTCGACCTGAGCCGGATCCCGTATGACGATCCCGCCACCTACGAGTGCATCCAGAATGCGGACACGACCGGGGTGTTCCAGATCGAGAGCCGGGCGCAGATGCAGTCGCTGTACCGGACCCGGCCGGAGAACCTCAAGGACATCACGATTCAGGTCGCGATCGTCCGTCCCGGGCCGATCCAGGGTGGCGCGGTCAATCCATACATCGAGCGCCGCCAGCGCATGCGGGTCGATCCCGACTTCGAGATCCCCTACGAGCATCCGTCGCTCGAGCCGGCGCTGCGCGAGACGCTCGGCTCGATCATCTTTCAGGACCAGGTGATCGAGGTGGCGATCGCGTTCGCCGGGTTCTCGCCCGGTGAGGCGGAGGGGCTGCGGCGGGCGATGAGCCGCAAGCGCTCGGACGCGGCGATCGAGGCCTACCACAAGCGCTTCGTCGCCGGCGCGCGCGGCCGGCACGGGGTCGACGAGGAGACCGCGGAGCGGGTGTTCGCGATGGTCCGCGGCTTCTCGGGGTTCGGCTTCCCGAAGGCGCACGGCGCCGCGTTCGGTCTGCTCGCCTACCAATCGACCTGGCTGCGCGTCCACTACGGGCCCGAGTTCCTGTGCTCGCTGCTGAACGAGCAGCCGATGGGCTTCTACCCGCCCGACGCGCTCGTCCACGAGGCCCAGCGGCGGGGAATCGAGGTGCTGCCCCCGGACGTCAACGAGAGCGCTGCGGCCTGTGAAATGGAGGGTGGGCGAGTGCGTATCGGCCTCGGCTACGTCCGCGGCGTCGCCGAGCAGGAGGTGACCGAGCTGGTTGCGGTCCGGGAGGCCGGCGGGAGGTTTCGAACGCTTGCCGATCTCGCCTCACGGGCAAGCTCGAGCGCCTCCTCGCTGGAAATGCTCGCCTGGTCGGGGGCGTGCGATTCGCTCGTGCGCGGGGCGCCTGGCTCGGCACGCCGCATCGCCCTGTGGCAGCTCGGTGTGGCGACGCCGGGAAGAAGGGTGCCCGGCGGGGTGCAGCTGGCGCTCCCACTGGATCTGCCGGCGCCACCGGAGCTGCGGTCGCTGACGCCGTGGGAGTCGATGCTCGCCGATTACGGCACGATTGGGCTGACGTCGCACGCGCATCCGATCGCGCTGCTGCGAAACCGGCTGCCCGAAGGCATGGTCACGAGCGGCGAGCTGAAGGAGCTGCGCCACGGCAGCCGCATCAAGGTGGGAGGGCTCGTGGTGGCGCGCCAGCGCCCCGGCACGGCCAACGGGATCGTGTTCGTGCTGCTCGAGGATGAGTTCGGGACGATCAACCTGATCGTTCCCGCTCCGGTTTACGAGCGCCATCGGCTGACGGTGAGGACCGAGCCGCTGATGATCGCCGAAGGCAAGTTGGAGCGGCACCCAGCGGCCGGCGGCGCGATCAACATCCTGGTCGACCGGGTCCAGGCGATCTCGGCTCCCGACCACCTGGTCGCGGAGATCAAGGACTTCTCGATGCTCGACGAGCAGGTACGCCGAGGGCTTGCGGAGCAGAGAAGCGCGGGCGAGACCGATGCCGAGGACTTCCGGGCCGTCGCTCCGCCGGTTATGAGCTTCGCATCTGGGCGGCGGCGATAGCGCATGTCATGGCCGCCGGTGCTCCGTTCGCCGGGTCGGCGCGGTAAGGTGCCGCTCCGTGCTGGCCGTCCTCCTATTCGCCGCCTTCTGGGCCGTGCTCGGCCTCGGGGTGTTCTTCCTCGGCGTTCGCGGGGGCCCGAGCCACGTAGGCACGAAGGAGCCCGGATGGCGTGGCCGGCGCACGATGGGCTGGGTCCTGGCAATAACGTACGTTGCCTTCGGGATCGCGCTCCCCACCGTGATCCTGCTCGGAAACCACAACAACGCCAACGCCCAGGTCGGCGGGATCAAGCTGACCGACGCCGAGAAGCGTGGACGCGAGATCTTCGGCCAGCGATGCTCGCTCTGCCACACGCTGGCCGCGGCCAACGCGGTCGGCAAGGTGGGCCCCAACCTCGACGTGGTACAGCCGACCGAGCAGCTCGTGCTGCACACGATCGAGAACGGATGCCTGCAGAATCCACCGTCAGGCAGTCAGGAGGCATGCCTGGGTGAAGGAACGATGCCCGCCGACGTGGTGCAGGGCATCGACGCCACGGAGGTGGCGCAGTTCGTTAGCAAAGTCGCCGGCAACGAGTAGGTGCCGGCGCCGGGTGCGCCGGCGCCGGGTCGCTCGCCGCGCCCGCCGGCGCCGACTGGCTGCACGACCAGGCCGCATCTTGCGCGGAAATGGTCAGGAATGAGACCGCGTTCCGTCCGCCGCCGATGTTAGGATCGCCGATCGAAAGCTGAATCCCGCGCCGCTCGACTCGCGAGCGGAGGGAGCGGGGGAACCAAGTTGTTGGGGCGAATCGTGCCCGTCGCGTAGCGCCATCTTTCGGCGCGAGCCCGTCAGCTAACCCCGTAAGTACGAGAAAGAGGTCGGCTAGATGCCCCAAGCAGGCGCTGCTGCGCGCCCGCGCCCGAACGTCGTACCGTGGTGGGAGGAGCTCGACAGCGAGGCCTTCCGCGAGTTTCGCGCTGCGTCGATCGCCGAAGCCGAAACCAAGGCAGCGAAGGCCGATACCGAGGCCGACCGGTCCGTTGTCCCGGCGTCCGAACCCCCGCCCGAGCGCCAGGTCACGTGGGCGCCGCGCGCGGCTAACGGCCGGCGCACGGTCTACATCACCGGCCGTGGGGCGGAGCGGAACCTGCCCGTCGCCCGCCCGACGCTGCGCCGGCACGAGCGCGCCGGGTTCCAGCCCGATCGGACGGCCATGTGGGCCGTTCTGCTCGGGCTGCTGCTGATTCTCGTCGCCGCCGCCAGCGCTCACGCGGCCGTCGTGGCACACCTGGCGCACTAGATCGCCGGCCGCCCCGCTGTCACGCCCTGAGGGCTGCCCTTACGGAGCTCGCATCGCGGGCTGATCCAGTCTTTATGGCCCGACGTATATAAGGAGTAGGGCCGGTGGCTTGGCCCCGGCGGCGCGGACTGTTGGGCGCAAGCTAACTCGCAAAAAGTAGTGCGAACCCCACTTGTGCGGCCGGGCCGGCGCAACTAAACTTATCAAGCGTAAGCAGGTCTCGAAAGTGAAGGGCATGAGGCTCTTCTCTCTGCCCCCCGGACCTAGTGGTGGTCAACTATGAAGACTTCGATGAGCAGATTCCAAATCCACGACGATCTGACCGCACCCGAGGGCTCGGTCCCGGTGCTGCGAGGCGCGCTCGCGACGGGCGGTCAGCTGCCGAACTTCCTTGGCGTGCTGGCGGGCTCGCCGGCCGCGCTGCGTGCCTACGCCCGCTTCCGCTCCGAGCTGCGCCACGGCAAGCTGACGCTGCCGACGCTCGAGCGGATCGCGCTTGCGGTCGCCGAGTACTACCAGTCCGAGCCGGGCATCGCGATGCACTCGCGGACCGCCCGGGCGGCCGGGCTGGCGCTCGACGAGGTCGCGCTGGCGCGGCAGTTCAGCTCCAAGGATCAGCGTGAGGCGGCGCTGCTGCGCTACCTGCACGCGTTGCTCGAGGAGCACGGCCGTGCCCCGATGCACCTCCACGAGGAGGCGCGCGAGGCCGGCTGGGACGACGAGCAGATCCTGGAGGCGATCGCGACGGTCTCCCTCGAGGGGTTCACCGCGATGGTGAACGTAGCCGGGGAGGTGCCCGTCGACGGCTCGAGTGAGGCGTCGCGCGCGTTGCAAGCAGCGTAAGCTCTGACGACGCAGATGGGAGCGCCCGAGGACACGGCCGAGTCTGATCGCGGCGACACTCGCTCGAAGTTGCTGCCCGCTCTACCACGAGGCGGTGGAGCTGGTCGGCCGGCGCTGGACGGGCGCGATCCTGGCGGTCCTGATGGAGGGTGCGCTGCGCTTCTCCGAGATCGCCCAGGCCGTGCCCGAGCTGTCCGACCGCCTGCTGTCCGAGCGGATGAAGGAGCTCGAGCGCCGCGGGATGGTCGAGCGGACCGTGATCTCCGGTCCGCCGCTGCGGGTCGAGTACGAGCTCTCGCAGATGGGGCGCGAGCTCGAGCCGGCGCTGGCGGAGCTACAGCGCTGGGCCAACCGCTGGCTCGGCGAGCGGCAGCTCTCGGGCCGCCTCTAGGCCTCAGCGCAACGTCACCCGTGGCGCGCCGGGGCCCGCTCGACGGCGGCACCGACGCTCCGTAGGCAGCTCCCGCCCGGGCAGCAAGTAACGTTCGCCGCTCGATGGCGACCACGGCATCCCCGCTGACCGCAGACGACGTCATGGCGCTCGTCGAGGAGCGCGACATCCGGTTCATCCGGCTGTGGTTCACCGACATCCTCGGCCAGCTGAAGGCGTTCTCGATCAACGCCACCGAGCTGACCGACGCGTTCGAGGGCGGGATGGGGTTCGACGGCTCGTCGATCACGGGCTTCAACCCGATCGAGGAGTCGGACATGATCGCGATGCCCGACCCGACCACGTTCCGGATGCTTCCCTGGCGCCCCGACGAGCAGGGCGTGGCGCGGATGTTCTGCGACATCCAGACCCCCGAGCGCACGCCGTACGAGGGCGACCCGCGCCACGTGCTGCGGCGCGCGGTCGAGCGGGCCAAGGCGATGGGGTTCGACCACTACTACGTCGGCCCCGAGCTCGAGTACTTCTACTTCAAGAGCTCGACCTCGACCGAGGTGCTCGACGAGGGCGGCTACTTCGACCTGACGACGCTCGACGCCGGCTCGGACCTGCGGCGCGAGACCGTGCTCGCGCTCGAGCAGCTCGGGATCCACACCGAGTACGCCCACCACGAGGTCGGCCCGAGCCAGCACGAGATCGACATGCGCTACGCGGACGCGCTGAAGATGGCCGACGACTGCATGACCTACCGGATCACGGTCAAGGAATACGCGATGAAGTACGGGCTCCACGCGACGTTCATGCCCAAGCCGCTGTTCGGCAAGAACGGCTCGGGGATGCACACGCACCAGTCGCTGTTCCGGGGCGAGCAGAACGCGTTCTTCGACGCCGACGACCCGTACTACCTCTCGGACGTCGGCAAGGCGTTCATCGCCGGTCAGCTCCGCCACGCGCGCGAGATCTGCTCGATCTTCGCCCAGTGGGTCAACTCCTACAAGCGGCTCGTGCCCGGGTACGAGGCGCCGGTGTACGTCGCGTGGTCGCGGCGCAACCGCTCGGCGCTCGTCCGCGTGCCGATGTACCACCCGGGCCACGAGCGCACGACCCGGATGGAGCTCCGCTGCCCGGACCCGGCGTGCAACCCGTACCTGACGTTCGCGGTGCTGCTCCAGGCCGGCCTCGAGGGGATCGAGCACCGCTACGAGCTGCCCGATCCGATGGAGAAGAACCTCTACCACCTGTCCTCCGACGAGCGCCGCCGGCTCGGGATCGAGCAGCTGCCGGCGACGCTCGGCGAGGCGATCGAGCTGACCGCCCAGTCCGAGCTCGTGCTGCGCTCCCTCGGCGAGCACATGTTCAACCGCTACATCGAGATCAAGCGCCAGGAGTGGGACGACTACCGGGTCCAGGTCACCCCCTGGGAGCTCGAGCGCTACCTGCCGGTGCTCTAGAAAGCTATTCGTCCAGCGCCGCCGCGAGGTCGTCGGGGCTCGTGACCGGGGCCTGGCAGACGAACCGCTCGCACACGTACGCCGCGGCGTGGCCGTCGACGGGCTCGCGGCCCTCGAGCAGCGGCACCCCGTCCGGCTCCCCGGCGGCGAGCACGACGTGGGGGCGGTAGGCGTCGCGGACCACGCGCAGCAGCCGAGCCGCCTCGACGCAGGACCCACGATCGCCACCTCCTTGACCGGCGCGAGATAGAAGTCCGCAGCGCCGAGCAGGTGGCCGAACGCGCCCGGGTGGCGCGCCGCCAGCGGGAACAGCAGCCGCAGCACGCCGAGCGCGTGGCGCTCGTAGCGGCCGTCGCCCGACAGCATCCCGAGCCGGAGCAGGCCGAACGCGGCCGCCGAGTTGCCCGACGGGATCGGCGAGTCCTCGAGGTCCTTGCGCCGCGCCGCGAGCGGCTCGTGATCCGAGGCCGTGGTGAAGAAGCCCGCCGCGCTCGGGGTCGGAGAAGCGCTCGATCAGCACGCCGGCGAGCGTCGTCGCCTCGCCGTACCACCGCGGGTCGCCCGTGGCCTCGTAGCACCCAACAAGCGCCTCGAGCAGGAACGCGTGGTCCTCGAGGTAGGCGGCGAGATGCGCGTGGCCGTCCTTCCAGCTCCGCAGCAGCCGCCCGTCGCCATCTCGCAGATCCGCCAACACGAACGACGCGCACCCGACCGCGGCCTCCACATAATCGGAGCGCCCGAGCGCGGCGCCCGCCTCGGCCAGCGCCGAGATCATCAGCGCGTTCCACGCGGTCAGACGCTTGTCGTCGAGCCCGGGGCGGACGCGCGCCGACCGCGCTTCCAGAAGCTTGCGCTGGATCTCCGGGAGCGAAGCCGGCTCGGGCCCCCGCGCCTCGAGCACGTTCTGGCCGGAGTGCTCGAAGTTGCCGCGCTCGGTCGCGCCGAAGTAGGCGATCGCCGCCTCGGCGAGCTCGCCGCCGCCGAGCGCTTCCCGCAGCTCCTCGACGGTCCACACGTAGAACTTGCCCTCGACGCCCTCGGAGTCGGCGTCGAGCGCCGAGCAGAACCCGCCCTCGGGGCCGCGCATCTCGCGCAGCGCCCAGTCGAGCGTCTCGCGGCAGACGCGCCGGAAGCGCTCGTTGCCCGACGCCTGCCAGCCGTGCAGGTAGGCGCGCGCCAGCAGCGCGTTGTCGTAGAGCATCTTCTCGAAGTGCGGGACGGTCCAGGTCGCGTCGACCGAGTAGCGCGCGAACCCGCCCCCGACCTGGTCGTAGATGCCGCCACGGGCCATCGCCTCGAGCGTCTCGAGCGACATCTCGCGCTCCCCGCGCGCCAGCAGCAGCTCGATCACCGGCGCCTGCGGGAATTTCGGCGCGCGCCCAAACCCGCCGTTGACCCGGTCATACGTGCCCCACAACGAGACCAGCGCTTCCCGCAAGAGCTCCTGGCGTGATCGGCTCGACCGACGGCTCGAGCCTGGCGGTCGCGCCGAGCGCTTCGACCATCCGCGCGCCCTGGTCGACGATCTGGTCGCGGCGGTTCGCCCACGCCTCGGCCACGCCGTCGAGCACCATGCGCCAGCTCGGCAGCCCGTGGCGGGACTCGGGCGGGAAGTACGTGCCGGCGTAGAACGGCACTCCGTCGGGCGTCAGGAATGCATTCAGTGGCCAGCCGCCCTGGCCAGTAATCGCCTGGCAGGCCTCCATGCAGATCGCGTCGATGTCGGGCCGCTCCTCGCGGTCGACCTTCACGCACACGAACCGCTCGTTCATGACTGCGGCGATCTCCTCGTCCTCGAACGATTCGTGCGCCATCACGTGGCACCAGTGGCACGCCGAGTAGCCGATCGAGACGAGCAGCGGACGGTCCTCGTCACGGGCCCGCGCCAGCGCTTCGTCGCCCCACGGCTCCCAGGCGACCGGGTTGTCCTTGTGCTGCAGGAGGTACGGCGAGCTCTCGCCCCCGAGGCGGTTCGGCACGGTCTGAGGCTACCCGAGGGCAGACATGGGCAATACCCTGTGTGCCACCGCGCCACCTCAGGAGGAAACCTGTTGCCAGTACATCACCGCGAGTCGATAAGGGCGCCCGGCGCCCCAGAAGCCGTAGGTCCATACGTGCACGCCGTTCGCACCACCGGGGACCTGTTGTTCTGCTCCGGGCAGATCCCGCTCGACCCGAAGACCGGGGAGCTCGTCGGCGCGACCGCGGCCGACCAGGCCGGGCGCTGCCTGGAGAACCTGGCCGCGGTCTGCGACGCGGCGGGCACCACGCTCGGCGACGCGGTTCGTCTGACGGTCTACCTGATCGACATGGCGGCGTTCGCTTCGGTCAACGAGGTGTACGAATCGTTCTTCGAGTCCGATCCGCCGGCGCGCGTCGCGATCGCCGTCGCGGGCCTGCCGCGTGGCGCGCTGGTCGAGATCGACGCGGTGGTGGCGATCCCTGACTGATACCGCGCATCCCCCGGGCTCGGCCGAGACCGATACCGCGACCGCGCCGGTCGCGCCCGACGACGTGCGCCGCGCTGCCGGGGTGATCGCCGGGATCGTCCGCGAGACGCCGGTGCTCAGCTCCCGCACGCTGAGCGAGCGCTCCGGGGGGACCGTCGCGCTCAAGGCCGAGAACCTGCAGCGGACGGGCTCGTTCAAGCTGCGCGGCGCGTTCACGAAGCTCGCGGCGCTCGGCGACGCCTGCGCCGGCGGCGTGGTCTGCGGCAGCGCCGGCAACCACGCCCAGGCCGTCGCCTACGCGGCCCGCGCGCGGGGCGTGCCGTGCTACGTGTTCATGCCCGAGGGGGCGCCGATCGCGAAGGTCGAGGCCGCCAAGGGCCTCGGCGCGCACGTGCACATGGTCGGCTCGACCGTCGACGAGGCGCTCGAGGCCGCCTACGAGCGGGCCGCGGCTGACGACCGGATGGCGTTCGTCCATCCGTTCGAGGATCCCGCCGTGATCGCCGGCCAGGGCACGCTCGGGCTCGAGTTGCTCGAGCAGGTGCCGGATCTGGCCCGCGTGATCGTGCCCGTCGGCGGCGGCGGGCTGATCAGCGGCGTGGCGATCGCGGTCAAGTCGGCGCGCCCGTCGATCCAGGTGATCGGCGTCCAGGTGGCGGCCTGCGCGCCGGTGCTGGGATCGCTCGCCGCGGGCAAACCGGTCCCGGTCCGCTCGGCGCTGACGATCGCCGACGGGATCGCGGTGAAGCGGCCCGGGGAGCTGACGCTGTCGCTGATCGACCGCTGGGTCGACGAGATGGTGGCCGTCGAGGAGGACGAGGTCGCCGAGGCGATGGTGTTCCTGCTCGAGCGGGCCAAGCTCGTCGTCGAGGGCGCAGGAGCGGTCGGCGCCGCGGCGCTGCTGTCGGGCCGTCTGTCGGGCTCGCCGGCGCCCGACGGGACGACGATCGTCGTGCTGTCCGGTGGCAACGTCGACGCGGGTTTGCTGGGCGAGGTGGCCCGTCGGCACGAGAGCCAGGCGGGCCGGCGGCTCGTGCTGCTCGCCCGGCTGCCGGACCGCCCGGGCTCACTCGCGCGGCTGCTCGCCCTCGTCGGCGAGCACGGCGCGAACCTGCTCGACGTCGAGCACATCCGCGAGGGGCTCGACCTGCACGTGCGCGAGACCGCCGTGCATCTCGTGCTCGAGACCCGCGGTCAGGCTCACGCCGAGCGCGTGACCGAGGCCGTGCGCGCCGCCGGGTATGACGAGCCGCGCACGATGCGGTAGTCCCGGGCCTGCTGGACGATCGCGGCGACAACGCGGCTCTGCTCGTCGGCCTCGGGGTGCCATTGGACCCCGAGCACGAATCGCCGCCCGGGCGCCTCGATCGCCTCGGGCAGGTCGTCGATCGTCGAGTGACCGGTGACCTCGAGGCCGTCGCCGATGGTCGCGACCCCCTGGTGGTGATGAGACTTGGTGGCGTGCAGTTCCTCGCCGGCGGCCCGCGCCGCGAGCGAGCCGGCGGTCAGCCGCACGTCGTGGTCGGAGCCGTCGAAGCTGCCTGGCGTGCGGCGGTGCTCCTCGTGGCCGAGCTCATCGGGCAGGTGCTGGCGGAGCGTCCCGCCAAAAGCGACGTTGAGCAGCTGCATGCCGCGACAGATGCCGAGCACGGGCATGTCGCGCGCCACCGCGCGGGCCGCGAGCGCGAGCTCTGAGCGGTCGCGCTCGGGCACGAGGCTGTGGGTCGCCGGATGGGGGTCGGCGCCGTAGCAGGCGGGGTCGATGTCATTCCCGCCGGCGAGGATCAGCCCGTCGAGGAGGTCGAGCATTTCGTCGGGGTCCTCCTCGAAGCTCCCGTCCGGCGGGATCATCACCGCGAGCCCGCCGGCGCGCTGGATCGCATCGATGTAGCTGACCGCGAGCAGCGCAGCCTCGCGCCGCTCCCACACTCCCCAATTCGCGCGGGCCACCGCCGTGCAGATTCCGATCACGGGCCGGTCTTCGCTCATCGCCCTCTCAGGCTAGCCCGCTGGATCTTTCCGGACGCGGTCTTCGGGAGCTCCTGCGCGAAATCGACGATCCGCGGGTACTTGTACGGCGCGGTCTGTTGCTTGACGTGCTCCTGGAGCTCGGTCGCGAGCGCCTGGCCCGGCGCGAACCCGTCGCGCAGGACGACCACCGCGCGCACGATCGCGCCCCGCTCGTCGTCGGGAGCGGCGACGACGGCCGCCTCCGCGACCGCCTGGTGCGAGACCAGCGCCGACTCGACCTCGAACGGGCCGATCCGGTAGCCGGCCGAGAT
This sequence comes from uncultured Solirubrobacterales bacterium, assembly GCA_963699325.1. Lineage (GTDB taxonomy): Bacteria > Actinomycetota > Thermoleophilia > Solirubrobacterales > Solirubrobacteraceae > Palsa-465. The sequence continues at coordinate 89,724 of CAVOTN010000016.1, read as the reverse complement.
GATGAGGTCATCCGAGCGGCCCTCGAAGTAGAGGTAACCGTCGTCGTCGACGCTGACCCGGTCGCCGGTCCGCCACGGCTTTCCGGCCGGCGCGGGCGTGCCGTCGAGGTAGCCGACGAAGAACGTCGGGTCGGTGGCCGGGTTGGCGAGGACCAACTCGCCGTCGTGCACCCGCAGGTCGACGCCCGGCAGCGGCCGCCCCATCGACCCGGGGTGGACGGGCTCGGCGGGCGGGTTGCCGGTCAGCTGCCCGGTCTCGGTCTGGCCGTAGCCGTCACGGATCGCGAGCCCGATCTCTTCGGTGAACGTGCGGATCACCTCGGGATTGAGCGCCTCGCCGGCGGCCACGAGCGACCGCAGTTCGGGGAGCGGCCTGAGCTGGACGCGCTTGGCGATCACGCGGTACTCGGTCGGGGCCATGCACAGCACGTTGACCTGCTCGGCGGCGAGCAGCTCGAGCCGCTGCGCGGGATCGAAGCGCTCGTCGTGCAGTAGCGCCGCGGCGCCCCGGAGCCACGGCGCGATGAACACGTTCCGCGCCGACTTGGACCAGCCCGTGGCGGCGGTGCACCACACCAGATCGCCCGGCCGCGCGTCGAGCCAGTGCTCGGCTTGGAGCCACTGGCCCGGCAGGTAGCGCTGCCCGTGGACGATGCCGGTCGGCTCGCCGGTGGTGCCGCTCGTGAACGTGATCAGGCACGGCTCGTCCGGCTCGAGCTCGGCCGCCGGGGCCGGCTCGGCGTCGAACAGCGATTCATCGGGGATCGTGACCACGGGGCAGGCCGGGCGCGCGCCGGAGATCTCCGCCAGGTTGCGCTCGTCGGCGACGATCAGCTTCGGTTGCGCCGCCTCGATCCGCCGGGCGAGATCCTGGGCGCGGAGCTGCTCGTTGCACGGAAGCGCCACCGCGCCGATCCGGAAGCAGGCGACCATCGTCAGCACCCACTCGGGGCGGTTGCCGATCACGGTCATCACCACGTCGCCGCGACCGACTCCGTGGGGGGCGCGCAGGGTGCTCGCCAGGCGGGCGCTCCGGTCCGCGACCTCGGCGAAGCTCCACTCGCGCCGGCCGCCGTCCCGGGCGAGCTCGAGCAGCGCCGTGCGATCCGGCGCGGCGTCGTCGACGACGTCCCGAGCGAAGTTCATCCCTGAACCTAGTGTGCCAGGATCGGGTGCGGTGACGTGCGCCAGACCCGCTCCGGACACTTCTCAAACATTTGTCCAAATTTGTGACGTTTGATGAAGATTCCGTCACAATCCCGGCTCGGCCGCCGGCGCAAGGGGGCCTAGACCGACTACATGCGGGTTCGGCTCCATCTGGAGCTCGTCAGCGGAGCTGGCGATCGGTCTGGTTGCGGCCGGCGGCGATTTTTTTAAGCATCCGTTTCTCGATCGGGGCCAGCCGCCTTGGTAAGCTCGCCTCGACATGGGGCTGATGACGGGAACCGGGCCGCTGGGGCGCGATCCAGCGGGAGCTTTCAACTTCGACGCGCCGCCTCCGGGCCGCGCGATGTACATCGAGCCGTGCGAGAAGTGGATCCGAGTGATCGTCGGCGGCGAGACGATCGCCGACAGTCGCCGCACGCTGATGGTCTCGGAGTCCGGACATCAGCCGGTCTACTACTTCCCGCCCGAGGACGTCCGTTCCGACGTGCTCGAGCCCTCTGACCGCCACACGCGCTGCCCGAAGAAGGGCGAGGCGTCCTACCACACGATCCGCGCCGGCGACAAGGTCGTGGACGCCGGCGCGTGGTACTACCCCGAGCCGCTCGAGGGCGCGGAGCCGATCAAGGGCATGATCGCGTTCTACTGGGACCGCATGGACCAGTGGTTCGAGGAGGACGAGGAGGTGTTCGTCCACCCGCGCGACCCCTACCACCGGGTCGACGTGCTCCCGACCTCGCGCCACATCAAGATCTCGCTCGACGGCGAGGTGCTCGCCGAGAGCGATCGGGCGATGGCGGTGTTCGAGTCGAACCTGCCGATCCGCTGGTACCTGCCGCGCGAGGACATCTCGGTCGAGGTCGAGTCCACCGACACCGCGACCCGCTGCCCGTACAAAGGGATCGCCAGCTACTACGCGGTCCGTCTGTCCAGCGGCGACATCGTCAAGGACCTGATCTGGTACTACGACGATCCGCTGGCGGCGGTGGACGGGATCGCCGGGCGGATGTGCTTCTTCAACGAGCGCGTTGACGTCGAGATCGACGGCGAGCCCGAGGGCCGGCCCGAGACCACCTGGAAGCACGGGGTCAAGTCCGAGGCCGCCGCCGTCGCCGCCCGAAGCGGCAGCTGACCTGAGCGGTCTCACGTATTCTCGGCTGCTCCCCAGAGACTGAGGAGCAACGACGACCATGGCTATCGCGACCCCCCACACCGACCGGACCGACGAGCAGAAGGCGATCTGCGAGATGGTGCGCCAGTTCGCCGACGAGCAGATCCTGCCGAACGCCGAGCACTACGACCACGAGGACGAGTTCCCCGAGTCGATCGTCGAGCAGATGAAGGAGCTCGGATTGTTCGGGGTGACGATCCCCGAGGAGTTCGACGGGATGGGGCTCGATCTGACGACCTACGCGATGATCGTCGAGGAGCTCTCGCGCGGCTGGATCTCGATTTCGGGGATCGTCAACACGCACTTCATCGGGTCCTATCTGCTGATGAAGTTCGGCACCGACGAGCAGAAGCAGAAGTATCTGCCGAAGATGGCCACCGGTGAGATGCGCGCCGCATTCAGCCTGTCCGAGCCCGAGCTCGGCTCCGACGTCGCTGCGATCAAGACCTCGGCCAAGAAGCTTCCGGACGCGGACGCCTACGAGATCAACGGCACGAAGATGTGGGTGACGAACGGCCTGCGCTCGAGTCTCGTGTTCGTGCTCGTGCGGACGGATCCGAACGCAGCGCCCAAGCACCGCGGGCTGACGTGCTTCATCGCCGAGAAGGAGCCGGGCGTCGGCGAGAACACCGGTGACTACAAGGGCTTCAACGTCCCGCCCCAGCTCAAGAAGATGGGCTACAAGGGCGTGGAGTCGACCGAGCTCGTGTTCGACGGGTACCGCTGCCCGGCCGAGAACATCCTCGGCGGCGAAGAGGCGGGCCTGAACAAGGGCTTCCCGCAGATGATGGACGCGCTCGAACTCGGCCGGGTCAACGTCGCCGCGCGCGGGGTCGGGCTCGCGCAGCGCGCGCTCGAGCTCGCGCTGAAGTACAGCCAGGAGCGGCGGACGTTTGGCAAGCCGATCTCCCAGCACCAGGCGATCCAGTTCAAGCTCGCCGACATGGCCACGCAGGTCGAGGCCGCGCGCCTGCTCACGCACCGGGCGGCCCGGATGAAGGACGCCGGCGAGCGCTCGGACATCGAGGCGGGGATGGCCAAGCTATTCGCGTCCGAGGCCGGGCGGTTCTGCGCCGAGGAGTGCCTGCGGATCCACGGCGGCTACGGCTATTCCAAGGAGTACGAGATCGAGCGCATCTACCGCGACGCGCCGCTGCTCCTGATCGGCGAGGGAACCTCCGAGATCCAGCGGATGGTCATTGGGCGAAAGCTCCTGGAGCGCCACAAGATCTAAGCTTCGGCGCGTGGCATCCGATACGAAATCCCTGATCGAGACGGCGGTTACGCGGTTCCTCGCAGAGGTGCCTGCGCTCGCCAACCTCAAGCTCGTGGTCGGACTCGAGTTTCGCGCCCGCGGCGACCCGCAGCTGTACCGGGTCGAGTTGCCCGGGCCGAAGGTGACCAAGGGCTTCGCCGCCGATGCCAAGGTGAACATCTCGGTTTCGCGCTCGCACTTCAACGAGCTCGCCACCAAGGGTCACATCCGCGACTGGCGGGAGGCGTTCGAGCACGGTGACGCCCAGGCGACCGGGATCGAGCAGGTGATGAAGCTGATCGTGAACGTGGTCGAGCGTCAGGAAGAGCGCTCGCGCCTACGCAAAGCCCACCACTAGCGGCACGGAAAGCCGACCGCTAGCGAGCGAAGGCCCACCACTAGCGCCGAGCCGCGAGCTCCTCGGCCTCTGACAGCTGCTGCTCGACGAGCGCGAGGCCGGCGTCCCAGAAGCCGGGGTCGGTGAGGTCGATCCCGACGATCTCGGCCAGCTGCTGGGGGCTGCGCGAGCCGCCGGCCGACAGCAGGTCGATATAGCGCGGCACGAACGGATCGCCTTCGTGCAGGTAGCGGCTGTAGACCGACAGCGCCAGCAACAGCCCGTACGCGTATGCGTACACGTAGCCGGGCGTGTTCATGAAGTGCGGCACATAGGACCACCACATGCGGTAGCCCGGAGTCATCTCGACGGAGTCCCCGAACAGCTCGGCCTGGGTTTCGACCCACGTCTCGTTGATCCGGTCGGTCGCGAGCTCACCCTCGGCTCGCCGGCGCGTATGGACAAGATGCTCGAACCGGTTCATCGCCATCTGCCGGAACACGGTCGCGATCGCCCCGTCGACCCGCTCGGCGAGCAGGCCGAGCCGGCGTTCGTCGTCCTGCGCCTCCGCGAGCATCCGCCCGAACACGAGCTCTTCGCCGAACACCGACGCGGTCTCGGCCAGCGTCAGCGGCGTCGATTGGTGGAACACGCCCTGGGGCCGGGCGAGCGTGGCGTGCAGGCCGTGCCCGAGCTCGTGCGCCATCGTCAGCACATCACGCCGGGTGGCGGTGAAGTTGAGCATCACGTAGGGGTGAACGCTCGGGACGGTGTAAGCGCAGAAGGCGCCGCCACGCTTGTGCGGTCGCGTCGGCGCGTCGATCCAGCGCTCGTCGAAGAACTGCCGGGTGACGTCGCCGGCCACCGGGGAGAACGACTGGTAGGTGTCGAGCACGAGATCACGGGCGTCGCCGAACGAGTAGGAGACGTTCTCGGCGAACACGGGGGCGGAGCGGTCGTAATCGGCCAGTCGCTCCACGCCGAGCAGCTTGGCCTTGAGCCGGTACCAGCGCTGGGGAATATCGAAGCGGTTCCGCACCGCCTCGATCAGCGCCATCACCGACTCATCGGACGCCTCGTTGGCGAGGTTGCGGCTCGCCAGCCAGTGCGGATAATGCCGCAGCCGGTCCTCGACCGACTTGTCATAGACGAGCGTGTTGTAGATGAACCCGCGGGTGCGCAGCCCCGGCTCGAGCGCGGCCGACGCGGCGGCGGCGGCGACCCGGCGGACCTCGCGGTCGGGTGACTGCAGGCGGCTGAGCGCGACCTCGAGCGTCAGCTCCTGGTCGTCGAGGTCGACGCGGATCGCGGCGCAGAGCTCGCCGAACAGCCTGCCCCAGGCGGCCTGGCTCGAGATCGACTTCTCGGCGAGGATCTTCTCCTCGCTCTCGGACAACAGGTGCGGGCGATAGCGCCGGATGCTGTGCAGGTGGTGGCGGTAGCGGTCGAGCTCACCGCCGGCGAGCAGCGCATCGGCGGTCTGATCGTCGACCGCGGCCCACTCGAGCTCGAAGAACAGCAGTAGCGTCTCGATCTCGGTGGCGCGCTCCTGGACAAGTTGCAGCAGCGCCCCGCGCGCCGGGTCGGCGGTGTCGGTGGCGAACTGAAGGCTCGCGAACGAGGCGGCGCGCCCGACGAGCTCGTTGATCTCCTCGAGCTCGTGCATCGCGACGCGCAGCCCATCGGCGTCGAGCTCGGAGACCTTGCCGGCGTACGTCGACGCGAACTGCGACGCGCGGTCCCTGGCCTCCTCGAGTTGGCGCTCGGCGCCGGCGCGGTCATCGCCGTCGACGAGCGGAGCGAGGTCCCACTCGGTCTCGAGCAGCTCGGGGTCGGCGAGAAGGTCAGTAGCTGTGGTCATGGATACTGAGCTTACCTTCAGCTTTGCGGGCACCTGGCAACGTCGAGCGGGCCGCTCAGGCGGAACACGACGATCGGCTGGCCCAGCGCGCGTTCGCTGAAGACGGGGGTGGCGGCGGGATCGGTCGCGGTCCACCGGGTTTCCGGCGACGGACTGAGGACCGACGGGTGCCAGGGATCACGGGCCGGGGTCGTGACCACGTACGTCAGATGCGCGTCATTGACCGCCGTTCGCCACTGCGCGCAGCTCGCGATCTTCGTGAACGATCCGTGCGGCCCGCGCGCGGCCACGTACTGCACGCGGTTCGAGTCGTCGAGGCCGAACAGCGGATACGCGAAGAAGCCGCCGAACGTGCCGACGACGCCGACGCGCGCGTCGTGGACCGTCCGGAACAGCGCCCACACGGGGGCCAGATAGGAGACGCCCGGGTGGTAGGCGTAGCGGCCGCGCAGGTAGTGGCCCTGGAGGCGGTAGCCGGCGGCCGCGCCCACGACGAGCACCAGACCGATCGCGGCGCCGGCGAGCGCGAGCGATGCCCTCGCTCGCGGGCGGACCCGCTGACCGGTCCGCAAGCCGAGCGCGACCAGCGCGAGCAGCGCAAGCGCCGCCACCCCGATCACGACCGCGCCCGCGGCATGCGCGTTGGGCCACAGCGCCGGCTGCGCCACGGTGCCGGCGAGCAGGACCGCCAGCACCGCCGCCACCCCGGTTCTTGTCGCTGGTTCCGATGACAGCGCGGGCGCGAGCGGCGCCACCGCCAGCGACAGCGCCAGCGCCGGCGCGAGGTAGCGCAGGTTGAACGCGAACCCGAGCGGGTCGCCGGCGGGGCCGGCGGCGGTCTCGGGGGTGATCAGGTACGCCGCGAGCGAGAACAGCGCGACGAACCCGAGCATCCGGACGACCGCTCGGGAAGGAGCGTTGACATATTCACCGTTTCTTCCCAAGCGCCCGGGCGCGAGGCACAGCAGGCGGGCCGATGATCGCCACCGCCAGCACGGCCCACCACCACCGCCCGAGCCCGGCCGCGAGCGCCGGCTGTGCGAACGCGCTCCAGAAGTGCGTGCTCGTCAGGTAGTGGGCGACGCTGTAGCCGGTGCCCTGCTGGAGCGCCGGCGCCGGCGTCGGCAGGATCCCGCCGGCGCTGGTCCAGGGCAGCGGGTTGCCGACCGCGAACAGGTTGCGCGCGTACCAGAAGCCGCCGGCGAGGATCAGCGGCCCGAGCCACACCCCGGCGGCGGCGAGCCTCCGGCCCCGCGGCGCGATCACCACCACGCCGACGGTGAGCGCGAGCACCGGCGCGAGCACGGTCAGCTTCACCCCGACCGCGAGCCCGGCCGCGACCGCCGCCAGCACCCGCGCGGCGGGGCGCTCGGAGTCGCGCATCAACAGCGCCACCGCCGCCAGCAGGAAGAACAGCGCGACGACGTCGTTGGCGGCGCTGCCCGCCTGCGAGTAGTCGACCATCATCGTCGCCATCGCGAGCGCCGCGCCGAGCATCGTGCCGGCGCCGACCCCGCGGGGGCGCCCGATGCAGTACGCCGCGAGCAGCACGAGCCCGAGCCACGCGAGGTTCAGCCCCGGCGACAGCGTGTCGCGGCCGAGCAGCACGATCCCGAGGCCGTGGATCATCTCCGCGGTGGCGGGATAGAACGGCGTCAGGTACTCGACGTCGGTGAACCGCAGCCCGGTGATGCTCCCGGTCTGGGCGAAGCTCGCCGCCCACGGCAGGTGGTACCAGAGCGAGTCGAAGCCGCGGATGCCGACGTCGTATGACTGGATCGTCAGCGCCCCCCACTCCGCGATCACGACCGCGCCGGCGAGCAGCGCGACCGCGAGGGCGACCGCGGCGAGCGGCCCGTCGCCGCGCATCCGGATGCCGGTGCGCGGCGCGCGACCTGCGTCGCGCGCAGCCACCGCACGCCGGCGATCCCCACGACCGCGCACGCGATCACGATCGGGCCGAGCTCGAACAGCCCCACCGCCCCCAGCAGCTCGAGAATCCCGACGAGCAGCGCCAGCCCGACGACGGCCTCGGCCAGTCGCGCCGGCGCCCCGGTCCAGTCGTCGAGCCAGCGTCGGCGAATCGCGACCGCCGCGGCCGCGAGCGAGCCGATCACGATCAGCAGCGCCGCGGCCCCGAGTGCATAGCGGCCGACGCTCGTGTTCACGCTCGCCACCACAGGACGCGGTCGGGCGCGAGCGACAGCACCGGACCCGCGGGCGGCTGCTCGCGGTACGGCGCGTAGCGCTCGGTCAGCGCGGCGATTGCCTCAGGCGCGTCGGCGGCGGCGAGGATCGCCACCGGGCCGATCGCCTGGACCCATGCAAGGCGCGACCAGTCGTCGTCGTAATCGTCGACGGTGAGGGCCGCCCGGGGTCGGGCCCGCAGCCAGCGTATGCGCGCGAGCGCCGCAGCCGGGACCTGCTTTCGCTTGTGATCGACTGCGGTCACGATCGCGCCGCCCGCCAGCGCGTAGGTCACCGGCAGCACTCGCGGCGCGCCGTCGTCGTCGGTGATTCCGAGCCGCGCCACGCGCGAGCTCTCGAGTAGCGCCCGGGCCCAATCGGGGAGCTCGGCTACGCTTGCGCTGCTTCCCATGACCGCGCGAAGACTAGGCGTCGCCGCTGCCCTTGCACTGGCCGCAGCGCTTTCCGGGTGCGGCGCGAGCACGGCCAATCGCACGCCCCCGGCCGCCGCCAGCGAGCTGCCGCTCGTGCCGGGCGCCCGGATCGTCACACAGGTGCGCGAGTGCGACTCGGGCTCGAGGGCGTACTGCTCGCTCGAGCTCGTCGTGCTCGACCGCCGCTACCCGTCATCGGACATCCTGGCCAAGGACGAGAGCCACGCGCTCCGCAAGAACGGCTGGTCGCTGGCCCACGGCGATACCTCCACCGAGACGGCCGCGAATTCCCCGGGGCACAAGCTGCGGCTGACGTACTCGACGGCCGCCAACGACCTGCAGCAGATCGACCTCGGGCAGATCGCGCGGCCGCGCCCGATCACACTCGCACTCTCGAACTCGATGTTCGACCGCACCGCGGCGATGTCGATGATGCTCGAGGTCGGCGCGTCGTGAGTTGCGTCAGGCGTCGCTGAGTACGAGCCGTCGGTCAGGCCCGACCGAGACTGCGCGGCGCCCGGCGAGCAGGTCGCGCAGATCGGCGCCGACCAGCTCCGAGCGCCAGCCCTCGAGCGTGCGCACGTCCGGTTCGGACTCGCGGCGGCGGGAGGCGGCGACGATCAGCTCGAGCTCGTTGCGGGACGCGATGAGCTCGTAGGCGAGGCCGGCCTCGAGCGCGCGGGCCCGCAGCAGAGCCTCGGCCAGCACGATCAGGGGCACGTCCTCGGGCTCTGAGCGGCCGCGCGGCTCGTCGCGGGGGATCGGCTCCGCTTGCATGCCGGCGGCGATCGCACCGAGCATCGCCGCGCCGCGCCGGCGGATCCCCGACGGATGGATGCCACGGATCTGCTCGAGCGCGCCGACGTTCGAAGGGTGACGCTTGGCGAGTTCGACCAGTGCGGGATCGGCGAGCACCGACCCGACTGGCCGATCCTCCTCGGACGCCGTGCGCTCGCGCCACGCCGCGAGCTCACGCGCCACCGCACGGGCGCGCGGGTCGAGCTGCCCGACGCGCGGCAGCCGCTCCCAGGCCGAGTACGGGTCGCGCTCGTCGGTGGCCGCCTCGAGCCGGCGACACTCCTCGCGCGCCCAGCTGAGCCGGCCGGTCTCGCGCAGCCGGCGCTGGACCTCATCGGCAAGCTCGAGCAGGTGCGCGACGTCCTCGGCGGCATAGCTGAGCTGCTCGGCGGTCAGTGGCCGCGCGTCCCACCGCGTGTAGCTCGCGGTCTTGCCGACCCGGCGGCCGAGCATCGTGCCGAGCAGGTTGCCGTAGCCGGTCTGCGCGCTCGCGCCCGCGAACCCGGCCGCCAGCTGGGTGTCGAAGATGTTCGTGACCTCCGTGCTCCACGCCCGGCGCAGGATCGCCACGTCCTGACGGCCGGCGTGGAAGACGACCTCGATGGCCGGGTCGGCGAGCAGCTGCGCGACCGGCGTCACGTCGATCCCGTCGAGCGGGTCGATCAGCGAGATGTGCGGGGCGTCGTCCTCGTTCTCGCCGTCGACCGCGATCTGCACCAGGCACAGCAGCGCCCGGTAGCGGCCCTCGGACATGAACTCGGTGTCGATCCCGATCCGGCCGTGCGCGCGGGCGGCGCTCGCGGCCGCCGCCACCTCGTCAGCGCTCGCGAGCGGCTCGGAGGTGTCGCGGCGACCTGACTGCGTGCGCATCGGCGTTGAGCCTAGCCGGGGGGATGCCATCGACCAGGGGCCGCTGCCCTAACCCGACCTCCCTGGTAGGATATGGACCCGATGATCTTCTCCTCGAAGGCCGAATACGGCGTGCGCCTGATGGTCGAGCTCGGGCGCCAGTCCCCCGAGCAGCCCACGAGCCTGAAGGCGATCGCGGACGCCGAGGGTCTGCCGCTCGCGTACCTCGAGCAGGTGGTCGCCCGGCTGCGCAAGGCCGGCCTCGTGATGAGCGCCCGCGGCGCGCACGGTGGCTACTGGCTGTCGCGGCCGGCGGAGGAGATCGCGATGGTCGACGTGGTCCAGGCGCTGGAGGGCGCGATCGCCCCGATGGAGTGCTTCGTCCACGACCACACCGAGCGCGTGCTGTGCTCACACGAGCCCGACGCCGGGCGCGGGTGCGCGACCAAGCTGCTGTGGACGCGTGTGCAGGGCGGGATCATCCGCTCGCTGCAGACGACGACGCTCGCCGAGCTCGTCGAGTTCTCGCGTCGCACCGAGCGCGAGCCCGCGCACGTCTAACTTCGTTCGACAGAAAGTGGATATGGCTGACCTGGAAATCCGAAACCTTCACGTCCGCGCCGGTGAGAAGCAAATCCTGCGGGGCGTGGATCTGAGCGTCGGCAAGGGTGAGATCCACGCGCTGATGGGCCCCAACGGCTCGGGAAAGTCGACGCTCGCGAACGCGGTCATGGGTCATCCCGGGCTCGAGGTGACCGAGGGCCAGATCGTGTTCAAGGGCGAGGACGTCACCGAGGCCGACCCCGACGAGCGCGCGCGGATGGGTCTGTTCATGGCCTTCCAGTATCCGGTCGCCGTGCCCGGCGTGACCGTGACCAAGTATCTGCGCACGGTGATGAACGCCCATCGCGAGGCCAACGGGCAGGAGCCGGTGCCGCTGAAGGAGTTCCGCCAGACGGTCGAGGCCGCGATGAAGCTCACGGACGTTCCGCGCGATTTCTCGACGCGGTACCTGAACGAGGGCTTCTCGGGTGGCGAGAAGAAGCGGATGGAGATCTTGCAGCTGGCCTTGCAGAAGCCCTTGATGGCGATCCTGGACGAGACGGACTCCGGGCTGGACATCGACGCTCTGCGGGTGGTCGCGAACGGCGTCAACGCCGTCGCCGGGCCGGACATGGGCGTGCTGATCATCACCCACTACCAGCGGATCCTGCACCTGGTCCAGCCGAGCCACGTGCACGTCATGTACCAGGGCCGGATCGTCCGCGAGGGCGGCCCGGAGCTCGTCGACGCGCTCGAGGCCAAGGGCTACGCGTGGATCACCGACGAGATCGAGGCGGCGGCCTGATGACCGCGGTCACGGGTCGCGCCTCTGGTGCGGGCGTCGCTGTGGAGGCGGTCGCCGCGGAGTTCCCGGTCCTGCGGAATCGATTGTTCGACGGGCGGCCCGTCGCGTATCTCGACTCGGCCGCGACCTCGCAGACGCCCGATCCGGTGATCGACGCGATGACCTCGTACTACACCGAGCACCGCGCGTCGATCCACCGTGGCGTGTACCCGCTCGCGGCCGAGGCGACCGATCTGTACGAGGGCGCGCGCGGCCGGATCGCCGAGTGGCTCGGGTCGACGCCCGAGGAGACGATCTTCACCGCCAACGCCACCGCCGCGATCAACATGGTCGCCTACACGTGGGGCCGGCAGAACGTGCAGCGCGGCGACCTCGTGGTGCTGACGGAGATGGAGCACCACTCGAACATCGTGCCGTGGCAGCTGCTGTGCCAGGACCGCGAGGCCGAGCTGGCGTACGTGCCGGTGCGGGCGGACGGTCTCTTGGATTTGGACGCCTTCGACGCGCTGCTGGCGCGCGGCCCGAAGCTCGTAGGGGTCGTGCACGTCTCGAACGTGCTCGGGACGATCAACCCGGTGGCGGAGATCGCGCGGCGGGCGCACGCTGCTGGAGCTGTCGTGATCGTGGACGGGACGCAGGCGGTTCCCCAGATGCCGGTGTGGCTGCCCGACCTCGACGTCGACTTCTACGCCTGGACCGGTCACAAGGCGTACGGCCCCACGGGAATCGGAGTCCTCCATGGGCGGCGCGCGCTGCTCGAGGAGATGCCTCCGTTCATCGGGGGCGGCCACATGATCCGCACGGTCGCCGCGAACGAGTCGACCTGGACCGACCTGCCGTGGAAGTTCGAGGCGGGCACGTCGCAGATCGCCGAGGCGATCGGGCTCGGCGCCGCGGTCGACTGGATCCGCGCGCTCGGCATGCCGGCGATACGCGCGCACGAGCAGGCGCTCGTCGCCGAGGCGCTGGAGGGTCTCACGTCCTCGAAGGTCCCGGACCTGACCGTTCAGGGTCCCGCCGGCTCGGCGGACCGGGGCGCGCTCGTGTCGTTCACGCTCGAGGGCGCCCACCCGCACGACATCGCGGACATCCTCGGGGGGCTCGGGGTGTGCGTGCGCGCCGGCCATCACTGCGCGCAGCCGCTGATGCGCTCGCTGGGCGTCCACGCGACGACGCGCGCGTCGTTCGCCGTGCACAACTCGAGCGAGGACGTGCAGCGGCTGATCGACGGCCTCGGGGTCGTGCGCCGCAGGCTGCAGCTGGACTGAGCGCCGCGGGCTAGTGGCGCCGGTCAACCTCTACAGCGACACGCAGACCCGTCCCACCGACGGCATGCGGGCGGCGATCGCCGGCGCGGTCGTCGGCGATGAGCAGCGCGGCCTCGATCCGACGACCGTGTCGTTGCAGGAGCGCGTGGCGGAGCTGCTCGGTCACGAGGCGGCGCTGTTCCTGCCGAGCGGAACGATGTGCAACCAGATCGCGCTGCGGCTGCACGCGCGCCCCGGTGGGGACGAGGTGATCCTCGACCGTACCTCGCACCCGGTCAACTCCGAGGCCGGTGGCCCCGCTCAGGTGTCCGGGCTGATGATCCGCACGCTCGACGGCGCCGGCGGGGTGTTCACGCCCGAGCAACTCGAGGCGGCGGTGCGGCCGGCGGGCAACCGCTACATGCCGCGCTCGCGGCTGGTGTCGGTCGAGCAGACGAGCAACCTCGGCGGCGGGCACGTGTGGCCGCTCGAGACGATTCGAGCGGTGTTGGAGGTCGCGCGCCGGCACGGGCTGCGGGCGCACATGGACGGCGCGCGTCTGTTGAACGCGGTCGTCGCGTCGGGCGTATCGGCGTCTGATTTCGCTTCTGGGTTCGATACCGCCTGGATCGACTTCACCAAGGGGCTGGGCGCGCCCGTCGGTGCGGTGCTGGCCGGCTCGCGCGAGCTGATCGACGAGGCGTGGCGGTGGAAGCAGATGCTCGGTGGCGCGTTCCGCCAGTCGGGGATCGTCGCCGCCGGCTGCCTGTACGCGCTTGATCACCACGTTGCGCGGTTGGCCGAGGACCATGAGCACGCGCGCCTGCTGGCGGAGGGGCTCGCGGTTCTGCCGGGCGTCCGGCTCGACCCGGCGGACGTCGAGACCAACATCGTGATCTTCGAGGTCGACGACGCGCGCGCGCTCGTGCGGCGAATCGCCGACAGGGTCGAGTTGCAGACGGTCGATGCGCGCCGCGTGCGGGCGGTGACGCACCTGGATGTCTCGCGCTCGGATGTGGAGCGGGCGCTCGACGCGTTCGCGGGCGAGCTCGGCTGACCGCAGTGCTGGGCCGCTTGAACGTCGATCGTGGCTCTTCCCGGCGGAACGCGCCCGGGTCCCGCGGCGCCCCGGCCGCTCTGGAGACTCGGAATGTGGACGTTCCTCCCGCGGCGCGCCGCTATGCTGGGCCGCTTGGGAAGAAACGTCGGAATAGTGGACGTTTCTTCCCGAACGGAACGCGCCCGGCTCCCGCTACGCTAGTGAACGATGGACGAGCTGTATCGCGAGAACATCCTCGATCACTACAAGCACCCGCACAACTGGAGCCCTCCGGCGGCGGAGATCGAGAGCCCGGATCTGGAGTTCCACGATCTGAACCCGTTGTGCGGCGATGAGCTGACGGTCCAGCTGGCGCTCGACGCCGACGGGCGGATCGAGGACGTGCGGTTCCGAGGGCACGGGTGCGCGATCTCGCAGGCGGCGGCGTCGATGGCCTCGGACGAGGTCAAGGGGATGCAGGTGGACGACCTGCTGAAACTCGACCGGTCGTTCGTGCTCGACCTGCTCGGGATTGACATCTCGGCGACGCGGATCAAGTGCGCGCTGCTGTCGCTCAAGGTGCTGAAGGGCGCTTCGCTCGGTCACGCGGTCGACTGGGAATCGGCGGCGTAGCCCGGCTGGGGACGGCGGCGTCGGCAAATCCTATCTTCGCGCTAGGATTTGTCGTGTGCCGCAAGTGATCGAAGTGTGCCCCGTGGACGACCTGAGGCCAGGCGACATGCGCCTGGTCGAGTGGGAGGACCTCGAGATCGGCGTGTTCAACTGCGCCGGGACCGTGTACGCGATCGAGGATCGCTGCTCGCACGACAACGGCACACTCGTCGAGGGCACGCTCGACGAGGAGGCGTGCACGATCGAATGCCCGCGACACGGATCGCTGTTCGATCTGAAGACCGGTAAGCCGAAGACTTTGCCCGCGTACGTACCAGTAGACACGTACCCGGTGATCATTGAAGACGAGAAGATCAAGCTGGAGGTGGAGTAGTGGCCGTAGAGCTCACTGAGAACCAGCAGCTGGCGGCGATCAACGCCGACTACACGGAGCGCTACGGCTTCCACGACGCCGAGCACTACCTGTACAAGGCGCCGAAGGGACTGACGGCGGAGCTCGTGGCGAAGATCTCGGAGTTCAAGTCCGAGCCGCAGTGGATGCGCGACTTTCGCCTCAAGTCGCTCGATCATTTCCTCGCGCGCCCGATGCCGACGTGGGGTTCGCCGATGCTGGCCGAGGTCGACTTCGACAACATCCACTACTTCGTGCGCGCGTCCGAGCGGGCCGAGCGCTCGTGGGACGACGTCCCCGAGGACGTGAAGCGGACCTTCGACCGGCTCGGGATCCCCGAGGCCGAGCGGAAGTTCCTGTCTGGAGTGGGAGCCCAATACGAGTCCGAAGTCGTCTACCACCAGGTGCGCGAGGACCTCGAGAAGCAGGGCGTGATCTTCAAGGACATGGACTCCGGCCTGCGCGAGCACGAGGACCTCGTGCGCGAGTACTTCGCGACCCTGATCCCACCCAACGACAACAAGCTCGCGGCGCTCAACTCTGCCGTGTGGTCGGGCGGCTCGTTCGTCTACGTGCCGCCGGGCGTGCACGTCGAGATGCCACTCCAGGCGTACTTCCGGATCAACACCGAGAACATGGGCCAGTTCGAGCGGACGCTGATCATCGCCGACGAGGGCTCATACGTTCACTACGTCGAGGGCTGCACGGCGCCGACCTACAGCTCGTCCTCGCTGCACTCCGCGGTGGTCGAGCTGATCGCCAAGCCCGGCGCGCGGATCCGGTACACGACGGTCCAGAACTGGTCGACCAACGTGTTCAATCTCGTCACCAAGCGTGCGGTGGCCTACGAGGACGCAACCGTCGAGTGGGTCGACTGCAACCTGGGTTCGAAGCTGACGATGAAGTACCCGAGCGTCTACCTGCTCGGCGAGCGCGCGCACGGCGAGATCCTGTCGATCGCGTTCGCGGGCAAGGACCAGCACCAGGACGCCGGCGGCAAGATCATCCACGCGGCGCCGAACACGACCTCGAACATCTTCGCCAAGTCGATCTCCAAGGACGGCGGCCGCGGGTCCTATCGCGGCCTGCTCGAGATCGCCAAGGGCGCCCACGGCTCACGCTCGAAGGTCGTCTGCGACGCGCTGCTGCTCGACGAGCACTCGCGCTCGGACACGTACCCGACGATCCGGATCGGCGAGGACGACGTCAACGTCGGCCACGAGGCGACCGTCTCGAAGGTCGGCGACGACCAGCTGTTCTACCTGATGTCGCACGGCATCCCCGAGGACGAGGCGTCGAAGCTGATCGTGAACGGGTTCATCGAGCCGATCACCAAGGAGCTCCCGATGGAGTACGCGGTCGAGATGAACCGCCTGATCGAGCTGCAGATGGAGGGCTCGATTGGCTAGCGCATCGGCTCCCACCGTGGAGCTGCCGACCTTCAAGGGTCGCCCCGGCTGGGAGTTCACGGACATCACCGAGCTGGACCTGGCCGCGTACGAGCGCGTCGGGACGGACGGGGCTGCCGGCGCCGACGAGGCGGCCGGGGTTGAGCCGCTGTGGCAGCTGCCCGAACCCACAGCTGCCCGATGGCGTGATCGTCTCGACGCTGGACGCGCCCGAGCACCAGGAGCTGATCGAGCGCCACATGGGATCGCTGATCTCAGGCGACGATGACGTGTTCGTGGCGCTGAACGACGCCGGCGTGCGCGCGGGCGCGTTCGTGTACGTGCCCCGGGGCGTGGAACTGACCGAGCCGATCTCGCTGCGCAGCGTGCACGCCCGCACCGGGACGCTGCTCAACCAGCGGACGCTGATCGTGCTCGAGGAGGGCGCGCAGGCCGAGGTCTGGGAGCAGTTCCTGTCCGGAGCCGGCGACATCGACGGCGTGTTCAACACGGTCACCGAGCTGGTCGTCGGCGACAACGCCCGGCTGCGCTACGTGTGCGGCCAGGGGCTGTCGGAGAAGACCTGGATCTTCGGCGCCCAGCGCGCCCAGGTCGGCCGCGACGCGTCGCTCGACTGGGTGGCGCTCGGGTTCGGCTCGGCGCGCGGCCACGTCCGGATGGAGACGCGGCTCGCCGGCGAGGGGGCCGAGGCGCGCGTCACCGGCGCCTACGCCACCCAGCGCCCGCCAGCACATCGACTTCGACACCACGCAGGAGCACGCGGCGCCGAACACGACCTCGGACCTCGCGTTCCGCGGCGTGCTCGCCGGCCGCTCGAGCGCGGTCTGGAAGGGCAACATCATCGTCGACCCCGGCGCGCAGAAGACCGACGCGTTCCAGGAGTCGCGCAACCTGCTGCTGAGTAAGCGCGCGCACGCCGACGCGATCCCGGGGCTCGAGATCCAGGCCAACGACGTGCGCTGCACGCACGCCGCCGCGGTCGCCCAGGTCGATCCCGAGCAGCTGTTCTACCTGCGCTCGCGCGGGCTGCGCGAGGAAGTCGCCAAGCGGCTCGTGATCGAGGGCTTCCTGGCGGCGCTCGTCGAGCGCTTCGAGGAGGGCGTGGTCCGCGAGCGGCTCCGCGACGCGCTCGAGCGGCGGCTCGCGCTGGTCCTCGGCGGCGCGTCCTAGTCCGTCAGGCTGTCGAGCGCCTCGAGCTCGTGCTCCTCGAGCTCGAGCTGGGCGGCCTCGAGGTTTTCCTCGAAGTGCGAGATCGAGCTCGTGCCGGGGATCGGCAGGATCACCGGCGAATGCGCCAGCAGCCACGCGAGTGCGACCTGTCGTGGCGTCGCGCCGTGGCCGCGCGCGATCTCATCGATGGCCCGGCCGCTCCTGGCGACGTCGCGGCCGCTGGCGATCGGCGCCCACGGGAGAAACGCGAGCTGCTGGCGCTCGCACTCCTGGAGGACGTCTTCGGACTCCCGGTCGAGGACGTTGTAGCGGTTCTGGACCGAGACGACCTGGACGATCTGCTGGGCGCGCTCGAGCTCCTCGAGCCCGACATTCGACACGCCGATGTGGCGGATCTTGCCCTCCTCCTGGAGCTCGGCGAGCGCACCGATCGAGTCCTCGATCGGCACCTCCGGGTCGACCGCGTGGAGCTGGTAGAGGTCGATGCGCTCGAGCTGTAGCCGCTTGAGCGACGCCTCGCAGCAGCGCCGCAGGCGGTCGGGGCGGCAACTCCGGACCCAGTGGTTCGGGCCCGGGCGCTCGAGCCCGCCCTTGGTCGCGATCACGAGGTTGTCCGGATAGGGCCGGAGCGCCTCGGCGATCAGGTTCTCGGAGACGTTGGGACCGTAGGAGTCGGCGGTGTCGATCAGGTTCACGCCGTCCTGGACGACCCGGCGGAGCAGCTCGCGGCAGCCCGCGGCGTCGGCCGGCTCGCCCCAGATCCCGTCGCCGGTGATGCGCATCGCGCCGAAGGCCAGGCGACTGACCTCGAGGTCGCCGCCGAGGAGGAAGGTTTCGCTGTCGGGCATCGCGCGAGGTTACCGGCATCCGGCTGGCGTACGATGCCGCCCACAACCATGGCTCGGCAACCGGCAATGCTGATCCCGCTCGGCTACGGCAAGTTCGTGCGCGCCGACCGCGTGTTCGCGCTGGTCCCGCTCGAGGGCGCAGCGCGCGGGGACGGGCGGCGCACGCTCGTGTACATCGAGGGGATCGAGGAGCCGATCGTCGCCTCGCGCTCGGAGGGAGCAATCGAGCGTGACGTCGCGGTCGCGCTCGGGCGGGGCTCCAGCCGCCTGCGGGACGGGGCAGAGCTGCCCGGCCAGGAGGCGCTTTTCTGAACTTGAGCGTTCTAAACCGCTCTAGACGAATGTTCTATTAGGGCCTCGCCGGGCGCTGCCGATACGCGGAGAACGAAGTCCGACGGTCAGTGTCGCCAGGGGGCGTACGGCTGACACAAAGCGAGGTAGAAGAATGCGTGGAAATGTCTACCGTCCGGGGAGGCGGCGGACAGGTTCGATTGTGCTGGCGGCCGCAGCGCTTGCGCTCGCCCTGGCAGTGGTGCTGGGATCGGCGGCGACGGCCTTAGCGAAGGCTCCCGTCCCGCGGGTACGTTCGTCGGTGATAGTGGCGGCGGTGTCGCACTCACCAGGGGTGAGGCTGCCGATTCGGATCGCGCACGCGGCCGGGCACAAGATCGCGTGAGCGCGCGGGTGGCGGCCACGTCGCACGCGCCGCGCACCTCGCGCGGGCTGCGCCAGCATGAGTTCGCGCTCTATGTGGCCGCGACCGCGGTGCTCGCGCTCGCGGCGCTGACGATCCTGCCGTGGGTGAGGGAGTGGCAGGTGGACGACCCGGCGCTACTCGTGGTGCTGTCGGGATTCGCTCTGGCGGGCGAGCTGCTGCCGATCCCGGTGCCGCGCCGGCGAGGGCTCGCGCGGGTCACGATCTCGGCCGCGTTCGCGTTTGCGATCCTGCTGCGGTTCGGCCCTGGCCCTGCAGCGCTCGTGTACGTCGTGAGTTCGGTGATCGCCGACGCGATCGGGCGCGTGTCGCCGCTCAAGATCCTGTTCAACGCGGCTCAGTACCTGCTCGCGATCGTCGCCGCCGCCGGCGTGCTGCTGCTCGCCCACTCGCTTCCGATGGGGCCGATCACCGGACCCGAGCTGCCGCTCGTGCTGGCCGCCGGGGCGGTGTTCTTCGCCACCAACCACGTGCTCGCGTGTGTCGCGGGCGCGTTGCTGGCACGGGTGCCGATCGCCGGCTACCTGCGCGAGGACCTCGCGTTCCAGGCGTGGACCGCCGGCTGCGTACTGGCGTTCGCGCCAGCGCTGGTGGCGTCGGCCGACGCGAGCGTGGCGCTCGTCCCGGTGTGCTTCGTGCCGATGCTCGCGGTCTACTTCGGCGGCCGGCAGGCCGCGCTGTCGAGCCATCGAGCAAACCACGACGCGCTCACCGGTCTGCCGAACCGCTCGGCGCTGTCGGAGACGCTCCACGAGTCGCTACACGCCGCCGAGCGCGAGCACCGCCCGCTCACGGTGATGTTGCTCGACCTCGACGACTTCAAGTCGATCAACGACACGCTCGGCCACGAGCTCGGGGACCTCACGCTCCAGCGGGTCGCGCGCCGGCTGCGCCAGGTGGTCGGCGAGCGCACCGTGCTCGCGCGGATCGGCGGCGACGAGTTCGCGGTGCTGGTCGACGGGCGGCAGGCCGAGGCGGAGGTCCTCGCCGAGCGTCTGCTCGCGGCGCTCGACCAGCCACTCGAGGTCGACTCGGTGGCGCTTCACATCTGCGCGAGCGTCGGCATCGCGTGCTTCCCGCAGCACGGCCGCACCTCGCCCGAGCTGATTCGTCACGCGGACGTCGCGATGTACTGCGCCAAGGACTCCGACGCCTCGTTCCACACCTACGCCGAGGAGGACGACGAGTACAGCATCGACCGGCTCGCGCTCGCGGCGCAGCTGCGTCGCGGGATCGAGCGCGGCGAGCTCGTCGTCCACTACCAGCCGAAGGTGCCGCTCCAGGGCGGCGCGACGCTGGCGGCGGAGGCGCTCGTGCGCTGGAACCATCCGCAGCTCGGATGCATCGGCCCGGACGGGTTCATCCCGCTCGCCGAGCACACCGGCATCATCAAGCCGCTGACCGAGCGGGTGCTCGAGGCCGCGCTCGGGCAGTGCAAGCAGTGGCGCAGCGACGGCCTCGATGTGACCGTATCGGTCAACGTGTCGACGCGCAGCCTGCTCGACCACGATCTGCTGACGATCATCGGGGCATTGCTGGCGCGGCTCGACCTGCAGGCCTCGGCGCTCCAGCTCGAGATCACCGAAAGCCGGATCGTCGCCGACCTTCCGCGCGCCCGGGCGGCGCTCGAGGAGCTCCGGGCGATGGGCGTGATGATCGCGATCGACGACTTCGGCACCGGCTACTCGTCCCTCTCCCAGCTCCAGCAGCTGCCGGTCGACGAGATCAAGATCGACCGCTCGTTCGTGACGCGAATGGAGACCGACCGTCAGGACGCGGTGCTCGTGCACTCGATCATCGACCTCGGTCGGAACCTGGGGCTGCGGGTCACGGCCGAGGGGGTTGAGACTCAGAACGTCAAGGACGTCCTCGCCGAGCTCGGCTGCGACTTCGCGCAGGGCTTCCACGTCGGGCGGCCGGTGGTGGCGCAGGAGTGCACGCGTTACCTGGGCCCGCCCGCCGTGCCCGGCCCGGCCGGCCCCGGTCGCGAGAGCGCGGCCGTGATCTCGCTGGCGTCCAAGCGGTAGTTTGGGGGCGGGGCGCCGGCGCTAGCCGGCGACCTGCTGGTACAGCGAGGGCAGGTCCGGATAGCCGCTCGAGGCCCAGCCGGAGTTCTGGAGCGCCGAGATCTGCGTTGAGGCCGGCTGGCCGGCGGTGCCGAGGATCGCCTGGATGCCGGAGCTGGCGGTCCCGTAGCCCGGGATCGTGTTCTGGCCCTTGAGCCAGCCGGCGGTGGCGTCGGCGGCGGTGGTCGGGTCGCTCCAGATCGAGTCGCTCGAGCCGTAGGTGGCGCTGTCGGTGTAGCCGATGTTGAGCCAGTCGTTGTTGCCCTGGCTCTGGCGGGATTGGGCCGCGCCGCCGGACTCCTCGGCCAGCAGCCAGGCCGAGATCACCGACGGGTCCATGCCGGTATCGGCGGCGAGGCGCGAGGCGAACTGCTGCTGGTCGGAGGTCAGCATCGACTGCGCGCTCGACGGCAGCGCTCCTCCGGTGCTCGGAAGCAACGACGTCGAGCCGGCGCCCTGTGCCTGGGCGAGGGCGCTCGCGAACGTCGACGAAGACCCGGTTCCCGTGGACGCGCCCCCCGTGGTGCTCTGGGTGGCGGTCGAGTCCGCGGCGGCGACCGAGGGGTCAAACGCGGATTGAAGAGAAGCGATCTGCGCCTGGATCTGCGAGACGCGGCTTACGGCATCGGTGAAACTCATTGACAACCAAGTGATCGGCGGCCGCCGGATTTGCTTGAGCCGGCCGGTCTGGCGTTCGGGCGGCTTCTGTAGCTCAAAGGGAGCGCTCGCGAGCGGCGGGTCAGGCGCGTCAGGCGCGTCAGGCGCGGACGACTGAGCGCTGCGCCTGCGGGCGAGGCCGCGGCGCGAGGGCCTCGTGGAGCGTGTCGATCGTGTAGTCGATGTGCGCGTCGGTGAGCCCCGGGTAGCAGCCGATCCAGAACGCGCGCTCGGTCACCGCGTTGGTGACCGTGAGCGGCCCGACCACACGGTGCTCGACGTTCTGATACGCCGGCTGGCGAAGCAGGTTGCCCGCGAACAGCTGACGAGTGGCGATACCGCGCGCCTCGAGTTGGTGGCGCAGTTCGTTGCGCGAGATCGGAGCATCCTCGCGCAGGCAGATCGCAAAGCCGAACCAGGACGGGCACGCGCCGGGCGCCGCCTCGGGCAACACCAGCACGTCCTGCAGGCCGGCGAGGCCCTCTCGCAACCGGCCGTGGTTGTGGGCGCGGCGCGCGACAAAGCCGTCGAGACGCTCGAGCTGGACGGCGCCGACGGCCGCCTGGAGGTCGGTCGCCTTGAGGTTGTAGCCGATCTCCGAGTAGACGTACTTGTGGTCGTAGCCGGGCGGAAGCGTGCCGTGCTGCTGAGAGAACCGCTTGCCGCAGGTGTTGTCGCAGCCGGTGTCGCACCAGCAGTCCCGGCCCCAGTCGCGGATCGACTCGGCCACGCGCCGGAGCGAGGCGCGCTGCATCAGGACCGCGCCGCCCTCCCCGGTGGTGATCTGGTGGGCGGGATAGAAGGAGAGCGTCGCGAGGTCGCCGAACGTCCCGACCGGGCGCCCGTTGTAGGTCCCGCCGAGGGCGTCGCAGCAGTCCTCGACCAGCATCAGCTCGTGGCGGCGGCAGAACGCCTCGATGGCCTCGAGATCGAACGGGTTGCCCAGCGTGTGGGCGATCATGACCGCGCGCGTGCGCGGCGAGAGGGCGTCCTCCAACTGGTTGACGTCGATGTTGTAGCCCGGCAACTCGACGTCGACGAACACGGGCACGAGGCCGTTCTGCACGATCGGATTGACCGTCGTGGGAAAGCCGGCCGCGACCGTGATCACCTCGTCGCCCGGACGCAGCCGCCGCTCCCGCATGCCGGCGGCGCACAACGTTGAGATCGCCAGCAGGTTGGCCGACGAGCCGGAATTGACCATCAGGGCGTGCTTCACGCCCGCGCGGCGGGCGAGCGCGCGCTGGAAGCGCTGCGTCTCGGGCCCCGAGGTCAGCCAGAAATCGAGGCTGGAGCGCACGAGCTCGACCACTTCCTCAGGCCCGAACACCTTCCCGGACACGGGTACGACCGGGTTGGCGGGGTCGAACTCCGCGGACCGGTGGCGCTTGGCGGCGTAGGCCGCGACGAGCTCGAGGATCTGCTCGGCAGTGGGCTCCATCTTCACCCCGATGGTCGGCAGGCGCGAGAGATCCTTGATCTCAACCCGCACGGGCATGTGCCGATAACCGGGGAGATGTCCCTCGATGGCCAGTGCGCTACGCCTCGCGTCGTCCTGCTCTGTGGCGGGCTCGGCACCCGCATGCGCGAGGAGACCGAGTACCGCCCCAAGCCGATGGTCGAAGTCGGCGGCCGTCCGCTGCTGTGGCACATCATGAAGCTGTACGCCGCGCACGGCTTGACCGAGTTCGTGTGCTGCCTGGGCTATCGCGGCGATGTGATCAAGCGCTACTTCCTCGACTACCACGCGCTGCGCTCCGACGTGACGGTGTCTCTCGCGCGCGGCGCCGTCGAGTATGCGACCGGCGAGGTCGAGGATTGGCGGGTCAGCCTGGTCGACACCGGCCAGGACTCGATGACCGGCGCCCGGGTCAAGCGCGTCGAGCACCAGCTCGGCGACTCGGACCTGTTCCTCTGCACCTACGGCGACGGCGTGGCCGACATCGACATCAACCAGTTGCTCGAGTTCCACCGCTCGCATGGCCGCCTGGCAACGGTGACCGGGGTCCATCCGCCGTCGCGGTTCGGCGAGCTGGTGTCAGACGGACCGTACGTGACGAGCTTCTCCGAGAAACCGCAGGGGGGCGGGCGCATCTCCGGTGGCTTCTTTGTCTTCCAGCGCGAGGTGCTAGACCGCCTTTCCACGGACCCGAGCTGCACGCTCGAGCGCGACCCGCTCGAGGGGCTGGCAGCTGACGGCGAGCTGTGCGTCTACCCCCACGACGGCTTCTGGCAGTGCGCCGACACGCTGCGCGACGTCGAGCTGCTGCGCGGCCTGTGGGACTCGGGTGCGGCGCCGTGGCGCGTGTGGGATGACCGGCGCGCAGCGCACGAGCCCGAGCCCCATCCGAGCCGGCGCGCATCGGATGCGCTCGACAGGCTGCTGGGGTCAGTGCCGGCGTGAGTGAGCGCAGCGAAGCGGTCGCGCGCCAGACCCGCCGCCTCGTGGTCGAGGCAGCGATTCTCGCGCGCACGTGCCACATCGGGAGCTCCCTGTCGATCGTGGACATCCTTGCCGTGCTGTACGCCGACGTGCTGGCGCAGGAGCCCGACGTGCCCGCCGACCGGTTCCTGCTGTCCAAGGGTCACGCGGCCTCGGCCCTGTACGGGACCCTCGCAACGGTCGGCGTCCTCTCGCGCGAGGAGATGCTCGTCGGATACTGCTCGGACGGCGGGCACCTCGCCGGTCACCCCGAGCGCGGAATTCCCGGAGTCGAGATGACCGGCGGCTCGCTCGGCCACGGGCCGGCGATCGCGGTCGGGATCGCGCTTGCCGAGCGACACACCAGCCGGCGCCGCACGTACTGCCTAGTCGGCGACGGCGAGCTCGACGAAGGATCGGTGTGGGAGGCGCTCGCACTGGCCGGACAGCTCGGACTCGACGGGCTGACCGTGATCGTCGACGCCAACGGCCTCCAGGGCCTCGGCGCGTGCTCGGAGGTGCTCGCCCGGCACCCGTTGCGGCCGAAGCTCGAGGCGTTCGGGTTCGCGGTCGGGGAAGTCGACGGGCACGATCACGAGGCGCTGGCGGCGGCATTCGCGCTGCCGGCCGACGGACGGCCGAAGGCGGTGGTCGCCAGGACGATCAAGGGCTACGGCGTGACCTCGATGGAGGGGGATGTGATGTCTCACTACCGGACGCTGCGCGAAGACGACCGCGAGCGCGTGCTGGCCGAACTGGAGCGTCGCTGACATGCGCGACGCGTTCTTCGCCGCGCTGACCGAGGCCGCCGAGCGCGACCCGCGGATCTGGGCGCTCACCGGGGATCTGGGAATCGGTCTGTTCGACGACTTCGAGCGCGCGGCGCCGGGGCGCTACCTGAACGTGGGCATCGCCGAGCAGGCGCTGGTCGGAGTGGCGGCCGGACTGGCGTACGCCGGCCAGCGGCCGGTGGCGTACTCGATCGCGCCGTTCCTGACCGGCCGGGCGCACGAACAGGTGCGGGTCGACGTCGCCATATCGCACGCCAACGTGACGCTTGTGGGCGTTGGCGGCGGTGTGGCCTATGGCTATCTCGGTCCCACTCACCACGGAACCGAAGACCTCGCCCTGATGCGCGCGCTCCCCGGAATGACCGTACTGGCACCCGGCGACCCCGGTGAGGCGGGCCGCGCCACCGCAGCCGCGCTCGACCACGAGGGACCGGTCTACCTGCGGTTGGGCAAGAACGGCGAGCCTGACCTCCTGGGGGATGTACCGTTCGCGATCGGCCAAGCGACCAAGGTGGCCGACGGCGGCGACGTCGTGCTGGCGAGCACCGGCCCGGTCCTGCGCCAGGTCTTCGAGGCGGCGGAACGCCTGGGCAGAGACGGTGTTCAGCCGACCATCCTTCACTTCGGGACGATCAAGCCGTTTGACGCCGCCGCGCTGCTCGCCGCGGCCGCACGCACCGGTGCGGTGGTCACCGTCGAGGAGCACAACGTGATCGGCGGGCTCGGCGGGGCCGCAGCCGAAGCCCTGGCGGAGGCCGGCACCGGCGCCCGCCTGCGCCGGATTGGATTGGAAGACCGGTTCGCGTACGAGGTCGGTTCCCAGGCGCATCTGCTGGCCGCCCACGGGATCACCGGCGAGCGAATCCAGCATGCCGCGCTCGAGCTGGTTCGCTCTCGCGACGCCGCCTCGGCTCCGGATGCACTCTCGGTCGCCGGCGCGCCGCCGGATGCACTCTCGGTCGCCGCCTGAACGCATGAACGACGTCACGACGGCCTTCGACCTCGCCGCCGCGGCGGCCGCCGAGCAACTGACGCCGCTGCGCGGCAGCGCGATTCACGTCAACGGCGCCTCGGGGTTCCTGGCTTCGAACCTGATCGCGGTGCTGGACCGGGCCAGCGCGCTCGGTGGCCTTGGGCTGAGGCTCCACGCCAGCGCCCGGCGTCCCCGCCAGCAGGTCAGCCTGTTCCGGTTCCTCGGGGTCGATCCTCAGGTGCGGTGGGAATGCGCGCCCGCGGAGACCACGACCCTTCCCGACCTCGAGGGGTGTGTCGCCATCCACACCGCGTCGTACGGCGCGCCCGCGGACTATCTGAGCCAGCCGATGGAGACCTTCCGGGCAAACACCGACGGCCTCATTCGCACGTTCAAAGAGGCGGCGAGAATCGGCGCGGCGCACGTCGTGTACCTGAGCAGCGCGGAGGTATACGGCCAGCCGCCCAGCGAGTCGATCCCCACCCCCGAGGACTACCTCGGCGGTCCCGACCTCGGCGACGTTCGCTCGATCTACGGAGAGTCCAAGCGGATGGCCGAGGTCCTCGGCGCCGCACTCTCCCGTGAGACGGGCATACCGTTCACTGCCGTGAGGCCCTGGAACCTGTACGGGCCCGGCCAGCGGCTCGAGGACGGCCGGGTGCCGGCTGCGCTGATGCGGATGGCGATCGAGGACGGTCACGTCCGGCTCGCGAGCGATGGAACTCCACGGCGGAGCGTGTGCTTCGTCTGGGACGGCCTGTTGCAACTGGTCGCTTGCCTGCACCCGGCCGGAGCGGACGACGGTCCGGTGAACATCGGCAACCCCGATGACGAGCGCAGCATCGCCGAGCTCGCGCGGTACTGCGCGGCGGCGGCCGGCCTCCCGCCCGAGCGCGTGCAGACCGCGCCTCCGGGCAACGCGCAGGGCCTGATGCGCTGCGCCCCCGACATCGGACGCGTCCGCGCCCGCGCCCGGACGCCGTTGCCGGCGCTCACGCCGCTGACCGAGGGCCTCGAGCTACTCCGCGACTGGATCCGGTGGGGCCTCGCCGATGATTGAGCTTGCACAGCAGCAGACGTGCCGGCTCTCCGGTGAGACGCTCGCGGGCGCTCCGGTGCTGCTCGAGCTGACCGATTGCCCGCTGCCCGGGATCTACCCGGAGGACATCCGCGAGTCGGTCGATATGCGCTCGCCTCTCCGAGTCGTGCAGGCGCCCGTCAGCGGGCTCGTGCAGCTCGCCCACCGCTTCGACTCCTCGCTCTACGCCGACTACGGCTTCGCCGGGGACACCAGCGAGGCCTATCGCGCCCATCTCGAGTGGTTCGCCGGCGAGCTCCACGCCGGCGTCGAGCCCGGAGGCGCGGTACTCGAGGTCGGGTGCGGCGACGGCACGCTGCTCGAGCTGCTGCGGGGCCTCGGCCACGGCGACGTCCTCGGGATCGACCCGGGGCGGGCGGCTGGGGCGCAGGCCGCGGCGCGCCGGGTCATCCATGGCTTCTTCCCGGGCGACCTGCCTCCTCGGGCCCGTGGCTCGCGCTATGCGCGGGTCGTCGTCCGCCACGTCCTCGAGCACATCGAAACCCCGCGGGAGTTCGTCGCCGACCTCGCCGCCTGCCTGGCCCCCGATGGGGAGCTGTGGATCGAGGTGCCCGATCTCGACGCGACGCTCGCCACCGGTCGCTGGAGCAACTTCTACCAGCTCCACTGCAACTACTTCGACGCCGATACGCTCGACCGGCTCGCAGCGACGGCCGGACTGCGCTGCGTCGGAGGCACGGTCGTGGACGTGTTCGGCGGCTCGCTTCTGCGGCGCTACCGGCACGGATCCGAAGCGGTGCCGGCGCGTCCCCACCGGCCGGCGCGCGTCGCACAAGGATTTGCCTCGTTCCAGGACCGCCTGGCCGAGCTCGCCGCCAAGCTGCCGGCGCGATCCGTCGGCTACGGCGCGGCCGAGCGCACCGCGCTCACGCTCGGGGCCTGCCCGCCGCTAGCCGAGCGGCTGACCGCGCTGCACGACGGCAACTCGCTCCTCCACGGCAGGCATCTGGCCGGGACGGCGCTCGAGATCCGCTCACCCGAGGACCTCTACCAAGCCGCCCCCGAGGCCGTCGTGTTGTTCGCGGTCTCGCATCGCGAGGAGATCGTGCGGGAGTGGCGCGCCCGGCTGCACCCGGGCACGCTGGTGGCGATCGCCGAGGGCGATTGCCGCCTGACGGCGCTCGGGCAGCTCTAGCGCAGGAACGCGCGATACCAGTCCACCGTTCGCCTGAGTCCTTCCTCGAGCGACAGCTCAGGCGCCCAGCCGGACATCTCCCGCAGCTTGGTCGAGTCCACCCACTGGCGGACGATCTCGCCCGGCGGCGACCCCTTACCGCGTACCTCCGGCTCGACGCCCGTGCCGGCGACGGCGCAGGTCAGACGCACCACGTCGAGGACGGTGTGGGGGCGGTCGCCCCCGGCGTTGAACGCCTCGCCGGCGCCCTGGCCATCCTCGAGCAGCGACCAGATCGCGAGATATGCCCGCACCGCGTCGTCCACGTAGAGGAAGTCGCGCTCCAGCGTGCCGTCCGAGCGAATCACCGGTGGGCGGCCGTCGATCGCCGCGAGCGCCGCCTCGGGCACCAGACGGGAGAGGTTGAGGTCGCCTCCCCCGTATAGGTTGGCGAAGCGCGTCACCGCGACCCTCAGCCCGAACGTGTGCCAATACGAGCGCGCGATCATGTCGGCCGCGGCCTTGGATGCGTCGTAGGGGTAGCGCGGCTCCAGCGCGTAGCCCTCCCGGTAGGGCAGCTCCTCCCGTGGTCCGTAGGCCTTATCCGAGGCAGCGACGACCACGCTCCCCACGTTCAGCGAGCGGCACGCCTCGAGCACCATCCAGGTGCCGCGCACGTTGGTCTCGAAGGTCGATAGCGGGCTGCGGTTGGCAATGCCGACGATCGTCTGAGCGGCGAGGTGAAAGACGCTCTGCACTTCGTACTCGGCCAGCGCGCGCTCGATCAGGGCGCCGTCGCAGATGTCCCCGTGCACCACGTTGACACGCTCCTCGGTCCCCTCGAGCACGAGCGCCGAGGACACGACGACGTCGCGTTTGAGCACCGTCACGCGAGCGCGCAGCTCGACCAGCCGCTTCACGAGCTGGCTGCCGAGCAGCCCGTACGCTCCGGTGACGAACACCGACCTGCCATCGAGCGCGGCGCTAACCGGGTTCGCCATCCGCCGCAGCGTATAGGACAGTCTCTAAAGCCTGCGCCCGCGACGTCGATCTACAAGGGCGGGATGTCGGACACCCTGCCCACCGTCAGCGTCCTGATGGGCGCCTACAACTACGAGCAGTACGTGGCCCGCGCGATCGGGAGCGCGCTCGAACAGGAGTATCCCGCCGACCGGCTCGAGATCATCGTCGTGGACGACGGCTCGACCGACGGTACGGCCGCGGTCGTCGCTGATCTGGCGGCGCGCCACCCGGGACGCATCCGTCTCATCCGCCAGCCGAACGGCGGCGCCACCGCGGCCACCAACCGCGCCCTCGCCGAAGCCACCGGCGACCTCATCTGCCTGCTCGACGCCGACGATGTCTGGCTGCCCGCGAAGACCAGGCGCCAGGTCCAGATGCTGACCGACCGCCCCGAGCTCGGCATGGTGTTCAGCGACATGTTCGTGGTGGACGCCGAGGAGCAAATTACGGCGCCTTCGCACGCCTGGGGCGTCGGCGAGATCCCGAAGCGCCCCTACGCGCGCGTGCTGGCCGCCAACGTGGCTACGCAGTCCTCGATCATGATCCGCGCCTCGCTGCGCCCGCTGTTCGCGCCGATCCCGTCCGCACTTCCGTACGCCGACTGGTGGTTCGCGCTGCGGGCCGCGCAGGTGTCCGAGGTCGATTACATCCGCGAGCCGCTTGCGCTGTACCGCCAGCACGGGGCCAATCTGACCGGCGGCGTCACTGGCGCCTCGGCGGTGCGCGAGCACCGCAAGGAGGTGTTCTTCCAGCTCTGGTGCCTGCGTCATCTGCCGCTCGAGCCGCTGAGCCCGGAAGAGTTGCTGTACGTGTGGTCGTGGGTGGAGAACCACGCCAGCATGGCCGTGTCCGCCGCCGAATCGTTCTTCATCGAACCCGTCGCGCTCGAGTTCGACGGGCAGCGTGCGGATGCACTGGCGCGCGAGAGCGAATTGCTCCAGGCCCGCGGCGATCTGGCCGGAGCCGCCCGACTCGCGTTGCTGGCGCTGGCCTGGGATCCGTACCGGGTGGGCGCGGCCGAGCACTTCAAGACGGCGGCGAAGGATGCCCAGGCAGCGGCGGCCCGGCCGCACGCGTTCGCCGGCGCCCGCCCCTTCGTCGTCCTGGTGGATGCCGAGGAGCTGCTGGCGTCCGACGCGATGATCCGCTCCTACGCGCATGCGCTGAGCGGGTCTGAGCTGGTGACGCTGGCGATCGACTCGACCCGCCTGTCCGCGGAGGCAGCGACGCGAGCGCTGCGCGACTTGATCGAGCGGTGCGACCTTTCGACCCGCGCGGACCTCGACCTGCTCGCGGTGCTCGGCCCAGGCGACGAGGTCCAGTGCGATCAGATCCGGCGCGGCGCGCACGCGCGCTACCGGCCGTGCGGCGGCGAGAAGCCGGTGTCCTCGGTCGAAGACCAGCCGGTGTTCACCCCAGACACGCTGGATCGGCTGCCGGGCTACGCGGAGACCGCGCTTCGGATCGCCGCCTGAAGGCCCGATCGTGGAGCTGACAATCCTGATTCCGACGTTCCGGCGCCCGCGCGAGCTGGAGCGACTGGTGCGCATCCTGGCTGCCGATGCCGAGATGGTCGAGCGGCGGCTCCCGGTGCTGGTGTCCGACAACGCGTCGTCGGATGAGACGCCGGAGCTGGTGCGTGCGCTCGCGGCGGAGCTTCCGCAGCTCGACCTGAGGCTGCATGTGCAGCCGTCGAACGTCGGGGCGGTGGCGAACATGCGATGGCTGATCGAGAACGCGCCCGCGGGCGACTACGTGTGGGTTCTGGGGGATGACGACTATCCCACCGAGGGCACCGTGGGAGCCGTGCTCGAGGCGATCGCGGCTCACCGGCCGCAGCTGATCCATATCCCGGCACGCTGGGAGGCGCCGGACGGCGAGTTGAGCGCCGCATCACCGTGTCCCGCCGAGATCGAGACGTTCGCGGATGCGCGTGATCTGCTCCTTGCCGAGTACTACCTGCACTTCATATCCTCCGGCGTCGTTCGCCGGACGGCGTTGCTCGAGGCCCTATCGCTGGCTCGGACGAGCAACGAGTGGGCGCCACACATCTGGTTCGGTCTGGCCGCGCGCCGCGGGCCGTCGGTGGTGCTGCCCCGTATCGGGATCGTCGGCGCAGTCGGGATCACGTGGCAGGATCGACTGGTTCCGGTGCTCACGCGGGACCTGCTGGCCACCTACGCCGACGGCTTCCACCTGGTCCTCGACGAGGACGGCTTCGCGGCCATGCTCGACGTGCGTCATCCCCCGGGCGGCTCCTGCGACGAGATCTGGCTGACTGCACCGCTGGACGATCTGCGCTCTGCGGTGCGTCAGTTCCCCGCGAGCCGGGAGCTGCGGCGTCTGCTCACGACGCGAGCCGAGCGGCAGGTCCTCGAGGGTGAAGCCATGTACATGCGTGGCGACTCACAGGAGGCCCTGCAGCAGCTGGAGTCGGCGCTCGAGTGCGACCCGACGAACGCCGGTGGCTGGTGCAGCCTCGGGGTCGTCCGTCATGCCTTGGGCCGGCCGGGGGCCCGGGATGCCTTCGAGCGGGCTCTGGCCATCGATCCGGCCCATCCGGAGGCCCTGCAAAGCCGGGCGCTTCTGGCGGCGGCCGGTACCTACGCCTGACACGTCGCGGCCTCAAGCCGCCTCAGCGACAGTCGATTACCTGACTGTGGCCTCCCTCGAAGGACATCTGGACCCTGCGGCGACGCTCGTGATCCTGATTCCGACCTTCCGGCGCCCGCGCGAGCTCGAGCGTCTCGTGCGCATCCTGGCTGCCGATGCCGAGATGGTCGCGCGGCGGCTCCCGGTGCTGGTGTCCGACAACGCGTCGTCGGATGAGACGCCGGAGCTGGTGCGTGCGCTGGCGGCGGAGCTTCCGCAGCTCGATCTGAGGCTGCATGTGCAGCCGTCGAACGTCGGGGCGCTGCAGAACATGCGATGGCTGATCGAGAACGCGCCCGCGGGCGACTACCTGTGGGTTCTGGGCGATGACGACTATCCCACCGACGGCACCGTGCGAGCGGTGCTCGACGCGATCGCCGAGCAGCGGCCGGCGCTCGTGCACCTGCCGTCGAGCTTCGTCGAGAACGGGATCGAGGTCTGCCCCTCCCCGTGCCCGGACGCGCTCGAGCTCTACTTCTCGAGCCGCGAGCTGCTGCTGACCGACTACTTCCTGCCGTTCGTCTCGTCCACGATCGTCGAGCGCACCGCGCTCGAGGAGGCCGTGCGCCTCGTCCCGACCGACAACGACTGGGCGCCGCACATCTGGTTCGGCGTCGCGGGCCGCCACGAGCGGTGCGTCGTGCTGCCCCGCATCGGTGTGATCGGCAGTCCGGCCCACGGCTGGCAGCCGGAGCGCATCACGCTCCTCACCCGTCGCGTCATCGAGGAGTACGACGACGGCCTGTACCGGGTAATCGACGCCACGGGATTCTGCGAGTTCCTCGATCTTCGCTACGAGCCGCGGTGGGGCAATGACACGCCTTGGCTGCAAGCGCCCCTGGAGGAGCTGCTCGCGGCGGTGGAGCGATTCCCCGGCAGCCGGCAGCTTCGCCGCCTGCTCGTCGAGCGGGCGCTGCGCGACGCCGACCCGATTGCGATGTCGGCGGCGACCGTGGCCGCGCGGCGCAGTGGCGCCGCGGCCGGCGCGGCGAAGGCCAGCGCCGACGGTGAGGCGTGCTTCGCGGCGGGTGAGCTCGAGCGGGCCGTGGCGCTGTTCGAGCACGCGGTCACGGTCGATCCGACCAGCGCGAACGCATGGGCCAACCTCGCCGTGGCCTGGCACGCGGTCGGGCGTCCGACGGTCGCGCAGGCGTTCGAGCGCGCGCTGGCGCTCGACCCCACGAACCCCGAGATCCTCGAGAACCATGCCGCGTGGCTCGGCTTGGTGAGCCAGGCGTCATGAGCCTGCCCACCGTCAGCGTGGTGCTGTGCGCCTACAACTACGAGGTGTACGTCACCCGTGCGCTCGAGAGCGCCCTGGCCCAGGACTATCCGGCCGAGCTGCTCGAGATCGTGGTGATCAACGACGGCTCGACCGACTCGACCGCGGACGTCGTCGAGGAGATCGCGGCGCGCCACCCCGGTCGCGTGCGCGTCGTGCACCAGGCCAACGCCGGCTACATCGCCGCGACCAACCGCGGGCTGGCGGAGTCCCGGGGTGAGTTGATCGCCCTGCTCGACGCCGACGACGTCTGGCGGGCGGACAAGACCCGGCGCCAGGTCGAGATGTTCGAGGCGGATCCGACGCTCGGACTGGTGTTCAGCGACATGACCGTGGTCGACGGAGACGAGGCGGTGCTGCGGCCATCGAAGCTCATCGATTACGGGCCGATCTCCGAGAACCGGCTGGCGGCGCTGCTGTTCGAGAACTTCGCGACGACTTCGTCGATCATGGTCCGGTCGTCGCTGCGGGAGGCCTACGCGCCGGTTCCCGCGCACGTCCCGTTCGCCGACTGGTGGATCGCGCTTCACGTCGCGCAGCGGGCCGGCCTGGACTACGTCCGCGAGCCGCTGGCGCTGTACCGGATGCACGGCAGCAACATGACCAACGGCGCCACCGGCAGCTGGGCGGTGCGGGAGAACCGCAGGGCGATCGGCCTGCAGCTGTGGGCGCTGCGGAACGCTGCCGCTCGACGCGCTGAACGGGGAGGAGCTGCTGCACGCCTGGAACGGGATCGAGCGCCACGCGCGCATCGCCGTCGAGGCGGGTGGTTCGTTCTTCGTCGACCTGCTGGACCGCGGGACGGAGGACGGCACCCGAGCCGACGAGCTCCTGGCCGAGGCCGACGCGGCCGCCGCCGATGGCGACTCGCTCGCGGAGGCACGACTCGTGCTCAAGGCGCTGGCCTGGGATCCGTTCCGGGTGCAGAGTCGCCGTCGCCTGCAAGACAGCGCCGCCCGCGCCACCGCGGAGGCCGGACTTCCCGACCCGCTCCCCGGTGCGCGGCCGTATCGGATGCTGGTCGACGCGCGTGAGCTGCTCGACGGCGACGACATGATGCTGGCCTACGCGGAGGCGATGAGCGGATCGGACTCGGTCACGCTCGTGATCGATGCCAGCCAGCTTCCGACCGAGGTCGCGCAAGCCGGTCTGCAGGGGCTCGTCGATCGCCACGGTCTGAACGACCGCGACGACATCGATCTGGTCGCGATCGTCGGGCCGCAAGCGGACGGCGACCGCCGGCGCCTGCTCGCCGCCGTACAGGCGCGCTACTCGCGCCAGGCGGGCGAGCCGGGGCGCAAGCCGGTGTTCACTCCGTCGTCGCTCGGGCGCGTGATCGCGCAGGCGGCGTGAGCCGATGACCGAGGTCAGCCAACGTCTCCCACGCTCGGTCGAGGACTGCCGCGAGTCGGCTCGACGACCGTCGCTTCGCCGAGCTCGATGCCGCGCTGCGCCAGCCGGGCGTCTCGATCCTGTCGCTCGACTGCTTCGACACCCTGCTGTGGCGGCGAGTCCCGAAGCCGGCGGACGCGTTCGCGCTGCTCGGCGAGGAGCTTCGCGCGCGCGGGGCGCTGGCCGGCGGCATCAGCGCCGCGACGTTCGCACGCATGCGCATCACCGCCGAGCTGCTCGCTCGTCAGCGGAAGCTGAGCGAGACCGGATCTCACGAGATCAATCTCGGCGACATCTACGCCGAATTCCGCGGCGGGATCACCACGATCGGCGTGGACGAGCTGCGCGCGGCGGAGCTGGCGCTCGAGCGCCGGATCACCGTGGCCGACGGCGCGCTGGCGCAGGCGCTGAGCCGCGCTGGCGAGCGAGCTGGACCTGCGGGTGGTGTTCGTCAGCGACATGTACCTCTCGAGCGACGAGATCGGCTTCCTGATCGACCGCCCCGAGATGGCCGACCTCGCCGGCGCCGAGGTGATCAGCTCGGCGGACATCGGCGTCGGCAAGGAGAACGGGCTGTGGCAGATCCTGCCCGACCGGTGGGGGGTGGCGCCGTCAGCGATCGTCCATGTCGGCAACAACCCGGTGGCCGATGTGTCGGCGCCGCGCGGCGCCGGCGTCCGGGCCGTGTACTGGTCTGAGCTGCCCGAGCGTCTCGGCGGCATCGTGCTCGCCGAGGGCTGCCACACCGGCGCCGACGCCAAGGTCCGCGTGCCGTCGGTCGACGACCGCGGCCTGACCGCGTTGCGCGGCCGTGCCGCGTTCTCGGCGGCATCCGCCGACCACGACGACCAGGTGGCCTGGGAGACCGGGTCCTCGGTGCTCGGGCCGGTGATGACCGGCTACGCCGAATGGGTCCAGCAGCGGACCGCCGAGCTCGGAATCACCCGCGCCCTGTGCGTGATGCGCGAGGGGCGGCTGCTCAAGGAGCTGATCGAGAGCGTGTCCCCGTCGCGGCGCAATCCGGCGCTGCAGTGCGAGCTTCTGTGGGCGTCGAGGGCCGCGATCGCTCGGGCGAACATCTCGAAGGCCGACGCTGCCGAGATGGCCGCACTGTTCTCTCGCGTTCGGATCCCGAGCGTGACCGAGGCCGCCCGGACGCTCGGCATCGACCCCACGGCGGTGCCCGGCAATGCCGAGATCGTCGGCGATGCCGCTCAGCACGCCGGTAATCGCGCGGTGCTCGAGCGGTTCGTGAACGCTGTGCTCAGCAACCCTGCGCTCCTGGCTGAGGTGCGAGCGATCGCCGCCAGGCGCCGGGCGAACTTCGTCGCGCACTTGCGCGAGGCTCTCGGAGGCGTGCGCGGCGACGTGGCCTACATCGACGTCGGCTTCTCCGGCGGCAACCAGGAGAACCTCCAGGCGCTGATCGACGCCGAGGGGCTCGGCGTGCGCCTGCACGGTCTGTACCTGATGTCCGACCCGTGCCCCCAGGACCGTCTGCTGCGGGGCCACCGGATCGAAGGCTTCCTCTCGAGTCCCGGTGATCCGCTGCCGTTCGAGGTGGTGGAGCTGGACCGCAACCGCCTGCTGCTGGAGCTGCTGCTGATCTCCGAGGATGGGAGCACGCTCGAGATCGACGACGATGGCCGGCCGGTGTTCGCGCCCCACGTCGAGCCCGAGCGCCAGCGCGCGCAGCGTCGAGCCGTCCACGACGGCATCAGGGCCTATCAGCGCCACCTGAACGGCTACCGGCTGACCGGCGAGGACGATCACGTGGGAGCCGTCGACGCCCTCGTCGGGCGCCGGATCATCGAGCGCTTCGTGGTCGAGCCGACGCCCGAGGAGGCGCGCACGTTCGGCGACTGGGAGGCCGAGGACGACTACAACAGCTTCGAGTCCTCGACGCTCGTCCCGGACGACGACCGCGACCCGATCCTGCGCCGGCTCACCCGCAAGCAGCTGGCCGAGCAGCCCCTTCAGCGGATCTTCTGGCCTGCCGGCGCGAGCGCGCTGTGGGAGGACTCCGTCGCCGCGGCCACCACGGGTCCGCTGTCGCAAGCCGGTGCGATGCGGTTGCAGCTGCAGCGAGTGGGTGGAGTCCCGGGCGCCGCCGCCACGGTCCCTCTGCGCCTGGGGCGGGAGGGGGTCGCGATCGGCTCGTGGAGTGGTGAAGCCGGTGGCGTGTGTGCCGCCACCGTGTTTCCGGTGCTGACCGACGGCCTGCTTCGCCTGGACTCGCTGCGGGTCACGCTGATCAGCAGATCGTCGGGGTGGCGCTCGGAGCTGTGGTCCTGGTCGGCCGGCGACGACCCTGCGGCGTTGCCGATGGCCAACTGCACATGGGTGGCCCAGGACATCCTCAACATGGACTCGGAGTCGGCGCTGATCGTGCCGTTGGCGCAGCAGCTGCCCCCCGACGCGTTCATCCAGATCGAGCTCCACGGCGGGTTTCTGCCCGGCGTCGACACCTGCCCGCAGATCGAGCAGGGCGCCGGCGGCGCGACGATCAACTACCGCCCGGCCTAAGCCTGAGCGGCGCTGAGGATCGCGGCGGCGCTCGATCAGTTAGCCGGCTAGCGGCGAGGATCGCCGCAGCGACCCGGTCCCAGCTCAGCGAGCGGGCCTGCGCCACCTGCTCGGCCGAGAGCCGTCCGCCCGCGGCCGCGGTGCGGACGCCTTCGACGAACGCCTCGCGGTCCCCGGTGGCGCTCAGGAAAGAACCGAGCGCCGGCGCGTGGGCGGTGTTCAACGTCACGGTCGGGAGCCCGGCCGCCGCGTAGTTGTAAGCCTTGTGCGGCTCCATCGAGTACGTGAACGGCTCGTCGGTGTGCGGCACGATCCCGACGTCCGAGTGCAGCAGGTACGCCGCGGTCTGCTCGGGCACGCGCTCGCCGAGCAGGTGGACGTGCGGATCGGCCGCGGCGAGCTCGAGCAGCTGCGGCGTCGGTCCCATCCCGACCAGGACCACCTCGAAGCCGGCGGCCGCCAGGTCGCGTACCGCCGGCACGTCGAAGCGCATCGACAGCGCCCCCACGTACACGGCGCGCGGGCGTGCGATGCCGGCGAGGTCGGCCGGCTCGGGCAGCGAGTCGACCGCGGGATCGTGCCAGTGCTGGTCGACGCCGTGGCCGACGTAGGTGGCGTCGGCCACATCGTCGATCGATCCCTCGGACAGTCCGACGACGACATCGCTCGCGTCGATCAGCTGCCGGCGGACCCGCTCGAGCACGCTCTTGATCGGAGCCATGACGTCCCAATCGGCGAGCTTGTCGTAGGCGACGAGCACGGTCCGCGAGCACACCGGCGCGAACTCGTAGTGGAGCCACCAGTTGGCCTGGGAGACCCCGAAGTTGAGCAGGA
Source organism: uncultured Solirubrobacterales bacterium (assembly GCA_963699325.1). Lineage (GTDB taxonomy): Bacteria > Actinomycetota > Thermoleophilia > Solirubrobacterales > Solirubrobacteraceae > Palsa-465. The sequence goes on along the minus strand of CAVOTN010000016.1, from coordinate 52,037 downwards.
CCGGGTCGTTCAGCTCGGCGAGTCCGACCACCCCGCGCGCGACCTCGTGGCCGCCGGTGGGCGGGCTACCGCTGCCGCTGAACACGAGCAGCCCGCGATCGTCGCGGGCGCCGAGCTGAGGCTCTCCCGGCGCCGGGAGGAAGGGCTCGACGTAGGCGACGCGGCCGGCCGTCGACGAGCGCACGAGTGAGTGCGCGATCGCCTCGCCGGCGCGGCCGAGCTTGCCGTAGTCGTTCTGGAGCCAGGCGACGATGACGTCAGGGGCGCTCACGCGGCTTCGGGCAGGGCCTGCGCGAAGTCGCGCTCGGCCGCCCAGCGATCCACAGCCACGAGCGCCTGGGCGACCACCTGATCCATGTTCAGGTACTGGTAGCGAGCCAGCCGCCCGACGAACATCACGTCGGGACGCTCGGCGGCGAGGGCCTCGTAGCGGTGATACAGCTCGCGGTTCTCGGGCCGGGGGATCGGGTAATACGGGTCACCCTCAGCCGTCGGGTACTCGTAGGTCAGCGTGCTGAAATCCGATACCTGGCCGGTGAGGTGGCGAAACTCGGTCACGCGCGTGTGGGGGATCCGCTCGTTTGGATAATTGATGACCGCGACCGGCTGGACGAGCCGGCCGCCGGGAGTGGCGCGGGTTTCGCGCTCGAACTGGAGGCTCCGGTACGGGAGCGTACCCAGCCGGTAGCCGAAGAATTCGTCGATCGGGCCGGTCCACACGAGCTGGCGGGCGTTGACCTCATCGCGGATGTCGTCGTACTCGGTGCCGAGCGCAAGCTCGATGTTGGGGTGGTCCAGCATCCGCTCGAACATCGCGGTGAAGCCGGCCGCCGGCATCTTCTGGAACGAGTCGCCGAAGTACCGATCGTCTTCGTTGGTGCGCACCGGCAGACGGGCGCAGACCGACGCATGCAGCTCGCTCGGGTCGAGTGACCACTGCTTGCGCGTGTAGCCGCGGAACAGCCGCTCGTAGAGGTCGCGCCCGACCTTGGCGACGACCGCGTCCTCGGAGTTCTTGAGCTCAGCGCGCGGCTCGGCCAGCGAGGCGAGGTAGGCCGCGGTGTCCTCATCGTCGTGCAACTCGACGCTGTGGAGCGCCTGGATCGTGGTCCGGTTGATCGGCATCGGGACGATCCGCCCGTCGACCGCGGCCCACACGCGGTGCTCGTAAGGGTGCCAGTCGGTGAACCGCGACAGGAAGTCGGTCACCTTGGCGGCGTTCGTGTGGAAGATGTGCGGCCCGTAGGTGTGGATCAGGACGCCGTGGTCGTCGAGCGCGTCGTGAGCATTGCCGGCGAGGTGCGGGCGGCGATCGATCACGAGCACGCGCAGGCCGAACTCCTCGGCCATGCGGCGTGCGCAGACCGAGCCGGCAAAGCCGGCGCCAACGACCAGCACATCGAGGGACTCCATATCCCGGTGTTCGCCCGGCACGCCGGTTTCTTTAGGTCCTCAGCCGGCGGCGAGGGCGTGGCCGTTCATCGCCACGGCCGGGTGCTTGCGCAGGAATCGTTCGCGGTCGGCGGCGACCTGGACGCGGATCCAGGCGCTCAGCTCGGGATCCTCGCTCCCCACGGTCTCCGACAGCCCGTGCCGGATCCGCGAGGTCTCGGCGTGCACCGGCGGCCGGCCCGCCTCGCGCAGGCGGTGGAGCAGATCGGTGTCCTGGTACCACAGGACCAGCGACGGGTCGAAGAACTGGCCGGGGGCGTGGGAGAAGGCATCGATGCTCTCGCGCGTCATCGCGAAGCACCACGCGGGGAAGTCGAACCGCATCGGGCCGTCGATCGTGAGCGGGAACGAGACCGCGGCGCCGGCGTCGAGGGCGGCGCGGAGGGGCTCCCACCAGCCCGACAGGGGCTCGACGTCGTCGTTCATCACGACCACGTAGGGGGTCCGGGCCGCACGCACGCCGGCGTTGACCGGCGCGGCGAATCCCTGAGGCGGGGAGCCGTTGTCGATGATCACGATCTCGTGGGCGACGTCGGTCGTCGCCTGGACGGCGGCGATGCAACCGCGGACGCGCTCGGAGGCGGCGTCGAGCGTGGGGATCACGACGGTCAACTCGGGCTCCTCGCCGGCCGGACGGCGGGCGGCGCCTGTGCGGGCGCCGGGGGCAGCGACGCGGCTATCGGGCACGGTCACCGTGCGCCGGCCATCCTCGGCCAGCGCCAGCGCGAGCGCGCCGAACACGAGCTGGCCCGGAAGATCGGGGAGCTCCGTGGAACGGAAGTCTGTGGCGCGGACCGCGACCGACCAGGCGGCGACGGGGCTCTGCGACGCGGCGGCTCCGTCGGTGGCGCTGGCGACGAGGCCGACGGCCGGATCGTCGAGGCCCGCGGCGAGCGGCGCGAGCCACCCGGGCGAGGGCGCTGCGCCGTCGCGGATGAATACGACAATCTCGCCGCGGGCGCGCTCGGCGCCGCGGCGGGCCGAGCCGGCGAAGCCGAGGCGCCGCTCGTTGCGGAGCACCTCGACGTCGCCCGCGAGCTGGGATAGGAGCGGCTCGAGGCCGACCGAGGCGTCGTCGACGACGATGATCTCGTGGGCCGGGTCCTCGGCCTGCGCGGCGATGCCCTGCAGGCAACGCAGCGCCTGAGCCGGCCCGCCGGCGAGCGGCACGATGATCGAGACTTTGGGGGCCATCTTCCCCGGTGATCGGCCGGCCGGACGATTCCTTAATCCACACGGAGGCGGGCTACCAAGGCAGCCCGCCTCCGCTTTCCGGTTCCCTCGATGAATCGGACGTGGTTATGTGGCCCGCGCGGTGTTAGGAGAGGCGCGGACGGATTGTGCCCTCGGCGACGGCAGCGAAGCTGCCACGCTCGAGCTTGGCTCGCCTGGCGCGGACGACGCATCAAGCGCTGACCGGCCCTGCGAAAACTTGGCTCGCCGGGCGCGGGCGACGCATCAAGCGCCGCCCGGCCCTGCGAATTGGAACTAGCCCGTGATGAGCTTCAGCACCAGCTGAGGCTGCGAGTTGGCCTGCGCGAGCATCGCCGTGCCGGCCTGCTGCAGCACCTGCTGCTGGGTCAACGTCGTCATCTCAGACGCCATGTTGACGTCCTGGATGCTGCTCAGCGACGAGGACATGTTCTCCTGCGTCGTCGAGATCGACGTCGCGGTGTACTGGAGACGGTTCTGGACCGCGCCCAGCGTCGCCGCGAGCGACGAGATGTTGTTGATCGCCGTGCTGATGGCGCTCACCGCGCCACTCTGGCCCAGGCTGAACACGGTACCGCCGCTCGCCGCCTGCGTCCATGAGAACGCCGAGGTCCCGAGGTTGCTCGAGCTCTCGATGTTCTGGAAGGACACTGCCAGCGTGTCGGATGAAGCCGAGCCGACCTGGAAGGTCACGACGCCCGAGCCGCCGGCGGTGCCGTCGAGCAGGTTGATGCCGTTGAACTGCACCGAGCTCTTCTGGCGGTCGATCTCCTGCGTCAGCTGGTTGACCTCGGACTGGATGTCCGACTGGTCCGTGCTGGACAGGTCGCCGTTCTGGTACTGCACGGCGAGCTCGCTGACCCGCTGCAGCATGCTCTGGACGTTGTTCAGCGCGCTATCGGCGGTCTGGACCATCGAGGTCGCGTCGCTGACGTTCTGGCTGGCCTGCTGAAGGCCGTTGACCTGAGAGGTCAGGCCCTGGCTGATCGCGTAACCAGCGGCGTCATCCGCCGCGGAGTTGATGCGAAGACCCGAGGACAGCCGCTCCATCGCGGTCGAGACTGCATTGCTCGAGTTATTGAGGCTGATCTGCGTCTGCATCGCAGACGTGTTGGTGAGAATCGAAAGGGACATGCTTTACACCTCCATGGTGTGGTCGTTTGGGGTTGTCCCCCGGCTGCTCCTTGCTGCCGGTCTCTCCGGTTATCGCCCCCGATGCGCCGCACTTGAGGGGCGTCCAGAGCGATCTGGACATGCCCGCGGCAACCCCGTCAGATCAGGCGATTCCGGCCCCCCGATCAGGGGCCGGCCCCGATCGGATCAGGCCGTCACGCTGATGTGCAGCCCCGAGTCGTCGTCGTCCTCGGGGTCCTCGAGGTAGTAATCGGACCCGTCGACCGAGGCGTATGCCGCGGGAGCTGAGTCGGGCTGCCTGCGCCGGCGCCTGTCCTGGCCCGGGTTGCCCCGGGCACCGTCGCGATTGACCCGGCCCGCGATCGGCGCCGGCGTTACCGCCGGGATGTTCGGCGTGACTGGGACGATCGGATGGATCGGGTCCATGGCCGGCGCTCAGGCGTCTGCTATGAGCCGGCGGTTGCCTGCGCCGCTGCGGCGTCGCCCGCGGGCTTGTGCGCGCGGGCTGGGATCATGTCCGAGTCCGTGGTCTGCTCGGTGCGCTCGAGCGCGGCCCGCAGCTCGGCCAGCACCAGATGGCGCCACACCGTGACCGCGCACATCCACGCGAGCATGTAGCCGACCATCCCGGCCACGAGCGCCCGCAGCCCGACGTCGAACGTCGGAACACCGGCCTTGTAGCTGAGGTATCCCGCGATGACGAAGCCGGCGATGCCGCCCCAGCCCTTGGCGCGGCGAACCTGATAACGGGCGCGGGGATGGTTGGCGACGCTGGGAGTCAGCGCGCCGGACTCGCTGGGGGCGCCGGAGGCGCCGTCCTCACCCTTCTTCTTCTTGTCCTTCTTGTCCTTCTTGTCTGGGCTCTTGCTCATCCGGCGCTCCTGTGATCAATGACTCGACCAACCTTGGCCAGCGCGTCGCGCTGGCGCTCGAACACGAAATGGATCAGGCGCTGGCGGTCGGTCCGGGAGATCTGCTCGAACACGAGCGCGCGCTGGCCCTCGTCGCCGGCACGGACGACCTGCGCATTGCCCTCGATCGGCGGGGAGCCCGTTCCAATGTTGAGGCTGAAGCGCACGTGCGTGCCGAGCGGCAGCTGCTCGGCGCCGCTGAGAAGCATGCCGCCGCCGCTGATGTCGATCGCGTGGACGTTGATCTGGTCCCCGGCCGCCACGCCATAATCCTTGGCCACCTCGACCGTCTGGGCGGACGGCACTCGCACAAACTCGCGGCGTTGCGTGACCTCGGGCGCGGCCGATACATCGAACCGCACCAGGTCGCGCTCCTGGATCACGGCCTGACCGTGGAAGCGGACCAGACCCCGGGGCGAGACGTACTCGAGCAGCAGCGGCTCCACCACGTCATGGGACAGCTCGTCGCCGGCGTCGATCATCAGCACGAGCATCAGGTAGTCGCCGCTCCGCTCGTACACCCGCACCGGAATGCGGCTGCCGACGGGCGTCGTCAGCTTGCCCTCCTTGCCGCCCACGTTGAGGCGGACGACGTTGTCGGTGGGCTCGGGCTCGGGGCTCATGGGAGCAGACGTGATGCAGCTCGGTGGGCCTACGGAAGCAGGCGTGCCGCCAGCGAGGACGGGTCAGCGGCCGACAGCGCGCCGTCGAGCTCGAGACCCTCATGGATGTACGCGACCGGCATGCCGCTGATATGGGCGAGTTCGGCCGCGATCCCGAGCTGGTCGGCCTCGTCGGCATGAGTGACGGCGATCCCGTCCGCGCCGAGCGCCGCGAAGCCCTCGATCAGCTTGCGGGCGGCATGAACGCTGAACGTCGCCGGCACCGCGATATAGACCGCGTCGAGCGACAGCGAGTGGAGCTCGGCCGCCAGCGCCTCGACACCGGCGGGATCGCGCGGGGTCACGCCGGCGGTGTCGACGACCACCAGGCCGCCGTCGCGGCCGTGCTGGACGGGCGGTGCGGCCTCGTGGCCGACGGCGGCACCCATGACCCAGACGTTCTGGCCCTTGAGGAGCTCCTTGAGGTCGCCGCCCCAGTCGTCGCTGCCGAGCGACACCACGCTCGCGGCGAGCGTCGAGCCCTTGGCGTAGGCCGAGGCGAGCGCCGCCGAGCAGCGCGTCTTGCCGGCGCCGCCGGCGCCGACGAAGGCGACCGCGGCTCCGTTGGCGGGGAGCGGAGCAGGGGCGGGGATGATCGCGGCCAGCGTGGCCCGGACCGCGTCACGCAGGCTGCCCTTCGCGAGCGGCGAGCGGTGCGCGGCGGCGGCGACGATCAACTCGTGCGCCCAGGCGTCGCTGATTCCCTGGGAGGTCAGCTCCTGCGCGACGCTCGCGGCCTCGGCCGAGTCGAGCGCTCCGGCCTGCTTGGCGACCCAGGGGCTGGCGGCCGGCGGAACCGGCGCAGGTGCCGGGGCGGCTGCGAATGGGGCCGGCGCCGGGGCTACCGGTGCGGGAGCGGGCGCGGGCGCGGCGGCGACCGGAGCGGGGGCGGGCGCCGGGACGGGCTCGGCGGCGACCGGAGCGGGGACAGCGGGGGCCGGGGCCTCGGGGACGACGGCCTCGGGCGCGTCGTCGACCTCGGTCGGCGCCGGCAGTCCGCCGGTGGTCACGAGCTTGACCAGCTCTTCGATGTCGACGTGCGCCGCCGCCTGCTCGAGGCGGGTGACGAACGACTCCGCGGCGCCCTCGGCGGGCGGGGTGGCGGCCGGCGGGGCAGGGATCGCGTCCTGCGGAGCAGGCGCCATCGGGGCCTCGGGCGCCGGCGCCGGCGCGGGTGCGGGGACAAACGCTTCGGGCACGGGCGCGGGGACAAACGCCTCGGGCACGGGCGGCGCGGGCGCGACGGGCGTCGGGACGAAGGCCTCGGGCGCGGCGACGGGGGTGGGGGTCACGGGCTCCTCCGCGGCCGGCGCCGGCAGGGCCGGAAGCGAATACTCCTCTTCGTCGGTCAGCTCCCAGCCGTTCACGGGCTCGTCCTCGTCGTAAATGTCAATGGATTGAATTCCCGCCCACCCCGGCCTGGGCGTCGACTTCGACGCACTTCTGGGCGAAGAAGCCGCCGACGCCGCCCATCAGTCCCTCGCGCTGGCGCAGGATGATCGCGTCGGGGCCGAGCTCGGCGCGGATCTGGGGGATCAGGTCCTCGAGCTTGCGGCCGCGGTAGGTGCGCACGCCGCCAAGCTCTCGGTCGTGGCCGTTCGTATGGGGCTCGGTGAGGGTGCTCATGCGCTAACTACTCCTATGGTTTCGACGCTGATGCCTGGGGCGACTTCGTTGTAAGAACAGACCGGGAGGTGGGGCACGGATGCTTCGACGAGCCGACGGACGTGACGACGCACGCGCGCCGAGCAGAGCAGCACCGGACGGATCCCGCCACGCGCGGAAGCCTGATCGGACTGGCTCTTGACGGCGCTGAGCACGGCGTGGGCCCGAGTGGGCTCCATCGCCAGGTACTCGCCGTCGCTGGTCTGGGTGATCGATGTCGCCAGCTCCTGCTCGATCGTCGGGTCGAGCGTGATCACGCGCAGCGTCTGCATCGGGTCCAGATGCGGTGCGGTGATCGACCGGCCGAGCGCCTGACGCGCGTATTCGGCCAGCAGGCTGGGGTCGCGTGTGATGCGGGCCTTGTCGCCGACAGACTCGACGATAGCGCCAAGATCGCGGATCGAGACGCCCTCCGAGAGGAGCGCCTGCAACACACGCTGGATCTCGCCAAGCGAGAGAACATCGGGCACAACCTCCGTAACGACAGCTTCGTTGATTTCCTTTAGCTGATCTAGGAGCTGGCGTACGTCCTGCCGCGTCAGCAGGTGGGCGGCGTGCGTGCGGATCGTCTCGGTGAGGTGCGTCACGATCACCGATTCGCCGTCGACGACGGTGTATCCGAGGGCCTCGGCCTCGGCGTGCTGGGTCTCCGGGATCCAGATCGCCGGGAGCCCGAACGCCGGCTCGGTGGTCGGGATTCCGGGCAGCGTCCCGACCGCGTCGCCCGGATCCATCGCCAGGTGGTGGCCGGCCATGATCGTGCCGCGGGCCACGATCGTGCCGCGGACCTTGACCACGTACTCGTGCGAGTCGAGGTCGACCTCGTCGTGGATCCGGACCGGCGGGATCACCATGCCGAGCTCGGAAGCGATCTGACGGCGGATCATCGATACGCGCCGGACGAGCGACCCGCCGGTGCGGCGGTCGACGAGCGGCACCAGGCCGAAGCCGATGCCGAGCTCGAGCGGATCGATCGACAGCTCCTTGAGGACCTCCTCGCGCGGGGCGGCGGGCTTGTCGGCTGTCGCGGGGGCCGGGAGGAGCGCGGCCGCGGCGGCGGCGGCGTCGATGTCCTCGGGGATGCCGTTGCGGACCGACCAGCCGATCGCGGCCATGATCCCGCCGATGGCCAGGAACGGCACCGTTGGCAGGCCCGGAACCAGCGCTAACGCGCAGACCACGCAACCGGCCACGAGCGGCGCCTTCTTCTGGCGGAGGATCTGGTTGGCGAGATCCGAGCCCAGGTCCTTCTCGGACGCCGAGCGGGTGACCAGGATGCCCGTCGCCACCGAGATCAGCAGCGCGGGGATCTGGGCGGCGAGGCCGTCGCCCACGGTCAACATCGAGTAGGTATGGGTGGCCTGGCCGAAGCCGACGTGGTGCTGGACCACGCCGACCACGATCCCGCCGATCAGGTTGATCCCGGTGATGATCACGGCCGCCATCGCGTCGCCCTTGACGAACTTCGAGGCACCGTCCATCGCGCCGTAGAAGTCGGCCTCGCGGGCGATCTCCTGGCGGCGGTGGCGCGCTTCCTGGTCGGTGATCAGACCGGCGTTCAGGTCGGCGTCGATCGCCATCTGCTTACCGGGCATGGCGTCAAGGGTGAACCGGGCGGCGACCTCGGCGACACGGCCGGCGCCGTTGGTCACGACCACGAACTGGATCACGATCAGGATCAGGAAGATCACGAGGCCGATCACGACATCGCCGCCGACGACGAACTGGCCGAAGTCGCGGACGACGCTGCCGGCGTCGCCCTTGGTCAGGATCAGGCGCGTTACCGACACGTTGATCGCCAGTCGGAACATCGTGGTCAGCAGCAGAAGGCTCGGGAACGCCGAGAACTCGAGCGGCTTCTGCAGGTACATCGTCGCCACCACGACCGCCAGCGCGGCCGAGATGTTGATCGTGATGAACAGGTCGAGCAGCATCGACGGCAGCGGGATGATCAGCATCGTGACGATGACGACGACGGCGACCGCCGCGACCAGGTCGGTGTGCTTCAGGAGCTTGCGGATCCCGTTCTCGTTCATGCCGCGGCCTTTCTACGCCCGGCCATCCGGTAGACGAACGCGAGCACCTGCGCCACAGCGGCGAAGAGCTCGGCCGGGATCATCTGGCCGATCTCGACCGACGCATGCAGCGAGCGTGCGAGCGGCGGGTCGGGCACGATCGGGATGTTGTTCTCCTCGGCGATGCGCCGGATCTGCTTGGCCACGAGGTCCTGGCCCTTGGCGACCACGACCGGAGCGGGATGGCTGCCGTCGTAGCTGAGCACGACCGCGAAGTGAGTCGGGTTCGTCACGACCACGTCGGCCTGGGGGATCGCGGCCATCATGCGGGCGCGGGCGGCCTGCAGCTGGCGCCGGCGGATCGCGCTGCGGACCTCGGGAGGCGCCGATTGCGACTTGCTCTCCTCCTTGACCTCATGCTTGGTCATCTTCAGGTGCTTGTTGTGGCTGTAGCGCTGATAGATGTAGTCGAGGATCCCGATCAGCAGGTAGGCGATCGCGGCGCGCTCGGCGATGCCCAAGATGCTCGAGTTGATCAGGATCCCGAGCGCGGCCGGAGGGGTGTCGATGCTCGCGCCGAGGTTTGTGAGCTGCGGCAGCAGGGCCATCGCGACGACGGCGCCGACGGCGCACACCTTCGCGATTGACTTGATCCCTTCGGTCGCGGCCCGGACCCCGAACAGCTTCTTGGCGCCCATCAGCGGGTTGATCTTCTTGAAGTCGGGCTTGATCGCGGTCATCGAGGGCCTGAACGAGACCTGGGCGACGTTCACGATCACACCGGCGGCGAGGCACAGGCCGGCGATCGGCGCGACGGTCCCGAGGATCGTGTGCAGGCCCGCGGAGAACAGCGCGTGGAGGCCGGCGGCGCTGGTGGCGTCGCCGGGGTTGGAGATCTGCGCGAAGGTGGAACGCATAGAGCTGGAGACGCTGGACACGACCGCCGGGCCGACAGCCACGAGCCCGATCAGCCCGGCGACGAGTACGACCGCGCCGTTGAGGTCAGTGCTCTTGGCGACCTGGCCCTTCTTGCGCGTCTCGTGCTTGCGCTTGGGTGTCGGCTTTTCTGTCTTGTCGTGATCGGCCATGGCTGGTGCTAGAAGGCGTGGAGGGCGGTGGCGACCGAGGTGTAGATCTGGCCGGACATCCAGCCGCCCAGGAACGGCAGCGTGGCGGCGATGGCGAGCAGCGAGACGCCGACCTTGAGCGGGAAGGCGATCGACAGCACGTTCATCTGCGGCACGACGCGCGAAACCATCCCGAACGCGACGTCGGTGATCAGCAGCGTCAGGAACACCGGCGCGGCCACCTCGAGCGCGGAGGTGAAGATCGAGGTGAACGACAGCTCGGCGGCGTTTGCGAGCGATCCGAGCTGCGGCGCTTTGGTCAGCGGGATCAGCGTGAACGTCCGCGCGATGCCGCGCAGCATCCAGGCGTCCCCGCCGATCGCGATGAACAGCATCACCCCGATCAGGGAGTAGAGCTCGGTGAATGTGCCGCCCGGGTTGCCGTTGATCGGGTCGATCGTGGCGCCGAACGAGAAGCCGGAGAGAATGTCGGCGAAGCCGCCGGCGCTCTGCACCGCCGCCAGCAGCGCGCCGATCGCGAACGCGAACAGGATCCCGACCAGCAGTTGCACGACCATCAGCCCCGCGACCTGCATCGGCTGGGTCGGGATGTGCTGACCGTGCATGGCCAGGCCGGTCAGCCCGAAGGTCAACGCGACCGCGACAATGCCGCGCACCTGCGCGGGAATCTGCTTGGCCGAGAACAGCGGGGCCAGCAGGAACAGCGGGCTGACCCGACCGAGCACGAGGAAGAACGCGGTTATCGACTGCCCGCCGCCCAACGCGGCGAGCACGTGGCTGAGCGTCAGCTGGTTCATCCGATCAGTGACGGGATCGACATGTAAAGGTTCTGGGCGTAGCTGACCAACTGGTCGAGCATCCACGGTCCGAGCACGACGATCAGCACCGCCACCCCGACGATCTTGGGGATGAACGACAGGCTCTGCTCCTGGATCGACGTGACCGCCTGGAAGATGCTCACGAGCAGGCCGATGATCAGCCCGAGCAGCAGGATCGGGCCGGCGATCTTCAGCGAGAGCATCATCGCCTGGGTGGCGAGACTGACGACTGTGTCCTGATTCATGTCAGTGGAAGCTCTTGACGAGCGAGTTCGTGATCAGGTCCCAGCCGTCGACGAGGACGAACAGCAGGATCTTGAATGGCAGGGATATGAAGCTTGGAGGCAACATGATCATCCCCATGGACATCAGCGTCGAGGACACGATCAGGTCGATCAGCAGGAACGGCAGGAACACCAGGAACCCGATCTCGAACGCCGTCTTCAGCTCGCTCATGATGAAAGCGGGGATCAGCACGTAGGTCGGGATCTGGGCGCGCGTCTGGGGCTGGTTGATGTGGGCGAGGTTCACGAACAGCGACAGGTCCTGGCTGCGCGTCTGCTTGAACATGAACTCGCGCAGGGGCTGCTCGGCGCGTGAGATCGCCTGCGCAGTCGACACCTGGTGCTTGGAGTAGGGCTCCCAGGCGTCCTTCTTGATCGCGGAGATCGTCGGCGCCATCACGAACAGCGTCAGGAACAGCGAGATCCCGATCAGCACCTGGTTGGGCGGCGTGTTCTGCGTCCCAAGCGCGCTGCGTACGAAGCTGAGGACGATCAGGATCCGCGTGAACCCGGTGACCGTGAACAGGATCGCCGGCAGGATCGAGATCCCGCCGATCAGCAGCAGGATCTGGAGGGCGTTGCTCGAGTCGACCTTCACGAGCGAGCCGTGATCCGCCGCAGGACGTCGAGTACCCGGTCCGAAGGCTTCTCGGCCTGGTCGAAGCTCGCGGGCTTCTCAGGCGGAACCTCGATACCAAGCGCAATCGCCTCTGCCTCGGAATAGCTGCGGATGGGGGTGACGCCGTTCTCGGCGACTCCGACCACCAGCACCTCACGGCCTGCGCGTACGACCGCGACCGAGCGGCCGCCACCCAGCGGCAGACTCGCCACTTGCGTGAGGCCGTGGCCCGTCGGGCGGTTCTTGCTCTTCTTCGCGTGCTTCATGATCCACGCGATTCCGTAGATCACGGCGATCACGATGAACAGGCCCACGATCGTGCGGACGATGCTCGCCCCGCCACCGCTGGTCGCGGCGGCGTGGGTCGCGGTCGAGCCCGCGCTCAGATGCACCGGCGTGTTCTCGCCCGTGGACTGGGCGAGCGCCTTGGCACTCTGCACGTGCGACGCCACCGCGCTCGAGGCGTGCGTGGTCGTCGCATGCGAGGTGTCGCCGAAGGCAACCGCGGCATGCGTGAGCGTCAGGGCGCCGGCAAGACCGACGCCACGAATGAACGTGAGCGACTTCATCGAGGGAAAGGACTCCGAGGGAGAGTCCTTCCGGTAATCGGCCGCAACCCCCGGGGGCTTGAGTCACCCGGGGCCGGAGTGGGTAGGAACGTCAGCTATGGACGAAGTTACGCTGGATTGGTCGGCCGCTCAGGTCAAGAACGCCAAGCTAACCGTGCCGCTCGAGGGTGACGTTCCCAAGGGCTGGAAGACGAGCTTCGAGGCGACGGCGAAGCTTCTCGGGGGCAAGGCGTGGGGCGAGATCGTGGTGAAGAAGGGGAACGTCCAAGTCAGCGATGTCGAGCCCGGCAGCGAGGACAAGCTCCGCCATCATCTGGAGGCCGTCGTCCAGCAGGCCAACGCCGACCACGAGCCCGACGACGGCGAAGAGGACGAGGGACCGGACGAAGACGACTCCGAGGCCGGGGCCGGCGACGAGGACGAGGATCCCGACGCCGAGATGACCCGGCGTTTCCGCTCGTCCTAGCCGGGTGCCTTAGAGGATGTCGGCGTCGCCTGACGGCGACGCCTCATTAGGCGAGCGCCTTCCCGACGGCCTCGAGCAGCTGCGCGGGCTGGAACGGCTTGACGACGAAGTCCTTCGCGCCCTTCTGGATCGACTCGATCACCTTGCTCTCCTGGCCGAGCGCGGAGCACATGAGCACCCGGGCGCCGGGGTCCAGCGCGATGATCTCGGTGAGCGCCTGGAGGCCGTCCTTCTCAGGCATGGTGATGTCGAGCGTGGTCAACTCGGGCGCCAGCGCCTGGAACTGCGCTACGGCTTCGGTGCCGTTCCCGGCCTCGCCGACCACCTCGTGGCCGCCCGAAGCGAGCGCATCGCTCACCACCTTGCGCATGAATGCGGCGTCGTCGACTACGAGTACACGGGCCATCAGGTCACTGCTCCTTCCACTTCGGTTTGCGTCACTTCGGGGGTTTCGGGGTCGGGGTCGGGGTCGGTGGTTGGGTCCCGGTCTTCTATCGGGCGATCTGCCTGGATTTCGAGTGATTGTGGGTCCGGCTCGACGTCTTCCTGATCCTCGGCCGGAGTCGATCGGGCCAGGTCGAGCATGCGCAGCCCCTCGCTCTCGAGGCCGTCGAGCGACACGGCCCATTCGCCGTCGTCGGTGACCACGAGCTGGCCCCGGGCGAAGCGCGTCCCGTTGACGTACAGGTCGACCGGCGCGTCGGCGGAGCGGTCGAGATCGACAACCGCGCCGATCGGCAGCCCGAGCGCGGTCCCGAGCGGCATCCGCGCCCGCCCGAGCTCTGCCCACACGCGCAGGCTGATCCCGCCGAGCGCCTCCTCGAGCGCCAGGCTGTGCGGGCTGGTGTCGACGACCCCGCCGGCGCCCGACGCCGAGGATCCGCCCGCCACCTTGTCGCCGGTCCGCTCGGCCGTCTCCTCGTCGATCGCGCGAACCATCCGCACGACGAACGCCCGGGGCACCAGCTGGATGAGCCGGCACGCCTCGCCGGCGATCATGAACGTGGTCGAGGTCGCGTGGGGGGCGGTGCCGTAGATGTCGACGGCCGAGCCGGGCTCGTCGAGCACGCGCGTGTCGGGGGTCGAGATCTCGATCTCCTGGCCGAGCACGACGCCGATCGCGGCGGCTGCCGCGGCCATCGTCTGATTGGCGGCCTCGGACATCGCGGACAGCTCGAGCTCGGACAGCGGCGGCGCGTCGGCGCCGTCCTGCGCTTCCTCGACCGGCGCGCCCATCGCGCTGGCGAGCAGGCGGGCCCCGGCCGGCGTGAGCACGAAGATGTTCGCACCGGTCACACCGTCGACATAGGAGACGCTCGAGGCGATCGAGCCACGGGCGACATTGGAGAACGGGGACGTTCCGTCCTCGAGCACCGTGACCTCGCCGCGCTCGACCGCGCCGGGGGTGAAGTTCTCGAGCACCTTGGCGATGGCCTCGGCGGTCGAGGCGCCGAGCCGCATCAGCGCCTCGCGCGGGGTGATGTCCTGCTGCTGGCTCATCCGAACTTCCTCTCGGTACCGGATACCTGGATTGCGCGCCGGGCGCCGTTGGCGCCGGGCTGTGCGCGGGCGAGCTTGACGTTCTCGGCGAACACGGTGATGCCCTGATCGGCCTGCGTGCCCAAACGGATCAGGCTTCCCGGGCCGAGCGACAGGATCTGCTCGATCGGCACCTCGATCGCGGCGACCTCGGCGCGGAGCGTGACCGGAACGCCGGCCATCGCCCGCCCGATCTCGGCCGCGCCGGCCGTCTCGGCCTCAGGCTCGCGGGTCTCCTTGCCGGACAGGCGGTCGCTGACCGTATCGATCGCGAGCCACGGGATCAGCAGCGCCATCGAGGCGGAGTGCTTGTTGATCCGGCTCTCGATCACGACCACGAACGTCGGCTCGGAGACCGCGGCGATCTGGCTGGTGTCGTTGTGCGTCTCGACGTCGATGATCGACAGGCTGATCCCGGCGAGGTCCTGCCACACGAGCGAGAGCTGGTGGACGAGCGACTCGAACAGGCGCTGCGTGAGCACCGTGTCGATCTCGCTGAACCGCCGCTCGCGGGGCGGCTTGTCGGGCGAGCCGCCGAGCAGGAGGTCGAGGCACATCAGCACGAACGACTGCTCGACCGTGAACAGCATCCTCGTGCCGAGCGGCTGAACGTCGAGCGTGACGAACAGCGACCCGCTCGGCAGCTGCGCCTGCGCGCCCGACCACGTCGCCTGCGCGCTGTTGATCGCCTCGAGCTCGACCGGGCTGCGGAGCTCGGTCGAGAGCCGCGTGACGGACGTCTGGCAGAAGGTGTCGATCGCGCGGGAGATCCGGCGCTGGTGATCGCTGGTGAACTTGGTGGGGCGCGAGAAGTCGACCGTGCGCAGCCGCTGGCCGCGCCGGTGGCCGGCACCCGATCCCTGATCGGGGAGCTGACCCTGCTTGGCCGCCTCTACGAGCGCGGCGACCTTGTCTCGATCCAGCATTTCGCTCATCGGTTCGCCTCCTGTGGGACCATCGTCCAGGCCCGGCGGCTGCGGCCGCCGGGGGTGTCGAGCAGCGTGGTGGAAAGGCCGCCAGCCTCCTTGACCGTGACCGTGCAGTCGCCGACGTCGACCCGCATCGTGCGTCCGCGGCTGCCGCCGGTCGCGGCGGCGCGCACCGAGACGCCCGATGCGGCGAGTTCGGCTCGGACCGCCTCCGCGTTGCGGGCGCCGATGTCGAGATCGCCGAGCTCGAACATGCGCGCGCCGCCCGCGAGGACCGCCTCCAGGCGCCGCCGGCTGGCTCCGGCCTCACATACGCGATCGATCAGCGCGGGCACCGCGAGGTCGGCGAACTTGCCGGTCTCGCTTTCGGTTCCGCTCGATCGAGGCAGCACGATATGGGCGAGTCCCGCGACGCCGGCGGACCGGTCGAGCACCGCGAGGCCGATGCACGACCCCAGACCGCGGGCGACGAGCTCGTCGCCGGATCGCTTGGACACTTCGATCTCTCCCATTCGTACCGATCCCATCACTACGCGGCGAGGCCGAGCGGCGCCAGCAGGTCGGACACGCCGCCGTCGGTCGGCAGCAGGACGAACGAGATCGAGCATGGCTCGTCGGCGACTTCGAGCTCGGAGTCGAGGACCAGCACGAGGTCCGCGGGCTCGGCCTGGGACAGCGCGAGCGAGGAAACGATCGCGCCGAGCATGTCGGTGGTGAGCTGCGGGGGGCACGGGCCGAGGTGCAGCCCGGTCATCGACGCGAGCGCGTTCAGGCACGAGGTCCCGAGGATGTTGCCGATCTCGCGCAGCGCCGAGTCGCCGATCTCGCTGCCGGCCTCGACGTCGAGGAGCCGGCACAGCGCCCGAGCGCCGTCGCATGAGATCAGCAGGAGCACGAGCCCGTCGATGTCGCCCTCGAGCGGGATCACGACGCTGACCACCGACTCATCCGGGCTGCCGCACGCCTCGATGGCATCGGCCAGCGGCAGCGCCAGCACGCGCGGCACGCTCAACTCGACCTCGCGCCCGAGCATCTGCGAGAGCGCGGTCGCGGCGTTTCCAGAGGCGATGTTCGCCAGCTCCCGCAAAGCATCAAGCTGCAATTCGGTGTAGCGGGGGGTCACTGTCAGGGCTCCTGTGGTCGGTTGTAGTTCTTCTAGGCGGCGAGGCTGATGGTGGCCGCGACGCTGCTCTCGGCAGCGAGCGCGTCGCAGTCGACGATCAATGCGATCCGCCCGTCGGCCAGCGCTGCGCCTCCGGACACCGGCTCGCCGTCGGAGACGATCGCCGGGAGCGGCCGGGTGACCAGCTCCCGCTGGCCGACCAGGTCATCGACGGCCAGCGCGAGGCGCCGGTCCTGGGTACGGATGATCACGACGAACTCGTGCTCGAGGACGACGTCGCGGCCGAACACGCGGGCGCCGTCGAGCAGCGGCAGGACGCCGTCCTCGAGCACCAGCATCGGCTTGCCGGCCACCGAGCGCACCGTCTGCTCGGACAGGCGGTGCGTGCGCTCGATCCGGTCGAGCGGGATCGCGAACGGCACGCCGGAGACGTCGACCTGGAGGGCCGAGACGATCGCGAGCGTCAGCGGCAGGCGGATCTGGGCGAGCGTTCCGGCGCCGAGCGTCGAGTCGATCACGACCTCGCCGCCGAGCTGACGGATCTTCGCCCGGACCGCGTCCATCCCGACGCCGCGGCCGGAGATGTCGTTCGTGGTCTCGGCGGTCGAGAAGCCTGAGGTGAACAGCAGCTCGACGGCGCCGCGCATGTCGATCGCCGCGGCCGCCTCCTCGTCGATCATCCCGAGCGACAGAGCCTTGCGGGCGATCACGCGCGGGTTGATTCCGTTGCCGTCGTCGCGGACCTCGATCACGACGCTGCCGCCGGCGTGGCGCGCGGCGATCTGGATCGTGCCGTGGCGTGGCTTGCCGGCCGCCACCCGGTCCTCGGGCAGCTCCAGGCCGTGATCGACGGCGTTGCGGACGAGGTGGACGAGCGGGTCGCCGAGCGCGTCGACGACCGTGCGGTCGAGCTCGGTGTCGCTTCCGACGAGCTCGAGCTTCACTTCCTTGCCGAGCTTGCTCGAGAGGTCGCGGATCAGCCGCGGGAACCGCAGGAACACCACGTCGACCGGGATCATCCGGACCTGCATGACCATCGCCTGGAGCGCCTGCGAGCTGCGCGTGAGCTCCTGCACGGCGTGCTGGAGCCCCTCGATTTCGAGATTCGCGGTCAGCGCCTCGACCGCGGTGCGATGAATGACGAGCTCGCCCATCGAGTGCATCAGCGCGTCGAGACGCTCGGCGTCGACGCGCACGGTCCGGGTCTGACTCGCCGGCCTGACCTCGGCGGCGGGCGCCGGGATGAGAGCCGGGGCGACCTCGGCGGCCGGTGCGGGCTCGAGCTCGGCCGGCGTAACCGGTGGCGGGGCAGGGGTGGGGGCGGAAGCCGGGGTGGAGGCGGGAGCCGGGGTGGGGCGGGAGCCGGGGCGGCCGTGTCCCCGGGCTCGGTCGACTTGACCTCGACGGTGAACACCTCGGACACGCTGCGGACGTTGTCGGCGATCGTCGCGTCTTCATGATCGCTGGCGATCCACGCGTCGATCTGTTGGCCCTGGAACTGCTCGACCACGTCCGGCGCCGGCGCGCTGGCGAGGATCTCGCCGTGGTCGCCGAGCGCGGCCAGAACCATATGCGCACGCACGGCCGGCATCAGCACGCCGTCGTTGAGCGTGACCGTCACGCGGAGCACTTGAGCGCCCGCTTCCTGCGCCGCGAGCACCGCGGCATGGTCGAGCGGGTCGAGGAGGCCGACGCGAGCCATCTCCTGCTCCGGGGTCCGGGGCCGCACGAGCGAGCGCAGCCGTCCGACCAGCGGCGCCGGATCGAGCGCCTCCTGCCCGTCGGCCTCGATCGACTCCGCCGCTCCCGACAGCGCGTCCAGGCAGGCGAACACGGTGTCGATCGCCTCGACCGGCAGGCCGTTGGTTCGCTGGCGCAGCAGCTCGAAGACGTCCTCCATGGCGTGCGTCAGCTCCGCGACGGCGCTGAAGCCCATCGTCGCGCTCATGCCCTTGAGCGAGTGCGCGATGCGGAAGATCTCGTCGACCGTGGGGCGGTCCTTGGGGTTCTCCTCGAGTCGAACGATCGCGAGGTTCAGTTGTTCGAGATGCTCGCGCGTCTCGGCGATGAACATCGGCATGTACTCGGAGGTATCCATCAAGACTTTCGGTAGATGAAGGGGTGAAGCGCCGTCAGACCGAGCGACGGCGCATCGGAGATGCGCTCGGTTCCGCCGATCACCAGCACGCCCCCCGGTCGCAGTGCCTGGGCGAGCCTGGCGTGGAGCTCGTCCCTGATCTGATCGGCGAAGTAGATGACCGTGTTGCGACACATGATCAGTTCATAGCTCGACGCGGGCGGCTGGAGCTTGAGCAGATCGCCCACCTCGAACTGGGTCATTGCCCGCAGCGGCTGCTTGGCCAGCCACCCCGTCGGCGTCCGCTCGAACCACCGCTCCATCGCCGCGGAAGGAGCGCTGCGCGCGTCCTCGAGGGTGAAAGCGCCGGTCTTGGCGCGGGCCACCATGCGCTGATCGATGTCGGTTCCGAGGATCCGGACGGGCACGCCTGGGATCGCCTGGGCGGCGACGGCGGCGAGCGTGTAGGACTCGGCGCCGTAGGAGCAGCCGGCGCTCCACGCCCGCACACGGCCGTTCGCGGCCAGCTCTCTGAGCAGCCCGCTCTCGAGCCGCGTCCACTGGTCAGGGTGGCGCCACAGCTGCGAGACGTTGATCGTGACCCGGTCGAGCAGGTCCTCCAGCAGCTGCTTGTCGCCCCCCAGCCGGTCGAGCGAGTCGGTCAGCTTCGCGTATCCGTGCCGTGCGAAGAACGAGCGAAGGCGCCGCTCCATCTGCGGCCGCTTGTACTGCGAGAGGTCGATCCCGCACAGCTTGCGCAGCCCGTTGCAGAACGCGATGTAGTCGTCGGCGGCGACGAGGTCGTTCCTCGGGCCGGCGACGGTCGCGTCGTGGCCGCGGTGGCGGCTGATCGCGCCCCGCTGGAAAGTCCGGGTCTCGCGCTCGCTCATGCCCGTGCCTCGTTCGCGATCGCGTCCGCCAGGCGGCCGAGGTCGAGCACGTCGTCGGCCAATCCGGCGTCGGCGATCGCCCGCGGCATCCCGTAAACCGTGCAGCTGTCTTCTGACTCGACGAGGATCCGCCCGCCTCGGCGGTGCACCTCGCGCGCGCCGCGAAGCCCGTCGTTGCCCATGCCGGTCAGAACGACGAGCAGCATGCGCTCGCCGTACACGCGCGCCGCGTCCTCGATCAGGAGGTCGGCGCGCGGGCGCAGCCCGCCGACCGCGGGCTCGTCGGTCAGCGTCGTGCGCCCGTCCTGGGCGAGGCGCAGATGGCGGCCGCCCGGCGCGAGCAGCGCGGTGCCGGCGTCGAGCTTCTCGCCGCCCGCGGCTTCGCGAACGTTCAGAACGCTGCTCGCGTCTAGGCGCGCCGCGAGTGATCCGGTGAAGCCCGCGGGCATGTGCTGGACGATCAGGGTTCCGACGCCCAGCGGGGCGGGAAGCTGGGGCACGAGCGAGGCGAGCGCGCGCGGGCCACCCGTGGAAGTGGCGATCAGGACGAGCTTGGCGCTTCTGGCGGCCGTCGGCGGCCGCCTCGGGGTGAGCCTCGCTCCGTCGTGCGCGGGCGCGGCGGCCCGGCTCGGCGTCAGTGTCGAGCCGTTGTGGGAGTGGCGGTGCCTGCGGCGCGAGGCGGCCGCGAGCTTGACCTTCGCGCCGAGGTTCTCGATGAACGCCTCGAGGCTCTCGTTGGCCGTCGGCTTCGGCACGAGATCGAAGGCGCCCTCGGCGAGCGCGTCGACCGCGCGCGCCCCGTGCGCGGCGGAGAACGCGGACACGACGACCACCGGGATGTTGCTGTCCGCGCGGGCGCGCAGCGCGCGGAGCACGCCGAGCCCGTCCAGGCCCGGCATCGTCAGGTCGAGCGTCATCGCGTCGGGACGCTCGCGCTCGCACAGCGCGAGTGCCTCGTCACCGTCGCGAGCGCTGCCCACCACCTCGACCCCGGCCCGTGTCAGCGAGCGCGTGACGATGTTGCGCATCAGGGCGCTGTCGTCGACGACGACGACCCGCGCCGGGGTGGTTGTGGACATGTTTGGGGTTTCGGGTGTTCGGGGGCTCAGGCCGCGAGCGGGACGTCCGGCTCGGCGAAGATCGCGCTCGGCTTGAGCAGCACGACGAGCCGGTCGTCGACCTTGGCGATCGAGTCGATCAGCGTCGTGTCCGCGCCGGGCGCTTCCTGCATCTGCTCGTCTTCAACCGTCAAGACCTCCTCGACGCCGTCGACGATCACGCCCGCGGTCTCGGATCCCGCCTCGACGATCACGATCTTCGTCTCCTCGGTGAGCTCGGAGGGAACGCCGAGCCGCGTGGCCAGGTCGTACACGGGGACGATCCGGCCCCGCAGGCTGATCACGCCACGAACCCAGTCGGCGCGCGAGGCGACCGAGCGCGGCTCGGAGTAGCGGATGATCTCGTGGACCTGCTGAATTGGGAGCGCGTAGTGCTCGGTGCCCAGCGTGAACACGACCAGCTGACGGCGGTTGGTTGCATCTGGCATTGACGGTTTGCTCCTTGCAGAATCAGACGAGCCGGGGTGGCGACGCCGTTCCCATCAGTGGGTTCGGTACTCCGGTACTCGTCACTTGCACCGCCTAGCTTTAGCTTCCGCGGCGGTGCTAGCGCGGGTCCTCGCGCCGTGGCGGAGCTAGACGTCGGCGCCAGCAGCGGGGTCGGCCGCGGGCTCCTGCGCGCCGATCGGCGGCTGCCCGAGGACCTCCGTCACACGCAGGCCGAACTGCTCGTCGATCACGACGACCTCGCCACGCGCGATCGCGGTGCCGTTGACGAGCAGATCGACCGGCTCGCCGGCCATCCGGTTGAGCGTGATGATCGAGCCCTGGCGGAGCTCGAGCGTCTCGCCGACGGTCATCCGCGTGCGGCCCATCTCGACGCTGAGGTCGACCGGCACGGCGCTCAGACGCCGCAGGTCGCCGACGCCATTGACGGCGGGACCGTGCTCGCCGCCGTTCGGAAGCTGCTCGAGTTCGAGTCTTTCGCTCATGGCTGCACCTACTGGACGGCGACGTCGGTGAAGAACACGTGGTCGACCTTCACGTCGGTCTCGGTCTTGATGTCGGACAGGATCTGCTGCTGCAGTGCGGTGCGTCCCGAGTCGTCGATCAGCGCGTTGGAGGTCTGGTTGGTGACCTCGTTGGTGATGATCGACCGGATCACGGCCTCCTCGGGAAGCGTGCCGACCACGGCGCCGGCCGCAGGAGTGTTGTCGGCGCTGGCGCCGTCGCTCTGCCCGGGCGCCAGCTCGAGCGCGACCGTCAGCGTGGCGTAGTGCCCGTCCTTGAGATTGAGCGTGAACTGGTGGGGGAGGATGTAGATCTCGCCCGCGATCTTCGGCTTGACGACCTTCGGGGGCATCAGCTTGCCCTTGGCGACGTAGCCGCCTCCGAGCAGGATGATCGGGAGGATGATCAGGATCTTCTTTTTCATGGGCTCGGTTTCAGGGTCGGGGGCGGGGTTCAGGATGGGGGTACTGGGTTCAGGCGCATCAGCACGATCTCGACGCGGCGGTTCTCCGCGCGCCCGGCGGCCGTTGCGTTGCTTGCGATCGGGTGCAGGTCGGCGTAACCGACCGCCCCGAGCCGGTAGGCGCTGACGCCCCGGCTGATCAGGAACCGCACGACATTCGTCGCTCTCGTCGTCGACAGCTCCCAGTTGCTCGGGAACTGCGCGTTCGAGATCGGCTGGTTGTCCGTGTGTCCTTCCACAGTGATCGGATGACTCTCGTCAAGGTTGAGAAGCTGGGCGACCTCTTCGAGCAACTGGTCGGCGCCGGGCTGCAGCGTGGCCGAGCCGGAGTCGAACAGCAGGTTGTCGGTGAGCACGCGGACGACGAGGCCGCGGCGCTCGATGATCGTCTGGACCTTGTCGCCGAAGCCGTGCGCCTTGGCATACGCGTCCATCTGCGCCTTGAGCTTCTCGAACGTGTCCTGCTCGGAGACCGACGCACTCATGCTGTTGAGCGCGGCTTGCAGCTGGGCCGAGGTCATCGGCCTTGCCGAGGTGCTGGCCGAGCTGGTGGTGGTGCTGTTGGCCGAGCCGGTGCTGCTGCTCGACCGCGAGGTCGGCGTCGGGACCAGCGGCACGATCGACGGCACCTCCGCGGTGGCCGGCGTGTGGGCGCTCGTCGACTCCGAGCCAGACTGGAGGATCGCTCGCCCGCCGGGCAGAACCGAGCCGGAGAACGCGGCCTTCAGCGACTGCTGGAGGACCTGGTACTTGGAGATGTTGACCGACGAGATCGAGAACAGGACCATGAACAGCGCGAACAGCAGCGTGAGCATGTCCGCGTAGGTCAGGAGCCAGCGCTCCTCGTTCTCGTGCTCGACGGCTCCTCCGCGACGCCCGCGCTTGCCGTGGGCGGCCATGGTTACGCCGCTTCCGCTTCGCGCTCGGGCATCGGCGTGACGTTGTCGCCGTCACCGGCGGCGTCGCGCAGGGCCGGCGGCACGAACGAGGTCAGCTTGTCGGCCACTACGCGCGGGTTGTCGCCGGCCTGGACCGACAGGATCCCCTCGACGGTCAGCGTCCGCAGCTCGAGCTCCTCGGATGACAGCGCCTTCAGGCGGTTCGCCACCGGCAGATAGATCACGTTGGCGGAGCCGACACCCATCAGCGTGGCGATGAAGGCCGAAGAGATAGAGGGGCCGAGCGTCGCCGGCGCGGACAGGTTCTGGAGCACGTGGACGAGTCCCATGACGGTGCCGATGATCCCGATCGTCGGAGCGAACCCGCCGGCCTTCTCGAACGCCGCGACGCCGGCATGGTGACGGGCACCCATCGCGTCGATCTCGGCGTCGAGGATGTCGCGCACGAGCTCGGGATCGGTCCCGTCGACGACCAGCTGCAGGCCCTTCTTGGTGAACGCGTCGTCGATCTCGGAGATCTGGGCGTCGAGTGCCAGCAGGCCCTCGCGACGCGCCTGCTCGGCGAGCGAGACGAGGAGGTTGACGCGCCCCTGGACGTCGAGCGGCTCGGCACTGATCACCCGCTTGTACAGCGCCGGGATCTTCTTCATCCCATCCATGCCGACGCTCGCCATCGTCGCGCCACCGGTGCCGGCGATGATGAGCAACAGCGCCGACGGGTTCATGAACGCGGCCGGGCTGGTCCCGTCCATCATCGCGCCCATCAGGATGCCGACCAGCGCGACAGCGATTCCTATGCCGGTTGCGGCCTTCATGACCCGGTCATCGGCCGGACTATGAAAACCTTCACCCCAGTGGAAGCGATTCCACGGAGCGTTCCGCGGAAATTGCGGGCAGGCTGGACGGTGCGCTCACGCACGCTTGGAGTACTGCGATTCGACACGATGCTCAGGCGAGTTCGGACTGGTCGATGAGCGCCGGACGTAGCGGTGAGACGTTTCCGCCGGCCTCCTCGCGCTGGTCCTGTCGACGCTTCATGGCGCCGGCCAGGATCTCGACGCGATACGCGCGCACGGCCTGGCAGACGCGCTGGGGCGTCTCCGCGACGACGATCTTGGAGCCGGTCGCGAGTGTGATCACCGTGTCGGGGTGACCCTCGACGGTGACGATCAAGTCGGGGTTCAAATGGAAGAGCTCGAGCTTGTGCCCGAGTCGGTGCAAGGTGATCATTGTCAGTACCTCGGTGTGAGAGAAGAAGGTGGCCGGTACAGCGACCCACCCACCCTGACCGGAGGGGCGGCATCCCTCGATTGCCGCCCCACCGCTCAGCGTGGGTGGGTCCCTGTCCAATTACTACTGCTTCATCTGGACGACGGTCTGCATCATCTGGTCGGCCGTGGTGATCGTGCTGGCGTTGGCCTGGTAGCCACGCTCGGCCTCGATCATGTTCGTGAACTCGGTGCCCATGTCGACGTTGGACTGCTCGAGCTCGCCGCTGATCGTCTGACCGAAGTTGCCCGTGCCGGGCTGGCCCGCGGTCTCGGGGCCCGAGGCCGCGGTGGCGCTCCACAGCGAACCGCCGTCACGCTGAAGCCCAGACTGGTTGGGGAACGTGGACAGCGAGATGTAGCCGGCGGTGATCGTCGTACCAGATGCGTTCTGGTAGTTGACGCTGCCGTCGGGTCCGATGGTGACGTTGGTCGATCCCGGCGGGACGACGATCGGGTTGTTGTTACCGCCGCTCGGTGCGTAGGCACCGGTGCTGGCGTTCAGAGTCGCGCCGGAGCCCAGCACGTACTGACCGGTCTGGGTGGTGAGGTAACCCGAGGCGTTGAACGTCAGGTCACCGGCACGCGTGTACTGGGTGGCGTCGAACGTCGGGGGGGACGTCGAGACGTTGCCGTTGGCGACGCGCAGGAACCCGTTGCCCTGCACCGCGACGTCGGTCGCGTTGCCGGTCGACTGCACGCCGCCGGCGGTCATCACGTTGTCGATCGAGCCCACCTGGACGCCCAGGCCGATCTGGACCGGGTTCGTGCCGGCGCTGTAGCCGTTGGCGCTCGTGCCGGCCTGAACGAGCTGAGACAGCTCGTCGGAGAACTCGGTGCTCTGGGCCTTGTAGCCGACCGTGTCGACGTTGGCCAGGTTGTTGGCCGTCACGTCGAGCATCGTCTGATGAGCATCGAGGCCGCTGATTGCGGCATACATCCCTGACATCATCGGGACATCCCTACCTTTCGCGGCACCCTCGGAGAGGTCCAGCCACTGTTGATTTTCGCCATGTCACTCATGCGATCACGGCACTGTCGATGTTGGTGAACACCTGCTGGTGCATGTGCTCGGATCCCACCGCCGTGATGACGGTGTTGTTCGTGACGGACACCACATAGGCGGTGCCGTCGACAAAGACCACGGAGTCGCGCGAGCCTTTGCCGGCGGCACGCTGAACCCCGTCCGTCAGCCGACTCAGCGTGGGCTGGTCGAGCTGAATCCCGCGCTGCTGAAGACGCTGAAGCGCGTGTCGGGAAAACTGAGGAGCGCTCGTCTGCTGCGAGAGCACCTCCGAGAACGACGGCCCAACCGGCGCCTGAGCCCCCCCAGTACCTGACGAGGGCGTGGCAGCCGGCTGCGTGGGGCCGACCGGACCCGGCGCGATCAGCGCCGCGTTGGGAACTACTGTGCTCACGAGACCTCAGTGACACTGGAGGGAGCGATCCCGGAAGTTCCGTTGATGGTCAGGGTCGGCCCCGAGGAGGTGATATCGACGGCCTGCACGGTGCCGCTGTCGCTGGCGCCCGTGGTCGGGTCCGTGTAGTTCACGGTGTTGCCGATCAGCGAGACGGCCGAGGCCGTGCTCTGTCCAGAGGCGATCGTCGCCGTGGACTGCGCGGTATCGGTCTGCTGCTCGACCGAGGTGAACTGCGCGAGCTCGGTGACGAACGACATCGGGTCGCTGCTGTTCGGGTTCATCGGGTTCTGGTTCTGGAGCTCGGTCATGAGCATCTGCAGGAACTGGTCCTGGTTGATCGGCATGCTGCTCGAGCTCGAGGTCGTGGCACTCGTGCTCGCGGCCGCGGTCGCGGGAGAGGTCGTGCCGGGAAGCGGAACGCTGGTGGTGGGGAGGCTCATCGGTGTCGTCCTTGTCTGATCGCGATAAGTGGGTTTCAGGCCAGCACGTTCACGAGCGCGCTGCCGGACAGGCCGGAAATGCTCGTCGGGTCCACGGCGCCGGCGCCCCCGTCGGCGTCGATGTCGTCGCCGCCGGTCGAGTAGTGCGAGCCCGAGCTCTGACCCTGGTCCTGCGTCTGGGTCTGGCCGGAGTTGTCGCCGCGCGCCTCGATGTTGAGGCTCAGCAGGTTCACGCCGGCCGATTGGAACGCCCGGCGAAGGTCGTCGCCGCCCTGCGACAGCGTGTCCGCGGCCGCCTGATGGTCGGTGAGCACGTTGGCGGTCACGCCGTCCGGCGTGTGCTGCAGCTGGATTCGGATCGTGCCGAGCGACGCCGGCGAGAGCTCGATCTGGGCGCTGCTGGCGCCCGCGCGCGCGCCCATCTCGACGGTCGCGCGGACCTGCTCGATCGCGTTCTCGAGCGTGACGCCGTAGCGCGTGGGCAATGCCGTCGCCGTCGCCGCCGGCGCGGTCTGGGCGGCCGTCGCGGACGGGGTCGCCGGCGCGACGTTCAGTACGGACGCGGTGGTCGTGGCGGTGGTCTGGGAGTTGGTCGAGGTCGCCGGGGCCGAGGCGGCCGTCGCGCTCGCGTGGCTCGCCGGCTGCTGCTGCAGCTGCGAGGCAGCCGAGCCGGCGTCCTGCTCGCCGGCGTCGCCCTGGGAGCTGTTCGAGCTGGAGTCCTGCGCGGCGGCGGCGGTGGTGCTCGCCGGCGCGGTTGCGGCGGTGGACGGCTGCTGCTGCTGCGGGGCGGCCGGCGCGGGCTTGGCTGTCGCGGCCGGGGCCGGCTGAGTCGCCGCCTGCGCCTGGGTCGCCGTGGCGGCCTGCGCGTCGGTCGTCGTGGCGGTCGGGGCCTGGGTCGCGGTGGCGGTCTGGGCCTGGGTCGCGGTGGCGGTCTGGGCCTGGGTCGCGGTGCGTCCTGAGCCGCGGTCGTCGTGTTGGCCTGGGTCGGGGTGGGCGCCTGCGCCTGCGCCGGGACCGCGGTCGTGGCCGGCGTCGTGGCCGTGACCGGGGTTTGCGCGGTCGCCGTCGTGCCCGCGGCGGTCGCCGTGGCGGAAGCCTGCGTCGCCGCCGCGGCAACCTGGGCGCTCGCGGTGGTGGCCGCCTGCGATGCGGGGTCGGCCTGCGTACCGGCCTGGATCGAGTCCGTCCCGGCGGCGAGAGCCGGCGAGGCGGTTGCAGCGTTTGAGGTCGAGGTGGCGGCGGTCGGGGTGGCGGTCGCGCTCACTGCGGCGGCCGCGATCGCAACGGCGCTCGCCGCCGACGCGGCGGATGCGGTGGAGGCGG
Source organism: uncultured Solirubrobacterales bacterium (assembly GCA_963699325.1). Lineage (GTDB taxonomy): Bacteria > Actinomycetota > Thermoleophilia > Solirubrobacterales > Solirubrobacteraceae > Palsa-465. The sequence continues at coordinate 24,701 of CAVOTN010000016.1, read as the reverse complement.
TGCTCGCCGCGCCTGCCGGAGTGGCCGATGTCGGACCGGCAACCGCGGCCGCGGCCGTGGCCGCGGTCAGCTGAGCGGCGATCGACGCCTGGGCGGCGTTGGCGGCCGCCGAGGCCTGCCCCGTCACCGTGGTGGCGCCGGCGCTAGCGGTGGCGATGGGCTGGGGCTGTGCGCCGCTCAGGGTCTGGGCGGCAGCTGCGGTCTGGGTGGCGGCGTCGCCGGCGACGGTAGCGTCCGCTGCGGTGCCGGCGTGCTTGTGGGCGTGCCGGGCGCGACCGGTCTTCGCGCCGGATCCTCCGGCGCTCTTGTTTGTCTGGCCTTCCGCAACGGCGGTCCGGGCCACGTGGTTGTCGAGGACGCTGGTGAAGGGCGGTCCGGAAGATTGATCAGGTGGCCCGCCCACCCCCGCGCTCTGCGCCTGCGAGTCGTTACTCGCGGGCGGGAGCGCCCCGCTGATACTGGAGGTCATGCTGCTCTCCTTCGGAAGCCGTTGATTGCGATCTCGTCGAGCATCAGGCCCTCGCGGCGAGCGGCTTCACGCTCGTGGTCGGCCCGGCGATGCTCCTTCAGACGCTCGAGTGCCTGACGCTCCCGGGCCGCCTCGGTCAGCGCCTCGCGGTGCTGGGCGAGCTCGAGCTCGTGGCGCTGGAGGTCCTGACGGGTGGTCTGATGGGCGCGCTCGGCGCGCTCAAGGTAGGCCTGGCGCGCGAGCATCTCGGTGGCGCTGCTCGTGACGCGGGTCGCGTCGACCTGCGCGGCGCGCGCGCCGGCAAGGCGGGCTGCCGCGGCGTCCACCTCATCCTCGGAACGGCGATGGCGCATCATCGCGCCGGCGAGCTCCTGCTTGGCGGCGTCTTCACGCCGCTCGCGCAGGGCGCGCACCCGTTCGAGGCGAAAGCGGAACGAGGGTCCGTTCATGATCCTGTACTCGACCGCGCTTCGCAGGGCCTAAGCGCCGGTGGACGCTTATCCGAGTAGCTGGTCTCAGGCGCGGAGCTGGAGACCCGGGATCGCCGGCGCGCCCGGGGCCGCGCCACCGACCGGCACCTGCCGCCCGGCAACCGCAGGCGGCAACGCCGGGGGACCGTCGAGGACCTCGCCGGCGACGGGCATCCGCCGCGCGAGCTCGGCGGCGAGTCCCAGCAACTGAGCGTCGGCCTCGTCGACCATGCTCGGCTCGTCCACGCGCTGCTTGAGGAACGCGTCGATCGCGGGACGCAGGCCGATCGCGGCGTCGAGCACCGGGTCGGTGCCGGGCTGGTAGGCGCCGATCGAGATCAGGTCCTCCTTCTCCCGGTACGCCGCCAACGCGGCGCGCAGTCGCGTGCCGGCCTCACGGACTTCCGGCGTGACGATCTCGCCGATCAACCGCGACACGCTCTGCAGCACGTCGATCGCCGGGTAGTGGCCCGAGTGCGCGAGCGACCGCGTCAGCACCACGTGACCGTCGAGGATCGACCGGACCGCGTCGGCGATCGGCTCGTTCATGTCGTCGCCGTCGACCAGGACCGTGTACAGCCCGGTGATCGATCCGCGATCGCTCGTCCCGGCACGCTCGAGCAGCCGCGGTAGCAGGGCGAACACCGAAGGCGTGTAGCCGCGGGTGGCGGGCGGCTCGCCGATCGCGAGCCCGACCTCGCGCTGGGCCATCGCAAACCGGGTCACGGAGTCCATCATCAGCATCACGTCGCGGCCCTGGTCGCGGAAGTGCTCGGCGATCGCGGTGGCGGTGAACGCCGCCCGGATCCGGACCAGCGCGGGCTGATCGGACGTCGCCACAACCACGACCGAGTGCGACAGCGCGTCGCCGAGGTCGCGTTCGATGAACTCACGGACCTCGCGGCCTCGCTCGCCGACGAGGGCGATCACATTGACCTGGGCGGACGTCGAGCGCGCGATCATCCCCATCAGAGACGACTTGCCGACGCCCGAGCCGGCGAAGATGCCGAGGCGCTGGCCGCGACCGCAGGGCACGAGGGTGTCCAGGGCGCGCACGCCCATGCTGACGCGGTCGACAATCCGGGGCCGGGTCATGGGATCCGGTGGCGCGCCGGTCGTATCTCGCCAGGAGATGCCCGAAGGAGGGTCGAAGCCGTCGAGCGGGTTGCCGAGGCCATCGATCACGCGGCCGAGCAGCGGCTCGCCGACGGCCACGCGGAACGGCCGGCCGGTCGGGTGGACGCTCGTGCCGGGGCCAATCCCGTGAAGCTCGCCGAGCGGCATCAGCAGCGTGCGCCCGCCACGGAAGCCGACGACCTCGGTGGCGACCTGAGCGCGGTCGCGCCCCTCGCCGACCATGCACACCTCGCCGATCTCGACCTGGACGCCGGTGGCCTCGATGATCAGCCCGATCAGGTCGCTGACGCGGCCGACGCGGCGGGACAGGTCGGCGCCTTGGAGCGCCCGGTCCGCGCGCGCGAAACCGCCGGCGCGGGGCGCGGCCTCAGCGGCCGCGGCGGTCTCAACGGCCATCGGAAGAGGCTTCGTCGTCGTACGCGGACGGCTCACGCGCCAGCGCCGCGGCGACGATCTCGCGGGCGCGGCCAAGCTGAGCGTCGATGCCCGAGTCGATCTCGCCGGAATCGGTCCGGGCGATCGCGCCGCCCCGGCCGATCCGCCGGTCGGACTGGACGCCGAGGTGCTCGATCCCGCCGAGCTCGGATTGCAGCTGGTCGACGCAATCGCTCACGAGCTCCAGATCGTCGGGGTGCACGACGAGCGTCACCCGGCGGCGATCGGAAAGATGGCGAAGCGCGTTGCGTCCCACGTCGAGCACGCGCTCGGGCTCGACCGACAGCACGCCGGCGATGATCTGCTCGGCCAGGCGCATCGCCATCTCGACCGCGTCCTGCTCGAGCTCAGCGACGATCTGCTCGCGCATCTGATCGATCGCGCCGACCGCGGCCGCGACTGCGGCAACGGCGGGCTCGGCGTCGGCACGGGCGGCTGCGAGCCCCGCGGCGCGACCTTCGGCCTCGCCGGCGGCCCACGCCTGGGCGCGGATGTGCTCGGCCTCGGCGCGCACGGCGGACAGGACGTCGGCGATGCCGTCGCTCGTCCCGGCCGGCGGCGCGTCGAGCTGACGGAAGGCGTAGCTCGCGGCGAGTGACTCAGACAACGGCGTCTTCCTCGCCGCGCGACAGCACCAGGGCGCCGGCCTCTTCCAGCTTGCGCACGATCGCCACGATCCGGCCCTGTGCCTCCTCGACGACGCGCTTGCGCTGCGGCGGCTGGTAGGCCATCTCTTCGACCAGCATCGTCGCGCCGCGCTCTGACATGTTCGACAGGATCCGCTCCTTGACGTCGTCGTTGACGCCGCGCAGCGCGAGCGCCAGATCCTTCTGGTCGGCCTCGCGGAGCACGAGCTGGATCGAGCGGTCGTCGAGCTTGACGACGTCCTCGAACACGAACAGCAGGCGCCGGACCTCGGCCGCGAGCTCCTCGTCGGCCTCGGTGAGCGAATCGAGCACGTTGCGCTCGGTCGAGCGGTCGGTGTGATTGAGGATCTCGGCGAGCGACTTGATCCCGCCGGCGGTCGAGTACTCCTGCTGGACGACGCTGTCGAGCTTCTTCTTCATCACGCTCTCGACCTGCTTGACGACGTCCGGGCTGGTTTCGCCCATCCGCGCGATGCGGACCGCGATCTCGGCCTGCTCTGGCCCGGGCAGGTTCGAGAGGACCTGCGAGGCGAGCGTCGTGTGCAGGTTGGCGATCACGAGCGCCACCGTCTGGGGCGACTCGTTGCGCAGGAACGTCACGAGCTGCTCGGCCGGCGTGCGCCGCAGGAACTCGAACGGCCGCATCTCGATCACGCTCGACAGTCGCCCGATGATCTCGAGCGCCCGCTCGGGGCCGAGTGCCCGCTCGAGCACCTCCCGCGCGTAATCGACGCCGCCCGATAGCAGCGAGTCGTAAGCCTCGACGGTTGCCGCAAGCTCCTCGAGCACGGTGGCGGTCGTGATCGGGTCGACGCGCTGGAGCTTGGCCATCTCCAGCGACAGGGTCTCGATCTCCTCGTCGCGCAGGTGCTTGAACACCTCCGCGGCACGATCGGGGCCGAGCGACACGAGCAACACGGCGGCCTTCTTGCGGCCCTTGATCTCGAGCTTGCGCTTGGCCGGTACCGGCGCGGCGGCCGGTGTCGCGGCCGGGGCCTGTGTGGGTGCCTTTTCGAGTTCGGCTGCCATCGAGGTGCCCGACTAGTCCTCGCTCATCCAGGCGCGGACCTGCTGGGCGACGCGATCAGGATCGCGTTCCACCAACTCTTCGACCTGGCGCTTGGGAACGTTGACCGGGGACCGCAGGCGCTTGACGTCGGCCTGCCCGTCGTCGCCGGACACGAGCGCCGCGAGCGGACGCGGGGTCTCGAGCTCACGCAACCAGGTGGGCTGGCCGGTGAACGCCTCCTTCTCCCGCCGGCGGATGCTCCGCCGCATGAAGAACAAGAACAGCAGGGCACCGAAGCCGATCAGCGCGTACTTGGCGTAGCCGATCATCTTCGTCGTCGACGCCGGGGCGGGAGCGGCGGCGGGCTTCGCGAACGTGATCTGGGACACCGACAGGCTGTCGCCGCGCTTGGCGTTCAGGCCGACCGCGCCGGCCACGGCGCTCTTGATCGCCGGGATCGCCGACGCCGGCACCGACTTGTCGACCAGCACCGACACGGTCTGGTTGTTGACCGCGCCCGGTGCGATCACCGCGTGGGTGACGGTCTTGTCGACGCCGTACGTGGTGTTCGCGGATTTGTTGGAGTAGTTCGAGTTGCTGCTGCTTGTGCCCGCGGCGTAGGCCGGCACCGTGCCGGTCGTGCCGGATGCCGTCGGGCTTCCGCCCTTCAGCGTCTCGGTCGTCGTCTGCGAGGTCAGCGGCACGCCCTTCTTGCCGTAGGTGAGCGTGTCCGAGGTCGCCTGGTTGGCGTTCACGTTGGCGTTGACCACGACCTGGGCCTTGCCCGGGCCGAGCGTCTGGGCGAGCAGGCCGGTGACCGCCGCAGCCGTGGTCGCGTCGTACTGCTGGTCGGCCGACTGCTGCGAGGTCGGGTCGCCGCCCGAGCTGCCGCTGCCCGCGGCCGGCCACAGCAGCGCCCCGGTCGAGTCGGTGATCGTGACCTTCTGGTCGGACAGGCCCTGGACGCTCGAGGCGACGAGTTCCGCGATGCCCTTGACCGAGCTCGAATCGACGTTGCCAGCGTCGGACAACAGCACCGAGGCGCTCGAGCTCTGGCTGTTGTCGCCGAACAGCTCGTCCTGCTGGTTGGGCAGCACAAGGTTCACGGTCGCGGAGTCGATGCCCTGGATCTGCTCGATCGTCTGGTCGAGCTGACCCTCGAGCGCGCGCTGGTAGGTGACCTGCTGCTGGAAGTTCGAGGCGCCGAGCTGCGAGCTGTTCAGGAGCTCGAAGCCGGGCTGCTGGCTGCCGACCCCGAGCAGTCCGGCCGTGGCGAGCGCGATCCGCGCCTGGCTCGTCTGGCTCGAGTCGACGGCGAGCGCGGTGCCGCCGTTCTGGATCTGGTAGGTGATGCCCTTGGACGACAGCGTCGTCGTGATCTTGCCCGTCTGCGCCGGGTCGAGGCCGGTGAGCAGCGTCGAGTAGCTGGGGGCCGAGGCGAAGTGCATGATCACGACCAGGAACACGACCGCGGCCGCGGCCGAGCCGCCGACCATGGCCCAACCCTTGGGCGTGAGCTTCGAGATGAATTGGCGAATGTCCATTTATTTGGCTGGGGGTCGGTTGGCGAGCACTACATCTGGGTCTGGAAGACCTGATCGACCGCGTCGACCAGCTTGGTGCGGATCTGGGAGGCGAGATCCATCGCCAGCGACGCGTTCTCGACCGAGGTGATCGCCTGGGTCGGATCGGTGAGCTGCCCGGTGGCGAGCTGCTGCGACGCCGTCGTGGCGTTGGCCTGGCTCGTCTCGAGCGAGTTGATCGCCCCGGTGAGCGCGCTGCCGAAGCTGCCGTCGCCGCCGGTCGCGGCGGCGCCGGTCGTGCCGCTCTGGCCGAGCGAGCCGACCCCGCCCACGCTCCATTCACTCGAGCCGAGCGGCCCGATGGCTCCTGAGATCGCTGGAATCACTTCAGCAGATCCAGGGTCTTTTCGTACATCTCTTTGGCGGTCGACATCGCGGTGACGTCGGACTCGTAGGACCGCGACTCGTCGATCATGTCGACCATCTCGTTGACCGGGTTGACGTTCGGCATCTTCACGTAACCCTGTGAGTTGGCCGACGGGTTACCCGGGTCGTAGACCGACTGGTCGGGCGTGGGATCGTTGACGATGCCCGCGACCTGCGACGCCGCCGGGCGTGCTGCCGCCGATCGACGAGCTACCGGCGGCCGCGCCCATCGCGCCCGACAGGGCCGCGCTGAAGCTCGCCGCCGCCGACCTGCTGCAGGACCACGTCCTGGCTCTGGTACGGCTGCCCGTTCGCGCCCTGGGTGGTGTCGGCGTTGGCGAGGTTCTCGGAGGTCACGTCCATGCGCGTGCGCTCGGCGGTGAGGCCGGTGGCGGCGATGCTGATCGCGTCGAAGAAGCTCATCAGGACTGCCCGACGCCCATCGCGCTCTCGAGGATCGACTCGCGCTGAGCCGCGACCTGGGTCAGCGTCTCGTACAGCAGGCCGTTCTGCGAGAGCGCGGCCTCCTGCTGCTCGGGGCTGACGCCGTTGCCGTCGGCGCCGACGGACTGCGCCGTGGAGTAAGGCTGGTAGGTGACCGAGCCGAGCGGCTGCCCGGACTGGATCGCCGACTGAAGCGTCGACTGGAAGTTCACGTCCTCGGGCTGGTAGCCCGGCGTGTCGACGTTCGCGAGGTTGTTCGTCAGAAGCGTCTGACGGAGCATCGAGCCGCCCATTGCGGACTCGAGGGCTTGCTGAGTGGTGTCAAGGAGGGACATAAAGGGTCCGTTGAAAGACGCGCCCTCCTTGGGCTCGGTTACGACTCGATCCATCGAGTCCTCCCATGAATCGGCGTTTGAGCACGATCCTTTAGCGGTCTCGGCGCTTGTTTTGCGAGTCCGTCCGGACGGGGTTGGACGGACCCATGGACGCCGCGCAGCGGCCCCCTTAAACGGGTCGCGCCGGGATGAACCGTCGAGGTCCGTCCCGGCGCGCAATCGGGGTGTGTTCGGCTCTAGCTGAGTGTGAACTGGCCTACGAGCCGTTCGAGCTCCTCGGCGGTCCGAGCGAGCTCGCTCGCGGATGCGGCGATCTCCTCGGTCGAGGCGCTCGTCTGCTGGGTCGAGGCGCTTACCTGCTCTGAGGAAGCGCTCGACTCCTCGGCCACTGCGGCCACTGAGGTCATGCTGTCCTGGACGCGACTGCCGGCGCTGGCGATCTCCTGGATCGACCCGGCGATCTGCTCGACGCGGTTGCCCACGTCCTGGACGGCGTCCGCGATGCGCGCAAACGCCGCGCGGGCCTGTTCGACGGTGGCCGCGCTGTCCTCGGTCTGTCGAGCCCCGTCCTCGACGACCTCGACTACGTGGCGTGTCTGCAGTTGGATTTCATGGATCAGGGTCGAAATCGAGGAAGCGGCGGACTGAGACTCCTCAGCCAGCTTGCGGACCTCCTCGGCGACGACCGCAAACCCGCGGCCCTGCTCACCGACGCGGGCCGCCTCGATCGCGGCGTTCAGCGCGAGCAGGTTCGTCTGCTCGGCGATGCCGGTGATCGTGTCGACGATCTCGCCGATCTGCTCGCTCTTGGCGTCGAGCGACCGGATCGCGGTGCTCGCCTCGGCGCTCGAGTCGCGAATCGCCTGCATCGCCTCGGTCGCCGAGGACACGGCCTGGGCGCCCTGCTCGGCGAGGGTGCGGGCCTCCGCGGCCGCCCCGGCGGTCTGCTGCGCCCCGTCGGCCGATGCCTGGGAGGCCATCGCCACCTCGTCGCTGAGGATCTTCGCCTCGGCGATCGAGCGGACCTGGTCCTCGGCGCCGGCGGCAACCGACACGACCGCCTGCGCGATCTCGCCGACGGCGCGCCCGGCCTCCTCGGAGGTGTTGGCCATCTGCTGCGAGGACAGCGACAGTTGCTCGGAGGTGCTCGAGATCTCGCGGAGCATGCCGCCGACTCTCGCGCGAGTGGTGTTGTAGGCCGCGACGCTGCTCTCAGTCTTCTCGACCATCCCGTTGAAGGTGCGGGTGAGCTCGCCGACCTCGTCCTCGCGGCTCGTCGGGATCTGCGCCGTCGCCGGCGTGACCTCGTGCGTCAGGTCGCCGCGGGCGATCGCCTCGAGGCCGAGCTCGAGGTCGGCCAGGCACTGCGAGTCGAGGCTCGTGATCCCGTCGAGCAGCTGCTCGATCCGGCGGCTGAAGTCCCGCGAGATCGTGAGGCTGATCACGGCGGCGACGAACACCGCTGCCAGCGCGACCGCCAGCATGAGCGACTTCGAGCTGCCAGTCCAGGCGAGCGCGATCGCGATCATGAACACGAGCGAGACGGCCGTGAAGGCGAGAATCAGCTGGCGTCGGACGGATGAGATCAGGAATGACACGGGAGAGGTCCTTTCGGGGGTCGACCGCTCTGGTTGATCGACTACGCCCTTGGAAACCTTGAGCCGAACATCGCCTAGCGAGCGGACGCGCTGCCGGAACTAGGCGGCTTGGGCCGCGTAGGCGGCCGGGGCGGGATTCCAGCCGGCGATCTGGATGCTGGGATCCGCGGTGAGCGAGATGTCGACCGGAGTTGCCGGCCCGTCCGCCCCGCTGATCACGCGGACGACGGGGCGGTCGAGCGCGAGCTCGGACACGCTCACCACGACCGCGCGGCGGCCGTCGGTGAGCTCGACCTCGACGCCGGGCGGGAACGGCGCGACGCGACGTGAGAACACCTCGGCGATCGTCGGGTCGAACTGGGTGCCGGCGCCGGCGAGGATCGCCTGCACGCCGACGTGGGTCGGCTTGGCCGGGGCGAACACGCGCTCGGACGTGATCGCGTCGAACACGTCGGCTACCGCCGCGATCCGGGCCATCTCGTGGATCTCGGTGCCGGCCTTGCCCTCGGGGTAGCCCGCGCCGTCCCAACGCTCGTGGTGGCGCAGCACGCAGGCCTGGACCAGCGGGCACCATGCGCCCGTGTCGCGGACCAGCTTGACGCCGGCCTTGGGGTGGGTCCGGACGATCTCCCACTCCTCCTCGGACAGCTTGCCCGGCTTGTTCAGGATCGCGTCGGGGATCGCGAGCTTGCCGATGTCCGACAGCAGCAGCCCCATCCCGAGCCGGAACAGGCGCTCCTCATGGCGGTCGTCCTGGCGCTCGCCCTTGTAGTCGAGCCAGCCGTGCTCGATGATCAGGCGGCGCCCGATCAGCAGGCCGAGTGCGGTCACGTCGATCGGGTGCTGGAGGTTGTACGCGTCGGCCGCGCACAGGTCGGAGAGGACGACTGTCTTCCCGTCGCTCTCCTCGATCTCGAGCAGGATCTGGTCGACGACGTCGGAGAGTTCGTCGGTGGCTTCGGGCTCGAGTGTGCGGCCCGAGGCGACGGAACGCTTGGCCTCGTCATACACGGCCGCGATCGCCCGCGTGGCCAGGCCGCGCGTCTGCGCGCCGATCACCGGCTCGGCATCGATGCCCTGGCTGTACTGGTCCTCGACGTACACGCCCTGGATGCCTGCCCGGCGCAGGTGCTCGATGAACCGAGCGTTGAGCCTGACGCCCGCGCGGAGCAGCGGGGCAGCGTCGTGACCGGTGAGGATGTCACGCGCGAGCGTGGTGTCCTCTTGAAGATTGGAAGTCGCTACGAGCCTCATGTCCGGGCAAATCGGCCGGAATGCCCGAATCTTTAATGCAACTGCGGTAGTGATCTAGGCCGTGGCTTCGACGTGCCGGAGCGGCTCCCGTGGGGCCGAGTATCCGCGGACCGTGCGGCTGACCCGCTCGGTGTTCGCGAACTCGAGCACGAGGGCCTCGCGGATCCGCAGGATCTCGATCTCGACGCGCTTGTTCATCAGCGCCGCACGCTGGAGCGCGGGGCGGGCGGAGGCGGGCGGAGTGTCGGGGAGCGTGGCGATCAGCGCCTCGCGCTCGGTCTTGAGCGCCGCGAGCGCGTCGTCGTCGCCGGTGCCGATGAGCTCGAGCTCGCGTTCGATCGTTCGCGCGAGCGCCTCGTACGGCGCTGACTCCGCGGACGTCATTGCCCGGCGATCGTCGCCCACGCCTCGCGAAGCTCGCCGAGCAGGCCGCTGACCTGCTCGAGCTTGCCGGCGTCGCGATCGAAGCGGGACTGCTGGAGATGGCGCAGGCAGAAGAGGTAGATCGACTGGAGCCGCTGGGAGATCTCGCCCTGGTCCATGTCGAGCGCATCGAGCAGGTGGCGGATGATGTCCTCGGCACGACGCAGCTTGCGGTGCGAGAGCTCGATCTGACCGTCGCGCATCGCGACGCCGGCCTGGAACAGGAACCTCCGAGCGCCGTCGTAGAGCATCACGACGAGCATCTCCGGGGGGGCGCTCAGCACCGAGCTCTCGCGGTAGGCGACGTTGGGCGTGGCGGTGGGTGGCGTCATCGTGAGGGGGTCTCCTGGCAGGTGGGTACTGCGCGTCCGTTCTCCCCAGATGCTCGGCAGCGGTCGCGTGCTCTTGAGCGGCGCTGGCCGCTTTGCCGACCCCGTTAGGGCGTCGGCAGGGACGCGATCTGGCTGGTCAGCCAGCTGCTCGTCGACTGGCTCGACGAGAGCGCCGCTTCCATCTGCGCGAACTGCTGGACGAGCGAAGCCTGCTGTGTGGCATTGGCCTGGTTCAGGTTGTCGATCTGGGTGGCGAGGTAGTTGGCCTGGGTGTCGTCACCGTCGATCCGCGAGGAGATCGTCCCCCCGGGCGCCGCCTCCTCGTTGACCATGAACGAGAAGTTGATCGACCAGCTCTGGAGCATCGACTTGACCGCGCTCCCGTTGCTCGTCAGCGCCTGGGTCAGGGTGCTGGCGTCGAGCGTGAGGTTGCCGCTGATGGCGCTCTGAGATGGGGCTGCGGTACCCGACGCCGCGCCGGTGCTGACGCCGACGTCGAGCATGCTCGAGATGCTCCCGGTCAGGCCGCCCACGGTCGCGTCCATCTGCTCACGCATAGTCGAGAGCAGCTGCTCGAGGTCGGAGTCGCCGAACAGGGTTCCCTGCGTGGGGTCGCTACTCGAGGGCGCCTGGGTCAGCTGAGTCTGGATCAGGTTGATCGCCGAGTTGTAGTCGGTGATGAACTGCTGCACGGCGGTCTGGATGTTCTGCGTACTCGGCGCCGGCGTGCCGACGGTGACGGTCACCGGGGTCGACCCGGTGACGCCGTTCAGGCTGAGCGAGACGCCGGGGATCGTCTGGGTTGCGCCGGAGTTCGTGGTCGAGTTGGGGGTCCCGGTCACCGGCGCGCCGCTGATCGTGTTCGACGACGAGTACTGCGTCGCGCCGCCGTTGATCGAGTACTGGGCGTCGACGCCGGCCTGGGCGTACTGCGTCTGCTCGCTGAGCGCACCACCCGGATCGCTGACGTTGATGAAGTCGGTGGGGGTGTCGGGTGCGCCGGTGGCGCGGTCTGACAGGACGACGGTCGCGGGGCCGCTCGAGGGCGAGCTCGTGACCGTCGCCCACACGGTCGCGTTCTGGCTGGAGTTGATCGCGTTGACCAGATCCTGGGCGCTCGCGCCGGCGGCCAGCGAGATCTGCTGGCCGTCGATCGTGATGTTGTCGGCCGAGGTCGGGCTCGTGAACTGGTACGTGCGCTGGGACGCGCTCGCCAGCTGGTTGACCGAGACCTGGTAGCCGCCGACGACCGCGCCGTTGCTGGAGGTCGCCGTGGCGCCGACCAGCGTCGGGTTGGTCGAGTTGATCGTCTGCGTGTAGGCGAACAGCGAGGGGCTTCCGAGCGCCTGGGCGTCGTTGGCGACCGTCGTCAGCGCATTCTGGATCGACGTCAGCTGCGTGTTCATCGCCGTCAGCCCGGTCTGCTGGTTGGTCAGGTTCGTCACCTGCTGCTGCTGGGTGGCCATCAGCGCGGTCACGATTGCGTTCGTGTCCAGGCCGGAGGCGAGACCGGTGACCTGGAGCGCAGACCCGGAGCCGAGCGACGTCAGCTGGTCGCCAGTCTTGTAGGCACTGGAGCTGGTGGCCGAGCTGGTGCTCGAGCCGACGGATTGGGTTGACATGGCGCGTAAACCTCTCTGGCGCTGTTGCTTGGCTTAGTTCGAGGGCAGCGATCCGCCCGAGGCGACGTCGAGCACCGTGCTCGCCGGGACCGTGAACAACAGGTTCCCGTGGACGTCGTGGACCTCGACGGACAGCTTTCCGGTTGCCTCGTTGACCTTGAAGCGCATTTCGCTTCCGCTCGCCTGCAGGTTGTGGTACGCCTGGTTGGCGACGCCGATCGCGTCATGCACCTCGTCCGGAGGGCTGGCGGGGATCGTGTCAACGGTCACCGTGTCCGTGGACTGCACGGACGGCGACGGCACGGCAGTCGGGCGCTGGCTCTTGGCCGCTGGCGCTGCGGCGGGCGTCCCGCCCACCGAACCGATATCAAAGCTCATTGCATTCCTCCTTGGATGCGTCGGTTCCTACCTATTGCGCGGGAATCCTTCCCGCTCAGGTGGGGTAATCGAGCGCATCGCCGAGAACTTGAGCGCCTCCTTAGCTTTCTGTCGAGTTGTCCGGTTGGTGGCCGCGGTCGGTCGCGGCCTCGTGTGGTGCGTGGCCCGGCTACCGCGCTCCCACGAGCTGGGGGTTTTTCGGCGCCGAGCAGCGCGCGAGAATCTCGATCGCGCCGGCGCTGGAGGGGTCGTGCTTGAGCACCTCGCCGGCGAACACCGCGGCGTCCTCGAGCTGCCCGTTCGCCTGCGCCACACGTGCCAGACCGAGCAGCGCGCGCGCGTCCGGGCGGGCCTCGCACACGGCCATCCACTCGCGGGCGGCCGACTGGAGGAAGCCATGCTTGAGGTACATCGAGCCCAGCAGCTCGCGCTGCTCGCGCTCGGGCAGGGCCGAACGTTCGAGCAGCTTGGCCAGCTTCTCGAACGTCTCGAAATCGTGGGCGCCGAGCAGGGACTCGAGGATCACGCCGAGCAGCGGGGTCGCCGCCACCGGGAGGCTGCGCAGCTGCTCGGGCTGCGGGTCGCCTGCGACCTCGGCCCAGCCCGCGAACACCTCGAGCTCGGCGGCGGGGACGCCGGCGTGCACTGCTCCGGCCGTCGCCGTCTGCGCGCCGGCAAGGTCTCCCGACGCCGTCAGGCCCCACAGCTCGATCCGGCGGGCGAGCCCGGCGAACGGATCATCGTCGGCGATCGGCGCCGCCTGTTGCGCGGCCTGCTCGTAGAGGCGCTGGTTCAGCAACGTCTCGGCGAGCTGGACGCGGACCTGCGAGCTATTTGGGCGGGCACTGAGGACCGCGCGGTACTGCGTCTGCGCGGCGGCCATCGCGCCGTGCCCGAAGAAGATCGTCGCGAGAACGAAGCGCGCGTCAGCGGTGAGCTCGGGGACGCGGGTCTCGATGTCGCTTGCCACGGTCTCGGCCGCCGTGCCGCTACGGAGCAGCACGGACGCGTACGGACCGATCACGCGGACCACGTTCGGATGCTCGGTGATGCACCAGTCGAGCAGCTCGCGGGCCGCCTCGAGCTCGCCGCGCCGCAGGTACACGTCGGCCAGCGCGGTCCGGGGGCGGTAGGTGCCGCCGCCGACCGCCGCGCCCAGGTGCGCCGGCGCGTCGCCCATCTCGATGCACCGCTGCCAGTAGGAGACGGCGTCGTCCTCGCGCCCGAGCGCGAGCGCCGCGAGCGCCTGCGAGTAGACGATGTCCGTGAAGCTCGGGAACTGCGCCAGGGCCTTGTCCGCTCGGGCGATCGCGTCTTGCGCGCGGCCGCAATGGATGAGCGCGGTGACCAGACGCTGCAGCAGCACCGGCACGTAGTCGCGGTCTTCCTGGCCCTGGCTCTCGATCAGGTTCCAGGCGCGCTCGAGCTCGGTCAGCGCCGCAGGGTAGTCGCCGAGGACGGAGTACTCGGTGCCGAGGTTGAAGTGCAGGAACGCGTCGGAGGGGCTCTCGGCCTGCTGGGCCTTGAGCAGCTCGAGGTTACGCTGCGACTTCTCCTTGGCGTCGCGGACGGCGCCGAGGTAGCCGTAGTGCTCGATCCGGACCGAGGTCTGCTCGAGCCGGCCGGCGGCGTAGGTCGGCAGGTTGTGGGCGATCTGCTCGTGCAGCCGGCCTTCGAAGCGGTAGTGCGGGCGGTTGCGGAACAGGCGGAGCGCGTTGTTGGTGATCGCGTCGCCGTCGCCGAGCTCGCCCGTGAAGCTGGTCTCGACGAGGTAGAACGCCTCGCGCCACGTGCGGCCGGTGAGCTTCTTCAGGCGTTCCACGTCGTCCGCGACGAGGACCTCGTCGGCGTCCAGGTAGAGGATCCAGTCGCCGGTGGCGGCGTCGAAGGAGACGTTGCGGGCGTCGGAGAACGAGCCGGTCCATTCCTTTTCGATGACGGTCGCGTTGTATTCGCGGGCGATCTCGATCGTGCGGTCCTTCGATCCCGTGTCGACGATCACGATCTCGTCGACGGCGGGCGCCACCGCGGCCAGGCAGCGGGGGAGCATCTCCTCCTCGTCCTTGACGATCATGCACAGGCTGAGCTTCAGGTTCGCGGCCGGGCGGGCCTGCTTGGCGATCGCGCGGGCCTTGGTTGCGAGGGCGGGGACCGTGGCGTGGAGCGGCTTCAGCGACCGGCCGCTCTGGCTGGCCTCGCGCCGGCGCCGACCGAGTTCGTCGAGGTTGCGCTTGAGGTGGGGGAGGGCCGGGTCGAGAAGCTGCGCCGCCTTGAACATCGCGTGGGCGGCGTCGAGGCTCCACAGCTCGTAAAGCGTGACGCCGGCATAGATGAGCAGGACCGGCTCGCGCGGCTCATCCTCGAGCGCCTTGATCGCGCCGGCGGCGACGGCTGCGTATCGCTGCGTCGCCTGCGTTTCCGAAGTTGATTGACCGGCGGCGGACAGCCCCTCCTCGACCAGCCGCACGCGGGCGTGGTAGCGCGCCTGGGGGTCGTCGTGCTCACCGGCGCGCTGGAACAGCGCCTGGTATGCCTTGAGGTCGTTGGTCGCGAAAAGAGCGCGAGCCTGGATGCCAAGCCGGTTGCCGAAAGCGGCGCCGGACTCGGTGAAGCCGGCAGCGGGCAGCGCGACGCCCGCCGGGGCGCCGGCAGCGTCAGCAGGCGTGGATATGCCAGTGAGGCGAAGGGCCATACGAGGGAACCGCCTTTCGAGGAGAGAGGCCTCCGGGTACATCGGCAGGCGGTGGCAAAGGTTGAGTGGCGCGTTTGCCGCGTTATCGCCGCCCGCCTGAGGCGTTCGCGTCGAGCAGGTACGCCCAGGCGAGCGTCTCCGCCACCGCGGTCCACAGCGCCGGCGGGACCTCGTCGCCGAGGTCGAGCGTGGCCAGCGCCTCGACCAGGGCCGGATCGTGGCGCACCGGGACGCCGGCCTCGCGCGCGGCCGCGAGGATCCGGTCCGCCACCAGCCCGGCGCCGGTGGCGGTCACCTGCGGAGCGTGCTGCCCCTCTTCGTAGCGGAGCGCG
The DNA here is from genome assembly GCA_963699325.1 of uncultured Solirubrobacterales bacterium. Taxonomy (GTDB): domain Bacteria; phylum Actinomycetota; class Thermoleophilia; order Solirubrobacterales; family Solirubrobacteraceae; genus Palsa-465. The sequence continues at coordinate 9,175 of CAVOTN010000016.1, read as the reverse complement.
GTGGCGCGCCGGCGCGGGGGCGGTCGGTCGGGCTCAGGCATACAGATCCAGCGGCTCGCGCCGCGGGGTCACGTCGACCGTCACCGGCCGCCCGATCGCGCGCGTCAGCGCGTCACCGAGCTTGCCGGCGTTGTCGAGGGCGAGGTCGAACGGGCTCCCCGCACCCACCGTCGCCGATACCTGCAGCGACGTGGGATCGAGCTCGAAGCGCAGGTCCATCGCCCCCAAGACGGGCGCGTCGTAGCGGAGGCTCAACGAGTGCCGGTCGCCGCCGCCCGCGCCGCCGGAATCGGAACCGCCACCGCCGGCGTCGCGCTCGCTCACCTGCACGGTCCCGCCGCCCGGGAGCGGGACGGCCTCCGCGGCCGCCGACGTCGCCGCAGCATGGTCGGCCAGGCTCAGCTCGACCCGGTCGGGGCTGACATGGCGCACGGTCAGGCGCAGCTCCTGCCCGGCCTGGATGTCCTTCGGCAGCGACGCGTCGATGACCGCGCCGGCGATGTTCAGCGATCCCCGCCCGCGGCCGTCGGCGGTCACCACGCGTGCCATCAGTGCGCGGCCAGGAGCGATCCGCAGCTCGGTGCCGAGCACGGCCTTGATCAGACGAATGTCCACGTTGATCGGATCCATGGCTCAAGGATGATGAAGGACGGGCGACTACCCAGGCCGATGGATACCGGTCTCTACATCGCAGCTTCCGGAATGCTGGCCCAGCAGGTCAGACAGGATCAGCTTGCGAACGACCTGTCGAACGCCTCCACGCCCGGGTACAAGACGGACGCCTCGGTCCAGGAAAGCTTCGGGTCGATGCTGCTCGCCAACACGGCGACCGGCCAGCAGATCGGCTCGATCAGCACGGGCGTGAAGCTCGGCACCCCGGTCACGGACCTGACGCCGGCCGCGCTCCACTCGACGGGCCAGCCGCTCGACTTCGGGGTCGCCGGTACCGGCTTCTTCGGCGTCCGCACGCCGCAGGGCGTCCGGTTCACGCGCGACGGGCAGTTCTCCGAGTCGGCTCAGGGCCTGCTCGTCGACGGTCAGGGCAACGACGTGCTGTCCCAGAACGGTGCCCCGATCGCGGTCAGCGCGCAGGGCACGGTTCCCGCTTCCTCGCTTGGAGTGTTCAACGTCTCGAATCCGACCAAGCAGGGCGATAACTACTTCACGGGCACGCCGGCGGGCCGCGCGAGCGGGACTGTCAAGCAGGGCGAGCTCGAGAACTCTGAGGTCGACCCGATCAACACGATGGTCAGCATGATCACGGCGACGCAGACCTACCAGGCCGGCGAGAACGCGATCCAGACGATCGACTCAACGATGCAGGAGAGCTCGCAGTCCGTGGGCTCTCTGGGAGGCTGATAGATGCTCGAAGGTCTTTACTCCGCTGCCTCCGGCATGGAGGCCCAGCAGCAGCAGTTCGACGCCATCTCGAACGACATGTCGAACATGGACACGCCGGGCTACCAGTCGACGATCATGGGCTTCCACGACCTGCTCTACTCGAGCGGCGACTACGGCTCGAACGTCGCCACCGGCGCCGGCACCGAGGCCCAGATCGTGGGCCGCGACCAGACCCAGGGCGCGATCCAGCAGACCGGCCAGCCGCTCGACGTCGCGGTCCAGGGCGAGGGCTACATCGAGGTCCGCAAGCCCGACGGCACGATCGGCCTGACCCGCAACGGCGCGCTCCAGCTCAACGACAAGCGCCAGCTCACCAACCAGGAGGGCATGATGGTGCAGCCGCCGATCACGATTCCGTCCGGGGTCGACCCCAGCCAGGTGTCGATCGAGTCCGACGGCACGGTTCAGGCCGGCAGCCAGAAGCTCGGCAAGATCTCGCTCGTCGACGTCCCCGCGCCCGACGGACTGGTGGCCAACGGCGACAGTGTGTTCAGCGCGACCGCCGCCAGCGGTGCGATCAGGACCGCCAAGAGCGCCTCGCTCCAGCAGGGCGCGCTCGAGGGCTCGAACGTCAACATGGGCACCGAGATGAGCGAGATGATGGCCGCCCAGCAGCAGTACGCGATGGGCAGCCAGGCGATCCAGTACCAGTCCCAGATGCTCCAGATCGCGAACGAGATCAAGCCATGAGCATCCTGTCGGCATCGGGCGTCAGCTCATACGACCCGTCGCTCACGTCGTCGAGCCTGCCACCGGTCGACGCGGCGAACGAGCCCGCGGACATCCGCAACGGCAACGCCACGGCTCAGAAGGCGTATCAGGAGGCCCTCGGCTTCGAGGACATCCTCGTCCAGCAGCTCACGCAGGAGCTCGCCTCGACCGTGACCAGCCCGACCGACGACAGCTCGAGCGGCGACGGCTCCGACGACAGCTCGAGCGACTCGAGCGGAGGCATCCTCGGGTCTGACCCGAGTACCAGCGGGTTCGCGAGCATGATCCCGACCGCGCTCACTCAGAGCATCATGTCCAGCGGGGGCCTCGGGATCGCGCAGCAGCTCGCGCAGGCGATCGACCCGGCGATCGGTACGACTCAGGGTGAGGCGGCCACGACTTCGACGACTTCGACGAGTCCGACGACTTCCAACAATTCTGCGGGGGCGCAGTGATGGCGACGGCGGAGCTTCAAGCCCGGGCCGACGCCGCCCTGACCAACGAGGTGATCGCCCATCTCGAGGCCCAGCTGGTCGCCGCCCGGCGATTGCTGCAGGTGGTCCTCGAGCAGGGGGTGGCGATCCGCGACCGCGACGTCAAGCGCGTCGTGGCGCTGACCGGCGTGCTCGGTGCCGAGCTTCACCACCGCCGCCAGCTCGAGACCGAGCGGATCGCGCTGCTCGAGCGTGCCGGCGCGAGGCTCCGCGTAGCCGGCGCGTCGGTGAGCATGGCGATGCTCGAGACCCTGATGGACCCTGAGTCGGCACTTCTCGCCGGCGCCCGGAGCGCCGAGCTCCGCGGCCTGCTCGAGGTCGTCCAGCGCGAGCACCACGTCAACCGGGCGCTGATGAGCCAGGAGTTGGCGTTCCTCGATCACCTTCTCAAGCTGGCGGGCATCGCGGGCGATGAGAGCTACAACGCCGGTGGCGACCGCCTGGCCACGACCGCGGCGCAGACCACCGGCCACCGAGTGTTCGATCTCGAGGTATAAGCGATGACGATTCCGAGCTACATGGGGCTGCAGACCGCGCTCAGCGGGCTCGAGGCCGCGCAGGCCGCGATCGACACGACGGGCCAGAACATCGCGAACGCGAGCACGCCCGGCTACTCGCGCCAGACCGTGAACCTGACCGAGCGCAGCTCGCTGACGATTCCGGCGCTGTCGAGCGTCACCGGCGACGGCTCGCAGTTCGGGACCGGCGTCGACATCACCTCGATCACGCGGATCCGCGACACCTTCCTTGACAGCCAGTATCGGGCGCAGAACAGCACCGAGAACGGCGACAACACCTCCTCGACGATCCTCGGCCAGGTCCAGGCGGGGCTGAACGAGCCGAGCGCGGACGGTCTGTCCGGCGCGCTGAATCAGTTCTTCACCGACTGGAACACGCTCGCGTCGGCCCCGGGCAGCCAGGGCGCTCAGCAGGCGGTCATGGGCGACGGCGCCGCCGTCGCCGACCAGCTCAACACGCTCTCCGGGCAGCTGGGCACGCTCGAGTCGCAGGTGACGAGCCAGTACAACACGCTGACCGACCCCAGCACCGGTGCGGTCGCGAATGACGCCAACGAGATCGCGCAGCTGAACGGACAGATCGCCCAGGCGCAGTCCGCCGGGATCGACGCCAACAGCCTCGAGGACCAGCGCGACAACGTCATCGACGACCTGTCCCAGTACTCGAACGTGAACGTCACCACCCAGTCGAACGGGATGGTGAACGTGAGCTTCGGCAACGCCGCGGTCGCCGCGCAGAACGGGACGCCGGACACCACGCCACTCGTGAGCGGAACCAGCGTCGACCTCACCGACAATCTGACTGACTCGAACCTGAACGGCTCCGGCGGTACGCTCGGCTCGCTGCTCGGGCTGTACGACTCGACGACCGGCACGGGCAAGATCGCGGACTACTCGACGACGCTCGACGGCATCGCCAACGACCTCGTGACCACGGTCAACGGCGCGATCTCCGGCGCCGACGCGAGCGGACCGAGCGCCACCCCGTTCTTCGATCCGACCGGCACCACCGCGGCCACGATCGCGGTCAACCCGAGCCTGACCGCGAACGGCACGACCCCGCCCTACACGGGGGCCGAGGCGACCGCCGTCGCCGGCCTCAGCAAGGGCACCGCGAGCCAGGCCTACAGCGCCTTTGTCACCCAGGTCGGCGGCGACGTGCAATCGGCCCAGAACGCGCAGCAGACCTCGCAGTCGCTGCTGACCGCGATCGGCAACCAGCGCCAGAGCATCTCCGGCGTCTCGCTCGACGAGGAGATGACCAACTTGATCCAGTACCAGCAGGCCTACCAGGCCTCGGCGCGCGTCATGAGCACGATCAACGACACGATCAGCACGCTTCTCAGCATGGTCTCGGGGTGATCTAGATGATCGGACGCATCACCAACCAGATGTCTGCGCAGATGACGCTGTCCGGCATCGAGACGGCGCTCGACCGCCTCGACTCGACCCAGCAGGAGCTGTCGAGCGGCAAGTCGATCAACCAGCCGTCCGACAACCCGTCCGGCACCGCGCTGGCGCTCGGGCTCAACACCGATCTGTCGAACCTGACGAGCTACTCGAACAACGTCACCGACGGCACCGGCTGGACCACGGCACAGAGCTCCGCGCTGACCGACATCACGAACTCGGCTCAGCGGATCCAGGAGCTGGCCGTCGAGGCCGCGAACGGCACCCAGAGCACCGGCGACATGCAGGCCTCCGCGCAGGAGGTCAACCAGCTGATCGACCAGATCAAGCAGGACGCCAACGCCCAGTACAACGGCCAGTACGTGTTCTCGGGCTCCGCGACCTCAACCCAGCCGTACGCGTCCGGGACGAACGACACCTACGCCGGCAATACCGGCCAGATCACGCGGACGATCGGACCCAACACTTCATTGACCGTGAACTCGAACCTGTCGGGAGTGCTCGGGAACGGCCAGACCGTGTCCGGCCAGCCCGCCGGCGACGGCCAGCTGCTGAACACGCTCCGCAACATCGCCGACGACATGCAGTCCGGTAACAGCTCGGCGGTGAACTCCGAGCTCTCCTCGCTCACGTCGAACCTCAACTCGCTGGGCGGACTGTCGGCCACCGTCGGTGCGGTCCAGGACCGGCTCCAGATGGCCTCCTCGCGGATCCAGACCCTCCAGACCAGCGACACGCAGGTCCTCTCGAACACCCAGGACGCCGACATGGCGTCGACCGAGATCAGCTACTCGACCCAGCAGGCGGCGCTCACCGCGGCCCTGCAGGCGGGCGCGAGCATCGTGCAAGAGTCGCTGATGAACTTCCTCGGCACCAGCTCCGGCTAGAGTAAGCCCCGCTTTGTCGCTCACGATCGAGAGCTCGCGCTTCGGGCGCGTGCAGATCGAGCCGGAAACGGTCATCGAGTTTCCCGAGGGCCTGATCGGTCTCGGCGGGTCCCGCTATGCGTTGCTGGCGGCCGACCCCGACGCGCCCTTCATGTGGCTCCAGTCGCTGGAGGATCCGGGGCTGGCGCTGCCGGTGACGAACCCGCACCGGTTCTTTCAGGGGTTCGCGGTCGAGGTGATCGACGAGGACGCCGAGCGCCTCGGCTTCGACGGGTCGGGCGCGATGGACGTCTATGTGACTGTGCGCGCCGCGCCGGCGCTGGAGGACTTCACAGCCAACCTCAAGGCGCCGATCCTGGTGCGGTCCGGTCAGGCCTACCAGGTGATCAACCAGGCGCCCGGCTGTGATCTACGAGCGCCGCTGTTCGTCGCCCCCGACGGGGATGGCGCGCCGGACGCCGACCCGGCATGCTGAGAATCAGCCGCCGCGCCGGCGAGCGCATCATGCTCGGCGACAACACGATCATCGAGGTCCTCGAGGTCCGGGGCCAGACGGTCCGGATCGGGATCGACGCCCCCCGGGCGATTCCCGTCTACCGGGAGGAGATCTGGCTCGAGGTCAAGCGCGAGAACCAGGCCGCCGCCGAGGCGGCGGCGACCGCAGAGCTGCCCGACGTAACCGGGCGGTTCGGCCCTCAGCCGACTGACGAGAGCTGAGGCCGAGGGGCGCAAGGCCCCTCGGGCTTACGCCACTTCGCTGAAGAGGGCCTCGTCGGCTTCGAGCTCGACGCGCAGCTTCTTGGTGATCTGCCCGTGGATCTGGCAGACGCGGCTCTCGGTGACGCCGAGGATCTCGCCGATCTCACGCAGGGTGAGGTTGTAGACGTAGAGGAGCACGGCGACCTTGCGCTCGCGCTCGGGCAGGCGCTCGAACGCCTGACGGAAGCGGGCCTTGGCCTCGTCGCGCATCGCCGCATGCTCGGGATCGCAGTCGCGGTCTTCCGAATGCAGCGTGTCGATCCGCTCGATCGTGGTGTCGTCCTCGGCGAGGACAACGGTGTTGAGCGACCCGACGTGCGACCGGGCGATGTCGTCCTGGCGCGTGCGGAGGTCGTTGGCGGAGATCCCGAGGGACTCGCTCAGCTCCTCGCGCGACGGCTTGCGGCCGTACAGGCCGACGAACTGCTCCGAAGCCTTGTTGATGTCGCGGTCCCAGCGGCGCAGCGAGCGGGGAGCCCAGTCGTTGCGGCGGAGCTCGTCGAGCACCGCGCCGTGGATCCGGGTCCACGCGAACTGCTCGAGCGTGGCGCCCTTGTTCGGGTCATAGCGGTCGATCGATCGGATCAGTGCCTCGAGGCCGCACGAGATGAAGTCCTCCACCTCGCAGCGGGCCGGAATCTCGCGCGCCTTCTTGTACACGATGTACTTGACCATCGGCGCGAACGTCAGGACCAGGCGGTCGCGAACCCGCGCGTCGCCGCTCTGCTTGTACGCCTGCCACAGTTCGAGCGTCTCCTGCGCCGACATGCGACCCGTCTTGTCGTTGCCCTTCCGCATTTACCGGACTCCGTATTCTCGAGGGAAATTTGGCCGCCGGGCTCAAGTTCCGGCTTGCGTGAATGACATCGGCCAAACCGCGTCTGTATACATCCGCGCCGGCCCGCAACCCCGGTCCGTAGTTCCCCGCAACATGGCGCGCAATCACTCACAAATCCTTCTCTTACGTGGCATCAACCTCGGTCCGAACAAGCGGATCGCGATGCCGGAACTGCGCACAGCTCTGACTGACGCCGGGTTCAAGGACGTCCGCACATACGTCCAGAGCGGCAATGTGGTGCTGAGAACGAGTGTGAGCGCGAACAAGCTCGGCGCGCAATCCGAGAAGCTGATCGCCGAGCGCTTCGGGTTCGACGTCGACGTGATCGTGCGCACCGCCGACGAGCTCGCGGAGGTCGTCGCGCTGCAATCCGCTGGCGGACGTGGCCGACAATCCCAAGCGCTACCAGGTCAGCTTCCTCGACGGGGAGCCCGATCCCGAGGCGGTCGCGAAGATCGCCGCCGCGGCCGCGCCTACGGAGAGGCTCGTGTCGATCGGGCGCGAGCTTTATGCCTGGCATCCCGACGGAGTCGGGCGCTCGAAGATGTGGACCAAGCTGGCGGGCCGAGGGTTGGGGGTCCGCGCCACCGCCCGCAACTGGACGACGGTGACGACGCTGCTCGAGATGGCGCGCGAGTCGTGAGCATGCGTCGCTACACGATCGCCGACGTGTTCACGGACGTGCCTCTGCAGGGCAACCAGGTGGCGGTGTTCACCGACGCGACGGGCCTCAGCGACGACACCATGCAACGCGCCGCGCGCGAGATGAACCTATCCGAGACCGTGTTCGTGTTCCGAGCCGAGGACCCGAACGCGCATCTGCGCGTGCGCATCTTCACCCCCGCCACCGAGCTTCCGTTCGCCGGCCACCCGGTGCTGGGGACCGCGTTCGTCGTCGGCCGGGCGATGGGGTCAAACGTGGTCCGGCTGGAGACCGGCCTCGGGATCGTGCCCGTGACGCTCGAGCGCACCGGCGGTGGCGCGCTGACGTACGGGGAGATGGAGCAGTTCGTGCCGGCGGTCGAGCCGTTCGATGCCGTCGATGAGCTGATGGCGGCGCTCGGAGCGGCTCGGGGCGACGGCGCGCTCCCGATCGAGGGGTACCGCAACGGCCCGTTGCACGTGTATGCCGAGTTGCCGAGCGAGGACGCGGTCGCGGCGCTGGCGCCGGACATCGGCGCGCTCGAGCGGCTCGGCACCTACGGGATCAACTGCTTCGCGGGGTCGGGCGAGCGGTGGAAGACGCGAATGTTCGGGCCGGCGTTGGGCGTGGCCGAGGATCCCGCCACCGGCTCGGCGGCCGGTCCGCTGGCCGTGCATCTGGCCCGCCACGGCCGTGTGCCGTTCGGGACCGAGATCGAGATCGTCCAGGGTGTAGAGATCGGGCGCCGGTCGGTGCTGCGGGCGCGGGTCGAGGGCAGCGCCGAGGAAGGCGTCCAGCGGGTGTTCGTCGGCGGATCGGCGGTGATCGTGGCGCGCGGCGAGTACCTCCTGGATTAGCGGAATTCGGCTCCGCACGTTGCGGCGCATCATGACGTCATGGCGCCGAATTCCGTTTACGGAATCCGGCTGATCGCCTCACGCAGGACGATCGCTGCTGGGCCGGATTCCGCAGCCCCTTGTTAGGGCGGGGGCGCGGTGGAATACTCAGTCGACCGGTCCATCTCTTCTGGAGGTGACACATGTCAGAACCGGCCGACGTCCTCGTCGTTGCGCATCAGACCGCGGCGACCACTGGTTTGCTGGCCGCGGTCCGGGAGCGCGCGCAGCGCAGTCCGGCCAGGTTCCATCTCGTGGTCCCACGTCAAGCCCACGGCATGCACAAGGTGGTCGATCCGCAGGATGCCAGCGCGGATGAGGCCAGTCGGGTGCTGGCGGTGGCGCTGCCCAAGCTCTCAGAGGCCGCCGGCCACGAGGTCACCGGCAGCATTGGCGATGCCGAGCCGCTGATGGCGATCCACGACGCGGTCAACCTCGGCAGCTATGACGAAATCATCGTGTCGACGCTGCCGCTCGGGATCTCGCGGTGGTTGAAGCTCGACCTGGTGAGCAAGGCCCGCGGGCTGGGCCTGCCGGTCACGCACGTGGAGGCGCCGAGCAAGGTCGAGGCGACCGCCGCCGTGTGACGCTTGGGCCGGGCCGCTCGAACCCGCCGCA
>CAVOTN010000015.1:0-16409 GCA_963699325.1 uncultured Solirubrobacterales bacterium | reverse complement strand
AGCGCGGCTTCGAGCGCCCGCCAGTCGTCCACCGTGCTCGGATCCGACACCTCGCAGTACTGAAGCAATGCGAGCACGCCTCCGGGCCTCAGTAGAAGGGCGGCGCCAGCCGATGTCGGGCTGGATCGAGTGAAACGCCGTCGCGGAAAACACCGCACCGAACATGCCCTCCGGTAGCGCCACGTCCTCGAACCGCCCGCGGTGGAACCGGACCGCCGCTCCGGCGCAACTCGCCGCTGGGCGACTCGGATCATGTTCGCGCCGGGCTCGACGGCGTCGACTTCAAACCCGCGCGCCAGAAGCGCCGTCGTAAGCAGCCCCGTGCCCGAGCCGACCTCGACGATCCTGTCCCCAACGGCCAGGGCCCCCGCTGTACAGGCTGCGTCGATCAACTCGTCCGGGTAGCCGGGGCGTTCGCGGTCGTAGTCCTCGGCGACATCGTCGAACACCTGCGCGTACCGACGCCGGATATCGCTGTCGCTAACTCCATGAGCGGTCACGCAACGAATCTCACCACACGAGTGGAATCAGCCTCTTGTGGCCCGAGGCGTACGCGCGGTAGCGGTCGCCGACCGCCGACAGCAGCGCGTTCTCCTCGACGTGAATCCGGTACAGCAACGGAACCATCACGAGCAGCGTCCAACCGGCGAGACCGATCCAGTTCCCCGTCACCAGGCCGGAGCCGAGCAGGATCAACAGGCCGCCGGTGTACCCGGGGTGCCGGACGAAGCGGTAGGGCCCGGACGTGATCACTGGCTGGTCGGGCGCTCGTCATCACCGTGAACGTGAAGTAGCGGCCCAGAGTCATCTCGGACCAGCGCCGCATCCCGAACCCACCGAGAAACAGCGCCACTCCGACGGCGAACGCAGCTCCGGCCGGTCGGATCGCGGCCCCGGGCGCGAGCGTCGGCGCGGACACAAGCAGGAACAGCCCTGCCACGGTGCCCGTCATCAGCAGCGCGAAGCTACCCCGGTCTCGCTTCGTGGCCTCGGCGCGCCGCTGGCGCCACTGCTTGAACTCGAACCCGAACGACGCCAGGTTGATCAGCAGCCACAGGAACAACGCAAAGGGCCGGGTGTGGATGTAAGGCTGGGTCACAGCCCCGAGGTTCAGTTGGTTTAGAGGCAGGCTCATGGTCCGCACCTTTCGGGAGCGCAAACGTTGGTCAGATGTATTCGCGGGATCGGCCGCGGGTTGCGGCCGTGAATCAGGCTTCTAATCGGGCGGTGGCGCGGTCGAACAACGTCACGAGCTCCGCGCCGTACGCCTCGAGGTCAAGCTCAGGATCTGTCGCAAGTTGGTTGAGGAGCGCGTCGAGCGAGGCCTTCATGGTCACCGCCATCACCCGGGCGTCGAACTTCCCGAGGCTGTCGTTGGCCTGTCCGTACTCGAGGACCTGCTGAACGACGCCGAGTTCGCCGGAGACCGCCTGGGGGCCGAAGTGCTGGTGGCCGCTGTCGTCGCGGAAGTTGCCCCATACCTCTCGGATCGCGAGCATGTACCGGGTCCGGGCCCGGTAGTACGCGACCCACGCGTTGATGTAGTCCGCGACGAACCGCTCCGGGGATGTGCCCCCCAAACGGTCCTCTAAAAACTCGGTGACCGAGTCGAAGATCTCTGCGACCGCGGCGAACATGAGGTCGTCCTTGGCGGCGAAGTGGTAGGTGACCACGCCCTTGCTGACGCCGGCGCGCCGCGCGACCTCCGCCACGGACGTTCCCTGGAAACCAAGCTCGGCGAGCGCGTCGATCGCACAGGCGACGAGCTGGTCGCGCCGTTTGCGCTGCGTGAACGTCTTCGGCGGTGACTGACCCTTGTCGCTAGTACGCATGAGAAGTTAGTACGCGCGTACTAATTGTCAAGACGCGTTTGCTCCATTGGCGGCCACTTGGCGCGGGCGCTGGACCGGTCCCCCGTAGAGGTCGTAGTCCGGGCCAGGCCCCCGTCGACCCGGACGGTCTCGCCGGTCACGAACCGGGCCGCGTCCGAGGCCAAGAACACCACCACGTCGGCGATGTCGTCGGGGGTCGCCCATCGGCGCAACGGCGTCAGCGTCTCGATCTCCTCGATCACGCCCGGTATCGCCTTGTTCCTCGCCCACATGGCCGTGTCGACGACGCCGGGCGCCACCGAGTTCACGCGGATCCCAGGGCCCGAGCTCGATGGCCATCGACCGCGTCGCGGCATCGATCGCCCCCTTCGACGCGGCGTAGGCCGCCCGGCGCGGGTGCCACCACCCCCGAGACCGACGAGATGTTGATGATCGCGCCGCGACCGCGCTCGACCATCTCGGCACGAGCGCCGCGATCAACAGCAGCGGCGCCCGCACGTTGACCGCGTGCAGCCGTCGATGAGCTCCGCGTCGAGCTCGTCGGTCGGCGCGCGGGCCGCGAGCGCCGCGTTGTTCACGAGCACGTCAATCGCGCCGACACGGTCTCGCGCTTCGGCGACGAGCCGAGCGGGCGCGTCCGGATCGGCGAGGTCGACCGGGAGGACGACCGGGCCGTTGTGCATGTCCGCCGCCACCGCTTCCGAGCGCCTCCCGGTCGCGGGCGACGAGCGTGACGCGAGCGCCGGCGCGGTCAGCGCCCGCGCGATCGCCGCGCCGATCCCGCGCGAGGCGCCGGTGACGATCGCGGTTCGGCCGTCGAGCGACTGCTGATCCATGGTGGGAACGAGACTAGGGGTCCGAGGAGTCGGGACCACAGCGCCGCGTCGCTCCGCCGGCCCTGTTTACGTGGATCGAGCGCATGACTCCCTCGCGGACGTAGCCACACCGCTCGGCCACTCGCTCCGACGCACGGTTGTCGACGTCGATGATCAGGTACGCCCGCATCACGCCGACCTCGCGAATAGCCCAGGTCGTCATCTGGCGGAGGATCTCCGAGGCGACGCCGCGTCCCCGCGCCCACGCCGGGACGATGTAGCCGAGCTCGAGTTCGCCGTCCTTGCGGTCGATTTTCGGCGCCAGCCCGAGGCCGACGAACCGGGCGTCTCCGTCGATTGCGGCGAACGCCTCGCGCGTGCCGTCCTTGCGCGCGGTCGCGTACGCCGCGATCCACGACCGGGCGAAGTCGTCGGGCGGCGGCTCCGGGATGCGGGTGTAGCGCAGGACATCGGGGTCCGCCACCAGGGCTCGCACGTCCTCGAGGTGGCGCTCGTCGAGTGGTTCGAGTCGGATCGTCAGCATCGGGGGTCAATCGTCACCCGGATCGGGTGATGTCGCCCCGCGCGCCGCCTCGATCCTTCCCGGTGGCGTCCTGCGAAGATCGAGACCGGAGTTGGAGAGTGCCTGAGGGGTTGTCGGCGGCGGAGGTGGGCAAGGAGATCGCCGAGCACAAGGAGCACGCCGAGCACGACGAGCCCGAGCACGGCATCAGAGCCGCGAGGAGCAATTGCTGTCGATCATCGAGGCGGTGTTGCTCTCGGCGGTTGCGCTGCTGGCGGCCTACTCCGGGTATGCGGCCGCGAAGTGGAGCACGGAGTCGTCGGTGTCGCTCGCGAAGGCATCGGCGCTGCGGACCAAGGCGAACCGGGCGGATCTCGAGGCGCTCCAGACCGAGACGCTCGACTCGGTCTCGTTCAACGCCTGGTTCAGCGCGTACGTCGCCGGCAATAAGCGTGCCGAGCAGCTCGCCCGGAACCGCCTTCGCCCCGGATATCGGCCGGCGTTCGACGCATGGTTGGCCACGGACCCAGCCCACGATCCGAACGCACCCCCAGGCCCCGCCTACATGCCCCATATGCGATTCCCCGACAGGCTCGAGTCGACCGCGCTCGACTCACAAGCCGACGAAGAGTTCACGAAGGGCTCGGACGCGGGCGGCACCGCGGACAAGTACGTGCGCGACACCGTATTCCTCGCCACCGTGCTGTTCCTCATCGGAATCAGCGGTCACGTCAAGCTCCGCCAGGCTCGCTATGGCCTCGTCGGCGTCGGCGTGATCCTGCTCGCGTTCTCGGTGTTCCAGTTGATCGGCCTGCCACCCCCACCCTGAGCGTCGCGCGCGGATCTGAATCGCATGGGTCAGGTCATCCTCTTGTCGTTCACCGCGGCGTTCAACCCGACGCTGATCGCGGTCACGACGCTGATGCCGCTGCTTCCCAACCCGAAGCGGCTGATGCTCGGCTACTACTGCGGGGCGATGCTGACGAGCATCACGCTCGGACTACTGATCGTGTTCTCGCTCAAACGATCGGGGTCGTCTCGACGACCCAGCACACGTTGAGCCCGCTCGCGGACATCGTGATCGGCGGGCTCATCCTACCGCGACCGCACGCGCTCGCGACCGGCCGCGACGCGCGCTACCGGGCGCGGCGAGCGAAGAAGAAGGAAGGCAAGCCGCCGCCACGCTGGCAGCGCGAGCTGAGCCGCGGCAGCCCGAGGACCACGTCGTTTCCATCGGAGCGCTCCTGACCCTGCCCGGCGCGTCGTACCTGGCCGGGCTGGACAGGCTGAGAAGCTCCATTACTCGACGTTCGCGACCGTGGTGGTCGTGGTCGCGTTCAACCTCGTGATGCTGCTCCTGCTCGAGCTGCCGATGATCGCGTTTCAGGTCGCACCTGAGCGGACGCCGGCCGCGATCGCCCGAGCGAAGGCATGGGCGGGCATCCACGGGCGGGTTTACGCCGAGCGCGGCTTCGCGGTCATCGGCGTCCTCTTGATCATCAAGGGCGTGCTCGGCCTGATCGTGGCCGGCTAGACGCCTACACCCCGAACTGCGCGGGCACCTCGCCGGCGCCGACCGCCTCGATCAACCGCTGGTAGTCGAGTTCGTTCTGATCGGCGTAGGCCGCCGAGAAACGTGCCATCGCCTGGTCGAAGTTCGGGCCGCCGCCGAGGTAGGCGGCGATCGCGCACCGGTCCCCGGAGCGGGCATGCGCCCGGGCCAGGGACCATCCGCACGCGCGGCTGTAGGCGTGCAGACCCCAATACCGCATCGTCGACAGGTCCATCGATGCCTTCCAGTCCCACAACTGGCGGATGTAGAAGTCGTGCTCCTCGCCGTCGAGACCCTGGCTCCGCTGCCACCCGAGGAACAAGTCCGTGACGGCCTGGTCCATGCGCTGGCCGCGGACGACGCGTTCACCGTGGTGCTCGAACTCGCTCGCGCCCAGGTGCGCCTCGAGCACCGAGGCCTGCGCCTCCTTCATCTGCAGGACGAGCGAGTCCTGGCCCTGGCGGCCGGCGAACAGCAGCACCCAGGCACGCGTGCCGACGCTTCCAACGCCGACTACCTTGCGCGCGAGGTCGACGTACTCGTACGTGCCGAACAGGTAGCGCTTGTCCTCGTCGAGGCTCGCGACGTACTGGTCGAGCAGATCGCGGACGTAGTCGGACTCGTCGCGCGGGTCGTTCGGGTCGTGCAGATCGGCGAACCGCACGAGCAGCGGCGGGACGCTGCGAAAGCGGGGCTTGCCGTCGACCCGCTCGGTCAGCTTGCGCACCGCGCGCAGGCTCGTCTTCTCCCGAGCGTTCGCGAACGGCTTTGAGAACGTGATTCGGCCCCGCGAGCCGAGCTGGCCGCCGAACCGGCTGACCAATTCGCTCGCGTTGATGCGCTCGTACCAGACGTCCAGGTGGCTGACCCGGGCGAAGGAGCGCATCGCCTCGCGATACTCGCGGACGCACGCGGCCACGAGCCGCGCCCGGCGATCCGCCCGCAGGCCGACGTCGCGACCCGCGATCTCGACGCTCGCCGCCATCCGCTTGACGTCCCATTCCCACGGGCCGGGCAGTGTCTCGTCGAAATCGTTCGGACCGAAGATCAACCGGCGGTCGGGAGCGGCGAAGCCGCCGAAGTTCGAGATGTGAGCATCGCCGCACGCCTGCACGGCGATGCCCGAATTCGGCGTCGACGCGAGATCGGCGGCCATCACGGCCGCCGCGCCGCGGTAGAACGTGAACGGCGACACCAGCATCCGTCCGTACCGGATCGGGATCAGCTCCTGCACGCGGGTCGCGGCCTGAGCCTGAAGCACCGCCACCGGATCGGGGCGATCCGGCGCGGGAGTCCAGTCGCCGTGCGCCGAGCGCGGCACGGAGGCGCGCGCCGCTCGGCCGCGCTCGGTCGACTCCCCGAGCTCGAGCGTGGCGTGGGTTGTCGTCGTCATCGCCAAGATCGTCGATCCGCCACCACCCTCGCACATCACCCGAATCCGCGTGAAGAACACCAGCACGCCGGATGTAGGATCGGTTTCCTTTCGCGACGAAAGGAGTGGCGATGAGGCTCGAGGCGGGGAAGGTGGCGGTCGTAACCGGAGCCGCGAGCGGTATCGGCCTGGCGCTCGCGGAGCGGTTCGCCCGGGACGGCCTCGACGTCGTGCTCGCCGATGTGCAGGCGGACGCGCTGGCGAGCGCCGCCGAACAGGTCGGAGCGCTGGGCGTCGAGACGCTGGCGGTGCCGACCGACGTGAGCGACGAGGCGGCGGTCCAGGCGCTGGCGGCGGCCGCGGTCGAGCGGTTCGGCGGCGTGCACGTGGTCTGCAACAACGCGGGCGTCGCCACTCGCGCGGACCCGTGGTTCGGTCCGCTGTCGGCATGGCAGTGGGTCATCGGGGTGAACCTGTGGGGCGTCATCCACGGGACCCGCACGTTCCTGCCGATCCTGCTCGGCCAGGGCGAGGGCCACATCGTGAACACCGCGAGCATCAACGGGCTGATGCCGGGATCGGGGCCGTCGTACGACGCGAGCAAGCACGCGGTCGTCGCGCTGACCGAGGACCTGTTCACGATGACCCGCACCTACGGGCTCCCGATCGGCGTCAGCGTGCTGTGCCCTGGCTGGGTACGTACCGGGATCGCCGACGCCGACCGCAACTGGCCCAGTCGCTTGGGCGATCCGCCGCCCGCGGTGCGGGGGTCCGAGGTCGTGACCCCGATCATCAAGAAGGCGCTCGACGAGGGCAAGGAGCCGGCCGAGATCGCCGATCTCGTGGCCGACGCGATCACCGACGGGCGGTTCTGGGTGCTCCCCCACCCCGAGTTCGTCGAGCTCGCGGCACGCCGGTGGCGCCGCATCGCCGACGGCGAGGATCCCGAGCTCGAGGTCGACGTGCCCGGCATGCCGCCGATCGCCGAGATCGTCGGCAAGGTCAAGGCGCTGCTTGCGATGCCATCGGCGTAGACGCCCGGTCCCCATCCCAGCTCCGAGTGCGATTCGCGGGCGATTTAACGGCGGGCACCTGGAGGAGGGCGGGAACGATCGCGGTCACCTGGACGATCGCGGTCCCACGAGCCCCGCCCTTCGACACACCTGCCGCCCGGAGCATGCGAAACCTGACATTCAGCGCCGGCGAGCCCGACCGTGTCATTCCGCGCATGCGGGACATGCGCGGTCTGCCATGGTCCCCCGTTGACGCGTCCGTTGTCAGGCTATGCAGGTGCCGCCTCCGAGGGCTTTGCCAGCTAGGGGGACTCGGAGGCACGGCGGAGGAGCGCGCGGAACTGGGGGTCGTCGCGGAGGCTCGCGAAGTCCTCGTCCTCGCGGGCCCAGCCGGCGACCGCGGGCCGCAGGCGGATCGCGTCCGTGAGCGCGGCGAGCGCGGCGGCCCGCTGACCAGCGATCGCCTCGAGGCAGGCCAGGTTGTAATGGAGCGACCCCGAATCCGGATGGCGCGCGAGCCCCTCAGCGAGGATCTCCCGGGCGCGCGCCGGATCGTCACGAATCAGCGGCCCGGCGCGGAACGCCCACTCCCACGCCGAGGGCTCGAACGTCGGCGGCCCGCCGAAGCTGAGCACGGTCGTGCCCGCCTCCGCGGCCACCGCCTGCCGGTGCGATGCAGGGTCGGGGATGAACACGTAAGTCCCCGCGGGCGCATCGTGCGAGACGCGGTCGATCGTGAACGTCGCCCGCCCGGCGGCGACGAAGTACAGCTCCTGATGGGCCAGGGACGGATCCTCGGTGTGCGGCTCGACGACGTCCTGTCCCGCCTCGCCGGCCGTGTACGCGTTACAGCCGAACGCCTTGACCCCGAGCGCCAGCCGGACTGGATGCCAGGTGAGGCTTCCGGGGCCGGGAATCGCCTCGAGCTGATCGAGGTGAACGATCTTGGGCGGCTCGGGCATGGTGACCGGGGTCAGGCTATCGATCAGTCTTGCGCAGCACGAGCGGCCAGGACATCATCCTCGGGCAGGCCGACCCCGGCTTCACCATTCATGATGAGTTCGATCACCTCTCCCGCGCGCGCATGACGGAACCTTCGCAGCCGCTGCGCGAGGAGGACGTCGACGCGGATCCGGTGGTGCAGTTTGCGAGATGGTTCGACGAGGCCGCGAGCGCCGGCGTGAGCCAGCCGGAGGCTGTGGCCCTCGCCACCGCCACCACGGACGGCGCGCCGTCAGTGCGGATGGTGCTGCTCAAGCGGGCCAACCACGAAGGGTTCGTCTTTTTCACCAACTACGAGAGCCGCAAGGGCGGAGAACTGGCCGCCAACCCGCGCGCCGCGCTGCTGTTCCACTGGGAGCCGTTCGGGCGCCAGGTCCGGATCGAGGGCCCCGTGAAGCGCACCACGCGGGAAGAGACGGAGGCATACGCCCATAGCCGAGCGCGCGGCAGCCAGCTGAGTGCGGCCGCGTCGCCGCAGAGCCGCGTCGTCGAGCGCCGCGAAATTCTCGAGGAGCGGGTGGCGGCACTCGATCAGCGACACGCCGGCGCCGAGGTGCCCGTCCCCGGCCATTGGGGCGGGTTTCGCCTCACCCCGGAGACGTTCGAGTTCTGGCAGCACCGTGACAACCGCCTGCACGATCGCTTGCGGTACCGGCGGGGACCCGGCGGCGACTGGCAGATCGAGCGGCTCGCCCCCTGAGTAATGCAAAGACGGCGACTCGGCTCATCCGAACTCGAGGTCTCGCGTCTATCGCTGGGGTCGTGGCGCACGTTCGAGCGGATCCCGCGCGAGGCCGCGCTCGCGGTGATGCGCGCCGCCCGAGAGCGGGGTTTCAACTTCCTCGACGACGCGCGCTACAACGACGAGACCGGGCTGGCGCCGATCCCGAGCGGCTATTCAGAGGTGCTGTTCGGCGAGCTGTTCCGCGCGGCCGGCTGGGACCGCGACGACACGGTCGTCTCGAACAAGCTGTGGTGGGAGTTCTGGCCTGAGCAGAGCGCCGCCGCGGAGCTCGACGGCTCGCTCGGCCGGATGGGCTTCGACCACGTCGACCTGATCTACGCGAACCCGCCGCCGGACGGTCTGCCGATCATGGACATGGTGGAGGCGATCGGCGGCCTGCTCAGGTCGGGCAAGTCCCGCGCATGGGGCATCGTGAATTGGGAGGCAGCCCCGTTCGGGCAAGTGACGCAGGCGGCGAGGGAGCAGGGAGTGCCGGCACCGTGCGCCGCTCAGCTCCCGTACAGCCTCGCGCGTCGCGACTGGGTCGAGAGCGACGCGATGGCCGCGTCGCTCGACGCATCCGGGGCGGGCGTGGTCGCGTCGTTCGTGATGGCCGGCGGCGTGCTCACCGGCAAGTACGACGCCGGCCAGACGGGCCGCGCCGCGGCCGAGATCGAGGATCCCCGGTTCGCCGACGCCCGCGAGCGGGGTCAGAAGCTTCGTGCGCTGGCCGCAGAGGTCAACGCCAGCCCGGCCGCGCTCGCGATCGCGTTCGCGCTCGGCAATCCCGCCGTGACCAGCGTGCTGTTCGGCGCCACCTCCCCGGCTCAGATCGCCGAGAACGTGGACGCGCTCGACGTCGAGCCGGAAACGGTCGCACGAGTGCTGGAGATCTGAACGAGTGGACCTGCTCGAGGGGTCCGCCGGCGCTGACCCCGCGCTCGACGTGGCACTGCCCCACGCGCTGCTCGGACTCGTCGCCGCCGCAAACCGCGGACCCGTGCTCCGGTCCTACCGCCCGCGCCCGACCGTCGCGTTCGGGCGCCGGGACAGCTTCCTCGCCGGCTTCCCGGACGCAATTGCTGCGGCGAAACGGCACGCGTTCACGCCGGTCGTACGTGGCGCGGGAGGGCGGGCCGCGGCGTATGACGAGGGCTGCCTCGTGTTCGACCTGATCGTGCCCGCCGCCGATTCGATGACCGGGATCCAGGCGCGCTTCTCCGCCGAGGCCGAGCTTCAGGCCCGGGCGCTCCGCCGCCTGGGCGTCGACGCTCGCGTCGGGGAGGTGCCGGGCGAGTACTGCCCGGGCGAGTTCAGCGTCAACGCGCGCGGCGAGACGAAGCTGATCGGCGCCGCCCAGCGGATCGTCCGCGGCGCCTGGCTGCTGTCGAGCGTCGTCGTCGTCGAGCCTGCAGCCGAACTCCGCGCAGTCCTTGAAGACGTCTACCGTGAGCTCGGCCTCGACTGGGACCCGGCCACAACGGGCTCCGTCGCCGACGAGGTGCCCGGCGTCGGGATTGACGCCGTCCGTGACGCGATCCTGGACGAGTACGCACAGACGGAAACCCTCACCCCCGCGGCACTGACCACGCCTGAGCGACTTGCCGCAGACGAGCTGATCGAGCGCTACCGCGCGTGATGGACCTCCTGTAGCCCGTAAACCGGCGTGTCGATGCCCTCCGCCCGTGCCTTCAGCTGGAGCGCGAGATACAGCGAATAGTGGCGCGACTGGTGCAGGTTGCCGCCGTGAAACCACAGCCCCTCCTGCCGGGTCGGCTTCCACATGTTGCGCTGCTCTCCCTCCCACGGCCCCGGGTCCTTGGTCGTATCGGATCCGAGGCCCCAAACCTTGCCGACCTTGTCGGCGACGTCCTGGGAGATCAGGCCGGCGACGGCTCCGTTCATCGATTCGTACCCGGTGGCGTAGACGACGAGGTCGGCCGGCAACTCGGTGCCGTCGGCCATCACCACAGCGTCCTCGGTGAGGTGGTCGACCTGGCCGGCCTGGAGCTTGATCTGGCCGTTCGCCACGAGCTCGGACGCGCCCACGTCGATGTAGTAGCCCGAAGCGCGCCGCAGGTACTTCATGAACAGCCCCGATCCGTCCTCGCCCCAGTCGTGCTGGAAGCCGGCTGCCTCCAGCCGCGCGTAGAAGTCGGCGTCGCGCTCGCGGATCTGCTCGTACACCGGGACCTGGAGGCCGGCCATGATCCGGTAGGGCAGCGACGCGAACGTCAGGTCGGCCTTCTCGGTGGTCATCCCGGCGGCGACCGCGTCCTCTGAGTAGAGACCGCTCAGCGCGATGTCCATCAGCGAGTCCGACCGCACCACGTGCGTGGAGGAGCGCTGCACCATCGTCACGTCGGCTCCGTGCTCCCACAGCGCCGCGCAGATGTCGTGGGCGGAGTTGTTGGACCCGATCACGACCGCCCGCTTGCCACGGTACCGATCCGGTCCAGGGTGATTCGAGGAGTGATGCTGGTCGCCCTTGAAGCGATCCATGCCTTCAAGGACAGGTGTGTGCGGTCGCCCGGACATCCCCGTGGCCAGCACCAGCTGCTTCGGGCGAAGCGTGATCTCCTCCCCCTCGCGGTCGACCACCAGAACCCATTCGCGGGCGTCCTCGTCGTAGCGCGCGCTCCTTGCGGTGGTCGATCCCCAGTAGTTGAGCTCCATCACCCGCGTGTACATCTCAAGCCAGTCGCCGATCTTGTCCTTGGGCGAGAACACCGGCCAGTTCGGCGGGAACTTGACGTACGGTAGGTGGTCGTACCACACCGGGTCGTGCAGGCAAAGCGACTTGTACCGGTTGCGCCACGAGTCGCCTGGGCGCGGGTTGCGCTCGACGATGATCGTGGGTATCCGCAGCTGACGAAGACGCGCGCCGAGCGCGATCCCGCCCTGCCCACCGCCGACGATGACGACGTACGGTGCAGTCGTCCGGCCGAGCTCCTCGGCCTCGCGCCGGCGGTCCTCGAGCCAGGTCTGGCGCTCGGGGTTGGCGCCGTGGGTGACGCCCTTGGGCCGGCGCGGCCCGAGTCCCTGCTCGTATCCGGTGAGCTCATCGAGCGTGGTCAGGAGCGTCCACGCCTGCCCGCCGATCAGCCGGAGGTGCCCCTTGCCACGGCCGACGGCTGTCTCGAACTCGATCCAGGCGTCGGTGACGCCGTCGGCGGTGGTGGGCTCCTCGGTCGCGTACCAGCCATGCGGCTGCACGCGCGCGAGCGTGTGCTCGAGCATGTCGATGATCCCCGCGCGGCCCTCGACGGTCTTGATGTTCCACGTGAACGCGACCAGGTCCCGCCAGTAGCTCTCCTCCGCGAACAGCTCGGCGGCGCCGGCGGCGTCGCCCCGCTCGAGCGCAGCACCAAAGCGCTCGAGCCATTGGTCGACCTCGGTGGCCGCGGGTGGACGGGCTGCGGTTGCGGACATCGTCTCTCTCCTCGGTCCGGTGGCGGGAGCCCTAATTCTCTACCAGCATCAGATTGCAAGTCCGAACTTATCAGGCTAGGCTTATGAAATCGCCCAAACGCTGGACACGACCCAGATCGCTGCGACGCTCCGGCTGAGCATCGGCCTGCTGCTGCGGCGGCTCCGTCAGATACCCACGGGCGACGAGCTCACGCTGTCGGAGAGCTCGGCACTCGCCCGGCTCGACCGCAACGGCCCGGCCACGGCGGCCGCGCTCGCCCGGCTCGAGCAGATCAGCCCGCAGTCGATTGGCGCGACGCTCGCGTCGCTCGAATCGCGCGGTCTCATCAAGCGCGCCGCCGACCCCGACGACGGCCGCCGCGTGATCCTGTCGATTACGGACGCCGGCCTTGGCGTGCTCCGCGATCGCCGGAACGCAAGGACAGAGCAGCTCGCCCGAGCCCTGTCATCCGGGTTCACCGCGGATGAGCTACACCAGTTGATGGCGGTCGCGCCTCTGCTCGAGCGACTGGCTCAGAGCATCTGATGTGGAGGCGGCTCCGCTCGGAGGAGGGCTACAAGTGGGTCGCGCTGTCGAACACGACGATGGCCGTGTTCATGTCCGCGCTCGACGGCTCGATCGTGATCATCGCGCTGCCGGCGATCTTCCGCGGGATCCACCTCGACCCGCTCGCCCCGGGGAACATCAGCTACCTGCTGTGGATGATCATGGGTTACCGCCTCGTGCAGGCCGTGCTCGTCGTGACCGTGGGCCGGCTTGGCGACATGTACGGCCGGGTGAAGATCTACAACAGCGGCTTCGCGGTGTTCACGGTCGCGTCGGTGCTGCTGTCGTTCGATCCGTTCACCGGCGCGCACGGCGCGCAGTGGCTGATCGGCTGGCGGGTGGTCCAGGCCCTGGGCGGATCGATGCTCACCGCGAACTCGGCCGCAATCCTCACCGACGCGTTCCCCGTCGATCGGCGCGGGTTCGCGCTCGGCATCAACCAGGTGGCGGCGATCGCCGGCCAGTTCATCGGTCTGGTCGCGGGCGGCGTGCTAGCCGAGATCGACTGGCGCGCTGTGTTCTGGGTGAACGTGCCCGTCGGAGTGTTCGGAACCGTGTGGGCCTACCACATGCTGCGGGACACCGGCGAGCGACACCCGGGCCGGATCGACTGGTGGGGCAACATCACGTTCGCGGTCGGCCTGAGCGCGATCCTGATCGGCGTGACCAACGGCATCAAGCCGTACGGCGGTCACGCGATGGGCTGGACCAACCCGACCGTGATCGGCTCGATCGTCGGCGGAGCCGCGATGCTCGTCGCCTTCGTCCTGATCGAGCGCCGCGTCGCCGAGCCGATGTTCCAGCTCGGCCTGTTCAAGATCCGGGCGTTCGCCGCCGGCAGCGCCGCCGGGCTGATCGCGGCCACCGCGCGCGGCGGGCTCCAGTTCATGCTGGTCATCTGGCTCCAGGGCATCTGGCTGCCGCTGCACGGCTACAGCTACACCCAGACGCCGCTGTGGGCGGGCATCTACCTGCTGCCGCTGACCACGGCGTTCCTGATCTCAGGACCGGTCTGCGGATATCTGTCGGACCGGTTCGGCGCGCGCGGGTTCGCGACCGCCGGCATGCTCGTGTTCGCGGCGAGCTTCGTCGGCCTCATGTTCCTGCCCGTCGACTTCCCCTACTGGGCGTTCGCGGGTCTGATCGTGCTCAACGGGATCGGCGTCGGCATGTTCAGCGCCCCGAACTCGGCGTCGATCATGAGCAGCGTCCCCGCCCGGTACCGCGGCGCCGCCTCGGGGATGCGGTCGACCTTCCAGAACACCGGCACCGCACTGTCGATCGGCGTGTTCTTCTCGCTCCTCATCGCTGGCATCGCGAGCAGCCTCCCGGCCCAGCTGCTCGGCGGTCTGCAGCAGCAGGGCGTGCCCCACGCGATCGCCCATCAGGTCGCCGCCCTGCCGCCGGTCTCCTCGCTGTTCGCGGCCATGCTTGGAGACAACCCGGTGGCGCATCTCCTCGGGCCGACCGGCGTGCTGACCTCGCTCTCCCCCGCCCATCAGCAGATCCTGACCGGCACGCACTTCTTCCCGCAGCTGATCGCGGCCGCGTTCCACCACGGACTCGTGGTCGTGTTCAGCGTCGCCACCGGTTTGTCGGTGCTCGCCGCGGCCGCGTCGCTGATGCGCGGCGGTCGCTACGTCCACACCGATGCGCCCCCACCCCCGAAAGGAACGCCACATGACCGAACCGCTCCCTCAGATCGACCCGCGGCGCGCAGCGCTGCTCGTGATGGACTACCAGAACGGGATAGTCGACATGCTCGGCGAGTCTGACGAGCTGCTGTCGCTCGCCGCGACGGCGATCGCCACCGTGCGCCGCGCCGGCGGACAAGTCGGCTACGTCCGGGTCGCGTTCGAGGACGCCGACCTCGAGTCGATCCCGCCGACGAGCCGGATGGGCCAGCGCGTCGGCGCCTCGCCGAACGCGTTCCGCAACGACTCCCCGAATACGGCCGTGCACGACCGGGTGGCGCCGGAACCGGGCGACATCATCGTCCGGAAGGTCCGCGTCGGCGCATTCTCGACCACCGACCTCGACGCGCAGCTACGCGAGCGCGAGATCGACACGTTGATCCTCGCCGGCATCAGCACCAGCGGCGTCGTCCTGTCAACCGTGCGCGACGCGCACGACCGCGACTACCGCGTGGTCGTCCTCGCCGACGCCACCGCCGACCCCCAGCCCGACGTGCACGCGTTCCTGACCGAGCGGATCTTCCCTCGCCAGGCCGACGTGATCACGGTCGCTGAGCTAGACGGCCTGCTGGACGGCGCATGACCCGGCGCCAGTCCCGGCGCTTTCTCCGATAGACGTGTCAGGTGATGTCGATTTCGGCCGTTCGCGTTCGTGTAGGGGGTGAAGCCACCGACCGAAAGGGCAGGCGTTGGGAAAGGTAATAGTGATGAACAGCATTTCGCTCGACGGCGTGATGCAATCGCCGGGCCGACCGGACGAGGACACGCGCGACGGGTTCGAATACGGCGGCTGGGCGGTCCCCTACGGTGACGACTCACTGGTCGCCAAGATGGGTGAGCGGATGGGCGAGCACCGCGCGTTCCTGTTCGGGCGGTGGAGCTACGAGCAGCTGCTGACGACCTGGAACGCCCGGGGCGGCCCGTTCAAGGAGGCCCTCAACAACACACACAAGTACGTCGCCTCGAGCCGCCCCGCCACCCGGCTCGACTGGCCCAACTCGACGCTGCTGCATGGCGACGTGCCGTCCGCGGTGGCTGACCTCAAGCAGCGTGAGAGCGCGAATCTCGTGATCATGGGTAGCGGCGTGTTGATTGGCTCGTTGATGGCCGCCGATGTGATCGACGAGTATCTGCTGATGATCGCGCCGATCGTCCTCGGCAGCGGCCGGCGGCTGTTTGCCGGCGGCACGCACGCGCCGCTGCGGCTCGTCGAGAGCAGCACCACCCGCACCGGCGTGGTGGCCGCCGTCTACGAGCGCGCACGGGCATAGGAGACGAACATGAGCATGAAGCAGTACCTGCTGAGCATCTATCAGCCCGATGGCAGCCTCCCCACTCCCGAGGCGCTCGAGCGGATCGCAGCCGACGTGGAGGCCGTACGGGAGGAGATGCGCGCCGCCGGCGCCTGGGTGTTCTCGGGTGGGCTCCACCCCGCGAGTACCGCGACGGTGTTGAACCCGCGAAGCGAGCAGATGCCGATGGTCGATGGGCCTTACACCGAGGGCAAGGAGCACATCGGCGGCTTGGTCATCATCAAGGCCGACGGCCTGGACGACGCACTCGCCTGGGGGCGGAAGGTCGCGCGGGCGACGACGCTCCCGGTCGAGGTCCGTCCGTTCCAGGGCGAGGTCGAGGACTGACCAGAGCGTGCCGACGATCACCCGCTCGGAGATCGAGCGTGTCTTCCGCGACGAGTACGGACGGGCGGTGGCGGTGCTCGCCCGCGTGTTCGGCGACCTCGACGTCGCCGAGGAGGCCGTGCAGGAGGCGTTCGCCGCAGCCGTCGCGCGCTGGCCTGACACCGGCCTGCCGCCGGCGCCGGCCGGCTGGATCATCACGACCGCGCGCAACCGCGCGATCGATCGGTTCCGCCGCGAGGCCTCGCGACAGGACCGCCACGCTC
>CAVOTN010000014.1:0-644284 GCA_963699325.1 uncultured Solirubrobacterales bacterium | reverse complement strand
CGACATTCCGTGTCCTGCCAGGGGTGACCTCGACGCCACCCCGGCGACCGCTCTCAGACCAGAGGGGCCGTGCTGCCGGAGGGTGCGACGCTGCCCAGATTGTCCGACAGCAGCAGCCAGCGGCGGCGCCGACCACGTCGAATCGTGGCCCCTTGCGTGAGAACGCGGTAGCGCCCGATCGATCGGCGGTGTCCCTGCTGCACCTGGCGGAGCGGGCGCCCCCGGAGGTCGTGGAGCGCTCTCCCAACTCGTCCACTCCGGAAGCCGCGATCGGCCCCAGCTTGGCGCAGGCGTTTTTGGCTGAGGAGCACCGCGGGCGTTAGCAGGCCGAGGCCGTCGCGGCTAGCAGCGCCGCGGCTGGACTTTCGCTTCGCAGCCAAGGCAATCGCTCGGCGTGCTGTGAGAGCACGGAAGCGATCGCGCGAAATGCCGGTCGAATACCCGGGCAGCCTGAGTGAGCCGACATCAGGACCGCGTTGTGGTGCCTCATGGACCGTAGGCACAGTGGCAGCGCGCCGCGGAGTTGAGCAGCACGTGTCGCCTCGGGCTGTTGCTCGCCAGGTCTTGGAGGATCCTCCAAGGCAGCGCTTCGAAGTTCGGAGGGGCGGTGCCTAGCGTGCGGTCGTCCATACAGCTAGACCTCGCACCCAGAGTTGGTTGTCGACGACATGGCAGCCTGCCCTTGCTGTACGACCGAGAGATTCTGCGGATAAGGAGAGGGAGTCTTGGCAATCGCGACAAACGAGTTGAGCAATTTCATCGATGGCGAGTTCGTAAGCGCGAGCACGGGAGCCACGGAGTCGATCGTCGATCCATCGACCGGCGATGAGATCGCGCGTGCGCCGTCTTCGACCGCCGAAGACGTCGACCGCGCCGTGGGAGCTGCGACGCGGGCATTCGAGTCGTGGGGACGGACGACGCCGCAGGAGCGCTCGCTCGCTCTGTTGCGGCTCGCTGACGCGATTGAGGAGCACGCAGACGAGCTGGCAATGCTGGAGTCGGAGAACGCCGGCAAGCCGATCGAGGCGGTCAAGGCGGACGAGATACCGGCGATCGTCGATCCTCTGCGGTTCTTCGCCGGCGCTGCCAGGTGCATGGAGGGCCGGGCGGCAGGCGAGTACGTACAGGGTTACACGTCGATCATCCGGCGCGAGCCGGTCGGCGTGGTCGGGCAGATAGCACCGTGGAACTATCCGCTGATGATGGCGATCTGGAAGATCGCTCCGGCGCTCGCGGCGGGTTGCACGACCGTGCTCAAGCCCTCGCCGACGACACCGGTGACCGCGGTGCGTCTGGCCGAGCTCGCGGCGGACATCTTCCCCAAGGGAGTCTTGAACGTCGTGGTCGGAGGTAACGCGCCGGGAGCCGCGCTGGTCGAGCACCAGGATGTCGCACTGGTGTCGCTGACCGGGTCGGTGGAGACCGGCAAGTGGGTCGCTGAGCATGCGGCGCAGACGCTGAAGCGGGTTCATCTCGAGCTTGGTGGCAAGGCGCCGGTGGTGGTCTTCGACGACGCGGATCTCGACGCAACGATCGAGGGGATCGCCGGCTTTGGCTACTACAACGCCGGGCAGGATTGCGTGGCGGCCACGCGGGTTCTGGCGGGCGCCGGGATCTACGACGAGATCGTCGCCGGCTTGGCCGAGCAGGCGGGGCAGCTCGTGATCGGCGACACCGCGTCTCCCGACACGACGCTCGGACCGCTGAACAGCTCCCGGCAGCGCGAGCGCGTCGAGGGTTTCGTCGAGCGCCGGCCGGATCACGCCGAGCTCGTCACGGGAGGCGTGGCGCCGGACCGGCCGGGCTTCTACCTTGAGCCCGCGGTGGTCGCTGGTCTGAGGCAGGACGACGAGCTGATCCAGCGCGAGATCTTCGGGCCTGTGATCACGGTCCAACGATTCGTCGACGAGGCCGAAGCGGTCGCCTGGGCGAACGGAACCCCGTACGGCCTGGCCGCATCGGTGTGGACGCGGGATGTAGGGCGGGCGCTGCGCGTCGCCAATTCGCTGCGAATGGGGTGTGTGTGGATCAACGATCACGGACTGCTCCCGAGTGAGATGCCTCATGGCGGCTGCAAGCAATCGGGCTATGGCAAGGACCTGTCTATGTACGGCTTGGAGGACTACACGCAGGTCAAGCATGTGATGGCCTCGCTCGGCTGACCGCGGCCATTTGGGCTGCGCGAGCCAAGTAGACTCGGGCCGCGTGGGGCCGCGTAGGCATGCGTGTCGCTGAGCTCGTCGAGAGGTTCTCGCCGGAGATCACCGTGCTCGCCGGGCATGAGGGCCTCGACGCGTCGATTCGCTGGGTCCACGCGACCGACCTGCCGGATCCCTCTCGGTACCTCAAAGGCGGTGAGCTGATCCTCACCAACGGCCAGTGGCGCCATCGCCGGGTGGACTCTGAGCGTTTCGTCGGCAGTGTCTCGACCGCCGGCGTGGTGGCGATCGGCTACGGGCTGACAAAGGCGGCGACCCGCACGCCGAAGGACCTCATCGCGGCTTGTGAGGCAGCCGGGCTCCCGCTTCTGCAGATCCCCCACGACATGGCGTTCGTGGCCATTTCGGAGGAGGTCGCGTCCGATCACGCCGCGCAGCGGGAGCGAGGGCTGGTCGGACGGCTGCGCCGAGACGAGGTGCTCCTCAGGAGCGTGAGCCGTGGTGGAGGCCTCGACGGGGTCCTGCGCATCATGGCGCGCGATTACGGCGTCCCGTTCGTGCTCGTCGACCATGCCGGCCAGACGATTGGCAGCGCGGTGCCGGACGACGACGCACTTGCGGTCGCACGCGCCGTGGCCGCCGGCGCCGATCCGTCGCGACCGACCGGCACGATCGCACACGGCGTCTCGGTGACTGTGTTCCCGGTGACGGCGGCCGGGGCGGTTGAGGCTTTCCTCGTCTGCTTCCGGGCGATTGGCGACTGGACCGAGGACGAGCAGGATGCGATCGGGCATGAGCTCGCGTTTCTGGGTCTCGAGCTGTCCCGCGTGCTGATGAGCCGTGAGTTCAACGAGCGCTTGGCCGATGAGCTGTTGGAGCTCGTGGCCGAGGGCGAGGCCCGGACGATGGAGCTCGCGGCTCGGTTTCGGTCGTTCATGATCGATCCCGACCGGCCGCTCGTCGCGATCGCGCTGTCGGTCGTCGACCCAGAGGACGGAGGCATGACGCGGCGCGCCGCCCGCGCCGCCGCGGGAATGCTGTCGCGGCGCGGCATCGCCGGCGTCGTGGCCGTCGACGGCTCGCTGGCGATCGTGATCGCGTCATCCGTTGACGAGATCACGCTGGCAGCCGATTTGGCGGAGACGCTCGGTGGCGAGGGCGTTCCGGCCAACGCCGCGGTAGGTTCCCCTTCGGACACGGGGGTACGCGGTCTGCGCCGCAGTGTCGCCGAGGCGCGGCTGGCGGCCGACTACGCGCATCTTCGTGGCGGTGCGGGCGGCGTAACGACGTATGCCGACGCGGGCTCCTACCGGGTGCTGCTCGCCGCTCAAAGCGCCGACGCGCGCGCGGCGTTCGCCCGGGCCGTGCTCGGCTCGGTCCTCAATCAGGACCGCGAGCGCGGCAGCGACCTGATCCAGACGCTCGATGCGTTCCTTCAGGACGGGGGCCACTGGCAGCGAGTCGCCGAGAAGCTCCACCTCCACGTCAACACCCTCCGCTACCGGATCGGTCGCGTCGAGAAGCTCACCGGTAGAGCACTGTCGTCGTTCGAGGAACGGGTGAACCTGTTCATCGCTCTGGAGGCGCTCCGCACGGCCGGCGGCGGCCCGTCGGGGCATTTGGAGGATCCTCCAAACTAGCCCGGCGAACTTCGGACGCCCGGTGACTATCGCGGCTCGGGTGCAGGGGATAGACCTTACGCCGTCATGTATGAGCCACCAGATGCCCTATTTGCCCCTCGTTTCACTGGCCCCCGGACGTACGCCCGTCTCCCTTACGTGCAGAACTTGGAGGGCGTGCAGTGCGCGGTCTTCGGGATGCCGTGGGATGGTGGCGCCTCGTTTCGGCCGGGCGCCCGCTTTGGTCCCGAGGCGATCCGCTCCGCCTCGGGGATGATCCGAACCTACCACGCCGATCAGGGCGTGCAGGTGTTCGGTGAGCTGTCGACCGTTGACTATGGCGACGCGCCGACGGTTCCCGGCTATATCGAGGACACGCTGGAGCGGATCGAACAGTTCGTCGCTCCGCTCGTCCAAGCCGGCGTCGTGACGATCGGGATGGGCGGCGATCACTCGGCGACGCTTGCGGAGCTGCGCGCGGTGGCGGCCGTGCACGGACCGCTGGGCCTCGTTCACTTCGACTCGCACACCGACCTGTGGGAGAGTTACTTCGGCCGCCCCTACGCCCACGGCACGATGTTCCGCCGGGCCTTGGAAGAGGGCATCGTCGATCCTTCGCGCGTCGTACAGGCGGGGATGCACGGTCCTCTATACCACGTGTCCGACGAGGAGATCCCCGAGGAGCTCGGCGTGATGATGATCCCGTGGCGCGAGCTGGTCTCCCTGACGCCCGGCGAGTTCGGCGACCGTGTCCGCGAGCGGATCGGCGACGGGCCGACGTTCCTGACGTTCGACATCGACTTCGTCGACGCTGCGTTTGCGCCGGGGACCGGCACCCCCGAGGTCGGCGGGCCGACGAGCTTCCAGGCGATCTCCTACCTGCGTGCGCTGTCTGACGTCAGTTTCGTAGGTTTCGACGTCGTCGAGATCTCGCCGATCTACGACGGGCCCGGGCAGATCACCGCGCTGCTCGGGGCGAACCTGATTTTCGACATGCTCGCGATGGTCGCCTGCCGCATCAACGGTCGCTCGAGGGGAGTTCAGCGTGTTCAAGCGTAAGTCGTCAGGAGAGATGCTTCGCGTCTTCTTCGTGACCGACCTCCACGGCTCCGATCAATGCTGGGTCAAGTTCATCAACGCTGCCGCGGCATACAAGGCGAATGTGCTGATCCTCGGTGGGGACATCACCGGCAAGCGCGTCGTGCCGATCGTGCCGGTCAACGGCCACTATGTCGCGACTATGGGCTCGGGCGAGGTTCGGCTCGAGTCGAGCGACGAGATTCGGGAGTTCGAGAAGCAGGCGGCGAACGCCGGCCTGTATGCGTTCCAGGCGACGAGCGACGACGTCAGCGAGCTGGAGACCAACCCGCAGGCGGTCGAGGACTACTTCCTGCGCCTCGCGGAGGTTCGGGTCGAGCGATGGTTGACGCTGGCGGCCGAACGCCTCGCCGGCACCGGGGTCCGGCTGATCATCAACTGCGGCAACGACGACCCGCTCGACCTGGACGACCTTCTGCGCACTTCCGAGATCGCAGTGTTCGCCGAGGGACGTACCGTCGAGATCGACGAGCGCCGGTCACTGGTCAGTGTCGGGTTTGCCAATCAGACGCCGTGGCAGTGCCCTCGCGACACCACCGAGGATGACCTCGCACGCAGGATCCACGACGCCGTGGACGACGACGGCGGCGCCAAAGAGCTCGTGTTCAACCTGCACTGCCCGCCGTACGACTCGGGCCTCGACATGGCCCCACAGCTGACCGAGGATATGTCCACGGTGATGGCGGGTGGCCAGCCCGTGATGATTCCCGTCGGCAGCACCGCCGTGCGGGACGCGATCGAGCAGTACCAGCCGATCGCCTCGCTGCACGGGCACATCCACGAAGGGCGCGGCGTGACCAAGATCGGTCGCACGCTCGTGGTCAACCCCGGCAGCGAGTACCCGGACGGGATCCTGCGTGGGGCAATCATCGATCTCGACGCAAACGGCATCAAAGGCTACGTCCTGACGTCAGGCTAGTACGAGGAGGAGAGATGGCAATTCAGCAGGACATGCCCGCTGTGGGCACTCAGTCGAGCGCGAGCTCGGCACCGAAGATGTACGTGCGCCGGTCCTCCGGCCTCGTGCGTGAGATCAGTGGCGGAAACGCCCTGATCGGCAGCCTGGTGTGCTTCAACTTCGCGATCGCCGCGATCACCCTCGTCAGCCTGCCATGGCTGTTCCCCGGGACGAACCTCCCGGTGGCCGTACTGCTGTCGTTGATACCCGCCGCGTTCCTGGGCGGTGTCTACGTGCTGTTCGGGATCGCGATGCCGCGCTCGGGTGGCGACTACGTGTTCATCTCGCGCACGCTTCACCCGTCAATCGGGCTGGCCGCCAACATGAGCGCGACCGCCTGGAACCTGATCATCCTCGGCGTGTACGCAAACTGGGTCGCCACCGTCGGCCTGTCGGGCATGTTCGCATCGATTGGACTGTCGACGGGCAATCACACCCTGACCAGCTGGGCCTCGAGCCTCAGCGGGCACGGTTGGGCGTTCGGCGTCGGCACCCTTGTGATCATCGTGATCGGCGGCATATTGCTGAACCTCCGCGGCGCGCTGCGAATCCAAAAGCTCCTGTTCTACGCCGGCATGTTCGGCATTCTGGTCGCGCTCGCGGTCGTCGCGTTGACGAGCCACGCCACGTTCGTCAAGAACCTCAACCACTACTCGTCCTACGCCGGGTTCATGCACGCCGCCGCGCATGCCGGCTACGCGCGTCCCACCGGCGGCTGGGGAAGTATCAAGCAGACGATCCTCAGCGTCGCGTTCCTGTGCCTGAGCACGCTGTTCGTGATGTACGCCGTCTACACCGGCGGTGAAGTGCGAGACGTCCGCAAGTCGATCCCGTTCGCGATTTTCGGCACGGTCATCGTCGGCGGCTTCGTGTTCTTGCTGATGGCGCTGGCCGCCGTCCACACGTGGGGCTCGAACTTCCTGTCGGCCGCGTGGACGTTGAACGGTACGGCCCACTACCCGTTCGCGAGTGCACCATACTTCAACTTCCTCGCGTCGATCACCAACTCGAACACGATCCTGGTGATCATCATGAACCTCGCGTTCGTGTGCATCTTGATGGCGTCGATGATCTTCACTGCGATCGCGGCCACCCGTTGTCTGTTCGCCTGGTCGTTCGACCGCCTCCTGCCCGAGAAGGTCGCAGCCGTAAACGACCGCACCCATAGCCCGGTGAACGCCACCCTGATCGCCGTTGTTGTCGCAGAAATAGCGCTGTACTTCTACACCTACCACGGCGGCATCTCGTTCATAGGTGGCGCGACCATGGGATGGATCTCCGCCTTCGCGACGACGTGCCTCGCGGCAGTTGCATTCCCGTGGCTGCGTAAGAACCTGTTTGACTCCTCGCCCGAGCCGGTCAGGCGGAGGTTGCTCGGGGTGCCGGTGATCGCGCTGTGTGGTGCGCCGGCCTTCGTGATGCTCGCGGTGATGATCTACGCGTTCCTGAGCAACAAGGTGTTCGGCGCCAACAGTGGCACCGAGCTCTTCTTCTTCCTGGGTTTCTGGGTGCTCGGGTTCGTGACGTTCTGGGTCATGCGCGCCTTCCGAATCAGACAGGGAGTCCCGTTCGATGTGGCCATGGCGTCCCTTCCGCCCGAGTGACCAGAGAGGACTAGGTCTACATGAGCATCACCAAGACAACACTGCGCACCTACCACGCACCAGTCCGCGTCCTCTACGGCGCCGGCATCACCGTCGGCGCCGGGACCGAGGTCGCCGAAGCCCTGCCGGACGTCGCCCGGGCGCTCATCGTCACCGACGTCGGCGTCCAGGAGGCTGGGATCACCGAGCGCCTCGAGCGGTCGCTGAATGCGGCCTTGATCGCCACCGCAACGGTCACGATCGCGACCGAGCCGACCGAGGCCGACGTTGCCCGCGGGGTCGGGGTCCTCGCCGAGCATGAGGCCGATGTGATCGTCGGCGTCGGCGGCGGCTCCGCGCTGGACGCCGGGAAGGCGATCAACGTCGCTGCGCACAACGACGGCAACATCCGGCCCTTCGAGGGGTTCGACCTCGTGCCAACCCCGGGGCTCCCGTTCGTCAGCGTGCCCACCACGGCGGGCACTGGCTCGGAGGTGGGCTGCGGCATGGTCGTCGCCGACCCCGAGGCGCGGCGCAAGTACCTGATAATCGACAAGCACTACTGGCCCGCCTTGGCGCTGCTCGATCCCGAGCTCACAGTGTCGCTCCCGCCTCGAGCGACAGCATGGTCCGGAATCGACGCGCTCGCGCAAGCGATGGGGGCGCTCGTCGTGACGCTCGCGCATCCGCTGATGGAGCCCACGGGACTCGGCGCGGTGCGGCTGCTTGGCCGCAACCTCCTCAGCGTCGTCGAGGACGGCACCGACATCGAGGCGCGGCTGGCGATGCAGCTCGGCAGCGCGCTCGCGGGGTTCGCCCTCTACAACGCCGAGGCGGGCCTAGACCACGCCTTCGGCGAGGTGGTCGGCGGGAGGTTCGGCGTCCCGCACGGTGCCTCGATCGCCATGTTCCTGCCGCACACGACGGCGTTCACGATGCCTGCGGCCGAGCCCGTCTACGCCCGCATCGCGCGCGAAATCTCGCCCGATTGGGCAGTGTTGGGTGACGAGGCGGCATGCGAGCGGCTGCTTGCGTGGCTGGGCGAGCTGAACGTCCGACTCGAGATCCCGACGCTCAGCACCTTCGGCGCGACCGCGGAGGACATCCCGGAGCTTGTCGGCCTCACGCTCGAGCACTTCTCGGCAACCATCAATCCACGCCAGCTTCGTATCGAAGACGCGGCGACGATCTACGAGGAGGCATTGTGACGACCGCAACCGCCCAGATCGCAGATCCAATCGCCGAGGCGGGCCGTCTCGTCGCCGCCGGCGCTGAGCAGGACATTCTCCTGCGCATGATCGGTGGGGTGGCTGTGGCGATTCGGTGCGGCAGCGCCCGTAAGCCACCGTTGCACCGAGAGTACGTCGACATCGACGTAGTCGCGCCGGCCCGCAGGGGCCGTGCGATCCGGGATCTGATGGACGGGCTCGGATACGAGCAGGACCAGTCGTTCAACGCGCTTCACGGCGGTCATCGCCTGTACTTCTGGGATCCGGTCAACGAGCGGCAGGTCGACGTGTTCCTGGACAAGATGGAGATGTGCCATGCGTTTGACTTCTCCAAGCGGATCGACATCGACGCGCAGACGCTGTCGCTCGCCGATCTGCTGTTGCTCAAGCTCCAGATCGTCGAGACGAACCACAAGGACTACCTCGACATGCTCGCGTTGTTAACCGACCACGATCTGACCGACGACGACGGCGGGATCAACGTTCGCTATATGTCCGAGCTGGCCGCCGACGACTGGGGGCTCTGGCGGACCACCACCAGCAGCGCCGAGCGCGTCGATCAAATCGCGCGTGAGCTCGAGGGGTTCGAGCAGACCACCCGGGTGCACGACCAGATCAGGACACTTCTGACTGCGCTTGAGGAAACGCCCAAGAGCCGGCGCTGGAAGATGCGCGCCAAGGTCGGCGAGCGCCGGCGCTGGTACGCGGTGCCCGAAGAAGAGCACTGAGTTCGATGGTTCAGGCTGAAGTGGCCGCCGCCGCGCGGCGAACGCCGCTGTGGGAGCGCCATAGGCTCGCCGGCGCCAGGCTCGTGCCGTTCGCCGGCTGGGAACTACCGATCCAATACAGCGGCATACGCGAGGAGCATGTTGCCGTTCGGAGCGACGTCGGCGCGTTCGATGTCTCACATATGGGGCAGATCGAGACGCGCGGCGACGGCGCCGAAGCGATGCTCCAGCACCTCATGTCCAACGACATCTTCGCCCTTCCCGAGCGCGGCGCCCAGTACAACCTGATCTGCCGTGAGGACGGCGGCATTCTCGACGACGTCTTTATCTACCGTCTCGCTCCGCGGCGCTTTCTCACTATCACGAACGCCGCCAACCACGCCAAGGACCTCGCCTGGTTCCGCGCGCACGCCACAGTGTTCGAGGTCGACGTGATCGACCGCGCCGAGGACTATTCGATGCTGGCGGTACAGGGCCCCCGGGCCCGCGTGCTCGTGGGGCAGCTGGCCGACGGGCCGCTGCCGGAGCGCATGCACACCTGCCAGCGCATGTTGGCGGGAGCGCCGGCGCTCGTGTGCGGCACAGGCTACACAGGCGAGGACGGGGTCGAGTTGCTGCTCGATCCCGACGACGCCCCGCAGGTTTGGGACGCGCTGCTCGACGCGGGCGTGACGCCCTGCGGCCTCGGAGCGCGCGACACGCTGCGCCTCGAAGCCTGCTTCCACCTGTACGGCAACGACCTCGACGCGCACCGCAATCCAATCGAGGCGGGGCTCGCTTGGTGTTGCAAGGAGACGACGGGGTTCATCGGATTCGAGGCCGTCCGCATGGTTCGTGAGGCCGGACCAGCCGATCGGCTGGTCCCTTTCGTGATCGACGGCCCCGGGATCGCACGCCACGGAAATCCCGTCCTCGGTGGCGGAGTGGTCACGAGTGGCTCGTTCTCGCCGAGCCTCGGAATCGGGATCGGACTCGCCTACCTCCCGGCCGAGCGTGCCCAGCCCGGCACCAGAATCGAGATCGACGTGCGCGGTCAGGTGCGTCCCGGGGTTGTCGGATCGAAGCCGTTGTATCGCGGGGACTGCGGTGGCCACTGAGGAGCGCTTTCCCGACGGTGTGCGCTACAGCGAGCATCACGACTGGGCCCGCTTGGGTGACACGGCAGCGAGGTTCGGAGTGACGTGGTACGCACAGGACCTGCTCGGCGAGATCGTGTACTTCGACGCGCCGTCCCTCGGCGCGACTGTCACACGGGGCGAGCCGTACTCGGAGCTCGAGTCGGTCAAAGCCGTTTCCGATGTGATCGCGCCACTGTCGGGCGATATCGTGGCCGTCAACGAGGCGCTCGCGTCTGATCCGTCCGCGGTCAACCGCGATCCGTACGGCGACGGCTGGCTGGTCGAGGTCCGGCTGAGTAACCCTGGCGAGGTCGCCTTGTTGTTCGACGCCGATGCCTATCGCGGTCAGGCTGGCGAATGAGCCGGTACACGTCAACGACCGACGCCGACCGCGCCGCGATGCTCGAGCTGATTGGCGCCGGCTCGATCGACGACCTGTTCTCCGACGTCCCTTCCGCGCTGCGCCTACAGCGGCCGCTCGCCCTCCCACCGGGCCGCAGCGAGCAGGAGGTCTACACCTATCTGCGCGAGCTCGCCGCGGCAAACGTCTCCTGCGACGAGCAGACGTCGTTCCTGGGCGCCGGAATGTACGACCACTACGTCCCGGCGCTGGTCGACTCGATCGTCTCCCGCTCCGAGTTCCTGACCCCATACACGCCCTATCAGCCGGAGGTCTCGCAGGGCGGGCTGCAGGCGATGTTCGAGTACCAGACGATGATCTCGGAGCTCACCGGCCTCCCGGTGTCCAACGCGAGCGTTTACGACGGGGCGAGCGCCGTCGCCGCCGCGGCGTACATGGCACACCTCAAGAACCGGCGGACCCGACTCGTCGTCTCCAGAGCGGTCCACCCGCACGCGCGCGAGGCGCTGAGGACCGCGAGCGCCGGATGGCGGGCGACAGTCGTCGAGGTACCGGTCTCCGAAGGCGCGACCGAGGCCGACGCACTCTCAGCTGCGGTCGACGAGAGCACCTGCGCGGTGATCCTGCAGCAGCCCAACTTCCTCGGTGCAGTCGAGGACATCGGGGAGCTTGCCGCTGCGGTCGAGCACGCCGGCGCAACACTGATCGTCAGTTGCGACCCATTGTCACTCGGGATCCTGGAGCCGCCGGGCGCGCTTGGCGCTGACGTATGCGTCGGCGAGGGTCAATCGCTCGGCAACGCCCTCGCGTTCGGCGGTCCCTCGTTCGGCTTCCTCGCCGCAACGGATCAGTACCTGCGCCAGATGCCGGGGAGGATCGCCGGCGAGACCCGCGACATCGAAGGTCGGCGCGGCTTCGTGCTAACGCTGCAGACTCGGGAGCAGCACATCCGCCGTGAGAAGGCGACATCGAACATCTGCACCTCGCAGGCCCTGAACGCGCTAGCCGCGACGATCTATCTCAGCTGGCTGGGCGCCCGTGGCGTCGTTGAGATCGCCGAGCTGATGCTGCGACGCACGGCGTACGCGCGAGAGCGGCTGAGCGCGATCGACGGCGTCTCGCAGCTGCACGAGCAACCGGTGGTTCGCGAGTTCGCGGTCCGGCTCGACGCACCCGCCAGGCGCGTCGTAAAGCGCTGCGTTCTTGCCGGTGTGATGCCGGGTTACGTTCTTGCACCCGACTACCCGGAGTACCCCGATTGCCTCCTCGTCGCGCTGACCGAGCAGCGGACGCGCGCCGACATCGATCGTCTCGTCGAGGTCCTCGACGACGCCATCGCTACGGAGCGGAGCCGGTCGCGGTCGCGCGTACCGGCATGACCCACGACGACGGCGACATACTCACGATCTTCGAGCGCTCACAGCCCGAGCGCCGGGCGTTCGTCGCTCCGGAGCTCGACGTGCCCGACCGCTCGCTCGACGAGCTCCTTCCGCCGCGCCTCCGCCGCCGGCTGGCTCTGCGGCTGCCCGAAGTGTCAGAGCCCGAGATCGTCCGCCACTACAACCGCCTCTCGAAGCGGAACTTCGATCTCGACACCGGCCTCTACCCGCTCGGCTCGTGCACGATGAAGCACAACCCCAAGCTGCACGAGCGACTCGCGGGACTTCCGGGGAACGCCAGGCTGCACCCTCTCCAGGACCCGTCGCAGGCCCAAGGCGCATTGCGTCTGATGTTCGAGCTCCAGGGCTCCCTGGCCGAGATCGCAGGACTCCCGCACGTCTCGCTCCAGCCCAGCGCAGGGTCACACGGCGAGCTGGCCGGACTGCTACTGACCCGGGCGTACCACGAGGATCAGGGAGAGCACCGAACCACGGTGCTTATTCCGGACACCGCGCACGGGACCAATCCGGCTACGGTCACGCTTGCCGGGTATGACGTCGTCAAGCTCGGCACAGATGCCCGCGGCAACGTCGACCTCAACGACCTGCGCGCCAAGGCGGATGAGGAGGTAGCCTGCTTGATGCTGACCAACCCCTCGACGCTCGGACTGTTCGAGACCGGGATCGAAGAGATCGAGCGGATCGTCCATGACGTCGGCGCGACGCTGTACTACGACGGGGCGAACCTGAACGCGATCATGGGCATCTGCCGCCCGGGTGACATGGGGTTCGACATCGTCCATTTCAACCTGCACAAGACGTTCACCCAGCCCCACGGTGGCGGCGGTCCCGGCGCCGGCCCGGTGGCAGTGTCGAACCTAATCGAGCCGTACCTGCCATGCCCGCAGATCATTCGACGTGAGTTTGCCGAGGGCAACGGCTCAACGGCCCCGTGCTACGACCTCGACTACGACAAGTCGAAGTCGATCGGGCGCCTGCGCGGCTTCCAGGGCAACTACGGCGTGTTCGTCCGCTCCTACGCCTACATCCTCTCGATGGGGGCCGACGGCCTCCGCGACGCCTCCGATACCGCGGTCCTGAACGCCAACTACCTGCTGGCGCGACTGCGTAGCGAAGGCGTGGCCGAGTACCTGCCCGCCGCCTACGACCGCATCTGCATGCACGAGTTCGTCCTATCCGGTGCCCCGATGAAGCGCGAGCTGCAGATAAAGACGCTCGACCTGGCCAAGCGCCTGCTCGATTACGGCGTCCACCCGCCAACCGTATACTTCCCGCTCGTCGTCGAGGAGGCACTGATGGTCGAGCCGACCGAGACCGAGACCAAGGAGACACTCGACCGGTTCGCCGAGATCGTCGCCGAGATCCTCCGAGAGGCAAGCGAGGATCCGGAGGTCGCTCGGGGCGCGCCCCGCACGACTCCCGTGCGCCGGCTCGACGAGGCGACCGCCGCCAGGCACCCGATCGTGCGCCAGGCGATGCCATGACAGTGACCCAGCACCTCGTTCCGCCAATTCTCACTTCGGCGCGTGAGCTCGAGTTGCGGCACGTCGCGGCGGCGGACATCGTGCGTGTCACGCCCGTGTTCTCGCTGGCGAGCCTGAGCGCACGGTGCGGTGGCGAAATCAGCGTCAAGGCCGAGAACCTCCAGCGGACCGGATCGTTCAAGCTGCGCGGGACGCTCTCGAAACTCGGGACCTTGCCTCAGGAATGCCGGGAAGTGGTCACCGGCAGTGCCGGCAACCACGCACAGGCACTGGCCTATGCCGCCCGGAGGCGAGGACTCACTTGCACCGTGTACATGCCCACGACCGCCTCGGTGGCGAAGATCGCAGCGGTGAAGGCGTTCGGCGCAACTGTGCGCGACGGCGGCGAATCCGTCGACAATTGCATCGCGGTCGCTCGGGATCACGCCGTCGAGACCGACGCGGCATTCGTGCATCCATTCGACGACGCAGACGTCGTCGCCGGTCAGGCGGGCGTCGGGCTGGAGCTCTGTCGGCAGGTCCCCACCCTCGCCAAGGTCGTCGTCCCGATCGGGGGCGGCGGCCTCGCCGCGGGCGTCGCGCTCGCCGTCAAAGCATCGCGGCCCGAGGTCGAGATCATCGGGGTCCAGGCGGATGCGTGCGCCCGCTCGCCGACGCGCTCCACGGCGGCGAGCCGCGGACCCCGACCGCGACGATCGCCGACGGAATCGCGATCAAGCGTCCGGGCGAGCTGACCAAGCCGCTGATCGGACGGCTGCTAGACGACGTTGTCACCGTCGGCGAGGAGGCAATTGCGGAGGCAATGATTTTCCTCCTCGAGCGCGGCAAGCTCCTCACCGAAGGCGCCGGCGCCGCGGCGACCGCAGCACTCCTCGGCGGCCTCACCACCCCTGCCGAGAACGGAACGACAGTCGCGATTCTCTCGGGCGGGAACGTCGACGTCGGCATCCTTGCCGGCGTCATCGCCCGACACGAGACCGCCGCCGATCGTCGCCTCCGCCTGTTCACCCGGGTGTCGGACCGACCCGGCGGGCTCGCCGGTCTGCTCGCAGCCGTCGCCACGACCGGCGCCAGCGTGCGCGAGGTAACGCACGTCCGCGAAGGAGTCGAACTGCACGTGGCCGAGACCGGGATCGAGTTGCTGCTCGAAACTCGTGGCCCTCGCCACGCGCGCTGCGTCGCCGAGCATCTTGCCGCTGCCGGCCATGTAGTGCAGGTGATCGACAGCCATTCCGCGGAGGACCGCCAATGATCACGGCAATTCCCGAACCCATCATCGACCTCCCTGACCATCACGGGCCCTCGCAGAGCATCTGGTTGCCCAGACCGCCGGGGGCGGCAAGCTTTGCAATCTGCCGCTTCGCCGGCAAGACGGCTATCACGAAGCTCGCTCTCGGATCGGATGAGTTGGGAGAGCGCCGGCGCGGACTCCCGGATCCTCGCAACGCGGAAGTACGCCCGCTGGCGCGGTTGCCTCGAAAGACAGCCGCGCTACCGGTCGCCGAGCAAAGCGGCCGCGCGAGGACCGCGGCCGCTATAGGCGGTGGCTGTCGGGCAAACCCGCGGGCGGGGATTTTCTTGTGTGTCGACAACATTGCCGGCGATTTGCTACGACATCGAATCAGTCGGGCAGGCGCTCGATGCTCGGGAGACGGGCTTACACGAGGTCAACCGAAACCGCCGTTATGAGCCGATCCAGTGGCCAGGGGTTTGCCCGACAGCCACGGCGTCAAGCAGCAGCAACGGCCGGCCGCGTCCGGTGGCTGCATCCGACGGACGGCGGCCGTCCTGGCGGACGATCGCTTCGATCGCGGTGACGGCCGCGGGGCCGGCTTGAGCTTTGGCTGCTCCTATGTCAAGTGAAAGTCGGTATTTCCGGGTTTGAGCGATTGATCAATACGGGAGGGGCGGCTGGGGTCTGGGTTGTGTAGAGCAGGTGCCAGATGCGGCGGGCGAGGTGGCGTTTGAGGCAGCGGATGGCTTCGAGCTTGGTCTTGCCTTCGGCGTGTTTGCGAGCGAGATAGGCGCGGGTCTCGGGGTCGGTGTTGGCGCGGGAGAGAGCGATGATGTGGAGGGCGCGGTTGAGCTGGCGGTCCCCGCCGCGGTGCAGTCGGTGGCGTTGGGTGTTCCCACTGCTGGCCGGGATGGGAGCGGTGCCGGTGTGCCGGGCGAAGTGTCCGTCGGTCGGGAACCGCTGAGCGCCGGCGGTGTGGCCGATCATGATCGCGGCGGTCACGGTTCCGCACCCGGGCTGGGCGAGCAGCTGGGGAGCGTGCGCGTTAGTCAAGCTGGTGAGCTCGGCGAGCAGCTGGCGTTCCTCGCGGCCGATCTCGGTGATCCGCTTGAGCAGCAGCCGCGCGACCCGCAGCCGCGGGGACTGTGGCAGCCGGGCGAGCGGGCGGGCCAGTCGAGTGCAGATCCTGGGACCTTTCAACGCAGCCGGGTTCAGCTGGGCCTCGAGGTCGGGCGCGATCGTCACCAGGTGCCAGCGCAGGCGGTTGATCATGCGGGTGCGCTCGCAGATGATCTGATCGCGGTAGTCGCAGAGCAGACGGATCTCCATGGCCTGTTCGTCGCAGAACGCCTGGGAGAAGCTGTCGATCCCGTCGCGCACGACCACCTGCGCGACCGCGCGCGCGTCGATCGGATCGGACTTTCCCGCCTGTCGTGAGACCCTGCGGGCTTGGCCGGTCATCGCGGCGGGTACCCGGATCACCCGCTCGCCGGCGGCGATCAGCGCCGCCTCGAGGCGGACGGACACGTGCCGGCAGTCCTCGATCGCCCACACGCGTTCCTCGTCCACGCCGGCGGCGAACCGCAGCGCCTCCATTGCTCCCGCGTCACTGGCGGCGATCTGAAGCTGGCCGCGCACGGCGCCGGTCAGCCCATCAAGCACGACCAGCATGTGGTTGCGCTTGTGTGTGTCTGCCCCAATCACGATCA
Organism: uncultured Solirubrobacterales bacterium; assembly: GCA_963699325.1. Classification (GTDB taxonomy): domain Bacteria; phylum Actinomycetota; class Thermoleophilia; order Solirubrobacterales; family Solirubrobacteraceae; genus Palsa-465. Next base: position 627,604 of record CAVOTN010000014.1, on the reverse strand, counting down.
TGTGCTGCGTCCCTTCGTTGATGGCTCGACGGAGCGGATCTCCAGCAGACACCGCTCAGTCGGGGCGCTGCCACGCTCCTATCAAGTCACGCCGGCGGTCCTCGGTCGGTGACGGGCGACACAGCCAAAGTCAGTCAGACCACCTGGCCGACAGCGACAAAGAGAGTCAGCCCGCCACCGCCCGAGAGCCAATCCGACCGGCCGGACAGCACCGATCCAGACGCAGCCTCTCACTGAGCGACCAAACGCAACTCGGGGGTCACACGGGTGCTAGCCGACGATGAGCAAGCAGACGCTCTCGGATGCGGTCGGTCGCAGCGTTGCGTTCAGTGAAGGAGAAGCCGTCACGGCCTGCCTGCAAATGCGGACTCGATTTTGAGCCGATCGTTGCCCGATCGCGTTGCCCGGACGGAGCAAGCCAATTTCCGTCGCCTCCGGGAAGCACAAAAATGGATCCGTTTTCGAGGCGTTTCGTTGAGTACCCCCAGCCGGATTCGAACCGGCGATCTCCTGCGTGAAAGGCAGGCGTCCTAACCGCTAGACCATGGGGGCGGGCCTGGTCCATTGTATGAGCCGCGTCGGGGCCGGCTTGACCGGGCCGGCGGCGGCCGCACGCTCCGCCGGGTTAGGCGGTGCGACCGCGGGACCAGGCGTCGAGGCCGACCGCGAGGATCATCAGGACGCCGAGCGTGATCTGCTCGTACAGGGGATCGAGCCCGAGCAGGTCGTAGCCGTTGCCGATCAGGGCGATGAACAGGACGCCGACGACGGTGCGCCACACGGCGCCCTCGCCGCCGAGGATGCTGGTGCCGCCGATCACGATGCCGGCGAGCACGGTGAACGTGAGCGAGCTGTTGTCCATCGACTGGGCGCTGAGGACGCGGGAGGAGTCGATCACGCCGGCGAGGCCCGCCGCGCCGCCGCTCAGCATGAAGCTGATGACGCGCACGGTGTTGACGCGCACGCCCGCGATGCGCGCGGCCTCGGGGTTGCCGCCGGCCGCGTACATGTAGCGGCCGATCGTCGAGCGCGCGAGGAACAGCCCGAGCGCGATCACCGCGAGCAGCATCAGCCAGATCGAGGTGACGACGGTGAAGATGTGGGTGCGCGAGAGGTCGCCGAACGCGGGATGCGCGAACACGTCGATCAGGTTGCCGTGGGTGACGAGGCTGGCGACGCCGGTGATCACGAACGACATCGCGAGCGTCGCGATTAGCGGGGTGATCCGGAAGAAGGTGGCGACGACGCCATTGATCAGCCCGACCGCGAAGCCGGCGAGCACGCCGACGAGGATCGCGGGACCGGCGGCGATGTGGAGCGCCAGCTGCGCCGCCACCACGCCGGACAGGCCGTAGACCGCGCCAACCGACAGGTCGATGCCACCCGCCACGAGCACGAGCGTGCCGGCGCCGGCGATGATCAGCGTCGCCGACTGCTGGTCGAGGATGTTGAGCAGGTTGGCCTTGGTGGCGAACGACGACTTGGCGATCGTGAGCACGATGAACAGCAGGACGAACGGGATCACGATTCCGGCCCCGCGCAGCCGCCCCTGCAGCAAGGCCTGGAGTCGATTGGCGGGCGCGGGAACCGTGCCGACCGCCGGCGACGCGGGCGCGGGCGATGCCGGCGGGCTGTCGTTGCTGGTCGTCACGCGGCGTGTGGCTCGTCGCTGACCTCGGAGAACGCGGCCGCGAGGATTGCCGACTCGGTCATGGCCTCGCCGGCGAGCTCGGCGACGATCCGACCGCGGCGCATGACCAGCACCCGGTGGGCGAGACCGAGGAGCTCCTCGATCTCCGAGGAGATCAGCAGCACACCCATCCCGTCGCCGGCGAGCGAGACGAGCAGCTCGTAGATCGCGCGCTTGGCGCCGACGTCGACGCCACGCGTCGGCTCATCGGCGATCAACACCCGCGGGCCGCACATCAGCATCCGGGCGAACAGCACCTTCTGCTGGTTGCCGCCCGAGAGCGAGGCCACCGGCGCGCCGTAGCCTCCCCCCTTCACCTCGACGCGATCGAGGATCCGAGCCGCGGCCTCGCGTTCGGCCTTGCGGTTGACCACGCCGAACCGGCTGAACTGGTCGAGCCTCGACAGGGTCACGTTCTCGACGGCCGAGCGCCCGAGCAGCAGGCCCTGGTCCTTGCGCGACTCGGGGATCATCGCCACGCCGGCGCGCAGACTCACGAGCGGCGCACCGGAGCCGAGCGGCTTGCCGTCGAGCTCGACCACGCCCTTGCGGCGGTCGGCACCGAAGATCGCGCGGGCCAGCTCGCTCCGGCCGGCGCCGACCAGGCCGGCGAGGCCGAGGATCTCGCCTTCGCGAACCTCGAGCGAAGCTCCGCTCACTCCCGGCGCGGTGACGTCCCGCACCGACAGCGCGACCGGAGCGGTCGCCGGACGCTCGGTCTTCGCCGGGAACGCGGCGCCCAGCGGCCTGCCCAGCATCGCCCGGATCAGCGAGTCCTCGGTCTGGGTCGACGCCGGCTCGGTCAACACGAGCCGCCCGTCGCGCAGGACCGTGATCGTGTCGGCCAGCTCGAGCACCTCGCGCAGGAAGTGGGAGACCAGCAGAACGCTCTTTCCGGCCTTCGCCAGCGAGCGGATGATCTCGTGCAGGCGCGTGGTGTCGGGGCCGCTCAGCGCAGCGGACGGCTCGTCCATCACGATCAGCCGGGCGTCGCGGGCCAGCGCGCGGAGGATCTCGATCTGCTGCTGCTCGGCGATCCGCAGCTCACCCGCGGGCCGGTCAGGCGGCAGCGCGAACCCGGCCTCGCCGGCGAGCGCCTCGAAGCGCTTACGCAGCGAGGCCCGCTTCACCCACCCGGCGCGACGGGGCTCGACGCCGAGGAACACGTTCTCGGCCACCGACAGGCGCGGGACGACGAGCAGCTCCTGCGCGATCGCCGCGACCCCGCAGGCCAACGCGTCGCGCGGCGAGCGGAACGAGACCGGCTCTCCGTCGACCAGGACCTCGCCGGCGTCGGGCGCGATCGCGCCGGCGAGGATCTTCCCGAGCGTCGACTTTCCGGCGCCGTTCTCGCCGACGACCGCATGCACCGTCCCCGCCTCGATCGTTATCGAGACGCCGTCCAGCGCCTGCACGCCGCCGAACTGCTTGCCGAGCTCGCGAAGCTCGACGTGCACCCGGCGGCGCGCCGGCTCGCGGTCGTCTACCCCGGCCATTCGGGATTGAATTGACTCGCATTCGACTTGAGGATCACGCCCCCATTCGGCAGCGAGGCAAGCGGATCGACCGCCGCCGCATTGGTGCCGTTGCGGGCCGCCGCGATCACCTGCTGGGTGCCGACCCGACCCTCGGTGGCGGGGGTCTGCTGAACGGTGCCGAACCACGCGCCGGACTTCACGCCGTTCACGCCGGCGGCGGAGCCGCCGTAGCCGACGAGCACGATCTTCTTCGAGCCGATTGCCTGCGACGCACCTTCGATTCCCTGGTCAGAGCCGGCGATCAGGTTGATGCTGGAGTTCGCCTGGATCATGTCCTGGGCGGCCTTCAGTCCCTCCGCGGGCGTGAAGAAGTCCTGGCCCTCGGCGACCACCTTCACCGACGGGTCAGACGCGATCGCCTGGTTGAAGCCGGAGCGCAGGGCGACGTCGAGCGCGGACGCCTTGATGTCGTAGAGATACCCGACGTTGCACGGATTGAGGTTGTGGGCCTTGCATGCCTGAACCACCAGCGCGCCGAACTTGTTCCCAAGCTCGGTCGGGACGAACGTCACGTTGCCCGACATGCCCGGAACCTGCTTGGCGAACGTGTCGAGCTTGGGCCCGAGGATCTGGTCGATGTTGACGACCTTGATCCCCTTGCTGATCGCCTGCTGCACGAGCGGGATCAGGTTCGTGCTCTCGATCGGCTGCGTGATGATCCCGTCGTAGCCACCACCGGTGATCACGTCCTGGAGCTGTGAGAACTGCTTGTTGGGGTCGTTGTTGGCGTCGAACACCGTCAGCGACGCGTTGTTGTCGGATGCGACCGCCTGCGCGGCGGCGAGCATCGGCGCGTCGTAGCTGTTGGCCACCGCGAACGACATGTACGCGATCTTGAGGTGCTTGCCCGAGCTGGCAGCAGTCGAGCTCGTCGCCGCGGCCGTGGAACTCGTGCTCGAGCTGGTACTCGAGCTGCTGCTCGACGACCCACAGGCCGCCACCGTGAGCGCGATCGCGGCGAGGCCGGCGACGGTGGCAACCGACCCGCGCGAACGGAATCGGGCGGTCCTTCTCATTGCGGTTCTCCCTCCTCGGCCTCGGTCACGGACCTGCCCTGTCGACGTGCCCGCTAGCCGCGGGGTGTCAAGGCAGGCGTAACGTGCCTCTAAACACGTTGTCGCGCGATCATAAACACAGCTTTTCGCGGCCGTCAAGTAGCTGTGGTCACGTCGGTGCGGCTCGTGCCGGCCGGAGGGCCCGATTCAGAGCTCGCTGGAGGCGATCTCGGCACCTTCGACGAGCGAGCCGAGCTTGAGCCAGGCGACGCCCGGGTCGACGAGCGACCAGCGGATGAACGTGTCAAATCCGCAGTCGGTGCCGGCCATCAGGCGATCTTTGCCGACGAACTGGCCGACGTTCACGAGCCGGTCGGCGACCAGGCGCGGATGCTCGACATAGTTCGTCTTCACATCGATCACCCCCAGGATCACCGACTTCCCGTCGGGAAGGTCAACGTCGCGGAACACCCGCCACTCATGGGCGTGACGCGGGTTCCCGCCCTCGACGTAGATCGTGCCGGCGTTGACGTTCAGGACGTGATCGATGATGTCCGCCAGCGGAATGTCATGGGTGTGGGGGGTGCCGGTGTTCCCCCAACACACATGGAACCGAATCCGCTCCGCAGGGATCCCTTCGAGCGCACCGTTCAAGGCTTCGACCGCGAGCGGGAGATGGTGATGCCAGTCCCCGACACTGCTCCCGACCGACCGGGAGTGCGCCGCCATCGCCATATCCGGCGAGTCGACCTGCAGATTGAACCCCGCATCGATGATCGCCTCGGTACTCGTACCGGAGCGCATCCGCGCACGCCGCGAGGTACTTCTCATGGGAGCCGTAGTACTGGTCGGGATAGTTGAACGCGATCTGGCCGGGGCTGATCGTCCCCATAAACGCCGTCGACGGGTCCGCATCCCCCAACGCCGTCTTGAACCGCGCGATATCCCGATGTACCGCATCCCTATCGGACAGCTCCACCGGCCCCACACAATTCGAGAACACCAAATGCGCCATCGACGGCGTCGCGAACAGCTTCATCGCCAGGTTGGGGAATGGCGCGACGTCGTCTGACTGGAACTCCGAGCGGCCCGCGAACCCCGAGAAGCGCTCGTTGACGTACGTGCTGAACCCGGTCTTGCTCATCTCGCCGTCGCTGATTACGTCCAGCCCCACCTCGCGCTGCTTGGCCACGACCTCGCCGACCGCGGAATCGATCTTTGCCGCCAGCTCGCCGTCATCGACCGGCTCCCCGTCCATCCGCGCCCAAATCATGTCCGCCAACTCGTCAGGACGCGGCAAGCTCCCCGCATGTGTCGTCAATATCCGATCAGCCATCTCTCCACCTCACCTAGCTCGAGTCCGAAGTGTCCGCCGACGCTGCACAGTCCTGTGCAGGCGAGCTTCTACCAGAGCGCCCGGGGTTAGGCAAGCAACGCTGGACAAGCCGCGAGCGCGCCCGCTGACGTAAAACTCACACCAATGCAAGGAAAGGACCCATGGCCGGAGCCACGGTAATCGTCGGCGGCACGCGCGGCCTCGGACGGTCCCTGGCCGAGCGGTTCGCCCGTGCCGGCCGAAACGTCGTGATCACCGGCCGGGACGCGGAGCGCGCTCAATTGGTCGCGCGCGAGATCGGCGCCGCCACTGCGATCGCCCTCGACCTGACCGAGCCGGCGCACATCGCCGCCGCGCTCGAGCCGGTCGGCCCGGTCGACCACATCGTCCTCGCCGCGGTCGAGCGCGACGCGAACAGCGTCCGCGACTATGACCTCCGGCGGGCGACCCAGCTCGCGACGATGAAGGTGGTCGGCTACACCGAGGTCCTGCATTGCCTGCATCCGCGGATGCACAAGCTCACGGCCGTGCTCCTGTTCGGCGGTCTGGCGAAGGATCGACCGTATCCCGGGTCGACCACGGTGACCAGCGTGAACGGAGCCGTGACGGCAATGGTGCGGACCCTCGCAATCGAGCTGGCCCCCGTGCGCGTCAACGGCCTTCACCCCGGCATCGTCGGAGACAGCCCGGCCTGGGTCGACGGAGGCGAGATGCTCGCGCGCGTAAGGGAGCGCACGCCGATCGGGCGGCTCGTGAGGATGGATGAGGTGACCGACGCCGCCGTGTTCCTGCTCGAGAACACCGCGGTCAACGGCGTCAACCTCGCGGTGGACGGCGGCTGGCTCACGGCCTGAGGCCGCCCCAACTGCCTGGCATCGGCGTGAGCGTGGACGGTGGGACAGGCTAGCGTCCAGGTTCACTGCACGTACAGCCGCAATTGACAATATCCGATTCCGGCCATTAGGGTCGCTCGCGTGACGGATCGGACCGGGCTTTTCCATCTTCAGCGCGCGGACGAGATCGAGCCGGCAATCTCAGACGCGCCGGCTGACCATGCGCAGGGACTCCGGCGGGCCGTTCTCGTCGGACGGCGCGTCGGCTCGGTGCACACCGGCTTTGCCCGGTGCGAGCTCGATCCCGACGGGTGGGTCGAGACGCACGTGCACTCGACCGAGCAGAGCTTCTACGTCCTGACCGGCAACCCCAGCGTGATCGTCGACGGTCGCACCTACAGGCTCGCGCCCGACGAATGTGGACTGCTGCCGGTCGGGGTACCCCACGCCTGGCGCAACGCCGCGGACGGCGCCGCCACCTGGCTCGAGATGAAAGCCCCGGCGCCTCGCATCTCCGGACCACCGGAGACGTTCTGGACCGGCGAGCGGATTCCTCAGGACGACGGCGACGCGATCGACATCCGGGACCCCCGCACGCGCAGGTTCTTCCGGCTGGGCCCGGACGAGATGGATGTCGACAGGCTCAAGGTCGGCGCGGCCGTCGACGCGCCGACGGTGTCCGCGAGCATGGCCACCGCCCTGCTTGGCTACAGCGGGATCGCGGTCAAGATGCTGGTCGACCAGCGCCTGGGGGCAGCGCTCCACGCGATGTTCATGGTCGAGTACCAACCCGGCGGCGTCGCCCTCCCCCACGACCATCCGTTCGAGGAGACCTATTACGTGCTCGACGGCGAGGTCGACGCGATGGCGGACGGGGACACGTTCACGCTCGGGCCGGGCGACATGCTGTGGACTGGCGTCGGCTGCGTGCACGCCTTCTACAACAACAGCGAGCGCCGCGTTCGGTTCCTCGAGACCCAGTCGCCCCAACCGCCCGCCAGCTACTCGTACCGGTTCAATCGCGACTGGGACTATCTGGCTAGAGTCCTCGGAGTTGAAGGCGCGAGCGGAGATCGAACCGGTGGGTGAGCAGCAGCTTGAGGATCCATCGGCCCGTAACGGGGTCGAGCCGGAGGCAATCGGCAGGGTCTTGCGCGAGGAGCGGCTTCGCCAGGAGGTTGGGGTGCGCGAGCTCGCGCGACGCGTGCGCGTCTCGCCCAGCCTGATCTCGCAGGTCGAGCTCGGTAAGGCGTCGCCCTCGGTCGGCACCCTGTACGCGATCGTCAATGAGCTCGGGATGTCCCTGGACGAGCTTATGCTCGGGCATTCGCGCCGGCGACCGAGCCCCGATCCCTCCAGCCCGGGCAAGCGCGGCGGCTCGTCGCGGCCGGACGTGGACGGGCCGTCTGACGACGCCCCCCCGGGCGGGTTCGACCCGGTCGTGCGGACGGGACGCGGGAAGACCATCCACCTCGCGTCTGGTGTCCAGTGGGAGCGGCTGACGCCGCAGACGCCGCAGACCGTCGACTTTTTCAAGGTCGTCTACGAGGTGGGCGGCGAGTCGTGCCCCGAGGACTCGCTCATGCGGCACTCGGGCAGTGAATACGGCCACGTTATGGGCGGTCACCTGAGAGTGACCATCGGCTTCGACACCTACGAGCTCGGGCCGGGCGATTCGATCTCGTTCGACTCGACGATGCCGCACCGGTTGTTCAACACCGGCCGCGAACGGGTCGACGCGATCTGGTTTGTGATGGGACGCCGCGGCGACCCCCGGATCGCCCGCGACCAGGGCGACTGACCGCGGCCTGGCTCGGATCCGGCGGGACCTTGCCCATGGGTACGGTCGACGTACCCATGAGTAGGAGCCGCCATACCGGGTAGGTCCCTGGGGAACAGAACTCGCAATGTGAGCCCGCCGGCGGTGACGATTCCCCGCCGGTCACGGGCGAAAGGACCCGATGCATCCTCTCCTATTCGTCAATTGGTCCTCGGTCAACCGGATGTTCCGCGGGCTGATGTGGCTGTGCGCGATCGCGCTCGCCACCCTGATCGTCGTTCATCTGATTCCAGCTCCGGCCGAGGCGCACCATTCGCTGCGCGGCCTGCGCTGACCTCACTCGTCGACGACGATGATGATGCCGGCGACGCGGTCGTAAAGCGTCTGGTTGCGCTCTGACCAGAGCGCTCCGAGATAGTTCGGGACGATGCCCAGCAACAGCGTCCGTCCGGATGAACGCGCCGACGTCATCCCCGCCCTGCGGAAGACGTCCGTCGCCGCGGGCTGGCGAGCGTCGTCGTCCGCATGCGTCCGCTGAGTCTCCTCGATCTCGGCTTTCATCGCGCGCAGGCGCTCGGCGTCGCGCCGCCCGTACCGACGCGCCAGCCGCCCGGTCAGTTGTCGTGCGGCTGACTGGGCCACGTTGTGGATGACGGCGCTGCGGACCGGCACCGGGCCGCCAGTCCGGGCGTCGACGCGGCGCAGCCCCATGATTCGGGCCCCGGGGCTGCGCGAGTTCCGGAGCAGAATCTCGATCGGCACCGACGCAGCCCAAACGCCCAGCTGCCAGCGGGTCGACTCCGCGAAGCCTCGCGCCGATCCGAGATTGCGCGTGGTCGACGCCGGTCGAGCCTGCTCTTCGCCGGATCGCCGTTTTTGGAGTGCCTCGTACACCTTGACACCCGCGACGGCTACCAGCACCGTCGGGGGCAGGAACACGCCGGCGTCGATCAATGCCGCCAGCGCCCTGCGCTGCAGCGACGCGATCTCAGGGTCCCGCCGACCAGCTAACCGCATGCGAACAGGCTCTCACACGAGGCGCTATCCGAATGAGATGAGCGCGATCCCAACGACGACCGCGATCGCGCCGGCAAGCCGTTGCGCGCCGATCTTCTCGCGGCCGCTGATCGCCAGGAACGCGGTGGCCATCACGACGCTCGACTCGCGCACCGCGGCCACGGACGCGGCCGGCGCCAGCCTGAGCGCCGCGAGCGTTAGCGCGTACGCGCCGAAGAAGCCGATGCCCGCCAGGAAGGTCCTGCGGCTGACCGCCGCGCGCAGGGCGGCGGCGCCGCGCACGCGCAACACCCCGAGCACATATACCGACGCTGTCAGCGCGAATACCACCTCGAGATAGGCGAGCGGCGAGGCATGCATGATGCCGTGCTTGTCGACGAGCGTGTAGCCGGCGATGCACAAGCCGATCGACAATGCGAGCGCCAGATCCCGAGGATGGCCGCCCACGCGCAGTCCACGGACGAGGACTATTCCGCCCGCGACGACGACCACGCCGATCGCCGCCGGCAACGATGCGGCGACGCCGAGCACGACAACACTGATGATCAGCACGAGCACGGGGGCCGAGCCGCGAGCGATCGGGTAGATGAAGCTCATCGCGGCGACGGAGTAGCCCGTCGCGAGCAGCGCCAGGTAGATGAGCTCGAGCACGCTCGAGCTTGCCATGTAGGGGAGGACCGAGGCGTCGAGCCGCCAACCGATCAGCGACACCGGCGCGAACACCACCGTCCCCACGACGAGCGCGACCGCGCTCGCGCTATGCGTGTCCGCCTGGTCGGACAGCAGCAGATTCCAGGTCGCGTGCACCACAGCGGCGGCGAGCGCGAGCATCAACGCCGAGATCGGCATCACACGGTTATAGAGCGACCCACGGCCTGCACTTACAGGTACGGTCTGCAGACGATGATCGACTCGAGCCCGACGTGAGCGCTATAGCGACCCTGAGCGACGAGGAACTCGAGCTTGCCCCAGCCGCGCCGGCACCGACGACGGCGGGCGCGATGAAGGCGATGCTCACCGACGAGCGGTTCTCGGACCCCAACTGGATCTTCGAGCGAAAGCTCGACGGGATCCGGTGCGTCGCGATCCGCACGGGCGCCACGGTCACGCTGCTGTCCCGCAACGACCTGAGCCAGAACGACCGCTACCCGGAGCTCGTCGAGGCGCTCGAGAACGAGGCGTGCGATCGCTTCGTGATCGACGGTGAAGTCGTCGCGTTCGAAGGGTCACAGACCAGCTTCGCCAAGCTCGCACAGCGGGGCCAGCACCACGTCCCGGTGTTCTACTACGTGTTCGACATCCTCTGGCTCGAAGGGCACGACGTGCGCAAGCTGCCGCTCCGGACGCGCAAGCGGCTGCTCCGCGACGCGCTCGAGTTCCACGGTCCGGTCCGCTGGACGCCCCACCGCAATCGCGACGGCGAGAAGTTCTTCGTCGAGGCGTGTCGCAAGGGCTGGGAGGGGCTGATCGCCAAGCGCGCCGATAGCCCGTATGTGACAACACGCTCGCGCGACTGGCTCAAGTTCAAGTGCGAGCACGGGCAGGAGCTGGTCGTCGGCGGCTTCACCGAGCCTCGCGGCTCGCGGGTCGAGTTCGGCGCGCTGCTGCTCGGCTACTACCGCGACGGCGCGCTCGAGTACGCGGGCAAGGTCGGGACCGGGTTCGACACCGACACGCTGCACTCGCTCGGCGCGCAGCTGCGAGAGCTGGAGCGCAAGGACTCGCCGTTCACCGACCCGGAAGCGATCAAGGAGCGCAGCGTGACTTGGGTCGAGCCTAACCTCGTCGGGCAGATCGGCTTCACCGAGTGGACCCGCGACGGACGCCTGCGTCATCCCCGCTTCCTCGGCCTGCGCGACGACAAGGCCGCCTCAGAGGTGGTGCGCGAAGGATGACGACCGAGCTGAAGATCGGCCGCCGCGACGTCCGGATCACGCATGAGGACCGGGTCGTGTTCCCCGAGGTCGGGCTGACAAAGCTCGACCTCGCCCGCCACTACGAGCGCGTCGCGCCGGCGATGCTGCCCTACGTGCGCAGCCGCCCGCTCGCGCTCCAGGCGTATCCCGACGGGATCGAGGGCGACGGCTACTTCATGAAGGCCGTCCCTCGCTACTTCCCGGCGTGGGTCAAGCGCGCGACCGTCCCCAAGAAGGGCGGCACGATCACCCACGTGCTCGCGCAGGACGCGGCGACGCTCGTGTACCTGACCGGCCAGAACGTGGTCACTGTGCACACATGGCTCTCCCGCGCCGACGAGCCGCACCATCCCGACCGCCTGACGCTCGACTTCGATCCGTCGGGCGGTGGATTCGCCGACGTGCGTGCGGCGGCGCGCGCCGCCGGCGATCGACTGCGCGACGTCGGGCTGGTTCCGTTCGCGATGACCACCGGCTCCCGCGGGCTCCACGTGGTGTGTCCGCTGCGCCGCGGACCCGATTTCTCCGAGGTTCACGGCTTCGCCCGCACGCTCGCCGAGGCGATGGTCGCCGACGACCCTCGCCATCTGACGCTCGAGTGGCACAAGGCCGAGCGGGGCGACCGCATCTACGTCGACGTCAACCGGATCGCGTACGCCCAGCACGCGGTCGCGCCGTATGCGGTGCGCCCGCGCCCGACGGCACCTGTGGCGGTGCCGCTGCACTGGGAGGAGCTGTCCGACAAGTCGCTTCGCCCCGATGGGTGGACGGTCGCGAACGTCGGCGCTCGGCTCGAGGCCGGGGACCCGTGGGAGGGCATGAGCCGCCGGGCGCGAACGCTCCCGCGGAAGAACTGAGCACGGGGCCGGCAGAGCTCGCGGGATCCGCGGCCGGAGCTCAGGCGACCCGCCGGCGGTTACGTCGCCGGCGCTTGCCCGTGACCTGCCATGGGCCGGGTGTGAAATCGAGGACCAGGTTCACGATCCACACGATCAGCGTCGCCGCCACCAGCGTCCAGAAGCCGTGGATATCGAAGCCGCTCACGATCCACTTCGTGATCTCGAGCATCAGCATCGACACGAAGAACCAGGCGATCCCCAGTGTGAGGAACGCCAGCGGCAATGTGATGAACCGCAGCAGGGGCTTCAGCACCGTGTTCAGAACCCCGAACACGGCGGCCGCCAGCAGCAACGCCCCGGCGCCGGAGGTCGTCACCCCGGTGAGCAGCACCGTGACGACCAGGAGCACGAGCGCGTTCGTCAGCCACGAGATTCCGAGGCGCACGATCAGGGGGGCTTCCCGCCGCTCAGGCCTCGCTTGGTAACGGGTCGAGCTCATCGCATCAGCCTACCGGGCGGCCGACCCCGGCAAATAGGCTGACGATCACTATTCAGTAGCTGAACACGGTCGCGCCGTCTCCGATCCACTCCCAGAGCGGGGTGGCGCCGCCGATCGCGGCGGACTCGACCATGCTGTCCTGGCTCAGGTTGCGCGCGTTGAAGCAGATCGGGCAGACCAGCATCCGCCCGCCGGCCGCCGCGTACTGTTCGGCGAGCGTCGGCAGCGTCGGGCAGCCGTCGCACGCAATTCCCTGCGCGAAGCCAGCGAGCGCCAGCCGGACCGCCTCCTTGGTCAGGAACATCGTGACCGGCCTGCCGGATTGCGCCGCGGCGGCGCCGACCAGGAATGCGACGGTCACGCGCTCGGGATCCTCGAGGCCGGTGGCCAGGTTGATCACGACCCTGGAGTGTGTGTTCATGACGGTCCTCTCGGTAGGTTGCCTGCCAAGCGGCGGACGCGCGCAAGCATCTCGGATCCGCGGCCCGCGCGCCACCTCGCGCCCGGCGGACCCCGGCGCCGCGCCGCGGCCCGGCGGACCCGCGGGACCCGGATCAGCCGAGCGTCAGCTCACCGTGCGCGTAGTCGAGCGAGATCGAGCCGAAGTGCGACAGCACGTCGGACCCGAGCAGTCCGTACGGCGTGCCACCCGCCCCCGCGATCACCGAGCTCGTGGCGATGATCGAGGGAAGAGCCTGACCGCCGATGCTCCAGTGGTTGAGTCGCACCTTGCTCGCGCCCTCCGAGCAGCCGACGCCCGTGACCTTGATCGGCTTGCCGACCGTCTTCAGATGAAGCGCGCGGGCGAGCGCAACGTCGACCAGCGTCTTCGACGAGCCCGTGTCGATCAGGAACGGGTACACGTGACCGTGGACGACGAGGCGAGCCACCGCCAGCGTTTCTCCGTCCCTGGCCTTGAGGATCACGATCGGGATCGTCGCCTGGGCCTCGTGCGCGCCGCCGACGGCCGCGGCTCCCCACCCGGTGAACGCGACCAGGACAAACGAACCGACCAGGCCGGTGACAAGAATGAGACGACGCACGCTTCCTCCCTTCGTCGCGCCTGACGGCGTCAGCGCTTTGCACTGCGAGGCTAGCTCACGGATTCGCGCCCGACGCTGACTGGCTAGCCGCCCGCCGGCGGGTTCCCGCTCGTTGCCTGGAGCACCTGCGCGCGCGTGATGCCGCCGTTCGAAGCTGGCACGCAGTCAAGCGCGGCGGTTCGGACCTGCGGCGCGGTGAGGTCGACGCCGGCGGCCTGCACCATCGCCAACGTCAACTCGCCCTGCGTGTTGGGATCGGGGAACCCGGTGATGCCGTGGTCGCGCAGGCAGCGCGCGAATGCCAGTAGGTCCTGCTTGTGGGCCTGCTGCTGCTTGGCCTGGGCGGCGAGATCCGACTTGGATGGTTGGGGAAGGATCGAGCGGCACGCGGTCATCGCGGCCTTGAATTGCGGCGTGTTCTGGGCTTGGACTACCTGAGCGATCTGGGTGCTGCCGTTGGAGGTCGACACACGCGGGTCGGGAAAGTTCGACACGCCGTGGTTGCGCATGCAGGCGGAGTACTTGTAGGCCTGTGTCACGAAGTTCGCCGGCGGCTGGCCCGCGGCGGAGCTCGTGGTGCTGGTTGAGGAGCCGCCGCACCCGGCGGCGAGCAACGCGACGCCGGTGAGCGCCGCTGCCGCTGGAATGACCCTTCGGATGGAATTCATCGCTTACGCCTCCTGTGACCGACATCGCATAGCGCCGTTGTAGAAGGTCCGTGGTGACAGCACCGTCACGGTGGCTGTGACCTCGTTGTCACCGGGATCGGTCATCCTTTGTCCGCTGCCCAAGGAAGAGACGATGCGGGTTCTAGTTGCTGAAGATCATGGGCGGCTTGCCACCGCCATCGCGGAGGGCCTGCGACGAGAAGGCATGGCCGTCGACATCGCGTTCGACGGCGCCGATGCGCTGCGGCACACGTCGGTCCACCGGTACGACGTCGTCGTGCTCGACCGCGATCTCCCCCAGGTCCACGGCGACGAGGTGTGCCGGCGGCTCCGCGAGGACCGGAGCAACACGCGGGTGCTGATGCTGACCGCTGCGAGCACGATCCGCGATCGCGTCGAGGGCCTCGGGATCGGCGCCGACGACTACCTGACCAAGCCGTTCGACTTCGAGGAACTGGTGGCCCGAGTGCGCGCGCTGGCGCGGCGCTCGAGCCCGTCCCTGCCACCCACGCTCGCGCACGGCGATCTCATGCTCGACCCGGCCCGGCGCACCGCGGTACGCGGTGACGTTCCGCTTGCCCTGAGCCCGAAGGAGTTCGCCGTGCTCGAATATCTCCTCGGGGCCGAGGGACGAGTCGTGTCCGCCGAGGAACTGCTCGAGGGCGTGTGGGACGAGGCTGCCAATCCGTTCACGAACACCGTCAAGACGACTATCGGCCGGCTCCGGGGCAAGCTGGGCGAGCCGCCCCTGATCGAGACCGTCCGCGAGGGCGGCTACCGGATCTGACGGCGGGGGCAGACCGTTGCTCAGATCAATCGCGCCGTCCGGCTGGCTGCGGCTACCCACTCGCACCGCGCGGCTGCGACTGACGCTGTTCTACGCCGGCCTGTTCCTGCTCCTCGGAACGGTGCTGCTCGCGATCGTCTATGTGGCCGCTTCGCGCGGGGGCGCCATCAGCGTCGCGGTGCCCGCCCCGGTCATACGCCGGCAGCTGAAGCTGCCGGGCGGGGTCGTGGTTACCGCGCCGCCCGCCCCGGGGCAGAACGTAGTCCTCCAGCAGCACAACGCCGACCTCGACCGCCTGCTGACGATCTCTTGGATCGTGCTCCTGGTCACAACTGCCGGCGCCGCCGTGCTCGGATGGTTCGCCGCCGGCCGGGTGCTCCGCCCGGTACGCGAGATCACCGCGACCGCCCGCACGATCTCGGCGGGCAACCTGCACGAGCGCCTCGCCCGGACGGGCCCCAACGACGAGTTCAAGCAGCTCGGAGACACGCTCGACGACTTGCTCGGCCGGCTCGAGGCGTCGTTCGAAGCGCAGCGGCGGTTCGTCGCGAACGCGTCGCACGAGCTCCGAACGCCGCTCACGCTCGAGCGCACGCTGCTGCAGGTCGCGCTCGCCGATCCGAATGCGACGGAGCGGACGCTGCGGGCGGCCTGCGAGGAGCTGCTCACGTCGCAGGTCGACCAGGAGCGACTGCTCGAGGCGCTGCTCACGTTGGCCAGCAGCGAACGCGGCCTCGAGCGACGCGACCCCGTCGACCTGCCCGCGCTGGTCGACCACGCACTGCGGCAGCTGGCCCCGAAGCTCGACCGCCGCGGCCTGGTCACCGAGGCGACGCTCGGCCCCGCGACGACCGCCGGCGATCCGGCGCTGATCGAGCGGCTGATCGCGAACCTGCTCGACAACGCGATCGACCACAACGTCGACGGGGGGCAGATTGAGATCCGCACCGAAGCGCTCGACGGGCACGCCGTCCTGACGATCGGCAATAGCGGACCATTGATCCCAGCCGGAGAGATCGCGCGGCTGTTCGAGCCGTTTCAGCGACTGCATGGCGCCCGGATCACCAACGATGGGCACCATGGGCTCGGGTTGTCGATCGTCCGCGCGATCGCCGTCGCGCACGGCGCCGAGCTATCCGCGACACCCCGCGCGGGTGGCGGCCTAACGGTGACGATCCGGTTCCCGCCGCAGGGAACGTGACAGCCGCAACCGCCGGCTGACGGCTAAGCCGCGCTGAAGCTCGTAGTGAGCGCCGGCCCGCCGGCCAGCGTCTGATAGACGACGCAATAGCGCTCAGTCAGCTTCTTGAGCGTCGCGAGCTGCTCTTCGTCGGCGTCGGTGTCGAGCTCGAACGACAGCCGGATCGCGCTGAAGCCGACCGGCGCGTCGCGATCCACACCAAGCGTGCCGCGAAAATCGAGGTCGCCCTCGGCGCGTACCCGCCCCGCCGGCACCGAGATCCCGAGCGAGGTCGAGACCGCGCGCAGCGTCACCCCCGCGCACGCCACCAGCGCCTCGAGCAACATGTCGCCCGAGCACAGGAGCGAGCCGTCGCCACCGGTCGCCGGGTGCAGTCCGGCCTGCGCAAGCGCCCGGCCGGTCTGGACCGAGCACGCGACCCCGTCGCTCAGGTCGCCGATGGCCGACAGCGTGACGAGCGCGGCCTCGGGCTCCTCCCGGTAGCGCTCTTTGAGTGGCGCCTGGAGCGCCCGTAGTTGATCTCCGTCCATGGACACGATCTTATGACGCGAGCTCACACGCTCGAGCCGGGGGTCTGCGGAAGCGCCTCCGGACTCGGAGGGGCCGGCGCCGGCACCGCAGGCGTGCTGTTGTCCCCCGGATCGTCGGGCGCGCGGATCCACTCGACGATCCGGCCGCCCGCGATCACGAAGTTCGTCCGCGCGGTCTCACCGACGCCGCCATCGCAGCCGCTGCCGCCGAGGCCCGGCCGGCCTGTGAGGCGGAACAGCGCATTGACGTAGCGGCCGCGCTGGTCAGCCGAAACGAACCTGGCGCCGCACGGCAGCGTTGCGTTGGCGGCCACCGCCTGGGCCAGCGTGCCGATCGTGATCACCACAGCCCCGCCGCTGGTGTCGGTTCCGTTGATCATCAGGCTCGGGAGCGCGAAATATGCCGCGGCGGAGCGCACGTCTCCGCGGCGGAGCGCGTCAGCCCACGCCCTGATCACGGCCACCGCCGCCGGTCGAGCCGCGATCCCGGTGGGACCCGGTGTCGGTACCACGGGCTGGCCGGATCCCCCCTCCGGCAGCGCCGGCAACGCCGGCGCGCGCTGGGCGTGGCGGGTGGTCGTCGCGCGGTGACGCGTCGTCGTGCTCGAGCTTGCCCCGCTCGACCCGCATCCGGCCAGGATCCCCGTCGCCATGACCGCAACGAATGAAGTCCAACGAACGCGGGCGATCACGTACCTATCGTAAGCCCCGCGGGAACCCGGCCGGTGGCGCGGCGCGCTCCTCCGGCGCGACCACACCGCCCGGCGACCACATTGGCCCGGCTACTCGGCCTCGCGTTCCTCGTGCTCAGGCTCGCCGGCCGCCCCGCCGGCGTACGACGGCGCCGCGCCGTACGTTTGCTCGATCGCCTGCGTCAGCCGCTCGATCGCCTCGGACACGTCGTCGCGGTCGGGCTTGCGCTCGAGCGCGAGGCGGATCCCGGCGATCTCGCGGGCCAGGTACTCGGTGTCGGCGAGCGAACGGGCGTTGATCTCCCGGTCGCGTTCGACCTCGCCCCGCTCCCGGTCGGCCTGGCGGTTCTGCGCCAGCAGGATCAGCGGCGCCGCGTAGGCGGCCTGGGTCGAGAACGCGAGATTCAGCAGGATGAACGGGTAGGGATCCCACGCGTTCGAGAACGCGATTCCGTTGAGGATGATCCACAGCACCACGAAGATCGTCTGGGCGGCGAGGTAGCGACCCGTCCCGAGGAGGCGGGCCATCTTCTCGGCGAACCGGGCGAACGCGTCGGGGTCGTACGACGGGCCGCCGGGAGTGCCGCGCGGGGTGCTGAGGTCGTCGTTGCGTGCCATCAGCGGCTCGCGCGCGATATGCGCCAGTCCGCGGGGAGCATCCGGTCGAGCACGTCGTCGATCGTAACCGCGCCGACCAGGCGCTTGGCAGAGTCCGTCACCGGAATCGCGACGAAGTCGTAGGCGGCGAGCCGCTCGGCCACCTCGCGTTCGCTGGCGTCGGCGGCGATCGGCTCCCATTCCTCGTCCAGGCACCGGCTGAGCGGCTTGCCGGGCGCCTCGCGCAGCAGACGCTGGACACCGACCACGCCCTGGAAGCGGCCGGTCGGTGTCTCGAGCGGCGGATGGCAGACGAATACCTGCGCGGCCAGCGGCACCGGCAGGTCGGGATCGCGGATCCGGGCGAGGGCCTCGGCGACGGTGGCCTGCCCGTCGAGGATCACGGGCTCGGGTGTCATCAGACCGCCGGCGGTGTCGGGCTTGTAGATCAGCAGCCGGCGCACCGGCTCTGCCTCCTCGGGGTCCATCGCGCCGAGCAGCTCCGTCCGGCGGCTCTCGGGGAACTCGCCGAGCAGGTCGGCGGCGTCGTCGGCCTCCATCTCGTCGAGCACGCGGGCCAGACGCTCCTGATCGAGCCCCTCGACGATCCGCACCTGCTCATCCTCGTCGAGCTCCTCGAGCAGGTCGGCGAGCCGATCGTCCTCGAGCTCCGAGGCGAGCACTCGCCGGCGGCTGAGCGGCAGGCGCCGGATCGCCGCCGACATCTCGACCGGATGCAGGCCGCCGAGCGCCGCGGCCTGGCGGTCGATCGGGCGCTCGTCGGCGAACAGCTCGCCGGCTTCGCTCCAGTCGATCACGTCCGGAGCCCGCCTGCGGGTCGCGAGGCCGGTCAGCCCCCGGGCGGGGGCGAGCGCGATCGTGGCCACCTCCCACGCGAACGGCTCGGGCGCGGGCGTGAGGCCGACGTCGACGACGCGCTCGCCGCGGACGCGGCGGTCGAGCAGCTCTCCGATCACGAGCCGCTCGCCGGCGCGGAGCGAGAACTGGCGCAGGTTGATCGAGCCTCGACGCAAACGCACGCCGTCCTCGGATATCTCTCCGACCCGGCCGGCGCCCAGGAACACGCGCCGGCGCCCGACCGCCACGACGAAGCCGTTGACGCGCGGCGGGCGCCCGCCCAGATCGAGGACCACGTCGACCGCACGGCCGATGTCGGCGCCGTCAGCCCCGACCAGCGGGAGCCGGGTTAGACGCGTTACGTAGACGATCCGGTCCGCCATGCCAACAGGGTAGATAGCCCGGGCCGCCAGTGCGACAAACAGATAGTGATCCGGATCGCCGTCGGGTGCGAACTGAATGGGTGAACCCGGAAACTCCGGGCTGATCCCAGGCAGGGGATGATGCTCCGAGCACCTTTCAGCAGCCGCGCCGCGGAGCTCCGCGCGTTGACGGACGAAGCCCTGATGCATCGGGCCGACCAGGCCGACGCACTCGCGTTCGAGGTGATCTTCGATCGCCACGGCGGTGCGGCGTTCTCGCTCGCCTACCGGATGTGCGGCCGGCGGACGATGGCCGAGGACATCGTGCAGGAGACGTTCCTGTCGCTATGGCGTCGCGGCGGCAGGTATGAGCGCGCCAAGGGCAGCGTGCGCTCGTGGGTGCTGGGCGCGGTTCACAACAAGACGATCGACTACTTCCGCCACCAGACCGCCACCACGAGCTGCGATGTCAACGATGACGAAGCCCTCGAGGAGCTGACGGCGCCCGAGCGGACCGACGCCGAGGCCGAGCGCCGAATCCAGACGACCCAGGTGCGAGGCGCGCTCGAACAGCTCCCGACCGAGCAGCGGCGGGTGATCGAACTCGCCTATTTCGGCGGCTTCACCCACAGCCAGATCGCGGACATGCTCGAGCTTCCCGCCGGCACGGTTAAGGGCCGGATGCGGCTCGGCTTGGTCAAGCTGCGGCTGTCGCTCGGCGACCGAACCATCGCCGTGCACGCCGCCGGAGGTCAGCAATGACGCGCGAGAGCCGGCTGCCCGACGACTGCGGGAGCGACGGCGCCGCCTATGTGCTCGGCGCGCTCGAGCCCGATGAGGCCGAGACCTTCCGGCGGCATCTGAGCCTGTGCGCGGCCTGCCGCGACGAGGTGGCGGCGCTCCAGCGGGTGGCCGATGTCCTGCCGATGGCGGCGCCGCAGTACCGGATGCCTGCCCGTCTCCGCCGCCGTGTCGTGCGTTCGGTGCGCGCGGACGCCCGGCTGCGGAAGCGCGGGCGCGGGCGGCCGGCCCTGGCCGCAATCCTGCCGCGGCTGCCGCGGGGCGGGCGCCCGCTCGCGGGTGCCGCCGTGGGCGCGCTCGCGGCGCTCGTGATCGCGGTCGCGATCGTCGTGACCGGCGGCCCGGCCGGGACGAACGTGCTCCAGGCCACCGTGATGAACTCGACCGGCACCGCCCAGCTTCGGATCGGCGGCGGCCACGCCGACCTGCTCGTAGAGCACCTGCGGGCGCCGGCAGCGGGGCGGATCTACGAGGTGTGGCTGAAGCGGCCGAACGCGGGTCCGGCCCCCACGACGGCGTTGTTCAACGTGACCGCCGGCGGGGCCGCAGACATCCGCGTCCCGGGCAGGCTGCATGGCGTCAGCGAGGTCCTCGTCACCGAGGAGCCCGCCGGCGGCAGCCGCGTCCCCACCGGCCCCGCGGTGATCGTCGCCCCGACGAGCTGACCCGAATCACACGCCCGAGAGCTCCCGGACCTGCGTCAGGCGAAAGCTGTTGCCCGACGGATCGTGGAAGCCGGAGTCGATCCCGTACGGGCGCTCCTCCGGGGCTTCGGAGAACTCGACGCCGCGGCTCGTCAGCTGCTCGTAGTCGGCGTAGACGTCGTCGGTGGTGAAGAACACGGTGCCGGCGAACCCCTTGGCCATCAGCGCCTTGACCTGCTCGGCGGTGTCGGCGTCCATCACCGGCGGGCCGGGGACCGCCATCAGGACGATCGAGATGTCCGGCTGGCCCGCGGGGCCGACGGTCAGCCAGCGGAAGTTGCCCATCTCCGCGAGCGTGACGTCCGAGCGAACTTCCATCCCCAGCTTCGTGGTGTAGAACTCGAGCGCCTCGTCCTGGTCGTGGACCCACAGCTGCGCGGTCGAGAGCTTGATCATGGTGGCCTCCTAAGGCGTTGTGGTGACACGTGGCCGCCGCTCGTAAGTACGGGGACCACACGCCGGCCACACTAGTTCTGGCCTACGCCGTTGTCTTCTCGAAACGTGCTGCGCTGGGGCCGGCCGTAGGCGCGAACCACGCACGTCGGGACGAGCGCCCAATCGGACGCCGGCGGGAACCTCGCGCGGTACGCGGTCGGCGAGACCCCGAACGTGCGCGTGAAGCTCGTCGTGAACGAACCGAGGCTCTGGAGCCCGACCGAGAAGCAGATGTCGGCGACAGAGCGGTCGGTCGTGCGCAGCAGCGCCGCGGCGCGTTCGAGCCGTCGCGTCAACAGGTAGGCGTGCGGGGACTCGCCGAACGCCCGGCGGAACTCGCGGCTGAAGTGGGCGCGAGAAAGTCCCGCGGCGCGCGCGAGGTCGTCGACGTCGAGCGGCTCGAAGTACCGCGCATCGGCGAGATCCTTGGCACGGAGCAGGTGCCGGTCTGCAGGGACGAAGGCCACGATCACCACACTATCCCGCTCCCGGCGTGGAGCCGGAAAGCGGCTGCTAGCGTGGACTGCGGTTCTGCCCGCGAATCATCGACGGTAAGGGATGTTTCATCGCTATAGGCTCGCGCTCGCGCTGATCGCGCTCGCGCTTGGGGGGTGCGGAAGCTCCGCGGTCGGCGGCGACAGCACGTCGTCGTCGTCGACGCCGTCGGTCCCGCAGGCCCACCCGCAGGCGATCGAGCCGGCGGCCGGCCAGCAGGCCCCGGCGGTGACGCCGAATGACCCGGTCGGCGACCCCAACGCGCACGCGATGCCGCTGTCGCAGGTCAGGCACCTGCTGGTGGAGGAGCACGTCGCCGTGCGCGCGAACAACGCGACCTACATCGATCCGCTCCAGTACGTGACGGTGTGGGAGCGCACCGACCAGGGCGTGGACGCACAGATGCCGGTCGGGGCGCCGATCCTCGCCCCCTGTTCGGTGAAGATCCTCGCGGTCGAGCCTGACTGGTACGCCGGCCAGCCGCTCGTGTACTTCGAGCTGCTCGACGGCCCGCAGGCCGGCCAGGTGCAGTACGTCGCCGAGCAGATCACCGACATCGCGCAGCCCGGGAGCATCCTCCAGCAGGGCCAGGTGGTCGCGCGCTACGCGTCTCGCGGCACCGCGATCGAGTACGGCTGGTCGACGATCAACGGCATCACGCTCGCGCGCGCGACGACGGGCTACGAGGAGGGCGAGATCACGCCGGCGGGCCAGTACATGCGCAGGTGGCTGAACAGCCTTGGCGCGAACGCGGGGCCGTGGCCGCCCGCCTGATCGATCCCGGCGCGACGAGTCAGCCGCGGCGCTTGGCCAACTTGGGCACGGACAACACGAACCGCGGGATGTCCGAGCGCGCATGATCGAGCGCGTCGTCGAGCGCGGCCGCGGCGTCGGTCTCGAGCGTCGCGCCGTGGCCGACGAGCAGCATCGACGGCCGGTATCGCGCGAACTGTGACCGCGGCGGCGTGAGCCGCAGAAGCGGATGGACGCCGGCGCGGCGTCCCAGCGCGAACGGCGGCGCGGTGCCGATCGCCTCGGCCACGATCAGCGCACGCTCGCTCTCCCACCACAGCGCGACCTCGTTCCAGCCCCAGCGCGACAGGACCGGTACGACCTCGAACGGCGTGTCGGGAGCCCGGTCGGGAAGGCGGAGCAGCGGCACCCCGAGGCGGGTGGCAATCGCCTGGCAATCGCGGTTGTGCCGGTCGAGCAGCTGGAAGACGCCGGCGGGGGTGCCGAGCGACTCGGCCTCGCGCAGCGCCGGATCATCGTCGAACGGATCGATCAGCCACACGCGGTCCTGGCTGCGGAGCGCGTGCGCCGTGCGGACCATCATGCCGGGCTCGGTCCAGGTGAGGCCGACCGCGTGGCGCTGGAGCGTCGCGCTCACCGAGTCTCACATTCTGCGTTCACGTAGCCCGACCGGAATGGACTGGCCTCGCCGGTGTGCTCGTCGAACGTGTGGCGCCAGACGCAGCCGGTGTCGTTGGCGAGCAGGTGGATCGACACCGATGTCTGCGCGGATGTCGTCCGCACGCGGTGCACGTCGTCGCGCGGCGGCAGCAAGGTGTAGAAGTCACCCGGGTTGACCGGGCGCCGGCGCAGGAGCGCGAGCTGTCCGTCGCCCGGCCGGTAGAACTCCTCGTCCTGAACCCCGCGGTAGACGCCGACGAGCCCCCACGCGAGGTGGTCGTGGACCGGCGTCATCGCGCCGGGCGGCACGACCAGACTGAACAGCGACAGCGACCGGTCGGCGGCGCGAAACATCAGCCACTGTCCGATGCCGCCACCCATCCCGCCGTCGGGTGCCGGCTCCTGAAACGACGCGGGCACCCACTCGCGATCGGAGAGCAACTCCGCGAACAACGGGCTGATCAGCTCGCACGCGTGCGGCGGCGACTGCGACCGGGCGATCCGCTCGCGCACGTCCGCGACGAACCCGCGCACCCGCGCGGTGTCGAGCCGGTACTCATCGGCCTCGAGCGGCGGCAAGCGGGCCGTGCTCGTGAAGGTCGCACATTGCACGCCGAAGCCTAGATACTTTCTTATCGATGGGCGGCTCCCGCCAGATCGCGCTGTCCGAGTTGATTGGCGCGTTGTCGAGTGCCCTGGATATCGCCGAGGGCGAGCCGCCGGGCCATGCCGCGCGCTCGTGCCTGATCGGCATGCGCGTCGCCGACGAGCTCGAGCTCGACGCGTCTGCCCGCTCTGACCTGTTCTACGCGCTGCTGCTCAAGGATGCCGGATGCTCTGCGAACTCCGCCCATATGGCGGCCCTGTTCGGCGCCGATGATCAGGAGGCCAAGCGGACCTCGAAGCTCGTGGATTGGGCGCGTCCGATGTCCGCGTTCGTGTGGTCGCTCAAGACCGTCGCGCCCGACGGATCGCTGAGACAGCGGGGCGAGCGCTTGAGCGCGATCCGCAACGAGGGTCACGTGACGCGATCGCTGATGCGGGCCCGGTGTCACCGCGGCGCCGAGATCGCCCTGAAGCTCGGCTTCTCCGAGGCGACGGCCGAGGCGATCCGTGCGCTCGACGAGCACTGGGACGGCAACGGCCAGCCGCTCGCGCTGAAGGGAGACGAGATCCCGCTGACGGCGAGGATCATGTGCCTCGCCCAGACGGTCGAGGTTTTCCACGCCGCGCGCGGACCGAAGATCGCCTACCGCGTGGCCGTCAAGCGGAGCGGGCAGTGGTTCGACCCGGCGCTGGTCACGGCGCTCGGATCGTTCCGCAGCGACGCGCGGTTCTGGGACTCGCTGCGCTCCCCGGACGTGTCCGCGGTCGAGCCCGACGGCATCGTGCTCACCGCCGACGAGGACCGGCTCGATCGGATTGCCGAGGCGTTCGCCGACGTGATCGACGCGAAGTCGCCCTGGACCCACGAGCACTGCGAGCACGTGTGCGCGATTGCCACCGGGATCGGCACGCTGCTCGGCTTCGACGAGCCGGCGCTCCGCGAGCTCGGGCGGGCCGCGCTGCTCCACGATATCGGCAAGCTCTCGATCTCGAACCGGATCCTCGACAAGCCGGGCCCGCTGACCGAGGACGAGCAGGCG
Source organism: uncultured Solirubrobacterales bacterium (assembly GCA_963699325.1). Taxonomy (GTDB): domain Bacteria; phylum Actinomycetota; class Thermoleophilia; order Solirubrobacterales; family Solirubrobacteraceae; genus Palsa-465. The sequence continues at coordinate 602,929 of CAVOTN010000014.1, read as the reverse complement.
CGGTTCCGCGAACACGCGCTCCTCACCGAGCAGATCCTCGGCCGCGTCCCGGGCTTCGACGGTCTGGCCGCGCTGGCGAGCGCGCACCACGAACGGCTCGACGGCCACGGGTACCCGCGCGGCCTGGCCGCGGAGGAGCAGACCATGCCGATGCGCGTGCTGGCGGTGGCCGACGTGTACGAGGCGCTGGTCTCCGAGCGCCCGTACCGCGCCGCCTACACGTCCAAGGTGGCGCTCGAGCTGATGGCCACCGATGTGCCGGCGCGCCTGGACCCGGACGTGTTCGCGGCTCTGAAGTCGCTCGTCGCCGACCGTACCTTGCGCGCGCTACACGGTCGCCTCACGGGCCCGCGGCGGCCGCTGCGCCGGATTCGCTAGCACTCGCGACACTGGAGGCGTGACACGGATTCCTGCGTGGGCGCGAGTCGGCGCCGTGATGTTCGGAGTGGCCTGGGGCGCGAACCAGTTCTCGTCGCTGCTGCTCGCCTACCGTCTGCATCGGGGCGTGTCCGAGAGCACCGCCGACGCTCTGTTCGGCATCTACGCGCTCGGGCTGATCCCGGCGCTGCTGCTGATCGGCCCGATCTCCGATCTGCGCGGGCGCCGCCAAATCGTGCGCGGCGCAGGCGTGCTGTCGGTGCTGGCATCGCTCGCCCTGATCGCCGGCGCGCACTCGCCGCTGATGCTCTACCTCGGCCGGTTCCTCGCCGGGGTGTGCAGCGGCGCGATGTTCGCCGCGGGGACCGCGTGGATCAAGGAGCTGTCGGTGGCGCCGTATGACCCGGGCGCCGGCGAGCAAACCGGCGCACGCCGCGCGGCGATCGCGCTGTCGGCTGGGTTCGGACTCGGCCCGCTGGTGGCCGGCCTGCTGGCCCAATGGGCGCCCGACCCGCTGGTCACGCCGTACGTCCCGCACCTGGCGGTGATGGTGATCGCGCTGGTGGTCATCGCGGGAGCCCCGGAGACTGTCGTCCCGGGCGAGTCGCGGGTGACGATCGCGAAGCTGCTGCACGTGCCCTCGGCCGGACACGCCCGCTTCCGTGGGATCGTCGCGCCGATGGCCCCGTGGACGTTCGCGGCGCCGGCGTGCTACTCGGAGCCCTGGCCGCCCACGAGCAAAGCTGGCCGTTCATCGTCCCCGCCGCCGTGCTGCTCGGCTCCGGCTACGGACTGTGCCTCGTCGCGGGGCTGCTCGAGACGCAGCGGCTAGCCATGCGCGAGGACCTCGCATCGCTCACCGCGATCTACTACGCGCTGACGTACGTCGGGTTCGTTGCGCCGATCCTACTCGCCGAGCTCGAGCGACTCACGAGCGCGTCGGTCCTACTCGTCCTGACCGCGATCCTCGCCGCGCTCACCGCCGGCAGGGTGAGCCGGGCCGCCTCACGACATCCCGCCTCCCCACGGTCCGCCGCGCCAGACTCCGAGTCGCGACGTCCCGCCGCCCCGTCCCGGAGCTAGCTCGTCGCCGCCGGCGGCTCGCCCGGATCCTCGCCGCGGCCGGCCCCATGCTCGAAGAACGCCGCCACCCAGCCCGGGTCGGTGGGGTCGAGCAGCGATGCCCCGAGCTGCTCGTCGCAGTCGGCAAAGCCCGCGGCGCGGAGCTCCGCGACCGCGGCGTCGAGGTCGTAGCGCGTCTCGCGCGGCTCGGGGACGCCGTCGTCGACGATCATCCAGAACGCCCCGGCGCGGCCCTCGTACGGCATCCCGACGCTGCCGGCGTTGGCATAGGTCACGATCCCGCGCACGTTTCGGACCATCTGCTGATGGGTGTGCCCACCGACGACGAGCGGCTCGGCCACGTCGGTCAGCGCCTCGGCCAGCACCGCGTCGGAGGTGAGCCGGGTGATGATCTCGTCGTCGCGACGCGGCGTGCCGTGACAGAAGCACACGTTGTCGAGCCCAAGGCTGATCGGCCACGCGGCGAGCTCGTCCCGCCAGCGACCGTCGAGCGCCTCTGCGCTCCACGCGGCGGCGCGCCCGGGCGGGTCGTCGGACACCGGCGCCCCGTCGTAGATCGCCACCGCCTCGCGCTCGCAGTTGCCGCGGATGAACCGCGTCGGCTCGCGACGCGCCGCGAGCAACTCGAGCGTCTCGCGGACGAGCGGGCCGCCGACGACGTCCCCGGCGACCACGATCGCGTCGACCGGGTCCTGGTCGATCTCGGCCAGCACCGCCCGCAGCGCGGGCAGGTTTCCGTGAATGTCAGCGAGCACGGCGATACGCATGGGGCCACCCTAGCGACCCCGCTCAGAAAATCGGTCAGTTGGGCCGGGGCGGAGTTGCCCAGGCCCGGAGCTGGGCGGCGCGAGCCTGCTCACGCCGCGAGCATTCGCGCGGCTCCGTACCATTCCGAGTCGAGGCACGAGAGTTGGCGACCGATCCTGACAGCACTCCCAGCGTCCGCTCAGCGCTCGCGCCCGACGCTCTGCGAGGGGCGCTGGTTGTCCGCCGGCCTGTGTTCGGGAATCCGTGGGATTCGACCGTCGACATGGGTGCCTGCTACCTGGCGGTCGCGGTCGTCGATCCGTTCCTGCTGTGGATCGGCGGGAAGCTCATGGGCGCGATCTTCAGCTTCAGCTCCCACTGGCCGCTCGGCGTGTTCATGGTCGCAGCGCTCGTCGGCGCCGCCGGGTTCATGACGATCGTCGGCCGGCAGCGCACGAGGCTCACGGTCGACATCCTCACGATCGCCGCGTGGGTCGTCCTCGGCCTGATCGTCGCGCCGATCATCGGGCTCGCGCTCTCGCCGCTGGCCGCGATCATCGTCTTCGCGATCATGCTCGCCGGGATCTTCGTGTACGTGCTGCGCTTCGGCCACTTCACCGTGGCGTTCATGCGAACGCTGAGCTGGCCGATCACCTGGAGCCTGCTGGCGCTGTTCTTCGCCTTCTGCGTGCACCAGCTCGTGCTGTATCAGTAGCCCGCCGTCGGGGCAGTCGGGGCAGTGGCGCGGGCAGTTAGGGCGGTCGGGCCGGTCAGGCTTGGTCAGCGGACCGCGTGGCACACCGTTCGCAGGTCCGAGCAGTGCACGACCGTGCCGATGATCCACGCGCCCGGCACCGGCCCCCAGAAGCGACTGTCGTCCGAGATCCCGCGGTTGTCGCCCAGCATGTAGTAGTCGCCCGGCGGCACCCGGACCGGCGTCGGGAAGCTGCACGTGGTCGCGCCGGCGCCGCACGGTTCGATGTACGGCTCGCTCTCGGTCACGCCGTTGACAACGGCGCGGCCGTCGACGATCGCGACAGTGTCGCCGGGCCCCGCGACCACGCGCTTGATGAACGTGTCGCTCGACTCCTGCGGGAGGGGGACGCCGCACGGCTGCGCGTGACCAGAGCCCTCACCGACCGCGCCACACAGGGGGTCGCGGGGGCGCGCGCCCACCGGCGGATGGAACAGCACGATGTCGCCCACCTGCGGGACGTGGGAGCGGTCGGCAGCGACCCGTTGCCCGATCTGCAAGGTCGGCTCCATCGATCCCGACGTGATCTTGTAGTAGCTGACGTCCTTGTGAACGACCAGCCACAGGCCGGCCAGCGCGAGCACGGCCACGGCCACGGCCCGCCGGCCGATCCGCCGCCGGACAGGCCTTCCCAGCGGCAGGCTCGACGCTTCCATGCTCGTGTGATCGGCACCAGCAGGATGGCGCTTGACCGTCGACATCACCCATCCGCGCGACCCGACATATTGGACGCAACCACGCTGCGCCAGCCACGAGCTCGATGCCGCCGATCCAATCCCCATCCGTCCGCAAGGTGAGCATCGCGAGCGCGCGCCGGATCGCGCTCGCGGCGCAGGGCTTCGGCCGGCCGCGGCCGGCGAGGCCACCGAGCGTCAACCAGATCGCGTCGCTGGTGGAGCGCCTCGGCGTGCTCCAGCTCGATTCGGTCAACGTCTTCACGCGCGCGCATTACATGCCGGTGTTCTCCCGGCTCGGCCCCTATGACCGCGACCGTCTGGACCGCATCGCCGGCCACGGCACCGGGAAGATCGACCGCCGGCTGATCGAGTACTGGGCCCACGAGGCGTCGCTCATCCCGATCGAGCGCCACCCGCTGTTCCGCTGGCGGATGGCGGACGTCGATCGCGAGGCGTGGGGGTCGATCTCGAGAATCGCGCGCGACAAGCCCGAGCTGGTGGCCGAGACACTCGAGCTCGTCGCCGAGCAGGGGCCGATCCGCGGGCGCGACACCGGCGCGGGCCCGTTGCCGCAACGGCCCGGGCAGATGTGGAACTGGCACGAGGGCAAGGTGGTGCTCGAGCACCTGTTCTTCACCGGGCGGATCGCGGCGGCCAGGCGGGTCAACTTCGAGCGGCTGTACGACGTGATCGACCGGGTGCTCCCGGCCGCGATCCTCGAGCAGCCGACGCCGAGCCCGGAGGACGCGCAACGCGAGCTCGTGAGGATCGCCGCCCGGGCCCTCGGCATCGCCACCGAGCCGGACATCGGCGACTACTTTCGGCTGCCGCGGGCGGCGTCGAAGGCCCGCGTCGCGGAGCTCGCCGCGGCGGGTGAGCTGATCCCGGTCGAGGTCGAGGGGTGGACCGCTCCGGCGTACCTGTGGCCCGACGCGAGGCGGCCGCGCCGGCTCTACGCCCGAGCGCTGCTGTCGCCGTTCGACTCGCTGGTGTGGTTTCGCCAGCGCACCGAGCGGCTGTTCGACTTCCGCTACCGGATCGAGATCTATACCCCTGCCGCCCAGCGCGTGCACGGCTACTACGTGTTGCCGTTCCTGCTCGGCGAGACGCTGGTCGCCCGGGTCGATCTCAAGTCCGACCGACAGCGGGGCGCGCTGTTGGTCCAGGGCGCGTTCGCCGAAGACGGTGCGGACCGCGCCGGCGTGGCGGTCGAGCTGGCCGCCGAGCTGCAGCTGGTCGCGTCCTGGCTTGGCCTCGACCGGGTGTCGGTGGCGCGCAACGGTGACCTCTCCCGCGAGCTGGCTGCGATCATCGGCTGATGGACGCACCCGTTGTCAGAGCCGCCGAGGCCGAAGACGTCGACGTGGTCGTGCCGATGTACGAGTGGCTGTTCGCGCCTCCCGGCGTCCGCCCAACCAGCTGGGATCCGGATCACGCCGCGGCAGCGCTCGGCAGCGCGATCGCCGCCGACGGAGCGGTGGTACTCGTCGCGACGCTCGGGCACGAGTTCGTCGGGGTCTGCACCGCCTACGACGACATCGACTCGGTGCGGTTCGGGCGCCGCGTGTGGGTGGAGGATCTGGCGGTGCACCCGGACCGGCGATCGCTCGGGATCGGCAAGCTGCTGCTTGACGAAGCCAAGGCGTGGGCGCGGTCCCGCGGCGCCACTCACCTCGAGCTCGATTCCGCGCAGACCCGTACCGACGCGCACCGGTTCTACGAGCGCGAGCAGCCGAGCGCGCGCTCGATGTGCTTCGGCTGGGAGCTGTAGCGCCCGACAGCCGTGCCGATCACCTCGGGTTAGAGACGCCCTCGCGGGCTAAGGCCCCGTGGCCAGAAACTGAGGGGCAGGAATAGACATGTGCCCGATGGCGTCTCCACGATCGCCGGTTACCTTCGATAGAGAGATGTTCGCGCTACTTCAGAACCACGCCACCGGGATGCCCGTGCTCGACGCCGAGGCCGACTTCCGCCGCGCGCGCCGTGCCCACGCGGTCGCGCGCGTCGCGCGCCTGTTCAAGCGCCGGCCGGATTGCCGGCACCCGCGCACGCTGGGTGACGCGGCGACGGCGCTCGGCGGGCTGCCCCGCATGCAGGTCGTGCCGCTCGACGCGATCGTCGGCACGCTCGAGCCGACCCATCATTTCGACGCCAGCTTCCGTCCTGCGTCGGAGGTGCTGCGCGGCCGCTGGCAGCGGATCGCGCTGGCCCACCGCCGCGGCGACGCGCTTCCGCCGGTCGAGCTGGTCAAGCGCCCGGACGGCTACTACGTGCTCGACGGGCGCCACCGGGTGTCGGTGGCGCGGGCGCTCGGTCATCCCGACATCGACGCGCGGGTGACCGGGGCGCGACCGCAGCTCTGATCCGCGGCTCAGGCCGCGGCGCTCAGTCGCGCCGCCAGGCTGCGCGCGGCCTCGGCGAACTCCGGCGGGCCGAGCACCTCGATCGACTCGCCGAGCGTCGCCATCCACACCAGGAAGCTGTGCGACCAGGCGCCGCGGCTGGTCACGATGCAGGTGTCCTCGCCGTCGGGCTCGATAACGGCATACCGTGCCGGGATCCGGCCGCGGGCGCGGGTGGCGGGCACCGCAAGCCGGAGTCTTCCCGGCCCCCGTTCGGGCTCGTTGTCCCGGACCCCGCTCAGCCGGTCCTTGACGAACGCAGCCGGGTCGCCGCCGGGGATGGTCCGCCGCCGGCCGCGCTCACCCGGTCGCAGTCGGCCGCGAATCCGGTCGATGCGGAACGTGCGCCAGTCGTCGCGATCGAGGTCGAACGCCACCAGGTACCAGCGGTGGCCGCTGTAGACGACCGCGTGGGGCTCGGTGTTGCGCTGCGAGGCCTTGTCGTCGCGGGCGATGTAAGGGAAGCGCAGCCGTGTGCGGTCGCGGCAGGCGCCGGCCAGCGTCGCCAGCACGTCGGGGTCGATCTGTGGCCCCTCGACGCCGAACGTCGAGGTCGCGTCGCTGAGCGCGCTCACGCGCCGGCGCAACCGGTCGGGCAGCACCTGCTCGAGCTTGGTCAGCGCGCGCACGGACGTCTCCTCGATCCCGGCGATACCACCGGTGGCCGCCGTCCGCAGGCCGACAGCGACCGCGACAGCCTCGGCGTCGTCGAGCAGAAGCGGCGGAAGCTCCCCGCCGGCGCCCAGCCGGTAGCCCCCGGCGACGCCGGGGGCGGCCTCGACCGGGTAGCCGAGCGAGCGCAGCTTGTCCACGTCACGACGGATTGTGCGCGGCCCGACTTCGAGCCGGTCGGCGAGCTCCTGACCGGTCCATTCCCGGCGGAGCTGAAGCAGTGAAAGCAGTGCGAGGAGGCGAGCGGATGTCTGGACCATGATGCCGCGCATCCTGACACAGATTGCGGACCCTAGTTGTCCGCATTAGGCCAGTTGGCGAGCTTTTGCGGACCGAAACTGACCGCATTTGCCGGAAGGCTTGGAGCCATGTCAACCACCACATTCACCCCCTCGACGGCCGTCGCGCAGGCGCGGCCGTCCGGCTCGGACCGGGCCATCTGGCTCGGCTTCCTCGTGGTCCTCGCCGCCTCGGTCATGGACCTGCTCGACTCGACGATCGCCCAGACCGCCGCGCCGGCGATCCGGCGAGACCTCGGCGGCTCGTACGCGGCGCTCGAGTGGATCTCGGCCGCGTACACGCTCGCGATGGCGGTGACACTGCTGCTCGGCAGCCGGCTCGGTGATCTGTTCGGACGCCGGCGCGTGCTCCTGTTCGGCATCGGCGGTTTCGTGGCCGCATCGGTGCTGTGCTCGTTGGCTCCGTCCCCGGGCGCACTGATCGCCGGCCGGGCGCTCCAGGGCGCCGTCGCCGCGGTCATGGTGCCGCAGGGGTTCGGGCTGATCCGCGAACTGTTCGGCGACGAGGGTCAGCAGAAAGCGTTCGGCGTGTTCGGCCCGGTGATGGGACTGGCCGCGATCGCGGGACCGCTCGTCGGCGGCGCGCTCGTCAACCTCGACCTGGCCGGAACCGGCTGGCGGGCGATCTTCCTCGTCAACGTGCCGATCGGCCTGCTCGCGATCCAAGCCGGCCGGCGCTACCTCCCTCGGTCCGCGCCGTCGGCCCCGGGCGCGCGACTCGACGTGCCGAGCGTTGCGCTCGCGATGCTGGGCGGGTTCGCGCTCGTGTACCCGCTGATCGAGGGACGCGAGCACGGCTGGCCGGCGTGGTCGTTCGCGCTGCTCGGCATCGGCCTCGTGGCCCTCGGCGCATTCGGCGCGCTCCAGGCCCGGCGCTCGCGCCAGGGCCGCGCGCCGCTCGTCGAGCCGTCGATCCTCCGTCGCCGCGGGTACGTCGCCGGGCTGGCCGTCGTGCTCGGCTTCATCGGGGCGATGGGCGGGATGATGATCGCGCTCAACGTGATGTTCCAGACCGGCCTCGGGCTCACTCCGCTGGCCTGCGCGATCGCGACCGTGGCGATCCCGGTGATGGCGATCGGCGGCTCGATCACGTCGTCGGCGCTGTTGGCAAAGATCGGGCGAACGACGATGCACATCGGGATCGTGGTCATGGCCGTTGGGCTCGTGATTGTCGATCTCGTGCTGCGCTCGGATAGCGGCGGCGTGACTGCCTGGGATCTCGCAGGCCCACTCGCGATCACCGGCTTCGGCATGGGCATGGTGTTCGTCCCGATGTTCGACGTGATCCTGGCCGGAGTCGCCCCGCACGAGCTCGGCTCGGCGTCAGGCCTGCTCGAGGCGATCCAGCAGCTGGCGATGTCGGTCGGCATCGCCGCGGTCGGGACGGTGTTGTTCGACCGGCTCGGCAGCGGCCACGGCCCGGTCGCGTTCGTCGGCGCGTCGGATCACGCGCTGCTGGTCGCGGTCGGGTTCTTGGCGGCCGCATACGCGGCGGTGTTCTGGCTCCCCAAGCACGCGCGGGAAAGCCACTAGCGGAGGGTTCCGCAGGTATGCCCAAGGGTAAGGAGTGATCATGCTCCGCAAACCCCGTCGTCGCTTTACAGCGCTCGCCGTCGGCGCCGCCACCCTCGTGGCCGCGCTGTCGGCGGTGAGCGTGTCGGCCCTCGCCGCCGGCGGTCCCGTGTACGCCGGCGGGTCCCCGAAGGCAACTCGTCACATGGATATCGAGATCCAGGTCGCCCCGGGCGGGCGGCGCGCCAACTGGCGGATCGACGTGTTCGGCCCGTGCACCGAGAACGAGCAACTCGGGCGCACGGTCGGCACCGACGCGGGCAACACTCCACCGGATCCCCAGCTACGGATCAGCGACGGGCGCTTCGTACTCAAGCACCACGCCCACAGCTCGCTGAGCAACCTCACCTACTCCTACCAGCTCAGCGGGCACGCCGTGCCGGGCGGGTTCGCCGGGACGTTCCACTACCACGAGAGCGAGAGCGGGACCGCGTACCGGTGCGACTCGCACCTGCTCCACTGGCGCGCGCACCGGAGAGCCGGCGGCTTTCCGTAAGCCGCCCCGCTACTCCACGCGCGTGTAGATCAGGGCGAAGTCGGTCGCGTAATTGACCCCGTCGTCGGCCTTCTCCCACCGGCCGGCGATCGTGCGACCGCCATCCTCGAATCTCCCCGTGAACCGCTGCGGAAACGGCGCACCCTCGCGCCACAGCTTCCACTCGGTCGCCGAGATGCTCATCTCGAACACCCGGCAGACGCCTCGCTCGTCGGAGTAGAGCTGGTAGTAGGTCCCGTTCGCGGCGTCGCATCCGATGATCGAGATGCTGTCGGGCGCTCCCGGCACGTTGATCGTCGCGGTCTGCACGAGATGCGCGCCCGACGGCGTGCCACGCGAACGTCGAGCGGGCCTCGCCGGGCCAGGGCTCGCCGTCGGGCGAGACGGCGTTCAGCGTCCACTCGCCGACGAGCGGCTCGAGCGCTTTCAGCGCCTCCTCTGCGGTTGGCTGGTCGATCATGACGCGCGCGTGTAGACCTGGACCTGGACGCCGTCGGTGCCGACAGTATGGCTGTCGGTCAGCTTGAACTTGAGCCGGTCGATGCCGTCGGGGAACAGTCGGCGGCCGCGCCCGAGGACCGTCGGGAACACCATCAGGCGAAGCTCGTCGACGAGGTCGGCTGCGAGCAGCGCCTGGACAAGCGTGCCGCTCCCGGCGACGAGGATCGCGCCGTCGGTCTCGTCCTTGAGCTTCGACACGCCCTCGGCGGCGTCGCCTGAGATCACGGTCGTGTTCTGCCACTCAGGATCCGTCAGCGTGTTCGAGACGACGTACTTCGAACCGTTGTTGATCTTGTCCGCGAACACTCCCTCGCGGGTCGGCCACGCCGCGGCGAAGCCCTCGTACGTCCGCCGCCCGAGCAGTTGGATCTCCGCCTCCATCAGCTCGTCCACCTTGAACTTGTCGCCGTCCTCGCCGCGGTTGTACTCGAACGTCCAGCCGCCGTGCTCGTAGCCCTCGGCTCCGCCCGGATCCTCGAACACGCCGTCGACCGACACGAACTCCGTCACCACCAGCTTGCCCATCATCTCCTCCTCGGTTTGCGGTCTTGACGCTGCTTGCACCCTAGGACCGCGGCGCTGAGCGGAAATCACCGGTGCACGCGCGCGTCAGGCGGCCGCCGGTGCCCGAGAACGCCCGGCGCGGCGAAATACCCCGAATTCCAGGCTTTCACGTGCCGGAGCGGCGCGATCGCGACGCGTGAGTTTTCCGCATGTTGTGCGTTATCTGTGTACGTCCACAGACCTCAAGGAATGAGTACGAATGGTCAACAAACGTCTGATGAGCGGCATGGTCGCTGCTTTCTTCCTGGTGCTGGCTTTCCCAGCGCTGGCCTCGGCGCACACCTTGTCGGTGTCCGCCAGCACTCCGCAGTGCGTCTCGCCGGCCAACGGCGAGTACACGGCCACGGTGACGATCACCGAGCAGTACTTCAGCGGGACCACGGAGGTCATCCCCGCCGGCATCAACGTGAAGGAGTCCGCCGGTAGCACGGACACCGGCAACAAGGGTCTTAACCAGAACTACTTCACCCAGGGCGCCGCTGGAACCCAGACCGGGCCCGTGAGCTTCGGGCAGCCGACGGTGTTCACGTCGCCGTCGAGCGGCGCCACGGCCACGCAGCACTTCACGGTCACGGCGTCCGCGACCGAGACCTACGTGCTCGGCAACAGCTACATGGGGTCGCCGTCGACGGTGACGATCAGCGCTCCGAAGACCGGCTGTACGCCGCCGCCGAGCTGTCCGAGCGGCCAGACGCTCGTCAACGGCACCTGCGTACCGCCCACGAGCTGCCCGACCGGGCAGACCCTGACCGGTGGCGTGTGCGTTCCTCCGACGAGCTGCCCCAGCGGGCAGGTGCTCTCAGGCGGGAAGTGCGTACCGCCCACGAGCTGCCCCAGCGGGCAGACGCTCGTGAGCGGCCAGTGCGTGCCGCCGTCAAGTTGTCCTAGCGGACAGGTCCTGTCGGGCGGGCAGTGCGTGCCGCCGACAAGTTGCCCCAGCGGACAGGTCCTCTCGGGTGGGAAGTGCGTGCCGCCGAGCACGTGCCCGAACGGCCAGGTCCTGTCCAGCGGCCAGTGCGTACCGCCGACCAACTGCCCGAGCGGCGAGGTCCTGTCCGGCGGGCAGTGCGTACCGCCGACCAACTGCCCCAGCGGCGAGACCCTCTCGGGCGGGCAGTGCGTGCCGCCGACCGCGTGCCCGGCCGGCGAGACGCTGACCGGCAGCACGTGCGCGACCACGACGGTCGTGCCTCCCCCCAAGACGTTCCCGGGGGTGTGCAGGGCCTCGACGATGGGCTACAAGGTCCGCGCCGGGCAGGAGGACACGATCATCGTGTCGGTCACGCGCCAGGGGGCCGCAGTCACAGGGGCCAAGGTGCGGGTCACGCTCCCGGGCGGTAAGACCGTCTCCCGGAGCACCGGCAAGAACGGCAAGGCGACGTTCATCGTCACGCCGACGCAGAGTGGAACCATCTTCGTCCGCAGCACGAGCTGCAAGGAGATGGTCAAGGTGAAGGTGTTCGCCGCCAAGGCGGCGACGGCAGTGCGGGCGCCGTCCTTCACCGGGTGACATGAGGAATCACCCAGCATCCAACCGCCGCGGCCTTCGGGCCGCGGCGCTCTGCGCTCTCGCGATCATCGCCGCGCTCGCGGTCCCGGCCGCCGGCCAGGCCAAGAGCGTCAAGCGCCAGGTGCTCTCGCACCCCGGGTTCAAGTCGACCTGGGCCTACCTCGAGAACGCCACCGACGCCTACTCCGCCCCGTCCAGGCACGCACACGTGCTCGGATTCCTCGGGCTGACCACGCAGGACGGGACGAGCGAGCTGCTGCTCGAACAGCAGCGAGTGATGGTCCACGGCTCCTGGTGGGTGCAGGTGCGGCTTCCGCTGCGGCCCGCCGGGCAGATCGGATGGGTCCCTCAGTGGACGCTCGGATCGCCCCAGACAGTGCACACCTACGTTGTTGTCTCGACCGAGAAGATGACGCTCACCCTGTACCGCAACGGCAAGGTGATCTTCTCCACGTCCGTCGGCACCGGCAAGCCGAGCACGCCGACACCCCACGGGCAGTTCTACATCCGCGACCGGCTCACCGGGTTTTCCCCCGGCAGCATCTACGGGCCGGTGGCGTTCGGCACCTCGGCGCTGTCCAACGTCGAGACCGACTGGCCCGGCGGAGGCGTGATCGGGATCCACGGTACGAACGAGCCGTCGCTGATCCCGGGTCATCCGTCCCACGGCTGCATCCGCGTGCCCAACTGGGAGATCGTGCAGCTCGCCCGGCTGCTGCCGATCGGCACGCCGCTGACGATCGAGTAAGGCAAGGCTCGCCTGGCGGCCAGAGGCCAGGCGAGCCACGAGCCCCCGGCGTCAGGCGGCGGCTAAAGGGCGGTGGCCCGCTGCTGGCGACGGTAGTGAGCCGGCGCGAGGCCAAGCTCGCGCTTGAACGCCTTGCTGAACGCGTATTCGGAGCCGTAGCCGACGCGACCGGCGATCGTCTGGATCGACGCGTCGCTCGCCTGCAGGAGGCGGGCGGCAATCGTCATGCGCCACCAGGTGAGGTAGCTGAGCGGCGGCTGGCCCGTGAGCGTGGTGAACCGGCGCGCGAACGCGGCGCGCGACAGCGACGCCTCGCGCGCCAGCGACGCGACCGTCCAGGGCTCGGCCGGCCGGTCCTGGATCGCGCCGAGTGCCGCACGCAGCGCGGGATCGCGAAGCGCCTGGGCCCAGCCGAGTGGCTGCTTGGTGGTCTCGAGCCACGTCCGCATGGTGTAGAGCAGGAGCAGATCGAGCAGCGCCGGCACGGCCGCGCTCGCCCCGGGGCGCTGCGAGTCCATCTCGGCCCCGAGTAGCTCGACGACCGCGCGAACCGGGCCGGGCGCTCCGATCCGCGCCGGCAAGTGGATGACGTCCGGGAGGCTCTCGAACAGCGGATGCGGGCGGGCGCCGTTCAGGTAGTAGCTGCCGCCGAGCAGCACGGTGCCCGGCACGCCCTCGTCCATCGCGCTCCCGTCCACGGGCCAATGCGCCGCGGGGTCGTGCTCATCGATCGTCACGTCATAGAGCGGGGTGCTCGGATCGTCGGCCATGCCGTGCGGGCGCTGTCGCCGGATCAGCGCGACGTCGCCCGCCGTCATGTGGATCGGATCGCCCCCGTCAGGCGGAAGCAGCCAGGCCTCCCCGCGCAGGATCACCTGCACGCCTGCGCCGCCGGCCGCGGTGAAGCGCAGCCCCCACGGTGGCCTGAGGAGCGCCCTCGCCGCCTGGGGCTCGCCGGTGCGCATCGCGCTGATCGCTTCGCCGACCAGATCCATTCGCAACCACACCATACGACATGTCGATCAAGACGATCGGATATCTAAATGGGCGCTATAGCTATTGGAAGTCTCGCCAGATCCCCTTACCGTGGACACATCGTCAGACCCCGAATCCAAGGAGGCGACCACGAAATGTCCACCACTCCGGCCGTAATCACACGGGGGCCGCACGAGCCCCGCCAGACCCTGATTCTCGCGGTGCTGGCAATCGCCGGCACCACGTTCGCCCTGCTCCAGGCGGTCGTCGTGCCGGCCCTGCCCAACATCCAGCACGCCCTCGGGACGACCTCGAGCGGGGCCGCATGGATCCTGACCGTCAACCTCCTGAGCACCGCCGTGCTCACCCCGATTCTCGGCCGGGCCGGCGACATCCTCGGCAAGGACCGGGTTCTCAGCGCGGTCATGGTCGCGCTGGCCGGCGGGACCGTGATCTGCGCGCTTGCGCCGTCGTTGCCGGTCATGCTGCTCGGCCGGGCGATCCAGGGCGCCGGTGGCGCGATCTATCCGCTCGCGTTCGGGATCGTGCGGGACCAGTTCCCGCGGGAGCGGATCGCCGGCGCGATCGGCCTCGTCTCATCGCTGGTGGGGATCGGCGCGGGCCTCGGCCTGATCGTTCCCGGCTTCATCCTCCAGGGCCTCTCGTACCACTGGCTGTTCTGGCTTCCGCTCGTGGTGCTCGCGGCGACCACCCCGCTCACGATGCTCTACGTGCCGCGATCCCCGGTGCAGGGCTCGGCGAGTATCAACTGGAGCTCAGCAGGGCTGATGACGATCGGGCTGGCCGGGCTGCTCGTGGCGGTCAGCGAGGCCACGAACTGGGGCTGGGGCTCGGCGAGGACGCTCGGCGTGTTCGCCGGTGCCGCGGCGGTGGTCGCGGCCTGGGTGCGCGGCGAGCTGCGGTCGCGCGAGCCGCTCGTCGACATGCGGATGATGGCCGCGCGCGCGGTCTGGACCACGAACCTGGCCGCTTTCCTGCTCGGCGTCGGGATGTACGCCTCGATCGCGGTGATCCCGGCGCTGGTGGAGCTCCCGAGGAGCAGCGGCGTCGGGTTCGGGGGCACCGCGATCGCGGCCGGCCTGTTCATGCTTCCGACCGCGGCGGTGCAACTCGTCGTCGGACCGTACGCCGGCCGGATCGAGCGGCGGCTCGGATCGCGCACGCAGCTACAGGCCGGGATGGCGTGCGTGCTGATCGCCTACGTGGCCCTGTTCGACGCTCACGCGACCACGCCCGAGCTGCTCGCGGCGACGATCATCCTCGGACTCGGGCTCGGGCTCGGGCTGAGCTCGCTGGCCAACCTGATCGTCGCGGCGGTCCGCCAGGACCAGACCGGCGTCGCGACCGGGGTCAACACCGTGATGCGGACCCTCGGCGGCGCGTTCGGCGCGCAGCTGGCCACGACCTGCATCACCGCCTCGGTCCGCCACGGGCTGCCGACCGACTCCGGGTTCACGCTCGCGTTCGGCGTCTGCGCGGGCGCGCTGCTCGTCGGCGTGCTGAGCGCGCTGATCGTCCCGCGGTCGAGGGCTCGCGTAGCGGCGGACGCGAACATCGTCTGCCGCGGGCCAGGCCGCGTGACTGCCGGTCCCGGCCGCCCTGGCGGGTCATATGCGCACACTCGACGCCGCGCGGGCGCCGAGTGTCCATTCGGGCACGTATGTGGGTCATATCTCGCGTCTCGGCCAACGGAATCAGTCGAGTGTGGCGATATGACCCAGCCGAGTGCCACGGTCGCCGCTACCGGACGAGAGCGGCCGCGGACGCGTTCAGTCGCGCGCCGGTCGGGTATCGTCACCGGGTGCGTGCAGGACGCACCCGGTCCGCGGAAAGGGCCACAGGCCCAACTGTGATGACTCGCTGATGCACGGTGACGGGCATGAACTCCCGGCCCGGCGTGCGGACCCGCCGGAGACCGAGAGGAGCTGACATGTCCGAGCCGACCGAGGTGCCGCCGTCAGGCGCCGCCGACCGTCCCAATCCTCTGCCGCCCCGTCCGGATCTGCGCCACCTGCGCGACGAGGCCAAGCGTCGGCGCAAGGCAGGCGAGTTCCCGTCGATCGCGCTCGCGCAGCTGGCGATCGCACGCGAGTACGGATTCCGCTCGTGGCCGCGGTTGAAGTTCCACGTCGAGGCCCTCACGCTCGACGCCTCCACGCGCGCCGGCGCGCTGATCGCATCGGTCACCTCCGACGATCTGCGGCGCGCGCGTGCGCTGCTCGAGGCCGATCCCGCGCTCGCCCGCCACGACCTCGCGTGCGCGTGCGCCACCGGTGAGGCCGACGAGGTCTCGCGCCGGCTGGCGTCCCGGCCGGCCGCGGTGAGCGAGCCGACCGGCCCGAACGGCTGGGAGCCGATCCTCTATGCCTGCTTCTCGCGGTTGCTGCGCGGCGATCCGGAGCGGGCGCCGGGGATCCGCGAGGTCGTGCGCCGCCTGCTCGCGGCCGGCGCCGATCCGAACGCGTCGTTCATTCACAACGGCGACTGGCTCCAGGTCGCCCTGTACGGCGCCGCCGGGATCGCCGGCGACCCCGAGCTGACGCGGATGCTGCTCGAGGCGGGCGCCGACCCGACCGACGATCGCGAGGGCTACCACGGCAACGAGGTCCTGTACCACGCGTGTGAGTTCCGCGACCCGACGTGCGCGATGCTCGTGATCGACGCCGGCGCCCGACAGGACTTCGTCGACTACGACCTCGGGCGGGCGCTCAACTTCCCGAACGCCGAGATGGTCGAGATGTTCTGCACCCACGGCGCGCGGGCCGACGGGGGTCACCTGCACCAGGCGGTCTGGCGCCGGCGCCCGCCGCGGACGGTCGCCGCGCTGCTCGACGCCGGAGCACCGATCGACGCGCCCGACGAGCACGGGCTGACCGCGTTGCGGGTCGCGGTCCGGTGGGGCGAGGAGGAGGTGGCCGCGCTCCTGCGCGAACGCGGCGCCGACGCCGGGGCGATCACCGATGACGACCGTGCGCTCGGGGCATTCGTCGCCGGCCGGGACCAGACCGTTCCTCGCGGCGTCGCACTCTCGATGCTCGACGAGATGCTGATGATGTCGATCCAGGGCGGCCATCTGGAAGCGATGTCCCGGCTGCTCGACGCCGGCGCGCGGATCGACGGCGACCCCGACAGCGACGAGATCCCGCTCGGCCACGCGTGCTGGCGCGGCCGCGTGCAGATCACGCGCGAGCTCGTCCGGCGCGGCGCGGCGCTCACCTTCCGCGACGGCGGCAGCGCGCTCGGCGCCGCGCTCCACGGCTCGCGCCATTGTCAGGAGCCCGAGGGCGGCCCATCGATGCAGACGATCGACGAGATCCCCAAGGAGCCCTACGCGGAGATCGTGCGGATCCTGCTCGCCGCCGGCGCGACCGTCCCGGACCGGATCGGCGAGCACGGCGCGCGCACGGCGATGCTGATCGCCGAGCTCGGCGTCGACCCGCCCGCCTGAAATTCATCCGCTCGAACTGGGCGAGGCCGCGTTGCGCCACGTGCTGGGTGCGTGGTTCGAGGGGCTTCCCTTCGGTTACGAAAGCGGCAGTCGGTACAGCACGTGCGGCTGGCCGTGGAAGTCGAAGCTCTTCTCGAACCTCATCCCGAGCTTGGCCATCACTGCCCGCGAGGCGACGTTCTCCTCGCGCGCATAGGCGACGATGCTTTCCAGGGGGAGCGAACCCACCTCGGTGATCGCCTGCCGGCCGAGAGTGGTGCCGACACCGCGGCGCCAGTGCGACCGGGCGACGGTCCACCCGATCTCGACCTCGCAGCCGCCGTCGACGATGCAGTACTGCGCGACGCTCCACCCGATGCAGGTGTCGCCCTCCCACGCCAGCGACCAACCGAACCCGTGGGCGGCGCGGTGAGCGAGCTTCCGGGCGACCATCTCCTCGCACTCCGCGGGCGTGAAGATGCCGCTCGAGCGAAACCAGCCGGCGATCTCGGGGTCGCTTAGCAGCGAGCGATGAATGGCCAGCGCGTCGCCGGCCTGCAGTGCGCGGATCTCCATTGCCGGTTCAGCGTATCCGCCGCTCGGATCTATGCGCGCGGCGATGCCAGCAGCACCGCCGGGTCAGGCCAGACGTAGCGCAGCCCGTACGGCGAGCCGCTCAGCCTGCTCGGCTTTCCGGTCGGCGCTGGAACCGGCACCCGCTCGATGTACCGACCCCCGCGCGCCTCGTAGAACGCCTGAGCATCGTGATTCTGCTCGAGCACCCACAGGTACAACCCCGTGCCGCGCTCGACCACGGCCTGGGCCGTGGACGCCAGCAGATGCGAACCGATCCCGCGACGCTTCTCATCGTGGACGACGTGCAGGTTGTCGAGCAGCGCGCCCCAGCGCGGATCGGCCTCGAAGACAGTATGCGCAAACCCGATCATGCCGGCACCCTGCACGGCAACGACCGTGTGGGTGTCGGGGTCAGGCTCGCGGAGCCGCTCGGTCCACACGGCCAGGCGGTCCGCGGTGACGTCACCGTCGAGGAACTCATCGGAATACGCGCCGCGATAATGCCGGCGCCAGCTGTCGGCGTGGAGCGCGGCGATCGCGCCGGCGTCTGAAGCTTGCGCCAGGCGGAACTGCAAATCTACGGAAGGCCGGCGTGCGGGACGTCGACGGTCGCCGTCAGCAGAACGGCCTCGCGCGCCTCGCGCCGATTGGACTCGAGAAAGTCTGGCGCGGCACACACGAGCAGGGTGCGGCCGTCGTCTCCGCCGAGCCCGCACGCGTAGCAGCCGAGTCCCTCGGGCGTGTGTATCTCCTCGACGATCGTCCCGCCCGGCGCGATGCGGATGCAGCGCCCGCCGGCCTCATCGGCCGACCAGATGTGACCTTCGGCATCAAGGGTGCAGCCGTCGGGTCCGACGGCGATCTGAGGCAGCATCTCCTGCAACGGGCCAAGCTCCGGAGTCGGCGCGAGCTGTGCCCAGACGCGGCGGTCGGTCAGCGAGCCGTCGCTCTGGATCGTGAACGCGGTGTAGCGGCAGCCGGCGGTCTCCCCGACGATCAGCGTCGTGCCGTCGGGGGTGATCACCGAGCCGTTGGGAAACATCAGCTCGTCGGCGACCACCGTCGCGGTGCCGTCGGGATCGACGCGCATCAGCGGCGCGAGCTGCGGGTCGGCAAACGTCATCAGGTCAAAGCCGAAGCAGCCGACCCACGCGCGTCCCTGGTCGTCGACGACCATGTCGTTGAGCGAGCTGTCGGTGAACCCACCGAGGTCGGCGTGGACGCTCACTGTCCCGTCGGGATCGCGCCGAAGGACGCGCTGATCCTTCATCGAGACGATCAGAAGCGAGCCGTCAGGCAACCAGCCCAGGCCGGATGGCTGCTGCTCGACCCCGACTACACGCTCCTCGGCCCCGTCCGCGCTGACCGTGTAGACAGCTTCGCGATAAAAGTCCGAGACCCACCAGCGACCGTCCCGCCACCGCGGGCACTCGAAGAACGCGCCGCCTTCGACTAGCGGAACCAGGGCTCGTTCACTCACGCCGCCACGATATGCGATCGGGATGCTCGCCGACGCGTCGGCCTCAGAGTACGAACGGGATCAACATCTTGGTCGTCGCCCTGTAGCTCGGGTAGGCGACGGGGAAAGTGGTGGTCATCAGCCGCTCCTCGACCGTCGCGCTGTAGATGAAATACGCGCCTCCGACCACCAACGCGATCAGCCAATAGAAGTTCGTCGCCAGCGCCGAGCCGAGGACGCCGAGCAGGAGCCCCGAGTAGATCGGGTGCCGGACGAAGCGATACGGGCCTGACGTGACGAGCTCGGGCTCCTCCTTCTTCGTCATCGGCATCCCCCAGTTCCGGCCCAGGTAGATCCGTGCCCATACCGCCAAACCAAGACCGGATAGGAACAGGATCATGCCGAGGACCTGCAGGACCGGACTGTGCACGGCGAGCGTGTGGCCTTTGAACGCCTGCCCCAGCACGATCGTCAGGATCACCAGCAGGCCCGGCACCCGAAATCCACCGGTGCGAACGCCTTGCTTGGCGCCGGCGGCGGCGATCAGCCAGTACACCCAGAACAGGCCCCACAGGATCAAGACGACCGTTCTCAGTTGCATCGTCCACCTCGCCGAAGCTGGACCGCGATTACGACCACAGCGTATGGCGCGCCGGCGCACAGTGTAAGTGGCGAGCGGCCTAAATCATCCATGACAGATGTCACCGATCCGCAAGCCGCGCGCGCGGCGACCGCTCGCCCTCAGAGGCTGTGGAGGAACTCGACCAGCCCCGAGAAGTACGTGCGCTGATCGTCGTACATCGCCATGTGGCTTCCCTCTGGGCAGTACAGGTACTGCCCGTGCGGAAGACGGTTGGCCATCTCCTCCATGTGGGACGGGTCCATCGTGTCGTGGCGAGCGCCGATGACCAGAGCGGGCACCTCGATCGAGGCGAGGTCATCGAACCGGCTCCACTGAGCGAGCTTCGCGCCCTCGCTGATCCCGAGTTCGCTTGGCCCCTGCATCGAGACATAGACCGCAGGGTTGATTGCGGCGAACGCGCGGTTCACCGGATCCGGCCACTCCTCGAGCGGGAGCCGGAGAATGTGGTCGACGTAATAGTGCTTGTTCAGCAGCTCCATGTAGCGCGGATTCTCGATGTCCCCCGCCGCCTCGAGCGATTCGATCTCGCCGAGCGCGTCCTGATCCATGGCGGGCTTGAGTACCTCCTGGGCGTAGGCGTTGTACGCGGGGACGTCGGACATCATGTTCGAGATCACCACGCCCTTGAGGCTGTCGGGATGCGCGAGTGCATACTCGATCGCGAGGATTCCGCCCCAGGAATGCCCGTACAGCACGAAGCTGTCGCGCTCGAGAGCGAGCGCCTGCCGGACCTGCTCGACCTCGTCGACGAACCGGTCGAGCTCCCATAGCGAGCTGTCGTCGGGCTGGTCGCTGAAGGCGGAACCGAGCTGGTCGTAGTGGTAGTACTCGATGCCGGCCGGCGGTAGATAGCTGTCGCTCGCTTCGAGGTACTCGTGAGTCGCGCCTGGACCGCCGTGGAGGATCAGGACTCTGAGCGCCGGGTTGTTGCCGATCCGCTTGGTCCAGACCTTGAACTGACCGACCGGCGTTTCGATCGGCACCATCCGCACTCCGCCGGAGAGCACGTCGTCTCGCCCGGAGTAGTCGAGGTACTCGCAGACCGCCTTCATCGGGAGCCCCTGGGATCGGTTCGCGCCACGGTGACCACTGCGATGTACCGCATCCTAGAGCTATTGGCCGGCAACGCGGCGACCGCTCCGACGTGCAACCATTTGGTTGCTATGTCGGGCGAGATGCGCACCAACTTCGCCGGCGCGACGGCGTGTTCGTATGTGGCATATCGGCGCGACGTCCCGGCGAAGCTGATCGACGCCGCCGTCGAGGTGACAGGTCTCACCGTCCGCGAGCTGGCGCTGGATCTCGGGTGCGGTACCGGTCAGGCCGCGGTTCCGCTGGCGCGCCACGCGCGGGCGGTGTTGGCCGTCGATCCCGAGCCCGACATGCTGGTCGGGCTGCGCGCCCGCCTCGACGCCCAGGGGGTCACCAACGTGCTTCCGGCGCTAGCCGCCGACCGCGACCTGAGCGTGATCGAGGCCGTGTTCGCGGACTCCCTCGCGGTCGTGATCGTGGCTAACGCGCTCCATTGGATGGATGTCGAGCAGGTCTTCACACGCACTCGGCGGTTGCTGCGTGACGGAGGGGGCCTCGTCATCGTCAGTCAGGGCCCGCCGATGTGGCTGTCGGACTCGGATTGGTCGCGCGATCTCCGCGCCGTCTTGCAGGACTGGACCGGCGGCGGCGTGAGCGCCAGCTGCGGCACCGACCGCGACACACTCGAACAGCGGTTGCACGCGCTACGTGACTGCGGCTACGAACGCGTGGAGGTCATCGAGCACCCATACGAGTCCGAGGTCGATCTCGGCTACGTCATCGGCCACCTGCGTTCAGCGATGTCGGAGTCGGCCCTGGCGCCCGACCGCGAAGCGGAATTCGAGGCGCGGGTTCACGCCGCCCTCGAGCCGCACCTCCGGGCCGGGCCGCTGGTCGAGCGAATCGACGCCACCGCGGTGATCGCCGTCTCCCGCGTGGGCACCTGAGCCCCCGGGGTGAGCGACGGGCGGACGGGCGTACGCTGAGGCGATGGTGTCCAGAGCGTTTCCCGTCGTGTACTCCTCAGATGTCGAGCGGACGGCGCAGTTCTGGGAGCTGCTTGGCTTCCGTCGGCATTACCAGCTCCCCGCCGACGGCGCGCCCGGGTACGTGGGTCTCAGGAGTGACGACTCGGCGGCCGAGCTTGCCGTGACCGATGCCCGGTGGGCGGTGGACCGGTACGGCCTTTCGATTGGTGACGGTCCGCGGTTCGAGATGTACATCTATGTCGCCAATCTGGATGCGGTTGTGAGACAGCTCGCCGATGCCGACGTGCCAATCTTGCGCCAGCCTGAGGACATGCCGTGGGGCGAGCGAATCGCGACGGTTGCCGACCCGGAAGGCAATCCAGTCGCTATCTGCCAGCAGGCGTGAGGCTATCCGCCGCCTGAATGCGCGGGGGCGCTATTCGAGGACTACCGGGCGGCTTCCGACCGGAGCGGCGAGCGGGCGGCGCCAGCCCGAGAAAGCCATTCCTACGGCCGGGATGAGCGCCACGAGGATGAGCACCAGCGCCCACAGGAAGGTCGACGCGAACGCGTCGGCCAGCGGCTTCGCGATCACGGCGTGCGCGCCCGCGGGCAGGTGCTGGAGGGTGGCGAGGCCGCCGGAGCCCGACCCCGTCGCGTGGCTGCCGAGGACCCCGCTGAGGTTGCTCGTGATCGCCGAGGCGAGGATCACGGACAGGACCGCCGTGCCGATCGAGGCTCCGGCCTGGCGGATGATGTTCATCGCCGTGCTGGTGCGGGCGATGGCGGCCGCGGGCACCGCCTGCATGGCGGCAGTCATGTTCGGCATCATCGCCAGCCCCATCCCGAGCCCCTGAACGAAGTTGGCGGTGCACAGCAGGACGTACGAGGTGTGGGCGCCGACGAACACGAACGGGATCAGCCCGATGGCCACCAGGGGCAGGCCGGCCGCCGGCAGCCATGTGGGTCCGTACCGGTCGGTCAACTTTCCCGCGAGCGGCATCAGCAGCATCGCGCCGAGGCCGCCCGGCGCCATCAGGAGGCCGGCCTGGAGCGCGGACGCGCCGCGGACAGACTGGTAGTAGAGGGGAACGAGCAGCATCGTCCCGAACACAGAGATGGCGAACAGGAGGAACGTGCCAGCGGCCGCGCCCGCTCGGGTGTGCGCAAACGTCCGCAAGTCGATGAGCGGGTTCGGGGTGCGCCAGCTGTGGACGAACCACGCGGCGATCAGAACGACGCCGGCGAGCGTCGGGCCCCACGACCGGACCGAGCTGAACCCATAAGTCGAGGACTCGGCCAGCCCGAAGATGAACACCGCCAGCCCGGGTGAGAGCAGCAGCATCCCGACCCAGTCGAGCTTATGGGCGGGCTGTGGCTGGTCGGGCTCGAGCACGATCAGCGCGAGGATGAACGCGACGATCCCGATCGGCACGTTGATGAAGAAGATCCAGCGCCACGAGGCGTTGTCGACAAGCCAGCCGCCGAGGATCGGGCCGAGGATCGGTGCGATCAGCATCGGTACACCGAGCACGCCCATGACGCGGCCCATCCGGTGAGGGCCGGCCTTCCTGGTCATGATCGTCATGACCGCCGGCATGATCATCCCGCCGCCGAAGCCCTGAAGCACGCGGAAGAAGATCAGCGAGCCGGCGCTCCAGGCCAGGCCCGACAGCACCGATCCGAGCGTGAACAGCACGAGCGAGGACATGTAGATGCGCTTGGTGCCGAATCGGTCCGCCGCCCAGCCGCTGACCGGGATCACCGTCGCGAGCGCCAGCGTGTAGCCGGTGATGACCCACTGGATCTCCGTCAGCGTGGCGTGGAAGACGACCGCCAGGTGGTCGATGGCCACGTTGACCACCGTCGTGTCAAGGATCGACATCACCGCCCCCAGCAACACGACGCCGGCGACGATCAGAGTCTCTCGATCAAGCCCTTCGGGCTCTGATGGCTGCGCTGACGGCTCGGCCATGTCGCCATCGTAGCGGACCGGCAAGTCCGCTTACTGCCCGACGCTCCCGCGTGGTTGTAGACCGGTGCGTGCGCGACGTGCAGAGCGATGACACGTTGCATTACAACTGTCAACTTTGGCTGTCTTTCTATCTCGCTCCATATTGCAGTGCCTCTGCGTGACAGTCACGAATAGTGCACAAACCTGCGTTGACATAGAGCCGCGTTGAGAGATAGGGTGCTCGCGCATCTGGACGGGTAGCGGGAACGTCACAACGAGGGGAGCTCTCTGATGTCAGCGGGAATGCCGAACCGCGCGAGGATGCTCGCGCGTGTCATGGTGACGCTTGCGGTCTCGGGCGGTGCGATACTGGGGCTCCCTTCGGCGATGGCCGCGTCGGTGTCGCCGAAGCGTGTGGGCGCTGTGCCTCGTTATCCGGCCGGGGCGCGCGCGGTCGGTGCACTATCCACCTCGACCAGGATCCCGATCCTCGTGGCGCTCAGTCCCCGGGACCCGGCCGCGCTCGCGCGCTACGCCGCGGCAGTCTCAGAGCCGGGCTCGAGCCTCTACCGCCACTTCCTGACCGTCGCCCAGTTCCGCGCCCGGTTCGCGCCGACCGGTCAGCAGATCGCGGCCGTCGAGGCGTCGCTGAGGTCGCATGGGTTGGCCGTAGGCGCAGCCACCGCCAACGGTCTGATCATCCCGGTGACGGCGAGCGCCGGCCGGCTGGCGAGCGCCTTCGGCACCTCGTTCCAGCAGGTCAGGCTCAGCTCGGGCCGCACGGCCTACGCGAATACGCAGGCGCCCCAGTTCGCCGCGTCCGTGGCGGGGCTGATCCAGGGCGTGATCGGCCTCGACACCCTCACCCGTCCGCACCCCCTCTCGACCGAGTTGCCACACCCGTCCGCAGGACGCTCGCGCCTAGCCGTCCCGCACGTGGCCGCGGCGACCGGCGGCCCTCAGCCGTGCTCGGCTGCCTCCAGCGCCGCGCCCGGACAGGACGCTTACACGGCCAACGAGATCGCCGGCGCGTACAACTTCAGCAGCCTCTACGGCGCCGGCGACGAGGGAGCTGGAGTCAAGGTTGCGCTGTTCGAGCTCGAGCCGAACAGCACCTCGGACGTCGCGTCCTACCAGTCCTGCTACGGGACCAGCGCGACCGTGAACTACATCCAGGAAGACGGGGGTGCCGGGACGGGCTATGGCGAGGGCGAGGCGGCGCTGGACATCGAGGACGTCATCGGGCTGGCGCCGAAAGCGACGGTCGACGTCTACCAGGCGCCCAACAGCAACACCGGCCTGATCGACGACTACACCGCGATCGTCGACAAGGACACCGACCAGGTGGTCTCCACCTCGTGGGGCGAGTGCGAGTCTGAGTCCGGCTCGAGCATCATCAGCGAGGAGGGGACACTCTTCCAGCAGGCGGCCACGGAGGGGCAGACGATCTACGCCGCGGCCGGAGATGACGGCTCCTCCGACTGCGGGACGAGCGCGCTCGGCGTCGACGATCCGGCCAGCCAGCCCTACGTCACCGGCGTGGGCGGCCTGACCATGTCGACGACGAGCTACCCGCCGACGGAGTCGGTGTGGAATGACTCCAGCACCGACACCGGCGCGGGCGGTGGCGGCATCTCGAGCTCGCACACGATGCCGAGCTACCAGTCGGGTGCGCCCTCGTCGCTGAACGTGATCAACACCCACTCCTCGGGATCGCAGTGCCGCGCGGCGTCTGGCAGCTACTGCCGCGAGGTGCCCGACGTCTCCGCCGACGCCGACCCCTACACCGGCTACCTCATCTACTACGAACGGAGCTGGACCGGCATCGGGGGGACGAGCGCCGCAGCGCCGCTGTGGGCCGCGTTCACGGCGCTGGTCGACGCCTCGAGCAGCTGTGGCGGAAAGTCGATCGGGTTCGCCAACCCGCTGCTCTACAGCGCCGCCGCAAGCGCCTACTCGAGCGACTTCACCGACGTCAGCGTAGGCAGCAACGACTACACCCCCGACGGCTACACCGGCGGGCTCTACCCCGCGGGCACCGCCTATGACATGGCCTCCGGCCTCGGCAGCCCGGACGGCGCCACCCTGCCCGCCGCCCTGTGCGGTGGCGGCGGCTCGACCGGGAGCACGGTGACGGTGACAAACCCGGGTAGCCAGACGAGCACGGTCGGGACGGCCGTCAGCCTTCAGATCGAGGCGAGCGACTCCACCTCCGGCCAGACCCTCACGTACTCGGCCACCGGTCTGCCCGCGGGCGTCTCGATCAACAGCTCGAGCGGGCTCATCAGCGGTACTCCGACGACCGCCGGGTCGAGCACCGTTACCGTCACCGCCAAGGACACGACCGGTGCCTCGGGCAGCACGTCGTTCAGCTGGACGGTCAGTTCAGCCGGCACGTGCACGGCCAAGCAGCTACTAGCCAACCCCGGATTCGAGTCCGGTAATGCAACCTGGTCGGCGACTGCCGATGTAATCGTCGACAACAGCGAAACCGAGCCCTACGAGAGTTCGCACTCCGGCTCGTGGTTCGCCTGGCTGGACGGATACGGGACCCCGCACACGGATACGCTCGCGCAGACGGTCACCTTGCCTACGGGTTGCCACAACTACACCCTGTCGTTCTGGAAGCACGTCGACACCTCGGAGGCAACCTCCTCGGCGGTGGACACGCTGAAGGTGCAGCTACTCAACGCGAGCGGCACGGTGCTGGCGACGCCGGCCACGTTCTCCAACCTGAACGCGGCCAGCGGCTACCAGCAGGTGAGCTACAGCGTCGCCGCCTATGCGGGACAGAAGGTGACATTGAAGTTCACCGGCACCGAAACCGACAAGGGTGGCGGGACGACCGACTTCTGCATCGACGACGCCGCGGTAAACGTCTCGTAGGCCTGGGCTCGCCTGTGGGGTTCGTCGCGCTCGGCGAACCCCTGCTGACGGGCTTCACGGTCGCCGGACTCGCGGCCTTTCGGACACGAGCTGATTTCCCGCGGGCGGCTGGCTTGTGAGATGTTCTCGCGTGCAAAACCAGAGCCGCGCACAACGGTCCGTCCCGTACGCGACGACAAGCCCAGGAGAAGCAGATGTCCACTACCGAAGTTGGGGAACGCACGGGCCAGGAAAGCGCCGCAATTCGCCCGTTTACCGTCGAATTTCCGGACGCCGAGCTCGACGACCTGCGCCGGCGCATCAACGCGACGCGCTGGCCCGAGCGCGAGACAGTCGGCGACGACTCGCAGGGGGCGCCGCTGGCGATGATGCAGGAGCTTGCGCGCTACTGGGGGACCGACTACGACTGGCGCGCCTGCGAGACGAAGCTCAACGCCCTGCCGAACTTCATCACCGAGATCGATGGGCTCGACATTCACTTCATTCACGTACGCTTTGGCGCTCAAGCACTGGGCGCTCGGCGGCGATTGGACGGTCGATCGTGAGGCGGCCGTGCTGAACACGATCGGTGGCCGGATCGCACATCGGTTTCGTGCGCGCGATCTTCACCTCGTGATGGCGCCGACACCCGACGGTCGGCCGGTGCGCTTTCGCGTGCTTCTCGACGGCAGCCCACCCGGAGCAGCCCACGGGGTCGACGCCGATGAGCAGGGCGAGGGCAGCGTCGCCGAACCGCGGCTCTACCAGCTGATCCGCCAGCGCACTCCGGTCGCCGAGCACACGTTCGAGATCACCTTCCTCGACGCCGGGGTTCACGCGTACGTATTCACCTTCGGTTAGCTTCCCGTAGGGTGCTCGACCAGGTGGCCCTCCGTGACGCGTGAAGCCGGCACCGAACGAGCGTGGCTCCGCCGCTCGTTTGTCGCGATGACAATTCTCCTGTGCACAGCGTGCGGCGCCCGTCAGCATGCGACTGACAGTCCCTCGTGCAATGGCTCGCCGGCATTGTGCTCCCGGCCGCTCAACGACGTGGTCTTTCCCGGCACGCACAACTCATTCGCCGCCTCGGATGAGCCCGGCTGGTATTTCGCCAACCAGACCTACCCGATCGCTCGTCAGCTTCAGGACGGCATTCGAGCATTTCTGATCGACATCCACTACGGCGTGTACGACCCGGCTACCGGCCGCGTGCGAACCGACCTCGCTGCCGAGGGATCAGATCGAAACAAGGTGGCCCAGCAGCTGCCGAAGAGCGCTCTCCGCATCGCCGACCGAGTCGCCGGGGGTATCGGCCTTGGCACACTGAAAGGCAAGCCCGAGCCGTATCTGTGTCACACCCTCTGCGAGCTCGGCGCGGAGCCGCTGGACCGTGAGCTGGACGGTATCGCGACGTTTCTCCGCGAGCACCCCGACCAGGTGCTGATCGTGATTGTCGAGGACTACGTTCCGCCCTCGACGATCAACGAGGCGTTCAGTTCCGCCGGGCTTACGCGATACGTCGCAACTCTGACGCTGCACGCGGCACTCCCGACGCTCGGCGAACTGATCAAGAGCGACCACAGGCTGCTTGTCTTCGCAGAGGAGAAAGGAGGCTCGCCGGCGTGGTACATGCCCGCGTTCTCCTTCATCCAGGACACCCCGCTCGGTGCGGTGCACCCGGGCCAGCTCAGCTGCGCTCGCTACCGGGGCGACGCGGACAGCCCGATGCTGTTGATCAACTACTGGATCCCCCCGTTTCCTCCCAGCCCCACCCTCAACGCACAGATCGGACGCGCGACATTCCTGCGCGCGCGCATGTCGCGATGCACCGAGGAGCGCCACATCCCCGGCGCGATCGTGGCCGTCGACTTCTACCAGCGCACCGCCGTGGTCAAGGTCGCACAACAGCTCAACTCCCGGCGCTAATACGCCTGCTCGGCTGGATCCTGGCGCGCGATTGAGCGTCAGTCGCGCTCGATCTTTCGCAGCCCGTGCGTTGGCGTCCACCATTCGACGACGAGCATCGTGGCGTTCTCGTTGAGGTGGGTGTGCACAACCTCGGCGATGTCGGCGTGGAAGCGGTCGCCGTCCGCTCCTTCGGTGACCGGCCCGGCAGCGATCGCCCGACCGGAGATCTTCGCCTCCCCCGGCCACTGCACCTCCAAGCCCTCGACCGGGTCAACCGTGGCGCTATGCAGGGCGAACCGCGGATCCCGACGAAGATCCGCGCCCTTGCGCGCTTTGGGCATCGAGCCAAAAGACAACTCGCCATCCTCGAACACCGCCTCGATCCCGGAGATCCGCGGCGACCCGTCGGCTCGCAGGGTGGCAATCGTCTTGTGTCTGTGAGCATCGAACAGCGCCCGCACGCGCTGCGCGAACTCAGGCTCTACTCGTTCGAAGTCCTGCCACGACGTCAAGCGCCCATGTTCGCACCGATCACGACATCAGTCCTCGTCCGTGACCGGTTCGAGTAGTGCAACCATCGCGTGATTCTCGAAGTACCGCGCCGCGCCGAGAGCGGTCGCGTGGAAGCAAGGTTCGCGCACGCGAAGATCAGGGTTCTTGGTGAGGAGGTATTCGACGACCTGACGGCGGTCGTGGGCCGCTGCCCAGATGAGCGCATACTCGATGATCCGATCGGGCGCGAGTTCCGGACCGCGCGTCCCGATCCGTTCGATCGGCGGAACGTCGTCGCGCAGGCGGCCGTCGGTGTCGAAGTACTCGCGCACCGCGTCGAGATCACCCAGTGCCGCAGCGAAGCAGAGGTTGTCGATCCGCGCGCCGCAGCGGGCGATTGCCTCAGCAGCCGCGGCGTAGCCGAACGTGATGGCGGTCCAGAGCGGCAGGCCGTCGCCGTCGATACCGTCAGCTTGGGCGCCGCTCCGGCACAGCGCTTCGACGAGCGCGGCCTGCACCCCCGCAGCGGCTGGCCCGGCGGAGGAGACGAGCAGGCACATTGTTGTCGCGCCGCTCCCTCCGCCGTAGCTATCGCACGTGGCGTCAGGGTCGGCGCCCCGCTCGATCAAGAGCCGCAGGACGTCGACCGCGTTAGCCGGCGAGTGAAGCTGGCGCTCGACCTCGATCCCGTTCGCGGCCACGTGGTGGAGCAGCGTCTGGCGGTGTGGGAACGGCGAGTGCATTCGTGCGAGCGCCGGTTGTGCATCCAGCAGCCGCCGCAGCGTGTCGAGGTCGCCGGCGTGGATCGCATCGGCCGCGGCTTCGAACCGCGCGTCGACTTCGTCGTGCCCGTGAGCGAGCGCGTCTGCCAGGTCCCGGTACCAGTGGTCCTTAGCGATGGCCAGGCGCGCCGAGTCGACATCGAGCACTCGGTCCAGATCGGCATGACCGCCCGGCGCGTCAGGCATGAGGCCGGCGAAGCGCAAAACAGCGGTCGCCGCCGGGACACCGCGGCTGGCCGCATCGCGGAGCAACTCGGCCTGGAGAACGATCCATCGGCGGACCGGAACCTTCGGCTCCTCAACGGTTGGAGTCAGGAAGCGGACGACCACCATGCCCACGAAGGTACCGCTCGAGCTATCGCCAGTCTTGGATTGCTCGGCCGAGGGTCTGGCTCACCTCGGTTCTCAGCAGCGGGGCGAGTGACGCCGCCGTCGCCTCGCTCGAGTTGAGGCGATCCTTTGCGTGGAAGCAATCCCAAAAGCGCACCAGTCCGGCTTCACCATCGGCTTCGAACGTCTTTGCCGCGAGCCGCTGCCACCGATACTGAAACCAGACGTAGTTCAATGAGCTCATCGGGTCATCACCACCCGTGTAATGGGCTTCGAGCTCCTCCAGCGTGCTGTAGCCCTCGGCGCGCATCCGAGCGCCAAGCCGCCGACTTCCCGCTCCCACGGTCGGGAGCACCTCAAGCGTTGCCAGGCTCTCCGGCATCCGGGTGGCGACGAACGCGTGGAGGGCGAGATTGACGAAAATCTCGCCGAGCCAGAAGGTCGGCAACCTCAGGTCTCCGAGCACTTCGAATGCGTGGCCGATTTCATGGATCGTGACGAGGTCAAAGAACGGCAGCAGATCCAGGCCACCTGCGCCGTCGGGGTATGTCGCGAGCAATCTCGTATGACCGCGCGGTGACGCCTCGTGAAGGTCCTGTCCGATCGCGGTCCAGAAGTCCCGGCCCCGGCGGGCATCACCACGATGCCGGGACGGATCTGACCATCGTCATCGTTGAAGAACGGCAGCCCGTAGGGCTGCCCGTTCTCGGGCCAGTCCGCCTCATCGGCCACTACGACGGCGATGTCGGGCTCGACTGCTGAAAAGAGGCGACCGAAGTAGACGTAGGCGTCGGCAGCGAGATCGGCCGCGGCTCTCGCCCGCACCAACGATCCGTCGCTGTAGCGCACCTCGAACGGATAGCCACCCAGGTGGGGGAGCCCTGATCCCACCGCCATCAGAGAAAGCCTAGACGCCGTCGCTGCCCGTCGCCGCTACGACGAGCTCGTAATGGATGGGGCTTCCCGCGGTCGACAGGCGGTGCTGAAAGCGGGCGCGGTCGAGAAGCCGCAGCTCGCCCGACTCGATCAGCCGGTCAACGGCCGTTCCGTATCCGCCTGGTGCGTCGGTCTGCATCCAGCACTCGTCGATGGTGAACACGACCGGAGCGCCGACCGGGAGCAGGTTGAGCGCAGTGGCGAGCGCGGCCGGCGGCGCATGGGTTCCGCCCATTGCGCCGGCGGAAATGAGAGCGGTCGGGCCGTGGCGGCGTAGGCGCGCGAGCAGGTCGTACGACGGAGCCGCGAGATCTCCGACCAGGTAGTCGGAGTAGATACCGGGCCGGTCGCGTAGGCAAGCGGTGCGAGCGCTCTCGAGCGCGTCCAGGCCGATCACCCGGGAGACGCCGGCTACCGTCGCGAGTTCTCCGACGATGCCGGTTCCGGCTCCCAGATCGAGCAGGACGGTGTCGGCGGGGTCGACTCCGAGTCGGGCCAGGGCGTCCACGAGCGCCTCGACGGAGACCTGTGGCGAGCGGCATTGCAAGAGCTCTTGGACGACGTGCTCGTAGAGCCCGGGTACCGCGTACCAGCGCTCGTAGTCGTGGAGATGAACGATCTCCTCATCTCGAGCCCGGACTGCGCAGGACGACGTACTCGCCCTCGGATTCTGGAGGCCCAACCAAACGCACAACATCCGGGCGCGTCACGATGGGGCTTTATCGCACACGCCGTGGCGAATGACTACGATCGCCACCATGAGAGGGCTTCGCGAGCGCCTCGATCAGGGTGTCGTGGTCGGGGCAGAGGGATACTTGTTCGAGCTGGAGCGACGGGGCTACTTGAAGGCCGGCCCGTTCGTGCCGGAGGTGGTCCTCGACTTTCCCGATGCCGTGCAAGGGCTCCATCGCGAGATGCTCCGCGCCGGCGCGGAGGTGATGGTGGCGTTCACGTATTACGGCCACCGCGAGAAGTTGCGGTCGATCGGACGCGAGGCCGACCTCGAGCCGCTCAACCGGCACGCGTTGCGCTTGGCGCGGAATGTCGCGTCCGAAGGCGACGCGCTCATGGCCGGCAACCTCTGCAATACCTGGGCGTACGACCCGGACGCGCCCGAGCGCTCGGGGGAGACGGTGCGGGAGATGTTCCGCGAGCAGGTCCGGTGGGCGGCTGAGGAGGGGGCCGACCTGATCATCTCCGAGACGCACGATTACCTGGGCGAGGCCCTGATCAGCCTCGAGGCGATCAACGAATCCGGCCTGCCGTCGATCGTCACATTCGCGTCGACCGACGAGGTGACGATCGACGGGTTCGAGTTCGAAGAGGCGTGCCGGCAGCTTGAGGCGCACGGCGCGGACGTCGTCGGGTTGAACTGCTCGCGCGGTCCGCAGACGATGCTGCCGATGCTCGAGCGGATCCGGGCTGCGGTCGACTGCCACGTCGCGGCGCAGCCGGTTCCGTATCGGACGACGCCCGCGCAGCCGAACTTCGAGGCGCTGAAGGACGCTGACGGGACGCGCGGGTTTCCGATCGCGCTCGAACCGTTCCTGTGCAACCGCTTCGAGATGGCCGACTTCGCCGCCTCGGCGCGCGACCTGGGCGTCGGGTACATCGGCGTCTGCTGCGGCGGCGCTCCCCATTACGTACGCGCGATGGCCGAGCGCCTGGGTCGGACCGTTCCGGCCAGCCGTTACTCCCCGGACATCTCGCAACATCCGATTCTCGGAGAGAACGTCGGGGAGCACGCGAAGCGATTCGTCAACTGGAGGGATTGAACCCGGGTCGTGAGTGAGCCGCGAGTCGCCGTCGTCGGCGCGGGGGTCGTCGGCCTCGCGTGTGCATGGGAGCTCCGCCGCCGAGGCGCCGACGTCGTCGTAATCGAGCGGGCGGGCGTCGGCGAGGGCGTGTCGCGTGGCAACACCGGGTGGGTTTCGCCGAGCTTGACGTATCCGCTGCCGGGACCCGGCATGTTGCGTGAAGGCGTGCGTCAGCTGCTCACCGGCGGCGATGCGTTCGTGCTCCGACCGCGCCTTGATCCGGCGTTCGTCGGCTGGCTCTGGAGCTTTCGGCGCAACTGCAGCAGCGCTCGCTTCGACGCCGGTATCCGGTCGCTGCTCGCTCTCAACCGCCGCACGCTCGAGCTGTTCGACGCCTATCGCGACGCCGGCGTCGCGTTCGAGATGCACACCGCCGGCTTGGTAATTGCGGCGCGCACGCCGGACGGACTGGATCTCTATCGAAGGACCTTCCAGCGGCTGCGCGACCTGGGCTACGAGGGAGGAACGATCGACGAGCTCGATGCTCGAGCGCTGACCGCGCTCGAGCCCGCGCTCGACCGAGACCAGGTCGTAACCGGACTGCATGCGCGCGTCGACCGCTTCGTGCGGCCGGAACAGCTGACCAGCGGCCTGGCCGAGCGCCTGCGGGCCGACGGAGTCCAAATCGACGAAGGCTGCGAGTTGCGCGCGCTCGCGCGAGGCGCCGGCGGCTGGGCCTTGGACACCACTTCCGGGACGGTGGCGGCCCAGCGGGTCGTGGTTGCGGCCGGCCTGTCCACCGCTCCGCTGCTCCGCCGGCTTGGCGTACGCCTACCGCTCATCGGCGCGCGTGGTTACAGCGTCACGATCGCCGGTCGCGGCACGCCGCCGCTCCATGCGCTCTACCTGGCCGAGGCCAAGCTCGGCCTGAGCCCGTTCGACGGGGGCGTGCGTGTCGCCGGCGTATTCGAGCTCGGGGCAAGCAACGAGAACGCCTCATCCGCTGTCGGGGAGCGGTTGCTCGCCGCGGCGCGCCCGTACCTCGCAGGTTGGCAGCCCGACCCGGACGGACCAGTTCAGGCGTGGGCCGGGCTGAGGCCGTCCACCCCGGACGGGCTGCCGCTGATCGGAGCGCTCCCTGGACTAGACGACATCTACATCGCCACGGGGCACGGGATGCTCGGCGTCACGCTCGCCCCCGCGACCGCCAACCTGCTCGCCCCACTCGTGCTCGAAGGCCGCACCGCCCCCGAGCTCACACCCTTCGACCCCGCTCGAAAGCTATGAGTAAGCAGGCCGGCGGTCGCAGTCTGCGGCGACACATCGGGAGAGCGCTCTTCAGGCGAGCGTCGGCTGTTGAGTAAGCGCCTCGGTTGGTGGGTATCTCGAAGTCGTGCGCCCCCGGTTCCTGACGACCATCTTCGTGACGCTTCTGGTGGCCGCGGCCCCAGCCGGCGCCTTGGCCGCGAGCCCTCAGGCTGGAGTCGCCCGCAGCCACTCGGGCGGCATCAGATTGTTCAAGTCGATCGGGAAGGTCTCGCTCGGGATGACCCCCGCGCGGGTCAGACGGGCTCTCGGACGTCCGTCGGCGGTCGACCGATTTCACGGCAAGATCACCGGCTACTCGTACTTCGGCGCTCACCAGTTCGCGATCAGCTTCGACAGTGTGCAACCGGGCGACCCGGCGGACTCGATCCTGCTCAACGTGGGGCCCTACCGGACGCCACAGGGCATTCATGTTGGCTCTACCAAGCGCCAGCTCAGGCGCGCCTACCCGCATATCAGGTGCCAGGCCTCGATATGCAAGCTCTACGAGGGCACTCCCCTGGCCCCCGGCACGCGCGATACCGAATTCATCGTGGCCACCAACGGCCGCGTCATCGGGATCGCCGTCGAGATTGATTACGAGTAATCCTCGCCGCCGCAGGCAACTCGGCGGTGGCATTGTGAATGTTGATGATCGCGGCGGTCAGGGTGTGTCGGTGATCCGGTAGCCGAGCCCCTGCGTGGTGTGGATGATGTCGGGCTCGCCGAGTTTGCGTCTGAGGCGGGCGATGGTGACCCTGACGGTGTTGGTGAATGGGTCGACGTTCTCGTCCCAGGCTTGGGCGAGGAGCTGCTCTGCGCTGAGTGCACCGGGGCTGGCTTTGAGCAGGGCTTCGAGCACGCCACGCTCTTTCGCGCGGAGTTCGATCGTTCGTCCGTCGCGGGTGACGATGCCAGTGAGCGGGTCTAGTTCGATCCCGGCTGCGTGCAGTGTGCGGCTCCTGGCGGTGGGTTTGCGGCGCGCGAGTGCGCGGATGCGCAGGACGAGCTCGGGGAAGTGGAAGGGCTTGGGGAGGTAGTCGTCGGCGCCGAGCACGAGCCCTGTGACGCGGTCGGCAGGGTCGCCGGCGGCGGTGAGCATCAGGATCATCGGGGGATCTTCGCTGTGGGTGATGATCTGGCAGAGCCGGTCGCCGTGGATGCCGGGGAGGTCGCGGTCGAGAAGGACGACGTCGTAGGGGTTGAGGTTGACCTTCGAGGCGGCCTCGAGGCCGTCGTAGGCGACGTCGACGGCCATGCCCTGGTCCCGCAAGTCCTTCGGCGATCCGGTTGGCGTAGCGGGGCATGTCCTCGACGACAAGGACCCTCATCTGATGGTCGCTGCGAGTTGTGGGATCGCGGCTGTGAGGGTGATTTGGACGCGGAGGCCGCCTTCTGCACGGGCGTGGAGCTCTAGGCTGCCACCGTGCGCAGCGGCGACGGCGGCGACGATGGAGAGCCCGAGCCCGTCGCCGTTATGCGAGCCGGTCCGTTCCTGGCCGAGGCGTCTGAACGGTTGGGCGAGCTCCGCGACGGCAGACTGGTCGAGCATCTGGCCGCTGGTGTCGATGATCAGTCGCGCCTGCTGTCCGTTTAGACGTGTGAGTGTGAGTTCGACCGAGCCGCCCGGCTGGTTGTGGCGCACGGCGTTCTCGATGACGTTCTCAACCATGCGCCTGAGCAGCGTGGCGCTGCCCGCGACCTCGACAGCGGCGAGATGCGTCTCGACGGTCAGCCGCTTGGCGGTGATCTGGTCTGCGCGGGCGGTGAGCGCGGCCGCGATGAGCGGCTCGAGTGCGACCTGGTCGTGCTCGTCGAGCCGGCCATCTTGGGCGCGGGCGAGCGTGAGGAAGCTCTCCAGCAGCCGGTCGGCGTGGTCGAGATCCACGCGCAACTCGGCGTCCAGCTCACGGGTCTGGGCCGGCACGCCGCCGGGCTTCGCGATCGCGACGTCGAGGGTGGTGCGCATCATCGCCAGCGGGGTGCGCAGATCATGCGAGGCGTTGGCGACGAACCGTCGCTGGGCGTCAAACGCCGCCTCCAAACGTTCCAGCAGCCGGTCGATCGTATCGGCGAGCAGGCGCAGCTCATCGCGCGGACCCGGCATCGCGAGGCGCTCGTGAAGGTTCGTGTCCGAGATCCGCTCGGTGGTCGCGGTGATCGTCCGCAGCGGCGCCAACACGCGCCCCGCCACCACCCAGCCGAGCACACCGGAGACGACCGCCATGATCGCCAGCGCCACCCCGTACCCAACCTGCAGGTTGTGCAGGTCGACGGAGCGCTGCTTGGAGAGCGTCTCCGCGAACCGGACGATGGCCGGATTCGGTGGCGTGCCGTACAGCGGCAGGTTTGGCCTCGGCGGGTAGTACCCGAAGGTGAACTTGGTGAACAGCCAGTACGTGATCGCCAGCAGCGCCGCGCTGCAGATCAGAAACAGCGCGCTGTAGAGCAGCGTCAGCCGCCAGCGGACGGTCGGTTGGGGACGGAGCACTCGCAAGATGGGCTGGGCCAGCGTTTGGTCGATCTTCACTGCACTGACGATGCCGCAGCGCGCATAACAGCGACATAACACGGTAACCGGCGTGTAGCGCGGCGACGGCGCATGCTCCCGACCGTCCACCGTCCGACTCAACGTGGTTGTCCCCGCTCTCAACCGAAAGGAACCGAACATCATGCGCTGCCGCCGTCCACTCATCCCCACCTTCGCCATCGCGGCCGCCGCCGTCGCGGTGCTCGCGGCCGGCTGCGGCGGCGGCAGCTCCCTGCCGACCAGCTCAACCGGGCAAGGCACCGCGACCGGCCTTGCTGGGGAGGCGGTGGCGTTCGCGGGCTGCATGCGCTCGCACGGACTCTCCCGCTATCCGGACCCGCAGGTGTCTCAATCGGCGGGCCACGCGCAGGTGACGATCTCGCCGGGCGGACTCGATCCCAATTCTCCAGCGTTCAGGTCTGCCACGCACGCTTGCGGTCGCCTTCTGCCCGGTGCCGGATCAACGGTCCATGCCGTCAGCGCCCAGGAGCAGGCGCAGGACCTCCGCTTCGCGTCCTGCATGCGCACGAACCGAGTCCCGAACTTCCCCGACCCCGACCACGACGGGGCCTTCACCCTCCCGTCCGCGGTCGACCAGCAGGCGCCCCAGTTCCAGCGCGCGATGAACGCGTGCGCGAACGTCGAGCCAAGCTCGCTCTCAATCCTCAACCAACCCCCAGGCAGCTCGTAAGGTGGGATTGACGACGGAGTGGTTTGCGCGTGGGCGGTTTGCCTTCCACCCACAGGCCGTTCACCGACGGGTCTGGCGGAGGTAGGCTCCGCGCACACACGACAAGACTGACATCCCGCGAGCTATACGGAGGAATGATGCTCAACAGCGCACCCCTGGCCACCGTTTTGCCGAGCACGGACCTCGACCGATCGAGGGACTTCTTCCAGGACAAGCTTGGGCTGAAGCTGCGGTCAGGTGACGGACCGTTGATCTTCGAAGCCGGCAACGGGACGTTGCTGCAGGTGTACTACCGCCCGGGTGGCGCTAAGCCGGAGCACACCGTGGCCGCTTTCAGGGTCACCGGAATCGCCGATGTCGTTCAGGAACTCGTGGGGAACGGCGTCGCGTTCGAGGACTACGAGGGGATGGAGGATCACGTCATGGCGTCGGGTCAGTCGAGGCTCGCCTGGTTCAAGGATCCTGACGGCAACACGATCGCACTCGATGAGTATTTGGCTTGACGCCACGTGGTGCTTGACGGCGAATCCCGGTCTCACCGCCAGGCGTCGCGCGGAAGTTCGAGGTAGCTCGCACGCCCTCATTGGCCTGGGAATCGAGAAGCAGCACCTAGGATTGATCGACATGAACCCGCCAACCGGCGGAGACGTTCGCAACGTAGTGTTGGTCCACGGCGCCTACGCCGACGGCTCATCCTGGTCTGAGGTGATCACGCGGTTGCAAGCGGCTGGACTGACCGCAACCGCCGTGCAGAACCCGCTGGGCTCGCTCGCCGATGACGTCGCACACACGCGCAGAATCTTGGCGATGCAGGGCGGCCCGACAATTCTGGCCGGACCACTCATTCGCGGGGACCGTTATCACCGAAGCCGGGATCGACCCACGCGTCGTCGGTCTGGTGTACGTCGCCGCTCGAGCACCGGACGCCGGCGAGGATTACGCCGCGCTCACGAAGACCTTCCCGACGCCTCCCGCCAACGCCGGGCTCGTGTACGAGAACGGATACGGGGGCCTGACAGAGCACGCGTTCCTCAATGACTTCGCAAACGGCGTCGACCCGGTCAAAGCCCGTGCTCTGTACGCGGTGCAGGGCCGCGTCTCGAAAGCCCTCTTCACGGAGAGGGTCACAGTCGCGGCGTGGCGGTCAAAGCCGTGCTGGTACGCCGTGTCGCAGCAAGATCGCACCACCTCGCCGGAACTCGAGCGTTTCCTTGCCAAGCGCATGGACGCGACATCGATCGAGATCGACTCCGGCCACCTCTCACTGCTTACCCACCCGCAGGAGGTCACGGACTTGATCCTTCAGGCCGCTCGAGCCACGAGCGTCTAACTGCCCGGGACGCCCGGCTTCACGACAGAGCCACCCACGCCGCGGCAGTGTATTTGGCTTAACTCGGGGCGTCCGGGTGCAGTTGAGTGAGGTAAGAGCGGGTCAGAATTGCTGAGTTCTAGGGCAGGGAGTCCGCAACGGTACGAGAACCCGCCTTG
Source organism: uncultured Solirubrobacterales bacterium (assembly GCA_963699325.1). Taxonomy (GTDB): domain Bacteria; phylum Actinomycetota; class Thermoleophilia; order Solirubrobacterales; family Solirubrobacteraceae; genus Palsa-465. The sequence continues at coordinate 564,387 of CAVOTN010000014.1, read as the reverse complement.
ACGTCTTGCCGGGATCTGGTAGGTTCCGTACCGGGCTGGTTGGACGACTTAGGGGGGAATCATTTTTGAGGTTTGTCGCGCGGCGACGTCCTAGGACGCTCGTCGCCTTGGTTCGCAGCAGTCGCCGCAGGGCCGACCAGGCTGCCAAGTTCGTTGTCCTCGGTTTCCTGGCCGCGGGGATGATCGTTGTCGCAATGCCTCCCGCCGCTGCGATAGCGGCTCACAATAGAGCGACGCGGCTGACATCTGATCCTCCACCAACGGCCACTGCCGGTGCTGCCGTCATCGTCTCGGGTCGGTTGACCAGCGCCGGCGGCAGCGGGTTGCGTGGTCGGTCGGTCGGTCGGTCGGTCGGCCTGTATTGGGCAGGGCCGGGACGCTCGGTGATGATCTGAAACCGGTCGCGAGCGGGAACGTCGAGCACAGCGACCATCGCCTCATGCACCGCATCCGAGATCGCGTCGAGCTCTTCGCCAGAGCGGCCTTGAGTAGATCGATCTCTACCAACGGCAGTCACATCCTCCCCTGCGTGATGAGGTGATCGGAGCAGACCAACATGATGGCCAGATTCGCACGGCCTCATTGGCCTGGGAATCGAGGGCGCCAATCGTGACCCCAGATGCAGCCTGGCATAGGGCCGTTGATAGTGCCGCCGGTGGGGATCGAACCCACGACCTTCGGATTAAAAGTCCGCTGCTCTGCCAGCTGAGCTACGGCGGCGTGGCGCCCATGATCGCGTACCGGGCGCATCCGGAGCCCGGCGGTTCGGACTTTGGCGCTGCGCCTTACATATACGCAGGTAGATCGCCAAAGTTCGGTGGCGGCCCCACCCGGTAGCGGACCCACCTCGGTGCGGATCCACCCGATAGCGGACCTCAGTGGCGGAAGTGGCGGCGGCGGTGAACACCATGGCCGCGCCGGCGGCGTCAACGGCCTCGACGACCTCGTGGTCGCGCACCGACCCGCCGGGCTGGATGATCGCGATCGCGCCCGCCGCGAGCGCGAGCTGGGGACCGTCCGCGAACGGGAAGTACGCATCCGAGGCGAGCACTGATCCCGCGAGCGACGACCGGGATTTCTCGATCGCCAGCCGGACGGAGTCGACGCGGCTCATCTGGCCGGCGCCGATGCCGACGGTGGCGAGGTCGCGGCACATCACGATCGCGTTGGAGCGGACGTGCTTGCACACCTTCCAGGCGAACGACAGCTCGCCCCACTCGGCCTCGGTCGGCGTGCGCTGGGAGACCACCTGCATCTCCGAGCGCTCCTCGAGGTCGTAGTCGCGGTCCTGGACGAGCATGCCGCCGACGACCTGGTGGAGGTGGGGATCGATCATGTCCGGGTTGCGGCGCTCGCGGTCGTCGAGGATGCGCATGTTGCGCTTGGACTCGAGCACCTCGAGCGCGTCCTCGTCGTATCCGCGGGCGAACACCACCTCGACGAACTGGCTCGTGATCGCCTCGGCGAGCTCGCGGTCGACGCGACGGTTGAGGCAGATCACGCCACCGTAGGCCGACAGGGGATCGCACTCGAACGCCTTGTGATAGGCCTCGAGGCCGGTCTTGCCGACGGCTACGCCGCACGGGTTGTTGTGCTTGATGATCGCGCAGGCCGGGATCTGGAACTCGCTGATGATCAGCCGGCCGGAGTCCAGGTCCAACAGGTTGTTGAACGACAGCTCCTTGCCGCCGAGCTGGGAGATCATCGACAGCACGTGGGTCCTCGCGCCCACCTGCGAGTAGTAGGCGGCGCGCTGGTGGGGGTTCTCCCCGTACGGGAGCTCGAGCACCTTCTCGAACGCGCGCACCATCAGCGCCGGGAAATCCGCGCCCTTCTCCTGGAACCACCGCGCGATCGCGGTGTCGTAGCGCGCGGTATACGCAAAGGCCTCCGCGGCGAGCGATTCGCGGGTGGTCGGCGACAGCCGGCGGTCGAACTCCCGGAGCTCGGCGAGGATCGCGTCGTAGCTCTCGGGGCTGACGACCGACGCGACGAACTGGAAGTTCTTGGCCGCCGCACGGATCATCGAGGGACCGCCGATGTCGATGTTCTCGATCACCTCCTGGTCGGCCACCCCGCGACGCGCCGCCGTCCGCTCGAACGGATACAGGTTCACGCACACGAGGTCGACGAACTCGACGTCGTGGTCCTCGGCTGCGTGCATGTGCTCGGCGTTGTCGCGCAGCGCGAGCAGCCCGCCGTACAGCTTCGGGTGGAGCGTCTTGACGCGGCCGTCCATGATCTCCGGGAAGCCGGTCAGGTCGGAGATCTCGCGCACCTGGAGGCCGGCGTCGGACAGCTCGCGCGCGGTTCCGCCGGTCGAGACGATCTCGATCCCGAGCTCGGCCAGCCCCCGCGCGAACTCGACCAGCCCGGTCTTGTCGGACACCGACAGCAAGGCCCGCGCCACCTGGACGTCCTCGGAGGCGACGGGCGCAAACCGGTTCGCGCGCGATGTTCCCTGCTCCATGACGCCCCGACTCTATCGCTCGATCACGACACGGCGCGGATTGGCGGGGTCGAAGCTGACCGCCCCCCGCGCAATCAGTCGCACCGCCTCCGGCAGCAGCTCGTGCTCGATCGGGTGAAGCCGCTCGAGCACCTCCCCGACATCCCGCGCATCGGGCAGCTCGACCGCCCGCTGCAGGATCACGGGACCGCTGTCGACGCCGCCGTCGACGAAGTGAACGGTGACCCCGAACACCTTGACTCCGTAGGCGAGCGCGTCGTCGACCGGCGTAATCCCCGGGAACGCGGGCAGCAGCGCCGGGTGCACGTTGATCACCCGCTCCGGGAATCGCGACAGGAACTCGCCGGAGAGCAGCTGCATGTACCCCGCGAGCACGACCAGCTCGACCTCGCGGTCGGTCAGCCACTCCGCCATCGCCCGGTCGCGGTCGACCCGCCCCTCATACGACGAGCCCGGAAACGCGGCGACGGCAACGCCGGCGACACGCGCGCGCTCGAGCGCCCGCGCGCCCGCCTTGTCGGAGGCGACGGCAACGATCTCCACATCGTCGCGTCCGTGAACCCGATCGAGCAGCGCCTGGAGGTTGGTGCCTTCCCCGGAGGCGAGGACCGCGACGTTCATGCCAAGCGGAGCTTGGGAAACCTGCCTCCGGTCGAGCGGAGCTTGCCGTCTTTCAGCAGCTGGTCGACCCGCCCGAGCACCTCGGTCGAACGCAGATGGCCGAACGCCCCATAGGCGGCGAGGCGATCGTACGCGTACTGAGCGATGACCTTCGAGCGGCCGCCGCGGAGGATCTCGACCGCGCGCGTCCGGCCCACCGGGGGAGCGGCCGACACGACCACGTCCAGGATCGCGGCGTCGAGGTCCCCGCCCGCGTGGGCCGCTCGGGCGCCGGCGGTCACGGACGCCGACGCGGCCGGCGGGGATGCCGGCGCCACCGCCGGCGAGCAGACGTCGCAGCACGCCACGGTCGGCGCCGGGCTCGACCGGTCGCCGAAGTACGCGAGCAGCGCCGCCCGCCGGCAACTCGACCCCTCGACATAGCCCCACACCGAGCGGTACTGGCTCCAGCGCGCGCGCTCGGCGTCGCGGGCGGACCCGAGGCACGCAGCCAGCGTGCGCCGGTCCCACTCGCCGACGACCAGCCCCGCGGCGCGATCCGGAGGAGCGGGCGCCGGCGCCACGAGCCCCGCGCGGGTCAGGTGCCCGATCACCGCCCGGACGGTCTCCTCGGACGAATCGCCACCCGACCCGACCGCGGCGGCAAGCGAATCGACGGCGACGTCGTAGCGACCGTCCAGTCCCGCCCACCGCAGCCGCTCGGCGACCCGCTCGAACACGCCGGCGTCGAGCCGCGAGCGCTGGATGAAGAACACGTGCAGACCCTTGTCGCGCTGCTCGGCGAACAGCAGGCACCGCGCCGGCGCCCCGTCCCGCCCGGCCCGGCCTGCCTCCTGGTAGTAGGCCTCGAGCGACCCGGGAACGGTGGCGTGGCAGACGGTCCGCACATCAGCCTTGTCGATCCCCATCCCGAACGCGTTGGTCGCGACGATCACCCGGGCCGCGCCGGACATGAACCGCTCCTGGGTCTCGGCGCGCACATCGCGCCGCAGCCCGGCGTGGTACACCAACACCTCCTCGCCCAGCTCACGCCCGAGGAAGCCGGCGACCTCCTCGCTGGCGCGGCGCGTGCCGGCGTACACGATCGCGGGCAGCGCGGGGTGGGCGGGGTCCGATTCACCCAGGGCCGCCGCAAGCCTCCGGCGCTTGTCGACCGCGGTCCCGCACCGGACGACCGCAAAGCTCAGGTTCGGCCGGTCGAATCCGGTCGTGACGCGAACCGGATCGCGCAGGGCCAGCCGGCGCGCGATGTCGTCGGCGACCGCCGGCGTCGCGGTCGCGGTCAACGCGATCGTCGCGCGCGCTCCGACCCGCCGGGCGGCGTCGGCCAGGAAGAAGTAGTCCGGGCGGAAGTCGTGACCCCACTGCGAGATGCAGTGCGCCTCGTCGACCACGAACAGCCCGACTCGCGTCCGCGCGATCGCCTCGGCGAATCGCGGCGAAGCGAACCGCTCGGGCGCCACGTACAGCAGCCGCACCTCGCCGGCGCCCACCCGTTCCAACACGTCCATGTTCGCGGCCCCGCCCCGCTGGGCGTTGATCAGCTCGACCCGCCCGGGGGCCACCGCACGAGCCGCGGAGACCTGGTCCTGCATCAGCGAGACGAGCGGCGAGACCACGAGCGTCAGGTCGTCGCGCATCAGCGCCGGCAGCTGGTAGCACAGCGACTTGCCCGAGCCCGTTGGCATCACCACCAGCGCGTCGCGATCCGAGAGCGCGGCCGTGACCGCCTCGGCCTGGCCGGGCCGGAAATGCTCGAAGCCGAACAGCCGCCGGAGCGCTTCGCCTGGATCCATGGGGCGCCCGACTGTAGCGGCGGCCCCGGCGGCCCCAGATGCCGCGGCGACCCCCGACCGCCCGGCGGCCGCGAAGACGACTACGCCCTGACGAGCGGGAGCTCGAGCGCGTCCTTGCCGAGCGCGTCCTCGGTGCCGGCGAGCGGATACGAGCCGGTGAAGCACGCGTCGCAGTGCGCCTCGCGCGACACGCCGACGGCTTCGTAGACGCCCTCGAGCGACAGGTAATGGAGGGAGTCGACGCCAAGCTCGTCGGCGACCTCGTCGACCGTCCGGCCGTGGGCGATCATCTCCTCACGGCTCGACATGTCGATGCCGTAGTGGCAGGGATGCTTGATCGGCGGCGCCGATATGCGCAGGTGGATCTCGGCCGCGCCGGCATCGCGCAGCATCTGCACGATCTGCCGGGTCGTGTTGCCGCGCACGATCGAGTCGTCGACGACGATCAGCCGCTTGCCCTCGACGACCTCGGGGAGCGGGTTGAACTTGAGCCGCAGCCCGTGCTTGCGAAGCTCCTGGCCGGGCTGGATGAACGTCCGGGCGACGTAGCGGTTCTTGATGAAGCCGTCGTCCTGCGGGAGCCCGGCCGCGCGCGCGAGTCCGCGCGCCGCCGGGTTGCCCGAGTCGGGCACCGGGATCACGATGTCGGCGTCGACCGGGGCCTCGCGCCACAGGATCTCGCCCATCCGCGCGCGCGCCACCTGAAGTACGGTGCCGGCCATCCTCGAGTCCGGCCGCGCGAAGTAGATGTACTCAAACACGCAGAACGCGCGCCGCTCGCCGCCGGCGACCATCCGCGTCTGCACGCCACCCTCCGTCAGCGTGATCACCTCGCCGGGCAGCACCTCGCGCAGGTACTCGGCGCCGATCAAGTCGAACGCGCACGACTCGCTGGCCACGCAGTAGGCCGCCTTGCCAGTGTCCTCGTCCTCGATCATCCCGAGCGCGAGGGGGCGCAGGCCGTGCGGATCGCGAAACGCGACCACCGAGTCCTCGGTCAGCACCACGGTCGAGAACGCGCCCTTCAGCCGCGGGAGCACGTCGGCGATCGCGTCCTCGATCCGGGCGGCGGGGTGGGTCGCGAGCAGCGCGGCGATGATTTCGGAGTCCGACGTCGAGCTAAACGAGAATCCCCGACCTCGCAGCTCCGCGTGCAGCTCGACCGCGTTGATCAGATTGCCGTTGTGCGCGAGCGCCAAGTTGCGGCGGTCGTCCCGGACGATTGGCTGCGTGTTCTCCCAGGCCGACTTGCCGGTGGTCGAATAGCGAACGTGGCCGATCGCCATGTCGCCGACGAGCGAGCGGAGCTTGTGCTCGTCGAACACCTGGGCGACGAGGCCCTGGTCGCGGATCGCCATGATCCCGCGGCCGAGCGGAGCGGTGGCGATCCCGGCCGACTCCTGGCCACGGTGCTGGAGGGCGTAGAGCGCAAAGTACGCGAGATTGGCGACGTCGTGTCCCGGCGCAAAGATGCCGAAGACGCCGCACTCGTCGCGAGGTCCGTCGCGATGGTCGTTCACCGGAGAGGGCATGCCCAACTCGGCGCCAAGGCTAGCAGCGGCCCTAGACCCATTCGCTCAGGCCCGCCTCGCGCGCCTCGCGCAGCTCGGAAACTGGGAGATCGAGCAGGCCCTCGATCCTCAGCGCGTCGCCGCCCACCTCGCCGATCACCACGAATCCGGCCAGGGCCTCGCGCGAACCGGACACGATGAAGCCGCGTCCTGGCGCCTCCCCGAACGGATCGAGCCCCGCCGGCAACCACACCGACGCACCGAGGTCCCCGGCGATGCAGCACTCGGCCAGCGCGACGGCGGCGCCGCCCTCGGCGATGTCGTGGGCGCTCACGAACGCACCCGAACGGATCCGAGCCCGCACGGCGCCGTGCGCGATCCGGATCCTGCCGGCGTCGGCGACCGGCAGCTCGCCGACCGGGGGGAGACCGCGCAGCTTGGACAGCTCAGACCCCACAGCCGACGGCTCGAACGGGCCGATCAGCGCGATCATGTCGCCCTCGCGGGCGAACCCGAGCCGGCCGGCGCGCGCGGCGTGGGGAAGCTTTCCGACGATGCCGACGATCGGCGTGGGGAAGATCGGGCCGGTTGGGGCCTCGTTGTACAGCGACACGTTTCCCCCCACGACCGGCACGCCGAGCGATTCGCACGCCCCGGCCAGGCCCTCGACCGCTTCGGTCAGCTGCCACGCGACGTGCGGCTTCTCGGGGTTGCCGAAGTTCAGGCAGTTGGTCAGCCCGAGCGGCTCGGCGCCGACACACGCGAGATTGGCCGCGCACTCGTATACGGCCTCGGCCGCGCCACGGCGCGGGTCGCAGGCGACGCGCCGGCCGTTGCCGTCGATCGCGACCGCGATCGCCGGTGAAGCGGGCCCCGCACCCAGCACGAGCACCGCCGCATCCGCCTCGTCGGGGCGGCGCACGGTCCGCGACTGGACGATCGGGTCGTACTGCTCGAACACGGGGCGGCGCGAGGCGATGTTGGCCGAGGAGAGCAGCGCCCGCAGCGTCTCGGCGGGCGTCTCCTCGCCGGTAAGAACGGCGGCAGGGGCCTCGTACAGATCCGGGGGTGCCGGCTCGGGCTCGAGGTCATACAGCGGGCAGTCGTCCACGAGCACGCTCACCGGCAGGGCGGCTACGACCGAGCCGCGATGGAGCACCTCGAAGCTGTCGCCCTCGGTCACGCATCCGATCGTCGTGGCGGGCACCTCCCACCGCTCGCATACGCCGAGCACCTCGCCCACCCGCTCGGGGCGGGCCACGCACAGCATCCGCTCCTGGGACTCGGAGACCATGATCTCGAACGGCTCCATGCCGGGCTCGCGGAGCGGAATCTGGCACAGGTCGAGCGTCAGCCCGACGTCGCCCTTGCTCGCCATCTCCGATGCCGCCGAGGTAAGCCCCGCTGCGCCCAGGTCCTGCAAGGACACGAGCAGCTCGCGGTCGAGCAGCTCGAGGCAGCACTCGAGCAGCTTCTTCTCGGTGAACGGATCGCCGATCTGGACCGACGGACGCTTGTCTTGGTCGCCGCCCTCGCTACCGACGAGCTCGGCGCTCGCGAGCACCGACGCGCCGCCGATCCCATCGCGGCCGGTGCGTGCGCCCAGCAGGATCACGACATTCCCGGGACCGGCGGCGGCGCTGCGGATCAGCCGCGCGTGGGGCGCCAGCCCGAGGCACATCGCGTTCACCAGGCAGTTCTGCTCGTAGCTGTGCTCGAAGTAGAGCTCGCCGCCGACGGTCGGCACGCCGATCGAGTTTCCGTAGTGGCCGATCCCGGCCACGGCCCGGTCGAGCAGGTACCGCGATCGCTCCGAGGCAGCCGGCTCGCCGAACCGCAGCGAGTCGAGCACGGCGATCGGCCGGGCGCCGACCGCGAACACGTCGCGGAGGATCCCGCCGACGCCGGTGGCGGCGCCCTGGAACGGCTCGACCGCGCTCGGGTGATTGTGGGATTCGACCTTGAAGGCGACGGCCAGTCCATCCCCGACGTCGACCGCGCCGGCGTTCTCGCCGGGACCCATCAGCACGTGCGGGCCTTCGTTGGGCAGCCGGCGCAACAGCCGGCGCGAATGCTTGTAGCCGCAGTGCTCGGACCACATCAGCGACAGCATCGCGAGCTCGACGTCGTTCGGTGCGCGCCCGAGCCGGTCGAGGATCCGGGCGTATTCGTCGTCGGTCAGCCCGAGCTGCCGGTGGCGCTCCTCAAGCGAGGACGTGCTGCTCGACATGCGCTCGCATCGACTCGAAGATCCGCAGACCGTCCGTCGACCCCCCAAGGGCATCGACGGCGTGCTCAGGGTGCGGCATCAGCCCGAACACGTTGCCCCGCTCGTTGCACACGCCCGCGATGTCGCGCAGCGAGCCGTTCGGGTTGTGCCCGGGTGCGTAGCGAAGCAGCACCTGCCCCCCCGTCTCCAACCGGTCGAGTTGTTCATCGGGGGCGTAGTAGCGGCCGGTCGTGTGCTTGACCGGAATCGAGAGGCGCTCGGCGACATCGCATGCACCCGTGAACGGACCATCGGAACGCACGACCTCGAGGTCCACCTGTCGGAAGATGAACTTCAGCGACAGGTTCGGCAACAGCGCTCCGGGGAGGAGACCGGCCTCGCAAAGGACCTGGAACCCGTTGCAGATCCCGAGCACGAGCCCGCCCTCGCGCGCGAACTCCTCGACCTCGGCCATCACCGGCGCGAACCGGGCGATCGCGCCGGCGCGCAGATAGTCGCCGTACGAGAAGCCGCCGGGCACGATCACCGCGTCGACCCCTTGGAGATCGTGGTCGGCATGCCACAGCAACACGGCGTCGCCGACTCGCGCGGCGGCGTCGAACGCGTCGATGTCATCGCAAGAACCGGGGAAGCGGACGATCCCGACCTTCACTGCCGGCCCCCGGAAGTTCCGCGCCAGCGGAACTTCCAATGGAATCGCGTCAGCGATTCCACCTCGTAGTCCTCGATCAGCGGGTTCGTCAGCAGCCGCTCGCACATCTCCGGCAGCTGCTCGGGATCATCGACGTCGAGCTCGATCAGCCGGCCGACGTGGACGTTGCTGACGCCCTCGAACCCGAGCGCCGGCAGCGCGCGCTCGACCGCTTGGCCCTGCGGGTCGAGGATCCCCGCCTTGGGCCTGACCAGGACCCGTGCTCTCATCGGGTTCGGTTGATCCAGGCGTCGAACGGCTCGCCGGTGATCCGCTCGTACGCCTCGATGTACTTCTCGCGCGTGCGCGCCACGACCTCGTCGGGGATCGCCGGCGCCGGTGGGTTGCGGTCCCAGCCGGTCGATGAAGCCCAGTCGCGCACGAACTGCTTGTCGAAGCTCGGCTGCCCGCGGCCGGGCTCGTACTCGTCGGCAGGCCAGAAACGCGAGGAGTCGGGCGTGCACACCTCGTCGCCGAGCGTCAGCTCGCCGCTCGAATCGAGCCCGAACTCGAACTTGGTGTCGGCGAGGATGATCCCGCGCTCGCGCGCGTGCTCGGCTGCCGCACGGTAAACGGCGATCGAGACGTCGCGCAGGCGCTCGGCCAGCGCGCGGTCGCCGACCAGAGCGACCGTGCGCTCGAAGTCGATCGCCTCATCGTGGCCGACATCGGCCTTGGTCGACGGGGTGTAGATCGGCTCGGGGAGCTGGTCGGATTCGCGCAGCCCCGCCGGCAGCTCGATGCCCGAGACCGTCCCGGTCCGCTGGTAGTCCTTCCAGCCAGACCCGGTGATGTAGCCGCGGACCACGCACTCGACCGGGAGCATCTCGAGCTTGCGGACGAGCATGCCCCGCCCACGGGCCTCCTCGGGCACGCCATCGCTGACCGACAGCATGTGGTTCGGGACGATCGAGGCCGTCCGATCGAACCAGAACGTGGAGAGCCCGGTGAGCACGGCGCCCTTGTCCGGGATCGGCGTCGGGTGCACGACGTCGTAGGTCGAGATGCGATCCGAAGCGACGATCAGCAGCGTCTGATCGTGCCCTTCGTAGATCTCCCGGACCTTGCCCGAAGCGATCAGGGGCAGGTCAGCAAGGGCGGTCACCGGGCCGATCCTAGCAACGGGTTCGGCGGCCCGGAGACGCTCTCCGGGCCGCGATCCCGCAACTAGCGGACTCCCGCGAGGCCCACCTAGTGGACTCCGTTGAAGACAGCCCAGCAGCCGGTGCCGAAGCTGCCCACGCCGGCCATCCCGGTGACGATCACCGATGCGCCGCTCGGCGCCACCAGCGCGATCGGGGTCGGCGAGAACAGGGAGCCGGGCGTGCCGTCGGGGGTCGGCGGGACGTCGGCGCCCGTGTCGGTCGGCGTGTTCGCGTCCGCGAACTGCCCGTTGAGGTTGGACTGATCTTCGGTCGAGCTCGCGTCGATCTCGCTCGAGGTGTTCGTGCCGTCGTCGGTGCACGTCATCGTGACGGTGAACGGACCCGCGGCTGAACAGCGTCACCGTGGTGCCGTTCATCGAGCCCATGGTCTTCACGACCCCGTTGGTACCGACCTCGCTCGCGCCCCCACCCACGCCACCGAGATAGTCGCTCGCGGGCTTGCCTCCGAGCTCATCCGCGTTCTTGGCGTTCGGGACCGTCCCCAGCTCGCTCAGCTTGATCTCCCGGCCGGTGAGCGTGTGGTCGCGCAGGCGATTTCCCGAAAGCGAGTCCTTCTTGATCAGGTGATCGCCGTTGACCAGCTCACTGGCTGCGACGGCGGTCCCGCTCGTGGCGACCACAAGCGCGACGACGGCGACGACGAGCGCCGTGGATGGCCTGCGACGCAGTAGATCCCTCATGTGCGTGTCCCCTTAGGTCTCGGACTTGCCGGCTGAAGTCCATACCGAGGGGACGCTACTCGACCGGTGCTCAGCTCGTTGGCAAAACAGGGCTCCGGATCGTCGCGGCCATCCCACGCCGGCCGGCGAGCGCCTCGAGCATCACCGCGGTGTCGGCGATCGCCACTCCCGTGAGGTGCGTCGCTGCGTGCTCGAAGTCGCGGACGATCGCCTCGAGCGCAGCGTCGTACCGGGCGTCGTCGTGGGTCGGCGAGCGCTGCGATCGCCTCCCCGGTCCGCGCGAACGCGTCGGGAGCGTCGCGCAGCCGCCCGGCCCAGGTCTGCGCCTCCGTGTCGTCGCCGGCGATCAGCGCCGCGATCGCCCGTCCGTAGTTGGCCGTCGCCGACTCGGGGTCGGCGTCCGCGAGCGCGGCGCGGGCCAGCTCGGCCTGCTCCTCGCCGCCGCCGGCGAGCACTGAGGACTTGAGCATCCCGACCAGCCGGCCGTATGCCCGGGGCGGCGCCACATCCCACGACGCGCGGTACAGATCCGCGGCCGCCGCGAACTCGCCGCGGGCCGCTTCGACGTGGCCTCCGAGCAACTCGAGCTGCGCGTTCCCGTCGCGCTCGATCGCCGCGGTCAGCAGCTCCTGATGCTTGTGCGGGGCCACCGGGTGCTCAATCGTAGGCCAATCCGGGTATTCCCCCGGACGATGAAGAGCCTCAACAGACGTGTCGCACTGATCACCGGCGCGAGCGGCGGCATCGGCCAGGCGATCGCGCGCGGCCTCGCCGCCGAGGGCGCGGCGGTCGCGCTCGGTTACGGCCAAAGTGCCGAGCCAGCCGAGAGGCTGGCCGAAGAGATCACCAACGCCGGCGGCCTGGCGGTGGCGCTCGGCGCGGACCTGCGCCGGCGCGAGGCGCCAGACAGGCTCGTCGACGCGGTCGAGTCGCAGCTCGGGGCGGTCGAGGTGCTGGTCGCCGCGGCCGGACTCGGGCGCCGGCAGACCCTGGAGGAGGTGTCGATCGACGATTTCGACGAGATGCTCGCGGTCAACCTGCGCGCCCCCTTCCGCCTCGCACAGCGCACGGTCCCCGGCATGCGCGAGCGCGGCTTCGGCCGGGTCCTGTTCATCTCTTCGGTCGCCGCGTTCACCGGCGGGATCGTCGGACCGCACTACGCCGCGTCGAAGGCCGGGCTCCACGGCCTCACCCATTTCCTCGCGTCGCGTGCGGCGTCCTCCGGCGTCACGGTCAACGCGCTGGCGCCGGCGCTGATCACCGAGACCGGCATGCTCCCCGGCGACCCCGAGGAGCTGCGTGCACGAGTCCCCGTCGGCAGACTCGGCCGGCCCGACGAGGTCGCGGACCTGGCGCTCGCGATCCTACGGAACCCATATATGACGAACCAGGTCGTCGGGCTCGACGGCGGGATCTATCCGCGCTGACGCCTAGGCGAGCGCTACCGGAGCACGGGCGCCGGGACAATCGCGTCGAGCCGGGCGACGATCTGATCGGCGTAACGGACGAACGGCGCGTAGTCGAAGATCGCGTCGAGGTCGAGGCCAGCGCCAGCGGGATCGGCCGCGAGCAACTCCCGCAGCGGCACCCTCGAGTCGATCGCCTGCTGGGCGAGGCTCTGGACGATCCGGTAGGCGTCGTCGCGGACCATGCCGGACTCCACGAGCGCGAGCAGCACACGCTGGGAGAACAGCGCGCCGTGAGTGAGCTCGAGGTTCTCGCGCATCCGGTCCGCGTCGACCACCATCCCCTCCACCAGCGACAAGACGCGCCGCTGCATGTGGTCGAGCAGGATCGTCGAGTCGGGCAAGATGATCCGCTCGACCGATGAGTGGGAGATGTCGCGCTCGTGCCAAAGGGCGACATCCTCGAGCGCCGCCATCGCATTGCCGCGTAGGACCCGGGCCAGGCCGACGATCTGCTCTGACTTGATCGGGTTGCGCTTGTGGGGCATCGAGCTCGAGCCCTTCTGAGCGCGCCCGAACGGCTCGCGGACCTCGCTGACCTCGGTGCGGGCCAGGTGACGCAGCTCGGTCGCGAATCGCTCCATGCCGGCGCCGGCGAGCGCAATCGCACCGAGCAACTCGGCGTGGCGGTCGCGCGGGACCACCTGCGTCGAGACCGGCTCGCGGGCCAGCCCGAGCCGGTCGAGCACGCGCTCCTCGAACTCGGGCGAGGTCGCCGAGTACGTGCCGACCGCGCCCGAAAGCGCTCCGATCGCTGCCTGGGCGAAGGCCCGCTCGAGTCGATCCGCGTTGCGGTCCGCCTCGAACGCGAAGCCCGCGAGCTTGATCCCGAACGTCGTGGGCTCCGCGTGGATGCCGTGCGTGCGCCCGGCGCAGAGCGTGTGGACGTGCTCGCGGGCGGCGGCGGCGAGCGCCTCGACGAGCCGGCGCGAGTCGGGGAGCACGATCTCGCCCACGCGGCGCAACTGGAGCGCCAGACCGGTGTCGAGCACGTCGCTCGAGGTCAGCCCGTGGTGGATCCAGCGCCCTGCCGGCCCCGCCGAGGCGGACAGCACGTCGACGAACGCAGCGGTGTCGTGGTCGGTGACCTTCTCGCGCTCGTCGATCGCCTCGACCGTGAACGTGGCCGACCGGATCGCGTCGAGCTCAGCGGGAGTCGGACCCTCGAGCTCCTCGCACGCGGCCACCTCGACCAAGCGCATCGCCTCGAAGCGCGCATGGTCTGACCAGACCTCGGCCAGCTCGGGACGGGTATAGCGCGCGATCATCCGCTCGAAGATTACGCGAGACTGCAGGCGGACCGATGACCACGAACGCCGACCATACGCCCGCCGATGCCAGCCCCGCCGGCGACTGGCGAGCCGCGATCCGCGAGCTCGCGGCGATGGACCGGCCGTCGGCGTCCGACGGCGAGCGCCGCGGCGCCGAGCTGATCGCCGAGCGGCTCCGCGCGCTCGGCTGCCGGGTCGAAATCGAGCAGGAGCGCGCGCACGGCGGCTACTGGTGGCCGATCGGCCTGGTCAACGCGCTGGCCGTGGCGACCGGCGCGCTCGCCCTGCGCCGGCGGAGCTTGCCGGCGCGCGCGCTCGCGGCCGGCGTCGCCGGGGTCGGCGCCGCGGCGCTGTGGGACGACCTCGGCCACGGCCGGCGCTGGTTCCGGCGGGCGGTGCTCCCCCACCGGCCGACCTGGAACGTGGTGGCGGAGCTCGGAGATCGGGACGCTGAGCGCACGTTCGTGCTGATCGCCCATCACGACGCCGCCCACTCCGGGCTGATCTTCCATCCGATTCTGCCGCGGATCCCCATGAAGCTGGCCCCGGGCTGGCACGCGCGGGCGGGTCGGAGCTTCCCACTCCTATACGCGGTCTGGGTCGGACCGGTGATGGTGTGTGCCGGGTCGATCCTGGGCATCCGCCGGCTGCTCGCGGCCGGCCTGGCGCTCGCCGGCGCGGCGACCGCGGCGATGGTCGACATCGGGACCCGGGCGGTGGTGCCCGGCGCCAACGACAACTTGAGCTCGGTCGGGGTGCTGGTCGGGCTCGCCGACGCGCTCCGGGATCGCCCGATCGAAGGGGCGCGCGTGCTGCTCGTCTCGACCGGGTCGGAGGAGTCCTTCAGCGAGGGGATGCAGGGATTCGGCGAGCGTCATTTCTCAGAGCTCGACCGCGAGCGGACCGAGATGGTCTGCCTCGAGTGCCTCGGCGGACCGACGCTGGTCGTGGTCGAAGGCGAAGGCATGCTGCGCATGCGCGACTATCCGGACCACATGCGCGAGGCGCTCGAGGACGCCGCGACGGGACGCCGGCGAGCCGATCACACGCGGCCTGCGGACGACGGCCGCCACCGACGCGATCATTGCGCTCCGCGCCGGCTACTCCGTGGCCACGCTCGCGTCCGTGGACGAGACCAAGCTCCCGATGAACTATCACTGGCCGAACGACACCGCTGAGAACCTGCACTGGTCGACGATCGAGAGCGCGATCGCGGTGTGCGAGCGCTTCCTGCGCAAACGCGCGAGCGGAGCGCGGGGCTAGTAGCGCTCGCCCGAACCCGAAAACTTAGCCGCGGCGTCAGCAGTCGAGGATCCGCGCCGCGAGCACGGCCGCGTTGCGCGCGTTGTCGACGCCGACGCACGCCACCGGCACCCCGGGCGGCATCTGCGCGATCGACAGCAGTGCGTCGAGTCCGCCGGCCACCGAGGTACGGCTGGTCAGCGGCACCCCGATCACGGGGAGATCGGAGTGCGCGGCGACCACGCCCGGGAGCGCGGCCGACAGACCGGCGCCGGCGATGATCACGCGCAGTCCGCGCATGCGCGCGTTGCGCGCGTAGTCGGCGACCTTGTCGGGCTCGCGGTGGGCCGACATCACCCTGATCTCGCAGCGGATGCCGCGCTCGATCAGCTCCCTCTCGGCGGCCTCCATCCGCTCGAGATCGCTCTTCGAGCCCATCACGATCCCGACCAGTGGCGCGTCGACCTCGAGCTCCTCGAGCTCGACGACGGGCTCTTCGAGGGTTTCCGGAGCGGGGCGAGGGAACTCGGTCATGCGCGTGCGTGCTGGGCGACTTTGAGCGCGATGTCGCGGCGAAGCTGCCTGCCGTCGAATTGGATCATGTCCGCGGCAGCATAAGCGCCGTCACGGGCCGACGCCGCGTCGGCGCCGAGGGCGGTGACGTTCAGCACCCGGCCGCCGGCCGTCACGACCTGGCCGTCGCCGTTCCGGGCGGTCCCCGCGTGCGTGACCTGGGCCCCGGCCCCGGCCGCGTCGAGCCCGGTGATCACGTCGCCGTGCGACGAGCTGGCCGGATAGCCGGCGCTCGCCAGCACCACGCTCACCGCCATCTCCGGCGCCCATCGCAGCTCGGCTCCGGCGAGGCCGCCGACGACCGTCGCGGACTCGAGCAGCTCGAGCAGATCGGACTCGAGGCGCGGCAGGATCGCCTGGGTCTCGGGGTCGCCGAAGCGCACGTTGAACTCGAGCACCCGCCACCCGTCGGCGGTCATCATCAACCCCGCGTACAGCATTCCCTGGAACGGGATCCCCCGTCGCGCGAGCTCGTCGAGCACCGGCTGGTGCACCGAGGCGCAGATCTCCCGCGCCCGGGCGTCGTCGACCGCCGGGACCGGCGAGTACGAGCCCATGCCGCCGGTGTTCGGCCCCTGGTCATCGTCGAAGATCCGCTTGTAGTCCTGGGCAGAGGCGAGCGGCACCGCGGTCTTGGAGTCACACAGCGCGAGCAGCGACAGCTCCTCGCCCTCGAGGTGCTCCTCGACCACGACCTGGGTGGTGTCGAACTTGTGCTCGACGAGCAGCTCGTGCAGGGCCCTGCGCGCCTGCACCTCGTCGGCGGCGATGATCACGCCCTTGCCCGCGGCGAGGCCGTCCGCCTTGATCACGACCGGATATCGCTCGATGGCGTCCAGGCCGGCCTGCGGATCCCGAACAACCTTATAAACAGCCGTCGGCACGCCGGCGGCGCCCATGATCTCCTTGCAGAACGCCTTTGAGCCCTCGAGCTGGGCCGCCGCCTTGGTCGGGCCGAAGCAGCGGATGCCGGCCTCGCTCAGCGCGTCGGCGAGGCCCGCCACGAGCGGCGCCTCGGGGCCGATCACCACAAGGTCGACGTGCTCCGCGGTGGCGGCGGCGACGATCCCGTCGATGTCCTCGGCGCCGACCGCGATCAGCCGGGCATCGCCCTCGATCCCGGCGTTGCCCGGCGCGCAGATGATCTCGGGCCGGCGGGGCGAGCGCGCGAGCGCGTGGACGAGCGCGTGCTCGCGGCCGCCGCCGCCTACGACCAGGACGCGGTAAGAGTCAGATCGCGCCAATGAAGTCGTCGATCGGGATCGCTACCAGCGTCTCGTACTTCGCGGTCCCGCGCGAGCCGAGCTCGAGCGAGATCCGCGCCATCGTCTTCTCGTCCGGAGCCTCGACGACGTTGACGAAGTCGAACTGCCCGAGCGTTGCCCACTGCGCCTTCACCGTGGCGCCGAGCTGCTCGACTTCGCGATTGACCTCTTTGATCCGCGTCGGGTTGTTCTTGATCGTCTGGACCCCTTCGGGGCTTAGCGTCGAAAGCATGATGTAGGTCGGCACTGCTCCCTCCTCGGCTGGTGGCGGGTGGGACTGTCCCGGGTGGTGCGAATCCACGTCCCCTTGGGGGGCGGTAGCGCCGAAGCATTCCACGCTTAGACGTGCACCGGCTCCTCGGCGCGCTCGAGCACCAGCTCGCCGTCGGCGGCATCGACTCTCACGATGTCGCCGGTCGTGAACCGGCCCTCGAGGATCGCCAGCGCCAGCGGATCGACCAAGCGCTTCTGGATCACCCGCTTCAAAGGCCGCGCGCCGTACGTCGGGTCGTAGCCGAGGTTGCCGAGCAGCGTCTTGGCGGTGTCGGTCAGCTCGACCTCGATCCCCCGCTCACGCACCCGCGCGATCAGCCGCTGCACCTGGAGATCGACGATCTCGGAGATCTGCTCGCGGCTCAGCGAGTGGAACTCGACGATGTCGTCCAGCCGGTTGATGAACTCGGGCTTGAACTGGGCCTCGACACCGGTCCGGCCCCCCGGAATGTTCGAGGTCATGATCAGCACGGTGTTCTTGAACGACACGGTCCGGCCCTGGCCGTCGGTCAGGCGACCGTCGTCCATCACCTGGAGCAGCGCGTTGAACACGTCGGGGTGTGCCTTCTCGATCTCGTCGAGCAGGACCACCGAGTAGGGCCGGCGGCGAACCGCCTCGGTCAGCTGACCGCCCTCGTCGTAGCCGACGTACCCGGGCGGCGCGCCGACGAGGCGCGAGACCGCGTGCTTCTCCATGTACTCGGACATGTCGATCCGGACCATCGCGTCCTGGCTGTCGAACATGAACTCGGCGAGCGCGCGCGCCAGCTCGGTCTTGCCGACGCCGGTCGGTCCGATGAACAGGAACGTGCCGATCGGCCGGTCGGGGTCCTGGAGGCCGGCACGCGAGCGCCGCAGCGCGTTCGACACCGCCTCGACGGGCTCGTCCTGGCCGATCACCCGCGCGTGCAGACGCTCCTCCATGTGCACGAGCTTCTCGATCTCGCCCTCCATCAGGCGCGAGACCGGGATCCCGGTCCACTTGGCGACGACCTCGGCGACGTCCTCGGCGTCGACCACGTCCTTCAAAAATCGGGGCCCACCCACCCCGTGATCGTTCGCAGCGTCGTGCTCGGCTTCGGCCGCCGCTGCCAGTTGCTTCTCGAGCTCGGGGATCGTGCCGTACTGGAGCTCGGCCGCGCGCCCGAGGTCGGCCTCGCGCTGGGCGCGCTCGAGGTCGATCTTGGCCTGCTCGAGACGCTCCTGAAGCTCGGCCACGGCGCCGACGGACTCCTTCTCGCGCTGCCACTCGGCATGCATCGCGTCGGAGCGCTCGCGCTCCTCGGCGAGCCCGCGCTCGAGCTGCTCGCGCCGCGCCACCGTGCCGGGATCGTCGTCCTCGCCGAGCGACTGCAGCTCGATCTCGAGCTGCATGATGTGCCGGTCGACCTCGTCGATCTCGATTGGCTTGGAGTCGATCTCCATCCGGATCCGCGACCCGGCCTCGTCGACCAGGTCGATCGCCTTGTCGGGCAGGAACCGATCGGCGATGTAGCGCTGGCTCAGCGTCGCGGCGGCCACCAGCGCGGAGTCCTGGATGCGGATCTTGTGGTGCACCTGGTAGCGCTCCTTGAGCCCACGGAGGATCGCGATCGTGTCCTCGACGGTCGGCTCGCCCACGTACACGGGCTGGAAGCGCCGCTCGAGCGCCGGGTCCTTCTCGATCCGCTTGCGGTACTCGTCGAGCGTGGTCGCTCCGACCGCCCGCAGCTCGCCGCGGGCGAGCATCGGCTTGAGCATGTTGCCGGCGTCCATCGCGCCCTCGGCGGCGCCGGCGCCGACGATCGTGTGAAGCTCGTCGATGAACACGATGATCTGGCCCTTGGCGTCGGCGATCTCCTTGAGCACGGCCTTCAGCCGGTCCTCGAACTCGCCGCGGTACTTGGACCCGGCGACCATCGCGCTCAGATCGAGCGCGACCAGGCGGCGATCCTTGAGGCTCTCGGGCACGTCGCCGGACACGATCCGCTGCGCGAGTCCCTCGACGATCGCGGTCTTGCCGACGCCGGGCTCGCCGATCAGCACCGGGTTGTTCTTGGTGCGCCTCGACAGGACCTGGATGACGCGGCGGATCTCGTCGTCACGGCCGATAACGGGGTCGAGCTTGCCCTGCGCGGCGGCCTCGGTCAGGTCGCGGCCGTAGCGCTCGAGCGCCCGGTACTTCTCCTCGGGACTCTCGTCGGTGACGCGATGGCTGCCGCGGACCTCGCTCAGTGCCTTGAGCAGCTGCTCGCGCGTGGCACCGACGCTGCGCATCACGCGCCCGGCCTGGCCGGGATGGTCGGCGATGGCCAGCATCAGGTGTTCGGTCGAGACGTACTCGTCCTTCAGCTCCCGCATCTCTTTCTCGGCGTCGCGCAGGATCTGGACGAGCTCGGTCGAGCCGCCAGCCGGCTCGGAGCTGCCGGCACCTTGCAGCTTGGGTAGCGCGTCCAGCGCCTCACCATTGGTCTGGCGCACCGCGGTCGGGTCGACCCCGAGCTTGCGAAGGACGGGCACGACGATGCCACCGTCCTGCTCCAGCAGGACTGCGAGCAGGTGCTCGGGCATCGTCTGCGGGTTGCGGCGCTCGTCAGCGAGCCGCTGGGCGGCCTGGAGCGCCTCCTGGGACTTGATCGTGAAACGGTCTGGTTGCATAGGCGTTCTCGGATGTGGCTGGTTGCTAGGTCAGGTCTTGGTCGTGAAAAATCTTAGTGTGTCTGACTTAGATTATTGCAGGTCCTGACACGATCTCAAGGCTTATTTATTGCCCTTCTTGGCCTGCCCGGGCGGGACTCCGCCCTGGCCCGGTGGCGTCCCCCCGGACGCCGCGCCCGAGGTGCTGGTGGTTGAGCTCGACGT
Source organism: uncultured Solirubrobacterales bacterium (assembly GCA_963699325.1). Taxonomy (GTDB): domain Bacteria; phylum Actinomycetota; class Thermoleophilia; order Solirubrobacterales; family Solirubrobacteraceae; genus Palsa-465. Next base: position 544,291 of record CAVOTN010000014.1, on the reverse strand, counting down.
CGTCGGGCTGGTGGAGGAGGTGGACGTGGTCGGCGTCGTCGAGCTGGAGCTGGTACTCGTTGATGAGGTGGGCGCGGTCGTCGAGCTATGGGTCGAGGGCTGCTGGCTCGTGGTCGTGTGCGAGCTCGTGTGCGTGCCGGTGCCCGAGGCTGACGAGTGCCCGGACGTGGTCGAGTTCGTGCCGGAGCCGCCGCCCCTCAGCGCCACCGCCACGGCGCCGCCGAGCAGCACCGCGGCGGCGAGGAACACCGTGATCCAGAACCCGGTTGTGCTGCGCTGGGACAGGGGCGTCGGCACGTTCCTCGTCCGCCGCGGCGGCGAGGTGGGGCGCTGTCGGCTGGTCGGAGGGGTCGCCTGGACAGGGGCGATCGCCCGCGTGGGGTCGGTCGCCTGGAGCGGGGCGGTCGGCGCCTCCGGGACGGGCGCGGGGAGCGGCGCCAGCGCCACCGTGGTGGGCGCGCCGGCTTCGTTCTCCGGCTGTGCGAGCGCTTGGTCGAGGCGATCGCGGACATCGGCGGCGGTCTGGGGACGGTCGTCCGGCGACTTGGCCAGCATCTGCATCACGAGCTCGTCGAGCGCCGGCGGGATCGCGGGATTGCGCTCGCGCGCCGGCTTGGGCGCGACCCGCACGTGCTGATGCAGCACCGCGGCCGAGACGTCAGCAGTGAACGGCGGCTCACCGGTCAACATCTCGTACAGCACGCACCCGAGCGAGTAGATGTCAGAGCGCGCGTCCGCCGGCTGCCCGAGCGCCTGCTCGGGCGCCATGTAGGCGGACGTGCCGAGCACGGTCGCGGTCTGCGTGAGCGACTGACTGTCGAGCGCCCGCGCGATCCCGAAGTCGAGCACCTTCACCTGTCCGTCGGGGGTGACCATGACGTTGCCGGGCTTGATGTCGCGGTGGACGATCCCCGCCGCGTGCGCCGCGCTCAGCGCGTCGGCCACCTGCGCGGCGATCCGCGCCGCGCGGGCCGGCTCTAGCGGGCCCTCGTCGCGCAGGATGTCGGCGAGGCTCCGCCCCGGAACGAGCTCCATCACGATGAAGCGCGTCGGACCATCCGCGCCGGCGTCGTAGACCGTCACCACCCCGGGATGGCTGAGCGCCGCGGTGGACTGCGCCTCGCGCGTGAACCGGGCCAGGTAGATCGGGCTCTGTTCGACAAGCGGGTCGAGCGCAACCTTCACCGCCACGACGCGATCGAGTGACAGATCGGTGCCGCGATAGACCGTGCTCATGCCGCCGCGGCCGACCACCTCGTCCAGCCGGTAACGCCCCGCCAGCGTGCGCGGTTCGCCGCCAGAAGTCACGTGGACCGGCGCTGCACCTGGAGCGAGAACCGCTGCACGTCCGCGTTGCGGACGATTGCGCCGCCCTTGCTGTAGGGCACGATCTCCGCCCGAAGCTCGCGGCGCAGCTGCTCGAGCCGCTCCACCTCGGACTTCAGCTCGCCGGCGCGCTTCTCGAGCGCCTTGACCTTGCGCTCCATCGCGTCGAGCTGCTGCTCGAGCTCGAGCACGCGCTCGACGCCGGCGAGGTTCATGCCAAGCTCGGCCGTCATCTCCTGGATGCGGCGGAGCCGCTCGACGTCCTTGTGGGAGTACAGCCGGGTGCCCTTGGGCGAGCGCTTGGGCTCGATCAGGCCGCGCGCCTCGTACATCCTCAGGGTCTGGGGGTGCATCTCGGCGAGCTCAGCGGCGACCGAGATCATGAACACTCCGCGCTCGGAGGACACCTCCACCCGCGCCGTGGTGCGTACGCGCCGCGATGCCATCAGCTCTTGCCACCCTTCCCGCCGCCGGCGTTCGCCTGCTTGAACAGATCGGCCCGCGGGTCGCCGTTCATCACCTGCGACAGGCGGTCGATCGCCTCGTCCTGCTCGGGCGACAGCGACTCGGGAACTTCGATCACGAACCGGTAGTGGATGTCGCCGCGATTCTTGCCGCCGGCCTTGGGCGGGCCCTCGCCGCGGAGCCGCTGGACCGTGCCGTGCTTGGTGCCGGCGGGAACCCGCAGGCGCTTTGAGCCGTTGAGCGTCGGAACCTCGACGATCGCGCCGCGAACCGCCTCGGGGATCGTCAGCGGCACCTCGACCTCGAGGTTGTCGCCGACGGCCTTGAACACCGGTGACTCCTGCACGCGCGTGATCACGTACAGGTCTCCGGGCTCACCGCCGCGTAGCCCGGCCTCACCCTTGCCGGCGAGGCGGATCCGGCTGCCGTCGTGGACGCCCGCCGGGATGTTGACCCGGAGCTTGCGGATGCTGCGCTGCGCGCCCGTGCCGCCACAGGTCGGGCACGGATCCTCGATCACGGTGCCGGCGCCGCCGCAGTTCGAGCATGGCTGCGAGATCGAGAAGATCCCCTGACTCTGGGACTCGATGCCGCGGCCCTCGCAGACCGGGCACACCTTCGGGCTCGTTCCGGGCTTGGCGCCCGTGCCACGACACGTGGGGCAAGGCTGCGAGGTCGGTACCGACAGCGGCACCTGGGCGCCGTGCACGGCCTGGTCGAAGGTCAGCGAGACCTCGGTCTCGAGATCGCGGCCCTGGGGTTGCGCGGCCCGTCCGCCCCTGACGCCGCCGGCGCCGGTGCGGCCGCGGGTGCCGCCGCCGGGCCGTCCAGCGGTCCCGGTCGCGCCGCCGCCGAACAGGTTCGAGAGGATGTCGCTGAAACCGCCGCCGAACGAGCCCGCGTCGAAGTTGCCGCCCGCGAATCCACCGAGCGGACCCTGTCCGCGGTCGTAGGCCTTGCGCTTCTCGGGGTCCGACAGAACGTCGTGGGCCTGGGAGATCTCCTTGAACTTCTCCTCGGCCTGCTTGTTGCCGGGGTTGCGGTCCGGGTGGTGCTGACGCGCCAGCTTGCGGTACGCCTTCTTGATCTCCTCGTCGGACGCGCCCTTGCCTACTCCGAGCGTCTTGTAGTAGTCGGTTCTGCCAGCCATGGCTCCTCAGCCTTTGTCACGTCGCAACTCTGTCACGCCGCGACGACAACGCGAGCGGGCCGGATCACGACCTCGCCGAGGCGGTAACCGCGCTGGTACACCTCGACGACGGTCCCCGACTCGGCGCCCTCGACGGGCTGCTGAGCGACGGCCTCGTGGAGCTGGGGATCGAACCGCTGCCCCTCGGGCGAGAACCGCTCGATGCCCGCCCTGGCGAGCGCGGCGATCACGTCCTCGTGAACGAGCTTGATGCCCGATATGAGCGTCGCGGTGCCGTTGTCTTGTGGCGAGCCGCCTGTCGACGCGCCGGCGTTGGCCGCAGCGGCAGCTTCGAGCGCGCGGTCGAGGTTGTCGACCGCCGGCAGAAGCTCTTTGGCGAGCTTCGCGATGCCCCGCTCCTGGGCGGCCGCCGCCTCGCGCGTGGCGCGCTTGCGGTAGTTCTCGAAGTCGGCGCGGGTGCGCTGAGCGAGCTCGAGGTACTCGTCGGCCTTCTCGGCCTTGGCCGCGAGCTCCTCGAGGTCGTGCTCGAGCTGGCGCTCGTGGTCGGTGTCCTCAGCCTTGTCCTCGGCTGGGGTGGTTGGAGGCGTCGCTGGGGCCTCGGGGTCGCCAGACGGCCCGGACGGATCCCGCCCGCCCTGTGGCGGGCGGGCGGGGTCCTGATCAGCTGCCTCGCGGACCCTGTGTAGAGCCTCCGCGATGTCGGGTCTACGCGCCGTCATTACTTCTCATCCACAACTTCGGCGTCGACCACGTCCTCCTCGGCGCCGGCGCCGTTGCTCGACGCTTCGGAGCCGTTGGCCGCGCCCTCGGGGGAGCCTGCTTCTGCCGCCTGCTCCTGGGCGCGCTGGTACATCGCCTCGGAGACCTTGTGGAACGCGGTGTGGAGCGTCTCGGTCTTGGCGTTGATCTCGGCCGCGTCCTCGCTCGTGAGCGACTCGCGCACCGCCTTGATCGCCGCCTCGATCTCGTCCTTGGAGCTCGAGTCGACCGCGTCGCCCAGATCCTTGAGCTGGCGCTCGGCCTGGTAAGCGGCGTTCTCGCCGTTGTTCCGGGCCTCGGCGAGCTCGCGCTGGCGGCGGTCGTCCTCAGCGTGGGACTCGGCGTCGGTCACCATCCGCTTGATCTCGTCATCCGACAGACCGGAGCCGGACCGGATCTCGATCTTCTGCTCCTTGCCGGTGCCGAGGTCCTTGGCGGACACGTTGAGGATCCCGTTGGCGTCGATGTCGAACGCGACCTCGATCTGCGGGATGCCCCGCGGCGCCGGCGGGATGCCGGTCAGCTGGAACTTGCCCAGCGACTTGTTGTACATCGCCATCTCGCGCTCGCCCTGGAGCACATGGATCTCGACGCTCGGCTGGTTGTCCTCGGCGGTCGAGAACACCTCGCCCTTGCGGGTCGGGATCGTCGTGTTGCGCTCGATCAGCTTCGTCATGACGCCGCCCTTGGTCTCGATGCCCAGCGTCAGCGGGGTCACGTCGAGCAGGAGCACGTCCTTGACGTCGCCGGCGAGCACGCCCGCCTGGATCGCCGCGCCGACCGCAACCACCTCATCGGGGTTGACGCCGCGGTGCGGCTCCTTGCCGGTCAGCTCCTTGACCTTCTCCTGGACGGAGGGCATGCGGGTCATGCCGCCCACGAGCACGACGTGGTCGACCTTGTCGACGCCCTTGTCCTTGGCGTCGTCGAGCGCCTGGCGAACCGGCGCCACCGTGCGGTCGAGCAGCGTCGAGGTGAGCTCGTTGAGCTTCGCGCGGGTGAGGCGCATGTCGAGATGCTTCGGGCCGCTCGAGTCCGCGGTGATGAACGGCAGGTTGATCTGCGTCTCCTGCGTCGTCGACAGCTCGATCTTGGCCTTCTCGGCCGCCTCGTAGAGCCGCTGCAGCGCCATCGGATCGGCGCTCAGGTCGATGCCCTGCGACTTCTTGAACTCGCTCACGAGCCAGTCGACGAGCGCCTTGTCGAAGTTGTCGCCACCGAGGTGGTTGTCGCCGGCGGTCGCCTTGACCTCGAACACGCCGTCGCCGATCTCGAGCACGGACACGTCGAACGTGCCGCCACCGAGGTCGAAGATCAGGATCGTCTGGTCGTTCTCCTTGTCGAGGCCGTACGCCAGCGAGGCCGCGGTCGGCTCGTTGATGATGCGCTTGACGTCAAGTCCGGCGACCCGGCCGGCGTCCTTGGTCGCCTGGCGCTGATCGTCGTTGAAGTACGCCGGCACGGTGATCACCGCGCTGTCGACGCTCTCGCCCAGATACGCCTCGGCGTCGGCCTTGAGCTTGCCGAGGATCATCGCGCTGATCTCGGGCGGGCTGTACTGCTTGCCGCCGGCCTCGACGCGCGCGTCGCCGTTCGGTCCGGAGACCACCTTGTACGGCACGATCGACTCTTCCTCGCGCACCTCGGCCTCCTTGCGGCCCATGAAGCGCTTGATCGAGAAGACCGTGTTCTGCGGATTGGTGACCGCCTGGCGCTTGGCGACCGTGCCAACCAGACGCTCACCGGATTGCGTGAACGCGACAACTGACGGCGTAGTCCGGCCGCCCTCCGCGTTCTCCACGACCGTCGGCTCGCCACCCTCGAGCACTGCCATGCACGAGTTCGTGGTTCCGAGGTCGATTCCGATCGTCTTTCCCATCGAGTTCTACTCCTGTTTCGTCGTAAAAATCTAAGCGAGAGGGTAGCAGATCTGGGATGGAGTCGAGCCCCGTCCGGCCGCCCGTTTGCCCCCACGGCCGCGTCGGCTCGCCAAGCTCTCGGCCCGAGGGCGGCCCGCCGCGGATCGCCGCCACCCAGCTTCCGCGGGGCCAAGGAGGCGAGGGCGCCGGACGCTGTCGCACCCAACATCGGTGGCGCGCCCCGAACGCGACTAAGTCCACTTTCGCCACCCCGCCGGCGGTGAATTCAGATTCAGTCGCGTATAGGCCGACTTTCTCCACGCTCGCCGGCGCGACGGGTCGTGCGAGTCGCCGGCACGTCGAGCATCGGCGGCCACGCCACGCCGTCACCCCACCTGGAACGCGCTCGGGCACATCTTCTGGAGCGCGCACCCGGCGCAGTCGGGCCGGCGCGCGTGGCACGTCCGCCGGCCGTGGCGCAGCAGGTTCAGATGCAGCTCGAGCTCCTCGCCGGCCGGCGTGATCGCGAGCATCGTGTCGTGCATCTCCTCGAACGGCGCCCCGGGCCGGAACAGCCCGAGCCGCGTCCCGACCCGCGAGACGTGCGTGTCGACCGGCACGTCCCGCATCCCGAGCGCGAACAGCAGCACGCACGCCGCGGTCTTGCGGCCGACCCCCGGCAGCGACGTCAAATACCGCTGCGCCTCTGGCACTGGCTGGCTAGCCAGCCAGTCGAGCGAGAGAGCGTCACCCGGCGCCGGCGAGGACGCGTCCCCCGGCGACGACGCGTGCGCCGACGAGGACGCGTGGGCCGGCGCGGTCTCAGTGATCGCGACAAGGATCGACTTGATCCGCGCCGACTTCACCTTGGAGATGCCGCCGGGCCGGATCGCCTCCTCGATCGCGTCGACCGGCGCGTCCCGGACCTCCGCCCACGAAGGGAAGCGCTCCCGCAGCGCCAGGTAGGCGACGTCACGGTTGCGGTCGTTGGTCGACTGCGACAGGACCGTCAGGATGAGCTCGGCGATGGGGTGGCCGTGGGGCTTGGCCAGCGGGACCCCGTACACGAGCCGGAGGCGATCGCGGATCGCGAGCACGCGCCGGCGGGTTGGGCGCTTCCAGCTATTCAAGCGCGCCCCACCGCTCGCACGCCCGCGCCGCCTGCGCCACCGCCTCGGGCAGCGACGCCGCCACCGCCGAGGGGTAGAACGCCGACGTTGCCAGCCGGGCCAAGAGGACACCCGTGAGGACATCGCCGGCGCCGATCGTGCTGAGGACGGTCCCGGGCACGCAGTCGACGTCGAGTCGGAGCTCGCCCCGCAGGATCGCGCCCTCGGAGGACCCCAGACTGACCACGACCATCCGCGCGCCCGCCTTGAGCAGCGCCAGCGCGGCGCGCTCGGGATCGTCCTCGCCGGTCATCAACGCGGCCTCGCCCGCGGTGGCGTGGACGAGCAGCGCGCCGGGGACGCACGCGTTCAGCGAGGCCGCCGCCTCGGCGCGCGAGCGCCAGCGGTCGAGGCAAATGCTCGGGTGCAACACGACCGGCCGCCCGAGCGACAGCGCGAGCTCCCGCGCCCCCATGGTCACGGCAGCCTCCTCGGATCCGACCAGGGTGGCGGAGCTGATGAGGAGCGCGGCCGAGCCCCGGACGGCCTCCTCCAGCCGCGCCTCGAGCGCCCGGACCACAGGCGGGCCGCCGTCGCCACCGGCGCCACCACCGCCACCGCCACGACCGCCGTAGAGCTCACAGCGCGGCTCCCCGCTCGGGTCGACCAGGACGATCGCGAGCGGCGTCTGGACCCCGGGCGCGAGCTCGAACAGCGACGTCTCGACGCGCTCGCGCGCCAGCCGGTCGAGCAGCCAGCGCCCCCAGGCGTCATCGCCGGCACCGCCAGCCAGCGCCACGTGCGCCCCGTACCGCGCCGCGGTCACGGCGACGTTCGCGACGGCGCCGCCGAAGTGGGGGACGAGGGCGTCGGCCGCGGACACGTCGGCAAGCGGCCGCTCGCAGATCAGATCGACGCGTATCTCGCCGAGGCACAGGGTCGGCGCCCGGGGAGGCGGTTGGTCTGGGCTCGTGGCGGTCACGCGCGCGGACGTTATCCTCGCCAGGGGGTGCGCGTCGACGAGCACACGATCAACCTCGACGAGTCCCCCGTGTTCTACCGCCGCTCAGCGGAGACGCCGGACGTCCCGGTGCTGTACCTGCACGGAATGCCCACCAGCTCGGACGATTGGGTCGAGTTCCTCGACCGGACCGGCGGGATCGCTCCCGATCTGGTCGGGTTTGGGCGCTCCGGCAAAGGCGGCCACCTCGACTACTCGGTCCCCGGGCTGACTGGGTTCGTCGAGCGCTTCCTGGCCGAGCTTCGCGTCGACAGGGTCAAGCTGGTCGCCCACGACTGGGGCGCGGCGATCGGTCTGGCGCTCGCGCACCGGCATCCGGAACGCGTGGATCGGATCGTGGTGCTGAACGCCCCGCCGATGTTCGACGGGTTCGAGTGGCCTCGGCTCGCGCGGTGGCTACGCACGCCGCTGATCGGCGAGGGCGTGATGGGATCGTTCACGCGAGGGATGCTGGCGCGGACGTTCCGGAACGCGTCGGTCCGCGACGACGCGTGGCCGGACGAGCGGCTCGCAGCGGTCTGGAATCAGTTCGACCAGGGCACGCAGCGCGCGGTCCTCCGTCTCATCAGGTCCGCGAATGCCGCGAATGGGACGCTGGCAACCCCCACTCCCGCGCCGCAGGCGCTGATCATCTGGGGCGACCGCGACCCGTGGTACCCGCCGGCGCTCGTGGACGCGTACGCCGCCCGCCTCCCCGGGGCGAGAATCGAGCGGCTGTCAGACGCGGGACACTGGCCGTGGCTCGACCGGAGCGATCTGATCGAGCGCGTGGCAACGTTCCTAGAGGAGTAGCCGTGCCGGTCCGCGTCAGCCCTCCCGCCCGCCCCCAGGCGGAGCCGCCTGTGCCGCCTCAAGACGGTTCGCGTGCGCGACTCGTCAAGCGCATCCTGCCGACGTTCACCTCGGCGGTGATCGCGCTGGCGTACGTGCTGATCGCGCCACGGAGCGAGGACCTGGCCGCGCACCTGTTGCGGGCGAAGCTGTTCGGGGTCGAGGGATGGTTCGGAATCTGGAACAACTGGTGGTACGGCGGCCACGACGTTCCCGGCTACAGCGTGCTGTTCCCGCCGGCGGCGGCGCTGACCACGCCGCAGATCGCGGCCGCGATCGCGTGTCCGGTGAGCACGGCGCTGTTCGACTCGCTCGTCCGCCGGCGCTACGGGGACGATGCCTGGGTGGCGTCGCTGTGGTTCGGCGTGGCCACGACCACGAGCCTGTTCACCGGACGGCTCACGTTCGCATTCGGCCTGTTGCCGGCGATCGGGGCGGCACTTGCGCTCCAGCGCCGGCGCCCCGGGATCGCGGTCGGACTCGCGATCCTGACCGCCCTGGCGAGCCCGGTCGACGCGCTGTTCGCTGCGCTGGCCGGCGCGGCCTATGCGGTCGGCGAGTACGTGCCCGAGCGGCGTCTGACCCGGGCACTCCCCGGGCTCGCGGTCGTGGTCGGCGCACTCGGCCCGGTACTGGTGCTGGCCGTCATGTTCCCCGAGGGCGGCACCGAGCCGTTCGTGTTCTCGGCTCTGTGGCCGATCGTGTTGATGTCGGCGGCGGCGCTTCTCGTGATCCCCAAGCGCGACGTGGCGCTGCGCGCGGGTGTCGCTCTGTACGCGCTCGGCTGCATCGCCTCGTACGCGGTCGCGAGCCCGGTGGGCAGCAACGCGACCCGGCTCGCCCCGCTCGTCGCAGGCCCGATCGCGGCGCTGCTGTGGTGGCCCCGGCCTCGCACCCGGCGGGCGATCATCGCGCTCGCCGTCGCGGCGGCGCCGCTCCTCTACCTCCAGTGGCAGGCTCCGGTCCGCGACCTGCGAACGGCCGATGACAACCGCGAGGTCACCACCGCGTACTTCCAACCTCTGATCAACTACTTGAGCCGGCAGGCCGGGGGTCGCGGGGCCACATTCAGGATTGAGATCCCGTTCACGCTGTTCCACTGGGAGGCGTACGTGATGGCGCCTCGTTTCCCGCTCGCCCGCGGCTGGGAGCGCCAGCTCGACACGAAGGACAACGCCCTGTTCTACGGCGCGCCGCTCACGAGCGCGAGCTACGAAGCCTGGCTGCACGAGCTCGCGATCCGGTTCGTCGCGGTGTCCGACGCCGAGATCGACTACTCGGCGAAAGCGGAGGTCGCGCTGATCGACCGCGGCCTGCCGTATTTGCACATGGTGCTGCGCACCCGGCACTGGCGCGTGTACGAGGTCGCGAACCCAACGCCGATCGTCCAGGGCGCCGCGACGCTGACGACTCTCGGGCCGAACTACATGCAGCTCGAGGCCAACCACACGGGATCCGCGTACATCCGCGTCCGGTACAGCCCCTACTGGGCGGTCGTCCAGGGGTCGGGATGCGTTGGTCCGGCGGGAGGCTTCACCGAGCTCACCGTCCGGCGGCCGGGCCCCATGCGAGTGGCGATCCGGTTCTCGCTGACTCGCATCGGCGCGCGGTCGCCGCGATGTAGCTGACACGGGCCGAACACGCCGCAGCGCTAGCATGCTTCTTCGACATGGGGCGTTGCCTCCGATTCATAGAGGCGCGGCTCTTGCCGCGTGGGTGGTTGGATCTGATCCGCCAGATCGTGCTGTTCGTCGGCGCGCTGGTGCTGTACGACCTGGTCAGGGGGCTCGTATCGAGCGGCAACCCGTACAAGCCGTTCAGCGACGCGATGCGGATCATCGACCTCGAGCGGACGCTGCACGTGTTCATCGAGCCGAGCGTCCAGGCGTGGGCGATCAACAAGCACTGGTTGATGGACGGCCTCGACTGGATCTATCTGAACGGGCACTTCGTCGTTACGTTGCTGGTGCTCGCGTTCATCTACGCCCGCCGCAACGACTCGTTCTACTTCGTGCGGAACATGTTCATGATCGCGATGGCACTCGCCGTAATCGGGTATTGGCTATACCCGACGGCGCCGCCGCGGCTGATGCCCGAATGGGGCTTCACCGACGCGATCTCGCAGTTCGTTACCGGCGGCCGCAGCTCGATCGACTTCGGACCGACCAAGAATTTCGTGAACTTCTACGCCGCAGTCCCCTCGATGCACGTCTGTTTCGCGGTGATGATCGGCGGGTCGATGTCGCGGCTCACCCGGTGGCGCCCCGGCAAGATCCTGTGGGCGCTGTACCCGTTGCTGATCACGTTCGTGGTCGTCGCCACCGCCAACCACTTCCTCACCGACGTGTTCCTCGGGGCCCTCACCGCCGGCGCTTCCGCGCTGCTGGCGCAGAGGCTGCTGGCGCGGGCGAGGCCGGACGTGTGGGCGTTCGGCCCGACGCCGTCGACCGCGTGACGATCCCGACCGAGCGTCCGACGATCCTCCAAAGTCGACCGCGTGATGACGCACAAACCACTCGCGTGACGTCTCCCGAACCGACCGCCTGACGATGGCCGAACGGACTCAGCGCCCGCGGGCGCGACGGGACGGCCCGGCGCGGCGCCCCCGGCCGCAGCGGACCGGCCCGACCGCGCAGGAGATGATGCGCAACCGGCTGATCGAGTCGCGGCTCACGCCGAATGCGATCTCGCTGACCGGTTTCGCCCTGAACCTCGCCGCCGCGGGGCTGATCGTCGGTCGCATGTTCTTCCTGGCGGGCCTCGCGTTCATCATCGGATCGATCATGGACACGCTCGACGGGCGCTATTCGCGTATGTCCGGGAAGGGCACTCCGTTCGGCGCGTTTCTCGACTCGACGCTTGACCGGCTCGAGGAGGGAATCGTGCTGATCGCGGTCGGCGCCTACTTCGCCTCGCAGAACAACCAGGTCGCCGCCGCCGCGACCGTGGCCGCCGTGCTTGGATCGCTGATGGTGTCCTACACCCGCGCCCGCGCCGAGGCGCTCGGAGTCGAGTGCAAGGTCGGACTCGCCACCAGGCCGGTGCGCGTGGTGATCCTGTCGATCGGGCTCGTGTTCGCCAAAGGCGCGTCGCTTGGGAACTTCGAGCTGCTCGCGCCGGCCGTGTACGTGCTCGCGGGGCTGGCGATCCTGACGACCCTTCAGCGCATCCTCCACGTGCGCCGGGAGCTGAAGGCCGTCGCCCAGCAACCGGTGTAACGAACCCGTCCCTGCGGAATAACTGTAAGGGCCGCGGGAAACCGCCCGCGAGAAAGGCAGTCTCTGACAGTGAGCACCCCTAACGGCTCCACCAACGGCGCAGCGCGCTACGAGAACGGCAAGGTGCGCGTGGCGATCATCGGCGTCGGCAACTGCGCGAGTTCGTTCGTGCAGGGCGTCCAGTACTACCGCGACGCGGACGCGCGCGAGTCCGTCCCCGGGTTGATGCACGTCGACCTCGGCGGCTACCACATCCGCGACATCGAGTTCAGCGCCGCCTTCGACATCGATGCCGACAAGGTCGGCAAGGACCTTTCCGAGGCGATCTTCGCCGGGCAGAACAACACGCTGAACTTTGCCGGCAAGGTCCCGTCGCTCGGCGTGCCGGTACAGCGCGGGATGACGCACGACGGCCTCGGGAAGTACCTCAAGGAGAAGATCACCAAGGCTCCCGGGCCAACCGCCGACATCGTCGACATCCTCAAGGAGACGCACACCGACGTCGTCGTCTCCTACCTCCCGGTCGGCTCCGAGGACGCCACCAAGTGGTACGTCGAGCAGATCCTCGACGCGGGCTGCGGGTTCGTCAACTGCATCCCGGTGTTCATCGCGCGGGAGGAGTACTGGAACAAGCGCTTCAAGAAGGCCGGCCTGCCGATCGTCGGTGACGACATCAAGTCGCAGGTCGGGGCGACGATCGTCCATCGCGCGCTGGCCCGGCTGTTCCACGAGCGCGGGGTGAGGCTCCAGCACACCTCGCAGCTGAATGTCGGCGGCAACATGGACTTCTACAACATGCTCGAGCGCGAGCGCCTGGAGTCCAAGAAGACCTCCAAGACGAACGCCGTGACGTCGATCATGGGCCACACGCTTCCCGCCGACGACGTGCACGTCGGCCCGTCTGACTACGTGCCGTGGCTGACCGACCGCAAGTGGGCGCACATCCGGCTCGAGGGCGAGGCGTTTGGCAACGTGCCGCTCAACCTGGAGCTGAAGCTCGAGGTATGGGACTCGCCCAACTCGGCCGGGATCGTGATCGACGCCGTGCGCTGCTGCAAGCTGGCGCTCGACAACGGCGTCTCCGGCCAGCTCGACGGCCCGAGCTCCTACCTGATGAAGTCGCCGATGAACCAGCGCCCCGACAGCGAGGCGCGCGAGCAGACCGAGAAGTTCATCGCGAAGTACGCGCGCAAGCCGGCCGACACCAAGCCGGCCCACACCAAGCTCTCCAAGCCCAAGGCCAGCGCCAGCTGAGAATCGGACCCCGCTCACCCGCAAATGCGGGCTGGCGGGGGGTGGGCGGGTCGTATAGACATAGACTGCCGCCGGTGACGGGCGAGCAGCTCGCGATCGCACAGGTGACGCCGTTCGCCTGGGAGGTCTCACACGAGGTCAACGACTACGTCGCGGGCATCTCGCGCGAGCTGTCCCGGCGCGGGCACCGGGTGCTGGTGATCGCCCCGTCGGAGTCCCCCGCGCTCGTCCGAGACAGCCGCCGGGCGATCCGCAGCCAGGCCGACACGCTGCTCGAGCGCGCCGACGGCGAGCCGCTCGTGCTCGGGGTAGGCGAGGTGCTGCCGTTCTCGCCGACGCGCCGGCGCGCAGCCTCGCTGCCGATCGACGTCGCCCGGACGATCGAAGAGGCGCTCGTCAACGTGACGCTCGACCTCGTCCACGTGCACGAGCCGTTCGCCCCGAGCGCGTCCAGCGTCGCGCTGCGGCACTCTCGCGGGCTGAACGTCGGCAGTTTTCACGCGCCCACCGAGCGGATCCTGTCGACGGAGCTCACGGGTCCGCTGTCGCGTCTGTTGTTCGGGCGGCTCGATGCCCGCGCCGCGAGCTACGGCGCCACCCGGGATCTGCTCCAGCGCTATTTCCCCGGCGACTACCGGGTGATCCTCCCGGGCACCGAGGTCGACTGGGAGCACACCGCGCACGATCCCGTGCAGCTGCTGTTCAGCGCCGGCGAGGAGCGCGGCGCCCTGCGGCTGTTCCTGCGGGCGCTGCGCACGCTCCCGGACGACGCCGCCTGGCGCGCGACCGTATGGTCGCCGCGGCCGCTGGCGGTGCCGGCGACCCTCAGCCGGGCCCTGCGCGAGCGAGTCGAGTTCGTCGACGGCGAGCGGGTGTCGGAGGCCGACGCGCTGGCCGGGGCGGACATCCTGGTGCTCGCGTCCGAAGGGCTCAGGCCGGTTCCGGCAACGCTCGTGCGCGCGCTCGCCGGTGGACTCATGCCCATCGCCTCGCGGCTTCCGGCGTACGAGGAGCTGCTCGGCCAGGGCGAGTTCGGGCTCGAGTTCGAGCCCGGTGACGTGCAGACCCTCGCCAGCCACCTGAGCCGACTGATCGCCGAGCCCGCGCTGCGCGAGCGCGAGCCCGCCCAGACCGAACAGCTCCGCGCCAGGTTCGCCTGGTCGCGCGTGGCCGACGAGTTCGAGCAGGTGTACGCCGGGCTGGTCGCACGCCGGCACGACAATCGGGGCGACGGCCAGGTCCGCGCTCGCCTCGCCTCGCGCCGGCTGATCGACGTCGACCTGCACATGCACACCGATCACTCCTACGACTGCGCGACGCCGGTCGAGGTGCTGCTGGCCGAGGCCCGGGCCCGTGGCCTGGGGGCGATCGCGGTCACCGACCACAACGAGGTCTCGGGCGCTCTCGCGGCCCGCGAGCAGGCGGACGGGATCGGCGTGATCGTCGGCGAGGAGGTCAAGACCGCCGACCAGGGCGAGGTGATCGGCCTGTTCATCGAGGAGAAGATCCCCAAGGGACTGACGCTCCAGGAGACGATCGCTGAGATCAGGCGCCAGGGTGGAATCGTGTACGTGCCGCATCCGTTCGACCGGCTCCACTCGGTTCCGGACTACGAGCACCTCCTCGACGTCCTCGACGACGTCGATGCGATCGAGGTGTTCAATCCGCGTGTGGCGATCAGCGAGTTCAACGACGAGGCGGCCCGGTTCGCGGCGAAATACCGGATTCCGGCCGGCGCCGGCTCGGACGCGCACGTTCCCCAGGGGCTCGGCTCAGTCCGGATCCGGATGCGCGAGTTCCACGGTCCCGACGAGTTCCTGGAGTCGCTTCGGGACGCCGACATCGTCCGCAATCCGGCCAGCCTGCTGTATGTCCAGGCGCTGAAGTTCCTGCAGACCAAGGCACTGCCCGAGGGGGCCCGGCGAGCCTCGCGCGAGCGCCGTGTGCGCCGCGCGATGGGGCGCGATCGGCGGGGGCCGAACGGTCGCGGCGGCCGCAACTCCTGATGCACTCGCAAGGACAAGCCCGCGAGCCGTCCAATCGGACAGCGATGCCCGCCACCGACGACGAGATTCGCGAGAAGTACCTCGAGCGCGCGATCCGTGAGCTGAACGCCTTTTCCCGAGAGGTGCAGTCCTGCACCCACTGCCCACGCGGCTCGCTGATGCCCGTGCTCGGCTCGGGCCACCCCCAGGCGGACATCTTCCTGGTCAAGCACTCCGCGCGGCCCTCAGAGGTCGAGGAGGGGGTGGCGTTCTACGGACGCTCGGGCAACGCGCTGATGAAGTCGCTCAAGCGCCTGTCGATCGATCCCCTGGCCGTGTACGGAACGCTGTGCGTGAAATGCCCGGTGCCCGATCCGGCGCTCGCCGACCCCGCTTGCGTGGCCAGGCTGATTGAGGAGCTCCAGATCGTCTCACCCAAGATCGTCGTGGTGATGGGGCCGGACGCACTCGCGGTCGTCAACGAGCTCGATCTTGCGCTCAGCCTCGAGATCCAGCCCACACCGGGCGAGTTCCAGCGGCTGACGCCGTCGATCGAGGCGATTTACGTGCCGAACATCGACGAGTCGCTCGACGAGGAGATCGCCAAGCGCGAGTTCTGGGCAGCGTTCCGGATGCTTGGTCAGTGGTGGTCCGATCTGCCCCCTTACTAGCCGGCCTCGGACGCGGTAGGCTCGCCGCATGGACCTAGAAGAGAAGTCCCTCGAGCAGATCGGCGACCACTGCGAAGAGTGTGGCGCCAAGCTCACGCCGGCAGAGGTCGAGACTGCGATGGAGTCAGGCGGACCGGCTCTGTGCACGGTCCACGCAGACGAGGTCGTCCCGGTAGGCGACGAGGACGACGGGTTCGGCGGGGAGTAGCCCGACGTGGCGGACCGGCGGCCTCAGCCGCCCATCGTCAGCACGATGTTCCCGAGCTTGCCGCCCTCGGCGAACCGGTCATAGGCAGCGACCGCTTCCTCGAGCGGATAGGTCTCGGCAATGAGGACGCGGGCCGCGCCCGAGGCCAGCATCGGCAGCACCGAACGTTCCATCGCACGCGCGGTCATCGCCTTCTCCTCGAGCGGCCGGGGGCGGAGCGTCGAGTTGTAGATCCGCGCTCGGCGCTGCATCGCCAGCCCGAGGTTGAGCTCGGCCTTCGCGCCGGCACCGATCCCGATCACCATGATCCTGCCCCATAGGGCCAGCGCCTCGACGTCACCCGGCAGGTTGGGCGCCCCCACGAGCTCGAGGATCACGTCGAACGGGCCGTGCTCGACGAACTCCTCGGGGGCGATCACGTCGGCCCCGAGCTCGCCGACAGCCTCGCGATGGTCGGGGCTGCGGACCGTGGCGGTCACGCGCACGCCCGCCGCGTGGGCGATCTGGATCGCAGCGGTGCCGACGCCGCCGGCGCCGCCGTGGACGAGCAGTCGCTCGCCGGGCTTCAGCCCGGCCTGGGTGAAGATCCCGTCGTGCGCGGTTGTGAACGTCTCGGGTACGGCCCCGGCCTCAGTCCACCCGAGCCGCTCTGGAACCGCCATCAGGATCCGCTCGTGAACGACCGCCAGCTCGGCCTGACCGCCGCCGGCGACGATCCCCATCACCCGATCGCCCACGTCGAACCGATCCGCACCCTGGCCCTTCTCCACCACCTCGCCGGCGAGCTCGAGTCCGGGGATGTCCGGCGGCGCGCCCGGGGGCGCGGGGTAGAAGCCGCGCCGCTGCATCATGTCGGCGCCGTTCAGCCCGGCCGCCTTGACACGGACGAGCACCTCTCCGGCACCGGGCGACGGGTCGGGATGGTCCTCGACGCGCAGATTCCCATCTTTGATCGTGACGGCACGCATTTGATCGGCTCCGCGCGGAACCCTACTCACGTTCCAGCAGCGCCACGCACTCGATGTGCGGGGTCTGCGGGAACATGTCGACCGCTCGCACCCTTAGCAACCGGTAGCCGCCGTCGGTGACCAGCTGCGCCGCGTTCGGCGCGAGTGTCGTGGGGTTGCACGACACGTACACGATCCGCCGCGGCCCGGCCTCGATCACCCGGCGCACGACCTTCTGCGACAGCCCCGAGCGCGGCGGGTCGACGACGAGTATGTCGGGGCGGCCGGCACGCTGCACCAGCTCACGCAACGCGAGGCGGACGTCTCCGGCGAAGAAGTGGGCGTTCTCGACCTCGTTCAGCTTGGCGTTCGCGATCGCGTCGGCGATCGCCTCCTCCACGAGCTCGAGCCCCCACACCTCCCTCACGCGGGGGGCCATCAGCAGCCCGATCGTGCCTATCCCGCAGTACAGGTCGTACACGCGATCGGACCCCGCCGGCGCGGCGTACTCGATCGCGAGCCGGTAGAGCCGCTCGGCCATCTCGCTGTTCGTCTGGAAGAACGCGCTCGGGGAGATCCGCAAGCGCATGCCGCCGATCTCCTCCTCGAGCCGGTCGCTGCCGGCGATCAGCTCAGTCTCGCCCCCCTGGGTGGTCTCGGCGACGCTGTCGAGGCGGGTCCACAACAGTCCCCCGAACGGCGCCGCCGCCCGGGCGAGGCCGTCGCGGTCGATCTGCCCCGGGCCGGTGACGAGGCGCACCTGGATCTCGCCGTCGCGCCGGCTCTCCCGCACGACCAGATTCCGGAGCAGCCCCTCGCCGGTGCGCCGGTCGTGTGCGCTTAGCCCGCAATCCCGGCACCACGAGACCACCCGTTCCCGCGCCGCGTTCCCGTCCGCCGAGGCGAGCAGACAGTCGCTGACCTCGACGATCTCATCCCAGCGGCCAGGCGCGTGGAAGCCGCACACGAGCCGGCCGTCGCCGTCGGTGCCGAACGAGTACTCGAGCTTGTTGCGGTACCGCCAGGGCTCGGCGGCCTCGATGATCGGCTCGAGCTCGAACCCGTCGAGCCGCCCGATCCGCCGGAGCGCATCCTCGACCTGCGCCTGCTTGGCTTGCACCTGCCGGTCGTAGGGCAGCACCTGCCACGGCGCCCCTGGGTGCGGCGCACGCGGCACAACCCGATCCGGACTCGGCTCGAGCACCTCGACCGCCCTCGCCTCGGCGTACGCGCGCTTTGACTTGCCGACGACCGCCCGCACGCGGTCACCGGGGATCCCATCCTGGACGAACACCACGTAGCCGTCGAGCCGCGCGACGCCGGCGCCGCCGAACGCGAGCGAGTCGATGGTCAGCTCGAGCTCGTCGCCACGGCTCGGTCGGGTCCGGGTGGCGCCAGGGGCAGGGTCCACGCCTCTAGCATGGCAGCCGCATGGATCTCGACGCCTACAGGGACTCCGCGGAGACGTTCACGATCGAGCTGATGGGCGAGTACTACCGCCACTACGCGGGCCTCCAGGACAGTTTCGAGATCAAGCCGATCTACGCGCGTCACGCCGGCCTGTTCACGCGCGACGCCGTGCAGGCGCTGCGCGAACTCGACGCCGGCGCGAGCGGGGACGGCGACGAGCACCGGCGGGCGCGGATGCTGCTCGACTTCGCGGTCGAAGGCTACGTCGGCGAGGCGACCAAGGCGGTCGAGGAGGAGCTCGCGCGCACCGAGGCCGCGCTGACGATCGAGGTCGGAGACGAGGAGCTCGGGTTTCGCGAGGCGCCGGTCGTGCAGGCCAACGAGGCCGACGCCGGCCGGCGGGCCGAGATCGAGCGCGCACTGCTCGTGGCGACCGACGAGCAGCTCGCGCGCTACCACCGCGAGCTGATCGAGCGCCAGCACGCCTGCGCGGTCGAGCTCGGCTGGGCGAGCTACGTCGACATGTGCGAGCACTGCAAGGGCATCGACCTGCGGGCCCTGTCCGAGCAGACCGCGGCGTTCGCGGCCGCCAGCGCGTCGAGCTATCCGCGGACGCTCGAGCCGGAGCTGCGCCGCACGCTCGGGATCGGCATGGACGAGCTGCGCCGCGCCGACCTGCCCCGCTTCTTCCGGGCCTCCGAGCAAGACGCCCACTTTCCGGCCGCACGACTGACCGAGAGCTTCGCCGAAACGATGCGCGGCCTCGGCATCGACGTGTCGCGGCAGGACGGCGTGACGTTCGACATCGGGACCCGTCCGAACAAGTCGCCGCGGGCGTTCTGCGCGCCGGTGCGCGTGCCCGGCGAGGTCTATCTGGTCGTGGCTCCCGTGGGCGGCCGGGACGATTACGCGACGCTGTTCCACGAGGGCGGCCACACCGAGCACACCGCGAACGTCGACCCCGGGCTGCCGTTCGAGTTCCGCTGCCTGGGCGACAATTCCATCAGCGAGACGTACGCGTTCCTGTTGCAGCATCTGGTCGAGGATCCGGAGTGGCTCTCGCGCCGGCTCGGCGTGGATGACTCGGCCGACCTGGTCGCACACGCCAGGGCTCAGCGGCTCGTGTACCTGCGGCGGTACACGGGGAAGCTCGCCTACGAGCTGGAGCTCCACGGCTCGGACGCGGGCAACGGGCTGGCGGAGCGGTATGCGGAGTTGATTGGCGGCGCGCTCGGGATCGAGTGGCCGACCGAGACCTTCCTCGCCGACGTCGATCCCGGGTTCTACTGCGCCTGCTACCTGCGGGCGTGGGCGCTCGAAACCCACCTGCGCTCGCACCTGCGGGAGCGGTTCGGTCCGGCGTGGTTCGAGTGCGCGCAAGCCGGAGACGTGCTGCGAGGGCTGTGGCGCGACGGTCAGCGCCTCGACGCCGTCGAGCTGCTGGGAGAGCTGACCGGCCAGCGCCTCGACTTCGGCGTCGTTCTCGACGACCTCGCGCTCGGTAGCGGCTGACGACTAACGGTCGCCGCCGGTCACCGCCGAGCGAACCGCGGCCGGCTCGACGTCGAGCTGCAACAGGATCCGCACCGCGGCACCTGCAGGGTCGCGCATCAGCGCAAGCAGGATGTGCTCCGTGCCGACGCTGTCGGCTCCCATGACCGACGCTTCCCGCGACGCGCGGTCGACCGCCTCGTTGGCCGCACCGGTGAACGGCAACTCGCCGGCGACATCCCCGACCCCCAAGCCCATCATCCGAACGACCGACGCGCGCACGTGGTCGTGGGTGACGTCGAGCGACGCAAGCGCGTGTGCGGCCGCACCCTCCTGCTCGCGCAGGAGACCGAGCAGGACGTGCTCGGTGCCGATGTAGATGTGGTGGAGGCCCCGAGCCTCGTCCTGGGCGAGGCGCAGCGCCTCGCGCGCGTGCTCGCTAACGGGGAGCAATCGCCTTGTCGATCGCCGCGAGCACGGACTTGCGGTTGGCGTGGCGCCGCTCGTACTCGCGTACCTTGCGCAGCTCCGCCGGCGACAGACCCTCGAGCCGGACCTGGACCTGAGCCGCGGTCAGGTCGTCGTAGCCCAGGATCGGGAACGTCTGTCCGACCCCGACGCTGCGCCGGGCCCGGTCGGCGCTCCGGACGAGCAAATCGATCGACTCGCTCCACCGAGAGCCCCTGGTCGGCGGACCGAACTGGTCAAGGCCGCGACCGATCAGCCGCTCCACGTCCGAGAGAAGCTGGTCGGTCTGCTGGCGACCGCGGCTGATGAGCTGGGCCGCGAGCTCGTTGGCGTCGGAGCGGGTCACGCGGCCGCGCTCGGCGGCGTCATCGAGGATCTCGTGGATCCGCTCGCTCGTGAGCACCACGAGCCCGAGCGGCTTGAGGACCCCGTTCGTGACCTGCTCGGCAAGGCTCGTCAGACCGTCGGTCACGCCACCCCGGCCGTCTTGCTTGGCGGGGGACCCCCGCCGGCCGCTCTTAGCCGAGGATCGCGCCGGCGAGCGCGAGCCGCTCTTTGACGATCGCGCGCCGCTCGCCCCCCGAGAGCCACCCGATGGCGATTTGGGTGCAGGCATCGTTTGCATGTCTCCTTCCCAGAAGCTCGGTCGGAGCGTAGCCGAACGGTCTCGCGTTACGCGCCGATGAGCAACTCGAGCAGCGCCTTTTGCGCGTGACGGCGGTTCTCGGCCTGGTCCCAGATCCGCTGGCGATCGCCGTACAACACGGTCTCGGTGATCTCCTCGCCGGGATGTGCCGGTAGGCAATGCAGCGCAATCGCGGCTGGGGCGGCCTGGTCGAGCAGCCCGTCGTCGAGCTGGTAGGGCGCCAGCCTCCGGCGTCGCTCGGCAGCCGACTGCGGATCGTCGCTCATGCTCACCCACACGTCGGTGTAGACCGCGTCGGCCCCGCGAACCGCTTGCAGCGGATCGTCGGTGAGGATGCCGGCGCCGTCGGGCTCGAGCTGGTAGCCATCGGGCGCCGCCACGCGCACCCCGACCCCCGCCTTGGAGCCGACCACGACCAGCGAGCGCGCCACGTTGTTGCCGTCGCCGACGTAGGCAAGCGTGAGTCCGTCTAGTCTGCCGAACGCCTCGCGCATGGTCAGCAGGTCGGCGAGCGCCTGGCAGGGGTGGTGGCTCGGACTCAGCATGTTGATCACGGGCACGGTCGCGTGCTCGGCGAGCTCCTCCAATAGCCGGTCATCGCCGGTGCGGATCCCGATCGCCGCCACGTGGCGTGAGAGCACGTACGCGGTGTCGCGGACCGACTCGCCGCGGGTGAGCTGGAGGTCGTCGGTGCGCAGCACCATCGGATGCCCCCCGAGCTCGTTGATGCCGGCCTCGAACGACACGCGCGTGCGGGTCGAGGGCTTCTGGAAGATCAGCGCCACCGTGCGCTTGCGCAGCGCATCCGAGCTGTGTGGCGACGCCTTGAGCTCGAGCGCGCGCTCGATCAGCGCGTGCAGCTCCTCGGCGCTCAGCTCCGACCCGGTGATGAAGTGGCGCGGCAAGGCCTGAGTGTACGTTGGGCGAATGGTCGCGCGCCTGCTCACGTGGAACCTCATGCACGGGCGCGCGGTGCCTTCCGCCGGCCGGGACCTGTTCGCCGAGTTCGCCCGCGCGCTCGCCGCCTGGGATTGGGACGTCGCGCTGCTCCAGGAGGTACCGCCCTGGTGGCCGCCGCGCCTGGCGGCGCGTCTGGATGCCGAGCAGCGCTCCGTGCTCACCTCGCGCAACGCCGGCCTACCGGTCAGGCGCGCGCTCGCGGTCCGGTGGCCAGATGCGCTCAAGTCGAACGGCGGCGGCGCCAACGCGATCCTCGTGCGCGGCGACGCGATCGTGGAGCACCGGATCAGGCGGCTATGCGTCTGGCCGGAGCGGCGGTGGGTGCATGCGGTCCGTCTGCACGCCGCCGGCGTCTGGGTCGCGAACCTCCACGCCGGCGGCCCGATCCGCGACGCCCACCTAGCCGCCGACACCGCGCGCCGATGGGCCGGCGACGCGCCGCTGGTGCTCGGCGGCGATTTCAACATCCGCGGGCTGGCGCTCGACGGGTTCACCTGCGCCGGCGCCCACGAGGTCGACTACGTGTTCGTCCGGGGCCTTTCAGCCGCGTCCAGCGCCGAGGTGCTCGACCGCGGCCACCTATCCGATCACGCCCCCGTGGCGGTCACGATCGCTCCCGGGCAATCGCCACCACCTCAGGCGACGCCTTCTCGATAGATCCGCTGTCGAACGGCGGCTCGGGGTCGTACTCGATCGCGAGCTGGATCGCGCGCGCCATCGGATCGCCGGCGATCCGCGCCGCGAGCGTCAGCGCCATGTCGATCCCCGACGACACGCCGGCCGCGGTGATCACCTTGCCCTGCTCGACGACCCGACGATTCACCGGGGTCGCCCCCAGGCGGCCGAGCGCGTCCATCAGCGCCCAGTGGGTCGTCGCCTCGAGTCCGTCGAGGATCCCCGCCGCCCCCAGCACGAGCGCGCCCGTGCACACCGAGGTCGTCCACTCCGAGGTCTCGTGCGCGGCGCGCACCCAGTCGAGCATCTGCTCGTCGTGCATCAGCGCCCGCGTGCCGTAGCCGCCGGGCATCACGATCACCTCGGGGCTCCGCATTTCCCCGAGCGCCCGGTCGGCGACGAGCGTCAGCATCCCGTTCTCGGTCCGCTTCGGCCCGGGCTCGAGCGCCAGGAAATGCACGCGCGCGTCGGGCAGCCGCGACAGAACCTCGTACGGTCCGATCGCGTCGAGCGCCGTCAGTCCGTCGAAGATCGGGATCGCGATGTCCACTTACTGATTCCGCCCGGCGCGCAATCCAAACCCGCGCAGCATCAGCAGCGCCTTCTCGCCGAGCGTCCCGCGCGCCGGCAGGATCCCCAGCTGGGTGGCCACGTCGTAGAGGTCGAAGAAGCCGCGGATCCGCAGCAGCTTTTCGTGCTTCATCTCGGAGTAGAAGATCGCGTGCATGACAACGAACCGGTTGGTCGCCGGCAAGCCGTTGAGCGCCGCCCGGTGGGTCGCGAGCACCTTGCACGGCGCGGCGACGTAGTGCTGGTCGGTCAGGCGCTCGCCGGTCTTTTCCATGCGGGCGTCGGGGAACGCCGCCCAGAACTTCGCGGCGTGCTCGCCGAGCGCCTCGAGTCCCTCGAGCGGCTCGGGGGTGAGCGGGTCTTCGTAGTGAACCCGGCGGTCGCAGACCTCCTCGAACGCGGCCTCATCCCTACCGGACCACGCCGCCTCCCAGCCGTCGATCAGCTCGTCGACGGTCACCGCACGGAGATGTGAGAGGCAGCGGGCATGTCGGTGACCGCGGTCACGGGGCGCTATCGAATACTGGCAGCCCCTCGTCGGGACTCGACGCCTCGGCGTAACGCCGGCGAGGGATCCGGCCGGCGCCGCGGGCGAGCCAGCCCGCCTCCACGGCCAGCCGGATCGCCGTGGCCATCGCGACGGGGTCGTGGGCGCGGGAGATCGCGCTCGCGCACAGCACCGCGTCGCAGCCGAGCTCGATCGCGAACGCCGCATCTGAGGCGGTCCCGACGCCGGCGTCGAGGATCACCGGCACCCCGGCCCGCTCGACCAGGATCGAGATGTTGTACGGGTTGCGGATCCCCATGCCGCTGCCGATCGGGGACCCGAGCGGCATCACGGCCGCGCAGCCGACATCCTCGAGCCGGCGGGCCAGGATCGGGTCATCGGTGGTGTACGGGAGCACCGTGAACCCATCGTCGACGAGCGCCTCGGCGGCGGCAACCAGCTCGACCGCATCCGGGAGCAGGGTGCGATCGTCGCCGATCACCTCGAGCTTGATCCAGTCGGTCTCGAACGCCTCGCGGGCCAGCTGCGCGGTGATGATGGCGTCGCGGGCGGTGTAGCAGCCGGCGGTGTTCGGGAGCACCTCGACCCCGGCGCCGTCGAGCACGTCGAGGATCGAGCCTCTCGCGGCCGGATCCAGCCGCCGCAGCGCGACCGTGCAGAGCTCGGCGCCCGACGCCTCGAGCGCCGCCGCGAGCACGTCGTGGTTGGTGAAACCGCCGGTCCCGAGGATCAGGCGCGAACTCAGCTCGCGGCCGGCGATCGTGAGCGGCGCCACTGCGCTCATCCGCCCTGCACCGCCACGACCACCTCGACCTTGGCGCCGTCGCGCAGCTCGACGTTCGGCCATTGCGCGCGCGGCACGACCTCGCCCTCGACCGCAACCGCGACGCCGCGACCGTCGGGCGCATTGCGAAGTCCCGCGACCACGCTCGCCACGGTCGCGCCGGCGGGCAGCTCACGGCGGTCGCCGTTGATCGTCACGTTCATGGTCATGCCGCCACCGCCACGCCGGCAAACCGCGCCGGCGAGAACTCGTCAGGGACCGACGCGTCGCCCACGAGGGCGCCGGCGACGAGCTCCGCCGTGATCGGCGTGAGCAGGATCCCGTGGCGGTAGTGGCCGACGGCCCAGTGCAGTCCGGGAATCGCCCCCGGGCCGATCGCCGGCGCGTTGTCGGGCGTCGCCGGGCGCAGCCCCGCCGACAGCTCGTCGATCACGAGCTCGGTCACCGACGGCAGCAGCTCGAAGGCGTTGCGCAAGAGATCGAATGCGCCGCCGGCGGTCACGGTCGTGTCGAAGCCGCGCTCCTCCATCGTCGCGCCCAGGACGTAGCGCCCGTCGCCGCGCGGCACCAGATAGCCGCCGGTCATTCGCAGCACCCGCGTGAGCAGCCCCGGGCCGGCGGGGTCGTGGAGCCTGAGGATTTGACCTTTTATTGGATGTACGGGGATCCGTGCGCCGTCGGGGATGCCATCGAGCGAGCTCGACCAAGGGCCGGCGGCTACCACAACATGCTCGGCCGCGATCTCGGACCCGTCGGCGAGCGCGACCCCGGCGACGCGATCATGCGCCGTCGTCAGCCCGCGGACGGGCGCCAGGACCTTTAGATCGCCACCGGCCGCGGTCACCGCGCTGGCGAGCGCGGCTGTCAGCTTGCGCGGGTCGATCGCATGGTCGTCTGGGATCTCGAGCGCAAGCCGCAGCGCCGGCGCCAGCGCCGGCTCGAGCCGGCGCGCCTCGCTCGAGCGCAGCCGCCGCACCGCGAGTCCGAGCGACTCCCTCAGCGCGAGCTCGCGGGTCAGGGCCTCGGCCTCGTCGCTGTCGCGCGCGGCGAGCAGCGTGCCGCACCGCAGGTAGCCCGGATCCATCCCGCAGGCGTCAGTCAGCTCTTGCACGAACCCGGGGTAGGCGTCCACGCTCGCGAGCCCGAGTCGCATCAGCGGCAGCTCGGTCGCGATCGTCTCGGAGATCGGCGCGAGCATTCCGGCTGCGACCGCCGACGTCCCGGCGCCCGGCGCCGTCGCGCGTTCGAGCACGGTGACGCGCAGACCGCGCTGCGCCAGTCGCCACGCGACGGCGAGGCCAACGGCGCCGGCGCCTACGACGACGACATCGGATGAGCTTGAGCGATTCGGCAACGTGTGCGACTCCCTGCGCCGGCATTATCCGGTTCAGGTTCAGACGGTCGGCGGAGGGTGGGTGGGTACCCAATCCGCCCTCTCAGCCCAGTGGTAGGGCTCCCGTTTGGTCAATCCTAGCGCGGGGTGTTCGGCTTCCGGCGGCGACGGTCCTGCCACACTTGGACCCGTGCGAGATCCCCGCGATCGCCTGTGCTCTGCCGGTCTGTACCTGGTCTGTGACGACCAGCCCGACGAGTTCCTCCACGCCGCCCTGCGCGGCGGCGTCGACATCGTCCAGCTGCGGATGAAGGACGCGTCCGACGACGAGATCGTGGCCGCGGGCCGAAGGTTCGCGTCGATCGCGGCCGCGCACGGCGCGCTGTTCATCTTGAACGACCGGCCCGACCTCGTCTGCGCCACGGGCGCGGACGGCGTGCACGTCGGCCAGGACGACGCGCCGATAGCCGACGCTCGGGCGGCGCTCGGGCGTGACCGGCTCGTCGGTCTGTCGACGCACTCCCCGGCGCAGGTCGACGCCGCGGCCGAACTGGAGGTCGACTACATCGGCGTCGGACCCGTGCATGCGACGCCCACCAAGCCGGGCCGGCCGGCGGTCGGGCTCGAGTTGGTCCGTTACGCGGCGGCGCACGCGACCGTCCCGTTCTTCGCGATCGGCGGCATCTCGACGGCGAACGTCCGCGCGGTTCGCGACGCCGGCGCCACGCGGGTCGCGGTCGTCCGGGCGCTGACCGATGCACCGGACGTCGCGGACGCCGCTCGTGCCCTCCGCGTAGCGATCACGGGCCGGGAAGACGAGGCCAGGGTTGGCTCAGCGCGCTAGCCGCAAGCGCGGCCGGCGCCGGCAACCCGCGGCCGCGCCCGTCGCCACCGCGCCGAGACCGCCCGACGACGGACCACCCCCCGGAGCGCCTGACCGGACGACCGCCCGGAGCGCCCGACGACCGACCCCCGCCCGGAGCGCCCGCCGGCCCGCCGGCCGCGACCAAGCCCCCCAGCCGGTCCGAGGCGCGCAACGCAGCAGTTCGGGCGACGCTCACGCCGCTCGAGCCCGGCGAGCGGCCGTGGTCGCTGAAGATCGCGACGGTGATCGCGGTGCTGATCGGCGGCGGCGATCTGGTCGCGGTGCTGATCGACGGCCAGTTCAAGATCGGCGGCTCCCACGCCGGCGCCGGCGGGGTCATCCTGTTCTCGGCGCTGATGCTCGTCTGCGCGGTTGGGATGTGGCAGCTGCGCTACTGGGCCGTGCTCGGGTTCCAGGCGATCCTCGCGTTCGTGATCCTGTTCTTCTCGCTGCTCGGCCTGCGCGCCGCCAACCTGCTGGCGGTCCTCGCCTCGGTGTGCGTGGTCGTTCGGCGGCGGCTGGCTGTTCTACAAGCTCGTTCGCGTGCTCAGCCGGATCCAGATGCCGACATACCCAGGGCGGTAGGGCTCACTCTCAACGCCCTTCTATAGTCTCCGCCCGCATGGCTGACGCCTCCTACGACTGCGTTGTGATCGGCTCCGGACCCGGCGGCTACGTCGCTGCGATCCGCGCCGCTCAGCTCGGCATGAAGACCGCCGTGATCGAGAAGGACCAGGTCGGCGGGCGGTGCCTGAACTACGCCTGCATCCCCGCCAAGGCCGTGCTCCGCGTGGCCGACGTGCTCTCCGAGATCCGCGAGGCCGGCGACTTCGGCATCAAGGTGTCAGAGCCCGAGGTCGATTTCGCCGGGGTCAGCGCGCGCCGCGAGAAGGTGATCAAGACCCTCACGGGCGGCGTCGCCGGCCTGTTCAAGAAGAACGCGATCGAGCTGATCGAAGGCGAGGGCGCGCTCGCCGGCGCCGGCAGCGTGACCGTCAACGGCAAGCTGATCGACGCCAAGACGATCATCCTCGCCACCGGCTCGCTCAAGAAGCCGATCCCCGGCACCCAGTTCGGTGGCCGCGTGATCGGCACCGAAGAGGCGTGGGCGCTCGAACAGCTGCCGAACACCCTGGCGGTCGTCGGCGCCGGCGCGTCCGGCGCGGAGATCGCCTCCGCGTACGCCCGCCTCGGCTCCGAGGTGCTGCTGTACGAGGCGCTCGACCGGGTGCTGCCGACCGAGGACGCCGACATCTCGAAGCTCGTCGAGCGTGGCCTCAAGCGCCAGGGCATGTCGATCCACACGGGCACGTTCGTCGAGAACATCGAGACCACCGAGTCGATGTGCAAGTTCACCCACGCCGGCGAGCCGCGCGAGGTCGAGTGGCTCGTGATCGCCGCCGGCCGCTCCCCGGACGTCGAAGCCCTGGGCCTCGACAAGGCCGGCGTGAAGCTCGGCGACGGCGGCCTGATCGAGGTCGACGGGGCGATGCGCACGAGCGTCGAGGGCGTGTACGCGATCGGCGACCTCGTGCACGGGCCGGCGCTTGCCCACAAGGCCTCCGACGAGGGCGTGATCGCGGTCGAGGATGCGGCCGGGCTCGAGACCCATCCGATCGAGTACATCGACATCCCGCGCGCCACCTTCTGCACGCCGAACGTGGGCAGCTTCGGCCTCACCGAAGCGCAGGCGCGCGACCAGGGCTACGACGTGGTCGTCGGCAAGCTCCAGTTCGGCGCGGTCGGCGCCGGGACCGTCTACGGCGACCGCACCGGCCTGGTCAAGATCGTCGGCGAGAAGCAGTACGGCGAGTTGCTCGGCGGGCACATCGTCGGGACCAAGGCCACCGAGCTGATCCAGGAGCTCGTCAACGTCCGCGCGCTCGAGGGCGGCTATCCAGAGGTCGCCCGGATCATCCACGGGCACCCGACGCTGTCGGAAGCCGTGATGGAAGCCGGCCGCGCCGCGGACGGGTGGCTGATCCACGGGTAAGTGGATCAACCGGTCTTCTACTACGACCTCGGCAGTCCGCGGTGCTATTTACTCGGCGAGACGATCATGTCTACGTTGCCGGTGGTGCCGGAATGGGAGCCGGTTCTCGCCTCGCAGATCGCCGGGTCCGAGCCGCAACCAGAGCCTGACCGCTCAGCGCTCGAGCGGCTGGCGACCGAGCTCGGCCTCCAGCCGCTGCGCTGGCCCTCGAACTGGCCACCTGACCCCGCGCGCGCGATGCTCGCCGCCACCTACGCCAAACGCGTCGGCCGCGGCGTCGCGTTCTCGTTGGCGGCGTTCCGCCAGGAATTCGCTGGCGGACGTGACATCGGCGACGAGAACACCGTGCTGATCGCCGGCGCCGCCTGCGAGATGCACCCGGTGGCGCTCGGCAAGGGCATCGAGCTGCGATCGACCGCGGAAGCGCTGGACGCCGCGACCACGCGCGCCCAAGCCGCGGGCATCCGATCGGTCCCGGCGATCCAGATGGACGACCGCACCTACGAGGGCCTGGCGGCGATGGCGCTGGGTGGGGCGACGCGATGAAGGCCAACCGCCTGTATCACCTGATCGTCTCGCGCGAGGGCCTCGAGCCGGCGTTCCTGTCGGACCCGAACCGCACCGACCGGATCGAGGTCGTATCGGTCGACGACGGCGAGGTGATCTTGTATTGGACGGTCAGCCCGAAGCAGGCCTCGAAGCTGCTGAAGCTGCTGCGGGCAGATCTCGCGAGCCTCGACGCCGAGGAGTTCTTCGACAAATGGCTCGACGCCGACGCGGAGGAGTTCTGAAGAAGGGATGTGCCCCCAACAAGCCGCCGAATTAGCCCGCAAGCTGCGTCCGGCGATCGGCGACGAGCGGGTGCTGGCCGCGGTGGCGAGCATCCCGCGCGAGCGGTTCGTCCCCGCCGACCAGCAGGACCGCGCGTACGCGAACGTGGCGCTGCCGATCGCGTGCGGACAGACGATCTCCCAGCCGCTCGTCGTCGCCCGGATGCTCGAGACCCTGAGGGTCACGCCGACCGATCGCGTGCTCGACGTCGGGACCGGCTCCGGGTACCACGCGGCGCTCCTGTCGTTGCTCGCCGGCCACGTGTGGACGATCGAGCGCCACCGGGAGCTGAGCGCGCTGGCCGAGCGAGCGGTGCGCGACCTCGGGATCGACAACGTCACGTTCGTGGTCGGCGACGGGTGGGAGGGCCTGCCCGACGAGGCGCCGTTCGACGCGATCAACGTGGCGGCCGCGACCGACGCGGTCCTCCGCGCGCTCGAGCAGCAACTCGCCGACGGTGGCCGGCTGGTGGCGCCGGTCGGCGCCAAGAATCAGCATCTGATGCTGACCCGGCGGACCGGCAACCGGCTCGTCCGCCGGCAGCTCGAGGCGGTCCAGTTCGTCCCGCTAGTCCACGGCGTTTCCGAGTAGCCCCGCGCCGACGTCGCCGCCGCCGGGGTCGCGGGCGCGGAGGTCGCCCGAGCCCAGCCGGCCCCGCATCACCTCGATCGCCACCGGGCTCGAGTCGACGAGCACGAACCGCCGGCCGAGCCCGCTGCAAACCGCACCCAGCGTCCCCGACCCCGCGAACGGATCAAGGCACCACCCGTCCGGCCGCGACGAGGCGGCCACGATCCGCCGCAGCACCCCCTCGGGCTTCTGGGTCGGGTAGCCGGTCTTCTCGCGGCCGTTGGTCGGGACGATCGTGTGGAACCACACGTCGGTCGGGCGCTTTCCGCGCGCGGCCTTCTCGGCGCTGACCAGCCCAGGCGCCATGTACGGCTCGCGCTCGACCGCGTCGGCGTCGAACCAGTGACCGCCGGGCGTCCGCACGTACACCAGGATCGTGTCGTGCTTGGCCGGCCAGCGGCGCCGCGGCTTGGCGCCGTAGTCGTAGCTCCAGATCAGCTCGTTGAGGAACGCGTCGCGGCCGAACAGCTCGTCGAGCAGCAGCTTGCAGTAGTGCGCCTCGCGGTAGTCGATGTGGAAGTAGAGCGTTCCGTGCGGCGCGAGCAGCGACCACGCTTGCGCCAACCGGGGCTCGAGGAACGCCAGGTAGTCGCCGAAGGCGTCGTCGTAGCTCAGTGACCGCAGCAGCCGCGACCGATAGCGGCGCCCGCCGAACCCGATCCGGTCCCCGTCGACCGGATCCGCCACCACCGACAGAGACCGACGCGCCTGCGCGCGCCCGGTGTTGAACGGCGGGTCCATGTAGATGAGGTCGAACGCGCCGGCGGGCAGCTTCCCGAGCACGGCCGCGTTGTCGCCGGCGACCACGAGGTCGTCGTCGAGCACGATCGGGTCATCTGCGCTCTGCACGCGCACGGCACGAGACCGTACCGACGCGCACGGCGGCGGCTCAGGTCTGGGCCAGCGCGCTCGTCGACGTCTGCGGCAGCTCGCTGGTCGTCGAACGCCAGCTAACCGTCGGCATGATCGCCGCGAGGTCGACGCGGTCCTTGTGGCGCTCGACGACCTCGAACAGGTGGTCGATCAGCGTCATCGACAGCAGCGTCGGCTTCAGCCCGAGGTCCACGAGCGCCGTGTGCTTGGCGTTGTAGTAGTGGTCCTCGGCCTCGACGCGCGGGTTCTCGACCTGCTCGATCGTGGCCTCGCCGGGGAACTCCTCGGCGATCGTCTCGGCGATCTGGCGCACCGACAGATGCTCGGTGAACTGGTTGAACACTCGGAACTCGCCGCGCTCAGCCGGGTACTCCGAGGCGAGGCGGATGCATTCGACGGTGTCGACGATGTTGATCAGACCGCGCGTCTGTGAGCCGTTCCCGTAGACCGTCAGCGGATGCCCGAGCACGGCCTGGATCACCATCCGGTTGAGCACCGTGCCGAACACGCCGTCGTAGTCGAAGCGCGTGGCGAGGCGCGGATCGAGCTTGGTCTGCTCGGTGTCGGCGCCGTACACGACGCCCTGGTTGAGGTCGGTGGCGCGCAGCCCCCAGATCCGGCAGCCGAACTCGATGTTGTGGCTGTCGTGGACCTTCGAGAGGTGGTAGAAGGAGCCGGGCCGCTTCGGGTACAGGACGCGGTCCTTGCGGCCGTTGTGCTCGAGTTCGAGCCACCCCTCCTCGATGTCGATGTTGGGCGTGCCGTACTCGCCCATCGTCCCGAGCTTGACCAGATGGATGTCGCGGTCGATGTCGGCGATCGCGTACATGACGTTGAGGTTGCCGACGATGTTGTTGGTCTGCGTGTAGACGCAGTGCGCCTGATCGATCATCGAGTACGGCGCGGCGCGCTGCTCGCCGAAGTGGACGATCGTCTCAGGGCGGAAGTCGCCGACCATCTCGTGCACGAACGTCGCGTCGCACAGGTCGCCCACGTAGCTCTTGATCGTCTTGCCGCCGACCTCGGCCCAGACGGCTACGCGCTCCTCGAGGGTCGCGATCGGAACCAGGCTCTCTACGCCCATCTCCTCGTCGTACTGACGGCGCGCGAAGTTATCGTTGACCGCAACCTCGTGCCCGAGAGCCGAGAGATGGAGGGCGGTCGGCCACCCGAGGTATCCGTCACCGCCAAGAACCAAAATTCGCATGTAGCAGCTCCAATGCCTGAACGTTTCGAGTGGGGGATCTTCAGCGCTCGCGGGCCACAGGGCGGCGCATCGGAAGGCCAAGTTCAGGCGAAACCTGGCCTGCGAGCGCACGAGGATAGCCGACGAACCGTACGCGAGACGTAAGCGGCTCCCCCGGGGACCCTGTCGAACTGCCGCCAGAGGTTAGAGGATGCTTACCAAACTAAGTCCCACCCCCGCCGCTGACGGCGTCCGTGAGGCCCGGCCACCCCTACTGCTACCGTCCGCGCGGCCGCCGTGTCAGAGCAGACCCTAGACGCACCGCCCATAGAAGTCCCCGGTAGCCCCCCGCGCGAGCGAGACCGCCGCGCCGGCGGCGACTGGGCCGAGTGGGCCCACCGCTATCGGTGGGTGCTGACCGCTGCTGGGCTCCTGATCGTGTCGCTCGCGATCGTGCTCTACGCCCGCACGCGGCCGGGCTATGACCCGTACGGATGGCTCGTGTGGGGGAAGCTCACGATCCACCTCAAGCTCGACACGAACGGCGCCCCGTCGTGGAAGCCGCTGCCCTACCTGTTCACCGTGCCGTACGCGGTCGCCGGCCGCTACGCCCTGTGGCTGTGGATGGTCACCTCGGTGGCGATCTCGCTGAGCGGGCTGATCTTCGCGTGGCGGATCGCGTTCCGCCTGACCTACTCGCGGCCCGAGCGGCGCTACGCCTCGTACGTGGCCGGGCTGTTCGCGGCGGCATTCGTGCTCGCGATGCAGGATCCGGTCGGCAACTACAACTACACGCACTACATCCTCAGCGCCGAGTCCGACACGATGATCGTGTCGCTGTGCCTGCTCGCGATCGACCTGCACCTGTCCGGGCACCACAAGGCCGCGTTCTGGATCTGGTGGCTCGGCGCGCTCGGACGGCCCGAGGTGTGGCCGTTCTACGGGCTCGCCGGCCTGTGGCTGTGGTGGAAGGTCCCGTCGTACCGGCGGTGGCTGTACCTCTCGCTGGTGCTGCTGGCGTTCCTGTGGTTCGGGATCCCCGGCCTGTCCTCCAAGAGCCTGCTGACCGCCGGCAACATCGCCGAGAACTCGCCGCGGGCGATTCACGGCAACAAGATCACGGGCACGATCGACCGCTTCCACGAGTTGCTCCCGAACACGGTGTGGATCGCGGCGGTGCTGACGGTGGCGTGGGCGGCCTGGCGCCGGCGGACGACGATCCTCGTGCTCGCCGGCGGAGCGCTCCTGTGGGTCCTGATCGAGATCGCGTTCGCGATCCACGGCTTCCCCGCCGTGCCGCGTTACATGTTCGAGGCCGGCGCCGTGGTCGGGATCCTCGCCGCGATCTTCATCGGCCGCGTCGTCCACGAGCTGCCGGCGCTGCTCGCGGGTCAGGCCCGGCGACTGCGACACCGCCCGGATCAGCCCGCGGCTGGCGTCGCTGGTCGGCACCTGGGGCACGGTGCTCGCCGTCGTCGTGATCTCGGGCTCGATGCTCGGCGCCGCGCATCGGCAGGAGCGGCTCGAGCGCGCGGACCTGCGGGGGGAGCGTGCGCGGACCGTGCTGATCGGCCGCCTGTCGGGCGTGATCAAGACGCTCGGCGCCTCGAACATGTTCGCGTGCGGACAGCCGAACATCCCGATCGAGTACCAGAGCATGTTCGCGTGGTACGCCGGCGTCAAGACCGGCGAGCTGTATGTCAGCCCTGGCTTCGTGAAGGCGCACCCGCACCCGCTGGTCAACATCTACCCGATCGCCGGCGCGGGGTGGAAGGTCTTCCCGAGCATGGTGGACCCGGCCCACGCCGCGGCCTGCAAGCGGATGGTCCTCGTCTACCACGGCTCATGACGCCGTGCGCAGCCGGCGTCGGGCGGCTGGTCGCAGGCGCCTCGCGGTGGCGGGCGCCGTACTCGTTGCTCTGATCGCCGGGGCGATCGCGCTCGTGATTTGGGACCCGCCCACCCCGCCCACCCCGCCGCCCCCGCCACCGCTGCCGCTCCCCGGCACCGGCCAGGTGGCGAGGGCGGGCGATCCGTTCGCGTACATCGCGAGCCGGGAGTCGGACTTCGTCGCCCGTGCGGTCGCAGGCAGCGACAACGTTCTGTTCGTCAAGAGCCCCGGCGGCGCGCTGGCCACGGCCACCCGGGTGGCCGCGTTCCGGCCCCTGATCGACCGCGTCACCGCCGGCACGAACGTCGATCCGAGCGTGCTGGAGGCGCTGGTGTTCGTCGAGAGCGCCGGCCGGCCCGACGTGATCGCCGGCAACGACCCAGCCGACGCCGCCGGGCTCACCCAGATCCTCGCCCAGACCGGCCAGTCGCTGCTCGGGATGCACATCGACCTGAGGCGGAGCCGACAGCTGACCGCCAAGATCGATCAGGCGGCGTTCGAGGGGCGGCTCGGGCTGGTTGCGCGCCTTCAGCGCCAGCGCGCCGCCGTCGATGACCGCTTCGTCCCCGCCAAGGCGCTCGCCGCGACCGTCCGCTACCTCCAGATCGCGCAGGCACACTTCGGGCGCGCGGATCTGGCGGTCGAGTCCTACCACATGGGGATCGGGAACCTCCAGAACGTCCTCGACGACTACGACGGCGGGCGTGCGGTGCCGTACGCGCAGCTCTACTTCGACACCGCGCCCGATCATCACACGAGTGCCTATGACCTGATCTCGGGGTTCGGCGACGACTCCTCGCTGTACTACTGGCGCATCCTCGGCGCGCAGCAGATCATGCGCCTGTACCGCACCGATCGAGCCGCGCTGACCCGGCTGAGCTCGCTCCAGACCGCGGTCGACTCGCAGGCGTACGTCCTGCACCCACCGGATGCGCTGCACCCGTTCCCCACCCCGGACGCGCTCGACGACGCCTACGCGCATCGCACGATCCTGCCGCTGCCCTCGAACGCGCGGGCACTCGGGCTCGCCTACGACCCGGGCATCGGCTCGCTCGCGTCGCAGCTCAAGGTCAAGCCGGCGCTGTATCGCGGCCTGCGCGCGCCGGCGCTCGACCTGCTGATCGAGCTGGCCGCCCGTGTGCGCACCCTGTCGGGCGGCGCGACGCCGCTGACCGTGACGAGCGCGGTCAGCGATGAGCGCTACCAGCAGGCGCTCGGCGTCAGCGACCCGCCCGCCGCCGCCGGCTGGTCATTCACGATCGCGCGCCGCTACGTCAACCACGCGCAGGCGGACGCGTTCCAGGCGGTGCTCGACCGCCTCCAGGCGCTCAACGTCATCGCTTGGGTCCGGTTTCCCTCCGAGATCGAGGTCACGGTGGCCTCCGACGCCTCGCAGGTCCTCGTGCACGGCCCATGATTTGCACTCCGAGCGGGTAGTTTCACGGCACCGTGCCAGGCATAGTCCGCACCCCCGACGACCTCCTCGCCCGCGTCCCGGACTTCCCGTTCAAGCCGAAGTACCGGAAGTACGCCGGGCTCCGTCTGGCCCATATCGACGAGGGCAAGGGGCCGGCGGTGGTTTTCATACACGGCGAGCCGACGTGGTCGTTCCTGTGGCGCAAGGTGATCCCACCCATCCGCGACGCCGGCTTTCGCTGCATCGCGCCCGACCTGCCGGGGTTCGGTCGCTCGGACAAGCCGATCGACGTCGAGTGGTACACCTACGACCGCCACACCGAGAGTGTGTCGACGCTGTTCGCCGAGCTGAAGC
This sequence comes from uncultured Solirubrobacterales bacterium, assembly GCA_963699325.1. GTDB lineage: Bacteria > Actinomycetota > Thermoleophilia > Solirubrobacterales > Solirubrobacteraceae > Palsa-465. The sequence goes on along the minus strand of CAVOTN010000014.1, from coordinate 508,603 downwards.
TCCGCGACGCCACGATCGTCGTGCACGACTGGGGCGGCCCGATCGGGCTGCGTATCGCGGTCGAGCAGCCGGACCTCGTGGGGAGGATGGTCGTGCTCGACACCGGTCTGTTCACCGGCCATCAGAAGATGAGTGACGCCTGGATGGCGTTCCGCGAGCTGGCCCAGCACAGCGAGGACCTGCCGATCTCGTTCCTGATCCGGGCCGGGTGCAGGGTGCCCCTCGCCCCCAGCGTGATCGCCGCCTACGAGCGACCGTTCCCCAACCCCGCCGCCAAGGCCGGGGCGCGCGCGTTCCCGCTGATCCTGCCCACCACCCCGCAGATGGCCGGGGCGGCGACCGGCCAGCGCGTGCTCGAGAAGCTCGGCTCGGACCCGCGGCCCAAGCTGATCATCTGGGGCGAAGGCGACCCGATTCTGCCGATCGAATCCGGCTGGCGATTCGCGCGGGCGATCGGCGCCGAGGTCGACCATGTGATCCGCGGCGTCGGCCACTACCTCCAAGAGGACGCGGGGGCGCAGATCGGCCGCATGATCGCCGGATGGCTAAAGCGAAACACGCCGGGCAAGCGATGACCGACGCCTTCCGGACCCCCGACGAGCTCCTGGCCGGTCTGCCGAAATTCCCGTTCGAGCCCTCCTACCGGCAGTTCGACGGGCTCCGGCTCGCCCACGTGGACGTCGGCGAGGGCCCGCCGGTCGTGTTCCTGCACGGCGAGCCGACCTGGTCGTTCCTGTGGCGTCATGTGATCCCGCCGGTGAGGGACGCGGGCTACCGCTGCATCGCCCCCGACCTGCCGGGGTTCGGACGCTCAGACAAGCCGCTCGACATCGACTGGTACACGTACGACGCCCACACGGCGAGCATCGCGGCGCTCGTGGACGAGCTCGACCTCCACGACGCCACCATCGTCGTCCACGACTGGGGCGGCCCGATCGGGCTGCGCGTGGCCGTCGAGCGGCCGGACCGCATCGCGCGGATCGTCGTACTCGACACCGGGCTGTTCACCGGGCATCAGAAGATGACCGAAGCGTGGATGGCGTTCCGTGGGTTCGTCGAGCGGACCGAGGATCTGCCCGTCGGGCTGCTCGTCCGGCGGGCGTGTCTGAACGACCCCGGCGACGCGGTGATCGCCTGCTACGACGCGCCGTTCCCGAACGCCGCCGCCAAGGCGGGAGCGCGCGCGTTCCCGCTGATCCTGCCGATCTCGCCCGAGATGCCCGGCGGCGAGGCGGGCCAGCGCGTGCTCGACGCCCTCCGCTCGGATTCCCGGCCCAAGCTGTTCCTGTGGGCCGACTCCGACCCGGTGCTGCCACTCGAGACCGGCCGGCGGTTCGCAGCCGCGCTCGGCGGCGAGATCGATCACGTGATCGCCGGCGCCTCGCACTTCCTCCAGGAGGACGCCGGCCCGGAGATCGGGGCGTTGATCGCGTCTTGGCTGCAGTCCGGACCCTGAGCCATCGGGGCGGCTCGATCAGTCCGCCGCTACGCGGCGTCCTTCTCGCGGTCGGGGACGGCGACCGGCACCGCCGGGCCGTCGAACATCTGGGCCATGCGGGCGTCGTAGGCCGCGCGGGCGCTCGGGTCGGCGCTCAGCAGCACGCGGTCGCCCTTGGTCAACCGGACGACGGCCTCGGTGATCCGGCGGGGCATCAGCGCCTGCATCCGCACCACGGCCCCCGTCTGCCGCGGCACGTAGGTCTCGAACTTGCCGGTCTGGAGCAGCTCGACGATCGCGCCGGCGACGTCCTCGGGCTCGGGCGTCTTGAACCCGCGGGCCTGCGAGACCCCGGAGTACAGCTCGGTGTTGACGCCGATCGGCAGCACCTGATGGACCTCGATCCCTGTCCCGCGGAGCTCGGCCCGGAGCGCCTCGGTGAGGCCGACGACGGCGTGCTTGGTCGCGCAGTACGTCGCGCCGCCCGGGAAGCCGCCCTTGCCGGCGATCGAGGCCAGCTGGACGATGTGTCCGCGGCCGCGGGGGCGGAACCGCTGGAGCGCCAGCTTCGAGCCGAGGATCACGCCCATGATGTTCACGCCGACGAGCTTCTCGGTGGCGACGTCGGACTCGTCCACGAACGGCCCGACGGGCATGATCCCGGCGTTGTTGACGAGTACGTCGAGCGGCCCGAGACGGCTCTCGACCTCATCCAGAAACGACGTGAAGCTCGCCTTGTCGGTCACGTCGAGAGACAGGCCGATCGTCCCCGAGCCCAGCTCGGACGCGGTCCGCTCGGCCAGCGGGGCGTCGATGTCGCCGATAGCCACGCGCGCGCCCTTGGCGATCAGCGCCGCCGCGGTCGCGCGGCCGATCCCACGGCCCCCGCCGGTGATCGCCACCACCTGCCCATCCAGCGATCGCAGCTGTCTTCCCATAACGGTCAGTCCTCCTCGTGGTTTAGGTACTGGACGGTACCGGGCGGAGCCCGTGCGTGCCCCACTGGCTGGCCGGCCAGCTCACTACATATATCCTCGTAGGGATGGCTTTCTTCCGCTACGACGGACACAAGCTCGCCTACACGATCCACGGCGAGGGGGCCCACACGACGCTCCTGATGCCGGGGCTGCTGCTCTCGCAGAAGATGCAGGCGCCGCTCGCCGCCGACCTCGCCTCCCACGGCAACCGCGTGGTCACGCTCGACTTCCTCGGCCACGGGGCGTCCGACCGGCCCCGGGAGATGTGGCGCTACTCGATGACCGAGTTCGCCCGCCAGGCGCTCGCGCTGCTCGACCACCTCGAGCTCGACCAGGCCGTCGTCGGCGGCACCTCGCTCGGCGCCAACGCCACCCTCGAGTTGGCCGCGGTCGCGCCCGAGCGGCTGCGCGGGATGGTGATCGAGATGCCCGTGCTCGACAACGCGATCCCCGCCTGCGCGGCCGCGTTCACCCCGCTGCTGTTCGCGCTCACGTTCGGCGAGCCCGCGATGAAGGCGCTCGCCCGCGGCGCGCGGTGGGTGCCACGTCAGGTCGTCCCGTTCACGGCCGAGCTCGTGCTCGACTGGCTGTCCCAGGACCCCGGGCCGAGCGGCGCGGTGCTCCAGGGGATCCTGTTCGGCCGCACCGCGCCCGACCGGGCGGTGCGCCAGACGTTCAAGGCGCCGGCACTCGTGATCGGCCATCCGCGCGACCCGGTGCACCCGTTCTCCGACGCTGACCAGCTCGCCGCCGAGCTCCCGAACGGCCGCCTGATCGACGCGAACTCGATCATCGAGCTGCGCGTCCGGCCGGCGCGCCTGACGGCCAAGATCGCCGAGTTCGTCGACGATTGCTGGGACGAGAGCGCAGCGGCGGCGCCGGCACAGCGCCGGCGGCGGTCACGGACCGCCGGCGCCTGACCAGCGGGCGACGTATTAAGGCGGGCACCTGGAGGTGGGGTGCGGTGGGTGCGGTGGTCCTCCGGGCATCTCCGCGCTCCCGCCGGCATGCATGACACGCCAATTGGCGCCCGGCGGCGAAGCCTTGGCGCGTCGCGCATGCCCCACATGCCTGACACGCCGAGGTCGATCAGGCTCGCGCCCGTTGGCGTGTTATGCAGGTTCCGCCTCCGGGCGGTCGATCCCGATGAAATCGCTACACCTCCCTCCAGGTGCCCGCCGTTCGACGATCGGCCCCCCGGGGTCAGCGAGGCGCCGGCGGCCCGGGCGGGTCGATGATGTCCCGCCCGGTGGGCTCGAGCTCGGAGTCGAGCTCGAGCTGCCAGTAGTAGCGGGTGAACGTGATGCCGGCGCGGAACTCGCCGACGTGCGGCTCGATCTGCTCGCCGCGCGCCATCCGCACGATCAGCTCGGGGTAGGTGCGCCCCGGCAACGCCGCGTACATCGGCGCGGGAAAGGCGCCGCCGAAGCGCGTGTTGACGTCGGTGATCCCGAGACCGATCTCACGATCTCGGAACGCCTGGATGGTCGCCGGGCCGCGCACGCCGAGCGCCTCGGCGACCCGCCGGCCGAGGTCGATCAGCTCGGGGTCGGCGATCACCGTGCCCTTGATCGACTCGCCGCCGCGCGACTCGATCATCGTCCGCGGGATCGCGTTCAGGCAGCGCCCGTCGAGGTCGCACAGCACGTCCATCGAGAACTCCGGGCCGTCCATGTAGCGCTGGACCATCGCCGGCTCGCCGATGTAGTCGACGAAGAAGTCCGCGGCGCGGGCGTCGTCGGCGCGATGGATCGACCGCGCGCCCGACCCCCAGCGCGGCTTGACCATCACCGGGAAGCTGTCGACTGGCTCCCCGGGCAGGACCGTTGGCGGGGAAGGGAGACCCAACCGCGAGAGCAACAGGTGCGCCTCGTACTTGTCGAACGTGGCGCGGGCGATCTCAGGGTCGGGGACGAACGCCGGGAGCACGCCGTCCGCCCGGGCATGGCCCAGGACCTCCAGGTCGAGGTCGGTCAAGGGCACCACCGCGCGGACGCCGAACTCGTCGCACAGGGCCTTCAGCGCGGGCACGTATTCGGGGTCGTCGATGCGCGGCACGGCCCGGCGGTGGTGGGCGGCGTACTGCGCCGGCGCCAGCGGGTTCGGGTCGGCCGCGACCACGGTGGCGTGCTGAGCGAACGCGGACACGATGTCGTAGCGCTTGCCCACCCCGGTCAGGAGTACGGCTACGCCGGGGGAGCCGGTGGCGTCCATCCGCCTCGCTCTCCCTTGTAGATGCCCTCGCCGCCGATGACCATCCGGGCCGTCCGGGCCAGGATCTTGAGGTCGAGCGCCAGCGACCGGTGCTCGACGTACCACAGGTCGAGCTCGATCCGCTCGGGCCACGGAAGCGACGCGCGGCCGTTGACCTGCGCCCAGCCGGTGATCCCCGGCTTGACCGCGAGCCGGCCGCGCTGGCGCGGCGTGTACTGCTCGACCTGCACCGACAGCGTCGGGCGCGGTCCGACGATCGACATCTCGCCGCGGAGCACGTTCCACAGGTTCGGGAGCTCGTCGAGCGAGTAGCGGCGCAGGAAGTTGCCCAGCCGCGTGATCCGCGCGTCCCCCGCCTGGATCGCCAGACCGGCGCCGGTGAACTCGGCGCCGTGGACCATCGTCCGCAGCTTGTAGATCTCGAACGGCCGGCCCTCGACACCGACGCGCGTCTGCGTGTAGATCGGATGGCCGCGCGACTCGAACCGGATCAGGGCGGCGAGCGCGGCGACGATCGGCGCCGTGACGAGTGCCGCGGGAACCGCGATCAGGAGGTCGAGCGCGCGCTGCGGGCTGATCGCGTCCCCTCCGGCGCTCATCGCGTGCCCTCCGCCGGCTCCCACCCGGCGGCCGTCCCATGGACGAGCCAGTCCCACAGGCCGGCGGCCAGCGACGCGGTCGTCAACACGTAGTAGCGCGCGATCAGCAGCACCCGAGCCGGCACCACCCCGGCGAGAGCGGCCGCCGCCAGGACCGCGAGCTGGAGCGCCAGCGTCAGCACGTACACCCACCCCTGCCCGAGCAGGAGCACGTTGGCGATGAGCGCGATCACGTGCAGGAACGGTGTCAGGTAGCGGAGGATCCGGTGCGAGACGATCATCAACGCGTACGTCAGGCCGTAGCCGCGCGGCGAGAGCATCCCGCCGCGCAGGACGATCGGCCACGTGTGGCTCATCATCCGCCGCTTGCGCGCGAACTCGCCCTCGATCGTCGGCACCATCTTCTCGCTCGCCTGGGCCTCGCGGACCGCAAGCGCCAGCCACCCGCGCTTGACCATGTTGAACGGGAACGACAGATCGTGGCCCATGATCGGGTCGACGACCAGGTAGGACTCGCGGCGGGTGGCGTAGATCGCGCCGTTGCCCCCGGTGACCGACTTCACGCGGGACTCCAGCGCGCGCAGCGCGAGCTCGTAGCGCCAGTACAGGCCCTCCTGGTTTGACCCACGTGCGTCGACGAGCTGCACCTCGCCGCACACGTACCCGACGCGCGGCTCGGCGAACGGCGCCACCAGACGCCGGAGCGCGTCCGGCGCCCAGGTCACGTTCGCGTCCGAGAACGCCACGATCGTGCCGGTTGCGCGCTCCACGGCAGCATCCTGGGCGCGGATCTTGCCGCCGCGCGGAAGCTCGAGGACGACGTCGGCGCCGGCCGCCCGGGCCTGCGCGGCGGTGTCGTCGGGCGACCCGTCGCAGGCGACGATCAGCTCGATCAGCGCCGGCGGGTAGTCGAGCGCGCGGATGTTCGCGACGCGCTCGGCGATCACATCCTGCTCGGCGTAGGCGGCGACGATCACCGATACCGCCGGCAACTCGTCGTCCTGAGGCGGGCGCGGACGCCGGACCACGCCGGGCGCGTGCTGCCGCGCAAACGCCAGCAGCCCGAGCAGCACCGGATAGCCGGCGTGGGCATAAACGATCAGGCCGATCGACAGCCAGAACACGATCGCGAGGAGGATCACCGCGGCTATCCAAGCAATTCCTGGTACAGGGCAAGGGTCTGCCCGGCCGCCTCCTGCCACGAGTACAACCCGGATGCGGCGGCCAGCGCGCCCCAGGCGAGGCCCTCCCGCTCCTGCGGATCGCCGAGCAGCCGCTCCAGCGCGTCGTGAAGGGCGCCGGGATCGTCAGGCGGGACAAGCCGGGCGGCGCCGGCAGCGGCGACCTCGCCGAACCCGCCGACGTCGGTGAGGACCGTCGGCTTGCCGAATGCGAGCGCGGTCGCGAGCACGCCGGACTGATCGAAGCGCTCGGTCCGCGAGTACGGCAGCACGACGACATCCGCGCGGCGGAAGAACGCCGGCAGCTCGGCGTCAGAGACGTAGCGCGGCACGAACCGGACACTCGCCGGCGCCCGCGCCCGCAGCGGCTCGAGCGGCATCCGCGGCCGGCCGACGATCCACAGCTCGGCCCCCTCGATCCCGCGCCAGGCGTCGAGCAGCGTCTCGATTCCCTTGTACGGGCGCAGGAGGCCGAAGAACAGCACCACCGGCCCGTCGACGGCGCGAAGCTCCTCGGGCAGCGAGCGCTCGTGCGCCTGGAGCGTGAGGTGCTTGAACGCGCCGTGGGGGATCACGCGCACCTTGGCCGGGTCGACGCCGAGCTCGCCGACCAGGAGGTCGCGCCCGTAGCGTGAGTGCACGACCACCGCGTCGACAGCGTCATACAGGCGACGCTGAAACCGCGCCTGCGCGGGGCGGGGCTCGCGCGGGAGCAGATCGTGCGCGGTCAGGACCGTCGGTCGCCGGGGGAGCAGATAGCGGTCGATCGCCTGGACCGCGAGCCACTGGAAGTGGACCACGTCTGCAGTCTGGGCGGCGAGCGAGCGGTAGCGGAGCATGTCGGGCACGTGCTCGACGAGCTTCGCCGCGAGCCGGGCACGCGATCCCGGCGCGCCCCGAGCGTGGCGGTAGAACAACTCGCGTACCGCGTATCCCTCAGGAGCCGGGGGATCGCCGTACGCAAATCGGCTGGTGAACAGCTCGACCTCCGCGCCGGCACCGGCGAGCGCGCTTGCGAGCGCGTGGTCATACGGCAGCGTGAACGCCGACGGATCGACGAGATGAACCCGCATCAGCGCCGGCCCTGAATCGCCACGGCACCCGTCACCGGCGGCGCGGGACCTCGTCGAGCGGGCGGCCCGCCAGCCGGGCGATCCGACGCGCGGTCACCCGCGTCTCTGAGCCGCCGAGCGGGTGCACCCGGGCCTGGCCGTCGCGCGCCAGTCGCCGCACCGCCGGCGCCAGCGCCGACAGCGGCGGCTCGCCGGGACGGCGGCTCAGCACGTCGCCGGCGCAGCGCAACGGATGGCGCACGAACAGCGCCACCAGCGCCGCGGCCCGCGCGGCGATCCCGTCGTCCTCGCGGTAGTCGATTCCGAGGGCGCCGGCGAGCTCTGGGTCGGGCCGCTCGGGCCGGGCCGAGGCCTCGACCCGCGCGCCGTCGAGCGCCCGCGCGAACTCCACCAGCGGGTCCCCGCGGGCGGGGAAGCGATCGGCGACCACCACCACGTCGGCCACGGTCCTCGGGCGCCTGGCAGGACGGTTCGAGAGCACCAGCCCGGCGAGCTCATCCGCGGACAGCAGCGCGTCGAGCGCGAGGTAGCGCCCACGCTCGAGCGCACCGGCGCTGACCGCCGGGGCGCCCCGCGGCCGGACCGCCACCGACGTGCCAGAGGGTCTCGAACCGCCGCTCCGTCCGCGTACGTGCGTGTGAGCGAGAGCGCGGCCGAACGCCCGCCTTACCGCCGGCTCGGGCTCGAACCCGTCGTAGCGGCGAGCCAGCCAGGCGCGGCCGGCCGCGTAACCGCGCCATTGCCGCCGGAGCTCGCCCAGCGTGGCGCGGTAGCGGTGCTCGACCTGGGCGCCGCGGCGCAACTCGAGCCGCCAGCCCGCCTGCTGCAGCCGCCAGCTGAAGTCCGTGTCCTCGGCGGCGCGGACGCCCTCGTAGAAGCCGCCCACCTGCTCGAACGCCGCCCGGCGGACCAGCAGGTTGGCCGCCGCCGCGCGCGGTCGGTAGGGGTGATTCAGGTGCGCCTGCTGGGACAGGAAGCTGCGGGCCGATCCGTACCGCGCGACGAGCGTGTCGCCCTCGAGCAACGGCACGACCTCGCCCGCGAGCGCGCCGACATCGTCGGCGACCGGCGCTCTGAAGTACGCGTCGAGCAGCCAGCGCGGCGCGCGGCAGTCCGCGTCGAGGAACAGGATCCAGTCGCCGTGCGCCCGCGCCGCGCCGACGTTGCGGGCATGCGCGGGGGACCGCTCGCCGATCGCCCGGACGACCGCCACACCGCCCCGCGCCACCGCGACGCCGCCCTGCGCCACGACCGCCCCGCGCCACCGCGACGCCGGAGTTGTCGGCGAGGATCAGCTCGTCGCCGGCCCGCAGGTCCAGCGCCAGCAGCGCGTCGACCGCGGCCTGGGCCGCCTCCTCGTCGCCGGCGAACGGCATCACGACGCTGATCTCAGGCCGGCTCACGGGCTATCCCTCGCCTGGCCCGCCCGAGCAGCAGCCGCGCCTGCTCGAGCTCCGCGGAATGAGCGAATCCGGTAGCCATCAGCACCAGCGGCATCGCCGCCAGAACCGCGACGCGGCTCACCAGGCCGACCAGCCCGTGCGTCGGCAGCAGCAGCTCGCCGGCGACGGACAGCCCGCCGAGCACGACCGCGAGCTGGACCAGGCGGAGCCACTCGAACGACGCCGCGAACGCCCGTCGGGTCAGCAGGTGCATGACCCCGATCATCACCACGTAGGCGCCGCACAGGGCCACGCCGGCGCCGGCGATCCCGAGCGGCGGCACGAGCACGACGATCAGGACCACGTTCACGATCAGCCCCGCGAGCGCCGCGGGGAAGTTGCGGGTGGTGACCTTGGCGCGGCCCGCGATCACGAGGAACACGACCCACAGGCCGTACAGCGCCCACCCGAGCGCCACCCACGGCAGCGCCTTGTACGCGTCGAAGAACGACGGCGCGGCCAGCAGGCGCAGGATCCACCGCCCGAGCAGCGCGAGCCCGGCCACGACCAGGCCGCTGACGAGCAGGTAGTACGTGGTCACCAGTCCATACAGTCGCGCAGCCTCGGCATCATCGCGGACCGAGTAGGCCAGCGGCGGCCAGGCGTACTGGAATGCGCGCACGATGAACGCCACCGCGCCGGCGAGCTTGACCGCGATCGAATAGAGGCCGGCCTGCCTCGGGCCGCTCACCCCGTGGTGGAAGATGTAATAGCGGTCGACGATGCTGAGCGCGTACACCGACGCCTCGGCCGGGACCGTCGGCAACCCGAACCGGAACAGGACCCCGTGCGCCTCGACCCCGGCGTGATGGCGCGGCGCCAATCGGTCGCGCATCGTCCACCACACCCCGAGCAGCACGACCGTCGACGCACCGTAGTTGCCGAGCAGGAGCCCCTTGGCGCCCTGCCCGAGCACGACGACCAGCACGACGGAGGCGCCGATCGTGAGCCCGACGTTGATCAGCGTGGCGGTCGCGTAGGCGCGCAGGCGCTCGTCGACGCGCAGCAGCGCGTAGGCCATCTCGAGGTTCGTGAACGCCCACAGGCCGAGCACCGCGACGCGGAAGATCGACGGATCGCGGTAGCCGAGCACCACCTTCGACAGCGGCGCGGCGAACACCGCGAGCACGATCGAGACCGCGGTCGTGGTCACGAGCAGGAACCCGATCGCGCGGCGGGCCAGTGCGTCCCGGCGCGGCTGGTCGGCGTCCGAGTAGTAGAACCGCAGGAACGACTCGATCATCCCGAAACGGACCAGGATGCTGATCAGGATCACGCCGTTGCCGAGCAGCTCGACGACGCCGTATCCCGCCGGGTTGATGTACCGCGTGTAGACCGGCAGCAGCAGGATCGCGATGAACTTCGAGACGACGTCGGCGACCTGATAGGCCGCCAGCGACCTCACCAGTCGCTTCAGGTAAGCGGTCACGACGGCAAACGGTACGGCTCGCGCAGATGGCAGATCGCGGCGCGGGACCGCGACCGCCGGCGAGCGCGTGACAGACCGTCCTCCAGATCGGTACTAGGGCCCCGGTTTCGGGGTCACCGGGTAGACCGCCTCCGACCCGCCGCAGAGGAAGATCGGGCCCATGTTCCGCGGCACCGGGTTCAACAGGAATCCGCCACCGGCCCGCGGCGGGAAGATCCTCACCCGGAACGCATCGAAGTTGCCGCTGGCGCAGAACGCGCCGTCGACGTACGTGAACGCGACGAACGCGCTGCGGCCTGGCTTGACGGTCACGGTATCGACCGGAAACCCCGTCTCGCGCCTGAACGCCGCCGGGATCCGGTGGCCGTTCTTGGCGAGCAGCACGACGCGCGAGAAGCCGCGAAGGCTGCACGTCGAACCGTGGTTCTTGAACGCGAGCTGCCAGAACCGGTGTCCGGTGGCGCCCTCGAAGCTGACGACCCGCATCCGCAGCTGCGATGACCGGCACCGCGGCGCGGCCCCGGCCGGCGAGCCGGTCGCGGTCCCGGTCGATGGCAACGCAAGTGCACCCGCGCACGCGCCGGCAACGATCAGCAACCCCACGTGACGGCGCCGGCTCAACGAGACCTCACTTCGATACTACCGCCCAGATCCGATCGATCAGCGCCCGCGCTCCGGCGTCATGCGACAGCACTGCGCCGAACCCGGGCACACCGAGATCGACCACGATGCCGCTGCCGAGACGGTAGCCCACGATCGCCGAGCTGCCGCCGGTCGGTGCCGCCGCGGACTCGACCTTTCCGGGCGCCGCCACGAACATCACGGGCTGGTATGTCCGCAACCCGGCAAGCGGCGCCGGCACGCCCGTGAACAGCCCGAGGCCGTCGATCGTCACCGTGACCGGGGCGGCGGTCTTCGCGGCCAGCGCGACGAGGCGCGCCCCGAACGCGTCTACGGCCGCCGGGCCGCTCGGGTGCAGCGCGCGCTCACCGGACACGGTCACGCGGCGGCGCAGCGAGTCGACCCCGAGCGACAGCACTCGCCCGCCGGCGGTCACGTATGACCGCAGCGCCGCGAGCTCCGCGGCCGGCAGCCAGCGCTCGCTGCCCGCGAGGACGACCGCCGCGTGGCCGGCCAGCCGCGGCCCTGCGCCTGAGATCAGCCCGAGGTCAGTCGTCAGGTCGTACGCGGTGTGGGAGGCGTCGAGGTGGGCGAGCAGGCCCGCCTCGTCGGCGAACCCCGCCGGCAGCCCATCGGCGAGCGGGCGGCTCCAGCTGGATCGGGCCGCCGTTCGCGAGCGTGTTCGGGAGGCCGTCGCCGGTGTCGTCGACGGGGTTGAGCCCCTGCCAGGTGAGCGCCGGCAGCACCACGAGCACCCGGGCTCGCCGTGCACCGCTCGCGACGATCGGCACCGTCGCGCCGCCGGCGGGCGACCGGAGCGCCAGCTTGTACAGCCCCGCGCGGCCGGCGGGCACGTGCACCGACAGCGTCGCCTGATCCGAGGTGCCCGACGCGACCGGACGGCGCGCACCCGCCCGCGTAAGCGCCCACCGGTAGGCGAGCCCCGGCGAGTGCACCGCCGACGATCGCGTCAGACCCCGCCGGCACCGGATCGAGCGGCGGCTCTGCGGCGAGGTAGCTGATCGTGACCCCGGCGTGAGGGGTGGTCCCCGGCGCGGGCGGGACACTCGCGGGGAAGTGCCCGGTGTTGCAGGCGGCATCGGTGACGTCGAGCCCGACGAGGTACGTCCCCGCCGGCGCAGGTTCTCCGTCGATCTTCCCGTCCCAGACCGCGGTGTGGCCGTTCCACGGCGTCAGGAAGCTCTTGACGAGCTTTGGGGCGCCGGGGAGGTCGGTGCGGTAGATGCGGACGGTCCCACCGCGGTTCTCGTTGCCCTTGTAGTGGATCGTCACGCTCGTGCCGCCGGAGCTCGGGATCAGCGCCGGCGAGACGCTCGTGACGACCGGGTGGGGAGGGACGGTCTTGACCCTCACCGGCACGCCGGTCAGATCGATCGTCCGGTTCTGGTGAATCAGGGCGACGCGGAAGTAGTACGTCCCGTCGGGCGCGACCTGCCCGTTGTCCTCGCGCCCGTTCCAGGTGAACACGCCGTCGGGCTTGCGCTTGCCGATCCGCATGTGGCGGCCGATCGCGACCGTGCGGACGATCGTCTGCCCCTGGTTGATCACGTACACGTCGACGGTGTCGGCGCGGTGCTGAAGGTAGAACGAGATCGTCGTCGATCCGCTGTTCCACTTGCCGCACGGCACGCCGCGCAGCGGATCGATCACCCCGGGCACCGGACGCGGAGACCCCTGAATCAGCGGGGTCGTCACCTTCAGGTGCTGGGTGATGAAGAACGCTGCGATCGTCGCCGCGACCAGCATCGCGAACGCGCCGGTCGAGAGCCTCAAGGCGCCGCCGTCAGGCGCCGCCGACAACTCGAATGAGGCGCCGCCGTCAGGCGCCGCCGACAAGTCCAATCCCTCACAACCTCAAGACTGCCACGTTCGGCACCTCGAACTCGTGAAACGCGTCGAGGCCCCGCGGGTCGCGGCTGCACAGCACCACTCGGATGCTCCCGCCGTGGCAGACGGCGAGCGCGGGAAGCTCGCCGGCGCGCTCGATGTCCTCGAGCGCGGCGGTCACACGATCGAGCTGTTCCTGGAGCGACTCCCCGCCGGGAAAGCGAAACGACGCGCCGGCCCGCATCCAGTCGGCGAACCGATCGGGGTCCTCGCGCTTGACATCGATGAACAGCCGCCCTTCCCACTCGCCCCGATTGGCCTCGCGCAGCCGCGGGTCGAGCCGTGGCGTCAGTCCGATGTTCGCCCCGACGATCTCGGCGGTCTCGCGCGCGCGGCTCAGGTCAGAGGCCCACAGCGCCCGGATCGGCTCCGGCTCGGCGGCGATCCGGGCGGCGAGCTCGTGCGCCTGCTCACGGCCGGTGTCGTTGAGCGGCGTGTCGCGGAATCCCTGGAAGCGCATCGGCTGGAGGTTGTCGTCGGTCTCGCCGTGGCGCGCCAGCAGCACACCCCGGAGCGAGGATTCCCCGGGCGCGGCCGGGCCCCCGGGACCGGTCACTGGCCGCCGATGCCGAGCGTGTCCGACCGCAGCCCGAGCCGGAGCGTCTCGAGCGCCAGGACCTCGCCGGCGGGGATGTTGCTCAGGTTGACCTCGGGGCCGAACCGGCGCACGAACCACACCATCTGATCCTTGCGCGGCGCGTCGAACATGATCTGCCCGGGCGCGATTTCGTGCACGATCTCGCCGATCAGCCCCTCGCGGACCTCGCCCGAGGGCCTGAAGATGCCGGCGGTGCCCGCCTCCCGCCCCTCGGCGATCACCTTCCAGGCACCGGCGCCCAGCTCAGCGCGCATCTGCTGGACCCAGACGTACGGGGGTGTGATCGCGCCGGTGTCGTCCTTGGAGCCGACCTCGGAGAGCACGATGAACTCGCGCGCCAGCCGCTCGATCAGCTCGAGCTTGCGCTCGTGCTCGAGCGCGATGGTCCCGTCCGAGATCTCGAAGTGCTCGAGTCCGAGCTCGTGCGCCCATGCGATCAGCTCGTCGAGCCGTCCCCGCTGGATCGCGAGCTCGGTCAGCGTGCCACCGAGGACGACGGGAATCCCGTGGCCCCGGTAGCGCTCGAGCTTGCCCGCGAGGTTGCCGGTGGCCAGCGCGGTGCCCCATCCGAGCTTGACGATGTCGACGAATTCCCCCGCGATCTCGATCATCCCGTCGATCTCCGCGGTCGACAGCCCGCGGTCGATCACGTGAGTCACACCGCCTGACCGCGGCTTCCCGCTCCGCTCCGGGAGGTTGAGCAGTTCTCGCATGTCTGGCGTTACTGGGCGGAGAGGTCGCTGCCGACGGTCACGATGACCGGGGAGGAGCATCCGAGCGGCGACTGCGAGCACGCGATCCGCTGGGTCGCCGCATCGATCGGCTGCACCGATGCGCTACGGAGCTTGAGCGAGGTGGCGACGGCCAGCCCGTCAGCCTTCTCGCGGGGCGAGTACTGGACGAGGCTCGTCGTGTGCGTCTGATCGGCGGCGTTCGTGACGGCGCCCTTCTTGTAGCCGTCGGCCACGAGCTTGTCCGAGACCCGCCCGGCCAGCCCTATCTGGTCGGTGCCGTTCAACACCGACACGGTCACCGTGGCCGGGTTGACGGCCACCGTGATCGCTTTCCGCCGGCTCGCGAGGGTGCTCCGGGCCGTCGCCGCGGACGTCTTGCTCTTGCTCGAGGAGTGGCTGACGTTCCGGATCACGATCACGCCTGCGACCACGGCGCCGACGAACAGCAACCCGGCGATTATCGTGAGCACCCGGCCGGGCCCTGACCTGCCGCTGCCCGCCCTCACCGCCATCGCCGTGCGCGGGGGACCACCGGGTCGACCCTGCGTGCCTGCCGGGCGTCCCTGGCCACCGCGCGGCGGAGGGCCGGCGGGACGCGACGGACCGCCTGACCGCGGCGGAACGGTGCGCTGCATCATCGCCGCCGGCGCCGCGACGGGACGGTGCGAGGAGCCGTTGCCGCCGACGAGGGCCGAGGGCGCCGGATGCGCCTGGGTCATGTCCTCGACAGGACCGTTGACCAGTCCCACGGTCGCCGGCGCCTGCTCCTCCACGGGACGGGTGGGGTCGGGAATCAGCCGGGTCGCGGCCGCCAACGACGGCGCGCCGACTCCGGCGGGCGCGGCCGGCGGCATTGCGGCCCCGGGTGCCCCGACGCCGGCGGGGGCCGGCGCGGGGGCGTGCCCGTACGCGGCGCTCGCGCGCGGACTGGCCGCGCGGACCGAGATCTCGGCGGGCAGCGCCGCGACCTGCTCGGACAGCTCGTGTAACTGGCCCTCGAGCTCTTGCACGCGCTGGCCTGCCTCGTCGGCCCGGCGCCGCAGGTTCGACGTCTCGCGCGCCTGCGAGAAGTACAGGAGCACCAGCAGCGCGACGGCGATGAACGCGGCGAACCCGGCGTCGGCTCCCACCGACGAGATGAAGTGGTGCACCGAGACGGCGAACGGGATGGTTTCCATGTTGCGCGCGGCCAGTCTACGTGGGGAGTCGGGGGAAGCGGGTGTCGGCCTCACGGGCGTCGCGCGGGTCGCGGGCGTCGTCACGCCCGTCACGGGCCTCGCGGACGCCGAAGCGAGAGCTCGAAAGCTTCGCCACGTGCTGCGCCAGCGCGGCCGCGTCGCCTTCGAGCACGAGCAGGTTGATCTCGCCGAAGATCTCCTCGACCGACTTTGGATCGAGCGGCTCGCGCGCGGCGCGCAGGATCTTCTGGGCGGGGGTGTGCTGCGGGCGCTCGTACGGGTTGAACAGGTCCTCGTGGAGCTTCTCTCCCGGACGGGCGCCGACAATCTCGATCGCGATGTCGCGCTCGGGCTCGAGCCCCGACAGCCGGATCATCGTCTCGGCGAGGTCGATGATCGCCACCGGCTCGCCCATTTCGAGTACGAACACCTCGCCGCTGCCCTCGCTCAGGGACCCGGCGCGGATGATCAGCTGCACGGCCTCGGGGATCGTCATGAAGTAGCGCTTCATCCGGGGGTCGGTGACCGTCACCGGGCCGCCGGCGGCGATCTGACGGCGGAAGATCGGCACCACCGAGCCCGAGGAGGCGAGCACGTTTCCGAATCGGACCGTGGCGTACTTGGTTCCGGGATACCGCAGCGCAGCGGCCTCGACGGCCCACTCCGCGAGCGCCTTCGAGGCGCCCATCACGGTCGCCGGCTTGACCGCCTTGTCGGTCGAGACCAGCACGAAGTTTCCTACCTGGGCCTCGGCGGCGATCCGGGCGACCACGCGGGTCGCGAGCGCGTTGTTGCGGATCGCTTCAACGGGGTTGACTTCCATCATCGTCACGTGCTTGTAGGCGGCCGCGTGGAAGACGACGCTCGGCCGGTGCTCGGTGAGAACTTCGCGCATCCGCTCCTCTTCCCTGCAATCCGCGAGCACGGGCACCGCGGTGCGGACGTGGCGATCCTCCTCGAGCTCGCGCAGGATTCCGGAACAGGTTGTCCTCGGCGTGGTCGACGAGCACGAGCGATCGCGGCGCCACGCGCGAGATCTGGCGGCACAGCTCGGCGCCGATCGAGCCGCCCGCTCCCGTGACCATCACGACCTGGCCCGAGAGGTATGCGCCCACGCGCTCGATCTCCATCCGCACGGGCTCGCGCCCGAGCATGTCCTCGACGCGCACCTCGCGCAGCTGGCGCGTGACGTTCAGCTGCCCTGAGCCGTCCTGAAGCAGCTCGAACACGGTCGGGGTGGTGCGGACCTGGATGCCGCGCTCGCGGCATGCCGCCACCACCCGGGCGCGCAGCGTCCCCGGGGCGGAGGGAATCGCGATCACAACCTCGTCGGGCTCGACCTCGTCGAGGATCCGCGCCAGGTCCTCTGAATCGGTGGTGCCGAGCACCTTGAGGCCATGCTCGTCCTTGGTGCCCTGCATGCGGGGGTCGTCGTCGACGAACCCGACCGGCCGCAGGCGCAGCTGCTGGTTGCGAACGAGCTCGCGGACGACGAGGCGGCCGCCCTGACCGCCGCCGATGATCAGCACGTCGCGCGCTCCCTTGGCGACGCGGAAGCTGTGCACCCGGCCCTCGACGACTATGTGGACGAGGAACCGGGCGCCGATCAGCAGCGCCAGCGCGAGCAGAAAGAACAGCGCGATTACGCTGCCGGGGAGGTTGACGGGGGTGGTCTGGCCCGCGGCCGACGTCGTGACCGGGTGCAGGAACGCGATCCCGCCGACGATCACGAGCGTCGCGACCACGAGGCCCTTCACCACCGCCTCGTAGTCGCGCTGGCCCACGTACGTCCACAGCCGCTGGTACTGCCCGAACAGGGCCAGGGTCACGAGTGAGACCGCGACGACCCAGGGCAGCGTGTGGGTGAGCAGGTCGCCGTAGCGGTCGTTGGCTCCCCCGAGCCCCTCGGTGAACCTCAGCCGGAAAGCCAGGTAGTAAGCAAGCGCGACCAAGATCCCGTCCACGAGCAGCTGAGGCACGGAGTGCCGATGAACGGGGAAGGCCGCGGATCTGATCCGCCGCCGCATGCGGCGGGGATTCTAGTCAGGATCCCGATAAACCCTGGATAAGACCTGGTCAGCGGGGTTGACGGGCGAGCTTCTTCTTGGCCGGTGGCTTGGCCGCCGGAGGGTGGAGCTTGGGCTTTGGCTTCGGCTTGGCCTTTGGTGGCGGGGGCACCTGCACGACGGCCGATCTGCTCCCCAGCGGCCGGTTCCTCGACCCGAGCGCCTGCACTGCCACATAGCCCCTCGCGCCCGTTGTGATCGCCGTCTCGAAGCCGCGCTTGGGCGCGGTCACGATGGCCTTCAGGGCGGCGGCGCTCCCGCCACCGAAGACACGCCAATTCACGACGTTGGTCGCGCCGTTCCAGCTGACGTACACGGTCATCTTGCGCCCTTGCCGCGTCGTCGCCACCGCCGGCGGCGTCGCCGGCGTTCCGCTCCAGGGGAACCGAAAGGCGCGGTAGCTGATGTTGTTGTCGACGAAGCGGCCGTCGAACACCAGCTTGCCCTCCGGGTTGTACTCGCTGAAGTACGGCTGCTGGCCCCAGCCCACGAAGTCGTCCCGGTCGGGCAGCTGCTCGACGCTGCCCTCGTAGCTCGACAGCAGCGGCGGGGAGTGCTCGATCTGGGCCACCACGTCCGCGGTCATGTGCTTGAGGTTCAGCTCCAGCTTCAGCGCGCGCGACTGCGAGTGCACGTATGGCGGCCCCGCGCCGTCGTCGAACATCGTCAGGAACTGGTCGCCGTACGCCCGCACGCGTACGTCGTGCTGGAATGCAAACGACGCCCCGGGGCCAAGCGTGAAGCTCGAGCTCTTTCCTCCAAGCGTCCACATGATCGCCCCGGTATTGCGGTTCAGCTTGTACACCGACCAGGTGTTTCGCGAGGACACCAGCAGGTTCCCGTCCAAGTCGGGCTGGATCGAGTTGACATGGAAGTAGTCGAACGGGTTCCCGATCCCGTTGGCGGTGTGAGCCTTGGTCGGTAGCGCCGAGTAGCTCTCGGTGAGCGGCACGTGATCGAGGCTGTCCCATTGGAACAGCACGAGGCCGGTGGGAACGTCGATCTCCTGCACGACCGAGTCGAACACGACCTCGCGCGCCGAGCCCTTGACCGAAGTGGCGTTCACGATCACGGGATACTCGGCGGTGATCAGCGCGGTGCCGCGTGGCGTCAGCTCGAACTCGTGCAGGTCGGCGGACAGGCCGTTGCCGGCGTCTACGACCTTGACCACCTGGTAGGAGCTCGAGAGGATCATGTCCTGGCCCGAACCGACGCCGGCGGCCTCGTTGCCTTGCCACCACGTCAGGACGGGCTTGCCCTGGTAGAGCTGCTCGCGGAAGTCGGTGGCGGCGTCGTTCTGGGCGACGGGGTCGAACCAGATCAGGCCACCGCCCGGGCCGATCAGCTCGGGACCCTGCTGGAGCGGGCCGACCTGAGGGGCGAGGAAGATGTCGCCGGTGGCCGCCGGGTCACGCTTGGTGATCGTGACCGCCGCCGGCGTGAGGTCCGGCCGCGAGCGGAAGTACCAGACGTCTCCGCTGACCCGGAGTGCTGCCGGGCGCCCGGCGGGCGAGATCGTCCCCGCCGGCGTCGCGACCTGGAACTGGTAAGCGCCGGTCCCGGACCCCTCGATGTTCAGCGAGGTGCCGACGGTCACGGTCTCGCCCGGCGTGAACGGTGCCGCCGGCACGAAACTGCCGCCATCCCCGTCGGAGTCCGCGACCACCGTCCCGGTGTGGGCCCCGCTGGACGAGCCGGTCACGGTGATCGTCCCGAGCTGGCCGGCCGGTATGCCGCGGAACGTGATCTGGGTGGCCGGCGAGGCGAAGTGGCCACCCGGGATCGGGAACACGTACACCGGTGGCGGGCCGCTCGGGTGCTTGGCTGGCGGCGGGTGCTTCTTCGTCTTCGCGCTCGCGCCGCCGACTGCGATCAGGCACAGCAGCAGCGCGAGACCGCCGGCCCTAATACTCCCCGGGCAGACCGTTGGACGAGCTTTGCGTCGGGAATGCGACGGACGTGCCCAGCACCTTGTTCTTGGGGCCGAGTGCCTGGACCTTGTAGGCCGTGTAGGTCTTGCTGAGAGGGATCGTCGTCTCAAAGCCGGACTTCGCGATGGTCGCCACTGTCTTAAGGCTCTGGGTGTTTGAACCGGCCAGGACTCTCCAGCCTACGACCTGGGTATCGCCATCCCAGCTCGCATACACGGTGGCTTTCCCAGCATTGTTGCGAACCGCGCCGCTCGGCGGGAAGAACGGGATCCCGACCCACTTCTCGACGTAGGCGCGGTAGCTGACGTCGGCGCCCGGCCATACCGCGTCGAGCAGCATCTTGCCCGCCTTGCTGAACTCCGAGAACAGCGGCAGCGAGCCCCAGCCGACCGCCACGTTGCCGTTCGGCAGCAGCTGCTCGTTGCCGAGGAACCCCGCATCGAAGTTGTTGCCGTGGGTGTACTGCGCAACAAAGCTGCCGGTGTGATTGGTCAGGTTGAGCTTCAGCACAAGGCCGCGCGTGGGGCCACTCGCCTTGCCGTATGTCGCCTTCCCTGCCGCGTTGATGCTGAGGTTGCAGCACGCGTCGTCGAAGATGCTCACGACGTTGCTGCCGTGCAGCTCGACGTCGTGCTGCCACTCGAACTCGGCGTTCTTGGGCAGAGCGAACGTGCTCAGCTTTGGGTTGCCGCTGAGCGTCCACTCGACCGCATTCGTCAGCCGGTTGACCAGGTAGGCCGACCACGTGTTGCGGAGCGAGACGAGGAACGTCTCGTTGTGGGTTAGCTGAAGCGCATTGATGTGGTACGCGTCCCACGGAACCCCCGGCACGGCCTTGGTCTGCGACTGCGACAGCGGCACGTTCGGCGTCCCGCCGGGGTTGAAGGCGTCCCAGGTGTAGAGAAGCTGGCCGGTCGAGAGGTTGTACTCCTGGACGGCCGAGTCGAGCAGGGTGCCGTTGGCCGAGCCGCCGTACTGCGTCAGGTTCATCGGCACGGACTTGTAGGCGGTGACCCAGGCGTTCGGGCCGCTGATGACCATCTCGTGCTCGGAGATGATCCAGCCGTCCGCGCCCTTGAGCGTCGCGACGTGCTTGTAGTGCTGGTCGACGACGACGTCCTCGCCACTGGTCGTCACTCCGGTCCCAGAGACCACACCCTGCCACCAGCTGAGGACCGGCTTGCCGTTGTAGCTCTGGACCTTGAGGTTGCCGGCGAACGCGTTCACGCCGATCGGGTTGAACCACACCGGCTGGAGGTTGTGGTCGAGGATCAGCGGACCGCTTTGCCCCACAAACGGCTCCTTGCTGCCCTGTTGCCTGAAGTTCGCGACCATGAAGTAACCGGGCGCAAGCTTCGAGTACTGCGGCTTCTGCGTCACGGCCAGCTTTGGCGGGTGGAGGTTCGGCGCCGACACGAACGACCAGGCACCCTTTGTCGTGTACGCCGCGATCGGCTTGGCCACCGCGCCGGCCGCGCTCAGCAGGAGCGCGCAGGCGACGGCAGCGGTGATCGCGGCAGGCAGGCGGAGTCTGGGCATGATGCGGGACATGGGCGACCTCCTCAGGCGGTTAGGACCCTAACACGGCCTACCGCGCCAAGGTTGCGCCCGGATCTGGCGCGAGACTATGCCTCGAGGAGTAGGTCCGCGAGCAGACCGGGGTCCCGGCGAACCCGATCCTGGCCATGCGCCGCAGGGTCGCGCTTGCCCAGCTCGAGCTCGTCGGCGCTGGTCAGGCGGCGCAAGCGGCCTTCGGCGATCAGGCGCTCGTCGACGGCTCCCAGCCGGCCCTCGAACAGCGTGTAGACGGGAGTCCCGAGCGCCACCGCCTCGCGGTTCATGGTCCCCCCGGCGGACACCACGACGTCCGCGTAGGCGATCAGCGACTGCGCGTCGATCGCGCGCTCGGGGACGACGAAGCCGCCCGCCTGCTGGAGCTGCGAGCGTTGCTCGGGCGTGCGGGGAAGCACGACGGTCTGGGCGCCGGCGAGCCGCTCGAGCACCTGCGCGAACAGGTCGTTCTCGAAGCGGTGGTACAGCGACACCTCGGGTGCCGTTCGCACGACCGTGATCGGCCGGCCGGAGTCTCGCTCCAAGCCAAGGTCGGCGAGGACCCGCGGGTCGGGTTCGAAGTCCGCGAGGTAGTACTCCTCCTTGAGGCCGGGGTAGCCGCGGACCTTGCCGCGGGCGCCGTAGCGGTACAGCCGTTCAGGCGGGATCGCATCGGGGACCACGACGGCCGCCGCGAGCCGGCAGTTGACGTTGTGCTGAACCGTCGCCCATTCGTAGTCGAACATCGTCGCGCTCGGGATCCGGAGCAGCGCGGCGGCGATCGTCACGTCGTTGGAGCCGTGCCCGAGCGCCCGGTCGAACCGCCGGCCCCGTGCCCATTTCGTGAGCGCCAGCGATCGCTCGCCGAGACCTCGTGCCTTTGCGCCCAGACTCCCGCCGCGGTGATGGCCGATCGCCGTGTGCTCGATCCCGAAACGCTCGAGCAGCCCCAGCGTCTGCGCGAAATCGCGCGCGGTCACCTCGACCTCGTGCCCGCGCGCCCGCAGGTTCACGATCACGGGTCGCATCACGAGCACGTGGGGTGAGTTCGTCAGGTCGACCCAGATCCTCATCCTGTGCGGGCGGTGAGTAAACCCTAATTCGGCCCCGATCGCCGATCTGGCGGCGGTCGCTACGCTAGCCGCGGTGCTGCTCGCGCTCGCATCGGTGACCGACTCGCTCGTCACCCTGGCCACTCACATCATCCGCGACCTGGGTCTGGCGGGCGTGGCGCTGCTGACGCTCACCTCCGGCGTGGTCGGAGTGCCCGGCTCGGAGCCGACGATGCTGTTCGCCGGCTTCAACGTGTTCGAGCGCCACCTGTCGCTGTTCGGGATCGTGCTGTTCGGAGTCATCGGCGACATGCTCGGCGCCTCGATCGCCTACGCGATCGGCTACTACGGCAGCCGCGAGCTGATTCAGCATCAGGGCAAGTACCTGCACATGAGCGAGAAGCGCATCGACGTAGCGCACAGCTGGTTCGAGCGCTACGGCGCCCCGGTGATCGTCGTGTCGCGGTGGATCCCGTTCGCGCGCGCGGCGTTCCCGTATGCAGCCGGTGTGGCGAGGATGGGATACCTGCGGTTCTTGGCGTTCGCGACGATCGGCTCGATCGTCTGGATCGCGGCCCTGGGCGTGCTCGGCCGCGAGGTCGGAAGCGCCTGGCAGAGCTGGCGGCACAACCTCGAGTACGTGGACTACGTCGGCGCCGTCCTGCTCGTCGCGGCGCTCGCGTATCTGATCGTGCGGGCCACGCGGACGAGGCGCGGCGGGCCGACGGCCGTGGCCTAGGAGTCGGGGTGGCGTCCGACGATCTGCCGGTCTGGCAGGCACTCGTCCTCGGCGCGCTCCACGGCCCGGCCGAGCTGCTGCCGATCTCCTCCTCCGGTCACGTCGCGGTCGTGCCGTGGCTCGCCGGCTGGGACTTCTCGCGGCTCGACGACGAGCTGCGCAAGTCGTTCGAGGTCGCGCTTCACACCGGCACGGCGGCGGCGCTCCTGATCAGCCTCCGCCACGAGGTTGACGACGCCGTGCGCGGGTTGAACTTGCGCCGAATCGTGATGATCGGGCTGTCCTTCGCTCCGCCGGCGTTTGTCGGCTACCGGTTCGAGCGGCCGATCGAGCGATACCTGGGGACGCCTCCGACGGTCGCTTGTGGGCTGTTCGTGGGGGCGGTGGCGATGGCGCTCGCCGACCGCGCGCCCCAGGAGCGCACCCACGCTGACGCCGGCCCCGCCGACGCAGTGTGGCTGGGGGTGGCGCAGGCCTGCTCGCTGTTCCCCGGCGTGTCCCGGAACGGCGCGACGCTCGCGGCGGCGCGCTGGCGGCGGTTCACGCGGGTGGACGCCAACCGCCTGTCCCGGCACGCCGCGCTGCCGATCATCGCCGGCGCCACGTTGTTGAAGGGCGCACGATTGCGGGCCCGCGGGTTGCCGGCGGGGGCCGCGGTGCCGTTCGCCGCCGGCGCCGGCGCGGCGTTCGTGTCCACGCTCGCGTCAACCCGGTTGATCCAGGCGCTCGAGCGAGACAGCTCACTGCTGCCGTACGCGCTCTACCGGATCGCGCTGGCGGGGCTGATCGCGCGCCGGCTGGTGGCGCGGCGGCGCACGTGAGTGCAGGCCGCCGGCGCACGTGACCGCAGATCCCGACTAACTCCGCACTCGCCACCCCGGCCGGCGGTGAATTCAGATTCACTCGCGTATAGCCCGAGTTTCTCCGCACTCGAGCCGAGACCGCCGTCGAGTGAGGGATTAGTCGGGATCAGGTTCGCGGGCCGGGCTCGGCTACGCCACCGTCCACAGCTCGCCACTGCCAAGCCGGTCAGGCCGGACCCGCCACTCGGTCGCGAGCCGCCACAGCTCGGCGGGCGCGCGCGGGCCCGGCAGGTCGCACACCGCGGCGACCTCGGCGGTGGCCATCGAGCCGAACCGCCGGAGCGCGTCCTCGACCGCCGGCGGGACCCCGGCGGTCGCGGACGGCACCGCCCCCGCAGTGATCGCCGCCGCGGCCAGCGACGCGTAGTCGGAGTAGCCGTACACCCCGTGGACGCCGCCGCCGTCATCCAGGAACTCGAGCGACGGCAGCCTTACGCGTCCACTCCCCGGAGCGTGATGCTCGGCCGGCACCGCGCCGGCGCGATCGAGGTCGGCGCCGAACGCCTCGACGATCGCGTGCGAGCCGAACGCGAGCCGGAGCTTGTCGAGGTCGAGGCCGGGCACGGCGCGGGCCTCCTCGATCAGCGCGTCGATCGAGTCGAGCTTGCGCCGGCGGCACATGAGGCCCTCTCGCAGCCGGCGCACATACACCGCCGGATCGCCCTGCTCGGCGGCGGCCTTGACCGCCAGGCACGCCGGGTGCGAGCTACGCGGCGGCGCCGCCAGCCACAGACGCGGATCGACCGGCATCCCGCTCCGATCGCCGGCCTCCAGCATCTCGGCCACCAGTGGGATCGGGATCGCCAAACTCACGGGCCATCCCGCACATCACATAGGTGATCTCGAGGCTGCCGGCGAACTCGTGGCTCAGCTTCCGCAGGGCGGGCTCGAGCGCCCAGGACCAAGGACAGGCCGGATCGGTGTAGTAGTACGTGTGGACGACGGCGATCTCGCGCAAAATAGAGGGCATTAGATGAGCACGCTCCTCGGCACCATCCTCAACGGCCGCTACCGGCTCGAGGCCCGGATCGGGGCAGGTGGGATGTCGACGGTCTACCGCGCCACCGACGAGACGCTCCAGCGCCAGGTCGCGATCAAGCTGATGCACCGCGAGATCGCCTCGGATTCGGACCAGCTCGAGCGGTTCCGCCGCGAGGCGCGCGCGGTGGCGCAGCTGTCGCATCCGCACATCGTTGGCGTGATCGACTATGGCGAGGACGACGGCCGTCCGTACATCGTGTTCGAGTACGTCGAGGGCGAGACGCTCAAGGAGCGCATCCGCCGCATGGGCCGGCTGCCCACGACCGAGGCCGTCGCGTATGCAATCGAGATCGCGCGCGCACTCGGCGTCGCCCACGCCCGCCACATCGTGCACCGCGACGTCAAGCCCCAGAACGTGCTGATCGACGAGGAGGGATCCGCCAAGGTCACGGACTTCGGGATCGCCCGCACGCTCGACGAGGCGGGGCTGACGGCCGACGGCCGGGTGCTCGGCACGACCGATTACGTCTCGCCCGAACAGGCGCTCGGACGGCCGGTGACCGGCCAATCGGACCTGTACTCGCTCGGGATCGTCCTGTACGAGATGCTGACCGGCGAGGTCCCGTTCAAGGGCGAGAACCAGGTTGCGGTGGCGATGAAGCACGTGCGCGAGGAGCTGCCCGACGTGCAGGCCAAGCGTCCGGAGGTGTCCTCAGCGCTCGCCGCGATCGTCGACACCGCAACCGCCAAGCGCGTCGAGGACCGCTACGCCGACGATGCCGAGCTGATCGCCGACCTCGAGGACGTGCTCGCGATCGAGACGGCCCGCGCCGGCAGCGCCACCGGCGAGGTCACGAACGTGCTGCGAACGCTTCCTGCGCAGACCAGCCGCCGCGTCCCGTTTCGAGTCCGCCACCGAGTCCGCGCCGCGGTCATGGTCCTGGTCGTGCTCGCGCTCGTCGGCGGCGGGATCGCGTGGCTCGCGACGAGGACCCACCACGGGACGCCGAAGCTCGCCGCCCCCCCGCCGAGCCCCCATCTGACGACGATCAGGCTCGCCGGCGCGCACGACTACAACCCGGACGCGGTCAGCGGCGCTAAGACGCAGAACCCGGCCGACGACGGCCTGGCGGTGGACGGCAACCTCAACACCGCTTGGCCGACCGAGCACTACTACACGGGCAAGCTCGGCAAACCGGGCGTCGGGCTGTACGTCGACGCCGCCAAGTCCGTCCAGGCACGTGAGATCGAGCTCTACACCCAGTCGCCAGGCTGGAGCGTGCAGATCTGGGGCACGAATTCGCCACCCGACCCCGCGGTGTTCACCACCGGACCGGGCGGGTGGACCCAGCTCGCGCAGCTCGCCTCGGTGAAGCGACAGCAGCCGATCCGACTCGACACGCCTAAGTCCGGCTACCGGTACTACCTCGTGTGGATCACCTCGCTGCCGCCCGGCCGGATGATCGC
This sequence comes from uncultured Solirubrobacterales bacterium, assembly GCA_963699325.1. GTDB lineage: Bacteria > Actinomycetota > Thermoleophilia > Solirubrobacterales > Solirubrobacteraceae > Palsa-465. The sequence continues at coordinate 482,561 of CAVOTN010000014.1, read as the reverse complement.
CTACATCAATGAGGTGGTGCTGTATCAGCTCTCGGGCTAGAGCCCGTAGCCGTCAGCTCGCGTAGTCGTAGAAGCCGCGCCCGGACTTGCGTCCCAGCCGGCCGCTCGCGACCATCCGCTTCAGCAGCGGCGGCGGCGCGTACTCGTCGCGCTTGAACTCCTCGTACAGCGAATCGCACACGGCGTAGAGCACGTCGAGCCCGATGAAGTCGCACAGCGTCAGCGGCCCCATCGGGTGACCACAGCCGAGCTTCATCCCGTTGTCGATGTCCTCGCGCGTGGCGAAGCCCTCCTCGTACATGCGGACGGCCGCCATCAAGTACGGCACCAGGAGCATGTTCACGATGAACCCCGACCGGTCCTTGGTCTCGATCGGGCGCTTGCCGAGCCGCTCCACGAACCGCTTCGCGCTGTCGACCGTGCTCTCGTTGGTATCGAGCGCGACGACCACCTCGACCAAATTCATCACCGGGACCGGTGAGAAGAAGTGCAGGCCGAGCACTCGCTCTGGCTGACGGATCGCCTGCGCGAGCTCGGCGATCGGGATCGAGGACGTGTTCGAGGCGACGATGGCCTCGCCGGACACGACCTCGTCGATCGCGCCCATCACGTCCAGCTTCAGCTGCTCGTCCTCCGGCACGGCCTCGATCACGAGATCCGCCTCGGCGATCGCCTCGAGCCGCGTGGTCAGATCGATCGACTCGCGCGCCGCCCGGGCGTGGGCGTCATCGAGCTTGCCGCCGCGGACCGCACGGGCCAGCGACGTATCGATCCGCTCGCGAGCTCGTGTCAGCGAAGCGTCGTCGACGTCGCGGATGATCACCGGGATCCCCGCGACCGCGGCGGTCTCGGCGATCCCGGTTCCCATGAATCCCGCGCCGACGATGGCTACCGACTCGATCTCGGACATGAGGCGTCAGCTTAGTGGTCCACTTACGTGAGCGACCGGTGGCGCCGGCTCCGCCGCGTGACGCTCGAGCGCCAGCTGCACGAGACGGTCGAGCAGCTCCGCGTAGCCGATCCCGCTGGCCTCGAACAGCGAGGCGTACACGCTCGTGCTGGTGAAGCCCGGGATCGTGTTGAGCTCGTTGAGCAGAACGCGTTCCCCGTCGACGAAGAAGTCCACGCGGGCCAGCCCGTAGCAACCGGCCCGCACGAACGCGCTGATCGCGATCTCCCGAATCCGCTCGCGGACGCGGTCGGGAACCCTCGCGGGGACGATCAGCTGCATCCCGCCGGGCGTGTACTTGGCCTCGTAGTCGTACCACCCCGCCTCGCCCTTGGCGAGCACGATCTCTCCGGGCTCGGACGCGATCGGGTCGTTGCCGCCGAGCACGGAGCACTCGACCTCGAGGCCGGCGGCGGCCGCCTCCACGATCGCGAGCGGGTCGTGCTCGAACGCGGTCTCGAGCGCCGCCGGCAGCTCCGCCTCGGTGGCGGCACGGACGATCCCCACCGACGATCCGAGCCGCGCCGGCTTGACGAACACCGGCAGTCCGAGCGACCGTACATCTGCGAGCACGAACTCGCGCTCGGACGCGAACTCCTCGGCGCGCACAGCGCGGTAGCGGACCTGGGGCAGGCCGGCGTGGGCCATCAACTCCTTGAACATGACCTTGTCCATGCACAGCGCCGAGGACAGCACGCCGGCGCCGACGTAGGGCACGTCGAGGCACTCGAGCAGGCCCTGCACGGTCCCGTCCTCGCCGAACGGTCCGTGCAGGACCGGGAACACCACGTCGACGCCGTCGAGCCCGAGCCCCGGCTGCGACCGCGACGGTGGCGCCGTCACGCCGCCAGACACCGTCTCGGCCGATCTCGATCGCGATCGGCACGTGACCGGCTTCCTCGAGGCCTGCCCGGACCGACGCCGCGGAGTCGAGCGATACCTCGTGCTCCGAGGAGCGCCCCCCTCCGAGCACCGCGACGCGCACGGTCCTCACGGTGTCGGCGTGGTGGTCGCGCCGCTGGTGGGCGTCGTGGACGTGGTTGTGGTGGGGGTGGTCGTGGTCGTGGTCGGCGTCGGCGCGACGTAATGGCCGACGATGATCGTCACGGTCGTTCCCTTGTTGACCATCTGGTTCGAGGCCGGGCTCTGACTGAGCACGACTCCGCCCTGGCTCTTGTTGCTCACGTCCTGCCTCTGGACGGTGGCCGGGAAGCTGGCCGCCCCGAGCATCGCCTCGGCCGCGCCGCGCTTCTTGCCGACGACGTTCGGCACCGCGACGGTGGGCGGCGCCTTCGCCACGATGAGATTCACGGTGGTGCCCGGCTTTACGGAGCTGCCGCCGACCGGGCTCTGGCTGATCACGGTCCCGGGCGTGGTCGTGGTCGAGATCTCCGAGGTGGTCGTGACGGTGAACTGGCCCGGTGGTCCTTCGAGACTGGACTTCGCCTGGGCGACGGTCTCGCTGGTGACGTCGGGCACCTTCACGGGCGGCGGCCCGGTCGAGACGATGATCGTCACCGGCGTGTTCACCCCGGGGTTGGCGCCCGCCTGGGGGCTGGTGCCGATCACCTGCCCGGCATTGACCGTGGTGTTCGACTGGTGCTCGATCCGGCCGACCTTGAGGTTCGCGATCTGGATCGCCGACTTCGCCTGGTTGAGCGTCTCGCCGACCACTGGCGGGACGGTGGCGTTGCCGGGCCCGGACGACACCGTCAGCGCGACGGTCGAGTTCTCCTTGACCTTGGCGCCGGCCTGGGGATCCTGGGAGATCACGAGCCCGGCCGGCTTCGCGCTCGTCACGGGCAGCTCGCTGACCTGGAGATTGTCGTTCTGGAGCTGCGTCCGGGCGGTGTTGAACTGCTCCCCGGTCACCGGTGGCACGAGGACCTTCGCCGGGCGCGTGAGCAGGTACGCGGCCACGCCGCCGCCGGCGAGGCAAAGAAGCGCGAGGACCAGCAGGACCCACGGCCAGACGCGGCGGTGCTCGGGCGGCGGCTCGTCCTCTCCGAACGGGCCAACGACCACCCCGCCGAGCGTGTCCCCGCGCGCCGGCGGGGACGCCGCCGGGGGAACCGTGAGCGCTGAGGAGGCGGCATATCTGCCGGCGGCGACCGCGGCGAGCGCCGGCATGCTCGCGGTGCGCTGGCCGCCGCGCTCGCCGGACAGAATCGCGGCCTTCGCCTGCTCGAGCGCGGTGATGAACTGGTCGGCGTTCGCCGGGCGGTCGACGGGGTTCTTGTTGAGTCCCCACATCACGACCTGCTCGAGCTCGAATGGGACGCTCGGATTGATGACCGTCGGCGGGGGAGGAGCCTCGGACACGTGCTTGAGCGCGATCGACACCGCGGAATCGGCGTCGAACGGAACCCGGCCGGTGAGCATCTCGTACAGGACCACCGCGATCGAATAGAGATCCGAACCGGCGCTGACAGCATGCCCCTGTGCCTGCTCGGGGGACAGATACTGGGCGGTGCCCATGATCGAGCCGGTCTCGGTCATGTCCGACGCGCCCGCCCGGGCGATCCCGAAATCCGTGACCTTGGCGTTGTCGGCGTCATCGACGATCACGTTGTGGGGCTTGAGGTCGCGGTGGATCACGCCCCGCCGGTGCGCGAACCGCGCGGCCTTCACGATCTGGATCGCGATGTCGATCGCGCGCACCGGATCGAGTGGCGCCTCCTCGCGGATCAGCTGCTTGAGCGAGCGGCCCGGCAGGTACTCCATCGCGATGTAGTACGTCCCGTCGTACGAGCCGCGGTCGTACACGCTGACGACGTTCGGGTGCTGGAGGCCGGCGGCGGCCTGGGCCTCGCGGCGGAACCGCTCGACGAACCCGGGGTCCTCGGCAAACCGCTGGTACAGGAGCTTCAGCGCAACCTTGCGACCGAGCTGCTCATCCTCGGCCAGGAACACGTCGGCCATCCCGCCGGAGCCCAGCCGCGAGACGATCTTGTAGCGGTCGTCCACCATCGTGCCGGCCCCGAGCCCTGCCATTAGGCACCATCCGAAAGCAGGACTTGGAGCACGTCCTTTGCGATCGGGGCCGCGACCGTGCCGCCGAAGCCACCGTTGGAGATGTCGATCATCACCGCGATCGCGATCTTCGGGTGTTCGGCCGGCGCGAACGCGACGAACGCCGGCTGGGTCAGGTTCGAGCCGTTGGCGCCGATCTGGGGCGTGCCCGTTTTCCCGGCGACGCTGATGCCGCTGAGCTGGACCGCGGTGCCGGTCCCCTCCTCGACGACCTTCTCCATCATCTTCGTCAGATCGGCGGCGGTCGACGCCTTCATCACCTGGTGGTAGACGCTCGGGTTGGTCGTCTTGACCGTGCGCCCGTCCTGGTCGACAACGCGGTCGATCAGGTGCGGGGTCATCAGCGTCCCGCCGTTCGCCACCGCGGCGGCCACCATCGCCATTTGCAGCGGGGTCACCTGAAGCCCACCTTCACCGATTCCGATCCGGCCGATGTCCTCGTTCGGGCTGCCCGGCAGGTACGGACGCCCGTTGGGGGCGACCGGCTTGCTCGTGTTCAGCTCGAACGAGGGGAAGTCGAGCGGCGGCTTGGAGTAGAAGCCGAACCGCTTCATGTAGTCGGTCATCGTCGGCCGCCCGACGTGCTCGGCGACCTGCGCGAAGATCGTATTGATCGAGTACGTCATCGCGGTCGTCAACGTCTGCGGCCCCCAGCTCTTGTTCCCGTCGTTGGCCAGCGGCACCCCCGAGACCAGGATCGGCGACTTGCCGTTGATCACCGAGTCGGGCGTGTACAAGCCGCTGTCGATCGCCGCCGTTGCGGTCACGATCTTGAACGTCGAGCCGGGCGCATAGGCGCCCTGGGTCACGCGGTTGAACGTCGTGTTGGTCGGGCTGCTCTTGGTGGGGGGGTCGTTGTCGTTGTATCCGGGGTTCGCGTACATGACCTTGACCGCACCCGTGGCCGGATCGAGCGCGACCACCGAACCGGCCATTCCATCCAACGCTTGCTGGGCGGCGCGTTGACCCTTGGGGTCGAGCGTCGTGTACACGTCGTCGCCGACCGGGCGCGGGCTGAGCTGCCCGAAGATCGAGCTGAGCCCGGTCTGCACACCCCGCAGGTCGGGGCCGGCGGACTCCTCGAGTCCGGCCGCCTCGCCCTTTGCGGCGATCGAGAAACCGACCGGCTGGGCGAACAGGTTCGCCGTCGGGTATGTGCGCGACCACGTGGCGCCGGCCGCGGGCACCGACTTGGCCAGCACGGTCCCGTCGGCCGCCAGGATCCGCCCGCGCTTGATCTTCAACTCGTCGAGCAGCGTCCGCACGTTCAGCGTGTTGTTGTTGAGCGAGGCCGCCTGGAACACAGTCCAGCGCGAGGTGAACACCACGAGCAGCGCGAACAACACGATGATCACGCCGAACAGCCGTGCGATCGGCGCGTTCACGCGTCCGGCCTCCGGGCGCGATCGGAAACGAGCAGGAGCAGCGCCACCAACACCAGGTTGGCGACGATCGACGAGCCGCCGTAGGAGATGAACGGCAGGGTCACGCCGGTCAACGGGATCACACGCGTGACGCCGCCGACGATCACGAACACCTGCAGGGCGAGCATCGCGCTCAGCCCCGCGGCGAGCAGCGTCGAGAACGAGTCTCGCGCGAGCGCCGCGGTCTTGAAGCCCCGCGCGATCAGCAGCAGGTAGGTCATCAGCACCGCCACGGCGCCGAACAGCCCGAGCTCGTCGGTGATGACGGCGTAGATCATGTCGGTCTGCGGCGCCGGCAGGAGCGGGCCGCCGCCCGGGAGCGTCAGCGCCGCCTGGCCGAACCCCTGCCCGAACAGTCCGCCAGCCGCCTGGGCGAACAGCGAGTTGGCGACCTGGTAGCTGCCAAGCGGAGCGTGGTACAGCTGCGGATTGAGCGGATGCAGCCAGGTCTCGACCCGGGCGTGGATGTGCGGTATGTGGGTGCCCAGGTACCAGAATCCGATCGCAGCGGCGATGAGCCCGATCACCACAAACGAAAGCCGATTTGTGGCGACGTACAGCATCGCCAGCAATGCTCCGTAGAACATCACCGAGGAGCCGGTGTCGCTCAGCACGACGAGCGTCCCCATTGCCAGTCCCCAGATGACGACGACCGGACCGAAATGCTTGATCGGCGGCACCGTCACACCGAGGATCCGCCGTGACCCGGTCACGAGCACCTGTCGCGTGTCGCGCAAGTAGCTCGCCAGGAAGATGACCAGCCCGATCTTCGCGAACTCTGCCGGCTGGAACACGAACAGCCCCGGGATACGAACGCCAAGATACGCGCCGTTGGCCGCATAGCCGATCCCCGGAAGCCGAGGCAACACCAACAGGCCGAGCGAGATGAAGACGATCACATAGCGGTAGCGCTCGAGCTTGCGGTAGTCGCGGAACGCGATGATCGTGACCGCGAACAGGATCAGACCGAGCACGAACCACTGCGCCTGCTGGCGGGCCAGCGTCGTGTCGATCCGGTACACCATCACCAGGCCGAAGCTGGCGAGCACCGCCACCAGCGGGAACATGTAGGGGTCGGCACGCGGCAGCGTCATCCGGATGAAGATGTGCGCCGCGATGCACAGCCCGAGGAACAGCGCGCCGTAGGTCAGAGAAACGTTCGACAGCGCGTTGGAGCGCTGGATGAACACGCCGGCGAACCCGGCGGTCACGAGCAGCGATGCGGGGATCAGACCGAGGAGCTCTCGGTTCCGCGCACTCATTGCGCTACTCCCCCTCGAGCACTCACCTGCAGGCCCCCAACATCGTTCACGGCGAGATCTTTCCCTGCTCCAGATCCATCACCAGCGATGTAGCGTCCGACTGCGAGCGCAGGTCGTTGTTCAGGAGCTGGCCGCGGCGGACGCTGGGGATGATCGAGGCGGGAACGCCCGAGACGTAATAGGTCTCGTACAGCGGCACCCCGAACGGCAGGTCGTAGGGCAGCCCGCGGTAGACAGTGACGACGCCCTGCGCATTGGTACCCAGGAAGTACAGCTGGCGGCTCGCCAGGTAACCGCCCCCGAGGATCAGCCCGAGGACGATCAGCGTGGCCAGGAGCGCGGCGATCGGCGTGATGTACCGCCGCTCCCGGTTGGCGGTTGCCGGTGGGCGAGGCTCGAGGCGGCGCGGGCCGGCAGCTGCCGGCGGGATCCGCCGTGCGCTTGCCCGCGTCGGCGGAGGCGCCACGGCGACTGCGGTCGCGCCCCGGCCGTCCGATTCCTCGGTCGGCGGGGACAGCGAATCGTGCGGCACGGAAACGCCGACCATCGTGTCCTCGCCGGCGGCGGCATCGTCCCCGCCGAGATCCTCCAGGCGGAACAGCACGACCGTGATGTTGTCCCGGCCGCCCGCCTCGTTGGCCGCTCTGATCAGCGCGTCGGCGGCCTCGTCGAGATTGTCGTGCTCGGTGAGGACTGCCTTGACCCGCTCCTCGGAGATCATCGAGGTGAGGCCGTCGCTGCACAGCAGGACCACGTCGCCGGCGCGCGCCGGATACGTCCAGGTGTCGACCTCGACGTCGGGCTCCGGGCCGAGTGCGCGGGTGATGATCGATCGCTGCGGATGCTCGGCGGCCTGCTCCTCGGTCAGCTTCCCGCGGCGCACGAGCTCGTCGACGAGCGAGTGGTCCTGGGTGAGCCGCTGGAGCGACCCGTCCCGGAACAGGTACGCGCGGCTGTCGCCGACGTGGGCGATCGCGACATGGGTGTCGTCGACGTAGGCGGCGGTCAGCGTCGTGCCCATGCCGGCTCGCCCGCGATCCGCGCGCGAACGCTCGTAGATCTGCTGGTTCGCCTCGCGCACGCGCTCGGCCAACCGCTCCTCCGGGCTGCCTGAGTCGGGCAACCCGCGCTCGAACGCCTCGACCGCGATCCGCGACGCGACCTCACCGGCCTGGGCGCCGCCCATCCCGTCGGCCACGACGAACACCGGCGCCCGCGCGTACGCGCTGTCCTCGTTGTCCCGCCGCTGGCGACCGGTGTCGGTCTTGCAGGTGGTCTCCGCTGCGCGCAGCATGATCAGGCTGACTCGATCCTCATTGCCGGTAGGAGAACTCGCAGTCGCCGATCCTGATCCGGTCGCCGGGATGCAGCGGCTGGGGGCCGTTGAGCGGCTCTTCGTTCAGGTAGGTCCCGTTTGTGGATCCGAGGTCCTCGATCACGACGACGTGGCCCTCCCGCGAGATGCGGGCGTGGTGCGCGGATGCGAACGGATCGTCGAGCCTGATCTCGACGTCTCCGCGGCCGAGGGTAGCGCCCTGGTTAGGAATTTCATATGCGCTGCCGGTCTCGTGGCCAGGAGCGCGCTCGACCATCAAGCGCGGCTCGAAGCCGTCGGTGTCGTGATCGCCGAGTCCGCTGGCGGCCGGGTACATGCCGGTGGCGTCGTACGGGGCGGCGTCGTCGGCCCGGACCACGCCGCCACGGCCGCGCCGGAGATCTCGCATCGCGCTCCAGGCCACCCACATCAGGAACAGGTAGAGAACGATCAGGAAGCCGAACTTCAGACCTACCGAGACGGGCGCGAGCATGGCGAGGCGCTACTCCAGCGTGAACGTCATCGCCGACTCGCCGAGCTCGATCTCGTCGCCGTCCCGCAGCACCTCTGAGCCGTCGATGCGGCGGCCGTTGAGCTGCGAGCCGTTCGTCGAGCCCAGGTCGGTGAGCACCCACGACCCGCCGCGGGGTCGGATCTCGGCGTGGTGGCGCGACACGTTCGGATCGTTCAGCACCACGTCGCATTGACGGCCGCGCCCGAGTGTCGCGCCCGAGGGCCCGACCACGACCCGCTTGCCGTCGAGCAGGAGAAGCACCTTCGGGGCGCGGGCCCGGCCGCGTTCCTCGAGCGGTTCGGCCACCCGCTCGGCGTTGCTGTAGACCATCGTCCGCCCGGACTGTGCCTCGGGCGAGGCACTGCTGACGGGTTCCTCGTCGGGTTGCGCGACCCGTGTCTGGATGCCGAACTCCCCCAGGCCGAGCCGGTCGTCCGTCTCGAACTCGATCGCCGGCCGAGACAGCAAGGTCAGTCGCTCCCTGCGCGCATGCTCGAGCAGATACCCGGCTAGCTCGGCCGTCAGCGCCGCTTCGTAGCCGGCGAACCGCTCGCGATCGCGCGGCGACAGGAACACCCGGTACTCGTTCGGCGCGTACGTCCGGGAAACCGAGAACGACTTGTGCTCCTCCATCTCGCGCGCGAGCTTGCGGGCAATCTCCACCGGACGAACCTCGGACCGGAAGGCACGGCTGAACGTGCCTTCGACCAGGCCTGCGATCTTGTTCTCCAGGTTCTTCAGAACGCTCATACGTGAACCGCGACTTCCCGTCGCCGGCAGGGGTTTGGCGGGACTTGCCAGATTTCCATGCTACGCGGTCGGCGCGCAATCTTTCGCCCATCTCGTGCCCCTAACGCGGCGTGAAGACCACCTCGTGACAAGCGCAACGAGCGCTCCGACGAAGGCGCCCAGAGCGGCGGCGCCGGCGGTCACGCGGGGGTCCTGCGCCGCGGGCGTCGACACCGCGATCGTGGCCACCGCCAGCGCCCCGGCCCACCCCGCCAGCAACATCGCCTCGCGGACCGCCGAACGCCGGATTCGCATCCACGGGAGGACGATCGCCGCCGCCGCCCACACCACGGCGCCCGCCAGCGTGCCGACGGTCAGGAGCGGGGCGAGGACGTGGTGGACGGTGCCCGACGGGGAGTCCGTCCACGGGCCGCGGGCGAGCGCGAGCCACAGCCACCCGGTCGCCGCCAACGCGCCCCGTCGCCACGCGGAGCCCGCGAAGCCGGCGAACGCCGGCCAGGCGCCCGCGAGGCCGAACGCACCGAGCGCCGGGGCGGCCGCCGACAGCGGCCAGGCCGGCGCGTCGAGCGGCGCCAGGACCACCGGAATGAGGGCGCCGGCGACGAGCAGCACCGCGCCGCCGGCGTCCGAGTTCGTGACGAGGCCGGTTGCCAGAAACGCGGTCAGCGCGAGCCAGCCGACGCGCGGGAGCGCGGCGATCAGCACCCCGGCGATGCATGCGGTGAGCGCCGGCGGAAGCAGCGAGGCGCCCGGGGCGTGGTGCGCCAGCCAGGCTCCGAGCGCGGCGGCAGCCACGCCGGCGAGGGCGCGGCGGGGCCATGGAATGTGGAATCTCTCATCGTCGGCGACCTCGCCGCCCGCTTCGTGCACGTCGCCCCGGGGCTCCGGGCGACGAACTTCGGGCCGGGTCGACGGCCTGCGGCGCTCGGCTTCGACCAACCGGCGGTGATCCTCGAGCCGAAAATGGAGCTCGTCGGTGTCCGGGCGACGGCCGGTGTCGGGACGGCCGTCGGTGGTGCGGCGGCGGACCTTGGTTTGCGGGCGCCACGGTTCGGCCACCACGCCCGGCTCGTCGGCGACCCGGCCGGCGACCGCCGTCAGCGCGCCCCGCAGCTCCTCGAGGCGCCCTCGCTCGCGCGGGCGCGGGCGGAGTGCGAGATCGATCGCCTGACCGAGCTCGCGCGGGAGCTCCCTGCGCTGCCGGCGCAGCGGGGGGAGATGCATGCCGAGGCGCCGTGCGGGCTGGGTCCGGGCGCCTGTCTGCACCGGGTTGACCCCGGTGAGGGCCTCGTACAGGACGAGCGCGAGCGAGAACAGATCCGCCGAGGCGCTCGCCGGCAGCCCCTGCGCCTGCTCGGGCGCCATGTACGCAGCCGTCCCGATCACGTCACCCGTGAGGGTCAGCGAGTCGCCACCGAGGACGCGCGCGACGCCGAAGTCCGTCAGCCTGGCGAGCCCGGCCGGCGACGTCGGGCGCGCGGGGATCAGCACGTTGGACGGCTTGACGTCGCGGTGGATCACGCCCTGGGCATGGGCGTGCGTCAGAGCGTCGCACAGCGCGATCCCGATCTGGACCACGTCGCGGTCCGACAGCCGGCCCTCGCCCAACTGCCGGTCGAGCGTGCTGCCGTGGACCAGCTCGGACACGAGGTACGCGCCCTCGTCGTCGACCGCGGCCTCGAACAAGGTGACGATTCCCGGATGCGCGAGCCGGGCAGCCGCGCGGGCCTCCCGTTCGAACCGCCCACCGACGACTCGCTCGCGCGGGAGGATCTTGACCGCCACCTCGCGATCGAGCCGCTCATCGGTTGCGAGCCACACGGTCGCGAATCCGCCGGTCCCCAGGCGCCGGCGCAGGCGGTAGCGGCTTAGCACCATCGGGGCCTCGTCGCCCAAACTCGGCCCTCGCCCGCGGCGGCCCTCGCCGTCGGGACCTCCTGCCATCGGCACCGTGCGCGCCTCGCCGTCGCGACCCCCCGCCAGCGGCGCGGTTCGGGCCCTGTCGTCACGGCCTGCGGCCATCGGCGCCGTCCGCTCACTCCCCAGCATCCGGGTGGGGGATTGCGAGCCGAAGGGATTGCGCGGGCGCACGGCGCGTTTTTCGCGGCGACCGGGGCCTTCCCCTTTCCCTGCAATTGTTCGGAATCGCCTTACCGCCGTCCGTGCGGTCATACTGAGCGTTTCCCGATCCCGCAAGGAGCGAGCAGCGTGTCGTTCTTCGACGAGCCTGAGGAGACTCGTACCGCGCCGAGGGCGGCACCGCGGCGACGCCGACCGACAGGGGGTGGTTCACGCCGGCCTCCGAGCGCCGACCGCCAGGCAATCATGGTCCGACGCATCGGGCTGACCGTCGTCGTCGTGATCGTGATCGTGCTGATCGCCGTCCTCGTCAACGGCTGCGAGACCAGCGCCCGCAACAGCGCGCTCAAGGATTACAACAACAGCGTCGCCGCGCTGAACGCGCGCTCCGTGCAGACCGGCGGGAGCTTCTTCAAAGTGCTCTCGGGCGGTACGAGCGACCCGACCAGCCTCCAGGCGAGCCTCAATCAGGCGGTCGGTGATGCCGCGACTGAGCTCAGCAACGCAAAGGGTCTGAGCGTTCCCGACGAGGTCAAGGCAGCCCAGCAGTACTTCGTGTCGGCGCTCCAGATGCGCAAGGACGGGATGACCAACATCGCCAGCGAGGTCCAGCCGGCGCTCCAATCCCAGACAGGCCAGAACGCGGTCAACACGATCGCGGCGGAGATGGCCAGGTTCTACGCCTCGGACGTGCTCTATAAGGACTACACCGTCCCGCAGATCGTCGGCGCGCTGCGCGCGGCCGGGATCACGGTCGGCGGGCTCGGGGGCCAGCAACTCAACTCGGACCAGTTCCTGCCCTCGATCCAATGGTTGGACCCCACCCACGTAGCGACCGTGCTCCACGTGACGCTGCCGTCCTCCGCCCAGGCGCAGCACATCGCCCCGGGCCTGCACGGGCACGAGCTGAACTCCGTCAGCGTCGGTGGGAGCACGCTCCAGACGGGCTCGACGAACGCGATTCCGGCGAGTCCGGCGCCGACGTTCACACTGGACTTCGCGAACACTGGGCAGAACACGGAGACCAATGTCAAATGCCATGTGACGGTCTCCGGCTCGAGCGTCAGCGGGCAGACGATCGTCCCCCAGACGACGGCCGGAGAATCGACGAGCTGTCAGGTGACGCTCAGCTCGACGCCCCCGAAGGGGTCGCATACGCTGACCGCGACGATCGTGCCCGTTCCCGGCGAGAAGAACACCGCGAACAACACGCTGACGTTCCCGGTCACGTTCCAGTGAGGGCTGGCGTGATCGTATGCTGTCGGCAGTGCACAACCTGACCAGCACCGCTGGGATAGTGGCGATCGCCGCTGGCGCCGCCGCGTTGCTGGCACTGCTCTGCTGCGCGGTGCTCGGGGTCAAGCTGCGCCGGCTCCGGTCCGCCCAGCGCACGATCCTCGGCGACCGCAACCAGGACCTGGTCGCGCACGCCGCCTCGATCCAGCACCAGTTCGAGGCGCTCTCCGACTACGTCCAGGAGGCCTCCGAGCGGCTCGAGAACCGGATGGAGACGGCCGAGCACCGGATCGACGGGTCCGTGGCCTACCGGGCGCTGATCCGCTACGACGCCTACGGCGAGATGTCGGGCCGCCAATCGACCTCGATCGCGCTGCTCGACGCCAACCGCTCCGGGCTGGTGCTGTCCTCGATCCACCACCGCGACCAAGCGCGGCTGTACGCCAAGGAGGTCCGGGAAGGGAAGCCCGAGCTCGAACTCTCACCCGAGGAGGACGAGGCGATCCGCCGCGCGCTCGGGGCGGACGTGAAGCAGCGCTCGGGGTAGTGGCCGGAGGCGGCCGGTAGTGGAGGGTCATCCCGGGCGGATGCGCGTCGCGTACTTCGGCCCCGAGGGCACGTTCACCCAGGAGGCGCTGCTCAGCGCCACCGCCGGCCAGTCGTTCGAACCCCAGTCGTTCGACCCATTCCGTACCCGACGATCTACGACACGGTGATGGCGGTCCACTTCGGGACCGCGCAGCGCGCGCTGGTGCCGATCGAGAACTCGCTGGAGGGCTCGGTCAACGCGACGCTCGACGCGCTCGCGATGGAGACCGAAGACGTGGCGATCCTGGGCGAGGTGGTCCATCCGATCCGCCACTGCCTGATCGCGCGCACGCCGCTCGAGCTGGCCGAGATCGAGACGGTCGTGTCGCACCCGCAGGCGACCGCGCAGTGCGCGCGGTTCATTCGCACACGCCTGCCGGGGGCGGAGGTGCTCGCCGGCAGCTCGACCGCGGAAGCCGTCAGAACCGTGGCCGAGCACGACGGCCCGTGGGCCGCGCTTGGCAACCGCCTCGCGGCCGAGCGCTATGGCTGCCATGTCCTGCGCGCCGGGGTCGAGGACGTGGCCGACAACGAGACCCGGTTCGTCTGGCTCGGGCCGATGGGGGCGCCGCCGGGCGGGGTGGGCGGGCATGAATCAACGGACCCGCCGCGCGGGCCGTGGAAGACCGCGGTCGTGTTTTGGGGGGTCGGCTCCGAGGCGCCCGGCTGGCTCGTTCACTGCCTCGCCGAGTTCGCCACCCGGGACGTCAACCTCACCCGAATCGAGTCGCGGCCCCGCAAGCAGGGTCTCGGCCGCTACATGTTCTTCCTCGACCTCGAGGGCCGCGACGTCGAGGCGCACGTCGCCGACGCCCTCGCCGGCCTGCGCGCCCACGTCGAGGTTCTGCGCGTGCTGGGTTCGTTCCCGGCCGCGGTTGCCTGAGGGCGTAACAAACCCTTATCAGGTCTACCGGAGGCACCGGTACACTGGCGGCCAGCCCATGGCCACTTCAGTACCAGCGCCAGTGTGGTCCGCGTCGCCTCCAGAGCACCAGCGACGCGGACGTGAGCGTGGCCGGGTGCTCGTATTGAACGCGACGTATGAGCCGATCAACGTCTGCACGGTCCGCCGCGCCGTCGTCCTGCTGTTGAAGGAGAAGGCAGAGGTGATCGAGCACGGCGACTGGGAGCTCCACTCGGCGACCGCGACGATGTCGCGACCGGTGGTGATCCGGCTCGTCACCTACGTCCGGATCCCGCGCGACACCCATCGCCGCAAGATCACCCGGCGAGCGGTGTTCGCCCGCGACAACTGGACCTGCCAGTACTGCGGCGCGCGCTCCAACCTCACCGTCGACCACGTGATCCCCAGGTCGAAGGGCGGCGGCTCGGGCTGGGACAACATCGTCGCCTCGTGCGCGCCATGCAACCGCCGCAAAGGCGACGCGCTCCCGCGCCAGGCCGGCATGCGCCTCCTCAAGCAGCCACGGATGCCCAGCGCCACCGTGTTCATCCACGTCGCAAGCCCGACGATCCCGGTCGCCTGGCAGCAGTACCTGGCGCGCGTTAGGCCGCGCGGTCCGGCACGTGCCGGCCACCGTGGCCGCTCGTTCATCGCGGCGACCACGCCCGCCGAGCGGACACGTCCGATGCGATCGCGCCAGCTCGCTTGGTAATCTGATCATCACCAGAGAAAGGAGGTGGTCCGACTGTCTGAAAGTACTTGCGGGACCCTGGAGGTGTCCGGCCGCTAAGTCGGAGGCTGACCCCGCGTAGCGGAGTCCCCCCGAGACACCGCCGGCGCGAGTGCCGGGATTGGTCCCTCCGGTCCTTATCCAAGCTCGCTTCGGTGATGCCAGCCAAACTGTGAAGGGCGTCGGGTCGACGGCGCCCTTCACTCGTTAAAGCCCGTCTGCGGCTTACGCGACCCGCCCGACCGGGCTCGACACCTGCACGTTGTCCCGGCCCGAGGCCTTGCCGAGATACAGCGCGCTGTCGGCGCGGCTGACGAGCTCGTCGATTTCATCGTGGCGCCACTCGGCGACGCCGATCGTGACCGTCACGGGCAACCCGTGCGTGCGCGCCTCTTCGGGCTGGTCGAGCGCCAGCGCCTCGCGCAGGCGCTCGGTGGCGCGGAGCGCGCCGTCCTCGTCGGTGCTCGTGAGCACGACGAGGAACTCCTCGCCGCCCCAGCGGCCGATCGCGTCCTCGGTGCGGAGCGCGCCGTCGAGGACCCGGGCGGTGTGCGCGAGCACGGCGTCGCCGCCGCGGTGACCGAGCGTGTCGTTGACGTGCTTGAAGTGATCGACGTCCACGACCAGCAACGACAGCGCCAGATCGTGTCGGCGGGCGGCGCTGAGCGCATCGTGCAGGTACTCCTCGATCGCGCGGCGATTGCGCAGTCCGGTCAGCGGATCGATCGCCGCCAGCCGCGCGAGCTCGATGTTGAGTCGGGTGAGCTGCTCGCGGCGACCCTGTAGGCGCGAGATCAGGACGATGATCGCGAGCCCGGCAACCGCCAGCCCAGCGATCGCGAGCCACGCGAGCCACCTGCCGGCGCCGTTGAGGAACGTGAACAGCTGAGCCTCGGGATCGCGTAGCACGATCCGCCACGAGGTCCCCGCAACGCCCGCGGTGACGAAGTACTGCTTGCCCTGCGGGCTGTCGTACGAGCCCCTGTCCGCGCGGCGGGCGGCCTCCCAGAGCCGGGGGTCGGCCTGGGCGAGCGTGCTGGCCTGTTCGCCCTCCGGACGGGATCGCAGTCAGCAGCCCTTCGCGGGGATCGACAAGATAGGCCTGCCAACCGCGGTTAGAGAGAACGCTCCCCAGAACGGTGGGCAATACCGACTCCGACATCGTGTACGCGCCCGTGAACACGCGCCGGCCAGACGAGGTCTGATACGCGACGGCAAAGGTGAGCATCGGTGTGCCGCCGACATCGGTCAGCGCGACCCCAGATGCGTCGAGCCCGGCGAACGTACCCGCGAGGTCCGCATACCTCGCCGCAAGCATGCCGACGAGAGGCCCGGGGGCCGACGTCGCCGTGCGGATCACGCGCCCATCTGAGTCGAGGATCACCGCCGCACGCAGGCCGAGCGCGGCCGAGTCGCGATCCAAGGTGCTCTGCGAGATCGCCGGGCCGGCGAACCAGCTCAGCGCCTGGGCTCGCTGGCTGCTGATGAGATCGTTCGCGTAGATCGACACGAACCCGGCGGCGAACTGAACGCGGGTCTGCAGCCGTGCCGCCATCCCGCTTGCGGCTGTTCGCCTGCGAGTCGGCAAGGAGCCAACTCCCGGCCGCGATCAACGCCAGCCATGCGATCACGAGCGCGACCACCATGCGTCGTGCGGCGCGTCGAGCGCCGACAGGACGCGTGGCCGGCTCGGTCGTGCCGGCGGTGTGCGCCAGCAACGACCGCAAGTGTGGCCGCCCGGATCCCATTTGACCGCTTATCGGTAGGTTTGCGCCGGCGCTTGAGCGATCCGGGGCGTGGACCGCGTTGGTTTGCTACTCGTCGTCGCCGGCCGGCTCTTCTTCGCCGGCGGATTCGTCCTCGCCGGCGGATTCGTCCTCGCCGGCGAACTCGTCCTCGCCGGCAGCTTCGTCCGTGGCGTCGTGCTCGCCATCGCCGGCCGCCGCGTCCCCGTCGAGGGATTCGCCTTCGCCGAGCGGCTCGTCCAGGACGGCAGGCTCGTCTCCGGCGACCGGCGCCGCCGTCGAGGCCTCGGACTCGACCACCAGCGCCACCGCGCTGACCTGGTCGTCGTCGCGGATGTTCATCACCTTCACGCCCTGCGACGAGCGTCCGTAGCGGTTGATCCCGCGCACCGACGTGCGCTGGACCATTCCGTTCTGGGAGATGAACACGAGCTCCTGGTGCTCGCGCACGACGAGCGCGCCGGCGAGCGCTCCCTTGTTCTCGGTGAGCTGGATCGTCTTGACGCCCATCGTCCCGCGGCCCTTGACCGGATAGTCGGGGATCGGAGTCCGCTTGCCGTAGCCGTTCTCGGTCACGACGAGCAACTCCTGGTCGTCGCGCGCGACGTCCATCGCCAGCACCGCGTTGCCCTTGTGCGAGACGTTCATGCCGCGCACGCCGCTGGTGTCGCGGCCCATCGGCCGGACCTGGCTCTCGCTGAATCGCGCGGCCTGCCCCGAGCGCGAGACCATGATGATGTCGTCGTGCCCCGAGGTCCGGCGGACCGCGATCAGCTCGTCGTCGTCTCGTATGTTGATCGCGATGATCCCGTCGGCCTTGATCGGCGTGTTGTAGGCGCGGAACTCGGTCTTCTTGACCATGCCCTTGCGGGTGGCGAACACGAGGTACTTGCCCTCGCCGAAGTCGCGGGTCGCCAGCACCGACTGCACCCGCTCGCCCTCGCGCAGCGGCAATAGGTTCACGAGCGCCCGGCCGCGCGCGGTGCGGGAGGCCTCGGGCAGCTCGTACACCTTGAGCCGGTAGACCTTGCCTCGGTTCGTGAAGAACAGCAGGTAGTCGTGGGTGGAGGAGACGAACAGGTGCTCGATGTAGTCGTCCTCCTTCATGTCCATCCCGGTCACGCCGATGCCGCCGCGGCGCTGCTGCCGGTAAGTCGCTAGCGGCAGCGACTTGATGTAGCCCGAGTTGGTGATCGAGATCACCATCTGCTGGTCCGCGATCAGGTCCTCGATGTCGATCTCGCCCTCGGCATGTGTGATCTCGGTGCGGCGCTCGTCGCCGTAGGCCTCCCTGATCTCCCCAAGCTCGTCCTTGATCAACGCGTTGACCCTCTGCTCGTCGCCGAGGATCTCGCGCAGCTCGGCGATCCGCTCGACGAGGTCGGCGTGCTCCTGCTTGATCTTGTCTGCCTCGAGCGCGGTCAGCCTGCTCAGCGTCAGCTGCAGGATTGCCTGCGCCTGCACGACCGTGAGCTCGAATCGCTCGAGCAGGCCGTTGCGCGCGGCCTCCGGGTCACGTGAACCGCGGATCAGCGCGATCACCTCGTCGAGGTTGTCCTGCGCGATCAGCAGTCCCTCGAGCACGTGGGCGCGCTCCTCGGCGCGCCGCAGCTCGTACTTCGTCCGGCGAATGATGATCTCGCGCTGGTGGTCGACGTAGTAGCCGATCGCCTCGCGCAGCGACAAGGTCCGGGGGACGTTGTCGACAAGCGCGACCATGTTCACGCCGAATGTGGTCTGGAGCGGCGTGTGCTTGTAGAGCTTGTTGAGCACCACCTTCGGGATCGCGTCGCGCTTGAGCTCGACCACGATCCGCATCCCGTGGCGGTCGGACTCGTTGCGCAGGTCGCTGATCTCGGGCAGCTTCTTCTGGTCGTGGAGCTCCTTGATCTTGAGGATCAGGCCGCCATCGCCGTCGCGCCGGACCTGGTAGGGCAGCTCGGTGATGATGATCGCCTCCTTGCCCTGACCGATCGGCTCGATGTGCGCCTTGCCCTGGAGCCGCACGCGGCCGCGGCCCGTGGCGTACGCCTCGCGGATCCCCTCGCGGCCGAGGATGATCCCGCCGGTCGGGAAGTCCGGCCCCTTCATGTGGCGCATCAGCCCCTCGACGTCGATGTCGGGGTTCTCGATGTAGGCGATGGTGGCGTCGATCACCTCGCGCAGGTTGTGCGGCGGGATGTTCGTGGCCATCCCGACCGCAATGCCGGACCCGCCGTTGACGAGCAGGTTCGGGAACCGCGCCGGCAGCACGACCGGCTCCTGGCGGCTGCCGTCGTAGGTGGGGACGAAGTCGACGGTCTCCTCGTCGATGTCGCGCAGCATCTCGGTCGCGAGCCGGTCGAGCCGCGCCTCGGTGTAGCGCATCGCCGCGGCCGAGTAGCCGTCGATGTTGCCGAAGTTCCCGTGTCCGTCGACCAGCGGATAGCGCATCGAGAAGTCCTGCGCGAGCCGGACGAGCGTGTCGTAGATCGGGGAGTCGCCGTGCGGGTGGTACTTGCCCATGACCTCGCCGACGATCTGCGCGCACTTGACGTGCTTGCGGTTCGGCTGGAGGTTGAGCTCGTTCATCACGTACAGGACGCGGCGATGAACGGGCTTCAGACCGTCGCGGACATCGGGCAGCGCCCGCCCGACGATGACCGACATGGCGTAGTCGAGATACGCCGAGCGCATCTCCTCCTCGAGCCCGCGTGGCTCGATGTTGCCGCCGCTGATGGTGTCGATGGCTGACATCGGGCGCTCCTAGGTGTCGAGGGTGGCGTAGCGGGCGTTCTCCTCGATGAACGCGCGCCGCGGCTCGACCTGATCCCCCATCAACATCGAGAACACGATGTCGGCCGACGCCGCGTCCTCCATCGTGACCTGCACCAGCGTCCGCGAGGCCGGGTCCATCGTGGTCTCGCGAAGCTCCTCGGCGTCCATCTCGCCCAGGCCCTTGAAGCGGTAGTAGTCGATCCCCTTCTGCGCGACCGCCAGCACCGCCGCCCGCAGCTCCTCAAAGCTCGCCGCGTCGGTGGTGGTCTCTCCGAGCTTGACTCGGAACGGCGGCGTCCCCGCGAGCTCCTCGAGCTCCCGATGCACATCCGCCATCCGCCGGTACTCGTTGGCGTCGAGCGCCGCGCGCTGCACGGTATGGGTCGTCGCCAGTCCGGTCTTGACCTCGATCGTCCGCACCACGACCGAATCCGGCTGCTCGGAGAGGAGCTCGACGGAATACGCCTCGCCGTTCTTCCCATCCTCGGCGAGCATCTTCATCAGGTCCTCGGTGCTGGTCACCTGCTGCTCGAGCAGCCGCGCCTGCTGCATGAACTCGACCACCCCGTGTCCGTGGGCGGCGCGCAGCGCAGAGCCCCAGCCCTGGTATTGCTTGAGCAGCCGGCCGAAACGCTTCCACCGAGTGTCGGTCAGCCTGAACTGCTTGTTGTGGCGGTCGAGCACGTCAATCTTCTCGAACTTGTCGCCGAGCAGAATGTCCTCGAGCTCAGACTCGCGCTCGAGGTAGCGGTGCTTCTGCCCGCGCGTTAGCCGGTACAGCGGCGGCTTGGCGATGTACACGTACCCGGCCTCGATCAGCGGCTGCATCTCGCGGAACAGGAGCGTCAGCGCGAGCGTGCGGATGTGGGCGCCATCGACGTCGGCGTCGGTTAGCAGCACGACCTTGTGGTAGCGCGCCTTGGCGATGTCGAACTCGTCGCGCACGCCCGTGCCGATCGCGGTGATCAGCGCCTGGATCTCGGTGTTGGCCAGCACCTTGTCGATCCGGCTCTTCTCGACGTTGAGGATCTTCCCGCGCAGCGGGAGGATCGCCTGGGTGCTGCGGTCCCGAGCGCTGACCGCCGAGCCGCCGGCCGAGTCTCCCTCGACCACGAACAGCTCCGCCAGCGACGGGTCCTTGACCGAGCAGTCGGCGAGCTTGCCCGGAAGCGTCGAGTTCTCGAGCGCGGACTTGCGCCGCGTGAGGTCCCGAGCCTTACGCGCGGCCGCGCGCGCCTGGGAGGCCTGTACCGCCTTGCGGATCGCTGCCCGCGCGTCCTGCGGGTTCTCCTCGAGGAACTCGGCCAGGCGGGCGTTCACGATCGAGTGGACGAACCCCTGCATGCCGGGGTTGCCGAGCTTGGTCTTGGTCTGCCCCTCGAACTGCGGGTCCTGGAGCTTGGCCGAGATCACCGCGGTCAGGCCCTCGCGGACGTCCTCGCCGGTGAGGTTGTCGTCCTTCTCCTTGAGCTCGCCCTTGTCGCGCGCGTACTTGTTGAGCGCGCTCGTCAGTGCCGAGCGGAACCCGCTGAGGTGGCTGCCGCCCTCGATCGTGTTGATGTTGTTGGCGAACGAGAACACGGACTCCTGGTAGGAGGAGTTCCACTGCATCGCGACCTCGACCGCGCCCTCGTCGCTCTCGCCCGAGAAAAAGATGACCTTCTTCTGGATCGGCTCCTTGTTGCCGTTGAGGTACTTGACGAAGTCGACGATCCCGCCTTCGTAGCGGAACTCGGCCCGATGGCCCGATGAGCGCTCGTCGATCAGCACGAGCCGCAGCCCGCGGGTCAGGAATGCGGTCTCGCGGATCCGCTCCTCGAGCGTGGTGAAGTCGAGTTCGAGCGTCTCGAAGATGTCGGCGTCGGGCAGGAACGTGACGGTCGTGCCGGTCTCGTCCGTCGGCTCGCCCTTTTGGAGATCGCCGAGCGGCTTGCCGCGCGCGTACGACTGGGTCCAGCAGAAGCCGTCGCGGCGGATCTCGATGTCGAGACGCTCTGAGAGCGCGTTGACGACCGACACCCCCACGCCGTGGAGGCCGCCCGAGACCTTGTAGCCGCCGCCCTCGCCGAACTTGCCGCCGGCGTGCAGGACCGTGAGCACGACCTCGACGGCCGGGCGCTGCTCCTTCTCCATGATCCCGACTGGGATGCCGGCGCCGTCGTCGACCACCGTGACCCTGTTGTCGGGGTGAATCGTCACCTCGACGTTGTCGCATCGCCCAGCCAGCGCTTCGTCGACCGAGTTGTCGACGACCTCGTAGACGAGGTGGTGCAAGCCCCTCGGCCCGGTCGAGCCGATGTACATGCCGGGGCGCCGGCGCACGGCCTCGAGTCCTTCGAGGACCGTGATGTCCTGTGCGTCGTACGTGCTCTGCTGGTTTGGGCGCCCTGTGGCGCCATCGTCAATTGCCAACGATCCTCCGATACATCAGAGACGCCCCGGAATCCGCGCAACCTGGCGCGCGCACGGGGCGTCGAGAATTGTGCACATAACTTTAGCACAGAAGGGGGCGGAAACGGCCGCGCGCCGTGCGCCGTTTTCCCTGCAAACGCGCTAAAACGGGACGTATTTAGCGGGGCACGAACAGGTCGCTTTCGGTGGCTTTGTCGCGCGCCGGAGCGCGCCCCGTCGCAGGCTTCTCGCGACCGCCGCTGAGCAACCCATCGGTAGACGATGCTCAACTTTCGTGCGGTACGGCCGATGCTTACGCGAAGGGCTGCCGGCGAGTCGACGTCGGCGCACCGAGGATGAGAGCGCAGACCGCCACCGAACCCCAGCCCAAGAGGTACTCTCGCCTGTCCGGGAGGCTCGCGCGCGGGCGTCACGTGCACCCGGTCTGGGGGCTGAACGTAGTTCTGATCGCGACCGCGGCAGCGCTCTACGCGGGCCCGGTGCACGGCCTCCAGCCGCTCGCGCATCCGCACCTGCCCTGGTGGTCGATCGCAATCGCGTTCGCGATCGCCGAGCGGTGCGTCGTCCACCTCCACTTCCGGCGCGGGGCGCATTCGTTCTCGCTCGGCGACATCCCGCTCGTGTTCGGACTGATCTTCTGCAGCGCCGAGGCGTTCGGCATCGGCTGCCTGCTCGGCATCGCGCTCGTGATGCTGTTCGACCGCCGGCTGCCGCCGGTGAAGTTCGTCTTCAACATCTCCCAATTGGCGGTGCACGCATGCATCGCGATCCTCGTCATCCACGCGCTCGCGCCCGTGTCCGACCACGTCGGGGAGCGCACATGGGTCGCGGCGCTGATCGCCACGCAGGCCTCCGGCTTCCTGACCGTCGTGCTGATCGCGACCGCGATCTCGCTCTCGGAGGGCGTCGTGAAGCTCCGCACGGTCGCCCACATGCTCTCGATGGACCTCGTGGTGACGCTCAGCAACGCCAGCCTCGGGCTGTGCGGCGCGGTGATCGCGTCCTCGGACGCGCGCGCCCTCCCGCTCCTGGCCGTGCCCTCGGTGACGCTGTTCGCGGCCTACCGTGCCTACCTGTCCGAGCGCGAGCGCCATAAGCGACTCGAGTTCCTGTACGAGGCGAACCGCACGCTCGCGCGCTCGCGTGAGATCGCAGACGCGCTCGAGGGCCTGCTCATGCGCTCGCTCGAGGCGTTCCGCGCCGAGCTCGCCGAGATCATCCTGTTCGGCTCCGAGGAGAATCCATCGCTGCGGACGCTCGTCGGCCCGGGCAGCTACCGCGAGCTGATGGAGCCGGTCGACTCCGAGGTGGCCGACGCGATGCGCGAGCTGCTCGAGCGTGGCGGCGGCGGCGCGATCACGCTCGACTCCCCATTCGGCGGGGCTCGCCTCCAGCGCTATCTCGAGGCCCGCGGCGTGACCCACGCGATGGTCGCACCGCTCCCTGGCGAGGAGCGGATGATCGGCGCGATCATGCTCGCCAACCGCTTCGGCGTCGTGCGCTCGTTCGACCACGACGACCTGCGACTGCTCGACACGCTCGCGGGCAACGCGAGCGTCGCGCTCCAGTACGACCGCCTCGAGCAGGCCGTCATGCAGCTGTCGGACCTCCAGGAGCAGCTCCACCACCAGGCTTACCACGATCCGCTCACGAACCTTGCCAACCGAGCGCTGTTCACCGACAAGGTCAAGGCCGCGATCGCCGACCGGCGCGGCGAGATCGCGGTGCTGTTCATCGACCTCGACGACTTCAAGACCGTCAACGACAGCCTCGGCCACTCCGCCGGCGACGAGCTGCTGGTGTCGGTCGCCTCGCGGCTGCGCGCGTGCCTGCGCCCCGAGGACGTGGTCGCGCGCCTCGGGGGCGATGAGTTCGCGGTCATGGTCGAGGACGGCCACGACGCCGAGGCGGCCGGACTCAAGGTCGCCCGGCGGATCATGGAGGCGTTCGTGCTCCCGGTCGGGGTCGGCTCGGAGAGCGTGTCGGTGTACGTGAGCGTCGGCATCGCCACCAGCCACGGCGGGGCCGGCGCGGCCGAGGAGCTGATCCGCGACGCCGACGTCGCGATGTACAAGGCCAAGACGAACGGAAAAGGTCACTACCAGGTGTTCCACCCGTCGATGGGCGAGGCTGTCCTCGAGCGGCACGGCCTCAAGGAAGAGCTGCGGCTCGCGATCGAGCGCCAGCAGCTGACCCTGTACTTCCAGCCGATCATCGATCTCGACACCGGTGCGCTCGTCGCCGAGGAGGCGCTCGTGCGGTGGGAGCATCCGCGGCGCGGCCTGGTCGGCCCGTCGGAGTTCGTCCCGCTCGCCGAGGAGACCGGGCTTATCCTGTCACTCGGTCAGTACGTGCTCGAGGAAGCCTGCCAGCAGGCCCGACGATGGCAGGCCCGCCGCGACGCCGGGGGAGCCCAGGTCGCGGTTCATGTGAACCTGAGCGCGGTCGAGCTCCGCGATCCCGAGCTCGTGGATCGCGTGCGCGCGACCCTGTCCGCCGCGGACGTCAATCCGCGAAGCCTGATCTTCGAGATCACCGAGAGCGTGCTGCTCGACGATTCGGACCGGGTCAAGGCAGCGATTGCGCAGCTCCGCGCGCTCGGGGTCAGGTTCGCGCTCGACGACTTCGGAACTGGTTACTCGTCGCTCAGCTACCTGCACACACTGCCGTTCGACATGCTGAAGATCGCGAAGTCGTTCGTCGACGGCCTCGCCCGCGGCGGCCGTGAGGCGTCGTTCGTGCGCATGATCATCGAGCTCGCCCGCACACTGGGCGTGGCGGTCATCGCCGAGGGGATCGAGACGCAGGAGCAGGCGGACGCGCTCGTCGCGCTCGAGTGCGACTTCGGCCAGGGCTTCCATCTCGGCCGGCCCGAGCCGGTAAAGCCGGAGCTCTCGCTCCGCACCGCCGCATAACGCTGCCGGGCCTCATACATACGTCCAAGCCACTCAGGTCGGACGCCACGTCCGCCGATGACCTACCTACGAAGGACTGATCAGGGCAAACCCGTCGCGAGGCGGGGTCGCAAAGCCAGGGGTCTCGCCCACAGCGAGATGGCCCAGCCGCCAGTTCACAACTAATAAGACTGCTCAGGGCAAACCCGTCGCGAGGCGGGGACGCAAAGCCAGGGGTCTCGTGTGGATACGAGATCGCCCAGCCGCCAGTTGAGTCACTGGTAACTAGCTTTGCGACATGGAGGTTGCTCTGAGATGACACGTTCTGTCCAAATCGTCGAGCGGATGCGGTGGATGTCCGCGCTCGCCGGCGCCGCCATCATGGCGATCGCCGTGTCCATCGCGCTCGGCGCGTCGGGCGGATCGCTGCGGACTCTCGTCCCAAGCTCCACCAATGGCTCGGCGGCCGCCGCGGGTTCCTCGGCGCCGCTCGATCCGCGCATCGCCACTCTTGCTGCGCATCACCCCGCGTCGGTGCTGCAGGCGATCGTCCAGTTCAATGCGCCGGTCACGGCAGCAAAGGAACACTCCGACGCCGCCAAGGTCCACGGGCGTTTGATCGGCAACCTGCCGATCATCCACGGCCTCGCTCTTTCGGTGACCGCTGCCGAGGCGCAGTCGCTGGCGGCGAACCCCGACGTGCACGCGGTGTCACTGAACACCACCGTCGCCTCGCAGAGCCTGCCTTTCCACATGGCCGGCCAGGGTCTCCTCGACTCTCAGCTTCAGACGACTTATGACCAGACGCTCGGCGTTCTCCCCCTCTGGCGGTTCGGTGTCACCGGTACCGGTGTGGGAGTGGCCGTCGTCGACACGGGCGTTGACGGTGCGCTTCCCGACTTCGCCTCGAAGGACCACAGCAGCTCGCGGGTCGTTGCGAGCGCCGTGGCGAATGCTGATGCCACCACCGCGACCGACAGTTACGGTCACGGAACGGATGTGGCCGGGATCATCGCCGGCAACGGCGACAATCGCGGCCCCGGGGATCCGCTGCACGGTGAGTACGTCGGCGTCGCGCCGAACGCCAACCTGATCTCGGTGAAGGTCTCCGACGAGACGGGCAAGGCAAGCGTGCTTGACGTGATCTACGGACTGCAGTTCGCGGTGGAGCATCAGTCAGAGTTCAATATCCGCGTCATCAACCTGTCACTCGATTCGACGACTCCTCAGTCCTATAAGACCGACCCGCTCGACGCGGCCGTCGAGACCGCGTGGATGCACGGCATAGTCGTGGTCGCGGCCGCCGGCAATCAGGGCACCGCCTCGAACGCGGTCCAGTTCTCGCCGGCCAACGATCCCTACGTGATCACCGTCGGCGGCGTCGATGAGAACGGCAGCGCTAACCCGAGCAACGACGCGATCGCGTCGTGGTCGAGCCGGGGGACGACCCAGGATGGCCTGCAGAAGCCGGACGTGTACGCGCCGGGCGCCCACATCGTGTCGGTGCTTGCGCCGAACAGCTACTTCTCCAGCACCTGCTCGACCTGCATCGTCGGCAACGGTCAGTACATCCAGACGAGCGGCACGTCGATGGCGGCCCCGATGATCTCGGGCCTCGTCGCTGACCTGCTCCAGATTCACCCGAACTGGACGCCTGACCAGGTGAAGGGCGCTCTGACCAGCCCCGCGGTCACGGAGAACTCGTCCTTCCAGGAGCCCAACGCGGTCAAGGCGGCGCTCGTGTGGAACCCGCCGGTCGCCGACCAGGGCCTGACGCCCAGCACGCTGATCAACGGCGCGACAGGCAACATCAACTACAACCTGTCGAGCTGGAGCCTGTCGAGCTGGAGCCGGGCCAAGGGTCCGCTCCGCGCCGGCTTCGCGCTCAGCAGCTGGAGCTGCAAGACCTGCACGGCGAGCTCCGGGACAGGCGCCGACCCGAGCCTGGGGAGCTGGAGCCTCGGTTCCTGGTCGACGGTCGAGCCGCTCGGCTAACAAGTTGGGGGCACAAGGGGCCGGCAGAGTTTGAACCGAGCCGGTGGGGGCTGACAAGGCCGGTGGCGCGTCGGACAGCGTCACCGGCCTTGCTGGGTTAACCACGTGTTGTCTACCATCTGCTCATGGCAGATAACGGACCCAATGCATCGCAGCGGATCGACGAGAGGATTAGGGAGCTGGCCGACTGGCGCGGCGAGACGCTCGGCACGGTCCGGGCTGTCATCAAGGAAGCGGACCCCGAGATCGTCGAGGAGTGGAAGTGGGCGAAGGCCACGAACCCGGGGACGCCGGTGTGGTCACACGGAGGGATTGTGTGTACTGGTGAGTCCTACAAGGAAGTGATCAAGCTGACGTTCTTCAAGGGTGCCGCCTTGAACGATCCCTCGGGCCTGTTCAACTCGAGCCTTGACGGGAACGTCAGGCGTGCGATCGACATCAGAGAGACCGACAAGATCAACAAGGGTGCGCTGAAGAAGCTCATTCGGGAAGCCGTAGCGCTGAATCAGCAGGGGAAGTAACAGTCACTCTCGGGGGAGCGCCACGCACCGCAGTCGCGAGACGCGTCCCGTGCGCAACCGGCTGTTCAGCCGCTCGAGGATCGCCGGGGCCATCAGGTCGAGCTCCTGCGCCCACACCGACGCCGAGCACGACACCGTCACCACGCCGCCACGCTCCGCTGTCGGCTGCGCCTCGCCGGCGATCGTCACGCCGACCGCGCCGTGCCACACCCGCTGCACGTCGGCCAGCAGGCCCTCGGGCTCGAGCTCGTCGCGAACGTGGTCGAGCGCCAGCGCCAGCGGCCGCGGACTCCGTCGGTAGAAGGTCATTCGCCGGCCATCGCGAGCAGCCGCCCGCCCGACACCGCGAGGTGCATCACGTCCTCGTCCGTGGACCCGGGCACGTGCTCGAGGTCGGTGGCGGTGATCACGGACTGCCCGGCGGTCGAGCGGAGCAGGTCGACGAGCGCCTGGCGGCGATCCCGATCGAGCTCGCTCATCACGTCGTCGAGCAGCATCAGCGGTGGGGCGGGGCGGTGATCGGCGATCACCTCGCGCTCGGCCAGCAACAGCGCCAGTAGAGCGAGTCGCTGCTGACCCTGCGAGCCGTATGCCCGCAGGTCGTGGCCGCCGTGCTCGGTCGCTAGGTCGTCGCGATGCGGCCCATGACCGGTGAATCCGCGCTCGATGTCGCTCTCGACTCGCTCGGCCAGTTCGCGGGCGAGCTCGGCGGGGTCGCTCGCTCGAGAGCGCGGCCGGTAGAAGACCTTCGGATCCTCCGCGAGGCCAAGCGCGGTCGCGAGACGCTCGAACGGCGCCGCGAGCAGCTCGACGGCGCCGCGGCGGTCGTTCATCAACGCGATCCCATGACGGGCAAGCTGGGCGTCCCAGCTCTCGAGCGAGCCGCGCGAGCCGCGGCCCGACCGGATCCGGGCGATCAGCGCGTTGCGCTGCGCGAGCGCCTGTGAGTAGTGCCGGCGGGTATCCACCCGCGCCGGCCACAGCGCCGCCACGAACTGGTCGAGGTGAGCGCGACGGACCGCCGGCGCACCCTTGATCAGCTCGAGCCGGTCGGGGAGGAACACGCTGACAAGCGGCCGGCTCGCAACGTCGAGCATCCGCTCGACGGTCGCGCCGTCGACGCGCATCACCTTCGGCTGCCCGGGCACGAAGCCGACCGTCAGCTCGTGCGCGCCGTCTTCTCCCTCGCAAGTGAGCACCGTGCGAGCAGCGCCGGCTCCGAACTTCACAACCTCCCGTTCGTTGCTCGTCCGACACGAGCGGCCCGTGCAGGCGAAGTACAGGCCCTCGAGCAGATTCGTCTTGCCGGCGCCGTTCGGACCAGTCACGACTGTCACCCCGTCGCCAAGCTCCACGCGGGCGTCGTGGTAGCTCCGAAAGTCGCGCAGGCTGAGACCGATCACCTGCACCGGACTCGGGCGCTCGGATCCATCGCTCGCATGTCGCCGCTCCCTAGACGTTGAGCCGGATCGGCATGATCAGGTAGCGGAACCGGCTGTCGTCCCCGGATTCGATCAGCCCGGGGCGGAGCGGGCTGATCAGCTTGACCAGCACGTCGCCCTCCTCGATCGCCTCGAGCCCAGCGCGAAGGAACTCGGGGTTGAAGCCGATCTCGAGTGGCTCGCCCTGGAACGGCACCGGCAGCGACTCGCGCGCCTCGCCGATGTCGGGCGTCTGCGCGGAGATCGTCAGCTCGCCGGGTCCGAACGACAGCCGCAGCGGGGCGTTCTTCTGCGCGAGCAGGCTGATCCGCCGGACGACCTCGGTCAACTCGGCGCCGGCGATGCGCAGCTCGTGCTCGAACGTCTCGGGCAGCAGCTGGCGGTAGTTCGGGAACTGGCCGTCGATCAAGCGCGAGGACAGGACGACCTTCCCGAGCTCGAACAGCACCTGATTCTGGCGAACACTGATCCGGAGCTCCTCGTCCTCGACATGACCCGCGACGCGGGCCAGCTCCTGGAGGGCCCGCGCCGGCACGTTGACCTCGAACCCAGACGGCAGCGCATCCTCGAGCGTCGTCTCCTTCACGCTCAGTCGATAGGAGTCGGTGGCGACCATTCGGAGCTCCCGGTCCGAGGCTGACACGAGAATCCCGGTCAGGACTGGGCGGGTCTCGTCGCGCGAGGCCGAGCTTGCGACCTTGAGAGCCGTTGCCACGAACGCCTCCAGCGGAACCGACACGACACCGTCGGCCTGGGGCTCGGGGAACGGCGGAAAGTCCTCGGCGCGGAGCGTTCGGATGTGGAACGTCGCGTTGCCGGAGACGAGCTCGACATCCTGCTCCGCGGCACGAAGCTCGAGCGAGACCTGCTCGGCTGGGAGCAGGCGGACCACGTCGAGGAGCAGCCGCGCCGGCAGCACGACGACGCCCTCGCGGACGACCTCGGCCTCCAGCGGGACGCGTAGGCCGACGTCCATGTCGGTGGCCTGAAGCTCGCAGCCGCTGGACGCGGCGGCAAGCTGAACTCCCGACAGCGCCTGGATCGCGCTGCGTGTCGAGGCCACTCTGCTCACGGTCTGGAGTTGACGAAGCAGAGCCTCGCGCTCGCAGGAGATCTTCACGATGAATACCTCAGATTGAAGTTAGAAGTCATAGGGGCTTGTGGGGTGTTCATAACCCCTCGTTTGGCCGCAGGAAGCGGGAAAGATGGCGTGTGCGAAGAACAGACAAGTCTGTCAAGGGCGGCGGTCATCACGGGCGCGATGCGATGATCGTCGTGAGTTCCTCGACCTCGTGAACAGCTTGTTGATCGAGGTTCATGCGCTCGGTCACGCGCTTACAGGCGTGGAGGACCGTGGCGTGGTTGCGGCCGCCGAACGCTTCGCCGATCGCGTTCAGCGAAGCGCCGGTGAACGCCCGGGCGAGATGGATCGCGACCTGGCGCGGCCAGGCGACATTCGCGGCCCGGCTGGAGGAGGTGAGTTGCGCCAGCGCCAGTCCGTAGTACGTGGCGACCGCGTTCTGGATGTCGCCGACCGACGTCGACGCCGACCGCGGTTGCGGTCGTGGGTGGATCTCGTCGAGCACCGTCTCGGCAAGCCGGAGGTCGATCGGGAGCTGCGTGAGCGAGTGGTACGCGACGATCCGGATCAGGGCCCCCTCGAGCACGCGAACGTTGTCGGTGATGCGGTCGGCGATCAGCTCGAGCACGGCGCCGTCGGCGACCGGGATTCGGTCGAGAGCGGCCCGCTTGCGCAGGATCGCCACGCGGGTCGCGTGGTCGGGTGGCTTGATCACCGCCACCAGGCCCGACTCGAAGCGCTCGCGAAGCCGCTCCTCGACCGCCACCAACTGGCGCGGGAGCCGGTCGCAGGTGAGGACGAGCTGGCGCCCCGTCTCGTACAGGGCGTTGAAGGTGTGGAAGAACTCCTCCTCGGTCTTGGCCTTGCTCGCGAGGAACTGAACGTCGTCGATCAGCAGCACGTCGGCGTTGCGGTAGGCCTGCTTGAAACGATCGATGGATCGCGATCCGAGCGCCGTGACGAAGTGGTTGGTGAAGGCCTCGGTCGTCGTGTAGCGGACGACGACGCCGTCGCCGAAGGAGAGCGCGTAGTTGCCGATCGCGTGCAGGAGGTGGGTCTTGCCGAGGCCCGGCGGGGCGTGCAGGAACAGCGGGTTGTAGGCCTGCCCGGGAAGCTCGGCGACCGCCAGCGCCGCGGCGTGGGCGAGACGGTTGCCGTCGCCGATGATGAACTGGTCGAAGCTGTAGCGCGGGTTGAGCGCGCCGGCGGTGAGGTCGAGGCCTTCGGCCTGCGTGGTCTTGCGCGGCCTGGCGACACGGTCGACGCCGTGGCAGGCGAGCTCGAGCTTGATGTCCGGGCCGAACACCAGCCTCGTGCAGCTCGAGATGATCCGTTCAAACCGCTTGGAAACCCAGTCGTAGGTCGCGGCCGGCGCGTCCAGCGTGAGCGTGCCGTCGCGGACCGACTTCAGCTCGAGGGAGGCGAGCCAGATGTCGTACGTCGACTCGCCCACGGCTCGCCGGAGCTCCGCTCGGAGCTCACGCCAGGCAACGGTGGGCTCGAGGTGCGCGGACAGCGACAAGCAACCCCTTGCGGGACGGAGACGACATAAATAGCGAGGGGGCGGCCGGAGGAACGCCCGGGGCGGCGAATATATCAGCGGCGAACCAGCGGGATGGACGGGCCCGCGGGCCTTGACGCAAAGCGCGGGAAAAAGCGCCAGGGGGCGCGTGGGGGCTGGTCAGCGGTCTGTCCACGCGAAGCTAATCTGCCGCAATCTCCGCTGCGTATACTGGCCCCAGACCCGCTCCCGGGCTCGTGAGCCATGAAACGCACCTATCAGCCGAAAAAGCGCAAGCGCGCACGCACGCACGGATTCCGCGCCCGTATGCAGACCCGGGCCGGGCGCCTGACGCTCAAGCGCCGGCGCGACAAAGGCCGCAAGCGCCTGACGGTCTGATGGTGGGCCTGCCTGGCGCCCGTCCGCGGACCGGGCGGATGAGGCTGTCGCGCAGCGCCGATTTCGACCGCGTGTTCCGCCAGGGGCGATCGCATGCCGGGCGCGAGTTTGTGCTGTACGTGTTCCCGCGCGGCGAGGGCGACGAGCCCAGGCTCGGCCTATCCGTATCGCGGAAGGTCGGCGGCGCGGTCGAGCGTAATCGCGTCAAGCGAATGCTGCGCGAGGCGTTCGCAATCGAAGGCGAGCGGTTGCCCGCCGGAACCGACGCCGTGGTCGTCGCGCGGCACGAAGCGAACGCTCTGGCTGAGCGTGAGGGTCTGGCGGGAATACGCCGTGCGATCGGGCAGTTGCTCGATCGCGTCGACGGCGCCGGCCGCGAGTTGTCAGAACCAGCAAGCGGCGCCGGAGACGAGCGGTGAGCGCGGTCCGGTGGCTGGCCGTGCTGCCAATCCGGCTTTATCAACGCCTGATCTCGCCGGCGTTCGGACAGCGGTGCCGCTACTACCCGTCGTGCTCGGAATACTCCGCGCAGGCGATCCAGAGATTCGGCATACTCAGAGGGCTTGTCCTGGCCGGCTGGCGGCTGCTCAGATGTAACCCCTGGAGCCATGGGGGATTCGACCCCGTCGAGGACCAGCGGCTGTTCAAGTCCCGAGCACCGGCCCCGAGCGCCTGACCATGTTTGTCATCGCGAACATCTTCCAGCCGCTGATCGACGTCTTCCAGTCGGTCCTCCTGTTCTTCCACAACCACGTCGGGTTCTCGTGGGGTTTTTCGATCATCGCGCTAACGATCCTGATGCGCGCGATCCTGCTGCCGCTGACCGTCAAGCAGTTCCACTCGATGCAGAAGCTGCAGCGCATGCAGCCTCAGATGAAGGCGCTTCAGGCGAAGTACAAGGACGACAAGCAGCGCCAGCAGCAGGAGGTAATGAAGTTCTACAAGGAGAACGAGATCAACCCGCTCGGCTCGTGCCTGCCGCTGGTGGCGCAGATCCCGGTGTTCATCTCGCTCTTCTACATGCTCCGTAAGAACCTGCGGCCGGACATCTGTCCGCAGACCCAGCACGCGTACCAGGTCAAGTACGCGGCGATGCACCACATCCCGTTGGCCCAGGCCGCCGGCCACACGACCCCGTGCGGCCCCAACAACGGCGCCGGCTTCCTGTTCATCCCTGACCTGACGAACAAGGCCACCGGCGCGGTGCTGATCGTCCTGCTGATCCTCTACGTCGGGACGCAGCTCGCCTCGAGCCTGATGATGTCGAGCCCGATGATGGACAAGCAGCAGCGGAACCTGATGCTGCTCCTGCCGCTGGTGTTCGTGGTGATCGTGATCAACTTCCCCGCGGGCCTGATCGTCTACTGGATCACGACCAACACTTGGACGATGGCCCAGCAGTACACCGTGCGAAGAATGATCGGGACTCCGACCCCGGTGGTCGCTACGGCGGGCGCCGGGCCACCTGGCGACGGGGTGGAGGTGGAGGTGGCCCCGGTGGCAGTCGCGGCGATCCCGGAGGAGGCGGGCCGCCTCCCCCGGACGATTCGGGTCCGAACGGATCCGGCGGATCCGGCGGCGGCGGTGGGCTGTCCGGACTGATCCGCGGCCGTCCCAAGCGCGAGCCCGAACCCGTCGCCGCGGGCAGCCGCAGTGGCAAGGGCGGCACGCCCCCACCGCCACCGCGCAAGAAGAAGAAGCGCTCCGGACGCAGGAGGTAGATCGTGGACGCTGAGATCACCGCGGCCGGGTCGCGCGTGCAGGACCTGCTCGAGCACATCGTCGCCGGCGTCGGCATCGAGGCCAGCGTGCATGTCGAGGAGGACGCCGAGGAGGTCCGCGCCGACCTCGAAGGCGAAGACCTCGGACTGCTGATCGGCCGCCACGGCCAGATGATCGACGCGATCCAGCACATCGCCTACCGCGTCGCCTGCAAGGGCACCACCGTGCGCAAGCGGGTCGTGGTCGACGCCGCCGGCTATCGCGAGCGCCGCGCCGTCGCGCTGCGAGCCGCCGCCGACCAGGCCGCCGAGGCCGCCGTCCACGACCGGCGGGCGGTGACGCTCGAGGCGATGACCGCGCTCGAGCGCAAGGTCGTGCACGAGCACCTCAAGGGCCGCCACGACGTCGAGACGTTCAGCCAGGGCGAGGAGCCCGACCGGCGGCTCGTGGTCGCGCCGCTGGTGGACTGAGCCCGGCGCTCTTTGCCGGCGCCGATCCGGGTCCGTCCTGGGTTGCACCGGCGGGACGTGTGGACCGCCGGCAGCGGTGGCGGACTGCCGAGCACCGTTGCTGGATCTGGGCTACCACGGCCCCTTTTCAGCACGCGACCACGTCACATCCCACGTCCCCGTCCTCGGACCCGTCGCGTCCTGGTCCCACCCCGCCGCCGCCGCCCCCTCGCGTTTCACGTTTTTTTACGCGGTGAAACAGTTCCGTGTAGAACTCGTGACATGACGGAGCTGTCGGAGTTCGACCGGGGCCTGGTGATCGGCCTGCTGATCGGCGAGGCGTCGTTCGGCGGCGACGGCAAGCAGCCCCAGGTGACCGTCCGGATGCACGTGCGCCACGAGGCGCTGTTCGGCTGGCTGATGGAACGGTTCCCCGACACACGCCTGTACGGGCCCTACCACCACGGCGGCCGCTCCTACTACCAGTGGATGGCGCGCGGGCCGGCGCTCGTACGGGACGTCCTCCCGCTGCTCGAACGCGAACTGCATGGCGAGGTCGACGCGTACGCCACGGAGCGGTTCGAGACGATGTGCACTCGCTACGCGTCGTACATCGCGCGCGAACGGGACCGTCTGCAACTGCCGAGCGAGGGCGACTGACGCGATGCCGGCGCGAGCACAATCGCGCGACGTCGACGCCCGATTGAGCGCGCTGGCGGAGCGCTTTGCCCTACCTGACGACGCCGCGCGCCGGCTGCGGCGGCTGCATCGCCTGCTCGTCGAAGATCCGCTGGCTCCGACCGCGGTGCGCGATCCGGCGAAGGTGATCGACGACCACCTGGCGGACTCGCTGGTGGCGCTCGAGCTCCCGCAGGTGCCGGTGGCAAAGGACGTCGCCGACC
The DNA here is from genome assembly GCA_963699325.1 of uncultured Solirubrobacterales bacterium. Taxonomy (GTDB): domain Bacteria; phylum Actinomycetota; class Thermoleophilia; order Solirubrobacterales; family Solirubrobacteraceae; genus Palsa-465. The sequence continues at coordinate 447,957 of CAVOTN010000014.1, read as the reverse complement.
TCGGCTCGGGCGCCGGCCTTCCGGGGCTGCCGCTCGCGATCGCGCTTCCCGGGGCGACCGTCGCGCTCGTCGAGAGCGCCTCCCGGAAATGCGCGTTCCTCGAGCGCGCGATCGTGGCCTGCGAGCTCCCCAATGCACGTGTCGTCCATACACGCGTGGAGACCTGGTCCGAAGGGCTTGCGGCATTCGATCTCGTCACCGCACGCGCCCTCGCGCCGCTCGAGGTCGTGGTCGAGTACGCGGCGCCGCTCCTCGCCGTCGGCGGCACGCTCGTGGCGTGGCGCGGCCGGCGTGACCCAGACGCCGAGGAGACCGCCGCGCGCGCGGCAGCGGAAGTAGGCCTCGAGCCTCGCGAAATACGCCAAATGCAGCCATATCGCGATGCGGCGCACCGATATCTACACCTCATGTCGAAGGTTACGCAGACTCCTTTAGGGTTTCCGCGGCGGCCGGGTATGGCGACGAAACGGCCTCTCGGCAGGCTCAGGACGCAACGCCACTCCCGGGATCTGACCGCCCGCACCGGTAGCTTCACGTCCCATGGGGACCGTGTACGCCATCGCCAATCAGAAGGGCGGTGTCGGCAAGACGACCACGGCGGTCAACCTTGCCGCGTGCGTGGCCGAGGCGGGCTACGACGCGCTGCTCGTCGACATCGATCCCCAGGCCAACGCGACGATCGGCCTCGGCCTCAGCAAGGACGGTCCCGGCACGATCTACGACGTCCTGATCGGCTCGTCTTCGCTCGAGGAAGTGGTCCGGCCGACCGGGATCGACCATCTGTCGATCGTCCCGTCCGGCCCGGATCTCGCCGGCGCCAACGTCGAGCTCCCGCGCATCGCCGGCTCCGAGATGCGGCTGCGCGAGGCGCTCACGGGCGTCCGCGATCGGTACGCGTTCACGCTGCTCGACTGCCCGCCGTCGCTCGGGCCGCTGACCGTCAACGCGCTCGTCGCGGCCGATCGCGTGATCGTTCCGGTCCAGGCGGAGTACTTCGCGCTCGAGGGTCTCGCCGGCCTGCTCGACACGCTCTCGCTCGTACAGCGCGAGCTCAATCCACGGCTCACGGTCGCCGGGATGCTGCTGACGATGCACGACGGCCGGACCCGCCTCGCGCAGGACGTCGAGCGCGAGGTGCGCGAGCACTTCCCCGAACTGGTGTTCGATACGGTGATCCCTCGCAACGTCCGCGTCGGCGAGGCGCCGAGCTTTGGCAAGCCGGTGATCCACCACGACCCGCACTGCGCCGGCGCCGATGCGTACTTCGAGCTCGCCAAGGAGGTGGCCGCGCGTGGCTGAACGGCCGAAGGGAATGGGCCGCGGCCTCGCGGCGATCCTGTCCGTGGCGCCGCGTGACGAGCTACAGGAGCTCCGCCAGCTCCCGGTCGACATGATCGACCCGAACCCCAACCAGCCACGCCGCACCTTCGACGAGAACTCACTGATGGCCCTGGCGGACTCGATCCGCGCCCGGGGCGTGCTCCAGCCCGTGCTCGTTCGCCCCACGGTGAGCGGGCGCTACGAGCTGATCGCCGGCGAACGCCGGTGGCGCGCGGCCAAGCTCGCCGAGCTCACCGCGATCCCGGCGATCGTGCGCCGCCACGACGACGCCGCATCGCTCGAGGTCGCGCTGATCGAGAACATGGCGCGCGAGGACCTCAACCCCGTCGAGGAGGCTCGCGCCTGCGCCGCGCTCGTCGAGGAGCTCGGCCTCACGCGCGAGGATGTCGGCCTGCGCGTCGGCCGCAGCCGCGTCGCGGTCTCGAACCTGATCCGGCTGCTCGACCTGCCCGACGAGGCGCTCGAGCTGATCGAACGCCGCGACCTGACCGAAGGCCACGGCCGCGCGCTGCTCCTCGCCACCGACCACGCCGACCGCCGCCGCCTCGCCCGCGACGCCGTGCACCACCGCTGGTCGGTGCGCGAACTCGAGTCCCGCGCCCGGGCTGCCGGCGCGGAGTCCGACCGCCGCCGGCGCCCGCGATCGCGCCCCGCGCTCCACCCCGACCAGGAGGCGGCGATCGAGCAGATCTCCGACGCCCTCGGCGCCGCGCTCGGACGCGAGGTCGACGTCGCTCCGGCCGGGGCCGGGCTACCGCGTCCAGCTCAGCTTCGAGTCGCTCGACGACGCGCTCGACGTGGCCCGGCGTCTGCGCGTCCGAGCCGTCTCCTGATCGCCGGCGACCCGGCGAGCGAACGCCACCCCAGGCCCCCAGCTCGCGGGTAGAATCGCGCCAGACGGGCGATTAGCTCAGTCGGTTAGAGCGCTTCTCTGATAAGGAAGAGGTCCCAGGTTCGAGTCCTGGATCGCCCATTAAGCGGAATTGCCTGGAAATCGGCAACTTTGCAAAGCTCCCGCGCGATCACCCAAAGGGTCGTGCCGCGCACGGCGGTGACCATCGCGCCATCACCCAGTCGCGCAGAGTGCGTATGCGGTAGGAATGTCCCGCAGTCGCTAATCCGTGCGCAAGTGTGCGTGACCGACGAGCGGATCGCACCCGCTCGAGCCGCGCAGCAGCCGCGCTGACTGTCACGCGGCCGCTCCGGGGTCACGAAGGCAATTTGCGGAAGTGAGACCGTTAATCGTGTTGAGCTTGAAATCGATCCCGACGGCCACCGCAAGGAGCCTTGCCTCAAGGGTCTCTAGAGGCACGAACGGAGTGATGAGGAGGGCCGCCCAACCAATGGCGCTGCAGTCACCAGAACGCTTACTCCGCTGCAGGTATCCACTTCTCAGGAAGCGATAGGCCCGCTCGCAGGATCGATAGAAAGTCTGGTTGGTATAGAACGGGACGTGTCGGTTATGTCGCGAGTTGTATTGCTCGGCGGCACACACGGACGCAAGTGCCACGCCGCACTCGTCGAACGTGAGGTAGTCGGCGGGCACCTTTGACACGTCGCGTATCAGCTGCTGCACGTTTTTGTAAAACCGGCAAGGCTGCGAGGCGGTGTGCGCTATCGCGTCCACCCGCTGGCTGCGGGCTGCGACCGCAGCCCCAGGCACAACGATTATTGCCGAGCATATTGCGACCAGAGCCAACGCCTGGCCCAAGCGGAATCTACGGGGTTGCACGATCCTCCTCATGTGAATAGCGGCTCCCTCTCGACACGTTGCGCGGGCTACAGGCGATCACGAGATTGCTGTTAGGTAACGGCGCAAGAACTCAGTTCGCGCTCCGGCCGTAAAGGTACAAACGCGTTAGCACCAGATAACCACGCTCCCAACGCAGACGCCGGTCGCAACGACGTGAGGCAGGCGCAGCCGCTTTGAGCAGGCCGCGCCACAACGTGTTATCCGATGCACCTATTCCCTGCCTGGCTAGTACCCCCAGCGAAGTTATCTGCCGCGAAGCGCCTTGTCAAATGGGAAGCATGTCCGTGGATCGCGGGGGATCGTGCCGCGGGCGACACGAGCTAAGAGACTGCGCCGGTGCCGCTTTCGGCCCCGATGCGCGGCTACGTAAGCTCGAGTTCGAGGTGCAGGGCGTCCCCGCGGACGCTGCGCTGAGTTCGCGTCACTAGGCCGGCGAGGACATAGGAAGCGTTGCGGGCGAGGAACCGTAGTGCGCGGCCGCGAGAGCCCAACTCCGCGTGCCGGCGTGCCCAATACCACGCGATCCCGCCGATGCACGCCCGTCGCTCCAACCGCCGCGGATTCCCGCCGGGATACCTCCCGCGCTTCTCGTTGGCGATGAGCCACTCGACGCCTTGGATGAGGCGTTCGGTCTGGCGAACGACTTGCTGGGGGTGTGAGCGGTGCCACGTGGTGTGCGGCTCGGTGATCTGAACGAAGGGGCCTGCGGTGCCGAGCCGGTACAGCAGGTCCAGATCGTCGACCGGGAACCCGTCCCACGGACCGGCGGGCTCGAGCGACCGGCGCCGCACGACGATCGCGCTCGCGCTGATATCGACGACCCGGCCCTTGGCGAAGTAATCGTCGTACGGGACGTAGCGCAGCGACTGCGGAACCGGACCCGGCTCGGGAATATCACCCTCGAACCAGCGCATCGGTCCCATCATCAGCGTTGGCTGATGCTCGTCGGCGATCCGGCGGTACGTATCGAGCGCCCACGGCATGAACACGTCGTCGCCGTCGAGGTATGCCAGGTAGTCGCCCGTCGCCGCCTCGGTGCCTGCGTTGCGGGCCGCGCATGTGCCTTGGTTCTTGTCCAAGAAAACCAGGCGTGCCCGATCCCGGTATTCGTTGAGCACTTCGCGGGTGCCATCCGTCGAGCCATCGTCGACGGCGATCACTTCAAGTCCGTCGACGTTCTGATTGAGCGCCGAATCCATCGCACTTCGCACGAAGCCACGCTGGTTGTAAAAGACGATCACGGCGCTGAACGTGGGCATCAGTGAGTCACTCCTTGGTTCGTCGGGAATTGCCCGCACGGGGCACGGCTCTCGCGGGAAAGCTCGTCACGGACGAGTGACCATCCCGTCCTTGGTCTTGTCCTGGATCTTCACCCCGTCCTCCCTGGGCCGCGCGCTGACCAGCGCGCGCCACAGTTCCTCAGGAGTGTCTTCAAATCGCCGGGCCGGCGCACGCCCCCACGTGCTCCCGCCCAGCTCCTACCACTCCCGAGTAACGAGGCGGCGTTTGGAATCTTGCGTGCTTCAGGAGCGCTCGGAACCAGAGGGGCCGTACCGGTCAGGAGTCTGACGAACGACTCCAGCGCGAGGTCGCGGTTAGACTGGCGCGCGTGGGCGGACCGACCGCGGGGCAGATCGAGAGCTACCGGCGCGACGGGTTTCTGATCGTCGAGCGTTTTCTGGCGGCCACCAGCCTCGAGCGCATACGCGAGCACTTCATGAGGGTGTTCGAGCACGAGTGGGAAACGGGGCTCGCGCCCGACGAGGTCAATTACGTGCCGGGCGTGACGGCGCCGGACCTGACACGCCAGCTGTGCAACGTATGGAAAGCGGACCGGGAGCTGGCCGCCGTGACCCTGTCAGCGCATGTGGGCGAGTTCGCGGCGCGGCTGGCCGGGCTGCCCGGGGTTCGCCTGGCGCAGGACAACGCGATTTGGAAGCCACCGTCGGGAAAGGCGTTGCTGTGCCATCAGGACGCCGCGTATCTCGATCACCTCGATCCGCCGAACATGACGACGTGCTGGATGGCGCTGGACGACACGGCGGCCGATAGCGGGACGATCTACTACGTGCGCGGTTCGCATCGATGGCCACGCGCGCCGGTCCGTGGAACGTTCCACGCGCCGGACGACTGGCTCGGGCACGCGCGCAGTTCGGCGCCACCCGGGGCGGAACTCGAGTTGATTCCGATCGAGGTCGCTGCCGGCGGCGCCGCGTTTCACGACGGATGGACGTTCCACGGCAGTCCACCGAACGAGCGCGCCGACGCGCAGCGCCGCTCGGTCATCAGCCACATGATCTCGACCGACACCCGGTGGAACGCGGCGCATCCTCACCCGATCTACTCTCGCTACCGCCGGCCCGGCGAGACCGAGCTCGACGAGGCCTTCTTCCCGGTCCTGTGGAGAGACGGATACAGGACCCCGTGGCTTTCGGACTACGCGCGCGTTGAAGTCTCGGCCTGATCCGGTGACCGGGGTCGTCGCTAGCATCGGCCACCATGTCGAGCCCCGGTCTACGGCGGGGACTCGTCGCCGTGGCGGGCCTGCTGCTAGCGATAGGGGTCGCGGTGGTGGTCCTCGTCCTCGCCAACGCTCCGAGCACGCACCATCGCCGCACAGACGCCGTACACGTGGCGGCACCCCCGACCGCCCGCCGCCGCCACCGCCTCAACCCAAGCCGCGCCCGCGTCCCCCCGACGACCCGTGGCCCCTCTACGGCTATGACCTGACGCGCACGCGCTTCTTCCCGGATGGCGCGAAGCTCGACCCGCCGCTGCAAGTCGGGTGGAGGTTCAACGATGGCGCGCTGCTCGAGTTCCCGCCCGTCATCGACGACAACACGTTGTATTTCGAGGACGCAAACGGATGGGCAAGCGCGCTGCGCTCAACCGATCGCCGTCTGATCTGGCACCGCCGGATCGGAACCCTGGCCGCGGCCTCGCCGGCGCTCGACCTCCGCCACCAGCTCGCGTTCTTCACGTTGCTGTCGAGGAGCGCCGGCGCCCGCGTGCCGGGCAACGGCGCGGTCGTGGCGTTGTCGATGAAGACCGGGAAGGTCGTGTGGTCTCACTCGCTACCCCCGGGGAGCGAGTCCTCGCCGCTCGTGCACGGCCTCAGCGTGTTCCTGGGTGATCAGAGAGGCACGGTGTACTCGTTCAGGACCTATGACGGCCACCTCAACTGGACCTTCCAGGCGAGCGGCTCGGTCAAAGGCGGAGCCGCGTTCGCCCACAACACGATCTACTTCGGCGACTACGGCGCCCGCGTCCACGCCGTCAACGCCGCCAACGGCCGCGAGATCTGGACAGCTGGGGGCGGGGACAGCTTCTACTCCACGCCGGCAGTGGCGTTCGGGCGCGTGTACATCGGCAGCACCAGCGGGGCGGTGTACGCCTTCTGGGCGAATTCCGGGGCCAGTTCGTGGACCGCGTCGACGGGCGCCTACGTCTACGCCTCACCCGCGGTCGCCGACGTTCCCGGCCTGGGTCCCACGGTCTACATCGGCTCCTACGACGGCCACCTGTACGCGTACAGCGCGTACACCGGCGCGATCCGATGGAGTCACGGAGGCGGGGGCCGAATCGACGGTTCCGCGACCGTGGTGGGCAACGTCGTCTACTACTCGAGCTTGGGCTCGAACACCACCACGGGGCTCAACTGGCGCACCGGTCGGCAGGCGTTCTCGTTCCCTGACGGCGAGTTCACGCCGGTGATCACCGACGGGAGGGTCGTGTTCCTGATCGGATACTCGACGATCTACCAGATGGTTCCGAAGCGCTGACGCGATCGCATCGATCGCAGATCAGTCGCGATCTCGCCGGCGCCCGCGCCAGTCCGAGACGAGCGCAGCCCGTCAGACGACCGTGCTGAGCCTGCTCGGTTGCGCCTCGAACACGGATTCGAGCGCGCCGCCCAGCAGGCGCGGGTCGTGAACGGCACGATGGCCGGCTTGGAGCGGCCACGCGAACCCGGTTATGTGGTTGCGCGCCAGCGTCGGCGGATCGAAGTGGAGCTGGGCGTCCGGGTCATACAGGACGTCGTCAACCCGGACCCCGTGCTTACGCAGAGCGGACAGGTGGTCCTCCGCGGTCATGTCCGCGGTCTCGGCTTGCCCGGGCTCGAGATTGCACAGCCACAGGACCCTGCCAGGCGTACGGGCGAGGGCCGGGACGATCTGCGGGAGCGCGCTGGTGGCCAGCGTGCTGGTGTACAGAGAACCGGGGGCGAGCAGGACCCAGTCTGCGGCCTGGATCGCTCGGACGGCGGCGATGGGAGTGCGGGGCCACTGCGGGTCGAAGCGCAGGCGAACGATGCGGTCGGCGGTGCCGCCGATTGCCGATTCGCCGGCGATCAGGCGGCCGCCGGTGTCGGCGAGCAGCCTGACGGGCTCGACGCACGACGGCAGCACGCAGCCCGAGATGCCCAGCCACTCCCCGAGGGAGCGACTCGATGCCTCGAGGTCGCCGAGGGAGTCCGTCAGCGATTGGATCAGGAGGTCGCCGACAGGATGGCGGCCGTAGCGCGTTTCCAGCGGCCGCGACATCACGGTGGCGAGCAGGCTCGTGCCATCGCTCAGCGCGACCAGCGAACGTCGGAGATCCCCCACCGCGGGACCGCCGAAGTGCCGCCGCAGGTCGCCTGAGGAGCCGCCGTCGTCGGCGGTCGTGACGATCGCCGTGAGCTCGACGGGGGCGTCGCGCAAGGCCCCGAGCACGGCGGCGACGCCGTGGCCGCCCCCGAGCACCGCAATACGTGTCGTGATCGTCACGCACATTCAACGGTGATCGTGCCTCCGAGATTGCGCGGGGGCCGGCGCCGCGTTCGGCGACCGCCCTACTCGCCGGTTCCGAGCGCGGGCTGACCGGCCGGCTGACGGGTCGGCTGACCGACGATCCGCCGCGTCCGGAACGCCACGGCGCCCACCAGCGACAGCGCCACGGTCACCAGCCCGGCACCTACGAACACCGTGCGCACGCCGGCGAGACTGAGCAGCGCGCCCGCGCCCAGGAACGCGCTCACGAACGCGAGGTTCTCGAGCACGTCCTTGAGGCCGAAGGCGCGGCCGAGCAGGCGCTCGCTGACCATCTCCTGCATCAGGCGCATCTCGGGCCCTACGAGCAGGTTCTCGCCCAGCCCGATGAGTGTGAAGGCGACGAGCGCGAGCCCGAGATTGGGGGCGAGCGCGGCGCCCGCCATCGCGATGCCGGACACAGCGATGCCGACCAGCCAGCGCCGGCGCAGGCCGTGGATGTCGGAGCCGGCGCGGGCGTTCGCCCACGAGCCGGCGACCATGCCGAGCCCGTAGAGGGCCATCAGCAGGCTGTAGCCGGAGCCGCCGGCATGGAGCGGACCGGTGGCGAGGAGCGGGGCGAGCACGTTGAACATCGCGCCTGTGAGCACGACGAGCGCGCCCACGCCCATCAGCACCGGGACTCCCGGCAAAGCCAGCGCAGCCTGAGTGCCGGCGCGGGTGTCAGCCCAGACCGAGCCGTGCCGGCTCTCGCCGGCGCCTGGACCACTCTCGCCGGCGCGCGCATCGCCCTCGTTGCCTGCATCGCCCGCAGTCGCCGGCCGCGGCCCGAGGTCGACCCCACCGAGCAGCACGGCCGATCCGACGAAGCTGAGCGCGTTCAGCACCAGCACCACCGGAGCGGTGGTGACGAGCAGCAGGCCGCCGGCGATCGCGGGCCCGAGCATCAGCCCGGCGTTGATGCTCGCGTAGAACATCGCGGTCATCTGCGGAGCGGCGCTCAGGCGGCACCAGGCCCGGCAGCGCCGAGTTGATCGCGGGGCGGAACAGCGCGGTCCCAACCCCGGCGAGTAGCGCGAACACGACAGTGGCGGCAAACGAGGGGACGATCGCGATCGCGACGAAGCAGGCCGCGCGCAGCAGGTCGGCGCAGACCGCAAGGCGCCGGCGAGAGATGCGGTCGGCGAGCGAGCCGAACAGCGGCGAGAGCACGATCCCGGGCAGGAACTCGCCGAGCAGCACGAGCGAGATCGCCCAGCCCGAGTGGAACCGCTGGTAGGCGACGAGCAACAGCGCGACATACGCGGCGCCGGTGCCGACCTGCGACTGGAAGAACGCCGCGAAGAAGCGCCGCAGCCCGGGGGTCTCTCTGAGCAGCCGGAGCACCGAGCGTGAACGCCTAGGACGCCAGTGAGGCGATCGTGGCGGATCCGTCAAAAACGCACGCGGGCACGGGGGAAGCCGGCGAACCTTGGAGCGAAGCGGACATATCCGACGTTTAATCGGCTTTTCGAGTGGACAACCTGAGGGGGAGGGCATGGCATCGTGGGGATATGTCGATAACCAACCTGGTCGCGCCCTCGGCGACGCTGGCGGTCAACGAACGCATCCGCCGGCTGATCGAGGAAGGCCGGCCGATCCTCCACCTCGCGTTCGGCGAGGCGGGGCTGCCCGTGCCCGACGAGGTCGTCGATGCGCTGACGCGCGGCGCTCCGGACAACGGCTACGGACCTGTCGCCGGCGCGCCTTACGCCCGCGGCGCCGCGGCGCGCTGGTTCGCCCGCCGGCGCCTGCCCACCAAGCCCGACCAGATCGTGATCGCGCCGGGGAGCAAGGCGCTGCTGTGGGCGCTGCTCGCCGTGCTACCCGGCGACGTCGTCCTGCCCCAGCCGTCGTGGGTCAGCTACGCCGCCCAGGCCGCGCTGGCGGGCAAGCGTGTGTGGGGCGTCCCGATCGCCGCCGACGGTCCGGGCGGCGTGCCCGACCCGGCCGCGCTCGAGGAAACCCTCGCTCGCGCCGCGCGACAGGGCGCGCGGCCGGGAGTGATCGTGGTCACGCTCCCCGACAACCCCACCGGAACCGTGCCGGACGCCGACGACATCCGCCGCACCGTCGAGATCGCCGAGCAGCATGGCCTCAGCATCATCTCGGACGAGATCTACCGCGACCTCGCGCACGAGCCCGGCGAGGTGCGCAGCCCGGCCGAATACCTCCCCGAGCGGACCTACGTCACGAGTGGGTTGAGCAAGAACATGGCGCTCGGCGGCTGGCGGATCGGCTTCGTCCGCTTCCCGGAGGGCGCGACCGGGCGTATGGCGCGCGAGGCACTGATCGGCCTGGCGAGCGAGGTCTGGTCGAGCGCGCCCGCGCCGATGCAGCACGTGGCGGCGCACGTGCTGGACGAACCGCCCGAGGTCGTCGAGCACATCGCGCGCAGCCGCCGCCTGCACCGGGCGGTCACGACCGCCGCGCACTGCACGGCTCGTTGCAGCGGGCATCCGATGCCGGCCTCCGGCGGGCGGGTTCTACCTGTACCCGGACTTCGACGCCGTGCGGCCGCGGCTCGCCGCGCACCAGGTCGATGGCGCCGATGACCTCGCGATCCACCTGCTCGACCGGTTCGAGATCGGTGTGCTGAGCGGCGCCGCGTTCGGAGACGATCCGGCCGCCCTCCGCTGCCGGATCGCGACGAGCCTGCTCTACGGCGCGAGCGACGAGGAGCGCCGCGAGGCCCTCGCGGCCGAGGACCCGGCGGAGCTCCCGTGGATCAAGAGGAGCCTCGACCGCCTCGGGGACGCGGTCGCGTCGCTTTAGGCCGGCCGGGCAGGAGGCTGCCGAGTGCGCGCTCGGCGTCGATCAGCACGATCAGGCGCTCGCCGACCGCGGCGATCTCTCCACCGAGGCCGTTCTCGGCGGCGATCGGGAGCGGCTCGATCTGCTCGACGGGCACGGGCAGGATCCCGTCGACCGCGTCAACGATCAGGCCGAGCGAGCCGTTCGAGACCTCGACGACGAGGATCCGCGTCTCGCCGGCCCGCCTCGAGCTGCCGGCCCAGGCTGCTCGAGAGATCGACCACCGGCAGCGTACGTCCGCGAAGGTTGATCAATCCCTGGATCGCGCCGCTCGCGACCGCGGTGGCGCGCGGCGGGGTGTAGCGGATGATCTCGCGGACCGAAGCGATCGGCAGCCCGTAGTGCTCGCCGTGCAGCGAGAACACGACCAGCTGGCGCTCGCGCTCCGGTCCGGTCATCTCACCGACGGTCAGCGCAGGCGCGCGGGCGCGAAGTGCGCGACCGCGCGGCGGACCTCGGCGAGCTCGCCGTCGGTCAGCGGGAGCCGCGGCGGACGGCACGGGCCGCCGCCGATCCCGAGCTCGTCGAGCGCGGCCTTGAAGTACTGGACGAGCTTCGGCGTCATGTCCAGCCGCGCCAGCGGCAGCAGCTCGGCGTACAGCTCGCGAGCGGTCGCGAGCTCGCCCGCGCTGCACAGCTCGAACAGGCGAACCGATGCTGCAGGTAACACGTCGGCAACGCCCGAGACCCAGCCCACGGCACCGGCGCACAAACCCTCGAGCGCCCAGTCATCACCACCGACGAGGACGTCGACGTCCGGGCGCAGGTTCACGAGCTCGGCGATCCGGCGAGCGTCTCCCGAGGTCTCCTTGAACGCGGTGATGCTCGGCACCGCGCGCGCCAGCCGCGCCAGCAGCTCCGGGCGGAGGTCGCTCGCCGCTGCCGAGGGGGTTGTTGTAGACCATCAGCGGCAGCTCGGTGGCGCGCAGCGACCGACCCGAAGAACTCGACGAGCTCGCGCCGTCGGCCCGGTAGAGCAACGGCGGCAGCGACATCGCGCGGTCGGCGCCGGCGCCGCCGCGTCGCCGCGCGTAGAGCGCCGCGTGCTCCGCGGTCGGCGCCGAAACTGCCCGCGCACACGGGCGCGCGCCGTCCGCGGCCGCGACGACGGTCCGACCACGGCGCGCGCTCTTCGCGCGAAGGCTGCCTCCCTCGCCCACCGTCCCGCTGGGACGATCCCGTTCACCCCACCCCGCGAGCAGGCGGTCGACCTCGGCGGCGACCGCGTCGTGATCGATCGTAAGATCGGCGGCGAAGTGGGTGACGATCGCCGCGTGAACGCCCTTCATCGAGGTCCTCCTGTGGTTGCTCTCCGTCCTGGCAAGTATCCCCGGTGCCCGATCGCCCGGGCGGGATCGAAAGCGGCCAGCAACTCGTCGCGACGTCCGTCGAGCAGCTGGTCGGCCATGAGCTCGCCGGTCAACGGCGCCAACGTGATCCCGAGCGTCGAGTGGCCGACGGCGACGTGAATTCCGTCGCACCCGGGTACCGGCCCCACGAACGGCAACCCGTCCGGCGTCAGCGAACGCATCCCAGCCCAATCCCGCGGCGAGGCGGGCAGCTGCCAGCTCGGCAGCGCGCGCCGAGCCGCGGCCGTGATCGCATCCAGGCGCCGATCGCTCAGCCCGAGGCCTTGGGCGCCAAGCTCGAGCGTGCCCGACAGGCGGACCGCACCGTCGAACACGCTGATCGCCACCTTCGGGGTCTCGAGGTACAGCGCGTGCCGCGGGCCGCTGGGATCTGACGGATAGGTGCGGCTGTAGCCCTTGGCCCCGACGATCGGCAGGCGCGTGCCGAGCGCCGCGAGCAGTCGGGTCGACGCCACCCCGCCGGCGAGCACGACGGCGTCGGCGCGGCGCGTGACCGACCGGCTCTCGACGATCCAGCCGGCGTGGTCGCGGATGAGCGTGTCGACCGGGGCGTCCTCGAGCACGTCGGTGCCGCCGGCGGCGAGCGCGCGCTGTACGCCCGCGCACAGCGCCTCCGGACGGACACGGTGATCGCCGCGGGCGATCATGCCCCCGATCACGCGGTCGCTCAACGCCGGCTCGAGCGAGAGCAACTCGCCGGCCGACAGCCGGTGCAGCGGCTCGGCGGCGCCGGGGATCTGGCGGAGCTCGTGTGCGACGCCCCAGAGATGGTCGAGCTCCGCCCGTTCGAACGCCGGATACAAGAGCGGCTGGTCGTGGAACTCGAACTCGACGCCCCGCGCGGCCAGCCGTTCGAACGCCGGCCCGGCGCGTACGCCCGCCCGTTGCAGCGCCACCAGCCCGCGACGGTATGAGCGGCGGCTGCAGCTCGCGATGAACCGGGCGATCCAGGCGCCCATCGCCGGCGACAGCGTCGGGCGGATCCACAGCGGCCCCGACGGATCGACGAGCCACCGCAGCGACTCCCCGATTACCCCGGGACCCGGGACCGGGATCGCGAGCGACGGGGTAATCCAGCCGGCGTTCCCGGCCGACGCGCCCGCCGCACCGGTCGCGCTCGAACACCGTGACCTCGGCTCCGCGGCTGGCCAGCGCCTCGGCGACGCACAGGCCGACGGCGCCGCCGCCGATCACGCTCACCCGCACTACAGCGCGAAGCCCGCCGGGAACGGGTCGGTCGGATCGAGCAGATACTGGCTCATCCCGGTGATCCAGGCCCGGCCGCTGACTTCGGGCACGACCGCCGGCGTCGAGCCGACGCTCACCTCCTCGAGCAGACGGCCGGTGAACCGGCTCCCGATAATCGACTCGTTCACGAACTCCTGGCCGAGCGCAAGCTCGCCGCGAGCGTGGAGCGCGGCCATCCGCGCCGAGGTCCCCGTTACCGCGGGTGATCGGTCGAGCCAGCCGGGGTGGATCGCGGTGGCGTTGCGCGCGTCCGCGCCATCGTGCCCGGGCGCGTGGAACACGACGTGCTTGCAACCGCGAATCGCGGGATCGACCGGATGCACCGGCAGCGCCGAGGCGTTGATCGCGGAGATGATCTCCAGGCCACGGTCAATCAGTTGCTGCGCGTTCGCGGGCACCGGCTCGAGCCCGACCGAGGCGGCCGGAATCAGCGCGTAGAAGTTGCCCCCGAACGCCATGTCGTATTTGACGTCCCGATTGAATCGACCTCGACACGGGCGTCGAGCGCGGCGACGAACGCGGGCACGTTTCGCAGCCGGACCCGCTCGGCTCGGCCCTCGGACACGAGCACCGTTGCCTCCACCAGCCCGGCCGGTGTGTCCAGCCGGATCACGGTCTCGGGCTCGGACACCTCCACCATCCCGGTCTCGACCAGGACCGTGGCGACCCCGATCGTGCCGTGCCCGCACATCGGCGGCCAGCCCCGACACCTCGACGAACAGCACGCCCCAGTCCGCGTCGGGACGGGTCGAGGGTTGCAGAAACGCGCCGGACATCGCCGAATGGCCGCGCGGCTCTCGCATCAGCAGCAGCCGGAGATGATCGAGGTGCTCCTCGAAGTAGAGCCGGCGCTCCTGCATCGAGCTGCCCGGGATTGGGCCGAGGCCACCCGTGACGACGCGGGTCGGCATGCCCTCGGTATGGGAGTCGACCGCCGCGAAGTAGCTCGTGGCCCTCATTGGCCACCAACCCTCGCACGGTCGGCCTGGTTTGGGAAGGGGTCGTGGCGCCCGGGAAGGGGTCGGTGGGGCCCGGGAAGGGGTCGGTGGCGCCCGGAGTGGTCCCGCCGCCGCGCCCAGCCGGATAGAAGGACGGTCCGATCCGTTACATCCCGCACACGCCCTCCGGGCGATCACCTCTGGCGCGCGCGGGCGCGACCCCCGAGAATCAAACCCATGAGTACCACCAGCGCTGAACGACCCGCCCCTGGCGAGCGTCCCGACGACCGAGACGGTCCGCCGGCGTTCACGAGCCGCCCTTCGGCCAAACGCGTGAGGCCGCCGTCTCGAAGCCGGGAGGGGAAGTGGATCGGAGGCGTGTGCGCCGGCCTGGCGCGGGGACCCGGCATCAGCGCGACCTGGATCCGGGCGGCGTTCGTCCTCGGCGCACTGTGCGGCGGACTTGGGGTCCTCGTGTACCTCGCGTGCTGGCTAATCATCCCCCCGGCGGGGGCGAGCGCCCGGCGACGACTCGACGCGGGTGGAGTCGTCGCGCTCGCCCAGGCGTGCGCGGTGTGCGTCGGCCTCGCGACGCTCGGGGTGCTCGCCGCGGCCGCGACCCTGTTCGGGTTCGGCTGGATCGTGGTCGTGGTCGCCGCGGGGGTGCTTCGCCTGCTCGCGAGCGTGGCCCCGCGTCGGCCCCGCGTGGGCGCTGCTGCCGATCGCGGCGATTGCGTTGCCGTCGGTCGCGATCGCCACCAACGGGGTGAAGCTCGTGCCGAGCCGGCCGCGACGTCACCCCGAAGGCGCTCGGCGCGAACCGGTTCGCCACGCTATCGCGCCGGCGTCGGCACGATGATGATCGACCTGCGCCACACCGCCCTGCCGGCGTCTGGTGTCGTGCCGCTACGGATCGACGCCGGGGTCAGGCGGACGATCGTGGCGCTTGCCGAGCGACCGATGCGTGCGTCGCGTTCGACTACGAGGCGGACCCAGCTCGTGCTGTCCGACCTCGGCGCGCTGCTGACGGGTCGCGCGGTCTCCGTTCTCCGCGGTCGATGTGTTCGGGGGGGTCATGCCGTCTCGATCAAGACCGGCGACGTGATCGACGGCGGCGCCGGTTCGTATCCAGTCTTGATGATCGACTTCTCCTCGGCCGGGCGGGAGCCTGTACGTGCGCGACTACCCGGACACGGTCAATCCCGACGTCATGCCGGACTGGCCGGGATACCAGGTCTTTCCGGAGCAGCGCCCGGTGCTGACGGGGGAGCTCGCAAGCTCCGGCGCGCTCCGATGTTGCGGGCGTGGCACCAGCGGCTGCGCCGCGAGCTGCAGTCGAGCGCGCGGTCGACGCGCTGATGCCAGGACCGTGCGGACGAGCGCGAGCGTCGGGATGGCACCGGACGGCGCTCGCCGCCGCTGCGCTGCCCGGGTGTCGGACCGTGCCTCGCAGGGACGGCCGCCGCCGGTGTGGTCGCGCTGGGCGGGCTCGCCGTGGCGCGGTGGCACCGCCGCTGCGCTCGTCACGGCGATCGGAGCGCTCGCCATCGTGGTCGGGGCTGGTACGTGCTCGCGCCGATGGTGGTGGCGGCGGCTCGCTCAGAAACGCGGGCGGATCGCGTTCACGGTCCTCGGGCTGGCCGTCGCGGTCCACTCGTCGCCTGGGTCGCGTGGGTCGCCTCGGCGGCCGGGCAGCGGCTCGTCGCCTGGCCGTGGCAGCCGGCGGTTGGGCGCTCCTGCCACTGCTCGCGTCGCTGCTCGCGGCGACGGTCGGGCGGTGCTGCTGTCCGACTCCGTCCGGGTCCAGGTCGGCCTGGCGCCGAACCGCTGGGTGCCGTGGCAGCGTGATGACCGCTCCGGTCCAGCGCCGCGCTCGCAGGGCGTGGCGCGCGATCCCCGGGGCGCTCATCGGATTCGCCGCGTTCGTCGGCATCGGGCTCGCGACCGGTCACACGTCGGGCATCCCCGCTACTCGAGTCGGTCATCGCGATCGCTGATCGCGCGGCTGCGGCCGTCCTGATCTCGAGCCCGTCGCGGTCGGCGCGCTGAGCGAGTCGATCGCGACAAGGCCGGGCGCGCGCGCGAGGAGGAGCGCCAGCGGTTCGCCGCGCACCTGCACGACTCGGTCCTGCAGACGCTCGCGCTCGTCCAGCGCCAGGCCCACGATCCGGCCGCGGTCGCGAGGCTCGCGCGCCGCCAGGAGCACGCGCTGCGGGCGTGGATGGCGGGTGAGTCCGAGCTGCTCTGCGACACGCTCGCCGCGGCGTTGCGCGACGTGGTCGCGAGCGTCGAGGACGAGCACGGGATCACGATCGAGCTGACCGCGATCGGCGACCGGGCGCTCGACGCACGGGCGAGGCGCTCGTCGCCGCCGCCCGCGAGGCGCTGCGCAACGCGGCCCGGCACGCCGCCGGCGCGCCGCGTGTTCGTGTTCTGCGAGACCTCGCCTCCTCGAAGGTGGAGCTGTTCGTGCGCGACGAGGGCCCGGGCTTCGACCCCGACGCCGTGGCGGCCGAGCGGCGCGGGATCCGCGACGCGGTGGTCGGTCGGATGGAGAGCGTCGGCGGGCTCGCGACGATCGAGTCGAAGTCCCAGGTGAGGGCACCGAAGTGGCGCTGCAGATCGGCAATGGCAGGGGAGCCGGTGACCGGCGCCTCGGATCACTGACCCGCGCGCCTGCGCATCGTCGTCGTCGACGACCACCACCTCTTCCGCGCCGGCGTCAAGGCCGAGCTCGCCGCCGTATCCGACGTCGTCGGCGAGGCCGCCGATCCGGCGGAGGCGATCGCCGTGATCACGGCCACGGCGCCCGACGTCGTGCTGCTCGACGTCCACCTCCCGGACGGCGGTGGCGTCGCGGTGCTCGACGCGCTTCGGGGCGCCGAACCCGCCGGCCGTGCTCGCGCTGTCGGTCTCCGACGCCGCCGAGGACGTCGTGCCGATGATCCGAGCCGGGGCGCTCGGCTACGTGACGAAGACGATCGAGACGGCCGAGCTGGTCGCCGCGATCGAGCGCGTCGCGGCCGGCGACGCCTACTTCTCGCCGCGGCTGGCGGCGTTCGTCCTGCAGGCGTTCAGCGCGCCCGAGCCGCCGCCGGCCCGGGACGAGCCTCGAGGCGCTGACGCCCCGCGAGCGCGAGGTGCTCCACCACCTCGCGCGCGGCTACGCGTACAAGCAGATCGGCGCGCGGCTGGGGATCAGCGCGCGGACCGTCGAGTCGCACGTCGGCGCCGTGCTGCGCAAGCTGCAGCTCACCTCACGCCACGAGGTCACCCACTGGGCCG
The DNA here is from genome assembly GCA_963699325.1 of uncultured Solirubrobacterales bacterium. Classification (GTDB taxonomy): domain Bacteria; phylum Actinomycetota; class Thermoleophilia; order Solirubrobacterales; family Solirubrobacteraceae; genus Palsa-465. The sequence continues at coordinate 430,418 of CAVOTN010000014.1, read as the reverse complement.
CGGCCCGCGGGCTGATCGACGACGACGAGCCTGACTGATCAAACGTCCGCCGGACCAGCGAAACTCCTCATTCCGGGCGAACCGCCTGGACGGATGCCCCTACGTATGGCTATGGAGTAAAGCCGCCCGCGGCCGAAATATATGTCCATATGAGCAGTCGTCCCCTGATCGCCGTCACCTCCTCGAAGCTGCGGCGGCCCGGGACGGTGTGCGCGGTCAGCAGGGCGAGCCGCCGAACCTCGAGGTCGCGCTCGCCACGTAGTATCCCGAGGCGATCGAGCGCGCCGGCGGCATCCCGGTGATCGTGCCGCTGCTGCGGCCGGACGCGGTCGCGGCGCTGCTCGACCGGGTCGACGGCGTGTGCCTGCCCGGCGGTCCCGACGTGCAGCCGAGCGCCTACGGCGCCGAGGCGCACCCCGAGCTCGGGCCGACCGAGCCGCGCGTCGACGCGCTCGAGATGGCGCTGGTCCGCGCCGCCGACCGCCGCAAGCTTCCGATCCTCGGGATCTGCCGCGGCATGCAGTTGCTGAACGTCGCGCGCGGCGGCACCCTGCATCAGCACCTTCCCGACTCGTCGGCGCTGGCATCGAGCACCGTCAGCCCGAGCACTGCAGCATCCCCACCCACCGGATCGAGACCGCGCCGCAGAGCCGGCTGCGCGCCACGCTCGGAGGCCCGTCGCTCGAGGTCAATTCCTTCCATCACCAGGCCGTACAAACGCTCGGCAAGGGACTGGTGGCGACCGCGTGGGCGCAGGACGGGACGATCGAGGCGATCGAGAACCCGAGCGACCGGCTGGTCGTCGGCGTCCAGTGGCACGCCGAGGGCCTCCACGCGCACGGCCCGCTGTTCGACCTGCTGATCGCCGCGGCTGCCGGAGCGCAGGAGCAGGCCTCCGAGCCGCGGGCCGCGGCACAGCGCGTCGCCGAGCCGCGCCGGATCTCGTCGGCCAGAAGCCGTGCCCGCCCCCGCCGGCCGGCCGAGGCGCAGCGTCTCGCCTCCGCGAGTTAATACCGATGTCAGCCCACCCGTGGTTAACTTCGTCCACGGAAACGCTCGAAACACCGATGGGGCGCCCCGCGCCGATGGGGAGTGCGGGATGGGCGACCTGGCGGCCGTCTCAGGCCTACACCGTGGGGATCGAGGAGGAGGTCATGCTCCTCGACCCAGACGGCTGGGGGTTGACGCAGCGCGGCGACGAGGTTCTGGGCCTGGCGGGTCCAGAGCTCGCTGGCCGCTGCGCTGCGGAGACGCACCAGGCGGCGCTCGAGCTAAGGACCGGCCCGCACGCGACCGTCCGCGAGGCGATCGCCGAGCTGCGCGAGCTGCGCTCCCTGCTCGTCGGCGACCTGGCGCGGTTGGGCATGGCGGCGGCGTCGTGCGGGACGCATCCCGGGCGGATGACCGAGCCGACGAAGGTGTCTCCCTCGGGCCGCTATCAGGTCATCTACCAGACCACGCGCGATCTCGCCCGCCGCGAGCCGACGTTCGCGCTCCACGTCCATATCGGGGTCCCCGACGCCCAGCGCGCGATCCGGTTGGTCAACCAGCTGCGCGCGCACCTGCCGCTGCTGCTGGGGCTGTCGGCCTCCTCGCCGCTGCTGCGCGGGCGCGCGACCGGCCTGGCCTCGAACCGCACGATCCTGTTCCAGGGCTTCCCGCGCACCGGAATCCCGCGCCGGTTCGACAGCTACCGAGACTGGGTCGCGACCGTCGATCTGCTGTTGCGTTCGGGCGCGATCCCCGAGCCGACGTTCCTGTGGTGGGACGTGCGCCCGCAGCCACGGCTGGGAACGGTCGAGGTCCGGATCATGGACGCCCAGCCCCGGCTCGGGCGACGGCGGCGCTGACCGCGCTCGTGCAGGCGATCGCACGGCTCGAGCTCGAGCAGGGATTCGCCTCGCCGAAGCTCGTCGGCGCCCAGGAGGTGCTGGCCGAGAACCGGTTCATCGCGGCGCGAGACGCCACCGAGGCCGAGCTGATCGATCCCGTCAACGTCTGCATGGTCCCGCTGCCGCGGCTGCTCGACGACGTCCTCGCGGCCGCCCGCCCGCACGCGGTCGCGCTCGACGCCGTCGATGAGCTCGACGAGGTGCGGATGCTGGTGCTCACGCCCGAGCCGCGCCGGCAGGAGCGCCTCGCCGCGTCCGCCGGTGTGCCCATGCTCGTCGCGGACCTGGCGGCGCGGTTCGCAGCGTAAGCGTTACGCCGTTTCCTGCTGCGCGGCCTCTTCGTGCGCGGTGAGCTCGAGCATGCTCGCGGGCGGGTCGGGGACCGCGATCGTAGAGGTGACGCGCAGTTCGGGGTCGATGTGGATCAGCTCACCGGGCTCGAGTAGCCGCCAAAGCGGGTTGGTGTCCATCGGCTGAGAGGCGACCACGGTGGCGGGCCGGATCGCGAGCTGCCCGGAGAACACGCGCGTGATCCCCGACGCAGCGCGCTGATCGAAACCGCCGTCGGGCGCGCCGAGCGCCGCAATCGACCGCTCGAGGACCCACAGCTCGTTCGTCTCCGGGTAACGGAGCGCCCAGATATCGGTCGAGGTCGTCAGCAGCATGTTGAGCGAGTAGAGCGAGATCTCGGCCGCGATCTCCTGGGCCGCGTGGGCGATCCCAGCGGCGACGTCGCCGTCGTGCTCCTCGATCCGCTTGGTCATCAGCGTGAAGTACAGCTCCGAGTCGGTCGAGCCCCGGATGAGCGTCCGCGTGGTCGCCGAGCCGCTCGCGCAGCGCCGGCAGGTCGCCGAGCACCCCGTTGTGCGCGAACAGCCGTCCGTGCTGCTCGAACGGGTGCGTGTTCTCGATCGTCGGCTCGGCCGCCGTCGCGTGGCGGATGTGCGCCAGGAACGTGCGCGAGCGGACCTCGTGGGCGTCGGCGATGAACGTCTGGCTGCGGTTCGCGGCCACCGGCTTGCGATACACCCACGGCGTGCCGTCGGGATTGAACGTCCCGAGGCCGACACCGTCGGGCTGGGCCTCGCTCAGCTGCACGAGGCTCGTGGGCGCGTCCAGCAGCCAGAACGTCGCCTGCACCTCGTTTGGGCCACCGCTCATGCCGAACAGTCGACACACGGGCGCGATTCTATGTTGGCGAAGTGACGGGCACCCCAATCAGCGCCCGAACAGCTGCACCCAGATCACGCTCGCGTAGCCGAACGACCGCGTGCTCTGGTGCGGATACCGCCGCGCGAGCGTCCCGCGGATCGCCTCGTACGTCGCGAAGTGCGCGCGCGAGGCGGCGGTACCGGTCGGAAGGCCCTGGTGGCTCGCCACGAGCCAGACGCGAGGACAGCCGGTCGGAACGGTCGGCGTCTCATACTGCTCGACGTGCGGCTGCACCGATCGATGGGCGTAGTACTTGAACGGCATCTGTGCGTCGAGGGGGTAGAACGCGAAGCAGTCTCCCGGCCGCGCGGAGTGAAGGACGTAAGCAGTGGCCGCGCGCCAATTCTCGGGTGAGGTGCCGTAGCTCGGCGCGAGCGCCACCACCCGAAGCGCGATCAGGACCACCAGCGCCGCCCACGCGAGGCGGCTGCGCGTGATCGCCCACGCGAGCAGCAGCGCCACCGCCGGCAGCGACACGAGCAGGTTGCGGGCCGTGAAGATCGGCTGTCCGACGAGCGACTCGAGCCACATCAGCGCGAGCGGGACGGCCAGCCACGAAAGTGCCAGCACCGGGCCCCACGCCACGTCGCGGGCCGCCCGCACGATCATCACGACCGCCGCGAGGAGCAGCGCGACGGTGACGATCGCGAGCACGGTCGTGACCGCTGAGGGCCGGAAGTTCGGCTCGAATCCGGCCGAGGTCAGCGCGAGGATCACCTGCTTCTCGGCGGTCAGACTCGGCCGCGGGATCCAGAACAGCTGGTCCGAGCCGCGGCTCAGCGCGAGCACCGCCAGCGGGATCCAGCACACGACGCAGGCACCGAGCGCCGATCCGACGCGCCGCCAGTCGCCTGCGCGCCCGCCAACGCGGCCGGCGCCGCGCCGCGCGCCCGCCCGCCGCCGGCGCCACGCCAGCGCAGCCAGCTGAGCCGGAATAGCGAAGATCGCGACGAAGCTCGCGTACACCGACAGCGCGGTCAGCAGGACGTACGCGATCCACGCCCGCCGCCCGCCCGACTCGACCAGCGCCGCGAACGCGACGAACGATCCCGCCACCAGCGCCACCATCGCCGCGTATCCGCGCGCGTCCTGACCCCAGAACACGAGCGGCAGGCTGACCGCGGTCAAGAGGCCCGCGGCGAGCGCCACGCGCCGGTCGAACAACCGCAGGCCGAGCAGACTGACGGTGCCGGCGGCGGCTCCGGCTGCGATCACCGACGGCAGGCGGATCACGAACGCTCCGTCGCCGAACCACCCGATCAGCACGTGCAGCAGCGCGTAGTAGCCGAGCATGTTCCCGCCGTCGTGCGCGATCGAGCTCCACAGCGCTGAGCGTGCTGGCCGGCGATCGCGACGGTCGCGGCCTCGTCGACCCACAGGCTGCGCGTGGTCAGCTCGTACAGGCACAGGGCGAGCGCCACCGCGGTCGGCACCCCGATCACGGCGACGTCGTAGAGCCGCCCGCGCGAGGCAGGCCCGGCGGCCGCCACAGGCGCCCGGATCTGCGCGACCTCGGTCTGCGTGGCCATCAGGACTCGACGAGCGCTCGGGTCCGCACGCGTCGGCGGTCGGACGCGACCGACAGCCGCGCGCGCGACAGCCATACGGCAGCGGCCGCGACGTACAGGACGACGAACACCGGCGCGGTGTGGAGCGGGAAGACCAGGATGCCGTCGGCCTTGACGACCAGCGCGCTCGCGACGGCCGCGAGCGCGAGCGCGCGCGACTGCTGGATCCCCGGGCAGGCGGCGAGCAGCACGAGGCCCCAGGTCAGATACCACGGCCACGCCGCCGGCCCGCAGACGGCCACGGCGATCAGCGCGATCCCCAGGTTGCGGACCATGGTCTGCGGCCGCGAGCGCCACAGCAACAGCGCGGCGAACACGAGGCTCAGCCCGAACGCGACCACGCCGAGCGCCGCCTCGAGCCCGCGCGCCCCGACCGGCACGACCTGCGCGACCGTCCAGCCGAGCGCCGTCGCCGGCGTGATCGCGAGCCGCACCTTGTCGGGGGTCGAGAACACCGCGGTCGACAGCCAGCCGAGCCCGAGGCCGGTGATCGCGCTCACCGCGAGCACCACGCCGACAGACAGCAGCACGCCCGTCAACCACGACCTCCGGTCGCCGTAGGCCACGAGGATGAACGGGATCGCCGCCGCCGCCGGCAGCTTGATCGTCGCCGCCAGGGCACACAGCGCGACGCCCAGCAGCAGCCTGCGCTCGATGGCGAATGTGACGCCGGCGACGAGCAAACCAATCATCAGAAGGTCGTTGTGCGCCGGCGCCACCAGCGCGAGCAGCACCAGCGGGCACAGCAGCACCCACCAGGCGGCGCGCGCCGGATCGGCGCCGAGCGCGCGGGCGAGCCGCGGCGCGAACACCGCCAGCAGCACGAAGCCCGACCAGCTCGAGCACCCGGACGAGCAGCACGCCGAGCACGAGGCGCACCCGCTGAGCTCACGACCGCTCACAATCCACAGAAATAGCGGCCCGTACGGCGCGGTGGTATGGCGCCAGAACGGAGAGACCGCGCCGAGGACGTGGGCCTGGCCATGCTGGGCGAGCACGGCGGGGGCATCCCGGTAGGGATCGAGCCCGAGGTGCACGAGCGTCCCCTGGGCAAGGTAGCTGTAGACGTCCTGGCTGAACAGCGGCGCGGTCAGGAACAGCGGCAGGCACCACGCCGCCGCGACTATCCACACCTCGCGCGTCGTGAGCGCGAGCCTTCCCAGAGCCAGCCACGCGAGCGACAGCGCGACGATCCCGCCGTAGAGCGCGGGCACGCCCAGCGACGGATCGAACCACCACCGAACGGGCCCGCCGGCGACCCGCGGCCCCGCCAGTGCTACGGCGAACTGACCCCGCGAGGCCGAGCGCGGCCCACGCCCAGGTGGGCCGCTCTGCTCTGATGGCAGCGATCGGCATCCCGGACATTGTCCCCCGGGAGGCACCGCCCGACGCTCTGGGCTTACCAGATGCCCTGCGTGAACGGGTTGAACGGGCCGTTGACGCCCGTCAGCGGCGCCGGCTCGTACCCCGGGATGAACGCGGCCGGACCGAGCCCGGACTGCGCTGCGCTTGCGTTGAGCGCCGACGGGGTGGCCACGTTGCCCCACCGGTCCGTGTCGATGCGGTACTGGATCGCGTGTACGCCGGCAACCAGCTCGGACGGGGTGAAGTTGCAGTGGCCCTGGGCGTCCACGAACGCCTGGCGGAGCAACTCGCTTCGCCCGGCGAAGGCGACCGTGTTCCGGTAGTAGTTCTCCTGCTGCACCGGAACGAGCTGGTCGGCGATCGTGTGCAGGTCGAGCTCGGGTACCTGAAGCCGTCCGGTGTTGTCGGAGGTCGCTCACCATCCAGGCGACCGCGCGGTCCGCGGCCTTGATGTTGGCGCTCCGCGTGAGTGAGCGCAAATCGGCGTTCAGGTTGAGACCGGCGTCGTGGTAGAGCGCCTCGATCTCCGGCTTGTAGGGCGACTCGTCGACCAGCCGCTGGAAGTCGACACCAACGGTCCAGTTCGGGTTGCCTCCGGCGGCCAGCTCGATCTGCTGGCGCCCGGTCTCGACGAACTCCATCGCCGTCAGCGGCGGGAAGTCGGGCGGCGGCCCCCCGAAGTCCGTGTTGTACTGCCCCAGCTCCTGCCCCGCGTAGTCATTCGCCGCGGGCGGTGTCGCGCCGGGCTGGACCGCCCAGGTCGACGTGTTCATCAGCGACAGCGCCAGCGCCAACCTGGCGCGCCTGGCCCGCCGGAGTCGTCTGCGCGGCCGCGGCGACGTTTCCCATCTCGACGGCGGAAGTGAAGCTGTCGGCGGCACCGGTCGGCCCGGTGAAGTTCACGAGCTTGATCGAGTCGCCGGCCAGGAGATGGTCGAGTGCGTACTCGCCGTCGAGCTGGTAGTTGCCGAGCTGCAGCCCGCCGGCGACGATCCCGCACGTGGTCAGCGATCCGTCGAGCCGGCCGTAGGACTGCTCGGCTTCGAGCGAGCTGATCAGCCCGCCCATCGACGTCCCGAACGCGATCACGTCCGCCGGCCGGTGGGGCAGGACCGTGCGCTCGACCTTGGCGAGCGTCTCGAACTGGTCACGGACCGCGCTGCCGAGCTGCCACAGCGAACCGGTGGGGTCATACGACGAGCCGGCCATCGCGTAGCCCTCGTTTCAGCAGGTCCTGCTGGGTGCCCGGATCAGACGAGTCGGCGGGCGTGGTGCTGCCGTAGCCGTGGCTGTAGAGCAGCAGCGTGCCGTTCCACGGCGAGGGCACATCGGCGATCCAGCTGCCGCCGTCGGGGAGCGTCCCCGTGTAGTGGGTGGAGGTCGTCGCCGCAGGAGACGTCGCGGCCTGGGCGCCCGAGGTGGCCGGCACCACGGCGCAGCAGTGCTCCGGCTACGAGCGCGATGAGTGTCCTACGTCCGATCACTAAGCCTCCCTCGATTTGCCGGCGCTGTCCTGCACTCCGGTGGCGAACCCTATGCCTGTAGCAAGCTACTTGTCAATGGTTTGAACGCCGGCCTGCGCTGACTGCGCGTGGTAGGCACTAATGTTGAGCCGATGACGGGTGCGGCGATCGCCCAGGAGGCCAGTTCTCCCGAGACGAAGGTCGTTCCCCGCGTCGGGTACCTCGTGTACCGCGTGGAGCGCCGGTTCCGCGCGCGCCTGGACGAGGAGCTGCGGGTGCACGGCGTCTCGACTCCCGAGTACATGGCGCTCAGCCTCCTGCACGAACGCGACGGCTTGAGCTGCGCCCAGCTCGCCCGCTGGACGCTCGTCACGCCCCAGGCGATGAACCTGGTGATCTCGGCGCTCGAGCGACGCCGGCTGATCCGCCGCCGCCCCGATCCCAAGCACCGGCGTGTATTGCGGGCTTCGGTCACGTCCAAGGGGCTCGAGGTGCTCGCCGACTGCGATCGCTCAGTCGACCGGATCGAGGCTGACATGCTCGGCGATCTCCCGACTGAGGCCGTCGAGGTGGTGCGGACGGCGATGGCGTCCTTCGCGCACTCGCTGGAGGCGACCAACCCGCCGCCCAGTCCGCGGCCGCTCGGCTCACGCGGCGGGTCGCGATAGGACCCGGGATGGCGTCGAGCGCCGAGGGCGTTAGCGACGCAACCCTGTTCGCGGGCCTGTTCGCCCACGGCGACGTCGCCGCGGCCGTCAGCGATCGGGCGCTCGTCGACGCGATGGTCGAGTTCGAGGTCGCGTTGCTGCGCGCCCTTGCTGTCTTGGAGATCGCTCCGACCGAGGCGGCGGATGAGCTCGCCGCCGCCGTCGAGCAGGGAGCGCTCGAGCTCGACGTGGCCGAGCTGGGGCGCGCCACCGGCGAGCAGGGCACGCCCGTCCCGGGTCTGCTCCGCGCGCTGCGCCGGCAGCTCTCGGGCGAGGCGGCCGCCCACCTGCACAAGGGCGCGACGAGCCAGGACGTCCTCGACACGGCGATGATGCTCGTCACCCGCCGGGCGTTGGACTTGTTGATCGCGGACCTGTCCGCGGCCGCGGACGCCTGCGCGTCACTCGTGGAGCGGCATCGTGGCTCGATCGAGCCGGGGCGGACGCTGCTCCAGCAGGCGCTCCCGCTGACGTTCGGGCTCAAGGCCGCGGGGTGGCTGGCCGGGCTCGACGGCGCTCTGGTCGAGCTCGCCGGCATCCGCGAACGCGAGCTCGCGGTCCAGTTCGGCGGCGCCGTCGGCACGCTGGCGAGCCTCGGCGATCGGGGACTTGACGTCGCCGGCGAGCTGGCCGATCAGCTGGGCCTGCCGGCGCCCGAGTTGCCGTGGCACACGGTCCGACTGCGGCCGGCGCGGATCGCTTGCGCGCTCGGAGCGACGCTCGGGGTGACGGGCAAGATCGGGCGCGACGTCGTGCTGCTCGCGCAGACCGAGGTCGCCGAGGTCAGCGAGGGCGGGGGACCCGGCCGGGGCGGGTCCTCGACGATGCCGCACAAGCGCAACCCGGTCGGCGCGATCGGGCTGGTCGCGTGCGCCCAGCGCGGACCGGGACTGGTGGCGACGATGCTCGGGGCGATGGCGCAGGAGCACGAACGCGGAGCCGGGACCTGGCAAGCCGAGTGGGAGACGCTCCCGGCGCTGCTGCGGCTGACGGGGTCGGCGGCGGCGCTCGTCCGAGACCTGCTCGGCGGCCTCGAGGTCGACCCGGTCAAGATGCGGGACGACATGGACATGACCGGCGCGCTGGTGATGAGCGAGAGCGTCGCCGCAGCACTCACACCAACGCTCGGGCGAGCCGATGCGCAGGACCTGGTCGAGCAGGCCGCGCGCCTGTCGGTTGATAGCGGACGGGCCTTCCGCGAGGTGCTGCTGGAGGTGCCGGCCGTGGCGGATTCGCTGGGCGTTGACGGGCTCGACGCGGCGCTCGACCCAGGGTCGTATCTCGGGGTCACGGCCGAGCTAATCGACCGAGCACTGGCGGCCCACCGTGCCCGTTGAAGTGCATCATGAGTTCCGCGGCAAGCGCGGCTCACCGGCGCTCGTGTTCACCGGGTCGCTTGGCACCGATCTCACGATGTGGGAGCCGCAAGCGGAACGACTCAAGCCGCGCTTTTGCACGCTTCGCTACGACATCCGGGGACACGGCCGGTCACCGGTTCCGCCCGGCCCGTACTCGATCGACGACCTCGGGTCAGACCTACTGGCGTTGCTGGACCGCCTGGGGATCGAGCGCGCGTCCCTTTGCGGGTTGTCGATCGGGGGGATGATCAGCATGTGGGTCGCGGCTCACGCGCCCGAGCGGGTCGAGCGCCTCGTGCTGTGCTGTACGTCGGCTCAACTCGGACCGCCGTCGGCGTGGGTCGAGCGGGCCGCGACCGTGCGGGCCGAGGGTGTGGGAGCGATCGCGGACGCGGTGCTCGGCCGGTGGTTCACGCCGGCCTTTGCCGACGCTCATCCTGACGTGATCGAGCGCATGCGGGGGATCCTGGCCGCGACCCCGCGCGAGGGTTACGCCGGCTGCTGCGAGGCGATCGCCGAAATGGACCTGACCCCGGATCTGCCTGCGATCACCGCGCCCACCCTCGTGATCGCCGGCGAGCAGGATCCGGCCACCCCGCCCGAGCACGGCCGGCGAATCGCGGACCTGATCCCCGGCACGCGGTTCGAAGTGATCTCGCCTGCCGCTCACCTGGCCACGATCGAACGACCCGATCTGACAACCGCGATGATCCTGCGGTTCCTGAGCGACGAGGAGGCCTGACCGTGAGCGACTACGACGTCGGAATGAAGACGCGCCGCGAGGTGCTCGGCGACGAGCACGTCGACCGTGCCGCCGCGAACGCCGGCAGCTTCGGCGCCCCGTGGCAGGAGTTCATCACGCGCTACGCCTGGGGCGGGGTGTGGTCCCGCCCCGGACTCGACCGCCGGATGCGGAGCGCGATCACGCTCGCGGCGCTGATTTCGCTGCGCGCGGAGAACGAGGTCGGCATGCACGTCCGCGCCGCCCTGCGCAACGGGCTGACGGCCGATGAGATCAACGAGATCTTCATCCACACCGCCGTGTACGCGGGTGTGCCGGCGTCGAACTCGGCCATCGCGATCGCGCGCAAGGTGCTCGAAGAAGAGGGTGCCCTCCCGCCCGCCCTTCCGCCCGCCCTCCCGTCCGCCCCCCCGCAAGGCTGACCTCCCGCCCCCGGCCGCGATCGAGTGAAATAGCCCCCCGCCCGCCCCCGGTCGCCTCCGCCAACTGCCTTCCCCGGGGTTCGGGGCAGCCCGGATCGCCGCCTATACTTGCCACACCCCAGCAATCTAGGAGCTGTACGTGCAGGAGATGGTTATCTACGGCGTTAGCTTCGACATGGTTGGTAAGCAGCCGATCGTGCTGTTGAAGACCGTCGAGAACAACAAGTTCCTGCCGATCTGGATCGGCCACCCCGAGGCAGCGGCGATCCTGATGAAGCTCCAGGGGGCATCCACGCCGCGCCCGATGACCCACGATCTGCTCTCCGACGTGCTCGGCGAGCTCGACGTCGAGTGCACCCGCGTCGCGGTGACCGAGCTGCGCGAGAACACCTTCTATGCCTCGATCAGCCTGCGGGTCAACGGCCGCGAGCTCGAGATCGACTCCCGGCCCAGCGACGCGCTGGCGTTGGCGGTCCGCGCCGGCGCGCCGATCTTCGCCGCCGACGAGGTGATCGCCGAGTCCGCGATCGAATTCGAACACGAGGTCGAGGACACCGAAGAGGTCGTCGAGAAGTTCAAGGACTTCCTCGACCACGTGACGCCGGAGGATTTCGCAGGCGAGTAGCGGGCCGGGCGGGGCCGCGGGCGCCGCTCAGGGTGCGGGCGAGGGCGCGGGTGTTTGCGCGGCCTCGACGATGCGCCCGATCAGCTCGTCGAACCCGATTCCGGCCGCATCGGCGGCCTGCGGCAGCAGGCTGGTCTCGGTCAGGCCCGGGATCGAGTCGGCTTCGAGCACGTACAGCTCGTCGGTGCCCGACTCGAGCATCATGTCGACGCGGGCGAACCCGGACAGCCCGAGCAGCGCGTACACCTCGAGCGCGATCGCCGCGGCGCGCTCGGCGACCCGGTCGTCGAGGTCCGCCGGGCACACGAATCGCGTGCGGCCGATCTCGTAGCGCGCCTCGAAGTCGTAGAAATCCTCCTGCTCGGGCACCGCCTCCACGATCGGGAGCGCGCGCGGCGCCCCCGCCTCGTCGATGATCGACACCGCCAGGTCGCGGCCGGCGACGTAGCGCTCGAGCACCACCTTGCGGTCATAAGAGAACGCCGCGATCAGCGCCCCGGGAACGTCCGACGGCGTGCGGGCGAACTTGATCCCGAGCGCCGAGCCCTGACCGGCGGGCTTGACCACGATCGGGAACTGCAGGCGCTCCTCGATCGCGGGCAGGGCCTGCGCGGCCCCGAGCTCCCGGAATGCGGTCTCGCTGAAGGCGTAGAAGTCCGGGGTGGGGATCGAGGCGTCGCGCATCGCGTGCTTGGCGAGCACCTTGTCGGCGGCGCGGATGCAGGCCGACACGCCAGAGCCGGTGTGGGGGATGCCCATCACCTCGAGCAGCTCCTGCACGGTCCCGTCCTCGCCGTCGCGACCGTGGAGCGCGACGAACGCCAGATCGGGGCGGTCGGCGGTGAGACGGTCTACGAGATCCGCGCCGACGTCGATCGGAACGACCGCGTGGCCGAGCCGCTCGAGCGCGTCCTCGACCCTCGCCCCCGACTTCAGCGACACCTGGCGCTCGAGCGAGCGACCGCCCTTGAGCACCGCGATGCGATTCACCTACGCCCGCTTGCGCCGGAGTTGCAGGACGTTCGCGTCGGGAGCGGGCGCCGGCGGGGTGTCTGCCGCGCCTGCCGGTGGGGTGGCTGCGCCCGCCGGGTGCGGTGCGAGCTCGGTGTCGCGCCGGGGCGCGCTTCTGGACCCGGTCCCGGTCAGCGTGCCGTACAGCTCGACCTGCTCGCGGACGACCTCGCCGAGCCGCCTCATCCCCTCGCGAATCTCGTCGACCCCGACGCCCGAGAAGTTCAGCCGCATCGAGCTGCCGCCGCGGCCGTCGACGTACGCGGCCCGGCCCGGGACGAACGCGACGTGGTCCTCGAGCGCGCGCGCCAGCAGGTCGGTGGTGTCGATGTAGTCGGGCAGCGTGGCCCAGATGAACAGCCCGCCTTGCGGGTGGGTCCACTCGGCCTCCCGCGGGAACTGCTCGGCGAGCGCGTCGAGCATCACGTCCCGCCGGCGGCGGTAGATCTCGATCAGCGAGCGAACGTAGTCCTCCCACGGTCCGGAGTCGAAGTAAGCCGAGACGAAGTACTGGGAGATCGACGACGAGCACAGATCCGACGACTGCTTGCCGAGGGTCATCTTGGCCAGCACCGGGGCCGGCGCTGCCGTCCACCCGAGGCGGACGCCGGGCGAGAGGATCTTCGAGAACGTGCTCGCGTAGATGATGAAATCCTCATCGAGTGAGCGCAGCGTCGGCAGCGGCGCGCCCTCGTAGCGGAGCAGGCCGTAGGGGTTGTCCTCGAGCACGAGCAGCTCGCGCTCGGAGGCGATCCGCACGAGCTCGTGGCGGCGCTCGAGCGACAGCGTCACGCCGGCCGGGTTGTGGAAGTTCGGGACGGTGTAGATGAACTTCGGGCGCTGCCCCGAGCGCTCGAGCTCGTCGAGCGTGGTCTCGAGCTCGTCGGTGCGCATCCCGTCGCGGTCCATCGTCACCTGGACGACCTCGGCCTGATAGGCGCAGAACGTCGGAACCGCCCCGGGGTAGGTGGGCGCCTCGCACACGACGACGTCGCCGGGATCGAGCAGCGTCTTGCACGCCAGGTCGATCACCTGCTGACCGCCGGTGGTGACCAGCAGCTCGTCCTCGTCGACCTCCATCCCTTCGGCGCGCATCACCTCGACGATGCAGTGCTTGACCACCGCGAGGCCTTCGGTAGGCCCGTACTGGAGCGCCCGCGCGCACGAGCTTGCGGCGACCGTGCTCATCAGCGACGCGTACGAGTCGGCGGGGAAGGTCGAGGTGTCGGGCAGGCCGCCGGCGAGCGAGATCACGTCGTCGCGCTCGGTGAGCGCCATCAGATCGCGCATCGCGGAGGACTTCATGACCTTCGTGCGCTCCGCGAACAGCGCCCCGTACCGCTCGATGTCCCTTGCGGTCGATCGCGGACGACGTGATGACGGCCCCGCCCGCCCGCTCACGTCACCCTCTCCACTATCTTCACGGGTGGTCACGGTACACGACCTATGCATCTCGCCTTCGACATCTGCCAGGGAATCGGGATCGCCTGCGCGGTCGGCATCCGCCCGTTCCTTCCCGCGCTCGTCGCGGGTGGACTCGCGGCCGGGAACGTCGAGATCCACTTCGACGGCACGGACTACTCTTTCCTGCAGAGCACGCCATTCCTGCTCGGAATGGCGGTAGGGGCGATCGCGCTTGCGGTGATCGAGCGCCGGCAAATCGACTCCGACGCGCTCAGCGTCACGCTCGGGGCGATCGGGGCTGCGCTCGGAGCGCTGTTCTTCGCGGGTGCACTGGCTCACGGCCACTACGCGAGTTGGCCCGGCCTGATCGGCGGTGTTGTGTGCGCCGTGGTCGCCACGCTCGCCACCCGGCCGCTGCTGGTCAGGGTCCGGGCGCGACTTGACCGCGAGGCCGCCGCTGCGGTGCCGCTCTATGCCGAGGGGACCGGGATCCTCGACTCCGGGCTGTCGATCGTTGCGCCGCCGATCGGTCCAATCGGCTTCCTCGCGCTGCTATGGCTGCTGATCGCCGGGCGTCGGCGCTCGGAGCAGAAGTACGCAGGACTGCGGATCCTGCGTTGAGCTGCCCCGTGCCGGGGACGATTGCATCGTGACCGCGACCAAGAAGCTCGTCCTGGTGGTCATCGACGCGCTCAAGCCCTCGATGCTCGAGCGCGCGATCGCCAACGGGCGTGCCCCGGCGCTCGCCCGGATCCGGCGCGACGGCTGCTACGTCGACGAGTGCGTGGCCGCGTTCCCGTCGGTAACACCGGTTTGTGCGGCCACGATCACGACCGGCGCCGGACCCGACGGTCACTGGATCCCGAGCATGAACTGGTACCACCGCGAGGAGGGCCGCTACGTCGAGTACGGCTCGAGCTTCAGCGCGTCTCGCCAGTTCGGCGTCCTGCGGTCGTTGACCGACACCGTGTACCGGATGAACGCCGAGCACCTCTCGCCAGAGACCGAGACCGTGTACGAGTCACTCGACGACGCCGACGTCCGGACCGCCGGCACCACCTACCTGATCTACCGGGGGCGGCATGAACATGAGGTGTCGAACGAGACCGCACTGGCCCGGATCGTCACCTCGACCCTGTTCCGTCGGACGATCCTGGGTCCGCGCGAGCTGTTCTACGCCGACCTGTACGCGAGCCGGAAGACCGGGTGCCGCGGCCAGCTCGGGATGCCGGGGATCCGCGACCAGCACACCGGATGCGTGGGCGCGTACCTGGTCGAGAACGACCTGTTCGACTTCATGTTGTTCTCGCTCCCGGACAACGACGCCTGGTCGCATAAGAACGGTCCCCACGCCCAGGTGACCTCGATCGCGTCGGCCGACCGGCAGCTCGAGCGTCTGATGCACGCCGCCGGCGGGCCTGACGCGTTCCTCGACGAGCACGCCGTGATCGTCACCTCCGACCACTCGCAGGCGGCGGTCGAGGAGCGGATCCACCTGGATCGCGCGTTCGCGGAGTTCGACGTGGCGACGCGCAGCGCCACGCGGTCCGCCGGCGCCGAGGTTGCTTTGAGTCCTGCCCAGCGGGCGGCGATGATCTACGCGCTCGATTTGGAGCGACGCGATGAGCTCGTCGAGCGGTCGGTCGAGGCCGTCCGCGAGGTCGAGGGGGTGGACCTCGTGCTGTGGCTGGCGGGGCCTTCGTGCGACGAGGCGGTGGTGCGAAGCCGGCGGGGAGAGCTTCGGTTTGCCCCGGGCGATCAGGTGGTCGACGATCGCGGCGGTCGCTGGAACATCGAAGGCGACCTGGCCGCGCTCCTCGGCGAGGTCCAGGACGGGCGCTTCCTGTGCAGCGAGTACCCGGACGCCCTGAGTCGCATCTGGTCGGCGCTGAAATGCCCGACGGCCGGCGACGTCCTGCTGTCGGCCTCGCCGGGCTTCGAGTTCGTCGACTGGGGCGGCGCCGATCACGTCGGCGGCGGCAGCCACGGCTCGCTCCACCGCTCCGATTCGCTCGGCGCGCTGCTGTGGTGCGGGACCGGCCCGGCGTCCGCCTCCGAGCGCGAGCGGTGGTCGCTTCGCGACGTCGCGCCGATGGTCCGCGAGCATTTTGCGATTAGATACGGCGCCCCCGGGTCAGAAGAAGCCGGCGAGCCTGGGTTAGGAGCCGATTAGTGCGCGCCGAACCCTTACGCTGCGCCGACATGACGCCGATACATTTCCGCGAATGCCTGACGACCTGACAACCACCGTCGACCTACCGACCCGGGTCCGCGCCCGCCAGGGCACCGGCCGGCCGCTGGTGCGGCTGCGCCATGGGATGCGGCACACGCACAACTGGCTGCAGCTGGGCCGTTTCGGAGCGGTGGGCGCGATCGGCTACGTCGTTAACCTGGCGGTATTCGCCGCCTGCGTCCATCTGATCGGGATCGACTACCACCTGTCGGCGGTCATCGCATGGGCGGTGTCGGTGCTGAACAACTTCTGGCTGAACCGGCACTGGACGTTCTCCGCCAAGCAGGACCACCCGGTCCGCCAGGCGATCCGCTTCTTTGCCGTGTCACTGGTCGCGTTCGGCTTCACCTACGTCGTGCTGGTCGTGCTGGTCGACGCGGGTCTGATGAAGGTGGCCGCACAGGCGATCGCGATCGCGGCCGGCACGCCGCTGTCGTTCGTCGGGCAGAAGCTTTGGAGCTTCAAGGCGTAGATGCACCTCGCCCCAAGCCAGCGGCGCTTGTCCTAGCGCTCCTGATCGCGGCGATCGTCGCCGCGGTGGCACCGGCGGGCGCGCTCGGCGCCGGCAAGGTCGTCACCTCGACGGTCACCAAGACCGTCACCACGGCCGCCGATCCAAACACTCCGGTGCTCGTGACCGCGCAGAACACGCCGCCGAAGGGCTACCGGCTAACCGCTGCCGAGGTCGAGAAGATCGCCGCCGCCACGCTGACGATCCGCGCCGAGCTGGGGCGTCACCCGAAGGCGATCCCGTATGAGTACACCAAGGGGCCGGGGCAGTGGCAGGTCAGCTGGTTCACCTCGGGTCCCAAGCAGGTCGAGCTCGCGCAGGTCTACATCGACGACTCCGACGGGAGCGTCACCCAGGTCTGGACGGGTTTCCAGGTCGCGTGGTCGATGGCCCGCGGCTACGCCGGCGCATTCGGGCGCCGGGTCAACGCCTGGTACGTGTGGATTCCGCTGTGTGTGCTGTTCATCGCGCCATTCCTACCGTGGCGCCGCCGCCGGCTGCCGGGCGGCGGCCGCGAGCGCCGCGCCTGGTCACTGTTGCATGTCGACCTGCTCGCGCTGCTCGGGCTGTCGATCTCGCTGGCGCTCTTCAACCACGCGAAGATCGGGCTGTCGACGCCGGCGATCTACCCGTTCATGCTGTACCTGCTGGTGCGGATGCTGCTGCTCGGGTTTGGCCGCGGCCGGCCTCGGCGGCCGCTGCGGGTGTTCGTGCCGATCTCGTGGCTCGCGATCGGGGTGATTTTCCTGGTCGGCTTCCGGGTCGGCCTGAACGTCGTCAACTCGAACGTGATCGATGTCGGCTACGCGGGCGTGATCGGGGCCGACAAGGTGATCCACGGCCACCCGCTGTACGGGAACTGGCCCAAGGACAACGCCAGCGGCGACACCTACGGGCCGGTCGCGTACTACGCCTACGTGCCGTTCCGGATGATCTTCGGTTGGAGCGGCACCTGGGACTCCCTCCCCGCCGCGCACGCGGCCGCGATCGCGTTCGACCTGCTGACGCTGTTCGGGTTGTTCTGGCTCGGTCGGCGGGTCCGCGGGCCGGACTTGGGCGTGCTGCTCGCCTACGCCTGGGCCGCGTACCCGTTCACGCTGTGGACGCTCAGCTCGAACACCAACGACTCGCTCGTCGCGCTGCTGCTCGTGCTCGCGCTGCTCGTGATCACCTCGGCGCCGGCAAGGGGCGTGGTCGGCGCGCTCGCCGGCCTGACGAAGTTCGCGCCGCTGGCGCTGGCGCCGCTGTTCCTGCGCGGGATCGATCCGCCCCCGGGGCGGCGCGACATCGTGCGGTACGCGGTCGCGTTTGCGCTCACGGTCGGGGTCGTGATGCTGCCGGTGATCCTCGACAACAACTGGCATGCGTTCTGGCACGACACGATCGCCTACCAGGCCGGTCGCACCTCTCCGTTCACGATCTGGGGGCTGTGGGGAGGCCTCGGGATCGAGCAGCATCTGGTCCAGGGCGCCACCGTGGCGCTGGCAATCGCGGTGATGGTCGTGCCGAGCCGGCGAGGCATCGTCGAGGTCGCCGCGCTCGGGGCCGCGATCTTGATCGCGCTCCAGCTCGGCGCCGGCTACTGGCTGTACTCCTACATCGTCTGGTTCTTCCCGTACGTGATCGTGGCGCTGTTCGCGGCGTTCCCGACCGGGCTCGAGCAGGCGCTGGCGGAGTCGTCGGTCGCAGAGCGGGGCGCAGCCGCTGGCGGTGGCGGTGGCGACGCCTTAAGTTTGCGGTCGGGGTTGCCGGCGCGGTCGTGGTCGTGGCTGCGGCGGCGGCCGCGGTGGCGGTCGGGGTCGCCGGCGCCGGTCGTGGTTGCGGTGGCGGTCGGCGGGACGCGCCGCGCGCGCACCTGTCTAAGGCCCGAAATCGCGCTCCTCATCCGGCCGCCGGGACATAAGCATGTCCTGGATGCTTATATCGCCAGTGGCGGGCTGATGGCGGGGGACTTCGGGCCTTATACATGGCGGAGCGGGCCGCGGCCGCCGGTGGCTCTGACCAGCGCCCGCCCGGGCGCGTTGTCCTGCACGACCGGCGACCGTCCCCCGCCGGACGACGCACGGCACCCGCCCCAGCTCAACCGCCCCTCAAACCACCCCCGGCGCCGGCAACAACACCTGCTCGATCGACTCGGCTCGCATCCCCTCGCCGGCGCGGATCACGACGCCGTTCAACCACGGATCCTCGGAGGACGTCTCGAACCTGATCGGCATCTGCGTGACCATCGACGTGAGCGCCTGATCGCGCTTGACCCCGATCACGCCACCGCGCGGCCCGGTCATCCCGACGTCGCTGATGTAGGCGGTGCCTCCGGGCAGGATCCGGGCGTCGGCCGTCGGCACATGGGTGTGCGTGCCGACCACCGCGGTCACGCGTCCGTCGAGGTGCCACCCCATCGCGACCTTCTCGCTGGTCGCCTCGGCGTGCATGTCGACGAGCACGTGATCGACCTTGCCGGCGAGCGCGTGCAGCGCCGCGTCGGCCTCGGGGAACGCCGGCCGTCCGGCCTTCATGAACAGGTTTCCGGACAGCGAGATCACGCCGAGACGCGCGCGGTCGCCACCGCCGGCAACGCACCACCCGTGCCCGGGCTGACTGGCGAGGAAGTTGGCCGGGCGCAGGATCCGCTGCTCCTCGTCGAGGTAGGTGTAGATCTCCCTGTGGCGGTAGGTGTGGTTGCCCAGCGTGATCACGTCGACGCCGGCGGCGAGCATCTCCCGGGCGATCTTCGGGGTGATCCCAACCCCGCCGGCGGCGTTCTCGCCGTTGACCACGACGAAGTCCGTGGCGTACTGATCGCGCAGCGAGGGCAGCAGCGCCAGCAGCGTGCGTTTGCCGATCCCGCCGACGACGTCGCCGACAAACAGGATGCTCACGGGTTCACTCATCGGTGCTCATACTTCCAGGTGCATGCGTTTGAGGTTCCCCAGGCGCCCGGGCAGCGTTCCGCCCACCGCCGGCGAGGACGGTGGGCGAGCCGACGCGGACCGCCTCCCCGGCGGGCGACCGACGCGGACCGCCTCCCCGACGAGCGAGCCGACGCGGACCGCCTCGCCGATCCGCCGGAGCACGAGGATCACGTGCGCCGGGCCAAGGGTCCCCCGCTCGAGCCACCCGTGGTCCCGCCGGCGCCGGTCGTGGTCCCGCGACTGGTCCAGCTCGTCGTGGTCGCGCTCGCGGTGCTCGGCCTGTGGGCGCTCGCCCGGGCGACCGGAACGGTCCTGCTGATCCTGTTCGGCGCGAGCACGATCGCGCTGATCCTGAACCCGCTTGTCCGGCTGCTCCATCGACGCGGTGTCCCGCGGGGGCTCGCGATCCTGCTCATATACCTCGCCGGGTTCGCTTTCATCGGCGGAGTCGGCGTGCTGCTGTCGCAGCCGGTCAGTACGCAGGTCAGCCATCTCGAGCGCAACGTGCCGCAATACATCGATAAGGCGAACCGCGACTTGGCCAGTCTCCAGAAGTGGCTTGATCGCCGGGGAATCAAGGTGCAGATCCAGCAGCAGGGTCAGACCGCGCTGCAGACGCTCGGGAACCAGCTCCAGAAGCGCTCCAGCGACATCGTCTCGTTCTCACGCGACCTGCTGACGCAGGTGATCACGACGTCGTTCGACTTCGTCCTCACGTTCGTGCTGTCGATCTACCTGCTCGTCTACGGAGAGCAGATCGGCGGCCTCGCGCGCCGGATCATGCCGCCGGGCGACGGAACGCCCGAGGACGATTACCCGCTGCTGGTCCAGCGTGCGGTGTACGGCTATGTGCGTGGCCAGGTCCTGTTCAGCCTGATCATGGGCGCGAGTGCGGCGCTCGGCCTATGGATCTTCGGTGAGCTCGGGATCTTTCCCGACGGGGCGCGGTTCGCGGTGTTCTTCGGCGGTTTCTACGGGCTGGCGGAGTTCATCCCGTACGTCGGGCCGATCATCGGCCCGCTGCCGGCCGTGCTGGTGGCGTTGTTCGTCAACCCGATCAGCGCCGTGTGGGTCATCATCCTGTTCGTCGCCCTCCAGCAGCTCGAGGGCCATATCGTCGCTCCCCAGGTGTTCCGGATCTCGCTGCGGATCAACCCGATCCTGATCATCCTCGGGCTCCTGATCGGCTTCACGATCTACGGCATCGTCGGCGCGCTGCTGGCGCTGCCGATCGCGACCGTGATCCGCGTCACGGTGCTCTACCTGCGAAAGCATCTTGTGCTCGAGCCGTGGGGCCCGATCGGCACGGGCGTGGTGGCGACCGGGCTCGAACGATGTCCGGACTGCGGCGCCGCAGCGGGGCCCAACGACGCCTACTGCCGCTCGTGCGGCGCCTCGCTCGAGCCGCGCGTAAAGCTCCCGGGCTAGGCGCCACCCACCCACCGGTAGCCTGAGACTCGTTGTCCAGCGGCACCAAAACGGGTGAATCCACGGCCACGGTCGCGGCCCGGGGGCTGACCCGGCGGTTCGGCGCGAGGACCGCGCTCGATCGGATCAGCTTCGAGCTCTATCCCGGCGAGGTCGTGGCGATCATCGGCCCCAACGGCGCCGGCAAGACCACGCTGCTGTCGATCCTCGCCGGCACCCTCGAGCCCTCCGAAGGTGAGGTGGTGCGCGCGCCCGGCCCGCGCTTCGGCTGGGTCCCGCAGGAGCCCGCGCTGTACTCCAAGCTGTCGGTGGCCGAGAACCTGCGGCTGTTCGCCCGGCTCGAGCGCCTGGCCGACCCCGAGCAGGCGGTCGCGCGGATGCTCGCCCAGACCGGCCTCGAGGACCGCGCCGGCGAGGAGGTCGGGCGCCTGTCGGGCGGCAACCAGCAGCGCGTGAACATCGCGATCGGCCTGCTGTCAGAGCCCCCGGCGTTGCTTCTCGACGAACCGTCGGCGTCGCTCGATCCGCGCCAGCGCGAGCGCCTGTGGGAGTTCATCGCGGGCCTCGCCGGCCACGGGACGACGATCGTGTTCTCGACCCACAACGTCGCCGAGGCCGAGCACTACGCCGGGCGGGTGTTGGTGCTCGGGGACGGCGAGCTTCTGTTCACCGGCACTCCCGCCGAACTCGAGCGCGCGGTGAACGAGCCGGGCATCCGCGACTTCGAGACCGCGTTCGTTCGCTTCCTGCGCGAGCGCGGCCACTGACCCCGTGCGCTGGCTGCTCGTCAAGGACCTGCAGATCCTCAAGCGCTCGCCGCTGCTGGTCGGGCTCCTGGTCGTGTACCCGATCGTGATCGCGTTGATGATCGGGTTCGCGCTGTCGAGCCCGCCGGGCAAGCCGAAGGTCGCGCTGCTGGACGAGGTCCCGGCCGGCCACGGCACGCTGAGCTTCGGCAACCAGCAGATCAGCATCTCGAAATACGCCAACCAGCTGTTCGAGTCGATCGACCCGATCAGGGTCAGCTCGCGCGCCGAGGCGATCGCCAAGGTCAAGAGCGGTCAGGCGGAGGCCGCCCTGATCGTCCCGGCGGACATCGTCAGCCAGATCAACAACCTCGTCACCCAGGGCGTCGGCAATCCGACGGTCGACCTGATCCTGAACTCGAAGGACCCGCTCGAGCGCCAGTTCGCTCAGCAGGCCATCACCGCCCGCGCCAGCCAAGTGGAGCAGGCGGTGTCCAAGCAGGTGCTTCGCGTGGCGGTGGAGGATCTCGGACGGGTACTGAACGGCGGCACGCTCCAGTTCTTCGGCGAAAACGTCCCGCTGCTCGGACTGAAGAACGCGCGCACGATCGTCCAGGGCACGATCGCCTCGCTGCCGAAGGACTCGCAGCTGGTCCCGGCACTCAAACAGGTGGTCAACTTCGCCAATCTGGCCATCACCGGCCTGGCCTTCGCGTCGCCGACGCTGGGCTCGATCGGCACCCCGCTGACCGTCCAAACGACCGAGTTGGCGGGCAAGACCACGCCGACGGCCTCCTACGCCGCCGCGATCGCCGTGATCGTGTCGCTGATGTTCGTGGGCGTGCTGCTTGCCGCCGGGCTGCTCGCGCTCGAGCGCTCCGAGCACGCCTACTCGCGCCTGGTCCGCGGGCTGGTGACCCCGGAAGGGCTACTGTCAGAGAAGGTCGTGCTGGCCGCGGCGAGCGCGGCCGCGGTCACGCTCGTGATGTCAGCGTTCGTGTCGCTGTTCGTGCATCTGGACTGGGCCCGGTTCCCGTTGTGGCTGGCGGCGCTCGGACTCGGGGGTCTTGCGTTCGCCGCTCTCGGCGTGGCCATCGGCGGCCTCGCCCGCGAGGTCAGCGTCGCGTCGCTGATGGCGTTCCTGCTGTCGCTGCCGATCGCGTTCGTGGCGCTCGTGCCCGGCGATGCGGTGTCGGGCACGCTCAAGTCGATCCTCGACGCAATCGCGTTCGTGTTTCCGTTCAAGGCCGCACTCCAGGCGGTCTCGAACGCGTTCAGCGGCGCCGCGCCGGGAATTGGATGGCCGCTCGTGCACCTGGCCGTGCTCACGCTCGCGTTCGGCGCGCTCGCGCGTCTGGCGCTAAAGCGGTTCGCCTGACCGCGAACCCCGACCGCGAACCCCGACCGCAACCCGCGGCGGCCGAGCGAGGCTACGACGGACCGACCATCCGGCGGAACATCACCGCGCAGATGACGGCCACGATGATCGAAACCACCGGCAGCGCCCATCCGAGGACGCCGGCAATCGCGAGCACCACGGACACGACGCCGACCGCCCCGGCGATGCCGCCGGTCACGGTCAGCTGGTATGCGCGCCGCTCGCGTACGTGGCGCGGCGTGTAACCGCCACGCTTCTGCAGGTCCGCCATAGTCGGCAGCGTAGCGCGGCGGTGCCGTAGGGTGTTAGCGACATGGCTGATAACGGACCCCATTACATCCTTTTCTATGACTTCGTCGAAAACATCCTCGAGCGGCGGGCACCGCACCGCGAGGCGCACATGAAGGAGATTCGCGCCGCCAAGGACGACGGACGAATCGTGATGGGCGGCCCCGTCGGCGATCCGCCAACCGGCGCGGTGATCGTGTTCAAGGACCGGGCGGCTGCCGAGGCGTTCACGCAGTCGGACCCGTACGTGGCGAACGGTCTGGTCACGGACTGGCGCGTCGACTCCTGGGCAGTCGTCCCGTAGACCGCCCGGGTCCGCGCGTCGCCGCCTCGCCCCCGACCGGGCTCGGTCGCGGCCCGGAGCGACGGCGCGTGGGTATTCTCAAACCAGATGCCGTTCCCGCAAACCCGCCTCCGCCGGCTGCGCGCCACCGGCGCGCTCCGTGGCCTTGTTCGCGAGACGAGCCTGAGCGCCTCGGACTTCGTCTACCCGATGTTCGTCGCGCACGGGATTGACCGCCGCGAGCCGATCGACGCAATGCCGGGTGTCGACCGCCTGTCGATCGCCCACGCCGTGGATGAGGCTGCGGAAGCGAAAGCCCTCGGGATCCCCGCAGTGTTGCTGTTCGGGCTGCCTGCGGCCAAGGACGAGGAGGGCTCGGGGGCGTGGGACGACGAGGGGATCGTGCAGCTCGCCACGCGCGCGATCAAGGACGCGCATCCCGACATGGTCGTGATCACCGATCTGTGCCTGTGCGAGTACACCACCCACGGCCATTGCGGGGCGCTCAAGGCCGACGGCACCGTCGACAACGACGCCACGCTCGAGCTGCTCGCCCGCACTGCCGCGTCGCAGGCCCGCGCCGGCGCGGACATCGTCGCGCCCAGCGACATGATGGATGGCCGCGTGGGCACGATCCGACACGCCCTCGACGAGGACGGGCACACCGACACCCCGATCCTCGCGTACTCGGCCAAGTTCGCCTCGGCCTTCTACGGGCCGTTCCGCGAGGCCGCGGACTCGGCGCCGGCGTTCGGCGACCGGCGTGGGTACCAGATGGATCCCGGCAATGGCGACGAAGCAGTCCGCGAGACCAAGCTCGACGTCGAAGAGGGGGCGGACATCGTCATGGTCAAGCCGGCGCTCCCCTACCTGGATCTCATCCACCGCGTGAAGACCGAGACGAGAATGCCGCTGGCCGCCTACAACGTCAGCGGCGAGTACGCGATGGTCAAGGCCGCCGCCGCCGCTGGGTATCTCGACGAGCGCGCGACCGTGCTCGAGACGCTGACCTGCATCCGTCGCGCTGGGGCCGACATAGTGATCACCTACCACGCCAAGGAGGCGGCGCGATGGCTTCAATGAGCCAGGCAGGCTCTGGCTTTGGTCCCAAGCTGCGTAGCCGTAAGGACGGCGCGGCCACCCCGCTCGACGACCTCGACAAGCGGCTGCTGAACCTCATGCAAGGCCGGTTCCCGATCGCCCTGCGCCCATACGAGTCCGTGGCGAAAGAGGCCGGAATCGAAGAGGCCGAGGTGATCGCGCGGGTCAAGCGTCTCCTCGACGAGCGCATCATCCGCCAGGTCACCCCGATCTTCGACACGCGGGCGCTCGGATATTCCTCGATGCTCGTCGCCGCCAAGGTCGACCCGGAGAACCCGTGGCGCGCCGCCAACATCATCAACGCGCACCCCGGGGTGTCGCACAACTACCTGCGCAACCACGAGTTCAACATCTGGTTCACGATCGCCACGGAGCCCGACTCGCCGCTTGGACTCGACGGAACCCTCGAGGCCCTCGCCAACGAGGCGGGCGCCGAGTCGGTCCGCCAGCTCCCGACGCTCAAGCTGTTCAAGATCCGGATGGACCTCGAGATGGAGGGCGGGACCGACGCGCTGGCCAAGGCGGTCGAGGTCGCGCCGCCCGCCGAGACCGAGCGCCAGCCCTACGACGAGTTCGACATGAGGGTCATCCGGGCGACACAGGGCGACATGCCGGTGATCCCCGAGCCGTACGCGCCCGCCGCCGAGCAGCTCGGAATCCCGCAAACCGAGCTCCTCGCCCACCTCGAGCGCATGCAGGAGCGCCGGCTGCTGCGTCGCGTCGCCGCGATCCTGTTCCACCGCCGTGCCGGCTTCAGCGCGAACGGGATGGGCGTGTGGAAGGTGCCCGACGAGCGGATCATGGAGCTCGGTCCGCGAATGGCGGCGTTCCGCGGGATCTCGCACTGCTACCAGCGCCCCACCTACAAGGACTGGCCGTACTCGATCTTCACGATGGCGCACGGCCGCTCGAAGGACGAGTGCGACGCGATCCTCGACTCGATCGCCACTCAGACCGGCGTCGACGAGCGCTCGACGCTGTACTCCTCGACGGAGTTCAAGAAGATCAGGCTGCTCTACTTCACGGACGACTACCGGGCCTGGGAACGCGAGCACGCGGGCGTGTGACCGGCGCCGAGACCGCCGCGACGACGGACACAGCGCGGTCATCGCAGCTGTACGAGTGGGCGCGGCGCGTCCTGCCGGGAGGCGTCAACTCGCCGGTGCGAGCGATGCGCGCGATCGGCCGCGACCCGATCTTCATCGCCTCGGGCCAGGGCGCGACGATCACCGACGTCGACGGCAACGACTACGTCGACTGGGTGTGCTCATGGGGGCCCCTGATTCTCGGCCACGCTCACCCAGAGGTGGTGGCCGCGGTCACCGAAGCGGCCCAGCGGGGGACGACGTTCGGCGCGCCGACGGCCGCCGAGGTCCAGCTCGCCGAGGAGATCGCCGGGCGGATCCCGTCGGTCGAGATGATGCGCATGACCTCGTCGGGGACGGAGGCGACGATGAGCGCGATCCGGCTCGCGCGCGCCGTGACCGGGCGAGACAAGGTGCTCAAGTTCGCGGGCGCCTATCACGGCCACGTCGACGGCCTGCTCGCCGAGGCCGGCTCGGGCCTGGCCACCCAGGGGATCCCGGCCAGCCCGGGCGTGCCGGCCGCTGCCGCCGCCGCGACCGTGGTCGCGCCGTGGAACGACATGGCCAGGACGCGGGAGCTGACCGCCGACGACGACCTCGCGGCGATCCTCGTCGAGCCGATCCCCGCCAACATGGGCGTGGTCCCGCCGGGCGACGGGTTCCTGGAGATGCTGCGCCAAGCGGCCGACGACGGCGGCGCGCTGCTGATCTTCGACGAGGTGATCACCGGCTTCCGCGTCGCCCGCGGTGGCGCCCAGGACCGCTACCGCGTGCTCCCCGACCTGACGATCATGGGCAAGATCATGGGCGGCGGGCTGCCGGCAGCGGCGTACGGTGGGCGCCGTGAGTTGATGGAGCGGATCGCGCCGGCCGGCGACGTCTATCAGGCGGGCACGCTCTCCGGCAACCCGCTGGCCACCGCGGCTGCCCTGACGACCCTGCGCAAGCTGAACGACGCCGCCTACGAACAGCTTGGCGCGACCACCGACGCGCTCGCCGGCGGTCTGCGCGACGCCGCCGCCGCGGCGAACCGCCACGTCCAGGTCCAGAGCGTTCCTGGGCTGCTCACGGTGTTCTTCTCCGAGCGCCCCGTCCACAACTACGCGCAAGCCGCGGCCTGCGACACCGACGCCTACGGAGCGTGGTGCCGCGGGCTGCTCTCGCGCGGCGTGTATCCGCCCGCCTCGCAGTTCGAGGCGTGGTTCCCGTCGCTGGCGCACACGCCGGCCGACGTGGAATCGACGATCAAGGCCGCCGCGGAGAGCTTCGCGGAGATCGCCGGCCGATGAGGACCGCTCGGGACGGCGCTCAGGCGCTGCACGAGGCGCTCCGTCTCGAGGGCGGAACCGCGGCCGAGGTGCTCGGCGACCCCGCCGCCGTCGGCGAAGGGCTCGACCGGCCGGGGCCGGCGCAGGTCGCGGCCGCCGGACCGCGCGCGGAAGGACGAGAGCGCGAGTACGAGCTGCTGCTCGAGATGATCCTCGAGGGCTACCGGCTCCACTACGACGAGCCGCTGGTGGTCCGCCCCGAGGACGTCGACCTCGCGTTGCTGCTCGGCGATCAGCTGTACGCGCTCGGACTCTCCCGCCTGGCGGCCCTCGGCGACCTGAATGCCGTCGATGAGCTCGCCGACGTGATCTCGCTCGTCGCCCAGGCTCACGCCGTCGCCGATCGCGAGCTCGCGCAGGCGGTCTGGGAGGCCGGCGCGGTGTCCGTCGGGTGGGGCTCGAGCGAGGCCCACGCGGAGGCCAAGGCCCAGGCACGGGTCCACGCCCCGGGCGCGGCGGATGCCCTCCGGGCCGCGGCTTGTGCGGTTCGTAACGAGGGTGAGGACTCGAGCTTGTGAGGTTCGTCTCGAGGTTGTTAGGGCCACGCGTACCGCCCGCGTCGGTGGTGACCTTTTCGCGCCCGTGGCGGTACGCTGTCCGGGCCTAAATTTGCCGTAAGGAACGCGAGCTGACCGTGCCCGACCGTCACAAGGAAACGAAGTCGAAGTACACGCTCGACCGGAATATGCCGGGCGCGTTCGAGGGCGAGACCGTCACCCGCCGGCGGCTCATGGTTCTGGGGGCGAACGGGGTCGGGGGAATCGCCGCGGCCGCGTTCGCGCTCCCGGCGCTCGGGTTCGCGATCGCGCCGATCTTCAAGCGCCAGCCGTGGAGCTGGCAGGCGGTGGGCACTCCCGCCGACTTCACCGACACCAGCTATCAGACCAAGGTGATCACCATCACCCCGGGGATCGGCGAGGCCGGCAACACGATCGCCTATGTCAGAGCGCGTAACCCGGGCATCGACAAGGAGCCCGAAGACCAGTACAACCACTGGGTCGCCCTGTCAGACCGCTGCATGCATCTTGGATGTCCGGTCCGGTACGTCGAAGCGGCCGAGCGCTTCATCTGCCCTTGCCACGGCGGCGTGTACGACTTCCGCGGGATGGTCGCGGGCGGCCCGCCGGTCCGGCCGCTCGACCGCTTCTTCACCCGGCTGAACAAGGACACCGGGCTCGTCGAGCTTGGTCCGCGCTACTCGGTCAACGACGAGCTTCAGCGATTCGCACCGCGCTTCCCCGGCGAGCCGATCAACGGCGTCGGCCAGTTCCTGTACCCGGCTCAGTTCGACACGGCGTCGCCGCCACCGAAGTAGCTCAGATGCCGAAGCTTCCCGCACCACCGCTGCCGAAGGTTCTTCAGCCCAGGCCGAAGAAGCCGGCCGAATCCAACGGGCAGGTCCAGGCCCACCCCGCGCCGATCGAGGCCGGGGTCACGGTGGTCGATTGGCTCGACGAGCGCACCTCGATGTCGGGCGGCCTGCGCTGGCTGCTGTTCCGCAAGGTCCCGCGCGGCATCAACTGGGCGTACACGCTCGGCTCCGCGACGTTGTTCGCGTTCCTCAACCAGGCTGTCACCGGGGTGTTCCTCGCGCTGTACTACCGCCCGGACGCGTCCGGCGGCGCCTACGAATCGATCCGGAACATCAACGACAACGTGTTCCTCGGCCAACTCGTGCACGGGATGCACAAGTGGGGCGCGTCGGTGATGATCATCCTGATCTTCCTGCACATGGGGCGGGTGTTCTTCTACGGCGCCTACAAGTACCCGCGGGAGCTGACCTGGGTGATTGGCGTCGTGCTGCTGATCCTGACGCTCGCGATGGGCTTCACCGGCTACCTGCTGCCGTTCGACCAGCGCTCCTACTGGGCGTCGGTTGTCGGTATCAACATCAACGCCGGCGGGCCGTTCATCGGGCCGTTCCTGTCGAACTTCCTGCTCGGTGGCGCGGACTTCGGCGCCACAACCCTGTCGCGGTTCTACGGGATCCACATGCTGCTGGTCCCCGGCTTGATGGCGGCGCTGATCGGCGCCCACCTGTATCTGGTCACCAAGCTCGGCATCTCGGCCCCGCCATGGCTCAAGCCGCACCCTGAACAGGACGGCGACCACCAGATCGACGAGGCGGAAGTGTGAGCGCCGCGGCTGACACTCGAGGTGCGCGACGCGTGGGACGCCGACCGGGAACCCGTCCGGGGCCGGGCGCATGAACCAGGCCGAGAAGGAGGAATACCTCCGCGAATACTCGATCATGAAGAACGAGGGAGAGCCGTTCTTCCCGTATGCGGTCTTCCACGACGGCATGATGGCGTGCATCGTCATGGCGGTGATCATCTTCCTGGCGCTGATGTTCGGCGCCGAGCTCGGCCCGAAGGTCGACCCGACCACCACCACCTACGTCCCCCGGCCCGACTGGTACTTCTTCTTCCTGTTCGAGGTGTTGCGTGTCATGCGCAACGTCCCGAAGTTCACGCCGATGGCGACGATCGGCGTGCCGACGATCTGCATGATCCTGCTGTTCCTGCTGCCGTTCTACGACCGCAGCCCGGAGCGCCGCATCGAGCGGCGGCCGGTGGCGCTCGCCGCCGCGATCGCGACGATCGCGGCGATGGCCTACCTGACCTACAGCGGCGCAAACACGGGCTCGCCGAACACCGTCAACCTGAACCCGCCGTCAACCCTGACGCCGGCACAGGCGGCGACGTTCCGGGCCGGCGCGGATGTAGTCGGCGAGTCGGGCTGCCTTGCGTGTCATGTGATCGGCGACAACGGCAACAACGGACCCGGGCCGGTGCTGACGCACATCGCCAGCACGGTTCCGGCCGACCAGATCGCCTCGACGCTGCGCAACCCGACGCCGCCGATGCCGTCGTTCAAGAACCTGCCGCCGGACAAGTTCAACAACCTCGTTCAGTTCCTCTCGGACCTCCAGTAGCCGCGCCATCGGGACCATGGCGAGCGCAGACTTCGCGCCGGCGGGCGCACCGGGGACGCTAGACGAACCCCAGGTTCGCGCGATGTTCGATCGGATCGCCGGTCTTTACGACCGGATGAACACCGTCATGACCGCGGGCCTGCATCACGAGTGGCGCCGGCGCGCGACCGACCTCGCGGGTCTGGAGCGCGGTGGACGGGCGCTCGACGTGGCGACCGGCACGGGCGACCTCGCGCTCGAGCTTGCCGGACGCGTGGCGCCGGGGGGCGACGTCGTCGGCGTCGACTTCTCCGAGCGGATGCTCGAGCTGGCGCGGGCCAAGGCCGACGCGCGCGCGGCGAGCCTCGGCGGCGTCCGGGTGAGGTTCGAGCCGGGGAACGCGCTGGCACTTGCCTATCCCGACGGGGAGTTCGATGCCGCCACCGTGGCCTTCGGGGCTCGCAACTTCTCAGACCTCGGGCGGGGCCTGGCGGAGATGACGCGAGTGGTGCGACCCGGCGGCCGGGTTGTGGTGCTCGAGATCACCACTCCGCGCCGGCCGCCGCTCTCGACGTTCTTCGACATCTGGTTCGATCACGTGGTCCCGGCGCTCGGCCGGGTGGTCGATTCCGAGGCCTACAGCTACCTGCCGAGTTCGGTCAAGCGATTCCCCGGCCCGGATGAACTCGCCGCTCGGATGTGGACATCCGGCCTGCGCGAGATCCGGTACGTGCTCACCGCCGGAGGGATCATCGCGCTGCATGTCGGGGTAGTGCCGACGTGATGAGCACCGGGGCGCAGGCCGTCGTCGAGGCCGGGGGCGAGCAGCTGACGCGGATCATGGACCGCGTCGAGCAGCGGATGACCGAGCTCGCCGTCGGTCACGGACCCGTGCTCGCGAGCCACGCCGGCGACACGATCTCCGCCGGCGGCAAGCGCCTGCGCCCGATGCTCGTGTGCATCGCGGCCGGCACGCCGCCCCCCGAGACCGACGGGCTCGTCCGCGCCGCGGTCGCGGTCGAGCTCGTGCACGGCGCGACGCTCGTCCACGACGACGTGCTCGACGGTTCGGCGCTCCGCCGCGGCCGTCCGACGGTCGTCGCCACCGGCGGCCGAGCCCTGGCGATCGCCACCGGCGACCTGCTGTTCTCGCGGGCGTTCGCCGAGCTCGCCGGGGGCGGCTCGGTCGAGGCCGTGCGAGTTCTGTCGCGGGCGAGCCGCGAGCTCGCGCTCGGCGAGCTGGCGCAGCGCGCGGACGCATTCAGCACCGCGGTCACCGTCACCCGCTACGTGGCGCGCTGCCGGCTCAAGACCGCGGTCCTGTTCCGGGCGGCCTGCCAGCTCGGGGCGCTCGAGGGCGACAGCGACCCCGAGGTCCTCGGCGCGTTCGGTGAGCGGATCGGCCTCGCTTTCCAGATCCTCGACGACGTCCTCGACGTTTCCGGCCCGCCCGAGCGAACCGGCAAGCCGCGCGGGGCCGACCTGCTCGACGGCACGGTCAACCTGCCGCTGATCCTCGCCCGCGCGCGGGACTCCGAGCTGGCCGCGCTCGACCTACGGACGGTGCGAACGCCCGAGGACGCGGCCGCCGTTTGCGACCAGATAGCCGCGACCGGCGCACTCGACACCGCCAGGACCCGCGCCCGGGAGCTCGTGGCTGACGCCAAGCTGGAGCTGCCGGCGTTGCCGGCACGCCAGCGAGCCGCTCTCGAGCTCGTGGCCGACGGAGTGGTCGAGCGCTACGCCTGAGGGGCCGCCTGCGGCGGCGTCCATGGGGCCCTGCGACCCCGTCCGGTCCCGGATTAGAAGTCTTCGGGGAGGATCTGGTCGGCGTGCAGCGCGGTGATGAACCGGTCGATCTGGTCGGCCATGTTCGCCTGCGTCAGGCGCTGCAGGTCCCGGAGCATGTCGGCGAGGCCCTCGTCGAGCCGGTCCTCGAGCTCGCGAACCTGGTCCTGGGTGTAGAGGCCCTCGGTGAACCAGTCGCAGTTGGGGCAGGAGAGCACCAGGTTCCAGCACTCTTCCGGCGCCTCGGACCAGTCGATCGGCTGGACCAGCTCCGAGCTGCAATCGGGGCACACGTGGAGCCCGCGGGTGGTGTGGTTCTGGTCGCCCCACCGGACCACCTCGATGCTGCGCCCGCTGGGGAGCACGATGCGACGGACTGAAGGTTGTTCTGGCTGCTGATTCATTTGGCGTCTCCGTGCCCTTAATCGGCCCAGGCCGTCGGCAACTTGAGGTGCTTCTATTGGAGTGGCCAAGCGACCCGTTTTCACCCCCCGCAGCGGACCGGGTAACCTTCGAGTCCCCGTCCGGAGGACCGCCGAATGTTCCGTAATCCCACCACCGATCTGATCGTCGTTCTGGTGATCGTCCTGTTGATCTTCGGCCCCAAGCGGCTGCCCGGCCTGGGCAAGCAGTTAGGGACCGGCCTGCGGGAGTTCAAGGAGTCGATCACGGGGGAGAACAAGGACGAAGAGGAGGCCAGCCGGCCCGAGATCACGTCCGCAACCGCCTCGACGCCGGACGCGGCGCCGAGCGTGACTCCCACCGAGCGCGAGTCGGCCGAGGTCGGGCCCCAGAGCCGCTCCTAGCGGCAGCGGGGTCCGGAGGGTCTCGGTCGTGGCGAAGGTTCGGCCCATCGGGCATGAGGACCGGCTGAGCATCGTCGACCACCTCGACGAGCTTCGTTCGCGCCTGATCGTTTGCCTGGCCGTGCTGGTGGTCGCGTTCGGTCTGTGCTTCTGGCAGAACAGCCACCTGCTTACCGTGCTGAACCGGGCGCTTCCGCACAACTCGAGCGTCGCCGCCCACAACGGGCTCGCGTCGGTGCCGTCAGAGTCGGTCCAGCTCCGCCGGTTGTTCACCAAGCAGGCCGAGGATGCTCTCGCGCTCGCCAACTCCCCCGGCCAGTCCCCGGAGGCCCGGCAGGCCTACCTCCAGTCGGCGGCCACGTACCGCGCGGTCGCCAAGACCCTCCCGGACAGCGTGTCGACCCAGGAGAAGCCGATCACGATCGGGGTCGGGGAGTCGTTCACGACCACGCTGACGGTCGCTGCGTACTTCGCGCTGCTGTTCTCTTTGCCGATCCTTATCTACGAGGGCTATGCCTTTGTCATTCCTGCTCTCAACAACAAAGAGCGCCGTGCGGCGATACCGGTGATGGTGGCAGCGCCGGCGTTGTTCCTTGCCGGCGTGGCGTTCACGTACATCGTCGTGCTGCCGCCCGCCGTCCACTTCCTCCAGGGCTACAACGCCGATAAGTTCGACGTGCTCGTCCAGGCGAAGTCCTATTACTCGTTCGAGATCCTCACGATGCTCGCGGTCGGCGTCGCGTTCCAGCTGCCGCTCGGGATGCTCGGGCTGCACCGCGTCGGCGTGATCAACGGGAGCACCCTGACCAGACACTGGCGCTACGCTACGGTCATCATCGCCGTCATCGCTGCGGCGATGCCGGGGGCCGATCCAGTCACGACCGGGCTGGAGACACTGCCACTCGTCATCCTGTTCCTCGCCAGCATCGTGTTGCTCAAGATCGCCGACCGCCGCGCCGCGGCCCGCGCCGCCGCCGAGGCGAAGACCACCTTCGGCGACGGCCTCGACCCCACCTAGCCCATGCTGTTCGACCTCCGCAGCCGCGGTCGGCGCCGGACCGTCCAGGCCGTCTATCTGATGCTCGCGATCCTGCTGGGGGGCGGCCTCGTGCTGTTCGGGGTCGGCGCCGGCAACGGCCTCGGCGGCCTGCTCAACGCCTTCAACGGCGGCGGATCGACCTCGGGACAGAAGTCGGTCGTCAGCGCGCAGGAGAAGGCCGCCATCAAGGCGACTCAGCAGAACCCGACCAGCGCGCAGGCCTGGGCCAACCTGGTCCAGGCCCGCTGGACCGCCGCCGGCCAGGGCTCCGATTTCAACTCCTCGACCGGGCAGTTCACCGCCTCCGGCGTCAAAGAGCTCGGTCTGGCCACCCAGGACTGGCAGCGCTACCTCCAGCTCACCAAGAACCCCGATCCCAACCTCGCCGTCCTCGCCGCTCGCGCCTACGCCGGTCAGCAGAACTATTCCGGCGAGGCCAGCGCCTGGGACATCGAGACGCTCGCCGACCCGACCGCGGTCAAGGGCTTCGAATGCCTCGCCGTATCGGCCTACGCCGCCGGCCAGACCCGCAAGGGCGATCTGGCCGCGAACAAGGCCCTCAGCCTCGTGCCCAAGGCCCAGCAGACCCTCCTCAAGCAGGCGATCAACCAGGCCAAGACTTCGCCCTCGGTCGCCCAGCAGTGCTGACCGCCCCGACCGGGGATCGGTGGGTAACATCGCCGCCAAGGGCCGTTAGCTCAACTGGTAGAGCAGGGGACTCTTAATCCCAAGGTTGGAGGTTCGAGTCCTCCACGGCCCACTCTCAAAACCTCGCACAGCGGGGTTTTTCAATCCGGGGGACGGTGGCGATTCTGGAGTATGTCCCCAATATGTCCGAAGCTCCGGTCGTTCTGTGGCTCCGGTGGAGGTGCGTCGGAGCGGGCGGCGTTGATGCTCGAGTGGGAGCGCGAGGAGGGCGAGCCGGAGACGGATTGGTGGGAGGTAGGACGCCCGCCCCGGCGAGACGACCGACCGCCGGAAGTCTCGACCGACCGGCACGGCACCATCCGACCCGGTGCCGACGATCTGCCGCTTCTATGGGATCGTGATCGCTATGTACTACGACGATCACGGCCATCCGCATTTCCATGCCCGTCACGCCAGCGGTCATGCGAAAGTCCGGATCGACCGGGTCGAGGTCATCGAAAGCAGCCTCGGCGTCCGGCAGCTCAGGCTCGTTTTGGCATGGGCCGAGCTCCATCGCGTCGAGCTAATGGAGAACTGGCGGAGGGCGCGCGAGGGTGAGACACTCCTTGAGATCGGGCCGCTTCGATGACCGGACTAACCCCTGACATCATCGCTGTCTCTGTTGTGCGCCACGGTGTGCTGAAGCTGACCTTCGCGGACGGCCTCACCGGCGACGTGGACGTCCTTGGCCGTATGCATGGACCAGTCTTCGAGCACGCTCGCACCCCCGCCGGGTTCGTCGCGGTCACCATTGACGACGAGAGCGGGACGATCGTCTGGCCGAGTGGCGCCGATCTGGCTCCGGACACGCTCTACGAGCGCGTCAGGACCGGCCTCTGGCCTGACGAGAGCGCCGCCGCCTGATCGATCTAGCCGCGCACCGGGCGCTATCCAGAAAGTTGCGCGGCCTCGTGCGCCTGGCAATCAGCCGCCCGCCGAGCGTGTCGCTTTTAGCCGAGGCTGTCGGACAAACCCGGGGAGTGGCCGATTCGTTGTGTCGTGGTCATAACGCAGTGGCCCCGCACGGAGGACTTTGGCGATCTACCCCCCAAAAATGAGGGCTGAATCGCCAGAGTTCGCTCCGCGAGACCGTGAGCGAATTGCGACCTTGTGAGCAGAGCACAACGCCGGCCATTTATACGACAACCTCAGCCCAAAGCGGTAGCGGGTTTGGGCGGTTGCGGCAGCGCTCGATACGGTGATCGCATGTCTGAGGAGTACGACTCTGTGCATCGGATGGCGGCGGAGTCGCTTGCATCGGATTCGGGAATGACGATCGAGGACGCCCTTGAGGACATCGCCTTCCAGGGACGAGCGCATGATGTCCTCGACGCCGTCGAGGAGACCCTTGGCGCGGCCTCGGGAGATGAGTGGTTTGACTGGTCGACGGGGCGGATGCGCCTGAAGATCGGCGTCACTACCCGGGCTGAATCCTGCACGCTCGACGCTGTCAGAAGGTTCTTGGAGGGCGCTGGGATACTTGATCGCGTAGATTTCGTGAAGGTCGTTTGGAGCGCAACGGAGCTCGCCGCTGCGCAAGAACGAGCCAATGAACAACTCAAGGCGCTGGGACACGTGCCGTGGTTGACCGCACGTGATGTGTCGGCGAACTCGATCGTGATCGAGGTGCCTGACGATCTGACGGCTGAGCAACTCAGCACCGCGGAGGCAGCCGTTCGCGCGGCAGGCGTCGCGGTGCAGGTCCGGACAGGCGCTGGCTGGGTGCAGGTGACGGGCGCGTGACCTCGCTTCCGCCTTGATCGAAACGCAGCAGCAGCCCTGGGCCGAGGGTTCCGCGGAACCTTCGCGCTTCTCCTTCTCGATCTAAGCGGAAGGCTGAGCCGGGCCGCGATTTCCGCGCAGTCCGAGACGGTGGTCGATGAGGGCGAGATGCCGTGGAAGCTCAAGAGCAGGTGTTCACGCTGATCGAAGTTCCTAGCGGGATCGCTTGGCCGACGATCCCCGGAGCCAAGGCCCTCGGGCCCGACCCGCCGCCGCTCGAAGGGAAGCCAAGGATGAAGGCTGTTGACAAGTGTCAACGGCGCATCTAGCCTGACCTGCGTGGAGCACCACTTCAGCCTCGTGCTTGAGTGTCGCGACGGCACCTGTCACGTCAGCAGCGCGCGTGGCATTGCGGATATGTCTGAGCGAGACGGCGTGCCGGTTGCTGAGTTTCGGCGCTCGGCTCCCACGCTGGCCGACGCCGTGCTCGGCGCGATCAGGGACATGGAGAGCGCCGGCGCGGGGTGGCGGGTGGTACGGGTGGAGCCGGATGAGCTGGTCAGTGCCTCGGCGATCGCGCGGCGGCTGGGGCGTACGCGCCAAAGCGTGGCGCAGCTGATCGCGGGTCGGCGAGGGCCTGGCGGGTTTCCGCCCCCGGCGGTCTGGGTCGACGGTGCCGCGCGCCTGTGGCGCTGGAGTGACGTCGCGCAGTGGTTCTCGGCGGCTGTGGGACCCTCAACTGGGGTTGATCGGTTGGCGGCGGAGTTTTTGGCGATGCTCAACGGTGAGCTGCAGGCCCGTCGACACCGCGAGCGGCTAGCGGCGTTGGCCGCGCCGGAAGTCGAGCCCGACAGCGACCGGTTTGAGGTCGAGGTGGCGTTCCCTCAGCTTGGGCGCGGCCGGCGGTGGCGCGGTGCAGCGACCGAATTGGGGAGCGGCACGCGGGGCCGTGACCCGGCCCAAGGCGTGTAGCCGCAGTCGGGCGTCGGGTGAGCGCTGCATTCGGGTCGTCCACCGTTTCGTTGCGTCGTAACCGCGATTTTCTGCTCCTGTGGAGCGGAGAGGTCGTGTCGACGCTCGGTTCCCAGATTTCGCTGGTGGCGTTTCCGTTACTGGTCTTGACCACGACCCGCTCGCCAGCGAAGGCGGGGCTCGTGGGCTTTGCGAACCAGGTTCCGGTGTTGGCGTTCTATCTGCCGGCCGGCGTGCTCGTCGACCGCCGCGACCGGCGGGCGATCATGATCGCGAGCAGCATCATCGGAGCGCTCGCCCTCGCGAGCGTGCCGGTGGCGCTCGCGCTCGGTCACCTGCCATTCGGTCAGATCATGATCGTCGCGTTTCTCGCCGGAACCCGCCAAGTTGTCTATAGCGTCGCCGAGCAAGGCGCACTTCCCCTCGTGGTGTCACCGAGCCAGGTGCCCGAGGCGATCGCCCGAAACCAGGCCCGGCTCGAGGCCGCCACGCTGGCTGGACCACCGCTCGGGGGGCTGCTGTTTGGAGCGGCACGACTGCTCCCATTCACCTTCGACTCGATCTCGTACCTGGCCCCGGCGCTCGGCGCCCTTCTGGTCCGCGCTCCGCTCCAAGAACCACGCGCGCCGGCGAGGCGCAGCGCACGCGCGGACATCGGCGAAGCGGTCCGATGGTTCTGGGCCCAGAGCTTCCTGCGCGCCTCGGCCTTCGCTGTCGCCGCGGCCAACTTCATGTGGATCGCGCTCGAGCTCGTTCTGATCGTCCGCGCTCGTCAGCACGGGGCCGCGCCCGCAGCGGTCGGGGTGATGATCGCCGCAATCGGAATCGGGGGCCTGATCGGCTCATTGTTCGCGCCCGCCGCGGCGCGGCGGCTGCCGGCCCCCGTCATCGTGATCGGGTTGTTCTGGGTGGAGGCGATGCTCCTTCCGCTTCTCGCTCTCACCCGCAATCCCTATCTGCTCGGAGCCATCGCCGCGTTCGCCGCGGCCGGCGGCCCAACCTGGAACGCCGTCGTCGTCACCGCTCGCCTGACGCTCACCCCCGACCGCCTACGCGGACGTGTAAACAGCGTCGCGCGCCTCATCTCCGGCAGCATGCTTGCTCTCGGCGCGTTGGCCGGCGGCCTACTCGCCGGCACCTTCGGAACGACCCAGGCGCTTGTCGCGCTCGCTGCCTGGCAGTTGTTGCTTGCGCTCGCGGCCACCACCAGCAGACCGCTGCGGGCAGGGCTACCGACCACGCCTTCCCAGCGCGAGACGCCTCCCAGCAGGTGAGAGGTGCGCCGCAAGACCACGTTCAGCCGGTGGCTCACTCGAGCGGCCGCGATCGGAAGCAGACGGACACGCGGCAGGCGGCCCCTGCGCAGAGCACGGCAAAGCTCTCGCGGTCGGGGAGCGCGTCACGCTCGTGATCCCAGTCGTCGATCCACCAGGGCGCCTTCGACTCCGAGGCGCCCGGATACGAGAACATGCGGCCAATCTGAAACAGCAACTCGTTCGGAGCGAACTCGTAGCTACCTAAGAAAGTTCTGTCGACTTCACGCACGTGTCGAGTATCGCCGGTGCGCAGTCGCGGGTGATTCGATGCGCGAGGGCGAAACGGCCCATGACCCGGGATCATCTCGGCACCGACAACGACGACCGAGGAGGCGAGCCATGCCTCAGCGTGCAAGCGACCACGCGACTGTGCCGTTCGAGCAGGCCGAGCGCCGGCTGTTTGCCGCGTGTGGCGTGCAGGTCGCCAGCCGGCGCGTGCGGCTGGATGATCCGCCGGTTGATGTGCGCGTCCTTGAGGCGGGCGAGGGGCCGCCGCTCGTCCTCGTGCACGGCAGTGGCATGAGCGCGTCGACGTGGGCGCCGCTGATGCCGCATCTGGGAACGCGCCGTCTGATCGCCTTCGACCTCCCCGGGTTCGGCCTCAGCGACGCCTTCGACTACAGCGGCCGGCCGTTGCGCGCGCACGCGGTTGCGCAGCTCACCTCGCTGCTCGACGCGCTCGGTCTTGAGCGGGTGCCGATCGTCGGCACCTCGCTGGGTGGGATGTGGGCGCTCTGCGTGGCCCTCGACGCGCCGGATCGCGTTGCCGCGCTCGCGTCGCTCGGAGTCCCCGCCGTCGCACTGCCCGGCATGCACGGCGACCCGTTCTTCACCGCGCTCACCACACCCGGCGTGCGCCAGCTCGCCGCGCGGATCCGTTCGCCGAACGTCGCGACGACACGCCGGACGCTGGCGCGCGGGGTCATCGGCCCTCGCGCCGCCGAGCGGGCGCCTGACGGGTTCTTCGAGGTCGTCCACGAGGGAATGCGCCAGCCCGGCTTTCGGACGGCGATGCTCAGCCACATGCGGCTCGCCATGCGGTTCGGCCGGCCCCGACCAGAGAACTTCATCCCGGAGGCCGAGCTACGGCACATCGCGGTGCCCGTGCTCATGATCTGGGGCGACGAGGACCCTTACGGCGGCCCAGAGATCGGCCAACGCGCCTGCGCCGTTCTACCCGACGCGCGCCTCGAGGTCATCCCAGGGCGCCACGCCCCGTTCCTCGACGACCCCGAACGCTGTGGCGCGTCGATAGACGAGCTCCTGCGGCCGCTTGTCGATCGGTGAGCGGCCAGCGAGGCCGGCTTCTAACCTCCCTGGTGAACCAGCTCAAAGGAGAAACGATGCCGCTACAGGGCGAATATGAGCCGAGCTCTTCGAAGTGGGTCCGAGACCAGGTTGCCGAGTACGAGAGCTCCGGTGGAACCAAGGGGACGCAGCTAAGGGGCGTCCCAGTGGTCGTGATCACGTCGCTGGGCGCCAGCTCGGGCAAGTTGCGCAAGAACCCTGTTATGCGCGTCGAGCACGATGGCGTGTATGCGGCGGTCGCATCTAAGGGTGGGGCACCCGAGCATCCGGCGTGGTACCGCAATTTCGTAGAGCATCCGCTCGTCGAACTTCAGGACGAAGGCGCCAAGAGTGACTACACCGCGCGCGAGCTGTCCGGCGAGGAGCGCGCGACGTGGTGGGAACGCGCTGTGGCGGTCTGGCCGGACTACGCCGAGTACCAGACTAAGACCGACCGGCAGATCCCGGTGTTCGTGCTGGAGCCTGCGGACTGATCTAACCTTGTGTCGGGCGGGGTAGTTGCCTGACATGGCGATCAGATTGACGGCATCGCGCGAGGAGCTAGAGGCACGCATCCGGGCCGCGGAACAGGTCGTCGCCGCGAATGGACTCGCCGGCGATTGCTCATCGTCCGGTGACGTGGTTCGGGCACTGATTGATCAGGGTGATGCGTATCGCGAGATGCGCGAGAACGATGACGCCGTGGGGTGCTACGAGCGGGCGCTGACGCGGCTTTCAGACGAGGATCCGGATGGTTCTGAGTGGCGGGATCTGACAGCGCTGGCGCATGCGGCGCGAGCGGTCGCGCTTGTCGGGTGCAAGCGGGCCGACGATGCGATGGCAGCCAGCACGCAGGCGCTGGCGACGGTCGCCGATGGCCGTACGGCGGTGCTGCGTCGCAGTCGCGCGCTGGCGCTGAGCGCCCGCACGGCGGCGCTGGCGGCGCTGGGCCGGCCGGCGGACGCGCAGCATGTGGCCGAGGAGATCATCCGCGAGTTCGCCGACGACCCGATACAGGGGCCTAAGCGAGCCAACGTGGTGGCGGGCGGGCGCTTTGCGCGAGCGATGATGCTGTTGGCGCAACAAGAGGTCGGGCTGGCGCAGACGGCGTTCGCGGATCTGATCGTCGACTACGGCGATGACGAGGTCCCGTCGGTGATGTTGGTGGTGGCGAAGGCACGGCTTCAGCAAGCCCGGGCTTTGCAACGGCTTGATGACGTCGACACGGCCACGAGCATCCGGCTCGAACTGATCGAGCAGTACGGCGCGTGCGAGGACCGGCAGTTTCGTGAGGTCGCGGTTGACCGCCGGCGTTCACCACGGCTCGGCGCTGATCGATGCCGGGCGACCATCAGATGCGGTCACGGTTGCTGAGCAGCTTCAAGGACTGATGAACGCCCAAGCGCTGCCGGCAGATCTCGGGCTCGAGTTGAGCGTGTCGCTGATGCTCGCCCGCGCGCAACGGCGGTCCTCGGATCCCGATGCGGCGGCGATCACGATGCGGACCGTGCTCGGCCGCGATGACCTGCTGGCCGTCGCGCGCCGCCACACGCAGCGGGTCGCGGCTCAGATCGCGGCGATCCTGCCGGACCTCGCGCGAGCGAGAAAGCACCTCGTCGCGCTCGAGCTTGTCGACGACGCGCTAGGACAGCTCCGCCCCTTCACCCCCAACCTGGAGCATCTGGCGGGGCTGTGGCTGTATCGACCCCAGCTGATCCGTGATACCGGCGGATCAGCGAGCGCGGCGATCATTGCCTGCGATGAGGTCATCAGCGCGCTGGGCGAGTCTCGCGGCCGCCATGCGCGCTCGGCCGTCGTCAACGCGTCGCGCGAGAAGAGCGTGGCGCTCGGCACGAAAGGACGCCTCCGGGAGGCCGTCGCTACGTGTGATCGCGTCATCTCTGACTACGGCAACGACGAGGCCAGCTTCACCCGGGTGCTGGTCGCCGATGTCATGTTGCAGAAGGCCAACCTGCTACTCAAGCGCCGACGGAGCCGCTCCGCGGTGCGCACTCTGGATCAGCTCATCGCCTATTGCGGCGATCCCCCAACCGAGCCGATGCGCAAATCGGCCGAGCGCGCGCGGCGCCGTATAGCCGCGATCAGGACGGCGAGCGCTGACCGCCGCAGGCTGCGCATCGTGGCGGTCGGTCTACTCGCATTGTCGATCGCCCCTGCCGCACACGC
The DNA here is from genome assembly GCA_963699325.1 of uncultured Solirubrobacterales bacterium. Classification (GTDB taxonomy): domain Bacteria; phylum Actinomycetota; class Thermoleophilia; order Solirubrobacterales; family Solirubrobacteraceae; genus Palsa-465. The sequence continues at coordinate 388,638 of CAVOTN010000014.1, read as the reverse complement.
CGGTCTCCGCGCTCTCAAACGAAGCGGTGCCTACCGACGCCACCGGCCCCAATCCTGACTCCCGGCGCGGCCCTCCGGTTTGCCAAGTGGGCCGCGGGGTAAGCGGGTGTCAACGAGTCGCTTTTCGAAGGAGGGGCTAATGATGCGGAGCCGGCTTGGGAGGGTGGTGGCCCTGGTGGTCTCGGTAGCGACGGTCGGAGTGGTGCCCGGAGTGGCACGCGCGCTCACGTTGACCGAGTATCCGGTGGGTAACCAGGGGACCGGTCAACCGAACTACCACCATCCAGGATCGATCACCTCCGGCCCCGACGGGCGGCTATGGTTCACCGACAACGGATGCGAGGGCTACGCCGGCGTCTGCCAGATCGGGGCGATCTCGACCGACGGGACGATCACCGAGTACGGTGCGGCGCAGCTCGGCTCCAGCTATGCACCCGATCAAATCGTTACGGGTGACGACGGCAACCTATGGTTCACCGAGAACGCCGGCAGGTACATCGGCCGCATGACGACGACCGGCGCGCTCACCCAGTTCTCGACCGGCCTGGATCCGGGCAACAACGACAGCGACGGGATCGCCCTCGGGCCCGACGGCAATGTTTGGTTCATCGTCGACACCAGCCCGGCGACGATCGCTCGTTTCACCCCAAGCGGAACGATCACAAAATTCAGCGCTGGCCTCAACCCGGGCGCGCTGCCCAACTTCATCACCGGTGGCCCAGACGACAACCTGTGGTTCACCGACGACGGCACCCACGCTGCGATCGGCCGGGTCACTCCCGCCGGCGTCATCACTGAGTTCTCGGCCGGGTTACCCGATGACAGCTCACCCCAGCAGATCGCCGCGGGTCCGGACGGGGACGTTTGGTTCAGCGACCAGGGCGCGAATACGGTTGGCCGGGTCACCCCGAGCGGCACGATCGGCGAAGACGTCTCGGGGCTCGTGCAGAACGCTGGCCCAGCGGGCCTCGCTCTTGGCCCGGACGGGAACCTTTGGTTCGCCGACGCAGGCTGGTTTGCCGGCGTCGGGATGATCACTCCGAGCGGAACGGCCACCGAGTGGCACGACGGACAATCGGGAAGCGTGCCCGACTACATCGCCGCGGGTCCGGACGGCAACATGTGGTTCACGGACTACGGCCTGCCGGCGATATGGAAAGTCACACTGGCGACGCCTGGTGTCAGCACTGGCTCCTCTTCTGGGTCGGGTCCGTCCGCGGGGGGAGGATCGGGATCAAGCAGCGGCGCCGACCTCGTGCCGAAGCTGACCGGCGTGCGCGAGTCTGCCGCCCGCTGGCGCGAGCCCGGCGGGGCCAAGCGCACCGGTGTCCCCGTGGGGACGACATTCGAGTTCCGTCTGAACAGCGTCGCGATCGTGCGCTTCGCCTTCACGCGGAGAGTCTTCGGGCGCCGGGTCGACGGGGGGTGTCGTGCCGCCACCGATGCGAACCGACACCGTGCCGCCTGCAGCCGCTCGGCTGAGATCGGCGTAATGACCATCCGCGGTCGCTCCGGCCTGAACCGCGTCGTCTTCCGTGGACGCCTCCGCCGGAGCCTGGTCCTGTCACCCGGAAGCTACGCCCTACAGATCACCGCCACGAACGCGAGCGGGCCCTCCGCGACACGGACGCTCAGGTTCACAATCCTCGAATAAAAGGACGTTCCCACGGTAAGCCTGCACGCTGCTGCCGGTGAATCCCGGCTCAGCTCTTGAGTGCGCGCTTGACGGCCTTGAGTGACTGCTTCAGCGTAGGCGGGGCAGTCCGGGTGCGGACGTAGAGCGTGCCGCCTGGGCCGCGGGTGTCGATCGTCAGTCTCGGGCCGCCCGCGATCGGAGATTGCTCGGGCGACTCGATCTTCTGACTCGCAAACAGGCCGCCTCCGCGGACGACCACCTCGACGCCCTCCGGGACGATTACCGTCACGGTGCCGAACAGGTTGTAGACCTCGAGCGCGGTCTCGGGGCCGGCGAGTCGCGCCTGGCGCAGGTCGAGGTCGATCGTGCCGAAGATCGAGCGCCACGACGAGTGAGCCGGCAACGACCACGGCCCGCTGCGGATAAGGTGCGAGCAGAAGGCCCGGTGCTCCTCGGACGCGGCGGTCGGCGGAGCGGATGCGGTCGGGTCGTCGGGCAGGTCGCGAGTCAGGCGGGCCAGCTCCAGGTCAGTGCGCGCGGCCTGGGCCAGGCCGACCCGCTCGGTGAACTCCTCGAGCGTCAGCCGGCCCTCCCCGACGGCATCACGCAGCAGCACGATGCTGCGCTCGCGCTCGGCATCGGAGACGAGGATCGGCGGCGGCCGGGGCTCGAGGGAATCGCTCATCTCGCACACCGTACCGCGCCGGGGTGCGTCTCCTGCTCAGCGCGGTCGAGCGCCAATCCCCGGATAGTTCACGACGAACCCGTCCGGGTCGAAGGTGATATCGCGGACGAAGTCGCCCGCTCGGAAGCGAACGACACCCCCGCCGAGAGGCTCGTAGCGTTGCTCGGACAGGGTCACCTCGAGCGACGGGACATCGACCCAGCGCATGAGATAGTCACGCGGCGGCCCCGGTTCGAGTAGCCGGTCGCGGATCACCGGCAACGAGTTGAACAGCGGCGACCAACCGAGATCGAAGAAGTCGGCGCCGTCGAGTTCGAGCTCGACCGTTCGCTGACCGACGAGCTCGAGGTGCAGCGCGGCTTGCGTCAGCCGGTAGCGGAGCTCATAGGTGACACCGAGTTGGGTACCGGACGCCACGAACTCGGGGCCGGTCCGCTCAACATGCGCGACCTCCATGCGCGCCGCGCCGTCACCGAGCCAAACCAGGCTGACCGGCATCCGGCATACGCTAGCGGCGACCGAGAGTCAGCGGATCCAATACCGGCGTTTGGGTGGGCCATCCGGATCGTCGCGCACGTCCTCGAGCTCGCCGCAAGTTGCTCGACCGCGAGCGCGCCGACAGATGTACGCACTCGGTCGTGGACCGCAAGGATTGATCGTCCGCGGAACGCCCCTAAGTCGCCACGCGTCCGCTCAGGGCATGCTTGACGGCCCAACCGGCGAGCGGCTAGGGTCAAACCGATGAAGGGGTGGATGTCCAGTGAGGAGGCTGTAGATGGAGACATGGGATGCCATCACCGCTCGGCGCAACGTCCGCGTGTTCGCCGACCGAGTGATCCCCGACGCGGACCTTGACCGCGTGCTCGAGGCCGGCCGGATCGCGCCCTCATCGCAGAACAACCAGCCCTGGGATTTCGTCGTCGTCACCGACCGGGAGATGCTGCGTGAGCTGTCCACGGTGTGGCGGGGTGGTGGGCATATCGCAGCGGCGGCTGCCGCGATCGCCATGATCATCCCCGACGAGGAGGAGCCCCGTGTCCGCGAGCGCAATCGTTTCGACATCGGGCAGGCGACCATGCAGATGATGATCGTCGCCGCCGATCTGGGCATCGGCAGCGGTCATTCCGCCGTCGGCGATCAGGACTTGGCCAGGTCAGTGCTGAAGGTTCCCGAGGACAAGCTCGTCGCGTTCGTGATCGACCTCGGCTATCCGGCGGACCGGCCGCTCACCCCCGGCACCCGCTTGAAGCGCCGGCCGTTTGACGAGGTCGTGCACCGCAACGGCTGGTGAGCGCTCGTCACCGGGCCGGGCTCCGTCGATCGGCGCGTGAGAGAATCCCGGCGGGTGCGCGAGGTCGATTTCATCGCTCGACTTCAGGAGTTGGTCGACTCACCCGTTAGCGGGCTCGATGCCGACGCCAAGGCGCGTATTCTGCTCGCCGCGGGCGAGCGGGTGCGGCAGGGGGAGGCTGGACTCGTGTGTCGAGTCGTCCCGTTCGTACCAGGCTGGAGACCGGTCGACGAGGCGCTGCACCCCGGCCTGGGATCGAGCGACCCAGCCGCTCTGGTGCTCGGCGAGGACGGGCAGCGGAAGCTGGACAACGTCGCCTATGTGCTGTTCGACGTCAGCGGTTGCGGAGACCGGCGACTCGAGCTCGATGTGACCCTGTCGTTCGTTGGGCAGGACGGATCAAACGAGTCTGCCCCGCTTCCGGGCTGGGAGCGGAGACCAGCGCCGGCGATGGCATTCGATGTCGGCGCAGCCAGCGAAGTCGTGCTCCGTGACGCGGACCTTCGAATCAATGGCGGAGAGCGGCTTGCGCTTGCGTTCTCTCCGGAGCGCGACCTGCTCCCGGGAAGCGGGTGGTCGTGGAACCAGCTCGACAGAACGCTCCGCGACGGTGCGACCGACGCCGAGGATCCCTACACATTTGGCCATCTGTTTGCGCAACGTGTGCGCGTCGAGCTTCGGGTAACCGATCGTGGGACTCCGGTTGCCGGGGCGGAGGCTCGTCTGCTCGTATGCGACGCTCGCCGCTTTGGATCTCTCTACCAGCGATTGATTGAGCGATTGGTCGCACCGGACACGACGCGTCAGGCATTGGCATGCGGCGTGCCGGATCCGGGTGCGGCGTTTCACCCGTGGTATCCCGTGCTCGAGATCGGCGGTAACAAGGCTGCGTTGTACAAGCGTGCGTTGATCGCGGACATAGTCGACAAGCGAAGGAACCTGACCGACCCGTGCTGGCTCTTGCAGGTCGGCCTGTATCTCGAATTTCTCACCTTCCTCGGCGTGGCGGAAGCGGTCAGGGAAGATGTCGGAGACCTCCTCACGCCTTCAGAGCGTGCGGCGTTCGGGGGTCCCCGGTTCGCCGAGATCCGCAAGCGCATCAGTCCAGCGAGGTGGCGCGAGGTCTGGAAGCTGCACCGCATCGCCTTCCCCGTTCGCGGCGTGCCGCGGACGGGACCGGTGTCCGCGCGAAATCTGCTCGGCAAGCGACGGGCGACGCTGGCGTTTCTCGAGGCTCACCACGAGGACCTGAAGCACGCGATCGAGCTCGCCGGACCGAACTATCACAACGCTCAGGAGACCTGGCAGCGGGTCTTCCGCGACGCTGAGCGGGCGGTTCTTCAGACTACGCCCGCTGCATTTCCGGAACTCGGGTTCCTGCCCTCACACGTGCGTGAGTTCGTACTCTGGCATCGACGCGGGGAGTTGGGGTTGGAAGGCTCGCTGCGGGTCCGCACCCCGATCACCAGGTTGCTCGGCGATCACGACGGGCTGTTCGCGTCAGCCTGCACGCAGTACCGCGGATCGATGAACGCGGTGGCGGCGTGGTCCAAGGAACGTCTGCTCATGGACTTCACGGGCAGCGAATGCATCCCGCGCGAGGCGAGCCTGCTCGAGACGAAGATCGCGCGCCCGGCCCAGATTGCCTTGCTTCAGCAGCGGGACGGATACCAGGAGGGCCTCGACCTGCCCGTCGAGCTCCCGGAGGAGTACGAGCGATCCACTGAAGACCTCTCTCGCGTGCTCGAGGACGTACCGATCTTTGCCACGCTCACCAACGACGAGCGGCACGAACTGGCGCGTACGGCGCGCCCGCTGAGATTAGGGCCGCTGGAGCGCTTGATCGTGCAAGGGCAGGATGGAACATCGCTGTTCGTCGTGGTCGAAGGCGCCGTCGAGGTGCTGGTGCGCCGAGAGGATGGCCAGGACTGGCCGCTGGACACACGGTTGAGGGGATCAGTGATCGGCGAGATGTCGCTGTTGACGGGCGAACCCCGCGCCGCCACCATTCGCGCGGTGACCGGCGCGACGGTTTATGAGATCGGCAAGCGTCAGTATGAGCCGCTGTTGCGCAGACGGCCAGAATTGCTGGACGAGCTCGCCGCAGTTGTCGAGCAGCGGCTACGCGAGCAGGCCAGCCGACTCCGCGCCTACGACGCCGATCGCGAGCGCAGAGCAATCCGCGACCGCATCAGCCATTTCCTGAACAGCGGCTGAAGGCGCCGGGACGGCAAAGCGATCGGCCCCGAGGTGCCGCGAGGCGGCGTGCGCATCGCCGGTCTCAGTTGCCCGAATCAGTCGGCGGGAGCGGGTGCCCGTGTGCGTAAAGGTGAACCGGGAGGGCGCCGGCCGGACGCTTGTCCTTATCGGCGCGATCGGCATAGCGGTCGTAGATCGCGAGTGTCTCCTCCATGATCGCGGCGAGCTCGGCAGCGGTGAGATACCTGATGCTGTCGGTCATGAATGCCGCGCGCCGCCACTTCACCGGATATGTCAGACGTTGCGACCACCATTCGCGCATTTGGTCCCAGGTGCGTTCCCGCAAGGTCCGCTCGAGCGCCTCGCCGGCTAGGGCGATTTCGGGGTCGGTCATGCCGGTTTCGAAGCTCCGGGAACCGCTGACGACTCGCCAGGGCCGGGCGCGCCCGCGACCGTCTCCGGTTTCCTCCACGAACCCATACTTGGCAAGCGTCTGGAGGTGCCAAGACATGTTCCCGGGGCTCTCGCCCAGCAGCTCCGCCGCCCGGGTGGCAGTGATCTCTCCGTCGCGGCGCATCGCCTCGAGGAGTGCAACGCGCAGCGGGTGCGCGAGTGCGCGCATGGCTCGCGCGTCGGTGATCACCTGGCGGGACGGCCCCGGGTCGCCCGGCGGCTCATTGGCCACCGCCGGTGCGCTGCCGGGTCGGCTCGGACGGCGGGGCATTACCGCTGACCGCGCGCGAGGGGATGATGCGTGCCGCGAGGCGTAGCCAGTCGCAGGCCCATATCGACGAGCAGCCAGCCGGTACCGTGCCTGGCGGCCTCGATGACGGTGCGCCGGCGCCTGTCGCGTCGCACGTGGGCAGTTGCCTCAGCGCTGTGCTGAAGCTCGCCGACCCGGTCCTTGATCAGCGCTTCGACGAGAGCGGGGTGCTGATACACGATTCCTCCTTTCTACAAGTTCCACAAGATCCCTTGTGACAAGGATAGTTGTCACAAGGTCTCTTGTCAAGGGTCAACGCGGATGGCTGACGGCCTCGACGCGCTGAGCGTTCGCGAGGGTCTAGGGCGCGTCCGGAAGACCGTAATCGCGTTCGACCGTCGCCACCCGGACTCGATAGGTGCGGTACCACCGGGTCCGACCGAGCTTCTGCGCGAGCTGGTGCTCGGCGATCGCCTTCCAGGCGCGGGCGTCCTCCACGGAGCGCCAGTACGACACCGTGATTCCAAGTTGATCTCGGGCGCTCTCGATCCCCAGGTAGCCCGGCTGTTCGGCGGCGAGCGCCTCCATCCGCGCGGCCATGTTCGCGTACCCGGCGGCGTCGTCCTCGGTGCGGATCGACGTGAAGATGACGGCGGTGTACGGCGGATCGGGCGTTGACGCAAGGCCAGCCATCAGGCGCCATTGTTACCGATGGGATCCGCGATCAGTCGCGGGTTCCGCCGAGCTGTTCAGAGGGCGACTTGCGAGCCCATGATCACGGTGCGATCGCCCGGCAGCCCGAAGTGATCGATCGCGCTCGAGGCGTTGCGCGCCATCGCGATGAACAGGTTCTTTCGCCACCGCCGCATGCCCGGATCGTCGGTCGGCGTGATCGTGATCCGGGAGACGAAGTACGAGGCGTGCTCGAGGTCGAGGTTGCGCTCGAGCAAACCCTGCTTGCGCGCGTGGGCCAGCGCCTCGGGGATGTTGAGCTTGTCGTGGTAGCCGAAGCGGGCGGTCAGGTGGACCACCTTGAAGCGGCCGCGGCCGAGCACCTCGACCGCGCACCGGTCGAAGGTCTCGACGTGCGGAATGCTGACGGTGTCGACCGACACGATCACGACCTTCTCCGGAAGCGTGTGGGTGTGCTCGACGTCGGCGCGGAGCGCGAGCGGCGTGGTGTCCTTGTCGCGGCAGAGGAACACCGCGACGCCGGGAGCCCGGACCAGTGGTGGCTGAGTGGAGTCGAGACCGGCGAGGAAGTCGGTCAGCGGTCCCTCCTGGGCGACGCGATTGCGCGTCACGATCACCTGGCCGCGGCGCCAGTTGATCATCACGATCGACATCACCAGTCCGATCGCCAATGGCAGCCACGCTCCGTGCTCGACCTTCGCAATGTTCGCGCTGAAGAACGCGATCTCCACGGTCAGGAACAGCACCGCGATCGGCGCCAGCTTCCATTTGGACCGGCCCCAGAGCAACCGCGCGACGGCCAGGAACAGCACCGTGTTGAGGATGAACGTTCCCGTCACCGCGACGCCGTAGATGTCGCCTAGCTTGTTGGAGGAGCGGAACACGAGCGTCAGCGTGAGGACGCCGACACACAGCAGCCAGTTGATGACCGGCACGTAGATCTGCCCTTCGACCTTTGACGTGTGCAGGACTCGCAACCTCGGTAGGAAGCCGAGTTGCACGGCCTGCTTGGCCACCGAGAAGGAGCCCGAGATCACGGCCTGGGAGGCGATCACGGTTGCGACTGCGGCGAGCACGACCATCGGCCACAGAGCCCAATGCGGGGTCATCTGGTAGAAGGGATTGAACGTGTTCGCGTCCTTCGCCAGGCCAGGGTGATGGAGGATGAAAACTCCCTGCCCCAGGTAGTTGAGCACGAGCGCCGGTAGCGCAAGGCCGAACCAGCCCATCCGGATCGGGGACGCGCCGAAGTGTCCCCGGTCGGCGTAGAGGGCCTCGGCGCCGGTCACCGCCAGCACCACGCCGCCGAGCACGAGGTAGCCGGCGGCCCCATGATCGATGAAGAACCGCGCGGCCCAGGTCGGCGACAGCCCCTGGAAGACCGCCGGGTCTTTGACCACCTGGCTGAGGCCGAGCAGCCCGATCACCGAAAACCAGACAAGGAGGATCGGCCCAAACAGCCAGCCGATCGTGCCCGATCCGAACCGCTGGAGGACGAACAGGCCGAGCAGGATGGCCACCGACAGCGGCACGACGAGGTGGGCGAGTGCCGGCGTGGCGACCTGAACTCCCTGGATCGCCCCGAGCACCGAAATTGCGGGCGTGATCATGCCGTCGCCGAAGAACAGTGCGGCGCCGAAGATCCCGAGCGTCACCAGGAGCGCTCCGTGGACGACCCGGTTGCGTTGCAGCAGCGCGGTCAGCGCCATGATCCCGCCGTCGCCGCGGTTGTGCGCCCGCATGATGAACCCGGCGTACTTGATCGATACGACGACCATGAGCGCCCAGAAGATCAACGACGCGATCCCGTACACGGTGGCCGGTGTGATCTGCGCGGTGGCCTTGTACGAGCTGAAGATGGCCTGTTCGGTGTACAGGGGGCTGGTGCCGATGTCCCCGTACACGACGCCAAGCGCACCGAGTACCAGGAGCGCCCGGCCCGTTTGAGCGATCACGTCCCGGTCGGAATCGGCCAGGGCCTCGAATCGCTTACGGGTGGCCTCGGACTCCTGCGCGTGAGCGCTGGCCGCCGGCGGGGCCACATAGCTCAGCTTGTGGGCCGCCTCGTTGTAGGTCCGCTTTACCCCGCTCGATCCCGGCAATGGCTCCTGCTCATCCCGCGCCGGCGCATCGGTCTTGTGCGCCGCCTCGTGGAAGCTGCGTCGCCGCGATGTGGTCATCCGAGCGTCCCCGCGCCGACGCGAACCGGGTCATGCCGCGCCGGAGGTTCGAGCGCGGCGGCCGCCGCGCGCAATTGGCTTCCGAGCGCACCGGGTTCGGTCGGGCGGTAGAGCGGGCTGCCACCGTCGGTGAGCAGCGATTCGAGCAGCGCGACGCCCTGGGCGCTGACCGGCTCGGTCGCTCGCAGCCGGCGCTCCAGCGTCGCGAGCACCGTACGCGCGGCGATCACCTCGCGCCGGTCCGTCCGCACCGCTGCGCTGAAACCATGCGTGGTGGCCTCGGCGTCGCGCACCGCTCTCGCCAGTCCGGCCGCCACGCGTGCGCGGTAACGCCGGGTGATGAGTCGCTCGGCCCTGATCGCGAGAAGCGCGCTGGCCCCCGGACTCGTGCCCGCAGCCAGCTGACCGTCAAGCTCGGCGGCGCGCCAACTGGCGATCAGCGCGAGCCTGACGCGCCACCACCGCGCCCCTCCCCAACGGAGGGAGTGCGATGGATACGAAATGCGCTGGAGATCTGCAACAGACATGTGAGATGGGTCCACCTCACATGCTGGCCGACGCTACGTCAAAGCGACGATAAGAAACCGGCGGCGACCGTCAAGATTTCGTCAACGCGAGCGCGACCGCGTCCATCCAGCCAACCTCTTGAGCTCGCGGGCGGGGAGCGGGGCCAGCCAGCCGCCACGCGCGGGCCGGCTAAGAGATGATGTCAGGGTCCTTGGCAACCCCGAGTCGGAGGCCCGAGTATGCAAACGAGAGCAGCAGTCCTGTGGGAGTACGGCGGTGATTGGGAGATCGACGAGCTGACGCTGGACGACCCGCGGGAGGGAGAGGTGCTCGTCCGACTGGCTGCCAGCGGCCTGTGCCATTCCGACGAGCACGTCCGTATCGGCGACCTGCCGATGGAAGCTCTGCCCGCGATCGGAGGCCATGAGGGGGCCGGCGTCGTCGAGCAGGTAGGCCCGGGCGTGACCACGGTCGCCGAGGGCGATCACGTGGTGTTGAGCTTCGTTCCATCGTGCGGGCGCTGCCACTGGTGCTCGATCGGCCGCCAGAACCTGTGCGACCTTGGTGCCGGGGTCCAGGTCGGGCTGCAGCAGGACGGCACGAGCCGCCACCACGTCCGCGGCCAGGACGCCCGGCTGATGTGCATGCTCGGAACGTTCGCCCCGCTCACCGTGATCCACGAGAACTCGGTGGTCAAGATCGACGAGGACCTCCCGCTCGATAAGGCCGCCTTGGTCGGCTGCGGGGTCACCACCGGGTTTGGCACCGCCGTCTACGGGGCGGGGGTGTCGCCGGGGGACACCGTCGTCGTATTCGGCATCGGAGGCGTCGGCGCAAACGCCGTGCAGGGCGCGCGGATCGCCGGCGCCACCCGGATCATCGCGATCGATCCGTCGCCGTTCAACCGCGAGCAGGCGGGGCGGTTCGGCGCCACCCACATGTTTGCGAGCGCCGAGGAGGCACTCGAGCCGATCAGCGACATGACGCGCGGCATGATGGCCAACTCCGCGCTGGTGACCGTCGACGTCACGACCGCGAAGCTCGTGGGCGAAGCTGCCTCGGTCGTCGGGAAGCTGGGTAAGGTCGCGATCACCTCGCTTCCGAAGATGACTGACATCGGTGCCGACGTGTCGATATTCGAGATGATCGTGTATGAGAAGCAGATCATCGGTTGCCTGTTCGGGCACGCCAACCCGCGCGCCGACATCCCGAAGCTCCTGTCGCTGTACCGCGACGGCTCGCTGATGCTCGACGAGCTCGTGACGCGCACCTACACGCTCGATCAGGTCAACGAGGGCTACGAGGACATGCGGACGCATCGCAACATCCGCGGACTGGTCCTGTACGACTAGCCGAGCGCGGTCACGCCGGCGCGAGCAGCGTCGTCGGGTCGGACATCACCCGCTCGATCGCGTGGATCGCGCCACCCTGCGCAGCCGCCGTGAACCCGAGCGTCGAGATCGCGAGCTGTGGGGTCTCGGCGGCGCCGGCGAGCGTCCCGGCCTCGAGGGCGTCCTGGGCGGCCGGGAGGATCCAGTCGCCGAGGTGGGCGAAGTAGCCGCCGAGGATGATCACCTGAGGGTCGAACAGGTTGGCTAGGTTCGCGGCGCCGAGCCCGATCCATCGCCCGAGCTCCGCCAGGACGGTGAGCGTGGGTGCGTCGCCCGCTCGGGCCCGCTTGACGAGCGGCTCGATCTTGCGCTCGGGCGGGGTGTCCCCGCGGGGACGTTGCCGTGCCGATTGGAGCAGGGCGTTCAGCCCGATGCACGCCTCCCAGCATCCGCGGCGGCCGCACCCGCACAGCGGGCCGTCGGGCATGACGTTCATGTGTCCGACCTCGCCGCCGTAGCCGCGGGTGCCGAGTAGCGGCTGACCGCCGACGATGATCCCTCCGCCGATCCCGACCTCGCCGGTGATGTAGACGAGGTTCGGCGTTCCCGCCCTCTCGCCCGAACGGTATTCGGCGATCGCCGCGAGGTTCGCGTCGTTGCCCACGTGAATCGGCGTGGCTCCGAGGCGCAACGCCCGGCGCAGCGGTTCGGCGACGGCGACGTCGCGCCACCGGAGGTTGGGCGCCTCAGCGACGACGCCGGCGGCCACGTCGACGAGTCCGGGCACCGCGACGGTGACGCCGGCAAGCATCGGGGCGGGGCGGCCGCGCCCGGAGGCGAGGCGCCGGCGCGTCCATCGGCACAGGTCCGCCAGCGCCGCGATGCACGCTTCCGGGCCGACGCTGGCGTCGAACGCGCGACGCTCGCGGAGCACCTCGCGGCCCGCGAGGTCGATGACCAGCACCGACAGGTAGTCGACGTTCACCTCGGTCCCTATCGCCATCACGCCGTCGCCAAGCTCCAACCGGGTGCTGGGCCGCCCCGCGCGGCCGCCGCCGTCGCGACCGGTCTCGCGCACCACGCCGAGGTCGATCAGCTCCGCGACCAGACGCGACACCGTGGCCCGGGTCAGCCCGGCGCGGGCGGCGACTCCGGCGCGCGAATCGGGGCCTACGGTCGCGAGGTGGCGGAGCACCACCTCGAGGTTGTTGCGGCGGATGTCGTTGTGTCCCGCGCGTTGCGGGATCACGGGCGCGCTTGACACAGGATATGTCGGTGGATATATGTTTTGCATCGATTCAAAACATTCCGGGCGGCTGCCTCAGTCTAATGCGGGCGCGGCAGGCTCGGAAACGTGTCGGGCGGTCGGGTCTGGACACCTCCTGTCGGGTCGGGTCCGGACGCGCTGTCGCCTCCCCGGATCAACATGCACACGCTCGACCATCCAACGAGATCGCCGCGGAAACCGGTCGCGGGCGGTCGCTCCAAGACCATCGGCGTCCTCAGCCTCGACCCGACGCCGCACGCCCACACCCCGGAGCTGCTCGGAATACAACGCGCGACGCGCGATCTCGATTACCTCGTGAGCATTGCCAGCGTGCCGTCTCCGAGCGGCCGGGCGCTGCGCATCGCTGTCGGGCGGTTGCGCCGGCTTGGCGCCGAGGGGATCCTTGTCGTCGCGCCGCCGCGCGCCGCGATCGACGTGCTCGCCGAGCTGGCGGCCGAACTCCCGCTGGTGGTCGTCGCCTCCGGGACGCAGGAGCTGCTCCCGGCGGTCGCGATCGACCACTACTCCGGGGCGGCGGTGGCTACGCGCCATCTGCTCGAGCTCGGTCACCGCACGGTGTTTCACATCGCCGGGCCGACCGACCGTACGGATCCCGGACCGCGCTTTGCCGGATGGCTGGACACGCTGGTGGCCGCCGGCGTGGACATCCCGCTCCCGATGGTCGGCGACTGGAGCGCGGAGGCGGGGTATGAGTGCGGCTGTCGCCTGGCGGCGCGGCGCGAGGTCACCGCGATCTTCGCCGCGAACGACCAGATGGCGCTGGGAGTGCTTCGCGCGCTCTCCGAAGCCGGGCGCTGCGTGCCGCGCGACGTGAGCGTCGTCGGCTTCGACGGCATTCCCCAGGGAGAGTTCTTCAATCCGCCGCTGACGACCGTGCGTCAGAACTTCGCCGAGATGGGCCGGCGCGGTCTCGAGCTCCTGAGCGAGATCGAGGCGGGACGGCGGGCCTGGATCAGCGAGACGATCCCGGCGGAGCTGGTTGTCCGCGCCAGCACCGCGGTGGCGCAGAGTCGAGCGCCGCACGCGCTCTCCTGACCGGCGCGCGCCGGTTCAGCCGTCCCGACCTCCCGAACACGCTCCGCCGCAGCCGCCATCCTCGGCCCGAATTCTTACGGAGTTCCGAAGATTCCTCGAACTTCCTCTTCGCTACGCGCGCAATGCTCGTCAGGTCTCGGAAAGGACCCTAACCATGACCACGATCCTGATCCTGAACGCAGCCTCATCGCTTTTGGCGGTCGCCGGCATCGGCGGCTACCTCGCGCTCGCACAGCGGCGAGCTCGCCGGCGCGCCGCGGTGCAGGTCCTCTACGTGACGCGGGCGGGGACCAGCGGACTGCCTTACCGCTGAGCTCCGGCCCGCAACGAGTCTCCTCCCCAAGGAGAACCGGCCGGGACTGTCGGCACGGACACGCCGGCAACGGACACGCTAGGTCCGAGCTCGTGGCGACGTTTGCCACGGGCTCGGACCGATCGCGTAGCGTTGCGTCGTAACCGAGCCTGGAGGTCTCATCGATGCCCCGCACGCACCACCTGCCCGATGAGCAGGTTCACTTCACGTGGGACACGGGCAACGAGTTGCGCCTCGTCATCGACTCGGGGGACACGGTCGTGGTCTGGACGCGCGACGTCAGCGACAACCAGATCGGCCCCGACTCGGACACGAGCGTGATCGCCGGCCTGGACTGGAACCGGGTCTACCCGCTGAACGGGCCGATCGGGATCCACGGCGCCGAGCCCGGGGACACGCTCGCGATCGAGGTCCTCGACATCCACACCCAGGGGTGGGGCTGGACGGCGGTGCTGCCGGGACTCGGCCTCCTGCCCGAGGACTTCCCCGACGCGTATCTGCGGATCTTCGACCTCTCGCATGGCGACGTCGCGTACCTGCGCGAGGACGTCGTGATTCCGGTCGAGCCGTTCTTCGGGACGATGGGCGTGTGCCCGGCCGGCGCGTCCGCCCAGCCGGTGATGCCGCCTGGCGATCTTCGGCGGGAACATGGACACGCGCCAGCTCGTGCGCGGCTCGACGCTGTACCTGCCGGTCCAGGTCGAGCAGGCGCTGTTCTCCTGCGGCGACGCGCACGCCGCCCAGGGCGACGGCGAGGTGTGCGTGACCGGCCTCGAGGCCCCGATGTTCGCCGCGCTTCGGTTCACGCTCGAAAAAGGTCGCTCGATCCCCGCGCCGCAGTACCGCACCCCGGCGCCGCTGACCCGCCGGGTGGACTCGGCGCCGTTCTACGGCACCACCGGCGTCGGCGGGGACCTGTACGCCGCAGCGCAGGATGCCGTGCGCGCGATGGTCGATCACATCGCGACGAGCTACGACCTCGGTCGCGAGGACGCCTACCTGCTGTGCAGCCTCGCCGTCGACCTGAAGATCTCCGAGATCGTCGACGCCGGCCAATACATCGTCAGCGCGCTTCTTCCCGAGGCGATCTTCCTCGGGTGACACCGACCCGGCCGGAAGTCACGATCTTGCCGGCGACGGTTCGAGCTGGGGAATCACCTCGGTGATCAAGAGCTCGAGCGTCCGCTTGGACTCCTCGAACGTCATGTCGCCCGTTGGGAACATGAAGCAGATGTAGTCGACCATCCCGTCGTCGAGCAACGCACCGACCCGGTCGACGATCTGCGGCGGGGTGCCGGACCCGATCTCGATCGCCGGCTCCATGTTCGCGTGGATCGCGCGGAGCGGGCCCTGCGCGTCGTAGCACTCCTGCTCGGACAGCTTGAGGTGGTCGAACCGATGGGCGTCGTGGGTGCGGCGCACGAGTCCTTCGATGCCGCGCCGGGCGACGTCGCGTGCCTCGGCCTCGGTGGGCGCGATCGAAAGCAGCATGCTGTAGCCCACGCGGGGCTCGGAATCCGGACCCCCACCCACCCGGTCGAAGCGGATTTGATCACCCTCGTGGTCGTGCCATGCCTGGAGGTAGTGCTCGTACGCCGCCTCGCTGATCTTCCCGGGCCACATCAGGCTCATGCCGTGCTGGCCCGCGGTCTGCGGGCTGCCGGGGTACCAGAACGGGATCCGCTCCTGGAATGGCTTGGTCGACATCGGCATCGTCGGGAAGTCGAAGAACGTGCTGTGCTCGCTCGAGATCTCGCCGGAGGCGAGCGCATGCTCGATGATCCCGAGCACGTCGGTGAAGCGGTCGCGTGACTCCCACCAGTCCCGGCTGAACCAGTAATGCTCGATCGGGACTGCGCCGCGGCCGACCCCGAACTCGAGCCGGCCACCGGTGAGCTGATCGAGCACGCACATGTCCTCGATGATCCGCACCGGGTGGTGCATCGGCAGCAGCTTCACCATCGGACCGAGGCGGATGTTCTCGGTCACCTGGGACGCAGCGGCGATGAACAGCTCCTGGCCCGGAGCCATGCACAAGCCGCTGCCGTGGTGCTCGGCCAGGTGGTAGCCGGCGAACCCGGCGGCGTCGGCCATCTTGATCAGCGTCAGCCTGTCCTGGAACAGCTGGCTGGTGGGCGTGCCGGGGATGTCCTCGATGTGGTCGAAGATCCCGAACTTCTTCGCGATCACGAGCGGGACCCTAACGATTTACGCGACGAGCCGAAGGAGCGCGGCGGTGGCCGCGGCGCCGAGTGCGACGACCACGAACGGGGCCTTGCGCCAGACGAGCACGGCGGCGACCAGCAGCGC
Source organism: uncultured Solirubrobacterales bacterium (assembly GCA_963699325.1). Taxonomy (GTDB): domain Bacteria; phylum Actinomycetota; class Thermoleophilia; order Solirubrobacterales; family Solirubrobacteraceae; genus Palsa-465. The sequence goes on along the minus strand of CAVOTN010000014.1, from coordinate 372,467 downwards.
GGGCGCGCGCGCGTCGAGCACGAACCGCTCCCCGGTACCGAACGCCTGGACGACGATCAGAGCGGCCAGCACCGGGACGACCACGATCTCGAGCGACCAGCGCTCTGATGCCTCGCGATCGAGCCGCTCGCCGAGCACGAGGCCGAGTGCCTTGAGCGCATACGCCGACGCGCACAGGGCAAGCACCGGCCACCAGCTCATCGCCGCGCCCACTTGCGGCGACCCGCGACCAGCACCGGGACGGCGGCCAGCGAGGACGCGATGATCGGCACGCCCGCCGGCGTTATCGGCAGCAGCGCGGCAGCGATGAGCGCGCCGGCCACCGCGGTGCGGATCGCCTGACGACCGCGAAGCTGCGGAGCCAGCAGTGCCAGGAACACCGCCGGGAACACGGCGTCCATGCCGTAGTCGCGAGGGTTGCCGAGGCCGCGCCCGGCGACCGCGCCGGCCAGCGTCCCGAGGTTCCACGCCGTGAACAGGCACAGCGCGGTCAGGTCGAATGCGCGCCGCTTGGCCGCCAGCGTCGGCTGGGCGTGGGCCATCGCGGTGGTCTCGTCGACGACGACCTGCGCCCGCAGCGCGCGCTTGGGCACGGTGCCCGACACGACTTCGCCGAGGCTGAGCGCGTACAGCGCGTTGCGGCCCGCGAGCAGCAGCGCCGGCGGCAAGCGCGCCCGCGACGCCGCCGCCCGCGGCGATCACCGACGTGAACGTGAGCTGGGAGGCGCCGGTGAAGCACACCAGCGACATCACGCACGTCTGCGCCACGCTGAACCCGGCCGCGACCGACAGCACGCCGAACGAGACCGCATACACCGCGGTGGCGACCCCGATCGAGAGCGCGTTCCTGACGATCTGGTCACCGGGCATGGTCAAGGGCATTGTCTCGCGATATCGGCGGCAGATGGCTGCGAATACACCCTCCAAGGCCGCTAGACTGGCAACATTCAGCCATGGATGCGATCGACCGCGCAATTATCGACGAACTGAGGCGCGACGGCCGCTTGTCGAACGTCGAGCTCGCGGCGAGGGTGAACCTGTCGCCCTCGCCGTGCCTGCGCCGCGTCCGCGCCCTGGAAGAGTCCGGCGTGATCCGCGGCTACCACGCCGACATCGAGCCGAGCGCGATCGGGCGCGGGCTCGAGGTGTCGGTGCTCGTCGAGCTGTCGCTGAAGGACCGCAAGACCGTCGAGGCGTTCGAGGAGCAGATCGGGGCGTTCGACGAGGTGCTCGAGTGCCGGCGCATGTTCGGCCTCCCCGACTACATCATTCGCGTCGGGGTGGCCGACACCGAGGCGTACGAGCGCTTCTACATGAACAAGCTCGCCGAGCTTCCGGGCGTGACCCGCGTCAACTCGCAGTTCACGATGAAGCTCGTCAAGGCGGCGACGCCGAGCGCGACCCCGAGTCGCTGACCGGCCGCGCTCGGCTCACGCGTTGCTCACTTGCTGCCGTAGACGCGCTCCATCAGCGCGGTGTCGCCGGCGCTCTGGAACTTGACCAGCTTCCCGTCGCGGAAGGTCAGCACGTCGGCGGTGTCGGCCTCGCCACCCTCGACCGTCGTGTGGGTGAGGACGACGACGTGGTCATCGTCGGAGAACCAGAGCTGCGGCGTCGTCGTGAATCCCTTCTCGCCGAACTTGGCCCACAGCTCCCCGACGGCCTGCTTTCCGCGGACCGTCCCGCTGATCGCGCTGTTACCCGGCGTGATCCACTCGATGTCGTCGGAGATGGCCTCCATCGCACCGGCGGCGTCGCCGGCTGAGAACGCGGCGTAGGCACGCTTTGCCGTCTCGACATTCTGCTCACCCGCCATCGAAACACCCCTTTCTGTCCTCGCAGGCGCGTCGCGCGCCCCGTCCAGGCGACCCTAACACGCCGGGCGTCAGCCCACCCGGTGGCGCTCCCGAATAGCGAACGCCGCGGCACAGATCGCCTCGGTAACTTTCTCGCGGACATGAGTGCGTCCGCAGACACCCATCGCGTGGTCGTGATCGGTGGAGGCTTCGGCGGCCTCCAGGCCGCGGTGAAGCTCCGCCACGCCCCGGTCGAGGTGACGCTGATCGACCGGCGCAACTTCCACCTGTTCCAGCCGCTGAGCTATCAGGTTGCGACCGGTGCGCTGTCTCCGGGCGAGATCGCGTATCCGTTGCGCGCGATCTTCAAGCGGCACAGCAACGTCCACGTGCTGCTCGCCGAGGTCGCCGAGTTCGACCTCGACGCGCGCGAGGTTCATCTGCGTTCGGTCGGCGAGGTGCCGGCGCCCGAGTCGGTGTCGTACGACACGCTGATCGTGGCCGCCGGCTCGGCGTATTCGTACTTCGGTCACGACGAATGGAGCGAGTACGCGGCGGAGGTCAAATCGCTCGAGAGCGCGCTGACCGTGAGGAGCCGGATTCTCAGTGCGTTCGAGGCGGCGGAAGCGGAGCCCGATCCGGAGCGTCGCGCGGCCTGGCTGACGTTCGCCGTCGTCGGGGCCGGACCGACCGGGGTGGAGATGGCCGGCCAGATCGCCGAACTAGCGCGCGACACCTTGCGCTACGACTTCGACGTGGCCGATCCGCGGAACGGGCGCATCCTGCTGATCGAGGTCGCCGATCGGGTGCTCACGAGCTTCCCGCCCAGGCTGTCGGCGAAGGCGAAGCGGTCGCTGGAGCGGCTCGGCGTCACGCCGCTGCTGGGCTCGACCGTCGTCGGGGTCGATGCCGAGTCGGTGAGCATCGACGACGGTGCCGGAAGCACCCGGCGCATCCCGACGCGCACCGTTGTGTGGGCTGCCGGCGTGACCGCGTCGAAGCTCGGGGCGAGATTGGCGCAGCTGAGCGGCTCCGAGGTCGACCGTGCGGGCCGGATCGCCGTCGAGGCCGACCTCACGCTTCCCGGCCATCCCGAGGTGTTCGTGCTGGGCGACATGGTCCGGGTCCGGAGCCCGGATGGATCATTAGTCACCTATCCGGGCGTGGCGCCCGTTGCCATGCAGGAGGGCCGCTATGCCGCCAAGGTGGTGCGCGCCCGGCTCGAGTCGAGCGACTCGCCACCGTTCCACTACCACGACAAGGGCAACCTGGCGACGATCGGCCGCGGAGCGGCGGTGGCCGACGTCGGGCCGCTGAAGCTCAGCGGCTTCCTCGCCTGGCTCACCTGGCTGGTGGTCCACCTCTGGTACCTGGTCGGGTTCGAGAACCGCATCATCGTCTTCACCCGCTGGGGGTTCAGCTTCGTCACCCACGGACGCGGCGCGCGGCTGATCGCGGACGCGGACGCGGAGCCGGCTCCGGACAAGGCCTGACCGCCGGCGGAGCGCGATTCCAGCAGGCGATAGAAATGGCACGGCGTCGCGGAGCCACGGCGGCACCGGGCCTCCGAGGTGGCGATCGCCGCGACCACCAACCGCAACGACAGGAGATCCGGATGGCAAGCACCGGTCAGACATACGCGCTCGTCGCGGACCTGCCGCTCCAGATCGAGTCCTACTCGCTCGAGCCGTTGAGCGCCCCGATGGGACCAGACCGTGTCCGGCGCACCACGGTCATCCGGCTATCCGGCGCCGGCGAGGAGGGCATCGGCGAGGACGCCACGCCGATCGAGGAGGACCAGATCGCATTCCAGGAGGCGCCCCCGACTCTGCCCGTCGCCGGCGACTGGACGGTCGACTCGTTCTCCGCGCATCTGGCGACGCTCGACCTATACCCGAAGCCTCCGGCACACGACCGGCTGCGGTCGTTCCGACGCTGGGGGTTCGAGAGCGCGGCGCTCGACCTGGCGCTGCGACAGGCCGGCCGCTCGCTCGCGGACGTGCTCGGGCGCGAGGTGCGCCCGCTCACGTTCGTCAACTCGATCCACCTTCCCGACCCGCCGAGCTTCGATCCGATCCGCGCGCGGCTCGAGCTGTTCCCGGCGCTGCGGTTCAAGCTCGATCCGACGACCGACTGGGACGAGCGGTTGATCGCCGAGATCGCGGCAACGGGCGCGGTCGACACCGTCGACCTCAAGTCCCAGTATCCGCCGCCGTTCGGCCAGCCCGCCGACCCGCGCCTGTACGAGGCAGTCGCGCGCGCGTTCCCGGATGCGTGGATCGAGGACCCCGCGATCACTCCGGAGACGTGGCCGGTCCTCGAACCGCACATCCGGCGCGTGACCTGGGACGGGACGCTGTGGTCGATCGCCGACATCGAGCGGCTCTCGGCCCGCCCGCTCGCGATCAACATCAAGCCCGTGCGCTTCGGCACGGTGCAGACGCTGTTCGGTGTGTACGACTACTGCGCGGCCAACGACATCGCGATGTACGGCGGCGGCTTCGGCGAGCTCGGAGTGGGCCGCCACCAGATCCAGTACCTGGCGTCGGTGTTCCATCCCGACACCCCGAACGATGTCGCCCCGTCCGGCTACAACCTGCCCGAGCTCGACCCGGCGCTACCCACGAGCCCGCTCGCCGGGGTCCCGGCCGGCAGCGGCTTCCGCTGGGCCTGAGGCGGCGGGCGACGGCGCCGGCGCGAGCTGTTCGACTGGGAGCGTGAACCAGTGCCGCATCACGCACACGACCTTGACGTGTTCGACGGGCGCCGGCGCCCCGGCGAGCGTGAAGCGGTCGGTGATCTCGGCGGGTAGGCCGCAGGCCGGGCACTCCAGCAGCGGGTCGGCGGGAAGGTAGATCTTGTCGTTGCTCATCGCGTTCGCCCCCATGGCGTGTTCGTCTTTGGTGGGAATACGAACGCGCGCCGGGATCGGTTCGTGAGACGCCCCGATCAGATCACGCGGCTTGTCGGTCGGCTCAAACCGGCTCGAGTAGGACGACCGGTATGACGCGGTTGGGGGCGCGCCCCTGGTACGTGGCGTAGCCGTTGTAGTTGTCGTTGACGATCCGCCAGAGCTCGTCGCGCTCGGCGCCCTCGGCCACACGGGACCGGACGGGGATGCGGCGCCCGCCAACCTCGACCGCGACCGCATCGGGATGCGCGCGGAGGTTGTGGTACCAGGCTGGGTTGTGCTCGGCGCCGGCCTTCGAGGCGACGACGATGAAGCCGTCATCGTGGGGCGTGTACAGCAGCGGTGTCGTGCGTTCCTGGCCCGAGCGCGCGCCGCGGGTGTGGAGCAGCAGGATCGGCTGACCCATCGCCACCTTGAAGCGGCCCCGCGTCAGTGGGATCAGCCGGCGGTCGATCGCCGGGAACACCGTGACGAACAGCCACCCGCCGAGCCGCGTCCGCGCCGCTGCCTGCAGGGCCTTGTCCAGCCGCGACTTCTGATCCTGGGGTCGGTAGCCGGCGATTCCGGGACGCTATCAGCGCTGCCACGGCCGCCCACGCCGGGACCGGATCTCACGACATCGGCCTGCGCGCCGTTTCAGGATCACGACCGTCCAAGCGAACAGGAGGGATCGCCGATGACAACCACGATCGACCTCGCCACCGACATCCGGGCGCGCGTCGACGCGCTCGACTGGGAGCGCCTGCGCGCCGAGCTCGACGGCCGAGGCCACGCCGTCACCGTCCCGGTACTAACCGAGGACGAATGCGACGGGCTGTCGGATCTGTTCGACAGCGGGCGGTTCCGTTCGACGATCGAGATGGCCCGCTACCGGTTCGGGGACGGGCGCTACCGCTACTTCGACCATCCGCTGCCCGAGACGATCGCGGCACTGCGCACGTCGTTCTACCGGCACCTGGCGCCGGTCGCCAACCACTGGGGCGAGCTGCTCGGCGGCGACGGCTCGGCCTTCCCGCTGGAGCACGACGAGCTCCTGCGCCGCTGCCATGCCGCCGGTCAGCGGCGGCCGACGCCGCTGATCCTGCGCTACGGCGAGGGCGACTGGAACGCTTTGCACCAGGACCTCTACGGCGACGTGTTCTTCCCGTTCCAGGTGCTGACGATCCTGGCCCGTCCCGGCGAGGACTTCGACGGCGGGCAGTTCATCCTGCTCGAGCAGCGCCCCCGCGCCCAGAGCCGCGCGCACGTGCTCGAGCCTGCCCAGGGCGCGTTCGTGATCTTCCCCACGGCCACGCGGCCGAACCGGGGCAAGACCGGCTATCACCGGATCGGGATGCGCCACGGCGTCGCGACCGTCACCCGAGGGCAGCGCACCGCGCTCGGGGTGATCTTCCACGACGCTACCTGAGGTCGATCAGCTCGCCGTCGCGTAGCTCAACCGGGATCGGGTCGACGACCTCGAGCTCGGGCGTCGAGTCCGGCGCGAGGTTCCGGAATCCGAGCAGCGCCCAGCTGCCGTCGCGCCGCTGCACGAGCGGGGCGGCGGTGAGCGTCGGCTCGGCACGGAACGGACGGGCGCGGTCGAGCTCCCACGGGCCGGTGAGCGACTGACCGGCGACCGACCACGTGCAGAACCGGCCGAACCGGGCCAGCTGCTCCTCGCTTTGCTGATCGGGGTGGCAGGTGAACACGAGCAGCGGCTGGCCGTCGACGATCCGTACCTGGCAGACCTCGAGCTCGCCGAACCCGGCGCCCGGCTGAGAGATCGGGCCCTCGAGCTCCCAGGCGAGCATGTCGCGGCTTCGGGCATGCGCGAGCACGCCGTCACGAAGCCGCGGAGCGCCTCGCGCGCGAGCGGTGATCAGCATGTGCCAGCCGTCGCCGGCCGGGTCCTCGAAAACGAACGGATCACGCCACGTGCCGCTCGCGTCGGGATCCTCATCTAGCGTGACGTACCAGCGGGGGTCGGGGGCGAGCAGCGGCGCCGAACCGATCCGCCGCCACGTGAACAGGTCGTCTGACTCGGCAACGCCGATCCGCTGATCGAGCACGCCGAGGCCGCGCGAGGTCGACAGCCCGCTGTAGTAGAGGCGCCACACCCCGTCGTCGCCGTGCGCGACCGACCCGGTCCACAGCGCCAGATCGTCCCAGTGCCCCGGCTCCGGCGAGAGCGCGTCGGCGTGCACCTCCCAGTGCGCGAGGTCAGTCGACGTCGCGTGGCCGATCCTCGCCGACGTGTGCCGCAGCTCCGGATCGTCCAGCGCGCGCGGAGCCGCCAGGAAGAACAGGTGGTAGCGCTCGCCGTCGTCGGCGACCCAGCTGTCCCACACCCAATCCTCCGGCAGCCGCAGCACCGCCGACATCGTTTCAGTTTCAGACAGGCGTCAGGCACACTCCGCGCGTGGGCAAAGCGGAGCTCCTGGTCGGCGGCTTGCTCGTGGCGATCGCGGGACTCGGCGCGCTCGCGCGCCGGCTGTCGATCCCGTACCCGATCGTGCTCGTGATCGGGGGCGCGCTGTTCGGGTTCGTCCCGGGCATGCCGACGGTCAAGCTCGACCCGAACATCGTGCTGGTCGTGTTCCTGCCGATCCTCGTCTACAGCGCGGCGTTCTTCGCGAACCTCGGCGACATCCGCGCCAACCTGCGCGGGATCACGATGGTTTCGGTCGGGCTCGTGCTCGTGACGATGGGAGCGGTGGCGATCGTCGCGCACGCGCTCGTGGGGCTGCCCTGGGGCGCCGCGTTCGCGCTCGGTGCGGTGATCTCGCCGACCGACCCGCTGGCGGCAGGGCTGATCATGCGGGCCCAAAACGTCCCGCGCCGGCTCGTGAGCGCCGCCGAGGGCGAGGGGCTGTTCAACGACGCGACCGCGCTGGTGGCGTTTCGCGTCGCGGTCACCGCGGTCGTCACCGGGACCTTCTCGCTCGGGCACGCTTCGGTCCAGCTCGTCGTAGACGCCGCCGGCGGGATCGCGATCGGCCTCGCGGTCGGCTGGCTGATCGCCGAGATCCGCAAGCGGACGCCCGACCCGCAGGTCAACATCACGATCTCGCTCGTGAGCGGTTACGCCGCGTTCGTGCCCGCGACCGCGGTCGGCGCGTCGGGCGTGCTCGCGGCCGTCACCACCGGGATCTACATGGGCATCCGCGGCCCGAGCATCATTCCCGCCCGCATTCGCCTCCAGGGCTTCTTCACCTGGGACATCCTCGACTTCGTCATCAACTCTGCGCTGTTCGTGCTCGTCGGGCTGCAGTTGCGGACGATCGTCCGGTCCCTCTCCGAGTTCTCGATGGGGACGCTGCTTGGCTGGGCGCTCGCGATCGCCGGCGTCACCGTGCTCACCCGCATGGTCTGGTTCTTCACGATGCCCTACCTCGTCCGCGCGCTCGACCGCCGCCCGAGCCAGCGCGAGCGCCGGATCCCCGCGCGCGACCGGTTCCTGCTCGGCTGGATCGGCATGCGCGGAGCGATCTCGCTCGCGGCCGCGCTGTCGCTGCCGCTGACCGTCAACAGCGGCGCCCCGTTCCCCGACCGCGACCTGATCCTGTTCCTGACGTTCGGAGTGATCTTCGTGACGCTCGTCGTCCAGGGCCTGTCGCTGCCGGCGGTGATCCGGCGCCTGCACATCAGCGACGACGGGGCCGCCGAGACCGAGGAGCTCAAGGCGCGCCTCGGCGCCACCAAGGCGGCGCTCGCCCAGATCGATGCGCTCGCCGCGGAGGACTGGACGCGTGACGACACGATGGAGCGGATGCGCGCCGCCTACGAGTACCGCAAGCGGCGCCTGGCCGCACGCGCCGGCAAGATCGAGGACGACGGCTACGAGGACCGATCGCTCGCCTACCAGCAGGCGGTCCAGATCGTGCTCGGGGCCCAGCGCGACGCACTGGTGGAGCTCCGGCGCCAGGGGACGATCTCGAACGAGACCATGAACCGCGTGATCCAGGAGCTCGACCTCGAGGAGTCCCGCCTCGAGATCTAGGCGGGCTGGCGCAGGATCAGCACCCGGGCCTGGCCGCCGGGGTTGATCCCGAGCTTGACGATCGCGTCCCCGACCGGGACGGCATCGAGCCACGCGCTCTCGTGCTCGTTCAGCTGTCCGAGCGCGGCCACCTGCTGCATCGCGCGCGCCAGGTGGGCCATCTCGTCGGGGCTGCCCTCGAGTTGCTCGATGCCCCGCTCGGTGCCGAACGTGACCGTCATTCCCTTGTCGGTCTGCTCGGCGGAAAGCAGTTCCAGGCTCATGGATCCCTCCAGTCTAAGTACGAGAGGAACGCGCTCCGGGCGCGGCCCCTTCCGTGGCGTGGGTCCCGGCAACAGCAGCCCCGCCACCGCCTCGCCGCCGGCCCGAGTAAGTCCGCACTCGTCAGTCCGCGCCGGTCGAGTGCTGGGAAACTCGGCCCAGGCGCGAGTGAATATGAATTCAGCGCCGGCGGAAGGGCGAGTGAGGAGAAACTCGGGGTCGTCTACCCGCCGGCGAGCGCCCGCAGCGCCGCGATCCCCGGCATGAACAGGTACTCGCCACCGCGCGTGGTCACGACCGGCTCCTGGGGCGAGAGCATGAACGGCGGATCGCCCTGGATCGTCATCTTGCCCGTCCCGAGCGGGCTGCCGAGCAGGAAGTCGCTGTCGTGGCCGAGGTGGAAGCCGTTGCCGTCGTTCAGCCACTGCAGCTGCACGCTCTCGAACTGGCGCGAGATGCTGGCGTTGAAGCACACGAACACGAGCCCGCGGTCGATTCCGTCGTCCTCCAGCACGCCGGCCGGCAGAGGCGGCCCGTACGGCACGCCGCGCCGGATGATCCGGTGGCGGAAGCTGAGCAGCCCGGCGTCGTCGAGCCCCGGCCAGCCGAGCCCGTCGCGCGGGTTCGAGCGCCGAATATGGGCGCCGAGCGGGCACCGCTTGCCGTCGACGTCCGCGGACAGATAACGGAAGTCGTTGCTCCCCGGAGCGGTCGCGGAAAACGCCGGATCGGGGCGCGCCGGCGACGTCACGAGCGGCGTCCCATTTCGCCACCGCCCGACGACCTTGGCCGCGAGCAGCTCCTCGTCGCCCCCTGCGAACCGAGCCGCGGCGTCGCGCAGAACCCTTCGGAACAGCGCCACGTCCTGGCGGAGCTTGCGGTAGACCACGTACGTACCCGACCGGCCGAGCGGGTCCGCCGGCGCGCTCGGCAGTCGCTTCATCGGATCGACGAGCGTGTCCTCGTCCGGATAGCCGAGCACGAACTCGCCGAGGGCCAGCGCCCGCCAGGCCCCGCCGGCGAGCGGCACGCCTCCGCCCGGTGCCGAGCTGTCCGAGACCCCGGCGATCGCCGGCTGCGCGGCCCCGTCCGAGAACCCGAACTGCTCGCGTGGCGGAGCCGCCCGGTCGCTCGCGGGGCGGCGAGAGCAGCTCCGCGTATTGCTCGTGGACGACCGACACCCCCGCGGCGCGCTCGATCGACGCCCGCAGATCGGCGACCCCCTCCTCGACCTCCTCCCGCCGACCGGCGTTGAGGATCACCAGCACATGGGCGTCACCCGTCCCGAGGCCGGCGTCCCAGTGCGCCGGGGCGCTCGGACCGAGATCGCCGAGCATCTCGCTCCGGCCCGCCATGCCCTGACGGAACTCGTCCGAGAACGTCCCGATCACGCTCTCGGGGACCCCCAGCGCGCGCAAGCCGGCGCACGTCACGGCAACGTTGCGATGCGACGACGGCTTCGAGCCGCTCCACTCCTCGTCGCTCGACACCGCCTCTGCAATCGAGCCCAGCCACGCCCGCCCGCCCCCGGCGTCCGACACATGAGCGAAGACATATGCGGTGCACGGATAGCTGCTCCCGTACGCCCGCAGCACGTTGCCCTGGATGTCCGAACGATCGACGGCCATCAGAACGCCTCCCCGAACGCCCGCTGCAGCTCCTCCGGGCCCCATCCCCTGCGCCCGGACCGCGAACGCGATCAGCTGCTCGCGCGCGGCCAGCGCTGCCTTCACCTGCGCGACCGTCGCATGCGGGTAGGCGGCGACGAAGAACCCGGTGTCGACCTTGTTGTGCAGCAGGTACGCCTTGAGCTGGGGACCCGTCGCCTCGGGCGGGCAGCCGACGCAGCGCCCCCAGATCTCCCTCGCCTCGGGCGCGAGCTTCACGCACAGCTCGTCGAGGTAGGGATCGAGCGGTCCGTCGAAGTTGCTCGTGAAGATCAGATAGCGGCTCTCGAGGTGGTCCTCTCGCCCCTGCGACGGATCGTTCACCCAGTCGTCCAAGATCACCCAGCGGGCGAAGTGGGTACCGGCGAGCCGCGACAGCGGGCTGCCGACCCTCGGGAGACCGTCGAGGTAGTCGCGCAGCTCCGCCTGCGGCGCCCGCCCGGATCGGCGTGATCGCCATGAACGCGGTGGCCTGACCCGAGGTGTTGCTCACAGGCAGTCCTGCACGTCGGCGAGGAACGCGGGCCACGCGGCGGCGAACGCTTCCGGAGACATGTTCTTGGCGCGCGCCTTGAACGCGTCGAGCTTCGGGGCCAGCTCGAGTGCGGACAGGACCATCGTCGTGGTGGACTCGGGATACGCCCCGTAGAAGTGACTCGCGACGATCTCGTTGTCCTTGATGTACGTCTTGAACGGCCCGGTCGGCAGCGGTTGCGGGAACCCGTACGAGGTCCCCCAGAAGAACTTCATCCCGCGGGTCAGGATGTGGGAGAACGCGTCGATGTACTCCTCCCAGCCGCCGTTGAAGTTGCTCTCGAAGAACAGGTGCGGGTAGTTCAGCTTCTCCCGCTGCTGCGGCGGCCCGTTGAACGGGATCTTTGTGACCAGCGTCCAGCGCGCGAAGTGGATGAACGACAGGCGCCCGAGCGTCCCGCTCGTCTTCGGGAACGTCGTGGCGAACCAGAACACGAGCGGCAGCCACAGCCGGCCGAGCGGCTTGACGGCGCTGAACACCGTGATCGCGATCGCTTGACCGTCGACGTTCGCAGGGTCGGTGCCGGTCGCGGTATCCGGACCTGGCGGAGCGGCGGGTTCGCTCACCGACGACGAACATATTCGCGGGCGTCCGGGCAAGTCAAGGCGTTAGGGTTGCGCCCGCGCAGATATAGCGAGCAAAGGAGAGGCGATGAGCGATACGCGCGTCAAGTTCGTGCTGGATGAGCCGGCGATCCCCACGCATTGGGTCAACCTGATGGCGGATCTGCCCGGCGACGTTCCGCCGCCGCTCCGGGCGGGCGGGGACGGGATTCTGCAGCCGGCCGGCCCGGACGACCTGACGCCGATCTTCCCGATGGCGCTGATCCTGCAGGAGGTCTCGGCCGAGCCCGAGATCGAGATTCCCGAGCCCGTCCGCGAGGCGTACAAGCTGTGGCGGCCGACGCCGCTGTACCGCGCGCGCCGGCTCGAGCGCGAGCTCGACACGCCGGCGCACATCTACTACAAGTACGAGGGCGTCTCGCCTCCCGGCTCCCACAAGCCCAACACCGCCGTGCCCCAGGCGTACGAGAACGCCCAGGCCGGAGTCAAGAAGCTCACGACCGAGACCGGCGCCGGCCAGTGGGGATCGGCGCTGGCGTTCGCGTGCCGTCTGTTCGGCCTCGAGTGCGAGGTGTGGATGGTCGGCTCGAGCTACGACCAGAAGCCCTACCGCCGCTCGATGATGGAGACGTGGGGCGCGACCGTCCATCGCTCGCCCTCGGACGTGACCGAGGCCGGCCGCTCGCAGAGCGTGCACACCACCGGTTCGCTTGGGATCGCGATCTCAGAAGCGGTCGAGGTCGCCGCGCAGAACGCCGACACGAACTACTCGCTCGGGTCGGTGCTCAACCACGTGCTGCTGCACCAGACCGTCATCGGGCAGGAGGCAATCGCGCAGATGGCCATGGCCGGCGAGGAACCGGACACCGTGATCGCCTGCGTCGGCGGCGGCTCGAACTTCGGCGGGCTGACGTTCCCGTTCCTGCGCCGCGTGATCCGTGGCGAGGCCAAGACGAAGTTCATCGCGGCCGAACCGGCCGCCTGCCCGACGCTGACGCGCGGCGTGTACGCGTACGACTTCGGCGACACCGTCGGGATGACGCCGCTGATGCCGATGTACACGCTCGGGCACGGCTTCGTGCCACCGCCGGTGCATGCCGGCGGACTGCGCTACCACGGCGACGCGCCGCTCGTGTGCGGCCTGGTCAAGCAGGGCCTCGTCGAGGCCCGCGCCTACCGCCAGAACGAGACGTTCGAGGCTGCGGTCCGGTTCGCGCGGACCGAGGGCCTGATCCCGGCCCCCGAGCCGGCGCACGCGATCCGCGCGGTGATCGAGGAGGCCGAGGCGGCGCGCGAGGCCGGCGAATCCCGAGTGATCCTGTTCGGGCTGTGCGGCCACGGCCATTTCGACCTGAGCGCGTACGACGCGTACCTGGCGGGACGGCTCGAGGATCCCGAGTTCTCCGAGGACGACCTGGCCGCGGCGCTCGCGAGCCTGCCGGAGGCACCGGCGCTCGCCTGACCCAGCGGGCCCGCCGGTTCGCGTTCGGGCTGGGCGCGATCGGTAAGGTGAAAGCTGGTCATGACGGCAACGGAGACCCCCGCACCTCCGGCAGACCTGGCCAATCCTCATCACGAGCGACGCTGGCTGATCCTCGCGCTGCTCGGCACCGCCCAGCTGATGGTCGTGCTCGACGCCACCGTCGTGAACATCGCGCTGCCGTCGGCACAGAAGACGCTCAATTTCTCCGACGCGAACCGGCAGTGGATCGTCACCGCGTACTCGCTGACGTTCGGCAGCCTGCTGCTCCTGTTCGGCCGCTTCGGCGACCTGTTCGGGCGGAAACGAACGCTGATGGTCGGCCTGGTCGCGTTCGGCGTCGTCTCGGCGATCGGGGGCGCGGCGGAGAGCTTCGGCATGCTCGTGACTGCGCGGGCGTTCCAGGGTGCGGCCGGCGCGCTGCTCGCGCCGTCGGCGCTGTCACTGCTCACGACCACGTTCACCGAGCCACGCGAGCGCGGGATCGCGTTCGGGATCTACGGCGCGATCGCGGGCGCGGGCGGAGCGGTGGGGCTGCTGCTCGGCGGCGTGTTGACCGAGTACCTGTCGTGGCGCTGGTGCCTGTACGTGAACGTCGTGATCGCGGTGCCCGCCGTGTGCGCAGCGATGGTGTTGCTCACCAATCAGGTTCCCCCGGTGCGTCCGAAGCTCGACGTGCCCGGCGCCGTGGCTGTGTCCCTCGGCCTGTTCCTGATCGTGTTCGGCTTCTCGCAGGCCGAGCCGCGGGGATGGACGGACTGGGAGACGCTTGGATCGCTGATCGTCGGCGTGATCATGTTGATCGTGTTCGTGACCATCGAACGGCGCTCGACCCATCCCCTGCTTCCGCTGCGGATCGTGCTCGACCGCAACCGAGGCGGTTCGTACCTGTCGGTGCTGATCTCCGGCGCCGGGCTGTTCGGCGTGTTCCTGTTCCTCACCTACTACCTCCAGAAGACCCTCGGCTACAGCCCGGTGGCGACGGGCCTGGCGTTCTTGCCGATGGTGGCGATGATCGTCATCGGCTCGACGACGTCGAATGCGGTGCTGCTGCCACGCTTCGGGCCCAAGCCGCTCGTCCCCACCGGGATGGTGTTGGCGTCGCTTGGGATGGTGATCCTCGCGCAAATCGGCGTGCACTCGACATATGCCGGGCACATCCTGCCGGCGCTGCTGGTGATCGGGCTCGGGCTCGGGCTGATCTTCGCGCCGTCGATCAACACCGCGACCTTGGGCGTGAGCCAGGACGACGCCGGCGTGGCGTCCGCGACCGTCAACAGCTGCCAGCAGGTCGGCGGCTCGATCGGCACCGCGTTCCTGAACACGATCGCGACGACGGCGGTGGCGAGCTATCTCGTCGGCAAGGCCCCCACGCCGGTGGTCGCGGCGCAGGCCGCGGTGCACGGCTACACGGTCGCGTTCTGGTGGGCGGCGGGCATCTTCCTGCTCGGCGCGATCGTCTCCGGGACTCTGCTGCGGCCCGGCGTCGCGATGGCCGGGGCGGAGGCGCAGACGGTGGTGGTGGCTGCGTGAGCATCGTCGTGACGATCTCGGCGTCGTACGGCGCCGGCGGAAGCTGGGTCGGGCCGCAGGTGGCCGAGCGGCTCGGGTGCCAGTTCATCGACCGGGCGATCCCCGTGCAGGTGGCCGAGCGCCTCGACGTTCCGGTCGCGCATGCCGAGGTCCACGACGAGGCAGCCGCGCCGCGGTTCACGCGGCTGCTGGCGCGGTTGCCGAACACGAGCGGCGTGGTCGTGCCCGAGGCGACCTCACCGGACTTCTGCCGCGCGACCGAGCGGCTCCTGATCGAGTCCGCCAATGCCGGCGACGTCGTCGTGCTCGGACGCGCCGGCGCGATCGTGCTCCGCGACCGGCCCGGCGCGTTCCACGTGCGGCTCGATGGGCCTCCGGAGCCGCGCGTGTTCCAGGCCATGCGCGTCGAGAGCGTCGACGAGGACGAGGCCAGGCGCCGGCAGCGCAACTCCGATCGCGCCCGGATCGACTACGTCAAGCATTTCTACCGCGCCGATCCGCGGGATCCGCGCCTCTACCACATGGTCCTCGACTCGACCGCGGTGCCGCTGCCGACGTGCGTCGAGCTGATCGTGACGGCCGCCCGGAATCCGGCGTGACTGCGATCGTGCCTCGACAGCGGTGTGCCGGATTCCGCGCGCACGGTTCTTAGGGGTCTCGCTTCGCTCGACGTCCATGGGACCGTGCGGCCGGGCATCCATGCCCGGCCGGGGGTCGCTGATTCCTCGGCGGTCATGGGGCGGATTGGGTTTTTAACGGCGGGCACCTGGACTGGGGTGGGGGCGGGTCGCCGGCGCGCGGCGGCTCGCGGATCATGCATAACGCGCCAATTGACGCGATCCCGGTGAGCCGTGGCGTGTCAGGCATGTGGGGCATGCGTAGAAGGTCACGGCCTCCCCGAAGCTCCCCGATTGTCGCGTCATGCATGCTCGCGGCGCCGCGGAACGGACGAGGGACGCCGCACCCCCTCAGGTGCCCGCCTTTAAACCGTCACCGACGGACGAGCTCCGGTGCCAACGACCCCCGCGGCACTACAAACCCGCGAACTCCTCGAACAGCGCCCGCGCCGTCGCGATCCCGCGCGGGATGTACTCCGCGAGCAGACGCTCGTTGGGCGAGTGCAGATTTGCGTTCGGCAGCGAGAAGCCGGTGATCACGGTCGCGATCCCCTCGTCGGCGAACGCGGCCGCGATCGGGAGCGAGCCGCCGGACCGGATCAGCAGCGGCCGCACGCCGAGCGCCCGCTCGAACGCGTTCAGCCCGAGCTGAATCGCCTTGGCGTCGGGCGGCATGATCGCAGGCGGGGTCGCGGCCAGCAGCTCGACGTCGAGCTCGGCGCCGGCCGGCGCAGCCTCGCGCAGCAGCCGCCCGAACGCGTCGACGACCGGCTCGACGGTCTGGCCCGGGGCGAGGCGGATCGACACGTTCGCGTCGGCCTGCACCGGGAGCACGGTCTTCTGGACGTGGGGCGAACCGCTGTCGATCCCGTTGACGTCGAGCGACGGCTCGGCGAACGTCCGCAGGTAGAACTCCTCGGCCGCGCGCGCGTCGGCGGGCTGCGCGCCCTGGTCGGCGAGCTCGCTGGCGCCGGCCGGTAGCTCGCGCCAGCTCGCGAGTTCCTCCTCGCTCGGCGGCGCGACTCCCTGACGGAGCGGCTCGGCGAGGCGCCCGTCGACCGCGACGACCGCGCCCAGCGTTCGCATCAGCGCGTGCGCCGCGTTGAGCGCCGCGCCGCCGTACAGGCCCGAGTGCAGATCGCGCGCCCCCGAGCGCAGCGTCACGTGGAAGTAGGCGATCCCACGCGTGGCGACATCGAACGCCGGCCGGTCGCGCGCGATCATGCCGCTGTCGAAAATCACCGCGGCGTCGGCGCCGCGCTCATCGGCCGCCAGGAAGTCGACGATCGCGTGGCCGCCGGATTCCTCCTCGCCGTCGCACGCGAACCGGACGTTGACCGGGAGCGCTCCGGCCTTCGCAAGATCCCGCGCGGCGCACAGCAGCAGGTACAGCTGGCCCTTGTCGTCGGCGACGCCGCGGCCGTACAGATACTCGCCGCGAATCTCCGGCTCGAACGGCGGCGACTCCCACAGCTCGAGCGGATCGGGCGGCTGCACGTCGAAATGTCCGTAGCACAGGACCGTCGGCGCCTGTTCGGGGTCGCGCGACGCGCGCACCTCGCCGATCGCCAGCGGCGCCCCGTGCCAGTCCACGAGGTCACACTGACCGCCGGCGCCCCGGATCAGCGCGCAAACCCACTCGCCGGCCTGCGCGACGTCCGGCGCGCGTGCCGGATCCGCGCTGATCGACTCAATCCGCAGGAACTCTGAGAGCTCGTCGAACCAGGCAGGCACGCCGGCGAGGGTACAGATCCGGCTCAGTAGACCGCGGGGACGAACGTCTGCTCTTCGATCGGCGGCCGGATGTAGGCATCCTCGGCGCGCGGCGGCAGTTTGAGCGGCGGCGGAGTCAGATCCTCGTAGTCGACCATCGACAGCAGGTGCGCGATGCAGTTCAGCCGCGCACGCCGCTTGTCGTCGGCCTGGACGACGTACCACGGCGCGATCTTGATGTCGGTGTAGCGGAACATCTCGTCCTTGGCTCGCGAGTAGGCGACCCAACGGGCGCGCGACTCGAGGTCCATCGGACTCAGCTTCCAGCGCCGCATCGGGTCGTGGACGCGCGCTTGGAAGCGGCGCTCCTGCTCCTCGTCGGAGACCGAGAACCAGTATTTGACCAGCTGGATGCCCGACCGCACGAGCATGTGCTCGAACTCGGGGCAGGTGCGCATGAACTCCTGGTACTCGGCTTCGGTGCAGAACCCCATCACCCGCTCCACGCCGGCGCGGTTGTACCAGGAGCGGTCGAACAGGACGATCTCGCCCGCGGCGGGGAGGTGCGCCACATAGCGCTGGAAGTACCACTGCGTCTTCTCGCGCTCGGTCGGCGCAGGCAGGGCGACGATCCGGCAGATGCGCGGGCTGGTCCGCTCGGTGATCCGCTTGATCACGCCGCCCTTGCCGGCGGCGTCCCGCCCCTCGAAGATCACCACGATCTTCAGGCCCTTCGCCCGCACGTACTCCTGCATGATCACGAGCTCGCGCTGGAGCCGGAGCAGTTCCTTGTCGAACTCCTTGCGACTCAGCTTCGCGGGCTTGTCAGAACTGGGCTTCGCCTTGGCCATGCGCTCTTCTCCTCGTGAGCTCGAGCCCAGTCTAGGCAGCCGGGGCGGCGTGCGCCATACGTGTTCAGGATGGCGGGAAGCCCGATCAGCCCGCGTCGGGAGTGGCGGCGAGCTGCGGTTCGGCGAGCGGATGCGGAGCGGCAGCGGGCCGGTGTGCCGGGATCAGCAGCCCCGACAGCGTGCACACGATCAGGAACGCCGCCGCCAGCACGAACCCCTCGTTGAAGCCGGTCACGGTCGGGAGCCCGTGGGCCTGGTGGTTGACGATGAACGTCGCCGACAGCTGACCGCCGAGCGCTCCTCCGAGCGTGCGCATGACGGTGTTCATCCCGGTCGCGACGCCGGTCTGGTTGGGCGGCACCGCCTGGACGACCAGGTTGCCGAGCGCCGCGAACGCGAGGCCGATGCCGGTCCCGAGGAGGAACGCGGCAATCAACATGTCGTAGGGGTGGCGATGGGCGACCGCGAGCCAGATGAATGCGACCGCGGTGAACGCGGAGCCCACGATCAATGCGGGCTTGGAGCCGAACCGATACGCGACGCGACCGGCGACCGCCCCGAGCACGCCCATGCTCAGCGCGGCCGGCAGCAGGTACAGGCTCGAGACGACGACCGACGCGCCGAACCCGAAGCCGGTGCTTTTCGGCAGTTGCGCGAACTGCGGGAAGACGATGAACGACGCGTACATCCCCGCGCCGAGCAGGAACGCGACCAGGTTCGTCGTCCAGACTCCGCGGATTCGCATCAGCGCCATGTCGATGAGCGGCTCGCGGCTGTGGACCTCGACCCACACCCAGGCGCCGATCACGATCGCCCCGGCCGCGAGCAGCGCGATCGTCTTCGTGCCTCCCCAGCCCCAGACCGTCGTCTGCGCGATCGCGATCAGCACGCAGCACATGCCGATGCTCATCAGCGCCGCCGCCAGCCAGTTCACGCGACCGGGCGTGCGGATCGGAGACTCGGGCACGAACCGCCAGGTGCACCCCGCCGCGATCAGCGTCACCACGAGCGGCAGCCAGAACAGCCAGTGCCAGCTCAGATGCTCGACGATCAGCCCGCCCAACACCAGCCCGAAGCCGCTGCCGATCCCGAGGATCGCGGAGATCAAGCCGATGCTCCCCGCGACCTTGTCGGAGGGGAACTCATCGCGGACGATCGAGAACGACAGCGGGAAGATCCCGCCGGCGACGCCCTGGATCACACGCGCGACGATCAGCACCCCCAGCGAGGTCGCGACCGCGGCGAGCAGCGTCCCGGCGGCGAGAACGAGCAGCGTCCACACCAGCAGCCGCTCCTTGCCGTACATGTCCCCGAGCCGGCCGATGATCGCCGTCCCGACGGACGCGGACAGGAGGAACCCGGTCAGGACCCAGGCGACGCCGGTCTCGGTCGTGTGCAGGTCCTTCTGGATGGTCGGCAGCGCCGGGATCACCGCCGAGGCGAGCATCGCGTACGCCAGTCCCGCGACCAGCAGCACGGTCAGAATCACGTTCGTGTGAACGCGATGTGGCTCGGCCGGTCCGCCGGACATGCCGTTCAGCTTAGGGCGGTCGTTCATCGGTCGTCGGTCGGGAGGAAGTCGACCAGCAGGCGGCTGACCTCGTCCGGCGCCTCGAGCTGCATCCAGTGGCCGGGTCCGTCGAGCCGCTCATAGCGCCAGGCGCCGGCGACGTTCTCGGCCGAATACGTCATCTGTCGCTCGGTTAGAGCGATGTCTCCCGAGCTCCACACCCCCATCGTCGGAGCCTGGATCGGCGGCAGTGCTCGCCCGGGGTGAAGCCACGACTCCGGGGGGATGTTCGCCCGGTACCAGTTCAGCGCGGGCGTCAGCGACCCGCTCGCCTCGAGTTCGGCGATCACCGCGTCGGCGTCCGGGTGGCCGGCCCACGCCCGGAAGTGAGCCCAGTCGTTGTTTGACAGCCACCGCTCGGCGATCCCCTTGAACTGGAACAGGAGCATGTACCAAGACTTCTGGTACTGCTCGAACCCGCCCTTGCGGAACGTCGCCGGATGCCCGACCGAAAGCGCCACGAGGTGGTCGACGTGATCGGGGGCCATCGCGGCGAGCGCCCACGCCAGTGCGGCGCCCCAGTCGTGCCCTACGACATGCGCCCGCGGCGCGCCGGCGTCGCTCAACACCGCCAGGACGTCACCCGCGAGCGCCGCCATCGCGTACGCCCCAACCTCGGCCGGCTTGTCCGAGCGGCCGTATCCGCGCAGGTCGGGGACGATCACCTTGAACCCCGCGTCGGCCAGCGCCGGCACCTGGTGGCGCCACAGCCGTCCCGAGTCCGGGAAGCCGTGGAGCAGCACAACCGGGCGGCCCTCGCCCGTCACCGCATATTCAATTTCGACGCCGCCGGCGTCAACGCGCATTCAGGCCATCTTAATCGCCATGCTGAGCTGACCGATCGTTTCGCCGGCGTGGACGGCGCCCGCGCCCGGGGACAATTTGTGCGGGTGAGCGGGTCGCGATGGCCTCGCCGGTCGAATTCAGGCAGTCTTCGGGGGGTGGGACCCTTCCAATACCGGTTGCGAGCGCCTGAGCACCTGATCAGCGTCGAGGACTATCGGCGCGCGGCGGGCAAGCGCGTGCCGCGGCTCGTGTGGGATTACGTCGAGGGCGGCGCCGACGACTTGGTGACCGTCCGTCGCAACGTGACGTCGTTTTCGCGCTGGTCGCTGCGCGCGCGGATGATGACCGCGCACCCCGAGCGGACGCTGTCGACCACGGTCGCCGGCGTCGAGATCGATCTGCCGGTGCTGCTCGCGCCGACAGGGGCGCTCGGACTCTCGCAGTGGCGCGGTGACCTCGCCGCGGCTCGCGCCGCCGAGGCCGCCGGCACCCGCCTCGTGCTCAGCACGGCCTCGTCGTGGTCGGTCGAGGAGGTGGCGGAGGGCACGCACGCGGATCACTTCTTCCAGCTGTACCCGGGCGGCGAGGAGACCGCGAGGTTGATCCAGCGCGCCTGGGCGTCCGGATACCGGGCGCTGTTCGTGACCGTCGACGTGCCCGTGATCGGAAACCGCGAGGGCGAGCGGCGCTTCGGCTACACCCGCACGGGAAACATGGGCCGCAGCCTCACGCTCACACCGCGCGAGGCGCTCGACATGGCGCGACACCCGCGGTGGGTAGCGGACCTCTTCCGCCACGGCCGCGGCTCGATGCGAACCCTGCACCCCGAGTCCGGCCTTCAGGCGACGTTCCAGTCAATCGAGATCCTCCACCGCGAGATCGAGCGCGCGACGTTCGCGTGGGACGACCTGCAGTGGATCCGCGAGCACTGGCCGGGCAGCGTCTACGTCAAGGGACTGCTCGACCCCGAGGACGCGGTGCGCGCGGTCGCGATCGGGTGCGACGGCGTCGTCGTCTCCAACCACGGCGGGCGCCAGCTCGACCACTCGCTGGCGGCGCTCGACGCGCTCCCCGCGATCGTCGCGGCGGTCGGCGACCGCGCCGAGGTGCTGCTCGACGGCGGCGTGCGGCGCGGCACCGACGTGGTCAAGGCGCTCGCGCTCGGGGCTCGGGCGGTCCTGATCGGCCGACCACAGATCTATGGGCTGATCGTCGGCCGCGAGCAGGGGGTCGTCGACGTGCTCGAGATCTTCCGCGCCGAGCTCGACCGCGCGCTGGCGTTGATGGGCGCGGAGAGCGTGCATGAGCTCGACCGCTCCTGGGTGATCGAGCAGGATCACCCGGAGCTGTAAGAGCGGCGCCGGTCCGCGTCTGGGGGGCCGCTTCGGGCCGGTACGCTGCGGGTCTGTGGCTGAGTTCGACGTGCCAGCTTTCGCCCGCGCGTTCCAGCGCTTCCTCGAATCGCTCAACGAGCTGTCCGCGGACGACGAGGGGGCACCCCTGCGCGCGACGCTCGAGGCGCACCTGGGCGTGGACCCGCTCGGCCTTCCGGTCGTGTCCGATCGCTTTGCGCCGTTCGAGCACGTCAACGTCCAGGCGGCGGTCGACGCGTGGCTCGAGCAGCAGAGCGGCGCGCACGAGCTCGTCGGCCTGCGCGGCGAGCACCACCACCACATGTCGCTCGCCGACCTCGTCCAGCACGCCCACCGGCGTGAGATCGTCATCGGGGCGGTCGACTATGTGTCGCTGGCCGACGGCCCGGGGTCGGCCCGGATGTGCGTCCGCGCCGGCCTGTACCTGGTCCGCGACGGCGCCCGCAACGCGGCCGCCGCGGTGCTGCTGCGCGGAGCGAACGATCACACTCCAAGCCCCGCCGTCGGCCTGGAGATCCTCGCCACGGACAGGGACTACGCGGGCCGGATCCTCTCCGACGTCCGCCGGCTGACGGTGCAGCGCAGTGTGTTCCGCAACCAGATCATCAGCTTCGCCGCGGGCCCGTTCGGCGAACAGACGGCCGGGCCGCTCGCGTTCCATCCGCGACCGCAGCTGGCGCGCGAGGATGTGATCCTTCCCGAGGCGACGTTCGCCGCGATCGAGGAGCACGTGTTCGGGATCGCCGCCCACCGCGAGCGGCTCCGCGCCTCCGGGCAGCATCTGAAGCGAGGGCTGCTCCTGCACGGGCCTCCGGGCACGGGCAAGACGCTGACGACCAGGTACCTGATCGGGCGGCTCACCGACCATACCGTCGTGTTGCTGAGCGGTGCCGCGTTTCAGTACATCGAGGCGGCCGCGACCCTGGCGCGGGCGCTCCAGCCTGCGCTCGTGGTCCTCGAGGATGTCGACCTCGTCGCCGGCGAGCGGATGCCCCATCGCGGGGCGTCGCCGCTGCTGTTCACGCTGCTGAACGTGATGGACGGCCTCGACGAGGATGCCGACCTGATCTTCCTGTTGACGACGAACCGGGCCGACGCGCTCGAGCCCGCCCTGGCCGCGCGCCCGGGGCGGGTCGATGCCGCGGTCGAGATCATGCTTCCCGATGCCGAGGGCAGGCGCCGGCTGCTGGACCTCTACGGCGCCGGCGTGGAGCTACGACTCGGCGACGCCGACGCGGTCGTGGCCAGGACCGAGGGCGTGACGGCCTCGTTCATCAAAGAGCTCGTCCGCAAGGCGGCGCTGGTCGCGGCCCGGACAAACTCCGATGGCGGCCGGCTCACGGTCTCCGACGCCGATGTGTCCGAGGCGCTCGACGTGCTGTTCGACGAGGGCGCGGGGCTCACGCGGTCGCTGCTCGGGATCGGGCGGCAGCCCGGCGAGGATCAGCCGGTTCCGGAGGGGCTGCCCTCGGCCGCGGGCTGGTTCGCCTATGCGCCGCTAGGTCGCCCGCAGCGGTTCCGCTGAACCTCTCCGCTCGCGCTGGACGTCCCGGCGCGTGATCGCGAGGAACGCGACCAGGCAGAAGATCAAGATCGAGAGCGCCAGCGCCACCGTGCCGTCGCCCAATCCGAGTCCGCCCACGCTCTTCGGCTTGCCCATCCAGTCGGCGAACGACGCGCCGAGCGGTCGGGTGGCCACGTAGGCGAACCAGAAGCACAGGACTGCGTTCCAGTGCAGTCGCCAGTAGCCGATCGCCGGGATCGCGATCACCGCGGCAAACAGCAGTCCGGACGCGAAGTATCCGAGTCCGAACGTCGTCGCGGTCAGGTCTCCGACTGCCGTGCCCATCGCGAACGTGGCGACGACCGCGGCCCAGTAGAAGAGCTCGCGCCGGGGCGTGTCGACGCTGTGGATCGACAGCGTGTGCTCGGTCCGGTACCAGCCGGCGAACACCGCGGCCAGCGCGATCGCGTACAGCACGCTCGATGCGATGTACGGGACGCCGAACCCGACGTGGAGGACGTCGGCGGCCATCGTCCCGAATACGCCAACGCCGACCACGGCCAACCAGTACGTCCACGCGATGTACCGGCGCACGCGGAGCTGCAGCGCCAGTGCGGCCACGAACCCGATGAAGCCCAAGCACACTGCGAGCTCTGGGTTCATCGCGTGGACCAGATAGTCGGACGTCGATTCCCCCATGGCCGTCGACAGGGCCTTGATCGCCCAGAAGTAGGCGGTGATCTCCGGCACCCGGAGGGCGCCGCGGACGGTCAGCCCTCCGATCAACTTGCGATCCATCACGGCTTAAAAACGCGAGATGCGGTCCAGAAGGCGCGGTATTAAGGGAAATCTCACCGCTGTAAGGGGCGCGTCAGCTCGGAGATCCCCGGCGGAGTTGAGGTCGGGACCCCGTCGGCCGGGCTAGCCGGCCCGGGAAGGGACGATCGCGAGCCCGATCGGGTTCGTGCCGATCGGCACCGGGATCTTGACCGGCGAGGAGCGCTCCTCGGTGAGGAGCCCGTTCGGCCCGATTCGGAGCGCGTGCAGCTGGTTGCCCTTGCCGGCCGGGATCTGGCGAACGGCGCGCATGTCGAGCAGGAAGATCACATGGCCGGTTGGGTCGATCTCGAAGTTCCACGGGTTGCCGGGAGCATCGAGCGGCACCGACTGGATCGGGCGCGGGTCGGTCGGGTCCTGCGAGATGTCGAATACCGTCAGGTTGTCGCTGCCCGCGTTGCCCGAGTACATCCGCGTGCCGGCGCCGTTCACGTGCGTCCAGCACGGCAGGAACGAGCCTGGGTTCGGGATCGCGCGGACGAACGTGAGCCTGGCGTCGTCATTCCAGCGGTAGACGATCGTCCGGTCCAGATTTGCCACCTGCGCGTAGAGGATCTTCCGTTTTGGGTCCGACGCGAGTCCGGCGGGCCACACGTTCGGGACACGGTGTCCGCCCGGGAACACGGCTTTGGCCAGCCTCAGTGGCGAATCGGGGCCCTCGGTCAAGCTGCCGCCCGGGCCGATCCGGAACGCCCTGAACACGCCGCTCTCCTCGCTCGTGATCAGGACCTTGCGATCGGGCGTCACGTACGCCTGCAGCGGTGAGGAGCCCGGCGGCACGTCGATCGAGGAGATCGGGGGGCCGAGCGACCCATTCGCGCGCACGTGGAAGCTCGTGTAGTTGGCCGGTGAGGTGGTCAGGTCGCGCACGCCGTCCTGCGCCTTGTTGGCGACGATCAGCGTGCTGCCGGCGAGCCCGACGCTCGACGGCGCTTTCCCGTTCGAAGGGAACGGCGACCCGGCCACCGGGGTGAGCCCCCCGCCGGGGTGGATGTGGAACACCGCGATCGTGTCCGAGCTCGAGTTGACCGCGAATAGCAGGCTGCGACTCGGGTTGGTGATGACCTCCTGGTCGGCGTCGAGCACACCGGAGTTGCTGAGGTCGTGGGAGCCGCTCCCGCCGGTCGGGTAGCGGCGGACGCCGCGCGCGCTCAGCACGCCGTCGCGATAGTGGAACGCGAGGATTTCGTTCGAGTCCGGAGCGGTCGCGTTGGACTCGACATATACCGTCCCGCTGAGCGGAGTCCGCCTCGTCCGGGCGCGGGTGGCGCCGGTCGCCGGCATCGCGGCAACCGCCGCGGCCGCGCCGACCACGCCGACCACGCCGACCACGCCGACCACGCCGACGGTGACGATGTGGCGATTCATCCGGCCACAGAATCCCAGGTTGGCGTGCATGCCGCTGTGGCCGCGGTCATCGCGCCGCCAGCGCGTTGCCGGCGTCGATCACGTGGCCCACGAACTCCGCCGCGTCATGCCGGCGCCGAACGTGGTGGCCGCGGTACCGGCGGGCCGAGGGAGCGCCGCGCCAATAGCGCAGCGCATCCTCGATCGACGCGCGCCAGCGCGGCTCGAACGTCTCCAGCGCGTACCGGCCGGCGGCCTCCTTGGTCGTGACCTGCCGGTCGCGATCGTGTAGTGCAGCCGCGGTGCGCCGAGCACGCCGGCGGCTGTGAACCTCCGGCCGAGCATCGTGGCTCGGTTGGCACCCGTGTGGCGCGCGCGGTCGACCCACCGCCGCCAATAGTCGTTGAGGTTTGAGACCGTCCAGGCCCGCAGCTCCGCCGGGTCGGTACGGATTGTCAGCCGCCCTGGTTCGGGACCGCGGACCGCGATCCCGTGCCGCGCGAGCGTGTGCCACGTCACCGGGTTCACATCGAACCCGTTACGCGACGCGACCCTGAACCGTCCGCTGACGTGGCCCGCGAGCGGGAGCACCTCGAGCGGGGATCGCGCCAGGTCGCCGCTTCGCAGGTAGATGCCGTTGCACACGAGCGGCCAGCGCCGCCGGAGCCCCACGTCCCGGACGAGTGCGGACGCCCAGCGGCCGACGTGCAGAGCGCGAAGGCGGGCGAGCTCGGCGCGGCCCAGGTCGCGGTCGACGATCGCGACGAAGTCGACGTCGCTTCGCCCAGCCACGAACCCGCGCATCGCGGCTGATCCCACTGCGTAGAACCCCTCGATGCGCCCGGGGAGCGCCCGGTCGAGCCGCGCGAGCAGGTCGCCGACGACTGCTGCGGCCGGCCCCGGCAGCTCGCTGGGCGCGTTACCGGTTAGGGCGATGGCGGCGGGGCTCCGGGGCGGCCGCCAGCGGCTCAGGCCGCCGGCTGCCGATCGATCCACTCGAGGATCGGGCCTGAGTGCGTGATCACCGTGCCGTCCGCGAGCTTCAACGCCGGCAGCTTCTCCGCCCCGGTCGCGGCCTTCAACTCGTCGCGCGAGCCCTTGCGTAGGAACGGAAACGGGCTGCCGTGCCCGGCGATCACCTTCTCGTACCTGATCCCCTTGGCGTGCATCGCCTCCTGCACTCGGCGGCACGGGTGGATTCGTGGGCCACCCTCGTCGCCGTGGCACACGTACAGGGTCGGGGCGGCGGGGGTGTCGGTCGACATGCGGTGGCTACTCCTCGAGTTCGTCGATCCACGCGGATGGCGCCAGGACGCCGTCGCCGCCCTCGGGCCGGTCGGAACCTACCGCGATCACCTCGAGTCCGTTCTCGCCGGCCTCGAACGCGCGAATCACCTCAGGGCTGACCCGGACGACGTCCCATTGGCTAATCGGATGGACCTCGTCGTCGATTCGGATGCGGCCCGAGCCGCCGACGACGACGTAGGCCTCTTCCTGCTCGCGGTGGCTGTGCGCCATCGGTGAACGCACCCCGGCGGGGTAACGGAAATAGCTGATTCCGAGATGCTCCGAGTCGAGGTACTTCCGGGCGAACCGGCCCTCGACGCCCGGCACGCGCTCTCCGACGGAGTTCTCGACGTCCATGAGGTTCTTGATCGTGAAGCGTGACATGGCCCGAATTGTCCTCCTGTAATCATCTAGGGGCATTGCGCGACCTCGGCGCCCGGTCGAGGAGCGGGACTTAGTTAAACCAAGAAGGAGGAAGGGATGAAGCTCGGTCGCTTGCTGCTCAGGCTCACCGTTGGCAGCCTGTTCTTTGGCCACGGCACGCAGAAGCTGTTCGGATGGTTCGGCGGGCATGGGCTCGACGCCACCTCGAACATGTTCGACAGCCTCGG
This sequence comes from uncultured Solirubrobacterales bacterium, assembly GCA_963699325.1. Lineage (GTDB taxonomy): Bacteria > Actinomycetota > Thermoleophilia > Solirubrobacterales > Solirubrobacteraceae > Palsa-465. The sequence goes on along the minus strand of CAVOTN010000014.1, from coordinate 345,243 downwards.
GATGCGGCCGGGGAATCGCAATGCGATCGCCGCGGGAGTCGCGGAAGCCGGCGGCGGCGCCGGCATCGCGCTCGGGCTTGCGACGCCGCTGTCCGCGGCGGTGCTCACGTCGACGATGCTGACCGCGATCAACCGCGTCCACCTCAAGAACGGACCGTGGCTGACCAACGGCGGCTACGAGTACAACATCGTGCTGATCGCCGCGGTGCTCGCGCTCGCCGAGGTCGGACCGGGCAATCTGTCGCTCGACCACCTACTGGGGCAGGAGCGGTCCGGACCCGGCTGGACGCTGGCCGCGCTCGCGCTCGGCATCGCCGGCGCCGTCGGCGCGCATGTGGCGGCAGAGTCCTACCCCGCGCCACCCGCCCCCGAGGAGGCCCCGTCGACCGCCGACGCGTCCGCGAACGGCGATTCGTCGTCGCCGGCCGCCACGCAAGAGGCCGGCACCGCGCAGTAGCCGTCCCGCCCGACGCTGCACCCACGCCGTAACCGCCCTGCCTGACGCGGACTGTCAGCCGATTGTCAGAGACGGCAGGCATCCTCGCCAGGGGGCGCGGATTCGGACGCCGTGCTCGCGTGCCCCTAAGCTGAGAATCGCTCCCAACCCAACCGGAGGCTGTTGACTGTGAGAAGGCTTGCGAGGGTGTGCTTCGTCCACCGGAGGTTGGTCGTCCTCGGCTGGCTGGTCGCGCTCGTCGGCCTTACCGCTATCCATTCCGCCGCCGGCAGCGCGTACAGCGACAACTTCCGGCTATCGGGCACGCAGAGCTTCGACGCGGTGAACCTGCTCGAGCGCAACGCTCCGAAAGCCTCCGGGGATACCGAGCAGGTCGTGATTTCGGTCGATCACGGGAAGGTGACCGATCCGGCGGTGCGCTCCCAGGTCGAGTCGATGCTGGCCGAGCTGGCGCGCCAGCCGCATGTGTCGGAGATCTCCTCGCCCTACGGTCCGCGCGGCGCGGCGCAGATCTCGCCCTCGGGGCAGGTCGCTTTCGCCAACGCCACGTTCGACGTCCAGGCCAACAAGATCACCGCCGCCGCGGCTCAGAAGTTCGTCGACGTGGCGCGCGCGGGCTCGGGAAACGGGGTCGAGGTCGAGGTCGAGGGCCAGGTCGCGGAGGCGGCCAACCAGCAGGGTGCGGGTGGGCTCCCGTTCGGGATCCTGGCCGCCGGGATCGTGCTGTTCCTGGTGTTCGGCTCGTTGCTGGCGACGGCCCTGCCGCTCGTGACCGCAGGCCTGTCGCTCGGAACCGCTGTCGCCGCGATTGGCCTGCTCTCCCACGTGCTCCAGATGGCCTCGTTCACCAACGAGCTCGCGCTGTTGATCGGCCTCGGGGTCGGGGTCGACTACGCCCTGTTCATCGTCACGCGCTACCGCCAGGGGCTGTTACGAGGACTGAGCCGTGAGGACGCCGTGGTCGAGTCGCTCGACACCTCGGGTCGTGCGGTGCTGTTCGCCGGGATGATTGTGTGCATCGCGATGCTCGGGATGTTCGCGCTCGGGGTGAGCTTCCTGTACGGCGTCGCGGTTGGCACCTCGATCGCGGTCGCGTTCACCGTTCTTGCGTCGTTGACGCTGCTCCCGGCCTTGCTGGGGTTCTTCGGCACGCGCGTCCTGCGCCGCCGCGACCGCCACGCGCTCAAGGAGGGAAAGCTCCGCACGAGCGACGAGTCGGCGGGCTGGGCGCGCTGGGCCGGCTTGCTTCAGAAGCGCCCGGCGCTGTTCGCGGCCGTCGCGGCCGGCGTTCTCGTCCTGCTGGCGATTCCGTTCCTGTCGATGCGGCTCGGCTCGGCCGACGCGGGCTCCGATCCGTCAGGCTCGACCACCCGCAAGGCGTACGACCTGCTCGCCAAGGGGTTCGGGCCCGGCTACAACGGCCCGCTCCAGCTCGTCGCCCAGGTCTCGGGGCCTGCGCAGGAGGCCGCGTTCATGCGCGTCGAGCGGGCTGTGGCCGCGACGCCCGGGGTCGTCGGCTCGACCCGCGCCGAGTTCATCCCCGGCCGCGCCCCGGGCCTGCCAGGCGTGGCGCTGGCCAACGTCTATCCGAAGGGGTCCCCGCAGGACGTCTCGACATCGGATTTGCTGCACACCGTCCGGGACCAGGTCGTCCCGGACGCCGAGCGGGGAACCGGCCTGCACGTGCTCGTCGGTGGGCAGACCGCGATCTTCGACGACTTCGCCACCGTGCTGTCGCGCAAGCTCCCGCTGTTCCTGGCAATCGTGATCGGGCTGAGCTTCCTGCTGCTCATGGCCGTGTTCCGGAGTGTTGTGATCCCGGCCGTCGCGGCCGTGATGAACCTGCTGTCGGCCGCGGCGGCGTTCGGCGTGGTCACCCTGGTATTCCAGGACGGGGTCGGCGCGTCGCTGCTCGGGATCGACAAGACCGGCCCGATCGAGGCGTTCGTGCCGGTGTTCATGTTCGCGATCCTGTTCGGCCTGTCGATGGACTACGAGGTGTTCCTCGTGACCCGGATCTACGAGGAATGGCACCGCCGACGGAACAACACCGAGGCGGTGACGCACGGGCTGGCAGCCACCGGGAAGACGATCACGGCGGCGGCGGCGATCATGATCCTCGTGTTCGGCGCGTTCATCCTCGGCGGTCAGCGGATCATCGACCTGTTCGGCGTCGGGCTGGCGAGCGCGGTGCTGCTCGACGCGGTGATCGTCCGCTCGGTGCTGGTGCCGGCGCTGATGCTCCTGATCGGCAAGGCCAACTGGGCGCTGCCGGCGTGGCTCGACCGCCGCCTGCCGCACCTGCGGGTCGAAGGCGCCACCGCCCGCGCCACGCCCGGGCATGCGCCGGCAGTGCCCGAGCCGTCGGCAAGCTGATTCCGGATTGGTCTCCGGGGCCGACCGACTAAAGGTCGGTCTCCCGCGGCGCGTAGCGGTGGTGGAGCATCAGCGAGTTCCCGTCCGGGTCCGAGAAGAGCGCCATGTGACACACGCCGGTGTCGAGCGTGTCGCCGTGGAAGCTGACGCCGCGCTCTTCGAGCAGCTTGCGGATCTCGGCGACGTCGTCCACGTGCAGCGCGACCGGGTTGCGGTTGGCCTCGTGGGGGAGGCCCATCTTCTCGGCGTCGTACACGCTCAGCGTCAGGTTGCCGGTCTCGAACTCCGAGAAGTGGCGCTCCTCGAGGTACACCGACCGCGGCAGGCCGAGTGTCTCGCCGTAGAACGTGGCGGCGGCGACGATGTCGTGTGTCGGGATGCCGACGAAGTCGACGCCGCGGACGAACTCCGGGGTGGCGGTCATCTGGTCTCTCCTGGTCGCGGGCTGTCGCGTTCAGGCTATCCCGCAGGCGCCGCCGGTGGGCCTAGGCAGTGGCGCGCGCTCGCATCCGCTGGCCGGAGCGCGTCGGGCCGCGGCGCTCGCCGTCGCGCCCCAACCCAGGGCCAGCCCCGCCGCTGATACACCGGAATTCAGGGCGGATATCTGCACACTCGAGGGGCGCCCGTCGCCCAGTGTGCACAAACGCGTGTATAGCGCGGGTTCCGGCGCACTCGGCGGCGTGGGTCCGGCAGGGCTGACCCCGGCCGGATCAGGCGTTCTTGATGACGATCCCTTCGAGGATGAACGCGGCCCGCTCGGTCGAGTCGATCGCGTTCTCGAGGCGCTCGAAGATGTCCTTCCAGCGGATCACGACCATCGGATCGATGCCGGCTTCGAACAACGACGCGATCGCCTCGCGCGTCAGTCGGTCGCCCTCGTTCTCGAGCCGATGGACCTCGACCATGTGCTCGGTGATGTCCTTGAACCCCCGGATCAGCGGAATCGCGCCGGCGATTTGGCGGGTCGCGTCGCGCAGCACTCCCGCCAGTCGCTGCGCCTGGGCCATCGGCGCCTCGATCTTGTACAGCCCGAGGTAGTCGGCGACCTCCTCGGTGTAGTCGACGATGTCGTCGAGCGCCGAGGCCAGGTGGAGGATGTCGTCGCGATCGATCGGAGTCACGACGCTCTGATTGAGCCGTTTGATCAGGTCATGCGTGATCTGATCACCGTCGTGCTCGCAGGCCAGGATGTCGCGCGCCAGGTCCTGGCTTTCCGGATACCGCGCGAGCATCTCGTCCAGCAGTTCGGCGGCGTGCACGATGTTCGCGCCCGCACGCTCGAACAGGTCGAAGAACTCCCGGTCGGTCCCCCGCAGGAGGTTTGCGATCGACGCCATCCTTACCGCGCACCCCGGTGGCGTGACCGCCGTGATCGCACCCAGATCACCAGCCTGATCATCGCTACGTAGGATAGGCGCCGATGAAGACGCGACTGGGAAAATTCCTCGTAGATCCGACCGCTGGAGCGCGCGCGAGCGCGAGCTGAGCCGGGGCATGTCCTACAACGCCGGCGAAGCGAGGGCGCAGCTTCTCGATGACGTAGCCGATGCGACCGATCAGCTTGCGCTGGCGCTGGCCAGTCTCGGCGAGGCGTACGAGGAGCTCGACGAGCAGACGGCCGACGCGCTGGAGGAGCAGTTGTTCCGCCCCACGCAGTCGGCCTACGGCCGGCTGCGACGGACCCACGCGGAGTTCGCCGGCCGCCACGGGCTGCCGGGGCGCGAGTTCAGGGCGAGCTCGGGCGGGCTGCACTCGGCCGACCCGCGCGTTTACGTCGATCGCTCGATCGACGCGATCGAGCGTGCCGACCAGGTGCTCGCCGAGCTTCAGGACTCGATGATGCCGGTCGAGGTCGGCGACCGCGAGCTCAGAGCCGGCCTGTCGGAAACCCGAGCGGCGATCGCCGAGCTGCCGGCGCGCGCCCGGCGGCTGATGCGAACCCAGGGCCGGTAGCCGGCCGTTTATGCCGATCGGCCCCGGGTAGCCTCGAATGAACGCACGGGACGTTGATCGTCCCGCAGGAGGTGAGGAGAGATATGGCATACGCGCTCGCCCGACTGGTGCGAACCGTTGTCGGAGTTGTCGTGCTCGTGATCGTGGTCGGTGGGGTTCTTTTCCTGCTGTCGGCGAATCCGAGCAACAAGATCGTCAGCGACATCCACGATGCGGCAAGCTGGCTCGTCGGGCCGTTCAAGAACCTGTTCTCAATCAGCGGTCATCCGAAGGCGACGCTGGCGGCGAACTGGGGTTTGGCGGCGATCGTCTACCTGGTCGTCGGCAACTTCATCGCGAGCCTGATCGCGCGGATGGGTACGCGTCGCGTCCGCCGGACGAGGCCCGTGATCGCCGAGTAGTAGGCACGCCCGACATTGGCGGCAACCCTCGGGTTGCCGCCTCGTCGTCGTTGTCGCCCGGGTGGCACTCGAATTGCGAGCCCGGCCCGCTTAACGCGGACGATTAGTACATCCGCGGACATTATGCGAACGTTTGTGACGTTCACGCTTGCGTTTGGCCGCTCTTGGGTATCACGCACGCATGACACTTCTAGCAGCGACCGCCCGAACCGACTCTGCCGAGCTCTTCGAGCGCTGGCAGCAGCACGGCGACCGAAGCGCGCGCGACGAGCTCGTGACCCGCTTTCTTCCTCTTGCCCGCAAGCTGGCCCGACGCTATGCCGGCGCGAGAGAGCCGTTCGAGGACCTGCTCCAGGTTGCGAGCCTTGGCTTGGTCAAGGCTGTCGATCGCTTTGACGCGGACCGGGGCACGGCGTTCTCGTCGTTTGCCGTTCCGACGATTCTCGGTGAGCTCAAGCGCTACTTCCGGGATCTCGGCTGGTCTGTTCACGTCCCGCGCGGTGCGCAGGAGATGGCGCTCAAGGTCGAAGAGGCCCAGCAGCAGCTGACCAGCAAGACCGGGCGTCCGCCGAGCGTGCCGGAGCTGGCCCAGTATCTCGAGATGAGCATCGAAGACGTGCTTGATGCCCTCGAGACCGCCGGCGCCCACCACTCCACTTCGCTCGATGCTCCGCGGGAGGATGCCGAAGGCGATACCGGGTCTCTCGCCGATGCCTTCGGGCAGGAGGACGAGCGCTTCGAACTCGTCGATGCGAGCGTCACGATCTCTGCCTCAGCGCATCAGCTGACCCCGCGCGAACGCCACGTGCTCGCGCTCAGATTTGTGCAGGACATGACGCAGACACAGATCGCCGAGGAGATCGGCGTTTCGCAGATGCAGGTCTCGCGAATTCTGCGTCGAGCGCTCGCTCGCCTGCGCGAAATGACGGAGAGCGGCGACGAAGCGTCCGTCAGCTGACGCTTTCCCTGATCAAACGGCGGGGGCCAGAAGCGGTCGGCACTTCAGGCGCGTAGGCCCGTGCTCGGCAACGCGCCGCTGCCGCCGCACAGCGACGGGGCGTTCGTGTCGCTGCCGAGCGATCGCTGGGCACGCCGTTGGCGTGCCCGTGGCGTTAGTCTTCATTACACGGATGTACGGGGCGCCATCTCGCGGCGTGGCACGACTTCATCCGCAATCGCGTTCGAACCATACTTCGGTGCGCCGTGGCGAACTCTGCATCCCCCATCGGTCCGCGAGCTGCTCGACGAGACGCAGACCCCAACCGCCGCGCACGTCCCTGCCGGCCCGTGCCGCGAAACCGGGTCCCTGGTCGAGCACCGCGCACCGGATGTCTCCGTTGACGCATAGGTCGAGCATTACGGGGATGTCGTCCTCCTCGCGTCCATGGACGATGCCGTTCGTGACGAGTTCGCTGACCATCAGCTTGACGTCGTCTAGTTCGTCTGGTGACAGCCGCGCGGACAGCTCTTCCGCAATGATGCGGCGTGCCTGCGCCGGACCCTCCGGCTGGGCGTCGATCTTGTAGAGCGTGCGTACACGTGAATCCATGACTGAACATAGGTTTACCCCGCAATCCGAACTCAAAAGCATCCGAACCGAAGGATGCGCCGGCGCGTGCGGGCCCCGGGGGGGTCTGGGACGATGAGCGACGATTCACCGGCCGTTCGTCTCGAGCTCGACTCGCGTCCCGAAACGCTGACGCTCGTGCGAGGAGTGCTCGCTGGGGTGGCCGAGCTGATCGGTCTCGATCCCGAGCTGCTCGACGACCTGAAGACCGCGGTCAGCGAGGCCTGCAACAACGTCGTGATGCATGCCTACGACGGCGAGACCGGTCCGCTCGGCGTGCGCATGTACATCGATCCTGAGGCGATCGAGGTCGTAGTCGACGATCAGGGCTCCGGCCTTCCGCCTCTCGCCCCGGCCGACGAGACGATCCGTGGCGTCGGGCTGTCGGTTATTCGCGCGCTCGCCGAACAGGCGGAGTTTCGCGCGATCCCAGAAGGCGGCACCGAGGTGAGGATGTCGTTCGCCGGGCAGCGCGACGGCAAGCCGCTGTTCCACCTTCCGAGCACGGCGGGCCCCGACGACCACGGCGAATCGTGGCTTTCCGGAGACGCGGTCGTATCGCTCTCGCCGATCAGCCTTCTGGCCGGCGTGCTCGGCCGCGTGGCCCGTGCGCTCGCCGCCCGGGCACGCTTCTCGCTCGACCGCTTCTCTGACGTATACCTCGTCACCGACGCGATCGCGGCGCATGCCGGCCGGGCCGCGAAGGGCTCGAGGCTGTCATTTGCGATCTCGACCCATGCGCAACGCCTCGAGCTGACGATCGGACCGTTCGTCGACGGGAGCGGCGAGCAGCTGTCACACCAGGCGCCGGACTACAGCGCGGCGTCGGCGCTGGCGAAGCTCAGCGACGAGCTCGAAGTCCGCCACGAGGGCGGGGCCGAGGTCCTGTACGTCGTGATGGTCGACCGCAGGCGTCCGTCGGTCTGAGCCGCTCACTCGCTGGTGAGCAGCTCCTCCGGCGAATCCACGAGCGTCAACCTGTCGCCGACGCCGGTCAGGCTCAGTAGCCGCTGAACCTGCTGGGGGCCCTTGACCATCGCCAGCTGCCGCCCCTGCTCCTCGGCCCGCTGATGGGCGCGAACGAGCACGCTGAGCCCAGTCGAGTCCATGAAGTCGAGCTCTCTCAGGTCGATGATCAAGAGCTTGGAATCCGACGCCGCGACACGATCGAGCTCCTCCTGCAGGGCGGGGCTCGACGCCAGGTCGAGCTCTCCGCTCACCGCGATGACGGTTGCCCGACCTTGGTTGTGGACCTCTAGCCGGAAGTGACTCTGCATCGGGGGAGCGAGCCTACTGATCTTGGCGGGCGGATGCTGGGCTCGCCGTTGCGGGCGTTTGTCGGCGATCCGCCCAGTCCGCCAGTCGGGGGGAATGGCGCGCCGGCGTGCGTCACGCTCAGGCGCAGCGGGTAGTCATCTCGCAGCGAAGAAGGAACGCTTCGAGGCACCAAAAGGAGGAGTGGAATGGTCGCATTGCTCGCACTACTGCTGATCCTCGCCATTTTCGGCGGGCTCGGCTTTGCCGCCCACATCCTGTGGATCATCCTGATCGTGGCTGTGGTCCTGTGGCTCGTCGGCTTCCTGGTCGGAGGCGTCGACGCCGGGGTCGGCGGGCGACGAAGGTGGTATCGCTGGTAGAGGAGGGGAGCGCCGGCCGGGCGGCTTGACGCTGCCCGCCGGCCTCGCCGTCTTCTACGGCCGCAGGTTCACGTCGCCGGTCAACTGGCGCAGACGCTGTAGCGACCGGCGCAACAGGCGCGAGACCTGCATCTGCGAGACGCCGACACGCTCGGCGATCTCCGATTGGGTGAGATCCTCACCGAACCGAAGGAACAAGATCTCGCGCTCGCGCTGGGGCAGGTGCTTGGCGGCCGCGAAGATCGTCGTCTGGTCGTCGACGAGCCCCAGGCGCTGGTCCTCGTCGCCGATCGCGTCGATCCGCGTCGCGTCCTCCTCGCCGGCGAGCGGGGCGTCGAGCGACACCGTGCCGTACGCCTCGGCGACCTGGAGGCCGTCGAGGACCTCCTCCTCGCTCAGCTCGAGGTACTGCGCAAGCTCGTCGACCCGCGGCGGACGACCCGTACGCGCGCTGATCGCCTGCTGCGCCTCGTTGATCCTGCGCGCGCGCTCCTGGGCGCCGCGGTCGACGTGGATCGCCCACCCGGTGTCCCGGAAGTAGCGTTTGAGCTCGCCGACGATCGTCGGCACGGCGAACGACGTGAACGCAAAGCCGCGGTCCGGATCGAACCGCTCGACCGCTTTCACCAGGCCTAAGCTCGCCACCTGCACAAGGTCGTCGTACGGCTCGCTCGACTGCGCGTAGCGCCGCGCGAGCTTTCGAGCGAGTGGGAGGAATCGCGCGATCAGCTCGTCGCGCGCGTCGCGGTCATGGGCCCGGCGCCAGCGCTCGAAAAGCTCTTGCGAATCAGCTGCGGACACAGGTCCGCCAGCTGAGGTCCCCGACACCTGGTACGTCCTTTCGCAGACAGACGTCTTTTAGCACAGAACATTGCGTCCTGTGGCACAAAGTCGCCCTGCGAACTCGGTAATCGGGGACCCCCAGCGGTATCAGCGTCCGGTGGTTTGGGGTCAGCCGGTGCGGGCCGAGCCCTTGCGGCGGCCGCGGTCTAGCGCCCGCGCGCCCCGGCGCTCGAACCGATCGAGCTGGCGCGCCCGGCGCCCGGAGCTCGCGTACGTCAGCGCGGTGCTCCGAACCACGTCGCCGGCGGTGGCAAGCGCGCCGACCGGTATCAGCAGCGCGCGCTGCGCCCCGCGAGCCACGGCACCGAGCTGCGTGCCGGCGGCGTCGACGGCCTTCGCCGCCGTGCCGGCAGCGTTCGTAGTGGTGGTGCCGGCAGTGCGCGCAGTGCTCCGCGCGCTGCGAGCCGTGCCCGATGCAGCCCCGCGTGTGCGACGGGCCGAGGCCCGGGTCGCGGTCGCGCTGCGCTTGGCGGCGTTCCGCTTACGCGTTGCCGCGGCACGCTTGGCGGCGGCCTGACGCTGAACTGGAGTCTGAGTTGCCATAGGTGTCTCGTCTCCTCGTGTTGGTGGTCGATTCCACTGGCTCCGCGTGCCCGCGCTGGCTGCTGCCAGCCGTGGCGCACACGGACCCGGGGTCTCTCCTGCCCTCGGCAGCCCTCTCCACCCACACGTTGCGATACTCACCACAATGTCCCGTTCTTACACCTCGCCACTGGCTCAGGAGCTCGCGCCGGACGTCCTCGCCCGATTCCTGCGGTATGTGCGAATCGACACACAGTCGCGCCGCGAGCGCACGTCTTCGCCGAGCACGCCGGGCCAGCTCGAGCTTGGGCGCGTGCTGGTGGCAGAGCTGCAAGCGGCCGGGCTCGAAGACGTCCAGCTCAACGAGCACGGCTACGTGCTCGCGACGCTCGCGGGGAATAGACGCTTCGCCGCTACCGGCGCTACCGACGACGAGGCGATCGGCCTGATCGCGCATATGGACACCAGCCCGGACGCGTCTGGCCACGGAGTCGAGCCGATCGTCCACAACGCCTACGACGGCGGGGTGATCGAGCTCCCGCGCCAGGGCACGGTGCTCGACCCGGCGAGGATGCCCGAGCTCACCGACAAGGTCGGGCACGACATCGTCACCAGCAGCGGCGACACGCTGCTCGGCGCCGACGACAAGGCCGGCGTGGCCGAGATCATGGCCGGGGTCGCCTACCTGGCCGCGCATCCCGAGCTGCCGCGGCCGACGCTCCGTGTCGCGTTCACGCCCGACGAGGAGATCGGCGAAGGCGCGACGCTGTTCGACGTCGAGCGATTCGGCGCGCGGTGCGCCTACACGCTCGACGGCTCTGATCTTGGTGAGCTCCAAGACGAGACGTTCAGCGCCGTCGAGGCGATCGTGACCGTCCGCGGCGTCGAGGTCCATCCCGGATGGGCGACGGGCAAGCTCGTCAACGCGTTGCGGCTGGCGGCGCAGATCGTGGCCGCGCTGCCGTCGGCCACGCTGACGCCTGAGACGACCGCGGATCGTGAGGGGTTCATCCACCCGTATGAGATCTCTGGAACCGCGGGCAAAGCCGAGGTCAGGTTCATCGTTCGCGACTTCGACGACGACCTGCTCGACCGCCACGTCGCGCTGCTCGAGCGGACCGCGAGGGAGGTGACGGCGTCCGAGCCGCGTGCCGATGTCGAGGTCTCCGTTCGCGAGCAGTACCGGAACATGCGGCGCATCCTGAGCGGCGTGCCACACGTGACCGACGCCGCGGAAGCCGCGATCCGGGCCGAGGGGATCGAGCCGATCCGCCAACCGATTCGCGGCGGCACCGACGGCTCCAAGCTGACCGAGATGGGGCTCCCGACCCCGAACATCTTCACCGGAGGGCACGAGTACCACTCGGTGCGCGAATGGGCCTCGGTGCACGATATGGCGGCTGCGGCGGCGGTTGTCGTGCGCCTGGCCGAAGTGTGGTCCCGGAACGGCAATGCAGGCTAGCTCGCCCGGCTCGCTTGCCTCGCTCGACGGCGCGGTGATGCTCGCCGCCGAGGCGACCATTCCCGCCACCGACGAGGGCCTGATCCGCGGCGACGGTGTGTTCGAGGTGATCCGGCTCCACGACGGCCGGCCATTCGCATTCGACCGCCATCTGGCTCGGCTCGAGCGTTCGGCGCGGAACCTGCGGCTCCCGCTCGACCTCGAGGCGATCAGGGCCGACGCCTGGCGGCTGCTCGCGCACGCCGGCGCGGATTCCGAGGACGAGCTGCTGCGGATCGTCGTGACGCGCGGCGGACGCCGCCTGCTGCTGACCGAGCCGATGCCGGCAGTTCCGGAGATCGCGCGGCTGGGGTCGGTGACGTACGCCCCGACCCGGATCCTCGACGGCGTCAAGTCGCTGTCCTACGGCGCGAACATGCTCGCCGGGCCGGCTGGCGCGCGAGCGGGGGTTCGACGAGGCGCTGCTCGTCACCCCGCACGGTCGCGTGCTCGAGGCGCCGACGAGCTCGATCTTCTGGGTCAAGGACGGCGAGTTGCTGACTCCGCCGCTCGACGAGCACATCCTCGCGTCGATCTCGCGGGCGATCGTGATCGAGGCCACGGGCGCCGCCGAGCGGTCCTGCACGCTTGACGAGCTGACGCGGGCCGACGAGGCCTTCCTGTCCTCGACGACCCGCGAGGTGCGGGCGGTCTCGGCGATCGACGAGCGCACGTTCGATGCTCCAGGCCCGGTCACGGCGCGGACGGCGGCGGTCGTCAAAGCGCTCGTCGGCGAGCAGCTGGACGCCGAGATGCAGCATCTGGGGGCCGAGCGGCGCCGCCTGGACAGCGACACGCGATGAAGATCCTCACGGTGATCGGGAACCGCCCTCAGTTCATCAAGGCGGCGGCGGTCTCGCCCCTGCTGCGCGAGCGCCACGAGGAGCTGCTGATCCACACCGGCCAGCACTTCGACGACGAGTTGTCGGCGGTGTTCTTCGCCGAGCTCGGGCTGCCGGCGCCGGACCGCGAGCTCGAGATCGCGCTCGGGTCGAACACCTCCCAGACCGCGCGGATGCTGAGCGCGCTCGAGCCGGTCCTCGCCGAGGAGGCGCCCGATGCCGTGCTGGTGTACGGCGATACGAACTCCACTCTCGCCGGCGCGCTCGCCGCCGCGCAGGCCGGCGTGCCGGTCGCGCACGTCGAGGCCGGCATGCGCTCGTTCGACCGCTCGATGCCCGAGGAGCTCAACCGCGTGCTGAGCGACCATGCCGCCTCGCTCCTGCTGTGCTCCTCGGACGGCGCTGCGGCGAACCTACGGCAAGAGCGCGTGGCCGGGACGGTCGAGGTCGTCGGCGACGTGATGGTCGATGTCGCGCTGACGATGCAGCCGCGCGCCCGCGAGCGCATCGATCTGATCACCGCGCGCGGGTTAGTTCCCGGCGAGTACCTGCTCGCCACCGCGCACCGGGCGGGCAACGTCGACGATCCGGCGCGCCTCGCGATGCTCGTGCGGCTGCTGGGCGAGATGCCGCTGACGGTCGCGCTCGCGCTCCACCCGCGCACGCGCAGCCGGCTCGCGGCGGCGGGGCTGCTCGACGAGCTCGAGCGCTCCGAGCGCGTCGTCTTGACTCCGCCGCTCGGGTACGTCGAGGTCACCGCGCTGCTGTGCCACGCCCGCGCGCTCCTGACCGATTCCGGCGGCCTCCAGAAGGAGGCGTATTTGGCCGGCGTGCCGTGCATCACGCTCCGGAACAGCACCGAATGGACCGAGACCGTCGACAGCGGCTGGAACACGCTTGTCGATCTTGACACCGGGGCCGCGCTCCAGGCACTCGAGCTCGAGCCGCCGGCGGAGCGGCCGCCGCTGTACGGGGACGGTTTCGCCGGCGAGCGTGTCGTGTCGGCTCTTACACTGCACCTCCGATGAGAGGCTGGCCGCTGTGAACGAAGACTCGCTCCGGATCGCCGTCGTCGGGCTCGGCTACTGGGGCCCCAACCTGGCCCGCAACTTCGCCGCAGTCCCGGGCTGCGAGCTCGCGTGGTGCTGCGATCCCTCGCCGGAGGCGCGCGAGCGCATCGCCGCGAGCTTTCCCCAGGCGCGCATGAGCGGCGACCTCGGCGAGGTACTGGCCGACGACACGCTCGACGCGGTCGCCCTCGCGACTCCGGTAGTGAGCCACGCCGACCTCGCAGTGCGCGTGCTCGAGGCCGGCAAGCACTGCTTTGTCGAGAAGCCGCTGGCCCAGTCGGTCGTGGACGCCGAGCGCATGCTTGCGGCCGCGGACGAGTTCCGGCGGGTGCTGATGGTCGGGCACCTGCTCGAGTACCACCCCGGCGTACAGCAGCTCAAGCAGCTCAGTGAATCCGGCGAGCTCGGCGACCGGATCTACTACATCTACGGTAACCGGCTGAATCTGGGGAAGCTCCGCGCCGACGAGAACGCGCTGTGGAGCCTCGGAGCGCACGACGTGTCCGTCGTGCTGTACCTCGCCGACGAGGAGCCGTGGGAGGTCGTCGCGCACGGGGAGTCATACGTGCAGGAGCGAGTCGAGGACGTTGTGTTCTGCTTCATGCGCTTCCCGTCCGGGCTGTCGGCGCACCTGCACCTGTCGTGGCTGGACCCCCATAAGGAGCGCCGGTTCACGGTCGTCGGCTCGCGTAAGATGGCGACGTTCGACGACATGGCGCGCGAGGGGAAGCTGAGCATCTTCGACAAGGGGTTCGACCAGGGCTCGCGCGGCTACGGCGAGTACATCACGCGGACGGGCGGGATCGTGTCGCCCCAGATCCCGAACGTCGAGCCGCTGCGGATCGAGTGCGAGCACTTCGTCGAGAGCGTTCGCCACGGGCGCCGGCCGCGCTCGGACGGCGCGAGCGGCCTGCGCGTCGTGCGCGTGCTCGAGGAGCTTCAGCGTTCGCTAGACGCGTCGGCGCGCGCCGCCTCGACCCCGCGATAGAGAGGAGACCGTGATGGAGACCTGGGACGTCAGCTCGCTCGAGATCGAGGCTCACCATCCGCAAGTGCTGCGCTCCGACGCCGAGACCCGCGCGATCGCAATTGCCCTGCCCGCCGGCGAGCAGCTCCAGTCCCACCAGGTCCACGAGCGCACGTACATGATCGTGGTCGCGGGCGAGGTCCAGATCTCACAGGACGCGGGCTCGGTCTCGGGCGGGCCTGGGCTGCTCTTGCACTTCGAGCCGAACGAGCGTCGCACGATCGAGGCGATCAGCGACGCCCGGCTGCTGCTCGTGCTGTCGCCGTGGCCTGGCGAAGGCCACCCGTCGCGGCCGGTGTAGCGCAACCGCACGCGGCGCGGCCGACGTTGCGCAACCGTCGCGCGTTGCCGAAGGTGGAGCGCGCGCTCAGGCGGTCGCCGAGGCGGCGTTCCCCGAGCCCGCCATCCCCGCGCCGGCCTCGGTCCAGATGACCTCGTCGCGGCCGGGGCCGACGCCGATCAGCGCGATCGGCACGCCGACGAAGTCCGACATGAACTGCAGGTAGTCGCGAGCCGCCGGCGGTAGGTCAGCCTCGTCGCGGCACTCGGTCAGGTCTTCGCTCCATCCGGCCATCTCGACGTACTCGCCGGCCGCGTGATGGAGCATCGTCTGGTGGTAGGGGAAATAGTCGAACTCCGCTCCCTCCGGGCCGCGGTACCGGGTGCAGACGCACAGCCGCTCGAAGCCCGAGAGCACGTCGAGCTTCGTCACCGCCAGCGCGGTCAGCGAGTTGATCCGCGCGGCGTAGCGAAGTGCGACGAGGTCGAGCCACCCGACGCGCCGGGCGCGCCCGGTCGTCGTGCCGTACTCGCCGCCACGCTCGCGAATCTCGTCGGCGATGTCGCCGTCGAGTTCGGTCGGGAACGGTCCCGCGCCCACGCGCGTCCCGTACGCCTTGATCACTCCCCAGACTTCGTCGATGTCCATCGGTCCGACGCCGGCGCCCACACACGCCGCGCCCGCGACCGGATTGGAGGAGGTGACGAACGGATACGTGCCGTGGTCGATGTCGAGCAGCGCGCCCTGCGCGCCCTCGAAGATGACGGTCTGACCCGCGTCGAGCCGCTCGTGGACGAGTCGCACCGTGTCGGCGATGTAGTTCGCCATCCGG
Organism: uncultured Solirubrobacterales bacterium; assembly: GCA_963699325.1. GTDB lineage: Bacteria > Actinomycetota > Thermoleophilia > Solirubrobacterales > Solirubrobacteraceae > Palsa-465. The sequence continues at coordinate 329,935 of CAVOTN010000014.1, read as the reverse complement.
TGCCCGTACGTCAGATATTCCTCGGTGATCGTCTGCAGGTCGAGTCGCGGATCCTTCGCGAACGGGCGTAGCGACAGCCGCTTGGGCTCGAGCGCGGCGACGATCTTCTTCTTGAGGATCTTCTCGTCGAGCAGGTCCTGCACGCGGATCCCGAGCCGGGCCGCCTTGTCGGCGTAGCACGGCCCGATGCCGCGCCTCGTGGTCCCGATCTCCAACTTGCCGAGCTTCGCCTCGCCGGCGTGGTCGAGCATCATGTGGTAGGGCATGATCAGGTGGGCGTTGGCCGAGATCCGCAGCGAGCGCGTGTCGATCCGGCGCCGGCGCAGCTCGTCAAGCTCGTCGGTCAGCACCCGCGGGTCGATCACCACGCCGTTTCCGATCACGCACAGGGTGTCCTTGTGCAGGATGCCCGAGGGGATCAGATGCAGCTTGAACGTCTGCCTGCCGCGGACGATCGTGTGGCCGGCGTTGTTCCCGCCCTGGAATCGGACGACCGCATCGGCATGCTCAGCGAGCAGGTCGGTGACCTTTCCCTTCCCTTCGTCGCCCCATTGGGCGCCAACTAATACGATTCCGGGCATCGGCGACGGAGTGTACGCACGGCATGGGCGGTAGCCGCGTAGCGGCGGCCTCGGTGGCGGCTGCCGGACCGCTTGGGGCGAGCTCGGGTTCGCCGGGCGCTCCCGGGCCGCGTGCGGCGAGCTCGGGTTCGCCGGGCATTCACGGACCGTGTGCGGCGAGCTCGGGTACGCCGGGCGTTCCCGGACCCGGCCCGATCCCGACCCCGCCGGCACCGGCGCCACCCTCGCCCGGACCGGATCCCTCGCCGCCTACGCCCTCGCCCGAGCCCTCGCCGCTCCCCCCGCGCCCCGGCCCGCAGATCTGACGCGCCGCGCCCGGGTTAGTCCTCGTGCGCCGGCGCCACAGGTTGTCCGGTCTGCCCGACCAGCTCGATCCGGTTTCCCCAGGGGTCGGCGGTGTAGAACCGCCGCGTGCCCGGGATGGCGTCATCCCACTTCACCGTGCAGCCGGCGGCGGCGAGTCGCTCGGCGAGTCGATCGAGGTCGGCCGCGCGGACGAGCAGCGCCGGGTGCGCCTTGCTCGCCGGCGCGAACGGCTCGGCGATGCCCACGTGGAGCTGACGGTCATCGCCGCAGGAAAACCAGACGCCACCGCGGGCGCGGAGCGTGTCGGGCTTGCGTAGCTCGGCCATACCGAGCAGCTCGCCGTAGAACCGCCTGGCGTCGCCCTCGCTTCCGGCCGGGGCGGCGACCTGGACGTGGTCGAGTCCGATCGGCGCCACGGGAACGTCCGTCACCGGCCGATGATCGCATGCGCTCAGATGCCCGGCCGACGTGCGCGGTAGCTTCTAGCCATGACGGACGAGCACAAGACCGAGGAACTGAAGGTCATCCAGAGCGAGCGCGAGGCCGACGAGCGCGAGCGCGCGCAAGCGGCATTCGACGAGGATGAGGCGGCGCAGCACGAGCGCCGCGCGGAGAAGGCGCGCTACCTGCGCGAGAAGCTCGAGGAGCGCGCGGAGTCCGAACGCCAGCTGGACGAGTGAGGCCGACCGTTCACGCCGTGCGGAGATCCATCCGCCGGTCGTGGCCGAGCAGCGGCAGCACATCGCATATCTCGACCAGGCGCGACACCGTGCGCTCGGTGATCTGCTCGCAGAGCTGTGCAGCTGTCGAGGTTGGTGGTGATCAGCATCGAGCGCTGGTCCTCGTAGCGCGCGTTGACGATCGAGTAGAGCTCCTCGAGCACCCAGTCCGTGGTCCGCTCGGCGCCGACGTCGTCGATGTGCAGCAGGTCGACCGCGGTCAGCCGGTCGAGCAGGTCGACGTGGGAACGCTCGGCCCGGTGTGTGTCGCGGATCTCGTTGAGCAGGCGCGGCAGCGAGTAGATCGCGACCGAGCGGCCGGCCTTGAGCGCGGCCTTCGAGACCAGCATCGCCAGCGTCGTCTTGCCGGTCCCGACCGGGCCCATGAACCACAGGCCGCGTCCCGCATCCAGCTGCTCATCGATGGTGTCCGCGAACCGCCGGGTGGCCGCGACCACGGCGGGGGGTTCGATCTCGGTCACCGGATACCGCTCGAACGCCACGTCGTGGTAGCGCCGCGGGATCACCGCCGACAGGCTCCGCGCCTTGCGCATCGCGATGATCTGCCGGCGGCACCGGCAGTCGTAGGCGGTGTTCGTCGCTTCGTCGTAGACGAGGCCGCTGCCGTCGCAGACATCGAACGGGCACCCGCTCACGCGCCGCCCCCCGCGCACTCCCCGCGCCGGTCTCCGCTCGCTCACGCCGCGAACCGCTCGCCGGCGTAATTCATGAACTTCGGGTACTCCTTCTGGAACGTCAGCACGACGTCGCCGACCGGTCCGTTGCGGTGCTTGGCGATGATGATGTCTGCCTCCCCGGGCCGCTCGGAGTCCTTGTCGTAGTACTCCTCGCGGTAGATGAACATCACGAGGTCGGCGTCCTGCTCGATCTGGCCGCTCTCACGAAGGTCGGACAGGATCGGCCGCTTCTCGCCACCGCGCTGCTCCACCGCGCGGCTCAACTGCGACAGCGCGATCACCGGGACGCCCAGCTCGCGGGCGAGCGACTTGAGGCCGCGGGAGATCTGACCCACCTGCTCCACGCGGCTCTCGACCCGGCCCTCGTGTCGCATCAGCTGGAGGTAGTCGATGATGATCAAGCCGAGGCCGTCTTCGAGCTGGTGGTGCAGGCGACGTGCCTTGGCGCGCACCTCGAGCACGCCGGTATCGCTCGAGTCGTCGATCCACAGCGGCGCCCCCGACAGCCGCTGACACGCGTCGAGGATCTTCGGCCAGCGGTTCTCGGCCACTCGCCCCTTACGGAGCTCCTCGCCGCGGATCCGGGCCTGGGAGGCGACGAACCGCTGCGCGAGCTCGGACTCTGACATCTCGAGCGAGAACAGGGCGACGGAGCTCGGGTGCTGCGCCGAGTGACCGACGCCGAGCACCGCGTTCTCGGCGATGTTCGCGACCAGCGCCGACTTTCCCATCGAGGGCCGCGCCGCGATGATGATCAGGTTGCCGGGCTGAAAGCCGCCCGTCAGCTCGTCGAGGTCCTTGAAGCCCGACGGCGTGCCGGTCAGCGGCGTCTTCGCCGTCGAGAGCCGGTGGAGCTTGTCGGTCTCCTGGTCGAGGATCTCCGCGATCGGGCGGAACTTCTTCTGGCGGTCGTCGTGGGCGACCTCGAGCACCGAGCGCTCGGCCCGCTCGACCAGGTCGCGCGGTGGGGCCTCGCGCGACAGCACGCTGGCCTGGATCTCGTACGAGGTGGTGAGCAGCGCCCGCAGTTGGGCGTTGTCGCGCACGATCTGCCCGTACTCGCGGGCGTGGCCCGCGGCCGGCACCCAGCCGGCGAGCTCGTCGATCGCCGCCGGCCCGCCAATCTCCTCGAGCTTGCCGTGCTGGCGAAGCGTCTCCGCGACCGTCAGATGGTCGATCTTCCGATCGTTCTCGTACAGCGTCATCATCGCCGCGAACACCGCGCCGTGCTGCTCGCGGTAGAAGTGATCGGGCCGGAGGTGCTGTTCGACGAGCAGCGCGTGCAGGTGCCGCTCGTCGAGCAGGACGGCGCCGAGGACCGACTTCTCCGCCTCCAGATTGTGGGGCGGGACGGCGATGTTCTGGACGGCGCTCATGGCGATCCGAGTCTAGGTCCGGCGCAGACGGCTCCGCGCGAGGCGTTCCCGCAACCAGCGAGGACTTCCGCCGCGCCGCTTCCGATTCAGGAGGACCGGTGCCCGACGGCGCCGGCGACGGCCGTCAGGCCGCCACCACCATCGTCTTGACCGTCGCCGTCACCTCGTCGGTGACCTCGACGACGACCATGTACGTGCCCGTGTGGCGAATCGGGTCCTCGAGGTGGATCTTGCGCCGGTCGATCTTGATCCCGCGTGCATCGCGAATGGCGTCGGCGATGTCCTGCGTGGTGACCGAGCCGAACAGCCGGCCGTCGTCGCCCGCCTGCTGGGGGATCGTGAGCACGGTCCGTCCCAGCGTCGCGGCATTGTCCCGGGCGCGGTCCTCGGCCTCCTGCACGGCGCGCTCGGCTTCGTCCCGCCGCCGCTTCGCGACCTGGATCGAGGCCGTCGTCGCCGGCTCGGCCAGCTTCCGCGGCAGCAGGTAGTTGCGCAGGTAGCCGGCAGACACGTCGATCACCGTCCCTCGCTCGCCGAGCGTCTCCACGTCCTGGAGAAGGATCGCCTGGGGCATACCTGGCCTTCAGTCCTAGCGGTCTCGGTCTCGGTCGCCGCGATCGCGACCGCGTTCGCCACGCTCGCCGCCCGCGCCCTCTGCCACGTACGGCAGCAGCGCCAGCTCGCGCGCCCGCTTGACGGCGCGCGCCACCTGGCTCTGATGGCGCCGGCACGCGCCGGTGATCCGGCGCGAGCGGATCTTGCCGCGTTCGGAGATGAACCTGCGCAGCATCGAGATGTTCTTGTAGTCGACCTGGTCGACCTTGTCGCGGCAGTACGGGCACGGCTTGCGGCGAGAAGAGGTGGGGGCACCCTTCCGGTCGCGCCGGCGAACCGGCCGTCTACGCTGCTTTGCCAATCTCGATCACCTGCTCGGTTGCTGTATCAGCCTCAGTCGATTTCCTAGAACGGAATGTCGTCGTCGGACACTCCGGCGCCCACCGGGGCGGCCTCGAAATCGCTGGTATCGGCCGGGATGTCGCTCTCGGCAGCGCGAATGCCGCTCGAGTACCCATTCCCGTTCCCGTTGCCAACGTCGTCGCGGCCGCCGAGGAACTGGACGTTGTCAGCGATGATATCGACGGACTGTCGCTTTTGTCCCTCTACCTCGTACTCGCTCCACTCGAGCCGACCGTCGATCGCGACCGGGCGGCCCTTCTTGAGGAAGTTCCCGCAGCTCTCGGCCTGGCGCCCGAACACGGTGACGCCGAAGAAGTTGGCCTTCTCCTCCCAGTCACCGGCGCCGTTCCGGCGGCGCGTATTGACCGCGAGCCTGAGCTTGCAGATCGACAGTCCGTTCGGAGTGGTGCGCGTGTCCGGGTCCTTGGTCAGGTTCCCGGTCAATACGACTCGGTTGATGTTCATGCGAAGCTCCTTTCCAGAATGCTTTGAAAGCTCATGGGCGAGTCTAAGCGCGCCTCAGGCGGCAATCTGCGCGCATCCCGGAAAATGGACAGACAAGTTCCACACCCGCGGTTGCCCCGTAGCAGGGCGTTGCAATTCGGTTGAAAACGGAGCGACGCGAGCGCCGCCGGCGGACCGAGCCGCTACTCCTCCGTCTCCGGCTCGGCGCTGGGGCTGCTCGCCGCCGGCGCGGCCGTCGCGCCCGTCGCCACCGGCGCGGCCGTCGCCACCACGGGCGGCGGCGAATCCGGCGCCGGCGGCGTGCCCGGGAGGTTCTTGATCACCCGGAACCGGACGACGCCGTCGGTAATCCGGAGGTCGTGCGAGAGCGTCTCGATCAGCGTCGGCGGCGCCTTGAACTGGAGCAGGTGGTAGTCGGCGTCCGGCTGGTGGCGGATCTGGTAGGCGAGCGGGCGCTGGCCCCAGTCGTCCTTGCGCTCGATCGCGCCGTCGGCCTTGGTGATCATCGACTCGACGTCGGTGAGGATCTTTGTGCGCTGCTCCTCGGGCGCGGCCGTCGAGAGCAACAGCATCAGGTCGTAGAGGGGGGCTTCTGCTGCCATGAGTGAACGCCTTCGGGAGGCGGCGGTCGACTATAGCGACTGGCAGGCGATTCGCAGGCCGCCGGCCGCGATCGGCGCGCCCGCAAACGGCGACCGGACAGGCCGTCACACGCGCGAGATAGCGTTGGCGCGATCGTGCCCGCCAGGGACCTCCCGACCCTCGAGTTTCCCGACCGCGCCGGCTGGGAGCGGTGGCTCGACGCCAACCACGAGTCGTCGGACGGTGTGTGGCTGAAGCTCGCCAAGAAGGGCTCGGGCGCCACCACGGTCACCTACGCGCAAGCGCTCGAGGACGCGATTCGCTACGGCTGGATCGATGGTCAGAAGGGCTCCAGCGACGAGGCCTTCTGGCTCCAGCGCTTCGGCCCGCGCGGCCCGCGCAGCAAGTGGTCACAGGTCAACCGCCGCACAGCGACCGACCTCATCGAGCAGGGCAGGATGAAGCCCGCCGGCGTCGCGCAGGTCCAGGCCGCCAAGCAGGACGGTCGCTGGGAGGCCGCCTACGCGCCGCAGAGCACCGTGACCGTCCCCGACGACTTCCAGCACGCCCTCGACGCCAACCCGCGGGCGAACGAGTTCTTCGCCACGCTCAAGAGCTCAGAGCGCTACAGCTTCCTGTACCGCATCTACGACGCCAAGCGCCCCGAGACGCGCGCCCGCCGAATCCGGGAGTACGTGGCGATGCTCGCCGAGGGCAACACGATCCACAGACCCGGCTGAGCCGATCTCACACGCGCCGCTTGGGAAGAAACATTGGAATAGTCATCGTTTCTTCCCAAACGGCTCGGGGGGTTGGGGTCAGCGGACGGGTGGCGCGGGCGCCCCGGGTGAGCAGCCGAAGTTACGACTCGCCCTTGCGCCGGATGTCCGCCAGCTGCTCGTCGATCCAATCCCCCGGATTGCGCGCGGTCACGACCGATCGCAGCCCCGCCAGCCGCTGCTCGCGCTCCTCGACGGGCATCGTCAACGCCGCGTGGATCGTGTCCGCGAGCTGCTGGATGTCGAACGGATTGACCGACAGCGCGTGCTCGCCGAGCTCCTCGTGCGCGCCGGTGTTCTCCGACAGGATCGACACGCCACCGCGCTCGTTGACCATCGGTCCCTCCTTGGCGACGAGGTTCATCCCGTCGAACATCGCGTTGACCATCAGCACGTCGTAGTGCTTGTAGGCGGCGACGGCCTCCTCGAGGTCGTCGCGGAGCTTCAGCTGGATAGGCATCCAGTCCGGCGAGCCGTGGCGATGGTTGACGACCGCGACCACGGCCTCGATCCGCTCCAGATACTCCGCGTACTCGGGGACGTCGGTTCGCGACGGCATCAGCTGGGCGATGAACGTCACGCGCTCGCGAAACTCCGGGTGCTGCTCCAAGAAGAGATCGAAGGCGCCAAACCCGCGCAACACGTTCTTCGACAGGTCGGCCCGGTCGACGCGCAGGATCAGATGGTCGCGTCGCCGGCGCAGCAGCTCGCCCTCGAACTCGCGAACACGATCGCGACGAGCGACGGCCTGGACGGCGCGGGAGTCGATCGGCAGCGGATACGCACGGACCCACACATCCCGGTCGTCGAGGTGCACCACCCCGGCCTCGTGGTCGACCTCACAACCGAGCAGGTCCTCGCAGCACTGCAGGAAGTTCCGGCGGTAGGACCGGGTGTGGAAGCCGATGATGTCGTTGGACAGGATCCCGCGGTAGATCTCCTCGCGAATCACCGTCGGCAGCACCCGCCAGGAGTCCGACTGCGTCCAGGGGATGTGCACGAAGTGGGTCATGAACACGTCCGGCCGGGCACGCCGGATCAGACCGGGGAGGGTGTACAGGTGGTAATCGTGCACCATGACCACGGGCCGCTCCAACCCCTCTATCTCCTCCATCACGGCTCGCGCCAGGTCCTCGTTCACGGCGTTGTAGCCGAACTCGAACGCCTCGGTCTCGTTGCGGCGGATGTCCGGGGCGTTGGACAGGTCCCACAGGTAATGCTGGATGAACCACAGCATCGGGTTCGCCGTGATGTTGTAGAAGCGGTCGTAGGCCTCGGGGTCGGACGCGACGAGCTTGACCCGGTATTCGCCGCCACCCGGCGCCTGCACGGTGAAGGGCTTGCGATCGTTGCGCTCGGCGGCGGCCGCGTCCTCCTCGGTCATCGCCGACGCGATCCAGGTCACCTCGCGATGCGTGGCGAGGCCGATCAGCGCGGTCACCAGCCCCCCGGTCCCTCGACGAATCTCGCCGTCAGGCCCGAAGGTCACCGGACCCCTATTTGACACCAGCACCAGGGGAGTCTCAGAAGAGGACACCGCTCAGGCCTCGAGCTGCTCGAATAGCTCTAGCCAGTCCCGCAGGAGCCGCGGCATCAGGAACTTCCGGCGCACCGACTCCTTGCCGGCGCGCCCGAGCCGCTTGCCCAACCCCGGATCGGCGAGGATCTCGACGGATCGCTGCGCGCATTCCTCGACGCTCGAGACCAGGAAACCGGTTTCCCCGTCGGACACCTGCAGAGGAATACCCCCGACGTTACCGCCGATCAGCGGGCGTCCCTTCCAGATCGCCTCGGTGACGGTTAGCCCGAAGCCCTCGCGGGTGGATTTCTGGATCACCACGTCGCAGTGTGACTGAAATGCGTTGACTTCGATCGCTCCTACGTTATTCAAGTTATTCAATATGTGAATGTCCGGATCGCCCTCGGCGTGGGCGACGGTGGCGTTGAAGAAGTCCCACCCCTCGGGGTCGTCGGTGGCCATCGAGCCGACCAGCGCGAGCTGCACGTCGGGGATCTGCTCCTTGACGATCCGGTACGCGTCGATGACCCCGAGCGGATCCTTCCAGGGATCGAAGCGCGACACCTGGCACAGCAGCGGCCGGTCGACGTCGATCCCGAACTGCTCGCAGATGTACACCGCGTCCTCGGGAGAGAACGCCATGTTCTTCGGCGCCAGCGGGTCGATCGCCGGCGGGATGATGTGCGCGCGGCCGTCCATGCCCGCCGGCACGTACTTGTGCATGTGGAACACCGCCGCTGGATAAGGGTCGAGCGACGGCAGCAGCCGGGCGAGCGTGTCGGGATTCGGGGACGACAGATCGATGTGACAGCGCCACACCCATCGGCGCGACTTCTCGGGAACCAGCGACATCAGCGCCGCCGGTTGCGGATCGTGCACGATGCACACGTCCCACCCCTCCGACATCTCGCGCGCGTTGATCGCGTTGTAGTCCTGCCACGTCCTCCACTGCTCCTCGCTCAGGTCCTGCGGATTGCCCTGAAGCGCGTTGTGCATCACCTTGGTCGCGTTGAAGAACTCTTCGCGCCCGTAGATCACCTGCCATTCGGCCTCGAGCCCGACGTCGATCATCAGCGGCACGAGTGTGTACAGGATCTCCGACACGCCACCCCCGAACGAGGTAGCGGACAAATGCAGGATCCGCTTACCCGCGAGTCGCTCGGCCCGCTCGCGAATCTCATCGGCAAGTGGGCGTCCGACGATGCTCGCGTAATCGTTCAGGTGCTTGTGCGGGACCGAGACCGGTTGCAGCATGGCTAAGCAGGGCGGACGGGACGGCCGGACCATATCGGTCGCCGATCACGGGCACGCGCTCACGCGCCCATTGCCTGCAACCGACCGACTCCCAGGTCCACCGCCCGGACCAGCTGCGCGTGCAGCCGCGCGTTCGAGGCGCAGATCGAGGACATCTGGAATTCGTGCCCCGACCCGAGCAGCCGACAACGGTCGAGCGGTTCGCCCCATCCGTCGCTGACGACCCCGCCGGCCTCGGTCAAGCAGAGCCATGGCGCCGCCAGGTCATACGGCGAGTTGTTCAGCACCTGACCGTGTCCCACGCGTTCGAACTCGGCGCGCATACCGGGGACCTCATCCACCAGCCGCGACCCCACCTCGATCACGGCGTCGAACTGCCCGGTCACGATTCGCGTCATCGCGAACGCCTGCGAGCCGAGCTCGAACGTCCCACCCCCGACCGACGAGGCATCGATCAGATCGCCCAGCACCTCGGCGACGGCGCGCACCGGCCTCCCCCGGAACCCATAGCCCCAGAACATCCGGCCCACATCCGCACCCGCACTCAGACGAACCGGCCGTGTCGACTCCACGCCGGCACCCCGCACCGCCAGGTACCAGTCGCCCGACTTGATCTCGACCACGCAGCCGATCTGCACGTCGGCCATCGTCGGCGCGCCGTCCCCGAGCGGCGCGAGCGCCACCGCCACGCACGCCGACTCGAGCCCGGCCATCGCCGGCCGCGTCCCGTCGATCGGGTCGACGATCAAGACGTCGACGGCGTCCGGGGGCGAAACCAAACCCCGATCCTCCGAGTAGAAAGCCATCCGCGAGGCCCGCGACCCCACGAACTCCTCGAGAAATGCCTCCGCGACCTCGTCGACCGCGAACGTCACGTCGCCACCGGCGCCGGGGCCGTCGCCGGCGACGGCCCGCCCGGCGTGCGAGCCGAGCTCGGGGAGCACGACGGAGCGCAGGCCCAGTGCCAGGTCGAGCACGAGCGCTCGCTGATCCGAAGCGCGAGGACACGAACGAAGCCTAGGCCGGGATCTCGAGTGTGAACGTGGTGTCGCCCGGCCGCGACTGCACCGACAGCCGGCCCGACATCCGCTCGGCCAGTTCGCTCGCGATCGCCAGCCCGAGCCCCGACCCCTGGGCGTCGTCGGCGGTGTAGAACGGCTCGAAGATCCGCGACAGCGCCTGCGGATCAATTCCGTCCCCGTCGTCGCGCACGACGAGCCGCACCGCCTCATCAACCCGCCGTGCGGTCACGACGATCCGCGTCCCGCAGGGAGTATGGGCGAGCGAGTTGTCGAGCAGGATGCGCACGATCTGGGCCACCCTGACCGGATCGCACAGCGCCTCGATCCGTCCCGGTCCCACTCGCAGTTCGAGATGCGCATCGTGCCCAGCCAAGAAGGGCTCGAACTCGCCCGACACCGATCGCGTCAGCTCACCGAGGTCGACCTGCTCGGGCCGCAGCTCGAGCGACCCCGACTCCAGCCGGGACAGGTCCAACAAATCCACCGAGAGCTTCCGGAGCCGTTCCACCTGGTCTCGAACCTGCTCCAAGAAACGCGCCCGAGTCTCCGGATCGAGATCGGGATCCTCGAGCAGCTCAACGAATCCACCCAACGAGAAAATCGGGGTGCGCAGTTCGTGGGACGCGGTCGCGATGAACTTCTTGCGCGCGGACTCGAGCTGCGAGAGCTGGTGCTGCATCTGGTTGAACGCCACCGCCAGCTGCCCCAGCTCATCGCCCGAGTCGACCGGGATCGGCTGGGCGAAATTGCCCGCCGCGACCTGCTCGGCGGCCAACTCGAGCCTCTTCACCCGCTGCGCCAGCGCGCGCGCTATCAACCAACTGCCGACGAGCGCGAGCAGCAACGCGATCCCGCCGGCGACGAGGATCTGGTGGCGGACGGTCGCGACCGTGCGCACGATGTCCGAGGCGGGGGCGGAGTACACGACCACCGCGGCCACGCGACCGTGGAACGACACCGGATACGCCGCCTCCGCGACGGTCCCCGCCCGGGTCTCCTCGGTGCCGGTGACCATTCGTGACGCCGCGACCGCCCGATTCGCCACCGCGAAGGACAGCGCTGCCGTGGCCGAGCGCCGGCTCGAGTCGGCCAGCTCGGACAGCACCGCTCCGGACGGCACGTGATTGACGAGCAGCAGCGTCACGCGGTCGCCGGTCGACAGCGCGGCAGCGTTGACGTGCGTCTGCACGACCGCCAGCGGGTCGTTGCTTCCGACGGTCCCGGCGATCGGGCTCGAATGATGCTGGGCGTCGGCCATCAGCTCGGACAGCTGATCGGAGAGCAGGCGCGTCTGCAGACCAGGAGCGACGTACACGTACAGCGCCGCCAGCGCAAGGAACGTGATCGCCGAGAACACGAGCGCGAGGCGATTGCGGAGCGACAGCGTCATCCGCCCGCGCGGCCGAGACAGCGTCACGCCGTCGCCCGCCAGCGGCGCCGCCCGCTCGCCGACCGTCCCCGTCCCCGTCCTCGTCCTCGTGGCCACGAGTGAGCTACTCCTCCGTGTCGCGGAACCGGTAGCCGACGCCGCGCACCGTGAACAGGTACTCGGGCTCCTTCGGATCGCGCTCGAGCTTCTCGCGCAGGTGCCGGATGTGGACGTCGATCGTGCGCGGATCGCGATAGGCGGAATCTCCCCAGATGCGCGCGAGCAACATGTCCCGGGTGAATACCCGCCCCGGCGCCCGCGCCAGCGCGGAGACGATCTCGAACTCGACGAACGTCAGCGGCGCCTCACGCCCCCGTACGCGAACCGAGCGCTTGGAGAAGTCGATCCGCATCTCGCTCGTCTCGAGCGGAGTCTCGTCCGGAGCGGTCTCCGCGGTCCGGACCATCTCAGCCCGCCGCAGTGCAGCCTTGATCCGGCTCGAGAACTCGCGCAGCGAGAACGGCTTGGTGATGTAGTCGTCGGCCCCGAGCTCGAGCCCGACGACCTTGTCGATCTCCTCCGACTTCGCGGTCAGGATGATGATCGGGACCGAGCTGCGGCTCCGCAGGCGGCGGCACACTTCGAGCCCGTCGACCTTGGGCAGCATCAGGTCGAGCACCACGAGGTCGAACGCCTGCTCGTCGAAGCGGTCCAGAGCCTGGCGGCCGTCGGTCGCCTGTACGACGTCGTAGCCCTCCTTGCGCAACGGATAGGAGAGCAGCGTCTGAATCGACTGCTCGTCGTCCACGAGCAGGATGCGCGCCGAGCGATCTGCCACCGAGTCCTTCCTGTTTGCAGCAAAAGAGTAGTGGCAGCGGGCGAGAGCGCTCGATCCCCGTGGGGGTCGCCGGTTACCCTCAGGGGCGGATGCTCGATCCGCGGATCTACAGGACCAGCCTGATCGTGGTCGCTGTGGCGGTGATCGTGGTCGCGTTCTCGCTCGGTAACCAGCCGGCGCCACTGACGGCGACGCTACCCGCCGATGCGTTCAACGGGGCCACCGCCTACGCCACGATGAGGAGCCTCGCGGGCCAGTACCCCGATCGCCGTCCGGGCTCCTACGGCGACGAGGACATCGCCTCGTCCGTCGCGCAGTCCTTCGGCCAGGATGGACTGCAGGTGCAGCGCAGTGTGTTCCGGGCACAGACCGTCGACGGCCCGAAGACGATCGAGACCGTCACCGGCACGCTGTCCGGCCTCAGCCCCGGCTCGATCGTGATCGTCGCCCATCGCGACTCGACCCGCGTCGGCGCGCCCGCGGACCTCTCCGGAACCGCCGTCCTGCTCGAGCTCGCCCAGGTGCTGTCCGCGCAGACGCAGCAGCGCTCGGTGGTGCTCGCCTCGACCAGCGCCTCGATCGGCGCCGCCGGCGCGGCGGAGCTCGCGCGGAGCCTGCCGCAGCCCGTCGATGCGGTGCTCGTACTCGGCGATATGGCCGGGACCGACGTCCGGACTCCGATCGTCGTGCCGTGGTCGGACTCGACATTGGTGGCGCCGCCGTTGTTGCGCAACACGGTCGCGCAGGCGCTCCAGCAGCAGACCGGCCTGTCCGCCGGCGAGGAGAGCATCGGCGGCCAGTTCCTGCACCTCGCCTTCCCGCTGGCTGCCTCCGAGCAGCGCCCGTTCGCGGCCAGCGGTGAGCCGGCCGTGCTCGTCTCGGCGTCCGGATCGCGAGTGCCGGCGGCGGACGAGGTCACCAGCCAAGGCCAGATCGGCGAGTTCGGACGCGCCGTCCTTCAGACCGTGAGCGCGCTCGAGTCGGGTGGATCGGTGCCCGCGCCATCCTCGTACATCCGCTGGCGCGGAGAACTGATCCCCGAGTGGGCCGTGCGGCTGCTCGTGCTGGCGCTAATCGCCCCGGTCCTGGTCGCGACCGTCGACGGGCTCGCGCGGGCACGCCGGCGCGGACACCGGGTCGCGCGCTGGGTGTTGTGGGTGCTGTCGGCCTGCATTCCGTTCGTGCTCGCCGTGCTCGTCGTGGTGGCGCTGCGGCTTGTCGGGGCGATCGACATCGCCCCGCCGGGGCCGATCGGCGGCGACGCGCTCACGCTCGGCGGCCGCGCGGTCGCGATCCTGATCGGACTGGGTCTCGTGATCGTGCTCGGTGAGGTCGCCGTGTGGTGGCTCGGGCGCCGCATGTGGTCCGGAAAGAGCGACGCCCCCGAGCCGGCCAACGGCCGTCCCCACCGCCGGCAGGTCCTCCCCGACGACGCCGCTTCGCCCGGCGCGGCCGCGGCGCTGCTCCTGGTCCTGTGCGTGGTGACGCTCGCGATCTGGCTCGAGAATCCGTTCGCGGCGGCGCTGCTCGTCCCCGCCCTTCACTGCTGGATGTGGATCGTCCTACCCGAGCACCGGCTGCGCGCGCCGTGGGCGCTCGTGCTGCTGCTGGCCGGACTCGTCCCCGGCGCGCTTGCCGCCCTCTACTACGCGATGGTGATGGGGCTTGGCCCCGCGGCCGCCGCCTGGAATGCTGTGTTGATGCTCGCGGGCGGCGATTTCAGCGTGATGGCGGCGCTCGAGTGGAGCATCGTGCTCGGCTGCGTGGTCAGCCTGGCGCTGATGATGGTGCGGATTGCGCGCCAGCCCCGCCCGGCCGAGGTCCCGGTGACGATTCGCGGCCCGATCAGCTACGCCGGCCCGGGCTCGATCGGCGAAACCAGGTCGGCGGTCCGGCGATGAGGTCCCGCGTACTCAGCGCTCCTGCGGTGGCGCCGCGCCGGATCGCGGGGTTGCCGCTCCGCCGGCTCGTGCGCGACATCTCGTCGGTCCTGATCATCTCCGGCCTCCTGCTCGTGATCGACGCCGGCGTGACGCTCGTCTGGCAGGAGCCGGTCACCGCGGTGATCGCGCTGATCCAGCAGTCGCGTATCGACAAGCAGTACCTGAGCTTCAAGACCGCGCCGCTCAGCACCGTCCAGCAGCGCGCCCTGGTGACGCTCCCGAGCCTCAACCAGCGGATCGCCTATCTTGCCCGGCGCGAGCAGCGCCAGGTCGGCACCGGTGACGGGATCGGCAAGATCTCGATTCCGAAGATCGGCGCGAGCTACACGGTCATCCAGGGGACCGACACCGCCAGCCTCGAGAAGGGTCCCGGGCACTATCCCGCGACCGCGTTCCCTGGTCTCGGGCAGACCGTCGCGATCGCCGGGCACCGAACGACCTACCTCGCGCCCTTCCGCCACATCAACGCGCTCAAGCCTGGCGACAAGATCATGGTCACGATGCCCTACGGGCTGTTCACCTACGTGGTCCAGTACCAGAAGATCGTGCTGCCGACCGCCCTGTGGGTCACCCGCGACGTCGGCTACGAGCGCCTGATCCTGTCCGCCTGCAACCCGCTCTACAGCGCGGCCCAGCGGATCATCATCTTCGCCAAGCTGAAGTCGGTCACCCCCCTCGGGCCGGCGCGCCAAGCCTGATTCTGGGCCGCGATCTGGACGCTCGCGGCGAATCGCGATTAGGGTCCAGACCCGATGCAGCACGCCCTGTCTGCGGCCGATCCACTGCAGTACAGTCCATCTGAAGGGATCGCGATGAACGCGGCGCAGCTGAAAGAACTGATCGAGAAGGGCGAGTACGAGGTCGACCCCGTCGCCGTCGCGGACGCGCTGTTGCGGCGGCTGCGGGCGCCTCAGAACGCGTGCTCGAAGCCCGACAGCTCGCCGCCGTCGTCGGTGAATACCACGCCCGGCGGCCCCTCGACGACCAAGCCGACCCACGTCAGGTCGGTCCCAAGGCTGCGCGGCACGCACGCGCTCTCGAGCATCGTCGCGGTCCGCTCCGGCACGCAGGCGCACAGCTCGTAGTCCTCGCCGGCGGTGGCCGCGAACGCCCGCGGATCGACGCCGAGCTCGCCGGCGATCTCGGCGACGCCCTCGGCGAGCGGGAGTGCGGCGAGCGACAGCTCGATCCGCACGCCGCTGCGCCGCGCGAGATGCCCGGCGTCCGTCGCCAGCCCGTCGGACAGGTCGATCATCGCGCGCGCGCCGAGCCCGGCGAGCGCGCGGCCAGCCTCGAACCGAGGCATCGGTCGCGCATACCGCTCCCGGAGCGCCGCGGCCACGCCGGCGTCGAGTCCCGCGCCGGCGCGTCCGTCGAGCACGGCGAGCCCTGCGCCCGGGGCCCCGAGCGTGCCGGTGATCGCCACTCGATCGCCCGGCCGCGCCCCATCGCGCCCGACCAGCTCCGCCGGGTCCTCGGCCCAACCCACGACTGTGAACGACACGATCAGCGCCGGCGCGCGAGTTACATCGCCGCCGGCGATCGTGATCCCGATCTCGTCTGCCAGTGCCCGCGCGCCCTGGACGAGCGCCAGCGCGCGATCCGCTTCGAACCCGGCGGGCATGCCGAGGGCCAGGTAGGCCTCGCCTGGGCGCGCGCCCATCGCGGCCAGGTCCGACGCGGCCGCTGCCAGCGCGCGATGCCCGATCTCCTCGGGGGCGAGCTGGTCGGTGCGGAAGTGGATCCCGTCCACCATCGCGTCGACCGAGGTCACCGCGTATCGGCCGGCGCGCACGACCGCGGCATCGTCGCCGAGCGAGCGCACCACTCGGGGGCCGGCGCCTGCCAGCACCTGCTCGAGCGCCTCGATCAGCTCGAGCTCACGCAATCTCGCCTACGACGCGTCAGCGGTGGCGGTAAACGATGCGCGCACGATCGAGGTCGTACGGCGAGAGCTCGACCCGGACCCGGTCACCGGGCAGAATGCGGATGCGGAAGCGACGCATCTTGCCGGCTACGTGACCGAGCACGACGCGGTCCATGTTGTCGAGCTTGACGCGGAACATCGCGTTCGGCAGGGCCTCGACAACTTCGCCTTCGAGCTCGACTTTCTCTTCCTTGGGCATGCGTGAAATCCTTTGATTGGGGCCCGCCCACCCGCACGCCATCCAGCGCGCAGTCGTCGACCGGGCTCCCGGTTACCTTAAGAGTAGTGGCTATGCTTGCCGCTGGCCCGGTCCCGGCTGGCTGCCGTACGAAAGCGATTTCTCCTGGAGGCCCGTTGTCCGCACTCAAAGACGCAATGAAGAACGAGTACACCAAGCAGATCCTGCGCGCAACCGGCGTAAGGAAGGCCTCGCTCGAGCAGAAAAAGACGCCGCATTACCGGATGCCGATCCTCGAGCAGGCCGGCGGCTGGATGCGGCTGAATAAGTACAACGGCCCCGACATCCCCGCCGCGGAGTGGGAGGACCTGACCTACACGACGTACTCCAGCGATCCGACCACGTACTTCGCGCCGATCAGCTCCGCCACCGGCGAGATCGAGCTCAAGGGATTCTGGGAGTACGGCAAGGCCGACCTCGACGGCGTGTGGACGCCGAACGCCGAGAAGTGCCCATCGATCGTCAAGTGGGTCGAGTCGATCGGCGCCCGCTTCGGCCGGGTCCAGCTGCTCCGCATGTCGGCCAACACCATGCGCGAGTGCCGCTGGGGCCTGCATCTGGATAACAACAACCAGGGCAACCCCGAGAACCAGGGCTGGGTCGTTCGCGTCTGGCTGGAGCTGACCGACGACGCCTCGAGCGCGCTCGTGGTCCGTCCAACCGAGTTCGACCGCAAGGGCGAGGTCAAGATCGCGCTGCCCAAGTACCAGCAGGCAGTCGTCGACTCCGAGCACCTATGGCACGGCGGGCACCACGCCTCCGACCACGTGCGCTACGCCGTGATCGCCAGCGTGGAAAGTGGTCCGGCGCTCGAGCGCTGGATCGATTCGCAGAAGCCTTAGGCGCCGCCGCCGTCGCTTCGGCACCGGCGCTCTCGGTTGGTTAGCCCTGATGGCCATGGTGGTGGCCGCCGCCACCACCATTTCCGCCGCCGCCGCCACCACCACCACGCGCCACCGCCACCGCCGGGCGTTATGCCTCCGCCCGGGACCGTCGCGCCGCCGGTCTGGGTCGTGGTCGTCGTCTTCGGCTGGGCGTATAGCGTCGAGTTGCCGTACGCGCCCGGTCCGGTCTGTCCGGCCGTGGTCTTGGGCGGCGGCGGCTCCTTCGCCGATGAATGCGGGCCGGTGAACGCCGTCCCGACGAACGGGTCAGTCGGCTGCGGGAAGTCACCGCAGTAGCCGTCCGAGGCGGCCTCCATGAACTGCTTCCAGATCGGAGCGGCGAGCGTCCCGCCAAAGCCGTTGGGCATGTAGAGATTGCCCTGCGGATAGCCGACCCACACTGCGGTCGACAGCTTCGGCGAGTAGCCCACGAACCAGGCGTTGTCGTAGTTCTCGGCCGTGCCGGTCTTCCCGGCGGCCGGACAGCCGTAGTTGGCGCTCGTGCCGGTCCCGTCCTGGATCACGGTCTTCAGGACCTGCGTGCCCTCGTACGCCTCGCCGTCGCTGAACACTCGTGTATGCGGCGGATTGCCGAGGTCGACGACCTTGCCGTTCGGGAACACGACCTTGCTGATGATCGTCGGGGCCACGTGCGTGCCGCCGTTGGCGAGGGTCGCGTACGCGTCGGCCATCTCGAGCATCGTGCAGCAGTCCTTGAGGCCGCCGATCACCTCGGACGGGAAGCCGTTGAGCGGCGAGGTGACGCCCATCGCGTGGGCGGTCGCGTCGAGCTTGTCGTAGCCCTCGTCCTCCGCGAGCTGGGCGTACACGGTGTTGTCGGACACGGTCGTGGCCTTGGTGATGTTGATCACGCCCTGGTAGGTCTCCTCGGCGGTGTGCACCGACCACGTCGGATCAAGCGGATTCCACCCGACCGGCAGGAACTTCGACGTGTAGTAGGTCGAGTTCGGGTCGCCGTCGTAGTCGTGGATCAGCGTCATCAGCGCGAACACCTTGAACGCCGATCCGGTCTGCCGCTCCGCCTGGACGGGGAAGTCGAAGTTGGTCTGGCCGTAGGTGGCCGACGACGCGATCGCGACGATGTTGCCGTTGGCGGGATTGACCGACGCGAGCGCGGCCGCCGGCTGCGCGTCGAGCACCGCCCCGCCCTCGTGGTCGACGACCGCGTTGACCGCCTCCTGCTCGAGGTGCGGGTCGATCGTGGTGTAGACCTTCAGTCCGCCGTTGGCGACGGTGTTGGCGCCGAAGCGCTGGTCCAGCTGGTGCTCGACGTAATCGAAGATGTACGGCTGGCTGTGCTGGATGTAGCGCGTGTTGGGATGGACCTGGAGGCCCTGCTTCTCGACCGCACTGGCCAGGCCCTGGCTGATGTAGTGCGACGTCACCATCGCCTGCAGCACGGCGTTCCGGCGTGCCTTCGCCAGCTTGGGGAAGGCGATCGGGTTGTACTGGGTCGGCGACTGCGGCAGCCCGGCCAACAACGACATCTGGGCCAGGTTGATCTTCGACACCGGGCGGTTGAAGAACATCAGCGCGGCAGCGGCGACGCCGACCGCCTCCTCGCCGTTGGACGTGCCGTACGGAACGGCATTCAGGTACGAATCGAGGATCCACGGCTTTGAATGCTTGGCCTCGAGTTGCTCGGCCAGCTTGGCCTGCACGATCTTGTACTTGAGGTCGCGGTGATGGCGGTAGCTCTCGGGGATGAACTCGTTGTTGACGAGCTGCATGGTGAGCGTCGACGCGCCCTGTAGCGCGCCACTGTCGCCGAGCAGGTCCTTCACTCCGGCTCGCACGATCCCCTGGTAGTCGAGCGCGCCGTGCTGGTAGAAACGCCGGTCCTCGATCGCGACCGTCGCCTCCTTCAGCCGCGTGGGGATCTGGTTCGGCGCGGCGTACTGGAACACGGTGTTGGTGTGCACGTAACCGAGGGGCGTCCCGTCGGCCGCGAAGATCTCGGTCGGAGGATTGGCGTGCCTGGGGCTGAGCTGGCTGAGGTTCGGGGCCGAATCGGCGGTGGCGACCACCCACCCGACCGCGAGCAGTGCCGCGACCGCGGCCCCGCACACGCACAGCACCACGATCATCACCAGCACCCGTCCGACGGGGTGTCCGTGGTTGCTCCGGCGGCGTCGCTGTCGATCGCGTCGGCTCATAGTGGAAGCTACGGGGCGGACGTTGCCGGTGCGCAGGCAGGGGTCTCGGCGCCGGAAACGGGCCACCCAGTGTAGCTGGGAGGCTCTTTCGGCCTTCCACTACCGGCTCCTGCTCTGGGCGGGGCGCCCGCTGTCATCGGACGTGCCGGCGCACGCCGCCGGATGCCAGACTCGGCGTCTGGCATGCAAGGGAATGATGATCCTGCCCACCCCACCGACCGCGATCGTGCTTGACGCGCTCGGCACGCTCGTCGCGCTCGAGCCGCCCGCCCCGCTGCTCCGGATCGAGCTCGCGCAGCGGTTCGGACTCGAGGTCTCAGAGCGCGAGGCCGCGCACGCGATCTCGGCCGAGATCGCCTACTACCGCGCCCATCTCGACGACGGCCGCGACGAGCCCGGCCTCCAGGGGCTCCGTCGCCGCTGCGCCGGCGTGCTGCGCGAGGCACTCCCGCCGGCCGGCCTGGAGCTCGATCCGCTGCTCGACGCGCTGCTCGCCTCGCTGCGCTTCACCGCGTTCGCGGATGCCGGGCCGGCGCTCCAGGCGGCCCGCTCGCGCGGTCAGCGGCTGGTGGTGGCGAGCAATTGGGACGTGTCGCTGCACGGGGTCTTGCGCTCGCTCGAGCTCGAGCCGCTGCTCGACGGCATCGTCACCTCGGCGGAGGCCGGCGCGCGCAAGCCGGCGCCGGCGGTGTTCGAGCGAGCACTCGCGCTCGCCGGCGCGCGTCCGGACGAGGCCATCCACGTCGGCGACAGCCTCGACGAGGACGTGGCCGGCGCTCGCGCCGCCGGAATCGAGCCGGTACTCGTGCGCCGCGGGAGCGGGCCCGCGGTGCCAGGAGTGCGGACGATCTCGAGTCTTGCCGAGTTGGCTGTGGTCGGACGTCCGGGGAGCACCGGGTCCCAGGGCCTAAGCTGATCTGACCGTGCCGAGCGTGCCACCGCCGCACATGACCTCAACGGAGCCCGCGCCCTCGCCGGCGCCGCCGCCCGCTCCCGCGCCGGACCGCTCCGACGAGGCACCGTGGCCGCTCTGGACGGCGCCGGCGGCGATCCTCGTCGGGCTCGTGGTGGGCGTGCTCGGCAGCGTCGTCGTCGCCGGCCTCGGGGCGGCCGCCGGCTCGACCACCACGAGTCCCGCCGTGACGCTGATCAGCGACGTCGTGTTCGACCTCGGGTTCGTCGTCACCGCCCTCTACTTCGCGTCGTCGTCGGCGGGGGGACGGCGGCTGCGGCCTTCGGACTTCGGCTACCGCCGGATCTCGCTGTGGCTCGGCGTCGGTGCGTTCTTCGCCGCCGGCGCCGGCTATCTCATCGTGAGCACGATCTACCAGTCGATCGTCAAGCTGCACGGCACCGACAAGCTGCCGACGGACCTCGGGATCAACACGAGCACGGCCGCGCTCGTCGGAGCGGCGATCTTCGTGTGCGTGCTCGCCCCGATCTGCGAGGAGTTCTTCTTCCGCGGGTTCATCTTCGGCGCACTCCGCCGCTGGCACATCAAGCTCCACGGCCACCAGATCGGAACCTGGGTGGCGGCGGTCGAGACCGGGATCCTGTTCGGCCTCGCCCACACCGGCTCGGCGGCCTCCCAGTACCTGATCCCGCTCGGCTTCCTCGGGTTCGTGCTGTGCATCGTGCGCTGGAAGACCCGCTCGCTCTACCCGTGCATGGCGCTCCACTCGGTCAACAACTCGATCGCCCTGGGCTACAACGAGCTGCATTGGAACGGTGCCGAGATCCTCGGCCTGCTGGCGGGCTCGCTGGCCGTGATCGCGGCCGTGACGTTGCCGCTGGCGAGTCGCACGCCGGCGCCGGCGCCGGCGTCCTGAGCGCGAGCCGAGCCCCGGCCCGAGCCCGCCGCGAACGACCTGCAAGACCTGACAATCCGTGAGCTCCGGACGAACCGTGTCAGGGGACGCATGCACCACATGCGTGGAATGACGCGGTCAGCCGGTCGCGCCTCGAATGTCAGCTTTTGCAGGTCGTTCCTCGCCGGCGCGCCGCCAAGCGGCCCCGACGCCGACCACCCCGCCACCGACTGTCGCCGCCGGCGCGCCGGCAGCCTCACCGAACGCCCCGCCCCGCGACGCCGATGGCCGCCGCCGGACGACGCCGATGGCCCCGTCTTGCAACGCGCATTGCGTGAGCTGGCTCACATGATTTACTACGCGGCATGTTGGGGGTGCTTGCTGGCCGGGCCACCGCCACCGCCGCGGTAATCGCGGCGGTCGTCGCGATGTCCGCTGGCCCCGCCGCGGCCGCGCCTGCGCCGGCGACCGGGCCGGTCCTCGCGAAGCTGACGTTGAGCGTTCCCGACGCGTTCCTCGTCAGCCACCAGCTGGTCACCGTGCCCGGGCGCACGGTGCACATCCACGGCGTGGTCCGGCCGTACGTCGCCGGGCAGTGGGTGCTCGTGCGCGCGTTCCTCGACGGCAAGCAGTTCAAGACCGACCACCTGCGGATCAACCCCGCTCCAGGTGGGCGCACCGGCGAGTTCACCGAATCGCTATCGAGCCCCAAGGCCGGCGAGGTGACGGTTGAGGTCGGGCACACCCGCAACACCGCGCTCGGCGGCTTGCTTGCGCGCCGGCGGTTCGCCGCGCTCGACGCCAACGCGTCGTTCGGTTCGCGCGGACTGTTCGTGTCGCTGATCCAGCAGCGCCTGGCGGCGCTCCACTTCTACATCCCGCAGACCGGCGTGTACGACACGGGCACCGGGCTCGCGCTCGACGCCTACCACCGCCTGCTGCACTGGGGCACCTACCAGACCCTCGACGGCCGCACGATCAGCTACCTGCTCGACGGGTTCGGCCAGTTCAAGGTCCGCTTCCCGGGCAACGGCCGGCATGCCGAGGGCAACCTGACGCTACAGCTGCTCGCCCTGACCAACGGCTCCGAACGTCGTCGCGATCTACCCGATCAGCTCGGGCAAGCCGTCGACGCCGACGATCCTCGGCAACTTCCGCGTGTACTCGAAGGTGCCGGGCTACCTGCCCGACGGGATGTACTTCTCGAACTTCTTCTTCAGCGGATACGCCATCCACGGCTACAACCCGGCGCCCGACTATCCCGCCAGCCACGGCTGCATGCGCCTGCCGATCGTCGACGCGATCTCGGTGTTCGGCTGGCTCGGGATGGGCGACTGGGTCGACGTCTACTACTGAGCCCCGGGGCTCAATGGACGCTGGCGAAGCGAGCCAGGTACGCGAGCCCGATCCCGTAGGCGAGTAGCGCGAGCACCGTCGGCAAACCCTGGTCGACCCACGGGTTGCTCGACTTGACGACCGCGGAGAAGGGCGACGTGAGTGTCTTGGCGGCGTTGTCGATGAACCGGCGCGGCTGCGAGTGATGGTGGATGATCGCCGCCGGCGCGGGCGTCGTGCTCGACCCCGCGACCAGCTCGCTCTGCTGATGCTCGGACGCGCCGGCCATCTGGTCGCGCGCGAACATCGCGAACGACATCACGATGAGGCCGCAGCACACGAGTGAAATCAATCTGAGAAAGCGGGAGATCACGCTGCGGGCTTCGGCCGCCGGCGCCATTAGCATGAGCTTCCGCCGATGACTCTCGACGCACAGACGACCGCGCGCGAGCGCCTACTCGCGGAGCTTCGCGACCACGCGCTCGTGATCGGCGAGGTGGTGCTGACGAGCGGCCGCACCGCGCAGTATCTGGTCGACGCCAAGCGCGCGATTCTGCGGCCCGCCGGCTTCCACGCGCTGTCCGAGCTGGTCGCCGAGCAGGCCCGCGCCTGGGACGCCACGGCGGTCGGGGGCATGACGATGGGCGCGGACCCGATCGCCTGCGCGGCGCTCGCCGGCGGGGCGGAGGTCAAGGCGTTCTTCGTCCGCAAGGAGGCCAAGAGCCACGGTCTGTCCCGCCGGATCGAGGGGCCCGTGCTCGACGGCGACGAGCGCTGCATGCTGGTCGAGGACGTCGTCACCACCGGCGGCTCGACGCTCCGCGCGCTCGAGGCGCTGCGCGAGGAGGGCCACGACGTCTGCGGCGTGCTCGCGATCTGCGACCGGCTGGCCGGCGGCGCCGCCGCGATCGAGGAGGCCGCCGGCGCCCCGTTTGTGGCGCTGACGACGATCGACGACGTCTACCCCGACCGCCCCGACCGCGCGTAATTCGGCTCCGCTACCGCGTAATTCGGCTCCGGTACGTCTCGCTCCCCGTTGCGGGACCGAGCCCGAATTACGTTGGGAATCCGCCACAGAAACGTCCGCAACGCGTCGCGCGTCGAGGCGGATTCCCCGACCGCTGAGCCGCGGCTGCTCGTCCGATGCACCAGCGTTCCCGGCATGCGTGACGCGACAATTCGCGCGCGCCGGCCGGACCGTGGCGCGTCATGCGTGCCCCACATGCGTGACGCGCCAGGGCGAGTGTCGATCCCGCCAATTGTCGCGATTTGCATGTTATTTCCCGACTGAGTCGGCCTGCGTCCGCCACCGAGCACCCGACCCCTCATCCAGGTGCCCGCCGTTCGTGACGGACTGCGCCACCGTCCGGGCGAAGCGGCCACCCCGAAGCCGCCGAATCCCCTAGTGCGGTAGCGACGTGCAGCCGGGCGCGGTCTGATGCAGCGCCTGGACCAGCCACCCACCCTGGGCAAGCGGCGTGAACAGCACGATCGGCCGGTGGCTGGCGATCGCCGGCCCGTACTTGTAACCGACCGTCGCGACGTTCACGTGCAGGTTCCACGCCAGGATCGTCTGGTACTCGAGACGAGTCAGAGGCTCGCCACACGGCCGCAGCCGGGCGGCGCCACCGAGTCGCGCCACCGTCCCCGTCAGCTTGTCGATCTCGGCTGTCCGCGCGCGCTGGCCGCGGATGTCGCGATGCTCGCTGCGCGCCCGCGACAGCGCCGGCGGCACCAGCGCGAGCACGATCACCGCGACCAGTGCGATCCCCGCCCAGCCGGCGACCCGCGAGATCCGCGGCGCCTCGATCAGCACGCGACCGACCCCGACCCCCGCCAGCGCGATCAACACGCCGGCGGGCTCGTACATGTAGCGCCCGAGCCCCGGCCAGCCGTGCAGCGCGAACGCGATCTCGACCAGCACCCATGCGCACACGCCCGCCGCGAGTGCGAGCGTCGCGCGATCGCGCCGGACCAGCGCGATCGCCACCGCCAGCAGCGCGGTCAGCTCGATCACCGCCGTGTTCAGATCCAGGAAGCGGCCGATCGTGCCGAACACGCGGTCGCTGCGGAGCCGGCGCCCTGAGCCGAGCGCGTTCGAGGCGGCCACGAACGGGGTGCGCGACGTCAGCGCCGGGATCCCGAACCACAGCACGACCAGCACGATGATCCCGCCGACGATCAGCCTTCGCATCGACGGCACGCGGAGCCACGCCCACACCGAGTACACGCCGAGGAACAGCCATACCTCGGGCCGGCCGAGCGACGCCAGCCCGCCGAGCACCCACGCCCAGCGGTAGCGGCCGCACAGATGGCAGTCGATCGCGGCCAGGCACAGCGTCACGATCATCGGGTCCGACTGGGCGCTCAGCATGTAGTGCCAGTAGGTGCTGAGCCCGAAGTAGCCGGCCGCCGCGAACGCCGCCGCGGCGTACGCGGGATAGCGGTGCTCGGATTCGCTCCCGGTCAGGCGATACGCGATCCGCCCGGCGAACACGGCGCCGGCGAGCGACACCGCCAGCGAGGTGACCATCCACAGCCACAGCTGGTAGTGGCCGAACAGCCCGAACGGCGCGGTGAACAGGTACGGCAGCGGCTTCCACGACGGGGCGGCGTTCGTGTTGAGGTTCCCCGCCACGGTCTGGCGACCCCAGACGAGCCACCCGTACGGGTCGAAGCCCGGCCGCGTCTTCGCCCACAGGAGGATCAGCAGCGAGACCACGAGCAGCCCGACAGCGCCGCCGAGAACGATCAGGAACGACTTCCGGCGAAACAGAGGCTGGGCACGCGCCCCCGGTCCGGCCGCGGCCGGCGCCGGACTTGGCCGTTGCTCGGTCGTGGCCACAGCTACCGGCGGATCAGCTGGCCGCTGCTCGTATAGGTGACGTGGAGCCCGGCGCAGCGAGCGACCTGGAAGGACCGCGTGTGCCACGGCTCGACGTTCCACCCGCCCTGGGGCAGCGGCTTGAGCAGCACCTTCGGAATCGACGGGTTGCGGAGCTCCGCCCCCTCGACGTGCTGCTGAAGGCCTCCAACCGAGCCGACGTCCCGGTGGTAGAGCCAGGCCAGGGAGCTCACGTACCCCACGTCGGTGACCGGCTGACCACAGTCGAGCACGTGGTGCGCGCCGCCGATCGCATTGGTCACGCTGGCGAGCAGCGAGATCTCGTGGGTGCGGGCATGCTCGTGGATCAGGTCCTTGTGTTCGGCGCGCGCCCGGGAGATCGCGCCGGGGAGCATCGCCACGAGCAGCACCGCGGCGAGGACCGCGCCGGCCCAAGCCGGGGCGCCCCGCACAATCCGAGGTAGGTCACCCAGCAGCCAGCCGACGGCCACGCCGGCCAGCACAGCGACCACCCCGGCGGCCTCGAACATGTAGCGCGGCAGGGCCGGCCAGCCGTGGTAGGCGAACGCGATCTCGACGAACAACCATGCCACGACGCCGACGCCCAGCGCGACCACGATCCTGTCGCGGCGGATCAGTGCGAGTATGAACGCGACCGCTGCGGCGATCCAAACCGGCAGGTATTGCATCTCGTGGAAGCGCTTGATCGTGCCCACGAATTGGTTGCTCTTGAGCTCGCGAGGCGACCCCTTGGCCAGCTGCCCCGCGACGTCGGGCCGCCCGTTGGTGATCGTCGGGATCCCGAACCACATGAACCCGATCAGCACCACGCCGGCGACGATCATCCAGCGCATGCCCGGCACCTTGAACCAGCACCAGAGCATGAACAGCCCCAGGAATGGCCACACCTCGGGCCGACCCAGCCCGGTGAGCACGGCGAACACGAGCGCCCAGCGGTAGCGGCCGAGCAGGCCCATGTCGAGCGCGGCCAGCAGAAACGTGACGAGCATCGGGTCCGACTGCGAGCTCAGGATGTAGTGGAAGTAATCCTCTATCCCGAGCACAGCCGCTCCAGCGACGAAGGCGGCGGCGTACGGGGCGAAGCGCTGGAGGCCCCGCGCCGCGTCCGTCGATTCCTGGCCACGACTGCTACCACCGGACAACCGGAACGCGATTCGAGCGCCGAACACCGGGCCGGCGAGCGCCACCGACGTGGCCGTGAACATCCACAGCCACAGCTGGTAGTGGCCGAACAGGGCGTACGGCACCGTGAACAGGAAGGGCACGGGCTTCCACGACGGGGCCCCGCCGAGGTCAAGCGAGAGATGCAGGGTCTGGTAGCCCCAGACCATCCAGCCGTAGGCGTCGTAGCTCGGGCGGGTGCGCGCCCATGCGGTCAGCACGACCGACACCGCGACGACCACGGCGCCCGTGCAGAGCCACGGGTGCTCGCGCGTGTACGCGCGAAGCGTCCAGGGAACCGGCTCGCGCGGGAGAGTTTGCTCCCCGGTAGCCCGCTCCGGGATCGTCGGTGCTTCTAGCGTGCTCTCGGCCACAGAGTGGCCGGACGGTAGCACGGGGTGCGGTGAGCATCTTCTCATGCCCCCGGCAGGAATCGAACCTGCATCCCGCGCTTAGGAGGCGCGTGCTCTATCCATTGAGCTACGAGGGCGGGGCGGAGCTATGAAACCGCGACGCGTCGGACCGCCGCGAGCGCGTCGCGTTGGACCGCCGCGGCCGAGTCTCAGGTTTGCGGTTCGTTAACGGTTCGTGCAACAGCCTGGTCGGTGTGAGACTCTACGGGCCGTGGAGGAGACAACTCGTATCTGATGCTGGAGCAAGCCTTGGGCACGAGCACTCGAGCCGGGGGCCCGACGATGAGCCCGCAGGGCGGCTCCGAATCGGCATCTGAACGGTCCCCCCCACGCGGCCGGTTCGATGATATCTTCCGCGCGGGAGCGCGGTAGGAAGGCAAAACGGTAGCCAAACAGAAGCTATGTAACGCTCGGCCCGCCGAGTCGCAGGCGGAACCGAGCTTGGCCCCGCGAGGAAGCTTCGGCTCTCGCAGGGCGCACTGCTAATGGGGATCTCTGCTAATGGGGATTATCAGGAGGATTTTTAATGCGTAGGATCACGCGCAGCACGCTGGCAACGTTCGGCGTGGCGCTAGTCGTGGTACTTGCCGCTGCCTGCGGTTCGAGCAGCAGCAGCAAGAGCAGTAGTGGCGGGAGCAGCAGCAGCTCCGGGGCACCGACCGGGGTTCCGACCACTGGACCGGGGCTGACGGAGCCGTCGACCGGGAGCGGGGCCAAGGTCGCGGGCGGAACCGTGTACTTCACCGAGGGCCCCGACGCAACGCCGAACTACATCTTCCCGATGTACACGTTCGCGGTCTGTAGCACGACGAACGCCAACCAGCTGATGAACATGCTGTATTACCCGCTCTACACGTACGGCGAGAACTACAAGCCGACGATCGACTACAGCCACTCGATTGGCCAGGCGCCGGTCACGTCCAACGGCGGCAAGACGTACACGATCAAGCTGAACCCGTACAAGTGGTCCAACGGCGAGACCGTGACCGCGCGGGATCTCGTGTTCTGGATGAACGTCCTGAAGGCCAGTCCGTCCACGGAATGGTGCGGCTACGCGCCCGGCTACTTCCCGGACAACGTGGTCAGCTACTCGGCCCCCAATCCGTCGACGTTCGTCATCACCTTCAACAAGGCGTACGACTCGGAGTGGGTGCTCTACAGCGAGCTCTCGCAGATCTTCCCGATGCCGCTGGCATGGGACCGGACGTCGCTGTCGCAGCCGGCGCCGACGACTGATAACGGGCATCTGCCAGACACGACGAAGGCCGGCGCGGCGGGGATCTACAAGTTCCTCGACGCCCAGTCGAAGAAGCTCGCCAACTGGGCCAGCTCGCCGCTGTGGAGCGTGGTGGACGGGCCGATGAAGCTCACGAGCTTCAGCACCGACGGACGTGCGGTCCTGGTGCCCAACCCGGCCTGGTCGGGAACGCCGAAGGTCTCGATCTCACAGCTCGTCGAGCTCCCATTCACGAGCGAGGCCGCGATCTACAACCAGGAGAAGTCGGGTGGCCCGAGCGCGATCACGATCGGGAACGTCCCGTCGCAGTATGCCCCGCAGCTCAACTCGCTCGCGGCGGAGGGCTACGAGGTCAACAAGGCGGCGAGCTACTCGTTCAACTACTTCCCGTTGAACCTCAACTCGAACGCAACTACGTCGCCCGGCGGCGAACCCGTGCGGTACATCTTCCGGCAGCCGTACTTCCGGAATGCGTTCCAGCACCTGATCGACCAGCAGGGCTGGATCCACGCCTTCCTGTACGACACGGCAGATGCGACCTGCGGGCCGATTCCGCTGTCGCCGCCGAGCCCGCTTGTCAACACGGCGGCGATCGCGCTGGGCCCGTGTTCGTTCTCGCCCTCGACGGCGTCGCAGCTGCTCACGCAGAACGGCTGGAGCGTCAAGGCCGGCGGAAACACCACGTGCATCAAGCCGGGGACGGCCACCGGCGAGTGCGGTGCCGGGATCAAGCAGGGCGAGGGAATCTCGTTCAACATCGACTACGAGTCCGGCGTCGTGTCCCTCGAGGACGAGATGAACGACCTGGCCTCGCAGGCGAAGAAGCTGGGGATCACCCTCAACCTGACCACGCACCCGTTCAGCACAGTGGTGGCCACGGGCTCGCCGTGCGCGCCCAGCGCGGCGTCGTGCAAGTGGACCGCTCAGAACTGGGGCGCCGGCTGGATCTACGGGCCGTCGTACCTGCCGACAGGCGAGCCGCTGTACAACCCGGGCTCGGCAGCGAACGCCGGAAGCTACGTCGACCCGAAGATGACGTCGCTGATCACCGAGACGATCACCGGCCCGCTCGCCAATGAGAGCGCGGCGCTGACGGCGTACGCCCAGTACGTGTCGCAGCAGGATCCGGTGATCTTCGGGCCGACCCAGGTCGGTACCTACGGAGGGAACGCGGCGACCGTGATCGACAAGAAGCTGGCCGGCTACGCGGCAAACGCCTTGGGATTCCTCCAGCCGCAGTACTGGTACTTCACCAAGTAATGAGCACTAGCTTGACCCGCGGTGGGATGATGTATCCGGCAGCATGACCGGATTCATCATCCGCCGCCTGGGTCAGGCGATCATCGTGGTCCTCGGGGTCACGCTGATCACCGTTCATCCTGTTGCACCTGTTGCCGGGGAGTCTCGCTCGAGACATCCTCGGCAACAGGGCAACGCCGCAGGCGATTCAGCAGTTCAATCATCAGAATCATCTGGACCAGTCGTTCTTCGTCCAGTACTGGTACTTCCTGGATCAGCTGCTGCACGGGAACCTCGGCTACTAGCTATCAGTTCAATCGTTCGGTCGACTCGCTGCTGGCGACCGACCTGCCGCGAGATCTGGTGCTGGGCGGGCTGTCGCTGATCTTCTCGCTGATGATCGCGATTCCGACCGGGATCGCCCAGGCCGTGAAGCGCAACGGCGCGCTCGACTACACCGGCACCGGGGTCAGCTTCCTGCTGTACTCGATGCCTCAGTACGCGATTGCGCTGCTGCTGATCCAGTTCCTGTCGATCAGCTTCCACGTGTTCCCGGCCGAGGCGCCGCAAGCGAGCTCGGCGCTCGGGATACTCTCGCATCCGTCCGGGCTGGTGCTTCCGGTACTGTCGCTGACGCTCGTGACCTACGCGGCCTTCAGCCGGTACATGCGCTCCTCGGCGATCGACACGCTCGCCCAGGACTACATCCGGACCGCGCGCGCCAAGGGGCTGCCGGAGCGACTGGTGCTGATGCGCCACCTGCTGCGCAACTCGCTGATCGCGGTCGTGACGCTGGTCGGCCTGTCGATCCCCCTGGTGCTGACCGGGACGCTGATCATCGAGCAGGTGTTCAACTACCCGGGGGCGGGACTCGAGTACTTCCAGGCCGCCCTGCGTAACGACTACGAGGTCATGCTGGGGATCACGGTGCTGGTGGGCGTCATCACTGTCGTAGGCAACCTGCTAGCCGACATCGGTTATGCGATTCTCGACCCGCGGATCAGGTACTGAGCACGCAGGACAACGGGGCGGCCGCGGACGGCGCGCCGACCACCGACGCGACCGCGCAAGAGGTCGACGTCCTCGCGGCGCCCGAAGGCGGCGAGGTCGCCTCCAGCGGCAGTCCCTGGGCGCTGGTCGCCCGGACGTTCGCGCAGAACAAGCTGGCGCTCATCGGCGTGGCCGTCGTGGTCATCATCATCCTGTTCAGCTTCATCGGCCCGCTGCTAGACAAGACCGATCAGCTCAATCCGAACCTGATCGCAGTCAACATGGGACCGGGCGGTGGCCACCCGCTCGGGACCGACTCCAGCGGTTTTGACATCCTCGGCCGGCTGATGAAGGGGGGCCAGAGCTCGATCGAGGTCGGGATCGCCGTCGGTCTCGTCTCGACCGTGTTCGGCTTGATCTACGGAGCGATCGCGGGGTACTTCGGCGGACGCGCTCGACAGCGTCCTGATGCGCCTGGTCGACATCGGACTCGCGATCCCGATCGTGTTCCTGTTCATCTTCATGGCCCAGATCTACAAGCCCAGCCTGACGCTCCTGATCGTGCTGCTGACGATCGTCTCCTGGCTGATTCCCGCCCGCCTCGTCCGCGGGGAGACGCTGAGTCTGCGAACGCGCGAGTACGTGCAGGCCGTCCAGGTGATGGGCGGCCGGTCCTGGCGCATCATCGTCCGCCACATCATCCCGAACACGATCGGCGTGATCATGGTCACGGTCACGTTCCAGATCGCCAACGCGATCCTGACTCTGGCCGTGCTCCAGTACCTCGGCTTCGGGCTACCGCCAACGACGCCCACGTGGGGCTCGATGCTGTCCGACGGCACCACGTACCTGCAGGACGGGTACTGGTGGCAGGTCTACCCGGCGCTGATCATGATCGTGATCACGGTCGTCGCGTTCAACTTCATCGGCGACGCCCTCCAAGACGCCTTCGACGTCCGCCTCCAAGAACGCTAGCCGCATGACGCGACTCCTCGAGGTGGAAGACCTCAAGACTCAGATCAAGCTCCGCCGCGGGACGGTGCACGCCGTCGACGGTCTGAGCTTCGAGGTCGAGGCGGGCGAGACGCTGGGCATCGTCGGCGAGTCCGGCTGCGGCAAGACCATGGCCGCGATGTCGATCATGCGGCTGCTTCCGAGGGGCGGGTTCATCGCCGGCGGCGAGATCCGGCTCGAAGGCCGGGACCTCGCGAAGATCAGCCCCGCGGAGCTGCGCAACGTCAGGGGCAACGAGGTCGGCATGGTCTTCCAGGACCCGATGAACTCGCTGAACCCGACGATGACGATCGGCAGACAAATCGCCGAGGTCGTCACGACCCATCGCAACGTCTCGAAGTCAGAGGCGCTCGAGCGCGCCGCCGAAGTGCTCGACCTCGTCGGCCTGCCCCGGCCGAAGGAACGGCTCAAGGACTACCCGCACCAGCTGTCAGGGGGTCTGCGCCAGCGCGTGATGATCGCGATGTCGCTCGCCTGCGACCCGAAGCTGCTGATCGCCGACGAGCCGACCACCGCGCTCGACGTCACGATCCAGGAGCAGATCCTGAGCCTGCTCGACCGGATCAAGCGCGAGCTCGGGATGGGAATCATCCTGATCACGCACGACATGGGGGTGATCGCCGGTAGGGCCGACCGCGTGCTCGTGATGTACGCCGGCCGCAAGGTCGAGACCGCCGAGACGCTCGAGCTGTTCAAGAACGTCCGCCACCCCTACACGGAGGCGCTGCTGGCGTCGATCCCTCAGCTCGATCAGGACCGCAGCCAGGAGCTCTACTCGATTCCCGGCCTTCCGCCGGATCTGCGCCGGCCGCCGCTGGCCTGTCGTTTCGCCGCACGGTGCGCGTTCGCGACCGAGCAGTGCCGGACCCATGATCCGCCGCTCGGTGGCGATGACCCGAGCCATCCGTTCGCGTGCTTCCACCCGCGCAGCTCGTCCGTCATCGACATGAGCGACCTTGGATCCGAGCTGATCGCCAAGGCCGAGCAGAACAAGGCCCTGATGGCGTCGTTCGGCAAGGAGCTCGAGCTGCTCGGGACGGCTGAGGAGCCGGCTGATGGCTCCGGCTGCCGCCACGAACGGCAAGGCGGAGTTCATCCTGGAGTTCCGGGATGTGACCAAGGAGTTCCCGGTCACCTCCGGCGCGATCCTGCGCCGGAAGATCGGCGCGCTGCACGCGGTCACCGAGGTGCAGCTGGGGATCCGGCCCGGCGAGACGTTCGGTCTGGTGGGCGAGTCGGGCTGCGGCAAGACCACGCTCGGTCGGATGGGCGTCGGACTCGAGACGCCGACCAGCGGTCAGGTGCTGTTCGACGGCACGGACCTCGGCACGGTCAAGGGCGCGCAGTTCCGCTCGATGCGCCGCGACCTGCAGTTCATGTTCCAGGACCCCTACGCCTCACTAGATCCGCGCATGCGGGTCAAGGAGATCATCTCCGAGCCGCTGGACATCGCCCGGGTCGGCACGGCGAAGGAGCGCACCGAGAAGGTGCGAAGCCTCCTCGACGAGGTTGGGCTGTCCTACGACGTGATGGACCGCTACCCGCACGAGTTCTCCGGAGGCCAGCGACAGCGGCTTGGCCTGGCCCGAGCGCTGACGCTCAGTCCGAAGGTGATCATCGCCGACGAGCCGGTCTCGGCCCTCGACGTCTCGATCAGGTCCCAGATCCTCAACCTGATGAAGCGGCTCCAGGCCACTCACGGCGTGACCTACGTCGTGATCTCCCACGATCTCTCGGTGGTCAAGTACCTCGCCGACCGGATCGGCGTCATGTACCTCGGCAAGCTCGTCGAGATCGGTCCGGGGAACGACATCTACGACCGGCCGGCCCACCCCTACACCTCCGGCCTGCTCGACGCCATTCCGGTGCCGAATCCGGAGCAGGCAAGGGCAAAGGAGCGCAACGTGGGCGTCCGTGGCGAGCTTCCATCGCCGCTCTTCCCCCCGTCGGGTTGTCGCTTCCGCACCCGCTGCCCGCGGGCGCAGGACAAGTGCGCCGAGGAGGTCCCGCTGCTGCGCCCGTTCGGCAAGGACCATCTGGCCGCATGCCACTTCCCGCTCCAGACACCGCTGAACGGCAACGGCGCGGTTCAGCCGGTCCAGGCGACTCCCGCGGCGTCATCGGATCCGTCCATGGGGCTGCCAACCGAGCCGCCCCCCGGATCGCAGCCCGATCCGCTCGATCCGGATCACCGCCCGATCCGCCACCCGGTTCACCGCGCCAGGCGTAGCCGCGATCCCGGCGGCCGCCGCGAGCGGTTACTCGTCCCCGCCCTCTTCTTCGTCCTCGAGGTACGGCGACTCGCGAGCGAGCTCCTCGCCCGACTTGCTCCACAGTTTGATCTCGAGGTAGTCCGAGCGATAGTTGTCGGGCGCGATCAGCGTGAAGCGATCCTCGACGAGGTCGGCCTGGTCGACCGCGATTCCCGCCAGCTCGGCGGTCACGGTCGCGCCGCCGGGGACCAGCGCCACGCCCCAGACGAGCGTCATGTCGGCCTTGTTGCCCTGCTCGCCGCGCCAGGTGCCGATCACCTCGTCGTTGAGGTCGAGCTTCCAGTCGGGATTGGACTCGGCCACCTCGGTGGTGAAATCGACCGACGCCGCGAACTCGCTCGGCCCCTGCTGACCCTCGGTGAACGACACGTACCCGAACAGCTCATGCCCGCTCGTCGTCCGCGCCACCGCGGGGATGTACGTCCGCCCGCCGTAGGTGCGGTCCGGGAACCATGAGATCTCGGTGTTGATCTCGCCGATCTCCTCGCCCTCGGTGTCGACCTCGCGCGTCGCCGTGCGGAAGTGGCCGGCGAGCGTGTCGCCCCAGCGCCCGTACGGGAGCGGCTCCTGCGGGGGCTCGGCGGCGAAGCTGATGACGAATCGGTCGGTGGGAGGCATGTGTCGGCTCGACAGCCTATCCGGGTGCGGCGCCGCCGGCTGTCCGGCGGAGGCGCGGCGGCTCGCTTAGAAGGCGCCCCGCCGGGTGAGCACCGCGGGGATCGTCTTCAGCAGGATCGACAGGTCGAGCATGATCGACCACCGCTCGAGGTAGAGGAAGTCGAGCCGCACGAGGTCGTCGAAGTCGAGCTCGGCCCGGCCCGAGACCTGCCACAGCCCGGTGATCCCGGGGAGCACCAGGTAGCGCTTCTTGTGCCACTCCTCCAGACGGTCGAAGTCGCGCATCGGCAGCGGGCGCGGCCCCACCAGTGACATCTCGCCTCGCACGACGTTGACGAGCTGGGGCAGCTCGTCCAGCGAGAAGCGGCGCAGCAATCGCCCGACCTTGGTCAGGCGCGGATCGTCGCGGATCTTGAACAAGGCACCGTCGAGCTCGTTGAGCGGCTCGAGCTCGTCCTGGATCTGCTCGGCGTGCTCGCGCATCGTCCGGAACTTGAAGCAGAAGAACGGCTTTCCGGCCATGCCGGGCCGGGCCGACCGATAGATCACCGGGCCGCGCGAGCTCAGCCTGATCGCGATCGCGATCGCCAGGAACACGGGGGAGAGCACGATCAGCCCGACGCACGCGACCACCAGATCGAACGTTCGCTTGACGGCGTAGTCGACGCCCTCGAACACCGGCGGGCGCAGCGTGAACAGCGGCACGGTGTGGCCTGGCGCGAACTCCGCGCGGTCGATCAGGATCTCCATCGTCGACGGAGCCACCTGGACCGTCACCCCGCGCTGATGGCACAGGTCGACGAGCTCGACCGCCTTGTCCTGGGGGAAGTCCGGGTCGGCGATGATCACCTCCTGCACCCCTTCGAGCTCGAGCACGGTCGGTAGATCCGGCAGCGCACCGAGCGACCGCAGCCCGTTGCGGGGACGTGGGGTGAGCGAGATGTAGCCGACGATGTCGACCTGCGAGCGCGACCGATCGGCCAGCGCTCGCGCGACCTCCTCGATGTGCTTGCCCGACCCGACCAGCACCGCCCTCCGCGCATATCCGGCCTGATCGAGCACCCACCCGCTGACGCGCAGGTGCAGCTCACGGAGCGTGGCGATGTAGATCGTCGCGAAGAACAGCGTGCCGTAGAAGATGAAATAGCTCGAGAAGTGCTGGCCGTCGGCGAGCGCGAACACCAGCGCGATCACCGTCGCCTGGAACAGGGCGGTGGCGATCCGGGCCAGTCCGGGCCGGCGCGTCCGGTCCGCGTAGAGGTCGACGCGGGCGAACGCGAGCACGGTCACCAGGTACGCGAACGGGATCCAGTGCTTGATGTCCCGCCATGCCAGTGCGGCGTCGGCCTGGTCGTGGACGGCCAGCTTGAGGATCAGTGCGGTGAACAGCGCGCCCACGACGCCGATGAAGTCGAGCACCAGCAGCGACAGCACCCGGACGACTCGCCGCAGCGTCTCCAACCGCAACACGAACGAAAGCAGCGGCGGACGCTTTCGCCGAATGTCCCGGTCAGGCAGCGGTACCGACACCGGCGTGGCGGTCTCGGGACCGCCTCCGGAGTGGATGTTCGCGACCTCTTTCTGCTCGACCGTCACGTTGCGTCTCGCACCGTCATCGACCCCCGCGCTGGCTATAACGGTAGCTCGAACGCGAAGTAGCGGTGTAGCGAGCAAGCATTCGTGCGTTCTGGGGCGCCGGCTAGCCGGCGCCCATCAGCGCCTCGGTGCCGGCCTGCTCGATCGTCCGCTCGAGCCCCTCGCGGAGGCTGATCTTCGGCTCCCAGCCGAGGATCTCCCGCGCGAGCGTGATGTCGGGCTGGCGCACCTGCGGGTCGTCGGTCGGCAGCGCCTCATACACGATCTCCGAGCGCGATCCGGTCACCTCGATCACGGTGTTCGCGAGCTCGAGCAGCGTGAACTCGTCGGGATTGCCGATGTTGACCGGGTTGTGGTGGCCCGACTCGGCGAGCGCGATCAGTCCACGGATCTCGTCCTCGACGTAGCAGAACGAGCGCGTCTGGGACCCATCGCCGAACACGGTGATCGGGCGGTCCTGGAGCGCCTGACGCAGGAACGTCGGGATCGCGCGACCGTCGTGCGGTCTCATTCGAGGGCCGTAGGTGTTGAAGATCCGGACGATCGCGGTGTCGACGCCCTGCTGGCGGTGGTAGGCCATCGTCAGCGCCTCGGCGTAGCGCTTGGCCTCGTCGTAGACCCCACGGGGCCCGATCGGGTTGACGTGCCCCCAGTAGCTCTCCGGTTGGGGGTGCACTTGCGGGTCGCCGTAGACCTCGCTGGTCGACGCGATCAGGAACCGCGCGCGGTGGATCTTGGCGAGCCCGAGCGTGTGGTGGGTGCCGTACGAGCCGACCTTCAACGTGGCCAGCGGCAGGCGCAGATAGTCGATCGGCGAGGCCGGCGAGGCCAGGTGGTAGACGAAGTCGATCGGCTCGTCGACGAAGTACGGCTCGATGATGTCCAGATTGCGGTGGACGAACGCGTCGTCGCGGATGTGCTCGATGTTGGCGAGCGAGCCCGTCTCGAGGT
This sequence comes from uncultured Solirubrobacterales bacterium, assembly GCA_963699325.1. GTDB lineage: Bacteria > Actinomycetota > Thermoleophilia > Solirubrobacterales > Solirubrobacteraceae > Palsa-465. The sequence goes on along the minus strand of CAVOTN010000014.1, from coordinate 292,800 downwards.
TGTCGATGCAGATCACGCGATGGCCGCGTCGTAGCAGCTCGTCGCACAGGTGGGACCCGAGGAATCCCGCCCCTCCGGTTACTAGGCTGGTCGGCATCCGCCCAATCTACTGTGGTCTTTCCGCCGAGGGCACACCGGTCATTACGATGGCGGAGCCGATTCCGCCCGAATGGGCGCCACCAAGTGAGGAGGAACGATGGCAGCAGCGCGGTTCGTCGAGCGCCTTAATCATCAGATCGCGTACGAGTTCGCAGCCTCGCAGCAGTACATCGCCAACGCCGTCTACTTCGACTCCGAGACCCTGCCCCGGCTGGCCGCGTTCTTCTACGCCCAGGCCGTCGAGGAGCGCAACCACGCGATGATGATGGTCGAGTACTTGCTCGACGCCGACGCCGAGGTGACGATTCCCGGCATCGCCGCGCCCGAGACCGGGTTCAGCGACATCGTGGCGCCGGTCGCGCTGTCGCTCGAGCAGGAGCGCCGCGTCAGCGATCAGATCGGCGAGTTGATGGGCGTCGCCCGCGCGGAGAACGACTACCTGAGCGAGCAGTTCACGCAGTGGTTCCTCAAGGAGCAGGTCGAGGAGGTCTCGACGATGTCGTCGCTGCTGGCGGTCGTGCAGCGCTCATCCGAATCGCCGATGCAGATCGAGGACTACCTCGCCCGTGAGCACTCGCAATCCGACGGGCCCGATCCGACCGCCCCGACCGCGGCCGGCGGCGCGCTTTAGCCGGCCCGCCGGCGCAGGACGTGCTCGTCGCCGCGGCGGATCGTCACCTTCTCGGAATCGAAGTGCTCGAGCAGCGCCTGGGCGAACTTGCGCGACGTGCCGAGCTCGTCGCGCAGCTGTGCGAGCGTGACCGCGCCGCCGTTGCGGCCGGCGAGCGCGATCAGCCGCTCGCGGATGTCGGCGAGCGCGTCGACGTGGTAGTGGAGGCTCTTCGACACGCGGACCGCGCGGCCGGCGTCGCGGAGCGCGGCCAGGTCGCGGGCGTCGAGCTCGGAGTCGATCGGCGGCTCGACGCCGGCGTCGCGGAGACGGTGCTCGAGCGCGGTCGCGGACGCCGACAGGGTCACGACAGCCGGTTGCGCAATGGGGGCCGGCTCCGCCGGCGTCCGTGGGGCTGTGCGGGCCCGTCCGGTCGGTTCCGGCGCTTCGCCGCGCGCCAGCCGCTCGAGCCTGACCAGCAGGTCGCGGCTCGGGCCGTGCCGGCGCGGCCGCGGGTCGAGCACCACGCCGCCACCGAGCGTGTCCGGCGGCGCGATCCGCCGCAACACGACGCGGTCACCGGCGGCGGGCACCAGCGGCTGCTCGAGGCGGATCTGCCAGAAGTGCCCGCCCAGCCAAGCCAGCCGCGCCGGCGCCTCGCGCGTGCCGTGGTGGACCTGCACGCGAGTGCCGTGCTCAGGCTCCTCGTCGCCGAACTCCAGCTCGGCGTCCACGCGGTAACTCGGGCGCAGCCCCGATTCGGTCCCGACGAGCACGTCACCCCGCTCGATCTCGGCCACCGCCAGCCCGGTCAGGTTCACGGCCACGCGCTGGCCCGCCGGCGCCCGCTCGAGCGGCTGGTCGTGGACCTGCACTCCGCGCACTCGCACCCGCCGGCCCTGTGGCAGCAGCGTGAGCTCGTCGCCGTGACCGATCTCGCCCGACCACAGCGTGCCCGTCACCACCGTGCCTGCGCCGCGGATCGTGAACACACGGTCGACGTGCAGGCGCGCCGCCGCGTGGGAGTCCCCCCGGTCCGGAACGTTGCCTGCGGCGCGGTCGAGCGCCGCCCGCAGGTCGTCGATGCCGGCGCCCGTGCGCGCAGACACCGGCACCGCCTCGCTGCCCGGAAACAGCTCCGAGGCCTCGATCAGCGCCACCTCGGGGTCGGCGAGGTCGCTCTTGGTCACCGCCACCACGCCGGTGCGCACGCGTAGGGCCTCGAGCACCGCGGCGTGCTCGCGCGTCTGCGGCATCACGCCGTCGTCGGCCGCGATCGTCATCAGGAACAGGTCGATTCCGGTCGCGCCCGCGACCATCGTCCGCACGAACCGCTCGTGGCCGGGGACGTCCACGACCGACAACCGCCGGCCCGACGGCAGCGCCAGGCTCGCGTAGCCGAGCTCGATCGAGATCCCGCGCGCGCGCTCCTCTGGCAGCCGGTCGGTGTCGACGCCGGTCAGCGCCCGGATCAGCGCGGTCTTGCCGTGATCGATGTGGCCGGCGGTCCCGAGCGTCAGCGGCTTCATCCGGCGAGCGCGCCCCGGATGGCGCGCACCACGATCGGCACCTCATCGTCGGTCAGCGTGCGCGGGTCGAGCAGCACCTGCCCCTCGTGGATCCGGGCGATCACCGGCGGCTCGTTTGCCCGCAGCGCCCTGACGCAGCGCCTCCGGCTCGGCCTCGAGCGCCACCGCCGGCCCCTCGAGCTCGAGCAGCGGCAGCGAACCGCCGCCGATCTTGGCGACCGCGGTGACGATCCGCGCCCGCTCCCCGATGCCCTCGGCGATTCGCTCCGCGCGCGCCACGAGCGTGTCGGGGTCGGCGAACAGCATCGCCAGCACCGGGACCTCCCGCATCGCCCTCTCGGGGTCGCGGTAGAGACGCAGCGTCGCCTCGAGCGCCGCCAGCGACAGCTTGTCGATCCGCAGCGCCCGCGCCAGCGGATGCCGGCGCGCCGCCGCCACCGCGTCCCGCTGGCCCACGATCAGCCCTGCCTGCGGCCCTCCCAGCAGCTTGTCGCCCGAGCAGCAGGTCAGCGCGGCGCCGGCCGCCACCGACGCGGCGAGGTGCGGCTCGTCCACCGCGATCACTCCGGCCCCCAAACCCCTGGGCTGGCTGGCTGGCCAGCCAGCCCGATCCCACGTCATCGATCACCGGCACCCCCAGCTCGCATAGCGCCTGCACCGGCACGTCCTCGACGAACCCGACCGTCCTGAAGTTCGACTGGTGCACGCGCATGATCGCGCCGACGTCGTCATTGGTCGCCAGCGCGCGGGCGTAGTCGCCGATCCTGGTGCGGTTGGTCGTCCCAACCTCGATCAGCCGAGCGCCGGACTGCACGATCACCTCCGGGATCCGGAACCCGCCACCGATCTCGACGAGCTGCCCTCGGGCGACGACGATCGCGCGCCCGGGACCCGCCAGCGCCGCCGCTGCCAGCAGCACCGCGCCGGCGCCGTTGTTCACCACGATCGCGTCCTGCGCTCCGGTGAGCGCGCACAGCAGCCGCTCGATATGGGTGTGGCGGCTGCCGCGCTCGCCGCTGTCGAGGTCGAGCTCCAGGTTCGAGTACCCCTTGGCCGCGCGCCCCACGGCTTCACGAGCGGCGCGCGGCAGAGGCGCCCGCCCGAGGTTGGTGTGGAGGATCACGCCCGTGGCGTTCAGCACGCGCCGGAGCGACGCGCGCTCCATCTCCGCGAGCAGCTCACGCGCGCGGGGCACGAGATCGACGGCCGCGGACGCCCCGGCAATCACCGCCGCCCGCTGCTCCTCGATGGCCGCCCGCGCGGCCGCCACCGCGAGCGGATGCGACGCGTCGAGCGCGCCGGCCAGCTCGTGGACGGCGGGCAGCGACCTCAGGGTTGTGGACCCGGGGTCACCCCGTGTACCCATTCGCCCTCTTCCTTCTTCCAGATCGGGACCCGCGCCTTGATCTCGTCGATGATCTCGCGCGAGCCGGCGTACGCCTCGGCCCGGTGGGGCGCTGACACCGCGATCGCCACCGATGCCTCGGACAGCGGCACCGTTCCCACGCGATGCTCGACCGCCGCCGCGCACAGGCCGTGGCGCTCGATTGCGCGAGCCACGATCTCCGCCATTTCGCGCTCGGCCATCTCCGCGTAGGCCTCGTACTCGAGCTCGGCCACGTCGCGGGTCACGCCAAGGAACGTGACCACCGCGCCGGCGCGGGGGTCGCGGACGCGCTCGACGAGCGGATCGAGCGCGAGCGGCTCGGTCGTGAGCCGGGCGTGCAGCGCGCTGACCGCGCCCCCGGATATCGGGGGAATCAGGGCGACCTCGTCGCCGCCGTGGAGCGGCGCGCCGGCGTCGGCGTATTCCTGGTTGACCGCCATTACGACCGGCACCCCCTCGGTCAGCGGGCGCATCCGCTCGAGCGCGTCGCCGACGAGCGGCCCCGTCGGGGAGCTCGAGCTCGAGCTCAGACGCGCCGGCCCGCTCGCGGAGTGCGGCGAACAGTCGTACGCGGATCTGCATGCGATGAAGGCTATCGGCCTCCGAGCCGTCTCCTGGCCGGCCGGGTCCGGGTAACCTCGCGGGCATGGCCACCACCGACGAGCACCGCACGATCGCTCCGATCGTCGGTCCCGACGATCCCCGCCGGTTCACGGACTCCGGGATCGAGATCAAGTCTCTTTACACCGAGCACGACCTGCCCGCCGATCTGCCCCGGCGGCTCGGCGAGCCGGGCGAGTATCCGTTCGCGCGCGGCATCCACCGCGACATGTACCGGGGCCAGCTGTGGACCATGCGCCAGTACGCCGGCTACGCCAGCGCGAAGGAATCCAACGAGCGCTACCGCTACCTGCTGGCCCACGGCTCGACGGGGTTGTCGATGGCGTTCGACCTCCCCACGCAGCTCGGGTTGGACTCTGATGACCCGCGGTGCCTCGGCGAGGTGGGCCGCACCGGCGTCGCGATCGACTCGATCGACGACATGCGCACGGCGTTCGACTCGATCCCGCTCGATGAGGTGTCGACCTCGATGACGATCAACGCGCCGGCGGCCGTGCTGCTGCTCCTCTACGAGCTGGTCGGCGAGGAGCAGGGCGTCCCGGCCGAGAAGCTTCGCGGCACGACCCAGAACGACATCCTCAAGGAGTACATCGCGCGCGGCAACTTCATCTACCCGCCGAAGGGGGCGATCCGTCTCACCACCGACCTGTTCGCGTACTGCCGCGAGCGGATCCCGCGGTGGAACACGATCTCGATCAGCGGCTATCACTTCCGCGAGAAAGGCTGCTCGGCGGTCCAGGAGGTCGCGTTCACGCTCTCGAACGGGATCGCCTATGTACAGGCCGCGCTGGACGCCGGGCTCGTCGTCGACGAGTTCGCGCCGCGGCTGGCGTTCTTCTTCAACGGCCACAACAACGTCTTCCAGGAGATCGCCAAGTTCCGCGCCGCCCGCCGCATGTGGGCCCGGATCATGCGCGAGCGGTTCGACGCCAGGGACGAGCGCTCCTGGCGGCTGCGCTTCCACACCCAGACCGGCGGCGTGACGCTCACCGCCCAGCAGCCCGAGAACAACATCGTCCGGGTCGCCCTGCAGGGGTTCGCCGCCGTCTGCGGCGGCACCCAGTCGCTCCACACCAACGGCTTTGACGAGGCGCTCGCGTTGCCGACCGAGCGCGCCGCGAAGATCGCGCTCCGCACCCAGCAGATCATCGGCTACGAGTCCGGGGCGGCCGACACCGTCGACCCGTTCGCCGGCTCGTACTTCGTCGAGGCGCTGACCGATGAGATCGAGGTGCGGGCCGCGGAGCTGATCGACAAGATCGACGGGCTGGGCGGATCGGTCAACGCGATCGACTTCATGAAGAACGAGATCGAGGAATCAGCCTTCGGCTACCACGAGCGCTACCGCACCGAGCAGGACGTGGTCGTCGGCGTCAACCGGTTCGTCGACGAGGGCGAGACCGAGGTGCCGGACATCCTCCGCGTCGATCCGGAGTCCGAGCGCGAGCAGGTGGAGCGGCTGAAATCGTTCAAGTCCAGCCGAGATGCGTGAATTGGTCGAGAAACGGCTAAAGGACGTGAGCAGTGCTGCCGATACGGCCAATAACCTCCTCCCTACCCTGCGGCAGGCTCTCAAGGACCGTTGCACGCTGGGTGAGGTGTGCGGGGCGATGAAGGACGTATTCGGCGAGTACCAGCCGACGTTCTGAGGCGCCTCGCCCAGCCGTTCTGAGACGTAACGGAACGGTAAGAATAGGGAAGGAAGGGACCCTTCTTGATGCCCAGGCTCCGGATAGCCGCAACCCTCATCGCACTCCTCGCACTGGCGGTCGCGCCTACCGCGGCCCGCGCGACGGTGACGAGCTCGCAGATCACCAGCTGGACGTCGAGCCAGCCCGGTACACCTGCGAACAGTCCCTATTTGATCTCGTTCGACAACCCGCCGCTCGGCCCGACCACGCTGACCGTCAAGGGCACCGCGTCGGGCACCGGCGCGGTGGACATCATCTGCTACTCCGGGTCCAGTCCCACGGTCACGAGGATCGCGCAGGCCGTCCCGGTCACGAGCGGGAGCTTCAACTCAGGCGCCGTATCGCTGAAGCCGATCGCCGGCTCCGTGTGTCGCCTCCGGGCCGTGCCGGTCGGCGACGACGCAACCGGCGACGTCAGCAACTACGCCGGTCCGGGCCTTGCGATCTCAGAGGCGGCCCTCCCGGTGGCGACGATCGGCAGTGGACTGAACAGCGGGACGCCCTACAACATCTACGTCAACGACGTGACGTTCACCGGGACCGCCGGCTGGGGCTCGCCGGGGGTCACATCCTCCTCCAGCGAGGTCGGCTGCGGCGGCCCATTCGTCGCGCCGGTCGATCCCGAGGGGGACAAGGGGAATTTCGCGATCAACTGCGTGGGGTCGCTCCTTAGCAACGACCTGGGCGCCTTCGGCGGGCGCTCGGAGGTTCAGGTCGACGGTCGCAACGCCTACGATCCGGCTTCGGCGCAGGCCCTGTTCGCGGCGGCGAGCGGGCAGCCCGCGAGCCAGAATCTGCCCGGGTTCCCGACCGGCCTGACCGGGAACGTAACCTGGGATCCCACCACCGGCCTGCTGACCTCGACCTCCGACGAGCCCTGGGTCATCTGCAACGGTCCGAACGAGCAGGTCCAGACGTTCGCCACCTGCCCGAAGTTCATCAACTCGGGGGTGCGGCTCCAGCGGACGATCACGACGAGCGACGGCGGCCTGGTGGTGACGATGACCGACACCTGGTCCTCGACCGATGGGCAGGCCCACGCGCTCGACCTTCTCTACGACGACTTCGTCGGCGTGAAGGGCCAGAACGACGGGAGAGCGCGGCTACGAGTTCCCGGGTCAGTCGAGCTTCTTGCAGTACGGCCCCGGGACCGACCTGCCCGGAGCGAGCAACGTGCCGGGCTCGATCCTGGTGCGCACGAACGTCACCCAGCCCGACGGGGATCCGAGCGAGGCCGTCGGCGCGATCACGTTCGGCAAGGCTCCGAGCGAGTTTCGCTTCGCAAGCAACGACGAGTTCGAGGAGCACAACCTCGTCGTGGTTCCCGCCGGCGGAAGCACGAGCCTGAGCTACGTCTATTCGGTGGGTTACTCGGTCGCGGGCGTCACAGGGCTTGCGCTCGCCGCGCAGGACCGGTTCGAGCCTCCGTCGGTCGTGATCGGCTCGCCGGCGAATGGGACCGCGGTGTCCAGTCCGAGCGTGACCGTTTCCGGCATCGCGGACGCCGGCTCGGGCGTCACCTCGATCGTGGTCGGCGGGCAGACGGTTCCGGTCGCTTCGGACGGAGCCTGGACCGCGGAGGTTCCGCTCAGCCCGGGCACGAACACGATCACCGCGCTCGCGACCGACGGCGCCGGCGCGACCGCGCAGGCGCAGCTCGCGGTCGTCTACAACCCACCGCCGGCCCCGGTGGCTCCGGTGGCTCCGGTCAAGTGCAAGGTCCCGCGGACCAAGGGGATGAAGCTCTCCGCCGCCGAGCGGGCCGTGCGCCAGGCCCACTGCACGGTCGGCAAGGTCAAGCACGTGAGGTCCAAGGTGGTCCGCAGCGGGCGGGTCATGAGCACGACCCCGCGCGCCGGCCGGATCCTGCGGGCTGGCACCAAAATCGAGCTTTTCGTGTCGAAGGGGCGCTAGCCGGGCAATTCTTAGGAAGGATGATTCGTCCTCGCCGGTCCGAGGATCTCGAGCCATGCCTCGCGCTGCTGCGCGAGGTCTACCTCGCCGACCGCTACCCGGTCCGCTGGCCGCAGGATCCGGCGAGGTGGCTCGCGGGACGTGTCGAACTGGCCGCGTGGGTCAGCGAGACGGCCGGCGCGGTCGACGGACATCTCTCGCTCCACGGGACCGATGAAGAGGGGGCTCGTCCGGAGTGGCGCGAGGCCGTGCCCGTCCCGGTGGAGCAGCTCGCAGTCGTCTCCCGGTTCTTCGTCGCGCCTGCCGCACGCGGACGTGGGGTCGGTAGCGCGCTGATCGGAGCCGCCGAGGCGCACGCCGCTGAACATCGCCTTCGCCTCGTCCTCGACGTCGCCGACCACAACCACGATGCGATCACTTTCTATACGCGGCGGGGCTGGAGACGCGTGGGGACCGCGTCCCTGGTCCTCGACGACGGGCAAACGACGCTGCCGCTCGTCCTGTTCGTGCTGCCCGAGTCGGGCCAGCGCTGGTCCGAGTCCGGCTAGCGCTCGCTGTCGAGGTCGGCCATCTGCGGCGCGCCGTAGCGATCGCCGGCGGCCGCGTCGGCCGGGACGGCCCGCTCGATCCGCTCGAGGTCGTCCGCGCTCAACTCGACCTCGAGTGCGCCGAGCGCCTCTTGTAGTTGGTCGCGACGCCTGGCTCCGACGAGCGGCACGATGTCCTCGCCGCGCGACAGGACCCACGCGAACGCGATCTGCGCGACGCTGACGCCCTTGCCGTCGGCGACCACGCGCAGCGCGTCGACGAGCGCGAGGTTGTGGCGGAGGTTGTCGCCCTGGAAGCGCGGCATGCGGCCCCGGATGTCGCCGGCCGGCATGCCGTCGTCGGCCCGGTAGCGGCCGCTGATGAGCCCGCGCGAGAGGACGCCGTACGCGGTGATCGCGATCCCGAGCTCGCGGCAGGTGGGCAGGATGGCGCGCTCGATCCCGCGCGAGATCAGCGAGTACTCGATCTGGAGGTCCGAGATCGGGTGCACGGCCGCGGCGCGGCGGATGGTCTCCGCGCCGACCTCGGACAGGCCGACGTGGCGCACGTAGCCGGCCTGCACCAGCTCGCCGATCGCCCCGACGGTCTCCTCGATTGGAACGTTCGCGTCGAGCCGCGCCGGCCGGTAGACGTCGACGTGGTCGGTGCGCAGTCGCTGGAGCGTGTATGCGAGCGCGGTCTTGACCGCCTGCGGCCGCGCGTCGTAGCCGAGCCAGCTGCCGTCGGGGCCGCGCTGCGCGCCGAACTTCACGCTGATGACCACGTCGTCCCGATTACGCATCTGGAGCGCGTCCGCGATCAGCAGCTCGTTGTGGCCCATTCCGTAGAAGTCACCGGTGTCGAGCAGGGTGATGCCGGCGTCGAAGCGCCGCGTGGATCGTCGCGATGCTCTCGTCGCGGTCGGCGGTGCCGTACAGCCCGGACATGCCCATGCATCCGAGTCCGAGGGCCGATACCACCGGTCCGGCGGCGCCGAGCTGTCGCGATTCCGGCATCGACGCAGCACCTTAGCTCGCCGGCTCTCGGACGCGCGGTCGAGCGGCTCGATTGTCGTGTTCTGCAGGTGTGGCGCCGCCGCTGGCTCGGGGCAGGAGTCGCGCCCATCCGCGCGAAACCCCCATCGATGACGGAGCACGTGGCAAGCCGAACGCTGGTCAAGTCCCCGCCGGAGCTATGGGCTGAATGCAGTGACGCGGCCTCACTGGCTCGCCACCTCGACCAATTCGGAGAGATCCGGATCACAAGGCTCGACCCGGAGACCGCCGTCGCCTGGGAGGGCGAGCGCGCGCGCGGCACGGTGCGGATCGAGCCCGCCGGTTGGGGAACGAAGGTGATCCTGACCGCCATCGAGGTGGCTGGGAAGGTGTCGCCCGAGGTCGCCGAGGCGGAGGTGAAGGTGCCGGAGGCGGTCGAGGGCGTGCCGGCACTGGAGGTGGTCGAGGTCGAGGTAGAGCCCGAGCCGCCCCCGGAGCTCGCCGAACCCGAAGTCCACGACGTCGCGGTCGTCGACGCGGATGCGGGCGAGCCAGACGTGGCCGCCGATCCGCCGGCGCGCCGGCGCCGATTCGCCCGGTTGCGCGGCTTCCTCCGCGGTCCAGAGCCCGCCGCGATCGAGCCGGAGGCTCTCGTGCCGGACGCGTCCGCCGACGCGCCCGAGCCATCCCCGGCCGCCGAACCCGCGCCCGAACCGGTTCTCGCGCGACGTCGCCCCCGACCTCGCGTCGCGCAGGCCACGGCCCCGGAAACCCCCGCCACCACCCCGGAGCCGCCCGCCACGACTCTGGAGTCGCCCGCTAGGACCCTGGAGTCGCCCGCCACCACTCCGGAGCCGCCCGCCACCGCTCCGGAGCCGCCCGCCACCGAGGCCGCACTGACCGCGGCCCTGGACAGCCTCGGCCAAGCGCATCACCGCCCGTACTCGCGCGCCTAGGGGCTGGGGCGCGGGCGCGCGAGCACGGAGCGGGACTTAGCCCTCGATCTTCCCTGGAGGCCCCCCGAGCTCCGCGATCAGGGCTGAAAAGTCCTTGCCGGCGGGGCTGGGGACGCTGTCGGCGTCATCGCCGCCCCTCCACTGGCCCTGCTGCATGGCGTAGCTCTCGGTGCCGACCCCGGCGCCCCAGCCGATCTCGATCCCGTTCGAGTCGCCGGCGATGATCTCGGCGATCGGCTGTCCCGCGCGGACGGTCTGTCCGACGCGCAAACCGGCAGCGGGGCTGATTCCCTCGGCGTAGTAGACGTATCGGCCGGCGTCCGGCCCGTCGGTGAGCTGGTACTCGACGTACGCGCCCGGCCACCCGGTGCCGCTCGTCCCGACGTACGTGACCCTCCCGTCGCCGATCGCGCCGAGCGGTCCCGAGCCCGCGTAGTCAACGCCCTGGTCGATCCGCTCGGGCGTCACGCTGGCGCCGGCGAGCGGGTTCACGTACTTGCCCGGGGCGACGGTCGGAGCGGGTACCGGATTGGCCGCCGGCGGGGTCGTCGCCACCGGGTGAGACTTGGCGACCGGGTGGGTGTGGGTGGCGGGCTTCGGCTGAGCCGGGGCCCTCGGCCGGGTTGGGGTTGTGGTCGTCCGCGGATGTCCGGCAGACGTCGTCTCTTCGATCGCCCCGCCGCCGGTGCTCACGTGGATCGGGCTCTTCGCCGGCGCGTGAGCTCCGCGGGTCCGGAGCGGGTGGATCGCCGTCGCCTTGTGGAGCGCAGTCGCCTTGTGGATCGCCGGCGCGGTGGCCACCGCCGAGACACTGTGCTGCGCCTCGGGCGCGGCCCCGCCACTCACACCGTGCGACGCCGCCGCCGAGGCGGCGCCGTCCTGGGCGGCGGCGATGTGCGCGCCGGCGATGGGCGCGGCGGCATGAGCGTGCATCGAGGTCGTCCGGTGCGCCGGCGCGGCGGTCCGGGGAGCCGCGTGCGCCGGCACGGTCGCGGCGCTCGAATCGGCGAGTGTGGTCGTCCCCGGGAGGGTCGCGGCCTTCACCGCGGCGCTCGCGGTCGCGGCGGCCACGGTGGCCTTGGCGAGGTGAGCATCGTGCTCGCCGGCGCGGTACGTGATCCGCGCGGTCCGAACGAACCGGGGTCGGCCGCCCAGACCAACAACCCCGGCAGCGTCGTCGCCGCGAGCAGCGCGAGCGCCGAGATCCCGCCGGCGCCGGGCAGCGCCATCGACGGCCGCCTCGACGCCGCCGACCGGCGCAGTTGGGAGAAGGCCGCGGACTCGCGGAGGATGTCGACGCTACTGAGATCGCGCTCGGGGCGGAGATGGAACAACTCGAGTGAGCTGCGGGTGGGCCTGCCCCTGCGCGCGAGCGAGCGCTCCAACGACGCCTGCCACACCTCAGCGCAAGCGAGATCACGTGCCGTGTCCACCAACTGCCTCCTTCTTCGTGAGCCTGCGGAGTTAGCTGACGGGCTCGCGACTTGCGCTACGCCACACGGTTGCGGCGATTCGCCCCGGCGCCCCCTAGAGGTCGCTTTTGGGTCCTCCGCTCGCCGGCCACGGATGGTCCGGCGATTCGGCTTCTATGTTGTCCGTCGTCGACGCATACGCGCCGATTCCTGCAAGGTGGCGGAAGTTGTATCGCATCTTGCAGCGCCGCGGTACCTCATTTCTTCCTAAACGTCCCGCCACCTACTCAGCCGCGAACCCCTAAACTCGCCGACCCCGATGCGCGAGAAGGCTCCTGAGACCTACGCCGAGAAGCTCGGCCACCTGGAGGAGCTTCGCTACGAGGCGATCCACGCCGGGTCCGAGCAGGCCGTCGCCAAGCAGCACGAGCGCGGCAAGTACACCGCTCGCGAGCGGGTCGAGAAGCTGCTCGACCCGGGCTCGTTCCAGGAGCTCGATGTGTTCGTGCGCCACCGCACGGTCGAGTTCGACATGCAGAAGAACCGGCCGTATGGCGACGCCGTGGTGACGGGACACGGTCGTATCGACGGGCGGCCGGTTTGCGTGTTCAGCCAGGACTTCACGGTGTTCGGCGGCTCGCTCGGCGAGGTGATGGCCGAGAAGATGTGCAAGATCATGGACCTGGCGGCCAAGATCGGCTGCCCGGTTATCGGGATCAACGACTCGGGCGGGGCGCGGATCCAGGAGGGCGTCGTGTCACTCGGCGCCTACGGCGACGTGTTCACCCGCAACGTCCAATGCTCGGGCGTGATTCCGCAGATCAGCCTGGTCATGGGTCCGTGCGCCGGCGGCGCCGTGTACTCGCCGGCGATGACGGACTTCATCTTCATGGTCAAAGAGACCTCGCACATGTTCATCACGGGCCCCGAGGTGATCAAGACGGTCACCGGCGAGGAGGTCGACTTCGAGTCACTCGGCGGCGCGATGAGCCACAACTCCAAGTCCGGCGTCGCCCATTTCGCCTCCGACGACGAGGATCAGTGCCTCGAGGACACGCGATATCTCCTGAGCTTCCTGCCCCAGAACAACCTCGAGATGCCGCCCCGCGTCCAGCCCACCGACGATCCGCTGAGGCAGGACCCTGAGCTCGACCACATCGTTCCCGACAGCTCCAACAAGCCGTACGACATGCGCGACGTCGTCCGCCATGTCGTCGACGACGGGGAGTTCTTCGAGGTGCACGAGCACTACGCCCGCAACATCATCTGTGGCTTCTCGCGCCTGAACGGCTACGTGGTGGGAATCGTCGGCAACCAGCCCAATCAGCTCGCCGGGGTACTCGACATCGACTCCTCGACGAAGGCCGGGCGCTTCGTGCGCACCTGCGACGCGTTCAACATCCCGATCATCACGCTCACCGACGTGCCCGGCTTCCTCCCCGGCACGACGCAGGAGTGGGGCGGGATCATCCGCCACGGCGCGAAGCTGCTGTACGCATACTGCGAGGCCACCGTCCCGAAGATCACGATCATCACCCGCAAGGCCTACGGCGGCGCGTACGACGTCATGGGGTCAAAGCACCAGCTCGCCGACTTCAACTTCGCATGGCCGACCGCCGAGGTCGCGGTGATGGGCCCGGAGGGCGCGGTCAACATCATCTACCGCCGCGACATCGCGTCCTCGCCGACGCCCGACGCGCGTCGCGAGAAGCTGATCGCCGACTACAAGGCGCACTTCGCCAATCCGTACGTGGCGGCCGAGCGGGGCTACATCGACGACGTGATCATCCCCCACGAGACCCGTCCGAAGGTCATCACCGCACTCGAGACCTTGCTGAACAAGCGCCAGCCCGGTCCGCGGCGCAAGCACGGCAACATCCCGCTCTGAGGCCGCCGGGTTGGCCCCGGGCGAGGCGCTCAGAGCGTGACCGTGCGAGCGTCGACGCGGTTGTCCTCCCACGCGTCGAACGCGGAGATCGCCACCGCCAGGTCCTGGATCGCGAGGCCCGTCGAGTCGAACAGCGTCACCGCCTCGGGTCCCGGACGTCCCGGCGCCTCGCCGGCCAGGACCGCGCCCAGTTCGGTCACCCGGTCGCGCGTGACCAGCCCGGCATTCACCGCGCCGGTCAGCTCGCCACCGTGGGACGCCTGCGCCCACTCGTCGCAGAACAGCACGCATGACGCGACTGCGCCGACGCTCGCCTCGGCCTTGCCGGGACCGTCGGCGCCCAGCATGTTGAGGTGAAGGCCGGCGCGCAGGCTGCCAACGTCGATCACGATCTCCGTACCCGGGGTGACACAGCACACGATGTCGCACGCGATCGCCTCCGCGCGCGATCCGGTCCGCCAGGAGAGCTCGTCCGCAAGCACGGCGGCGACGTCCTCCCGCGGGTCGTGGCACACGCCCGGTCCGTACCCCGCCGCCACCAGGCACCTCGCGGCCCAGGCGCCGTGAAGGCCGCAGCCGATCACCCCGACCGTGCGCGCGTCCTCGCGCGCGAGTGCCTCCGTCGCCACCGCAGCCACCGCCCCGGTCCGCAGGGCGGTCACCGAGCGCGCGTCGAGCAGCATCAGCGACTCACCGGTCTGCGCGCTCGACAGGCAGATCACCCCAGTCACCGTCGGGAGGCCCCGCGCTGGGTTTCCCGGGAATGACGTCACCCACTTGAGCAGCGCGAATCCGCCGCCGCGCGCCGGCATCGCGCGGAAGTCACCGAATGGCGGGCTCTCGAGATAGACCTTCGGCGGCATCACCCACTCGCCGGCGTGGAACCGGAGCAGGCCCTCGCGCACGCGTTCGATCGCCGCCTCCGGCGACACGGCTGCCAGCACGGCGTCGTGGTCGAGCACGGGCATCGTCGGCACGTCGCGGGACGATACGCTCAGTCCGCCCATGAATCGGCGCCCGAAGCTCACGATCGTCGCGCCGACCGCCTCGCCCGAGGAGGCGGCCGCGGTCGTCGCCGCGCTCGAGCGGTTCATGCGCGAGACCGCGCCGGCGCCCGCCCGTCCGGCGCCTAGGCAGAACCCGTGGCAGCGCGCGGCGCTCGAGGAGGGCGTGAACAGAGCTCCGGCAGAGCCGCTGCCCTGGGCGTGATGGGGTGTCAGCACCCCATTTAGGGGATGCGGGGGGCTGGGTTTCAGCCACCTTTGCTTGACAGGAACCGGACCGTATGCCAGCGTGCACGGCGTTGGCTGGTGAGCCAAATAAACCGGTTCGCCAGGAGAGTTCAGTGCTCGGGGCGCAGGCAAGAGGGGGAGTACGCAGGGTCATGCTGTTCGCGGGACGCAGTAGGGACCATCGTCTACCGGATCAGATTCCGGGCTCGTCGTCGGGACCACGGGCTCACGCTCGCGCTCGCCGATGCGCCGGCGGTCATTGGCATCGCTCAGCCCCCAAAGCCGATGCCAGTCACCTGACCAGCGCTGGTTGAGAGCGCGCCGGCTGCCGCGACGGTTGCCCCCACCGTCGCGGCGCCGGTCCGTTTGCTTCGGCTGAACACCCGTCCCGCGGCCGCTTCGGCTGAACGCCCATCCCGCAGCCCCGGCGCGCTTCCGAATCGTTGCCGCGCGTCGGCTGGTGGTCGGGCGCGAGGGCTGCGGGACGGGCGTCTCAGCCTCGCGTCGGATCGGGCGCCTTAGCCTCGCTCACAGCTCTCGCGACGCCACCGCTGCCGGGCCCGGCGCCACCCCCCACCCGGGGCGAATTACCTGCGGGGCGGCTAAAACGCCTGAACCCCGATTGCCTTTTGGTACATTTCGGTGTCCGTCCGCTACCGGAGAAGGAGTCAGATGCACCCCGCATCGCCGCCCAGCGCCAGCACCGACGCCCAAGAGACGGTCTCCCATCACGGTAACGGCCGCACGGGCACGATCGAGAATCCCGAGGTGCTCGAGAACGTACCCGGGCACATCATCCCGATCCTGCAGCGCGAGTTCGACGATTTCGACACCGAATCCACGCGCTACCTGAAGGGCGAGCTCGACGGGGACGAGTTCATCAAGTTCCGCCTCAAGCAGGGCGTCTACGGCCAGCGCCAGCCCGACGTGCAGATGGTCCGGGTCAAGCTCCCGTTCGGCGGGGTGTCGCCCGACCAGCTCGACGCGTTCGCCGCCGGGATCGAGAAGTACGTGCCGTTGCGCAAGGGCCACATCACCACGCGCCAGAACATCCAGATGCACCACATGCCGCTGCCCGACGCGGCCGCGCTGATCCGCGACCTTGGCGACGCCGGTCTGTCGAGCCGCGAGGGCTGCGGCAACACGATGCGCAACGTCACCGGCGATCCGCGCGCCGGGACGCTCGAGGGTGAGCTGTTCGACATCACGCCCTATGCCGGCGCGTATGTGCGCTACTTCGTTCGCCACGAGACGACTCAGGCGATGCCGCGCAAGGTGAAGACGGCGTTCGCGGCGACCGACGAGGACAACGCGATCACCCGGATCCACGACATGGCCTTCATCCCGCGAGTCAACGACCAGGGCGTTCGCGGCGTCGAGATCCGGGTAGGAGGCGGTACCTCGATCATGCCGCGCCTGGCCCCAACGCTCTACGACTTCGTCGAGCTCGACAACGGCGACTATCTGAAGATCACCGAGGCGTGCATGCGGATCTTCGATCGCCAGGACTGGCTGCGCGTGAACCGCGCCCGGGCTCGGATCAAGGTCCTGGTCGACAAGGTCGGGATCGACGAGTTCCGCACGATGGTCGAGGAGGAGCTGAACGGCGACTGGGTCAACGAGCGCGATTTCTCCCCAGAAGGGATCGTGTTCGAGCACGACGAAGAAGCAGCCGCGCCGCCGAAGCCGCAATCATTTGCGACGCCCAACGGAGACCACCGTGAGTTCACGCGCTTCGTCGAGACCAACGTCAAGCGCCAGCGCCAGCGAGGCTTCTCGACCGTCGAGATCAAGGTGACGCGAGGCGACCTGACCCCGGACCAGCTCCGCGGTATCGCGCAGATCATGCGCGACTACACGGGCGGTGCCGCGCGCACGACCGTGCACCAGAACATCGTGCTCCGCTGGGTCCGCGACGAATCCGTGTACGACGTGTGGCGGGCGCTCGGCGAGCTCGGTCTTGGCGACGCCGGCGCGGACGAGATCACCGACGTCGTCAGCTGCCCCGGGACTGACTCGTGCAAGTTGGGCATCACGAGCTCCATGGGCCTCAATGAGGCGATCCACGAGCGCCTGACCCAGATGGAGATCAGCGACGAGTTGAGCCGCAGGATCCACGTCAAGATGAGCGGGTGCCCGAACGGCTGCGGGCAGCACCACATCGCGAACATCGGCTTCTACGGGGCCTCGATCAAGGTCGGCGGCCACACGATTCCGGCCTACATCCCGCATATCGGTGGCGCCTACGAGGGTGGCGACGTGCGCTACGGTCAGCGGCTCAAGGCCCGGCTCCCGGCCAAGCGTGTACCCGAGGCGGTCGATCGATGGGTACGCTTCTACGAATCCGAGCGGACCGAAGGCGAGGAATTCAACGCATTCGTCGACCGCGTCGGGCCAGCGGAGTTCGAGGCGCAGGTCAAGGATCTCACGATGCCGATTGAGTTCAGCCTGGACAACATGAACTACTTCATCGACTGGACCAAGCAGGCGCCGTTTGAGGTTATCCGCGGCGAGGGCGAGTGCGCGGTCTGACCGCTGAGTTGACGATGAGCGCAACAATTCCCGATCTCGAGACCGTCTCCGCCGAGGAAGTCCTCGCGTACGCGGTCGAGCGGTTCCATCCGCGTCTCAAGATGGCCTGCTCCTTCCAGAAGGAGGAGTCGGTGATGGTGCACATGCTGACCTCGATCGAGCCCGAAGCCCGGGTGTTCATGATCGACACCGGCGTGTTGTTCGAAGAGACCCTCGAAACCTGGAAGCGGTTCGAGGAACGGTTCGGCGTCAACATCGAGGTGATCGACGCCCGCAGCCCGGATGAGCCCTGGACGATGACCCGCTGCTGCGGCGAGGCCAAGGTCGAGGCGCTCGAGCGCGCGCTCGACGACGTCGACGCCTGGGTCACGGGCATCCGTCGCGAGCAGGCCCCGACCCGCGCCGCCGCCCCCAAAGTCGACTACGACGAGCGCCGCGGGCTCTGGAAGGTCAACCCGCTCGCCGACTGGTCGCGAGAAGGACCTTTGGCGCTACATATTCGCGCACGACCTGCCCTACCACCCGCTGCATGACCAGGGCTACGCGTCGATTGGCTGCGAGCCGTGCACGCGCCCTGGCGCCGGTCGTGAAGGACGCTGGGCGGGGCTGGAGAAGACCGAATGCGGGATCCACGAATGAGGACCACCGCTTGAACCCCCTGCACTACGAGCTCTCCCATGTGGAGACGCTCGAGGCCGAGTCGATCCACATCTTCCGCGAGGTCGCGGCCGAGTTCGAGCGCCCGGTGCTGCTGTTCAGTGGCGGTAAGGACTCGCTGGTGCTGCTTCGCCTCGCCGAAAAGGCGTTCCGACCCGGCCGGTTCCCGTTCCCGATCATGCACGTCGATACCGGGCACAACTTCCCCGAGGTGATCGAGTTCCGCGACCGCCTGATCGAGCAGATCGGCGAGCGGCTGATCGTCGCGAACGTGCAGGATTCGATCGACCAGGGCCGCGTGGTCGAGGAGACCGGGCCTCGGGCATCGCGCAACCGGCTCCAGACGGTGACGCTGCTCGACGCGATCGCCGAGCACGGCTTCGATGCCGCGTTTGGCGGCGCGCGCCGCGACGAAGAGCGCGCCCGCGCCAAGGAGCGCGTGTTCTCCTTCCGGGACGACTTCGGCCAGTGGGAGCCCAAGCGCCAGCGCCCCGAGATATGGGCGCTGTACAACGGGCGCATCCGCAAGGGCGAGCACGTTCGCGTGTTCCCGCTGTCGAACTGGACCGAGCTCGACGTGTGGCAGTACATCGCCCAGGAGCGTCTCGAGGTTCCGTCGATCTACTACGCGCACAAGCGGCAGGTGTTCGAGCGCGACGGCATGCTGTACGCGCTCAGCCCGCATGTGCAGCTGATCGAAGGTGAGGAGCCGTTCGAGACCTCGGTCCGCTACCGGACGGTCGGCGACATGACCTGCACGGGAGCCGTGCGCTCTCTCGCAACGACGCTGCCCGAGGTCGTCTCCGAGATTGCCGCCACCCGTATCACCGAGCGCGGAGAGACGCGGGCTGATGATCGGGTGACCGAGGCTGCGATGGAGGATCGCAAGCGCGAGGGCTATTTCTAGCCGTGCGGGAGATAGGCTGATGACGCCGGGCGCGGCGACGAATGGCCACGCGCTGCGAACCCGCACCAGCGAGCTGCTGCGGTTCGCCACCGCCGGATCGGTCGACGACGGCAAGTCGACGCTGATCGGGCGGCTGCTGCACGACTCCAAGTCGATCTTCGAAGATCAGCTCGAGCACGTGGTGCAGACGTCCGAGCGCCGCGGCGATGGGTACGTGAACCTCGCGCTGCTCACCGACGGCCTCCGCGCCGAGCGCGAGCAGGGGATCACGATCGACGTCGCCTACCGGTATTTCCAGACGCCGCGGCGCAAGTTCGTGATCGCCGACACTCCTGGCCACGAGCAGTACACGCGCAACATGGTCACCGGCGCCTCGACCGCCGACCTCTCGGTCATGCTCGTCGACGCCCGCAAGGGCGTGAGCGAGCAGACTCGCCGGCACGCCTATATCGCGTCGCTGCTGCGGATCCCGCACGTTGTCGTGTGCGTCAACAAAATGGATCTGGTCGCGTACGACGAGGCGGTGTTCGAGCACATCGTCGAAGACCTGACCGACTGGACGGCCCGGCTCGGCATACCGGACGTCAGTTTCATCCCGATCTCGGCGCTCCTCGGCGACAACGTCGTCAACCGCTCGACCGCGATGCGGTGGTACGACGGGCCGCCGCTGCTGTACCACCTCGAGCACGTGGTGATCGCCCCTGACCGCGACCTCGCCGAGGTGCGCTTCCCGATCCAGTGGGTGATCCGCCCCAACAACGATGACCACCACGACTACCGCGGATATGCCGGCACAGTCGCCGGCGGCGTGCTCCGCGCCGGTGATGAGGTGCTCGTCCTCCCGAGCGGTCAGCGCACCGAGATCGACTCGATCGAAACGTTCGACGGCCCGGTCGACACCGCGTTTCCGAGCATGTCGGTGACGGTGCGCGTGAAGGACGACGTCGACATCTCCCGTGGGGACATGCTCGTCGACGGAGACGATCCGCCCGCAGCCGCCCGCGAGCTCGACGCGATGGTCTGCTGGATGGGCGAGACGCCGCTGCGCCCGGGCGCACGTCTGGTGATCAAGCACACCACGCGGACCACCCGTGCCCGGATCGAGGAGCTCGACTACCGCGTCGAGGTCAACACGCTCGCGCACGAGCCCGCCGGCGAGCTCTCGCTGAACGAGATCGGCCGCGTCCGCCTGCGGTCGGGCTCCCCGCTGATGGCCGATCCCTATTCGCGCAACCGCACCACCGGCAGCTTCATCCTGATCGATGAGGCCAGCAACGACACGGTGGCGGCGGGCATGGTGCTCGCCGCGCGCTGATCCGCCATCCTGTGGGGGTGAGCTCGACCGAGGAGGAGAGCTACCACCAGGGCACCGCGGCGATGTCCACCGCGGCGACCCTCGAAGACGACCACGCGTTCACGCCGCTGGCGCCGGCGACCGCGCGAACGGTGACCGAGCGGGCGCGAGAGACTCCGGTCCACGCGGAGACGCAGGTGCTGGTCGTGGGCGGCGGCCCGGCGGGGTGTGCGGCGGCGCTCGCCGCGCGGCGCGCCGGCGCCGAGGTGCTGCTGGTCGAGCGCTACAACCATCTCGGCGGCCTGTCGACCGGCGGCCTCGTGATCTGGATCGACCGCATGACCGACTGGAGCGGGCGTCCGGTGATCACCGGCATCGGCCAGGAGCTGCTCGATCGGCTTCCCGAGACCGCGGTTGCCGGCGCGCCGCGCGCGCTGTGGGGATCGACCGACGCCGGCGCGGTCGCTTACTGGCGCGAGCGGCAGGGTGCGTTCCGCGACACCGTCACGTGGTCGCCGATGATCGACCCCGAGTGGCTGAAGTACCTGTCGGCCGAGCTGCTGATCGAGGCCGGCGTGAAGTTCCTGCTGCACAGCTGGGTCGCCGATCCGCTCGTCGAGGGCCGCGAGATCCGCGGCGTGACGTTCGAGAGCAAGGAGGGCCGGCGCGCGATCGTGGCCGACGTGATCGTCGACTGCACCGGCGATCTCGACCTGTGCGCGCGGGCGGGGCTGGAGTTCGAGGCGGACGCCAAGGCGGGCGGCGGGGGCATCGCACACTGCCTCAACACCGGCTGGCTGTGGGCCGGCGTCGATTTCGCCCGCTGGCTCGAGTTCAAGCGCGACGACGCGGCCGCGCACCGTCAGCTGATGGCCGACGCGGGCGACGCGCTCGGGTTCGCCGAGCGCCCCGTGGTCGGCTGGACGCAATGACGCTCGCGCTGTTCCTCGGCCCGCGGCTGAGTGGCTACAGCGGGGTCAGCGTGACCGACCTGACGCGCGTCGAGGTCGAGTCACGCCGGCGCATGGTGGCCCACCTCGACCATTTCCGCCGGCACGCCCCCGGGTTCGAGAACGCGTGGCTGATGCTCTCGGCCCCGCAGATCGGCGTGCGGCACACGCGCCGGCTCGTCGGCCGCCACAAGCTCACGAGCGAGGATTGGAAGGACGCCGTCCGCTTCGACGACGAGATCGGCGTGTCGCCGTCGCCGTCGCAGAAGTTCGCCAACGTGTCGGTGCCGTACCGAGCCCTGGTCCCGAGAGAACTCGACAACGTCCTCGCCGCGGGCCGTCACATCGCGTGCGATCCGCAGACCCAGGCGTTCATGCGCGAGATCCCCCAGTGCTGGATGACCGGTCAGGCCGCCGGCGCCGCCGCGGCCGCCGCCGCGAGGGACGGGCTGGCCGTCGCCGAGGTCGATGTCGCCGCGCTCCGGAGCGAGCTGCGCCGCCAGGGGGTCTACCTTCAGGACGAGGTGGGGGCGGGCTCGACCGGTGCGATCGCGGGGGGTCCGCCGCGCGGCCCGAAGGTCTCGATCACGGCCGACACGCCGCTGTTGTGAGCGCCGGCGACGACGATCTGCACGGCCTGCTCTGAGCTCAGCGCCCGGACCTGGTCGGCTGCGCCGGCGCTGTCCGGGAACGGAGTCGGGGTGAGCGCTCGACAGCCGCCACCGCGTCTTGCCCGACACTGCGTCCTTGCCGACGGCGGCCAACGCGTCGCGCGAATTGACCGAGTGCTCGTAGACGAACCGGCGGAGCTCGTCCTTGCCCCAACCGGCATGAGCGAACAGCTGGGCGTGCTCGGGCCCGAGCACGATGCAGGCGCTGATCGCCTCGTGGATCAGTGCGCCGGTCCGACGGATCGTGTCGGCGAGGTCGAGCGCGAGCTGCTCGGGCACCGTGGTGTGCCGCGCCTCGATGTGAACCACCGAGCGCATCGTCAACGCCGTCACCGTGCTCTGGTCGGCGTCGAAGCCGTGCTCGACGTGGAACGGCGCCCACGGCGACTGCTCCTCGTTCTCGGCGATGCACGCCGTGTACTTGGCCGGGTTGCCCTGGGTGGCCTGGTCGAGCTCGTGGGGGCGTAGGCCGAACGCGTTGATCGCGGTCAGGCGGATCGCGCGCCCGATCGTGGCATTGGCGCGAAAGCCCGACCCGAACACGTTGCCCTGGCTGTTGAGCCCGATCCGCTCGCGGATCGGGCCGTTGACCAGGAGCATCGGCGCGGTGCCGGTGGTGCTCTGCCAGATCGCCCGGGGGACGTAGCCCTCCTGCTCGAGCGCCGCCCACGCGGCAAGCACGACCGGGAAGTATTCGGGGCGGCAGCCGGCCATCGCGGCGTTGATCGCGGCGGTGCGGACCGTGCACTCGCGGTCGAGGTGGGGCATCGCCAGCAGCACCTCGTCGGCGTCGTGCGCGGTCTCGCCGAGGAACTCAGCCAGGTAGGACTCGGTGACCGGCATCACCGGCAGCCCGTCGGTCCAGCCGCGCTCGATGTACTCCTCCATCACCTGGCGGACCTCGTCGATGTCGATCACCGGCAGCTCGGTCGCGCGTTCCACGACGGGTCATGCCCCCATCAGGATCCGCACGACCGCGGCGATCACCGGCCGCACGTGGGCGTCGATCTCAGCCTGGCTCAGACTGGCGATCGGGTGGGGGATCATCACCGGCTCGAAGTCGGGCAGACCGTACATGTCGGCCATCGCCCGCGCCGGCGCCGCGAACGCGTCCGTGCAGATCGACACCGCCGGCACGCCCGCCCGCTCGAGCACGATTCCGTCGGCCAAACTGGCCGCCGAGCACGACCCTCAGTCACCGACCCCGGCGATCACGGCCTCGCAGCTCTCGGCAATCTCACTGGCCCGGTCCTCCTCGACCGGCGTCCCGAAGTACGACTTCGTGTAGGTGGTCACCTCGCCGATGTGATGCTGGGCCCGCAGCTGAGCGGCGATCGTCTCGAGCACGAGCGCCGCGTTGGGCTTCGCGTTGTCGAGCAAGCCGAGCCGCAGGCCGGCGAGGTCGCGGACGCGCGGGGCGAGCGTCGCGACACGGGCGGCGTCGGACTGGCCGGTGGGATCGAGAATCGCCTCTCGATGGGTCACGTCCCAAGATCCTACGCGCAGTCCGGCGCGACGGGGCCCGTTCACACCCCGCTAAAGTCCCGCCGCGCATGTTCTCCAAGGTGTTGATCGCCAACCGCGGCGAGATCGCGGTCAGAATCATGCGCGCTTGTGAGGAGCTCGGGATCGCGACCGTCGCGGTGTATTCGGAGCTCGATCGCGACGCGGTGCATGTCAAGCGGGCCGACGAGGCCTACCTGCTCGGGGCGGGACCGGCGTCGGAGAGCTACCTCGCGATCGACAAGCTGATCGAGGCCGTGCAGCGGTCCGGGGCCGAGGCGGTGCACCCTGGATACGGCTTCCTGGCCGAGAACGCCGGGTTCGCGGCGGCGCTCGCCGAGGCCGGGATCACGTTCATCGGCCCCCCCGCGTCGGCGATCGAGGCGATGGGCTCAAAGACGCGGGCACGGGAGCTGATGGCCAAGGCCGGCGTGCCGATCGTCCCCGGGACGACCGAGCCCGTCGAGACGATCGAGGATGCGCAGAAGGTGATCGCGGACACGATCGGCTACCCGGTGGCGGTCAAGGCTGCCGGCGGCGGTGGCGGCAAGGGCTTCCGGGTCGCGCTCGACGAGTCGAAGCTGAAGGACGCATTCGAGGGCGCCGCCCGCGAGGGCGAGAAGTTCTTTGGCGACGCGACCGTGTACCTCGAGCGCTACCTGCCCGATCCGCGCCACGTCGAGGTGCAGGTGCTCGCCGACACGCACGGGACCGTGATCCATCTCGGCGAGCGCGACTGCTCGCTTCAGCGCCGCCACCAGAAGCTGATCGAGGAGGCGCCGGCGCCCGCGGTCGACGATGCGCTCCGGGCGAAGATCGGGAAGATCGCCACCGAGGCGGCGGCCGCGGTGTCCTACACCGGTGCGGGGACGATCGAGGGACTGCTCCAGGACGGCGAGTACTTCTTCCTGGAGATGAACACCCGGGTCCAGGTCGAGCACTGCGTGACCGAGATGGTGACCGGGATCGACATCGTCAAGGAGGGCATCCGCGTTGCCGCCGGCGAGCCGTTGTCGATCGCGCAGGAGGACGTGGTGTTGCGAGGTCATGCGATCGAGTGCCGCATCAACGCCGAGGACGCGAGCAAGAACTTCGCGCCGGCGCCGGGCGCGATCGGCGACTACAGCGAGCCGGCGGGGCCGGGCGTGAGGGTCGATTCGGGCGTCGGGCCGGGCTCTGAGATCTCGCCGATGTACGACCCGATGGTGGCGAAGCTGATCGTGTGGGACGTCGATCGCGAGCAGGCCACGGCGCGGATGCTGCGCGCGCTCGGCGAATACCGGATCGAGGGGCTGAAGACGCTGCTGCCGTTCCACCAGGCGATCCTCCAGACGCGCCAGTGGCACGACGCCGAGACCTGTCGCGACCTGATCGAGGACCGCGCGTGGCTGAAGGAGCTGGCGTTCCCCAAGCCGGAAAA
Source organism: uncultured Solirubrobacterales bacterium (assembly GCA_963699325.1). Lineage (GTDB taxonomy): Bacteria > Actinomycetota > Thermoleophilia > Solirubrobacterales > Solirubrobacteraceae > Palsa-465. The sequence continues at coordinate 268,004 of CAVOTN010000014.1, read as the reverse complement.
GGCCGGCGGGGACGGCGCCGCCGGCCGCGACGGCGAGGCGGCCAGTCCCGAGCCGGTCGAGCAGAGCTACACGGTCGAGGTCTCGGGCAAGCGCTTCGACGTCAAGGTGATCGGACCGCCGCTCGCCGGTGCCGTCAACGGAGCCGTCCCGGCCGCCTCCTCGGAGGGGGCGGGGGCGACGCGCCGCGCGCCTCGGCGCAGTGAGCGCTCGGGCCGCGGCGGCAGCTCCGGCGGTGGCGACACGCTGTCCTCCCCGCTTCAGGGGACGGTGTTGAAGGTCGCCGTCGAGCAGGGCGCCGACGTCGAGGAGGGGGCGCTCGTATGCGTGATCGAGGCGATGAAGATGGAGAACGAGATCACCGCGCACAAGGCGGGCAAGGTCGCCGAGCTGCCGATCGCGGTCGGCGCCTCGGTGGCCACCGGCGACACGCTCGCGGTGATCAACTCGGCGGCCGAGTAGCCGACGGATCGACTGCCGACCTCACCGCAGCCTCCAGGAACTCCGCCGACCGCGGACTCATGCCGATCCGGCGACGACGACCTTGTCGCGGTCGACCTCAGCGATGAAGAACGACTTGATCGTGCGCCGGCCCTCCAGCCACGCTGAGGTCTCGATGTGGACGGAGAACCACGGAGACAGCCGCTCGAGGCCCAGTTCGGCCGCGGCTTCGTCAAATGCCTTGTATACGCGGCGCTTGCTCTTCCACGACGCGTCATCGACCAGCACGAGCAAGTCGACATCGGAATCCTCGTGTACCGGTGACTCTCCCCGGGCGCGTGATCCGAACAGCCAGATCGAGTGGAGCGCTTCCCCCAGTTGTGCACTGGCAACCTCCGCGAAGCGCTTGAGGAGAGCGCGCTCGTCCGCGCTCAGCGAGGTTTCCGTCAGGGTGGGCACTCCGTCAAGGTACCTCAGAAATCGTGCGGAGCTGAGCCCGTCCGCCGGCGCTCACCCCGCCGCGGCCGCCCGCCGCCAGGGAAGCGACGTTCGCCGGACCCGGACCGTCCGGTCAGGCCATGCCAGCGTCACGAACAGCGTGACCAGCAGCGCGTCCCGCCCGATCACCGTCCACGACTGGAGCGGCGCGAAGGTCCTCAGCGGGTCGAAGTGGAGCGGGTAGTAGATCTGGGTCATCGCCATCGCGCAGGCCAGCAGCGCCGCCGCCGCCAGACCGCGCCGGCCGCTCACGGTCGCCACAAGCGGGGCCAGCCAGATCAGGTACTGGGGCGAGAGCACGCGGTCGAACACGATGAACGCGCACACTGCCGCCGCGGCCGCCGTCAGCAACCGCTCGCGGGTGGCCGATCCGAGCGCGTACAGCGCCCACACGACGACGAGCGAGACCAGCTGGAGGATGCTCATCACGCCGGCGAACGCGAGCGCCGGGTGACCGTCGAGGTTGTCTGAGCTATGCGTGAAGTAGTAGGACAGGTGCAGCCCGACCAGCTGGTGAGCTGCGAGGAACAGCGCCGCGCCGACGCTCTCGAGCTGGAGCGGCCGGTTCTCCTGGCCGTGGATCGCCCACCACACCCCGTGCGGCGCGATCACCAGGAACGGCAGGAAGCACACCAGCAGCACGCCGGCGAACAGCGCGAGGCAGCCGAGCGCGGCCCGCCGGCCGTTGCGGCGCCACACGTACACGACCGCGATCGGCAAGATCACCACGGGGTAGGCCTTCGCTGCGGCGCCGAGTGCGAGCAGCGCGAACGCGCTCCGCTTGCGGTCGAAGTAGATCGCGGCCAGGGCGGCGATCGTGAGCATCGTCGAGAACAGGTCGTAGCGCGAAAGCAGCACGGCTCCGAGCAGCAGCGGAGAAAGTGCGAGCAGGGCCACCCCGCAGACGAGCTGCCGCGTCTGCACTCGTTGCGCCGCCAGCACGAGCGCGGCTAGGCCGGCCGAAATCACGCCGCACGCGGCCATCATCAGCTCGAACACCACCATGTAGCCCGAGAAGCTGTTACCGGCGATCAGCCTCGGGATCAGGAATATCGGTAACGCCAGCGGCGGATACTCGACCGAGAAGTCGCGATACGGGACCAGCCCGCGCACCACGATGTTGCGCGCGTACTTCGCGTATTCCCTGGTGTCCCACTGCCGGTCGAGGCGGTACCAGCCGTGGTGGATCAGGTACCACGCGACCACGAACCCGATCGCCGCGACCGCGACCGCCAGCGCCGCGCGCTGCCGGTCTGAGGGCAGGTAGCGGGCGCGGCCAGCCGGCACGGTGACCGACGTGCCGGCCAGCTCGACGAGCGGGTCCTGTGGCTGTCGGTTAGGCGTCACGACACGATCCTCGCGGCGAGATCGTACGGATACGTATACATCTCGATTGGGCCGATGCGGTACACGGCCGTGGGGCGCCCGAGGTCTGGCGTCGGCTTCGTCACGCTCTCGTTCGAGCGATCGTCGGTGAGCAGGAAGCTGCCGGTGCGTGGACGCGGCGAATACCAGCTGCTGATGAAGTGCAGATCGAAGCGGCACAGATGGGCGTTCTGATCGCACACGGCGACCGGGTAGACCTGCACCCGGAACCCCGTTGTCCACGTGACCGGCGAGGCGTCCCAGTAGCCGGCGTAGCCGACGCTGAGGTGCTCGCGCGCGGCGATCCGCGCGATCTGGTTGGCGACGCCGGCGCTGACCGGGGTGTGGAACTCGGTGCCCTCGGTCGAGATGCCTCGCGCCAGCGATACCACGCCCCCGAGCGCGAACACGCACGTCCCCGCCAGCACGACCGCCCGTGCGCGCCTGGCCGGGGCCAGGGCGACGGCTGCGGGCACCACGGTGGCCGCGGCATACAGCAGGCCGACCAGGTAGCGGTCGGAGTGGATGTCCGCCGGAGCGTCGCTGAGGATGAACGCGAGCGTGAGCAGGACCGCGGATGAGCACCAGAACACAAAGAACGCGCGCCGAGCTGGATCGCCCGGCGATGAGATCGGGCGCCGCAGCCGCCGCCAGCCGAGCCACGGCAGCGCGAGCACCGCCGCGATGCTGATCGCCGCGCAGACCGCGGCCAGGGCCAGCCGCGGCGAGAACGAGCCGCCAGACACGGCTCCGTTGCCGAGGACCGCAATCGACCGCCCCCACAGCGTGACGTTGTGGAGGTTCTTGTGGCCGAGAACGATCTTCGTCGTGTGCAGGCCGGGCTCCGGCGTGACCGACAGCGCCCGCATCACCGTCCGTGTGATCCCCCATGTGACGGCCGCGACCGCGAGCGTGACCACGCCGCTCACCAGCGCGCGGTTAGTTCCTCGTCCGCGCGCGACGATCAGCGCGAGCGCAAACGGCACCAGCGCCCCGATGATCACGAGCGGATCCGACTTGGCGTTGACGCCGGCGATCGTGCCGACGACGAGTACCAGCGGGACCAGCACCAGCCGGCGGGTGGCGTCGGCGCGACGCTCGAGCCAGACCACGAACGCTCCGAGCAGCGCCAGGCAGAACCAAGCGGGCGCGTGCTGGGTGGTCGAGAGCTCGAGGCGCAACGTCGCCGGCGAGGCGCAGATCAGCACCACGGCCGTCAGCCCAGCCGCCCACCGGCCGGCCACCTGCCATACCGACCACGCCGCGAGCGCGGCTCCCGTCAGCGCCATCGCGTACGGGGCCGCCTCCCAGATCTGCCGATGGCCGGGAAGCCACTTCGTGGCCAGGTCGAACAGCAGCGTGGCGTACCAGCCGAACTCGCCCAGCACCACGTTCGCGTGGGCGGGGGCGGCGCCGAACAGCTCGCCGATCACCGGGCCGGAGGCGGCGTCCGCGTCCAGGTTCGTGGCCGTGATCGCGGCGTCCAACTGGTGGGCGAGCAGGATCAGGTAGACCACGGCGAACGGGAGCGCGACCCACGCTGTCCAGCGCGGGGCGTTTCCGATCCACCGCTCGCCGGCGCCGCGTCCTCGTGTCGCCGGCTCGGAAGCGACGTGGAGTCGTGGCTGAGTCCCCGTGCCGGCGCCGGCAGTGGTCACGACGGATGCCGCCCCGAATCGCCTGGCACCTGGCCGCGCGCTGACGGCGCGGGCGCGCTCCGGGTGTCGATCTCCTCGAGCCGTCCGTCGGTCTGCAGCGTCGCCTGGGCACGCGTCCCCGGTCCGAGCGACGCCCACAGCGTGACGTTCCCGACTCCCGGACCGCGCGTGATCCGCACCACCGCCCCATCGACGTTCACCTCGGCTTCGAGGCCGCGGTTGAGGCGCTCGAGGCGCCGGACCGAGATCGTGTAGCGACCGGAATGCGCCAGCTCGGCTCGCTCGGCCGTCCCGGCGAGCATCAGCGTCCGCTCCGCCTGCGCCTGCAGGTCATCGGGGCCTTTCCAGACCGCCACGAGCGAGACCACGATGCCGCCCGCGAGCACACTCAGGAACACCGGCAGCAACCGCTCGGCCAGCCGTCTGCGTCCGATGCACAAAAGGACGCCGGCGACGGCGGCGACGGCGACGGCCAGCAGGGCCAGACCGATCGCGACGGTGGCAACACCCGAATAACTCATGTCGGCGGTAGGGGGATACGTCCCGGGATCGAAGCGGGCGGTCCGAGGCTACTTGGAAATCGCGGGTAAGATCGTCATGGTGCCGGGGCGGTCGACGTGCAGGGGGACCGTAGCGCTGATCGTCGCGGTGCTCGTCGCCGTGACGCCGAGCTCGGCATCTGCCTTCAGCAAGGCGATCTGGGGGCCGGTCTATCGCAACGGTGTCAACCAGTTCCCGCTCTACCACGAGCTGGGCGTGTCGATCTACGAGGCGGACCTGTCCTGGAACCAGGTGGCGCCGACCAGGCCGCGCGATCCGTCCAACCCGCGCGACCCCGCCTACCGCTGGCCGCTGGAGCTCCAGCAGGCGATCAGGCAGGCCGCGCGGTTCCACATGAGCGTCATGCTGCAGGTGATCGGTGCGCCGGCGTGGGCCAACGGCGGCCACTCGAACTGGAGCTGGGCACCGCGTAATCCGGAGGACTTCGCGACGTTCGCCGCGGCCGCTGCGCGGCGCTATCCGAGCGTGCACCTGTGGATGATCTGGGGCGAACCGACCCGTCCGGGCAACTTCCACCCGATCACCAAGGCGTTGCCCGGTGCCAAGCTGAACCGAGCACAACGGGTCGCACCCCATCTCTATGCGCGGATGCTCGACGCGGCCTACGGCGCGCTCAAGCGGGTGAGCCGGCGGAACGTGGTGATCGGCGGCTGCACGTACACGACCGGGCTGCTCGATCCGCTCCAATGGATCCAGAACCTGCGCCTCCCCGACGGTCGACCGCCGCGCATGGACATGTACGCCCACAATCCCTTCAGCTACAAGGCGCCGAGTTTCTCCGGCGGCTTCTCGCCGTTCGACGAAGTCCAGTTCTCGGATCTCCACGAGCTTGGGCGCTGGATTGACCGCTACATCCATACCGGGCTCCCGCTGTTCCTGTCCGAGTGGACGATCCCGACGGCTCCTGACCAGGAGTTCGACTTCTGGGTCGCGCCGTCGGTCGCCGCGCAATGGATCAGCGACGCGCTGGCACTCTCGCGCCGGTGGAAACGGATCTACGCGCTCGGCTGGGTCCATGTCTACGACGATCCGCCGCTCAGCGCCGGTGGGCTGCTCACCGCCCAGGGGGTGCCCAAGCCGGGCTTCTCGGCGTTCGCGCACGGCTGAACGCCGGGACCGGGGTTTCACCCGATCCCGGCGCGAGTTGTCGCTTTTAGAGCGCCAGGATCACTTGGCGGACGATGGCCCGCTGACCGGTACGCGGGTGAGACGTCAGCGTGCCCTTGATCGTGTGCGTGGGCGAGGCGTTCAGCAGCCCGAGGCACATGCCACGAGCCCTGGCGGTCAGCGTGCTCGTCTTGTGAGCGCGGATCGTGAACAGCCTCGTCGCGCAGACGACCGTCGCCAGCCTCTTGCTCCCGCGGGTGCTGATCGTGAACCGACCGCTGCACGCCAGCGCGCTGTCGCAGCGCAGGGGCACGAAGATCTTCCCGTTTACGACAGACAGGGTCTTGTGCACGAGGAGTAGCCTGCCGGTCGTATTAGTCGTGAAGGTCGCGTCGTTGCCGAAGAACACATTCAGTACGTAGTAGGGCTCGCCCGTTGAGGTGGTGGCCGCGATGCGGAAGTGGTACCTGGTGTTGGGTGACAGGTTCCTTACTGTCCACGTCACGTTCACGATCCCCTGGCCGGAGCTGATCTGCTGGATTGGCGTGTTCCGGCCGTAGTTCTTCGTCGTCCCCAACTGGAACTCCCAGGCCGTGGCGTCGCCGCCGGTGTCGATGGTGGCGTGGAGAACGACGGTCGTGGTCTTCACGTTTGTCGCCGAGCCTGTGGTGACAGTCGTCGCCGCCATCGCCGGCGCCACCGCGAATGCAAACACCGCGACGCCGGCCACGACACCCAATCGGAGCCGACCGATTGTTCGCTGCATCGTCACTCCCCTAGGTGGGATTACGGTGGACTCCAGGCCCCTTGGGCCGCTGTCTGTACCGCCCCCCGGGCGTGGCGGACCACGTCCGTGATGATCTCGTCGAGCGCGAGGGTCGGCCGCCATCCGAGCGCGCGCCCGATCTTCGTCGTGTCCGGTACCCGGCGGTTCATGTCTTCGAAACCTTCGCCGTATGCCTCGTCGTATGGGATGAAAGCGATGCCCGAGCTCGTTTCGGTGATTGCGCTGACTCGCTGCGCCAGCTCGAGGATCGAGACCTCCTCGGTGGATCCGATATTGAAGACCTCGCCGTATAGATCGTCGCGGGCGAGCATGTCGGCGAGCCCCCGCGCCACGTCGCGGACGTGACAGAAGCAGCGTCGCTGCTCGCCTGAGCCGAACACGGTGATTGGTTGCCCGGCCACCGCCTGGCGCACGAACGTCGGCAGCACCATCCCGTAGCGGTCGGTCTGACGAGGCCCGACCGTGTTGAACAGACGAGCGATCACCGTCGGCAGGCCGCGCTCGCGGTAGTAAGCAATGGCGAGGAATTCGTCGAGTGCCTTCGAGCACGCGTACGACCAGCGACCCCGCGTCGTCGCTCCCATCACGATGTCGCCGTCCTCCCGGAACGGCACGGCGGCCGATTTGCCGTAGACCTCGCTGGTGGAGGCAATGAGCACGGGCCGGCGCTTCTTTCCGGCCTGCCTGAGCACGATCTCCGTGCAGTGCACGTTTGTCTCGATCGTCCGCACCGGGCTGTCGACGATCAGCTGCACTCCGACCGCGGCTGCGAGGTGGTAGACGAAATCCGCGTCGTCGACGAATTCGGCCACCAGTCGGGCATCGTGACAAGAATCGATCGTGTAACCGAAGCGCGGATCCTGCCGGAGATGGCGGATGTTCTCGATTGACCCCGTCGAGAGATCGTCGAGAACGTGCACGCGATGCCCCCGCGCGAGAAGCTCCTCGGCGAGATGCGACCCGATGAAACCCGCCCCTCCGGTGATTAGGACCCGCACACGACCCCTCGAGGACTCGTTGGTCCGGCGGACCGTATCACGGCAAGGCGGCGCGGAGCAGTGAGTGGGTGTCAGGAGTAGTACCCGGGCAGTGAATGCAAAGCGAAGCCGTTTGCGAGCAGCCGACGTAGCCTTGCGGTGCCGCCCGGACGGCCTCGGCAGCCGGGCCGCCGCGCCGGGCCTATAAGATTGCCCCGGTGCTTGGACGCTTGCCACGGATGGGGGTCGGTCGGGTCGTTTGCCTCGCTGTCGTGCTGCTCGGCGTCCTGCCGAGCTCGGCGCTCGCGTTCAGCAAGGCGATCTGGGGCCCGGTCTACCAGAACGGCGTCAACCAGTTCCCGATCTATCACCAGCTCGGGGTGACGATCTACGAGACCGATCTGTACTGGTCCCAGGTCGCGCCCACCCGGCCCAAGAATCCGACGAACCCGGCCGACCCCGCCTACCAATGGCCGCTCGAGGTCGAACAGGCGATCCAGCAGGCCGCGCAGTACCACATCCGCGTGCTCCTGCAGATCGTCACCACGCCGCCTTGGGCCAATCACCAGCGCCCGCCGAACTGGGTCCCGACCAATGCCAAAGACCTCGCCGCATTTGCGACCGCCGCCGCGCGCGAGTATCCAAGCGTGCACCTGTGGATGATCTGGGGGGAGGCGAACCGAGCGGCGAACTTCGAGCCGATAGCCCTTGTCAGGCCAGGGCGCAAGCTGACGAAGGCCGACCTGTACGCGCCGCATCACTACGCGGTGATGCTCGACGACTCTTATGGGGCGCTGAAGGCCGTGAGCCGCCAGAACCTGGTGATCGGAGGCGATACGTACATCGGCGGCTACATCAGGACGCTGCCCTGGATCGAGAACCTGCGCCTTCCAGACGGGAAGCCTCCCCGGATGGACATGTACGCGCACAATCCCTTCAGCTACACGGATCCGAGCTTCTCCGCGCCACCATCGCCGTACGGCGAGGTCCAATTCTCTGACCTGCCGCGCCTCGCCGGCTGGATCGATCGCTACCTGCACAAGGGCTTGCCGTTGTTCCTGTCCGAGTGGACGATCTCGACCGCGCCCGACGACGAATTCTCGTGGTGGGTGGAGCCGAAGGTGGCCGCGAAGTGGATAAGTGACGCGCTCCGGCTCTCGCGCAAGTGGAAGCGGATCTACGCCCTGGGATGGATCCACCTATATGACGACCCGCCGGACACAAACGGAGGGCTGCTATACGCCGACGGTATGCCCAAGCCGGGATTCTGGGCGTTCGCTCGGGGTTGAAAAGGGTCGAGGGTCCGCCAGAACCGTTTGAACTAAGATCCCGCCCCTGCGATGACGATTCCTCGCCGCGGGAACACCCGATGACCCCAACGCGCACGTTGGTACTAGGCGGCACCGGAATGCTTGGCAGCGCATGTGTGCGCGTCTTCCGGGAGCGCCTTGGCGAACTGCACGTCACCGTTCGCGATCCCGATGCCCCAGCCGGCGCCACCCTTGGTGCCGAGGTACACGCGTTCGACGTGTGGTGGGACAACTTTGAGGACCTGTTCGCGAGGGTTCGACCGGATGCCGTCGTCAACTGCATCGGGCTGGTCAAGCAGCTGGACGAGGCCAAGCGGCCCCGGGCTGCGATTCGCTTGAACGCCTTGTTTCCCCACGAGGTCGCGGAGGTCTGCGGATCGGCGGGTGCCCGGCTGCTGCATGTCAGCACCGACTGCGTCTTTGCTGGGAAGCTCCCAGTCGGCGAGCGCTACCGCGAGGACCACGTGCCAGACGCGAGTGATCTCTACGGATTATCGAAGCTGCTGGGGGAGGTGGGCGCGCCCGCGTTGACGGTGCGGACCTCCATCATCGGACCGGAGCTCGAGCGCAGCTCTGGTCTGCTCGAGTGGTTCCGCCGCCAAGCGGGCGGATCCGTCACCGGCTACACCCAGGCGATCTTTTCCGGTCTGACGACGATCGCTCTCGCCCAGCTTCTGGCGGAGGTGCTCGAGTCGCAACCTCACCTCGCGGGGCTGTATCACGTTGCGGCAGAACCCATCTCGAAGTACGACCTTCTCCTGCTGCTACGAGAGACCCTGGGGATCGATTGCGAGATCTCGCCTGCGGAGGTTCCGGTAATCAACCGCGCACTCGACGGTCGTCAATTCGTCGCCGCCACCGGCCTCACGGTCCCGTCGTGGGAGCAGATGATGACCGCTTATAGTGAGACGATCGATGTCTGAGCCGCTCGACGGCGCACGTATCCTAATTACCGGCGGAACCGGGTCCCTCGGGCAAGCCCTCGTCCGCCGGATCCTCCGGGGCGAGATCGGCACGCCGCAGAAGATCATCGTCTTCTCGCGCTGTGAGGCGAAGCAGTACGCGATGAAGTCGACGTGGAAACACGCCTACAGGGCGACCGACGACATTTACTACGACAACTTCGAGGAGTTGTTGGAGTTTTGGATCGGGGACGTCCGCGACCGCGAGGCCGTCGGCCGCGCGGTCGGGAGATCCGACATCGTCTTCAACGCCGCTGCGATGAAGCAGGTACCGACGTGCGAGTACTTCCCGCTCGAGGCCACGGCGACAAACGTCACGGGAGCCGCGAACGTGGTGCGTGCCGCACAGCGGCATGAACACGTCCGGATGGTGGTGGGCGTTTCCACCGACAAGGCTTGCAAGCCGATCAACGTCATGGGTATGACGAAGGCGATCCAGGAACGAGTGCTCGTGGAGGGCAACCTCGGGCAGACCCACTGTCGCATGGTGGCGGTGCGCTACGGCAATGTCGTCTCCTCGCGCGGCTCTGTGATCCCACTCTTCAAGCATCAAATCGCGAACGGCGGCCCAGTAACCATCACGCTCCCGGAGATGACGCGCTTCCTGCTGAGCCTCGACGCAGCGGTCGACACGATCTTCGCCGCAGTGCGCGCTGCGCGCCCCGGCGAGATCTTCGTTCCACAGGTCGCCGCCGCTCGCATTGTAGATGTCGCGAATGTCCTGATTGATGGCCGGGACATCGAGATGCTCTTCACCGGGATTCGGCCTGGTGAGAAGATCCACGAGATCCTTGTCTCCGAGGAGGAGGCATTCAGGACTACCGAGCGTGCCGGCCATTACGTGCTGGCGCCGATGCTGCCGGAGTTCAGCGCCGATGACTCCAGGCGCCCGCTCGAGGGCGAGTACTCCTCGGCGAACGAGGTCGTGACAGGCGAGCGTCTCCGCGAGCTTCTGTCAGGAGCGCAGTGGCTCGACCCGGCGATGGCCGGAGCTTGAAAGCGTCGTCATGAAGGTCATGACGGTCGTGGGGACACGGCCCGAGCTGATCCGTCTCAGTCTCGTCTTCCGGCGGCTTTCGGAGCTCGGTATAGAGCATGTCCTCGTGCACACCGGCCAGAACTACGACGTCCGCCTCTCACAGCTCTTCTTCGACGAACTCGGCTTGCCCCAGCCCGACGTGTATCTCGGGGTCAGGGCCGATCGTGTAGGCGAGCAGATCGGGCAGATCATCTCGCGCGGAGAGGTCGCGATGCTCGAGCACCGGCCGGACGCGCTGCTGATCCTTGGGGATACGAACTCGGGACTCGCCGCGATCGCCGCGACCCGCCACCAGATTCCCATCTTTCACATGGAGGCAGGTAACCGTTGCTTCGATTGGCGAGTGCCCGAGGAGACCAACCGCAGGCTGATCGATCACATCAGCAATTGGCTGCTCCCCTACACGCCGCGCTCGCGTGAGTACCTGCTCCAGGAGGGCATCCCGCCCCGGAGGATCTTCCTTTCGGGCAATCCCATCACGGAAGTGATGTCACACTTTGGATACCTGGCGGAGCAGAGCGACGTTCTCGAACGGATCGGGAGGGAGCCGGGTGGATATCTCCTGGCCACCGTCCATCGCCAGGAGACCGTGGATGTCCCGGATCGCCTCAGAACAGTATGCACGGGACTGTCGCGCGTAGCTGCGGAGTTCGCGCTCCCGCTCGTGTGGAGCGTCCACCCGCGCACGCAAGCGCGCCTCGGCAAAGCGGAGATCGACCTCGATCCGCTCGTTCAGGTGCATGAGCCCTTCTCGTTCGGCGACTTCGTTGCGCTTGAGGCCGGGGCTCGCTGTGTGATTACCGACAGCGGGACGGTGCAGGAAGAGTGCAGCCTGCTCAAGGTGCCGGCCGTCACCTGCCGGGACACGACAGAACGGCCTGAGACTCTGGAATGTGGCTCGAACGTACTCTGTGGCGTTGAGAATCCTAAGCGGATGGTCGAGTGCGTGCGGGCGATGGTGGAGGGAGGTCGGGATTGGATATCTCCCTACGAGAACGACCACGGCGTTGCCGACAGGGTCGTCAAGTTTCTCCTGGGCAACGTCCCGGGTAACTGACCCGGCGTTGTCGGAGAACCCCTGATGAAGATCCTGTTCATCAATCAGTACTTCCCGCCTGATTCGTCAGGGTCGGCATACATGCTGGGGCAGCTCGCTGAGGACATGGCCCGCACACACGAGGTGACGGTGGTCGCTGGAACGCCGAGTTACGCTCCTGAAGCAAGCCAGTTTCGCCCGCGCGGCGTAACGGTCGTCCGGGTGCGGTCGACGAGCCTCAGTCGTCGCTCTCTGTTCGGCCGAGTCAGCAATTACCTGAGTTTTGCTTCGCTCGCGGTATGGACGAGCCTCTGGCGTGCGCGTCCGGACGTTGTCGTCACGATGACCGATCCGCCGTTCATCGGGGTCGTCGGGGTTTGCGCGTCGCTGCGACACCGCGTGCCGTTCGCGCTGATCTGCCACGACGTTTTCCCGGACATAGCTGTCGCGATGGGCCGTTTGCGAAGCAGGATGGTGCTGTCGGTCTGGCGGCAGGTGAACCGCGTGATCCGCGGACGCGCGGCGCGGATCCTGGTGGTCGGGCGCGACATGGCGGAGAGGCTGGTTTCACAAGGCGTGGACCCGGCCAAGCTGATCTATGTCCCAACGTGGGCCGACCCCCAGACGATCGATCCCGACGCGGTGCGTGCTCTGCGCGAGCGCCACGGCTGGAACGGACGGTTCGTCGTGATGCACGCGGGCAATGCCGGTCTGGCCCAGAACCTCGGCATCCTCGCCGAATTGGCGGAGCGGGTGCGAGACGCTCCTGAGATCCAGGTGGTGCTGCTGGGGGATGGGCCTGGGAAGCCGCTGCTCGAGGGGATCGTCGCCGAGCGACGAATCGAGAACCTGCAGCTGCTCCCGATGCTGCCCAAGGAAACCGCGCAGGCGCTGATGGCGGCGGCGGACCTGCACATCATCACGCTCGTCCCTGGCCTCTGGGGCTGCGCCACCCCGAGCAAGACCTACGGCATCATGGCGGCCGGACGACCGTTCGTCGCGGCAGTGGACCAAGGCTCCGAGCCGGCTCGTCTAGCCGCGGAGCTAGATTGTGGCCGGTGGGTCCCGGCGGGGGACGCGGACGCCCTCGCCCAGGCCGTCTGGGAGCTGCGCTCGGCGCCGCTGGATGCCATGGGGCAGCGCGCGCGTGTTGCGTTCGAGCAGCGCTTCACAAGGTCGCGTATCACCAGAGACACGGCGAAGGTGCTCGAGGAGCTCGTTTCGAGCCAAGGACGCCCTGGGGTTTGCCCGCCGATACCCTCTGGGGCGTGAGTGTCGCGAGCCAGACTCGTCCAGGCGCCGCGGCGGGACCGACTCGCGAAAGCAAGCGTCTGTTTGGAGGGGTTGATCGGCGCCTGGCGCTGGTCTTGCTGCTCGTCCTCCCTGTGGTTGGCGCCGCGATCGGCGCGGTCCTGCACCCGCTTGGAGCCAACCGCTACCGGGCGGTGACCATGCTGATACCGCCTCCCGCCAGGCCCGGGGGCGCCTCGCCGGAGCAGACCAGCCACCTCCTGGCCGGCCTCGTCCGCGCCGGCGCGGTGCGCCCGGATCCGCTCGTGCTGGCTTCCATCAGCTCCGCCCCGGGGTCGGTCACGACGAGCGTCGCGCCGGGCGGGAGCCTGGCCGTAATTGCCCGGGCTCGGACCAGCGCTGACGCCGAGGCGATCGCGAACTCGGTCGCAGTGCAGCTCGTGTCGCTCGGCGAGGTGATCGATGCCCGCGCCTCAGGGCAGACCGGAATTGTGATTGGAGACTTCGCCCGCGGCCTCGATGGATGGGGCGCCCCGTCTGTCTTCTCCAGCTCGCCTAGGTCGCTCGTGCTCGACCACCTCCATCCACGCTTCGGCACCGCTGATCTCGCGGTGAACTGCGGTCGCTCACCGGGTTGTGGCATCGCCCACGAGATTCCGTACGCGGTGGTCCCGGGTGTCGCCTATGTTGCGACCGTATGGGTTCGCGCGACCGGGGCGCCTATGTCTATCAGCGTCGTGTTTGGCCGGGGACCGCGTGAGTACACGGCGACAACGCCGGTGACCGTGACCGGGAGCTGGCGCAGGTTGTCTGTCAGTTGGACCCCCAGCACGCTCAGCTCGATCGCGGAGCTCGATGTGCAACGAGCGAGCGGCCGTGGAGCGGGATTTGCCGTGGGCGCGGCCGACTTGCGAGATCCCACGCTGCCGGGCCAAGCGGCCCTCGGTGCGTTCTCGGATCGCGAGCAGAGCCAGCTACTTGCCGGCGATCTCTCGGACACGCTGCTTCCCGCGCGACCGGACGGCGTGGTCTCGAGCGCAACGCTCCTGTGGGCAGCCGGAGGCCTAGCGGTTGGCTTGCTGCTCGCGCTCGCCGCGCTCGGGGCGGGTAGCGCCGCGGCTCACCGCAAGCAGTAGACCCAACACCAACCAGTGTCTCGGGTCGAGCCGATCGCCCGCGGTCGCGATATCGACCAGCACGGCCAATGCGGCGGCGAACGCGGCCCCCGCAAGGAGCGTGGGGCGCCGCACGACCCCGAGCCCTCCGATGATCAGGACCGCCCCAACCAAGTAGATCCAGGCGCATAATCCGACGACGCCCGAGTCGATCAGCGCCGACGCCCACACTCCCTGCGCCGACACCAGCGTTTGAGGCTTCGCGGGCGCGCTGTATGCGTATGCCACCTGGACCGCGCTCTGACCCGGACCGTAACCGAGCACCGGACGGCGCTCCCACACCTGCACGTCGCGCTTCCAGATCCCAGTCCGGTAGCTCGTCGTGTACGCGAGCTCGGACGAAGGTCTGCCGGTGACCGTGGCCAGCACGCCCGGGGCGGTGAGCGTCGGAACGATTGCCAACCAGAGAGCGGCCACGGCGACCGCGATCGCCATCGAGACGATGACCCGTCCGCGTCCGATCCCCACCAGCAGGGCCGCAGTCGAGATCGCCAGCGCAAGCGTCGCCCACGCCGCCGCCGAGTCGGTGAGCAGCAGCGCAACGGCCGACAGCGCCAACCCAACTGCGGAGAGGTTTCGCCACCGGCCAGTGGATCGGACGGTGCTCCATGCCTGGAGCGGGAGAACCGCCGCCAGGAACGCGCCCAGGAAGTGAGGCTCGAGAAATGTGCCACGGATCCGGGCTCCACCGAACAGGCCGACGCCCTGCGACGCGCCGCTGGTGATCCCGTTCGAGTCAAGCGTGTTGTTGACGTCGGCGAACGGAAGCCCATAGCGCAGGGCAAGCCACTGATAGACGCCGTAGGCCCCGGCCACCGCGCCGGCGATCGCAAGCGCCCGCGCGAGCGGCGCCGCCGACGTGCGATCCCAAAGCGTGGCCACGAGCATCATCGTGGTGAGTCCGAGCGCGAGATCCAGTAGGTAGACGTATTCGCGCTGGGTGCCCGCCCGCTGAGACGTCGCCAGCGTGGCCGGGTGTGCAGCGATGGCGGCGGCGACGTACACGACGAACAGCGCCACAGCTACTCCCAGCACCGGCGCGGGCAGGGTCCGCCACCGCCTCACGAGTTCGGGAGCGCCGAGGATGCAGGCCCCTATGCACAGCACGTAGCTCAGCGTGAGCGTGTAGCCGAACTGCAGGGTCGCGGCCGAGTCGAGTACGACCAGGGCGGCGGCGGCGAGAAGTGCGCGCCGTGCCCAGTTGACCGTGCTCGTCGCGGTCCACGCTCCGACCACGCGGCGCACCGGGCCGCCGCGAGCAACCGTCGCCATCAACTCGGCATCCGCTCGATGCTGCGCAGGTGCAGCCGGCTCCGGACCAGCGTCAGTGTCTCGCGCACGCGCGGCCGAAGGCTCGGGGCGGGAGGATCGGTATGGGCGAACAACCTGATGTGAAGCGCCAGCACGAAGACATAGGTGACGGTCGAGGTGATCGAGGCCATGACCGTACCGAACAGAGGCAGCAGGATGATGTTCAGAACCACGTTGAGGAGCACCGCCAGTGCCCAGATCACATTCGCCGCGCGCGGATACCCGCGGCCCGCGAAGTGCAGGCTCAAGATGGTCAACATGCCAAACGCATACGTCCCAGGGAGCAGCCACACGACCATCGGGAGCGACGCATCGAACCGTGGGCCGTACAGCCAGTGAACCAGCGGCCAGGCGAGGGGGACCATCACCAAACACACTCCCCCGTACAGGACCGCGACGTTGCGGAACACGCTGGCGGTGAACGCCGCCTGGCTTCCCCGAGCGACCCGTGGAAACAAATTCATACCGATCGCGTAGGGCACGACGATCAAGCCCTGCGCGATGACCGCCGCGACCGAGTACAGCCCTGCTTGGGCGCTGCCCTGGATCGCGTTGACGAGCATCAAGTCCAGCCGGATCACTAAGAACGCAAGGACGGCGGCGAGATACACCCTCGTCCCGAACCGCACCATCTCCACGGCCATGCGCCGATCGAGCCGGGGTCGCGAGATCCCGCGGCGGAGCAGCACCAGGTAGACCAGCGCGCACGCCGGGTACTGGGCCATCAGGATGGCCAAGGCGCTCGTCGGGGACGGATGGGCCACGACCTGCGCTATTACGAGCGCCACGACGGCCGCTGTCGCCCCAAGCGACTCGACGAGGTTGTACGCCACCATCCGCCCCTGCCCGAGCAGCACGCTCTGCAATAGCACCGATGCCAGAGCCCACGGCACGGCGGCGGCACTGACTGCGATCAGCCCAAAGCCGACATCTCCGATCGCCTGAGGGGCGACGGCACGGAACAGCAACAGCGCGCCAGCCAGCAAACCACCGACGAGCGCCGACCACGCGAGCGTGTTCCCGATGAGCGATCGGACCGCCAGCGGGTTACGGGCCGCGAAGTAAGCGTTGGAGGCCACGAGCCCGACGTTGCCAAACTGCATGAGGATGAGGACCAGGGTCAGCCCGACCGCGACCGCTCCTCGGCCGCTCGGTCCGAACTCGCGCGCCACCACGACCGCGGCAACGAAGTTCATCAGGCCGACCACCAGCTTGCTGATCGCGGTGACCAGCGAGTCCAGGCTGAGCGAACGGCGCGTGAAGCCGCTCTGCGCGTCAGGCTCCGGCGCGAGCATGGCTGCGCCCGGCCCTTCCGGACCGGCAGCCGTTCTCAGATCAGTCACAGCGCGTCTGCCGAGTAGCGGGCGTCGAGCGACGTGGAGTCACCCATCGGTGCAGACGATAGTGCAGGCCTTCCAGTGAAGGCGGACGGGGAGCGCGGCTTGCCGCGAGCGGCTTGTGCGCGCGCTCTATCCTCCCGGCCACGATGCCCCTGCGTGTCCTGGTAGATGCCGTTTCGGCGCGCGTCGGCGGCGGCGGGACCTACATCGTCTCGCAGATGGAGGCCTTGGCCGCAGAGGACGGCATAGCCCTGACGATCCTGGCGAGCGGAAGCGTGGCCGATCGGCTTCGCGCCGCCTGTCCGAGCGCAACGATCGTCGTCGTCGCCGCTCTTCCGGCACCGTTGCGTATCGTGTGGGAGCAAGCGATGCTGCCATTCACGGCACGCCGCTTTGACGCGGTCTACATGCCGGGGAACTTTGCCCTTCTACTCAGCCCCCGGCCACAAGTCTTGACGGTTCAGAACGCGTGGTACTTCACGGATCCGGTGCGGCGCTTCCGCCGCGAGCACTGTCCGCTGAGGATGCGCGTCCGGCTCAACGTCGAGACGGCGCTCGCCCGCGCGTCGATCAGGCGGGCCGATTGCGTCGTTGCGGTCTCACGCGCGATGCTCGAGGCGATCGAGGCGGACCTGGGGCCGCTGGCCCGGGCGAAGACGATCGCAAGCGCCGTGCCCGGTCTGCCCGAACCCAGTGATGGCGAGGTGGCGAGCATCGTGCGCCCGTACGCTCTCGTTGTCGCCCACGACGATCCGCACAAGGAGTGGAGCCGTTTGATCGACATCTTCCTGGCCCACCGCGACCTGCCCCGGCTCGTGATCGCCGGCCGCACGAGCCCGCAGCGTGCGGATGCCCTCCGGGAGCACATCGCCCGCCGAGCGCCCGGCCGCGTCGAGCTGCTGGGGACCGTGTCGGAGCCGTCGGTCTTGAGTGCTCTCTACCGTCACGCCGCTTGCTGCGTCGCCCACGCCCGCTTCGAGTCCTTCGGCTTCACGGCCTCCGAGGGGCTCTCGCAGGGAACGCCTGTCGCGGCGGCCGACATTCCGGCGCACCGCGAGACGTGTGGCTCCGCCGCGCTCTATTACGATTGCGAGGACGGCGAGGCGCTGGCGCAAGCCGTCAGGGTTGCTGCCCGGCGACCGAGAGCAGAGGAGATGCGGCTACAGCGCACCTGGAGGGACAACGCGCGCGAACTGGCGCAGACGCTGCGCGAGGTGGCCGACAAGCGCGCGCCCGTCGCGGCATGACTGGGCCTCCGGTGCATCTCGACGCTCACCGGCGTGATTGGGAGGATCTGGCTGCGCTCGACGTCTACTGGTCGATCCTGTCGGATCCGGCAAAGCGCCATGGCGCCTGGGAGGAGGACGAGTATCTACAGAGTGGGATCGCGGAGATCAACGCAAAGCTGGCGCGCGCAGCGCAGCTTGGTCACGAGCCCGCCTGGGGTGACGCGCTGGACTTCGGCTGCGGCGCCGGGCGTCTGACGCAGGCGCTCGGCCGCTATTTCGAACGTGCGGTCGGCGTGGACGTGGCCGCAGCGATGATCGCCGCCGCCGAGCGTCTTCGCGGATCGGTCGAAAACTGCACGTTCGTGCTCAACGACGAGCCGCACCTGCGCGTATTCGACGAGTGCTCGTTCGACCTCGTGTTCACGACGATCGTCCTGCAGCACCTTCGCAGCCGCGGTGACATCCGCACCTACGTGCGGGAGTTCTTGCGCGTTGCTCGTCCCGGCGGCCTGATCATCTTCCAGCTCCCGAGTTCGATCCCGGTCCGCCATCGTGTGCAACTCCGAGGTCGGATGTACCGGCTCCTGCGCACGCTGGGCGTCCAGCCATCGATGCTATATCGCCGGCTCGGTCTGCAGCCGATTCGGATGCAATTCATACCGACCGCAGAGGTGACTGCCTTGATTGAGCGGAGTGGCGGCAGTGTGCTGGCGGTCGATGAGACCCCGGTTAACGGGGTCGTCTCAGCGGTGTACTACGCCACAAAACGTGATGCTCCCTCCGGCTCTGGAAGCGCGACACACCAATACGCCCGTCCCGTATCCCTGGGACGCTTCCGGGGTCGTTCCATCGGTTTGTCGCGCCGCCTTCCGGGCAAAGCGGCGCGCGTTGTTCGGCGCGGACCCGAGTTCCTCACCTGGATGCTGAGGCGACGCTGGCAAGGCGCCCTCCCGGAGATCCGAGATGAAGCCGGAGTCCGCGGCACGACCGCCGTCGAGAGCTTCTGGGGAGCGTACAACGTGAACACTCTGCGGCTGTGGACACCCCGCGGGTCACGCCGCCAGCTTCGCTGGCGCCTCGAGCAATATCCGAAGTTCCAGGAGTTCGCCGACCTTTGGGGCGACCACGCCGGCAAGGTCCTGCTCGACTACGGATGCGGACCCGGCAACGATCTGGTCGGGTTTGCCCTCCACAGCCACGCTCGCCTGATCATCGGCGTCGACATCTCAGAAGAGGCGCTTTCGCTCGCTGCGCAGAGGCTGGCCCTGCATCGGGTCGATCCCGCACGCCTCGAGCTGATACGCACGTCGGACCGGAGCTCGACGATTCCGCTGGCGGACGCGTCCGTCGACTACGTCCACTCGCAGGGGGTGCTACATCACGCCAGCGATCCCCAGGCGATCCTCGCGGAGCTCCATCGAGTCCTGAAGCCGGGCGGAGATGGCTGCGTGATGGTGTACAACCGTGACAGCGTCTTCTTTCACCTAACCGTCGCCTACGAGCGAATGATTCGGGACAGGTTGTTCGAAGGAATGACCGTCGACGATGCTTTTTCGCGTAGCACCGACGACCCGAAGACTCCGATCTCGCGGTGCTATGCGGACGGTTCCTTCGCGGCCATCTGTGAGCGGGCGGGCTTTCAAGCGCGCTACCTGGGCGGTTACCTGTCAAAACAGGAGCTGGCGTCATTGAGCCGGTCACTCCGCCCGGCACTCGCAGATCCTCGGCTGCAGGCAGAGCAGCGTGAATTCTTGAACGGCCTCCGCTACGACGATCATGGCTACCCATTGCACCGTGGCAGGTACGCCGGTTTCGGAGGCGTTTACCGGTTGAGCAAGGCCCGAGAATGAGTCACCGCGTCCCTGAGCGGCAGCAATGCGTGAGCGACGGTCCACAGCGTGGCGGAGCTGACGAATTCCACCACACGAGCCATCGCTAAACCCACCGTTGCGCGTGAGGGCGACCCTTGCGCGGGCGCCGGCCGGGAATCGTCCGCCGCGGCTAGAACGTCGTCCACCAGGCGCCGGTAGGTCCACCGCCCTGACGCGACGACGTCGCGGTAGGCGGCATCCACTATCGCCGCCCGGCGGTCGTCCCTGCGAAGCGTCTCCAGCACCTCGGGTACGTTTGAGAAGTCCGGCTCAACGGCGAGGTAATGCCGGCCCGCTTGCAAGATTCCGTCGTAGTCGCCACGTACGAGGATCTGACATGTGCGAGCGGCGCATGCCTCCAGGTGGCGCGGCGAAAGCGCCGACAACCCAAGCTCTCCATCTCGCCCCGGGAAGCAGGCGGACTCCACCTCCTCGAAACTCGCGTCGGGCTTGTCCTTGAGATATTGCGTGCTGCAGGCAGCGACCGAGCCGTCGTGATCCAGCACCGAAGAGCCTCCCTCGACCCCAAGCGTGTACTTGCTGCGGACCAGGAAGCGGTTCCAGTCGTCTCCATAGAGTTTGTCGTCCTCGCGTGTGGAGATGTCAACGTTCAGCCCAAGTGACGGGGCGTCGGCGAGGAAGACGTCGGCGATCCGCGTCTTGAGCTGCCCCTGGCGCCCGAGCCAAGGCTCGGCGTGCCAGGCCCGGTAACCGATGTCGATATCGCGTTCGGGATTCTCATCTCCGATTTGGGCGATACGGGCCACCTCGGCTTCGTCCAAGTAGCCAGTGAGAGCGCTGGCGAATCGGACGCGATCAAGATCCATCCGGCGGTAAACCTTCTTCCATTCACTGGGGGGGACCGGCGTAAATACGTGGGTCACCGCGAGCTTCTCCATGAACTCCGCCACGAGGTCAGTCCGGATGAAGTCATCCTGTGGCAGGGCGACGCGAGTGGGTGCCATCCGGGCGAGCGGCGCGCACACACTGGCAAGGCGCGGCTCGCGCTCGGGGAACCACCGCACGGTGCTGAGCAGAGTGGTGTGAAGCACCACCACATCCCACGGCACCCTTATGAGCGGGCCTGGGATGCGCGGAAACAGTCCGGCGTTGAAGTAGGCGATTTGGGCGCCTCCGTAGCGCTTGAACGACCACAAGTGGTCACGGACGCTGGCGCGTCTCGCCTCCTGCCGGAGGGCATAGACAATCAACGTCAGAGGGTGGCGCATCTCGCGGTCAGTATGCCGACCACATCGCTTCGGGCCTGCGCCGCCGCGACCGCCTGACGAGCGCAGTTCGCCTATCGTTCCGCGCAGGTGGACCTTTCCTTTTGGGCTCGGATGATTGTGGCCGTGACGCTTGCCGGAGCGGTCTCCTATACGACGACGCCGATTGCCGTCCTCGTGGCGCGCCGGCTCGCCTTCTACGACGTTCCGGTGGGTTATAAGGGCCACCGTTCGCCGACCCCGTATCTCGGCGGCGCCGCGGTGATGACGGCGTTCGCGATAGCGCTGGTAATCGCCGCGCCTCAGGCGCCCGGCCGGACGCTGTCCCTGCTTGCGGGGGTGGCGGTGATGTTTGCCGTTGGCACGATCGACGACCGCCGGACGCTGCCGCCCCAGTTGCGTGTCGCGATCGAGTTCGCGCTCGGTGCGCTGCTCGCAGCGCTCGGGCACGGTTGGCATCTCGGTGCGGGCGCGGCGATCGACGCGGCCGTCAACGGCGTGTGGGTGGTCGCGGTGGTCAACGCTTTCAACCTGTTCGACAACATGGACGGAGCCGCGAGCACGATGGGGTTGGTCGCGGCAGGCCGGGATCTGCACGCTGGGGTGGATCCACGGCGACGCCTGGGCAGTGGCCGCGAGTGCCGCGCTGGGTGGGGCGTGCCTGGGCTTCCTGCCCTACAACCTCGCGCGCCCGGCTCGGATCTTCCTCGGTGACGGCGGTAGCCTGCCGCTGGGATTCGCGGTGGCGGCGCTGGTGGCGAGCACGGCCCGCGGTGTCGAGCCCTCCGTACTGGGACTGGTGATGGGGACGCTCCTGGTCGGCGTTCCGGCGCTCGACACGTGCCTCGTGATCATCTCGCGGCGCCGGCGCGGCATCTCGATCCTCACCGGCGGGCAGGATCACCTGACCCACCGCACGCAGCGCCGGATGCTGACCGCGCGCCGGGTCGCGCTCGTGCTCGGAAGCGTCCAGGCGCTGATCAGCGCGCTCGTGATCGTGGCCACGCGCGAGAGCTCGGCCACGCTCGTGTACATCCTGCTGGCGTATGTGATCTGCGCGGCGGCGGCGATCATCGGGCTCGAGGAGGCGCTGCCCCACGCCACTCCCGCCCAGCCCGCATCCGGCGTCGGGGCCGCCGACGCCGTCTCGCGACGGTCGACGCCGTGGACCCGTCGTGTCCGTGCGGTGGCGCTGGTGATCCTCGGCCTCGGTGCCGGGATCAGTCCGTTCTTCTCGGCGTACTACGACGCCGGCGTGTGGGTCCCGCTCGGGCTGGTCCTAACGTTGGCCGCGGCGGCCGTGGCGATCGCGCGATCGCCACGCGTGACCTTGCCGGCGACGCTCGCGTTCGTTGGCGTGGCCGGACTCGGCCTGTGGTCGCTGCTCTCGACGACCTGGGCGCACGGCGTCGAGGAGGCCACGGTCGTCGTCGAACATGTGGCTGACCTATGCCGCTGTGCTGCTGTTGGGGCTGGTCCTGGTCCGCAGCCGGCGTGACGCGACGCTGCTGTTGGCCGCCATCGGCATCGGCATCGGCCTCGTGGGGGCGAGCGTGCTCGCGCGGATGCTGGGCGCGGACCCGGCCGCGCTGTTCGTGGCCGGACGGCTCAACTCTCCGCTCGGCTACATCAACGGCGAGGGTGCTGCGTTTGCGATGGCGTGCTGGTTCGGGCTTGCGCTGGCAGAGCGCCGCGAGCCGGTGCTCGCCGGCCTGGGCGCCGCCGCGACCGTCGCACTCGCCTGTCTGACGCTGCTCTCGCAGTCACGCGGCGCCGCAATCGCGACCTTCGCCGCGATCCTTGTCGGCCTGCTCGTCATTCCGGGCGTCCGGCGGCGCTTGCTTGCGCTGGCCGCCGTCGCCGCCGGCGTGGCGGTTGCCGCCGGACCGGTCCTGAACGTCTACTCGGTTGGTCAGACAGGAGTTCCTACATCCGTCGCGCACCACGCCGCGGTTGCGATCCTTTCCAGCGCCGCTCTGGCGGGAGTCATCTGGGGCGGGATAGTTGCGCTCGGCGGCGCGATTGAGCGCCGGGGGCCTCGAGCCGCCGCCCTGCTCGAGCGCACCGCCACGGCACTTGCGGTCCTGCTGATCGCGGTCCCGGTCCTCGCGGCGGTGGTACGAAGCTCGTCGATCGACCGCACGGTCCGCAACCAGTGGAGCGCGTTCGTGCATCTCTCCGATGTTGGGAGCGCGTCCCCGGGGGCCGTCCAGACGCGCCTGCTGTCGGGTGCCGGGAATCGCTACGACTACTGGCGGATCGCGTGGCATGCGTTCACCGCTCATTCAATCGCCGGCGTCGGCGCCGGCAACTACGCCGAGTCCTACTACCGCGAGCGGCGCACGCAGGAATCGATCCAGAACCCCCACTCGATCGAGCTGCAGACGCTGTCGGAGCTCGGGCTGATCGGTGCGCTTCTACTGGCGCTCGGCGTGGCCGGCGTCGGGATTGGAGTGTTCAGGACCCGCAGGGTCGCCCGCTCCTCGCCGGCGGTGCGAACCGTGATGGTGGCGGCGACGGGCGCCGCGGTGGTGTGGCTCGTCGACACGAGCGGGGATTGGATGCACCTGCTTCCCGGCGTGACCGCGATTGCACTGCTGGCCGCGGTCGTGCTCTGCCGAGGCGGGGAGTTTGGCGACGCCCGCCAGGATCGCTCGGCCGAGAGTGCCGCCGCCGGCGCGCGGTCCGGCGCTCGCCTGAGCGTTGGGGGTCTGGCCGGAGCAGCCGTCGTGGCGTTCGTGCTGACCGTTGCCGGTGCGAGCCTCCTGCGCGCGGGGCTCGTGCGGGTGTATCTCGACGACGCCCGCGCCAATCTCGCCGCGCAGCCAGCGGGCGCGATCACCGACGCCGGCCGGGCGTTGCGGCTCGACGGCGCGAACCTGGATGCCTACTACGTCAAGGCGGCAGGAGAAGCTCGCTTCGACGAGGCCGCGGCGTCGCGCTCGACGCTGCTGGTGGCGGCCCGCGAGGATCCCGACGACTTCGTGACCTGGACGCTGCTCGGTGACCTCGAGGTTCGCCTCCGAGACTTCCGCGCGGCCGGGGCGTTCTACTCACGTGCGCATGTTCTCGACCCAAATGACCCCACGATCGCTTCGCTGGCGGCCGATCCGCGAAGCGCCCTCTCCCTTGGCCGGTAAGACGCGATATCCGGGTGTACGCTCTGGGCGGATGCGGCCGCTTGTCGCAGTAGTTGTGGCTTCGTTGGCGATCCTGGCTCCGCAGACCGCGCTCGCCTCGGCGCCGGCGCTGCAGCCCGGTGTTCATGTCGATCCCGGATCGCCGGCCGGCAAGCAGTACCAGATCCCGATCGTCGGGGCACGGAGCGAGACCGCCGGCGGCGGTTCCGCAGGATCCGCCAATCCCCCACTGTTTGGCGAGGGCCTGACGCCAGCTTCGACGTCGACAGCCACGTCGAGCACAAGTAGCTCCACGTCGAGCTCCACGCACAAGGCGAGTTCTGCGAGTGCGAAATCCCACGCCGCGCGCGCCCGGCATCGACACTCGGGCTCCGGCGCGACTGTCGTGGCCTCCTCGCCGGCAGACTCGCCGTACTCTCCGGTTGTTTCCCCGGCCTCCACCGGCGGCGCCGGGACGAACGGCTGGATCGCCCTCGTCGCGGGCGGCGTGCTCGTGCTCGCGCTCGGCGGCGGCGGAGGCTTGGCGCTCAGGCGCCGGTTGGGGCACGACTAGCCTTCCCGCGCCGGCCCCGCCCTTTCGACATTCTCGGCGTGGATGCGCCGTTGCGCGCCCGTCCGGCGGCCGGGGGGCAGAGGCGCGCCGGCGCCCTCGGCCGTGAGAGCGCGGAGATAGGCGGCGTCCTCCTCGAGCAGCGCCAGCGCGTCCGCGGGTTGCAGCGGGCGGCCGTGCCCGGGCACGATCGTCTCCGCGCGCGCCACCAGCGCCCTGCAGGCGCTCGAGCGTCGCCAGATAGGCCTCGACCGACCCGCCCGGGGAGATCCACGGGATCTCGACCGGCGACAGGTAGTCACCGCAGACCAGGACTCCGATCCAGGGGATGAAGAACGCCGTCCCGTCTGCGGTGTGGCCGTCCGCGGGGTGGAGCTCGAGCTCGCGATTGTCCGGTCCGAGCGCGAGATGGCCCGGAACCGGTAACGATTGGATCCCCGCGAGTGCGAGCGGCTTTCGGTCATCGACGTAGTGCTCCTCGTCGAACTCGCGGAGCTCGCGCTGGGCGTGGCCGGGCTCGGCCGCCAGGCGCTGCGCGGTGGTCTCACCGACGCCGAGCGAGGCCTGCGGGAACGCGATGCGGCCGAGCAGGTGATCCCAGTCGCCGTGCGTGGCCAGCAGTCCCGAAACCGGGAACCCGGCCTGCTCGAGCACGCCGGCGAGCGCCTCTAGTTCGTCCGGGTACACGGGCGAGTCGATCACAAATCCCTCCTCGCCGGCGCGAACCACGGTGCACGTGGTCTGCCAGAACCGGCTGATCAGGACGATCAGGTCGGCGTTGACGCTGACCGCACGCAACTCGCGCCGCTAGGAAATGCCGAGCAATTTCATCGCCTCGCGCAGATTGGCGACTTCCGCGTCCGGCTTCTTCTGGTTTGACTCGAGCGTTTCCTTGTCGCGGTTGACCCACACGACCGGGACCTTCCGCTTGAGGCACGGCTCGACGTCGTAGTAGTAGCTGGCGGCGACGTGGACCCAGCCCTTCTTGCCGCCGATCCGCCGCTCGCACTCGGCAAAGTGCGCCGGATCGGGCTTGTAGGAGCGGACCTGCTGGGCGGTGACGACCAGGTCGAAGTCGAGCGGGATGTGGCGGCGGGTCTGGCCGAGCAGCTTGTCGTCGATGTTCGAGATCAGCCCGACCTTGTACTTCTTGGCGATCTTGGTCAGCACCGGGTTGGTCTCCTTGAACGCCGGCCAGCGCTGCACCGAGTCGGGGAGGAAGCCCGCGCGCGACGGCTCGAGCGGCCAGCCGAGCGTCTTTGCGATCTGCACCGCGGTGCGGCGCAGGACCTCGGCGTACAGCTCGTACGAGCCCGCCTGGATCTGTTTCTGGACTTCGTAGAAGAGTGGGATCAGCTCGTCGCGCTCGATCGTGAACCCGTCGCGGTCGGCCTCGGATTTGAACGCGTCGTACGCGCCGGCCTCCCAGTCGATCAGGGTTCCATAGACGTCGAACGTGACGAACGTGATGTCCTTCGGGATCGCCATCGCCGCGGCCATGATGCCATGGCGACAAGCCTTCGCGCGGCGTCGTCGGCACTCGAGGGCTCGATCCATTCACTAGAGTGCACGCCCGCATGGACCTACTCGAGTACCAGGGCAAGCAGGTGTTCGCCCGCCACGGGGTTCCGGTGCCCTCCGGACGGCATGCGCAGACCGTCGACGAGGCCGCTGACGCGGCCGACGACATCGGCTATCCGTGCGTGATCAAGGCCCAGGTGCAGATCGGAGGCCGCGGCAAGGCTGGCGGCATCAAGCTCGCCAACGACCGCAACGAAGCTCGCGAGCACGCCCAGGCGATCCTCGGGATGGACATCCGCGGGCTGACCGTGCACGAGCTCTGGGTCGAGGGGGCGTCGCAGATCGACTCCGAGTACTACGCGTCGGTGGTGTTCGACCGCTCGGCCAAGGCGCCGCTGGTGATGCTCTCGACCAAGGGCGGGATGGACATCGAGGCGGTGGCCGACGAGGACCCGGACGCGATCGCGCGACTGCACGTCGATCCGCTGCTCGGATTCCAGGAGTTCCACGGCCGCCGGCTCGCGTTCGAGGCGCGCGTCGACGCCGACGTCGTCCGCCCGGTCGGCGCGATGCTGGCTCGTTTGTACGACGTCTTCGTCGCGGAGGAGGCGACGCTCGTCGAGGTCAACCCGCTGATCGTCACCCCCGAGCGCGACGTCAAGGCGCTCGACGCGAAGGTCACGCTCGACGACAACGCGCTGTTCCGCCACCCGGACAACGCGGAGCTCCGCGATCCCTCGGCCGAGGACCCCCAGGAACGGATGGCCAAGGAGCGCGGCCTCACGTTCGTCAAGCTCGACGGGAACATCGGGATCCTCGGCAACGGCGCCGGGCTCGTGATGTCGACGCTCGACGTGGTCGCGCTCGCCGGCGGCTCGCCGGCGAATTTCTTGGACGCCGGCGGGGGCTCGAAGGCCGAAGCGATCACGAGCGCGGTCGAGGTGATCCTGTCGAATCCGAATGTCAAGGCGGTGCTGTTCAACATCTTCGGCGGCATCACCCGCTGCGACGAGGTCGCGCGCGGGCTGATCGAGGCGTTCAACCAGATCAATCCGACCGTGCCGTTCGTAGTCCGCCTGGACGGGACGAACGACGTCGAGGGTCGTGCCCTGCTGGCCGAGGCGAACCTTCCGAACGTGTTCACGGCGTCGACGATGGATGAGGCGGCTGCGAAGGTGGTTGAGTTGGCGGCGGGAGCGTCATGAGCATCCTCGTTGACGGCAACACCAAGCTGTGCGTGTCCGGCATCACCGGACGCGAGGGCACGTTCCACTCGTTGCGCAACCGCGAGTACGGAACCCAGGTCGTCGGTGGCGTCACCCCCGGGAAGGGCGGCCAGGACGTCGAGGGCGTCCCGGTGTTCAACACCTTCCACGAGGCGGTGGCGGAGACTGGCGCCAACACCGCGATGATCTTCGTGCCGCCCCGGTTCGCGGCGGACTCGATCCTCGAGGCCGAGGATGCGGGGATCGAGCTGATCATTGCAATCACCGAGGGGATCCCCGCTCACGACGAGCTGCGGGCGTACACCAAGATCAAGCAGGGCGGCCGGTCACGTCTGATCGGGCCGAACTGCCCCGGGATCCTGTCTCCGGGCAAGGCGAACGTGGGGATCATCCCCGCCGCGTTCTTCAAGCCGGGCAATGTCGGCGCTCGTGTCGCGGTCGGGGACGCTCACGTACCAGATCGGCAACGTGCTCGCCCAGAGCGGCTTCGGCAACTCGACGATCGTCGGCATCGGCGGCGACCCGGTTCCGGGAACCGATTTCATCGACGTGATCGGGCTGTTCCAGGACGACCCCGAGACCGAGCTGATCGTGATGTGCGGCGAGATCGGCGGCGACAACGAGGAGCGCGCCGCCGACTTCATCGCCGACAACGTCACCAAGCCGGTCGTCGCCTACATCGCCGGCTTCACCGCCCCGCCCGGCAAGACGATGGGCCACGCCGGCGCGATCGTGTCCGGCTCGCGCGGCACCGCCAAGGCCAAGGCCGAGGCGCTCGAGAGCAAGGGCGTCCGCGTCGGGCGGACCCCCACCGAGGTCGCCGAGATCGCGGTCTCGCTGCTCGGCGCCACGGCGTAGTCGCTGGGCGGTCCGCCCACCCCGAGTTTCTCGCCACTCGGCACGCCCTCCGGCTCGAGTGCGCCGAAGGTCGCCTATAGCCCGAGTTTCTCGCCATTCGAGCTGGCGAGTCTGTCGAGTGCCGACTTAGTCGGGGTCGACAAGCAACGCCGCCCGACGCGACCGCTAGTCTGCGCTCGTCCGTGTCGAGTGAAGGAACGAGCAGTCTGGGGGCGCATCTGGCGGAGATGGACCAGATGCTGCGCGACCTCCAGGCTCAGCTCGTGCCCGAGCGGGAGCCGCGCCCGCGCTCGTGCCCGACGACGTGTCCGCGGGCATCCCGGACTCGCCGGCGGAACCGCCCCCGACCCGCCCCCGCCCGCGGAACCGCCCCCGCCCGCGCCGGCGGAACCGCCCCGCCTGCGGAACCGCCGCCCCTCCGGGACCCGCCACCGCCGCCACCACTTCCCGAGCCGCCGCCACCCCCGCCGGTCCCCGCGCCGGCGCTCGACGCCGGCGCCCACATCCAGGCGCTCACCGAGCTGTCCGAGCGGCTGATCGCGTCGATGCGCGAGCTGCTCGCCGGCTACGAGCGCGTGCTGGCGCCCCGAGCCCGTCCGCATCCGGAGCCCGGCGGCGTGACGCTGTCGGCCGGCCCGTTCGCGAGCATCGATGCCCTCCGCGAGTTCGAGGCGGCCCTGTCGCACGTGCGCGGCGTGCGCGAGGTCGTGGTGCGCGGCTACGAGGGAACCGACCGCGCGATCATCGACGTGCGCCTTGACGGGTCGAATCCGTAATCTTCAGATCATGGCCAGCCCGATCTCCTTTGCGCGAGGCGCGCCGTCGCTCGACATCATCGACGTGGACGGCCTGCGCGCCGCCGCCGAGCAGGCCTTCGCCGCCGATCCCGGCGGTATGACCGCGTACGGCACCGCGATCGGATACCCGCCGCTGCGCGCCTGGATCGCCGAGCGCCACCAGGTCGCCCCCGAGCAGGTCGTGGTCACGAACGGCTCGATGCAGGCCGACGCGTTCCTGTTCGAAGCCCTCGTCGAGGCCGGCGACTCGGTGATCGTCGAGCGGCCGACCTACGACCGGACGCTGCTGTCGCTGCGCAGCCGCGGCGCGGACGTGCGGATGGTCGAGCTCGAGCCCGACGGGATCGACGTCGCGGCGCTCGAGCGCGTGCTCGCCGCCGGCGCGCGGCCGAAGCTCGCGCACATCATCCCGAACTTCCAGAACCCCGCCGGCTACACGTTGTCCGCCGAGAAGCGCGAGCGGCTGCTCGAGCTCGCCCGCGACCACGAGTTCACGATCTTCGAGGACGATCCGTACGTGGCGCTCCGGTTCCAAGGCGCTCCGCTCCCGACCATGCTCTCGCTGGACCCAGGTGACACCGTCGTGTACGCCTCGTCGTTCTCGAAGACCGTGTGTCCGGGGATCCGGGTCGGCTACCTCGTCGGGCCGGCGGAGCTGATCGCAAAGGTGGTCAAGATCGCCACCCATACGTATATCTCGCCGAGCATGGTTTCGCAGGCGATCGTCCATCAGTTCTGCCTGTCGGGCGCGCTCGAGAGCTCGATCGAGTCGGTTCGCAAGGCCCTGCACGAGCGCGCTGACACGCTCTGCGAGGCGCTCGAGCGAGAGCTGCCCGACGCCCGCTTCGTGAAGCCGCTCGGCGGCTACTTCCTGTGGGTCGACCTGCCGCGCGGAACTGACGTCGCGGCGCTGTTCGAAGCGGCCGCCGAGCGCGGAGTCCAGTTCGTCAAGGGATCCGACTTCGTCCTCAATGGCGCCGAGTCGAGCCTGCGGCTGGCCTACTCGGGCGTCACGCCGGAGGAGATCGAGGAGGGCGTCAAGCGCCTCGCCGACGCCTACCGCTCGCTGAGCGGGATTGCGGACGAAGATGCGGCCTGAGGAGATCGCCGCCTTCGGTGACCTCGCGAGCGAGGCGGCTGCCGGCGCGACCAGGCAGATCCACGAGATGCATACCGGTATCGCTCGCCGCGTGTGGCGCCGCGTCGGCCCGGCGGCGATCCCGGTGAGGATCGCGCACGACCGGATCGCGGAGCGCGCCTATGCGGCCGCCGGCGAGCTGACCCGGGCGGTCGTCCGCGCCGGGGCGAACGCCGCGAGCGCGACCCGCCCTGCTGACGCGCCGTCGGTGCAGCGGAGCGCCGCCGGCCGGGCGGTGGTCAGCGCGCTCAACGGCGCGTTCGGCGACACGCTCGAGCGCCAGCACAACCCGCTGGCGCTGCGGATGTCCTTCCGGCGCGCCAGGCGCGACCTCGAGCTCACGCGACCGGCGCTCGCCGCCGCGTACCCGAACGCCAAGCCGCGGCTGGCGGTGTTCGTCCACGGCCTGTGCGAGACCGACGACGCGTGGAATTGGATACCTGCCCGCTCCGCGCGCCACGTCCCGTACGGCCACCGGATGGAAATCGAGCTCGGCTACAGCCCGCTGTACCTGCGGTACAACACCGGTCGCCACATCTCCGAGAACGGCCGCGAGTTCGCGCAAGCCCTCGCCGACCTCGTCGCCGCCTGGCCGACCGAGGTTCACGAGCTCGTGCTGATCGGCCACTCGATGGGCGGGCTCGTGGCGCGAAGCGCCTGCCACTACGCCGCCGGCAGCGACTGGGTGACGAAGGTCCATCACGTGGTCACGCTTGGCACGCCCCACTCCGGGGCTCCGCTCGAGCGGGTCACGAACGCAGCAAGCGCCGCGCTGGCGCGCCTCCCGGAGACGCGGCCGCTCGCCAAGGCCCTGAACATCCGCAGCTCGGGGATCAAGGATCTCCGCTACGGCTATCTCGTCGACGAGTGCTGGATGGATCAGGACTGCGACGCGTACGTGCGGAACACCTCGCGCGAGATCCCGTTCCTGCCCTCCGCACGTCACTACTTCATCTGCGCGACGCTGTCCCGCGAGGCCGACGCGCCCGTCGGCCGGATCGTCGGCGACCTGCTCGTGCTCCAACCGAGCGCATGGGCGCATCCGGGGCGCGGCAAGCGGCTCCAGTTCCCGGTCGAGCGCTACTACCACCTCGGTGGCGCCACCCACTTCGACCTGCTGAACCACCCGGCGATCTACGCCCAGATCCGCCGTTGTTTGCAGAGCCAGCGCGCGTTGCCGGCGCCGGCACCCGACTGACGCCCGCCGGCGCGACGCGGACGGGTGTCCTCAGCGGCCGTAGCGGTCGCGGCCGAGCACGAGCTGCTCGGGCAGCGCGATCCGCGGCGGCGGCGAGGGGTCGGCCACCACCGACACGGTCTCGGCGACGCTCGCGGTGACGGTCGCGATCGCGCCGTCGGACCTCACCGACACGGTCTCGCCGTCGTTGGAGGCGATCACGCCCTCGAGCCCGGGCTCGATCCCCGACTCCTTGAGGTAGTGCAGCAGGTCCTCGGCCTCGTTCTCCAGGCGCAGGATCGTCACCTGCGCGCCGGGCTCACAGTCGGCGAGCGGCACCCCGTCGACCCGCTCCCCGACCCGGATCGGGTGGCCGTGCGGGCACGTCGTGGCGTCGCCGACCGAGGCACGGACGTAGGCCTCGAACCGTGGCGTCATCGCGTGCTCGAGCTTCTCGGCCTCCTCGTGGACGTCGTCCCACGGCACCCCGACGGTGTCGGTCAAGAACCGCTCGATCATCCGGTGGCGGCTGACCAGCTGCTCGGCGTGCTCACGTCCGGCGTCGGTGAACTCGATCGTGCGCTCAGCGTTGCGGGCGATGTAGCCGTCGCGCTCGAGCCGCCCGAGCATCTCGTGGACGGTTGGCGCTGAGAGCTGCATCGCCCGGGCGAGATTCGCGCCGGTCATCGGCAACCCGGCTTCGAACAGCCAGAACAGCATCTCGACGTATTCCTCTTCGGCGACGGTGGCGCGAGCGGGTGCCATGGTTCCATCGTACTGGCCACGTGTGCTCGCCCAGGATCGCGCCGGAGACCCCGGTCGGCCCACATCGCATAGCATCGAGGCAATGCCGAATTTGCCGCTGAAACCGCCGATCGAGCCACAGCTCGCCCGGTCCCGCGCCGGCCTCCCCGCCGGCGAGCAGTGGTCGTACGAGCCGAAGTACGACGGCTTCCGGGCGATCGTGTTCGTCGACGGCGAGCCGACCATGATCCAATCGCGGAGCGGTAAGCCGCTCGGGCGGTACTTCCCCGAGCTGGCCTTCCCACCCGGCCGCTACGTCGTCGACGGCGAGATCGTGATCGACGACCCCGAGGGCGGCCAGGACTTCGATGCGCTCCAGCAGCGGATCCACCCGGCGAAGTCGCGGATCGACATGCTCGCGGTGGAGACCCCGGCGCGGTACGTCGCGTTCGATCTGCTCGCGCTCGACGACGAGTCGTGGCTCGAGAAGCCCTTCTCCGACGCGGCGGGCCGAGCTGGAGGCGCTCTGTTCGAGTGGAATGGACTGCACGCCGCTGACAACCGCGGCCGAGGAGGCGGAGCCGTGGTTGCGCAGTGGCGAAGGCGTCGTGGCCAAGGACATCAGAGCCCCCTACCGTCCCGGCGAGCGCACCGGGATGATGAAGATCAAACGGGTGCGGACGATCGATGCCGTCGTCATGGGGTACCGCCCCGGCAAGGAGCCGGACACCGTCGGCTCGCTGATCCTCGGGCTCTACGACGACGCCGGCAGGCTGCGCGGGGTCGGGCACTCCTCAGGCCTGAAGGCCGCCGAGAAGCGGGCGCTAGTGGGCAAGCTCGCGGCGTACGAGACCGGCGACCGCGGCCACGGCGATCCCAGCCGCTGGAAGAGCGAGAAGGATCTCGAGTGGATCGCGCTCCGCCCCGAGCTGGTCGTCGAGGTCACGTTCGACCACGCCAGCGGCGGGCGGATTCGCCACGGGACGAAGATCCTCCGCTGGCGTGACGACAAGGCGCCTGCGGACTGCAAGCTCGAGCAGATGTCGATCTAGTGGGATCGTCCGTAGCCCACTAGCGCGCCGGCGCGCGTTCACCGGCAAACTCCCCGCGCATGCCAGACGCAGATGTGATCGTCGTCGGCGCCGGCCTCGCCGGCCTGGTCGCCACCGCCGAGCTCGCCGACGCGGGCCGGCACGTGATCCTGCTTGACCAGGAGCCCGAAGCCTCGCTCGGCGGCCAGGCGTTCTGGTCGTTCGGCGGCCTGTTCTTCGTCGACAGCCCCGAGCAGCGCCGCTGCCGGATTCGCGACTCGCCCGAACTGGCGCTCCAGGACTGGCTCGGCAGCGCCGGCTTCGACCGCCCCGAGGACGCCTGGCCGCGCCGCTGGGCCGAGGCCTACGTCGAGTTCGCCTCAGGCGAGAAGCGGCAGTGGCTGTACGACCAGGGCGTGCGGTTCCTCCCGAGTCCGGGTTGGGCCGAGCGCGGCGGCTATCTCGCCACCGGGCACGGGAACTCGGTGCCGCGCTTTCACATCACCTGGGGCACCGGACCGGGGCTGATCGAGCCGTTCGAGCGCCGCGTCCGCGAGGGGGTCGCGCGCGGTGTCGTCACGCTGCGGTTCCGCCACCGGGTCGACAAGCTGACCGCCACCGGAGGCACGCTCGACGGCGTCGCCGGCACGGTGCTCGAACCGAGCTCGGTGGCGCGCGGGCAGCCGAGCTCGCGGACGCCGGTCGGCGAGTTCGAGCTGAGCGCGCAGGCGGTGATCGTGACCTCGGGCGGGATCGGCGCGAACCACGAGCTCGTGCGGGAGGCGTGGCCGGCGTCGATGGGCAAGCCTCCGACGCGGATGCTGTCGGGCGTGCCCGACCACGTCGACGGCCGGATGCTCAAGATCTGCCAGGGCGCCGGCGCCAGCATCATCAATCCCGACCGGATGTGGCACTACACCGAAGGGATCGAGAACTGGAACCCGATCTGGAGTCGGCACGGGATCCGGATCCTGCCCGGACCCTCGCCGCTGTGGCTCGACGCGCGCGGCCGGCGCCTGCCGGTGCCCCTGTTCCCGGGCTTCGACACGCTGGGGACGCTCGAGCACCTGATGAAGGTCGGGTATGACCACAGCTGGTTTGTCGTGACCCAGAAGATCATCGAGCGCGAGTTCGCGCTGTCGGGCTCAGAGCAGAACCCCGACCTGACCTCGCGCAGCGTCCGACGCACGCTCGCGAGCCGGCTCGGGGCGGGCGCGCCACCGCCGGTCGAGGCGTTCAAGCGCCACGGCGTCGACTTCATCGTCGAGCACGACCTGCGCGAGCTGATCCGGCGCATGAACGCGCTCACCGGCGAGGAGCTGATCGACGCCGGCGACCTCGAGCGAGAGATCCAGGCGCGCGACCGCGAGGTCGCCAACCCCTACACCAAGGACCTCCAGATCACCGCGATCCGCGGCGCCCGCAGGTACCTCCCGGACCGGTTGAGCCGGGTCGCCAGCCCGCATCCGATCCTCGATCCAGGCGCCGGGCCGCTGATCGCCGTGCGCCTGTGGATCCTCACGCGCAAGACGCTCGGCGGGCTCGAGACCGACCTGTCGGGGCGGGTCCTAAAGCCGGACGGCGAGCCGCTGTCGGGCCTGTACTCCGCCGGCGAGGTGGCGGGCTTCGGTGGCGGTGGCGTGCACGGCTACCGCTCGCTCGAGGGGACGTTCCTCGGGGGGTGCCTGTTCAGCGGGCGCACCGCGGGGCGGGCGGTGGCGCGGGCGGTGGGTTGATTTGGGGCCGCCTGCGGCGGCGTCCATGGGGCCGTGCGACCCCGTCCGGACGAGTCGCCGGCGTGCAACCCCGGACTGGACGGGTCCCGGCCCCACGGACGCCGAGCGAAGCGAGGCCCACCCCGAACAACTTCACACTCGCCGCCTCCCCCGGGGTGAATTCAGATTCACTCGGCCCTGGACCGAGTAATTCAGCACTCGCGGGGGCGCGCCTGCCGAGTGAGGACTTACTCGGGATTGCCCATCTGGAACGTGAGCATCCGGTCCGCGTCGATCCGCATGTACACCGGCGCCACCCCGGGCTCGGGTCCGCCGGCGCCGGCGTCCAGGAACTGCTCCCAGTCCTCGCCGTAGCGGGGCCCGTACACCTCGAGCAGCGTCTCGCGAAAGCCGCCGGCGACCTCGACCGGCACCGCGCGCCCGTGCACGTTGACCGCGAACTCCTCGCGCGGGAGGTGCGTGGCGCTCACGTGTGGCCGGGCCAGCAGATGGCGGTAGCGGACCGAGTCCGGGGCGGTCCCGAAGTGAAACGCGCCACGGTAGAAGATCCCGTCGAGTGGGCCCGCGATCGGCCGGCCGTCGGCGGTGACGGTGGCGACCACCAGCAGGCACATCCCGGTCAGCCGCTGGACGAGTTCCTCCGCACCGACGCGGCGCTCGGGAGTGGTGATGCTGCGCAGATGCGGCCCGGCGGCGTCGTAGCTGCGGTCGAGCAGCTCCTGGAGCGTGCGGATGTCGTCGGGCGTCTCGTGCATGCGGAATCCGGCTTCGACCGGTTGGAGGCAATCACGTTACAGAGCCAGATTCCGCGATCACCGAAGATACTGACGGCATGACCACGATTCCCGGCGTCCCCACCACCGTGCTCGTCGCCCCCGACTCGTTCAAAGGCACGCTGACCGCCGCCGAGGTCGCGGACGCGATCGGCCGGGGGCTCGAGGCGGCCGGCCGTCCGGTCGACCTGTGCCCGGTCGCGGACGGAGGCGAGGGCACGCTCGAGGCGCTCCTGCGCGCGCTCGACGGCGACCGGCGCACCGCACCTGTGTCCGACCCCCTGGGCCGCCCGATCGAGGCGACGTTTGGGATCGGCGAGGGCGCCCGCGGGCAGGTGCTCGGGATCGTCGAGGCGGCGGCGGCGAGCGGCCTCGGCCTCGTCGATCCCGCCGAGCGCGATCCGTTCGCGGCGAGCACGTTCGGGACCGGAGAGCTGATCCTGGCGGCGATCGAGGCCGGCGCGGACGTTGTCTACCTGGGAGTCGGCGGGAGCGCCACGACCGACGGCGGCGCCGGCGCGATCCGGGCGATCCGCGAGGGCGGCGGCCTCGGCGGCGCCCGGATCACCGTGCTGACCGACGTGCGCACGCCGTTCGAGGACGCAGCGCGGGTGTTCGGTCCGCAGAAGGGTGCCGCCCCGGACGACGTGACCCGCTTGACCAAGCGACTCCACGACCAGGCGCGGCGCCTCGAGCGCGACCCGCGTGGCGTGCCGATGACCGGCGCCGCCGGCGGGCTGTCTGGTGGGCTGTGGGCGGCGTTCGGCGCCGAGCTGGTGGCGGGCGCCCAGTTCATCCTCGACGCCGTCGACTTCGACCGCCGCATGCACCCGGCGCGGGCGGTGGTGACCGGCGAGGGCAAGCTCGACCAGCAGAGCCTCGCCGGCAAAGTCGTGTCCGAGGTCTCGACGCGGGCGCGTCAGGCCGGCGTGCCGTGCCATGCGATCGTCGGCACGCGCGAGCTCGACTCGTTCGGGGTGCGCGTGCTCGATCTCCAGGCCGTGCTCGAGGCGAGCACGCCCCGGCAGATCAGCGCGGCTGCGCGGCAGCTGGCGGAAGTGCTGTAGCCAGCCTCGCCAGCGCCGCGTGCCTGCTGTCGGTCAGGTGCCGGCCGGTAGCGGGTTCCGACCGGCGCGCGTACCGGACTCATCGGTCGGGGACCGCGAGAGCTTGAGCGTTTTCTTTAGTGCGCGAAGGCGGTGCGCTTCTCGATTTCCGGACCGGGCAGCGGTGCGTCCAGCGACTCGAAGAACTCGGTTATCTCGCGCAGGTGCTCCAGCAGGTTGTCTGCCATCCCCATCGTCATCCCGGCTCGCACGACGATCCGCAGCACGCTCAGGTCCTGGCGGTTCTCGGGGAAGCTGTACGCGGGCACGAGCCACCCGTGCTGGCGCAGTTTGTCGGACACGTCGAACACCGTGTAGTTGCTCACGTCCGGGTTCAGCGCGAACGCGAACACCGGAAGCTCCCTGCCCTCGGAGATCAGCTGGTACGGACCCAGCTTCGCGATCTCGCCCGAGATATGCGTGGCCACGTCCTGCGCCCCCTGCATCACCCGGCGGTAGCCCTCACGTCCAAGCGTCGTGAACATGAAGTACTGGGCGACGACCTCGCTGCCGGGACGCGAGAAATTCAGCGCGAACGTCGGCATGTGACCGCCGAGGTAGTTGACGTCGAACACCAGATCGCGCGGCAAGGCGTCCTCGTTGCGCCAGATCGCCCAACCGACTCCCGGGTAGACGAGGCCGTACTTGTGGCCCGAGGCGTTGATCGACTGCACCCGGGGGATCCGGAAGTCCCACTCGAGGTCGGGCTGAAGCGTCGGCGCGACGAACCCCCCTGAGGCGGCGTCCACGTGGATGGGCACGTAGCACCCGGTGTCCGCCTCGAGCTTGTCGAGCGCGGCCGCGATCTCCTTGACCGGCTCGTAGCTGCCGTCGAACGTCGAGCCGAGGATCGCCACGACGCCGATCGTGTTCTCGTCGCAGGCCGCTACCGCCTGCGGAGCCTCGAGGTGGAACCGGTTGCCCTCCATCGGGACCAGCTTTGGCTCGACCTCCCAGTAGCGGCAGAACTTCTCCCAGCAGACCTGGACGTTGGCGCCCATCACCATGTTGGGTCGGTCCGTCGGCTTGCCGGCCTTTCGCATCCGCTCGCGCCACCGCCACTTGAGTGCCATTCCGCCGAGCATCGCGGCCTCGCTCGACCCGGTCGTCGAGCAGCCCGTCGCCTGCTCGTGGCTCGGGCGAGTTCCACATCTCGGCGAGGATGCTCACGCACCGGGCCTCGAGCTCCGCCGTCTGCGGGTACTCGTCCTTGTCGATCATGTTCTTGTCCGCGGTCTCGGCCATCAGCCTGGCTGCGATCGACGGCATGTACGTGGTCACGAACGTCGCCAGGTTCAAGCGCGCCTGGCCGTCGAGCAGCAGTTCGCTCGAGATCAGCTCGTACGCCATTTCGCTGTCGAGGCCGCTGTCCCCGATCTCGTGGATCGGCAGCGTCGCCGCCGCCGCCTCCATGCGCTCGATGGCTTCGGGATACTCCATGCGCGGGCGCTGCTTGGCTAGCGGCATCTCGGCTCCTTGATCGGCAGGGCTTGCACTGGAGATCATGCCCGAGTGGCCCTCCGCGCGTGGACGGGCGCTCACCACTGCTCGCCCGGTGCGGCCACTACTTAGCGATCGGGGGGAGGCTGGCACCCGAGCTCGATCAGGTACCGCGCGAACGCCAGCCGGTCGCGGTCCGGATGAAACGGCTCGCCGCCGTCCCTGAGCAGCACGGCCACCCGCTCGAGGTCGTAGAGCAGCGCGAGCTTGCCCGGTGGGTCGTCCCACTCGCCCGAGTCGTAGCGCTCGACCCACGCCGACAGCGCGGCCAGCGCCTCGACCTGCACCTGGTCCTCCCACCACCCGCTGCGCAACGCGAGGCGGTACCGCGCGCGCAGCGCGCACACGTCCGACCACAGCTGCTCGAACCACATCCACCGCTCGCGCGGGTAAAGGCCCTCGCAGCTGAGCGGCCAGCGGGGTGAGACCGGCTCGTCCCAGTCGTTCTCGGGCTCGTGCCAGTCGTCTGGCTCGGGCCGGCTCATGACCCACTCGCCAGCCGACGAAGGCGACGATCCTCGAACCACAGCCGCAACCGCACTTGCGTCGGCGGGATGCGGCCGTACAGGAGCAGGGCGTGGCGCTCGGGGAGCTGTCGCAGCGCCTCGGCCGCAATCAACGGCCGGCGCCGGCGCGACGTCGAGCGCGTCGTTCCGCCGGAGCCCGTCGTGTGGCTGCGGTCGCGGGCCTCCTCCTCGCCCGTCAGCCCGGCGAAGTAGCGGAGCGTCTCGAGGTCCGCGACGCCCGGCAACAGCATCCGCGCCCGGTGGGAGTTCACGACCGTCTCGGCCTGCTGACCGTAGCGCGAGCGGGCCTGGGCGAGGTCGTGGAAGATCGTCACGAGCTGGATGTTGTGGCTCGGCGCGGTCGAGGCGATCTCCGCGAGGCTCGGCAGCGGCGCGACGTTGCCCGCCTCGTCGAGGCACAGGAGGAGGGGTCTTTCCAGACGGCCACCCGCCCGCGTGGCAAGTTCGTACGCCCGGTCGACGACCTCCGCGAGCAGCGCCAGGAAGATCGGCCGCAGCAGCTTCGACGCTTTCGCGTCGCCGATCAGGTACAGCGTCGAGGCCCCGTCGAGCAACCGGTCAGCGGTGATCTCGCTCGACGCGGCCGAACGCACCACCCGACCGAACCGGTAGGCGCGCAACAGCGCCTGGGCGGTCGCCTCGATCGAGGTGCGCGTCCGGTCGGCCTGCGCCTCGAACGCCCGGGCCGCGTCATAGGCGGCGTGGCCGCCCTCGCCGGCGCACAACAGCGCCTGGTCGAGATCCCGGAGTCCCTGGCCGTGGATCCAGCGCACGACGCTGTCCATGCCTGCCCCGCTGACCGCCGCGGCGTACAGCAGGGGCGCGAGTCGCTGCTCGGCAGCCACCGCCCAGAAGTCGCCGCCCTCGACGCTCCGGCGGTCGAGCTCACCGGCGGAGGCGAGCCGCCACGCGACCTCGAGCGCGCCGTCCCACGTATGCGCCCCGGCCAGTGGCGACCAGGTGTGCGAGCGGGTTCCGGACAGCCCGAACGGGTCGAACACGAACACGTCGCCGAGCGCCCGGCGCCGGTCGATCGTGGACCTCACCAGATCCGTCTTGATCGAGCTCGCGACCGCCGGGCCATCCCACTCGAGCAGCGCCGGGATCGCGATGCCCGCGGACTTGCCCGACTGCGGGGGACCGAACGCCACGAGCGCATGGCGGTGCTCGGCGTACAGCAGCCTGCCGCCGTGGCGACCGAGCACGAGCCGGCCGCGCCGGCGGGAGCGCACCGCGCTCCGCAGCGGGCCGAGCTCGCCGGACCGAGCCCAGCGAGCGCCCTCGCTGAACAGGCCACGGAACGCGCCGGCGCCCGTGCGTCCGGCGAGCAGCGCGAGCGCGCCGCCCGCGCCGGCGAGGAGCGCGAGCGCCGCGTAGAAGCCCACGGCGTCCGGGAGGTCCGCACGGACGGTGGCGGGCCACGCGCCGGCGGGATCCGACAGGCGCGAGGGCAGCCTGAGCAGAACCCCGAGCAGCTGTCCGACCCCGACGCCCGGCCACCCCGAGCCGAACAGCGCGCCGGCGACGCCGCCCCACAGCCACACCGCCCCCGCGACCACGAGCACGGCGCCGATCACGGCGAGGAGCAGCGCGTCGGAAACCATGCCGTCGGGACGCCCCGAGCTCATCCCCGCTCGAGCCTCGCGTCGCTCACCCGCATCCCCGTGTCGGTGTTCGTGAGTCCGGCCTCCAGACGCGAGCGGTAGTGCTGGACCACGAACGAGCGGCTGCCGACGCGCCACAGCGCCTGCCCCGCCGACAGCGTCGAAATCAGCCGGGACTCGGTCTCGGACAGCCCCAGCAGCGAGCGCGTGAGCGGAACCTGGCTCTCGTCCTGGTGGTAGACGACGCGGGTCGAGGCGTCGGCGACGAGCCCTTCGGCGATCCGCGCGGCGCGCGAGCCGGCGTCGCCGGCGGCTCGGAGGTCCGCGAGCTTGTGCAGCACGACGAGGTTCATGACGCCGAACTGCCTCGCAAGCTTGAAGTTCGACTGGAACCACTCACCGAGACCCGTGTGCTGGACGATCTTCCAGGACTCGTCGGCGACGTTGATCAGCCGCTCGCGGCCGGGGCGCTCGGCCATCCGCGCGAGCAACGCGCTCATCCACGCGGTGGCGCACGCCATCAGGATCCCGACCGCCGGCGAGTCCCTGACCGCGTGCAGGTCGAGCACGAGCAGCCGGGCGTCGAGGTCCAGGCCGGGGCTCGTCGGGCCGTCGAACATTCCCCGCAAGGGCCCCTCGCACAGATCCTGGATCGCGAGCGCCGCGCGCCGCGCATCGAGCGAGAGCCGCTCGCAGGTCGTGCGCAGCCGCTCCGCCATGTCCGCCACGGGGTCGAACAGGACCCTCGCGATCTGCGGCAGGGTCGGTTCGGCGACGCCGCTGGCTCGCACCGCATGCAGGGCCTCGCGGAGTGCGGCCGCCTCGATCTGGCTCAGCGGGCCGCCGACCGCGGTCATCGTCACCGCCCGTAGTAGTTCCAGCTGGGCGTGCTCCTCGGGGCGCGAGGCGAGCGGGTTCAGCCGAATCCCGCCGCCCGGCTCGAGCGACACCGGCCGGACGCCGACCGCCGCGCACAGCGGGCCGTACTCGCGCTTGACGTCGAGCACGAACGCGCGCCGGCCGAACAGGAGCATCCGCCACAGCAGCGTCTTGACCAGCGCGCTCTTGCCCTGCCCGAGCTTGCCGAGCACGATCACGTTCGGGTCGTCGAGCGTCCCGTCGCCGTACAGGACCCACGGGTCGTAACAGAACGCTCCGCCGCTGGCGTCGCGTCCCACGAACACGCCGCGACCGCCGAGGCCGCCGGTGGCGACGAACGGGTAGATGGCCTGCGCGTGCCGGGTCGTGCAGCGATGGCCGGGCCGCTCGGTCGCCCGCAGGCTCATCGCAGCCCCCGGCAAAGCGGCAGCGTGAACGTGAACGCGTCGGCCTGCTGGCCGTACATCCGGTGGAGCTCGAGACGAGCCCGGGCGGCCTGCTCGTGGACCTCGGAGCAGGCGCGGCGCAGATCGTCGCGGTCACGACCGGAGACCGTCACGAACCCCGCCAGCCGGACCTCAGCGTGGCCGGCGGCGAGCTCGGCCTCGCGGCGCACGGTCGCGTCCTCGGCCTGGCGCTGGCGCGCGGTCTCGGCCTGACCGAAGCGGTGGCGGAGCTCGCGATCGGCGCGGTCTCGAGTCACGGCGGCCTCGACGTC
Source organism: uncultured Solirubrobacterales bacterium (assembly GCA_963699325.1). Lineage (GTDB taxonomy): Bacteria > Actinomycetota > Thermoleophilia > Solirubrobacterales > Solirubrobacteraceae > Palsa-465. The sequence goes on along the minus strand of CAVOTN010000014.1, from coordinate 225,837 downwards.
CCTCGTCGAGCGTCCGGGGGCGATCGGCTCGAACGTGACCGCGACCGTCCGGACCGCGGTCGAGCGCCCAAGCAGCGCGTCCATGAACATCGGCGATACGTCGATACGCGGCCAGGCGCCGATCCAGAACGTGGCGTGGGCGGCGCCGTCGGTGCAGTAGTGCTCCCAGTGCTCGCGCGCGCCGAGCGGCCACGCGTTGGCCTCGGCCAGACCGTCCCGTCCTGGCTCCGCCGCCTCGACCGCGGCGAGCTCGGCGCGGGCGTACGGATCGAAGGCCGTCCTCAAGGTCCGCGCGAGCTGCCCGGCTCCGAGCGCGCCCAGCACGGTCACCTCGGCGGCCTCGAGTCCCTGCGCGACCCGCTCGGTCTGCTCGATCAGCGCCTGTTGCCTCGCCTCATGCCCGTGGTCGGCGACCCGGCGGGCGTCGATCTGGACGACGATCAGGACCTCGTGCTCCTGGGTGGCCCTGGTCGTCGCCCCGATCAGCTCGAGGTAGGACTCGATCATCGGCGTGCCCCGCAGCGGGACGGCCGGATCCCGCTCGTCGTGGAGCCACCTGGCGAGCTCGTCGCCTTGGGCAGGGGCGGTCCGCTCGATCCACTGGATCCTCCTGACCGCGCCGCCCGCGGCGCCGGCGAGGATCAGGCCCCAGCGCGCCAGCCGGCGCTCCTGCGCCTCGGCGTCGAGCAGCGAGAACGCGAGCACGCGACACGCGAGTACGGCGGTGAGCCGGCGCCCCCGCTGCTCGCAGATGACGCCGATCGGGCGCTCGCGGTACGGCACGTCGACGATTCGCAGACCTCTGAGCGCGCCGGGAGCGTCGGGCGCCGGATGCCTCAGCAGCCGGCGCAGTGGGCCGGGGGACTCGGTGGCGAGGATCCCGCCGGTCGGGGCGCGCGAGCGGAAGCGAAGCCGACCCCGCGCGAACCGAGCCCCAAACGCGAGCACGACCGGAGCCCATTCATCGGCGCTGCGGCGGCCGACCGGCGCGAACGCGACGAGCAGGGCGCCGGCGAGGAGCAGCGTCCCGAGGAACGCGCCGGCCGCCGTCGGCGCGCGGTCGAGCACGACGATCGCGGCCAGTGCTCCGGTCGCGACCGCAGCCGCCTGCCCGCCGCGTACCTGTCCGAAGATCCCGCGCCGCTCGAGCGGACCGAACCGGTAGGTGAGCCGCTCGCCGTTCATCGAGCGCCCGCGTCCGGGGGTGGGCCAGACAGGCGTGGCGCGCAGGCCGGCGGCGTCCAGCTCGAGGGCCGGTTGGTGCGCCAAGTCGGGCCCATCCGGGGTCGACTGCGGCGCCTCGCCGGAGTCGGGGGATTCGCCCCCGCCGGGCGGGCTGCTTCCGCCGGGCGGCCCGCTTCCGCCGGGCGCGTCGCTGCCGTCGCGTGGGGCGCCGTCGTCGTCCTCCTCGGATGGAGGCTCGGGGTCGACGGGTGTGCGGCTCTTGTTCCGGTGAGGCGTGGCCGAGTCGTGCCATCGACCCTCGGCCGCGCGCCTCATCGCGGCCGCCGCGCTCGCGCTCCAGTCCTCTGCGATCTCCGAGGCGCCGTCGGCGGCGGCGCGGGCGGGGCGGAGCTCGGCGCGGAGTGAGCCGGCCGCCCCGCTCGCCAGCTCCATCAGAGGGATGAACCGCAGCAGCGCCCACGGCGAGAACGCCGCGAGCGAGATCAGCACCGCTCCCACCATCACCGCGGTCAGGCTCTGATCGGCCGCGCCGGCGCTGATCGCGGCGCCGCCGAGCGACAGCACCGCGACGATCGCGAACTTCGAGAGGATCAGCGCCACCAGCAGCTCGACAGCGCGGATTGCCCAGATCCGGCGCGCCGGCCACACCATCGCGGCGAACGTGAGCGGGAGCATGAGCACGATCACGTACACGGCCGCCTCGCGCATCAGCAACTCGATCCACAGCGCGAACGCCGCGGCGATCGTGAACAGGCCGACGAGGAACGCGAGAAACGGGGATTCCGTGACAGCGGTCAGGCCGCCGATGGCGACGCCGGCCCGAGCGAGGAAGTGGGCGCTCGCGTTGCCTGCGGCCGACGATACGAACCCGCACAGCTGATCCGAGGCGGCGAGCAGGAGCATCGTCACCGGCGCGGCGATCGCGACCGCGAGCATCGCCAGCGGCAGATAGCCGAGCGCGGCCCTGACCAGCAGCCCGAGGTCCGATCGGATCAAAGACTGCATCGCGGCCGCGAACAGGAACGGCAGCGTCAGGACGGCCGCGATCGCGGACATACGCCAGTAGGCCGAGGAGAACCAGGTCGTGCGGAGTTGGGGAGCGGTGGTCTGGCCAAGCGCCGCCGCGGCCTCGTTCAACACGACCTGGGACGCACCGAGCACACCGGTTGCGATCGCCGCGACGCCGAGTGCGGTGCTGGCGGTCGACGCGACCGCCTGGGCAGCGCCGCCGACAGCCGTGTGGACGGCGCCGCCGACGTTCCCGGTCACGAGTTGCTTGCCCGCCGTGAGCAGCTGCCCGCCGCTCCCGATGCCCGTGCATCCCGTCGCGGCCGCCTGGCTGAGCACGCCGGCGGCGCCACAGATCGGGTTATCCGGGCTGAGTGCGGACGCCGGGGCCGGCGCGGCGGCCCCGGAGATTGCGAGCGCCGCGACGACGATCAGCGCCACGCTGGCGGGCTGGCGCGCGATCCTCATTTCGCGGTCGTTCCGAGGTGCTGGAAGAAGTTGACGAGGCCGGGGCCAGACCCGATCACGAGCGCCGAGGCCGCCGAGATCACGGCGGCCATCCGCCCGCGCGCGGCGTAGTGGGGGTTGTGCGCGTGCGAGGCGATCGCCCACAGCGCCGAGCCGACGAACGCCCCGATCAACGCCACCGCGAGCGCCCACGCCTCGGCGCCGTTCACGAGTTGCTGCAGGACGTTGCTCCCCGGCAGCCCGGTCATATCGGGCTTGGCCGTGACGTCGGCCAGCAACAGAAGCATCGTTGTCTCCCTTCAGTCTAATTGAGCCAATTGAAGCTAACTGACCCTAGCAATATCACTTGAGTCTTGCTAGGTTCGTTCGACTCAATTTAGTCTCAATTAGACTCAATATGACCATCATCGAAGCAACGTCGTCCGTTGGCGTCGGGGACGTCGGAGAGCTGTACGGCGCGCTTGCCCGCCGGCTCGAGCAGATCGTGCGTCTCGACGTCCGAGCGTCCGATGCGCTGATCGAGGACGCGTGCCAGGTGGCCTGGTGCCGGCTCCTCGATCACAGCCACCGCGTACATCGCGAGACGGCGATGGCCTGGCTGGAGAAGACCGCGGTGCGCGAGGCGTTCAAGCTGCTGCGCCGCGACCGGCGCGAGCCGTCGCTCGAGGCCGCGGTCGAGGCCGCGGTCGAGGCGGGCGAGCAGCCGGCATTCGCGCTGTCGGCGGCGACGCCCGAGCAGCTACTCGAGCACCGCGAGCGGTTCCGGGAGATGCACGGGCTTCCCGAGCGCCAGCAGCGCCTCGTGTGGCTCAGTGCGTTCGGGCTGAACTACGTCGAGATGGCCACGCACGAGGGATGCACGCGGCGAACGGTCGAACGCCAGCTCCTGCGGGCGCGGACCGCGCTGCGGGACCCGGCTCGCGAACTCGAGCTCGGGTAGGTCGGGCCTACCGCGCCCGGCCGCGCTTGCGCCGGCGCTTCTCGGCCTGGCTCAGCTTGCGGGGCTTCGCGCGAGGCTTGGAGCCTGCCCGCTTGCCCTCGGCGTCGATCGGGGCCAGCGTGCGGCGGCCCTTCGGGGCCCGCCGGCGGGCGTCGCGCCAGATGTACAGCGAGATTCCACCGAGCACGACGAGCGCACCGATCCCGATGACGACCGCCGAGCTGCCGGTGAATGCACTGCCGCTCCCGGCGGTCCCGGTGGTGTTGACGGCCGAGCTGGTAGTCGAGCTCGAAGTCGAGGTCGTCGGCTGCGTGAACGTCGGGGCGAGCGGAGTCGGCGCCTGAGCGCCAGCCACCGCCGGCAGCGTGAGCGCCGCCCCGACAAGGGCAGCCAGCACGGCCCGGAGCGCCGCCTTCAACCCGCCTCCCCTGTCAAACCCGGTCCCGCTCGCACGCCCCCGCTCCTAGGCGAGCGGCTGCTCCATCGCCGGTGTCTCGGGCGCGGCGACATAGGGCTGCTCATCCGCCACGTCCTCCTCGTGGTACACGCTCTCGGCGTTTACCGCCCAGATGTCGTGGTGGGACCCGGTGAGGATGTTGTCGACCGCGCGCATCGCGGTCAGCATCGAGTGATCGGAGTTGTTGTAGCGGTGAAGTCCGTTGCGCCCGACCTGGGTGAGGTTGCTGATGCCTCCGAGCCAGCCGCGGATCGTTTGGACTCGCTCCGGATACTCGACGTCGTACATCGGATAGGCCTTGTGCACGCGCACGACGAACCCGAACTTGACCTGGTCGGCGCGCGCGAGGTGAAGCTTGGCGAGCTCGCGCGTCGCCATCGCGACGAGGTCATCGTCGTTCATGCTCCAGATCTCGTCGCCCTCGAAGCAGAAGTACTCCATGCCGATCGAGGTGTCGGTCTCGTTGGGGACCATCCACGGGCTCCAGGAGCGGAAGTTCTGGATCCGTAGCACCCTGACGCCCGGCTGATGGATGTAGATCCAGTTGTCTGAGAAAAGCTCGGGGCTGTCGATCACGAGCGCGACCGTCAGGAAGTCCCGGTAGCGGAGACCGCGGGCGGCGTCGCGCACCTCCGCGGGCGCCTCGGGCTCCGCGATCCCGACCGTCGTCCGGAGCGGCAAGGACGAGATGACGTGCGAAGGCGTCAGCGTCTCCCCGCCGGCGACGAGCTCGACAACGCGCCCGTTCTCGATCCGCAGACGGGTGACCGGGGCGTTGAGCCTGACCTCGCCCCCGTGCGCACGGATGTCGTCGGTCATCTGCTCCCACATCTGGCCCGGGCCGTAGCGGGGATAGTTGAACTCGGAGATCAGCGACTTGATCTTGTTGCCCTTGTTGCCCACGAACGCCGCCTTCGCGGCGGCGAAGAACGACAGGCCCTTGATCCGCTGAGCGGCGAACTCCGAGCGGATCTCGGTACAGGGCACGCCCCAGAGCTTCTCGGAGTAGGTCTTGAAGAAGTGCTGGTAGAGGCGCTTGCCGAAGCGGTTTGACACCCACGCTTCGAACGTGTCCTCCTGACCCTTGGGCTTGACCGCGGCCCACAGGTACGAGACGCCGCAGCGGACCAGCTCGACCGGCCCGAGCTTGCGAATCACGTCCATCCCCTGGAGCGGATAGTCGAGGAACTTGTCGTTCCAGTAGATCCGCGACTGACGGGGCCGCCGCAGGAACTCCTCCTTCATGATCTCGTGCCAGAGGTCGTCGACCTCCTTGGACTTCGTGAAGAAGCGGTGTCCGCCGAGGTCGAAGCGGTAGCCGTCGCGGACCTCGGTGCGCGCGATCCCACCGACCTGATCGGTCGACTCGAGCACGATCACCGGCTTGCCCTGCTTGGCGAGCAGGTAACCCGCGGTCAGACCGGCCGGGCCGCCGCCGATCGCGACGACGGGGTGCTCGGGCGTGATGTCGGAGCCGGGAGCGGCGGCGCCGTGGTCAGCGCTCGGCGTAGAGTCGCCGCCGGGGGTGGGAGTCGAATCAGTCATCTCGGGATCTTTAGGAAACCTTCTCGTAAAGGACCGCGGAGTAAGCAAGGATGCTGGCGCCGCGGTAGTTGTGCGGCGCCGTGGCTATCTGTTTGAGCACTCCGTTGTTGACGTCGTCCTGGAGGATCTGGCCCAACTGCGCGGCGCGACGCCGGGCGAGTTGCGTCCAGGACGCCTTCCAGTTCGTCGCGCCCTCGGTCAGCGGTCGCACATACAGCAACTGCTGCCCGGGCCTGAGGCTAGCAACCAGCGGATCGAGTGTCGCTGCCGGCTGGGCGGCCTGCAGCCTCTTGAGCGCATCGACCCAGTCCATGTAGCTCGGGTCCTTCACCCGCCCGGTCGAGGTCGCGTACTGGAGTCCGGCCGGGAGGTAATACCAGGCGAGCGGCGTCGAGTCGGGTTGGGCGTTCACCACGAGGTCGCCCTTGTGCAGGAGCGGCGTCATCTCACCGCCGATGTCGCGCATATCGCTCTTGAACTGCGGGGAGTAGGACGACAGGTGAGCCACGAACACGACCGTGAGCGCGATCGCCACCAGCCCGACGACGCCCGACCGCGCAGCTCCCCAGGCCGCCAGCAGCAGGATCCCGGCAAGGATCGGGGCCATGTAGCGAGCGACGAACGCGGGCGTGATCTGCGAGGCCAGCCAGGCCACGATCAGCGTCCCGGCGATCAGCACGATCAACGACCACATCACGGTTCCGTCGCGGCTGCGCCGGTAGCGCTTGGTGAACAGCGGAGCGAGCCCGATGACAATCGCCACCAGCAGCGCCACCGTTATGCGGTCGCTACCGAGAAGGTCTCGCGAAAGCAGGACCGGCACGCCGAAGCGGATCGTCGGCGCCCACGGCGCGCCCGTGTGTGTGGCTTGGTAGATGAAGTTCGGGAGCCATGGGAGGAACAGGATCCCGGCGCCGACGTACGCGAGCACCGCGTCGCGGACGATGCCCCGGCGGTCGTCGCTGACGCGCCAGATTGGGATCAGCGCGAGCACGGTTCCGACCCCGAAGAAGATGCCCCACCCGTGCGTGTACAGCATCAGCGCCTGGCAGACCGCGAACAGGATCAGGTAGCGCCTTCGCCGGTAGACGAACGCGTGGATGAACCCCGCCGTCTCGAGGATCCCGAGCAACGCCATCAGCTCGTACATCCGCGTCTCCGTGGCATATGCGGTCAGGAACGTGCTGAACCCGAACAGGACGGCCGCGTACAGGCCGGCGCGGCGGCCGAACAGGCTCCAGGCGGCCCAGGTGCCCGCCGGAATGCACAGCAACCCGAACACGACCGAGAGCGAGTGCGTCGCCGCCTCGCTGGAGCCGAACACGCTGATCCAGACGTGCAGCAGCATGTAGAAAAGTGGCGGCGAGCCGTCGTGGCGTAGGACCCCAGGGATCGCGCTCAGCGAGTGCGAGGCGATGCCGGTCGTGATCGCCTCGTCCTCCCAGAACTGCCCCGTGATGTAGTGGGTGCGGAGGTACGCGGAGATTGCGGTGACGACGACGAGGATCGCCGCCGTGCTCGCCCACGTCGGCATGCGCCTGAGCAGCTTCGGCTCGCGGACGTCGAGGACTCGCGGGATCCCGCGCGGAGGGGCGCTGACGGCCACTAGCGGTCACCTTAGCTGGCGCATGTCGAGAACACCCGGAACGTGCGCACGTGGGCGAGGAGGGTGTAGTGCGCGCCGGCGCGCTCCCAGGCGATGATCTGCGCAGGGGTCGGCAACAGCGTCGCGTTCGACTGCGCGCGGGTCTGGAGGATCACCGCGGGCCAGGGCGGCCCGGCTAGCTGGCTCGGCTCCGCCTCGACGCGCAGCGTGCGGACGCCGAGCGTCCACGCGACCATCGGGACCTGGAAGCCCTCGGTCATCACCGCCCCGCAGTTCAGGAGCGCCTGCTTGCCGCCGGCCTTCTGCACGGCGGCGTTCAGATCCTCGCGCAGGTGGGCCTGGTAGACGAGCGCGTGGTGGGTGCGCGGGAGGCTGACGATGTTCTGGCCGATCCACGGCGGCACGGCGAGGAACAGGCCAATGGCCACGATCGTCCCGGCGGGGATCGTGAACGCGGCCGCGGTGAGCCGCCGCAGGCCCGAACCCAATCCGGCGAGCCGGCGGATCCAATCGGCGATCGTCCGCGAGAACCATCCCCACGCGACCCCGCCCGCGATCGCGACCGGCGCTGCCCCGAACACCAGGTAGCGGTTGTTGCCCGAGAACCCGGCCTGGGTCTCGAACGCGATCCCGAGCCACCAGACGATGCCGAACAGACCCAGCCCGAGCAGCCACGCGCGAGCCCGGATGGCTCGGTCGACCGGACCGCTGTGCCGCCACCACGCGGCGCGGGTGCGCCACAGGCCGAAGGCCGCCACGAACATCGCGATGATGCCCGGGATCTTGACCCGGTTGAGCACGGTCGGCCAGGCCTCCTTCTTGAACACCGTGCACACCGGGCACTTCGCGAACGCGGCGCTGTTGGAGCGCGGGTGCTGGGCGCGGGTCACACCGCGGAGCAGGTGACCGGAGCCCCACAGCTCGGGGAGGAACCAGAGCACCGGGATCAGCGCGAACAGGCCCACGACGAGCCGGCGCGCTCCCGGGTCTCGCCAGAACAAGTAAAGCCCGTAGGGCCCCCAGAAGAACCACAACTCCGGACGGTCGAGCGCGGCGAAGAAGCCCACGGCGAACGCCTGCCGCGGCTCTCCGTCGAGATAGCGATCGACCGCGATCAACGCGAGCGCGGTGGCAAAGCCCTCCGAGTAACCGAGAGCATTGTCGGAGATGAACCCGCCCGAGTTCACAAGGCTGCCCGCCGCGATCACGCCGGCGAGCACCGGCGCGATCAGGACCATCCAACGTGACGTGCCGCCCGGCTCGGCGACGCCGGCGACGATGTCGCGCGTCAAGCGCCAGGCGATCTTGAACACCATCGCCACGCACACGATCGCGCCCGCGCGGGCGATGATCAGCCACAGGTCGGGCTGGGCTTTGCCGAACAGGGCGAACACCGTCGTGAACAGCATCGGCAGCGGCTTCCACGAGGGGCCGCCGGTGGTGTGGAGGTCGAGGTGCACGATCTCGTGGCCCCACACCAGCCAGGCCCATGGGTCGTAGCTCGGCGTCGACGGGATCAGCAGCGACAGCGCCGCGATCACGAGTGCCCCCGCGGCGAGCCCCAGGTACAGACGCCAGCCGGACATCCGACCGGCGATCGCGCGAGCGCGCGCCGTGACGTCAGTCGACGGCGCCGCCGCAGTCAGCTCAGCAGTGGGAACAGACAAGTGGACCGGGAAGCTCTGATTGGGGCCGCGCTCGCCAAGTTACGCATGGCAGCGGCAGATGCATACATGAGCCTGCGCACCTGGCGCCGGCGTCGCGGGGCATTCTAGAACGCCCCTATCCCTGCACGCCCTGATCCAGGCAGTCCTCGATGCCCGTCAGCTCCGAGTCCGAGCCCTGGTTCGGGTACAGCAGAGCGGGCCCGATCGCTTCGGCTCCCTGCGCATCCCCGTCGATCTGCTGGGCCTGTGCCGCACCTGCCGTCGGCGTGAACACGACCGTCGGGCCGGACGGCGAGCCGCCGATCTGAAGCTTCGTCGCACTCAGGATCTGAACCGTCAGGTGATCGGCCCGCAGGCACCCGAGGTGGTTGTGGATGGCTGTCAGCGGGCTGTCGACCTTGCCCCGGCTGACGAGCGTGGTGGAGCCGGCAGCGGCCGTCGGCTGGACCTTGACCGCACCGCAGCCGCTGACCGCGACCGCCAGCAGGACGACGGCAAGAGTCGGCCACGCCCCGCGCCGCCGCGCGATTGGAAGCTTCTTAGAGGACATGCGCCCGACAAAGGTAGAGGATCATTCCGACCGTGCTCGTGTACGGAGCCATCCGGGGACCGCTGCCCGAGGTGGGGATCGTCGTGGCCGCGGCGCTCGCGGCCGTGGTCATGCTCCACCGCGATCGGCGCGTTCAGGCGCTGGCAATGGTCGGCGCGCTCGTGCTCGCTCCGGTGCTGCTGCTGGCCGATATCTGGCACTCGCCACAGCTCGGGATCGTTCATCGCCATCCACTGGTCGCCGTGGTGGGCGCGATCGTCGCGCTGGCGGCCGTCGCCGGGGCCGGGTTCGTGGTCGCAAGGTGGCCGTCGGTGTTGGCCGGCGCCGTGATCGTGGCGCTCCCGTTCCGGATCCCGATCGAGGCGGGCGGCGTCACGTCGAACCTGCTCGTGCCGCTGTACTTCGTGGTCGCCGCCGGCGCCGTGGCGTTCGTGATGACCGCGCTGCGAGGGGGAGTGCCACCGGGTTCCGCCGAGGCCCCCACAGCGCCACCGGGTTCCGCCGATGCCGCCAACGCGCCACCGGAGCCGAGCGTGGACGCGTCCGCCCCGGGCGGCCCGGTTCGCTGGCTCGAGTGGCTGCTCGCGGGATACGTCGTCCTGTACGCGCTCCAGGCGGCCTACTCGCCGAAGTTCACGACCGCGCTCCAGCAGGTCGTGTTCTTCTACGTGCCGTTCGCGCTCGCGTACTGCCTGCTGCGCCGGCTCGACTGGACGCAGCGTCTGACCCGAACCTGCCTGGCGCTCGTCGCGGGGCTGGCGGTCGTGTTCGGGCTGGTCGGGTTCGTCGAGTACGAGACCAAGACGATCTTCCTGAATCCGAAGCTGATCGCCGCCAACCAGGTCCACGCGTACTTCACGGTCAACTCGGTGTTCTTCGACCCGAACATCTTCGGTCGGTTCCTCGCGCTGGTGATGATTCTGCTGGGGTCGGTGATCCTGTACGCGCGCCGGCCACGGACGCAGCTGGTAACGATCGCCGTGCTCGCGATCCTGTGGGCGGCGCTGGTGCTGACCCTTTCGCGGTCCTCCCTGGGCGCGCTGCTCGTCGGGTTGGGCGCGCTGGCGGCACTCCGCTGGAAGGTCAGACGAGCGGTGTTTGCCGCCGTCGGTGTCGTCGCCCTCGCCGCCGCAGCGATCGCGGCTTCGCCCACGACTTTCGGGTTCAACCAGGGGCTGAACGGGGCCTCGAGCGGCCGTCCGGGCCTCGTCTCGGGCGGCATCGACCTGTTCGCGGCGCGGCCCCTGTGGGGATACGGATCGGGCTCGTTCGAGACCGAGTACAGCGACCACCACCAGAAGGTCGGCCAGACGCTGTCGGCCTCGCACACGATCCCGGTCACGATCGCGGCCGAGCAGGGGCTGATCGGGGAGCTTGTGTACATCGCGCTTGTGCTGGCGGCGCTCGTCGTGCTCCTTCGGCGGTGCCGCGCGGATCCCGCCCGTGTGGCGATCGCGGCGACGTTCCTCGCGCTGCTGTTCCACACTCTGCTGTACGCGGACTTCCTCGAGGACCCGATCACGTGGACGCTGCTCGCGATCGGATCCGCGCTCGCGCTGCGCCCACCGGGTGGCGGGGTCGAGGGAGACGGGGAGCTCCAGGCCGGCGATCGCCAGCTTGAGCAGCAGCTGGCGTGACCGACACGTCCGGCCTCGGCGCGGCTACTGTCGCTGCTGAACTCCGAGGGCGTAGTGCTGGATGTCGTTGTCCAGAGCGGCCTCGCTCTGGTATTGCCCGGTGTGGACGAATACGACCTTGCCGGCGGAGTTGATGAAGATCGTCGTCGGGAACCCCTCGAGCACCGCGAGCGACGACAGGTCGGTCGATGCCACGGGATAGCTCGGATAGCTAACGGGATGCTGGGCGAGGAACGAGCGCGCGTCGCTCACCGAGTCGTTCGTGTCCGCGCCGAGGAACGCGACCTTGCGCCCGTACTGCGCCGAGGCCGCGGCCAGCAGCGGGAACTCCTCCCGGCACGGCGGGCACCACGCGGCCCACGCGTTGAGCACGACCGGATAGCCGCGCAGCGAGCTCACGCGATCGGACAGCGTGCCGCCCGAGGTGATCAGCTGCCCGGCCTGGGTGTGCAGTGCAGCGAGCGAGCCGGGCGAGCCGGCCAGCACCCGCCGCGCGTCCGCGGCGCTCGGCGCGCTGACCTTCGGAAGGACGCTGGCGGGGACGTTCCGGTTCATCAGGAAGTACAGGTCGTCGAGGGCCTCGGTCGGAGTCCAGGGGAACTGTGGATGCTCGAGGTTCTGAACTCCCTCGCTGCTCAGCAGGCTCTTCAACGCCGGCGACAGCTGACCGTCGACGTCCGCCATGCCCTCGTCCACGATCCGCTCTTGACCGGCCGGATCGATGAAGAAGATCGCGTCGGTGTGCTGGACGTCGAACGTCTCGGGCTTGTGGGTGAGCCAGTCGACGTCAGGCGGTTTGCCCTGCGGCACGCGGACGTAGTAGACGCCGAAGAACTTCCACAGTCGCTTGATCTCCGACTGTGTCCCGGTGAGCATCGCGAAGTTGGCCCCGGTGAGCTTCTCGTATGCGCGCAGCCGGAACGGGCTGTCACGCCACGGATCGACGGTCGCCTCGGCGATGACGACCTGCTTGGACATCCCGGCGAGGCGCACGTCGTTGACGAGCTCCATCAGCGCCCCGGTGGTCAGCGGGCAGACCTCGTGGCAGAGGGTCATCGACGGCGCCAGGATCACCCACTTGCCCCGCCACGCGGCCAGCGAGGTCCGCTTGCCCTGTGCGTTGATCAGCGTCACCGGCGGGACGGGGCGGGGCTTCTGCAGCTCGGTGCCGATCGCGAGCGGCGCGGGGACCTCCGCGCTGGCGGCCGGGGCCGGCTTGACGTCGAGCCGGGCGAGCAGGGCCAGTACCACCAGCAGCGCCAGGACAGCCACCGTGCCCACGGCCGAGATCAGGCGAAGTCGAGCAAGCGACACGTCGGTACAGCACCTTAATACGTCGCGCGTTGGGGCTCGGTTGCAACGCCGGGCGGGCGTGACATCCTGGCCCGATCTCGGTAGGATCGGCGTAGTGACTTGGGGACTCATCTGGCTGATGTTCGCCCTGAAGATCCCGCTCGCCGGATTGATCTACATCGTCTGGTGGGCGATCAAGCAAGAGCCCGACGAGACGTCGTCGCGCGAGGACGATGGCGGCATCAAGCGGCATCCGCCGCACCCGCGCAAGCCATTCCCGCGCCATCCGCGCCGCGGCCCGCACGGCGACCCCGCGCCGGCCTCGCCGCCGCGGGTACGGACTGCCCGCGCGCGGACACGCACGGTCGAGCGATAGCCCTCGCCGGCGCCGCTGGCAGACTTCCGAGCCGAATGAGCGCCCCGGCATCTGTCCTGTCCGACGGGACGATCCTCGAGCTGGTGCAGAACGGCCGGATCAGGATCGACCCGTGGGATCAGGGACTGGTCCAGCCGGCGAGCGTCGATCTGCGCCTGGGCGACTCGTTCCGCGTGTTCCACAACCACCGCGCCTCTGCGATCGACCTGCGCGAGCCTCCGGCGGGCCTGACCGAAGAGGTGGTGATCGGGGAGGACGAGTCGTTCGTGATCCATCCCGGCGAGTTCTGCCTCGGCCGCACGCTCGAGTGGGTCGAGCTCCCGGACGACATCGTGGCGCGAATCGAGGGCAAGAGCAGCATCGGGCGGCTCGGGCTGATCGTCCACGCCACCGCCGGCTTCTGCGATCCCGGTTGGAAGGGCACGTTGACGCTCGAGCTCAACAACCTCACCCGCATTCCGATCAAGCTGTATCCGGGCCTGCCGATCGCCCAGCTGTCGTTCATGACGCTCGACCGGCCGGCGCTGCGGCCGTACGGCAGCCCCGAGCTCGGGAGCCATTATCAGGGCCAACGCGCCGCCACCGAAAGCCGCTACGAGGGAGCGCGGTCTCGGGGCGCGGAGCCGACGCGCATGGAGTAGGCTCGCGCCCGTGACGACCCTGATCCTTGCCGCCAGCGAGCCTTCGAAGGTCCCGTTCTACATCGCCGGCGGGCTGCTCGTTATCTGGGCGGTTGGCCTGGCCGCGGTCGGCCTCACGCGCCCCACCTTCCCCTACAGCGAACGCGGGGCGCGCGGAGTGATGGCGGTCAGCTTCGTGCTGATGATCTTCGCGATGGCGATGGCCGTCCTGACGAGCGCCTTTCCCAAGTAGCACCCGCGACCTCTCGCCACCCGCGACCGTCTCGCCACCCGCGACCGCCCCGCCACCGCACCGCCCGCCACCCTCGGAATCAGACGGCGTTTCTACACGCCCGCGGCTAGCGTCCCGTCAAGAGTTCCCGGGTACTAAATTGAATAGTGGTCCGGCCGGCTCCGGTCCGGAAGACCGGCCCCCAAGAAACCCGGCCCCGGCAACCGCTTCGAGAGGAGCGCCATGACGACTGAGACGCAGCAACGAGACGGCGCCGGCGCAGCAACGGCGACAGACACCCTTACCGTCACCGACAACCGCACCGGGAAGCAGTACGAGATCCCGATCGAGGACGGGACGATCCGCGCCACCGAGCTTCGCAACATCAAGACCGACGAAGACGACTTCGGCCTGATGGCGTACGACCCCGCCTACATGGCGACGGCGTCGTGTCGCTCCGCGATCACGTTCATCGACGGCGAGAAGGGCATCCTCGAATACCGGGGCTATCCGATCGAGCAGCTCGCCGAGCAGGCGAACTACCTCGAGGTGGCCTACCTGCTGATCCACGGCGAGCTCCCGAGCCAGGCCCAGCTCGACGATTGGACCCACCTGATCACGATCCACACGTTCGTGCACGAGAACGTCAAGGAGTTCATGCAGGGCTTCCGCTACGACGCCCACCCGATGGGGATGCTGCTGGCCTCGGTCGGCGCGCTGTCGACGTTCTATCCGGAAGCGAGCCAGATCAAGGACCAGGACGTCCGCTACATCCAGGTGATCCGGTTGCTGGCGAAGATGCCGACGCTGGCCGCGTTCGCGTTCCGCCACAACCAGGGCAAGCCGTACGTCTATCCCGACAACGAGCTGTCCTACCCGGGCAACTTCCTCTCGATGATCTACAAGATGACCGAGATCCGCTACGAGCCCGATCCGCGGCTCGAGCACGCGCTCGACGTGCTGTTCATCCTCCACGCCGACCACGAGCAGAACTGCTCGACCAGCGCCGTGCGGAGCGTCGGCTCCTCCCAGGTCGACCCGTACTCCGCGGTCGCCGCCGGCGTGGCCGCCCTGTACGGCCCGCTTCACGGTGGCGCGAACGAGGCGGCGCTGCGGATGCTGCGCCGGATCGAGTCCAAGGACAACGTCCCCGACTTCATCAAGGGCGTCAAGGACGGCAAGGAGCGCCTGATGGGCTTCGGCCACCGGGTCTACAAGAACTACGACCCGCGCGCGAAGATCATCAAGAAGGCCGTCGACGAGGTGCTCGAGGTGACCGGGACCAACCCGCTGCTCGACATCGCGCTCGAGCTCGAGAAGATCGCGCTCGAGGACGACTACTTCATCGAGCGCAAGCTCTATCCGAACGTCGACTTCTATTCGGGGCTGATCTACGAGGCCCTCGGGATGCCGATGGAGATGTTCCCGGTGCTGTTCGCGATCGGGCGCACGAGCGGCTGGATCGCCCAGTGGCTCGAGATGATCGACGACAAGGAGCAGAAGATCGCGCGACCGCGGCAGATCTACACGGGCGCACGCGGGCGCGATTACGTCCCGATGGACAAGCGCTAGCGTTTTAGCCACGCCGGCCGCCGAGACCTGGACGCTGACGGTGCGCGCCGGACCGCGTGTCGACCACACGCGGTTCGACGCGCTCGACGCTGCTCTCGACGCGCTCGAGCATCGCGTCACCCAGCTTGCCGACGATGCCGCGCGCCGGCCGCCCGAGACGCAGCTCAAGCGCTACACACCTGCCGAGCAGGTCGTGGCCAGGGTCGAGCTCTCCGGACCCCAGCGCCGGCTGTCGAGCCGGCACGCCGGTATCGACGTTCGAGGCGATGGCGCGACCGACGCATACCTTGGCCGCGTCAGGCGCAAGCGCATCGAGCGCGCAGACGGGGACGACACGGTGGCGGCGCTCCGCCGGGCGTTGCTCGGCGAGTGAGATATCGTTGATCGTCGATGCCTAGGATCGATTTCATGGTCCCAGTGCGGTTCGTGCTGCGCCCGCTTGGCTATCTCGCGTTCGTGCTCGCGCTCGCGTCTCTGTCGGCGTCGGCCAAGCTCCTCGGCGAAAAGGACGAGCTCGGGTTCTTCACGGGCCGCCTTGCCAACATGCTCTGGCGCTACCCCGAGGTCACTCGGAGGGGCGTTCAGATCGCGTGGGTCGTGTGGGCGATCGCGTTCCTGATCGCGCTGCCCCCGCTTGACCCGCTGTCTACCCCGTGGGACGAGGTTGTGCTTGGGGCAGTTGCGATGATCGTCCTCTGGCGCCGGACTGCCGGCGGGCGCCGAGTCGAGCGTTGAGGTTCTCGAGCGCCTGCTCGAGCCCGACTTCGGCCGGGTCGAGCTCGCGCATGGCCGCCGCCAGGCGGTACTCGGCAAAGTAGTCGGGGTCCACGCCGCACGCCGCGGCGATCAGCTCCATCGCGCGCATCGACGGCTTGTCGTGTCCGTTGGCGAGCATGTTGATGTGGGCGTGAGTGATGCCCTTGCCGTCAAGCTTGCGTGTGGCGTCGGCCAGCCCGCGATATGTGAGCGAGCGCTCGTCCATCAGCGCGCGAAGCGACTCTCCGAACGGTTTCGTGCTTGGACGTGTCATCGAATGGCCTTTTCTTCCGCCTCCGGAGGTTACCGCGCTCACCAGTTGGCTTGACAGAGGCGTAGCGAGCTTGGTAGGTTACCTAACAATGCAGCCGCAGGCAAGCCTCATGGTTCAGCGGCGCTCCCCCTTGCGCAGGCGATAGACCGGCAGGCAGGCGCAAGGGGCTCACCGGACCAGGACCTCAACCCTCGCAGGGGGTTGCAGACGCGAACCGTCTGCGCGAGGTCCTCGGTCCGGCATATCCTGTCGATCCGCAACACCGTTCCTCACTCGTTCGCCACCCGTGTCCGCCGCCAGTGTGTGGCAGACGAAATGCACTGCGTCTGCGTGCGTGCCCTCTCACGGCGACCGCGCCGGAGCGCCGTCCGCACCGGAGCCGTCCGCGCCGCGAGCCTACCAGCGGTAGCCAGGCCGGGCAACGCCCGAACGTTGGCGTGTGGTTACAGCACGAGTGTCGCGCCGTTAACCCGCAGCCAGCGCATGTGCTCGCGATAACCGGGGCTGCGCGTCGCCAACAGTCGCCAGAACCGCGGTGAGTGGTCGTGCACCTCGAGATGGCACACCTCGTGCCACACCACGTAATCGAGAACGGGCTCCGGCGCCAGCAGCAGGCGCCAGTTGAAGCTCATCGCCCCGGACCTCGAGCAGCTTGCCCATCGCGTCCGTTGGCCCCGGATCGTCAGCCCCGTGTACGAGGTGCCGGCGAGCGCGCACGCCTGCTCGAGGCGCGGCGCGATCTCAGACTGGGCCGCGCGCCGGTACCACCGCTCGAGCGCCGGCGTGCGCGCCTCGCCGTCCGGCACGAGCAGCACGTCGCCGCGACGTGTGACCCGCGACCGCCCGCGCTGAGCCATGAGCGCGAGCGTACGCCCGAGGTACGGGACCGTGTCGCCGCGTGCCGCGACCGCGGCGCGGGCGCCCTCGAGCTCGGCCACCCGCCGCTCGATCCACGGCCGGAGCTCGCGGATCGCGGCTGCCGCCTCGCGCTCGGGCGCCCGTCGCGGCAGCACGACCTCGACTCCGCGGGTCGCATCGACGGTGACGCGCACCCGCCGCGCCCGATCCGAGCGCCGCACTCGATAAACGACCGGTTCCACGGCGAGACAGGGTACGGTCCGTTTCCGACGGCAGGATGATTCGCTCACGCGCCCCGCCAATCGCACTCTCCCCGCCCCGGCGCCGGTCGCCGCCGACTCGGGCGATGAGGTCCTTCCCGCTCCTCGCCGATCCGCTGACCGACGGCGACGTCGCCGTGCGCGACTACGCCGAGCGCGACATCCCGGAGATCCTGATCGCGCACCAGGACGACCCGCGAATGCATCTGCTGACGGGAGAGGACCGGCCGCCGAGCGGAGCCGAGCTCGGGCGCGCGGCGGAACGCGAGGCGGCCGAGCGCGGCATCGGAGAAAGCGCGACGCTCACGATCCTCGAGGCCGGTGCGGACACGTGCCGGGGCCAGATCCGTGTGCACCCGGTCGACTGGGAGCAGGCGCGCGCCGAGGTCTGCATCTGGTTGGCGCCGCAGGTCAGGGGTCGCGGCATCGGGCGCGCCGCGCTCAGGCTCGCCGGAGCGTGGCTGCTCGGACGCTGCGGGCTCGCCCGGGTCGAGCTCCTCGCCGAGCCGGACAACGAGCCGATGATCCGAGCCGCGCAGGCCGCCGGGTTCGTCCGCGAGGGGGTCCTCCGCCAGTACCTGCGAAAGCGCGGCAAGGGCGTCGATGTCGTGATCATGTCCCTGATCCCCGGCGACCTCTGAGGCGCGGATGGCGTACTGGCGCGTAAAGCTTCCGTCCGGGGTCCGCTCGCCGTTCGAGGTGTACGTCAACGGCGTCCGCCAGGAGCTCGGCCACGACTACCGGATCGCCTCGGGCGAGCTGCTGTTCGAGCGCGAGCTGGTCCGCCAGAAGCTGAGCGGCTGGGCCTGGTTCCTAGGCTTCTGGGGAATCGGGACCTATAAGCGCAACGACGAGATCGACGTGCGCTACGAGGTCGACGGCCAGCCGCGGCTCGCGCACGCGCTGGAAGTCATTCCGCCGTCCTGACCACGTCGCGCCGGACCCACGGGCGCAGCAGTCGCAGCGCGGCCAGGATCGCGCGCGTCGCCGGCGAGCGGTTCAGCGTGTAGAAGTGGATCCCGGGAGCGCCGCGCGCCAGCAGCTCGGCGCACTGGAGCGTGGCGTAGGACACGCCGAGCTGCAGCACGGCGTTCGGGAACGGGGCGCGCTCCTCGAGCTGCCTCAGCAGGCCATCGGGGATGCACGCACCGCACATGCCGGTGATCGTCTTGATCTGGGTCACGTCGGTGATCGGCATGATCCCGGGCAGGATCGGGACGTCGATCCCGGCGGCCCGCGCCTCGTCGACAAACCGGAAGTACAGGTCGTTGTCGAAGAACAGCTGGGTGATCAGGAACGACGCGCCGGCCTCCACTTTCTGCTTGAGGAATGCCAGGTCGCTCGCGAGGTCGGGCGCCTCGGGATGGACCTCGGGGAAGCACGCGGCGCCGACGCTCATCGGATAGTTGCCGGCGATGAGCGCCGCGAGCTCGCTCGAATAGCGAAGCCCGCCCGGGTGCGGTCGCCACTCGGTCTCGCCGCGCGGCGGATCGCCGCGGAGCGCGAGCACGTTCTCGATCCCGGCATCCGCGAGGCTGTCGAGGATCACGCACAGCTCGTCGCGCGAGGCGCCGACGCAGCTGAGATGCGCCATCGCCTCGATCCCGAGCTCCCGCTTGATCCACTTGGTCAGCTCGAGCGTGAGGCCGCGGCCGGATCCAGCGGCTCCGTAGGTGACCGACACGAACGCCGGCTCGAGCTCCCGGAGCGCCGACAGCGTGGAGCGAAGGTTCTGTTCGCCCTCGTCGGTCCTGGGCGGGAAGAACTCGAACGAGAACACGGGCTCGTCGGCGGTGGCGAGGATGTGGTCGATCCGCATCGCGTCGGCACTGTACCAACCTTGACAGAGTTGTGTCAAGGTTGTCGGAGGCGGCGGGACTACTCGCCGACCGCCTCCCACAGCGCCGTGTCGCGCCCGGATTCGCGCGAGACCGAACCTGCGCGCTCGAGGTGCTGCAGATAGCACAGAGTCTCCGGCAGCCACCAGCCGGCGTTGGCCTCGGTCACGGCCTCGCCGTGGACGCTCGGCGTGATCTCGAGAGCGGTCTTCGGCCCGTTTCGTACCGCCGCGAGCACCGCATCCAGTCGTTCCGCGACCAGCCGGCGATTGCCCTCGATGTGGCCGCGGACGTCCAGGAACGGCTTGCCGTGCCCGGACAGGGCAAGCCGGGCGTCGAGCTTGTCGACCACATCGAGCGAGTGCAGAAACTCGCCGACCGGGTCCGGTGTCCAGCCGTAGTCGAAGTACAGCGAGATCCGCCCGAGCACGTGGTCGCCCGAGATCAACAGGCGTCGCTCGGCCTGGAACAGGCACACGTGCGACGGTGCATGGCCGGGCGTCTCGTGCACGCTCCAGGGGCCGAGGTCGGTCTCGATCTCGACGCCGGGGACGAGCGGCCGGTCGGGCTCGATGACCTCGGCGATCCCGGATGGCGCGCTCTTGGCGCGCTCGGCGTAGCGCGCCAGCGCCGACTGGGGCACCCCGCCCTGACGCCCGATCTCGAGCCGGCGCGCGAGCGCGAGCTCGGGGTCGGCGGCGGTCGCGAAACCATGCTGGTGGTTGGGATGCATCCAGAACTCGCATCCGGCCTGGTCGCGAATCGTGGCGGCCTGCCCCCAGTGATCGATGTGGGCGTGGGTGCAGGCGAGCAGCCGCACCTGGTCCACGCTCAGCCCTACCTGGGCGAACGACCGCGCGAGCTCGGCCATCGACCCCGGCTCGTGCATGCCGGTGTCGATGAGCACGATGCCGTCCCCCGCCGCGATCGCCCACGCGTTGCAATGGGGCACCCCGGGCAACGGCAGCGGCAAGCGCAGCCGCCACAGTCCCGGTATCACCCGCTCCCCACGGCCGAGCTCTCCTCTACGCGGCATGGCCGCGCACGATATTCGCCGCGAACCTAGACTCGGCGTCCGGATGTCCAGCACAGACGTCGTGAAGCGTTATTTCGACGCGATCGCAGATCGCGACTTCGAGTCCGCACTGGCCCTGTGGGCTCCCGGCGGGGTCGAGCGCGTCGTCGGCCAGCGCGAGCTGACCGCGCCCGACGGCGTTCGCGCCCAGCTCGGCGAGCTGTTCGGCGCGTTCCCGGACCTCAGCTGGGAGGTGCTGGACATGACTGCCGGCGAGGACCGCGTGGCGGTTCGCTGGCGGGCGTGCGGCACCTTCGCCGGCCCGGGCAGGTTCCAGGGGTTCGTCGCCAACGGCGCTCGCCTCGAGATGGAGGGCTGCGACGTCCTCACGATCAATGCCGAAGACAAGATCGAGCGGCTCGACGCGTACCTCGACAGCGGCGACGTCGCCCGCCAGCTCCGGCTGCTGCCGCCGGCGGGCTCGCGCGCCGAGGCCCGCCTGACCCAGCTCGCGAACGCGCGCACCCGCGCGCTGTCGTGGATCCAGGGATCGGACCCCGAGCGGATCGCCGACGGCGTGTGGCTTGTGCGCGGCGGCATCCCGAAGACGATGAACGTGTACCTGATCGAGGACGAGGACGGCGTCACCGTGTTCGATTGCGGCGTGTCAGACATGGCCGCGCCGCTGGCCGCCGCGGGGGCGCGCCTCGGCGGGATCAAGCGGGTGGTGCTCGGCCACGCCGACGCCGACCACCGTGGCGCGGCGCCGGGCTTGAACGCGCCTGTCTACTGCCATCCCGCCGAGCGCGCCGCCGCCGAGTCGTCCGACTCATACCGGGACTACTGGGACCGCGCGAAGCTCGATCCGCGCGGCCGTAACGTGCTCTGGCGGCTGATCCGCACGTGGGACGGCGGACCGGTGGAGATCGCGGGGACCCTGACCGAGGGCGACGAGGTCGCCGGCTTCCAGGTCGTCCACTTCCCCGGCCACGCTCCCGGGCTGATCGGGCTGTTCCGCGAATCCGATCGGCTGGCGCTCGTGTCCGACTGCTGTACACGCTCGATCCCCAGAGCGGGCGCGGGCAGCCGGCCGCACGTCCCGCATCCGGCCTTCAACCAGGACACCGAGCAGGCGCGCGCCTCGATCCGCAAGCTCGCGGCGCTCGATCCGCTCGCGGTGTGGGCCGGCCACGCCGACCCCGTGACGGGCGACGTCAGCGCCCAGCTCGAACGCGCTGCCGCCGCGCCGGCATGACGACCGTGGCCAAGCGCAGCCGCAAGCAGGAGAAGCTCGCCGCCCCGACGTCCGAGTACCGCGACGCCGACGGGAACGTGCTGACGCTGAGAGGCTCGCTGACCCCCGGCTCGCGTCGCAGGTACGCCGAGACGCTCGCCGGCGGACTCGAGCGCGAGGACGCCTGGCAGCGCGCCACCGAGCTGCTGTTCGAGCGCCTCGCGGTCTCGTGGACGATCTCGGGGCTCGAGATCACGCGCCAGAAGGAGCTGCTCGGGCGCTACCGGATCGCCTCGCCCCACGAGCGGCAATTCGTCCGCGACGCCCTGCGCGAGCACGTCACAGAGCACTTCCCCGAGCTCCAGGCGCCGTGATCGACGCCGACGCGTTCGCCAAGCTTCTGTGCGACTGGTGCCTGGACGTGCGGGAGCGCGACCACGTGCTGGTCTCCACGACCACGCTCGCCGCGCCGCTGATCCGAGCCGTTCACCGCGAGCTGATCACGCGAGGGGCATGGGCGCCTGGCCTGCGGATCAGCATCCCGGGACTGGCCGAGGACTTCTACCGTCTCGCCGGCGACGAGCTGCTCGACGACTTCCACGAGCTCGAGCTGGCGGAGATCGAGCACGCCGACGCGTTCCTTCGCATCGACGCGCCCGAGAACACGCGCGCGCTCGCCGACGTCGACCCGGCGGTGATCACGCGCGCGTCCCGAGCCCGGGCGCCGATCAGCGAGGTCCGGCTGGGGAAGCGCTGGTGCGGCACGCAGTGGCCGACGCCGGCGCTCGCTCAGCAGGCGGGCATGAGCGACGACGCCTACGCCGCGTTCCTCGGGCGCGCGCTGTTCCTCGACCGCCCGGATCCGGTCGCCGCCTGGCGCGAGCTAAGCGACCGGCAGGCGCTCGGTGGTCGATCGTCTCGGCCAGGCCCGCGAGATCCGGATCGAGGCCGACGGCACCGACCTGCGCCTGCGCGTCGACGGCCGCACCTGGATCAACTCGGACGGCCGGCGCAACATGCCGAGCGGCGAGGTGTTCACCGGCCCGCTCGAGGACTCGGCCAACGGCACGATCCGCTTCACGATCCCCTCGAGCCCGCGCGGCGTCTCGGTCGAGGGCGTCGAGCTGACGTTCGAGGACGGCCAGGTCGTCGCGCGCCACCGCCGAGCGCGGACAGGCGCTACCTCGACGCCGCGCTCGCCACCGACCCCGGCGCGCGCTTCCTCGGCGAGCTCGGGATCGGCACCAACTCCGGCATCGACCGCGCGACCGGCTCGATCCTGCTCGACGAGAAGATGGCCGGCACGGTCCACCTCGCGCTCGGTCGCTCGTATCCCGAGACCGGCGGGCGGAACGCCTCGGCGCTGCACTGGGACCTGATCTGCGATCTGCGCGCCGGCGGCCGGTTGACCGCCGACGGCGAGACCGTGGACGTCGCTTAGCTCGTCCGCTCGGCACGTCGCCTTGAGCCTTTCCACGGTGCTAACGGCGCATTAACGAGGCTGGGCGGGGTCCAATTCCCGAGTGCAGTAGCTTCCGGAGCGCAGATGCGCCGCACCAAGATCGTCGCCACCATCGGGCCCGCGTCGCGCGACCCCGAGACGCTCGCGCGGATGGTCGAGGCGGGCATGGACGTCGCCCGCCTGAACTTCTCGCACGGCAACCGCGAGATCCACGCCGAGAACGCCGAGCGGGTGCGCCGCGGCCGCGTCGGCGGCGGGGCGGCAGGTCGCGATCCTCCAGGACCTGCCGGGGCCGAAGCTGCGGATCGGCGCGCTCAAGGACGACATCGCCGAGCTCAAGCCGGGCGAGAAGCTCGTGCTCGTGTGCGGCTCGACCGAGCTCGGCGACGGCGAGGCATGTCGGTCAGCTGGGGCGGACTCGCCGGCGCGGTCGATCCCGACGACGTGATCTACCTAGCCGACGGTGCGATCCGCCTGCGCGTGACCGAGGTCCGCGAGGGCGAGGGCGAGGTCGAGACCGCGGTCGAGGTCGGCGGCTCGGTCGCCTCGCGCCAGGGCCTCAACATCCCCGGCTCGACGCGCGGGCTGCCGGCGGTGCCCGAGGAGGACCTCGAGATGCTGCGCTTCGGCGAGTCGATCGGCGTCGACCTGGTCGCGCTGTCGTTCGTGCGCACCGCCGAGGACGTGACCAGCGTCCGCCGGCACACGCGCCTGCCGCTGATCGCCAAGATCGAGAAGCCGCAGGCGGTCGACGCCGCCGAGGAGATCATCCGCGCCGCCGACTGCGTGATGGTCGCGCGCGGCGACCTCGGGATCGAGCTCCCGATCGAGGACGTCCCGATCGTGCAGAAGCGGCTGCTGCGGATCGCCGGCCGGCTCGCGCGTCCGTCGATCACCGCCACGCAGATGCTCGACTCGATGGTCAACTCGTCGCGGCCCGACCCGCGCCGAGGTCGCCGACGTCGCCAACGCGATCCTCGACGGCACCGACGCGGTGATGCTCTCCCAGGAGACCGCGGTCGGCTCGTACCCGGTCGAGGCGGTCGCGATGATGGCCTCGATCGCCGAGCGGACCGAGCACACGCTGCCGTACCGCGACGTGGAACGAAGAGCGCGTCCGCCGCGATGCGCGCGACCCCGCGTACACGGTCGCCTACAGCGTGTGCGCCGCCGCGCGGGAGCTGCACCTGGCGGCGCTGGTCGTGCCGACGCTGTCGGGCCGCTCGGCCCGGCTGATCTCCGCCCACCGTCCCCAGGTTCCGATCTACGCGCTGTCGCCGGGCAAGGAGACGGTCCGGCGCTGCAGCCTGATGTGGGGGGTGCAGGCCGCCTCGATGCGCCGCCACGAGGTCACCGAGGCGCTGATCGCCGACGCGGCCCGCCGCGTCGTCGAGCTCGGCTGGGTCAAGCCGGGCGCGCGCGTCGGGATCACCGCCGGGCTGCCGAGCGGCCGCCCGGGGACGACGAGCCTGATGCAGATCCAGCGCGTGTAACGGGGCGCCTTCGCCGGATCGCTCAGGCGGCGGCTCGCCCGTAGAACTCGGCCTCCTGCTCCCCGAGCTCCGTCGCCGGCGGGTCGTCGTAGAACCACTCGCGCGCGATCCGGTGGAAGTTCCCGCGCGCGTGTAGCTGCGAGAGCACCGCGAGCGTCAGCACCTCCATCCGCCGGCCGAAGATGTGGTCGGGCGGCGCGGACTCGTGGCGGAGCTGGCCGAAGTACTCCGAGCGCGGATCGCTCATGTCGATCAGCACCTGGGTCGCGTACTCGGGCGTCAGCTCGATGTACTGGTCGACCGTGTACCACGAGGTCGCCGCGCGGAAGTGCTCGAGCACGCGCTCGGGGTCGAACTTGTCGGGCTCGGGGAAGAAGCCGATCTCGGAGCCGAGCCGCATGATCGTGTCGGTGTCGCCCTCGATGATCGCGCGCGCGACCTGGATCTCGAGCTCGACCGCGCCCGGCGGCATCCGCTTGAACAGGCCGAAGTCGAAGAACGCCATGCGGCCGTCGTCGAGCAGCATCGAATTGCCCGGATGCGGGTCGCCGGAGAACTGGTGGTGGCGGTAGAGGCAGCCGAAGTAGAAGCGGAACAGGATCTCGCCGATCCGGTCGCGCTGGTCGTGGGGATAGTTCTTGAGCTCCTCGAAGCCGGTGCCCGAGACGAACTCGGTCACCATCACGCGCTCGCGCGACAGCGAGGTGACGACCTCGGGGATCACGATGAACGGGTGGCCGCGGAAGATCCGGGCCAGCGTCCGCTGGTTCTGGGCCTCGAGCTCGTAGTCGAGCTCCTCGTCGATTCGCTCCGAGATCTCCGCGCCGATCGCCTTGGGCTCGAGGCCGGGGGCGATCCGCTTGGCGAGGCGCAGGATCAGCCCGAGGTTCTGCATGTCCGCGCGGACCGCCGCCGCGACGCCCGGGTACTGGACCTTGACCGCGACCTCGCGGCCGTCGTGCAGGCGCGCGCGGTACACCTGGCCGATCGACGCGGCCGCGATCGGCTCCTCGTCGAACTCGTCGAACACCTCGGCGAGCGGGTCGTCGAGCTCCTCCTCGATCACCTTGCGCATGTCCTTGAAGGTGACGGTCGGCGCCGAGTCGCGGAGCGCCGCGAGCTTGCGCTGGAACTCCTCGCGATACTCGTCGGGTACGAGGCCGACGTCCAGGAACGACAGCACCTGGCCGAGCTTCATCGCCGCGCCCTTCATCGTGCCGAGCGCAGCGACGATCTGCTCGGCCGCCTCGATCTGGCGCTTTTCCAGCGCGGCCTTGCGCCCCTCTTCGTTCCGAGTGACGTTGGCCGCGCGCGTGCCCGCCTGGCGGATCGCCTGTCCCGCGGCCAGCCCCCCGATCCTGGCGGTACGCCCCACGCGTGAGGTGGGGATCTTGTCCTTCGCCACTGTCTTAGATGCTATCCGTCGCTCAAGGGCGCCGGGCCACGCGCGATCCGGGCACGATGTCGTCCGAGCCGTCGGTCCAGCGGACCCAGGCCTTGTGACCGCCGTCGTAGTCGTCGCCGAGCAGGATCAGCGTCGCCGGCTCGCCGAGCGCCGTGCACGGCTCGTCGCCCTCGGGATCGAGCCCGCGCCAGATCCGCACGAACCGGTTGTGCTCGAGCTCGTCGGCGACGGTCGTCGGGTCGGTGTGGCCGGGGTGGATGTGGGTGTCGGGCGGAAGCTTCAGCAGCTTCTCCATGATCGAGTCCTTGAGGTCCGCGTACGAGGTGGCGCCGGGCGCCCGGACTCCGCCGACCGAGCCCTTGAACAGCGTGTCGCCGGTGAACACGTCGGTGCCGCCGACGAGCAGCGACAGCATCCCGGCGGTGTGCCCGGGCGTGTGGATCGGCTCGATCTCGAGCGCGCCGCTCTGGATCGTCTGCCCGGGTCCATCGTGGCGGTCGCCGCCGGCACGTGGTCGCGCTCGAGCGCATGGATCAGCACGGGGGTCCCGGGGTGGCGCTCGAGCACCCGATCGACCTCGGAGACGTGATCGTGGTGGTGGTGGGTGAGCAGGACGTGCGTCAGCGTGAGCTGGCCGCGCTGCAGATACTCGAGCAGCGGCGCCACCGGTCCGCCGGCGTCGATCATCACCGCGTGGCCGCCCGGCTCGTCGGCCACGAGGTAGGTGTTCGACAGGAAGTCGTCGTTCATGGAGCGCTCAACGATCACGCCGAGCAGCGTACTCTTACGCGCCATGAGCCTCCTCCACACCTGTTACCGGATCACCGACATCGATCGTTCGGTCGCGTTCTACGAGGCGCTGGGCTTCGAGGAGCGGCGCCGGGCGCCGATCCGCGACGAAGCGGTCAACGTGTTCATGAGCCTGCCCGACGACGGCCCCGAGCCGCGTCTGGAGCTGACGTACAACTTCGGCGTGGACTCCTACGAGCTCGGCAGCGCCTATGGGCACATCGCGATCTCGACCCAGGACATGGACGGCACGCTGGCGCGCCTGAAGGAGCAGGGCATCGAGCCCGAGCGCCCGCCCTACACGATCGGCAAGGGCGGCAGCCGGCTGTGCTTCGTCCGCGACCCGGACAACTACCGGATCGAGATAATCGAGCGCAACGGATCGAGCTGACCAAGCCGGTCCGACCCGCTAGCCTGAGCATCTCGATGGCGGACCCGAGCACGATCGCCAAGCTGTTACAGCAGGTCTCGATGGGCGTGAACGCCCACGACCGCGAGAACCCGGACCACAACACGTGGGGGATCGGCATGGCGCACTTCGACATCGAGCGGCTCGGCCTCGACGAGGGCGAGGAGCTGATCCCGGGCATCGTCCTGCAGGCCGACGGCGGGCAGACCGGCCAGTTCCGCATCCTCTGCGACGGCCAGCACGACAAGGGCGAGGTCGAAGAAGAGGAAGAGGTCGTCGACGCGGTCGCGAGCGAGGAGTTCGCCGAGCCGCTGCAGGCGCCGGGCTCGGCTCCCCGCGTCACGCCGCCGTTCTAGGCACACGGGCGTGACGTACTCGATCGTCGCGCGCGATCCCGACACCGGCGAGCTCGGCGTCGCCGTTCAGTCGCACTGGTTCTCGGTCGGGTCGGTCGTGACCTGGGCGCGTCCCGGGGTCGGGGCGGTCGCCACCCAGGCCAACGCCGACCCCGGCTACGGCCCTCAGCTGCTCGACCTGCTGGGCGCTGGCGTGCATGCCGAGCAGGCGCTGGCGACGCTCGTCGCGAACGACCCCGCCGGCGACACACGCCAGGTGGCGGTGGTCGACGCCGCCGGCCATGTCGCGGCCCACACGGGCTCCAGCTGCATGCCCTACGCCGGCCACGTCACCGGCGCCGGCGTGTCGTGCCAGGCCAACATCATGGCCACCGAGCGGGTGTGGCCGGCGATGCTCGAAGCCTATGGCGCGGCCGGCGGCTCGGTCACCATTCGGCTGCTCGCCGCGCTCGACGCGGCCGAGCGCGAGGGCGGCGATCTGCGCGGCCGCCAGTCCGCCGCGATCCTCGTCGTCGGGCCCGACGCCGAGCCGTGGGAGACCGTCGCGTCGCTCCGCGTCGAGGACCACCCCGAGCCGCTGCCCGAGCTCCGGCGCCTCGTGGCCCTGAACGAGGCGTACAAACTCGCGGGCCAGGCCGACGAGTTGCAGGGCTCAGGCCATTACGACGAGGCCGCGCGCCTGTACGCGGAGGCGAGCGAGCGCGCCCCGGGCAACCACGAGCTGCTGTTCTGGGCCGGGCTGGGCACCGCCCAGGCCGGCGACGTTGACGCCGGCGTCGCTCAGGTGCGGGCGGCGATCGCGCTGCAGCCCACGTGGCGGGAGCTGCTCGGCAGGTTGCCGCCCGAGGTCGCGCCGTCGGCGGCCGCGGTGCTCGCGCGCCTGGCCGGCGACTAGCCGCGCTGGCGGGCCTGCTCCTCACGCTCGCGCGCTGCTCTGCTGCTCGCGCATCGCGTAGCGCCCGTCGTCGCGCATCTGGCGCCACGCGCTTCGCGCCTGCCTGAGCGTCTTGACGACCTGGTCGCGTGCGTCCTCGGCCGCCCGGGCTGCGTCCATCAACTGCTGGCGCGTGCGGCGGCCGTGGGTGAGGAGGTTGAACGACCACAGTCCGGTCTCGAGCAGCCGGGCCGCCCGCTCGAGGTCGGCGTATACCGCGTCGCGGAGCTCGCGGCCGCGCAGACCCTCCTCGATCCATCGCACTCGGGACTCGAACGCGACCTCGCTGAGGCCGGTCAGCGCGCGGGCGGCGATCATCGGCTCGGGATCGCGGGGGTCGACCTCGGCTCGCGCGGCCAGCTCCTCGCGGGCGACGGTCACGATGCGGCGGTGCATGTCTCCCCATGCCGCTCGCAGTGCCGGCGTCGAGTCGATCAGCTCGCTGAACCGCGGCAGGAACTCGACGATCTCGTCGGGGACCGTGTCGAACAACTCCATGTCCCGCTTCATCGCGCGCAGAACGGTCTCGGTCAGCGATTCGTTCGGCGGTCGCTCCCGGAGCATCCGGGCCACGCTCTCGACCGCCTCGTCCGCCCAGTCGAGGACCATCGACTCCTTCGTCGGGAAGTAGTTGAAGATCGTCTTCTCGGACACGCCGACGACTTCGGCGATCGCCGACACCTTGACGCTGTCGAACCCACGGGTGGCGAACATGAACGTCGCGACATCCGAGATCCGCTGTCGCATCATGCGCCGCTTGCGCTCGCGCAGCCCTTCGTCCGGGTGGCGTCGCGCCTCCATCGCCTCCTGAGCCCGGCGCGCGCGGCGGAAGGATTCGGCCAGCTGCTCGCCGAGCTCCGCGACCAGCAGCTGGTGGAAGCGGGCCTCGCCGAACGCCGCCTCCTCGAGCGGGAGATCCGCGCTCTGCGCGTTGTCCGGAACGTCGCCTGATGCGGGCTCGATCACGCAACAAAGGATAACGATAGAAATTTCAGTTGCAGAATTTTTTCAGTGACTGTAGACTTCTCGCCATGACACAGACACCAGCGATTGAAACCAAGGGCCTGACCAAGCGGTTTGGCGGATTCACGGCAGTCGCGGATCTCGACCTGCGGGTCGACACCGGAACGGTCGTGTCGCTGCTCGGGCCGAACGGCGCCGGCAAGACCACGACCGTGCGCATGCTCGCGACGCTGTCGCGTCCGGACGCCGGGTACGCCCGCGTCGCCGGCCACGATGTCGTCCACGAGGCGGCGCAGGTCCGCCGCGTGATCTCACTTACCGGCCAGTTTGCCGCGCTCGACAAGCACCTCACCGCGCGCGAGAACATCGTGCTGATGGCGCGACTGCGCGGGCTGGGCCGCCGCGAGGCGGTCACGGTCACCGAGGAGCTGATCGAGCGGTTCGCGATCGAGGAGTTCCGCAACCGGCTCGTCAAGAACCTGTCCGGCGGCGAGCGCCGGCGGGTCGACCTCGCCGCCGGCCTGATCGAAACCCCGCACGTGCTCGTGCTCGACGAGCCGACCACGGGACTCGATCCGCGCAGCCGCCAGGTCGTGTGGTCGACGATCCGATCACTGGTCGACGAGGGCGTAACGCTTCTGCTGACGACTCAGTACCTGGAGGAGGCCGATGCGCTCGCCGATCGCGTCGTGCTGATCGATCACGGCCGTGAGGTCGCCGCCGGCACGCCGGCGCAGCTCAAGGCCCAGGTCGGGGCGCAGCGGGTCGACGTGATCGCGGCCGACGGCGCCGAGTTCGAACGGCTCGGGCTGCTGCTCGGCGACCGCTTCGACATCTCCGAGTCCGCCGAGCAGCGGACCGTATCGGTGGCGGCGCCCGACGAGGCGGAGGACCTGGCCCGCGTGGCCGCGGTGGTCGCGCAGGCCGGCATCGGCGTCGACGAGATCGCGCTGCGGCGGCCGACGCTCGACGACGCGTTCCTCGCGTTGACCGGTCACCCGGCGCACGAGGAGCCGAATCTGAACGAATCTCAACCGACGGAGGTGGCCGCATGAGC
Organism: uncultured Solirubrobacterales bacterium; assembly: GCA_963699325.1. Classification (GTDB taxonomy): domain Bacteria; phylum Actinomycetota; class Thermoleophilia; order Solirubrobacterales; family Solirubrobacteraceae; genus Palsa-465. Next base: position 195,578 of record CAVOTN010000014.1, on the reverse strand, counting down.
GCCATCGCAGCTCCCGCTCCCGGGCCCGCGCCGCGCACCGCGGACGCCCGCGCCGGCGCGGCGGTCCGGTTCATCAAGGACACCGCGCTGCTGACCGTCCGCAGCCTGCGGGCGGTCCCGCGCGTGCCCGAGCGCCTGCTCGACGTCACGATCCAGCCGATCGTGTTCATCCTGCTGTTCCTGTACGTGTTCGGGTCGGCGATCCACGTGCCGGGGGTGAGCTACAAGGACTACCTGTTCCCGGGGATCATCGGGCAGTCGCTCGCGTTCGGGATCATCGGCGCCGGCGTCGCCACGTCCCACGACATGACCGAGGGCGTGATCGACCGCTTCCGCTCACTGCCGATCAGCCGGCTGTCGATCATCAGCGCGCAGGTCATGGGCCAGTTCTGCGAGCAGGTGCTCGGCATGACGATCGTTGTCGTGTTCGGGCTGATCCTCGGCTGGAACCCCCAGCTGACGCTCCCGCACGCGTTCGAACTGGTTGGCCTGATGGTGCTCGCGATGCTCGCGTTCACGTGGATGGGCGTGCTGCTCGGGATGCTCGTTCGCTCGCCTGACGCGATGCAGGGGGTCGGCTTCATCGTGATCTTCCCGCTCGCGTTCCTGGCCGGGACGTTCGTGCCGATCGCCGGCATGGACGCGATCCCGCGCGCGATCGCCCAGTGGGATCCGATCTCGGCACTGGTCGGCAGCGTCCGCGGCCTCACCGAGGGCATCCACACGAGCGGGTCGTGGCAGCTCGTCCATCCCGAGCTCGCGATGGCCCTCTGGTGCCTGGTGATCATCGGCGTGTGCGTGCCGCTGGCGCTGCGGCGGTTCAACCGTACGCTCGCGGGCTGAGGCTTCGAAGCCCGGCCCGGCTGAAGTTGGCAGATAACTCGCGCCTGGCGCGAGTTATCTGCCACGCGGCGACGGGAACGCTCACGGATCGATCAGCACGCCCGGGTTCAGCAGCCCGCGCGGATCGACCGCCGCCTTGGCGCCGCGCAGCGCGGCGGCGAACGGCTCCGGGCGCTGGCGGTCATACCAGGGGCGGTGCGCGCGCCCGATCGCGTGGTGGTGGGTGATCGTGCCGCCGCCGGCGATCACCGCCTCGGACGCGGCGCGTTTGAGCGCGGACCACTGCTCGAGCTCGGCTCCGCGGCGGGCGGGCGCGAGGATCGTGTAGTACGGCGCCGGGCCGTCGGGATACACGTGAGTGAACCGGCAGGTCACCGTGCCGCCGCCGCACACCTCGCGCAATGCTTCGGATACGTCTGCGATCACGCGCTCGTGAAAGCCCGGGAAGCGCTCCCAGGTGATCGCGGTCTCGAACGTCTCCGAGAGCACTCCAATAGCTACGAACACGTCGCGCAGGTAAGGAGCGCGCAGGAACGCCTCGCGCCAGCTGCCGACGGCCTCGCGCTCACCGGGTTCGCGGCGGGCGGGCGGGGTCCAATTTCCGCCGTGGTCGCCGCAGCACTCGAGCGCCATCGTCATCCAGCGCTCGACGTCGTGGTCGGCCGACTCGAACCCGAGCACGAGCAGCGCGTGCGATCCGTCGCCGGCGCCGGTCACCTCGGCCTCGCGGGCATCGATCAGGCGGCAGTTGACGGGATAGAGCCCGGATTGCGAGAGTGCCCTGACCGCCTCCGCGCCCGCCATGAACTGTTCGAACCGGACTGGCGCCGAGGCGCGATGGGTCGGGCGCGGGCGCACCCTGACCCACGCCTCGGTGATCACCCCGAGCGTGCCTTCGGACCCGATCAGCATCCGGTCGGGCGAGACGCCGGCGCCCGATCCCGGCAGCCGGCGCGACTCCCACACGCCGATCGGCGTGAGCGCCCGTACCGACTCGACGAGATCGTCGATGTGCGTGTACACCGTCGCGAAGTGGCCGCCGGCGCGCGTGGCGATCCACCCGCCGAGCGTCGAGAACTGAAACGACTGCGGGAAGTGGCGCAGCGTCAGCCCGTGCGCGCCCAGCTGCTCCTCGAGCACCGGCCCGGTGGCGCCGGCCTGGATCCGCGCCGACAGCGACACCGGGTCGACCTCGAGCACCCGGTCGAGCGCCTTGAGGTCGATGCTCACGACTCCCGGCGTATCGCTCGCAGCCGGCCGCCTCGACGCCTCCGACCACGCTCGTGCCGCCACCGAACGGGATCACGGCCGCGCCGGCCGACAGCGCCCAGTCGAGCGCGGCCTGCAACTCGCTCTCATTGCGCGGAAAAGCGACGACGTCCGGCGGATGGTCGAACCGGCCGCGGAACGCGCGGACGACGTCGACGTACGACCGGCCGTAGCAGTGGAGCGCGCGCTCGTAGTCGCTGGCCGAGCAGATCGCCGCGAGCGGATCGGGCGCCCGCAGGCGCGGCACCGGCAGCGACACGTCAGACAGCGGCACGGGCGACTCGGGATCGGGCGATCCGAACCCGAGCCGGTCGCACAGGAACGCCGCAGCGTCGCGAAGCTCCTGCGCCGAGGGCTGCTCGTCCGCGTACCCCCATCCCCAGTGCTTGAGCGCTCTCGCCACGGGAGCCGACCTTAGTAGCTCCGACCTCGTCGAATAGCCCGGGGACGTGACTGCTGACCCCCAGGTACCGTGTGTCGGGTGGCGGTCCCGTCCGGCGTCCTCGCCCGTGGCCCCTGGGATCCCGACCAGGTGGCGGTCGCCTGGCGTCCGGACCCGTTCGAGCCGCCGAGCGCGGCAACCGACGCCGCCGACGTCGCGCTCGACGCGCTCCGCCGGCGCGGCTCGCCCAGCCACGACGGGCTCGCGGCACGGCTTGTCGACTTCGAGACCGCGCCCGAACGGCTGTCGCTCGAGCTCCAGCCCGCCCGCTGGGCGCTGCGCCTGATCCCCGCCGGCGCGGCCCAGAGCCTCTCGGTGCTGTGCCTGGTACGCGCGGCCGACGGCAGCTGGCTCGCCGGGCGCCGCGCGCAGTGGGTGGCGTCGTGGGAGGGGAGATGGGCGCTCGGTGCCGGGGGCTCGGTCGAGGTCGACGAGAACCCGGCTGACACGATGGGCCGCGAGCTGCGCGAGGAGTGGTCGGTCGAGCCCGAGCGGCTCCAGATCGAGGCGCTGGTGCTGCTGCCGAGCGAGCTCGTGCTGCTGGTCGGAGTGGCGTGGCTGGCCGAGGGCGCGACGGTCACACCTGACCACGAGCACGACGAGTTCGCCTGGTGGCCGGACGACCTCGAGCGCTGGCCGGCCGAGGCCGATGAGCCGCTGCGGCGACTGGCCGGGCTGGTCTCGGGCTGATGGTGGTCGCCGCCCGATCCCCGACCAGCTCGCGATTCACGCGCGTGGTCACGTTCGGGCGGCTCGAGGCCGTCTCGTTCTGTCACTCGTGCGTCTACACGGCGCTGCTGATCTGCGCGTTCGCGCTGCACAATCCACAGCCCGAGACGTTCATCTTCGGGCTGGCGCACGGCGTGCTGTGGATCGGGATGTCGCTCGTTTGCATCGCGGCGGCGCGCTTGCGCGTGATCCCGTACTGGCTGGCCGTCACCGTCGCCGTGCTCGGCGGTCTTGGCCCGTTTGCGGGCACTATCGGCTTCGTCGTCGAGCAGCGCCGGCGTAGGCAGAACGGCGTTTCCCGGCTACCCTCTCTGGTAGATGGCAGTCAGTAGCAGCACTGTCCAAGTGGTGATGCCGGCGATGGGAGATTCCGTCGCCGAAGGGACGGTGCTCGAATGGCATAAACAGGTCGGGGACGCGGTGCAGGCCGACGAGACGCTCGTCGAGATCTCGACCGACAAGGTCGACGCCGAGGTCCCCTCGCCCGCCTCGGGGACGATCGTCAAGATCCACGCCGCCGAGGGGGAGACGGTGTCCGTCGGCGCCGTGCTCGCCGAGATCTCGACCAACGGCGACGCGCCGGTGGCGAACAACGGCGGAGGCGTCGCCGACGCGGTCCCCGCCGGGGTGGCAGGGCCCGTTTCCGGCGAGTCTCCGCCGGTGACGCCCGAGGAGGCCGTCGCCGGCGCCGCCACCGAGGCTGAGGGGGTCGCGGCCGCCCAGGCGTCGACCGGCGAGCTGATCGACATCGTCACCCCGACCGGGGGCGAGTCGGTCACCGAGGGCACGATCGTCGAGTGGTCGGTCAAGGTCGGCGACGCCGTCAAGGAGGGCCAGACGGTCGTCGAGATCTCGACCGACAAGGTCGACATGGAGCTTCCCGCGCCCGCCTCGGGGACGATCGCCGAGATCCTGTTCGCGGACGGCGACACCGTGAAGGTCGGACAGGTGATTGCGCGGATGGCCGCCGGCGCCGCGGCCGCGCCCGTTCCCCCATCCGCGGCGCGGATGGCCGCCGGCGCCACCGGCGCGCCCGTCCCCCTCCGCCGCGACTCCCGCCGCCGGGCAACCGAACGGTGGCGCGCTTCCCGACGGCGCCCACATCTCCCCGGTGGCGCGCCGCATCGCCGCCGAGCAGGGTGTCGACCTCGCGGCACTTCACGGCACCGCCCGGGGCGGACGGATCACGAAGGCCGACGTGCTCGCGGCGAAGGCCAACGGCGGCAACGGCGCCAGCGCCACGGCCGCCCCCGCGGCGGCACCGGCAGCCGCGCCCGCCAAGCCCGCCGGTGCGCAGCTGATCAAGGGCGGCGCGGCCGCGCTCGCCCGCTACATGGACGAGAGCCGCTCGATCCCGACCGCGACCTCGTTCCGCACGCTCACGGTCACCACGCTCGCCCAGCGGCGCGAACAACTGAAACAAGCCGGCCACCGCGTCTCGTTCACGCACCTGATCGCGTACGCGATCGCCCGCGTCGCCACCGACGACATGGCGGTCATGGCTCATCACTTCGCCGAGATCGACGGCAAGCCGCACCGGATCGACGACGGCGGCGCCAATCTCGGACTGGCCGTCGACGTCGAGAAGAAGGACGGCACCCGCGCCCTGATGGTGCCGGTCATCCGCGACGCCGGCCGCAAGAGCTTCACGGAGTTCCTCGACGCCTACAACGCCCTGGTCGAGAAGGCTCGCACGAACACGCTGACCGCCGACGACCTGACCGGCGGCAACATCTCGCTGACCAATCCGGGCGGGATCGGCACGATCGCATCGGTCCCGCGTCTGATGGTCGGCCAGGGCACGATCGTCGCCACCGGCGCGATCGGGTACCCGCCCGGGCTCGGCGCGATCGGCGAGACCATAGGCGCGGAGAAGGTCATGACGATGACCTCGACGTACGACCACCGGATCATCCAGGGCGCCGAGTCCGGTCGGTTCCTTCAGCGGATCGACGCTCTGCTCCAGGGCGAGGAGGGCTTCTACGAGCGCGTGTTCGGAGATTTGGGCGCCCACCCACCCCTGCCGCTCGGCCCGCTGGCGCCGCCGCCCGAGGCACGGGCGATCACCCCGGCGGCGGGCGTCCCCGTCGTCGCGGCGGCGCCGGCCATGGTCGACGAAGAGCTGATGCAGGCGGTGCAGGCGGCCACGTCGCTGCTCAAGGCCCACCGGACGCACGGGCACCTCGCCGCGAAGCTCGACCCACTCGGCCGCGAGCCCGAGGGCGACCCGGCGCTCGACCCGGTCCCGCTCGGGCTGACCCCGGAGCTGATGGAGCGGATTCCGGCGCGGATCCTGCGGATGTACGTCTCGGGCCAGACGCTCGCCGACGCGCTTCCGCATCTGCGCGAGACCTATTGCGGGCCGATCGCCTACGAGATCGAGCACATCGCCTCCCATCGCCAGCGGCTGTGGCTGCGCGAGGCGATCGAGTCGGGCAAGTTCCGCGCGCCGCTCGCGACCGAGGAGCAGAAGACGCTGCTCCGTCGGCTCACCGAGGTCGACGCGCTCGAGCGGTTCATGCACAAGGCGTACCTCGGGCAGAAGCAGTTCTCGATCGAGGGCCTCGACATGACGGTTCCGATGCTCGACGAGCTGATCCAGCTCGCGGCGACCCGGGGGGCGCGCGAGGTCGTGATCGGGACGGCTCACCGGGGACGCCTCAACGTGCTCGCGCACAACCTCGGCCGGCCGTACGACTCGATCTTCGCCGAGTTCGAGGGCTCCTCGACGCTCGAGGCGATCACCACGATCCCGCAGGGCGGCACCGGCGACGTCAAGTACCACCATGGCGCCCAGGGCTCCTACCAGCTCCCAAGCGGCGAGTCGATCATCGTCCGCCTCGAGTCGAACCCCTCGCATCTCGAGTTCGTGGCGCCGGTCGCGGCGGGCGCGACCCGCGCCGCCCAGACGACCCGCCAGGGCCCGCACGCCCACCGCGAGACCAACGCCGCGGTGCCGGTGATCCTCCACGGCGACGCTGCCTTCCCGGGTCAGGGGGTGGTCGCCGAGACGCTCAACCTGCAGGCGATCGACGGCTACACGGTCGGCGGCACGATCCACATCATTCAAAACAACCAGGTCGGGTTCACCACAGACCCGGACGATTCGCGCTCGACCCACTGGGCGTCCGACCTGGCCAAGGGCTACGACGTACCGATCATCCACGTCAACGCCGACGACGTCGCGGCATGCATCAGCGCCGTCCGGCTGGCGTTCGCGTTCCGTCAGGAGTTCGGGCACGACGTGCTGATCGACCTGATCGGCTACCGCCGGTTCGGTCACAACGAGGCCGACGAGCCCGCCTACACCCAGCCCGAGATGTACCAGGTGATCAAGAAGCATCCCCCGGCGCGAGAGCTGTTCGCGCGGGCGCTGATCGAGCAGGGGGTAGTGACCGAGGAGGAGTCGACCGAGCTCACCGACAACGTGTGGGAAGTGCTGGCCGAAGCGCACGCCGAGCTCAAGGCCAGGATCGCCGCCGGCAAGGAGCGCGAGCACGCGACCGGCGAGTACGAGCTCGATCGCACGCCGTCGCCCGAGGTCAAGACCGCGGTCTCGGCCGACCGCCTGCGTGTGCTCAACGACGAGCTGCTGGCGGTGCCCGACGGGTTCACGATCCACCCCAAGCTCGTGCGCCAGCTCGAGCAGCGCCGCGAGGTGTTCGAGAGCGTTGACGGCGGCGGGATGGTGTGGGCGCACGCGGAGGCGCTTGCGTACGCCTCGCTGCTGACCGAGGGGATCCCGATCAGGCTCACGGGCCAGGACACCGAACGCGGCACGTTCAGCCAGCGCCACCTCGTCCTGCACGATCCGAAGACCGGCCAGGAGCACTGTCCGATCCAGCATCTGCCGGGGGCGCTCGCGCCGATGGAGCTCCACAACAGCCCGCTGTCAGAGATGGGCTGCCTCGGCTTCGAGTACGGCTACTCACAGGAGGCGCCCGAGACGCTCGTGCTGTGGGAGGCGCAGTTCGGCGACTTCGCCAACGGCGCGCAGGTGATCATCGACCAGTTCATCATCTCGGGGCTGGCCAAGTGGGGCCAGACCTCGAGGCTCACCCTGCTGCTGCCGCACGGCTACGAGGGCTCGGGACCCGAGCACTCATCGGCGCGGCTCGAGCGGTTCCTCCAGCTCGCGGCCGAGGGCAACATCCGCGTCGGCAACCCGACCACGCCGGCACAGTACTTCCACCTGCTCCGCCGCCAGGCCCGGGTCGCCAAGCAGCGTCCGCTCGTGGTCATGACGCCGAAGAGCCTGCTCCGCCTGCCGCAGGCGACGAGCAACGTGGCCGACCTCTCAGAGGGCCGCTTCCAGCCGGTGCTGGGCGAGTCCGAGCACGACCGCTCACAGGTGCGGAGGCTGATCCTGTGCTCCGGCAAGATCTACTACGAGCTCGCCGGCCACGAGATGCGCAACGACAACCCGTACGTCGCGATCGGCCGCGTCGAGCTGCTCTACCCGTTCCCGCAGGCCGAGATCCTCGCGCTCGCCGAGAGCTACCCGGCGCTCGAGGAGGTCGTGTGGGTCCAGGAGGAGCCGCGCAACATGGGCGCGCGCGCCCACATGGGCCCGCGGCTGATGCAGATCCTCCCGATGAATCTCAAGTTCGGCTACATCGGGCGTCCCGAGCGTGCCGCGTCGGGGGAGGGCTACCCGGTCGCTCACGCCAACGAGCAGAACCGCATCATCACGACGGCGCTCAACGTCGGCGAAGCCGTGTCGCAGTATCCGCGCAAGCTGCCCGGCGAACGGTAGCCAGCACCGCCGGGTTCAACGGTAGCGAGCAAACCGGAGTCCATTAGCAGCAGGTTTTCACTCTCGCTGCGCATTTCTGGCACCCTTGTCGTCATCGGCTTTCGCAGAGACGGATCCAAGAGAGACAACTCAAGACGCCACCTCGCGCCGGCGCTCGGCGTGCACGACATGGCGATCGATCTCGGCACCGCCAACACGCTCGTGTACGTGGGGGGCCGGGGGATCGTCGTCTCCGAGCCGTCGGTCGTCGCCTCCGACGTGGACACCGGTGAGGTCCATGCGGTCGGCGCTGACGCCGAGCGGATGATCGGCCGCACGCCGGCGACGATCGCGGCCACGCGCCCGCTCCGCCATGGCGTGATCGCGGACTTCGATGTCACCGAGCAGATGCTGCGCTACTTCATCCGCAAGGTGATCGACCGCCGGATTGCACACCCCCGGTTGATCGTGTGCGCGCCGTCCGGAGTTACCGAGGTCGAGAAGCGCGCCGTCGAGGAGGCGTCGCTCGCGGCCGGCGCTCGCCGCGTGCACCTGATCGAGGAGCCGATCGCGGCCGCGATCGGGGCGGGGCTCGAGATCGACGAGCCGGTCGGGCGGATGGTGGTCGACGTCGGCGGCGGCACGAGCGAGATGGCGGTGATCTCGCTCGGCGGGATCGTCGTTTCGCGCTCGGTCCGGGTCGGCGGCTACGAGATGGACGAGGCGATTGCCTCGTATCTCCGCGCGGTCCACCAGCTCGCGATCGGGTCGCGCACGGCCGAGCAGATCAAGATCTCGGTCGGCTCGGTCATCCCTCTGTATCCCGAGGAGACGATCGAGGTCCGCGGCCGCCACCTGGTCACCGGCCTGCCGACCGCGGTCCAGCTGCGCAGCGAGGAGGTCCGCTCGGCCATCATGGCGCCGGCGCGCGAGATCCTCAGAGCGATCCGCGACACGCTCGAGGAGACGCCGCCCGAGCTGTCCAGCGACATCGCCAAGGACGGGATCCTGCTGGCCGGCGGCGGCACGCTCGTCCGCGGCTTTCAGGAACTGGTGGCGGAGGAGACCGGGATGCCGGTGTACTCGGCCGAGTCGCCGCTCACGTGCGTGGCCTTCGGGTCAGGCCAGGCGCTCGACCATTTCGACCAGCTGAGCCGGTCAAGCCGGCATCGCGCCCCTACGCTCTCCTACGACTGGCGCACCGCGTAGTCGCGCCGTCAGGGTCGCAAGGCCCGCGGCGGCCAGCAGGATCAGAACGGGTCGACCGCGACCCGGAACGAGCCCGCGGAACCCCTGCGCATCCCGAGCGGCTCCGCGGAGCTCGGTGCGTCAGTGGATTCCGACGATCCCGGCGCAGACCCAGTTCGATGCGCCGGCGCCGCCGTTCCAGATGCGGCTCGCGACTGCGTCCTGCTCGGCCTTGCTCGCCAGATACGCGGCCGGCCCGGTGCCGCCGAACAGCTTCCACGTGGCCGGCATGATCTGGTAGTAGCCCGAGGCGCCGGCGTAGTTCGGGGTGAGGTCCTGGCCGCCGGACTCGCATAGCACGATCGCGTACGGGATCGCCCAGCCTCCGGACGGGCCGAATGTCGGACCGGCCGGCGTCGGCCCGCCGCCCGAGCCGCCGCCCGAGCCGCCGCCCGAGCCGACGGCCGCGGCCTGCTGCTGGGCCAGCGCCGCTCGCTCGGCCGCGGCCTGCGCGGCCTCGACCCTGCCGATCTCCGCCTGGAGCTGGGCGCCCTTGTCGCGGCTGGCCGCGAGCGCGCCCTGCTGGGCGCTTCGGGCCTGCTGGAGCGCCGATTGCTTGGAGTGCAGGAGCGTGTTCATGCCCGCCAGCGCGAGAACCCGCTGGGCGGTCTCGCTGGTGATCTGGCGGACGGTCGCCTCGAGCGAGGCCAAGCGCGCCGCGGCCGCGTCGGCCTGTTCCTTCGCCTGAGTGGTGATCTTGATGATCGCCTGCTGCTCTTGCTGGGCGTCGCGCAGATAGGTGAGCTTGTCGAGCAGGTCGGTGAAGCCGTTGGACTCGAGCACGACCGAGACGAGGGTCGGCTTTGACTGCTCGTAGTTGGAGAGAAGCTGGCGGCCGAGCAGCATTCGCGCCCGCGCGAGGCGCGCCTTGAGCATCGCCAGCCGCTGACGTTCCCGGGTCAGTGCGGCCTGGACCTGCACGAGCTTGGCGCGATCGCGCGCGAGGTCGGAGCGAACGGCCGCCTCGCGTGACTCGACGAGCGCGATCTGCGAGTCGAGCGAGCTGATCAGGCCCGAGAGGCTGCTGATGCTCGCGGCCAGGCTCTGTTCGTGCGACTGCACCGCGCCGAGTTGCGAGTGCAGCTGGCCGAGGCTGGGATCGGCGGGCGAGGAACCGGGCACGCCGGCGAGGGCGAGCACGGCGGCGATGATGGCCGCGCACGCGGCCACCCAGCGAGGGATCGTGCGCCTTCTGAGACTCATATTCGTGGCCTACGGGGTTAGCTGTCGGGCTCGCGCGGCGGCTCGCGCTACACGGTCATCAGACCGCGATTCGCCCCAGGGAACTTGGGTCCCCCGCTTTCCCACGCGTTAGGTGGGAAATTCGGCGTCGCCACCTTATCAGGACTTGACGGCTATCCCGCCCGGCGGCCTATGCTGGCTCGCCGTGAGCGTTCACGACCACTCCGACCGTGAGCTTCGACGAGCGCGCCCGGAACATCCTCGACCGCGTGCGCGCGGTTCCGGCCGGGTTCGTTCGCACCTACGGCGATGTGTCCCCGGGCGCGCCGCGGGTCGCCGGCGCGGTGCTCCACGGCTGCGACGATCCGGCCGTCCCCTGGCACCGGATCGTGCGCGCCGACGGATCGCTGGCCAAGGGGGCGCGGCAACGGGCGCTGCTCGACGCCGAGGGCGTGCCGTTCCGCGGCGTGCGGGTCGACATGCGCGTGGCGCGCATCCCGGAGCTGTGATGTGGGTCCAGCGCGAGGTCCTGCTCGAGCCTCGCCCGCGCGGGTTTCATCTCGTGACGCGGAATGTGCTCGAGGCACTGCCCGAGCTGGAGTCGGTTGACGTCGGGCTGCTCCACCTCCTGATCCGGCACACCTCGGCGTCGCTGGCCCTCAACGAGAACGCGTCGCCGGACGTGCGCCGCGACTTCGAGTCGTACTTCAACCACGCCGTGCCGGAGGACGCGCGGTTCTGGACCCACACGCTCGAGGGCCCCGACGACATGCCGGCCCACATCAAGGCCGCGCTGCTCGGGCCGTCGCTGACGCTGCCGATCTCCGGGGGCCGGCTCGCGCTCGGCACGTGGCAGGGGATCTACCTGTGCGAGCACCGCAACCGGGGGGGTTCCCGGTCGCTGGTTGCGACGGTGTTCGGGGAGCCCGCGGCCTAGCGCCCCTGCCAGACCGGGGCGCGCCGCTCGGCGAACGCGGTCGCGCCCTCGCGGGCGTCCTCGGAGCCGAACACCTGGTCGTAGATCGGCCTCTGGCGCTCGAAGAACTCAGCGTCCGGCCAGTCGGGCGACTCGAGCAGGATCCGCTTGGTCGCGGCCAGCGCCAGCGGCCCGTTGGCGGCGATCGTGTCGGCGAGCTCGAGCGCCGCCGTGAGCGCCTCGCCGGGTTCGGTCAGGCGGTTGACCAGGCCGAGCTCCTGGGCGCGCTCGGCCTCGATCGGGTCGCCGGTCAGCGCCATCTCCATCGCGACGTTGCGCGGCAGCGCACGCGGCAGCCGGAGCAGGCCCCCGCCGGCGGCGACGAGGCTGCGCTTGACCTCGGGGATGCCGAGCCGCGCGCCCCGCGCGGCGACGATCAGATCGCATGCGAGCGCGACCTCGAGTCCGCCGGCGAGCGCGAAACCCTCGACCGCGGCGATCAGCGGCTTGTCGGCCGAGCGCTGGGTGATGCCGGCGAAGCCGCGGCCCTCGACGAACGGTCGCTCGCCGGTCACGAACGCCTTCAGGTCCATCCCGGAGCAGAAGCCCTTGCCGGCGCCGAACAGGACGCCGACGCTCAGGCCAGGGTCCGCGTCGAGTTCGTCGAGCGCGCCGCCGATGCCGGCGGCGACGGCCGCGTTGACCGCGTTGCGCTGGTCGGGGCGGTTGATCGTGATCAGCAGGACCCGGCCGCGGCGCTCGGTCAGCACAGGGTCGTCTTCGTTGCTCACTCAGGGCTCGCGGTCGCGGGGCGGGTGCTCACGCCGCGAACAATCTCAGATCCGGCTCGCGTTCGCCGCGAAGGACCGCCAGGTCGACCTCGACGCAGGCGATCCCGCGGGCGCAAGCGAGCACCGACGCCTGCGGCTTGATCACCTGCGCGACGAGCACCCCGCGGCAGGACGTGAACGCCGGGTCGAGCCGGATCCGCTCGAGGTAGCGGGTGAGCTGCTCGACCGCCTCGATGCCGGCGATCCGCTTGACCTCGACCGCGACCCACTCGTCGTCGGCGTCTCGGCACATCAGGTCGACCGGTCCAATGTCGGTCGGCCACTCGCGGCGCACGAGTCGCAGCCCCTCGCCGCACCACGCCGGGCGCTCGGCCAGCAGCTCCTGGAGATGGGCCTCGACGCCGTCCTTGGTCAGCGCCGTGTCCGCGTCGGGAGAGCCCATGTCGTGGTTGACATCGGAGAGGACCTCGGCGATATCGATCTCGAGGCGGTCGCCGTCGGCCTGGCCTCGCTTGCGGACGAGGATCCGCTCGGGCGACTCCTCGATCACGGTCGGCGGCGTCATCCAGTTGAGCGGCTTGTAGCCGCCGGCATCGGCATGGATCAGGACCGACCCGTCGGCCTTGACGATGATCAGCCGCAGCGCCTCCGGCAGGAGCGCGTTCAGGCGTCCGATGTACCGGACCTCGCAGCGGGCGACGATGAGCCGCATCGCCCCACCCTATGATCAACAGCGGACGAAAACCATGCGCAACCTGCTACGCCCACTATTCGATCGCGTCGTGATCAAGGAGCTCGATCCGGATCGGGTCCGCCGCTCCGGGCTGATCGTGCCGCCCGGCTCCGAGGAGCCGCCGCCGCAGCACGGCATCGTGCTCGCTGTCGGCCCTGGACTCGACTGGTGGGAGAACGTCGGGATCGCGATGCCCGTCCGCCCGGGCGATCACGTGGTGTTCCCGGCGTCCGCCGGCGTGTGGATCGAGGTCGAGGAGGAGCGGCTGCTCGTATGCCGCGTCGGCGAGCTGCTGGGCGTGCTCGAGACCGTCGAGAACTGTCCCGGATGTGGCGGCAAGCCGTTGGCCGCCGGCGAGTCCTGCCCGGTGTGCGGGCGCGAGGGCTCGATCGCTTCGCCTTAGTCGCCGGGTTGACGCGCCGGCGGCTCGAGCCCTACGCCGCGCTGCGCTCCGAGCGGGCGCGCCGCCCCGACCCGCTGGCGTTGCGCTCCGGCAGGCCTCGGGGCCGTGACGCCTCGACCCGCTCCAGCAGGTCCGCGACCTCTGGGTCCTCGCCGAGCGCGAGCGCGCGGCGGCAGGCGTCGATGCACTCGCTGATGCGGTCGGTCCGCGCGAGGGCGTGGGCGTAGCTGCCCCATGCGCTCTTCGATTCGGGGGCGAGCCGGGTCGCGGCCTCGGCAGCTGAGACCTCGGCGCCGACGTCGCCGGCGAGGTGATACGCGAGCGCCAGCGTCAGCAGCCCCTCGACCGTCGGGCCCGCCATCCTGGCTCGCTCGAGCGCCGAGATCGCGCCGGCACGGTCCATCAACCGTAGGCGGAGGCGCCCGAGCCGCTCCCACGCCGAGGCGTCGCTTGGGGCGCGGTTGGCGGCGCGCTCCGCGGCGTCGGCGGCGAGATCGATCGCGCCCATGTCCTCGTAGATCCGCGCCGCGAACCGCTCCGGGGTGGGGCGGTCGGTCTCGACCCGGGCCCAGTCGCGCACGGCGCGCGCGGCGGCAAGCAGGTTCCCCGCCTGCCAGAAAGCGCTCGTGAGCAGCCTCAGCACGATCGGATTCGACGGGTCGGCGTCGCGCGCGTAGATGAGCCGCTGCGCGGCCAGTTGGGCGTCGCCCTCGGCGAGCGCGTGCTGGGCGGCGGTCATGAACCGTTGCACGCGGTCGGCGGCCGGGTCGGGCCTGGAGAAGTCGACGAACTGGAGCGACCCGGCGGGAATCGTCCGTACCCCGATCGAGAACTTCACCCGGGCCCACTGCTGCACGTCCTCCTCGTCGCCCGAGAAGTAGATCCCGGTGACGCTGCCGACGCCCCATTCGGGATACGCCATGCAACGCGCGTAGCGGTGGACGACCGAGTGGTCGGGGACCCGGGAGCCGAACGGATCATGCTTCTGGCGCTCCTGGGCGGCGGCGCGGGCGCGCTGCTCGGTCTCGTAGGCGCGCCGGCCGGCGTCCTCGCGAGCCTTGCGCGTCGCGGCGGCCGAGACCTTGACCGCGTTGCGGCTGACTTTGCCGCCGCGCGAGGATTCGGCGAGTTGCTCGAGTTGATCGGCGGCCTCGTTGATCGCCTGGAGGTGACGCTGGTGCTCGTGCTGGCGGCCGGGAGGCGCGATGTCGGGATGCCAGCGCTTTGCCATTCGCCGGCGCGCGAGCTGGACGGCGCGCTGATCGAACGGCGGCTCGAGCTCCAGGAGGAGGAGCGCCTGCTCAACATCGAGGATTCGAGCCATGACCTAATTACGTTAGCGGCGCGGACCGGTAACGGGGGCGCAAGCCTTCTCGCGCCACTAGCAACAAGTTAGTTTCAATTAGCTTCATTACCACTAAACGCAATGTACCGTGGCCGTCATGGGCAACAGGCGGACCGCTGGCGGCATCGGTGTGTTAGCGGCGGTCGCGGCCGTGATGGCCGCGGGTTTTGGAGCGGCGCTGCTGGCGCTGTTGACGAGCGTGTTCACGCCGGGATCGAACGGGTGCACTGCGGCGCCGGCCGGCGCCGCCACCGGCATCGTCCTCGGGCCGCCGGGCGCCGGGCAGGTCGTCGGCGCCACCGAGTACGGCGGCCCCGGAGACCCGAGCAGCGGCATCATCGGCTCGTCTGGCGCGAACCTGCTCGAGCTCCCAGACAGCTACGCAGAGCTCGGCGGCGGCAGCTTTCAGACCGCGACCGCGATGGGCGGCCTGCCGTACCTGACGCCGCTCCGCATCACCGCAGGCGTCCATTCTGCGATTGCCTACAAGCGCGACATCGGCCTTGGAGGAGGCCCGATCGACGGCCTGCCCCGAGTTCTGGACCTGTGGTGGGAGCTCGCCGGCCGGCTGGGCATACCGTACGAGGACGGGCTGTGGTCGGGGCCGGTGCAGATCGAGCGCCCCCCGCAGGCGGGCGCAGGCAACCTGCTCGAGCAGACCGCGGACGGCGCGCCGGCGCTGATCGCCCCTCCGGCCGCCGCCCAGGACGCGGCGACGTGCTCGCCGGCGCCGCTCGAGGGAGTGCCGCTCACGACCGGCGACCGGGCGCAGCTACTGCCGAACGGGCTGGCCGCAGCGCCGGCGGACGCGCCGCTCGCCGTCCGGGAGATCATCGCCGCCGGCAACCAGATCGCCGGCAAGCCATACCTCGTCGGCGGCGGCCACGGCCTCGCCCTGTCCGAGATCGCGCCCGCGTACGACTGCTCGAGCAGCGTCGAGCATCTCCTGTACGGCGCGAACCTGCTGCCCGTCGACTACGACGCGCCGTCGGGAACGCTCGAGTCGTTCGGAGCGTCGGGACCCGGGCAGTGGGTGACGCTGTATGCGAGCGCTGACCACGTCTTCATGTACGTCGCCGGACTCCGCTGGGACACGCACAACGCCGGCCTGGACGACGGCAGCTCCGGGATCGGCTGGCACCCGTTGATCCGGAGCGACGCCGGGTTCGTGGCACGGCACCCGGTGGGACTGTGACCGGGCGCCGCGCGGCCGTGACGCTCCTGTGCGCGCTCGCGGCGGCCGGATGTGGCGGCGCGTCCGGCGATGGGCACCCCCGCCCGCCCGTCCGGCCGCCCGCGCTCGCCCGGGCCCAGGCCGCTCACGAGTACCCGTCACCGCCACCTCCGCCTCAGACCGCGGCGAACCCTGCCGCCACCGCGGTCCGGGCGATCCGCGCGTTCGCCAGCGCGTACATCAACTGGAACGCGCAGACGGTGTCGTCGGACATGCGCGAATTGGCTTCGCGCAGCGTCGGCCAGGCCCGCGCCGCGATGACGCTCGCATCCGCGCAGACTGCCGGCGACTACGAGCTGCGCGAGGGCGGGATCGCCAACAGCGGCGTCGTCGAGGCGGTGGCGCCGCTGTCAGGCCACGCCGGCGAGTACGTCGTGGTCACGCAGGAGTCGACGAGCGCGTCGAACACGACCGCGTATCAGGGGCTCCGGCCCGCCTGGCACCTCGCGCTCGCCACGGTCAGCCAGCTGCCCGGCGGGCGCTGGGCGCTGAGTGGCTGGCAGCCCGAGAACTAGCCCACGGGCTGCCCGTTCGCGGTCAGCGTGACGTCGATGTTGCCGCGGGTCGCGTTCGAGTACGGACACACCTTGTGGGCCTCGGCGACGATGCGCTTGGCCTGCTCGGCGTCCGTCACCTGGGGGAGGGTGACGTCGAGCTCGACCGCGACGTTGAAACCGCGTTCCTCGGTCGTGATCAGGCTGACCTTGCTGTCGATCGAGACGTCGCCGACCTCGGCCTTCTCGCGCCGCCCGACGACCCCGAGCGCGCCCTCGAAGCAGGCCGCGTAGCCGACGGCGAACAGCTGCTCGGGGTTCGTGCCGCCGCCGTCACCACCCATCTCGCTCGGCAGCCGGAGCTGAACGTCGAGCGTTCCGTCGTCCGTCTTGCCATGACCGTCGTCGCGACCACCGGTGACGGTCGCCTCCGCCGTGTACACAACCTTCGCCATGCTGCTCTCCTCGGAAAGTTCGATTGAGGGCGCAAGCTTACGCCGCGTCAGTGCGCCGCGATGTTCAAGACGACCGCGGTCACGAAGCACCCGACCGCTGCCACGCGGATCAGGACGCCGGCTCGGTCGCCGGGCCGCCCGGTGACCATCCCGACGATCGCCACGGTCATACAGACGACCGCGATCAACGCGAACACCGCGGCGAGGATTCGCAACACGCGCTGCCTCCTATCCTACGTGCGACCACATGTCGACCCAGTACATCTTCACCACCTACAAGCTCTCGCGCCGGTACCCGCCCGACCGGGAAGTGCTGAACGACATCTCGCTGTCGTTCCTGCCCGGCGCCAAGATCGGGGTGATCGGCTACAACGGCGCCGGCAAGTCGAGCCTGCTGCGGATCATGGCCGGCGTCGACACCGAGTTCGGCGGCCACGCCCAGCTGGCCACAAACGCGACCGTGGGGATGCTCGAGCAGGAGCCGCACCTGGACGAGAGCAAGGACGTCCGGGGCAACATCGAGGACGGCGTCAGCGAGCTCAGGGCCCTGCTCGACCGCTTCAACGAGCTGTCGATGAACTATTCCGAGGAGACCGCCGACGAGTTCGCACGGGTCCAGGAGCAGATCGACGCGGTCGACGCCTGGAACCTCGACACCACGCTCGAGATCGCGATGGACGCGCTGCGCACCCCCCCGCCCGACGCCGACATCAAGACGCTGTCCGGTGGCGAGCGCCGGCGCGTCGCGCTCGCGCGACTGCTGCTCCGGCAGCCCGACCTGCTGCTGCTCGACGAGCCGACCAACCACCTCGACGCCGAATCGGTCGCCTGGCTCGAGCGTCACCTCCTTGACTATCGCGGCACGGTCGTCGCGATCACCCACGATCGCTACTTCCTCGACAACGTCGCGGGCTGGATCCTCGAGCTCGATCGCGGTCGGGGCATCCCCTACCAGGGCAACTACTCGGGCTGGCTCGAGCAGAAGCGCACCCGTCTGCAAAACGAGGAGAAGCAGGAGAGCGCTCGCAAGCGCACGATCGACCAGGAGCTCGAGTGGGTGAGGCTCAACGCCAGCGCGCGCCGCAACAAGCCCAAGGCACGCCTCAACGCTTACGAGGCGCTGCTGGCCGAGGATCGCAACGTCAAGCTCGACCAGGTCCAGATCCACATCCCGGCCGGCCCCCGCCTCGGCGAGAACGTGGTCGAGGCGAACGGCCTGCGCAAGGCCTACGGCGACCGCGTGCTGATCGACGACCTGAGCTTCAACCTGCCCCGTGGCGGGATCGTCGGCGTGATCGGCCCGAACGGCGCCGGCAAGACCACGCTGCTGCGGATGATCACCGGCCAGGAGCAGCCCGACGCCGGCACGCTGCGGATCGGGGACACCGTCGAGCTCGCGTACGTCGACCAGTCTCGCGACGCGCTCGACCCCGACAAGAACGTCTGGCAGGAGATCTCGGGCGGCCAGGACCAGATCAAGCTCGGCGATCGCACGGTGAACAGCCGGGCCTACGTGGCCGGCTTCAACTTCAAGGGATCGGACCAGCAGAAGAAGGTCGCCAAGCTATCGGGCGGCGAGCGCAACCGGCTCCATCTGGCGAAGCTGCTGCGTAGCGGCGGGAACCTGCTGCTGCTCGACGAGCCGACCAACGACCTCGACGTCGACACGCTCCGCGCGCTCGAGGAGGCGCTGCTCGCGTTCGCCGGCTGCGCGGTTGTCGTCTCCCACGATCGCTGGTTCCTCGACCGCATCGCGACCCACGTGCTCGCGTTCGAGGGCGACTCGCAGACGACCTGGTTCGAGGGCAACTTCGAGGCCTACGAAAGCTTCCGCCACGAGCGACTCGGCCCCGAGGCCGACCGGCCCAAGCGGATCACGTACAAGAAGCTCGTCCGGGGCTAGACCCCGAGCGCCGCCAGCCTGGCTTGCAGCTCCACCGAGTCGCGCGCGACGCCGTCCGCGCCGGCGAGCTCGTCTGCCCCGAACTGGCCCGTGGTCACCGCCACGCACCGGACCCCGTCGGCCCGGGCGCAGGCGATATCCCGCGGGGTGTCTCCGATCACGATCGTGTGCTCGCGCGGGACCGAAGTGCCCACCCGCCCGTCCGCTCGGCCGCCCGTGCGCCCCCGCCGGCGGGCGATCGCCGGCAGCGCGGCCCGGTCCTCGGAATCGGATCCGAACGCTCCCTGCCCGGCCGGGAACCAGCTGCCGATGCCGGCGCGCGCGAGCTTCAGTCGCGCCACCGGCTCGAAGTTGCCGGTGAGCAGGCCGAGCGCCACTCCCTCGCGGCGGGCGAGCCAAGGCAGGAGCTCCGGGATGCCCGGGACCACGTAGTCGCGCAGGTCCGGCGGGCAGATCTCGGCGTAGATCCGGCAGCACGCCTCGCGAACGTCGCCCGCACGCTCGTCGATCCGCCGCGCCGAGACACCGAGGTCGAGCAGGATCAGCCGGGCGATCTCCCCGTCGGTCCGGCCCGCGGGTCCGATCTTGGCACGCAGGTCGTCCGGGTCGCGGCCGTGGACCTCGCGAATTGCGGCGTCGAGCGCCCGACTATGCGCGTCTGTCGCCCCCGACAGCAGGGTGCCGTCGATATCGAACAGCAACAGCACCCGGGGGACTAGCGCTCGAACGAGGTGCCTGGCTCCAGGCGCCGCGCGAACGCTGCGATCAACCGCGCGGCCGCCTCGACATCGGCGAGCGAGACCATCTCGATCGGCGAGTGCATGTAGCGGCACGGGATCGACACGAGCCCGGTCGGCACGCCGGCGCGGCTCAGATGGATCGCATCGGCGTCGGTGCCGGTCCCCTTGCCGAGCGATTCGAGCGTGAACGGGATGCTCTCCGCCTCGGCGGCCGCATACAGCAGCTCGAACACAAGTGGGTGCAGCGACGTGCCGCGGGCGATCACCGGACCGGAATCGAGCGGGTGCTTGGTGATCTGGCCGAGCTCGACACCGGGCTGGTCGGTGGCGAACGTCAGATCGACCACGATCGCCACGTCCGGCTCGTGCGCGAACGCGCTCGTCCGCGCGCCGGCGAATGTCGTCTCCTCCTGAGTGACTGCGAGCGCGAGCACGTCGCCGGGGGCGCCGCCGTCCTGCGCGACGAGCCGGGCGCTCTCGGCGGCGACGTAACAGCCGACCCGATTGTCGAGCGACCGCGACACCACCCGGTCGTGGCGGAAGTCGAGCGGCTCGGCGTCGATCACGGCCACGTCGCCGATGCGGACCAGCGCGGCGGCCTCTTCGCCGTTCTTCGCGCCGATGTCGATGTGGAGCTCCTTGAGCTCGGGGACCTTCTTGCGGTCGTCGTCCTTGAGCAGATGAATCGGCTTTCGACCGATCAACCCGACGACGTCGCCGTCGCGCGTGCGCAGCTTGACGCGCTGGCCGATCAGCACGCCGGCGTCCCAGCCGCCGACCTGGCCGAAGCGCAGGTAGCCGTCCTCCTCGATGTGCGAGACGTGCAGGCCGATCTCGTCGATGTGGCCGACGACCGCCACGGTCTGGCCGCCGGCGGTGCCCGCCACGCGGGCGAACGAGGAGCCGACGCGGTCGCCGCCGACCTCCTGGGCGAACCGCGAGCAGTACTCGCGCCACACCTGCGCGGGACGCGACTCATGGCCCGAGGGTCCGGGGGCCGTCAGGAGCTTTGTGAGCAGTTCGGGGATCGGCATCTCCACGAAGGCTATTGGCTGACGCGCCCGATTGCGGAGCGTGGCGCCCAGACGCGGTTTGGAGGTGTTGGTGAGGCTCGCTGCGGGTAGCAATCCAGCCATGTCGCCGAAGGTAGGGATCGACGACCGCGAGGCCGACCTCGAATCGATTCGCGGGTGGCTCGCGGACCGCGCTATCGCGATCGGTGGGGACGAGCCCGCCGCCGATCGCGAAGCCGCGGAAGCGGCGTCCGGGACGAGTCAGACGGCTGAGCGGACGATGGACTCGATGTCGCTGTTCATGGCCGAGGTCCGCCGGCACCGCCTGCTCACGCGGGCCGAGGAGGCCGCGCTGTCGCGGCGGATCGAGCGCGGCGATCTCGTCGCCAAGGAGCGGCTGGTCAACTCCAACCTGCGCCTGGTCATCTCGAACGCGCGCAGCTACGAGGGCCTCGACCTTCCGCTTCTGGACCTGATCCAGGAGGGGATGCTCGGCCTGATCCGGGCCGCCGAGAAGTTCGACTGGCGCAAGGGCTACAAGTTCTCGACATACGCCACGTTCTGGATTCGCGAGTCGATCCAGCGCGCGATCGCGAACCGGGCCCGGCCGATCCGGGTCCCGGTCCACATCGGTCAGCGCGAGCGGCGGATCGGGCGTGCCCGCGCTGCGCTGGTCGCGCAGCTCGGTCGCGAGCCCACCGACGAGGAGACCGCCGCGGCCGCCGAGCTCGACGTCCGCGAGGTCCGCGCCACCAGGGACATCGCCCGCGTCGTGACCAGCCTCGACCGGCCCGTCGGCGGGGAGGAGGAGACCACGCTGGGCGCGCTGCTCGCCAGCGATGCCAGCGCTCCCGACGAGGAGGTCGAGCTCGCCGACCGCGACAATGCGCTGCGCCGTGCGCTCGAGCGCCTGCCCGAGGCCGAGCGGAACGTGGTCAGGCTGCGCTACGGGATCGACGGCGACGAACCGACGCCGCTGCGCGAGGCGGGCCGGCGACTCGGCATCTCCTCGGACGCCGTGCGCAAGCTCGAGCGCAAGGCGCTCGCCGAGCTCGCCGAGAGCCGCGAGCTCGAGGCGCTCAAGCCCGCCGCTTAATCGCCGTCAGTCGAAAAGACGGTGATCCGCGCCGGCGGTACCTGCGCGGCGGCAAGGGCGGCGTCGTGGGCGCCGATCTGCCACGCGAGCCATCGCGCCAGATGTCGGAGTGTTGCCATGCCGGCGCTCTACCCGGCCAAATCCCCTGCAAAACCGTCGGCCACCGTGGACTATGGCGCTGCACCTGACATATACGCAGGCGGAGCGCCAAAGTCCGCTCGGAGGGGCTAGCCGAGCAGCTGGCGCAAGACGAATTGCAGGATGCCGCCGTGCTGGAAGTAGCGCTGTTCCTTGGGGGTGTCGATCCGTACGGTGACCGCGAACTCCTTGTCGTCCGCCTTGACGGTCAGCTCGCGCGGGATCGGGTCGGCGCCGGCGATGCCGGGGATCGTGAACGTCTCGCGACCGGTCAGGCCGAGCGACTCCGACCGACTCGCCCGCCGCGAACTGCAACGGAAGCACGCCCATCCCGACCAGGTTCGAGCGGTGGATCCGCTCGTAGCTCTCCGCGATGACCGCGCGCACCCCCAGCAGGCGGGTGCCCTTGGCCGCCCAGTCGCGTGAGGACCCCGAGCCGTACTCCTTGCCGGCGAGCACGATCAGGGGGATGTCGGCCTCCATGTACTTCATGGCCGCGTCGTAGATCGACATCTGCTCGCCCTCGTCGTCGGCGCCGAGATAGATGGTCACGCCGCCCTCAGGAAGAGGACGCCCACCCACCCCTGCCAACTGGTTGCGCAGCCGGATGTTGGCGAACGTGCCGCGCATCATCACCTCGTGGTTGCCCCGGCGCGCGCCGTAGGAGTTGAAGTCGCGTGCTTCCACGTGATGCTCGTTGAGGTAGACGGCGGCCGGGCCGTCGCGTTTGATCGAGCCCGCCGGAGAGATGTGATCTGTGGTCACGCTGTCGCCGAGCACGGCCAGGACCCGCGCCCGCTCGATGTCTTCCGGCGGCACGGGCTCGCGCGGCATCTCGTCGAAGAACGGCGGGCGGCGGACGTAGGTCGAGCGCGGGTCCCACTCGAACAGCTCGCCGGTCGGGACCTCGAGCGAGTTCCAGCGCTCGTCGCCGTCGAACACCTCGCCGTAGCTCTTGCGGAACATGTCCGACTGGACCGCGTCCTCGACCGTCGCCGCGACCTCGGCGGCGGTCGGCCAGATGTCCTTGAGGAACACGGGCTCGCCGTGCCGGTCCTCCCCGAGCGGCTCGTCGTACAGGTCGATGTCCATCGTCCCCGCGATCGCGTACGCGACGCACAGCGGAGGCGAGGCCAGGTAGTTCATCTTCACGTCGGGGTTGATGCGGCCCTCGAAGTTGCGGTTGCCCGACAGCACTGAGACAACCGCGAGGTCGCTGTCCTGGACGGCCGCGGAGATCTCGGCCGGGAGCGGGCCGCTGTTGCCGATGCAGGTCGTGCACCCGTATCCGACGAGCTGATAGCCGAGCTCGTCGAGGTACTCCGTCAGGCCGGCGCGGTCGAGGTACTCGGTCACGACCTTGGAGCCCGGTGCCAGCGACGTCTTGACCCACGGCTTGACCTTGAGTCCCTTCTGGACGGCGTTCCGGGCCAGAATCCCCGCCCCGAGCATCACCGACGGGTTCGACGTGTTCGTACAGCTCGTGATCGCGGCGATCACGACGTGGCCGTGGTCGAGCTCGGTCTCGACCCCATCCGACATCGTGACCGGCACCCGCGTCGCCCGCCGCTCGGCCACCTGCGTCCCGCCGGTGCCCCCGCTCGGCTCATGCCCAGCGCCGTTGGGGACGTGCGTGGACACGGAATCGCTCGCGGGGAAGCTCTCGGCGATCGCCTCGTCCTCGGGATCCTCGTCGGGGAGGTAGCCCTCGAGCGCCATCCGGAAAGCCGGCTTGGACTCGGTCAGCGACACCCGGTCCTGGGGCCGCTTCGGGCCGGCGATGCTCGGCACGACCGTCGAGAGGTCGAGCTCGATCCGGTCGGTGAACGTCGGCTCCTCGGAACTCTCGTCGTGCCACAGCCCCTGCTCCTTGGAGTACGCCTCCACCAACGCGATCAGTTCTTTCGGGCGCCCTGAGAACTCCAAGTACCGCAGCGTCTCGGCGTCGATCGGGAAGATCGCGCACGTCGATCCGAACTCGGGCGACATGTTGCCGATCGTCGCCCGGTCGGCCAGCGGCAGCCTGGCGAGGCCCTCGCCGTAGAACTCGACGAACTTTCCGACCACGCCGCGGGCGCGCAGCATCTCGGTCACGGTCAGCACGAGGTCGGTCGCGGTCGCACCCTCCTGGAGCGCGCCCGTCAACTTGAACCCGAGCACCTGCGGGATCAGCATCGACATCGGCTGGCCGAGCATCGCCGCCTCGGCCTCGATCCCGCCGACGCCCCAGCCGAGCACCCCGAGCCCGTTGATCATCGTCGTGTGCGAGTCGGTGCCGACAAGGGTGTCGGGATACGCGCGGGCTGGTCCGTCACCGTTCGAGTCCACGAAGACGACGCGGGCCAGGTACTCGAGGTTGACCTGGTGGACGATCCCGGTGTCCGGGGGGACCACCTGGAAGTTCTTGAAGGCGCCCTGGCCCCAGCGCAGGAACGCGTAGCGCTCGCGGTTGCGCTCGAACTCGAGCTCGGCGTTCTTCGCGAACGCGCCGCTCGAGCCGAACACGTCGACCTGCACCGAGTGGTCGATCACCAGCTCGGCCGGCGCGAGCGGGTTGATCTTGGCGGGGTCGCCGCCCATCGCCCGCATCGCGTCGCGCATCGCGGCCAGGTCGACCACCGCCGGCACCCCGGTGAAGTCCTGCATGATCACGCGCGCCGGCGTGAACGAGATCTCGGTGCTCGGCTCGGCGGCGGCGTCCCAGCGCGCCAGCGCCTCGACGTCCTGCGCCCGAATCGATTCCCCGTCCTCGTTGCGAAGCAGGTTCTCGAGCAGGACCTTGAGCGAGAACGGTAGCCGCGCCACGTCGTACTTCTCCTGGAGCGCGTCGAGGCGGAAGATCTCGTAATCGCGATCGCCGACGGTGAGCGTCGCCTTGGCGTCGAAGGTGTTGGGTATCACGGTCGCAGTCTCCTGATTTAAGGGTCCTTCTAACTCTAGGACTCGGGCGACGACCCGGCGCTCCCGGGCGCGTCCGCCGGCGCTCCTACGGACGTCTTAGGGACGTCTTCATCCGACCTTCGCCCGGCACCCGATTCTCCTCGCAGTGCAGTGAAGCCCAACAGATCGAGGAGACCGATCATGACCATCCTGAGCTGGACCCTTGTCGCGGCGGCCGCGGGCGTGTTCGCCGCGATGGCGGCCGCTGGCATCTACACCGAGGCGCACCGCGCGCCCGACCAGTCCTAGCCGCCATGAGCACCTCGCTCGTCCCCACTCAAACCCCAGACCGCGAGTTCGTCCCGGCGCGGCGGCGCTCGAATCGGCTCGACGTCGAGATCGTGATCCCCGTCTACAACGAGCGGTTCGCGCTCGAGGGGTCGGTCCGCATGCTCCACGGCTACCTGTCGGCGACGTTCCCGTTCTCGTGGCAGATCACGATCGTCGACAACGCCAGCACCGACGGCACGCTCCAGATCGCCCGGCGGCTCATGTACGACCTCCCTCGCGTGGGCGTGATTCACCTGCCGGCGAAGGGCCGCGGGCGGGCGCTGCGGACGGCGTGGTCGGTGAGCCGGGCAGAGGTGCTCGCGTACATGGACGTCGACCTGTCGACGGATCTCGCGGCGTTGCTGCCCCTTGTCTCACCGCTGCTGTCCGGGCACAGCGACGTCGCGATCGGGACGCGCCTGCACCGCGCCGCGCGCGTGACCCGCAGCCGCAAGCGCGAGCTGATCTCGCGCTGCTACAACCGGCTGCTGCGCCTGGCGCTGCGTGCCCGCTTCTCCGACGCGCAGTGCGGGTTCAAGGCGATCCGCGCCGGCGCCGCCGCGGAGCTGCTGCCGCTGATCGAGGACCAGGCGTGGTTCTTCGACACCGAGCTGCTCGTGCTCGCGCAGCGCCGCGGGCTGCGGATCCACGAGGTGCCGGTCGATTGGGTCGAGGACGGCGACTCGCGTGTCGAGATCATTCCGACCGCGGTCGCCGACCTGCGCGGAGTCGCGCGCCTGCTCGTCCACCGCCCGCCGGTGGGCGACTCGCCCGCCGAGCGCACCGCCGGCGATCACAAGCCGCTGCGCTCGCCCCGCCGACCGATGCTGGCGCCGTGAGCTCGGTCACCTATCCGGCGCGGCGCTGGGCGCGGGCTCGCTCACGCGCCGAGCGCCGGCCCCGGCTGGCATCGCTCTTCGCCTACCCCGAGCTGCTCGCGCTGCTGGCGCTGACCGGGGTTCTCAACCTCTGGGACCTGAGCATCAACGGGTGGGCCAACACGTACTACTCGGCCGCGGTCCGCTCGATGAGCACGAGCTGGCACGACTTCCTGTTCGCCTCGCTCGACAAGACCGGGCTGATGACCGTCGACAAGCCGCCGCTCGCGTTCTGGGTGCAGGCGCTGTCGGTGCGCGTGTTCGGCTTTCACTCGCTGAGCATCCTCGTGCCCGAGGCGCTGATGGGCGTGGCTGCCGTCGCGCTCGTCTACGACATGACGCGCCGGATGTTCGGCCGCGTCGCCGGGTCGGTCGCCGGCTTGGCGTTCGCGCTGACCCCGATCACGGTGGCGATCGCTCGCCACAACAACCCGGACGAGCTGCTGGTCCTGTGCTGTGTCGCCGCGCTGTGGTGCGCGCTGCGCGCGCTCGAGACCGGGCGGACGAAATGGCTCGTGCTCTGCGGCGTGTGCGTGGGGCTCGGGTTCGAGACGAAGATGGGCGTGGCGCTGTTCGTCGTGCCCGGGATCGCGCTCGCCTGGATGTGGAGCCGGTGGGGCTCGGCTTGGGCTGAGCGGTTGAAGGCATTCCGGCAGCTCCTCGCCGGCGGCCTGGCGATGATCGTCGTCGGTGGCGCGTGGCCGCTGCTCGTGACGCTGACCCCGGCAGCGGACCGGCCGTGGATCTCTGGGACCTCCGACAACAGCGTCTGGTCACTGATTTTTGGATATAACGGCTTGGGCCGGGTCGCCGGGCAGACGGGTGGGCCAGCGGGCGGGGGCGGTCCGGGAGGCGGCGGTGCAGGCGGCTTCGGCGGCAACCTGTTCGGCGGCGCCACCGGCCCGTTCCGACTGCTCCAGTCGGCGCTCGGCGATCAGGCCGGGTGGCTGCTCGGCTTCGCCATCGTCGCCGGGCTCGCGCTGCTCGTGCTCACGCGCCTGCGCCGGCGCGATCCGCGCACCGGCTGGCTGATCGCCGTCGGCGGCGCGTTCCTGACCACCGCCGTCGTGTTCAGCTACGCGTCGGGCATCTTCCATCCCTACTACGTGTCGTTCCTGGCGCCGTTCGCGGCGGCGCTCGTCGGCGCCGGCGCCGGCCTGATGCTGCCGCGGTCGCTCGGCGGCGCGGCGGACGGACGGTCCGCCCAGGTGATCGCGCCGCTCGCGATCGCCGCCGGGGCGATCACCGAGCTCGTCGTGCTCGGCGAGCTCGGCGGCGCGATGTCATGGGCCAAACCGGTGCTGATCGGCGTCGCCGGCGCGTGCGCGCTGCTGCTCGCGCTCGAGGGGGCCGGCCGTTACCGCGCGATCGTCGTCGCCGTGGCGATGGCGGCGCTGCTCGCGGCGCCATCGGCGTGGGCGGTGCAGACCGTTGGGCATGCCACCAGCAGCACGTTCCCGGCCGGAGGGCCGGAGAGCGCGTCGCTGGGTGGTCCCGGTGGCGCCGGCCCCGGTGGCGGGCGTGGCTTTGCCGGTGGCGGGCGTGGCTTTGCCGGTGGCGGGAGCGGCGCCGGCGGAGCGGTCGGCCAGCTATTCCAGTCACCCGGTGCGACGTCCGGCCAGGGCGGCTTCGCTCCTCCAGGCTCTGGGCGCGCGGGCGGCTTCGGTGGCGGTGGCTTTGCCGGCGGCGGCGGGGCGTTCGGCGGAGACAGCGCCTCGCTCAACGCCGCGGTCCGCTACGTCAACGAGCACGGCGGCGGGGAGATTGGCGTCTCCAGTCAGAGCACCGCGGCCGCCGCGATCCTCGACGGCTACACGAACGTCGCCGGGCTCGGCGGGTTCTCGGGCCGGGAGAGCTCGGTCAGCGCGAGCTGGATCGCGATGGAGGTTCGCGAGGGTCGCCTGCGCTGGGTGATCGTCGACAACTCGCAGGGGACGACCCTCCCCGGCGACACGCGGACCGGAAGTCAGACGGCGATGGATGTCGTCGCAAAGACCTGCCGTGCGGTCACGTTAAGTCGCAACGGGATATCCGGACAGATGTACGACTGCCTGGGGCGCGCAACGGCGATCCTTCAGGCCGCCAAGGAGTAGGCACTTGAGGAACATTCTCGACGCGGGAAGCAGGGCGGGGCTCATCGCCGCGGTGATCGTTGCCGCCCTGTCCTGTGCGCCGGCGGCGCTGGCGAAGACCACGTCGAGCTCGAACTGGGCCGGATATGCCGTGCACTATCCCGGTACGTCCTTCCGCCAGGTGTCGGGGACCTGGACGCAACCCGACGCGTCGTGCGTCCCCGGCCAGTCCAGCTACTCGGCGGTGTGGGTCGGCATCGGCGGCTTCCAGCCGACCTCGCCCGCGCTTGAGCAGATCGGGACCGAGGCGGACTGCAACGCGGCCGGGAACGCGGTCGTGTCCGCCTGGTACGAGCTCGTGCCGGCGCCGTCGAAGACGATCTCGCTCGCGGTCCATCCCGGTGACGTGATGCACGCCACGGTGACCGTCGTCGGGCATCAGGTGACCCTCGAGCTCGAGGACCTGACCAGCCACCGGAGCTTCGACAAGAGCCTTTACGCGTCGAGCATCGACGTGAGCTCGGCGGAGTGGATCGTCGAGGCGCCGTCGGTGTGTCTCAGTCAGTTCGCCTGCCAGGCGCTGCCGCTCGCGGACTTCGGATCGGTCACGTTCGACTCCGCCTCGGTCACCTCGGCCACAGGCACCACCGGCTCGATCATCAACCCGCACTGGTGGCGGACGAAGATCAAGCTGACCCCCGGTGCCCAGCGCTTCATCGTCGTCCACCGCGCAACCACGAGCGCGGGCACCGCGACGCCGTCAGCGCTCCAAGCCGGCGGCAGGGCATTCGGCGTGACGTATCAGACGGTTTCGCCCGCGCCGCAGCAGGTCGCCAGCGCGCGCCAGAGCCGCCTGCGCGCCGGCTACCTCGAGCACTGACGCCTCAGCGCCCTCCGGGCGCTCCTATGAAGCTCTTATGCCGCCCCTACGCGGCTCTACCGTGGCCGCCCGATGCTTGATCCATGACCACGGCTCTGACACCTCACCTGTTCTGGATCACCAGCCGCGCCGCCGGCTTCGCTGCGCTCGTGCTCGCCAGCCTCGCGGTCTCGCTGGGGCTGCTGATGAGCACCAAGCTGCTCAAGGGCAGGACCACCGATCTGCGTGCAGCTCATGACACGCTCGCGCTCGCGACGATCGTCGCGCTCGTCGTTCACGGCGTGTCGCTGCTCGGCGACTCGTTCCTGCATCCGTCGATCGCCGACATCTCGATTCCGTTCGTCTCGAGCTACAAGACGATCTGGACGTCGCTCGGGATCGTCAGCGGCTGGAGCCTGATCCTGCTCGGCCTGTCCTACTACGCGCGTCGTTACGTCGGCGCGGTCCGCTGGCGCAAGCTCCACCGGTTCACCGCGCTGGCGTGGCTCGCCGGCCTGGTCCACGCGCTCGGCGAAGGCACCGACGCCGGCCAGGTGTGGTTCCTGGCGATGATCGCGCTCGTGGCGATCCCGGCGCTGGCGCTGCTGGCCACGCGGCTGGGCCGGAGCGGCGGCGGGGCCATCACACGACCGCTGGCGTCCGAGCCTCAGATCTCGAAGAACCAGCCCTCAGGCCCGACATTGACCACGGGCGTCGTACCGACGGTCGCCTCCCGGCCCCAGCACGGATGAACGTGGCCGCAAACGGCGAGCACCGGGTGCTTGCGCTCGATCGCCGCCAGCACCGCCTCGCTGCCGAGGTGGCGACCGCCCGACTCGTCCAGGTGCCCCTTCGGGGGTGAGTGGACCACGAGGATCGCGCCCTCGGGGCAGCTCTCGAGCTTTGCCGCCGCCTCGTCCTCGCCGAGGTCGAAGCTCCACGGGAATAGATTCGGTCCCCACCCACCCACGGCCCCGCCGAGCCCGAAGAACTGCGCGCCGGCGATCTCCTTGGCCTGACCGTGGAGCACGTGGGCGCTCGGCCAGGAGGCGCATGCCTGCCACAGCTCGGTGTCGGTCTCGGCGTTGCCGGGGACGAGCACGGCCGGAACGGCAATCGCGCTCAGGGCCTCGATCGTGCTCTCGAGTCCCTTGTGCATCGTCGCGAAGTCGCCGGCACCGATCACCACGTCGACGTCCTGCGCCATCTCCACCAGGCGCTCGGCGCGGCGGCGGTCGCGGTGCAGGTCGCTGAACGCGAGCAGTTTCATGAGCGAATCGAAACCCTACGGGAGCGCGGGTGTTGCCGTTAGGATGGCCGACACGCGACCTCCGCGTCCGCTCCAAGTGTCACTACGCGCAAGGCGAGCCCTGGTCGGGCTCGTGGTTGCCGGTGCTGCGTTGGCGTTGCCGGCGGTGGCGTCGGCGACGATCTCGCCGGTGCTGACGCTGACCCAGCCGAGCGGGACGACGGCCGGCGCGAGTCCCGCCACCGTGAACCTCGACACGACGTTCTCGCCGAGGAGCGGGGACTCCCCCAAGGACATCACGTTCGCCCTCCCGAGCGGCCTGCTCGTCAACGCCGACCAGGCCGGCGGCGCCTGTGTGCTGTCGTCGACGCCGAATGCGTCCTGCCAGGTCGGCCAGGGCATGATGTCCGTGACAACAGGCGGAGGCACGACTCAATACCCCGTGAGTCTGTACCTCGTCACGGGCCCGAGCGCCGGCGACATCGCCGGTGTCGCGCTCGTTCAGGCACCGCCGGGGCGACGCTGAGCACCGCCGACGTGACCCTGAGGAGCACGCCGACGATCGGGCTGAACATCGCGTTCTCGAACGTGCCCGAATGACTCGATCAGCGACCTCGACCTCTCGCTCACCGCGATGCGGCTGCCGACGAGCTGCCCAAGCGCGCCGGCGAACGTCACGGTGACGGCGGACTCATACGGCGACTCGACGCCGCAGAGCGACACCGCCCCCCTCACCGTCACCGGCTGCACCGGGCTGCCCTACGCGCCGTTGCTCACGGCGTCGCTGATCAAGGACGCCAAGGACCAGGGTGGCGCGCTGGATCTCGGGATCACGCAGGCAGCGACCGAATCCGCCAACCAGAGCATCACGCTCGGCCTTGGCACGGCGGTCACGCCGAACCTCGGGACGGTTCTGCCGTGCCTGACCGGCTCAGGCCCTGGATGCACGATCGGCACGGCCTCGGCCAGCTCGCCGCTGGTCCCGAGCGCGGACCTTGCCACCGGCACCGTGACGCTGTCGGAGACGGGCGCCGGGCCTACGCTCACGATCGCGTTCCCGGCGCCGTTCGCGCTGACGATGAGCGGCGTCGTGAACCTGGCCACCCGTTCGGTCACGTTCGGCAACGTTCCCGACGTGCCGCTGACCGGACTGATGCTCACGCTCACCGGCCCGAACGGACAGAAGGCATTCAATGTCGTCAGCTGCGCGCCGACCAACCTCACCGGGACGTTCACCGATCAGGGTGGGAGCACCACCACCTCGTCGGCGGCGATCAAGTTCGTCAACTGCATGGGCAAGCCGACCGCCTCGGGCTCGCTCAGCGGCCTCGCCGTCGGCAACCCGAAGCTCCATTTCAAGGTCACCCACGGCAAGGCCGCCCCGAACATCGAGTCCGTGGCGATCGGATTGCCGAGCGGGCTGAAGTTCGCGCGCTCGGCGATCGTGTCGCGCCAGACGTGCCTGACCAAGAACGGTAAGAAGAAATGCACGACGACCACGCTGATCCGGGGCCTCGGGGTCTCGGGCGCGAAGGTCAAGTCGGTCGCGCTCAAGGGCGGCAAGCTCGTGATCACGCTGAACAAGGCCGCCGGCAGCCCCACCTTCAAGCTCAGCGGGGCGGTGTTGGCCGAGTCGAAGTCGCTTCAGACCCGCGTCAAGAAGCACAAGGTCAAGAAAAAGCTCACGGTGACGCTCAATGTCACCGACGCCAAGCACACCTCGACGTCGGTGCTACTCAAGCTGAACGCACGCTAGGGCTAGATCGACGGGCTATGCGTCCCGGTCTACGGGGACGGTGTCCGCAGCTGTTGGGCTCGGCGCAGCCGGGGCAGCGTCGCCGGATGTGAGCGCGCGGGAGTCGCCGGGCGCCAGTGCGCCGTTCTCCGGGCTGGGCACCGTCGAATGCTGGCTCGCCTCGCTCGGGCGCATCGCCTCGAGCACCGGCTTGATCAGGTCGATCGGCATCGGAAACACAATCGTCGAGTTCTGAGTCCCACCGATCTCGCGCAGCGTCTGCAGGTAGCGCAACTGGAGCGTGGTCGGGTTGCGCCCGATGATGTCCGCGGCGTCGGCCAGCCGGGTCGCCGCCTGCGCCTCGCCCTCGGCGTTGATGATCTTCGCGCGGCGCTCGCGCTCGGCCTCGGCCTGGCGCGCGATCGCGTGCTGCATGCGCTCGGGGATCTCGACGTCCTTGATCTCGACCGTGGTCACCTTGATCCCCCACGGCTCGGTCTGCGCATCGATCACCCGCTGGAGGGACTCGTTGAGTTTGTCGCGCTCTGACAGCAGGTGGTCGAGGTCGACGCCGCCGAGCACCGAGCGCAACGTGGTCTGGGCGATCTGGAGCGTCGCGTGGTGGAAGTTCTCGACCTGGTTGATGGCCTTGTCGGGATCGACGACGCGGTAGTAGGCGACCGCGGTGACGCGGACCGGGATGTTGTCGCGCATGATGACTTCCTGCGGGGGAACCGTGAGCGTGATCGTGCGCAGGCTCACTCGCACCATCCGGTCGATCGTCGGGACGAGCAGGATCAGGCCAGGCCCGCGCAGGTTCATGACCCGCCCGAGCCGGAACACGACTCCCCGCTCGTACTCCCTCAGCACCCTGACCGAGGCCCCGAGAACCGTCAGCCCGATCACCGCCACGATCGCCAGCACGATCACGATTGCCAGGATCATCGGATCATCTCCCATTCCTCCGCGCGCCTGACCCCGACCGTGAGACCGTCGAGGTGGTCGACCACGACCGTGTCTCCCGCGTGTAGGTCCTGCGGATCATCATCGTCGAGCAGAGACCGGCGGGCGGTCCAAAGCGCACCATCGACCATCACGCAGCCGCTCGGGTCGGCCCAATTGCGGACGACTCCGAGGTGGCCGATCAGGTTCTCCGGACCGGCCCGGACACGGCGCCGGCGCACGGCGACGCCCTTGCCCACGGTCAGAATCAGCACCCCGCCGGCGGCGCCGGCGAGCAGCAGCGCCGAGATCACGCCGAGCGCGATCCCGCCGCCGAGCCCGATCACCGCGAGTACCGCGCCGACCGCCAGCGCGATCACACCGGGCCCTCCGAGCGCCCCGAGCGTCGGCACGTGAGCCTCGACGAGGACCAAGATCGCCCCGACCATCAGCAATGACACGCCTAGTGCGGTCATGGCTACATCGTACGCCCCTTTAGCCCCGGTTTACGGTCGTGAACCTGGATGCCGGGCGCGTGACGGGCGAGGGTCAGCGACCGCGACCGGGGATCGGCGTCCGCGCGCGGCTATCCCGCTTGACCCCGAACATCGCTGCGTCGGCGGCGCGGAGCAGCCCATCTGGGTCCTCCGCGTCGATCGGGAACACCGCCCGGCCGATGCTCGCGCCGAGGTGGAGCTCGTGGCCGTCGATCACGAACGGCCGGGTCACGGCGGCGGCCAAGCGGTCGGAGATCTCCTCGGCGTTGGCCGGCGCGGTCTGGGAGGCGATCAGCACCGCGAACTCGTCGCCCCCGAGGCGGGCGACGGTGTCCTCGGCGCGCGTGCACGAGGCCAGTCGCTTGGCCACCGCCACGAGCAGTTGGTCGCCGATGTCGTGGCCGAATTCGTCGTTGACCGGCTTGAAGCCGTCGAGGTCCATGTACAGCAGCGTCACGGGATGGATCTCCTCGCGCGCGCGTCTGATCGCGTCGCGGAGCTGGCCGGTGAACTGCAGCCGGTTGGCGAGCCCGGTGAGCTGGTCGTGCATCGCCTGGTGGGTCATCTCGTCGAGCAGATGGCCATTCTGGAGCGCGGTCGTGGCCTGGGCAGCGACGCCGGACAGGCGGTCGAGCAGGTCGGGAGTCAGCTTGAGGCGCTCGGGATGGTCGGACACGGACACGATCAGCACGCCCAGGAACGAGCCGGCGTTCACCAGGGGCACGAGGATCGTCGCCGCCAGCCCGAGGTGGGTGAGCATCTCCGACAGCTGTGGGTCGTCGATTGTCTCGTCGACGAACAGCGGCTCGCCCGATGCCTCGGTGACCATGCGGTGCAGGGGCGTGCCGGGGATCGGGTCCCAAACGGCTTCCTCAGCGGCCACGCCCCCTTCGCGGGTGGTGACGGCGCGGCGCACGAGCACGCCGCGAGCGGCGTCCCACAGGCACACGCCGACGCGGTCGCAGTCGACCACGAGCGGGACAGCGTCGGAGAGCCGCGTGGCGACCTCGACGCTCGTGCCGGCGGCCGCCAGCGCGCGCGCCAGCGATAGCAGCGCGCTCGACTGCTCCGAGCGCCGCTTGGCCTCCATCAGCGCCGACGCGCCGTCGAGCGCGGTCGCGGCGTAGTGCGCGTACACCTCGAACAACTCGCGCTCCTGTGCCAGGAAGCTCTGGCCGGTGCCGCGGAGCGCGACCAACCGGCCGTAATCGCGCCGGTTCGAACGGACCGGTACGACCAGCCACGAGTCCGGATGAGTCGGGGCCGCGCGGTGCAGGAGCTCGTCGACGTACTCGGCGACGCCCTCGTCCTCGAACCCCTTGTGGTGGCAATGCAGCTCGCCCCGCGGCCCGACCTTCACCGCCAGGAGGTAGCGAACTGCCCGCACCTCGAGCGCGGCGCGGGCTGTGATCCTGGCCAGCACGTCGTCGAGGTCGTCGGCCGCGATCAGGTCGGACGCGGCCGCGAATACGCTGTGCAGGCGCTCCCTCATCGCGTCGAGCTGGTGCTGGAGCGCGGCGATCTGTTCGGGAGAGCCGTCGGCCGACTCGCGCTCGGTCTCCCAGCGGATCTGATAGACGCACCGCGGTGCGCCCACGGCCTGGCATTCCACGTGCTCGACGCGCGCGGCAGCGAGCCCGAACAGGACCGGCCCGCACGTGAGCAGGCCGGAGGTCCACGCGCAGTGCTCGGGGCTGCGCGGGTATCCGTCGGCCGCGGTCGCGACGATGTCGGCGAAGCCCGGACCGGCGTCGATGATCGAGAGCTTGGTGACCGTGCTGAACTCGCCGGCGCTGGTGGCGATCGCGCGGTAGACCTTCTCCGGAGAGCCGAGCGAGCGCAGCGCGGCCGAGACCTGCGATCCGCTCAGCCTCCGCGCGGTGTCCTCACCGACCGCGCGGGCGAACTGGGGATGGTGGGTGACGAGCGCGCCCGCCGTCCACAGCGCGACGGCCTCGTCGTAGGCGATCCAGTTGGTGATGTCGGCGAGGTACTCTGGGCTCCGCTCGCTGCCGGCTAGCCGCAGCAGCCGGGCGACGGCGTCAGCGCCGCCGAAGGCATGCACCCGGGCGATGAGGACCGCCGTCATCGAGCACGAGAAGTGATCTCCTCGGTCGGTTCGGGACGTGATCTGAGCCGGAGTGCGCAACATCAGGTACGTATCGGTGCGGGTCGTCGCCGCGATGCCGTTGTCGCTCCGGATTTGGACGAACAGTCTGGCCGGCGCTGATAGCGTGCGGCACCCGGAAACACGATCCCTGGAGCGGCAGATGACCAGCGCAGACACACAGGGCCTGGTGACCGACATCGCGGGACTCCGCGAGCGCGCGGGCACGCACATCGGCTACACCGCCTGGCAGGAAATGACCCAGGCTCGCGTCGACCAGTTCGCCGACGCGACCGACGACCACCAGTTCATCCACGTGGATGTCGAGCGCGCCAAGCAGACGCCGTTCGGCGGCACGATCGCGCACGGCTTCCTCACCTTGTCGCTCGTGGCACCGGTCGGCCAGCAGCTGATGAAGGTCACCGACGCGATGATGGGCGTCAATTACGGCCTCGATCGGGTCCGCTTTCCTGCGCCCCTGCCCGTCGGGGCGCAGTGGCGCGGCGGGATGGAGATCGTCGAGGTGAGCGACATTCCCGGCGGGGTGCAGATCAAGTCGCGGGTGACGATCGAGGTCAAGGATTCGGAGAAGCCGGTCTGCGTCGCCGACTCGCTCGTGCGCTTGTACGGTGGCCAGTGAGCATCGACGTCGAAAAGCTGGTCGCGATCGATGTCCACGTGCACGCCGAGCGCAACCACTCAGAGCCTCAGGATCCGGTCACGACCGAGATTCTCGATGCGGCGGCACGGTACTTCGGCGGCAGCCCGCCGCAGCCCAGCGCGCGTGAGGTCGCCGACTACTACCGCGAGCGGAACCTGCTCGCGGTCATCTTCACCGTCGACGACGAGGCCGGCATGGGCCGCAAGCGCCTGGGGAACGATGAGGTGCTCGAGGCCGCTCGCGCCAACCCTGACGTCCTACTGCCGTTCGGCAGCGTCGACCCGCACAAGGGCAAGCTCGGCGTCCGCCAAGCCCGCGAGCTGATCGACGCCGGAGTCCGCGGGTTCAAGTTCCACCCCAACACGCAGGCCTTCTGGCCCAACGACCCCGCCTTCTACCCGCTGTATGAGGTCATCGCCGACGCCGGCCTGATCGCGCTATTTCATTCCGGCACCACCGGCATCGGCGCCGGGATGCCCGGCGGCGGCGGAGTTCACCTCAAGTACTCAAACCCGATGTGCATCGACGACGTCGCGGCCGAGTTCCCCGGCCTGCAGATCATCCTCGCGCACCCATCGTTCCCGTGGCAAGAAGAGGCGCTCGCGGTCGCCGTGCACAAACCCAACGTGTACATCGACCTGTCCGGATGGTCCCCCAAGTACTTCCCCGAGATCCTCGTCCAGTACATCAACACCCGCCTGAAGACGAAGATGCTGTTCGGCTCAGACTTCCCGCTGATCACCCCCGACCGCTGGCTCGCCGACTTCGAAAAACTCCCGATCAAGGACGATGTCCGCCCCCTCGTCCTCAAACAAAACGCCGCCAAACTCCTCGGCCTCTGACCGCGCCACTTAGCGGCGTCCGGGTCGGCAAAACCGCACAATTTCGCCGCGAAGTGCAGAAAATCGGTGCTCTTCGACCCACTCCTTGTGCAAGTTCAGCGCATCGGGTTTTACGAATCGGAGCCCCGGGTACTGCCGCGGCAGCCGGTGTGGGCCACATTCGCTTACGAGAAGCGAGCCTGGGCCGCACTTGCCTCTCCTCTCCTCCCTCACTCGGCGGCAGTCCCAAACGGACTGTCGCCGAGTGTCTTTAGCGGGACAGGATGACCTCGGCATCGTGCCTTGGGGTCTCGGTGATGGCGCGGCGGTAGACGCGCTCTGGTTTGCGCCGCGCCGGATCGATCGCGGCGCGGGCCGCGAGCTCGCGCAGCACGACCTCCATCTCGAACTGGGCGAACGCGCCCCCGAGGCAGCGGCGGACCCCGCCGCCGAACGGGATCCACGTGTAGGTCCCGGGAGGGGCGTCGAGGAAGCGCTCGGGCAGGAAGCGCTCGGGCTCGGGGTAGACGTCGGGCCGGCGGTGGACGAGGTAGATCGACGGCACGACCTTCACGCCGGCAGGGAGCTCGTATCCGCCGAGTGCCGTCGGGGCCCGCAGCGTCCGGTTGACGAGCGAGATCACGGGTCGCAGCCGGAGGGTCTCGTACACGACCGCCTTCAGGTATCGATCCTGGCCGGCGCGCGTCTCGGCGGCGAGCCGCTCGAGCTTGTCGGGGTGGTGCGCGAGCCGTTCGACTGCCCAGGCGAGCGCGGTCGCGGTGGTCTCGTGTCCGGCAACGAGCAGCGTCAGCAACTCGTCGCGGAGCTGGCGATCGGTCATCCCGGAGCCGTCGCCGTCTTCGGCGGCCAGCAGCATCGAGAGGATGTCCGCGCGCTGCGCCGTGTTCCCTTCACCGCGCCGGGCCGCGATCACGGCGTAGATCAGCCGGTCGACCCGCGCGATTTCGCGCGCGAACGGCGGGAAGCGCGGGAGGCGCTCCGGTCCGAGCGCGATCAGGAACGCCACCCAGCGGGGGTTCGTGAGATGGTCGAGCACGCGGCGGAGCTCCACCCGGAGCTCGGTCAGGTGCTGTCCCTCGCCGAGCCCGAACACCGCCCGGAGAATGATCTCGAGCGTCATCGCCTGCATCCGCGGGCGAACACGGATCGGCGTCCCGCTCGGCCACCGCGCAATCTCGGCTCTGGCGATGTCCGCCATCAGCTCGCCGTAGCTCTGCATCCGCGCCCCGTGGAACGCAGGGAGCATCAGCTTGCGCTGTGTCATGTGCTCGGCGCCGTCGAGCAGCAGCAGCGAGTGCTCGCCGAGGATCGGGAGCAGGATGCGGTTCGCCTCGCCGGCGAGGAGCAGGTGGGGATCGCCGGTGAACACCGCCCTGACGTCGTCGGGGTTCGAGACCATCACCCACGTGCCCTCGTGCGCGATGCTCAGCCTGAACGTGTCGCCGTAGCGCTTATGGCACTCCGCCATCATCCACTGAGCGCGGCGAAACCAGATCGCGGTCTGGAGCGCTCGCGGCATGCGCGGGCCGGGAGGGAGGGCGGTCGATGTCATCGCGGCCAGGTCACACTATTGCGCCGTCCGCGTAACGGCGCCGGGCAATGGGTATAAGAGGCAGCTCATGTCCCCCGAAACACATATATGCGTGCTCGGCGCCGGCAGCACGATGGGCCGGCCGATGGCCCGCAACCTCGCTCGCGCCGGGTTCGCGGTGCGCGCGTGGAACCGGACCGGCGACAAGGCCAAGCCGCTCGAGGAGGACGGCGTCGAGCTGTTCGAATCCCCGGCACGGGCGGCCGATGGAGCCGGCGTGCTGCTCACGATGCTGTCCGACGCCGACGCGGTGATCGACGCCGTCGAGGACGCCGTCGAAAGCGTGCGTGAGGGCACGGTTTGGCTCCAGATGAGCACGATCGGCGAGGTCGGCACCGAGCGCTGCGCCGAGCTGGCCCGCGCGCACGGTCTGACGCTGTTCGACGCCCCGGTGCTCGGCACCAAGCAGCCCGCCGAGCAGGGCAAGCTTGTGATCCTCGCGTCAGGCCCAGGCGGCGCCGCCGGGTCCGATGGTGCGGATGCGGCCAAGGAGACGGTCCAGCCGATCTTCGACGCGGTCGGGCAGAAGACGATGTGGGTCGGCGAGCTCGGCACCGGGACCCTTCTGAAGCTCGTCGTCAACGGCTGGGTGCTGACCGTCGTCGAGGGTGGCGCGGAGACGATCGCGCTCGCCGAGGGGCTGGGGCTCGACCCGTCGCTGCTGTTCGAGGCGATCGAGGGCGGCGCGCTTGACCTTCCTTACCTGCGGCTGAAGGGCAAGGCGATTGCCGAGCGCAACTTCGAGCCGTCCTTCCGGCTGACGCTGGCGGCCAAGGACGCCCGCCTGATCGAGGAGTCGGCGCAGCGCCGCGAGCTCGACGTGCCTCTGTTCAGCACGATCCGTCGGCGGCTGGCCGAAGGTGCCAAGGATCACGGCGACGAGGACATGAGCGCGACCTATTGGACGAGCGCGCCCGGTCGACACCGCGGCGTCGGCTCCTGACCGCGTCCGGTCGCGTCAGGGAGAGTCGGACGCGCGGTCGGCCTCGAGCACGTCCGCCGGCGAGTCGACGATGGTCACGAGCTCGGTGATGCCGGTCAGGTCGAGCACGCGCTGCACCTGATCGCCTCCCTTCGTCATGACAAACCGGCGGCCGCGTTGCTGCGCTCGCTGGTGTGCTTTAACCAGCACGTGCAGGCCGCTCGAGTCCATGAACGAGAGCCTCCGCAGATCGAGCACGATCACGCCTGCGTCCGAGTCGATCGCGTGGTCGAGCGCCTCCGCGAGCGTCGGACTCGACACGAGGTCGAGCTCACCGAGCACCGTCAGCGTGGTCACCCGACCGTTCCTGTGCGTCTCTACCCGGAAGTCGCTCTGCACTGCTCGTAGCCCCTTCCTTCTCCCCGGACCCCTCTCAGGTCGAGGACAAAGCTACCAGGACTCGGCGCGTGCTATGAGCGTCGATGGTCGCGTATCGCGACTCGCAGCGTCTCGTGACCGTTGATGTCGCTGACGGTGAGCTCGTCGGCCAGCGAGGCCAGCGGTTCCGAGCTGTGCTCTAACTCGCCGGCGTCGAGGCGGCGGCTCGTGCCCCTGCGCAGCGGAGCCACCGCGAACTCGAGCAGCTGGTCGTGGGCCCCGAGGGCGACGCTGATCGAGGTGGTCTCCGCGGCTCGCTCGGCGTGCGCGCCGAGCGCATCGGTGACCAGGTAGACGTCGGCGCAGCGGTCGAGTGAGAAGCCGGCGCTCGGCGCGAGCGACATGCCGATCCGGCCGAGGACCGGCGCCAGCAACTCGACCGGCGATACCGTCAGGACGACGTCGCCTGACACCGCGGACGGAAGGCGTGCCTGCCATACCTCGGGTGGACCGGTCGCCTGGTGCGACGCCCGGGGCGACGCGCCGCCGGTGCCGGCGGCGCCCCTGAAGCACAGCCGCACATCGGTTCCACCGTCGGGCGCGCGGATGAACTCGGCGCGGTCGGCCACGGCGCTCATCAGGGCCAGGCCGACCTTGAGCCCGTCGTGCTCGGGCGCGGCCTGCCTGATGCCACGCCCGTGGTCGCGCACCTGGACCTCCAGCCCATCGGAAGCGAGCGCGAAATCGACCGAGAACGGCCCGGGAGCGTCGCCGTAGGCGTGCTGGATCACGTTGTTACAGGCCTCGCTGACCGCCGTGTTGACATCCGAGAGCAGCTCGGGTTCGAACCCGAGCGCTTCGCCGGCCGCCGTCGACATGCTCCGTACTAGCCGCGCCGCCTCGGGCCGGCTGGTCAGTTCGAGGCGGACCCTCGGTGCATCGATCTCTCCACTCATAGTCCTCGCGCGCCCGCATTGTTGTGTGCTTAAGCAATGGCTACCCAAAGCACGGGAGTGCAAGCGCCCGAATTCCGACCACTCTGCAGCTTCGTGTCGGCGCGACTTCCCAGATCAGGCGGCGACGGCGGCCGCTTCGAGGCGGACCATCGATCGCCGCAGCAGCCGCGACACGTGCATCTGCGAGCATCCGATCCGCTGGCTGATCTCGCGCTGCGTGAGATCCTGGACCAGGCGCAGGCCGAGCACCTTGCGCTCGACGGGGCTGAGCGCGGCCCAGCCGGCCGCGAGGACCTGGCGGTCCTCGGCGAGCTCGAATCCGCCATCCTCGGCTCCGAGTGTGTCCCCGAGCGCGGACCGCTCCTCGTTCTCGTGGGCGATCGGCGCGTCAAGCGACGCCGGGAGGTAGTTGTGGGCCGCGTCGAGCGCCTCGACCACCTGCTCAGTCGGGCAGGACATCGCCTCGGCGAGCTGGTCGACGGAGGGCGAATGACCGAGCTGCGCCGACAGACGCTCGCTTTGGCGGCTCACCGCCAACGCCCGCTCCTGCACGTCGCGCGGGACGTGCACGCTCCATCCCTTGTCGCGGAAATGGCGCTTGAGCTCGCCCATGATCGTCGGGGCGGCGTAGCTCGTGAACTTCTTGCCCATCCCGGGCTCGAATCGGCTGAGCGCGTTCAGGAGGCCGAGGGATGCGACCTGCACGAGATCGTCGAGCGGCTCGCGGCTGTGGACGTAGCGATACGCGAGTTTCCGGGCGAACGGGATGAACCGTTTGACGAGCTCATCGCGAACACCGGAGTCTCGATCCCGGTGATAGACGGCGAGCAGATCGTCGTCGGGTAGGCGCGCAAAGTCGCGTGCCGTGACGGTTGCAGACATGGGACCTCCGTTTGATGCTTTCCAACGCGAGGTCCGTGTGACGGCCGGCGGGTCACGACCGTCCCATCCGTCCCGAGCATTTCAGTTAGCCACTCGGAGGGATCCGGCCAAGTCGGCCGACCTCCCCTCGGGCTCCACCCTGGAGTCTCTCCCCTGGTTCCGTTCGCCAAACTCCGGCATTCGGGCACGTCGTAATTGTGCGTAACGGCTCAGGAGTCGGGCAGCGCGAACGAGCTGCCGCGCCGATCGCCGGTTCCGCGCAGGTCCTCCTCGATCGCGGCCGCGGTCCGCAGGGCCAGCGGCAGGAAGTCGCGCCGGAGCACGGCCATCGACGCGCGGCTGGCGTGCACGGACAGGTTCAGCGCGGCGATCACAGTGCCGGACGCGTTGTGAAGCGGGACCGCCAGCGAGCGCAGTCCCTCCTCGAGCTCCTGATCGGTGGCCGCGTAGCCCTGGCGGTGAACGCCCGCCAGGATCGTCCGCAGCGCATCCATGTCCTTGACGGTGTACGCGGTCAGCGGCACGACCTCGATCCGCCCAAGTCGCTCTTCGAGCTCGTCGTCTGGCAGGCCGGCCAGCAGAACGCGTCCCATCGAGGTGACGAACGCCGGCAGGCGGGTACCGACCGCGAGCGTGATGCTCATGATCCGCCGCGTCGGCACGCGGGCGACGTACACGATGTCGGTCTCGTCGAGCACCGAGATCGAGCACGATTCGTTGACCTCGGCCACGAGTGCCTCCATGTGCGGCAGGGACACCTCGGGGAGGCTGAGGCTCGACAGGTAGGCGTATCCGAGCTCGAGCACGCGGGGCCGCAGCGAGAAGCGCCCCTGCGAGAAGTTCACGTACCCGAGCTTCACGAGCGTCAGCAGGAAGCGGCGGGCCGCCGCGCGGGTGAGGCCGGTCGAGCGCGCCACCTCGCTGAGCGCGAGGTCGCGGTGCTCGGCGTCGAACGCGCGAATCACCGCAAGACCCCGTTCCAGGGACTGCACGAAGTCGGAGCTCTGAGATGGCTTGTCGGTCATCTGGATACCTTCGCCCACTCGTTCGGTATGCGAACACTACCGAACCGGGCGAGCAGTAGGATCCGGGCCGATGACCGAGGTCACCGTGCAGACCGCTGCCGGCCCGGGCAATGGCAACGTCGGCCGGGTGGCGGGCATGACCGTACGCGATGCCGCGTTCGAGGTCATGCGCCGGCACGGCCTGACGACGATCTTCGGCAACCCGGGCTCGACCGAGATCTCGTTCCTGACCGATCTGCCGCCCGACATCCGCTACGTCCTCGGCCTGCACGAGGGCTCGGTGGTGGGGATGGCGACCGG
Source organism: uncultured Solirubrobacterales bacterium (assembly GCA_963699325.1). Taxonomy (GTDB): domain Bacteria; phylum Actinomycetota; class Thermoleophilia; order Solirubrobacterales; family Solirubrobacteraceae; genus Palsa-465. The sequence goes on along the minus strand of CAVOTN010000014.1, from coordinate 152,763 downwards.
CTATGCGCTGGCCCGAGGGGAGCCCGCGTTCGTCAACCTGCACACGGCCGCCGGCCTGGGCAACGCGGTCAACGCGATTGCCAACGCCCGTGACTGCCGCGCGCCGCTCGTGATCGTCGTCGGGCAGCAGGATCGCCGCCAGATCGCGTTCGAGCCGTTCCTGACCGGACGCCAGCTCGAGCGGCTGGCCGGCGAGTATCCGGTGTGGCGGTACCTGCCGCCCCGCGCCCAGGACGTGCCGGGGGCGATCGCGCGGGCCTACCACGAGGCCAAGGCGGCGAAGGGACCGGCGCTGCTCGTCGTGCCGATGGGCGACTGGCTCGAGCCCGCCGACGAGCTCGCCGCGGGCGCGCCGGCAACGGTCTTGCGTCCGCACTCGGTCGACGCGCCGCAGGTGGCGGAGCTCGCCGAGATGCTCGCCGGCGCGGAGTCGCCGGCGATCGTCGTGGGGGCGGTGGGCGAGGGCCGGGAGGGCTGGGATGCCGTGATCGAGCTCGCCGAGCGGTTGCGCTGCCCGGTCTGGCAGGAGCCGTTCACCCGCGCCGTCAGCTTCCCTCAGGATCATCCGCTGTTCGCCGGTCATCTGTCCTGGCAGCGCCGCCTCATGCACGACGCGCTGGCGAGCTACGACGTGGTCCTGACCGTGGGGACCAACGCCTTCCGGGCCTACCTGTTCGACGAGCCGGTCGCGCTGGTCGCGCCGGACACGCGCGTCGCGGTGCTGACCGCCGATCAGGGCGAGGCCCACCGCAGCCCATGTGACATCGCCGTGGTCGCGCCCGTGGCCGCGTCCTGCCGAGCGCTCGTCGAGCGACTGTCCGAGCGGCGGCCCGATCAGGGCTCCGAGCGCGCGTCCGAGCGCGCCGGCAACCCGCCCGAGCCGGTCCGCCGCCCGGCCCCGCTGCCGCCGCCGGCCCCAGGACAGCCGCTCCGCGCCGGTCATGTGCTCGACGCGCTGGCGCAGCGGCTCCCGGAGGACGTGCTGCTGGTCGAAGAATGCCCCTCCTCGCAGCCTGAGCTGTACCAGCGAATCCCGATTCGCGTTCCGTTCGGCTTCCTCAGCACCGCGAACGGCTGTCTCGGCTTCGGCCTGTCCGGCTCGATCGGGCTGCGCATGGGACTGCCCGAGCGTCCCGTCGTCGCGGTGCTCGGCGACGGCTCGACGATGTACGCGATCCAGGCGCTTTGGAGCGCAGCGCGCTACGACGTCGGCGTGCTGCTGATCGTGCTCGCCAACGGGCGCTACGCGGTGATGGACGGTCTCGCCCGCCGGCACGGCGGCGTCGGCGCGTGGCCCGGCTTCGAGGCGGTCGACATCGGCGGCATGGCCCGCGCGCTCGGCTGCCCGTCGGTTCGCGTGGAGACGTACGAGCAGCTCGTGCGGACGCTTGACGAGGCGCTCGACGGCCTCGCCGTCCGTCGCGAACCGCTGCTCGTGGAAGCGGTCGTGGAGGAGCAAGCGGTGGTCGGGGAGCAAGCGGTGGTCGGGGAGCAAGCAGTCGTCGGGGAGCAGGCGTGACCGCCACCGGCTCGTCCAGGACCACACCGGCTGACATCACCGCCCGCGCGCGGGCCAGCTTCGACGGGTGCACCGATCCCCGCCTGCGCGAGCTGATGCAGGCCCTCGTCGGCCATTTGCACGCGTTCGCCGTCGAGGTGGGGCTCACCGAGGACGAGTGGCGGCAGCTGATCGCCACCGCCACCGACACCGGCAACATCACCGACGAACGCCGGCAGGAGTTCATTCTCTGGTCCGACGCGCTCGGCCTGTCGATGCTGGTCGACGCCATGGCGCATGAACTCCCTGCGGGCGCTACCGAGTCGACGGTGCTCGGGCCGTTCTACGTGCCCGGGGCGCCGCGGCGCGAGTACGGCGAGAGCATGGTCGATCGAGAGTGGGGCGGGCGTTCCGGCGTGGGTCTACGGCCGCGTGCTCGACGTTTCGGGGGAGCCGATCGCCGGCGCAGAACTCGACGTGTGGCAGAACGGCGCCGACATGCTGTACGCGGTGCAGCGCCCCGAGGCCGAGGAGGATCACCTGCGCGGCCGCTACCTGACCCGCGACGACGGCAGCTACGCGTTCGTCGCGGTGCGTCCCGTCCCGTACCCGATCCCCCACGACGGGCCTGTCGGCCGGATGCTCGCCGCCACCAGCCGCCACCCGTGGCGTCCCGCGCACATCCACATCATCGTGCGCGCCCCCGGCTACAAGACCGTCACCACGCACGTGTTCGATGCCGCCAGCGACTACCTCGACTCGGACACCGTGTTCGCGGTCAAGCCGTCGCTGCTGCGCACGTTCCGCGAGCGCTCGCCGGACGATCCCGAGCGTCCTGGAAGCGTCGAGGGCGAATGGGCGTCGCTCGAGAACGACATCGTGCTCGCCGCCGGCGAAGACGGTGGTCGCGGTCGTCGATCCCGGCCGCACCGCTTAGGGCCACGCCGTCCGCCACGCGGGCTTGCGGGGCGCGTTACCATTCCCGATCGTGGTCGACAAGATTGTCGACAATCAGAAGGACACTGGGGCTCGGTCGCCACGCGGGCGCGTCCGCCCAGAGGAACGCGTCCGTCCCGAGGACGAGCTGCGCGATGCGATCGTCGCCGGGCGCTTTCAGCCGAGCGAGCGGCTGGTCGAAGCGGATGTCTCCAAGGCTCTCGGCGTCGGGCGCTCGGCCGTCCGGACGGCGCTGGCTCGGCTCGAGCACGAGGGGCTGATCGTCCACGAGCGCAACCGCGGAGCCCGCGTACGTCTGGTGGACGCGCGCGAGGCGGTCGAGATTCTCGAGGCACGGGCGGTGCTCGAAGGGCTGGCCGCGCGCCAGGCGGCGCTCCGTGCGACGCCGGCCGACGTCGATGAGCTCCGGGGGATCCTCGGCGAGATGCGCCGCCGCCTCGACGCCGGCGATCTGCTCGCGGCCTCGGACGAGAACGCCGTGCTCCACCGCAGGCTGCTCGAGATCTCCTCCCACGCGACCGCCGAGCGGTTGATCGCGACCCTCAAGTCCCAGCTCGTCCGCTTCCAGTACCGCACGATCATGCTGCCCGGGCGCAGCGAGTGCTCGTTCGGCGAGCACACCGCGATTGTCGACGCGATCGCCGCCGGCGATCCCGACGCAGCGGAGGCGGCGATGCGCGCCCACCTCTCGCATGTGGCCGAGGCGCTCCGAGGTCAGATGGAATGAGCGACTCGCCCTCGGACCGCGCCCGCGAGCTGCTGCGCGGTGCGTACGACACCCACATGCACATCTCGCCGGACGTCGTGGAGCGGATCATCGACGACATCTCGCTGGCTCAGAAGTTCAAGGAGCTCGGGATGGCCGGGTTCGTGCTGAAGTCGCACTACGGCTCGACCGCTGAGCGCGCGAGCGTGGTGCGCGCCGCCGTGCCGGGCGTCGACGTCCTCGGCGCGATCGCGCTCAACCGGGCGGTCGGCGGCATCAACCCGCTGGCGGTCGAGATCGCGGCGCGCGAAGGGGCCCGGACCGTGTGGCTGCCCACGGTCGACTCCGTCAACGAGTCACACGAGCGCGAGGCGTCGGCGGGGGCGAAGGTCCCCGTGTGGGTCAAGCTGCAGCTCGAGCTCCGCGAGCAGGGGATCGAGATTCCGCCCGTGCCGGTCGTCGCCGGCGACGGAACGGTGCTGCCTGTCCTGCGAGAGGTGCTCGCGATGATCGCCCGCCACGGCATGGTCCTGGCGACTGGTCATCTGGCTCGCGACGAGATCTTCGCGGTCCTGGACGCCGCGCTCGAGGAGGGCGTGAGCAACATCGTGATCACCCATCCCGAGTTCCCGTCGCAGAACCTCACGGTCGAGGACCAGCGGGCGCTGGCCGAGCGAGGGGCGCTGCTCGAGCGCTGCTTCACCACGCCCCACACCGGAAAGGTCTCGTGGGAGCAGTGGATCGCGAACATTCGCGATTGCGGACCCGAGAGCTCGGTTTTGTCGACGGACCTCGGTCAGGTGTTCAACCCGCCGGTCGAGGACGGGATGGCGCTGATGGTCGACCGGCTGCTCGACGCGGGCTTCGAGGAAGAGGAGGTGTACGTGATGGCGGTCGTGAACACGCGCATCGTGGCGGGGGTCAAGGGTCCGTGAGCCGCCGGATGATGGTGATCGGCGCTCACTCCGCCGACTTCGTGTGGCGTGCGGGGGGAGCGATTGCGGTCGCGACGCTCGGCGGCGGCGAGGCGAGCGTGATCGCGCTCTCATATGGTGAGCGCGGCGAATCGGGCGAGCTGTGGAAAGAGGAAGGCCAAACGATCGAGAACGTCAAGAAGATCCGCCACGGCGAGGCCGAGCGCGCGGCGGCGGCGCTCGGCGCAACGTTCGACTGTCTGGATCTCGGTGACTATCCGCTCGAGATCGACGGCGACGGGCTGCGGCTGATCTCGGACAAGATCCGCGAGTTCGCGCCGGAGGTGCTGATCACGCACACCGATACCGATCCGTTCAATCCGGATCATCCGATCGCCCACCACGCGGTCGACCGGGCGCGGGGACTGGCGGCGGGCGCGGGGGTGTCGAGTGCGTTCAAGACGATCTCGCCACCCGCCCTATTTCTGTTCGAGCCCCACCAGCCCGAGCTGTGCAACTTCACCCCGACCACGTTCGTCGACATCACGAACGTGATCGACAAGAAGCTCGCCGCGATGTCGGAGATGAAGGCTCAGAAGTATCTCCAGACCTACTACGCCGAGCGCGCGGACCATCGCGGCAATCACGCGAGGCGCTCGTCGGGGAACGCGGACATCCGGCAGGCCGAGGCGTTCCAGCGCGTCACCCCGCAGGTGGTGAGCGAGCTATGAGTTCGCGCGATCAGGTCTACGACGAGCTCGCCGGGCTAGGGTCGGCGACCGTGTACGAGGCGGGCGGCCGACGCGGTTATGTCGACGCCGATCTCGTTCAGATCGTGCCGGGTTCGCGTGTCGCCGGGCCGGCGCGGACGGTCAGCTGTGGCCAGGACGACAACCTGATGGTCCATGCGGCCATGGCGGCGGTCCAGACTGGCGAGGTGCTGGTGTTGACGATGCCCGAACCGCGGCCGGTGGCGCTGGTCGGCGATCTGCTCGCGACGCAGGCGAAGGTGCAGGGCGCGGCGGCGATTCTGGTGGACGCGTCGGTGCGTGACGTGGAGGAGCTGGTCGAGCTCGGGTTGCCGATCTGGGCGCGTTGGGTGCGCGTGCGCGGCGCGGCCAAGGACGTTGCCGGCACGATTGGCGAGCCGGTCGTGGTTGGTGGCGCTGCGATTCGGAACGGCGACGTGCTGGTGCTCGACGCCGACGGGGTCGCGGTGGTCGAGGCCGAGCGCGTCGAGGAGGTGCTCGATGCGTCGCGTGAGCGCGCCGAGCGCGAAGTGGTCAAGCGGGAGAAGCTTCAGGGCGGAGCGCTCTCGTACGATCTGGACGGCCTACGCGAAAAAGTCGAGGCATGACCGAACCTGAGGCGCCGCCGTCAGGCGCCGCCGACCATTCTCCTAAGGCGCCGCCGTCAGGCGCCGCCGACCATTCTCCAATCCACGACATCGCCCACATCGCCCACGCCGAGCTGCTGACGCCGTTCCCTGAGGACAGCCTGCGGTTCTTCGTCGAGTTGTTCGGGATGCAGGTTGAGCACCAGGAGGGTCAATCGGTGTTCCTGCGCGGGTGGGGTGAGTACCAGCCCTACGGATTGAAGCTGACCGAGTCGGAGCTGCCCGGCCTTGGTCACACCGGACTCCGCGCCTGGTGCCCGGAGGCGCTCGAGCGGAGGGTGGCCGCGGTCGAGGCCACCGGACTGGGCATCGGCTGGAACGAGGGAGACCACGGCCACGGTCCCGCTTACGAGTTCCGCGATCCCGACGGCCACCGGTTCGAGCTGTTCTTCGAGCAGGATCGCTACGTGCCGCCCGAGCACCTGCGCCCGCGGCTGAAGAACGTGCCCCAGCGCCATGTCGACCGCGGTGCGTCGGTCAAGCGGATCGATCACGTGAACGTACTCGCGCGCGACGTCGCGGCGAACCGGCGCTTTGCCGACGAGCGCCTCGGGTTCCGGACGTTTGAGCAGGTCGTCAACGATGACGGGAGCGAGCAGGGAGCGTGGATGAGCCTCACGATCGCCGCTCACGAGCTGATCTACACCGCCGACCACGGCGGCGGCAACGGTCGCCTGCACCATCTGGCGTGGTTCGTCGACACCCGGGAGGAGCTGCTGCGCGCCGCGGACCTGTTCCTCGACGCCGACGTGCCGATCGAAGCCGCGCCGTCCAAGCACGCGGTCGCGCAGGGGATGTTCCTGTACGTCTACGAGCCCGGCGGCAACCGCGTCGAGGTCACGACCGGCACCCACTTCATCTTCGATCCGGCGTATGAGCCGGTGATCTGGACCCAGGCCGAGCGCGCCCGCGGGCAGGCGTGGGGAGTCAAGACGATCGAGACCTTCCACACCTACGGGACGCCGGACCTGAGCGGTAAGCCGCCCGGCCCGCCGATCCCGCCCACGAGCCAGGTGCCGATGCTGTCCCATACCGTGCACGCATGAGCGATGACCGCCTACTGATCCGCGAGCTCGTCGAGAACTGGGTCGTGTGGCGCGACGCCGGCGACTGGGACCGGTTCGCCACCGTCTGGCACGACGACGGCTTCATGATGGCCACCTGGTTCCAGGGCCCGGCCGCCGACTTCATCCGGGTCAGCCGAGAGGGGTTCGAGCGCGGCGTGAACATCCTGCACTTCCTCGGCGGCAACTCGGTCGACGTCGCCGGGGATCGAGCGATCTCGCAGACGAAGATGACGATCCTGCAACGCGCCGCGGTGCACGGCGTCGAGTGCGACATCGCGTGCATCGGTCGCTTCTACGACTTCCTCGAGAAGCGCGACGGGCGGTGGGGGATCGTGCTGCGCCAGCCGATCTACGAGAAGGATCGCCTCGATCCGGTCGATCCTGCGGCCACCGTCTCGCTCGACCCGGAGGTGCTCGCGGGGTTCCCGATCGGGTACCGCCACCTCGCGTACGCGCAGACGCAGATCGGATACGACGTCAAACGCGACATGCCCGGACTGGTCGGCCCGGGCGTCGAGCGGCTCTACCGTCGCGGCGCCGACTGGCTCGCCGGCGCTCAGATCGGCGACCCGCTCAAGACGGTCGATTGAGCGGCCGGCGCACCCGGTGGCCGCGATCGTCCGTACTGCTGGCGATCGGGATCGTGGTCGTCGCCGCGAACCTCCGTCCCGCTGCGGCGGGCATCGGTCCGTTGATCGACCGCATCCAGTCGGACACCGGCCTGTCCAACGCGGGGGCCGACCTGCTCGTCGCGCTGCCCGTGCTGTGCTTCGGCGCGCTCGCGCCGCTGGCGCCGGCGCTGGCGGGGCGGTTCGGCGCCCGGCCGACCGTCGCCGGCGCGCTCGTCCTGCTGCTGTTCGGCCTGCTGGTCCGGCTGCTGCCCGGCCTCGGCTTCCTGTTCGCCGGCACGGCGCTGGCGGGAACCGCGATCGCGGTCGTGAACGTGCTGCTGCCGGTCCTGGTGCGGAGGAACTTCCCCGAGCGAGTCGGCCTCCTCACCGGGCTGTACAGCACCACGCTCATCGGCTTCGCGGCGCTCGCCGCGGGCGTGTCGGTGCCGATTGCCAACGCATTCGGCGGGGGCTGGCGCCCGGGGCTGGCGTTCTGGGCCATCCCTGCCGCAGTCGCCCTGCTCGTGTGGGCCCCGCAACTCGCGCGCCGGCAATCCGTCGCCGGCGCGCCCGGCGATCAGGTGGCGGGCGCGCGGTCGCTGTTGCACGACAAGGTCGCATGGGCGGTCACGATGTTCTTCGCGATCCAGTCGGCGGGCTTCTACACGACCCTCGCCTGGCTGCCGAGCGTGTTCCACAGCCACGGTGCCAGCAGTGCCAAGGCGGGCCTGCTGCTGAGCATCGGCCTGTTCGTGGGCCTGATTCCCGCCATCACGGTGCCGACGATGGCGGCCCGGGTGCGCGATCAGCGCGCGTTCGTATGGGTGTTCGTGGCCTGCATCGCGGCGGGCTGGATCGGCGTCATCGTGGCGCCGATGGGGGCGCCCTATCTGTGGGTGGTGCTGCTCGGATTCGGCCAGAACGCCGCGTTCCCGCTCGCGCTCACGCTGATCGTGCTGCGCGGCGGGACGGTCGCGAGCACCAGCGGCCTGTCGACGCTCGTACAGACGGTCGGATACCTGATCGCCGCGACGGCGCCGTTCGCGATCGGCGCGGTTCACGGCGTCACGGGCTCGTGGACGCCGGCGCTGTTCATCCTGCTCGCGCTGCTCGTCCCGCAGCTGATCGTCGGCCTGGCGGCGGCGCGCGACCGGCTCGTGGTCCCGGCCGGCGCCGGCGGGGTGCCGGCGCTCGATCGCGCCTGAGTCGCCGGCGCGCCACCAGTTCCGCCGGCGCCAGCGCGAGCGCCCGTCCCCGAGCCCGAGTTTCCCCGCACTCGCCACCCCGGCCGGCGGTGAATGCAGATTCAGTCGCGCATAGCCCGAGCTTCTCCCCGCTCGCGGTGAGAGCGGTGTCGACTGTGGACTTAGTCGCCCTCGCATCGCCGGCACCGGCTCGCACCCCGGCCCGCGCACCACCGGCCCGCGCCACCGCCCGCCACCCGCCACCGACCTGGCGACCCCGCTACCGACCCGGCGACCACGCCACCGATCACCGCGCCGCCACCACCGCCCGACGCCCCGATCCCCCGCTGTGATTGGCTATTGCGGTATCAACCTCCTTGGTATAGTTCGGTATGTGACCCGTTGTTCTTATCGCGAACACGGCAGGCTTGAGCCGTGCGGCGCGATGGGAGCGCCGGCGGTGCGGTCGTAGGCCCAACCGGGTCGACCGCGCACCGCGACACCGGCGCGCGCGTGAAGGGGGCCGCTCGTGGCTGAGCTGATGGCGCTGTCGGACGCGGTCGAGACGCTGGTGAGCGACGGCGATTCGGTCGCGCTCGAGGGGTTCACGCACCTGATCCCGTTCTCTGCCGGCCACGAGATCATCCGCCAGGGCCGGCGCGAGCTCGAGCTGATCCGGATGACCCCCGACCTGCTCTACGACCAGATGATCGGGATGGGGGTGGCGCGGCGACTGGTGTTCTCCTACGGCGGGAACCCGGGCGTGGGTGGGCTGCACCGCTTCCGGGATGCGATCGAGAACGACTGGCCCCGGCCGGTGGAAATTGAGGAGCACAGCCACGCGGGTATGGCCAATCGCTACGCGGCGGGCGCCGCCGACCTACCCTGCGCGGTGATGCGCGGTTACGTGGGGACCGACCTGATGTCGCACACCACGGTGGCGCCGATCACGTGCCCGTTCACCGGCGAGCGGCTCACGGCGGTCCCGGCGCTGCGCCCAGACGTGGCGATCGTCCATGCCCAGGAGGCCGACCGCGACGGGAACGTGCAGCTGTGGGGAATCCCGGGTGTGCAGAAGGAGGCAATCCTGGCCGCGCAGCGATCGCTGGTGACGGTCGAGCGGATCGTCGACGAGATCGAGCCGCGTCCCGGCGGGATCACGATCCCGGGCTGGGTGATCGACGTCGTCGCCGAGGCGCCCGGCGGCTCCCGTCCCTCGTACAGCCTGGGGATCACCGAACGCGACAACGACTTCTACAAGTTCTGGGACAAGATGAGCCGCGACCGCGAGCAGTTCACGGAGTGGATGAACGAGAACGTGATCAATCAAGGAGCCGCTGCGAAATGACGGTCGAGGTCCCCGCGACCGACGCCGAGCAGGCGACCGCCGGCGAGATCCAGACGATCGTCGCCGCGCGCCGGCTGCGCGACACTAAGACGGTCTTCATCGGCGTGGGCCGTCCGAGCACCGCCGCGATCCTGGCGCGGATGGTCCACAACCCCGACCTCGTGCTCGTGTACGAGTCGGGGACGATCGGCGCCAAGCCGTTCCGCGTTCCGCTGTCGATCGGCGACGGCGAGCTCGCGCAGACCGCCGACTCGGTCGTCTCGGTGCCGGAGATGTTCAACTACTGGATCGGGCCGGGACGGATCGACGTCGCATTCCTCGGAGCCGCGCAGATCGACCCGTACGCGAACCTGAACTCGACCGTGATCGGCGACTACGAGCACCCCAAGACGCGCCTGCCGGGCGCCGGCGGCGCCCCCGAGATCGCGGCGAGCTGCGGCGAGGTGATCGTGATCGCGCCGCACGCCAAGCGCACGTTCGTCGAGAAGCTCGACTTCTGCACGACCGTTGGCCACGGTGACGGTCCGCACGCGCGCGAGCGCCTGGGCTTCCGTGGCAAGGGCCCGACCGCGGTGATCACCGACCTCGGCGTGCTCGAGCCCGACCCCGAGACCAAGCGGCTCGTGCTCACCCAGATCCACCCCGGCGTCGACCTCGATCAGGTCCGCGAGGCCACCGGCTGGGACCTGACGATTAGCGACGATCTGCAGACCACCGAACCCCCGACAGCGGCCGAGCTCGAAGCACTGCGGGAGCTGGTCGACCGGTGAGCGCCGCCTACGTCCTCGACGCGGTGCGCGCGCCGTTCGGTCGCTACGGCGGCGGGCTGGCCAAGGTCCGCCCCGACGACCTCGCGGCCCACGTTGTGAAATCACTCCTCGATCGCAGCCCCGAACTCGACCCCGGGCGGGTCGACGAGGTCATGTTCGGCGACGCCAACCAGGCCGGCGAGGACAACCGCAACGTCGCGCGGATGGCATGGCTCCTCAACGGCCTCCCAACGTCCATCCCGGGCTCCACGATCAACCGTCTGTGCGGCTCGAGCCTCGACGCGACGATGCAGGCCAGTCGGATGATCGAGACCGGCGAGGCGTCGATCGTGCTCGTGGGCGGGGTCGAGTCGATGAGCCGCGCGCCGTGGATCCTGCTCAAGCCTGAGCGCGCGTTCCCGACGGCCCAGGAGCAGCTGTACTCGAGCACGCTCGGGTGGCGCATGGTCAACCCGAACATGCCGGACCAGTGGACGATCTCGCTCGGGGCGAGCGCCGAGAAGCTCGCGGACATCTACAAGATCAGCCGTGAGGCCCAGGACGCGTTCGCGCTCCGCAGCCACCACAACGCGCAAGCCGCGTGGGACAGCGGCTTCTACGGCGAGTGGGTGGTCCCGGTGCCGACACCGAGCTCGAGCGCGACGAGAACATACGAGCGGACACTTCGCTCGAGAAGCTTGCGAAGTTGAAGCCGGCGTTCGTCAAGGACGGCGGCACGGTAACCGCCGGCAACTCATCTCCGCTCAACGACGGCGCCGGCGCGGCCCTGATCGCGGACGAGAAGGGCGCCGAGGCCGCCGGCAGGGAACCGATCGCGCGGATCGTCTCGCGCGGGGCGGCGGCGGTCGATCCGGATGTGTTCGGGATCGCTCCGGTGAAGGCCGCCAACATCGCGCTCGAGCGCGCCGGCATCACCTGGGAGGACGTCTCAGTAGTCGAGTTGAACGAGGCGTTTGCCTCGCAATGCCTGGCCGACATCGGCGAATGGAAGGGGCTGGACCCCGACAAGGTGAACCCGAACGGTGGCGCAATTGCATTAGGCCATCCGCTCGGCGCATCGGGCGTCCGTATCCTGGGATCGCTCGCTCACGAGTTGCGGCGCCGCGGCGGCGGCTACGGAGTCGCCGCTCTGTGCATCGGTGTCGGTCAAGGCCTGGCAGTCGTACTGGAGGCATAGACATCACATGACCGAGGAGCTTCAGACCGAGCCCAGCGAGGAGCGCCAGATCTACGACCCGATCGGAGAGACTCCGACGAGCTATGTGCGGGAGCCCGACGGCGCTCATCCGCCGTTGGACTCCCCGGGCTACAAGTCGACGTCGCTGCGCCACCCCAAGCAGCCGCTGATCTACCTGCCGCAGACGATCACCGAGATCACCGGGCCGCAACTCGGACCGTTGTTGATGGGCGAGACCGACAACGACCTGACGGTCCAGCACGCCGGCGAGCCCATCGGTGAGCGGATCATCGTCTCGGGGCGCGTGTTCGACACCGAGGGCAAGCCACTGCGCGGGACGCTCGTCGAGATCTGGCAGGCGAACGCCGCCGGTCGCTACAAGCACCGCTGGGATCGCTGGCCGGCGCCACTCGATCCGAACTTCAACGGTGCCGGGCGGTGTGTCACCGACGACGAGGGCCGCTACCGGTTCACGACGATCAGACCGGGGCCGTATCCGTGGGGCAACCACTACAACGCCTGGCGGCCGGCCCACATCCACTTCTCGCTGCTCGGCCGGGCGTTCACCCAGCGGCTGGTGACCCAGATGTACTTCCCCGGCGACCCGTTCTTCCCGTATGACCCGATCTTCAACTCGGTCCGCGACGAGCGCGCTCGCGAGCGGATGATCTCGAGCTTCTCGATTCACGACACCGTGCCGAACTGGGCGCAGGCGTTCGAGTGGGACATCTACCTCCGCGGACCCGGTTCGACGCCGTTCGAGGAGGAGCACTGATCTTCGAGACGACACCCTCCCAGACGGTCGGCCCGTATTTCGCGATCGGGCTGCCGTTCGACGTCGGGCCGTTCGCCGTGGCGGACGGGACCCCGGGCGCGATCCACATCACCGGCACGATCTACGACGGCGCCGGCGTGCCGATCCCCGACTTCCTGCTCGAGACCTGGCAGGCGGACCCCGACGGGAACTTCGCAGACATGCACGGCTACGGCGGGCCGTCCGCGATCGACGGCTTCCGCGGCTTCGCGCGCTACGGCGTCGAGGACGGCGACGGGACGTTCGACATCGTCACCGTCAAGCCCGGCCGCGTCCCCGGACTCGCCGGCGCAACGCAGGCACCCCACATCGACGTCTCGGTGTTCGCCCGCGGCATGCTCCACCGAACGGTGACCCGGATCTACTTCGCCGATGAGGCCGAGGCCAACGCCGGCGATCCCGTGCTCGCGCGGGTCCCGGTCGAGCGCCGCGCGACGCTGCTCGCCCAGGCCTCGGGCGGCGGCTACCGGTTCGACATCCGCTTCCAGGGGCCGCACGAGACGGTGTTCTTCGCGGTCTGACCGCGGCCGAGTTGGCAGGATAACTCGCGCAGACCACGCGTTATCTGCCGAGCGACTCCGCCGCCGGACCGGGCTGAGAACAGCGCGGACGCGGACTACGGCACCCGCATCCCCATCAACCGCAGGTAGCGCGTCACCGCTTCGGCCCGGTTGGCCGCGTGCAGCTTGCGCAGGATGCTGTTGACGTGGAACTTGACCGTGCCGCTCGAGATCACGAGCGCGTCGGCGACCGCGCGGTTGGTGGCGCCGTCGGCGAGCAGGCGCAGGACGTCGAGCTCGCGGCGCGTCAGCAGGCCTTCGAACACGACCCGGTCGTCGCGCCCCCGGCCCGGCGGCGAGGACTCCGTGAGCGGGAGCGGCGGCGACACCGGCGCGCGATCCGCCCCGCCGGCCGACAGCGTCACCGGCGCGTCGGTGAGCTCGCTCGAGCGCGCGCCGAGCCAATCGAGGAACTGGCGCATCTGGTCGCGCTCATCGCGCAGCGTGCGGCGCAAGCTGGTGCTCTCGTACGCCTGCGCGAGCCCGGTGGCGAACTCCCACAGCACGTCGCGGTCGAGCACGTCGAGCGGCTGTCCCGGGCCTCGGTCGGCGTGGATCACGCCCGCCACCTGGGGGCCGACGAGCAGCGGCGCCGCCGCGTACGAGCGCCAGCCCATGAGGCGCGCCGTCTCGCGATCGACCCGCGGATGCACGTGCGCGTCGACCACGATGGTGGCTCGGCGCCGCCGGAGCAGCTCGGTCTCGATCAGCGTGTGCTCGAGTCGCAGCGGGTTCGCCCGGAGCTGGGCTAGCGTGGTCGCCGCGGCGCGCTCCGCACCCGCAAACCACACGGACTCGGCGACCATCCGCCCGCCCTTGACCAGGCTGACGATCGCGCGCTCGAAGGCCGAGCCCCCGCACAACGCCGCCGGCGCTCGCGACAGCATCGCGCGCGGCGAGGTGACCTCGCGCAGCTCGGCGATCGCGCCCTGGACTCGCTCGAGCGCCTCGAACCGGGCCTCGAAGCGGTGACGCAACCGCTCGAGCGCCGCTTCCTGCTCGGAGATCGCACCAGCCCGGGGCTCATCCTCGGGCAGTTGCGAACGCAGCGCCGCGATCAGGGCCCGGACCGCATCGAGATCGAGCACGTCTGCGCCCGTCTCTGGATCAGGCAGCCCGAGCAGCTTCCGTGCCTCCGCAACCGTGCCCTCGAGGCGCCGCAGCAGCTCCTCACCGAGCGGACCGGAGAACACCTCGGGCGCCGCGCTCATGACGCAGACGCCCCGCCGGCCCGCGCGTACCGCGACACCGCGTCGGCGCGGCTCGTCGCCCCGAGCTTTCGCAGGATGTTCTTCACGTGGTACTTGATCGTCCCCTCGCGGACGACGAGCGTGCGCGCGATCTCGAGGTTGGTCTGGCCGCGCGCGAGCAGCCGCAGCACCTCGAACTCCCGCGGGGTCAGCGCGTCGGCCAGCTCCGGATCGGGCGCGGCGAGCGGGCCGGCGTCGCCGGCGTTGGTGGCGAGTTGACCGAGCCGGGCGCTCATCCACTCGACCGCCGATCGAAGCTCCTGGTGGTGGCGCTGGAGCATCTCTCGCAGCATCGCCCGCTCGAACACGCCGGCCAGCCCCTCGGCGTAGCGCGACGCGACCTCGGCGTCGAGCGTGTCCAGCCGGCGACCGCTCACGCACGCGTCGCCGTGCACCAGCCCCACCGTCACCCCCTGCACGACGATCGCCGAGACAACGTAGCTATCCCAGCCGAGGACGTCGGTCAAGCGCCGAGCCCCGCGCGAGCGCGCCACCCGCTGGTCCACGATCTCGGTCCGCTGGCCGCGGGCGACCTCGTCCTCGACCAGCGGATACTCGAGCCGGATCGGCGAGTCGCGCAACGCCTCGAGCGCGGCCGCGGCGCCGGCAATGTCCGGCTCGCTCCAGATCGCCCGCACATGCAGGCTGTCCCCCACCACCTCGCCGACCATGACCCGGTCGAACGCCGAGGTCGTCCCGAGTTCCTCGGTTGCCCGGTCGAGGATTCCCTGAGGCGAGCCGATCTCTCCCAGGCGCCGGACGGCGTCCGCCACCCGCTCGAGCGCATCCGAACGCCGCACGTACTCGGCCTCGACGATCTCGCGCTCGAGCGCGAGCAGGTCCACGAGCACGCGCTCGACGGCCGCCACGTCAGCGCCCGAGCGGGCGGCGCCGGTTGGCTACAAGTGCAGGAGCGTGGCCGAGCGCGTGCGCTCGAGCAACGCGTACCGGCAGGCTGCATCGTGCCCGACGCAGCTGATCCCGAACGGGTGTCCGGCGCGCTCGATCGCCAGCCACGCTTCGCCGGCGGCTGCGCGCGGGACGAGCGCCAGCGCCCTGCGGTCGGATTGGAGCAGCCACGACACCGGGATCCCGGCGATCTGACCGTGCGAGAAAGGCGCCACCGAGCGCGGATCTCCGGACGCGCCGAACGCGCCGAGTCCGCGCAAGACTGCGTCCGCGTTCCGGCCAAGCAAACCGATCGCTGCCATTTCGGCAGACGCGTCGCGCACGATCATGCCGGCGCAGCGCCGTGCGTCCACGTGCAGCCGCTCGCGCAGCCGCGTGCCCGTGTCGGGATCGGACAGCACAATCACGCGTCCCGCGGCGTCTCCGCACCACCAGGCGTTGCCGGCGCTCAGCACGCCGCCCGGCGAAACCGTGTCGCCGGCCAGCCGCGATGTCAGCGCGGCCAACTGGGCGGGCGGAGCCTCGAGCACGAGCTTGCAGAGCTCGGAGCGGTCGACGAGGCCAACGGCCCTGACGCACACCGCGAGTTCGGCCGCGGCAGATCCGAAGCTGATCGTGACCGGTCGCCCATCGCGGGTCGCAAGTACGGCGCCCGCCCGTCGCAGAACCACGTCGAGCGTCGCTGCAGCACCTTCGGATCGGGCGGTTGCCGACACAGCGCAGAAGGTACCGCCGACCACATACCGCCGCCCTGCTCTTAACTCCTAAATTACCCGTCCGATAGGGCGGGACGCACGGCGCTGCCTCGGCCTGCATCGCAATACCCCGATCTTCAGACCCTCTCTAAAGTCTAGGGTAATCCGGCGCTGCGAGAGTGGCGAATCGGCGGCCTCGCAGGCAAGCTGTGACGGTTCGCCGGTAGCGCGATCGCACGGAGGGAGATCTAGAGTGAGCACGCACGTGACCCCATCGGTAGCGTCGGCGAGCGAGGGCCGCTATGCCCGCCTCGCCCGGCTGATCGCCACCGACCACCCGGTGATCATGGACGGGGCGACCGGAACCGAGTTGATTCGCGTCCTCGGCGAGCGGCCCGAACTCGAGGAGCACCTGTGGGGCCTGACCGCGATCCTCGAATCCCCGGCGGCCGTCAAGGCCGTCCATCGCCGCTACGTCGACGTCGGCTGCGACGTGATCTGCACCGACACCTGGGGGCTCGCCACCGCGCTGCGCAACGGCCGCGAGAAGCTGTGGGAGACGAGCGAGCCGGTCCACTGGATGGACCTCGCGCGTCGCGGGGTGCGCCTCGCCCACGAAGCCGCGGCCGAAGCCGGCCGGGCCGACGAGGTCGCGATCGCGTTCAGCATCAACGGCGACGTCGACACGCCCGACGGCCGCGAGACGATCCGTCTGCTCGCGCGGGCGTTCGAGCACGACCCGCCCGATCTGATCCTGGTGGAGACGCTGACGCTCGTGCGCAGCTCGACCTACGCAACCGTCGAGGCCCTGCTCGACACCGGCCTCCCCGTGTGGCTCAGCTTTCGCCGATGCCGTCACGGCGTGTGCGGCGTCTACGGCGAGCACTGGGGCGGCCCCGAGGGTGACGCGTTCGGACGCGCGGCCCGCCGCTTTGAGGAGATGGGCGTCGGCGCGCTCGCGATCAACTGCCTGCCGCCCGACCACGTCACCGGCATGTTGGCCTGGCTGCGCGACTTCACCGACCTGCCGCTCGGCGTCTACCCCAACCTCGGCTACCTGTCGGCCGCCGGCTGGCGTCACGAGCCGGGCGTCCGCGACGAGGAGTACGCGGAGCTCGCGGTCCGCTGGCGCGAGGAGGGCGCGCAGATCGTCGGCGGCTGCTGCGGGGTAGGCCCGGCTCAGATCGCTGCCGCCCGGGCCGCGCTCGAGCACACCAAGCCCGGCCACGCGCGCCCCGACGTCCTGCCGGACGAGGGCGCGAGCGCGATCTCGCTCGACACGCGCGCGCCGGCGGCGCGATGGACCGACTCGCGCGGGCGCAACATGTACCCGCTCGACTTCCCCGACATCACCGTCGAGCCCGACGTGTTCGCGCCGACGCAGGGCAGCTTCCTGGTCTGGAAGTACTTCTACCGCGAGGCGATCGGTGCCCACCAGCGCTGCCTGGACATCGGCTGCGGGACCGGGCTGCTCGCGGTCCAGCTGGCCCGCAACGGCGCCGCCCATGTGCACGGCATCGACATCAACGCGGCGGCGGTCAAGAACACCATGGCCAACGCGTTCCGCAACGGGGTCGCCGACCGCGTCAGTGCCGCCGTCCAGGACCTCTACCCCTGGGTCCCCGAGGAGCGCTACGACGTGATCGTGGCCAGCCTCTACCAGACCCCGGTCGACCCGTTCGAGCCCGTCGTCTCGCACCGGCCGCTCGACTACTGGGGGCGCGGGCTGATCGACCACCTGATCCGGATGCTGCCCGAGGCCCTCGCGGACGACGGCACCGCATATGTGATGCAACTGTCTATCATCGGCGAGCGGCGAACCACGCAGCTGCTGGACCGCTTGGGCTATCAGGCTCGCGTCGTGGACTTCGGACTGTTCGAGTTCACCGAGCTCTTCAAAGACGCGCGGGATCAGATCGCGCGCGTGGAGGACCTCTCTGACGCATACCACCTGAAGCTCGGCGCGACGGATGTTATGGCCGCCTATCTGCTCGAGATCACCCGTAAGGACAAGGAAAGTAGAAGACCATGACCTACGCCGACAACGAGTATCTGTTCACCTCGGAGTCTGTGACCGAGGGTCACCCGGACAAGGTCGCTGACCAGATCTCCGACGGTGTGCTCGACGCGGTCATGCGCGACGATCCGCTTGGGCGCGTCGCCTGCGAGACGCTCGTGAACACCGGCCTCGTCGTGGTCTCCGGAGAGATCACGACGTCCACGTACGTGGACATTCCGGAGGTGGCGCGGGAGACGATCAAGCGGATCGGCTACACGAACGCCGAGTTCGGGTTCGACTACCACACGTGCGCGGTGATCAACGCGATCGACAAGCAGTCGCCCGACATAGCCCAAGGCGTGGATCAGGCATACGAGACGCGTACGAACACCCACACGACGGGCGGCGACGAGCTCGATCTCGCCGGCGCCGGCGATCAGGGAATGATGTTCGGGTACGCCTCGGATGAGACCGAGGAGCTGATGCCGCTGCCGATCTCGCTCGCGCACAAGCTGGCCAAGCGGCTGGCGGACGTGCGGCGCGCCGAGATCCTGCCGTACCTCCGTCCGGACGGGAAGACGCAGGTCACGGTGCGCTATGTCGACGGTCGCCCTGTCGAGGTCGAGAAGGTGCTGATCTCGACCCAGCACCGCGACGGCGCCGAGTCGCTGCTGAAGGAGGACCTGTGGGAGCACGTCGTCGAGCCCGAGATGCCCGACGGTTTGTTCGACCCCAAGAAGCTTCGCCGCAACCTGCTGGTGAATCCGACTGGGCGGTTTGTGATCGGTGGCCCGATGGGCGACTGCGGGCTGACCGGCCGGAAGATCATCGTGGACACCTATGGGGGGATGGCGCGTCACGGCGGCGGCGCGTTCTCGGGTAAGGATCCGAGCAAGGTCGATCGCAGCGCCGCGTACGCCGCCCGGTATGTCGCCAAGAACGTGGTCGCGGCGGGGCTGGCCGAGCGCGTCGAGGTGCAGGTTGCGTACGCGATCGGCGTGGCCCGCCCCGTGTCCACCATGGTCGAGACGTTCGGGACCGAGAAGGTCCCCCGGTCGAAGATCCTCGAGCTGATCAACGAGCACTTCGATCTGCGTCCGGGCGCGTTCCGGCAGTATCTGCGGCTGCATCGGCCGATCTACCAGAAGACCGCGGCGTACGGCCACTTCGGCCGCGACGACAACGACTTCACGTGGGAGCGGACCGACAAGGCGCCCGCGCTGCGCGAGGCCGCCGGCCTGGGCGCCGCCGCCGAGGCGCTCCGGGCGTGAGCATCACCGTCGTCGGGTCGGTCGCGTTCGACGCGGTCAAGACGCCGTTCGGCGAGCGCGAGCGAATGCTCGGTGGCGCCGCCACCTACTTCGCGCTCGCGGCCTCGTTCTTCGACGAGGTGCACGTGGTCGGCCGCGTCGGCGCAGACTTCGGGGACGAGGACCTTGCGGTGCTCGCCACCCGTGGCACGAACATCGACGACGTCGAGCGCGTGCCCGACGGCAAGACGTTCTTCTGGGCGGGCGAATACGGCTGGGACCTCAACTCCCGCGAGACCCTCGACACCCAGCTCAACGTGTTCGAGGACTTCCAGCCCAGACTGTCCGCGCCGTCGCGCGATTGCGATGTGCTGTTCCTGGCCAACATCCAGCCCGAGCTCCAGCTGAGCGTGCTCGAGCAGTGCGGCCAGACGCAGTTCGTGGCGATGGACTCGATGAACCTGTGGATCGACATCGCGCGCGACGCGCTGCTGGAGGTGATCAGCCGCGTCGACTGCGTGGTCCTCAACGACGCCGAACTGCGGCAGCTGACCGGCCGCCCGAGCATCCTCGCGGCGGCGCGCGAGGTGCTGTCGATGGGCCCGTCATCGGTCGTGTCCAAGCAGGGCGAGTACGGCGCCGCGCTGATCACCGCGGAGGACTTCTTCGCCGTGCCCGCGTATCCGCTCGAGACGGTCGTGGACCCGACCGGCGCCGGCGACACGTTTGCCGGCGGATTCGTCGGCTATCTCGCCCGCCACGTCGAGAAGCCGCTCACCGACTCCGTGATGCGCCACGCGATGGCCTACGGGACCGCGCTCGCGTCATTCAGCGTCGAGGAGTTCGGCACCGAGCGGACCGAGCGGCTGACCTCCGGGGAGGTCGACACACGCGTCGAGGATCTGCGGCGCATCACGCAGTTCGAGCACTCGCCGGCGCCGCTCGAGACGTCCTGATCTGTGGCGCCGTCGCTGCTGCGCCTGCTGATCTCCTGCCCTGACCGACCGGGCATCGTCGCGAGCGTCTCGCGCTTCCTGTACGAGTCCGGCGCGAACATCGTCCGCTCGGACCAGTACTCGACCGACCCCGAGGGCGGGACGTTCTTCCTGCGGATGGAGTTCGCGCTGGCGCCCGAGAAGCGGGACGCCCTGGGCGAGCGGTTCGGGCTGAAGGTCGCCGAGCCGCTCGGGATGACCTGGCGCCTGTGGGACACCGCGCGGCGCAAGCGCATCGCCGTGCTGGTGTCGCGCTACGACCACTGCCTGCTCGACCTCCTGTGGCGCTGGCGTCGCGACGAGCTCGAGGGCCAGATCGTCCTCGTCGCCTCCAACCATCCCGATCTTCGCGAGGACGCCGAGCTGTTCGACGTGCCATATCACCACGTCCCGGTCGAGCCCGACCACAAGCCCGAGGCCGAGGCCACGCTGCTCGAGCTCCTCGACGGCCAGTGCGAGCTCGTGGTCCTGGCGCGCTACATGCAAGTCCTGTCGGCCGAGTTTCTCGAGCGGCTCGCGGTGCCGGTGATCAACATCCACCACTCGTTCCTGCCGGCGTTCGCCGGCGCGAACCC
The DNA here is from genome assembly GCA_963699325.1 of uncultured Solirubrobacterales bacterium. GTDB lineage: Bacteria > Actinomycetota > Thermoleophilia > Solirubrobacterales > Solirubrobacteraceae > Palsa-465. Next base: position 132,088 of record CAVOTN010000014.1, on the reverse strand, counting down.
CCACGCCCGCGCCAAGGCGAGGGGCGTCAAGCTCGTCGGCGCCACCGCGCACTACGTGACCGAGGAGCTCGATGCCGGCCCGATCATCGAGCAGGACGTGATGCGGGTCAGCCACCGCGACGATGTCGCCACGCTCGCGCGGATCGGCGCGGACGTCGAGCGCGCGGTGCTGGCGCGAGCCGTGCAGGCGCACTGCGAGGACCGCGTGCTCCGCCACGGCAACACGACGGTCGTGTTCTGAGGACGCGGGCAGCCGGTGCGCACGCGCCGGAGCTACTCGTCGCCGATGACCACCTTCATCACGTCGGTCGGGTTCTCAATCGCAAAGCGGATCGCCGCCGGTGCCTCATCAAGCGCGAATCGGTGGCTGATCAGCGGCGCGAGCAGTGGCGCGTTGCGCTCGACCACCGCCACCGCCTCGCCGAACTCCCGCGCGCCACAGCAGCTGACGCCGAGCACGTCGATCTCCTTCTCGGTCAGGCTGCCGAGACGGAACGTGACCTCCTCGCCCGACATGCCGACCTGAACGGCCCGGCCGGCGGAGGCGATCATGTCGATCATCGCCCGCACCGCCGCCGGTGCCCCGGTCGCGTCGAATGCGACCGGTGGGCCCGCGGGCCCCGCCCAGTCGCGCGCGAACGCGACCACTTCGTCGCGGTCGGTCCACACCAGCGTGTCCGCCCCGATGTCACGACTGAGCGCGAGGCGCGTGTCCTGGAGGTCGACCACGAGTACGTCGGCGCCGCGCTCGCGCGCCACCAGACAGATGCACTGGCCGATCGGTCCGGCGCCGAGCACGACTGCCCGCTCGCCGGGGAATACGTTTGCCCGGTTGACCGCGCGCACCGCGATCGACACCGGCTCGGCCAAGGCGGCCACCGCGGGATCGTCGGCCTCGATCGGGTACACCTGCTCGGCCGGGACGGCGAGCAGCTCCTGCAGACCGCCGTCGAGGTGGATTCCGATCAGCTCGAAGAAGTCGCACGTGTTCGGGCGCCCGACGCTGCACGGGTAGCACTCGCCGCACGCCCGCAGCGGCCACACCGCGACCCGCTGGCCGACCACGAGGTCCTCGCGGCAGTCAGGCCCGACGGCCGCGATCGTGGCCCCGATCTCGTGCCCCTGGATCCGCGGGAACTGCGATCCGCCCGCGGCGTCTGACAGCTCGCCCAGGAAGAAGTGGTAGTCCGAGCCGCAGATCCCGACCGCCTGCGGGCGGACGACGACCTGTCCGGGGCCGGGGACGTCAGGCTCGGGACGTTCGAGCAGTGCGATCGACTCGACCCCCTCGGTGACCGCGGCGCGCATTCAGTCCCCCCAGACCTCGGCTGCGGTTTCGACGATCAGCTCGAGCTTGGCGATCTCCTGCTCGCGCGTGAGGGCGTTGCCCTCCACGGTCGAGGAGAAGCCGCACTGTGGCGACAGGCACAGCTGCTCGATTGGCACGTACGCGGAGGCCTCCTCGATCCGGCGCTTGAGCAGATCCTTGGACTCGAGCTCGCCACGCTTGGTCGTGACCAGCCCGAGCACCACGTACTTGCCCTCGGGCACGAACCGCAGCGGCTCGAACCCTCCCGAGCGGGCGTCGTCGTACTCGAGGAAGAACCCGTCGACGTCGAGACCGCCGAACAGCGCCTCGGCGACGAAGTCGTAGCTTCCCTCGGCGGCCCAGGAGGAGCGGAAGTTCCCGCGGCAGAGATGGGTCGTGACCGTCATCCCGTCGGGCTTGCCCACGAGCGCGCGGTTGATGTTGCGCACGTACTGCTCGTGGAGATGCTCGACGTCGCTCGCCCCGCGCTGCCGCATCAGCTCGCGCTGGTGCGGGTCGTTCAGGTAGGCGAGCGAGGTGTCGTCGAACTGGACGTACGTGCACCCGAGCTCGCCGAGCGCCCGCAGCTCGTCGGCGTAGGCCGCGGACAGGTCGCTCCAGAACTCGTCGACGTCGGGATATACGCGCTCGTCGATGGCCGCCCGACCGCCGCGGTAATGGACCATGTTCGGGGACGGGATCGTGAGCTTGGGCGTCGCCCCGTCGACGGTCGACTCCAGGAACTCGAACGCGTCGGCGAAGATCGTGTGGTCGAGGTGGACCTTCTCGGTCACGCGCAGCGTCGCCGGCGTCCACTCGACCGTCCCCTGCTCGTTGCGGAACTGGACCTTGGTGTCGCCCGGTGCGTGCTCGATCCCGCCGAGCTGGAAGATGAAGTCCATGTGCCACGTGGCCCGGCGGAACTCTCCGTCGGTCGCCGACTGCAGCCCCGCGTCGCTCTGTAGCGACACGACGTCGCGGATCGCCTCGTCCTCGACGGCGCGCAGCGCGTCCGCGTCGATCCGGCCGGCAGCGTGATCCTCGCGCGCCTGCAGCAGCTCGGGCGGGCGCAGCAGGCTCCCCACGTGGTCGGCTCGGAATGGGGGGGTGTCGCGTACCGGCATCGTCGGCCCGTCAGTCCTTGACGTTGATCTCGACACGGACCCCGTTGGGGTCCTCGATGAACACCTGCCGCGGTCCGCCGGGCACGACGTTGGTGACCGCGGCGACCCCGGAACGTTTGAGCCGTTCGAGCAGCTCGTCGTAGTCGCTGGCGTTGAACGCGACGTGGTCGACCGGGCCGGCGATCGGCCCGGGTCGCGCTCGGGGACCTGCAACCCGAGGCCGCCGGCGTGCGTCGCGTACGGTCGGCGCTCGGCGATGTGAACGCAGGCGCTGGTCTCCAGCGCCGGCGTAGAGCCAGTAGCCGGGGAACGCGAGCGGCGGGCGGTCGCCCACCTCGAGCCCGACCACCTCGCAATAGAAGTCGCGGGTGCGCTCGATGTCGTCGCTGAGCACCAGCACGTGCTCGATGGCAGTGACGCTCATGTGGGGCGCGGTTCGGCGCCCGACACCGTCTTCGCAGTGCCCGAGCCGTTGCGGCCGCGCAACAGGTAAGCCGACTGGAGCATCTCGGGCTTCTCTCGGAGCTCGCTGGCGAGCCCCGAGAACTGGATCTGGCCGCCCTCCATGATGTAGGCCTGGTTCGCGAGGCCGAGCGCGAGGGCCGCGAACTGCTCGATCAGCAGCACCCCGACCCCCGATTCGGCGACCGACCGGATCGTCGGCACGAGCCGGTTGACGACGACCGGCGCGAGCCCGAGCGACAGCTCGTCGATGATCACGAATCGCGGATGGGACACCAGCGCCTGCGCGAGCACGAGCATCTGCTGCTCGCCGCCCGACAGCGAGCGGGCTGGGTAGTCGAGCCGCTTCTCGAGCTCTGGGAACAGCTCGAGCGCGCGCTGGCGGCCGGCGGCCTCGTCCGTGTTCGAGAGCGTGTAGGTGGCGACGCGGAGGTTCTCGGCCACGGTCAGCTGCGCGAGCAGCCTGCGACCCTCGGGAACGATCGCGATCCCGGCGCGACGGATCCGCTCCGGGCGCTTGCCGGCATAATCGACGCCCTCGAGCAGCACCTTGCCGCCCAGGGGCTTCAGCACCCCGCCGATTGCGAGCACCATGCTCGACTTGCCGGCGCCGTTGGGGCCGAGCAGCGCGGTGATCTCGCCGGACGGGATCTCGAGCGACACCTCCCGCACGACCCTGCGGCCGCCGCGCTGGACGGAGAAGCCCTCGACCCGGAGCGTGTCGGCGGTCGCGCTCACGCGACCTCCTCGGTTCCGAGGTAGGCACGGATCACCTTGTCGTCGCGGAGCACCTCGGCGGTCGGCCCCGACGCGATCATCTTTCCGAAGTCGAGCACCGCGGTCACCTCGCAGCAGGCCGACACGAGGCTCATGTCGTGGTCGACGAGGATCGTCAGGGCGCCCGAGTGCTCGGGGATCCTGCGGATCACCTCGCCCATGTGATCGGTCTCCTCCTCGGGCAGGCCGGCCGCGGGCTCGTCGAGCAGGACCAGCCGGGGCTTTCCGACGACCGCGCGGGCGACCTCGACCATCCGGCGCTGGCCCGCGCCGAGCGTGCCGACGCGGCGCGGCCGGATCGAGGTCGAGGCCGACGAACGAGATCGCGTCGAGCACGTCCTGGCGGCGCGAGGACCCGCTCATCTTCGAGTGCTCGTGGATCATCGCGACGTTGTCGAACACCGACAGCTCCTCGATCGCCTGCTCGGTCTGGAAGGTCCGGCGCACGCCCCAGCGAGCGCGCCGGAAGTGGGTGATCGACAGCAGGTCGTCGCCGAACGCCGTCACGGTTCCCGAGGCGGGCTTGACGAACCCGGAGAGCACGTTGAAGAACGTGGTCTTGCCGGCCCCGTTGGGCCCGATCAGACCGCAGGTGCCGCTCTCGAACCTCACGTTCATCTTGTCGAGCGGCGTCACGCCGCCGAAGCGGACGGTGAGATCTGAGACCTCGATCACGGCTCACCGCTTGCCGAGGGCGACGGGCGGTTCACGCGGCGGTACAGGAACCTGCCGACGCGGGCGATGTCCTTGGGCATCTGATCGACGATCCCGCGCGGCGCCGTGGTCAGCACCTGGAGCACGCCGACCCCGAACAGGATCGTCAGCCAGTCGGGCGAGATTCCCCAACTCGTGAACAGCGACGGCAGGAACTGGAGAAAGAGCCCCGCGACGACCGCTCCCCACATGCTGTACGCGCCGCCCATCAGGACCACAGCGAGCAGCGTGATCGAGTCCTGGGTCTGGAAGTCGATCGAGTACAGGTAGTGGAGACCGCCCGCGAGCAGGCCGCCGGCCACGCCCGTGACGAACGACGCCAGCGCGAACGCCCACAGCTTGTACATCGTGGTGTTGATCCCGGCCGCGAGGGCCGCGGACTCGCTCTGGCGGATCGCCGCCCATGCGCGCCCGGGCCGCATCTTCAGGTGCGCCAGCACGAGCACGAACATCAGCGCGGCGACGACCACCGAGTAGCGGAAGTACGAGGTCTCGCCGGTGGCGATGCTCGGGCGGCGAATCGGCGGGATGTGAACCGAGCTGCCGTTGTAGCCGAGGAAGCCGTGGCCGCCGTTCGGGAAGTTCGTCGTCGCGAGCACGACGGTGATCGCGCCGGCGAGCATCAGCGTGATCAGCGCGAGGTACAGCCCGCTGAGTCGCAGCGCGGGCAGGCCCACGAGCGTTCCCAGCACCATCGTGATCAGGCCGGACGCGAGCAGGACGAGCGGGAACGGCAGCGAGGTCCCGAACAGGAGTCGCGCCGCCACCCAGGCCCCGATCGCCAGCACCGCGGCCTGACCGAGCGACACCATTCCAACCCGCCCCACCAGCACGCCGAGGCCCAGCGCGACGATCGCGTAGATCGCCACCTCGATGCTCGCGTCGATGTAGTACGTGCTGAATAGCGACGGCACGACGAACAGCACGAACAGCAGCAGCACTGCGATCACACCCGGCTGCACGAACGTGCGCATGTCCGTCGAACGTCGCGGCGACGGTTGCGGGGCCGCCGGCGGCGGGGCGGTCTCCACACCGGCGGAAGCCACGAACCTAGAAGCCCTCTCGCGACACCGAGATCACGCGCCGGCGGTTGATCACGAGCAGTGCGGCCGCCGCCAGCACGAACGGCGTCATGTCACGGTAGTTGGTGATCGACTGGATCGGCGTGATCATCGCGTCGACCGTCCCGATCACGAGTGCGGCCACGAACGTGACCGGGATCGACCGCAGTCGGCCGATCAGCGTGGCGGCGAGCGCTGAGAGCACCAGGAACGTAAGCGTGGTCGCGTCGAGCGCCACGAGGTCGGCGAGCAGCACACCGGCAAGGCCGGACAACATGCCGCAACCGAACCACGCCGCCGCCTCGACTCGCCGGACCGGCACGCCGAGGGCCGCGGTGATCTCGCGATCGTTGGCCATCGCCCGCATCGCGGTCCCGAGCTTCGTGAACCGCAGGAACGCGGCCGTCAGCACCGTGATCACGAGGCCGAGCACCAGCGCGATCACGTTCGTCCACTCGACCAGGATCCCGGCCACCGTGAACGTGTCGTTGTCGGTCGGGAACGAGATCGAGCGCGACGCCCCCCCGCTCGACGTCCACAACAGGTCCATCACGCCGAGCAGGATCAGCGTCAGCCCGAGCGTGGCCGTCGCCTTGACCAGCGGGTCGCGCTTGGCCAGGGCCGGGCCGAACACCATCCCGTAGACGAGCGTCAGGACGCCGCCGAACAGCACCGCCAGCAAATACGCGAGCCACTCATTCCAGCCCGCGTGATTGATCATTTGCCACGCGATCAGGGCACCCATCGCTCCCACCGCACCGAAGGCGAGGTTCAACACGCCCGTCGCCCGGTACAGGACCACCATCCCAACCCCCGACAGCGCATACACCGCACCGAGCGACAGCCCGGTTACGAGAAACGGCTGGAAGTCCTGCCAGCTCGGGAGCCCGAGAATACCGAAGGTGACGAGCAATGTTGTGGGTTAGCTGGATGCCCTGATCGCTTGTGGATCCTACTTGAGTTGCCGCCGGGTCCTAGCTACCCCGCGGCCTTGTGGTACGCGGCGATCTGCGGATCTACCGACGAGATCGCCGTACAGCCCTGCTGGATGACCATCTTCCCGTTTTGCGGGGTCACGGTGTAGTCGGTGTTGTTCGGGATGTGCAGCGGATAGTGACCGAACGTCCACGGTTGGCACAGCATCCCGGTGTTGAAGTCCTTCACGTTCACGAACGCGTTGTTCACGCTCTCAACGGTGTACGGACCCTTGATGGACTCGAGCGCGTGGGTCGCGATCTCACCCATGGTGAATCCCATCTGGCTGAAGCTGCCGATACCGCCGGACACGTCCGTGCCGTACTGCTTGAGGATCGCCTTGTACAGGTTCATCGTCGGCGTGTTCGTCGGATCCGGCGGGGTCAGCTCGGCGTTCACGAAGAACTTGCCGTTCCACTTCGACCCCAGCGAGGTGGCCAGGAAGTCGGTGTCGCACGGCGTGGAGCACGCCCACGCCTTGACCCGGTTCTCCAGCCCCAGCTTCTGGGCGGCCTGCAGGATCACGAGCGCCTCGGGCGGGGTGAAGTTCAGCACCACCGCGCCGTTCGGGCCGGCGTCGTCGACTTCCTTGAGCGCCACCGAGTTGGCGTCGGTGATCGGCACGTTCTCGGTCAGCTGGGTGATCGGCACATGGGCCGCTCCCGCCAGCGCCGCCGGGCCGGCGGCGATGTAGCCCGTGCCCGGGACGTTCGACTGGTCGAACACGATCTTGCTCGGGTGCAGGGTCAGGACGTACTGCACGGCTCCGTCGGAGCTGTACCGCGGTCCCATGTTCACGTCGGCGATGTTCGGCGTCGAGTAGCACTCTGGTGCGATTCCCGCCGCGATCACGTAGTAGTGGAGCTTCTCCCAGTAGGCGTGGTTGATCGTGCACTCGAGGATGCTCGAGTTGCCCGACTCCCCGACGACCTTGTCGGTCTGGACGAGCTTGGTCGCGTCGGCGGCGATCTGCGCCGGCTGCGTCGGCTCGGTGAGCTTGTAGAGCACGATCGGGTGGCCGTTGACGCCGCCGTTCGCGTTCACGCACGCGAAGTACGCACCCTCCATGTTCTCGATGTCCGAGAAGTCCGTCCCGGGCTGCTTGGTGTTGATCGCGCCCAGCGGGATCGGGGTGCCGTTGGCCTTCACGCCCGGCTTGGTTCCGCACGACGAGGTGTCCGTCGAGGCGCTCGTCGACGCGCTGGTGCTTGTGGACGAGCTTGACGATGCGGCGGGGGCCGCCGCGCTGCTCGTCGAAGTGCTGCTGCTCTTGCTGCTGCCGCAGGCCGCCAGGAACAGCACTCCCAGAACGGCCACGAATGACAGGCCAAATCGCACGCGCGGCACGTGGTGGTACTTCCTCACCGATCTCCTCCTCCTCGAGGCATTATCTGAATAACCCGCCCCAGGGTTGGCGAGCCGGGCGATACTAATCGGTGGGTCGGTTGCATGCAATAGGCCCTAACACGACCTCAAGAATGAGAGTTCTGGGAACTTCGATCGTCGGTTTTGCATGCAATTGCAGTGCGCGGCTAGACTGCCGCGACGCCGCATCCGCGGCGCTGAGGAGCGAGGTGAGAGGTGTCGGATCGAACTCAGATGACGCGAGCGCTGCTCCGTCTGCGCGAGTTGATCCTCAGCGGCGAGTTCGCGCCCGGGGAGCGCATGTCCGAGCTGCGCCTGGTGAAGCGGTTGGGCGTGTCGCGGACGCCGCTGCGGCTGGCGCTGGCTACGCTCGAGCACGAGGGCCTGCTCCAGGGCCTGAAGTCGCGCGGCTACATCGTGCGCGAGTTCACCAAGGCCGACATCAGCGACGCGATCGAGCTGCGGGGCGTGCTCGAGGGCACCGCCGCCCGGTTCGCCGCCGAGCGCGGAGCCACGTTGAGCGCCGTGGCCGAGCTGCGAGCGATCAGCGACACGATCGCGGAGATGGTGCACCGGGCCGACTACGAGTCGTTCGAGCGGTACGTCGATCTCAACGAGCGCTTCCACGCCCGGATCCTCCAGATGGCCGGAAGCCCGATGCTCGAGCGCGCGCTCGACGGGATCATCGCGCTGCCGTTCGCCGGCCCCAGTGCGTTCGTGATGGCGCAGGCCGTGCTGCCGGAGTCGCGCGACATCCTGGTGATGGCTCACCGCCACCACCTCGGCCTGATCGACGCGATCGAGCGCGGCCAGGGCGCCCGGGCCGACAGCCTCGGGCACGAGCACGCGCTGCTGGCGCGGACCAACCTCGAGGTAGCTCTCGACCATCCTGAGGTGCTCGAGCGGATGCCGGGCGCGTCGTTGCTGGCGCGTCCGGACCTCGAGCGGGCGCCAGACGCTCCGCCCGGGCGCGCCGGTGGAGCGGCGCTCGAGCGGACCGGAGGAGCCCCGCTCGAGCCGGTGTGACCCAGACGCGGAGCCGGTCTGACCCGGCCGGCGCGGTGAGGCACCCCCGTGACCCCGAACTTCCCCTGGTAGGTCATGGGGGTGCCATCAGCGCTCGCGCGTTGCGACTTTGCTAGCCGGTGGGCGGATTCGTCGAGGGCGCACGTTCCCGCGGCGCTGCGGTACTGCGCGATCTGCGGATCCGCCGAGGACACGTCGAAGCATCCCTGGGCGGTCACCATCTTCCCGTTGTCTGGGGTCGTGGTGAAGTCGGCGTTGTTCGGGATGTGCAGCGAGTAGTTGCCGTACACCCATGGCTGGCAGAGCAGCTCGGTCTTCTGGTCCTTGATCGCCTTGAAGGCCGCGTTGACGTTCGCGATCGTGTACGGGGCCTTGACGGTGTCAAGCGCGCCGACGCTGAACTTCCCGAGCAGGTAGCCCATCTCGGTGAACGAGCCGAGACCGCTGGTCGCTTGGCCGTACTGGGCGAGGATGTTCTTGTAGAGCTGCATCTCCGGGCCGTTGTGGTCATCAGGCGAGGTCAGCTCGGCGTTCACGAACAGCTTGTGGTTCCACTTCGGCCCCAGCGACTTGGCCAGGAAGTCGGTGTTGCACGGCGTCGAGCAGCCCCAGCCCTTGACCCGGTCCTCGAGTCCGAGCTTCTGCGCAGCCTGGAGGATCACCAGCGCCTCGGGCGGCGTGAAGTTGAGCACGACCCAGCCACTCGGGCCGGCGTCGTCGACGAGGTTCAGCGCCACCGAGTTGGCGTCGGTGATCGGCACGTTCTCGGTCAGCTCCTTGATCGGCGTGTGCTGCGGCCGCCGCTAGCGCCGCCGGTCCGGCTGCGATGTAGCCGGTGCCCGGGACGTTCGACTGGACGAACACGATCTTCGACGGATGCTGGGTCAGTCCGTACTGGACGGCTCCGTCGGAGCTGTACCGCGGGCCCATGTTGACCGCGGCGCTGTTCGGCGTCGACCAGCACTCCGGCGCGATGCCCGCGCCCATCTCGTAGATGCCGAGCTGCTTCCAGTAGCTCTGGTCGATCGTGCACTCGAGCAGGTCGAACACGCCCGACGATTCCAACCACGTGGTCCTGCTGAATCAGCTTCTTGGCCGCCGCCGCGACCTGCGCCGGCTGCGTCTGGTCGTAGATCACGTACAGATGCAGCGGATGGCCGTTGACGCCGCCGTTGGCGTTGACGCAGTTGTAGTAGGCGATGATCATGTTCGGCCCATCGCTGAAGTCGGTGCCCGGCTGCTTGGTGTCGATCGTGCCGATGTTGATCGGCGAGCCGGTGGCCTTGACGCCGGGCTTGGGCCCGCACGACGACGTGCTGCTCGAGCCGGTGCTGGCGCTCGCGGTGGTGCTCGAGCTGGTTGTGCCCGACGCGCCGCTCGCGGCGGTGCTCGAGGTGCTTGAGCTGCTCGAGCTGCTCCCGCAAGCGGCGAGCAGCAACGCCGCGCCGACCACCGCGGCGAGCGCGAACGCGCGCAGGGGCAGCGTCTGGTGATCCATCCTCACCTCTGTCCTCCTCCTCGAAATGATTTGGTTGAAACCGCCCCGTTGTGGCGCGGCGAGGATCTTATTCGGGCACGGACCTGTATGCAACATGCCTAACCGGACCTAAAGAAATCGTTTGCAGAGGACCGACAAACGCGTTCTTGCATACAGCTTTGGCGGCAGCCATACTCTCGCACCCGAATGGTCAACCAAGTCAACCGGACTCAGATGATGCGCGCGCTCTTCGCCTTGCGCGAGCAGATCCTGAGTGGCGAGTTCAAGCCCGGTGAGCGCATGTCCGAGCTGCGTCTCGTCGAGCGCCTGGGGGTTTCGCGCTCGCCGCTGCGGCTCGCGCTCGCCTCGCTCGAGCACGAGGGGTTGCTGAGCGTGATTCCCACGGGCGGGTACGTCGTCCGCGAGTTCACTCAGAACGACATCAGGCACGCGATCGAGCTCCGAGGCGTGCTCGAGGGCACCGCGTGCCGCTTCGCGGCCGAGCACGGGGCCAGCCGCCGCGACCTCCGGGCGCTGCGCGAGATCAACGAGGCCGTCGAGCCGCTGGTGCATCGCGCCGACTACGAGTCGTTCGAGCGTTACGTCGCTCTCAACGCGGCGTTCCACGCGCGGCTGGTGAAGATGGCGCATAGCCCCCTGCTGGAGCGCACGCTCGCCACCGTTCTGTCGCTGCCGTTCGCCACGCCCAGCGCGCTCGTGCTCCAGCACGCCCAGCTGCCGGAGTCGCGTGAGATCCTGATCGTCGCGCACCGCCAGCATCTGTGGCTGGTCGACGCGATCGCCAATCGCGAGGGCTCGCGAGCCGACAGCGTCGCCCGCGAGCACGCGCGGCTGTCGCTCACTAATCTCGAGATCGTGCTCAGCCGGCGCGGTCTGCTCGAGCAGGTTCCCGGGGCGTCGCTGCTCGCGCTCGACGGGGAGCTCGAGCCCGTCTGATTCCTACGGCGACGCGATCGCGCCGTGCTCCCAGGGCTCCGCGTCGTACTCGCCCCACTGCAGGGCGACTCGCGCCGCGGCTTCGATCTCCTCCGCCCCGGGGCGGTACGCATCCTCGAGCGAGGGACTGACGGGCACGGGCGTATACGGCGCGCCGACGCGCTGGATCGGCGCCTCGAGGTAGTCGAACGCAGCCGCCTGGAGCTGCGCCGCGAGCTCCGCCCCGAACCCGCCGGCGGTCACCGCCTCGTGCGCCACCACGGCTCGCCCCGTGCGCCTCACGGAACGGGCGAGCGTGTCGAGATCGAGCGGCACGAGCGTCCGCGGATCGATCACCTCGGCGTCGATCCCGTCTCTTGCCAGGCGGTCCGCTGCCTCGAGCGCGTCACCGACGAGGCGCGACAGCGCGACGATCGTGACGTGGTTGCCGTTGCGCAGTGTGCGTGCCTGCCCGATCGGCACCGGTTCCGGGGGGTCGGGGACGAGCTCCCGTCGGAAGTACAGCGATTTGTTCTCGACGAACACGACCGGGTTCGGATCGGCGATCGCGCTGGTCAGCAGGCCGGCCGCGTCGGCCGCGGAGCTCGGCATCACCACCTTCAGCCCGGGCACGTGGGTCAGCCACGCCTCGAGGCTCTGGGAGTGCTGGGCGCCGTTGCGCTGGCCCGCTCCGCCCTGGGTGCGGAGCACGAGCGGCACCGACAGCTGACCGCCGGACATGAAGTGCGCCTTTGCAGCCTGGTTGACGAGCTGGTCGAGCGCGAGCGTGATGAAGTCGATGAACATGATCTCGACCACCGGTCGCAGGCCGGCCTGGGCGGCGCCGATTGCCGCGCCGCAGACTGTTCCCTCGCTGATCGGCGTGTTACGCACGCGCTCGCGTCCGAACTCTTCGGCCAGCCCGGCGGTGACGAGATAAGGGCCGCCCTCGGCGACGTCTTCGCCGAGCACGATCACCCGCTCGTCCTCGCGCATCGCGCGTGCGAGCGTGGCGTTGATCGCCTCGACGAACGTGGTCTCGTTCTGCTCACTCACGTGGCGTAGACCAGCCCGGCCGCGATCGCCGGATCCGGGAACGGGCTGTCGCGGGCGAAGCGCACCGCCGCTTCGATCTCCTCGCGCGCCTCGCGTTCGAGCTCGGTCGCGGCGTCGCTTTCGATCCAGCCCTCCTCGACGGCGCGCTCGGTCAGGCGCGCGATCGGATCGCGCCGTGCCCACTCCTGCTCGGCCTCCGGGTCGCGGTACTTCTCCGGGTCGCCCTCGTAGTGGCCGCGCCGGCGGAACGTCAGGCACTCGAGCAGATACGGCCCCGCGCCGGCCCGCGCCGCTTTGAGGAAGTTTGCGAATGCTCCGTATACCGCCGGGACGTCGCTGCCCTCGACCGTCTCGCGCTCGAACCCGTACGGCGCGACCACGTCGCTGACACGCTCGACCGTCGAGTGCTCTGCCCGCGAGGTGAACTCCGCGAAGCCGTTGTTCTCGCACACGAAGATCACCGGCAGCGCCCATAGCGCCGCGAGGTTGACCGACTCGTTGAAGTGCCCCGCCTGGACCGCGCCGTCGCCGAAGAACACGACGGTGACCTGGTCGGTGCCGCGCAGACGCTGGGCGAGCGACGTGCCGAGCGCGAGCGGGAGGTTGCCGCCGACGACGCCGGTCGCGCCCATGAACCCGTGCTCGCTGTCGACCAGGTGCATGGACCCGCCGAGCCCGTGGCAGACGCCCGTTTCGCGCCCCATGAGCTCGGCCATCAGGCGGTCGACAGGCGCTCCCTTGGCGATGGCGTGGCCGTGCGCGCGGTGGCCGCTGTAGACGGCGTCGTCGTCGCGCAGTTGCCGGCACACCGCCGCCGCGACGCCCTCGCCGCCGATGCTCAGGTGGATCAGCCCGTGGACCTGGAGGCTCCGCTTGAGCTGCGCGACCCGCTCCTCGAACAAGCGGATCCGCCACATCGTGCGGAGCAGGTCAGCGGTCGTCTCGGCGTCGAGCGCGGAGCTCACAGCGCCCCGGCGATCGCCGGCGTTGGGGTCGCTTCGTCAGGCCGCGACGGGGGCCTCGCCCAGGACCTGGCGGACCGCGCCGGCGATCTTCTCCTCGTTGGGCAGGACATACGCCTCCATCGGCTCGCTGTAGGGCACGGTGACGTCGAGCGCGGTCACCTGCGCAATCGGCGCCTTCAGCGAACCGAACCCGTACTCGGCGACCTCGGCCGCGATCACCGCCGACGCGCCGCCGTGGCGCGTGCCCTGGTCGGCGATCACCAGGTGCCCGGTCTTCTCGACCGAGGACAGGATCGTCGCCGTGTCGAGCGGGTTCAGCGTGCGCGGGTCGATCACCTCGGCCTGGATCCCCTCTCCGGCGAGCGTCTCCGCGGCCGCCAGTGCCCGTCCGACGGTCCAGCCCGTCGCCACGATCGTCACGTCCGAGCCCGCGCGGCGGACGGCGGCCTCGCCGAACGGCACGACGTACTCGCCTTCGGGCACGTCGCCGTGCTCGAGCACCTGCAGGTAGTTGATGAGGTAGCAGACCGGGTTGTCGTCACGAATGGCCGCCGCCATCAGGCCCTTGGCGTCGGCGGGCGTCGACGGCAGCGCGATCTTCAGGCCGGGGAAGCCCATGAACATGCCGTAGATCGAGCCGGTGTGTTGGCCGGCCCAGCCCGCGGTGAACCCGTAGCCGGCCTTGAACACCGCCGGGACCTTGACCTGGCCGCCGCTCATATAGCGCAGCCGCGGCGCCTCGTTGACGACCTGGTTCATCGCCACCAGCATGAACTCGGCCATCAGCAGCTCGACCACCGGGCGGTAGCCGGCGAGCGCGAGACCGACGGCCATGCCGATCTCGGCCGTCTCGGAGATCGGCGACACCCGGACACGCTCGCGTCCGAACGCCTTGACCAGCGGGTCCTCGTCGCTCGGGGCCACGTCCTGGCCATAGAAGACGACGGTGGGGTCGCGTTCCATCTCGACGCGGATCCCCTCTTGGACCGCCGCGATGTAAGGAATTTCTCGTGCCATGGTCGTGATCTCCTAGGCGTAAACGTAGTCGTTGCGGGCCGCGGCCTCGGGCTCGGGAAACGGGCTGTCGAGCGCGAACTGCACGGCGCCCTCCATCTCCTCGGTGACCTCCTTGGCGATCTCGTCGGCGCGCGACGGGTTGAGCGCGCCCTGCTCGACCAGCCGCGCGCGGAACCGGGGCACAGGGTCGCCGCGCAGCGCGGCCTCGTACTCCTCGCGGTTGCCGAACGTGGTGATCGCCTCGTGCTCGGGGTAGTGCAGCGGCACGCCGGGCGGCGCGATGATGTTGCCGTGGGCTGAGAGGCGGTAGACCTTCGACTCCACGAGCGTCGGGCCCTCGCCGGCGCGGGCGCGGTCGGCGGCTGCCCCGACCGTCTCGTACACGGCGACGGGATCGCCGCCGTCGATGGTGACGCCGGGCATGCTGTAAGCCGCGGCTTTGGTCGACAGCGGCTCGCCCGCGGCGGCGTTCGCGTCCTCCTGTTCGGAGCGCGTCGACACGTTGTAGTTGTTGTTCTCCATCACGTACACGATCGGCAGCTTCCACAGCGAGGCGAGGTTGAGCGACTCGTGGAACGCTCCCTGCTTGGAGGCGCCGTCGCCGAAGAACGAGAGGACGACCTGGCCTTCCTTGCGGAGTTGGGCGGCGAACGCGACACCCGTTGCCTGCGGGATGCCCTGCCCGACGATGCCGGACGTGCCCATGAAGCCGCGCCCTGGGTCGATCAGGTGCATCGAGCCGCCGTAGCCGCCGCACAGCCCGTCCTTGCGGCCGTAGATCTCGGCCATGATCGCCTTCGTGTCGGTGCCGAGCGCGATCGGGTAGCCGTGGCAGCGATACGTCGCCATCAGCTGGTCGCCGGGCTGCATCGTGGCCAGCGCCCCGACGATCGACGCCTCCGCGCCGTCGGCCAGATGGGTGTGGCCCCGGATCACACCGGGGTGCTCCTCGAAGGTCCGCTTGACGCGCTCCTCGAACTCGCGGATCCGCAGCATCTGGGTGAACATCCAGACGAGCCTGTCGTTGTCAAGCTGCTCCATCGTTCCTCCTCAGGGCACTAGGTCACGCCCGCGCGGAACTGCGCGACCGTCGTCTCGTACGCACGCTTGAACTCCTCCTCGATCGGGAGGTTGCGCAGTTCCGCGGAGAGGACCTCGACTCCCCACGGGCCGTCATACCCGACCGCCTGGCAGGCCTCGATGTAGCCGGGGATGTCGAACTCGCCCTCGCCGGGCAGCTTGCGGTAGTTGATGACCTCGTCGATCGGGTCCTCCATGTACTCCACCGGGCCGTCCGACAGCTCCACCCAGGCGAGGTATTCACCTGGGATGCGCTTGAGCTCTTCGGGCGGGATCCGCAGCTTGCCCATGTGCCAGGTGTCGATCGCCAGCCCGCCGTTCGCACGCCCCGCCTCGGTGACCAGTTGGATGCCGGCGTCGAGCGTGTGGACATTGGGGTCGAACGGGATGATCTCGTATGCGACCTTGGCGTCGGTGTGCTGCGCCGCATCGTCGCACAGCGCCGCGTACTCCTCGATCAGCCGATCGAGCTCGCACGGCGTCTCGGGGATGTTGCCGACCTTGATGTGGTGAGCGTCGAACGCCACCGCGGTCTCGAACAGCTGCTTGCGCAGCCGGTCGGAGTCGGCGCGCGCCGGCTGACCCTGCGGGACGAAGAACTCCCAGAGAAACTCGACCTCGAGATACTTCAGCCCGGCATCGCGGAAGATCTTCGCCATCTCCTCGAGCGTGCGCGTCTCGAGTTGGTGCGAGACATCGGCATGCCACAGCCCGAGCCCTCGGAACCCGACCGTGGCCGCCTCCGCACACCGATCGCGCCAGTCGAACAGGCTCCACTCGCGCCCGACATGCACCTCAACCGGGCCGCTCACCGTCCAGTACAGAGCCATCAGATCGACTTCGCCCATCGTCACTCCTCTCGTGTGAGAGCGACGGTACCGCCGCAGACTGGAATCAGTCCAGTCATCCAGCGCACCCGTTCTTGTCGATGAGCGCTCTGGGGTTCAGCCGGACGGTGTCGTGGTCGTGGCGGTGGACGTGGTCGCGCTCGACGTCGCGGGCGCGGTTGCGGTCGTGGTCGTCGACGGCGGCGTGCTCGCCGGTGCCGGCGTTGTCGAGGCCGGCGTCGACTGCGCCGGCGGGGTGGTCGTGCTTGGCTGCTGGGCCGGGGCGGTCGTGGGATTGGTTGCGGTCGTCGACGAGGTGGGTGCGGTCGTGGTCGCGGCCGGGCTCGTGTTCGTGGCGATCGGGGCCGTCGGCAGCCCGCTGGCGTTGAGCTGCGTCTCGACCTGCTGCTGTACGGCGGCCACCTGCGACGCCACGGCCGCCGGCGTTCCCTGTGCGCCCAGCGCCGGCAACAGCTTCAGCTGCTTCAGATCGGCATCGAGCTTCGCCAGCAGCGCCGCCGTCGGTTGGGACTTCAGCGTCACCACGAGCTGGTCGGCGATCGCCGTGGTCGTGCACGCCGGACAGTCGTAGTTCAGCGAGCCGGCGGCGTTGATCGGGAGGATGTCCTTGCTGTGTCCGACGATCAGGACGATCTGGAACGAGACCGCGACCGTCGTGCAGCTCTGGCAGTGGGCGAGCGCGTAGGCGCTGTTCGTGTTCGTGACGGGCGCGCCATTACTGACTGTGACGACCGAGTAGGCGACGTCGTAGGTCACGCCGCCGTTCGTCGTGTTCTCGGCAAGCGCCTGGGTGTCGCCGGGGCCGGGGGCGGCCGGAAGCTTGAACGGGAACGCGCTGGCCTCGGTGGGCGCCGTCGGCGTGGTCGTGCCCGGCCCACCGGCGGTGCTCGTGCTCGTGCCGCCGGCGCCGCTCGTGGTTCCGCCACCGGCGTCCGCGCCAGCGCTGCCGGTACTCGCGCCAGTTCCCGCGCCGGCCGTTCCGGTCGGGCTCGGGGGCGGCGTCGTATAGCTCACGATCGCGACCGGCGCCTGCCCGTTGGTCCCGGGGATCACGAACAGCGCGGGGTCGCGCTTGGTTGCGCCCCCGACCGGGATCATCGCCAGCGCCAGATGCTTGCCGGGTGCGATTCGCGCCTGCGCCGGTGCGGGGGCCGCTGGTTCGGCGGGGCGCGCGACCGTCGCCGGCGAGGACACGAGCCGCACCAGCCCGCCGACCGTGCCGTTGTCGTTGGCGCGGACCGGCTGATACTGGCCGGCAGGCCACCAGGCCCAGGCCATCGCGGCGACGGTGGCCGCGGCGACGGCGAGCACGACCGTTCGCCGCGGCGGGCTGTCGTGGCTCCACTTTGCCGCCTTCCCGCCCACCGTCCTCGCGATCTTCTGGGTCACGAGCACGCTCCCGAGCACCGGCAGGACGAGGGCCAGCAGCCGCACGACCGAGGCGAGCAGGTCGAGGATCTTGCCGTCGCTCGCGTCGTGCGGCATCGCGGTCAGGATTACCCGCCCGCTGTCCCACGCGCTCGTGACGAGCTTCGGCAGCAGCAGGATCGCGCCGAGCGACAGGCTGAACAGCACCGGCACCACGATCAGCACCCACACCGTGACGAGCAGCCGAGCCCGCCCGGTCAGCGCCGACGGCTCATGCCGGTGGCCGGGGAGGAGGCGGCGCATCGTCGGACCCATGTGCGAGAACAGGTCCGGCACGCCGGTCGCGTCGGACAGGATGTGGTAGCCGTCGGCGCGGATCACCGGCGAGAGTTGCTTGACCATCTGCAGCACCTGCAGCGCGACGAGCAGCAGCAGCGCGTCGGACCGCCACGCCAGCCACACCGCCATCGTCACCACCGCGACCACCGCGTTGAAATACAGGCCGCCGAGATCCACGCGCAGCCGGTCTCGGCGCGGCAGGCGGTAGGTGTCGGTCACGTCGGTGTAGAACGCCGGCCAGACGAGGTACAGCCCCATCCCCATTCCCCCGGGGGTCGCGCCGCCGTAGCGGCATGCGGCGGCGTGGCCGAGCTCGTGGAAGCCGGCCGAGGCCACCGCCAGCACGAACACGAGCAGGAGCAGCCCGGGATCGTGGAACGCCTGCGCCGTCGCTGACGCCACGCCCTTGTGGAACAGGACGAACCAGAACACGCCGACGAAGCCGGCGAGGATCGGCCACATCAGCCATGGGCGGAACAGGACCGTGAACGGCGCCGTCAGCCGCCGCGTGATCGCCGGATTGGTAACGAGGACCTTCCAGCGCAGCGCCAGCAGCGGATTTCGCTTCGGCGGCGCCCTGTCCTCGAACCCGGCGAGCAGGCCCTGCTCGGCCAGCTTCTTGGCGATCCGCTCGACGTGCTCCGTGCCCAGCCCGCGGCCGAGCCGCTCTGAGGCCGCGCTGGCGAGCTCTTCGGAGTCTCGGTGCCCGTCGACGGACTCGAGCAGCGCGTACATCAGCGGCCCGAGGTGGACCATCTGGCCGTCGCCCCGGCGGACCAGGGCCGCGCCCTCCTTGTATCCCGAGCCGTGAACGCCGCCGAGCAGCTCCACGCCCTCCGCTCGGTCGAGCGGAGGGCGCGTCTCCGGTGGCTGCTCTGGGGCCTCGGTCGCGGTGTGCGGAGGCTCAGCTGTCGCGGTCATACGCGCCGCGGACCGATGTGCTCAGGACCTACTGCTGTTCGACGTCGGCCGTCTGGGTCGCCTGCGCGTCAGCGGTCACGTGGTCGAGGTTCTGCTGGATGTCCACATCCTGCGGCGCGAGCGCCTCGGACACCGCGTCCGGCGAGCCGACGTTCGCGCCGACGGCTGCGTCGATCGGCGCGGCCACGTTGCCGTTGGCCGCCACCGCGCCGTCGATCGGCGCCGACAGGTTCGCATCGGCGTGGATGTTGACGTCGGCGTCGAGGAGGCTGCCGCCACTGAGCAGGGACTCGATCCCGCCGCTCGTGTTCTCGAGCGTGCTGCCGGCGGCGCTGCCCACGTCGCCAACGGCGCCACCGGCGGCGCTGCCGACGTCGCCGACTGTGCTCCGCGGCGCTGCCGACGTCGCCGACTGTGCTGCCGGCGCTGCCGACGTCGCCGACTGCTCCGGCGGCGCTGCCGACGTCGCCGACTGTGCTCCCGGCGGCGCTGCCGACGTCGCCGACTGTGCTGCCGGCGGCGCTGCCGACGTCGCCGACTGTGCTGCCGGCGGCGCTGCCGACCTCGCCGACCGTGCCGCCTGCGGCGCTGCCGGCGTCACCGACGGCACCCGACGCGGCCTGGCCGACTTCGCCGACGGCACCGGTTGCGCCGGAGGCGGCAGTCTCGACCGGCGTGCCTGAAGCGGCGGCCTCGACCGGCGCAGCGGCGGGTTCGGCCGGCGTGCCGGCGCCGCGCGCAGCGGCGGGTTCGGCCGGCGTGCCTGAAGCCGCGGCCTCGACCGGCGCAGCGGCGGGCTCAACCGGCGCGGCCTCAACTGGCGCACCAGAGGCGGCATCGCTGCCGCCAGCCGCGGGCTCGACCGGCGTGCTCTCGACCGGCGTGCTCTCGACCGGCGTGCTCACAACCGGCTCGACGGGTGTGGCCGGAGGCGAGTCGACCGGCGTGCTCGAGGCGCCGTCGCCCGTGCCCGCCGGCTCGGTGCCGCCCGGGGTGCCGCCGCCCGACGTCTGATCGACCGACGCGTGCTGTGGCGCCACCGCGTTCGCGCTGCCGCTGAGCTGCTGGTCGACCGTTCCGTGCTGCTCCGCGTAGCCGACCGCCTGGGCGCCCTCGCTCAGCACGTTGGCGGTCGCGGCAGCCTCGATCGGCGCGGCGACGTTGAGGTTCGCGGCGGCGGCCAGGTCGACGGGCGCAGCTAGATCCAGGCCCAGGTCGACGTTGGCGTTCACGTCGAGAAGGGAGAGCACTTCCTTGTTCGGAAGGTTGACGGCGTCCTCGCCGTCGATCTCGTCCATCGACACTTGGTCTCGCTCTTGCACCGCTGCCTCCTCGTGATGTGCCCTGCCGTTTGGCCCTTGCCATCGACATTCCCGGGCCCGGGGCTGCCAAACTCGGCCGCCCCGATCGTGCGCCCCGAAATCCAATCGTTTGCAGGCAGTTTCAGATCGCGCCGGATTTCGGTTCGTCACCCTGGCATGACGCTCACGTCAATAGCTGTTGCCGGGCCCCCGAGGCCGGGTAGAGCCTTGGCATGGGTGTTCAGTCAGGGACGATCGAGCAGCTCGCCCGCGATACGGCCAGGATCGCGGATCCTGAGGTCGCATTGCGGGCGCTCACCGCGCTCCGGCAGCAGCTGGATGCGACCGAGCCCGAGCTCGTGCAGCGAGCGCTCGAGGCCGGCGCGTCGTGGAGCCGGATCGCGCGCGCGCTCGGAATCACCAAGCAGGCTGCCCACCGGAAGTACCGGTACGTGTTCGATCACGCATTCGGTGCCAGTGGCGGCGGTCCCCGGGTGGTGGTAACCAACGAGGCGCGCCAGGTCATGCAGTTCGCGCGTGAGGAAGCGAAGCGCCTGGGACAGCCCGCGGTCGGCACCGAGCACGTCCTCCTCGGAATCCTCCATTGCCGGCAGAGCCACGCCGTCAAGGCCCTGAACGCACTGGGCGTCACCCTCGAGTCGGCCCGGCGCAGCCTTCAGACCACGCTGCCCGGATTGCCGTCGAAACCGTCCGAGGGCGCGCCCGCCGACGGCGTCACCCCTCAGGCCCGCCGCATCCTCGAAGGGTCGCTGCGCGAGACCCTCAAGCGGGGCGAGGGCCACATCGGCGTCGAGCATCTGCTGCTGGCGCTGCTGGCCGACTCACGCAGCGGCGCGGTGCAGACGCTCGAGGCTCTGCGGACCACCCCCGCCGGCATCCGTCGTCGCATCGAACGCGAGCGCCCCGCCGCTACAGCGGACACGACCCTGCACGCAACGGTCGCCGCCGAACCTGTGTCGCCCCACGAACCCGCGCCGGCTGGCGCGCCCGCCGCGCACGACGCCGGCGGCGGACCTCAGGTCACCTCGCGCAGCCGGCCCGTCTCGACTTCGTAGACGAACCCCCGGATCGCGTCCTTGTGCGGGATGAAAGGCGATGCCTTGATCCGCGCGATCGACTGGCGCACGTCCGCGTCGAGATCCGAGAACGACTCGGCCGCCCACTCGGGCTTGATCCCGGTTTCCGCCTCGATCGAGTTCTTGAAGTCATCGTCGGTGAAGGTCAGCATCCCGCAGCCGGTGTGATGGATGAGGATGATCTCCTCGGTGGCGAGCAGCCGCTGCGAGATCGCGAGCGAGCGGATCGCGTCGTCGGTCACGACGCCACCCGCGTTGCGGATCACATGGGCGTCGCCCTCCTGCAGCCCGAGTGCGCCATAGACGTTGAGGCGGGCGTCCATGCACGCCACGACCGCGGTCTTCCTGGCCGGCGGGAGCGGCAGGTCGGCTTTGTCGAACGACTCCGCGTAGGCGTCGTTGTTCGCGAGCAGGTCGTCGGTCGAGCTCATGTGTCTGGCTGCCTTTCGGGTGTCGGGACCGGACGGACGGGAGGGAGGGGCAAACTATCAAAACCCGATCAGGTCTCCGGAGTTTTGAGCTGGGACTACGATCCGGACCGTGCTGGTCGGGCCGCTCAAAGCGCTCGCCGTGGCGATGGTCGCGTTGGCGGCGACCGCGACCGCCGGCGTTCGCCGGCTCGTGATCGGCCACTCGGTGAAGGGCCGCCCGATCATCGCGCTCGTGCGCGGACCAAACGACGCCCCGCGGAAGATCCTCGTCGTCGGCTGTATTCACGGGAACGAATGCGCGGGCCTCGCGATCGTCGCCGCGCTCGAGCGCGCGCCCATTGTCAAGGGCGTTCAGCTGTGGCTCGTCCCCGAGATGAACCCCGACGGCACCGCGGCCGACACTCGCCAGAACGCCGACGGTGTCGACCTCAACCGCAACTTCCCCTACCAGTGGGAGCCGGTGTCCGACCCGACGTACTACTCGGGACCCCGGCCGCTGTCCGAGCCCGAGACCCGCGCCGCGGTCCGCCTGATCCGGCGCATCCGGCCGGCGGTGACGATCTGGTACCACCAGCACATGGACCTCGTCGACATGGCCGGCGGGGACCGAGGCGTGGCGCGGCGCTACGCGGAGCTGGCGCACTTGCCGGCGACGTGTCTGCCGTTCCTCCCGGGCACGGCGCCGGCATGGTCGAATCACGCGTTCCCCGGGACCACGGCGTTCGTGGTCGAGTTGCCGGCGGGGCCGGTCGGTCCGGCGGCGCTCGCGGAGCACCTACGCGCGGTCAGGGCGATGGAGCTCGGCCAGCGGTCCGGGTCGCGGACGAGCTGCGCGCCGTAGCCGGCGCTTCGGCTGCACGCCCACCCCGCCGGCCCCGCGCGCACCCGATCGCACTCGACCGGCCGTGCTATTCGCGCCAAAGCCGCGGCCCGCGCCGCGCCTCGCTGCGCAGCATAAGCGCCTCCCGGGCGCTATGTCGTTAGGCCCGGGAGCGGCGAGCCCGGTTTGGCATGCGGGACATCGCCAGCCGGTGCACGCTTACGTTCCGGCGGCGGTTGCGCCGGCCGTGATCTCGGGCCTTGTGCAGGCGGGCGAGGCGCCAGGAGGCTCCTAGCCGGCGCGGACCGCGACCCCCGGCTGACACGCGCGCCGGGGCCGGCGCCACCGCCCGCTCAGGCGGCGAGCGGCTCCGGGATCGACGCCGGCGCCGGCGCGGTCAGCTCGTAAGCCGCCTCGTCGAACCGCCGCGTCTGCTGCCAGAAGCGCCAGGTGAAGTCGGGCCAGATCGTGCTGTTGCGGCCGTTGCGGTCGATGTACCAGCTCGCGCAGCCGCCGGTGCTCCAGACCGTCCCCTCGAGGCGAGCCTGTACGTGCTCGTTGTAGGCGTCGTAGGCGTGGCGGCGGACCTCGATCCGGCTGGCGCCGCGGCGGTCCATCGCCTCGAGCGCGCCCATGAAGTAGTTGAGCTGAGCCTCGATCATGAACACGACCGAGTTGTGACCGAGCCCGGTGTTCGGTCCGACCAGCAGGAACAGGTTCGGGAAGTCGGGCATCGCGGCGCCGCGGTAGGCCTGCGGGCTACCGTCCCACACGTCTGACAGACGCGCGCCGCCGCGTCCGTGGATGACCCCGGCGAACGCGGTGTCGGTGACGTGGAAGCCGGTGGCGAAGATCACGGTGTCGACTTCGTGGACGCTCCCGTCGGCAGCCATGACGCCACCCGGAGTGAACGAAGTCACGCCGCTCGTCACGACCTCGACGTTCGGCTGCGTGATCGCGGGGTACCACATGTTCGAAGGCAGGATGCGCTTGCAGCCGATCACGTAGTTGGGCGTGAGCTTGGCGCGCAGAGCCTCGTCGGGCACCTGCTTGGCCAGATGCCCCTCGGCCATCTTCTGCACGGTGTTCATCAGCTGAGGGCGGAACACCAGTCCGGGCACGAGCAGCTCGCGGCTGAGGTACACGAGCGTGCGCACCGTCCGCTGCGCCGCCGGCAACCGCCGGTACAGCCGGCGCTCGAACTCGGTGATCGGACGGTCGCGATGGGGGACGACCCACGGCGCCGTGCGCTGGAAGATCGTCAGCCGATTCACCTGCGGCTGGATCTGGGGGACGGTCTGGATCGCCGACGCGCCCGTTCCGACGACGGCGACGTTGCGACCGGTCAAATCCTGCGAGTGGTCCCAGTGACCGGTGTGGAAGGCGACGCCCTGAAAATCCTCCCGCCCGGGAAGAGCCGGGACCGACGGCTCGCTGAGCGGCCCCGGGGCGCCGATCAGCATCTGCGCCGAGAACCGGCCGTCGGGTGTGTCGATGTCCCATACGCCGGCGTCGTCGTCCCATTCGGCGCGCTGCACCGGGCACTCGAAGCGGATGTGGGCACGCAGCCCGAACCGATCGGCGCAGTCGCGCAGGTACTCGCGGATCTCGGGCTGCAATGGGTACGTGCGGCTCCACTCCGAGTTCGGTGCGAACGAGTAGCTGTAGAGGTGCGAGGGGATGTCGCACTGGCAGCCCGGGTAGGTGTTGGCCCACCAGGTGCCGCCGACGTCCGCGTCACGCTCGAACACGACGAAGTCCTCGATCCCGGATTGCTTCAAGCGGATCGCCATGCCGAGTCCGCCGAACCCGGCGCCGACGATCGCCACCCGAACGTTGTGTCCGTCACCTGTCGTCATCTCGTCAGCCTCTCACATCACTGTCGTAGAAACAATCGTGTTCCTAAGTGTACACTGATGTTCCCTTGAGCGCTTCGCCTGAAACCAGCATCCTCTCGGTTCTGCCCCGCGGCCGCCATGCCGCGCCCCGGCCGGTCGTGCGTGAGGTCCAACGCGTTCGCATGCTCGCGGCGATGGTGCAGGCCGTGGCGGAGAAGGGTTACGCGCGGGTCGCGGTGGCGGACGTGATCGAGCGCGCGGGCGTCTCGCGCAAGACCTTCTACGAGCAGTTCGCGAACAAGGACGAGTGCTTCCTCGCCGCCTACGACGCCACTGTCGACGAGCTGCTCGCGACGATCGACGAGGCGCTGGAGGCGCTCGCGCCCGATTGGCTGGCGGCCCACCGCGCCGCGGTGTCCGCCTATCTCGAGGCGCTCGCGGCCAGCCCGGACTTCGCCCGCGCGTTCCTGATCGAGGTGCTCGGCGCCGGCCCGGAGGCGCTCGCCCGGCGGGCCGCCATCCAGGTCCGGTTCGCCGCACAGCTCAGCGACGTCCATCGACGCGCTCGCGCGGACATCCCCGAGATCCCCGAGGTCCCGCCCTACACGTTCCGCGCCGCGGTCGGCGCGGTCACCGAGCTCGTCACCGCGCATGTGCTCGAGCACGGCGCGGAGACGCTGCCCGAGCTGGCCGACGCGGTCCTCGACGTCCAGCTTGCGCTGCTGGTAGGCAGGCGAATGGCGGCCGACCTCGCCGGTCGTTGACCTCAGACGACGATCTGGTTCAAAGCTGCCGAGAGCTCATCCGGCCGTGATGCCCACACCGCGTGATCGGTGTCGATCTCGATCACCGGATCGCACCCGGCCGCCTCGAACATCCGGCGCTGGATCGCGGGCTTGATCGCGCGGTCCTGGAGGCAGGTCACGTACGCGCGCGGCAGCGCGCCGAACGCGTCGGCCTTCGGACCGCCGAGCGCCACCGGGTGAGTGAACGGCGCGACCGGCTGGCGCCCGCGAAGCGACGCGGACCAGGCGAACTGCTCGTCGTCGCAGCAGTGGCACAGCGCCTCGCGAACCGCGTCAGGGTTCATCGTGGCCACCGGCGGATCGCCGTCGACGACGAGGTTCGCCTGCACCTGGTCGCCCGCCGCCTCGGGTAGCTGCGTGATGTCGATCAGGCTCTGCCCGTCCTGCGGCAGGAACGCCGCCACGTACACGAGCCGCTCGATGTGCTCGGGGCACCGAGCCGCGGCCTGGGTGATCACCATCCCGCCCATGCTGTGCCCGACGAGCACCGCCGGAGGTCCCTGGGCCAGCGCATCGCACACCCGCCGCGCATAGCGATCGAGCGTGACCTCGGCGACAGGCGTGTGGTCCTCGCCCGCCCCGGGAAGGTCGATCGCCTCAACCGAGTGGCCGGCGTCGCGCAGTCCCGGAGCGAGCCGGTCCCAGCACGCCGCTCGTCCGAACGCGCCGTGCACGAGCAGGATCCGCGCCATCAGCGACCCGACTTGACCATCAGTGTCATCCTTCGTGTCAAGGCGCGCGATCCTACCTGGAGGGGCAAACGGGCGGGGGTAGACTCTCGTCCGCTCGTGGCGGTCCACGAGTGCACAGCGACGAGGAACTCGAGAGGGAGCGGATGGCTACAACTGCGCCGAAGGCTGGGGCATTCCCGAGCCCGTACGAGATCGAGACCCCGGCCGGGTGCGAGGGCTGGGAGGAGATGTACCCGTATTACGCGATGTTCGACGAGCGTCGGCGCGACACGGACGAGAACCGGTTCTGGTTCTGGAACTCGATGCACTTCCCGGTGCCGATGCCGGCGTTCGACGTGATCTGCATCGACTCGCCGTATCAGGCCGTGGGGTCGTGGCAGAACCGCGTGTTCGCGGTGCCGCCGGCGATGGGGATCGACTACCGGTGCGTGAACGGCTACATCTACATCTCGGGCAACCCGGTGACCGACCCGGCCAAGATCGCAGAGCGGGCGGAGTTCTTCCAAAAGCGCGCCGGCTACTACTTCGCGAACTGGAGCGAGCTGTACGGCAAGTGGCGCGCGAAGATGGAGGCGCTGATCCGCGAGCTCGGTGACCTCAAGGTCCCGGACCTCCCCGAGTACGAACCCGACGAGGTCGCGTTCGGCGACGATCGCAACACCGCGTTCTACGAGGTGCTCGACGCCTACGGCCGCGCGCTGCGGCTGAACGACCTGATGTGGCAGCACCACTTCGAGTTCCTGCTGCTCGGCTACGGCGCGTACGGCACGTTCGTCGAGTTCTGCAAAGGCCACCTGCCGGACATCCCCGATCAGCACATCGCGCAGATGGTCGCCGGCCTCGACGTGCTCTTGTTCCGGCCCGACGCGGAGCTCCGCCGGCTCGCGCGTCTGGCGATCGAGACCGGGGTCGACTCGGCGTTCGTCCAGGGCCGCGCGCCACACGAGATCGACGCCGAGCTCACCGAAACTGAAGCCGGCCGGAGCTGGCTCGAGGAGCTCGAGAAGGTCAAGGACCCGTGGTTCAACATGGCCACCGGCGACGGCCTTTACCACTATTACTGCAGCTGGCTCGACGATCCGAGCATTCCCTACGCCTCGCTGATCGGGCACATCAGCGCTCTGAACTCGGGCGAGCAGATCGACCGGCCGACCGAGGAGATCCAGCGGGAGCGAGACCGGCTGGCGAGCGAGTACGGCGCGCTCCTCGACGAGGACGCACGCGCGAGCTTCAACGACCTGCTCAACCTGTCGCGGACGGTGTTCCCCTACGTCGAGGAGCACAAGTTCTTCTGCGACTACTGGTTCCTCACCCGCTGGTGGAACAAGATCCGCGAGTTCGGCGCGCTGCTGTCCCGCAACGGCTTCCTCGACGACGTCGAGGACGTGTTCCAGCTCTCGCGCTACGAGGTCGCGAGCGCGCTCGACGAACTCGTGCTGACCTGGGCCACCGGCGGCGTGGCGCTCGGGCCGAAGCATTGGCCGGCGATCGTCGCCCGCCGCAAGGAGATCCTCGCGAAGCTCGGCGAGTGGACGCCGCCGCCCGCGATCGGCGTGACCCCCGAGGCCGTCACCGACCCGATGACGATCATGCTGTGGGGGGTGACGACCGAGCGCGTGCAGGAGTGGGCACGCCAGCAGGACGGCGGCTCGGTGCTCAACGGCGCCGCGGCCTCGCCCGGCGTAGTCGAGGGCGTAGCGCGCGTGGTCAGGTCGCCCGGGCAGATCGGCGAGGTGCGCGACGGCGAGATCCTCGTGTGCGGCAGCACCTCGCCGGCGTGGGCGCCGATCTTCTCGAAGATCAGGGCCACGGTCACCGACGTCGGCGGCGTGATGTCGCACGCCGCGATCGTGGCGCGCGAGTACGGGCTGCCCGCGGTCGTCGGCACGGGCCGCGCCACCGCGGCGATCCGCACCGGGCAGACGATCAGGGTGGACGGCACCGAGGGCACCGTCACGTTGGTCGCCGACTAGGAGCGTCGGTGACGCGCGAGTACACGCGGCGGCTCGAGCGCCTGTCGCGAAGCGACGAACCCGGCTTCGGCGGCAAGAGCGCAAACCTCGGCGAGCTGCTCGCAGCCGAGATCCCGGTGCCGCCCGGCTTTGCGATCTCGACCGCGGCCTACGAGGCGTTCGTGGCGGACGCGGGCCTGGCGGGCACGATCGACGACGCGCTGGCGGGGGCGGCTGGCGGAGCCGTCGACGCGGTTGCGGCTGCGTCGCGGGCGATCGGCGAGGCGATGAGATCCGCGCGCGTCCCCGACGACGTGCGCGAGGAGGTCGCCGAGCGGTACGCGCGGCTCGGCGACGCGCGCTCCCGGTCGCGGTCCGCTCGAGCGCGGTCGGCGAGGACAGCGCGGAGGCGACGTTCGCCGGCCAGCAGGAGACCTTCCTGTGGGTCCGCGGCGCCGACCACGTGTGCGAGGCGGTCCGCGACTGCTGGATCAGCCTGTACAGCCCGCCGGCGATCACCTACCGCGCGCGGCTTGGCGACGCCAAGGCGCCGCCGGCGATGGGCGTGACCGTGCAGTTGATGGTCGACGCCGAGGTGTCGGGCGTGATGTTCACCTGCAACCCGGTGAGCGGCGACCCGAGCATGGTGGCGATCAACGCGAGCTGGGGCCTCGGGCTGGCGGTCGTCGGCGGCGAGGTCACGCCTGATGACTTTCTCATCAGCAAGGTCACCGGTGAGGTCGTCCGCGAGCATGTGCATTCCAAGGACGTCGAGTACATCCCGGACGCGAGCGGCGCCGGCGCGGTCCGCGTCGAGGTCCCGGCCGAGCGCCGCGACGTCGCCTGCCTCGACCACGCGCGCCTCACGCAGCTCGTCGCCGTGGCTAAGCGCGTCGACGGTTACTTCGGCTCACGCCAGGACATCGAGTGGGCGATCGCGCGCGACGGCGGACGACGACGACGGATTGTTCATCGTCCAGGCCCGGCCGGTCACCGGGCTCGCCAAGAAGCCGGACAAGCCCAAGCCTGCGTCGGCGATGTCGCTGATCATGAGCACGTTCGGCGCGGCCCCAAAGGACGACTGACCGAGATGGCGCTGAGCGACGAAGACGTCCGCGAGATCCTGCGGATCATCGACGAGTCAACGCTTACCGAACTACGGATCGAGACCGAGGGCTTCTCACTTCACGTGGTGAAGGGCGCGCGCACGTTGGACGCGCCCGCGAAGCCGGCCCCGGTCGAGCAGCCGCCCGCCCCCGCGACGGCACCATCGGCGGCTCAGGCTGCCGAGACCGACGGCCTCCACACGATCACCGCCCCGATGCTCGGGACGTTCTACCGTGCCGAGGCCCCGGGGAAGCCGCCGTTCGTGGAGGTAGGAAAGCGCGTCGACCCCGACACGATCGTCTGCATCATCGAGGTCATGAAGATGATGAACTCGGTCACCGCCGGCGTGTCGGGGGCGATTGCGGAGGTCCTTCCGGACAATGCCGAGCTCGTCGAGTACGGCCAGCCGCTGTTCCGGGTGGAGCCGGCGTGAAGCGGATCAAGCGCGTGTTCATCGCCAACCGCGGCGAGATCGCGCTGCGGATCGTGAACGCGTGCGAGGAATTGGGCCTCGAGACCGTGGTCGGCACCTCCGACGCCGACCGGCACGGGCTGGCCGCGCGCCGCGCCGACCAGGCCGTGTGCATCGGGCCGGCCCCGGCCGCCGACAGCTACCTGCGCGACGACCTGGTCGTGCAGGCGGCCCTCGGCACCGGCTGTGACGCGATCCATCCCGGCTACGGCTTCCTGTCGGAGAGTCCAAAGCTCGCGGCACGCGCGCGCGAGAACGGACTGACGTTCGTCGGCCCCCCGCCCGAGGTCATGGAGCTGAGCGGCGACAAGCTCCGCGCACGCCAGGAGGCGGCGCGCGCCGGCGTGCCCGTCCTCCCCGGTCAGGAGATCGCTCCGGATCAGAACGCGCAGGAAGCCGCAGACCAGATCGGCTATCCGCTGCTGGTCAAGGCGGCTGGCGGGGGCGGCGGCCGCGGGATCAAGCTCGCGCGCGACGGCGGCGAGCTCGACAGCCTGCTCGGCCTCGCGCGCAGCGAGGCCGGCGCGGCGTTCGGCGACGATCGCGTGTACCTCGAGCGGTTCGTGTCGAGCGCGCGCCACGTCGAGGTCCAGATCGCCGCCGACGAGCACGGCGCGGTCGTCCACCTCGGCGAGCGCGATTGCTCGGTGCAGCGCCGCTACCAGAAGGTGATCGAGGAGGCTCCGGCGCTGTGGCTCGAGCCCGGCACGCGCAACGCCCTGACCGCGGAGGCGGTCGCGTTTGCGAAAGCGATCGGCTACCGCAACCTCGGGACGGTCGAGTTCGTCGTCGACGTCGGCACCGGCGAGCACTTCTTCCTCGAGATCAACTGCCGGATCCAGGTCGAGCACCCGGTGACCGAGGCGATCACGGGCCGGGACCTCGTCGCGATGCAGCTCCACATCGCCGACGGTGAGCCGCTCGGGTTCGCGCAAGAAGACGTCGTGTTCGACGGCCACGCGATCGAGTGCCGCCTGAACGCCGAGGACGTCGCGCGCGGGTTCATGCCAAGTCCCGGGACGCTGTCGCTGTTCGCGGTCCCGGACCACGCACACCTTCGCGTCGACACCCACCTGTCCGCCGGCGCAGTGATCCCGCCGTACTACGACTCGCTGATGGCCAAGCTGATCGCGCACGCCGAGGGCCGCGACGCCACGATCGACGTGCTGCTGGAGGCGCTCGAGGAGCTCGACGTCGAGGGCGTCGAGACCAATCGCGCGCTGCTCATCAGCGTTCTCGCGCACGACGACTTCCGCCGCGGTGTCATCACCACCGACTGGCTCGAGCGCGCGATCGTATGAGCGCCGGCGCGCGACCGATCGACATCGTCGACACGAGCACCCGCGACGGCAACCAGAGCCTGTGGAGCGCCACCGGGCTCACCACGCCCGACGTGCTGGCGATCGCGCCGACGATGGACCGAGTCGGCTACCACGCGCTCGATTTCACTTCGAGCACGCATATGGCGGTGTCGGTCAGGTTCCACCGCGAGGACCCGTGGGAGCGGATCCGGCTGGTCAGCGCGGCGATGCCGAACACGCCGCTCAGCATCATCACGACCGGGATGCGGTTCATCTCCTGGGTGCCGGCGGATCAGGACGTGATCGCGCTCGCGTTCCGGCTGGTGGCGCGCAACGGGCTGCGCCGCATGCAGATCGCCGACCCTTCCAACGACCCGGACCGGCTCAAGCGCCTCGCGACGATGGCCCGTACAGAGGGCATCGAGGAGGTCGTGATCGGCCTCACGTACTCGATCAGCCCGGTGCACACCCACGACTACTACGCGCAGCGCGCCGCGATCCTGGCCGACTGCGCCGACATGGACCGGCTGTACCTGAAGGACCCCGGCGGCCTGCTCACGCCCGCCGCGGTCCGCGAGCTCGCGCCTCACTTCGCGAACGCTGCCGCCGCGATGCCGGACCGCAGTGGTGCCAAGCGCACGATCGAGCTCCACAGCCACTGCACGATCGGGCTCGCGCCGCTCGTGTACGTCGAGGGCGTCCAAGCCGGGTTCGAGGTCGTGCACACCGCGTCGGGCGCTCTTTCCCGCGGCACCTCTCAGCCCGAGGTGCTGAGCACGGTCCGCAACCTGAATGCGATCGGGTACGAGACCCGCCTCGACCTCGACGCGCAGACCGCGGTCTCTGAGCACTTCGACGAGATCGCCCGCGCCAAGGGCCTCCCGCCCGGCGCGCCCCGCGAGTTCGACGCGGTCTACTACACGCACCAGCTGCCCGGCGGCATGGTCACGACCACGCGGCGGATGCTCGAGGAGCTCCGCCGGCCCGAGCTGTTCGACAACGTGCTCGAGGAGGTCACCCGTGTCCGCGCCGAGATGGGCTACCCGATCCTGGTCACGCCGGTCTCGCAGTTCGTGGCCAGCCAGGCGGCCCGCAACGTGATCGACGGCGAACGCTGGGTGAACGTCTCCGACGAGACGATCCGCTACTTCCTCGGGCACTACGGCGATCCGGCCGCCCCGGTCGACCCGCAAGTCGCCGAGCGCGTGCTGGAGCTCCCACAAACCGACAAACTCCGCGACCTGGAACCGATCAGCCTCGACGGCGCGCGCGAGCGGTTCGGCCGGCGGATCTCCGAGGAGGAACTCCTCCTCCGGTTGACGATGCCGCAGGAGCAGGTCGACGCGATGATCGCCAATCGCACGCAGTCGCCGCCGCCGCCGGCCGCCCGCCCCGGACGCAGCCCGATCGTCACTTTGCTGAACGAACTGGCCCGCCGTCCCGCGATCTCCGAGTTCTCGCTCGCAAAGCACGAAGGCGGCGACACGGTGGTGTGGCGCCGTGGCTGAGCGCGCGGGCGCCGGCGCGACATCTGACGGCCTGCACCTCGACGATGTGCGCGGGTTCGTGTTCGACGTCGACGGCACGCTCGCCCACCGCGGCCCCGACGGCCGCGCCCGGCCCCAACCCGGCGCAGTCGAGGTGTTGGAGCGAATCCGCGCCTCGGGCCGCAGATTGGTTCTGTTCACGAACGGCAGCCACGTCCGCTCGGAGACCATGGCCAGAGCCCTCCGGGAGGACGGGCTGCCAATAACAGACGAGGAGATGCTGACGCCGGTCGACAGCGCGATCACCTACATCCGCCGGCGCCACCGCGACCGGCCGGCGCTGCTGTTCGCGCATGGCGTGATCCGCGAGCGCATGGCGGAGGCCGGGATCCCCGAGGCCATCGGCGAGGAGGCCGAGGTCGTGTTCGTCGCGCACGTCGACGAAGCTGACATGCCCAAGATGGAGCGCGCGGCGCGCGCTGTGACGCGCGGTGCTCCGCTCCTCACCGGAAGCTACGCCCGTGGGTACGCGGGCGCGAACGGCATCATCTACAGCCGCGGCGCGATGGTCACCGCGGGCATCGCCAAGGTCACCGGCAAGCGGCCAAAGATCGTCGGCAAGCCATCGCGCGCCGCCGTCGAGGAGATCCGCACCCGGCTCGGGATCCCGACCGAAGAGATCGCGGTCATCGGCGATGACGTCGGCATGGACATCGCGCTCGGTCGCATGGGCGGCTCGCGGACCGTGCTCGTGCGCAGCGGGATCACCGGCGCGACGCCGCTCGACAAGCTGCCGGAGAGCAAGCGCCCGCACGCGGTGATCGACCGCGTTGCCGATCTCCTGGAGCTACTCCGCTAACCGTATGCTGGGAGGCTGAACCGATGGCCACGACCGAGCAGCAGCCACCAACTGCAATCCTCGAACAGGCCGGGCTGACCGTCGAGGAGCTCTACGACGCGCTGACCGACCGGTGCACGAGAGCGGTCAGGATCGAGGAGCTTCTTTACGAGGCGGCCGACCGAGTCCCGGGCCTCGTACCGACACGCGCCGAGATCGAACAGGAGCGCGCCCGCAAGCTCGCCGACAAGGAACGCGTCGAGCTTGCGCAGGGTCTGCTGCTCGCCGAGATCCTCCAGGTCCCGCGCACCGGGCGCCACCTGATCGAGTCGATGCTCCACCCGACCCAGCTTGCGCTCGAGCGCCTCGACGAGCTCCGCACGACCGGCTCCGTCGACCTCGGCCACGCTCGCGTCACTCGCCACGGCCGCGCCGGCGTGCTCGAGCTGTGCAACCCGCGCCACCTCAACGCCGAGGACGGGAACACGCTGGACGAGACCGAGGCGGCCGTCGACCTGGTCCTGCTCGATCCCGAGATCCAGATCGGGGTGTTCCGCGGCGGCGTCGTCGACCATCCGCGCTACGCCGGCGAGCGGCCGTTCGGCGCCGGGATCAACCTGACCCACCTCTACTACGGGCGGATCGACTTCCTGTTCTACGTGGTGCGCGACATGGGCTACGTCAACAAGATCTTCCGCGGCGTCGCGGGCGTTGGCGAGAAGCTGTGGATCGCGGCGGTCGAGCGGTTCGCGATCGGCGGCGCGTGTCAGCTCCTGCACGTGATGGACCATGTGATCGCGGTCGCGCGGCTCGCGGCTGTACCTGCCGGCGCGCCGGGAGGGGATCATCCCCGGCGCCTCCAACCTGCGCCTGCCACGGTTCGTCGGGGACCGGGCCGCCCGCCAGGCGATCCTCTCGGGCCGCGAGTGGGTCGCCGGCGACGCCGACGCCGACCTCATCTGCGACGAGGTCACAGACGCGAACGAGATCGAAGACGCCATCGATACCCGGATCGAGGCGCTGACGAGCTCCGGGCTGATCAACGCGTCCGCGAACCGCGCCGCGATGCGGGTGGGGGAGGAGCCGCTCGATCTGTTCCGCGAGTACATGGCCACGTACGCCCGCGAGCAGGCCTACTGCCACCTGAGTCCGGCGCTGGTCCACAACCTCGAGGAGCACTGGAATGCCGACCGCCGCCGCCTCTGATCAGGCGATCTGGGACGGCCAAGCGGAGACGATGCCGCGCGAGCAGCTCGCCGCGCTCCAGCTCGAGCGGCTGCGCGCGACCATCGCGCGCGTTCTGAAGGGCCAGCCGCTCGGGGCGAAGCGGCTCGCGGAGGCAGGAATAACCGCGTCCCGACGACCTCACAACCCTCGACGACCTGCCGAGCATCCCGTTCGCCCACAAGAGCGACCTGCGCGAGAACTACCCGTTCGGTCTGCTGGCGGTCCCGCGCGAGGAGACCGTGCGCGTCCAGGCCTCGAGCGGCAGCCACGGCAAACCCACGGTCGTCGCTTACACGCGCGCGGATCTCGAGAACTGGACCGAGTTGATGGCGCGGTCGATGACGATGGCCGGCGTCCGGCCGGGGATGCTGATCCACAACGCCAACGGCTACGGCTTGTTCACCGGCGGGCTCGGTTTCCACCAGGGCGGAGAGCGGATCGGCGCCACGGTGGTTCCCGTGTCGGGCGGCCAAACCGCGCGCCAGGCGATGCTGCTGAAGGATCTCGGCGCGCAGGTGCTCGTTGCCACCCCCTCATATTCGCTCGTGATCGCCCAGGCGCTCGAGGACGCCGGGGTCGACCCGGGCACGCTCAACCTCGAGCTAGGGCTGTTCGGCGGCGAGCCGTGGACCGAGGGCCTGCGGACCAAGATCGACACCGCGCTCGGGCTCAAGGCGATCAACTTCTATGGCCTGTCGGAGATGTGCGGACCGGGGGTGGCCACCGAGTGCCTGACCGCGCGGGACGGGCTCCACGTCCAGGAGGATCACTTCCTGGTCGAGGTGATCGACCCGGCCGACGGCACTCCGCGCGGGCCCGGCACATTCGGCGAGCTCGTGTTCACGACGCTGACCAAGGAGGCGCTGCCGCTGATCCGCTACCGGACGGGCGACCTCGGCGCGATCACGGTCGAGCCGTGCGCCTGCGGGCGGACCACCGCGCGCCTGGTTCGACTGGGCGGGCGGCGCGACGACATGATGATCATCCGCGGCGTCAACCTGTACCCCTCGCACATCGAGCAGCTGTTGCTGGCCGCCGACGGCGTCGGGCCGCATTACCAGCTCATCCTCGAGCGGCCCGGCCCGATGGACGAGCTCACGCTCGAGTGCGAGCCGAGCACGCCCGATGGCGACCGCGGCAGCTTGCGGCAAACGCTCGAAAAAAATCTCAAAGAAGGCACAGGCGTCCGGATCACCGTTTCTGTGCTCGAACCCGGGTCCGTGCCCCGTAGCGAGGGCAAGGCGGTCCGGGTCGTCGACCGCCGGTAGTGCCCACGCCTACGGCGACGACGGCTAGTGCCCGTTCTTCAGCGCCCCGTGGCGCACGTCGCTCGGCGTGACGCCGAACGCGCGCTTGAACACGCGTGAGAAGTGCGCGGCGTCGCAGAACCCCCAGCGGAACGCGATGTCGGTGACCGAGCCGCCGTTCGGGCGCTGGAGGTCCTCGAGGCACCGGGCGAGCCGCTCTGACCGGACGAGCCCCGCCACCGACGCGTCGACGTCCTCGAACAGCGCGTGCAGCGCGCGGACCGAGATCGAGTATGCGCGCGCGATCGACGCCGGCCCGAGCTCGGGGTCCTGCAGATGGGTGCGCGCGTAGCGCCGGATCTCGGCCCGCATCGCCTCGCGCGCGGCGGCGCGGCTCGTGGGGACGCACGGCTCGACCGCCGCGCGCAGCAACTCCATCGCCGCGTTGGCGGCCGCGACCCCGGCCGCGGCCGCGAGCTTGGGCTGCTCGAGCGCGAGGGCGTTCATGTACCGGACGAGCAGCCGCGCCGGCCCGTTGTCGTCGAGCGGCGGGAGCGCCCGGAGCTCGGCCAGCCGCGGGCAGACGGCGAGTACGCGGTCGCGCGGGAACAGCAGCGTGCGCTTGTGGAACGCCTCGACGATCTCGACGTCGGTGGGCTGCTGCCCGTCCCACAGCACGATGTTGCCGGGCGACAGCGCGAGGCCGCGCGCGCCCTCGCTGACGGTCTCGACGCCTTTGCAGACGATCTGGAAGCCGAGGATGTCCTCGTGCTTGGCCTCGGGCCTCATCACCGCCCGGCTGCGGTGGCCGAGGAACGGCGACGCGGCGCAGTCGACCAGCATCAGGTCGCCGATCGGGCGGCGAGTCACGCTTCCGTGGAAGTCGCCCGGCGTGCGGTCGGTGGCGTGCACCTCGAACGCGAGGTGGGTGGCGGCCAGGATCTCCGACCACGAATCGAGCCTGTGTTTGATGTCGCCTCCGGCGACTCGCCAGCGCTCCGGTTCGCGAACCGCCGACTCTGACGCCACATCCGATGCAAGCGCCTGCGCCAAGCAAATGTCCTCTCGGTCGATCTCCCTCTCGGACGTCGGTCCCAGGCGGATGGTACTGCTCGCTTAGCGCATCGAACGCTGGTTGGCGAGCGCGACGAACGCGTCGAGCGCCCCGGGATCCGCAAGCGAGTCGCGGCTGGCGACGCGCTCCGAGGACTCCCCGCGCAGGATCCGCTTGACCGGCGCCTCGAGCTTCTTCCCCGTGAGCGTTCGCGGGATCGCGGGCACCGACACGATCTCGTCGGGCACGTGCCGCGGCGACAGCTCGCCGCGGAGCGCCTTCGCGATCCGGTCGCGCAGCGCGTCGTCGAGCTCGGCGCCGTCGGCCGGCACCACGAACAGCAGCAGCTCGCCGGCGCCGCCGCCTGAGTCCTCGAGGTGCACGACCAGCGCGTCGATCACCTCGGGGACATCCTCGACGACCGCGTAGAACTCGCCGGTGCCAAGGCGCACGCCGCCGCGGTTCAGCGTGGCGTCGGAGCGCCCGGTGATGATGCAGCTGCCGCGCTCGGTGAACTTGATCCAGTCCCCCTGGCGCCAGACGCCCGGGTACACGTCGAAGTACGACGAGCGGTAGCGCGCACCGTCCTCATCCCCCCAGAACGCCACCGGCATCGACGGCATCGGCTGAGTGATCACGAGCTCGCCGAGCTCGCCGATCACCTCGTTGCCGTCGGGGTCGAACGCGTGCGCGTCGACGGCCAGGCACGGACCGGTGATCTCGCCCTCGTACACCGGCTGGGCGAAGCTGCCCGACACGAGACCCGTGCACACGTCGGTCCCGCCTGAGCCGTTGTTGAGCAGCATGTCCGGGCCGAGCTGCTCGTACGCGTACAGGTAGCCCTCGGGCGGCAGCGGCGAGCCCGCCGTGCACAGCATCCGGATGCTCGAGAGATCGCACTCGCGCCCGGGCTGGATCCCGGCCTTGCGGCACGCCATCAGATACGCCGGCGCGACGCCCATGACCGACGGCTGGAGCTCCTCGGCCAGCCGCCATTGCTCGAGCAGGTCGGGCCAGGCGGGGTCGCCGTCGAGCATCACGATCGACGAGCGGAGCTGCAGGCCCGCGACGAGCGCGTTCCACATCATCCACGCGGTGGTCGAGAACCACAGCAGGCGGCCGCCGGGTTTGAGGTCCCAGCCGAGCCCGATGTTCTTGCGGTGCTCGATCAGCTGGCCCCCGTGACCGTGCACGATCGGCTTCGGCAGCCCGGTCGTGCCCGAGGAGAACAGCACGTACAGCGGGTGGTCGAACGGGACCCGCTCGAACTCGAGCGGCGCGCTCTCGGCGGTCAGCTCCTCCCAGCCGACGGCGTCCGGGATCCGGGCCTCTCCGAACGGGACCCAGACCACGTGCTCGATCGACGGGATCCGCCCCCGGATCGTCTCGACCTCTGCTCGGCGGTCGACGTAGCGGTCGCGAAAGCCGTAGCCACCGACGGCGATCAGCACCCGTGGCTCGATCTGGGCGAACCGATCGACGACGCTGCGCGCGCCGAACTCGGGCGCGCATGTGGCCCAGATCGCCCCGAGGCTCGCGGTCGCGATGAAGCCGATCAGCGTCTCGGGGATGTTGGGCATGTACGCCACGACGCGATCGCCACGTTGCACCCCGAGCCGCTGCAACCCGGCCCGGACGCGGCCGGCCTGCTCGATCAGATCGCCGAAGGTCAGCTCGCGCGGCCCGCGCGTCTGCGAGCGCGCGACGACCGCGACCCGATCGCGGTCCTCCTCGAGGCCGACGAGGTGCTCGGCGTAGTTGAGGCGCGCGCCGGTGAACCACTCCGCTCCGGGCATCTCCCGCTTGCCCAGCACACGCTCGTGCGGCGTGGCGCGAATGCCGTAGAAGTCCCACAGGCCGCCCCAGAAGCCCTCGAGGTCGGCGACGGACCACTCTCGTAGCTCGTCGAACGTGCCGAACTCGCGCCCGCGCTCGTCTCTGAGCCAGTTCATGAACCGGCCGACCTCGCTCGTTTCCCGCCAGTCAGCGGGTGGCGTCCACAGGATGTCCCCGATCATCGGCAGCGGGCAGGATACTGCGAGACATGACTGAGGATGGAAAGCAGCTTGCGATCGGAGAGGTGGCGGGCCTCGCCGGCATGACCGCGTCGCGGATCCGGTACTACGAGGCCCGTGGCCTCCTACCCCAGCCCGAGCGTGTCTCGGGCAAGCGGCGGTACGCCCCCGATGTGTTGCGGCGGCTGGCGATCATCGACTCCGCCCAGCGCGTCGGGTTCGATTTGGAGGAGATCCGGGACCTGCTCGGCTCCCGCGACGAGGTCGCCCACGAGCGCCTTCGCCAGCTCGCGCTGGCGAAGCTGCCCGAGCTCGATCAGCTGATCGACCGCGCGACGTCGGTGCGCCGGCTGCTCGAGATCTGCACCGGATGCGATTGCGAGTCGATCGACGTCTGCCACATGTTCGACTTGACTTCAACCCGGGTTGAGGTGTAACCCTGCGCGCATGACCTACGTGATCGCGGAACCGTGCATCGGGACCAAGGATCTGTCGTGCGTCGAGGTCTGTCCGGTCGACTGCATCCACCCGACCCAGGACGAGCCGGGGTTCGACGACGAGGCGCAGCTGTACATCGACCCCGAGGAATGCATCGACTGCGACGCCTGCGTCGAGGCATGCCCGGTCGACGCCTGCTTCGCCGAGGACCAGCTGCCCGACGAGTGGCAGCAGTACACGCAGATCAACTCGGACTATTACAAGCGCAAGTAGGCCGGATCTGAACAACCGGTGAATGCGCCGCCGGCGTTCTCGATTCGGCGCCCGAACGCTGCGACAATCCGCGTATGGAGGACCATGTCCGGGGCTCGGTGCTCGTGGTCGACGATGAGCCCACGATCGCCGAGGTAGTCGCCCGCTATCTGAACCGAGCGGGATACGCGACCCGGGTTGCCGCCAACGGCCGCGAGGCGCTCGACGCCGCCGCGAGCCAGCGCCCCGACCTCGTCGTGCTCGACCTGATGCTCCCCGGCATCGACGGCCTCGAGGTGATGCGCCGGCTCCGCGACCAGGATCGCGACCGGGTGGCGGTGATCCTCCTGACAGCCAAGGGCGAGGAGTCCGATCGCGTGATCGGGCTGCGCCTGGGCGCCGACGACTACGTGGTCAAGCCGTTCTCGCCGGCTGAGCTGGTCGCGCGCGTCGACGCCGTGCTGCGGCGGTTCGACACCTCGAAGACGCAGGAAGAGCCGATCGAGCTCAGCGACATGACGATCGACCCGACCGCCCGGCGAGTGTTCGTCCGCGGCGAGGAGGTCCAGCTGACCCACCGCGAGTTCGACGTGCTCCTGTATCTGGCGCGCCACCCGGGCCAGGCGTTCTCGCGCAACCAGCTGATGGACGCCGTGTGGCAGTACTCGTTCTACACGGACACCTCCACGGTCACGGTCCATATCCGCCGCCTGCGGTCGAAGATCGAAGCCGATCCCGCGCAGCCACAGCACATCCAGACGGTGTGGGGGGTCGGGTACCGGTTCCAGCCGTGAGCGCGGGCAAGATCGCATCCTGGGCCCGTCTCCGCGCCGGGTCGCTGCCGCGCCAGTTCGCGCTCGTCGTGGCAATCGTCGTCGCGCCGGTGCTGGTGGCGCTCGTCCTCGTCGGATCGCTGATGGTCGTGTCCGACCGGAGCGCGGAGCTGTTGGCGGCGATCGTGGTGGCGGCCGGCCTTGTCGCGATCGTCGCGGCGCGGATCGTGGCCGGCAGCATCCTGCGCGACGTCCAGGCGATCCGCGACGGGCTGATGGCGGTCGGGCGTGGCCGGCGCGAGGTCCGGATCGAGACCTCCGCCCACGATGAGCTGGCCCAGCTCGCGGGGGCGGCGAACGTGATGATCGCCCAGCTGCAAGCCGAGGAGACGGGCCGCGACCAATCCGACGCCGCCCGTCGCGACCTGATCGCCGCGGTGTCCCACGACCTGCGCACGCCGATCACCTCGCTGCGGCTGCTGTCCGAGGCGATCGGGGACGGCATCGTCGACGACCCGGAGACGCGCCGGGGCTATCTGCGTCGGATGACCACGCACATCGACGCGCTGAGCGTGCTGATCGACGACCTGTTCGAGCTCTCCCGGCTCGAGGCCGGTGACATCAGCTGGTCGATCGAGCAGGTCCCGCTGCAGGAACTGGTCGGCGAAACCGTCGAGGCGATGCGGGTGCAGGCCGAGGCCAAGGGCGTCGCGGTCCTCGCCGAGGTCCCCGACACCCTCTGTCCCGCCCAGGCGAACCCCGAGAAGCTCCAGCGGGTGCTGTTCAACCTCATCCAGAACGCGATCCGGCACACGCCGGCGGACGGCAGCGTGGTCGTCCGCGCCGAGCCGGTGGCGGCCGGAATCGAGTTCGAGATCGCCGACACCGGTGACGGGATCCGGCCCGAGGAGCGCGAGCACGTGTTCACGGCGTTCTACCGTGGCGGCACCGACGCCGCCCGGACGAGCCCCGGCGCCGGCCTCGGCCTAGCGGTCTCGCGCGCGATCGTCGAGGCTCACGGCGGCCGGATCTGGCTCGCCGACGCGACGACCGGCACGCGCGTCCGGTTCAGCCTCCCCGCCGCGACCTGAAAACGCGATACGGGAAGGACTTCGGTCCACCCGGAGTCATTGATGGCTGAGGGCGCAACCATCAATGACCGCCATGACCAGCTGAGCCGTGCCGATCGCCGCCGATCACGCCCTGCCGCGAGCGGGTGGGGCATCCTCGCCGGCCCGCCGGCTGGATCCCGATCACCTCGGTGACCACCTCGACCGGCTGTACCGCGCCGCCTGGGCGTTGTGCGGCTCGCGCGAGGACGCCGAGGACCTCGTCCAGGAGACGTACGCGCGCGTGCTCCAGAAGCCCCGCGTGCTCCGCTCCGCCGACGACCTCGGATACCTGCTGCGGGTGCTGCGCAACACGCACTTCTCCCGCCTGCGCGCCGCCGCGCGCCGGCCGCGGGCGGACCCGTTCCCCGACGAGCTCGATCGCCTCGAGGACCCGTCCGCCGCCGCGCCCGAGGCCGCGCTCGACGCATCCGAGCTGTACGCGCTGATCGCCGAGCTCCCCGATCCCTTTCGCGAGGCGCTGGTCGCGATCGACGTCGTCGGGCTGTCCTATCGCGAGGCGGCGCGCGCGCTCCGCGTCCGCGAGGCGACCATCACCACCCGGCTATACCGGGCCAGGCAGCGCCTCGCGCGCGCGCTCGGGAACGACCGCCCGGCGCTTTCGCTGGCCAACGAGCCGCCGGCGCCCGGCTAGACCGCGATGCGCACACTTGGCCGACCCCCTCGCGCCACCGAGCGCGATCTCGCCCGCCTCGCCGACGGCAGCCTCGACCCCGGCCGGCGCGAGCGCGTGGAGCGGTCCGTCGCCGGCTCGCACGAGCTCCAGTCCCGCCTGCGCGACCAGCGCCGGGCGGTGGCGGCAGTGCGCGCGCTCGCGGCCGAGCGGGCGCCGCTCGCGCTGCGGTTCCGCCGCCGCGCGTCCGCCCCCGCGGCGCGTCCGTTCGCGGATGTTCGGACTCGGATTTGCCGGCGTCCTCGTCGCGGTCGCGTTCACGTTCTCCAATCTCGGCGGCGGTCAGGCCGGGCTGACCGCCGCCGAGGCAGCCACGCTCGCCGCCCGGCCCCCAACCGCCCACGTGGCCGAGCCCCCCGACGATGCCGCCACGCTCCCTCGCGTCAGCGCCGCCGGGCTCCCGTTCCCCTACTGGGAGGACCACTTCGGCTGGGTCGCGACCGGCGTCCGCAGCGACGGCCTCGACGGGAGGCTTCTGACCACCGTCTTCTACGCCAGCCACGGCCGGTGGATCGCCTACACGATCGTCCCCGGCGCGCGACTGCCGAACGCCCCGGGGGCCGAGACCATCACGCGCGGCGGCATCGTCCTCCACGCGTTTGCCGACAACCGCCGGCTGATCGTCACGTGGCTGCGCCGAGGGCACACCTGCGTGCTGTCGGGCACCGACGTGCCGCTCGACGCGCTGACGGCGCTCGCCGTGTGGCGGAGCGACGGCAAGCTCCCGTACTGATCAGCCCTCCAGGTAGGGCGAGATCAGCGACAGGTCGGCCTCGCCGAGGCGCTCGTTCGCGGTTGTCGCCTGGTGCCAGAACGGATAGATCAGCGGCGGCCGGCTGACGGCCTCGAGCCGCGCGGCCTCCTCTGCCGTGAGCGACAGATCGGCCGCGGCCAGGTTGTCGGCGAGCTGCTCGTCGGTGCGGGCGCCGACGATCACGCTCGTCACCCCAGGTCGCCCGAGCAGCCAGGCCAGCGCCACCTGCGCCGGCGAGATGCCGCGACCCTCGGCGACTTCGACCACGGCCTCGATCGTGTCGTACAGCTTGTCCTCGTCGTAGATCGGCGGCTCGTCCCACTCGGTCGCCTTGCGCGACCCGGGGGGCGCGTCCTTGCCGCGACGGTACTTGCCTGACAACAGGCCGCCGGCGAGCGGGCTCCAGACGAGCACCCCGAGACCCTGGTCGATCGCCGAGGGCACGATCTCGTACTCGGCCGAGCGCTCCTGGAGCGACAGGTACACCTGCTGGCTCACGAACCGCGGGAGCCCGGTGCGGTCGGCGATCCCGAGCGCCTTCATCACCTGCCAGCCGGCGAAGTTCGAGCAGCCCACGTAGCGAACCTTGCCGCTGTCGACGAGGTGCTCGAGCGCGCTCAGCGTCTCCTCGAGCGGAGTCCGCCCGTCCCATTCGTGGACCTGATAGAGGTCGATGTGGTCGGTCTCGAGGCGGCGCAGGCTCGCCTCGCAGCCGCGGATCACATGGTGGCGGGATAGCCCGGCGTCGTTGGGCCCGTCGCCCATCGGGTACCGCACCTTGGTCGCCAGCAGGACTTCGTCGCGCATGCCGCGCAACGCCTGCCCGACGATTTCCTCCGCGGCGCCGTCGGAGTAGATGTCGGCGGTGTCGATCAGGTTCACGCCGGCGTCCATCGCCATCTTGATCTGGCGTCGGGCGCCGTCGAGGTCGGTGGCGCCGACGTTGGCGAAGTTGCCGCGGCCGCCGAACGTCATCGTTCCCATCGTCAGCTTCGAAACGCGCAGCCCGGAACGTCCGAGTTGCCGGTATTCCATTGGGGTCTCCTCGAGGTCGTTGAGCTTCGAGCTTAGGCGGCTCTACGGGACGAGCACGATCTTCCCGCGGGTGTGCCGCTGCTCGAGCTCTCCGAACGCGTCGCGGACGTCGTCGAGCGGGTAGGCGCGCGCGATCGGCACCTCGAGCCGGCCCTCGTCGATCAACCCCGCCAGCTCGGCGAGCACGTCGGCGCTCGCCGCGGCCGCGGTCCCTTCCATCTTGACCCCGTACTTCTGACCGGCGTCCCGGTCGATGATCGTGTCGACACGCTCGGGCGCCACGCCCAGCTCGTCGACGGCGAGCGCGACGTAGCCCGAGCCGAACGTGTCGATGAACGCGTCGACGTGTCCCTCCGACACCTCGCGGATCCGGCCGACGACCCCATCGCCGTATGCGACGGGGATCGCGCCATGCTCGAGCAGCCACTGGTGGTTGCCGTCGCCGGCAAGACCGATCGCGGTCGCGCCGGCGAGCACGACGAGCTGCACGGTGAGTGAGCCGACGCCACCCGCGGCTCCGGACACCACGACCGTGTCGCCCGGGGATGTCCCGACCGCGCGCACCGCCGCGTACGCCGTGGTCCCGGCGACGAACAGCGCGCCGGCGGCTTCCCACGAGACGTTCTCGGGCTTGTGCGTCAGCTGGCCGGCAGGCACGACCACGAACTCGGCGTGGCTCGCGCGCTCGTCCGTGAACCCGATCACCGGTTCATCGACCTCGAGTCCTTCGACGCCGGCACCAAGCTCCTCGACGACCCCGGCGAAGTCGCTGCCCTCGCCCGACGGGAACGTCGCCGGCCATTGCTCGTGTAGCAGGCCCTTGCGGATCGACGCCTCGCCCGGGTTGATCCCGGCCGCCTTGACCCTGACGAGCGCCTCGCCGGGTTCCGGAACCGGGCGCTCGACCTCGACGACGTTCAGGACGTCGATATCTCCGTATCGGTCGAACCGCACCGCGCGGGGCATCGCGCGCAGTTCTATCAGCCGCCCAGGTACCGCGCCGGCAGCGCGCGCTCGTCGACCCCGCTACCGGCGGT
Organism: uncultured Solirubrobacterales bacterium; assembly: GCA_963699325.1. Classification (GTDB taxonomy): domain Bacteria; phylum Actinomycetota; class Thermoleophilia; order Solirubrobacterales; family Solirubrobacteraceae; genus Palsa-465. The sequence continues at coordinate 87,491 of CAVOTN010000014.1, read as the reverse complement.
CCGCTCCACACGGTAGGCGGCGGCGTGCGGGCGGGACGCGACCACTTCTTCGAGCTCCTCGCCGGCGAACACGAGCGCGGCGCCGTCGTCGGCGGCCCAGCCGTCGGCGAGCTCGCCGGCGGCGACGAGTCGCGTGAACGTCGGCCGCCGCTGCTCCTCGCCGTCGTAGTGAGGGCAGGCGCTGCCCGGCACCAGGCCGAGCCCGTCGTGGAGCGGCGCCAGGCTCGCGAGGTCGAACGAGTCGGTGACCGACTCGGTGAACCAGCAGTTCATCCCCGCGCTGAGGCCGCACATCACCACGCCCTCTTCCCAGGCGCGGCGGAGGATGCGATCGAGGCCGTGGACCCGCCAGACCGCGAGCATGCTCGCGGTGTTGCCGCCGCCGACGTAGATCACGTCCTGCGCGAGCACGAACGCCTCCAGGTCGCCGACGGTCCGCTCGAACAGCGGCAGGTCGATCGCGCGGCACTCCAGTGGCGCGAATGCCCGATAGAAGCGGGCGACGTACAGGTCGGCGTCGCCGCTGGCGGTGGGGAGGAAGCAAACGCGGGGCTGCGGCGAGCGCGCCAGCGACAGGACGAACTCGTCGAGCAGCGGATTGTCGGGCTCCATCGAGAACCCACCTCCGCCCATCGCCACGATCCGGCGCCCACCCGCCCTGCTCATGGCGAGACGTACCGGTCGACCTCGTAGTGCGAGACGGTCTCGTCGCGCGCCACCAGATAGCGGTCGTCTTCCGGATAGAACACCGCGACCTCGGGCTGATCGCCGGCGAACGCCTTGATCGACGCCATCGAGTCCCACAGCGTGAACATCAGGAACTCGGTCTTATCGTCGACATCGCGCCGCAACATCCATGCGCCGCGGTTGCCGGGCGTGTTGGTGTAGCCGGCCATGCCGGTCTCGTCTATGTAATCGGCGTAGGCGTCACCGTCGGCTTTGGCGACGGCACCGCGCCAGATCCGGGCGATCATCGATCCTCCTCGCTCGAGGGTGGGCGCCCGGAGCCTAGTGGGCCGAGCCCAGAGGCTCAGGAAAGTCCGACTAGGCCAGGATCGAGATGCTGCCGGCCGCGCGCGGGCGGTCCGCGGTCCGCTGCGCGCCCGCGGTGTAGCCCGCCGACGCCGGTCCCTCGGCTTGCGACTCATCCGTCGCGCCCTGCCCGCGGTCCGGATCGAGCGCGTGATCGATGAGCTGGTCGAGCGTCGTTTGGTCGAGCGGGGCCTGACCGCTCGCCTGCCGCGACTGCTGGATCTTCGACTGGACGAGCGCCACCAGCGACTCGCGGGAGACGCCGTGCTGCTGGGCCAGATCGGTGATCGAGGCACCCGGCGTTGCGCCGCCGCCGGCGACGAGCTGCGAGGGGGACCCGCTCACTGACTGGATGTCCACGAGACGTCTGACTTTCGGTCGAGGGAGACATACCAGTGATCGGCAGGCGGGCCTCGGAACTTCAGCCGAATGCGCGCTCAGAACGGAGGTTTTGCCAGCACCACGGAGGTATCGATCTGTCGATCGGGAATCGTCCAGTAGTTCCGGAGCAGCGCCGTCTTCTGCTCGGGCGTGACGAGTTCGAATCCGTGGTGGCGATAGAACCGAATCGCCCACTCGGCCGCGGCCCACGTGCCGACCAGCATCCGCTGCGTGCTGAGTGCGGTCAGGTGGTCGAGCAGCGCGCTCCCGACCCCGCCGCGCTGCCGCCCCGGCACGACATAGGCGTGCCGGATCAGGTCGACATCCCGGACTGCTTGGATCCCCATCACCCCGAGCAGCTCCGCGTCGGACTCGTAGCCCCAGAACGCGACGCCGGCGTCGATCTCGTCATCGAGCTCGGTCGCGGGCATATACGGCTCGCGCCAGCGGTCGGCCGGGATCACATCGCGATACGCCTCCGCGGCCAGGTTGACGATCCGCAGGATCGCCGCGCGCTCGTCGTCCCGGCAGCGCCGGATGTCGCTCATCCCGCGACCTCGCGGATCAGCTCCTCGTCGAATGTCCGGGACGGGAACAGGGCCCGAGCCTACCGCGGGCACGGCGGTGGCGAGCGCACGACGCCGGCAACTGGACCGACTAGGCTCACTCGCAGGCGATGGCCGCGACCGCGAGCAACTCCACGCTCGGGGAGTGCGTCCCCGAGAACGCGATGATCGACGCCGACGAGATCGCGCGCTTCTATGACCGCTGCAGCGACCTGATGCGCGAGCTCCTCGACGGGCTGGCCGCTGCTCCCGACCAGCCGCGTCCGTTCCCGGAGATCGAGGACGCGATCGGATGGCCGAGACGCCGGATCGCGTCGGTGCTCGGGGGCGTCTGTCGACTACGCCGGATGGAGTTCGAGGGGCGCCGGCCCTACCACTTCCACGACCCCAAGCACGCGGCGTCCCGGCGGTGGGAGATCTGGATGGACGGCGCGCAGGCGCACGTCATTCAGGCCGAGCAGACGACCTGACGCCACCAGCAAGCTACTATGCGGTACATGGTAGCTGTACGCGACGGCGCGATCTCACAGCTACGCCGCGGCGTGCTCGAGTTCTGTGTGCTGGCGCTCCTGCGCGACGGCGAGCGGTACGGCTACGAGCTCGTGCACACGCTCGGGAGCGCCGACGGACTGGTCACGAGCGAGGGCACGCTGTACCCGTTGCTCAGCCGGCTGCGCCGGGACGGGATGGTGAAGACGACTTGGCGTGAGTCAGCGTCGGGTCCGCCCCGGCGTTACTACTCGCTCACCCCGGCCGGGATCGGGGCGCTCGACGCCTTCTTGATCGAGTGGGCGCGCTTCCGGGAGTCCGTCGACGCGCTGCTCGAAAACTCTGGCCGGACCGTTTAGCCCGCGACGGGTCAGCCGCCGACCACTCAGCCGGCGAGCTTGAACTGCTCGACGAGCCGGTTGAGCTCCTCGGCGGTGCTCGCCAGTTGCTGCGCCGATGCGGCCATCTCCTCGGTCGAAGCCGATGTCTGGAGCGTGGAGGCCGACACCTGCTCGGCCGAGGCGGAGGACTCCTCCGCGACGGCCGCGACCTCCGCGATGTTCGTCTGCATCGTCCGGGCGCCGACGGCGATCTGCTCGGCGGCGGCGGCGATCTCCTCGATCCGTCCGGTCATGTCCTGGACCGCGCCGTCGATCCGGACGAACGCCTCGCGGGTCTGCTCGACGACGGTCGTGCCCTCGTCGGTCTGACGGGCGCCGTGCTCGACGACCTGGACCGCGGTGTCGGTATCGGTCCGGATCGCCTGGATCAGGCCGGCGATCTCCTCGGCCGCGCGCTGGGACTCCTCGGCGAGCTTGCGCACCTCTTCGGCCACGACCGCGAACCCGCGGCCCTGCTCGCCGGCGCGAGCGGCCTCGATCGCCGCGTTCAGCGCCAGCAGGTTGGTCTGGCCGGCGATGCCGGTGATGGTCTCGACGATCGCGCCGATCTGCTCGGACTTCTCGGCCAGCCGGGCGATGGCCTCGGTCACGGCCTGCGAGGACTCGCGCACGGCGTGCATTGCCTGCGTGGCCTGCTCGGCCGCGCCGACGCCCTCTTCGGCGGCCTCGCGGGCCTGGCCGGCGACCGCAGCGGTCACTCGCGCATTCTCGGCGCTCGTCTCGATCGCCCGCGCCACCTCCTCGGCGGACACCCGCGCGGAATCGATGGCCTGCACCTGCCGCTCGGCCCCGCTCGCGACCTCGCTGACCGCGCTGGCGACATCGCCGGTCGCCCGTCCCGCCTCATGGGCGGTGCTGGCCATCTGATGCGACGCCGACCCGACCGAGCCGGCCGAAGCGGACACCTTGCGGACGATGCCGCTCCAGCTCGGACACGAGCCGGCCGAACGAGTTGCCGAGCAGGTCGCGGTCGGACATCGGCTGCACCTCAACCGTCAGGTCCCCCTCGGCCATCCGCTGCGCGACGCCGGCGAACTCCTTGAGGTAGGCGATCATGTCCTGGAAAGCGCGCGCGGTCTGGCCGATCTCGTCGCTCGAGCGGACGTCGATGTCCTGGTCGACGTCGCCTTCGGCGATCCCCTGGGCCGCGTCGAGCAATTGACCGGCGCTCCGGGTGAGACCCCGAGCGACGAACCAGGTGACGCCCACCCCCACCACGATTGCGACCACGAGCAGCACGATGATCAGCGTGCGGCTCGGGCTGGAGATCGAGACGATCGCGATGGCGATCACAAACGCGAGCTGCAACCCGGCGAGGGCGTACAGCTTGTTGGCGATCGTGAACGTCCCGAAGGGGGTGCGGGCGCCGAAATTCACGGTGAGACTCCTGACATGGGGGCGCCGGCCGTCGAGCAGCCGGACGGGCGGGTTGCACGCCTCTCATCGCCTTCCGGCCGAGAAAGCTTGAGAATGTGCGCGGCGTGTCCGGACCCGACGTAACCAATCTGACAAAGCTGATCGAGGGGCTCCGCGTTCCGCCCGGCTCGAAGGTGACGCTCGCCAAGGACCACGATCCGGGCTTCAAGTCCGGGTGGCTGAAGAAGAAGGACGGCAAACAGGACCTCGAGCTCACCGTTCAGATGCTCGCCGAGTATCAGGACCGCCTGGCGGCGCAGGACACGTACGGCCTGCTCGTCGTGCTCCAGGGGATCGACGCCGCCGGCAAGGACGGGACGATCCGGCACGTGATGAGCGGCGTCAACCCGCAGGGCGTGACCGTCCGCAGCTTCAAGGTCCCCTCCGAGGAGGAGCTGAGCCACGACTTCCTGTGGCGGTACGCGCGCCACCTGCCGGCGCGCGGCCAGATCGGGATCTTCAACCGCTCGCACTACGAGGAGGTGCTCGTGGTGCGCGTGCACCCCGAGCTCCTCGACCACGAGCGGCTCCCCCCGGCGGCCCGGCGCCGGGGTATCTGGAGCCGCCGCTACCGGGAGATCAACGAGTGGGAGCGCGGCCTGGCCGACAACGGGTTCAAGATCGTCAAGCTGTTCCTCAACATCTCGCGCGAGGAGCAGCGCATCCGCTTTCTCAAGCGGATCGACCGTCCCGAGAAGAACTGGAAGTTCTCGGCCGCCGACGTCGCCGAGCGTGCTTCGTGGAATGCCTACCAGCGGGCGTTCTCGGAGATGCTGACCCACACCAGCACCGACTGGGCCCCGTGGTACGTGATCCCATCAGATCACAAGTGGTTCGCGCGGATCGCGGTCGGGGCGGTGCTCGTCAACGCGCTGGTCGAGCTCGACCCGCAGTACCCGATGGTGAGTCCGGAAGCGCACGACGAGTTGCTGCAGGCGCGGGCTCAGCTCGAGGCCGAGGCGCCCAAGGGCGCTCCGGCCGACCCGACGCGGCGTCGAGCGGCTGACCCGCGATCTGACCGCCGGCGCAGTCCTCGCACCGGACCACGCGCCGCGGGTTGCGGATCCCGGCCAGCCCGAGCACGCCGCCGAACGCGACCAGCACCGTCGAGATCGCGATCCCGACGTGGAATGCCTCCACCGACGCCGACTGCACGGCGTGCGCGACCTGCACGCCGGCGCGCGCGGGATCGACCCGCGCGAGCGTCTGCCCTCGTGCCTGCGCGACCGCCGTCCGGGCCGCCGCCGACAGCCTGATGCCGGCGAGGCGCTGGTCGAGCGTCGAGGTGAACTGCGCGGTGATGACCCCGCCGATCGCCGCGATCGCGATCAGGCCGGCGACGCGCGCGACCGCGTTGTTGACACCGGAAGCGATCCCCGCGTCGGACTCGTCGGCATCGGACAGCACCGCCGCGGTCAGCGGCGCCACCGTGGAGGCGAGCCCGAGCGAGAACACGAGCAGCGCCGGGAGCAGATCGGTGAAGTAGTTCACGTGCGCGCCGAGCGTCAGCATCAGCGCGAGACCGACGGCGGCGGTCAGTGGGCCGAGGCCCATGAACAGCCGTGGGCCGTACCGGTCCGCGAGCCGCCCCATCCGCTTGGACAGCAGGAACATCACGATCGTCGAGGGCAGCAGCGCGAACCCGGCGTCGAGCGCGTTGTAGCCGGCGACCTCCTGTAGGAACAGGACGAGCAGGAAGAACGTGATGCTGAGCCCGCCGTACATCGCGAACGTCTGCACGTTCCCGATCGCGAAGTTGCGCCGCCTGAACAGGCCGAGCGGCAGCATCGGTGCCGGGGTGCGCCGCTCGTGCTCGATGAACGCCGCGAGCAGCGCCAGCCCGCCGAGCCCGGGCCCCCACACCTGCGGGCTGCCCCAGCCGGCCACCGGCTGGCGGATCAGCGCCAGCACCGGGCCGGCGAGACCGAAGAACGTCAGCACGGCGCCGAGCCAGTCGACGCGAGCGTGCGTCATCCCCGGAGCGCGCGGCGGCACCGCGATCGACACGAGCATGAGCGTGGCGATCACGAACGGGATGTTGATCGCGAAGATCAACCGCCACGAGACCGCGTCGACGAGATACCCGCCGGCGAGCGGGCCGATGACGGTCGCGATGCCCGACCATGCCGTCCACGAGCCGATCGCGCCGCCGCGCTCCTCGCGCGGAAACGCGGCCACGATCACCGCCAGCGCGCTCGGCGTCAGCAGCGCCCCGAACGCGCCCTGGAGCGCGCGGCACGCGATCAGGAACCCGATGCTCGGCGAGATCGCGCACAGCAGCGACACGACCCCGAACCCGGCGACGCCGATCGAGAACACGCGCCGCTCGCCGTACAGGTCACCGAGCGAGCCGCCGACGAGGATCAGCGAGCCGAGCGCGAGCAGGTACGCGTTCGAGACCCACTGCTGTCCGGCGAGCCCGCCGCCGAGATCGGCGCGGATCGCCGGCAGCGCGACGTTCACCGCGGTCGCGTCGAGCCCGGCGACGAACGACCCCATGATCGCCGCGATCAACGCCAGGCGCTTGCGACGCTCGGCCATTCGCCTCCTCAGGTCGTCTTGATCAACCCACCGTCGATGACGTAGTTGACTCCGGTCACGTTAGCGGTGCGCTCCGAGGCCAGCAGGACGACGAGCGTCGCGACCTCCTCGGGCGTCGAGAACCGGCCGGTGGCGATGCCCGCCGCGGCGGCCTCGCGGATCTTGTCGGCGTCGACGCCGGTCGCCTTCGCGAACGTCGCGGCCACGCCCTGCTCTCCGAGCCACAGGTCGGTGCTGACCTGTCCCGGCGAGACGCAGTTCACGCGGATCCCCTTCGGCCCGAACTCCTGAGACAGCGACTTGCTCAGGTTGACGACCGCGGCCTTCGCGGCGCCATAGTCGATTGTGGCCGCGTCCGGCTGGAAGAACGAGTTGACCGATGCCACGTTGACGATCGAACCGCCGCCGTGCTCGAGCATCGGGACGAGTGCGGCCCGGGTGGCCCTGAGCCCGGCGAAGAAGTTGATCTTCATCGCCCAATCGAACTCCTCGTCGCTGGTGGCGAGGAACCCGTCGACGCGAATCCGCACCGCGCCGACGTTGTTGACGAGCACGTCGAGCCGGCCATGCTCGTCGACCGCTCGCTGCACGAGTTGCGCCGGGCCGTCCGGTGTCATCAGGTCCACCGGGACCGCGACCACGCCGTCGAGGCCGTCGAGATTCTCGGTGGTCAACGACCCCGCCACGACGGAGGCGCCCTCGGCGACGAGCGCACGGGTGATCGCGAGTCCGATGCCCTTGTTCGCGCCGGTGACGACCGCAACCTTGCCCGCAAGTCCGAGGTCCATGTTCATCCTTCCGTTCGTTCGCCGTCCCACCCTATCGGTGGCCGCCGAGGCGTCGGTCAGATCGCTGCGATCATGTGACTGTGTCGCGGTTCGTCGTGCAGCTCCATGACGCGACCACGCTGCACTTCGACCTGCGGCTCCAGGTCGGCGACGTACTGCGCTCGTGGGCTGTGCCGAAGGGGCCGTCGCTCGACCCCGCGGTTCGCCGCCTGGCGGTGCCGGTCGAGGACCACTCGCTGGCGGCCGGCGAGTTCGAGGGCGTGCACGAGGGCAGCTCGCGCGGCACGGGAGCGGTGATCATCTGGGACGAGGGGACCGCCGAGTTAGGCAGCGACGACCCCGACCATCTGTCGTTCGTGCTCGACGGTCACAAGCTCCACGGCCGCTTCGGCCTGACCCGGACCGGCGAGGACCAGTGGATCCTCGTCAAGGCGCGCGACGAGCACGCTCGCCCCGGCTCGGACGTCGTCGCCGAGTGCCCGGCGAGCGTCCGCACCGGCCGAACCTGGCAGGAGGTGGCGGGCACAAATCGCCCGGCCGCGGGCGGTCAAAACTAGAATCGCGCCTCGCGACGAGACGGAGGAGAAACGATGGCGGACAATGCGACGACGCTGCGCGGCATCTCGGAGCTGCGCGGGTTCTTCCGCACGAACCAGACGCCGGTCTACTTCATCTCGCCGATCGCGTTCAACCTGCTCGGAATCGATCGGTGGGTGCGGCGGTTCTACTACGTCAACTACTTCGACTCGTTCGACGGGGGCCATCCGTGCGTGTGCGTCCCGCCGAGGACCCCGCACGCGCAATTCGGCTCGATCGAGGACGTCTGCAACTACCTGCTCGGGAACGCCGGGCTGACCGAGTTCATGCGTCCGCACGGGTCGCGCGGCAAGGCCGTGTTCGTGTTCTTCGACGAGGAGACAGAGCGCCTCGCCACCGGCGTCGGACTCGACGTCGCGCTGCCCTCGGCCGAGCTTCGCCACCGCCTCGACTCGAAGATCATCACCACGCAGCTGGGCGAGCAAGCGGGCGTCCCGAGCGTTCCGAACGTGCTCGGGCGGGCGACGACCTACGACGAGCTGCTCGAGCTCGCGGCCACCGCCGGGCTCGGCGACGACCTCGTCGTGCAGACCCCGTACGGCGACTCGGGCAAGACGACCTTCTTCGTCCGCGGCGAGCGCGACTGGAACGCCGATGCCGGCGAGATCGTCGACCAGGAGCTCAAGGTGATGCGCCGGATCGAGCCACGCGCGGTGGCGGTCGAGGCGTGCATCACCCGCCACGGGACCGTGATCGGGCCGCTCATGACCGACCTCACGGGCCACCCGGAGCTGACCCCGTACCGCGGCGGCTGGTGCGGCAACGACATCTTCCCCGGCGCGCTGTCGCCGGCCAACCGCGAGCGCGCGCTCGACTTCACCCGCCGGCTCGGCGACCGGCTGGCCCAGGAGGGGTATCGCGGCCAGCTCGAGGTCGACTACCTCGTCGACGCGACCACCGACGAGTTGTATCTCGGCGAGCTCAACCCGCGGCTCAGCGGGATCAGCTCGATGACCAACGTGAGCGCGAGCGCGTACGCCGACATGCCGCTGTTCCTGTTCCACCTCGCCGAGTACCTCGACTTGGACTACGAGCTCGACGTCGAGGACCTCCGCCGGCGCTGGGGCAGCGACCACCTCACCGACATTTGGGGCCAGATCATCCTCAAAGAGCCCGACGACGGAATCGAGCTGCTCACGGACGCACCCCGGACGGGCATCTGGCGACTCGACGACGACGGACAGATGAGCTTCAGCCGGCCGGCGGTCGACTGGCACGGCCTCGCCGACGAGTCCGAGGGCTTCTACCTGCGGATCCTCGGTCCCGGCGACTACCGCTACCGCGGCGCCGACCTCGGGATCCTGGTCACGCGCACGCGGCTGGAGACGCCCGACGGCCGGCTGACCGACCGCTGCCGGGCGTGGATCGACGGGATCCGGTCCCGGTTCGTCGGCGCCTCGCTCGAACCCGAAGCGCCGCCGCCGATCTACGACGCGCTCGCGTTCAAGTCGGGGCTGAGCTTGGCCGGGCGGGACGAGATCCTGGCCGCGGTCGCCGCCGAGCAGCCCGCGACCGAGCAACTGCTGATCGACCTCGTGCAGGCGCCGACGCTGCTGGGAGATGAGCGCGCCGGCCAGGAGATCATGCGCGCGGCGTTCGCGGATCTGGGCCTCGAACCGCAGGACGTCCCGCTCGACGCCGACGCGCTGAGGACCCACGCCGGCGCGTCGCCGTTCAGCTGGGACGTCAGCGGCAAGTTCAACGTGGTCGCTGAATGGACGCCCGCCCCGCCCACCCTCCGCCCGCCCGGCCCGCCCCGCCCCCCGGAGCGGATCCGGGGCGGGCGGTCGCTGATCCTCAACGGCCACATCGACGTCGTCGACCCCGGGCCGAGCGACATGTGGTTCTCGCCGCCGTTCGTCGCGCGGCGCGACGGCGACTGGCTGTACGGTCGTGGCGCCGGCGACATGAAGGCGGGACTGGCGGCGATCGTCGGCGCCGTCCGCGGGCTGCGGCGGCTCGGCCTCGAGCCGCTTGCCCCGGTCGAGCTGCAGTGTGTGGTCGAGGAGGAGTGCACCGGTAACGGCGCCTTTCAATGCGTGCTCGCCGGCCGGCCCGCCGATGCCGTGATCGTCACCGAGCCGACCAGCCTGACCATCCAGACCTCGCAGGTCGGGGTGTTGTGGTTCCAGGTGGTTGTCAGGGGCCGCCCCGCCCACGCCGGCGACGCGCCGATCGGGCTGAACGCGATCGAGGCGAGCATCCCCGTGATCTCGGCGCTCCGGGCGCTCGAGGCCGAGTTGAACGTGGCGCCGCCGGCCCCGTACGACGTCTACGAGCATCCGATCAACCTGAACATCGGGATGATCCGCGGCGGCGACTGGCCGTCGACTGTGGCCGCGGAAAGCGTCCTGCACTGCCGGCTCGCGCTGTTCCCCGGCGCGGGCGTGGACGAGCTCAGGGCGAAAGTGGAGAACACGGTCGCAGCCGCGGCAGCGGCCCTCGACGGCTTCGACGCGCGGGTCGTCTACGACGGCTTCGCCTGCGAGGGCTACACGCTCGACCACGACGCGCCCGCTCGTCACGGCCCTCGGCGATGCGGCCGAGCACGTGATCGGCGCGCAACCGGTCCTGATCGCGTCGACCGCGACCACCGACGCCCGCTCGTTCGCGCTGTACGCGGGCAGCCCGGCGGTGTGCTTCGGGCCGCACGCCGAGTCGATCCACGGGGTCGACGAACGCGTGTCGCTGCCCTCGGTGCTTCAGACCGCACAGGCGCTGGCGCTGTTCATCGGCGACTGGTGCGGGCTCGAGCGCCGATGATCCTCGAGCCGTCTGTAGCGTTGAGGCGATGTGGACGCGCGAACAACACGAGCTGTCGTTGCTCCCGGCCCACACCCCGCCGCCGGGATTCCGGACGGTCGACGAGCCGCAACCCGGCGAGAGCTGGCGCGCTGCGTTCGCCGCGATGTGGCCGGCGTACCGGGCGTGGTGGCTGAAGGAGGGCGAGTGGGCGCGTCCGGATCTGAGCACGTGCACGGCGATGCTCGACAAGTGGATGCCCGAGCTCGGCCCCACGTTCGAGCGGCTCGTGGAGCTCACCGGCGAGGACCCGCTCGCCGCCCGGTTCCTGTCGATGTACCGGCCGCCGGGGTTCGTGGTCGGCTGCTCGCAGGCCGCGTTCACCGGCGACGACGGTCCGGTGCTCGTTCGCAACTACGACTACCCCGCCTCACGCGTCGAGGGGATCGTGTACCTCACGTCGTGGAGCGGGCGCCGCGTGATCGGGATGAGCGATTGCCTGTGGGGGCTGCTCGACGGGGTCAACGATGCGGGGCTCGCGGCGTCGCTGACGTTCGGGGGGCGGCCGGCGATCGGGGACGGGTTTGGGATCCCGCTCGTGATCCGCTACGTGCTCGAGGTGTGCGAGGACGTCGAGGCGGCGTGCGGAGTGCTCGCCCAGGTTCCCGTCCACGCGGTCCAGAACGTCACGCTGATCGACCGCGGCGGAGACTTCGCAACCGTCCGCGTCGGGCCCGACCGCGAGCCCGAGGTGCTGACCGTGCCGGTGGCGACCAACCACCAGCATCGCGGCGACTGGCCCGACTACGAGCGCGCGGTGGCCACGTTCGAGCGCGAACGGCGGCTGCTCGAGCTGCTCAGGACCCCCGGAATGAGCCGCGACCGGCTCGTGCAGGCATTCCTCGAGCCGCCGCTGTACCGGGACGGGTTCGAGAGCGGGCTCGGGACGCTGTACACCGCCGTCTACTTCCCCGCGACCGGTCGCGCCGAATACCGTTGGCCCGAGGATGTGATGATGGCTCAATCTTTCGATGAGACAAAGGAGAGGCTATGACCAAAGTGCTGACGAACTTCGTCGACGGTCAGACGGCGGCGCTGAACGGCCGCGACATGGACCTGGTCGACCCGGTCACCGAGGAGGTGTTCGCCAAGGCGGCCGTCTCCTCTGAAGAGGAGATCGACGCCGCCTGCCAGGCGGCGGCGCGGGCGTTCGAGAGCTGGGGGCAGACGACCCCGTCAGAGCGCCAGCTTGCGCTGCTCAAGATCGCCGACGCGATCGAGGCCCGCGCCGAGGAGCTCGTCGCGGTCGAGAGCGAGAACACCGGCAAGCCCAAGGCGCTCGTCCTGTCCGAAGAGGTCCCGCCGATGGTCGACCAGATCCGCTTCTTCGCCGGCGCGGCACGCGTACTCGAGGGAACCTCGGCGGGCGAGTACATGAAGGGCTACACCTCGTTCATCCGGCGCGAGCCGATCGGCGTGTGCGCGGCGGTCACGCCGTGGAACTACCCGGCGATGATGGCCGTGTGGAAGTGGGCCCCTGCGCTCGCAGCCGGCAACACGATGGTGCTGAAGCCATCCGACACGACCCCCGCGAGCACGGTCTGGATGGCGGAGCTGATGGCCGAGTTCCTGCCCGCCGGCGTGTTCAACGTCGTGCTCGGCGATCGCGGGACCGGCGCCGCGCTCGTGGCCCACAAGATCCCGCAGATGGTCTCGATCACCGGCAGCGTCCGCGCGGGCATGGCGGTGGCAGCGTCAGCGGCGTCCGACGTCAAGCGCGTCCACCTCGAGCTCGGCGGCAAGGCGCCGGTCGTGATCTTCGATGACGCCGACCTCGCGAAAGCGGCCGAGGAGATCGCGGTGGCCGGCTACTTCAACGCGGGACAGGACTGCACGGCGGCGACGCGCGTGCTCGTCTCGCCGCGCGTCCACGAGGAGTTCGTCGACGGCCTCGTCGAGCAGGCCAAGGGCACGGCGACCGGGGCACCCGACGAGGACGTCCTCTACGGCCCGCTCAACAACGCCAACCAGCTGAACCACGTCACGGGGATGGTCGAGCGGACGCCTGGCCACGCCAAGGTCGTCACCGGCGGTCACCGCGCGCGCGACAAGGGCTACTTCTTCGAGCCAACCGTGATCGACGGGCTCCAGGAGGAGGACGAGCTGACCCAGACCGAGATCTTCGGACCGGTCATCACCGTGCAGCCGTTCAGCGACGAGGACGAGGCCGTGCGGTGGGCCAACGACGTCCAGTACGGGCTCGCCTCGAGCGTATGGACCAAGGACCACGGTCGGGCGATGCGCGTATCCAAGCGGCTGAACTTCGGTTGCGTGTGGATCAACACCCACATCCCGCTCGTCGCCGAGATGCCGCACGGCGGCTTCAAGCACTCGGGCTACGGCAAGGATCTGTCGCACTACGGCCTCGAGGACTACACGCGCATCAAGCACGTGATGAGCCACATCGAGGCGTGAGGCCGTGACCAGCACCGGCGAGGCGGCGGCGGCGCCGGCGGCGCAGCTGGCGGCCGCCTCGCACGTACCCGAGCAGCCGGTCGCGCCGTACCTCGACGCGGTCGTCGAGTACGCGTTCAGGGGCGCGGCGCGCTACCACGTTCCGGGGCACAAGGGTGGCCCCGGAGCCGATCCCGGTGTGGTCAAGGCGATCGGGCTCGACGCGCTGGCCGCCGACGTGCCGCAGCTGATCCATGGGATCGACGTCGGGCCGTCGCCGACCCCGTACGAGCGGGCGGAGGCGATGGCGGCCGAGGCGTTCGGCGCCGGCCGCAGCTGGTTCCTGACCAACGGGGCGACGCAGGGCAACCATGCGCTGTGCCTGGCGCTCGCCCCGCTCGGGGCACAGGTCGTGGTCCAGCGCAACTCGCACGCCTCGGTCGTCGACGGCCTCGTGCTGAGCGGCGGTCTCCCGAGCTTCGTCGTCCCCGAGTACGACGAGGAGCTCGGGATCACCCACTGCGTCACCCCCGACACGCTGGCGGCGGCGCTCCGGGCCGCGCCGGACGCGCGCGCCGCCTGGGTGGTGTCCCCGACGTACTACGGGATGGCCGCCGACATCGCCGGCCTCGCCGAGGTCGCCCACGCGGCGGGGATGCCGCTCGTCGTCGACCAGGCGTGGGGGCCGCATTTCGGTTTCCACAATGCGCTGCCCGCGCCGGCGCTCGCCCAGGGCGCTGACGCGATGCTGACCAGCACCCACAAGATCGCCGGCTCGCTGACGCAGAGCGCGATGCTCCACGTCGGCCTGAGCGACCGGATCGATCCCGAGGCGGTGGCGCGCGCGCTCCGCCTGCTCCGGACGACGAGCCCGTCGTCGCTGCTGCTGGCCTCACTCGACGGGGCCCGCCGCCAGCTCGCGCTGCACGGCGAGCAGTTGCTGCACGAGGCGCTCGAGGCGATCGCGGTCGCGCGCGCCAAGCTCGAGACGATCGAGGGGATCCGCCTTGTCGACTCCTCGTGGGTCGGACGGTCGGGGATCGCCGGCTACGACCCGATGCGGATCGTGGTCGACGTGCGCGGCACCGGCTGCACCGGCTACGAGGTGGCGGATGCGCTCCGGCGCTCCTACGACGTCCACGTCGAGCTTCCGACGCAGGCGACGATCGTGCTGGTCGTCGGGCTGGCCGACACTGCTCGAGCGCTCCGGCGGCTCGCCGGCGACATCGAGGAGACCGTCAAGCGGATCGCCAAGCCCGGCACGACCGCGGCGATCGTCGGGCCGGCGAAGATGCTGCTGGGCGAGATGGCGGTGCCGCCCCGGGACGCGTTCCTCGGCGAGGCCGAGGTAGTGGCGGTCGGCGACGCGGTCGGCCGGATCTCGTGCGAGTCGATCGCGAGCTATCCGCCGGGCGTGCCCCAGCTGCTGCCGGGGGAGCGGATCTCGGCCGAGATCGTGACCCACCTGACTGAGCTCGCGCGGACCGGCGCCCGGCTGCACGGCGCCAGCGACCCGCGTTTCCGCACGATCAACGTCCTGCGCTAGCCGCGCCGGATCGCCAGACCCGTAAGGATCTCGCGGATGATCCGCTCGCCGGCGAGCGCGGCCGAGTCGGCGGAAGCGATGCCGGTCGGGATCACCTCGACCAGATCCGCGCCGACCACCTCGAGCTCGGCCGCCACCGTGCGCGCCGCCCACAGCAGCTCGACCGTCGTCATCCCACCTGGCTCCGGGGTCCCGGTGCCGCCGGGGATGAACGCCGGGTCGAGCACGTCGATGTCGACGGTCAGGAACACGGGCCCGGGGCCGACCACCGAGATCGCCTCGCCCACGACCTCTCGGATCCCGCGGTCGCGCACGTCGTGCATGAACAAGCTCGTGATCCCCCGCTCGGCCTGCCAGCCGAACTCCTTCTCGCCCGGCCAGTAGCCGCGCAACCCGATCTGGACGTAGCGGCGGGGGTCGATCACGCCCTCGTCGACGATCCGGCGCATCACGGTCCCGTGCGACAGCGTCGCGCCGAACACCTCCTCGCCGGTGTCGGTGTGGGTGTCGAAATGGACGAGGCCGATCGGGCCGTGCCGGGCAGCGCAAGCGCGCGTGTTCGGCTCGGTGATCGAATGGTCGCCGCCGATGATCACCGGCAACAGCCCGGCCGCGACGACCTGGCCGACGGTCTCCTCGATCGCGGCATGACTGCGTTGTGGCTGCGCCGGCACGATGCCGGCGTCGCCGAAGTCCACGATCCTCAAAACATCGAACGCGTCGACGCCGGCCTCCAGGTGGGGTCCGGGTGGGCAGCTCGCGGTGCGGATCGCGCGCGGGGCGAACCGTGCCCCCGGACGGTCGGACACGAGCTCGTCCATCGGGGCGCCGACGATCGCGACGTCGAACCCGGCCAGCTCGCCTGGGTCCTGCGTACACGGCACGCCGCCGAACGTGAGCGGTCCCGCATAGTCGGGCTTTTCCCCGTACTGGTGCCAGCGCTGCATCGGATCGAGCATCGCGCGTAAACCTACACATAGGATTCGGGCCGCATGAACCCGCGCCACCCGCTCGATCCGCTCACGGCCGACGAGATTCGCGCCGTGGTCGCGCTCGTCCGGTCCGAGCGCGGGGTCGACGATCGGTGGCGCTTTGCCTCGATCGACCTCAGGGAACCGTCCAAGGAAGCGCTCCGAGACGGTGGACCAACGCTCCCCCGCGAGGCCGAGGTCGTGTGCTGGAACCGCGACGACGGAAACGCCTACAAGGGCCTCGTGTCGCTCACCGACGAGCGCGTCGTGGCCTGGGATCCGCGGCCGGGTGAGCATCCGCCGATGACGCCCGACGAGTTCCACGAATGCGACGTGGCGCTCCGCCGCGACCCGCGCATCATCGAGGCCCTGAACAAGCGCGGCGTCACCGACCTCGACCTGGTCCTGTTCGACACCTGGGCCTACGGCGCCGAGCTCGTCCCTGAGCGCCATCGCGGCCGGCGCATCGGCTGGACCGACGTCTGGCACCGGAACTCCCCCGACGCGAACCCGTACGCGAACATGCTCAGCGGGCTGCACCCGGTCGTCGACCTCAACACGATGGAGCTCCTCGAGCTCGAGGACGTCGACCCCGGTCCGCCGCCGCCGGTCATGGGCGAGTACGCCCCGGCACTCGTGCCCGGTCTGCAGCTCCGCGCAGACGTCAAGCCGCTCGACATCACCCAGCCCGCGGGCGCGTCGTTCACGCTCGACGGCAACGAGCTGCGCTGGCAGAAGTGGTCGATGCGGCTCGGGTTCAACTTCCGCGAGGGACTCGTGATCCACACGCTCGGCTACGAGGACGCCGGCCGCACCCGCAAGGTCGCCCACCGGCTGTCGTTCGCCGAGATGGTCGTGCCCTACCGCGACCCGACGCCCGACCACTACCGCCGCACCGCGTTCGACATCGGCGAGTGGGGGCTGGGGCTGATGACGACCTCGCTCGAGCTCGGCTGCGACTGCCTGGGCGAGATCGCCTATCTCGATGCGGTCCTGCACGACTCGCGCGGGGAGCCTTACGGAATCAAGAACGCGATCTGCATCCACGAGGAGGACAACGGCGTGCTGTGGAAGCACGTCGACGAGCGGACCGGCGCGGAAACGAGGCGGATGCGCCGGCTCGTGGTCTCGTTCCACGCGACCGTCGCAAACTACGAGTACCTCGTGTACTGGCGCTTCCATCAGGACGGGAACATCGAGTGCGAGGTGCGGGCGACCGGGATCATGGTGACCACGCCGTTCGCCGACGGTCGGCCGCCGTACGGGACCGTGATCGACGAGCGCACGTACGCGCCGTTTCACCAGCACTTCATCGTCGCCCGGCTCGACCTCGACGTCGACGGCGAGAACAACACCGTCTACGCCACCGAGGCCGCCGCGCTCCCGATCGGACCTGACAACCCACACGGGCTCGCGCTCACCCAGCGCGCGACGCCGCTCAAATCCGAGCGCGAGGGCATCCAGGACTACGACTGGCAGCGCCAGCGCGCCTGGAAGGTCCTCAACGACAACGTGGCCAACGGGGTCGGAACTCAGGTCGGCTACAAGCTCGAGCCGAGCGCGGCGATTCCGGCGCTGCTCGATCCCGACTCGCCGGTCGTGCACCGGGCGCGGGCGATCGAGCACACGCTGTGGGTCACGCCCTACAACGAGGACGAACGCTGGCCGTGCGGCGAGTTTCCCAACCTGAGCGCCGAGGACTCCGGCCTGCCCGTGTGGACCGCGCGCGACCGGTCGATCGAGAACACCGACGTCGTGCTCTGGTACGTGTTCGGGATCAATCACGTCACGCGGCCCGAGGACTGGCCGGTGATGCCCGTCGATACGGTCTCGTTCTGGCTCAAGCCGGTTGGGTTCTTCGACCGCAACCCGGCGCTCGACGTGCCGGCGCAGCCCGGTCATCGTGTTTGACCACGTGACGATCCGGGTCGCCGACCGGACGGCCTCGGAGCGCTTCTACGACACGGTGCTGCGGCCGCTCGCGATCGATCAGAGCTACCGGACGAACGCGTTCTCGGAATGGAGCGACTTCTCGCTCGCCGCCGCGGACGCGGACAACCCGCCAACGCGCCGGCTCCACGTGGCGTTCGTCGCGCCGTCGCGCGAGCACGTCGACGAGTTCTGGCGGGTCGGCACCGAGGCCGGCTACCCGGACGACGGCCGCCCGGGCCTGCGGCCGCAGTACGCCGACGACTATTACGGGGCGTTCCTGCTCGATCCCGATGGCAACAGCGCCGAGGCCATACACGACTCGAGGCCCAACCGCACCGGACACATCGACCACCTCTGGATCCGCGTCGCCGACGTCGCCCGGGCCAAAGCCTTCTACGAGACCGTTGCTCCGCACGCCGGGTTCCAGCTCCGCGGCGAGCGGCCCGACTGGGTGCGGTTCGCCGGCGGCGCCGGTGGCTCGTTCTCGCTGGTGCCGGGGACCCCGACCGAGCACGTCCATATGGCGTTCGGAACCGACGACGACGGCGCCGTCCAGCGCTTTCACGAGGCCGCCACCGGCGCCGGCTACCGGAGCCGGGGAGAGCCGGGCGAGCGGCCGCAGTACCACCCCGGCTACTACGCCGCCTACGTGCTCGACCCCGACGGCAACAACATCGAGGTCGTCAACCATCATCGGGATTAGACCGCCACAGACCGGCCGCACTAGGATTGGACCCATGAGTGACGAAAGCATTGCGGCGCGGATCGAGAATCTGGTCGCCGAGGAGCACGCGCTTCGCACCCGCGAGCAGTCGGATGCGGCGAACGATCAGGCGCTCGAGGAGGATCAGGCCCGGCTACGGGCGGTCGAGATCGAGCTCGACCAATGTTGGGACCTGCTCCGCCAGCGGCGCGCTGCCCGTGAGGCCGGGGGCGACCCCGACGCGGTGCGCGCCCGCGAGGCCGACACGGTCGAGCGCTACCTGCAGTAGCTCCTGAGGCGCCGCCGTCAGGCGCCGCCGACAAATCCCCACCCCACAAGTTTCGCCGCGCTCCTTGACGACTTTGTCAAGGTGGGAGTGCGCGGTCGCGTGCACTGACCGAGACGACGAAACGAGGGACCATGGAGTTGGACGGGATTCACCACATCACGTGCATCACGGCGGACGCCCAGGCGAACGTCGATTTCTACGCGGGCGTGCTCGGGCTGCGGATGGTCAAGAAGACCGTCAACTTCGACTCCCCGGACGTCTACCACCTGTACTTCGGGGACGAGCAGGGTGCGCCCGGCTCGATCCTGACCTTCTTCGAGTTCCCCGATGCGGCGCCCGGCCGCGCCGGCGCGGGGATGATCCACCGGCTGCGCTGGCGCGTCGCCTCGCCGCAGGCACTCACATTCTGGTCAGAGCGGCTCGCGGGCGAGGGCATCGAGGTCGAGCACGACGACGCGGCCCACGCGGTCAGGTTCGAGGACCCCGAAGGGTTGGGGCTCGAGCTCGCGGTCGTGCCAACCGACGACGCCCCGCTCCGGGCGCACGCGGCGGATATCCCGGCCGAGCACGCGCTGCTGGGGTTCGACGGCGCGCGAGCGTACGGCGCGCCCGAGGTCAGCGGGAGCGAGGATCGGCTCCTGACCGAGGCGATGGGGTTCGAGCGCACCGCGCCTGGGGTGTACGTCCTACGGGGCCGCCGGACCGCGACCTACACCTACGACGACCCGCCGGCTGCGGTCGGGTTCCAGGGCGCCGGGACCGTGCACCACATCGCGTGGTGCGATCGAGACGACGAGCACGCGGGCTGGCGCGAGCGGGTCGCCGGGTTCGGGGCGCACCCGACGCCGGTGATCGATCGCCAGTACTTCCTCAGCATCTACTACCGAGTACCGAGCGGGGTGCTGTTCGAGCTCGCCACCCCGAGCCCGGGCTTCGCCGTCGACGAGGACTCCGCCCACCTCGGCGAGGCGCTCCGCCTGCCGCCCCAATATGAATCCAGGCGAGAGGAACTGGAGCAATCGCTGACGCCGCTGACCAACCCGCGCGTGGAGGCCACGCGGTCATGAGCGACGACCTCCTCGGCGCCGGTGTCGAGGAGACCGTCGACCGCAACGGCGCGTTTCCGCGGCTGGGCGACGTGCAGCAGGCGCGGCTGCGCGCCGCCGGCGACATCCGTAGCGTCCAGTCCGGAGAGGTCCTGTTTCGCGAGGGTGAGGCCGGCTACGACTTCTTCGTGATCGAGTCCGGTGCGGTCACGATCGTCCAGGGCTACGGGCACGAGAACCGCGTGATCGCGGTCCAGGGCACGCACCGCTTCCTCGGCGAGATCAACCTGCTGACGGGCTCGCCGCCGTACCTGTCGGCGATCGTCCGCGACGCCGGCGAGGTCATCCAGGTCCCGGCCGCGCGGCTGCGCGAACTCGTCGCCGACGACGAGGAGCTCAGCAACATCGTCCTGCGCGCGTTCCTCGCGCGTCGCTCGATCCTGATCGACATCGGCGCAGGGGTGAAGCTGGTCGGCTCGCGCTTTTCCCAGTGCACCCATCGGCTGCGCGAGTTCCTCGCCCGCAACCGGATGCCGTTCCAGTGGATGGACCTCGAGGACGACGAGGAGGCGGACGCGCTGCTCCGGGCGCTGGAGATCTGCGCCGCCGACACGCCGGTCCTAATCAGCGGCGAGGAGGTGCTGCGCAACCCGAGCAATGCGGAGGTCGCGCGGCTGCTCGGGTTCGGATCGAGCGGCGCCCCGCCGGCGATGTGCGATCTGGTGATCGTCGGCGCCGGCCCGGCGGGCCTGGCCGCGGCCGTGTACGGCGCCTCGGAGGGCCTCGATACCCAGGTGATCGACAAGATCGCGTTCGGCGGCCAGGCGAGCACGTCGGCGCGGATCGAGAACTACCTCGGGTTTCCGACCGGGATTTCGGGCAGCGAGCTCGCCGAGCGCGCCACGCTGCAGGCGCGGCGGTTCGGCGCGCGCATGGTCGTTCCCGCGCAGGCGGTCGGGCTCGTGGCCGAGGACGGCCACTACGGCGTCGAGCTCGCCGACGGCTCGACGGTCAATGGCCGCACGGTGATCGTCGCCACCGGCGCCCAGTACCGCAAGCTCGACCTGCCCGAGCTCGAGCGCTACGAGAGCACGAGCATCTACTACGCCGCCACGCAGGCCGAGGCGCAGATGTGCGCCGGTGATTCCGTGCTGGTCGTCGGCGGCGGCAACTCCGCCGGCCAGGCCGCGATGTTCCTGTCCCACCACGCCGCGAGCTGCCGCCTGATGATCCGCGGCGGCGACCTCGGAAAGTCGATGTCGCGCTACCTGATCGATGAGCTCGAGCGCCGCCCGCAGATCGAGCTGATGACGTACACCGAGGTCGTCGAGCTCAAGGGCGAGACCTCGCTCGAGGCGGTCATCGTCGCCGACGCCCGCACCGGCGAGCGTCGCGAGCTCGAAGCCAAGGCGCTGTTCGTGTTCATCGGCGCGGACCCCCATACCGACTGGTTGCGCGGCCACGTGGCGATGGACGAGCACGGCTTCCTCCTCACCGGACGTGACGCTCAGGCCGGACGCCCCGACGAGCCCGGTGACGATGGTCCGTTCTTCCTGGAAACGAGCCGACCGGGCATCTTCGCGGTCGGCGACGTCCACTCGGGCTCGATCAAGCGCGTCGCCTCGGCCGTCGGCGAGGGTTCGATGGCGGTGCGGCTCGTCCACGATCGCCTCGCCAGCGGCTGAGCGCGGTTGCAAACCAGTTACCGACCTGAGAGGGTCGCGGCGATGGTGACGAACAAGAATCTCGTGCTGGCGGCGATGGTGTTCGCCGTCGCGATGACGTTCATCGACCAGACGATCGTCGCGATCGCGATTCCGAATATCCAGAAGCAGCTGTCGTTGTCGGCGACCGGGACGCAGTGGGTGATCAACGGGTACCTGCTCGCGCTATCGGCGCTGTTCGCGTTCGGGGGGAAGCTCGGCGACGTGCTCGGGCGCAAGCGGATGGTGCTGATCGGCGTCACCGGCTTCGCGATCGCGTCCGCGGCGTGCGGGCTCACGCCCAAGGGCTCCATTGCCGAGGTCTGGATCATCTTCTTCCGCGTCGTCCAGGGCGCGACGGCCGCGCTGCTGTTCCCGGCGGCGGTCGCGATCGTGGTCGCCTCGTTTCCATTGCGCGAGCGGGGCAAGGCAATGGCGATCTTCTTCGGCATCTCGGGCGGCCTGACCGCGATCGGCCCGATCGCCGGCGGCTTCCTCACCCAGTGGACGTGGCGGGCGATCTTCTGGATCAACATCCCGGTCGCGATCATCGCGGTCGTCCTGACCCAGATCGCGTGTCCGGAGGATGAGCCTCACCCGCAGCCGCTCGACTACCGCGGCACGGCGCTGATCACCGGGGGAATGGGCCTGACCGTGCTCGGCTTCGAGCAGTCGAGCGTATGGGGCTGGAGCAGTCCCGCGACCTGGGTCTGCATCATCGTCGGCCTGGCGTTGATGGTCGTGTTCGTCCGCTTCGAGCTCCGGATCAAGTACCCGCTGCTGCGACTCCAGATCTTCCTCGACCGCGGGTTCGCGACGGATACGGTCGTGCTCGGCCTGATGTCGATCGTGTTCGTCCCGTTCTTCTTCTTCGGGAGCGTCTACGCCCAGGTCGCGCTCGGCAAGAGCTCCTCCCAGGCGGGCGAGTACATCCTGTGGTTCTTCGTCGGGTTCGTGATCATGGCCCAGGTCGGAGGCCGCATGCTCGACCGGCGAGGGGCGAGGCCCTCGATCGTGATCGGCGGTGCGCTCGGCGCGGTCGGGTTCTTCCTGCTGGCCGGAAAGCTCACTGACCTGTCGCTCGGCGCTCAGAGCCTGTACATCGCGCTCGCCGGCGGCGGGCTTGGGCTGATGCTCGGCCCGGCCAGCACCGACGCGGTCAACCGCGCGCCGAGCACGAGCTACAGCGAGGTCACCGGGATCACCCAGACCGCTCGCAACTTCGGCGCGAGCCTCGGCCTGGCGGTCCTCGGTGCGATCCTGATCAGCCGGAACGACACCAACGTGACCAGGGCGCTGACCCTGCACGGCGTCCCCAGTGGGGTCGCCCACAGGGCCGCCGCCTCGTTCAGCTCGAGCAGCGCGCCCTCCGGGTCCGGCTCCGCGCACACCGCCGCGCTGGTGCACAGCGTGCAACTCGCGTTCGCGCACTCGACCCAGACCGTCTTCTACATCATGGCCGGGGTGATGGTGGCGACGTTCATCGTCGCGGTCCGCTGGTTGCCTCGCGGTCGCCTGGAATCGGTAGAGGACGAGGAGTTCGTGGCGCCGCCCGCGGCGCACCAGGGCACCGTGATCCGATGAGCGACGATCAGCTCGTGACCAAGCTGAGCCCGCGGTCGGTCGCCGATACGGTGGCTCGACTGTCCGAAGTGCTGGCCGAGAAGGGCGTGAAGCTGTTCGCGGTGATCGATCACAGCGGCGAGGCGCAAGCCGCCGGGCTCGAGCTGCGCGACACCAAGGTGGTGATCTTCGGGGCCCCGAAGGCCGGCACGCCGGTGATGCAGGCGGTGCCGGTCGCGGCGCTCGACCTGCCGCTGAAGGTGCTCGTGTGGGCCGACGGCGATCAGACCAAGGTCACCTACACGGCGCCCGCCGCGCTCGCCGCCCGCTACGGCCTCAGCGACGAGCTGGCCTCGCGGCTCGGCGCGATCGACCCGCTGACCGACGCGGTCGTTTCGCGGATAGTTCCGCGGCCAGGCCGGGGCGGCGGTCAGACGGCGTCGGCGAGCGGGCGCACCCGCCGCGACACCGCGGACCGCTTCTCGAGCTCGGCGCGCAGCTGCGCGACGAGCGGCGACTCGGCGAGCTGGCGCTCGAGCATCTCGAGGCAGTGCCGGTAGTGAGTCAGCCGGCGCTGCCGCGTCCGCGACAACGTCTCCGCCTCGACCCCGGGGCGCTCGACCGGGAGCTCGCGGATCTTCGAGATCTTGTCGGCAGCGAACACCATCAGCGCCTCGCTCCCGGCGGCCTCGGCCTGCCGGCGGAGCGCCGCCTTGCGCGTCGCGTAGCCGCTGATGTGCTCGTCCTCGCTGACGGCCGCCACGAGCGCGGCAGTCCGCGTGCCGAACCGCCGGCGCAGCTCGGCCCGGTCAGTGTCGGTCTTCTCGATCGTGTCGTGGAGGACGCCGGCGGCAATCACGTCGTCGGCTGCGCCGGCGGAGAACAGCAGGGATGCCACCTCGATCGGATGCGTGATGAACGGCGCGCCGTCGACCTTCCGGCGCTGCCCGGCGTGTTGCTCCTCGGCATACGCCAACGCATCCCGAGTCCTCGGCAGCCGAGCTACCAGATCGCCAAAGCTTCGTCCACCAGTCACGAAGGGCGCGAGTGTAATTGACCGCGCAATTTCCGGGGAAAATCTTTTACCGCAGCTGTACGAGGACGCTGATGCCCGCTGCCGGATTTCCCGGACGACTACGCCGGCCTACGCCGGCCTACGCCGGCCTACGCGGGCGCGGGCGCGGGCGTCGCGACCTCGGGCTCGGCCTCGGACTCCGGCCCCGGCTGGGGCACGGGCATCTTCACGCCGGCGGCGGCGTAGGCCGGGGCGCCGCATCGAGCGTCTCGGCCACGAGCAGCGCCTGCGCGAGTCCGTCGAGTTGGCTGCGGTGGCCCGAGAGCAGCGTGGTCACCTCGCCGTGGGCCTCCTCGATCATCCGCTGCACCTCCTGGTCGATCAGCCATTGGGTTTGCGGCGAGGTCTCGCTGACGCCGGGCAGCAGCGGCCCGGCGCCGTCGCTCGGGAGCACCGACACCGGCCCGAGCTTGTCGCTCATCCCCCATCGGCCGACCATCTGGCGGGCGATCTGGGTCAGCTGCTGGATGTCGGACTCCGCGCCGGTGGTGATCTGGCCGTAGACCACCTCCTCGGCGACGCGACCCCCGAGGGCGACCTTGATCTTCGCGTCGAGCTCCTCGCGCGAGTACGAGACGCGGTCGGAGTCCGGGCTCGACAGCGTCACGCCCAGCGCCATCCCCCGCGGGATGATCGAGATCTTGCGTACCGGGTCGGCCTCGGGCGTGAGCATCCCGACGAGCGCGTGACCGGACTCGTGGTAGGCGGTCCGCTCACGGTCGGCGCGGCTCAGGACGATCCCGCGTGCGGCGCCGAGCGTGATCTTCTCGAGCGAGTCGGTGAAGTCCGCGTTCTGCACCTTCGTATGGTCGCGCCGGGCGGCCAGCAGCGCGGCCTCGTTGCACAGGTTGGCCAGATCGGCGCCGACCATTCCCGGCGTCGACGACGCGATCGCGCCGAGGTCGACGTCGTCGGCGAGCGGGATCGAGCGCGTGTGGACCTGGAGGATCTTCAGCCGCCCCGCCCGGTCGGGAGCCTGCACGGCGACGCGGCGGTCGAACCGCCCGGGCCGGAGCAGCGCCTGATCGAGGATCTCGGCCCGGTTGGTCGCGCCGATCACCACGACCGCCTCGGTCGACTCGAACCCGTCCATCTCGGTCAGGATCTGATCGAGCGTCTGCTCGCGCTCGTCGTTGGCGCCGGTGATCTGGGCCGAGCCCTGGCGCGAGCGGCCGATCGCGTCGAGCTCGTCGATGAAGATGATCGCCGGCGCGGCCTCCTTGGCCTTCGCGAACAGGTCCCGCACGCGGGCGGCGCCGACCCCGACGATCGCCTCGATGAACTCCGACGCCGCGATCGAGAAGAACGCGGCGTGTGCCTCGCCGGCCACCGCTCGCGCCAGCAGCGTCTTGCCGGTCCCCGGCGGACCGAACAGCAGCACGCCGTGGGGCATCCGCCCGCCGAGCTTCTGATAGCGCTCGGGGGTCTTGAGGAAGTCGACGATCTCGGTGAGCTCGGCTTTGGCCTCGTCGATCCCGGCCACGTCGTCGAACGTGACCTGGATCTTCTCCGGGTCGACGCGGCGCGCCTGCGAGCGGCCGAAGTTCCCGAGTCCGCCCAGCCCGCCTCCGCCGGACCTCATGGCACGCCGCGCGATGAAATAGATGACACCGAACAGCAGCAACGTCGGACCGAACCCGACGAGCAGCTCGGCGATCAGCGACGTGCCCGGATTCGGATTCTTGGCGTTGACCTCCACGCCTTGGGACCGCAACTCCGCTACCAGGTCGTTGCTGTTCCAGAACGACGGGATCTGCGTCGAGAAAAGCGTCGTCGGCGTCGCCTTCTTGTCGTTCGGCGGGTAGCGCACCTCGGCCTTGAACTTGCCGTCGATCGTGTCGCTCTTCGACGTGATCGACGTCACCTGGCCCGCTTCCACCTTGTTGAGGAAGTAGGGACTGAACGGCACGCTCACCCGCTGCTGCCCGGCGGGCTGGCTGATCAGCACCAGGATCCAGTTGAGTGCCAGCAGCGCGATGAAGAAGATCCAGAAGCCGCGCAGGCGATGGGGAGGGGTCGGCTTGTGCTCGTCGGGCATCCCGCGGCCGTCGGGCGCGGGCTGGACGCGCCAGCCCTGCTTGTCGCGCGCCAGCGGCGGTGGCGGGACCGCCTTATCGCTGCTGTCGGCGGTGCGGGAAGCGGGACTGGAGTCGGCCACCCTCTCATTCTTGCGCCTCGCGCACCTGCGCGTGCGTGAAGGTGTCGCTAGGAGTGATCGTGCCGCTTGGTCTGCGCCGCCAGATAGTGGCGCACCACACGATGGGTCCCGGGCGCGAGCAGTTTGTCGATATCGGCGAGCAGCGCCTCGTCGTGCTGGGTGGCGCGGATGTGCTGGCGCTCGTGCTCCTCCCAGGATTCGATCAGGAACGTCTCGAAATAGCGCCTGGGGGCCGAGTTGTCGACGAACAGCTGCCAGTGCATCCCGCCGGTGCGCTGGCGGTAGTGCCGCAGCCGATCCGAGCGGGCGAGGAACTCGTCCTCCGAGCCCGGGGCGACGTCATAGGTGGCGGTCACGAGCACGCGCCCGGCGGTCCCTTCGGGCACTACCGGGAGCGGCATCGCGTCGGCCGGGTTGACGTCGATCTCGCCCGGCCTGGGCAGCGACAGCCGGAACGTGGCGACGGCGCCGACGGCCAGCCCGGCGGCGAGCACGATCAGGCCGTCATCGAGCGACGTTGCCTGGGCGATCGCGCCGAGCGCGAGCGCGCCCGTCCCGGTGGCGCCCTGGAACGCGACCGTGTAGAACGCCATCCCACGCGCCTTGACCCAGCTCGGCAGTATCGATTGGAACGACGCGCCGAGCAGGCCGAGCGCGAGGATCCAGCCGGTGCCGGACAGCACGAGCAGCGCGCCGTCGATCACCGCGACGTGCGAGACGGCAAGCACGAGCGCGCAGGCCGCGATCGCAGCGGCGCAGGCCGCCATCAGCGCGCGCGGGGAGAGCGCGCGGCGGATCGCGGGCGAGAACGTCGCGCCGAGCAGCGCCCCGATCCCGACGGCGCCGAGCAGCAGCCCGTAGCCGCCCGATCCGAGCCCGAGCGTGTGCCGGGCCACGAGCGGCAGCAGCGCCCACACGCCGCTGGCGAAGAATCCGAAGGCCGCCGACCTGACCATGATCGCGAGCAGCGCCGGCGAGTTGCGGACGAACCGTCCGCCGGCGCGCGTCGCCGACCGGACGTGCTCGCGCGGGAGCGCCAGGACCCGGGCCGGCACCGACACCGTCGCGACCACGACGATCACCGCCAGGAACGACGCCGCGTTGACGAAGAACAGCAGCGCGGCGCTGGTGGCGGCAAGCAGCAGGCCGCCGATCGCCGGCCCGATCGCGCGGGCCAGGTTCTGATTGACCGACCCGAGCGCGATCGCCTGCGGGCGCTCCGGCGGCGGGACGAGCTCGGGTTGCAGCGTCTGGGCGATCGGCCCGGTCAGCCCCTGCCCGACCCCGACGCCGCACAGCAGGATCAGCAGCACGGCGGGGGTGACGAGTCCGGCAAGGTCGAGTGCGCCGAGCGCGGCCGCCGAGGCCAGCATCACCGCCTGACCGGCGACGATCAGCTTCTTGCGGTTGAGCAGGTCGCCGAGTACGCCCCCGGGCACCGCCAGCAGCAGCACCGGCAGGTTCGTGGCCTGGATTGCCCCGACGAGGAACGCCGAGCTGGTCAGCGAGGTCATCACCCACTGCGCCCCGACCGTCTGCATCCAGCTGCCGACGTTCGAGGTCAGGTTCGCGAACCACCATCGCCGGAAGGACCCGTAGCGGAGCGGGCTCCAGCCCGAGCGGTCCGAGCGTCCCGAGCCGTCCGCGCCGAGCCGTCCGGGCGGCCCGAGCCGTCCGACTCACGCGAAGAACCGGTCGCCATCTTTCACTCAACACTATGTCGGCGGGCCTTAGGATGAAACCTTCGAATCCCAACGCAGGAGAGAGCCATGGCTTCAACCACGCAGAGCGCGCATCTTCCGGCCCTCGGAGCGCATCAGCGCGAGGAGGTCGGTAACCAGCTCCAGGGGATGCTCGTGGAGCTGATCGACCTCGCTCTCGTCGGCAAGCAGCTCCACTGGAACATCACCGGGCCCCTGTTCCGCCCGCTGCACGAGCAGCTTGACGAGCTCGTCGACTCATGGCGCGAGCTCTCGGATGTCGTCGCGGAGCGGGCGGTCGCGCTCGGCTATGCGCCCGACGGTCAGAGCGGGGCGGTCGCGTCCGGCACCGAGCTGAAGCCGATCGCGCGGGGCACGCTCGACGACCACGTCGTCGTCCGCGAGCTGAGCGAGCGCTTGAATGACGTGGCCGACCGCGCGCGCGAGCGGATGGATCGCCTGGGCGAGATCGACGCCGCCTCGCAGGACGTGATCATCGAGGTGGTCCGCGCGCTCGAGCAGCAGCTGTGGATGGTCCGGGTGCAGTTCGGCCACGCGGTTCAGAGCTGATGTCACCTGTCTCGCGCGGCTTCCTGGGTCGGCGGCGTCCCGTCGCCGACCCGTCGCGGCTGCCGCCGGGGCAATACGTCGAGACCGGCTTCCCCGTGCTGTCGGCCGGCCCCACGCCGCATACGCCGCTCGATGAGTGGAGCTTCCTGATCGACGGCGCCGTCGACGAACCGCTGTCGTGGCCGTGGGAGGAGTTTCTCGAGCTGCCGGCGGAGCCGGTGACGGTCGACATCCATTGCGTGACGAAGTGGTCGAAGTTCGACACACGCTGGAAGGGCGTCTCTGTCGACACGCTGCTCGAGGGCGTCCACAGCGAGGCCGCGTACATCACCGCCTGGTCAGACGGCGGCTACACGACCAACCTGCCCCGCGACGACGTCAGCGACGGCAAGGCCTGGGTTGCGTACGAGTACGACGGCGAGCCGCTCCACCCTGAGCACGGCGGTCCCGCGCGGCTGCTGGTCCCGCACCTGTACTTCTGGAAGAGCGCCAAGTGGGTGCGGGGCCTGACGCTCACGATCGACGATGAGCCCGGGTTCTGGGAGAACTACGGCTACCACAACCGCGGCGACCCATGGCTCGAGCAGCGCTACCAGGGAGACTGACCTGGCAGCTGGTCTCGGTTGTCGAGATCATCGAGGAGACGTCGCGCACCAAGAGCATCGTGCTCGAGCTCCCCGACTGGCCCGACGGCTACCGAGCCGGCCAGCACGTCGACGTCCGGCTCACCGCCGAGGACGGTTACCAGGCCGAGCGGAGCTACTCGATCGGCTCGGCCCCCGAAGACGATCACCTGGTGCTGACCGTCGAGCGGCTGGACGACGGCGAGGTTTCGCCGTACCTGGCGGACGTGCTCCAGCCCGGCGACGAGCTCGAGCTGCGCGGGCCGATCGGCGGCTACTTCGTATGGGAGAAGGCGCTTGGCGGTCCGCTCGTGCTGATCGCCGGCGGGTCCGGGGTCGTGCCGCTGCGCTCGATGCTCCGCCACTGGTCGTCGACTGGCCGCGGCGTGGCGGCACGGCTGGTGTATTCGTCGCGGCGCCTGAGCGAGGTCATCTACCGCGAAGAGCTGACCGGCTATGCGGATCGCGACGGACTCGATCTGCGTCTGGTGCTCACCCGGGAATGGCCCGAGGACTGGCAGGGGCACCGGGGGCGAATCGACCAGGCACTGCTCGAGGAGGTCGCCGGCCCCGTCGACGGCCGGCCGCGCGTGTACGTGTGCGGGCCGAACGCGTTCGTCGAGGCCGCCGCCGCTTGGCTCGTGCAGGGCGGTCATGATCCGAGCCGGATCAGGACCGAGCGATTCGGGCCGACCGGCACCTGACGCGGTGACGTTCTCGCTGTCTCCCGCGCGAGCGGCGTCGGTGGCCTCGGAGGCGATGGTCGCCTCGAGCCAGCCGCTCGCGACGTTGGCCGCGCTCGATGTTCTGCGCGACGGTGGGACGGCTGTCGACGCCGCGATCTGCGCGGCCGCGGTTCTGTGCGTGACCGAGCCGCACGCCACCGGCATCGGCGGGGATCTGTTCGCGATCGTCCGCGACCCGGGCGGCGAACTGCACGGCATCGACGCGGCCGGACCGGCGCCGCGGCTCGCCCCCGCCGAGCCACCCGACGCGTCCGGCCCGCGGTCGGTCGACGTCCCAGGAGCGGTCGCCGGCTGGGGCGAGCTGTCCCGGCGGTTCGGCCGGGTGGGTCTCGACCGCTGCCTCTCGCCCGCGATCGACCTCGCACACCGGGGAGTTCCGGCCGGGTTCAACTGCGCGGAGGTGTGGCGGACGAGTCCGCGCGCGCCGGCGGCGTTTGGTGCCGCGCCCGCGTTCGGCGGCCGTTACCGCTTGCCCGAGCTGGGGCGCACGCTCGCGCTGATCGCCGGCGAGGGACCGGCGGCCTTCTACACGGGCCCGCCGGCCGATGCGATCGCCGACGCGACCTGGCTCACGCCCGAGGATCTGGCGGAGTACGCCCCGCGTTGGGTGGCGCCACTCGTCGGGCGCTTCCGCGGCTTCGACGTCGCCGAGCTGCCGCCGCCGACCCAGGGCGTGGCGGTACTCGAGGCGCTCGCGATCCTCGGCGACGAGCCCGCGAGTCTGCCCGAACTGGTGCGCGCGATCGAGCCTCGCGCTCGAGGACGCGCTCGGCACCGTGCGCGACGGCGCCGACGTCGGCCACCTGCTGTCGGCCGAGTACATCCGCGCGCGGCGGGGGCAGTCGCCGGCACGCGTCGCCGAGCCCGCCGGCGGGACCGTGTGCGTGTGCGCGGTCGACCGCGATCGCATGGCGGTCTCGCTTCTCCAGAGCCTGTACGAGCCGTTCGGATCGGGCGTCGTCGCGGGCTCGACGGGCGTGGTGCTGAACAATCGCGCCGCCGGGTTCGCCGTGCAGGGAACGGTGATCGGCGGCACCCGCCCGTACCACACCCTGATCCCGGGGATGCTCACCCGCGCCGGCGAGCTGGTCGGCCCGTTCGGACTGATGGGCGGCTTCATCCAGGCCCAGTCGCACGTCCAGTTCCTGACCGCGCTGCTCCCGGACGGGGACCCGCAGGTGGCGATCGACCGCGGGCGGTTCCGGGTCGACGGCTCCACGCTGAGCCTCGAGCAGCCGCTGTGGGACCGAGCGGACGAGCTCGCGCGGCTCGGCTTTCGGGTCGTCAGGGAGACAGAGCGCGGCGCCTTCGGCGGCGGTCAGGCGATCATCGTGCGCGACGGGACGCTGTTCGGCGGCTCGGACGCCCGCAAGGACGGCTGCGCGCTCGGCACCTCTTGACGGGGGCGTCCGGGTTTCGCCGCCATGGAAGAGAATCGTCCTCGGCGGCGTCTACGAGATCATGAACCGCAAACGGCTTTCCACACTCACACCCATCTCGGACATCATCGATGCGGTCATGGATGGCTACGTCAACTGGCGCGAGGAAAGCGCAGCCGTCGAGGCGGCCTACGGCACGTGGCGCCGCGCCTCGCCGGACCAGCGCACGATCGCCTTCGAGGACTACTTCGCCGCGCTCGACCGCGAGGAGCACGCGGCCTCGGAGTACCGACGCCTCGTCGAGCTCGCGGAGGCGGCGTAGTCAGGCGGGGCCGAGGCGGTCCTGCTCTTCGATCGTCCGCTCCGCAGTTGGGCGCGCTTGGAGCCGCGCGTCCGGGATCGGCTCGCCGCTCTCGACCGACAGTCCGTACGTCCCGTCGGCCAGCCGCGCCTCGGCCCGTTCGAGCGCCTCGAGCTCCCGGCGCAGATCCTCGCCCCGGCCGGCGTTGAACTCGTCCTGGTAGAGGTCTTCGGAGTCGCGGTCGCCGGGCTCAACCTGATCGTCGCCCTCGAGCGCCCCATCGCTGCCGAGCGCGGCCATCGCCTGTTCGATCCGGGTGCGTTCCTGCGCGAGCAGCTCGCGGGCGCGGTCGGTGTCCATGGCGCACAGGCTACTGCCCGGGCTCGCAGGCCGGCATCCTCAGCGAGTCGGCTAACGTCCGCTGCGAACGACCGTGGGATCCGCCGAAGGCTTCGACTCGATCACCCTGACCTCGCCCGACGGGAGCACGACCGCCGAGTTCGTGCCCGACGCGAACATGGTCTGCTGCTCGCTGACCGTTGACGGAGACGAGCTGCTCGAGCGCCGGCGCGGCGTGCGGACGTACGCGGAGCAGGGCAAGACGATGGGCATCCCGCTCTTGTACCCGTGGGCGAACCGGCTCGCCCGGTTCGGGTACCGGGCGGCGGGCCGGGAGGTGACGCTGTCGGAGGACGACGCGCGGATCCCGCGCGACAGCGCCGGTCTCCCGATCCACGGCGTCCTCCCGGGTCTGCTCCGCTGGGAGCTCGAGGACTCGGGCGCGTCCGACGCGATCACGGCGCGGTTGCGGTGGCGTTCGGACGAGCTGCTCGAGCTGTTCCCGTTCGTCCACGACGTCCGCCGCGAGGCGAGCGTCGCCCGGGGAGAGCTCACGCTCGTGACAACGGTGACCGCGGGGCCCGACGGTCCGGTCCCGGTGTCGTTCGGGTACCACCCGTACACGCGCCTTCCGGGAGCCGGCCGTGACGAGTGGCTGGTCACGCTCGGCGCGACCAGCCGGCTCGTGCTCGACGACCACTCGATCCCGACCGGCGAGCGTGCGGCGATCGATCGCGAGTCGTTCCGGCTCGGCGGCGTGAGCCTCGACGATGCGTTCGACGCGACGTCCAAGCCGGCGACGTTCGAGGCCACCGCGGGCGCCGATCGGCTCACGGTCGAGTTCCTCGGCGGCTACTCGTACGCGCAGGTATTCGCTCCGTCCGGGCAGGAGTTCATCTGCTTTGAGCCGATGACCGCGCCCACGAACGCGCTGAACAGCGGCGACGGCCTGACGGTTCTCGGCCCGGGCGAGTCGTACCGCGCCGCGTTCAGGATCGCGCTCTCCCGAGGCGCCTGATGGCGGCCGGGGTGCGCGTCGCGTGTTGTCAGCTCGCGCCGGATGTCGATAGTCCGGCGCGGAGCGCTGAGCTCGCGCTCGAGGCAATCGCCGGCGCCGTGGCCGATGGTGCGCAGATCGTCGTCCTTCCCGAGCTCGTCAACAGCGGCTACGTGTTCAGCTCGCTCGACGAGGCGCGGGCAGCGGCGGTTCCGCCGGACGGCGAGCTGCTCGCCGGCTGGGCGCGCGAGGCAGCGCGCGGCGACGCGGTAGTCGTCGGAGGGTTCTGCGAGCAGGCCCCGGACGGCCGGCTTCACAACAGCAGCGCGCTGGTCGACGGCGACGGGGTGCGCGCCGTGTACCGCAAGCTCCACCTGTGGGGGGAGGAGTCGCGCTGGTTCGTCGCCGGCGACGAGCCGGCGCCGGTGGTCGAAACGCGCTACGGCCGGATCGGGCTCGGGGTCTGTTACGACATCGAGTTCCCCGAGCTCACGCGCGGGCTGGGGCTCGCCGGCGCCGACCTGATCGCGCTGCCCGCGAACTGGCCATACGATCCGTCGCCTCCCGACGGGCGGCCGATTCTCCACTCCCTCGCCGCGACCACCGCGTACCTGAGCAAGGTCTACATGGCCGTGTGCGACCGGTGCGGCACGGAGCGAGGCGTCGAGTTCGAGGGCGGAAGCGTGATCGCGGGCCCGGACGGCGGGCTACTCGCGGGTCCGGTGGCGGGTCGCGGAGCAGGCACCCTGATCGCCGAGTGCGACCTGGCCGGCGCCCGGGAGAAGCGCTCCGGCGAGCACAACGACGCGTTCGCCGATCGCCGGCCCGCGCACTACGCGCACGCGCTGACCGGCGACTGACGGACCCGGCGCGGGTGCTCGCCCGAACCGCACTTGCCGCGTTGGCGATCGCGGTCGTTGTGACCGGGTGCGGGTCATCCGGCGGCGCACCCCGCCCGAGCGGCGCCGCGCTGTTCACCGAGGACTGCGGCATGTGTCACTCGCTCACGGGACGGCAGTCACCGCGGCGCCAAGGCGGCGACTTGCTCGCGCTTCGCATGACCCGCGTCGAGATGCTCCAGTTCGTGCGCGAGATGCCGGTTCCGCATCCGTTGAGCCAGGCGGAGGTCGGGGCGGTGGCCGACTACGTGCGCTCCGTCGAGACGCGCGCGTATTTCCCCGGCAGTCGACGGCAGCGACCGTGAGCCGCAGTCAACGGCAGCGTCCGTGAGCCGCAGTCAACGGCAGCGACCGTGAGCCGCAGTCATTGGCTCGGGACCAGCTCGCCGACGCCGGCGACGGTGGTCGTCGGCGCCAGCCCGCCGGCGACGACGATCCCACCGCCGATCGACAACGAGGCGGTGTCCGACAGGGGCTGGGGCAGCCGGCCGGCGCGCCGGACGGCGCCGGTCCGCGGGTCGATCGACAACACATCGGCGGTCTGCGACCCCAGAGTGTCCCCGCGGCCG
Source organism: uncultured Solirubrobacterales bacterium (assembly GCA_963699325.1). GTDB lineage: Bacteria > Actinomycetota > Thermoleophilia > Solirubrobacterales > Solirubrobacteraceae > Palsa-465. Next base: position 52,975 of record CAVOTN010000014.1, on the reverse strand, counting down.
CCGACGAGATAGACGAACGAGCCGAGCGTCGCCGCCGAGGCGTGCGTAATCGGCTCCGGGAGCCGGCCGATCTGTTGAACCTGTCCGCTCGCGGGGTCGAAGCGGTAGATCGCGTCGCTCGCGCGGTCGGGGGTCGAGCCGCCGATGATCAGAATGTGGCCGCCGACCGCGCTCACCGCGGAGTAGCGCAGGCCGACCGGCAGGTGACCCGCCACCCGCACCGGCGATCCAGGCCGCCACGCGAGGATCGTGTCCAGCCAGTTCGTGCCGTCGTAACCGCCGACCACGTATGCCGTGCCACCGGTCGCCGCGACCGCGACGTCGGATTGAGCCCGTGGCAGCGCGCCCACCGTCTGTACGACTCCGCCCGCGGGGTCGAAGCTGACGATGTGGTCGAGTTCGGAGGACGATCCGCCCCCGAACACATAGACCCGACCGCCCAGCAGCGCGCCCTGGGCGTCATGCTGGGCAAGCGGCAGGCTCGCGGTCCGCAGCACGCCGTGGAGATCGGCGACCTCGATCCCGGCACTCGAGACCTCAGAGGAATCGAGCCCCCCGAGCAGCGCGAACCGGCCTGCCCCGAGCACGGCGAAGGCCGGATCTTTGAGCGGCGCCGGCAGCAGGTATCGCGGGCGGTAGACGAGCGTGTCCGGACGCGCCGCCCGCGCCGGCGTGGTGTGAGCGCCGGCGGCACGGGACGCGTGGGCATGCGCCGACGGCGTCGTGCCCGCCGTGGTCCTCGCGCCGCCACCGCAACCGCCGGCGGCCAGCGCGGCGAGCGCCGTCGCCAGGAAGGTCGAGCGTTGTGGCGGACGGCGGATGGCGGCGATGCTAGTCGCGCCGTTCGCTGGCGGCGGCGTGCGTGTGGAAAGTCTCACTCCCAACTTATGTGTCTCTGTGCCGGGGAACGCCACACTCGTCGACTTGCCACCGAGAGCCGCCCTGCTCGTCGCGCTGGCGGCGCTGCTGCTCACCGGCTGCGGCTCGACCCGCCACAGCACGAACGCGTCGTCCAGCACGCCGTCATCCACCGTGACGCCCGCGCCGTCGCCCGATGCCAACCAGAGCGGCGGCCAAGGGGTTGTGAACGTGTACAGCGCCGACGCGGCTGGAGATCTCAGTCCGGTCGTCCGCGGCGATCCGGCGGTCGTCTACGTGCCGAACAGCCTGAGCAACACCGTCGACGTGATCAGCCAGCGGACGCTGAAGATCGTCTCGGAGTTCCCGGTCGGCGCACTTCCCCAGCACGTCACGCCGTCGTACGACCTGCGGACGCTGTACGTCGATAACGACCTCGGCAACAGCCTCACGCCGATCGACCCGCGCACCGGCCGTCCCGGGCGCCCGATTCCGGTCGAGGATCCGTACAACCTGTACTTCACCCCCGACGGTCGATACGCGATCGTCGTCGCCGAGCGGCTGCAGCGCCTCGATTTCCGCGACCCGCACACGATGCGGATGGTGCGCTCGCTCCCGGTGCCCGAGTGCCGCGGCGTCGACCACATGGACTTCTCCGCCGACGGGCGCTACGCGTTCGCAAGCTGCGAGTTCGCCGGCCGGATGATCGAGATCGACCTCGGCACGCAGCACGTGATCCGCACACTCGACATCAACCACGGCCTCTCCAGCCCGCAGGACGTGAAGCTGGCTCCCGACGGACGCACGCTGTACACCGCCGACCAGCAGAACGGCGGCGTGTGGGAGATCGACCCGTCGTCGTTCCGCGTGATCGGCTTCCTGCGCACGGGCGCTGGCGCCCACGGGCTCTACCCGAGCCGGAACGCGCAGGTGATGTATGTCGCCAACCGCCAGGCCGGCTCGATCTCGGTCGTCAGCTTCCGGACGCGGCGCGTGATCCGCACCTGGCAGCTGCCGCTGCCGGCGAGCCCCGACATGGGCGGCGTCTCGGCCGACGGCAACACCCTATGGCTGAGCGGGCGCTACAACGCGGTCGTGTACGCGATCGACACTCGCACCGGCCGTCTGCGCGCCGCGATCCCGGTCGGCGACGGCCCGCACGGACTGTGCGTGTGGCCGCAACCCGGGCGCTATTCGCTCGGGCACACCGGCATCCTGCGCTGAGCCTCCGCGGTCCGGCTGCTCACCCACCTGGTGTCGACGCCGGCCCGGGTGGTGGGTACGGCGGCAAGATCAGCGGGGGGAGCGGCGATTGATCGAAGTCGAAGTCCGCCGTGAAGTCGCCGAGCTGGACGTTGTCCTCGCGCACGTCGGGGCGCGGGTCGGGTCGGCCGTCAGTGGCCGGGTCCAGGCGCTGCCCGTCGAGGAAGTCGTCCTCGATGAACTTGTTGATCGCGTCGAAGCTGAGCGTCTGGTGGTCGATGAACCCGGGGCGCGCGTACGGGCTGATCACCAGCGACGGCACGCGGAACCCGTATCCGTTCTCGTCGACCACCGGCGGCGGCACGTGGTCGTAGAAGCCGCCCCAGTCGTCCCACACCAGGAAGATCGCGGTCGAGTCCCAGTCGGGGCCCTCCATGATCGTGTTGATCAGGTTCGTGACGTATGCCTGACCGGTGGCGATGTTCGCCGGCGGATGATCGGAGTGCCGCTGATCGGGGACGATCCAGGAGACCTCCGGCAGGTTGCCGGTCCTCGCGTCCCTGAGGAAGTGCGACACGTCCTGGATGTTCCCGAGCTGGTTGTCCTGCCGGACATCGGTGAACGACGGGAGCGGATTCCAGATGTCCGGGGTGCCGACGCTGAATGGCGAGCTCGCGCAGTTCGCGTTGCCGCCCTCGCAGTCGGGCTCGCCACCCGGGGTTATGAAGTAGCCCCAGCTGACGCCGTACTCGTGCAGCAGGTAGGTGATGTCCGTCCACGCGTAGTTGTAGGTGGTCGACACCTGCCGCGAGATCGTGGCGCGGCGCATGGCGAGATCGTCGTCGACCCGCCGCCGGCACCGGGCCACGGCCATCCGGTAGCGCGTGCTCGCCGCGATCGGAGCGCCACTGCCTGGCGGCGGTGGCGTCACCCGGACGAGCCGGCATCTCGCCAGACGGCGCCGCGCGGTGCGCAGCAACCGTCCCACTCGCCTGGCGGCCTGGCGACCCCTCGCCCCGACGCCGATGATGTACGCGGTCTGGTAGCCGCCGAGCTCGTCGTCGTTGACGCAGCTCGCTGCGTCGCCGGGCACGGAGCACTTCGCCGACCACCCGGACACCTCGTACAGGTGAGCCGGCAGGCTCCACGACGCGTCCGACTGGAACATGTGGTCGTCGAGCACGAAGTTCTGGGCGTACGCCCAGTAGTTCGGGATCTCGCGCGCGTCGTGGTAACCCATCACGTCCGATGGCGCCAGCGAGCTGCACACGCCCGCGAAGCCGCCGCACCCGCGGCCGCCGAGACTCTCGGACTCTCGGACGAACCCGTCCATCGTGCCTCCGTCGATGTCCGCCTGCACCGCGTCTCGCCCGTGTGGCCCGCCGCCGTTGACGAGCGACGGATCGTGGAACGGGCGATCGCACCCTCCGGTCGCCGGGTCGGGGAGGCAGACCGTGAACTGGCCGTCGCTGTAGGGGAGGCCGTCGGCGCCCGGATAGGTGCCGAAGTACGAGTCGAACGAGCGGTTCTCCTGGATGATCATCACGACGTGGCGGATCTTGTGGATGCCCACGTCGGACACGCCCGCCGTCGGCGCCGGTGACGCGGACGCCGGGGCCGCGGGCCGCTGGGGCCGAACCCGCTCGGTCGGCGGTGGCGCACCCGGCGATCGCGGACGCGCCGGCGAGCGCCGACGCGCCGGCGCAAACGAGCGCGAGCAGCGATCGCCCGCGTCGCCGGCGAGCGTTGGCCCCCGACGCGGGCTGGTTGCGGATCCGGACTCCCAAGTCGCCGGCAATCTTGACGGAACGCGGCCGGTCCGCGCCACCGCGAGTCGCGTGGCGATCAGCCGGCCAGCAGCCGCTCGAGCTGGTCGAGGCAGCCGCGCCAGCCCCAGTCCTGACCGTCGCGGCGCGCGTCGGTCGAGATACCGCTGTTGACGAGCAGCACCCGGGTCGAGCCCTCTGACTCCGTGAACGACAGCTCGATCACCTGCTCGTTGGAGGGATCGTCGTCGAACGTCCAGTTCATCACCAGCCGGCGCGGCCGGTCGATCAGCGTGTACTGGCCCTCCAGGTGCGCCTCGGTGCCGTCCGGCCTGCGCATCACCACCCGGACCTTTCCGCCCACCCGAAGATCGACCTCGGCCTCCGGCGTTTGCCAGTCGGCGGCACAGTGCAGCCAGCGCCGCATCACCTCGGGGCTGGTCCAGGCGTCGAACACGTCCTCGGCCGAGGCGTCGAACGTGCGCTCGATCCGGACCACGCGATCAGGCTGCTCGGTCACGTTCGGTCCTTCTGCTCCTCGAGGTACTCGCCGACCACGTCGAACAGTCGCTCCCAACGCATGCGCTGATTCTCGATCCACGCCTCGACATCCGCAAGCGCCTGGGCCTGAAGCGCGAGCCGGTGCTTGCGCCCGTCGATCACCCGTGAGACGACCCCCGCCTCCTCGAGGATTCGCAGGTGCCGCGAGATCGTCGGCTTGGAGACCGAGAAGTCGCGCGTCACCTCTCCGACCGTCGCCGGTCCTCCGCTGAGCCGTTCGACGATCTCGCGCCGGAGCGGATGAGCGAGGGCGCTGAATGTATCGTTAGCCATTCTGCTAACTATATAGTCGATCGCCACACGTAGAAGGAGCCAGCCGATGCCGAATCACAAGACGGGAACTCGCGAGGAATGGGACGCCGCGCGCACAGAGCTGCTGGGGCGCGAGAAGGAGCTGACCCGAATGAGCGACGAGCTCGCCCGGCAGCGCCGGGAGCTGCCGTGGGTGGAGGTCGACAAGCCGTACACGTTCGGAACCGCGGACGGACGGAGGACGCTCGCCGAGCTGTTCGACGGCCGCTCTCAGCTCGTGGTCTACCACTTCATGTTCGGCCCCGACTGGGAGGCGGGCTGCCCCGTGTGCTCGTCGATCGCCGACAGCTTCAACGGCGTGCTCGCGCACCTCGAGGCTCGCGACGTGACGATGATCTGCGTCTCCAGCGCTCCGATCGAGAAGCTGCTCGCCTACCGCGAGCGCATGGGCTGGAGCTTCAACTGGGCCTCGAGCTATGACAGCGACTTCAACTGGGATTTCGAGCACTCGAAGACGCGGGAGGCGGTCAGCGGACGGGCCGACCAGGTGCCGCCGTTCGTGTCGGGGTTCGCGTCCTCGTGCGGGACCGATGTGGTCGGCTACTTCACCGAACGCCCCGGTCTGACAGTGTTCGCGCGCTCGGACGGCGACGTGTTCCTGACCTACGCGACCACGGCCCGGGGGCTCGAGGTGGTGATGACCTACTACGGCATCCTCGACCGGATGCCGCGCGGCCGCGACGAGGGTGAGCCGGACCATCAGGGCTGGATCCGCCGGCACGACGAGTACGAGCACACCCACGACCCGGCAGCGCACGCGTGATATCGGCCCAGGCCGCACGCAACCACCTCGGAATCGTCGCCGGGCTGCTGACCGCGGCCGGGCTGGCCTGGTGGTGGACCGTTGGGCGGATGGCCGGGATGGACGCCGGTCCCGGCGCCGATCTGGGCACGCTCGGCTGGTTCACCGGCTCGTGGGTCGTGATGATGGCCGCGATGATGCTGCCCTCGTTCGCTCCCACGCTGGCCGCGTACGTGGCGCTGGCGAGCGGGCACGGCCTGCGGCGATGGCTGCTGTTCGCGGGCGGCTACCTGCTGACGTGGACCGTCGCGGGCGTCGTGGCCTACGGGCTGTTCGAGCTCGGCAAGGGTCTCCTCGGGGCCGACCTGGCCTGGCACGACGCTGGGCGATGGGTATCCGCCGGCGTACTCGCGGCGGCCGCCGCGTACCAGTTCGTTCCGCTGAAGCCCGCCTGCCTGCGGCGGTGCCGGGGGCAACTCGGGGAGCTCCGCGGCGGTGGCCGCGAGCACTGGTCCGGGGCGCTGGCGATGGGCGCGCGTAGCGGCGGCTGGTGCATCGGCTGTTCGTGGGCGCTGATGGCGGCGCTGTTCGCGCTCGGCGTGATGAGCCTGACGTGGATGGTGGTGATTGCGGCGCTGGTCGCGTTCGAGAAGACATCGCCGTGGCCGCTTGCCGCGAGGCTCGCGACCGCGATCGTGCTGGTCGCCCTCGCGGCCGGCATCCTGATTGCGCCGCACGACGTCCCCGGCTTCGTCGTCCCGGGTTCGGGAGCGACGCACGGCATGAGCACGATGGGTTAGCCGAACACCTCAGCTCACCCCCGATCTCCCGGTAGGACCGCTCGCCGACGAGCCGGCCGAGCAGCGCCTCCCGCTGCGCCGCCTGGGAGCCAGCCGCGCCCAAGTTAGGGGACTCCTGCGCTGAAACTAGGGGACTCCCCCGATGCGACGCAGACGCATGCCGACTAGGTTGGCGACCACACCTATCAATAGAGGGCACGAGGGGGATCTAACGATGAGCACTGACATCGGCCGTGGTGGCTCGTCACGGCGAGGCTTCTTGAAGGGCGTCGGTGCCGCGGGGGCGGGGCTCGTGGCGGGCTCGGTCGGGGCAGGCGCGGCGGTCGCCGAGCCAGTCCCCCCGGTTCCCGCCGGACGGTACGCGCGCGCCGGCGGGGGAGCCCCCGCAAGCAGCGTCGACTTCGGGCGGATCTTCCCGTCGCTCCCGCCGTTCGCGCCGGCAAGCGACACGGTCCGGGCCGCGCTTGTGGAGGTGGGCATGCCGGGCGGGATCATGGACGCGGGTGACCAGTTGACCGCAGGACCGAAGGCCCTAATCGTCGACCCGACGGTCAACGGCAACCCCACCGCGAGCAATCCGTACGGGACCAACCCCGACAACCCGACGATGACGGCCGGTTCGACATTCGTGGGGCAATTCACCGATCACGACATCACGTTCGATCAGACGTCACACCTCGGCGTTCCGCAGAACCCGCTGGTGTCGCCCAACACCCGCACCCCGGCGCTCGACCTCGACTCCGTGTTTGGCGGTGGCCCCGGCAGGCGACCCGACCTGTACGTCGACAACCCGGACGGCTCGGTGGGCCCGAAGCTGAAGATCGGGAGCGGTGGTGTGCACGAGGACGTCCCGCGGATCGCGAATGGCGACGGCACCTACACCGCGTTGCTGGGCGACCCGCGCAACGACGAAAACCTGATCGTCGCGGGGCTGCATTGCGCCCACATCCTGTTCTACAACCGGGTGCTCGACGAGCTCGCCGAGCACGACCTCACGCGCTTCCCCGCGAGTCGGCCGTACCGAGCCGATGCCAGTAACAACTACGTCGCGTTTCTCCTGGCACGCGAGGTGACGCTCTGGCACTACCAGTGGCTGCTGGTCAACGAGCATCTCCCCCAGATAGCCGGGCAGGATGTCGTAAACGACGTGCTCGCGCGCGGCAACCGCTTCTACCGACCACCGTCGGGTGACGCGTTCATGCCGATCGAGTTCGGTGCTGCCGCGTACCGATTCGGCCACAGCATGGTTCGCCCCTCGTACCGGGCGAACTTCACGAGCGGCACCGGCGACAGCACAAGCGCCACCGCCGATCCGTTCTTCGCTCTGGTGTTCGACAAGAACGAGCCGAGCTTCTCAGATCCTGTCAGCTACGACCGCGACGATCTCCTCGGCGGCTATCCGGCGCCACGTCGCTACATCGGCTGGCAGACGTTCTTCGACCTCGGCGACGGCAACGTCAAGAACAACAAGAAGATTGACACGACGATCTCCAGCGTCATGTTCACCCTCCCGGTCCCCGCGATCGCGCCCCATACCCAGACCAGCCCGACCGTCCTGCCCCAGCGCAACCTCCTGCGTCAGCTGACGTGGGGACTGCCCTCGGGCCAGGCGGTCGCGCGCGCGATGGGCGCTCCCGGGCTGGGGTCGAGTGAGCTCGGCGACATCGCAAGCGTGTACGCCCCGTTCGCCACGAGCACGCCTCTCTGGTACTACATCCTGGCCGAGGCCAAGGCGACCACCGACGGATTGAATCTTGGCCCGGTGGGCGGGCGGATCGTGACCGAGACGCTGATCGGATTGCTTCGCGCAGACCCGACCAGCTACCTCAGCCTCTACCCCCGCTTTCAGCCCTTCCTCGGCACCGACCTGGTGCTGGGCGCGAGCCCCGACCCCAGCATCACGGGTAACCGCAGCTACACGCGCGCCCACTTCCTCTACTACGCCGGCGTCGTCGACCCCGGCACGTACCGCTGAGCGCCGGAATGCTCGGCCGGGCTAGGTGAAGGCGGGGATCGCTGTGATCGCGCGCCCCATGATCAGGGTGTGGACCTCGTCGGTGCCCTCGTAGGTGCGGACGGCCTCGAGGTTGTTGGCGTGGCGCATCGGCGTGTAGTCGAGCGTGATTCCGTTTCCACCGAGCAGCGTCCGGGCTTCGCGGCAGATCGCGATCGCCTCGCGCACGTTGTTGAGCTTTCCGAAGGAGATCTGCTCGGGGCGCAGTGTGCCCGCGTCCTTCTGGCGGCCCGTGTGTAACGCCACGAGCAGGCCCTTCTGGATCTCCAGGACCATGTCCACGAGCTTCTGTTGCGTGAGCTGGAAGCTTGCGATCGGCCGGTCGAACTGGTGGCGCCGCAGGGCATACGCGAGCGCAACCTCGTAGGAGTCGCGGGCCGCGCCGAGCGCGCCCCACATGATCCCGTAGCGAGCCTCGTTGAGACACGCCAACGGGCCCTTGAGGCCCGTCACGCCGGGCAGCACGTTTTCCCGTCCCAGCCGCACCCCTTCAAGCACGATGTCGCACTGGATGGAGGCGCGCATCCCGAGCTTTGGCTCGATCACGGTCGAGGTGAACCCTGGGGTTGAAGTCGGCACCAGAAACCCGCGGATTCCGTCCTCGGTGGTGGCCCAGATGACCGCGATGTCGGCGATCGAGGCAAGCCCGATCCAACGCTTGGCGCCGTCCAGCACCCACTCGTTCCCGTCGAGCCGAGCGGCCGTTCGCATTCTCGAGGGATCACTGCCGGCCTCCGGCTCGGTCAGGCCAAAGCACCCGATCAGCTCGCCTGCCGCCATCCCCGGCAGCCACTGTTCCTTCTGCGCCTCGGAGCCGAACTTGTGGATCGCGCTCATCGTCAGCGACCCCTGAACGCTCGCGAACGTACGCACACCCGAGTCGCCCGCCTCCAGCTCCAACATCGCGAGGCCGTACTCCACGGCACTGCGTCCAGGGCATCCATAGCCGTCCAGGTGCATGCCGAGCACACCGAGCTCGCCCAACTCCCGAGCCAATTCACGCGGGAAACGCGCCGCTTCATACCAGGCGTTGATGTTCGGCCGGATCCGCGCATCCACGAACGCCCGGACCTGGTCTCGCAGCTCGAGCTCTTCGGCTGCGAACAAGCTGTCCACGTTGAGGTAATCGACCGCGATCGCGGCGAGTCCGTCAGTCGGCTTGGCCATCGCAGGGAGAACGCCGCGCGGTCACCAGGCAGGCGACGGTACTCGAGCGGATCGGTCGCCCGAGTCGCTGGTGAAGGATGTGGTTCTCGCCGGCCAGCGCGTCGCGCTGACCGGGTGACAGCCGCTGCCAGAACGACATCGTGCCGAGCAGAGCGGTGAGCTCGTCGGCCGTGTGCTCGAGGAGCATCGGCACCGCAGCGACCTGCGCTTCCTCGAACAGGTATCCGGCATGCCTGCGCGCGAGGTCGTAGCTTCCGAGCCACGCCCACACCTCCGACACGTTGCCGCGCCGCGCCGCGACGCCGGCGAGCGTGCCTTCGAGGTCGCGATACGTCGGCCAGGCGGCGAGCTCGGGCGCGATCCTCGCCATGGCCGCACGCATCGCCTGTTGATCGTGCGCGCTGCGCGGCTCCGCTAACCCGAAGTAGGAGACCAGGCCGAGGGTCCCACCGTCGACGAGCGCGTCGGCCGCCTTCCGCCAGCTCACATCCGGATCGATCCAGTGGAACGCCGAGGCGCAGAACACCGCCTCGTAGTGCGCGCGCGGCAGCGACGCGTCTTCCAGGCGTGCGTTGACGAACTGCACCTCGCCGGCACCCTGCAGCCGGTTACGCGCCCGTGCGATCAGCTGATCACCGGGTTCGATCGCGGTTACTCGCAGGCCACGGTCGAGCAGGGAGCGCGTGAGCTGACCGGTGCCGCAGCCGATCTCGAGCACCGAGGCGCCGGGCCCGATACCAGCCACCTCACAGGCCTGGTCGATGAGCGCGTCCGGGTAGGTCGGGCGGTGACGATCGTATTCACCGGCGACCTCGTTGAAGACGGTGCCGTAGCTGCGGGCCTCGGCTGCGGTCGACATCGCGTCAAGATAGATCACGCCGGGGACGACCCCATCCTCCCGCCGGAGGACGGGGTCGTCCCCGGCGTTGTTCGCTCGGGGCTTGGCGCGGGGCGTGCCTTCAGTCCGCGTTGGGGACGGCGATCCAGACGTGCACGTTCGGTCGACCGTTCACGAGCGCAGGCGGGTGCGTCTGCCAGTAGTGCAGCGTGACTCCGCGCTGACTCGGTGTGTGCTGGGTGATGAGCGGCTCTCCGCCCTTCATGCCGGTGACGATCCCCACGTGGTCGATGTGGGAGAAGCTCGAGCTCGTCCAGTCGACGAAGATCACATCGCCGGGCCGGGCATCGCGCCAGTACCGCAGCCACGTGCTGTGCAACAGGTTCAGGTGTACAGCGAGGTCCTCGGCGACACTCCAGGAGTGACTCCACCAGCGCCCGTACCTGAAAGTGGAGAAGTACCAGTAGTGATCGTTGCTCGTGCTGCGGTCGTTGAGGACCGTCTCCGGGTCGCCGCCGCCGATCGCGAGCGCTCGGGAGACGAAGTCGGTGCAGTCGTCGCCAAAGCCGTCATTAGGACCGAACAGGCCGGGCGAGCCGAAAACGTTGTTCACCGCCCAGGAGGCAGCGCCGGCGAGGTCGACCTTCGTGCCGGGAATCGTTTCGCGACCGGAGCCGTTGGTCGCCTGTGGCGGCGTCGTGGGGCCGGTGCTGGGCGCCACCGGCCCGGTCGACCCTCCGCTCGCGCCTCCGCCGCCCTGAATGCCACCGGAGGAACCTGTCCCGCCGCTCGCATCCGGCAAGCTAACCGGTGTCCCACAGTGCCATCCGCCGTACGTGCTGCACGCCGTCACCTTGATGTCGACCGGGCGGACCGGCAGTGGGGCGGTCGTGTAGTTCACCCCGACGGTCGCCGGCTCGTCGGCCGCCTGCGCCTGGATGTTGTGATAGTCAGGGCTCTGCCAAGCCAGCCATACCGACGTCGAGCCGGGGCAGTTGTTGTCCCACACTTCGCCGTAAAGCTGCAGCGTGGGCGTCGAGCCGTCCGACACGACCACGTGCCCGTTGAAGCCGCCGCAGTTGTCTCGCGGACTCACCGTCTGATCAGTCGATGCCGTGGCGCTCGTAGCCGTCGCGAGCGCCACCGTGATCGTCGCGAGTGCAGCCATCAGCTTCTCGGTTCGCATCGAGCATTCCTCCCCGACCGCCCGGAGGCGGCCTCCTCGCCCGCACTGTCAGCGGCGGGATCACCACTTAACGACGCAAGTCGGCGCTCGCCTATTCCAATCCCGGCTCGGCCGGCGAGCGAGAAAAGTTGGCGCGGTGTAATTTCCGGCCTCCTGCCGGACTCCTAGTCTTTTGGTGGATTCACGGACTCGGTTTGAGGAGCTGTATCGAGCGCACTGTGGGATGGTGCGCTCCTTCGTGCACCGGCGGGTGCCGCCCGCGGCAGCCGATGATGTGGTCGCAGACGTGTTCGTGATCGCGTGGCGCCGGCTCGACAAGGTGCCGGGCGATGAGCTGCCGTGGCTGCTGGCGATCGCTCGCGGCGTGCTGGCCAACCGGCGGCGGGGCGAGGCACGACAGCTCGCGCTGCGCGATCGGCTCGAGGCCAGCACGGTCGCCGGAGTAGAGCAGGAGCTTGAGGGCGCCCATGGGCAATCGGAGCTCATGCGTGCGCTTGGCTCCTTGGGCAGGCTCGATCAAGAGGTGCTGCTGCTGGTCGCCTGGGACGGGTTGGATCGAACCCAGGCAGCAAGAGCCCTGGGGGTCACGCCGGGCCTGTTCTCTGTCCGTCTGCATCGGGCACGGCGTCGGCTCGAGCGGGCGCTGGCAGCGCAGGAAGAGGCGGCAGAGCAACGGGCCGGCGAACCCGCCGGGAACGGAGGTGTCCTTCGATGACCGATGACGTGCTTGCGCGCCTGAGGCGCGAGAACCCAGTGCCTGAGACGATGCCACCGCTCCCGATCGAGCCGGTAATCGCGCGGCTGGGCAACGAGCCGCCGGCCGCTGGGGAGCGATTGAGCGCCGGACCACGCGGCGCGCGGCGGGCCATCCGGACCCTGCCGGCAGTCGCGTCCGTGGCTGTCGTGGTCGCCGTGGTGGCGGTCCTGCTCAACCTCGGCGACCACCGTCGCCCTGCGGTTACGTCGACCCGGGCTGTGCCCTTGCCGGCGAAGCCGACCAAGCCCCCAATGCCACAGCCGGTCGCGCCTGCTCACGTCAACCTGTTCCAGCTCGCTCGTGACAACGTCCGCGACACGCCCGTACAGCTGTTCAAGAACATCCCGCAGGTCGCGGGCGGCAGCCCCGCGGCGCAGTCGCAGGAGACCGTGATCGCGTCGTCCGTCCGCAAGCTCGGGACATTCAGCATTGCCGGCGTCGGACCGATCCAGTACTGGGTGGCCGACACCAGGCAGCACGGAATTTGCGGAGCGCTGCGGATGTCAAACGGGCAATGGATAGGCCTCCAGAACGGAGGTAGGGAAAACGGATCCTTCCCGGGCTGCTACCCGACGCGGGCGCAGACTGGGGCTGGCGTGCTGATCATCGACGGCTTCGACTTCACCCTGTCATCGGTGACCGGTCGCCAGGGCCAACGCTGGTACATCATCTACGGCGCGGTTTCCGGGCAGCAGAACCCGACGCGTGTGCATGACACGTTCAGTAACACCAACGCCGAGCTGGTCAGCGGGCACTACTTCGCGATCGCGCTTCACCCCGTCGGCAACGACTACGGCGACGACGTCCACCTCGAAGCCTTCGATGCAGCGGGGCAGCGCATCGCCACCCAAGGAACGGCGCTGCCCGGCACCCCGATCACCAAGTGCATCGACCCATATAACTACAAACGCTTCCGCATCCCGCACACCCACAAATACAGCCTGACCTGGAGCTGCCGGCGCTACGTCAAGGCCCTCGCCAAGTAGCGCAACCTTGGCGTGGGTCCATCGACAACAAGTCCGGCCGCATCGACAGGCACCCGCCGGCGCGCTCGCCTACTCGCTGCTGCGCTCCGACCTCTGACCCATAGGATTGCCCCATGCCGTTCACGCTCCGGAACCTCAAGAAGGACCTGGAGGACCTCGGGTCCAGGTTTGACGGCGCCCCGGACCTCGAGTTCCGCGCGGCGACCGCGGCGCTCGAGCTCGAGCAATCCGGCCTGACCTATCAGCGGGTCCCGCCCGGGTATCGCTTTCCGTACGGCCACACGCACAAGAAGCAGGAGGAGGTGTACGTGGTCGTGCGCGGGAGCGGGCGGATGAAGGTCGACGACGAGATCGTCGAGCTCAAGGAATGGGACGCGGTGCGCGTCCCGCCCGGTATGTGGCGAGGCTACGAGGCCGGGCCGGAGGGTCTCGAGATCCTCGTGATCGGCGCGCCCAGTCTCGGCGACGCTCCGCGTGAAGACGTCGAGGGTCAGCGCGACTGGTGGGCTGAGTAGCGCCAGACGAGGGACCGGCCGCGTGGCCAGTAGCTTTGATGAGATGAAGCGCGAGGTACGGATTCGAGGTGAGACGATCGGCCTCGGTCAGCTGCTCAAGCTTGAAGGATTGGTCGGGAGCGGTGCCGAGGTCAAGTCGTTTCTGTCGACAGTGCCGGTGTGGGTGAACGGCGAACGAGAGGCCCGTCGGGGCCGGAAGCTGCACGTCGACGACATCGTCCAGGTCGACGAACTGGAGCTCCGCTTGACCTCGAATCACCGCCGATGATGGCGAGGTCCTCTTTGTGCACTTCTCGGACATCGAGGCTGACGGCTATGCCGAGGTCCTAGCCGACGGCGGTCACGCAGGGCGAGCGCATCGCGCTTGAAGAGCCCTTAGCGTAGGTGCGCTTGCCGCCGGCGTGTCACTTCCGACGGCGGGGATTGGTCGAGCAGGAGCTCGCACCAGACACAGGTAGGGCCGAGGTCCTGCGAGACTCCCCATGTCTCGCAGAGCTCGTCGACGAGCAACAGCCCGAGGCCGCCTGGGGTTTCGGGGTCAGGCGGGAGCATGCAAGGCGTCAGGCGTGAGCCGGGGTCGGTGACGGCGATTCGAACTCGATCATCGAGCGTCGTCAGCTCCACGGTCAGCGCTCGGCGAGGGCCGACGTTCGCGTGAACCACGCTGTTGGTGACGAGCTCACTCACGAGCAGCGCCGCATCTGATGCTGCCATGGCAGGAATGTGGCCCTTGAGCCGCGAACGCACCCACCTACGGGCCCGGGTGGATGCATCGTCGCCGCCAGGCATCCGCATTGAGATCGATCGCTGCGAATCTGGGGGCTGGAACACCGACGCCGTCATGCGGCGCACCGCTTGCGAGACCGTAGCGGCCTCGACTCCATTGGTTCGAGGGCCGCGCGCTGCGGGAAATGCAGCGCGCGGCCGACGAACCCTCCTTCGACTCGACGCGCGATCTCCTCGCGGGTGCCCCCATAACCGACCAGGAGATCCTCGTGGGTGGCTGCCCCTTGCCGCTCGCACAGCAGCGCGGTCTCGGAGTCGATGAAGCGACCAAAGTCTGTGATCAGTAGGCCGTTCGTCCAGTCGCCGACAGCGTTCAGCGGCGAGCGCGACCAACCTGGATTGAGCGCGGCCGTACCGCCATTAGCGCGGTGCGTCCCGGCTACGAGAGCCCGGCGATCTGCGGCGCGTCGCATAAAGCTCCTGCGAGTGGGTCGGACGTTGGTGCTCCAACCACCCTCACATGCCGCCATTGGCCGCTGCGAGCGCGCTCTTTGCTCCCGCGCTGATGCCTGGCCGCCCCGCCCGCGGGCGGCGCAGCCAAACCTCAACCGGTCCGACACTACTCCGATCCCAACCGAATACAAGGGTTCCAAGCGACCGCGTTCGGGTACGCTCAGAACGCGTTGGCGTTGAGCCGTGCGTCCGCTTCAGGCGCACAAGTTCGAACGGCGGAGAACTCGCACCATTGAGGAGCACAGCCAGCAGAGGGCAGTGATGAGCGACGCGGGACCAGAAGATCGCGCCGTTCGGCCGCTCGTCGGTGGCAGGCTGTTGGCCGAGATCACCAACCGGATCGTGGCGTTCATGCGCGAGCACTACGGTCGCGGTCCGATCAAAGCCAAGACCTACGTGCTCGACAACCTGATCGTCTGCGTGCTTTCAGACGGATTCACGGCGATCGAGCGCACGATGATGGAAGGCGGCGAGCCCGACCGTGTGCTCGAGATGCGCCGCGACTTCCAACGGATGATGAAGGAGCGCTACACCGAGATGATCGAAGCGCTGACCGGCCGCAAGGTGCTCGCGTTCCTCAGCCAAGCACACGTCGAGCCCGACCTCACGATCGAGATCTTCCTGATGGACGGGCCGCTAGCCGGATTCGGCGCACTCGAGCTCGTCGACCCTCCGCCGAGCAATCCCGACCCCCGCGACGACTGATCGCCGCCCCACACGGCCCGGCGTCTCACGAGCATTGTTCGTGATCGTCTTCGGGGAAGACCTGACAGCCACGACCTAACCACTGCCTCTGCGCGACGGACGAGAGAGATCTGGTAGCTGAGCTGGCCGACGCAGGGAGCGCCTCAGGTGCACCGAACTACCCGAGGTGGATACGCAACCGCCCACCAGCCGATCCGAGCGGTGGCTGGAGAAGCGCACGGAGCGCAAGGGTCTGCGTCCTCGCGACGCCGCGTACGTGATAGCGGCCTTCTGGACGATAGCTGTGCTGGCGTTCGGGGTGGTCGAACGCCTCGTCGACCCGAAATCGTTTCACACCGTCTGGCTGGGGATGTGGTGGGCGGTCGAAACGGTGACGACGGTCGGCTACGGCGACATCGTCCCTGGCCAAACCGCCGGCAAGATCATTGCGGCGTTTCTGATGGTCGGGGGCCTCTCTCTGATATCGGTGGTGACGGCCGCGATCACCAGCGGCTTCGTGTCGCGCGCGGAGGCCCAACGGAGAGCGGCCGGTGAGGACCCGGTCATGCAAAAGCTCGAAGAGATCGCCTCAGAGCTCGAGGCTGTCAAGACCGAACTCGATCACCTTCGGCCAACGACGGGCACCGACGACTCCGCCTGAACATCGTTCCGAGTTCAGCTGACGAGCTCAGCTATACCCTTGACGACGAGCGCCCCGCCGAGCACCGTGAGCGTTATCACCGCCGCCTTGTGGCCGTTGCGCCCGGCCCACGCTTTCGCTCGCTCCACAGCACCGGGGGTCCAGTCCGGAGCGAACGTGTAGCCGAGCAGCGGAAGCTCGAGCAAGATCAGCATGACCAGGTTGAATCCGATCACCGTCAAAACGGTGGCCGGGGTGCTCAGCTTCTCCTGCTCGATGCGACGGAGCCCCGCCAGGTACGAGCCGCCGGGGAGCGTCAGCAAGGCGCCGACGACGAACGTCGTCCGCGCCGAGCCTTTGCTCAGAGCCTGCTGCCAGCGCGGCGGGCCTTTCTCCTCCTTCGGCCCTTTGCGCGCTTGCCGGCGTTCGGCGATCTGCTTGTCACGTCCCGTCCCGAGCGCCACGGCGGCGAGGAGCAGGATCGCGCCAATAGCGAGGTCGACGGCCGGGCTGACCGTGTTCTGCGTCGTGCTGACGGTGCTTGAACCCTTCAGCGCATACACGATCACAAGCCCAAGCGTGATGCTCGTCATCAACGCCCCGAGCAGATAGCCGAGCATCAGCCGCTTCGGGTTCGGGAGCAACAACATCACGGTCGAGGCCCCCACGAGAACCGGGTTCAACGCCGCCAACACAGAGAGGAGAAAGACGTCACCCATGGACGTATCAGACCTGCTCAGGAAACATGGTTAGTGGCCCGAGGCCTGGTGACGGGCCGGGGTTCAGTCGTGGGACATCTGGTCGATGCAGACCACAACAGCGAGGATCAGCGGGTCGTCCTGGCCGTGAGCAATCTCGACGCCATAGGTGTCCCGAACGCGGAACCAGCGCTTGGAGACCTCAGCGACGTGGTCACCGTCGCGCTCGACCTTGTACTCGTGATTGACGATATTCCCCGTCGCCTCGAGGTCCTCGCCGCCGTTGACCTCGACCGAGAATCGGTCGCGGACGACATGGACGAGTGCCTTCTTGACCGTCGCGATCGTGTCGCCGTCGCGCTCGATCTCCATCGTGTCCCGGATGTGCAGGGCCTTCTTCTGGACCTTGAACAGCTCGTTGCCGGACGGGTCCTGGAGGATCAGCGTGTCCCGGAGGCGGAGCGCCTTGCCGTCGACCTTGAACGCGCGTTCGCCCGCCTGGTTCTCGATCCAGAAGTCCTCGCCGATCGAGAACATCTTCTCGCGCATCTGGTACTGCGTCTGATCGGCATCATGATCGCGTCGGAACAATGGCATCGAGGCCGCCGAGAATGCCTCTAGCGCGCCTTCGACGCATCATCCCATGTGGGTGATCCGCGAGCACACTGACACGTGGTGGAGGTCGCGAGCCGGCGTCGACGCGCGCTGGCTACGCCGCCGACGGCATTCGGGCGGGATCTAAGCGGTGGACATCTTGTGCTCGAGCTCGGCCGACGCCAGCCGCGCCCCCTCGAGCCTCGCCGAGATCTTCTGCATCGCGATGTCCCGGGCGAAGTCAGGCGAGCCGTGCAGCGGCTTGACGTCGCGGCTGAACGGAGAGAAGCCGCAGTCGTCGGTGGCGCCGAGGCGGTCCGCCGGGATGTACTCGGCCGCGGTCAATAGCTCGTCCCGGACGTGCTCGGGCGTCTCCACCTCGGGACTGAGGGGGTTGATGACGCCCATGAAGCACACCTGCGAGACGCCGGCCGCGTCGTCGCGGCGGTACTGCCCGCACAGCTTGTAGACCGATTCCCGGTCCTCTTCGCTCGCGCACTGGATCAGGAAGTAGCCGGCGTTCATGTCGAACATGTGCTCGAGCAGCAGCTCGTAGGGGACCTCCTTGCTGTGGACCGAGTCGCAGTCGCCGCCCGGGCAGGTGTGGATGCCGATGTTCCGTGCGCTCCTCGGGCGTGAAGCGCTCGAACAACCGGTTGTTGAGGTCGATGAACTCCCCCAGCATGTTCTTCCCGGTCCAGGGATTGCGCGAATCGTTCTTGTTCGCCAGCCGGCCCTCGGTGAAGTCGACCGAGACCCGGACCGCGCCGGCAGCGAAGCACTGGCGGATGTCCTTCTCGCACTCGTCGATCACATCGGCCAGGAACTGCTCCCGCGAATAGCCGTCGAGTTCCCCGTCCAGCGGATACAGGAGGCTCATCATCGACGGCGAGATCACCGCCTGCTTGACGGGATGAGTGGCCGTCTTGACGTTCTTCTCGACGAACTCGGATGCGTAGGTCTTGTAGCGGAACGGTCCCCCGGTCAGCCGCGGCAGCTGGCGATGATGGCCGTCATCGAAGATCGCGAAGAACTGCCCGTCCCCGGCCAGGTTGTCGGCCAGGCCGGTGCCGGCGAGCGTGTCCGTGATCGAGTACGTCGCGAAGCTCGACTCCCGCTGCTCGCCGTCGGTGACGATCGGCTCGCCCGTGGCCTCTAGGCGCCGGATCGAATCCTCGGCCGCGGCGTCCTGCTCGGCCTGTAGCTGCTGCCATGTGATCTTGCCTTCGTCGTAGTCGGCGTAGGCCTGTTGCAGCTTCATCGGCCGTGGGAGCGACCCGACGAGCTCGGTGGGAATTGTCATGAAACGTCCTCTCCTGGTAGGAGATCGCTTACAGATGACCAGCCCACGCAGCGGCTACCGCGTGTCCGTCCCGACACCGCGAGACTGACCGGTCTCCCTCTCTCTAGCCGGGACGTTACTACCGCGCGTAATCAGGAGTCAAGGGCAGCGGGCCTGAACCTTCGA
Source organism: uncultured Solirubrobacterales bacterium (assembly GCA_963699325.1). Lineage (GTDB taxonomy): Bacteria > Actinomycetota > Thermoleophilia > Solirubrobacterales > Solirubrobacteraceae > Palsa-465. The sequence goes on along the minus strand of CAVOTN010000014.1, from coordinate 33,947 downwards.
GCGCGTCCCGCAACAGCAGCGCGGCGATCCGCTGAGCCCGCCGCGCCGCGTCGTGATCGCCCTCCCCGGCGGCCACGATCGAACCCTTCATCAGAATGTGCCACTCGCGGGCGAAGCTCTCGGGCTCCCGGATCCCGGCCCGTCCGGCGAGCTCGGCGAGGAAGTCGCGAATCCTCTGCAGGTACGCACTCGATTCAACGTGCAGGGCGTGCCCGGGGTCGGGATGCTCGAGCATCACGTTGATGAACGAGCAACCCTCGAACTCGGGGGTACGGAACCAGGCGTCGAACACGTCGAAGATGGCCAGCAGCTGCTCGCGCGGATCCGCGCTTCGCTGCTCGACCTCACCCTGAAGCCAGCTCCGCGTCCAGAGCTCGTCGCGGCGCTCCAGGAACGCCACCACGAGGTCCTGCTTGGAGGCGAAGTGGCGGTACATCGTCTGCCGGGCCACGCCCGATCGCTCGATGATCGCGTCAATTCCGACCGCCTGGACGCCGCGACGGGAGAACAGCTCGTAGGCCGCCTCGAGCAGCCGCTCCCGCGCTTCGCTGCCCCTCTCGCGCTCACCCAGAAGCGCTGAATCCGTAGGCGCCACGCCCCGAATCTAGCATCGGTGCGTCGCTCGGTCGAGCGGCTCAACGGTCACGATCTGCTCGGCCAGCCGCTGCTAGTCGAGCTGTCCCTCGATCTGGATCGCCGGGCCACTCGCGCCCCCACGCCGGCGTACGCCGTCGTCGTCGAGCGGATCGAAGGGGGCGCTAGTGCGGAGCTCGGATCGCGGCGAACGCGATCGCGCGGCTGATGGCCTTACGATCCCCAATGGAACCTGCGGTGGTGGAAGCAGGCAGTGATCCAATAGACGTATGCGGACTCGGCGCGCGCTCGACATATCGCTTGGCCCACGCTAGAAATCGGACAGCATGAGGCACCGACGATCGACAGACGAGCAACTCTTGGGGCGGCTGCTCGCGCCGCCGGATCTGGATGATGGAGTCGAGTCGCTCGATTTCTGGCACCGGCGATCCCGCAAGCTGTCGTGGTGGCGGATCCGCGCGCGACGGGAAGCGGTGCGGATGACTATTCGATGGGAGCAGCGGGTCGGCGCGGCGCTCATCTCGCATTCTTGGACGCCACTCGAGGCCCGGACCTCGGCCGCTGTGCTCGTCGCGCGCACGCGGCTGGCTCGTTGGACCCGGCGGGCCGGGATCGCCGTGCTGGCGATGATGATGACCGTCGCCGTGTTCGCGGCGGTTCAGATCGCAGCGGCTCTTGCATACCTGCTCCACGTGTTGTGATCGACGATCCACACTGATCGAAGATCCACGTATTCCCGCGCTGCCGCGCTGATCCCGCACTCATCGACCAGACAAATCGCGCCCCGGACCTGGCGGCCGCACCTTGGGATGGCGTGAGGCATCAGTAGCCCGGGCACGCCTCCTAGTCGCCAGAGCGATCACCCGACCTAAGCGTTGCGCGGGAACCAAAGCGACCGCCCTTACGGCCCTCGCCAGACCGCGTCGATCGCCTGGCTAGCGCCGGGCGCCTCGTGGCGTGCTCGTGCCCGCCTTGCGCGCCTCCCGCGCTACGCAGGTGTGTGTCCCGTTGCGTGCACGGGCCCGGCGCCTAGTCGAAGCAGGAGTCTCGGTCCGGCTAGCAGCAGGTGCAGCTCTCGCCGTGCCAGGCGGCGCGCGCCTCGGTGAGTGCGACCGCTGCGATCAAGAGCGCGACCGCAGGATCAGCCCACCACCATCCGGCTAGAGCGTTCGCGAGCAGGCCCACGAGTAGAGCGGCTGAGAGGTAGGCGCAGAGCATCGTCTGGCGGCTCTCGCTGGCGGTCGCTGAGGAGCCGAGTGCGGTCCCGACTCTCCGCTTCGCGGCGGCAAGGGGCGGCATTGCAACGAGGGTGACGGCGGCGAGCGCGACGCCGGCCCAGCTGACGGCCGGGTGATGTCCGGCGATCAGGTCACGGCCCGACTCGATCGTGACGTACAGCGTGAGCGCTAGGAACGACGCGGCGATCAGCTGTTGTGCGCGTCGCTCGGCGCGATGCGAGCTGAGCCGGTCGCCGGTTAGGAGCCATAGAACGACAAGCCCCGCGCCGGCCTCGATCACGCTGTCTGCGCCGAACCCGACCAGTGCAACGGAGCGGGCGATCACGCCGGCGGCGATCGCGATCGCCGCCTCGAGCACGTGCCAGGTTAGGCCCAGCTGAGTCAACCGTCGCGCGCGGTTCGTCAGTCGCTGTCGCCTCTCGCGGTCGCCGCCATCGGTAATCGTGACCGGCAGCGTTGGCAGTGGCGTCTGGGTCGCCATGTCCAGAACGGTACCCGTGGGGCTGGGGTCTGGCTCGGTGTAGGGGCGCGGCGTCCTGCAGAGGACGGAAAATCGCGCTCGACGGAACGGCATCGGCCTGCGCGCCAACCCGCAGCCCGTCCGTCGGCTGGCTTATCGCGATCTGATCGTGTCCCCCCGCACTTGTCAGGTCCGATCTATGCGCAGGCACAGTGCTCTCGCCACGGCGAAGCAGGGCTGCTGCCCCTTGTGCGACACCGACGGAGCGGGGTCGACGATCGCGGCCGAACGCGTTTCCGACTTGTTGATCCCACAGCACAGCTCGGCGTCGCCGTGTCGGGGTCTGCGCCAATGTTGGATCGACAGGACGAAGCTAAACCCGCGAGTGCCCGCTGGCTTGCGGGCTCTCGCTCGAAGTTTGGAGACTGAGACTCAGCTACCGGCTGAGGGTTAGACGCCGGCTGGCTGTGCCCTGGCGGGCGCGGCGCTCTCGCCCAGGCGCACGGCGAAGCCGTCCGCTTCGGCGTCGCGTCGGTCGCGCTGCGAAGAGGCTGGCATCGGGCCGGAAGCCTTTGGCGATGAGGTAGATGCCCAGCGACAGCTCCCAGATGGCCTCCGGGAGAGTCAGGATGCCCGAGGGTCCGGAGACCTGCTTGTAGGCGCCGAACAGCACGAGTAGGGCGGTAACGAGGGCCAGGGAGCCGGCGACCATGCCGAACTGCGCGAAGCGTCGCGGCACGAGTCCTGAGCGGAGCATCATGTAGCCGAGCATGAGCCCGTTGCCGATGGCGGCGCAGAAGGCGGGGCCGAGCAGGAACGTCGCGTCGTGGACGGCGACTAGCGCTCTGCCGTTCAGGATGAGCGACGTGTTGTCGGTCCCGGCGGCGCCTGCGAGGTCCTGGCGGAGTGTCACGACCGCGAGCAGGCTGACGATCCCGACCGCGATCAGCGCGGACTCGACCACGCGCACGGTCACGTAGCCGAGCGCGAGGCGTTCGCTCTGGCGGCGGAGGACCGGGTACAGCGCGACTGCCGTGCCGATGCCGGCGATGAGGGTGATGATCTCGCACAGCGCCCCCAGCTCGACGCGCAGGTCGCCGCCGCCGCCGACGATGAAGTGGTGGTGATTGAGGACCTGGTCATACAGCGGCAGCGCCGGGATCGAGATGAACGTGATGACGAAGAAGATGCCCGCGATGCGTGCGGTTCTTCGGTCGGAGTCCGTCGGTCGGTAGCGCGTCGCGGATGCCGACCCGTTCGGTGATGACGACATAGGCCCCTCCTACTGTCGTTGGTGTGGGACAACCAACCGCCCTCGAATCCCAGGCCGATTGTTAGGTAAGATGCCTACCGTAACACGATCTTCGTTTCGCGTGTAGAAAATCGTGCTAGAAAATTCGCGGTAGAAATTTCGTCATGGAGCGATCGGCCGACAAACCGCCCCGCTGGGTGTTCCTCAGCAACCACGCCCACGTCCTGCTGTGCATCGCTCGCGACCCCGACAGCCGGACCCGTGACCTCGCAGAGCAAGTCGGCATCACCGAGCGCGCCGCTCAGCGGATCGTGTCCGACCTTGTCGCCGAGGGATACCTCAAGCGAACCAAGATCGGACGGCGTAACCGTTACGAGATCAACCGCCGCGCGCATCTGCGCAGCGCCGCCTTCCACGACCTCGAGATCGGCCCTCTGCTGGACCTGCTGAACACGGCCGACGGCACGCGAGGTACACAAACCGCGAACCCACCACCGGCGGCCCGCGGCGGGTCGGCGGCTGGTCAGGCCTCGTCGCCCTCCCGACGAACACCTCGAACAGTCACATGACGCTCGTCCGCCGGACGAGCGCAGGCGCCATGGCCGCGGCGCACGGGCGAGTACCGTGCCCACCTCAGAGCAGGTCTGCGACCTCTCTCGCTTACGCCGTCCTCGTATCCGCCACAAGCGCGCACGTTCCGCGCCCGCGTCGAGCGGTCGCGGACGACGTGGACGACGCCGGCGACGCCGCGCAGGGCCCCGGCGTGGCCCAAAGTTTCCGGCAGCGGCAGTCTCAGAGCCGGGTTCGTGCTGGGGGCTCGCTGCTGCTCGGAGCCGGGTGAGGAAGGGAATGGCTTCGGCCCGCCGACGCGGCCAGCACGTTCAGTGAGCGTGTGCTTGCGGGTCGGGCGGGCGTAAGCCGAGCACGCTCGCGACCCACGGGAGCGCGACCTTCAACTGCGCGAGTTGGATGCCTCGCACTCGCGGCGCGTGTGGGATGTCAGGGAGTCCGGCTTCGGAGGCAAAGAACCCGGCCACGATGGCGACGATGCCCGGGGTGCATTGCGCCACGGCTTGTGGGGGCGGGCCTCCTTCGAGGTGCAGGCTCGGAAGCCAGAAGGCTAGGTCGAACTCTGGGTTGCCGATCGCGGCACAGTCCCAATCGACGAGGACCGCCTCGCCGTTGGCACGGAAGCAGAGGTTGTCGCTGCGGACATCGAGGTGGCATAGCGCGCGCCCTTCCAGCAGGCGCCGGTCTGCGGCGTTAAGCAGCGTGGGAAGCGCGTCGCTCAGCCAACCGCGCGAGCACAGGCCAAGGCCGAGGAACGGCTCGGGATCTCGGGCCACCTCCTCCCAGCCATCCTCGGCAATACCACGCGAGGCGGCAGTAGCAAGCCCTGGCGGCGGTGGGTGCGTCCCGACCGCGCGCAGCGCGGCTCGAACTGCCTCGACACGGTCGGCGTCCCAGGGTGGGGGCCACGCACACGCGCTGAGGTCCTCGATGACCAGCATCGGGTCCTCACCGTCATCGAATCCGAGCAGCTTCGGACACCACGCCCCGCCGATGTGCCGGTAGACGAAGTGCTCACGACGCAGGCGCGGGACGACGGGCTCGGCCACCGCGTGCTTGACAAATACGCTTCGACCGTCAGCGAGGTGGGCAATCCAGCGAAGAGCGGGCGTATAACCGCCGGGGACCGCCCGTGCCCCCGTGACACGGCTTCCGAGAAGTCGCTTTACCCGGTCGCGCGTACCCGCGGGCATAGGTGTCTCTGCATTTCGGGCCGGCTCTAGCGCCAACACGGGTCCGTTCGTCCGCACGCCATCGCACAGCAATTGAACAGGCTGTCCGCCCGCAGCGAGTCGCCGCGGACTACCGCAAGGATCGAGACGGACGAACGCCGAGCCGTGCCATGCTCCGAGCGATGGTCGTGAAGTCACTGGCGCATATCGACGAGGCGATTCGCGCCTGCTGGTCACCGGAGACATGCGATCCGGTCGACCTTGAAGACTGGTCCGACGCCAACCCGGCCCGAGGGCAGTGCGCCGTCACCGCACTGGTCGTTCAAGACATCCTCGGTGGCGAGCTACTCGTGGCCGAGGTGCACCATGCGGATGGTACGCGCCAAGGAGTTCATTACTGGAACCGACTCGCCAGTGGAGCAGAGGTCGACCTAACTCGCGCTCAATTCACGAACGGCGAGGTGATCGGCAGCGCCGACGTGGTGCTGCGGCCGAAAGACGTCAATCACGGGCGACTCGCGGACCAGTACCGCCGGCTGTCGGATCGGGTGGCCGGCCACCTGCTGCCATGACGAGCGGCGCCACCGTCGTGGCTGCTTAAGGCGTCGAGCGGCAGCGGACCACGCCGTCGACGCCGCGCACCTGGCCGGGCGTGACCCAAACTGTGCGAGAGCGGCAATCCCGACGTGGTCTCGCGGGTTGTGGGCGCTGCTGCTGCGGCCCCAAAGCGACGACGCGACCAGCAAGTACTTCCCGCGGCTGTGCAGGACAGGCTACAAAGGCAAGATCCGTGTGCTGCCAACCCGATGGCCACATGTTCGTCGGCTCGAAGGCCCCCCACGACGCACACCCTTGGCCTGACGACTGACCTGTTTCGTCGGGGACATTCCCGAACGCTGGCGTGTGCGAGACTAGTGCTGCTTCTTTGACGGCGCTACCTTCTTCGGGCGTGCGAGTGGTACGCGCAACGGTGGACGACGCCGAGCTTTGCTTTCGAATTGCGCGCGCTAGCGCGCTCGCAGGCTTCCGGCACGTCTTCCCACCAGACCTCTACGAGTTCCCTGCTGACACGATTCGCGCGGACTGGATATCCGCGCTCACGAACCCAGACGGGGAAACGTACATCGCATTCGACGAGGACGAGGCCGTCGGAGTGATCTCCCTGAGCGACGGCGTCCTGCAGACCCTGTATGTGATGCCAGAGTGCTGGGGCCGAGGCGTCGGAAATAGCCTTCATGACTTCGCTCTGGATCGGCTATGCGAGACGAATGTCCAGGAGGCGCGTCTCTGGACGCTAACCGACAATCTTCGCGCCCGCGCCTTCTACGAGAAACGCGGATGGATTCTCACCGGCCGCACGCGCGTCGTGCCGTTCCCGCCATATCCGATCGACGTCGAGTATGTCCGCTCGACAGTTCGCCGTTAGCTGCGCGTCGGGGTGACATTCCCGAGCACTGGCGCAGGCGGGTCTCGGTGTTCGGCGGCCGATCGCACCGCGTAGCCAGTGAACGCCTGCATGTCTCGCGCTGCGACGAAATCAGGACACGACCCGTCGCGGTTCACACTTCTTGCAAATCGCCGGGCGCAGGGCGCGACGCTCAGTTATTCCCGACCGAGTAGTAGCCGATGCCATGGTCGGGTGACTGCTCAGATCGACAAGAAGCAGCGACGCCGCCATGACTCCCTCAGGCGTTAGGCAGCAGCAAACGGCCGGCCGCCTCCCGTGGCTGCATTCGACGGACGGCGCCTGTCCTGGCGGACGATCGCTTCGATCGCGGTGACGGTCCCGAGCCGGCTTGCGCTTAGGCGACATTCCAGGCGTCGCCCCAGCTCTCGCCCGAGTTGTGCTTTGTCGCGCCAGCAATCTGCGGCTTGGTCCACGGACGATCGCGAAGGCGGCATTTCGTGCGTCCCGAGGAATCCGAGGTCGCCGGGACGGGGCCGATGAGTTGCTCGGTCGGCGGTTGGGTTTGCCTAGGGGAGGAGGATTTGCGCGGGTCGCTCCGTCGCCGCCGCAATATCCCCACTGCGGGTAAGCTACGGCCCGTGACAGCCGATCGTGAGTCTGCGATCCGGCGCATGAAAGACGGGCGCGCGTGGCGGGTCGGTGGTGATAGCGAGATCGCGTGGATCCGTGAGAACACGGGGATCGGTCGCGCGATCACTTCCGCGATCCCGCCGGTGTTCGAGGCCTACGCCACGCTGGAGCTGCCCGGCAGCGGTGACCACGATCCACAATCATGGTTCGAGGAGCCCGATCGCCACGACGCTGGTGTGGTCGCCATACTCCTCCAGCACACCACGGCTCAGCCGTGGTGGCTGGGGTATCTGCAGACCGGGATCGGCGCCGAGACCATCTTCTACGACGTGCCGACGGTAACGTTGTTTCCCACGCATGAGTACGTGCTCATCGAGGCCGGACCTGAGCAGGCGGGAAGCTGGCGCGCTCCCTGGGGCCGCTGGAAAGGGGTCCTGCCGGACCTGATGTTCCCGGCCGATCGGTCGTGGCTGGTCTCGACCTTGTGGGACGACGACTGGACGTGCATCGGCGGATCCAAACAGCTCATTGACGCCTTCCTCGCGCACCCCGACCTGCGACACCGCGCCCGACAGGTCGACGCAAAGCTCCAGGACGCCACCCCGCCCGGACATAACGCGATCTGATCGACTCAGCGCCACTCGCAGGCCAACGCGGCGACGGTAGTGAACCGCGCTGAGTCCATCGAGATGTCGCCAAGGCGATCGGCAGTCTCGACAACCTCTGGATGATGAAAGCAGTCGTGAGCGGCGGCGCCACGGCGTGGGTGGTTGACGCCTACAGGGGGCACGCGGTCGTGGCGACTGCTCTGGTCGGCGAACAGGAGCGCTGATCATGGCGCGGGCGCGACGACCGACGGCGGCCAGCGTTGAGCCGTCCTGAGCGGCTACCACCAGTGGTTTGCTAACTCGTGACACGGCGAACCGTCTCCGACGACTACGGCGATGTTGCCAAGCGCTGTCGCTCGCGGCTAGCGCCACGGTGTGGAGGTGCTGGTGGAGCCTGTCGGCCTGTGGATTCGGCGCAACGTTTAGGAACTTCGGTCTATCGGCTGGGGAGTGATCGTGGCAGCCCGAACCATGGAAGCACCGTGTTCTCGAAGCGAGTCATCGCACAGATCTCATCGCCAGCGAGAGTGATGACGAACAGGCCGACCCCGTGGCTGATGCCGGTTGAGCTGCGCAGATAGGCACCGACCGCTGGTTGACCATTGGCCCGCGTCGGCAGAAGCTTGAACTTGCGGCCTGAGCCGAAGATGCTGGCGAAGAAGCGGGAAGCCGGCTCACGGCCCTGGTACTCGAAGGGGAGCGGCGGCATCGAGATGAACACGTCGTCGGTCAGGAGTGCAACCAGCGAGTCGAGATCGGAGGACTCGTACGCGGCGACGAACTTGGCCACGATCGCGTCCTCCGAAGGCGAGTCGGAGACGGGTGCCGGGAGGCGATCGCGACCCGACGGCAGCTCCGGTTGCAGGCCGGCGCGGGCCCGTTTGAGGGCGCTGTTCACCGAGTCCACGGTCGAGTCGAGCATGTCGGCAACCTCGTCGGAGTGGAACCCGAGCACGTCGCGCAAGACGAGCACGGCCAACTGTCGAGGCGGAAGGAGCTGAAGGGCGGTCACGAACGCCAAGGAGATGGACTCGGTCTGCTCGTAACGGGCTTCCGGGCCCGGAGACGCATCGACCGCCCCCTCGAGATGGGTGTCGGGATATGGCTGGAGCCAAGGAACCTCGCCGAGCCGCGTCGGCTCGGGCGGCTCAACCCCGGGCACGTCCCATTCCTTGGCCTGGCGTCGGCTGGCCGATCGAAGCGCGTTGAGACACCGGTTGGTGGCGATCCGATACAGCCAGGTCCGAAGCGACGCACGCTCTTCGAACCCGCCCAGGCCTTGCCAGGCACTCAGCAAGGTGTCTTGCAGCGCGTCCTCGGCATCCTGGAAGGAGCCGAGCATCCGGTAGCAGTGCACCTGGAGCTCTCGGCGGTAGGGCTGGGTCAGCGCTTCGAACGCGTCGCCGTCTCCAGCCCGTGCTCTCGTGATCAGGTCGACTGTGCCCACCGTCGCGACTCCTTCCCGAACCATGTCGTAGTCCCATCCTCCTATAGACACCGGTCGAGGGGCGAACTGGGCGGTCCCGGGGGCGCCCAGTTTCTCGGTCTTGCGGTGTCTGCCTTCGTGACGGTGCCAACACCAACGAAAGGAGAACGGAGATGGGAAAGATCGTGATGAGTGGCCCGCAGAACGTCTCGCTCGATGGAGTGGTCCAGGACCCGGACGGTGAGGAGGGCTTCAGGCTGGGCGGCTGGTTCGTCCAGTTTGGGGGCAAGGACCTCGAAGCGTGGAACAAGGTCGCGCTCGAGGAGGCGCTGCGCGCCGAGGCGTGGCTGCTGGGTCGGAGAAGCTACGAGTTTTTCGGGGTGCGGTGGCGACCCCGGAGTGGTGAGCTTGCGGACAGGTTGAACAGCATGCCCAAGTACGTGGTGTCCTCGACCCTCGAAGACCCCGAATGGAACAACACGACGGTGCTGAACGGCGACGTGGTTACCGAGGTCTCGAAGCTGAAGCAGGAGCTAGACGGAGAAATCGTCGTCCCTGCCAGCTATCAGCTCGCCCGCACGCTACTAGAGCACGACCTGATCGACGAACTGCGGCTGGTTGTCTTCCCGGTCGTGCTCGGGTCCGGCGAGCGCCTCTTCGGCGAGACCAGCGACAAGAAGTCCATGCGCCTCGTCAGCGCGAACACCATCGGCGACGGCCTCGCGTTCGTCACCTACGAGGTTGTGAAGGACGCCTGACCACGGCAGCATCTTGGTGAGCTCCGGGTGGCAGCGGCCGACTTCAGCATCCGACGAGGTCGGCCGGTGCCCATCCTATCCCGGCGAACAGACCACGTTGCCTGAAGAACGAGTCGCCGCGAATGGCGCCGTTACTACGAGGCTCACGCCGAGCAGAAGATCCGTGAGACCGGAACTGCGCTGGTGGCAATCATCGCGACCGCCGCCACCTCGACGTCGCTGCCGACACCGAGGCGGTCGCGCCGGACCGAGGACGCCGTCGGCCACGACTGGAAGGAGTCACGATCACCACGTCGGGAGCACGACCAACGGCTATCGCTGTCGGACCAGCTGGAGCCAGGCGGTGACGAGGACCGCGCCTGGCTGCTCCGTCGCCGATGCGATGGCGCGCCGTCGGGTGGCTCCCAAGTCAAAGCATTCGTCCGGCGAGCGGCAGTGCGAGGCTCCCCATCTTCGTCGGACATCGGTGCGACGACTACGTTGGCTTCCTGACGGAGGCAGCGGTCGGCTGGATTCCGCTCGGGGATCGAGAACCCACCCTCGCGTGTCGTCCAGGGGCCGACTCGTCCTGAAGCGTCGCCCGGCCCGGTCCCGTACGCGGTCACCGCTCGGCTCGAGTACGCCGAGGGCTGGCGCGCCGCCGGGAAGGCCTGAGCCTCGGGCGCGCCACCGAGTACTTGATCACATCTGAGCCGGCACTTAGGATGCCGGTCAGTGCGCCGCGCGTCGCTGGTCGCCGCAGCTGTGATGGCCGTGCTTGCCGGCGTAGTTGGGATCGGGTCTTCTTCGGCGCGCACAGCCAAGGCGCGTGTGAAGTCATGCGCGTCCATTGGTGAGGCCGCGAACTTCGTTGCCTTCACCAACGGGGACTTCAACGCCTCGACGGGGGGCGGTACCAGCATCAACGGCCGGATTGGCGCCGCGCGCGACGTGACGCTCGACGGGGTGAGCGTCGGGCCGGCGAGCGGTCACGCGAAACCGAGGGAGGCGAGCCCGACGGTGATAGCGGGTCGCGACTTCATTGCGGGCCAGACCGGCCACGGAGGCACTCTGAACGGCGGCGTCCAGTACGGCCGCACCGCCGACGTCGCAGACGTCTTTACGGTCAACGGTGGCCTGGTGCATGCCGATCCGCCATTCGACTTCGGGTTCGAGTTTCAGTCGCTGACCTCCCTGAGCACCGCGTGGGGCATGCTCCCCCAGACGGCGGGCGCGACGGCGGTGCTGGATCCTAATTCGAAGGCGCTGCAGTTGACGGGCAAGGACGCCGGCCTGAACGTGTTCCAGGTCACCGCCGCCGACCTGACCGCCGCCGCCGGAATCGTGATCGACCTCACACAGTCCGGCGCAACCGCGCTGATCAACATCACGACCAACCAGGCCGTCACCGTAGCGCCGCAGTACATGAACCTGTCCGGCACGGCGACCAACGCCCAGCTGGTGTGGAACCTGCCCAACACCACGAGCTTCTCCGTCAACCATGGCGTCGGGTGGCACGGGCTGATCCTTGCCCCCAATGCCACCGTCACCAGCAGCCAGCATCCGCAGCTGAGCGGGGAGATCATCGCCAACACGATGCCCACCAGCGACTGGGTCCTGACTTATGTCACGTTCGCCGGATGCGTGCCGGCGCCCAACGGGAAGCCAACGATCTCGTCCCAGGTATCCAACCCCGTTCGGCTCGGCGCCCCAGGCGCGGCGATCTCCGATACCGCCACCCTGAAGGGTGGCCGGACGCCGACCGGGACGGTGCAATTCGCCCTCCATCGCCCCGGCGACGAGAACTGCACCGACGCTCCGCTGTTCACCTCGACCTCGACGGCGACCGGCGTCGGGCAGTACACGTCAGGCGACTACATGCCCAGCACGGCGGGTACGTATCGCTGGCGGGTCTCGTATTCGGGTGACGCGAACAACGACGCCGCCGGCCCGACGGCGTGCGGGGAGGCATCCGAGACGGTCGGCGTCTCCAGGGCCGAGCCTGACCTGTCGTCGACGGTCTCCGACTCGCAGGCGGATATCGGGCAGGCAATCCACGACGCGGCGCTGTTGAGCAACGGCGTGTCGTTGACCGGAACCGTCACGTTCCGGCTGTACGGTCCTAACGACGACGACTGCTCGGGAGCTCCGGCGTTCGAGACCCGGGTGGCAATCAGCGGCAGTGGGCCACACGGCTCCGGGCCGGTCACCCCGGTCAAGCCCGGCACCTACCGCTGGCGGGTGAGCTATTCGGGTGATCGCAATAACCACCCGGTGCGCCGGACCGCGTGCGGTGCCGAGCACGAGAACGTCGACATCGTCCGGGCCCGCCCGTCGCTGACGACCACCGCCTCACCCGCGGTCGTGCTGGGCGGCAAGATCAGCGACACGGCCACGATCAGCGGCGGCTCGGCGCCGAGCCGCACCATCACCTTCGATGTCTACGGCCCCGATGACAGCGACTGCAGCGGCGCGGCGGCACACACCTCGACTGTCACCGTGTCAGGCAACGGGGAGTACAGGTCTGACGAGTTCACACCGGCCGCAAGGGGGATCTACCGGTGGGTGGCGCGGTACGCGGGCGACGCCGACAATGAGGCGGCGGGAACAAGCTGCGGCGACCTTGGCGAGGAAACGGTGGTGACCAGGGGGCCGCTCGCTGACACCAGGCTCGACTCGACCGTGGCATCCCCGGCGTCGGCCGGCGGTCCAGTGCGCGATACCGCCACGCTTAGCGGTGGCGAGGACCCGACGGGGACGATCACGTTCGACGTCCATGGTCCGGGCGACCCCTCGTGCAGCCAGCCGCCGGTCGCCACCAGCGCCGTCGCAGTCTCGGGGAACGGGTCCTACCGCTCCAGCCCCTCGTTCCGCCCGGCGACCGCCGGGACGTATCGCTGGGTCGACACGTACTCCGGAGACGAGAACAACAAGCCCGCCGGGCCGACCGCATGCGGCGTGAGCTCGGAGACCGTCGTCGTGGGGCCGGCGGACCCCGCGCTGTCCACGACGGCCTCGTCCGGCGTCAGGATCGGCGACGCCATCCACGACACGGCCCACCTGCACTTCGGCGCCGACCCGCGCGGACGGATCGTGTTCGGGCTCTACGGACCGGACGACGGCACGTGCGGTCGGCCGCCGGCCTTCCGCACCGTCGTGATCGTCGCCGGCAATGGCGACTACGCGTCGCCCATGTTCCACCCGCTGCGAGCCGGGACGTATCGGTGGCGGGCGCTCTACACCGGTGACCGCAACAACCACCCGGTGCTGACACGGTGCGATGCAGCACACGAGACGGTCGGGGTGGATCGCAGCCAGCCGACGGTCACGACCGCGGCCAGCCCGCTCCGCAACCCGGCCGCGGGCGGCCGCCCGAGCCGCCACATCCGGGCCGCCGGGCTCGAGATCTACGACACGGCGACGCTGAGCGATGGGACCCAGCCGACCGGCGAGATCCGGTTCGAGCTGTTCGGGCCCAACGACCCGCAGTGCTCACGGAGCCCGGTGTTCACGACGGCGACGGTCGTGACCGGCAACGGCACCTACAACTCCGAGCCGTTCACCGCGACGGCATCGGGCGTGTATCGGTGGCTAGCGGAGTATTCCGGCGACGCCAACAACACCGCGACGGGTCGCACGTCCTGCGACGACGCCGCCGAGCGGGTCCAGGTGACGCTCCCCGCCGAGCCTCTGCTGACCACGTCCGCCTCGGCCGCCGTCGCGTTCGGCGGCGCCGTCTACGACACGGCGCATCTCACCGGCGGCTCGCGGCCCATCGGGGATATCACCTTCCGGCTCTACGGCTCGACCGACAGCAACTGCACCGGCTCGCCGGTGTTCACCTCCACGGTCACGGTGAACGGCAACGACGACTACCGCTCGGGATCGTTCGTCCCGGCCGCCGCCGGCACCTATCGGTGGACGGCCGGCTACTCGGGCGACGATCACAACCGGCGCGCCGGCCCGACGACGTGCGGCGTCAGCCCGGAGCTGGGAGTCGTTGAGCCGGCAGACGTCGTTCCGGTGCTCCCCACGTTTTCCACGACCGCGTCGCCGCCACAGCTCGGCGCTCCCGTCTATGACGTCGCCCACCTCCAGGATGGCGCCAGTCCGGGGGGCACGATCACGTTCGAGCTGTTCGGGCCCGACGACACGACCTGCTCGCGCGCACCAGCGTTCACGTCGATCGTCGCAGTCAGGAGCAACAACGACTATCGCTCCGACAGCTTCATCGTCCCGGTGCCCGGGACGTACCGCTGGACAGCGAGCTACTCGGGAGACATCCACAACGGCGCGGCGGGCCCGACCGCGTGCGGCGACCCCGCCGAGACGATCGCCGTGCCCAACGACCCGGTCCCGGTTCCCAATCCCGGACCGCACCCCGACATCCGGCCCAACCCCAAACCGAAGCCCAAGCCGAAGCCCAAGCCGCCGCCCCGGCCGGTGCGGCCGCCGCCGATCGGCCTGGGATAGGGACCACGCCCGCCGGGCCGGTCGACACCGGCGTGATCAGCGGACCGAGGCGCAGCCGCCGCGTGGTCGCGCGACCACGCCAGCGCCGCAGCGGGGCGCTCTGGTCAGCCGCCCCGCTACCGCTGGTGGTGGCCGAACCGGTCGTTTGCAGACCGAGTCGCTCAGGCGGGCGATCGATCAGGTGCCGGTCACGCGGAAGACTGGATGATCGGGTGCGATGCGGCGCAAGTCCTCGTCTGAAGAATCGGGTCCAACACCGGCGAAAAAGACGCCGACCTCGAACTTCCACCGCGTCAAGTAGGCTCGGAGTAGCGGTGGCTTTTCGTTGTCGGTGAGTTCGACCGCGTGGATCGACTGGGTGCGCCTCCGACACGCAGCCTCCGTTGACCGCTAGCGCGAAGGTTCTTGACCCATTGCGTGTGACCACGAGGCGAGACCAGATATTCGGCGCCAATTTTCACCATCACGAACATCGGTATCGGCTACGGCTATGGCACCTGGGACGCCGCCAGTGTCCCGAACGTGGGCTACGTCGCCCGGCTGCTGAACGAGTACTACCCGGCCACCAACGAGCCCGCCGGGCTCACCGACCTCAACCAGAAGGCCGCCGCCGTGCAGGCAGCCATCTGGTTCTTCAGCGACCGCTACGTGCTGAACACGTCCAGCCCGCTGTACGGCACCGTGGTCGGCATCGTGAACCACATCAGAGCCGAGGGGGCGCTGGTCGAGCCCCCAGCGCCCAGCCTCACCCTCGACCCGGCCGCATGCGAGCGGCCCCAAGGACAGCGCGGTCGGGCCGTTCACGCTCACCACGAACAACCGCGTCCGCGGCCACCGCCGCTTCCGGAACGCCCCGGAAGCCAGCGTCCACGTGACGGGCGCCAACATGTTCTCGAACTCGGCAGGCACGGCTCCGATAGCTGACGGGGCCAACGTGCCGTCCGAGCAGAAAATCTGGATGCGCACCACGGGCCCGCCGATCCCCGTGCTCCAGGCGACCGCGACGGCCGTCGTCCCCACCGGCAACGTCTACCTCTACGACGGCAACGCCGGGGTCAACGACGCCCAGAAGCTCATCCTCGCCGAGACGGCCACCTTGACAACCACCTTTCAGGCCACAGCCGAGTTCCTGGAGCCCGGCTCGCTCGTCGTGACCAAGACAATCGACGGCCCCGCCGCCGGCTCGCAGGGGCAGGTAGTCATCCACGTGGTTTGTGATGATGGCGTGCCCAGACCTGACTTCGTCATCCCGGCCGGCGCGCCCGCCGGCAGCAGGTTCCGCATCTACCGGAACATCCCGGCTGGAACGGTGTGCGCCGTCATCGAGACATCCAACGGCAGCGTCGCCGGTACGGACGTGGTGGTGACCGGGGACGGGCAGGAGGTGACTATCCCCGCCGGCGGCCGCGACAACGTCCACATCACCGATACCTACAACGCCGCGCCACCCCCCGTCCCCGGCTCCGGCTCGCTGCTCGTCACGAAAACCATCGCCGGGCCGCTTGCGGGTCACCAGGGGCCGGTCACTATCCATGTCGTCTGCAACGGCACGGCGCTGGCGCCGGACCTCGTCATTCCCCTGCGGAGCCCGGCTGGCAGCGTGTCGCAGAGCTTCGACGACATCCCGCCGTGGTCGGTCTGCACCGTCCGGAGATTGCGGACGGAGCCACCGCCACGGTCGCGGCAACCGTCGAGGGCAGCGGTCAGAGCGTGACCGTCCCGGCGGGCCAGACCGTCCCCGTGAACGTGACGGACATGTACCTCCAACGCACAGCCGAGCAATTCCCGGATATGGCCCAGCCTCCGTCCGGCTCGTTGAAAGTGACCAAGACCATCGCCGGGCCGAGCGCCGGTCAGCAAGGCCCCGTCGCCATGAACGTGGCCTGCGGCGGCGGTCCGCTCCACACGTTCGCGTTCCGCATCCCAGCTCACACTGGTCGCGGTTCTGTCTCGCGCGTTTTCCCAAACCTCCCGGTCCGGGCTTGCTGCACCGTCACCGAGACAGCCGACGGCCACACCGCCACGGTGGACGTGGTCGCGACCAGGCGGCGCGAGGCGACCATACCCGTCAACGGGAGAGCCACCGTCACCTCACCGATACCTACTCCCCGAAGGCAGCTCCGAACTCCGGGTTGGGATGATTCTGACTTCGGGCTCGACCGCGGCTGCGTGCCGCGCGGGGTCGCGGCTCGGCGAACTCGGTGTCCTGAGCAACACGAAGGACCGCAAAGCCTGGATGCCCATCTGGGTCGGCGGCGGGCCCGGGGCCTCCCACAGTTGCGAGGAGGTCCCCGATATCGGGGACGGGCGCTCACATCGCCCGTACACGGGGCCGATTCAAACGTGTAGACCCGGCCAGAACTGGAAAACCAGTGCTTCCGACCTCTCACCCGCGCCGTCCGGCTCGGTCTGCTCACCGCCACCTGTGTGAGCGCCCCGCTCGCGCTCAGCGTCATCACGCCCGCCGTCCAAGCCGACCTCCGGCGGGCTGGCCCACCCGCGCCTTGAACGACGCCCGCATGAACTATCCCCACGACCCCAACGCGCCGGACTTGTCATTCGGCTCGGTCGGGTGTCGAGAGTCGCGTAGCAAACACGCGGATCTCGCACCTCCGCGAAGTCGTCGGGTCGTGGCTGCTCCGTCGTGGCTAAGTGCCGACGACCCGCGGCCGGGCGCGTGTGGTCTAGCGAGGTGCTCTGACCAAAATCAGCCTTGCAGCTAGCGAACGCTGCCGTTCGTGGCGCGTTTCGCATCTGCGGGTCATACATTCGGCTGCCTGGCTAGACGGTAATGAATCCGTCCAGAGGGCCCGCAATGGTTTGCGCGGGTCCGGGGGGCTGACGATGTTCGAGAGTCGGCTGTTCCCGTTCGGAGCGTTCGACTCACCATGTCCCGTCGTGTTCTTCTCCCCTTTCTGATCGTCGCGCTTGCGCTGACGGTGCCTCTCGTGGCGTCAGCGCCCGCCGGTGCCGCTCAGCTCGACCTGGTCGGCGGCAGCACCTTCGGCTCGCCGAGCCTATACCCCTACCAGCAGTGGGCGGACGACAGCTACGCGCCGACGTACCCCGGCGCGGTGCAGCTCACGTTCTCGCCCGCGGCGCTCACCTGCGGCACCGTCGCGGGGGCCGTTGGCTGCACCGATTGGTCGCAGTGGCCGCTGCCGCAGGTGGAGATTGACACTGGCGGCGGCCCATACTGGACGCACGAGTACCTGATGCACGAGCTCGGGCACGTGTTCGACGCCACTGAGATGCAGGACCCGTTCCGCGCGGACTTCATGACGATCTGGGGGCTGCCCGGCGGCGCCAGCGCCTGGTGGACGCCGTTCAGCAGCGGCAACGGCAGCGCCGGGGAGTGGTTCGCGGAGTCCTACAGGCTCTGCGCGCTATACGGGCCGCGGATGCCCTACGAGGCATGGACGATCGACTCGCCCGCCTACGGCTTCCCGGGCGACCGCGACTCGGCCGAGCAGGACGCCTCCTGCCGGCTCATCCGGCAAGTCGGCGCCGAGCAGGGCCTGCCCACTCCGACCAGCCCGACGGTATACACACCTCGCGTGCTCGTGCAAGGGAACCGCAAAGCAGCCGAATGCCGCGGCCAAGACCTGCTGCTGCTCGGCAAGCAGGTGTGGTGCGAGAGGGCGGGCGGCGGCTCTCCCTCCGGCCCATGGAGGGTCATGCTCCAGACCCGACGCATGGGCAAGCCGGAGCTCCGCCGCGCTCGCCTATCAGCCGCCAACGGCCAGCCGGCGTTCGCACTCGTCCGTCGGTAGCCGAACGCGCCAGGCGGAGCGCGACACCCTGTCCTTCGCCCGTCGGAGCCGCACGTCGCCCCGCACATGTGCGCCCATGCCGAAGCGGCGGGCGGGCTCGGTACGACTGCTTTTGTTGTCGCGGCAGCACACGGGGCGCTATCGCATTGGCGACATCTCGATGCCGCGACGTCTGTAGCTTCGCGGCGGGCGATGCCCGGATCGCGATCGTCGGGCTCGATCGCTCCGAGCGTCCGGGCGCCCGCTAGCTGTCGCGAGTGCTTGGAGGTGTGGACAACAAAAAACCCCCCGATTTGGAGGGCTTCTCGTGATGGAGCTAGCCGGACTCGAACCGGCGACCTCCTGGGTGCGATCCAGGCGCTCTCCCAACTGAGCTATAGCCCCGAGCGGCGGCAGATGCCGCGCGGTTGCGGGACAGTGTAGCCCTGGCGGGCCGGCTTGCGACTGCCTCAGCGCCGGTCTCGGAGCGCGCCGGCATATGGCGAATTCGGCGGCGATGGCCGATAGCCTGAGCGGGGCCCGGGCCTCCCCATGAGCTTTCGTGCGCGTCTAACCATCTTCTTCGCCGGGATCGTCGTCGTGCCGATGGTGGCGATCGGCGTGCTCATGTTCAGCCTGATCAACGACAGCCAGCAGGGGAAGGCCGACGCCCGCGCCGGCGGCCTTGCGGCCGAGGCCGGCAGCCTCTATGGCAGCGAGGCGGCGTCGGCACGCACCGATGCCGCCGCACTCGCGCGCGCTGTCGGGTCCCTGCACGGCAGGGCGCTCGCAGTTCGGTTCGCGACGCTGGCGACACAGGCCGGGCTGGCCAGGGCGACGGCGAGCAGCGGGTCGAGGACGATCGTGGACGTCGGGGACCACACCGCGATCGCGCCCGGGTCGGTGATCGTCCGAGATCGAACCGTGGGCAGCGCGATGACCGTGACGGTCTCCGAGCTGACCGCATCCCAGTACGCGCGCGAGCTGTCCTCGCCGGGAGTCGCCATCGTGGTCCGCGACGGAACCAGGACCCTCGCCTCGACCGTCGCGCTGCCGAGCTCATCCTCGCTGGGAACGGATGGGAACGTCAAAGTCGCCGGTAAGGGCTATCGCGCGGTCAGTCAGACGTTCGCCGGCTTCGGCGGGGCTCACGTGACCGTCACCGTTCTGTCCGCGCTGTCCGCGACCGCCACCTCGCTCGCGGGTAGCCGCGCCGTCGCCGCAGTGCTGATCGTCGCCTTCCTCGCGCTGGCGTTCGGATTCTCGTTGCTCGCCTCGCGCGCACTCCAGGGCCGGCTGAGCGGTTTTCTCGAAGCCGCGCGGCGACTCGGGAGCGGTGACTTCTCCTCGCCGATCAGAGTCGAAGGCCACGACGAGTTCGCGGCGCTCGGGGCGGAGTTCAACAGCATGTCGAGCGAGCTGTCTCGCCGGCTTGACGAACTCTCCCGGGAACGGGTACGGCTCAGGGAGGCGATCCGCCGCATCGGCCACACGTTCGCATCCAGCCTCGATCGCCCCGCGTTGCTCGAGCTCGCCCTCAACACGGCCGTCGATGCGGTGCAGGCGAGCGGGGGCCGGATCAGCGTCCGCGTGACCGACGAGGAACCGCTGTCCGAGGCCGGGCGCGAGGGATCGCTAGCCGGCCTCGAAGAAGTCGTAACCGAGGCGGAGCGCGCCGCATTGGCGAACGGTGGGCTGGGTGAGGCCCACACCGCGGCGGTCAGCGTGGCCGCGGTGTCGCTCGGCCCGCTTGAACCACACGCCCGAGCGCACGGCGTGATCACGGTCGCGCGGCGCGGGCGACCGTTCACCGACGACGATCTCGACGTGCTGCGGTCGCTGGGGGCGGAGGCGGCGCTCGCGCTCGAGAACATCGAGCTCCATTTTCAGGTGCGCCGCCAGGCGGTCACCGACGAGCTCACCGGCCTTGCAAATCACGGCCGTTTCCAGGCGCTTCTCAATGCCGAGATCGAGCAGGTCCGCCGCTACCACCACTCGATCGGCCTGATCATGCTCGACATCGACGACTTCAAGGCCGTGAACGACACCTACGGGCATCCCCAGGGCGACGCCGTCCTTCGTCATGTAGCCCGCGTACTGCAAGAAAATTCCCGGGATGCCGACTCCCCCGCGCGCTACGGTGGCGAGGAGTTGTCGCTGATCCTTCCCCATACGGATCTCGAGGGCGCCCACGCGATCGCCGAACGCATCAGGTCGGCCGTCGAGGACCTCCGTGTGGCCAGAACAGACGGGCAAGGCGTGCTGCGGATCACGGCCAGCCTCGGCGTCGCAGCCTCGACCGACGGAGACAAGCGGGGCTTGATCTCCGACGCCGACGGCGCGCTCTATGAAGCCAAGCGCAGCGGCAAGAATCGCACTATCAGCGCCGCGGCTCGAGCAACGGACGCGTCGGGGGCCGGGTAGGCTTAAGCAGCATGGGTTTACTCGACGACGCGATCCGCGAGCACCTCGACCTCAAGCGCCGACGTGGCGCCGACCCCACCGAGATCGAACGCGCTGAACGCGAGGCGCTCGGACCTGTCCGTCGCGGGCCTGAGGTCTCCGGCGAGGACGCGCCAGGCCCGGAGTCGGCCGTCGAGCCGGAGACGGCCGTGCCGTCGGCGCCGGCGCTGGCGGAACAGTGGGAGCCGTTCGATGGGGAGGCCGAGTCGCACGAGCCGGCGCCGGCGTTGGAAGACGACGCAGCGCTGTCCGCGTACGAGCCCGAGCACCAGCGTGAAGACGAGCCGTTCGAAGCGGGTCGCGCATTCGACGCGGAATCCGAGCCAGCTCTGCCGCCGCATCCCGCCGACCTCTCGCCGGCGCCCGAGTCCGAGTCGAGCCTCCCGCCGCATCCGGCTGACCCGCTGCCCCCCGAGCCCGCGACGCACATCGATCAGGAGACCGAGGAGTACGAGCTCGAGCCCGAAGAAGAGGACGGCGACGACGTGCTCGAAAGCACCCCGGAGTTCCTTCAGGACGCCCCGGACCACGACCGTCTCTGGTTCGAGCAGCGCCCGCCGCGAGATTTCGACTTCGACGGCTGAGTCCCTAGACTCGCCGCAGAATCGGGGCCATAGCTCAGTTGGGAGAGCGCCTGCTTTGCAAGCAGGAGGTCACGGGTTCGAATCCCGTTGGCTCCACTTGAGAAGTGCCCGCTAACACGCGCTTTCCGCAGGTCGTCGCCATAATCTCGGTAGCTGTTACGGGCCTCCATTGAAGCGTTATGGAAGCATCGGTTTCGAAGCGGCTTCCATTAGGCGCCAGTGGGAACCGCCGCGTCAGTCGTTGACCACAGTCGCAAAAGCGGCTGGGCATCGGCCGCCATGGCATGAGCCCCAAGCAGGTGTGGATTTGTCGGTCGAGCGATCCGCTCGGACCGGCCGGTCATGACGCCCCGACGAGGAGTACCCCAGCCGGAGGCGAGGTTGGAACCGCGAATACGTTCCGCGTACAGCTGAAGCACCCGCCGACCCACCAGCCGGACGGGCAATCGATCCCGCTCTCGGAGATGCCCTTCGTGATTCCCCACCTCGAGCGGAAGACCGACGGCTGACCCGGCGACCATCTGCTGCTCATCCTTTGGCGAAGCGCCGCCCAGCGAGCTCCCGGTCTCCCGCCAGCAGCCCCGGCCGCGAGAAAGCCGTCGACTGCCGGCCGTCACGACGACGCCGCCCACGCCACCGCTGCAACCGTGGCAAGGCGATCGTCCGACGTCGGCGAGAGCGACTGCTCGTTTCTGGCCGCAGCGCTCGTGCGCTTCCGGCCGCGCGGATCGTGAAGCACTAGCCGTTACGGCGTCTCGGTCTGTCCGCTGACGGCTTGAGGATGCCAGGACGAGCCCTCTCGGCCTCAAGGCGGCCGTCCGGGGCTAATGCCGCGCTACCGCTCACCGGCAGAGCGGCGGTCAGTCCAGAGCACTGCTTGTCGTCCGATCCGGCTGCGTCGCTGCCGCTGCTCTCGGCCCGTTCGGAGGAGTTGCGGCAAACAGACATCCCGGACTGCCGTTACTCATCGCGGCGGCTCGCGACCGTCGGCCGCCGCCCTCGCAGTGGTCAGCGGAATGCGGTTGTCTGATTCACCGCGTTGCCAGTCCGCGCCTAATTAACGATGTGGAAGTGTTCGAAGGAAACCTGGAGGTCGTTGGTGGTGGCTGGCCCGTTCCACGCGAACAGCCCCACCTTGACGTTGCTGAGGCTCGCCCCGACGTCGTAGATGGGAGTGAAGTGAGTACCGTCGGCGGAGTAGTAGGTCGTGTACCGGGCTCCGACCTTCCTCATCGCCAGCCACACGGTGTCAGACGTCAGCACGCCGGCGGTGGGAATCGTGGCCAGTACCTGGGTGTTCTGCTGGCCAGAGATGTTCTGGTTATCGGAGGTCGTCTCCGCCAATTCGGCTGTCCCCCCGGAGTACTCCCAGTCGAGCTTTAGCCAATTCGCGTCGTCCTGGTAGGCGAGGATGCCTCCCTGCTGATTGTTCACATGGGGCGCGCTGCTGAAGGTCAGCTTGGTCACCATCGCCCAGTTGCCCAGAGCGGGCTGGAGGAGCACGTTACGCGCCGGCGGGTTGGTGCCGCTGAGGTCGCCCTGCTCTGGCGTGATGGTGAGAGCTCCGCCGGAGACCTGCTCGTTGGCCGGATCCTGCCGAAGCCACGTCCACTGCTGCCCGACGCTCGCGCCCCTAAACTCGTCGCTGCGGGCGCGACGGGCAAAGTAGACGGTGTAGGTCTGAGTGATGCCGTCGGGACCCGTCACGACGACGGTCGCGTGACCGGGCACATCCCTCGCCTGGGTCACCGCGACGGTCGCGGACCGATCGGGTGAGCTCGCGCTGATCCTCGGGACCGGCGCGCCGTCTGGGACGATCACGTCATAGCTGTACGTGTCAGGGTGGAACCCGCGAATCTGTCGGCCGTCCAACGCCAGCCGGTCGAGCTCAGACAGGACCCTGATCACGAACTGCGTCGAGCGGGTGACGCCGCGATAGGTCACGGTCGCCGTGACGGTCGCGACGCCGTTGCTCAGCGTACGGATGGTGTGGCCGGGGCCGACCGCGACGACCTGCGGGTGGTCGCTCGAGAAGCTGAACCGCATCCCGCGCGGCAATGGCTTGCTCTGCCCGGGCTCAATCGACCCGTATAGCGATTCATCGTTCATCGAAACCGTGAGGTTCGGAAGCACGGTCGCGTTCTCCGGATACATGACCCGTGACTGGATGCCCCGCGCCGCGTCCCCCAGCATCGTCGGTTGCGCGGTCAGTGTGGCCGGAACCTGGGTCAGACTGCCGCTCACGGTGACGAATCGCTGAGCCAGGATGTCGCCGTCGGCCGCCGAGTTCGAGATCTGGATCCCGTAGCGGCCGTCGTCGACCTCGTATCGGTTGGCGCTCTCGTTGTAGAACGCGAGATTCGGCACCGCGACGGTCAGGCTGACCGTTTTCCTCTGTCCAGGGTTGAGCTCAACCTGCTGAAACCCCTCGAGGCGCTTGATCGGCCGCTGCAGGGCAGCGGGCGCGTCCGGGGTGCTCACGTACAACTGGACTAGATCCTCGCCAGCCACCGAGCCTGTGTTGGTCACGTCCACGCTGGCCCGGAAGCTGTCGTTGGCGTCGAGGTGTGTCCGATCGACCCTCAGGTTGGATGTCTTGAACGTGGCGTAGCTGAGGCCGTATCCGAACGGGAACGACTCCGGACCGCGGTAGTACATGTACGTGCGCCCGGGGCCTGTGGCGCTCGGGCGGATCGCGTAGTCGTCGAGCGCCGGCAGATCGCTTGCGTCCTCATACCAGGTGAACGGAAGGTGGCCGCTGGGGTCGTATTTGCCGAGCACGACGTCCGCGAGCGCGTCGCCGCTGCGCTGGCCGTTGTAGGAGGTCCACAGCAAGGATGGGACGTTGTCGCGGAAGCGGTCGACGTCCACCTGCCCGATCGCCTCGATCACCGCCGCGGTGTTCGGGTTCTTCGCCGCCACCTCGTCGATCAGTTGCGCCTGCGCACCCGGAAGCGCCATGGTGGTGCGATCCACGAACTCGTTCGCGGTGCTGTCGTCGGTCCCGGCATACACGATCACGTCGTCGTAGTTCGCGGCTGCGTCCACCGCGGACTGGTCGATCGTCGTCAGCTGCGAGGCGTTCGTCGGGTTGCCGGTGAACCCGTTGTAGAAGTCGACGGTCGCGCTCGGGTTGATCGCCTGGATCGCTTGCTTGAGCCCCTGGTAAGCATTCACCTCGTTGGCCATCCCCGGTGTTCCCTGGTTGCTCGAGTATCCCCCGAGGTAGAACGCGCCCGCGGAGGCTCCGGTGGAGCCGTTGCCAGTCGTGGGCGAGGGGTTCGCCAGGTAGCCGATCACCGCGACCTTAAACGGCCCGCTGCTCGGCACGTGGATCGGCAGCACCTTGCCGGTGGTGCCGTCCTTGAGCGTCGTGTCGTCGTTCTTGAGCAGAACGAACCCGCGGTCGGCAACCTGTTGGGCCAGCTGCAGCCGCGCCGGCGTCTCGGTGACGGCATGATTGGCGTCGGAGTTGGTCCAGGTGTTTTCCGGGAGCGCCGCGCGAGCAGCCTTCACCCACGGCTCAGCGGCCACGTTGTCGAACTCGCCGAGCTCCATCCGGGCCGTGAACAGCCGCGCCAGCGAGGTGTCCATGTCGTTGACGTTGAACACATCGGTCTGAGTCGGAATCTCCTCGCTGGAGGCAGCGGGGAGCGTGTTGCCGTAGCTGAAGTTGTCGGCGTAGCCAGCGTTGCAGTTCAGATCCTCGCCGGCGGCGTTCGCGAACGCGCGCGCCTCGTTGACGTTGAGTGGGCGGCTGTAGCCGGGCGGCTGCCAGTTGTGACCGTGATAGATCTCGTACACCGCGTCGCAGTCGGACGTGAAGTAGCCCCCGAACCCGAACGTCTGTCGCGCCAGCGTGTCGATCAGATGGACGCTGGCGGGCGATGGAACGTTGTTGACCGAGTTGTACGCCGACATGATCGACCCCGGCTGGGACTGCTGGATGATTTGCTTGAACTGAGCGGTGTAGTACTCGCGCAGCGTCCGCTCGTCCATGTTCGAGGTCCCGGTGAGGCGGTCCGTGGGACCGCCGATCCGGTCGCCCTCCGAGTTGTTGGCGGCGTAGTGCTTGATCGTCGCGATCGCCTTCAGGT
Source organism: uncultured Solirubrobacterales bacterium (assembly GCA_963699325.1). Classification (GTDB taxonomy): domain Bacteria; phylum Actinomycetota; class Thermoleophilia; order Solirubrobacterales; family Solirubrobacteraceae; genus Palsa-465. Next base: position 8,483 of record CAVOTN010000014.1, on the reverse strand, counting down.
AGCCGCCGCCCTGCGGCAGAAGCTCGCCGTTCTGGTCCTTGCCCTCGATGCCATCGACGAACTGCGATGCCATATCGGCCGTCAGCAGCGGGTCCTCGGAGAACGTCTCGTCGTTACGGCCCCAGCGCGGATCGCGACCGAGGTTCACGGTTGGCGAGTAGAAATCGAGGTCGAGCGAGTTGTTTGGGACCACCTCGCGCGCCTCGTCGGAGATCGCCGACGCCTCGCGGTACATGATGTCCGGATCCCACGAGGACCCGAGGGCGAGGCTTATCGGGTAAGAGGTCGTGTTGTCCAGCGTGGTCGAGTTCCCCGACGGGGCCAGCTGGAGCCGGGACACGCCGTGCAGCGCCTCATTCCACCAGCCGTAAGCGGACACACCGGTCGGGATCGTCGACGACGCCGGGATCGCCGGCGCCTGGCTCGAGTTCATCTGCGAGGCCTTCTCGGTCAGCGTCATGCGCGACACGAGATCGGCCGCGCGCTCGGCCGGCGAATAGGAGCGGTTCAGGTAGATCGGGGTGGGATCGCTGCTACGGCGCCGCGAGGCGGAGGAGACTGCGATGGGAACCGCGACCGCGACCGCGAGAACGGACATGAGCAAAAGCAGACGCAGACGCATCGGGCGTCCCCTTTCGAGATCGGCTTGAGCGTGTCCCAAGGAATCTGGAGAGGCTCCTCCGCGGCTGTCGCGGACCAATCGGCATGCACCGGTCTCGCCGTTGACTCCGTTGCGCCCCCACGCATTCGGCGTCGTTCATCTACCTCAACTCCCTGGACGGTGGCGGCGGCACTCTACGTCGAGTGTTGGCAGAAGTCAAGCCTGATCCCCGTGGACATTGGCTAGATATGTCCATCACAAGGCAAAACTCCGGCCAAAGGGTCCGGTGATGACGATAAATTCGCCATCGTGAGAGCGGAATGATCGACGAACCCATTCTCGGTCCCCGGCAGATGAACCGCCTGCGGGTCATCGAAGCGCTCTATCGGCACCCTTTGTCGAGCCGGGCCGACCTGGCTCGGCGCGCTCAGCTCTCCCGGGCGACAGTCTCCACGCTCGTCGAGGAGCTCGTGCGGGCCGGCCTGGTCCAGGAGCGCACCGGCGCCGAGGCGCTCGGAACCACCGCGGAAGGCGGCGTCGGGCGTCCGCCCGTGCTGCTGTCGCTGGTCTCCCGCGCCGCGTTCGCGGTCGGCCTCGACTTCGGCCATCAGCACATCCGCGTGGCGCTGTGCGACCTCACGGGCGAGCCGATCGTGGACGACTACTCGGTGGCAGAGGTCGATCACGCGCCGGCCGAGAGCCTCGACCTCGCGCAGGAGCTCGTCCGCGAGGCACTACGCAGCGCGGCCGTCACGTCTGGCCAGCTGCTCGGTGTGGGCATGGGGCTCGCTGTCCCGATCAACAAGTCGACGGGCGCGCTCGAGGCGGACGGAATCCTCCCGGGCTGGCACGGAATCCGGCCGGCGGCGGAGATGGAGGCCCGCCTGGGGATCCCGGTTGTGCTGGATAACGACGCCAACGTCGGCGCCCTCGGCGAGAAGGCGTTCGGCGCGGCCCGGGGAGTCGATGACCTGGTTTACATCCGCCTGTCTGCCGGCATCGGCGCCGGTCTGATCCTCGAAGGCCACCCCTACCCAGGCGTGGCCGGCGTGGCGGGAGAGATCGGCCACGTGCTGTCGGACCCTAGCGGCCCGATCTGCCGGTGCGGCAACCGCGGCTGCCTGGAGGCGGTCGCGAGCCCGGTCGCGGTTGCCACGCTGCTCGAGCGCAGCATCGGCCAGCCCGTGAACGTGCCGCGGTTATTGCAATTGGTTGCAGACGGACACCGGGGCGCCCGCCGCGCTGTCGCGGAGGCCGGCGAAGCGGTTGGACGGGCGGTGTCCATGTTCGTCAACGTCCTGAACCCCGAGCTCGTTGTTGTCGGCGGCGACCTCGCCCAGACGGGCGAGATCCTGCTCGAGCCGATCAGGGCAGCGATTGAGCGCCACAGCGTCGCGCCGGCCGCGGCTGCGGTGCGCGTGACCGCGGGGATGCTCGGGGCCCGCGCCGAGGTGCTCGGTGCCGCCGCGCTGATCCTCGCGAGATCACCGCGGGCGCTGGCGGCGCGATTGGACGCATGAGGCCGGTCGCGCAAAGCCACGTCGGCGCCGAGGTTCAGCAAGAGCCGGCCATTGTCAGCGTCATATCCCGCAGAGATCAGGAAATGATTACCACCCGCCACGTTTGCGATCGACGGACGCGCCGACAGCCACGACCTCACGACCGCCACCAGCCACACGCCCAGTCCCGAACAGAGCGGCCGAACCCCACGACCATCGACGTCCGCTCGGTTCCTGCGGCGTACTCGCGCCGCAACAAGAGCAGGACTGATCCCGACTGTCCGCGGAGACCCCCTACTCGCCATGAGCGGGCCCTGAGTACCGCCTGCTCGGTGGTCAGGAGTTCTCTGCAAGGCCGGCTAGTGCGAACGCATTCGTGGCATAGGGATAGCCGGCACAACGACGCCGCTGTGACGGAAGCGATCGTGCCAGGGCACGGCCGAGTCGCGGTGCCGCGGGCGTTCGTTTTCCCCGCGCGAAGCAGCAGTCCGACGCCTTACGGAAGCAGTGGCGCGGCTGGTGACGTGGGCGTCGCGCTGGCCGGCTTGTGGATCATCGGGGCGACGCGGCCGTCCGCCGCACGCGGCGAGACGAGTGGTCCTCGTCGTTCTCGAGAGCGACGCCGCCGCCGGCGTGGACGCCTCCATCTACAGGCGAGCGAGAGCCACGCATTTGCTGAGGATCCGCATGAAGCCGAGCGAGCAGGCGGACCGGGCGTTGCTGCGCCGCACCACGATCAGCGTCGCGCAGCCCCTTTGAAGGATCGAAAGAAGTGATTGCCTCTCTCGCGGTTCCGGCAGCCGCGAGCGCGGATGTCGAGCTGCATTGTGGCTGCACCGTGCTGCAGGGAGCAGCGCCGCCGTCGGCGTCGTGAGGCGCCCCGCTGCTTGCGGCTGCCGCCTTTCTGTCAGCGCCGCCTGCCCTCGAGCCGGACGGTCTCGTTGCGACTGGCCATAGGCCGGTGGCGGACGGGGTGCGCGCTTCCGGTGCGGATGCCCAGAGCGCAGGAGCCGGGAGGCGCTCGATCCCAAAGTTGCCGAGTCGCGGCGATCGTGTTCGATCCCGTCCCTTTCTCGGAGATTGACATCGTCGGCGTCGATTAGGGCGGCGCGATCGCGCCAGCCGGCGGTCGCCGGCTGGCGCGACAGGTCACGCGAGCTTGGCCGCGACCGTCGGCCCCTTGCCGCCGGAGGGGGTCAGCCCGGTCACGTGGACGGTCGCGGCCACCGTGGCGGGCACGTTGGTGAAGGTGGCCGAGGTTGCCTTCGGTCCGACGATGAGCAAGAGCTCGCGGCCGTCGCTGAGATCTGCGTAGACCGCGTGGCGGAACGGCTGCTTCGGCTTCTTCCAGCTGACTCGCAGCGAAGCGCCCCGCCGGGTCAGCTTCAGATGGGTGACCTTTGCCGGTCGCGGCGGCCCGGGCGCCCGGAACGAGGCGACGTTGATAGTCGCGCGGGGGAGCCCGTACTGCTCGACGATCGCCACGATCCGGCGACGCCCGGCGGGGCCGGTTTGCGGCGCGAAGCTGACCTTGCCGGTCGCCTTGGCGGTGGTCGTGATCAGGTGACGGACGTCCGTCCCGTACTCGGCGAACTGCACCTTCTGACCGGGAAGCGGGTGAAGCTGCCAGCTGAGCGTCTGCGCCCGCCCACGGCCGCTGACCTGCGCGTGCACGACCGGCTCCGGCAGGCCATAGGCCTCCCGGATCTGGCGGATCGGCACCGGCCCGAGGTTGGTCAGCGTCCAGGTGCCGGCCGCCGGGTGCTTGACGACCACGTAGGTAGCACCGGTCTTGGTGACCAGCACCAGCGCGTTCCCGCGGCGGACGTGCGGGTGCGCCCGAGTGCCGGTGATCGATACGCCACCGGGCCCGTGGACGCGCACGCCGGGCGGGCCGGAGGCGGCGTCCAGCTGGAACACGACCGACGGCAGTCCGGCCGGCAGCGTCAGCTTCCGCGAGCGGCCTCGGGACAGCTCGGTGGCGGCGCTCAGCGTCGGCCGCCACGGCGAGAGGTCGCAGCCGCTGAACGCGCTGAAGCTGCCGCCCCAGTAATAGCCGATCCCGCCGCTGATCACGTCGAGGTCGACACACGCGGCGATCCCGACGTTCGAGACGAGCGCGTTGGCGCCGCCGCACAGCGAGCCGACCCAGACGTCGACGCACGCCTGCAGTCCGCCTTCGAAGTCGAACGCCTTGGTGTCCTCGACCCACCCGGAGATCGTGCCGGTCAACTTCGCCAGCACGGCGTTCCAATCGACGCTGCCCTTGACCATGAGCGTGCCGTTCGAGATGTACTTGACGTCGGCGTTGCCCAGGTCGAACTGGCCGCCGAGCTTGGCGTTGCCGGTGGCCTCGAGCACCCAGATGTTGCCTGGCGTGTAGCTCACTGAGCCGTTGATCGTGATCGCCGCGTGCCCTGCCACCTGGGGGCCGGCGCTGAGCCCGACGTTGCCCGTCCAGGGGAGGCCGCTGCCTCCGCCCGACAGCGAGATCGACTGCAGGAAGACGCCGTCAGCGATCGAGATGTTCAGCCCGGTGACGCCGCCGGCCAGATAGTCGAGCCCCCCGTTCTTCAGCCCTACCCCGATCGTGAATCCGAACTGGTTCGGGGTCGGCAGCACGAGCGTCGCGGTCCCTTGCCAGGTGTCGGCGGAGACGACCTTGAGGTCGACGTTCTTCAGTCCGAATCCGAACGCCTGCACGTTGCCGAGCTTGATCTCGGCCGACGACCACTGCGGGCCGGCAAAGTTGCTGGTGGCGATCGTGGGCGCTGCGGTGAGGCCACCGAGGTAGCTGAATGGCCAGAAGCCGAGGGTAAGCGTTGGCGTCACGTTGGCGCCGCCGGCGGCGGTGAAGTCGATCTTCGTGTGTCCGACCGGCAGCCCCTCGACCAGCAAGTTCTTGACCGAGTTGTCGGCGTCGACGACGGTGATCGGGTCGCCCGAGGTCCAGTTGGGCTGGACCGACTGGCTCGGCGGCCCGAGGTTCCAGTTGATCGTCCCCACCCACAGCCCGAAGTTCTCGGTGTCGCTTGGGCCGCCCGGAATCGTCACCTTCCACTGGCCGACGCCGGTGATCTTCCGGTTGGTGAGGTCGAAGTTAAGGTTGCTGCCGGCGCCGGTCGTGGTCAGCGGCTGCAGCTCGAGCCCGTTGACGTCCACCGGCTGGTTGTAGACCTCGTAGGTCCCGTCCGAAAGCTGGGTCAGGCAGATGTCGCTGTGGACCGCGATGTAGCTCGTGTCCAGGAACGTGGTGCAGTTGGCGATCACTTGCACCGGGATCGTCACCGTGCGGGCAGCGGAGCCCGCGCCGGGGTCGAGCGGGGTGGCGGTGACCGTGATGTTGTAGTACCCCGCGGCGGTGGCGCTGGCCGCAGTGAGCGACAGCGTCGAGGTCGTGTCGGTGCCGGTCTCGGGGTCCTCCGAGAAGCTCGAGGTCATCCCGGCGGGCATCCCGCTGACGCTGAGGGCGACCCCGCCGTTCGAGCCGTTCGCGCGGTGCAGCGTCAGCCCGGCCATCCCGGACCCCAGGCCCTGGGTCACGTCGACCCCGTTGCCGTCGGAGTCGAGCGTGAAGCTCGGCGGCGGGGGCGTCGAGGGGCGGGTCAGCGCGACGTCGTCGATCCCGATCGCCTTCGGATGGTCGCTCGCGTTCACGTACACTTGGGTTACGTCGAAGTAGGCGATGTCCCCCCTGATCGGAGGGGTCGGTGACGCTCAGCCCTACGAACGGCTGCCAACGGTGACGGTTATCGTGGCGGTCTGTCCGATCTGGTTGCCGCCCGCGTCGTAGGCCTTCAGCTCAACCTCCGCGGTGTCGCCCGCGGGCGGCTCCCAGTCCGGCGCGTTGTCGAGCTCACCGACGTACACGCTGACAGCGGTCGCGTACTCATCGAGGAACCCGCGCGCATCGGCCGGTCCGGCGAGCCCGCCGCAGCCGATGCAGTTGATCAGCGCCGCGTTGGGGGCAGAGTGCGCGGCGTGGTTGGCCACCACGGTCGGCGTTACACCGTCCTGCGAACCGGCCGCCGAGCCCTGGAAATACAGGCCGTCACTCGCGTCGTACTGGGTGGTTACGGTCGACCCGTTCGCCAGGTCGTCGAAGCCGACGGTGACGGTCGAGTCGGCGCGGGCAACACCCGCGAACAGCGCCGGCGACAGGCAAACGCCGGTGACGAGCACGATCAGCAACCGTTTCATACGAGACCCCCTCATCACCTGACGACAACATTGACGAGCTTGATGTGGGCGCCGACCACGCAATACCCCGACAGCCGCGTGCGCCGACTGCGCCGGCTCTGGTCGACCGCCACGACCGTGACCGTCACGGCGTGGTGCGCCCCGGCGCAGCCGCTGCAGCGTCGCCCGCCTCAGGGCCAGCGCCAGCGTCGCACGCCGACCGCCAGGGATTCGGACGGTGCCTGCCGCCAGCGTCCCCGGTCGGACCGTCACGGTGACCGTGACCCGGCAGTACGCCTCGGTCCTTGGGCAGCTGAGCGCGACCCGGATCCGGCCGCGGCTGAGCGTCAGCCGCGACCGCGCCACCGCCGGGCGCCCGGTCGCCGGGACACGCAGCAGCGCGCTCGCCGAGGAGCCGAAGTGACCGCCGTCACCGCCGTACCGTGCGGACAGCCGCGGTGACGCGGCGGCGGCGGTCGCCGGGGTGTAGGTGAACGTGCAGGTGGCGGTGCCGCCGACAGCCCGCGCCAGCGTGCAGCTGCCGCCATCGCTGAACTTGCCGCTGCCGGTGGTGGTGAGAGTGACGGTTCCGGTCGGGACGAGCGTGCCCGAGCTCGTGTCCGCCACGGTCACCGAGCACCTCGCCGCGTGGCCGACCGCGATCGACAGCGGTATGCAGCTCAGCGACGCACCGGTGTTGGCCTCCCCGACCCCCAGCGGGTCGGTGCCCTGGCTGGCGGCGTGGCCGCCCTCGCCGCTGTACGTCGCGGTCAGCTGGTGGGTGCCGGGCCCGACCTGGGACGGCGTGTAACTGAACGTGCACGACGCGGCGGCGCCGCTGCTCCCGGACAGCGTGCAGCCACCCGGATTGAACGTCCCCGGACCGTTGCTCGACATGCTCACCATCCCGGTCGGGGTTCCGGCGCTGGCATCGGCGGCGGTCACGGTCGCGGTGCAGCTCGTGCTCTGCCCGACCGCCACCGGCACGGGGGTGCACGACAACGAGGTGCTCGTCGTCAGCCGGTTGACCGCGACGGACGCCTGGGCGGAGCGGCCGGGGTGCTCGATGTCGCCCGGGTACTTCGCGGTGATCAGGTGCATGCCCGAGCCGGCGGCGCTCGGGGTGTACATGACCTGGCAGGAGGCGACGCCGTCGGCGGCCGCCAGCGTGCAGCTCGGGCGGACGCCGAAGCTGCCCGGCGAGTCGGTGGCGAACACGACGCTGCCGGTCGGGGTCGCCTCGCCGATGCCCTCGTCACTGACGGTGACGGCGCACGTCGTCCGCTGCCCAACGCCAACCGCGCCCGGCTGGCAGCTGAGCGCCGTGCCGGTCTGAGCCTCGAACAGGTCGGCCTCGCCGGCCGCGTTGCCGGAGGGGTCGCCGACCGCCAGCGTACCGCCGTCCCCCGCGAGCGCGACCGCCGAGCCGAAGCCGTCGTTGGACGTGCTGTCCGCCGGGCTCAGCGTCGCGTTCGGGGTCGAGACGCTCGCCCACCCGCCACTGGGCGCCTGGAACACGTATGCGTCTCCGGCGGGCGCGTGCGGGGGCCCTGGCCCACCGGGCGCGCCCGCCAGCAGAGCTTCGCCGTCGCCTGTCAGCGCCACCCCGTAACCGAGCTGGCCATTCCCGGAGGGGTCGGTCAGAGTGGCGCTCGGCGTGGTGTCGCTCGTGGATCTGAAGCAGCCATGGGTCAGCTGAGTCACGCATCCGAACGCCGGCTCGAACAGATACGCGGAGCCCTGGTTCGAGGCCGTGTCCGGCGCGCCGGCGGCCACGACGGCGCCGGCGGCGGCCACCGAGAAGCCGAACAGGCTGCTGCCGCTGGCGCTCAACTCGGTCTGCGAGACGTGCGCCCAGGGCCCGTAGCCGGTCACGAAGCGGTCTCCGAGGAGAAGCCGTACACCGCCCCGGTCTGTCGTTCCCGGGATGGTAGGGAGCGCCGGCGTAGATCAGTCCGTCGCTGGGCATCGCCACCGACCAGCCGAGCCCATCCTCATTGGCGGCATCACTGGCGGTCAGCGGCGCGCTACCCGCGGTGCTCAGCGCGACGCCGCTGTAGCTCCAGACGTACACGCCACCCTGCCCCGTCAGCGGGACCGAGGACGAGTACCCGGTCGCCCCCGCCGCCACATACGTGCCGTCCGGCGACAGCGCAACTCCATGACCGAGCCGGTCGAAGTCGGCTGGGCCGGATGCGCTGGCG
>CAVOTN010000013.1:0-15994 GCA_963699325.1 uncultured Solirubrobacterales bacterium | reverse complement strand
GCATATGGCAGCGGATGTCGCTCGAGAGGCCCGCGTTAGTCACGGCGAGACGGTCGTGTCCGTAACTCCATTAAAGCCCCTAAGCGCCCAACCCCGCCCCGCCACCGCCTTTATCATGCCGCGGCGGAGTGAGGATCCTCTACACGTGGGGGAACGTCCCAACTACGTCAAGATGGCGCCACTGATCGCCGCGCGGAACGTGCCGATCTCGATGACCGCGCTGGCCACACGGCCCGAGGCCGAGCTCGCCCGGCTCTGCGCCGGGACGACCGACCGTCGCGCCGCCACCCGAGGCGAGGCCGACCGGCTCCTGGACCGGATCGACTGGAGCGCGCTGGCCGGCATGCTGACCGCGCGCCGGCTGCTGCCGCTGCTCGGAGAGCGAATTGTGGAGCTCGCCGGCGAGCGCGCCCCGGCGTCGTTCGTCCTGGCGACGCGGGAGGCGATCGAGGCGTGCGCCGAGGTCGACGGCCTGCTCGAGCTGCTCTCGATCCAGCTCGTCGACGCGCTCGCCGCTGACGGGATCCCCTCGCTGCCGTTGAAGGGCCCGGCGCTCGGCCAGGCGCTGTACGGCACGCCGGGACGCAGGCCGTCGGCCGACATCGACCTGCTCGTGCGGGCGGAGGATCTGGAGGAGGCGGCCGACGTCGCGAAGCGTCTCGGGTACCACGAACCCGAGCCGTACCGGCCCTGCGAGCGACTGCCGTTGCTGCACCGACGGCTCGTGCACCGCCGGCCCGGCCTGCCGGTGCTCGAACTTCACTGGCGCGTGCACTGGTACGAGCAGCTGTTCTCGCGCGAGATGCTGCTCAGAAGCTCTCCGAGCGGCGCGGTCGGCAACGCGCCGACGGCGGCCGATGAGCTCACCGCGCTGCTGTTGTTCTACGCCCGCGACGGGTTCGTCGACGTCAGGCTCGCGTGCGACGTCGCAGCCTGGTGGGATGCCCTCGGCAGCGAGCTGCCGCCGGGGACGGTGGCCGAGCAGATCGAGCGCTACCCGGCGCTCGGGCGGGTTCTGGTGGCGGCCGCGAACGTCGGCGATCGCGTGGTCGGCGTGCCGCGGGTCGCGCTGCTCGGCGAGGACCGCGAGCTCGAGCGCCGCGTGCGGCTCGCGATCGCACTGGCCAACCCGGACGGCCGTGGCAGCCCGACCCAGCACCAGGCGGACGCGCTGCTGATCGACCTGCTGCTCACCCCCGACGGCGGACGTCGTGAGAGCATGAGGCGCCAGCTCCGGACGCCGACCGGCGCCCTGCCAGGACAGCGGCCGCTCCGGCGGTACGGGACCGCGGCCTCGGTCAACCACGGGCTCCGGCTGCTGCGCCGGCACACGCTCGGTCTGTCCCGCGTGGCCCGCGACCACGTCGCCGGGCGCTACAGCGTCACGAGCCGCCCGTAGTCGCTAGCGGGGGCCAGCAGTGGCGCGCCGTCGACCTCGACCCAGGCGTGCGCGTGGAGAGTCGGATTCGCACTCGGCTGGACCGCGATCACCAGGTCTGCGACAACCCCGCGCCGCGCAAGCAGCGACAGCAACACCAGCGACCGCGTGAGGCAACGCGACCCTCGCGGGAGCGACGCGAGCGTCCGCGTGACAGCTCTCCCCAGACGCTGGCCGTCGCGGAGCACGTCGCCGGCCACCAGCGCGCCGGAGCTTGCCTGAGGGCGCGCACGCAGCGTCGCGATCGTCGCCGGGAGGGCGTCGCGCCGCAGCAGCCAAAGGACATGTGCGTAGGCGGCAACGATCTCGATCGCCAGCCGCGCCTTGTCGATTGCCGACCGCGGCGGCGGCGGAGCGCCACCGCTCGCCGCAGGTGCCGACGCGCTTGCCCCGCTCACCGTGAGGCCACCGACTCCGCTCCCACCGGCTCTACCTCGGGGACCGTCGTGGCTGGCTGGCTGGCCAGCCAAGCGGCCTGGAGCGCCATCGCCGAGCCGGAGTGCGTTCGATCGGCGGTCCAGACTCGGCTGAGCACCTCACTGTCGACGAGGCCCGCGTCGATTCCGCTACGGCCATCCCAGCGGCCCGCGAAGCTCCGGGTGTGGTTGCTGAACATGGGCTCGCTGAACTCTGCCTTCCCCCGGCGCGAGATCAGCGCTTCTGGCACGACGTCCCCAAACAGCGCCCGCATTGTCTCGGTGCGGCCCCCCCAGCCCCACCGCCCGCCGGCGCGCGCCAGGGCCGCGAAATAGCTTGACTCCAGAAACGGCGAATGGACCGCCACGCCGTGATCCGAGCCAAGCAACGCGACGCTCCACGCAGCCGCACGCCACGCCCGCCAGCGGGCCGAGAACTGCATGCGCGCCGCCCACGTGCTCGGCACTCGGCTCAACTCGAGCGCGATCCGGAGCGCGGCCTCGTGCCTGATCTCGGCTCGAAGCCACGGCAGCAACAACGGCACACGTCGGCGGAGCACCTCGGCGCGCAGTCGCCACGGCGCGAGCGCGTGCGCGGCGCGGCGAACATCGCCGCGCCGCATGCGCCGGCGACCCGCGAGCAGGTCGCCGAGGTCGTACCAGGGCCACTGTCCAAACGTGTCGTCGCCGCCGACGCCGGTCAGCAACGAACCGCCGCGAGCCTCGCGCGCGAGCGGCACGATCATGTGGGCGTTGGCGGGGAACAGCACGCCGTGGCGGCGCAGCCCCTCGGCCGCAATCGGCCCGACGAAGTCCAGCTCGTCGGTCAACTTCAGCCGCACCCACTGCTCGACGTGCAGGTGGGCGATGATCATCTCCTGCCACGGGCGCTCGAACGTCCGCTCGCTGTCGTACTCGAGCGTGACCGGAACCGGCTCGGGCCACCCTTCGCGGCGTGCGAGCGCGACCGCGACCGCGAGCAGCGCCGAGGAGTCGCGACCGCCGGAGAAACCGACCACGCACGGGGCGCGCGCCAGCGCCGGGCGGATCAACGCCTCGAGTGCTGCCCGCGGAGACTCGACGGCAGCGCCACGCGCACGGTCGCGACCGTCAGCTACCGGGCAGGACCCGTAGAGCAGCCCGGTGGCGAGCTCGAACGGCGCCGGCGGTGCGTCGGGCGTCCGTAGGTCAGGGTCCACCCATGCACTCAGGAGCCGGCGCTCATCAGGCTATCGGTCTGGGGGCCAAGGCCCGACAGCGTCAGCTCGGCAAGGGTCCCGTAGTCGATGATTTCGGGTCGCTCGTACGCCTCGATCGGCTCTTCGGGAGCGTCGCGGCGGACGCCGGTGTCGTTGTTATCACTCATTTGGCATATCGCTTCGGTCGCCCTTCTAGTGGAAGTCCGGAGTGTTGCAAGTCTCGCTGAACATCCCGTCGGGGAACGTGGTCGTGATCCCGTTCCCGGAGATGAACTTGGTCTTGTCGAACGGGTTGATCTGGCCGCAGTTCGACGTCGTCGCGCTGACGATCGTCGGCGCGACGAGCGTCCCCGGTGCGAGCATGCCAATGCAGTTGGTCGTTACCGAGTAGTACGTGGTGCCGTTCACAGCGTGGGGAACGTAGAACTCGGTCGAGTCGTTGACCCTGTGGTTTTGGTAGGTGGTATCGCTCGCGCCCTGACCGATCGTGACCTCGCAGCTAAACCCCTGGTAGCTCACGGTCGAGCCCGAGCCGGAGGCGATCACCACCGAGGTGCCTCCCTTGACCACCTTGACGATGTGACCACCCATCCGAAGCGAGAGGTGGCGATTCATGTGCCGCGTTCTGTGGGTCTGGGCGACCGCCGGGATGGCCAATCCAAGCGCGGCGCTCGCCGTGAGCACTGCAAGCAGGATCCTGCGTGACATAGCAGCTCTTCCCTCTCCTCCGGACGCAGCATCGGGGATCGCTGGACGCCCTGATGCCCCAACGAGGCTGAGTCTAGGTCCGCGCCGGGCGCGCCGAAGGTGGAGAAAAGTAGGAATAGGTCCCGCGAACCGCGTCGATCAGCGCCCCGGTGGTGGCGTCGACCCATCCGCTGGCCTGCGGCCGGCGCAGCCGGAACGCGGGCAACCCCGACAAACCGAGCAGCTGCTCGACGTTCGCACCGAGGCCGGCGATGCGGCGCTGCGCGGTCAGCAGCCCGAGGTGCTCGGCGGGCGCCAGGGGCTCTGCGGCGACGCGCTCGCCCCACTCGAGGTAGATGCAGCCGCGCAGCGCGAAGCGCCCCGGGCAGGGCGCCAGCACCAGCCGCCGGCGCTCGGTCGAGCGGACGGACGGCAATGCGCCGAGGCCGAGCTCGGTTACGGCGTCCGGCTTCAGGTCCACACATCTCGGACCCGCGAAGCAGTCGCCGCCGTCGATCACGAGCAGATCGTCGGCGACGACAACGTGCCCCGCGAGCACGAGCGCGGCGAGCACCGAGCTCTTGCCGGCGCCGCGATCGCCGAGCACCGCCCACGCTCCCCCGCGATCGTCGACGAACGCGCCGCTGTGGAGCGTCTCGAGCCCGCGCCACCGCGCGAACACCGCGGCGGCGGGCCACAGGGACGGGTGAACGAGGTCGGCCTCGGGCAGGCGACTGCGGGCCAGGACGGTAACGCTGACGGGCTCGCGCTCGAGCACCAGGCGCGCGCCGAGCGTGTCGATGGAGGCCCGGTTGGGGCCGAGCTCGACCCTCCGCGGCCCGTCACGCGACTCGATCCCCGTACTCACGGTGAGCACCGGCCACGCCGCCGCTCCGCCGACGGCGAGCATGTCGCCGCCGTCGATCCCCGCGATCAGATAGCCGTATGCCCCAGGCCGGACGTCCATCAGTACTGGTTGAGCGTGCCTTTCCTGATCGTGTACCGCAGCGCCGCCTCGAACAGGACCAGCGCGACCGCGATCGTGATCACGCCGACGCCGGCGAGCGCGAGCAGCGGTCCGATCCAGCCCGTGGCCTCCGAACAGCGAATGGCGGACGGCGGTGAACGCGAACTGCGTCGGCACCACGTCCGAGACCGGGCGCAGCCACGCCGGCAGCACGGTCCTGGCGAAGAAGGCGCCGCCGATCAGCGCCAGGCTGAAGGTCCCGAGCGCTCCGACCGCCTCAGCGCGTTTGAACACGAGCACCGCCGCCGCGAGCGCGATCCCCAGCCCCGCGAACGCAAGGCCCGACACCAGGAACGAGATCACGAGCCCGGGCCAGTTGCAATGCGCGAAGCTCAGGCCGAGGAACGCCGCCGCCAGCAGCAGATACAGGAGTGACCTGACGACCGCGAACACGAAGGGAAAGCCGGCGATGCCGGCGGCCAGCTCGGGCGTCGAGATCGGCTGCGCCAGCAACGCCTCGAGCGTGCCCGTCAGCTGCTCCTCGCGCAGCCGGCGCGAGAGGCCGAGCACGGACGCCTGGAGCACGACCGTCAGCGCGATCCCGACCGCCGCGAACGCGAAGTAGTCGGGCGCCCCGTCCAGGCCATGGCCGCCGCCGCTGGGCTTGACGGTCTTCGAGATGTAGTAGTAGGTGACGAGGTTCAGGAAGCCGAACCCGAGGTCGCTGACCAGCGCCATCCGGTAGGAGCGCGTGACGCGCCAGTCGCGGCGCGCGAGCGCGCCGACCGCGCCGACGCGCCAGCGAGGCTCCGGCCGGATCCTGTCTCAGCCTGGCTCGAGAGCGAGGTGGCGCTCACAGCGCTCGATGTCCTCGTGGCGGTGGGTTGCGATGATCAACGCCAGCGACGGCCGGATCGCGAGCGCCGCCCACAGGCGCTCGAGCGCGGCCTCGTCCAGCGAGCGCGTCGGCTCGTCGAGCACCAGCAGCCCCGGCTCGCCCAGGAGCGCGCGAGCGAACGCGAGCTGCTGGACCATTCCCGTCGAGCAGCGATCCACCCGTGTGGCCGCGATCTGCTCGAGGCCGAGCTCGTCGACGAGCTCGTCGACCTGCCGCCGGGCGCGCGCGGACCGGCTGTCGCAGGCACGCGAACGTGAGCAGATTCTCACGTCCGGTCAGCCGCAGGTAGAACGAGCGCTCCTGCGAGAACGAGGCACCGACGCGGCGGCGCGCGGCGCGCGTGCCCGCCTGCTCGCCGTCGACCTTGATCGAGCCGCTGCTCGGCGCGACCGTGCCGGCGATGCACCGAAGCAGTGTCGACTTGCCCGAGCCGTTGGGCCCGGTGAGCGCGAGCCGCTCTCCGCTCTCCAGCTCGAGATCGACCGGCCCCAGCACGCGTCGGTCGGCAAAGGTCCTCGTCACCGCCCCGAGCTCGAGGATCACCCAGGCGCTCCTTCTACCCGTCGGCCGCGTCGGCGAGCTCGACCAGGCCCCGGGCGAGCAGCTCGGCGCACAGCTCGCACAGGTCGCGCTCGACGTCGGCGCGCGACTGCCGATAGTGCTCGGACACGGCCCGCGCCGCGGCCGCGACCGTCTGCCCCTCGCCGAGCGCGTCCAGCATCCTTCCTGCGGTCGGATTCAGCCCGTGGTAGCGGCCGGTCTCGAGGTTGAGCACAACCGTCTGCGCGGGAAAGTGCCGGTGGACGACATGCCGAGGGATCCGGACCCGGGCTTCCGGTCGCAGACGGGGCGCGGAGGTCATCCGGGGGTCAGTCCGAGCGACGGTCGCCATCTGCCGGTCACGAACGCACGGGCTCGGCGTCGATGGACAGGATGCCCAGCCCGATGCCCCACGCGCGGTTGACGATCAGATCTGTCGCCTCGTGCCGCGAGCGAACCCCGAGCTTGACGAACGCCGACGACATATGACTCTTGATCGTGCTCTCGGCCAGGAACATCCGCTCGGCGATCTCGCGATTGGACAGCCCCATCGCGGCGAGCCCGACGACCTGCTTTTCACGGACCGACAGGAGCGGCGGGGCGAGCGATCCGGCGTGCGTCGCCAGGTACGCACACCTGTCCCGCGGCGACCGCGGCGACCGTGGGTTCGAGCGCCGCCTCGAGCTCGTGCTCGAGAACCACTCCGCGCACGCCGGCGGCCAGCAGCGACCTCACCTGGGGAAGATCCGATCGCCGGCAGATCACGACCACCCGCGTGTGCGGATCCGCCTCCACCAGCTCGCTCGCCGCCGCGAGTAGCGCGCGCACGGTCGACGCATGCGGTAGCCGGTGGACGCCTACGGAACGGCGCGTACCGGCCGCTCGGGTCACGTCGCTGCTGCCGGCTACCCGCGCTGCAATCATCGATTCTGACCCTTCCCCACCTGCGGCGGATGATACCCGGGCGAACGGTAAGCGGCGCAACTTCACCGTGCTCATAAGCCAGGTAGGCCGATCAGGCGGCTTGCGCGACCGTGACGGTGCGCGTCAGCTCGGCCAGCAGGTCATAGCCGTCCCACAGGCTGCTGAACTCGAGCGCCTCGCCGAACTCGACGATGCGATCGATTCCCCGGCCCTGCAGCGATCGGGCGAACGCGGCGAGCTCCTCGCCGGAGAAGCCATGCGCCGTGAGCGTCTGGTCCTTGCGGCTGACGAACGCCGACGAGATCGGTCAGCGAGTCGACCCGCGCTTCGAAGAACAGTCCGGCGCCCGGATGCGTGCGGTCGAACCCGGCCAGGTCGCTCAAGCGCAGGACGGCCAGCTCGTTCCCGGACCGGTACACGCTCTCGACCGGCCGGTCGATCAGCGCGCCGTACAGGTAGTTCAGCTTGGAGATCGAGGCGCCGGCCGCGAGCGCATAGCCCTTGGCAGCGATCACCTCGGTGAGCTCGTCGAACAGAACCCGGCGAGCTACGTCGACGTCCTCGCGCGAGCCGACCCAAACGAGCAGCCGCGGGGACGAGCACGCCAGCTGGTCGAACCAGTAGGCGTCGTTGTACAGCTCCTCGGCAAGCGTGTGGAGCAACGGCTGGTCGGGCTGCAGAACGGCCTCGGGGCGCAGGACCGCGAACGAGAAGCGGTCGCCGAAGGTCAGATCGTGCGTTCCGGGACCGGCCGGCACAGCCCGCAGCCGCTCGATCGACTCGTCTCCGCCCCACAGCAGGCGGACATCCGCTTCCTGGGAGATCAGGGCCGTGGGCTCGGTTTCGTGGCCGTAGGAGACGATCGTCAGCTCGTCGGCGAAGGCCGCGAATCGATTCTCGGCCAGCACATCGCGTGATCAGCTCGCACAGCAGCGTCGTCTGCTCGCTCGGCCGGTTGGGTGAGACGCGCACGAGGTTGCGGTTGCCTACCAGGAACGAGACGATCAACGAGTACAGGAACACCGTGTCGACGTTGGTCGGCGGCACGTGAAAGGCAAGGCCCCGAGGAACCCGGACGGACTCCAGCCTCCTCGAGCGCGGCGAAGCGATCAGCCAACCGCTGGACTGCCGCGCGACGCAGCCAGAACCCGACCGCGACCATCTGCGGGAACGGTCGCGAGCGGGGATCGTGCAAGATCGTGAGCGACACCGCGTCGCTGAAGTCGACCCGCGACGCGTCGAACGGTCCCGCGGACCGGCCAGGTGCACCGCGCATCCCACCCAGCACGGTCGGCGATGTCGACCTCGCACACGCGGGGAACAAGCTGCTGGACGGTCACGCGGCCGCCCGCACATTCGCTACAACCGCGGAGCTCGGCCTCAGGCACGCGCCCCATGAACGACACCGTCTTACCGCGCCGTCCGCACGGACAGTCGTCGACAGCCTCGACCCGCGCGAAGTCCTCGGTCAGCACTGAGTGGCCGGGATAGCTCTCGGGCAATGCGCTGAGCGTCTGGGCGACCCCCACTCTCGCCGTCGGCGACGACCTCCCAGGTTGCGGGGTCGCGCACGATGATGTCGGCGGCGTTCGGAGCGTGGAGGAATCCTCGTTCGCACTCCACGAACACGGTCCCGATCTGCTCGGCCATCCCGTAGAAGTTGTGCACCCTTTCGCAGGCCGGTGACCCGCGCGAGCTCGGCCTTGTACTCATCGGCGCCCACCGCCTGGTCGGTCAGCTTCTTCCAGCCTCCGGAGTGGATCAGGATCGCGTTCCGCAGATCGACCTCGCCGGGTCGGAGCGCTCCGAGCCAGATGCTCCCAGACCATGAACGTGAAGCCGAAGATCAGGATCGGCGAGTCCGAGTGCCCTTCAGCCACGCCACGAGCCCGTCCCGGTCGAGGCGCATGTCGTCGTCGAGGGCGATAGAAGTGCTCGCGCCCGAAGATCGACATGCCGATGATTCCCGCTCCGCGAGCGCTGACCGTGTGCCGCTCGTCGCAAGGTCGACCGTGCGTCGACCACGATCATCGGCAGGCGGGAAGCGCCAAGCCAGTGGGTCATGACGCCGGCCAGAGCGCGAGTCTGGACCTGCGCCGCGGCGGCGTCGAGGTAGACGCGACTGACCGCGGCGCCGGTGGTTCCCGACGAGGTGACAACCTTGAACACCGTCGTCCTCGGGGATGCTGCGCAGCGTGTGACTCTTGAACAGGCCGACGGGGAGCAGCCGGCACGTCGACCAGCGAGCTGATCTCGTCAGGCTCCGTGCGTCAGCGCCGGACAGGATGCGTCTGTACGGGTCACAACGGTCACGATGTAGCACCGTCAGGTCACGCAGGCGTTCGGTCAGTATCGCCTGCTTCTCCTGATGCGGGAGCGAGTACTGCTCGAGTGACATCAGCTCGTCAAGTCGCACGACGCTTCGCCAGTGTGTCGTAGTCGATCTTGCCGGAGCTCTTCATCGGGAGCTCGTCGATATCGCCGACCGCGAACGCGCGCGCGTTCAAGCCAAAGCGCCGCGCGATCGTCGTGTCGCAACTCGTCCGCCGGCGGGTCTTGTCGCGGCAACGCGCCACAGGATGATCTGCTCGCCGGCCTCCACGACGGCGACGGGCCCATGAGCGCTGGCGGCGGCTTCGATCTCGTCGAGGTTCACGCGCAGGCCGTAGACCTTGGCGATTCGCTTGGTGCGTCCGGTGACCCGGAAGAAGCCGTCGCTGTCGCGACACCCGAGGTCGCCGGTGCACAGCTCCCCGCAAGACGCATCGCCCAGCGCCAGGTCCTCTCGGCGCTCGGCGTAGCCCAGCATCACGTTCGGTCCGCGGTAGACCAGTTCTCCCTCGACGTCGTGGTCCGTGATCTCCTCGTCATCCACCCGGATGCTCAGGCTGCCCCGGGGAATCGGAATGCCGATCGTGTGCGCCTTGTCGGGGAGAGCGTCGGGCGGCACGTAGGAGATGCGCGCGGTGGCCTCGGTCTGTCCGTACATCACCCACAAGCATCCGCCGCGCTCGCTCATGAGCCCGTGCAAGCGAGATGATCGATTCGGGCGCGAGGCGGCCACCGGCCTGGGTCAGGGTCCGCATCGTCTCGGGCATCGCCTTGCGCAGAAGTCCCGTGCGTTCGAGGATGGCGTACGAGTACGGCACGCCGGCGAACGACGTGGCCCGCCAACGGGCGGCGTCCGCCCAGAAGTCCGGCCGCATAATCGAATGTGGCGTCACGATCACGCTCGCCCCGGCGGCGAGATGGCTGTTGAGCACGGACAGGCCGTAGGAGTAGTGGATCGGCAGGCTCTGGATCGCCCGCTCGTGTTCGTCGATCTGGAGGTACTCGGCGATCGACGTGGCATTGGCATCGATGTTGCGATGAGCGAGCCGAACGAGCTTCGGGCTGCCGGTCGTTCCAGAGGTCGACAGCAGCACCGCGAGCTCATCCGCCGGCACCGCCGGGCTGTGGCCCGAGCGCTTGCTCACGTCGGGCGGTGTGCTTGCTGATCTCGGGCGTCTGCGGATCTCGCGAGCGCACGATGAAGGCCGGTTGGTAGCGATCGATCAGCGCCTGCGTGAGCTCGGCGGGCGCCGCCGCATCGAGCAGCGCCACCGCGTGGCCGGCCGCGATCGCACCGAGGTAACCGAGGATCGAGGCGACGTCGGCGCTGCACAGGCAGAACACCAGCTCGCGTCCGCCGGCCGCCAGCGTCTCGGCCGACGACCGGGCGGCATCAGCCAGCTCGTCCTGCGTCCAGGTGCGCTCCGTCCGCGCATCGATCAACGCCGGCGCGTCAGTTGGGTGCTCTATGAACGCGAACGGTGAGGCCATCGCATTGCACGACAATCGCGACGCGTACTCCGGCACCGGCCGGCGGCGGGATGCGCACCGTCCGCGACCGTCACCGAGGATCCGTCAGACCTCGACTCCGTAGCGTCGGAGGATCTCGAGCGCTTTCGCATAACTGTCCATGTCGATCATGTCATCGGTCTCGAGCATGATCCCGAACCGGTTTTCGAGCTCGGCTACGAGCGCCATGTGTCCAACCGAGTCCCAGCGCGGGTCAGCGCCGATCTCGAGCCCCTCGATATTCGTTTCGGCCGGCAGATCGAGCGCCTCGGCGAATGCCTGTCTCACTTTTTCGGCTAATTGGTTTCGAGTCGTGATTCCGATCCCCATCTAATGCCTACCTCGCTTGGCAGCTTGGCCGCCGTCCGATCGTCCATGCGGGTTACCGTCCGCGCGTGCCGGCGCGAACGCTACGAGCGGACCTGTGAGCGCACGAACGGGCTTCCCGGCGCGGGCTCGGCGGGCACGTAGCCCGAAGCTACACCGGCCAGCGCTTCGCGCTGCTCGTTCTTGCGCTCCTCGGTGATGCCCGAGAAGATCGTCCATCCCGCGTCCGGCCAGCTCGGCGCGCGCGCGGCGCTCGCCTGATGCCAGGCCGCCACCGGCTTGATCGGCGACGCCTTGGCCGGATTGCCCATCACCAGCGAGCCCGGCGGGATGTCGCCATGCACGACCGCCCCCGCGCCGACGACCGAGTCGTCTCCGATGCTGGTTCCAGGCAGCAGGATCGCGCCGACGCCGATGTAGACACGCTTTCCCACGGTCACGCGCCCGAGCCTCGTCTGGCCGGTGTGTTGGTTGAGGCTCGCGTCGTGCGTGATGATCGCCACGTACGGGCCTAGAGTCGCGTAGTCGTCGATCGTGATCAGCCATGGATGAAGCTGATCGATGTAGATCGGATGGGCAATGTGCGTGCCCTCGCCGAGCTGGAGTCCTTGGGAAACGAGCCGGTCCATGTCCGGCTCCCCGCGCAGCCGACGGATCGCGCGGCGACTGAGTCGCTTGAGTATGTCCCTGACGGACCACACGACGACAGCCTAGCGCGGTACACGCGCGTCGGATCATCGTGCGAACCGGGCGCTCGGCGAGCACGCTCCCGAACAGGCCCGATGGGAGCTCGAGGGACGACGCCCGATCCCATTTGCTGCGCGTACCGGCCCACAAACGTGACACTCCCTGGCACGGCCGTTGGCTCGGACGTCTTAGGGGTATTCGGACCCCCGAGACCGGCCGACGTTTGCCCTGCGGGACCGGTTCCCGGCCTCCATGTCCACGATGCTCCTCCAGACGATATCCAGGCGCCTGTTCGGGACCGCGCGCGCCGCGGTCGTTGCCGCCACTCTGCTGGGCGTCGTCGGCGGCCTCGCCTCGACGGCCGCGGCGATCCCCTATCCAACTCCCAGCGCGCAAATCCGCCGGGCGCCCGCACCAGCGCACAAGAAGCGCCGGCGGGCGCCGAAGCGCAAGCCGGCGCGTCACAAGCGACCCGCCCGGCATTCCCATCCCGCCGCCGCTCCGACGAAATCTGCACCCGCACACCCGACCCAAGGCACCCCGACCTCGAGTGCACTCCCGCCGCCACCCGCGCAAGTGAGCACGCCCCAGCAGCCAACGACGGTCCCGCTGAGTCCCGGGTCGCCCATAACCTCTGCTCCGCTGCAAGGGACGACCTCGCCCACATCCGGGACGACCCCGACGCCGGATTTGGCTCCGCTGTTGTTCGGTCCGACGAGCGTGTGGAACGAGTCTCTGTCCCCGACCGCTGCGCTCGACCCCGGCTCAAGCTCGATGGTCAGCGGCCTGGGCGCCGAGGTGTCGCGTGAACAACAGGCGGGCATCGGGCCGTGGATCACGGTTGGCGCGCACTTCTACGTCGTCGGTCCCAACCAGCCGACCGTGCCCGTGAAGCTCGCCGACACCACCGGGCCGGTCCGCAGCGCGTTGCAGGCAGCGTTCATGGCGGTCCCGATCCCGCCGGGTGCTCAGCCGGAGAGCGACTCCGATGAGGAGCTGTCCGTGTGGCAGCCGTCGACCGACAAGCTCTGGGAGTTCTTCCACATGCAGCTGCTATCCGATGGCTGGCACGCCACCTGGGGAGGCGCCATGAACAACGTCGCGCAAAGCCCCGGGTATTACAACGCGAACTCGTGGCCGGGCGCGTCAAACGGCTGGGGAGCGACCGCGAGCAGCCTCCCCGAGGCCGCCGGAGTGATCACGATGGCCGACATCCAGCAAGGTCAAATCGATCATGCCCTCGCGGTCAACCTGCCCTATCCATGCCAGACGATCTACTCCTGGCCCGCGCAGCGCACCGACGGAGCCGGAACCGCGTCGAACTGCATCCCCGAGGGTGCCCACCTCCGGCTCAACCCCACCCTCAACATCCCGGCGCTGCATCTCCCGAAGTTCGTACAAATGATGGCGCAGGCAGCGCAAACATACGGAATCATCGTCCGCGACCAGACGAAGTGGTCGATCGGCTTCTGGATCCAAACCCCGGCATCGGCAGGCACCAGCGACCCGTTCTACAACAGCAACGGCGACCCGACCACAAACGGCCCATTCGGAGGCATGTGGCCAAACCAACTCATGAGCTACTTCCCCTGGAACTCACTACAAGTCCTCCAAATGACCGGCCCAGGCACCTAGACACCCCCACGCCGCCGCGCGCGCCCGCGAGCGGCTACCCTCTCCGCGCTTGAGCGCCGACCCGCCGACCTTCGACCTCCAGAGCCACTCGCTCCACTCCGACGGAGCGCTCGAGCCGCGCGACGTGGTCGCCTCGGCCGCGCAGGCGGGCGTCGAGTTGCTCGCGCTCAGCGACCACGACACCGTCGACGGCGTGCAGGAGGCGATCGACGCCTCGTCGGGGCTCGGAGTCAGCGTCGTGCCTGCCGTCGAGATCTCCTCCGTCGACCGCGACCAGCAGGACCTCCACGTGCTCGGATACCTCGTCGATCACAGCGATTCGGTGCTCCGCGACCGCCTGCGCGCCTGGCGCCAGGACCGCGAGCACCGCGCCGCGGCGATGGGCGCCGCCCTGCGGGAGCTCGGCTACGAGCTCGACGAGTCCGAACTGACGCGGCGAAAGGCCGAGGGCAAGCCGATCGGCCGCCCCCACCTCGCCGACGCGGTCGTCCGCCACCCCGCCAACGAGCAGCGCCTGCGCGAGGAGGGACTCGCCGAGCGCTCGGCGTTCCTCGAGGCGTACCTGATCGACGGCAAGCCAGCCTTCAAGCCGCGCACGACGCCGACGGTCGCCGAGTCGATCGGCGCGATCCACGACGCGGGCGGCGTCGCCGTGTGGGCCCACCCGTTCTGGGACGTGGCCGACCCCGCCGAGGTGCTCACCACGATCGACCGCTTCCGCGACTGGGGCCTCGACGGGGTCGAGTGTTTCTACGCCACCCACACCCGCGAGCAGGCCGAGCTCCTCGCCGACCGTACCGCCGAGCTCGGGCTCCTCAGCACCGGCTCCTCGGATTTCCACGGACCGGCGCACAAGCTGTTCTCGAAGTTCCGGGCGTTCAGCACCTACGGCCACGAGCCGGCGCTCGGGCCGATCGGCGAGTAACCAGCCGCAGACTTATGGAAGCTCGCGAGCCCAGCCCGATCGCATTTGTTGCACGTAACCGGCCCACAAACGTGACAGTCCCGGGCACTTTCGTTTGCGCGAACAGCGCCGGGATAGGCAGACCCCCGAGGCCGGCCGATGTTTGCCCTGCGGGACCGGTTCCCGGCCTCCATGTCCGCGATGCTCCTCCCGACAATTTCCAGGCGGCTGTTCCAGACCGCGCGCGCGGCCCTGTTCGCCGCCGCCATGCTGGGTGCTTCCGCGGCACTCGTTCCCGCGGCCTCTGCGCACCCGTATCCGACCGCGAGCGCCAACACTCGGCGGCAGCCGGCGCAGCGCAAGCAGCGCACGCCTTCGCGTCACAAGCGACGGATCCGGAAGTCTGCTCTGGCCGATCTGACCCGATCTGCGGCGGTGAGCGCGGGCACCAGCCTCACCGCGCCGCTGCACCTGGCTCCGCTGTTGTTCGGTCCGACGAGTGTGTGGAACGAGTCTCTGTCCCCGACCGCTGCGCTCGATCCCGGCTCAAGCTCGATGGTCAGCGGCCTGGGCGCCGAGGTGTCGCGTGAACAACAGGCGGGCATCGGGCCGTGGATCACGGTTGGCGCGCACTTCTACGTCGTCGGTCCCAACCAGCCGACCGTGCCCGTGAAGCTTGCCGACACCACCGGGCCGGTCCGCAGCGCGTTGCAGGCAGCGTTCATGGCGGTCCCGATCCCGCCGGGTGCTCAGCCGGAGAGCGACTCCGATGAGGAGCTGTCCGTGTGGCAGCCGTCGACCGACAAGCTCTGGGAGTTCTTCCACATGCAGCTGCTATCCGATGGCTGGCACGCCACCTGGGGAGGCGCCATGAACAACGTCGCGCAAAGCCCCGGGTATTACAACGCGAACTCGTGGCCGGGCGCGTCAAACGGCTGGGGAGCGACCGCGAGCAGCCTCCCCGAGGCCGCCGGAGTGATCACGATGGCCGACATCCAGCAAGGTCAAATCGATCATGCCCTCGCGGTCAACCTGCCCTATCCATGCCAGACGATCTACTCCTGGCCCGCGCAGCGCACCGACGGAGCCGGAACCGCGTCGAACTGCATCCCCGAGGGTGCCCACCTCCGGCTCAACCCCACCCTCAACATCCCGGCGCTGCATCTCCCGAAGTTCGTACAAATGATGGCGCAGGCAGCGCAAACATACGGAATCATCGTCCGCGACCAGACGAAGTGGTCGATCGGCTTCTGGATCCAAACCCCGGCATCGGCAGGCACCAGCGACCCGTTCTACAACAGCAACGGCGACCCGACCACAAACGGCCCATTCGGAGGCATGTGGCCAAACCAACTCATGAGCTACTTCCCCTGGAACTCACTACAAGTCCTCCAAATGACCGGCCCAGGCACCTAGACACCCTCCGTCCGGACTCGTTTTCGGACCTTCCGGGCGGCCGGTCGCCCGGCCGCCGGGTTTGAACGTCAACGGCCGGCACCTGGAGGAGAGTTCGGGTGCTCCCGTGGCGGATG
>CAVOTN010000012.1:0-196317 GCA_963699325.1 uncultured Solirubrobacterales bacterium | reverse complement strand
CGCGGTCGAGATGCTCCGCCCGCGGGCCTGATCAGAGGATGCTGCCGCCCAGCACTGCGACTAGCTGCTTGGCGTTCTTCTTGCCGATCTTCGGGACGTCGAACTCCCAGACAGTTCCGTTGACGAACTGCAACCGGAGAGACGAGAACAGCCTGCCATCCTTGAGTTCGACCGTCCGGAGTTCCTCGCGGGGGGCGCGGGCAAGCACCTCACCGGTGACCTTCATCTTGAGAGCACCCGACTTCGTCTTGATCAGCGCCACCTCGGTCTCACTCGCCGCGATGTAACCAACCCGGCCGAACGCGGGGACGTCTGAGGCGTTCGTTCGGCTCGCGACCGCAGTCGCCGCGACTGCCCCGACGGCGCCGCCGATGGCGCCCACCGACGCCTTCTTCCCAAACCCTCGCGGGTTGACCATCGCGCCGGCAAGCTCCGGCGCGCCCAGCGCACCGAGATTCTCTCCAGCCACGCCCCAGCCCTCCTTGTCGATCCTGACGGCCCGCTGCTAGCCGCCCGAACACCCGAGCAATGCGAGCCAGAATGTTGGGGAGAGCTTACCTGCAGGCATCAACCGCTGTTGTCAGCCGTACGGGCCCGTGAAACCCGGCGTGTAACCCGCGCCGGGCTTTTTTTCCTGTTCTGGCATCATGACGCTGTGGCGGCGAGTCTGGTCAGCCTGGTCATGGTGGGGCGACAGGGGGAAGTGCAGACGCTCAGCGATGCCCTGGGCCGCGCGCTGGCCGGAGAGCAGGCCACTGTCGTGGTTGGCGCGAGGCGGGTGTCGGCAAGTCGCGGCTCGTGCAGGAGCTGGTCGGCAAAGCGCGCGAGGCTGGCGCGCGGGTCCTCGTCGGAAGCTGCATAGAGCTGGATGGCGGTGGGATCCCGTTTGCGCCGGTCGTCGAGATGATGCGAGACCTGGCCGCCGACCTGCCCGCCGGCGAGCTCGACGCCGCACTAGGCCCGGCCCGCGCGGAGGTCGGCCGGCTCGTTACCGAGCTCGACGAGAGCACGCCGGAAATGTCGGCCGACGATCGCGACCCCGGCACGGCTGCTCGAGCTGATGCTCGGTGTGGTCGGCCGCCTGGCTGCGAGCGCGCCCCTAATCCTCGCGTTCGAGGACGTCCAGTGGGCCGACCGGGCGACCCTCGACCTATTTCCGCTACTGGTCGCGCGGGCCACCGGGCGCAGGCTGCTGCTCGTGTTCACCGTGCGGTCCGACGAGCTGCATCGCGCTCATCCGTTCCGGCGCATGGCCGCACGATGGGAGCAGCAGCGGACCGTCCTGCGGATGGAGCTGCCCCGTCTGGATCCTCGCGGCGTCGCCGCCCAGATCGAGGCCATCCTCGGCCAGCGCCCCGACGGTGAGCTGGTCGACTTCATCGCGGAGCGCTCCGAGGGAATCCCGCTGTTCGTCGAAGAGCTGCTGGACGTCACCCGCGAGGGACGCCTCGATCCGGCTACCTCCCGCCCTCCCTACGCGACGTCGTGTTGGCCCGCGCGGAGCTCCTCTCGCCGAGCGCTCAGCATGTGCTCCGCGTCGTGTCGGCCACCGCCCGCTGGGCGCCGGACCGCCTGCTGGCGCTCGTGGCTGGACTCCCCGAGCCCGAGCTGCATGTGGCCCTGCGGGAGGCGGTCGAGCAGCAGTTGCTGGTCGTCGATCCGTCGGAACGCGGGACGGCTTCCGCCACGCCCTGGCCCGCACGGCGATTCACGATGACCTGCTCCCTGGCGAGCGCGCGTAGCTTCACAAGGCCTATGCCGAGGCCCTCGAGGACAACGCCGAGCTGGCCGGGTCTGATCTGGATGCCAGCTCGATGCTCGCCCATCACTGGCTCGCGGCCCACAACATCCCCCGAGCGCTTCCGGCGCCGGTCCGGGCCGGGAAGGCTGCCGCCGCGGCCGGAGCGCCATCGGCCGCCCAGCGCCACTTCGAGCGCGCCCTCGAGCTGTGGCCCCAGGTGGTCGACGCCGAGCACCGCGCCGGAACCGACCATTCCCAGCTGCTCGAGGCGGCCGCTTCCGCAGCGGCCCGGGCCGGGGCGGTCGACCGGGCCCTGGCCCTCGTCGACGAGGCCCTGGCCGAGGTCGGCTATACCGGGACCCTGGAACGCCGTGCAACGCTGCTCGTGCGCCGAGCCGAACTGCTCGTCGATCTAGGCCGCGACACCGAGGCTCTCGCCGTGTTCGAGCAGGCCGAAGCGCTGCTGCCGCGCGATCCTCCCAGCAAGGTCAGCGCCCAGGTCCTGAGTTCCTTTGCCCGAGCTCTGGCCCGCGTTGATCAGATCTCCCGCGCGGGTGAGTGGGCCCAGCGCGCCCTCGAGGCGGCCGAGGCGGTCAACGCCACCGAGCCGAAGCTGGAGACGCAGAACGTGCTGGCTCTCACCATGGTCTACCGAGGCGACGTCGAAGGGTGTATGGCAGCGTCGAGCCGTGGGATGTCCGAGTGTTGAGCTTCACCGGCGAGGCCTATGTCCCGGCGAGGTTCACACAGCCAGCTGGCGCTTCCCGATCTCGTCCAACGCGCTAAATGACGCGCTAGCCGGGATCGAGTTAGCACCGGCTCCTCCCTTTGGGTACGATGTAGAGGCACTGCAGGCTGCGTCGGTGCCACCTAGGATGCCGCGCATAGCGTAGACCCGTGTTCGGTATCTGCCGAGCGCCGGACACTCACTCAGTTTCGTCTGGTGCGGGCCATCAGATTCGTGACCCCACGAGCCGCCGCTCCCTGGCGCGGTGGCGACGCGAGGTGACCTCCCAGTCGCCGAAGCTTCAGCGCGGGCGTGATTGTTGTCGTTGTGTTTGTACGAGTTCTCGTTCTCTGGTGCCGTTCGGCGTTAAATGCTCGCTAACGACCGCCAAACGTGATCAACGCTGGGCTTGACAGGAACAAGCACGAGCGATAAGCCTCCGGATCGACACACTGTTCCTGCGTCGCACGACTTGCAGACTCTTACTGTGAAAGTCGTCGACGCGGCGAACTCTGACCAGCGCGTGGGACCGCCGGCTCGTCATCGGTCGGCGAACGGCCTGCGATAGCGGGCTGTCGAGAGAGTGTTGTGTACAGCCTCATGAGGGAGGGAGTCGCGGTGCGTGCAACGAGTCGCTTAGTCCACGGGCATCCGCGTGTCTCGGTTCTTGCCTCGCTTGTTGTCACGGCGCTCGCTGCCGTGATGCTGGCGGTAGGTGTTTCGGGCTCTGCGGCTCGTTCCGCCCAACACAGGGGGTCGGCCATGGGCGGAGGTACGTCCGGGGTGCTGAACCTTCACGAGGGGACGGCGTTGACGCTTGCGCTGTCTGGGGACGATCACTCGATCGTCATGAATTTCATGGGGAATCTGTGGACGCTGCCGGCGACCGGCGGTACGGCAACGCGGATCTCGAGCTTGTCACAGGACACTGCTTATCCCACATGGTCGCCGGATGGGAAGACGATCGCGTTTCAGTCGTACAAGAGCGGGAATTTTCACGTTTGGGCGATGAACCCGAACGGGTCGAACGTGCGTGAGCTGACGTTCGGGTACTACGACGATCGCGAGCCGGTGTTCTCTCCGGACGGGACACAGATTGCCTTCTCCTCCGACCGACCCCCGGCGGGGTCGCCGGCCGGGACTGCGAGTGGTAGCTACAACGTGTGGGTGCTCACGCTCGCGACGGGTCAGTTGACCGAGATCACGCACGACGCGGTGATCTCGATCAACGGGGGCGCGCCGAAGACGGTGCCGGTGGATCTAACGTGGAGGCCGCAGGCGCCCCCATCGGGCGAGACGGTGATCCACGCCGGAAGGCTCTGGGCGGGAACGAGCGATGCCGAGCGGTCCAACGTGGACATCGTGGTGCGCGGCAACAAGATCGTGAGCGTCGGGCCGGCTCGGCGGCGGTCGACGTACGGCGCGGGCGTCCACTACGTGAATGCGTCAAAGGACACCGTGATCCCGGGCTTGTGGGAGTCGCACGCGCACGAGGGGATGGATCAGCCGTTCGCGGGTGGCCGCACGAATCGTCTCGAGCTAGCGATGGGGATCACGACCGAGATCTCGATGGGGGACGAGCCGTATCACTCGCTCGAGGAGGTCGAGTCCCAGCAGTCCGGCGCGGCTCCCGGCCCTCGATACTTCTGGTCTGCCGAGCCGATCGACGGGAGCAGGATCTTCTACGCGTGGATGCGGGCGGACCCGACCAAGGCGGCGCTGACCACGGATCTTGCGCGGCTCGCCAAGCTGAAGCCGGACATCCTCAAGACGTACGTGAGGCTCCCCAACAGCTACGAGCAGATTGCGATTCAGGCGGGTCACACCCTCGGGATACCGTCGTTCTCGCACTACTTCTGGCCGGCGTTGGCGTACGGCCAGGATGGCGGCTCGCACTGGGCGACGCAGCGATTGGGCTACCAGATCGCGGTGTCCAACGACGTCGTCGCCTACCAGGACACGATCCAGCTGTACGCCCGCTCGGGAATGTCGATCACCACCACTCCGTACACGGGCGCGGCGAACTTCCTTCCCGACATCAACGGTAAGCCGTTCACCAGTGACCCGCGGGTCAAGGCGCTGCAGAGTCCGTGGCAGTACGCGCTGGCACAGCAGGAGTTCGCGCAACCCCCGCTCACGGCGGCGGGGTTGTCAACCCAAGTGGGGACGACTAAAGCGCTGAAGCAGATCGTCGCTGCGGGTGGCACGGTGCTCATCGGTACCGATAACCCGATCGGCTTTGGCAACTTCGGACAGGTAATCGCGATCAGCGAGGTGGCACAGACTGGCCTGGGCAACTATCAGGCGCTGCGCGCGGCGACCGTCGAGCCCGCCAAGGATATGGGGGTGTCTAACCAGCTGGGCACGATCCGGCCGGGGATGATCGCTGATATGGACGTCATCCACGGCAACCCGTTGCGGAACATCGAGACGATCGCGAACGATGTGTATGTGATGCAGAACGGGCATCTGTACACCCCGCGGGAGTTGATCGGGCCATACTCGGCGCGGAGCGCGGCGGTTCCTTCCGTCGCCAACCGGGCACCTCGGGCGGCGCGCCGCGGAGTTCCCGTGTGGGAGACGCCGGGCGAGCTGGCTCGACGGGCGATCTTGGATCTGTCGCAGCTGTGCTAATAAGGGGCCGGTTTGCATACGCTCGGGCGAGCGTCGCACGTTGCGTCGGTCGCTCGAGCGCCGTGCTGGCGCTGGCGGTCGCTTTGGTTGCGGTATGGGGCGGGGTCGCGCGCGCCGACACCGACCCCGCCAGCACTTATCTGGTCGATAATCAGGTCTTCCTCAACTCGCAGCCGACCGACATGTCGACTGCTCAGCGCCAGTTAGTTGCCGCGGTGACCGCGGCAAACCGCGCAGGCTTCGCGATCCGAGTCGCGGTCATCTCAAGCTCCTACGACCTCGGGTCCGTCCCTGAGCTTTGGGATAAGCCACGCACGTACGCTCGGTTTCTTGGCGTCGAGTTGTCGCGCGCGGCCAGGCCGCAGCGGTTGCTGGTCGTCATGCCGAATGGGTTTGGCTTTAACTGGCCGGGTCACCCCACCGCGGGCACCTATCGATTGCTCGCCACGGTGCCACTGGACGGCCGCGCGGGGGCGGGTCTGGCTGCGACGGCGGAGGTTGCCATGCGCCGGCTGGCACGCGCCTCGGGAGTTGCGCTTCCGCCGAGCCAGCCCGCGGCGCGTGGCGGATCGGCGCGGGCGGGGAGCGCTGCGGCTCTGACGACTATCGGCGCCGTGGCTGGCGGGATCGCCGCACTCGCTGCGTTCGCAATCGTCCTCACGCGCGTGCGGCGTCGCCTCGTGCGGCGACGGGAACGAAGGGAGGGCCCGAGGAGTTCCCGGCTACCGCGAGAGCTGCAGTGGGCCATTCCCGCCCTTCTGGTGCTGTGCGCGATCGCCGTCACCGGGCCGATCCTTGCCTTCGGCCACTCCCGCCGCACTAGCTCTCCGACCGCCTACTCGGCTGTCTCGCTGGTCTCGCCTCCGGCGTACAGCTGGGGTGGCGGCGATCGCCGCGCTCCCGATTTCTCACTCCGTGACGAGAACGGCCGACCCGTATCGGTCGCAGCGAACCGAGGACACCCGGTGATCGTGACGTTCGTCGATCCGTTGTGTCGCAACTTTTGCCCCCTTGAAGCGCAGGTGCTCAACCAGGCGGTGCGCGGGATGCCGGCATCTGAGCGGCCCGTGATCATCGCCGTCAGCGTCGACGTGTACGCAAACGCGCGGCGGTACCTCCGCCAAGACGATCGGGAGTGGCATCTCGTCCCACAGTGGCGATGGGCCATCGGCCGTCCGGCGGACCTCGCCGCGGTGTGGAAGGACTACAGCATCGACGTCAAGGTGACGAAGTCCCGGATCAATAGCACTGTCGTAGAAGGTATCGACCACACCGAGGCGGCCTACGTTCTCGACGCGACCGGACACGAACGTGCGTTGTTCGCATGGCCGTTCAACCCACAGGACATCGAGCGGGCGCTTCGCCAGCTAACTTAGCTTAAGGAGCGAAGGAGTCATCGGGCGAGGCCGAGGGACCGGGATGCGTGGTGCATTTTCTCGCGGTCTGGGAGTGGCTCCGCGCACCTCTACGGGTGCGCGCTGACACTGTCGGCCTATCCGGCGCCCATAGCGATCGTGTGACTGGTCATCCGCGCCCGGCCCAGGTCTGCGAAATACACATACAGCCTGAGCGCCCCGTTTATCGCATCGCCGGTACGGAAGGAAACCGCCATGAAACGGGTGGCGAGCAATCGCCCGGCGGCGTCGGTCGCCGGGCCGCTCAGTTATCAGCTTTGAGCTGGTCTGGGAGAGGACATCGCCGGCGCGTGACTCGTCCATTCACGAGCAGCAGGTGCTAGCCGGATTCGAGCTAATGCCGACCGCCCCTTTGGACGACCGCACCGGCGAGCCGTTGCTCCCGCGGCTCGCCACCTTGCATAGGCAACAGGTGCTGGTGGAGCCAGAGCGTCGGCTGGGTTGCCGACGCGTGCTTCGCGCGAGATGCGATCGTGCGCGACCTGAGGTGATCGCAGCGGCGAGACGATGGTCTGGTCAATCATCGTCCGAGGGAGGACCTCAGGCCATCCACTGTGCTCGTGGATATTGCTGGACGGCGTCGCTCACCGGCGACCTTGCCCGCCTTCCATGCTGGGCAGCCGCCGCACAACAAGGGCCTTCGCTATCCCGCCGACCCACCCAGCGTCGAGGAGATCATCGCCGTCATGCACGCCTGCGGCGACGCCGCCGAAGGCGTGAGATTGCGTGGCCTAATCGTCGTGCTCTGGCGCGCTGGCCTACGGGTCAGCGAGGCGCTCGCGCTCGCTGAGAGCGACCTCGACGCACGCAGGCGCGCGATCCTGGTGCGACTCGGGAAAGGTGGTAAGCGCCGCGAGGTCGGGATGGACCGCTGGGCGTGGGAGCAGCTCGCGCCCTGGATCACTCTGCGCTCTACGCTCCCGGTCGGCGCGTTGTTCTGCATTCTTCGCGGCCCGACGATCGGGCGGCCATGGGCGCCCGCTGGGGTCCGCAGGCAACTCCACGCGGCAGCCGCTCGTGCCGGCGTGCGCCGACGCTTCGCCCCGCACCAGCTGCGTCACGCGCACGCGGTGGAGATGTCGCGCGAGGGTGTCCCCGCTGCTTGTGATTCAGCGTCAGCTCGGGCACGCGGACCTTGCCATTACCTCTGTGTATCTCCGCGGCATCGACAACACCGAGATCGTCCACACCCTCCACGAACGCCCAGCGCCGAAGGTCCCCGCTCAAAGCCGACTCTCCAGCCTGCCAGGCGACGAAGGAAGGCTCGGCGCTCCTCACTGACGCTGGCGTCCCAGCGAAGACCCCAGCTCGTGGAACCGTCGGCCCGCCATCGGACCGGCCACCTTGCAGAGCGAAGGACTCGCGAGCGTCCGCGGCGCGCGACGAGTGTTTCGTCGCGAGGCTGTCGGAAAATGGGGTGCTGTCTGGCCGGTTTAAGAGCCGGTCACGGGCACGCCGTTCGCCAGCACCGCAACGCTCAAGGCTCGCGATCCTGCCATCCCGCAGCGGGACACCTGCCTTCACGAAACAGGAGCGCCGAGATCTCAGCCGCGCCGACCAGCGTGCCGCCAGAGCCCTGCCGCCCGAATGACGCGAGGTCGCCAAAGGAGCGGCGGGACTCGCGCCGCCTGGAGCACAAAAGACGTCGGATCAAGAGCGCGGCTGGGCCATCACGGCTGCGCCCGGGCTGCGTCCGGCAGTCGGCGTCTTCTCCTTCGCGAGGAACCCGGCAGTCTGGCCGGAGTGGTGCTCCTCGTCCGATCTGGAAGCGCCGAACGCCACGAATCGGCGACCGTCGGCTACCGCATTGATGCGGAGGCGGCAAGGCGCGTGCTTGCACGCGGCTTCGGTCACAGCAAACGGGCCGCCGTTAGTCGACTCTCGTTCGCCCATTGCGGAGCAGAACTGACGGGGACCGCCTCCTATCGGAGTATTGGATTTCGTCATTAGGGGAAGCGACCGGCCCTTGGCTCGGATCATTTGACAAGTGTTGCGGCCGGGGGGTAGCGTTCGGAGATCGTTCGGATGTGCGCTGCGCGAACACAGCTACCTTCGGGCCGACGGCCAGCGCATTTCTGCTACCGAGAGAGAGGAGAAGTGTTCAGATGCATGCGCTACGCCTGCGTGCTTGCCTCATGGTCGCCGGAGCCTCGCTGCTTGCGGCGGCGGCCATCGCCGTGATCACCTCAGGGGGCGGCGTCGCTAGCGCCAAGACGCCCCCGGCACTCGTCACCGTGTCGGCGAAGCTGGCCGCGGCCAGCCCGACGATCCCGGCGACCATGACCTGCTCGGCGCTGGCCACGCTGCCCAGCCTGGTCACGATCCCCGGCAACCCGAC
This sequence comes from uncultured Solirubrobacterales bacterium, assembly GCA_963699325.1. Taxonomy (GTDB): domain Bacteria; phylum Actinomycetota; class Thermoleophilia; order Solirubrobacterales; family Solirubrobacteraceae; genus Palsa-465. The sequence continues at coordinate 187,462 of CAVOTN010000012.1, read as the reverse complement.
GAGCATCGACACCGCGACCGACGTCGCGGCGTCTGGGACCAACCCCGAGTACTGCGACATCAAGGGGATGATCGCCCCGCAGACGCACTTCGAGATGAAGCTCCCGGACAAGACGTGGCAGGGCCGGTATCTGCAGAACGGCTGCGGCGGCTACTGCGGCGCGGTCTCGGCCCAGAGCTTTCCCCAGCCGTGTGACACCGAGCTCGGCGGGGACTTCGCGATGGCCACCGACGACGAGGGTCACACCTCGGACAGCGGAATCGGGGGGGCCGGACTGTTCGCCTTCAACAGCCAGGACCTGCGCCAGGAGTACGGCTACGAGTCCGAGCACTCGCTCGCAGTGGTCGCCAAGGCGATCATCAAGGACTTCTACGGCGTCGGCCCGAACTACTCCTACTTCGACGGGTGCTCGGACGGCGGACGTGAGGCGATGGAGGTGGCCGAGCGCTATCCCACCGATTTCAACGGGATCATCGCCGGCGCGCCGGAGATCATCGCGGGCCCGCTCAACGCCGAGCTCCAGACGTGGGACTACAAGGTCAACGTCGGGCCCAACGGCAACGCGATCCTCACCAGCGCGCAGATGACGCTGCTGCACAACGCGGTGATCACGGCGTGCCAGGGAGATGACGGCGTTCCCGGCGACGGCATCATCACCGATCCCCGGGACTGCAACTTCAGCCCGCAGAGCCTCGTCTGCCAGAACGGCGCGACGACCGGCTGCCTGACCCCCGAGCAGGCGAAGGTCGCCGAGGAGATCTACCAGGGACCGGTCGACCCGCAGGGACGCCACCTGTATCCCGGCGGGCTCACGCTCGGCTCGGAGTCGTCGTGGGCCGGGTTCCAGATCCCCGTCCAGCCGTCCACCGCGCCCGTCCCGGCGACCAATGCGCTGGTGTACGGCGGGCTGTCGCTGCCGTACCTGCGGTTCATGCTCAACGCCCCGGGAAAGCTGGGACCGGATCCGAGCCAGTGGCAGTTCACCGACCAGGGATTCCGCTCCATGTTCCCGGCCGCCAACGTCCAGGACGCGATGAGCACCGACCTCAGCGCGTTCCACCGCCATGGCGGGAAGCTGATCATCTGGCAAGGCTGGGCCGACCAGGCGATTCCGACCTACGGAACCGTCGACTACTACGAGGACCTGGCCGGTCGCAACAACGGCTACACATCGACGCAGAAGTTCGCGCGGATGTTCCTGTTCCCGACGGTCGCCCATTGCGGCGGCGGGTACGCATCCAGCAGCTTCGACCTCGTGTATCCGATGGTCCAGTGGGTGGAGAACGGGACCGCTCCGAGCCAGATCACGGCCACCGATACGGTCAACAGCGCGACGGTGACTCGCCCGGTGTACCCGTACCCGGAGGTGCCCCAGTACAACGGCAACAACGAGCCGACCAACGAGGCGTCAAGCTTCCACCCGGTCGTCTCAACCCACGCCAACGACTACTCCAACTGGATCGGCAACGATCTCTTCTACCAGCCGGTCGGCGGCGAGTCGGCGTGGAGCGGCGACCGCCGGGAACACCGGTCATAGGCCCAGAAAGAATCTGACGTCGCTCGGGCCAGGGCCGGGCGAGCGCGCATAACGCGCTCGTCCGGCCGACGGTCGTGGTTCCCGCGGCGGCGGCGAGGAGCAGGGACGCAACCGCTATGGGGCTGAGCGCCCTCCCTGTCCCGACCAGCAGGGCCGCAGGCCATCTAGGGATCGCACCTGTCGTGATGCGGGGGCGATCTCTCGTGCCGGTCAGAAGCGGGGGGATTCGCCGCGAGGATCAGCGTCGGTTTGCGAGGCGATCACAATCTCTCCGGCTATGCGGCCCGGGCGCGGGACTGCGGCTCCCAAAAGCAGCGCGTCAGACTCGACGGTGGCGGCGCTGGCTTGCATGAAGGACGATCTGGGGAACTACATTCAGGCGTGACGAGCTTCTCCTCGTCACGTTTTGCGAAAGCCCCGCTCGATGGCGCCGCGCTCCGCTGGCATCGACTTCCGCGAGGTGTGCGATCCGTACATCCCGATCGCGCCCGAAACGAGAGGGCCGGTCGCTCCCCTAAAGGACGAAACGGAGCAGTCCCGAGCCGGCTACGGTAGGCCGGTGCTAAGCCTGCTCCCTTTCGTCCATCGGGGAAGAGATTGGCGGGCGTGGCTGGTGCCCGCTCGGACTATGAGAGCGACAGCGGCGGAGTGCTTGCTGCGCGTCGCAAGTCAGGCGATCGGCAAGCACCTTCGTGACCGCGGAGTCGGCGCCGGCGTCGCACCCGAGTTCATGGCAAAGCGCAACTCCGAGCCAATCCGTCGCCGCGGCCCAATGGGCGACGACGCGGCGCTATCGAGATTGGCGAAACTCAGGTGCATCGTCATCGTCGGCGGCAGACGTGCATCAATTGAGCGAGAGGTGGTGGCTCGGCTCTGCCTCAGGCCGATGGACAGATGACCGTTGGGCGGCTCGACGAAGGAAGGCCGAGCGGCGGGACGTTGAGTAAGTCGGGCCGGGCGGCCGCCTCCAGCGGCCGGTTCAGGATGCCGGGAAACCCCGGGGAGTTTGGGAGGAACAGCTGAGGACACTTCGTGGCGTCATCGCTGCCCTGAGCCTGCTGGCGGTACCGGCGGCCGCGTCAACGAAAGGCAAAAGATGAGAAGGTTTGCGGTAGCAACAGCAGTTGCCGTGATGGTCGCGGCCCAGGCCGCACCAGCCCTCGCGTCAACAACGGTCTCGAACGCGAGCGTCAGGGTCACCGGGCCGTACCGGCTGAGCACCTCGACGCTCCAACCGTCCCCTGTCCCGGTGGGGCGTAACAGCTCCTGCTCGGTCAGTCGGGGAGGCGGTTTCCCGGGAGGGTTCATCTCCCTGGACTTCACGGCCGTTGGCCTGAACGTCGTGATGCCGTACGCAAAGTTCCACGACGGGACGGTCAAACTGCTCGGGGCTCGCAAAGGGAACGTCCTTCTCGCCAAATGGCAGCCTCGCCACACCTGGGAGATTGCCCCCCATCACCAGTCGGCATCCCTGACCCTGTCCAACAATGAAATGTCGGGGCAGCTGACGGCCACGTTGTATCCGGACACGCCTACTCACTCGACGAACACGCAGGAGCCGTCCACGAAGGTGAACCCGAACAAGAAGCCGGTTCACGTCGTTGCCCACTGGAACTGCGCCGGGGATTGGCACATCCCTTTCCCTCCCCAACCATGAGCACGGTTCGGTTGGACGGCGCTTGCGGCGTCGTCCGCCTGAACCAGGCGGGGCCGGCCGCGGTGCTGCGCTGGTCAACCCTGTAACCGATGCATTGGGTTGCGGGCGAAGGTTGAGTGCCGCCCGACAAATAGGTAACGCGCGAGGGTTGCGCCCCGCCCGACCCCCTTCGCGCGGAAACCCTGCGTCTCGCTGGCGGACGCCAATTCAGTGCGCGGAGACTGCACGGAACTTGGCCTGCAGCACCTGGATCACAGGCAGCGAGTAGCGCAGGCGCCGCGGCAGTCGCCCAATGGCAGCGATCCCCAACGATGCAAAGTCGCGTTTCAGCGGCGGAGCGAGGTCGCGAAGCTCCTCGACGCCGGGGATAGCGCTGATGGCGGCGCGTTCGCCGGAGTTGAACAGCCACGCCCACAACTCAACCGCAAGATCACGCTCCCGGCCCGAGGCTCGTCGGACCATGTCAAGCATCACCTCGGGCACTACGTCGAAGACCAGCACAGAGCCAGGCAGCCGTTGCGCGATTCCCGCGATCAGCCCGTGGACCTGATCGCGCTGGAAGTACGGAAACAGGCCTTGCGCCGTGACGAGGATCGGGCCCGGCGGACTGAGCCCGTCAACCCATCCGAGATCGAGCGCCGATCCGTCATGGCTCGACTGCCGCGGACCATGCGGCAGTAGCCGGCGGCGAAGCTCCATCGTCTCGGCAGGTCCACGGTCAGCCACCGCACCCGACCGTTGTCAAGCCGCCAGAACTGGGTCTCCAGCCCTTCGCCGAGCGCCACCACCGTTCCGGCCGGATGCAGGCCCAGAAAGCGGCGGACGGCCGCATCGAATGTCGTCACCCGGACCGCATGCAACCGCACGCCGCGGGAGGAGTCCGCAAAGTCGTAGTCGAGTCGGTCCGCGATCTCAACAGCCACCGGGTCCCTCAGAGCACCAACGCGTGCCGCGGCGGCGCGGCGGCCCAGGTTCCCCAGCAGCGTCTCCGGTACCCCAGACAGATCTACAGGAATCGAGTCCACGATCCTGATCGTAATGCCGCTCCGCACGACCGCTCGCCCACGCGGTCGATCGCGCCCAGCACCCGCTTTCGTGTCCGGGCTTGCCACTCCGTGCGCCTGGCTGCCGTCTCGCTTCGCGCGGTGGCTGTCGCGTAAAAGGGTTCCGTCCGGGCGGTTCGATGGGATTCCGGGTATGCCTCAGAACTTCATTGAATGTGATCGTGAGCAGGCGTTTTTGCTGCCGCCGTCGCTGCGGGACTGGCTGCCGGCGGATCATCTGGCGTGGTTTGTGATCGAGAGCGTCGATCGGCTCGATCTGGAGGCGTTCTACGCGGACTATCGCGCTGATGGCCACGGCCGCGCGGCGTATGAGCCGTCGATGGTGGTGAGCTTGGTGTTGTACGCCTACTCGACGAACGTGCGGTCCTCGCGCGCGATCGAGCGTCACTGTCGACAGGACGTTGCCTATCGGGTGATCACGGGGAACCGTGTACCTGATCACGCGACGATCGCCCGGTTCATCGTTCGGCATCAGCCGCGGCTGGCTGAGCTGTTCACCTCGATCCTGTGGTTGTGCGCGAAGGCCGGGCTGGTGAGGTCTGGGGTGGTGGCGGTCGACGGCACGAAGTTGTCGGCCAGCGCGAATAGTGACGCCAATGTTGACTACGACCGAGTCGCGAAGGAGATCATTGCGGAGGCGATCGCGACTGACGCCGCCGAGGATGAGCAGCATGGTGACGCTCGCGGCGATGAGCTGCCGCCGGAGCTCTCCACGGAGGCGGCTCGGCGTGAGTGGCTGACGCGTGCGCTCGAGCAGGAGCAGAACTCCGAGGCAGGGGTCGAGGAGGACGCGGGGGTCGAGGAGGAGTCCGGTGATCCGCTGGAGGGGTTCGATGGCGAGCGGATCCTCGCTCGGACGCAGGGCCGGCAGGGGTGGCTTCGGGAAGCGCATCGCCAGCTGGAGCAGGAGCGCTGGGAGACGGCGGGTCCGATCCCGCGGTCTCGGTCTGAGCGGCTTCTCGTTGCTGCCCGGCAGTTCGAGGAGAACCTTGCGGCGGAACTGCGCGGCAACGAGGCATACGAGGCCTCGCGGGAGCAGCGGCGGGGTACGCGGCGGCTGGGTGGGCCGCCGAAGCCCTACACGCCGCCGGAGATCCCGCAGGGAGAGGTGAATGTGACCGATCCGGACTCGCGGCGGATGAAGGGCAACCGCCGCTACATCCAGGGCTACAACGCGCAGGCGGTCGTCAACGAGCAGCAGATCGTGATCGCCGCAGAGATCAGCACCGCCGCCGGCGACTTCTCGCACCTGCGACCGATGATCGAGGCCGCTCTGGGCGAGCTCGAGCAGGCGGGTGAGACCGAGCAGCCAACGGTCGCGGTCGCTGATGCGCAGTATTGGAACGAGCAGCACATGGACGACGTCACCGCCGAGCACGGGATCCAGGTCCTGATCCCGCCGGACTCGGGCAAACGCGAAGGAGAGAGACCAGGTTGGACGGGCGGACGTTACTCGTTCATGCGACGCGTGCTCGGGACCGAGCTCGGCAAGGAGCTGTACCGCAAACGACAACGATCGATTGAGCCGGTCTACGGTCACACCAAACACAACCGCAGGTTCGACCGCCTCAACTATCGCGGAAGGCGGGCGGTCCGCACCGAGTGGCGATTAATCACGATGAGTCACAACCTCACCAAGCTCCACCGCCACCAGATTGCCGCCCTCGGGGCCTGAAAAGGCCCCTACCGAGGTCACACCGACCTACCCGCCGGGCCCATCACCAGCCTCGCACACACGAGCGTCCGCTCGGCCGCGGCCCAACGCCTTTGCGCGACAGCCACCGCGGATACCGGGGCGACCGGTCTGGGCTGGCGAGGATCATCGGGATGCGATCGATGAATTCCGGGCCATCGGCCGGTCTATTTGCCAGCCGACCCGACCTCGACGAAGGGCGTCCGGGCGAGAGGAGGACCCCGACCGATGATCGCCCACCGGTATTCGGCTGGAACAAGACGAGGCGACGATCGCCCGTTGCCGCTGCTGAGCCCCACGGCGCACGACGAGCGCCAGCAGATGCGAATGCACAATGCGCTTGACAGGTGATGTAGGGTGCGACCAATTGCGGGACCGGAGTACGAAGGAGGGATTGGTGAGCCTTACCTTTGCAACGAAGCGGTCCCGTGGGCGCACCCTAACGGTCGTTGGGTACCTCACCGTGGCGTGCGTGCTGGCGTTGCCGACAGCGGCGTTCGCTGACCCCGGCAAGACGTTCCCGCATGCTACGTCCGGCGCGGTGGTGCTGGGCAACGCGGCTCCGCGGCCGACCAAACCCGCTCCGACGCTGGTGCCGGTCGTCAAACCCCCATTGGCCGACCAGGTGCAGCTTCTCGGGGAGGCCCCGCAGTATCAGGCGTCCTGGGTGGGCGAGGTCACCAACGCTGACGGGACCGTCACCGCATACGTGACCCCGCCCGGCGCGTCTGCTTTCGCCACCGGGCTGAGCCATCAGGTTGGGGCGCCCAGCGTCGGCTACCGCATCGTCACTGTGGCTCGGTCCTTCTCGCAGCTCGACGCGCTGACCAGCCAGATCGCAGCCGACGAGGCAAGCCTCCGCGCGGCCGGGTTCGACCTGGACTCGTGGGGGCCGGACGTTCCGTCGGACACCGTGAAGATTTCCCTGGACAACTACACCGCCGCGGCCGCTCAAGCGCTGCAGTCACGGTACGGAAGCGCTGTGTCGGTCGTACCGGCCACAAACCCGTCCTTGATCATCCAGCCCGCCACACGCGACGACGACACAGCGGCCTGGTTCAGTGGCGACCCGTTGTTCTACAACGGTAATAAGAACGCGCTATGCACGTTGGGGTTCGGGTTCATCGGCAACAACTCGGGCAAAGAGTTCAACGCGACCGCTGGCCACTGCGGCGCCAACGGCTCGTTCAACACCAGCTATAACAACAACTACTACCTCGGGCACACCTCCACGAACTATTGGACGCCCGCTGCCTCCACGAACGACATCCAGTCGATCTCAAGCCCCGGCGGGTTCAGCTACGAGGTCTGGTACAACAACACCCAAACCCATAACGTGATCGGCTGGGGGAACTTTGGCGTCGGTCAACTCGTCACCATGGACGGCTTCACGACCAACGAGAAGCCCGACTGGACCATCCAGATCACCGACGACTGCTTCTCCGCGGCGCACTGGTCCGATGACTACGAGCGGTGCCACATCTATCAAGCCTACAACGCGAGTACCACCGCCTGTTATCAGGGTGACAGCGGCGGCCCGGTCTACCAGCGCACCTCCAACAACAATGTGTACGCCGCTGGCTTGATCATCGGCGGATCTACCAACAACAACCACTACTGCTATTACTACGGCATCGGCGCGTTCCGGACGCTCGTGAACGGGCATATGATGACCGCTTCGGGCTCGGGCGGCTGACACGCCGGCCGTGACCATCCGGTAGCAGGATCACCGGCGCCGGCCCCGGCAACGGGGCAGGCGCCGGCGCTCAGCTTGCACGGGCGGAAGTATCTGCGGACACCTTCCAGGCTGCGAACGCTTCCTCGTATCCGAGCGCGCGAACATCACCGGGTTTCAGGTAGCCGCCGGCAACCGTCACAAGCTCACCTCCGCGCGCCACCACATCACCTCGGTCGTCGAGCAACTCCAGCGGGCCGAACCGGGCGCGCCAGGTGGCCGGCCACACCATGAGCACCAGTTGGCCGTCATGCTCAAGCCAGGTGCAGACCCCCTCGCCGACGACTGCTCCCAGCAGCCTGCCGCCGCTCTGCGCCAAGGGCGCGATCGCCCCCGCGGGACGCTCAGCTCCCCGGGGAACAAGCTCAAACGTCGGTCGCAGATTCTCGTCGGCGGATGCCATGATCGGGAGCTTAGCCCTGCGGCGAACCCGGCCGAACGTAGAAGTGCGAATGTCGACTTCCTGCCGGCTTAACCAGTTCACGCTTGCGCTCTATCCGGCCATCGGCTTCCGCGTTCTCGGAGGCCAACAGGGGGTCTCGCCATCGTCTCCGCCACGCTTGTTTCTCATCCAAGAAAGCGGTGATCTGCGGGCGCGGGTTGCGGTAGGGTCGGCGGAGGAACCAGGCAGCCGGCAAGCCCGTGCGGGCCAAGCGCCTCCCGCCGACCCGGGCGCCAATCACCGTTACCCCTGGCTCCTGTTGCGGACGACCCACGAACGCTACAACTGGTCGCCGGATGCTCCGGTCGTCTCCGTTCCGAGCCGGCAGAGCAGGAGTCGGCCGCCGGATCGAGCGCACGATTGCGCGTACTGGCGGGTTGCCTACCACGCCGCTGCTCTGTGACGGAACGAGCCACGACGTGGACGCTCTGACCGCCTCCGGCCCGGCCCCGGTCGGACAGAATCAGCCACGGCGCGCCACGCATGCGATACGCGCGAGGACATGAAAGCGCCTGCGCCCGCCGCGACGCCTGCGCCTCCTATTCGCCAATCTCGAGACGCTCGGCGCCGGTGGCCCTCAGCCGCGGAGGCCTACGCGCTCGGAGTTGCGGTTTGCCATGAACTCGGGTGCGATGGCGGCGCCGACTCCGCGGTCACGAAGGTGCTTGCCGATCGCCTGACTTGTGACGCGCAGCAAGCACTCCGCCGCTGTCGCTCTCATAGTCCGAGCGGGCACCAGCCCACACCCGGCAATCTCTTCCCCCGATGGACGACCAGCAGGAGCTAGCGCGTCGCGGCTCTGGCTCCTCCAATCAGCGATTGCAGAAGTAGCGTGTCGAGACTGAAGCAGGTCTCGGTCGCCGCAGCTGTCCGCACCTGAGATTCGCCAGGAGCACGACGCGTCACAGCACGCCTCTCGCGCCGCTCCGATCGGACCGCTCCGGTTCTCTGCAGTCCGCGGAATCTAGGGCTAGAGACCGGGGGCCGGGATGCTTGCGATGCGACGAACGCAGGTGTGTGCGCCGTGGCTTGTGTGCGGAGCCAAGGGTCGGTGCCGCACCGAGGCCGGGTTGTCGAGCTGGGCGGCCCGCCCGCCGTCGCTTCGGTTCTCACCTCAGCGTCTGCCCTCGGGATCAATTTCGACCGTCATGAGACTGTCGCCGTGCCGGTGGATAACCCTCCAGGCGCCGTTCTCGCGACGCTAGACGGACGTCGCTCTCAGCCTCATCTCCTCCTCCGCGCTGCCAACGTGCCGCGTGAGCCGCTCGAGCTCGACCGTGAACCCCAACATCTCCCCGAATCCGATGGCGAGGTTCTCCGCACTCCAGGTTTCGTAGTTGAGCGTCTCGCGGCCGCGGTCAGGAGGAGATCGCCATGCTGCGCTCCGACCTCCCCGACCGTCTGAAGCTGAAGGAGGCGGACCTCACTGCCGAGGAGCGTCGCCTGGCCAACTTCGTCGACTTCATCAGCGAGGGCCGTGGCAGCCAGGCGCTCGCCAAGGCCCTCGTGGAGACCGAGCTCCGCGTCGACCAACTCAGCGACCAAGTAGAAGCGCTGCGCCGAAGCCGCGAGAAGATCTTCCGGCCCCCCATCGAGTGGATCAAGGACCGGCTTACCAACATCCAGCAAGTGCTCGACCAGCGGACCGCAAGGTCGGCTCACATGCTCCGCAACCTCCTCGGACCCATCCGCCTCGAGGCTCGTCACGCCCTACATCGGCCGCCCGTTCTACCGCGCGGTCACGACCCTCGACGCCCTCGCCCTCATAGAAAAACCGCCCCCCGCTGGTGCGGAGGGCGGTTCGAATTCTTTGCAAAGGTGGAGACGGCGGGAATTGAACCCGCGTCCGCAATCGCGCAAAAGGTGGCATCTACGAGCGTAGCCGGCACTCTGATCTCACCCTCGACTCGCCATGCCGGCGGGGTTGTCGGGGGCCAGCTCCGAAAATGTCCCCGGCGGGGCTGGAGCGGGCCTCACCGGGTGAGCCTGCTTAGTAACCCGGACCTCCGCTGCAGGCGAACGGCGGCCGGTCTGGCGCTAGCTGTTAATTAGACAGCGAGGCCAAAGCTGTGGGAATCTGAATGATTCGCACTTATTGTTTTCCCGGGTGTTTTACGAGGCCTCCCGGGACCTCGACTCGCAACCACCCCCACGAATCGACCGCGTCGAAGCCTGTCGTCCCCGAGGGTTATGTCCTGATGATTATAGACGCGGATACGCCGCGCCCCCACGGGCATGCCCGCGCGCACCGCCGGCGAATCGAACAACATCGTAAGAACCGCGCCCGAGCGCCGACTCCGCGTTCCTACAATCTGTAGCAATGGAAACGAACACGCAATGGCCGTTCGCTCCGGTCCCGGGGCCCGAGGCTGCCCGCCCCGAGCCCGAGCCCGAGCCCGTGTTCGAGCCCTACGAGCCCGCGCCCCAGCCGCGCCGGCAAGGCCCGATCCGCCGGCGCCTGTCGGCGATCGGGGCCGCGATCGTCGCGTTCGTGGCGAAGTTCAAGGCGATCCTGCTGCTGCTTCCCAAGCTGAAGCTGTTCGCCTCGACGGGCACGATCCTCGTCTCGCTGGCCGCCTATGCGCTCCTCTGGGGCTGGCCGTTTGCCGCCGGCTTCATCGCGCTGCTGTTCGTGCACGAGATGGGACATGTGATCGCCCTGCGGCGCGAGGGACTCAAGTCCAGCGCGCCGATGTTCATCCCGTTCCTGGGTGCCGTGATCGCGGCTCGCTCGCTCGGCGACAACGCGCTCGCGGAGGCCCGGGTGGGACTCGCCGGCCCGATCCTCGGCAGCATCGGATCGGCCGCCTGCGTGCTCGTCTGGCACGCCACCGGCAACGACCTGTGGCGTGCGCTCGCGTTCACCGGGTTCTTCCTGAACCTGTTCAACCTCCTGCCGGTCGTCCCCCTCGACGGCGGACGCGCGATGGCCGCGATGGCCCCATGGATGTGGTTCGTCGGATTCGCCGCGATGATCCCGCTGGCGATCATCTTCCCGAACCCGATCATCGTGCTGATCCTGGTGTTCGCCGGCTTCGAGACCTACAAGCGCTGGCAGCAACGCCGCGCCGGCGGCCTCGCCCAAGCGGCGTACTACCGGGTCCGGCCTCTCGACCGGGCGCTCGTCGCGGCGGTGTACCTCAGCCTGGTCGCACTGCTCGTCGTCGGAATGCACGCCACGCTGGTGGCGCGCACGATCAGCTAGCGCTCGTACGCGCCCCCCGCTTACGCTCAGACTGCGCCCCGGGCCAACGGCTCAGGGTGCTAGCGCCGCACTACGCGCGTCTCGTTATAGGCAACATCGCGCCGCGCCCACCAGAAGGTGTAGATGAGCGACAGCACCAGCCCGACGAGACCGACCACGAACAGCACGGTTCCAGCCGTCTGGATGTTGAATCCCTTCACCTGGGCGGTGACGGCCCACTTCAGAATCGCGCCAATCGCGATCAGGAAAATGCTCGAACCAATTGTCATAGGTTGGGGCTACCCAGCGTTTCGAGTCGCTACGCATAGGGCTCTCGGCTCCCAAGTCAGTTGAGTGCGCAACCACCGGCAGGATGGAAGCTACTGCCGTGCCTCGCGCAACTCGCGCTGCACGTCCCGGGTCATGTCGCGCTTCTTGATCGCCTCGCGCTTGTCGTAGAGATCCTTCCCGCGCGCGAGCGCGATCTCGACCTTGGCGCGCGAGCGCGGGCCCGAAAAGTAGATCCGGGTCGGCACGAGGGTCAGCCCCCGCTCCCGGGTCCGGCCGATGAGCCGCTCGATCTCGAACCGGTGGAGCAGCAGCTTGCGCGGCCGCTCTGGGTCGTGATTCTCGCGCGAGGCCGGCCCGTATGGGGCGATGTACAACCCGATCAGCCACACCTCGCCGTCGCGGACGACCGCGTAGGAATCCTTGAGCTGGGCGTTGCCCTCGCGCAGCGACTTGACCTCGGTGCCGGTCAGCACAAGTCCGCACTCGAACCGCTCGAGCAGGTTGTAGCGGTAGGAGGCCTGTCGGTTGCTGGCCACGTCGCCGGAGGCCGCCTTGCGCTTTGCGCCCTTGGCCATAGCGTCAGTCCCCCTCGCCGGCGGGCAGCAGGTCGACCCGGCCACGAGGGATGTCGATCCCGCCAACCCGTACCCGTATCGGGTCCCCGAGGCGGATCGCGGCGCCGCCGCGCGTACCGATCAGCATCGTGGCCTGCTCGTTGAGCTCCCACCAGTCGCCGCGCAGTCGCCGCACCGGGACCATACCCTCGAACTCGCCGCGCGGCCCGAAGGCCACGAACGCGCCCGCGCCGGCGAGCCCGATCACCTCGCCGTCGAGCGCCTCGTCGGGGTCGACGCCGGCCAACCACCGCTCGAGCAGGAAGCATGACGCGATGTCGTCAGCGTCACGCTCGATCGACATCGCCTCGCGCTCACGCGCCGAGCTCCACGGCCCCGCTTCGGCCACCCAGGCCGCCGCCGGCGCCGGCTCGTCGCCGCTCACGGCCGAGAGCAGCGCCCGATGGCACACCAGATCGGGATATCGCCGGATCGGCGACGTAAAGTGGCAGTAGCTCGCGAGCTGGAGGCCGGCATGCCCGCGATTGCGCTGGTCGTAGTACGCCTGCTTGAGCGAGCGGAGTACGAGGCTCGTCAGCGCCCGCCGCCCGTGTCCGGTCGAGGCCGTCCACTGCTCGATCAACTGGGACGCCTGTCCGATCACCTCGGCCGCCTGCTGGGGCGTGAGGTGTCCCTTCGGCACCGGTGGCGTCGGGACCCCGAGCGAGGCGAGCTGGTCGACCAGCCGCTCGGCCGCTATCCCGTCCGGACGCTCGTGGACCCGGTACAGCGTCGGCACTCGTCGCGACGTCAGCAGCCGCGCCACCTGCTCATTCGCCGCGATCATCAGGTGTTCGATCATCCGGTGCGATTCGGTCTGCTCGACCGGCTCGCCGGACACGACGTTGCCCCGATCATCGAACTCGAACTCGGGCTCGGTGGACTCGAGCGACAGCGCCGCCTGCGCGGCCCGGCGTTCCTCGAGCGCGGCCGCCGCCGCGCGGGCGACCTCGAGCGCCGGCCCCCAGCCACCGGACGCGCGGGAGCGCCCGGCGAAGATGCGATCGACGCGTCCGTAGTCGAGCCGCTCGTCGGAGCGGATCACCGACCGGTAGAACGCGCTACTGCGGACGCGGGCGCCGTCGAGCACGATCTCGACCGTGACCGCCAGTCGATCCTGACCGGGGACGAGCGAGCAGGCGCGATTCGAGAGCGCCTCGGGCAGCATCGGCTCGACCGCGCCCGGCACGTACACGCTCGTGCCGCGCCGGTATGACTCACGGTCGAGGAGCGAGCCGGGTCGCACGTAGGCCGACACGTCGGCGATGTGCACCCACACCCGCCGCGCGCCGTCGTCCTCAGCCGCGGCCGAGATCGCGTCGTCGAAGTCCTTTGCGGTCGCTGGGTCGACGGTGAATGTGGGCAGCGAACGGAGGTCGCGCCGGTGGGCGGAGGTACCCGTGTCGTCGCCGACGCCGATCGCTGACACCTCGCGAGCCTCGTGCTCGACGGCGGGGTCGAACCTGCGCCGCAGCCCTCGGTCGACCATCAGCCCCTCGATCACGTCGCGCGCGACGTCCGAGCGGCCGATCCTCCGGACGATCGTCGCCCTCCCTCCCCCGCGCCCGTTGCGAGACGAGCCGGGGCGGACGACGATCAGGTCTCCGACCGCCGCCTGGCGATCGCGGCTGACCACCGGGCGGGGACCCGCGCCGAAGAACGGCTCAGCGACGAAGAACTTGCCCCGCCGAGCCAGCACCGCCACCCGCGAGCCGCGGCCCGCGTCCGTGACCGCACTCACTGAACTTCGGCGGCGACTGTCCGCTCGGCGACCGCGAACGCCGTGTCGGTCTTGGCGACCGGAGGCGTGAAGGCGTAGACGTCGGGCTTGATGCCCTTGCCCTCCTTCACGCCGCCGCCGCCGAGGTTGGTCCCGTCCGGCGTGAAGTACTCGCCGACGGTGAAGTCGAGCGCGCCACCGTTCGGAAGCGGCTCGATCTCCTGGAACACGCCCTTCCCGTACGTGCGCGTGCCGACGACCTTGGCGCGGCCGCGGTCGTGGAGCGCGCCGGTGACGATCTCGGCCGCCGACGCGGTGCCGCGGTCGACGAGCACCACCATCGGGATGCTCGTCGGGATCGCGCCACCCCGGGCGACATATACCTGACGCGGCTGGGCCCGGCCATCGGTCGAGACGATCGTGCCGTCGGGGATGAAGATGCTCGCGACGTTCACCGCCTCGTTCAGCAGTCCTCCGGGGTTGTCGCGCAGGTCGAGGATGAGCCCGCGCGCGCCTTGATGGAGCACCTTCTCGACCTGTGCGCGAAGCTCGGCGCCGGCCCCGTCGACGAACTGCGTCAGCGTGAGCGCCCCGAGCTTGATCCCGTGGTAGGTGACGATCTGGCCGGAAGCGACCGGGACGACGATGTCGGCGCGCAGCATCGTCAGCGTGTGCGTCTGCTTCCCTCGCAGGATCGTCAGCGTGACCCGCGTGCCCGCCTTCCCCTTGATCAGCTGCGAGCCGAAGGTCGCCGGCCGGTTGGCGAGCGACTTCGCTCCGACCGCGATGATCATGTCACCCCGTTGCAGTCCGGCGGTCGCCGCCGGGGATCCGGGGAACACGTCCTCGACCAGCAGCCCGCGCGTCTCGCCCTCGACGTCGACCCCGATCCCGCTCAGGTGCGGGTTGTCCTCGTTGAGGAAGCCCTGGTAATCGGACGGGTCGTAGTAGTGCGAGTATGGGTCGTCGAGGCTGGCCACCATCCCGGCCAGCCCCTTGTTGACGAGCTGGTTGCGGTTGAGCGGCCGGTAGTAGTCGTGCTGGAGCATGCCGAGGACCTGGTTGACGAGCGGATCGTCGTTATTGCTGACGAATGCGCTGCGTATCGGCGAGGGCAGCCAACTCGGATGGCCGCCGATCCAGATGCCGATCAGCAGCACGATCAGGCCGACGAGAACGCGAACGGCAATCCGGGGGTTACGGGACCGGCGGGGATACATGACGATATGAGGTTACGACGCCGCGAATTCCGGCGGCCCCACCGCGATGGACCGCGGGCACTGGCAGGTGCGCCCGCGGCCCAACCCGGCCGAACTCCAGGCCCGGCCCCGATCGAAGAACAACAGCCATCCCGGCCGGCCGGGCCACCCGCATGGCCCGACCAGCCGAGTCGACGACGCTAGAAGTTGTGCCGGAACGCGGGTCCGGCGGTCGTGAACTTGTACGTCGTCTTGGAGTTGAACACGTCGCCCGGATTCAGCACCACGTTCGGCCAACCCTGCTGGCCGATGTGATGCGGGCTGTCCGGGTAGTGCTGGGTCTCGAGCGTGAACGCGTCGCCCTGGCGGTATGCGTGACCGCTGGTCCCGACGAGATCGCCGACCAGGAAGTTCCCGGTGTACAGCTGCACGCCGGGCTGATTGGTGTACGTCCAAAGCACGATTCCGTCGCCGGGGTCCTGGGCGACGGCGGCCAACCGGTAGCCGGACCCGCGGAGCACCCAGTTGTGGTCATACCCGTGGGCGACGACCAGCTGGTTGCCCTGAGGCGCACTCGCGTCGCCGATATCGCGGCCGATCGGCTTCATCGCCCGGAAATCGAACGGCGTGCCCGACACCGACGCGAACGCGCCGGTCGGGATCTGCACGCTGTCGGTCGGCTGGAACGTGTTCGCGTTGATCGCGAGCTTCTGGTCGTAGATGGTCCCGGAGCCTTCTCCGGCGAGGTTGAAGTACGTGTGGTTGGTGTAGTTGATGACGGTCGGCGCGCTCGTGGTCGCGTGGTAGGCGATCCCAAGGGCGTTGTCGTTCGTGAGCGTGTAGGTCACCTCAGTCGTGACCGCGCCCGGGAAGCCGTTGTAGCAATTCGGGTCGGTGTAGCTGAGCTGCAGCTCGACGCCGTTGCTTAGCTTCTTCGGCGTCGCCGCCCACACCTGCGTGTTGTAGGACAGCAGCCCGCCGTGCAGCAGGTTCGGCCCGTTGTTCGGGTGGGTGGTCGTGCCGCACGAATTCGGACCGCCCCCGAGTCCGTACAACGTGCCGTTGAGCGTGAACGAGGCGTCGGCGATCCGGTTCGCGTAGCGCCCGATGATCGCGCCGAAGTACGTGTCGCCGGATCCGCCGGACGCCGGCCATGGCTGGTTCTCGAAATCGTTGACGTAGTCACTGAGCTTCGGGAATCCGAGCGCGACGTTCTTGAGCTGGCCCGTGCGGTCGGGCACCCAGATCGACTGCACGACGCCGCCGTAGTTGGTGATCTTGACGATCATCCCCTTGCTGTTGCGGAGCGTGTAGAGGTCGACGGACTGGCCGTGCGCCGAGCCCCAGGTCTGCTTCGAGATGCTCAATGTCCCGCCGTGGTGCTTGGACGTGTGGCCGTGCTTGGCCGCGAGCGCAATGCTCCCGGTGCCGAGGAACACTACGACGGTCGCTGCCAGGACGCGTGCCCAGGCAACTGTCCGCAGCCTCCCCCGGCTGCGTGAGGCGTGCTGCATGGATCCTCCCATCAGTTGGCGCTTGCCCCGGCCGTGGACTTGCGCAAGCGGGATGCAGTGAAGGAGTTGTTTATAGCAAACAATGTGAGCGCTCACACGCCCGAAGTGAGCGCTAACACGACGCGGCAGCGGGGCGGCGGTGCAGCGGGCCAACGGGTGCAGCGGCGGCGGCGGGTCGACACGTCCAGTTGGCGAATAAGTGCTCACTCGACGATGCGCTGAGCTCGAGTGTCACGAAACTCGCGCTATATGCGCGTTTCTGCGCACTCGGCGACGAGCACCCGTCCAGTGAGCAGTTATGCGCCCTGAATCCCGGTGTATCGCCGCCGGAGTGGCGGGTGTGCGGCTGGCGGACCGCACGAGAACCGCGGGCCGCCCCGGGGACGACGCGGACCCCGGCCGCCCAGGGAGGGCCAGGACGTCGGGGGGCCGCGTCAGACCCGCAGGAACCGCCGCAGCGACAGCCCGGAGCCGATCGCCGACACGAGCGTGCCGGCGCCGAGCAGCACGATCACCAGGAACGTGAAGCCGATCGTCCGCGGAGCCGCGATCAGCGCGAAGTTGCTCGCCAGCGGATCGAGCAGCGCGATCTTGGTCGCAGCCAGGAACGCGATAGCCAGCAGCGCGCCCACGGACCCGACGATCACGCCCTCGATCATGAACGGGACGCGGATGAACCAGTCGGTGGCGCCGACGAGCTTCATCACCTCGACCTCGCGCCGGCGGGCGTACAGCGACAGCCGAATCGTGTTCGCGATCAACAAGACCGACGCGAGCACCAGCAGCACGGTCAGCACCGCGGCGGTGATCGTCACCAGGTTCGTGACCTCGAGGATCTTCTGGGTGTCGGACTGCTTGTTCGAGACGGTCTGTATCGAGGTGTCGATCGGCTGGCCGCCCCCACCCGAGCCGGTCCCCGCGATCTCGCTGTGGACCGCGAGCACGTTGCTCGGGTTGTCGGGATAGACGTGGTACGTGTCCGGCAGCGGGTTTGACCCGAGCAGCGCATAGGCCTGCGGATCACCCACCGCCTGCTGCCGATAGGCCTGCTGCTTGGAGACGAACTGGACGGACTTCACGTGCGGCAGGCCCAAGAGCTCGCTCTTCACCCGAGCGTCGTCGGCGGCGGTCGCGTTCGTCTTCATGTACACGTCGACCTCGACGCGGCCGCGGACGCTGTTCGCTGCCCCGTTGGTCGCCTGCACAATCGGGATGAACACGCCCAGCACGAGCATCGTTACGAGCACTGTGGCGAGCGCGGCGAAGCTCGGGGCGGCGCTGCGCCGCATCGAGCGCATCGCCTCGCGTAGGAAGAACCCCAGCTTCATCGGGTCACGCCCCGGATCGAGGCCGACACGGACGCCGTCATCGGGCTAGACACCCGGCGGGCGCGTCGAAGGCTGGCGCATCCGTCGGGCGAACTCGCGCGTGGTCTCGTCGCGCGCGTACAGCCCGGTTGCCTCGTCGCGGACGATCCGTCCCTCGGACAGCTCGATCACGCGCCGGCGCATCTTGTCCACCATGGCCTGGTCGTGGGTGGCCACGAGCACGGTCGTGCCGGTCCGGTTGATCCGGTACAGCAGCCGCATGATGTCGACGCTGGTCTCGGGGTCGAGATTCCCGGTGGGCTCGTCGGCCAGCAGCAGCGGCGGATGGTTGACGAACGCGCGCGCGATCGAGACGCGCTGCTGCTCCCCGCCCGACAGCTGGTCGGGATAGTTGTGGAGCTTCAGCGACAGCCCCGTCAGCCGGAGGATGTCCGGCACCTTGTCGCGGATGTCGCGACGGGTGCCGCCGGTGACCTGGAGCGCGTAGGCGACGTTGTCGTACACGGTCCGGCCCGGCAGCAGCTTGAAGTCCTGGAACACCACGCCGAGGTTGCGGCGGTAGTAGGCGATCCGCTTGCGCGTGATCTCGCCGAGGTCGTGGCCGGCGACGCGGAGTGATCCGCCCGTCGGCTCGAGCTCCTTGATCAGCAGGCGCATCACGGTCGACTTGCCCGAGCCGGTGGAGCCGACGAGGAACACGAAGTCGCCGCGGTCGATCGAGAACGTGACCTGGTCGAGGCCGATGTCGCCGCTCGGATAGCGCTTGGACACGCCGCGGAAATCGATCACCGACCGGGCGGACGGAGCAGGCCCAACGGCCTGAGCCTGACGGGGCGTGAGGGCCGCCAAGGCAGCGCTCTCGCGCCGCCGTCTGGTTCGATGCTGGGATTCAGTTCTAGCCATAGGTTGCGGTCAGCCTACCGGGGGCCATCCCGAAACGCGCCCCGATCCCTCCCCCTGCAAGCGGACTTGCACAAGCAGCTATTTTCTTTCCAAGTGCCTGCGATCACGCAAACGTCATTACCGAACGGGCTCCCGCTGTACCGGATCTCGGTCGAGGGCACGCGCTCGGTGACGATTCTGGTCGGCTTCGACGCCGGGGCCCGGACCGAGCGCGAGAGCGAGAACGGCATGGCCCATTTCCTCGAGCATCTCGTGTTCAAGGGCGGCGAGAAGTACCCCACCTACCGGGACGTCAACGAGGCCGCGGAGCGGATCGGCGCGGTGCTGAACGCTTACACGAGCCACGACCTGGTCGCGTTCCACATCACCGCCCGCGCCAACAAGGCCCTGGAAGCCGCCGATCTGCTCACCGACTTCGTCGGACGGCCGAAGATCGACGCCGACGAGCTCAACCGCGAGCGCGGCGTGGTCGTGCAGGAGATCGCCCGCGCCAACGATCAGCCGGCGGTTATGGCCGAGCACCTGATCGACGAAGCAGCGTTCGGCGACCATCCGCTGGGCCGCCCGGTGCTCGGACCGGCGGAGCACATCCAGGACACCTTCACCCGCGATGGGATCCTCGAGTTCCGCAACCGGCGCTGGGCGCCCGAGCGGGGCGGCGCGTTCCTCGTCGGCAACCTCGAGGGCCTGGCCGGGAACGGCTCCGTCGACGAGCTGTTCACGCGTTTTCCGACCCACCCTGCGCCGGCGCCGTACGAACCCGCGCCCCCGCAACATCCGCGCATCCTCGTCAGAGAGCGCGACTCCAACCAGTCCCATCTGCGGATGTCGTACCGACCCACGATCGAGATCAAAGACTCCAAGCAGCGCGCCGCGCTCACGATCTACTCGACGTTGCTCGGCGGGTCGATGGGCTCGCGCCTGTTCGACGAGATCCGCGAGCAGCGCGGCCTCGCCTACTCCGTTCACTCGATCGCGCACGCGTACGCCGATGTCCCCGTCCTCCAGCTGTCCGCCGGACTCGAGTCGAGCAAGATGCTCGAGGCGTACCGGCGGATGCGCGACATCGTCACCGAACTCCGCGACGACGGCCCGACCGACGCCGAGGTCGAGCGGGCCCGCGCCTACGCCGCCGGTGCGCGCGCGATCGCGTTCGAGAACACCGGCGCGATCGCCCGTCATGCCGCGCAGCAGACAATCGTCTACGGCGAGGACGTCGACCCCGACCGGACGATCGCGCTGCTCGACGAAGTCACGTTCGATGAGGTGCGAGAGGTCGCCGGGCGGGTCGCCGACGAGCTGTCGGTGGCGTGCGTCGGCCCGCACACAGTGGAGGAGCTCGAGTCCGCCTGACACGCCGGATTGTGGGGGCGATCGCCGCCTCGGCGATCATCGCTGGCTGTGGTGGCGGCGGTCACGCCGCGAAGCCGAGCTCGGACGCGTCGGTCGGCGCTCCGGTCGCTCGTACCGACACCGCGACCGCGACCACGCCGTTCCACGTCGCGCCCGTCCCCCCGCCGCCGCCGTCACCGCAGCTCGTCGCCCTGCGAGGCGCGCTGACGAGCGCGCTCGGTAAGGGCGGCCCGCAGACCGGTGCGATGGTCTACGACCTGACCGCGAAGCAGCCCCTGTTCGCGCTGCGGTCCAACGTCGGCCGTGCGCCGGCGTCGGTCGAGAAGCTATACACGACCGTGGCGACGCTGCGCGAGCTCGGCCCGAATGCCCGCCTGAAGACCACCGTCGTCGGCGCCGGCCACCTCGGCCCTGGTGGCGTCTGGCAGGGGAACCTGTATCTGGTCGGCGGCGGCGACCCGACGTTCGGCGACGGCGGCTTCAACCGCGTCTGGGAACAGGGCTACGGCCCGACCGCCAGCGAGCTCGTCAGCCAGCTCGCCCACGACGGGATCAAGCGCGTCAGCGGCTGGGTGATCGGCGACGCGGCCCTGTTTGATGACCTCCGCGGAGGTCCGGCCACCCACTACCACCCCGACGTGCCCGACTTCGGCGGGCAGCTGTCCGCGCTGACCTACGACCACGGCTCGACGTTCAAGAAGCTCAACCCGGGCGCGTTCGCGGCCAAGGAGTTCGTGCTGACGATGCACGACGCCGGCATCGGGGCGCGGCCGCTCAACCGGACTCGGCCGGCGCCGGGCGGGACGCAGCAACTCGCGTCCGTCGAGTCGCCGCCGCTGTCGGTGATGTTGAAGCTGATGGATGTGCCCTCGGACGACTTCTTCGCGGAGATGCTGACCAAGCAACTCGGCGAGCGGTTCGGGGGCGGCGGGAGCATCAGCGCAGGCGCGCAGGTGATCTCGGAGGAGATCGCCGCGTATGGCCTTCACCCGGCGATCGTCGACGGCTCGGGGCTGTCGCGCGCTGACCGCTCCTCGCCGGGGGAGGTCGTCGATCTGCTGCGGACGGTTTGGAACACACCGACCGGCCGCACGCTGTGGGCTTCGCTGCCCGTGGTCGGCGTCAGCGGCACCGTGCAGGGGATCGCCCCCAAGACCGCCGCCCAGGGGCGATGCATCGCCAAGACCGGCACGCTCAACTACGTGACGAACCTCGCCGGCTACTGCACCGCGCAGGACGGCCACGTGCTCGCGTTCGCGTTGATGATCGACGGACCGGGCAACTGGACCGCGATCCAACTATTCGATCAGATGGTTCCAGCGATCGCCAAGTACTGAAACCGTTGCGCCCACCGCCCGGGATCGGGACAATCGCACCGTGGAGGTGACGACCGCCGTCAACCGGCGCGAGCTGCAACGGTATCTGGCGCGCGTCGGCGATCGTTGGCAGATCGACGTCGCGATGCTCAGCGGCGCGCGCGTCGACGACGAACAGGGCGCGCCGCCGCAGCGCGAACGCGGCCCCGAGTTCATCGTGATCCTCGTCTCGCACGCGTTCGAGGGGATGCCGTGGCTCGAGCGCGTCTACCACGCCGGGTCGCTGTGGGACGGCCTCGAGATGGGCGCACCGGCCGACGTCCACTGCTACACGCCAGACGAGTTCGGACGAAAGCGGGTGACGCTCGCGCGCGTCCGGGACGCCGTCGACCACGGGATCGACCTGCTCGCCGATCCTGACTAGCCCCCGGAAGCTCTACGAAATCGCCACCATCCGCTCGATCGGCAGCCGCGCGCGATCGGCGATCTCCGTCGGCACCTTGACCTCGTGGACGCCGTCGCGCAGCGAGTCGCGGAGCTTCGGGAGCGTGATCATCTTCATGAACCGGCAGTGGGCGGCCTCGTTGGCGGCGATGAACTCGACATCCGGCGCGGCCTCGCGGAGCGGGTAAAGCATGCCGGTCTCGGTGGCGACGATCGCGGTCCCGCCGTGATGCTCGCGGGCGTACCCGAGCATCCCGCCGGTCGAGAGCATGTAGACGCCGTCGGTATCGACGTCGCCGGCCGCGACGTACTCCATCACGCTCGTCGAGCACCCGCACTCGGGGTGGATCAGGAAGTCGGCCCCAGGATGCGCTGCGCGCACGTCGGCGATGTCGGAAGGCTTGATCCCGGCGTGAACGTGGCACTCGCCGTCCCACACGTGCATCGCGCGCCCGAGCGACTTCTCGACGTACGCGCCGAGGAACATGTCCGGCCCGAACAGGATCTCGGTGTCGTCGCCGTGCTCGGCGTAGATGTGCTCCACGACCTTGACGGCGTTCGCCGACGTACAGCAGTAGTCGGTGAGCGCTTTGACCTCAGCGGTCGTATTCACGTACATGACGACCATCGCGCCGGGATGCGCCGCTTTCCAGTCACGTAGCTGCGCCGCCGTGATCGAGTCCGCGAGCGAGCAGCCGGCGTCGGGGTCGGGGATCAGCACGCGCTTGTCGGGGCACAGGATCGACGCGGTCTCGGCCATGAAGTGCACGCCGCAGAACACGATCTCCTCGGCGTCGGCGGCGGCCGCCTGCTGCGAGAGCCCGAGCGAGTCGCCGACGTAACCCGCGACGTCCTGGATCTCTGGCAGCTGGTAGTTGTGGGCGAGGATCACCGCCCCCCGCTCCTGAGCGAGCGCGCGGACCTCGTCCTGAAGAGCAGGAATGTTCTCGAGTAGTAAGGGTGCGTCTGATGCACCCAACATCGGCAGGTTCATGGAATCGATTCGAGGAGGAGGGACAGGTCCAGCGCCGGGGCGCTATGGGTGATTGCACCCACTGAGATGAAGTCTACGCCGGTGCCTGCGACCGCCCTGAGCGTGTCAAGCGTGAACCCGCCGCTCGCCTCGAGCTTGGCGCGGCCGGCAACGTGCTGCACGGCGTCGCGCAGCCCGTCGACCGACATGTTGTCGAGCAGCAGCATCGGGGCGCCGGCGGCGAGCGCCTCGTCGACCTCCGCGAGTGTGCGGCACTCGACCTCGAGCTGGAGCTCGGGAGCGTGAGCGCGCGCCTGCGCCACCGCCGCCCCCACCCCGCCGGCGAGCGCGGCATGGTTCTCCTTGATCAGGATCGCGTCGTACAGGCCGGCGCGGTGGTTGGTGGCGCCGCCGGCCGCGACCGCGGCCTTTTCGAGCGTGCGCAGTCCCGGCGTCGTCTTGCGCGTGTCGAGGATCGTGGGTGGGCGGGGTTCCACATCGGAGACCGCCTGCACGCAGCGCGCCGCCATCGTGGCAACCCCGGAGAGGCGCTGGAGGAAGTTCAACGCGGTGCGCTCGGCAGTCAGGATCCCGCGCGCCGAGCCCTCGAGCGACAGAACGGGACCGCGCTCGCGCCATTCGCCCTCCCCCACCAGGCGCTCGACGGCGACGTCGGGGTCGACGGACGTGGAACGTCTCGATCGCCACGTCGAGGCCGAACACGACCCCAGGCGCCTTCTGGGTGATCGTCGCGCGGGCCCGGGCGTACTCGGGAACAGTGGCTGCGGTCGTCACGTCGCCGGCGCCGACATCTTCGGCCAGCGCGAGAGCGACGACGTTGTTTTCGGTCAGTTCGGGTATGGGGCGAGAATAGATGCTGCGTCTGGTCGTCGGATTGATCTCCCTGGTAGGCCTGGCCTTCCTGCTGGCGGAGTTCTTCATCGTGTTCCTGCTGCCGCGGCGGGTGAACCGAGATCCCGCGATTGCGCGCGCGATCCTGCGCACGCTGTGGATTCCGTGGCGTGCCGGCGCGAGTGCGCTTCCCCGCGAGGCGGCCGACACGATGCTCGGAATCTTTGGACCGCTCGGGCTGGTCACGATCCTCGCGCTCCTCAGCGCCGGCGCGATCCTGTGCTTCTCTGGGCTGCACTGGGCGGTCTCAACGCGGCTCGGCGCTCCGCACCCGGCCGCTTTCGGAAGCGACCTGTACTTCAGCGCCGGCGCGTTCGTCAGCGCCACCAACCCCGCCACACCGACCGGTGCCGCGGGCAAGACGCTCCAGATCTTCGAAGCCGCCACCGGCCTGGGGTTCCTGGCGATCGCGATCGGCTACCTGCCGGCCCTGTTCCAGGCGTTCTCGCGTCGGGAGGTGGCCGTGGCGCGCCTCGACCCGCGGGCCGGGTCTCCACCTAGTCCCGGACGACTGCTCGAGCGCTCGGGCGAGCGTGGCGGGTGGGCCGATTTGGACGAGTACCTGCTCGAGTGGGAGACGTGGACGGCCGAACTGCTGGAGACGCATCTGTCATATCCGATCCTTGGCTACTTCCGCTCCCAGCACGTCAACCAGAACTGGCTGGCGGCCCTGACCACGATCGTCGACGCGTCCGCGTACGCACTCGCCTACGGTCCCAAAGGTTCGACCGAGGCGGCCGAGCTGACGTTTCGGATCGGCGGCCACGCGCTCGGAGACCTCGCCTACACCCTGAGTACCCGCCGGGTCGAGCGCGACCCCGAGCCCCAGTCCCGCGAGCGTCTGCCTCCCGAGGATCTGGCCGAGCTTCGCCGCCGTCTCGAGGGGAGCGGGCTGCACTCCGAGGCCGACGAGGGGGACGCGGAGCGGCTCGCGGAGCTGCGCTCGCGCTACGAACCATTCGCGATCGCGATCTCGCGCCATCTGGCGCTCAACCTACCCGACTGGCTCCCCGGGGATGAGGCACGCGAGGAGTGGAGCGCCGTCGCCGGGCCGCGCTAGGCGTCGCCTATTTAGCCGACTTCAGCAGGTAGGCGCGGGCGAACCCGTCGAGGTCGCCGTCGAGCACCCGGGCGGTGTCGCCCATCTCGTAATCGGTGCGGTGGTCCTTGACCATCGAGTACGGGTGCAGGACGTATGAGCGGATCTGCGAGCCGAAGTTCACATCCTGGGCCTCGCCCTTCTCCTTGGCGATCTCCTCGCGGCGCTTTCGCTCCTCGAGCTCGAGCAGCTTCGAGCGCAGCATCGTCATCGCCTCGGCCTTGTTCGAGGACTGCGAGCGCTCGTTCTGGCACTGGACGACGATCCCGCTCGGCTTGTGGGTGATCCGCACGGCGGAGTCGGTCTTGTTGACGTGCTGGCCGCCGGCGCCGCTGGCGCGGTAGGTGTCGATCTGCAGGTCGTCGTCGTCGATCTCGACGTCGTCGATCTCCTGCACGACCGGGGAGATCTCGACTCCGGCGAAGCTCGTCTGGCGACGATGGGCGGCGTCGAACGGCGACAGCCGCACGAGCCGGTGCACGCCCTTCTCGCTGCCGTACAGCCCGTAGGCGTTCTCTCCCTTGACGAGGAACGTGGCCGACTTGATCCCGGCCTCCTCCCCGGGTGAGGCCTCGAGCAGCTCGACCTCGAAGCCGCGCTTCTCGGCCCAGCGCATCTCCATCCGCAGCAACATCTCGGCCCAGTCCTGGGCGTCGGTGCCGCCGGCGCCGGCGTTGATCGTGACGAGCGCGTCACCCGTGTCGTAGCGGCCCGAGAACAGCCGCTGCTCCTCGAGCTGGTCGAGGCGCGCCTGGACGCTCAGGACCTGCTCCTCGAGCTCGGCGGCGATCTCCGGATCCTCCTCGGCGAGCTCGGCCAGCGGCGCGAGGTCCTCGACGTCGCGCTCGAGGCCGCGGTACACCGACAGCCGGCGGTTCGCGCGAGCGTGCTCGGAGCTGACTTTCGCGGCCCGCTCCTGATCCTCCCAGAAGCCCGGCGCGCCCATCTCCTGTTCGAGCGCGTCGATGCGCTCGCTCAGCTCAGCGGGGTCAAAGATAGTCCGCAAGCAGCTTGAGCTGCTCGCGAATTGCCGCGAGGCGCTGGGAGAGGGGCTCTGAGGGCGCCGTCGTCATCTAGTTCCACACTAGCAGCGAGCGATAGATTGCCGTCCCATGTCAACCCTCAGCGATCCACCTGTTCGCGAGCTGCTCGAGCAGCCCAATCATGCTGTGATTTCGACGTACAACCAGGACGGCTCGATCCACAACACGGTCGTCTGGATCAGCGCCGAGGACGGAACCGTCGCGGTCAACAGCGCCAAAGGGCGGAAGTGGCCGACGAACCTCGAGCGCGACCCGCGCGTCAACGTCCTCGTGTACGAGCAGGACAACCCGTACAACTACGTGGAAATCCGCGGAACGGCTTCCGAGACCTCAAGCGGCGCCGACGAGCACATCAACGCCCTCACCAAGAAGTACATCGGTCAGGACGAGTATCCGTTCCGCCAGCCCGGCGAGGAGCGGATCAAGTTCGTGATCGCGCCGGATCACGTCCGGCACCAGAAGCAGGGCTAGGACTGTCCGCCGTCGTGTCGGCCTGAACGGCCGGCACGGCTGCGGGCTTCGTTGCGCAGCTGACCGCGGAGCTCGTTCTTTCGCTGTCGCGTCTCGAGCTCGCGCTCGATCTCGTCGAACTCGGGCGCGGGTCCGTATAGCCGCCAGCCGTTGCGCACAAGCGGGACCAGCACGCCGAGCGCGACGAAGATCGGCCAGAAGAACCCGCTGGCGCCGGACCCGAGCCAGATGACCGTGCAGATCAGGAATGCGCCCGACCCTCCCCCGGCCTCCTGGAGCAGCCGGCGCTGGAGCACGCCGCGGCGCGCCGCCAGCTCGGCCTTCTGCTGTGCCGGCGACGCGGGGAGCTTCGGCAGGTCCGATAGCAGCTTCTTCAGCTGCCTGTTCGGTGCGCGCGGTGTAGACGGCCTGCACCCGGTCGCTCAGCTCGTCGTCGGTCAGGCGGCCGGCGGCGTAATGCTCGCGGATGTCCTGCGCCGCGCGGTCGCGCTGCTCGTCTGAGACGCGAAGGTCGTCAGCCCCGGCCACGGGCCACTAGGCCCCGTGGCACTTCTTGTACTTCTTGCCCGACCCGCACCAGCACGGGTCGTTCCGGCCGACCTGCTCGCCCGGATCGACGCGGCGCTGCTCGACGTGCGGCATCGGCTCGTCCTCGACGGCGACGCCCTCGGCGGCGCTGGCGCCGGCCGCGGCGGCGATCGCCAGCGCGCCCTGTGGAGCTCCGCCGCCGGAATAGGTGACGCGTCCTCCGCCACCGGTGGACGAGCTCGCGGCGCGGCTCGGGCGGCGCGTCGGCGCCGCGGGCGGTGGGCCGCCATTCCCCGGCGCGACCGGGGTGACCTCGACGTGGAAGATCAGCCGGGCGTAGTCGTCCCAGACGCTGTTCATCAGGTCGCGGAAGAGCTCGAAGGCCTCGTTCTTGTACGCCACGAGCGGCTCGATCTGGGCGAACCCGCGCAGGTGGATGCCCTCGCGCAAGTAGTCCATGTCGTACAGGTGCTCGCGCCAGCGCTGGTCGATGATCTGGAGCAGCAGGAAGCGCTCGATGTCGCGCATCAACTCGGCGCCGAACTCCTCCTCGCGGCGGTCGTATTCGATCTGTGCCTGCTCCCGGAGCGCATCAACGAGCTGCTCACGGTCGACGCGATTGGGGTCGACATCGAGCACGTCGGCGTCAGGCGGGAACATCTCCTCCATCCGGCGCAGCAGGCCCTCGACGTCCCAGTCCTCGACGAAGTCGCCGGCCGTGTACTCGCCGACGAGCCGGTCGATCAGGTTCCCGATCTCCTGACGGGCGGCGTCGCTCATGTCGCGCCCCTCGAGGACCTCGTCGCGGTAGGTGTAGATCACCTCGCGCTGCTGGTTGAGCACGTCGTCGTACTCGAGCGTGTGCTTGCGGGTCAGGAAGTGCTGCTCCTCGACCTTGCGCTGGGCCTTCTCGATCTGCTTGGACAGCATCCCGTGCTCGATCGGCTCCTCGTTGCCCTCCTCGTCGACGCTCCCGAGGCGGTCGAGGATCTTGTAGATACGCTCGCCCGCGAACAGGCGCACGAGGTCGTCCTGGGCCGAGAGGAAGAAGCGCGACTCGCCGGGGTCGCCCTGGCGGCCCGAGCGGCCGCGCAGCTGGTTGTCGATCCGCCGGGACTCGTGACGCTCGGTTCCGAGGATGTAGAGGCCGCCGCGCTCGAGCACCTGCTCGCGGGCCTCTTCGACGCGCTCCTCGATCGCTCCGAACGCCTTGCGGTAGTGCTCGTCGTAGTCCGGGTCGCCGGGCGCAAGCCCGAGCTTGGCCATCTCGAGCGTGGCCAGGTGCTCGGCGTTGCCGCCGAGCTTGATGTCGACGCCGCGGCCGGCCATGTTGGTGGCGATCGTGACCGCGCCGGGGGCGCCGGCCTCGGCGATCGTCTCGCCCTCGCGCTCGGCGTACTCGGGCTTGGCGTTCAGCACCGAGTGCTGGATGCCCTTGCGCCTGAGCTCGTCCGACAGCTGCTCTGAGACCTCGACCGAGATCGTCCCGACGAGCACCGGCTGGCCGGCGCTGCTGCGCTTCTCGATCTCACGAACGATCGCGCTGGCCTTCCCCTCCTTGGTCTTGTAGACCTGATCGTTGTTGTCGGCGCGGACCATCGGGCGGTTCGTGGGAATCTCGACGACCGGGAGGTTGTAGATCTTCATGAACTCGGTCGCCTCGGTGATGGCGGTGCCGGTCATGCCCGCGAGCTTGTCGTACATGCGGAAGTAGTTCTGAAGAGTGATCGTCGCGAGCGTCTGGTTCTCCTCCTGGACACGCACGCCCTCCTTGGCCTCGACCGCCTGGTGCAGGCCCTCCGACCACCGCCGGCCCTCGAGGATGCGCCCCGTGAACTCGTCGATGATCTTGACCTCGCCGTCGATCACCGCGTAGTCGACGTCGCGCTTGTACAGCGACTCCGCCTTGAGCGACTGGATCAGGTGGTTGACCAGGTGGCCGTTCTCGGCCCGGTACAGGTGCTCGATCCCGAGGAACCGCTCGGCCTTGGCGACCCCGCGCTCGGTCACCGAGATCGTCTTGTGCTTCTCCTCGAACTCGTAGTCGAACTCGGCGACGAACTGCTTCTTGGAGCCCGGGTCCATCCCCTCGGGTGTCTTGCCGGACTCCATCTGCGGCGCGAGCCGGGCGAACCGGCCGTACAGCTCCGCGGCCTGCTCGGGGGCGCCCGAGATGATCAGCGGCGTGCGCGCCTCGTCGATCAGGATGTTGTCCACCTCGTCGACGATCGCGAACGTGTGGTAGTGCGACTTGCCCTCCTCGGGCTTGGGCCGACCGCCGTGCTGGACCTTCTCGTCGAGCGTCGTGGCCATGTTGTCGCGCAGGTAGTCGAAGCCGAACTCGGAGTTCGTCCCGTACGTGACGTCGGCGGCGTAGGCGGCACGCTTCTCCTCGTAGGGCTGCATGTTCTGCAGGATCCCGATCGATACGCCGAGCACGTCGTAGATCGGCTTCATCCACATCGCGTCGCGGCGCGCCAGGTAGTCGTTGACGGTCACGACGTGGACCCCGCGCCCGCCGAGCGAGTTGAGCACGACCGCGAGCGTCGCGGTCAGCGTCTTGCCCTCGCCGGTCCGCATCTCCGCGATCGCGCCGTCGTGCAGCACCATGCCGCCGATCAGCTGCACGTCGAAGTGCCGCATGCCCATCGTTCGCCGGCCCGCCTCGCGCACGAGCGCGAAGCACTCGAACATCAGGTCGTCGAGGGTCTCGCCGCCCTGCGCGCGCTCGCGCAGCGCGTCGGCAGCCTCTCTCAGCTCGGCGTCGGTGTAGTGCTCGAGCTCGGCCTCGAACGCATTGATCCGTCCAACCCGCTGTTCGTAGACCTTGAACTTCTTCGCTTCGCCCATGCGAAGCGCGCGGTCCAGAATGGACATGGGGCTAGCGTAGCAGTGGGTCCGACGCTGTTCTACGCCACCTGGCGCGGGCTCTCGGCGGCTTTACGCCGCCGACGAAACCCCCGGCGGTCCGGCGTCCGCGACCTCGACGATGAACCCCTCGTCGTCGTCCGGCGTGGCGTCGGCGCCGGTGATCGGAGCGGCCGCCGCCGCGCGCGCCTCGCGCCGTTTGCGCCGCTTGTCGCGGTGGCGCTTGACCTGGATGTGGAGCTCGTCAGCGCACGAGATTGATCGAGTGCACGATGTCGGGTGAGGCATCGCGCGCGCGCAGCGTCACCCCCTTCAGGTGGAGCGTGACCTCGGCCACCTGGTTGTCGGCGATGGCCGGATTGCGCTCTTCGAACACCTCCACCTCGAGCTCGGCGAGCTCCGATACCTGCCGCTCGACCTTGCGAAAGCGCTTGGCGACGTGCTCCCTCAGGTCCTCGGAGACGGGCAGGTTGCGGCCCTTGACCTCGATGCGCATCGACCGACCTCCTTGCTGGGAAGGATGGATGTGCGTGAACGCATTAGCGTAGTCCTCGGGGGGGCGTTTGTCGATTGAGCGCCGGGCGCCGCGGAACACTCATAATCCCGTTTAGTGAGCCCGCAGACGTCTTGGACGTTCGACTGGACCGCGCTGCTCTCGGTGGTGGTCCTGGTTGCGCTCTACGCGTTGGGCTGGCGGCGCGCCCGGCGGGATGAGCGCCACCCGCCGAGCCTCTGGCGGCTGCTCCTGTTCGCCGGCGGGATCCTGACGATCCTGGTGGCGCTGGTCTCGCCGTTGGATTCGCTCGGGGACCAGATGATGGTCATGCACATGGTCCAGCACATGCTGCTGCTGGACATCGCGCCGATCCTGCTGATCCTGGGGCTGACGAAGGTGCTGCTCCGCCCCGTGACCCGCCGCCTGCAGGCGATCGAGCGCCGCGCCGGCTTCATCGGGCATCCAGCGTTCGCGGTGATCTTCTACGCCGGAGTGCTGTGGCTGTGGCACATACCGGCGATGTACGACAAGGCCCAGGGCAACGGCCTGATCCACGCGCTCGAGCACATGACGTTCTTCGCGGCGGGCTCGATCTACTGGTGGCATGTGCTGTCACCGATCCGCAATCGTCAGCGGCTCGCCGGCCTCGGCCCGGTGGCGTACATGGCCGGCGGCAAGCTGCTCGTCGGCCTGCTCGGGGTGGCGCTGGCATTCGCGCCGACCGTGATCTACTCCTTCTACGCCCACCAGCCTTCCTACTGGGGGATCACGCCGCTCGAGGACCAGATGATGGCGGGACTCGTGATGGCGCTCGAGCAGTCGATCGTGATGGGAATCGCGCTCGTCGTGCTGTTCATGCAGATGCTGAACGAGTCCGAGCGCGGCGCCAAGCGCGCCGAGCGGTTCGAGGTCGCTTAGTCGGCTGCCCCGCCAGGTCGCGGCGCGGTGCCGGCGCCCTCGCAATCTTCGCGAGGACGCCGGCAGCGGCGACTACTTAGATCAGCTGCACTTCTGCGTGGCCGTCACGGTGTCCGACTGCGGCGCGGCCCCGGGGCCGGTCTCAGCGGAGAACTCCACGCTGTACGGACGCGCGCCGCCCTTGCAGGCGACCGACGCGCTGTAGTGCACGGTCTTGCCGTTCTTGAGCTTGGTGCTCAGGTTCTTCCAGTTCAGCGCATAACCCGTGAGCGAGCCCTCGTAGCCGGGGAGCGGGAACGAGACCTTGCTCGGGATCGGGGTGTTCAGGACGAGGTTCTTGCCCACCGTCTTGAACGTTCCGACGAACGGCTGAATCCCGCCGGTCGAGAGCGCGCCGCCGGCGCACTGGTGACTCGCCCCCTTCTCGACGAAGAAGAACACGATCTTGCCCTGTCCGCCGTTCCAGGCGTCGAGCAGCGGGTTGCACGACAGCTGGCCCGGCGCGCTCGTGCTCTGGTTGCTCTCCAGCCCGAGCGTCGCCGTGATCGCGCCGGTCGCGACCAGCGCGCCCTTCGGGCATTTGGCGTCGGTTCCGGCCTTGACGATCTTGGCCACGCTACAGGTCGGGAAGTCCTTCCCGTCCGTGACGAGCCCGTAGATCGTGGTCTTGATGCCGGTCAGCGGCGCGGTGCGATTGCCGTTCGTGCCGTCAGCCACGTACTTCTGGGTGTACGCGAGCGCCGATGGCGCCTTCCCCGAGCCCGCCTTGTTCGGCGAGAACTTCATGTGAGCGGTGTACGTGTTGACGCCGCCCGACTGGGCAAATGCCGACGCTGCGGCGATGAGCACGGCAAGCGCCGTGGCAACTACGACGGTCCGTCGCAATTGACTCCTCCTTTGATGTGTGTGTTGCAAGCAGAGCCGGCCATTGCTCATGGGATTGGTTGTAGTTGAGGGAATGCTTGAGTCTGTCCCGTGGTCGCCTCACCGAGTGGCGGCTGGGCTTTGCACGGGGGGCCGCTTGGGTCCGCGGTGTAGTAGACACTGCTCAGAACCGCGGCGAGCGAGGGCGGGATAGTAGGGCCAATCGTCGGTTGAGGGTTGCTCGTGCACAGGTAGCTCCCGAAAACAGGAAGCCCTTGCACGAGGCTCGAATACCCGCTCGGGATCAGATATGGGTTGCCGCGGTTGCTGTCCAGGCGGTGCGAATAGTCGGTCAGCGACTCCGGATTGACCGGGAGCGAGACGCGGACGTAGTGGAGGGGCTGCTTGATGACCGCCGCGGGCAACGTGGCCTGAGTGGCCGCCGTCCCGTTGGCGAAGAACGCCGCGACCTCGCGGCGGTAGTCGTTGATGTAGTCGACCACGGGGATCACGCCGCCGAGGTATGGCGTCAGTCGGGTGAGGAGCGGGACGCTGTCGTTGAGGAAATCCTGGGTTGCGGGCACTCCCGCTTTCGATGCGCTCGTCAGCGGGCCGACGTTCACCAGCAGGCTCTTGAGCTGGGGAGCGAGCACGGCCAGCGACTCGAGCGCCGGGCTCAGCTTGACCGCGGCGGGGCGAAGCTCGTCGACGAGCGGCTTGGTCGTGTTCGCGAACCTGTCGACCCGGTCGACCGTCGTCTTCGTCTCGGTCAGGAACGGCGGGAACGCCTTGATCGTGGCCGCGAGCGCGTTCGCCTGCGCCGCGGTGGCGGAGAACGTGGTGTTGGCGTTCTTGACCAGTTGCTGGAGCGCCGCCGGCGAGCGCGTGACCGCCGCCAGTACCTGACTCCCGTCGCGCAACAGCGTGCTCGTGGCCGCGCTGTCGCGGTTGAGCACGGCCAGCACCGAATCGACGTTGGTCGCGAACGGGTACAGCTCAGCCAGTGCGGCATTCAGGTCTTGTCCCCGGCCGGTCAGAGCAGTTCCTTGCTGCTGCATCCAGGTCTCGAACGCCTGCCGCGTGGCGGGGTCGAACGTCGACAGGATCTGGTCGAGCTGCACGGTCGGGGCGATCTGGCCACGCGGCAGCGTCGCGCCGTCCGGCAGTTTTCGAGCGGTCGGCGTGCCGGGCGAGAGCTCGACGTACGTCTCGCCGAGCAAGGTCTTCTGGCGGAGGATGGCGCGCGTGTCCGCCGGCCGCGGCGCGAACTGCGGATCGATCTCCATCACCGCTCGCGTCAGGCCGGTGTGGCGGTCCAGCCCGACGCTGATCACCTGGCCGACGTCGACGCCCGAGATCCGCACGTCGGCCTGGCCACCGAGATTTTCGGCCTGATCGAACTCGGCACTGATCTCGTACCCGCGGGGGCTCAGTGACGTGCTTCCGCCGAACGAGATCCACAGGAACAACAGCAGCCCGATGCACGATGCCGCAAACGCGACCATCGTCAGGACCCTGGCGGCGCTCGGTGCTTGCCGGTTCATCTGGTGCTCCGGACGTCGCTTGCGGCAGAGGCTGGGCAGTAGGGTGAGTTGATCTGCGCGTGGTCGGGTGCGTTCAGCAGATCGAGCAGCGACGCGATCGACGGAGTGGATAGTTGGATCGATGTCTCGAGCAGATTGAGCGCCGGACACGTCGCCATGAAGAGCCCCTGCACCGTCGGTCCATGGGCGTCCTGGAGGTCGGTCAGGTTGGCGGCGATGTGGGCGAGCCACGAGCCCCAGAACAGATATCCCTGCTCACTGCCCGCCGGCTGGTAGGCGAGCGTGTTGAACAGCTTGTTGA
Organism: uncultured Solirubrobacterales bacterium; assembly: GCA_963699325.1. Classification (GTDB taxonomy): domain Bacteria; phylum Actinomycetota; class Thermoleophilia; order Solirubrobacterales; family Solirubrobacteraceae; genus Palsa-465. Next base: position 153,451 of record CAVOTN010000012.1, on the reverse strand, counting down.
TCACGGCCAGCGAGCTCGTCAGCGGGGGGACCGCCTTGGACAGCTCGGTGGCCGCGGGCTTGAGCGCTTTCGCCAGTGGCTGGATCGCGGTCGAGAACGGCCGCAGCTGGTCGCGGATCACCGGCGTGGTGTCGTGGAACAGCGGGCGCGACGCGATCAGCGCCGGCGCCAGCGCGCGGGCGAATGGCGCCAGCTCGGTGAGTGCCGGGCCGAGCTTCGCCGCGAAGCCCTGCACCTTGCCGAGCGTCTGGTTCGTCTGGGCCAGTGTGCCCGGCAGCAGCGTGAGCCCCGCCTCGAGGTTCGCGTCCTGCGACGAGATCGCGGCGAAGTTCGTGTTCGACGAGTCGATCAGCGACGCGAGCTGGCCGTCGACGCCGCCAAGCGCGGTCGCCACACGCTGGAGGTTGTGGATCGCCAGGCTGAGGTTCCGGCTGCGCGCAGACAGCAGCGTCGCGAACGTCCGCGTGTCGCGGCCGAGCGGCGCGAAGCGCTTGAACGTGCCCTGGAGGGCTGGCACGGTCGACGCCGGGTCGTTGAACGCGCCGGCGCCTCCGGACAGGAGCAACAGCAGATAGCTGCGTGTGTCGCCGTCGAGCGAGGCCAGGATCTGGTCGAGATCCACGTCCGGGGTCGTGCTCCCCGCGCCGAGCATCCCCCCGTTCGGGACGGCGCCGGCTCGTTTCGTGCCGGGGTCGAGCGCCAGGTACATGTCCTTCAGCGGCGTCCGCGGGCGCAGGAGCACGGTCGCGTCGCGGTAGATCGGCGCGTACTGCTTGAAGATGTTCATCGTCACGACCGCCTGCCCGTTCTCGAGCTGCACGCCCCCGACCAGGCCGATCTGCACGCCCGCGATCGTGACCGCCTGGCCCTGCCCGGGCGTGACCGCCGCGCTGCTCGCGAACTCTGCGCGCACGGTGTAATAGGTCTGTCCGAGCGTGAACGAGGGCTGGTGGTAGAGCACGTACGCGGCGACCGCGAGGGCGCCGGCGACGAGCAGGAGGATCGCGACGAAGTCCTTGCGGTGAGACTTGAGCGCGCGTCTCATGGCCCCGCCCCCGTATTCACGCGGTTGAGGTCCGGCGCGGCGTTCTGGAAGCACGGCGTGCCGCTCTTGACCGGTGGCGCCTGGCCCGGCCAAGCGGGGCGCGTGCCGAGCGGCGCGAGCACCGCGTTGCCGAACAGCGGTCCCTGCGAGCCGAGCACGCCGGTCTGAACGGGATCTGCGCCCCCCGCCACCGAGGAGCGCAGGTAGCGGCCGTTGCCGTCGAAGTTCTGGCCGGCGCCGGCGATCCCCACCGCCGATTCGAGCAGCTCCTGATACACGGGCACGCCGCTGGTCAGTGGCGGGTCCTGGATCACCGTGTTCCCCGTCGGGACGAGGTTGTGGATCACGCAGCGCGCGAGCGCGTTGCTCTGCGACACGAGCGCGGTGCTCGAGTGGATCGTGCTCGCGGTCGCCTGCACCGCCGGTGTCAGGTCGGACACGAGTCCGCCGAGCTCGTTTGGCTGGAGTAGCGCCGTCGCCTGGGCAAGCCACGGCAGCGCCTGGCCGATCGTCGGATCGAGCTGCTCGACGCCCGGCAGGATCTCCCTCGCGAACGTCTTCGTCGGTCCGAACGAGGCATCCAGCGCGGCAAGCGCGCCGTTCGTCGTGCGCAGCAGCGGCGGCAGCGCCGCGATCGTGGCGCTGAGGTCGTCCTGGCGGGCAGGCGAGCGCCGTCAGCGTCGAGTCGAACGTCGTGACGAGGCTCGCGAGCTGGCTCTGGCGGGAGGCGAGCGCCCGGAACACCGCTTCGTTGCCCTGTACGGACTCGCTGAGATCGTGCGGCTGGGTCCCGAGCAGCGCCTCGTTGACGATCGCCGACGCCTTGAACGCGCCGGCGGAGTACTTCAGCGACTTGTTCAGGGCCTGCGCCGCGGTGAGCCCCCGGACGCTCGGGTCCTGGTCCTGAGCGGCGTCTTGCGCGGCGGTCGGCTGGCCGTTAAGCGAGGCGCCCAGACCCTGCACGAGCGTCTGGAGGTTCCCGCGGGCGTCCGTGGTCAGCGCGGCGAGGACGCGATCGAGCTGCACCGGCCCGGACGTGTTGGCGGCGGGAAGGGTCGCGCCGGAGCTCAGCACCGGGGCGTTGGGCGTCCCCGGGTGCAGGTCGACGTAGAAGTTGCCCTCGAGGAAGATCCGCGTGAGGATCCCGGCGGTTGCGTCGGCGTGGATCGGGAGGCCATTGCTGTTGATGTCCATCGTCACGACCGCGGCACGCGAGTTGGAGCCCAGCGGCCTAACCGACGTCACCTCGCCGACCTCGACGCCTGCGATCCGCACCGGCGAGGGGATGTGGAGCTCGGTCTCGGTCGTGAACACCGCCTTGAGCACGAACGGCGATCCCGACAACGGCGTCGAGCCCCCGAATGCGAGGTAGACCGCGAGCGCGATCACGACGATGGCGGTGATCCCGGCGGCGAGGTTCGAGACGCGGGGGCGGTGACGCCTCACTTCTTGCCCCCGGTGGTCGTCGCCTCGGTCCCCAGGCCCTGGTTGCCGGGCGGGTTGCCGATGTCCGCCGCAGCTCCGGAATACGGCTCGTTGCCGGCCTCGCATTCGGCGGTCTCGCCGGGCGAGTCGGTGTTCGGGTACGGATTGACGTGAAGCGGTCCGTGCTCGACCGTCGGGTCGGTCTGGGGCGTCGTGTACGGGTGGCTCGACGGGACCCCCTCGCCGCCGAGGACGTCGTCGATTGCCACCAGCGAGAACCGCAGCGAGCTGCCCGAGGTCGTGCTCTCGGACAGCAGGCTTCCGACGTTGCGCAGGAACAACGTCACGTAGTTGCACGAGGACTGGGCCGGCGTCAAGAACGCGAGGGGCGAGCGCAGGCTCGAGGCGAGCAGCGTCAGGCGAGCCAGTCCCTGCTGGACCGCGGGGTTCTGCCCGTACGTCTCGAGTGTGTTCGACAGGCTCACGAGACGCTGGTCGAGCTTGGCGGTCGGCGGGAGCGTCTTGACGCCGGCCGCGAACGCGTCCGCGAGCACCGGCGCGCTCGCCGGCAACGTCGCGATCCCGGGACGCAGCTCGCTGAACAGCGTCGCGGTGTCGGTCAGGAACGGCCGGATCGTCGGGCTGGCGGCGATCACCGCGCTGAACGCCGGCGGCGTGGCCGAGATCGCGTCCTGGAGGTACGGGACCGACACGCTCGCGAGCGCGCGGAACGTGCCGTCGAGATTTGCGAACAACGTCGCCTGGGTGTTTGCGACCGGCGCGAGCGTTGCGGCGAGGGCCTCGAGCCCGCGGAGAAATCCGCCCAGGTCCGTGTTCGGCGAGGCCAGGTTGTGCGCCACCGGCGCCAGGTCCCCGAGCAGCGGGACGAACGCTCCGATCGCGTCGTTGACGCCGATACCGCGTCCGGCCAATCCGTCGCTGAAGCCCACGGTCGAGGCCACCACGCCTTGGCGCGTCGGCGGGCTGAACATCGACAGCACCTGGTCGAGGTCGACGGCGGCGCTGGTCTGGCGAAGCGGCACGGTGGCGCCGTTCGCGAACGCGCGCCGCGAGCTCCCGAGCCCGATCGCCAGGTATTTCTGCCCGATCGCGCCCTTCAGCCTGATCGCGAACGTCGAGTTGACCGGCAGCCGCCCGATGCTCTTGTTGAGCTTCAGGTCGAGCACCGCGATCGGCTGGCCGGACGGTGTGCGCTCGGCGTCCACGCTGTCGACGAACCCGACGAGCGCACCGCCCATGTGGACCTCGGCTCCGTGGGTCAGCTCGCTCGCGTCCGCTACCTGCACGTGCAGCGTGTAGCTCGGGACGAACGGCAGGCCGCTGTTGGCGTTGTAGGCCAGGAACACCGCGACGATCACCGCGAGCACGGTCATCGCGCCGATCAGGATCGGATTGGCGAGCCCGCTGCGGTTGCGCCGGGTGCTCATGCGCCACCGGGTCCGATCAGGTAGTCGAGGAGTCGCGCGAGCGGGGCCGCCGTCGCGCTGGCGACCGACGCGCCCGCGGTCGCGGCCTTGGCCATCACTGACCCTGTTGCACGTGCCGCGCTTGCCGAGGTGGCGGTCGCGTCGGCTGCGGCCGCGCTCCCCTTGGTGAACTTCGCCGAGCAGCCGGTGACCGGAGTGACCGAATAGCCGACGCAGTCGCTGACGAGTAGCTCGTCGCGAACGTAGTGCCCGAGGCTGTCGAAGCCATTCGCCGCGGTCGTGCCGTAGAACAGGACCGCCATCAGCTGGCCGATCGCTCCGGTCTTGTCGAGGCTCGCGGTCAGCTTGTCCAGCTCGCTCGCGGCCGGCGCGGCCTGGTTCCCGAGCTGGCCGAGCTGCTTGGCGAGCGGCAGCGTCGCGACGAGCGGCGCCTGAGATTTCTGCGCGGCGGCGCCGAGGTTGATCAGTGCCGTCCGCGCGGTGCTCGCGAAAGGCGTCAGCGTCTGGAACTCGCGCCCGAGCGCCGCGGCGCTTTGGCCGAGGTCGCTCGCCAGCGGCGTCCCCTGATCGGCGAGCGAGCCGAGATCCGCCATCAGCGGCCGCAGTTCGCGCAGGAAGCCGGGCAGCAGCTGAATCGACTTCGAGATGTCGCCGGCGCGCTCGGCGCTCGCCAGCGATGTCGTGTTCGCCTGGGTGATGAAGCCCGCAAGCGCGCCTCGCTGCTGCGCCAGCGGGCCGAGCACGGCGGCCGAGTCGGTGGCGAGCTTGGCCAGCGCCCGGCTCTGGCCGGCGAGGATCTTGAGGACCTGGTCGGTGTTGCCGAGCGCGGGGTCGGCGCGATGAATCACCGCGTTGAGGTCCGATCCGCGGGCGGCCAGGCCGGTGCCGAGCTCGTTGAGGATGATCGCGAGCCGCTGCGCCACCGGCTCCTGGTAGATGTCCTGGACGATGTCGAAGTCGACCGGCGAGCTGGTCTGGGTGACCGGCAGGTAGTAGTCGCCTTTGCCGGGACCGGAGGCGATGCGCTGGAGCGCCGGCGCGGCCGCGGTGCCCGGATTGCAGTCGACATACATCTCGCCGATCAGCGACTGCGGCCGGATCGCGCAGGTCGCGTTGGCGTGGAAGGGCGTGAACCCCGCGTCGTCGATCTCGAGCGTGACCGCCGCCTTGTTGAGCGTCCCGGCGCGGCACGGCGCGGTTTGCGCGACGCACACGCCAAGCGAGGCGATCGACCCGACAGGCGCGCCGGCAATCCGCACCTGCTCGCCTTTCACCGCGAACGAGGCGTCGTCGAAGATCGCGCGCACGTAGTACGGGTCGCCACCGGGTCCGCCTGACGCGCTCGCAACCGCGGCGATCGCCGCAGCCGCGACCAGCACGAGTGCGAGCAGCGCGAGCCGTCTCATGGCCCGGGTGGGGTCGAGCCGGACTGGCAGCCGGCGACGGCTTCCGGCGAGGATCCGTCAGGCGACGGCTGGACGGCGCCACCGGGGCAGCGGGAGCGGACCATCTGGAGGCCCTCGTAGCGGTCGGCCGGCAGGCGCGGGACGAGCTCGTTCGAGCTGTCGGTGCCGAACGCGAAGAACGTCGGCTGGACCCGGACGTAATGCCCGTTGGCGTCGTAGTAGCCGCTCGCCTGGTCGACGTCGGTGAGCGCCGCGACGACATCGGGCGTGTACTCGCGCAGGTTGTCGAGTTGCGTCTGCGAGTTGTCCATCGCCCGGATCAGGTTCGGGAACGCGGTGGCGGCGAGCTGCGCGAGCTTCGGCGTCTGTTCGAACAGCGTGGTGAGGTCGCCAGTCCCGGCGGGGTTGTGGATCAGGTCGCTGAGCGCGGTCACCGTGGGGATCGCGACCTTGGTGAAGTTGTTGAGGCTGGCGGCGAACGGCTCGAGCCGGCGCGCGGCCGTTTTCGATTTCGCTACGACCGGATCGAGCGCGTCGAGCGTGCTGTCCAGCCCCGCGAAGGTGGTCGTCGCGCGGGTCAGCGTGTTCGGAAGAAGTTGGAGGGCCTGCTGCAACGCCACGCTCTGGCTCGCGATCGCGCCCGTCGTCGTGTTCGCCTGGGCGATCAGGTCGCTCAGCTGCCCCGCTCGCGACGCCAGCGCCTGCATTGTCTGCGCGCCCTCGACGAGCAGCCCGTCGAACGCCGGCTCGTTGCGGTCGAGCTCGGCGGTCAGGTTGCTGGTGCTGGCGAGGCCGGGGGCCAGGTACTTGAGCGTCTTCGACGCTTGTGCTGCCCGGCCCTGGATGCTCGCCGCCTCGCCCTGGATCACGTTGCGCAGCCCGGCCCGCGTCAGCGGGTCGAGCGCGTCGAACACCTGGTCGAGGCTGACGAACGAGTACGTGTGGTCCTCGCCGATCGTCCCTCCGTTCGGGATCGACGGCGCTTGCGCCGGCGCCGGCTCGAGCACGACGTACCTGCTGGCGATCCCCGACAGCGAGTTCTCATAGATCCGCGCCACCGTGCCGTCGTGCAGCGGCGCCGCCCCGGAATCGATCCCCATCGTGACCTGCGCCTCGCCGCTGCGCGTGAGCGAGATCGATTGGACCTGACCGACCTTCGCCGGGCCCATCAGCACGTCATCGCCGGAGACGAGGCCGCCGGCATCCTGGAAGTCGGCGTGCAGCGTGTACGTGGTGCCACCGCCGAGCAGGACCACCACGATCACGACGATCGCGACCGCCAGCGAGGCGACCGCGGCGATCCGCGCGATCATGAGTCCTTCAGCATCCGGGTTGGCATTCGTGCCGTGATCGCGGAAGACATGGTTGCAACGCTTTCTCCCCTACTACCGCCACGTTCGGCCGGCGGCGCGCCCATCCTGCCAGAGCCGGCGGGCAAGCGCCAGCGAGGGATGTTTAGGCGGGGTTAACCGGACCAGGTCGGCGTTCGCGGGGGGTTCGCGGGGGCGGGTGCCGGACGCGCGGGGTTCGGGCTGTCCCTGGCCGACGGCGGCGGAGGTTCCGACCCGTCCTCGACCGGGGGCGCGGCGGGTCCGCGGCGGGGCCGCGGCGCCGCCGACCGGCGGGCGCGAGGGTCCCCGAGCCGCCCCCGGCGGTGCAAAACCCGCCAAAGCGGCCCGACGCCCCCAAGCCGGCGCACATAAGCGCCGCAGAGACGCTTATCCAGCCAAGGTCGGGACCCGCGCGGAGGTTTGGCGAGCTTTGCACCCCGTCGGCGCGGTCCACGGAGGTGCGGGCAGCCCAGCCGGCGCCGCCAACCGCCCGCCGCCGGAGGATCCGGTCAGTCGCCGGCCGCTACCGTCGCTCGCGGCGGAGCCGCCGCCCGCCGCGCCGGCGCCGGCTTGGCCAGCAACGCAGCCCCGAGCGCGCCACCGAGGTCGCCGAGACCCGCCGGCAGCACGTCCGGTGGGTTCGCGTCATTGAACACGTGCGGCTGCATCGCATTGCGGATCCGCGTGACGTAGGGCTCGCCGAGGCGGACGCCGAGCCCGCCGCCGATGATCACCGCCGGCACGTCCAGCAGGTTGATCGCGGAGGCGATGCCGGCGCCGAGCGCTTCGACGGCGTCGTCGATCAGCTCGATCGCGACCTTGTCGCCCTTGTCGAGGGCCTTGGCCCAGACGGCGCTTGTCAGCTTTGTGCGGCCGCGCTCCTTCATCAGCTTGAACAGGTCGGTGTCCTTGCCCTTGTCCTTCAGCTTGCGCGCCCGGGCCTCCATCGCGGCGCGGCCGGCATATGCCTCCATGCAGCCCCGCCGGCCGCAGGGGCAGCGGGCGCCACCGATCTCGACGACCATGTGCCCGATCTCACCCGCGCCGCCGCGGCCGAGCCACGGCTTGCCGTCGAGGATCAGGCCTCCACCGACTCCGGTCCCCCACATCACACCGAGCAGCGACTTGTATGGCCGGCCCGCGCCGAGCGCGAACTCCGCATCGGTCGCGACCTGAACGTCGTTGCCGAGCGCCACCTTCGTGTCGAGCTCCGATGCGAGCGCCGGCCCGAGCTCGAACGACCCTTCCCAGCCGGGCAGGTTGCGCGCAGTAGACACGGCGCCGGCGGCCTCGTCGATCACTCCCGGCGAGCCAACGCCGACGCCCACCAACGCGGACGGCTCGACCCCGGCGGCTTTGCACGCATCCTTCATCGCCGCGACGAGCTCCGCGGCCACGTCCTCGGGTCCGCCGGTCGAAGGCGTCGGATGCCGGGACGATCCCAGCACGGTGTTGTCGCGGTCGACGACGATCGCCTCGATCTTGGTCCCGCCGAGGTCTATCCCGCCCCTGAGCTGCTTGCCGGTACCTGCCATCAGCGGATCTTCTCAGAACAGTCGCGTCGACCGCCCTAGGCCCACGACTCGCGGTAGTGCAGCTGCTCGTCGGTCGGCTCGTCGATTGTGACCCCGAGCGCCGCGAGCTTGAGCGTGGCGACCGCTTGATCGATCGATTCGGGCACCTGATGCACCCCGGGCGCGAGCTCGCCGCGCCGGCGCACGAGGTCCTCGACACACAGGGCCTGGAGCGCGAACGAGACGTCCATGACGGCACCCGGATGCCCCTCACCGGCGGCGAGGTTGACGACCCGGCCGCGCGCGAGCAGGTTCAGCCGGCGCCCGTCCTCGAGCTCGTACTGCTCGATCAGCGGGCGCACATCGCGGACGCCGACGGCGAGCGCCGACAGCTCGGCGAGGTCGAGTTCGACGTCGAAATGGCCTGCGTTCGCCAGCACCGCACCGTCCTTCATGCGGGCGAAGTGCTCGCCGCGGAGCACGCGACGCGAGCCGGTGACGGTCACGAACACGTCGCCCCGTTCGGCCGCCTCGAGCGCCGGCATGACCTGGTAGCCGGCCATCCGCGCCTCGAGCGCGCGCAGCGGGTCGATCTCGCAGACGATCACGGCGGCGCCGGCGCCGCGAGCCCGTTCGGCGATCCCCTGGCCGGCCCACCCGTAGCCGACGATGACCAGCGTGTGGCCGGCCAGCAACACGTTGCTGGCGCGGACGATCCCGTCGAGCGCCGATTGCCCGGTTCCGTGGCGGTCGTTAAGAGCACGTTCGGTCCGCGCCTCGTTGACCGCCACGACCGCGCAGGCCAGCTTTCCATCGGCCTCGAGCCGCCGCAGCCGGACGAGGCCGGTGGTGGTCTCCTCGGTGCCGCCGATCAGTTCGCCGAGCGATTCACCGCCGAGCGCGTGCGCGGTCATCACAAGATCGGCGCCGTCGTCGACGGTCACCTGCGGACCGCCCTCGAGGAGCGACCGGACGTGACGGGCGTAGGTGTCGGCGTCCTCCCCGCGCAGCGCCTGCACCTCTATGCCGTGCTCGTAGACGAGCGCGGCCGCCACGTCGTCCTGGGTGGACAGCGGGTTCGCGGAGCACAGCGCCGCCCGCGCGCCGCCCGCGGCGAGCGCCAGCACCAGGTTGGCGGTCTCGGCGGTCACGTGCAGGCACGCGGCGATCCGGATCCCCTCGAGCGGGCGCTCCTCGGCGAACCGGGCGCGTATGCGCGCGAGCACCGGCATCTGGCCGCCGGCCCAGGCGATCCGTGACACGCCGGCCGGCGCCAACCCCAGGTCGGCGACCTCGTGCGGTGGCAGTTGCGTGCGCGCCATCGAGACCGGACGCTAACCCGCCACCGCGACCACCGCGACCGCCACCACCGACCGACCCCGCCGACCCGACGGCTCGCCTAGTACCGGTAGTGGTCCGACTTGTACGGGCCGTCGACGGGAATGCCGAGATATGCCGCCTGACCTGAACTGAGCTCGGTCAGCTTGACGCCGAGCGACCCCAGGTGCAGCCGCGCCACCTTCTCGTCGAGGTGCTTGGGCAGCGTGTAGACGCGCTTGTCGTAGCTGTCGGTGTGGCCGAACAGCTCGATCTGCGCGATCACCTGGTTCGTGAACGAGTTCGACATGACGAAGCTCGGATGCCCGGTGGCGTTGCCGAGATTCAACAGCCGGCCCTCGGACAGCACGATCACCGAATGCCCGTCGGGGAACACCCACTCATCAACCTGGGGCTTGATGCCGATCTTGTTGATGCCCGGAGTCCTCGACAGCCCGGCCATGTCGATCTCGTTGTCGAAGTGGCCGATGTTTCCGACGATTGCTTGATGCTTCATACGCGCCATGTGCTCGGCCGTGATCACGTCGCGATTTCCCGTCGCGGAGATGAAGATGTCCGCGGACGACACCACGTCTTCGAGCGTGAGGACCTGGTAGCCGTCCATCGCCGCCTGCAGGGCGCAGATCGGGTCGATCTCGGTGATCACCACACGCGCGCGCTGGCCCCGGAGCGACTCCGCACAGCCCTTGCCGACGTCGCCGTAGCCGCACACGACGGCGAGCTTGCCACCGATCATCACGTCGGTGGCACGGTTGATCCCGTCGATCAGCGAATGACGGCAGCCGTACTTGTTGTCGAACTTGCTCTTGGTCACCGAGTCGTTGACGTTGATCGCCGGGAACAACAACTGCCCCTGCTCGGCGAACTGGTACAGGCGATGGACACCCGTGGTGGTCTCCTCGGTGACGCCCTGGATCTCGGCGGCGACCTTCGTGAACCGCTGCGGATCCTCCTCGAGCGAGCGCTGGAGCAGCCCGAGCACGATCGCGAACTCCTCGGACTCCGCGGTCGACGGATCCGGCACCGCTCCGTCGCGCTCGTACTCGACGCCCTTGTGGACGAGCAGTGTGGCGTCGCCACCGTCGTCGAGGATCATGTTCGGGCCCTGCGCTTCGGGCCAGCTGAGTGCCTGCTGGGTGCACCACCAGTACTCGTCGAGGGTCTCGCCCTTCCACGCGTACACGGGCACACCGGCGGGCTCCTCCGGCGTCCCGTCGGGTCCGACCGCCACGGCCGCGGCCGCATGGTCCTGGGTCGAGAAGATGTTGCACGACGCCCACCGGACCTGCGCTCCGAGCGCGACCAGCGTCTCGATCAGCACCGCCGTCTGGATCGTCATGTGGAGCGACCCCGTGATCCGAGCGCCGGCGAGCGGCTGAGCGTCGGCGTACTCGCGCCGAAGCGCCATCAATCCGGGCATCTCGTGCTCGGCCAAGCGGATCTCGTTCCGCCCGAACTCGGCCAGCCCGAGGTCGGCCACCTTGAAGTCCGCCTTGGCAGCGGTCGTACTCATATCTCCTCCACGGTCGGGGTCATCGGACGGCCGCGATCACGCGGCCGCCAGCAGCTTCTGGTGTTTCTCCTGCTCGAATCGGAGCCAGTCCTCGGCGCCGACCTCATCCGGTCGGCGCGCCTCGGCTTCGAGCCACGCCCGCACCGAGTCGCGGAGTTCCGGGAGCTCGGCCATCCGCGCAGCGAACGCCACGTCAGCCAGGCCGAGGTCGAAATGCGCGAGCAACTCCTTGAGCGTGCGCAGCCGCTGGAGCTGAGCAGGTCCGTACAGGCGGTAGCCCGAGGCCGAACGGGCCGGGGAAACCAGGCCCGTCTGCTCGACGTATCGGAGCATCCGCGCCGACCAACCGGTCGTCCGCGCCGCCTCGTTGATGGTCAAACCTTCCATCGGCTCTCAACCTTACCACGACATTGTCAAGGTTCTGACCGGCCCTCGAAGATTTTTCGACCGGGGCTCAAGTTCTCTCGGACATTTGTCGAAATACGTCCGGAGTAGTGAAGTCACGCCTAGCATGCAGACCAACCTCGAACTAGGAAGCCGGAGGCCGGGCATGGAGCGGTCCCCTAAGAGGACTCCGATCATTCAGCGCAGCAAGGGTGTCTGCACGATCGCGCTGACCGTTGGATTTGGCTGCGCGGTATTCGGGGTTGGCGGAGCAGCGGCAGGCGACAGCTCCTACATCCACCACGTCCGCGAGCACAGGCTCGCCGGACTCGCGCTGGCTCATCGCTCGCCCGAGCAGTTGCTGCTCGCGATCAGGCCCACGGCCAAGACGGCCCATACCGCGGTCGCGCCGGCCGCCGTGCCGCCGTCGACCGTCGATGCGGCGACAACGCCCGCAACGACCACGACGCCGGCTACCACCACGACGACGGCCACGAGCACGACGCCCGCCACCACGTCCGGCGCGACGACCACCCCACCTTCCACGACCCCGGTGATCGAGGGCGCGGCCGAGAGCGCGGCTGACGGCCCCAGCACGACGCCCACGCCCACCACGGGCACGACGCCCACCGGAACGACCACGACGTCGACGACTTCCACGACCTCCACGACCACCACCCCGGGCACGACGACCACAACGGCCACGACCACGACGCCGGGCACGACGACGATCGGAACTACCGGAACGACCACGACGCCCACGACTTCCACGACTGCCACGAACGGCACCTCGACGACGGACGCGACCACGACTCCCGGAACCGGGACCACGACCACCGGCACCCACGGCCGCCAGCCCGGCACGACCGGCACGACGACGACGACGCCCGCGTGCCACGGCCGCTGCAACGGCGTCACCGGAACGAACGGCGTCGTGCCCGCCTCGCTGCCTTCGACCACGTCCTCCTCGAGCTCCGGCAACTTCAGCCTGACCTCCGCGCCCGTCAGCGTCGCCACGCCGACCGTGATCACGCCGACTACGCCGGTGAACGCCACCTCGTCGTCGACGCTCAACCCGGTCGCTACCTCCACGCCGACGTCGACCTCCTCCCCGACGACCTCCGGCACCGGCACCAGCACGCCGGCAGCGACGAACGTCCCGCTGCTCGGAAACCTTCCGACCTTCAACTCCTCGAGCTCGGCAATCCAGCGTCTGGCCAACCGCAGCGGCTCACACCGCTCAGGCGCCGCGCTGCCGAGCACCGGCGCTGGCACGACCGCCGCGACCGGCGGTGCCGCTGGCGGCACCGGGCCGGCCGGCGCGACCGCCACCGGAACGGCGGCCGGACACGCGGCCAGTGGCGCCCACCCGGCGGCGCATCGTTCCGCCAAGCACTCGTCGACGACGGGCGGGTCGGACTTCACGGCGCCCTTCGGCACCAGCGTCCGCTACCTCGACCACTTCGTGAACGTCATCCCGACCGCGGTGTGGGTCGCGCTCGGCGCCGCGTTCGCCCTGATGCTTGCCTTCGCCGGCGTCGCGTTCCGGTCCAGCCGCCGCGCCCGGCGCCGCGAGAACGAGTTTGCCGCGATCTCCGCCGCGGCGCTGACCGACGCACTCACCGGCATTCTCAACCGTCGCGGGTTCACCGAGGCCGCCGAGCGCGAGCTCGCTCGTGCCAGCCGCTACGACCGCCCATTCGTGCTCGCCTACGTGGACGTGCGCGGGCTCAAGTCGGTCAACGACACCGAGGGCCACCTGATGGGCGACGAGCTGATCAAAACGGTCGCCGGTCTGATGAAGGAATCGGCCCGCGCCGACGACGTGGTCGGGCGCATCGGTGGCGACGAGTTCGCGTTGCTGCTCGCCGAGCAGACCGGAGCGAGCGCAGAGCCGGTGATCAACCGCATTCAGACGCACGTCGCCGAGGCTCGCGCGGCGATGGAGATTTCGGTGCCATGGGAGCTGACGATCGGGATGGCCTCGTTCCCGAACGACGGCGAGACCCTTGACGAGCTGCTCGACGCGGCCGACCGACGGCTGTACGAGCAGCGTGGCATCGCGTTGAGGTAGTGGGCTGGGGCAGCAGGAATTTGGGCTGGGGCAGCAGGGACTTGGGGGTTGGGCGCCGTTCGGGCCCCTCACACGGCAGTGAGGGAGCCCGAACGGCGAACGTTCGGGCCGCTGGGGCCTGACAAGGACGACGCCGTTCAGCCGCGGGCGAGGGCGGTCTTCAGTCGCTCGATCGCCGCCACGGGCGTGGGATCGACCTCGCGCAGGACGGCGAGGTAAAGCGACACGAGGTCGCCGAGGAGCACGAGCGAGACCAGGCGCTCAGTCCGGTTCTGGCCGATCGTCTCGACCCGGTAGGTCCCGGCCGCTTCGGCCTCGATCAGGCCCCGGGTCAGCTCGATCCGCTGGCGGATCCGGGGATGCAGGTCGCTGTCGTCGAGGAACACTGCGCTGAAGCGACCGAGCTGACTCGCACCCTGCCACCCGACGATCTCGTTGTGGTCGAGCTCGGGAAGCTCGTGCGCGAAGCACGGAATCTTCGCGTTCTCGTTGATCTGAGTCTTCCACCGGTATGCGATCGGCGAGGTGAGCCCGGAGCCGGCGATCTGCGGGATCGTGCCGTGCAGGCCGCGGGCCAGTTGCTTGGCGAGCGAGTCGTCGGGCGCGTCCGGACCCCACATCGACACGATCTGCTCGACGTGGGCGGCGGCGACGTCGATCTCGGCGTGGAGCCTCTCACCGGCGCCGCACAGCCAGGCGACTTCGAGCGCGACCACCAGCGAGTACGCAACCGCGACGCGCGGCTGGAAGCCACCGGGTAGCGGGACCACCGGGACGCCGTCCGCGCGAGCGGACTCGGCCAGCTTGCCGCCGGTGGTTGCGACGATCCGCCGGGCGCCGAGCGCGCCGGCGGCGTCATAGACGGCCAGAGTCTCTTCGGTGTTTCCGGAATAGCTCGCGCACAGCACCACGGTGTCGGGCGTGGTCCATGCGGGAAGCGCGTAGCTCCGGGCGATGACGATCGAGCGCGACGCACGGTCCCCGAGCGCTTCCCTGGCCAGCGCGCCACCGATCGCCGAGCCGCCCATTCCGGCCACGATCAGCCCGCCGGGGGCGTCGCCCGGTTCGAGGTTCGCCGACTCCACCCGCCACAAGGCGTCGCGCAGGTGATCGGGCATCGCCAGGATGTCGTCGATCTGCCGCGCCGTGTCGACGGACTCGATCGTCTCGCGGGTGAGGGCCGCGGTCGTGCTCATACGCCGATCGCTCCGCACCGCGCGCTCAAAACTTGATCGCTCCGTCAGGCAACTCCACGCCGGGGAAGATACGCGCGCCGGCCGCAAGCGTGTTTCCCGATCCGATCTTGACCCCCTCGCCGAGCACGACGCCGCCGCCGATCTGGCAGTCGTCGCCGATCTGTACGTCCCGGCCGATGATCGAGGCGCTGATCGTCGTGCCGGCGCCCACGCTGACCCCATCCAGCAGCACCGAGCACTCGACGCGGGCTCCCTCGCCGATTGTGACGCCCTCGCCGAGTGCGCTGCGATCGCCGACCAACGCCCGCGCCCCGATCCAGGAGCCCGGCGCGACCAGCGCGGGCGCAAGGACGCGACCCTCGACGGTGGCGCCGTCGGCGAGGATCAGCCCGGCAGCGTGCAGACGGCCGCCGATCTCGGTCGTCACCTTGCCATCGAGGATGTCGTACGTCGCCTGCAGATAGCCCTCCGGCGTGCCGATGTCGAGCCAGTAGCCGCTGTGCTCGTATCCGTACAGGCCGTTATCGACGAGCGTCGGGAACACATCGCGCTCTATCGAGACGTTCGTCCCCGCGGGCGGCATGCCGTCGAGCACGCTTCGATCGAGGATGTAAGCGCCCGCGTTGATCAGGTTGGTGTCGGCCTCCTCCGCACCCGGCTTCTCGACGAACTCGGTCACCGCGCCATCAGGTCGCATGCGCACCAGCCCATAGGCAGAAGGGTCGGCGACCGGCATCAGCCCGAGCGTCGCGCGCGATCCCGTGCGCTCATGCGCCGCGAGCTGCGCGGTGAGATCAAGATCGGCGAGAACGTCGCCGTTGAGCATGAAGAACCGCTCGTCGAGCAGATCCTCGGCGAACTTCAGCGCCCCGCCCGTGCCGAGCGGGCGCGGCTCCTCGAGGTACCGCAGGTGGATCCCGAGCGCGGAGCCGTCGCCCAGCACGCTCTGAACGCGATCCGCCATGAACCCGCACCCCAAAATCACGTCATCGATGCCATGGCCGCGGAGCCACTCGAGCATGTACGAGATGAACGGGCGCCCCACCAGCGGAACCACCGGCTTGGGGATCGTCGAGGTCAGCGGACGCAGACGGGTGCCTTCACCGCCCGCGAGGATCAGCGCCTGCACGTCACGTTCCCCTTGTGCCGGAGATCAACGACCGATGCCTTCATAGATGAAGCCCGCCGCCCTGACCGTGTCGGGATCGAGAAAGTTGCGACCGTCGATCACGAGGTTGCCGCGCATTCGCTCGGCGGCCGCTCGCCAGTCGAGCTCGGCGAACTCAGGCCATTCGGTGACGATCACGCAGGCGTCGGCATCGGTGAGCGCATCGAGCGCCCCATCGGCGAACTGGACGCCGGTCATCAACTTGCGGGCCTCGGCCTCGGCGACCGGGTCATATGCGCGGACCGTCGCGCCGTCGGCCTGCAGGCGAGCCGCCAGGACCAGCGACGAGGCCTCACGCATGTCGTCGGTGTTTGCCTTGAAGGCCAGCCCAAGCAGGGTCACGCTCTTGCCGACCAGCGAGCCGAGATGCTTCTGCAGCTTGCCGATCACGCGCCGCTTTTGCAGCTCGTTGACCTCGATCACCGCGGTCAGCAACTGGAAGTGGTAGCCAGAGTTGCCGGCGAGTTGCTTCAGCGCTGAGACATCCTTCGGGAAACAACTTCCGCCGAATCCGATACCCGGCTTCAGAAAATGGGTCCCGATCCGCTGGTCGAGACCCATCCCGCGCGCCACCTCGAGCACGTCGGCACCGGTCTCCTCGCACACGTTGGCGATCTCGTTGATGAACGAGATCTTGGTGGCGAGGAAGGCATTCGCGGCGAGCTTGATCATCTCCGCGCTCGCGATGTCGGTGCGCACCAGCGGCGCGTTGAGCGGGGCGTACAGCTCGGTCACCGCGTCGCCCGCCCAGTCGCCGTCATCGCCGACGACGATCCGATCGGGACTCCGGAAGTCCTCCAGCGCGGAGCCCTCCTTCAGAAACTCCGGGCAGGACACGTACGCGAAGTCAGCCTTGCCGCGCTCGCCAAGGCTTCGCCTGATCGCGGCGCCGGTGCCGACGGGTACGGTCGATTTCATCACGAGCGCGTGATGGTCCGAGCGGGGCATGGCGTCGACGACGGCGTTCACCGCGGACAGATCGGCGTCACCGGAATAGGTCGGGGGCGTGCCGACCGCTACGAACAGCAGGCGGGCGTGCTCGAGCGCCGGAGCGAGCTCGGTCGAGAAGTGCAGCCGCTCGCGATTGGCGGCCACGGAGTCCGCGAGGCCCGGCTCGTAGATCGGGATCTCGCCGCGCTCGAGCCGCGCGATCTTGTCGGCGTCGATGTCGACGCACCACACCTCGCTTCCGAGCTCGGCAAACCCGGCCGCGGTCACGAGCCCGACATAGCCTGTCCCGATCACCGCGATCGGTTCCCGCGCTGAGCCCATCGGCCGGAGGGTAGCGGCTGAGGCGCCGCCGTCAGGCGCCGCCGACCATCCGAATCTACTTGCCGCCGTCCCGCGTCAACGAGGCGGCGATCGCCACCAGCTGGCGGTTCGGGATGTTGTCGGTGAGCGTGTTCGCGATCCAGTAGGCGGCGGTGGGCGTCCGCCACGCGACGAGGCTCAGCTTGCCGCCATTGGCGTACAGCAGCAGTTCCTTACCGTTGACGAATTTCGTCCCTGACGGCTTGTTGAGGATCGGCGGATTCAGCCAGGTTGTGCCCTGGACTCCGTAGTACTCGCCGAGGACGGGGTTGATCTCCAGGGTCATCCGGTAGGAGTAATGGGAGATCCCCTCCTGGTCGTGGAGCAGGTACGCACGGGGGTAGGAGCCCGGGCTGGCGATCTCCAGCGGGCACAGGCTCGTCTGGCTCGAGCAGTACTGCGAGCCCGACACGATCTGCTTCGGGTAGTAGATCGGGATCCCGATCGCACCGAGCGCCTTGGCCTGGGCCTGCCCATCGCTCGGGTCCGCCGCAAGGCCCGGGACCGGCCCTCCGCCTCCGCCGCCGTGGGATCCGCTCCCGCCACCGGCGCCGTGCGCCGCCCCGCCAGCGCTGGACGCCGGCAGCGGCGATCCCTTCGTCGGCGTCATGAACGCGCTGTACGCAGCTTGCTCGGCCTGTGCGCTGGTCGCTTCGACGTAGCACGGAGTCTGCTGAACGGCGGTGCCCGCATTCGCCGCGACCGGCGCGCACGGCGGCAGAAACGCAGGGAACTGGATCTGCTTGATCGTGTTCCCGGCCGAGAACGCGACCAGGTCGAACAGGTTGATCAGTCCGTCGGTCGTGTGCAGGTTGTGGTCGGTGGTTGCGTTCTTGCCGAAGATCGTCAGCAGCTGGTCGCGCTCGGTGATGATCTGATCCTGGCTGAACTGGGACTTCGCCCAGCGGATGAAGTCCTGCTGGCGCGCGTTACGGACGATGTCGGTGTCGGTATGGCGGAAGCGCACGAACGACAGCGCGTCGGCGCCGCACAGCTTCTGGTAGCCCGGTTGGAGGTTGATGCTCGAGTAGTCGGTGACAGCGGTGTTGTTGTAGTAGCGGTGATCGACGTCGGTATAGACGCACCCGAGCGCGTTGATCATCCTCTCGAAGCCGCCAAACCCGACGTCGACGACGTGGTTGACCTTCAGGCCGGGAAACACCTGCTGCTTGAGGATCTTGATCAGCAGGTTCGGCCCGCCGAAGTAGTACGCCGCGTTCAGCTTGTCGGTAACGATCGCGCCGCCTTCGGGGATCTCGACCTTGAGGTCGCGGGGAACCGACAGGAGGTTGATCGTCGAGGAGGCCGGATCCAGCCGGACCAGCATCATCGTGTCGGTGTTGAGATCCCGGAACGGCGTTCCGGCGCGATGGTCAGAGCCGACCAGCAGGATCGTCTGGGGACTGCCCGGATCGGGAACCGACACCACCGGCGACGCTTTGAAGGCCGGAGTCGCATCGAGGTACTTGGTGATCTGCCTGACCTGAAGCAGCCCGGCGACCGCGGTCGCCGTCGCGGCGAACGCGATCACGAGCACGCCGGCAAGCGTGAACCGCACGAACGTCCCGGTCCGCGACTTTGGGATCAGCCGTCTCAACCGAGCCCGCCGTCGATCGCGGTCAGGCCCGTACGCGCGTCATCCTCGTGTTTCGCCCCCTCCGGTCCGACCCCGTCCCGTCCGAGCCCGTCCCGTCCGGCCCCGTCGGACGCGATCGGCTCCCTGGACTCGTCGGACGCCGTCCGCTCGAGCCACATCGGCAGCGTCCGCACGAACCCGACCAGCGAGCGGCGGTAGCGCGCCATCGAGGACACCGACACCCATTCCTCGGGCCCGTGGTGCCCGGCGCCGTCCGGGCCGAATTCGACCGCCGGGATGCCCGCCGCCATGAACGCGACCGCGTCCGAGGCTCCGTCGCGGCCCACGCTCAGCACCTCCTGATCGGGGATCGAGCGGGTCACGGCCTCGCGCAACGCCTGAACGTAGGGGTTGCCACGGGCCACGCTCACGGGCGGGAAGATAAACGTCTTGGTGACGTCGATCGCCGGGATCCGGACGATCTGAGCGAGGATCGCGTCGGGGTCCTGCCCGGGAAGAAAGCGGATGTCGACCGACATGATGCACTCGTCGGGCACCTTGTTGATCGCGTCTCCGCCCTCGATCCGCCCGAGGTTGATCGACGGCCGGTCGAATACCTCCGATGACTCCCGGGAGAACGGCAGCGACTCGATCGCCCGAAACACGTCGATGGCCTTCAGCACGGCGTTGTCGCCGAGCCACGGCGTCGAGCTGTGCGCGGCGCGGCCGTGGACCTGGATGACCATGGCCAGCACGCCCTTGGCCTCCACCCCGATGTGCAGGTTGGTCGGCTCGCCGGTGATCGCGAAGTCGCCACCCAACCCGCGGCTGACCACGGCATCGGTCGACCGGTCCTCGATCTCCTCGGACTCCTCGTCCGGGACGCACACCAGCCGGACCCGCACCCGACCCTGGCGCTCGAGGTCCTTGAGCGCGCACATCATCGTCGCCAGTCCGCCCTTCATGTCGTAGGCGCCGCGGCCGATCAGCCGGTCGCCGTCGACCCGCGGCTGGAACTGCTCGGGGCGGCCGGGGACGACGTCGAGGTGGCCGTGGAACACGACGCACGGGAAATCGGGCCCGTCATCGGAAGGCCCGACTTCCGCAACCAGTACGGGCAGCCCGTTGTGATCGTGGTGACGCACCTCGATGTCGCGGGATTCGAGCCATCCCTTCACGAATCCTGCCGCCGCGACGATCTCCTCCGGCCTGGACGTGTCGTAGGAGATCAGGCGCTCGGCGAGTACGAGCTCGTCCAGCATGAACCAAGGAGGATAGGCGCAGACGTGACGCCACGCCGAACCTCCCGCTGGGACTCAGCCCTCGGCAATCTTCAAAAACTGCTCTAAGCGGGCCTTGTCTCGCTCCGCGAAGCGCCGTTTTTCGGTGTCGTCGCCGGCGGAGTCAAGCTCGTGCTCGGCCTGTTGCAGGCGCTCGCGAAGGCTGCCGGCGTCCAGGTCGCCCGGCGCCGTGGCCTCTTCGACCAGGATCAGAGCGCGGTTGTCGGCCACCTGCATGTAGCCCTCGGCCTGGGCGAACCGGACCACCTCTGACTCGGTCTTGTACAGCCGCAGCTCTGTGGGGTCGAGCATCGCGAGGACCGGCTCGTGGTTGGCCAGGATGCCGATCGATCCGACAGCGGTCTTGGTCGAGACCATCTCGACCTCGTCGTTGAAGACCTCCCCCTCGGGGGTGAGGACTTCGGCGCGGAACTTGGAGTGCGCCACCGGCGCCTACTCCTTGTCCTCGCCGGCGGTCGAGTCGCGCTCGCCGTCGCCCGAGTCACCCTCGCCGTCGTCCGAGCTGCCCTCGCGGTCGTTCGAGCTGCCCTCGCGGTCGTTCGAGGCGTCTCCGTCCTCGGCGTCCGAACCCTCCGAATCCCGCGAACCCTGGGAGTCGCCCTTGGCCTCTGGCTCTTCCTGGTCCTTTGAGTCCTCTCCTCGTCCTTCTTCTCCTCCTCGCCACCGCCGGCGTCGCGGACGACCTCGTCGATCGTTCCCTTCATGAAGAAGGCACGCTCGGGGAGGTCGTCGTGCTTGCCCTCGAGGATCTCCTTGAACCCCCGGATCGACTCGGCGATCGGGACGTACACACCGGGGGTGCCGGTGAACTGCTCGGCCACGAAGAACGGCTGTGACAGGAAGCGCTCGATCTTGCGCGCCCGGTTCACGGTCAGCCTGTCCTCGTCCGAGAGCTCGTCGATCCCGAGGATCGCGATGATGTCCTGGAGCTCGCGGTAGCGCTGGAGAACCTGCTTGACCTGGTTGGCGACGTCGAAGTGCTCGTCACCGAGGATCTCCGCCTTGAGGATCGTCGAGGTCGAGTCGAGCGGGTCGACCGCCGGATAGATGCCCTTCTCCGCGATCGACCGCGATAGCGTCGTCGTCGCGTTCAGATGGGCGAACACGGATGCCGGCGCCGGGTCGGTGAGGTCGTCGGCGGGCACGTAGATCGCCTGGATGGAGGTGACGGACCCCTCCTTGGTCGACGTGATCCGCTCCTGGAGCTCGCCCATCTCGGACTCGAGCGTCGGCTGATAGCCGACCTGCGATGGCATCCGGCCGAGCAGCGCCGAGACCTCCGAGCCGGCCTGGACGAACCGGAAGATGTTGTCGATGAACAGCAGCACGTCCTGGTGCTCGTGGTCGCGGAAGTACTCGGCCATCGTCAGGCCTGACAGCGCGACGCGCATGCGGGCACCGGGGGGCTCATTCATCTGTCCGAACACGAGCATCGTCTTCTCGAGTACGCCCGATTCCTTCATCTCGAGGTACAGGTCGTTGCCCTCGCGCGAGCGTTCTCCGACTCCGCAGAACGCCGACAGACCTTGGTGCTCCTCGGCCAGGTTGCGGATCAGCTCCTGGATGATCACGGTCTTGCCCACGCCGGCGCCGCCGAACAGCCCGACCTTTCCGCCCTTGGCGTACGGGGCGAGCAGATCGATCACCTTGATGCCGGTCTCGAACATCTCGCTCGTCGGCGTCAGATCGTCGACCTGCGGCGCATCGCGGTGAATCGGCCAGCGCTCGACGTCGTCGGGCAGCGGCTCGCCGAGATCGATCGGGTCGCCGAGCAGGTTGAAGATCCGCCCGAGCGTAATGTCGCCGACCGGCACCGTGATCGGTGCCCCGGTGTCGATCACCTCGGTTCCGCGCGCCAGACCGTCGGTCGTGTCCATCGCCACCGCGCGCACTCGGTCGTCGCCGAGGTGCTGCTGCACCTCGCACACAAGCCAGCTCTCCTCGCCCGTGGCGATGTCGATCTCCTCCTCGGCACGCGCGGCCTCGGGGCGGCGCACCAGGATCGCGTGGTAGATCTCGGGCAGCTTCTCGGGGAACACGGCCTCGATCACCACGCCCTGAACCTCTTCGATACGCCCCGTGTTCTTCTTCTTGGGCTCGCCCTCCGAGGCATCTCTGCGCTGTTCTTCTGCTACTGACATAGCTTCTCCAGTGTAGGTCTACCCGGACAGCCCTTCTGCTCCCGCCACGACTTCCAGAATCTCCTGGGTGATTTCGGCCTGGCGGGCTCGGTTCATCTCGAGCGTAAGCGTCTTGATCAAGTCGCTCGCGTTGTCCGAGGCGTTGCGCATCGCCGTCATCCGCGCGCCGTGCTCGGACGCGGTCGACTCGAGCAGCGCCCGGTAGATCGAGATCTCCACGTAATCCGGCACCAGCCGCTTGAGGATCTCCTCCGGATCGGGCTCGTAATCGACGAGCGCATGTGGCTCGGACTTGTTGCCCGAGGAACCGGCGTCATCCGAATCTGACCGCTCCTCGTCCTCCTCTTCGTCGAGCACCGTGGCGCGCTGGAGCGGCAGCAACGTCTCGCGCCGGATCACCTGGGACACCGGCGAGATGTATCCGTTGTAGAAGATCTCGACCTGGTCGACCTCGCCGTCGACGTACGCGGCCATCAGCCGATCGGCGATCCGGCGGGCATCGGCGTACGAGGGGCGGTCGGTGAACCCGGTGAAGCTCTCCACCAAGTCCAGACCGCGGAAGGTCAGCGACGTCGCCGGACGACGACCGGAGGCGAAGAACACCGGCGTGTGCCCCTCCCCCTCGTGCTCGCGCCCCGCCGCCACGCCCGCGCGGACGATGTTCGAGTTGAACGCGCCGGCGAGGCCACGGTCGCCGGCAATCAGCAACAGGCCGACCTTCGACACGGTCTCGTGCTCCTCGAGGATTGGCAGGCTCGGTACGCGCCCCGCCGCCTCGGCTGCCTGGCGCGTCATCCGCCTGATCGCGTTGGCGTAGGGCCGGAGTGCCTCGATCCGCTGCTCGGCCCGGCGCAGACGGGCCGCCGCGACCAGTTCCAGCGCCCGGGCGATCTTCTGAATGTTCTTTACCGCGCCGATGCGGTTGCGAACGTCACGCTGCGATTTCGCCATCGGTCGACTCCCGGCTCACCGGCTCACGCCGGCTGCGCCTGCTCCTCCCGATCACGATCCCCATCCCCCCGCTCACGATCCCCGTCCCCCCGCTCACCATCGCCATCACCGCGCTGACGATCGCTGCCGTTTCGCGACGACTCGGGAGCGTCGTCCTCGATCGGATGGCCCTCCTCGTCGAGGTCGAAGCCGAAGTCCTCGGCGAACTTCGAGACCGCTGATTCGACGGCCTGCTGGGTCTCGTCGCTCCAATCCCCCCCGGCGATCTTCTCCAGCAGCTCTGACTCGTTGGCCCGCACCGATTCGGTGAGCTCCGCGAGGAACCGATCGACCTTCTCCACCGTGATCCGGTCCAGGTACCCGTTGGTGGCCGCGTATACCTGGACGACCTGGTCCTCAACGGGCATCGGGTGGCGTTCGGGCTGGTTGAGCGTCCTCACCAGCCGCTCGCCGCGGGCGAGCGTGCGCTGGGTCTCCGGGTCGAGCTCGGAGCCGAACTGCGAGAACGCCTCGAGCTCGCGGTACTGCGAGAGCTCGAGCTTCAGGCGTCCGGCCACCTTGCGCATCGGGGCGATCTGGGCGTTGCCGCCGACCCGCGAGACCGAGATGCCGACGTTGATCGCCGGCCGGACGCCGGAGTTGAACAGTCCGGGCTCGAGGTAGATCTGCCCGTCGGTGATCGAGATCACGTTCGTCGGGACGTAGGCGGAGACGTCGCCGGCCTGGGTCTCGATCACCGGCAGCGCAGTCAGCGAGCCGGCGCCGAGATCGTCGTTCAGCTTGACCGCGCGCTCGAGCAGCCGCGAGTGCAGGTAGAACACGTCGCCGGGGTAAGCCTCACGCCCCGGAGGACGGCGCAGCAGCAGTGACATCTGGCGGTAGGCGACGGCGTGCTTGGAGAGGTCGTCGTAGACGACCAGGGCCGCCTCGCCGTTGTAGAGGAAGTGCTCGCCCATGGCACAGCCGGCGTAGGGGGCCAGGAACTTGATCGGCGCGGCCTCGTCGGCGGCGGCCATCACGATGATCGTGTTGTCGAGCGCGCCGGCGTCCTCGAGCGTCTTGGCGAGGGCCACGACCGTCGCCTTGCGCTGGCCGATCGCGACGTACACGCACTTCAGATTGCGGTCCTGGTTGTTGATGATCGCGTCGAGCGCGATCGCCGTCTTCCCCGTCTGACGGTCGCCGATGATCAGCTCGCGCTGGCCGCGGCCGATCGGGATCATCGAGTCGACCGCTTTGAGCCCGGTGAGCATCGGCTCCTTCACAGGCTGGCGCTGGACCACGCCCGGGGCCTTGAACTCGGACGGGCGGGTCTCCGTCGTGTTGATCTCGCCCTTGCCGTCGAGCGGGTTGCCAAGCGGATCGACGATTCGTCCGAGCAGCTCCTCGCCGACGGGAATATCGAGCAGGTGCTTGGTGCGCTTGACGGTGTCTCCCTCGACGATCTTCTCCCACTCGCCGAACAGCACCGCACCGACGTTGTCGGACTCGAGGTTCAGGGCCAGCCCCGTGACGTCATGCGGGAGGTCGAGCATCTCGAATGACATGCAGTTCTCGAGCCCGTGGATCCGGCAGATCCCGTCCGCCACCGACAGCACCGTTCCGACCTCGGTCAGGTCGGCGCTGGAGGTGTCGAGTCCTTCGATCCGGTCCTTGAGGATTGAGGTGATCTCGTCAGGCTTGATCTGCATTCATGACTCCTTCGCGGGCGAGCGTGGCTACGCCCGCGCGACTTGCTTTCGAAGTTGTTCCAGTCGGTTCCGGATCGACGCGTCGAGGATGACGTTGCCCACTCTCAGCACGATGCCGCCGAGGATGTCGGGATCGACCTTGCTCGAGAGCTCAACCGTGCGCTTGGTCTGCTCGCCAATCCGTTTTCCGATGCTCCCGACGGTGGACTCGTCGAGCGCGATGGCGCTCGTCACCTCGACGGAAAGCAGATCGCGCTCATCCTCCCACATGTCCTGGTAGCGATCCCTGATGCGGAAGATCGCGGGCATGCGATGGCGCTCGATCAGCGCCTCGAGGAAGTTCATGAACACCGGCTCGGCGCCGGTGACGGCCTTCTTCAGGCCGTCCTTCTTCTCCTCGGTCGAGAAGTACGGCGAGAAGAAGAACACCGCGAACCCGCGGTCGTCATTGACCGCCGTAGCGAACGCCGTCAGCTCGTCACGCACCTCGTCGAGCAGGTCGTGCTCCTTGGCCACCTCGAACAGCGCCCGGGCGTAGACCTCAGCGATCTCTTCCACTAGCGGTTACCCCCGCGATGCGTCACGTCAGTCTCCGCTGTCCCCGGGGGCGAGCAGGCTGAAGTCGAGCTCTGACAGAGCGTCCTCGACGAGTCGCCGCTGGTCATCTTCGTCGAGCACCTTGCGCGTCACCTTCTCGGTCGCCAACACCGTCAGGTCGGCGACCTCACGACGGATCTCCTGGATCGCCCGGCGCGTCTCGGCCTCGATCTCGCGCCGCGTCTGCTCCATCAGCTGCTCGCGCCGCTGCTCGGCGTGCTCCTGGGCATTGCGCTCGGTCGCCTCGCCCGTCTTGCGGGCGCGGTCGAGGATGGCCTCGGCCTGATTGCGGGCCTCCCGGAGCCGCTCCTGGTACTCGACGAGCAGCTCGTCGGCCTCGATGGCGAATCCGCTCGGCGTGGTCGATCGACTCCTCGATCGCGTGCTGGCGCTTGTCGAGTGCCTCGGAGATCCGGGGGAAGGCGAGCTTCCACAGGATGTACATCGAGATCCCGAACAGCAGCAGCGTCCAGATCATCAGCCCGACGTTCGGCGTGATCAGGAAGGAGCCGCTCGAGGAGGCGACCGGGAGGTGAGAGACGGCGGCCATCTACTTGAGCACGTACGAGAGCAGGCCGGCCACCAGCCCGTAGAAGAACACGGCTTCGGTCAGCGCGAAGCCCAGCCATTGGATACTGGTGATCTCGTCGCGCATCTCGGGCTGGCGCGTAACCGCCTCGATCACCTTGCCGAAGATGATGCCGATGCCGACGCCGGCGCCGACCGCACCGAGGCCACCGCCGACCGCGATCCCGAAGCCGGCCGTGATCCCGGAGGCGGCCGCGAAGGGAATGATGTGGAAAACAGCAAGCATCAGGGCTCCTTGTCGTGTTAGTGGTGAGTGGCGGCGCCGGCGATGTAAATCGCGGCCAGGGTCGCGAAGATGAACGCTTGTAGCGTGGCCACCAGGCCCAGCTCGAACAGGTAGATGAGGACCCCGGCCGGGAGCGCGAACCACCCGAGCGCCTGGAGCCCGAGGATCACCGCGAGCCCGCCGGCCAGGAACAGCAGGATGATGTGCCCGGCGAAGATGTTCGCCCACAGCCGGATCGTCAGCGACAGCAGCCGCATCAGGGTGGAGATCACCTCGATCGGGAAGATCAGGATCAGCATCGCCCCGTGAACGCCGGCCGGAATCAGGCTCTTGAGATAACCGATCGGCCCCTGCTGGCGGACGCCCACCCAGTTGAAGGCGATGAACACGACGAGCGCGAGCACCAGCGGCACGGAGATGTTCGCGGTCGCGGCGTAGAGGGCGAACGACGGGATGTGGGCCCCGAACACGTTGAACTTCTCGCCGCTGTTCGTCGGCAGCGGCAGGTAGCCAACCAGATTGCAGAACCAGATGAACAGGAACAGCGTGCCCAGGAACGGGAACCACTTGGCCGCCATCGAGTCCGGCATGTTGCCCCGGGTGATGTTGTTCCGCATCAGCGAGTACAGCACCTCGACCGCGGTCTGGATCTTGTTCGGCCGGGCCTGCATCCGCCGGGCGATCCACACCATCGTGAATATCGTCAGCAGGGTCGCGAGGAACAGGTATAGAACCGCGCGGTTGATGCTGAACACCCCGAGGCTCACCCAGTTGACGAGCTTGAACTCGTTCTGGATCTGGAACTCGTTGTTCTTGTGCTGGGCGAAGCCGAAGAGCGCGATCAGCAGGACGAAGACGCCGATGTAGACGCCAAAGCCGATCAGGAGGATTTTTTGGGTCTTGCTCATCGCCTGGTCCTCGGGCGGGTCAGGAACGAAGTCAGGAGCTGTGTCGTGAAGGCGAACACGATCACGACCAGCGCCGTCAGCCCATCGTCGCGGCCGGACCCGTTGCGAGCCACGATCACCGCGATCGCCAGCAGGAACAGCCGCCCGAGCAGATACGCCAAGCGCAGCGTGATCTCGCGGTTCGGGTCGGCGATAGAGGCGGCCACGCGGTCGACGCCGATCCCGACCGCGCGCAGCACAATCCACGCGACGGCCCCGACCAGGTAGCCGACCGCCGGCGCGCCGATCAGCAGCATGATCGGCGCGGCCACGACGACCAGCACCACGTCGAGGTAGGCGAGCACCGTCACGTGGCCATCCGAGGCTGCGGGCGCGCTCAGCGACACCGGGAACACCGGTCCTTGTCGTCGTCGAAATGGGGAGGACTGGGGGCGAGCATCTGTGTTCAGAGGGCCGGAAGGGTAGCGGCGTGCAGACGGGACCGTCGCGCCAAAAGTTGTTCGCCTGCGTACGCTGACGGCCCCACCTTGAGGGTGAATCCGGTGGGCGACTACGTTAGCGGTACGTTAGCGCCGCCGCGTCGACCTCGCCAAGCTATGTTCGGCGTTCCAGAACGGTCAGCGAGCGGCTGACGGGCGGCGAATGCGGGGCTTGGGCAACTGCCCCTCGGCCCACATCGCGGCGATCCCGGCGCGCGGCAGTCCGAACGTCCCCTCATACACGAGGAACCGGGGCTCCCAGCGCGGGAAGAACTTGGCGTTGAAGCGGTACAGGCTCTCGATCTGGAAGAACGGATTGCCGAGCGCGATCAACTTGCCGAGCAGCCGCTCGAGCCGCTTTTCGGGGCTGTGCATCCACTTCGCGAACGCCGCGAAGTTCAGCGACAGCTCCTCGAGCCCGCGCTCGCGCAGCAGCTGGATCGCCCTGACGACCAGGAACTCGGTCAACCCATTGGGCGTCGCCGGGTCGCGCCGCATGAACGACAGCGACACCGCCGGACGGCCGTAGCAGGGCACGAAGTGAAGGACGCCGCGGATCGCGCCGGTCTCGTCGCGGGCCAGCACCACGAGCGTCTCGTGGTCGTTGTCACCCCGGAGGGAGTCCATCGCCATCGAGAAGCCGCGCTCGGGCGCGCCCTGGCGTCCCAGCTCGACCACCTTTTCGACCTGCTCGATCGTGTCCTCGTCGAGCGCGCGCAGCTCGTGTAGCTCGGCCTGGTATCCCGCCTTCTTGAGACGGCCCACCGATTGGCGCACCTTGCGGATCCGGCGGCCCTCGAGCGAGAAGCGGCTCAGCTCGACGACCGCCTCGTCGCCGAGGTAGATCGCGCGCAGCCCGAGGGTCTCGTACAGCGGGCACAGGTGCTCGCTCGCTCCGAGCGCGCCCAGCTTGAGGCCGCGTGAGTCGGCGAACTTCCGCACATCCCGGAGCAGGGCCGGCAGCGCATCGTCCGGTCCGACCGGGTCGCCCGAGAGCAGCAGGACGCCGTTCTCGATCGCATAGGCGACGAACGCACGCCGATCTTCGCTGAAGATGTAATGGCCGTCGGCGCGCAATTTGAAGAACGCCAGCGTGTCAGCGCCGTGGGCGCGAACCACGTCGGCGGCCTCCCGTCGCGCGGCGGGGCTCGCCGGCGCCCGGGGCACCGCCAGAGGCCGGAAGATCACGTAGGCGATCATCAGCAGCGTCCAGAGCTCGAGCATGTGTACGCCGAGCGGGATGTGGTGGTGGAAATGGATCGGGCCCGGCTGGAAGCGCAGCAGGTCGAGCGTTTCGGTGGCAACGATGCCGGGCGACGAATGGGCCCCGGTCCAGACCGCGAACGCGGCGATGACGGTGCCGATCAGCGCCACCAGCGGCACGCGCCAGGCCGCCGAGCGGAGCGTGATCGGATCGTGGCGAACCGAGAACGCGCTCCGGCTGCCGACCAGGACGAGCGCGGCGGTCCACGTGAGGATCGTCTCTTCGAAGTCGAGGCCCTTGAGCAGGTCGAACAGCCCGAGCGCGATCATCAGTGCGACGGCGGTCTGCAACGCCCGCCGCCGGCGCTTGGCGAGATACGGCGCCACGAGCAGCAGCGCGGCGCCGGCCGGCAGCGACAGCGCGTGGAACAGCCGGATCGCCTCGACGGGCTCGAATCCGAGCAGCAGGTGGCCGCGCCAGCGGATGTTCGGCGTCAGCGTGGAGGCGATGTTGACGAGTCCGACCAGCGCGGCGCCGACCGCCGCGAACGCGGGCACACGCTTCTTGAGGGCTTGTATCGAAAGGCTCATGGAATAGAAACGCCGGAACCGCGTCTTCCCGTCCTCACGGTTAGAAAACGCTCACCGACCGATTGCGCGCCGCAGACACGCCTCCCGCTGAGACTTACCGCGCCGGCGACTGTTGGTTACGGCGCCGCCGGCGCGCAATCCTGCCCGCGTCTCACGGGGCGTCCGCCGCGGCAGCGCGAACACGAGAGGGAGCGTGAGCAGCGGCAGGACCGCGACGACTTCGAACACGGCGGTCAGACCGCGGGCGTCGGCCAGCAGGCCAAGCAGCGGAGCACCGATGCCGCCGAGGCCGATCGACAGGCCGATCGTCACGCCCGCCGACACGCCGAGCCGCCCCGGCAGGTACTCCTGCCCCATCACGATCGTGACCGCGAACGTCGCGATCGTCGCGGCGCCGGCGAGCGCCCCGAACAGGATCGCGACGCACCGGTCCGGACAGCACGAAGGCGACGACCAGCGGCGGGGTCACGAGCATCGAGCCGATCAGCACGTTGCGCCGGCCGAAGCGGTCGGCCAGCGGGCCACCGGTCAGCGTCCCGACGGCGCCACCGAGCAGCATCGCGCTGAGCGCCGCGCTGCCGAGCGCCTTGCTCGTGTGGAGCACGTTCACGTAGTAGAGCGGGATGAACGTGACCAGGCCGAAGTACACGAACGAGCGCAACGCGATCACGCCGGCGAGGATCGCGAACGGCCTCCAGGCCTCGTGCTGGTCGCCTTGCTGGACGCGTCCCCCGACGACGTCCTTGCGGAACGTCTTGAGTCGTGGGAGCTCGTGGCACAGGACCGCGGCCATGAGCCAGGTCGGGATCAGGATGAACGCGGTCCCGTGGAGGCCGAACAAGATCAGCAGCGGCGTGACGACGACCGGGCCGAGCGCGAAGCCGACGTTGCCGCCGACGCTGAACCGGCTCATGCCGCTCGCGCGCCGCGCGCCCGAGACGTAGTTGGCAAAGCGCGAGCCTTCGGGATGGAACGCGGCCACGCCGAGCCCGCTGAGCAGCACCGCGGCAAATGTGAGCGCGTAATTGGGCGCAAAGCCGACAAGCGCGACGCCCAGCCCGCCCAGCGCCGGCCCGAGCGGCATCAGCCACGGCAGCGACACGCGATCCGACATGTACCCGAACGCCGGCTGGACGACCGACGACGAGATCGTGGCGGCGAGCACGAGCGCCGACGCCGCCGCGATACTGATGTGGTTATCGGCGACGAGGAACGGCAGCAGCGCTGGAATCGAGCCCTGCGCGATGTCGGTGAACATATGGCCGAGCGACAAGACAGTCATCGCGCGACGGTCGACGCCGGCGCGCCGCGCCGGCTCCAAGGGCTGAGCGGGGGCCAGGTCCGGGGCTGCCTGCGGAGCGCTGGTTGCGCTCATTCCCCGGGAAGATCAGACAGCCGCTTGTGGATCCGGCGCCGCTTGGCCACCAGCTCTTCCTCTAGCTGCCCGAGCGCCTGGCGCCGCATGCGAACCAGTTCGAGCTGAGTGCCGATGTGTCCGAGCGCCTGCTCGAGCAGCCCCCGGATCCTGCTTGGGTCCTCGGCGTGCTCGAGCTCGCGTCGAAGCTCCGCCCGTGCGGTCTCCGCGTCGAGCAGCACCGCGAGCTGATCGAGCGACAGCCCGAGCAGGTCGCGTAGTCGGATGATCTCGCGCACGCGCTCGACGTCGGCCTCGCTGTAGCTGCGATGTTTGCCCTCGGCGCGGTCATCCGCGCCCGGCAGCAGCCCGATCTCCTCGTAGTACCGAATCGTCCGGGGCGTCGTGCCGGTGAGCTCGGCGACCTCGCCGATCCGCAGCGGCTTGCTGGCGGTCGTGCTCACGCCGCTACCTCCGTGCGCTGCGCCGCCGCGTCCCTGCGGCGTTCAGTCTCGAGGTGCTCGGCCTCGACCTGGAGGTGCGACGGGCGTGCCGCCGAAATCGCCGCACCGAGCAGCGAGATCGCGGCCAGACACCACAGGGCCGTGTGCATGTTCGAGATGAACGGAACCAGCTGCGCGTTCGTGATGTGGTTGGCGAGCCCGGAGAACACCTTGAACAGCGTGCTCTTCGGCACCGAGGACGTGACCACCGCGAGCACGAACGCGATCGATATGACCGCGCCGGTGTTCTGGACCAGGACCCGAGCGCCGGCGGCGATGCCGCGGCGGTGCGGCGGAACCGTGCCCATCATCGCTGCCGTGTTGGGGGAGTTGAACATTCCCGAGCCGACCCCGACGATGAACATGTAGACGCCGCTCGCCAGGTACGCCGTATCGCGCTCGAGCGTCGTCATCAGCGCGAGCCCAGCGGCCTGGACGAGCATGCCGGCCACGGCCATCCCGCGCGAGCCGCGCCGGTCGGCCCAGATGCCGGCCAGCGGCGAGGCGATCAGCATCCCGATCGCCAGCGGCGCGAGCTTGATCCCGGCGAGGATCGGCGAGTCGCCCTGAACGCCCTGGAAGTAGAAGACAAACACGAACATCAGCGCGAACCGCGCCAGCCCGTTCGTGAACGCGGCGGCGGACGCCGCAGAGAACAAGCGGTTCTTGAAGATCGAGAGGTCGAGCATCGGCGACTTGACGTGGCTCTCGATCAGCACGAAGCCAGGGAGGAACACCGCCGCGGCGATCAGGCTCCCGATTACCCCCGGGCTGCTCCAGCCCGACAGGCCTCCCTTGGAGATGCCGTACACAAGCCCGGTCAGCCCGATCAGGAACGTGATCGTTCCGAACGCGTCGAACGACCTGTCCTCCGAGCGCCCGGTGACCTCATGCAGGATGATCCACGCCCAGGCACTCCCGCCCAGCGCGAACGGGACGTTGAACCAGAACACCCAGTGCCACGAGATCAGCACCAGCGCGCCACCGAGCACCGGACCGATCACCAACCCGACCGCGGCCACCATCGTGTTCGTGCCCATCGCCATTCCGAGCTGCTCGCGTGGAAAGGCGTCGGTGACGATCGCGGCGGCGTTCGCGAACAGGAACGAGCCGCCGACGCCCTGGAGGATCCGCCACAGGATCAACTGCGTGCCGTTGTCGGCGAACCCGGCGCCCAGGGACGCCACCGCGAACAGCACGAACCCGCCGATGTAGGCCTTCTTACGCCCAAACTGGTCAGACAACCGGCCGGCGCTCAGCACGAGCACCGTCGAGGCGATCATGTACACCAGGATCACCCAAACGAGCTCGAGCAGACTCGTGTTCAGGCTCCGCTCCAGGTCCGGCAGCGCGATGATCAGCGTGCCCGAGTTGATCGTCGCCAGCAGCATCCCCAGGCTGGTGCACGACAGCGCCCACCACTTGTACTTGTCGTCCCCGGCGTGGACGCCGATGCGGCGGGCGCGACTGGTCTGGACTGCTGACATGATCCTCCGGACGTTCCGAAATCTGATTCTTACGTAAACGTCAGAATAGCACCAGACTTGAGCGCAGGCGAGGACGTGGGCGCCGGCGCGTGCCATCTCAGTTCCGCCCTGCCACAACTCTGCAACGACTCTGTTCCAACTCGCGCGGGGTTGCGGACGGCGGGCACCTGGAGCATGGATACTGGGCTCCGTGAGCCTGAAATCACCTGCAAAACGCGTCAATTGCGAGGCGGCAGCGAGACCGCGGCGCAGGTCGCATGTGGGGCATGCGCGACGCGCCACGGTCCGGGCGTAACAGGCTCGGTTGACGCGTCATGCACGTCGTGGAACGAGCAGATCGCCCGGATTGCGGGTCGGCAGGACAACGTCATCACCTGCGACCAGTTGCGTAGCGCCGGACTCGGCCGCGGCGCTATCGCGCATCGGACCAGCGCCGGCGCGATGCAGCGGCTTCACACGAACGTCTACCTACTCGGTGCCGCGCCACCAACCCCGATGGCGCGCGCTCGGGCGGCGGTCCTCGCCTGCGGAGCGGACGCCGTCGTCAGCCATCGCTCAGCCGCCTGTCTTTACGGTCTGCTCCCCGACACCGGTGGCGATGTCGATGTGACGGTCCCGGGCGCGCAACCCCGGCCAGCGACGCCGGAATCAGGCGCCACCGGGTTGCCGGCTTCCGCGCGCAGCGACATCCGCACCATGCGCGGCCTGCAACATCACCTCGGTCGCCCGCACAATTTGCGACCTCGCCGCCACCGAGTCCGCCCGCGACACCGAGCACGCCTTCCAGGAGGCCCTGTTCCGCGAAGTCGTGACCGACCGGAGCCTCGAAGCCGTCCTCGACCGCGAGCCGACGCGCCGGGGCGCGCCCGTGATCCGGTCGCTGATCAAAGACCCGCGCCTCACCCGCTCCGAGCGCGAACGACGGCTACTGCGGTTGATCAAAGCCGCCCAGCTCCCGAAGCCGCTGACGAACGTCCCGATCCATGGCTACAAGGCCGACATCTACTGGCCGCAGCACCACCTGATCCTCGAATTCGACGGCTGGCAGGGCCACGGCCATCGGCTGGCGTTCGAGAAAAACCGCAAGCGCGACCAGGTCCTCATCGCAAACGGCCTCCGCGTCATGCGGGTCACCGACCGCCAGCTCACACACGAGCCGTTCGCAATCGTGGCGCGGATCGCGCAGGCGCTCCGGGCCGACATCTGACCCCAGTCCGGCCGACATCTGACACCAGTCCTCCTCCCCTGCCATGCTTCCCCGACGGCATGCAGTACTGGGACGCTCTGTTCGCCTTCCTGGTGGCGATGGCGGTCGCCGCCGCGCTGACGCCGCTCGCGGCCAGGCTGGCGCGGCGCGTCGGCGCCGTCGTGATGCCCAGCGAGCGCGGGCTGGCCGAGCGACCCACCCCTGCCCTCGGTGGCCTGGCCATCCTCGCCGGCGTGGTGGTCGCGGCCGTGCTGTGGCTGCCGGCGACGATCCTCCTGCGCCACACGCTCGGCACCGCGCCCGGCACCGCCGGAACCGTGCACACGTGGGCGATCATTGCCGGCGCCTGCCTGATCACGCTGGTAGGCGCGATCGACGACGCCCACCCGCTCGCCCCCCAGTGGAAGCTGCTGGGCCAGATCGCCGCCGCGCTGATCGCGGTCGAGGGCGGAGCGATCGTCACCGACGTCACGTTCCCGTTCGTCCACACCCTCCAGCTGCCGAACACAGGCGGCGTACTGACCGTGATCTGGCTGGTCGGGATGATGAACGTCGTCAACCTCTCGGACGGGGTCGACGGACTCGCCGCAGGGCTGTGCGCGATCGACGGAATCGCGTTCGCGATCATCGCGTTCGACCTGCACATCGGCGGGGCCGGCGTGCTCGCGGCACTGACCGCCGGCGCCGCGCTCGGCTTCCTGTTCCACAACTTCCCGCCGGCTTCGTCATTCATGGGCGACTCGGGCGCGAACCTGCTCGGCTACATGCTCGGGGTGGTCGCGGTCATCGGTTCGGTGAAGACCGGCGCGGTGGTCGCGCTGATCGTGCCGCTGATCGTGCTCGCGGTGCCGTTCCTCGACACCGGGTTCGTCGTCGCCAAGCGGCTGAAGTACAGGCGCAAGCCGTGGACCGCCGACGCGAACCACTTCCATCACCGGATGGCGCGGATGGGGTTCAGCCAGCGCCGCACGGTCCTCTACCTGTACGGCTGGACGCTGATGCTTGCCGGCGTCGCGGTGGCGCTGCGGTTTGTCCCGTACTCGAACCACCACGGCACCTACCACCTCGGGTGGATCCTGGTGATGGTGGCGATCGGGTTGATCGCGCTCGCCGCGAGCGTGTATCTGATCTACATGCTGGAGATCCTGAAGTTCAAGAGCCGGCGCACCCGGGAGCTGCGAACCGCCGAACCGGCGACCAGCGAGCACGAGATCGATGAGCGCGTGCAGCGCGAGGTCGAGACCGGGGAGTTCGAGCGGGTGGGTTAGCTGGCGGCTGCGACTCGCACCACCCACGATCAGCTGAGCGGGCTGACTCGAGTCGAACGCGCGCTGCTCGTCGTCGTCGCGGTGCTGGTCGTCCTCGCGGGCGTGACGCGCTACGTCAGCAGCGTCTCGAGGATCATCGCGTTCGTGATCGCGACGCTGGCACTTGCCGGCGTGGCGTGGGTCGTCTCGATCTCGATCGAGCAGGTGGGGCGCCGGGCGGGGCCGGCGATCACCGGCGTCCTGCAGGCGACGCTCGCGAACCTCCCGGAGTTCTTCGTGGTGATCTTCGCGCTCGGCGCGGGGCACCAGGTGATCGCTGAGACCGCGATCCTCGGTTCGATTCTGGTCAACGCGCTGCTCGTCCTCGGGCTGGTGATCATCGCCGGCGCCCGTCGCGCGAGTGACGGCGTCATGCGCTTCAACCCGAGGCTGCCGAACGACACCGCGACGCTGTTACTGGTCTCGTCATTCATCATCGTCCTGATCGGCCTGACCCACTCCGCGGGCGACGCCGCCAGCCATCACGCCGAGACGATCTCGATCATCGGGGCGTGCGTGATCCTGGTCGTGTACGCGACGTGGCTGCGTCAGTACCTGAGCTCGGAGTCGATCGTGCAGGTGGCGTCGGAGCCCCCGCGGCTCAGCCTGAGGACGAGCCTCATCCTGCTTGCGCTCGCCGGCGTCGCGTCCGCGTTCGTCTCGGACTGGTTCGTGAACGCGCTGGAGCCGACCATTAACCAACTCCACATCTCCCAGGCGTTCGCCGGCCTCGTGATCGTGGCGATCGCCGGCAACGCGGTCGAGAACGTCGCCGGGATCGTGCTCGCGGCCAAGGGCCAGTCCGAGCTCGCGATCTCGGTGGTCAAGAACTCGGTGTCGCAGATCGCCGCGTTCCTGTATCCGCTGCTCGTGCTGGTGTCGCTGCTGACCGCCACGCGGCTGACGTTCACACTTGCCCCGGTGTACATCGGCGCGCTGCTCGGCACCGCGGTGATCGTCTGGCAGATCACCGGCGACGGTGAGGCCACCGTGTTCGAGGGGGTCGCGCTCGTGGCGACGTTCGTGATCCTCGCGACCGTCGCCGCGTTCGAGTAGCCGCTTCGGCTGCCTGCCCTAGCTGACGATCGCGGCGGCGCCGAGGCGCGCGTACAACGGATACCGGTCGGCGATCGCCGACGTCCGCTCCACGAACTCCGACTGGCGCCGCTCGAAGTCCTCGGCGACCAGCGTCTCGGCGATGATCGACCCCACCTCGACGAAGTCGTCCAGTTGGAGTCCGCGCGTCGCCAGCGCCGGCGTACCGATCCGCAGCCCGCTTGACACCGCCGGCGGCCGCGGGTCGAACGGGACCGCGTTCCGATTGACCGTGATCCCGACGCTGTGAAGGCGATCCTCCGCCTGCTTGCCGTCGAGCGAGGACTCGCGCAGGTCGCACAGGACCAGATGCACGTCGGTGCCGCCGGTGAGAACGCTGACCCCGCCACCGGCACCGAGCAACTCGTCCGCGACCGCGCGCGCGCCGGCGAC
Source organism: uncultured Solirubrobacterales bacterium (assembly GCA_963699325.1). Lineage (GTDB taxonomy): Bacteria > Actinomycetota > Thermoleophilia > Solirubrobacterales > Solirubrobacteraceae > Palsa-465. The sequence continues at coordinate 116,700 of CAVOTN010000012.1, read as the reverse complement.
GGTCCGCTCCTGACGCTCGCGGAAGGCCTCGGTGGCGGCGATCCGCAGCGCCACCGCCTTGCCGGCGATCACGTGCTCGAGCGGTCCGCCTTGCTGGCCCGGGAACACGGCCGAGTCGATCCGCTTGGCGAATTCCTCGGTGCACAGGATCATCCCGCCGCGGCCGCCGCCGATCGTCTTGTGGATCGTGGTCGTCACGACGTGCGCGTACGGCACGGGATTGGGGTGGAGCCCAGCCGCAACCAAGCCCGCGAAGTGCGCCATGTCCACGACGAGGTACGCGCCGACCGCGTCGGCGATCGCACGGAACCGCTCGAAGTCGAGGAAGCGCGGGTACGCCGACCACCCGGCGAGGATCATCTTGGGCTGGCGCTCGTGGGCGATCCGCTCGACCTCGTCCATGTCGATCCGGCCGGTGTCCCGATCCACGTGGTACGGGGCGATGTCGTACAGCCGGCCCGACACGTTGATCCGCATCCCGTGGGTGAGATGGCCGCCGTGCGATAGCTCGAGCCCCATCACGGTGTCGCCTGGGTCGAGCAGCGCGTAGTAGACGGCGATGTTCGCCTGCGCGCCCGAGTGCGGCTGCACGTTCGCGTGCTCGGCCCCGAACAGGTCGAGCGCGCGCTTGATCGCGAGCCGCTCGGCGACGTCGACGTACTCGCAGCCGCCGTAGTAGCGCTTGCCCGGGTAGCCCTCGGCGTACTTGTTGGTGAGCACCGATCCCTGGGCTTCGAGCACCGCCATCGGGACGAAGTTCTCCGACGCGATCATCTCGAGCGTGCGCTGCTGGCGTTCGAGCTCGAGCGACAGCACCTCGGCGATCTCCGGATCGACCTCCGACAGAGGCCGGTTGAAGAAGTCGGCTGGGAGGTCGGTGGCACCCACTGCGGCTACGAGCCTAGCAACGCAGGCAGTCAGCGTTGTTGTCGCTGAGTGGTCAGATTCGGCGCGCCGCGACCACCGCCAGATCGTCGTGCTCCCACACGACCGTCGGCTCAAGACCGGCCTCGGCCAGCCACCGCACCTGGTCGGCCAGCGGGCTCGGACGGTCGTAGCCGGGCGTCAGCGGCGTCGTCGCCTTCGCCGGATCGACCGGGACCACGACGTCGCCGAGCACGAACAGTCCGTCCGGGGCGAGCGCGTCCCGCACCCGGCTGAACAGCTCGGCCTTGCCGCTACCGGAAAGGTGGTGAACGCACAGCGCGCTCGCGACCAGGTCGAACGGTCCCTCCGGAAGCGGATCCTCGATCCGACCGACGAGCAACGAGACCCGCCCGTCAGGCAACGCATCGCTCGCCACCGCGAGCATCTGCTCGTTCTCATCGATGCCCACGAGGGCTGCGTCGGGGTGGCGCGCCAGCAGGCGGCGGGCCGTCTCCCCGGTCCCGGTGCCGAGCTCGAGGATGCGGCGCGCGCCGGCGCCGCTCGCGCCGGCGAGCTCCTCCTGGAGCGCGTCGTACGCCGGCAGGTCCGCGCGGATCTCCTCGGCGTACGTCTCCGCGTCGAAGTGGTACTGCCAGTGGAGCGCCTCGGTCAGCTCGCCCTCCCCCACCGCTCCGGCCCGCACCACCCGCCATTCGCCGTCAATCTCGTAGCGGCGCAGATCGACAACGGTCGACGGCGTCCCGGGCAGCTCTCCCCCGTCGACCACTAGGTCGACGGCAGCCCGCAGAAAAACAGGGACCTCGTCGAGCGACCGCGGATCCGCCCCGCCGGCGCGATTCGCGCTCGACTGCAGCACCGGGCAACGAACCCCCGCGAGCGCGGGCACCGACGGCACCCGCACTCCGAGCGTCCCGAGATCCGAGCCGCATGCGAGCGCGAACCGGCCCGCCGGGTTCGCGACGAGCACCGTCACGCCACCGGGCATCAGACGCGCCATCGCACCCCGCGTCCGCTCACCGACCTCCGGCAGCGCCTCGAACGCGCGCTCCAGAGAGAAGAACATCACCGCCGAGGGCTTGTCGAGGCTGCGCCGCTTCAGCAGATACAGGCGCTCGACCGCGAACCGGTCGTCGGGATCGCACGCCAACCCGTAGACGGTGTCGGCAGCGAACAGCGCCACCCCGCCGGCCCGGATGCAGCGCTCGAACGCCTCGGCGTCGCTCACCGCCGGCCGACGACCACCCGTTCGTGGCCGGCGAGGTCTCGCAGGATCTCGACCGACGGAAAACCCGCGCGCGACACCATCGAGGCGACCGCCTCGGCCAGCGAAACCTCGAAGGCGACGAGCGGTACCCCGTCGACCATCGTCAGCAGACGCCTGGTCAGGTCCATGCCGTCGGGACCCCCGAACAGCGCGAGCGACGGCTCGTACAGCTCGATCTCGGGCGGCAGCGCGGAGCCCTCGGCGACGTAGGGGAGGTTCGCGAGTACCGCGTCGAACGGCCCCGGCACGCCGTCGAGCAGGTCGGCGCGGACGAACTCGACGTCCAGGCCAAGCCGCCGCGCGTTGTCCCGCGCGACCGCCACCGCATCGTCACTGACGTCGACGCCGAGCACCGACAGATCGGGCCGCTCCTCCTTCAACGCGAGTGCGACCGGCCCGCTGCCGGTCCCCACGTCGACCACGCGCGACCCGCGAGGCACCGACAACGCCACCTCGACGAGCAGTTCGGTCTCCGGTCGCGGGATCAGTACGCGGTGGTCGATCGTCAGCGCGATCCGGCGAAATGCCTTGCGCCCGAGGATGTAAGCGACCGGCTCGCGCGCCTCGCGCCGCGCCACCAGCGCCTCGAAGCGATCGAAATCAGCGGCATCCAGCTCCTGGAAGGCGTCTACCACGAGCCGCTCCCGCCCCACCCCCAATACGTAACCCAGCAGCAGCTCAGCATCGAGCCGCGCCGTATCGCAGCCGGCGGCCGCGAGCGCGGCGGTCGCGTCTGAGAGCGCGCGAGAGACCGACTTGCCGGCCCCGATGGCAGCGTCAGGCAACTGCCTTCTCCTCCAGTCTGCGGCGCTTCTCGTCGTCCTGGAGCGCGGCGGTCAGCTCATCGAGCTCGCCCATCAGGATCGCGTCGAGGTTGTGGACGAGCAGGTTGATCCGGTGATCCTTGACCCTGCGCTCGCCGTAGTTGTAGGTGCGGATCTTCTCGGCGCGCTCGCCCGTCCCGACCTGCGCGGCCCGCGAGGCGGCGACCTCAGCCTGCTGCTCGGCGAGAGCGCGTTCGTACAGCCGCGCCCGGAGCACGCGCATCGCGCGCTCGCGATTCTGAAGCTGGGACTTCTCGTCCTGCATCGAGACGACGATCCCGGATGGCTTGTGGGTGATGCGAACCGCCGAGTCGGTCGTGTTCACCGACTGTCCGCCGGGTCCGGAGCTGCGATACACGTCGATCTGCAGGTCGCCAGGGTCGACGTCGACCTCGACCTCCTCGGCTTCGGGGAGCACGGCGACCGTCGCCGTCGAGGTGTGGATGCGGCCCTGGGACTCGGTCTCGGGGACGCGCTGCACGCGGTGGGTGCCGCCCTCGAACTTGAACACCGAGTAGGCCCCGTCGCCTTTGATCGCAAACGTGTATGTCCCATCGCCGATCGACAGCGGCTCGGTCTGAAAGCCGAGCCGCTCGGCGTAGCGCGTGAGCATCCGGTAGAGGTCGCCGGCCCACAGCCCGGCCTCGTCGCCGCCCGTCCCGGGTCGGATCTCGACGATCACGTTCTTGTCGTCGTTCGGATCGCGCTCGACCATCACGAGGCGGATCTCGTCCTCGAGCTCGGCCAGTCGCGACCGCGAGGACTCCAGCAGCGCACGCAGCTCCGGGTCCTCGCCGTCCTCGGCCAGGAGCTCGCGGGCGCCCTCGGCGTCGTCGGCCGCCCGCCGGTACTCGGTGGCGAGGCGAGCGGCCGGCTCGAGCTCGCGGTACGCGCGGCTCGCGGCCGTGAACCGCTCACGGTCGCTGATCACTACCGGATCCGACAGCTCGTCCTGCAGCTCGCCGAACCGCGTCTCGATCTGTGAGACCAAATCGTCGATCATCGTCAGTCGAGTGTAGGCCGCCGCGGCGGCGCGAACTCGAACTCACGGGGGTCTAAGACGCGCAGGCGCTCGGCATATTGCGTCATGTAGCGGGGCCAGTTGGCGACGATCCGCCCCCGATCGTCTCGGTACCACGAGTCGCACTGAGTCCAGGCCGTACCGTCAAACGCCGCCTGCACCTCGCGGTCGCTGGCCGCCTCGACGTCCGCCAACACCGAGATCGAACCGGCCCGGCGCGAGCGCATCGCCTCGAGCGCCTGGCGGATGTAGGCGGCCTGCGCCTCCTCGTAGAACACGATCGAGCCACCCGAGGTGTTCGTGTTCGGCCCGTACATCAAGAACAGCGACGGGAACCCGGGAACGCAGATACCGAGGTGTGCGTGGGGCCCGCCCGCCCACTCCTCCCGGAGCGACCGCCCGTCCGCGCCGAAGACCTCCATCGGGAACATGAACTGGGTGGCCTGGAAGCCCGTGCCCCAGATCACGCAGTCGACCTCGCGCAAGACCCCGTCGGCGGTGACGACCCCCGAACTGACGAACCGCCCGATCGGCTCGGTGACGAGCTCCACGTTCGGCCGCTGGAGCGCCGGCAGGTAGCGCGAGCTGAACAGGACGCGCTTGCAGCCGAACGTGTAGTGGGGCCAGGCCTTGCGCCGGACGTCCGGGTCGCGCAGCTGCCAGCGCATGAACAGCGCCGACCGCACGCGCCCGATCTGCCCGACCGTCCGCGGGTTGCGGATCATCATCGTCAACGTCTCGGCGTAGTAGTAGATGAACCGCCGCCGGAGCGCCTGCACTCCCGGCACGAACCGGATCACGCCCTTCACCATCGCCGGGTAGGCGCGGTTCCGGCGCGGGAGGAACCAGTTGCCGCTGCGCTGGAACACGTACAGGTGCCCCGCCTGCTCGGCGATCTCGGGCACGAACTGGACCGCACTCGCCCCGGTGCCGATCACCGCGACGCGCTTGCCGGTCAGGTCATAGTCGTGGTCCCAGCGCGCCGAGTGGAAGCTCGTCCCCGCGAACTCGGAGCGTCCCTCGATCCGCGGAACGGAAGGGTGGTGCAGCTGCCCGGTGGCGATCACCACCGCGTCCGCCCGCCAGGTCCGCCCGTCGGCAGCGGCAACGGTCCACCCCGCCGACGAGGAGGCGTCGTCCCAGGCGCACGACACGACGTCGACGCCATGCCGCACGAGCCCGGCAACTCGCTCGTCTTGCGCGACCTCCTCGAGGTACCGCAGGATCTCGGACTGCGGCGAGCAGATACGCGACCAGTGCCGGCGCTGCGCGAACGAGAACGAGTACAGATGACTCGGCACGTCGCAGGCACACCCGGGGTAGTCGTTGTAGCGCCACGTCCCGCCGACCCCGGCCGCTCGCTCGAGCACGGTCACGTCGGTGAACCCGTGCCGGCGGAGCTCGATCGCCGCCGCCAATCCGCCGAAGCCGGCGCCGACGATCACGACGCGCAACTCACCTTCCCCGGTCACGGGGACGGAACCTACGCCACGACTTCGAGCCCTACAAGATCCTCGGGCGAGATGTTCGTGCCTTCCTGACGGGCGAGCACCGCCTGCAGCGACGCGATCGACACCGCGAGCTGGTCGAGATCGGGCTCCGCCGTGGTCAACCGCTGAAGCTGCATGCCGGGATACATGACCGCGCGGACCCAGGGCCGCCGGCGGTTGCGGCCCGCCCATTTGATCACCTCGAACGACAGGCCGGCGATCAGCGGCACGCCGACAATCCTCGTGAGCACGAGGATCCACCACGCCGGCAGCCCCACGGGAGCGAACACGAAGATCGCCATGATCATCACGATCAGCAGGAAGCTCGTGCCGCACCGGGGGTGGAACCGCGAGTACAGCCGCGCGCGCTCTGGGGTCAGCTCGTCCGACGCCTCGTAGCAGGAGATCACCTTGTGCTCGGCGCCGTGGTATTCGAACACGCGCTTGAGGTCCTTCACGCGCGAGAGCAACAGCAGGTAGCCGAGGAAGATCGCGGTCCGGAGCACTCCCTCGACCGCCCAGAACGCGACCGAGGACCCGAGCTGATGCTTGATCAGGCTGGTCACCCCGACGGGCACGACGAAGAACAGGCCGATCGCGAAGATGGCGGCGACCGCCACCGTGCCGATCCAGGCGCCGCCCGAAATCTCCTGCTCCTCTCCCGGGAGCTGCGCGTTGGCCGAGATCCCGAGTGCGCGGATGCCGATCGCGAGCGACTCGACGAGCGCGACCACGCCGCGGATCACCGGCCAGCGGTAGATCCGCCGGCGCCGGTTCCACGACTCGATCGGGAACGTCTGGACGCCGATGTCGCCGAGCTCGCGACCTTCGTCGGGCGGCTTGCGGACGGCGACCGCCCACGTGCTGACGCCGCGCATCATCACGCCCTCGAGCACGGCCTGCCCCCCCACGGGGGCATCGCGCGAAGCCGTCAGGCGTCCTTGCTCGACGGCCGCGCTCATCAATTCCTCAGGCTACGAGGCCGCGGTGGTTCCGCGAGCGGCACGCCGCCCCTTCGCCACTCGCCGCTGGAAGCGCTCAACCCGACCGCCGGTGTCGATCAGCTTCTGCCGGCCGGTGTAGAACGGATGGCAGGCGGAGCAGATCTCGACGTGAATCTCGGGCTTCGTGGAGCGGGTCATGAACTCGTTGCCGCACGTGCAACGCACATGCGCATCTACATATTCAGGGTGTACGCCGGTTTTCATAGTACGTTCGAGTTTAGCGGCCCGCCTACGCCGCCCGCCCTCCTCATATATCGGCGCGAGAGGGCTTTTCGTTAGCCGGTCGGCGTCGGCGCCGACGCCGGACACGCCATCGTCAGCGCGTTGTTCGCGTAGTCGTACTCGTCGATGCTCCCGGTCGGATCGACCGTCACCGTGAGCGGGGTCCCGGCGGTGCACGGCGACGCCACGAACCGCCGGTGCGCCTGAGACTTCGCGCCGACCCACGCGACCGTCGCCGGCAACGGGGTGCTGCTGCCGTCGGCGAACTCGACCGCGACCGGCCCCGCTCCGGTCAGGCCGCGATTCGCGATCAGCGCGGTGTAGGCCCACTGACCGGTCGACGGGCCCGACGTAATCGGGGTCACCGACAGAGACCGCACGAGCAGGTCGGCACGCAACTCGGGCTGGAAGCACGTCGGACTGGTCTGAGTCGCGGTTCCCAGCGTCTGGCCCTGCGCCCCGGTCCACCGGAACATGACCCGGAACTTGTACGTGGCCGGCGCGAGGAGATCGACGACCGGGTGGTTGACGATCCACACGTCGCCGGCTTGCTGCCCGAGCGTCGGGTTGGTGGGCGATATCCAGCTGCCAAGCCCCCGGCCGTGCACGGTGATGAAGCGCGGGTGGGTCTTGGTCTCGCGCAGCAGCGAGAACTTCATCTGCATCTTGGACGTCCCGCTCAGCGGGCGCATCACGGACTGGACCGAGACCGCGCGCGCCGGCGGGTCGAGCGCCTTCTGGCACACGAACGAGAGCAGCTGATCCCGCGGTGGCGTGGTCGCGGCCGCCGCGGCCGTGCCCGAGCTGAGCGCGAGCACGCACAGGGCGGGGCGCCGACCCCAAGTAAGCGCTTGCAGGACATCCGCAAATACCAACAAATCGCGGGCGCCGAAAGTCGCGCCCCGCCGGCCCACGTCAAGTCACGGTATAGAGGGGGCCGTCGCCACCCTCTGGCGGCGTCAGCCGGCCGCCCTTGGCCGTGATCGCGCCGCACTGCACGCAGTTCGTGTAGTTGACGGTTACGTCGACGGGTCCTTCCTCCGGCGCGTCGTCGGGTACCTCGTAGACGCCGGCCGGGCACATGTACACCCATGTCTCCGCGATCTCGCGCGGCACATGCTTGTGGACGCGGATGTGGTTGGGAGCGTCGTCGCGCGTCGCGTTGCCCGAGATGTACACCGAGGACAGCTTGTCGAACGTGTACTTGCCGTCCGGCTTCGGATATCGGTCCTTCGTGTCGCCGACGAACATCGGCTCAGCGTCGTCGCGATGCCACTCCTGGCGGCCGCGCGGCACCTTGCCCTTCGACATGATCGCCGGGCCGGCCAGCAGGCTGCCGGCCACGAAGCCCTTCTGGAACGCCTGGCGCGCGTTGCGCACCTGGTAGAGCTCCTTGCCGATCGAGGAGTCCTCCACGGCCTGTTCGTATGACGAGAGCGACTGCCCGGTCTTCACGTTGCGGTAGATCGCCTCGGCGGCCAGGATCCCGGACTTGATGCAGTGGTGGACGCCTTTGAGCGCCGCAGTGTCGACCATTCCGGCCGCGTCGCCGACGAGCACGGCCCCTGGCATCGACAGCTTCGGCATCGACCAGTAGCCGCCGCCCGGGAGCGCCTTCGCGCCCCAAGCGACCCGCTCGCCGCCGTCGAGGATGTCCTTGACCAGCGGATGCGTCTTGAACGCCTGCAGCAGGTCGTGCGCCGAGGTGGTCGCGTCGCGATAGTTGAGATCGACGACGAACCCGATCGAGACCAGGTCGTCACCGGTCTTCTCGTCCTTCATCGGGTAGATCCAGGTGCCACCGAGCTGCCCGTACTTGGCCGCCACCTTCAGCGGCCACGGCTGCACGAACGTGTGGATCACCCGGTCGAGCGGCTTCTTGACCTTCCAGACTTCCTTGACGCCGAGCTCCCATACTTGGGGCTCGCGGTTCTCAGCCAGTCCGAACTCCTTGATCGCCGCCCCGGTGAGGTGGCCCCAGCAGCCCTCGGCCAGCACCGTCACGCGCGCCGTCACGTCCGAGCCCGGCTCGAAGTTGCTGAGCGGCTGGCCGTCCTTGCCGCGGCCCTTGTCGCCCGAGCGGACGCCGACGACCCGACCATCATCGACCAGCAGTTGGGCGGCGCTCGTCTCGGTCAGGACGTAGGCGCCGCCATCCTCGGCCTGCCGCTGCTGGTAGCGGGCCAGCGCCGAAACCGACACCACCTCGTTGCCGTGATTCTTGAAGTTCGGCACGGCCGGAATCGGCACCCGGAGCTTCGTCTTGGGGCCGGTGAGCATGTAGACCGACTCCTTGGTCACCTCGCCAAAGGCGAAGCGCTCCTTGCGCCAGTCCTCTCGGGTCAGCTCAGGGAACAGCTCCTGGAGCGGCCCCGGGCGCATCACCGCGCCGGAGAGGTTGTGCCCGCCGCACGTCTTGGCCTTCTCGATGACGGCCACGGGTACCTCGCCCAGCTTCTCCATCGTCTCGGGGTCGTCCGCGAGCAACTGGAGCAGCCGGTTGGCGCAGGCCAGGCCGGCGGTCCCGCCGCCCACGATCGCCACCCCAACCTCGATCCGCTCATCCTCCGAATCGAGCTCACGCTTGATGAACTCGCCGACAGGATCGACCGGCGGCGGGAACTGGTTCGGCGCCGGCGCGCGTCCGTTCCTCGACGACATCTCCGATCAGCCGCCCTTCTTGGCCTTGATCGCGTCGGTCAGCTTGGGCAGGATCTTGTTGAGGTCGCCGACGACTCCGAGATCGGAGAACTCGAAGATCGGCGCGTTCGCGTCCTTGTTGATCGCGACGATGTTCTCCGAGGACTGCATCCCGACCTTGTGCTGGATCGCGCCGGAGATCCCGGCCGCGAGGTACAGCTTCGGTGACACCGTCTTGCCCGTCTGGCCGATCTGCGCCGCATACGGGTACCAGCCGGCGTCGACCACGGCGCGCGTCGCCGCCACCGCGCTGTTCCCGCCGAACGCGGCGGCAAGATCCTCGGCCAGCTTGAAGCCCTCGGCCTTGCCGAGGCCGCGGCCGCCGGCGACGAGGATGTCGGCGCCCTCGATGTCGACGTCCGCGCCGCGCTGCTCGCCGCGCTGCACCATCTTGGCCTGGGTCGACCACGGCGAGTATTCGACGTCAACGTCGACCACCTCGGCCGAGCCGCCATCCTTGGTGACCGTCTCGAACGCGTTGATCCGCCCGATGATGATCCCGAGGTCGCCCCTGTACTTGGACACCGAGATCTGCGAGTCCTGGAGGATCGGGCGCTCGGCGACGAGCTTGCCGTCCTCGGCCCGGACGGAGATGACCTCCATCGTCACCCCGGCGTGCTTGCGCGCGGCCAGGCCGGCGCCGATCTCGAACCCGAGCAGCCCGCCGCCGAACAGCGCATAGGAGTGCCCGTGGTCGTCGATCACCTTGGCCATCACGTCGATGACCGGCTGCGCAAGGCCCTCTTCGCCCTTGGCGCGGAACACCTTGGTGGCGCCGTAGGCGCCGACCGACTGGCACAGATCGTCGGTCAGGTCCTCGCCGCCGACGACGACCGCGTGGCACTCGCCGCCGATCTCAGCAGCGCGCGCCGCGCCCTCGGACACCGCCCCGAGCGAGTTCTTGTTGAACGCGCCCTCGTAGTGCAGAACGTAAGTGAGAACGTCGGCCATGTCAGATCAGCTTCCTTTCCTCGAGCCACGCCACGATCTTCTCGACGGTCTCGTTCGTGTCCTCGTCCTCGATGATCTGCCCGGCCGGCTTCGCGTCGGGAGCGTGGAACTCGCCGCACTCGACGCGGGACCCCTCGCCGCCGACCATCGAGGCGTCGATCCCGACATCGCCGGTCCCGACCTTCTCGAGCGGCTTCTTGCGCGCCCCCATGATCGCCTTCAGCGACGGATACCGGGGCTCGTTGATCGCGTCGCCGACCGAGATCACCGCGGGCAGCCCGACCTGGACGGTGTCGTAGCCGTACTCGGCCTGACGCTCACACCGGAGACGCTGCCGTCCTCGACGTCCATCTTGATCACCTGGGTCAGCGAGGGCATCTTCAAGTGGTCGGCGACGACCGCGCCGATCGTGTAGCACTCGCCGTCGTCTGACTGCTGGCCGAGCAGCACGAGGTCCGGCTGCTCGGACTCGAGCACCTTCGACAGCGCGTATCCCGTCGCCGCGACGTCCGAGCCCGCGAGCCCGTCGTCGCTCAGATGCACCGAGCGGTCCGCGCCCAGCGATACCGCCTTGTGCAGCGCGCGCACCGCCGACTCGGGGCCCATCGTCACGGCCACGATCTCGTCCACTTCGACCGTGCCGCCCTCGCGGATCTGCATCGCCGCTTCGATGGCGTGGGTGTCATAGGGGTTGAGGTTCTTCTCCCCCGACCGATCCAGACGACCCGTCGAGGGGTTGATGCGCTTCTCGACGGCCGCGTCCGGGACCTCTTTAACGAGGACGCAAATCTTCAAGTGAGGCCTCCTAAGGGTTCAGAGGTGTCGCATATTACCCGGTTGACTGACGAGTCAATCGGTACCGAAGGGACGGTCCGCTCAGGCCCGCACCGCGTTGCGGATGAAGTCGACCGCCTGCTGCGTCGATGCACCAGGCGTGAACACCTCCGCCACGCCGAGATCCTTCAACTCCTGCACGTCGTCGGAGGGGATCGTCCCCCCGAGCGTCACGACAACGTCGTCGACGCCCTGCTCCTTGAGTAGCTGCATGACCCGCGGGACCAGGGTCATGTGCGCGCCCGACAGGATCGAGAGCCCGACCGCGTCGGCGTCCTCCTGGATCACGGTCTCGACGATCTGCTCGGGCGTCTGGTGAAGGCCCGTGTAGATGACCTCCATGCCGGCGTCGCGGAGCGCCCTGGCGATGATCTTCGCGCCGCGATCATGGCCGTCGAGACCAGGCTTGGCCACGACGACGCGGATCTTCTTCTCGCTGGAGGCGCCCATGAGGGACGTGGAGTGTAAAACGTCGCTGAGTGGGACGGGTCAACTAAAAGACAGGCGCTTCGCTGAAGCTCCCGAATACCGACTGCAGCGCCGTCACGATCTCTCCCTCGGTGGCGTGCACGCGCGTGGCCTCGAGCAGCAGCGGCATCAGGTTCTCGTCCGGATCGCGGGCGGCGTCGACGAGCTGCTCGAGCACGCGGTCGACGCCGTCGCCGTCGCGCTGCTCCCTGACCGCCTCGACGCGGCGGATCTGCTCGCCCTCGAGCGCGGGGTCGATCCGGAGGATCGGCGTGGCGAGGTCGTCGCCCTCGGTGTACGCGTTGACGCCGACCACCTTGCGCTCGCCCGACTCGACCTCCTGCTGGTAGCGGAACGCCGCGTCGGCGATCTCGCGCTGGGGGAACCCGCGCTTGACCGCCTCGACCATGCCGCCGAGCGCGTCGATCTTCGCGAAGTACTCGTAGGCCTGCTCCTCCATCCGGTCGGTCAGCGCCTCGACGAAGTACGAGCCGCCAAGCGGATCGATCGTGTTCGCGACGCCGGTCTCCTCGGCGATGATCTGCTGGGTCCGGAGCGCCACCCGCACCGCCTGCTCGGTGGGCAGCGCGAGCGCCTCGTCGAACGAGTTCGTGTGCAGCGACTGGGTGCCGCCGAGCACGCCGGCGAGCGCCTCGATCGCGGTCCGGACGATGTTGTTGAGCGGCTGCTGGGCGGTCAGCGACACCCCGGCGGTCTGAGTGTGGAACCGCATCAGCAACGACTCGGGCTTGCGCGCCCCGAACGTGTCGCGCAGCTCCCGCGCCCAGATCCGCCGGGCCGCGCGGTACTTCGCGATCTCCTCGAAGAAGTCGATGTGCGCGTTGAAGAAGAACGACAGCCGCGGCGCGAAGTCGTCGACGTCGAGACCCCGCGCCACCGCCTGCTCGACGTAGGTGAGGCCGTCCTTCAAGGTGAACGCCAGCTCCTGCGCCGCCGTCGACCCCGCCTCGCGGATGTGGTAGCCCGAGATGGAAATCGGATGCCACCGCGGCATGTGAACGGAGGACCACTCGATCATGTCGCCCACGAGCCGCATCGCGGGGTCGACCGGGAAGCACCACTCCTTCTGGGCGATGTACTCCTTGAGGATGTCGGTCTGGATCGTCCCCGCGAGCGCTTCGGGCCCGATCCCCCGCCGCTCCGCGGCCACGACGTAGAAGGCGAGCATGATCGCCGCCGGCGCGTTGATCGTCATCGACACGCTGACCTGGTCGAGCGGGATGCCGTCGAACAGCGTCTCCATGTCCTCGAGCGTGTCGACCGCGACTCCCTCGCGCCCGACCTCGCCGAGCGAGCGCGGATGGTCGGAGTCATGGCCCATCAAGCGACGGCATGTCGAACGCGGTCGACAGACCCGTCTGCCCGTGGTCGAGCAGGTACCGGAATCGACCGTTGGTCTCCTGCGCGGTGCCGAACCCGGCGAACTGGCGCATCGTCCACAGCCGGCCGCGGTACATCGAGCCGTACACCCCGCGGGTGTAGGGGAACTCGCCCGGGAACCCGATGGCTGCCTCGGCGGGCAGATCCGCGTCGGTGTAGAGCGGCCGGACCGGCTCGCCCGAGATCGTCGAGAACGGCGCGTCCCGCTCGGCCGCGCGGCTGAACGTCTCGCGCTCCCAGCGATCCAGGTCCGACACGCGCTCACCTGTCGCCATGGCGGAAGTCTAAGTGCTACTCAGCGGAGCTTCGCCACGAGGCCGCGCCGGTGCCGGGCGCGCGCGGCCAGCGCGGCGGATCCGGCGCCGCCCGCGACCGCGGCCCCGACCAGCCCGACCGCGGCCTTCAGCCGGCGCCCGAGCCGGTCGAACCGGAGCAGCTCCCAGCGCTCCGTCGCGCGCCGCCTTGGCCAGCGCCGAGTCCGGATTGACCGCGACCGGATGGCCGACCAGCCGCAGCATCGGCAGGTCCGACGCTGAGTCGGAGTAGGCGTAGGACTCGGAGAGGTCGAGGCCCTCGCGCTCGGCGAGCTCCTCGATCGCCCGCGCCTTCTCGCTGCCGTAGACGAACAGCCCGGCTGGGCGCCCGGTGTACACCCCGTCGACGACCTCGGAGAACTGCGACCCGATCGCGCCGTCGAACGCGAGCACGCGCGCCAGCATCCCGGCGAGGTCCTGGGAGGCGGCGGTGACGATGTACACCCGCAGCCCCTCGTCCTGATGGCGGTAGGCGATCTCGAGCACCTGCGGGTAGATCCGCGGCAGCACGCCGGCCAGCACGTCGACGCCGAGCCGCTCGAGGTCCCGCACCCGGGTACCGGCGAGCGACTCGGAGATCCGGTCGCGGAGCTCGTGCGATGACTCGTCACTCGCTCCGCGCAGCCGGAACATCAGGTTCGCCCACCCGTCGGCGACCAGCCGGCGCCGGCTGAGCAGACCCGCCCGGTATGCCGCACGCCCGAACTGGAAGGCCGACGAGCCCTCCATGAGCGTCCGGTCGAGATCGAAGAACGCGGCAGGCGAGCCGTCAGCCGCCATTGACCTCGATGATCACGGCGTCGCCCTGGCCACCGCCCGAGCAGATCGCCGCGCAGCCGAGTCCGCCGCCGCGACGGCGAAGCTCGAGCATCAGCGAGCCGAGGATCCGCGCCCCTGATGCGCCGATCGGATGGCCGAGGGCCACCGCGCCGCCGTTGACGTTGACCCGGTCCTCGTCGATGCCGAGCATCCGCATCGAGTTCAGCGTCACCGACGCGAACGCTTCGTTGATCTCCCACAGGTCGATGTCCTCGATCTTGAGGCCCGCCTTCTCGAGCGCCTTCTTGGCCGCGTTCGCCGGGGTCCTCGCCAGATACGGGAAGTCGTCGGCGACCTGAGCGTGGGCGACGATCCGCGCCAGCGCGGTCTTGCCGTTGGCCTTGGCCCACTCGTCGCTGGCGACGACGAGCGCGCCGGCGCCGTCGTTGACGCCGGGCGAGTTGCCGGCGGTGTGCGTGCCGTCCTTCATGAAGATCGGCGGCAGCTTGGCGAGCGACTCGAGGCTCGTGTCGCGCCGCGGCGCCTCGTCGATCTCGACCACGGTGTCGCCCTTCTTGCCCTTGATCGTGACCGGCACGATCTCCTCGGGCAGCCGGCCCTCGTCGGTCGCCTTGATCGCGAGTTGGTGCGAGCGGAGCGCCCAGCGGTCGAGGTCCACGCGACTGATCTCGAGCTCGGCGCCGACCTCGCTCGCCTCCTGCGCCATGTGCTTGCCGCTGAACGGGTTCGTGAGCCCGTCGTTGATCATCGCGTCGATCGCCTTGCCGTCGCCCATGCGGAAGCCGAACCGGGCCTCCTTGAGCAGGTAGGGCGACTTCGACATCGACTCCATCCCGCCGGCGACCCCGACCTCGAGGTCGCCGACGCGAATCGCGTTGTCGAGCAGGCAGGCCGAGCGAATCCCCGAGGCGCAGACCTTGTTGATCGTCTCCGAGGAGACCTCCTTGGGGATCCCACCCTTGATCTGGGCCTGGCGCGAGGGGATCTGGCCCTGGCCGGCCTGCAGCACCTGGCCCATCACGACGTGCTGAACCTGGTCGGGCGCGACGTCGGCGCGCTCGAGCGCGGCCTTGATCGCGGTTCCGCCGAGCTCGGTCGCGTCGACGGTGGACAGGCCGCCGCCGAGCTTGCCGATCGGCGTGCGGGCGGCCGAGAGGATCACGGTCTTGGGCATCTTGTCTCTCTCTCCGAAGGGGTTAGAGGCGGTACGCAATCATCCTAGTAGCCCTTGGTATTTTCGGACCGTGCACGTCGAGGCGACGACGGCCGGGCCGCTCGACACCGGCGCAGACACGATCGTGGTGGGAGTGTTCGAGGGCGAGAACGTCGCCCACGATCTCTCCGGGGACGCGCTCGGCGCGCTGCTTTCCTCGGGCGAGGCGCGCCGCGAGTTCAAGCGACTCGCAGTCACGCACGCCGACGGCGCCCGCGCGATCGTCGTCGGCCTCGGCGATCGCAGCGAGTTCGACGGCGAGCGCGCCCGCGTCGCGGCGGCCGTGGCGCACGGCCGGGCGCGCGAGCTGGGGGCGCGCACGCTGTGCTGGGAGGTGCCGCACCACGTCGGCGCGGACGTCGTCGAAGGGCTCGTCGAGGGCACGCTGCTGCACGCCTACCGGTTCGACCGCTACAAGCCGAACAAGCCGAGCGAGGACTCGCGCCAGGTGCAGAAGCTCGTGCTCAGCGCGCACCACGACGTCGCCGAGCCGGTGCGGACGGCCACGATCCTGACCACCGCGCAGAACCGGGCGCGGGACCTCGGCAACACGCCCGCCAACGACCTGACCCCGGCCGCGCTCGCCGACTACGCCCGGGAGCTGGCGGGCAGGCTCGGGATCCAGGCGACGGTGCTCGAGGATGAGGCGATCGGCGATGCCGGAATGGGCGCGTTCGCCGCGGTCGCGCAGGGGTCGCGCGAGCCGGCCCGGCTGATCCGGCTCGACTACGACGGCACCGCCGCCGGCGCGGGCGACGGCGACTCCCCGCTGATCGGGCTCATCGGGAAGGCGGTCACGTTCGACTCCGGCGGGATCTCGCTCAAGCCGGCGGCGACCATGCACGAGATGAAGTTCGACATGTGCGGCGGCGCCGCCGTGATCGAGGCGATCGCCGCGCTCGCCGAGCTGCGCGCCCCGGTGCGCGTGCTCGGGGTGATCGGCGCGACCGAGAACATGCCGAGCGGCGCCGCGGTCAAGCCCGGCGACATCGTGCGCGCGCTCGACGGCACCACGATCGAGATCAACAACACCGACGCCGAGGGCCGCCTCGTGCTCGCCGACTGCATCTCGTACGCGCGGCGCGAGGGCGCGCAGCGACTCGTTGACGTCGCCACGCTCACCGGCGGGATCGTGGTCGCGCTCGGGTCGACGTACGCCGGCCTGATCAGCAACGACGAAGCCTGGGCCGAGCGCGTGCAGCAGTCCGCGGAGCGCACCGGCGAGCTCGTCTGGCGGATGCCGCTGCACCACGACTACGGGAGATGATCAAGGGCCGCTACGGCCAGATCATGAACTCGACGACCGAGCGCGGAGGCGACCGCGCTGACCGCCGCCGAGTTCCTGCACCACTTCGCCGGCGACGCGCCATGGGCGCACCTCGACATCGCCGGCACCGCCTACGACGTGCGCCGGCCGTACTTCGCCCGCAAAGGCGCGACCGGCTTCGGCGTGCGGCTGCTGGTCGAGGTGGCGCGGCGGTGGCGGGCGACGCGGAGGCGCCGGCGGCGGCTACAGCCGGATCAGGCTGACGAAGCTCCGCAGCGCGCCGACGCGACCCTCGATCCGGACACGCCGGGAGGTGAACAACCCGATCGCGGCGCGACCGCGGGCGTCCATCGGGCTCGGCACGCCCCCCAGTGTCGGCGTAACCATCAGCGCGGCCAGATCGGGGAGAGCGCCGCTGATGCGCAGTCCGGCGCCACCGCCGGCCCGTCCTCGACGAGCACGCCGTCCTCGCCGAACACGATCCGGATCGGCGGATAGGTCTCCTCCATCTGGAGCTCGACCTCGAGCCGGAGGGCGCGGGCCTGCGCGGGCCGGCGCTGCACCCCGCGCTCGATGATCACCATGATCGCCGGCGCGAGGCCGCCTTCGCGGAGCGTCCCGAGCCGAACCTCGGGACAGTCTGGACGCGTGGTGGTCACGTCCTGATCGTAGGGCTGTGAGAATCCGAAGGCATGGAGTTCGATCTGCCGGACCATCACCGCCTGCTCCAGCGAACCGTCCGCGAGTTCGCCGAGCAGGAGATCGCGCCGGTCGCCGAAGAGCTCGACCGGACGCATGCCTTCCCCTACGACATCGTCCGCCGCCTGGGCGAGCTCGACCTGATGGGGATCCCGTTCCCCGAGGAGTACGGCGGCGCCGGCGGCGACTCGCTCGCGTACGCGCTCGCGGTCGAGGAGCTTGCCCGCGTCGACTCGTCGGTGGCGATCACGCTGTGCGCCCACACCTCGCTCGGTACCCAGCCGATCTACCTGTTCGGTTCCGAGGCCCAGAAGCAGGAGTGGCTTCCGCGCCTGTGCAGCGGCGAGCGACTCGGCGCGTTCGGCCTGACCGAGCCCGAGGCCGGGTCGGACGCCGGCAACACCCGGACGCGCGCCGCGCTCGAAAGCGGCGAGTGGGTGATCAACGGCTCCAAGCAGTTCATCACCAACGCCGGCACCGACATCTCGGGCGTGGTGGTGATCACGGCGGTCACCGGCACGGGACGCGGCAGCGACGGCCGCGGCGGCGAGCGGACGCCGGGCGAGCGCGAGATCTCGAACCTGATCGTTCCGAACGGGACCCCTGGGTACGAGCCGGGCGAGCCGTACCGGAAGATGGGCTGGAACGCGTCCGACACGCGGCCGCTGACGTTCGCCGACTGCCGCGTGCCCGAGGAGAACCTGGTCGGCCAGCGCGGCGCGGGCTTCCGCCAGTTCCTCAACGTGCTCGACATCGGCCGGATCGGCGTCGCCGCGATGGGCGTCGGCCTCGCCCAGGGTGCGCTCGACCAGGCGCTCGCCTACGCCAAGGAGCGCCGCGCCTTCGGTCGCCCGATCTCGAAGTTCCAGGCGATCCAGAGCAAGCTCGCGAACATGTCCACCGAGATCGAGGCGACCCGGCTGCTCGTCCACAAGTCCGCCTACCTCAAGGATCAGGGCGCGAACTTCACGCTGACCGCCGCCCAGGCCAAGCTCAAGAGCGGGCGGCTCGCGGTCCGGGCGGCCGACGAGGCCGTCCAGATCCACGGCGGCTACGGCTACATCGAGGAGTACCCGGTGTGCCGGTTCTACCGTGACGCCAAGATCCTGACGATCGGCGAGGGCACCGACGAGGTGCAGGAGATGGTGATCGCCCGCGCCCTGGGGGCATGACCCGTCGCGCCCCGGCGCTGTTGGTGCTCGCGCTGGCGGTGCTGGTGGTCGCGCCGGCGCTCTTGGTGCTCGCGCTGGCGGTGTTGGCGCCGGCGGCCGCCTCAGCACAACAACCCGAGGGACGACTCGAGAGCACGTTCCAGATGTCCGGCCGCGTCACGGCTGCTCGCAACGTCCGCGGCGAGCACGTCGGCGAGATCGTGCAGCGAACCTGGACGTTCACTCCGCTGTGCGCCACGGGGCCTTGCGCCCAGGTCCGGCTGGTCCGCGGACGCGCGAACGCCACCGACACGCTGATCCTGAACCAGACAGTCCCCGGGCCACTACGCCGGCACGGGCCGGTTCTTCGCGCCGTTGAAATGCGCCGGCCAGGTCTACGCCACCGGCGAGGAGGTGCCGTTCCAGATCAAGCTCCACGTCACAGCGACCGCCACGGCACCCGACGGGACGACGGTGGCGAGCGCGATCACGGCCACCTACGTCAACAAGACACGCCTCAACCTGACGCGATGCGTAATCGTGCTCGGCCACGACTCCGCCCGCTACACCGGCAGCGACGTCACTACGAGCTGATCCGCAGCGACCGGAGCACGACGCCGAGCGCCGCGAGTTGCCGGCGCCGCTCGGTTCGGGCGCCGGAGATCACGACGTATAGGCAGAACGGCCGGCCCGCGGTGGTGAAGAAGTGCTGCGTTCCGGCTTGGCCGGGGCGGGGGTGGGCCAGTCCACGGGCGCTGAAGCTGGTCGGGTCGAGCGCTCGCGGGATCCGGCGGGGCGCGAACAGCCCGCTCCCCGGCTCCAGTCCCGCCCCGGGCAGGTACTCGGTCAACGCCAGGAAAGTCGCGTCGGGCGGCATCACCGCGGTGCTCTGGTCGCCGAACTCCCCGTCGTCGAGCGGGAGATCGAAATCGCCGGCGTGCAGCGTGGCGCCGCCGGCCGGGCGCTTGAACACCCGCCCACTCCACCCCCGCGGCAGCTCGATCCGCAGGCCGTGCGCCTCGAGCACGGTCACAACAGCGCGAGCGCGAGGACGAGCATCCCGGCTTGAGTCGCCACCGCGCCCCACCGGGCCGGCGCGCGCCATCGCGCAAGTCCACGGTGGAAAGCGAGCAGTTCGCGCTGGCTGCGCACGCCGGCGGCCGCCAGCGGGGTGAGGCCGCGGACCGCGCCGAAGCAGCCGAGCACGATCGCGCCGGCCGGAGCACTCGCCGTCTCCAGCGCCGCCAGGAGGGCCACGTACATCGCCGCGCTCGACACGATCGTGGTCACGCCGAGGCCCAGCTGCGCACCGTAGCCGGCGCCGTACACCCACCCTCGGTACCGGTCGAGCCATCGCTCGTCGACCTGCCGCCGAGGCCCGGGAACCGTGAGCGGCATCGCGTCCAGCACGATCGCTACCGCGATCGCCGCCGCCAGCACCGCCAACCGGGGCGGCGCCGGGCAGCGCGACCGAGCCGAGGGCACCCAGCGCTGCGCCCGCGCCGGCCGCCGCCGCGGTCGCGCCGATGAGAAACGCGATAACCGTCACCCACCAGTTCGAATGCCGGCCCCGCTCTCCGAGCGGGGTGATGCTCGCCAGCATCGACTCGCCTCAGGGGGACCAGGCGGACGCCACTGCGGCCGTAATCGCGGCCGCGCAGCCGAGGATCAGCGGTGTGCTCAGGGCCGGGCCTCCGGATACAGGCTGGGGTGATCCGGTCCGATGCCGGCCGCAGCGAGCCGCTCGTCGAGTCCTCGCTGCTCCTCAACGGCATCGCTGACGAGCGAAGTGAGCGCGCTCCAGGTGGTAGCGACGCCCTCGCCTCGGATGGCGCCGTCCTGCACCAGCACGAAGTAGGGGCTGCCCGGGACGCGGTAGTCCTCCCACGCCTCCGATGACATCACGACCGGGACGGCGTCCGGAGCGAGTCGGCGGAGCTTGGCAGGCTGCTCCCGGTCCGGCCCGCGGGTTACGACCAGGGTGCGGACAGGTGAGTGCTCGCCCAGCTTTCCCCAGAACTCGGCACAGGTCGTGCAGCCGCTGCTCAGGAAGGCCAGGAGGGTCGGCGCTCCGGTCAGGGCCAGCTTGACCGCGTCACCAGTAGGCGTCACGCCGCCGAGCTCGGGGGCGGCGTTGTCGGCGCGGACACCCGCCGGCGGAGCGGGGACGCGTGGAGTGTCGTCGTCGGGGCCGAGGCGGCGGAGGATCTCGGCGTGGCTTCGCAGCAGCGCGGCGACGAGCACGACGAGCAGGACCAGCAGCACGGTCTCGACCGACACCAGCGCGACCACCTACGCCCCGCCTCCCCCCGGGAGCTGCATCCCCAGACCCTCGAGGCAGGGGTTGTTGTGCGTGCAGGTCCGGTTGTCGACCATCTCGGTCCCGTTGCAGTTCATCGACGGCACGGTGGCGGGGTTCTGACACACCACCAGCCGGCAGACGACCTCGGTGGTGCCGCCGATCTGCGTGTTGCACTGCCCGTAGCGAAAGTGGTTGCAGTCCACGGCGCGATGCCGGCAATCGCCGTGAGCGCACTGGCAGCCGCCGGGGAACACGGTGCCCGGGATCCGGTTGCAGTCGAGGTAGTAGCGCACCCCCTGCTCGTGGCAGAGGCCGTGGCCGCGGTAGTTCGTGCACTTCCACCAGCCGGCGATGTAGGTGTTCGGCGGGCAGACGTTGTTGCCGTTCTCGATCTCGCAGCAGAACGCGGTGTAGCCGTCGGTGCACTTCGTGCCCTTGGCGCAGTCCCCCGGTCCGAGCACCGCCCACGCCGTGCCGGGACGGATCAGGTACCGGACCGGCGCCACCGCGAGCGCCGACCCGGCCACCGCCGCCCGCGCCAGCGCCCCGCGCCGCGAGGTTCGCCGCTCGAGCAGCGCCCCGAGCCCACGCAGGACACGGTCGCCGGCACTCATGCCCGCTCCCAGGCCGACCAGGCGCGCGGCACGACGGTGTACACGAGCACGACCGCGTACACCGCGCCCGCGATCCCGATCAGGAGCACGGCCGTCTGCGCCACGGGCGGGCCCCACAACCAGCCGAGCCCGCGGACCCCGGCCAGGGACGCACCCGCCGCCACCGTCCCGAGTAGCCCGCTGGTGACCACGTGTGCGAGCGACACGGGAAACTCTGTCTCCCCAAAGCACCCGCACGCCTGGCGGCGGCGCCTGAGGACCTCGGCCACCGCAGTGAACGACGCGTAGACCACCGCCAGCGCCACCGCCAGCCCCTGGGTTGGATGCACTGTGCACACGGCGCCGAGCGCCACCTCGCCGCCTCCGAGCGCGCGCATTGCCGTGCCGGAGGAGCGCAGCTTGAGCGCGCCGGACACGCACAGCACCAGCGAGGCGACCAGCAGCGCCGGCGCGAGCGCGGCGCTCATCGCGCGAGATCCTCGGCCCGCCGCTCGAGCACGGTGGCGGCCGCGCTGGCGGGGTCGATCTCGCGCGCCACCACCCGGTCGAGCAGCTCCTGGACCTCGGGGTCCTCGCGAACCGCCGCCTCGAGCTCGCGGCGCATGCGGTACGTGGCGAGCGCCAGCACCTCGTTCATCAGGTTGCGCCGGCGGCGCTCGGACAGCGTGCCCTCGGCCTCGACGTAGGCGTGGTGCTCGGCCAGCTTCTCGGCAAGCTCCTCGATTCCGGTGCCGTTCACGGCCTCGGTCTTGACGATCGGGACCTTCCAGCCGCCCTTCGGCCCGAGCGAGAGCACGTTCCTGATCTCGCGCACCATCGTGTCGGTCAGCGGGTGATCGGCCTTGTTGACGACGATCACGTCCGGGATCTCCATCACCCCCGCCTTGAGCGCCTGGATCGAATCGCCCGAGCCGGGCATCAGCACGAGCACGACGGTGTCGGCGTGGTCGATGATGTCGACCTCGGCCTGGCCCACGCCGACGGTCTCGAGCAGGACCAGGTCGCGCCCCGAGGCGTCCATCAACAGCGCGGCCTGCAGCGCGGCCTCGCTGAGGCCGCCGAGCGCGCCGCGGCTCGCCATCGAGCGGATGTAGACGCCCGGATCGAGAAAGTGGTCGGTCAGCCGGATCCGGTCGCCGAGCAGCGCGCCCTGGGTGAACGGCGACGTCGGGTCGATCGAGAGCACGGCCACGGTCCGCTCGCGCGCCCGCTCGAGCTTGGTCAGCGCCCCCAGCAGCGTCGACTTACCGGCCCCTGGAGGCCCGGTGATGCCGATCACGGCGGCGCCGCCGGTCCGCGGATAGACCTCCTTGACCAGCGCCCAGCCCTCGGGGTCGTCGTTCTCGACCAGCGAGATCCCGCGGGCGAGCGCCCGCCGGTCGCCGGCGAGGAGCCGTTGTGCGAGCGATTCGTCTGCCCCAGCCATCCTTACGGAGCAAATCATGTCACCGAACCGCATGCAGTCAGGACGTCAACTCCCTACGATCCCTGCGTGCAGTCGGTGAGCACAGAGCAGCTCGAGCGGACGCGGGGCGGGCCGGAGGGTGGGCGGGATCCAAATCCGAGCCCACCGCTGGTCCGCTCCGGCCCGCCGCCGCTGCACGGCGGCGTGCTGACGTTCCTGCGGTTCGCCCGCACGCACCACATGCTGAAGCCCGGCTACGCGCTGCTGATCGCCCGCTGGCTGTGGCTGAAGCTCCGCTGGCGCGGGCGCCTGAAGACCGACGGGCTGTGCTTCGTGTGCCCCGGCGTGAAGTTCGAGATCGGCCGTGACGCGTACGTGACGCTCGGACGCTGGTCGTGGATCGGCCACGGCTGCAAGATCCGCGTCCACGA
This sequence comes from uncultured Solirubrobacterales bacterium, assembly GCA_963699325.1. Classification (GTDB taxonomy): domain Bacteria; phylum Actinomycetota; class Thermoleophilia; order Solirubrobacterales; family Solirubrobacteraceae; genus Palsa-465. The sequence continues at coordinate 93,457 of CAVOTN010000012.1, read as the reverse complement.
GGGCGAGCTGTCGATCGGGGCCAAATCAGTGCTCGGCCAGGAGTGCACGATCTCCGCCTTTCAGCACATTCGATCGGGCGCGAATGCATCATCGCCGACCGGGTGATGATGATCGACTTCGACCACGGGATGGTCGAGGTCGAGCGGCCGATCCGCGAGCAGGGGATCTACAAGCGCGACGTCAACGTCGGCCACAACGTGTGGATCGGCTACGGGGCGTGCCTGCTGCGGGGCGTTTCGGTGGGCGACAACGCCGTGATCGGCACCGGTTCGGTCGTGACCTCAGATGTGCCCGCGAACGCGGTGGTCGCCGGCGCCCCCGCCCGCCTGATCCGGATGCGCAAGGCACCCAGAACGTTCCGCTGGGGGTAGCGCCAGGGCCGGCCCGAGAAAGCGAACCTGGAGGACGCTTTCTCGAGCCGGCCGGGCGGGGCCCCTACTAATGAACCGGTGTCGTGCGGCCGTCCACGTCGGTCATGAACGGCGTGAGCACCGGCGTCCCCCAGCCCGACACGTAGTCCCAACCCGGCAACGCCTGATAGAAGCCGTTGGTCCCGGCCTGGTAGTCGTTGAAGTCGCGGGCGTAGTCGGTCGCGTTCTCCGCCACCCGGTAGATGCTGGGATCGGCGAACCCGGTCCCGCGGCGCGACGCGGCCTGGATCCGCGTCCACATACCGACCATCAGCGGCGAGGACAGGCTCGTCCCACCCTCGCTCGAGGCGCCACCGAGCTCATCGCTGTAGATGTCGTACGAGCTCGTCGCGATGTCGCCCGATTCGTCGGCCACGTCGGGGATCCCGCGGCAGATGCCGGCGGACGTGTTCGGATTGCCGTTCACGTCGGACAGGCACGGCCGGTCGACGTTCGAGTCGCCCTGCTGGAACGCCGGCTCGGGGATGAAGAAGCTCTGTCCCCCGCCGCTGTACGGCCACGGGTACTCGAGCGCCCGCTGCGGCGGATTGCCGCCGTCGGGATACAGGACGGTCCCGCCGACCGCGACCACGTACGGGCTCGCGGCCGGGTAGTTGACGATCGGGATGCCCTGGTTGGCGACGCCGTTGCCGGCCCCCGCGTCCGGGCCCAAGACGAGGACCGGACACGAGGAGCCGGTGTCTCCGGTGGCTGCGAACAAGGTCCGCCCCTCGAGCACTCCCTGCTCGAGGGTCTGCTCGGCAACCGGCTCGAGCGCGTCCGGCGCGCCGGTGCCGTAGTAGGCGTTCTGGTCGACGTTGTTGTTGAACTGCGGCGGGATCGTCGACTCGAGCGTCGCGTTCGCCGGCGTCGTCTCGCACTCGCCGAACGACGCGTTGGCCTGCTTGGGCCCGCTCGGGTCGCCGACCCACTTGACGAAGTCGGCCTCGACGTCGGGGTCGATCAGGTGCTCTGAGAAGTACAGGTGGACCTTCTTGACGCCGGGGGCCACGCCGGTCGAGGCCTGCGTGTCGAGCTCCCACTCGACGTTGCCGCCGGTGTCGGAGAAGTCGCCGTCCTTCGGGATGTCGGTGACCTGGACCGGCACCTTGGGCAGGTTGTGCTCGGACTCGAAGATCGCGAGGTCCTTGACCGTGGTGCTCGAGTCGCCCGAGCCCATGACCGCGATCGACTGCCCCTGACCCACGTTGTTCGACGGCATGTCGTAGATCGACCACATGTCCTGCGGCGTCAGCTCGGCGGGGATCGTCGGCACCGACGCGGCCGGGACGCTCAGCTTCTTGCTCAGGGCATTAACACCGGGCAGACCCGGGAGCGACCCGAGCACGCTCGTGATCGTGCCCGTCAGCGTGCTCTCGCCGGGGATCGACGGGAGCGAGGCCGGCGCGGTCGAGAGGCCGAGCACCGTCGATCCGGGCGCCGGCACGCCACGATGGGCGCCGGTGAGTGGCGTGGTCGGATGCTCGAGCGTGTTCAGCCCGACGACGTCGAGGATGTCGAGGTGTGCCGGCACGCTCGGCGGCGTCGCGTTGGCCAGGAAGCTCGTGCCCTTGGCGCTGTAGCGGTTCTCGTGCGTACCGAACAGCGCGTCGACCTGCTTGACGGTGGCGCTGAACTCGACGTAGTTGCGCGCGCCCGCGCTGTCCATGATCTGCGCGCCACCCTTCTGAAGCCAGCTGAGCGTCTTGTTGAAGGTGGCCTTTGAGACGCCGAACCGCGAGTCGAACTGCGCCGGCGTGAGGAAGTGCTGGTAGTTGGGGCTCGCGGGGTTCTGCTGGGCCCGCATCAGGGCTGCCTCGCCGCGTGCGTTCGGGTCCTTGAACCCGATGCCGATCGTCATCACCTGCGACGGGCTCGCCGCCCCCTGCTTGGTCGCGTACCCGAGGGCGAGCACGTCATGGGGGAACCACACTCGCGCGCTCGAGGCGCGTTGCTTGGCGGAGCGCCGGGCCGCGGCCGGCGCGGCCGGTATGAACGCAACGACAGCGAGCGCTGCGGCAATCGCGGCGCCCGTACGTAGCCGAAGATGTGACACAGCGGACCCTGCCTTCCGGATGTCAATTGGCCAGTATTTGGTTGTGGCGCCCAGGCTACCCAGCCTGGAGCGGTCCATGCGCCGATTCGCTCAGGCGCGGCACACGGCGAGGAAGTCGAGCGCGCGGTCGAGCCCCTCGCTCCGAAGCGCGAAGTCGCTCGAGGCGATCGCCGGCGTGAACCGGCTGTAGAACGCGTCGGTGATTCCGATCCGCTTGTGAACCGCGTCCCAGCCGAGCGCGAGCGCGGCCTCGTGGACGCGGAGCTTGCGCGCATGGAACAGCCCGAGCATCTCGACGTCGGCGAACGTGCCCCGGCACAGCTCTGCGAACTCTGACGCCCGGTATTCGCGCAGATGCCAGGGGTTGTCGGACTTGGCCTGTCCCGCCGGCGCCAGCTTCAGCACGTTCGGCGTCGAGACGTACGCGATGCCGCCCGGCTTGAGGATCCGGCGGAAGTGCGCGAGCACCGCCGGCGGGTCGATCACGTGCTCGATCGTCTGCAGGAACACGACCGCGTCGAACGCGCCGGGGTCGCCGAACGTCTCGACCGCGCCCCACTCGAACGTCAGGCCAGGACCGCCGTAGCGGAGCTTGGCGTGCTCGTGCGCCTCGGGATTGCCGTCGACGCCGACCACCCGGGCGGCCGATCGGGCCAGCACCTCTGATCCGTAGCCCTCGCCACAGGCCATGTCGAGCACAACCCCGCCGGCAACCCGCGCCGCGATCCATTCGTACACCGCCAGGTGCCGGCGATACCAGTAGTTCTCGGCGGGCACGTCGGGCAGCGTGCGCTCGCCGGTCAGCTCGAGCGGAGGGACTCCCGGAGGTTGGTTCTGCTGAACGTAGAGGCTCACCGGCGCGGGGCCTAGGGTAATGTCCTCGCGCCATGGAGGCACTGCGGAGCGAGGCGATGCGGAGCGACGCACAGCGGCGCGCGGACGAGATCCGCGATGTCAACACGCGCTACCACGATGTCGCCGCCTCGAGCTACGACTCGAAGTGGGGCATCGACTTCGGCGAGGTGGGGCAGAGCCAGGTCGTCGGCAAGCTCCGCAAGCTGCTCGGCTCGGCCGCTCTGGGTCGCGGGTTCGCGCGCTCACTCGAGGTCGGCGCCGGCACCGGCTACTTCAGCCTGAACCTGCTGCGGGCGGGGATCGTCGGCAACGCCACGTGCACGGACATCTCGCCCGGGATGGTGCGCACGCTGGCGACGAACGCCGAACGGTTGGGGCTGACCGTCAAGAGCCTCCGGGCCGACGCGGAGTCGCTGCCGTTCGCCGCCGACAGCTTCGATCTCGTGCTCGGCCACGCCGTGCTCCACCACCTTCCCGACCTCGAGCGCGCGTTCTCGGAGTTTCACCGCGTGCTCAAGCCCGGCGGGCGGATCGTGTTCGCGGGCGAGCCGTCGCGCGTCGGCGACCGGATCGCAGCGATCCCCAAGCGGGGCGCGTGCGCGGTCGCGCCGACGTGGCGCCGGGCGCTCGGGGCGGGGCCCGCTCCGCCGCCGGACCCGGGATCGCACAACGGGAACGATCACGGGCTCGAGCACGTGGTCGACATCCACGCGTTCGCCCCCGACGATCTCGTGCGCCTCGCCCGCGCCGCCGGGTTCGACGAGGTGCGCGTGCGCGGCGAGGAGCTGCTCGCGAACTGGTTCGGCTGGTTCAACCGCTCGCTCGAGGCGACCGCCAACCCGGCCGACGTGCCGATGCTGTGGCGACAGTACGCGTTCCGCGGCTATCTGCTGCTCCAGCGCGTCGACGAACGGCTGCTCGAGCCGGTGCTGCCGCCGGCGATCTTCTACAACCTGCTGGTCACCGCCCGCCGCCCGTAGACTCAGAGGGCGCATGCCCGAAGGCCCGTCGCGCGAGTTCCCGCTGTTCCCTCTCGGGATGGTGGCGCTGCCCGGAGAGCTGATCCCGCTGCACATCTTCGAGGAGCGCTACAAGACGATGATCGACGAGTGCATCGGCTCCGAGCGCGAGTTCGGGATCGTCTGGATGTCCGACGACGGGCTGCGCGAGGTCGGCTGCGCGTGCGCGATCGATCAGGTGCTCGAGCGGCTGGAGGACGGCCGGATGAACCTGATCGTCCGCGGCACGAGACCATTTCGTGTCCTCGAGCGCCAGGGCCATCTCCCCTATCCCGCCGGCGTGATCGAGTTCGTCGACGACCGCGACGATGAGGTCGACCCGGACCTCGCGAAGGGCGCGCACGAGGCGTACGCCGAGCTGTTCAAGCGCGCCACCGACCGCGAGCCCGATCCCGACGAGATTGCCCGGATGAGCGCGTACGCGATGGCGGCGACGGTCGACTTCGGCCTCGACGCCAAGCAGGGCCTGCTCGACATGCGCTCCGAGAACGCCCGCCTGCGGCTCGTGACCCGTCTGTTCCGGGCCGCGATCAAGCGGCTCGAGCTCGTCGACAAGGTGCAGGAGCGCGCGAAGTCCAACGGCAAGGTCCGCTTCGGCGCCAGCTGACCCGAAGCCCTAGGCGTTGTAGATGACCATCGCCGCGCCGAAGACCACGCAGTAGATCCCGAACGGCGTCAGCGTGCGCGTCTTGAAGTACCTCGTGAGGTAGTGCACGGTGAAGATCGCGGTGATGGCCGCGGCCACGGCCGCGATCACGGCGTCCCCGCGGATGCCGGCGCCGAGCGAACCGGTCAGATCGCCGAACTTGAGCAGGCCTGCCGCGAGGATCGGCGGCGTCGCGAGCAGGAACGCGAACCGGGCGGCGTCCTCGTTGTCGAGGCCGCGCACGAGTCCGCTCGCCATGCACAGCCCGTCGCGGCTGAGTCCGGCGATCAGGGCAAAGCTCTGCGCGATCCCGATCACGCCGGCCTCCTTGTACTCGAGTGTGTCGAGCCGGCGGCCGCCGTCGCGTTTCATCCCCTCCCGAGCGGCGAGCGCGCGCACCTCGGCGCGTCTTCGGAATCGCTCGGCGCCGAGCAGGATGAAGCCGTTGATCACGAGGAAGATCGACGCCGCCAGCGGCTTGGCCAGCGCCACCCGGATCGGATGCTCGAGCAGCAGCCCGAGGATGCCCACCGGGATCGTCGCGACGATGATCAGCCATGCGAGCCGCTCGGTCGAGGTCTCGATCCGGCGCTTGCGAACCGTCGCGAAGAACGCGCCGATGACCTCGATCCACGTTTTCCAGAAGTAGATCAGCAGGCCGACCGCGCTTCCGACGTGCAGCATGACCACGAACGCCAGCCACGGCGACTCGGGCTCGGACTGCCAGGCGACGATGTTGCTCCACCCGAACAGGTTCGGGAATATGACCGTGTGGCCGAGGCTGGAGATCGGGAACAGCTCGGTGACCCCCTGGAGGACCCCCAGGACGATCGCCTGGAAGGTCGTCATGTGAACTGTGGTGGCAGCGACGTTGATCACGAGCGTGGACGGTAGCGGCCCTCATAACCAGCGGCTAAGCGTTAAGAGGATCCTCAAGAAGGAAGGCCGCACGGATTCGCGGCCGCCTGCACTACAAACAACTCCAAATCCGACAATTCCTTGTGCGAAAGCGCCGCGGTGTCCGGGAATGACATCGTGCCGTTCTGCACTTTCACCGTGTACGAATACACGCTCCGCGCGCTTTCAGAGAAGCGCAGCTTGTTGCTCACATCGGTGTTGAGACTCATCGCGAGATCGCGCGCCTGGAGCAGCTGGGGGTCGGGGAGATTCTTCGGCTTGCCACCGTCGCACGAGATCGTGCCGCCGTCGTTGACGAGCAGCGTCAGCTTCTGACCGTGGGCGCCGGTGCGCGTGACCAGGAACAGGTCGGGCTCCTCCACCTCGAAGCCGCAGCCCGCCACGAGCGCGGCGATGAGGAGGATTGCCGCGACGGTGCAGGCTCTCATTCAGCGCCGACCACCAGCGCCGCGCCGCCACGTCGCGGATCTCCCCCACCGGACAGCCGGCCGCTGCGGTCGCGCTCAGCGGCCTGCACGCCGCCGAAGAACAGGTTGAGCTCGCTGAATCGGGCAATCGCCCGGCCGGCGCGCTCGAGCGCGTCGGTGTCGATCCCGGGCTCGGCGTACACGACGCCGTCCTCGAAGTGAACTCGCGGCGCCTGGACGGCGTCACCCGCCTCGAGGCCGTCGTCGATCACGCGGATGATCGTCTGCAGGATCGCCGAGCGGATGCGGTTCGAGCCGGCGCTCCCGAGCACCAGCTCGGGCGCCCCGTCGCGCAGGACGACGGTCGGCGACATCATGCTCGGCATCCGGCGGCCTGGCGGGTGGCGATGGAAGCCGAGCGGGTTGAGGTCCTGCTCGCCGAGCATGTTGTTCAGGTGCACGCCGGTGCCGGGAACAACGACGCCCGAGCACGACCCGTTCGAACAGGTCACCGAGCACGCCCAGCCCTCGCGGTCGAGCACCGCGACGTGGGTGGTCGACCCGAGCGGCGAGCGGCGCGCCAGGAACCGCTTGACGAACTCCGGGTCGGCGAGTCCGTCGAGGAACTCGGGGGTGCGCTCGGCCTGCGTCCGCTCCATCGTGTCCACGATCTGAGTGATGTCTGGCGGGTGGGTGGGGCTGGTTTCCGCGTCGAGCAGCGCGAGCGCGTGGGCGATCAGGATCCCGCCGGCCGAAGGAGGTGGGTTCGTGACCACCTCCCGCCCACGATAAGACACGCGGATCGGCGTGCGGGACACGACCTCATAGGCGGCGAGATCCTCGGCGGTGACCATGCCGCCGCGCGCCGTCAGCCACTCGACGATCGCCGCCGCGATGTCGCCCGAGTAGAACGGCGCCGCCCCTTCGGTGCCCAGCCGCTCGAGCGCGTCGGCGAGCTCCGGCTGGCGGACGACGTCCCCGGCTCGCACAACCCGCCCATCGGGCGCGAACAGCGCCGCGCACTCGGGCGTCGAGGTCACGATCCCGGCGAGGATCTCGATCACGTACGCCTGCGGCCCGTTGAGCTCGACCCCGTCGCGCGCGAGCTTCGCCGCCGGCCGGACGAGCTCTGCGAGCGGCATCCGTCCGAACCGCGAGGATGCCTCGCACATGCCCGCCGGCACCCCGTACGTCCCGACCGACGCCGGCCCGATGTTGAACACCTGGATCGCGTCGCCGAACGACACGCTGACCGGGACGAGCGTCGCAAGCCCGCGCGGGTCGGCGCCGCGCCCCGGCGCCTCGACGAAGAAGTCGAGCAGCACCGGCTCCGTTCCCCGGCTCGACCACGAGCATGTAGCCGCCGGCGCCGAGGCTCGTCAGCAGCGGCTCGCAGGCGAACGACGCGAGCATCGCCGCGAGCGCGCCGTCGACCGCATTGCCGCCGTTGCGCAGCGCGTCGGCGCCGGCGCGCGCGCTCACCGGATGGCCGGCGGCGATCACGCCGAGCGGCTCGGCCGCACGACTGCCCGGTCCTATCTGCGGGGAATGAACTCCGGCACGTCGAGGTCGAGTGAACCACTGCGCTGCCGCACGCGGCTGACGCGCGGCTCGCCGGCGGGCTCCGGCAGCGTCTGACCGCGGTCACGGGTGGCGCGCTCATCCGAGCGTGCACCCTCGCGGCTCAGGTTGCGCTGGCGGGTCCGCCCGTCGCCGTAGCCGGTCGCGACCACCGTCACCCAGACCTGGTCCTCGAGCTTCTCGTCGAGCATCGCGCCGAAGATGATGTTGGCGTCCGGATGCGCCGCCTCGGCCACGGCCTTGGCGGACTCGTTGACCTCCCACAGCGACAGGTCGGGGCCGCCGGTGATCGACAGCAGGATCGAGCGCGCGCCCTCCATGCTCGTCTCGAGCAGCGGCGAGGACACGGCTCGCTCGGCCGCCTCGATCGCGCGCCGATCGCCGGTGCCCATCCCGATCCCGAGCAGCGCGGTGCCGGCGCCGGACATGATCGTCCGCACGTCGGCGAAGTCGAGGTTGATCAGCCCGGGCAGCGTCACCAGGTCCGAGATGCCCTGGACGCCCTGGCGCAGCACGTCGTCGGCGACGCGGAACGCCTCGACCATCGAGACGTTGCGCTCGAGCACCGACAGCAGGCGGTTGTTGGGAACGACGATCAGCGTGTCGACCTCTTCGGCCAGCTCGGAGATCCCGACCTCGGCCTGATCGCGCCGGCGCGTGCCCTCGAACTGGAACGGCCGGGTGACGATCCCGACCGTCAGCGCGCCGAGCTCGCGGGCGATCTGGGCGACGATCGGCGCCGCGCCCGTGCCGGTACCGCCACCGGCGCCGGCGGCGATGAACACCATGTCCGAGCCGCGCAGCATCGCCTTGATCCGGTCGTACTCCTCGCGAGCCGCGGCCCGCCCGAGTTCGGGGTCTGACCCCGAGCCGAGCCCGTGCGTGATCGCGTCGCCGATGTGGAGCGTCTCGTGGGCGGCCGACAGCTGCAGCGACTGAAGATCGGTGTTGATCGCGAGGAACTCGACGCCCTCGATCTCGGCCTCGACCATCCGGTTGATCGCGTTGACGCCGGCGCCGCCGACGCCGACGACCCGCAGCACCGGCCCGCCGGCCGGCCTGTCGGTGACACCCTCGTCGCGCACGACTCGCGCGTAGACGTCGCGCTCGGGCTCCCGATCGGACGAGGCCGGCGCGGGTGCCGCCGGCCGCTCGAGCACGTTCTCGGGGATGTCGGCGGAGAACGCGTGGCGCAGGCGCTCGTGCGGGAGCGGAATCCTCGGCTCGTCCTCGACCTCAGGCTCAGACGGCGCCGCCGGCGCGGTCGGGCGCTCGCCGGCGGGGGACGACTCGGGCGCGGGCGACGACGCCGCGCGCTGCTCTCCGGAGTGCGCGTCGTCGACGTCCTGGGCAGTCTTGCGGAACAGTGCCGCGAGTGGTCCCTCGCGCATGCTCGCGCGCTTACCGCTTGGCATTGGAGAGGACCTCCTTCGCGAGCTGCCGGTAGGCGTGTGCGGCCAGACCGTCGGGATCGTACTTCAGGACCGACATCCCTCTCACAGGCGCCTCGGCGAAACGGATCGTCTTGCGGATCCGCGATGCGAATACTTGATCCCCGAAGTTCTCCTCGAGCAGCTCGATCGCCTCCTTGGCGTGCAACGTGCGAGTGTCGACGAGCGTCGGCAGGATCCCCTCGATGTCGACGTCCGGGTTCAGGTTCTCGCGGATCATCGCCAGCGTGTTCTGCAGCTGGATCAGGCCGCGCATCGACAGATATTCGCACTGCACGGGGACGATCACCTTGTTAGCGGCCGTCAGCGCGTTGATCGTCAGCAGCCCGAGGCTCGGCGGGGTGTCGATGAACACGAAGTCGTAGTCGTCTTCGACCGGCTTGAGCGCCTTCTGGAGCGAGCGCTCGCGACCGATCATCGTCGACATCGCGATCTCCGCCCCGGCCAGGTCGATCGACGCGCAGGCGATGTCGACCTCGCGCTTGCGGATCACCTCGCGGATCGAGATGTGGTGCACGAGCACGTCGTACATCGACTTCTCGAGCGTGTCCGGATCGATGCCCTGGGACATCGTCAGGTTGCCCTGGGGATCCATGTCGACGCACAGGACCCGATGGCCGTCCTCGGCGAACGCCACCGCGAGGTTGAGCGTCGTCGTGGTCTTGGCGACGCCACCCTTCTGGTTGGCGAACGCGATCACGTGGCTCATGTCGACCCGAGTATTCGCAGCTGCCGGGCGGAATCCTCTCGGGCCGCCCCGCTATTTTCGAGTGCGGTGCCCGCTCTCCTGGACAAACGCCTGGTGTTCGTCACCGGAAAGGGGGGCGTCGGCAAGTCGACCGTCGCGATCGCGCTCGGGCTGCTCGCGGCCCGCCGGGGACTGCGCACGATCGTCGCCGAGCTCGCCAGCCAGGAGCGCATCCAGGGCCTGTTCGACGCCGAGCGCGAACAGTTCCGCGAAGTGGAGCTCGAGCCAGGCCTGTTCACGATCTCGATCGATCCCCAGCAGGCGATGGAGGAGTACCTGCGAGTCAAGGCCGGCCCGCTCGGCCAGGTGCTCGGCTCGAGCCGCCTGTTCCAAGCGTTCGCGATGGCCACGCCGGGGATGCGCGAGCTGCTCAGCATCGGCAAGGTGTGGGAGCTCGCGCAGCTCGAGCGCCGGACCAGCGGCGCCGCGCCGTACGACCTGGTGATCGTCGACGCGCCGGCGACCGGGCACGGCGTCGGGCTCCTGCGCACGCCGAGGACGTTCGCCGAGATCGCGCGCGTCGGCCCGATCGCCCATCAGGGCCGCACGATCGCGGAGACGATCGCCGACCGCGAGTTCACCGGCGTGGTCGCGGTCTCGACGCCCGGAGGAGATGCCGGTCAACGAGACGCTCACGCTCGCCGACGAGCTCGCGCGGGACGAGCTCGCGCTCGACCTCGTGATCGTCAACGCGCTCTATCCGGCCCGGTTCGAGGAGCCTGAGATCGCCGAGCTGACCGGGGCGCTGTCGAAGACTCGCTCTGCGCTGGCCCGGTCCGCGCTCAGGGCGGCGCTGTCCGAGCACGCCCGCGCGGCCACCCAGCGCGAGCAGCGCGACCGGCTCCGCGAGCACGTCAGGCGGCCGGCTCGCGAGCTCCCGTACGTGTTCGCCGACCATCTCGGGCTGCCCGAGCTGGGCCACTTGGCCGCAGGCCCTGGAGAGGCGCTGTGAACGTCGCCGAGATGCTCGAGGGCAAGCGCGTCTGCGTATGCGCCGGCTCGGGCGGCGTCGGCAAGACCACGACGTCGGCGGCGATCGCGCTCGGGATGGCGGCCCGCGGCGCCAAGGTCGCGGTCGTGACGATCGACCCGGCCAACCGCCTGGCCGACGCGCTCGGGCTCGAGCAGCTCGAGAACGAGCCCCGCCGGGTCGAGCCCTCCCGCCTGGCCGCGGGCCCGGTCGAGGTGCAGGGCGAGCTGTGGGCGATGATGCTCGACCCCAAGCGGACGTTCGACGAGCTGATCGACCGGATCGCGCCCGATCCCGGGCGGGCCGAGGAGATCAAGGCCAACCGCGTGTACCGCGAGCTGTCGACCGCGGTGTCGGGCTCGCAGGAGTTCACGGCGATCGCCAAGCTGTACGAGCTGGACCAGGAGCACGAGTTCGACCTGCTCGTGCTCGACACGCCGCCGTCGCGCAACGCGCTCGAGTTCCTCGACGCCCCGAACCGGATCAACTCGTTCCTCGAGGGCCGCGCGCTCAAGGCATTCATGAAGCCCACCGGCTTCGGCTTCCGCACGCTCGGCCGCGGAGCGATGCCGCTGCTGGGCGGGCTTCGCCGGATCACGGGGATCGACCTGATCACCGACCTGACGGTGTTCTTCGGACTGCTCGGCGACATGACGAGCGACTTCAGCCAGCGCGCCGCCCAGGTCGAGCAGCTGCTCCGCGCGGACACGAGCACGTTCGTACTTGTCACCTCGGCGGCGCGCGAGTCGGTCGACGAGGCGATCTGGTTCGGAGAGCGACTCGCGACCGACGGTCTGTCGTTCGCCGGCGTGATCGTCAACCGCGTCCACCACGACCTGCTCGGCGATCGCGAGCCACGCGAGCTCTCCTCAGCGCTCGCCAGGACGCTGAGCCCGTCGCTGGCCGGTCGGGTCGCGGAGAACTTCCGCGACTACCACGTGCTCGCAGCGCGCGACAGCCACAACCTCACTCGCCTGGCGGACGAGCTAGACGCCAGCCGTCTCCTGCTCGTGCCCCAGCTCGACGACGACGTCCACGACATCGAGGGACTCGCACGCATCCACCGCTACCTGTTCGCCTCACAGGCCGAGCGCGAGCGACTGATAGAAGATCTCGTCGCGTAGCCGCGCTCAGAGCGGTGCGAGCGACAACGCGTCAGGGCCGGCGTCGGCCCACGTAGACCACGTGAGCAACAGCGGCTGCCACTCGTACGGCGGCACGGGCTCGCCCCGGCGCGTCAGCGTGACCGGGACCGAGTGCAGCAACTCCCAGACAACCCCCTCGCACAGCGCGATCCGCTCGCTCACCCGCGCCTGTGGATACCACTCGCCGGCGAGCTCGATCAGTCCGGAGATCGAGATCGCGCCGGCCGCCGAGCGCGCGGCGATCTCGGCCTTGAAGTCGTCGGCCGTCGGCAGCTCGGCGGTCTCGTCGCGTGCCTCGATCAGCACCTCCTGGGTCACCTCTCTCCCGCTGCGAGTCACGTTCTGCCACCCCCGGCCCATTCCCATCTCGGACAGCGCGAGCGTTGGCCCCTCGTAGATCGTGAGCGTCGCGCGGTCCGGCAGCCACTTGTAGTCGTCGAGCTCGATCGGCTCACGGGCCAGCCAGGGTCCGACGATCCGGTCGTCCAGGTCCTCCCGCGTCAGGTTGAACGCGCGTGTCTGGTGCGGGAACTGGCGCAGCTCGACGTGGAACACGACGCAAGGCTCGCACGCCACGCGCCGGTACGCTGCCCCGTCATGACCGAGCGGCCGTTGTGGGCACCGTGGCGCATCGACTACATCACCGGCCCCAAGGACGGCGAGTGCATCTTCTGTGCGGCCGCGGCGTCGCAGAACGATGACCCGGCGCATGCGCCGATCGATCGCACCGAGCACTGCATCACGATCCTGAACGCATACCCGTACGCGCCCGGACATGTGATGGTCGCGCCGGTGCGCCACATCGGGGCGTTCGAGGACCTGAACGAGCAGGAGATGCTCGACACGATGCGCCTGGCCCGTCGGTCGATCCTCGCGATCCGCAAGGCGATGAGCCCCGACGGGTTCAACGTCGGCCTGAACCTCGGCAAGATCGCCGGAGCCGGGATCGCCGATCACCTGCATCTGCACGTGGTCCCGCGGTGGAACGGCGACACCAACTTCATGCCACTGCTCGCCGACACGCACGTGATCCCGCAAGCGCTCGAGGCCACGCGCGCCGTGCTCGCGGACGCCATCGCTGAGCTACCGTGATACCCGCATGGCAACGCAAATCGGCCTGGACCAACTTCGCGAGCTGATCGACCAGGGCGCCCAGGTGGTCGAGGTCCTGCCCGAGGACGACTACGCGCCGGCGCATCTCCCGGGCGCGATCAATCTGCCGCTGCGCCAGCTCGACGAGCGCGCCGCGAATACGCTCGACCATGGGCGCCCGGTGGTCGTGTACTGCTGGGACTGGCTCTGAGACCTAAGTCCACGAGCCGCGTGCCGGCTCGAGACATTCGGGTTCAGCGACGTGTACGACTACGTACCGGGCAAGGTGGACTGGCTCGCGCACAATCTCCCGGTCGAGGGCGAGGCCCCCGACGCACCGACCGTGGGACGTGCCATGCGCGACGACGTCGTGCGGTGTGCCCCGACCGAACGCGCGGCCACCGTACTCGAGTGGATCGAGCACTCGCCGTATCCGTTCGCGCTGGTCACGACCGCCCGCGGCACCGTGCTCGGACGAGTTCGCGCCAGCATGCTCGATGGGGGTTCTGCGGACCCCGTCTGGGCTATCGCGGAGCCCGGGCCGAAGACGTTCCGGCCACACGCGTCTGCCGAGCGCGTAGCCGGGCAGCTCGCCGAAAAGGACCTGCGCTGGGCGATCGTCACCACCCCCGAGGGACGGCTGCTCGGGGTCGCGTCGCGCGAGGACCTGGAGCGATCGGCTAACTCACCCTGATCGTGCCCGGCTCGCCCTCGACGAGCCTGCCGATCACGGCTCCCGGGACCTCGGCTGCCCGCGCCGGATCGACCGCCACGAGCAGCCCGCCGGACGTCATCGCGTCGGTCACGAGCCGCCGCCGGACCTCGTCGACGCCGTCGTCGAACGAGGCGAATTCCTCGGCATACCGGCGGTTGTTGCGGCTGCCGCCGGCGACCGCACGATCGTCCTCGAGCAGCTCGAGCGCCCCCGGGATCGCCGGCACCGCGGCAGCGTCCACAATCGCGGACACGCCGCTCGCGAGCGCGAGCTCATGCAGATGGCCGAGCAGGCCGAACCCGGTTACGTCGGTCATCCCGCGGACGCGGGCCGCGCGTGCCGCCGCCGATCCGGCCGCGTTCAGCTCGGTCATCACCTCAACCGCACCCGCGAGCACCTCTTCGGACACGAGTCCCTTCTTCAACGACGTCGTGACCGCGCCGGCGCCGACCGGCTTGGTCAGCACGAGCACGTCCCCGGCGCGGCCGCCGGCGTTCGTGATCACCTCGTCGGGGTGGATCACGCCGGTGACGGCCATCCCGTACTTGGGCTCGCGGTCGTCGATCGTGTGGCCGCCGATGACCGAGACCCCGGCCGCCGTGGCCACGTCGTGGCCGCCGCGCAGCACGTCGCCGAGCATCTCGGAGCCGAGCTCGTCGATCGACCACGCGACCAGGTTCAGCGCGCTCACCGGCCGTCCGCCCATCGCATAGACGTCCGATAGCGCGTTGGTGGCGGCGATCCGGCCGAAGTCGTAGGGGTCGTCGACGATCGCGGTGAAGAAATCGACGGTCTGGACGAGCGCGAGGTCGTCGCGGAGGCGGTAGACGCCGGCGTCATCGGAGGTCGTGGTCCCGACCAGCAGGTTCGGATCCGCCGACTGCGGTAGCGCCTGGACGAGTGGCGCTAGCAGCGCCGCGGGGACCTTGCACGCGCAGCCGGCGCCGTGTGAGAGGGAGTGAGCCTAAGCACACTCACACCGCGATGATGGCAAAGCTCGCGGGTAGGGTCCTACCGTGCTCGATTCGCTGATCGCGGCCGCCACTGCGCCCGCGCACCTACCGGGCGTCCTCCACAGCCTCGAGCCGACGCTCGACCGCTTTGGCTATCTCGCGCTCGGATTGATCTTCCTCGAGGACTTCGGCGTTCCGGTGCCCGGCGAGACCGTGCTGATCGTCTCGGCGATCTACGCCGGCACCGGGCCGGCTGAACATCTGGCTTGTGGCCTTGATCGGCTTCATCGCCGCGATCCTCGGGGACAACGTCGGGTTCGCGATCGGCCACTTCGGCGGCCGCCCGCTGGCCGAGCGTTACGGCAAATACATCTTTCTCACTCCGGAGCGACTGGACAAGACCGCCAACTTCTTCGACCGCCACGGCGGCAAAGTGATCGTGATCGCGCGCTTCGTCGAGGGCCTCCGTCAGGCCAACGGGATCATCGCGGGCATCACCGGCATGCACTGGACGAAGTTCGTTCCGTTCAACATGCTGGGCGCGGCGCTGTGGGTCGGCGTCTGGGTCTCGATCGGATACTTCTCGGGCAGCAACATCGACAGCATCTACCGAACGGCCACCAAGTACGAGGCGTTCTTCGGCATCGCGGTCGGGGTGCTGATCCTCGCCTGGATCGCCCGCCGGGTGTGGAAGCACCGGAAGGAGCGGCAGGCCAAGACGACCGAGACCGAGCACCGAGCCCACCCAGACCGAACCGGAGCCGACAGAGCCCGAGCCGAGCGAGCCGACCGAGCCCCGGTCCTAGCCCGTGTCCTCCCCGAACGCCCGCCGCGCCCCCTCGATCGCCTCGAGCGCCGCCTCGCGACTCCCCCAGCCAGTGACCTCGGAGTGCCTGTTGGCATCAAGGTCCTTGTAGACCGTGAAGAAGTGGGTGATCTCGGCGCGGAGCTGGCGCGGCAGGTCGTCGACGTCCTCGAGCGTGTTCCATCCGGGGTCGTTGATCGGCACGCACACCACGTGGTCGTCGGGTCCCTTCTCATCGGCCATCTTGAACAGCCCGATCGCCTTGGCGAGCACGTAGCAGCCCGGGAAGGTCGGCTCGGACACACACACGAGCACGTCGAGAGGATCGCCGTCGGGCGCGAGCGTGTCCGGGATATAGCCGTAGTCGGTCGGGTAGACCACCGACGCCGAGATGAACCGATCGAGCTTGATGCCGCCGAGCTCGGGGTCGTACTCGTACTTGTTCCGCCCGCCCTTGGGGATCTCGACGATGCAGGTCAGGCTGTAGTCGGTCACGGTAGGCGTTCGCGCAACCGGGTCGGCGCCGGTCTCAGTTCATCTCTCCGCGAGCGACCGCAAGACACGCCTCGCAGCGAGGCCAGGGCGGGTCCCACGGGTACCCGGATACGTCCTTGCCGCACAGCGCGGTGTCAGGGTCCTGCTCGGTGACCAGATGGCACAGCTCCTCGAACCCGTCCTTGTTGATCCGCGGCGTGTTCAGGCACCGCGGGTGGACGTTGGGGGTGACGGCAGGCCCGGCGGCGGCGGGTGACACGGGGCTGAGCATAACCGTCCCCTACCCCCTCGGCAGGCCTTGACCCAAAAAACAGCACGAGCGGGCGCAATGCCCGCTCGAAGCTGAGATCGCGCTCCCCCTAACTGCATTAGAGCCCCAGGACTTACATGTCGAGCCTGGCGGCAGGACACTCCCGGCCCCATGCGGGACCGAGTAGGGAGCGGTCTAGGGCAAGCCTACCGCAGCGCTGTAGCCGCTTGCCCGATCCGCGGCGCCGGCGGGCGGGCGTCGCCGCTCAGGCGACCGCCTCGGCCAGCAGGTCGTCGGCGACCGCGCACAGATCGGGCTCGAGGTGGCCGCACAGCACGTCTCGGAGCAGCGCCCGCAGCTGCTCGGCAAGCTCGTCGACGAGCGCGTCGACGCCGGTCTGGGCCGGGGCGAGGCCGGCGATCACCGCGCGCTCGAGCGAGATCGCATGGGCGGTCCGCTCGGCCAGCGCCGCCCGGTCCTCGGGCCTGGCGCAGATCGCGGCCAGACGACCGGCGAGGCGGCCGCTCCCGGGGCCCTCGGGCTCGAGCAGCGCCCGCAGCGCCAGCAGGTAGTCGGTCAGCGCCTCGAACGGCGCGAGCCGCTCGCAGCCCATCTCGAACCGGGCCAGCGCCCAGGCGGTCTCCCCACCGCGTGGCGTCCGCCGCGCCACCAGGTTGCAGAACGCCCGCAGCTCGTCCTCGTGCTCGGCCGGTATCCGCATGCTCAGACGCGGCCGGCCGCTGCCGCCGAGCGGGACCGAGCGCCAGCTGCCGGCATCGATCCGCGTCCACGCCACCGGCCCGAGCGCGTACCCGCCGCGCTCGAACAACCGCAGCGCGGTGAGCGTGCGGCGGAAGCGGACGCGCGCCACCGACACGGGCGGCGGCCGCGGCGCGGTCCTGGGTCACGGTCAGCACCGCGAGCACGTTGGGCTCCTCTGCGTCGCCCCAGACCGCATCGGGCGGCGCGTCGTCGAGCGCTCCCCGCGGACGAGCGAGAGGCCCTCGCCCGAGCGCGATCTCGGTCGTCTCGTGGTCGAGCGCGATCCCCAGCAGCGGCGCGACACGGTCGTCACCGCGCGACCCTCGTACAGCGCCTGCTCGAGCTCGTCGTATGCAGCCTCGAACCGATCCGGGTCGAACGCGAACTCGCTGCGCTCGTCGAACACCACGGCCAGGAACGAGCGCAGCGCGGTGTCGGCGCGCTCGCGCGGCTCGGCCGGGATCCGCGACTCCCCGCGCTGGCGCAGATACGCGTCGACGCCGTCGAGGCCGCTCAGCGCGCGCGCCGCGGGGGCGTAGGTCGGAAGCGCCGACAGCAGCCCGAGCCGCTCGCGGATGAACGGACCGGTCAGCGGCCGGTAGCAGTACAGCGGGACCCGGCCGCGGGGACCGCCGGCCGTGTCGACGAGCTCGAACGGGACCTCCGCGCCCGATGCGGTCTCGGCGCACAGCTGGCCAGCGCCGCCTCGGTCGTGAACGCCTCGATCACCCCGTGGAGCGTTCCGTTGCGCACGTCCGCCGTTTCGCGATCGCGCTGGCCGATCCTCCCGTTGGGAAGAAACCCCCACGATGCTGAAGTTTCTTCCCGAGCACCCGGCCTACGCCGAGCGCTCGATCTCGCTGAGGTGCGCGACGTTGTCGATGTCGCTCTCGTCCGCGCTGGCGCTGCCCCCGAACCAGGCGTCGAGGATCTCCTCGAGCTCGGCCGACGACGTCGCCCGGAGGCTCAGCGCGAGCACGTTGGCGTCGTTCCAGCGGCGCGCGCCGTCCGCGGTCGTCGCGTCGGCGCACAGCGCGGCACGGATCCCCGGCACCTTGTTCGCGGCGATCGACGCGCCGGTTCCCGTCCAGCAGGCGACGATCGCCTGCTCGGCGCGGCCGTCGGCCACGTCCCGGGCCGCGGCCTCGCTCGCCCACGCCCAGTCCGGTCGCTCGGCGTCCGAGTAGGCGCCGTGAAGTAGCGGCTCGTGACCGCGCCGGCGAAGCTCGTCGGGGAGCGCCGGCGCGACGCCGGTCAGCTCATCCGCGGCGACCGCGATCCGCATGAGCGGCGGTCAGGCGACGGCGACGGCGGGCTCGCGAGCGTCGTCGGACGCGTCGTCCGCGCTCGGCTCGTCGCAGTCCTCGAACAGCCATGTCAGCCCGTACGTCGCGCATGTCCTCGATCAGCGGCACGAGCGCGCGGCCCTTGTCGGTGAGCGCGTACTCGACTCGCGGCGGCACCTCGGGGAACGTCTGACGCTCGACGATCCCCTCCTCCTCGAGCGCGCGCAGCCGCAGCGACAAGCGTCCGCGGGCTGATCCCCTGCAGCGAACGCTCGAGCTCGCAGAACCGCGACCGGCCCTCGGCCAGATCGCGGATCACCAGCAGTGTCCACTTGCCGCAGACGATCTCCGCCGTGCGGCAGACGGGACAGGTTTCGTTAGGAGAAGCCATCTAACGCCGATTCTAGCGCAATGCTTCACCAACTGAAGTTTTGGCCGCCGCCCTGCCGAGGACGGTCAGGCGGCCATGCCCGGCGGCGGGGCCGACGGGCGCCCGTTCGCCGAGGTCATCGAAGGCGCCGGCCTAACCTGCTGGACCGGCGACGCCGGCGCGGGGTCGGCCGACGCGGGGATCTCGTCGCGTCCGGCGAGGTCGTTCATCGAAGTCGCGGTGCGTCCCTCGCCGGCGACCAGCAGCTTGAAGTCGTGCGGGCTCGAGGCGACGCGCATCGCGTCCTCCATCGACACGCGGCCGGCCTGGAAGTGGCGCAGCAGCGCCTGGTCGAACGTCTGCATCCCGTAGAACTCGCCCTCGGCGATCACCTCGCGCAGGCGGTCGGTCTGGTCGGGGTCGAGGATCATGTCGCGCGCGCGGCCGGTCATCCGCAGGACCTCGCACACCGCGACCCGGGCTTTGTGGTCGGCGGTCCGCACGAGCCGCTGCGAGACGACGGCCCTCAAGCGTCCCGGCCAGCATCGCGCGTGCCTGAGTCTGCTCGTGAGGCTGGAAGAAGTCGATGATCCGGTTGACGCTCTCGGCCGCGTCGATCGTGTGCACGGTCGACAGCACCAGGTGGCCGGTCTCGGCGGCGGACAGCGCGGTCCGCACGGTCTCCTCGTCGCGCATCTCGCCGATCAGGATCACGTCGGGGTCCTGGCGGAGCACCCGGCGCATCGCGCGGCCGAACGACTCGGTGTCCATGCCGACCTCGCGCTGGTTGATGATCGACTGGCGGTCGCGGTGCAGATACTCGATCGGGTCCTCGATCGTGACGATGTGACGGGCCTTCGTCTCGTTGATGTGGTCGATGATCGCGGCGAGCGTCGTCGACTTGCCCGAGCCGGTCGTGCCCGTCAGCAGGATCAGCCCGCGCTCCTCCTCGGCGATCTCCTCGATCGCCTGCGGCAGCCCGAGCTCCTGGATCGTGCGAACCGTGAACGGGATCACGCGGGCGACGATCGAGACCGACCCGCGCTGGCGGAACGCGTTGACGCGGAACCGCGCCAGCCCGTCGACCGTGTAGGAGAAGTCGATCTCGTTCTCGCTGTCGAACGACGCCATCTTGTCGGAGTGGGCGGCGAGCATCTCGCGGAGCACCCGCTCGGTGTCCGCCGGCGTCAGCGGCTCGGTGTAATGCTCGAGCGGCTCGAGCTGGCCGTGGAAGCGCGCCATCGGGCGCGCCGGCACCTTCACATGAAGGTCCGAGCCCTCGTTGTGGACGACGTACGCCAGCGCCTCATGGAGATCGAACATCGATCTTGGGATCGGCGCAAAAGCTCACCAGCTTGAGCGCCCACGCCGCGCGTGGACGCCCAAACCGGCGATTAATCAGGCTACGTCGCGGAGCTTCTGCGCCTCAGCCAGCGACTGAAGCTTCTTGAGCGACTGGTTCTCGATCTGCCGGATGCGCTCGCGGGTCACGTTGAACGTGCGGCCGACCTCGTCGAGCGTGCGCGGGTGCTCGCCACCGAGCCCGTACCGCAGCTCGAGCACGCGGCGCTCCCGGTAGCTGAGGTTCTCGAGCGCCTCGCGGAGCGCCTCCTTGGTCAGGATCTCGGCCGCCCGCTCGTACGGTGACTCGGCGCGCTCGTCCGCGATGAACTGCCCGAACTCCGATTCCTCCTCGTCACCCACCGGCTTCTCGAGCGAAACCGGCGCCTGCGCCGAGCGCTTGATCGACTCGACCTCCTCGGGCTCGATCCCCGTGACCTCGGCGATCTCCTCGGCGGTCGGCTCGCGCCCGAGCTCGGTCACGAGCTTGCGCTCGGCCCGGCCGATCTTGTTGAGCTTCTCGACCACATGCACCGGGATGCGGATCGTCCGCGCCTTGTCGGCGAGCGCGCGAGCGATCGCCTGGCGGATCCACCAGGTCGCGTAGGTCGAGAACTTGAACCCCTTGCGGTAGTCGAACTTCTCCGCCGCACGGACAAGGCCCAGCGTTCCCTCCTGGATCAGGTCCAGGAACGGCAGGCCCTGGTTGCGGTAGTTCTTGGCGATGGACACGACGAGCCGGAGGTTCGACTCGACCATCTTCTGCTTGGCGTCGAGGTCGCCGCGCTCGATCCGCTTGGCGAGGTCCACCTCTTCCTGGGCGGTGAGCAGCCGCACCTTGCCGATGTCCTTCAGGAACAGCTGAAGGGAATCGGTGGTCATGTCCGGCTTGAGGTCCAGCGCCGTCTTCGGCTTGCGCCGGCCGCGCTTATCGGGCGCGCGCTCGAGGTCGGCCGCGGTAGTCGCCGGGTCGAGTTCCTCGACGAGCTCGATCTCGGCGCGTTCGAGGAAGCCGTGCAGCTCCTCGACATCCGCCTCGTCGAGGTCGAGCTCCGAGACCGCGCCGGTGATCTCCGCGTAGGTCAGGACGCCCAGCTGCTGGCCACGCGATACGAGGCCTTTGATCTCTTCGAGTTCCTGCAGGTCCGCTACTGACATCTGAATCCGTTTCCCGTCGTACCCGCCGGCCCTGGACACTGCCGGCTTGAGAGGATGACAAACGGGCGAGCGTCCAAAGGGCGCACGCCCGCTAGCTAAACGTACGGTGAAAGTCTAGTCGCTATACTTTTTGAAGTCAATTAAGCCCAGGACGCCTGCCGCGCCCCGTTATAGGTATACGCGGAACCTATCGGCCGGTTTCAAGTCCTGTTCGGATTTTGTTTCGAGAGCCGGTTCGTGCCGCGTCGCGGCGCCTTCGGCGCTTAATCTTCGCAGTGCGCGATGATGTGAGCGCTTGAGCGACGAACGCCCCTCAGACGTCCTCGGCGCGCTTCCGCGTAGGCGGCCGCACCGCCGCAGCGATAAGCGCGCTTCCCCGACAGCGGCGACGCGGTCCGCGTCGGCGACGGCAACCGACGACCGCGCGACGGCTCCCACGAAGACGCGTCCGCGACCCGCGGCCAAGCGCGCGCCGGCAACCCGGGCGCCGAAGCGCCGTCGCGCGCCGGGAACCCGAGCCGCGCGGGCACCTCGGCCCGGGCGCCTGCGCCAGCCGGCCCAGCCCGCCGGCAGCCCGCCCACGCCGCCCGCGGGCGACCGGACCGACCACACCACCGGCCGGGACATCCTCGGCATCGCGGCCCAAGCGGCAGCCGAGCTCGCCGAGATCGGCCTGCACGCCAGCGCCCGCGCCCTACGCAACGCGGTTGGCCGACTTCCGCGCCCGTAGGTCGGACCACATCATCAGCGCATCTGGTTAGAATCTCGCGCCGTTAACGCCGAGCGATCGTCCGTCCGCGGGCGATCGGCGGGGGAACCACTTGCGGATCCAAGGATTCGCAGGGGCGAATCGGCCCAGCTGGGCCGTAGCGCTCACAAGGCGCGAGCCCGTCAGCTCACCCCGTAGGCACACCACGAGAGGATTGATCAGCTGCTCGCGAGAGTCGGCAATCGCTATCTAGCCCCGTTGTTGGCCGCCGGCGCCGTCCTGGCCATCCCGGGATTCGCCTGGGCCGCATCGGGCGGGTCGGGCGGGTCGGGCGGGGCCGGATCCGGACCGGGGTCGCAGCCGACCGCGAGTACGCCCGTCAGCGCCGGCAACGTCCCGGTGAGCGCGAGCAGCGACGGGATCACGATCACAACGCAAGCGTCGGCGTTCCTGCGCGGCGGCGTGTCGGTGTCCGGGAGCGTCCCTCGGTCCGACGCCGGCGACACGGTCGAGATCGATCAGCTGAGCAGCAGCTCAGCCTGGGTCCCGGTCGCGGACGCGAACGCCCAGCCCGGCGGCTCGTTCTCGGCGGCGTGGCACCCAAGCCACCCGGGGCAGCTGACGATCCGGGCGTTGATCGATGGCGCCCAGGCCTCGAGCGCCGCAGCTGCGCCGACCGTGTCCATCACCGTCTACCGGCGTTCGACCGCGACCCTCTACGGCCCCGGGTTCTGGGGCCACCGAACCGCGTGCGGCGAGATCCTCAGGCGCCGCACGGTCGGTGTCGCGAACCGGACGCTCCCGTGCGGAACGCCGGTCGAGATCTACTACAAGGGTCAGGTGATCACCGTGCCAGTGATCGACCGCGGGCCGTATGCCCATGGGGCCAGCTGGGACCTCACGATGGCCACCGGCCGAGCGCTGGGCATCCTCGGCACCGAAGTGATTGGCGCCGCACCGGTCGCGTCCACGTCGACGGGTACCGCGACGACCTCGGCCGCGGCCGCTCCCTCCGCGCAGTAGCGCCGGTCAGCTCGCCAGGGTCGGTCCCGGCGATGGCGGCTCGGAGTCGCCCTTCTCGGAGTCGCCATTCTCGGCCTGGCCGTCGACGATCCCGATCCCGCTCGCCTCGGCCGCAAATCTCGCCTGCTCGGCGGCATCGATCAGCGCCGCGGCGTTGTGGCCGTCCTCGCCGAGCACGGCGAGCCCGACACTCACGGTCAGCGGCGCGCCCCGCCAGGACTCCTCCAGCGGAACTGCCGTGACGATCCGGGTTCCGAGCGCCTGGGCGCCGGTCCGCCCGGTGTCGCGCGCGATGATCCACGCCCGGCTCTCGGTCTCGCACGCGAGCACGTCGCGGTGGCGAAGCGCGGTCCGCACCGCCTGCGCGAAGCGCCCGAACGTCGCGCTCGCCTCGCCTCGAGGCTCGGCCGCGAGCAGCCGCTCGGCCTCTTCGAGCTCGACAAGCAGGAGCGACAGCGGGATCCGAGCGCGCGCAGCCCGCACGATCTCGTCTCGGAGCGCGCCGATCCACAGCGCATCGCCGACCGGACGGCCTCGGCTCGCTGGCGGCTCCGGGGCAGCGTCACTCGCCGGCGCTGCTTCCTCCTGGAGCGCGGTCGTCTCCGCCTCGGCTTGGTCCGTGCCTTCGATCGCCCCGCCGTCCGCAAAACCCCCGCCAGTGCCACCGCCAGCTCCAACCGGGCCCCCCGTGCCCGCAAGCCCCGGCGTCGCGCTCCCCTCTCCGCGGCGCTCCAGGGGGCCGGCTCCAAGCGGCTCCCCGCCCGGCACGGCTGGGATGTCGGGGCGCGCGACCCGGAGCGGGGGGACGCGCGGTCGCGGGGCGCTGCCGGCGTCGTCGTCCGCACGCCGGCGCAGGACGGCGGCGCGCACCAGCTCGGCAACCAGCGACAGTCGCTCGCCGGCGTCGGCGAGCATGTCGGGGTCGGTCCGCGCCAGCTCGGTGCGCAGAGCGCTCCAGATCACGCTCCGGAGCGCCTCGACCGCACGCGCCGCGGTCTCGGCGCTGCGGACGCCCGCGAGCTCGCCGGCGCGGGACATGAGCGGCTCGAGCACGCCACCGGGCTCGATTCGCCGTAGATCCGCCTCGTCGTAGACCGCACGCACCACTGCATCGCAGATGCGCGGGCCGTCGCGCGCGACGTCGCCGGCCATGATCGCCGCCGCCGATTCGAGCGGCGCATCCTCGACCAGCGCGAGCAGCCAGCCCTTCGCGAGCTCCTCGCCACGCAGCAGCAGCGCTTCGACTCCTTCGGTGACGACCGGCCCTGGTCGCCTACGGCGTGGCACACCCCGCTCCATCCAGGCACTTTTACCACGCATTGACCTCCTCCATTCCCATTAGCGTCTGCGGATGGCAGTTGTTCGCAAGAATGAGGCGATGCCTGCCGCGCTGATTACGATCGCCGAGGCCCGCCAGCGGGTGCTGAACGCCGCCCGACCGCTCGGAACCGAGCGGGTCGCGATCGACGAGGCGCGCGATCGGGTGCTCGCCACCGCTCTGGAAGCCGCCGGCGACGTGCCGCCGTTCGCGTGCTCGGCGATGGACGGCTACGCGATCGTCCACGGCGATGCCGGCCGGACCCTGACCGTGGTCGGCGAGTCACGCGCCGGCACGCCGTCGGCGACCACGCTCGGCGACGGCAGCGCGATCCGGATCTCCACCGGCGGCGCGATCCCGGACGGCGCCACCGCGGTCATCCCCCAGGAGAACGTCGAGGTTCGCGACGGCCGGATCCTGACCCAGAGCGAGGTCGCGGCCGGCGATCACCTGCGTGGGGCCGGGGAGGACATGCGGTCGGGCGAGGTCGTGTTGGCCGCCGGCACCCTGCTGGGCGCCGCCGAGCTCGGAGCCGCGGTCTCCGCCGGCGCGGCCGAGCTGACCGTCTACCGGCGCCCGCGGGCGCAGGTGCTGTGCACCGGCGACGAGCTTCGCGCCCCCGGCGAGCCGCTCGGCCCGGGCGAGATCCACAACTCGAACGCGCCGATGCTGAACGCGCTCGCCGCGGCAGAAGGCGCAGTCACCGGGACGGCACGGCGGCTCCCCGACGATCGCGCCGCCACCGAGGCCGGGCTCGCGACGGCGCTCGAGAGCGCCGACGTCGTGATCATCTCCGGCGGCGTGTCGGTCGGCCCGCACGACCACGTCAAGGGAGCGCTCGCCGAGCTCGGGGTCGAGGAGGTGTTCTGGCGGGTCGCGCTCCAGCCGGGCAAGCCGACCTGGTTCGGACGCCGCGGCTCGGTCCTCGTGTTCGGGCTGCCGGGCAATCCCGTCTCGGCGGTCGTGACGTTCTCGCTGTTCGTCCGCCCGGCGCTTGCCGCCCTCCAGGGGCGCGCGGAGCCGCCGCTGCTCGAGCCCGAGGCGGCGCTCGCGACCGCGGTTCGCCGCAATCCCGACCGTGAGCAGGCGATCCGGGTGCGCCTCGAGCGCCGCGACGGGAAGCTCGTGGCCATACCCAACGGGCCACAGGGGTCCCATATCGTGACCTCGCTGCTCGGTGCGGACGCGCTCGCGTTCGTGCCCGCCGGCGAGGGCGAGCTGGAGGCCGGCGCGGCGGTGGCGCTCGAGCGGCTTCCGCACTGAGACAATCCCGCCGTGGGTTTGTTCGCCGCGGTTCTGGCAGGCCTCACCGCGTTGGTGGCCTCGCGGCGCCGGCGCGGCCGGCGCGCACGCACTCCTGCCCAGGCCGTCATCATCTCGCCCCCCAAGTCGACGGTGGTGGCGCGCGACGGCGCGGTCCGCTCAGTGCAGCTGGCTGAGCTGACTTTGGCCGAGGCGGACTGGAAGCGGATGTGGAACGCCGCCCACCTCGAGGACCTGGCGCGCACGTACTGGCGGTTCCTCTCCCGCGTCACCCTCGGACTGATCAGGGTCGTCTACGGTGAGAACGAGCGCTCCGTGGTGCTGCTCGGGCGGCCGCTCACGCTCCTGCGCTTCGACGCGCCCGATTACGTCCTGCGGCCCGATCAGGGCAGTGTCCGCTGGCAGATCCGAGACGGCCTCCTGGTCGCCCGCGCCGGCCGGGGCCGCGGGTTCCTCGCGCTCCTGGTCACCTTTCTCGACAACAAAGACGGCCGGGTCAGGCTCCTGATCGAGGTCGAGGTGGCGAACTTCTATCCGGCGATCGCCGCCGGCGTGAGCATCCCGGCGTACGAGGTCACCCAGTCGGCCATCCACGTCCTGGTCACGCACGCGTTCCTGCGCTCGCTGGCGCGCCTCGATCTGGCGAAGTCCAAGGTAGGTCGGTTCGCCGCACACCGACCGGACGTCCGCGCCGCGATCGACCGCGCCCGCCACTTTCGCGACAACGTTCCCCGCTGATTCGGGGCCGCGCGGAATCCGGCACGGTGCGATTCGACGCGCGACTGCTCCCGCGCCGGATTCCGCGTTCAGCCGTAGCGGACGCCGGTCAGCGCCCGCAACTTGGCCCGGTCGTGCCGCGCGGACACCCGCCGAACCGTCCCCGACCGCGAGCGCATCACCAGCGACTCGGTGGTCGCGCCGCGATCGCCCTGGTAGCGAACCCCCTGAAGCACGTCGCCGTCGGTGACGCCGGTGGCGGAGAAGAACACGTCCTCGCCGGCGATCAGATCGTCGCAGCTCAGGATCTTCGAGAGGTCGTAGCCGGCCTGCACCGCGGCGGTCCGCTCCTCGTCGTCGCGCGGCCACAGCCGCCCCTTCATCTCGCCGCCGATGCACTTGATCGCCGCCGCCGTGATCACGCCCTCGGGCGTTCCGCCGATCCCCCACAGCATGTCGACCGGCGTGTTGTCGCTGACCGCGAGCAGCGCCGCCGAGACGTCGCCGTCGAGGATCAGCCTGACGCGGGCCCCCGCGTCGCGGATCTCTGCCATCGCCTCGTGGTGGCGCTCGCGGTCGAGCATCACCACCATCACGTCGCGGATGTCGATCTGCTTGCGCTCGGCGATCAGCCCGAGGGTCTCGGGCAGCGGCCGGTCGAGGTCGAGCAGGTCGGCGATCTCCGGCCCGCCGGCGATCTTCTCCATGTACACGATCGGACCGGGGTTGAACATCGACCCCCGCTCGGCCAGCGCGATGACCGAGATCGCGCTCGGCATCCCGAGTGCGGTCAGACGAGTCCCCTCGAGCGGATCCACCGCGACGTCCACGAGCGGCGGGGTCCCGTCTCCGATCTGCTCGCCGTTGAACAGCATCGGTGCCTTGTCCTTCTCGCCCTCGCCGATCACGACCACACCGTCCATCGACACCGAGTCGAGCACGTGGCGCATCGCGTCGACCGCGGCCTGGTCGGCGCCCTCCTTGTCCCCGCGCCCGACCATGCGGGCCGCGGCCAGCGCCGCCGCCTCGGTTACGCGGACCAGCTCGAGCGCGAGGTTCCGGTCCGGGCGCGTGGGCTCGGCATTCTGGCTCAAGGCAGCCCCGGTGGCTTGCGCACGGTCATGCTCTCCTTCGTCCGCGCGACCGATCCGACCAGAATCAGCAACCCGCCGATCAGAGCGATCCACCAGCCGATGCTGATGCCGATCTCGCCGGACGGCGTCCCCGGTTTGTCGATCAGCCCGCGGAACAGCGTGAACCCGAGTGCCCAGATCGCGATGATCGCGGTCATCTCGCCCCGCGGCCATGACAGCGCGTGCCCGCGCAGGATTATCCAGGCGAGGATCGCCGGCGCGACCGCCGCGACCAGCAGCAGAAAGCGGATGACCAGCAACGAGTTCCACGCGCTGCACGAGCTGTTGGGTCCCCGGCAGTTGCCAAGCACGGTGAACTTGTCGCCCAGCGTGTACCACGCCAGGAACACCGACACGCCCAGGACGGCCCCGCCTAGGACCGCGATCAGTTCCCCGCGGTCGAGCTTCCTGAAGTCCATCGGTCGGGCAGCCTAACCGGTTTGGCGCCCACCGGGCGCACTACGGCGTCGCCGCGGCGCCGCCGCCGCGAGGGCCGCGGCGAGGCCGCGGCTTGGCCGCTCAGAGGTCGCTGATCGCCCGCTCGGGACGAGCGATTCCGCTGCGCTCGGCCGCGTCCTTGACAGCGGCGGTGACCGCGTCGTGGACCCCCTTGTCGAGCGCGTTGGGGACCAGCTCCCCGTCCTTGGCGAGGTCGGCGAGCGCGTCGGCGGCCGCGAGCTTCATCGCCACGTTGATGCCGGCCGCCCCGGCCTTCAGCGCGCCGGCGAATATGCCCGGGTAGCCGAGAACGTTGTTGACGCTGCGGCCGTCCGCGGCGAACGCGGCGCCGGCGGCCTCCGCCACCTCGGGATCGATCTCGGGGTCAGGGTTCGTGAGAGCGAGGATCACCTGGCCCGGCGCGGATCATCTCCGGCTGGATCAGCCCGGCCCTGCCGGTCGTCGCCACGACCACGTCGGCCTCCGTCATCACCCGTTCCATCGAGGTGATCTCGACCCCGTGCTCGCGAGCCCGCGCATGCGACGCCTCGATCGGATCGAACGCCAGCACCCGGCGGACGCCGGCGTCGACCATCAGCGCCGCGATCCCGTACCCGGCAGCGCCGAGGCCGAGCTGCCCAACCGTCGCCGACTGCAACTCGATTCCGGCGTAGCGGCAGGCGACGAGCGCGGCCGCGAGCGACACCACGGCCGTGCCGTGGACGTCGTCGTGCATGACCGGCTGCGGCAGCGCCTCCTTCAGGCGCAGCTCGATCTCGAAGCATTCCGGGGCCGAGATGTCCTCGAGGTGGATCCCGCCGAACGTCGGCGCGATCCGCAGGACGGTGTTGACGAACGTGTCGGCGTCGGTGGCGTCGATCAGGAGCGGCATCGCCGAGATCCCGACGAACTGGTCGTAGAACACCGCCTTGCCCTCCATCACGGGCATCGACGCGACCGGTCCGATATTGCCCAGGCCGAGCACCCGTGTGCCGTTCGTACAGATCGCGACGCTCCGCGAGATCATCGTGTAGCGCGCCGCGACCTCCGGCTGCTCGGCGATCGCGGTGCAAACGCGCGCGACCCCGGGCGTGTACACGTCGCGCATCTCCTGGACCGTTCGCACCGGCCGCAGCGCGTCGATCCGAAGCTTGCCGCCGACGTGCCGGAGCAGCGCCCGGTCCTCGTGCCACAGGACCGTCACATCGTCGAAGTGCGCCCACCAGCTCGGCGATCCGGTCGGACTGGGGGATGTCGCGGACCTCGACCGTGATCTCCCTGATCGAATGCTCGCGCCCGAGCGAGACGGTGACGACGTCGCCGATCAGTCCCTCGCCGTCGGCGATCGCCTGGGCGACGCGCGCGAGCTGCCCGGCGTGGTGTGGGATCTGGACGCGATAGGTGCAGTCGAGCATGCTCCCTCCCTCGGACGCGGGCTGTGGCTCAGCGCTGTCTGTTTATCACCCTGCTGATAGGTTCGCCCCCGTGACCCCCTCGCCGTCGTCGTCCGCGCGCGGCCCCGAGCTCCGGCAGCTCGTGCCCGAGGCCGCGACGGTCCGCGCAGGGGAGTTGCTCGCGTCGCTCAGCCTCGAAGGCCGCGCGCTCGCCGATCGGCCGTACACGATCGTCAACTTCGTCTCGAGCGCCGACGGCCGCGCAGCCTTCGAGGGCCGCTCGCGAGACCTCAGCGACCCGGGCGACCGCGAGATGTTCCACGGCCTGCGCGAGCACGTCGACGCGATCCTGGTCGGCACCGGGACCCTCCGCGCCGAGCGCTACGGGCGACTCGTCCGCGATCCCGAGCGCCGGCACCGGAGAGCCGCCTCGGGACTTAGCCCGGAGCCGCTCGCCTGCATCTTCAGCCGCGGCGGCGACATCCCTACCGACATCCCGCTGTTCTCCGAGCCCGCCGCCCGCATCGCCGTGTTCACGCCGGCGCCGCTCGACACCTCGGAGCTGGCCGCCGACGTCGAGGTCGTTCGCCTGGATCCGGGCGAGCTCACGCTGACCACGATGATGCGCCGGCTTCGATCGGCCTACGACATCCGTTCGTTGCTGTGCGAGGGTGGACCGACGATGTTCGGAGCGCTGCTCCGGGAAGACCTCGTCGACGAGCTGTTCCTGTCGCTCGCGCCCAAGCTGACCGGCGGTGGTCGGGCCCCGGGGATCACCAGCGGACCGGCGCTGACCGAGCTGCGCAAGCTGTCGCTCGTCTGGGCAATCGAGAGCGGTAGCTCGTTGTACCTGCGGTACACCGTTGACTGAACCGTTTCACCTTAACTGGTGAAACGGTTCACCCCGATCGGTTAACCGTTTCACGTGGATGGGTTAACCGCTTCACCTCGATGGTTAACCGCTTCACCCGAGTCACCCCCTCATAGTCACCAGAATTCTCCTGAAGTTAATAGAGCTGGTGCCTACAATGGAAACCAGTGAACGGTTCGATCGCAGCCATGGCGCCGCTGACTGCGACACGGGTCGTCGAGGCGCTGCAGGAGGCACGCCGGCGGACGTTAGCCCTGGTGGCATCGGTATCCGACGCCGATCTCGAGCGAGTCCATTCCGAGCTGATGAGCCCGCTCGTCTGGGATCTCGCGCACATCGCCGCCTACGAGGATCTATGGCTGGCGCATCGCTACGGCGAGCGACCGCTTCTACGTGAGGACCTCGCCGCGATGTACGACGCGTTCGAGACTCCGCGCGCGGTCCGGGGTGACCTTCCGCTGCTCGGGCCCGAGCAGGCCCGGGAGTACCTGGACGAAGTGCGCGCCAGAACCCTCGAGGTGATCGACGAGCGCGGCGTCGGCGACGGCGTGTTGCACGAGATGGTGCTCCGCCACGAGCACCAGCACGACGAGACCATGTTGCAGACGTTGATGCTGGCGCGCTTGGACGGTTACGAGCTCGCCGGGCGCCGGCCGATGCCGGAATCGGTGCACCCCGCCCCGACCGGGCTCGACATGGTCGAGATCCCCGCGGGCGAGTGCACGATCGGCGCCACCGCAAACGGGTTCGCCTACGACAACGAGCGCCCGCGCCACCGGACCGACGTGCGCGGGTACCTGATCGGACGTACCGCGATCACCAACGCGAGCTTCCTGACGTTCGTCGAGGGCGGCGGCTACGAGCGCCGCGAGTGGTGGACCGACGAGGGTTGGGCCTGGAAGGAGCAGTACGACATCACGCGCCCCGGCGCATGGACGGCGGACCTCGGCGCCGAGTGGCGGCTCGGCGGGCTCGAGCCGCTCCACCCCGACCGGCCCGTGGTTCACGTGTCCTGGTTCGAGGCCGACGCCTTTGCTCGCGCGCACGGCGCCCGCCTCCCCACCGAGATCGAGTGGGAGAAGGCGGCGACCTGGGACCAGATAACGGATCCCGCCAACCCCCGCGCCCGGCGCTACCCGTGGGGCAACCGCCGGCCGGTGGCCGGGGTGCACGCGAACCTCGACCACCGCGGCTGCGGAACCGCCCCTGCGGGCGGCTTCCCGGACGGCGCCTCACCCTACGGCTGCCTCGGGATGATCGGCGACACGTGGGAGTGGACCAGCAGCCGGTTCGACGGCTACTGCGGATTCGTCGCCCACCCCTACAGGGAGTACTCCGAGGTGTTCTTCGGAGGCGACTACCGGGTTCTCCGCGGGGGCTCGTGGGCAACCCGGACCCGCGTCGCGACCCCCACGTTCCGCAACTGGGACCACCCCCAGCGTCGCCAGATCTTTGCCGGCATCCGGATTGCGAGAGACGTATGAAGTGCTTGACCCGGATGCCGCGCATCCGGATTGCGAGAGACGTATGAAGTGCTTGACCCGGATGCCGCGCATTCGGATTGCGAGAGACGCGTGAAGCAGCTTGCTGGCACCGGCTACGTCAGGATCGAATCGTTCCTGTCGGAGACCGACGAGCGTTCGCTCGCCAACGACGTGCTCGACGGGCTGACGCGGCCGTTCAAGGAGATCCCGGCCAAGCATTTCTACGACGCTCGCGGCTCGGAGCTATTCGAGCGGATATGCGAGCTGCCCGAGTACTACCCGACCCGGACCGAGCGCGAGATCTTGCTCGCACGCGCCGATGGGATCGTGCGCCGCACCCGCGCCGGCGAGTTGGTCGAGCTCGGCTCGGGCTCGGCCGAGAAGGCGCGGATCCTGCTCAGCGCGATGGCGCGAGCGGGGACGTTGCGCCGCTACGTCCCGCTTGACGTGTCCGAGAGCGCCCTCGAGGCGGCGGCCGAGGAGCTCATGGACGAGTTCGACGAACTCACGGTCCACGGCGTGATCGGAGACTTCGAGCGCCACCTCGCGCACGTTCCGGGACCCGACAGGGTGGGTGGGCCACGAATTATCGCGTTGCTCGGCGGCACGATCGGAAACTTCCTGCCCGGCACGCGCCGGCGCCTGCTGCGCGAGATCGGCAGGCTGCTCGGCCCGGGCGACCGGCTGCTGCTCGGCACCGACCTGGTGAAGGACCCGGCGGTGATCGAAGCCGCCTACGACGACTCCGAAGGCGTCACCGCCGAGTTCAATCGCAACGTCCTTCACGTGATCAACCGCGAGCTCGACGCCGACTTCTCGCCCGATGGGTTTGAGCACGTCGCCTTCTTCGACCGCCGGCACGAGTGGGTGGAGATGCGCCTGCGTTCCCAGCGCCCGTGCAGCGTGCTCGTCCGGGACCTTGGTCTGCGGGTCGACTTCGCCGCCGGCGAGGAGCTCCGGACCGAGATCAGCGCCAAGTTCACCCGCGCCCGCGTGGAGGAGGACTTCGAGGCCGCCGGCCTGCGGCTCGACGCGTGGTACACGGATGTCGACGATCTGTTCGCGCTGTCGCTGGCCGCACGCCGCTAGGGTTCCCGCCATGCAGATCGAAGGCAGCGGCGCGATCGTCGGCGGTGGCGCCTCGGGTCTCGGCGAGGCCACGGCCCGCCTGCTACACGCCGCCGGCGCCCACGTGGTGATCGCGGACATGAACGAGGAGCGCGGTCAGGCGCTCGCAACCGAGCTCGGTGACCGTGCCGCGTTCGTGCCCACCGACGTCACCGACGAGAGCGCCGTGCAGGAGGCCGTGCGCGTCGCCACCGCGCAGCCAGTCACGCTTCGGATCGCCGTCTCGTGCGCCGGGATCGGCTGGGCCGGCCGCGTCGTCGGCAAGCGCGGGGCCCACGAGCTCGACCCGTTCGAGACCGTCATCCGCGTCAACCTGATCGGGACGTTCAACGTGATGCGGCTCGCAGCCGCGGCGATGATCGAGACCGAGCCGACACAGTCCGGCGAGCGGGGCGTATGCATCAACACGGCCTCGATCGCAGCCTACGACGGCCAGATCGGGCAGATCGCCTACTCGGCCTCGAAAGGCGCGATTGTGAGCATGACCCTGCCGGCGGCCCGCGACCTCTCGTCCGCCGGCGTCCGCGTGTGCGCGATCGCCCCGGGTACGTTCGACACCCCGCTGCTGGGCAAGCTGCCACAGGACGCCCGTGAGGCGCTCGGCAAAGTCGTCCCGTTTCCGTCGCGGTTCGGACGTCCGGAGGAGTTCGCCGCGCTCGTCGCGCACATCGTCGAGAACGAGATGCTCAACGGCGAGGTCATCAGGCTCGACGGCGCGCTGCGGATGCCGCCGCGTTAGCACCGTTGCGCGTTAACCCTCACTAAACATCTGTTCTACCGGCGCTTCTTGCCCCCTTTGCAGGGGTAAACTCCCGCCATCCAGGAAGGGAGTACCCAGTTGGCGCTCACCATGCAGGGTGGTGAACGGCGACCACGTCCCCTGTTGGGACATCGCCAGAATAGTCGTGATGAAGCCACCCCCCAAACAGCATCGCGGGGCTGGCGAGTGGCTCGACCTCCAGCGCGCGGTAACCGACGCGCTCGAGCGATCCCAGTCGCTGACCGAAGCCGGCCCGCTGA
Organism: uncultured Solirubrobacterales bacterium; assembly: GCA_963699325.1. Lineage (GTDB taxonomy): Bacteria > Actinomycetota > Thermoleophilia > Solirubrobacterales > Solirubrobacteraceae > Palsa-465. The sequence goes on along the minus strand of CAVOTN010000012.1, from coordinate 59,525 downwards.
TCCTCGACGCGCTTACCCATGCCGAGGAACGTGCCCGCGGCGGACGGTTGCTGTCCGAGGCCGAGCAAGCCGCGGAGACCGGAAGCTTCGAGCTCGCGCTCGACACCGGCGAGGCGCACTACTCCCCCGGGCTGCGCCGGATCTTCGCGACGCCGGCCGACGTTGAGTTGACGGGCGAGCTGTTCCTCGAGCGCGTCCATCCCGAGGACCGCGAGCTCGTCGAGAAGTCGTTCGAGGGCGCCCACCGCACCCGCGAGCCGCTGCATTTCGAGTTCCGGGTGACGCGGTTCGACGGCGCCGAACGGGTCGTGCGCGCCCGGGGCGAGGCGGTCAAGGAGTCAAAGCGCGGACCGGTCAAGGTCGTCGGGACGATGCAGGACGTCACCGACGAGGCGGCGGCGCGATCGGCGCGTGACCTCCTCAGCTACGTGGTCCAGTCGACCGGAGACGCGATCGTCACCAAGTCCCGCGACGGCACGATCACCAGCTGGAACCGCGGCGCCGAGCTGCTCTACGGCTTCTCGGAGAAGGAAGCCATCGGGCAGCCGATCGGGTTGATCGAGCCCGCGCACCGGGCCGGCGAGCAGCAGAAGATCGTGCAGACGCTGCTGTCGGGCGAGTCGATCGAGAACTTCGAAACCGAGGGCGTTCGCAAGGACGGCAGCGTGATCGCGGTCTCGTTGACGGTCTCGCCGGTGACCGACGCCAATGGCCGGATCGTGTCGACCGCGATCATCGCGCGCGACACCACCGAACGTGTGCGCTACGAGGAGCGCCTGCGGCACATGGCCGACCACGACCAGCTCACGGGGCTGTACAACCGCCGCCGCTTCGACGAGCAGCTCAAGCGCGAGCTCGCCCGGGCCGGGCGGTACGCCGCCCATAGCGCGGTCCTCAGCATCGACATCGACAACTTCAAGGGGATCAACGACTCCGCCGGCCACGCCGCCGGCGACGCCGTGCTCGTCCAGGTGGCGCGCGTGCTCGGCAACCGGTTCCGCTCGACCGACGTTGTCGCCCGGCTCGGCGGCGACGAGTTCGCGGTGCTGCTCTCAGCGGTCGGCGCAGACGAGGCACGAGCCGCGGCCGAGGATCTGCTCAGCGAGATCCGCAGCAGCCCGGCGAGCTACGGCGGCAGACCGTTCCGGATCAGCGCCAGCATCGGCGTGACCGCGTTCGAGTCCGATGACGCCACCGCCGGCGAGGTGCTCGTCAACGCCGACCTCGCGATGTACGCGGCCAAGACCGCCGGCCGCGACCGGGTGGTGGTCTACACGGCGCCCGAGGCGCGTAAGGCCCGCGCGATGGCGAAGCTGACCTGGTCGCAGCGCATCCAGGACGCGCTCGACCGCGACCGCTTCGTGCTGCACCTCCAGCCGATCCTCGAGCTCGCCACCGGCCAGATCAAGCACGGCGAGCTGCTGCTGCGGATGAAGGGCGAGCGCGGCAAGCTGATCGCGCCGGGCGCCTTCCTCCCCGCCGCGGAGCGGTTCGGCCTGATCCACGCGATCGACCGCTGGGTCGTGGCACGCGCGATCCAGCTGATCGCCGAGTGTTTGGGCCCGGTCCCCTCCGTCGGGATCAACCTCAGCGGCGAATCCGTGGTCGGCGATCCGGAGCTGCTGCGGATGATCGAGCGCGAACTCGAGCGCTCGGCCGTGGATCCCTCCAAGCTGATCTTCGAGGTCACCGAGACGGCGGCGATCGCCAACATGCCCGAGGCCACCGCGTTCGCGCGAGGCCTGACCAACCTTGGCTGCAGCCTCGCGCTCGACGACTTCGGCACCGGCTTCGGGTCCTTCTACTACCTCAAGCACCTGCCGGTGAGCTACGTGAAGCTCGACGGCGAGTTCATCCAGAACCTGCCCCGCAGCGAGGTCGACGAGCACATGGTCAAGGCAATCGTCGGCGTGTCCCAGGCGCTCGGGATCAAGACCGTCGCCGAGTCGGTCGCCGACGCAGAGACGATCGGGCTGCTCCAGAAGCACCACGTCGACTACGCGCAGGGCTACTTCGTCGGCAAGCCGACCCCGCTGAGCGTCGCGATGGCGGACGGCGGCTGGCTGTCTAGCGCCCCGCGGCTCACCGCGTAGCGTCCGGCGCGCCGGCGCTCAGTTCAGCCGCTCGATCAGCATCGCCTGGCCCATTCCGCCGGCAACGCACATCGACTCGATCCCGAGCGTGCCGTCGAGCGCGCTCAGGCCGTTGATCAGCGTGGTCATGATGCGCGCGCCGGTCATCCCGAACGGGTGCCCGAGCGCGATCGCGCCACCAAACGGATTGAGCTTCTCATCGGGAATCCCGAGCTCGTCCTTGCACGGGACGATCTGCGCCGCGAACGCCTCGTTGATCTCGACCACGTCGACGTCGTCGATCTTCACGCCTGCCTGCGCCAGCAGCGCCTGGATCGCCGGGATCGGACCCAGGCCCATGATCTCGGGGCGGATCGCGGCGACCGTCGAGGCGATGATCCGCGCCTTCGGCGTGAGGCCGAGCTTCTTCGCCTTCTCGGCGGACATCACGAGCACCGCCGCCGCTCCGTCGTTGAGCGGGCACGCGTTGCCGGCGGTGACCGTGCCGTCGGGCCGGAACGCGGGCTTGAGCTTCGCCAGCACCTCCATCGTCGTCCCGGCGCGAGGGCCATCGTCCTTCGTGACGACCGTGTCGGGGACGTCGATCTCGTTCCCTTCCTTGTCGGTGTCCTTGTGCGCGGGCACGGGCACGGGCACGATCTCAGCGTCGAAGTGGCCGGAGTCGCGCGCGTCGACCGCCCGGTTCTGTGAGGTCACCGCCCACGCGTCCTGGCTCTCGCGGGTCACGTGGCAGCGCTCGGCGACGTTCTCGGCCGTCATCCCCATCGGGATGTAGACGTCGTACGCCGACCCGTTCGAGCCATTCAGGTGCGGGTTCTTGGCCTCGTCCATCATGCCGGCGCCGAGCCCCGCTCGCGAGACCGCCTCGACCCCGGCGGCGATGTACTGGTCGCCCTCACCCGCCTTGATCGCGTGGAACGCCATCCGCAGCGTCTGCAGCGAGGACGCGCAGAAGCGGTTGACCGTGCAAGCCGGGACGTGGTGGTCGATGCCCGCGAGCAGCGTTGCGTTGCGACCGACGTTGTAGCCCTGCTCGCCGACCGACGAAGCGGCGCCCATCATCACGTCGTTGGTCTGCGCGAAGTCGACCTCGGGATTGCGCTCGATCAGCGCCCGGATCGGGATCGCAGCGAGATCGTCGGCGCGGACGGTCTTCAGCGAGCCCCGGCCCGCCCGGCCGATCGGCGTTCGGATGGCGTCGACGATCACGGCTTCTGGCATCTAGATTCGCTCCTGGTGTCGGTGTCGAGGGTGGGGAACGACGGGGCGCCGTGGCTACGGCGCCGCCTGGCCGGCCCAGCACTCCAAGCCTAGTTCGCGCGCTTGCGTCCCGCCTCACTCCAAGCGGTGCCGAACTCGCCAAAGCTCCCCGCCCCACCACACCTTGGCCACATAAGCGCCAGCCAGGCGCTTATCTCACCAGACCGGACGGGCGACGCCGGCCCTGGCGACTTCCGCACCGCAGGGGCCGCGCCGGCCGCACACCCGAGGCGCGGGCAGCCGGCCGTGCCTCACAACCCGAGCCCGCGGACGCCCTTCTCGTCCCACCCCAGGTGATGGGCGAGCTCGTGCCGGAGCGTGCGGGTCACCTGCGCCTTCAGCAGGTCGGGGTCGTGGCCGAAGTCGCGAAGCAGCGTGTCGCGGAAGATCACGATGCGGTCGTGGAAGTAGTCCTGGGCGATCGTGTCGCCCTGGTAGAGGCCGTAGGCGCGCTGGCGCCGGCCGCTGTCGGAGACGACCACGGCCACGTGCTCGAGCGCGCGATGGAACTCGAGCGGCAGATCGTCGATCGCCCCACGCACGAGCACCCGGAAGTCTTCCTCGTTGTAAGGGTCGAACAGGTCCTCATCGTCGTCCTCGTCCTCGTACTCGTCCCAGGAGCCTTCGGCCGCGAGCCGCTCGGTGCGCAGCACGAGCGCCTCGAAGTCGGTCTCCGACTCCGGATCGCGCCAGTCAGCCAGTTGGATCATCACCAGGACGACCGCGCCGCCGACGATCACCGCGCCGGCACCAAACACCGCGATCCCCTGGAGCAGGCGGACCGGCGGCGATTCGCTGAAGCCGGCCATCAGGCTCACTGCGCCCAGGCCGACGGTCAGAGCCGCCAGCGCGGACAGGAGAACTCGGCGGGCGGTGGGCTGGCTCGGGTTCATGTTCCCCGCGCGATCACAGGCTCGAGCTCGGTCCTGTCCTCATGGCTCTGCTCATCCTACGACAGAGGCGCAGGCGTTAGACATCCGCGCCGCGCAGCCGGCACATCGCACGCGACGGAACGGCTGCGCGACGGAACGCCTACAGAGGGAGCAGGGCATCCGGCGGCAGGCGCCGGATGCCCCTGCCAACCCTCCTCCTACAAGCCGGGCGGGTGACGGACGACGTAGTCGCCGCCGTCAGCAAGGTTCCCGAGCGGATTCGAGCGCCACCGTGGCCCGTCCCCGGACGGAATGTTCGGACCGCCGTAGTCGGCCGTGTCGAACGCGATCCCGTCGACGACGATGAACGCGTGGCTCGGATCGGAGTAGATCGTGATCCACTTGCCGGGGCCGGCCTGACCGTACGACTCGAGGCCCGACGAATCCTCGGAGCTCGCCAGCAGGCCGCCGCCGTGAAGCGCGAAGCTCGCCGAGCCCGAGCAGTCGTAGCAGCTTGAGTTCCACTTGCCGTGGCCGCCGCCGACGCAGTACGAAGTATCGATGATGCTGTTGGCGGCCGCGACGACGGCCTGGACCGCGGCGGGCGCGCCGGCCGGAGCGGTGGCGGTGCCATCCGGGTTGATCGTGGCCTTGGCCGTCGGCACGTCGCTCTCGTACGCGCTGATCGCCGACTCGAGCGCCCTGATGAACGCCGGACCGGCGACCCCGTTAGCGGGGGTCATGCTGTGGGCCTGCTTGAACGCGGCCACGCTCGCCGACGTCGCCGGCCCGAACTGGCCGTCGACCGACGTGGGATAGCCGGCGATCGTCAAATAGCCCTGGAGGATCGTCACGTCGTTGCCGTGCAACCCCGAGTGGAGCAGGCGCCGGCCGAGCTTGTTGGCCGTGCTCGGCTTGTTCAGCGTGCCGGCGGTCCTGATCGTCGCCGCCATAGCCGCGCCCCCGGACGCCGGGTGATTGGCCGGCGTCGCTGCGCCGGCGGTCGCGACGGTAAACATCGCCGTTGCTATCAATGCAGACGCCCCCGCCCTACGGGCGATGCGTTGAAAATCCAGGCCTGACAAGTACAACCCCTTCTCTTTCTTGCGCCTACGGGGTTAGCTGTCGGGCTCGCGCTGAAAGAGTGCGCTACGCCGGAAATCCGGCGATTCGCCCCCCGGGACCTATCGGTCCCACTGGGTTCCCCGCTTCCCGGAGCCGTGGCGACCGGGAACTCGGCTGGGCTTTTCTATGTCGGCGCGGCAGCCTACACGACGCGCCCGACAAATGTCACATAACCCCTATCGGGCTCCGGGGGCGAATTCCTTTAGCGCGACCGAAATCTTGCATCGCGGCCCAAACCCGGCTTGACGTGTCGATAGCTAACGGTTACCTTGCCCCTACGTAACGGTTAGCCACCGCGCTCTCATGCCACAGCCCGCCGAACTCCCGGACACAGAACCTCTCCTCGGCTACCAGCTGCGCGTCGTGCGCGAGGTGCTGCTGGCGCTGCTGGCGGGCGAGGCGTCACACGGCTACCAGCTGCGGGCGCGGCTAGCGCTCGCGCTCGGCCCGCTCGCCGGCGCGCTCAACGACGGGCAGGTCTACGTGACGCTGAACCGGCTCGAGAAGGCGGGCCTGCTCACCTCGCGGCGGGTCGGACAAACCGACCGCCCGGATCGCAAGGTGTACGAGCTGACCTCCGCGGGGCGCGACCAGGTGGCGGACTGGCTACGCGACACGAGCTGGCGCAAGACCGCGCCGGCGGAGTTCCACCTGAAGCTCGTGGCGGCCGCCGCGGCGGGGCTGGCCGACCCGGTCGGAATCGTCGACCAGCAGCGTCGCGAGCTGCTGGTCGGGCTCGGGCAGGCCCAACGGGCGGCGTTGGCCGAGCCCGACGGGTCGGTGGCGGCGCTGCTCCTCGAGGGCGTGGTCCTGCGACTGCAGGCGGATCTGCGCTGGCTCGAGGCCTGCGCGAGGTATTGGAACTCCGCGAGGGAACGATGATGGTCTCAAAGCAACCGGTCCTGTCCGCGAGTGGCCTGCGCAAGGAGTACGGCAAGGGCGCCGCGCTCGTGAACGCCGTCCAGGACGTCGCGCTCGACGTGGCCCCGGGCGAGTCGGTGGCGATCGTCGGGCCGAGCGGCTGCGGCAAGTCAACCCTCCTCTACCTCCTCGGCGGCCTCGAGCGCCCGACCGCCGGCACCCTGGCGCTTGCCGGCCAGCAGCTCGAGCACCTGCCCGAGGCCGGCCTGGCCCGCCTGCGCCGCCGCGCCCTCGGGTTCGTGTTTCAGTCCTACCACCTCATCGACGAGCTGACCGCACTCGAGAACGTCGAGCTCCCCGTGCTGCTCGCGGGCGGCTCGCCCCGCAAGGCGCGCGAGCGGGCGAGCGACCTGCTCGAACAGGTCGGCCTCGAGGACCGCGCCGAGCACCTGCCGGCGGCTCTCTCGGGCGGGCAGCGCCAGCGCGTCGCGATCGCCCGCGCGCTGGCCAACGCGCCGCTCGTCGTGCTCGCCGACGAGCCCACCGGCAACCTCGACAGCACCGCCACCACGGACGTCCTGCGTCTGTTCGAGCAGCTCCACGCCGACGGCCAGACGCTGGTCGTGGTCACGCACGACGAGCGGATCGCCGCCACGGCCGATCGCCTGATCACGATGCGCGACGGCACGTTCGTCGACGAGGCGAAGCTGACCGGGGGCACGGTCCGCAGCATCACCGAGATCGCCGGACTCGAAGGCTGAACCCGGTGGGGCGGGTCCTGCTCACCTGGCGCCTCGCCATCCGCGACATCCAACGCCGCCGCGTCCAGTCCGCGCTCCTGCTCGCGATGATCGTCACCACAACGACCACGCTCACGATCGGGCTGGCGCTTCACAAGGTCACCGACAGCCCGTTCGCCCGCACCCGCGTCGCGACCCGGGGTCCGGACATCGTCGCGGAGCTAAACGCTGCGACCGATGCGCGCTCCGCTGTGACGCGGGGGTTCGGACCGCTCGTCCACGCTCGTGGCGTCGCCGGCACGTCCGGCCCGTATCCGATCGCGTTCACCGGGCTGAGCTCGCGCGGCGTCGACGCGCAGGCCGAGGTCGAAGGGCGAGACGTCGCCCCGGCGGCGATCGACCAGCCGGCGCTCACCGTCGGGCGGTGGGTCGCGCCCGGTCAGGCCGTCATCGAGCGGGGATTCGCCGATGCACTCGGTCTCGGGGTCGGCGACGCGATCAACCTCGGCGGGCGGCCCTTCCGCGTCGCCGGGATCGCGGTCAGCACCGCTCAATGCTTCTATCCGATCACGGCCCCCGGCCTGATCTGGCTCACGCGGTCAGACGCGGAGTCGCTCGCCCCCTCGCAGCAGCCGATCGGATACATCCTCAACCTGAGGCTGACCGATCCGTCGTCCGCCCAGGCGTTCGAGAACGGCAACGCCGCCAACGCGTTCTACAACGCGACCGGCAACGATGCCAAGTCGTTCCTGCAGTCATGGCAGGACATCGAGCAGCAGGACTTCAAGGTCGTCTCGGTCGATCAGAAGGTCCTGCTGATCGTCAGCACACTGCTGGCGCTGCTCGCGATCGCGAGCATCGCGGTCGTCGTCGGGAGCCGCATGGCCGAGCAGACGCGACGAGTCGGGCTGCTCAAGGCCGTGGGCGCCACCCCGAAGATGGTCGCGGTCGTGCTGCTGGCCGAGAACCTCCTGCTCGCGCTGGCCGCGGCGGCGGTCGGCGTGACCGTCGGCCAACTGATCGCGCCGGCACTCACGAACCTCGGCAACGGCCTGCTCGGCAGCCCCCCGACGCCACCGCTGACGCTCACCTCGGCGGCAGAGGTCCTGATCGTGGCGATCGTGGTGGCCGCGTGCGCCACGATCGTCCCGGCAATCCGCGGCGCGCGGACGAGCACCATCCGCGCGCTCAACGATCCGGCTCACCCGCCGCGGCGCCGGCCGTGGCTGATCGCGCTATCGGCGCGGCTTCCGGTGCCGCTGCTGCTCGCCGTCCGCCTGGTCGCCCGCCGGATCCGCCGCTCCCTGCTGACCGCCGCCAGCATGACGATCGCGGTCGCGATGGTCGTCGCCGCGCTGACGCTCGAGCACAAGGTCCAGCTGAGCAACCAGCAGCAGGTAGCCGCGGCCGGCGGCGCCACTGTGGCCGATCGCGTCACCCATCTCGTGTTCGTGCTCAGCGCAATCCTGATCGTGCTGGCCGCGATCAACGCGATCTTCACCACCTGGGCGACCGTGATCGACGCCCAGCGCCCGACCGCGCTGGTGCGCGCACTCGGCGCCACCCCCGGACAGATCACCGCCGGGCTGGCGACCGCCCAGTTGATGCCCGGCCTCCTCGCCGCGTGCCTCGGGATTCCGCTCGGTCTCGCCCTCTACCAGCTTGCCGGCGGCCGCGTCGCCGAGGCGAGCCCACCGGTTCTATGGCTGGTCGCCGTGATTCCGGGGACGTTGATCGTGGTCGCCGCGTTGACCGCGATCCCGGCGCGTATCGGCGCGAACCGCGCGGTAGCCGAGGTCCTCAGATCGGAATGAGGGCTCAGGCCACGTAGCCGTCGGCCGGCTCGAGCGGCAGCCCCGCGGCATGCCAGTCGAGCAGCCCGCCGAGCATGTTGTGGGCGTCGAACCCGGCGCCGCGGAACGCGTCGGTCGCCATCGCGGAGCGCGACCCGCTGCGGCAGTAGAACACCACCGGACGCGCACGATCGATTGTTTCGACCGCGCCGGCGAGGTCCGAGAGCACCACCAGGCGATCGCCGGGGATCCGGCCGGCGTCGTGCTCCTCGGGCTGGCGAACGTCGATCAGCTGGATGTCCTGACCCTGCGCGATCAATTCCGCCAACTCCTGCGGCGTGTAGTCGTCCATCGCTACTGCTTCCACTTGATCGAGCAGCCCACAGGCTTGGTCTCGGTCCGCTCCAGTATCGACCCCGACAGCACCGCGTCGAGGGCCTCTCGCAGCCACTCCGCCCGCTCGCCCGGGTTGTCGTAGTCGGCGTCGGGCGCGCCGCGATAGCGCAGCCGGTCCTCGGCGTCGAGCACGAACACATCTGGCGTCACCGTGGCGCCGTACCCGCGCGCCACCTCCTGCGTGGCGTCGTGGAGATAGGGCATCGGCCAGTCCTCCTTGGCGACCCGGTCCTTCATCGCGTCGAGCGAGTCGCGCGGGTAGCGGTCGGCGTCGTTGGAGTTCACCGCCAGCACGCGCACGCCACGCGCCGCGTACTCCCGCGCCACGTCGACGATCCGGTCGTGCCAGGCGAGGGCATACGGGCAGTGGTTGCACGTGAACACCACCACGGTTGCCGGCGCGCCGTCGTAGCTGGCCACCGACCACTTCCTACCTTGCGTGTCGAGAAGCGAGAAATCGGGCGCCACCTGGCCAATCGAAAGACTCATCGGTTCACCTCCGTGCGCTCGGCGGCACTCGACAGCGCCTCGCGCAGGTCGTCAGGATCGGGAATCGGGCTCACGCGACCGTCGCGCCGGCGATACACGCGGCAGCTCAGACCGATCTGCTCCTCGGCGGCGGCCGGGACGAGGTCGACCCCGTCGATCAGGATCGTCGGCGACCCGACGAACCCGGCCTGGCTGGCGGCGTCGTCATCCTTGATCTCGCGCAGGCGCACCTCGACGTCAGAGAGGCCGAGCTCGCCGAGCGCGTCTTTCACCGCGGCGAGCGCCCGCTCGGTCGAGGGACACCCCTCCCACCACAGGAGCTCTACGTTCACCTATCGAGCGTAGCGAGCCCGCGGCCGCGGGCCGGAGCTGTTATCCGACGGTCCAGCTGTCGGCGCCGAGCAGCAGGTCCGAGAGCTCGACGTCGGTCGCCGGGGTCGTGCGGACCGGCCCGCCGCGCCCAAACACGGGGCGCTCGACCTGTCGGAAGATCCCGATCGGCGTTGGCACGGTCGGATCGTCGGCGAGCCTCGCGAGTGAGAACGCCAGGCCCGGATCGGGCCGCGCCGGGTCGTGCACGATCAGCCGGTCCTCGCCGACGTCGCTGACGTCGACGATCTCGAGGCCGCCGTCCTCCGCGCGAGCGACGCCGCGCTCGTTCTCGGCTCCGAACCGGATCGGCTTACTCGACTCGAGCCGGATCTGGTTGGCGTCCTTGGTGTCCTTCTCGGTCAGCGCGGCGAACGCACCGTCGTTGAACACCGGGCAGTTCTGGTAGATCTCGACGAGCGCCGCACCCTCGTGGGTCGCGGCGGCCCGCAGCACGTCCGTGAGGTGCCGGCGATCGCGATCGATCGTCCGCGCCACGAACGTCGCCTCCGCCCCGAGCGCAAGCGAGACCGGGTTGAACGGATGGTCGGCGACGCCGAACGGGGTCGACTTCGTGACCTTCCCGAGCTCCGAGGTCGGCGACGCCTGGCCCTTGGTGAGACCGTAGATCTGGTTGTTGAAGAGCAGGATCTTGATCGGGACGTTGCGGCGCAGCGCGTGAATCAGGTGGTTGCCGCCGATCGACAGCGAGTCGCCATCGCCCGTGACGATCCAGATCGAGAGGTCCTCACGCGTCGAGGCGAGGCCGGTGGCGAGCGCGGGCGCGCGACCGTGGATGCCGTGCATCCCGTACGTGTTCATGTAGTACGCGAACCGCCCCGCGCAGCCGATGCCGGTGACGAACACGATCCGCTCGGGCGGGATCCCGAGCTCGGGCATGAACTGCTGTACCGCGGACAGGACCGCGTAGTCGCCGCAACCCGGGCACCAGCGCGTCTCCTGGTCGGACTGGAAGTCGGCCTTGGCGAGCGGCTCAGAGGGGGTGGGCGGGCTGGGGGTGGTGGGTGGGTATCCATGTCCATCGCCGTTGGTGATGACCGCGCTCATTGCCGCTCCGCGATCTGCTCTTCGATCTCGGACGCGAACAGCGGCTGCCCCTGAACCTTGCAGAACGACTCGACGTCGACCAGGTACTTGGCGCGCAGCAGCTGCGCTAGCTGGCCGGTGTTCATCTCGGGCACGAGCACGCGGTCGAACGAGCGCAGGACGTCGCCGGTGTTGATCGGGAACGGGTTGAGGTGGCGCAAGTGCGCGCACGCCACCGTGTGACCGGCCTCCCGGGCCCGCCGCACGCCGGCGCGGATCGCACCTTCGCTCGACCCCCAGCCGAGCACCAGCAGCGTCGCGCTGGGCTCCGAATCAACCGTCAGCGGCGGGATGTCGGACACGATCCCGTCGACCTTCGCAGCGCGGAGCTCGGTCATCCGCGCATGGTTGGCGGAGTCGTAGGAGATGTTGCCGGTCCTGTCGGCCTTCTCGAGGCCGCCGATCCGGTGCGCCAGCCCGGGCGTGCCCGGGATCGCCCATGGCCGGGCGAGGCGCTCGTTGCGGGCATAGGGCATGAACTCCTCGCCCTCCTGCGCCACCGCGAACGCCGGATCGATCGACGGCAGATCGGCCACCACCGGTACCCGCCACGGCTCCGAGGAAGAGGCCAGGAACGCGTCTGTCAGAAGAATCACCGGGGTCCGGTAGCGGATCGCGATCTGGGCCGCCTCGAACGCCGCCGCGAAGCAGCCGCCGGTCGTGCTCGGCGCGATCACCGGGATCGGCGACTCGCCGTGGCGACCGTGCACGGCCATCAGCAGGTCGGACTGCTCGGTCTTGGTCGGCATCCCGGTCGACGGGCCGGCGCGCTGAACGTCGATCACGATCATCGGCAGCTCGAGTGCCGCCGCCAGCCCGATCGTCTCGGCCTTCAGGTCCATGCCCGGACCGCTGGTCGCGGTCACGCCCAGGCGCCCCCCGAACGCGGCGCCGAGCGCCATCCCCGCCGCCGCGATCTCGTCCTCGGCCTGGATCGTCTTGACGCCCAGTGCCGCGTGGCGCGAGAGCTCGTGCAGGAGCTCGGAGGCCGGGGTGATCGGATAGCTCGCGAGCAGCAGCGGGATACCGCTGCGTGCGCTCGCCGCGATCAGCCCGAGCGACAGCGCGGTCGTGCCGTTGACGTTGCGATACGTGCCCGGTGGTACGTCGGTCGCCGGCTTGACCTTGTACTGGACGTCGAGCAGCTCGGTCGTCTCACCGAACGACCAGCCCGCGTTGAAGGCCGCCAGGTTCGCGAGGAGCACCGCCGGCCTGCTGGCGAACTTCTGCTCGATCCAGGTCTTGGTGACGTCGGTCGGGCGCCCGTACAACCAGGACAGCACCCCGAGCGCGAACAGGTTCTTGGCCCGGCCGGCGTCGCGGGTCGACGCGCCCTCGATCCCCTCGACCGCGCGCACGGTGAGCGAGGTCATCGGGATCCGGTGCACGCGAAACGCGCTCAGTGAGCCGTCCTCGAGCGGATTGGAGGCGTAGCCGGCCTTCTCGAGGTTGCGCTTGTTGAACGCGTCCTCGTTGACGATCAGCGTGGCCGCACGGTCGAGCTCGGCCAGGTTCGCCTTGAGCGCGGCCGGGTTCATCGCGACGAGCACGTTCGGCCTGTCGCCCGGTGTCAGGATGTCGCGGGAGGCGAAGTGGATCTGGAACGCGGACACGCCGGCGAGCGTTCCGGCCGGCGCCCGGATCTCCGCGGGGAAGTTCGGCAGCGTCGCCAGGTCATTGCCCAGCATCGCGGTGGCATCCGTAAAGCGGCTGCCCACCAACTGCATTCCGTCTCCGGAGTCGCCCGCGAACCGGACTACAACCCGTTCGCGCTCCTCGACCGTCTTAGTCATCTATGTGCGCCCAAGGTCAAACCGCCTACCCATACTACGCACGCGGCCCGACGAAGTTTCGCCCCAGGCCGGCCCGTCCCCCCGAATGGGTGGCGTGGGGCCGCCTGCGGCACTTCCTAGATCTTGTTCACGTTCACCGCTTTGGGGCCCTTCGGGGCGGCCTCCTCCTCGTAGGAGACCTTGCTGCCCTCCGCGAGCGAGCGGTAGCCGTCGGCGGTGATGCTCGAGTGGTGCACGAACAGGTCGCGACCGCCGTCATCGGGGGTGATGAAGCCGAACCCCTTCTCGTCGCTGAACCATTTGACTGTGCCAGTCGGCATGTGGAGTGCTCCTCCGCTTGAAGTGCTGCTACCGCGGAGGAATATGCCCCGGAGCCTGCACCTGCTTGGCGCCGCCCGGTCAGTCGGACGGCCTTACGACCTGGGAAGGTACAGGACATGGAGGATCCGATGTCAGTCAGTCGTGGCGTCAAAGTGCCGCTGCGCGAGATCGTCGTGCGGACGTCACGCTCGTCGGGCCCCGGCGGCCAGCACGCCAACGTCACGGCCTCACGAGTCGAGGCGATCTTCGACGTCGAGGCGTCCTCCGCGCTGACCGACGAGCAGAAGCGGCGGGTGATCGCGCGCGCGGGCCCGCGCGTGACCGCCGTCGCCCAGGACGCCCGCGGTCAGGCCCGCAACCGCGAGCTCGCGCTCGAGCGCCTGCGCCGGCGCCTGACCCAGGCGCTCGCTACGCCGCGCCACCGTCACGCGACCCGACCGACCGCGGCCTCGGTGCACCGCCGCCTGGACGGCAAGCGCCGCCAGGCCGCCCGCAAGCGCGACCGGCGACGACCCCCGACCGACGATTAGCCTGACCAGCGATGCGGTGGCTCGTCGACGGCATGAACGTGATCGGCACGCGACCGGACGCGTGGTGGAAGGACCGCGACGCGGCGATGCTGAGGCTCGTCGACATGCTCGAGCGGTGGGCCGCCGTGAGCGGTGAGGACGTCACGGTCGTGTTCGAGCGACCGCCGCGGCCGCCGATCCGCTCGACCGTGATCGAGGTCGCCCACGCCCCGAGGCCACGCCCCAACGCGGCCGACGACGAGATCGTGCGGCGGCTGCGGGCGGACCCGGATCCGGCGGCGGTGCGCGTCGTGACCTCCGATCGGTGGCTGGCCGACCGCGCGTGGGCCGCCGGCGCGAGCGTCGAGGGCGCGGATTCGTTTCGGACCCGGATCGAATAACGCCCGAAGAGTTGCGTGCCAGGCTGTGGCACGCTGCCACAATCAGCTGATGGCCGATCAACCACGGCGACGGGAGAGCAGCCCCCGGCTCCGACCGGGTGGTCCTCCGCAGCAGCAGCAACCCCCGGGCTGGCGGGTGACGCCGGCACCGGACGGTCGTGGTGGCCGGCCCATCAAGCCGCCGTCGGGGCCGAACATCCGCTGGATCGCGGTGATCCTGGTGATAGCGCTGGTCGCGCTGAACTTCTGGGTCTCCTCGCAGGCGCTTAGCCCGAGCCCGCGCGTCCACATCCCCTACTCCCCGATGTTCCTCCAGCAGGCCGAGCACAACAACGTGGCATCGATCTCCTCGACCGGCGCGTCGATCGACGGGACGTTCAAGAGCGCGGTCAAGTACCCGGCGGGCGGCACGAGTTACACGTACTTCTCGACCCAGATACCGTCGTTCGCGAGCAACCAGCAGCTGTTCGCGCTGCTCCAGAAGAACAACGTCACGATCAACGCTCAGTCCGAGAACACCGGACCGTCATTCCTGACGAGCCTGATCTTCGGCTTCGGCCCGACGCTGCTGTTTCTGCTGCTGCTCGTGTGGATCTTCCGACGAGCGGCCGCGTCCGGCGGCGGCGCCGGCGGCCTGATGTCGTTCGGCCGCTCGCGTGCGCGGCGCGTCGAGGGCCAGGACCAGCGCGCGACGTTCAACGACGTCGCCGGCATCGACGAGGCCAAGGCTGAGCTGACCGAGATCGTCGACTTCCTCAAGAACCCGGACAAGTACCTCAAGCTCGGCGGCCGGATCCCGCGCGGCGTCCTGCTCAGCGGGCAGCCCGGCACCGGCAAGACGCTGCTCGCCCGTGCCGTCGCCGGCGAGGCCGGCGTCCCGTTCTTCCAGATGTCGGCCTCGGAGTTCGTCGAGATGATCGTCGGCGTGGGCGCGTCGCGCGTGCGCGACCTGTTCGCGCAGGCCAAACAGGCGGCTCCCGCGATCATCTTCATCGACGAGCTCGACGCGATCGGCCGCTCGCGCGCCTCGGGCGGGCCGAACATCTCAGGCGGCCACGACGAGCGCGAGCAGACGCTGAACCAGATCCTCACCGAGATGGACGGGTTCGACCCGCGACTCGGCGTGATCGTGCTCGGCGCGACCAACCGGGCGGAGATCCTCGACCCCGCGCTGCTCCGCCCCGGTCGGTTCGATCGCCGCGTGTTCGTCTCCCCGCCCGACCGGGCCGGGCGCGAAGCGATCCTCCGGGTGCACACCCGTGGCGTCCCGCTCTCGGCCGACGTCAACCTCGGCAGCCTGGCTGCGACAACGCCCGGCATGGTCGGCGCCGACCTCGAGAATCTCGTCAACGAGGCGGCGCTGCTCGCCGCCCGGCGCAACCACGAGAACGTCAACCGCGAGGATCTCACCGACGCGCTCGAGCGGATCGTGCTCGGGGCCGAGCGCAAGGTGATGATCTCCGAGGCGGACCGCCGGCGGACCGCCTACCACGAGGCCGGTCACGCGATCGTCGGGATGCTCACGCCCGGCGCCGACCCGGTCCGCAAGGTCTCGATCATCCCCCGCGGCCAGGCGCTGGGGGTCACGTTCTCGGCGCCCGACGCCGACCGCTTCAACTTCGAGCAGCAGCACCTGCTCGCCCAGATCAAGGTGGCGCTCGGCGGACGTGGTGCTGAGGAGCTCGTGTTCGGCGACATCACGACCGGCGCCGAGTCCGACATCCAGCACCTGACCCGGATCGCCCGCCACATGGTGGGACGCTGGGGAATGAGCCGTGCAATCGGCCCGATCGCGGTGATCCCGCAGGACGGGATGGGACCGCTTCTACCCGGGGTATCCGAGACGTCGGAGTCGACTCAGCGGCTCGTCGACGAGGAGGTCAGACGGATCGTCGAGTCCGCTCAAAGCGAGGTCGCCGGGCTGCTGCGCGACCATCGCGGGAACCTCGACTCGCTCGTCGCCGCGCTGTTCGAGCACGAGACGCTCGACGAGGCCGATGCGTACTCGGCGGCCGGTCTGGCCCGCAACCCGCTGGCCGAGCCCGAGCCGCACGTCACTCTCGACGTGCTGCACAACGACTCGGCGCCCGAGCGCCCGCTGCGCTGAGGGGCCTCAGTCCCCGAGGCGGGTCAGCCGCGCGAGCGACTCGTGGCACTCGACCACGCGCCGCTTGACCGGATCGTTATCCGGACGGTCATGGACGAGGTCCCACGTGCGGTCGGCGATCTCGCGCGCGGACTCGGCCGTGGCGCTCTGGCACAGGCGATCGACGAGCGTGATCTCGAAGCTCTGTATCTGGTCGGCGGGATCGCCGGGAGGCATTCTCGGCAGCGGCTCGGCGATCGTCTCCTTCCACATCGACGTCGCGACCAGCAGTCGGTTTCGCAGCGTGATCTGATCGATCGGCGCCATCAGCGCCAGCCTAACGGATCGGTTGCCAGCGCTCAGTGCAGCGAGGGCAGATTCTGCTGCACGCCGAGCGCCGCGGCGAACAGGTCGCCCTGGTCCTCCGCGCGCGCCAGCAGCTCATGGGCTTCGAACGTGAGGCGCCGCTCGTCGCCGTGCTCGTGGCAATCGCTCACCTCGTCCCAGGTGACCGGCGTCGACACCGTCGGGCGCTCGCGCGCGCGGAGCGAGTAGACCGTGGCGGTCGTCTTGTGCTGGTCGTTCTGGCTCCAGTCGACGAGCACCTTGCCGGGCCGCAGCCGCTTGGTCATGCGCGAGACGACCAGCTTGGGCATCCGCTGCTCGAGCAGCTCGGCCACGCGCCGCGCGAACGGCTTCGTCGCCCGGTAGTCCGTCCCCGTGTTCAGCGGCACGTACACCTGCAGCCCCTTCGAGCCCGATGTCTTGGCGACGCTCTCGAGGCGGAGCTGATCGAATAGCCCCCGCAAGACCAGCGCGACCTCGCAGCACTCGACGATCCCCGCCGGCGCTCCGGGGTCGAGGTCGAACACCATCATCGTCGGCCGCTCCGGCGCCGCCGCCAGCGCCAGCGAGGTGTGCAGCTCGACGTCGGCGAGGTTGGCCAGCCAGATCAGCGTCGGCCGGTCCTGCGCCAGCGTGTAGTTGA
Source organism: uncultured Solirubrobacterales bacterium (assembly GCA_963699325.1). GTDB lineage: Bacteria > Actinomycetota > Thermoleophilia > Solirubrobacterales > Solirubrobacteraceae > Palsa-465. The sequence continues at coordinate 42,322 of CAVOTN010000012.1, read as the reverse complement.
CGTCGCCGATGCGCGCGGTCTGCACCCACTCGGGCCGGTGCGAGGGCGCTTGCTTCTCGTAGAAATAGGGCGCGTCGACGCCGTTCGGATAGCGCTTGAGCGTCAGCGGCCGGTCGTGCAGGTGCGGGAGCACGACGGGCGCGACGCGCGCGTAGTACGCGATCAGGTCGCCCTTGGTGAAGCCGGTCTCGGGATACAGCACCTTGTCCCAGTTCGTGATCTTGAGCCGCCGCCCCTCGGTGATCACCGCGAGCGCGCCCTCGGGCAGCCGCTCGACCTCGTCGAACAGCGCCTCCGGGGAATTGGATCCCCGCCCACCCCCGTCGTCCCCGGCCTCGAGCACCACCTCGGTCGCCGGCTTGTCCTCGCGAAGCCCCTTGAACGAGGGCGCGCGCATCACCCGCTCCGTGGTCCACTCGCGGAACTCGATCTCGGCGACAAGCTGCGGCTCGACGAACACCGCCTCGCGGGGAATCGGTCCCCGCCCACCCCCCCGCCCACCCCCCGCATCGAACGGGCTCGTGTCGCGGCGGAGCGGCGCGAGGCGCTGGCGGAGGTCATCGAGCGTCTTCTCGGTGAACCCGGTGCCAACCCGACCCGCATAGCGGAGCTTGCCATCCTCGTAGACGCCAGCGAGCAGCGCCCCGATCCTGTCGGTCCTGCGGCCCTCGCCCGGAAGCCAGCCGGCGATCACCATCTCCTGACGGTGCGTGTTCTTGATCTTCAGCCACGCCCCGGTACGCCGGCCGGGCTCGTAGCGGCTGTCGAGCCGTTTCGCCACGACGCCCTCGAGCCGCTGCTGCCGCGTCGCGTCGAGCAGGCGCTCGCCGTCGCCCGGATGAACGGCCGGCACACGCCACGCCGACCCCGCGAGCTCGAGCGACTCGAGTCGCTCCCGCCGCTCGGAGTACGGGAGCTCCATCAAAGAGCGGCCGTCGAGATACAGCAGGTCGAAGATCGCGTAGACGACCGGCGTGCTGCGCATCAGCCGCCTGACCGCGGCCGGCGCGCTGACATTGATCCGGCTCTGGAGCCGCTCGAAGCTGGGGCGGGGGTGGGCGGGGTCCGAATAATCGAACGCCACGATCTCGCCGTCGAGCACCGCCTCGTGCATCCCGAGCGCCCCGATCAGACCGCGGACCTCGGGATACGCGTCGGTGATCTCGTTGAGGTTCCGGCTCTCGAGCCGCAGCCGGCCGGGGTGCACGTAGGCAATCGCGCGTACGCCGTCCCATTTGACCTCGAACGACCACTTGCGCTCGTCGCGCGGGAGCGTGGTCGCGGGTCTGGCGGCCATCGGAAGCACGCGCTCGGGCATCGGCTCCCGGTCCGGATCCGCCGGCGGATCCATCCGGTGGATCATCCAGTCGTTCTTCGAGTCGCCCGGCTTGCCGATCGGGAACAGCCCGTAGCGCCCGCTCAGCCGCTCGCCGTGGAACGTCACCTCGACCTTACGGTCCTCCCACTTGTGGACGTCGAACGTGCCCTCGTCCCAGATCGTCATCGTGCCGGCGCCGTACTGGCCCTTGGGGATCTCACCGTGGAACTCGAGGTACTCGAGCGGGTGATCCTCGGTGCGCACCGCGAGCCGGTTCTCCGCCGGATCCGGCGGGATCCCGTTCGGGATCGCCCACGACGCGAGCACGCCGTCGTGCTCGAGCCGCAGATCCCAGTGCAGGCGGGTGGCGTGATGCTCCTGGACGACGAACCGGTGACCGTCGCCGGCGCGGTCGCGTACGCCGGCGGGCTCGGACGTCGTCTCGAAGTCGCGCTTGGCGCGATAACTCGCGAGCTGATCCTTGTCCTTGGTTCGTGGCACCCGCAGTGAGTTTCGCGAATCGTCAGAAAGACCGGCGGCAAACCCGGCATCTTCTAGCTAAGGCAAACAAACAAGGGGGCTGTGATGGACCTGAGCAAGTTCACCCGCGACGAGCTGATCATGGCCGGGGTGGCGCTGCTGCTGGCGATCGATCTGTTGTTCCTGCCATGGTTCGACATCAGCATCGGGGCCGGCGCCTTCCATGCGTCGTTCACGAGCAGCGCAACCGGGTCGCCCGACGGCTGGCTCGGCGTGCTGGCGCTGCTGGCGGCGCTGGCGCTGATCGCCGACCTCGCGCTCGAGCGGCTCACCGACGTCGAGCTGCCCGCGGTCAAGGGCAGTCGCACCACCACGCGGCTCGTGCTCGCCGGCGCCGCCGCGGCGTTCGTCGCACTGAAATTCCTGTTCCACATCCACTTCAGCCTGTTCGGGGCCGGCTTCTGGGGAGCGGTCGTGCTGGCCGCGGCGCTCGTGGTCGTCGCCGTTCGGGCTCGCGACGCCGAGCGCCTGACGCCCACGCTCGCGTGAACCAGTGAGGCTCGGGGGCACTCACCCCCGAGTCTTCACAAATGTTTACGTCGACGCGCCACAATTGCCCGCATGGCGCGCGTACTGGTGGTGGACGACGAGCCCGCTGTCCGGCGGGCACTCGAGCGCGCGCTGAGACTGGATCGCTACGACGTCGAGCTCGCCGGCGACGGCGAGGAGGCGCTCGACGCGCTCGCCAAGGCGCCGCCGGATGCCGTGATCCTCGACATCGGGATGCCCAAGCTCGACGGCCTCGAGGTCTGCCGGCGGATGCGCCAAGCCGGTGACCGGACTCCGATCCTGATGCTGACCGCACGCGACGCGGTCGACGATCGCGTCGAGGGGCTCGACGTCGGCGCCGACGACTACCTGGTCAAGCCGTTTGCGCTGAGGGAGCTCCAGGCGCGGCTGCGCGCGCTGCTGCGCCGCTCGGGCGATGGCACCGACGGCGAGATCCTCAGGTACGCGGACTTGGTGCTCGACCCGATCGCGCACGAGGTGCGGCGCGGCGACCGCCTGATCGAGCTGTCGAAGACCGAGTTCCTCCTGCTCGAGCTGTTCATGCGCCACCCGCGCCAGGTGCTGACGCGCTCGACGATCTTCGAGAACGTGTGGGGATACGACTTCGGCCCGACCTCAAACGCGCTCGGCGTGTACATGGGCTATCTGCGCCGCAAGACCGAAGGCGGCGACGAGCCGCGCCTCCTGCACACGGTTAGAGGCGTCGGTTACGTGCTGCGGGACTGACGGGGGTCGGGAATGCCGCTGCGCCGCAGACTTGCCATAGCGTGCGCCTCGGCGGTCGCGCTGGCGATCCTGCTGGCGGCGATCGTGGTCTACATGGTCGTCCGCGATCAGCTGCTCGGACAGGTCGACAACGAGCTCCAGGCGCAGGCCGGGCTCGTCTCGCAGCTGCGCTCATGCACAGTCTCGAGCCTTCCGACGCCACCCGGGTCGGCCGGCGGCGGCGCCCCGATCTGGCAGGTGACGACCGGCGACGGCAATGTGGTCTGCAGCGACGGCAACGTCCCGCTCCCGTTCGATCGTCGCGTCCAGTCGATTGCCAGCGGCAACGGCGGCATCGGCGCGTCGTACCTCGAGAACGTGAGCGTCGGCCGGACCGTGCTGCGCGAGCTGACGGTGCCGGTCACCGTGGGTAATCAGTTCGAGTCCCAGCCGGCGGCCTTACAGCTCGCGCGGCCACTCGCCCCCGTCCGCAACGTCCTCGCGGACCTGCGACTGGTCCTGTTCCTGCTGTTCGCCGGCGGGATCGCACTCGCCGCCTGCCTCGGGCGGCTTGCGGCCGGGCGGGTGCTCGCGCCGCTGGGCGAGGTCGCCCAGACCGCGCAGCACATCACCGACACCGAGGACCTGACCAGCCGGATCCAGTACCACGCCGACGACGAGGTCGGCCAGCTGGCGACCCGCTTCAACGCGATGATCGAGCGGCTCCAGGGCTCCCGCGCAGCGCTGGACGAGTCGGTGCGGGCGCAGCGCCAGCTCGTGGCGGATGCCTCGCACGAGCTCCGCACGCCGATCACGAGCCTGCGGACGAACATCGAGGTGCTGATGGCGGGCGATCGCCTGACCGACGAGGATCGCCACCGCCTGCTGGCCGACGTGCTCGAGCAGAGCGAGGAGCTGAGCGCGCTGATCGGGGACGTGATCGAGCTTGCCCGCGGCGACCTTCCGCTCACCTCGGCCGAGGACATACGGCTCGACCGCATCGTCGCCGAGTGCCTGACGCGCGCGCGCCGCGACTTCCCCGAGGTCCGGTTCGAGAGCTCGCTCGAGCCCGTCGTCGTCGACGGCATCCCCGAGCGGCTTGCCCGTGCGGTCAACAACCTGCTCGACAACGCGGCCCACCATTCCGCCGCCGGCGGGCTCGTCGAGGTGGTCGTCGACGAGCATGGCGTGCGCGTACGCGATCACGGCACCGGCATCGAGCCGGCGGACCTGCCGTACGTGTTCGACCGTTTCTTCCGCGGCGCGAACTCCCGCCACCGCCAGGGCAGCGGCCTGGGACTCGCGATCGTGCGCCAGACCGCGTCGCAGCACGGCGGGTCCGTGGAGGCGGCCAACGCCCCCGATGGAGGCGCGGTCTTCACGCTGGCGCTGCCGACCGTGCCCGAGGATCAGCTCGATCGCTCCGAGCTCCCGTTCCCCGCGGCCGGGGATCCGCTGCCGCTCGGGTAGCCGCCCGGCGCCCGGCAGGCAGCCGGCGGCGCTACTGCTTGGCCGGCGTGGCCGGCTTGGCGATCCGCGCCTGGCGCGCGGTCAGGAAGCGCTTGCGCAGGAACCAAGCGCAGACCGCGAACACCGCGGCAACCGGCAGGAGCAGCACCACCCGCGCCGCCTCTGCGCCGATCGTGAGGGCGACTGCGAACTCGGCCGCCACCGCTGGAATCGCCGCCAGCATGACCGTGTGCGAGCGGTAGCCCGAGAAGTGCTCGCGCGCGGTCACCTCGACCACCCCGAACAGGCACAGGACCACGCCGCCGATGAGCGCGGGCCCGCCATGCCGGATCACGCCGAACACCAACGCCACGATGCCGGCGAGGATCGCCAGCTCGGATACCGGCACGCCCCCAAACAGGCCGGGCGGCCGCTCGCCGTAGGTGCTGAGCGAACCGCCACGCCGGTACGGCGGCCTCGACTCCGCGGCGCGGCGCGCACTGCCGGCGCCGGCGCTTGGCGTCTCGGGGCGCGCCTCACGGCGAGGCGACGGCGCCGCGGCCGGCGCCGTCCGAGGGTTTCGGCGCTTGCGGGAGCGCTTAGAGCTCTGAGCCGCCACAGTGGCGCGAGGATAAACCCTGCGGTCCCCCGGGCGGGGAGCTTAGGGTGCCCGCGCCGCCTCGGGCGGCGTGGAAGCGTCCGCGAACTCGCGGAACAGTCCGGTGACCACGAACACGGTCTGCTCGGCGATGTCGACGGTGTTGTCGCCGACCCGCTCGAGGCACCGGGCCACGAGGATCATGAACATCGCCCACTCCCGCAGATCGAGGTTGTCCCCGACCTCGACCGCGCGCCGGAAGATCTCACGGTTCAGCCGGTTGATCTCCATGTCCTGACGCACCAGGTCCTGGGCGAGCTCGACGTTGCGGCCGGCGAACGCCTGCTTCGCCTGTGAAACCTGCGAGCGGGCGAGGCGGCCCATCCGTTCGATCGCGTCGAGGATGTCCTTGTCCTTCGGCGCCTCGTAGCCGGACAGCGGCACGAGCTTGGCGATGTTGACGCACTGGTCGCCCATCCGCTCGACGCAGCGGATCACGTGCAGCAGCGCAGCAACGATCCGCAGGTCGCCCGCGACCGGCGCCTGGCGGGCCAGCAGCGACAGGATTCCCTGGTGAACCTCGAGGTACCGACCATCGATCCGGTCATCGTCGGCGACCACCATCCCGGCGAGCTCGACGTCCTGGTAAGAGATCGACTCGAGCGAGCGGTCGAGCTGCTGAACCACGAGGTCGAGCCCGTCGAGCGCCTGGGCTTCGAGCGTCCGGAGCTGCTCGTGGAACTGGTGCCGCGTCTCCTGCATAACGGACCCCCTAACCGAACTTTCCGGTCACGTAGCGTTCAGTGCGTTCGTCGGTCGGGTTGGTGAAGATCTTGTTCGTCTCGTCATGCTCGATCACCTCGCCTTCGAGCATGAACACCGTCGAGTTGGCGACACGCGCCGCCTGCTGCATGTTGTGGGTGACGATCACGATCGTGTAGCGCTCCTTGAGCTCGTCGATCAGCTCCTCGATCTTGAGCGTCGAGATCGGGTCGAGTGCGGACGCCGGCTCGTCCATGAGGATCACCTCGGGCTCGATCGCCACCGTCCGTGCGATGCACAGCCGCTGCTGCTGGCCGCCTGACAACCCGATGCCCGGCGAGTTCAGACGATCCTTGACCTCGTCCCACAGGCCGACAGCCTGGAGCGAGTGGTGGACGAGCCCCTTGAGGTCGCTGCTCTTGGTCCCGGTCAGCCGCAGCCCGGCGGCGACGTTGTCGAAGATCGACATCGTCGGGAACGGATTGGGCTTCTGGAACACCATGCCGATCATGCGGCGCACGGCCGTGACGTCGACGCCGGGGGCGTAGACGTCGAGCTCGTCGAGTCGTGACGCTCCCCTCGGCACGCGCCCCGGGGATCTCCTCGTGCATCCGGTTGATGCACCGCACCACAGTCGACTTGCCGGATCCGGACGGGCCCGATCAGCGCCGTCACCTCGTTGGCCGGGAAGTCGATCGTGACGTTCTTGATCGCGTGCTGATCGCCGTAGTACGCGTTGAGGTCCTTGACGTTGACCGCGTGCCCTGTCTTCTCTGCGGAGGCGGCCTTCGGAACCTGTGGCGCGGCCTGCGGCCGCTCCGGCGGCAGGCCGCCGGCGGTGGACATATCCGATTGTTCCTTGCTTGTCGTGTCCGGCGGGTTCATGCCATTCGGCTCCTTGAAGCGATCAATCGCGCGACGAGGTTCAGGATCAGGACGATCGTCACCAGCGTCAGCGCCGCGCCCCACGCGATCGTTTGGAGCGCCGCTCGCGGCGACGTGATGTCGTTGTAGATCAGAAACGGCATCGTGTTCATCTGCTGGCTGAGGCTGAACGTCAACGTAAACGCGGTCGACACGGTGAACAGCAGCGGGCGCGGTCTCGCCCATGCCGCGAGCGATCGCCAGCAGCGAGCCGGTGACGAGGCCGGGGGCCGCGGTCGGCAGCACGACCCGGAACACCACGCGCCACCGTTGGGCGCCGAGCGCCAGCGCGGCCTCGCGCAGGCTGCTCGGCACGAGCAACAGCACGACCTCGGACGAGCGGATCACGATCGGGAGCATCAGCAGCGCCAGCGCCACCGCACCCCTTCCAGGCCGCGAACCCGGACCCCCCGAAGCGCCCGATCACCAGCACGATGTAGACGAACAGCCCGAACATGATCGACGGCACGCCCGTCATCACGTCGACGAAGTAGCGCACGGTGTTCGCGAACCAGCCCTCCTTGCCGTACTCGGTCAGGTACAGGGCCACGCCGATCCCGATCGGGATCGCGATCAGCGTCGCCAGCGCGACGATCTCGAGCGAGCCGAGGATCGCGCTGCGGATTCCACCCGGGCTGCCGAAGAAGCTGCCGGTGGGATCGGTCGTGAAGAAGCCGCTCTGGGTCCACGCGCTCAGCCCCTTGTGGAGGAGGTAGTAGATGATCAGGACCAGCGGGATCAGCGCGACGATCGTGCGCGGCGAACACCAAGCCGCGCATCACCTTGTCGGTGCGCCGGCGCCGGGCCGAGATCTGTGGGATGGCGGCGGCGGTGATGCTCATGATTCGGCCGGTCCTGAGGCGATCGTCATGCCGGTCGCGCCGGTACCTCTGGTGCCGTGCGAGCCCCGCGAGATGAACCAGCGCGCGATGATGTTCACGATCAGCGTGAGTACGAACAGCACGAGCCCGGCCGCGAACAGCGCCGAGGTGTGGATCCCCGTGGACTCGCCGAACTCGTTGGCGATCACCGCGGCCAGCGTGTACCCCTGGCTGAACAGTGGCTTCCGATCTTCGGCGCGCTGCCGATCACGAGCACGACGGCGATCGTCTCGCCGATCGCCCGCCCCATGCCGAGCATCGCCCCACCGGTGATCCCGGAACGCGAGTACGGAATGACCGCCATGCGGATCATCTCCCACCGCGTCGCCCCCAGCGCCAGCGCCGCTTCCTTGTGCTCGGCTGGAACCGTGGCGATCACCTCTCGCGAGATCGCCGACACGATCGGGAGGATCATGATCGCGAGGATCAGGCCCGCGATGAAGTAGTTGTAGAGGGTCGGGATGCCGCCCCCGATCCACGGGATGAACGAGAACGTGCTCGCGAACCACTTCTCGGCCGGGAGCAGCTTCGGCGCGAGCACGAACACCCCCCACAATCCGTACACGACCGACGGAACCGCGGCGAGCAGATCGACAGGATCGACAGTGGACCGCGCACCCGGCGCGGACACAGCTCGGTGATGAACACGGCGCTGGCGACGGCGATCGGCACGCCGATGATGAGCGCGATGATCGACGTGACGATCGTGCCGAACAGCAGCGCACCACCGTGGTAGATGTTGCGCGAGACGTCCCAGTCGTTGCCGAACACGAAGTTCAGCCCGTACGTGCTGAACACGTGGCCGGATTGGCCGACCAGGCGGATGAAGAAATAGACGATCAGGATCAGGATGAGCGCAGCGAGCGCGCTCAGCCCCCACTTCAGGACCCGATCGGGAAGACGCCCTGCCGGCGACCGCTCGAGACGCGAGCGGCCGCCGGTGACGGTAGTGACGCTGGCTTCCACTACGCCTCTACGAGATGGGGGATCCGTTGCAGACCATCGTCGCGAGCTGCGTGTTGTCCTTGTCGGCGAGCGCGGCCGGCAGCGGCGCGTAGGGGAGCTCGTTAGAGCCCGCGCCGAGGGTTTGCTGGCCGGCCCCGAACGCGTACGTCAGGAACTTCTTGAGCGCGGCGGCAGTGCCGGAGCTGGCGCCACCGTCCTTGCACGGGTCCTTGTAGGCGTCGAGGAACGTCTGCGAGACGATCGGATAAGCGCCCGCGTTCGACGAGTTGATCGTCGATATACCGAGGTCCGGCGGAACCGTGATCCCCAGGAACGCTGCCGAGGTGTTGGGAATCGTCGGGAGAACGTACGCGCCGCCCGAGTTCTTGATCGCCGCGTACGTGAAGCCGTTCTCGAGCGCGTATGCCTGCTCCACGTAGCCGATCGCGCCGGCGGTCTGCTTGACCACCGCGGCGACGCCAGAGTTCCCCTTGCCGCCCGTTCCCGTCGGCCACTGGACATCCTTGCCCTCGCCGACCGAGGACTTCCAGGCCGGATCGACGTCCGACAGCCAGGTCGTGAATCCCTGGGTGGTGCCCGACGAGTCGGAGCGGTGGACGACCGTGATGTTGGTGCTCGGGAGGCTGATCCCGGGGTTCAGCGACTTGATCGCCGGGTCGTTCCAGGTCTTGATCTGGCCCTGGAAGATCTTCGCCACCGTCGTCCCGTCCAGCTTCAGCCCGCTCTTGACTCCAGTCAGGTTGTAGGACACCGTGATCGCGCCCGCGGCAACCGGGAACTGGAGCACCGCGCCCTTCATCTTGGCCTTGTCCGCGGGCTTCAGCGACGGGTCGCTGCCCGCGAAGTCAACCGTCGCCGATGCCAACTCGGTCTGCCCGGCGCCCGAGCCGACGGGGTTGAAGTTCACGGTCAGGCCCTGGCCCTTGAGCGTCGATCCCCACTGCTGGTAGATCGGAGCCGCCAGCGTCGAGCCTGCGCCGTTGATGGTCCCAGAGCCGCCGCTGCTGCCACTGGAATTGGGGGAGCTGCCGGAGCTGCTCGATGAGCTCGCGGCGGCGCCGGCGCTTGAGCTGCTGTTGCTCGAGCCGCAGGCTGCGACCGCCAGCAATGAGGCGGCCACGACGGCGAGCGTTGCGATACGTCGTGGTTTCAACGTCACGTCTCCTTGATTAGGTGTGCGCCAGAGTCTCGGGCCAGCGATCGGCCGAGGTGTTATCCACTTGTGAACCGTTCGTTGGCGTTTTGTGCCGGCTCCGCCGCCAACCGGTAGCCGAACCCGAAATGCGTGTGGATGAACCGCCACCCCGGGAGCGCTTCCTCCAGCTTCACGCGAAGCTTCCGCACGTACACGTCGACCGACCTGTCGCCGGCCCGCATGTCGCGACCCCAGACGAGACGGAAGAGCTCCTCGCGCGGCATTATCCGGTCCGCGCGGCGGCCGAGCTCGGTCAGCAGGCGCAGTTCCCGGATCGAGAGGACGAGCGCGCGGCCGTTCGCCCGGGCCAGATGCTCCTCCGGGAGGATCTGGAGCGGACCCACCTCGATGACCTCGCTACTCGACCTTGCGGTAACCGGCATGGCGCCGATGCTCGCGCTGAGGACCGAGCCGCGCGTTATCGAATCGTGACGACGATGTGAACAACCTGTGATCGAGCTAACGCACTCACCCCGCCGGGCAGCTACCGAAATGGTGGCCAGGCGGGCCGTGGCGCGATGTTCAGATCAGCGCGCGAGCGCCGCGGGCACAGCTGTCGGCGACTCGACCGCATTGGCACGCACGGCGACCTCGTCCTCTTCGAGCTCGGGTGCAAACCTGTAGCCAACCCCGAAGTGCGTGTGGATGTAGCTCCAGTCCGGCGAAATCGCACGCAGCTTCTGACGGAGCTTGCGGACGAACACGTCAACCGATCGGTCTCCGTGGGCCATCGCATAGCCCCACACCCGCTCGTAGATCTCTTCGCGGCGGAGCACGCGGTCGGACTGAGACAGCAGTTGCAGGATCTCGAACTCGCGTGCGGTGAGCTCGAGGCTCTGCTCGCCGACGTACGCCTGGTACAGGTCGGGCCGGATCGTGATCTCCCCGATCGTCGCCGCGACGTCGATCTGAGGCAGCTCCTGGCGCCGGTGCCGGCGCACGGCGGCCTCGATCACGCAGATCAGCTCCTCGGGATGGCACGGCTTCGTCATCCACGCGTCGGCGCCCAGCCGCAGTCCGCGGACTCGCTGCGCCACCGACGACGGGCCGGTGCACACGATCACCGCCAGGCCGGGAAGGCGCCCGCACACGCGCTCGAGGTAGTCCCAGCTCTCGGGCCCGATCACCGAAAGGTCGAGTACCAGCGCGTTCAGCCGCATCGCCACGAGCGTCTCGACCGTCACCGGGCTCGAAAGGGTGCGGTGGTCGCACCCGAGCGCCCCGAGACGATTCGCCAGCACTTGCATGAACCCGGGGTCTCGGTCGACGACCGCCACCCGTAGCCTGGCCTGCGCGCGCTGCGGAGGAGCCTGTCCCCCGGGGTGCGCATCGTTTCGCTCTGGCGACATGGGCGGCACTGTAGTTCACGCCGGTACCGAAAACACACCGGACCGCATCCTGATCACAGGATGTTTACACGCAAAAAGCGGTTAAGCGGGCACCCCGCCGCCGAGGCGGTCCGGAGGCGACCTGCGAACGCCCCGGAACCGCGTCTCCCGCGAACTTGAAGAGGTGATGAAGACCTGCGCCGAACCGCGCGGACCTCGGATATGTCCCGCTATCCTCACGGTCGAACGCGCGCCCCGGGCGCACCTACGAAGATGGCTTCTCGAACCAAGCAGAAAGAAGAGGCACGTGCCCGCCGCCTCGCAGAGGAACGCGAGCGCGCGGAACGCGCCCGCCGCGACCGGCGGCTCAGGACGATCGGCGGCATCGTCCTCGCGGCGCTGATCGTCGTCGCGGCGCTGATCTTCATCAGCAGCTCGGGCAGCAAGAAGGCCGGCATCCAGACGGGCACCAAGGCGAACTCCACGGTGGCGTCGATCAACCAGCTTCTGGCCGGCATCCCCCAGTCGGGCGCGCGCCTCGGGAATCCCAAGGCGCCGGTCACGATGACCTACTACGGCGACTACGAGTGCCCGGTCTGCCAGGCGTTCACGCTGGAGGGCGGGTTCCCCCAGCTGGTCTCCAGCGACGTCCGCCAGGGAAAGGTCCAGGTCGTCTACAAATCGTTCTGCACCGCCACCTGCAACGGGCCGAATAAGAACCTCTTCCCGACCCAACAGGTCGCCGGCCTGGCTGCCGGCCAGCAGAACCGGTTCTGGCAATACACCGAGCTCTTCTACCACGAGCAGGGAACGGAGGACACGGCCTACGTGAATGAGGCCTACCTCCAGGCGCTCGCGCAACAAACGACGGGCCTGAACCTGACCAAATGGCAATCGGACCGGAACGACGCGAGTCTGACCAGCCAGGTCGCCTCTGATCAGACCCAGGCTCACAGCATCGGCGTCAACGGTACGCCGACGCTGGTCTTCCAGGGACCGAAGGGCCAGGCGGCAGCGAGCCAGGCGGTCCCCACGTACGCCCAGCTCGAGCAGGTGATCAAGCAGGTCGCATGACCGCCACGGCAAGCACCGCGGTTCCCCGGACCAGCAGCGTCGACCGTCGGCTGAAGATCGCGATCGGCGTCCTCTCCGTGATCGGAATCGGGATCGGGACCTACCTCACCTACACGCACTACGCGAAGCTGAACGTCCTGTGCCTGTCGAGCGGCGGCTGTGAGACGGTCCAGCACTCGGTCTATTCCAAGCTCGAGGGCATCCCGGTGGCGACCCTCGGGCTCGCCGGCTATATCGGGATCCTGATCTCGCTGGCGATCCGGGGCGAGATCGGACGCGCCGCCGGCTTCGGGCTCGCGCTGATCGGGTTCCTGTTCAGCATGTACCTCACCTATCGCGAGGCATTCACGATCCACGCCTACTGCCAGTGGTGCCTCGGCAGCGCAACGATCATGACGCTGCTCGCGATCCTCACCGCGATCCGGCTGCTCCGGGTCGAAGGCCCGGCCGAGCCGGTGGCGCCGAGGAAACAGGTGTCCCGCGCCGAGCGCCGGCGCCAGATGGCCGGCCGCCGCTAACCGCGCCACCGCCACCCGGACCGCCCGCGCCACCGCCACCCGCCACCGCGCCACCCGCACCGCGCGCCACCGCCACCGCCAGCCTTCCGCTCCAATACACCGGAATTCAGGCCGACTAAGTGCTCACTCGGCGCGCGTTCGTTGCCGAGTGCTCCGAAAGTCGCGTATAGCCCGACTTTCGGCACTCTCGAGCCGAGCGTGTCGCCGAGTGATGGCTTCTTCGGCCTCGCAGGCTCCAGACCCGCCCCCCAGACTCGAGACCGCCCACTCACACACTCGCGACCGCCACCCGAAAGCCACCGCCACCCACCAAAACCCAATCCGTGGCATCCATCTGATATATCAGGAACGGAGCACGTATGGCCGGCGCGGGAAACAACCAGCGAGTAGTCGTGATCGGGGCCGGGATCGTCGGCAACAGCCTGGCGTACCACCTCACCCGCCTCGGGGTCACGGACCTGACGATGATCGACAAGGGACCGCTGCCGAACCCCGGCGGGTCGACCGGACACGCGTCGAACTTCATCTTCCCGGTCGACCACTCGAAGGAGATGACGCTGCTGACGCTCGAGAGCATGCGCCAGTACAAGGATCTCGGGGTGTTCGTCGAGAGCGGCGGGATCGAGATCGCGCGGACCGAGGAGCGGATGCAGGAACTGAGCCGGCGCGTCGTGTCGGCCAGGTCGTGGGGCATCGAACCGGTCGAGATGCTCACCCCGCAGCAGGTCAAGGACAAAGTCCCGTTCATCAACGAGCAGCTGATCATCGGCGGGTTCTTCACCCCTGGCGCCGGCGTCGTGGACTCGCTCCGCGCCGGGACGATCATGCGGGAACGCGCGCAAGCCGCGGGCATGAAGGTCTCGGCCAACACCGAGGTGCTCGGCATCGACGTCGAGCACGGCCGCGCAACCCGCGTCAGAACCACTAAAGGCGACTTCGACGCCGACCTGATCGTGATCGCGTGTGGCGCCTGGAGCCCACGCATCGCCCGCATGGCCGGCGCCTCGATCCCGCTCACGCCGATGGTCCACCAGATGATCGACATCGGGCCCGTGCCGCGATTCGCGAACACGACCGGGATGATCGAGTACCCGATCGTCCGCGATGTCGACACGAACATGTACGAGCGCCAGGAGGGCACCGGCCTCGAGATCGGGTCCTACGCCCACCGCCCGATCACCCTCGACGCCGACGACATCCCGAGCATCGAGGAGTCGGCGCTCACCCCGACCGAGCTGCCGTTCACCCAGGACGACTTCGACCCGCAGATGGAGCTCGCGCTCGAGCTGATGCCGGAGATCGTCGCCGACGAGACGGTCGGCGTGAAGTACGCGATCAACGGCGTGCTGTCGGTCACCTACGACGGCATGCCGCTGCTCGGCGAGACGCCCGAGGTCAAGGGGCTGTGGTCGGCGGCGGCGATCTGGATCAAGGAAGGCCCGGGCGCCGGCAAGACCGTCGCCGAGCTGATCGTCCATGGCGACTCCGAGATCGACGTATTCGAGTCGAACATCGCGCGCGCGTATTCGTGTCAGCGCACGAAGACCCACATCAAGGCCCGCGCGAGCGAGGGCTTCAACAAGATGTACGGGATCGTCCACCCTGGGGAGCAGTGGGCGTCCGACCGCAACGTCCGGCTCTCGCCGTTCCACGACCGGCAAAGACAACTCCAAGCCGTGTTCATCGAGGGCGCCGGCTGGGAGCGGCCGAACTGGTACGAGTCGAACGCGCCGCTGCTCGAGGAGTACGGCGACCGAGTCACGAAACGCGAGGCCGAGTGGGACTCGCGCTGGTGGTCGCCGATCATCAACGCCGAGCACCTGGCGATGCGCGACCGGGCGGCGATGATCGACCTCACGGCATTCGCGATCTTCGATGTCACCGGCCCGGGCGCCCTCGACGTCGTGCAGAGCGTCGCCATGCGACAGATGGATGTGCCAATCGGCCGGGTCGTGTACACCCCGCTTCTCACTCCGAGCGGCGGCTTCAAGCAGGACCTGACGATCATGCGCATCGCCGAGGACGTGTTCCGCGTCGTGACCGGTGGCGCCTACGGGATGTCCGACAAGAAGTGGTTCGCCGACCACCTGCCCGACGACGGCTCGGCGCAGATCCACGACCAGACGAACGCCTGGACCACGCTTGGACTGTGGGGTCCCCGCGCGCGGGACATCTTGCAGAGCGTCACGAGCGACGACGTGTCGCACGAAGCACTCCCCTTCGCCCGCTGTAAGCAGATCGAGATCGGTCCGGTCCAGGTTCTCGCCTCCCGCATCTCCTACGTCGGCGACCTCGGCTGGGAGCTATACGTCCCGTTCGAGCAGGGCGCGAGGCTGTGGGACATCGTCGCGGAGGCCGGCGCGCCGCACGGGATCATCCCGGCGGGGATCGGCGTCTACGGCACCACCGGCCGCCTGGAGAAGTGCTACCGCGCCTACGGCGCCGAGCTCGAGGGTGACTTCAACGTCGTCGAAGCCGGCATGGCGTGGGGCAAAGTCAAACCCCCGGACTTCGTCGGCAAGGAGGCGCACGTGCGCCACCGCGAGGAGGAGCCCGCCGCGATCATGTGCACCCTGACCGTCGACGACCACACCTCGAAGTCCGGCGTCAAGCGCTACATGCTCGGGCACGAACCGATCCTCACGCGCGCCGGCGAACCGATAACGGACCGCAAGGGCCGCCGGTCGTACGTCACGAGCTCCGGCGCCGGCCCCTCGATCGGCAAGCACATCCTGATGGGCTACCTGCCGCCCGACCATGCCGTCGTCGGGGCGGAACTGGCCGTGGAGTACATGGGCGAGCGCTATCCGGTTACGGTCGTCACGAACGACTCGACCCCGGTGTTCGACCCCGACAACTCGCGCGTCCGCTCCTGAGCTCATGAACGTCCTCGTCTGCGTCAAGCGCGTGCCCCTTACGGGTGGCAGGATCGTGTTGACCGACGACGAGCGCGCGATCTCGACGCGCCACCTCGGCTTCACGGTCAGCCCGCACGAGGAGTGCGGCGCCGAGGAGGCCGTCCGCCTGATCGAGCAGCACGGCGGCTCCTCGACCGTGCTCACGCTCGGCCCGCCCGAGGCCGAGGAGCAGCTCCGCGACATGATGGCGCTCGGGATCGACCGCGCGATCCACCTCGTCACCGACGGCGAGGAGTGGGACCCGCAGGCGACGGCACAAGCGATCGTGGACGCGATCCAACACGAGCCAGAACCACCCGACCTGATCCTGTTCGGCAACGAGTCCGCCGACGCCGGCAACTACCAGGTGGCGATCCGCGTCGCGCACAAGCTCGGGCTCCCCGTCGTGACCGGCGTCAAGGGCATCACCGCGACCGACGGCCAACTGAGCTGCGAGCAGGAGGTCGCCGGTGGGCGGGACGTGTACGTCGTGCCCGCGCCCGCGGTGGTCACGGTCAAGGAGGGCCTGAACCTGCCCCGCTACCCGTCGGTCCCGGGCCGCCTGCGGGCCAAGCGTAAGCCGCTCACGAGCTCGACCCCGATCCGCGCGGACCCGAAGCTCGAGATGGTCAAGCTCACCCTCCCGCCGGGCTCGGGCAAGCAGGCCGCGGTGCTGGGCAACGGCGCCGACGCGGCCCCCATGGTCGTGACCGTCCTCGACGAGTTGGGGCTTCTCTAGACGATGATCCTGGTCTTCGCCGAGCGCACGGATGACGAGCTGTTCAACCAGGCGGTCGCGTTCGCGCGCGGACTCGAAGACGACTGAGCGTGCAGGCGGTCGGGATCGACGATCCCGCGGGCTACTCCCCCGACGCCTGGGCCACCGCCCTCGCCCAGGTGACCCAGGACCGCGGCGCGACCGCGGTCGTCGCGCCCGGGACCGAGCGCGGCAGCGAAGTGCTCGCTCACGTGGCGGCAATCCTCGATCTCCCGATGGCCGCGAACTGCGTCTCGGCCACACCCGGCGACCCGTTCACGCTGACCCGGGTCCGCTGGGGCGGGAGCCTGCTCGAGGAATCGCAGCTGCACGGCTCGCCGTCGCTCCTCACCGTCGCTCCGCACGCGGTTGCCGCAGACGAACAGGGCATCGACGTCGAGCTCGTTCCCGCCGCCGCCGAGGCGAAGGTCAGGGTGTTCGAACACAAAGAGACGGTGACCGCCGGCGTGTCGTTGGCCGAGGCCGACGTGGTCGTCTCGGGCGGGCGCGGGGTCGGCTCGGCCGAGGGCTTCGCGGTGATCGAGGAGCTCGCGGCCCTGCTCGGCGCGGCGGTCGGATGCTCGCGCGCGGTGACGAGCGCCGGCTGGCGACCCCACACCGACCAGGTCGGCCAGACCGGTACGAAGATCTCGCCGTCGCTGTACATCGCCTGCGGGATCAGCGGCGCGACCCAGCACATGGCCGGCTGCAAGGGAGCCAAGAAACTGATGGCGATCAACCCCGACGCCGAGGCCTCGATCTTCGCGAGCGCCGACTACGCGGTGATCGGCGATCTCCACGAGGTCGTGCCGGCGATCTCCGCTGAGATCCGCAGAACTAGGGGCGCCGGATAGCCTCCCCCGTCGCCGCCGTGGCGCTGGCCGCCGCACTCGCCGTGAGCGGCACGCTGTTCATCACCCGCGTCCGCCTGCTCGCAGGACTCGTGCAGAAAGCAGCGCCGACTAAGCGCACCGGCGACGTACAGCGACGCGCTCGCAACGAGGCCGAGATCGTGCTCGGACAGCGCAAGCTGCTCCAGCGACTCGGCCCGGGGCTGTTGCACGCGTTCATCTTCTGGGGCTTCACGGTGCTCCTGCCGACGATCCTGATCGCGCTGATCGGCATCGTCGACAAGCGCGACACGCTGCCCTGGCTCGGTCACCAGGGCTGGTACGCGCTGCTCGTCGACATCTTCTGCGTGCTCGTGCTCGCCGGCGTGATCGGGGTGCTGTGGATCCGCAAGGTGCAAAAGCCCCGGCGCTTCGAGGGCAGCCATCTCGGGGAGGCCGACCTGATCCTCGCGCTGATCGCGACGATCGTGATCAGCCTGCTGCTGTGGCACGCGACCCGGATCGCGCTCCACCTCAACGAGTGGCCCGCAAGCTGGTCCCCGGTTTCCAAAGCACTCTCGAACCTGTTCGGCGACAACCAGGCGACGAAGGTGCTCGAGCGCGTGTTCGTGTGGATCCACGTGCTGACGATCCTCGGCTTCCTCGCCTACCTCCCCCGCTCCAAGCACCTGCACATCTTCGTCGCCGCGATCAACGTCTGGTTCGGGCGCACCCGTGCCAACGGCCGGCTCGAACCACTCAAGTTCGACGACCCCGACATACCCGAGGATGAGATCCGGTTCGGAGCTGGCCTGGCAAAGGACCTGACCTGGAAGCAGGTGCTCGACACGTTCTCGTGCACCGAGTGCGGCCGCTGCCAGGACGCATGCCCGGCGTTCACCACCGGCAAGACCCTCAGCCCCAAGCTGGTGATCATGGGTCTGCGCGACCTCGTCCTCGCCCAGGACGACGAGACGCCGCTCGTCCCCGACGCCGTTCCCGCCGACATGATCTGGGACTGCGTGACCTGCGGCGCCTGCGTGCAGGCATGCCCGGTGTCGATCGAGCACATCGACCACATCGTCGACCTGCGCCGGCACCTGGTGATGGTTGAGTCGAGCTTCCCAGCCGAGTCCGAGCAGATGCTCCGCGACGTCGAGCGCGCGTCGAATCCCTGGGGCAAGGCCCAGTCCGAGCGCGCCGACTGGGCGGCCGACCTCGGCGTCAAGGTGCTCGAGCCCGGCGACCCCGCCCCCGAATACCTGTACTGGGTGGGATGCGCGTCGTCGTTCGACGAGCGCGCTCGCAAGACCGCCACCGCGACCGCCAAGCTCCTGCAAAACGCGAAGGTCGACTTCGCGATCCTCGGCCCCCGCGAGAGCTGCACGGGCGACCCCGCCCGCCGGATCGGCAACGAATACGTGTTCCAGGCGTTCGCCGAGCAGAACGTCGAGACGCTGAACGGCGCCGGAATCAGAAAGATCGTCACCGGCTGCCCCCACTGCTTCAACACGATCGCCAACGAGTACCCGGACTTCGGCGGCAGCTACGAAGTCGTCCACCACTCCGAGCTCCTGTCAAAGCTCGTCCGCGACGGCCGCATCAACCCGCCGAAGGGCGGCGACACCGAGATCACCTACCACGACTCCTGCTACCTCGCGCGCCACAACGACGTGGTCGAGGCCCCACGAGAAATCGTCTCTGCCATCGGGAAACCCGTAGAAATGCGCCGGTCGCGCAAGCAGACGTTCTGCTGCGGCGCCGGCGGCGCGCACATGTGGATGGAGGAGCGGGCCAAGCCGATCAACGAGGAGCGCGTCCGCGAGGCCGCCGCCACCGGCGCCGGCACGCTCGCGGTCGCCTGCCCGTTCTGCACGGTGATGCTCGACGACGGCGTCCAGAGCGCCGGCGCGGACCTGCGCGTGGTCGACGTGGCGACGCTGCTATCCGAGGCGATCGACGACGCGCCGGCGGGCGGTTAGCCGGACACGAGCGCCTCGAGCTGGCGCTCGAGCCCGGCGTCGCCGACCTCACGAACCTCGAGGGGCAACCCGATCCGCGCCGCCGCGCGCTCGGCGGCCGAGCGCGTCGCCGGCGTCGGCCGCTGCGCCAGCCACATCACGCGCGTGTAGTTGCCGAAGTACTCGTCGCGCAGCTCCGGATACCGGTCCAGACCGAGCTCCCGCCACACCGTGTGCTCGAACGTCCGCGCGAGGAAGTCCGTGAGGAAATACGTGCCCGGCTCCTCCTCCAGGGCGTCCGCGACCTCGGACCGCGCGAACACGTCGTAGCAGTGCTCGGCCTCCAGGCGCGGCAACCCGTCGAGCCCCCCGTACGTGCCGCAGTCCCCGTACGCGACGGCCACGACGTCGTGGTCAGCCGACAGCGCGGCGACCGCAGGCCCGATGCGCTCAGGATGGTTGTGCAACAGGGCCGGCACGGGGATCACCTTGAGGTCCCAGCCACGGCGTCGGGCGATCCGGCGCACGTCGATCGCCAGGGCCCCGCAGGCGACAACGGCGCGGCGACTCACCCCGGGAACGCGAGCTGATCGACGAACATGTCATTGAAGTCGGCCCGCCCTGACAGCTCGACGTACTCGACCTCGCGCAGGATCGAATGCGCCTCGGCGCGCTCGCGCACCGACAGCGCCGCGATCTTCGCCCCCTCGCCGGCGACGTTGCCGGCGGACACGATCCGCGGCAGCGCGACTCTTCGGAACCAGCCCGATCCGCACCGCGCTCAGCGGCGTGAGGTACGCCCCGAAGCTGCCGGCCAGCAGCACCTGGGTGACGTCCGCGACCTCGAATCTCCGAGCTCGCTCATCAGGATGCTCCACCCGGTGGCGATCGAGGCCTTGGCGAACTGGAGCTCGCGCACGTCGCGCTGGGACAGGAATACCGAACGCTCCGGATCGGTGTCGCCGCGCCAGTCCAAGACGAACACCCGCTCCTTGCCGATCATCGTGAGCCGATCGACCAGCGCCGGGTGCGACACGGCCGCATCGGCATCGGGGATGAACCGCCCCGAGTGATCGAGCAGCCCGCAGTGCACGAGCTCGGCGACCGCGTCGACCAGCCCGGACCCGCAGATCCCGACGGGCTCGATGTCCCCGATCACGTCGAGCGTGACCCCGTCGCCCGCGGAGATCTTGACCCCTTCGATCGCGCCCTCCGAAGCCCGCATGCCGCACCGGATCTGCGCGGCCTCGAAGGCCGGGCCGGCGGGGGCAGCGGTCGCGACCACGCGCTCGTGCGAGCCGAGCGCGATCTCGCTGTTCGTGCCGACGTCGATGAACAACCTGACGCGACGGTCCCGCGTGAGGCCGGTCGCGAGCATCCCCGCGACGATGTCCCCGCCGACATACGCGCCCAGCGACGGGAACACGAACGCCGGCGCGCGCGGGTGGACCGAGATGCCGAAATCCCGCGCGAGCACGTCGCCGAACGAATGGGTCGAGACCACGAACGGCGCCATCGACAGCGGCTCGGGGTCGATCCCGAGCGCGAGATGCATCATCGTCACGTTGCCGCACACCGTGATCTCGTAGACCTCGCGCGGCTCCACCGCCCCGTCCGTGCAAACCTCCGAAACCAGCTCGGCGAGCGTCTCGTGCACGCGCGAGCGAAGCGCCTCGAGCGCGTCATCGTCCATCATCGTCGCCGAGATGCGCGTGATCACGTCGGCCCCGTAGGGCTGCTGGCGGTTGAGCATCGAGCGGACCTCCACGGGCTGGCCGCTCTCGAGATCGAGCAGCGTGGCCACGACCGTCGTCGTCCCGAGGTCGAACGCGATCGCGAACCGCCGCGCGGTGGTGTCGCCGGGCTCGAGGTCGATCAGCTCCTGGTCGCACACGACCGCGGTGACGTCGAATCCGGAGGACCGCAGCACCGAGCCGAGCGAACGCAGCATCTCGATCGACGCGTGGGGCTCGAGGTCGTCGAGCTCATCGAGCACGCGCTGGAGATCCGAGCGCTGGTCCTCCATCGTCGGCTCCTCGAGCACGAGGTGGCGCTTCTGCACCGCGGGGCGCAGGATCACATGCCGCCCGACGCCTGCCAGCGCCGCCTTCGGCCGGGTCTGGAGCGGCGGGACCTCGACCACCAGATCCCCCCGGGCACCGGCACGGCACGCCAGCCGCCAACCGTCGCGCAGCTCGTCCGTCGTGAACGCCCGCGGGTCAAGCGGCCCGACCGGGACATCTCCCGAGACGATCCGGACGCGGCACTTCTTGCACGTGCCGTGACCGCCGCAGGTGGAGTCGATCGCGATCCCGTTCCAGCTCGCGGCGTCGAACACCGGCGTACCGCTGGGGACGCGAACCTCCGCGCCCTCGGGCAGGAACCGCAGCCGGACGCGCTGAGCGCCGTCGTCGGGCGCCGGCGCCATCTCCTGCGCGAGCTCGAGCCGACGGCGTTGGGGAGACGGGTTGCTCACGACACGCGCGTCGCCTCTGACAACGTCGCCTGGCGCGCGCGATGCGCCGCGATCCAGCTGGCGCCCCACTCGTCGTGCCCCAGCAGCAGGTCCGTCGCCCGGACCGCGTCGACGCAGACCTCCGACGCCGACATGATCGCGCTGGTCAGGCCGGCGGCCATGGCCATCGGCAGGAACGCGGCGTTCAGCACCAGTCGCTGCGGCAGCCCGAACGAGACGTTCGACGCGCCGAGGCACATGTTCACGCCAAGCTCGTCGCGGATCAGGCTGATCGTCGCAAGCGTGGTCTTGACCGCCTGCGGGTCCGCGCCGACGGTCATCGCCAGCGGGTCGATCACCACGTCATCACGGGCGATCCCGTAGTCGGCCGCCACGGCCACGATCTTCTGTGCGCACTCGAGCCGCTTCTCGGGCGTCTCCGGGATCCCGGTCTCATCGTTGGCGAGCCCGATCACCGCGGCGTCGTGGCGCGCCACCAGCGGGAGGATCTCCTCGAGTCGCTCGTCCTCAGCGGTGACCGAGTTCACGAGCGCGCGGCCCTCGTACACCGACAGCCCCGCCTCGAGCGCCTCGATCACCGAGGAGTCGATGCAGACCGGCACGTCGACGGCCTGCTGGACGGTCCGCAGCATCGTCTTCAGCAGCTCGGACTCGTCGACGAGCGGAATGCCGGCGTTGACGTCGAGCATGTCCGCGCCCGTCTCGACCTGCGCCACCGCGTCGTGAGTAACGGTCGACAGCTCGCCGGCTCGCAGGTCCTCGGCGAACCGCTTGCGTCCGGTCGGGTTGATCCGCTCGCCGATGATGCAGAACGGCCGGTCGCGCGCGATCGTCACGGTCTTTGACCGCGATCGCAGCACGGTCTGCGCCGGAGCAGGGCCGGCGCTCATGCGGGCACCTGCGCGCGCCGAATCGCGATCAACTCTTTTGCCTTCTTGACCGCCGAGGAGGCGTCGGCCGAGTAGCCGTCCGCGCCGACCGCGTCGGCGTACTCCTGCGTGACCGGCGCGCCGCCGACCATCACGATCACCTGGTCGCGCAGCCCCGCCTTAACGAGCGCGTTGATGTTCGCCTTGAACATCGGCATGGTCGTCGTCAGGAACGCCGAGAAGCCGACGACGTCGGGGTTGTGCTCCACGATCTGCTCGATGAACTTCTCGGGCGGCACGTTGACGCCGAGGTCGATCACCTCGAAGCCGGCGCCCTCGAGCATGATGTTGCAGAGGTTCTTGCCGATGTCGTGGACGTCACCCTTGACAGTTCCCATCAGGAACCTCCCCACCTGCGCCGCGCCGGTGTCGGCCAGCAGCGGCCTGAGGATGTCGAGCGCGCCCTGCATCGCGCGGGCGGCGATCAGCATTTCCGGGACGAAGAAGTCACCGCGCTCGAACCGCGCGCCCACTTCCTCGAGCGAAGGGATCAGCGCGTCGTACAGCAACCGGTCGGGCGCCATCCCCTGTTCCAGACCATCCTCCACGCCCTGCCTGACCACCGGCGCATTTCCGACCAGCGTCTCGTCATACAAAAGCTGGAGGATCTCTTCATCCGTCACGCCGCTCGTTCTCCTTGATCGCGATGGCCGAGGCGTCGGCTGAGCGTCCGCGCCTCGCTGGTCAAAATCGGGTACAGCTCCTCGATCCGCGCCGGCGTCATCCGCAGCGTCGGGCCCGAGATGCTGAGCGCGGCGATCACCTCGCCCCGGGCGCCCCGCACCGGCGCCGCGATCGCGGCCAGCCCCGTCTCGAGCTCGTCGATCGATGTCGCAAAATCGTCGCGCCGGACCGCCTGCAGCTCACGGCTCGTCGCCACCGGCAGCTCGCCGTTCGTCGCCGACCCGGCATCGTCCGACGGCGCGCGGCCGAACGCCGCGAACACCTTGCCGTTGGCGGAATGCTCGTAGCCCACCGAGCGCCCGAGCCACTGCCCGGCGCCGAGGAAGTGCCGGCTGTCGACCTGGGCGACGTGCTCGACTCCCTCGAGCCCGGGCACGGCCAGGTTGATCGTCTCCCCGGTGGCGTCGGCGAGCGCGTCGAGCGCCGGCTTCGACAGCTCGATGATGTTGCGCTCGAGCATGCCCCGCTCGGCCACGCGCAGGATCGCCGGGCCAGGCCGGAGCCGCCCGCGCTCGCCGTCCTGCTCGATCAGCCCGCGCCGTTCGAGCGCGCTGATGAGCCGCGAGGCAGTGCTCTTCGGAAGCCCGGCGGCCGATGCGAGCTCGGTCAGCGCCACCGGCTCCTCGCTCTCGAGCACGCGCACGAGCAGATCGGCGCCGCGGTCGATCGCGGCGGTGCCGTGCGCCGGAGATGTCTGGGCTTGAACTTGGAACTGTTGTTCCACGCGGTATAGATTACGCATAGAAGTCGCCAGGTCAAGCCCAAGGAGCCGCCGTGTTCGTCAACTCGATGCCCCGCTACGAGATCCTCAGCGAAGACGCGATGGCCGTCATCGATCGCGGCTGGAGACGGCTCGTGTCCGAGATCGGGATCGAGTTCCTCCTCCCCGAGGCGGTCGACCTGCTGCGGGAGGCCGGCCAGATCGTCGAGGACGAGAACCGGGTGCGCTTCGACCCCGAGTTCATCCTCGAGCAGATCGCCAAGGCCCCCAGCGAGTTCGAGCTCCAGGCCCGCAACCCCGCCAACACCGCCCACATCGGCGGGGACCACATGGTGTTCGCGCCGGTCTACGGCTGCCCGTTCATCCGTGAGGGCGACACCAGACGCGACGCCAAGATGGCCGACTTCGAGAACCTCGTCCGCCTCGCGCAGGCCTTTCCCGAGCTCGACTCCCCCGGCGGGACGATCTGTGAGCCCGAGGACCGCCCGCTCGACTCGCGCCACCTGGACATGGTGTTCGCGCTCCAGACGCTGTCGGACAAGCCGTACATGGGATCGGTGACGAGCGGTCCGAACGCCGCCGACACGATCAAGATGGGCGAGATCCTGTTCGGCGGCCGCGAGGCGATCGAGCGCGCGCCCGTGTCGATCAGCCTGATCAACGTGAACTCGCCGCTCCGCTACGACGATCGCATGCTCGCCGCGATGTTCGAATACGTGAAGGCCAACCAGGCCGTCGTGATCACGCCGTTCCTGCTGATGGGCGCGATGTCGCCGGTGTCGCTACCGGCGACGCTCGTCCAGCAGGTCGCCGAGGCCCTCGCCGGGATCGCGCTCGCGCAACTCATCCGCCCCGGCGCGCCGGTCGTGTTCGGGAGCTTTCTGTCGAACACCGACATGCAGTCCGGGTCGCCGTCGTTCGGCACGCCCGAGTCGGGCATCGGCGTCCTGTGCACCGGCCAGATCGCACGGCGCTTCAACCTCCCGTGGCGCGGCGGCGGGGGCCTGAACGCCTCCCAGACGGTCGATGCCCAGGCCGCGTACGAGTCGCTGATGACGATGCTGCCGACGTTCCTGGCGGGTACGAACTTCGTCATGCACTCGGCCGGGTGGCTCGAGGGCGGGCTCGTGTCCTGCTATGAGAAGTTCATCGTCGACGTCGAGCTCCTGCGCGAGCTCCGCCACGAGTTCACGCCGTTCGAGATCGACGAGGCCTCGCTGGCGTTCGACGCCCACACCGAGGTCGGTCCGGGCGGCCACTTCCTCGGCGCGGCCCACACGCTCGAGCGCTTCCGCGAGTGCTTCTACCGCCCGCTGCTGTCCTCGACCGACAACTTCGACCGCTGGTCCAAGCGCGGCGCCAAGGACACGACGGCCCGGGCCGGCGAGATCTGGCGCGCGACGCTCGAGAGCTATGAGCAGCCGCCGCTCGACGACGCGATCCGTGCCGAGCTCGAGGAGTTCGTGGTGCGCCGGCGCACCGAGCTCGGGGATTAATCAGGCCCCGCCCACCCCCCCGCCCACCGCGCCCACGCACCTCCCACCACCGCCTTGAACGCGCGCGAGCTCCGGCTGCTGTTCCTGGTCGCCGGCGCGATCGTGTTCGTCGACACGATGTTCTACGCGGCGGTCGTGCCGCTGCTGCCGACACTCACGCGCGAGCTGCACCTGTCGAAGGCGTCCGCGGGCGTGCTCACGGCGGGGTACGCCGCGGGGACGCTCGTTGGATCGATCCCGGGCGGAGCGCTCGCCGCCGGCGCGGGGCCGCGCACGACGATCTATACCGGCCTGTTCCTGATGGCGGTGTCGAGCCTCGCGTTCGCGTTCCTCGACCGCGTCGTGCTGCTCGACGCCGCGCGTTTCGTCCAGGGCTTCGGTGGCGCCTGCACGTGGGCGGGCAGCCTCACCTGGCTGATCGGCGAGGTCCCCGCCGAGCGCCGCGGGAGCACGATCGGAGGAGCGCTGGCGGCGGCGATCGGTGGGGCGCTGCTCGGCCCGGTGCTTGGCACGCTCGCCCACGCGCTCGGGCGCGGGCCGGTGTTCTCAGCGGTGGTCGTCGTCGCCGCCGCGCTCGCCGTGGCCGTGGCCCTGCTGCCCGCTCCTTCTCCGATGCCGCCCCAACCGGGAGCGCGCCGGGTGCTCGAGCAGCTCGCACGGCCGGCGATTGCGATCGGGATGTGGCTGGTCGCGCTGCCCGCGATCGCCTCTGGGATGCTCAACGTGCTCGCGCCGCTTCGGCTGAGCGCGCTCGGGGCGAGCGCCATCGGCATCGGCGCGACGTTCCTCGTGGCGGCCGGTGCCGAGGCGTGTATCAGCCCGGCGGTCGGCCACGTCTCCGACCAGCGCGGCCGGATGTACCCGCTCCGCATCGGCCTCGCGGCCGCGGCGATCGTGCTCGCGTGCTACACGCTGTCCGACAGCGTGCTGGCCGTCGCCGGAGTGGTCGTGCTCGCGGCCGTCGCGCTCGGGAGCTTCTGGGCGCCGGCGATGGCGATGCTGTCGGACGCCGCGGAGTCGGGCGGGATCGGCCTGGGCTACGCGATGGCGCTGATCAACCTGGCGTGGGCGGCGGGACAGGTCGCCGGCGCGGCCGGCGGCGGCTCGCTCGCCAAGGCCACCGGGGACGGGGTGCCGTTCGCGCTGTCGGCGATCCTGTGCGCGGCGACGCTCGGGCTGGTGCTGCTGCGCCCGGTCCGGATCGCACTTGCGCGTTAGGCGACTGTCACATCGCTCACCGGCGGTGCAAAACCCGCCAAAGCCCGTCCGCGACGCCCGCTTTGGCAACATAAGCGCCTCCGAGACGCTTATGTTGCACGAACGGAGCGCGACGGGGCGCGCTGCTGCGTTTTGCACCCTCGCGCGACGTGCTCGGCACGACATATGTAACGGCGGGCTTGCCGCCACCTATAAACTTCCGTAACCGATGACTGATATATCAGTCGTCCCGAAACGCCAGGCAGCGCCGCGCGGTCTGCTCGCCGACCGTGCCTACCGCGAGCTGCGCGACCGCCTCGTGACCCTGCGCATCGCCCCCGGCGCGCCGATCGACGAGGACCTGATCGGCCGCGAGCTGGAGATGGGCCGCACGCCGGTGCGGGAGGCGATCAAGCGGCTCGCGCTCGAGAACCTGGTCACGGTGTTCCCGCGCCGCGGGACGTTCGCCTCGGAGATCAACATCACCGATCTCGCCCATATCTCGGACGTGCGCTCGCAGCTCGAAGGTCACGCGGCGTATCGCGCGGCCGAGCGAATCACCGACGCCCAGCGGGCGGAGCTGTCGGGAATGCTCGAGGAACTTCACGCGAGCCGCGGCACGGACGACCTCGAGTCGCTGATGGAGCTCGACGCTCGCGTGCACCGGTTCATCTACCGGTGTGCCGCCAACCCGTTCCTCGAGGAGACGCTGGGGCGCTACTTCAACCTGTCGCTGCGGATCTGGTACCTGGTGATCGACCGGCTGCCGCACCTGTTCGCGCGGGTGCACGAGCACCAGGATGTGCTGCTTGCAATCCGCGCCGGCCAGGCCGCGCAGGCGCGGGACACGGTCGCCGCGCACGTCGCGACGTTCGAGCGCGAGATCCGCTCGGTCCTCTGAGCGCTCAGTCGCCGGGCGCGGACGTGCGCCACTGGATCCGGTCTGGCCGCACGGTCACCATCACCGGGACGACCGCGGCCGGCGCTGGGGCGGTGCGCTCAGCGCGGAACGCCGCACGCAGCGACGCGCCCACGTAGCGGCGCAGGTGCCAAACCAGCAACCCGGTCCACCACGCGGCCGAGATCAGATGCGCGTACGCGAAGAACGAGCCGGTGCTCGGCGCGAACAGCAGGCCGACACCGGTGACGAGCAGCGGCACGGACAGGATCCCGAGGATCACTGAGACGAGTTCGGGAAGGCGGTCGCGACTGAACGCCCGGCGGATGCGGGCCATGCCGGTGTTGGAGACCTTGTAGACGACGAGGAGGAGCGCGAGCAGCGAGATCCCGGAGTGGATCCAGATCACCGCGCCGGGGACCGAGCCGCCGCCGACGTCGAGGCCGTACAGGACCGCGCCGGTGGCGATGGCCCCGAGCAATGGTCCGAGCGCGAGCAGACCGCGGCGCGCCACCGACCGGCGCACGGTCAGCGCCTTCGGGGCGGGCGCGGCGGGCTCGACCGGCACATCAATGCGAACCCGGTCGTCCGATTCGCGTTCGGGCCGGTAGGCGGCCCACAGGAACGCGATGACCCCGAGGCCCACGAAGATCAGATGTGGCCAGTGTGCTGCGAGGATCTTGCTCACGACGAGCGTGCTGCTTCAGGACCGGGAGGCACGCTGAACGTCGCGAATCGCCAGCCCCATCAGGACCCCGCCGGCGAAGATGAATCCGTGCTGCGTGAAGTGGATCATCGGGTGGGTGTCCGCGAGGTGGTCGACGAACGGAAGGATCAGCGTGATCTCGAGCAGGGCCGCGAACACCACTAGGCGAAGCGCCCGACGACGTGCGGTCCGACGGTCGCGGGCCGCCCCGAGCGATGACACGGAAGATTCCATAGCCCTGTGATCGGCGCCGTCAGCCCGCGCTTGAGTCGGGCGCCGCGTCGCCGCTGACCCAGGTGTGGGTCATGGCCTTGATGCCCGCGACAAACGAATGCCTGGCCAGCCGGCGGCGGCTGCCGCGAACACCCGGCGGCGGGATCAGCCGGCGCTGCGCTGCGACGGCGGCGTGCCCGGGAGCGCGCTCCACAGGGCCAGCGCCGTCGGGATCCACGGGGTGCTCGGGAAGCCTCGGCGGCAACGTGGGTCAGGCTCCGCGGCGGCCTTGCGGTCGGCGAACAGCTGCTCGACGACCTCCGGCGGCTCGGGGCGATAGAACAGGAAGCCCTGCGCGGTGTCGCAGCCGGCCGTCTGCAGGTTGCCGAGCTGGTCGGTGGTCTCGACGCCCTCGGCCGTGACCGACAGCTTGAGCGCGTGCCCGAGCTCGATGACCGCGTTGACGATCGCCACGTCCTCCTCGTTGTCCGGGAGCCCGCGAACGAACGACCGGTCGACCTTGACGCAGTCGACGGGGAGGCGGCGGAGGTACTCGAGCGAGGAGTAACCGGTGCCGAAGTCGTCGATCGCGATCCTGAGGCCGAGCTCCTTGAGCTCGGTGAGCACGCGGATCGACGACTCGGGATCCTCGATCAGGACGCTCTCGGTGACCTCGAGGCACAGCCAGGCCGGATCGATGCCGGTCTCCTTGATGATCGCCGACACGGTCTGCCGGAAGGAGTCCTTCGCAAGCTGCCGGGCCGAGACGTTGACCCTCAGCATCAGCGGCTCGTCGCTCGCACGGCCCCGCTGCCACACGACCGCGCGCTTGCAGGCGTCGCGCAGGATCCAGGTG
This sequence comes from uncultured Solirubrobacterales bacterium, assembly GCA_963699325.1. Lineage (GTDB taxonomy): Bacteria > Actinomycetota > Thermoleophilia > Solirubrobacterales > Solirubrobacteraceae > Palsa-465. The sequence goes on along the minus strand of CAVOTN010000012.1, from coordinate 12,933 downwards.
CCGAGCGGGACGATCAGGCCGGTCTCCTCGGCCAGCGAGATGAACTCGCCGGGACCAAGCAGGCCGCGCTCGGGGTGCTGCCAGCGCACGAGCGCCTCGAGCCCGGTGATGCGGTTGCCGTCGATCGATACCTCGGGCTGGAAGAACACGCGGAACTCCTCGCGCTCGATCGCCTTGCGGATCGCGTTCTCGTTGTGCAGGCGCGCCAGCGCCCGCTCGCGGGTGACCTCGTCGAACAGCACGCACGCGCGCGCCGCCGGCGCCCTTGGCCCGGTACATCGCGGCGTCCGCGTCGCGGATCAGGTCGTCCGGGTCCTGATCCGGATCCGAGGTGACCGAGATGCCGATGCTGGCCGCGGCCATCGTCTCGCCGTGGGCGAGCTGGAAGGGCAGGCTGAACGCCTTCAGCACGCGCTCGGCGACGGCGACGGCGTCCTCGTCGTCGAACAGGTCCTCGCACAGGATCACGAACTCGTCGCCGCCGAACCGGGCGAGCGTCTCGTGCCGGCGCAGCGAGTGGCCGACGCGCTCGGCGACCGCGACCAGCAGCTCGTCACCCTCGCCGTGGCCGAGGCTGTCGTTGATCACCTTGAAGCGATCGAGGTCGAGGAACAGCACCGCGACTGAGCGTGCTCGGCCCCCGGCCGAGCCGTTCGAGCGCAAGCTTGAGGTTGTTGAGGTACAGCAGCGCGGCTGGGCAGGCCGGTGAGCGGGTCGCGCAGCAGCTGGTTCTCGTTGGTGCGCCACGCCACGATATGCGCGACGCTCGCCGCCAGCACGAACGCGCCGTGGATACCCGCCCACAACCACGGATCCTTGTCCGCCTGAGGGTTGTCGCCGAACACGGCCCTGGGGTCGAGCACGCCGCCTACGCCGTGGTGCACGACCACGAAGGCGATCGCCACCAGGAACGGCGTCCAATCCTGGTAGAGGGTCAGGACGCCGATCATCACGAAGAAGTGGAAGTGCGCCTCGGTGATGCCGCCCCACAGGTCGACCAGAACCGCCGAGCACGTCACCAGGCCGAACGACGCGGCGATCACCCGCGCCTTCAGTCCGGAACCGCTCGAAGCTCGCCCCGAGTCCGCACAGCACGACCAGGCTCACGTCGAGCGTCGTGTGCACGACCGAGTTGCCCATCAGCACGCCGAACGCGAACAGCGCCGGCACGTGGAGCCAGAGCAGGATGACGATCGACCGATGGCGGCGACGCAGCACATGCTCGGGTAGCAGCTGCCCCTTGGGAAGCCAGTGCTTGAGCGAGAGCCACTTTCCGCCGAGCCACGCGCCGAGCCCGACCGAGCGCGCCCCGCGGGCGCGGTCGAAGTGTCCGTCAATGGCACCGCCGACGACGGGGGCCGCCCCCTCCTCGGCCACGGGGGCGCCGGCGAGAGCGCTCATCGCGCTGCGGCCGACTTCGCTTGACGGACTTTGGTCACGGCGCGCTGCGCGTCGGTGAGCGCAGGCGCCTCGCTGCGCGCCGGCGCCGCGGGGAGCGCCACCTTGCAGGGGGCTCCCGTCTTGTGTACGAACAGCGTGCGCGCCTCGTGGTAGCTGCGGTTCTCACCGAAGAAGCACTCGTGCGAGCGGGCCATCTCCTCTGTGCGGTAGGCCTCGAGCGGCTTGACCTGCTCGTCGCCCGCGCGGCTCTCGCGCTTGCCCTCGAGCCAGTGAGCGACGTCGGGATGGCGTGCGAGGCGCTCGGCGAGACCCTGCACCTGGGCGCGGAAGCTCGCGATCGAGTCGCCGAAAGTCGCGTCGATCAGGCCGATCTCGACCGCGTGCCGCGTCCCGATCGGGGTGAACGGAGCGCTCGTGAGCTCGGCGGCTTTCTCAGCGCCGACGCGGCGCGGAAGCAGGTAGGTCCAGTACTCCGACCCGTACAGCCCGCCCATATGCTGGTAGTACGGGTTGAGCACGACGTCCTCGCGGGCGACCACGTGGTCGGCCGCGACCGCGAACGGAACCCCGCCGGCAGCGGCGTCGCCCGACAGCGCGGAGATCGTGATGTGCGAGTCGGTCTCGATGATCTCGCGGACGATGTCGTCGATCGCGTGCAAGTTGTAGAAGGACTCCTCACCCTGGTCGGCGGCCGCCTCGATCACGTTGAGGTGGATGCCGTTGGAGAAGAAGTCCGACCCGCCGGCGAGCACGATCACCTTGGTCGTGCGGCGGCTGCGCGCGTACTGGTAGGCCTCGCGCAGGCGGCGGCACTGCTCGGTGCTCATCGCGCCGTTGTAGAAGTCGAAGTTCAGGTAGCCGACGCCCGCCTTCTCCTCGTAGGAGATCTCGCGGTAGGTATGGCCCGGTGGGATCGGGGCGTGGAGGGCGACCGGGATCTCCGGCGCGTCCGGCACGATGCCGGCCAGCTCGAGCGCGCGGGTGGCGGGGAGCTTGTACGGGGCCTTCGCGTTCGGGTCCCTCTGCTTGAGATGCGTGACCCACACGGCGCCGTCGACGGTCGCTCGGCAGACCGCGCCGTTGCGCGTGGCGATGATGTCCCCCGGACGGCCGCGGAGGCCGCGCTCGGGATACACGTTGAACAGGAAGAACTCGACGCCGGCGATCGTGTCGAGCACGCCGGGATGACCCTCGGCCGCGCGGATCTTGCGGACCACCGCGGCGGTCGAATCGCAGCGCCAGTCGATCGCGCGGTCGGCCTGCTTGATCAGCGGGCGGAGCCGGCCGGTCACGTTCGGATCGTCGTAGTTGAGCGCGAGCGGCTTGAAGTCACCGCGCGCGAAGTTGTGGACCGCGAACACCAGCATCTCGACCGCAGCGCGACGCACCTCGTGGCGGTAGATGCTGCTCTTGCCAACCGGCCGCGTGCGGAACTTGCGGGTTTCCCAGATGTCGCCGGCGTCGGCCTCCTCGACGGCCTCGAGCACGGTCACGCCCCACTCCTCCATGCCGAGCTCGATCGCCCAATCGAGCGATGAGGGACCGCGGTCGCCGTGAGGACCCGGATGGACGACGAGGCAGGTGTACTTGCGCCACACCGACTCGGGGATGAACTGCTTGAGCATCGGGCACACGACGAGGTCGGGCTTGTGCGCCTCGACGGCGGCCTCGATGATCTCGCTCGAGTCGACGACCTGGACGGTGACGTCGTGCCCCATCTCGCTCAGGGCGATGTAGCAACGCTGGCTCAGGCTGTTATGCGCGGACGTCACGAACAGGATGCGCAGCGGCTTTTCTGCGACCGGCGTCGGGACTTCTCCACGCAGGCGTCCGGGGCTGCCCCGCAGGACGTCTTCGAAGTTCTTAGGCGGCTCCATGTGCGACAGCATCGACCCGCGTGATGCCTGCCTAGAGCCGCTCTGGACGGATTACGGACTAATGACGGTCGCGCTACAGAATGCGCCAAACCTGCCGATTCACACGGGGTAGATCAGCTGTTCGCCGTCGAGCCCGCGTGCTTGAACGCCGTCGTTTACGGGCGGCGCGCGTGCGGCGTGAGCACGATCGTCTGCAGCTCGGTGAACGACTGCATGACGTGCGAGCCTCCCACCCGGCCGATCCCGCTGTCGGTTCCGGCGCGGCCGCCGAACGGGAGGTGCGCCTCCCAATAGTTGCTCGATTCGTTGATGTTGACCCAGCCCGCGTGGACGCGGTCCGCGAACTCGAGGCCGTCCTGCAGGTCGGCGGTGAAGATCGCCGCGAGCAGACCGTAGGGCGACGCGTTCGTCAGCGAGATCGCTTGCTCGAGCGAGTCGATCGCGACCACGGGCGCGACCGGACCGAACGTCTCCTCGACCGCGACCCGGGCGTCCGCGGGTACGTCGGTCAGGATCGTCGGCTGCCAGTACAGCGACGTCGCGAACCCATCGCCGCGCGCGCCACCGGTGACCACGCTCGCGCCTCGCGCCACCGCGTCGCCGACGTGCTCGTCCATCTTGGCGGCCACCGGCTCGTTGTTGACCGGGCCCATCGTGGTCGCGTCGTCGAACGGGTCGCCGAGCAGGATCCGCTCGGTCACGCGCCGGGCGAGCAGCTCGACGAACTCGTCGCGCACCTCGCGGTGGACGAGGATCCGCTCGCCGGCGGTGCAGCTCTGGCCAGCGCACAGGTAGCACGCGGTCAGTGTCGCGTCGACCGCCGCCTCGACATTGGCGTCGTCCATCACGACCACCGGGCCGTTGCCGCCCATCTCGAGCAATGCCGCCTTGCCGGCAGCCGCCGCGGCGACGAGGCGCCCGGTGGCGGTCGAGCCGATGAACGCGACCCCGTCCGTCCCTGGGTTGCGCGCGATCTCGTCACCGACCACGGGCCCAGGCCCGGTCACGAGGTTGAACACGCCCGGCGGGAGGTCGGCATCGGCGATGCACTCCGCCAGCGCCACCGCGCACACCGCGGTCGACGGCGCCGGCGTCCAAACCACCGCGTTGCCGCACGCAAGCGCCGGCGCGATCAGCTCGGCCGGCATCGTGTACGGCCAGTTCCACGGGCTGATCACCCCGACCACGCCGCGCGGCCTCCGCGCCAGCATCACCCGCTTGCCCGGGGAGAATGAGTTCGGGAGCTCGCCCTGGAGGCGCTTGCCGTCCTCGGCCGCCATCCGCCAGTACTCGACGAGCTCGGCGACCTCGTCGAACGCTTCGGCGCGCAGCGGCTTGCCCTGATCGAGCGTGAGCGTGCGCGCCAGCTCGTCGCGGCGGGCCTCGATCAGGTCCCCGACCGCGTGCATCTTGGCCGCACGCTCGAACGCGGTCAGCCGCGCCCAGCCGTCAGCGGCGCCGCGCGCCGCCTCGATCGCGCGGATGGCGTCGCCCCGGTCGCCCTGGGGAACGGTGGCGATCACCTCGCCGGTCGCGGGGCTGGTGGCGTCGAACGTCTCGCCGCTCGCGCTCGCCTGCCAGCTTCCACCTACAAACATCTGCTGCACGGTCCCGGTCGTCATGGGTGCTCAAGCCCCTCATCCCCGTCGCGTTGACACAGTTCGACAACTGATATATAACCGCCCGATTAGGCTCGGGTCAATGGATTCGAGGGTGCGCTCCCGCCCGAGAGGCGGGCCAGGCCTTGGTGTTCTATGGGTCGCGCGGCCGGCGCGGACCCGGGGAGGTTGATCGATGGCAGCGGTACAGGCTCCGGACGAGAGCGGCAGAGCCGCTGACAGCTCCGAGCTCGCGGGGTTCGGCTACAAGCAGGAACTGGATCGTTCGCTGGGAAGCTTCTCCGCGTTCGCGGCCGGCTTCAGCTACATCTCGATCCTGACCGGCGTCACCGCACTGTTCGGGTTTGGCTACCTGAATGCGGGTCCGGGCGTGTGGTGGACGTGGCCGGTCGTGATCTTCGGCCAGATCCTGGTGGCGCTGTGCTTCATGGAGATGGCCGGCCAGTATCCGATCGCCGGCTCGGTGTATCAGTGGTCCAAGCAGCTGACGACCGGGTTCGCCTCGTGGATGACCGGCTGGATCTACATCGTCGGCGCGATCGTCACGATCGCGGCCGTGGCCGTCGACTGGCAGGTCGTGCTGCCGCAGATCTCGACCAGCTTCCAATTCCTCGGGAGCGCGGCCGACGCGGGCTTCACGAGCACCAAGGGCGGCGCGCAGAACGCGCTCCTGCTCGGAGCGATCCTGGTCACGATCACCACGATCATCAACATGCTCGGCGTCAAGCTGATGTCGCGGATCAACAACGTCGGCGTCGCCGCCGAGCTTGTCGGCTCGACGATTCTGATCATCCTGTTGCTGTTCCATCTCCATCACCCGCCGTCGGTGATCGCGCACTCCTACGGCCTCGGCGCCGGCCATCCGTGGGGCTACTTCGGCGCGCTGCTGGTCGGCGGCCTGCTGAGTGCCTACGTCATGTATGGGTTCGACACCGCCGGGACGCTCGCCGAGGAAACCAACAACCCCCGCAAGCACGCGCCGCCCGCGATCATCCGCGCGATCGCCGCCGCGGCCATCGTCGGCGGCCTCGTGATCCTGCTCGGGATCATGTCCAGCAAGAACATCCACGACAAGAACATCGGCTTGCTGGGGCTGCCCTACGTGATCAAGAGCGCGTTCGGCAACACCACCGGGAACGTCTTCCTCGCGGACACGGCGCTGGCGATCTTCGTGTGCTGCCTGGCAGTCCAAACGGCGACGATCCGGATGCTGTTCTCGATGGCGCGCGACAACCGCCTGCCGTTCGGATCGTCGATCGCGCGCGTCTCGGGCGTTCGCAAGGTACCGATCGTGCCGGCGCTGGTCACCGGCATCCTCACGCTGGTTCTGATGGCGATCAACGTCTCGAACCAGAGCGCGTTCTACGTGCTGACCTCGGTGGCGATCATCATGTTCTACCTCGCCTACCTCGGAGTAACGTTCCCGATGCTGCTCCGCCGACTCCGCGGAACCTGGCCGAAGCCCGATCACGGCCCATACTTCTCGCTCGGGCGTTGGGGGCTCCCGGTCAACATCGCGGCCGTGGCCTATGGCACCCTGGTGATGATCAACATCGCGTGGCCGCGCAACGCGATCTACAACGCCGTCGGTCACCCGCACTGGTACTGGCAGTGGTCCGCGCCGATCTTCGTCGGGCTCGTGGTGATCATCGGCACGATCTACTACTACACCGTGCAGGTCAAGAAGGGCAGTGACGTGCTGGCGGAGCACCGAGCCGGCGCGCCCGAGCTCGAGCACCTGCCGCCGATGGGAGAGATGGCGCCATGATCGACGCCGGCGAGTTCGACTATGTGATCGCCGGCGGCGGCACCGCGGGGTGTGTGGTCGCCGCCAGACTGTCCGAGGATCCAAACGTCACCGTCTGCGTTTTGGAAGCGGGCCCGTCTGACGTCGACGACCCGCGGATCCTGCGGCTCGAGGACTGGATGTACCTGCTCGACTCGGGATACGACTGGGATTATCCGATCGAGCCGCAGGCCAGGGGCAACAGCTTCATGCGGCACGCCCGGGCCAAGGTGCTCGGCGGGTGCTCGTCGCACAACTCCTGCATCGCGTTCTGGACGCCGAAGGAGGACCTCGACGAGTGGGCCGCAACGGGCTGCGAGGGCTGGAGCTCGGCCGACTGCTGGCCGCTGATCAAGCGCCTGGAGACCAACGACGGCCCCGGCGACCACCACGGGCGCGACGGCCCGGTCAACATCCGCACGGTGCCGCCCGACGACCCGTGCGGCGTCGCGATACTCGAGGCCGCCGCCCAGGCGGGGCTGCCGACGAGCCGCTTCAACGAGGGCCACACGGTCACCAACGGGGCGGGCTGGTTCCAGATCAACTCATCCGCGGACAACACGCGGATGTCGTCCTCGCACGCCTACCTGCACCCGATCCTGGGCTCGCGTCCGAACCTCGAGATCCGCACCGCGTGCTGGGTCAAGCGGGTGGCGCTGGAAAATGGTCGTGCGACCGCCGTCGAGTACCTGACGCCCGATCTGCTCACGCAGGCGTCGGTCAAGGCCCGCCGCGAGGTGATCCTCAGTGCCGGCGCGATCGACACGCCAAAGCTGCTGATGCTGTCCGGCGTCGGCCCCGGCGAGCACCTGCACGAGTTCGGGATCGAGACGCTCGTCCACTCGCCGGGCGTCGGCGCGAACCTCGACGACCACGTCGAGGGGATCGTGCAGTGGGACGCGAAGAAGCCGATGATCCGCACCTCGACGCAGTGGTGGGAGATCGGGCTGTTCTCGACCTCCGAGCCCGGCCTCGACCGGCCCGACCTGATGATGCACTACGGATCGGTGCCGTTCGACATGAACACCGCGCGCTGGGGCTACCCGACGACCGAGAACGGCTTCTGCCTGACGCCGAACGTCTGCCGCGGCCGCTCGCGTGGAACCGTCCGGCTGCGCTCGTCCGACTACCGCGATCGCGCGCGCGTCGATCCGCGCTACTTCACCGACGCGGACGGACACGACGAGCGCGTGATGGCGTACGGGATGCGGCTGGCGCGGAAGATCGTCTCGCAGCCGGCGATGGCCGAGTGGGCGGGCGCCGAGCTGGCCCCCGGCCCGGAGGCCCAGACCGACGACGAGCTCGTCGACTACATGCACAAGACCCACAACACGGTCTACCACCCGGCGTGCAGCTGCCACATGGGCCCGGACTCCGACCCGCTCGCGGTGGTCGACTCGCGCCTGCGCGTCCGCGGGGTGCGGTCGCTGCGGATCGCGGACGGGTCGATCCTCCCGTTCCTGCCGGCGATCAACCCGTGCATCACGACGATGATGATCGGCGAGAAGTGCGCCGACATGCTCAAGGAGGACGCGCAGCGCGGTGCCGAGCAGGCCGCGCCCGCAGCCGTCGGTTAGGTGGCCGTCGACTACTGAGGTCCGCCCATGAGCGCCACTGCGGCGCCCGAGGTCACCCGCTTCCTCCAAGAGCACCCGCCGTTCGACGCGCTCGACCCGGCTGACGTCGACCGCGTCGCCGCGGCGGCCGCCGTCGAGTTCCACCGAGCCGGCGCAACGATCTTCTCGCAGGGCGCGGAGCCGGTCGAGCACCTGCGCGTGGTCCGGGCGGGCGCGGTCGAGATCGTGTTCGACGGCCGCGTGCTGGACCTGCTCGGCGAGGGCGAGCTGTTCGGCCACGCCTCGATGCTGTCGGGGCTGCCGACGGGATTCGAGGCGAGAGCCGGCGAGGACACGGTCTGCTACCGGATCCCCGCCGAGATCGCGCAGGAGCCGCTGTCGCGTCCGGCCGGGTTGCGGTTCGTCGCCCGCTCGTTACTCGACCTCAGATACGAAGGCGGCGCCGCCGTCACCACCGAGCCCGGCGTCGATCCGCCCCTGCAGCCGGTCGGATCGCTGCTGCGCGGCGATCCGGTCGTGTGCCGGCCGGACACGACGATCCGCGAGGCGGCCGAACTGATGACCGCCGCCCATGTCACGTCCGCCGTGGTCGACCTCGGCGACGGCTCGCTCGGGATCCTCACCGACCACGACCTGCGCACGCGCGTGCTCGCGAACGGGCTCACCGGGGATACACCGGTTTCTGCGGCGATGTCGGCGCCCGCATACACCTGCGCGCCGGACCGGCTCGGTGGCGACGTGCTGCTCGACATGTTCGACCGTGGCTTTCGCCACTTCCCCGTCGTGTCGGCGACCGGCACGATCATGGGCGTCATCGAGGAGATCGACTTGGTCGCCGCGCAGACGCGCTCCTCGTTCTACCTGCGCCGGCGGATCGCCAGGGCCCAGACCGTCGCCGAGCTCGTCGACGCCGCGCGCGATCTGCGGCCCGCCGTGCTCGCGATGCATGACGCGCACGTAGCGCCGGCCAACGTTGCCGCGGTCTACTCGGTCGTCGTCGATGCACTCACCCGCCGGCTGCTCGAGCTCACGGTCGCCGAGAGCCCCGAGGTCGGCGCCGAGTTCGCCTGGCTCGCGCTCGGTAGCCAGGCGCGCCGGGAGGCGCTGCCGAGCTCCGACGTGGACAGCGCGATCGTGTGGTTCGACGCACCTGGCGACGCCGGCGTCAGGTCACGGCTGCATGCGATCGCTAGCACCGTGGTCGATCGGCTGGCGGCGTGCGGACTACGTGCCGACGAGCACGGTGCCACCGCGTGCGATCCGCGCTTCGTCCGCTCGCTCGAGTCCTGGCAGCGCGCGGTGCTCAGCTGGATCGACGACCCCACCCAGGAAAAGGCCCTGGTCCTGGTGTCCGTGCTCGTCGACAGCCGGCCGGTGTGGGGCGTCCACACCGGCACGCCGGTCGCCGACAGCTTCCGCCTCGCGCCGGGCAACCCGGCCCTGCTCCGCCTGCTCGCTCGGTTCGCGCTCTCGCACCGCCCGCCGACGGGCTTCTTCCGTGGACTCGTGGTCGACCCGACCGGCGAGCACCGCGGCCAACTCGACCTCAAGCAGGGCGGGGTGGTCCCGATCGTCGACCTCGCCCGCTGGGCCGGCATCGCCGCGGGCGTGACCAGCGCGTCGACTGGCGAGCGGCTGCGGGCGGCGGCCGCTCGCGGGACGCTGTCCGAGACCCACGCCCGAACACTCGAGGACGCGCTCACGCTGATCACCGATCTACGCGTGAACCATCAGGTGCAGCAGCTTCGCGCCGGCGAGGAGCCCGATGACTTCGTCAAGCCGGCGACGCTCAGCCAGCTGACCCGCAGCTACTTGAGAGAGGCGTTCCGAGCGGTCGCGTCGGTCCAGAAGCACGTCGCCGCCGAGCTCAGGACGGGCGTGCGATGACGGGCGCTAGATTCAGGCCATGACCGGGGACTGGCGTGACTGGAGACCGGCGATCTGGCTGACGATGCTCGGCATCGCGGTGATACTGCTGTTCGCCCCGTTCTATTTCGGCGCGATCTTCATCGGCGCCGCGCTTGGGGTGGCGATCCGGATCCACCAGCGGCGGCGGCGCGCCGCCGCGGCTGCCGGCGCCAGTCCGGCTCCTAAGCGGGCCCGACGATCCTGATCTCGGCGCCGGCGAGGTGCTCGAGTCGGTGAGCCTCGGGGTGGTGGCCGCCACGCAACGGACGCCGCCGCGCCGGCAGCAGCACCAAGTCGAAGCCGCCGCTCCTGGCGAACTGCTCGAGCGTCTGGTCGGCGCCGTCGTGGAGAAGTACGAACTTCGCGCGCGCAGCCGCGCCGGCGAGCCGCTCCCGCGCCCGCTCCAGGTCCTGAACGACCGACTCCGCGACCGCCTCGTTGTACTCGATCGCCGAGTTGCCACAGCGGGCCCCTGACGGCGCCCGTGGCGCGACGGCCACGACCGTGACCGCCGCGTCCTCGAGCTCGGCGAGCTCGCGGGCGAGGTCGATCGCGGCTGCCCCGGCGTGGCTGTGCTCGCACAGGACCAGGACGCGCTCAGCCGATCTCACGAATCACCCGGCATGGATTGCCGAAGCAGAGATGGCCCGCCGGCAGGTCCTTCGTGACCACGCTGCCGGCGCCGACCACGGTGTCGGCGCCGATGTCCACACCTGGACACACGATTACGCCGCTGGCCAGCCACGCGCCGTCTCCGATCGTGACCGGCTTGGCGGTCTCGGTCCCGCGCCGGCGCTCGACCGGGTCCAGCGGATGCAGCGCTGTCAGTAGTTGAACGCCGGGGCCGATCTGCACGTCCTCGCCGATCGTGACCCTGGCGCCATCTAGCACAACCGCGCCGTAGTTGATGAACGTCCGCGCGCCGACCTCGATGTGGTAGCCGTAGTCGCACTGGAACGGCGCCATCACCTCCGCGTGCTCGCCCAGCTGGCCGAGCAGCCCCGCGAGGAGCGCGCGCCGGGCGGCCGTGTCGGCGAAGCTCGTCGCGTTGAACCGCTCGCACACGAGCCGGCACTGCCTGCGCTCCTCTAGCAGCGCGGAGTCGTTGGCGAGATAAGGAACTCCACGCAACATCCGGTCCTTTTCGGAGGGCACGGAGCCATCCTGACACGGTTGGGGGGTTTCGTCCGCGGCAAACCGGATCATTCACGGCACGTGAGCTGGCGATCGACTCGAGCGAGCGGCCAGGTGGGCGGGGACGTCCGCCAAGTCGCCGTCATCGACCTCGGTTCGAACTCATGGCGCCTGGTGGTGTACATGTTCGCGCCGGGGGACTGGTGGAAGCTCACGGACGAGATCTACGAGACCGTGCGGATCGGCGCCGGCCTGGCCAAGACCGGCCGCCTCAGCGACGCCGGGATGGGGCGCGGGCTCGAGACGCTCGCGGTGTTCGAGCGCTTCTGCGCGGCGCACGGCCTCGGCCCGGACTCTGTGCACGCGGTCGCGACCAGCGCGATACGCGACGCGGCCAACGGCGAGCTGTTCCTGAAAGCCGCGCGCGCCGCCAGCGGGCTCAACATCGAGGTGATCTCCGACGAGGAAGAAGCGCGGTTCGGCTACGTGGCCGCGATCAACAGCTCGACGATGACCGACGGGATGGTGCTGGAGACCGGCGGCGGCAGCATCCAGCTGATCGAGGTCGCGGACCGCCACGCTGTTTCGCTGCGCTCGTTCCCGCTGGGCGCCGTGCGGGTCACCGAGCAATTCCTGCCCGGGACGGGTCCGGCGAAGAAGCGGGACCTGCAAAGGGTGCGGGCGCACGTGCGCGAACTGCTTGCCGATGAGCCGGGGCTTGCCGGCGCCGGCGATCGCATCGTCGGGATGGGCGGCGCCGTCCGCAACCTCGCCGCCGCCGCCCAGCGCATGGCCAACCAGCCCGACATCGGCGTCCAGGGATTCATGATCACGCGCGAGATGCTCGCCGATCTCGTCCAGACGCTGGCGGAGCTGCCGATCGACGAGCGCGGCGAAGTGCCGGGGATCAAGGTCGGCCGCGCCGACATCATCCTCGCCTCGGCGCTGGTGATCGAGACGGTGGTGGAGCTGGGCTCCTTCGCCGGCATCGAGGTCACCGAGGCCAGCCTCCGCGACGGCGTGTTCCTCTCGCGCGAGATGCTCGCGGACGCTCCCGAGCCGCTGTTCGAGAACGTGCGCGTGGCCGGCGTCCGCAACCTCGCGATCCAGTACGAGTCGGACCTGCCCCACGTCGAGCACGTCGCGCTGCTGTCGCTGCAGATGTTCGACTCGCTCGCCGGCGCCGGCCTGTTCAAGCCCCGGCCCGGCGAGCGTGAGCTGCTGTGGGCGGCGGCGATGCTCCACGACGTCGGCATGACGATCTCCTACGACGACCATCACAAGCACTCGGCCTACCTGATCGTGAGCGCCGAGCTCCCCGGCTTCGACCCGCGCGAGCGCGCCCTGATCGCCCAGATCACCCGCTACCACCGCAAGGGCGCAGCCAAGCTCGGCGAGTTGGCCGCGCTCGCCGACCCGGGCGACGACGACCTGCTCGACCGCTGCTCGGTGATCCTCCGGCTCGCCGAGCACCTCGAGCGCGGCCGCGATCAATCTGTCCGGGAGGCGCGCCTGCGCGCCAACGGCCACGGCGTCGACCTGCACCTCGAGGCCGCCGGCGACCTGACGCTGCCGCGCTGGAGCGTCGAGCGCTATGGCGACGGCGAGGCGTTCGAGCGCGTGTTCGGCCG
>CAVOTN010000011.1:0-196145 GCA_963699325.1 uncultured Solirubrobacterales bacterium | reverse complement strand
TGACGGCAAACCGCCGTCTTAGGCGGACGACTGCGGTTGACGGCTGGCCAGGTAGGCTTGCGACGTTCTGGCTCGCGCTCAGGGCGTTCGATAGGAGCGGAGCCGTGAGAATCGACAAGGAGGGCTGGGGCATGGCTGGAGAGGGATCCGCGGCGCTGGGTGCGCCGGAGCTTGCGGGGGCGATGGTCAACCCGCGGGGGTTTGGCAAGAAGGCCTCGGTTGGTGCCATCGGCGGCGCCGTCGGCGCGGTCGCGGCGACCGCGGTCGCGAGTCGCTCGTCGAAGGCCTCAGATGCTCCCGCCTTCGGCCGGGTCGGTTACATCGCGGCAAGTGAGACCGAGGTGGCGTTGATCAAGACGAAGTCCGGTGCGCTCAAGATGAAGGTCACCGACGAAGTGCTGGCCCGCGCCCCCCGCGAGGAACTCCAAACGGTCGAGCTCAAGGATGGCAAGCTGTTCTCGTCTCTCCGGTTGCAGTTCACCAACGGAACTGTGTGGGAGTTCGATGTTCCGAAGATCGGTAAGAAGAACGCCAAGCAGCTGGTCGTGGTGCTGGGCGGCGTCGTCTGATCGGCCCGCGGGCGGATCATCTCGGCCGCGCCCTCCGGCGCCGCGCCCTGAGCTAGATGGCGGATCGCGACGCGCAGGAGCGTCCAGTTAGCGCGCGCGGCCAGCGCTAGTCGACATGGATGAAGACCCGGACCCGCCTCGCTCGCCCAGGCTTCACCGATCCAACTCGGCGCTGGCTGGATTCTCGCGGGTCGCTGCCGGCGCCGGGTTCGCGTACCGCGATGTCGATGGAGCTCCGTTGACAGACTCGTCCGCTCTCGCTCGGATTCGGGCACTGGCGATCCCGCCGGCGTGGCGCGACGTATGGATCTGTCCGGACCCGCTCGGGCACCTGCAGGCGACCGGCGTGGACGCGGCAGGCCGTCGCCAATACCGGTACCACGATCTGTGGAGCCGGCAGCAGTCCCACGCGAAGTTCGAGCACATGGTCGCGTTCGCCTACACCTTGCCAACGATGCGTGAGCGCGTGCTCGCCACGATGCGGGCGGGACACGTTCTGAACCGGGAGCGAGTGCTGTCCTGCTCGATGCGACTCCTCGACGTCGGAATGTTTCGGATCGGCAGCGAGGTCTATGAGAAAGAGGACGGTCACCTAGGCCTTGCCACGATCGCCAAAGCGAATGTCTCAATTGAGAAGGGGCGCGCGGTCTTCGACTATGTCGCCAAGGAAGGCGTCCGTCGCGTCCATGCCGTCGCCGACCCCTGCTGTGTAGAGATCGTGGGCGCCCTGAAACGACGACGCGGAGGCGGCGAGCATCTGCTTGCGTTCCGCGAGCGGCAGGCGTGGCACCAGGTACACGCCCCTCTCATAAACGAGCACTTGAAGCACCTGATTGGCGATTCGTTCAGCGCCAAGAACTTCCGAACCTGGAACGGGACGCTCTTGGCAGCGGTGGCGTTGGCCCGCTCCACAGAGGACCCGGCCAGCGATCGGGCGCGCCGGCGGGCGATCCGACAAGCCACGATTGATGTGTCCGAGGCGCTGGGGAATACGCCGGCCGTCGCCCGCGGGTCCTACATCGATCCTCGCGTGTTCGATCGCTTTCTGTCTGGCTGGACCATCGCCGGCGAGCTGCGACGCATCGAGACCCGAGGCCTCGCGCAAGAGGAGCGTCGGGCCTCTATCGAGCTGGCTGTGCTCGACTTGCTTGCAGGGTAGTCGTCCCCGGCGCGATCCGTTGACGTGGCGCGGAGGCGGGCGCTCGCGAGTCCCGGCCTTCAATGCAGGTGGCGCTGCCAGTCAGCGGGCACGCGCCCGGCGGGGCCGGGCGTAGGCTGATCGAGCGGATGATGCTCTGGTGGGGCGAGTGGCGGACCGTCGTAGAACTGTTCTGTGCCGTAGTTCCAGAACCAGTCCTCGCCAGGTTCGAAGCTGCGGATCAGGGGGTGACCCGCATCGGCTGCGTGGTGGCTGGCGTGCTGCGAGGGGGAGGAGTCGCAACACCCGATGTGCCCGCATTGGGCGCAGCGCCGTAGGTGAAGCCACCAACCCCCTTCCGCCAGGCATTCAGCGCATCCGGTCCCTGAGGGCGGAGCAGAGGGGTCAATCGCAGCTTGGTCTGACATGTTCGGCCTCATTATCCGGACGGTTCTCTGGGACGCGGCGCTCGCCGCTCCGCGCGAAACGAGCGGGGAACCCGCTTAAACGGTACCGCAGGCCGACCGTTCATTCGGCTCGCGAATGACCGGTTGACGGTGTGTTCTCGCTCAAGATCGAGCGCCGTGCAGGCGAACAGCGCCGACGTTGCGAGAACCCACACCCGATCCGCGCCGATCCGGTATCCCTGTAGGGGTGCCGCTCCGATCCCCCGCGCAGCCGACGCCGCTACGGACGCGCAACTACCGGCTCTACTTCTCGGGTCAGATGATCTCGGTTCCCGGAACCTGGCTGCAGACCGTCGCGCAGGCGTGGCTCGTGCTTCAGCTGAGCGCGAGCGGCAGCGCGCTCGGGGTGACCGTGGCGCTCCAGACCGTGCCGGTGCTGGTGCTCGGGGCATGGACCGGTTCGGTCGCCGACAGAGTCGATAAGCGCAAGCTGCTGGTGGCGACACAGGCCACGCAGGGCGTGCTGGCGCTGGTGCTGGGGATCCTCGCTCTCACGGGCGTCGTCGCAGCTGTGGATGGTGTGGATCCTGGCGCTATGCCTAGGGACGACCCGGGCGTTCGACACGCCGACGCGCCAGGCGTTCGTGTCCGAGCTCGTCCAAGGCCCGTCGTTGCCGAGAGCGATCGGGATCAACTCGACCGTGGTCTCGGCCGCGCGCATGATCGGCCCCGCGGCCGGCGGCGCGATCATCGCGCTGTTCGGCGTGGGGGTGTGCTTTCTGCTCAATGCCGCGTCGTTCGTCGGTCCCCTGGTTGCGCTGATGGCGATGGACGCGACCAAGCTGTACCGGCCCGAAGTGCGTGCTGCGCGAACCCCTGGGGCGGTCCGGGCCGGCCTGAGCTACGTGAAGCGACGTCGCGACCTGTTGGTCCCGCTGCTGATGATGGCGATCATCGGGACCCTGGCCTACGAGTTCCAGGTCTCGATTCCGCTGATGGCGCATTCGGCGTTCCATCTGGGCGCGACCGGCTTCGGACTGCTGTACGCGGCGATGGGCGCGGGCGCGGTCGTATCCGGCGTGACACTCGCGGGTAAGGTGCCGGGTCGGGTGCGGACGCTAGTCGTCTCGGCCGCGGCGTTCGGGCTTGCACTCGCCGCCGCGGCGGCGGCGCCCGGGCCGGTCGGCGCCGGAGTCGGGCTCGCGTTCGCGGGCGCGGCGAGCGTCGTGTATTCCTCGAGCACCAACGGCACGCTGCAGATCCGGGCCGATCCCTCGATGCGCGGGCGCGTCGTCGCGCTGTACATCATGGCTTTCATGGGTTCGACCGCGATTGGCGGTCCACTGGTCGGCGTTGCCGGCCAGGTGTTCGGACCGCGCGCGTCACTCGGCGTCGGTGCGGCGGGCTGCCTCGCCGCGGTCGTGCTGGCGCTGGCGTTCGGGCAGGGCGCCCGCCGCGGGGCGGGCGCCGCGTCCTCGAGGACCTCGGCGCCCGCCCCGGCCGGCCGTTAGTTCGCCCGTTTGACCCGGTACCGGGTCGCCTCGTCAGTCGTAGGCCAGCGCGGGGAAGTTCGAGTCGTTGCCACGACCGTCCGGTGTCACATCCAGCACATTCCAGATTGGCCAGATCGAGTCGACGTGGCGGGCTTCCAGACCATCGTCCCGGGGCGCGTACATGAGCTCCGAGGACCAGGTATGGCGGAACTGGTCGCCGTCGCGGACGAACACACTGAGGATGGGCATCTGCTCGCCTTCGGGGGTCTCCGCGTGGTAGTCGCGGTTGTAGGCGTTGCTTCGCGAGGACAGGAGCCGGAGGTGACGCCAGCCACGCTCGCGCGCGAAGTTGCGGATCCGGTCTGGGGCCGACTTCGCGACCACGGCGAGGTTCAGCCGCCGCGTGAGATGAGGAGCCGCGCCGTCGAGCGAGTCCAGGATCGAGGTGCATGACGCACATGGGGTCTCAGACAGCGGAAGTCGCGCCGTCTCGCCCTGCGAGGGTCCCGGCCTCGTATCGCCCGAATACCGCGGGAACATGAAGCTATAGATGACGAGCGTGTCCTTGCCCGCCTCGAACAGCTCGCTGAACCGCACCTCGCCGCCGTCAGACGCCTGCTCGAAGCGGTAGTCGTCAGGGACGACGCCGCCTCGCGGCAGCGCCCGCCGCTGCGCCGCGACCTGTTCGATCGCGCGCCGCAGCCCGGCCTCTGCTTCCAGCAGACGATTGCGCTCGCGACGGTACTCGTCCGACTCGCCAGGAAAACGAATGCCAGGATCCACGTCTGTCATCTACTTGCCTCCTCGTCAAGGCTCGGGAGTGGGAGCGCCGCGATCAGCGGAGGTTCGCGTGCCGCCGACGCGCGTCCGTGGCGCCGTCGGCGTACCGAGATTGGATCGCTCGAATGTGGGCCGCGTAGGACTCGCATGCGGACTCCTCTCGATCGAGCGCGGCCGTGTACGCCGCGAACGCTACCGCTCGATCGTGTGCCGGGGCATCCACGAACCGCTCGTAGGCGGTCCGCGCGTCCCAGCATGCGGTTCGCCAGTCGCAGTACAGCTCGATCATCCGATCGACCAGCTCCGGGCGTATCTCGGTGCTCATAACGGCCACCGTAGGTCCTCGCTGGCCCGGGCGGAAGGTCCAATCCGAGGACTGATGACAGGACCAAGAGAAGGTGGTCTGGCGTCCCGCCAAGGCGGTGGGGGCTTACGATCTTTGGCCAGTGGACATCCACCTGGCCTTGGATCGATCGGCGCCGTTGCGGGCGCAGTTGGAGCGTGAGTTGCGCGCGTCGATACGTTCCGGTCGGCTACGTGCAGGAGCGAAGCTGCCGCCGAGCCGCTTACTCGCCGATGAGCTCCAGGTGTCGCGGGGCGTAGTGGTTGAGGCGTATTCGCAGCTGGTTGCCGAGGGTTATCTCGTGGCCCGCTCCGGAGACGGGACGAGGATCGCCGATGGGCTTGCCCAGCAGTCGCCTGCGCCGCGCGCGCCGTCAGGGGCACTGCCCAGAGTTCGGTACGACCTCCGGAGCGGGATGCCCGACCTGTCGTACTTTCCCCGTCGCGAGTGGCAGTCGGCGATGGCCACGGTGTTGCGCGATCTGCCCGACGCGGCCTTGTCCTACGGGTCGCGCCGCGGCATGCGTCAGCTGCGGGTGGCGCTGACGGAGTATCTCGGGCGGGTGCGCGCAGTCGTCGCCGAGCCCGAGCGGGTGTTCATCGCCACCGGGGCGGCGCCCGCGATGAGTGTCATCTGGCAGACGCTCCGGCAGCGTGGGGCTGCCAGAGTCGCCGTCGAGGATCCGGGGTGGCAGGCGATACCGGAGACGGTCGCGCAGGCCGGGCTCGAGCCGATCCCGATTGCGGTCGACGAACACGGTCTCGACGTCGGCCAGCTCGAGCGCGTTGACGTCGACGCGGTCGCGCTATCTCCCGCGCACCAATATCCCACGGGCGCGGTTCTGGCTCCGGCCCGTCGCGTCCAGTTGATCGCCTGGGCTCGGCGCCGCGGAGCGCTGATCGTCGAGGACGACTACGACGCGGAGTACCGCTACGACCGCGAGCCGATCGCTTCGCTGCAAGGGCTCGCGCCCGACTGCGTCGCATATGTCGGGACGGCCAGCAAGACACTCGCGCCCGCTGTGCGGCTGGGGTGGGCGCTGGTTCCGAGTCACCTCGTCGGCGAGATGGCGGCCCAGCAAGGAGTCGCACGCGCCGCGCCAAGCGTCCTGACCCAGGCCGCCTACGCGATGCTGGTCGAACGCGGCGAGATCGACCGCCACCTCCGCCGCACGCGTCGCGTGTATCACTCCCGCCGGAACGCGCTCATCGGAGCGCTCGCCGAGTGGTTGCCCGAGTCGGCCGTTGCCGGCGCCGCGGCGGGGCTTCACGTGATCGCATGGCTGCCCGATGCCACCAATGAGACAACGCTCAGCGACGCGGCATCAAGGCGCGGCGTGGCGATCCACACCCTGCACGACAACTGTGCCGTCACCGCGCCGCTTGGTCCCGCCCTGGTGCTCGGGTACGGACTGATTGCGGAGTCGGCGATCCCGCGCGCCGTCCGAGAGCTGGCTGCGGCCGCCGGGCACTAAGCGCTCGGCCACGCACCGGCCGTTGCCGGTGGTGTCGGTCGCAGTCGGACGACATTGGTTCACGGAACGACGGCTGACTTGGTCCTCCCCAACCGGCAGGCGCGGTCGTACGATCGCCGTCCACGGTCCGGCCGAAGCGGAGACAGCTCGTCATGGAAGTCGCAGGCACCAACCGCGCTCTGGTAATCGGGGCTCAAGGCGTACTCGGCGCCGTGACGGTCCGGGCGTTCAGAGCTGCCGGCTGGATGGTGCGCTCCGGCGCGCGCCGGCCGAAGCCGGGACAGGTCGAGGTCGACCTCGACCGGCGCGAGTCGATAGCCGCCGCACTGGACGAGCACGAGCTTGTCGTCAACACCGTGCCGCATCGAGACTTGCTCGCCGAGAGACACGTCCTCGAGCACGGTGGCGCCCTGATCAACGTCTCAGACCTTCCCGCCGCCGCGGCGCGCTCGCTGCGCGCGATCGCAGGCGGAGCACGGGGAACCGTCGTGATGAACGCCGGCCTGGCGCCTGGGGTGACCACGATCGTCGCGGCCGACCTGCTCCGGCTGCACCCCGCCGCGAGCGAGCTCGAGATCGTGTTCACGCTCTCCCTGTCGGCGCCCAGGGGACCGGCGAGCGCTGATTTCGTCCACCGCGGATTGACCGCCGTGTCCCGCCACCGAACGGCGCTCGTCCGACTACCCAGCCCGTTTGGCGAGCGCCACTGCCTGGGCTTTGACGAAGGCGACGCCGGCTGGCTCGGCGGCATCGCGGAAGGCCGGGTTGTTCGTCAGTACGTCTGCGTCGCCGAGCCGGCCTTGCATGAACGGCTGCTCCGCCTCAACAACGCGGGCGCGATGGCGAGCATGCCGAGGTCGCTGATCAAATCGCGCAAGCAGTGCGCCGACCGGACCACCGGCGACGAACCGGTCGCGCATTGGGTCGCGGCGATTCGCGCCGGACGGCGGCTCGGCGCCCGGACCGTCGAGTGCGTGGGCGGCTCGGTGTCCGCCGCCCGAAGCACGGTCGTGTTCGCCGACGCATTGCGCATCGATCGGCCGCCGTCCGGTTGCTTTAACCCGGAGGAGATCTGGACGCTCAGCGGCCTCGAAGACACGCTGCGAGCCGCCGGAATCTCGGTCGTGTCACATCCGCAGCCGTGATCGCAAGCAGGCACGGCCACGAGGTGTTGAACGTCGGGGGCGGTCGGTGCGTGCGCTTAGCGCTGCGACGCGGTGATGATCTCGTCGGCGACCCAGCGGGCGACGCCGTCCGGGTAGGGGATGGGCAGGCTGAGGACAATATGGGTGAAGCCGGCGTCGTTGGCCGCACCGACGGTGTCCCGGGTCGTGGCGGGGTCGTCGTAGGAGACCGGCACGTGGAACGAGCGGGTGATCGAGCCGGGATCGCGGCCGATCTCGGCGCAGTAGCCGTCGAGTAGCGCGCTGCGGGTCTTGGCATCGTCGACGTCGACGCCGGCGATGTTCCAGACGTCGGCGTGCTCGGCGACCACGCGCAGCACCCGGGCGGTGCGTCCAGCGATCAAGATCGGTGGGCGTGGCCGCTGGACCGGCTTGGGGTTGCCGAACGCCCCGACGAGGCGGACGTGGCGGCCGTCGAAGTCAAACGGTTCGCTGTCGGTCCACAGCCGCTTGATCACGGTGCACGCCTCCGCGAGGGCATCGACCGAGTCTGCAAAGTCGAGGTAGGGCAGGCCGTGGGCGTCGTACTCGCCGCGGGCCTCAGGCACGCTCGTCCTGGAGCCGGCGCCAATGCCGAAGTCCAGCCGTCCGTCTGAGACGACGTCGACGGTGGTGGCGATCTTGGCCAGCACGGCCGGCGGGCGGAACCGGTTGCTGGTGACAAGCAGGCCGAGGCGCAGGCGGCTGGTCTGCGCCGCGAGCGCCGAGAGCAGCGTCCAGCCCTCGAAGATCGGGCCGAGGCGGTCTCCCCCGATCGGCATGAGATGGTCGAATAACCAGGCGTGCTCGATCTCGGGAACGGTGTCGGCCTCGCGCCACACGCGCAGGAGGTCGGCGTAGTCGACCCGCTGGGGCGCGGTAGCGATCCCGAAGCTGACGTGCGGCATCAGCGCTCAGCCCTTCCCGTCCTTGCCCGGTCACCGACACCATTCTGCACCTTCTTCCGACGTGTGAATGATGCCTGCGTGGCCGCTATCGAACAAGCGGGAGCAGTCCTCAGGCCAAGAGGCAGCGGGCGATCTGGGCCGCCCAGCGGCTTTCCGAGTTCTGGGCTTGGTTGAATCCCGCGCATGGCCGTCAGCCCGCGTCGTCGATCCAAGTCACTGCCCGGCCACCTCCCGCAAGCCGCGCCGGGCGAGGTGCTGGTCTGGACCGATGGCGCATGCCAGCGCAATCCCGGCCCCGGCGGGTGGGCTGCGCTGGTCTGCTGGGAGGATGGGGTCGTCGAGGAGTACAGCGGCGGGCTGGTCCACACGACGAACAACATCATGGAGATGACCGCCGCGCTGGAGGGCCTGCGCGCGCTGCCGTCCGGGTCGCGCGCGTGCGTCGTGACCGACTCGCGTTACCTGCACGACGGCATGACCTCCTGGATGGCCGGCTGGAAGCGCAAGGGCTGGAAGACGGCTTCGGGCGACCCGGTCAAGAACAAGGAGATCTGGGTGCAGCTCGACGTTGCAGCCTCAGACCACGAGCAGGTCCGCTGGCACTGGGTCAAGGGGCACATCGGCCACGCGCTCAACGAGCGAGCCGACGTGCTGGCGGTCGCCGCCACGCATAACGCCGCTCGGTCCGCGGTCTGAACCGGGTGATGGCTCCGTCGTCAGGCCGGGGTGTCGAGCGCGTGTGCGGATGCGGCGGAAGGCGCGACCTCGGGCTCAGCGACCTGGACAGGGCTGGACGGTAGGCGAGTCGCGATCGCAAGCCCGGCGAGGGCGACAATGGCTAGAACGATCATCGCGGCGACGTAGGTGCCGTTCCCCGAAACAAGGTTCGAGACCAGGATCGTTCCCGCGATCGCGGTGCCGAATGACGAGCCTAGGTTGGAGATGCTGCGCGACAGCCCCGAGATCTCCCCCTGCTTCTCCTCGGGGAAGGCCGACTGCACGAGGTTGACGGAGGGGGTCAGCATCACGCCGAGGCCGACGCCGATCAGGAGCAGACCAGGAGCGAACGCCCAAGCGCTCGACGAGGCTGCGCTGACGAGGGCGAGCAGGAGCCCGATCCCGGCCGCGGTCGTGACGAACCCGGCGCAGATCAGGGTCTTCTGCGCGTACTTTTTCGCGAGTCGCTCCGCCGCGAGCGACGAGACGAGGACGCCCAGCGTCGCTGCAGTGAAGATCACGCCGGTCTTGATCGCGTCGTAGTGGCGCTCGGTCTGGAGAAAGACCGAGACGGTGAATGAGACGCCCATCAGAAGCAACCACTGGAGGTTCTGCGTGAGCAGGCCGAGGTTCGATATCCGGTTGCGGAAGAGCTCCGTCGACAGAAGCGCCACCTTGCCCGCCCGCTCCCGAGAGCGGATGTAGAAGAAAAACCCCGCCAGTAATGCGACTCCGATTGCTAGGAAGATGACCAGTAGCGTGTTGTTGACGCCTGCCTGAAGGATCCCCAATACGAGAAAAAACATCCCGACCGCGGACAGCACCGCCCCCACGGCGTCGAACGGGCGCTCGGGGTCGGGTGCGACCGGATCCGAAACGCGACGGCTGAGCAGGATGATGGTTCCCACCACCAAGGCTTGAAACACGAACGCGGCTCGCCAACTGATCGCCGAAGTGATGACGCCGCCGATCAGTGGTCCGGCTGCGGCACCAATGCCGCCCAGTCCGCTGATCACACCAAAGGCTTTCGCCCGAGATTGCAGCGAGGTGAACGCCATCGTCGTGAGGATGTAGACGGGCGGGATCAAGAAGGCGGTGCCTACACCCTCGAACACCGAGTTGCCGAGGATCAGCACGCCTAGAGTCGGCGCGATCGCGCTCACGAACGCGCCGATCCCGTAGAGCGTCAGGCCCCCGATAAAGCACCGCTTGCGGCCCCAGCGGTCGGTCAACTTGCTGCAGGGGATCATCAGGACCGCCATGATCACCAAGAACAGCGTAATCGTGGTCTGCACGCCCTTCACATCGGTGTGCAAGTCGTGACTGATGTCGTTGATCATCACGTTCATGTTCGAGCCCGCGAAGCTGCAGATGAACTGCGCAAGAGCCAGCGGAGCAATGAACGCGCGCGCAGAACTCACCCAACTCGCTGTCGCCAAGCCCCGCTCTTGGGTTGTCGCGCTCACGTCACCTCGACTCCTCGGGCGAACCGGAGATAGCACCGCTGGCCGGTCAACCGCAGGTTGTGAACCCCAAGCGTGAGCCAGCTTCGGTCTGCGATCATCACCCGGATTGGATGACGAGCTCCAACCCTGCGGTCGCGTCGGGTAAATCCAATTGAGCAGCGCGCCCAGAAACGCAAGGGGCGCCCGAGTGGGGCCCGCTCACGGCGGCGATCCGCGGTGGTCCGCCGGCGTCGCCGACGTTTGGAAATTGACGGCGCTGCACGCGCCTCGGGTATCAGGTGAGGATGTTCACCGCGCGCGCGATGACGAGTCCGAGAATGATCAGCGAGATCAACGCCTGTACGCCCATGGTCAGCTTGGCCCAATGCCGCAGCGGCATGACGTCGGTCGGGCTGAACGCGGTGGCGTTTGTTAGGCCAAGGTAAAGGTAGTCGAGGAACAGCGGTCGCCAGCCGGGGGGCGCGAGGGCCGGGTTCATGTGCTCCGGGAACGCTAGGTGGGGGTATTTTGCGGTTCGATGAGCGCGGGCCGCCGGGCCGCCTGCATCGAGCTCCCAGTACGCGAAGGTGAACGCGATGATCGTTTCCAGCCAAACCAGTGCTCCGGATGAGAGCAGCGCGTGCGGGTTGTTCAGCGCCTTGTTGCCATTCACCAACTCGACGGTCAGCACGACGGCTTGTGTTGTCGCGGCCACGACGAGCACGGCTAGCAGCCCGACGCCGATCGCGCGAGTGGCGCGTGACTGCCGGTCGATGCGTCCCGGGTCGGCGATGATGTGCGCCACGAGCAGCAGCGCCAGCACTGCCGGTTCGATCCATTTCGACGCCAGGCTGAAGCGATCGGGCAGCAGCAGAGGGACGGCGATCGCGGTGCAGAGCACGATCGCAGGAGGCCAGCGACTCTCTCCGCGGAGGTCGTCGACCTGCTCCTGAGTTAGGTGACTCCCCATCACGGACTCGGCTGCAGAGCATAACCTGACCAGCATGCTCGCTCCGCGGCCATGAAGGATGCCCCTTGGCCACACTCGGAGGTCTTCAGGGCTTAGCGAGTCGGCAGCGGCCACGGTCTTCGTCCCCTGCGCGCGCCGCCGAGCGCATCGCCGTGCAGCACCTTCACCCAATCTGGGTGACGCGCTGGGCGCCGCGGCGGGTTAGCGTCATGAGTCATGCCAGAGGCCCCACCCCGGCGGCTGCTGATCGTCGCCAACCTGACGGAATCAGCCCCGCAATTGCTGGATGAGGTCACGCGCCGCGCCCGCGATGGCTGGCAGATCGCGCTCATGATTCCGCCCGAGCGCGATCCTGACGCTCCAGACTGGACGCCCGAAGAGGCGTCTCGCCTTGTGCGCCGCGCCGCCGACGACCAGCCCGTGACCATGGTGGACTGCGGCGAGGACGCCGCGGCGACGATCGGGGCGATGGCGGAGCGCGGCGAATTCGACGAGATCCTGCTCTCCACGCCGCCCGAGCACCACGAGCACTGGCACCGCCACACACTTCCCGAGCGCCTCCAAGCCTTAGGCATTCCGGTGACCGTCATCCCCCCCGACAGCTCGGGCGCGTCTGTCCGTACTTGGCTTCCCGCCGGAGTGGATTGCGAGTCAGATCGGCCCGTCGACGTAGGTCGCAGCAGCGCACCAATTCTGCCGGCATCGGACAGGACCGGCCGCGCGGCGCCCACACTAGCCCATGGGTCGAGTGACCGCGGGATTAGCGAGGTTGCAGAACCGCGCAGGACGCGCGCCGCCGGATCGTGACCGCATGATCGCGCGATAGCAGCCTGGCGAGGCGGTGCCGCGGGCGCGGCGGGAGCATGATTGCGTCGCAGTCGAATTCCTTTGCGCCCTCGGGAAGTGCACGATGAGGCGGACCGAACAGCACCGTGAATTCCGCTGGTGCTTGCACGAGGCGAGCCGCCCGGTCAAGGTCAGCTCGCGCGCGGTCGAGCAGCACGTCGTTCCACACACTCGTGCCCCGGGGCCAGCGCGTAACCCACCGCGACAGCCGCTCCAGCTCCACCACCACCACGATCGTCAGCCGTGATCGGTCTCGCTGGGCCAGCAGGTCGGCCGCGACGATCGCCTCATCTCCCTCCGGCGTCCCGTCGTAGGCGACAAGAAGATGCTGATACGCAATGTCGCTCAGCGTAACGGCGAACGGACCACGCGGGTGCGCGCTCAGGTTGCCAGAGGCTCATGTTGCGCTCGCCGGACGGTCGGTATTTGGTGGCGGGTTGCCTCGCTTCGGAAGAACTCGTCGTAGAGCTCGATCCAGTCCCGCTCCCGGCCAGCCTGCCGATCGGGGAAACCTGTGCGGTGGTCGAGGCGCTGATCTGGAGGCGGTCGCCGAGGACGCGCTCCGGCACCGCCTGAGTGAGATGGCGCTCCACTATGGCGCCACCTTCGTTCGGGTCGAGTGCGTGCTTTCAGACCGCTTCGAGCACGATCGGCGGCTCGGTCTGCGCGCCGAGCGCGCCCGGTTCTGGCGCGGTGTGGTAGCCAGAATCCAGAAGAGCTACGAGCCGCCGGCGGATTGCGTTCGGATTGACACGCGAGCCGCACCCGAAGACCTGGCCGAGCGAATACTCGCACTCGTCCGGTCGGATTGATCGAGGCGCGGCCCCCGTATCCGTCAGTCGATTCTCACGAGGGTGTCCCCTAACACGACCTCATCCCCGGGTTGGAGACGGGACCGGCCGATAGGGACGCCGTTCACGCTGGTTCCGTTCGTCGAGCCAAGATCACGGATCACCCAATTTCCGTCACGAAAGAACAGGCGCGCGTGTTTACGAGAAACGGCCTCGCTTGCGAGCACGACGTCGCAATCGTCCAGGCGTCCTAGGAGCACCTCGCTTTGGCCGCCATTCCAGTCGAGCGCAAGCAAGACGGCGCGTGCGTGGACCGGTCCCGATCGCGCCCGCCGGAGCGTGCCTGATGCCGCGGCGGCTACGCGTCGAAGGGTCATGCGCCTGGGCGCGCTTCGAACGTTGAGGTCTCCGATCAGAGCCACGGGATCGAGCAGCCGTTCGCCGAACACCTGATCGAGACGATGAGCAAATGTCTCCTGGCTAAGCAGCCCATCGGCGTAGGCCGTGTTCAGCACGCCAGCGATGTGCCGTCGTGATGATCCGGGGCCGAGCATGGGTCCAAGTCTCCCGCGGTCATCACCGCGTGTCCAGGGCTCGGTTGCTGCGTTGACGTGTCCACGCGGCAACGTGTGGCGCGGTACCTTTTCTCGGTGGAGACGATCAGCCCAGGTGAGCTCGTTCGGGTCGCGGGCCGCGGTCCGGATCTGGATGGGATCGTGTTCGACGTGCCGAGCCACTCGAAGGTAGTGGTGGCCGTGGTCGAACCCGGCCGAGGGCCGACGTTCCGCACGGTTCATCCCGGCGCCTTGACCGAACGAGGGGAGGAGGGCCCCGACGATCGGGCTCTGCGTCTTCTCCTCGGTCGGACTCCGTCGCCAGTCCATGATGCAGCGCGCGGCGGCGGCCGCGGCGGGAGGGGACGCGCCGGCCACACGCGCGCGCCAACGCACCGAACGACCGGCCGGTAGCGACGCTCAGCACCACTGGATTAGCGCTTAACCAGGGCGGCAGCCGGCTGCGTTACGTTCCCGCCGCCCACGCCCATGCGATCATCAGAGCCTGGAGCGGCAGTCGCGCGATCAATGACGCACGGCCGCCCGGAACTTTTCGGTAGCGGTCCGCGTGCAGCGCCATGTGGACGTTGGCGGGAAACACAGCGATCAGCGTTCCGATGCTCCACCAGCTCCCCAACCGACGCGTACGCGTGTGCAAGACTCCGGCTCCACCGGCGATCTCGGCCACCCCGCTGGCATACACGAGCGCACGGCGCGCCGGGAGATAGTCCGGGACGATCGACTCGTACACGCGCGGGATCACGAAATGCATGATCCCCGCGAAGATGAACACCGGTCCGAACAGGCGCCGCACGCGCGGGAACTCTATATCGGGGGCCGCACGGCCGCGCTCCTACGCATCTCGCACGGTCCACTTCCTCGCTGGAGCCGCGCTGCTGTCACGAGTCCGTTGCTGACGTCCATTCGGTTCGTCGATCAAACCGCTGGCTGTCGTACAGCCGCCAGATCTCGTCATAGACCTCGTGAGCAGCGAAGAAGGGCAGCAGCTCCTGCTCGTCGCCCCAGCCATAGTGGTCGAGCACCTGGCGGACGAAGGCCGAGGTCGCGCCGTGGGTCCTCAGACTCATCACGTAGCCGGCGACATCCCAGTGAACAGGCCCGCGGAAGGTGTCCTCGAAGTCATTCCAGACGAGCCGATCTGGAGTGTGCAGCAGGTTGCTGAGTGATGCGTCCCCGTGTAGCGCCTGAGGGGGAAGCGGGGAGCCAAACGCCCCGTCGCGAGCCGCATCCAATCGTGCGCGAAGCGAGGAGATCGTGCCCGCATCAACGACTTCGGTGGGCCGAAGCAGGCCATGGAGGCGTTCGATGTCATCACCCAGATCGTGCAGGTTGCCCAGGTCACCATCGAACGTCCGCAGCTCGTCATGAAGGCTCCGCAGCGCTCCGGCAAGGCGGGCGGCATCTATGGGTGGATTTCCGTGCTCGACGTTGGGGATCCATTCGGAGAAGGTCATCCACAGGCCATCGTGCTCATGTGGACCAGGGACGATCAACGGGCTCGGCCGCGCGGCTATCCGGGACGGCGCTAAGAACTCAAGCACCGAGACCTCGCGCTCAAGCCACCTTCGGGGATCGTCGTGCAGCACGACCGTGCCGATCATCACGCGAGCGACGACCGGTGCCGGACGGAGATGGACAAGCACATTGCTTCCGGAATGCACGACGCGGGCC
Source organism: uncultured Solirubrobacterales bacterium (assembly GCA_963699325.1). Classification (GTDB taxonomy): domain Bacteria; phylum Actinomycetota; class Thermoleophilia; order Solirubrobacterales; family Solirubrobacteraceae; genus Palsa-465. The sequence continues at coordinate 180,855 of CAVOTN010000011.1, read as the reverse complement.
TGCTCACACGCGAACCCGTGCACAGTTGCGACCGCGCATGCCGCGCTCAGCGCGCGCCGTTCCTGACTGGGCTCCACCCGGGGCAATCTCGCACAACGTCGTGCGCAGGCGATGCATCAGTGGATGTGCTCAGCGTCGCGCCGTTCTGGCACGCCCCGCACGGTATCAGTGGCGATGCGCAGATCAGCCGCGGTCGATCTCGGCGGCGATGCTTTGCGCGAACGCGTCCGGGCGTGAAAGAAACGGGTGGTGCCCAGCGCTGAACTCGACGAGCCGGGCGCCGGATCTGACGCGTTGACGCTGCACCTCGGCTGGCGTGGCGAGATCCTCGGTGCAGACGAAGTACGTGGCGGGCTTCTGCTGCCACGCAACCTGGCGGGGTGGCTGCGTGAACGGCGTGAGGGACTGGCGCGTGAGACGGTCAAGCGCCTGCTCGGTCGTGACCTCGTCGCAGTCTTGAAGGAAAAACTCCCGGATCATGTCGGGATCGACGCCAATGGTGCCGTCATCGCCGGGCTGCAACCACGGCGCTGGCTCACCGCCGATGAGGTCGGCCTGCGACTGTCCGGCGTCGGGCATCACCGACGTTACGTACAGCAGCTGGGTGACTCGATCTGCAGCCCCGGCCTCGGTGATGATCACCCCGCCGTAGGAGTGACCGCACAGGACGACCGGCCCCTCGGCTGCAGTGATCGCCTGGCGGCACGCGTCGACGTCGGCGTACAGGTCGCCGAGCTCGTCGCCGGTTTCTCCGCAGCTCGGCAGCGGCACCGCGACGGTGGCGATTCCGTGATCAGCGAGCGGTCGGGACATTTCAGCCCACCACCATGCGGCATCGCGGACGCACGCGCCGTGAACAAAGATCAAAGTCGGCACAAGGAGCACGATAACGCAACGCTCGGGTTGCGCTTGCCGCCACTGCCGCGATCGCGCGGCTACTCGCCGGCCACGGCTTAGCGGTTGTGGTTGACGAGCTCGATGTTGTGGCCGTCCGGGTCGAGTACGAACGCGCCGTAATAGCCCGGGTGGTAGACGGCGCGCTCGCCGGGGGCGCCGTGGTCCTCGTAGCCCGCGGCGAGCGCGGCGGCGTGGAAGGCCCGCACCGTGGCGTCCGTGTCCGCGGGGAAAGCGAGGTGGACGTGCTCCGTAAGCGGTCGCTCGTCGCGCACCAGCGAGAAGGAGAAGTCCCGGCCGGAGAACTGCACGCGATCGAGCGCGTTGTGCGTCACGCGGAGCCCGGCGTACGGCGCGACCGTCGTGTAGAAGCGCCGCGACGCCTGCGGGTCGCGGACGCGGAGCCAAAGGTGATCGATGCAGCCGTCGGGCACGGGGTGCTCGTGGGCGCCGTGTACGGCCTCGACACTGTTGCCGTCCGGGTCGAGCAGGAAGCCGCCGTAGTAGTCGGGGCCGTAGACGGGGCGCGGCCCGGGCGCGCCGGCGTCCGGATGACCGGCGTCGATTCCCGCCTGCCAGAAGGCGTCGACGGCCGCGCGGTCCGGCGCGCGGAAGCCGACGTGCAGGCCGTGCGTCACCGGGTGCTCGGGGTCCGTCGGGCCGATGTCCCAGTCCTCCCACTCGACCAGCTCGGCGTCCGCGTGGCTAGGCTCGACGCCGAGCATGGAGAGCACGGTGCGGTAGAAGCGCTCGGACACGGCGAGGTCGGGCACGGCGATTCCCACGTGGTCGAACATCGCCCCGAGGCTACCGTCCCGGGCATGCTCGAGCCGACGAGGGGGGCGACCCGGCGCTCACCGTCCGGCCGGTACCTCAGAGCCCGAGGCCACGGACGACCAGGAACATCGTCGCGAGAAGCAGCGCTGGGGCGAGGGTCAGGCTGGGGATCACGTCGCCGTGTCCGATGCCCGAGGAGACGATCGCGACGATCATCGTGATGGCGAGCAGGCCGGCGGCAGGCACGACGGCTCGGCGTCGCGCCAGCAGGACTCCCCCTACCGTCTCGAGCACTCCGGCGAAGATCTCCAGTGCGAACGGCCAGGGGAGGCCGAAGCTGCGAAACGCGTGCAGCTCCCAATGGTGAAAGACGAACTTCACCAAGCCGGCTACGACGAACGTGACCCCGGTAAGGAGCGCAATCCACCGGGTCACGCGCTGGCGGCTGACCCTCTCATCCGGCGCTGAGATGAGATCGTGAACTAGCCGGGCGCAGCTGACGGGCCAAACGAACAACCGCTCGGGCTCTGGCGTGGGCATCCCGCCGATCGTGGCACATACCGTCGGGGTGCTCAGTGCGCCCGCCCGTCGCAGCCCGCGGCGATGTACGGTGGTGCGGTGGAGCGAGTGTGGGACTATCCGCGTCCGCCCGCGGTCAGACCGTGCGACCGTCGGGTCCGGGGTGAGTGGGCGGGCGAGCTGCTGGCTGACTCGATCCATGCCCTGCGGGTGCTCGAGACCAGTCACCCGCCGACGATCTACATCCCGCCCGCCGAGATGCGCCTCAATCTGCTGACCCCGAGCGATGCCCGTCCGACGTGGTGTGAGTTCAAGGGCGAAGCGCGATACCTGGACGCGATCGTCGCCGGACAACGGGCGCACGCGGTCGCCTGGAGCTACGCAGCCCCGACCGTTGGGTATGAGGCGTTGCGCGACCACGTCGCTTTCTATCCCGGCCGCTTGGACGCTGCGTGGCTTGATGACGAACGCGTGCAAGCCCAGCCGGGCGACTTCTATGGAGGATGGATTACCGGCGATCTGGTCGGCCCGTTCAAAGGGCCGCCTGGCACCCGCGGCTGGTAGGCGGGTTTAGGTTAAGTACGGTAGAACCATACGCCGCCAACCGACATGCGCTTAAGTCCGAGCGCCGCGAGAGCCCGGGGCCAGCGCTGGGGCGTTTCGGGATCGACGATCACCGCGCCCACATGCCGACGGACGAGGAAAGAGCGCAGCTTCTGCGGATCGGGGCGGGCGCTGCGAAACAAGGCGGGGAAAAGAGGGTCAGCCTCGTAATCCGCCGGGTACACCGGGTTGATGTATCCGCCAGCGAGACGGAACCACATGCCGGTGTCGGCCTGCCAGAGCATGCTGTTGTCGAGCTGCCCGAACGGCAGAATGAGGACGGTTTCCCCGCGTGCGAGGACGCGTCGGTATTGATGGGTCGTGAAGAACGCCGGGTTGAATTCCTGGCCGCGCCAGAGGCCACCGCTGATGTTGGGCACGAGGAACGCGATGCTCGCGGCCGCCACCGCCCACTTGCCCAGGGCCCATCCTCCGGTACGTGGCTGGGCCAACCACATGGCTCCGATCACGCCGACAATCAAGAACATGTAGACCGCGAAGCGCAGCGGGATCACATCGTGCAACAACGACTGGTCGAGCAGCTTCCATGGAAGCGGGATCGTGCTGTAGCCGGCGATATGCAGGTGCGATCCGAGGAGCAGCACGACGACGACCGCCAGCATTGAAAACAGGATCCTCGTCGACGCCAGGCCCCAGCGCGTGATCGTGTACCGCGCGACGATCAGTGCGAGCGGCAGGCCGACATAGGTGACGGCCTCGGCGTCACTCCCGCTCAGGTTGTATGCCCGAGCAAGCGCCGCGAAATGCGTGTAGCCAAGTCGGACCAGGTCCGTGGGCACGAGGAACCCGAGCGCGTCGCTTCCGTCAATCTCGCCGATGTTCGATCCGAACCTCACGATCCCGTGGAGCTCGTAGTAGATCACCGGGCTTGTCACGATCACCGCGGCGGCTCCGGCAGCGAGAATCGGCTTGATGGTGCGGATGATGCGCTCTCGCTTCGGTGGCGCAAGGGCGAACGCCACCGCTAGGGCGACCGCTCCAAGAGCGACTAGGGTGAGTGTAAGTTCACTCACCGTCAAGAACAGCGCTGCCAGGCTAAGCGCCATCAGGACGATGAAGCGCCGTTGGCTGATGCGTGCATCGATCAGGCGGAGGGTGAGGTGAACCGCGGCGGGGATGGGAAAGATCAGCACGAGTTGGAGATGACCTTCCATGTGCCCGAGCATGTAGGTGGAGAAGCCGAACACGTAGCCTCCGAAGAGGCTCGCGGCGAAGTTGCGGGTGATGTACCGGCACAGCAGGAAGGCGAAGAACGCTGCGAGCACCGGGCTCGCCAGCATCAGCAGGTTGTAGGCGACGACTGGGCCGAACGCGATCGTGATCGGAGCGCCGAGAATCCCCGCCAGTGGGCACAACGTCGGGCTGGTCGCGGCGAGGTCGATGCGGTCCGGGACGAACAGCGTGTTCGTAACCAGGGGGTTAAGTCCGTGAAGCACCGCATACGGCCACCACTCGAGGCTCCAAATGTTGACGGTCGGATCGGTCCAGTTGCGCAGTCCGACGGTCGCGCTTCCGAGATGGGGGAGAACGTGTAGACCGAAGTATCCGATCGAGATGACCACGTACAAGCCGAGCGCGGCTGCGGCCTGGTGACGTCCTGACGCGAGCCAGGTACGAACGGTGGCGAGGGTTCCCCGGACGGGATACTCCGTTGCCGTCTGAGTCGTCATTGCGCGCGCTGATCGCGGCGGGTCACTTCGTCGCGAGGATCACGTTGTGCGCTGCGAACCTCCGCAGCCCGGGGGTGCTCTCGAAGGCGCGCTCGAGCGCCGCAGCCAGGCCGATTGCCCTGGGCGGGGTAAAGTCCGGGACGGCTCCGAGCTGCGTGCTGAGCAGGATCTGTCCGCCCGCGACGCGCAGACCGCTGACGATCTCCGCTTCGCCGATCAGTCGCTCCTCGCCGGTGTCCTGGGGGACGCGGGCCATGAGCCGCCCCCAGTACGGGTTCCGGGGGTTGTGGTCCCAAACGACCACCCGCCCGGAGGGCTTCACGACCCTAACCATCTCGGCGAGTGTCTGTCGTACCTGGTCGCGGTCGGCGATGTGGTGCATGACGGCGACGGTGATCACGAGCTGGAAGCTGTCGTCATCGAACGGCAGCGAGGTCCCGGACGCGTGCACCGGGCGGACCAGTGGCGTGGTTGCCTCGAGGATGTCGAGCATGCCCTTTGAAGGATCGACCCCGACCATCTGGTATCCGGCTCTGGCAAGGCGCTCGGCGAGCACGCCGGTCCCGCACCCGACGTCGAGTCCGTCGCCGAGAGGGCAATGCGCGAGCACGAACGACGTCCGTTTTTGTAGGTAGTGCTCGACGACGTGGGCGGGCAGCGACTCGTCGTAGACGGACGCGATCGAGTCAAAGTGTGAGCTGCTCACGGGGCACCTCACCGCTCGATGTGTGCTCTGAGACGAACGCCGGGGCTCGCTTGAGCGGTCGGGGACGGGACCCCGCGGCGCGAAGCACCAGCCCGATCATCCGCAGTCCCACGGAGATCGCCATCAGCCGATTGCCGGTGACCGACGATTGTCCGACGCGCGGGAGATAGTTGACCGGCACCTCGACGAACCGCGCGCCGGAGCGGATCGTGAGCAACATGATCTCCGCGCCGGCGTGGCTACCGCCGACCGTCATGCTGCTCGCGACGCGCCTCGCGGTATCTCTGCGCAGGAGCTTGTACGTGCAACCGACGTCACTGAGATGACTTGTGTTGAACAAGACCTCGATCATCTTCGCGACCGCCCAGTTACCCCAGCGCAAGAACCAATCCATGTTGGCGCCCTCCCACACCAGCTCCCAGGTCGTCCGGGTGCCGAAGACCGCGTCACACTCCGTGCTGTACACGAGGAGCTTCGAGATGTCCTTCGGCACGAACGTGCCGTCCGGTTCGGCGAGCACGATCAGATCGCCGGTGGCCTCGACCAGCCCGCGGCGAGTCGCGTATCCATACCCCTGCTGGGGTTCCTTGACCAAGCGGGCCGAGGTCCTGCGAACCTCCTCTTCGGTCCCCGGCTGCGCGTTGTTGTCGACCACGAGCACCTCGTCTACCAGGCCGGTGGCGAGGAAGCCCTCGATCACAGACCTGATCGAGTCGCGCTCGGCATAGGTCATCAACACCACGGACACTCGCTGACCGTTCCACATAGCTGTTCCCGGATCTCTCCTGATTGGCGGCGGCGCATTCTATTCGGGCTGCGGGCTCCAGACTTGAGGGAGAGTTCGATCGCACGTGAGATGACCCGACTACGGGGGGCGACGATGTGGCCGGACCGCCTACAAATCCAGAGCGGCCCGTCTAGGTTGAGAGGAGCGATCGCGGTCCTGGACGCGGTCGGCGGCGCACGGACGGGCCCGGTCGGCGATGATTGTCGACGTGTCCGAGAAACCGACCGCGAGAAGCGTCAAGATCTCCGCCGACGAGCGGACCGGCTGGTCATCGGAGCGGCCGCGCCCGGATGGCGCCCCGCGTCGCCCGGTCGACGTGTCAGTCCGGTGCCGCGTCCTCGCTCCCTCGCATCGCCTGCGTTACTCCCCCGGGAGCCTTCTCATCATCGTCGGTGCCGAGGCGTCGGAGCCCGCACGGTTCGCCGAGCGAGTCGTCGAGGAGCGCGCGGCGACGCTCGCGCCCGCTCGGGTGCGAGCACTGCTGGCCGGTCGGGTCGCGGATAGCGAGATCGAGGAACGTGCCAGCGAACTGCTCGCCGGCGCCGTTCGCAAGCGGCTGGAGTCTGAGCAGAGCGTCGTGCTGCCCCTCGAGGGTTTCGACGCTCTAGAGCGCGAACGTTACGTGCGCCTGGCGCATGGTTTCCGGCGCCCGCGACACCTGATCCTGCTGGACGCCTCGCGCGAGAAGGTACTCGACGACGACCGGCCAGCACTCGACGACCTCCGGCGGTCGCTCGATGCCGGCGAGCTCGGACTCGAGGGCTTCCAGACCGCGCTTCGTCTCGGCGGCCGCGCACTCGCCGAGCTCAAACGAATCGTCTTTCAGCCCCCGCCGCGCGACGACTGACCCTCGCCACGGTCGAGTGGGTCAGGTCAGCTGGTAGTCGAGCAGCAGATAGCCGGTGGGTGAGGTAACGCTCCGGGTCAGTGACAGCCGCCGGGGACTCCCCCTATCGAAGAGCCTCCGTCCATGCATGTGCACTGCGGGGGCGATGACAAGTCGGAGTTCGTCGACCAGGCTCGCCTCGAGCAGCGATTGGGTCAGCGAGATGCTCCCGTGGATCCCGATGTCGGCGCCGGGCTGCTGCTTGAGCTCGATGACGAAGTCTGCGAAACCGTCCTCCACGACCTTGGTCTCCGGCCAGCCCTGCTCGGGAGGCGTGGATGTCACCACGAACTTTTGGACGCCGTTGATGAAGCTTGCGAATGGCTCGATGGCACTGGCGGGCCAGAAATTGGCCCAGTCGTCGTAGGTGCGGCGTCCGAGCAGCACAGCGTCCTGGGCGGCGATGACGCGGCCGAGGTTCTCCCGCATGACGTCATCGAAGTCGGTCACGAACTCGTCCGGCTGCTCGGCCACGCCGTCGAGCGACAGCAATTCGTAGGCAACTACCTTGCGCATCGGGTGATCTCCCCGCTGGTTGTGGATCCGTCGTTGTCAGCCTGCGGGCGCCGTCGCGGCGACGAGTTGTGCCTGGCGGACGTCGGTCTCGTCGTCGTTGAGCATCCGGCGGGCGACGTGGTCGAGTGCCCGGTCGATCTGTTCGTTGTCGGGGTTCAGTTTCCAGTCCGCGAGTTGTTCGACGAGCCACGCCCGCATTGCCTTTATGAGCAGCCTGGCCTCCGTCTGTCCCGCGGGCGTGAGCGTGAGCGAACCGTTGGAGCGCGCGGCCATGCCCTGGCCTGCGAGCTGCTCGAATGTTGGTTCTAGCACGGCGGCGGGGAGCCGGTACCAACGCGCAATCTCGTCGATGTCCGCGCCGCCGCGCACGTATGCGAACCGCAGGATTTGGATCACGCCCCAAGCCAGCCGCGGTCGTGAGGCTCGTCCCGGACCGGGCAAGGATATGGGGTGCGTGCTCACGCCCTCGCTCGCGGAGGATTACGGCGATCGCGCGCTCCAGGCATTGCTCGGAGCTCTGCTCGGCTGGCATGCCGAACCCGTCGCCAAGATCGCCGGCGCTCGCTCTTGCGCTCCCCCGCAACGGCACCTCCTTGAGCGCCAGCGCGAGCAAGAAGCCGGCGAGCGCGACCGGGATCGCCCACAGGAACACCTTTTCGAGGGACTGCGCGTAGGCGTGGACGATCGGCTGGATCTGCTCCGCCGGCAGCGCGTGCAGCGCCCGTGGCGTGTGTGTCACCGCCGGGTTGACACCCGGGCTGGCGCGCAACGCATCCGGCAGCCGGCTGGCGAGGAAGTTCGCGAACAGCGACCCGAACACGGCCGCGCCGAACGACGAGCCGAGCGTCCGGAAGAACGTCACCCCCGAAGTCGCGACCCCAAGATCCCGATAGCTCGACGTGTTTTGCACGATCAGCGTCAGCACCTGCATGCACAGGCCGATCCCGGCGCCGAGCACGACCATGTACAAACTCGCGACCAGCGCCGACGTGTGCTCGTTCAAGCGAGACATCAAGAACAGACCGACCGCCATGATCAGCGTCCCCGCGACCGGAAAGATCTTGTACCGGCCCGTCTTACCGACGATCGTTCCCGCCGCGATCGACGTGATCAACAGACCGGCTACCAGAGGCAGCATCCGCACCCCCGAACTGGTCGCCGACACGCCATTGACGTACTGCAAGAACGTCGGCAAGAACGTGATCGATCCGAGCATCGCAAAGCCAACCACCAACGCCAGCGCGCTGCACACCGAGAACACGCGGCTCGAGAACAGCCGCATCGGCAAGATCGGCTCCACCGCGCGCCGCTCGACGACTACGAACACCGCCAAGGCAACCACAGACACGCCGATCAACCCCAGCACCTGTACCGACCCCCACGCGTACGTTGTCCCGCCCCAACTCGTCGCCAGCGTCAGCCCGCCCGCCCCGATCGCGACAAACACGATCCCGGCCCAATCGATGATCGGCCGGGCGGTCGCGCGGACCGCCGGGATCGTGACCGCCGCCATCGCGACCACGACCACCGCGATCGGCACATTCACATAGAACGCCCACCGCCAAGACAGATGATCGGTGAAGAAGCCACCGAGAAGCGGCCCAATGATCGTCGTGACGCCGAACACCGCCCCGAGCGCACCCTGATAGGTCCCCCGCTCGCGCAGCGGGATCACATCACCGATCAACGCGGTCGCCGTGACCGTGATCCCGCCGGCACCGGCCCCCTGTATCGCCCGCGCGGCAATCAGCCACTCCATGCTCTGCGCGGCGCCGCTGAACGCCGAGCCGATCACGAACACGATCGTGCTGACCTGAAAGACGAGCTTGCGGCCAAACAGATCACCAAACCTGCCCACCACCACCACGATGATCGTGTCCGCCAGCAAATAGGACGTCACGACCCAGGACTGATGCCCCGCTCCGCCCAGGTCACCAACAATCGTCGGCAACGCGGTCGCGACGATCGTCTGATCTAACGCCGCCATCAACAACCCCAGCACGATCGTCGCGAACACCAGATTCTGGCTGCGGCGGTCGACCCGCGGACTCTCGAGAGCTAGATCGCCGGTGGTTGCTGACGCCACTCCGGATACCCTAACGGCGCGGCCCGGAGGCGAGCCGTCGGGCAGGGGAGAGGTCGTTCAGAACGACGCGGCCGCCTCGGCCATGTGTTCCATCTTCGCGCTCAGCACCGGCCGGCTACGTGCGGGGTGCCGCCCGAAGCCGCACGACGGTGAGATCCATAGCCGCTCCTCACCCACCACCCGCGCCCAGTCGGCAGCGCGGTCGCGGATCTTCTTGACCGTCTCGATCCCGTAGCTGGCCTCGTCCACGATGCCGGCCGCCAGCTCCATGCTCTGCGGCATGTCGGCGAACGCCTCGCGCTCCAGGTACTCGGCGAAGTAGCTGCACTCGAGGGTCGCGATGTCGATCACGCCATCCAACTCCTGAAGCAACGGCACCCACGAGGCGTTTCGGACGACCGGCGAGATTGGCCTGCCCTTGAAATTCCCGTTACAGATGTGCATCCCCCGAGTCACGCCGTCAACCCCCGCGAAGCACCCCGCGACCATCGCCGACAGGTCCTTGGGGCCCATCAGACCCTCGTTAAGGATCATCCCGAAGAACGGCACGTCGAGCTGCACGTGCGGGCAGCCCGCGTCGGCCAGCTCGCGGATCTCGCGGTTGACGATGCCGATCAGGTTCGGCATCTGGCGCGCGAGCTCCTCGCGCTGGTCCTGTGCGTGCACGGTGATCTCAAGCGGCCCCACCACGGTCGCCTTCCGCACTCCGCCTGGCAGCTTTGACTCGCGCCGGTAGGCGGCGGCGTACCCAAGTCCCTGGGGTGCCGAGAGCTCGCCCGTGACCACGGCGTGCGCCAGGTCGTCGTAGTCGAACGGGTCGGGCTCATCGGGCTTGTCGATCTCGAACCCGTGGAGGACCCGCTGCATATGATCGATGAAGTTGTCTGTGAAGTACTCGCCGCCGGTCCACTCGTCGAGCCCGAGGGCACGCTGCTCATCGATGGCCGCAGCGGCAGCACGGTTCAGCAAATCATCGCCCTTCTCCGGATCGAGCTCACCGCGGTGGTAGCGAGCGAGCTGATCCTCGTGTTCGTCGAGCTTCCACCAGGATCCAACTACCGTGGTTCGCAGCGCCATCGACCGCTCCTTCCTGTCTAAGAGTCTCAGTACCGCCCGGTCGAGCATGAGTAGACCACAAACGCGCGCGGCCATATGAGGTCGAACAGCTGCACGGTGCGACAACCCCTGACGTCATTGCGGTGGCGTTGCGGCGAAGTCGGCGCCAGCTAGTGCTGGCTGGGGCTCGCGGACCATGCTCGTGGCCACGGCGTCTGTGGGCTCGTGGCGGCGGATGAGGACGAAGATCGCGGGTAGGGCGAGCAGCGCGATCGTGCCGAGTACCCAGAACGCGGCCTGGAAGCCGCCGGTGAGCGCCTGGGGCGCGATGTTGCCGGCGTGGAGGAGCGTCTTGGTGCGGCTGGCGGCAATGCCTGAGGCGATCGCGATCCCGATCGCTCCGCCGAGCTGCTGGGAGGTGTTCAAGAGCCCGGACGCGAGCCCGGCCTGGTGCTCCTGGACGCCTGCGAGTGCGGCGATCGAGACGGGGATGAACGCGAACGCGGTCCCGGCGCCGGCGACCACCATCGGGCCCGCGAGGTTGGCCAGGTAGTGCCCGTGGACGGGCACCTGGGTTGCCCAGATCACGCCCGCGCCGATCAGCGTCATCCCGATCGCCATTACGACCTTAGCTCCCACGCGGGTCACCAGCAGCTGCGAGAGACCGGCGAGCGCGATCGACGTCAACGACGTGGCCAGCCACGCTACCCCGCTCTGAAGCGCGCTGTAGTGAAGCACCTGCTGCATGTACAGCGTGCCGACGAAGAACAACCCAAAGAAGCTGCCACCCAACAGCAGCCCCGCGGTGTTCGCACCGGCGAGGGTGCGCAGCCGGAAGATCGAGAGCGGCAAGAGCGGCGACTCGACCCGGTTCTCGATCACCAGGAACGCAACGAGCAGAGCCGCGGAGGCCGCGAGTACCGCGATCGTTCTCGTGGCGCCCCAGCCGTACTGGGGTGCCTGGGAGATCGCGTACACGAGCAGCACCAGCGCGCCTGTGCCGGAGATCGCGCCGAGCACGTCGAACCGCCGGCGCGTCGTGGCGAGCCGGCTGTCCGGGACGATCCGCGGTGCGAGCGCCAGCGCGGCCGCCCCGATCGGGACGTTTAGATAGAAGATGTACTGCCATCCGGCGTACCGGGTGAGAATCCCGCCGGTGATCAGCCCCACGGTCGCACCGGTGGCACCGAGCGCCCCCCAGATCCCGAGCGCCTTGTTGCGCTCAGCGCCCTCCCCGAACATGTTCATCACGATCGACAGGGCGGAGGGCAGCATGATCGCAGCGCCCAGCCCCTGCACCGCCCGGCTTCCGATCAGGAACGCCTCGCCGGTCGCGAGTCCGCACGCCAGCGAAGCCGCCGTGAACACGGACAGGCCGAGCATCAAGACCCGGCGGCGGCCGAGCAGATCCGCGGCACGCCCGCCGAGCAGCAAAAAGCCGCCGAACGTGAGCGAGTAGGCGGTCACCACCCATTGCAGGCTGGTCTCACTGAAGCGCAGATCCCGGCCGATCGTCGGCAACGACGTGTTGACGATCGTCAGATCGATGACGACCATGAAGAACGAGACCGCCAACAGCGCGAACGCGCGCCAGCGGTTGATATTCGGGGTCAGCACAACTGGTTTGTCTGCGATTGTCATCATGGCCTCCTATGCGGTGTTGCTCGTTGTGGTCGTCACCTCTGTAGGCGTCGGGATGTCGCGAAACTCAGCGACGAATTTCCGCCGCCCGCGACGTCTATAAAGCGATGGCCAATGACGAAAGGCTCAATGCCAGGATGCGGACATGACCGAACGCACGCTCACGCTGGCCCGCGCTGGGGACGAGAACGCGTTTCGTGAACTCACCGACCCCCACCGGCATGAGCTCCAACTGCACTGCTACAGGATCGTCGGCTCGACCCAGGATGCAGAGGACCTGGTCCAGGAGACACTGCTGGCCGCTTGGCGCGGGCTGGACCAGTTCACCGAGAGGGCCTCGATCCGGACCTGGCTGTACAGAATTGCCACCAACCGATCGCTCGACGCGCTGCGAGCGAACGCGCGCCGGCCGCAGCGTGTCGAACCCTTGAACGATCCGCCGAAACCCACCCGCATGGCCGAGCCGATCTGGCTCGAGCCCTACCCCGACGCGCTTATCGAGGGAATCGCCGATGACGCACCCGGGCCCGAGGCCCGCTATGAGCACAGCGAAGCGACGGCCCTCGCGTTCGTGGCCGGGCTCCAACACCTCCCACCGCAGCAGCGGGCCGTTCTAGTCCTACGGGACGTCCTCGGCTTCCGCGCCGCAGAGGTGGCCACGATCCTCGACACCGGCGAAGCCGCCGTGAACAGCCTGCTGCGCCGCGCCCGTACCGCGCTCGAGAGCCGCTTGCCCGCTGCCGCGCGCGACCGAGCGCCGCTCCCTAACTCCCGGCGCGAGCGCGAGGTGGTGGGGCAGTTCGCGAACGCGATCGAGGACGGCGACATCGACACTGTCGTCGCGTTGCTGAGCGACGATGCCTGGCTGACGATGCCGCCCTACCCCTACCAGTACCAAGGCGCTGCCGCGATCGGAAACTTCCTACGGGTTCGCGGCGCGCGCCACCAGACGCCCCTGCGGCTCGTGCCGACCCGGGCCAACGGTCAACCCGCCTTCGGCTGCTACTTCCCTTCCCCGCACTGCGGCATCGCGCGCGCCTACGGGCTGCTTGTGCTCACACTCGCCGGCAGCAACATCGCTGAGATCACCTTCTTCGTCGACAGCAGTGTGTTCCCCCACTTCGGGCTCCCCCGCACGGTGCCCAAACACCCCGGATGAGGCGCGCAGCTGATCGCTTGCGCGACGGGCGATCGATCAGGTGCCGGTCACGCGGAAGACTGGGTGATCGGGTGCGATGTGGCGCAACTCCTCGTCTGAAGAGTCGGGTCCAACACCGGCGAAAAAGACGCCGACCTCGAACTTCCACTTCTTCAAGTAGGCTCGGAGCAGGGGTGGTTTGTCGTCGTCGGCGAGCTCGACCGCGTGGAAGGATTGAGTGCGCCTGCCGACACGGAGCCTCCCCTGACCGCTAGCGCGAAGGTTCTTGACCCACTGCGTGTGACCACGAGGCGCGACCAGATATTCGGCGCCTTCGTAGCGCAGGAGATTCACCGGGGTCTGTCGCCACTCCCCGGACTTGCGGCCCTGGACTTCGAGCACGCGCGACCCGTATACGCTCACGCCCAGTCGCGTTAGTACGGCAACGACCCGATTGAAGACGTTCGTCGTGAACCAGCCCGGACGCTGGTAGTGCTCGGCCACGTGAGCCATTCTCTCACCGTGGGATACGGCTGTCACCCCCTGCGATGGTCGCGGGGAGGTCGAATCGTTCGAACAGCGTGGGCTCCGCGAACAGGGAGATACGGATGAGGTGGCTCGGGGTGCAGGCCAGCACGACGATCGCGAAGGCGTGGTAGGCATCGCCGTCGCTGTGGTGGTAAGCCGCGGCGGCGAGTTGACCGTTGGCATGGAGGGGAACCATTCGCCAGTCGCCGGGGTGGCCGATGGCTTGGCTGGCGATGAACGGCACGCATGTCGTCTTGCCCGAGTACCAGGTTGTGGTGCCGGTCATCTCCAGGATCGCGTCGTCGGCCAGCAGCTCCTCGATGGCTTGCATGTCTGATCGCTCGAACGCGGTCATGTAGCGGTCGAGAATCAGGCGGGCCTGCGGGTCGATGGGCTCGGCGATTTCCTCTGCCGGCATGGTTTGCTGCTGAAGCCTGGCCCGTGCTCGCTGCAACAGGCCCTTGAGAGCCGGGAGCGACACGTCGAGCATCGCTGCCGCTTCGGCGCCCGGTTGGGCGAGGACATCGCAGAGCAGGAACGCGGCGCGTTGGCGTGGCGGCAGGATCTGCGCCGCGGCGATCAGCGCGAGGCGCACGGTCTGGCGCGCGGCGGCGACGCCTGCCGGATCGCCGCGCTCGTCGACGACCAGGCTGTCCGGGACGGGCTCGAGCCAGGCAACGTAGCCGGGCGGCGGGACAGGCGACGCGCAGGGATCGGTTGACGGTGGCCCGAGCCCCGATGGCAGCACGCGCCGGTGGCGGCTGTGCAGCGAGGTCAGACACACGTTGGTCGCGATCCGGTACAGCCAGGTTCGCACCGACGAGCGTGCCTCGAAGCGATCAAACGCCCGCCAGGCACGCAGGTAGGTTTCCTGCACCAGATCCTCAGCATCATGGGCAGAACCGGTCATCCGGTAGCAGTGAGCGAGCAGCTCCCGTCGGTACGGGCTGGTCGCTGCCTCAAAACGATCGCGCATCACGCTGGTCACCGCCATCGGCATGTTGACTCCCGACGTGTTCTAAAAGAATCGGGCGCTCGCGATTCTTTCGTGCCTGCTCGCGAGTCTGAATGTGTATGACCGATCTTGATCACCCGCTCCGCAACCACGCGGTCCGCTACCTCCTCGACGGCCCCCATCTCAGTGTCCTGCGACCGTCGACCCGGACGAAAGCCGCAACATCGGTGATCTTCGTCAAGCGAGACGGCGATCACATCCTGTTCAGCACCATCGAGGGCCGTCGCAAGACGAGCAACATGCCACCGCGACCCCCGGGTGACCCTGCTCATTCACGCCCCCACATGGGCGGCGCCACCCCGCCTCCCGAGCCCGGAGCGCAACGAGTGATCGCGCGTATCGCCCCGCGACACATCTACGTCCCGACGTTTGCGGCCATCTTAGGAGCCGCCGGGAGCGCAGATGAACAGTAGGCTCAGATCTCCCAGACGCCGCCGCGGAGCAGTGACACCGTCTCGCCGCTGCGGGTCACGCCCGTCACGCTCATCGCTTCGGAGCCGATCATGAAGTCGATGTGGATACCGCTGCGGTTGATCTGCGTCGCGCCGTCGCCATTCACCGCGAAGGCGAAGCCGTTACCGAGCGCGATGTGGCTGGCCGCGTTCTCGTCGAGCAGGATGTTGTAGAACAGGTCGCCGACTTGACCGACGCGGCTCTCCCGGTCGACCAGCGCGACCTCACCGAGCCGGCAGGCGCCTTCGTCGCGGGCCGCCATCGACGCCAGCGCCTCCGCGCCGGACTCGGCTTCAATGTGGACGGCGCGGCCCCCCTCGAAGTGAACCTTCAGACCCGTGATCGGCGTTGCGCCGGGTATCAGTAGCGGCTTGGTCGCCGTGACCACGCCATGCGTCCGGTTTGGGTCGGGGGTTGTGAAGACCTCCTCGGAGGGCAGGTTCGGGCAATGGTGCAGGCCCCACGCGGTCTCGAAGTCGGCGCACACCCAGCGCGAATCCGGCAACAGGCCGATCGTTAGGTCGGTCCCGGGGCCTTCGAAGTGCAGCGAGTCGAGCCCCAGCGCCGAGAGCTTGCCGATCACCGCGCCCAGCTGCGCGAACCTGGCTTCCCACGCCGCGACCGGGTCAGGCTCTGTCAGCCGGCAGACGTCGGCGATCGCCTCCCAAAGCTTTGCGTAAGCCGCCTCGACCGGGAGATCGGGGTAGACCATCTGTGCCCACCCAGCCGTGACGATCGGAACGACCGTCCAGGTGATGGACCGATTGCTGACGACGACGGCCTTCTCGGACCGTCGCGGCAGGATGTCGCGCCCTAGCAGGCTGGGGTCGACGTCCTCCATCAGGTGCGGCTCGGTGTCGCCGTACAGCCAGATGTTCGCGCCATGGAGCTCGCCGAGGTCGAGCAGCCGCTGGCCGATCCACGGCGGCACGTAGCTGAGCGTCTCGCGGTCGGCGTGCTTGATCCGCGAATGCTTGACGTGCGGGTCGAAGTACCAGACATCGACGAACTTCGCGCCACGCCTGTACGCGGCGTCGGCGACCGCTCGGGCGTACGGCTCAAGCCCCGTCTCAGCGTCGATAGCCACGACCTGCCCCGGCTGCACATTGGCACCAAACCCGACCGTCAGCTCGACGAGCGCTTCGAGGTATTCCTGCGGCGCCTGCATCGCGGCTGCCTCCCTCTATCCGGATAGAACGTATGTCACTGCCGGCCCGCCCAGGCATATCCCGCAGGACAAAGCCCAGCGGTTCATGACCTGCCGCGGCGCGATGTTACCCGCTGCCGTTCGCACGAGCTGGGGCTACTGAAGGTTGACGATCGCGACGCCGATGATCACGAGCGCGACACCGATCATCGCGGTTGCGCTGGGGAGCGCGCCGACGACGGCTTCGACCACGACCGCGACGGCTGGAACGAGGAACGTCCAGGCGTAGACGCGCGTGGATGGCCAGCGGCCGAGCGCGGCGTTGAACCCGAGGTAGACCAGAACTTGGCCCCCGAGAATCAGGAAGACGAGCTGAGCATCGAGTGACGGCCGGCTCCAATCGGTCGATCCGCCGGCGAGGAGCACGAGCGGGATTAGCGGGATGCCGCCGGCGAGAAACTGCGCGGCGGTGATGCCAGGAATGTCGAGCTCGGGCTCACGTTGCGTCAGGACTCGCATACCGAGGCCGCCACCGGCCCATCCCAATGCGCCGAGCAGTGACAGGGCCAGCCCGATCGCGAGCTGCGAGCCGTGCCCGACGTTCCCCGGATGTGAGAGCACGACGACCAGCACGCCGGCGAATCCGATGATCAGCCCCGCCGCCCGCAGGCGCGTGATCGACTCGGCCGAGCGCGAACCGGGCGATCACGGCAACGAAGAACGGTGAGGAGTTGAGCAGCACCGCCGCGACCGCCGCGCCGGCCCGCTGAGTGCCGACGCTGATGCCGACCTGAGTCAGCGTGGTGTTACCGAACCCGACCGCCAACGCCCACATCCACAGCCGTCGCGTGCGCGGCAGGCGGCTCCCCATCAACGGCAGGATCGCTGTCAGGAGCGCACCGCCGGCAAGCGCGCGCAGCGTGGCGATCATGATCGGCGAGGTGTGATGCAGCGCGGCGTCGGTGACCGGATAGACGACGCCGGCAGCGACCATCGACACCCCAAGGATCATCGGGACCGGCAGATCCCCGTTTCGCGTCGCGCTGAGGCCGATCGTCGATGACTACGGATTTCACGCGGATGACGCCGTTTGGGGTTCGCGAAGCACGTGTCGAGACATCCGGAAGCTCAGCCCCCGCGCGGGTGGAGCGCGCGCTCGATCGCCTCGACGAGGTACGGGCTCAGCGTTCGGGCGTAGCTGGCGGTGACATGGGCGGCTGTGTCCCGGTACACGATGATGTTCCCGATCGTGGCGGGGCAGAAGTCGGCGCGGCAGTAGTACTGGCGGGTGGGAATCACCACCGCTCCGGGGATCCGCTCGGCGGCCTGCGCCAGGCGATCGGGGTCCTGGTACGCAAGCGCCGCGGGGGTGCCACAGTCGCCGGTCGCGCTGTAGGTGACCCGGTCGACGCACGCCGTGCTCGCGGCTGACACGCCGGGGTCGTCCTCGACGACAACGATGCGCGCGCCGGTGGCGGCGACGGGCCGCATCGCCGCGAGGTGCTGCGCGACCGAGCTCGTGTACTGACGCAGCTCGGTCGCGATCACGATCGCGTAGTGGTGGTGGGTGAGGTCACGCTGGATCAGGCGCAGTCCCGGGCAGGTGGGAGAGAGCGCCGGGGGTAGCCAGCCGCACGTCTGTCCGACGAACACGGTGACGTGCCAGTTCGCAGCGTCGAGCTGCGGCTCGAGCACCGCGAGCAGCGCCGCCGCGTGGCTGTCCCCGATCAGCGCAACCCGGGTCGCGTCGGGGCGGGTGCTCCCGTACACGCACGGATGCATCGGCTGGCGCAGGTAGGCATAGCAGGCGTAGGCGCCCCCGGTGTCGTCGGGCAGCTCGCCCGGCAGCGGCGCGACTCGGTCGCCTGTGTTCAACCTCGCGCAGTGATGGCGCGGGTCGAGCGCCGCCGCGCCGACGCAGTCGAGACGAGTGTCCTGGGTATGCCCGATCAGGACGGGCGCCGGCAGCATGAGTCTCGTCGGCTCGATCGCTCGCACGACGAGCAGACCCGCTCCCGCGAGGACCGCTGTGGCCGCGCACGCGGCCAAGTACTTCAGCCAGCCGAGCGCGGGAAATAGGTTGATCGGCGGCGCCTTCGGCGGCGCCTCGGGAAGCCGTCCCGGGCGCTGCCGGAACCAGGTCGCGCGCCGCGCTGGATCCTCGATCAGGTGAAACGAGGCGGCGGACAGCCCGAAGATCAGCGCCAGGCCAATTACCCAGTAAGCCGCCGAGTGCAGCGGGACGACGGCGACGATCAACACGACGACCGGGAAGTGCCACAGATAGAGGCTGTAGGAGATCTTGCCCACGTACTGGCTGACCGGGTTGGTCAGCGGCAGCAACGACCGGCTCTCCAGGCCGGCGCCGGCACCGAGCACGGCGGCGGTGGAGAGGGTCGGTAGCAGCGCCCACGGCGCCGGGAAGCCCGGGGACGAGCGAACGACGAACAGCGAGACCAGGACGCCGACCAGACCCACCAGCGCGACGACCAGGCGCAGGCCCGGGTCCGCCCGGCCGAGCGGCTGGGCGGCGATCGCGACGAGCGCTCCCAACCCCAGCTCCCAGGCCCGGTCGAACGTCGAGAAGTAGGCGACCGTGGGGTCGCTGGTGGTCTGCGCGAAGGCCAACCACAGCGAGACGGCTGAGATCAGCGCGATCGCGACGCCCGCGACCAGACGAGCGTGCTCGCGTCGCCAGAACCGCAGCCGCAGCCCGATCAGCAGCAGGCCAAGCATCAGCCACGGCCACACGAAGTAGAACTGCTCCTCGACCGACAACGACCAGTAGTGCTGAAGCGGTGATGGCGGGAGCGCCTGGTTGAAGTAATTGACGCCGGTGTGGGCGAAACGCCAGTTGGCGGCGAACAGGACGGCTGCGATCGCGTCCTTGGCGGCGAAGTGGTAACGGTCGATTCCCGCGAGGACCCGGGTGGCGCACAGGGTCGCGCCGATCACGAACAGGCCCGCGGGGAGGATTCGCTTGATCCGCCGGCCGTAGAAGCCGAGGAACGAGATCGTGTGCCGCGACTCGAACTCGCGCACGAGGATCCCCGTGATCAGATAGCCGGAGATCACGAAGAACACGTCGACGCCGACGAAGCTGCCCTTCGGCCAGCCGGCCAGGTGATCTGCGATCACCGCGAGCACGGCGACCGCACGCAGACCCTGGATATCAGCGCGGTAGCGGAGGCGACGGGCCTCAGCCGGAGCGTGCGGCTGGGTCCGCTCTGTGATGACCGCCATCCGCGGCATTCTGCCCGGCTTCGCGGTCCCGCCGGTCGCCGGCGGCAAGGCAATCAGCGCTCAGCGCGGTGCTTCCATCCGTTGATCGAGTGGGTCGGTGTTGGCGTTCGCGCGCAGCGCACGGCCGATGACCAGCCGCTGGATTTCGCTGGTGCCCTCGAAGATCGTGTAAAGCTTGGCATCGCGGTACCACTTCTCGACCGGGAAGTCCTTGACGTAGCCCCAGCCGCCCATCGTTTGAATCGCCTGCTCGCACGCTCGCACGGCGACCTCCGAGGCTTTGAGCTTTGACATCGATCCTTCGGCATGCTCGAAGGGCTTGCGCTGCGCGGCCATCCAGGCAGCCCTCCAGGTCAACAACCGAGCGGCGTCGATGTCAGCGGCGATATCGGCCAGCGGGAAGGAGACCCCCTGGTTCTCGATGATCGGCTGCCCGAACGCCTCGCGCGAGACGGCGTAGTCGCGCGCGAACTCGAGTGCCGCGCGGGCGATCCCGATCGCCTGCGCGGCGACCATCGGACGCGTGCGCTCGAACGCTCCGAGGGCTGCCGAGCTTCGGCGTTGCACCGCGGCGGCCGCGCCGCCCTCCTCGTTGGGGCTGACCGGCCGCGGCGAGTCCTGCTCGGCCGCCTTGCCCTTGGCGATCCGCTCGGCGAGCCGCGCCTCGCCACCGAGCAGTTGGTCGGCGGGCACGCGGCAGTCCTCGAACACGAGCTCTCCGGTGTGCGAAGCGCGGCAGCCGAGCTTGTCGAGCTTGCGCAGCATCTGCAGTCCGGGGGTTCCCTTGGGGACGATGAACACGCCCTGTCCGCGGTGGCCCGCGTCCGGGTCGACCGTGGCAATCACGACGTGGACGTCGGCGATCCCGCCGTTGCCGATGAACACCTTGTGGCCGTCGATCACCCACTGGTCGCCGTCCTTGCGAGCGCGGGTCTGGATCGAGCGGACGTCGCTGCCGCCGCTAGGCTCGGTGACCGCGAGCGCGGCCAGTCGCAGATCGCCGGGTGTGCCGAAGCACTCCGGCGCCCAGCGCACGAGCTGTTCATCGGTCGCTGCCTGACGGATCGCCGCGAGCGCGAGGGCTGGCATCACGATCGACAACCCGATCCCCGCGCAGCCCCAGAACAGCTCCTCCATCAGGATCGGCAGCGACAGACCGGTCGGGTCCATCGACAGTTGCGCGTAGAGCTCCCACTGGTAGAGGCCCTGTTCGGCGGCCTTCTCGAGCACCGGCCAGGGAAACTCCTGGTCGCGGTCGTATTCCGGTGCGGCAGGCCGGATCACGTCGCGCGCGAACGTGTGGGCCTTGGCGCGAAGGTCTTCCTGTTCGGGTGTCAGTTCGAGTGTGAAGCTCATTGCGCCCCCTCTTCGCCGTCGCCGAAGTCCTCGAGCGCCGCCTTCATGGTCGCCAACGCATTCCACGCGCTCGGAAACCCTGCGTAGACGGCGACCTGGCGCAGAACCTCCCGGATCTCCTGCTCCGAAGCGCCCTGACGGCGCGAAGCGCGAACGTATACGCCGAGCTGGAGCTGTTGGTCGAGGCAGGCGAGCATCGCGACGGTGCACAGGGCGCGCGTCTTCGGATCCAGGACATCGCCGGCGTAGACCTCGCCGTAGACGAATTCCATGATGTAGCGATGCAGCTGAGGATCGAGCTGCTGCAGATAGTCACGTCCCCGCTCGACGTTCTCAGGCCCGAGGAAACGGGCCATCACCTCCGGTCCGGGCTCACTCATCGGACGTATCGCGTTCGGCGATGTATGCCTGCGGGTCGAAACTGACCCGGATGCCGGTCGAGGCGAACTTGCCGACCACCTCGCCGTCGGCGAGGACATCGGCCTCAGCCCACACCAGGCGTCCACCGGCCCGCACCACCTTCGCCTCCGCCCGGAGGCGATCGATCTTCTTGGCGTTCACGGGGCGGATGAAACGGGCGAAGATGTCGATCGTCGTGATCGCACTCTGCTGGATCTCCTCGTCGGTGAGGATCGTCGTGGTCGCAGCCGCCATCGCCGCATCGGCCAGCGCGGTGGCGACGCCACCCTGGATCACCCCCAAGGGGTTGCCAAGCTGCTCGCGAGCCGCCATCTCATAGATCGCCTCGCCGCGTCCGAACTCCACTAGGTGCATCTCCAGCGTCTCAGACACCGGCGAGCGCAGCTCACCGAGCCTGCTCTTCTCCATCATCTGGTCGACGAACTCGTAACTCATCTCTCTTCTCTCGGATTGGTGATCTCGGATTGGTGATGCGGTCGTGCTCAGGAGGCTACCCGTGTGAGAACGACTGTCAAACAGTCGTTCTAAAGGCGTTACGATGCACGCATGGCCGCGCCCGAACCGATCAAGCTTCGCCGCAACCGCGAGCGCGAACTCGTGCAGGCCACCCGAGCCCTGTTCGACCAGCGCGGCGCGCAAGACGCCCCGATTGAGGAGATAGCCCGGACCGTCGGGCTCGCCCGCGGTCTGATCTATCGCCACTTCTCCTCAAAGGAAGAGCTCTACGTCCTCACCGTCACCAACTATCTCGACGAACTCGACGACGCGCTCTCAGCGGCGATTGCGCTCGACGACGCACCCGCTGCCCAGCTCGAGCAATGGGCCCGCGCGTACGCCGGCTTCTGCTTGCGCTATCCCGCGTTTCTGGACTGCGCGCTGTCACTTATGCGCCGGCCCGCCAACGAACTGCGGGATAGCCTGTCCGAGTCGGTCTGGCTGCGGCTCGGACAGAGCATGGCCCGCAGCATCAACCACGTATCGAACGTCCTGCGCAACGCGGAACGCCAGGGCATCGTCAGTCTCGAAGACCCCGACTACACCGCCAACGTCCTCTGGACCCAAACGCTCGGGACGATGCACCTGGCTCGCATACGAGTCGGGCTGCGCCAGGCCGCTCCGGGCATCCCCGAGCAGTTCTCGATCTCACCCCAGGCGGTTGTGGAGACCTGCATCGACAACGCCCTCGCCATCGCCGGGGTTGCACGCTCGAAGCGGCGATCGACGCCGGTGACGTAAGCGCCGTCAGCCGACGGCGTCGAGCTCAGCCAGGTGGCGCGCCCGCGCCGCGTCGTCCAGGAACGACGCTTCGAAGCTGTTGCGGGCGAGCGCCACGAGCGTGGCGTCGTCGAGCCGCAGGGCCTGTGCGACCCCGGCGAGGTTCTCGCCAACGTAGCCGCCGAAGTAGGCCGGATCGTCGGAGTTGACGGTGGCGCACAGTCCGTGCTCGAGCATCTTCGCGAGCGGGTGCTGCTCGAGGGTTTGCACGACCCGCAACTTGACGTTCGAGAACGGGCACACGGTCAGCGGAATCCGATCGGTGCCGAGGCGCCGAACGAGCGCACGATCCTCCAGGCAGCGCACGCCGTGATCGATCCTCTCCGCGCCGAGCACGTCGAGCGCCTGCCAGATGTACTCGGGCGGCCCCTCCTCGCCGGCGTGGGCAACGGCACGGAAGCCGGCACCGATCGCCCGGTCGAAGACGTCCCGGAATTTCTGTGGGGGATGACCGACCTCCGCGGAATCGAGCCCGACGCCGAAGATCACGTCCCGGTGGGCGAGCGCTTGTTCCAACGTCGCCATCGCGTCGTCGGCCGGCTGATCACGCAGGAAGCACATGATCAGGTGCGACGTCATCCCAAGCTTTCGCGCCTCGGCCAAGGCCCCACCGATCCCGCGCACGACGGTTTCGAGCTTGACGCCGCGAGCGGTATGGGTCTGGGGGTCGAAGAAGATCTCGACGTGGCGAACGCCCTGATCTCGTGCACGGGCCAGGTAGGCGGTGGTGAGCTCATAAAAATCCCGCTCGTGGATGAGGACCGAGCAGGCGCGGTAATAGACGTCCAAGAACGACTGGAGGTCGCTGAATTGGTAGGCCCGCCTGACCGCGTCCGCGTCTGCGTACGGGACCCGGACGCCGTTGCGCCGAGCCAGCTCGAACATCAGCTCCGGCTCGAGCGTTCCCTCGATATGCAGGTGCAACTCGGCTTTGGGCAACGTCAACGGATCAATCATCAGATGTGGCAGCGATTCGGGTTCCCTCGGTTCACGCGGTTCCCGCTTGATCATATGCGTGCGCAAGCAAACGAAGGACTCGCTCATCTTCCACGCCACCGTGTTTGTGCCGGTGATGGCGATGTGCCACGATCGAGAGGCTTTGCCACTCTTCAGAAGACGACCACCGCCACCAAGCGATGACGAGCGCGAGGCGGCAGCGGTCGATCTCGAGCGTATTCGTGGCGGTGGAATCCCGCTGGGGGCGGAGCAGCGCCTAAAGCGGGTCGCAGCGGCGAGCTCGCCGTTCTTCACAAGCGATCTGAGTGCCAAGGAGTACGCGGTCGCGCAAGCCTCCGGTTTGACGCCAATCGCGCAGGTGATGGGCTCTTCGGTGGTTCAGCACGGCTGGCAGAACTACGGTTGGTCGGGCTACGGAGGCGGAATCAGCGAGATGCCGTCCTTCGCTGCCCCGTGGAATCTGTCGCGCCAGCGCGCGTTCGACCGTCTGCGGCAGGAGGCACGGTTGGCTGGCGCTGACGCCGTCATCGGTATCGAGATGACTGCCAACAGCATTGCCACCGGCCCGGGCAACGTCGAGTACGTCGTGTTCGGCACCGCCGTCCGCGAAACCACGCTTGCGGTCCGGGACGGTTCTCCGTTGCGGATGTGCGCGCTCTCGGGCCAGGACGTCGACAAGCTCCGCCGGATCGGCGCCGAGACGGTGGATGTGATCGGCCACACCTCC
The DNA here is from genome assembly GCA_963699325.1 of uncultured Solirubrobacterales bacterium. GTDB lineage: Bacteria > Actinomycetota > Thermoleophilia > Solirubrobacterales > Solirubrobacteraceae > Palsa-465. The sequence continues at coordinate 156,434 of CAVOTN010000011.1, read as the reverse complement.
GTTGTCGCCGTCGCACTCAGTCCGGGGGCCAATCAAATGATGGGTACCTGGTGGGGCAACCAGGAGATGACCGAGATCACCCAGGGCGTCTACGCGGCCCGCCATCTCGCGATGGACGAGGTGCGCCAGCAGGCGGCCCGGGCCGGCGCGAACGAGATGGTCATCGCGACGCTCACGCACAACATCGATCATCACGAGTACGAGGGCTACGGCGCTCGACAGCACTTCTTCATCGTTTCCATGCACGTCCTGGGCACGGCGATTCGTCTCGGCGCGCATGAGCCTCATCCGGCTCCGCTGGGCACGCCGGTGATGTCGATCAGCCTCGGCGTCTAGGCCACACCACCAGTCAGGAGAGCATCTGATGTCGACATACGATCCGACGAGCACCGAAGGCCTCGCCGAACACGCCAGCGAGCGCCTGCGGATGAACGCTCGCGGGCTGTTCACATCCGACCTCTCGGTGAACGAGTACCTGTGCGTGGAGAAGGCCGGCTTCGAGCCCGTGGGCCTCGTGGTCGGCTCGAGCATCTACCACATCGGCTTTCAGCAGTCCAACTGGAAAGCGAGCCAAGAGATGGGGGTCCTCACGCAGGCGATGTACTCCGCCCGCGAGCTCGCCATGACGCGCATGGAGGAGGAGGCCGACCAACTGGGCGCCGATGGCATCGTCGGGGTCCGCCTGGACGTGGGTCGGTATGAATGGGGTGCGGACATGGCGGAGTTCATCGCGATTGGCACCGCAATCAAGCACAAGGGCGGCAAGGTCCACCGGGCCCCGAACGGGCGCCCATTCACCTCCGATCTCAGTGGTCAGGCGTTCTGGACGCTGATGCAGACAGGCAAGCGTCCGGTCGGCATGGTCATGGGCACCTGCGTCTACCACGTCGCCCATCGCGGCATGATGCAGTCGATCCGCCAGACGGGTCAGAACGTCGAACTCGAGCAGTACACCCAGGCCCTGTATGACGCGCGCGAGCTTGCGATGGAGCGCATGCAGAAAGAGGCCGAGGCGATCGGCGATGGCGTTCTCGGGATCGTGGAGGTCAAGCTGCACGAGAACAACCACGGGTGGGGCAGCCACGTGATCGAGTTTTTCGCTCTCGGCACTGCCGTGGTGCCCAACGAGCATGCCGAGCCGGGCCAGCAGCTGCCGGACATCACCCCGGTCCTAGACATCAACGACTAGGCGGCTTTGCCGAGGAATCGATCGGTGTGCGATCCTCGGTGCTCTGCTGCTGATGATTGAGGAGGGTCCAAGATGCCGGGTCTGTCCGGGCGTATGTCCACCGTGGTGAAGGCGAAGGTCTCGAAGCTGTTGGATCGGGCCGAGGATCCAGCGGAAACGCTCGACTACAGCTACGAGAAGCAGCTCGAGCAGCTGCAGAGCGTCAAGCGAGGCATCGCCGACCTGGTCACCGCCAAGAAACGCCTCCAGATGCAGGAGGCGAGCGTGCAGCAGCAGATCGCGAAGCTCGACGATCAGGCACGCCAAGCGATGGCCGCCGGGCGTGAGGACCTCGCGCGAACGGCGCTCGAGCGCAAGCACCTCGCCGACGGGGAGATGCAGTCGCTTGACCAGCAGGTCTCACAGCTCGAGGACCAGCAACAGAAGCTGACCGACTCAGAGCAGAAGCTGCGTGTCAAGGTCGAGGCGTTCCGCAGCAAGAAGGAAGTCATCAAGGCTCAGTACTCGGCCGCCGAAGCGCAGGTGCAAATCTCCGAGGCCGCGACCGGCGTCGGCGAGGAGATGGCCGACGTCGGGCTGGCGATGCAGCGCGCGCTGGATAAGACGCAGAACATGCAGGCACGGGCCGACGCCGTCGGCGAGCTCGAAGCCGCGGGAACGTTCGACGACCTTACGTCGCTGGGCCCACCCCAGGACGACATCGATCGCCAACTCGAGCAGCTTGGCCGCTCAAGCGCCGTCGACGACGACCTTGCAAAGATGAAAGCCGAGCTGGGTACCGGCAGCCCGACCGCTCAGCTCGAGCAGGGCGAGGCGCCGGCGAGCGGAGACAGCAAGCCGTAACCATCGGCTGCGCCGGTCCCCTTCTCTGACCGCAACACCGCGTCCCGGGCAGAACTAGCTTGGTGGTTGTCCGCCGGTGTAGTACGTGGCGGCGGTCAAGGTGGTTGCGATCAGCGCGCAGTCGGGGGTGTCGCCGATCGCGGCGGCCACGGCGAACTTGATGTTCACACGGAAGATGTGCGGCTCGGTCCCTTGGGTGATGTCCAATGAGACTGGTGCGGTGGTTTTGATCGTGGCAGCCAGGTAGCGAGCGGTTGGATCCGCCGGCTCGTGCGAGGTGAACTTGCCGGGCACGAGCCGCCAGGTGAATGTCTGCTGGCCCGGGCCGGAGTCGATGGTGCGCGGCCGGGCCGAGCCGATGCGGTAGGTGACTGAATCGGTAGCTACGTTCGAAGGGACGAACTCGATCGTCCAGCGACGATCACCGGGCCTGCAGCGGCCGTAGATCCGGCCGACCGCGGGCACGGAGATCAACTCGGCGAGCGATGACGGAGCCGACGGCGGCGGAGCCGTTGTCGGCGCGGGCCGGTCGGTGTGCACGTGAGATGATCCTCCGCACCCAGCAAGCAGCAGCGCCGCCACGACCGGCGACCATCGCCGATGGAGTGTGCGGGTAAGAATCACGGCGGTGACATCGGTCGACCGTCAGCTTTCGCAGCGTATACGTGCGAACCACCCGTCAAAGTCCTTCAAAGAACGCGAGGAGCCGATCGGGTGGGCGGTGTCAGGCGTACTGCGCCGATCGACGGGGACGAGCTTCGGACGCGTGGACGGCGCCCCGGTGCCGTTGCGAGATGTCGTGGATGTAACTGGCTACTACAGCGTCCGAAATCAGGGCGGTTCTCAGCCGCCGCGAGGACTGCTGCGCTGCGGGTGGCGAGCGGCGACCGTCGCGGCCTGCCGGCGTGGTGTGGGCGGGAAAACGGTTGGTGGGTGTCATGCGGCTTCTCTCTCGATCTCGAAGTTGATGTGATGGGCGTCGTCTGCCTCGGCGAGGCGTGCCAGTTCGAGCTCCGGTTGTGCGCGGCGCGGCCGCAGGAGCACGAAGGCGAGGACGACGCCAACGGTTATCGTTGACGCGCCGACGAGGAAGGCGAGGTGGTAGCCGCCGATCAGCGAGCTGGTGAGCCCCTGGTGGGCGGATAGCAGTCCCTTCGTCCGGTTCGCGGCGATGGTGCTGAGGACGGCCAGGCCGAGCGCGCCGCTGATCTGCTGGGAGACGTTGGTGATCCCCGAGCCGAGGCCCGAGTCGGCGGCGGGAACGTCGGCCATGGCGAGGGTCAGCAGCGGCATGAACGCGATACCGATGCCCAAGCCGATCGCGAAGCAGGCGAAGAAGATCGTCGGGAAGAAGGCGGTGCTCGCTCCGACGCTGCTGAACAGGAGCAGTCCGACGACCGCGCTCGCCATGCCGGCGGTGAGCGCGCGCAGCGGGCCAAACCGGGCGACGAGCCGCGCGGTGATGCCCTGTGACAGGACGGCGACCGTGATCGTCCAGGGCAGGAAGGCCGCGCCGGTCTGGACGGCGCTGTAGTGGCGGACGTGCTCGAGATAGAGGCTCCCGAGGAAGAACGTGGAGTACATCCCGGTCACGAGGAAGCCTCTGACGAGGCTGGCGTTGATCAGGCCCGGGAGGCGCAGGATGCGCATCGGCATGATCGGGTTCTCGATGCGGGCCTCGAGCGCCACGAACGCCGCCATCAGCAGTGCGGCGACGGCGCCGATCCCAAGCACCCGAGTCGAGATCCAGCCGTAGGTGGTCGCCTGAATGATCGCGTAGATGACGCCCATTAGCGACGCGGTAACGAGGATGGAGCCAAGCCAGTCGACTCCATGCTCGAGCCCGAGGCCGCCGTCAGACCGGATGAACCGCTGACCGAGCAGGAACGTGGCGAAGCCGATTGGAAGGTTGACGAAGAAGACCCAGTGCCAGCTCAGAGCCTGGGTCAGGATCCCGCCGGCGAGAAGGCCGAGGGAGCCGCCGGCGACCGACACGAACACGTACGCGCTCATCGCGCGTCCGCGCTCGCTCGGGGTGGGGAACTCGGTGATGATGATCGCCAGGATCACCGAGGCCTGGGCGGCCGCACCGACGCCCTGCAGGAAGCGGGCGGCGATCAACGCGCCCTGGCTGGGGGCGAGGCCGCACAGCAGCGAGGCGGCGGTGAACGTGACCAGTCCGGCGAGAAACACGCGCTTGCGGCCGGCGAGATCGCCGAGTCGCCCCGCGAGCAGGAGCAGGCTCCCGAACGTGACGAGGAACGCGTTGACGACCCAGGTGAGATCCGACTGGCTGAAGTGGAGGTCGCGTTGAATCGAGGGCAGCGCGACGTTCACGATCGTGACGTCGAGCACGATCATGAGCTGCGCCAAGCACACGACCATGAGCGCCGTCCAGCGACGGCTATCCGAGGGATTGGTTGTCGGCGGCGCCTGAGGGCGGCGCCTCAGGGTTTGCGAAGAGAATAGGTTCATGCAGTTCCCAACTTGTCGGTGATTCAGTGAGGCGCTAAAATGGAGGCCGCCTCCGAAATAACTGGAGGAGCCCTCCGGAAACTATATGGAGGCACCCTCCGTTTGTCAAGCGAATTTCCGTGAGCACCACCGAAGTCAGCCCCGAGACCCTGATCGCCCGCCCTAAGCGCGCGGACGCCCGGCGCAACTACGAGAAGGTGCTAACGGCTGCCCGGGAGGCGTTTGCCGAGGGAGGGGAGTCGACCGCGCTCGAGGAAATCGCGCGCCGCGCCGGTGTCGGCATCGGCACCCTCTACCGCCACTTCCCCAATCGGCAGGCGCTGCTGGAGGCTCTGTACGTCAACGAGGTGCAGGAGGTCTGCCGCTCCGCTGCCGAGCTCGACGACAGCGACCCATGGGAAGCGCTCAACGCATGGTTCGGGCGCCTGATGGGCTATCTCGCGACCAAGCAGGCGCTCGTCCAGGAGCTGCTGAACTACTTCGACCGCGATGCCCCGCTGTTCCAGGTGTGCCGGACATCGTTGTACGACGCCGGCGGCCCGCTGCTGAAGCGCGCCCAGGAGGCCGGGGTCGTTCGCCGGGACGTCGAGTTCCCTGAGGTGATGCAGATGATGATGGGAATCGCCAAGATCCCGGCCGGCGATCCGAGACAGGTCGAGCACATCCTTCGGATCGCCCTCGACGGTCTTCGCTACCACCCCGAGGGCTAGCGCGGCTGCGTCAGTCGACGGCTTCGAGGTACGGCTCGGTTGCCGACACCCCAGCGGGATCGTTGACGAACGCTCCGGCCGGTACCGGCACCGGTCCGTCAAGCAGAGGGTCGCCGGTCTCGACCATCCATCGGTGCAGTCGGTCCTCGAGCTGATCGCGCGTGCGTGCGATCTCGGGCACGTCCACGAGGTTGCGCATCTCGGCGGGGTCCATGATCAGGTCGTACAGCTCGAGCCGCGGCCGGCGCTCCGTTCCCCATCCCGCCTCGACCAGCAACGACTTCGACGGCGAATCGTCGATGTTGGGGAGCACCGGCTCGAGACGGTCGCCGAAGTGCCGGATCAGCTTGTAGCGGTCGGTGCGGATCGCGCGTTGAGGGTCGTATGCGGCGTGGTAGGTCAGCTCCGCGAACAGCTCGTCGCGTACGGTGCTCGCCTGTTTGCGGACCAGTGGGAGCAGCGATCGGCCGTGGGTATCGGGCGGAATGGCTGCCCCGGCGAGCTCGAGCAGCGTCGGGTAGATGTCGACATGCGAGGTCAGCGCGTCGGTGACGTGACCGCCGTAGAACCCGCCGGGTCCGCGGATGATCAACATCACCCCGAGCCCGCGATCGCTGAGCGTTCCCTTCGCCCCGGGGAATGGGAGTCCATGATCGGTGGTGAGGACCACGAGCGTGTCGTCGGCGAGCCCGGCCTCGTCGAGACCATGCAGCACGGCCCCGACGCCCTGATCGAGCGAGCGGGCGCTCGCCTTGAAGGCCGCCATGTCCGCGCGCGTGGCGGCCGTGTCCGGCAGCTGCGTCGGGGGCGCTCCGTAGAGCGCGTCGCGCACCGAGCTCGGCTCGAAGAACTCCCGGTGCGTCTCGAAGAACCCGATCGACAGGAAGAACGGCCGCGGAAGCCGGTTGCGCAGGAGTTGCAATGTCGCGGGCGCGATCGAGTGGGCCCTGGTCGTGCCGATCTCGACCACGTGGTCGTAGCCGAGCACGCTCGGCTCCGCCGAGATGTGCTGTTCGCCGACCAGCGCGGACCAGTACCCGACCTCGCGCAGCGGGTGAACGACGTGGCGCCCGTAATCGCGCAGCTTCCAGCCGCGGTGGGCCAGTCCGGTCATCCCGTTCACGTGCGCCCACTGTCCGGTCAGCAGGCACGCGCGGCTGCCCGAGCAGGTCGGCGCGGCGCAGAACGCCTGCCTGAACAGCAGCCCCTGGTCGGCGAGACGCTGGATGTTCGGCGTCGGGATCTGATGGCCGTAGGGCTGGACGTAGCGACCGGTGTCGTGCGAATGCAGATAGACGATGTTCGGCGACGGCATCAAGTGTTATAACCTTTGTCGATCAATTTAGTGAAGTTAGGCAGATCGGACTCCTTTGCAGGCATATCTCGTTTTTGCGACTCCGCGGAGCGGCAGCACCCTGCTGTGTGAGATGCTGCGCGACGCCGGGCGTGCCGGACGGCCGCTGGAGCACTTCGAGGTCCTGCGGCACTCAAGCTTGCCACGTCAGCCGGGCGAGTATTTCGGGGACCAGGACGTCGACGCGGGGTGAGGCCGCATGACCGCCACCGCGCCTCGCGTCTCCCAGCTGCGGGCGCTCGAGGCCGAGGCGGTGTTCGTGGTGCGCGAGGTCGTGGCCGAGCTCGCCAGGCCCGTCCTGCTGTTCAGCGGTGGCAAGGACTCGATCGCCCTGCTGCGAGTCGCCGAGAAGGCCTTCCGTCCGCTTCCGTTGCCGTTCCCGGTGCTGCACGTCGACACCGGTCACAACTTTCCCGAGGTGATCGAGCTCCGCGACCGGCGCCTGCTCGAGGCTGGCCACCGGTTGATCGTGGCCTCGGTCCAAGCGTCGATCGATACCGGCCGCGTCAAGGAGGAGACGCCGGGCGGCTCGCGCAACCGCCTCCAGACGGTGACGCTGCTGGACGCGCTCGAGCAGCACGGGTTCGATGCCGCGTTCGGCGGAGCCAGGCGCGACGAGGAGCGGGCGCGGGCCAAGGAGCGGGTGCTCTCGTTCCGCGACGAGTTCGGGCAGTGGGAGCCGCGGGCGCAGCGCGCGGAGCCGTGGACGCTCTACAACGCGCGGATTCGGCGCGGTGAGCAGATCCGCGTGTTTCCGCTGAGCAACTGGACCGAGCTCGACGTGTGGCGCTACATCGAGGCCGAGGAGCTCGAGCTGCCCTCGATCTACTTTGCGCACCGCCGGCGCGTTGCTAGAGCGCGACGGGATGCTGCTGGCCGAGTCGGATTGGATCAGACCGCAGGCGAACGAACAGGTCGAGGAGGCGATGGTCCGCTATCGCACGGTCGGCGACCTGACGGTCACTGGCGCAGTGCGGTCGGAGGCCGCCGACATCCCATCCGTGATCGCCGAGACCGAGGCCGCGACAGTGTCCGAGCGCGGCGAGAGCAGGGCCGACGATCGAACCTCGGAGGCGGCGATGGAGGACCGAAAGCGCGAGGGATACTTCTGATGGGGGCGGTCGAGTTGACGGGTCAGCGCGAGCTGCTGCGCCTGGCGACGGCGGGGTCGGTCGACGACGGCAAGAGCACCCTGATCGGGCGGTTGCTGCTCGACACGGGCTCGCTGCTGGCCGACCACCTCGACGACGTCTCGCGCGGGGGAGCGCTGGATCTCGCTGCGGTCACCGATGGACTGCGGGCCGAGCGCGAGCAGGGCATCACGATCGACGTCGCCTATCGGTTCTTCTCGACCGAGCGGCGATCGTTCATCCTCGCCGACACACCCGGCCACGAGCGCTACACCCGCAACATGTTCACCGGCGCGTCGACCGCCGACGTCGCGCTCGTGCTGATCGACGCCCGCACAGGCGTCGTCACCCAGACCCGCAGGCATGCCCACATCGCCGCGCTGCTGGGGATCGAGCACATCGTGATGTGCGTCAACAAGATGGATCTCGTCGGCTGGGACCGGGAGCGGTTCGAGGAGATCGTCGACGAGGTCCACGAGGTGGTGAGGCGCCTCGGCGTGCCAGACGTCACCGTGATCCCGATCAGCGCTCTGAATGGAGACAACGTCGCGCTCGGCTCCGACCACACGCCTTTCTACGACGGGCCGACGCTGCTCGAGTACCTCGAGGAGGTCGACATCCAGGCCGACCGCGACCTGTGGCGGCTGCGAGTTCCGATCCAGTGGGTGGGCCGGCCGGTCGACGGCGGCTCACGGCTTTACATGGGGCGGATCGTCGCCGGCATGCTCGAGGTCGGCGACGAAGTCGTGGTGCTTCCCGCCGGCGTCTCGACCACGATCACCGAGCTCGACACGCTCGATGGCGACGCGGACGCGGCGGTGCCGCCGATGTCGGTCACGTTCGGACTCGCCGACCCGCTCGACGTCGGCCGGGGCGACCTGCTCGTCGGGCCCGGCAATCAGCCGGTGACCGCGCGTGAGCTCGACTGCACGCTCTGCTGGATGAGCGAGGAGCCGCTGCATCCAGGCCGGCGCTACGCCCTGAAGCAGGCCACCCGCACCGTCCGCGCCACCGTCCAGGAGATCACCGAACGGACCGACCCGGAGACGCTGGAGCGCCAGGTCGAGCCCACCTCGCTGGCACTCAACGACATCGGCCAGGTGACGCTCCGCACGAGTGCGCCGGTGGTAGCGGACCCGTACGCGCTCAACGCCGTGACCGGCGCGTTCATCCTGATCGACGAGGACAGCAATGACACCGTCGCGGCGGGGGTGATCCGGACGCCGCGCGCGATCGAGACCGCGCGCGAGAGCCGCCGTGACATCACCTGGCATCCGTCGGCGCTCGACCGCGACGAGCGCTGGGTGGCGATCGATCAACGCGGCGGGACAGTGTTGCTCACCGGGCTGCCGGCGTCGGGCAAGTCCACGATCGCGGTCGAGCTCGAACGCCGTCTGGTGGACTCCGGCCAGTCGGCGTACCTGCTCGACGGCGACAACATCAGGCACGGGCTGTCCGAGGATCTGGGATTCGCTCCCGGCGACCGCTCCGAGCACATCCGCCGCGTAGGACAGGTTGCCCGGCTGATGGCGGACTCCGGAACAATCGCGCTCGTCTCGCTGATCTCGCCGCTGGCTGCTGATCGCGCGCACCTGCGCAGCGCGCACGAGCGGGCCGACCTCCCGTTCGTCGAGGTGTTCGTCGACACGCCCGTCGAGGAATGTGAGCGGAGAGATCCCAAGGGCCTCTACGCGCGCGCACGCGCGGGAGAAATCAGAGACTTCACCGGGATCGACGCTCCGTATGAGCCGCCTGACCATCCCGAGCTTCGGGTCGACACCTCGACCATCGGCGTGCAGGAAGCCGTCTCGCAGATCATCGAACTACTGAAAGCCCGGCCACGGGTCCTAGCGAAGGGGGCCACAATGAGGATCTCCGCCAAGGCGGATTACGCGGTACGAGCCGCCATCGAGTTGGCGGCCGCGCCCGACAGCAAGGCGGTGCCGGCCGAGAGGATTGCAACGTCACAGGGGATCCCGCTGAACTTCCTCGAGCACATCTTGTCCGAGCTCCGGGTCGCGGGAGTCGTCCGCAGCCAGCGCGGCACCGACGGCGGCTACCGGCTGGCCAAGGAGCCCCGGCAGATCACGATCGCCGACATCATCCGCGCCGTCGAGGGTCCGCTTGCGACCGTTCGGGGCGGAAAGCCCGAGGAGGCCGAGTACCCCGGAGCCGCCAGCCAACTCCCGCGTGTGTGGATCGCGGTCCGCAAGAACCTCCGCAATGTCGTCGAGCACGTGACCGTCGCCGACATCGCCAACGCCAGCCTGCCCGATCCGATCAACCTGCTGGCCGACGACCCCGAGGCGTGGGTGACGCGGTAGCGCTTGGCCGCGCTGGTGCTTCGGCCCTGATCGCCGCCGGCGTGCTACGTGCCGGTGAAGTGGCCGGCGCGGCGCTCGACGAAGCTGCGCATCCCCTCGACGGCGTCCTCGCTGTGAAGAACGCGCGGCACGATCTCCGCGAGATGTTCGACCGCGGCGCGCTCGGCGGCCGCTCGCGCGACGCGGGCATTCGCGAGCGTCGCCTGCACGCCTAACGGCGCCTGGGCGGCGATCACACGGGCAACCTCGGTGGCCCGCTCGAGCTGCGTGCCGGACGGGACGACCTCCTGCACGAGGCCGATCCTCATCGCTTCCTCGGCGCCAAACTCGTCGGCGGTGAGGAGGAAGCGCATCGCGTTGCCCCAGCCGAGCTCCATCGGGGCGCGAAACGTCGCTCCTCCGAAAGGCATGATGCCGCGTGCGATCTCCAGCTGCCGGAAGCGCACGTCGTCGGCCGCGATCACGATGTCCGAAGCGAGGGCGAGCTCGATCGAAAGCGTGAACGCGATTCCCTGCACCGCCATCACGATCGGCTTGGGTACCTGCTCGCCCCAGACGCCGAACGGGTCATACGGCCCCGTGCCCGCGAGCGCATGCGGCCCCTGCTCAGCTACGACAGGCCCGACCTCGCTGAGATCGAGTCCGGCTGAGAAATGGTCGCCGTGGGCGAACAAGACTCCCACCCGCAGCTCCTGGTCGGTGCCAAGGCGGTCGTATGCCCTCGCGAGCTGCTCGATCGTCGAGAGATCGAAGGCGTTGCGCTTCTCGGGTCTGTTGACGCCGATCAGCAGGACGTGGCCGTCGCGGTCGACGGTGACGGTATCGGGCAAGACGCTCTCCTTGGTCGGTGTCGTGTCGTACTGTGCCCGATGATGCACGTGGCCCGCGCCGACGATCCGCTCGTGGCCCGCGACTTCATGGCCGACGAGGCCCTCCTCCGGCAGGTGCTGGGCGACGTCATTCGTCACAGCGACGGCGAGGGCGTGCTCGAACTGGTTCAGCGCACGGTGGCGCTGGCGACCGCGACCCGGGCCGGTGACGCCGCCGCGCCGGGTGAGCTCGCGACGCTGATCGCCGGACTGGAGCTCGCAGAGATCGAGGTCTTGGTGCGCGCGCTGACGCGCTGGTTTCAGCTCCTCAACCTGGCCGAGGACAACGAGCGAGTACGCCGGCTCCGCAGTCACGCCGGCGGCGGGCTCCGCAATCACGCCCGCGGCGGGCCCCTCGCGGCGCGGTCGGGTTCGCTCGAGGCGATCGTGTCGAGCCTGGCGCAGGCGGGGACGACGGCCGCCGAGCTGCAGGGCCTGCTCGATCGCCTGGAGGTGCGACCGGTCATGACCGCGCACCCGACCGAGGCTCGGCGCCGGACGACCATCGAGAAGCTCGCGCGCGTCTTCCGCTTGCTGCGCGAGCTCGACGAGCATGTCAGCATCGACCTCGACGATGCGCGTGAACGGCTGAGGGCCACCGTTCAGGAGCTGTGGGGATCCGACGATCTGCGGGCGATCTCGCTTACCGTGATGGACGAGGTGCGCGGCGGGCTCGTGCCGTTCACGACCCCGCTTGCCGAAACGATCCCGCGCATCTACCGCGATCTGGAACGGGCGATCCGTGAGCACTTCCCCGACGATGCGATCGAGATTCCGCCGCTGCTGACGTTCGGGACATGGATAGGTGGCGACCGGGACGGAAATCCGAATGTGACACCGGCGGCGACGGTGGCCGCGCTCGAGCTGATGCGGGACCACTGCCTCCGGTTCCTCGAGGGAAGGGTCGAGCTGCTGGCAGGGCGGCTGTCGCTGTCGGATCGGATCAGCGGTCCGGCGCACGGGCTCGAGCCGATCCTGGAGGCGGGTCGCGACCGGTTCGCGGAGCTTGCCTCGCAGTTGCGCGAGCTCAACCCCGAGGAGCCGTACCGCCGAGCGCTGACGTTCATCCGAGAGCGTGTTCGCGCCACCGCCCGCTACGAGCTGCCCGCGGGATACGCCGAGCCGAACGAGCTGCTCGCCGATCTTCGGCGGGTCGAGCGGTCGCTGCTGGCGCACGCCGGCGATTTCACCGCCGCGGGGGACCTGCGCGATGTGATCCGGCAGGTCGAGGTGTTCGGGTTTCACTACGCCCAGCTCGAGGTTCGCGAGCACGCGCGCGTCCATCGCGACTCGCTCGCCGAGATCTACGGGACGCTCGGCATCTGCGCCGACTATGGATCGCTCGCCCGCGCCGAGCGCATCGCGCTGCTGTGCCGGGACATCGCCGATCGACGCCCTCTGGTTCCGGCGAACATCGCGCACTTCTCCGCGCGGACGCGGGAGACGATCGAGACGTTCCGGATGATTCACGACGCGCTCACAGACCGCCATCGCGGCGCGATCCAGTCGTACATCGTGTCCGGAACAGAGGGGGTCGACGACCTGCTCGAGGTGCTGCTGCTGATGAAGGAGGCCAGCCTGGCCAGCGCCGGCGGCGAGCACGCGATGCTGCGGATCGTGCCGTTGTTCGAGTCCGGGGCGAGCCTGGCCGCGGCCGCCGAGACGATCGACGAGCTTCTTTCGGTCCCGGTCTACCGGGCAGCGGTCGCGGCCGTCGCCGACGAGCAGGAGGTGATGATCGGCTACTCGGACTCCAACAAGGACGTCGGCTACGTCGCCTCCGCGTGGGCGGCATACCGAGCACAGGTGAGGGTCGCTCAGGTGTTGCGCAGGCATGGCGTCAACTGGATCTTCTTCCACGGTCGGGGCGGCGCGGTCGGGCGTGGCGGCGGCCCGACCTCCGGCGCGATCCTTGCGCTACCGCCGGGCACGGTCGCCGGCCGGCTGAAGATGACCGAGCAGGGGGAGGTGATGAACGCCAAGTACTCGGTGGGCGAGATCGCGCATCGCGAGCTCGAGCTGATGACGAACGCGACGCTCGCGGCGGGCGCGATGACCGCTGAGGCCGCCGGCGCGGGAGCCGACTTCCAACTTGTCGCGGAGGAGATGGCGGACGCCTCCTCGCGCGTCTACCGCTCGCTGGTCCACGAGGACGAGGACTTCGTCCGGTTCTTCACTGCGAGCACGCCCGTCGAGGAGATCTCGCGGCTGAGGCTCGGCTCACGACCGGCGCGGCGCAACCCTGCCGGCGGAATCGAATCGCTGCGCGCGATCCCGTGGGTGTTCTCCTGGACTCAGTCACGGGTCATCCTGCCGGCGTGGCTCGGGCTGGGCACCGCGCTGGCCGCCGCGCGCGAGCGGCACGGCCTCGACCTGCTCCAGACGATGACCGCCGAATGGCCGTTCTTCGCCAGCCTCATCTCCAACGCCGAGATGGCCTGCGCGAAGGTCGACATGCAAATCGCGCAGCGATACGCGGAGCTGTGGGACGACGAGCATGCCCGCAACCGAGTATGGACGAGGCTCCGCGCGGAGTTCGACCTGGCCGAACGCGAGCTCCGGTTGATTCGTGGCAGCGACGTCCTGCTCGAGGGCGATCCGATCCTCCAGGCCTCGATCGATCGCCGCAACCCCTATGTCGATCCGCTGTCGTTCGTTCAGATCGAGCTGCTGCGCCGGCGGGCTGCGCTTGGCGAGGAGACCGACCCCGAGCTCGAACGGGTGGGTCTGCTGACGATCAACGGGATTGCCAGCGGGCTGCGCAGCACTGGCTGAGCTCCTTGCCAGCGCGAGCTCCGATACGGGCCGCGGGACTTATTGAAAATCCGATTGCTGGATTAGGTACGTTTAGCCTGTTGGCTATAACAGTGACTCAGCTGACGGCGTTTCTCGCCGTCGTCCGTGGCGGGTCGGTGACGGCGGCCGCCGACGCGCTCGTGGTCACGCAGCCGTCCGTCTCATCGGCGATCGCGGCGCTCGGTCGCGAGCTCGGGTGCGAGCTGTTCGAGCGCGCGGGGCGGGGGATCCGCCTGACCGAAGCCGGCCATGCGTTCAAGCCGTACGCCGAGGATGTCGTCGGGCTGCTGGACGACGGGCGCCAGGCGGCGCGTGAGGCGGGCGAAGTCGCGGCTCGGAGGATGCGCATCGCCGCGGTCACGACTGCGGCCGAGTCGTTCGTCCCGCCGCTGATGCGGGGATTCACCGCGCGCCACCCGGATGTCGAGCTGACGCTCGACGTGGGCAACCGTGAGTACGTGTTCGAGCGGGTGCTGAGCCACCTCGCGGACGTCGCCATCTCCGGCAAGCCGCCGGCGGACGAGCGCCTCGTCGCAGAGCCGCTGCTCGAGAACCACATCGCGTGTATCACCGGTCCCGACGACCCGCTGGTGGCGGCGGGACCGGTCGCGGCAAGCGAGCTCGCGGATCGCGCCTGGTTGCTGCGCGAGCCGGGCTCGGGCACGCGCGCGCTGGGCGAGCAGTTCCTCGAGGATCGTGATCTGCGCCCGAACACCCTCACGCTTGGCTCCAACGGCGCGATCAAGCAGGCGGCCCGGGCCGGGCTCGGCGTCTCGCTGTTGTCGCGGGCGGCGGTCGAGACCGAGCTGGCGGCGGGTTGGCTCGGGGAGATCGTGCTCAGTGATGGCCCCGAGTCCCGGCCGTGGTTCGTGCTGCGCGCCGCGGTGGGTCCCGTGCGCCCGGTCGCCGGGACCTTCATCGAGTTCGTCCGCGCCGAGACCGCTGAGCTTGGTTCCCTGCGGCAGTCGACACATAGCCATTGCTCTATAGCTACACGCGAAATTAGAACTTGATCTCTATGGCTTGGCGCGCTTACCCTGTCTGCGCCCGACCGAAAGGGATCCGCCAAAACGATGGCACTCACAACCGCAGCAGCACCGCCGCACAAGAAAGATCGCTGGGCCTCCGGGGTCACGCCGTATGCCGAGATGGGGTACTTCGACCCCGACTACGAGCCGAAGGACACGGACATCCTCGCCGCGTTCCGGGTCACTCCGCAGCCCGGGGTCGATCCGGTGGAGGCGGCGGCCGCGGTTGCCGGCGAGTCGTCGACCGCAACCTGGACGGTCGTTTGGACCGACCGGCTGACCGCCCACGAGCACTACCAGGCGAAGGCGTACGACGTGTCGGCGGTGCCCGGGCGCGAAGGCGAGTACATCGCGAAGATCGCCTACGACCTCGACCTGTTCGAGGAGGGGTCGATCGCCAACATGACGAGCTCGATCATCGGCAACGTGTTCGGGTTCAAGGCGCTCAAGGCGCTGCGGCTCGAGGACCTGCGGATCCCGACCCAGTACGTCAAGACGTTCCAGGGCCCTCCACACGGCATCGTCATGGAGCGCGAGTACCTGGACAAGTTCGGACGGCCGCTGCTGGGCGCGACGGTCAAGCCGAAGCTCGGCCTGTCGGCCAAGAACTACGGGCGCGTGGTGTTCGAGGCGTTGCGCGGCGGGCTTGACTTCACCAAGGACGACGAGAACATCAACTCGCAGCCGTTCATGCGCTGGCGCGACCGCTATCTCCACGCGATCGAGGGCGTGAACCGCGCCAGCGCCGCGACCGGCGAGGTCAAAGGCCACTACATGAACGTGACCGCCGCGACCATGGAGGACATGTACGAGCGCGCGGAGTTCGCCAGGGAGATCGGCAGCGTCATCATCATGATGGACCTGACCGTCGGCTACACCGCGATGCAGTCGATGTCGAAGTGGGCCCGCCGGAACGGCATGATCCTCCACCTGCACCGCGCCGGCCACGGCACGTATACGCGGCAGAAGACCCACGGCGTATCGTTCCGCGTGATCGCGAAGTGGTGCCGGCTGCTGGGGGTCGATCACCTGCACGCGGGCACGGTCGTCGGAAAGCTCGAGGGCGACCCGGCGATGATCGAGGGCTACTACGACACGCTCCGCCTCGGTCACGTGCCGGAGAACCTTCAGAACGGCATCTTCTTCGACCAGGACTGGGCGTCGCTCCCGGCCGTGATGCCGGTGGCCTCCGGCGGAATCCACGCCGGCCAGATGCATCAGCTGCTCCGCTACCTCGGCGAGGACGTGATCCTCCAGTTCGGCGGCGGCACGATCGGGCATCCGATGGGCATCCGCGCCGGCGCGACCGCCAATCGCGTCGCGGTCGAGGCGATGATCCAGGCGCGCAACGAGGGCCGGGACTATTTCCAGGAGGGTCCCGACATCCTCGAGAAGGCCGCCAAGGGGTGTCCGGAGCTGAACGCGGCACTGCAGGTCTGGAAGGACGTCACGTTTGACTTCTCGTCGACCGACACCCCCGACTACGTCCTCACGCCGACGCCGGCGTGACCAGGAGAGGCACGATGCGAATCACGCAGGGCACGTTCTCGTTCCTTCCCGACCTCACCGACGAACAGATCGACGCGCAGGTCCGGTATGCGCTCGAGCACGGCTGGGCGATCTCGGTCGAGTACACCGACGATCCCCATCCGCGCAACTCGTTCTGGGAGATGTGGGGGCTGCCGATGTTCGATTTGCCGGTCGAGGATGTCGAGCTCGTCATGCGCGAGGTGCGCGCCTGTCGCGAGGCCCACCCGCAGCACTACGTCAAGGTGATCGCCTACGACGCGTCGTACGGCCGGCAGACGACCGCGCTCAGCTTCATCGTCAACCGGCCCGCGCACGAGCCGGGGTTCCGGCTGGACCGCACCGATGCCCACGACCGCGTGATCCGCTACGGGCTGCACCCGTACGCGGCCGACAAGCCGGTCGGCAGTCGCTACCTGAACGGGGCCGGCCCGTGATCGCTGCGGACGGCGTCCAGGTCGACGGCGCGGATGTCGCGGCAATCGTGCGCGAGGCGAACATCGAGGTGGTTCTCGACGAGCTCGACCGCGAGCTGGTCGCGTTGCGCCCGGTGAAGACCCGGATCCGGGAGATCTCGGCCCTGCTCGTGATCGACCGGCTGCGCCGGCGGGCCGGGCTGGCCGCCGGGCGACCGAGCCTCCACATGTGCTTCACGGGCAACCCCGGAACGGGCAAGACGACCGTGGCGATGCGGATGGCCGACATCCTGCATCGCCTCGGCTACATCGAGCGCAACCGCGTCGTCGCGGTCACGCGCGATGACCTTGTCGGCCAGTACGTCGGCCACACGGCGCCCAAGACCAAAGAGGTGCTCAAGCGCGCGTTCGGCGGGGTGCTGTTCATCGACGAGGCGTACTACCTGTACCGGCCGGAGAACGAGCGCGACTATGGGGTTGAAGCAATCGAGATACTGCTACAGGTGATGGAGAACGAACGCGACCGGCTGGTGGTGATCCTCGCCGGCTACAAGGATCGGATGGACGATTTCTTCCGGCTGAACCCGGGCATGTCCTCGCGCGTCGCCCACCACATCGACTTCCCCGACTACACCGCGGCGGAGCTGCTCAGCATCGGGGAGCTGATGCTTTCGGCCGAGAACTACGTCTTCTCCGAGGACGCCGAGCAGGCGTTCGGTGAGTACATCGTCCGGCGCATGCGCCGGCCGCGGTTCGCGCATGCTCGCAGCGTGCGCAACGGGATCGAGCGCGCGCGGCTGCGGCACGCCAACCGCGTCTACGAGGCGGTGCGGAGCGGGGTCGAGCCGACGGTCGAGATGCTCAGGCGGATCGAGGCGCAGGACATCCTGGGGAGCAGCGTGTTCGACGAGGACGGGCACGCGGCGCCGGAGCGGCAAGCGGCGTGACGTCGCCGGCAAGCGATCGGCGGACGGCCCGGCCCGTCATCCTCGGCGTCGTCGGCGACTCCGCGGCCGGCAAGACGACGATCACGCGCGGGCTCGTGCGCGTGCTCGGCGAGGAGCACGTCGCGCACATCTGCACCGACGACTACCACCGCTACGACCGCCGGCAGCGCGCGGAGCTCGGGATCACGCCGCTGCACCCGGACTGCAACTACGTCGACATCATCGCCCAGCATCTCTCGCACCTGCGCCGCGGCGAGGCGATCCTCAAGCCCGTCTACCGCCACAAGGACGGCACGTTCGGCCCGCCGGTGTACGTCGCCCCCGAGCGGTTCACCGTGATCGAGGGCCTGCTCGGCTATCACCTGCCCGAGATGCGCGAGGTCTACGACGTTCGCGTGTTCCTCAACCCGCCCGAGGAGCTGCGGCGCCGGTGGAAGGTGCAGCGCGATTGCTCGCGCCGCGGGTACACCACCGATGAGGTGCTCGCCGAGCTCGACCGACGCGAGCACGACTCGGAGGCGTTCATCCGACCCCAGCGGCGCTACGCGGACATGCTCGTGTCGTTCAGGGCGCCCGAGGGCCAACCGCCGGCGGATCAGACTCACCTCGAGGCCGAGCTGACCCTGTGCGACGGCCTGCCGCATCCCGATCTGTCGCCGTTCATCAACGGCAAGGCGGATGGGTTGACGCTGGTCGAGCGGGGAGGCGAGCGCGTGTTGGGAATACCCGGGCGGATGGATCCAGATCATGCGGCCGCGATCGAGGAAACGCTGTGGGAGCGCATGCACTTCGCCTCGCACCTGCGCGCCAGGCGCCTCGGCGAGTTCACGATCGGCACCGAGCTGCATCGCTCGGAGTCGCTGGCGCTCGTGCAGCTGCTGATTCTCTACCACCTGGTTACGGCCAGGGCGGCGGTCGCACTCGGTGGCGAGGGCACGCGCACCCTGTCCGCGGTCGCCGCGTCGGCCTGACCCGCTGAGCGCGCGAGTCAATTAGTGGCCGGCGAGGTGGATGATGCCGACGCTGTCGAGCCCGTCGAGCACGAGCTGAACCGCAAGGGCCGCGAGCAGCACGCCGAAGATCTTCTCGGTCACGAGCATGCGGCCTTCGTCGAGGTGGCGGCTGACCCGGTTGGCCAGACGGAAGACGACGGCGTCGAGGGCGAGCACCACCGCGAGTAGCGCGAGCACCAGCGCGCCCACCGCGATCGAGTCCGACTCGGCCGAGAGCGTGACCAGGGTCACGATGCCGGCCGGGTTGAGCAGGTAGGGCACCGCGAGTGGGAACACCGCGATCCGCATCGGATCCTTCCCCTTGATCGCGGCGCTGTCCTGCGGCTCGGTCGTTCCGAGCACCATCGTGATCGCGATGATCATGAGGATGATCCCGCCTGCGATCGACAGCGACCCGGTCGAGAAGTGCAGCAGCCTTGCCAGCAGCTCGCCGAGGCCGGCGAGGATGAGCGCGACGACGCCGGCGGTGGTGAGCATCTTGCGGACGACGAGCGCCTTGGTGGCGTCGTCGATGTCCGCGGTGATCTCCAGGAACGGCACGAGCGCGATCTTCGGCCCGACGCCGATCAGCAGGAGCAGGAACGTATCGATCACCAGGTAGATGTCGATCGACGTGTGATCCATTCCGCGCCACCATATTCGGCTGGACCGACCAGTGCTCGTCCTCTTCGATATCGACGGAACCCTGCTCGACGCCGCGATGCCTGGTGCCGGCGAGGCGATGAGCCGTGCGTTGCAGGAGGTGCACGGCGTCGACACGACCTCGATCCGGACGCACATCCCGACGGCCGGGCGGACCGACGGTGAGATCGCGCGCGCGATCCTGCTCGACGCCGGCATCTCGGCCGAGCGGATCGACGCGCTCGCCGAGCGTGTGCGCGACCGTTGCTGCGAGTGGTGCGCCCGACTGTTTGGAGACGATCTCTCGGGCTACGTGTTACCGGGCGTGCGCGAGTTGCTCGACTGGCTGGCCGAGCAGCCCGACGTCAAGCTCGCGCTGCTGACCGGAAACTACGAGCCGGTAGCGCGGCTCAAGATGACGCGCGCCGGCCTCGGCCACGCGTTCGGACTCGGGCAGGGCGCGTTCGGCTCAGACGCCGAGGACCGGGCAGCGCTGCCTCAGGTCGCTCGACGGCGCGCCGGGACATCTCGAACGCCATACCCGCGCCGGGACACGATCGTGATCGGCGACACCCCGCTGGACATCGCGTGCGCGCGCGCAGACGCGGTGCGGTGCGTGGCGGTGGCCACGTGGCGCGTACACGGTGGCGGAGCTGGCCGCCGCGGACCTCACGGTGTCTGACGCTTACGAGCTGCGGCACCGACTGGCGTCGCTCGGAACTTGAGCCGCCGGCCGCGCAGCCGCCCGGGATCAGTTGCCGCCCGGGAGGGTGACGCCCAACCCGAGCAAGACCGCCATCGCGACGAACGCGATCCCGGTCAACAGGTCGGTGCGGATGCGGGGTATGAAGTGGGCCGCCGTACGGCCGATCTGATGCCCGGCGACCGACATCACGAACGTGATCACTCCGAACAGGATCGGCGCGATCCAGGGGGAGTACCCGAGGAGCCCGAGGCTCGCCCCGGCGGCCACGTTGTCGACGCTCAACGGCAGGGGCAGCCCGCGCGTCGCGAACCGCAGGTCCGGATCAGCATGCTCGGGCGACAGCAGCGCCTTGACGACTATGAACAGGCCGTACGCACCAAGGCCGATCGCCGCGATTGTGTCGGCGGTCGCGTCGATCTTGTTGCTCAGGTAGTGGCCGACGAGAATCCCGACCAGAGGCGCGATGCCATCCCACAGGCCGAAGATGAACGACGTCTTGATCGACCGGAGGAGGGTCGGCTTAAGGCCCCCAAGCGCGATCGACATACGGAAGTTGTCCAGGCTCAGCGTGAACCCGAGAGAGATAAGCGCGAACATTGGCTCTGTCGAAGGTCGGTGTAGAGCCTGCGATCTGTCACGGCGCGGACGCCGTGACAGATCGCATATGGCTTCAGCCGGTGTGGTCTACTCAGGCAGCGCGAACGCGAACAGCGCGGATCCACCCGCCTGCGCGAGCGCCCCGGGGTAGAACCCTTCAGTCCAAGCGCCGTAACCGACGGGCACGGCGATGTACTGCCGCCCGTCGACGCTGTAGCTGCAGGGGCTCGAGTGGTGGCCGCTGCCGCACGTGAACTGCCACAGCAGCTCTCCACTGCTGGCGTTGAACGCCCGGAATATCCCCGCCGGGTCGCCGGTGAACACGAGGTCGCCGGCCGTGGCCAGCACCGACGCGGTCATCGGGTGCTCATTGCGGAAGCGCCACTTCTCCTGACCCGTGGCGGGGTCGATGGCGGACAGGTAACCGGAAACGTCCTCGGTGTCCACCGCGACGCCCGCGCCCCAATACGGGATGCTCTCCTTGAACTCCCGGCGCCGCCGGGTTGCCGTCGCACCGACGTCCTGGACCGGGGCATAGAACAGCCCCGTCTTCGGGCTGTAGCACGCGTGCGTCCATTCCTTGGCGCCGGCCGGGCCGGGCCAGAAGTGGACCGGGTCCCCCTCTTTCTCGGGGTAAAGCCGCGGCGTCACCTTGCCGCTTGCGTCGATCTCGCCCCAGGTGATGCGATCGACATACGGGACGACCCGGATCAGGCTGCAGTCCGTGCGATCCAGGACGAAGAAGTACCCGTTCTTGTCGAAATGCCCCGAGCACTTGCGCCCGTCCATCTCGAAGAGGATGTTCTCCATCGTCGAGTCGTAGTCCCACAAGTCGTGCGGGGTGTACTGGTAGTGCGCCTTGATCTTGCCCGTGTCGGGGTCGACCGCCACCACGGAGTCCGTGTAGAGGTTGTCGCCCTCGCGCACCTCGCCGTCGAAGTCGGGACACGGGTTGCCGGTGTTGAAGTACAGGAGGTTGAGCTCCTGGTCGAACGTGGGCGTGGTCCAGCAATTAGCGCCGCCGCGCGCCCAGGCCTCGCCGTCGGACGGCCAGGTCTCGGATCCCGGCTCCCCGGGGGCCGGAACCATGTAGCAGCGCCACACGCGCTCTCCGGTCTCGAGCTTGAACGCGTCGGCATGGCCGCGCACCCCGAACTCGCCGCCGGAGCTACCGACGATCACCATGTCCTTGACGATCAGCGGGGCAACGGTCGCGCTCTCGCCGGCCCGCACGTCGCCGTACGGCTGGTCCCAGATCAGCTTGCCGTTCGTCGCGTCGAGGGCGATCACGTGGGCGTTGAGGGTCGCCATGAAGACCATCCCGTGGGCCACGGCGCACCCGCGGTTGACGTTGCCGCAGCACAGGCGCACGTCGTACGGCGACGCGCGGTGATAGCGCCACAGCTCGGCTCCCGTCTTGGCGTCGAACGCCCAGATCCAGCCATCAAAGCCGGTGACGTACATGACGCCGTCGACGACCAGCGGCGACGCCTCGAACGAGTACGTCGAGGCGCCGGAGTGCATGCCCATCGAGCCGCACTGGAACACCCACTCTGGCTTCAGGTCCTTGACGTTCGAGGTGTTGATCTGGTCGAGCAGGCTGTAGCGCTGCCCGTCGTAGGCGCCGTAGTACGTGATCCAGTTGTGGGCCTCAGCATCGCGGGCCTTGAGGATCCGGTCGTAGCCCAAGCCCTTCGCCACGGGCGGCGCACTGCCGACGTAGCCGGGGCTCAGATTCCGGAAGTCGACCGCCTCGCCTGCGTCAACGTATTCGGTCTCGGTTGCCATCAACTGCTCCTTTCTACGGCCGCGGCTGGGGCGGGCGGTCGAGCTTGGCTTCGTCTGGGACCTCTCCGCTGACGACGATCGTTCCGGTCAGGCCGCCGCCCTCATCGTTGCCGGTCCGGGAGCCGTACCAGTAGTAGCCCGGGCCGTCTAGCTCGAGGGTCGCCCTCCCTTTCGAGAAGTTCACCAGCCAGATGAACTTGGCATCACCGTTGCACGGCAGGACCGCGCAATGCGAGTTGTTGTCGTCGTTGATGATCTCGAGCTCGAGGGTCCCCCCGTGAGGGAGCACGAGAACGCCGGGATCGAAGACCAGCTCGTCCAGCGGAATCTTGACGGTGGCGTGCATCTTGCCGTCCGATCCCTCCTCGGCCATCCCGACGTTTCCGCGGCCGAGCACGCGCCCGAGCGTCACGCCGTTCTGTTTTGCCAACCCCTCCATAACGCTCTCATCGACTGTCGCGGTCACGGCGACTCTCTCCTTCCATCGAAAATAGGCGAAAAAAACCTAACAGGGGTGCGACCTCTGCACAACCTGACCGTCAGCCAGAAAACCCACTCACTGTCCGGTCAGGATGGCCACACTGACCGATCGGGTAGGTGGTGACACTGACCGGTCAGGCGCAGTTCACTGACCGGTCAGTTGAGAGTGTCACGAGCGGTCGCGTCAGCCGAGCAGGATCTCGTCGGCCCCGCTCACACGGAGATGGTCGAGTGCGGTTCCGCTGGAGTCGTGCAATCCAAGCATCTCAACCAGGGCGGCGTGCCGACCGCCGGCCAGCCCGTCGGCCAGCAATGCACCACCGCGCGCGGCGGCGCTTGCCCGGCCCGGGACGAGCGCCACCACGGGGGCGACGTCTTGGAGCGACGAGGCGAGCGTCGCGATCAGCGCGGGCACGCGGGCCAGACGGCCGGAAACGATGATCTCGTGCGGGGCGGGCACGCTCTGCACCAGCGCCCGCACGGCCTTGGCCGCAGCCTCGAGCAGTGCCGTCCAGCCTTCCGCGCGGGCGGGTGCGGCCCACAAGGCCTCGAGGTCGCTCATGTCGAGGCCACCGGCCGGATCCAGGGCGCCCCCGCTGTACAGCGTGTCCTTGCGCAGCGCCGGCCCGAGGAGGTAGGCGAGCTCGCCGTCCAACGCCCCGGCGGCGCGCACACCCAGCGGTCCCGAGGACCCGCCCATGCCATCGACGATCCGCCCCCCGTCGATCGCCAGCGCCGCGGTGAAGGCGCCCCCCAGCTCGAGCATGACCATTGCCGTCTCGTGCAGCGCGATCGCGCGGCGCCCGGCTTGGTCGACGACCGCGCAGGCGGCCGCGCAGACCTTGTCCGCGGTCCCGATGTCGATTCGGTTGTACTTGCGGTGAGGTGGAACCGAAGGCAGGTGGATCACCCCGGGACCGAACACGACGGGAAGGCCGCTGCCGGCGAGCGCTCTGAGCAGCGAGCGCATCCCCCCGACGCCGGCCTCCGCGCGCGCCTCGTCGGGCCGCACGAGCACCATTTCGGCGAGCTCGCGCTCTCCAACCTGGTCGGCCGGCACGAGCGGCAGGCCGTACCCGCTCGGCCCGTACACGAGGTCATACGGACCGTGGCGGGCGAGCGCGTCTAGCAGCGGCCCGCTGTCGTCACTGAGCGAGCCGGTCTCGAATACCTGTTCGACGACCGGGTCGCCTTCCTGGAGCACGCACAGGTCGAACGAGACCGTTCCCGGGTCTACGCCGGCTACGCGGATCCGGGGCATATGATTGGGGAATGAGCTCAACGAAGGAAAAACCGCGCACGTACAGCGAGGACGAGATCCCCGCCAAGTTCTCCGAGTACGGCCTCGACGGCTGGTACTACGAGGACAAGTGGATCCGGCGCAAGTACAACACCGACGGCTGGCCGACCACCCTGATGGCCGTCAACGCAGTGGGCTATCTGTGCGAGGCCGCCGGACATCACGCCGACCTGAACGTCACCTGGGGGAAGCTCTGGGTCAAGCTCGCGACGCACTCGGCGGGAGGGATCACCGACAAGGATTTCACGCTGGCGCGCAAGATCGAGGACACGATCCTGTGGCGGCCCGAGGGCGAGAGCCCGCTCGAAGGGCCGATGGGCAAGTTCGTCTTCTCCAAGTAGGCGGGGAATTCGGCTCGGGCCGCGAACGTTCGTGCCCGGTGACCGGGCCGGATTCCGCACTCACAGTGCCTCGAGGGCCACGTCGTAGACGCCCTCGAGGTCCAGAACCGTGCCCTTGGTCTCGAACATCTCCCGGATGCAGGCCTTTTGCAGCTTCATCTTCGGGCCGCCGACGGCGAGCGCCCCGAGTTTCTTGACGCCCTCCTCCTCGTCGAGGTTGTCGCCCCGATCGACGCCTTCCACGCCCACGGGCTCGGCCGCCGAGTAGTCGACCACCACCTCGACTCCATCCTGGGTCCAGCCGCTGCGGCGCAGGATTTGAGTGCCCGCCGGACCGGCCGCGAACACGACCGCGTGACCGGCCAGAGCCTCGTCGAGCTTGTCGCTCGACTCCGGCTCGACCACCTCAAACCCGGCTTCCTCGGCGACCGGAATTCCGGACGCGCGGCGATGCTTGCCCTCCATCGCATCCGGCGGGAAGGTGAACATTGTCACCTCGGCGCCCTCGCGCCGCAGCAGTTCCGCGGTGCGCAGACCGACCGGCCCGACTCCGATCACCGCCGCGCGGCTGCCCTTCAGTTCGGCCGCGCCGCGGACGCGGGCCACGGCGGCCGCCGCCGTCGTGTTGGAGCCGTCCGAATCGAGCATGATCGACGGCTTGAACGGCTTGAAGAACAGCTTCTGCGCCGCCTCGAACACCGCCTCACCGTCGCGCACCTTGGACCCGCCGACCCAGAACGCGGTGTTGGCGAGGCCGTCGGGGCCGCGCGGGAAGATCGCACCCTGTACGACGTCGGTCAGGTTGTCGGGGGTGATCTCGCCGTAACCCATGACGGCGTCCACGTCGGCGTCGTAGGCGGCGATCGCGTCGAACGCGCTGGGGTGCGGGTCGGTGTCGAGTTGAATCAGGATCTTCTTCATCGGATGTCCTCCCGTCGGGGTTCGGGAAAGCTCAGCAGGCCCCAGTCCAGCGGGCCCTCCTGGCGATAGCTCTTGCGCAGGCCGCGCGCGATCGTGGCCTTCATCAGTTCCTTGCCGAGGTAGAAGGCGTGCGCGGCGTCATCGACCTCGAGTTGATCGAACACCTCGTACATGTTGCCTGCGCGGATGAACCGCTCGCCGTTGAACGCGTACAGCCAGTCGGCATCGGCGAACAGGCGGTAATTCGCGTCCGACACCTGCGCCTGCATCGCGCGCAGTTCGGCCTCGGTGGGCGCGCGCATCGACTCGTCGCGCGTCGTGACCAGGCCGGAGTCGATGTGCTTGGGCGGTCGCGCCTGGCGCTGGGCGAGGTGCATGATCTGCGCGGCAAGCACGGTCTCGCGCACCGCCCCGTGCGCCCACCCGATGACCTCTGTGGTCAGCACCGCGCCGATACCGACCTCCTGGCAGAAGCCGAGCAGCAGCGCGGTCACACCCGTCGTGTCCGCCTCGGTGAGCTCGGTGAGATTGCCAATGCCCATCAGCATCTCGGCGTCGGGCCGGCGGCGCCGAACCTCGACGTAGCGGGCCAGCGACGCGGCAAAGCCCGAGTTGATCGGTGCCAGGATCGAGTCGAGGAGGTACGGCCGGCCCAGTTCCTCCATTCGCGCAGCCATCCGGTCCAGGCCGTCGAGATCGTCCGGGTCTTCGGTGATCAGCACCGGCGTGGCGTGCAGCTTCTGCGCCAGGTCGATCGTGCTCGGCGTCAGGCTGAGCACGTACTCGACGCCGGCGGCGTCGGCCATCCGGATGTGCTCGGGGTCGAGCGTGTCGATGCTGAGCGACAGCCCGCGCTCGCGCAGCGCCGCGATCGTCGGCGGCCCCTCGGTCAGCCACGAGCGGTCGAGCGACAGGCCGAGGTCGATCACGTCGGCGCCGTCCGCCCGGTACGCGAGCGCCCGGTCGATCACCTGGTCGCGCGAGAGCGACTGCACGTCGTTGATCTCGGCGAACACGCGCACGTCGCGGGGCCCGAGCTCGGCGCGGATCGCCTCGCGCCCGTACCACTCCGGGAGCGCGCGGACGTCGGCGGGGCCCTTTCGCACCGGCACGCCTGTCGCCTGCTCGAGCGTTTCGACATCTCCCTCGCACAGCCCCGGAATCACGATGTTGTCCACTCCCGGCGGCAGCTCGAGCCGCCGCGAGATCCACCGCGTCGTCATCAGCGCCGCGACGCTGATGTTCATCACGGCGATCTGGTGGTCGATCTCGAGCGCGGAGACGATATTCCGCAGAGCCGGCTCGGCCAGGCGGCCGGTGACGAACAGCGTCTCAGCCAACGGTGCCGCCGTTGACGTTGATCGCCTGTCCGGTGATGAACGCCGCCGCCGGCGAAGCCAGCCACACGGCGGCGCCCGCGACGTCCTCCGGGCGGCCCCAGCGCCGCAGCGGTGTGCCCGCTGCAACCTCGTCGTGGAAGGCCGGGTCCGCGCCGGCGCCGTACGCGGTCTCGATCCACCCGGGGCACAGCACGTTGACACGGACATCGGGGGCGACCGAGCGCGCCAACGACTTCGAGAAGCCGAGCACGCCGGCCTTGACGGCGGCGAACAGCTCCGGATTGTCGCCCCCCATTCCGTCGATCGTGGCGTGGTCCCAGCCGATGTTGATGATGCAGCCGCCGGGCCGCATCCGGGGGGCGACGAGCCGTGAGCAGCGGATCGTGCCTTTCAGATCGAGCTCGAGCAGCGCCTCGAGCTTGCGCTCGGCCGGCCACCGAGCGGCTTCCCCGGTGAGCACGTCGGCGCCGGCGTTGTTGACCCAGACGTCTACGTGCTCGAGCGTCGCGAACGCCTCTCGCACGATCGACGTGCAGCCTTCGGGCGTACTCAAGTCCGCCTGGAGCAGATGGTGCCCGCGACCTAGCTCGCTCGCCAGTGCCCGTGCGTCCTGTGCCGACTGCCAGAAGCCGATGCCGACGCGAGCGCCGGCGCCGGCGAACGCCGTCGCGATCGCTCTTCCGATCCCGGAGCTGGCTCCGGTGACGACGGTGCGCAGACCGGCGAGCGGCGGCTCTCCGGTCTGCGCGGTCAACTGCTCCCTCGCTAGCCCTCGGCGCCGCCGGCGAACGGGTGACGCGAGTCCGGCGTGTCGGCCAGGACCTTGTCTACGCTCGGCTCACCGCCCAGGGCGCGGGCGATCGAGGTCTTGACGGCCTCGTAGTTCCAGTCGAAGATCTTCTTGTCGTCCTCGGCCTCCCAGTGGATGAACACGCTGACGATGATGCACAGGTCGTCGACCTGGTCCTTCGGGATGACGCCGTCGGCGACCGAGTCCACCACGGCGCGCGCGACCGCGGCTTGAGCGGGACCGAACAGCTGCACGGCCTGTCTCGCGCCCCCGATCGTCACCTTGTTGCTGAGCACCGTGTCCGGCTTGGCCGGAAGGTTGGGGGTGACCACGGCGAGCAGGTTGGTGTGACCTTGGGACTCGTTGACGAAGGCGTGAGCGAATGCTTCACCGACCGGCCCGCTCTTCGCCCCGATCAACAAATCGATGTGGGCGACCTCGTTACCTTCGCCGACCAGAGCCTCGCCGGTTGCCAGGGTGATGGCCATGAAGTGAGTCTCCTCTCTCCTATCGTATGGTGAGCGCAGTGGACGCAACCCTAGCTCACTCCAGACTGAGCCGGGACTTACTCGCACATCACGTCCAACTCGCGTGCGTCCTCGAGGTGTCCGCGCCGAAGGCGGGCAACATCACTCCGGCCCACGACTTCGCGGACACGAGCTACACCGACATGGTGCGCTCCGCGCTCGCGCTCGGGCGTGCGTTCACGCGACGGCAGGCCGGCCGACGCGGCGTCGGCGCGCTGATCGCGGACGGCGTGCGGGCGACCGCACGCGTCGCCGATGCGAACACGAATCTCGGGATCGTCCTCATGTTCGCGCCGCTGGTCCGCGCCGAGGCGACCAGGCAATCCGGGGAGCCGTTGCGGTCGGCGACCGAGCGCGTTCTCGCGCAGCTAGACGTCGACGACGCCGCCGCTGCGTTCGCGGCAATCGTCCAGGCGCACCCGGGCGGGCTAGGCGACGCGCCGGAGCACGACGTCAGGGCGCCGGCGCGTGTGACCCTGCGTGAGGCGATGGTCGCGGCCGCGCACCGCGACAGCATCGCGTCGGAGTACGCGACCGGCTACGCGATCGTGTTCGACACCGGGCTGGTGCTGCTCGCCGACGCGCTCCGCGACGGCGCCGGCACGCTCGACGCGATCGCATCGCTGCACCTCGGCCTGCTGGCATTGCACCCGGACACCCTGATCGAGCGCAAGGCCGGCGCGGCCGCCGCGCGCGCCGTGAGCGCGGCGGCGCGCGAGGTGCGAGCCGGGACGCTCACACCTGAGGAGTTCGACGCATCGCTGCGCGGTCCGGACCACCGGCTGAACCCCGGCACGACGGCGGACCTGGTGGCCGCCACGCTGCTGGTCGCGCTGCTCACCGGAGTGACGCTCCCATGAGGGTGCTGGTGGTTGCCGTCAGCGCCCGGATGCTGGCTCAGCTCGCGGTCGCCGACGGCTATCAGGTGACGGCGCTCGATCGCTTTGGCGACGTCGACACGCGCGCGATCGCCCCCGGAGCGGTGGCGCCGGGCAGCGATGCGCTGGCCGCGCTCGCCGCCGGAGCAGCCGGCGTCGGCACGGACACGGTCGTATATGGCGCCGGGTTCGAGAACCGACCCGATCTGGTGGCGCGGCTCGCCGACGGGCGTGAGCTGCTCGGCACGCCGGCGGAGCGGCTGCGACCCGTGCGCGACCCGTGGGCCGTGGGGGCGGCGGCGCGAGCGGCCGGGGCATGTGCCCCGGAGACCCGCTCGCCGCGCGAGCCGACCGACGGCCCCGGCGGGTGGCTGCGAAAGCCACTCCGGGGCGGCGGCGGTCGCGGCGTCCGGCGGTGGGCGGGCGGCCGGCTGCGGCGGACGGAGATCCTCCAGCGCCGGATCGACGGACTGTCCTGCTCGGCGGTGGCGATCGCGGACGGCCGCCGCGCGACCGTGCTTGGCCTCACCGAGCAGCTGCATGGCCCGCGCGGATTCGGGTGGATGGGAAACGTGACGCCGCCGCGCCTGCCCGCGGCCGAACTGGCCGAGCTCGACGGCCGGCTGCGCGCGGTTTGCGATGAGGTGGCGGCGCGCTTCGGGGTCCGCGGCGCGTTCGGGGTCGACGCGGTCTGGGACGGGCGCGACCCTTGGGTGCTCGAGGTCAATCCGCGACCCCCGGCCTCGCTGGAGCTGTTCGGACCCGGCGGCTTCGACGCGCACGTCCGGGGCGCGCGCGGTATGGGGCTCCCGACCGCCGGCATGCCCCCGGCGACGAGGTGTGCGAAGGTGAAGCTCGTGCTGTTCGCAGGCCGCGATGTTCACGCTCCCGAGCCCGGCTGGTGGCCGTCGGCGCTCGTGCGCGACATCCCGCACGCCGGCGAGATCATCAAGCGAGGCGCTCCGGTGTGCACGCTGGTCTCGGCGACCGCCGACCCGGCGGAGCTCGCCGCGCGCGGAGCCCGCCTGCTGGACGCGCTGCTCGAAGCGGTGCCCGCCCATGGCTGAGGTCGGCCCGGTCACGTGCGCTGGCTGTGGTCTGCTGTGCGACGACGTCGTGTTCGATCCCTCTCGCGATGTGATCCGCCTCGAGCCACACTGCGAGCTCGGCGCCGAATGGTTCTCCGAACGCGTCCACCGCGAGGCGAGCGCGCCGGCCGCGACGATCCAAGGTCAGCCCGTCGACCTCGAGACCGCGCTGAGCCGCGCCGGCGAACTCCTGCGCGGAGCTCGACGGCCGCTGATACATGGGTTCGACGACGCCACGGTGGAGGATGCGCGCGCCGCGGTGGCGTTGGCCGACCGGATCGGGGCCCTGGTCACGAGCGGGCCGCTCGGCGCGCCGTGGCCCGGCGCGCCGGCCGTGCCGCTGCGGGGGGCCTCGACGGCCACGCTCGGCGAGATCCGCGACCGCCCGGGCCTCGTCGTGATCTGGCGCGAGGACCCGGAGACGACGCACCCGCGGTTGCTCGAGCGGCTCGGCTTCGGCGGCGAGTCCGTGGATCGTGCGCTCGTCGTCGTCGACGACCGCGAGACGGCCACCACGCGGCGTGCCGACGTGCAGCTCCGCTGGGAGCGCGATCACGACCTCGACGCGCTCACCAGCCTGCACGTTCTGCAGCGGGGACTGGCGCTGCGCTCCGAGGCGCTCGCGGCCGACCTGCGCGCATTGATGGAGCGGCTCGGCTCCGTCCCGCATGCGACGTTCGTGTACGGACCCGGCCTGACCGGTGGGGTCGGAGGCCAGCGACGCGCGCTCGCGTTGCACGAGCTCGTGCGAGCCCTGTGCCACGAGCGCCACGTGGTCACGCTCGAGTTGCTGCGTACCGCCGGTTGCCGGAGCGCGGACGACGTCCTTGCCTGGCAGACCGGCTACGGCGGGGCGGTCGATCTCGCCGGCGGTCACCCGGAGCTCGTGACCGCGACGCGGCCGCTGGCCGCAGGCGAGGGGGTGGACGTGTCGCTGCGGATCGAAGCCGCGCCGGCCACGCTGCCCGCCGGCGTCACCGAGATCGCGGTGTGCAGCCTGCCGCCCGGGTCGGATGTCGAGGTGTCGATCCGCACCGCGGCCGCCGGCGCTGAGGCGGGCGGCACCGCTCACCGTCTCGACGGGGTGCCGCTCCCCCTCCAGGCGCCGCTCCCCGGTGATGCGCCGTCGGCGGCGGGCGTACTCGCGCGCTTGCTCGCGGAGCTGCCGGAGTGACCGAGATCCGAATCAGCGGCGGCGCGGTTCACGACCCGGCCAACGAGGTCGACGGGGAAGTCCGCGACGTGTGCCTGCGGGACGGCAAGGTGACCGACGACGTCGGCCCGGGCGCGACGCGGATCGACGCTCGCGGGATGGTGGTGATGGCCGGCGGCGTCGACATCCACGCTCACATCGCCGGGCCGAAGGTGAACGCCGCCCGCAAGCTGTCCCCCGACGACCGCCGCGAGGACCCAATCGATCGAACCTCGATTCTGCGCTCGGGCACAGGCGGGCTGGTCCCGTCGACGTTCGCCACCGGCTATCGCTACTCGCTGCTCGGCTACACCACCGTCGTCGAGGCGGCGGCCCCGCCGCTGGCCGCGCGCCACGTGCTGTCCGAGTTGCGCGACACGCCGATGATCGACAAGGCGTTCCTGATCCTGATGGGCAACAACCAGGTGTTGTTCGAGCTGATCAAGGAGTGCAAAGGAGCCGTCTCGACGCCGCTTCGTGACGCGATCGCGTGGTGGCTCGACGCGACCGGGGGCTATGGGGTCAAGCTCGTCAACCCCGGCGGGGTCGAGCTGTGGAAGCAGTCGGGCGGCGTGGTCGACTCCCTCGATGACGAGGTGGCGGGGTTCGGGGTGACTCCGCGCCAGGTGATCGAGGCGATCGGCGGGGCGGTCGACGAGCTCGGGCTGCCGCATCCCGTCCACATCCACGCCAACAACCTTGGCGTGCCGGGCAACGCCGAGGTCACGCTCGACACGATGCGAACGCTGTCGGGGCGCCAGGCGCACTTCGCGCACCTCCAGTTCCACAGTTACGGCGGGAAGGCCGGCGGCGGGGCGGGCGGGATCAAATCCCGCGCGCCCGACCTCCTCGAGCACCTGCGCGACCATCCCGAGATCACGGCCGACGTCGGCCAGGTGATGTTCGGCCCCGCGATGACGATGACCGCCGACGCTCACGTCTCGGCGGTCCTGCGCGACCTCGGCGCCGACAAGTGGCTCAACCACGACACCGAGGTCGAGACCGGCTGCGGGATCGTTCCCTACCGGTATCGCGCCGGCAACTACGTCCACGCGCTGCAGTGGGGAATCGGGCTCGAGCTGTTCCTGCTCGGCCAGAACCCGTGGCAGGTGATGCTGTCGACTGACCACCCCAACGGCGGCTCGTTCCTCTCCTACCCGAAGCTGATCCGGCTGCTGATGGACCGCGCGTTCCGGGAGGACCAGATCGGCCGCGCGAACCAGAAGGCGATCCGGCGCACCGCCCTGCTCGACGGGCTCGACCGCGAGTACTCGCTCAACGAGATCGCGATCATCACCCGCGCCGCGCCCGCGCGCCGGCTCGGCCTGCGCGACAAGGGCCACCTCGGAGTGGGCGCCGACGCCGACGTGACGATCTACAACGACCGCGCCGACCGCGAGGAGATGTTCGCCACGCCGCGCTACGTGATCAAGGCGGGTGAGGTGGTCGTCGAGGAAGGCGATCTGCGCCGCCCCGATGACGGACTCCTGCTGTCAAGCCGCGCCGAGTTCGATCCCGACGTGAGCGGCGTGCTCGAGCCGCTGTTCGGCGAGCGGTACACGGTGGCGTTCGAGCACTACCCGGTCCGCGATCCGGCGCTCCGCGAGCCGGCGCGGATCGTTGAGGCAGGGCGGGCGTGAGCGGGTACCGCCTCGGCAGCACGGACGTCGCCGACACGTTCGCGGAGGCGTTCCCGATGCGCTTCGCGCGAGTCGTGATCACGGCCGCCACCGACGCCTGGGCGCGCGAGGCCGCCCGCTCGATGACCGGCTTTGCCACGTCGGTAATCGGCTGCAAGTGCGAGGCGGCGATCGAACGCCCGGTGGCCGCGGAAGCGACGCCCGACGGCCGCCCCGGGATCGCCGTGCTGCTGTTTGCGATGGACAGGGAGGGCGTCGGAAAGCGCGTGCTCGAGCGCGTCGGCCAGAGCGTCATGACGTGCCCGACGACCGCGTGCTTCGACGGGCTTCCCGGGGCCGAGCGGACAGTCGCGCTCGGTGGGAGCCTCCGCTATTTCGGCGACGGCTTTCAGGCCAGCAAGGTGATCGCCGGACAGCGCTTCTGGCGGATCCCGGTCATGGAGGGCGAGTTCCTCGTGTGCGAGTCGGTCGGGGTCGGACGGGGGGTCGGCGGAGGGAACCTGGTGATCGGCGCCGGCGACGATGCCGGCGCGCTGGCGGCGGCCGAGGCGGCGGCCGATGCCATAGGCGGCGAGGGCATCGCGCTGCCGTTCCCGGGCGGGATCGTCCGCAGCGGCAGCAAGGTCGGCGCGCTTACCTCGAAGTCGATGCCGGCGTCGACCAACCACCAGATGGCCCCGACGTTGCGCGCCCAGATCGATGACACGCTGGTGCCAGACGGCGTGGGGGCGATGTTCGAGGTCGTGATCGACGGAGTGTCCGAGGAGGCCGTGCGCGATGCGATGCGACGCGGTCTGCACGCTGCCGCCGGCGCCGGCGCGACGCACGTCACCGCCGCCAACTTCGGTGGCAAGCTCGGCGAATTCCACTTCCCGCTGACGGAGCTGCGCGATCCGCCGTGACGCTGACCCTGACTCTGCGAACCCAGCCGCCGGCGCGCGTGAACGCGGCCCCGCTGATCCCCGCGCGCCTGGTCGGGTTGCACGAGTCCGCGGTCGCCGGGCTGACCGTGCGCTGCGGCGGCGAGACCGTGGCCGTCGGCGACCTGTTCGACGTCTCCGGCGCCGGCGTCGAGGAGGAGGCGCTCGTGCTTGCAGGAGACCTGCGCGGGTTCGATGCGATTGGCGCCCGCATGTCGAGCGGCGAGATCGAAGTGCGTGGCGATGCGGGCGCCTGGGCCGGCGCCGAGATGTCCGGTGGGGTGTTGCGGATCCGCGGAGATGCCGGCGCGCGGCTCGGGGCCGCATACCCCGGCGCCCGCGTGGGCATGAGCGGCGGCGAGATCGTCGTCGCCGGCGAGGCGGGGGAGGAGGCCGGCGCCGGGATGCGGCGTGGCCTGGTGGCGGTCGGCGGCCGGGCGGGGAGCGGCGCCGGGCTGCGGATGCTCGCGGGCACCGTGATCGCGCTCGGCGGGATCGGCGCCGAGGCCGGGCTCGGTAACAAGCGGGGTAGCCTGGTCTCCGGCCGGGCGGTGGAGCCGCTGCCGGCGTATGCCTTAGCCACTCGCTACCAATCGCCGGCCCTGCGGCTTCAGCTGCTGCGGATCCGCGAGCTGGGCCTGACCGTCCCCGACGCGATGCTGACTGGGAGCTGGGCGCGCTGGTCCGGCGACGTGACGGAACTGGCCCGCGGCGAGATCCTGATCTTCGAAACCGAGGAGGGCCAGTGAGCCTGTCGATGAACGAACGTGCCGCGGACCTCGTGGACGCGATGGTCGCCGACGCCGACGCGCTGGGAATCGAGATCCGCACGCTCGACTCCGGCGCGCGAGTGGTGGATTGCGGCGCGCAGGCGCGCGGCGGGCTGCAGGCCGGTCTGGGCTTCGCGGCCGTATGCATGGGCGGGCTCGGACGGATCGACCCGGTTCCGGTGGTCGTGGGCGGACGGGCGTGGCCCGGGGTTGGCGTTGCGGTCGACGAACCGGCGGCGGCCTGCCTGGCCGCGCAGTACGCCGGCTGGAAGCTCGAGCACGACGACTTCTTCGCGATGGCCAGCGGCCCCGGGCGCGCACTGGCACGCGCCGAGGACCTGTTCGACGAGCTCGCCTGGCGCGAGCAAGCCGATCGGGCGGTGCTATGCCTCGAGACCGGGCAGGACCCGCCGGCGGAGATCGTCGACAAGGTCGCGGAGCGTTGCGGCGTCGACGCGGCCGCAGTCACGTTCCTGATCGCGCCGACCGCGTCCCTATGCGGCTCGGTCCAGATCAGCGCCCGCGTCGTGGAGACCGCGCTCCACAAGCTTCATGAGCTCGGTCTCGATCCGGCTCGGGTGCGCCACGGCTGGGGTTGCTGCCCGATCGCGCCGGTCGCCAAGGACGACCCGAAGGCGATCGGGCGGACCAACGACGCGGTGCTGTACGGCGGGACCGTGCACCTGTGGATCGAGGGTGAGGACGACGAGGTTGCCGGCTTCGCCGGGCGCCTGCCCTCGGCGGCCTCGGAGGCGTTCGGCACGCCATTCGGTGAGCTGTTGGAAGCCGCCGACTGGAACTTCTACGACATCGATCCGATGCTATTCAGTCCCGCGGCGGTCACGCTGACCAGCACGAAGTCGGGGCGCGCCCACCACGGTGGCGGGCACGCGCCCGAGGTGCTCGAGCGCTCGTTCGCCTCGTGACCGGACCGCTGCGGGTCGCTGTGCTCGGCGCGTCCGGCTCGTGGCACACGCGCGGGCTTGTGCGCGCTCTCGCTGCTCGTGGTCACGACGTGCTCGCGATCCCGGCCACGCGGCTTCAGTCCGTGGTGGATGAGGACGGGGACGTGCACGTGCTCGGCCCCGAGGGCGCCGTCCTCGATGCGCTCGACCTTCTGATCGTCCGCGGGCTCCCACGCGGCTCGCTCGAGCAGGTGATCTTCCGGATGGATGCACTCCACGTGCTCGCCGAGCAGGGCGTCAGGTGCGTCAACAGTCCGCGCGCGATCGAGCGGACCATCGACAAGTCGTGGGCGGGCGCGGTGCTCGCGCTCGCCGGGGTGCCCACTCCGCCCACGATCGTGTGCGAGCGATACGACGGCGCGATGCAGGCGTTCGAGCAGTTGGGCGGCGACGTCGTCATCAAGCCGCTGTTCGGCGCGATGGGCAACGGGATCGTGCGCGTAGAGGATCGCGACCTGGCTCACCGGGTGTTCCGCGCGCTCGAGCTCGAGCGGACCGTGTACTACGTCCAGCGCACGGTTGCGCCCGCCGGCTGCCGGAACCTGCGCGTCCTCGTCGTCGCCGGCGAAGTGGCCGGCGCGATGGAGCGTGTGACCGACTCGTGGCGGGCCAACATTTCGCGCGGCGCTCGTCCGCGAGCCGTCACGCTGGACGAGGGCGAGCGACGGCTGGCGCTGGCGGCCGCAGCCGCCTTGGAGGCCGACGTCGCCGGAGTGGATCTGCTCGCCGGGCCCGAGGGCGAGGTCGTCGTGCTCGAGGTCAACGGGATCCCGGGCTGGCAGGCGCTCCAGTCGGTGTGCGATCGCGACCTGACCGAGGTCGTGGTCGGCGCCTGCGAGGCGCTCGTCACAGCGTGAGGCGACCCTCGTGGAGCGCCGTCGCCACCAGCGCGCCGGCGGCGCCGGCCGACTCGAGCGCGCGGAGGTCCGTGTCGTCGCGTACGCCGCCGCCGGCGTAGATCGCCAGTCCGGGGAGGGCGTCCGCGAGCTCGGCCACCGCGTCGAGCGGTGGGCCGGAGCCGCTGCCGACGCGGGCTAGGTCGATCACGAGCAGCTCGCGGACGTTTAGGGCTCGCGCCAGTGGAGCCGCCGCCGCCGGGCCGTGGTCGGCCAGCTCCGGATCCGGCGAGATCAGCCGTCCGTCGCGGAGGTCGACACTCAGGACGACCGGGGGGGTGGCGGAGGGTTTGACCGCGACGCCCGGCCCGATCGACTCGGTGCCGACGACGTTGCGCGCGGCGCCGGCTTGGCCGAGCGCCGCCGCTCGGTCGGCGCTGGTGGCGCCGGCGTCGACCCAGGTGTCCGCGACCTCCGAAAGTGCCGCGAGCGTCGCGACGTTCATCGGGTCGCCGGCGAGCGCATCCAGGTCGGCCACGTACAGGCTGCGCGTCCGGCACGCGGCGCACAGCGCCCGCGCGACCGCGACCGGCTCGCACCCCTCGACGAGCGGGCTGCGGAGCGGCGCGTATTCGGCGCGCTGGCCGCGGCGGGCGTGCACGACGACGCCGCCCTTGAGGTCGAGGACCGGGATGATCCGCATCGCCCCGTCATGATGCCCGGATGGCTCCGGTGATCGGGCTCGACGTAGGTGGCGCGAATACCAAGGCGGCGGTGGTCGAAGGCGATTCGCGGGTGCGAACCGCCTCTGCGCCGTTCGAGGTGTGGCGCGAGCCCAACGCGCTGTCCGGCGTGATCGCCGATGTGGTCGGCCGCCTGCGGCTCGACGGCGTGCCGGTGGCGCTGACCACCACCGCCGAGCTCGTCGACGTGTTCCCGACCAAGCGAGACGGAGTGCTGCACGTGCTCGAGGCCGCGGGGCACGCGCTGCCACGACGCCGGCTGGCCGTTATGACCACGACCGGCGAGTTGATCGGCCTCGAGGCGGCACGGTCCGAGCCGCTGCGGTGCGCGGCGGCCAACTGGATGGCAACCGCGCTGCTGGTCGCGCGGTCGGTCTCCGACGCGGTCCTGGTCGACTGCGGCGGCACGACCACCGACGTGATCCCGATCGCCGGCGGTGAGGTCGCCGCCGAGGGCCGCACCGACCTCGAGCGCCTGCTCGCCGGCGAGCTCGTCTACACCGGTGCGCTCCGGACCAACGTCGCCGCGGCGGTCTCGCACGTGCCGATCGGAGGCAGGCTCTGCCCGGTGAGCTCCGAGTTGTTCGCGATCGCCGCAGATGCCCATCTGCTGCGGGGCAACCTGACGCCGGAGCAGTGCACGTGTTCGTTTCCTGACGGTCGCGGCGCTTCGGCCGTCGACGTTCACAACCGGTTGGCGCGCGTCGTCTGCGCCGACCCCGACCAGCTCGGCGACGGTGATCTGGAGGCGATCGCGGCCGCCGTGGAGGAGGCGCAGGTCGCCTCGATCGCCGCGGCGCTCGAGCGCGTCGCCGCGCGGCTGCCCGCCGCCGCACCGGCGGTTGCCGTCGGCGTGGGCGCGTTCCTAGCCCGGGCCGCTGCGGCTCGGTGTGGGCTCACGGTAGACGGGGACGCCGGCCCGCTCGCGGGTCCCGGGGGAGAGATGGCCGCCGCGGTCGCGCTGTCGGTGCTCGGACGTGAGTGAACCTCGGCCGCTGGTCGTCAAGGTCGGCGGCGGCCTGCTGCGGGACGACGGGCTCGAAGGACTGCGGCGCGCGTGCATCGAGGTCGGTGCGCTGGTCGCGGACCGCCGCGTGCTCGTCGTTCCGGGGGGTGGGCCGTTCGCGGATGCCGTGCGCGCCATCGACGAGCGGGTCGGGCTCGGCGACGAGGTCGCGCACGAGCTCGCGCTGCGCGCGATGGATCAGCTCGGCGTGGTGCTCGCGCCGATGCTGCCCGAGGCCGAGCTGCTGACCGATCTGGTGGCGCCTCGCGCGCTGGGGATGCTCGCGGTGGCGCCGGCGTTCGCCGGCCGGCCCGACGTGCCCGCGTCGTGGGCGGTGACGAGCGACTCGCTGGCGGTGCTGGCGGCCGGCGCGATCGGAGCCGAGGAGGCGGTTCTGCTGAAGCCGGTGGCCGGCGTGTTCGCCCGCTGGCCCTCGGACGGCGACGAACCGCTGACCGCGCTCACCGCGGCCGAACTGCGGGCGTTGCAGGACGCGGGCGGCGGCGGGGTCGTCGATCCCTATCTGCCCGGCGCTGTCCGCCGCACCGGGGTCACGGTAGTGGTGCGATCGCCGGACAGCGCCGGAACCCGCGTCATCCCTCGCTGAACATCGGACTTTGGCGTTCTACCTGACGTATCCGAGAGTGGAGCGCCAAAGTTCGGAGTTCGGCGACGGCAGCCGCCACCAGCTCCGTGTCCAGCGCGCCCGTGCGGTCGCCGCCGCTGCATACCGCGCTCCGCACGCCGACGATGTCGGCCTCGACCCGCCGCAGCTCCCCGAGCCGTAGCTGCCCTGCGACACCGAACGTGCCGCCAGCCGCGCGGGTTCGCGCCACCAGCTCGTCCAGCTCGCCAACGGGCAGCCAGCCGTACAGTCCGCGCCCGTCCTTGACGAACGTGTCGACGAGTGCGCCGGCGATCCGCGTCCGCTCCACGAGCGACGGCAGCCACGAAGGCTCGAGCGCCGGCGGATCGAGCGCGCCGGCGTCCGCGTACGTGGCCGCGATCACCGAGACCCCCGGACCGACGGCGTCTGCGACCGCGGACATCAGCGCCACCGCGCGGTCGAGCTCGCGCACGCCGCGTAACCCGACCTTGACGTAGTCGACTCCGCACGCCGCGGCACCGCGCGCAGCGAGCGCGGCGGTGTGCGGGAGGTCCGGGAGGTCGCCGAGCGCGACGCTGACCGGCGCGGCGCCACCGACGACGCGCACCACCTCCGACAGCACGTGCGGAGCCGGCGCGCCGAGCGCCCCTTCGCCGGGATCCTTGACGTCGACGATGTCCGCGCCGCCGGCGACGGCGCGCCGCGCCTCGGCCGCCGACACCACGCTGACCAGCAACCTCACGCCGCCGCCTGCCCGGTGCCGTCGCGCGCGACCCACGCTCCGCGGCGATCGAAGTCGACCACGCGCACGTCGGTGTCGGCGTCCACCGCGGCGCGGAGCCGGTCGGCCACCTCCGCCGCACGCTCGGGGCCGCCGACGATCCCGTACACCGACGGACCCCATGAGCTCTGTCCGACCGCTCCGACCCCGAGCGCGAGCAGCGCCTCGACGACCGGGGCCGCGCGCGGATGAAACACGCCGCCCTGTCGCGCGGCGAACATCGACCCGATCTCGCGCTGGATCTCGCCGAGCGCGGCGCCGAACTCGTCGATGTCGTGGGTCACCAGCCCCGGAAGAAGGGCAGTGAGCACCAGCCGCGACACGCGCGGCTCGATGGCGGTCCGCTCCTGGTGCAGCAAACCGAAAAACCTCTCCTCAGCATTCCCGGACAGTCCCTCGACCCCGACCGGCAGGGCGAGCACGCACCGCCACCGCTCCGGCATCGGGTGGCGCGCGACCAGCGGGCTGATCGAGCCTTCGTCGCGCACGCCGGCCTCGACCACGAGACCGGGCGCCTCGAACGTCCACGAGCCCACGCTCGAGCGCGCTCCGCGCCCGCTCGCGTCGGCCAGCTCCTCGGGCCCCGCCGACACGCCGGCCAGCTCGGCCACTCCACGCGCGATCGCGAGGCCGAGCTTGGTGCCCGATCCGAGCCCGACGTGGGGCGGAATCGCCTCGCGCACGTCGACCTCGACACCGCCCCGGAGACCGAACGCGTCACTCGCCCGGCGGGCGAACGCAGCCGCCCGGTCGGCCTGGGGTCCGTTCGCGGTGACGTCCTCGGAGGACTCGGACCCCACCCGCCGCACGCGAACGACCACCCGCGGGGATTCCACGGCCACGCCGCAGCCACCGAAGCGTCGCGGGCCGATCCCAGCCGGATCCAGCATTCCGAAGTGCAGCCGCGCCGGCGCGGTGACGACGACCTCGCTCACGTTCGCTCGGCGACGTAGCGTCGGACGTAGTCCATCGCCTCGCGCTCGGTGGGTCCGGCCGTCTTGTCGACGAGCTCCTGAAGGCGGTCGAGCTCGGCCTGCACCTGCTCGGCGCCCAGCCACCGCAACCGCGAGGCGAGGATCGACGCTTCGACCGCGGCGTGCCGGGCGCGGCACAGGCCGAGCGGAGGCTGAGTGCCCGTACCGGAGGCCACGACCCGGGTGCGCACCATTGACCGGGGCAGTTCGCCGCCGCTGGGCGTGATCTCGGTCACCACGACTTCCCGCCATGAGTTCGCGTCCTCGATCACCGAGCCGTCGATCGCGCTCGCCGGGCGCATCGGCGGCTGTGGGTGACCGAGCGCGGCCTGCACGAACAGCAACACGTCGTCGGTGAGATGCACGACCGCCTCGCCGTGGACGCGCAGGTTGCGCAGCGTGCGCGTGGCGTCGAACGGCCAGAACACGAGCTCCTCCTCGCCCCAGCGAACCCCCATCGCCGCGCAGTTGGCCACACCGTCGCTGCCGGTGGTGGTCACCACGGTCTCGATCAGGGGCGAAGGATGCATCGAATAGTCGGCGGCGCCTGGCGGCGGCGCCTAAGCGTCATCAGCCGACAAGACTGAAGAACTCCTGGCGAGTACGCGCGTCGCCGCGGAGCGAGCCGCGGAGCGCCGACGTGACGGTGCGCGCACCCGGCTTGCGAATGCCGCGGATCGTCATGCACATGTGCTCGGCGCTCAGCACCACACCGACGCCGCGCGGGGCGAGCTCCTGCTCGAGCCAGTCGGCGATCTGCACCGTCATGCGCTCTTGGAGCTGGAGATCCCGGGCGAAGAACTCGACGACGCGCGCGAGCTTCGACAGCCCGATGATGCTCTCTCCCGGGAGGTATGCAACGTGCGCCACGCCGTGAAACGGCAGCAGGTGGTGCATGCACAGTGTCTGGAACGAGATGTCCCGCACGAGCACGAGCTCGTCGTAGCCCTCGTTCGGAAACACGGTCGCGCCGAACTCGGCCGGCGTTACGAGCTCGGCGAAAGAGGCGGCGACGCGGCGTGGCGTCTCGAGCAGATCCGGCGAGTCGGCGTCGGCGCCGATCGCTCGCAGCAGATCGCGCGTGGCTCGCTCCGCGGCGGGAAGGTCGAACTTCGAGCTGTCGACGATGCGTCCGGGCGTGGCGGGAGCCACGGCGCGCCGATCTCCGTCTTCGCGGTTCATCGGGCCAGCGTAACGCGTACGCGGAGGCTCAAGTGGCGGCCGTGGCGCTCAGTCGCGTGGCGAGCTCGACGAGCATGCGGACGCCGTAGCCGGACGCGCCGCGGCCAAACGCGTCCCCGCGATCCTCGTCGAGCAGCGCCGGGCCGAGCATGTCGACATGCGCCCACGGTCCGTCGCCCGCGAACTGCGCCAGGAACGTCGCCGCCACGATCGGGAAGCCGAAGCTCTTGCCGGCGGTGTTGCGCAGGTCGGCGACGGTCGATTCGATCAGCGCCCGGTAACGCGGGTGAAGCGGCCATGGCCAGGCGAGATCGCCGCTGGCATTGCCGGCCTGCACGACCGCGTCGCGCCACGACTCGTCCGGCCCGAACACGCCGGCGTAAACGTCGCCCATGCCGGCGCGCATCGCACCGGTCAGCGTGGCCAGGTCGACGATGTGCGTCGCGCCCTCACGGCGCGCGTACCACAGCGCGTCGGCGAGGATCAGGCGCCCCTCGGCGTCGGGGTTGTTGACCTCGACGGTGAGGCCGGCCGCGGTAGTGATCACGTCGGTGGGTCGGATCGCGGTGCCGCTCAGCATGTTCTCGCAAGCGGGCACGATCCCGGTGACGGACAGCGGGAGCCCGAGCTCGGCGATCGCGCCGAGCGCCGCGACCACGGCCGCGCCGCCGGCCATGTCCGCTTTCTGGCGCACGATGTCACTCTGCGGTTTCAGGAAATAACCGCCTGTGTCAAACGTGACTGCCTTGCCGACGAGCGCAAGCCGAGGCGTGTCCCGCGCCTGCTGCGGTGCGTGCCGAAGGACGATGAGCCGCGGCGGGATTGGGCTGCTCCCGCCGACGGCGGCCAGCGCGCCCAGCCCCGCCCTGACCGGGTCGACAATTTCACTGTCCAGGTGGGCAAACTTCACTACCCGTTCGGCTAGTCCCGCGGGCGTGATCACGTTCGGCGGCGCGTCGACCAACTCGCGGGCGACGTTCGTCCAGCGGGCGACGAGTGCCGCGCGGTCGGCGACCTGAGTGAGCCCGTCAGGACACCCACAGATCACGAACCGCTCGACGCCGCGCGGGGGTTCACTGCTGCGCCAGCGCCGCTCGTCGTAGCCGCCGATGATGGCGCCCTCGGCCAGCGCATGCACTTGCTGCTCGTGAGCGAGATCGAGCGAGGAATCAAGCGCCCACGCGACGGTTCCGCCGCCGCGGCACGCGCGCACCGCTCGGGCCGCAGCCGTCCGTAGCCCCTCGACGCTCGGCTCGAGCGCGATTACCGCGAGCGGCGCGGCGTCGTCGTCGCGGTACACGAGTGCGACCGGATCGGCGTCCGCCACAGCGCGCTCCGGAACGCCGAGCGAGGATGCCCGTGTACCCGGCGCGACCGCCACGAGGTCGGCGCCGATCGTGTCTGAGTCAGCGGCGGTTACCTCGATGACCAAGGTCCGGAGCCCCTTTTCAGCGACTTGCACTCGATGTGTAAGATGCGAACCCGACCGTTGAACTCTAGAGAGGGAGAGGCATCTATGACCTGGACGAAGCCGACGTTTGAGTTCATCGAGATGTGCTCGGAGGTCACCTCCTACCTCTATCACCGATAGAGGTGTGAAGCTGGCGTAGCCTCCGGTAATCGCCTGGGGCTGCGCGTCGCTTCGCCCGCCGCGTGCGCGTTCGGATCCTCGGCTCGGCCGCCGGCGGGGGCTTTCCGCAGTGGAACTGCCGATGTCCGACGTGCCAGGCCGCTCGTGAGGGCGTGCGGGCGCGGCCTCGGACGCAGTCGTCGCTGGCGATCCGCGGCGGCGATGGGCCGTGGTTTCTCGTCAACGCCTCGCCGGACGCGCGCCAGCAGCTCGAGGCGCTGTCCGACCTGAGCGTCGAAGGGGTTCGCGCGCCGCCGGTCGCGGGCGTGCTGTTGACCGATGCCGAGATCGACCACACCGCTGGACTGCTGCTCCTGCGCGAGTCGGCCACGCCGGTGCACGTGTACGGCGCGGCCGGCGTGCAGCGCGCACTCCGGCAGGGTTACCCGGTGCTGTCGATGCTCGAGCATTACAGCGGTGCCGAGTGGCACATGCTCGAGCCCGACCGCGCGCAGCCACTCGACGGGTCGAGTCTGACAGTCGAACCGTTCGCCGTGGGCGGGTGACGCCCCGCGCTACCTCGACGGATCGGGCGTCGAGCTCGAAGCGAGCGGGTTCGTGTTCCGCGACCGGGAGGGCGGCGGGGTTCTCACGTACGTCCCCGGCCTGGCCCGCCTCGACGAGGGCGTGATGGCCCGGTTCCGCGACCAGCGATGTCGTGCTCGTCGACGGCACGTTCTGGCGCGACGACGAACTCGCCGAGCTCGGCATCTCGACTCGCAGCGCGCGCGACATGGGACACCTGCCGCTGTCGGGACCGGGCGGGACACTCGAGGCGCTGGCGCTTCTGCAGCGACCGCGCAAGGCGCTCGTGCACATCAACAACACCAACCCGATCTTGCTCGAGGACTCTCCCGAGCGGGCAGCGGTTCGGCGGGCGGGCGTCGAAGTCGCTTACGATGGACTCGAGGTCGAGCTGTGACGGAGGAGTTCATCGCCGAGCTGCGCGCCCAGGGCACGCGCTACCACAATCTGCATCCGTTCCACCAGCGCATGGACGGCGGCGAGTTGACCCGCGCGGAGCTCCAGCGGTGGGTCGCGAACCGCTTCTACTACCAGAAGTGCATCCCGCTCAAGGACGCCGCGATCCTGTCCAACTGTCCCGAGGTCGCGGTCCGGCGCGAGTGGATCCAGCGGATCGTCGACCACGACGGGACGGCGGAAGGCACGGGCGGGATCGAGTCGTGGCTGCGGCTCGGCGAAGCACTCGGCGTCTCCCGCGACGAGCTCGAGTCCGAGCGCGGCGTCCTCCCGGGGGTGCGCTACGCGGTCGACGCCTACGTCAACTTCGCGCGCCAGAAGCCGTGGGTCGAGGCGGTCGCATCGTCGCTTACCGAGCTGTTCGGTCCGGCCGCGATCAGGGTGCGGCTCGACGCGCTCGAGCGTCACTACGGCTGGATCGATCCCGCGGGCCTCGAGTACTTCCGGACGCGGCTCGAGCAAGCGCCGCG
Organism: uncultured Solirubrobacterales bacterium; assembly: GCA_963699325.1. Lineage (GTDB taxonomy): Bacteria > Actinomycetota > Thermoleophilia > Solirubrobacterales > Solirubrobacteraceae > Palsa-465. The sequence continues at coordinate 111,739 of CAVOTN010000011.1, read as the reverse complement.
CGACGCGCAGTACGCGCTCGACCTCGTCGTCGATCGCTGCCGAACCCGAGAGCAGCAGGACGCTGCGGTGGCGGCACTCCGATTCAAGACCGAGGTGCTGTGGGCCCAACTGGACGCCATCGAGCGCGGCGACTCGCAGAATCCGACCCCGCCCGGCCCGGGTGGGATCGAGTCATGACGCATCCACGCCTCGTCACCGGCGCGCGGCTTCGCTACGACGAGGTCCGCGAGGAGCACCTGCTGCTCGTCCCCGAGGGCGCCGTGCGGCTCAACCCGAGCGCCGCGGAGGTACTCGGGCTGTGTGATGGGGAGCGGTCGGTGGACGAGATCGTTGGCGTCCTCAGCGCGCGGTACGACGGCGCCGATCTCAGTGGCGACGTTCGCGAGTTGGTCGACGGGATGGCCCAGAGAGGACTGCTGGTCGATGCCGGCGCCGAGTAGGCCGTACACCCTGATCGCGGAGCTCTCCTACCAGTGCCCGCTGCACTGCCCGTACTGCTCGAACCCGGTGGACATCGGGGGCGAGAAGTACCGTCGCGAGCTCGCGACCGAGGACTGGGCGCGCGCGTTCGCTCAGGCCCGTGGCCTCGGCGTGCTCCAGCTCGCGCTGACCGGCGGCGAGCCGATGCTCCGCCGCGATCTGGACGAGTTGTGCGCCGCGGCGCGCGACGCCGGCCTGTACTCCTCGCTGATCACGGCCGGCACCCTGTTCACGCTCGAACGCGCGCACGAGCTCAAGGCGGCCGGACTCGACCACGTCCAGATCTCGATCCAGAGCCCCGACCCGGCGGAGAACGACCGCATCGCCGGCAACCGGTCGTTCGAGAAGAAGATCGCGGCCGCACGTGCCGCCAGAGAGCTCGACTTCCCGCTGACGATCAACTGCGTCCTTCACCGGCAGAACCTCGATCGAATCGAGGAGCTGCTCGATCTGACCGTCGATCTCGACGCCCAACGGCTCGAGCTCGCGAACACCCAGTACTACGGGTGGGCGGTCGTAAACCAGGAGGCTCTCCTGCCTTCGTGGGAGCAGCTCCGGCGCGGGGAGGAGGCGGTCAAACGTTTCCGCGAACGCGTCGGTCCGAAGGTGGACGTTCTCTGGGTGCTTCCCGACATGTACGAGGATCTCCCGAAGCCGTGCATGGGCGGGTGGGGCCGGACGGCGATGGTCGTCGCTCCGAACGGCGACGTGTTGCCGTGCCAGGCGGCGTCGACGATCCCGGGCCTCGAGTTCGCGAACGTCCGCGAGCACTCGCTCGAGTGGATCTGGAACGAGTCCGACGCGTTCGCGCGCTTCCGGGGGACGGACTGGATGCAGGAGCCCTGCCGCTCGTGCCCGCTCGGGCGCCAGGAGGAGGACTGGGGCGGGTGCCGTTGCCAGGCGCTGCGGCTGACGGGCGACGCGGCGGCCACCGATCCGGTCTGCCGGTTCTCGCCGCACCACGAGCAAGTCGTGGCGCGTACGCGAGTCGGCGCAGACTGACCACTTCGTGTATCGCACGATGAAGCGACCGGCTCGCGTGTAGCCGTGGGCGCGGGCGGCAATTCGGCAAACTATTTCTGATGGTGCAAGACCCGTACATCCCGGCCGGGGCAGGCGGTCTCAGCGTTCCCACCGCTGACCGCGCCGAGCTGTCGGTGTTCCCGCGGCTGTCGACGTATTCCCAAATCGTGGCCAAGCTGCAGTGGGAGCCGACGGCGATCGACCTCGCTCCCGACGCCCGCGCGTGGCCGGAGCTGCCGGACGAGCGGCGCCGCCGGCTGACGACGCTGATCGCCGGCTTCCGCGTGGCCGAGGACGCCGTCGCCGAGCACCTCACGCCGTTCGCCGACGCGTCCGAACAGGTGGACTCGATGATGATGTGGATCTTCTTCCTGCAGCGCCGCGACGAGGATCGCCACACCCAGTTCTTCGACCGCGTCGCCGCCGAGGTGCTCGGGCTGCCCGGGGACACGCCCGCCGATCGACTCGCCGCCGCCCGCGAACATGTCCCGGCGCCGCTGCTCGAGCTGTTCGAGGAGCGGCTGCCCGCGATGGCCGCCGACCTGGCGGCGAGGCGCACCGGTCTGCTCGACGGGGTGCGCCTCTACCACATGGTCCTCGAGGGAGCCGTTTTCTCCGCCGGGCAGCGCGCGCTGCTCGACGACCTCGACGACGGAGCGTTGCCCGGCGTGCGCAGAGGCGCTCGAGCGAGTCGAGCTCGACGAGCGCTGGCACGTCGGCTTCGGCGTGCGCTGCCTGACGGCGGCTAAGGATCCGGACAGCCTGGTCGACGATGTGCTCGGCCGCGCCACCGAGGCGGCCGCCGCCTGGGGCGACGTGGTCCCGGCTGCCACCCGTGAGTTCGCGGTGGACCTGTGCCGGCGCCGGCTGGCGATCGCCGGCTTCGACGCCGCGCGCACCGACGCCGCCTAGCGACGCGGGATTTCCCGTGTAGGACGGCGCCGCTTGTACGCGCGGCCATAGACGTCTGTCGCCTCGGTTGATATCCAACTCACACCGTGTAAACCGCGATTTTGCGGGTAGAACGCTGATATTCCACCAACCTACGAATGCGTAGCTTCGCGGACCGGAATCACTGGGTTCGGATGATGGCTGCTTCACGATTCCCATGTATCGCTCCGACCGGACCCGTCTCCGTGAAGTACTCGAATGACCGCAAATAGCGCAAATGTTGAGAAGGCTGAATCGTTGATTTAGTGCAGAACCGCACTTACCGATAAGGCTTGTGAACGAGTGGTCGAAGGAAGGAAATGGGAACGAAGTACCTCACGGATGGGATTCACCTATACGAAATCGCCGCGCAGCGGACCGTGCAGAACGCTGGGTGCTTCTGGCGGAGCGGCGGCCGTCACGGGGCGACCATCCCCTACACCGTGCTCCGCGATTGCATGAGCGAGGCGACCGCCACGATCGACGAGTTGCAACTGACGGTCCTTTCCGAGGTGCGGTAACGGGAAATACACGAATCCGCCGAGCGTCCAGCTAGTGCGGATTCGCAACTGAGCGAGGCGGCGTCCGCGCCGAAAGGGGGGCGGCCGCGCCATCGCGGCGGAAATCCCGAGGCCCGGCCCGAACATCCCCGTACACCTGGTCCCAGACCAGCCCGCCGTTCGTCGCGTCGAGCGCGAGCACGTGGGCGTTGAGTGTGGTGACGAACACCTTTCCCTCCGCGACTGCGCAGCCACGGTTGACGTTGCCGGAGCACAGGCGCACGTCGTACGGGGAGGCGCGGTGGTAGCGCCACAGCTCCACGCCCGTCGTGGCGTCAAGCGCCCAGACCCAGCCATCCCAGCCGGTCAGATACATAATCCCGTCCACGACGAGCGGCGACGCCTCGAACGAGTATGTCGACGCCCCCGAGTGCATACCCACCGAACCACACTGGAATTCCCAGACGGGAGTCAGAGCTTTGACGTTCGAGCTGTTGATCTGGTCAAGCGTGCTGTACCGCTGGCCATCGTAGGCGCCGTAGTACGTGAGCCAGTTGTGCGCCTCCGCATCTCGTGCCTTGAGGATCCGGTCGTAGCTGACGCCTCTGGCCACCGCCGGCGCTTTGCCAACAAAGCCGGCGCTCAGAATCCTGAAGTCGACGGCGATCCCTGCGTCAACGTACTCGGTCTCCGTTGCCATCAACTGCTCCTCTCTCAGGTCGTGGCTTCGGTGGGGCCCCGCGCGGCGTTAGCGGACAATTCTGCGACACAGGTCAAGCGCGCAATGTCCGGTGACCCAGCGGATACACCTTGCGAATGCGTTTGGCGAGGTTCCCATGGCCCGACCGGGGCTAGAACGGAGTCCGACCGGGTCATTTTCTGGCCCATTCGTCGGTTCAGGTCGAGACGACGATCGCTGCCGCGACGTAGGCGACGTACAGGCCGGTCAGCGCGGCGCCCTCGGGCCGCCCGAGTCGCTTGCGGACGACGAGTACGGCGGCGAGGATCGCCGGGCTGGCGACCGCTACCGGCAGGTAGAAGTGGGTCGTCTGCGTCCCGAGCGTCAGCGGCTTGACGAGCGCGATGATGCCGGCGTTGAGCGCCGCGAAGTGAACGATTGTCCCCGCGATGCTTCCGAGGCCGATCTCTGGTCGCCCGCGCCGCGCGGGGACTGCGAAGCGGGCGAGCTCCTCGGCCTCGATCGTGGCGGCCAGCGCGGTGTTTCCGAGCAGCGTCTGCGGGATGCCGAGCTGACGCACCGTGGTTCGGAGACCCTGGCCGATCAGCCAACCCCCGCCCGTCAGCAGGGCGAGCCCGACTAGCAGCCGGACGCCGGGTCGCCGGACGCGCTCGTCATCGTCCTCGGCCGCGAGCATCTCACGTCCTGAGCGTGCCAGGCCGACCAGGGCCACGACCGACCAGACCACGAGCAGCCCGCCTTCGATCCGTGAGATGTGCCCGTCGATGGCGCAGGCCAGCAGGGGCAGCGGTGCAACTGCCGTCCAAACCGCGAAGCGGGTCGGGAGCTCGACGCGGATCGGCGCGATCAGGCCGCCGAGACCGGCAACCCCGAACGCCAGGAACGTCACCCCACCCAGGAACGTGCCGGCGGCGGCGCCGGGCAATCCCTTGGCGTTGGCGGCGATCCCCGTCGCCAGGTTCTCGGTCTCGAAGCCCGACAGCGCCACCGAGAGCACGAACGGCGCGATCCCGAGCGCCAGGGCGACTCCGAGGAGCCCGTCGACGAACACGTCGGCGGCGAACACGACCACGCCGATTCCTGCGACCAGGACGATGACACCGGCGACTCCGGACACGCTAGTAGCTGCGAATGAGGCTCCGTCCGGGTCCATCCGGACGGAGCCTGCGAGCGACGTCCTCACGCAGGTCGTGGCCGAGGCCCGGTCGCTCGGAGGGGATGAGGAAACCGTCTCGCCAGGCGAACGGCGGGTCGGTGAGCTCGTCATAGATGCCGTCGAAGCGCTCGATCCCCTCCATGATCAGGAAGTTCTGCGAGCTCAGCGAAAGCTGGATCGACGCGGCGGCGATCATCGGTCCGCCGTAGACGTGCGGCGACACCTGGACGTAGTTCGACTCGGCCATCGTCGCGATCTTCCGCGCCTCGAGGATGCCTCCCACGGTGCCGAGATCGAAGTTGAAGATCGACGCGGCCCGGTGCTCGAGCAGGCGCGCGAACTCGTACTTGGAGGTGATCCGCTCGCCGGTGGTGATCGGGATGGTGGTCGCGCGCGCGACTTCGGCGAGCGCCCGCATGTTCTCGGGCGGGACGGGCTCCTCGAACCACAACGGGTCATACCGTTCGACCCGTTTGGCGAATCGGATCGCGGCGGCGGGGGTCATCTGGCCGTGGGTCCCGATGAGGATGTCGGCGGCGTCGCCGATCTCGCTACGGATCGCGCCGATCACGGCTTCCGCGGTGGCGAGGGCGGACATCGTGAACTGGATCGGAACGGTCTGGCCGAGCGCCTGATCGTGGCTGATGCTGAGCGCGAACGGGTCGAGCTTGACCGCCGTGAAGCCGAGGTCGACGTAGTGGCGCGCCCGCGTGGCGGCGTGCTCCGGATCGAGCCACAGCTCACGCAGGCTCCTCCCGAGGTCCTGCTCACTAGGCGCGGCATACAGATACGTGTAGGTCCGGACCGTGTCGCGAACGCGGCCCCCGAGCAGGCGATGGACCGGTTGCCCCAGGTGTTTGCCGACGATGTCCCAGCACGCGATGTCAAACGCGCTCAGGATCGCGAGCTTGGTCAACTCGGGAACGTGGCTGTAGCCGGCGCGACCGTAGATCCGGTCGAACAGCTCCTCGGCGTTGTAAGGGTCGTGGCCAATCAGCGCCTGATCGACGAGATCGTCGATCATCGCGACGACGACGGGCCACCGGAACCCGATCGAGAGGAGCATCATCTCGCCGTAGCCGGAGATTCCCTCGTCGGTGTCCAGGCGCAGCAGCATCCAGTACGGGCCGCCGGGATGCGGGGATGGCACCGCGATCGGAAACGTCTCGACGCCGGTCACCTTCATGCGATTCTCGACCTTGAGCGAGCGTAGGGGTCGGCGCCCACGCTACCGGATTCAGTCGTGTCGTCCCGTCAGCGCCGAAGCGCTCGTCCGGCCCTCGCGATGGCCGTCAGCGCCGAGCCCCGGCACCGCGCCGGTCGGCAGCGCTGGACGGCGCCGGAGCGGCCTCCGCATCGCCCAGGTCATCGCCTGTGTCCTGGGGAAGGGGTGGACGGGGGGTCGTCTTACGGGGCAGACGCCCGGCGCGGCGGGCGGCGTCGGTCAGCAGGAACTCGATCTGCGCGTTGATGCTCCGTAGGTCCTCGTCGGCCCAGCGGCGCAAGGCCTCGAACAGGCGAGGGTCGAGTCGGAGCAGGAAGCGTTTACTCTCAGGCATACAGGCCAGACCTCACGTGTACAGCGTCCCGGTATTGATAACCGGGGTCGGGGAGTGGTCGCCTGACAGCACGATCATCAGGTTCGACACCATCGTCGCCTTGCGCTCGGGGTCGAGCTCGACCAGGTCCGAGTCGGCTAGCTGCGCGAGCGCCATCTGCACGAGGCCGACCGCGCCCATCACCATCGTCCGGCGGGCGGCGAGGATCGCCTCGGCCTGCTGCCGGCGGAGCATGACCTCGGCGATCTCGGGCGCATACGCGAGATGGGTCAGCCGCGTCTCGAGGATCTCGATGCCTGCCAGCCGCAGGCGAGATTGGAGCTCGACCTGGAGTGTGCCGCGGACCTCGTCGGCGTTGCCGCGCAGCGAGGTCGTTTCCGGCTTGTAGTCGTCGTAGGGGTATTCGCTCGCGACATGGCGGAGCGAGGTCTCGCTCTGCACGTTCACGAACTGCTCGTAGTCGGCGACGTCGAACACCGCCTTGGCCGTGTCGACGATGCGCCAGACGACGACCGCCGCGATCTCGATCGGGTTCCCGCTGGCGTCGTTGACCTTGATCCGCTCGCTCTGGAAGTTGCGAACCCGCAAAGAGACCTTCTGCTTCTTGGCGAACGGGTTGCACCACCACCAGCCATCCTGAGTGGCTGAGCCGATGTAGCGGCCGAACAGGACCAGCACCCGGGCCTCGTTCGGCTGCACGACGAAGAAGCCGCCGAACAACGTGCCTGCGACGGAGATGATGATGACGCCGAACGCTATGACCCCCGCGTCCTTGCCGGCGGTGACCACTATCACGATCCCCAGGGCCATCGCGGCGAGCACGGCGATGAAGGTCGGCAGGCCGGGGATGACCCAGCCCGCTCGTTGCTCGTGCGACTGCTCCGATCCCGTGGGGCTGGGTGCGGACGCTTCTGTGGCTACGTCTCGATCCGATATCACAGCCATATTGTATCACCATCAAGGGCGTGATATCATGTCGGTATCGTTCAAATATATCGAGAAGGATCGAACGCGTTATGAGCATCCAAGAGCTGGTTCGGACGGATACCGGGGTGTCTGCATCGGCGTCGAGTCGCCCCGCGGTACCGGCCGTGATCGAGGTGTCCCACCTGCGCAAGGCCTACGGCGACGACGGTGGCGGTGGAAGACGTCAGCTTCAGCGTCCACGCCGGCGAGATCTTCGGGATCCTCGGTCGCAACGGCGCCGGCAAGACCACGACCGTGGAGTGCATCACCGGACTGCGAACCGCCGACCGGGGCGAGATCAGCGTGCTCGGCCTCAACCCGCGCCGGGACCGCCGCGAGCTGCGCGAGCGCGTGGGCGTGCAACTCCAGGACAGCGCGGTGCCGGACCTGATGAGGGTCGGCGAGGCGGTGGAGCTCTACGCGTCCTTCTATCGCGAGCCCGCGGATGGGCGCGAGCTGATCGCGACGCTCGGGCTCGAGGACGCGCAGCACACGTACTTCAAGCACCTCTCCGGAGGCCAGAAGCAGCGGCTTTCGATCGTGCTGGCGCTGATTGGCCAGCCCGAGATCGCGGTGCTCGACGAGCTGACCACGGGCCTTGATCCCGAGGCCCGCCGGGACACCTGGAGGCTGATCGAGGGCGTGCGCGCGCGGGGGGTGACGATCGTGCTCGTGACCCACTTCATGGAGGAGGCCGAACGGCTGTGCGACCGCGTGGCGCTGATCGATCACGGCCGGGTGGTCGCCCTCGATCGGCCGGGCGCGCTAGCGCTCGCCGCGAGCACGAGCAAGCGGGTGCGGTTCACGCCCAGCGAGCCGCTCTCCGACGAGTTGCTGTCGGCACTGCCGGAGGTCAGCGCCGTCGAGCGCCACGGCCCGGAAGTCGTGGTCGCCGGCTCCGGGGACCTCGTGACCGCAGTCGTGCTGGCTCTGCACCAAGCCGGGATACGCGCGGAGGACGTGCAGACGGAGACGGCAAACCTCGAGGACGCGTTCCTCGCCCTCACCGATGAGGCATCACACGACACGAACGGAGTGACGCGATGACCACCGCCGCCCTCAGCTTCACCCCTCGACAGCGGCGGGCGTTCGGCCTGCTCGTAGCCAGTGAGATCAAGATCGCCATCCGGAGACCGGTCGGGCTGCTCGTAGCCGTCGGGATCCCGTTCCTGCTGCTGGTCATCTTCGGCAGCATCCCGGCGACGACACGTCCCGACGCCGGCGCTCGGCGGCATCTCGTTCTTCAACCTGTACGTGCCGACGTTGATGGTGTTCGTATTGATCGCGGTGGGTCTGGCCGGGACTTCCCCAGCAATTGGCGACCTACCGCCAGCAGGGCGTCCTGCGCCGGATGTCGACCACTCCGGTTCCCCCGTCCTGGCTGCTCGCCGCTCAGACGACCGTCAGCCTGATCCTGGCCGTGATCGGGATCGGAATCCTGCTCGGCGCCGGGGCCGGCGCGTACGGCCTGGCGCTCCCGCACGACGTCGGCGGGTACCTCGTGTCGCTCGTCGCGCTCGTCCTCACCGCGATGGCGACGCTCGGACTCGGTCTGCTCGTGGCCTCGCTGGCCAAGACCCCGCAAATCGCCCAGGCGCTGACGGCGCTGTTCTGTTCTACCCGCTGGCGTTCTTCTCCGGCCTGTACGTCCCGATTCAGGAGATCCACTCGCAGGTGGTCTCCGACATTTCCAAGGTGCTCCCGACCGGCGCCGGCTTCAACGCGCTCCACGCCGCGTTCGGCGGCCACAACCCGGGCGTCGAGCCGTTGCTCGTGCTCGTCGTGTGGGCGGTCGGCTCAGCGTCGCTGCCAGTCGTCTCTTCCGGTGGGAGTGACGGATGAGGTCGCGGTCGGTTCATGCGTGCCGGATCGTCGCGCTGACTCTGCTCGTGGCGGCGTGCGGGGGGAGCGGGAGCAAGCCCAAGCCCTCCGGCCCGCCGCCGTCGGCCTCCGGGTCGTGGCCGTATCCGAACGCCGACCTCGCCAACACCCGTGTGGCGCCCGGCTCCACGATCACCTCGCAGAACGTGACTCGGCTGCGGCAGGCGTGGACGTTCAAGCTCAGCGGTTCGGCCGCCAAGGGCGTGGGTGGCGCCGGCGCGCTGGCGATGAACCCGATCGTGTCAGGCGGTGTTGTCTACATCCAGGATCTCGACGCGAACGTGTACGCAGTGGCGCTCACAACCGGCAAGCTCGAGTGGGAGCACCAGTTCAACCAGCCTGTGAAAAGCGGCCCGGGACCGAACGGGGTCGCGGTCGCCGGTGGAGTGGTGTACGGCGACTCGGCGTACTCGGTGTTCGCGCTCAATGCGCATACCGGAAAAACGCTGTGGGTCGACAACCGCCTCCTGAGCACCGGCCAGGGGTCGTTCGAGATCCAGCCGCAGGTCGCGGGCGGGCGGGTGTACGTGGCGAGCGCCTACGGCCCCGCGCCGGGCGGCGGCGTGCTACTCGGCCTGAACGCGTCCACCGGCCGCGTGCTCTGGCGGTTCAACACGGTCGCCGGCGCCGCCCCGGGCGTGCAGGCGCTGGGCCTCGGCGCGGGCGGCGCGTGGGAGCCACCGCTGGTCGGCGCTGACGGGTCGGTGACGTTCGGGATCGGCAATCCGTACCAGTCGGTCGCTTCGGCGATCCAGCACCCCTCGCCGATCTTGTACACCGACAGCGCGGTGAACCTCGATGCGAGCACCGGCAAGCTTCGCTGGTACTACCAGGCCGTGCCCGACGACTTCAAGGACTACGACATGCAGGCCTCGCCGATCGCGACCAGCGTGGCCGGTGTTCCCGCAGTCATCGGTGGCGGCAAGATGGGCTACGTGTACGCGATGAACGCCAAGACCGGCCGGCTGATCTGGAAGACGCCCGTCGGCGCGCACAACGGCCACGACGACGACTCGCTCGAGATGCTTGAGCACCGGAGCACGGTCAAGGCCCCGCTCACGATCGAGCCCGGCTCGCTCGGCGGTGTGCTCACCAACATGGCCCTCGCCGGCAACAGCGTCTACGTGGTCACGCTCGACGTCGCGCTGACATACACCACGTTGAGTTCCCCCGTCCCGACCAAGGCCGCCGGCGGGGCGGGCGGCGAGGTGGAGGCGCTCAACCTCGCGACCGGCAAGGTGCAGTGGGACACCAGGGTTTCCGACCTGCCGCTCGGCGCCGCCACCGTCTCCAACGACCTGGTGTTCACCACGCTGGCCAAGGGCACGCTGATCGCGCTCAACCGCAGCACCGGCGCGATCGTGTTCCGCCAGCGCCTCCCGGCCTCGACCAACGCCCCGATCGCGATCGCCGGCAACACCGTGCTCGTCCCGGACAGCGCCCTACACGACCCCGGCTCGGCTGGGGGACCCGCGCAACTGGTCGCTTACACCGCGCCGTAGTTCAGTCGGGTCCGCCGCCCGTCAGGTGTTGATGCAGGCGCGAGAGCGCATCGCGGTCCGGGACGCTGATGACGCTCTCGGCGCCGTGCCAGGTGACGCGGAGCTTCTGCCAGCGGCGGCGGCCGAACAGCTCGACGTTGCGGGCGGCGGACAGCAGGTGCTCCTGGACGACGGTCACCTTCCGGCCGGTGTTCGTGGCGAAGATGAAGCGCTGGCTGGTGATCGCAAGGAAGCCGGTCTGGCCGTCGACCTCGGCCAGGATGAAGTCGCTGACGCTCTCGTCGTCGCCGAGCTCGACTCCCCAGTCCTCGAGGATCGTGGGGACGTCCGGCGGGGTCCGCACCGGCCGCGCGAGCAGACCGGCGAACAGCGAGGGGCCCTCGGACCCCGCTGGGTCCGTCGCGCCTGCGCCCGGCGCCGCTCCGGACGTCTCCGGCACGACGACCACCGATCCGTCCGCGCGCTCCTCGACGACCACGTAGTCGCCGGCGAGATCCCCGGTCAGGTGCACGCGGCGTGGACGCTCGGAGCTCATGCCGGGGAGTTTCGCAGTCCGGCTCGCGGGCTTGAGCGGTGTCATCTCCACCCGTGGGTGGAGACGCGAGGCATATCCACCCACGAATCGACCCTGGCGCCGATGTGCGAACCGCGTCGCGGGACGACGATGCAGCCATGACATTTACTGATTACCTCATGGATTCCGCGCTGGTGCTCCTCGTCCTGCTTCAGATCAAGGAGCGCAAGCTGACGGCCAAGGCGCTGATCCGCCCCATGGTCATCGTGGCGATCGCGGTCGCCAACTATCTACACGGCATCCCCACCGCCGGCAACGATCTGGTGCTGATCGTGGTCCTCGCGCTCGTGGGTCTGCTGATCGGCGTCGCCAGCGGCCAGGCCGTGATGATGCGGCGTGGCGCGGACGGCGACGTGCTCGCTCGCAGCGGCTGGCTGTCAGGGTTCTTCTGGGTGCTGGGGATGGGCTCGCGGTTTGCGTTCCTGATCTGGGTCAACAACGGTGGCGCGGCGACGATCGGTCACTTCAGCGCGACCCATTCGATCACCGGCGGCGAGGCGTGGACGGTGGCGCTGCTGGCGATGGCGGTGTTCGAGGTGTGCGGGCGCTCACTGGTCCAGGCCCTTCGCCGCGAGCATCTGATGGGCCGGGTTACCCCGTCGCTCGTGTGAGCAACCGTGCCGTGCAGACCATCTAGGTTGGCGTTGGACAGCGGGATCCGCGATCAGCGGGTCCCGCTTCGCCGTGTCGCGCCGGCGCTCGGAGAGTTGAACGATCGCCTCCGGACTCCGTACCTTCTCTGACGATGGTGCTCGCTCGTCTGAACCACCGGCTCGCCACGTTGATACGGGTCGTCGCTCTGGTCCTGGTGAGCTGGTCGGTGCTCCACGCACGCCATCACCCGGGCGGCAGCGGACGCGGGCTCGTGGTCACGATCTCCTTCGCCGTGTGCGTGGCGGCGTGGCTGGCGTGGACGATCCGGCCGACCGCCGACTCGAAGGTGACGCCCGATCTGTACGTGCTGGCGGTGGCCGGCGGCGTGCTCGCCGGCGCCTCGCCCGACAGCGCCGCCAGCGTGTTCGTGTTCGTGGCCGTCGGCGCGGCGGGCGTACGCGTGGAGTTGACGCGCGCGTTCGTCGTCGTCGCGCTGGGAGCGCTGGCGCTCGGCTCGTCGATCCTCGTCTACAACGGCAGCGCGCTCGGGCTGCTGGCGTACACGCTCGGGTTCATCGCGACGGCGCTGGCGACATCGAACGCCCGCCAGTCCCAGATGCGCGCGGAGCAGGCGGAGCTGTTGCTCGCGCAGACGCAGCGCTCGCACGAGGAGCAGCTGCGCTCGGCGCGGCTCGAGGAGTCGACCCGGATCGCGCGTGAGATCCACGACGTGCTGGCCCACACGCTGGCCGGCCTGACGATCCAGCTCGAGGCGACGAGCTCGCTGGTCGAGCAGGGTGCCGACCGCGAGACGGTGCTCGCGCGCGTGCAGCGAGCCCACGCGCTGGCGCGGGAGGGGCTGGAGGAGACCCGGCAGGCGGTCGGGGCGCTGCGTGGGGATTCGGTGTCGGCGTCGGCCGGGATCGAGGCGCTCGTCGCCGAGTACCGCGCGAGCGCCGACGCCGCCGCGGAGCTGAAGGTCGACGGCGACCCGGCACGGCTGACCGGCCAGACGGGGCAGGCGGTGCTCCGGGTCGTCCAGGAGGCGCTCACCAACGTGCGCAAGCACGCGCCCGGCGCCGAGGTGACCGTCGCGCTCCATGCCGGCCGGAACCCCGATGACGAAGTGGTGCTGCTCGTCGAGGACCGGCACCCCCAGACCGGGCCGGCCCCGGTCCCCACCGGACTCGCCGACGCCGGCGGCGGCTACGGACTCCAGGGGATGCGCGAGCGCGCGCAGCTGCTCGGCGGCGCGCTCGACGCCGGCGCCGCCGGCGACGGCTGGCGCGTCGAGCTGCGGCTGCCGCCGCCGGGAGCGCGCTCCGATGCGCCGGCCGTCCCGAGGCGCCGGCCGTCCCGAGGCGCCGGCCGTCCCGCGGAGCAGGCGCGGTGAGCGGTCCGATCCGGGTCCTCGTGGTAGACGATCAGGCGCTGGTGCGCGAGGGGCTGATGACGCTGCTCGAGGCCGCGCCCGACATCACGCCGGTGGCCGCCGCCGCCGACGGCGAGGAGGCCGTCGCGTTGTCGGCCCGCCACCGGCCGGACGTCGTGCTGATGGATCTGCGCATGCCGCGCCTGGACGGCGTCGAGGCCACCCGCAGGATCCGCGAGGCGCGGCCCGAGACCGAGATCGTCGTGCTCACCACCCACGCCGACGAGGACTCGATCCTCGACGCGCTGCACGCCGGAGCCCGCGGGTATCTGACCAAGGACGCGGGGATCGCCGAGATCTCGCGCGCCGTCCACGCCGCCGCCGGCCACCAGGCGCTGCTCGACCCGGTCGTCCAGAGCCGCCTGCTCGCGGCCGCCGGCGCCGCCCGGCGTCCGGCTCCGCCCGCGTCGCTCCCGGACGACCTCACCCCACGCGAGGCCGAGGTTCTGTCGCTGATCGCCCGCGGGATGTCCAACGCCGAGATCGCCCGCACGCTGGTCGTCAGCGAGGCCACGGTCAAGACGCACATCAATCATCTGTTCGCGAAGATCGGCGCGCGCGACCGCGCCCAGGCCGTCCATTACGCCTACACCCACGGGCTCGCCGACTGATGCTCGGAGATCAGGGGAGCCGGCCGGACCAACGGGTCGACCCCGCCGCGCCGATCAGGAGGAAGACCAGGCCCCCGATCGCGAACGCCGCGGTGATGTCGCGCTTGCGGGTCACGCTGCCGAGCTGACGGCCGAGCTGCTTGTAGATCGAGCTGAGCTCGTCGGCGGTCTGGGCGTTGAACGAGCGCCCGCCCGACAGCTGCGCGATCTCCTGCATCAGCTGCGGGTCGGGAGGGACGGCCACGGGCGGCCCGAACGGGTCAGGGCTCGGGAGGGTGCCGTTCGGGGTGCCGAGCGCGACGGTGTCGATCGGGATCTTCTCCTGCGCCGCCTCGCGAGCGACAGTGGTGACGTCGAGGCCGGCGTTCGCGGCGCCGTCGGACAGGAGCACGATCGCGGACGGCGGGTGTTTCTTGTCGGCGCCCCGCAGGAGCTGGAGCGCGAGCTGAAGGGCGTCGCCGGTCGCCGTCGAGCCGTTCGCGGTCTGCGCGTCGATGATCGCGCGCGCGGCGGCGTGGTTGGCCACCGGCGCCTGCACGGCGTCCGGCGAGCTCGAGAAGGCGATCGCGCCGACAAGCGCGTTCGCCGGCAGCTGATCGATGAAGGTGTTGGCGGCGCGCTCGGCGGCGGCCAGCCTCGTCGGCTGAACGTCGGTCGCCGCCATCGACCCGGAGTGGTCGGTGACGAGCATCAGCGATGCCCGGTCGACCGGCGCGCTGTAGCTCATCCGGGGCCGGGCGAGCGCCAGCGCGAGCGCGGCGATCGCCGCCAGCGCGAACACGGCCGGGAGGTGACGCCGCCAGGACGCGCCGGCGCCGGCCGCGAGCACCAGCGTCGAGACCGCCGGGAAACCGGACCGCGTAGCGCCTGGACCGCCGGCGCGCAGCGACCTGCGCCGCGATCGCGATCGGGATCAGCGCGAGTGCCGCCAACCACAGAGGCGAAGCAAAGCTCATCGCAGGTGACGCCCGAGCGCCAGCAGCCAATCCTGGTCGGTCGCCAGCGTGACGTGGTCGATTCGCAGGCGACGGAGCTCACGGGTCAGCTCCTTCCGGCGACGGCGCTCGAGCTCGGCGAAGCGCTCGCGCAGGCGGCGGTTGGAGGTGTCGACGTCGACGCGGGCGCCGGTCTCGGGATCGACCAGCGCCAGGTGCCCGACCGCGGGAAGCTCCGCCTCGCGCGGATCGACGATCTCGACGGCGAGCACCGAGTGGTGAACGCGCAGGGATGCCAGCGGGCGCTGCCAGCCATGCTGGTCGCGGAAGTCGCCGATGACGACGACAAGGCCCGGCTGGCGGGACATCCGGCCGACCCGCGCGAGCGCGTCGGCGAGGGCGTCGGCATGATGCTGACCGTCGGGCGCGACGCCCTCGGCAAGCAGCCGCCGGAGCGCGACGATCCCGGGCTTGGCGCCGCGCGGCGGGAGCACACGCGGCGTGGCGGCGCCGAACGCGACGAGCCCGATGCTGCCGGCGCGACGCACGCCGAGCCGTCCGAACACGAGCGCGACTCCCTCCGCGACGTCCGCCTTCAGCCGGCGGGCGGTGCCGAAGGCCATCGACGGCGACACGTCGAGCACGATCCAGGTGGTCAGCGCGCGCTCGGGCACGTGCAGGCGGACATGAGCCTGCCCGGTGCGGGCGGTCGCGGCCGGGTCGATGTGGCGCACGTCGTCGCCGATCTCGTACGGACGGAGCTGCGCGAGCTCCATGCCGGCGCCGACGCCGGCGGCACGGCGGTCGCCCGGCAACATCCTCGCCACCAGCCGTGTGAGCGCGAGATCGAGCGCCTCGACCAGCGGCTGGCGCCAGCGGCCCCGGCCCCTGGCGCGCCGCCGGCGGCTCGAGCAGCGGTCGTGGTCACCGCGCCCTCACGACCGTCGGCGTCTCGCGGATCAGGTCCTCTGTGCCCGGCTCGGGCACGGCGCTGAGGACGCGCTCGAGCAACTGGTCGGGGGTGACCCCCTCGCTGAGGGCGTCGTAGGACAGCACGATCCGGTGGCGGAGCACGTCCGCCGCCAGATCGCGCACGTCGTCGGGCGCGACGTGGCCCCGGCCTCGCAGCAGCGCGAGCACACGCGCCGCCTGGACCAGGCCGATCGGCCCGCGGGGGCTCGCCCCGAACTCGATCATCGACGCGATCTCGTTCAGCCCGTACGCCGCGGGATTGCGAGTCGCGTCCGCGAGCGCCACCGCGTAGCCGATCGTCTCGCGGTCGACGAGGACGGTCTCGGCCGCGGTCGCGTACCGTCGGAGATCGGCGAGCGACAGCCGCTCGTGCACCTCGGCCGGCGCGCGGAGGCTGCGTCCGACGACGGCCGCCTCCTCGCCCGTGCTCGGGTAGTCGACGAGGATCTTCATCAGGAAGCGGTCGACCTGCGCCTCGGGCAGCGGGTAGGTGCCCTCGGACTCGATCGGGTTCTGGGTCGCCATCACGATGAACGGCAGCGGAACCGAGTACGTGGTCCCGCCGATCGTCACCTGCTGCTCCTGCATTACCTCGAGCAGCGCCGACTGGACCTTGGCCGGCGCGCGGTTGATCTCGTCCGCGAGCAGGAAGTTGCAGAACACCGGTCCGAGCTCGGTTTCGAAGGCGGCGGTGTCGGGTCGATACACGCGCGTGCCGACGAGGTCGGCCGGGACCAGGTCGGGGGTGAACTGGATTCGGCTGTAGGAACCGCCGAGCACGGCCGCCAGCGTCTTGACGGTGAGGGTCTTGGCCAGTCCGGGAACCCCCTCGAGCAGCACGTGGCCGCTGGCGAGCAGGCTGACCAGCAGCCGCTCGAGCATCGCGTCCTGCCCGACGATCACGCGCTTGATCTCGTGCAGCGCCTCCCCCAGCGCCGCGCGCGCTTCGGCGCGCAGCTCGCCCGCATTGTCGATGTCAGTCATCTGTTCTCCTTAGTTGTCACGATCTAGACCAGTCGTCCGAACCACGCGAGCGACGCGACGCAGCCGAGCAGGAGCAACGCGAGCCCGCCGCCGGCGAACGTGGCCGTTATCTCGTGCTTGACCTTCTTGTGTCCGAGCTCGGCGCCGAGGCGCTCGTAAATCGTGTCCAGGCCCTTCGCGTCGGTTGCGGTGAAGGCTTGGCCGTGGGAGACGCGGGCGATCTCGGCGAGCTGCGCCGGATTGGGCGGTACCGGCACGGTGATCGTCTTCGTGCCGCGCTTCTCCTTGACGGTTCCGTGCGGCGTCCCGAGCTCGACCGTGTAGATCGGAATGTGTGCCGCGGCCGCCTGTTGCGCGGCCGTGATCGGATCAGAGCCCACGTCCGAGGCCCCATCCGAGAGCAGCAGGATCGCGCCCGGCGGACGCTTGCCGCCCTCGCGCGGGACGGTCGACAGCGTGTGGAGCGCGGTCCGGAGCGCGTCGCCGATCGCGGTGCCGCCGGTCACCCGCAATTGCGTGAGCGCCGAGCTCACGAGCGCGTGATCGGTGGTGGGGGACTGGAGCAGCGCCACCGTCGTGTTGAACTCGAGCAACCCGACCCGCACGGACCCGGGGACCTTTGTCAGGAAGCGGTTGGCGGCCTTTTCGGCGGCGGCCAGGCGCGTGGGCGACACGTCCGTCGCCGCCATCGAGCCGCTGGTGTCGTTGGCGAGCATGATCGAGGCGGTGTCGACCGGCACCGCCAGCGTCCGCTGCGGGCGCGCCGCGGCGAGGATCAACACGGCGAGCGCGAGCGCGAACGCCAGCATCGGGACGTGCCGGCGCCAGCGCGGACGGCGTGGCGTCACCGACGCCGCCAGCGCCGGGGCCGAGAACGCCGCGGCGGCTCGGGCGCGGCGGCGCTGCTGGCCGACATACCAGCCGATCAGCAAAGGGATCGCGATCAGCGCGACCAGCACTGCCGGGTGCAGGAAGCTCATGGGTACCCGGCGGGCGTGCTCGCCAGCGGGACGCTGGCCGAGTACGTCGTCCCGCTTCCCTGGAACTGGAGCTGGAGCCGATCGCCCGGGTGCCGGCCGGCGACCGCCGAGGTCACGTCGGACGGGTTGGACACCGGGATGACCGTTGATCCGCGTGATGACGTCGCCGGGCTCCATGCCGGCCGCCTGCGCCGGGCTGCCGGGGAACACGTCGACCACCATCACCCCGCCGTACGGCGATCTCGTCACGTCGATCCCGAGCCATGCCCGCGATCCGGCCGCGGCGGCCGACGGTTGGCCGCCGGACCCGCCCACCGCGGACGCCACCGCGACCGCCGCGCCGGCGATCAGCAGGGTCAGCGCCGCCGCCGCGACCGCGATCCGGATCCGGCGCTGGTTGCGCGCGCGGAAGCTCCGAAGGCGCTCGCGCAGCGTGCGCCTCGGCGGCCTCGGTGCGGGGGCCGGACGCTCGGGCTCCGCGGGCTGCGCAGGCCGACCGCGACCAGCCGCCAGCTCGTCCCGGCGGGCCGAGGACTCGAGCTGCCAATCGCCAGACCAGAGGTGACGAGGTCCGCTCATTTCGCCCAGAGCAAGGTAAGCATCGTTAGTGAGATCTTCTTAGCACGCGGCAGCGACGGTCCGGCTGAGCGGCTGGCGACGGTCCGGCGGCGCGGTTGACGTCTGGTAGCTTGATACCCGGTCGACGAGGAGAGGCCAGCGATGAGCACCGAGCAGGTGACGAGCGTTCCGGGCGAGCTGCAGTACCTGGACTCCGGATCGACCGTGCTGCGCCGGTTCACGGCGCCCGGCGCGAGCATCAACACCGGCAGTTACGAGTCGCACACGGTCCCGATCCGGAACGGCCGGCCGGTGCAGGACACGTTCCGGACCGAAACCCACGGTTTCGAGATCGTCCCGCACCGCAGCGCGGTAGCCGATTTCACGGACAAGGCCGAGGTGGACGCGGTCTATCTCCCCGAGGCGATCGAGTTCATCAAGGAGCGCACCGGCGCCGACGAGGTCGTCACCCGCGGTGCGGTGCTCCGCCGCTCGGCCGCTCCGGCCGAGCACGCGTCGCAGCCCCAGGCGGCGCTCGTCCACATCGACTACGGCCCCGAGGGCGCCGAGATGACCGCGCCGCGCGTCTACGCCGAGCACTTCCCCGACGGGCCGGGCTACCGCCGCGCCGTGGCCGCGAGCTTCTGGCGGGTGTTCAGCCCGCCGCCCCAGGACTGGCCGCTCGCGCTGTGCGACTTCCGCAGCCTCCGAGACGACGAGGGCCTTCCCAACCAGCTGTACTTCGTCGACCGGATCCCCGAGGACCCGTTCGCGAAGGTGGACGAGTCGAAGATGATCACCAGCGGGTCGGAGTTCGTCTACAACCCCGACCACGAGTGGTGGTACTTCCCCGACATGACCCGCGACGAGGTCCTGTTCTTCGTCTTCCACGACTCCGACCACAGCCGCGCGTGGCGCGTGCTCCACTCGGCCTTCCGGGATCCGACCGTCGATACGCCGGTGCCACGGCACAGCATCGAGGTCCGGACGTTCGCCTTCTTCCACTGATCAGCGCATGCCGGTGATCCAGGCCCACCTCATCCCGAACGGAAACGTCGAGGGCGCCGCACACGGAGCGACGACGTCGTTGATCCTCGGTCACAGCGAGCCCGGCTACGGGCCGTGGCTGCGCCGCCACCCGTTCATCACGGAATGGCTTGAATGAGACAAGTCGCTTCGATGTCTAGAAATCCGGCGCTTCGGGTATCTCGCTCAGCGGGAGGCTCGCTCTGATGCCTGGAATCGCTCGTCTACGTGTGAATTTGCGGAGCGCGATTGCGCTCGGAATCGGGATTGCCGGCGCCGGCGTGGTGCGCCGCGCCGGCCGTCGCGGTCACGCCGTCGCCGCCGGCGGGCGCGCCGGCGGTGGAGTCGGCTCCGTCGAGCCTCGTCGGGCTTGATCCCGAGTTGCCGGCGGGCGTGGTCTCCGCGAGCGCCGCGCCGGGGAGCCACTGGACGCCGGAGAAGGCCGTGTACGGGACGGCGTCGACCAACGACATTGCGATCAAGGGCGCCGGCGGCACGACGATCAGGGTCAACGAGATCTATCCGACGACGGCGTCCGGCGCGCCCGCGAAGGGACCGTTCCCGGTCCTGCTGACGATGACGCCGTACGGCAAGGGCCAGGGCGGTTCGAGCAGCCCCGGCTCGGCAGCCTCGCCGGGCGGCGAGAGCGCCACCGGCGGCGCCGACGACTACCTGGCCGAGCGCGGGTACATCGAGATCGTCGAGGACGTCCGCGGCACCGGCGACTCGAACGGCAGCTGGGGCCTGTTCGACCCGGTCCAGCAGCGCGACGCGATCAAGGTCGTGAACTGGGCGGCGCACCTGCCGCACTCCGACGGGCGCGTCGGCACCTACGGACCGTCGTATCTCGGGATCGACCAGCTGCTGCTCGCCGGCGCGGTCGGCCCGCACTCGCCGCTCAAGGCGATCTTCCCGATGGTCAGCGCCAACGACATCTACCGCGACACCTCGTTCATGGGCGGGCTGCTCGACTTCGAGTTCTCCGAGACCTACCTCGGGCTGACCGCCGGCCTCAACACGACCAACCCGATCACCGACACCGCGAGCGACCCGGACGCTGCTGTCCGACCTCGGCGGGATCGAGTCCGACCACGCCAACGGCCTGGCGACGTATCACGCCGCGCAGACCGAGGAGATCCTGACCGGCGGCGCCGAGGCCTACGACGGCTCCTACTGGCATGCCCGCAACCCGCAGAACATCCTCGCCCGCGTCGTCGCCAACCACATCCCCGCGTACCTGGTCGGTGGGGAGTTCGACATCTTCCAGAACGGCGAGCCGGTCAACTACGCCGAGCTGCAGAACGCCTGGGACGGCCGGAGCGCCGACCGCGCCGATGGCGTCCGGTCAGCGGACGACCGGCCGCTACCAGCTGATCGACGGCCCGTGGGAGCACCTCAACGGCTCATCGGTCGACGTCGATCCGCTCGAGCTCGAATGGTTCGACACCTGGCTCAAGCACGAGCGGACCGGCATGGCGGGGACCCCGACGCCGCTCCACTACTACGACCTCGGCAGCGGGCAGTTCGACGAGACCTCGACGTACCCGTTCACCGGCTCAGCGCCCACGCGTCTGTACTTCGGTTCGGGCGGGACGCTTTCGACCTCTGCACCGCGGGCCACCACGCCGGCGGCCACCAGCCCGGGCGGAACGCTCGCCGGGTCCGTGCCGTCGCCGATCAGCGGCGTGCTCGGGACCGTCACCGGCTCGGTGCCGGCGCCCGTGAGCGGCGTGCTCGGGACGGTCACGGGTTCCGCGTCGGCGCCGGTCCCGTCCCCGCCTGCGATCAACAGCGACACGATCCTCTGGAGCCCGACCGGAGCTCCCTGCGGGCGCCCGATCGACCAGTGGTCGATGGGCGGCATCTCGGTGCCGGCGGGCACGGCGGGATTGCTCGCCCCGTGCGCGAACGACGACCAGCTCTCCCAGGCCGGACCGTGGGCGATCACCTACACCTCGGCTCCGCTGTCGCATGCCGAGACGGTCGCCGGCCCGATCACCGCCACCGTGTACGCGAGCTCGACCACCTCCGAGACGGAGCTCGTCGCCGAGCTCGAGGACGTCACTCCGAGCGGGGCCTCCTACCCGCTCACCGAGGGCGCGCTGCTCGGTTCGCTGCGAGCGGTCGATGCCAGCCGGTCCTGGAAGGCAGGGTGGCGTGACGGTGCTGCCGTACCACACCTACGCGGAGGCGTCCGCCAAGCCCGTCACGCCCGGCGCGGTGACCGAAGTACCAGATCCAGATCTTCCCGACGCTGGCCACGATCGCCGCCGGGAACCGTCTGCGGCTGACCCTTGCGACGGCCGACACACCGCACCTCACGCCGCTGCCGGGGCAGCTCCCGCAGCTCGCCGGCGGCGTCTACACGATCGCGCGTTCGGCGGCTGCGCCCTCGTCGCTCACGGTCGAGCTGCTCAAGTAGCGTCGATCGAGCCGGGATCGGCGGGAACGTCGACGGCGTACTGCTCGAGTAGGTCGAGCGGCACGGCGTCGAGCGCGCGCTCGTGGGTGGCGGCGAGCACGACGAAGGCGGCGACGCCCTCCTCATGCGCGAGCAGCCACGCTGAGGTCGTCACGCACCAGCGGTCGCCGGGCGAGAGGCCGGGAAAGTCGTACTCCGGCACGGGCGAGCTCAGATCGTTGCCGATGCTCCGCTGGTACTCGAGGAATTCGCCGCTCACCACGGCGCAGATCGTGTGGCTGCCGAAGTCGCCAACTCCAGTGCGGCAGCATCCGTCGCGGTAGAAGCCGGTGAGCGGGTCGCCGCTGCAGCTCTCGAGCGGCCCGCCGAGGACGTTGCGCTCCATCGGGCGAAGTATCCCCCGCCGCGCCCCGGGCAGCGCTCCGCTCAGATCGGGATGCCGACGAGCTGCCGGCATGCGCGCGCCTCAACGACAGACAGCCCGAGGTCGACCGAGACGATGTGGCGCAGCTCGCTCGTGACCTGTGTGCCGAGGGCCTTGTCGTTCTCGAGAGCGGTCGCCAGCGTGCCGATCGCGGCGAGGTTCCCGCCGGCGAGGCTGCTCGCGGCCCCTTCGACGTCGCGCAGGCGCGTGGCGATCTCGGAGCGCAGCTGATTCAGCTCGGCTCGGGCCTGCGCTGTCTGCGCGCCCGGCGGCAGCCCGAGCGTGTCGAGTTGGCTCACCAGACGAGTCGTCGCGCTGATCGCATCCTTGATCCGCGCGGTCGGGCCGAAGCCGAGATTGAGGCTCGTTCCGTCGCGCTTGATCTCGTTCTTCCAGTCGAGGATGTTCGTGCATGTGGCCGAGGCCCACTGTTCGTCAGCGGCGGTCCGCTGGGCGGCGAGTGCCGCCTGGTCGCTCGCCTTCGCGTTCTGAGAGCTGCCCGACAGGCCGGGAATCTTCACGGCGCCGGTGCTGAGGGCGACCGTGATCGCGCCGGCGACGCCGGCCACGACCACCAGCACTCGGGCCAGCCGCCATACGACCGAGGGGTCCGCGGTGTCGCCAGCTGTTCGCATTGGCTGGTCAGCCTGTTCGGCACGGTGAAGAACCGCGCGAGAGAATCCATACAACACCGTAAGAATGACGCCGCTGGCGTTACGGCGCGTCAAGGAAGGTGTACGTCGTGCCGATGCAGAACCTAGCGACCGGCTGAATTGCGGCGCTGCGGTAAGCAGCTCGGCACCCGGCGAAGTAGGACAAGCGTGGACGTAGGCAAGATCTCGAGCTTTCGGACGACGGCTCGGCATGCGAGCGTTTGTTGCGACCGCAGTGGCGGTCGCGCTGATGATCGCGCCCGCGGCCGCGTCCGCTCGCAGACCGCGGTGGCTTGCGGTCAGCAGCGAGCTCGCGTGCCTGGCGAACCGGAACGTGAATCCGTTCCTGCGCGCAAACCATGCCAACGTCCTGCGCCTGATCCTGTCGCCCCAGGCTGCGCCGGGCGGCGCCGGCATCGGCTGCATCGAACATGCGCAGGCGGCCGGCTTCCGGGTCTACATCTCGCTCCAGTTCAACAACCGCTTGACCCCGAGTCAGGTCGCGGCCTACGTGGAACAGGTGCTGCCGGCCTACGCGCCGTACGTATGGGCCGTCGGGGTCGGCAACGAGCAGGATCTGTCGATGCCCGCGGCGTACGGCCAGGGCACCTTCTCCCTCACCCGGGACGGGCGAACCGCGGGACAGAACTACCGCGCGGTGTGGAACGCGGTCGAGCCGGTCCTGGTGAAGCTGGTTCCGAGCGCTATTCGCGTCTACGGTGAGTTCAGCCCGTGGGGATTCAGCGCCACCGAGCAAGGCTTCGCGCACGGGCGGCCGCCCGGCGTGCAGGCGATCGCCGCCCACTGCTACCACACGAAGGTGGACGGGCTGTTGCAGGTTCCGCAGGATGCCGCCTGGGCGGCATCCAAGCGGTTGCCGCTGTGGTGCTCGGAGATGGGCCCCGCCTTGCCGCGCCGCACGACGCCCAAGTGGATCGTGCCCGACTCGTGGGCGTCCTGGAACGCAGCGGTTGGCAAGGTCGTCGCCCGGAGCCCCGATCTGCAGATGTGGGGCTACTACTACGACCCCGCGCTGTAGGGCGGGGCGGGCCGCTGGGCCGCTGGGCCACCGGCGTCGGCGCACGGCGTCGGGCGACGCGCGTCCGTGTGCGCGGCCTCTAGGTCAGAATGTCGCCCATGACCACCTTCCCTGACTCTCACAGCGACCTGCTCGACGCACAGGTCGCGTCGCTGGCCACGATCGGCGGGGATGGATTCCCGCAGATGACCGAGGTCTGGTTCCTCCACGACGACGGTGAGCTGAAGCTCTCGCTCAACACCGCCCGCCTCAAGACGCGCAATCTCGAGAAGCGGCCCAAGTGCAGCGTGATGCTGCTCGACCTCGAGAACCCGTACCGCTATCTCGTCGTCCGCGGTAACGCGCGGATCGAACCGGACGACGATTACGCGTTCGCCGGCAAGGTCGGCGCGAAGTACTCCGCGGACCTCAAGGTCCACGACCAGCCCGGCGAGAAGCGTGTGGTCGTGACGATCGAACCCACCAACGTCTACCCGGTGGACATGTCGGGCGGCTAGGTTCGCGCTTGCGTTGTTGGGGTCCCGCCCTGGACGCGGACCGGCCGTGCGGCATACGATCGCCGGTTCTGGAGTCCACCACGAGGAGGGAGAGCCTTGCAATACGGCAAGCTACGCGCCGGCACGTTCGCGCTGGCCGCGACGGCGGCGCTGACGGCGGGAGCGATCGCCGCCGGGACGAGTTCGGCCAAGCCGACTCGAGCTCACGTCGCCGGCACGACCGTGCACGTGATCGAGCACGCGATCACCGACACCGAGAACCCGGGGGTCGGTGGCAAGGACGTGAAGGGCAACGTGCTGACGTTCAACAATCCGGTGTTCAACGTCGCCAACACCAAGAAGGTCGGGCACGACGAGGGCTTCTGCATGCGGGTCGCGCCGGCGCAGGGCATCTGGGAATGCCTGTGGACGACGTTCCTGAAGGCCGGGCAGATAACCGTTCAGGGGCCGTACTACGACACGCGCAACAGCGTTTTGTCGATCACCGGCGGGACCGGCGCCTACCGCGACATGCGGGGTCAGATGACGCTTCTCTCGCGTAACGGCGGCAAGGAGTACGACTTCATCTTCAAGCTGAGCTGACCGTCGGAGGTGACGCCCCGTGCCCGCGCGGGGCGGGGCGGGGCGTCACCGAGGTCAGCAGGATGGCTGCGGCGTCAGGTCCGTGGCCGGGCACACCGGCAGGATCAGCGGTTGTCGCGGCGCCTGGCTGAAGTCGAAATCGCTGACGAGGTTGCCGAGGATCGGGCTGTCCTCGCGGACGCCGGGGCGCGGGTCGGGCCGCCCGTCGGTGGCGGGATCGAGGCGCTGACCGTCGAGGAAGTCATCCTCGATGAACTTGTTGTACGCGTCGTGGCTCAGCGTCTGCGAGTCGATCATGCCGATCTTGGCGTACGGGCTGATCACGATTCCGGGCACGCGCAGGCCGTAGCCGTTCTCGTCCGCCACCGGCGGCACGACGTGGTCGTAGAAGCCACCCCAGTCGTCCCATGAGAGGAAGATCGCCGTGCTGTCCCAGTCGGGGCTCTGCATGATCGCGTTGACGAGACCGGTGACGTACGTCTGGCCGGCGCTGACAAGCGCCGTCGGATGCTCTGACACCGTGCCGTTGGGGTCGATCCACGACACGGCCGGCAGGGTGCCGCTCTTCGCGGCGGTGAAGAAGTTCGACAGCGACTGGATGTTTCCGAGCTGCCCGTCCTGGGTGACGTCGGTGAACGATGGCAGCGGGTTCCAGATCCCGGGCGTCTTCGGTCCCTGCTGGACCGGAGCGCAGGTCATCGCGCTGTCGCTCTCGCAGTCGGGCTCGGTGCCCTGGAACACGTAGTAGCCCCAGCTGACGCCGTACTGGTGAAGGAGGTAGGTGATGTCAGTCCAGGCATAGTGCAGCTGTCCGTCGGATGGGTTCGGATTCTCGAGTGCGTTCGTGCACGAGAACGGATTGTTCGGGTCGGTGCAGAACGCCGACCACTCCGACACCTGGTACAGGTGCTCGGGCAGGCTCCACGAGGCGTTCGGCTCGTACATGTGGTCCTGGAGCACGTAGTTCTCGCGCGTAGGCCCAGTAGTTGGGGATCTCGCCGGCGTCGTGATACCCCATCACGTCGATGCACTGTGCGTGCGAGCTCGCCGTGCACGGGCTGCAGGTCGGCGCGTTGCCCGTGCAGCTAGATCCCTTCTCGGCCTGGCCGACGAAGCCGTCCATCTGGCAGCCGGTGCGGGTCGTGGCGGCGGTGCAGTCCATGTCGGCCGTCGCGTTGGCCGCGCCGTGGGGGCCGCCGTAGTTCTTGTCGTTGGTGTCGTGGAAGGGCTTGACGCAGCTGCCGTTCAGCGGATCGGGGACGCACGGCACCGTGCCGGGGTTGCCGGCGAGACCCGGGATACCGTCGGCGCCCGGGAAAGTGCCGAAGTACTGATCGAACGAGCGGTTTTCCTGCATGATGATCACGACGTGCTTGATCTTGAAGATGCCGTTCACGTCGATCGTGACCGGTGGTGAGTAGGAGTTGATGTTCTTCGCGCCCCAGGGGAGGTATGCCCTCACCTGGTACATCCCGTCTGCGGGAAAGGCGTAGGCGATCGAGAAGTCCGACGCCCCGTCGAGCGGCCCCTGCGCGACCGCCTGCCAGCCGCTGGCGCCGAGCTCCTGCAGCGTCACCTGCTGGCCGGCGTGTGCCGGAGACACGCCGCCGGCGAACGTGACCTGATCTCCGGGCGCCGCTTTCGACTCCGACGGAGCCAACGTGATCAGCGCCTGCACTCGCTGGTGCACGGTCCGGCTGCGCAGCCCTCGGGAAGTCACATACCACCAGCGGTTGCCGTCGAGCACGACGGACATCGAATAAAGCCCCGCGGAATTGGTTCGGGTCGCAGCGGTCGCGTGAAACCGCCTCTGGTGCGGCAGTCTTCGCCACAGCACGACGACCGCGTGGGCGTGGTGCGGCGCGGTCAGGCGACCTGAGATCGTGACCAGCTGCCCGTCGGTCGAGGGGTTCGGCGCGCTCGTGATCGTCAATCCGACCGAGCAGCGCGGCCGCCTGCGCTTCGCGACCCGCGTGCAACAGACGCGTGCGGTCCCGCGCACCGGGGCGCACCCGCTCGTGCGAGGCGCGGCTGACGCGGGGCGGGCGGCCGAGGCCACGACAACGAGCCACGCACCGACGGCAATCAACAAGAACGGCCACAGCAACAGTCCCACTCGGGATCCGCGTCGCAATGCAGTCCTCCCCGCCTGTCCGGCGTGGTTCGTTTGCGCCCCTCGTTAACCCGGCCGTGCGCGCGTAGTTGCGCGACCGGGGAACCGGCGCACGGGCGCCCGCGGTGTGAAACATTGCCCGCGTGCGGAGAGGCCACGTCCTGCGGCGTAGTGCACGAGCCCGTGCCATCTCGATGGGCGCGGCGATCGTTATCGCGTCGATTGCAGGCGGCGGGTCGGCGGCGACCGCCGGCGCGGCGGCGCCGACGTTCACCGCCCGCGGCAGCGCCGAGCAGGTGTATGTCACCGGCCTCACGCCGAACGCGCGCATGTCGCTGATCACTCCCTCGGGGACGACGCTGTACACCCAGGAGGCCGACTCTCTCGGCGGCCTGCTGTTCCGGAACGTGCCGCCGGGAAGCGGTTACCGCGTCCGCTCCGCCCCCAGCGGCGTCGAGTCGAGCCCGATCACCGTCCACTCCGACGCGGCGGCGCCGTGGGATCCGAGCATCTACAACCAGACGATCCCCGATAACGGCTACACGTATCTGACGACGCGTGACGGGACTCAGCTGGCGATCGATGTGCATCCGCCGACGGCGCCGGCGGGCGAGCCCGGACTCCCGCTCGGTTTGCCCGTTCCGCCCGGCCTACCGGGGCTGCCGAACCCGCCGAGCCTTCCGCTGCCGCCGTTGGCTCGGGGGAGCCACGCCTCGGTTCCGGGGACCGGCGGGTGGGTGCCTCCATACCCGACGCTGATCGAGTACTCGGGGTACGGCTACGCCGACCCGTCCGGGCCGGTGAACGGCATCGCTGTGCTCGCGAACCTGATGGGGTTTGCGGTCGTCGACGTGAACATGCGCGGGACCGGCTGCTCCGGCGGCGCGTACGACTTCTTCGAGCCGCTCCAGAACCTCGACGCGTACGACGTGATCGAGGCGATCGCCCATCAGCCGTGGGTGCTCGGCCACAAGGTCGGCATGATGGGCATCTCCTACGGTGCGATCAGCCAGCTGTTCGCGGCCCAGCTCGATCCGCCGGACCTCGAGGCGATCTCACCGCTGTCGACGATCGACGCGACCGCCACGACCCTGTACCCCGGAGGCATCCTCAACACCGGGTTCGCGGTCGCCTGGGCGCAGCAGCGCCAGGAGGAGGCCGAGCCGGCGGGGCCGAACAGCGGGCAGCCGTACGCGTATCAGCAGATCCAGCAGGGAGATCAGACGTGTAAGTCCAATCAGGTTCTCCACGGCGAAGCGTCCAACCTGATGGACAAGATCGAAGCGAACGCGCATTACAACCCGCCGGTGGCGAATCCGCTCGACCCGATCACGTTCGTCAACAAGATCAAGGTGCCGACGTTCATGGCCTGTCAGTGGGAGGACGAGCAGACCGGAGGTCACTGCCCCGATCTCGTCCAGCACTTCACCGGCACCAAGCGCAAGTGGTTCACGTTCACGAACGGCGCCCACGTGGACTCACTCGATCCCTACACGTTCGACCGGTGGTACGACTTCCTCGAGCTGTTCGTCGCCCACCAGGCGCCGATCGTCAACCAGGCGGTGATCCGAGCCGCCGCTCCGGAGATCTACCAGTCGGCGATGGGGCTCCCCCAGGACGATGCGGCCACGCTCCCCGCCGACCCGATCCAACTCGAGCCGACATACCAGTCCGCGCTGAAGGCGTTTGACGCTCTGCCCGAGGTTCGGGTGCTGTTCGACAACGGCGCCGGCACCTCGCCGACGGGGAGCACGACGCCTGGCGACCCCTATCCGGGGTTCGAACGGTCGTTCTCGACGCTCCCGGTCCCCGGCACCACTGCACGGTGGTGGTACCTCGGCTCCGGCGGAGCCCTCAACGCGCATCCGCCCGTCCACAAGGGCATCAACTGGTACACGTCCAACGCTAAGGCCACTCCGCTCGCCGACTACCCCGGCAACACCTCGACCGGCGGCCTCTGGTCGAACGCGTCGGCGTGGCAGTGGAACTGGCAGCAGAACCCGGCGGGCTCGGCGGTGTCGTACGTGTCGGCGCCGCTGAAGGCGAATACGACCGTGATCGGCGCCGGCGCGGTGCACGTGTGGGTGCGCTCGTCAACGCCGGATGTTGATCTTCAGGCCACCGTCAGCGAGGTGCGACCGGACGGAAACGAGACGTTCGTCCAGAACGGGTGGATCCGTGCCGATGAGCGCAAGCTCGCGTCGTCGGCATCTTCGAACAACATGCTCGATCAAAAGAGCACGTTGCTCGAGCCGATCCCGAGCATGCGCACCGCCGACGTCCAGCCGATGCCGAAGGGCCGGTTCGTCGAGATCGTCATCCCGCTCTACTACGAGGGCCACGTGTACCGCGCCGGGTCGCGGATTCGGGTGACGATCTCCGCTCCCAACGGAACCCAGCCGATCTGGTCATTCGGGGAAACCGAGCCCGCGGGCACCGCGAAGGTGTCGGTCGCGTTCTCGCGGAGCATGCCGTCGAGCCTGATCCTGCCGGTCGTCCCGGGCGTGAGCGTCCCGACCGCGCTGCCGCCGTGCCCGAGCCTGCGCAACGAGCCGTGCCGGCCCTACGCAGCGCTCTCGAACCGCACCGCGGCTCAGTGAGCTGCGGCTAGCAGGACGCCGACGCCGGCGTCGCGACGAACAGCTTGAAAGCGTCGGTGGACGGGTGGGCCGCGTCGATTCGCCAGGTCAGGCGAAGGCTTTGGATCTCGTTCTGGAGCTGGGGGACGCAGGCCGCGTAATTCGCCACCTCGGTGCGCAGGCCGGCCAGCTGCGCTTCGGTCGGGAGGCTCTGGAGCTGCCAGGTCATCTGCTTGACCGACCGCTGTGCCGCGGAGGCCCGCCCGGAGATGCTGCCGACGCGTCGCCGATCGGCGGCTGCCGTTTTCTCGTCGGCGCCGACGCGCTGTTCGAGGCTCGCCAGGTCCGCCTGCAGCGCCGCGACGCGCTGCTGCGAACGGTCCGCCCGGACGTATGCATCGGCGCCGAACACGGCGGTGACGAGCGCAACCATCAGCACGATCCCGCTGGCGAATCGAAGCTTGCCCTGAGTGTGGACAGTGCGCCTGCGTGGGACGCGCGGCGCGCGACGCGCTGCCGTCCGGGCGCGGTTCGTGTGTGTGTCAGTCACCATCTCGGCCGTCCGTGGTGATGATGGAACGCCCACCCGCGCCGAGATCTTGCGGGCGGAGTGCTTGTGGACGAGCCCACTAACCGGACAGCTCGATTCGGCCGCGGCCGGCGGCCTTGGCGCGGTAGGTGGCCGCGTCGGCGGTGGCGAGCAGCGCATCGGGGTCGGAGTGGCCGAGGGCGATTCCGATGCTCGCCGACAGCTGGTGCTGAACCTCGCCGGTGCTGAACGGTTGGCGGATCGCTTCGAGGAGGCGCCGGCCGACGGCGAGTGCCGACTCCTCGTCGACGTGCTCGCACAGCGCGACGAATTCATCGCCGCCGAGCCGCGCGATCGTGTCGCCCGGGCGCACAGCAGTCTGCAGCCGCCGGCCCAGCTCCACCAGCGCCGCGTCGCCGGTGGCGTGTCCGTGAGCGTCGTTGACCTGCTTGAAGTTGTCGAGGTCGACGAACAGGACGGCGGTCGCGCCGCTCTCGCGCTCCGAGCGCGCGAGCGCGTGCTCGAGCCGGTCGCGCAGCAGCGTGCGGTTCGCGAGTCCGGTCAGCGGATCGTGAACGGCCTCGTGGCGCATGCGCTCCTCGCTGCGGAGCCGCGCCAGCGCGGTCGCGAGCGTGTGCGCCACCGCCCGCACGAAGCTGAGTTCCTCTTCCGCCAGCGCTCGTGCCGGAGCGACGAGCAGCTCATCGCCGGTGCCGATCGCGAACCGCACGCCGGCGTCCGGACTCGGACCGTAGGACGCGAGCGACGAGCCCCCGGCGAGTCGCACTTCCGCCGCCGCGATCGGCAGCAGCTTCCGCAGTCTCTCGACCGCCTCGCCGGCGAGGTCCGCGGGGTCGGCGCCGGCCAGCGCTCGCTCGCCCATCGATGCGACCGCGCGCAGCCGAGCCTCGGCGGCGCGCTGCTCGGAGATGTCGCGCCCGACCGCGAGCAGCAGCGAGCCGGCGCTGGTCTCGACGATCCCCCAGCTCATCTCGCCGATGAACTCCGAGCCGTCGCGCCGCAGCCCCCACGCCGCGGTGGAGAAGCGCATCGGGTGCTCGGTGTCGAAATACAGCTCCATGTTGCGGCTGTAGCGCTCGCGGACACGCTCCGGCCACAGCACCTGGACCGGTTTGCCGAGAAGCTCACGCCGGGGGTAGCCGAACAGTTCCTCCGCGATTGCGTTCACGAACACGATCCGGCCGTCGCGCGCCGCCGCGACGACCGCGTCCGGCAAGCCCTCGAGGACCGCCGCCGGCGCAACCAGCAGCGGCTCCAGCGCCTCGTCCTCCCTGGCGCGCTCCGTCGCTCCTTCGTCTGCCTGTTCGTCCATGACCCCTCGTCCAGCGTACAACGCGACCGGTCTGGTTTGGCGGTGCTCTCGTCAGGCGTTCGAGAACATGAACTATCGATTCCGACGCGGCGTGAAAGGATGCGGCGGCAATGGCCGCAAGACCTGAGGGCTCGCTGCTTGGCGATGCGCTGCGCCGGGAGGGCCACCGCGTGCAGTTCCGCCGCGGCCAGGCGCTGCTCATCCAGGGCGATCGCTCCGAGCGCGTGTTCGTAATCGAGCGCGGCTGGGTGATCATCAGCTACGTCGGGCCCGGTGGGCGGGAGATCGTGCTCGGGCTGCGCGGACCGGGGGATGTCATCGGCGAGCTCTCGAGCCTCGACGACGAGCCTCGCACCGCCACTGCGCTCGCCGTCGACGAGGTGCACGCGATCGTCGCGCCCGCCTCGGTGCTGACGCGCGCGCTCCAGGACGCTGATACCGCCAACGAGCTGATCCGGGTGCTCGCGGCCCGGTTGCGTGACGCCGATCGCAAGCGCCTGGAGTTCGCGATGCTGGACACGCTCGGCCGGGTGGCCTGGCGGGTGCTCGAGCTCGGCGAACAGTTCGGACAGGACGGTGAGGACGGGCTCGTGGTCGAGCTGCCCCTTTCCCAGGAGCAGCTCGCGAGCTGGTGCGGCGCCTCGCGCGAAGCCACCGTCAAGGCGCTCGCTGCGCTCCGCACGCTCGGGTGTGTCACCACCGGGCGGCGCACGGTGACGATCCTCGACGCCGACGCGCTCCGCCGCCATGCCGGCGGGCTCGCCTGACGGCGGGCCTGCACCGGCCAGAACCGGGTCAAAAGACTCACAGGGGCTGCGTCAACAGGCGTGGGCGCGCAGCGCCGGGCGCGCGAGAGTTCCACCCATCAGCCCGGACGACCCACAACCGGACACTCACCGCCCAGGTTCATCCGCCCCAAAGGAGGACGCTCATGTCACCGCAGCCCACCATCGTTGATCGCCGTCGTCGGTCCGTCGCCCGCTGCCGCGCCGCTGCCGTCGCCCTCGGCCTGACGCTGGCCCTGACCGGCTCCGGCGTGGCCAGTGCCAGGGGCGGGGGATCCGCGCACGTCGCGGCGGAGCGCAGCGCGGGACCCGCCGCGCGGCTCGAGCTTCGCATCGGCAAACTCCAGCGCGAGGGATACCAGCAGGCTTCGTGCACGCTCTCAGGGATCCGGATGGTGAATCCCCGCACGCACCGCTCGGTGACCGTCACCGACTGACTTCATCGTGTGACGAATTATCGTCGGCGTGCCGAGTACCGCGTTCGTCACCGCGATGAACGTCGCGCTGCTCACCCGGTAGCGTCGCGCAGCACGGCCGCGAGACGAGCGATTGCGGCCGTGACGGCGTGCTCGGGCGGCTTGGCGTAGCCGACGACGAGTGCCGGAGCGTGGGTGTGCGCACCGCAGGCATACTCGCCGAGGCCCTGGAGCGACAGGCTACGCTCGGCGGCGCTCGCGACGACGTCCTCCTCGCGGACATCGCCCGGAAGCTCGAGGAGCGCATGCAGGCCGGCCGCGATCCCGGAGATCCGGACCCGCGGCGCGCGCCGGCGCAGCGTGGCCACCAGCCGGTCCCGCCGGCGTCGATAGGCCAGACGCGACCGGCGAATGTGCCGGTCGTAGGCCCCGGAGGCGATGAACTCCGCCAGCGTGAGCTGGTCGATCGCGCTGCTGTTCCGGTCCGCGCGCGCCTTGGCGGCGACGAAGTCGTCGATCAAGTCGGTGGGGAGGACGAGCCAACCGAGCCTCAGCCCGGGCGCGAGCGTCTTGCTCGCGGTTCCGGCGTACACGATCCGTTGCGGAGCCAGCGCCTGGAGCGAGCCGAGCGGGTGGCGGTCATAGCGGAACTCGCCGTCGTAGTCGTCCTCGATCAACAGGCCGCCAGAGTGGAGCGCCCACTCCACGGCGATCGCCCGGCGCCGCGCCACCAGCGGCGCCCCGATCGGGAACTGGTGGGCGGGGGTCAGGAGCGCGACATCGGCCGTGCCCAGCTGCTCGACCGCGGCGCCCTCGTGATCGACGTCGAGCGCTACCAACCGCAAGCCGCAGGCGCCGGCGACCTCGGCGGTGGCCGGCTGGATGTAGCGCTCGATCGCGAGCGTGCCCGCGCCGCGGGCGTGGAGCGCCTCGCACAGCAGCCGGAACCCCTGCGTGAAGCCGGAGCAGATGACGATGCGCTCGGGATCCGCCCGCACCCCGCGGGCGCGGGCGAGGTAATCCGCGAGCGCAGCGCGGAGCTCTGGCACGCCGCGCGGGTCGCCATAGTCGAGCGCTCGGTAGGAGGCGACGCCGAGCGCGCGCCGGGTGGCGGCGAGCCAAGCCGCGCGCGGGAACGCGGACAGGTCGGGCGACCCGGGTTTCAGGTCGTATCGGGGCGATGGCGTCGGCGGCTCATGCGCCGCAGCTGACGGCTCGATCACGTCGGGCCGCTCGGCGACACGCGTGCCGGAGCCTCGTAGTGCCGTGAGCCAGCCTTCGGCGACGAGCTGGCTGTACGCCTCTGCGACCGTGTTCCGCGCGATGCCCAGGTCGGCGGCGAGCGCGCG
This sequence comes from uncultured Solirubrobacterales bacterium, assembly GCA_963699325.1. Lineage (GTDB taxonomy): Bacteria > Actinomycetota > Thermoleophilia > Solirubrobacterales > Solirubrobacteraceae > Palsa-465. The sequence continues at coordinate 77,654 of CAVOTN010000011.1, read as the reverse complement.
CGAGGCCGGCAGGCGGACCCCCGGGCGCAGCCGGCCGGTCGAGACCGCGTCGCGCAGAGCGGACTCGAGCGCCGCCCTGACTCTGGTGCCGGTGAGGTCGAGGTGCAAGTCGACGCCCGAAATGGCCCATGTTCTTGGCATCAGATTGGATCTTAACCGCGGGCCGCTTCGGCGATACCTTGTCGGCATGACAACCACTCACCAGATCCCCATCCGCCTTGACTTCGACGCTCATGCCGCCGACTTCGCTCGCGCGCTGGCCCACCTCGACCACGCCGCGACGAAGCAGCTCGACAAAGTCGAGTTCGACCCGCCGCTGCGCGAGCTGGTGCGGATTCGGGCCTCGCAGCTCAACGGCTGCGCCTACTGCATAGACATGCACACCAAGGACGCTCGCGCGATCGGCGAGACCGAGCAGCGACTGTATGCGCTGAGCGCATGGAGGGAAACGCCGTTCTTCAGCGAGCGAGAGCGCGCCGCGCTTGCGTTCACCGAGTCGGTCACGCTGGTCGCCGATGACCATGTCCCGGCCGAGGCGTACGAGGCGGTCGCCGAGCACTTCAGCGAGGAGGAGCTCGCGGCTCTGATCAGCCTGATCGTGACGATCAACGCCTGGAATGCGATCGGCGTCAGCACGCGCGCCTGGACGCCGGGTTCATACGAACCGTGATGATGCACTGACTGATCTCAGCGCACGCGACGAGTGCCGCAGCCGATCGCCGGCGGGGGGCTATGCGCCGAGCGCGAGCGCCCGGCCGCGGATCATGCCCGCGAGCCGGATCCGGTCGGCGTCCTGGATCTCGACGAACTTCAGGGCGACGTGCGTTGGGGTCGCGCGCACGATCGTCGCGCCGCAGCGGATCGGCTCGGGGTCGTGCTCGAGCACGAGCTCGAGCCGGAACTTCGGCCCGTCGCTGAGCGCGGCCGGGCGCTCGATCAGAACCCCGCCGGCGCTCACGTTCGTTGCGGGGGTCTCGATCGTGTCCGCGCTGTTGCCGCCGCGCGGGTCCGACACCCGCGCCAGAGCGCGCAGCTTCACGCGTTCGGCGGCGCGGCGCTCGGGCAGCTGGACTCCGTCGATCACGACGAACGCGAGCTCTGTCTCCGCGGTCGAGCTGGCGGTCGCGATCCCCTTGAGTGCGGTCATCGCGCCACGGTGCTCGAACAGCATGTACCCGAGAACTCCCGGGGTGAACTTCTCGAGTGCCTCGGCCGGAAGCTCGGTTATGCGTGTCAGGGTCGCAACGCTCCCCTGAACCGCGGCCACGCGACAGGCGACGACCTGATCGTCGTTGTCGATGTGGATCTCTACTCGCTGTTTGTGCTTCAGTCGTCGCAAGGTAGTGAGGCTCGTGAACCATGGGGACGACTGTCCGGTCTCCCCCGAGCACCCTGATCATCGACCGGCGCGGTCTTGACCTTTAGCGGGGACCGTCCGGGGCATGTGCGCGGGTCGCGGGCATAGGATGCGCGCGTGAACCTGTTCGACATCTCTGGCAAGACCGCGCTCGTGACCGGCGGGGGGCGCGGGATCGGGCTGATGATCGCGCGGGGGCTCGTGCAGTCGGGTGTGAGCGTCGTGATCGCGTCGCGCAAGGCGGGCGACCTCGAGGCGGCGGCGGCCGAACTGCGCGAGCACGGCGAGTGCGAGGCGATCCCGGCCGACCTGTCGACTCCCGAGGGCGCGCAGGCGCTGGCCGAAGCCGTCCGGGCGAAGTGGCCCGCTCTCCACATTCTCGTCAACAACTCCGGCGCCACCTGGGGAGCGCCGCTCGATGAGTTCCCGGCATCGGGCTGGGACCGGGTGATCCACACCAACCTCGAGGGCATCTTCCATCTGACCGTGGCGCTGCTGCCGGCGCTCCGGGCCGCCGCCGGCGCCGAGGATCCGGCGAGGGTGATCAACATCGGCTCGATCGACGGGATCCGCGTCCCGCTCGCCGAGAGCTACAGCTACAGCGCGAGCAAGGCCGCCGTGCACATGCTCACCCGCCACCTCGCCCGAAGGCTGGCCGGCGAACAGATCACGGTCAACGCGATCGCCCCGGGCCCGTTCGAGAGCAAGATGATGGCGTTCATGCTCGACACGCCCGAGAAGCGGGCCGAGGTCGAACGGATGGTCCCGCTCGGCCGGATCGGGCGGCCCGACGACGCCGCCGGACTCACCGTGTTCCTGGCCTCCCGAGCCGGGTCGTATCTGACCGGCGCCGTGATTCCGCTGGACGGCGGCATCACGGGCTGCGGCTGATGGCCGGCGTGGCCGATCCCGCCGTGACATCCTGAAGCTGTATGGGTCCCGACGGGCCGAGTCTCAAGGCGATCATCCTCCGGCACAAACGCGCCACCGCGGGGATCATCGCGGTCGTGGTCGTGCTGATCGGCGTGATGGCCGCGGCCGCACTCCCGAGTGCCAGGGCAGGCGCGCTGGCGGACTCGTCCTCGTGCTCGGCGTGGACGTCCGCGAGCGCGGCCCAGCAGGCCGCCTACGCCCACCTCTACGTCACCGAGCATGTCAGCGCCGCCGTTGCCCCCGGAAGCGTCGAGTCCGCGATCAACAGCGCCTGCAACCACGCGGCCTACCTCGGGGAGGCCGACGACGTCAGCGTCGTCGCGGCGCTGAACCACGCGTTCTAAGTCCGGTCGAGCCGGCGGACGGCGGACAGCAGGCGCCCGCACGCGTCGCGCGCGTTGAACCGGGCGGCGAGCGCCTGCATCGCGTCCTCGTCAGCCGGATACGAATCTCGACGGCCGGCGGGGAGGGCGATCGGCAGGTCGTCGACCGGCGGCACGACTCTGATCGCGCTCTCCAAATACTCGCGGTCGGCGTCACGGAGTTGCCGTTCACGGAGCACGCCGGCGATGTCGCCGTGCCGGCGGATCATTCCGGCCGCGGTCACGGCACCGACCCCCTTCAGCCCGGGGAGCCCGTCAGAGGGATCGCCGCGCAGGATCGCGAAGTCCGCGTAGCGCCGGCCCGGAATGCCGTAGCGCCGCGTAACCTCGGCCTCGTCGATCACCGTCATTCCCGACTTCTCGGGGTACAGGATGCACACGCGCTCGTCCTGCACCAGCGCGAACAGATCGCGATCGCCGCTGGCGATCTCGATCGTGCCGGGCGCGAGCCGGCACCACGTGGCGATCACGTCCTCGGCCTCATGGTCGGCGACTCCGACCATGTCGACGCCGATCGCCGCGAGCAGGTCGCGGATCACCGGAAGCTGGGGCTCGAGCCCGGGCGGCACCGGCTCGGCCACGCGGTGGGACTTGTACGTCGGGATCAGCTCCACGCGCCAGTCCGGGCGCCACGCCTCGTCGTCGGCGACCGCGAGGTGGCGCGGCCGGCGCTGCGCGATGAGGCGACCGAGTCGCTCGAGGAAGCCGCGGATCGCGTTCACGTGAAAGCCGTCGGGAGCCGGCTCGCCGGCGGGGACACCGTAATACGCGCGGAAGATCAGGCTCGATCCGTCGACCAGTAGCCAGTCGCAACTCATGGTCGATCATTGAACCGATCGCCGGCGTGCCATGATGTGTGCATGTCTGAAGACGAACCGACTGGCGAAGGCTTCGAGGAGACACTGCGCGCGATCGCGCGGGAATTGGGTCGCTCCGTCGAACGCGCGGTCGACAACATCGATGTCGACGAGGTCGCGCAGATGTTCGGCGTGGACGCCACCGCCGCGCGCGAATGGGTCGAGGGCGCCGCGAGCTGGCTGCGATCGAATGCGGAGCGGTTCGAGGGCGAGTTCCCGATGCGCATGCCCCAATGGCCCCCGCCTGCCGGCGAGGGTCCGTTCCCGAGCCAGCGGAGCCGGGAACCCTCGAGCAGCGAGGACCCGCTCCGGAGCGCGGCGCCCCACCCGCTCGACCTGCCGACCGACGAGCAGGGCATCGCGCTCGCTGCGCTCGAGTCGCGCCGCTGGATGGTCGAGCCCGGCACCGACGCGCTGGCAGCGAGGGGTGGCGGCCCCGGACCGAGCGACGCGCTCGGGATCGTCCGCGAGTTGCGCGTTCGGGACTGGCTCGGAGCCGACGGCGAGATCACGCTCGTCGGCCGCCGCGCGCTCAGCCGCTGGGTCGAGGCGTCCATTCCCAGCTCGGGACCAAAGCCAACCGATTCGGCCCCGTAGCGACTCGCAAGGAGACGTAGGATCCGCGCGTGCTCGGCGAGGACGTCGCATTCGCGGGTGTAGCCGGCCAGATTGATCTGGTCAGGCGGGGAGACGTCTCATCCCGGGAATTGGTCGAGCTCGCGCTCGATCGGATCGCGCGCCTCGATCGAGAGCTGAACGCGTTCGCTGCCGTCTACGCGGAACGTGCGCTGCTCGAGGCGGCGCAAGCCGACGCTCGGGCGCGGGCGGGTGAGAGCCGGCCCCTCATCGGCGTGCCGGTCGCGGTCAAGGATGAGATCGATATCGGTGGCGAGATCACCAGCCGCGGCACCGGCGCGATGGTGACGCCGGCCGGCGCTGACGCCGAGGTCGTGCGGCGGCTGCGCGCGGCGGGCGCGATCGTCGTGGGCAAGACGAAGATGCCCGAGCTGGGGCTCTGGCCGTTCACCGAGTCGGTGACCTGGGGCGTGACTCGCAATCCCTGGGACCCCGAGCGCACTCCCGGTGGCTCGAGTGGCGGGTCTGCGGCGGCTGTCGCGGCGGGGATGGTGCCGGCGGCGCTCGCGGCCGACGGAGCGGGCTCGATCCGTATCCCGGCCGCGTGCTGCGGGCTGTTCGGGCTCAAGCCACAACGTGATCGGGTACCGCGAGCTCCGCACGACAGCGACGGCGCGCACTGGGTGGTGTTCGGATCGCTGGCCCGCTCGGTCCTCGATACCGCCCTGATGCTCGACGTCCTCGCCGGGCAGGACGGGGAGTTCGCGCAGGCCGCGCGGACGCCGCCGGCGCGCCTCCGGATCGCGGTCGTGAAGGACTTTCCGACCGGGACCAGGGGCCGGCTGTCGGACGACGTACGCGGCGCGCTCGAGGCGACGGCCGAGCTTCTGCGCTCGCGCGGGCACAGCGTCGTCGAGCGTGAGATCGACATGCGGGTTCGCGACGTGCCGGTGATCCTCGGGTTGATGTTCCGGCTGATCCACGACGTCGTCGCCGACACGGAGCGACCGCAGCGCCTCGAGCGGCGCACCCGCGCATTCGCCCGACCGGGCGCGCTCGTATCCGACCGCATGGCCGAACGCCTGCGTGATGCCGAGCGCGCGACGGTCGAACGGATCTCGGCGATCTTCGAGGATCACGACGTGCTGCTGACGCCGGTGATGTCGGAGCCGGCGGTGCCGGCCGGGATCATGGAAGGACGCGGGGCCGTGGCGACCTACTTTTGGGAGACCGCATGGGTCCCGTTCACGATCCTGTGGAACATCACCGGTCAGCCCGCCGCCTCCGTGCCCGCGGGTCACACGGCCGACGGCCTCCCGCTGGCCGTGCAGCTCGTCGGCCGGCAGCAGGACGAGCGGACCCTGCTGTCGCTCGCCGCCGAACTCGAAGCCGAGCGGCCCTGGACCGGCCGCCGCCCCCCGATTGCGTAGCGATGCTGTCCGACCTGAGCGCCGCGATCTACGGCACGATGACCGTGGGTGCGTTGCTGGCGGCCGAGTCAGCGGGGGGTGAGACGTACGCGGAAACCGTCATCGCGGTGCTCATCACGCTGGTGATCTACTGGCTCGCGCACTCGTATGCCGAGTTCGCGTCCGAGCGCCTGAAGGAGCGCGAACCGCTGCGGCTCGAGGTATTGGGGCGGATCATGGTCAACCAGGTGCCGATCCTGTTCGGCGCGGCGATCCCGCTGGTGGCGGTAGTGATCCTCTGGGCCGCGAGTGCCTCGCTGTCGACCGCGGTGACGGTCGCGGTGTGGACGTCGGCGGTGGTGGTCGTGCTGATCGAGACGCTGGCCGGGATACGGGCCAAACGAACGGGCCGCGAGCTGGTGTTCCAGACGATGTTCGGCGGGCTGCTCGGCCTGCTGATCATCGTGCTCCGCCTCACGCTGCATTAGGCTGCGCGTCCAGGGGCTTCGTCGAACCGGAGGTTTTCATGCGCACTCTCGTATCAATCCTTGGCGTCAGTGCCGTCGCGCTGGGCTCGAGCATCGCCGGCGCGCCCGTGGCCGCTGCCGCGGGACCGCAACAGACCGTCACCGCAACGCTCATCAATAGGCCGGCTCACACGCTGGCGCCCGGCTCAAGGGTGAGCGCGAGCAAGATCTTTGGGCACCGGGTGTTCAACGACGCCAAGCATGGATTCGCTCTCGTTGACACCGGCCAGGCGCAGTACCCGGCGGCGACGGTCGACGGCGGCAAGACCTGGAAGACCGACGGGCCGGCGCTCCACCTCAATGCCGCTCAGGCGCCGCTCGCGGTGATCTACATCGGCATCGCCGGCCCGAAGACGATCTTCGCCTGGGGGACGGGTCAGGTGATCGACTCCACCAGCGACGGCGGGCAGCACTGGTACCGAGCCTTGTTCTTCGGGCTGCCGGTGGCGGTAACCAGGAACCCCCAGGGTCACCTGGTGGCGTTCGTCGACGGAGAGACCAGTGGCAGCAACTCGACCTTGCAGTACGTCTCCAAGAACGGTGGCAAGACCTGGCGCCGCGACGCAACGATCGGCGGTTCCTAGGCACCGATCGGGCGCCGCCGGGCGGAGTCAAGCCTTGACGCCGACGACGTAGCGGAAGACGTTGTGTATCGAGACCGCCCCGGAGCGGTCTCGGAACGGCGCGATCGCGGCGATGAGCGCCTCCCGGACGCGCTGCTCGCCGGCGACGCGGCACGCCCGCGCGCCGCCGGCCGACGCGAGCAGCGCCCGCACGGTCGTGTCGGTGTCCGGGTAAGTCCAGGCGAGCGCGACCTCTCCGGATCGCTCCAACCGCACGCCGGCTGGATCGAGCATCCGCTCGAGGCCGCCCGGCGAGGACAGCGCGTAGGGCGCATAGCCGTCCTGCTCGGGCTCCTCGACGAGCGCCTTCATCGCGAGGTGCAGCGCCGTGCCCTCGTTGCGCTCGGGCTCGGCGAAGGTGGCTGCGGCCAGCCGGCCTCCCGCGACGAGTACGCGCGCGGCCTCGGCGAACGCCGTTGCTGGGTCGAGTGCGAACTGGAATCCGTTGACGGCGGTGACCACGTCGAAGCGCGAGTCTTCGAGTGGCAGCGCATCCATCTCGCCCTCGATGAAGTTGCCCTCCGGGGTTCGCTCGCGCGCGATCTCGAGCAGCGCCGGCGCGATGTCGACGCCGGTGACCTCGGCTCCGAGGGCGGCCGCGAGCGCGACGGCGTAGCCCGACCCGCAGGCGATGTCGAGTAACCGCGTTCCCGGGCCGACGCCGGTCAGGTTGAGCAGCTCGTCGTACAGCTTGCGGTTCTCGGGCTCGGCGATCTCGGCCCAGTCGCGAGGGTTCGAGCTCCACAGCTCGCGCTGCTCGGCGATGATCGACCGATTGGTCATGGCGTGGGCGGGGCTGCGGCGGGCTCGATGTTCTGGTTCAGGCGGAACGCGTTGTCGGGGTCATATATCGCCTTGATCTCGCGCAGGCGTGCGAGCGTCGAACCGTACGCGACGGTGGCGGCCTGCCCGTCATCGTCGGCCATGAAGTTGGAGTACGCGCCGCCGCTCAGATGAGGCTCGAGCGCCGCGAACGTGCCCCGCACCCAGGCAACCTCGTCCTCGGTGGCGCCGGGCTCACTCCACTGCCCGGCGACGTTGATCAGCCACCGCGCGTCGCGGTGCGGGAACGCGGTGGCGTCGGCCGGAACATCGCGGATTGCACCGCCGAGCGCGAGAACCTCGATCACCGACAAGCGCGAGCCGACACCTGCGCCGCGGTCGATCAGGCAATCGATCGTCGCGTCGGTCAGCTCGGTCGCGAAGCCGGCCTTGAGGTAGGCGTGGAGCGTCCCAGGGGCGAGCAACTCGTCCGTGATCGATTGGATCGTGAGGTAGGGGACGGTGGCCAGCTCGCCCGCCGGTGGGTCGAGCTCGCGCTGGATCTCGTGCAGCAATTCGTGGCCTTCGTCGAGGTCTCCCGACCATTCGATCAGCGACATGATGCCGGGCGTGCCGTCGAGCGCCGGCGTCATCCACGGGGCCTCGGCGGGGCCGCGGCGCATGAAGCTCGTCCACAGCAGCTCGTCGCGCGCGTCCGGCGCGCTCATGTGTCGCTCGCCCAAGCGGAGCACCTCAGTCGCGCGCTCGAGCGGATGGAACGTCGCGAGGATCGGCAGCTCGCGGAGCTCGTGCGCGCGGAACTCGAACTCGGTCACGACCCCGAAGTTGCCCCCGCCGCCGCGAAGCGCCCAGAACAGGTCGGCGTTCTCCTCGTCCGTGGCGCGCACGATGCGGCCATCGGCGAGTACGACGGTCGCGGAGATGAGCGAGTCGATCGTAAGCCCGAAGCGGCGCATCAACCGTCCGACGCCGCCGCCGAGGGTCAGGCCGCCGACGCCCGTGTGCGACACGACACCGGCCGGGACGACGAGGCCGTGCGCCTGCGCGCCGCGGTCGACGTCGCCGAGCAACGCGCCACCGCCGACGCGGACGCGCTTACTGGCGGGGTCGACGATCACGTGGTTCAGCGCCCGGAGGTCGATCACGATCCCGCCGTCGACGGTCGAGAACCCGGGCAGCGAGTGACCGCCGCCGCGGACCGCGAGCGCTAGACCGCGCTCGCGGCCATAGGCGACGGCGGCGGCGACGTCCCCGGCGGACTCGCACTGGGCGATCAGCGCCGGCCGGCGGTCGTGCATCGCGTTCCACACCGCGCGCGCCGCGTCGAAGTCGGCCGCGTCCGGGCCGACCACGCGACCCTTGAACCCCGGGATGGCTTGTTCTTGCACCGCGCTCATGTCTGTGACAATCTCCTGATAACTATAAAGTTATAGATATTGCCTTTGACCCTATCATGCGGAGCGTCGCGATGGAAGCCCAAACGCCCACCGACCTGGCCGTCGTGCTCCACGACCTGGCCTGGCTGCTCCCGCGCACGATCGGACGCGAGCCGGACCCGGGCTATGCGCTGCCCGCGTCGGAGCTCGAGATCATGCGACTGCTGGTCCGGCGGCCCGGCTTGAGCGTCAACGACACCGCGGCCGAGCTCCGGCTCGCGCCGGCCAACGTGTCGACGGCGCTGCGGGCGCTCGAGGCGCGGGGTCTGCTCGAACGCCGCCGGGATCCCGCCGACGGTCGCGTGGTCCGGCTGCATCCGACCGAGGCTGCCCTCACGCACCGCAGCGACCAGGAACGGGCGTGGGGGGGCGCGCTCGCGGCGGCTCTGGACGCGCTCCCGAAGGTCGAGGCCAAGCGGACGCTCGCCGCGACCGGATCACTCCGCGCGCTCGCAGCGGTCCTCGGGCGCGAGGCCGCCCGGTAATCCGAGCGATCCGACGACCGACGCTATCGATCGGCCCCCTCCGCTACGGTCGGGTGCGATCGAGAGTGCGAGCATGGATCGTTCTGCTGACCGTCACGGCGTGCACCCTGGTAGTACCCGGGCGCGCGCTGGCGGTTGGATGGGGCATCAATATGGACGGGGCGGTCAATCCGGGCAACGCGCCGGCGTTTACCTATCAGAGCAACCCATACTTCACGGAGTTGCTCGGCGGAGCGTCATGCGCTGACGGGACGTCGACCGCGGTCTGCTACGCGCGTATCTACATCCCGTGGGATGCCGTGAACGACGGCAAGGGCAGCGTCTCGGCCGGGACGTGTCAGAAGTCGCCGGCGGGTCCGGGAACTTTGGCCGCGGAATTCATCGACGAGGTATCCGCGGCCGCGCGCGCCGTCGGCGTCGGCCATGTGCTCGTCGCGTTGCAGAGCTCGCTCAACACGTCCACAGACGACATCTGGCCAACGGACAGCGAGTACGAGTGTGGGCTGAGTGGCCTCGAGCAAGCCGCGCCCGGAGTCACCCAGTGGGAGATATTCAACGAGCCCGACTCCGCGTATATCCCGGACTCGGCGCCGGGCGGAGGGCCGAACTGCGTACATCGAAACGGCGTGTGGGTCGCGGCCCAGGACCAGTGCGAGTTCGGCAGCTCCAGGGTCACCCCATCCGGTGGCAACGGACACGGCGGCAGCGCTCAGGGGGCGGCGTACTGGTACCTCGACGCCAAGCGGGTGGATCCGAGCAGAACTCACACGCTGGTCGCCGGCGGCTTCAACTACAACACGTCGAGCTGTCTCGCCTCGGAGTGTTACTTCCTGAACGGATATTTCCGGGAACTGTCGACGGTCTATCCGGCGCCACCGGACGCGATTGCACTGCACCCCTATCTTGATGTCGACTACGCGGCGCTCAACGGTGGCGATCCGCTGCCTCCGGCGACTTCCGGCCTCCCGAGCGCGCAGGGCGCGATCGACGACATCGACCGCGTGTACCCCACCGATCCACAGATCTGGCTCACCGAGGCCGGCGTATGGTTGACGAATCCGGGGCAGGCGGCGGTGACGAGCGTCTGCGGCGACGGCAATCCCGCGGACGACGGCACGTGGCTCGCGTGCCTGAACGGCAATCCGTCCGCGCAGGCGCTGGCGGCGGAGGGGTACCTGCGTCTCCCGAGCGAGTCAGCCCAGATCACCCGCCTGTACTACTACGACTTCGACGGCCAGAACTCGGGGTGGGACTCGGGGCTGGTCAACCTCAACGCTCCGGTGCTCGGTTCGGACGGCTACGGCGCCCCTCGGATGGCGTGGTGCGTGCTTCACAACTTCGCTGCAGGGGAAGGGCCGGTTGCCGCCGAGACGAACGCGGCCCGGCCGGGCTCGGTGTGCGACGACCCGAATCCGACCGATGCGAGGTACGCGCCGGTCGTCGCCCAGCACTTCGTCCCCGCCCCGCCGACCGCGCCCGCCACCACCGAGTCGCCGGGTGAGGTCGGGGTGGAGTTCGTGCTCGGGGTGGCGGAGCGGGTGCAGTCGCTGCTCGGCACGCTCGTGCCCGGGACGACGGGGTAGGCGGCGTTCGCGCCGTGGCGTTCCCCAGGTTCGGGGCGTGCGCAACTCGCCAAAGCCCCCTTGCGCGCGTCGCCCCGGTTAGATAAGCGCCTGGGAGGCGCTTATCTGCACGGGGTGGCGGGACGCCGGCCGCTTGGCCCGGGCGACGTTCCGGTGGCGCCGCGGGCGGCGCGCCGGCCCGGGAGCGCACGAGCGCTAGCCGGCGCCGATGGCGGACCACGCCGAGCGCCACCGCGGACCCGCGCGAACTACGCCAGCGCCACCGCGGCCTCGGGCGTCGCCACATGGAAGCTGAAGCTCTCCTCCAGGTACAGCCGCACGCTTTCGGCGTCGTGACTTTCGTATCCGATCGAGATGTCCTGTCCGGACTCGAACACGAAGTCGCCGCCGCGGAGGCTGACCACGACCGCGCCACCGACGCCGGGAGCCCAGATGATCGGACCCTCGAGGATCTTCCGCAGGTGCTCGAGCAGCGGGTAGCCGCCGTGCTCGGCGGTCTCGACCACTCGCTGGTACTCCTCGCCGCCGAGCGCGAGCCCGTACGGACCGCTGATCCCGTTGTGGAGCAGCCGCTCGACTGCCGCCGCCACCGGCCGCGGATACTGGTCTGGCTTGGCGCCGAGCTTGATCCCCTTGTGCGGGGCTGCCTCGGCGATCCCCTCGATCACGCCGTCCCAGCCGTGGAACACCGCCTTGTTCTCGGCCACGGCGATCTGATGTGCGGCCTTGTCGAGCGGCGCGAGGTCCTCGTCGTCGGCGCCGCGGTCGAAGTCGCGAAGCTCAGACAGCGAGAGCTCGAAGCTCGCCCTGACCTCTACCAGCGGCAGCACGCGCCGGCGGGCCCCGGTGACCCCATCGCACGGAGCCTTTGCCAGCGCCTCGATTCGCCCGAGGTTGGTTGCCGAATACTCCCAGCCGCGCGGGCCTGAGAAGTCGACGAGCTTGCGGGCGGCGAGCGCGGGGGTGAGCCGCTCGCGCGCCTCGTCGTCGAGCTCCTTCCAGCCCGAGTCGCTGATCGGCGCGAGCGAGCGCAGGAGATGGTTCATCGCAAAGCTCCTCTCAGGCTTCCGATTCCGAGCGAGCCGGCGGGGTACCCGCCCTCGCCCTCGGCGCCGTTACCGTCGAGCGTCTCGGCCTCGGCCGCCTCTCCATGCTCGACGATGTCGCCGGAGCGGAACAGGACGCCCTGGGCGATCTCGCGCCACGCCGGCGAGCGCCGCAGCAAGAACTCGAGGTCCATGCTGAAGTGCTTGAACTCCTCTCCCTGGGCGTCGCGCATGACCGCGAGCGCCTCGGGGTCGGTCTCGACTGCGATCCGCTGCTCGTACCAGCCGATCGCTTCGGCTTCCTCGGTGAGCGAGGCACACAGACGCGCGAACGTGCGAGTCCGGGGCGGCAGCTCCTCGGGGGGCTCGTGGTACTGGTCGAAACCCATGGCTCTCCTTGTCGTCGCGGGCGGTGCTCCGTGAACTTTATGCGGGCGCCGGGTGTAGGCAGCGCCCGCTGTTCGCGATCCGTACAGCGGCGCATTCGCGGCTTCGCTCGTATCCGGGTAATCGGGACAACGTGGAACTTGGTGAAGCAGCAGACCGACACAGCGAGTAGCATCGCTCTCGCGCCACACGTGGCTCGACCAGTGATTCGAGCCGCGCCCGACGTCAGGTCGCTGGCAAGTGCGGGTGGCGCGCGAGGGTTGCGCCCCGGACCCCTACGACCACCCAGACAAGGAGACAGATGGGATCGACTCCCGTAACCGCGCCGGCCGGCGATGTGCGGCCCGTGACGATGCCGTTCGTCGATCGCCTCGCCAGCGCAGTCGTGACCGCCGTGCCGCCGATCATGGTCGTGATCGGGATGTGGTTCGGCTGGGTCGGAAACCTCCTCAACTGGCAGGACATCCTGATCCTGGCGCTGTTCTACATGGGAGTGGGTACCGGGATAACCGTCGGCTTCCATCGGTTGCTCACGCACGGCAGCTTCAAGTGCCATCGCCTGACCCGGGCGGCGTTCGCGGCGCTCGGATCCGCCGCCGCCGAGGGGCCGGTGATCGACTGGGTGGCCACGCATCGCAAGCACCACCAGTTCTCCGACGTCGACGGCGACCCGCACAGCCCGCACGTCGGGCACGGCACCGGCTGGCGCGGGGCGATCACGGGCCTCGTCCACGCCCACCTCGGGTGGGTGTTCAGCGACATGGAGGTGGCCGACGAACGCCGGTACGCAAAGGACCTGGTCGCGGATCCGTGGATCCGCTTCGTCGACCAGACGTTCGTGCTGTGGGTGGTAGCGGGGCTCGCCGCGGCGTTCGGGCTTGGCGTCGCGCTCAGCGGCAACGTGGCCGGCGGTCTCACGGCGCTGCTGTGGGGTGGCGCGGCCCGCATCTTCTTCATGCATCACGCGACGTTCAGCATCAACTCGCTCTGTCACTTCTTCGGCCGCCAGGACTTCGACACGCATGACGAGTCGCGCAACCTCGCGTGGCTGGCGATTCCCACGTGGGGCGAGGCCTGGCACAACAACCACCACGCGTTCCCGTGCTCCTACCGCCACGGGCTGCGGCGCTGGCAGATCGATCCGTCCGCGGGGATCATCCGGTTGCTGGAGATGACGGGCCTGGCCTGGGATGTCGTGCGGATAAGCCCCGAGCGCCGAACCAGCAAGACGCTCGCCGAGCTGGCCTAGGCCTAGACGGCTCGCGCGGCCGAGTCTGCATAGACTCCTGGCCGTGGCGCTGTCCCAGACTGCTCCGCTGCGGTACGCGTTGACGACGACGTTGCCGCGGCGCCCGTTCGCTGTCCGCTTCTGGGACGGCACCGAGGTGCGCGCCACCGAGCCGGGGTCGCCGACGCTTACGCTGCGGACGCCCCGGGCGCTCGCGCACGTGCTGCGGGCACCGGGCGAGCTCGGCCTCGGCCGCGCCTACGTCGCCGGCATGATCGACGTCGACGACCTCGACGGGGCGCTCCGGATGGTGGACGAGTTCGAGCCGCCGCCGCTCACGGTCGGTCAGCGTGTGAGCCTTGCGGTGGCGGTGATCCGCGCCTGCGGGCTCGTGGTCCCGCCGGCGCCGCCGGCGGCCGAGCTCAGGCTCCGGGGTCAGCGGCACACGGTCGGCCGCGACCGGCGCGCGGTCCGCCACCACTACGACGTCGGCAACGAGTTCTTCGCGCTGTTCCTCGACCGCTCGATGACGTACAGCTGCGCGTACTGGGCGGGCGGCGCTCAGACGCTCGAGGAGGCCCAGGAGGCGAAGCTCGAGCTGGTCTGCAAGAAGCTCGGTCTGCGCGAGGGTGAGCGCGTACTCGACGTCGGTTGCGGCTGGGGCAGCTTCGTGCTCCATGCCGCCACCCGCCACGGGGTGAACGCGGTCGGGATCACGCTGTCCGAGCACCAGGCTCAGCTGGCTCGCGAGCGAGCGCGCGAGGCCGGCGTCGCCGACCGCGTGGAGTTCCGCGTCGCCGACTACCGCGAGATTTCCGACGGGCCGTTCGACGCGATCGCCAGCATCGGGATGGTCGAGCACGTGGGGGAGGAGCAGATCGACGTCTACGCCCAGCGCCTGCGGACGCTGCTGCGGCCGGGAGGGAGGCTGCTCAACCACGGGATCGCGAAGCTCAAGGACTTCGACACCGCCGACGAGGGAGCGTTCTCGGAGCGGTTCGTGTTCCCGGATGGCGTCCCGCTGCCGCTGTCACGAATCGTGCAGGCACTCGAGCGCGCCGACCTGGCGACGACCCACGTCGAGGGCCTCCAGAGCGACTACGCGAGGACGACCGCCGAATGGACCGAGCGGTTCGACGCGCGGTGGGACGATGCCGTGCGTCTGGCGGGTATCGAGCGCGCCCGGATCTGGCGGCTGTACCTCCGCGCAGCCCGGCAGGGCTTCGAGACCGGCTGGGCGTCGGTCTATCAGGTGCTTGCGCACCGCTGACGTTAGGTCCGTCCCTTCCAGCGACCCGCCGCTTGGAGTATGGTCGCGTCAGCCCAGTAAACCTGGAAGGGAGAGGCATGAGCAGATCGGTTCCCGTCCACTTGAACGTGAACGGCGTCGAGCACCACCTCGAAGTGGAACCGCGCCTGTTGCTGGTCCACGCACTGCGCGACCACCTGGGGCTGACCGGGACGCACGTTGGCTGCGACACGTCCAACTGCGGAGCTTGCACGATTCACATGGACGGTCGGTCCGTCAAGTCGTGCACCGTGCTCGCCGTCCAGGCCGACGGCGCGGCGCTGACCACGATCGAGGGCATGGCCACCGAGAACGAGCTGCATCCGCTGCAGGAGGCGTTCTGGAACGACCACGGCCTCCAGTGCGGCTACTGCACGCCGGGAATGATCATGGCGGCCGCCGGACTTCTCGCCGAGAACCCGAATCCGACCGAGGAAGAGGTGCGCCACGGGCTCGAGGGGAACCTGTGCCGCTGCACCGGCTATCACAACATTGTCAAGGCGGTGCTCGACGCAGCGAAGGTCAAGGGCGCGACGGTCTCGGAGGTGTCGTCATGAGCGCGACGGCCGATAGCACCGCGACGAACGGCGGATCGCACATCGGCCGCTCTCTGCGCCGCAAGGAGGATCCCCGCCTGATCACCGGCCGCGCCAGCTACGTCGACGACATCAACCTGGTCGGTCAGCTGTGGGGGGCGTGGGTGCGCTCGCCCGAGGCGCACGCGAAGATCGTCTCGATCGACACGTCTGCGGCCAAGGCGCGCGACGGCGTCGTCGCGGTCTACACCAACGAGGATCTCGACATGGAGGCGGGCTTGCCGATGGCGTGGGTGCCGCCCGGGATCGAGGTCAACACCCCCGATCACTGGGTGCTCGCCAAGGGCGAGGTCAAGCACGTCGGCGATCCGGTCGCGCTCGTGATCGGTGACGACCGCTACGCGGTGGTCGACGCGGCCGAAGACGTCGTCGTCGAGTACGACCCGTTGCCGGTGGTCACAGATCCCGAGAAGGCGCTCGAGGACGGATCCCCGCTGGTCCACGAGCAGTTCGGGACCAACAAGGTCTGCGACTGGTCGATGGGTGGCGGCGACCTCGAGGCGGGCTTTGCCGAGGCCGACGTCATCATCGAGCGTCGCGTCGTCAACCATCGCATGGCCGGGGGGGCGATCGAGCCACGTGGGGTGCTCGCCGAGTACCGCGGCGACCGTCTGACGGTCTGGAGCTCCACCCAGGTCCCGCACTTTCTGCGTCTGTTCCTCGCGATCCTGCTCGGCGTCAGCGAGGACCGGGTCCGTGTGATCGCTCCGGAGGTCGGGGGCGGTTTCGGGTCCAAGCTCAATATCTACGCCGAGGAAATCGGCTGCGCCTGGGCGGCGCGCAAGCTCGGGCGCCCCGTGAAGTGGATCGAGACGCGTTCGGAGGGGATGATGGTCACCCACCACGGGCGTGACCAGATCGACTACGTCAAGGTCGGCGCCAAGCGCGACGGCACGCTCACGGCCTGGCACTCGAAGATCATCGCGGACGTCGGGGCCTACCAGTTGCTGCTGACGCCGCTGATCCCGCCGCTGAGCGCGTTCGTGATGTGCGGCGTGTACAAGACGCCGGCCGTGCTGACGGACGTGACCAGCGTGATGACGAACAAGTTCCCGACGGACGCGATCCGGGGAGCGGGCCGCCCCGAGGCGACCCATATGATCGAGGTCGTGATGGACCAGGTCGCGCACGAGCTGGGGATGGACCCGCTCGAGCTACGGCGCAAGAACTTCATCCCGCCGTTCGCCACCGGCCACGAGACCCCGATCGGAGTCGTGTACGACTCGGGGAACTACGAAGCCGCGCTCGACAAGCTGCTCGAGCACATCGACCCGGCCGAGGTGCGCCGTGAGGCCGAGGCGCTGCGCGAGCAGGGCATCTACCGCGGCATCGGGTTCTCCACCTATACCGAGATCTGCGGCAACGCGCCGTCGCGGGCCGTCGGTCCGGGTGGGTTCGGGCTCCAGGGCGGCGGCTGGGAGTCAGCCACGATCCGGGTGCACGCCACCGGGTCGGCCACGCTGTACACGGGCACGTCGCCTCACGGCCAAGGTCACGAGACGGGGTTCGCGCAGATCGTGGCCGACAAGCTGGGCATCGATCCGCAGCAGGTCGAGGTGATCCACGGCGACACGCAGACCGGCCCGTTCGGGCTCGACACCTACGGCTCGCGCTCGCTCGCCGTCGGCGGCGAGGCGGCTGCCCGGGCTGCGAACAAGGTCGCGAACAAGGTCAAGTCGATCGTCGCCCACCAACTCGAGGCGGACCCCGAGGACATCGAGTTGCGCGACGGCAAGTTCTCGGTGCGCGGCTCGCCCGACAAGGGGCTGACGCTCGCCGAGGCGGCGGGCGCCGCGTATGTGACGATGGACATGCCCGAAGGGATGGAGCCCGGGCTCGACGAGCAGTCGTTCTACGACCCGGAGAACTTCGTGTTCCCGTTCGGCGCGCACGCGTGCGTGGTCGACGTCGACGCGGAGACCGGAAAGGTCAAGGTCGTCCGCTGGGTCGCGGTCGATGACTGCGGACCGGCGATCAACCCGATGCTGATCGACGGCCAGGTGCACGGAGGGATCGTGCACGGAATCGGGCAGGCGTTGTACGAGCGCATCCACTACGACGAGACCGGCCAGCTGGTGACCGGCACGTTCGTGGACTACGCGCTCGCGACCGCCGCGGAGCTGCCGAGCTTCGAGACTGACCGGACCGAGACGCCATCCCCGGTTAATTCGCTTGCCGTGAAGGGCGTGGGGGAGGCAGGCACGATCGCCGCGACCCCGGCGGTCACCAACGCCGTGATCGACGCGCTGCGCCCGCTCGGCGTGGACTACATCAACATGCCGCTCACCCCGATGCGTGTGTGGGAGGCCGTTCAGGAAGCCAAGGGAGGTGTGCCGGCATGATTCCGGCCGAGTTCGACTACACCGCGCCGGACACGCTCGAGGAGGCGATCAAGGCGGTCGCCGACGGTGGCGAGGACGCCAAGCTGCTGGCTGGCGGGCATTCGTTGCTGCCGCTGATGAAGCTGCGCCTGGCGGCGCCATCGCTGCTCGTCGACCTGCGCAAGGTTCCCGGGCTGCACGGCATCCAGCGCGAGGACGGGACCTGGCGGATCGGGGCGCTGACCCCGCACGCCGCTGTCGAGCACACGCCTGACCTGGGAGTGGTCGCGCGGGTGGCGGGCACGATCGCCGACCCGCAGGTCCGCAATCGGGGCACGATCGGCGGGTCGCTGGCCCACGGCGATCCGGCGTCGGATCTGCTGGCGGTGATGCTGATCTGCGATGCGACAGTCACCCTCCAGGGCGCCGGCGGGCAGCGGACGGTTGCCGCCAACGACCTGTTCCGCAACTACATGGAGACCGCGATCGAGCCGGCCGAGGTTCTCACTGAGGTGCGGATGCCGGCGTACGACGGCTGGGGCTTCAGCTACCAGAAGTTCAATCGGCGCAGCGAAGACTGGGCGATGGTCGCCGTCAGCGTGCTCGTCAAGCAGACCGGCGACGTGTGCGAAGACGTCCGGGTCGGACTGACGAATATGTCGTCGGTGCCGCTCCGGGCCGGCGCGGTCGAGGAAGCGCTGCGGGGCCAGCCGCTCAACGCGGACAGCATCGCGAAGGCAGCGGAGCAGGCGGCCGAGGGCACCGACCCGCCCGCGGATCTGAACGCCACCGCGGACTACAAGAGCCACCTAGCTCGCGTCCTGTGTCGCCGCGCTCTCCAAGAGGCAGCGGGGCTGCCATGATGGCTGTGTGACACTTTCACACGTTGGGTCCGTAGAGGAGGTGAGCGCGGCGCTCGCCTCTGAGGGTTATCTCGCCGGCCGGCCGCTTGCGCTCGCAGTCCATCTCGCCGTGGCCCTCGAGCAGCCGCTTCTGCTCGAGGGCGAGGCCGGCGTGGGCAAGACCGAGGTCGCGCGGGCACTTGCGACCGCCACCGGCGCCCGCCTGATTCGCCTCCAGTGCCACGAGGGGATCGACCTCCACCACGCGGTCTACGACTGGGATTACGCCCGTCAGCTACTGGCGCTGCGGGCCGCTGAGTCAGGGGTCGACGAGGGCGAGCTGTTCTCGCGCCGCTTCCTGCTGCGCCGGCCGCTGCTCGAAGCGCTCGAGGAGGACTCGGGCAGACCCGTGGTCCTGCTGATCGACGAGATCGACCGGGCCGACGACGAGTTCGAGGCGTTCCTGCTCGAATTTCTGGCGGACTTCGCGGTCACGATCCCAGAGCTCGGGACGATCACCGCGGCGACGCGGCCCATCGTCGTCCTGACCTCGAACCGGACCCGTGAGCTGCACGACGCGCTCAAGCGCCGGTGCCTGTACCACTGGATCGACTACCCGAGCGCCGAGCTCGAGCGCGAGATCGTCCGCACGCGAATCCCCGGCGTGCCCGAGGCGATCGCGAGCCGGGTCGTGACCGCGGTCGGACGGCTGCGCGAGCAGGGAGACCTGTACAAGCTGCCCGGCGTGGGTGAGACGATCGTGTGGGCTCGGGCGCTGCTCCAGCTCGGCGAGGACGCCGACCTCGGCGAGACGCTCGGCGTCGCGCTGAAGGTGCACGAGGACCTGGAACGGGTGATCTCGCGAGGTGTGCTCGACGGTGTCTGAGCGGCTGGCCGAGGAGCTTGCCGACGAGCTGGCCGAGGGTGTCACGAACGGGCTCGCGGAGCTGGCAGCGGCCCTCCGGACGCAGGGATCGCGTGTCGGGGTCGGCGAGCTGCTGAACGCGCACCGGGCGCTCGCGGCGGTCGACTGCACCTCGCGCGAGGACGCGAGGCTCGCGCTGCGAGCCGTGCTCTGCTCCGCCCGAGGTGACCTCGCGAAGTTCGATCTCGCGTTCATGGCGGTGTACGGCAGCGGCCGGCCGATCGGCCAGTCCCCGTTCGACGAGCTCGGCGGAATCGAGAAGGAGGCGCTGCCTCACGCCGGGCTCGCCACCGGCGGACCTCCGCCGCCTCCGACGGAGGGCGGCGAGCTGAGTCCGGTCCCGGCCGCATGGAGCGACGTCGAGTTGCTGCGCCACAAGGACTTTGCCACGTACACGGACGCCGAGATGGCACTCGCTCGACTGCTGATTGCGCAGCTCGCCCGCCGGGGGCCGACAAGGCTCTCGCGGCGCACGCGGCCGTCGCGGCGCCGCGGCCACACACCCGATCTGCGGCGCGTCGTGCGCGCCTCGCTCCGCACCGCGGGCGAGCCGATCGACCGTCACTGGCGGGCGCCGTCGCGCCGGCCGCGGCCGGTGGTGCTCGTGTGCGACGTGTCCGGCTCGATGACCCCGTACGCGCGGATGCTGCTCCAGTACCTGCACGCCTCGGTGGCCGCCCGCCGCCGGGTGGAGGCGTTCGCGTTCGGAACGCGGCTCACCCGGATCACGCACGAACTCGGCGGCCGCGACCACGACCGCGCGCTCGAGCGCGCCGCCGAGGCGGTCACGGACTTCTCGGGCGGGACCCGGATCGGCGATGCCCTGGCCACGCTGAATCGCGACCACGGTCGCAGGGTCGGACGAGGCGCGGTGGTCGTGATCCTGTCCGACGGGTGGGACCGCGGTGATCCGGAGGATCTGCAGGTCGAGATGGCGCGGCTGCGTCGCAGCGCCCATCGCCTCGTGTGGCTCAACCCACTCGCCGCCCACCCCGAGTTCGCGCCGCTGACCCGGGGCATGCGCGCGGCGATCCCGCACACGGACGAGCTGCTGGCGGGAAACTCGTTGGCCTCGCTCGAGCAGCTAGCTGTCATCCTTGAGGAGATCTGAATCATGAAAGAGGTCCTGTCTGAGATCGAGGTCTGGAGGGCACGGGGGGACCGGATCGCTCTGGCCACGGTGATCGACGTCCAGCGCTCGGCGCCGCGCCCGCCGGGAGCGAAGATGGCGGTCAACGAGCACGGCGAGATTGCGGGCTCCGTGTCCGGCGGCTGCGTCGAGGGAGCCGTGGCGGAGATCGCCGACGGGATCCTCCGGGGGGATCCGCCGCAGCTGGTGCACTTCGGGATCGCCGATTCGGACGCCTGGGACGTCGGGCTTCCCTGCGGCGGGGAGATCGATGTGTGGGTTCAGGCGTATGAACCCGGTCCCCACCCACCCAGGTTCGAGGAGGTGGCGCGCGCCGACGGCCGGGCGGCCGAGGTCACCGTGCTCGAGGGCGCCGTGCCCGGGGCGAAGCTGCTCGTCGAGGCCGACGGCGCCCGCCAGGGCACGCTCGGCGCCCCTGAGCTCGACGACGACGCCGCCCGCGTGGCGATCGAGCAGTTGTGGGCCGAGACGTCCGAGCGACGGGATGGGCTGTTCATCGACGTCGTCGGCCCGTCGCCTCGACTGATCGTGTTCGGTGCGGTGGACATCGCGGCCTCGCTGTGCACCGTCGCCCGCGCCACCGGATGGCGGCCCTACGTCGTCGACCCGCGTGCGCGATTCGCCACCCCCGACCGGTTTCCTGACGCCGAAGAGGTCATCGCGGCGTGGCCCGAGGAGGCGGTCGCTCGCCTCGGCGGGGTCGATCCCGCGACGTCGATCGTGGTGCTGACCCACGACCCCAAGCTCGACGACGCGGCGCTCGTGCTCGCGCTCGGCTCACCGGCCCGGTTCATCGGCGCGATGGGGTCGCGCCGTGCACAGGCCAAGCGACGGGAACGGCTGCTCGAGCTTGGACTGGGCGAGGAGGAGCTCGAGCGGATCTCCGCGCCCGTCGGCCTCGATCTCGGCGGCATCAGCCGGGAGGAGACCGCGCTGTCGATCCTGGCCGAGATCGTCGCCGCTCGTCACGGGCGCGACGGGGGGCGTCTGGCCGAGCGCAAGGGCCGGATCCACGAGGTGCCCGCTTGATCTGCGGGTTGATCCTCGCCGCCGGCGCTGGAACTCGGTTTGGCAAGAAGCCGAAGCAGCTGGCCGAGCTCGACGGTCGCCCCCTGTTGAATCACGCAATCGCCGCCCAGTGCGCGGTTGCCGAGCTCGAGACGGATCGCGGTGGTGCTCGGGGCGCGCGCGGAGGAGATCCTTTCGCGTGTCGACTTCATCCGCGCGGAACCGGTCGTCTGCGAGCGCTGGGAGGACGGCCAGGCCGCCTCGCTGCGGCGCGGGATCGAGTTCCTGAGCGCCGAGATGCACGTCACCAAGGTGATCGTCACGCTCGGCGACCAGCCCCGCATGACCCCCGAGCTGATCGCGCGGTTCGTGGACGAGCCGCCCGCGACTCGCGCGGTTTACGACGGCCGTCCGGGACATCCGGTCGTGCTCGGGCCGGTGCAGATGCGCCTGATCGGCAACCTGCACGGTGACCGGGGCGCGCGGGGTCTCCTGCAGGGAGGCAAGACGATCGAATGCGGACACCTGCGCTCGGCGCGCGACGTCGACACACCCGAAGACCTGGAGGCGATACGTCATGAAGCTAGAGCAGTCGTTTGAGGTAGCCGCGCCGCTCGAGCAGGTGTGGCAGACGCTGATCGATGTCGAGCACGTCGCCCCCTGCCTGCCGGGCGCCGCGGTCACCGGCCGTAACGAGGACGGCAGCTACAACGGGACGTTCACGGTGAAGATCGGGCCGACCACCGCCTCGTACACCGGCAAGCTCGAGATGGAGACCATCGACGAGGCGTCACACACCGCGACCATGCAGGCCCAGGGGACCGACAAGCGCGGTCAGGGCGGCGCCAAGGCGACGATCCTGTCGAGGCTCGCGCCGGCCGACGGCCACGGCACCCGTGTCGAGGTCGTGACCGACTACCACATCACCGGGCGGCTCGCGCGGTTCGGGCGCGGCGGGATGATCGAGGACATCTCCGAGCGTCTGCTGAGGGAGTTTGCCAAGCGGCTTCAGAGTTCGCTGGCGGCGCAGCCGGAGACGTTTGCGGCGCCGGCGCCGGCCGACGAGCCCGCTGCGCCTCCCGAGCCTGCTGCCGAGCACACGAGGCCGTCGAGCCGGCGGCCCCGGAGCCGCCGCGGTCGCCCGACACCGTGGTCTCGTCGGTGCCCGAGACGCCCCCGGCGGAGCCGCCGATCGAGCCCGCGGCCGAGGCGCCCACCGAGGTCGCGCCGCCGGTCGAGGCCGCCGCCGAGGCGCCCACCGAGGTCGTGCCGCCGGTCGAGGCCGCGGCGGAGGCGCCCACCGAGGTCGCGCCACCGGCTCCGGAACCGCCCCCGCACGCCCCGCCGCCACCGCCCCCGGTGCCACCCCCGGCGCCCCCGGTCTCGCCACCGCAACCGGCCACTGCCACCCAGCCGCCGCCCCCGCCGCCCCCCCCTGTCGAACCCCCCGATACCGAGCGAGCCGATGCAGGGCCTGTCGCTGATGGGCTCGGTCGTGTGGGGGCGGATCAAGCGCAATCCCGCTCCGGCCGCCGCGGCCGGGGTGGCCGTGGTGCTGCTGATGGCACGGCGCCGGCGGCGCCGGCATTAGCGCATAAAAGATCAGGAGGGGTCCCGATGCGAGGGCTCCCGTAGGCGCGCGATGATAATCGCGTGCATGAGTCGATTGGACCCGTTGGCGTCGGACTGAGCGCGCTGGCCGCCCCGGGGACCGCGTTCGGTCAGCCGTCGGGGTTGCCGATCCGGGACGAGGCCGCCGGGCCCGATCCGGATCTTGCATGGCAGTCGAGCATCGGGCAGTTCATCTTTCTCCAGTCGCTGGTCCAGGAACGAATGTGAAGTGGGGCGCGTTCATCCATCACGCCGGCTGCGTGGTGTCGGGGGAAAAGCTCGACGGGGCTCGGCGCCGCTAGCCGCGCTGAGCCCCGTCCAGCAGCCTGCGCGCCTGACGGGGGTCGGGGTGATCGGGGCGCAGGTCGCCGGCGGGGGTTGGGGGTCCTGGGCCTGACGATCGGGGGATCGTGGCCGTTCAGCCGTGCGGCAAGTTGCTCGCGCGCCTGCGGTCCCTGGAGGTCGAGCTTCTCGTAGATGTGGCCGAGGTGGGTGCCGACGGTCTTGACCGACACGAACAGGGTCTGGCCGATCTCGCGGTTGGTGAGACCGCTGACGGCGAGTTCGGCGACGCGGCGCTCGGCCGGCGTGAGTGCCTCGGGCCCTGACGCTCGCTCACGCCGCAGGTGGACGCCCGTGGCGGCGAGCTCCTCGTTGATCCGCTCGGCGAGGGACAGCGCTCCGCACTGTTCGGCCAGGTCAAGCGCTTCGCGCAGCGGCTGGCGAGCGGCACTCCGCTTGCCGGCGCGGCGTTGGGCGGCGCCCAGGTCGCACAACGCGCGTGCGAGCTCGAGGCGCGCCGGCGAGCGCCGCAGCGTCTCGACCGACTCGGTCAGCATCTCGATCCCGGCCGCGCCGCCCGCGCCGCCCGGACCGCCCGCGCTGACTGCGCCGCCCGCGACGCCCGCGAGCACGCCGCACACGCGGAGCGCGACCCCGACACCGCGAGGCTGGGAGAACCAGCGCGCTCGCTCGAGCTCGTCGCGCGCGAGAGTTCGTCCCTGCTCGAGGTCGCCTGTGGCGAGGGCCAGGGCAAGCGTGGAGCGCCATGGGACGAGGTTCGGGTTGTCGACCGTCGCGAGCTCGCCCACGGTCCGAAGATCCGCGATCGCCTCGGCCGTCCGACCCTGCGCCATCCGCACGCGGCTCCGTGCCATCAGCGCGTGGACCGCGGCCGTGGTGTCGATCGCCCCCTCGAGCGGCGCCCGCGCAAGCAGGTCGTCGGCCTCCTCGATCGCGTCGCGTTCGAGGAGCGCTAGCGCCAGGAACGCCGAGGACCAGATCCGCGCCCACACGACCTGGTGGCGGTAACCGACCGCGAGCGCTGCGCGCGCGTCCGCCTCGGCCGCAGCGAGCTCGCCACGGCGCAGCGCCAGCAGTGCGCCCCATGTGAGGCCGCTGAGGTGGGCATCGATCGAGCCGCGCGACACCGTGTCGGCGCGCACCTCCGCGATTTGCGCCTGCGCGCGACGAACCTCGTCGGCGAACACGAGCGCGCACATGGCAAACCTCGCCATCTGCGGCCCGGTCGGCTCCTCGGCGACGAGCCGGCCGCGATCCAGGCCCGCATCGAGCCGTTCGCGCCAATCGCCGTAGTACGGCTCGCGCGCGGCTCGCCAGCAGCCATCGAACACCTGCAGCCCGCGCCCGGCGGGACCGGCTGCGACTGCGAGCTCGCGAAGGAGAGGGAGTCGCGGCTCGATCTCCTCGACCAGGCGCCGGTCGACCGATGCCGTCAGGGCCCGGAGCGTCTCGAGCACGGCCCGCAACGGCGGCGCGGCCGTCGGGCCGAGCTCTTCGAGCATCTGGACGAGCACGCCGTGCGCCTCGATCGGGCGTCCGTCCCAGACGAGGAGCTCGCTCAGAATGCGGGCCAGCCTGACCCGGATCGCCGGCGCCACGACGATCTGGAGCGCCTCGCGCAGGTGATCGGCTGCCGCCGGCTCGCGCGCCAGCGCCTCGGCCTCGCCGAGCTCCCCGAGCACGACGCCGCGCGCGTCGTTCGCCGGCGGCTCGCTCAGCGTCCGCCGGAGCAGCCGGACGGCCGTGTGCGGCGCGCCGTCCGCGAGCGCCGCCCGGGCGGCCTCGCGCAAGCAGCACGACGACCGCGGGGTCGCCGGCCGGCTCACCGCGCAACAGGTGCGCGCCGACGCGAGTGCTCCGCGCACCTTCCGAGGCGAGCATCAGGCCGGCGCGACGGTGACCGTCGGCGAGCGCCGCCGGCGGGATTCGCTCGTACACCGCGCTCTGCAGCAGCGGGTGGACGAAGGCCAGCGTCGCCGACGGAGCGAGGATCTGCGCCGAGATGAGCCGATCGGCGGCCCGGCGCGCCCGGGCGCCCGGGATCCCGGCCAGCGTGGCCGCCTGACGGAGCGATGCGTTCTCGAGCACGGCGACCGAGCGGGCCAGGTTGCGCGAGTCGGCGCCGAGGCGATTCAGACGCGCCACCACCGCCCGGGACACCGACTCGGGGCGGACGCTCTCGACCCCGGGGGCGCTGGCTGCCACCGGCTGGACTGACTCGGTCTCGAGCTCTGCGATCAGCTCCCGGACCAGGAACGGGTTACCGGCGCTGGCCCGCGCACAGGCGGCGCAGAAGTCGGCGTCGGCGTGCGCTCCGAGCGCCGAGCGCACCAGGGTCGCCACCGCACCCGGGCTCAGCGACGCCGGCTCGATCAGGATCGCGCCCGGATCCGAGCGCAGCGCCACGAGCAGCTCCTGCACCGCCGACGGCTCGCCGTCGCGCACGGTCAGGATCACCAGCACGCCGAGCTCGTCGCACCGCGCGCTCACATAGGCCAGGAAGCGCAGCGATGGTGGGTCGGCCCAGTGGCAGTCGTCGACGACGAGCGCGATCGGGCCGGTGCTCGAGATGTTCGAGGTCAGCCAGTACAGGCTGTGGACGAGCGTGAACCTCCGATCCGCCGGCGCGGCGGACCCGCCGGGGCTCTCAGTGGCGGGGCGCGACGGAACGTTCTCGGGTCGCGGGGCGCCGCCCGGGACGTCCTCCGGTTGCGCGGCTCGCGCCGGGCCGGGCTCGAACAGCGGTCCGGCGAGCTCGGCGGCGCCGCGGAAAAGCGCCGCACGCTGTTCCACGCCGGCTCGGGCCAGCGGCCCTTCGAACAGCTGGCGCACCACTCCGAACGCGAACTCCTGCTCGAGGTCGCTGCCACGTCCACGCAGCACCTTCACCCCGGCCTGCTCGGCCATGCCGGCGGCAGCTTGCAGCAGCGCCGTCTTCCCGATTCCGGCCGGTCCGCCGATGATCACGAGCCCGCCCGCGCCGCCGCCCGCCTGCCGGATCGCCTCTTGCATCCGGCGTAGCTCGGGCTCGCGCTCGAGCAGCATGTCAGTGCGGCGTCCCTCCACCAATCCAGTTTCTCCCCCGGGTCGGCCTCACGCGGCACCCTCGTCCATAGGCAAGTTTACCGCGAGTTTGATGGTTTGCACCTACCCGCGGAACCGGTTCCAACCCCGAAAGTGTCGTCACCCGAGCGCGTCGCGTCCATGCGGCAGGTCGAAGCTCTCGGCCGGTCGCACCGCGACCAGACCGCTCGGGTTGATCATCGGGTGAGTCAGGTAATAGTGGCGGCGGATCTCGTCGAAATCGACGGTGTCCGAGACGCCGGGCCACTGATACAGATCGCGGGCGTACGGCCACAGATGCTCGTATTCGATCAGCTTCCGCAGCGAGCACTTGAAGTGAATCTGGTACACGGCATCGAACCGCACCAGCGTGGTGAACAGGCGCCAGTCGGTTTCGAGCGGCGACGAGCCGAACAGGAAGCGGCGGTCCGCGAGCCGCCCGTCGAGCTCGTCGAACATCGCGAACAGATCGGCGACCTCGCGCTCGTAGATCGCCTGGTTTCTGGAGAACCCGGCCGCATACACGGCGTTGTTGACGTTGTCGTAAATTCGGTCGTTGAGCGCGTCGATGTCGCCGCGCAGCGGCTCCGGGTATAGCTCAACGGGGTGCGCTGCGAGCGGCGCGAACACGGTGTGCAGCATCCGCAGGATGTCCGCGGATTCGTTCGAAACGATCACCCCAGTCTGCTTGTCCCACAGCACCGGCACGGTGACGCGCGCGTCGTAGCTCGGGTCTGTCGCGACAAACGCCTCGCTCAGGTACTCGAAGCCGTTGACCCGATCGACGTATTCACCTCCGGTGAAGGCCCAGCCTCGGTCGTCCCGGATCGGATCGACGAACGAGATCCCGATCCCGTCCTCGAGACCCATCAGGTAACGCGCGATGATCGTGCGGTGGGCCCACGGACACGCGCGGGCGACATACAGGTGGTACCGCCCCGGCTGCGGCGGGAACTCGCTGTCATCGCTGGTTGACACCCAGCGCCGGAACTGGCTCTCCTGGCGTTTGAATGATCCGTCCTCGCCAGCTTCGCGGTCGCGCTTGGTCGTCGCGGACGTCACGTCCTCGACTTTACCGGGGAGGGTCGGGCGTTAGGCTGGCGCGATGACCAACACGCAGACGGATAAGGCGACCCGATTCCTCGAGTTGCACAAACGGGGCGCGCCGCTGCTGATGCCCAACGCATGGGATCTCGGCTCCGCCGCGATACTCGCCTCGCTCGGGTTCCAGGCGCTGGCCACCACGAGTAGCGGGCACGCGGCGACCCTCGGGCGGCTCGACGGGGGAGTCAGCCGAGACGAGGCGCTCGCCCATGCCGCCGAGCTCGCCGGCGGCACCGACCTCCCGCTGTCGGCCGACCTCGAGAACGGCTTTGCCGACGACCCCGCCGGCGTCGCCGAGACGGTCAGCCTGGCGATCGAGGCCGGTCTGGCCGGGTGCTCGGTGGAGGACTACTCCGGCGGGCAGGACGCGCGGATCTACGAGCTCGACATCGCGCGCGAGCGGGTTGCGGCTGCCGTCGAGGTCGCGCATGCCGGTCCGGTCAAGCTGGTGCTGACCGCTCGTGCCGAGAACCACATCCGCGGACGTGACGATCTGGCCGACACGATCGCGCGGCTTGTTGCCTATCAGGAGGCCGGCGCCGACGTGCTGTTCGCGCCCGGGCTGGGGAGCCCCGAGGACATCCGCCGGGTCGTCGAGTCCGTCGAGCGGCCGGTGAACGTGCTCGCCGTGCGCGGGACGCCCAGCGTCGCTGAGCTGGCCTCGCTCGGCGTGGCCCGGATATCGGTCGGCGGGGCGTTTGCGTTCGCGGCGCTCGCCGCGCTGGTCGACGCCGCCGAGGAGCTGCGCGACAAGGGTACGTTCGGGTACCTCGAGCGTTCGGCGGCGGGCGGCAAGGCGGCCCGTAGCGCCTTCGCCGGGCCGTGATCAGGCGGCGGCGCGGAGGCTCCTGAGCGGCGGCCGCTCGACCGGCTCGGCCTGGGGAGGCTGCGGCACGTCCATACCCGCCGGGCTGAACGTCGCCGGCAACGGGCCACGCAGCCGTCCCTCGCGCTCGAGTCGCACGGCGACCGCGCGCAGGACCGCGTACGCCATCGGACCGAGGTCCCGCAGCGGCTGATGCGCGTTCTGGCGCACGTCGAGGTCGACCTGGGCGATCGCGTCGAGGCCCGCGAGTGTGTACGCGTCGATGAGCAGCCCGATGTCGACTCCGTAGCCGGTCGCGAACGGCAGCTGCTCGAGCAGCTCGCGCCGCGCGGCGACCTCGCCGGCGAGCGGCTGCCGGAGCGCCGACAGATCGGGGTAGAACAGGTTCAGCAGCGGGCGGGCGGTCAGCTCTGTGACGCGTCCCCCGCCGTCCGGCACCGTCACCTCGCCGACCCTGAACGGCCGCCGGTAAAAGCCCTTGACGAACGAGATCCCCGGCTCGCACAGCAGCGGGCCGAGCACGCCGCAGGCAAAATGGGCACCGAACCGCTCAGAATCGGCGTCGAGAAAGCAGATCACCTCGCCCTTCAAGACCCGCAGCGCGCGCCACATCGCGTCACCCTTGCCGAGCACCGGGCCGAGCTCGGGCATCAGCTCGTCCTGGTCGTGGACCTCGGCGCCCAGCCCGCGCGCGATCTGGGCGGTGCCGTCGCTCGAGCGATCGACGACCACGATCTGGTCGACGACGCCGCAGTCGCGCAGCGGCACGAGTTGCTTGAGGATCGCGCCGATCGTACGAGCTTCGTTGCGTGCCGGCAGGCAGATCGACACCGTCGCCTCACGCCCGGCGGCGAGCCGGTCGGGCGAGAAAGCGCTGTGGGAGTAGGTGTTTGTCGTCTCCCAGGATCGCGATCTGATCGTCATCTCCGGAGAGGATGACAGCCTCGGACCTCGGGTCCCTCTCGAAAAAGGGGGATTGGCGACCGGGGTTCCGCGGGTAATGATGCCGGGGGAATCCGACCTGAGTGGAGAGCAACCAGATCGCCTCGGTACTAGGATCGCCGTGGAGGTATAACCGGTGAACCGGGTCCTGAAGATCGGTGCGTACCGGCGGCTCCTGGCTGCCTATACGCTGAACGAGCTGGCGTTCATGGTCGGCGTGGTGGCGCTGTCCCTGCTCGTGTACCGGCGCACGGGCAGCGCGTTCGGGGCTGCTGCGTTCTTCTTGGCCGCGCAGTTCGTGCCCGCGTTGATCTCGCCGATGGCCGTCGCGCGCCTCGAGCACCGCCCGACGCGGCCGGTTCTGGTCGCCCTGTATGCCTTCGAGGCGTTCGTCTTCTTCGTGCTGGCGTGGATGGCCGTCCACTTCGCGCTGGTGCCAGTGCTGGCGCTCGCGGTGGTGGACGGCGTCGCTGCGCTCACGTCCCGGTCGTTGGCGCGCGCCGCCACGGTCAGCGTTACGTCCGCGGCCGGGCTTCTCCGGGAAGGCAACGCGGTCTCGAACGGGGCTTTCTCGGTGTGCTACATGCTCGGTCCGACGATCGGCGGAACGGTCGTCGCCGCCGGCGGTACGAGTGCGGCGCTGATCGCGGACGGCTGCCTGTTCGCGCTGATCGCATTGACACTGGCGACCGCGACGGGCTTGCCCGAGCCAGCGCGGACCCGAGCCGCGGCCAAGGGCCGGCTCCGGGCGGCGTTCGCATATGCCCGTGACCACGTGGTGATCCGCCGGGTCGTGATCCTGCAGGCGTTTGGCGTGCTGTTCTTCACGGTCTCGGTTCCCGTCGAGGTCGTGTTCGCAGAACATTCGCTGCACGCTGGTTCGGCTGGTTACGGCGCACTGCTGTCGGCGTGGGGAGCGGGTGCGGTCGCCGGCGCGGCGGTGTTCGCCCGCTGGCGCGCGCGGCCTATGCGGGCGCTGATCGTGTTCGGTATTGCGAGCCTCGGGATCGGCTTCGTGGTGATGGCGGTCGCGCCGACGCTGGCGGTCGCGGTCGTCGGTGCGGCGCTCGCCGGGGTCGGCAATGGGCTCGAGGTCGTGGCCGCGCGCACCGCGCTCCAGGAGGCGACGGAGGAGCGGTGGATGGCGCTGATGATGAGCCTCAACGAATCGATGTTCCAATTGGTGCCCGGTGCCGGGATCCTGCTCGGCGGCGCGATCACGGCGCTGGCAAGCCCTCGTACGGCGCTCGCGGTCGCGGGCGTCGGCTCGCTGCTCGTCACCGTGGGGGCGTGGATCGCGCTGGCGCCGGGGGCCCTGGAGAGCTCGTCGTCCTCTGGCCAGCAGGAGCCTGGCACCTCAGTGCCGGTCCCGAACGGCGATCGCTCGGAGTCGAACGGGGGTTCGCATCGCCGGGCGGCGCCGGCGCCGGTCGGGCGACATCAGTAGAGTCCGCCCGCGAGCGACCGCCGCAGTCTGCGCTCGGGCGTCGCCCGCACCTCCGATCGTGCGACGTGCCTGCATCGACATCGGTTCGAACACGACGCGGCTGCTCGTCGCGGATTCGGACGGCGAACGGCTGCTCGAGGTCCACCAGGAGCGGTCCTTCACCCACGTCCGGCGGGGCCTCATCGGGAGTGGCGAGATCGGCGAGGCGAAGATCGCCGAGGTCGCCAGGGTGGTTGCCGCCCAGCTCCAGGCAGCGCTCGAACTCGGCGCGGTCGACGTGCGCGGGGTCGCCACCGCGGCGGTTCGACGTGCGGCAAACAGCGACGCGCTCCTGTCGGCGGTCCGCCGGGCGTGTGGGCTCGAGGTCCAGGTCCTGTCCGCCGAGGAGGAGGCTCGGCTCGCGTTCGCGGGCGCGGCGGGAACGCTCGGCTACGATCCCGCCGGGCCGCTCGGCGTCGTGGATGCCGGCGGTGGATCATGTGAGCTTGTCGTGGGGATGTTGCCCGATCAGGTCAGCTGGTTTGCGTCGTTCGAGGTGGGCTCGGGCGTAGTCGCGGACGAGTGCCTGGGCTCGGACCCGCCGTCGGCTGCGGACCTGTCACGGGCCCGAGCGCGTGTGCGCGAGGTGCTCGACGGCGTCCACCCGCCGGCCACCGCTCGAGTAGTGGCGGTGGGGGGTAGCGCGACGTCGCTACGCCGGATGGCCGGACCGGTCCTCGATGACGCTGCGTTCGCCCGGACGCTGGCGCTGCTGGCCGGCGTGCCAGCTGCCGAGGTGGCGCGCCGATTCGCGCTCGACGAGGACCGAGTCCGGCTGCTCCCGGCCGGGCTGCTGATACTGGAGGCGGCCGCGGAGCTGTTCGGGGCGCCGCTCGAGGTCGCCAAGGGCGGGTTGCGGGAGGGTCTTCTGCTGGAGGTGCCACATGGATGAGCTCGACGAACCCGATCCCGACGGGCCACCCGACGGGCCGCCCGACGGGCCACCAATCGGCGGCCGCGATATGCAGCGGCTGGACCACCTCGACCCGCCGATCCCACCACGAGAGGCGATCGCGGACGTGCGCGTGCGCGCGCCGACGCGAGGCAACCGGCGACTCGAGCGGTTCCTCGAGGCCGTCAACGCCGACACGCACGTCAAGGCGCTGTGGCACGTGTCCGCCGTGAACGCGTCCCGGCGCCTGGGGATGTCAGATCACTCGTGGGTGCACATCCAGATCGTGCTCAACATCGGCCTGCGTCTGGCTCGGCTCCTGTTCCGCCGCGGCGTCACGCCGAGCGTCACCGCCGACTACGGCATGACCGACCACGACGCCGAGGTCGTGATCGCGGCCGGCTGCCTGTTCCACTGCGTCGGCATGTCGATCCACCGGGACGACCACGAGCGTTACAGCCTGTTCCTGACCGCGGACAAGCTCGAGGCGTTGTTGTCGAGCGCCTACGAAGAACCCGAGCGGACCGTGATCGCCTCGGATGCGATGCACGCGATCATCGGGCACCGTCGCCAGGGAGCGCCGTTTACGGTCGAGGCCGGGATCGTGCGAGTCGCCGACGCGCTCGACATGGCGCGCGGTCGCTCACGAGTGCCGTTCGAATCGGGCCGCCTCAACATCCACTCGCTGTCGGCCTACGCGATCGAGGACGTGAAGATCTCGCCGGGGCGCGACCGGGCGGTGCGCGTCGAGATCGCGATGTCGAACAGCGCCGGCATCTACCAGGTCGACGAGCTGCTGGCGACCAAGCTGCGGGGGTCCGGCCTCGAGGAGCACGTCGAGGTCATCGCCCGGATCGACGCCGAGCACGAGCAGCGGCTGATTCCGGTGTTCAGGATCTGATCCGCGCGGCGGGCCGGATTTGAACGGCGGGCACCTGGAGCAGGGTTCGTGTGCTCCCCTGGCGGACGCAGCCCCCGCCGAGCCGAGAAATAACCTGCAAAGCACGCCAATTGACGCTCTCGGACTCAACCGTGGCGTGTCATGCCTGTGGGGCATGCGTGACGGGCCACGGTTGGCGTCGAACGGGTCCGCTGGCGCGTTGTGCAGGTCGCCGCCGATCCCGGGCGAACGGAGCACACCACGCGGGGCCGGGTTGCTCAGACCCCCGCTGCGGCGCGCGCGTCGTCGGGGTTCTCGTAGTGGACCATCTCGATCACCTTGCCGTCGCGAAACGTCGTCAGGTTCGCGACCAGTTCGGGCTCGCCGTCCTCGCCGGTCCGCCGCATGATCACGACGACCTGATCGCCGGCGTCGACTATCTCGATCAGCTCGGCCGGCGGAGAGTCCCTCTGCGTGTTCGTCGCTTTACGCATCCACTCCAGCGTCTGCTTGCGATTCTGACAACCGTCCGACGGGTTGCCGCCGTGCCACTTGACGTCGGGATCGAGGAGGTCGCGGATCGAGTCGAGGTCGCCGCGCATGATGGCCTCGTAGCCGCGACGAGCCAGCTCGACGTTGGTGTCAGTCATGGCTCCTATGTTCCCACGGTCGGGCCCGGGTGCTAACCCGGGAGGCGCGCGACGACCGCGGTCACGTCGTCGTAGCGCTGCTCCGGCGGCTCGAGCAGCTGTTCGACGACGTGGTCGCACATAGCCCGCGCGACCTCCGGCCCGGCTGCGGCCGCGCTCGCGAGCCGGTCGAGCCCGACGTCGAGCGACTCGCCTCGGCGCTCGATCAGGCCGTCGGTGTAGAGCACGACGATGTCGTGGCCGGCCGTCGGCGACTCGTGAGTGTCGTAGGGGTTGTCCTCGACTCCCATCAACCCGTTGCCACCCTCCAGGTACCGACAGCTACCGTCGGCCGCTCGCAGCAGCGGCGGAGGATGTCCGCCGTTGGCCCACGAGATCGTGCCGCGCTCGGGGTCGACGATCGCGTAGACGATCGTGAACAGGTGCTGGTCGTCGCCCTCGAGCTGGTGGCGGTTCAGCAGCGTGAGCGCGTCGCCCGGCGCCCGATTGCCGCCCATCGCGAGCGCGAAGGCTCGGGTGAGGGTGCGCAGCTGACCCATCGCGGAGGCCGCTCGGATGCCGCGGCCGGTTACGTCGCCGACGACGATCCCGAGGCGGCCGCCCGGCATCGCGAACGCGTCGTACCAGTCGCCGCCGACCTGAGCGGTGAGCCCGGCGACGTCGTAGGAGGCAGCCAGCTCGATGCCGCTCACGTTGGGAAGCCGCTTGGGGACGAGGCCGCGCTGGAGCTCGACCGCGATCCGATGCTCCTCCTCGTGCAGCTGAGCGCGCCGGATTGCCAGCGCGGCCCGGTCAGCGGCGTCCTGGAGCAGTGAGCGCTCGGTGGGGCTGAACGGCCGCCCCGCGGGCTCGGCCAGGCGCAGGTAGCCGACGGTCGTCCGTTCGATCACGAGCGGCACCTGCCGCCACTGGTCGCCGTCGCCGCCGGCCGACTCGTGCGGGATCGAGCGCACCCGACCGCCGGCGGCGCGCACCACCCGCGGCTGGTTGTGTTCGCCGGCGATCTGTACCTCCGCCACCTCGACCCCGAACAGCTCGGCCAGCCGTGTCGCCAGCTGCGGCAGGAGATCGTCGAGCTCGAGCGCCTCGAGCGCCGTCGTGAGCTCCTGGAGCTTCGACAGCCGCTCGGCCACCGACTCGGCCTGCACGCGCGCGGCCTGTTCGAGCAGCAGGTCGGCACGGTCCTGCTCGGCGCGGCGACGGACGGTCAGATCGACCCACTGCGCGAGCAGCAGTGGCTCGGCGAACTCTGTCGTCTCGATCGCAGACGCGACCATCGCGACCCACACCTCCGGGCCGGCGCTCGATCGCAGCCGCAGGTCGACGGACGGCTGTTCGGGGCTCCCCGGGCCCGCGCGGGTGACGTCCTCGAGCGTCGCCGACAGTGTCGGCCGGTCCTCGAGGTCGCACAGCTCGACGACCGCGACCCCGTTCAGCTCGCCGAGCTCTCGACCTACCAGCCGCGCGAACGCCGGGTTCGAGCGGACGATCCGGCGTTCGGCGTCGAGCACGGTCTTGCCGATCGGAGCCGCTTCAAATGCGCCGCTCAACAGCGCCTCGGAGCGCTTCAGCGCGCGGCGGCTCGCCTCGAGCTCGGCGAACACCGCGACCTTGGACCGGAGCAGGTCGGGGTCGAAGGGCTTGAGCACGTAGTCGACCGCGCCGACGCCGTATCCACGGGCGATCTCGGACACCTCGTCGCGCGCGGCCGTCAGGAACACGATCGGGATGTCCCGGGTGCGGGTCCGCTCCTTGATCAGCTGTGCGGTCTCGAACCCGTCGAGCCCCGGCATCCGCACGTCGAGCAGGATCAGCGCGAAGTCCTGCTCCAGCAGCATTCGAAGCGCCCCGTGCCCGGAGGACGCAGTGCAGAGCGGGTACCCCAGCGGCTCGAGCACCGCCTCGAGCGTCCGCAGGTTCTCGGGCTGATCGTCGACGAGCAGGATCGGCAGCGCCTGGACCACGCCCAGGTCCAGCATCGCTCCGGGATCAGCGAGTGCGGTGGTCGGGGGTGGGTTGGCGGGCCGGGGGACCAAATCAGTGACTACGCGTCGAGCCACACCCGCATCATCGAGAGAAGCTGATCCACGTCGACGGGCTTGGTGATGTAGTCCGATGCGCCGGCTGCGATCGCTTTCTCGCGATCGCCCTTCATCGCCTTGGCCGTCAGCGAGATGATCGGCAGGTGCTCGAAGCGCGGCATTGCGCGGATCGCGCGCGCCGTCTGATAGCCGTCCATCTCGGGCATCATGATGTCGAGGAGGACGACGTCGGTGTTCGGGTGCTGATGGAGCCGCTCGATCCCTTCCCGCCCGTTCTCGGCGAACACGACCTTCATCCCGCGCTGCTCGAGCGTCGAGGTCAGCGCGAACACGTTGCGGATGTCGTCGTCGATCACGAGCACCTTGCGACCGTGCAGCGGCGCGTCGCCGGTCCGGAGATGGCCGAGCAGCTCGCGGGTCTGCAACGGAAGCGTTGCCTCCGCGCGGTGCAGGAACAGCGCGGCGCGATCGACGAGGCGCTCGGGAGAGTCGGCGATCGTGATCACGGCCGACTTCGCCGCCGCGTCCAGCCGCGCGCGGTCGGCCTTGGACAGGCCATCGGGGACGAACGCGATCAGCGGGAGCTCTCGCAGGCCCTCGTCGGTCGCGGCCTCGCGGATCAGGGCGATGCACGAGGAGCGGGACTTGCCGACGGCCACGACGCCCAGATCGAACTGCTCCTCGCGCAGCGCCTTGAGCGCCGCCGCCGGCTTGATCAGCTGGACGTCGATGTTGTCGTCACCCGAGAGCAGCGTGCCGATCTGGTCGTCGAGCTCACCCTTCTCAGCGATCAGCGCGATCCGGCGGGTCGGGGCTCCGGCGATCCGCTCGAGTCTGCCGAGCGCGGTGTCGAGGCTGGTGTCGTCGATCGGATCGTCGATGAACGCCGCCGCGCCGGCGCGGAGGCCGTCGAGGCGAACCGCGCCGTCTCCGACCAGCGCGACCGGGAGGTGACGGGTGTCCGGGTGCTTCTTGAGCTGTCCGAGCACCGACTCGAGCCGCGGCAGGTCGCCGGCGAGCACGACCGCGCTCGGGCGATGCTCGCGGGCCAGGCCGAGCGAGGCGCTGGCACGCCGGGCCAGTATCGCCTTGCCTCCGCGGGCGCGGACGGCCTCGACCATCGTCCTCGCCCGATCGGCGTTCGAGTCGATCACGAGCACCACGCGGTCGCCGCGCTCGAGCTCGTCGATCTCGTCCGCGAGCTGATCCTCGAGCGGGATCGCCGAGACGCCGCCGTCGGACAGGGCGGCAACGGCTGCGGCCGGGCTGTCGGCTGCGGGTGTCGACGGGGGCGTCGGCGGCGTGCTCGATCAACGGCAGGAACAACGAGAACCGGCTGCCCCGGCCCACCCCCGAGTCGACCTGGATCTCCCCGCCGAGAAGCCGGGCGATCTCACGCGAGATCGACAACCCCAACCCCGTCCCACCGTACTTCCGCGACGTCGTCCCGTCCGCCTGCTGGAACGCCTCAAAGATCAAATTCAACTTGTCATCCGGAATCCCCACGCCGGTATCGATAACCGAGAACTCGATCACCCGCTCCGCTTCCCGCAACGCATCGTTCCGCAACCCCGACCGATCCTGCAAATATCCGATCGCGAGCGTCACCCCGCCGTCATGAGTGAACTTGAACGCGTTCGAGAGCAGATTCTTCAGCACCTGACCGAGACGCTGCTCATCAGAGATAACCGACCCCGGCAACGCCGGATCGATCTGCACCCCGAACGACAGACCCTTCTGCTCGGCAATATGCCGGAACGCCCGCTCGGCATCCTGGTAGACGTCTGAGAGCGGGACCGGCGCGAGATCGAGCTCCATCCGCCCGGCCTCAACCTTCGACAGATCGAGAATGTCGTTGATCAACGACAGCAGATCGTTACCGGCGGAATGGATCGTCCGCGCGAACTCGACCTCCCGATCGGTCAACGAGTTCTCCTCATTCTCCGCCAACAACCGGCTCAGGATCAGCATCGAGTTCAACGGCGTCCGCAACTCATGCGACATGTTCGCCAAGAACTCCGACTTGTACTTCGACGACAACGCCAACTGCGCCGCCTTGTCCTCCAAACCACGACGCGCGAACTCGATCTCCTCATTCTTGATCTCGATATCCCGATTCTGCTCAGACAGCAGGCTCGCCTTCTCCTGCAGCTCATCGTTGGTCTCACGCAGCTCCTCAGACTGCTTCTGCAGCTCGGTCGTGAGGCTCTGCGACTGAGTCAGGAGCTCCTCGGTGCGCATGTTCGCCCGGATCGTGTTGAGCACGACGCCGATCGTCTCCCCGATCCGCGCGAGGAAGTCGCGGTGGACCTCGGAGAACGGACGGATCGAGGCGAGCTCGATCACGCCGAGCACCTGATCCTCGAACAGCACCGGCATAACCAGGATGTCGGCCGGCGTCGCCTCGCCGAGGCCCGACCCGACCTTGATGTAACCGGGAGGGGCGTCGCTGATCGCGATCGTCTTGCGGTCGAGCGCCGCCTGGCCCACGAGCCCCTCGCCGATCACGAACCGGCTGCGCATCTCGCTGCGCCGGGGCGTGTAGCCGTATGAGGCCGCGAGCAGCAGCTCGTGCGCGCCCTCGTCGCCCGACGCCTCGGCGAGGAAGAACGCTCCGTGCTGGGAGTTCACCATCGGCGCGACCTCGCTCATGATGAGCTGGGTCACCGCGGCCAGGTCGCGCTGCCCCTGGAGCATTCCGGAGATGCTTGCCAGGTTGGTCTTCAGCCAGTCCTGCTCGGCGTTTCGCTGAGTGGTCTCGCGCAGATTGGCGATCATCTGGTTGATGTTGTCCTTGAGCTCGGCAACCTCGCCCTGAGCTTCGACCGAGATCGACCGGGTCAGGTCGCCCTGCGTCACCGCGGTCGACACCTCCGCGATCGCCCGCAGCTGGGTCGTCAGCGTGACCGCCAGCTGGTTCACGTTCTCGGTCAGCCGCCGCCACGTCCCTGACACGCCCTCGACCTCGGCCTGGCCGCCGAGCTTGCCCTCGGTGCCGACCTCGCGCGCAACACGGGTGACCTCGGCGGCGAAGCTCGACAGCTGGGCGACCATCCGGTTCAGCGTCTGCTTGAGCTCGAGGATCTCGCCGCGGGCGTCGACGGTGATCGTCTGCGTCATGTCGCCGTTCGCCACCGCGGTCGCCACCTGGGCGATGTTGCGGACCTGGTCGGTGAGGTTGCGGGCCATGAAGTTGACGTTGTCGGTGAGGTCCTTCCACGTGCCGGCGACGCCGGGGACCTGGGCCTGGCCGCCGAGGATGCCCTCGGTGCCGACCTCGCGGGCCACGCGGGTCACCTCGGCCGCGAACGAGTTGAGCTGGTCGACCATCCGGTTGATCGTCTCGGCCAGCGCCGCGACCTCGCCCTTGGCGTCGACGGTGATCTTCTGGCTGAGGTCGCCGTGGGCGACGGCGGTGGTCACGCCGGCGATGTTGCGCACCTGGGTGGTCAGGTTCGAGGCCATCAGGTTCACGTTCTCGGTCAGGCCCTTCCAGGTGCCGGACACGCCCTCGACCTCGGCCTGGCCGCCGAGGATGCCCTCGGTGCCGACCTCGCGGGCCACGCGGGTCACCTCTGCGGCGAACGACCGCAGCTGGTCGACCATCGTGTTGATCGTGTCCTTGAGCTCGAGGATCTCGCCACGGGCGTCGACGGTGATCTTCTTCGACAGGTCGCCCTGCGCCACCGCGGTGGTCACCTGGGCGATGTTGCGGACCTGGTCGGTCAGGTTCGACGCCATGAAGTTCACGTTCTCGGTCAGGCCCTTCCAGGTGCCGGACACGCCCTCGACCTTGGCCTGACCGCCGAGCTTGCCGTCGGTCCCGACCTCGCGCGCCACGCGCGTGACCTCGTCGGCGAACGCGGACAGCTGGTCGACCATCGTGTTGACGGTCCGCTTGAGCTCGAGCACCTCGCCCTGCACGTCGACCGTGATCTTCTGGCTGAGGTCGCCGTTCGCGACCGCGGTCGTGACCTGGGCGATGTTGCGGACCTGGTCGGTGAGGTTGCGGGCCATGAAGTTGACGTTGTCGGTGAGGTCCTTCCACGTGCCGGCGACGCCCGGGACCTGGGCCTGGCCGCCGAGGATGCCTTCGGTGCCGACCTCGCGGGCGACGCGGGTCACCTCGTCCGCGAACGACCGCAGCTGGTCGACCATCGTGTTGATCGTGTCCTTCAGCTCGAGAATCTCGCCCTTGACGTCGACCGTGATCTTCTGGGAAAGGTCGCCGTTGGC
Organism: uncultured Solirubrobacterales bacterium; assembly: GCA_963699325.1. Classification (GTDB taxonomy): domain Bacteria; phylum Actinomycetota; class Thermoleophilia; order Solirubrobacterales; family Solirubrobacteraceae; genus Palsa-465. The sequence continues at coordinate 37,876 of CAVOTN010000011.1, read as the reverse complement.
GACCGCGGTGGTGACCTGGGCGATGTTGCGGACCTGGTCGGTCAGGTTCGACGCCATGAAGTTGACCGAGTCGGTGAGGTCCTTCCAGGTACCGGCGACGCCCGGCACCTGCGCCTGACCGCCGAGCTTGCCGTCGGTGCCGACCTCGCGCGCGACTCGCGTGACCTCGTCCGCGAAGCTCGACAGCTGGTCGACCATCGCGTTCACCGTGGTTCCGATCCGGGCGAACTCGCCCTTCACCGGGCGGCCTTCGATCTCGAGCGCCATCTTCTGGTTGAGGTCGCCTTCGGCCACGGCGACGATCACGCGCGCGACCTCGGTGGTCGGCCGGACGAGGTCGTCGATCAGGCCGTTGACCGAGCCGACGGTGGTGGCCCACGCGCCGCTTGCGCCGTGCAGACGTGCGCGCTCGGTCATGCGGCCCTCGCGGCCGATGATCTCGGCGACGCGGACGAGCTCGGCCTCGAGTGCGGCGTTGCGGGCCGCCATCTGGTTATAGGCCGCCTCGAGGCGTCCGATGTCGTCCTTGCGTCGCGCCGGCAGGCGAACTCCGAAGTCGCCGGCGGCGGCGGCCTGCAGGGCGTGCTCGAGGCGGGCTAGCGCCGGATCGTCGACGCGCTGCCGGCCGTTCTTGGCCGGCGCAGTGGCGCCGTTTCCGTTCTTGCGTGCGGTGGCGGTGCCGTTGGCGGCTTTCGCGGGACGTGGGGCTGCCGTTGGCGGTCTTGCGGGACGTGGCCGCGCCGTTCGCGCTCTTACGTGCCACCGCCCCGTTCGCCGCCTTGCGGGCGGACCCCGCCCGGACAGTGCCGCTCTGCTCTACCGCCCCAGTCTTCGCCATGCCTGCGCCTCCGATTCAGTTGCTCCGCGAGCCGTCCCTGCGAGCCGCGCGCTTGAGCCCGTTACCGACGCACAGATTATCGCCGGACTGCATTCATTCAGCCAGTCGCGTGTTGCTTAAACACGTGTTCGAGGCCGAGGGTCCACGAAGTCTGGTAACTCGTCCGGCTGGTGAGGGGAGCTGGAGGCGTCCCGGGCTGTCGGTCGGCCCGTTTTGCTACCAGCCGCCGCGCCAGTCGGCGTTCTGCGCGCGGGCCTTGGCGGCGTCCATCCGCGCGTGCTTGCGCTTGTCGAGCCGCCACTGAATCAGCGACAGGATCAGGATGATCGTCGGGAAGAAGATGATCACCATGAACATCGCGTTCGTGATCACCGTGTCGCTGGTCTCGCCGTACCAGCCTTCGCCGCCGTGAGAAACGCCGGCGAGCGCCGCCGGCGCGGTGGCGAGTGTGAGGAGCGCGACGGTGGTCAGCGCGGTGATGATCCGGGCGCGGCGCATGTCTGGTCAAGGGTACCGGAGAGTGCGCCGGCGTACGAGTGGCCGCGGTCTGGGCAGTTCGGGGCGGCGACCCTACGCCACCGCGGCGCTCTCGCGACCCCCGACGGCGGCCAGCGCCCGCAGCAATACCGGGTTGTACGTCTCGCCGTTGGTCGTGATCTCGAGGTGATTGATCGGTGCCTCAAACACCTGCGCGCCGAGCGCGTCGGCGAGCTCGCGTTGCTTTGCCGGCGCCACCGCGTCGTCGCGCGAGGTGAGCACGACTGCGGTCGGGATCGCCAGGGGTGCCAGCCACGAGCGAGAGTCGAAGCGCCCGAGCTCGCGCCCGGCCTCGACGAGGTCGGGCACCGAGTGGCGCATCATCTCGGACAGGAGCCAGGCGGTCTGCTGGGAGTCGCGCAGGCCGACGCGGCGCAGCGCGGCCCGCCACGTCCTCCGCGGCGCCACCGACAGGAGCAGCCCGACCAGCCCGAGGGCCTTGAACGCCCGGCGCGTCTCGGGATCCTGCCAGTGCTGGGCGGTTCCGCTGAGGATCAGCCCGCTGACGACGTCGGCGTGGTCTCGCGCCATGAGCTGGGCGATCGCGCCGCCCATCGAGTATCCGACGACGATCGCCGGCGCGGCGTCGAGCACGCGCAGTGCGGCGGCGGCGTCGCCGGCGCAGTCGGTCAGCCGGAACGGGGCGAGCGGACGCAGGCCGCGGCCGTGGCCGCGGTGATCGATCGCCAGCACGCGGTAGCCGGCGGCCGTCAGCGCGCCGTAGGCGCCGCACCAGTTGAGATCGGCGCTCGCCACCCAGCCGTGGAGCAGCATCACGACGGGGCGGTCCGGGTGGGCGGGACCTGAATCCCGGAGGAACAGCTCCCCGCGATCGGGCGCGATGACCGTCCGCGCCGGCGGCATCTCGATCGGAGGAACCGGTGGCCAGGCGGATCGAGCCATGCCATTGATGCTAACCAGGGTGGCCCGGCCGCACGCCGGGGCCTGCCTACCATTGCCATCGCATGGCCGTTGTGATCGCATCAGACCTGGGCAAGGACATCGCCGGCGAGCCGCTGCTGCGCGGCATCTCGTTCAAGCTCGAGCGGCGCGACCGGATGACGCTCTCCGGCCGCAACGGCGCCGGCAAGACCACGCTGCTCCGGATGCTGTCAGGCGAGGCGTCGATCGACGTCGGCGAACTCGTGCTCGCCAAGGACACCAAGATCGCGCTCCACGACCAGCGGCCCCCCCGCGAGCGCGACCTGAGCCTGCGCGACTACGTGCTGTCCGGTGCGCAAGAGCTCGTCGCGATCGAGCAACGGCTCGCCGAGCTCGAGCAGGCGATGGCGCAGGGGGCTCACGACGACGCGACGCTCGCTCGCTACGCCGAGACCCAGGCCCGGCTCGAACACGCCGGCGGCTACGGCTGGCGCGACCGGGCCCTGGCGGCGCTCCGCGGCCTTGGCTTCCGCGCCGGCGCGGATCTCGACCGGCCGCTCAGCACGTTCTCGGGCGGTGAGCTGACGCGCGCGTCGCTCGGGCGGGCGCTCGCCGGCGATCCCGATCTCCTCCTGCTCGACGAGCCGACGAACCACCTCGACATCGAGTCGCTCGAGTGGCTCGAGCAGCACCTGGCGAGCCTCGACGCCGCGATCGTCCTGGTCGCGCACGACCGCTGGTTCCTCGAGGCCGTCGGCACCTCGGTGCTCGAGCTCGAGGCCGGCCGCGCGCGGTTCTTCAAGGGACCGTGGCACGCCTGGCGCAAGGAGAAAGCGGCGCGCGACTTGGCGCTCGGGCGCGCGGTCGAGCGCCAGCAGGCTGAGATCGAGCGGCTCGAGCGGTTCGTGACCCGGTTCCGCGCCGGCACCCGAGCCCGCCAGGCGCAGTCCCGAGCAAAGAAGCTGGCGCGAATGGACCGCATTCAGCACGGGCCGGCCGACGGGGCCGGGCTCGAGTTCACGTTCAAGCCTCCCGAGCGGAGCGGACGGGTCGTGTTCGAGTTCGAGGACGGCCACGTCGAGGTCGGCGACCGCGTGCTGCTCGATGACGTCGAGCTATGGCTCGAGCGAGGCGAGCACGTCTCGCTGGTCGGCCCAAACGGCGCCGGCAAGACCACGCTGATCGAGACGCTCGCCGGCCGGCGTGAGTTGGGCGATGATGGCTCCGGCTCCGGCTCCGGCCCTGGATCCGCGCTGCCAGTGGTCAGCGGCAAGCTCCGCACCGGCCACAACGTCAAGCTTGGCTTCCTCTCCCAGCACGCCGAGGAGCTGTCCGCCGGAAGCGCGCGGACGGTGCTCGAGGCGACCACGCACCTGACGAAGCTCACCCCGAACAGTGCGCGGGGCCTGCTCGGCCGGTTCCTGTTCTCCGGAGAGGAGGCCGAGAAGCCGCTCGAGGTGCTCTCGGGCGGCGAGCGCCGGCGCCTGTCGCTCGCGATCCTCGTGCAGTCGGGCGCGAACGTGCTGATCCTCGACGAGCCGACCAACCACCTCGACCTCGAGAGCCGCGAGGCGCTCGAAGCGGCGCTCAACGAGTTCGGCGGCTCACTGCTGCTCGTCTCGCACGATCGCGCGCTGCTCGACGCCGTCGGCAGGCGGACGGTGGCGGTCGAGGACACGACGCTGCACAGCTACCTCGGAGGCTGGCCGGAGTACGTCCGCGCCCGCGAGGAGCGGATACAGAGGGAGACCGCCAAGCCGGGCAAGCAGGCGAAGGAGGCCAAGCCGCGAGCCCGGTCCGCCCGTACGCGCGCCCCAGTCGAACAACGCCAAGGAGCAGCAGCGCCTCGAGCGCGAGATAGAGGCGGCCGAGGCGTCACTGAAGGCCGTCGAGCAGGAGCTGTCGGACCCGGCGGCGTGGTCGACGCCGCAGCGCACCAAGCGCGCGACAGCACGCCACGAGGAGGCCAAGCGTGCCGTCGACGACCTGTACGTGCGCTGGGAGCGCCTCGCCGGCTGAGGCGCCGCCGACCATCCGCAGGCGCCGCCGTCAGGCGCCGCCGATCATCCAATTAGCCCGGCGCCTTCGCGATCGTCGGCGCGCCACCGAAGATCGAGCCGCACTGCTTCTGCGCGTTCTGGAACGCCGGCGAGCTCGGGTTGATCCCGGCGCCGCCGATCCTGACGCCGATCCCCCCGTTCGGCCCCGCCTGGAACTGGGGGTCGGGGAAGTTCGGAACGCCGTGAGAGCGCATGCAGCGCGACATCGCGAGCGCCTGCGACTTCGCCTTGGCCGTCTGCGCCGCCGTCGGATGACCGCCGTTGGGCAGATACGACCGGCAGTCCAGCATCGCGGACTTGAACGCGGGCCCGTTCACCTGGACTCCGTTCACCGACGTGCTGTTCGGGGTCTGCTGGACCTGGAGGCGGATCTGACCGCCGGACGGGTCGGGGAAGTTCGGGACGCCGTGGGAGCGCATGCAGCCCGCGAACTGGAGCGCCTTGCCGTTGTTGGCGGCGGTGTCACCTGGCGACGTGGAGCCGCCATCCCCGGGGCTCGAGGTGCCGCCGCACGCCGCCAGTGAGAGCCCTGCCCCCGCCAGGCAGAGCAGGATCGCGTATCGCACTGTTACCTCCTAGTCGTGGTTCCACAGTGGTACGCGATCACTGGTTACGTCACGGTCACGGGGGCTGTTACCGCACCGTAACCTGCCCTGCGCCACCCTCCTCGCTGATCGTGGCGAGCCGTCACACTTGTTCGAGGGCAGATGCGCGTGTTGGTGATCGAGGACCATGCTGAGCTGGCCGACACGGTCGCGCTGGGGTTGCAGCGCGAGGGCATGGCGGTCGACATCGCGCTCGACGGCGCGGAGGGGCTGAGGAAGGCTGCGGTCTACGACTACGACGTGATCGTGCTCGATCGCGATCTCCCGGGTGTGCACGGCGACCGCGTGTGCGAGACGCTGGTTAATAGACATGCCCACCCACCCGACGTCCATCCGCCACGCGCACGAGTGCTGATGCTGACCGCGTCGGCCGGGATCGAGGACCGCGTAGCCGGGCTCAGCCTGGGGGCGGACGACTACCTTCCGAAGCCGTTCGCGTTCGCCGAGCTGATCGCGCGGATCCGCGCCCTGGCCCGGCGCGCGCAGCCGGCGCTCGCGCCCATCATGCGCAACGGCGACCTGACGCTCGACACGGGCCGTCGGATCGCCCACCGCGCCGGCCGACGCCTCGATCTCACCGCGAAAGAATTAGCCGTGCTCGAGCTTTTGCTGGCGGCGCGCAGCACCGTGGTCTCGCCGGAGCAGCTGCTCGCCCGCGCGTGGGACGAGGCCGTCGATCCGTTCTCGGCCGTGGTCAAGGTGACGATCAGCCGGCTGCGGCGCAAGCTCGGCGAGCCGCCGATCATCGTGACGGTGCCCGGTGCCGGCTATCGGATCTAGCGGGTCTACGCCGAGCGTTGCCGGGAAGCCCACCAGGCGGTGGCGGCCGCGGCGAACGGTCCGCCTCCGGCTGACGATGCTCTACGGCGGCCTGTTCCTGGTGGCGGGCGCGGCGCTGCTCGGGATCACGTACGGGCTGGTCGCGAACAGCACCGACATGCAAGCCGGCAAATCGGTGTTCGTCGACCGCCACACCACGGCGACCGGAAAGCTGCCGCCGGTACCGACGAACTTGCTCTCGGCGCCTTCGAACCTGGCAAGCGGTCAAGTGGCCGGGGTGACGCAGCGCCCCGCCGGTCCGGGACCGAAGGCGGTCGTCCAGCTACAGGCCTATGCCGGCCGGGTGACGGCAACGTTCAAGAAGCTGACCACGGCCCAAGCGGCTCAGCTGAAGGCGCAGGCCGCGAGTGCCGACGCCAGCATCCAGGCGGTGCGCAACTCGCAGCTGGACACGCTCCTGACGCGCTCGGGCCTCGCTCTCGCGATCATGGCGCTGGCGTCGATCGGGCTCGGCTGGCTCGTGGCCGGGAGAGCGCTGCGCCCGGTGCGGACGATGAGCAATCGCGCCCGGGGCATCTCCGAACGCAACCTGCACGAGCGCCTCGCGCTCGACGGTCCCGACGACGAGCTCAAGGAGCTGGGCGACACGTTCGACGGGCTGCTCGGCCGCCTCGAGGCCGCGTTCGAGTCCCAGCGCCGGTTCGTGGCCAACGCCTCGCACGAGCTCCGAACCCCGATCACGCTCGAGCGAGCGCTCGTGGAGGTCGCGCTCAGCGACCGCAACCCATCGGTCGAGTCGCTGCACGAGACCTGCCGGCGCGTGCTCACCGCCAGCGAGCAGCAGGAGCGGCTGATCGAGGCGCTGCTGACGCTCGCCCGGAGCCAGCGAGGGCTCGAGTCGCGCGCCGCGGTCGACCTGCGCGAAGTCACCGCCGAGGTCGTGCGAACGGTCCCGCCTAACGGACTCAGGATCGACACCGAGCTCGGCGAGGCGGCCACGACTGGCGATCCGGCGATGGTCGAGCGGCTCGTCGCGAACCTGATCGAGAACGCGGTCCGCTACAACGAGCCGCACGGCTGGGTCACCGCGTGGACCGGCGTCCGCGACGGTGAGCCGACGCTCGAGGTCGTCAACGTCGGCCCGGTCGTCAAGCCCGATCAGGTCGACGCGCTGGTCAAGCCGTTCGCCCGCCTCGACGGGAACGGTTCGGTCGCGGCGCGGAACGCGGACGTGCGGCAGGGCCTCGGACTCGGCCTGTCGATCGTGGCGGCGATCGTCGACGCCCACGGCGCGCGCCTGACCACGGCGCCGCGCGCCGAGGGCGGCCTGGAGGTCGCGGTCAGTTTCCCGCGGGTCGATTGAACGCGGTCCGCTCGGCTTCGGCGACGAGCCGAGGGCTGTCGAGGAGGATCCCTCGCCGGCGCAGCCCGGCCAACAGCGGCTCCTGATCGTCGAAGCTCACCTGCGTCACCGCCGCCGGGCGGAACGTGATCGTCAAGCACCGGTGCAGTCGCCAGCAACCTGGCCGTCGATCTCGAGCCGCGCGCCGGCGAAACTGCCGGCGACGTCCAGCGTGAGCTCGGACTCGGAGGCGATCACGAGCGGCGGGGCGAACCCGCCGTGCTTGGGCAGGGGCGTGAATACGTAACCGTCGACGTGGGTCAACAGCAGCGGGACCGCCGGCAGAGATCGCGTAGCCGCTCGTGCCGATCGGCGTGCTCACGACGGCTCCGTCGCCGGCCATGCGCGCGAACAGCGCCCCGTCGACCGACGCGGCGAGCCGGACCTGCCCGCCGCTGGCGCGTACCAGCGCGACGTCGTTGAGGGCGAACAGCGACTCGCCCTCCGCGCGTGCGATCGACAGCGCCGGGAACGGTCGCGGCTGCCACTGGCCCCGGCTGAACCGCTCGAGCGCGCGGGGCGACATCGGTGGAACATCACGTTCGCGAGCGCCCCGAGGCTGCCGCACGCGATCCCGAGCACCGGACGATCGGCGACCGCGCCGGCGCGGAGAGCCGCGAGCGTGGTGCCGTCGCCACCGATCGACACGATCAGGTCACAGTCGCTCGCATCGCCCTCGGCCGCGACCCGTCTCTGCGGATAGGTGGTCGCGAGCTGGACGTATTTCGATCCCGTGCTGCTGCGTCCACTCACCGAGCAGCCGCAGCGGCTCGTCCAGGTTCCGGGTCGGGTGGACGAGCAGGCCGACGCGCCTTGGCTGCTGCGTCGAGCCGCTCGCGGTGGTGGTTTGCTGAATCGATGAGGACATGGTCAGGCGACCGAACCTTATTGCGGGGACGTCGGGGGGACGCTCTAAACTCGAACGAACGATGGCACCGCCTAGCGATGCGTCGCCGATCCGGGTTGCGCTGATCGATGATGACAGCGGCCTCGCGACCGTTCTCGAACGGAGGCTGGGCGCCCTTCGGTGGGAAGCCCAGGTCCTCGCGTTCCCGCCGGACGCGGGCCATCTCGCTGCGCTCCGGCTGCATGCGCTGATCATCAACCCCGCGCTCACCGGGCTCGACTACATCGAACGGGTCGCGACAGCTCTTCCAGGGCTGGCGCTGCTCGTGTGCAGCGGGCCGGTGACGGTGTCCGAGCGGGTCAAGGGCCTGCGCGCCGGCGCCGACGACTGGGTGACCAAGCCGTGTCACCCCGAGGAGCTGCTGGCGCGGATCCAGGCCGTGCTGCGCCGGCGCCGCGCGGGCGAGGTGCCGGTCGAGGACGCGATGATCGAGGCCGGCGAGGTCACGATCCGGCCTGACCGCTACGACGCCTACGCCGGTGAGCAGGGCGCATCGCTGTCGCGCAAGGAGTTCGAGTTGCTGCGTCAGCTTGCGGCCGCCGACGGCCGCGTGCTCGAGCGCGAGGACATCTACCAGCGGGTTTGGGGCTACACGATGGCGCGCGGCGACCGATCGGTGGACGTGTTCGTGCGCAAGCTGCGCCAGAAGCTCGAGCAGATCTCGCCCGACTGGCGATACGTCCACACGCATTTCGGCGTCGGCTACCGGTTCGCGGCCGAGCCGATCGGGGACGCGGTAGATGCCGCCGAGCGTGTCGATGCCCCGACAGCCGCGCCCGAGCATTACGCCGCGGTACGCTGAGCAGGTGAACACAACAACCGTCCGCAACGTCCTGATCGTGCTCGCGCTGGCCGCGATTGTGGGCACGCTGTCGGGTGGCGTGACCGCGGCCAACGTCGCGATCCAGGCGGTCACGATCGCGTTCCTGGGGACGCTGTGCTGGTTCGCCTCGATCATGTACCGCCAGCACCGGACCAGGCTGTACTCGCTCGGTGACGGCCGCCGCGCGGTGCTGTACATCGCCGTCGGCGTGGGGACGCTGACGCTGACGGCGACATCGAAGATGTGGAACAGCGGCGGCGCGGCCTCGGTCGCGTGGCTGCTTCTGCTCGGCGGCGCCGGTTACGCGGTGTTTGCCGTGCTCTGGTCCGCGCGCAAGTACTGACCGCTCCGGGGTCGGGTCGGGATGCGCGACCGCTCCGGGGGTCGGGTCAGGACGCCACCGGGCGCGGGGCCTCGGAATCGCTCGTCCCGCCGCCGGCGCACGTCGGGCACAGGCCTTCGAGCAGCACGTGTTCCCGCTCGACGTGGAACCCCTGCTTGCGGAGCGTCAGATCGACGTGCTCGGGTTCGATGTCGTGCAGGGTGGTGCACTCCCGGCAGCGGAAGTGGTGGTGCGGCGCGACGTTCGCGTCGAATTGCCGGGGACCAGGGCCGTCGACGACGCCGAGCAGACCGGCCTCGGCCAGCTCGCCGAGCGCGTTGTAGACCGTCGCCCGCGACAGCTCCGGAAGCTGGCTCCGCGCTTGCTGGAACACCTCCTCGGCGCTCAGATGACCGTTCGCGTTACCCGCGAACAAGGCGTAGATCGCGCGGCGCTGGGCGGTGGCGCGTAGCCCGTGGGCGCGGAGCAGCTGGGCCAGCGCTACATCCGAGAGCATGGTGGGCGTAGCGGACATCCAGTCTGTAGCGGGTCTGAGGTGGGACTCGGTCCAGCCCGCTGTGAACGGGAGCGTACACGCCGGCGGGGCGGCGCCTCCCGGGACTCAGATCACCACGTGCGCGGCCCTATCCTCGATTGCGTGTCAGTAGTCCCAGCCGACAGGCGTCGCGAGCTCCCGGACGAGCCGGGTGTGTATCTGTTCCGCGACCGCCGCGGGAAGGTGATCTACGTCGGCAAAGCGATCTCGATCCGCAAGCGGGTCGCGTCGCACTTCTCGAATCCGAGCACGAGAGGGCGGCCGGGATCTCGTCGACATGATCGACCAGATCGAGGCGCTCGTGGTCCACACCGAGACCGAGGCGCTGCTCGCCGAGCAGAACTTCATCAAGCAGTACAAGCCGCGGTTCAACATCCGCCTGCGCGATGACAAGTCGTACCCGTACATCGCGATCTCGCTCGACGAGGACTTCCCGCGGGTGTACTTCACCCGCGAGCGCCACCGTCGCGACCGGGCGTACTTCGGTCCCTACAGCAACGCCAAGCGGGTCCGCTCGACGCTCGAGGTGCTCGGGAAGGTGTTCATGTTCCGCTCCTGCGAGGGCCCCGAGCCCGGTCGTCGCAGCGGCTCGCCGTGCCTGGACTACTACATCAAGCGGTGCGAGGCCCCGTGCGTGGGCTACGTCAGCCGCGAGGATTACCGCCGGGGGATCGACGGCGTGATCGACTTCCTGTCCGGCCGTTACCGGGAGATCGAACGGTCGCTCGAGCGCTCGATGCGCGAGGCAGCGGGCGAGCAGCGCTTTGAGGACGCCGCCCGGGAGCGCAACCGCCTCCGGGCCGTGCACTCGCTGCTCGAGCGCCAGCGCGTATCCAACGAGACTGTCGGCACACTCGACGCGATCGCGGTGGCGGTGCACGAGACCGAGGCCAACGCCCAGGTGTTCCAGGTCCGCGACGGCGTGCTGTCCGACCGCCAGAGCTTCTACCTCGACAACGAGGCCCAGGGCGGGATCGCCGAGGTCGCGGAGGCGTTCATCCTCCAGTACTACACGAGCGCGATGATGGTGCCGCCGTTGCTGGTCGTGCAGCGCGAGGTCTCCGCCTCAGGGCCGGTCCTGGCGCAGGCGCTGAGCGCGCGGCGCGACGGCTCGGTCGAGATCCGCGCCGCCGAGCGCGGGGACAAGCGCCGGATCCTTGAGCTCGCCGAGCGCAACGCCCGGCTCGCGCTCGACCAGGAGCGGCTGCGGTCTGAGCGCCGGCGCCAGCAGCGGGTCGAGGCGCTCGACGGCCTCCAGCAGGCGCTCGGGCTGGACACGCTGCCGCTGCGGATCGAATGCTTCGACATCTCGACGCTGATGGGCACGAACACGGTGGCGTCGATGGTCGTGTTCGAAGGAGGAGCGCCAAAGAAGTCCGACTACCGCCGGTTCAAGGTCCGCGGCGACTTCGCGGAGAACGGGGGACCGACGATCGGTGAGCCTGACGACTTCGCGTCGATGGAGGAGGTCTTGACGCGCCGGCTGGCCCGCTGGGAGGCCCAGCACGAGCTCTCCCCGCACGACAAGGACTACGACCCGAGCTTCGCCGCGCTCCCGAATCTGATCGTGATCGACGGCGGCAAGGGCCAGCTGTCCGCAGGTCTGCGCGCGCTCCAGGGGTTCCGCGATCGCGGAGTCGTCGTGATCTCGCTGGCCAAGCGGATCGAGGAGGTGTTCACCGCCGGCGCCGCCGAGCCACTCCGGCTGCCCCACGACACGGTCGAGCTCCAGCTGCTCCAGCGGGTGCGCGACGAGGCGCACCGGTTCGCGATCACCCACCACCGGATCCGCCGCGACCGGGCGATGACCGCGTCGATCCTCGACGAGCTGCCGGGTGTCGGGCCGGCGCGCAAGCGCGCGCTGCTCAAGCACTTCGGGTCGCCCGACGCGATCCTGTCGGCGTCGCGCGAGGAGCTCGAGGCTGTCCCCGGGATGCCCGGCAAGCTCGCGCGCGAGGTCTATCGCGAGCTGCACAAGACGGGCGTCTGATCGCGCCGGATCCGCGGCCCGACAACCCCGAGTACGCCGCCTGGTCCGTCAAGCTTCGTACCATGGAAGGCTCAGGCGTGGATCAGCTCGACGAGCAAGTACAACTCGCGGAGGAACGGGGCTCGGCCCTGATCGACCTGGTGATCATCACCGGGTTCTCGGGTGCGGGCAAGTCGACCGCGATGGCCGCCTTCGAGGACGAGGGCTACTTCTGCGTGGACAACCTGCCCTCAGAGCTGATCCGCTCGCTGGTGGACCTGTTCATGCACGCGGGCTCGAAGGTGCAGTACGCCGCGGTTGTCTCCGATGTTCGCGGCGGCACGTACTTCGAGGGCCTGGCGCAGATGCTCGACGACCTGCGTGCCGCCGGCGTCACCCATCGGGTGTTGTTCCTCGACGCGGACGAGCAGTCGCTCCTTACCCGCTACAAGGAGACGCGCCGGCGCCACCCGCTTGCGCCGGAGGGCAGCGTCACCGACGGGATCGCCCGCGAGCGCGAGCTGCTGCGGCCACTGCGCGGACGCGCGGACATCGTGATCAACACCTCTGGTCTGACCGCCGCGATGCTGCGGCGCAAGCTCGCGGACGAGCTGCTGCCGACGCGCACGCCGGGGCGCCTGGCAGTCACGTTCCAGAGCTTCGGGTTCAAGTACGGCCCGGCGCGCGACCCCGACCTCCTGCTCGACGTGCGGTTTCTCCCGAACCCCCACTACGAGACGGAACTGCGCCCGCTGACCGGGGACGACCCGAGGATCGTCGAGTTCATCAACCGGGACGGGGAGCTCGACGCCTTCTACGAGAAGCTCCACCCGCTGCTCGACTATCTGCTTCCGCAGTACCTGGCCGAAGGCAAGGCGCACCTCGTTGTGGCGATCGGCTGCACCGGCGGACGCCACCGCTCGGTCGCGATCGCGGCCCATCTCGCCAGCCGCTACAACCCGGACCCCGAATACCTCGTGCACGTCGTCCACCGAGACGTCAGCCGCCCGGCGTGATTGACCACATCGGGTTCGAGGTCAGCGATCTGGAGCGCTCGAGCCGGTTCTACGACGCCGTGCTGTACGCGCTCGGGGCGAGGCGGATGGTCCAGTCTGAGCACGTGGTCGCGTACGGGGTCAACGCACCGCAGGTCTGGATCGTCGTCAGAGGCCGCGCGCCGGGGCCGGGCTACGGCCATCTGGCGCTACGGGCGAGCGGCAAGGCGGCGGTCGACGCGGCGTACGCGGGCGGACTGGCCAACGGCGGCAGCGACGACGGCGCGCCGGGGACGCGTCCCCAGTACGGCCGGCGGTACTACGCGGCGTATCTGCGCGACCCCGACGGACTGCGGGTGGAAGTCGTCTCGCGGAGATGACTCGCTAGCCTTCCGCGTTGCCGACTGACCCGCGTTTAACGGTCGGCGTTCTCTTGCTGCCACCGAACTTGAAACGAAAGAGGGGTCGAGCATGCCGGTACGCGTCGGAATAAACGGCTTCGGGCGCATCGGCCGAAACGTCTTCCGCGCCGCCTACGAGGCTGGTGCCGACATCGAGTGGGTGGGGGTCAACGACATCGGCGACCCCAAGACGTTCGCCCATCTCCTCAAGTACGACTCGAACTACGGGCCGTTCCCGGGCGAGGTCGAGTCCGGCGACACCGTCTTGCGCGTCGACGGGACCGAGATCCGCTTCCTGTCCGAGAAGGATCCCGCCGCGCTGCCGTGGGAGGAGCTCGGCGCTGAGGTGGTGATCGAGTCGACCGGCCTGTTCACGGACCGCGAGAACGCCGCCAAGCACCTCGCCGCCGGCGCCAAGAAGGTCCTGATCTCCGCCCCGGCGACCGAGCCCGACGTGACCGTCGCGCTCGGGGTGAACTTCGAGCAGGTGTACGACCCTGCCCAGCATCAGGTGATCTCGAACGCGTCGTGCACGACGAACTGTCTCGCGCCGATCGCCAAGGTGCTGCACGACACCGTCGGGATCAAGCACGGGCTGATGACGACAATCCACGCCTACACGGCCGACCAGCGCCTGCAGGACATGCCGCACCGGGACCTGCGGCGGGCGCGCGCGGCGGCGATCAACCTGATCCCCGCGTCGACGGGCGCCGCGAAGGCGATCGGCCTGGTGATCCCCGAGCTGAACGGCAAGCTGAACGGGTTCGCGGTCCGGGCGCCCGTTCCGACCGGGAGCGTCGTCGACCTGACCGTCGAGGCCGATCGCGAAACGAGTGTTGCGGAGATCAACGCGGCGGTGAAGGCGGCCGCCGAGGGCCCGATGAAGGGCGTGCTCGTCTACACCGAGGACCCGATCGTGTCCTCCGACATCGTCAAGAACCCGGCATCGTCGATCTTCGACTCGCAGCTGACCGTGGTGATGGACAAGACGATGGTCAAGCTCGTTGCCTGGTACGACAACGAGTGGGGCTACTCCAATCGCGTCGTCGACGTAGCGCAGAAACTGTTGTGAAATCGCTTCGGGACCTGGGCGACCTAGAGGGCAAGCGGGTGCTGGTCAGGGTTGACTTCAACGTGCCGCTCGAGAACGGGGCGGTGGCGGACGACATGCGGATACGCGCGGCGCTCCCGACGATCGAGGAGCTGCGCCGGCGTGGCGCGCGGATCGTGCTCGTCTCGCACCTGGGGCGGCCCAAGGATCGCGAGCCGTCGCTGTCGCTGGCGCCGGTCGGGGCTCGGCTAGGAGAGCTGCTTGGCGCTCACGTGACGGTGGCGCCGGGTGTGGTCGGCGACGACGTGCGGGCGGCGGTCGACGCGTTGAGCGATGGCGAGGTGCTCCTGCTCGAGAACGTCCGCTACGAGCCGGGGGAGACCAAGAACGACCCCGAGCTGGCGGGCGCGTTGGCCTCGCTCGCGGATGTTTACGTGGACGACGCTTTCGGAGCCGCCCATCGGGCACACGCGTCGACCGAGGGCGTCGCGCGGCTGGTGGACGAGCGGGCAGCCGGCCTGCTGCTCGAGCGCGAGGTCGACACGCTGATGAAGGTGCTCGAGGATCCGGCCCGGCCGCTCGTGTCAGTGCTCGGCGGCGCCAAGGTCAGCGACAAGATCGGGGTGATCGACCGCTTCCGCGAGAGCGCGGACACGATCCTCATCGGTGGCGCGATGTGCTTTCCGTTCCTGGCCGCACAGGGTCATTCGGTCGGGGACTCGCTGTGCGCTTCCGATGATGTGGAGCTCGCGCGGCGGACGCTCGAGTCGGGCTCGTCGGCGCGGGCCGAACTTCGGCTGCCCGTCGATCTCGTGATCGGGCAGGAGTTCGCCGAGGACACCGAGGCGCTCGAGCTCGACGGGCTCGACGTCCCCGACGGGTGGATGGGGCTCGACATCGGGCCGCGGACGGCCGCGCTGTATGGCGAGGTGGTCTCTGCGGCGGGGACGGTGTTCTGGAACGGCCCGATGGGGGCATTCGAGCTTGCCCCGTTCGCGGCCGGGACGCGCGCGGTCGCCGAGGCGGTCGCGGCGGCCCCGGGGACGACCGTCGTCGGGGGCGGCGACTCGGCGGCTGCCCTGGAGCGCTTCGGCTTGGCGGATCGGGTGACCCATCTCTCGACCGGGGGCGGCGCGACGCTCGAGCTGATCGAGGGCAAGACCCTTCCCGGGGTAGAGGCGCTGTCATGAGCGAGCGCACTCCCCTGATCGCCGGCAACTGGAAGATGAACAAGACCGTCGCCGAGGCCGAGGCGTTCATCCAGGCGCTGCTGCCGCGCGTGTCGACCGCCGACGGCGTCGAGGTCGCGGTGTGCCCGCCGTTCACGGCACTCCAGGCGATGGTGGACTCCGCGCGCGGCTCGCGGGTCGAGGTGTACGCGCAGAACATGCACCACGCCGATTCCGGGGCGTTCACGGGCGAGGTCGCGCCGCCGATGCTCGTCGAGGTCGGCGTTCACGGCGTGATCCTGGGTCACTCCGAGCGGCGAGAGCTGTTCGGCGAGACCGACCGTGCGCTCCAGCTGAAGGTTCCGGCCGCGATGGCGGCGGGACTCAAGCCGATCCTGTGCGTCGGGGAGACCGAGGACGAGCGCGAGGCCGGCGACACCGAGCGCAAGCTCCGCCACCAGGTCCAGGAGGGCCTGGCGCGGGTGGATGCTTCGCGGTTGGGGGAGATCGTGATCGCCTACGAGCCGATCTGGGCGATCGGATCGGGGCGGGTTGCGACCGCGGAGCAGGCGCAGGAGGCGATCGCGTTCATCCGCGCGCTCGTGGCCGACCGGTCCCGGGAACAAGCGCAGCTGACCCGAGTCCTGTACGGCGGCAGCGTAAAGAGCGAGAACTGCGACGAGCTGCTGTCGCTGCCTGACGTGGACGGGGCGCTCGTCGGTGGCGCGAGCCTCGACGCCGAGTCGTTCGCCGGGATCGTCAACGCCGCCTGCCGCTGATGGCCGTCGCCCCGGGTCCGCGTGAGCTGCCCGCCGGGTCGGCGGTGCTGATCGTGCTCGACGGCTGGGGACTCGCGCCCGATGGGCCTGGCAACGCCGTGTCGCTGGCGCAGACGCCGGTGTTCGACGAGCTGTGGTCGACGTATCCGCACACCCAGCTGACCGCGTGTGGACGGGCGGTGGGCCTGCCCGATGGGCAGATGGGCAACTCCGAGGTCGGTCACATGAACCTCGGCGCCGGCGCTGTCGTGATGCAGGACCTGACCCGGATCGACGAAGCGGTCGCGTCCGGGGATCTGGCATCGAACGAGGTGCTGCGCGCGGCGTTCTCGGACGCCGAGCGTGTGCACCTGATCGGTTTGGTGTCCGATGGCGGGGTGCACTCGGGGTGGGGGCACCTGGAGGCGCTGATCCGGCTGGGCGCCTCGCTCGAGGTCCCGGATCTGGTCCTCCACGCGTTCACCGACGGGCGCGACACGCTGCCGGAGTCGGGCGCGGGCTTCCTGGAGACCGTGCAGGAGTGGATGGACGACGCCGGCGCGGGGAGGATCGGCTCGGTCGTGGGGCGCTACTGGGCGATGGACCGCGACCGGCGCTGGGACCGGATTCAGCGCGCCTACGACCTGCTCGTCCACGGGCAGGCCGAGCACCGCGCCGCGTCGGGCGTGGAGGCGGCGCGCGAGGCGTACGAGCGCGGCGAGACCGACGAGTTCATCACGCCGACGCTGGTCGGGGACGCGGATTCTGACGCTCGGATCCGCCCGGGGGACTCGGTGTTCGCGTTCAACTTCCGGCCGGACCGGATGCGCGAGATCACGCGGGCGCTGGCCGAGCCAGAGTTTTCTGACGTCGACCGCGGCGGCGCTGCGGTCGTCGAGCGGTACGCGAGCATGACCCAGTACGAGGAGGATTGGGACTACCCGGTCGCGTTCGCCCCCTCGCACCCGGACCTGACCCTGCCGCATGTGCTGGCCGATCGGGGCGTGCGCCAGCTGCACGTCGCCGAGACCGAGAAGTACGCGCACGTGACGTACTTCTTCAACGGCGGCGAGGAGACCGCGTACGACGGCGAGCGGCGCGAGCTCGTCGACTCGCCCCGGGACGTCCCGACGTACGACAAGAAGCCGGAGATGAGCGCCCGGGGCGCGGCGGACGCGTTCGTCGGCGCGTGGCGCGAGGACTCGCCGACGTTCGGGATCATCAACTTCGCCAACCCGGACATGGTCGGGCACACCGGCGTGATTTCGGCGGCGGTTGCCGCTATCGAGGAGGTCGATCGCTGCTTCGGCGACGTGGTCGAGGCGGTCCACGAGTCCGGCGGCGCCTGCATCATCACCGCCGATCACGGCAATGCCGACAACATGCTCGAGGACGACGGCAGCCCGAACACCGCGCATTCGCTGAACCCGGTGCCGCTGATCGTGACCGTGCCGGGGCTCTCGCTGCGGGCGGATGGGGGAGTGTTGGCCGATGTGGCGCCGACCGTGCTACAGGTGCTCGGGATCGAGCAGCCGGCGGAAATGACCGGGGAGTCGCTGATCGAGGGTTCTTAGGCGCCGGCGAGGAATCGCTTCATCGCCTCGTGGGTCTCGCGAGGCCGCTCGAGCTGGGGCACGTGGCCACAGTCGAGCTCGAGGTGGGCGGCCTGCGGGACCTCTTCGCGGACGTGGCGAGCGAACCCGATCGGGACGATGTTGTCCCTGCGGCCCCAAACGAACAAGGCCTGCGGTTGCAGTTGCGAGAGCCGCGTCCACAGACCGTTCGGTCCACGGGGCTCCTCGAGGTAGATGTTGCGGGCGGCGGCGTAGAACGCGGCCCGCCCGGACCGGGTCAGGTACGAGCGCATGAACTCGTCGATCCCCGCCGCCGTCCACTCGGTGTCCGAGCCCGGGATGAACTGCTTGACGATCCGCTCGACGATCACGCGCGGCGCGGGCTGCAACACGCCGAGCTGGGTCGGGACGAGGCGGAGGTACGGCGCCCACGGGCGGGCCTTCAGCCACGGCATCGAGGGGGCGAGCAGCACCAATCGGTGGACGCGCTCGGCGTGGTCGAGGCCGAGCTCGAGCGCGACGCGGCCGCCCATGCTGTTGCCGGCGATGTGCGCCCGGTCGAGCTCGAGCGCGTCGAGCAGCGCGACGATCGCGCGAGCGAAGAACGCGGCGTCGTAGGCGCCCAGGAGCGGCTTGTCCGAGTCGCCGAAGCCCGGGAGGTCGACCGCGATCGCACGGTACTCGGGCGTCAGCGCCGCGATCGTCGGGAGGAACGACGCCTTGGTGGCGCCGAGGCCATGGAGCATGATCACGGGGTCGCCGGTGCCGGCCTCGATCGTGGACATGCCGCCGGCGGTCGTTTCAACGTGGCGGATGCGCAGGCGGCCAGGCCCGGTGCTGTCCGCGGTCGCCGCGAGGAACCCGACGCCGAGGTGGAGGTCGCGCCGGATCCTGAGGCGACCCTTGCGGAACGCGTTCATCCCGCCGCGGACGTCTTGCGCGATCGCGTTCCAGGTGGCTTCGTCGGCGGTCAGGATCGCGTCGGCGCGGCCGCGGCTGGTCGTGAGGCGGGGCGTCCCGTCCTCGATCAAGACGTCCTGGGCGCCGTCCGCCGCTGGCCCGGTCGCGTCCGGCCCGGTCGCGTCCGCGATTGGCCCGGTCTGAAACCGGAGCCGGACTCGCCGGCGGCCGACGTCGAACACCGACGCGTCGAAGCGGGCGAGCAGGCGGTCGAGCGCCGTGATCGGCGCGTCACTGGTCGGGTCGTTCGGGGCGTGGATCGCATTCATGGCCTGCCTCGTTTCTCCCCGCGTGGACGGCCCGGCAATCAAGTGTGCTTGGTCACACATCGACGCTCAAGTTCTCCGATCGCCCGGTCGATCTCTGCGCTGCATCGCATACTATACTTGACATCAAGCGACTTAGATTTCATAATGATCGCAGACACCGATTCTCATCCCTACCAGGAGAGGTTTTGATATGGCACTTATCCGTTGGGAGCCCGCTCGCGAGCTCCGCACGATGCAGAACGACATGAACCGCCTGTTTGGCACGTTCTTCGACTCGACCGCTCCGGGCAACGGCGCCGCCGCCACGCGCCGCTGGATTCCGGCGATGGACATCGCCGACAACGGCGACGAGTTCATCCTGAAGGCCGACCTGCCGGGCCTGAGCGAGGGCGACGTCAACGTCGAGCTCGACGACAACGTGCTCAAGATCTCGGGCGAGCGCAAGTCCGAGCACGAGCAGCGCAAGGACGGCTTCTATCGCGTCGAGCGCGCTTTCGGGCGCTTCTCCCGCTCGCTGACCCTCCCCGAGGGCGTCAGCGCCGACAGCATCAAGGCAACGTTCGACCACGGCGTGCTCGAGGTTCACATCCAGAAGCCCGAGCAGCGCAAGCCCCAGAAGGTCGCGATCTCGGTCGGCCACGAGGCCAACGCGATCGAGGGCGCGCAGGACACCGAGTCCTCGCAGGCGGCGTAGTTCTCCGCTGAGTAGGGTCCGGACCGTGTTCACGGTCCGGACCCGAGCCCCCGACTCACTCGCGCGCACCGGCACGCTCCATCTGGCGCACGGCGACGTCGCCACGCCGGCGTTCGTGCCGCTCGCGACAAAGGGGGCGGTCAAGACGCTCGAGCCGCGGGACGTCGCCGCGCTCGGCTACGAGCTGATCCTCGGCAATACCTTCCACCTGATGCTGGCGCCGGGGCCCGAGTTGGTCCGGGAGTTCGGTGGGCTGCACGAGTTCATGCGCTGGGACCGCGCGATCGTGACCGATTCCGGCGGTTTCCAGGTGTTCTCGATGGGCCACGGTGGCGTGGCCGACGAGATCAAGGGTCGCGGGCGGGGTGGTGGCGCGGGTTTGGGTTCCGACTCCCGGTCGGGCTCTGGTTCCGGATCGGACGGGGTCAGCGGGGCGATTCTGTCGATCGCCGAGGAGGGCGTTCGCTTTCGCTCGTACGTCGACGGCAGCGAGCGGTTCCTGTCCCCGGAGACCTCGATGTCGGTCCAGGCCGCGCTCGGCTCGGACATCGCGCTCGTGCTCGACGAATGCACGCCGTTTCACGTGTCGCGCGAGTACACCGAACGCTCGATGGAGCGGACCCACCGGTGGCTCGACCGGTGCCTGCGCTGGCACGACGAGAACGGGCCGGCGGGGCAGGTCGTGTACGGGATCGTCCAAGGCGGGGTCGATCAGGACCTGCGGATCGTGTCCGTTGGGGCCGTCGCGGAGAGCTCGTGCGATGGCGTCGCGATCGGCGGGTCGCTCGGGCAGGACAAGGCGCAGATGTACGCGGTCGTGTCATGGACGACCGCCGAGCTCGAGCGCGTGGCGCCCGATCGCCCCCGCCACCTCCTCGGAATCGGCGACGTCGACGACCTGATCGCCGGCGTCGAGTTCGGGATCGACACGTTCGACTGCGCCCTGCCGACGCGGCTCGGGCGCCACGGCGTCGCGCTCGTGCCCGACCCGGAGGCGCGGTGGCGCGTCGACCTCGTCAAGGGCCGGTGGCGCGATTCCCACGATCCGATCCTCGACGGCTGCCCCTGTCCAGCGTGCTCGGGCGGCTTCACGCGCGGGTACCTCCACTACCTGCTCCGCGCCCGCGAGCTCACCGCGCTGCGACTCGTGACGCTTCACAACCTGTCGTTCATCGCCCGGCTGATGGCCGATCTGCGCGACGCGATCGACGGCGGGCGGGTGGCGGAGGTGGCGGCGGCGTTGCGCGGTGGCGCTGCGCCTGGCGCGGTGGGTGGCGGCGCAGCGCAGGGTGCTTAACTCGCCACGGCGGCCCACGGCAGCCCGCGGCGTGCACATAAGCGCCTCCGAGGCGCTTATATGCACGAGATGTCGGCGAGGGGGCGGTTTGGCGAGTTGTGCACCGCGGAGCCCCCCGAGCGCGCGCCCCGGTCAGGACGGGGCACATGGCCCCACGGACGCCGCGAAGGCGGCCCAGCAGCACGCCCCGCTCGCAATAGCTGCGTAGGTGCATGTCCCACTCGGGTGCCTCGCGCCCGATCGAGAGGTGGAACAGCCCGCGGGGGAGGCGCGCGGCACCCGATGCGGACATGTACCGGAGCTACTTCGTGTACTGGCTGATGATCTGCTGGAGCTGCTTGACCGCGTCGCTCGTGTCGTGGGCGACGACCTTGCGGTAGTGCACGACGTTGTTCGACGTGCTCGTGGCGATCGTCACCGCGACGGCCACCGCGGCCACGAACAGCACCACGATCGCGAGGAAGGCGAAGAAGCGGCGGGCGGCGCGTGATCCGCCGGACCGCCGGGCCGGCGCGCGACGGGCCTCGTCGGGGCCGTAGTCTGACATCGGCGGGGGATAGGCCGGCCGGCGCGGCTCGAGCTGGCGCGGTCGCGGAGCGGTCGTCCTGCCGGTCGGTGGCGCGGCTCGCGTCTGGGCCGTCGGCGGGCCCTGCCCCGACAACACCCGGGTGGCGGCGGTGCCCCCGGCGCTTCGGGTTCGCGCTCCGTTCGGGCTGGGCTCGACACCGCGGGCGCCGCCGGTGATCGCCTCGGCGAACAGCAGTGCGGTCTCGGGGCGCTCCTCCTGGTCCAGCGCGAGCGCCAGCGAGATCGCGTCGGCCAGCTCGGGCGGCACCTGCGGATTGAGCTCGTCGGCCGACGCGGGCGGCTCGCGCTGCTGCTTGAGGGCGAGCTCTGACAGGGAGTTGGCCTCGTACGGCAGGCGCCCGGTCATCAGCTGGTAGGCCACAACCCCGAGCGAGTACAGATCGGCGCGGGGCCCGGCCTCCTCGCCGCGCGCCTGCTCGGGCGCAAGGTAGGCGGCGGTACCGAGCACGGATCCGACCTGGGTGATGCTCGACTGGTCGGTGGCGCGGGCGATCCCGAAGTCGGCGAGCTTGACCACGTCGGAATCGGACACGAGCAGGTTGCCCGGCTTGACGTCGCGATGCACGACGCCATTGCGGTGCGCGTAGTCGAGCCCGCGGCAGGCCTGCGTGACCACGTCGACGGCCTGATCGACCTGCATCGGCCCGTGATCGCGCAGCAGCTCGGCGCACGAGTGGCCGGGGACGTGCTCCATCACGATGAAGTGCTGGTGTGCTTCCTCGTCGAACCCGAAATCGAACACCTGGACGATGTTCGGGTGCACGAGGCGGGCCGCCGACAGCGCCTCGCGACGGAAGCGAGACACGAACGTCGGGTCGTCCGCGAGATGCTCTGCGAGCAGCTTGATCGCGACGTACCGCTCGAGCCGCTGGTCGAACGCCAGCTGCACCGTCGACATCCCACCGACGCCGAGGCGGCCTTCGATGCGGTACCGCCCGACGATCGCTGTTCCGTTAGTCACCCACCACCGCCGTTTCCGCCACTGTTCGCATTGCCCGCGCCGGTTCCGCCGCTGTTGCCAGATCCAGTCCCGGTGGTGGTCCCCACGCTGAGTCCCGCGCCACCGCTCGTGGTGCTCGTAGTAGAAGTACCCGTGTTGGGCGGCGTGGTTGCGGATGTCGACGTCGTCGAGGTCGAAGTCGAGGTGGTCGTCGTGCTGGTCGACGTGGTTGGCGAGGTGGTGGACGACGTCGATGGCGTGCTGGTCGAGGAGGACGTCGTCGCCGGGGTCGACGTGGTCGTCGCCGTGTGTTGACGGCAGTCCTTCGACGCGAGCCGCGCGATCGTCAGCGCGCCCTGGTTCAGGTTGCTGCGGAGCGTGGGGTTGATCGTGACCGGCAGCGTCGAGACATCTCGGTTGAGCGCCACGCTGGCGTTGATGGCGGCGCCGCAATTGCCCGACTGGACGGCCGAAGTGATCTCGTTGCCCTGGCCGCTGAGCGCGATCGACTCGTCGCCTGAGAGCAGCCCGGCGCCGCCACCGCAGGCGGCGACGCATGAGACGGCGAAGCCGAGGCCGCCGGCGAGGATGGCGCGAGGCGCGTAGCGCATCCGCGTCGTGACTTTAGAGGGTCGGCCCGTTGGCTTTGGGTTATCTGGGGGCCGACGGTCCTTCAGCAGACGTCGGGGTTAGAGGCCTCTTACTGGCCGTACGCGAGGCGCTCGGCAAGCGAGTCCGGAAGGCGGGCCGCCCGGATCGCCGCGGCTGCCCCGGCGATGTCGTACTCGGTGCGCCGGTAGACGGCCTCCCACGCGTCGAGGTCCAGCTCGAGCCAGGCGGCGCGAGGGTCGCCGTCGCGCGGCTGGCCGACGCTCCCCGGGTTTATCAGCCACTCGCCCTGGGCGAGGTCGAGCTCCTCGTCCGGCCCCCGGGTCTGGCCGCTGGCCGATTCACCCTCCCCGCGCGAGAACGACAGCGCCACGTGAGAATGGCCGATCAGGCAGACCCGGTGCGTCTGGGCGTCGAGGCACAGCTCGGCCTGCAACGGCGAGAGCACGTATTCCCAGACGGGGTCCCTCGGGCTGGCGTGGAACAGGCCGACGTGCTCGTCGAGATGGGAGGGCTCGAGTTTGTCCAGGTATTCGCGGGTCTCGGCGCTGATCACGCCCTGGGTCCATCGCGCCGCGAGCGCTGCGCCACGAGAGAACTCCTCGAGCGGCAGGGCGCCGCGGACGCCGAGGTCGTGATTGCCCGCGAGGCAGATCGCGGCGTACCGCCGGGCCAGCTCGACGCACGCATCGGGCTCGGCGCCGTAGCCGACGAGGTCCCCGAGGCACCACATCTCCTGGCACTCGGATGCCTCGATCGCATCGAGGACCGCCTCGAAGGCATGCCGGTTGCCGTGGATGTCAGAAACGATTGCGACTCTCATTTGCGCTGGGACTCGGTGACGCGCGGCTACAGTCTTGCGGGTGAGGCACCCCTCGCGCCACCGACTGGTTGGATCGATGCTGCTGGCGCTCGCTGCCGCGGAGGGTGGCGTGCGGTTGCTTTCTCCACGAGAGCGGCCAATCGAGCCTGCAGAGATAGATCTTCACAGCTTTTTCAGCGAGGCCGAGATTCAGCGTGGTGCCCGGTTCGCGCGCCCCCAGGTTGCGCTCGGTTTCGGCCGCGCCGCGATCGAGCTCGGCGCGCTTGCGCTCGTCGTCCGCCGGCCGCCGCGATGGCTATCCGGCGGGTCCGAGCGCCCGGCGCTCCGCGGCGCCGTGGCCGGCGCCGGCCTGGCCGTCGGGCTGTCCCTGCCGGTGCTGCCGCTGTCGGCGATCGCGCGCCGGCGCGGCATGGCCGTCGGTCTGGTCACCCAGTCCTGGCGCGGCTGGGCCGACGATCTGGCCAAGGGTGCAGCGATCGAGTCGGCGCTCGCGGCCGCGGCCGGTAGCGCCGCGGTGGCCGTCACTCGGCGCTATCCGGGTCGATGGTGGCTGCCCGCCTCGGCTGGGTCCGTGGTGTTCGGCGCGCTCCTCGCGGCGCTGGCGCCGGTCGTGCTCGATCCGATCTTCAACGAATTCACGCCGCTGCCCGACGGCCAGACCCGATCCGACGTGCTCGAGCTCGCGCGCGCGGCCGGCGTGAAGGTGGGGGAGGTGTACTCGGTCGACGCCAGCAAGCGCACCACCGCGGCCAACGCCTACGTGGCTGGGCTGGGACCGACCAAGCGGGTGGTGCTGTTCGACACCCTGCTCGATCGCTACAGCCGCGACGAGATTCGCGTGGTGGTCGCCCACGAGCTGGGCCACGTGCGAAACCGAGACGTGCCTCGTGGCGTGCTGTACGCCGCGCTGGTTGCGCCGGCCGCCGCGCTCGCGGTGCAGCGGCTGAGCTGGGAGCTGTCGCCCGAACGCGGCAACGCCGGCGCGCTCCCCGCGCTCGCGCTGGCGGCGGCGGCGGTTGGAGCTCCGACGGGGTTGATCGGGAATCGCCTGTCGCGGGCGATCGAGCGCCGATCCGATGCCTACTCGCTGAAGTTGACCGACGCCCCCGACGCGTTCATCTCGTTCGAGCGCGCGATCGCGGTGCAGAACGTCGCAGACCTGGAGCCGCCGCGCTGGCTCACATCGCTGCTGGCGACGCACCCGCCGACGGCCGAGCGGATCGGGTCGGCGGTCAGGTTCGCGGAGCGCGCCGTCAACGGCTCCGCGCCGGCTACCGGCTAGTCAGTCCTCCTCTTCGGGCGGCTCGATCTCCTGAGCGCCGCCGTAGCCGCCGTACTCGGGCAGGTTCTTGATCCCCTCGCGGGTCTGCCATTTCGAGTAGTTGTCCTCCATCGCGTCGATCAGCTCGCGCATGAACTTGGCGCTTAGGTTGATGCGCGAGACGACGACGCCGGGGATCTCGTCGTCCTCCACCTCGTGGTCCACGCGCGCAAACGTGACGGTGAACTCGTAGTCGGAGTGGCTTACGTTCGCGAAGTTCGCGTATACGCCGGCCATGATGTCCGGCGAGAAGTGGATGTTGATGTGCCGCTCCTGGCGGCCGGGATCGTCCATGGGAACGTAGTATCCCATCGTGAGGATCCTCGTCGTCGCCGTCGGGAGGCTGCGCCCTCCGTTCTCGGACGATGTGCAGCACTATCAGAAGCTGCTCGCGCGGCACGCCAGGCTCGAGCTGATCGAGGTACGCGAGGACGAACGGGTGGCGCGTCGGATTCCTGATCGCACGTTCGTCTCG
This sequence comes from uncultured Solirubrobacterales bacterium, assembly GCA_963699325.1. Classification (GTDB taxonomy): domain Bacteria; phylum Actinomycetota; class Thermoleophilia; order Solirubrobacterales; family Solirubrobacteraceae; genus Palsa-465. Next base: position 12,271 of record CAVOTN010000011.1, on the reverse strand, counting down.
CTACTCGATCGCGAAGGCGAGGAGCTCGATTCGATGTCGTTCAGCGCTTTTCTCGAGGAGCGGCGCCAGAGCGCACTGGACCTGTGCTTCGTCGTCGGCGGCCCGTTCGGGCTAGAGCTCGACGAGGTCGACCACCGGTTCTCGCTGGGCGCGATCACGCTTCCCCACCAGCTCGCCCGAGTCGTGCTGCTCGAGCAGCTGTACCGCGCTCACAAGATTCTCGCCGGCGAGCCGTATCACTACTGATGCCCGACTGGAGTCAAAGCGGCGCATGGATGTTCCCGGGCGAGGACGAGGGCAGCAGGGACCGTGCCACGGCCTTACGGCAGCGAGAGAACGCCCGCCGCGAGGTGAGGCTGTTCATCCGGCGGCTCGGGATCCTGTTGTCCGCGCTCGGTGCGATGGTGATCGCCGGCACGATCGGCTTCGCGCTGATAGAGCACGTCTCCCCGGCCTACGGGTTCGAGTGGACGATCGACACCGTGACCACGCTCGGGTCGATACCCGACCCCCCGGACACGGCCGGTCGCGCGCTCAAGGTCGGCCTCGAACTTTTCGGCATAGGTACGCTCTTCTACGCCCTCGCGACCGTCGCGGAGTTCTTCGTCTCGGGGCAGCTGAGTGGGGTCCTCGAAGAGCGCCGGATCGAGAAGATGATCAGTTCATTCACCGACCACTACATCGTCTGCGGCTTCGGCCGCGTCGGGCGCCAGGTTGTGCGCGACCTGCGGACCGCCGGCGCCAGGTTCGTGGTGATCGATCCCAACCCCGCCAATCGCGAGGCCGCGCTCGCGACCGGCGCGCCGCTGATCGAGAGCCAGCCGTCGGACGACGAGATCCTCAAGCAGGCGGGGATCGAGCGTGCCCTCGGGGTGATCGCGTGCGTCGACTCCGATGCCGAGAACATCTTCATCGCGCTCACCGCACGGGAGCTCCGCTCTGACATCTTCATCGTCGCGAGGGCCTCGGCCGAGGATTCCGAGAAGAAGATGCTCCGCGCCGGCGCCGATCGGGTGATCTCGCCGTACAAGACCTCCGGAGCGGCGATGGCACGGGTGGCGCTGCGCCCGCAAGTGGGTGGAGCGTTCGAGGTCGCCGACTACCGGATGGAGGAGATCGAGGTCTCGCCCATATGCGAAGGGGTTGGCAAGACGATCGCGGACGTCGGCGGACCCGCGCTGATCGTGGCCATCCGGCACCCAGACGGCGAGCTCGACACCCAGCCGCCGCCCCAGACCGTGTTCAACCCCGGCGACCTCATCATCGCGATGGGCGCGCCGGCCGCCGTCGAGCGGCTCGAGCGGATGTTCCAGCCACCGCGGGTCCATTCGGGGATCCGCCCGGCCATTCAGGGTCCGTGAGCGACGGCCGGCCCAACGCTCCGCTGTCCGAGCTCGCCGCGGCGGTTGACCGTGCCGCGGCGGCGGTGCGGGGCGCGGCCGGCCCGCCGGCAGTTCCGCCGACGCTCGACCGCCCGCGTCACCGGGGCCAGGGCGACTACTCGACGAACGCGGCGATGCTGCTGGCGCCCGTGCTGTCGGCTGCCCCGCGTTCAATCGCCGAGCGGATCGGGGCGGAGCTGTCGGCGACGCTGGGCGATGAGCTCGAACGAGCCGAGGTCGCGGGGCCTGGGTTCGTCAATCTGTGGCTGTCGGACGCATGGCACCGCCGCGCGCTGCGATCGGTACTCGACGCCGGCGAGCAGTTTGGCGCCGGCGGCGCCGAACCGGCCGAGCGGATCTCGGTCGAGTTCGTCTCCGCGAACCCGACCGGCCCGCTGGTCGCGGCCAGCGGGCGCCACGCCGCCTACGGGGATGCGCTCGCGCGGATCCTCGAGCATCACGGGCACACGGTCACGCGGGAGTACTACTTCAACGACGCCGGCAATCAGATCCGGCTTCTGGGAGAGTCGGTCGCGGCCCGAGCGCGGGGTGAGGAGGTGCCGGAGGACGGCTACCAGGGCGCATACGTGGGCGACCTGGCGGCGGCGATACCGGGAGCGAGCGAGGCCAGCGTCGAGGAGGTCGCCCGGGGCGCGGTGGCGTTGCTGCTCGACCAGATCAAGGCGACGCTCGACCGCTACGGCGTCCACTTCGACGTGTTCTTCAGCGAGCGGACCCTGCATGAGGGCTGGCCGAGCCCGTTGCAGCATGCGCTGACGGTGCTCGAGCAGGTTGGCCACGTCTATCACGCCGACGGCGCGATGTGGCTGCGGACGACGAGCTTCGGCGACGACAAGGACCGGGTGGTCATCCGCTCCAACGGCGACCCGACCTACCTCGCGGCGGACATCGCTTATATGGAGAACAAGCGCGAGCGCGGCTTCGACCGCCAGCTCGTGCCGGTCGGGTCCGACCACGCGGCCTACGTGCGGGCGATGAAGGCGGCGATGGCGGCACTCGGCGGCGATCCCGACACGGTCGAGCTTCCGCTGTTGCAGTTCGTCCACCTGGTCGAGGGCGGCGAGGTGTTCGCGATGTCCAAGCGCCGCGGGGACTTCGTGATGCTCGACGACCTGCTCGACGACATCGGCGTCGACGCCACGCGGTTCTTCATGCTCCAGCGATCGCACGACCGGACGATCGAGCTCGACGTCGAGCTCGCGCGCAAGCAGTCGCGGGAGAACCCCGTCTACTACATCCAGTACGCCCACGCGAGGATCGCCTCGATGCTGCGACGGTTGCCCTCGGCGCGGGTCGAGGGCGCGCTGTCGGCGGACTGGGGCTCGGAATCGCTAGAGGACCCCGAGCGCGACCTGATCAAGAAGCTCGTGGCGTTCCCGGGCGAGATCGCCGAGGCGGTCGAGCGGCGGGCGCCGCACCGGATCGCGGGCTACGCGCTCGAGCTCGCCCAGGACTTCACCACGTTCTACGAGGCGTGTCGGGTCGTCGGCGCGACGCCGGAGGCGCTCGAGTCACAGCGGGTCGCGCTGTCGGTCGCGGCGCGGACGACGATCGCGCTGTCGCTGGCGCTGCTCGGGGTGAGCGCGCCGGACTCGATGTAGCAACGACGTGGTGTTGCTGCGGAGCCGCGTGCTGCGGAGCCTTAGCCGCCGAACTCGCTGAGCTCTTGGTCCAGCCTCTGGGCGTCCGCCGGGTCGAGGGCTTGGACCGGCGCGGCCGGCGCGCGGGCGCTCGCGCGCGTGCGACGCCGCCAGCGCGGAAGCGTAAAGGCGAGGATCGCCACGCCGAGGGCCAGGATCGCCGGAGGGATCACGTAGACGGCGAGGTTGAATCCATGCGCCGGCGGCTTGCCGAGCACAGCAGGCCCGTACTGCGCGACGAGGTTCTTGAGGATCTGCGACTTGGTCTCGCCCTGAGCGATCAGCCCGCGGATATACGCGCGCTCGGAGTTCGCCTCCAGAGATTGCGCCACCTCCAACGGCTCGTGGCATTCGGTGCACATCACGAGGCTCTCGATCTCGGTCAGCGACACTCGCGGGGTAGCCGCGGCGGTCGCCGCTGCCGGTGCGAGGGCGAGCGGCGCGGCTATGAGCGCGATCAGAATGGCGATCGCCCCGGTGCGGAGGCCTGTCCGGGTCACGCCGACTGAGCCAGGATCCGAGTCATCGTCTGCTGGAGCCAATTTCCCGGCAGCTGCGAACGCAGCAGCGCGACGATCCGTCCCTGGCGATTGATCACGTATGTCTCGGGAATGCCGGTCGCCCCGAAGCCCTTGACGAAGTTGCCGTTTACATCCCGGACCACGGGATACGTGATGCCATGTTGCCGGACGAACTGCTCGGAGTCGCTCGAGTTGTCGAGGTAGGTGACGCCGAGCACGGTCGCGTCGTGCTTGACCAGCGCGCGCTCCTCCTGCTCGAGGAGTGGCGCCTCGGCCGCGCAGGGCGGGCACCAGGACGCGAACACGTTAACCACGACGACCTTGCCACGCAGGTTCGCGAGGCTCTCAAAGCCAGAGGACCCCAGGATCGGCAGCTCGGTGCGGGCGCCCGGCGCCATCGGGTAGTCGCCGCGCGCCACTTTGGCGTCGATCGACGAGCTGGTCCCAAGATGCGCGACGCCGAACGCGAGCAACGCCAGTAGCGCGGCCGCGACGGCGACGGCGACGGCTGGGATCGCGTAGCGGCGCATGATCGGAGAGTAATACGCGGGTTTGCGGGGCGGCATCGCTCCCCGAGGTGAGGTCGGGATCGTCGCTCGGAACGCCTGGGTGCGGCGCACGGTCACGGTGCGTTTGCAACATTCTTCCGCCGCGATGCCTCCGAGTCTGAGATGGTTGCACCGGACCCGGGGGGCGATCGGACACGAATTTCGAGGCTAACTTGCCTGCCCCTATTAACCCAGCCGGCCCCGAATGGCCTCCCGAGATCGGGGAGGAGGACGCGGCGACGCCGTTCGCGCTGCACCTCGAGCCCATGCAGGACGGTTGGGTGCGCGTCCGGGTCGAAGGCGAGCTTGCGCTCGACAGCTCCTCGATGCTCGAGCGGGCGGTCGAGGCCGAGCTCAGGTCCAACAGCCACGTGCTGCTCGACCTCTCGCAGATCGAGTTCATCGACTCGGCCGGGCTCAGGGCCATGACGGCGCTGGTACGGGTCGCCAAGGCGACCGGCCGCAAGCTGAGGCTCAGCACCGACCTGCCCGCGCATGCCCGCCGGCTGATGGAAATCGTCGGCCTGCTGCCGTTCGTCCCGATCGGGATCGACGATCCCTGGACCGACGGCTCGGGCTCGCTGCCCGACGCGCCGTCAGCCTGACCGCCCGCTCACAGCCGCCTTTGACCGCCGGATCGAGGCTCAGGGCGGACGCCGGACCCGAGACGAGGTCTCGCGGCCGGCGTCCACCGATGAGAGGAGAGAGGTGATACGCCACCGGCTTACCACAAACCGCGGCGTCCATCGAATCCCTAGCCGCCGATCGGTTGCAAACCAACCAAGTTTTGGACCGCGACGCCGCGCTGCGCCATCTGTTCGCAATCCGGATCGGACGTGCCCCAATCGCTAGCATTGCCGCGCACTTGCGGACGTAGCTCAGTTGGTAGAGCGTCGGCTTCCCAAGCCGAAGGTCGCGGGTTCGAGACCCGTCGTCCGCTTTGTAGAAGGCCCTGGAAATCATGGTTTTCGAGAGTCGGGTCAGGGCGGCCCGGGTGACGGGCAACCGTCGCCGGCAACGATCTCTCGCTCCACGCCTGCAGTTTGACAACGATTCGTAGCTGCTGACTCGTTCGGTCGACTTCGTCCGCGTGATCGGAAACGTGGCGAACCAGTAGTCCGATGCGCTACAGAAGCAATAGCGCGGGGTCCGACGTCAGGCTCGCGCCGTCCGGTTGGCGCATCATCCGGGCGATGCAGCAGGCCGCCACGCGCGGCAACACAGCTGAGTGCATGGCAAAGCACAGCTCGGGCGAGAGCTAGGCTGACGCCTGGAATGCGCAAGCGAGTTGACTTAGGTCTCCGTCCCGTCGGCGCCCCTGCTGTGCATTAGGTCATGCCTATGTGTAGTTCCTGAGTAGGTTGGTCCATCCGGGCCTCCTTGGAGGCTGAGAGCTGCCAAGCACCTCAGTCCCACCAAGGAGGACGCCGGATGAATCTGCACGCTAACGCGGCGCTCAGTCTGAAAGGTCGTCGGGAACTCTGTCTGGCTGTGGTTGTGCGGGAGCGGACGCTGGCGCAGGCGGCCGAGGCCGCCGGCGTCAGTGTCCGCTGCGCCCGCAAGTGGGTGGGTCGCTATCGCGCTGAGGGAGAGGCCGGGCTGCGTGATCGCTCCTCGGCGCCGCATCGCATCCCGCACCGGACCGGTGAGCAGCGGGTCGCGGCGATCGCGGCGTTGCGGCGGGTGCGGTTCACCGGGGCGGAGATCGCCGAGATCCTGGACATGCCGCTGTCGACCGTGTCGGGGATTCTGATGCGGATCGGGATGGGCAAGCTCGGACGTCTCGGGCTTGAACCGGCGGTGCGCTACGAGCGTGAGCGACCAGGCGAGCTGATCCACATCGACGTCAAGCGGCTGGGAAAGATCCACCGCGGCGCCGGCTCCCGGTTCACCGGACCGGCTGCCCGGAGCATCCGGCGACGCCGCACGGACGCCCTAGGCGTCAAGCGCCAGACCGCAGGCTGGGAGTGCGTGCACATCGCCATTGACGACTGCACCCGCCTGGCCTACGCCGAGGTCCTGCCCGATCAGACCCGGCGCACCGCCATCGGGTTTCTCAGACGGGCCGTCGCGTTCTACACCCGCCACGGGATCACCGTCGAGCGGGTCCTGACCGACAACGGCGGCGCCTACCGCTCCACGATCCACGCCGCCGCCTGCCGCACCCTCGGGATCCGTCACCTGCGCACCCGCGCCTACCGACCCCAAACCAACGGCAAAGCCGAACGGTTCATCCGCACCCTCCTCGGCGGCTGGGCCTACGGCGCGATCTACCGCTCAAGCACCCAACGCACCGCCGCCCTTGACGGATGGCTCTGGCACTACAACCATCACCGAAAACACTCAGCCCTCGGCCACCAACCGCCCATCGCTCGCCTCAACGAGCGGAACCAACCTTGATGGGACTTACACCTATGCACCACGTGGTGGTCCGGTGGATTGCGTGGCGCTGGGCAATCGGTCCCGGGCAGGAGCGCCTGTGTCCGGCCGGGAGGCCCTCGCCTACGCGACGGTGTGCCGGCACCGGTTCCTTTCCGTACGGAGCATCTGCTTGGCGTCGTGGTCGACTGGCCCTCGGTGGGCCTGACCGATGATTTTTGCGCGCCGTGCTGGTCTGTACGCCGAAACCCGACTCACGGGAGACTGACGCCGTGCGGACACTGACCTTCGGCATGAACCTGACCCTGGACGGCTACATCGCCGCGCCCGGCGACGACCTCGGCTGGAGCATGCCGAGCGACGAACTGTTCCAGTGGTGGTCTGACCGGGTGGGGGCGACAGGCCTGGCGCTGTACGGGCGCAAGCTGTGGGAGACGATGAGCTCCCACTGGCCGACCGCCGACCAGCGGCCTGGCGCCACACCGGCGGAGATCGAGTTCGCCCGCCGCTGGCGGGACATGCCGAAGGTGGTGTTCTCCTCGACGACCAGCACGGTCGACTGGAACACCCGTCTGGTCACCGGCGACGCGGTCACCGAGATCGCCAGGCTCAAGGCCGACGACGGCGGCCCCATGGACATCGGCGGTGCCACACTCGCCGCAGCGGCCATGCGGGCCGGGCTGATCGACGAGTACGCGATCGTCACCCATCCGGTCCTCGTGGGCGGCGGCACGCCGTTCTTCACGGCCCTGGACAACTGGGTGAACCTGAGCCTGGTGGAGACCCGGACGTTTCCCGACGGCGTGGTGCTGACCAGGTACGAGACCAGGCGCTGAGTGCCCGACGTCGGATCAGCGCGGGCTTCGGGCCACCCAAGGATCTCGTGGCGCTGTGTTCCGAGGCGATCGCGACGTCCCTGCCGGATTCTGTTCTTCATGGCAGACGATCTGTCCGGATAGGGATCCGCTTGCGGCATTCCGCGCCCCGCTCTCTCATGAATGCGGGCGTGCTAAGGCGGTGCCGACGAGGTGCTCGCTTGGCGACGACCCACGGAAGCGCCACCTGGCCGGACGCGTTGCGTCCCGTGCATAGGCCAATGAGGGCGCGCGTGAGCTGCCGATCGGATGGAGGTCGAGCACCATCGCTATCGCCTGAGGCAGAAGGAGCAACGTCGGCGGCAACACACCCGGGTTCGGAGACTGCGCCTTCCGGAGAACTGCGGGCAGGCGACCGCCGTCGTCCAGCATGGCTGCTCTCAGCTCGAAGGGGTTGTGAGTGAGGCTTTTAGGCGGGCGTCACGGCTGGGGCGGTCAAAGGACTCGTCCGCTTGAGGGTCCCCCCTCCGGTCAGGAGTGGCGATGCTTGCGACCGGCGATGTGCCGCCGGTAGGGTCGCGCTGACCAGGACCAATGCGACGGAGGCTCAGGCATGGCTCGAAGAGCGGTATCAAGTGATCAGGCGCCGGAGGCGCTAGGGCCATACAGCCAGGCGATCGTGGCCGGCAACCTGGTCTTCTGCTCAGGAATGGCGGGGATCGATCCCGCGACCGGCGAGGCTGCTGCCGGGATCGAAGCGCAGACCGAGCAGGCGCTACTGAATCTCGCAGCGGTACTACGCGCCGCTGGCTGCTCGATGGACGACGTCGTCAAGACGACGATCTTCTACGCCGACGTCGATGACTTCGGGCGCCTCAACGAGGTGTACGCCCGCCACATGCCCGATCCCCCGCCAGCACGGTCCGCCCCCGCGCACGTTCGACTGCCCCGGGGCCTTCTCGTTTCGATCGAGGCGATCGCGATGCTACCCACCCTCTCGGAATAGCTGCGCCGCCCGCCAGGTGGCCCACAATCGCTCCACGCGCCGGGCCCCTCGACATGCTGGACAAGACGGCCGGATCGTCGCTATTGCTCTAGTGCGGCGTTCAGACCACCGGACCGAAATGCGGTGGTCACGCCCGCTGGGCGCCGTGATCGTGTTCGTGGCAAGCCACTCTTCTCTGTAGAGCGCCTGACGCGTCCGCCATTACAAGAGGACTAGCCAGCTCGGGGACGGCTCAGAACGCAAAGCAGTCGCCCGCGACCTTCGCGATTGGTCGGGCGGTCCACCCCGTCACGGCGCCGAATCTTCCGCTTCGAGGATGAGCGGCACGGCGGCGTTACTCGTGCTTGTCGTCCAACCCGGGAGCCGGTTTCGTTTGCTGGAGTGCGGCGGGCCGAGGGTGAGCTAGCACCGCGGCGGTCGACGGTCAGCTGCCGCTCCGCCTCGCGAACGGGGAGCGACGCCGCTGGCAGCCGGGATCACTGCTGGAGGTCGTCCGTTCCAGCAGGCCGCTCGAGACCGGTCGATCAGCACGGTTCCGGTGGCTGCGTTGGCGGCTGAGCGGCGCCCTGGATCTCATCTCTGCGTGGGCTGTCACGGCAAGCGTTCATCCGCTCCGTGGCTGGGTGCCGCTATGTCGGTGTGGTGCCGCCCGGGGTGACGATCCCGGCCTCGTATGCGAGCACGACCGCTTGAACGCGGTCACGCGCGCCGAGCTTCATCAGGATGTGGGTGACGTGCGTCTTGATGGTGGTCTCGGCGACGATCAGTTGGGTGGCGATCTCGGTGTTGGTCATTCCGGTCGCGACGTAGTCCGAAAACCTCGAGCTCGCGTCGGGGTGAGCTCTTCGATGCCGGGGGCGGCGTTGGCGGCTGGGCGGGGCGTGGCGAATTGCTCGATCAGCCGGCGGGTGATGCTGGGCGCGAGCAGCGCATCGCCTGCGCCGATGGTGCGGACGCTGGCTGCGAGCTGCTCGGCAGGGACATCCTTGAGCAGAAAGCCGCTGGCGCCGGCGCGCAGTCCGTCGTAGACGTACTCGTCGAGGTCGAAGGTGGTGAGGATCAGTACCTTTGTCTGCGGCTTGTTGTCGGCGAGGATCTGGCGGGTGGCTTCGATGCCGTCGAGGCCGGGCATGCGAATGTCCATCAGGACGACGTCTGGTGCCAGCTCGCGGGTGATCGCGACGGCCTCGGCGCCGGTGGCGGCCTCTCCGACGACTTCGATGTCGGGCTCGGCGGCGAGGATCATCCGAAACCCGGTCCGGATCAGGTGCTGGTCATCGGCGAGCACCACCCGCACGCTCACGTCAGTGCTCCCTGCAGGCCGCGAGGCAGCGAGGCGCTGAATCGCCAGCCATTGCCGTCGTTTGCGGGGTCGACGTGCCCGCCGCACAGCGCGACGCGGGCTCGCATCGCGTCCGTGGGCCACGCGCCCGGCCCTTTGCCGGGAGCGGTGAGCTCTAGCTCGAGCTGCTCGTCGTCAAAGTGCAGCGACACGCCGATCGGACCGTCGGCATCTAAGTGGGTGCTTTGCAGCGCGTTCTCGAGGATTCGGTAGAGCCCGAGTTCGACCCCGACTGCGAGCGTTCCGAGCTCTCCGTCGACGCTCAGCTCGATCTTCTGTCCGCGGTCGCGTGCTTGCTGGATCAAGGCGTAGATCTGATCGACGCCAGGCTGCGGCGCCCGCTGGCCGGACTCTTCGCCGTGGCGCAGCACGCCGAGGATTCGGCGCATCTCGGAGAACGCGAGGCGGCCGGTGGCCTCGATCGTGCCCATCGCTGCGTTGGCTCGTTCGGGGTCGCGGCCGAGCAGCGTGAGCGCCGCCTCGGCCTGGACGACCATCGCGGCGACCGATTGCGCCACGGAGGCGTGCAGCTCGCGCGCGATCCGCGAGCGCTCGCCCGCGACCGTGAGGCGGGCTCGGTCCTCGCGTTCGAGCGCCAGCCGCTCGTTGGTGCGCTGGAGCTCCGCGGTCAAGCGGCGGTAGGAGCGGATCGCGCGGCCCGCCCCCCAGGCCGCGCAGACCGTGAATGCAGCGCCCGCGAAGCCGCCTGCCTCTCCGCGCCGGATGATCAGCTCCGAGACCGCCGCGCCGGCAATGAACAGCGCCAGCCCGGCGAACGCCTCGCGGTCCTGCGCCCACGCGGCAACCGTGTAGGCGGGGACCAGCACGAAGTACGCGCCGATCACTGGCGAGTTACGCAACTCGATCAGGTATGTGTTCATCACCGAGCCGAGCAGGCCGACCACGATCAGAAACACGAACGGGGAGCGACGCCTCCACACGGCGGCGAGCGCGATCGCGGCCACGGCGAGCATGTTCAGCGCGAGCGGGCCACGGTGATGGTGAGCCCCGAGCACCGCGGCCTCGAGCACTACCAGCACAACGCCGGCGAGCACCGGGTCAAGCCATGGCCACCGGAGCCCGCCGGCTTCGGTGATCGTCTCGCGGGGCTGTACGCTCGAGGACGACGGCGCGGCACTGCTCTGGTCGAGTGGGATTCGCGCGGTGACCTCGAATCCGCCGCCAGATCTCGGCCCGGCGTGCATGTCGCCGCCGTAGGCGCGCACCCTCTCCGTCATCCCGACGAGCCCGTAACCAGCGCCGTTCCGGTCGGCTCGGGTGACCGCCGGGCCGAGCCCGGAGTCCGACACCCTCAGCTCGAGCTCGCGCGCGCCGACCTCGACCCGCACCTGCGCCGAAGCGGGTCCGGCGTGCTTGATCGCGTTCGTCAGCGCCTCCTGTACCACGCGGTACGCGATTAGATCGAGATCCGCCGACAAAGAGGCGGTCTGACCGGAGACGTGCAGCTCGACCGGCAACCCGGCCGCGCGGCACCGCTCCACGAGCATGCCAAACCCAGCCATCCCAGGAGCCGCGCGATCCTCCGCCCCACCGCTGTGCGGCGAGCAGGACGCCGACCAGCCGCGCAGCTCAACGAGCGCCTCACGGCCCGTCCCCTCGACCACGCGCAACGCCTCCCGCGCCGCCTCCCGTATCGCTCCCGGCGACGCGACGCGCCGCACCCGTCTGGACCACCATCACGCTCATGCAGTGAGCGATCACGTCGTGCAGCTCGCGCGCCATCCGATTGCGCTCCTCGGCGGCGGCCACGCGCACACGAAGCTCCTTGTCCTCCCCGCAGCCGAGCCGCCCCAGCCTCCAGCTCGCTCGCCAGCGCGCTGCGCCGCGCGAGGGTACGGCCGACGGCGAATGGCAACACGCCGGCGAGTGCCCAGCCCACCAGCCACGCGCCGACCGTCCCGCTCGTTGGGACGAACGTGACCGCGGCGGCGCCACCGAGCCAGTAAACGCCGACCGCCGCCACGAGTCTGCGGTCCCCCACGCGGCGGCCGAGCATATTAAGAAGTTCAAGGCGAGCGCCGCCACCTCGAACGAGCCATCGCCGTTGTAGCGGCTCGCGACCTCGAACCCGATGAGCCCGGAGATCGCCACCAGGCTGGCAACCACCGGGTTCGCGCGCCGCCACGCAACGCTGCCGGTGAGGCCCACCAGCGCCACGATCGCCAGCAACCCAAGCTGACGGTGAGGCTCACCGGAAGCATCGGCGATCGCCCGCCGTCAGCAGCACCGCGGCAACCCAGTCAACCCAGACCAGATCGACCTCTCGAACTCGCGCGGTCATCGTGCCCACGAGCGCAAGCTAGCGCCCAAACCGCGGTCCCGCATCCTCCGCGGCGACGATCCCGTCTCCTACCCCCAGTACGACCCCGAATCGTTCGAGGGTCCACCCAAGATCAGACCCGCAGCCGACGACAAGCGACCCCGCCGCTGGCAGCGTTACGCGCCGAGCCACCGCGGCTCGCCAAACCAAACCCAACCAAAGGGGCTAAACACGATGTCACTCAACCCGACCCGCCTGACCTCACACGCACCGGCTGGATCGCCTACGGGATTGTCGAAGTGGCCCTGTTCCTGATCGCCAACTTCACGGCCAAGA
>CAVOTN010000010.1:0-121770 GCA_963699325.1 uncultured Solirubrobacterales bacterium | reverse complement strand
ATGTGGCGGCCTGGACCGAGTACGTATTGCTAGATCCGCGCCCGCCACGCGAACGTGCTCGTCGTCGGCAGCGGCAAGGGCGACGGCGAACGAACCGGGGTCCCGCTGCCGCCCGGCGTCCCCGAGCCGCTCTCGCCGATCGTCGCGGTCGTCCGGGGCCAGCAGCTCGCGTACGAGCTCGCGCGTGCGCTCGGCTACGACCCGGACAGCCCCCCGGGACTGACCAAGGTCACAGCGACTTACCTCACGTAAATAGTAAAGCGCTGTCCAAATGCCTCCCGGCATTGACGTTCTGCAGGCTTCCGAGATAAGGTATTTGTTTAGAGCCTTACCGAACTGGGAGGAAGCTCATGCCACGACGCGCCGCCCGTCGTCGTCTGACCCTGCTCGTCACCGCGATGCTGTCCGTAGTCGCAGCGACCGCGTTCGCCGCTCAGGCAGCGTCCGCCCAAACCGAGACGGTCGGGTTGGGCGGCTGGCAGGTCCAGAGCAGCGCGCTCGCCACCGAGTCGCCGCAGCAGATCTCGACGCCCGGCTTCGCGACCGGCTCGTGGCTGCACGTGCACCCCGACGACGCCGGCGCTGTCGGCACCGAGGTCGGCGCGCTCGTCCAGACCGGTCACTGCCCGGACGTGTTCTTCTCGACCAACATGAAGACGCTGCTTCGGCTACATGGGCACAGATCGGGCCCGACACGATCCCGCGAGTTCGCGGTGCCGTGGTGGTTCCGCACCGACTTCGTCGCTCACGCGACGGCTCTGGCGGCCGGCTCGCATCGCCCAGCTGATCATCAACGGCGTCGTCGGCGAGGCCGACGTGTGGGTCAACGGCACACGAGGTCGCGACGCAGCTCGACCGTCCAGGGCGACTACACGCGCTACACGTTCGACGTCACCGGCCTGCTGCGCCGCGGCGCCAACGCGCTCGCGCTGAAGGTCTACCCGAACAATCCGAACACGATGTTCACGCTCGACAACGTCGACTGGACCCAGATCCCGCCGGACAACAACACCGGCATCCAGTTCCCGATCCAGCTCCATACGTCGGGCCGCTGGCGCTGAGCGACGCGCACGTCGTCCAGCGACGACGCGCGGACCTGTCGAGCGCGGCCTGACCCTGAAGGCCGACGTCACCAACGCATGCCATCGGCGCAGCACGGCAACTGTCGGCCACCGTCGAACGCCGCCGGCGGGACGATCCAGGTGGCTCTCGGAGCGGTGACGGTCGCGGCCGGAGCGACACAGACGTTCACGTTCACGCCGAGCGACGACCCGCGCCTGCACGTTCAGCCACCCGCAGCGTCTGGTGGCCGTACCAGATGGGAGCGCAGCCGCTCTACGGCCTGACGATGGCGTTGACCCAGCCCGGCGCCGCGCGCCGACACCGAGTCCGAGACGTTCGGCATCCGGACGATCACCACGCGGCTGATCGGCGCGGCGCCGATCGCGCCGCACGGTTCGCGGCAGTTCCTCGTCAACGGCGCGCCGTTCGTGTTCCGCGGCGGCGGCTGGTCCGAGGACCTGTTCCTGCGCTACTCGTCGGCGAACACCGCGAACCAGATCGCGATGATCGAGAACCTCGGCCTGAACGGGATCCGCACCGAGGGCAAGCAGATGCCCGACGACTTCTACGAGCAGATGGACCGCGCCGGGATCCTGATCGACGGCGGCTTCCAGTGCTGCGACGCGTGGCAGCCGCAGGACCGCAGGCGCCAGCTCACCGACCAGCAACTCGCGGTCCTCGGCAACTCGGCGCTGACGATCGGCGAGAACCTGCGCAACCACCCGAGCGTGCTCAACTTCAGCTGGAGCGACAACGCGCCGATGCCGCAACAGGAGCAGGTCTCGCTCGACGGGTTCTCGCAGGCCGACTTCCAGGACCCGCTGATCGCCTCGGCCGAGTACAAGACCGCTCCGATGGGCGTGCTCGGCCCGTCCGGCGAGAAGGAGGGCCCGTACGACTGGGTTCCGCCGAGCTACTGGTACGACACCACCCACTACGACCCGACCGATCCGACCCGCACGAACGTGGGCGGCGCGTGGGCGTTCGACAGCGAGGCGAGCGCGGGCGACACCGTGCCGACGCTCGACTCGATCAAGCGGTTCCTGTCCCCGCTCCGAGCAGGCTGAGCTGTGGCAGAACCCCGACTACAACCAGTACCACCTCAACTACGAGCCCGACCTGCCCGACCCGGACACCAACGGCGGCTACTCGTTCGGCACCCTGCACGACCTCGACGCGGCGATCAGCAGCCGCTACGGCCAGTGGTCGAGCCTGTCGCAATACGTCGAGGAGGCCCAGGTCCAGAACTACGAGACCCAGCGCGCCGAGTTCGAGGCCTACATCGACCACTCCACCGACACCAGGCGCGCCGTCGACCGGGATCGTCTACTGGCAGCTCAACAAGGGCTGGCCGACGCTGCTGTGGGATCTCTACAACTACGACTACGACCAGGCCGGCAGCTACTTCGGCGCCAAGAAGGCCAACGAGCCGCTGCACGTCCTGTACGCCTACGACAACGGGACGGTCGTCGGTCGACAACCTCACGGGCTGGACGCAGCGCGGCCTCTCGGTCGAGTCGAAGGTGTACAGCGTCGACGGCACGCTGCTCGACGACCAGACCGCGAACGGCGATCTCGGTCGGCAGCCAGGGAGTCGCGCAGGACGTCCTGCATCCCGACGGTGCCGGCGCACCCGGCCGCCGACGCCGGCCGAGACCTACTTCGTCGAGCTGCTGCTGCACCGGCACGGCCAGGTCGTCGACCGCAACGTCTACTGGCTCTCGACCCAGCAGGACGTCGTCAACTGGGACACGACGATCGGCAACCCGCAGGCGACGATGACCCAGTTCGCGAACCTCACGCAGCTGCAGTCGCTGGCCCAGCCGCCACCGTTCGCGTTACCGCCAGACCCATCCGTCAGGTGCGCGACGGCGGCGACACCGAGACCGACGTGACGATCACGAACACCTCGACCAAGCCGACCGTCGCGTTCTTCCTGCGCGCCGACGTACGCCGCGGCTCGCGCTCGGGCGCTCCGGCGCCCGGCGACAACGAGGTGCTGCCGATCGTGTGGAGCGACAACGACGTGACGCTGTGGCCGGGCGAGTCCGAGACGCTCCGCGCGACCTACCGGCCGCGCCGACGCTCGCGCGGCGCGCTCGCCCGTCGTCAGCGTGTCCGGCTGGAACGTCGGAACGACGGGCGTGCCGGCGGCGCCCTGAGCGCGGCCCGCGCTGTCAGACATTCCCGACCAAGGCCTCGAGCTGTCGCTCGAGGCCCTCGTCGCCGACCTCACGAATCTCGAGCGGCAACCCGACCCGCGCCGCCGCGCGCTCGGCGGCCGACCGCGTCGCCGGCGTCGGCCGCTGCGCGAGCCACATCACGCGCGTGTAGTTGCCGAAGTAGTCGTCGCGGAGCTCGGGGTAGCGGTCGAGCCCGAGCTCCCGCCATACCGTGTGCTCGAACGTCCGCGCCAGGAAGTCCGTGAGGAAGTACGTGCCCGGCTGCTCTTCGAGCGCCGCGCGCACCTCGTCCCGAGCGAACACGTCGTAGCAGTTCTCGCCCTCCAGACGGGCGAGACCGAGCGCATCGAGCGCTCCGTACGTCCCGCAGTCCCCGTAGGCCACGGCCACGACGTCGAAACCCGCCGAAAGCCTGGCAACTGCGGGCGCGATACGCTCGGGACGGTTGTGGAGCAGCGCCGGCACCGGGATCACCTCGACGTCCCAGCCGCGCCGCCGGGCGATGCGCCGCACGTCGAGCGCGAGCGCTCCGCACGCGATCACGGCAGCGCGACCCGGGCAGCTCATCCCGGGAACGCCAGCTGGTCGACGAACAGGTCGTTGAAGTCGGCGCGCCCGGACAGCTCGACGTACTCGACCTCGCGCAGGATCGAGTCGGCCTCCGCGCGCTCGCGCGCCGACAGCGCCGCGATCTTCGCGCCCTCGCCGGCGACGTTGCCGGCGGACACGATCCGCGGCAGAGCGACCTTGGGAACGAGCCCGATCCGCACCGCGCTCAACGGCGTCAGGTAAGCGCCGAAGCTGCCCGCGAGCAGCACCTGGCTGATGTCGTCGACGTCGACGCCGAGCTCCGTCAACAGGATGCTCCAGCCGGTCGCGATCGACGCCTTGGCGAACTGGAGCTCGCGAACGTCGCGCTGCGAGAGGAACACCGCGCGCTCCGGGTCGGTGCCGCCGCGCCATCGAGCACGAACACCCGCTCCTTGCCGATCATCGTGAAGCGCTCGGCGAGGCCCGGATGCGAGCCCGCGGCGTCGTCCTCCGGGAGAACCGCCCCGAGTGGTCGAGCAGCCCGTTGTGGACGAGCTCGGCGACCACGTCGACGAGTCCCGAGCCGCACATCCCGACCGGCTCGACGTCCCGATCACCTCCAGCGTGACGCCGTCCTCAGCGGAGATCTTGACGCCCTCGATCGCGCCCTCGGCGGCGCGCATGCCGCACCGGATCTGCGCGGCCTCGAACGCCGGACCGGCGGCGGCGGCGGTCGCGACGACGCGCTCGTTCGAGCCGAGCGCGATCTCCCTGTTCGTGCCGACGTCGATGAACAGCCGCAGCGGCGATCCCGCGTCAGCCCCGTCGGCAGCATGCCGGCGACGATGTCGCCGCCGACGTACGCGCCGAGCGACGGGAACACGAACGCCGGCGCGCGCGGGTGCACCTCGACCCCGAAGTCGCGCGCGAGCCTTCGGGAAACGAGTTGGTCGTCACGACGAACGGCGCCATCGACAGCGGCTCGGGGTCGATCCCGAGCGCCAGTTGCATCATCGTCTGGTTGCCGCAGACGGTGATCTCGTAGACCTCGCGCGACTCGACTCCGCATCGACGCAGACCTCGGCGACGAGCTCGGCAAGCGTCTCGTCGCCGCGCCCGCAGTGCGCCGAGCGCCGTCGGATCCATCATCGTCGCCGAGATCCGCGTGATCACGTCGGCACCGAACGGCTGCTGGCGATTCAGCATCGAACGCACCGCGAGCGGCTTGCCCGCAATCCAGATCCAGAGCGTCGCCACGACCGTCGTCGTGCCGAGGTCGAACGCGATCGCGTAGCGCCGCGCGGTCGTGTCGCCGGGCTCGACGTCGATCAGCTCCTCGTCGACCACCACCGCGGTCACGTCGAAGACGGCCACCGCAGCACCCGACCGAGCGACCGCAGCACCCCGATCGACGCGTCGGGCTCCAGGTCGTCGACCGTCGAGCACCCGCCGGAGATCCGGGCGCTGATCCTCGAGCGTCGGCTCCTCCAGCACGCGGTGGCGCTTCTGCACCGACGGACGCAGGATCACGTGGCGACCGACGCCGGCGAGCGCCGCCTTCGGCCGGTCTGCAGCGGCGGCACCTCGACGACCAGGTCCTCACGCGCCACGCCGCCGGCAGGCCAGCCGCCAGTCCGTCGCGAGCTCGGCGCCGTGAACGCCCGCGGGATCCACGGCCCGACCGGGCCGTCACCGGACACGATCCGCACCTTGCACTTCTTGCAGGTGCCGTAGCCGCCGCACGTCGAGTCGATCGCGATCCCGTTCCAGCTCGCGGCGTCGAACACCGGCGTGCCGCTGGGCACGCGAACCTCGGCGCCGTCGGGCAGGAACTTCAGCCGGACGCGCTCGGCGCCATCACCTGGCTCCGCCGCCGTCTCACGCGCGAGCTCGAGCCTGCGGCGCTGCGGCGACGGGCTGCTCACGACACGCGCGCCGCCTCGGCCACGGCCGCCTGCCGCGCGCGGTGGGCGGCGATCCAGCTCGCGCCCCACTCGTCGTGACCGAGCAGCAGGTCGGCCGCCCTGACGCGCATCGACGCACACCTCGGCGGTCGACATGATCGCCCAGGTCAGACCCGGCCGCCATCGCCATCGGCAGGAACGCGGCGTTGAGCGCGAGCCGCTCCGGCAGCCCGAACGAGACGTTCGAGGCGCCGACGCACATGTTCACGCCGAGCTCGTCGCGGATCATCCGCATCGCCACCAGCGTGGTCGCGACGGCCTGCGGTGTCGGCGCCGACGGGCATCGCCAGCGGGTCGATCACCACGTCCGTCAGGGCGCGATTCCGTAGTCGCCGGCGGCCGACACGATCTTGCGCGCGTGGCGCAGCCGCTCCTCGGCGCGTCATCGGGATGCCGGTCTCGTCGTTGGCAAGCCCGATCACCGCAGCGCCGTGGTGCGCGACCAGCGGCAGCACCTGCTCGAGCCGCTCGTCCTCTGCGGTCACCGAGTTCACCAGCGCCCGGCCCTCGTAGGCCGACAGTCCGGCCTCGAGCGCCTCGATCACCGAGGAGTCGATGCAGATCGGCGCGTCGACCGTGTCCTGCACCAGTCGCATCAGCATCTGCCTTGAGCAGCTCGGCCTCGTCGACCAGCGGGATGCCGGCGTTGACGTCGAGCATGTCAGCGCCGGCCGCGACCTGAGCCAGCGCGTCGGCCTCGACCGTCGAAAGGTCGCCGTCGCGCAGCTCCTCGGCGAACGCCTTGCGCCCGGTCGGGTTGATCCGCTCGCCGATGATGCAGAACGGCTGGTCGGAACCGATCGTGACGGTCTTGGTCGCGACCGCAGAACCGTATGCCGCATCAGCCGGCACCTTCTCGCGCCGCAGCTCGATCAGCTCCTTGGCCTTCCTGACCGCCGTGGACGCGTCGGCCGCGTAGCCGTCGGCGCCGACCGCGTCGGCGTACTCCTGCGTCACCGGAGCGCCGCCGACCATCACGATCACCTGGTCGCGCAGGCCGGCCTTCTCGAGCGCGTTGATGTTCGCCTTGAACATCGGCATCGTCGTCGTGAGGAACGCCGAGAACCCGACGACGTCGGGCTTGTGCTCCTCGATCTGCTCGATGAACGTCTCCGGTGCGACGTTGACGCCGAGGTCGATCACGTTGAAGCCCGCGCCCTCGAGCATGATGTTGCAGAGGTTCTTGCCGATGTCGTGGACGTCGCCCTTGACGGTGCCCATCAGGAACGTCCCGATCTGGGCCGACTCGGTGTCGGCCAGCAGCGGCCGCAGGATGTCGAGCGCGCCCTGCATCGCCCGCGCGGCGATCAGCATCTCGGGGACGAAGTAGTCGCCGCGCTCGAACCGCGCGCCGACCTCCTCGAGCGACGGGATCAGCGCGTCGAACAGCATGCGTTCGGGCGCCATGCCCTGCTCGAGCCCGTCGTTGACGCCCTGCCGACCACCGGCGCGTTGCCGACCAGCGTCTCCTCATACAGCAGTTGCAGAATCTCTTCGTCGGTCATGCCGCGTGTGCTCCTTCATCGATGTACCGAGCCGGCGCTCAACGTCGGCGCCTCGCAGGTCACGGACAGCTCCTTGATCCGCGCCGGCGTCATCCGCACCGTCGGGCCGGTGATGCTGAGTGCCGCCACCACCTCGCCACTGGCGCCGCGTACCGGCGCCGCGATCGCGGCGAGCCCGATCTCGAGCTCGTCGACCGACGTCGCAAAATCGTCCGCCGCACGGCCTGGAGCTCGGCTCGCCGCACCGCGGGGTCGGTGATCGTCGCCGGCGCGTGGCGCGCGTGCGCCAGCGGGCGCAGCGCGCGCCGAACGCGAGGAACACCTTGCCGTTGGCGCTCATAGTCGACGGTGCGGCCGACCCACTGGCCGGCGCCGAGGAAGTGGCGGCCGTCGACCTGCAGCAGGTGCTCGACGCCCTCGGGCCCGGGACGCCGACAGGTTGATCGTCTCGCCGCTCAGCTCGGAGAGCGCGTCGAGCGCCGGCCGGATACTCGACGAAATTGCGCTCGAGCATCCCGCGCTCGGCCACGCGCAGGATCGCCGGCCCGGGGCGCAGGCGTCCGCGCTCTCCGTCCTGCTCGACCAGGCCGCGCCGCTCGAGCGCCGACAGCAGCCGCGAGGCGGTGCTCTTGGGCAGCCCGGCAGCGGTCGCGAGGTCGGTCACGGCCATCGGCTCGTCGCCCTCGAGCACGCGCACGAGCAGATCCGCGCCGCGGTCGATCGCGGCGGTGCCGTGAGCCGGAGATGTCCGCCTTGACTTGAAACTCCTGTTCCACGGGTTAGGATACGCTAAGCGCCAAGTCAAGCCCCAAGCGCCGCCGCCAGGCGCCGCCGCCAAACTATCCAGAGCCGCCATGTTCGTCAACTCAATGCCCCGCTACGAGATCCTCAGCGAGGACGCGCTGGCGGTGCTCGACCGCGGCTGGCGCCGGATCGTCTCCGAGATCGGAATCGAGTTCCTGCTCCCCGAGGCGGTCGAGCTGCTGCGCGGGGCCGGACAGATCGTCGAGGACGAGAACCGCGTCCGCTTCGACCCCGAGTTCATCCTCGAGCAGGTCGCCAAGGCGCCGAGCCAGTTCGAGCTCCAGGCCCGCAACCCCGCGAATCCGCTGACATCGGCGGCGACAACATGGCGTTCGCGCCCGTGTACGGCTGCCCGTTCATCCGCGAGGGCGACGTCCGCCGCGACGCCAAGATGGCCGACTTCGAGAACCTGGTGAAGCTCTCGCAGGTCTTCGACGAGCTCGACTCCCCCGGCGGCACGATCTGCGAGCCCGAGGACCGGCCGCTCGACTCGCGCCACCTCGACATGGTCTACGCGCTGCAGACGCTGACCGACAAGCCGTACATGGGCTCGGTCACGAGCGGTCCGAACGCGGCCGACACGATCCGCATGGGTGAGATCCTGTTCGGCGGCCGCGAGCAGATCGAGCAGGCGCCGGTCTCGATCAGCCTGATCAACGTGAACTCGCCGCTGCGCTACGACGACCGCATGCTCGCGGCGATGTTCGAGTACGTGAAGGCCAACCAGGCCGTCGTGATCACCCCGTTCCTGCTGATGGGCGCGATGTCGCCGGTGTCGCTGCCGGCGACGCTCGTGCAGCAGATGGCCGAGGCGCTCGCCGGGATCGCGCTCGCGCAGCTGATCCGCCCCGGCGCCCCGGTCGTCTTCGGCTCGTTCCTCTCCAACACCGACATGCAGTCGGGGTCGCCGTCGTTCGGCACGCCCGAGTCCGGCATCGGCGTGCTCTGCACGGGCCAGATCGCCCGGCACTTCAACCTCCCGTGGCGCGGCGGCGGCGCGCTGAACTCCTCGACCGTCGTCGACGCCCAGGCCGCGTACGAGTCGCTGATGACGCTGCTGCCGACCTTCCTGGCCGGCGCGAACTTCGTCATGCACTCGGCCGGCTGGCTCGAGGGCGGCCTCGTCTCCTGCTACGAGAAGTTCATCGTCGACATCGAGCTGCTGCGCGAGCTGCGCCACGAGTTCACGCCGATCGAGTTCGACGAGGCGTCGCTGGCGTGGGATGCCCACACCGAGGTCGGCCCCGGCGGTCACTTCCTCGGCGCCGCGCACACGCTCGAGCGCTTCCGCGAGTGCTTCTACCGCCCGCTGCTCTCCTCGACCGACAACTTCGACCGCTGGACCAGGCGCGGCGCCCGCGACACGACCGCGCGCGCCGGCGAGATCTGGCGCGAGAAGCTCGAGACCTACGAGCAGCCGCCGCTCGACGACGCGATCCGCGCCGAGCTCAAGGAGTTCGTGGTGCGCCGGCGCACCGAGCTCGGCGACTGATTAGGACCCACTTACCCCGACCACCGCGTTGAACCCGCGCGAGCTCCGCTTGCTGTTCCTGGTCGCCGGCGCGATCGTGTTCGTCGACACGATGTTCTACGCGGCGGTCGTGCCGCTGCTGCCGACGCTCACGCGTGAGCTGCACCTGTCGAAGGCGTCCGCCGGTGTGCTCACGGCTGGGTACGCCGCGGGGACGCTGGTCGGCTCGATCCCGGGCGGAATACTCGCCGCCAGGGCGGGGCCGCGCACGACGATCTACATCGGCCTCTTCCTGATGTCGGTGTCGAGCCTGGCGTTCGCGTTCCTCGATCACATCGTGCTGCTCGACGCCGCCCGCTTCGTCCAGGGCTTCGGGGGCGCGTGCACGTGGGCGGGAAGCCTCACCTGGCTGATCGGCGAGGTCCCCGCCGAGCGCCGTGGCAGCACGATCGGAGGAGCGCTGGCGGCGGCGATCGGCGGGGCACTGCTCGGGCCGGTGCTCGGCACGCTCGCGCACGCGCTCGGACGCGGGCCAGTGTTCTCTGCCGTGGTCGTCGTCGCCGGCGCGCTCGCCGTGGCCGTGACCGTGCTGCCCGCTCCGTCGCCGTCGCCGCCCCAGCCCGGGGCGGCCCGGATGCTCGCGCTGCTGGCGAGGCCGGCGATCGCGATCGGGATGTGGCTGGTGACGCTCCCCGCGCTCGCCTCGGGGATGCTCAACGTGCTCGCGCCGCTTCGGCTGAGCGCGCTCGGGGCGAGCGCCGCCGGCATCGGCGCGACGTTCGTCGTCGCGGCCGGCGCCGAGGCCTGCATGAGCCCCGCGGTCGGTCACGTCTCCGACGAGCGCGGCCGGATGTACCCGCTCCGGATCGGGCTCGCGGGGGCGGCGATCGTGCTCGCGTGCTTCACGCTGTTCAGCAGCGTGGTGGCCGTCGCCGGCGTGGTCGTGCTCGCGGCCGTCGCGCTCGGGAGCTTCTGGGCGCCGGCGATGGCGATGCTGTCGGACGCGGCGGAGTCGAGCGGGATCGGCCTCGGCTACGCGATGGCGCTGATCAACCTGGCATGGGCGGCCGGGCAGGTCGCCGGCGCGGCCGGCGGCGGGGCGCTCGCGAAGCTCACCGGTGACGGGGTCCCGTTCGCGACCTCGTCAATCCTGTGCGCCGTGACGCTCGGGTTCGTGGTGCTGCGCCCCGTCCGGGTCGCGCTCGCGAGGTAGGCGGTGTCGCTTCGCCCGGCGCGCGGTGCCACCGGGGGCCGCCCGGGGCATCGGACGCGATGGCGGACGCAGAGACGATGGCGGAGGCAGAGACGATCGGCGGACGCAGTGGCGATGGCGGTGCAAAACGCGCCAAAGCCCACCCGCGCCACCGGCATTCGCAACATAACCGCCTCCCAGGCTTATGTCCCCGACGGGACTGCGAGACGGCGGGCCTTGCTGCGTTTTGCACCCCCACACGACATGCTTCCGCACGACCGCGCCGCGCTAGGCCTTCCGATCACGGTGGCGTCGCCGCCGACCTCGCCACCGCGCTTGCCGCCACATATAGACTCTCGACCGATGACTGATATATCAGTCGTCCACCCACCCCGGACCGCCCGGTTGCCTCCCGCGGCCTGCTCGCTGACCGCGCCTACCGCGAGCTGCGCGACCGGCTCGTGACGCTGCGGATCCCGCCGGGCGCGCCGATCGACGAGGACCTGATCGGCCGCGAGCTCGAGATGGGCCGCACGCCGGTGCGCGAGGCGATCAAGCGCCTCGCGCTCGAGAACCTGGTCACCGTGTTCCCGCGTCGCGGGACGTTCGCGTCGGACATCAACATCACCGACCTCGCCCACATCTCCGACGTGCGAGCCCAGCTCGAGGGTCACGCCGCCTACCGGGCCGCCGAGCGGATCACCGACGCCCAGCGCGCGCGAGCTCGCGGGGCTGCTCGACGAGCTGCAGGAGCAGCCGCGGCACCGACGACCTCGAGTCGCTGATGGAGCTCGACGCCCGCGTGCACCGGTTCATCTACCGCTGCGCGGCCAACCCGTTCCTCGAGGAGACGCTCGGGCGCTACTTCAACCTGTCGCTGCGGATCTGGTACCTCGTGATCGACCGGCTGCCGCACCTGTTCGCGCGCGTGCACGAGCATCGGGACGTTCTGCTCGCGATCGCCGCCGGCGCAGGCGGACGAGCGCCCGCGACATCCGTCGCCGCGCACATCGCGACGTTCGAGCAGGAGATCCGCTCGGTCCTCTAGACCGGGGCGACGCTAGTCGCCGGATGTGCGCCAGCTGGATCCGGGTCGCGCCGCACGGTGACCCGGAGCGACGCGGCCGCCGACGCCCGGGCGGCGCAGACCGGGACGAGCCGGGACGACCGGCGCGACCTGGGCGGCCTGCCCGCGGGCTGAACGCTGCCCGCAGCGACGCGCCGACGTAGCGCCGCAGATGCCACACCATCAAGCCGGTCCACCACGCGGCTGAGATCAGGTGCGAGTACGCAAAGAACGACCCGGTGCCCGGGCGCGAGCAGCAGGCCGACGCCGGTGAGCACCAGTGGCGACCGACACCACGCCGAGGACGACCGACACGAGCTCTGGCGCGCGGTCACGGCCGAACGCCCGGCGGATCCGGCCGTGCCGATGTCGCCGACCTTGTAGGCGACGAGCAGCAGCGCGAGCGCCGAGATGCCGGAGTGGATCCAGATCACGGCGCCGGGGACCGCGCCACCGCCGACGTCGAGGCCGTACAGGACCAGACCGGTCGCGACCGTCCCGAGCAGAGGCCCGAGCGCGAGCAGACCGCGGCGAGCTGCCGATCGGCGCACCGCCGTCGCCTTGGAGCCGGCGCGGCGGGCTCAGGGACGGGCACTGGCACCGCGCCGCCGACTCGATCGTCCGTGGAGCGCTCGGGCTTGTACGCGACCCACAGGAACGCGATGACCCCGATGCCGACGAAGATCAGGTGAGGCCAGTGTGCCGCGAGGATCTTGCCCACGGCCGAGCCTGGGCCTTTAGGACCGGGAGGCGCGCTGAACGTCGCGAATCGCCAGCCCCATGAGGACCCCGCCGGCGAAGATGAAGCCATGCTGCGTGAAGTGGATCATCGGGTGGGTGTCCGCCAGGTGATCGACGAACGGAAGGATCAACAGTGATCTCGAGCAGCGCCGCGAAAACCACGAGGCGAAGCGCCCGGCGGCGGGCCGTCCGGCGGTCGCGCGCCGCCGGGAGGGAAGAGACGGACGATTCCATAGCCCCGTGATCGGCTTTGTCAGCCCGCGCTTGAGTCGGCGAGCAGCATCGCCGCTGACCCAGGTGTGGGTCATCGCCTTGATGCCCGCGACCAGCGAGTGCCTCGCGAGCCGCCGGCGGCTGCCGGGGACGCCCGCCGGCGGGATCAGCCGGCGCTGCGGGCCGGGCGTGGGGATGATGGCGTCGATCGGCCCGACGGTGCGCTCGGACGCCTCGGCGGCGGCTGGCGCCGCGGCGGCGCCGCGGCATGGGCGATGTCGGCGAACAGCTGCTCGACGACCTCCGGCGGCTCGGGGCGGTAGAAGAGGAAGCCCTGCGCGGTGTCGCAGCCCGCTGTCTGGAGGTTGCCGAGCTGATCGGTCGTCTCGACGCCCTCGGCGGTCACCGACAGCCTGAGCGCGTGGCCGAGCTCGATCACCGCGTTGACGATCGCCACGTCCTCCTCGTTATCCGGCACGCCGCGCACGAACGATCGGTCGATCTTCACGCAGTCGACGGGCAGCCGCGCGCAGGTACTCGAGCGAGGAGTAGCCCGTCCCGAAGTCGTCGATCGCGATCTTGACGCCGAGCCCTTGCAGCTCGGTGAGCATCC
Source organism: uncultured Solirubrobacterales bacterium (assembly GCA_963699325.1). Taxonomy (GTDB): domain Bacteria; phylum Actinomycetota; class Thermoleophilia; order Solirubrobacterales; family Solirubrobacteraceae; genus Palsa-465. The sequence goes on along the minus strand of CAVOTN010000010.1, from coordinate 108,425 downwards.
GGATCGACGACTCCGGGTCGTCGCATCAGGACGCTCTCGGTGACCTCGAGGCACAGCCACTCCGGGGTCGATCCCGGTCTCCTTGATGACCTCCGACACTGTCTCGCGGAAGCTCTCCTGGGCGAGCTGGCGGGCTGACACGTTGACGCGCAGCATCAGCGGCTGGTGCGCTCGTGCGGGCTCCGCTGCCAGGCCACCGCGCGGCGGCAGGCGTCGCGAGCACCCAGGCTCCGAGCGGGACGATCAGCCCGGTCTCCTCGCACAGCGAGATGAACTCGCCCGGGCCGAGCAGGCCCCGCTCGGGATGCTGCCAGCGGACGAGCGCCTCGAGCCCGGTGATCTGTTCGTGGTCGACGATCGACACCTCGGGCTGGAAGAACACGCGGAACTCCTCGCGATCGATCGCCTTGCGGATCGCCTTCTCGTTGTGCAGGCGCGCGAGCGCACGCTCGCGCGTGACCTCGTCGAACAGGACCACACGCGGCGCCGCCGGCGCCCTTGGCGCGGTACATCGCGGCGTCGGCGTCGCGGATCGATCGTCCGGATCCTGGTTCGGATCCGAGGTGACCGAGATGCCGATGCTCGCGGCGGCCATCGTCTCGCCGTGCGCGAGCGCGAACGGCAGGCTGAACGCCTTCAGCACACGCTCGGCCACCGCGACGGCGCCCTCGTCGTCGAAGATGTCCTCGCACAGGATCACGAACTCGTCGCCGCCGAACCGGGCGAGCGTCTCGTGCCGGCGCAGCGAATGGCCGACGCGCTCGGCGACCGGCGACCAGCAGCTCGTCGCCCTCGCCGTGGCCGAGGCTGTCGTTGATGACCTTGAACCGGTCGAGGTCGAGGAACAGGACCGCGACCGCGCGGCTCGGCCCGCGGCCGAGCCGTTCGAGCGCGAGCTTCAAGTTGTTGAGGTACAGCAGCCGACTCGGCAGCCCGTGAGCGGGTCGCGCAGCAGCTGGTTCTCGTTCGTGCGCCAGGCGACGACGTGTGCGACGCTCGCGGCGAGCACGAACGCGCCGTGAATGCCCGCCCACAGCCACGGATCCTTGTCCGCCTGCGGGTTGTCGCCGAACACCGCCCGGGGATCGAGCACGCCACCCACGCCGTGGTGGATGACCACGAACGCGATCGCGACCAGGAACGGCGTCCAGTCCTGGTACAGGGTCAGCACGCCGATCATCACGAAGAAGTGGAAATGCGCCTCGGTGATGCCGCCCCACAGGTCGACCAGCACGGCCGAGCAGGTCACCAGGCCGAACGATGCGGCGATGATCCGCGCCTTCAGACGGAACCGCTCGAGGCTCGCGCCCACGCCGCACAGCACGACCATGCTCACGTCGATGCCCGTGTGCAGGGCCGAGTTGCCCATCAGGACGCCGAACGCGAACAGCGCCGGTACGTGAAGCCAGAGCAGGATGACGATCGAGCGGTGCCGGCGGCGCAGCACGTGCTCGGGCAGCAGCTGCCCCTTGGGCAACCAGTGCTTCAGCGACAGCCACTTGCCGGCGAGCCACGCCCCGGGGCCGACCGACCGCGCGCTGCGGGCGCGATCGAAATGGCCATCGACCGAGCCGCCGGCCACGGCGCCTGCGCCCGGTTCGATGGCCGGCGCGCCGGCGACAGCGCTCATCGCGAGACGGACGGCTTGGCTTGCCGGACCTTGGTCACCGCGCGCTGCGCCTCGGTAAGCGCAGACGCCTCGCTGCGCTCCGGCGCAGTGGGAAGTGCCACCTTGCATGGCGCGCCGAGTCTTGTGAACGAATCTGCGGCGGGCGTCGTGGTAGCTGCGGTCGGGGCCGAAGAAGCACGCGTGGCAGCGTTCGAGCTCGTGCTTGCGGTAGGCGGCCAGCGGCTTGGCCCGCTCGTCGGCTGCTCGCGGGTGCGCTTGAGCTCGAGGCGCGGCGAGGTCGGGGTCGGCGGCGAGCCGCTGCGCGCGGCCCTGCACCGGGCGCGGAAGCGTCGCGATCGACTCCGAACGTCGAGTCGATCACGCCGATCCGCGGCGTGCGCGGCCCGAGCGGGGTGAACGGTGCGCTGGTGAGCTCGGCGGCGACGTCTCGGACCGACGCGGCGCGGGAGCAGGTAGGTCCAGTACTCGGAGCCGTACAGCCCGCCCATGTGCTGGTAGTAGGGGTTGAGGACCGCGTCCTCGCGCGCGTACACGTGGTCGGCGGCGAGCGCGAGCGGAACGCCGCCGGCGGCGGCGTCGCCCTGGAGGGCCGCGATCACGAGATGCGACTCGGTGTTGATGATCTCGCAGACGAGGTCGTCGATCGCGTTGAGGTTGTCCCATGATTCGCGCGCGGGTCGTCGGCTGCCTCGATCACGTTGAGGTGGATGCCGTTGGAGAAGAAGTCGCGACCGCCGGCCAGCACGATCACGCGCGTCGTGCGTCGCGCTGACCGCGCGTACTGGTAGGCGTCGAGCAGCCGCCGGCACTGCTCGGTGCTGATCGCGCCGTTGTAGAAGTCAAAGCTCAGGCGCCGACGCCCGCGTGCTCGGTCGTAGGTGATCTCCTGCTAGGTGTGGCCGCGGGATCGAGAGCGTGCAGCGCGACGGGGATCTCGGGTGCGTCACGGGCGACGCCGGCCAGCTCGAGCGCCCGGGTGGCGGGGAGCTTGAAGAACGACTGCGACGTCGGTCCTTCGGCGCTTGAGATGCGTGATCCACACGGCGCCGTCGACGGTGGCGCGACAGATCGCGCCGTGACGCTGCGCGATGATCGCGCCCGGACGCCGCGCAGCGACGACTCCGGGTGGGCGCCGAACAAGTGGCACTCGACGCCGCGAACGCTGTCGAGCACGCCGGGATGGCCCTCGGCGGCGCGCAGCGGCGGATGACGGTGTCGGTCAGATCATGACGCCAGTCGATCGCGCGGTCAGACTGCGTCATCAACGGCCGCGGCCGTCCGGTGCCGTCGGATCGTCGTAGTCGAGCGCCGGCGGCTCGAAGTCGCCCCGCGCGAACCGGTGACGGACCTCGAACACCGCATCTCGACCGCGGCGCGGCGCACCTCGTGGCGGTAGAGCTGCTCTTGCCGACCGGCCGCATCCGGAACTTGCGGGTCTCCCAGATGTCGCCGGCATCGGCTTCTTCGACGGCCTCGCAGCACGGTCACGCCCCACTCCGCCAGCCGAGCTCGATCGCCCAGTCGAGCGACGAGGCACCGCGGTCACCGTGGGGCCCGGGATGAACGACCAGGCAGCGTGCGCTGCTCCACACCGACTCGGGGATGATCTGTCTTGAGCATCGGGCACACGACGAGGTCGGGCTGGTGCGCCTCGACCGCGCGCTCGATGAGCTCGCTCGAGTCGACGACCTGGACGGTGACGTCATGCCCCATCTCGGTGAGCGCGATGTAGCAACGCTGGCTGAGGCTGTTGTGCGCGGACGTCACGAACAGAATGCCCAGCGGGTTCTCTGCGACCGGCGTCGGGACTTCTCCACGCAAGCGTCCCGGGCTGCCGCGCAGGACGTCTTCGAAGTTCTTGGACGGTTCCATGAGCGGTTGCATCGACCCCGCGCACAGACGCCTACAGTCGCCTGGACGGATTACGGAGTAACGCCCGTCCGAATACTGACTCGGCGCCGGCTGCCGATACTCAGAGGTCCGGCAGCTTCAGCCGACTTCGAGCGAGCTAGTTCACGCCGCGGCGCGTGTGCGGCGTGAGCACGACCGTCTGCAGCTCGGTGAACGACTGCATCACGTGCGCGCCGCCGACCCGGCCGATCCCGCTGTCGGTGCCGGCGCGGCCGCCGAACGGGAGGTGCGCCTCCCAGTAGTTGCTCGACTCGTTGATGTTGACCCAGCCGGTGCGGACCCGGTCGGCGAACTCGAGGCCGTCCGGGAGGTCGGCGGTGAAGATCGCCGCGAGCAGGCCGTAGGGCGAGGCGTTGGTCAGCTCGATCGCCTGCTCGAGCGAGTCGATCGCGACGACCGGCGCGATCGGGCCGAACGTCTCCTCGACCGCGACCCGGGCGTCGGCGGGCACGTCGGTCAGCACCGTCGGCTCCCAGTACAGCGACGGTCGGGAAGCCGTCGGCCGCGCGCGCCGCCGCTGACCACGCTCGCGCCGCGCTCGACCGCGTCGGCGACGTGCTCGTCCATCTTGGCCGCGACCGGCTCGTTGTTGAGCGGGCCCATCGTCGTCGCGTCGTCGAACGGGTCGCCGAGCAGGATCCGCTCGGTCACGCGCCGCGCCAGCAGCTCGACGAACTCGTCGTGCACCGCGCGGTGGACGAGGATCCGCTCGCCGGCGGTGCAGCTCTGGCCGGCGCACAGGTAGCAGGCGGTCAGCGTCGCCTCGACGGCCGCCTCGACGTCGGCGTCGTCCATCACCACCAGCGGGCCGTTGCCGCCCATCTCGAGCAGCGCCGCCTTGCCGGCGGCGGCCGGGCGACGAGCCGGCCGGTCGCGGTCGAGCCGATGAAGGCGACGCCGTCGGTGCCGGGGTTGCGCGCGATCTCGTCGCCGACGACCGGCCCCGGCCCGGTGACGAGGTTGAACACGCCGGGCGGCAGGTCGGCGTCGGCGATGCACTGCGCGAGCGCGACCGCGCACACCGCGGTCGACGGCGCCGGCGTCCAGACGACCGCGTTGCCGCACGCGAGCGCCGGCGCGACCAGCTCGGCCGGCATCGTGTACGGCCAGTTCCACGGGCTGATCACGCCGACCACGCCGCGCGGCCGGCGCACCAGCATCACCCGCTTGCCCGGCGAGAACGAGTTGGGCAGCTCGCCGCCGAGCCGCTTGGCGTCCTCGGCCGCCATCCGCCAGTACTCGACCAGCTCGTCGACCTCGTCGAACGCCTCGGCGCGCAGCGGCTTGCCCTGGTCGAGCGTCAGCGTCCGCGCCAGCTCGTCGCGGCGCGACTCGATGATGTCGCCGACCGCGTGCATCTTGGCGGCGCGCTCGAACGCGGTCAGCCGCGCCCAGCCGTCGGCGGCGCCGCGCGCCGCGGCGATCGCGCGCCTGGGCGTCGCCGCGGTCGCCCTGCGGGACGGTGCCGATCAGCTCGCCGGTCGCCGGGCTGGTCGCGTCGAACGTCTCGCCGCTGGCGCTCGGCTGCCAGCTTGCCGCCGACGAACATCTGCTGCGCGGTGCCCGTGGCCATGGCGGTGCCTCAGACGCTGCCCTCAGCCCGGTCGCGTTGACACAGTTAGACAACTGATATATAACAGCCCGATCAGGCCTGGGTCAATGGGTTCGAGGGTGCGCTCAGGCCTCGCAGACGCGGGCCAGACCGTGCGTGTTCGACGAGCCGCGCGGCGATCGGCGCGGACCGGGGAGGTTGATTGATGGCAACCGTAGAGGCTCCGCACGCGAGCGGCGGCTGCGCGACAGCCAGCGAGCTCGCGGGCTTCGGCTACAAGCAGGAGCTCGACCGCTCGCTGGGGAGCTTCTCGTCGTTCGCGGCCGGCTTCAGCTACATCTCGATCCTGACCGGCGTCACCGCGCTGTTCGGGTTCGGCTACCTCAACGCCGGCCCGGGCGTGTGGTGGACGTGGCCTGTCGTCGTGCTCGGCGGCCAGATCCTGGTGGCGCTGTGCTTCATGGAGCTGGCCGGTCAGTACCCGATCGCCGGCTCGGTCTACCAGTGGTCCAAGCAGATCTCGAGCGGCTTCACCTCGTGGATGACCGGCTGGATCTACATCGTCGGCGCGATCGTGACGATCGCCGCCGTGGCGGTCGACTGGCAGGTCGTGCTGCCGCAGATCTCGACCAGCTTCCAGTTCGTCGGCAGCGCCGCCGACGCCGGCACCTACCGACCAAGGGACGGGGCCCAGAACGCGCTGCTCCTCGGCGCGATCCTGGTCGTCATCACGACGATCATCAACATGCTCGGCGTCAAGCTGATGTCGCGGATCAACAACGTCGGCGTGACCGCCGAGCTGATCGGCTCGACGATCCTGATCATCCTGCTGCTGTTCCACCTCCACCACGGGCCGCAGGTCATCGTCCACACCTACGGCTTCGGCGCCGGCCATCCGTGGGGCTACTTCGGCGCGCTGCTGATCGGCGGGATCATGAGCGCCTACGTGATGTACGGGTTCGACACCGCGGGCACGCTCGCCGAGGAGACCAACGACCCGCGCAAGCACGCGCCACCGGCGATCATCCGCGCGATCGCCGCGGCCGCGATCATCGGCGGGCTCGTGATCCTGCTCGCGATCATGTCGAACAAGAACATCCTCGACAAGAACATCGGGCTGCTCGGCCTGCCGTACGTGATCAAGCAGGCGTTCGGCAACACCGACCGGCAACGTGTTCCTGGCCGACTGCGGCGCTCGCGATCTTCGTCTGCTGCCTGGCGGTCCAGACCGCCACGATCCGGATGCTGTTCTCGATGGCGCGCGACAACCGGCTGCCGTTCGGCTCCGCGATCGCGCGCGTCTCGGGTCGCGCGCAAGGTGCCGATCGTCCCGGCGCTGGTCACCGGCGTCCTGACGCTGCTGCTGCTGGCGCTCAACATCGGCAACCAGAGCGCGTTCGTGGCGATCACCTCGATCGCGATCATCATGTTCTACCTGGCCTACCTCGGGGTCACCGGCCCGATGCTGATCCGGCGGCTGCGCGGGGAGTGGCCGAGGCCCGATCACGGGCCGTACTTCTCGCTCGGGCGCTGGGGGTTGCCGGTCAACATCGCCGCGGTGACCTACGGCGCGCTGGTCGCGATCAACATCGCCTGGCCGCGCGCCTGCGTCTACAACGCGCTCGGCACGCCGCACTGGTACTGGAAGTGGTCGCCGTTCCTGTTCATCGGCGGCGTCGTCATCATCGGCACCATCTACTACTTCCCGGTTCAGGTCCAAGAAGGGCCGCGAGGTGCTCGCCGAGCACCGCGCCGAGGCGCCGATGCGCGAGCACCTGCCGCCGATGGGAGAGGCGGTGCCATGATCGACGCCGGCGAGTTCGACTACGTGATCGCCGGCGGCGGCACCGCGGGCTGCGTCGTCGCGGCGCGGCTGTCCGAGGACCCGAACGGTCACGCGTCTGCCTGATCGAGGCCGGGCCGTCGGACGTCGACGACCCGGCGATCCTGCGGCTCGAGGACTGGATGTACCTGCTCGACTCGGGCTACGACTGGGACTACCTGATCGAGCCGCAGGAGAAGGGCAACAGCTTCATGCGCCACGCGCGCGCGAAGGTGCTCGGCGGCTGCTCGTCGCACAACTCGTGCATCGCCTTCTGGACGCCGAAGGAGGACCTCGACGAGTGGGCGGCGATGGGCTGCGAGGGCTGGAGCTCGGCCGACTGCTGGCCGCTGATCAAGCGGCTCGAGACCAACGACGGCCCCGGCGACCACCACGGCCGCGACGGCCCGGTCAACATCCGCACCGTCCCGCCCGACGACCCGTGCGGCGTGGCGCTGCTGGAGGCGGCGGCGCAGGCCGGGCTGCCGACCAGCCGCTTCAACGAGGGCCACACCGTCACCAACGGCGCCGGCTGGTTCCAGATCAACTCGGCGGCCGACAACACGCGGATGTCGTCCTCGCACGCCTACCTGCACCCGATCATCGGCTCGCGCCCGAACCTCGAGATCCGGACCGGCTGCTGGGTCAACCGCGTCGGCGATCGAGGACGGCCGCGCGACGCGCGGTCGAGTACCTGACGCCCGACCTGCTCACCCAGGCCTCGGTCAAGGCGCGGCGCGAGGTGATCCTCAGCGCCGGCGCGATCGACACGCCGAAGCTGCTGATGCTGTCGGGCGTCGGCCCCGGCGAGCACCTGCAGGAGTTCGGGATCGAGACGCTCGTCGACTCGCCCGGCGTGGGCGCCAACCTCGACGACCACGTCGAGGGGATCGTCCAGTGGGACGCGAAGAAGCCGATGGTCCGCACCTCGACCCAGTGGTGGGAGATCGGGCTGTTCTCGACCTCGAGGAGGGGCTCGACCGGCCCGACCTGATGATGCACTACGGCTCGGTGCCGTTCGACATGAACACCGCGCGCTGGGGCTACCCGACGACCGAGAACGGCTTCTGCCTGACGCCGAACGTCTGCCGCGGGCGCTCGCGCGGGACGGTGCGGCTGCGCTCGCGCGACTACCGCGACCGCGCCCGCGTCGACCCGCGCTACTTCACCGACCCCGAGGGCCACGACGAGCGCGTGATGGCGTACGGGATGCGGCTCGCGCGGAAGATCGTCTCGCAGTCGCCGATGGCCGAGTGGGCCGGCGCCGAGCTCGCCCCGGGCCCGGACGCGCAGACCGACGACGAGCTCATCGACTACATGCACAAGACCCACAACACCGTCTACCACCCGGCGTGCACGGCGCACATGGGCCCGGACTCCGATCCGCTCGCGGTCGTCGACCCGCGGCTGCGCGTCCGCGGCGTGCGGGCGCTGCGGATCGCCGACGGCTCGATCCTGCCGTTCCTGCCGGCGATCAACCCGTGCATCACGACGATGATGATCGGCGAGAAGTGCGCGGACATGATCAAGGAGGACGCGCAGCGCCGAGCGGCGCAGCAGCCGCGCAGCCGCGCCGAGCGTTTGACCGACGAGCGCCGCGGCGCCGCCGGAGGTCACCCGCTTCCTGCGGGAGCACCCGCCGTTCGACGGCGCTCGATGCCGGACGACGGTCGAGCGCGTCGCGGCGGCCGTCGAGGTCGAGTTCCATCGCGCCGGGACGACGATCTTCTCGCAGGGCGCCGAGCCGGTCGAGCACCTGCGGGTCGTGCGCAGCGGCGCGGTCGAGATCGTCCACGACGGCCGCGTGCTCGACCTGCTCGGCGAGGGCGAGCTGTTCGGCCACGCCTCGATGCTGTCGGGCCTGCCGACCGGGTTCGAGGCGCGCGCGGCCGAGGACACGCTCTGCTACCGGATCGGGCGCCGAGGTCGCGCGGGAGCTGCTGTCGCGTCCGGCGGGACTGCGGTTCGTCGCGCGCTCGCTGCTCGAGCACGTCGAGTCGACGCGCAGCCGCGCCGGTCGCCACCCGAGCGCGGCGCCGATCCGACCCGCAGCCGGTCGGCTCGCTGATCCGCGGCGACCCGGTCGTCTGCGCGCCGGAGACCTCGATCCGCGAGGCGGCGCGAGCTGATGACCGCGGCCGCCGCGACGCTCGATCGTCGTCGAGCTCGGCGACGGCGCGCTCGGGATCCTCACCGACCGCGATCTGCGCACGCGCGTGGTCGCCGACGGGCTCGCCGGTCGACGCGCCGGTGTCGGCGGCGATGTCGGCGCCGGCCTACACCTGCGCGCCCGGACCGCCTCGGCGGCGAGGTGCTGCTCGAGATGCTCGACCGCGGCTTCCGCCACTTCCCGGTGGTCTCGGCGACCGGGGAGATCCTCGGGGTCGTCGAGGACCTCGACCTGGTCGCCGTCGCAGACGCGCTCGTCGTTCTTCCTGCGCCAGCGGATCGCCCGCGCGCGCAGACCGTCGCCGAGCTGATCGGCCGCCGCGGCCGAGCTGCGGCCGATGGTGATCGCGATGCACGACGCCCGCGTCGCTGCCGCGAACATCATGGCGGTCTACTCGGTCGTCGTCGACGCGCTGACGCGGCGGCTGCTCGAGCTCGCGGTCGCCGAGGCAGCGGCGAGCCCGGCGCCGAGTTCGCGTGGCTCGCGCTCGGCAGCCAGGCGCGGCGCGAGGCGGTGCCGAGCTCGGACGTCGACAGCGCGATCGTGTGGTTCGGCGCGGCCGGACGACGCCGGAGTCCGGCCGCTGCTGCACGCGATCGCGAGCACGCGTGGTCGACGGGCTCGGGGCGTGCGGGCTGCGCGCCGACGCCCACGGCGCGTCGGCGTCGAATCCGCTGTTCGTCCGCTCGCTCGCAGTCCTGGCAGCGCGCGGCGCGCAGCTGGATCGCCGACCCGACCCAGGAGAAGGCGCTGATCCTCGCCTCGGTGCTCGTCGACAGCCGGCCGGTGTGGGGCGTCCACACCGGCACGCCGGTCGCCGACACGTTCCGCCTGGCGCCGAGCAACCCGGCGCTGCTGCGGCTGCTCGCGCGGTTCGCGCTCTCCTACCGCCCGCCGACCGGCTTCTTCCGCGGACTCGTCGTCGAGCACAGCGGCGAGCACCGCGGTCGGCTCGACCTCAAGCACGGCGGCGTGATCCCGATCGTCGACCTCGCCCGCTGGGCCGGCATGGCCGCGGGCGTGACGAGCGCCTCGACGGCCGAGCGGCTGCGCGCCGCCGGCGCCGGCGGGCACGCTGTCCGCGGCCGACGCGCAGACGCTCGAGGACGCGTTCGACGCTGATCGACCGACCTGCGCCTCGAGCACCAGGTCGAGCAGCTGCGGGCCGGCGAGGAGCCCGACGACTACGTCGATCCGGCGACGCTCAGCGCGCTGACGCGCAGCCATCTGAAGGAGGCGTTCCGCGCGGTCGCCTCGATCCAGAAGCGCGTCGCCGCCGAGCTCAGGACGGGCGTGCGATGACGGGCGTTAGAGTTGGCGCATGACCGGTGACTGGCGCGACTGGAGGCCGGCGATCTGGCTGGCGATGCTCGGCGTCGCGGTGATGCTGCTGATCAGCCCGTTCTACATCGGCGCGCTGTTCATCGGCGCCGCGATCGGCGCCGCGATCCGGATCCATCAGCGCCGGCGGCGCGCCGCCGTGCGGCGGCCGCCCGTCCGGCTCCTAAGCGGGCGCGACGATCCTGATCTCGGCGCCGGCAGGTGCTCGAGCCGGTGAGCCTCGGGGTGGTGGGCGCCGCGCAGCGGACGGCGCCGCGCCGGCAACAGCACGAGGTCGAAGCCGCCGCTCCGCGAACTGCTCGAGCGTCTGGTCGGCGCCCTCGATCAGCAGTACGAACCTCGCGCGCGCAGCCGCGCCGGCGAGCCGCTCCCGCGCCCGCTCGAGGTCCTGAACGACCGAGTCCGCGACCGCCTCGTTGTACTCGATCGCCGAGTTGCCGCAGCGGGCTCCCGACGGCGCCTGCGGCGCGACGCCGACGACCGTGACCGCCGCGTCCTCGAGCTCGGCGAGCTCGCGGGCGAGCGTCGATCGCGGCCGCGCCGGCGCGGCTGTGCTCGCACAGGACCAGGACGCGCTCAGCCGATCTCACGGATCACCCGGCATGGATTGCCGAAGCAGACGTGGCCCGCCGGCAGGTCCTTCGTGACCACGCTGCCGGCGCCGACCACGGTGTCGGCGCCGATGTCCACACCCGGACACACGATCACGCCGCTGGCCAGCCACGCGCCGTCTCCGATCGTGACCGGCTTGGCGGTCTCGGTCCCGCGCCGGCGCTCGACCGGGTCCAGCGGATGCAGCGCGGTCAGTAGTTGAACGCCGGGGCCGATCTGCACGTCCTCGCCGATCGTGACCCTGGCGCCGTCGAGCACAACCGCGCCGTAGTTGATGAACGTCCGCGCGCCGACCTGATGTGGTAGCCGTAGTCGCACTCGAACGGCGCCATCACCTCCGCGTGCTCGCCCAGCTGGCCGAGCAGCTCCGCGAGGATCGCGCGCCGGGCGGCCGTGTCGGCGAAGCTCGTCGCGTTGAACCGCTCGCACACGAGCCGGCACTGCCTGCGCTCCTCCAGCAGCGCGGAGTCGTTGGCGAGATACGGAACTCCACGCAACATCCGGTCCTTTTCGGAGGGCACGGAGCCATCCTGACACGGTTGGGGGGTTCGTCCGCGGCAAACCGGATCATTCACGGCACGTGAGCTGGCGATCGACTCGAGCGAGCGGCCAGGCGGGCGGGGACGTCCGCCAGGTCGCCGTCATCGACCTCGGGTCGAACTCGTGGCGGCTGGTCGTGTACATGTTCGCGCCGGGGGACTGGTGGAAGCTCACCGACGAGATCTACGAGACCGTGCGGATCGGCGCCGGCCTGGCCGAGACCGGCCGCCTCAGCGACGCCGGGATGGGACGCGGGCTCGAGACGCTCGCGGTGTTCGAGCGCTTCTGCGCGGCGCACGGCCTCGGCCCGGACGCCGTCCACGCGGTCGCGACCAGCGCGATACGCGACGCGGCCAACGGCGAGCTGTTCCTGAAAGCCGCGCGCGCCGCCAGCGGGCTCAACATCGAGGTGATCTCCGACGAGGACGAGGCGCGGTTCGGCTACGTGGCCGCGATCAACAGCTCGACGATGACCGACGGGATGGTGCTCGAGACCGGCGGCGGCAGCATCCAGCTGATCGAGGTCGCCGACCGCCAGCGCGGTGTCGCTGCGCTCGTTCCCGCTCGGCGCCGTGCGGGTCACCGAGCAATTCCTGCCCGGGCACGGGTCCGGCGAAGAAGCGGGACCTGCAAAGGGTGCGGGCGCACGTGCGCGAACTGCTTGCCGATGAGCCGGGGCTTGCCGGCGCCGGCGATCGGATCGTCGGGATGGGCGGCGCCGTCCGCAACCTCGCCGCCGCCGCCCAGCGCATGGCCGACCAGCCCGACATCGGCGTCCAGGGATTCATGATCACGCGCGAGATGCTCGCCGACCTCGTCCAGACGCTGGCGGAGCTGCCGATCGACGAGCGCGGCGAAGTGCCCGGGATCAAGGTCGGGCGCGCCGACATCATCCTCGCCTCGGCGCTGGTGATCGAGACGGTGGTGGAGCTGGGCTCGCTTCGCCGGCATCGAGGTCACCGAGGCCAGCCTCCGCGACGGCGTGTTCCTCGCGCGCGAGATGCTCGCGGACGCTCCCGAGCCGCTGTTCGAGAACGTGCGCGTGGCCGGCGTCCGCAACCTCGCGATCCAGTACGAGTCGGACCTGCCCCACGTCGAGCACGTCGCGCTGCTGTCGCTGCAGATGTTCGACTCGCTCGCCGGCGCCGGCCTGTTCGAGCCCCGGCCCGGCGAGCGCGAGCTGCTGTGGGCCGCGGCGATGCTCCACGACGTCGGCATGACGATCTCCTACGACGACCATCACAAGCACTCGCGCCTACCTGATCGTGAGCGCCGAGCTCCCCGGCTTCGACCCGCGCGAGCGCGCGCTGATCGCCCAGATCACCCGCTACCACCGCAAGGGCGCGCCAAGCTCGGCGAGCTGGCCGCGCTCGCCGACCCGGGCGACGACGACCTGCTCGACCGCTGCTCGGTGATCCTCCGGCTCGCCGAGCACCTCGAGCGCGGCCGCGACCAATCGGTCCGCGAGGCGCGCCTGCGCGCCAACGGCCACGGCGTCGACCTGCACCTCGAGGCCGCCGGCGACCTGACGCTGCCGCGCTGGAGCGTCGAGCGCTACGGCGACGGCGAGGCGTTCGAGCGCGTGTTCGGCCGGCGCCTCTTGATCGGGTAGCCGCGCCGCCCGCGCCGGCGAGGCCCGCTCCCGCGCGCTGATGGCGGCACCCTGCCGCGCCCGACGCCGCGCCGCCGGCAATCGACCCGGCCCGCCACACCGAAACCCTACAACCGGCGCGGCCACCACTCCCGTGCGTATCGTGCCATCCGGATGAGACGGAGCAGGGGTGTTCTGGTCCTCGTGGCGCTGGCCGCGGCGCTGATCGCGCCTGCGACCGCCTCCGCGGCGGTCACGTCGCGTCCTCGCCGGCGACACCGTGAGCGGCGCCGGCATCCCGTGCACGACCCAGTCCGACGGGACGCGGGTCTGCTTCGGCACGTACGACAACGGCACCGCCGGCGCCGACCTGCGGCTGAAGAGCTTCGACGGCACCCCGCTCTCGATCTACGTCACGCTCCCGCCGGCGCCCGCCTCCGGCAGCGACGGCCCCTACCCGCTCATCGTCCAGAGCCACGGCTGGGGTGAGCCGACCACGGGTCCCGACGATACCCAGTACTACGGACCGACCGGCGACGCCTGGGCGAAGAACGGCTATGCGGTCGTGCAGCTGGTCGCGCGCGGGTTCGGCGACTCGTGCGGCACGGCCGCAGTCGCGAGCGGTCGACCCGACCGGATGCCAGAACGGCTACATCCGCCTCGACGACGAGCGCTACGAGGCCCACGACGCCCAGTACGCCGATCGGCCTGCTCGTCGACGAGGGGATCGCCGACCCGAACCGGATCGGCGTCACCGGCGAGTCCTACGGCGGCGGCGTCTCGCTCGAGCTCGCCACGCTCAAGGACCGCGTGATGAACGCCGACGGGACGCTGTCGCCCGTGGACCAGCCCCGCCGGGACGCCGCTGCACATCGCGGCCGCCGCGCCCGTGATCCCGTGGAGCGATCTCGACTACTCGCTGCTGCCCAACGGCCACGGCGCTCGACTACGAGGTGGCCTCGCCCACCACCGACCTCACGCCCGCTCGGGGTCGAGAAGCAGTCGTTCGTGACCGGCCTGTACGCCGAGGGCAACGAGAACGGCTACTACGCGCCGGCGGGCACGAACTCCGCAGGCCGACCTCACGACCTGGTACGCGGACCTGAACGCCGGCGAGCCGTACGACGGCAACGCCCAGGACGAGGCGATCGCCACCCAGATCGCCCAGTACCACTCGCCGTACTACCTGCTCGACGGCGCGTACGGCACCGCGCAGGAGGCGCCGGCGCCGCTGCTGATCGCCAACGGCTTCACCGACGACCTGTTCCCCGTCGACGAGGCCGTCCGCTACTACAACCTCGAGCACTCGCTGTACCCGTCGGACCCGATCTCGCTGTTCGACGGCGACTTCGGCCACCAGCCGGCCAACAACAAGCCCGGCGACCTGGCGCTGCTGTCGAGCGCGATCCAGAGCTACTTCGACTACTACCTGAAGGGATCGGGCGCACAGCCGCACTCCGAGCGCCACCGCGACGATCGAGACGTGCCCGGCCACCGCGCCGTCCGGCGGTCCGTACACCGCGCCGACCTGGTCCGCGCCTGCACCCCGGCGAGGTCGACTACAGCTCGAACCCGGCCCAGACGATCTCCTCGTCCGCCGGCAACCCGACGATCCGCCAAGACGATCGACCCGATCGCCGGGCGGCGGCGCGTGCGCCACCGTGAGCGCCACCGACCAGGGCGCCGGCGTCGCGACCTACCGGCTCCCGGCCTCGACCGGCTCGGGCTACACCCTGCTCGGATCGCCGACGGTGATCGCGAACCTGAGCGTGACCGGGCAGTACGCGTTCATCGCCGCCCGGCTGTGGGACGTCGATCCGTCGACGAACACCGAGACGCTCGTCGACCCGCGGCGTGTACCGGATCGACTCGAGCGCGCCCGACGGACTCCAGGTGTTCCAGCTCCATCCGGGTGCCTGGCACTTCGCCGCCGGGCACATCGCCAAGCTCGAGCTGCTCGGCCAGGACTCGCCGTACGTCCGGACCTCGAACGGGCAGTTCTCGATCTCGGTGAGCGCCCTGGAGCTCCGCCTGCCGGTCCACGAGGTGCCCGGGGCTCCGGGCACGCCGTCGAGCGTGACGAGCCCGTTGCCGGCGGTCCAGCCGAGTCCCCACCCCGCTCCCGGCTGCGTCGCGCGACCCTCGTCGCGGATCATCCGCCGCCGAACGCATGCCTCGGCCGGCGGGTTCGTCGTGGCGGGAACCGCCACCGAGCATCGCTGCCCGAACGCCCCGGCCGCCCGGCGGCGCCTGCAGCGGCTCGCCAAGGTGTACGTGATGATCTACCAGCCCGCGGCGCACGGGCGCTGCCGGTTCCTCGAGCGCAGCGGCAAGCTGAGCCGCCTGCGGCCGTGCAGCCGGCCGATCGAGTTCCTCGCTCGCGGCACGTCGCACTGGAGCCTGCGCCTGCGGATCGCAGCGCCGCCCGGCCACTACCTGATCCGCGCCGACGCCGTCGATCGCCTCCACCATCACCAGCGCCACAGCGCCGCGTCGGTCATCGGGATCAGAGCCCGCTGACGGTCACCGCTGGCTTTACAGCGAAGTTGCCTCTCCCACTAGAGTTGTCCGGATGCTCTGGCTTCTGCGCCACGCCGAAGCGGAAGACGGCCTGCCGGACGACGACCGCCCGCTCACCGAGCGCGGCGCGATGCATGCCGACGCCGCCGGCCGCACGCTTGCCGTCCTCGGCGTCCACCTCGACGCCTGCCTGAGCAGTCCGAAGCTCCGAGCCGTGCAGACCGCTGAGCGGGCCTGCGAGCCGCTCGGCGTGCCCGTCACGATCGAGCGATCGCTGTCCGGCGAGCCGTTCGACGTGGAGGCGCTGATCGCAGGACTCGGCGACGTGCTGCTGGTCGGACACGACCCGTCCTTCTCGCTGCTGCTCCACGATCTCACGGGGACCCAGGCGAGGATGAAGAAAGGCGGTCTTGCCGCCGTCTCCAAGGGCGAGCTGGTCGCGCTCCTGCGACCGTCCGAGCTCAGCGCGATCGCAAAGGCCAACGTAGGAGTGACATGAGCGACACCCAGTTGGAAGCGGGGCAGGACACGACGACCGAGGCAGGGCCGGACGGACGCGGCGAGACGGAGGCGGCGCTCGCCAAGGTCACCGACCCCGCGGTCTACATCAACCGCGAGCTGTCCTGGCTCGACTTCAACGACCGCGTGCTGCAGCTCGCCGAGGACGAGTCGCTGCCGCTGATGGAGCGCGTGAAGTTCCTCGCGATCTTCACCACCAACCTCGACGAGTTCTTCATGGTGCGCGTCGCCGGCGTGCACGACCAGGTCGACGCGCGGATCGACGCCCGCGGACCCGACGGCCTGTCGCCGACCCAGGTGCTGCAGGGGATCGCCGAGAAGGTGCGCGAGCTCGACCGCCGCCACGCGCGCCAGTTCACCGAGGTCGTCCGCCCCGAGCTCGCCGAGCACGGGATCCGGATCGTCACCTGCGAGCAGTCGACCGCGCCGGCGAGCCTGATCGCGCGCCACTTCCGCGAGCAGATCTTCCCGGTGCTGACGCCGCTCGCGATCGGCCCGGGTCGTCCGTTCCCGTACATCTCGAACCTGTCGCTGAGCCTGATCGTCCGCCTGCACGACCCGGACCTCGACCACGAGGTCTACGCCCGCGTGAAGGTCCCCAAGGAGGTCCTGCCGCGGTTCGTCGAGATCTCGCCGAACACGTTCATCCCGCTCGAGGAGATCATCGCGCGCCACCTCGACTCGCTGTTCCCGGGCCTGGAGATCATCAGCTACGACCTGTTCCGGGTCACGCGCGACGCCGACTTCGAGGTCTCCGACGAGGCCGACGACCTGCTGCAGGCGGTCGAGGACGAGTTGCGCCGCCGGCGGTTCGGCGAGGTCGTGCGGCTCGAGGTCGGCGCGAGCATGGACCCCGCGCTGCGCACGCACCTGATCGAGTGGCTCGGCGTCGAAGAGGTCCAGGTGTACGACGTCGACGGCACGCTCGACCTCAGCGACCTGTGGCAGATCGCGGGGCTCGACGGGCACCCCGAGATTCGCCAGTCGCAGTGGACCCCGCTCACCCATCCCGCGTTCGTGCCCGGTCCGAGCGATCGCGACGACCAGCCCGACGTGTTCGCCCCGATGCGCACCCGCGACGTGCTCGTCCACTACCCCTATCAGTCGTTCGCGACGAGCGTCGAGCGGTTCGTCAAGCAGGCCGTCGACGATCCGAACGTGCTCGCGATCAAGATGACCGTGTACCGGACCTCGGACGACTCGGCGCTGGTCCCGTCGCTGATCGAGGCGGCCGAGAAGGGCAAGCAGGCCGTGTGCCTGGTGGAGCTCAAGGCCCGCTTCGACGAGCGCCAGAACATCGGCTGGTCGCGCGCGCTCGAAGAGGTGGGCGCGCACGTCGTCCACGGCATCCCCGGGCTCAAGACCCACGCCAAGGCGATCCTCGTCGTCCGCCGCGAGCGCGGCGGCGTCCGCCACTACGTGATGATCGGGACCGGCAACTTCCACGCCAAGAACGCCCGGCTGTACGAGGACTTCGGGCTGTTCACGACCGACCGGGAGATCGGCCAGGAGGTCGCGAACCTGTTCAACACGCTGACCGGCTACGGCCACCCGGCGCGCGAGCGCAAGGTCCTGGTCGCCCCGAACTCGATGCGCGGGCCGCTGATCGAGGAGATCGAGCGGACGATCGCCGCGCACGAGGCCGGCGAGCCGGCGCGGATCGCGATGAAGATGAACTCGCTGGTCGACCAGGCGTGCATCGAGGCGCTGTACCGCGCCTCACAGGCCGGCGTCCGGATCGACCTCAACGTCCGCGGCATCTGCTGCCTGCTTCCGGGCGTGCCCGGCGTCAGCGAGACGATCACGGTCGTCTCGGTGGTCGGGCGGTTCCTCGAGCATTCGCGGATCTACTCGTTCCATCGCGGCGAGGAGAGCGTCTACTACATCGGGTCGGCCGACCTCATGCCGCGCAACCTCGACACCCGCGTCGAGCTGCTCACTCCGGTCGAGGATCCCGAGCTGCAGCTCGAGCTCGAGGACACGCTCGAGCGGTGCCTGGCCGACGACACGTTCTCGTGGACGCTCGACGCCGAGGGAGCCTGGACCCGGCGCGCCGGGCGGACGCGCAGCGTCCACCGCGAGCTGATGGAGCGGACGCTCCAGCAGCAGGCCTCGACGGCCGCGTCTTAACCGACCGTGGCCGGCGCCTGGGCCGGCCACGGTGGTTCGTTCAAAGGGTTGGCAATGGTTGGCTCGCGGGCCTACGGGATCGAGCCGCCCTGATTCGCGCTCTGGGTGGTGGCGTTCGCGGGCTGGGCGCCGAGCGTGAGCTTGATGCTCTTCGTCTGCCCGCCGCGGTTGACCGTCAGCGTCACGGTGTCACCGGGGGCGTAGTTCGCGATCGTCGCCACGAACTGGTTGACCGAAGCCACCGCCGAACCGTTGACGGCCGTGATCAGGTCGCCGGCCTGAAGCCCGGCCTTGGCCGCCGGCGAACCGGGCTCGATCGACGAGGTCGCCACTGGACGAGGCGTTCTTTGAGATCGCCGCGCCGCCGGACACGCTCGGGTCGAGGAGGACACCGACGTAGGCGTTGTGTGCCTGCCCGGTCGAGATGATCTCGCGGGCGATCCGCGCGTCGCTGTTCGACGGAGTCGCGAATCCGATGCCGGAGCTCGACCCCTCGCCCTGGCCGTTGGTGTTGCTGGTCTCGATCTGGTCGTTGAGCCCGATCACCTGACCGGAGGCGTTGACCAGCGGGCCGCCCGAGTTGCCCGGGTTGATCGGCGCATCGGTCTGGATCGCGTTGGGGATCGTGAACTGGTTCGGCGAGTTGATCGTGCGTCCGACCGCGCTGATGATGCCGGCGGTGACGGTGTTGGGGAGACCGAACGGGCTGCCGATCGCGATCACGCTGTCGCCGACCTGAACGGCGTTGGAGTCGCCAATCGTCAACGGGTGCAGCTCAGACTGCGGAACGTTCTGGACGCGGATGACCGCAAGGTCGGCGCCCGTGTCCGAGCCGACGATCGTCGCCGGCGCCTTGACCTGATCGGGGAACGTCACGGTGATCTTCGTCGCGCCGGACACGACGTGCTCGTCGGTGATGATGTCGCCCTTCTTGTCGAACACGACGCCGGCGCCCTCGCCCTCGGTCTGCTGTGACTGACCGAAGCCGAACACGCCACCCGTGTTCTGAGTCGAGGAGGTCGTGATATCGACCACGCCCGGACCTACCGACCGGTAGATCTGGTTGATCGACTCCGACCGGCCGCTGCTGAAGCTGGTTGGGAGCGCCGAAGCACCCGACGTCTGGACCACGGTCGTCGTCGTCACTGAGTGCGTGGTAGTGCTCCCGCTGGCTACGGCGAGCGCGATTGCCCCGCCGGCAATTGCACCCCCGATGATCGGGAGCAGACGGCTCAGGCGTTTCATGAGTTCAGGTCTCCTAGCAAGTGCGTGACTGTTGTTTCGGTATCCCCAGTACAGCAGCTACCCATGAGAAACCGGTCAGAAATCGATGAGAGCCGCGTAAGAGTGCGGGCGGTCCGAGCCGGTCCGATTTCCGGCGCTACGCCGCGGGCGCCGGCATGAACAGCTGCGCCGGCGCGGCGCCTGGCGTCGGCGGGGTGGCGGACGGCGGGATGGCGGACGGCGGGACGAATGACGGGCCGTTGCCGTTGCCTTGGCCGTTGCCTTTGCCTGTGCCGCCGGGGCCGCCCCAGTAGGGATGTCCCTTGCCGGGTCCGCCTCCGCCGCCGGCTCCGCCTCCGCGGAAGAACCCACGCAGCAGCGGGCGGCCGAGGCCCTTCTGGTTGATCCGCGCGCTCAGGCTAGACGCGTAACGGCTGAGGATCTGCTTCTCGCGGGTGGCGGTGATCGCCTTCTTGGCGACGGCGGCGTCGAGCGCCTTCTTGATCGGGGCGGTCATCGCGGCTTCGAGGCCGGCGACGGTCTTGCCCTTGGCGGTGGCGATCTGCGCCAGCGACTTCCCGCTCTGGAGCTGCTGGAACAGCTGCGCGTTGGTCAGCCCCAGGTAGCTCGCCGCGGCGCCCAGGCCGAGGCCAGCGCCACCGAACCCGAGTGGCCCCGGCCCCGGACCCGGACCCGGGCCTGCGCCGAAGGGCACTTTCGGAACCGCGAGTCCGCGCGGACCGCCGAAGCCGGGTGCTCGCGGCAGGAGCGGCGCGATGCCGCTGTTCTTGAGCCGCTGCTCGAGCTCGTTCGCCTGGGCCTGGGTGATCTGGCCGGCCGTGACCGCGGCCTGGAGCTGATCGATCGCGGCACCGTTCAGGGCGGAATTGAGCTGCTGCGGCGTGACGTGCAGGCGCTTGGCGACATCGTTCAGGAATGCCTGTCGCGTGCTCGGACCGGAATTCTGGGTGGCGGCGTATGCGCCACCGGCAAACGCTGCGACACCCAGCGCAGCCAAGCCGATCACGAGGTTTCGCTTGAGACTCCGGTGCAACGTGCGCTCCTCAGTTGGCCGGGCGCGCCGTGAACGGTGCGCCCGTGATCGGCACTGTTTCAGGCTAGTTTGAGAGAACCATAAGAAGTTCCTAAGCGGCCTCTCGTGCCCGGTTCCGGAGGATCCTACGGAGCCGCTCGGCTTCCCGCGCCGGCTGTAGTTTGAGCCGCTCCCAGGTGATTCGGACCGTGACGTAGCCCGCCGCGAGCAGCTCCGCGTCCCGATCCCGGTCGCTCTCGAACGCGTACCGGTCGAGATGGAATTCCGCACCGTCGAGCTCGACGATCAATCGGTGTTCGGGAAACAGCGCGTCGACTTCGAAGCCCAGCAGCCGCGTGTTCGTGACCGGCGCCGGCAAGCCGTATTGGCGCGCGAAGTCGGTGAACGCGTCCTCGAACTCCGACCGGGTCGGGCCGCCGGCGCGTGGGTCCAGGAACTGCGTCAGCCGCTTGGTGGCGGGGTGGCGGGGGTGGCGCTCGAGCAGCTCGGCGAGGTCGCTGAGGTGGAACGTGCGGGTGAGGCGGGCGTCGTTGACGAAGCGGCGCAGCGCACCGTCGGTCTTGAGACGTGGCGTCATGTCGAACACCGTGCGCGCGGGGCTCGTGACAGGGACGCCGAGCTGGCGCGTGATGTCCCGGCGGGTCAGCGTCTTCGTCCGGTGCACCTTGATGCCGCGCCGGCGCCGATCCCATGTGGCGATCACTTCGAACCGGGGCGGCCAATGCTTTGCGTATTTCCAGAGCGCCGCCGCCGAGCCATGGCTGAGGACGGCCCCGTCGCCGCAGGCGAGCACCGCAGCGTGGGCGTGGGCTTCCCGACCGACCGGCAGAGTTCCGACGGCATAGACGCCCGCATACACCTGGATCAGGCGACCGATCCGAATTCGGTAGTCGATCGCGTCCTCGCCGAGGCCGAGGCCTAGCAACTGGCGCCGCATCACGTACCCGTGCTGTTTCCGGGCCAGAGCCGCGATCGCCTTGTCGAATTCCGCCGCCATCTCTCGGAGGCGTGCTGGAAAACCCGCGATATGCACGGTAAATCCAGCAAGCACCTCTTAAGAGGCGATAACGACCCGAGATTCGCCCCCCTCAGGGGGTCAAGCCGACGAAGTAATCGAGCGCCGCCGGGTTCGCCAGCGACTCGCGCGAGGCAGCCTCATCCGGTGGCGTGCCCATCAGGATCCGCTTCACCGGCACCTCCAGGACCTTCCCCGACAACGTGCGAG
Organism: uncultured Solirubrobacterales bacterium; assembly: GCA_963699325.1. Taxonomy (GTDB): domain Bacteria; phylum Actinomycetota; class Thermoleophilia; order Solirubrobacterales; family Solirubrobacteraceae; genus Palsa-465. The sequence goes on along the minus strand of CAVOTN010000010.1, from coordinate 86,584 downwards.
GCACCTCGTCGATCTGGCGGATCTCGTCCGGCACGTGCCGGGGCGAGCAGTCCTCGCGCACCCGGCGCCGGATCTCCTTCACCAGCGAGTCATCGAGCGAGACGCCCTCGCGCAGGACCACGAACAGCGGCATCCAGGCCTCGCTGCCCTCGCGCGGCACGTCGACGACCAGCGCATCGGTGACCTCGTCCACCGCCAGCACCGCCCGGTAGATCTCCGAAGTGCCCATCCGCACCCCGCCGCGGTTGATCGTCGAGTCCGAACGCCCATAGATGATCGCGGTCTCGCGCGGGGTGATCTCGATCCAATCGCCGTGCCGCCAGACCCCTGGATAGGTCTCGAAATAGCTGTCCCGGTAGCGCTCGCCGGATTCGTCCCCCCAGAAGAACAAAGGCATCGACGGCATCGGCCTGGTGATCACGAGCTCGCCGACCTCGTCGATCAGCGGCTTGCCGTCGGGATCCCACGCCTCGACCGCCGCTCCCAGTGCCCGGGCCTGCAGCTCGCCCAGGTACACCGGCAGCGTCGGCACGCCACCGACGAACGCGGTGCACATGTCAGTGCCGCCCGAAGTCGAGAACAGCCAGGTATCGGACCCGAGCTGGTCGTAGATCCACTGAAACCCCTCGGGCGACAACGGCGACCCGGTCGATCCGACCGATCGGAGAGCGCTCAAATCGCGATCCGAAGAGCGCAGCGTCAGCCCCTCGTCCTTCATGCACGCCCCGATGAACGCCGCGCTCGTCCCGAAGCACGTCATCCCGCTGTCCGCGGCCAGATCCCACAGCGTCGCGAGCGACGGGTACCCCGGGTTCCCGTCGAACAGGACGATCGAGGCGTCGCTCAGCAGCATCCCGACGATGAAGTTCCACATCATCCAGCCGGTCGTCGTGAACCAGAACATCCGATCGCCGGCCTGGGCGTCGAGGTGCAGCGACGCCTTCTTCAGGTGCTCGAGCAGGATTCCGCCCTGGCCGTGGACGATCGGCTTGGGCAGCCCGGTCGTCCCCGAGGAGTACAGGACCCACAACGGATGGTCGAACGGCAATTGGGCAAATTCCAGCGACTCGGAAGGCCCGAGGAAGCCGTCCTCCCACCCCGACCCGGACAGATACCCCAGCCGAACGACCCGCTCCAGCGACGGGATCTCGGCGGCGATCCGGTCGACCGCATCCCGGCGATCGAAGTCCTTGCCGCCATAGCGATAGCCATCCACGGCCAGCAGCACCTTCGGCTCGATCTGCGAGAAGCGGTCGACCACGCTCCGCACACCGAACTCGGGCGCGGCCGAGGACCACACCGCGCCGATCGACGCGCACGCGAACAGCGCCGCCACCGTCTCGGGGATGTTCGGCATGTACGCGGCGACCCGGTCGCCCTCGCCGACGCCCGACGCCCGCAATCCCGCGGCGATCGAAGCCGTCAACGCCCGCAGCTCGCCCCAGGTCATCGAAGCAAGCTCGCGCGACTCCGACGCGTGCTGGATCGCGAGCGCTGAGGGGTCCTTGCCGGCGAACATGTGCTCGGCGTAGCTGAGCCGCGAGCCCGGGAACCATTTGGCCCCGGGCATCGCGTCATTGCCGAGGACGCGGTCGCCCCCCTCGGAGAAGCGGACGCCCAGAAACTCGACGAGCGACTTCCAGAACGCCTCCACGTCGAACACCGACCATCGCCACAGGTCGTGGTAGCCCTCGAACCGGAGGTCGTGCTTCTCCTCGAGCCACCCCTGGTAGCGCGTCAGCGTGGTGCGCTCGATCCACTCCGACGACGGGGTCCACAGGACCTTGGGCTCGGACTGCGCCACCCCTGCAGTATCACGTAGTAGCTTTGAGCCCGCATGCCCGCCGGGAAACCGACCCCGCCGACGCGCGCCGACGGGCTCGCCGAGATCGTGCTACCCGACCAGGACGCGCACGACGTCCGTCTCGGCGACCTGTGGAGCGAGCACCCGGCCGCGCTCGTCTGGCTCCGCCACTACGGGTGAATTTTCTGTAAGGATCACGCGATCCAGTTGGACCGCGCCCGGGGTGATTTCAAGGCCGCCGGCGTGGGTCTCGTGCTGATCGGACAGGCGACCCCGCGGCACGCCGCCCAGTTCCGCCGGCGGCAAGGGATCCAGCTGCGAGTGCTCGCCGACGAGCAGCGGGTCAGCTACCGGGCCGCCGGCGCAAAGATCGCGAGCGTGACCGAGCTGTTCGGCCCGACCAGCGTCTCGAAGGGCCTCCTCGCCGGCGCGCGCAGCCGCAAGATCCAGACGCGGACCGTCGGAAACGCGGCGCAGCTCGGGGGCTCGCTGGTCGTCGGGCCCGACGGCAACGTCGCCTGGTCGCACATGTCGGCCAACGCCGGTGACAACGCCTCGCCCGAGGAGATCCTCGCGGCAGTGCGCAACGTCGTCGCGTAGCGTTCGGCTGGCATGCCCGACCTCCCTCTGCACGCCCCGTTCGCGGGCACGGTGATCGCGATCGCGCGCGAACCGGATCAGGCGGTCAGCGCCGGCGAGGTGCTCGTCCTGCTCGAGGCGATGAAGATGGAGCACGAGGTCGCGGCGGATGTCGACAGCGTTGTTCGCAGCCTCGAGGTCGCAGTCGGCGACACCGTCGATGCCGGCCAGCTGCTCGCGGTCCTGTCCCCGGCCGCCGGGCTCGCAGACGGGGCACGCGCCCAACAGCCCGATGCCGGCGCCGGCAGCACCGCGCGAGACGACCTCGACGCGGTCAGAGCCCGGCACGACCAGACCCTCGACGCCGCCCGCCCGGACGCGGTTGCGAAACGGCGTGACCAAGGCCGCCGGACCGCTCGCGAGAACTTGAACGACCTCGTCGACTCCGGCAGCCTCGTCGAGTACGGACCGCTGATGTTCGCCGCGCAGGAGCGCCGGCGCACGCGCGAGGAGCTGATCGAACGCACGCCGGCGGACGGCCTGGTCGCCGGGACCGCGACGATCGACGGCGTACCGGCGATCGTCATGTCCTACGACTACACCGTGCTCGCCGGTACGCAGGGGATGCGCAACCACCAGAAGAAGGACCGGCTGTTCGAGATCGCCGAGCGCCGGCGCCTGCCGGTCGTGCTGTTCGCCGAGGGCGGCGGCGGTCGGCCCGGCGATGTCGACTGGCCGATCGTCGCCGGGCTCGACTGTCGGGCATTCCATCTGTTCGCGCGCCTCAGCGGGCTCGTGCCGCTGGTCGGGATCGCGTCGGGCTACTGCTTCGCCGGCAACGCGGCGCTGCTCGGCTGCTGCGACGTCGTGATCGCCACCGAGGATTCGAGCATCGGCATGGGCGGCCCGGCGATGATCGAGGGCGGCGGGCTCGGCGTGCATAACCCGCGCGACGTCGGGCCGATCGACGTACAGGACGCGAACGGCGTCGTCGACCTCCGCGTCGAAGACGAGCCGGCCGCGGTCGCGGCCGCCAAGCGCTACCTGTCGTACTTCAACGCACGCCCACGCGAGCCCGGGGCCGCGAGCGACGCAACAGTGCTCCGAGAGCTCATCCCCGCCAACCGCAAGCGCATCTACGACATCCGCACGGTCATCGACGCCCTGCTCGACGACGTGCTCGAGCTTCGCCGCGGCTTCGGCGCCGGCATCGTCACCGCGCTCGCCCGCGACGAACGTGGACGGCCGCTGGGCGTGGTCGCGAACAACCCCGCCCACCTCGGTGGCGCGATCGACGCCGACGGCGCCGACAAGGCGGCCCGGTTCATGCAGCTGTGCGACGCGTTCGGGCTGCCGCTGCTGTTCCTCTGCGACACGCCCGGCTTCATGGTCGGACCTGACGCGGAGAAGACGCGCGACGGTCAGACATTTCTCCCGCCTGTTCCTGACCGGCGCGAACCTGAGTGTGCCGACCGGGACGATCGTGCTCCGCAAGGGCTACGGCCTCGGCGCGCAGGCGATGGCCGCCGGGAGCTTCAAGGCGCCTTTGTTCACGGTGGCGTGGCCGACCGCGGAATTCGGGGCGATGGGCCTCGAGGGCGCGGTACGGCTCGGGTATGCGACGCGAGCTCGAGTCGATCGCAGATCCCGACGAGCGCGCGCAAGCCTTCGACGACGCCGTCGCCGCCGCGTACGAAAGAGGCAAGGGACTCAACATGGCCGCCTACTTCGAGATCGACGACGTGATCGATCCGGCAGACAGCGCTCGCTGGATCGCGACGCTGTTCGACGCCCCCGCCCGCGGGCGTCCGACCGAGCGCCGGCCCTACGTCGACGCCTGGTAAGCGGTCACTCGCACTGCTCGCACGCGCCGCGCAGCACCACGTCGTGGTGCTCGACCCGCACCCCAAGGCGCGAGGACAGGTCGTCGATCGCGCGCTCCAGTGCCGGATCGTCGAACGCCACCAGCTTCCCGCACTGCTCGCACAGCAGGTGGTGGTGATGCTCCCCACCCGCCTCCGAGCGCTCGAACCGCGACTGCCCGTCGCCGACGGCAACGCGTTCGACAAGCCCGTGATCGACGAGCAGTTCGAGCACGCGGTAGATGCTGGCGCGGCCGGTCGGCTTGCCCTGGGCGCGGAGTGCGTCCTCGATTTCAACCGCGCTCAAAGCACACGGCTGACTGGCCAGCAGGTCGATGATCCTCTGGCGAGCGCCTCCGTGCTTGAGACCCGCCCTGGCCAGTACCTCGCGGACGTGCTCGCTCCAGGTCTGAGCCGCATCGATCACAGAAGCGCCTTCCATACCGACAACAAGCTTACCCGCCGTTCCGGCAAAGCGAGAATAATTCCGAGACTCAGTCTCATTTCGTGATAGGTTAGTGGCCGAAATGTGGTCCGTCCTCGCACGATGGAGAGTCCTCGCGCTCGCCGCCCCCGTGGCGATCGCTCTCGCCTTCGCCGTTGCCGGCTGCGGCGGCACCTCGAGCGCCGAGACGACCGGCGTCCGCGTGGTCGCGGCCGAGAACTTCTGGGGCTCGATCGCCAAGCAGATCGCCGGCAATCAGGCCGACGTGCAGAGCATCATCACGAACCCGGCACAGGACCCCCATTCCTACGAGCCGACCGCGAACGACGCTCGCACGATGGCGACGTCCCAGCTCGCGATCGTCAACGGCGTTGGCTACGACCCATGGGCGCCGAAGCTGCTGTCCGCGAATCCCGACGGCGCCCGAATCGTGCTGACCGTCGGGAGCCTGTTCGGACTCCACGATGGCGACAACCCGCACCGCTGGTACGACCCCGCGGAGGTCGAGGTGGTCGCGAACACGATCGCGACCGACCTCGAGAAGCTCGAGCCCAGCCACGCCGCGTACTACGAGCGCCAACTGAATCAATTCAAGACGATCGGCCTGGCCCGGTACCACGCTCTGATCGCGCAGATCAAGAGCCGCTACGCCGGCGTCCCCGTCGGCGCCTCCGAGAGCATCTTCGCGCTCCAGTCGCCGGCGCTCGGCCTCAATCTGATCACGCCGTACAGCTTCATGAAAGCGATCAGCGAGGGAACCGAGGTCAGCGCCCAGGACACGATCACCACCGAGCAGCAGATCACGCGCCACCAGATCAAGGTGTGGGTCTACAACTCGCAGAACGCGACGCCGGAGATCCAGCGTCTGAACGCGCTCGCGCGCGCCAACCACATCCCGATCGCCACCGTGACCGAGACGCTGTCGCCGCAGAACGACACGTTCGAGCAGTGGCAGGTGGCGCAGCTCGAGGGGATCGAGCGCGCGCTGCACGAAGCAACCGGGCGATGACGGCGACGCAGCCGACCACCGCGAACGCCACTCCCGCCGCGGAGCTGACGAACGCGTCGGTCCGCCTCGCCGGCAAGCGGATCTTCAGCGACGTCGACCTCAGCGTCGGGCGCGGCCAGTTCGTCGCGGTGCTCGGACCCAACGGCGCCGGCAAGTCGACGCTGATGCGCGCGATTCTCGGCCTGCTCCCGCTCGAGTCGGGCTCGGCGACCGTGCTCGGTCGCCCACCTGCGCAGGCCCGCCCGGAGATCGGCTATCTGCCCCAGCGGCAAGCGTTCGATTCCTCGACGCGAATCCGCGGGGTCGACCTCGTGAGGCTCGGCCTCGACGGGGCGCGCTGGGGGATCCCGGTGACGCTCACGAAGGCCGCCCGCGAACGCCGGCGCGCCGAGACCGAGCGCATCAACGACGTGATCGCAACGGTCGGCGCCACCGCGTACGCCCGCCGCGCGATCGGCGAGCTGTCGGGCGGCGAGCAGCAACGGCTGCTGATCGCCCAGGCGCTCGTCCGCAATCCGCAGCTGCTGATCCTTGACGAGCCGCTCGACAGCCTCGACCTCCCCAACCAGGCGTCGGTCGCCGCGCTGCTGCGGCGGATCTGCTCGGACGAGGGCGTGTCGGTGCTGCTCGTCGCCCACGACGTCAACCCGCTGCTCGGCTACCTGGACAAGGTCATCTATATGGCCGGCGGGCGCGCGACGAGCGGATCGGTCGAGCAGGTGATCACGCCCGAGACGCTCAGCGCGCTGTACGGCACCCGGATCGAGGTCCTCAAGACCGGCGACGGGCGCCTGGTCGTCGTCGGTCAGCCCGAGGCGCCGCATCACCACGGCGACCGCCACGAGCACGATCACGCTCACCACCACGATCGCGACTGACACCGGTGAACCCGTCCCTGTCCCTCAACCTGATCGACGACCTGAACGCACTGTTCACGTTTCCGTTCATGGTCAACGCGCTCGAGGCCGGGACGATCGTCGCGGTCCTCGCGGCGGTCGTCGGGTGGTACATGGTGCTCCGCCGCCAGAGCTTCGCCGGCCACACCCTGTCGGTGATGGCGTTCCCGGGTGCCGCCGGCGCCGCCCTCGCCGGCCTGCCCACCGCGCTCGGGTATTACCTCGCCTGCGGCGGCGCGGCCCTGCTGATGCGCGGCGCCCGGGGGTCGCCCGGCCTCGGCTCGCCCGGCCGCGGATACGGCAACGAGACCGCGACGATCGCCACGGTCCAAACGGTCGGGCTGGCCGCCGGGTACCTGTTCCTGTCGCTGAACAGCGCCGTGCTCGGCGGCACCGAGACACTGCTGTTCGGCACGTTCCTCGGCGTCAGCCGCGGACAGGTGCTGGCCCTGCTGCTGGTCGCGATCGTCGCGGTGAGCCTCGTCGCGCTCGCGATGCGGCCGCTGCTGCTCGAGACGATCGACCCCGAGGCTGCCCGCGCCCGCGGCCTGCCGGTGGCCGCGCTCGACCTCGGGTTCCTGCTGGTGCTCGCGCTGGCCGTCGCCGCCACCAGCCAGATCACCGGGGCGCTGCTCGTGTTCGCGCTGCTCGTGGCACCGCCGGCCGCAGCGCAGCAGCTGACGATGCGCCCCGGTCTCGGCCTCCTCCTCAGCATCGTGTTCGCGCTCGTGATCGTATGGCTCGGGCTCGGGATCGCCTACTTCTCGATCTATCCGGTCGGCTTCTACATCACGAGCTTCGCGTTCGCCCTCTACCTGTTGGCACGACTCGTGGCGAGCCGCCGCCAAAAGCGCTGATGTTCGCCCACGAGTTCGTCCGCAACGCCTACCTCGCCGGCACGTTCATCGCGCTGGCGTGCGGAGTCGCCGGCTGGTTCGTCGTCCTGCGAGGTCAGCTGTTCGCCGGAGACGCGCTCACCCACGTCGCGTTCGTGGGCGCCATCGCCGCCGCGGTGGTCGGGCTCGACGAGCGCGTCGGGCTGTTCGTGCTGACGCTCGCGGTTGCCGGTGGGATGGCGGCACTCGGCCGGCGCGGGCAGGCCGACGACGTCGTGATCGGCACCGTGTTCGCCTGGATCCTCGGGATCGGGGTGCTGCTGCTGGCCGTGCTCGCGACGAGCGCCAACGGCGGGACCGGGATTGCGGCCGCGAACACCCTGTTCGGCTCGATCTACTCGCTGACCCCCGGCGCCTCGCGCCTGGCCGCCGTGATCGGCCTGGCCGTATGCGCCGGCGTGCTGGTCGCCGTCCGCCCGCTGTTGCTCGCGACGCTTGACTCCGAGCTCGCGTCGGTCCGCGGGATTCCCGCGCGCGCGCTCGGGGTCGGATTCCTCGCGCTGCTGGCCGTGGTCACCGCGGAGAGCACCCAAGCGGTGGGCGCGCTGCTGCTGCTGGGCCTGCTGGCGGCGCCGGCGGGCGCGGCGCACCGGCTCACCGCCAGCCCGTACCGAGGGCTCGCGCTGTCAGCGCTGCTCGCGGTGCTCGCGATGTGGGGCGGTCTCGCGCTCAGCTACGAGATCGCGTCGCTGCCGCCGAGCAGCGCGATCATCGGCCTCGCCGGCGCCTTCTACGTGGTGGCCACGATGGCCCGCGGCCGACTCGGCGCAGCTAACGCTCAAGATTCCGCAATTTAGAGCGATTACCGGGACGAAGCCCCATGGGGTCGCGCAGGGCGGCCCCTGGAAACAAAGGAATCAGGTCCGGCTAATGATCAGTGCAAGGAAAGCACGACTACTCGCCACAAGCGGCTCGGCGCTGGCCGTGGCAATCGCATTTGCGGTAGCGCTGCCCGCCTCCTCAGGCGCGGCAACGACCGCCAACGACACAACTTCATTCAGCGTGACTGCCGGTTCGCTGTCGTTCTCGACCACTCCGGGCATGCCAACGCTGGCCGCCATAACCCTCAACGGCCAGGCGCAGACGACGAACACGAGCATGACGAACTTCGCGGTCGACGACGCGACCGGGAGTGGCTCGGGTTGGGACGTGACGGTCAACGGCAACTCCGCTGGAGGCAAGAGCGCGGTGTTCAAGCAGTACTGCCCGAACGCGACCTGCGGCTCCGACACCGGCCCTGGCTACGTCGCGGGAGGCCTGACGCTGGCGGCGAACTCGCTCACGCTCAGCAGCACGGGCGCGAGCTTCACCGGCCAGAACGGCACCACCGGAACCGCCCCGACGCTTCAGTGCGCCACCGCCTGCAACGTCGACAGCGCCACCGCGGTGAAGATCGCCTCCGCCGCTTCCAGCGCGGGGATGGGGACGTGGGCCACCACCGGATGGTCCGGGACCAGCCTTGCACTGAGCACCCCATCGACGCTGAGGGCACTCCAGACAAACGAGGTCTACCGAGTAGACCTGGTCTGGACGCTCAACAGCGGGCCGTAGGAACCGCGAAGTACCCCCGAGCGGGGCGACCGACGAGGTGCCCCGCTCAGCCGTAACTCCCTCGAGTCCAGGACGAACAATTGAATCTCTCCCTCGGTCGTAACCGCTCCGCCGCGCGAACGCGCGTGCTCGCCGCGGCTTCGCTGCTCGCGGCGTTGTGCGTGGCCGCCCCCGCGCGCGCCGCTAGCCCAACCGTAATCGTCAAGGTCCACCAGGCTTCGGGGCTCGTCTCGCCTTACTTCCAGCTCGACGCCGCGTCCGGCAAGAGCTTGACCGCCGGCTCTCTCCAGATCGTCAATCCGTCGTCGCACCCGGTGACCGTGCAACTCGCCCCGGTCAACGCGCTGACGACGAACACGCTCGGCTCCGCCTACGCGCTTGGAGGGACGGCAATCCAGGGCCCGGCCACCTGGCTGCGCCTCAGCCGTCACTCGGTGAGGGTCGCGCCGAGGTCCTCTCAGAGCGTCACGGTCAAGCTCGACGTGCCCGTTTCGGCCGCGCCGGGCGACTACCTGAGCGGCGTGTCGGTGCAGGCGCTCGGCCAGGTGCAGACGACGGCCGTCGGCCATGGCGTCGCAATCGGCGAGATCGACCGCTACGCGATCGGAGTCGAGGCGACGCTTCCAGGCCCGCGACAGCCAAGGATCCACTTCATGGGCGCGTCGGTCACGCGCGAGCCGGCCGGCCTGGCTTTCCTCGTCGCCGCCGACAACACCGGCAACGTCATCCTCAAGAATGTCCACGGCTGGGTGAAGGTCACGAGCGGCAGCCGCGAGGTGGCGGCAGCGACGATCACCCCGGGCACGTTCGTATCGGCGACCAGTATCAGCTACCCGGTCCTGAGCCGAACCGAGCAGCCAGCCCCTGGCACGAGCTACCGCGTCCAGGCCGCGCTCTATTACCAGGGTGGCGTCGCCCGCCTGGACAAGACCGTCACGTTCAGCCACGCCGCGGCCGTCAAGCAGCAGAACTACGGCGGGCGCAAGCTGCCGCAGTCGAACCCGCCCTGGCTCTGGATCGTCCTGGTGGCGGCGCTGATCGCGGCGGCCGCGGGAGCCTGGCGCTTGATCCTGCGCGTCCGGCGACCGATCTCCCGCGCAGCCGGTATGGCCCTCCTCGAGCGGGCACTCGGCCCCGACGGCGCACGTCCGGTGAGCATCCTGCTCGTGACGTGTGACCGCGGCCTGTCCATGCGGGTCGCGGCGGCAATGCGGCCGCGCCTGCGCAAGACCGACCGGATCTGCGAACTCGGCTCGATCGGGCTGCTCGTGATCTGCCGCGAGACCACCCGGCGCACGGCCACCGCCCTCGAGCACGACTTCTACGAGCATCTGGCGCGCGATCCTCAGCTCGCCGACGCGCCGATCGAGATCACGCGCGCAACCGCGGTCAAGCCGACAACCGCGAAGAAGCTCGTCGAGCGCGCGATAGCGACGCGGTGGCGGGGTCAGCAGCAACTCGCCTCGCCCGGCGACCCTCAGACCGCCGCGGCCGGCGCCGAGTGACTCGCCGCCCCGAAAGTGCCCACGATCGCGAGAATCCGGGTCCGTAGCGCGGCGCTCGCGCTGATTACGGCGATGCTGGCGACGTTCGCGTCGGTCGACAACGCCGGCGCGACCACGCTGACGTTCAGCACGGCCCCGGCCCTCGGCACCCTGTCGGCGATCACGCTCAACGGCCAGCAGCAGACCAAGACGACGACGAGCCACGCTGAACCACTTCGCGGTCACCAGCAGCGGCACCAACACCGGCTGGAACATGACGGTGGCGTCTGTGTCCGGCGGCGCCAACAGCTCGGTGTTCAAGGAGTATTGCCCGAACGCGACGTGCGGGACCGACACCGGCCCCGGCTACGTGCCCTCCGGCTACACGCTGCCGGCCGACTCGCTGACGCTCGACACGGCGGCGGCCAGCATCACCGGATCCGGGGCGACCAAGCCGGCGTTCCAGTGCGGCGTCAGCCCGTTCTGCAACGTCGACACGACGACTGCGACCAAGATCGTGTCCGCCAGCACGAGTTCCTCCCTCACCACGTGGACCTCGTCGGGGAACTCGATCCTGACGCTCACGACCCCCGCCAACCTGCACAAGCTCCTGACAAACGAGGTCTACCGGGTCAACCTCGTATGGACGCTGAACAGCGGCCCTTAGCCGCACTCAGGAGCTGCGGACCACCAGGACGGGAGGTCTGCGGACCGGCTGGCGGCTCCGGGCGGGAGTCACGACCCGGGGCCGCCGCCGGTCCCCAGCTGCGGGGTTCGGGGAGTCCGTCCGCAAGCGACGAGGCGCACTTTCGTCGCGTCCGGCAGCGTATGCCCAGACCCGTCAGATCTCTGTAAGTGATCAGGGAATGCTGCTGAAGCCCGGGGATCCCGGCAGCACCGTGCGGGGCCGCGGGTAGTAGTACGGCTGGTAGAGGTAGGTGCTGTTCGCGCCCGGGCCGAACTGCGAGCCAGCGCCGGCGTTGCCGCTGTCCGGCACCGGGATCGCGGCGGCGAACAACCGGGACAGCACGAGCAGGAGCACGGCGGTCCCCGCGACGATCCACGCCACCACGACCGCGCGCCGCAGCCACAGCGCACCGTTGACCTGCACCCCCGGGAACGCCGGCCACGCCGACGTCCCGTGACCGCCCGCCGCCGCCCGCGCACCCGCGGCGGCCACTCCAACCACCGCCCCCGGGTTTGCCGGCGCACCCGCAGCGCTGACCGGTCGCGCGGGCGCCAGGATCCGCCGTGCCGCCGGGGGGCCGGGGTAGCGCTCGTTGAGGCGACCGTCGGCAAGCGCCCCGCGCAGCGCCCGCTGCCACTCGCCGGCGGGGGGTCGGTTGACGGCGTCGGCGGCGAGCGACCGGGCGAGCAGGCCGCGCAACTCAGCCGGAACGTGCTGAAGATGGGGGCCGGCCGCGCGCGCGTCGTGCGAGCGCGCGAACAGCCGCAGCACGACGAGCCCCAGTTTGTACGCGTCGGCGGCCCGCGTACCCGGCGACTCGGCGAACGCCGCCGGGATCTCCCAGTCGCCGGTCTGCACGGAGGTGAGCGCCGAGCGCCCGTGGAACACCATCGAGTCGCAGTCGATGAAGCACACCTCGGGTTCGTCGCCGGCGCCGAACGCGACAAGCAGGTTGTTGGGCGCGATGTCGCTCGCCACGATCGCGTGCCGGTGCAGGAACGCGATCGCGTCGCAGATTCGCTCGGCTACCTCTGCCCGGGTGAACGTGTCCAGCCGCACCCCGAGCCCGCGCATCTGCAGGTAGGCGTCCGTGCCGAGCAGGTGCTCGAGCGTGAGAAGCACGCGCTCGCGGCGGCCGCTCGGCATCACGAACGGTGCGGCGAAGCGCGCAGTGACGTCGCGCATCACGATCCCGGCAGCGCCGCTGCCGGCGCGGACGACCGCCAGCGGCCAGGCCGCGAGCTCCTGCAACGCCGCCCGCTGCTCATCCGGGAGCAGGTGCGCCCAGGCCACCATTTCGGTGAGAACGTCTCCGGCGCCGGCCGGCGGCGGTCGGCGGTACAGCTTCACGACCACCGGCTCGGCCCCAAGCCCGGCGGGGACGGCAGCCGGCCGGTACACCCGGCCCTGACCCCCGAACCGGGAGATCGGCACGAGCTCGCCGAGCTCCTCGACGCCGAGCGCGCGACGCTCGAACCCCGCGGCGCGGTCGACCGCGATGCTCACCGGGCGCCACCCCAGACCGCGATCAGGCTGCGATCGTCGTCGTAGGTGCTGCGGCTGAAGTCGAGCAGCCGCGCGAAGTCGACGACGTCGGGCGGGCGGGCGAGCTCGCGGGCGAGCGCGTTGCCGACCTCCCCGCCTCCGCCGGCGAGCGGCATCGCCAGCCCGTCCGTGCACAGAAGGAGAACGGCACCGGGGTCAAGCGAGACTCGGGACGCCTGGACCGCGCCGGCCGATCGCGGGAGCGCTTCCACGCCGCCACCGATCAACCCGTCGGACCGCTCGGGCTCACCCACGATCGCATCGTAGTCCTTGCCATGAAGCATGAACGCCGGCGAGTCGCCAACCGCGGCGAGCTGCACGTCCGCGTCCCGGACGGCCGCGACCAGCAACGTTGTCGCGAGTGACGCGGCTGCCTCGGCAACACCCGCGCCGGCATCGCCGCACGCGCGCCGGTGCTCTTCGATCAGGGCCCACGCGGCGTGCTCGAACACCTCGCCCCAATCGACCACGGCACCCGCGTCGGCGCCGCCCGACGCGTCGAGCTGACGGGTTACCGCCGCCGTCGCATACCGGACCGCGAGCGCCGCGCCGAGGTCGGACCGGGGCGCCCCGGAGACGCCGTCGGCCACCGCCGCAACCAGCGTGCCGCTCGCCTGGTGCAACCGCAGGCAGATGTCGTCCTGGCGCGGGCCGCCGGTGTAGCGCTTGTACAGCCCTCTGATCGAGGCCGCCCTGACCGTCAGTCCGAACGCGGTGCCGCCGTCGGCGATCGTGTCCGGACGGTACGGGTCGCCGCCGGCGAGGATCGGCTCGATCGCCGCGGCCGGCTCGCCGATCGTCACCGGCCCGCGCGCCAACCTGACGCGGCGACGGACCGACGCGGGGCGTCCGGCGGCAGTCATGACTCGACGCTACACGAGCGGCGCGTCGAGCTGAACGAACCCCTCCGGCTTCTCGAATTCGATCGTGTGATCGCCCCGGTCCAGCCGCTCGGCGGAGGCGACCATCGAGTTCAGCATGGACGCCGCGAACTCCGCGATCGCGCCCGCGGTGGACGCGCCCTGGGTCATCATGAACCCGTAGCGGGGCGAGCTCGCGAGCTGCCCGATCACCTCCGGGTCGGCCTCGCCGACGCCGAACGCGAGGATGTTGGGCCGCTCGCTGAAGCTCGGGTCCTTGAGCTCCGCGAGGCGGGCCTGCCACTTCTCGGCCTTTTCGGTTGGCAGCCCGTCGCTCAGGAAGAACACCGACGGACGGTGCACCTGGTAGCCGTTGCCCTTGAGCAGCGCGACGTCGGCGGGGATCGTCTGGCGCAACGCCTCGAGCGCGCTCGCGTAGCTCGTCCCGCGGCCGCGTGGCGACAGCGTCGGGAGCACGAGGTCCTCGCTCAGCTCCGAGAGCTCGAGCCGGGTCTGCGCGCTCTCGGCAAACGTGATGATCCCGAACCGCACCTTCTTCCCGATCAGCGGATGCTTGGCCACCTCGTCGCGCAGATCGACCAGCCCCTGGTTGACGGCGGCGATCGGATCCCCCGCCATCGAGTGAGACTCGTCGCCGACGAAGTACATCGGCAGCACCTGGCCGACCACGGCGCCCGCCGGGGCCGGCGGGTCTCCGCCGGCTCCGGGGGCGGCGACCGGCGGCGGAACCAAGGGCTCCGCCACGGTCGTCGGTTCCGCCGGATCCGGCACGCCCGGGCCCGCGGCCGTCGCAGTGCCGGGACGCGTGTTCGACGGCAGTCTGATCTTCATCTGTCAACTCCCGAGGCGGCCCTAGGCCCCCGATGTCGTGCTTGTCCCGCCGCTCGGTCGCGGTGGGATCAGCAGGCTCTGGCATGCCTTGCTGGCGGCCTTGAACTTCGCGTTCGTCTGGATGCTCTGGGGGAAGATCGGCCCCTTGCCCGAGAAGTTCGGGCTCGGCAGGTTGTAACCGTGCTGGCGCACACACGCCACGTACTTCGTGATCGCCGTGTGCGAGATCCGCCCGCGGAAGCCGCCGCCGGCGCCGCCCCCGAAACCGAACTTCGCGCCGCAGGCCTGGAACGCGGCCCGCATCTTCGGGGTGAGGGTGCGACCGCCGCCGCCGAAGAAGGACCCGCGCCGCGGACCGGTGCCGGTACCGCTACCGCTACCGCTACCGCTTCCGCCCGAGCTTCCGCCGGAACCGCCGGCAGCGCCGCCGGAACCGCCGGCGCCGCCACCGGGCGGCGGGCTGCCGGCCGGTCGCGCCGGCAACGTGACGCCGTGCGACTTCAGACACGCGACGAGCTGCCCGCGCCGCGCGCTCCCGGCGGCGCCCCCTCCGGTCCCCGACGCCGAAGCCGAGGCCGTCGTGCTGCTCGTCGAGCCACTCGAGTTGCTGCCGCTGCTGGCGCTGCCGCACGCTGCGATGAGGCAGCCTGCGGCCACCGCGACGAGCGCAACAGGCACTCGCCGCCCCAATCCGATCCTGATGAATTTGCGTTTCAAGACTGCGTCCTTTCGTAAGAGAAGCTGCTCATCCGCCCCCGCCCCCGAATAGCGAGCTCACTGCGGAGGAGCCGCTGGTACTGCTGGAACCGCCGCCGCTCGCTCCGGAACCGGAGCCGGAGGCGGCACCTGCGCCGGCGCCCGTGTCGCTGACCGTGGTCGCTGCGACCGTGCCGTTGGCGTCCTTCGCGCCGGCGACGACGACGGTGTCGCCGGGACGCACGGCGTTCTTGCCGACGGTCACATTCTTGGAGACCTTGGTCGCGCTCGACAGCGTCACCTTGACGGTGTTGCCGGTGGCGCCCGTTATGTAAAGGGTATTGCCGCTGATCGTGCTGACCGTTCCGAACGTCGCGCCCGCGGCGCCGCCGGCACCGCCTCCGAACAGAGCGCGGAACCCGCCAGCCCCGGCCCCGGTCTGGCTGGCAGCGCCGGTCGAGCCCGCCGTGCCGGTCGCCCCGGTCGCGCCGGCACGCCCGGTGGTGCCGCCCGCGGCCCCGCCGCGTGCCGCCGCGGCGCGCAACGCAGCCGCGGCACCGCCCGCTCCCGTCGCGGTGCTCGAGTTCGACAGCTGGTTCTTCTCGACGCGTACGCCGACGTAGAAGCCGATCGCGCCGAGCACGACCGCGAACAGCGCCGCGGTCTTGCGGTTGAACCACTGCCGGCGGGGACGCCCCGGGAGCGCGAGCTCCTCGGTCCCCTCCTGATAGCTGTCCCACTCCTCCTCGGGCCGGTCATAGGAGATGGCGTTCATCTGAACTTCCTCTGGCTCGTTGGATTGACGACTCATTCGAACCGCAGCGCCTCGATCGGCCGGAGTGCCGCGGCGCGGCCCGCCGGATAGGTCCCGAAGAAGAGCCCGGTCAGGACCGCGGCGCCGAACGCGAGCGCGATCGAGTAGGGCGCGATCACCGGTTCCACGCCGGCGATCTTGAACTGGCTGCCGATGACCCCGGCGATCACCCCTGCGATGCCGCCGAAGAACGACACGAGCACGGCCTCGACCAGGAACTGCACGAGGATGTCGCTCTGGCGCGCACCGACCGCCTTGCGGATCCCGATCTCGCGGGTGCGCTCGGTGACCGACACGAGCATGATGTTCATCACGCCGATCCCGCCGACCAGCAGCGAGATCGCCGCGACCTCGCCGAGCAGCGTCGTGAACACCTTGCTGCTCGCGGTCGACGTCTGGATGATCGAGCTCTGGTTGACCACGGTGAAGTTGGCTCCGGTCAGCGATCCGGCGGTCGGCGGATCGAGTTGGTTGAGGATGTTCGTGACCTCGGTCTGCGCCGCGTTCAGCTGATCGCGCGACTTCGCCTGGACGATGATCTGGCTGATGTTCCCGTACCCGGTCAGGGTGTCCTGCACCGCGGTCAGCGGGGCGACCGCGACGTCGTCCTGGTTGGAGCTGCCGTTCGAGCCCTTCGGCGCGGTCACGCCGATGATCTGGAAGTTCGTGCCGTTGACCTGGATCGACTGGCCGACCGGGTCCTGGCCATTGAACAGCTCGCTCACGACGGTTGGGCCGACGACCAGCACGCGACTGTGGTTCTGCTCGTCGGCGCTCGTGAACCACGAGCCCTCGGCCATCGTGTAGCTCCGCGCCGCTTCGTAGGACGTCGTCGTCCCGACGAACGACGACGGCGAGTAGGTGGTTTCGCCCGAGGTCAGCGTCACGCCGTTCGCGGTGACGACCGGGGACGAGCTCTGGACGTCCGGCGCCTCGAACGGGTTCGCGAGCGCGTTGGCGTCGGCCACCGTCAGACCGCTGCCCGCGGTCGTCGTGGCGCGGCGGAACAGGCCGCCGAGCGTCGGCGCCCCGCTGACAAGCAGCACGTTGCTCCCGAGCTGGTCGATCTGGTTCTCGACCGCGGCCGAAGATCCGGTGCCGACGGCGATCAGCACGATCACCGAACCGACCCCGATCATCAGCCCGAGGATCGTCAGCCCCGACCGGAGCTTGTTCGCGGCCAGGCCGGCGAGCGCCACGCGAACGGTCTCGATCACCGCACGCGCTCCGCGGAGTCCGAGTCGGTGACCTCGTCGGACAGGATCGTGCCGTCGCTGATCCGGATCACCCGGCGGGCATGAGCCGCGACGTCCTGCTCGTGCGTGATCAGGATGACCGTCCGTCCCTGCTCGCTGAGGCGGCCGAAGATCCCGAGTACCTCCGCGGATGAGACCGTGTCGAGCGCGCCGGTCGGCTCGTCGGCGAGGATCATCGCGGGGTTGGTGACCAGCGCTCGGGCGATCGCCACGCGCTGCTGCTGTCCGCCCGAAAGCTCCGAGGGCATGTGGTGCACGCGCGGTCCGAGCCCGACCTGGTGCAGCGCGGCGAGCGCGCGGTCATGGCGCGCGTTGCGGTGCACGCCGGCATACGACAACGGCAGCTCGACGTTCGCCACCGCGCGCGTGCGCGGAATCAGGTTGAAGCTCTGGAACACGAAGCCGATGTGGCGGTTGCGAACGTCGGCGAGCGTGTCCTCGTCGAGCCCGCGGACGTCGAGGCCGTTCAGGCGATACGTGCCGGTGGTCGGCGAGTCGAGGCACCCGAGGATGTTCATCATCGTCGTCTTGCCGCTGCCGGACGCGCCGACGATCGCCACGTACTCGCCGCGCTCGATCCGAAGCGTGACCCCGCGCAGCGCGTGCACCGCGATGTCGCCGACGGAGTAGGTCTTGTGCACGTCTAGGAGTTCGATCACGGGTCCGCCCCGCGAGCCAGACATCGGCGAGCCGGCCATCGGCGACCGCATCGCGACCCCATCATCGGCGAGCCCGCTGCCGCGGCACCCAAGCCGGGCGCCGGCGCGCTCCGGTCGGACTTGGCGCGGCGCGACTTCAGCACACGCTGCGCCCGCGCCACGGCCGTGCGGCGCGAGAGACGCTCCTCGCCGGCCATCAGCCGCCGCCTCCGCCACGGAAGCCGGCGCCACCGGCACCGCCGCCGCGGAAGAACGCGCCACCGCCACCGCCACCGAGGCCGCCGAGCCCGCCTCCGCCGAGCGTCCCACCGCCCAGCGTCCCGCTCCCGGTCCCCGAGCTGCCCGTCGAGGTCGCCAGCGACGGCAGCGCGATCGTGATCACCAGCTGGTCGCCGGCACTGACGCCACTGATGATCTGCGTGCGCGAGTCACCGCGCAACCCGACCACAACCTGTTGGGAGACCTCCTTGCCGTTCTTCATCAAGTTGACCGTGCCCAGCGAGCCGCTTCCCGTAACGGCCGCGTTCGGGACCGTCACGCCCGACGCCTGCCCCGTGACCACCGACGCCGAGGCGCTCATCCCCGGCTTGACACGCGAGTCGTTCTGATCGAGCGTCAGCGTCGCGTCGTAGGAGACCACGCTGCTGCTGGTCGTGCCGACCAGCGCGATCGAGCTGACGTGGGCGGCGAGCTCGACCCCGGCCAGGGCGTCGAGCGTGACCGTCGCCGGCTGCCCGACATGGACTTTGCTGATGTCGGACTCGCTGAACGCGACGGTCATCGTCAGCGTGCTGGTGCTGACGATCTCCGCGAACCCTGAGCTCGAGCCGCTCGACGAGGACGACCCCGAGCCGCCGAGGCTGCCGGCGGTCGCGGCTCCACTCGCTCCACTCCCCGAGCTCGAGGACGTCGATGAGCTGCTCGAGGAGCTGTCCGAGGAGCCTCCGCTGGACACCGCGTCGCCCGGCGTGAGGCTCGACAGCGACGCGATCGTGCCGCTCGTGGGCGCGTAAAGCTTGGTGTTGTTGACCGCCGTCTCCGCCGTGTGCACGGCGGCCTGGGCGCTGTACACCGCGGCCTGGGCCGAGGCGAGGCTCGACGGCGACGGTGTGCTCGTCGTGGTCGTCGTCGCAGTCGAGCTGGTCTTCGCCGACGAGCCGCCGCTCGAGGACGACCCCTTCGTACTCGGCACGATCACGGTGACGGTCACGCTCGGCGTCGTCTTCGTGACCTTGGTCCCCGACTTGGTCGGCGCCTGGCCGGACCCGCTCGTCGGCTTCTTGGTCTTGCCGGCTCCCGGCTTGAACGCGGCGAACTCCACGGTGCCGCTCGAGCTCGGCGTGTAGCTGGTGGTGCTGGAGGACCCCGACGACCCGGACCCCGAGCCCGACCCGCCAGATCCACCCGACCCGCCAGATCCGCAGTTCGCGGTCGTCTGATCCTGCAGACAGGTCAGCTGGTCCTCGGCCGCGGTCAGCTGAGACTGCGCTTGGCTGAGCTGGAGGTTCGCCGCCGTCGGGTCGAGGTCGGCCAGAAGTTGGCCGCCGTTCACGTGCTGGCCGACGTGGACGTACACGTCCTGAAGCGTCCCGCTGGTGTTGAAGTTCACGGTGAGGTCCGTGCCGGCGGCGATGTTGCCGCTGCCGGTCACGCTCGACTGGACCACGCCCTGCTCGGCGGTGACGATCTCCTTCGACGTCCGCGCCGAGCTGGTCGGCGGTCCGATCTCCGAAACCGCCAGCGCGGCGACGACGATCGCCACGACTCCCAGCAGGTACAGAAGCCAGGGCCTAGTCGATCGATCCCGGCGCGTGTTCATGGGAGTGGCAATCCGTTGCCGTGAGGGTGGCAGGCAGACCGCGCGCAGCTTTGGATGAAGCGAAAGGCACGATGCCTCAGCGTTGTAGCGCCGCCGGTATCAGCTCTGCGTAAGCACTCTTGCGGTCCTCTTAGGAACCACGGTGACGCTCACCCTCGGGAGCGCCGGAAGCTCGATCCGCACCTCGAGGCCGCCCGTCTCCGGCGCGCCGATCTCGATCGTGCCGCCGTGAGCCACGACCACCGATCGCACGATCGAAAGCCCGAGCCCGAACCCGCCGGCGCCGCGGTCGAGGCGCCGGAATGGCTCGGTCAGCGTCTCGGCGTCGACGGGGTCGATCCGCGGACCGCCGTTCGCAACGGTCAGCTGCACGCGCCCCGCCACCGTTCGGGTCGAGACCCGCAGAAATCCGCCGGGCTGGTTGTGGCGGATGCCATTGTCGATCAGGTTCGCGATCATCCGCTCGAGCAGCGCCGGCTCTCCCCGCGTCCACGCCGGCTCGAGGTCGTCGATTACCTCGACATCGGCCTCCCTCGCCTGTGCGCGCAGGTCGGTGACGCAGTCGGCCGCGAGCGCGGCCAGGTCGGCCGGCTCCTCACGTCCGGTCGCGGCCTCGCTCCTCGCCAGCATCAACAGCCCCTCGATCAGCCGCTCGCAGCGGTCGACGGTCTCGCGGACGGCATCGCCCATCCGGCGAAGCTCCTCGACGCTCGCGTCCGGGTCGGCGAGCGAAACGTCCACCTCGGTTCGCATGATCGCCAGCGGCGTGCGCAGCTCGTGCGAGGCGTTGGCGACGAAGTGCCGCTGGCTGGCGAACGCGCCGTCGAGCCGGCCGAGCATCCCGTCGAACGTGTCCGCGAGCTGCTTGAGCTCGTCGGCCGGACCCTTCAGGCTGATCCGCTCGCCCAGGTTCTCGCCCGACACCCGGCGCGCGGTCGCGGTGATCGCGCGCAGCGGCCGGAGCGCGCGGCCCGCCAGCAACCAACCGGCCGCCACCGACACCATCGTCATCGCCCCGAGCGCGACCACGTACTCGAGCAGCAAGCGGTGGAGCGCGTCGGAGCGGAGCTGAGCCCGCACCGCCTCGGCGAACCGCGCCTCGGGCGAAGCGGTGACGCTGGGCGGCCGGCCGAAGAACTGCGGTGTCAGCCCGAGCTTGCGCAGCTCGTTGCGGTAATCCGAGGGGCCGTTCAGGTTGTGACGGACGAGCTCGTAGCCGATCGTCAGCAGCACCGCGCCCGTGACCAGGAACACAAGGCCGTACAGCAGGGTCAGGCGCAGGCGGATCGTCGGCGCCGGCATACGGATCGAGGCCGGCCCGACGCGCATCAGGTCATCCGGTAACCGACGCCGATCACGGTCTCGACGACCGCCGGCTCACCCAGCTTGCGTCTCAAGGTCATGATCGTCATGCGCACGACGTTCGTGAACGGATCGGTGTGCTCATCCCACACGCGCTCGAGTAGCTCCTCTGCCGATACGGTAGCCCCATCGGCGTCCATAAGCACCTCGAGCACGCCAAATTCCTTGCGGGTCAGCTCGATCGACTGCTCAGCTCGCGCCACCAATCGGCGCGCTGGGTCGAGCTCGATGTCGCCCAGCCGGAGCACCGGCGGGCGGCTCGGGGAGGCGCGGCGCGCAAGCGCGTGGATCCGGGCGACCAGCTCGGCGAATCGGAACGGCTTGGGCAGGTAGTCGTCGGCTCCGAGCGATAGACCTTCGACGAGGTCCTCGAGGGCGCCGGCCGCGGTCAGCATCAGGATGCCGGTCTCCGGGCGCTCGCCGCGCACGGCCCGGCACACGTCGTCGCCGTGAAGCCCGGGCAGGTCGCGATCTAGGACGAGCACGTCGTACCGAACGACCCGCGCCTTGACGAGCGCATCGGTCCCGTCGGGTGCCAGGTCGACCGCCATGCCCTCGCGGCGAAGTCCCCGCGCGATTGCCTCGGCCAGTCTCTGCTCATCCTCTGCGATTAGCACGCGCAATGTGCGATCCAGGATGACGGCCGGCGCGTAAGGAACCCATAAGAGGCAAGATTCGCACCGGGCGGGATGGAACGCGCCACCCGCGCTCGACTAACTCGACATCGATTAACGTCACATCGATTCGTGTTATTGTTACGAAACCGAACATGATGCAACAGAACTTCACCGAGCGGGGAATGGCGGTCGGGCTGCGCGCCCTGAACCGGCTCGCGAGCAACCCGCTGATCGACCGCTTCGGCCTGCGCGATCCGGCCCAGCGCGTCCTCCACACCGCGTCGAAGGCGACCGTGCGGACCGCCACCCGCGCCGGCCGGACGTTCGCCGCGACCCAGAAGCTGTCCAAGCCCGCCCGCCAGCCCCGGACCGGCCGAAGCGACCTGTTCGACCTCACGCCCGACGACGAGCAGCAGATGCTGCGCGAGTCGGTCCGCGACTTCGCGCTCGCCAAGCTTCGCTCCGCCGCGCGCGACGCCGACGAGGCCTGCGCCGCACCGGCCGAGCTACTCGCGCAGGCGAACGAGCTCGGGCTCACGATGGTCGGCGTCCCCGAGGAGCTCGGCGGCGCCGTCGCCGAGCGCTCCGCGGTAACGACGGTCTTGATGGCCGAGGCGCTCGCGCAGGGAGACATGGGGATCGCGGTCGCGTGCCTCGCGCCCGCCGGCGTCTCGACCGCGCTCAGCCTGTGGGGCGACGCAGATCAGCAGGCGACGTACCTGCCCGAGTTCGTCGGCGAGAACGTGCCCGCAGCGGCGCTCGCCCTGCTCGAGCCGCGCCCGCTGTTCAACCCGTTCGAGCTGCACACGCGCGCGCGCCGCGCCGGCGAGGGGTTCGTGCTCGACG
Source organism: uncultured Solirubrobacterales bacterium (assembly GCA_963699325.1). Taxonomy (GTDB): domain Bacteria; phylum Actinomycetota; class Thermoleophilia; order Solirubrobacterales; family Solirubrobacteraceae; genus Palsa-465. The sequence goes on along the minus strand of CAVOTN010000010.1, from coordinate 64,044 downwards.
GCGTCAAGTCGCTCGTGCCCCGCGCCGGCGACGCCGAGCTGTTCATCGTCGCCGCAGAGCTCATTGATGAGGATCCCGCCCGCCCCGCGCTGTTCATCGTCGAGGCGGGCGGCGCCGGCCTCGGCATCGAGCCCGAGCCCGCGATGGGGATCCGCGCCGCGGCAACCGGCACGCTGATCCTCGAAGACGTGAAGCTCCCCGCGGGCGCGCTGCTCGGCGACGCCGACCGCGACGTGTTCGCCGAGTGCGTCCAGCTCGGGCGGCTCGGCTGGTGCGCGGCCTCGGTCGGGACGGGTCAGGCCGTGCTCGACTACGTGATCCCGTACGTGAACGAGCGCAAGGCTTTCGGCGAGCCGATCTCCTCCCGCCAGTCGGTCGCGTTCACGGTCGCGAACATCGCGATCGAGCTCGACGGCATGCGCCTGGCCACGTATCGCGCCGCCAGCCGCATCGACCAGGGCCTGCCGTTCGCGCGCGAGGTCGCGCTGGCCAGACGCTTGTGCAGCGAGCGAGGCATGGCGATCGGCTCGGACGGCGTCCAGATGCTCGGCGGCCATGGCTACACCAAGGAGCACCCGGTCGAGCGCTGGTACCGCGACCTGCGCGCGGCCGGCGTGATGGAAGGAGCGCTGGTCGTTTGATCAACCTCGAGACCCCCAGGAAGTTCGAGTTCCTGGTCGGCCAGGCGCACCAGGTCGCGACCGAGATCTTCCGCTCTAACTCGCGCAAGTACGACCGCGACGAGCACAGCTACCCCAAGGAGCTCGACATGCTCGCCGCGGTGATCGACGGCATGAACGAGGGCGGCGCGCTCAGCGGCGCCGGCGCCGGCTCGGTCGGCGGCGGCAACGGCGCCAAGCCGACCGGGGATGGCAACCGCAACGGGAGCAACATGGCCAGTCTGCTCGGTCTGACCGAGCTGTCCTGGGGCGACGTCGGCCTGCTGTTGACGATGCCCCGCCAGGGCCTCGGCCAGGCCGCGATCGCGGCCGTCGCCAACGAGGAGCAGCTCGGGCGCTTCGGCGGCAAGTGGGCCGCGATGGCGATCACCGAGCCCGAGGCCGGGATCGGACTCGGCGGCGATCCGCACGACCGCGACGCTCGACGAGGACTCGGATCCCGCCCACCCCGAGTACGTCCTCAACGGCGAGAAGATCTTCGTGACCGCCGGCGACCGTGCCGAGCTGATCGTCGTGTGGGCGACGCTCGACCGCAAGCAGGGCCGCGCCGCGATCAAGTCGTTCGTGGTCGAGCGCAACAACCCCGGGCTGATTCTCGAGCGGCTCGAGCACAAGCTCGGCATCCGCGCATCCGACACCGCCGACTTCCGCCTCGAGGACTGCCGCATCCCCAAGGAGAACCTGCTCGGCAGCCCCGAGATCGAGCCCAAGCGCGGGTTCGCCGGCGTCATGCAGACGTTCGACAACACGCGCCCGCTCGTCGCCGGCATGGCGATCGGCGTCGCGCGCGCGTGCCTCGAGCGCACCCGCGAGCTGCTCGGCGAGGCCGGCGTCGAGATCGACTACGACCTGCCGCCGCACGCCCAGGTCGCGGCCGCCTCGGAGTTCATCGCGATGGAGTCCGACTGGGAGGCCGCCCGACTGCTCACGATGCAGGCCGCGTGGATGGCCGACAACAAGAAGCCGAACTCACTCCAGGCCTCGATGGCCAAGGCCAAGGCCGGCCGGACCGCCACCGACATCGCGCTCCGGTGCGTCGCGCTGTGCGGATCGATCGGCTACGCCGAGGGCGAGCTGCTCGAGAAGTGGGCCCGCGACGTCAAGATCCTCGACCTGTTCGAGGGCACCCAGCAGATCCAGCAGCTGATCGTGGCGCGTCAGCTACTGGGCAAGACGTCAGCCGAGTTGAAATAGCCGCGGAATCCGCGGAATCCGGCGTCGAAACGATCGACGCTCGAATCCGTACGAGCCGGATTCCGTTAACGGAATTCGGCCCCAACGCAAACCATCAACCCCGCGCCGGTGACGCCGAATTCCGCGGGGCCAGGGGTCCGCAGAGTGGTCGGGCTCAATGCCGTGGAGCGGTGGACACCGAGAACACCGCCCCGAACGGATCCGCCACCACGGCCTGACGCGTAGGGATGCTGTCGAACGGCGGGACGACGACGCTACCGCCGAGCCCCGGCGCGCGGGCGGCCAACTCGTCGGCGTCGGTCACCCAGAAGTCGACGCTCCAGCGGGCGGGGCCGTCATCTTTGGCCATGACCGCGATCACGTCACGCGGCACGGGCTGCGCCGGCTCGCCACCGACGTAGCCCGGTAGGCGAAACAGGCTGATTCCGGGCGCGAACTCGTCGGTCTCCCATCCGAACAGTTCGCCGTAGAACCGGGCCGCCACGTCCGGGTCGGGCGTGTGAAGCGCGCTCATCGCATACGCCGCCGCCTCGTTCACCAGCTGACAGCCCCTCCGCTCGGCGGGCTCCCACAGCCCGACGATCGCACCACCGGGGTCCGCGAGTGCGGCAACGCGGCCGGCCGGCAGCACATCGAACGGCTCGACCACGACTCGCTCCGCGGCCCGCGCCGTGTCGTCCGCGCTCGCCACGGACACATAGGTGTTCCACCCGGGTGACACGCCGGGCGGAGACTGCCCCACTCCGGCCACATCGCGCCCGCGCACTGTGGCCACGTAGTAGTCGCCGGGACCGGGGCCGTCGAACTCCCACCCGAGGAGCTCGCCGTAGAAGTCCATCGCCCTCGCCGGGTCGGGGACCAGGTTGTCGACCCAGCAGGGGACGCCGGCCGGATAGGAATCACGCTCGCTCATCGCGCCCCCTCCTCGTACTCGTCGTGCTTTCGCCACCACGTGTACGCCGGGGTCTGCGGCCACCCCGCCGGCGAGTCCTCCCACTCCTCCTGGCGCCCGAGCGGGGTCAGGTCGAGCAGGTTGAAGTCGAGCCGGAGCCGGTCGACTCCACGCGACGACGTGACGTATGACCGGTACACCGTGTCCCCGTCCCTGAGGAACACGCTCAGCGCGAACATCTCGCCGCCGTCGGTGGTCACGCCGAAGTCGTAGTTGAACTCGCTCCCGAACGACGAGAACCACGGCGCCGTCCACCCCATCCGCTCCTTGAACGCACGAACCTCCGCGTACGGCGCGCGCGAGATCAGCGCGAACGCCGTGTCGCGCGCCTCCAGGTGCGACAGGTCGGCGATGTTGTCCGTGAACGACGAGCAGCCCGTACACGGCTCCTCGCCCGGCCCGAACATGAAGTGGTAGACGATCAGCTGCCGACGGCCTTCGAACAGGTCGAGGAACCGGACCTTGCCGTCGGGGCCCTCGAACTCGTAGTCATTCTCGATCCGCACCATCGGCAGCCGCCGGCGCTCGGCGGCGAGCGCGTCCAGCGCGCGCGTGGCCTCCTTCTCCCTGACGAGCAACTCGCCCCGAGCGGCTCGCCACTCGGCCTCTGTCACGACTGCGGGAAGACTCACCTCGACACCTCCGGAAACACTAGTTGGGAAAACCAACCATAAAGTCCGTTTCCCCAACTGTCAAGTGATAGACTCAAAGAATGGCCGGCAAGCGCACCTACGGCGATCCGTGCGGGATCGCGCGTGCCCTCGACGTGGTCGGGGAGCGATGGGCCCTGCTGGTCGTCCGCGAGCTGCTGCTCGGACCCAAGCGCTTCACCGACCTGCGCGAGGGCCTTCCTCACCTCAGCCCCGACGTCCTCTCGCAGCGGCTGCGCGAGCTCGAGCAAGCCGACGTGCTCCGCCGTGGCAAGCTCCCGCCGCCGATCGCCACCCAGGTCTACGAGCTGACCGATCGCGGCCGCGAGCTCGAGCCGGTAGTGCTCGCGCTGGGTCGCTGGGGGAGCCGCGCGCCGTTCCCGCCAGACCACACCGAGCTTGGCGTCGACGCGCTGATCCTCGCGCTCAAGACGCTGTACGACCCGAGCGGCGCCGACGGGCTCGTCGACGCGAGCTTCGAGCTACGGCTTGGCGAGCATCGGTTCGCGGCGCGCCTGGCCGACCGCCGGCTCGACGTCGCCCGCGGAGCCGCCATCGATCCAGTCGCGACGATCACCACGGATTCGGCAACGCTTCAGCAGATCCTCTGGCACGACCACCCGCTCACCACCGAGGACCTGTCGATTGCCGGCGACCGCCAGGCCGCGGTGCGATTCCTGACGCTGTTCCCGCTGCCGAGTTGACCCCGCCCACGGTGGCGCCGGGGTCGCTGCCCACGGTGGTGCCGACGTCGCTGCCCACGGTGGCGCCGGCGCAGCGGACGGCACCTCTCGGTGCCGCCCCCCACACCACGGAGACCTACTACTGCTTCATGTTCACGGCCGTCTGCATCATCTGGTCGGCCGTGGTGATCGTGCTGGCGTTGGCCTGATAGCCACGCTCGGCCTCGATCATGTTCGTGAACTCGGTACCCATGTCGACGTTGGACTGCTCGAGCTCGCCGCTGATCGTCTGCCCATAGCCGGCAGTGCCGGGCTGACCGGCGGTCTCGACCCCCGAAGCTGCGGTCGCGCTCCACAACGACCCGCCGTCGCGCTGCAACCCAGCCTGGTTGGGGAACGTCGCCAGCGAGATGTACCCCGCGGTCACGGATGCACCACTGGAGGTCTGGTAGTTGACGCTGCCGTCCGGGCCGATCGTCACGTTCGTCGATCCCGGCGGGACGACGATCGCGTTCGTCGCGCCACCGGCGCTGTTCGGCTGGTAGCCGCCCGAGCCGTTGGACTGCGCCGCGTAGCCGAGGACGTACTGGCCGGTCTGGGTCGTCAGATAGCCGTTGGGGTTGAACGTCAGATCGCCGGCGCGGGTGTACTGGGTCGCGTCGAACGTGTTCGGGGTGGTGGCGGTGTTGCCGTTGGCGACCCGCAGCCAGCCGTTGCCCTGGACCGCGATGTCGGTCGCGTTCCCGGTCGACTCGACACCACCAGCGGTCATCACGTTGTCGATCGAACCGACCTGGACACCGAGGCCGACCTGCCGCGGGTTGGTGCCGGCGGAGAAGCCGTTGGCGGTGCTTCCTGCGGCGACCAGCTGCGAGAGCTCGTCGGAGAACACAGTGCTCTGCCCCTTGTAGCCGACGGTGTCGACGTTGGCGAGATTGTTGGCCGTCACGTCGAGCATCGTCTGATGAGCATCCAGGCCGCTGATCGCGGCATACATGCCTGACATCATCGAAACATCACATCCCTTGCGGCGCCCCCGGGTGCCGTCATCGAGGTTGGTCCCTGCAACTCATTAGTCGGCAGGTGCGCAACCGGGTCCAGGGGTGCGCGCACTACACCTCACGCAAACGGCGTAGGAGGGTCGGCTATCCGCCCGCGTCGCGCATCGCGATGATCCCGCCGAGCGTGCCGACGTATTCGGTCCCTCTCGGGTTGATCGCGATCCCCGAGTAGTTGTTGTTGTAGCCCACGCCGGTTCCCGCCAGCTGCTTGTAGACGGTGCGGCCGGTGCGGAAGTCGATCGCGGTCCAGTACCACGGGTCGGAGTTGCCCGGATCCTTGGTGTAGGTGTAGATCAGGCCGTTGGCGATCGAAAGCTTCGAGACCACGGTCGGCGCACGATCGTTCCAGTTGGTCCACACCACGCGGCAGCCGGTGCCGGCGCGGTTGAGGTCCACGCGCGCAAACCCGGCCGCGGTGACCTGGCCGCCCTCGACCGAGGCCGGATTCTGGTAGCCGTAGTTGTTCTCGACAATCATCGAGTCGCCCGCGCCAATCAGCGAGTTTTCGTTGGCGCTCGCGCCGGCGTGGAACACCGGCACGCGGCACACCTGGCGCCGGCGGACGTGGACCGCGGTGCGGTACACCATCACGTCCATCGGGTCGGCGTTGTCGGTGATGTTCACGTAGCCGCCGGGCATCACGGTCGGGGTCGAGCCGGTGCCGTCGTCCACCTGGCCGGGCTTCGACTCGCCGCTGTTCGGATACGTGATCTGCCACTCGATCTTCGGCACCCCATTCGCCCCGGCGCCGAACCGGTACAGCTTGACGTTCGTCGCGATGTACACGCCGCCGTGCGCGTCGGTCGCGAACGAGTTCTCGATCTCCCCGTCGGTGCCGCTGCCGAGCCGGATCAGTTGGACCCGACCGGTCGCGAGGTCGAGTGTCCCGACCACGCCGTCGCGCCGCGCGACGAACCACAGCAGGCCCTTTGAATCCGGCAGCGCGGAGGTGATCTCCTCGTCCGAGGTGAGCACCGACGACAGGTCGTAGTCGTGCACGAGCTTGAACCCAGGCCCGGCGGCGGTCTCGCCGATCACGTAGATGTGCTGCGTCGTGGTGGCGGTCACGACCTGGTCGTGGTTGTCGAGGTAGAAGTAGCCGCCGTTGGAGAAGTCCTGGAAGATGTTCGGGTTGAGTAGGACGTCCTCGGGCGTGCGCAGCGGGAGCGAGAACGTCGCCAGCGTCGCCAGCGTGGTCGGGTCGAGCATGTACAGCTCTGGCCCCGTCGTGCTGATGCAGACCGAGACCATGCGACCATGGCTGTCGAACGCGATCGACCCGCAATCCCGCCCCGGCGCCAGGTATGAAGACAGCGTCTGCGGCGAGCGCCCGAGCGGGCCGGACCAGCTGTAGGCGTCGGTCTGCCAGCCGTCGTCGTGGATCTCCGATTCACCGTTCGGCGCCATGAACGGGTTGTGCGGGACCGTCCCGGTGCCGCGCACAGGGTGCGGGGTCGCCGGAGCACCGGAATACGCGGCCGGCGCCGGGACCGCGACCGACGGGATCGGCGTCGGCCCCGATGGGACGGGCAGGGACGGCAGCGGGGGAAGCGGCGGGAGCGACAGCGCGCTGGCGCGCCCGCCGGCGTTCGCGCAGGCCAGTACGCAAGCAGCCAGCGTCAGCGCAACAAGGACAGTTCTCCCGCGTCCCAAGCCGCGGCGATCATACCCGCGCCGCCTCTCGCACAAGCACATCCCAAGCGCGGCGCACATCGTCCGCCGTGGTGCTCTGCTGACCGATCGCCAGCCTGAGCACGTAGCGGCCGTTCAGCACCGCGTGCGAGATGAAGATCTCGCCGCTGGCGTTGACCCGCTCGAGCAGCTTGCGGTTACGGTCGTCGTCGTCCTCGAGCCGGAAGCAGACGAGCGAGAAGTGGCGAGGCGCGCACACCTCCCAGCCATCGGTCTCGGACACCTGGCGCTCGAACTCCGACGCGAGCTCGATCCCGCTGCGGATGTGGCGCTGCAGGCCGCTGCGGCCGAAGCAGCGCAGCACCGCCCACAGCTTCAGCGCCCGAAAGCGCCGGCCGAGCGCGGGCCCGTACTCGCTCAGGCTGAGCGAGTCCTCCGCGTCCGGGGTGCGAAGGTACTCCGGGACCACGCTGAACGCGCGCCGGAAGTCCTCGCGCCGGCTGGTCCACAACAGCGAGCAGTCCATCGGCGTCAGCAGCCACTTGTGCGGATTCACGACCAGCGAGTCGGCGCGATCGACGCCGGCGAACGCCCACCGGTTCTCCGGACAGACCATCGCCGAGCCGGCGTAGGCGGCGTCGACATGCAGCCACGTTCCGCTCGCTGCGCATGCATCGGCGATCGCCGGCACCGGATCCACCGCGGCCGTCGCGGTCGTGCCGACGGTGGCCACGACCACGGCGGCGTCGGACAAGTCGCCGAGGGCATCGGCGCGCATCCGGAACGCGTCGTCGGACGGCACCTTCCGCAACCGCATCCCGAGCATCCGCGCGGCCTTCTCGATCGAAGAATGCCCGTGCTCGGCGCACACGATCAGGTCGCGGCCGGTGGCCTCGCGGGCGGCCACGCAGGCCGCGAACGTCGACGTCGACGCACTGTCCTCGATGTGGCCATGCCAGCCGGAAGGGAGGCCGAGGAGGTCGGCAGCCCAGTCGAGCACGACGCCCTCGAGCTCGGTCGACGCCGGCGCGGTCCGCCACAGGATCGCGATCGAGTTGAGCGTGGCCGCAAGCAGCTCGGCGAGGATTCCCGGCTCCGCCGCACTGGTCGCGAAGTACGCGAAATAGCGCGGGTGCTGCCAGTGCGTGACCCCCGGCAGCAGGATCTCGTCGAGGTCCCGTAGCACCGCGGAGAACGGCTCGGGCTCGTCGGGGGCGTGCTCGGGCAGCCGGGCGCGGATGTCACCCGGGGCAACCTGGGCGAGGACCGGCAGCTCGCCGACCCGCTCGAGATACTCGGCCGCCCACTCGATCGCGGCGTGGCCGTCGGCGCGGAAGTCGCCCAGACGGTCGCCCGACGGAGTCGATGCCGGCGCCGGCGGCGCGGGTGTCGGGGTCAGTCGAGCTCACACCGCCGCCCGGTGCGCGTCGAACTCGTAGTGCACGCCCGTGAGCTCCTCGGACACCTCCCACAACCGGCGCCATGCCTGCTCGTCGTACGCCTTCCCGGCGGCGCCCACGACCTTGGGATAGCCGCGCTGCTCGCTGCGGCCGCCCGGCCCGACGTACGTGCCGCCGGGGAGATCCGGCACCGTCGCGGCGTACAGCGTCGGCAGCGCGCCCATCTCCGCGTTCTGCGCGAACAGCTTGTTGCCGATCGCCATGTACCACCGCTCGTAGAAGCGGTCGGTCCCGGCCGCCTGGAGGTTGGTGGCGGCGTAGCCCGGGTGCGCGGCCATGCTGAGCAGCGTGGCGCCGGCCGCGACGGCCCGGCGCTGGAGCTCGAAGCAGAACATCAGGTTCGCGAGCTTCGACTGGCCGTACGCGCGCCACCGGTTGTACTTACGCTCTCCCTGCAGATCGTCGAAGTCGACCGTGCCGGTCCGGTGCAGCGTGCTCGAGACCGTGACCACGCGCGGCGCCGGCGCCGACAGCAACCGACCCAGCACCAGCCCGGTGAGCGCGAAGTGGCCGAGGTGGTTAGTGGCGAACTGGCTCTCGAAGCCGTCGCGCGTCAGGCGCCGGGGCGCCGCCATCAAGCCGGCGTTGTTGATGAGCAGATCGATCAGGTCCGGCGCGGTCGCGGCGAACTCCCGCACGGACTCGAGATCAGCGAGGTCGAGCACCGCCGTCTCAACCACCGCGCCCGGCACCGCGGAGACGATCCGCGCCGCGGCGGCCTCTCCCTTCTCGGTGCTGCGGCACGCGAGCACGACCCGCGCGCCGGCACGCGCGAGCTCCCGCGCGGTGACCAGACCGAGGCCGCTGTTGGCGCCGGTCACGATCGCCACCCGCCCGCTCTGCTCCGGAATATCGGCGGCTGTCCACTTCGTGGGGCTCACCTCAGCGTCCCGCCGACTCAGACGCCGTCATCGAGCACTTTGAACTCGATCCCGGCCGCCTCGAGCCGGCGCCTCAGCGCCGGTCCCATCGCCACCGCCGGCGTCAGCTGCCCGGCCCGGTCCGGGAGGTCGTCGTGCGCGAGGCACAGCGCCGACTCGGCAAGCATCTTCGAGGTCTCGCCGTAGCCGGGGTCGCCGCCACTGACCTCAGTCCGAAGCCGACCGCCGGCTCCGCCACCCGCACCGGACTGCGCCGCGAACCGGACGCTGAACCAGGACTTCGCCCGCCGTTCCTCGGACGGCCCCTCTCCCGCGCTCTTCAGCTTCAAGAGCAGGTTGCGAGTGGGCGGGATCTGCGCCATCGCGACCGCAACCCCGGCCGCTCCGGCGAGCCCGACGAGCACCGGCAGCGGACCGACGACCACGTAGTGGCTGTAGCTGAAATCAGGTCCGTAGCGCTCGAGCGTGCGCGCCGAGCGGAGCACGGTGGCGGGATCGATGGTCGGGAACGGCGCGACCCAACCGCCGGCGAACTCGTCCGAGTGCGGCCGGCCCGAGATGCCCCTCACCCGCCTGCCGGCGGGGTCGCCCTCGAGGCGGCGCCGCTCGCGCGCCACCTTCGAGCCCGACCGCAGCCGGCCGAGGATCTCGATCGTCGACTGGTAGGTGCCGCCCGAGATCGACGCCTTCGTACGCATGAAGCCGTCGACCGAGATCGGCACGCCCTCGGGCAGGTGCTCGACGGTGAACTGCACGCCGAGGTCGTAGGGGATCGAGTCGAATCCGCACGAGTGCACGAGACGCGCGCCGCTCCGCTCGGCCTGCTCGTGATACCCGAGCCACATCCGGTCGACGAACTCGGGCTCGCCAGTCAGGTCGACGTAATCGGTTCCGGCGGCGGCGCACGCCGCCACCAGCGGCTCGCCGTAGCGGATGTACGGGCCGACGGTGGTGATCACGACCTTCGTCGCCTCCGCCACCGCCCGCAGGGATTCGGGATTCTCGACGTCGGCGTGCAGCAGCGGCAACTCCGTGCACGCCGAGTTGACCGCCGCCAGCCGCCCACGCACCTGCTCGAGCTTGGCCGCGTTCCGCCCCGCGAGCGCCCATCTCATCCCGGCCGGCGAGTTCCGGGCCAGATACTCGGCGGTCAGCGCGCCGGTGAACCCGGTGGCGCCGAACACGACGATGTCGTACGGGCGGTCAGCCATCGCCCGCGCGGTCAATCATCGCCCCCGATTTCGCGCGCGATCCGCAGCGCTTCTTCGAGGTCGACCCCGGCACGAGCTGCCACCCACGTCGCCGCCGGGGCGGCGACGCGTTCGGAGGAATGGGCCGCCTCCCCCGCCACGTCGAGGATCCGTTTGAACTCGTCTGTCGAGGGCGGCGTGGTGCCGAGCCGCTCGGCAAACGCGGCCAGCCATTCGTTCGCGTTCATGCGGCTTGGACTCTAGAAGGTTGCCGCCTGTCGCGACCCGCCGCGCCCCAGCCAACTGGTACATTTGTACCACTATGGCAGTCAGCACTACCAGCAGCGCGAGACCCCGGGGCACCGCCCGCCGCGACGCGCTGCTCGATGCGGTGCTCCGGGTGGTCGCAGAAGTAGGGGTGGATGCCGTCACGCACCGGCGCGTCGCCGAGGTGGCGGGGCTGCCGCTCGCCTCGACGACCTACTGGTTCGAGTCCAAGGAGCACCTGCTGACGGCCGCGCTCGAACGCGCCGCCGACCGCGACATCGAGCGCCTGCGCGCGTTCCTCGGCGAGAGCGAGACCCCGGAGCCCGCCGCCGACCCGCTCGGCAGGGCGGTCGCCGCGATTCTCGGGCCGTCTGACGAGTCCACTCAAACCAGTCGTGCCTGGCTGCTCGCGACGTACGCCCTGATGCTCGAAGCCGCCCGCCGGCCGGCGCTGCGCGACGTGACCAAGCGCTGGACCGAGGCCTACCTCGAGGCACTCCCGCCGCTGCTCGCCGCGGCGGGCTCGAGCCACCCGCGGTCCGATGCGGAGCTTTTGCTCGCGGCCGCCGACGGCCTGCTCGTCGAACAGCTCGCATCCGACGACGCCTCGGACCTCGCTCCGCGGCTGCGGCGGCTCGCGGGCGCACTGGTGAAGGCGTGACCGCGCTCCGAGCCCGCCGGCCGCGGTCCGAACGGCCCGCGCTTAATCCCGAGCGGCACACGGTGATGCTGATCCGCGTGCTGCTCGGCTTCGAGTCCGTCCTCTACTCGGTCGTCACGCCCGTGCTGCCGCACTATGCACATCAGTTCGGCGCCTCGAAGACGGCCATCGGCGTACTCGCGGCTTCCTATCCGGCGGGAATGCTCCCGGGCTCGCTGCTCGGTGGATGGATCGCGACCCGCGCGGGGGTGCGGCGGACCACCGTGATCGGTCTGCTCCTGTTCACCGGCGCGATCGCCGCATTCGGGTTCGGCTCGGACATCGGGGTGCTCGACGGCCTGAGGTTCGTCCAGGGCATCGCGTGTGGCTGCATCTGGGGTGGCGGCCTGGCCTGGGTGATCGCGATCTCGCCACGAGAGCGCCGCGGCGAGATGGTCGGTTCGGTGCTCGCCTCGGCGATCTTCGGCACGCTGGTCGGTCCACTGCTGGGTACGGTCGCGGTGGCAGCCGGGACCGAGGTTGTGTTCGCATGCGTCGGCGGCGTGTCACTCGCGCTGACGGCATGGACGCTCGAGCATCCGGAGCCTCCGCGTGCCGCACTCGGCGCCGGAGCGCCGCTACGCAAACTGGCGAGGGACCCCAGGATCGTGCTCGGCTGCTGGATGATCGTGCTCGAGGCGTGCGTGATCGGCGCAGCCGGCACGCTGCTTCCGCTGCGCCTGTCGCGTTTCGGCGCCTCGGGTGTGGCGATCGGCATCACGTTCGTGCTCGCGTCGTTGCTGAGCCTGCTGCTGAACCCGGCAGTCGGACGCGTGGTCGATCGGCGGGGCGCTCTGTTGCCGCTGACCGCCGGTCTCGTCGCAGCCGCAGTTCTGCTCGCATTGCTTCCGATACCGCAATCGCCGCTGGGGCTGGCGGCGCTGACGGTGCTGACGCTGGGCGGCCCGTTGACCGCGTTCGCGATGCCGGCCATCTCGATCATGACGGACGCGATCGAGCAGATCGGGGCCGCGCTCGCGGTCGGCTCGATGCTGCTCAACCTCGCATGGGCGTCCGGGGAGACGATCGGCGCGCCGGCAGCGGCGAGCGTGTCCCGGGCGACGAGCGATGCCGTGCCGCTGGCCGCGCTGGCGGCGGTGATGCTTGCGACGCTCGTACCCGTGCTGGTGACGCTCAGCCCGAGGTGGGCGCGGTACTGGTCACGTCCAACAGCTCCTCGCCGAGTGTCTCATCGCGAATCTCGGCGACGCTGACGCCCGGGTCGGGCAGGACGCGGAGCGCGTCGGCCGGAAGGTCAACCTTGACGGGCGTCCCCTGGCTGTACTGCACCACGCTGCCCTCGTTGCGCACGAGCGCCTGAAGCGCCGAGCCGGTGGCTAACCGGACGTAGATGTGCGTGGTCGAGCCGAGGAAGACGAGGCGCTCGACCATCCCCGGCACACAGTTGACGCCAGCCGCTTCGTACGGACGCAGGTGGATGCGCTCCGGTCGGATCGCGACCTTGACAGCGCCGCTTGCGTCGAGCTGTCCGGCCTTCGCCTCGAGAGTGAAATCGCCCAGGCGCACGCGGCAGGGTCCCTGCCCGTTGCCGCCGGGCTCGACTCGAGCGTCCATCAGGTTCGACACGCCCAGGAAGTCGGCGACGAACGCGTCGGCGGGCTCGTTGTAGACCTCTTCCGGGGTACCGAGCTGTGCGATGCGTCCGTGATTCATGACGGCCAGGCGATCGGACATCGTGAGTGCCTCTTCCTGGTCGTGGGTGACATACAGGAAGGTGATTCCCACCTGCTTCTGCAATGCACCCAACTCGACCTGGAGCGTACGGCGGAGCTTGGCGTCCAGCGCCCCCAAGGGCTCGTCCAGCAGCAGGACCGACGGACGCAGCACCAGTGCCCGCGCAAGCGCAACGCGCTGTTGCTGGCCGCCCGAGAGCTGGTTGGGACGCCGCTTCTCGTACCCGGACAACTGGACCAGCGAGAGCGCCTCCGCCACCCGGCTGTCCCGCTCGGACTTCGACACGGACTTGTACTTCAGGCCAAAGGCGACGTTCTCGGCGACGGTCAGGAACGGAAACAGCGCATAGCTCTGAAAGACCGTGTTGACATTCCGGCGGTTGGGCGCCCAGTTTCCGACGTCCGTGCCGTCGAGCAGGATCTTCCCGCCGGTCGGCGGCTCGAAGCCCGCGACCATGCGCAGCGTGGTCGTCTTGCCACACCCGCTGGCCCCGAGCAGTGAGAAGAACTCGCCGGCCTGGATCTCGACCGAGATCTCGTCGACCGCGGTGACATCGTCGAATCGCTTCGTCAGTGACTCGAGCTTGACATGTCCTCCACTCATTTTCAGTCCTCTCTCAGATTCCCGCAATGCCGGTCAGTGCGTCGGCGCCGCCCTTGTTGCGTTCGCCCCGGCTCATCCACCTGTAGCCGACGAACCCGATCAGTGCGGCGAGGAGCGAGATCACCAGCATGATCGTGGCCAACGCGTTGAGTGCCGGCCCGCTCAGCCCCCCATGGACGTTGGAGTAGATCAGCACCGACATCGGTTGCGTGTTCGCGGTCGACGACAGCTGCTCCACGATCACGAAATCGTCGACGGTGCTGGCGAAGACGAGCACTGCGCTCGCGAAGATCGCCGGCATCAACAGCGGAAGCAGCACCCGCCAGATCGCCCCGAAGCGCGAGGCCCCGAGATCCGCGGCCGCCTCTTCGTAGCTCCGTCCGATCGACACCAGCCGCGCGCGCACGATGATCGCGGGCCAGCTGATGTTCCATACCACCAGCCCGGCAACCTCGGCCGGCGTTCCGAGGCGAATGAACGTCAGTCCCTGCGTGACCAGGAGGAACAGCGCCACTGCGAGCAGCAGCTCCGGGATCACGAACGAGAAGATCATCACGAAGTTCAGTCCGTCCGCCGGACGCGTACGCCAGCGATCGATGCCGATCGCAAAGCAGACTCCGATCGGGACGCAGATCACCGTGGTCACGACCGCGAGCACAAGCGTCTGGACCACAGCCTGATGAAGGCTCGGGTTGTGCAGCACCGACGTGACTGCGCTGCCGACGTACCACTTGGTCGAGAAGCCCTGCCACGTCGCCTGCGACGCGCCCTTGTTGAACGAGAACAGCACCGCAATCGCGATCGGGACGATCGACCAGACGATGTAGAGCCAGGTGAACCCCTCCATCAGCCATGGGCGCCGCCACGGGTTGCCGCCCGGGCGTCCGCTCCCCGCGACCGCCGCCCGGTCCGGGGCAGAGGTGCTCACGGACTCGCCGACGGCGCTCGCCATCAGGCGTTCTCCTTCGACGCGCGCGCGGTGCTGATCGTGTAATACAGCATCGGGATCAGCAGCACGACGAGCAGCATCAGCGCCAGCACCGCACCTTGTCCGACCTCGCCGGGCGAGTCGAGCTGTCCCTCGATCGCGTTGCCGATCATCGTCGTTCCGGGCGCGCCCGACAGCAGTTGATTGGTGAAGTAGTCACCTAGCATCGGGAGCACCGTGATGAACGTTCCAGCGATGATCGCCGGCTTGCTCAACGGCAGCGTCACGTGCACGAATGTCCGCCACTTGCTGAGCCCGAGATCACGCGCGGCGTCGAGCAGGCTCTGGTCTATGCGATCGAGGAAGGCGTAAAGCACCAGGATCACGTACGGGATGTATCCGTACACCAGCCCGAGAATCACGGTCACCGACTTGCCGCCGAGCCAGTCGGTGTTGCCCGGCAGGCCAAAGAACGACAGCGCGCTGTTGAAGAAACCGCCCTGCTGTAGGAGATCGATCCACGCCAGCATCCGCATCATGTAGCTGACCCAGAACGGCGCGATCAGCAGAACCAGGAACAGCGTCTTGCGCCTGCCGGCATACCGGGCGACGAAATACGCCACCGGGTAGGAGATCGCAAGTGTGATCACCGTGGCAGCCGCGGTGTATATGACCGTCCGCAACGCAGGCGCGCCAATGAACGAGCCGGTCCCGAAGATGTCGCGCCAGACCGCGCTGAAGTTCCAGCTCGACCAGTGGATCGGATTCCACACCGGGACGACCGTTTGGAAGAACTCGTTGACGCCGCCGCCGGCCACCGCCAGCATCACGTAGAACGGCGCCACGAACAGGACGAGCAGCCAGATCGCTCCCGGCAGCGTCAGCCCGATCCACAGCCCGCGGTTGCGCCGGTCGTAGTTCTCGTTTAGCGCGGTCATCTCCTACAGCCCCTTCGAGAACGTGTTCCAGGTGGACTCCCAGACCGCATCGGCGGCCGGAGGCAACTCGAGTTGGAACAGGCCGTTGCGGAAGTACTCCGGCAGCACCACCGTGGATGCCAACTGGGGAGGCAGCAGCTGCTCGGACGTCAGCTTTTTGGGAGTAACCTCGGTCAAGGGCTGCATGTAACCGACGTAGCTGTAATTGTTGATCGCGTTGCTCACGTCGAGCATGTAGTCGATGAACAGGTGAGCGAGGACCGGATTTGACCCGCCGGTGAGATTGACCATCAGGTCATTGGCGACCGGGCCCTTCTTGTCCGCCGGGAACCAGTAGCCGATCGTGTCGATTGATGTGCCCTTGGGGAGGTAATCGGCCGCGGCGGCCATGTCCCCGGACCACGCGTGGTGAATCCAGGTCTTCCCGGTCGGGACGTCGGTGTAGTCGTTGTTGTCGATCCGCACCCCGGTCAGGGTGGAAAGCTCCTGCAGCGCGCGGCCGGCGGCGTGGATCTGAGGCGTGCTGGTTGTGTTGAGGTCGAGGTTGCCGGCGCGGAGGAGCGCGAGGCTGATCGTCTCCCGATAGTCGTCCAGAACCGCCACCTTGCCCTTGTACGACGCACCCTGCCAGGGCATGTCCCACGAGGGAGCGAGGTTCACCTTGTCCTTGCGCCAGGCGATCCCAGTGGTGTAAATCGAGTACGGCGTCGTGTACTGCCAGCCCGCGTCGTAGAACGGATTCTTCGGACCCCGGTAGTCGGGCCAGGTGTTGGCGATGTTCGGGATATAGCTGTGGTTGAGCGGCCGGATCAGCCTCTCGGCGATCAGCTGGCCGAGCACGGCGACGGTCGGGAAGAACACGTCGAATTTGAGCTCGCCGCTGTTCAGCTTGGAGAGCGCCTCCTCGATCGTGTTGAACGTCGTGATCGAGTATTTGCAGTCGTACTTCTTGCAGAAGCTCTTGACGACCGCCTCGTTGATGTACGCAACCCAGTTGTAGAGCTGCAGCGTCGCCCCTTTCTCGGGCGCGAGGCCCGAGGCGATCGGCTTGTTGTCGGCGTACACCGGCCACGTGGTGTTGGTGCCCTTGCGTGGCAGCGGCGGATCAGCGCTAGCCGCGCCGGCGGGGTTCGTCGAGCTGCAGCCGGCCAGCATTCCACCGAGTGCGAGCCCGGCGCCGGCGCGCAGCAGGTCACGTCGGGACATCGCCAGTTCGTCGAGCGCAGGACGACGCCGGATCCCGTCGCCCAGCCATCCCTCACGTGGATGCACGCGCGCTCCCCGGCTCTCGAAGCTGGCAACCAAGCTCGCTCGAGGCGAGCGCCAGGCAGCGCGCCACCATCCGATCCGCGGTCACGTCGGGTTGGCCAAGCGTGACCTGCACGCCGAGCCCGTCCATCAACCCGCTCAGCGCCAGCGCGAACTCGTCCGGGTCGACGTCGCGGTCGAACTCGCCCGATTCCTGGCCCTCGCGCACGATGTCCGCGATCAGCTTGCGCTGGCGGCGGTCGAGCCGGAAGTACGCGTCGCGGACGCCCGTGTCACGGCGAGCCCGGACCCACATCTCCATCCACAGCGTCCAGTCGCTCAGGCCGTCCGGCCCGAGGCTGGTCTCCTCGATCAGGTGCACGAGCTTGTCGACCGCGCCCTCCCGCTGAGCCTGTCCCTCGGACATACGGGCGTAGAAGTCGCGGTCGGTCTGGTCGACCGCCTCCTCGAGCAGCCGGTCCTTCGACTCGAAGTAGTAGAGGATCGTGGGGGCGCTTGTGCCCGCGCGCTCAGCGATGTCGCCGATCCTCGTGTCGAACAGCCCGCGCTCGTAGAGCACCTCGGCCGCTGCGGCGATGATCTGCGGCTTGCGCAGATGCTCGACCTTTGGTCGCGGACTCACCCTGTTCTCAACCCTCGTACAAATTTGCAAGGCGCCGCCGTCAGGCGCCGCCGTAAAATCCCATAAACTGAACGGCGGTTCAGAAAACTACAGCGGCCATCCGGGCGCTGTCAAGGCCCCCGGTTCGTCGCTAACAAGACAGACGGAGAGGAGTCAGCGCGCGTGGTCGACGTGGCGGTGTTGGGGGCGGGACTGGCGGGACTGAGCGCCGCGCGCGACCTGAAGCGCTCGGGAGCGGATGTGATCGTGCTCGAGGCACGAGACCGGGTCGGTGGCCGAGTCGAGGCGGTGACGCTGCCGGACGGGCGCGTGGTTCAAGCCGGCGGCGAGGTGTTCGGGCCGGGGCACACGGCCTACGGTGAGCTCGTCGACGAGCTCGGACTCACCGTCGAGCCGAGTTACGTTGCCGATCCCGGCGAGATCAGCTGGGGGCTCGTCGATGGCGTGTACGTCGGCGACGACATCCCGTGGATGAGCGAATCCGAGCGACTCGACGAGGTACGGATCCAGGAAGCGTTCGTGCGACTGTCGGCGACGGTAGATCCCGACGATCCATGGAGCCATCCGGACGCGGCCCGCCTCGACGCGCTCAGCCTGGCCGACTGGCTCCGCGAGCAGGACGCGCTGCCGGCGGTGCGCCGGCGCCACAACCTGGCCTCGCTGTCGCTTGCGTGCGACGCGCCCGAGCGGACCTCGCTGCTCGCCGAGCTGCGCAAGCACGCGGCACTCGGCGGCGACGGCTTCTACGACCTCGAGCGCTGGGAGAGCCTGCGGGTCAGCGAGGGCTCGGCCGCGGTCGCGCTGGCGATGGCCGCCGAGGTCGGCCCGGAGGCGATCCGCTTCGGCGCTGCCGTCCAGCGCGTCTCCATCCGATCTGACCGGGTCGAGGTGACACTCCACGGCGGTGAGGCGGTCGCAGCCGAGGCCGTCGTGTGCACGATCCCCGCCGGCCCGCTGCGGGCGATCGAGATCTCCGGGCTCAGCGATGCGCGCCTTCGGTCGCTGCGCTCACACCGCCACGCGCTCGCGGCCAAGGTCGTCGCCGCCTACGAGGCTTCGTTCTGGCAGGAATCGGGCCAGAACGGGCTCGCCGAGACCGAGTGGCTGTTCGGCTCGACATGGCCGCAGGGCGCCGGCATCCTGTCGCTTCTGGTCCCACCGGAGCGGCTATCGGCGTTCCTGGCGACGCCGGAGGCGGTCCGGTCGAGCACCGTGGTCGACGGGCTTGTGGCGCTGTACGGCGAGGCGGCCCGGTTCCCGAGCGCGATGCTCGAGCGCGCGTGGGGCGTCGACCCGTTCACACAGGGATACATCGCGAGCTGGGCGCCGGGCGACCTCACGCGCGTCGGGCCGATGCACGGAACCCACGAGCCGCCGTTCTACGTCGCCGGCTCGGACCACTGGGTGGCCGGCTACATGGAGGGCGCGGTTCGCACGGGGCGCGAGGCCGCGCGCGCGGCCCTGCGCACGGGATCGCCCGCCTGATCGCGCGCGGCGCGCAGCGTCTCCCCCGCGCCGAGATCCCGGGCGAGTGCGCCGGCAACCGCCTCCCGGGCTCGGTCGAGCGGCACGGCTGCGTCGCCGATCAGCGTTCTGATCCCGTAGCCGTCGATCAGCGCGAGCGTTCGGTCCGCGACCTCGTCGGCGATCGCACGGCGCGAATTCGCCGTCCTGCACGCCTGCGGCAATCTCGTCGGCGAACCACGCGTGCAGGCGCCCGTAGAGATCCTCGGCTACCGGACGTAGCTCCGGATGGCGCGCGGCGCGCAACCACAGCTCCACCCACAGCACCCAGTCCTGGGTCAGCCCTGCGGTCATCGGCAGGCAGCCGTCGATCATCGACTGGAGCCTCTCTGCATGCGAGGCCGCCGGCAGCTCCTGCTCGCCGCCGATGCGAGCCTCACCCGCCTGCTGGTAGGAGTAGTCGAGCGCCTCGGCGAGCAGGGCGTCGCGAGTCTCGAAGTGGTAGTGGACGAGCGCGGTCGAGACGCGCGCCTCCATCGCGATCCGGGCGATCCGCACGCCGTCGATGCCCTCCTTGGCGATCTGCCCCACGGCGGCGGCGAGGATCCGGTCCCGCGCGCTCGGCTTGCGGTCCGCGGCGTCGTCCGAGCGGTCCTCGTTCACGACGTCGCGGCCTCAGGGTGGGCTGGATCCAAATCCGCTCGCACCCGATCCGCGAACCACGCCACCGCGCTCTCCCGGCGTGACAGCGGGCCACACCGGTAACCGCGCGTCCGCAACCCGAGCTGGACGTTCTTGACGAGGTCGATGTCCTCCTTGAGCACGAGCTCGTTCACCCAGTTGTTGAGCCGCTGGACGGCGCGCGTCCGCGGGCCGCTCCGCGCCGAGCGGTAGCCCGCGAACACATCCCGCGTGCGTCCGACCCCGTCGGGGGTCATTTGCCAGGTGTTGACCTGGTCGGGATACAGGTCGATCGTCGTGTTGGGGTAGATGAACACGTAGCGCCACGTGCGTCGGTCCTCGTCGCTGAGTCCCGGCATCGGTGTCACCAACTGGGCGTACAGCCGCTCGAGCCGGTTGCTGCTCGGCTTCTTGCGCAGCGGGGCCTCGATCCACGCGTAGTGCTCGTGCAGGTCGGTGTCGTAGTGCTTGTAGTCGAGCATCCGCATCAGCCCGGGATGGGCGATCGGGATGTGGTAGCCCTCGAGATAGTTCTCAGCCACCACCTTCCAGTTCGCCGGCTGCGTGCCGCCGGACAGGCCGAACGGCTCGAGCTCGGGGATCCGGTAGCGCTCGAGACGCGCCGGCAGATCGCCGACGAGCTCGGACAGCGGCGTGGCGTCGCGGTCGAGGTTGACGAACACCAGACCGCACAGCTCCTCGACCCGCGCCGGCATCAGCCCGAGCGCGGACTTGTCAAGGCGCTCGCCGAACTGGAGTGCCTCCGGAGCGCCGATCAGCGTCCCGTCGAATTTGTAGGTCCAGCCGTGATAGCGACAGCGGATCGCGCCCTTGCACTGCCCCGAGCCGCTCAGTAGGCACGACCCACGGTGACGACAGACGTTCCGATAGGCGTTGAGCCGGTGCTGATCGTCGCGGACGACGAGCACGGGCTGGTTGCCGGCGAACCCCGTCGTGTAGCTGCCCGGGCGGGGCACCGCCGAGATGTGGCCGATCAGCTGCCACGTGCGTTCGAAGATTCGCTCCTGCTCGACCTCGACCATCGCCGGGTCGAGGTACAACCGGGGCTCGAGCGCCTCCCCCAACGCGTTCATCACAGCTGACATAAGAAACCATCCTGACTTTGTGATCAGTTTGCGTTAGTCTACCGCCCATGGTCAAGTCCGCGCCCTGGCTGTCGGTCACGCCCGAGCCCGAGCGCGAGCTTCCCGCCGCGGTCGCGACGCTGCGCTGCGGCGCCCGCCCGACCGACGAGGCGGTCGCCGAGGAAGCCGCCCGGATCGAACGGCTGGTGCTACGGGGAGGCGAGCGTCGCTGGGACGGCTACCTCCACGGTGTCGTCGAGCTGATCGAGCGCCGGGCCGGCGACGGCGACCCCGAGGTGGCGCAAGCCTGGGAGGTCGCGACCGCGGTCCTCGCCAACCACCACAACCTGCTGCTCGCGCTCCCCGGGCGCGGCGCACAGCGAACCGAGACAGACAGGCGGCGGCTCGCGCAGCTGCTGGCCACGAGAAACGAGGAGTAACGATGAGCACCGCCGTCTACCCCACCACCACCGGCCACGAGCTCACATCCGAGCAGCTCGAGCTCCAGCAGCGGGCGCGAACGTTCGTCGAGACGGTGCTGATGCCGCTCGAGCTCGAGGCTGAGGAGCTTGGCGGGCAGCTTTCCGCGGACACCGTCGAGCACATCAAGCGCGAGGCGATCGCGGCACGCCTGAACGGCGGCCGCTTCGCCCCCGAGTACGGCGGGCAGGGCTGGTCGATGCTCGACTGGTTCCTGGTCAACGAGCAGTTCGGCCGGGTCACGAACGGCCTCCACTGGCACGTGCCGAGCGCCTACAACGTGCTCCTCCAGGGCACGCCCGAGCAGATCGAGCGTTACCTCGTCCCGGCCCTGCGCGGCGAGGGCGGCGACGCGTACGCGGTGACCGAGGCCGAGGCCGGCTCGGACCCCGGCGGCATCACCTCGACCGCGATCCCCACGGACGGCGGCTGGCGAATCAACGGCGAGAAGTGGTTCGTGACCTCGGGCGACGTCGCCCGGGTGCTGATCGTGATGGCCAACGCGGTCGACGGACCCGACCGGCTGCCGACGCTGTTCCTGGTGGAGCCCGGCGCCGCCGGCGTCGAGTTCGTCGACAACCCGCGGTTCACCCACAACTACCCGCACGGCCATCCGACGATCCGCTTCACCGACGTCGAGGTCGGAGCCGACGCGGTCGTCGGGGGCGTCGGCAACGGCGAGGCGCTGCAGCGCGCGTGGTTCACCGAGGAGCGCCTCGGGATCGCCACGCACGGACTCGGCGCGATGTGGCGCCTGCTCGACGAGGCGACGACCTGGGCGCTCGAGCGCCGGCAGGGCGGCGTGCGGATCATGGACTACCAGGGCATCTCGTTCCCGCTCGCGGACTCGGCCACCGACGCGACGCTCGGCCGGCTGCTGGCCCTGCACGTCGCCGGGATGGTCGACGCCGGCGCCGACGTGAAGCTCATCCACGCCAAGGCCTCGATGGCCAAGCTGTTCGTCTCCGAGGCCGCCGGCCGCTGCGCGGACCGGGCCGTCCAGGCGTTCGGCGGGCGCGGGTACATGCGCAGCAACGTCGCCGAGCGGTTCAACCGCGAGCTGCGGGTGGACCGGATCTGGGAGGGCACCAGCGAGGTGCAGCGGCTGATCATCGCGCGCGCGCTCGAGCGTCGCGGCGTCGAGGCGACGATTCACTGAGCCTGCCCGTGGACCTGAGCCGCCTGCTGCGCCCGCGGTCGATCGCGGTCGTCGGCGCCACCGACCGCCCGGCCAGCTATGGCGCCCAGGCTCTGTTGAACCTGGAGGCGATCGGCTTCCCCGGACCTGTCTGGGGCGTCAATCCGCGGCGGTCGGACGTGCTCGGACATCCGTGCGTTCCGACGGTCGCCGATCTCCCCGAGGCTGTCGATGCGGTGGTGATCGCGATCCCGGCGTCCGGCGTGCCCGCCGCGATCGAGCAGGCGGGCGCTCGGGGATGCGGCGGCGCTGTGGTCTTCAGCGCCGGGTTCGGCGAGGTGCCTGAAGGTGTCGCGTTGCAGCACGACCTGGTCGCCGCGGCCGCGCGTCACGAGTTCCCGGTGTGCGGACCGAACTGCAACGGGATCGTTTCGACGCACGCGCGCACCGTGCTGTGGGGCGATGCGCTGACGCCGCGCGAGCCGGGCGCGGTGGCGCTGGTCTCTCAAAGCGGCAACGTCGCGGTGAACGCGCTCGCGACCCTCCGCGGGTTGCGCTTCCACACGGTCGTCGCGAGCGGCAACCAGGCGGTGCTGTCGGCCGCCGACTATCTGTCGTTCCTGGCGGACGAGGACGGCGTCCGGGCGATTGCGCTGTATCTCGAGGACGACGGCGGCCCAGGGCTGTGCGAGGGCCTCGCGGCGTGCGCGGCCGCCGGCGTGCGCGTGACGGTGTTGAAGGTCGGCAGCTCGCCCGCGGGAGCGCGCGCCGCGGCGGCTCACAGCGCCGCGCTCGCCGGCGATCAGCGGATCTTCCGCGCGCTGATCGAGGAGGCGGGCGCGATCTGGGCACCCGACGTACACGAGCTGCTCGAGCTCGCCAAGACGCTGGCGGTCCCGGTCCGGCGCGCGGCGGCGCGGCCGGTGCGGCGGCAGAGCGGCTCGTGCGCTGGCGGCACGGCGGCGGGCTGGCGATCATGACCTGCTCGGGCGGCGACTCCGCACAGGGCGCCGACGAGGCGGCGCGGCTCGGGCTCGAGCTGCCGGCGCTGGCACCGGCGACGTGCGAGCGGTTGCGCGAGCTGCTGCCGTCGGCCGCGACCGTGGCGAACCCGCTCGACTACACCGCGATGATCTGGGGCGAGCGCGAGTTGCTGGCCGAGCTCGTCCGCACCCTGGGCGAGGACCCCGCGCTCGACGACGTGCTCGTGTTCTACGACCAGTTCCCGGGCTTGACCGGCGCGGTGGCGCAGGCGTCGGACGCGGTGCGCGACGGGGTGATTGCCGGCGCGGCGTTGAGCCCGGCGTCGACGATGATCTGCTCGACGCTCCCGGAGCTACTCGACGACGGGGCGGCCTGGCAGTGCGTCCAGGCGGGCATCCCGGCCATCGCCGGCCTCCGCACCGGCCTCGCGTGCGCGGCGGCGCTGCGGCGGCCGCCCGGCGATCCGGCGCGGCTGCTCGAGATCGCGCGGATGGCGAAGCGGATCGCGGTCGTGGACGCCGGTGGCGCGGTCGAGTGGCTCTCCGAGCACGATGCCAAGGAGCTGCTGCGCGGCGCCGGCGTCAGCGTGGTCGAGGGCTGCCTCGTGTTCGACGAGGGCGCTGCCGTCGCCGCGCTCGCCGAGCTCGGGGGGCACATCGCGTTGAAGCTGAGCGCACCCGGGATCCAGCACAAGTCGGACGTCGGCGCGATCGAACTCGGTCTGCGCTCGGAGGCCGAGGTGCGAAGCGCGTTCGCCCGGCTTTCCGCACTCGACGGCGGACCGACCGCGTCCGTGCTCGCCGAGCGGATGGCCGCCCCCGGGGTCGAGTTGATCGTGGCCGCCCGCGCCGACGCGATCGTGCCGGCGCTCGTCGTCGGCCTCGGCGGTGTCTGGACCGAGGTCCTGACCGACGTGGCGATCGTGCCACTCCCGGCCGGCGCCGGCCGGATCGAGCAGGCGCTCCGGTCGCTCCGCGGCGCCCCGCTGCTGACGGGCGGCCGCGGCACGGCGCCGGTGGACCTGGCCGCGGTGGCCCGGCTGGCAGAGCAGGTCGGCGAGGTCTTGATCGAAGAGGCGCTCGATCTGATCGAGCTGAACCCGGTATTCGTAGGTCCCGGTGGCGCCGTCGCGGTGGACGCCACCGCGAGCCGGCGAGTCCCCGTTGGTTCTCCCGCGGTGCCCGTCCCATGAACGACGATGAACGACGTGATCGTCGTCGGCGGCGGCTTCGCCGGTGTCACCGCGGCCCGCGAGGCGGCGCTGCGCGGCCGCTCGGTGCTGCTGCTCGAAGGCCGCGAACGCCTCGGCGGACGCACCTGGACCGCCGAATGGCAGGGCCACGCGATCGAGTACGGCGGCGCCTGGGTGCACTGGCACCAGCCGCACACCTGGTCGGAGATCACGCGCGCCGGGCTGCGGACGCTCGTCAGCGACGGCGCCGAGGCGGCCGGATGGTACGTGGGCGATGAGCGCCGGTCGGGGACGATCGAGCAGCGCGACGAGATCGCGCGGCGCGGATGGGACCGATTCGTCGACGGCGTCCGCGAAGCGTTGCCGGCGCCCCACGATCCGACCCACGCGCTCGGCGCGCTCGCCCGGTTCGATCGCCAGACGATCGCCGAGCGCCTCGACGAGCTCTCGCTCTCACCCGAGGAGCGTGACGTGCTCACCGCCGAGCTCGAGTCGCTCGCGCACGCCCCGCTCGATCAGGCGGGAGCGGTGTCGGTGCTGCGCTGGCACGCGCTGTCGGGCTACAGCCTCGAACTGACCCAGTTCACGGGCGGGCGGGTGACGATCGTCGGCGGCACCCGCGCGTTGATGGAGGCGATCGCCGGCGCGGCGCCGTTCGAGCGCCGCCTCGAGACGAGCGTGGCCGCGATCAGGCAATCGGGCGATCGTGTCGAGGTGGAGACCCGCGCCGGCGAGGTGCTCGCCGCGCGCACCGCGGTGGTCGCAGTCCCGCTCAACGCGCTGGGTGCGATCGAGTTCGCCCCGGAGCTCCCGGACGACAAACGACGGGCCATTGCCCTCGGCCAGGCCTCGCGTGGGATCAAGATCTTCGTCCACGCCCGGGGCGATTCGCTGCTTCAGAACGCCATCCGGCCCGGACATCCGTTCGGCTACCTGGGCACCGAGTCGGTCAACGGCGACGGCTCGCAGTTGATGATCGGATTCGGAATCGACGCCGCGCGGTGCGATGCCGGCGACCTGCCCGCGGTCCAGGGTCAGCTCGACGCGATCCTGCCGGGGTACGAGGTGCTCGACGCCACCGCCCACGACTGGCTCGCGGACGAGTTCTCCCGCGGCACGTGGGCGATCCACCGGCCGGGCTGGTACGAGCACCACCACGACGCGATGCGGCGGACCGAGGGCCGGGTCGTGTTCGCCGGCTCGGACATCGCCAACGGCTGGGCCGGGTTCATCGACGGCGCGATCGAGTCGGGGCTGTGTGGGGGCGCATTGGCCGCCGCGCTGGCATGATGGCCTGCCTCATCATCCGAAAACGGAGGCCCGACAAATGGCAATCCTCGATGACAAGGTGGCGATCGTCACCGGCTCGGCACGCGGCATCGGACGCGCGACCGCCGAGCTGCTGTCGGAGAACGGCGCGAAGGTCCTGATCAACGATCTCGATGGCGATGTCGCCGAGCAGACGGCGGGAGAGATCGCCGGCGAGACGCTCGTGTTCGGCGGCGACCTGACGCAGCCGGGGGTTCCCGACGAGCTCGTCCAGGCGGTCATCGACAAGTGGGGCAAGGTCGACATCCTGATCAACAACGCCGGCTACACCCTCGACGCGCCGATCCACAAGATGAGCGACGACTGGTTCCAGAAGATGATCGACATCCACACGGTCGTCCCCTTCCGGATGTGCCGAGCCGTTGCCCCCCACATGCGCGAGCCCGCCAAGAAGGAGCGCGAGGAGGGTGTGGAGGTATTCCGCAAGATCGTCAACGTGTCCTCGATCTCGGGCACGATGGGCAACGCGGGGCAGGCCAACTACTCCTCGGGCAAGTCGGCGGTGCTCGGCCTTACCAAGACGCTCGCCAAGGAGTGGGGCCAGTTCAAGATCAACGTCAACGCGGTCGCGTTCGGGTTCATCGAGACTCGCCTGACCGCCGCCAAGAACGACGAGAACGTCGTCGAGATCCGCGGCGAGAAGGTCCAGCTCGGAATTCCCGAGCAGCTCCGCGCGATGGGCCCCGCGCTGATCCCGCTCGGCCGCGCCGGCACGCCCCGCGAGGCCGCCGGCGGCGTCTTCCTGCTGTGCACGCCGTGGGCGAACTACATCAACGGCCAGATTCTGAGCATCACCGGCGGCCAGTTCGGCGGGATGACCTCGTAGCCCCGGGGCCCGCGGCGCCTAGCGCGCAGCTCGAAGCTCGCAGCCCGCCTAGCTCACTGCCCGCCGGTCACCCGCAGATACGCGAGCACCGCCAGCACCCGCCGGTGATCGTCGTCGCCGGCGGGCAGGTTGAGCTTGGTGAATATGTTGGACACGTGCTTCTCAACCGCGCCGGACGTGACCACCATCTCGCGGGCGATCGCGACGTTGGTGCGGCCCTGGGCAATCAGCTCCAACGTCTCGCGCTCGCGAGGCGTCAGCGCCCGTAGCTCCGCCCCGTCGCCGGTGCGGTCGCGATCGGCAATCAGCGCGCTGACGACCTCGCGATCGAGCGCGGTCCCGCCGGCGGCGACGCGCCTGACCGAGTCGAGGAAAGTCCTCACCTCGCTGACGCGCTCCTTGAGCAGGTAGCCGACCCCGCTATTGCCGGCGGCGAGCAACTCGCCGGTGTAGACCGGCTCGACGTACTGGGAGAGGATCAGGATCGCCAACTCAGGGTGGCGCCGGCGCGCCTCCAGCGCCGCGCGGATCCCCTCATCGGTGAACGTGGGCGGCAGCCGCACGTCGCAGATCGCGAGGTCGGGCTTGTGTCCGTCGATGATCCGCAGAAGCCCCGGACCGTCGTCCGCCTGCGCGACGACATCGATGTCGTTCTCGGCCAGCAGCGCCACGATTCCTTCCCGCAGCAGCGCCGAGTCCTCGACGACGACTACTCGCATGGCAGCACTGCCCACACGACTGTCCCCTCACGGGCCACGCTGTGCACCTCGAGCCGGCCGTCGAGTGCCTCGACTCGCTGCTTGAGCCCGGTCAGCCCGCTCGCGGCAGGGTTCGCGCCACCGGGTCCGTTGTCGGCAACCTCAACGACGAGCATCGGGCCGTCGAGGCTCAGCGTCACGCGCGCGCTGGCGCCGGGCGCATGCTTGACCACATTGGTAAGCGCCTCCGCGATGACGAAGTAGGCCGCGGTCTCGACCACCGGTGGTGGCCGATGGTCGAGATGTCCGATGACCTCGACGTTCGCGGTCGATCGGCTCGCGAGCGACTCGGCGGCGGCGACCAGGCCCCGATCGGCGAGCACCGGCGGCGCGATCCCGCGCGCGAGGTCCCGCAGCTCTCTGATCGCGGCGGTCGCCTCCTCGCGAGCTTGCCGTACGAGCGCCGCGCTGTCGGGGTGATCGGCCAGACGCTCCTCAGCGCGCCCGAGCTGCATGCTGAGCGCCACCAGCCTGGCCTGGGCTCCGTCGTGCAGATCGCGCTCGATGCGGCGCAGCTCCGAGGCCTGAACGTTGAGCGCTCCGCTACGCGTGCGGGTCAGCTCGTCGACCCGGACCTGGAGCTTGCGCTGATCGGGCCGGAACGCGAGCGGATTCAAGGCAAGCGCGACGGAGAACGCGACGAACGGGAAGATCGGCCAGAAGAACCCGCCTCCCGACATCGCCCAGACCGCCAAGCAGGTCGCGACGAGCACCACCGAGACGCCGGCCTGCAGCACGTACCAGCGACTACCTCCCTTTGGCCGGAGCCAGGCGAAACGCACGGCCTGCCAAAGGGCGGTCGGAATCGCGAGTCCGAGCGCCGCCCACATCGGCCAGAAGTAGCCGGCTCCAGTCGCCGCCCAGATGACGATGAGCGCGGACAGGATCGCGAGGGACGGCGCGAACGCCGCCCCCCGCACCACCGACCGCAGCTTGATTTCGCGGTCGTGGTCAGTCATGGCTCGATCCGATCGCGGCGACACTGACTCCATGATCCCAGCCCCGGGCGCGCCTGCGGGAGGCGCGAGCGGGTGCTGGGGCCAGACCGCGGTCGCCCAGCAGCGTGAGGGCCGCCGGCAGCGCCAGACCGCGGACGATCGTGGCGTCGAGTGCGATCGCGGCCGCGAGCCCGACCCCGAGCTGCTTGAACTCGAGCAGCGGCAGCGTGGCGAACACCGAGAACACGGCGATCATCACGAGCGCGGCGCTGGTAACGGTTCCGCCGGTCGAGCCCAGTGCCGTGGCGGCGGCCTCCCTGGCGCTCGCGCCGGCCAGCCGCGCCTCCCGGGCGCGCTCGAGCACCAGCACCGTGTAATCCATCGACAGGCCGAACAGCACCACGAACGCGAACAGCGGCAGCCAGTCGACGACCGCGCCGTCGGACTGGAAGCCGAGCAGCGACTGGGCCCAGTGATGCTGGAAGACCGCGACCAGCACGCCGAACGCCGCGCCGACCGACAGCAGGTTGAGCCCGATCACCGACAGGGCCAGCCGTGCGGAACGGAACGTCGCGATCAGCAGGATGAACGCCAGCCCGAGCACGAACGCGATCACGAGCGGCGTGACGTTCGACAGGCGACTCGTGAAATCGAGATTGCCCGCGTAGTCGCCGGTGAGGTCCGCGTGCGCCCCCGGGATTGCGCTGGCGACGGCCGGCTCGAGCTCGTGCCGCAGCGTCTGGACCTTGTGGTCGGCGACGCTGAGGCTGGACTCGGGCATCGGGATCTGGAGCAGCGCGGTTTGGCCGTCACGCGAGATTTGTGTGTTCACCGCGCCCCGGCCTCCGGTGATCGCCTGGCCTTGACGGCCGATCGTCCGCAGCTGGGAGGTGGTGCGCTCGCTGTGGAGTCCGTGTCCACTGACGACCAGGTCGGCCGTGTCCTCGGATCCCGGGAATGCTCGTTCGATCGCCGTATAGGCAGCGCGGATCGGCGTGTTCGGCGAAACGTCGCTCTGGCCGGGCTCCGCGGTCTTGATCGAGATCAAGGGTGCCGCCAGCGCTGCGAGGATGACGAGGGCAAGTGTCAGGGAGGTGCGGGGGTGGTCAGTGACACCGGCCGCGAGCACCTGCCACATCGTCCTGCGACGGCGAGACCGCGCCTTGCGCCGGCGCGGCCACAGCCGGCCCCGGTCGATCCGGTCGCCGAGCAGCGCGAGCATCGCCGGGAGCACGGTCAGCGATCCGACGACGGCGATCAGGACAACCAGGATCGCGCCCAGCGCCATCGACGTGAACACCCCGAAGCCGGTGAACAGCAGACCGGCGAGGCCGATCACAACGGTCATGCCGGCGACCAGGATCGCGCGGCCGACGGTCGCCGAGGTGGCGGCGAGCGCCGCGTCGGCGGACGCCCCGTCTCGCCGCTCCACTCGCTCTCGACGAACGTAGAAGAGCGAGTAGTCGACGCCGACGGCGAGGCCGATCAGGACGACGACCGGGGCCGTCGAGGAACCGTTCGGCGCGATGTGCGACACGAGCCCCAGCGCGCCGAGCGCCGCTCCCACCGACGTCAGGCCGAGCAGCAACGGCACCGACGCGGCGACCACGGCGCCGAAGGCGAGCACCAGGATCAGCAGCGTGATCGGGATGGAGATCAGCTCCACTCGGTGCAACCCGTTGTTGACGAGCTGGGTGATCGCGTTGTCCTCGGAGCCGCTGCCGGCCTCTTGGAAGGTGACGCCGGGCTGGCGCGCGGCCAGTCCGTCGACGTAGTGCTGCACTTGCGCTGCGCGCGCGTCCTGGTCGTTGGGATCGCCGCGCAGCGTCACGACGACGAGCGCGGTTCGGCCACCCGCACGAGAGAGCTCGGGCGAGCGGTCGGGACCGTCGACCGACTTCACCGCCGGCAGGCGGCGGCGCCCGGCCTCGAGCGCCGCGACTGCGTGCGCGGTGTGCTGCGGGCTGCTCGAACGGACGAGCACGTTCTCGGTGGCGGGGCCCTGGAGGCCCGAGGCGGTGAGGCGAGCGTCGGCACGGGCGGATTCACCGGTCCCGGAACCGGAGTTCGAGAGCGTGCGCATGCCGGCACTCGAGCCGAGCCCCACGCACGCCACGATCAGCGCGAGCCAGAGCGCGACGGTCGTCTTGGGGCGGCGCGCCGCGCTCCGGGCCGCGGCGTGGACGAAGCGGGCGAGCATGCCGGAGCCTGCCGACCCGCGCGGTCCGGCCGGCCCTCTCGAGCCGCCCGGACCGCCGGATGTGACGGTGGGTGAAGGTGTGTTTTGCATGGGATCGGAGACTGCCTTCGCCGGCGCCCAAAATCGCTGGGGCGACCGGGCGTCTCGCCGGCAGAGGACCCCCGTCCTCGATGGTGGGGATAACCCCACCAGCCGCCGGCGACATGGCTGGCTGCGGGCCGCACGGATCCGGCCGCGTGCAGAACCGGCGGTGCCGCGATCCGCTTGGTGGCGGGGTGCGGGTCCCCACGCCGGCGCAGCCTGAAGCGCCCCAATCGACCCGCCCCGCGGTGCACAACTCGCCAAACCGGCTCCCGCCACCGAACCTTGGCGATATAAGCGTCTCCCCGGCGCTTATATCGCCACGGAGCGGGCCCGTGGGGTGGTTTGGCGGGTTCTGCACCGCCGCCCACACCCGCCGCGCCGCCCCCTCGCAGGAGAACCACACCCGCCGCGCCAGCCCCCCTCGCAGGAGAACCACACCCGCCGCGCCGCCCCCTCGCAGGAGAACCACACCCGCCGCGCCAGCCCCTCCCAGCGAGAACCACACCCGCCGCGCCACCGCTCCCCCGCCAGCACCCACACCCGCCGGCGCCCCACGCGCCGCCCGCCCTAGACACCGCTGGCGCACTCAGGTAGAACTGTATTGGACATATTTGTGCAGAGCGAGCGGAGGTGTGATGGCCGAGAAGACATGGGGTGGCGAGCCCTTCTGGGGACTGGGCTACGAGTGGGATCCCGAGTGGGTGCTCACCGACCGCCAGCGCGAGCTTCGCGACCAGCTGATCGAGCTGTGCGAGACGGAGATGCGCGCCAACGCCAAGGTCTCCGACGACGAGCTCAAGTTCCCCCGCCGCAACCTCGAGCTTCTCGGCGAGCACGGGTTCCTCGCGCTCACCGTGCCGACGGAGTACGGCGGTCTCGGACAGGACCACGTCGCGTACGCGATGACGTGCGAGACGATCGCGCGCTACGGCTGCGCCTCCACCGCCATGTGTTACGTGATGCACATCGGCGCGGTCAACACGCTGATGCTGCGGCCGACCGAGGCGCTGATCGACAAGTACATCCGCCCGCTGAACAGCGGCAAGATCGGGACGCTGTCGTACAGCGATCCCGAGACCGGCTCGCACTTCTGGTATCCGATCTCATCTGGCGCCGAGCGCTCGAACGGCGGCTACAACGTGCGCAAGAAGGCCTCCTGGACGACCTCGGGCGGCTTCGCGGACTTCTACGTCGTGCAGACGACGAGCCCCGACTTCACTGGCTACGACGACCTCTCCGTGTTCGTGATCGACGGCGAGCACATCAAGGCGCAGCCGTCCTCGTGGGACGCGCTCGGACTCAGGGGCAACCAGTCGGGGCCGATCGAGGTGCCCGGGATCGACATCCCCGGCGATCAGATCGTCGGGCCGGAGGGCGATGGCGCCGCCTCCAACGACGAGTCGGTCGACCCGTGGTTCCTGATCGGGTCATCGAGCGTCTGGAACGGGATCGCGATGGGCGCGATCGACATCGGCAAGCGCCAGACCACGCGCAAGCGCCATGTCGACGTCGGCCTCCGGGTCGCGGACTATCCGACGATCCAGGACTACATCGGCGAAGCGGTGATGGACACCAACGCCTCCCGGCTGTTCGCGTACTCGGTGGCGCAGGCGATGGACAACGCGACCGAGCACAACACGATCCAGCCGCCGCCGGGTGAGTTCGCGCGCGCGAACTACCTGCACTGGGCGTGGCAGATCAAGTTCATCGCCGCCAAGAACACCGCGCACGTCGTCGACAAGATGCTCCACGCCTGCGGCGGCACGGGCTACAAGCGCGACATGGAGCTCGAGCGCTACCTCCGCGACGCGAAGGCCGGCTGGGTGATGGGACCGACCAACGAGGTGCTCCGCCAGTTCGTCGGCAAGGCGGTGCTACTCGGATTCGAGAGCCTCGACTACTGGAACCAGCACTACAACCGCCGCGCGGTCGAGAACGAGCTCAAGAAGCTCGACGCCGACGGCAAGCGCGAGCTCGCCGAGCAGCTGCTCGCCGAGGTCGAGAAGGCCTCGGCTCCCGCCGCCTCCTAGGACCCGGAGCGAGCGGTGGCGGTCCTCATCAACGGGCTCCGGCCAACCGAGCCCGGGCTCGAGTTCTACCGCGTCGCACCGGGCGGCGCGACCGCGGTCAAGCTCGAAGGGGACGACCGCGTCCGGCTCATCGACCGCCACGGCGGCCAGACGGCGAAGCTCACGGCAAACGGTGGCGCGGGCTTGACCGCGCTCGGGCTAACCCCCGACACCAAATCACACGCGCTACAGGTCTTCGGCCGCGACTCGAAGCCCGGCAGCGAGATCGCCCTCACCGCCCAGGTCCGCCACCACGCTCGTCGTCGCCGCCCCGGGCGGTCGGATCGTCGACGGCGACCCGCCGGCCTCGGAGCTGCTGATCGAGGTCCGGCGGGCGCATCCAACCGCGCGCGAGCAGCCCGAGCCGCCGCCACCGCTGGCCGAGCCACGGCTCGACTTCAGGGTCGACCGCGCCACCGCCACCTCGTATGAGGTCAAGCAGGGCGAGTACATCCAGGTAATCGACGTCCAGGGCCGGCAGTGCTCGGACTTCCTCGCGTTCCACGCCGCCAAGCTCCAGCGAGGCGTGCAGCGGGGCCTCGACGCGACCGTCACGCGGACCCTCATGGGCCAGGCCTACCCGACCCCCGGGCTGAACGGCAAGTTCTACGACCTCGACATGGATCCGCTGGTCGAGGTGATCAGGGACACGGTCGGCCGTCATGACACGTTCGCGCTCGCGTGCCAGGCCAAGTACTACGACGACTTCGGCTACCCGGGGCACATCAACTGCACCGACAACTTCAACGGCGCCCTGACGCGCTTCGAGATCGCGCCCCGCAAGGGGTGGGAGGCGCTCAACTTCTTCTACAACACGGCGTTCGACTCCAACATGCAGATCGTCTTCGACGAGCCGTGGTCGCGTCCCGGCGATTACGTGATGCTGCGCGCGATGAGCGACCTCGTGTGCGCGTCATCGGCCTGCCCCGACGACGTCGACCCTTCAAATGCCTGGGAGGTGACAGATGTCCACGTCCGCGTCTATTCCCCACAGAATCGGTTCTCCGTCGCCATCGCCCACCGCGTGACCGCCGACGCCCCACCGGTCCTGACGCAGGAGACCGCATTTCACTCCCGCACCTCCGCCCTCACCAAATCATTTCTCGAGTACCGCGGCTACTGGCTGCCGCACTGCTTCAACAACGAAGGCGGGATCGCCGAGTACTGGGCGTGCCGGGAAAAGGTCGTCGTGATGGACCTCTCCCCGCTCCGGAAATTCGAAGTTCTCGGACCCGACGCCGAGACGCTGATCCAGCGTGTGATCACGCGCGACGCGCGCAAGCTGTCGGTCGGGCAGGTCGTCTACACCGCGGTGTGCAACGAGACCGGCGGGATGATCGACGACGCCACGGTGTTCCGCCTCGCCGACAACAACTTCCGCTTCGTCGGCGGCGACCCCTACGACGGGGTCTGGCTGCGCGAGGTCGCGGACCGCTAGCAACATGCGAGTCTGGGTCAAGCCGAGCACCGATCAGCTCCACAACCTCGCCGTCCAGGGGCCGAACAGCCGGGACCTCCTAGGCGAGATCGTGTGGACGCCACCGACGCAGCCAACTCTGAAAGAGCTGAAGTGGTTCCGCTTCCTGGTCGGAAGACTCCACACCCACGACGGGATCCCGATCATCGTCTCGCGCACCGGATATACCGGCGAGCTCGGCTACGAGGTGTGGTGCCACCCGAGTGACGGGCCGGCCGTGTGGGACGCGGTCTGGGCCGCCGGCGAGCAACACGGCATCAAGCCGCTCGGGCTCGAGGCGCTCGACATTCTGCGAATCGAGTCCGGGCTGATCTTCGCCGGATACGAGTTCGACGACCAGGTCGACCCGTTCGAGGCCGGCATCGGATTCACCGTCGCGCTCGCGAACGAGGAGGACTTCATCGGCCGCGAGGCGCTGATCGAGCGCAAGGAGCACCCGCAGCGCAAG
Source organism: uncultured Solirubrobacterales bacterium (assembly GCA_963699325.1). GTDB lineage: Bacteria > Actinomycetota > Thermoleophilia > Solirubrobacterales > Solirubrobacteraceae > Palsa-465. The sequence goes on along the minus strand of CAVOTN010000010.1, from coordinate 29,486 downwards.
CTCGTCGGCGTCGAGCTGACCGGCAACGAGGTCGCCGGCCACGGCGACTACATGTACGTCGGCCGGCAACGCGCCGGCGTGGTCACATCCGGGACCCGGAGCCCGACCCTCAAACGCTCGATCGCGCTGTGCCGGATGGCCGTCCAGTACGCCGAGATCGGCACCGAGGTCGAGGTCGGCAAGCTCGACGGCCTCCAGAAGCGGATCCCGGCGAAGGTCGTGAGGATCCCGTTCTACGACCCCGACAAGACGCGGCCCCGCTCCTGAGGCCCGCAGCGCAGCGACGAACGGAGCTATCGTGGCGATCGTGACCGAGCGCGAGGGAGTAGCGCGCCTCACCCGCGTGGTTCGTCCGACGGAGAGCACGGGCGGCCTGATGCCCCCGCTGCGTCCGGGGGCCAAACGAGAGCCGCCGACCGCGCACGCGAGCCTGCCTCCCGCCACCGGTGTCGCGAAGCTCACGCCCAAGGCGCCGGCCGTCGTGGAGGCGGCCAAGACGTTTCGCCAGGTCATGGGCCGGTTCGCCACCGGCGTGACCGTGGTCACCACGGTCGAAAAGGACACGATCCACGGCATGACCGCCAACGGGTTCCTGTCGGTATCGCTGCGGCCCCCGCTCGTGCTGGTCTCGCTCGGGCGCTGCCGGATGAACGAGATGCTCCCGCGCAGCGGACGCTACGGGATCAGCGTTCTGTCCCACGAGCAGCAGCACTTCGCGGCCCACTTCGCCGCCCAGAAGCCCTCGCCGGTCGAGCCCACCTTCACCTGGCAGGGCGGCCTGCCGCTACTCGAGGGCGCGCTCGCCCACCTCGTCTGCCGGGTCGTGGATGTGCATCGAGCCGGCGATCACGTCCTATGGATCGGCGAAGTCGAATACCTCGACCATCGCGACGACGAGCCGCTGCTGTTCTACACCGGCCGTTTCGGCACGATCAGCGAAATCCGCGACCGCAGCTAGTGGTCCTCGGCGCCGGCCACTAGTCGGGGGCGATCCACACCAGGCACGGAGCGTTGCGCCGCACGGTCTTCGCCGCCGCGCGGAAGCGCCGCCCGGAGATGCGCGAGCGGTCCGGACCAAACACGAGCAGGCCAACCTCGCGATCGTGTGCCAATTCGATCAGTGCGGTCAGCGGGCGGGGGCTCGAGACCCTGAGCAGCTCGGTGGGGATTCCGAGCGCGGCGGCGCGACTCGCGGTCTCGCGCACCGCGTCGAGGTCTTCCTCGTGCGGCAGCGTCGCGTACTCGCGGGCGATCATGACCGTCAACGGATACGGCCCCAGCAGCAGCATGTTGGCGAGGATCAGCTTGGCGCCCACCTCGAGCGCTGTGTCGATCGCCATGCGTTCTGCCGCTGGATCGACCCGCACCGACAGCGTTCCGAGTAGCACCGGCCGTGACGACGACCCCTGGTCGTGAATCGCTGCGGCTCCTGGCCGCTGGCGGTCGAGCAGCTCGCGCATCGCTCCAAAGACTACGCCCGCCCGGACCGCTCCTCCGAAACCGCCCCGATTTATGTTGACCACCTTTGTACAAACTGGTATAAGGCTGCCAGACAGCGGGGACGAACGACTCCACAGGAGTGGTGAGATGGCGACAGCCGTAGTCGAGGAGCGTCAGCTGCTGAAGTCGCTCCGCTGGTGGGACGGGTTCACGATCGCGATGTGCAATCCGGGCTTCCTGTTCGGGACGCTCGGCTTCACGCTGAACATCTTCGGCGTGTGGGGCTCGGTGATCCTGTGGGGTATCTCCGCGATCATCGGCTGGATCCTGACCTGGATCTACGTCGAGCCGGCGATGATGTTCCCCGAGAAATCCGGCGGCATCTCGGTCTACGCGAACGAGGCGTGGCGCAAGTACACGACGTTCGTCGGTCCGGTCGCCGCGTTCGGCTACTGGATCGGATGGTCGGTCGTACTGTCGATCTTCGGGAATCTGATCGGCGCACTGATCCAGGCGCGCTGGTTCCCCAACACCACCTTCACGGTGTACGACGGCATCGTCCATCTGACGCTGGGGAACTTCATCGCGATCGGCGTGATCATCGCCGTGTGGGCGTTCAACATTTTTGGCGTCCGCCCGTTCAAGGGGTTCACATACGTGACCGCCGGCCTGCTCACGATCGCGCTGATCGGATTGATCATCCTGCCGTTCGTGACCGGCCACTGGCACGCGAGCAACGTCAAGGCGACGTTCACCGGGCCCTGGGGCGGCACCAAGGAGGCGTTCGTCTACCTGTTCATCCTCGCCTGGTCGGCGTGGGCGGCGGAGGTGTGCGCCACGTTCGCGCCCGAGTACAAGACCAAACAGGACGCCAAGATCGCGTTGCGCAGCTCGGCGGCGTTCGTGGTCGGCGTGTTCACGCTGCTGCCGTTCGCGCTCGGCGGCGTCACCGGATCGGTATCGGCCGCCACCGCGACAGGCCAGTTCTACTCGGGGGCGTTCGAGAAGATCGCCGGGAACACGGTCGGGACCTTCTTCCTGATCTGCCTGCTGGCGAGCCTGGTGCTGTCGATGTCGACGTCGACAGCCGACGGCGGTCGCGCGTTGTACGGAATCTCCAAGGCGGGCATGACGGTCAAGCAACTCGGCGTGCTGAACCGCTTCCACGTCCCGGGGCGAGCGATGACCGTCGACCTGGTCGTGAACTGCCTGCTGGTGCTGTTCATCTCGAGCAACCTGGCGATCCTGTACATGAGCAACATCGGCTACGTGCTCGCCCACCTGTTCGCGGTCAGCGGGTTCCTGCTGCTCCGAAAAGACCGACCAAACTGGCCGAGACCTGTCAGGCTAGGCAACGCATGGGTCTGGATCGCGGGCTTCATGACGGTTCTGGTGGCGTTCCTGTTGGTCGTCGGCGCCCTCGCCCCGCACCTCAACGGGTATGGCACCTGGACCGACTTCGGCATCGGCGTCGGCGTGCTGTTCGCCTCGGTGCTGCTGTTCATCTTCCGCCGGGTCGTCCAGGACAAGGAGCGCGTGCACTTCCGCGAGCACACCCCCGCGACCCCGGAGGAAGAGGCGGCAATGCTCGGCTTGGAGCCTGCGTCTCCGGCCGCAATGCCCGTATAAGAGCCGCACTGCCCGCACAAGCCGCACTGCCCGAATAACGAGGAGGGGCCAATGAGCACGATAGTGGTCGGCTACGACGAAACGCCTGGATCCGAACGGGCGCTGGAGCGCGCGGCGACGCTCGCCAAGGCGCTGGGGTCGAAGCTGGTGGTCACGAGCGTCACGCCGCTGATGCTGAGCGCCGGCCGCTCGGGTGGTCCGATCGACCCGACCGAACCGCCCGAGAAGCACGCCGCCGAGCTCGAGGCCGCGCGCACGTATCTCGAGGGGCAGGGAATCGAGGCCGACTATCAGCCGGCGATCGGCGAGCCGTCCGACGCGATCGTCCAGCTCGCCGACGAGCGCAAGGCCGACATGATCGTGATCGGCACGCGTGAGCCCGGGCTGGTTCTGCGCCTACTCGGGCAGAGCGTCAGCGACGCGGTCGCGCACCACGCGCACTGCGACGTGCTGATCGTGCACCACCCGCACGAGTAGGGGCCGCCTCCGGCGGCGTCCATGGGGCCATCCACCCCGTCCGGACGGGGTGCGCGGTCCCACGGATGCCGCGAAGCGGCCCCTAATCCTCGTCGCGCGCCGCCCACGCAAGCAGCGGCTCGAGCGAGAACACGGCGTCGTCGATTCCCGCGTGCGGGTCGCCGATCGCGGCGAACCGCGCCGGCACGGTCGCGATCGTGAACTCGTGCGGGTCGACGTCGTCGAGCTCTTCCCACGCGATCGGCGTCGACACGGTTCCGAGCGGGTTCCCCCGTACCGAGTAGGCGCTCGCGATCGTGTGGTCGCGCGCGTTCTGGTTGTAGTCGACGAACACCTTGCGCGGATCGCGGTCCTTGCGCCACCACGTCGTGGTCGCGTCGGCGGGGATCCTGCGCTCGACCTCGCGGGCGAACGCGAGCGCCGCCTCGCGGACCTCGCCGAAGCCCCACCGAGGCTCGATCCGGACGTAGATGTGCAGTCCGTTGCCGCCCGAGGTCTTCGGCCACCCGACCGCGCCGATCTCGTCGAGCACCTCGCGTGCGACGTGAGCGACGCGGCGCACGGCGTCGAAGCTCGCCGCCGGCATCGGATCCAGGTCGATCCGCCACTCGTCGGGCTGCTCGACGTCGGCCCGCCGCGAGTTCCAGGGATGGAACTCGACGGTCGCCATCTGCACGGCCCAGATGACGCTGCCGAGCTCGGTCACGCACAGCTCATCCGCGGTCCGGCCGAACCGCGGGAAGTACACGTTGACCGTCTCGCACCCAATCCGGCGCTCCCTTAGGCAGGCGCTTCTGGTGAACCTTCTCGCCGTCGACCCCTTTCGGGAACCGGTGGAGCATGCACGGGCGCTCGCGGAGCGCACGCACGATCCCGTCCCCCACGCTCATGTAGTACCTGGCGAGGTCGAGCTTGGTCTCGCCGCGGGCCGAGAAATAGACGCGGTCGGGGCTGGAGACCCGCACGGTCCGGGAGCCCACCTCGAGCTCGACTGATTCGGCGCCGGCCACGGTCATGCCAGGTTAGACCGCGGGTGGGCGGGGTCCGGATCAAAACCTCATCGAAGAGGGGTCTGCAGCAACTGTTGCGCGGCCCGCGCCCCGCTCCTGAGCGCGCCCTCCATCAGCCCGTGCCACACGCCGGCCGTGTGCTCGCCGGCGAAGAACAGCGGCCCGACCGGCCGCGCCAGCTCCTCGGTGTCCATCGGCGACGTGGCCGACCGCGCCGAGTACGCGCCGCGCACCCACGGGTCCTCAGCCCAGGTCGAGACCAGCACGCTGTCGAAGTCGAGGTCCAGGTCCGGACGCAGCCGGCGCAGCGCCGCCAGCCACCGTTCCGGCCCGGACGCGACGTCGAGTGATTCGAGCGCGCCGGGCGTCCCCGCGAACGCCGCGACGAACGGCAGTGGCTCGCCGCCCTGACCGAGCTGCGTGTAGCACCAGAACCGTTCCGGTACCGACAGCACCGCACTCGGTGGCGCCGGCGCCCGCAGCGCGACGAACAGCTTTGCGGCCTGGCCGTAACGTACGGCCGCCTTCTCGGGCCCGAGCGCCGGCTCGAACGTGATCGCTCCGAGCACCGAGGCCGGGACCGCGATCACCGCGGCGTCGGCGACCCACTCGCGCTCGCCGGCGCTCACCCGAACCCCCTCGCGGACGGCCCAGCGCACGTTCGTCGCCGCGGCCGACAGGTGGATCGCATCGCCGAGCCCGGCGGCGAGCTCGCGGGCGATGCGGTCGTTGCCGCCGTCCACCGTGTGCGTGTCGAAGTCGCCGAACGAGGCGGCGCCTTCGGACAGCGCACCCGCATCGAGGTCGTCGGCCGGGTATCCGCAGCTCACCTCGATGCGAGCCCGGATCGCCTCGGCCACGCCCGGGTCGAGCCCATACCCCGCGAGCGCGTCGCTCAGCAGTCCGGCGCCGGCCGAAGGTGGCTCGGACCCGATCCGCCGCAACCCCGCGGCCACCTCCTCGCGCGTCACCGGCTCACCGCCGCGAGGCTCCCGATTCCCGTACAGCGTCCCCTTGCGCACGAGCGGCAGCCCGAGCCGCTCCGCCGTCGCGATCACCGTCCTGTCGTGCGGCAGGATGAACTCGGCGCCGCGCTCAACCACCGCGCCCGCGAACGGCACCGACCACACCCGGCCGCCGACCCGGTCGCGCGCCTCGAGCACCTCAACCTCCGCCCCGGCGCGAACAAGCGCGTCCGCGGCGGCCAGTCCCGCGAACCCAGCGCCGACGACGATCACCCGCACGCCGCTACTCGGACTTGATGTTCCAGCTGGGCCGGTTCTCGATCGCCTTCAGGTAGCGCCGCTTCCACTGCGGCCGACCGTACGTGCTCCACGCGACCGCGACCAGGCCAACCAGCAGGATCCCGGTGAACGCCTTGCCGAGGATGACGAGCGCGATCAGCGAAGCGATCACGAGCACGGCGGCCGAGAGCGGGATCCACCGAAACCGCGACTGCGTACGGCACAGTCGCTTGTACTCCTCGAGCGGGATCCGCCGCGTGTTCCACGTCTTGCCACACCTCTCGCACGTCCACGACTCCCCGTAGTGGAGGTCGCGGCGCTCGCCGCACTCGCAGCCGATCGTGATCGGCGGCCCTCGTCGGATCGACCGCGGGAGCTCCGCCTCGTTGCCGGGCGGAGTCAGTGCTGGGGAGCTTCCCACCCCTCGAGCACGCTCGGCTTCCAGTCGGCGCCCACCATCCGCGAGCCCTCGATCCACGGGCCGAGCTCCGGCTGGGGAAACTTGCAATGACGTTCTTTCAAGGCGATCCCGTACGAGTTGCCGGACTGCAGATGCTTGATCAGCACCTTACGCGCGAGCTCGTTCTCGCGGCCCGATGGAATCGCGAAGTAGATCTTCAGGAACGAGTTCGAGTAGCGGTCGAACACCGCCGGCACGCCGTCCTCCTCGAGCAGCTCGACGTCCTCGAGCCAGTTGATGTCCTCCCCGGGAGTGGCGGCGAGCAGGTCGACGTCCTCGACGAGGGACATGTCCTCCTGGTAGGGAAACCGCCGGCCCGCCAGATACTCGGCGTCGATCGAGGTCGTGTACTCGGTCTCACTCACGACCCCACCCCCTCGTGCCCGGCGGCCCCCACTCCCAACCCGTCGGCGTCGGGCGCGAGAAAGTCGATCGGGTTCTCGACGTGGCGCTCGAGCAACCGCTCGATCCGGGCAAGCGTCCGCTCCTCCGATACCCCCGGGATGTAGTCGGTGCCGGCGAGCGGCACGCGCGCCATCGCCGACGCTTCGACGGTCAGCGCGCACAGGTCCTCGGGCTCGAGGCTGTGGACGTCGGTCTTCCCGCACGCGCGCGCCAGCATCTGGCACTCGAGCGTCATCGTGTGCAGGAAGTTGTAGACGCGCTGGGCGGCCTCGTCGACGACCAGGCGCTTGCGCAACTCCGGGTCCTGGGTGGTGATCCCGACCGGGCAGCGGCCGGTGTGGCAGTGGTAGCACTGGCCCGCCGGCACGCCCACCGTGCCCTCGTAGTCGGTGACGCCCGGGATCTCCTTGTTGCAGTTGAGCGCCATCAGCCCCGAGTGGCCGATCGCGATCGCGTTCGCCCCGAGCGCCAGCGCCTTCGCGACATCGGCGCCGTTGCGAATCCCGCCGGCCACCACGAGATCGATCTCGTCGACCATGTCGACGTCCTCGAGCGCGCGCCGCGCCTCCGGAATCGCCGCCAGCAGCGGGATCCCCGTCTCCTCGGTGGCGATGTGCGGTCCCGCGCCGGTCGAACCCTCGGCGCCGTCCAGATAGATGATGTCCGGGCCGCACTTGGCCGCCATCCGCACGTCGTCGTACACGCGCGCCGCCCCGAGCTTGAGCTGGATGGGGACCTCGTAGTTGGTGGCCTCGCGGATCTCCTGGATCTTCAGCGACAGGTCGTCGGGGCCGAGCCAGTCGGGGTGTCGCGCCGGCGAGCGCTGGTCGATCCCGACCGGGAGCGAGCGCATCTCGGCGACCTGCTCGGTCACCTTCTGACCCATCAGGTGACCTCCGAGCCCGACCTTGCACCCCTGCCCGATGAAGAACTCGACGGCGTCGGCCAGCATCAGGTGATGCGGGTTGAAGCCGTAGCGGCTCTGGATCACCTGGTAGTACCACTTGGTCGAGAGGTCGCGTTCGGGCGGGATCATCCCGCCCTCGCCCGAGCACGTCGCCGTGCCCGCCATCGAGGCGCCCTTGGCGAGCGCCATCTTGGCCTCGAGCGACAGCGCACCAAAGCTCATGCCGGTGATGTAGATCGGGATGTCGAGCTCGATCGGCTTCTTGGCGAAGCGCGCGCCGAGCACGGTCTTCGTCACGCACTTCTCGCGGTAGCCCTCGATCACGAACCGGGTCAGCGTCCCCGGCAGGAACATCAGCTCGTCCCAGTGCGGGATCGGCTTGAAGATCGAGAACCCACGCATCCGGTAGCGGCCGAGCTCGGCCTTGACGTGGATGTCGTCCATCACCTCGGGGGTGAAGATCCGGCTGCGACCGAGGCGATTACGGGCCGTCGGTGCGTTCTCGTCAGCCATCGCGCGCCTCCCTCACAGCACGAGCTTCCGTTCGGACGGCTCGAGCGAGTCGTAGTTGTAGAGCTTCTTGCCGCACACGAACTTCTGGAGCGCGGGCGGGTCGCCCAGACCGTAGATGGCGAACTTGCGCGTAACGAACTCGGTATCGGCGTCGGTCCACTCGCCGGGCACGCAGTCGATCCCGAGCGAGGCGACCTTGCCGCCGACGTAGATCACGCCGTCGTACATCGAGTCGCCGAGACCGTTGCCGGCGTTGCCGCAGATGATCTGGCGCCCTCGCTGCATCATGAACCCGGTCATCGAGCCGGCGTCGCCGAGCGCGATGATCGTCCCGCCCTTCTGGTCGATCCCGGTGCGCGCCCCGACCTGCCCGCGCACCACCACGTCTCCGCCGCGCAGCGCGGCCGCGGTGAGCGACCCGGCGTTGCCGTCGATCACGCACACGCCCGACATCATGTTCTCGCACGCCGACCAGCCGACGCGGCCGGTGATGTGGACCTCAGGCCCGTCGATCAGCCCGCACGCGAAGTAGCCGAGGCTGCCCGAGAATTCGATCCGGCAGCGTTGGAGGATCCCGACGCCGAGCGAGTGCTTAGCGCCCGGGTTGCGCACGGTGACCTCGTGCACGCCCTCCTCGTAGACGAGCCGGCGCAGCTCGAGGTTGATCTGGCGCGTGGTCAGCGGGTGCGCGTCGAAGCTCGCTCGCTCGCCGTCGATCTCCGCGACCCGCGGGATCGTCTCGTCGAGCTCGACCAGCCCGCGCGGGTCGAACCGCGCCTGCGGAACCGCGCCCGGCGCCTCTACCGCGTCCATACCATCACCTCGCTCTCGTACGGGTCGTAGGTCTCGATCTCCCGGTCGATCACCGCCCGGATCGCCATCTCCTCGGACGCGAGCACGACCATGTCATCGCCCTCGTAGAGCACGAGCGGCTTGGCGGCGAGCTCGTCCTTGGCCATTCCGAGCGCGTCGTCGGACACGCAGATGTAGGTGAACACGCCGTCGAGGTCCTCGAGGCTGTGGCGCATCGCCTCCTCGAGCGAGGCCCCGTCCTGCATCCGCTGCGCCAGGTACACGGCGATGATCTCCGAGTCGCAATCGGACGCGAACCGGTGACCGAGCCGCTCCAGGCGCCGGCGCCACTGGTGGTAGTTGGTCAGCTGCCCGTTGTGGACGACGGCAACGTCGGAGAACGGATACGCCCAATACGGGTGGGCGTTGGAGATGTCGACGTCGGACTCGGTGGCCATCCGCACGTGCCCGATCCCGTGCGTGCCGATGTAGCCGTCGAGCTTGTACGAGGTGCCGACGGTGTGCGCGTCGCCGAGGTCCTTGATGATCTCGAGCGCGGACCCCGCGGACAGGACCTCAGCTCCGTGCACCGACTCGACGTAGTCGGCCACGTGCTTGAGCTCGCCGTCGTAGGCGAGCGCGACCGCGATCGTGTACTCGTTGATGTCCTCGATCGAGTCGATGCGCGCGCCGGCGCCCCGCAACCGCGCCTCCACCTCGCGCCGGCGACGGCGCAGCCGGTCGGCGTACTCGATGTCGCCGTCGGCGTCGCCGTCGGCCAGCTTGATCCGCATGATCAGATCCGCGCTCGGCCGGCGATACAGCGCGTAGCCGGTCGAGTCCGGACCGCGGTGCTTCATCGACTGGAGCATGCTGGTCATGTCCGCGCCCAAGCGGTGAGCGCCATTGCCGTTCCGATAGATGATTCCGGCGATTCCGCACATAGCGCTGCCCCCCGACGGGCTTAGGGGAGAACCTCGAGGTACTCGTTGCGCTCCCAGTCGGTCACTGCCGCCAGATACCGCTCCCACTCGTCGCGCTTGTACCAGTCGAACACCTTGTACAGGCGACCCGGGATCGCGGCCTGGATCAGCTCGTCGGCCGCGAGCGCATTCAAAGCCGCGCCGAGGCTCTCGGGCACGCGCTCGATCTCGACGCCCTGCTGGAGCAGGTCATACGTGTTGCCCTGCTGCGGCGGACCCGGGTCGAGCTTGCGCCGCACGCCGTCGAGCCCGGCCTGGAGCAGCGCCGCGGTCGTCAGGTACGGGTTGCAGGAGGAGTCGACGCCGCGGTACTCGAACCGGCCGCCGGTCGCCACGCGGACGGTCGTCGTGCGGTTCTGCCAGCCCCAGTTCTTGTAGATCGGGGCCCAGAACCCGGTGTCCCACATCCGGCAGTACGAGTTCACGGTCGGGTTGCCGATGCACATCAGCGCGCCGAAGTGCTCGAGCATCCCGCCGAGGAAGTTCCGCGCGATCTCCGACAGTTGCGCCGGGCCGTCGGGATCGTGGAACACGTTCACGCCGTCCTCGTCGACAAGCGTGAAGTGGTGGTGGTGACCGTTGGCCGACACGCCCGTGAACGGCTTGGGCATCCACGTGGGCAGCACGTCGTGCTTTCGCCCGACCGCGGCGCACACCTGGCGATAGGTCGTGAGGTTGTCGGCGGTCCGTACCGGCCGGTCGAAGCGGAAGTTCAGCTCGAGCTGACCGGGCGCGTCCTCGTGATCGCCGTAGCTCATGTCGAGGCCGAGTCGCTGGCCCCAGTCGACGACGTCGAGCAGCACCGGACGGAGCTCCTCGAACTGGTGGATGTGGTAGCAGTACGGCTTGGTGATGCCCTCGGGCAGCTTGCCGTCCTCGGGCTTCTTCAGCCACATCGTCTCGGGCTCGATCCCGATCAGGAACTGGTAGCCGAGCTCCTGCTCGAACTCGTGCGCGACCCGCTTGAGGTTCTGGCGACAGTCGGCGTCGAGCAGCTCACCGGTCTCGGTGTCGTAGCAGTCGCAGTACACCCGCGCCACCCGCTCGTCCCACGGCAGCACGGCGAACGTGTCGAGATCCGCCACCGCCGCGAGCTCGGACTCCTCGGGACCGAAGCCGATGTAGTTGCCGAGACGATCGGTGAACAGGTTCGCTGTGGCACCGTAGACCAGCTGGTATCCCTTTTCCGCCACCTGCGGGAAGAACGTCGACACGACGCCCTTGCCCATCACCCGGCCCGTGATCGACACCTGCTGGAAGAACACGTACTTGATGCCCTGGGCCTCGATCCGCTTGGTGATCGCCTCGATCTTCTCCCGCCGGCCGGGCGCGTTTCGCGCCTCCTCGAGCGTCGCCGGCGCCGGCGCGATCCGCGGGCTGTCGAGCACCGTCTGGACGGTTCCACCCAGCGGCACCGTCACTGCACTCGGGTCGCCGCCGTCGACTGCTACCGCCATCCCTCCACTCCTTTCTCGCACCCTGGCCAGCCGTTGTACAAATTCGTACAGCCGCGGTTATACCAGTTGCTCTTGGCGTAGGCAAGACCGACGCCCGCCACCGAACTTTGGCGCTGATGTCGCGCATATGTCAACGCGAACGCCAAAGTCCTTGACCCCACCTTCTAGGGGCGATAACGTCGATGCGTGCCTCGCAATCCTATTGCGCTAGACGCAACACCGGAGGTGCTCGTCATCGGCGCCGGCGTCCACGGCCTCTCGACGGCCTGGCACCTCGCGAAGCAGGGCCAGCGCGTGCTCGTCGTGGACAAGACCGGTGTCGCCGCCGGCGCATCGGGCATCGCGTGCGGCGTGATCCGCAACAACTACTTCCAGCCGGCGATGTCCGAGCTGATGGCGGCGTGCGTCGAGGTGTGGGAGTCCGACCCGCAGGCCCTCCACTACCACGGCTCGGGTTACATCGCGCTCGGTCCGCCGGCGCAGGAGAGCGATCTGATCGCGGTCCACGAGCGCCAGCAGCGGATCGGGTACCCGTCCGAGCTGTACATCGGCGAGGAGGCGGTCGCGGCGCACATGCGATCGCTGTACGGCGACTGGCGCGCCCCCGGCCTGACGGTCTGCCTGCACGAGCGCGCCGGCGGGTTCGCGTTCAACAAGGAGTCGATGCTCGGCCTTGCCGCGAAGGCCGAGGAGGCCGGAGCGCAAATCGTCACCGGCGTCGAGGTCACCGGCTTCGACCAGGACAACTCGGGCGCGGTCACGGCAGTCCACACCACGGCCGGCACCACGCGGCCGGAGCAGGTCGTCGTCGCGGTCGGCCCCTGGATCCCCTCGATCTGGGCGATGCTCGACCTGCCGGCGCGGATCGACGTCCGCCAGCCGGACGGCTCCGTGACGCCCGACCTGCCGATGTGGACGTACTGGTACCTCCAGGAGGGCGAGATCGAGTTCGACCCCAAGCTGTTCGTCACCGACGACGGCAGCGAGTCGCCCGTGCTCCACGTCGACAGCGATCAGACGCTGCGCGACGACGCGGCGCGGTTGATCACGAGCGAGCCCTGGGGGGTGTACTTCAAGCCCGACCGCGAGACCGTGCAGGGCGGCGCTCAACCGCTCAGGCTCGGCCACGCGATCGACGTCGACCCGTATCCGACCGGGACCGTCGAGCCCACCTTCCCCGACATGTGGTGCGCGGCGCTGTCGCACTGCCTCGGCCGGTTCGAGGGCGCGAGGCCGACATATCGCCAGACCCGCAGCGGTGGCGCCGGGGCGTTCACCGTCGACAACTTCCCGGTGTTCGACCACATGCGCCCGAACGTGTTCGTCGCCGCCGACTCCAACCACGGCTACAAGATGATCGCGGTCGGTCGCGAGATCGCCCGCGTCCTCGCCGGCGAGCACTCCTCGCTGCTGCACCCCTTCCGGTTCGAGCGGTTCGCGACCGGCGATCTGCACCCGGTCTCGCACAGCCCGTACCCCTGGAGCTAGCGGAATCCGGCGCCGGGAACGTTGGCCGCGTTCCTACGTCAGGCGCGCCACGATCACGGGCGCGGTCGTCGGTGCCGGCGTCCCCCCGTCGGGCTCCTGCGTGACCATCACCGCGCTGACCCCGCTCAGACTGCCGGGAACGCCGACCGACGCCGTGCCGCTCGAGGTGACGCCGAACAGCGTGCCGGTCGGAATCGGTTGCGCGCTCCCGCGCTCCACCCACATCTCGTAGATACGCCCGGCGGGCAGCCGCGGCAGGCGGTGCACGATCAGATCGCCACGGCCGCCGGCGATACGGAGCTCCGCACTACCCGACGACGCCTGGATCACACGCGTTCCGCTGGACCCGCCGGACCCGGCCGAACCAGCGAACGCGATGATCACCGCGACGACGACCACGGCGAACGCGCCACCCCATGCAACCAGCGGCCGCCACGATCGCGCGGGCCGGACCCGCGGCGTGCTGCCGGCATGGGCACCGGCTTTCGGCGTTGCCCGCACGTCGGCGAGCACGCGCCGGCGCAGGTCCTTCGGCACCTGATACTGGACGCTGGCGTCGGGTAGGGCGCCCGTGATCTGCTCGAACTCCGCCACCTCGGTCTGGCAGGTGGCGCAGTCGGCGAGGTGCCGGCGGAAGGCCTCGAGCTCGGCGGGCTCCAGCGCCCCGAGCACGTACGCGGCCGCGTCGTCGCCGCACCGGCGGCCGTTCGTGATCCGGTCCTCGCCGCTCATACCGTCACCCTCGATCCCTCGCCGAGGACGTATCGCATTTTGGTCAGCCCGAGTCGCATACGTCCCTTCACGGTACCGGGCGGCAGCTCGAGCATTTCCGCAATCTGGGTATGCGTGAATCCTCCGAAGTAGGCGAGCTCGATCACCTGTCGCTGGTCGGGCGGCAGCTCTTCGAGCGCGGTCCGCACCTGCCGGGCGTCGTCGCGGCGCTCAACCTCGAGGTCGGTGGCGTCGGGCGAGGGCAGACGCTCGGCGATGCCGTCGTCGGGTACATCCCGGCTGTCCCTCGATCCATGGCGGCGGAACACGTCGATCGCCCGGTTGTGGACGACGCTCAGGACCCAGGACCGGACGCTCCCGCGCCCGGCGTCGTAGCCGCTGCTGCTCCGCCACAGCGACAGGAACGCGTCCTGGACGATGTCCTCGGCAGCCGACCGGCGCCCGCACATCCGGTACGCAAGCGAGAACGCCGCCGCCGAATGACGATCGAAGATCACCTCGAACGCCTGCACCTCGCCGCCGCGGACGAGCTCCATCAGCTCCTCGTCGGCAAGGCCTCGGAAGTCCTTCGAGCCAAAGCGACCGCGCGCTCCGAGCATGCCGAAAATCCTATCCCGGTCCCCCGAGCGAGCGTCCGAGCTCGGCCGCGGCCCGGCGCAGCGGCGCTCGCAGGGCGCGCCGGGTGCTCGCCGGCAGCCGCGCCGCCGGCCCCTGCAACCCGAGGATCGCGACGAGTTCGCCGCCTCGCCCGATCACCGGCGCCGCCAGCGCGTTCAGGTCGGGCTCTCGCTCGCCGACAGCCTCAGCCACCCCGGCGACGCGCGCAGCGTCGAGCTCGCGGGCGAGGACCGCGGCGTCCGTGATCGTGCGATCGGTGAAGGCCACGAGCTCCCCGGGAACGCCCCCGTCGACAGCCGGTGACCCGAACGCCAGCATCACCTTGCCGGCGGCGGTGGCGTGGGCCACGCTCGGGCGCCCGAGCCGCGCCATGCTGACGACGCTCGACGGCGACGGGACGAAGTCGACGGTGATCGCCGCGCCGCCCCCGGGGACCGACAGCGTCGCGGTCTCGCCCGTTTCCTTCACCAGCCACGTCAGCCACGGCCGCGCCCGATCGCGCACGTCGAGCTGCCCGAGCACTCGGTCGGACAGCGCCACCAACTTGAGCCCGAGACGGTAGGGACCGTCGGGAGAGCGCTCGACGAGGCCGCCGTCCTCGAGCGTCCCGAGCAGCCGGGACGCCGTGCTCGCGTTGACCCCGATCCGCCGCGCCAGCTCGTTGACGCCGAGACCGGCGTCGCTGCGGGCCACCTCGTCGAGCAGCGCCAGCGCCCGCGCCACCGAGGCCACCCGCTGCCGGGACCCGGTGCTCACGGACGGCGGTTGCGCGCGCCGCCGTCGCGGGCGTTGCGCGAGCCGCGGAAGTTCACGATCGGCGTCGGGCGGGTCGACTCGAGCGAGCGCATCACCGCCACGTCGAGCCCGCCCGGGGCGAACAGGTCACGCGAGTAGGCGACGCGTTCGTCCCGGCCGGCGTAGATCAGCTCCTCGAGCTCGAGCACCGCGGTCGTCCGCCGCACGCCGAGCAGCTTGCCGGCGCGCTCGCGCGGGCTGAGCAGCGCCGGGATCACGCGCGTGCGCGCGTACGTCACCGGCACGCCCAGGCCGATCAGCACGTCGAGCACCATCTGCCCGCG
The DNA here is from genome assembly GCA_963699325.1 of uncultured Solirubrobacterales bacterium. Taxonomy (GTDB): domain Bacteria; phylum Actinomycetota; class Thermoleophilia; order Solirubrobacterales; family Solirubrobacteraceae; genus Palsa-465. The sequence goes on along the minus strand of CAVOTN010000010.1, from coordinate 14,252 downwards.
CTCGAGTGCGGCCCGGAGGGCGCCATCGTCGGGCAGCGACACCTTGGGGTGCACGACGTCGAACATCACGGCGACCGGCGCCTCGTCGGCCACCAGCGTCCGCGAGACCGCGACCGCGGGGGCGATCGGCGCGAGCCCGAGCGCCTCGCCGACCTCGGCGCCGACCGCGCGGCGCTCGATCGTGAGATCGACTGAGGACAGCGTCAGGCCCCGGCGCTCGGCCAGGGACGAATACGGCTCGAGGCGTTCGAGCCGCTCGCCAAGGGCGGCCGGGACCGCGCTCCGCCCGACGAACGTCCCGCTCCCCTGCCGGCGCACGATCTCGCCGCGCTCCTCCAGGCGATGGAGCGCGCTACGCAGCGTTCCGCGCGAGACGCCGAGCATCGTCGCGACCTCGTGCTCGGGAGGGAGACGGTCGCCCTGCCGGTAGCGGCCGCCGGCGAGCCAGATGTGGAGCGCCTCCTCGGCGCTGTCCACGAGCGAGGGAGTCCGCTGCGGCTGTTCCGCGCGAGCGTCGTTAGAGACTGCTGACCGTCGCCATGGCGCCACCGCGTCTTCGCGGGCCAACTCTCGCCCTCCTCCCCGAAACAGGTTTGAACCTATTGTCTCAAGAGGTGCAAGGGAAACTCGCCGCCCCCGGGAATACCAGGGCTCTACCATCGGCGCCCATGCTCGACGCGGCGGGAATCGTGCTGGCCGGCGGGCGCTCCTCGCGCATGGGCTCGCCCAAGGCGGCACTCGACTGGCATGGCTCGACGCTGCTGCGCCGGGTGACCGGGATCGTCGCCCGGTCCGTGACCGGACCGGTGATCGTCGTGTCCGCACGCGGACAGTCGTTGCCCGCGCTCGCCGGCGGGGTCGAGATCGTCACCGACGAGCGCGAGGGCCGCGGCCCGCTCCAGGGGCTCGCCGCAGGCCTAGCCGCGATCGCCGACCGCGCCCCGGTCGCGTACGTGTCCTCGACGGACGTGCCGCTGCTCCACCCCGCGTTCATACAACGCGTCCTCAGCGCGCTAGACGACGACATCGACGTCGTGCTCCCCGAGGTCGGGGGGTACCGCCAGCCACTCTCCGCCGCGTACCGGACCAGCCTCCTCCCGGTAGTCGAGGAGCTGATCGCCGCCGACCGGATGCGCCCGGCCTTCCTGTTCGAGCGCTCGCACGTCCGCCGCCTGACCGAGGCCGATCTCCTCAGAACCAAGCGCTCGCCCGACTCGACCCGCAACCTCGCGTCCGTAAGCAACCTCAACGAGCCCGCGGACTACGAGCGGGCGCGCGCGTTGCCGGCGCCCGAGATCGTCGTCGAGCGATTCGGACCGCTGGCCAAGCCGCCGGCGCAGCGGCGCCAGACCGCACACGCGTGGTCGCTCGGCGAGGTCGCGGCCGCCGTCGACCTCGCCCTGGACGAGCACATCGTGGCCGCGCTCAACGGCGACCAGATCACGCGCGACCCCGAGCTGCCGCTGGTAGCGGGCGACACGGTGGCGTTCATGGTCGCCGACGCCGGGGGCTAGCATCAACACCATGCCACCCGGCGGGTATTTCGGGAAGGCGCTGATCGTCGATCTGAGCACGGGATCGGGCGTAGCGGTGCCGATCGAGGAGCAAGTGCTGCGCTCCTACATCGGTGGCGCCGGTCTCGGAACGTGGCTGATGCACGAGCTCTGCCCGCCGGGGATCGACCCGCTCGATCCGCGAGCGCCGCTGATGTTCGTGTTCTCGCCGCTCGTCGGGACGCCACTCACGACCAGCGCGAAGTTCGCCGTCGTGGCCAAGTCGCCGCTCACGGGACGGCTGACCGACGCGCTCGCCTCGAGCCACTTCGCGATCGCCGGCAAGCTCACCGGCCACGACGCGATCGTCCTAACCGGCGCCTGCGACACGCCCTCGGTAATCCTGATCGACCGCGACGAAATCACGATCGAGCCGGCACAAGACCTCTGGGGACTGCCGGCCGCTGAGGCAGAAAAACGCCTCCGCGAGCGACACGGCCCCGCATACCGCGTGGCGGCGATCGGACCGGCCGGAGAAAAAGGCGTGCGCTACGCGACGATCTCGCACGATGGCCGCCACGCCGGTCGCGGCGGGCTCGGCGCGGTGATGGGATCGAAGCTGTGCAAGGCGATCGTCGTCCGCGCCGGCACCAAGGTCGCCTCGGCCGACCCGCAGGCAGTGCTCAAAGCGGCGAAGGACCTGCGTATGCGCTCGTTCGGCGCGGCCACGGCCAAGTACCGCGAGCTCGGGACGATGGCGAATCTCCTCGCGTTCAACGCGATCTCGACGCTGCCGACGCGAAACTTCAGCGCCGCGCAGTTCGAGCAGGCACCGGCACTCGGTGCCGAGGACATCGCGGACCTCAGACAGATCGCCCGCAACTCCTGCGCGTCATGCTCGATCGGCTGCGAGCACATCTACAAGGGGCCGGACGGAAAGAAGACACGGATGGAGTACGAGAACGTGTTCGCGCTCGGACCGCTGTGCGGGGTGGGCGACGCCGACGCGGTGATCGCGGCCAGTTCGCGCTGCGACGAGCTGGGACTCGACACGATCTCGACCGGCGGCACGATCGCGTGGGCGATGGAGTGCGCCGAGAAGGGGTTGATCGACGCGCCGTGGCTGCGGTTCGGCGACCCGAACGCGCTCCTGCGCGCGATCGAGGAGATCGGCGCGCGCGAGGGTCTCGGCGACCTCCTGGCCCAGGGATCACGGTCCGCGGCAGAAACGGTTGGCCACCAGTCACACAAATTCGCCGCCCACGTGAAGGGCCTCGAGCTTCCCGGTTACGAGCCGCGAACGCTCCAGGCGATGGCGCTCGGGCTCGCGGTCAACGCCCGCGGCGCCGATCACAACCGCTCCGGGGCCTACGAGTTCGACCTGTCCGGCGCCCACGACCGCCTCGCAGGCGGCGAGCCTCACGTCGCCGGCGCGATCGAGAGCGAGAACCGGGCCGCGGTGATGGACTCGCTGATCCTGTGCAAGTTCCTGCGCGGGGTGTTCGAGGACCCGTTCCCGGAGTGGGCGAGGCTGCTCAACACGGTCACCGGCTGGGACGTCGATGCCGACGAGCTCGCGACGACCGCGCGCCGGATCGTGCTCGCCAAGCGCCTGTTCAACCTGCGCGAGGGCTGGACGCGCGCTGAGGATTGGCTCCCCGACCGGTTCCTGTCCGAGTCGCTCGAGCTCGAGTCGGGCCGTACCGCGACGTTGACCGCGAGTCGGCTCGAGGCGATGATCGACTCGTACTATCGCGGCCGTGGTCTCGACGAGACCGGCGTGCCCAGTTCGGGGACGGTCAGCGAGCTGTCATTAGACGGACTTGTGGGCTCCGAAGCAATCGGTGCAAAAGTGGGATAGTGGAGGTTCGAATGGCGACCACGACGATAACCCCCGCGATCACCAAGAACGTGTCGCTGACGATCGACGGCCAGCCAGTGACGGTCCCCGACGGGACGACGATCCTCGCCGCCGCCAACCAGCTCGGCATCGACATTCCGGTCCTCTGCCACGACGACCGTTACGACCCCGTCGGGGTGTGCCGGATGTGCGTGGTCGACGTCGGCGCTCGCGTGTTCGCCGCGGCGTGCGTGCGGCCGTGCGAGGAGGGCATGGAGGTCACTACGACCAGCGACCGGATCGAGTCCCAGCGCGCGATGCTGACCGAGCTGCTCCTGTCCGACCAGCCTGACCCCGAACACGATCCCAAAGAGACCAAGACCGCCGACAACGAGCTGCTCGTGCTCGTCCGCCAGTACGGCGTCGAGCAGGGCAACGGGATCCCGCAGAACGAGGGACGCGGGATCGACGACTCGAACCCGGTCATCTCGGTCAACCACGACGCCTGCATCCTGTGCGACCGCTGCGTGCGTGCGTGCGACGACATCCAGGGCAACGACGTGATCGGTCGAAGCGGCAAGGGCTACAGCACCCGGATCGCGTTCGATCTCAACCAGCCGATGGGCGAGTCCTCGTGCGTGACGTGCGGGGAGTGCGTGGCCGCGTGCCCCACCGGCGCGCTCACCAACAAGCCCATCCGCGGCATCCCGATCCAACCCCGCGAGAAGCTCCGCCAGGTCGACACCGTGTGCCCGTACTGCGGCGTCGGCTGCGCGCTCACCTACAACGTCGACGACGAGCGCAAGGCGATCTCGTTCGCCGAGGGCCGCGCCCAGCCCGGGTCCAAGGGCCGGCTGTGCGTCAAGGGCCGCTACGGCTGGGACTACGCCGCCTCCCCGCAGCGACTCACGAAACCGCTGATCCGCGTGGATGATGCTTACCCGAAGGGTCCGTTGTCGATGGACGTGCGCGGCGATGAGGAGGGCGGACGGTCCGAGCGCCGGCGCAAGCCCGGTGGCCTGGTCGACTACGACCAGGTGATGCCATCGTTCCGCGAGGCCAGCTGGGACGAGGCGCTGGACCTCGTCGCGCGGCGGCTGTCGGAGATCTACGCCGACGGTGGACCCGGCGGCGATCGCGGGGTTCGGCTCGGCCAAGTGCTCCAACGAGGAGGCGTACCTCTTCCAGAAGCTGATCCGCACGGGCTTCCACACGAACAACGTCGACCACTGCACGCGCCTGTGTCACGCGTCGAGTGTCGCGGCGCTGTTCGAGGGGATCGGGTCGGGCGCGGTCTCGACGACGTACGGCGACGTCGTCAATGCCGACGTGATCATCATCACCGGCTCGAACGCGACCGCGAACCACCCGGTCGCGTCGTCGTTCTTCAAGCAGGCGCGCCGCGCCGGCACGACGATCATCTACGTCGATCCGCGCGCCGACAAGGTCGCCGACCACGCCGACATCTTCTGCCAGCTCAAGCCCGGCACCGACGTCGCGTTCTACAACGCGGTGATGCACGAGATCATCCGCCTCGGGCTCATCGACGACGAGTTCATCCGCGATCGGACCTCGAACTTCGAGGCGCTGGCGGAGACCGTCAAGGACTACCCGCCCGAGCGCGGCGCGCAGATCACCGGCGTCAGCGCCGAGCAGATCCGCCGGGTCGCGCGGGCCTGGGGCGAGGCGAACGCCGGGATCATCTACTGGGGGATGGGTATCTCGCAGCACACGACGGGCACCGACAACGCGCGGTGCCTGATCGCGATGTGCGCGATCACCGGCAACGTCGGCCACGAGGGCGCGGGGCTGCACCCCTTGCGGGGGCAGAACAACGTCCAGGGCGCCTCTGACTCCGGGCTGGTCCCGATGTTCTATCCCGACTACAAGGGCGTCGCCGACGAGGCCACGCGGGCGCGCTTCGAGAAGGCCTGGGGTGAGACCGACCTTGATGCGGTCAAGGGCCTGACCGTGACCGAGATCATCGGCTCGGCGTTGAAGGGCGGCGTGCGCGGGATGTACATGATGGGCGAGAACCCGTTCCTGTCCGATCCGAACATCAACAAGGTCCGCAAGGCGCTGTCGGCGCTCGCAGTTCCTGTGCGTCCAAGACATCTTCCTGACCGAGACGTCCGAGTTCGCCGACGTGATCCTGCCCGCCTCCTCCTACATGGAGAAGGACGGCACGTACACGAACACCGACCGCCGGGTGCAACTCGGGCGGAAGGTCCTGGACCCGCCCGGGGACGCGCGCGTGGACTACGAGATCGTGCAGGAGATCGCGCAACGGATCGGGCTGGACTGGAACTACGCATCCCCGCGAGAGGTGTTCGAGGAGATGGTCTCGGTGATGCCGAGCTACGCCAACCTCAGCTACGACAACCTCGGGCTGACCGGCAAGCTCTACCCGAACCCGGATCCCGAGAACTCCGACGGCACCGTCGTGATGTTCACCGAGAAGTTCAACACCGACGACGGACTCGCCCACCTCGTGCCGGCCGAGTGGCTCCCAGCGAAAGAGCTGCCCAACGACGAGTACCCGTTCGTGCTGAACACCGGACGGCTGCTCGAGCACTGGCACACCGGCTCGATGACGCGCCGGTCGTTCGCGCTCGACGCGATCCAGCCCCGCCCGGAGGTGTACATGCACCCGGCGGACGCGGCCGAGTGCGGCCTGGTCGATGGGGCGATGGCGCGGGTGAGCTCGCGTCGCGGGACGATCGCGCTCGAGGTCAAGGTGTCTCACAAGGAGGCGCGGGGCAACTGCTTCATCCCGTTCCACTTCCGCGAGGCGGCCGCGAACCTGCTGACGATCGACGAGATCGACCCCATCGGGAAGATCCCCGAGTTCAAGTTCTGCGCGGTGAAGATCGAACCCGCCACGGACGGGAACGGGTCCGCGGGAGCCGACTGATGGCGGTCACGAACGGCCGCGTCCCCGGCCGGGAGGCGCGCGCCGGCAAGTTCCCCGGTCCGAGCCTGATCCCGTCGCTGAACGCGATCCAGCGCGAGCACGGCTGGCTGCCCGCGCGAGGAACTGATCCGGCTGTCCCGTGAGACGCGCCGACCGCTGTACGAGATCGAAGGGCTGATCACCGTTCTATCCGCACTTCCGCACGGCCGCGCCGCCCAAGGTCGAGGTCACGGTCTGCCGCGACCTGTCGTGCTGGCTGCACGGCGCGGACGAGCAGATCGCTCAGCTTCACGAGCGCTACGGCGACGGCGTCGAGATCGAGGTCCGCGAGGTGTCGTGCATCGGGCGGTGTGACATCGCGCCGGCCGCGACCGTCGAGGAGCGGCCGGTCCGGGCCGCCGACGTCCCCGAGGCCGTGCAGCAGGCCCTCGACGGCGACGAGCCGCCCGCGCGCGCGAAGACGCCGCCGCGAACGTGGCCCAACGACCCGTACGCCGCGGAGCCTGATCTGGCGAGCTAGCCCGGTGCGCCGGCTGATCGCCGGAAAGCTCGGCGGTCACGGACGATCGAGTGCTCGAGGAATCCGGTTGGTGGGGCTGGCGCGGCTCGAACACGCGATCCAGGAGATCCAGGACTCGGGACTGCGGGGAATGGGCGGCGCCGGATTCCCCACCGGCGCCAAGTGGGAGATAGTCGCCAACCAGACCGCCGAGCCGAAGTACGTGATCTGCAACGCCGACGAGTCGGAGCCCGGCACGTTCAAGGATCGCCAGATCCTCGCCGAACAGCCGCACCTCGTGATCGAGGCGATGCTCGCCGGGATGATCGTGATCGGCGCCGAGCAGGGATGGGTGTTCATCCGCCACGAATACGGCCCCGAGGAGGCCGAGGTGCGCGCCGAGCTCGACGCCGCCCGCGCGCACCGGCCTGCTCGGCGAGGACGTGCTCGGATCGGGACGGAACCTCAACATCGACGTGTTCACCTCGCCCGGGCGGCTACATCCTCGGCGAGGAGTCGGCGCTGCTCGAGTGCATGGAGGGCCACCGCGGTGAGCCCCGCAACAAGCCGCCGTTTCCCGGGCACCAACGGCCTGTGGGGCAAGCCGACGCTGATGAACTCGGTCGAGACGTTCGCCGCGTTCCCGATCATCCTCCAGCGCGGCGCGGACTGGTGGAAGGACCAGGGAGTGAACGGCGGCGCCGGGCTGAAGTTCTTCGCGATCTCCGGCGACATCGCGCGTCCGGATGTCTACTGCGTGCCGATGGGGACGACCGCGCGCGAGCTGATCGAGTTGGCCGGCGGTCTCCCCGACGGCGCCGAGTTCGGTGCGATCCAGCCGGGCGGCGCGTCGTCGAACTTCCTCGGCCCCGACGGGCTCGATGTCCCACTCGATTTCAAGCCAATCGCCGAGGCCGGATCGATGCTCGGCTCGGGCGCGGTCGTGGTGATGAGCGCGGAGCGGAACCTGCTGGCGGCCGCCACCAATGTGCTTCGCTTCTTCCGCAACGAGTCGTGCGGCAAGTGCGTTCCGTGCCGCGTCGGGTCCCACAAGGCCCACCGCATCCTGACCGACGCGCTCGAGCGCGGCGCCGGCGCGGATGACATCGACGACCGCATCGACAAGCTCGAGGAGACGCTGCGGCTGACGTCGATCTGCGGGCTCGGCCAGGTCGCGCTCGGCCCGGTGATGAGCGTGCTCCGCCTGCAGCGCACGCCCACCGCGTCCGGCTGACTCGCCCCATGGCCGCGACCGGGCGGGAATTCTTCACGGTCAGGACCGTCTCAGAGGCGCTGACCGAGTTCCGCCCAGGACACGTTACCCCGGTCGAGACCGTGTCGCTGGGCGACGCGCACCGACGGGTCCCGGACACCGAGATCGTCGCCACCGAGGCCCTGCCGGGTTTCAACCGCTCGAGCGTCGACGGCTACGCAGTCCGCGCGGCCGACACCTACGGCGCGTCGGAGTCCATCCCCGGGTACCTCCGCGTTGTCGGCGCCGTGCGGATGGGCACCGAGGCCACCGATCAGGTCGGTGCAGGGACCGCGGTCGCGATCCCGACCGGCGGGATGCTGCCGCCGGGTGCCGACGCGGTCGTGATGATCGAGCACACGCAGGAGGCGACCGCGGACACGATTGAGGTCGTCCGCCCGGTGGCGCCCGGCGAGAACGTCGTCCGGTTCGACGAGGACGTCGCCGCGGGAGCGGCAATCGCACCGCGGGGCCGTCCGCTCCGCGCCCATGACGTGGCGATGCTCGCCGCGGCCGGGGTCGTCGAGGTCGCCGTCCACGCCGTCCCGAACGTCACGATCCTCGCCACTGGCGACGAGGTCGTGCCGCCGGACACCGCGGCGCTCCTCCCCGGGCACGTGCGCGACGCCCTCAGCGTGTCGATCGGCGCGCTGGTCCGCGAGGCCGGTGGCGAGCCATCGCCGCCCGTGATCGTCCCCGATGACGATGGCGCCCTGCACGACGCTCTGCGCGAAGCGGTCACGCGGAGCGACGTCGTCGTGATCTGCGCCGGTTCCTCGGTCGGGATGCGCGACCAGACCGCCGACGCGATCGCCGCACTTCCGGGCGCCGAGACGTGGTGCCATGGGCTCGCGATCAAGCCCGGCAAGCCGACGCTGCTCGCCCACAGCGACGGGATCCCGATCGTCGGCCTCCCCGGCAACCCGCGCTCGGCGCTCGTCGTCTTCCGGCTGATCGGGATGCCGCTCGTCCGCCGCGCCGGCGGGTGGACGGACCAGCCGCTGGTCGGCACGATCCGCGCGACGCTGGCGCGCGACCTCCCCAGCGCCGCCGGCCGGCTCGACGTCGTCCAGGTCCGGCTGAATGAAGGCGGACTCGCGGAGCCAGTCTTCGGCGCCTCGGCGCTGCTGTCCGTGATGACCGCCGCCGACGGGTACGTGATCGTGCCCGAGGACGCCAACGGCCTGTCCGCCGGCGAGCCCGTCGAGGTGATCCCGTATGGCTAGCCGCACGACGCCATTTCTGCGCGACGTACCGCTCGCGAGCGCCCAGTCCGCGTGGCGTGAGTGCTGTGCCGCGGCCGGCTGCCCGCAACGGGTGGACGCCGTGAGCCTGGCGGTGGAGCAGGCGATCGGTCGCGTGACCGCCGAGCCGATCTGGGCCAGGCGCTCCTCCCCTCCGTTCGACTCCGCCGCCATGGACGGGATCGCGGTCGTCGCCGCTCGGACGGTCGGGGCCAATGAGAGCACCCCGCGTCTGCTCGAGCCCGGCGAGTTCGTGGTGCTCGACACCGGCGATCCGATGCCCGACGGGTTCGACGCGGTCGTGATGCGCGAGCACGTGCACTACGTCGACGGGCGGGCCGAGCTGCGCGCGGCGGTCGCCCCCTATCAGCACACGCGCTCGATCGGCGAGGACATCAGCGCCACCGAGTTGCTGCTGCCCGCCGGCCATCGCCTGCGCCCGGTCGACGCCGCGGCGGCCGCGGCCGCGGGCGCCACCGAGGTCCGCGTCCACCGCCAGCCGGTGGTGGCGATCATCCCCACCGGCGACGAGATGCGCCCGATCGGCTCACAGCTCGAGCCCGGCGAGCTGCTCGAGACCAACTCGCTGATGCTGGCCGGCCAGGCCCGCGAGGCCGGCTGCCAGGTCGGTGGTGCTGCCGATCGAGCCCGACGACGAAACCCGGATCGCCGACGCGATCACGAACGCGGTGAAGCGCTGCGATTTGCTGATCGTGATCGCCGGCTCGAGTGCGGGCCGCGACGATTACACGGCGGCGCTGATCGACCGCCTCGGCGAACTCGCCGTCCACGGCGTCGCCGTCCGGCCCGGCCATCCGGTCGTGCTCGGCGCGGTCGACTCGACGCCCGTGCTCGGCGCGCCGGGATACCCGGTGTCGGCGTCGCTGACGTTCGACATCTTCGCGGCGCCACTGCTCGCCGAACTGGAAGGGGCGACGGCCACGTCACGGCCGTCAGTCCGGGCGCGACTCGCGCGCAAGCTCGCCTCGACGATCGGGATGGACGACTGGGTGCGCGTGCGGCTCGGGCGGGTCGGAGGCGCACTCGTCGCCTCGCCGCTGCCGCGCGGCGCCGGCGTGCTCACGTCGCTCGTCCGCGCGGACGGACTGCTCGTCGTCCCCGCCGACGTCGAGGGCCATCACGCGGGCGCGGACGTCGAGGTCGAGCTGCTCCGCGGCCTGACCGAGATCGAGCGGACGATCGTCGCGATCGGGTCGCACGACCTGATCCTCGACCTCGCTGCGTCGCAGCTGCGCGCGCGGGACCCGAACGTGACGCTCGCGTCGGGCAACGTCGGCTCGATGGGCGGGCTGATCGCGCTACGCGACGGACTGTGCCACCTCGCCGGGTCACACCTGCTCGACCCCGACACCGGCGCGTACACGCTGCCGTACGTCGACAGCGTGCTCGCCGGCCACGAGGTCGCGGTGGTCCGGCTCGTCCACCGCGAACAGGGCCTGTTGGTCGCGCCCGGCAATCCGCTCGGATTGCGCGGCGTCGCCGATCTCGAGCGTTCCGGAGTTCGCTACGTCAATCGCCAGCGCGGCGCCGGAACGCGCGTGCTGCTCGACTACGAGCTCGCGCGCGCCGGCATCGATCCCGACCGGATCGCCGGCTACGGACGCGAGGAGCCGACCCACCTCGCGGTGGCGGCGGCGATCGCGGCGGGCCGCGCCGATTGCGGGATGGGTGTGCTCGCTGCCGCCCGCGCGTTCGACCTCGACTTCGTGCCGGTCACCCGCGAGCCGTACGACCTGGTGCTCGAGCGCGAGACGCTCGAGCACCCGTTACTCGCTCCGTTCTGGGAGCTCCTGGAGTCGCCGGCGTTCCGGTCGGCCGTCGAGGACCTCGGCGGCTACGACACCGCCGAGATGGGCCGGCGGATCCGGTAGCCGGCCCGCGGTTCGCTTCAACCGCCACCCATGGCGGTCGTGAGAATGACCTCGGCGGCGTCGACGGGCAGCCGGTCGCCTTTCAAAGGCTCATACGTCGCGCCGTCGTCGCTGCGGACCGCCACGTGCTCCTGCTCGAGCCAGCGCCGGTACTCGCGCTCGGCGCGCTCGACCGACGCGAGGTCGGACGGCTCCCATTCCGCGAGCAACTCGTCGCGGTCGGTCATGCGCCGGAGTAGCTTTCCCACCGCGGTTCAGCTCTGCACGTGCTCGAACCCGAACCGGCCCTTGATGCACAGGTTCCCGAGCGTCACGTCGTGGTCGGCGGGTGAGGTGACTTTGACGATCTGGTCGTCCTGCACGTGCAGGGTGACCGTGCAGCCGACGCCGCAGAACGCGCAGATCGTGTCCGTCGTCGTCTGGCGCGACGGATCCCACTCTCCGGACTCGCGCAGATCGTGCTCGTGACTGGCCATCAGCGCGCCGGTCGGGCACACCGCGATGCAGTTGCCGCAGTACACGCACGCGGACTCGGGCAGCGGCACCGCGTACTCGGTCGAGATGTGGGCGTCGAACCCGCGGCCGGCGACCGTGATCGCGAACGTGTTCTGGTGCTGCTCGCCGCACGCGTCGACGCACTTGTAACAGAGCACGCACTTGGAGTAGTCGCGGACGTACAGCTCGTTGTCGACCTTGACCGGTCCGGCGACGGTCGCCGCCGTCTGGCCGTCGGGGATTTCGTGATGGCCGGCGCGCCGGCGCTCGCGGTCGGGGTCGGGCGGCGCCGGCGGCCCGAACCGCTCGGGCTTCACGTCGTAGATCGCCAGATACGGTTCGACGATCGGCGCGGTCGACAGATCGACCGAGGACGCGAGCAGCTCGAACACCACCTTGCGGTTCAGCCGGACGCGGTCGGAGTCGGTGTGGACCACCATCCCGTCCTCGGCCTTGCGAGAGCACGCGGGCACGAGCGTGCGTGCCTTCTCGAGCTCGACCATGCACACCCGGCACGCGTTCGCCGGCGTGAGCGTGTCGCCGTAGCAGAGCGTCGGCGTGTCGATCCCGAGCTTCCGGCACGCCTCGAGCAGCGTCGCGCCCTCGCGCACCGTCACCTCGGTGCCGTCGATCGTGATCGTGACCGTACGTTCGGCTGACATCAGAGTCAGGCCACCTCCTCCTTGAACACTCCAAGCTTGTCGATCGCCGAGGCGAGCGCGCTGTACGCCGTCTGGCCGAGCCCGCAGATCGACGAGTCCCGCATGCAGGTTCCGATCTCGTCGAGCAGCGCGAGCTCGTCGGCGACCGTGCCGCGGGTCTTGCCCGACACGAGCCGCGCCAGCGCCTCCTCCTGGCGCACGGTCCCGACCCGGCACGGCGTGCACTGCCCGCAGGACTCGTCACGCATGAACGCAGCGATGCGTACGAGAATGTCGCGCAGGTCGACGGTCTCGTCGAACGCGACGACGACCCCGGAGCCGAGCGTCGCGCCGGCGGCGCGCGCGTCCTCGAACGTGAGCTTCAGCTCGAGCTGATCGGGCCCGACGAACCCGCCGGCGGCGCCGCCGAGCATCACCGCCTGCAGCGTGTGCCCGACCGGGACCCCGCCGGCGCGCTCGAGCACGCCGCCCAGCGTCTCGCCGAACGGCACCTCGTAGATGCCGGGCCGGTCGACCGCCCCGGACAGGCAGAACAGCCTCGGGCCGGTCGACTTCTCGGTACCGATCCGGGCGTACTCGAGCCCGCCGATGCGCAGCACCTCGAGCACGTTGATGAGCGTCTCGACGTTGTTGACGATCGTCGGCTTGCCGAACAGCCCGCGTTCGACGGGGAACGGCGGCTTGTTGCGAGGCTCGCCGCGGTAGCCCTCGATCGAGTTGAAGATCGCGGTCTCCTCGCCGCAGATGTACGCGCCGGCGCCGCTGCGGATCTCGATGTCGAACGTGAAATCCTCGCCGAGGATCCGCTCGCCGAGATACCCGTGAAGGCGCGTCACCTCGAGCGCGTGCTCGACGATCTCGCGTGCCAGCGGGTACTCGCCGCGCAGGTAGAGGTAGCCGTGGCGGCAGTCGCCCGTGTACGCGGCGATCGTCATCGCCTCGATCAGCGCGAACGGATCGCCCTCGAGGACGACGCGGTCCTTGAACGTGCCCGGCTCGGACTCGTCGGCGTTGGCGATCACGTAGTGCGGGTGCGCAGGCTGCTGCGCCACCGCCTCCCATTTGACGCCGGTCGGGAACGCCGCCCCGCCGCGCCCCATCAGGCCCGAGTCCTTGAGCTCGCGGATCACGTTCCGCGGCCCGATCTCGATCGCGCGCCGCAGCGCCTCGTAGCCGCCGCGGGCACGGTAGTCGTGGAGGCTCCGCGGATCGACCGCGCCGACCCGACGGAGCAGCCGGAGCCCGGGGTCGCCCTGCTGCGGGACGCCGGCAGGCGGAGGCGCGGGCACGGTCTCGGCCTTTAGCGCGCCGACGGCGTCCTCGACGGTGACCGCGGCGATCGCGTGCTCGGTCGGGTGCTCGCCTGCGACGGTCAGCATGGCGGCCGGCGCGCGGTCGCACTGGCCGAGGCACGGGCTGCGAAGCCACGTGCAGCCGCCGCAGTCGACGTCCTCGGGCCCGATCCGCTCCTCGAGCGACTTGATCAGGTCCTCGGCTCCGCGACAGCGGCACACGACGTCGTCGCACACGTGCAGCACCCGCGCCGGGCGCGGGTTCATCGACAGCAGGCCGTAGAACGTGGCCACCCCGTAAGCGTCGGCGGGCGGCACGGTGAGGCGCTCGCAGATGTAGCCGAGCGCGCCCTCGCTGATCCAGCCGATCCGCGCCTGCACGGCCTCAAGCACCGGCAGCAGCAGGTGGCGCCGGTCGCGGGCCTCGTGGCCCCCGTGCAGGCTCCGCCCTTGCACGTCCACCGCGTGGGCGCGGCCGTTCTGCGACGCCGTCGTGCCATCCAGGAACCGATCCACCGCGGCTCGCTCGTCTTCGGTCGGCGCAGCGAGCAGCAGGCGCAGGTCCATCAGGTGCGCTCCCGCGCAGGCTGGCGGTCACCGTTCCCCACGGTCACGCGGTCTCCGTTCCCGGCCGCCACGCGATCGCCGTTCCCGGCCGCCACATGAGCG
>CAVOTN010000009.1:0-17244 GCA_963699325.1 uncultured Solirubrobacterales bacterium | reverse complement strand
AGCAGCACGGGCAGCGGCGCTCATCGCCGAGGTCCTCTAGGCAGCGCACTTGTCTTGGCTCCACGGGAGCGGATCCGCCACCGACGCGATCACGTCCTCGTCGGCGACGAAAGCGATCACGCGGTTGGGCGCGCATCAGGGCGAAGCGACGACGCGGCCGACGAGTGGATCACGCGACAGCGCTCGTGGGGAGACGCCAGCCCGGAACGATCGGGTCCGTCGGCGCCGCGGCTGCGGGATCGTGATCCGACCCCGAGACGGTGGTGGTGCGGGTAGAGTCGCTCCGTGTCGAGCGCGGAGCCTTCGCATGGACCAGCCGGGAGGCAGCAGGGTGCGCCGGAGCCGAACCCGAGGTTCCGCGGTTGGACGATGACGGTCGTCATCGTCCCGTTGATAATCGTGGTCGTCGGGTCTGTGGTGGCGTTTGTGCTGCCGAAGCTGTTCCCCGATTCAACCGTCGGTCTCGGTGTCGATGCCCTGATTGTTAGTAATCCAACCGAGCGAGCGGTGGACGCCGCAATCCACACGGTGTCCTTTCCGGCCAGACTGCCCGAACGAACGAAGCCAACGATTGAACTCAAGCTCCACAACGATTCGGACCAGACGATTGACCTCACAGCGGCACGGTTCGTTGTCGTCGGCTACTTGCGCATCGTCCCGTGTGTCTCAGCCTCGGCATTGCCGCTTTCAGGGACCTACGACAACCTCCTACCAGCGGATCCACGGCTAGGCGCGAGTATCGATACAAACCTCAACGAAGAGATCCCACCACACGGGCTCGACCGCTTCCGCTTCCGCTTTGACGTTCCGTTCAGTGGCTACGGTGGCGGCGGCGGTAACACCGTGCTGTACCGCCTGAAGGTTCAACTGCTTCACGATGGAAGCCCCACGCCATTCATGGCCGGGACCGTGTTGCTTTCGTTCCCCGGCACACTATTTCCAGGCGACTACGGCGACTTCTGGGACGCGACGACCGCGCATCTGCATCAAGCGCAGGTTAGGCTGATCGGTGGTCCGGGAGCCACCCGCTGTGACCACAAGAACACGACGGTGTTGTCAGGGCTACTGGCGGGTGCGGGTGTTCGCTCGACCGAACTGGAGCAACTAACCCAAGACGTGGGCGCCTGACACTAGCTCCGCGGTTCGCGTCGCCGTCAGAAAGACGCCAGCGTCGCTACCCGCTGTCGGCAACGACGGAGGCGCCGGCACGGTGTCGAACAGGAGAGAACACCTCTCGGTAACGGGCAGCGGCTCCGAGGCGACTTGACGCGCCAGCGGGTGGCACTTGGTCGAGACACGCTTAGGCGGCGGCGCACCAGTCAGCCGCAGGACGCGCACCCAACCTCCGCTCCCCAGCCGTGCAGTGCGCGCGGAAAGCAGGACCGCCGTGACTGCTGCTTCGATCGGAGGCTGTCGGACAAACCCGGGGAGTGGCCGATTGTTGTGTCGTGGTCATAACGCAGTCGCCCTGCACGGAGGACTTTGGCGATCTACCCCCCAAAAATGAGGGCTGAATCGCCAGAGTTCGCTCCGCGAGACCGTGAGCGAGTTGCGACCTTGTGAGCAGAGCGCAACGCCGGCCATTTATGGACAACCTCCATGTATTCGAGCAGCCGGACTGTGGCGCCGGACGGTGACGCGGGTCCGGACCGAAAGGGAGGCGCCAGTCGTCTAGCCGGCGGGTCGCCGCTTCCGATACTTCTGCTGAACGCCTGTGGTCCAGCGCTGGCCGGCGGCCATGGCCCGTTCGGCGCGGCTTCCGGTGGCGGGCAGCACGCCCAGCTGGCGGGCGAGGGTCATCATGTCGAACACCACCCTGAGCTTGGCGATGCGCCCGTCGCGGTATTCGTGAAAGTCGGCGCCGTCGATTTCCCATCGGCGCCCGGTAGGGGCGAAGCCGGGGGGATCCATACGGCCGGTGAACGTCCCGAGGCCGCGCCAGTGGAACGAGGCGCGCGCCTCGCCGGGGATCACATACGGCCCCTCGAGAAGCTCGAAGGTCATGTCTGGGACCGCGCGCCACAGCGATTCGAGGAACTCGCGGACGTCGGAGTGGCCGTGCATCGTCTTGGGCCACGAGTCGTCACGGACTTCCACATCCTCGGTGAGGAATGACAGAACGCGATCTGCCTGATGGGAGTTCCAAGCCTCGAGCCAGCGCCCGACGAACTCGTGGATCCACTCGATCGTCAGCTGTGGATGCGGAGGTGCCGATGACACGAGCCGAGCCTACTGCGTACGATCCGCAGATGACCGGGACCGAGGCGAACGAGGCCGAGCGCCGCCGCTGGAACGATTCTGCTTGGGCCGCGGCGTGGCCGAAGCGCGAGCGGCTGACGACGGCGGTCACCGACGTCCTGCTCAGCCAGTTGCGACTGGCGCCGGCCGACAGGGTTCTCGACATCGGTACCGGCGGTGGCGTGGCCGCGCTCGCGGCGGCTCGGGTCGTCGGCGACGGCGCGGTCGTCGGTGCGGACATCTCGGCACCGCTGCTCGAGCTCGCGCGCTCTCGCGGCGAGGCGCAGGGCGCGGCCAACGTCTCGTTCGTCGTGGCCGACGTCCAGCGCGAGACCGTCCCGGGCGGGCCGTTCGACGTCGCGCTCAGCCAGTTCGGGGTGATGTTCTTCGACGAGCCAGAGACCGCGTTCGCAAACATCCGCGGCCAGTTGGTCGGCGGCGGCCGTCTCGGGTTCGCCTGCTGGCGGGCTCCCGATCTGAATCCGTGGTTCCCCGGCCAGGCGCTCGCCGGGATCGTGCCACCACCGCCGCCGCCGGAACCGGGCAAGAGCCCGACGCATCCGTTCAGCCTGGCCGACCCACACCACACCATCCGGATTCTCGAGGCGAGCGGCTGGCGCGAGGTCACCCACACCCCGCACGACCTGGTCGTGACCGTCGACCGTGACGCGATCGTCGACGACGAGGCGCTGGGGTTCTTCGGCTTGTCCGCGGACTCCTTCGGCGCCGCCTGGGAGGCGATCGAACGCCAGCTCGCGCCGATCACCCGCGACGACGGGCGGATCGACGCGCCGCTCGCGTTCCAGATCTTCACCGCTCTCGCCTGAGCAGGAACCCGACGAGCTCGTCGCTGCAACTAGAGCGGCTTGGCGAGGCGAACCTCGGGCGCACGCGCGGGGTCGAGGAGCGCCTCGAGCGCAGAGTCATACGAGGGGAGTGACAGGACGCCGCCGTCGTGGAGGACCATCAGGAACCGGTCCATGCGACGGAGGAAGGCGCGGTCGTGAGACACCGCCACGACCGTGCCCTCGAAGCTGTCGAGCGCCCTCTCGAGCGCCTCCGATGAATCGGTGTCGAGGTTGTCGGTGGGCTCGTCGAGCAAAAGCAGGTTGTGGCCCTCGAGCTCGAGGATGAGTACCTCGAGGCGCGCTTTCTCGCCACCGCTGAGCACGTCGTACTGGCGGCGGGCGGCATCGGCCAGTCCGTAACGCGCGAGTGCGCCCATTGCCGCCTGCATTTCGCCGCGCCGCGCCATCACGATGTCGAGGACGACGCGACCGGAGAAGTCGGCGCGCGACTGCAGTTGGGTGAACAAGCCGACGGACACCCGCGGGCCGGTCCGAAGCTGTCCGCTGTCGGCGACTTTCGCGCCGGCCAGGACATGCACGAGCGCGCTCTTGCCCGACCCGTTGGGACCGATGACGCCGATCCGCTCGCCGAAGTGAATCTCCTCCGAGAACGGCGCCACGAGCCCGGAGATCCCCAGCGACCGCAGATCGAGGACCACGCGCGCGGAGTCGCCGCCGCGGATCCGCACGGCGATCGCCTGGTCGGCGACCGGCGACGGCGGCGGACCGCCGGCGCGGAAGCGGCGCCACCGCGTTTCCATCGCGTCGGCCCGCTTGGCCCAGTCGGGGGCGTAGCGAGCGCGCTCCTTGAACGTCTTCATCAGGCGGAACAGACGCCGTTCCTCCTCATTCCAGCGCTTGACCGCGTCGCCGAGCCGCCGCTGGCGTTCCTCGCGGGCCTGGGCGTAGGTCGCGTATGAGCCGCCGTGCACCCAGGCGCCGTTGCCCTCGAGGGTCACGATCGTCCCCACCGCGCCCGCGAGTACCTCACGGTCGTGCGAGATCATCACGATCGTCTTCTTGGACGCCCGGACGCGGCCCTCGAGCGCGAGCTTCGCCGGCACGTCGAGGAAGTTGTCGGGCTCATCGAGCAGCAGGACGTCGGCATCGGAGGCGAACAGCACGTCGAGCACGAGCTGCTTGCGCTCACCGCCGGACAGCGTCCGCGCCGGCCGGTCGGCGACCTCGGCAAACGAGGCGCCGATGATGCGCCGGCAGGACGCATCCCAATGGCCCTCCAACTCATAGCCGCCGAGCGTGGACCAGTCGGCGATCGCCTCGCCGAGCTTCATCCCCGCGGATGGATCCCCGGCCTCGAGCTGGGCCTCGAGGGCGAGCATGCTCTCGCCGGCCAGTCGCACGGACCGCGGCGCCATCGACAGCAGGAGCGCCCGCACCGTCCGGTCGCCGTCGCTCACGCCGACGTCCTGCGGCATGAAGCCGAGCAGCCCGCCGACCGCATACTCGCCCTCGTCCGGCGGCAACTCGCCGACGAGGATCTTCAGGAGCGTGCTCTTGCCGACCCCGTTCGTCCCCACGAGCCCCACGTGCTGCCCCGGTGAGACGCGGAACGAGACCTCCGAGAACAGGAGGTCACCGCCCGGATGGGCGTAGGCCAGATTCGAGACCCCCACATGCGCCATGTCCCCATGTTCTCAGGCCGCCAGCGCCTCGGCCACGAACGCGCGCACGAGCGCCGAGTCATCGCCGGCGCGGGTGATCGCGACGAGCTCGGACCGCGGCGCGCCGGTCACCGGGCGGTAGGCCACCCCGTCGAGCGCGAGCCGGCCGACCGAGGCCGGCACCAGCGACACGCCCGTGCCGGCGGCGACCAGCCCGATGATCGTCAGCATCTCGGGGGCGTATTGGATCACCCTGGGTCCGGCGCCGGTGCCGGCCAGGGCCTCGATCAGGAGGTCGTGGAAGCCGGGCGCCTGGTCGCGAGGGAACAGCACGAGCGGTTCGGCCGCCAGCCGGCGAAGGGGCACCCGCGTCATGGAGGCCAGCGGATGAGCGGCCGGCAACGCCGCGACCGTCCGCTCGCGCAGCACGGTCTCCGCGTGCAGCTCGTCCGCGTACTCGATCGGGGGGCGCACCAGGCCGATGTCGACCACGCCGGCGGCGACCGCGCGCAGCTGGTCGACCGTCGAGCGCTCGCGCAACTCGATCTCTACGCCGGGCCGCGAGGCGCGGAACCGCTCGACGGTCCCGGGTACGATCGACAGCAGCGCCGAGCCGACGAACCCGACCCGCAGCCGGCCGGTCTGGCCGGCGTCGATCCGGCGCGCGGTGGCGACCGCGCCCTCGAGCTCGCTCATCAACGCCCGGGCGTCGCGCAGGAATGCCGCCCCGGCCGGCGTGAGCTCCACCCGCCGGCGCGTGCGAATCAGCAGCGCGAACCCCAGCTCGTCCTCAAGCGCCCGAATCTGCTGGCTGAGCGGCGGCTGGGAGATGTGAAGTCGTTCGGCGGCGCGGCGGAAGTGGAGCTCTTCCGCGACCGCGACGAAGTAGCGAAGCTGGCGAAGTTCCATGATTCGTTCAGCGAATCAATAGAGCTTAATTAGATATTGGACACGATCACAGGGACGGGCGTAGGTTTGCCTGACCAGAAGCGTCATGTCTTACCTCCTAACCTGCCCCAATTGCGGCGTCCGCGAGGTGACTGACTTCGGCTACGGCGGCGAGATCTCGCCCCGGCCGCGGTCGCGCCCCACGCTGAGAGAGCTCGGCGAGTACAACTACTTTCGCCGTAACGTCGCCGGCGTCCAGCGCGAGTGGTGGTTTCACCGCTCGGGGTGCCGCGCGTGGTTCATCGCCGAGCGCGACACGCGGACGAACGAGGTCCTGCTGACCGAGCTGCCCGCTGATCCCGACGGAGGCGGTGCCGCGTGAGCCGGCTGCCCAGCCAACCGGGCGAGCTGATCAACCGCCTGAACGTGATCCGGTTCACGTTCGACGGAAAACCGGTCGAGGCGTATGAGGGAGACACGGTCGCATCTGCGCTGTACGCCGCCGGCCGGCGCACGTTCTCGCGAAGCTTCAAGTACCACCGCCGGCGCGGGCTGCTGTGCTGCGCCGGCCAATGCCCGAACTGCATCGTCGCGGTCGACGGCGCGCCCGGCGTCCGCGCCTGCACCGAGCCCGCGCGAGAGGGGATGCGGGTCGAGCACCTGAACGCCCAGCCCGGTCTCGAGCTCGACGTGATGCGCGCCACCGACATCGTCGGGGGCCCGTTCACCCCGCCCGGTTTCTACTACAAGACGTTCATCCGGCCGCGCAAGCTGTGGCCGGTATACGAGAAGGTGCTCAGGCACGCCGCCGGCCTCGGCGTTCTGCGCAAGCAGCAACCCGAGCGCGAGTGGCGGACCGAGTATCGCCGGCGCCACGCCGACGTGCTCGTCGTCGGTGGCGGGAGCGCCGGGCGCCGGGCCGCTGCCGCCGCCGCTGAGCAGGGCGAGGACGTGGTGCTGGTCGATGAGGGGCCGCTGCCGATCGAGCCGATCGCCGGCGTCGAGGTCCTCACACGGGCGAGCGCGCTCGGCTACTTCGACGGGATCGTCCCCGTGTGGCAGGGCGACACGCTGCACCAGATCCGCGCCCGTCGTCACGTGTTCGCCACCGGCGCGATCGAGCAGCCCCTGGTGTTCGCCGGCAACGACATTCCCGGGGTCATGCTGTCGGGCGGCGCGCTCCGCTTGACCCAGCTCTACGCGATCAGCCCCGGCACGCGCGCCGTAGTCGCCACGACGTCGGACCGCGGACTCGAGGCCGCGGCGAAGCTCGCGGATGCCGGCGTCCAGATCGCCGCGGTCGCCGACCTGCGCGAGACCAAGAGCGCCGCCGTGGCGCAGCTCGGCGAGCGCGGGATCAAGGTGCTGGGCGGTTACACGATCCTTGCGGCGAAGGGTGGAAAGGCAGTAGAGGCCGCCGTCCTCGGGCCGATCGGCATCGAGGGGGCGTCGGTGGAGCAGACGTTCGACTGCGACCTCGTCGTCGTGTCAGGCGGGTTCGCGCCGGCGACGTCGCTGCCCGTCCAGGCCGGCGCGCGGACGCGCTACGACGCCGCGCGCGGATGCTTCGTCCTGGACGAGCTGCCGCCGGGCGTGAGCGCCGTCGGCGACGTGGCGGGCATGGACGAGGCCGACGCGGTCGCGGTCCCGCCACCGGTCTCCGGTTCCGGCCACGGGAAGTGCTTCGCCTGCATTTGCGAGGACGTCACCGCCAAGGACATCAAGCTGAGCGTCGAGGAGGGCTACGACTCGATCGAGCTGTCCAAGCGGTACACGACCGTGACGATGGGGCCGTGCCAGGGACGCATGTGCCAGCTGCCGGCGATCCGGCTGATGGCGAAGGAAACCGGGCAGAGCCTCGAGGAGGTCGGCACGACGACGGCGCGCCCGCCGTGGGTATCGGTGCCGATGGGGATCCTCGCGGGCCGGCCGTTCGAGCCCGCCAAGCGATCGTCGATCCACGGCCGCCACCGCGAGCTCGGCGCGAACGTCAAGTGGGCCGGCGACTGGCGCCGCGCTTACGACTACGGTGACCCGCAGGCCGAGGCGCTCGCGGTGCACCAGGCCGCCGGCCTGATCGACGTCTCCACGCTCGGCAAGCTGCTCGTGCGCGGACCCGACGCCGGCGAGTTCCTCGACCGGCTGTATCCCAATCGCTTCAGCGACCTCAAGGCCGGCCGAATTCGCTACGGCGTGATCAGCTCCGATGCCGGCCGGATCGTCGACGACGGCACGATCTGCCGGATCGACGAGGACACGTTCTACGTCACGACGACCTCGAGCGGCGCCGGCGCGGTCGAGGAGTGGTTCTCGTGGTGGCTCGCGGACTGGCGCATGCGCGTCCAGCTGACCGACCTCACCCAGGGTTTGAGCGCCGTCAACCTTGCCGGCCCCCGCGCGCGGGAGATCCTCGGCGAGCTGACCGAGCTCGACTGCTCGCCCGAGGCGTTCAAGTACCTCGACGGCAAGCAGGCCAAAGTCGCCGGCGTCCCCTGCCTGATCCTGCGGATCGGGTTCGTCGGCGAGGTCGGGTACGAGATCCACTTCGCCGCCGCCTACGGCGAGCACGTCTGGGACGCGCTGATGGCGGCCGGCCAGGACAAGGGCATCCGCCCGTTCGGCCTCGAGCCGCAGCGCATCCTGCGCCTACAGAAGATGCACATCCTCGTCGGCCAGGACACCGACTCGGAGTCGACCCCGTTCGGCGCCGCGATGCCGTGGATCGTCAAGCTCGACAAAGAGGCGGACTTCATCGGCAAGTGGGCGCTCGAGCACTACTCCGAGGAGGAGCCGGCGACGCGCCTGGTCGGATTCACGCTCCCCAACGGGCACGTGCCGACCGAGGGTTCGGTGATCCTCGACGGGCTCGGCGACCCCGCCGGCCAGGTGACGAGCGCGCGCTTCTCGCCCGTGCTCGACCGGGTGATCGGGATGGCCTGGGTCCCCGGAAAGTTCGCGCAGGACGGAGCGCGGGTGACGATCTCGGACGAGGGCACGACGATGCAGGCCGAGATCCAGACCAGGCCGTTCTATGACCCGGACGGGGAGGTGCTCCGCTCGTGAGCCTCGCGTTCCTGGAGCCGGCCGGCGCCGACGCGCAGGCCGTGGCGCGCAGCCCGATGGAGGGAAAGACCAGGGCTGCCGGGGCCCGGTTCGAGGTGCGCGACGGCTGGAACGTCGCGGTCGAGTATCCGGGCGAGGACAGGACGCGGGAGACCGTCGGCTGGAGTGACGTTTCGCATCTGCGCAAGCTCGAGCTACAGGGCGACGGCGTCGGTGGCGAGCTTCGGAGCGCGCGCCGCGAGGGCGACGCCTGGATCTTGCCGCTCACGCCGACGCGGGCGCTGGTCATAAGCGATCGCTTGGGAAGAAACGTTCGACTATGTGGACGTTTCTTCCCAGAGCGGTCGACGTCACGACCTGCTTTGCAGCGCTCACGATCTTCGGACCGCAGGCGCGTGAGACCATCGCCCGCTTCTGCGCGCTCGACCTCCGCCCGCAAGTGGCGCCACCGGGCAGCTTCCGCCCCGGCTCGATCGCGCGTCAGCCCGGGATGATCCTGGTGCAGGACGTAGACCAGTTCCTGCTGCTGTTCGGCTGGGCCGTCGGTGAGTACGTGTGGACGGTCGTGGAGGATGCCGCGCGCTCGCTCGATGGCGGTCCCGTGGGCCTGGGAGCACCGAAACAATGATTGACATCTTCCGTAAGCGGCGGATGTGGCGCCGGCAGGGGGAGCTGAAATCGGCGTATGACGTCGTGATCGTCGGCGGCGGCTCGCACGGGCTCGCGGCCGCGTACTACCTCCAGAAGGACCACGGAATCCGCAGCGTCGCGGTGCTCGAGAAGCGCTACCTCGGATCGGGCGCCGCCGGTCGCAACACCACGATCCTGCGCTCGAACTACAAGACCCCGGAGGGCGCTCGCTTCTACGACGCGAGCGTCAAGCTCTACGAGGGCCTGTCGAAGGACCTCAACTTCAACCTGCTGTTCTCACAGTGCGGCCACCTCACCCTTGCCCACTCGGACCGCGCGATGTTCGTGATGGCCAACCGGGCCGAGGTCAATCGCCTCCAGGGGATCGACTCGCGCGTGATCTACCCGGACGAGATCCAGCGCCTGGCGCCGGCGATGCAGGTGACGAACGAGAACGCCACCTATCCGATCTTGGGCGCGCTGTACCACCCACCGGGCGGGATCATCCGCCACGACGCGGTGGTGTGGGGGTTCGCGCGCGGGGCGGACCGCGGTGGGGTCGAGCTTCACCAGGACACCGAGGTGCTCGGGATGGAGCGCTCGAACGGGCGGGTGACCAAGGTGAGGACCAACCGGGGCACGATCAGCGCCGGCACCGTGCTGAACTGCACCGCCGGCTGGAGCACGCTGATCTGCGACATGGTCGGCGTGCCGCTGCCGATCACCACCCACATCCTCCAGGCGTGCGTCACCGAGGCGATCAAGCCGCTGCTCGACGTGGTGATCGTCTCCTCGCAGATGCACGTGTACATCAGCCAGACCGACCGGGGCGAGTTCCTGATGGGCGCGGAGATCGAGCCGTGGACCACCTACCGGATGCAGGGAACGCTCAACTTCCTCCAGGAGGTGTGCCGTCACACGATCGAGTTGTTTCCGCAACTCGAACGCGCGCGCCTTCTGCGAAGCTGGGCGGGTCTGTGCGACCTCAGCCCCGACTACAGCCCGATCCTCGGCAAGACCGAGGTCGAGAACTTCCACGTCAGCGCCGGGTGGGGTACGTACGGCTTCAAGGCAGCTCCGATTGTCGGCAAGACGCTGGCGGAGCTGGTCGCGACCGGTCGAACGCCCGAGCTGATCGCACCGTTCGAGGTCGAGCGGTTCTACCGAGACAAGCTCGTTTCAGAGCTTGCCGCCGCGGCCGTCAGCCACTAGAAGGGACGAGGACAGGATGGACACAAGCGCCGAGGAGGCGACCACGATGAAGACCAGCCTCGAGATCGCGCAGGAAGCCGAACTCATTCCGATCGAGCAGATCGCTGAGCGCGCCGGGCTCGATGCCGACGAGATCGAGCCGTACGGGCGGTACAAGGCGAAGGTCGCCCTGTCGGCGCTCGAGCGGCTCAGCGACCGGCCCGACGGCAAGATCGTTTGCGTCACGGGCATGACGCCGACCAGAGCGGGCGAAGGCAAGACCACGACGCTCGTCGGGCTGACCCAGGGCCTTGGCGTGATCGGCAAGAACCCGGTGGCGTGCCTGCGCGAGGCGTCGCTCGGTCCGGTGTTCGGGGTCAAGGGCGGGGCGGCCGGCGGCGGCCTCACTCAGGTCGTTCCGATGGAGGACCTGAACCTTCACTTCACCGGCGACATCCACGCGATCGGTGCCGCCAACAACCTGCTCGCGGCGATGATCGACGCGTCGATCCTGCACGGCAACCCGCACAAGATCGACGCGCTGCGCATCCCCTGGCGCCGCGCGGTCGACATGAACGACCGGGCGCTCCGCGATATCGCCGTCGGTCTCGGCGGCCGGGCGAACGGCTATCCACGTGAGACCGGCTTCGACATCACCGCCGCGTCGGAGGTGATGGCGCTCCTCGCGGTCTCGCGTGACCTCCAGGACCTGCGCCGGCGGATGTCCCGGATCACCGCCGCGTACTCGTTCGACGGCGGCAAGGCGATCACCGCCGAGGACCTCGGCGCGGCCGGCGCGATGACCGTGCTGCTCAAGGACGCGATCAAGCCGAACCTGGTGCAGACGCTCGAGGGTCAGCCCGTGCTCATGCACTGCGGCCCGTTCGCCAACATCGCGCACGGCAACAACTCGCTGATCGCCGACCTGATCGGGATGAAGCTCGGCGACTACGTCGTGACCGAGTCCGGATTCGGCGCCGACATGGGCATGGAGAAGTTCTTCGACATCGTCTGCCGGTTCGGCAAGCTGACGCCGTCGGCCGCCGTGCTCGTGACCACCGTCCGAGCGATCAAGCACCACGCCGGGCTCGAGGACGATCCCCGGCCCGAGCGGTCGGCCGCGCTGCAGGCGATCGAGACCGGCTTCGCCAACGTCCGCCGCCATCTCAACACGGTTCGCACGTTCGGCGTGCCCGCGGTCGTCGCGGTCAACCGCAGGCCCGGGGACACCAACGAGGAGGTCGAGCTGGTCAAGCGGCTCGCGCTCGAGGCCGGCGCGTTCGCGGCCGAGGCCAATGAGGGATTCACCAAAGGCGGCGCGGGCGTCGCGGACCTCGCTTCGGCGGTGGTCGAGGCGTGCGAGCAGCCGAACACGTTCCACCAGCTCTATCAGGACGACGAGCCGATCCAGGACAAGATCGAGGCCGTGGCCAAGCAGGTGTACGGCGCCAAGGACGTGTACTTCTATCCCGAGGCGGAGTCGAAGCTCACCCAGTTCACTCGCGAGGGACTTGGACACTTCCCGGTGTGCATGGCCAAGACCCACCTGTCGCTGTCGGCGGACGCGAGCCTGCTGAACGCGCCCGAGAACTTCACGTTGCCGGTCCGGGATATCCGCGCCTACACGGGCGCCGGCTGGCTCGTGCCGTTGTGTGGCGACGTCATGCAGATGCCCGGGCTCGGCAAGACACCCGCCGCGCTCAACATCGACATCGACTCCGAGGGTCGGACCGTCGGCCTTTTCTGAGCTCCCATTCGGCGAGCTGCTCGATGCCGTCGCGGCCCGGACGCCCGCGCCCGGCGGCGGCTCGAGCGCGGCCTGCGCGTGCGCGATCGCGGCCTCGCTGGTGGAGATGGCGGCGGCGTTCAGCCCCGATCGCGAGGACGGAGGCCCGGCGCGCCGGCGAGCTCCGAGCGCGCGCGCTCGAGCTTGCGGAGATCGAGCTGCACGCGTACGAGCCGGTGCTCGAGGCGCTGCGGTTGCCACGCGACGATCCGGCGCGTGCCGATCGCGTGCGGGACGCCGCCGCCAACGCATCGACGTCTCCGCTCGAGATCGCAGCGATCGGCGCCGAGTTGGCCGGGCTGGCCGCGGGCCTCGCACGTACCGGAAACCAGAACCTCGCCGGCGATGCGATCGCCGGCGCAGCGCTCGCCGAGGCCGCCGCGCAGGCCGCCGCGCGGCTCGTCGCGATCAACCTCACCGAGGGTCCCGCTGTCAGCGATGCGACCGAATTCGCGAGGCGCGCGCTCGAAGCGCGCGAAGAGGCGTTAAATTGAATAAGAGAGAGCACACCTCTGAAAGGGAGATATGCGCGCTCGCACTCGATTGACCCAACCGCTCGTCCGTCGCGACGGGGAGCTGTGCCCGGCCACGTGGGAGGAGGCGCTTACGCGCACCACCGCGGGGCTGGAGCGGGCGCGGGAGGCCGACGCCTCGCGCTCGTTCGGGATGTTCTCGTGCTCGAAGTCGACCAACGAGATGAACTTCCTGGCGCAGAAGCTCGCCCGGCAGGTGATGCGGTCCAACAACATCGATTCCTGTAACCGAACCTGACACGCTCCTAGCGTCGTCGGTCTGGCGGCGGTATTCGGAGCGGGCGGCGGAACGTCGTCCTACAAAGAGGTCGAAGAGGCTGACTTGATCATCCTCTGGGGGTCGAACGCGCGCGAAACCCACCCGATCTTCTTCCACCACGTACTTAAGGCGATCCACAACGGCGCCCGGCTGATGGTCGTCGATCCGCGGCGGAGCGCATCGGCGCAATGGGCGGACCTGTGGCTCGGGCTCGATGTCGGCGGCGACATCGCGCTCGCGAATGCGGTCGCCCGGGAGATCATCCACGAGGGCCTCGCCGACGAGCGGTTCATCGCGAACGCCACCAGTGGCTACGACGAGTACGCCGCGTCGGTCGAGCCGTACACGCTCGAGGAGGGCGAGCGGCTGAGCGGCGTGCCGGCGTCGGCAATCCGCGAACTGGCCCACGCCTACGGCCGGGCCGATCGCGCGATCCTGTGCTGGACGCTCGGGATCACCGAGCATCACAACGCGACCGACAACGTGCTCGCGCTGATCAACCTGGCGCTGCTGACCGGCCACGTTGGCAAGTACGGATCGGGCCTCAATCCCCTGCGGGGGCAGAACAACGTGCAGGGCGGCGGCGACATGGGCGCGATTCCGAACAAGCTGCCGGGCTTCCAGGACATCGAGAAGAACGCCGACGCGAGAGACCGGTTCGAGGAGACCTGGGGCGTCCCGATCATCCCCAAGTACGGCTGGCACCTGACGCAGATGTTCGAGGCGATGGACCGCGGCGAGCTGCGGACGCTGTACGTGATCGGCGAGAACCCGGCCGACTCCGAATCGGACCGCAAGCACGCGATGAAGCTGCTCGAGGGCCTGGACTTCCTGGTCGTGCAGGACATCGTCCTGACGCGTACCGCCAGGCTCGCCGACGTGGTGCTGCCCGGGTCGGCGTCGTGGGCCGAGGCCGACGGCACCGTGACCAGCTCAGAGCGCCGCGTGCAGCTGTGCCGGAAGGCGATGAACCCGCCCGGCGAGGCCCGGGACGACATCTGGATCATCGCCGAGCTCGCCAGGCGTCTCGGGTTCGACTGGGGCGAGCCGACGGCCGAGCAGGCGTGGGACGAGCTGCGCTCGCTGAGCCCGATGCATGGCGGCATGCGCTACGACCGCCTCGCCGAGCACGGCGGCCTGCAGTGGCCGTGCCCGACGGAGGATCACCCGGGATCGCAGTTCCTGCACGGACGGCTGTGGAAGGACCCGATCGAGGGGCCGCCGGCGCCGTTCAGCGTGACCCCGTTCGAGCCTCCGGTCGACGAGCTCGACGAGGACTTCCCGATTCGCCTGACCACCGGCCGGCGGCTCGAGTCCTACAACACCGGCGCACAGACGAACCTGTACCGCTCGCCGCTGCACCGCGGCGAGTCGCTCGACCTCTCGCC
This sequence comes from uncultured Solirubrobacterales bacterium, assembly GCA_963699325.1. GTDB lineage: Bacteria > Actinomycetota > Thermoleophilia > Solirubrobacterales > Solirubrobacteraceae > Palsa-465. The sequence continues at coordinate 2,798 of CAVOTN010000009.1, read as the reverse complement.
CGAGGACGCGGAGCGGCTCGGGATCGAGGCCGGAGAGATCGTGCTCGTGTCCTCGCGACGAGGGGCGCTGCGGGTGCCGGCGCGGATCGACCGCATCCTGCGGCCGGGCCTGGCGTTCATGACGTTCCACTTCCCCGACCAGGTCGCAACCAACGATCTGACGATCGAAGCCACCGATCCGAAGTCGGGCACGTCGGAGTTCAAGGCGACCGCGATCCGGGTCGACAAGCTACCCGTCGAGGACGCTGCCAGCGCTGCGGCGCCGGCGCTCGCGGAGAGCGGCGATGGCGTGGGCGCCGGTAACGGCGCTCATGTGGCGGCCGGGAACGGCGATCGCGTGGCGGCCGGGAACGGTGACCGCGTGACCGTGGGGAACGGTGACCGCCAGCCTGCGCGGGAGCGCACCTGATGGACCTGCGCCTGCTGCTCGCTGCGCCGACCGAAGACGAGCGAGCCGCGGTGGATCGGTTCCTGGATGGCACGACGGCGTCGCAGAACGGCCGCGCACACGCGGTGGACGTGCAAGGGCGGAGCCTGCACGGGGGCCACGAGGCCCGCGACCGGCGCCACCTGCTGCTGCCGGTGCTTGAGGCCGTGCAGGCGCGGATCGGCTGGATCAGCGAGGGCGCGCTCGGCTACATCTGCGAGCGCCTCACCGTGCCGCCGGCCGACGCTTACGGGGTGGCCACGTTCTACGGCCTGCTGTCGATGAACCCACGCCCGGCGCGGGTCCTGCACGTGTGCGACGACGTCGTGTGCCGCTGTCGCGGAGCCGAGGACCTGATCGCTTCGCTCGAGGAGCGAATCGGGCCCGAGGACGTCGACTGCGGCGGCTGCACGTGGCTTCGCAGCCCGTGCCTCGGCCAGTGCGACCGCGCGCCGGCCGCCATGCTGACCGTCGCAGGCGAGCACCCAACCGAGCACGCGATCGCCGCGGTCACCGTCGAGGACGCCGTCGGCGCGCTGAAGGCCGAGACCGTCCCCGCGCCTCCGCCTGCCGGCGTCCCGCAGCAGGGCGACCCCGGGCTCCGGCTGCTCCGTCGGGTCGGCGCGGTCGATCCGCGGAGCCTCCACGACTACCGTGCCCGCGGCGGCTACGAGGCGCTGCGGCGCGCGATCGAGATCGGGCCGCGGAACGTGATCCGCGAGCTCAAGGACTCGGGCCTGATGGGGCGCGGCGGGGCGGCGTTCCCGACCGGCGTCAAATGGGAGGCGGTGGCGCAGCAGCCTGCCCACCCGCACTACGTGATCGCCAACGCCGACGAGTCCGAGCCGGGCACGTTCAAGGACCGCGTCGTCCTCGAGGGCGATCCGTTCGCGCTGATCGAGGCGATGACGATCGCCGCGTACACCGGCGACTGCCGCCACGGCTACCTCTACCTGCGCGGCGAGTACCCGCTGGCCCGCGAGATCGTCGAGCACGCGCTCGAGGTGACGCGCCTTCACGGGTATCTCGGCGAGCGGATCCTCGGCGAGGACTTCACGTTCGACATCGAGATCCGCAGCGGCGCCGGCGCGTACATCTGCGGCGAGGAGACCGCGATCTTCAACTCGATCGAGGGCTACCGCGGCGAGCCTCGCAACAAGCCGCCGTTCCCCGTCGAACGCGGGCTGTTCGGCAAGCCGACGATCGTCAACAACGTCGAGACGCTCATCAACGTGCTCGAGGTGCTGCGCATCGGCGGGCTCGAGTACGCCCGGATCGGTACCGAGAAGTCGACCGGCCCGAGGCTGTTCTGCCTGTCCGGGGCGGTCGCCCGGCCCGGCATCTACGAGGTGCCGTTCGGCGAGACGCTGGGCGGCGTGCTCGAGCGCGCCGGCGGGGTCCCGGTCGGGCACACGCTGCAGGCGGTGATGCTCGGCGGCGCCGCCGGCGGGTTCGTCGGGCCCGATCAGCTCGAGCTGAAGCTCACGTTCGAGGACGCGCGCGCCGCTGGGGCGACGCTGGGCTCCGGGGTCGTCGTCGCGTTCGACGAGACCGTCGACCTGCGCGACATTCTCGTACGCATCGCTGCGTTCATGCGTGACGAGTCCTGCGGGCAGTGCACGCCGTGCCGGGTCGGGACCGTGCGCCAGGAGGAGGCGCTGGCGCGGCTCGTGTCGGGCAAGACCCGCGGCACGGTCGCCGACGAGCTCGCGCTGCTCGACGAGATCGGAACCTGCATGCGGGACTCGTCGATCTGCGGGCTCGGCCAGACGGCGTACAGCGCGCTCGCCTCGGCGATCGACAAGCTTGGGGTGTTCAAGGAAGAGGTGGCCTGACTCTGATGTCAGCCGAACGTACGGTCACGATCACGATCGACGGCACCGAGGTGACGGTGCGCGAGGGCGCGACGCTCCTCGAGGCGTGCCGGAAGCTCGGGATCGACACGCCGACGCTCTGCTACGGCGACACGCTCACGCCGGCGAACGCGTGCCGGGTGTGCATGGTCGAGCTCGAAAAGGCACGCACGCTCGTGCCCGCGTGCTCTCGCAAGGCCGAGGACGGGATGGTGGTCCACACCGACTCCGACCGCGTCCGGCTGAACCGCAAGGTGGTGTTCGAGCTGCTCGCGTCCTCGGTCGATCTGTCGACCGCGCCGATCGTCGAACCGTATCTGGCGATCTACGACGTGAAGCCCGAGCGGTTCGGGCCGCCGGCTCCGCCCGACCCCGACCGCGAGCGCCGCCGCGCCGGCCATCACGAAATCCCCGACGGCCAGACGGCGGCGACCGTCGCCGGCCCGGTCAAGGTCGACAACGAGCTGTACGTCCGCGACTACTCCAAGTGCGTGCTCTGTTACAAGTGCGTCGACGCC
>CAVOTN010000008.1:0-48190 GCA_963699325.1 uncultured Solirubrobacterales bacterium | reverse complement strand
CTAGTTGCGGAACCGGCCGCGGATCCTGTCGGCGACGTCCTCGGGGGCGAGGTCGACCGCGCCCTCCCAATGGAGCCGCTCGAGGAACGTCGAATCGGATCGGTAGAACGCCGTCAGGTTCGAGCGGCAGGCGATGCGCAGATTCAGCGGATAGCCCGCGGTGCCCGGTGGCGCGCCGTATATCGCGAGGTTGAAGCTCTCGTAACCCATCTCGCCGTAGGCGTGCAGAGCACGCGTCAAGCCGTCGGCGAGTTCGGCGATCAGGTCTTCGTCGAGTTCGGCCGGCGACGACACGCCGGCGAGGAACGCCCGCAGTTCGGCGGGCGCGATCGGGGCGAAGCTGGCCAGCCACTGCACCCGCCCCGTCCGTCCCAGCACCCGCTCGCCGCTTCGCCGTTCGGCGGCGAGATAGTCGTCGAATCGCGCCGCCGGCACGCTCGCGAGCAAGCGCTGGACCGTCGTCGGCTGCGAATCGACGATCCCCTGGAGATGGGGATGGAACAGGGAACTTCCCGACGGGAGCATGTGGTTGGCGTTGATCGATGCCCAACGTGAATCCGGATCGGCCGCCATCACCGCCTTGGCGTAGGCGACCTGCGCGGCCAGGTTGTCGGCCAGCAGGCGCTCGGTGATCCGCCCGAGCGGCAGGTAGTGCAGCCGCGGCGAGTACACCGACACGCAGCTGTGCGACGAGTACGCGTGGAGGTTCGGGAACAGCACCGCCTCGCCCCGAACGATCCTTCCCTCCGGTTCGATCGCCGGCGGCAGCCGCGGCGTGAGCCGCTCGATCCGATCAGGGCAGAACGGGCACCGCGGCTGGTTCTCGCGCGCGTACGCCTCGAGGTCGAACTCGTTCGGCGGCATCAGCCCCCGGTTCGGCAGAATCCGCGAGGTGTGACCGGTGAGCGGATCGACCCGCACGTCGATCGGGGTGCGGATCAGCTCTCCCGTGTCGGGCGCCACCATCTCGGCGGTCAGTAGCGTTCGTTCGAGCTCCACTGGCGGCGTCAGGTCGACGAGACGTTGCGGTCGCGAAGTCGCGGCGGCCGGGCGCGGAGGCTGGCCCCCCAGGCAACCGCGATCAGCGCGAGGCCGATCGCAAACACGATCAGCGGGATCGTGTCGCCCGAGCCGGCAGCCGTCGTCGCCGCCGCCACCTCGGGGGGGATCGGGACGGAGTGGCCGGCTGCCTGAGCGAGGCGCTCGACCGCGGTGACCGCGACCGTTCCGAGGCCCCCCGCGCCGGCGGGGATCCGGACGCCGGCGAGCGCCGACGAGTCGGCGGGGACCGCCGGGTTCAGACTCTCGAGCCCGAACCCGTTCGGCATCACGACCAGCAGCGAACCGTGGTAGACGAGCGACAGCTCCTGCCCAAGGAACCGAGCGTAGGTCTGGGGCTGGCGCCATAACTCGGTTACCGACCCGAGGTCCGAGGACGACGCGACGATCGCCACACGGACCTGGTAGCCGCTGCCCGCGGCCGCCCCGAGCAACGCGGTCAGCTGATTCTGCTGGGCGAGCGGGACGCCGGCGTCCTGGGGGAGGAACAGCGACTGGGTGGCAAGGACGTCGCTGGCCGGATCTCCGTCGGCTTGGGCCGATGCGGCGAGATACCCCGCCGCGAGTGCCAACATGAGGACCGACGCGAGAAGTTGCGCCAGCCGGCGGGCGCGCCAGCGCTCGTTCGGGTTGTCCGTAGAGTCCGTCAACTGCGATGACTGCAAAAGGACGTGGACTGTCAGCCGTGGACCAGGCCGCGGCCAAGTCTAGGGGCCGGGTTCGCGCATGGCGGGCGATCGCGGTCGCGTTGGCCGCAGTCGTGGCCATGCTCGCCACGGCCCCGAGTGCCGCCCAGGCCCACGGTCCGATCGCGCCGGCGGCCTCGAGCTACTTCGCCAAGGTGCTCGCGCTCCCGGCCGGGTTGCAGGCGAAGGTGGTCGACGGCGACCTGCGCATGTGGCTCCAGGTCCCGCGTGACCAGACGGTGGTGGTGCTCGACTATCGCGGTGCGCCGTATCTGCGGTTCACGTCCGCCGGTATCGAGGTCAACCACAACTCCTCGATGTACTACCTCAATCAGACCCCGGTCGCGGAGACTCCCCCGACGTATCTGAGCGCGACGACGCCACCAAGCTGGCACCACGTGAGCAGCGGCCGGCACTACGAATGGCACGACGGCAGGCTGCACGCGCTCGCCGCGGTTGCGCTGTCGCCCTCCTCCGGCGTGGCGTTCGTCGGCCGATGGCAGATCCCGCTCCGGATCGACGGCCGGCTCAGCTCGATCTCGGGCGGTCTGTGGCACGCGAACGATCCATCGATCGTTTGGTTCTGGGGGATCGTCGTGCTGGTCGCCTGCGTGCTGGCCGCCTGGCGCGTGCGCCGACCGTCGCTCGACCGGCTCGTGGCGCGCGTTCTCGCGATCACGGCGCTGGCCGCGGTGACAATCGCCGGCCTTGGGCTACAGCTCCACGGTAGGCCCGAGATCTCGATCCTCCAGTTCGTCGAACTCGCGATGATCCTCGCGTTCGTCGGCTGGGGGGTGACGCGATCGGTGCTCCGCCGGCCCGGCTACTTCACCTGCTTCTTGATCGCGGTCGCGGCGCTGTGGGCGGGCGGCGAGCTGATCACGACGCTCCTGTATGGGTTCGTGCTGATCGATCTGCCGGCGTTCCTCGCGCGCCTGGCGACGATGGTCTGCCTCGGCGCCGGCGCGGGGTTGCTGCTGTTCGTGTTCCGCCTGTCCGATCTCAGCGACTCCGGTCTCGAAACCGGTCGGTAGCGGGCGCGGCGATGAGGGCCGGCCGGACCGCTCCCGCAACGCCGGCGGTGCTCGTGCTCGCGCTCGCGGCTGGATGCGGATCGAGCCACGGCCCGGCGACCACAGCGAGCGGCCAACCGGCAGCCGCGGGGGCGCCTCCCGCGGCGCTCGTGGCGGAGGCGCGCCCGATCGGCAGGGGCCCGAGCTTCCAGCCGCCGGCGAGCGGTCCGGTCCTCGGGCGATGCGAGCGCCGGCTCGGTCCGCGCGACGGCGTGCACGTCGAGGTGTTCGCCGCCAACCGCGTGGTGCTCGTGCCCGCAGGGATCGGCACACGCCCGCCACGCGCCGTGTCGGCGGGGCGAATCTCGACCGCCGGCTGCTACGGGGAGCTCGTCACGCTCGACCCGACCGGGCTCGTGCTGGTGCGCCCCGGATCGCGCCCGCGGATCGCACCGGGGATCGCGCCGGGGATCGCACCCCGGGTCGCCCCCGGTGCTCGCGGATTTGTTCCGCGCCTGGGGCCAACCGTTGTCGACGCAGCGGGTCGCGTCCTTCTCGGCGGCCGGCGGAGCACGCGTGGCGGTGTTCGTCGACGGCGTGCGGTGGCGCGGGTCACCGGGACGGGTCCCGTTGACCCGCCACGCGGAGATCGTGCTCGAGATCGGTCCCCACGTACCGCCGCACAGGTCCTACACGTTTCCGCCGGGCACGTGATGGCGCGGTATCTTCCAGGCAGGATGACCCTGCGTCTGGAGCGCGGCGTCCTGATCAGGCGCCTCGCGCCGGCGGCGCTGATGCCCGCCGGCGCATTTGCGGTCCACCAGCTGCGCTACTGGCTGGCCTACGGCAACCGGGCGGGATTCGAGCTCGCGGCGCAAGGCCATTCGTACCTGCACTCGGTCGTGCCGTGGATCGTGCTGCTGATCGCGCTCGCAGTCGGCGCGTTCCTGCTCGCGCTCGGACGGGCGCTCGGGGGCGGCGGCTCGCTCCCTCGCTACTCGCTGTCGTTCGCTGCGCTGTGGCTGCTGTGCGCTGCCTGCCTGGTCGCGGTGTACACCACCCAGGAGTTCCTCGAGGGCCTGTTCGCCACCGGGCATCCCGCAGGGCTGGCCGGCATCTACGGCTACGGCGGCTGGTGGTCGATCCCGGCCGCGCTCGCCGTCGGCCTCGTGCTCGCGGCCGCGTTCCACGGCGCCCGGAAGGTGCTCCACGCGGTTGCCGAGCGGCACGCGCAAAGACCGGTCCTCGCCGGTCGCCCGCCGCGCATCACGCGCGCTCGCCTCGATGTGATCCTGCCGGCGCTCGCGCCGCTAGCGGACGGCTGGTCCGGTCGCGGCCCTCCCCCCGGGTGATCTCGCGCGCCGTATCGACGGTGCAGTCCTGATCACCAACCAAGGAGGACAACCTTGAACCGCAAGTCCCTTATGGGGCGAGCTGTGCTCGTAGCGCTGCTGGCGGCTGGCGCTGGGCTGTCGTTGCCCGCAATGGCAACGGCCCACGCCCGGATCAGTCCCGCGGTGTCGGTGGCGGGCAAGCTGCAGCTCTACAGCCTGGCGGTGCCGACCGAGAAGAGCGGCCTGACCACCACGAACCTCGTGATGACCGTGCCGTCCGGGTTCGGCATCGACTCGTTCGTGCCGCCCGCGGCCCCATGGCACGTCCAGCTAGCCCAGACCGGATCGGGCGACAACGCGGTGGTCACGAAGGTGACCCTGACCGGCGGCAACACGCCGACCGGGGAGGACACGCTGTTCCAGTTCCTGGCCCAACCGGCGTCGGCCAAGACGTACACGTTCCAGGTCGAGCAGACGTATTCCGACGGGTCGATCGTCAACTGGTCCGGATCGGAGTCCTCGGCGGCCCCGGCGCCGACGATCGACGCGGTGAGCTCGCTCGGCGGGGGCGGCGTGTCGGTGCTGACGATCATCGCGCTCGTGGTGGGCGTACTCGGCCTGCTGGCCGGCGGGTTTGCGCTGATCGGCGGCTCGCGGGAGCGCGAGCTGACGTGACCCGCGCGACCCGCATCACGCCGGCGCTCGTCGCGGCGGCGTTCGCGGCTGTACTCGCGCTGCCGAGCGGCGCTTCCGCACACGCGTACCTGGTGAAGACCGTCCCGGCGGCGAGCGTCGTGCTGAACGCGCCGCCGCCGAACATCCAGCTGACCTACGACGAGGCGGTCGAGCCGCGGTTCGCGATCATCTCGGTGACCAACGTCGACGGGCGCCAGGAGACGACCGCGCCCGTGCACCGCTCGCCGTCAGACCCGGACACGCTCGTCGTTCCGCTGCGGCCGAACCTGCCCGAGGGGTGGTACCTGATCTACTGGCGGGCGATCTCGGTCGACGGTCACCCGGTCAACGGCGTCTTCACCTACGCGGTCGGACCGAACCCAGGGCCGGCGCCGCAGTTCCGGATCCCGAACATCTCGGCGACCGCGACCACGCCGCAGCTGCTGATCACCCGCTGGGCGATGTTCGTGTTCGTGATGGGCGCGATCGGCCTGTTCGTGATGCGGTTGCTGGTCGCACGGCCGGTGGTGCGGGCCGTCGAGGGGGTGAGGCTGCACCCGCTGTCGGTCGCGTTCGTGGTCGCGTCCGTGCTCGGGTTGATCGCGATCCCGGTGTACCTCGACGTCTCGACCGCGAACGACTCGCTGCGCTCGGTGTTCGACCTGACCGCGCTCGTGCCGCTGTACCGGGTGACCGCGTTCGGGCGGGCGATGGTCGATCTGGAGCTGTGCTTTGCGCTGTTCTGCGTCGCCGCCGGCATCGCGCTGTGGCTCGACCGCCCCGACCGGGCGCGACGGTCGGTCGCCGCGCTGATCGCCGCCTGCGGTGCCATCCTCGCGGCGGCGGCGGTGCTGATCGTCCCGGGCGCCGCCGGGCACGCCGCACAGACCTCGCCGCGCGGACTGACGTTGCTGTTTGACTGGCTGCACCTCGCGTCGGGCTCGGTCTGGCTCGGCGGGCTGGTCGGCGTGCTCATCCTGTGGTCGACCGTGTCCTCGCGCGAGCGGGTGGCGGCGCTGTCGGTGGTCGTTCCCCGTTTCTCGAACGTCGCGCTCGTCTCGGTGGTGGTCCTGGCGGCGACCGGAATCGGGGAGGCGATCGAGCACATGCCGGCGGTCAACGCGCTGTGGGAGACCGGCTACGGCAAGGCGATCCTCGTCAAGACGGGACTGCTCGGCGGGGCGATGCTGATCGCCTCGGGCAACCTGCTGCGCTCGCGGCCGCGGTTGATCGCCGCGCAGCGGCGGCCCGAGCTCGGCGAGCCCGCGGCGCGGCTGCTGCGCCGGCTCGTGAGCGGCGAGGTCGTGGTCGTCGTCGGCGTGGTGTTCGCCGCGGCCGTGCTGTCGAGCCTCCCGCCGCCTCCGCCCGCGTTCGCGCTCGAGAACTCGGCGCTCGCGAAGGTGGGTCCCGGCCGGGTCGTTCAGACCATCACCCACGCGGGCTACACGCTGCAGGTGCTGGTGTCCCCGAACAAGGCCGCCGCGCCCGACTCGTTCGCGCTGCGGATCACCAAGGGCGGGCAGCCGGTGCGCGGCGCCAACGTGACGTTGCTGTTCAACCACCTCGAGATGCAGATGCCGACCCAGGAGTACCAGCTCACCGAGACCGAGCCGGGCGTCTACTCGCGCGCCGCGCCGGCGCTGGTGATGGTCGGCCGCTGGGGACTGACGTTCCAGGTAACCCCGAAGCACGGCCTGCCGTTCACCGCACTGATCGTCGACCAGGCCAACGGATGACCCAAGGAGAGCCCGTGACCAAGCAACCCACCGGATGCCGGACGTCGCGACTCGCGTCCGCGATCGGCGCGGCGTTCGCCGCGATCCTGGCTCTCGCCGCTTGTGGCGGCGCCGGCAGCGGGCTGACCGTGCCGACGGTCGCGCCGGCCAGGGTGTACTCGCTCGGCGGCTTTCAGCCGAGCACGACGGTGACACCCGGGTCATCCGGTCACGGTCACGTTCACCGTCCTGCTGCCCAGCGGCAAGCCGCTCACTCAGTACAAGACCGGACCCGGACCGCACACGGGCGTGCACCTGATCATCGTTCGCGACGACCTCGCCTACATCATCCACCAGCACCCCCCGATCGGGCCGGACGGCCTTCTCCGTCAGACGGTCACGTTCCCGGCGCCGGGCCCCTACAAGGTGCTCGTCGACGTGTATCCGAACATCCCGGGCGGGCAGCCCAACTTCCAGCTGTTCCGCACGTTGAACGTCGCCGGCACGTACCGGCCGCAACCGCTGCCACCCTACAAGTCACGACTCGTGGTCGACGGCTACCACTTCGACATGGCGCCCCACGCGCCCGTGCATGCGATCCAGGCGGAGTTCTTGAACGTCGAGGTGACCGACTCGCACGGGCACAAGCCCACGTTCGTCCCCTGGTTCGGCGCGCTCGCCCACGCGATCTTCTTCCGGGAGGGAACGCTCGACTACTTCCACACGCACATCTGCGCCCCGAACGCGCCCAACTGCGGCGTCCTGCCCGGCGTGGCCTCGTCGCGGATATCAGGCAGCTCGACCGCGCCCGGAAAGCTCACGATCGGCGTGCTGCTACCCGCGCCGGGCACGTGGCGGCTGTTCCTGCAGATGAAGCTCGGCGGACGGATCGTGACCGCGCCCTACACGCTCGCGGTGGCGTCGTGAAGCCGGCTCAGGTTCGCCTCCGGCTGTTCGCCGCCGTCGTCTCGCTCGCCGCCGGCGTCACCGCGGTGATCGTCGCGATCCTGCTCGTGCGAAGCGCCCTTGGCTAAAGCGATGGCGTCCGCGGAGCAGGGGTGAAGCGCGCGACCGCGACCGCTTGGATCCTGGCGCTCGGGCTCGCCGCCGCCGGTGCTGGCGGCACCGGGGCCGGCGCGTGCAGATGGCGATCCCGCCAGCGACGAGCTGATCGGCGCGAACGTCTTCTACCCGTTCAGCCCGCCGGTCGCCGCCGGACTGCAGAAGTCGCTGAACGCGGAAACCGCCGCCGCGAGCCGCCTCCACTTCCCGATCAAGGTGGCGCTGATCGCCTCGCCGGTCGATCTCGGGGCGATCCCGAGCCTGTTCGCCAAGCCGCAGCAGTACGCCGACTTCCTCGACCAGGAGATCAGCTTCGCCGGCACCAAGCAGCTCCTGCTGGTCGTGATGCCGGACGGCTACGGCGTGCAGGGGCTCACCCGCCCCGCGACCATCGCCGCGGCGGCGCTGGCGAAGCCATCGGGGCGACAGAGCGACGACCTGGCACAGGCCGCGATCGTCGCCGTGTCGAAGCTCGCCGCCGCCGCCGGTCATCCGATCGACGGAGTGCCCGGCGCCGGCACGAGCGCCGGCACGGCGGCAGCGGCACGGGTGCGAGCTCCGGCGCGACCGAGCTAAGTGTGGCGGCGCTCGCGTTCCTCGCGGTCGTCACCGCGGCCGCCGTGCTCTGGTTCCGCCACCGGCGGGCACAGATCCGCTAGCGGAGATGCGGCGGGAGCGGGATCGTGTCGATCCCGGGCGGCTCCTCGGGCCACACCAGAAGCACCTGACACGGGGCGTGGTCGAGGGCGAACCGCGTCCGGGGGCCGAGGCTCTTGGGCCCGAGGCGAAGCTCGCCGTCGCGCGCGAGTACAAGCAGGTCGGCGCCGGCGCAGGCCTCGACCACCTCGCGCTCGACCCTGCCTCGCCGCGCCACCGTCCGGGCCGGTCGCTCGAACCGCGTCTGCGCCTCCTCCAGCAGCGCCTGGGCCTCCTCGTCGGCGATCGCCCGCAGCGGTGGACCCGGCGGCGGGGGCGGGTGGCGGCCGAGCAGCCGCGCGCCGCCGTGCGAGGCGAGGTCCTCGAGGTCGGTGGGAGCCACGTGAAGCAACGTCACCTCCGCGGTCTCGGGCAGGAGCGCGCGCGCCTGATCGACGCAGGCTTCCCAGGTGTCCTCGGATATCCACACGACCGCGTGCATCACACGCACCTGTAGAGCCAACCACAATGCGACCGTGCAGGCGACGAGCGCCGCCGGGACCGTGAGCAATCCGAGCCGTGTGAACTCGCCCATGTCGGTCTCCTGATCGTGGGCGTGGACGATCCGGCGCCACAGCAGCGTGGCCAGCGATCCGACGTAGGTCAGGTTCGGGCCGACGTTGACGCCGATGAGCATGGCCAGCACCGCGCCCGGGCCGCTGGCCGCGGCCACCGGCAGGATGATCAGCGTCGCGGGCAGGTTGTTGAGGAGGTTCGCGACCGCGGCGCTGACGACGGCCACGAGCAGCAGCGCGGGCAGCGCGGTGCCGTGGGGAAGAAGCGCGTCGACCGCGGTCGAGAGGCCGTGCTGACTCGCGGCGCGGACGACGACGCCGAGGCCGAGCACGAACACCAGAAAGGCCGGTTCGGCCGCGCGCACGAGCTCCTTCGGAGCAGGGCGCTCGCGTGCCGCCATCACGAGCGCGCCGGCGGCCGCGATCCACACCGGCGCGATCCCGACCAGCGAGCTGAGCACGAATCCGGCGAGCGTCAGCGCCACCACTGCCAGCGCGAACGTGGGCAGCTCCGGACGCTCGAGCGCCCGCGTCGAGCGCGGCGCGGGCCGCCCGCAGGTCGGCGGCGAACGAGCGACGCAGGACGAGCCATTCGATCGCGAGCGCGGCCAGCCACGGGAGCGCCATCAGCCCGCCGAACCGCGCGAACGACAGGCCGCTGGCGCTGGAATGCGAGCAGGTTGGTGAGGTTCGAGACCGGCAGCAGCAGCGACGCGCTGTTGGCCAGGTGCGAGCAGGCGTACACGTGCGGACGCGCGTTGGTGCGCAGCCGCGCGGCGGTCGCGAACACGATCGGCGTCAGCAGTACGACGGTCGCGTCGAGGCTGAGGACCGCAGTCGTGCCGGCGGCGGCGAGGAACACCATCGCGAGCAGCCGGACCGGGCGGCCCCGGGAGCCGAGCGCCATCGCCGCGCCGAGCGCCTCGAACATCCCGGCCCGCCGGCAGCCGTCGGCGAGCAACAGCAGCGCGGCGAGGAAGCCGACGGTCGGCCCGAGCTGGCCGAGCGCCGAGCGGGCATCCTTGACGCTCAGAACTCCGACCGCCACGAGCAGCACGGCGCCGGCGGCCGCGACCGCCCAGTCCGGTGCCCAGCGCGGCCGCGCCACCGCGGCCGCGAGGCATGCCGCCAGCACGACCAGCGCGACGGCCTCGCTCATCTGACGCCGTCCGTGTCATCCATCCAGGCATCATGCCCCCGCGCACGGCGGGGGCGCGTGGTGCCGCGGGCGAGGCCTGATCATCCCGACCAGTACGACCGCCCACACGGCAAGCGCGACCCAGACCCATACGCGCGCGAAGCGCGTGATTCCCCCGGCGGGCGCGGCCGTCCCGACGACGAAGCTGGCGGACGCGTACATGCCAAGCGGGAATACGGTCGACCAGCGCTGCAGGTCGTAGCTGAGGCGCGGACGCAGCAGTTCGGCGAGCAGCAGCACCGGAAGCCACAGCATCGTCAGCACCCACAGCGCCAGCGCGACGTCCTTCAGCACCCCGCTCCCTCCTCCGAGGATCGCCAGCGCCTTCGCGCCGGCGAGGATCTTTCCGGCGGCCAGGGTCGAGATCGCGAGCGCGCCGCCGGTGATCCATTGGTCGCCACGCGCGACCGTCAACTGGCGCAGGTCAAAGCGCGCGATCACGAACACGTAGAAGCAGAGTCCGAGCACGAACGGGGCGAGCGCGGCCACGAGCAGCCATCGCGCGTGCTCGGTCGCCGCGAGCAGGGCCGTCAGCAAGGCGAGCGACTCGGTGGCGACGGCCAGCACCAGCGAACCCCCGACCGTCGGCGTCCGCCAGTGGCGCAGCACCGGCCCAAGCAGCAACACCCAGACGACCGCCGCGATCGCGACGGCCGCGATCCCCGACCACGTCCAGCCGAGCATCGTCAGGCGCGCTCCGAGCACGGCCGTGCCGGCGACCCCGGTCAGCGCCGCCGGGGTCCGCACGTCGGCGACAAACTCCGCCCGGTCACGGCGGGCGCGAAGCGGGACCAGCGCGCCGAGCGCCACCCACATGACCGCGGTGATCACGAGCAAGATCTTCGACAGGGTCTGGTGGCCGTCGAGCGACAGCGCCACCGACACGATCCCGGTCCCCATCACCTCGGCTCCGGCCGCAGGCGGAGCCGCGTCCAGGAAGCGATCGATTGAGCGCCGACGAGCCACGGACCCCGCACTTTCACAGATGGCTAGGGTGCGGGCATGTCCACACACACGAGCGAGGTCGGCGACAGTTGGGATGTCGTCGTGATCGGGGGCGGGTCCGCCGGCGAGAACGCCGCGCAGTACGCGATCAAGGGGAGCGAGCGCACCGCGGTGATCGTCGAGGCCGAGCTGGTCGGCGGCGAGTGCTCGTATTGGGCGTGTATGCCCAGCAAGGCACTGCTGCATCCGATCGAGCTGGCTGAGTACGGACAGGCGCTACCGGGCGTGGCCCAGATGCTCATCGGAACGCTCGACGTCGACGCGGTCCTGGCCCGCCGCGACGAGTTCACCCATCACCACGACGACTCCGGGCAGGTCGGGTGGGCGACCGGCGCCGGCATCGACATCGTTCGCGGCCGGGGTCGACTGACGGGCGAGCGCGCGGTCGAAGTCACGGCGACCGACGGCGCGGCCCGCACGCTGCACGCCCGGCACGCAGTCGTCCTCGCCACCGGCACGACGGCGGCGATCCCGCCTATCGACGGGCTGCGCGAGGCCAGGCCATGGACCTCGCGGGACGTGACCAATCTTCGCGAGGTGCCCGAGCGGGTCGCGGTGATCGGCGGCGGGGTCGTGGCCTGCGAGTCGGCGACATGGCTCCGGGGGCTCGGCGCCCTCGAGGTCACGGTGATCGAGGTCGAGGACTCGCTACTGGCGCACCTGGAACCGTTCGCGCGCGCGATCACTGCCGAGCAACTCGCCAAGCGCGGGGTCACGGTCCTGCTCGACACCACGGTGCGGTCGGTTCGGCGCCCGGGCGTCAAGGACACCGGGATCGGCGCGATCCACGGCGGTCCCGTCACGATCAGCGCCGGCGGGTCCACGTTCGAGGTTGACGAGATCGTCGTCGCCGCCGGCCGGGCTCCGGCCTCGTCCGACCTCGGACTCGATCGGATCGGCCTCGACCCCAACGCTCACGGCTACATCGACACCGACGACCACATGGCGGCGATCGGCGGCGGTGACTGGCTGTACGCGGTCGGCGACATCTGCGGCCGAGCCCTGCTCACCCACATGGGCAAATACCAGGGTCGGATCGCCGGCGACGTGATCGCGGCGCGCGCCGAAGGACGATCACTCGACGGCTCGCGCTACCGCGACGTGGCCGACCACGACATGGTGCCTGCGGTGGTGTTCACCGAACCGCAAGTGGCCTCGGTCGGGCTCACCGAGTCTGCCGCGCGCGCGAAGGGAATCGACGTGCAGGCACTCGAATACGACATCGCTTCCGTCGCGGGCGCGAGCCTGCTGCGCGACGACTACACGGGACGGGCGAAGCTCGTCGTGGACCAGGCCACCGACACGCTGGTCGGCGCAACGTTCGTCGGCACCGACGTCGCTGAGTTGCTGCACTCGGCGACGACCGCGATCGTCGGCAAGGTGAATCTCGACACCCTGTGGCACGCGGTGCCGTCCTATCCGACGGTGAGCGAGGTGTGGCTGCGGCTGCTTGAATCTCGTCACTGACGATGGCGTCGGTGCCGAGCATGCGCACGGGCAGCTCACGGCGCGTTCGCGCGTCGTGGTGGCGGTCACCCGAGGACCAGCCGCAATGGGCGCGGCCAGCGCTGCTGGGGCTGACCGTGGTGGCCGGTGTCCTGTACGCATGGAACGCCACCGGCAACCTCGAGATCTATTACGCGGCGGCCGTGCGCAGCATGTCGATGAGCTGGCACGACTTCGTGTTCGCGTCGTTCGATCCAGCAGGGACGATCACCGTCGACAAGCTTCCTGGGGCATTCTGGGTGCAGGCGCTGTCGGTGCGCGTGTTCGGCCTGCATGCCTGGGCAATCGTCGCTCCCCAGGTAGTGGAGGGGATGGCGAGCGTGCTCGTCCTGTACCGCGTCGTCCGCCGCCTGTCCGGGGCGCTGGCGGGGATCGTCGCCGCGGCCGTGCTCGTTCTGTCGCCGGCGACCGTGCTGCTCAATCGCGGAAACATCCCGGACACGCTGATGGTGCTGCTGCTGTTGCTGGCGGCCGACAGCACCGTGAGCGCGATCGTCTCAGGGCGGCTGCGGAGCCTGATCGTCGCCGGGGTCCTGGTCGGCCTCGCCTTTCAGGCCAAGATGATCGAAGCCTGGTTGGTGCTGCCCGCGCTCGCGTTGGCCTATCTCGTGAGCGCGCGCGGGGGGCTCGGTCGCAAGCTCGCGCGGCTCGCGGCAGCCGGGGCCGTGGTCGCGGCGGTATCGCTCAGCTGGATGGCGCTCGTGTCGGTGTGGCCGGCGCACGACCGCCCGTACGTCGACGGCAGCAGCACGAACTCGATCTTCAGCCAGGTGTTCGTCTACAACGGCTTCGGCCGCGTGGACCAGGCATCACCGAATCAGCTGCTGACGAAGGCGATCGGCCTGACGCTCGGCTCGACCCCGGCCGGCGTAGACCGCCTGTTCAGCGGCACCGACGGGCGGGACACGGCGTGGCTGATCCCGGCCGCGCTGGTCGCGCTCGTCGCCTGCCTGCTCGCGTGCCGGCGGCGAACGACTGCCGGCGGCGAACGACTGCCGGCGGCGGAACGACCTGATGCGGGCCGCCACCGCGATGTGGGGAACGTGGCTGGTCGTGCTGCTGGTCGTGTTCAGCGCGAGCACGACGATCAACCCTTACTACACCGCCGCGCTGTCGCCGGCGATCGCGGCACTGGTCGGGATGGGCCTTGCGCTGGCCTGGGAGCACCGCGCGAGCCCGGTTGCGCCGCGCGCGGTCGCGGCCACGGTCGCGGTGACCTGCGGCTACGCGATCTGGCTCCTGCCCTCCGAGGGCGTCGGCGTCGTCTCGGGCCTGCCGGAGGTGGTGGGCGTGCTCGGCGTCGCGGCCGTGGCGATGCTGCTCCTGCCGGCGCGGCTCAGGCGGGCGCGGGTGGCGACCCGTGTGGGCGCGGTGGCGCTGGCGGTGATCGCGGTCGTGGCGGTTCCCGCGGCGGCGTCGGTGTCGGTCGTCGCCAAGCGGTTCGGGCCGTTCGACACGCCGTTCGAAGGAGCGCGCGCGTCGGCCCTGGCGCGCACGCTCGGTGCCGTCGCCAAACAGACCGAGCCGCTGCTCCCGGGGCTCGAGGCCGCAGGCCGGAACCAGCCGGTGCTGATGGCGACGCAGACCTCTGCCGTGGCCGCGCCGTTCATCTACGACAGCGGCCGGGAGGTCCTGCCGATCGGCGGGTACACCGGAACGATCCCAGAGCCGTCCGGGGCGAAGCTGCGATCGATGATCCGCGCCGGCGACTTCCACATCGTGATCCAATCGCCGATGGTCACCGATCCCCGCCTCGTGCAGGTGGCCCGGCAGTGCTTCCAGCTGCCGACCGCCGCCCGGGCCCCCGGCCAGCCGCGGTTCGCGGTCTATTACTGCGGGCGGCCGCCCGGCCTCTGAGTCGTCTCATCACGCCGCGGCGAGCGCGGCGGCTAGGGCGCGAGCCCGGTCTGCTGCGCGAGCGACGACAGCGCCGAGGGCGGCTCGCCGATCAACAGCCACCGGTGGCGGGCGGCGTGGACCAGCCGGCCATGGTCCTGGAGGCGGGTGAATGCCGTGCTCACCGACGGCCGCTGCGCGGCCACCATCTCCGCCACCTGCGAATGGGTCAGCGGCAGGTCGAGCATGATCCCGTCGGGCGTGACCCGGCCGAACCGGTACGCGAGCTCCCACAGCGTGACCTCGAGCCGCTCTTCGATCCGCGCCAGCGCGTTGATCGCCGATTGCAGGCTGAGGCGCCGGGTACGGATGATCAGCCGCTGGATGAGCGCCGCGTGGATCTCCGGCCAGCGAGCGGTCCTGATCGCGAACTGGCGGTCGAGCAGCGCGACCCGCGACTTGGACACGACAGACGCCGTCGGGACCGAGGGCAGCGTGAGCTCCTGCCCGGAGCCGACCCACGGGCCGATCACGTCGCCCGGGCCGAGGAGCTCAATGTGCCCGCGGGTGTGCGCGTTGATCCGAATCACGATCAGCCCTTCGAGCAGCAGCGCCCCGAACGCGCCCGGATCGGGACGGGGCGCGAAGCGCCACAGGCCACGGTTGAACTCGAACATCGGCGCCAGCGACGCCGCGACGGCCAGCGGCCACTCGACCGAGTCGATCCCGCCGCCGAGGTCGGGGTCCGCCTCGAGCACCCGCACCGCCGACGCCGTCGTCTCACCGCGCACCTGCCGAGCCTGATCGACGTTGGTCAGCGCCGCCAACCCCGCACCGCTCCCGCGTCTAGTTCTCCGGGCACGTGACGGGTTCTACGTCAGCTACGACGCTGTGTCAAACGCGGGTCTGGCGCTGATCTAGCGGGGTGCTGCCCAGACCGGCGCGGGAACGCCCATCACGCGGTTGAGGCACCAGCCGGCAATCGTCAACAGCAGAACGCCGATCAGCACGTCCAGAATCTGTCGCGGCTTCGCCAGCAGCCCGGAGGCGACGATGATCGTGGTCGCCCCGGCCGGCGGGTGCGCGGATCGCAGGACCCGCAGGATGCCCCCGGTGAGCGCGACGGCGAGCGCGATCGCGCCCACGCGCCCCAGGGTCACCCCCGACACGTACACGCTCGGCGCGTCGAGCAACCCGAACAGCGCGAGCGAGGCGACCCCGGCGGCCACCCCCACGGTGTGCCCCAGCATGGTGTTGCGCGGCGTGCCCACCTCGGCCATCGGCGTCTCGAAGATCAGGAACGCGGTCGCGCCCAGGCTCGGAAACACCAGCGGCTGCTTGACGATGTACGCCCACAGGCCGCTGAGACCGATCGCCAGCAGCGACCCGACGAACGTGTACACGGCGTTCCCGCGGTTGCGCCACTTGACGTACAGCCACCGCTTGAGCCCGTAGGTGCCCGGGATACCGACCAGCGAGCCCTGCCGCTGGAAGACCCGGACGCCCGAGTCGGCGAACTCCGCGATGTGATCGAGCTCGTCCTTCGGATCAAAGATCATGCTCATGGGCGGGCAAGCCTAGCCGCGCCCACAACCCCGGACGCCGGCAGCCGGACCAACTGTCCGTTTTCTGACTGAAACGCTGCGCGGCGCCGTCACGCGGTCGGTTCGGCGACCAGCGAATCGAGCGGCGTGCTCGCATCGGTCAGCGCGGCCACGTCGACGGCGCGGCGGGAGCGGATCAGCTCCTGGACGTGCTGGTTGACGTCCCACACGTTGACGTTCATACCGCCGACCACGCGTCCGTCGCTGAGCCAGAACGCGATGAACTCCCCGCCGTCACGGTCGCCGCGGAACACGACCTGATCCCAGCTCGTCGCGTAGCCCGAGTACTCCATGCCGACGTCGTACTGGTCCGAGAAGAAGTACGGAATCCGGTCGTAGCTCACGTCCTCGCCGAGCATCGCCCGCGCCGCGGCCGGCCCCTGGTTGAGCGCGTTGGCCCAGTGCTCGACCCGGACGTGCTGCTCGTAGAACGGATGCCAGGCGTTGGCGACATCGCCGGCCGCGAAGATGCCCGGCGTCGAGGTCTCGAGCCGCTCGTTGGCGACGATCCCGTTGTCGACCGCGAGCCCGGCATCGGCCGCGAGCTGCGCCCGCGGCGTGATCCCGATTCCGACCACGGCGAAGTCGCACTCGACCACTTTTCCGGCGGTCGTGCGCACGCGTGCGACGCTGCCGTCGCCCTCGAACGCCTCGAGCCCCTGATCGAGGAGCATCTCGACGCCATGCTGCACGTGCACGTCGCGGTAGAAGGAGCCGATCTCCGGGCCGAAGATGCGCTCGTTCGGCAGCGCCAGCGGGTCGATCACGGTCACGTCGAGCCCGAGCTGGCGCGCGGATGCGGCGAACTCGCTGCCGATCCATCCCGCACCGATGACCGCGACGCGCCCACTGTCGTCGAGCTTGCGCCGCAGCACGTCGCAGTCGGCCAGCGACCGCAGGTAGTAGATGCCCTCGAGCTCGGCACCCGGAGCCGGGATCTGGCGCGGCTCTGAGCCGGTGGTCAGCAGCAGCTTGTCGTAGGCGAGCTCGCGGCCGCCGTCGAGCGTCACCCGGGAGCCGTCGGGATCGATCGCGGTGACGGTCGTACCGGTCATCAGCTCGATGTCGTGCTGCTCGTAGTAGTCAGCCGGGTGGACGTGAGCCTTGTCGCGCTCTGACTCGCCGCGCAGGTAGTCCTTGCTCAGCGGCGGGCGCTCGTACGGCCGCTCGTCCTCGGTTCCGATCAGCACGACGCGTCCGTCGAACCCACGCTCGCGAAGCTCCTGCGCCGCCTTCGCGCCGGCGAGGCTGGCGCCGACGATCGCGAATGTCTGCTTGCTCATCTCCTGCCTCCTGTCGGGGCCCTCCTCCATCTCGAGGACGCTAGCAGCGAGGCTGCCCATGCCTTTGGCTGCGGGAAGGTGCTACTTCTTACGCGTGAGAGCACGCCGCGAGTAGAGGAGCCGCGCGATGGCGAAGTTCGTGATCCAGCCCCATGTCCGCCTCCACGAGTGGGTGGCCGAGGAGAATGGATACTTCCGCGACGAGGGACTCGATTACGAGTTCGACGCCCACGGGTTCGCCGCGGCGTCGATCACGACCTCGTCGGTCCAGCCCGCCGACGCAGCCCCCGCGCCGGCGCGCAGGGGCGCGTTCGAGGACATGGAGAAGGGCCGGACGTGCGACGTCTCGGGCGCGTGCCACTGGGCGGTGAACGCGGCCGCGTCCACCAGCCACGGCCGTATGTGGGGCAAGGCGTATTCGATCTGCACGTCGGGGATATACGTGGCGCCCGAGTCGGACTACCAACGGCCCGAGGACCTGGCCGGCGTGGAGATCGGCGTCGGCTACCACTCGGGCAGCCACTACTCGGCGATCCAGGGCCTCGAGCCGTTTCTCGAGCCAGACCAGATCCGGCTGTCGTTCGTCGGCTTCCCGTTCGACCGAGTCCGCCTGATGCGCGATCGGGGAATCGCCGCGGCGAACGTGTGGGGAGCCCAGCTCTACCTGCTCGAGCAGTGGGGCTTTCGCAAGCTCGTCGACACCACGTTCATGATGGGCTTCCTCGTCAGCGCGGAGGCGCAGACCGACGACCTCGAGCGCTACTTCCGCGCGCTCCGGCGGGCCCAGGCCGAGCTCGACCTCGAGCCCGAGCCGTATAAGCGCCACTGGCTCGCCGAGATGCCCGACGACCTGCGTGAGGCGGCCGACGTCCGGCGGTTCGGACCCGGCGAACGGATCGTGTTCGAGCCCTACACGCGCGAGATGTTCGACCGGACCCACCGCTGGATGGAGCGCTGGCAGCTATTCGACTCGCCGCCGGCCGAGCGGTCGACCTACGAGCAGGCAGTCCTTACCTAGTCGGCACCAGACTTTGGCGATCAGGTCACATATATGTCAACCGCATCGCCAGAGTCCGCCTAGGTGCGGCAGAGCAGCTGTGTGAGCACGCCGCGAACGGTTGCCTCCGAGGCGCCGGTGCCGTCGATGGCGCGCCAGCCGACGACGCCGTCGGGGCGCACGAGCACGGCGCCGGCGGCGCTGATCCCGTAGGCGTCCTGGAACGCGGCCTCGGGGTCCTGCAGGTCGCCGGCGCCGACGAGTTGGGCGTCAAGCGCGAGTCCGATCTCGTCGGCGGCGGCACGCGCAACCGCCTGCCAGGCCTCGCCGGCGGACGCAGCGAGCATGACGTACCTCAGCCCGAACAGGTCGAGCGTCGAGACCTCCGTCCCGCCGCGGCGCAGCACCACGTGCGGCGCGCGCGATCCCGGGCGGCCCTTCGACTCGCGCGGATGCTCGTACAGCGGGGGGTCGTCGCCCGGCGCGTGGGTCACCGCCGGCGAGTTGCAGCGGCAGCCGATCTCCAGCGAGAAGTCGTCGACGATCGGCTGCATGTCGTCGCTCCCGAGATACGGGGCGACGCGCGTCACGTAGCGCGAGTAGGCCTGCTCGACCATCAACGCGCCGATCGGGCGGCGCTCGGTGTCGTAGGTGTCGAGCAGCTCGGGGCCGGCGATGCCGTGCAGGACGAGCCCCAGCTTCCAGGCGAGGTTCCAGGCGTCCTGGACGCCGGTGTTGCCGCCGAATCCGCCGTTGGGCGGCATCGTGTGGGCGGCGTCGCCGGCGAGGAACACGCGCCCGTCCTGATAGCGCTCGGCGCTGTCAGCCACGGCTCGCCAGGTGGCGACGTCCTCGATCACGACCGGGATGTCGGGGACGCCGATCGCCGCGCGCAGCAGCTCGAGCGCGCGGGTCTCGTCGATCGCCTCCGCCACGTTCGCCCACGGCGCGTTCGGGTACGCGGCGATGATCTCGGGCCGGGCAGTGTCGCCGACCAGGTTGACGACGAGGAACCCGCGGTTGCCGGTGCGGTCGAGCCGGAAGAATCCCCGCAAGACCGGGTTCGTGACGTAGTTGACGCCCTGGTCGCGCCCCGCGAGCAGCGGCGCCAGGTCGACCTCGGAGTGGAAGTAGATCGTGATGCTGTTCGAGAGCACGCCGTGGCCGCGCATCGCGATCCCGAGCTGCTCGCGGACGGGGCTGCGGTTCCCGTCCGCGGCAACGACGTATCGCGTCCGCACGGTCTCCTCGGTGCCGGCGTCGAGATCGCGCAACGTCGCGGTGACTCCGGAGGCGTCCTGGGTCAGCGCCGCGCACTCGACGCGGTAGCGCAGCTCGGCTCCGAGCTCCTCGGCACGACTGCGAAGGATCGGCTCGAGCGCGTCCTGGTTGATGAACAGCCGCACGGTCGGGCTGAACTCGTCGACCCCGGCGTTGAGATTCGCGAAGTAGCTCGCGATCTCGCGGCCGGCGAGCGACTCGACGTTGTTGATGCCGCCGTTCGGGTGGTACTGCTCCTCTCCCCTGCGCCGGACCGCCTCCTCGAGTCCGGCCGCGCGGAGGATCTCGACCGTGCGCAGCTGGAAGTGGCCGGCGCGCGGATGGATCGCGGTGCTCGTGTGGCGCTCGACCGCCAGGCAGCTCACTCCGTGGAGGCGCAGGAACAGCGCGGTCGACAGACCGACCAGGCTGCCGCCGACGATCAGGACATCGGGGTCGTCGCTCACCCCCGTCACCGTTTCCAGATCGTCCCGGTAGAGGTCGTACGCGGCCGAGTACTCCATGACGCGCGCGATGTCGTCCACGAACTCATCGCTGTACCCCGCTCGGCGCAGCAGGTGGAAGCCCATCTCCATTCCCGAGGTGATCCCGCCGGCGGTCACGATCCGCCCGGCGTCGACCACGCGCGCCCGGCTGATCCGGCACGCCGGCGCGATGTCGCCCAGGCGATCGATCGGGACCTTGCCCGACGGGCCGGACTCGACCTTGTCCGGTTCCTTGCGGTTCGTCGCGGGCAGCCCGTCGAGCAGCCCCATCCGCCCGTACACCCACGAGCCCGTGCACACACTGGTCAGCAGGGTCTCGTCGTCGAGCGAGCGGATGAACTCCTGCAGCCGGCGGTTGTACATCTCCTGACGGGTGCCGAAGCCGCCGGGGATCAGGAACGCGTCCATCGCCGGCCGGTCGTCGAAGCAGTAGTTCGGGAGGACCGTGAAGCCGGCCTGGGCCTGCACCGGACGCATCGCGTCGGCGATCAGGAACGCATCGAGCTCGGGGTCATACCTCCGCGCCACCGACCAGACGCCGTGGGGCGCGGCGAAATCGACGATCTCCGCGTCCTTGAACACGTAGATCCCCAACCGGAATCCTGGCATCACCAACTCCTCTCGGTTGACCTCTCACATGACTGCCCGACGGCCGTGCTCATTCCCCAGGCCGGTAGCGAATCCGGACGTCGACCCCCACGACCGCGCACTTTACGAGCCGGAGGGGGCCGCCCGGTTGCGCGAGCGCGCCTAGCGGCTCACGCCGGAGCGCGACCGTCCGGATCGTCTCGCCCGGCGCGGTCCTGGAGCGTGCGCAGCGCGCGCACAACCTGATCGAGCTTGTCCTGCGCGTCCTGGACGAGCTTGGTGATCTCGCCGATCTGATCGGCGTGAGTCTTGACTGCGTCAGTCATGTGAAACCCCCTCGGCGATGCGACAGACCACGCCAGATTATGAGGAGGCCGAGCGGCCAACGGAACTCGGAGCGCCCCGGTTTACGGAAACCGTAACCCGAGATCCCACGTCGCCGACGACCCCGGCGGCGTCGCCGACGACCGCGAGGCCGAGTCGCCGACGACCCGGCCCGAGTCGCCGGGAACGCTGGCCGCGCCGGCGAGGACCGTCACGAGCAGGCCGGCGAACACGAGGATGCAGCACGCCACTCGCAACGACGTGAGCTGCGCGACGCCGCCGATCAGCGGCGGCCCGCCGAGAAAGCCGAGGTAGCCGAACGAAGTCACCGCCGCGAGCGCCGGTCCCGTCGAAACGCCGGGTTGATCGGCGCCGGCGCGGAACAGCGTCGGGACCACGCCGGCGAGCCCGAGCCCGAGCACGGCGAAGCCCGCGATCGCGGCCGGCACCGTGCCGATCGCCAGGCCGGCGGCGAAGCCGGCGGCGGCGAACGCGCCGCAGCGTCGCAGCAGCCTGACCGCGCCCCAGCGGGCCCACAGCCGGTCGGTCATCAGCCGTCCGCTTCCCATCCCGATGCTGAACACCGCGTAGGCGATGGCGCCGAGTGCCGCCGAACCGCCAAGGTCGTCGTGCACGAGCTTCGCGCTCCAGTCGGACGAGCCGCCCTCGGCCATCAGGCAGAACAGGCACGCGATCCCCAGCAAGACCAGACGCGACGGCAGCGCCCTCCAGCGCATCGCCGGCGCGTGCGCGTCGGCGTCCTCGTCGTGCGCCAGCATCGGGACGGTCGCGATCAGCCCTGGGATCCCGAACAGCAGCGCGGCGACGGCGAAGTGCGGGAGTGGCGCCACCGACAGCGCAGCGGCGAGCGCACCGAGGCCGGCGCCGGCGAACCCGCCGAACGAGAACGCGGCGTGCAGCGAGGACAGGATCGGCCGCTTCATGCGCCGCTCGACCGACATGCCCTGGGCGTTCATGGACAGATCGAGCGCCGAGTTCGTCACGCCCATGACGAGCAGCGCGCCCGCGAGCGCCGGGACGCTGCGCGCCATTCCCGGCAGCAGCACCGCCACCATCGACCCGGCGACACCGAACCGGCAGAACGTCCGCGTGGAACGGCCCGGCAGCAGCCGGCCGACGAGCGGCATCGTCACGATCGCCGCGACCGCCGGCGCGAGCAGCGCGAGCCCGAGGACCCCGGTGCTCGCTCCCACGCGCTGCGACAGCGCCGGGATGCGAGACGCCCAGGTGGCGAACAGAGCGCCGTTGACGAAGAACACGGTCGTGACGCCGGCGCGGGCGTTCGCGCGCGCGGCCAGCCCGTTGGCGCGCGTGCCCATCCCACCCGGGCGCGCGGCGAACCGACTCATGCGCACAGCACGTCGATCCCGAGCGCACGATACGGCGCGAGTGCAGCGTCGTCTGCCTCCGCATCGGTGACCAGGCTGGTCACCGCGCTCAGCGGAGCGACGACGATCGACATCGCCGTCCCGAGCTTGTCGTGGTCGGCCAGCGCGATCACCTCGGCGGCGCCGTCGATCATCGCGGCCTTGACGTGGCGCTCCTCGACGTCCTCGGTGGTCACTCCGATCTCGGGGTGGAGCCCGCACACGCCGAGGAACACGACGTCGGCGCGGATTCTGGCGAACGCCTCCACCGCGGTCGCGCCGACGGTCACGAGCGAGCTCGGACGCAAGGTCCCCCCGACGACCGTCACCTCGAGGCCGGGATGCTCGGCCAGCGCGAGCGCGATCGGCGGGCTTGACGTAATCACGCGCGCGCGTAGGCGCGGGTTGGCGGCAAGCGCGCGCGCGACCTCGAGTGTCGTCGTGCCGCCGTCGAGCACGACGAGCTGGCCGTCGCGCACGCACTCGGCGGCGCGCCGCGCGATCGATGCCTTCGCCACGGGCGCGCGCCGCGCCCGGGCCTGGAACGGCGCCGCGTCGCCGTGGCGCGGCAGCGCGCCGCCGTGGACGCGCCGGAGCATGCCCGCGTCGTCGAGCTCACGTAGGTCCCGGCGAATCGTGTCGGACGACACGTCGAGCTCGGCGGTGAGGTCGGCCGCGAGGACGCGCCCGTGGGTGCGCAAGCGGTCGAGGATCAGCGCGCGTCGTTCGTCGGTCAGCACGGTCGGCACAATACACGATCCTGCCTGTTCGTGCACGAACGCGCATGATCGTGCAAACCCGCAGTGAGCCCGCCGACAGCGCACGGACCCCGGTAACCGGACCGGCGGTCTGCCATCGTCCGGCCATGGTCGGCGACGCACAACTGATCCTCGCCGGCGGGGGTCTGCTCGCCGCCGGCGTGGTCGCCTCGACCGTGGCCGCACGCCTGCGCTTGCCCGCGCTGATTCTGTTCCTGGCGCTTGGCATGGCCGTGGGCAGCGACGGGCTCGGTTGGATCGATTTCGCGAACTACTCGCTGGCGCGCCTGGTGGGGACGATCGCGCTCGTGCTCATTCTGTTCGAGGGCGGCCTTGCGACTGGGTTCCGCGCGCTCCGGCCGGTGCTCGGGCCTGCGGTCTCGCTCGCCGCGATCGGCACCGTGGGGAGCGCGGCGATTACCGGCATCGCGGCCAGCCGGCTGCTGCACTTCTCCACGGCGAGAGGGCTGCTGCTCGGCGCGATCCTGTCGCCGACCGACGGCGCGGCGGTGTTCGCGCTGCTGCGCGGGGTGCGCCTGCCGCGACCGGTGGCGCTGACGCTCGAGGGGGAGGCGGGACTCAACGACCCGGTCGCGGTGATGCTCGTGCTGGTGATGATCGAGGTGATCCGGATCCCTGGGTACGGGCCCGCTCGATGCGGTCTGGTTCCTGTTCAAGCAGGTCGCGGTCGGCGGCGCCATCGGCTTGCTGATGGGGGCGCTCGCCACCGCCGCTCTGAAGCGACTCGGGGCGGCCCCGTCCGGTCTGTCGCTGGTGGCGTCGTTCGCGACCGCCGCGATCGCGTACGGCGCGGCGGGATCACTCGATGGATCCGGCTTCCTCGCGGTTTATCTCGCCGGCCTCGCGGTGGGCGATGCCGAGCTCCCATCTCGACGCGCGGTGCTGCCGTTCCACGAAGGACTCGCGGCGGTCGCCGAAATCGGGATGTTCTTCGCCTTGGGCCTGCTCGTGTTCCCGAGTCAGCTCGGAGGAGTGCTCGTCCGCGGCACGCTGCTGGCGTTGCTGCTCGCGTTCGTAGCCCGTCCGCTATCCGCATTCGCCGCGACCGCGCACACCCGCTTCACGCGCCGCGAACGGGTCCTGATCGGCTGGGCCGGGCTTCGCGGCGGCGTGCCGGTCGTGCTCGCGACGCTTCCGCTGATCGAACACGTGCCGCGTAGCCTCGAGTTCTTCAACCTCGTGTTCTTCGCGGTGCTCGTCTCGACGCTGATTCAGGGCGCGACGGTGGAGGTATTGGCCGATCGCCTGGGCATGAACTCTGACCCACCGACGTGATCGCGAGTCCGCCGGCCGTGCGCGCGGGTATCGTAGGCGCGACGGGTGTTCGGCTCGTCCGCCGGCGTCGCTCTGCGCGGCGAGGAAATGCTCGAAGTCAAACTTCCCCATACGCCGGCAGCGCCGGCAATCGCCCGCCGCTGCATCGTGCGCTGGCTGGCGCCGGAGGTCGAGGGCGAGGAGCTCGATACGGCGAAGCTGCTCGTCAGCGAGCTCGTCACGAACGCGGTCGTCCACGGGCACGGCGAGATCACACTGCGAGCCACGCTCGACGAGGACCGGCTACTCGTCGACGTGATCGACCAGGGCCGCGGGTTCGAGCGAACGGTCCGTCAGCGGGACTTCGCGAGCGTCGGCGGACGAGGGCTCGCGATCGTCGACGCCGAGGCCAGCCGCTGGGGGATCCACGAGGGCACGACCCACGTGTGGTTCGAGCTCGAGCGCCCCGGACCCCGGCTCGGAACCGACAAGAAGCCCACCGACTGAAGCTTTCAGGCGGGGTCGTGCACCGGGTCGGCTGTCGGGCCGGCCGCCGGATCGCCGCGCTCGACTGCGGTCCGGCCGCTCGTCACGCGCCCGCGCCGGACATCCGAGTCGGGGCGTGGCCCCGCGAAGCTGACCACCATCTCGAGATCGCCACCGCAATACGGCGACCCGACATCGTGGGCCGTGACCGCGTTGCGCCACGAGGCCGTTGTCGCGAAACCACATGCGCGACAGCAATACAGCGGCACGGAGATTCGATTCCCACGCGCGCGAACCTTGAAACCGCAAACGCACGTGATGGCGCCGATCGCCTTCACAGGTCCATCGTGAATATCTGGCCCTGCCAGCCGTTCAGCTCGAACCGGTTCGACCGAGTGAAGCCCTGCTTCTCATACCACCGGACGAGACCGGGCGCGTGCGCCCAGCAGTCGACCCGGAGGATCTCGGCCCGTCGCTCGTATGCGAGCTCGATCGCCCTTCCGACGAGCGCCCCGCCGATTCCGCGCCCGGTCAGCCGGCGTGAGCTGAGCAGCAGGATGATGTAGAGCTCGGGTACGGGCGCCGGTGGCGCGTACGCCGGCGCGGGACCCACGACGAGCACGCCGACCGGCTCACCGTCGGCCTCCGCGATGTGCAATCCGCCGCCGGCCCTGAAGCCATAGACGCGCTCGCGAATCCCCGGGCGCTCCGAGAACGGGGTTGCTCCCCACTGTCCGGTCTGCCCGCGGTCGACAAGCCAGGCGACGGCCTCGTCGAACATCGCGATCACGGCCGGCCCATCGGCCTCATCTCCTGGCCGGATCGTCAAGCCGCTCACGGACATCTAGCCGCTCATTATCGGCGCGAGCGCTCCTTTCCGGGCAGAGCCCCTGGGATTGGGGCGGCCCAGGCCCGCGGTTGGGTCCCCCGCCTCTTGTCCGGGCGCTCGTCTCACGAGCAGAATGGCCGCGTGCATGCGCCGCAGCGAGTTCGCGCCCAGGGCGGTCAGGCCGCCCTCGAGTGGACGGGCGTGCTGCTGCTCGTCGCGTTGATCGTCGCGATGGTCGCGAGCGTGGCCGGTCCGGCGATCGCCGGACCGATCGCGCGCGAGGTGCAGAGCATCTTCGGAGGCGGCCAGGGCAGCGTCACGGGCGGCGCGCCGTTCAGCGCGTACCTGCCCCCTGGCGGCGTCGCCACGCTGCGCGACTCGCACGGCAACGTCTGGACCTGGGAGACGAGCGGCCCGCAGGGACCGCACTGGCTCGTGACCGGACCTCATGGTCAGATCTCCGAGGTCTCGCCGCAGGGAACCCTCCTCTCGGGCGCGCCGCTCGGCGCGATCGCGTTCCCGATCGTGAAGATCACCCGGCAGGGCAACGAGGTCGTCGTCGAGACCCTCGACGGAAAGGTCTACGTCCTGCAGAACAGCCCCGACGTGGGCCCGGACCAGCAGGACGTGCAGGACGTAGCCGACCAGATCCTCCAGACTCGTGACGGCGTGGGCAACGTCAGCTTCGTGCAACGCTCGCTCGCGGAGCCGCGTCCTGACATAGTCACCTACAACTCACTGAAACCGGGGTCACCGCTGAATTTCGTCGAGGTGAAAAACCTCAGTGTCGACGACGATGGACAGGTGAACGCGTTCACCGGAGCCGGCAACGTCCTCGACGCGATCCGGAGGCAGGGAGCCGACGAGGTCGTGGTCGTACTCGACACCCCACCCGACCCGAACAGCGTGCTCTCGCTCGTGCAGCGGACGAACGCGCTGCTTGCGAGCAAGGGCATCAGTGGCAAGGTGACGATCGCGGTCAGGGAGTCGGGCGACATCGGGCTCGGCCCCTTGCACGAGGCGTGGACCGGTGAGCTCGGCGCCGGAGTCCCGTCCGACGACGTCGACAGCCTCGACTCCGGCGAAGCGGCGGCGCAGGAGGATCAGCCCGGCGACGACCAGGCCGGCGACCCCGACCCGGGGAATCCAGCGCTCGGTGGCGGCGATGGTGACGGTGACGGTGGCGACGGCGGCGACGCGATCGGCGCTCCCTAGTGCCCGCCCCCGCAAATACGCTCGCATTCGAGGCGCCCCTCCCTTACGGGGACGGCCACTAGCGATGGGGGTCGTGTGGCGTGTGCTGCCGGCAGGGATCGCGGACACCGTGCCGCTGTCCCGATGGCCGGAGGCGGCCGAGCAGCGCGGAGCGCCCGAGGCGTGGCTCACCGCCGCGTCGATCTGGGAGCTCGCCGCCTACCTGCGGCGCGTCGGCGCGGTCTACGACGCGCCCAAGCCCACGATGCCCAGCCCGCGGCGCCGGTTTCCCGAGCTCTCGCAGGACGAGATGCAGGCGCTATGGGAGGGGAACCCACCGGCCGCGGTGTCCGCCGAGCGAGTCCGTCAGTTCTACGACGCCGAGATCGCTGCCGCAGGGACCCGCCCGTCGGGTCCCGGGGTTCCGGCGTTCAAGCTGTTCGAGAACGGCCCCCCCTGGCTCGTGACCGCGACCGAATGCGCCGACCTCGTGCGCGTCACCGCCGAGCCCGACCCGACCCCCGAGGACGCGGGCAGGACCGCGTGGCGTGAGCTGGTCGGACTCGTCGAGCAGGGTGCGGCCGCCGACGGCATCATCACGTCCTGACGGTCGGGTCGATGGCGACGGTGGCACACGAGCGGTTACTGGTCAACTGGTTCTACGCCCATCCGGTCGGGCACGCGATCGAGGCGCTCCATTACTGCCTCGGGCATCACCTGGCCGACCCCACCCGTGAGGTCTCGCTCGTGCTGAACGCGGCCACCGCGGTCGAGCTGGCCCGGTTGTGCCCGTTCGTCTCGAACACGTACGCAGTCGAGCATCCGCTGCTCGAGCCCTGCCCGGACTCGTCGGCCCGGCAGGCCGGCATTCCTCGCCGCTGGGACTGGATCCTCGACGACTTCCGTCGCGCGCAGGACGTCCAGTTCGCGATGTTCCCGGGACTGCGCGACTACTACCTCACGAGCGATCGGCTGCTGACCGCGACGCGCGCCCGGACCTTCGTCTGCTCTCCGCTGCCCGGCTACGTTCCCCATCAGCAGCTGCGTCTCGAGCTGCCTGAACCGGCGCGCGCGGCCGCGGCGGCCCGGTTCGCCGCGCCCGGCGCCCGGCGGATCGCGCTGATGCCCGCCGGCTCCGGCGAGCGCTCGATGTACCCGTCGACACGGTCCTGGCTCGTGATCCTCGACGCGCTCGCCGACGCGTTCGGAGGGATCGAGATCGTGCTGATCGGCAAGCGCCACCGCGACATGCGCACGACCACGTCGATCTCCGCCGGCGAGCTCGACGAGCTGCTCGCGCACCGCTCCCGGCCGCTTGACTGCTTCGACGTCGAGCTCGAACAGCAGCTCGCGGTCGTGGAGGCCAGCGGCCTGTTCCTCTCGCCCCACACCGGCTTTGGCATGGCTGCGCTCGCGGTCGGCACCCCGTGGCTCACGCTGTCGGGCGGTCGCTGGTTCGAGTACTTCTTCAACCGGGTCCCGTTCCGCTCGATCATCCCCGACTGCGAGCGCTACCCGAGCTTCACCCAGTTCGCGCCGGCCGCCGTCGTCGACGACGCCGGCGACGGACTCCGCACGCCGAGCATGACCGCCGCGCGCATCCGCGACGACCTTCCCCGAATCGTCGCGGCCGCGCGGGAGCTGCTCGACGGCTCGCTCACCTACGAACAGGCCCTGCGCGACTACTTCTCCGCTCTGCTCGAGGCGCATGGCGGCGACGCGAACGCGATCTGGTCGATCGACGGCGTGCACCTCGGCTACATCTGATCAGCCGCGCTGGTACTTCCAGACGGCGATCGGCAGTGACACCGCGATGATCGCGAGCGTCCACAACAGCGAGCGCGTCACGTAGTACGGGCTCGCGTGCCCGAGCAGCGCCTGCGCGTGCGGGCCGAGCGTCAGCGACCGGACGGCGTCGACCATGTACGTCAGCGGCTGGTGCTCGGCGAACACGCTGCAGCCAGCTCGGCATCGAGCTCACCGGCACGTACGCGCTCGAGACGAACGCGAACGGGAACACGATCATCCCCATCCCCTGCGCTGCCTGCGCGTTCCCGGCGAACAGCCCCATCGTGATGAACACCCATTCGAACGCGAACCCGAACAGCACCACGAGCCCGAACGCCGCGAGTCCCTCGAGCGCCGAGCCGTGGAGCACGAAGCCCACCGCGAACGCGACCGCGGCGGTGAACGCCGTGCTCCACGCGAGGATCGCCGTGTCGGCCGTCGCGCGGGCGATCAGCACCGAGCTCCGCGGGATCGGCAGCGAACGCAGCCGATCCACGAACCCGTGCTCGAGGTCCTCGGCCATCGCGGTCGCCGTCCCGATCCCGATGAACAGCACGCCGGTGGTGATGAACCCGGGGACGAGATAGTCGACGTAGGACATGCCGGCGATGTGGATCGCGCCGCCGAAC
Source organism: uncultured Solirubrobacterales bacterium (assembly GCA_963699325.1). Classification (GTDB taxonomy): domain Bacteria; phylum Actinomycetota; class Thermoleophilia; order Solirubrobacterales; family Solirubrobacteraceae; genus Palsa-465. Next base: position 18,981 of record CAVOTN010000008.1, on the reverse strand, counting down.
ATGTAGCGGTAGATCAGGAAGAACAGCGACATCTGGACCGTGGCGAGCACGATCAGCTGCGGCGTGCGGACGTAGCGCAGGAGCGCCCGGCGGGTGACGGTCACAGTGCTCCGGGCGAGGCCGGTCCTCCCGCCGGCGGCGCCGGGGCGATTGCTGTTGTCATTTTTGATTTTTCCTTTCGGTTTTCGCTAGGCGGCCGTGGCCGCCATCGAGCCGCTGTGGTCGGTCGGCCGGCCGGTCAACGACAGGAACACCTCGTCGAGGTTCGGCTGGCGCACGGCGATGTCGTCGAGCTCGACGCCCGAGTCCTGGAGCGACCGCAGCGCGGTCATCAGCCCCTCGCCAGCGGACTCGACGCGCACGCTCACGCGGCGGGTCGGCTCGTCGATCTGCGTCTCACCGTGGCCGAGCTGCCCGAGCAGCTCGGCAACCCGCGCGAGGTCGCCGTGGTTGCGGACGTGGAGCTCGACGATGTCGCCGCCGATCTGGCGCTTGAGCTCGGCGGGACTGCCGGCCGCGACCGACCGGCCGTGGTCGATGATCACGACCTGGTCGGCGAGATGGTCGGCCTCGTCGAGGTACTGGGTCGTCAGCAGCACGTCGGTCCCGTCTTGCACCAGCGCGCGGATCGCATCCCACAGGTCGATCCGGCTGCGGGGATCGAGACCGGTGGTCGGCTCGTCGAGCAGCAGCAGCCGCGGCGCGCCGACGAGGCTCGCGCCGAGATCGAGCCGCCGGCGCATGCCCCCTGAGTACGTCCGAGCGAGCCGGTCGGCGTCCTCGACCAGCCCGAGCTGCTCGAGCACGGCGGCAGCGCTCGCCTTCGCGGTCCTGCGGCTCTGTCCGAACAGGCGGGCGACCATCTCGAGGTTCTCGCGGCCGGTCATCGCCGGCTCGATCGCCGCGAACTGCCCTGCAAGCCCGATCACGCGGCGCACCGCGGCCGGATCCTTGGCGGCGTCGTGCCCGGCGACGAGCAGCGTTCCCCGGTCGGCTCGCAGCAGCGTGGCCACCGTGCGGACGAACGTCGTCTTGCCGGCGCCGTTCGGACCGAGCACCGCGACCACCTGTCCGGCGTCGGCGATCAGATCGAGACCGTCGAGGGCGGTGGTCTTGCCGAAGCGCTTCGTGAGGCCCCGGGCCTCGATCGTCGCTGTCATCTAGCTGTCCTCCTCGTGTTGTTGGTCGTCCGCGGGGAGGAACTTCTGTGCGAGCTCGCGCAGCCACTCCTCGCTCCAGGTCAGCCGTCCGGCGCGCAGGTCTTCGATAACTCCGCGCACCCACGACAGCTCGGCGGCGAGCATCGTCTTGCGGTACTCCTCCTCGAGCAGGAACAAGCGCGGCAGGCCGGGGGGCGCGTTTGACAGTTCCCACCCGCTGGCGGCGAGCGCGTCGTTCAGCTTTTCCGCGCGGATCTCGAGCTCGGTGCGCGCCTCGTCGGGCGGTAGGCCGAACAGGATCGACAGGGCCGCGATGAACTCGGGGTAGTCGCCCTCGGTGATGTGGAGCATTTCGCGCAGCCACTGGCGCGCGACCTCTCGCCCCGTGTCGGTTATCTCGTACACGACCCGGTCCGGATAGCGGTCCGCGCGGCCGGTCGCGAACCGGTCCACCAGGCCATCGCGCTCCAAACGCTCGATCGTCTGGTACAGGCTCGCGCGCGACCGCACGTTGACCACCCGGTCCTTGCCCTGCGCCTCGAACATCTTCTGCATCCGGTAGACGTGCATCGGGCCCTCGAACAGCTGCCAGAGCACGATCAGCCCGAGCGCTGAGCGTTTCGGGGTGTTTGGATTCGCCATAGACAGGACAATACTAGTCTTGATATGACTAGTCAAGATGTGGCGACCCCGCCGAGCTTGATGTTGCCGTGGCGTAAATCTTTCCGGTCCCGCTCGGCCCATCGTTTACCTTGTGCGCCAGGGGTTCGGGACTACCAAGCACCAAGGAGCAGCCCAAGAATGTCTACCTACGACTCACCCGCCTACGGCGCCGCGGTCACCCGCGATCAGACGCGAGCGGTGTTCGGCCAGGTCATGGGCCTGGTCGCGGTCACCGTCGGGTTCGCCGCGCTCGGCGCGTACATCGGCCGCAACCTCACCGGCGGTACGGGAATCCTGTTCTTCATCGCCGCGTTTGCGTGCGTCTTCGGCCTGAACATCGCCAACTCGCGCGGGCGCCAGCAAGTCGCGATCGCGCTGCTGTTCGGCCTCGGGCTCGCTCTCGGGCTGGCGGTCGCGCCGATCATCGCGGTCTACGCCCACGCCGACCCGGCCGCGCTGTGGCAGGCCGCCGGCGCGACCGGCGCGTTCGTCGCCGGCTGTGGGGCGTTCGGCTACGCCACCCGCCGGGACCTGTCGGCCTGGTACCGCGTCCTGTTCTGGGCGCTGTTGGCGCTGATCGTGTTCGGGCTCGTGACGATCTTCATCTCGATTCCGCAGGCCAACATCATCTATGCCGTGCTCGGCCTGGTGATCTTCGGCGGCTTCACGATCATCGACTTCAACCGCCTGCGCCGGGCGAACAACTCCGCCGCGATTCCGATCGCGGCCGGCATCTTCCTCGACATCTTCAACGTCTTCCTGTTCTTCCTGCAGCTGTTCGGCGGCAGAGGGCGCTGACGTCGGCGCCGCGCCGGACGTTCGCGCTCCAGTTCCCCGCAAAGCAGATCGGGGCGCTCGCCGCCCGGTTCCCCGGTTCAGACGATGAGACCCGACTCGAGCTCGGTGCGGCCGTGCGGGCCCGTGGCTATTACACGCGCGAGGAGTTCGTCGAGGTGTGCGCGTGGAAGACCGTCCGCAGCCGCCCGAAGGTCGCCGCGAACACCGAGGCCGCAGTCGTCGACGCCACCGGTCGTGCTCTGGCCGCCGGCGACGAGGCGACCCGCATCGCCGCGCTGCTCGAGCTCGAAGGGGTCGGCGTGCCGACCGCCTCGACCCTCCTCTACTTCGCGTTCCCGGACGACTACCCGATCCTCGACGTCCGCGCGCTCGAGTCGCTCGGGGTCAAGCCGCGCTCGACCTACCCGGTGAGCTTCTGGCTCGAGTACCTGAATGCGTGCCGGGCGATCGCGCACCGCGCCGGCGTGAGCATCCGCACGCTCGACAAGGCGCTGTGGCAGTACTCCAAGGAGCTCAGCCGAGCGCCAGCATGACGGCGCCGGCGGCCACGACGAAGCTGGCGTCCGGGTGCCGAGGTGTACTTCGGGTGGCACGCGAGTGACTTAGGAGAACTGCATGGACCCCGCTGCGCCCCAGTCCGATTCGACGCTCGCCGAGCTGCTGGCGGTCGTACCGTTCATCGCCACGCTCGGAATCGAGGTCGTGTCCGCCAGCCCCGAGGAAGTGGTCGGCCGGCTCGCCTGGCGAGAGGAGTTGTGCACGGCCGGCGGGGCGCTCAACGGCGGCGCGCTGATGTCGCTGGCGGACAACATGGGAGGCACGTGCGCCTTCCTCAACCTCCCGCCCGGCGCGGGGACGGCGACGATCTCGTCGTCGACGAACTTCCTGCGCGGGGTGCGGGAGGGCTACGTCACCGCGACCTCCCGGCCGCTGCGCGTCGGCAAGACGGTGATCGTCGTGGAGACCGAGCTCCGCGACGACGACGGCCGGCTCGCCGCGCACACGACGCAGGCTCAGGCCGTGATCGGGCCTTGATGCTTCTCCCGGGTGACCGGTCCGATCCCAAGCTCGCGCAGCTTCTGATCGAACGCCAGGATCCGCCCGGTGTCCACGTAGAAGTCCTCGTGTTCGACGATCTTGCCCCAGCGCGTACGGGCGAGAATCACCACGCGGTTGGAGTACAGCTCCTCGCCGTCCGGACCGGTCGCGCGGTCGTCGAAGCGACCGATCAGCGTCAGCGCCCACGGAGGGCCCGACATCCACAGCTCGCTGATCTCGCCCTGCAGGCCGGCGGCGGTGAACTCGCGTAGGAAGCGCTCGATCTCCGGCTTGCCGCGGTAATCGCCCGACCACCGGTGCGGCCCCTCGTTGAAGTGCAGCACCGCGTCATCGGCGTAGCCGGCGAGCAGCGGCTTGTAGTCGCCGGCGTTGAGCCGGCGCACGTCGCGGCGCAGCTTGATCAGCGCCAGACGCGGCAGCAGCGCGCGGACGGCGATCGCGGCGCCCGCGCCGGCGAGCAGACTCGGCTTGTGGATCATCGGGTCGCCTCCAGTGGGTCGTGGTTGAGGGCCGCTTGCACAAGCGCCACCGCGGCCGTGGCCGACGCCTGCATCGGCTCGGTGCTGCGCAGCGAGCGGCTGAGCAGAAACGCTCCCTCGAGCACGGCGAGCACGCTCAGCGCCAGCGGTCTGGCGCGGTCCGCCGGCACGCCGGCCGCGACCGCGTCCCGCGCCACCGCGGCCAGCCACGATTCGAACACGTCCGCGGTCGCCTGGCGGAGAACCTCGTGCGTGCTCGCGATCTCGCCGGCGACGGTCGCGATCGGGCACGCGTCCGCGTAGTCAGTGGCCTCGAGCGTCTGCGCGGCGCCGGCAAAGAAGTCGCCGACCGCGGTCGGAAAATCCGGAGCGGCGCCGGCAATCGCCTCGTACAGCGCGAGGAAGAAGCGCCCGCCGGCGCGGAGCACATCGTCGGCCAGCTGCTCCTTGCCGCCGGGAAAGAAGTGATAGACCGACCCGAACGGCGCCCGCGCCTCGGTGGCGATCTGCTTGAGGCCGGTGCCGGCATAGCCCTGCCGGCGGAACAGCTCCGCGCTCGCGTACAGGATGCGGTCGCGGGTGGGGACCTGGTCGCGGGTGGGGACCTGGTCGCGGGTCGGTTTGTCGGTGGCGGTCGTCGTGGCGCCACCACCTTATCGCAAGTAGAACGTTCTATCTAGCGACGATGATGCGGTCGGTGCGGCTGTCGGCGAGATCGACGGCGGTCTAAAGGCGGGCATCTGGAGCAGGGCGGAGCGGATCGAGCATGCGTAGCGCAACATTCGGCGCTCGGGACGGAGGCCTCGACGCGTGACGCATGCCCCACATGCCGGACGCAACAAGGCTCCCTCTTGCCGGCGCGAGTGGCGCGTTATGCATGATCCCCCTGGGGGGCGCCGTACGCGCCGGCGGTCGCAGCCACCGCCCGCCCTCTCTCAGATGCCCGCCGTTTAAAGCGCTGGCCCGCCAAATGGACCTCTTGCGCACTCCAACACGTAAAGGGGACGATGTACCCCGATCGTGTCCCCTCCAGGTGAACCGGTGCCGGCGGTGGCGGAGAGCCTCTCGGTCACGGGCGAGTTGGGGCGCCGGCGCGCCACCCGGCCGCGCAGCGAGCAGGCGCTGATCCGCGGCGCCCTGGCGGGGTCCGAGGCGGACCTCGAGGCGCTGTTCCGACGCTTCTGGCCGCGGGCCTACCGGACCGCGTTCCTGATCGTCCACGACCACGCGGCCGCCGAGGACATCGCGCAGGAGGCATTCCTGGCGGCGATCCGGCGGCTCGACCGGTTCGATCGCCGGCGCCGGTTCGCGCCGTGGCTGGGCGCGATCGTCGCCAACCGCGCGATCGACTGGGCACGAGCCCGGACCGCCCGGCGCGAGACGAGCGACGCGGGCGCCGACCCCGCCTCGCCGCCCGAGATCCCGCTCGGCCGGTACTCGCAGGAGGTGCTGGCGGCACTGGCGTCGCTGTCGCCCGAGCATCGCGCGGTGATCGTGCTGCGCTACCTGCTCGAGTACAGCCCGGGCGAGATTGCGCGCGCGCTCGACCTGCCGCGTGGAACCGTCAACTCGCGGCTCCGGCGCGGGCTCGACACGCTCGAGACCCGACTACGGGAGATGGACACGTGAGCGCCGGCGCGAAGCGCAGTCTGCGCGAGTTCCGAGCGCCCGACGAGGTCGGCGCCGAGAACCGCGCGTGGGACGTCGTCCACTCGGCTTTCCTGGACCGCGAGGCGGCGGTGTCGCGGCGCCCGCGGCGGCGCCTCGCGCTCGCGCCGGCGGTCGCGGTGATCGTCGCCGCGCTCGTGCTGTCGCCGGCGGGAGCGACCGTGCGCCGGTTCATCACCCAGGCGCTCGGCGAGCGACACGCCGCGCCGGCGCTGTTCGCGCTGCCTTCGCCCGGACGGATCCTCGTGTCCGGACCCGGCGGGACGTGGATCGCGTCCGCCGACGGCTCGACGCGCCGGCTCGGCTCGTGGGACCAGGCGAGCTGGTCGCCGCACGGACTGTTCGTCGCGGTCGCATCGGGCGATCGGTTGGCGGCGGTCGATCCGCACGGGACGGTTCGGTGGGGGCTCGCGCGGCCGGCCGTCAGCGATCCGCGCTGGTACTCGCCGAGCGGTTACCGCGTGGCGTACCTGTCGGCGGGCACGCTGCGGGTCATCGCCGGCGACGGGACCGGCGATCGTCTGCTCGCCACCGGGGTGGCGCATGTCGCGCCGGCGTGGCGACCGGGCGCCGCGCTCGGCCCGTTCGAGCTCGCGTACGTGACCGCGCGGGGTCCGGTGGTCGTGCGCGACGGCGACACCGGGCGGATCCTGTGGTCGCGTCCTGCGCCGTTCAGACCGAGCGAGCTGATGTGGTCAGCGGACGGCCGGCGCCTGCTCGCGCTATCGGCGCGCACGGTCTCGATCTACGCCGCGAACGGCCGTCTGATCTCGAGGCTCGCCCTGCCGGCGGGGGTCGACGTGAGCGACGGCGCGCTGTCTCCGGACGGCCGGAAACTTGCGCTCGTCCTCGGCGGCCGGGAGGTCGTCGTCGCGAGCGCCGGCTCGGCGCACCCGTCGTTGCGACAGGTTCTCGGCGGCACCGGGGTCCGGCAGCTGAGCTGGTCACCGGACGGCCGCTGGCTGCTCGTTAGCTGGCCGGCGGCAAACCAGTGGGTGTTCGTCCGCGTCGTCGGCATGCCGCGCCTCGCGGCCGTGTCGCGGATCGCGCAGCAGTTCTCGAGCGGCTACGCCCAGGGGTTCCCGCAGCTCGAGGGGTGGTGCTGCACCGCGCAAGGGCAGGCCGGATGACGACTACCGGCCGTCGGCAGTCAGCTCTCCAGCCTGAAGCCCAGCTTCAGCGCGACCTGGTAGTAGTCGATCGCGCCGTCCTCCTTGAGGTGCCCGCGGATCTCGGTGACCTCGAACCAGTCGAGGTGGCGCAGAGTCTTGCGCGCGCGGTCCAGGGCGTTGCTGATCGCGTCATCGATCCCCCCGGGGGAAGATCCGACGATCTCGCTGACGGAGTAGACGTGGTCTGCCATTCGAAGCTCCTCGCTGCATGGGAAGGACGGGCGGCCCGCAGCCTACGCCTTGGTCCCCGCCCGGTGGTGATGTAACCGTCGGCCGTCGCCGGCGTACTCTTGCTAGCTGTTTGCACGGAAGCTGCTAAGCCGCAAGCACATCCCGCCTCCATCAGTGCTTGCACGCTTGCAGATTCTTTGCTAAGCTGCAAGCACAGCACATCGAAAGCTATCCAGGAGATACCAACATGGCAACCACCGCTTCGACCAAGACCGGCGTCCCGACGTTCGACACCGCCTTCGAGCAGGTGAAGGACTCGAGCGAGCAGTTCCTCGCGGCCGCCCGCAAGGCCGGCCATCTGTACCTCGACTCGTACGAGAAGGCCGTCGACCGGACCAACGAGCTCCAGCTGAAGCTCGCCGGCCTGACCCAGCAGGAGTGGCTCAAGAGCCTGATCGAGGCCCAGGTCGACGTCTCGAAGGAGCTCGCCACCTCCTACACGACGACGGCGCGCAGCCTCCTGAAGTAGACGTCCGTCGGCGCGCGTTAGTAGCGTTCGCTAATAGCCGTTATTCAGAAGCACCGGTGGGTTTACCGCCGGTGCTTCACCGTTTAACGGTATTTCGCAGCTGCCACGCAGTTTTCGCAAGGAGGTCGAATATGAGTGTCGTCCCGCAGTGCCCCCCAGTTCCCGCGCCAAGCATGGCCTCGGGCCTTCTGGACAGTTGGGTCGACGGCTGCGCGGCCGCCGTCGAGGGATTCGGCAAGTGCTGGGCTGCGACCCTGCAGCGAGGGCCCGCCGCGTTCGATCTCCCGCGCTGGGTCGCCCTTACGGCCGGGCGGCGAGCGCCCTCTTGGACCACGCCGCACGAGATCGTGTTCGACGGCCCGCTCGCGCGGCTCCGCGACTTCTCGGTGTCCAGGCGGCGCGTGGTTCCGACGCTGGTGCTGCCGCCGCAGGCCGGCCACGACTCGTGCATCGTCGACTACTCGCCGGAGCAGAGCCAGATGGGGACGATCCTCGGGGCCGGCCTCGAGCGCGCGCTGTCGCTCGACTGGGTCGGCGCCACCAGGGAGACCGCGAACGCGACGATCGAGGACTACATCGACGTGGTCGACCGCGCCGTCGACCATTGCGGTGGGCGTGTCAACCTGATCGGCGACTGCCAGGGGGGCTGGCTCGCGACGATCTACGCCGCCCTGAACCCCGAGCGCATCAACACGCTCACGATCGCGGGCGCTCCGATCGACTTCCACGCCGGCGAGCCGGTTATCCACGAGGTCATGCGCCGCGTCGGGCCGGACGGTGATTTGCGCTTCTACGAGGCACTGGTGGCGTCCGGAGGCGGAATCCTCCGCGGCCGGCACATGCTCACCGGCTTCATCATGATCCAGCCCGGCGCCGAGATCTCGCGTCAGATCGACCTCCTGCTGAACCTCGACGATCAGGCCCACGTCGCGCGTTACCGCGAGTTCGAGGACTGGTTCAAGCACACCCAGGACGTCCCGGGCGCGTTCTACCTGTGGATCGTCCGGAACCTGTTCCGCGACAACGCGCTGATCAAAGGTTCGCTCGAGGTCGGCGACCAAACGGTCGACCTGGGGCGGCTCGAGATGCCGCTGAACCTTCTCGCCGGCGCCACCGATCACATCACGCCGCCCGACCAGGTGTTCGCGCTGGCATCGCACGCGTCCACGCCGGCCGAGCTTGTCACCCGGCACACGAGCACCGGCGGCCACCTCGGGCTGTTCATGGGCCACGAGGCGCTGGGCGAGCATTGGCCGCGAGTGCTGTCCGAGGTCGTACGTTACTCGCGCGCGTCGGCGCCGGCGAGTCGGGGTAGGCATCGCTAAAGCGACCCCGTAGAAAGGGAGCAGCGATGGGAGATCGGACGCAACGAGTCAAGGGCAAGGCCGAGGAGCTCAAGGGCCGCGCCAAGCGCGAGACCGGTGCCGCAACCGGCCAGTCGGGCACCGAGGCGCGCGGCGCCGGCGAGGAGATGAAGGGCAAGGCGAAGAACACGGTCGGCAAGGCCCGGAGCGCGGTCAAGAAGGCGACGCGCTAGTCCCGGTCAGCTGGTAGTCGGGCGGGCGGGCCCCGGCCGCCAACCTACTCGGCCACGTAGTGGCGCTCGCCGGCGGGATCCGTCCACACGCGCATCACCCTGCGCGTGCGGGGATCCCGGAACACCTCGCCGGTCGGCCGCCAGTCAGGACCCGGTTTGTCGACCTCGCCGTGGCCACGCCCGCGGCGGGGTCGCCGGTCGGGCTGCGTCACGCCGCCAAGCGCCGGCAGGTCGGCGACCGCCTCCGCGGCGCTCTCGCGGGTCTGGGCCTCCGCCACCAGCGCCACTCGGCGCTCGAGCTCGGCGATGTCGAGCCGCCCTTCGGCAGCGTGGCGCTTGAGCGTCTCGTAGAGCTGTTCGCGATCGGCGTCGCCCAGCAACATGCCCGGGACTACGAAGTGCGGTCGACCTTGACGGCCGTTCCGTACGCGACGATCTCCGTGAACTGGTTTCCGATCTCGGACGAGTCGAAGCGGACCGCGACGATCGCGTCGGCTCCCATCAGGCGGGCGTTGTCGGACATCCGGTCGATCGCGTGGCGTCGCGAGTCCTCGAGGAGCTGGGTGTACTCGGGGATCTCGCCCCGGCGCAACCCCTTGAACGAGGCGGCGACGCCGCCCGTGAACCCCATGCTCCTGACCACGAGCCCGTAGCAGACGCCGAGGTTCTCGCGGACCCGCATCCCCGGCAGATCCAGCGCGGTGGTCATCGGGAGGTCGGCGGCGGGAGCTGACTCGGACATCCGCGCAAGTTATCAGGGCCCGATGGATCGGCCGAGGCCCGTCGCCAGCTACCGTTCGCCATTGCCATGCCCGGTCGCCGCGCCCTGCTCGTGATGTCGCTGGCTGCAGCAACGCTCCTGACCGCGTGCGGCGGCAGCAGCTCGTCGAGCTCGCAGGCGGCGGCGCCGACGACAACCGCAACCGCCTCGACGGCGACGAGCACCGCGGCCGCGACGACCGCGACTTCCACGACCGCCACCGCGGCCGCCAAGCCGCCTTACGGCCCCGAGGGGATCCCGCTCGAGACGGGCCCCGACCTCGCGCCCGCCGGGACCACCTCCCAGGGCGCCACCGTCGACGGGATCCAGTGCGCGCCGGTCGAGCAGCTCGTCTACCACATCCACTCGCACCTCCAGGTGTACGTCGACGGCAATCCGCGCACGCTCCCGGCCGCGATCGGGATGGTGGGGCCGGTGTCCGAGCAGACGCCGTACGGTCCGTTCTGGGGCGCGCAGCAGTGCTATTACTGGCTCCACACCCACGCGACCGACGGCGTGATCCATATCGAGTCACCGAGCGTGCGGATCTACACGCTGGGCAACTTCTTCGACGAGTGGAATCAGCCGCTGAGCCGGACGGCGGTGGCTGGCGAGAAGGGCAAGGTCACCGCGTTCCTCAACGGCAAGCCGTGGACGAAGGACCCGACCTCGATCCCGCTGCTTCCTCACGCGTCGATCCAGCTCGACGTGGGCTCGCCGGTCGTGCCGCCCCACGAGATCTCCTGGGCCGGGACGAACCTTTAGCGCGGCGACACGCGGCAGATCGGGCCAGCCCGCGTGGACGCCGCGCGGCGCCTCACCGGACCTTGTGTCGGCGCCGCCGGGTGATCTCGAACCCGACCCCGACCAGCACGAGCACGCCCAGTCCGATCGCCGTGACCGTGCCGACGTCGGAGATGACGTCGAGGACGGGCGGCCCGGCATAGTACGCGCCGAGCCCGATTCCGATCGCCCACACCAGCGCGCTCACCACGTTCGTCACGTTGTAGATCACCGGTCCGGCCCGGTGGATCCCGGCCACCCACGACGGTGTGAGGAGGATCGCGATCACCGTGAGCCGGTTGAACACCTCCTCCCCGCGCTCTATCGCCTTCAGGCGCACACCAAGCAGCGGACCGCGCGCGGTCATCAAGGTTCTGCCCGCGAACCACCCCGCCAGCCAGCCGGCGAGCCCGCCGGCGACCGCTCCGACGAACGCCCAGATCAGGACGGGCTTGATGTCGAGCTTGTGCCTGGCGGCGACAATCCCGGCGGCGATCAGCAGCGGCTCGCCGGGCCCCGGGATACCAACCCAGCTCGCGAACGCGCCCAGGGCGAGCGCGAAATAGTCGATCGAGGCGGTGGCGACGCGATGGTGAAAGAAGTGCAGCGCGAAGACGAGCAACTGCGCCGATCGTGGCACACCGTGCAGCGCCTAGACTCAGCCCGGTGCTGATCATTCCGCCCGGACACGCCGAAGTCCTCCGCACCCGACGCCGCCTCTCGAGGCGCGAGGTCTGGATGGTCGGGGGCGTTCTCGGCACGATCGCGGTGCTGGCCGTCGTGCTCGTGATCTCGTTCGCGTCGAACGGTCCCAGCTCGAAGTCGGGCTGCATCTACGCGACGATCCCGGCGGCCACCGGCGCGCAGCAGGTCCACCAGTGCGGATCCACCGCGCGGTCGACTTGCGCGACAGTTCAGACACCCGGCGCGTTCACGGCACAGGCGGCGCAAACGCTCGCGACCGAGTGCCGCAAGGCCGGACTGCCGGTCGGCTCGTCCTAGGGGCCTCGGCGGGGAATCCGGCTCGACCCCACCCGGCACCCGAACGTCCATAGCCGGATTCCCCGACGGGAATCCGCCTCACCGACGTCCGCAACGCGTAGCGCGTTGAGGCGGATTCCCGCAAACCCGCTCATTGCGGGATCCGCTTATCCCAATGTCCAGGACCCCCCTCGGTTTGCTGGACCTGAGGACATAGAAGCTCCCCTGGCCCGGGGCGACACTAGTCGCGGAAATTGGCGTGCGAGGACCTGCCACGCAACGGGGTGGCCTGCGCGCGAGGTCTACGACAAGGAGATCCACTTGCCGATTGCGCTTGAAGCACCCAGTTGGCTCAATTCAGGCGATACCGCCTGGCAGATCACCGCCGCGACGCTGGTCGGGTTGATGAGCGTCCCCGGCCTCGCCGTTTTGTATGGCGGCGTGATGCAGAAGCGCTGGTCGATCAACAGCATGATGCTGACGTTCGCGACGTTCTCGGTAGTGCTCCTCGTGTGGGTGCTCTGGGGATTCAAGATGGGTTTCGGCTCACCGTTCCACGGCCTCGCGCACAGCGGGTTCTTCGCGAACTTCATCGGGAAGCCGGGAGCCGTGCTCTCGCACACGGAGCTGCAGCACCAGGCGAATATTCCCCTGATCGGGACTGATGCATTCCCGAATTCCGCGCTCGTCTACTTCCAGTTCGTGTTCGCGGCGATCACCCCGATCCTGGCGCTCGGGTCGGTGCTCGGGCGGGTCAACTTCAAGGCGTGGATCCCGTTCTGCGTGCTGTGGATCACCTTCGTCTACTGCGTCGACGCATTCCTGCTCTGGGGCGGCGGCTTCTTCGCCCAGCACGGCGCGGTCGACTTCTCCGGTGGCTACGTGATCCACCTGTCAGCCGGCGTGGCGGGATTCGTCGCGGCGGCGGTGATCGGACCGCGGCTCCAGCGAGACCGCGAGATCGACGCGCCCAACAACGTCGCGATGGTCGCGGTCGGCGCCGGATTGCTGTGGCTGGGCTGGAACGGCTTCAACGGCGGTGACCCGTACGCGTCGAACATGTCGGCCGCCGCGGCGGTGCTCAACACCAACCTGTGCACCGCGGTCGCGCTGCTGGTGTGGGTCGCGTGGGACTACCTCACGGGCCGCAAGCCGTCGATGATCGGCACGGTCAACGGCATGATCGTCGGCCTGGTCGCGATCACGCCGGCGGCGGGCTACGTCAACGGCTGGGGCGCGATCGCGATGGGTGTCATCGCCTCGACGCTCGTGTACTTCGCGCTCAACTACATGAGCCGCCTGCGGCCCTTCCGGCTGGTCGACGACACGCTCGGCGTGATCTACACCCACGGGTTCGCCGGGCTTGCCGGCGGTCTGCTGGTGGGCGTCTTCGCCGACCCGCAGATGGCCCTGTTCTACAAGACCGGCAAGCACGGCCTGATCGCGGCCGGCGGCGTGGCCGGCCTCATCCACGGCAATGCGACGCTGCTCAAGTGGCAGTTCCTCGCGGCCCTGTTCGTGATCTGCTGGACCGGGGTGATCACGTTCCTGCTGCTCAAACTGGTCGGGCTGTTCATCCCGCTGCGGATGTCCGAGCAGAACATGGAGATCGGCGACGTCGCCGAGCACGGCCACGAGGTCTATCCGTCCGACGTTCCGTCGCTCGGGTACCCGAACGGGATCCCGGGCGTCTCCGGCGATGCCGATCCGACCACCGTTCCCGCCGCGCCAACGACCGCATGACGACAGTGGGCTACCGGGTTGGGGGGCGTAGCTGAGCGCCCCCCAGCCCACGCCTCTGGCGATCGTGTCGCGGGCCGTCGCCGGCGACGATGGCCTCGAGCGCGTGGCGTGCGCGGCGTCTGACGCGCTCGGGGATCCGGTGGTGATCGTGCTCCCGTCGCTCGGTGCCCCCGTCGTCTGGCCCGCGGACTCGATCCCCGACGCGCTGCTCGGCGAGCTCGTGCGGTTCGCGACGGCGGCCGCGGACGGCGCTCCGGCGCCGGCCGGCGAACCCGCAGCGGTCGCGCACTCGGTTCCGATCCGGATTGGGAGCGACGTCGTCGGGATCGTGGCGGCGATCCACGCCAACGGCGGCGTCGGCTCGGGGTCGGTCGACGACCGCGCGTGGCTCGAGGCCGCGGCGGCGGCGGCCGCCGTGACGAGGCTGATGGACGACGGTCGTCGGGGCGAGGAGCTCGACTCGAGGTGCGCTCTGCTTCGGGCGCTGATCGATGGGCCGGCGCCCGATGTCGGCGCGATCGTCCTCGACGCCCGCCGGCTCGGCTTCGACGTGGGCGCCGGCGCGGTCGCCGTCTACGCCCGCGCGCCCGGCGAGCGTGAGCTCCCGGCCGCCGTGCTCGACGGCGACGGCGCCCTGATCGCCGAGCTCGGCGACGGACGCGTGCTCGGGCTCGTGCCGCTCACGCGCGAGCACGCCGAACGCGACGCCGCCGGGCTCGTCGAGGAGATCCAGGCCGCCGGGTTCGAGGCCTGCGGACTGTCGGCCCCGCGCCGCGAGCCGGCGCTGCTGCGCGAGGCCGTTCGCGAGGCGATGCTGCTCGCGGAGCTGTCGGGCGCCCCCGCGGGTCTCGCCGGACAGGAGGAGACCTACCGGCTGCTGATCGGGGTGCTGCTGCGCGATCCCGAGGAGCTCGAGCTGCTCAGATCCCGCACGATCACCCCGCTGCTTGCGTACGACGCCGAGCACGACACCGAACTGCTGGTGACGCTGGGGACGTTCCTCGCGCACCACGGCTCGACCACCGAGACCGCCGAGGTGATGGGGCTGCACCGCCACACCGTCGGCTACCGGCTGTCGCGCGTGCACGAGGTCTCGGGGCTCTCGCCGTACGAGTCCGACGGCCGAGAGCGGCTGAGCCTCGGACTCAAAGCCGCACAGATCCTCGCGGCAGTCGAGCGACTATGAAACCCGGATAGGCTCGCGCCTATCGAGACTCAAAGGAGAAGAGAGAGTGGCCACCACAGAAAGCGAACACACGGCGATGGCCGCTGGCGCCTCTAGCCCCGCAGAGGTGCTGGAGTTCGCCGCCGAGCGCGGCGTCGAGATGGTCGATCTCAAGTTCGTCGACCTACCCGGCACCTGGCAGCACATGACGCTGCCGGTCGGCGCGCTGGACGTCGGCGACTTCGAGTCCGGCCTCGGGTTCGACGGCTCCTCGATCCGCGGCTTTCAGGAGATCCACGAGTCGGACATGCTGCTGATCCCCGACTCCTCGACCGCGTTCATCGATCCGTACTACACGCGATCGACCCTGTCGCTGATCTGCTCGGTGGCGGACCCGGTGCTCGGTGAGCCGTACGCGCGCGACCCCCGGTTCGTCGCCCACAAGGCCGAGCAGCACCTGGTCGCCACCGGCATCGCGGACGTCGCCTACTTCGGACCCGAAGCGGAGTTCTTCGTGTTCGACCACATCTCCTACGAGCAGGTGGAGAACCGCGCGTCGTACGAGGTCGACTCCAGCGAGGGCTTCTGGAACACAGGCGGTGCGGTGAGCCCGAAACCAAATCTCGCGTACAAGCTGCGCCAGAAGGAGGGGTACTTCCCGGTGCCGCCGGCCGACTCGCTCGCGAACCTGCGCAGCGAGATGGTGGCGACGATGGAGTCCCTCGGGATCCGGTGCGAGTTCCACCACCACGAAGTGTCCTCGGGCGGGCAGGGCGAGATCGACATGCGCTTCCAGCCGCTGCTGCGGATGGCCGACCAGATGATGATCTACAAGTACGTGGTCAAGAACGCCGCGCGCGCCGCCGGCAAGACCGCCACCTTCATGCCCAAGCCGATCTTCCAGGAGAACGGATCGGGCATGCATGTCCACCAGTCGCTGTGGAAGGACGGCGATCCGCTGATGTACGGGCAGGGCGGCTACGCGCACCTCAGCGATCTGGCCAAGCACTACATCGCCGGCCTGCTCACCCACGCGCCGGCGCTGCTGGCGTTCTGCGCGCCGACCACGAACTCGTACCGCCGCCTCGTGCCGGGCTACGAGGCGCCGGTCAATCTCGTGTACTCGGCCCGCAACCGGAGCGCCTGCGTGCGTGTGCCGATGTACCACGAGGCGCCCAAGACCAAGCGAGTCGAGTTCCGCTCGCCCGATCCGGCGGCGAACCCGTACCTCGCGTTCAGCGCGCTGATGATGGCCGGACTCGACGGGATCAAGCGCGAGCTCGACCCAGGCGAGCCGCTCGACGCCGACATCTACGAGCTGCCCGAGGAGACGCTCGCCAAGATCGCCACCGTGCCGTCGTCGCTCGAGGCGTCGCTGGACGCGCTGCAGGCGGACAACGCGTTCCTGCTCGAGGGCGACGTGTTCACGCCGGGGCTGATCGAGGCGTACGTGCGATACAAGCGCGAGGACGAGGTCGACGCGATCCGGATGCGGCCGCATCCGTGGGAGTTCGCGCTGTATCACGACGCCTGACTCGTTTCGGGGGCGTCTTCCAGTTCGCCCGCCGCGATCACGTTCCCGAGGTTCGGGACGTGATCGCAGTTCCGCGAGTGCGGGCGAACGGGAATGACGCCCCTTCACCTTTCGCCCCCGTCCGCCGGCGAACTGCCCCGGCGCGCCACATGCGGCCCCGCGTCTGTGGAAGCTGGTCGAGGGGCCGCTGGGGTCGCCACCGCGCCACCGGGTCGCCGCGCCACCGTGCACAACTAGCCAAACCTCCGCCGCCCCATCCGCTTTGGCTACATAAGCGCCTCGGTGGCGCTTATGTGCGCTGAGCGCCGGGGCGTTGGGAACTTTGGCGCGTTTTGCACCCCCCAACCCCGTTAGCGGCGGCTGATTCGCGCCACCAGGCGCGACCACGCGCCCGGCGGACGGGGCTGGGTCTTCAGCCACTCCTCGCGCGTCGGAAGCTTGCCGGCGTTGCGGGCCGCGAGCACGCACTGGGTGTGGGCGTGGCGCCGGCGGCTCGAGTCGCCCTCCGGGTACATCAGGAGATGCTCGCTGAGCGCCGGCAGGTGGCGGCCGCACAGCGGGCAGCGGTACGTCGCCGGCTTCAGGTTCTGGGCGCGCCGGACGTACCACCACCGCGGCTGGGGACGGTCGGCCATGCGTCTAGCATTGCATCGCTGATCGGCGATGCCGGGTATCTTCGATCGCGATGGAGCATCGCGACGAGCGGATTGTGGTCGAAACCGACCGGTACCGGATCACGGGCCTGCTCCGCCTGCCGCGCGACGGGTACCGGAGCCGGCTGACCGACTACCTCAACTCGTCCGAGCGAGCGTTCGTGGCGCTGACCGACGTCGAGCTCGTGCCGTTCGACGGCGGCGATCCCGAGCGCCGGCCGTTCCTGGCGGTGTCGCTGAATCACGTCGTGCTGGCGATGCCGCTCGACGGCGAGGCGGTCGACTGAGGCCCGCCGGACCGCGGTCATCCTGCGAACCGCGTTCGTAACCTGATCCCGGCGGGGATGTATCGTTGTGAGCATGGCTACACGCCCCGCAGACGATCTCGAGGGCCTCAGCCGCAGCGAGGTGCTCCGCGCTTCGCCGCGGATGTTCGACTCTTCCCTGTTCGAGAAGGTCTCGCGTGTTCACTGGAGCGTGCCGCCGATCATCTT
The DNA here is from genome assembly GCA_963699325.1 of uncultured Solirubrobacterales bacterium. Classification (GTDB taxonomy): domain Bacteria; phylum Actinomycetota; class Thermoleophilia; order Solirubrobacterales; family Solirubrobacteraceae; genus Palsa-465. The sequence continues at coordinate 1,632 of CAVOTN010000008.1, read as the reverse complement.
CGTACCGGTCATCGCGGTGCTGCTGATCGAGGGCTTCGTGCACGGGGTCGGCTGGTCCGCGGTCTACTGGATCCCGGCCGGCTATCTGTTCTGGACCCTGACCGAATACTGGCTGCACCGAATCGTGTTCCATTTCGAGCCCGAGAAGGGCATCGGGGCACGGCTGCACTGGATCATCCACGGGGTTCACCACGACCATCCGAACGACCCGCTGCGGCTCGTGATGCCGCCGGCGCTGAGCGTCCCGCTCGCCGCGGTGTTCGTGTACGGCTTCTACCTGGTGATCGGGAGCCCCGGGTTCCTCCCGTTCGGCGCGGCCTTCCTAGCTGGGTACCTCTTCTACGACATGCTGCATTACCACGTGCACCATCACCGGCCCAAGTCGGCACTCGGTAAGCAGCTGCGCGAGCTGCACATGCGGCACCACTTCCAGAACCACGAACGCGGCTACGGCGTCAGCGCTCCGTTCTGGGACCACGTGTTCGGAACCGCGCCGAAGAAGACGACCCGCTAGCGCGGGCCTGATCGAGGGGCTCCGGTTATGGGCTTGGGGGCGCGCATTGCCAGCGTCGCGATGGCGCTCCCAGCGCGACGCGTGTCCAACGAGCAGATCGCCGGCGACCTCGGGGTCGATGTGGCGTGGATCGCCAAGCGAACCGGCACCCGCGAGCGGCCCTGGGCCACCGGAGACGAGCGTCTCTCGGAGCTCGCGGCGGACGCCGGGCGGGCAGCACTGGAGCGCGCCGGCGTCGGCGCCCGCGAGCTCGACCTCGTGCTGGTCGCGACCTCGACCGCCGACGAGATCACGCCCAACGCCGGGCCGCTGGTCGCGGGGCTGATCGGTGCCGATCGCGCCGGCGCACTCGACGTCGGCGCCGCCTGCACCGGCTGGCTGTCGGCGCTGGCGATGGCGTGCGGGCAGATCGAATCCGGACGCGCCCGGCACACGCTCGTCGTCGGCGCGGACTTCCTCTCGCGATTCCTCGACTTCACCGACCGCGACACCGCGCCGCTGTTCGCCGACGGCGCCGGCGCGGCGGTCGTGCTCGGCGACGGAGGAGCGCGACCGGACGGATCGGGCCGATCGTATTGCGCGCCGATCACTCCGGATCGGACCTGATCCGGCTGGACCGCGGTGGCCTGATCCGCATAGACGGGCGCGAGTCGTTCCGGGCGGCCGTTGCCTCGATGTCGGAGGTGACCGCCGAGGCGCTCGCGCTTTGCGATTGCCGCCCCGAGGACATCGGCCTGTTCGTCTACCACCAAGCCAACTCGCGGATCATTCGCGCCGTGGGCCAGCGCCTGGGACTACCGGCCGAGCGCGTGGTCGACTACGTCGATCGGTTCGCGAACGCCTCGACCGCCACGCTTCCGATCGCGCTGTCGGTGGCGGAGGCCGAAGGGCGGCTCAAGCGCGACGATCTCGTGCTGCTGGCCGCGTTCGGGGGAGGCCTCACGTGGGGAGCGACCGTGATGCAGTGGAGCGCACACGCGCTTGGCCCCGAGGTCGCTCGGCCGACCGCGACCCGGACCGTTCAGCCCGGCGTGCTCCCGGCCGGTCAGCCCAGCGTGACCCCGATCGGGTAGTAGCCCACGTGCTTCGTGCGCGCCTTCGCGCTCTGCTTGATCACC
>CAVOTN010000007.1:0-48851 GCA_963699325.1 uncultured Solirubrobacterales bacterium | reverse complement strand
GCTCGTCAAAGCTGAAATGCAACGGGAACAGCGGATAGTCCGCCAGCAGCTCGGCGACCTCCTGACGGATGCGGGCAGGATCCGCGGTCCATCGCATCGCCTGCGCGAGCAGACGGCCGAGCTCGGCGAACTGGACCTCGGTCAAGCCCCGGCGCGTCAACGCCTGCGTGCCCAGTCGAAGGCCGAACTCACCGCCCGTACCCGGGATGTTCACCGAGTTCGTGCGGAAGCCGCACGTCGTCAGCAGTTCGTTGGCGACTCGGTTCGAGACCTCGGCTGCACCGATTCTCACGTGAACCTGGTGAGTCTGCGTGCCGCCGTACTCCATGCCGGCCACGCGGACGCCGTTGCTGTCGAGCACGTGCGCGAGCGTCCGGGCGTTAGCGATCACCTGCTCGGCATAGGCGCGACCGAAGATCGCGATCTCTTCGAGCGCGAGGACCAGCCCCGGAAGACACTCGGGATGGCTGTTGGACTGCAGCTGCGGGCAGATCGTCTCCCACATCGTGTGGGCAAGGGGGTGGTTGCGGTCGGCGAAGGCGATGACGCCCTTGTTGGGGCCCGGCAGCGTCTTGTGCGTGTTGAAGGTGAGGATGTGCGCGCCCTGCAGCAGAGGCTGCGGCAGCAGACCACTCGCGATCAGCCCGGCGGTGTGACTGACGTCGACCGCGAGCGTGACCCCAGGAGGTAGCGCGGCCGCCAGCTCAGCAATCGGTTGCGGCCGCCGGCAATGCGACGGCTGGACGAGCACCAGCCGGATGCGCGGATGCTGCGCGACGAGCCTGGCCGTCCCCGCGACGTCGATCAGGTCCCCCACCATCGGGAACGCGAAGGAGCCGATGCCGAGCCTCTCGGCGAGGACCGCGGCGCCGAAGTGCCCGCCGTCCTCGGGCGCCAACTCGACGAACGCGTCTCCGGCTTTGCAGGCGGCCATCACGACCGCCTGCTCGCACATCGATCCGCCGTTGGGTCGCCAGTCGGCGATGTCGGCGGCGAACAATCGCTTCATCTGGGCGAGGAACTTCGTCTGGAGGGCGGGCAACGTCCCCGACCGCGGGAACGACCATTCGCCGCAGTGCCCCGGGCTTGGGGCGTCGAAGAAGTAGTGCTCGCCGCCTATGAAGGCCGCAGCCGCGCGGACGATCGTGCTCGGATAGTTCTCGCTCGCAGTGAGCGTGGCCATGACCGTGTGGTAATGCCGGTCCTGCGCCAGCATGCCGGCGAGCCAGCTCACGAGCTTGCCATCTGCGGCAAGCGTCTCAGCCGGCGAGCCGTTGGCGTGCTCCACACGCGCCGGGCTCGCCCCTACCAAGTCGTATACGGCCATTTCGCGTCCTTGTAGAAAGTCAGGCGGAGACTTAACGCGCGTCCGCGGGCGCAACTTGTAGAGCCCGAGCGATCGTCCACCGGGACGCGGGAATGCGCACGGCGCGATCCGGCCGAGACGCGCTGGACCGGCCGCCCACCTAGAATTCGCCGCCGTGCCCTCCCATGACGTGCTGATCATCGGTGCCGGCCTGGCCGGCCAACGCGCGGCGCTGTCCGCGGCCGAGGCCGGCGCGTCCGTGGCGATCGTCTCGAAGGTCCACCCCGTCCGCTCGCACTCGGTGGCCGCGGCGGGCGGGATCAACGCGGCGCTGAACCCCGAGGACACCTGGGAGTCGCACGCGTTCGACACCGTCAAGGGCTCGGACTACCTGGGCGACCAGGACGCGATCGAGGTCATGTGCCGCGAGGCGCCCGACCAGATCCTCTACCTCGAGCACCTCGGCGTCACCTTCCACCGCAACGAGACCGGCCACCTCGGCACGCGCGCGTTCGGCGGCGCGTCCGCCGCGCGCACCTACTACATCGCCGACATCACCGGCCACGCGATCCTCCACGTGCTCTACGAGCAGCTGATGAAGCGCTCAGAGCAGATCGACCGCTACGAGGAGTGGTTCACGACCGACCTCCTCCAGGACGAGGAGGGCCGCTGCATCGGCGCGATCTGCCGCGACCTGCGCGACGGCGCGCTCGAGGTGTTCAACGCCAAGACCACGATCCTCGCCTCTGGCGGAGCCGGCCAGGTCTACAAGCCGACCACCAACGGGTTGATCGTCACCGGCGACGGCATCGCCCAGGCCTACCGGATCGGGGCCAAGCTGATGGACATGGAGATGGTCCAGTACCACCCGACGACGCTCGCCGGCAACGGACTGCTGATCACCGAGGGCGCCCGCGGCGAGGGCGCCTGGCTGCTCAACGCCGAGGGCGACCGGTTCATGGAGAAGTACGCGCCGAACAAGTTCGAGCTGGCCTCGCGCGACGTCGTCTCGCGAGCCGAACAGACCGAGATCAACGAGGGCCGCGGCTTCGACGACGGCACCGTCGCGCTCGACATCACCAAGGTTCCCCGCCGCCGCACGCTCGAGGCGCTGCGGGAGATCGTCAACATCGGACGCGATTTCGCCGGCGTCGACATCACCCGCGAGCCGATCCACATCCTGCCGGGGATGCACTACATCATGGGCGGCGTCAAGACCGACTCCGACGGGGAGACCACGGTCCCGTACCTGTACGCCGCCGGTGAGGTCGCGTGCGTCTCGGTCCATGGCGGCAACCGCCTCGGCGCGAACTCGCTGCTCGACACGCTCGTGTTCGGGCGACGCTCGGGCGCCCACGCCGCCGCCCGTGCGCTCCAGATGCCGATGCCCTCCACCCCGGCCGCACGCGTGGCGGACACCGAGAAGCACATCAACGCGATCATGAATCGGCCGCAGGGCGGCCGGCGCATCGGCGCGATCAAGAACGAGCTCGGCGAGACCATGAACGAGTACGTCGCCGTGTTCCGCGACGAGGCCGGGCTGACCAAGGCGCACGAGATCGTCCGCCGGCTCAAGGACGAGGCCACCCACGCGGCGGTGGACGACCGCGGGTCGGTCTTCAACCAGGACGTGATCGCGGCGATCGAGCTCGGGTACATGCTCGATGTGGCCGAGACGATCGTGGTTGGCGCCCTCGAGCGCAAGGAATGCCGCGGGGCGCAGTGGCGGCTCGACTATCCGGGCCGCCGCGACGACGAGTGGCTCAAGCACATCGACATCTCGATGAACGGCGCCGACGTGCCGCTGGTGAGCTTCTCGCCGGTCACGATCACCCGCTGGCAGCCAGAGGAAAGGACCTACTGATGCCCGAGTACACGCTGAGGATCCGGCGCTACGACCCGCAATCCGGCGAGGCCCCGCGCTGGGACACCCACGTCGTCGACCTCTCGCCGGTCCAGTCGGTGCTCGACGCGATCCTCAAGATCAAGGACGACACCGACGGCTCGATCGGGATTCGCTGCTCCTGCCAGCAGGCGATCTGCGGCTCGTGCGGCGTGCGGATGAACGGCAAGCCGGGCCTCGCGTGTAACACCCACCTGCGGGAGGCCGCCCAGCGCGGGCATGGAACCGGCTGGAACCCGCCTGAGGAGGGCCAGCAGACGCAGGTCATCACCGTCGAGCCGATGGGCAACATGCCGGTGATCCGGGATCTGATCGTCGACATGGACGCGGTCCACTGGAAGAAGATCCAGCGCGTCACCCCGTGGCTGATCAACAAGCAGCCGGTGCCCGAGCGCGAGTACATCGTGCCGCACGAGAACATGGTCGACGTCACCCAGACGATGGCCTGTATCCAGTGCGGAGCGTGCGTGTCGGATTGCCTGTCGATGGAGGTCGATCCGCTGTTCGTCGGGCCGGCCGCACTCGCCAAGGCCTACCGGTTCGTCGGCGACCCGCGCGACGACCAGCACCGCGAGCGCCTCAGCGACCTGTCCGAGGATCCGCACGGAATCTACGACTGCACCCACTGCTTCAGCTGCATCGACGCCTGCCCGAAGGGCGTGGCTCCGATGAGCCAGATCATGCGCCTGCGCCGGATCGCCGGCTCGGACTTCGAGATCAAGGACGGCAACAACGGCTACAACCACGAGCACGCGTTCGTCAAGAACATCCGCAAGAACGGCATCCTCCACGAGCCGGATCTGCTCGCGGATTCGTATGGCGGGAAGCTGAACCCGGCCGCGGGGAAGGAGCTGATGAGCGGGCTGCCGACGGCGTTGAAGGGCCTGACGCGCGGCAAGATGACGCCGAGGACCGCGCTCGGCCACCCGCACAAGGCCCCGCCCGAGGTCAAGAAGCTGTTCGACACGATCGACGGAAAGCCCGAGCGCTACGAGCTGAATCTGTACGTGACCGGATACGAGGACGAGGCCGAGACCGAGGCGGCCGAGTCGGCGGCGGCGACCGCGGCCGAGGAGCAGTCATGAAGGTCGCGTACTGGCCGGGTTGCGTGAGCCGAGGGTTCACGCCCGAGCTCCACGGATCGATGGCGAAGGTCGCGCCGCTGCTCGATATCGAGCTGATCGAGCTCGACCGAGCGGCCTGCTGCGGAGCGGGCGTGATCGCCGAACACAATCAGGAGCTCGCCGACACGCTGAACGCCCGCACGTTCGCGCTGGCCCAGCGCACCGACGGCGAACTGATGATGAACATCTGCTCGACCTGCCAGGGCGCGCAGTCCGAGTGCCAGGAGCGGCTCGACGCCAACACCGAGTACCGCGAGCAGGTCAACGGCAACCTCGCAGACGAAGGCCTTCGGTACGACAGAGGCCTTACCAACAAGAACTTCCTGTGGCTGCTGGTCGAGAACATCGGCCTCGACGCGCTCAAGGCGAAGGTCAAGCGACCGCTCACCGACCTGCGCGTCGGCCCGTTCTACGGCTGCTACATCATCCGCCCGTCCGAGCGTCTCGGGGTCGACGAGGAGCACCCTCGCGATCGCTACCTGCACTGGGTGATCGAGGCGCTCGGCGGCACCGTGATCGACTACGCCGGCGTCTACAAGTGCTGCGGCTTCCCGATCATCACGATGAACAAGGAGGCGTCGCTCAAGCAGGCCGGCCGCCACCTCGGAGACGCGATCGACGCCGAAGCCGACTGCCTCGTGGTTCCGTGCCCGCTGTGCCACCTCAACCTGGACCTCCAGCAGCCGGTGGCGTCGAAGGTCGTCGGCCGCGAGCTCGGGATGCCGGTCCTGCACCTGCCCCAACTCGTCGGGCTCGCCCTCGGGCTCTCGCCCAAGGAGCTCGGGATGAGTAAGCACATCGTCAGGCCGACGAAGGTGATCGACTGGTCGACGTCGGTCGTCGCCAGCGCGGCCTGACGTCTTCTCAGCGCCGGACGCTGAGCACGATTCCGGTCGCCACCGTCGTGCTGAGCGCCGCGATGAGAGCGGCGCCCACCATGAACGCGGTGCTGCCGCCGACGTACGAGACGACCCCATGAGGGTCGCTGAGCACGACTACCGTGGCCAGAACCGCGGCCACGATGAGTGCGGCGATTGGCGGTGTCACCACTTCCTGGAACGAAGGGCGACGGCTCGACCTGGCAGACCGCCCCAGACGGCCCTCGAACCCGAACAACGCCCCCGCCGTCAGCAGCGCCCAGGTTGTGGCGACGAGAAACCCTCCGAACACGTCGGTCGGATAATGCGAACCGAGCGTCAGCAGCGAGTAGCCGACAGCCGCCGCGAATACGGCTCCCAGCCCCGCGACCAGGGGTCGGAGGCGCGCGGGGGCGACGAGCGTCAGCGCGAGCACCAGTGACATCGCGAGGGTCGAATGACCGCTCGGAAAGCGGGGGTACGGAACCGGCGAGGTGACGCTCGGGAATGGCTCGGGAAGCACATGCTTCAGCACCAACGTCGTGACGCCCGCTCCGGCGATCAGCACCACGACCGCGCCTGCGTCGTAGGCCCGGCGTCGCGCCAGCGCGACGCCGACCGGCACCACCGCCAAGAACACGAATCGGGACGGATCGCACAGCGAGACCAGGAAGCTCGCGGCCACGTGCACGCGGTGGTGCTCGGACTCGGAGGTGAGGCTGTAGAAGGCGAACAGCACCTTTTGGTCGGCCCGCTCGACGAATCCGACGTGGAAGGCGGCCACCCACAGGAGGCCAACCAACGCTGCGCACGCGCCGGCGAACCCGAACGCCCATCTCGCGCGATTTGGCATAACCGCAGCCTAGCCGGGCCACCCTTCGGGCATTTGAAACCGGTGACCGATGCGCCTCTTAACGACGAAGAGCGAGGCTCGTGTGCCTCGCCCTCGTCATACCCCTATGTCCGCCCGTTGGAAGTCTTGCGGAGCCCGAGGCTCCAAGTTCGGCAGGGTGGATACCCACATCCGAGCGTTCTTTAACGGGATTCTGTGGTCAGCTTCCTGACAACCGGCGGCGGTGCGCGTGCGGTCGCTACGCCGCGACCGAATCGCGACCGCGGAGGAGGCCCCGCTGAACCAAAACCTCCGCGATCTGGACCGCGTTGGTCGCGGCCCCCTTGCGGAGGTTGTCGCTGACGATCCACATGCTGAGCGCGCGCGGATGGGACTCGTCGGGGCGGATCCGCCCGACGAACACCTCGTCCCGGCCGGCGGCGCGGAGCGGTGTCGGCACGTCCTCGAGCACGATGCCGGGCATCGCGCTCAGCAGCTCACGCGCTTCCTCGGCGGACAGCGGCACGCGCGTCTGCACGTTCACCGCCACCGAATGGCAGGTCCGGACCGGCACGCGCACGCACGTGACCGCAATCCCGATCGACTCGTCCTCGAGGATCTTGCGCGTCTCGAACATCATCTTGCGCTCCTCGTCGGTGTGGTCGTCTCCGTCGGCGAACGAGCCCGCCGCGCCGATCACGTTGAACGCGATCGGCTCCGGATACACCTGGGGCGCCGGCACCTCAGCTCCGCGCAACGACGCGTCGGCCTGTGCGTCGAGCTCGTCGATCGCCTTCTGGCCGGTGCCCGACACCGATTGGTAGGTGGCGACGACCAGCCGCTCGATCCCCGCCTTGCGATGGATCGGCGCCAGCGCGACCATCACCTGCATCGTCGAGCAGTTGGGGTTGGCGATCAGTCCGCGGTGGCGTTCGAGCGCGTGCGGGTTGACCTCGGACACGACCAGCGGGATCTCGGGATCGCGCCGGAACGCGGAGGAGTTGTCGACCACGACGGCGCCCGCCTCCACGAAACGTGGTCCCCAGTCCCGCGACACGCCGGCGCCGGCGGAGAACAGCGCGAGATCGAACCCCTCGATGTCGACACCGTCGCTCAGCGGCCGCACCGGCTGGCCGTCGAGCTCCCGGCCGGCGGAGCGCGGCGATGCGAACGGGACGATCTCGCTGGCCGGGAACTCCCGCTCGCGCAGCACCGCGCGCATCGTCGTGCCGACGACGCCCGTCGCGCCAACCACGGCCACGCGGAGCCCGCGGGTCATCGCGCCTCCTGCCCGATCGGGCGCTCGCGCTGGACCTCGGCGAGGCTCAGCTGGAACGTCGAGTGGAGCGCCTGGACCGCGCGCGGCACGGCTTCGGAGCGGATCACGCACGCGATCTTGATCGGCGAGGTCGTGATCATCTCGATGTTGATGCCTTCGGTGGCGAGCGTCTCGAACACCTGAGCGGCCACGCCCGGATGCGAGCGCATGCCCGCGCCGATGATCGAGACCTTGCCGATCTCGGGGTCGGTGTCGATCGCGGCGATTCCCAGCTCGGAGCGGACCGGCTCGAGCGCACGCTCGGCGGCGCGGACGTCCTCGCTCGAGATCGTGAACGACACCTCGGCGTCGCGACCCTCCTCACGCGGCTCGTTCTGGATGATCGTGTCGACGTTGCAGTTCGCATCGGCGAGCGCCCTGAAGATTGCCGCTGCCACGCCGGGGCGGTCGGGAACACCCGTCAACGTGATCCTCGCCTCTTCGGTCGAATGGGTCACTGCGGTGATGAGGGGGTGCTCCATCGTCTCGTCTTCTCCGATCACGAAGGTACCGGGGATGTCGTGGAAGCTCGAGCGGCAGTGGATCTGCACGCCATGGGTCCGAGCGTACTCGACCGATCTGAGCTGCAGGACCTTGGCTCCGGACGCCGCCATCTCGAGCATTTCCTCGAAGCTGACCTGCGGCAGCTTGCGGGCGCTCGGCACGAGACGCGGATCCGCCGTGAACACTCCCGCCACGTCGGTGTAGATCTCGCACACCTCGGCGCCGATCGCGGCGGCCAGCGCCACCGCGGTCGTGTCCGAGCCGCCGCGCCCGAGCGTGGTCACGTCGCGGCTGGTGGACACGCCCTGAAACCCGGCGACGAGCACGATCAGATCGTCACTCAACGCCTCGCGGATCCGGTCCGCGCGCACCTCGAGGATCCGGGCCTTGGTGTGCGACGTGTCGGTGACGATGCCGGCCTGCGAGCCCGTGAACGAGATCGCACGGTGCCCGAGGTCGTTGATCGCCATCGCGCACAGCGCGCACGAGATCCGCTCTCCGGTCGACAGCAGCATGTCCATCTCACGCGGGTCGGGATTTGGGGACACCTCCTCGGCCATCGCGATGAGCTCGTCGGTCGTCTGCCCGCGCGCGGATAGGACCGCCACGACGCGCTTGCCGGCGTCGCGCTTGCCGACGATCCGGGCTGCGGCCCGCTTGATCCGGTCCGCATCGGCTACGGACGTCCCGCCGAACTTCATCACGACCGTCTCGGGCATCAGAGAGCCCGCCGGCCGACCAGGGCCCGCCCGAGCGTCAGCTCGTCCGCGTACTCGAGGTCCGCGCCCACCGGCAGGCCGCTGGCGAGCCGCGTGACCGCGACCTCGCCGTCGAGCTCGCGCAACCCGGCCGCGATGTGGAGCGCCGTCGCCTCCCCCGTCGTCGTCGGGTTCGTCGCGATCACGACCTCACGGACCGGGTGGGCGGGGTCTTTAGTCACTCGCTCGTACAGCTCCGCGATCTTGAGGTCCTCCGGATCGACGCCGTCGATCGGCGAGAGCGCTCCGCCGAGGACGTGGTAGCGGCCCCGGAACTCGTGCGTGCGCTCGATCGAGATCACGTCCGAGGGCTCCTCGACGACGCAGATCACGTCTGGGTCGCGGCGCTCGTCGGCGCAGATCCGGCAGCTCGGCCCGTCCGCGAGGTTGAAGCAGGTCTCGCACAGCCCGATCCGTTCCTTGACCTCGGTGATCGCGCGCGCGAGCGCGAGCGCCTCCTCGTCGCTGGCGCGGAGCAGATGGAAGGTCAGCCGCTGGGCCGTGCGGCCGCCGACGCCCGGCAGCTTCGACAGCTCGGTGATCAGCCGCTGTACGGGCGGGGCGTACACGCTCGGTGGGCCGGCCGGCTACAGGCCGAGGCCGCCGAGTCCGAGGTCGCCGAGACCCCCGAGACCGCCGGTCAGGCCGCCGGTGATCCCCCCGAGCTTCGCCGACGCGAGCTCCTGGGCCGACCGGAGCGCCTCGTTGATCGCGGCCAGGACCATGTCCTGGAGCAGCTCGACGTCCTCGGGGTCGACCGCCTCGGGGTCGATCGTGATCGACTTGACGACGAGGTCGCCGCTGACCTTCGCGGTGACCATCCCGCCGCCGGCCGAGGCCTCCACGACTTCGTCCTTGAGCGCCTCCTGGGCAGCGAGCATGTCCTGCTGCATCTTCTGGGCCTGCTTGAGGATCTGCTGCATGTTCGGTTGGGGCATCAGCGTTTCGCCTCACCTTCGTCGGGGTCGTCTTCGAGGACCTCTTCGGCGTCGAACTCGTCCATGAAGCGTCGCACGAGCTCCTCGCCTGAGAGCACAGCCTCGCCCTCCGGCTGCTCCTCGTCTTCGCGGAGCTCGTAGCGGAGCGCGAGGCGGCGGCCGGTCACGGCCTTCAGCGCCTCGCCTGCCACACGCCGGTAGTCCTCCTGCTCGGCCTTGCGCTTGAGGAACGCGGCACCCCCGGGGAACGCCAGCGTCAGCTCCAGGTCCTTGACCGCCACCGGGCGAGCGTCCGACAGAAGCGCGGCCAGCATCGCGTTCTCGGCCCGCACGAGGTCAACGACAGCCGGCCAGCAGGCCGCCGCGTCGTCGAGCTCGAGCGCGCCCGCGGGTTCGGAGGCAGGGCTGGGCTCGGGTTCGGGCTCTGGTTCGGGCACGGCAGCCTCGGCCGCGGCGCCGTTGTGCGGTGGCGGTTCTGGCGTCGAGGGCTCGGATTGGGCGGGCGGCGCGGATTGCGCGGCCGGCCGCGCGGATTCGGGTGGCACTGCGGCGCGGACGCCGACGCCACCGCCACCGGCGCCGCCACGCTCGAGCCGCTCGAGCCGCGCGAGCAACGCCGCCATCGACGGATCGAGCTCGGGTGCGGCCGCCTTGATCAGCACGAGCTCGAGCTGGATACGCGCCTGCGCGCCGTTCGCGGTGGCATCCAGCGCGGCCGAGACCAGATCGAGCAGCCGCACCGCGTCGGTGTCGGCCAGCGCAGTGGCCTGCTCCGCGAGGCGGATGTCGCGCTCGGGGGTGACCTGGAACTCGGGAGGGACGTCGCCAAGCACCTGCACCGCGAGCAGCTCGCGGCCGTGCACCTCGAGGTCCCGGAGCAGCTGGCCGGCGTCGCGGCCCGAGTCCGCGAGCCTGGCCGCCGCCCGCAGCGCTCGCGCCGGGTCGCGCGCGATGACCGCATCGATCGCGTCGAACAGCTGCTCGGCATCGGCCACCCCGAGCACCGCGAGCACATCGGCGGGCTCGATCGCCCGGCCGCCGGCGTACGTGACGAGCTGCTCGAGCGTCCCGAGCGCGTCGCGGAAGCTCCCGGTCGCGTGGCGGGCGATCAGCGCCAGGGCGCCCTTCTCGACGCCGATCCCCTCCTCGCCGGCGACTCGTTCGAGGACCGTCGCGACCTGCTCGACCGTCGGGCGGCCGAAGTCGAAGCGGTGGCAGCGATCGACGACGGTCGGCAGCACCTTCTGGGCCTCGGTCGTCGCCAGCACGAAGATCGTCCGCGGCGGCGGCTCCTCGAGCGTCTTCAGGAACGCGTTCCACGCCTGAGGGGACAGCATGTGAGCCTCGTCGAGGATGTAGACCTTGTGCCGCCCGGAGACCGGCGCGTAGGCGACTTTCTCCCGCAGATCGCGGATGTCGTCGACCGAGTTGTTTGACGCCGCGTCCATCTCGATCACATCCAGGGAGGTGGCGCTGGCGATCGCCACGCACGACTCGCATTTCCCGCACGGCGCCGTGGTCGGGCTGGTGGGAGCCCCATCGCAGTTCAGGCAGGCGGCAAGGATCTTCGCCATGCTGGTCTTGCCCGTCCCCCGCGAGCCCACGAACAGGTAGGCGTGGTGTACCTGCCCCTGCTCGACGGCGTTCCGGAGCGTGCGGACCACGTGCTCCTGGCCGACGACATCGGCGAACGTCCGGGGGCGGTGGCGGCGGTAAAGCGAGGGACCTGTGGACACGGAGAGTCGAGTCTAGTGGTCGTCCCCGCGGGTACCCCGGGTCGCGTCGCGGTGCTAGAGCGAGTCGTCGCGGAGCATCACGGAGCTGACCGCCAGCACCACGAGCATCACGGCAACGAGGATCGCGACCGCCGCCACGTCCGCGCGCAGCGAGACCGCCACGACGGCGGCGGCGACCAGGCCGCTCGCCACGCGCGAGCAGTAGCCGAGGAGCCGATCCCGTTCGTCGCCCCATGCCCGATCAACGGTCCGGCACACGCGCTGCTGCCGCAGCCGACTTGCAAGATGATCGATCGGGGGGGCGTTGATCTGCGAGGGATGACGTACGTGACGAAAGCGAGAAAGCGATCATGAACGGCCTGATGATGGACGACTTTCAACTGTCGCTGACGGTCTTGGTCGAGCGTGCCGAGCGACTGAATGCGGGGGGCCCCGTCGTGTCTCGTCGTCACGACGGCTCCGTGCGTCGCACGACCCTTGGCGAATGCGCTCAGCGCGCCCGACGGCTTGCGACCGGACTCGCCGACCTGGGCATCGCCGATGGCGACCGGGTCGCGACGCTGCTCTGGAACCAGACAGAGCACCTCGAGCTCTACTTCGCGGTTCCGCTGATGGGAGCGGTCATCCATACGCTCAACCCGCGTCTGAGCGCAGACGATCTGAGCTACATCGCTGCCGACGCCGAGGATCGCATCGTCGTCGTCGACGAGTCTCTGGTCCCAGTCCTCGAATCGATCGACTATGAGTTCGAGCGAGTCATCGTCGTCTCGGACTCCGGGTCTTCACCGGCCGGGACCGATCGAGTATGAGTCGCTCATCGCCGAGTCGGCGCCGATGAGCTGGCCGGCCATCGACGAGCGGCAGGCCGCCGCGATGTGTTACACGTCGGGGACGACAGGTCGCCCGAAGGGCGTCATCTACTCGCATCGGGCGCTGGTCCTGCACTCGATCGTCTTTGCCCTTCCGGACGCGCTTGGGATCGGCTCACGCGACGTGATCTTGCCGGCAGTCCCGATGTTCCACGTCAACGGCTGGAACCTGCCGTTCACGGCCGCCCTGACCGGCGCGGAGTTGGTGCTGCCCGGCCCCCGCCTGGATCCCGTCAGCTTGCTGGACCTGCTCGAGAGCGAGCGCGTGACGTACACCGCCGGGGTGCCGACGGTGTGGATGGCGGTCCTCGCAGGCGATCGACGCAGAGCCCGACAGATGGGACCTGCGCTCCCTGGAGGCGGTGAACCTCGGTGGCGCAGCGGTTCCGGCGAGCCTGATCGCGGGCTTCGAGCGTCACGGCTTGACGATCATCCAGGGTTGGGGCATGACGGAGACCTCGCCGCTCGGCACAGTGTCGAAGCTGCCCGCGGACCTGGAGAGCCTCGCCTCCGAGCGATCAGTACGAATACCGCGCTCGCCAGGGAACTCCGATCCCGCTGATCGAGATCCGGGCTCGGGACGACGATGGAGCGCTGATCCCCTGGGACGACCAGGCGATGGGAGAGCTCGAGATCCGCGGCCCGTGGGTCGCGGCCGCGTACCACCGCGGGACGGGCAGCGACAAGTTCACCGACGACGGCTGGTTCCGCACCGGCGACGTCGTCCGCATCAATGAGCGCGGATGCATGCGCATCTGCGATCGGGCCAAGGACCTCGTCAAGTCCGGCGGCGAATGGATCTCCTCGGTCGACCTCGAGAACCAGCTGATGGGTCATAGCGCCGTCGCGGAGGCCGCGGTGATCGCTATCCCGGACGAGAAATGGGGCGAACGGCCGCTGGCTGCGGTCGTGCTCCGAGATGGCATGCAGGCCAGCCCCGAAGAGCTCCGCGAGCACCTCGGCACCGATTTCGCCAAGTGGCAGCTGCCCGACCGGATCGAGTTCATCGAGGCGATTCCGCGCACCGCGACGGGCAAGTTCAAGAAGACCGCCCTGCGCGAGCAGTTCGTCGCGACGGCCGCTTAGCGCACGCCCCCCGGTCGGCGCCCAGGCCGCCTGTAGATCTCCACAGTGGCGGCGCCCGATCGGGGCGCCGCCACTTCGTCGTGCGGAGCAGCTTCCGCGCCGGCGGTTGGGCATAACGGCGCACTCGACCCTCCGTCTGCGGCGAATGTGGATCCGGGCACGCATGTCGTGTCCGAATTCCCACTCACGGCGGGGGGACTGCCGAGTCTGGGGATGTGACCGCCCGCGCCGCGCGTCGTTGCGCCGGCGATGGCGGTCGACGTGACATTCGACGCCAATTGCCGGCCGAGCGCCACGTTCGCCGCGCATATCGCGGGCAACGCGACATTCGGCTGGGCGGGCGTGCCGAGCGCCACGTTGACCGCGACCGAGGCTCCGGAGCGACCGGGCGGCGCGCAGCTGGCGCTCGAAGGCCGTCGGAGGCGAGAGCCGCTTGGGGGCACCGAGGTGGAACCCCTGGGCGTAGTCGGCACCGATCGCGGCGAGATCGTGGGCGGGGGGTCGCGGGCCGCTGTTAGCGGTTGCGCCCGAGGCGCTCGTGGCTCGTCACCCAATGCTCCGCGAGGACCGCGGACGTGAGGGAGATCTCGCCGGCGAGCACGGTGCCGGCGACGACCTCGGCGAGCTTGTGCGCCTTGCCCTTGCCGTAGCAGCCGAGCAGCTCCAGACACTCGCGCTGCGTGGGGAGGCCGGTGCCGCCACCGTGGGTGCCCACGATGAGGCTGGTCAGGGTTATCGACCAGTAGTAATCGCCGTTGTCGAGCAGTCGCGCGTACGTGATCGCCGCCTGAGATTCGGCGACGTTGGCGGCGTCCTGACCGGTGGCGATGAAGACCGCGGTGATGCCGTTAGCGGCGTGCGCGCTGTTGGAAGCCGAGCCGGCGAGGAATCCGCCGAGCATGTGGATCTGCCGGTAGTCGTACACCGACTTGGTGTCGACACCCATCAGGCGCTTGAGCACGTCGTTCTTGATCACGGCCTCCGCGACGACCCGCTTGCCGCGCGTCAGAAGCATGTTGATGTGCGAGTGCTTCTTGTCGGTGTCGATCGCCCCGGTCAGCCGGTACTCGGCGTGGCCGGGGTAGTTGGCCTTCATCCATTCGCACGCGGCGTGTGTCGCCTTCGCGGTCATGTTCTGACCGGCGGCGTCGCCCGTGGTGAAGTTGACTCGCAGGTAGAGCAGCGGACCGACCTGATACTGGCCGATGTAGGTGAGCTTGCCGGAGCGCGTGGTCGCCTGCGCGACGGCGCGGATCTCCTCCTCGTGCTGCTCGATCCAGTCGCCGAACTCGCGCGCCTCCAGGGCGTCGTCGAAGATGAACACCGGAGCGCGCTGCATGCTGTCCTCGACCACGGTCGTCTTGACGCCCCCGCACTCGCTGAGCACGCGCATCCCGCGGTTGTAGCTGGCCACGAGCGTGCCCTCGGCGGTCGCGAGCGGCACGTAGAAGTCCCCGCGCGCGTGCTCGCCGTTGATGCGCAGCGGACCGGCCACGCCGATCGGCACCTGCGCCACGCCGGCGAAGTTCTCGATGTTCCCGGGCAGCACGCCGGGGTCGAACGAGAATCGCCCGACGTGCTCGAGGCTCGCCCCCGTCTGGTCGCGCAGGAACTCGCGGCGCCGGGCCGCCATATCGGGCGTGTAATCGTTCTCCGGATCGCGAGGAACCCGCGGGGCGGTCCGCAGCGGCGCGACATCGGCCGTGTAATCGTCGTCCGGGTCGGGCAGGACGCGTAGGGCAGTGGTGCTCATCCCCGATCAACGCCAGCGGCGTCCGCATCCTTGTGGGGGCGCCCGAATATGTCGCGCGGCGTGCGAGCCGTGAGCCAAACCGATCCAAAAGCCGCAAAAGTGGACCGCGCGGCCGCACGTTCATCTAACGAGTAGAGATGGCTTCGAACGCGCTATCCCGCCGAATCAGAACAGGATGAGCTCTTGAGTACGGAAACTTGCTTCTGGCACCCCTACGCGGACATGGGGTCTGTGCGTCAGTCCGAGCACGTCATGGAACGGGCGGAGGACGTCTGGGTATGGGACACGGACGGGAACCGCTACTTGGACGCCACCGCCGGCCTGTGGTACGCAAACGTGGGCCACGGCCGACCCGAGATCCGTGAGGCCGTCGCCGCGCAGATGGAGCGCCTCGAGTCATGCTCAGCATTTTTCGACCTCGCCAACCCCCCTGTGCTGGAACTCGCCGAGGCGCTGGCGGAGCGGGCGCCAATGCCGTCAAAGGTGTTCTTCGGCTCCGGCGGCAGCGACGGCATCGACACCGCCGCTAAGCTGGCCCGCCGGTACTGGTGGGAGCTCGGTCAGCCCGACCGTACAGTCCTGATCAGCCGCACCTCCGCCTACCACGGCACGCACGGGTTCGGAACCGCGCTCGGTGGCATCCCCAGTAACCAGCAGGGCTTCGGCCCCCTGGCCGACACGATCCAAGTGCGCCACAACTCGCTGGAGGAGATGGAGGAGACATTCGCGCGGGTCGGCCCGGAGCGAGTGGCGGCCGTGTTCATGGAACCGGTGATCGGCGCGGGCGGCGTGTACCCGCCTGCCCCCGGCTACATCGAAGGCCTCGCCGAGCTGTGCGAGCGCACCGGGGTCCTGCTCGTGATCGATGCGGTGATCTGCGCGTTCGGACGCCTCGGCACGTGGTTCGGGATCGAGCGCTGGAACGTGGAGCCGGACATGATCGTGTTCGCCAAGGGTGTGACCAGCGGCTACCTCCCGCTCGGCGGTGTGATGGTCTCCGAGCGGATCGCCGAGCCGTTCTGGGGTGAGCCGGGAGGACCGATCTTCCGGCACGGCTCCACATACTCGGGCCACCCAACGTGCTGCGCCGCGGGGCTCGCGAACATCGCCCTGCTCGAGCGCGACGGCCTCCTCGAGCGCGGGCGCCAGCAGGAGCAGGCGCTGCTCGATGCTCTCGCGCCGCTGGCCGACCATGAGTTCGTCTCAGAAGTCAGGGGCGGCGTGGGCATGATGGCGGCCGTCCAGCTCACCCCCGAGGTT
Source organism: uncultured Solirubrobacterales bacterium (assembly GCA_963699325.1). Classification (GTDB taxonomy): domain Bacteria; phylum Actinomycetota; class Thermoleophilia; order Solirubrobacterales; family Solirubrobacteraceae; genus Palsa-465. The sequence continues at coordinate 32,607 of CAVOTN010000007.1, read as the reverse complement.
TGCGACAGGCAACCCCGTGTCGCCGCCGCCTTGGCATTGGGCGCGCGCGCCGCTGGAGTCTTCATCCGTCCCGGCAGTACCGCCGTCGCAGTGTCGCCGCCCCTCACCGCCCGTGTGGAGCACTTCGAGATGATCGCTCAGGGGATCGAGTACGGCCTGAAGCGCGTCGCGAAGGCCCGCGCATGGCAGCGCAGCGCCAGCGGCTCCATGCGCCGAGCGGCCTGAGAGCCGGCGCTCACGACCTCGAGACGCCGGGGAGGACCGCCTCGATCAGATGCGGGCCTGGGTCGGCGATCGCCCGCTCAAGCGCGCCCGTGAGCTCCTCCGCGGTATCGACACGCCGCGACTCCACACCGAACCCGGTGCCCAACGCGGCGAAATCGAGGTCCGGATGCCCCAAGTCGAGGAGCGCCCTGGCTCGGCGACCGGCGCTTTGCCGGTCGAGCCGCGCGAGCTCGGCGTCGAGGATCCCGTATCCACGGTTGTTGAAGATCACCACGGTGACGTCGAGCTGCTCGCGCGCCATCGTCCAGAGTGACTGGATGGTGTACATAGCCGAGCCGTCGGCCTCGAGTGCGATGACCGGGCGATCCGGACAGGCGATCGCCGCCCCCACGGCGACCGGCAGCCCCTGGCCGATCGACCCTCCGGCAAGCGTGAGCCAATCGTGCCGTGGAGCCCCCGCGATATTGGCCGCCAACGTCGCCGCCGACGTAATCGCTTCGTCGGAGAGAATCGCTCCCTCGGGCAGGACTGCGCCGACCGCTTGGCAGACCTTCGCCGCGGTGAGCGGCCCTTCGGGACGTGGCGGTCGTGCCGGCTCTTGCAGCACCGGCTCGGCGTCCGCGGCATCCAGCGCCTCCACCAGCTCCTCGAGGCTCCTGATGACGTCAGATGTCGGCGGCGCCAGCTCGTGCACCTGACAACCAGCGGGCACCAGCGAGCTGTTCCGACCCGGGGAGGCGAACGACGAGACGGGTGCTTTCGCGTCGGCCAGGATCAGGTCCTGGAGCCCGTCGAGCTGACCTGAGACGCGCTCGGGCCAGTACTCGAGCCGCTCGACGACCGGCAGACCCACACCCCTCTCCAGACGCGCACCGGTCCGCTCGGCGAACAGCTTTGCGCCGTTGGCTGTGGCGATCCGCGCCGCCGCGATGACGCCCCGCTCACGCAGGGCTTTACCGCCAAGCAGAATGCCAACCCGGCGGCTGCCCCGGACCGCGTTCGCGATGCCCTCGACCACCTCCGTGGAGGCCGCGGATGGGGCAGCTAGCCGCGGCGGCGCTGCGGCATCGGCGCCTTCCTGCCAGGACACGTCCGCCGGCACGATCAGGGTCGCCACCTGACCTGGGGGTCCGATGGCGGCGATGATCGCCTCGACTGCATCACGAGCTAGCTCCTCGGTCCGTCTCGACGTTCGCACCCACGTGGACACGTTGCGCGCGACCGTCTCGATGTCGGACTGCAGCATGGTGTCGTACTGCACGTGGTAGGTGGCGTGATCGCCCACGATGTTGATCACCGGGACCTTGGCGCGGCGCGCGTTGTGCAGGTTCGCCAAACCGTTCGCGAGACCCGGTCCCAGGTGGAGCAGGGTCGCCGCGGGCGCGTCGGTCATCCGGGCGTAGCCGTCGGCCGCCCCGGTCGCGACCCCTTCGAACAGGGTCAGCACCGCGCGCATCTCCGGCACCGAATCGAGCTCGGCGACGAAGTGGATCTCCGACGTACCCGGGTTCGTGAAGCAGGTCGTGACGCCTGCGTCGACGAGGGTCCGCATCAGTGCTTGGGCGCCATTGGGCATATTGATGAAGGATTTCATGAATAGCCGAGAGCTTCAGCCGATGCGACGGTGGTCGTTGCCAAACGTGCGCCAGCGGGTGTATTGGCGGCTCAGCCGCTCAGCTCGAAGGGTTCACGGGCGCGGACCGCTGCTCGTGGCGATCGGCGACAGCCACACGGACCCGACCTCCGGCTACACGCTCCCATGGCTGGTGTGGCTGCGGCGGGTCGGCCGCACTGGATACAAGACCGTGAATCTCGGCGTTTCCGGCGACACGACGGCCGATATGCGCGAACGCATCGGGCAGGCGCTGAGCGAAGGCAAGCCACACCGCGCGGTCTTGTTCGGTGGTGGGAACGACGCGCTCCGTGGCGTCGACCCCGCCGAGACCGAGCGGAACGTCGGCTTCATGGTGGACTGGCTGCGGGAGCAGGGAGTCGACGACATCGTCGTCATCGGTCCGGGGGTAGCCAACTGGGGATGGGAACCCGACTGGGCTCCGGCGGTCGAGCGGGTGCGCGCGGTGCTGGGATATGTTGCGGCGCGGCGCGGCGCGACCTTCGTCGACCTCACCCGCTTCCTCCGCGATCGGATCGAGCACGGCGAGGACCTAGACTTCTCGCGCGTGCCGTATCGCCAGTCGCGATCGTGGCACGTGCGGGCCGGCGACCCGCATTTCAACGCGTACGGTCAGCGACTCATCGCCGAAGCGTTCCTCGCGTCAACCGCTGACTCGCGGCGGCGCTAACCACCCGAGCCACGCGCGTGAAAAGGCGGACCGTGCACCCCCCGTCGAAGCCGGTACCCGGGGCGCGGCCACCATATCGCGACTCCTGTCTGGTGCTCCCGCGACGCCTGAAGGTGACCGCTTAAGGCTGCTTCCTTCCGGACCTGACCTGGTTCACGGGACTTCATCGTCTAGGGACCAAACGATCGACGTCGCGCATGGGGCGCTGACCCCGGGGCCTGTGCCCCTCGGGAGGGGATTCAGCCCCGCTAGAGCGGATTGCGGGTACAGGGCACCGCTAGCACCCCGCCTAGCACGGTCCGATCACATCGTACCGTTCCTTGTCCGCCCACGGTAGATCGCTCCGGTCGCAGTCGTTGTTGTGGTGATGGCGCCGCGATGGTGCCGCCGATGCGCGGCACGTCCCAGCGGCCGCTATCTTGCTCGCGCATGGAAACAACGAACACTTCGGACGGCCAAAAGACAATGAAAGTCGGAATCGTCGGACTCGGCTATGTCGGCTTGCCACTCGCGGTTGCGTTCGCGAAAGCCGGTTGCGGGGTCGTCGCCCTCGACGTCGATCCGCTCAAGGTCTCCGCCGTCGCGGCCGGCGACTCCTATATCGAGGACATCCAGTCCGAGGACCTTCGCGCGGTGCTGCCGAAGATCCGTGCCACCTACCGGTACGCGGACCTGGCGCAGGCCGATGCCGTGATCATCTGCGTGCCCACGCCGTTGACCGACAACCGCGAGCCGGACCTGGGTCCGCTCGATGCGGCGGCGAAATCGCTGGCGCAGGTGCTACAGCCCGGCCAACTGGTCGTGCTCGAGTCGACGACGTATCCCGGCACGACGCGCGAGCGGTTGATGCCGCTGCTCGAGGCCTCCGGCCTGCGCGTCGGCGCCGACATCAACCTCGCGTTCTCGCCCGAGCGCGTCGATCCCGGTCGCACCGATTACACGCTCCGTGACACGCCGAAAGTGGTCGGCGGGATCACGCCGGCGTGCCTGGACCGCGCCGACGAGCTCTACAGCCGGGTGTGCGATCAGATCGTCAGGGTCTCGACGCCGGAGGCAGCGGAGCTCACCAAGCTGCTCGAGAACATCTTCCGGTCGGTCAACATCGCGCTCGTCAACGAGCTCGCGGTGCTCGCCGAGCGCATGGGAATCGACATCTGGGAGGTCGTCGACGCCGCGGCGACCAAGCCCTACGGGTTCATGCGCTTCGAGCCAGGCCCGGGCATGGGTGGCCACTGCCTTCCGGTCGATCCCTTCTACCTCACCTGGCGTGCTCGCGAGTTCCACATGGCCACCGAGTTCATCGAGCTTGCCGGCAAGATCAACCAGTACATGCCCTACCACTGCGCCGAGCGGGTCGAACAGGCGCTCAACGATGTGACCAAACCGGTCAAGGGCTCGCGGATCCTCATTTTGGGGGCGAGCTACAAGGGCGGCGTCGGCGACATCCGCGAGTCACCCGCGCTCAGGATCATCGAGGTCCTGGCCAGCCGCGGCGGCATCGTCAGCTATCACGACGAGTATGTGCCGTCGCTCCCAATGCTCGGGCTCGAGAGCGTGCCACTCGACGACGCCGTCTCAGCGGCAGACGCCGTCGTCCTGGTCACGGCTCATCCCCGGATCGATCACCTGTCAATCGCCGCCCGGAGCGCGCTGTTCGTGGACCTCCGAGGTGTGACCCGCGGTCTGCGGGTCGAGAACCTCGTTCGTCTTTAGCGACCAGCCCGCCCCGGGCGACCGGGGCGACCGCCGCCGCCGGCGGTGCACTCACGACCGGAAAGTGCGTTCTGGGTGTCCATCTCGCCGTTCTCGTTCGTCGTCGGGGTGTTGAATCAATCGCAAGTCCTCCGAAAGGGGATGTGAGATGCGGTACATGATGCTGGTGTGCGTTGACCCGACGATCGAGCTGCCCGCCGAGGAGCGCGCGGTGATCGGCCCCAACACTCAGACCTGGGTCGACGAGATGGACGGGCGAGGCGTGCGCGTGATGGGCCAGCAGCTTGCCGGCGGCGCGGACGCGACCACGATTCGTATCCGTGGCGGCGAGGTCGTCGTCGCCGATGGGCCGTTCGCGGAGACCAAGGAGCTGATCGCGGGCTTCGACATCCTCGACTGCGCCGATCTCGATGAGGCGATCGAGGTGGCCGGCAAGCATCCGGTGGCTCGCTTCGGCTCGCTCGAACTGCGGGCGTTCATGGAGGGATGACCGAGGACGAGTCGCTCGCGATCGAGGCGACCTTCACCGCGAGATGCAATGCCCGCGACTATCCGCAGGCCCTGACCGAACGGCAGGTCCGGATCTGTCAGCTGCTCGCGTTCCAGGTTGCGCTGAAGCCGGCGCCGCCCGAGCCGAGCGGGCCCGGCGTCGACAGGACGCCGTTGTCCGAGTTCGTCATCTCGATCGGAACGTAGTTGAAGGCCGAGATCGGGCCGCTCGCCGCGGCGTCAGTCGCGGCGGCTCCGGTAAACGCAGCTGTGCCGAAGTCCGCGAGCGACGACAGCGATCCGTTCACCCCGGGCCGCTCGACAATCCACTCGGCTGAGGACTGCTCCGGTGCGGGCGAGGGTGAGGCGACGGGGGTGGTGGACTGCCAGCCCGCGGTGGTGTCGCTGATCGCGAGCGTCCAGGTCGAGCCCGTGAGGCTGACGGACGCGGTCATCGCGTCCCCCGGCGATACGCGATCGATCGAGGGCGAGAGCTCGACCTCGTCGCCGTTGTTGACCGCGGAGTCTCCGTACATCTCGTACCAGGCGTCATACGTCGGGACGCCGCCCAGGCAGTCGGACTCGGTTCCGTCCTGCTCGACGGTGTCGTCGCCGTCGGCGCCGTCGATTCCGATCCACTGCGAGGAATAGGTGGTAGCCGTCCCCGGGCACGTCACCGCCGGAACCTGCCAGCTAGCCTGTCACCGACCTGAAACCCTGGTCGAGCGCCGCGTAGCCCGACCAGTTGGTCGAGCCGGCGGCGACGACGAGCGACGCGGGGTTCGTGGCGACGGTGCCGGCGCCGTTGGTGAACACCGCGCGGTACTCGTCGCCGGTCTGGCCGGAGCTGGGCCGAACCGTGTAGCTGGTCGAGGTCGCGTTGATGATCGTGCTCCAGCTCTGACCGCCGTTGGTGGAAACCTGCCACTGGGTGGCCGGGGCCGGCGTGCCGGAGGCGGCGGCGGTGAACGTCGCGCTGTTCCCGGAGAGGACGGTCTGACTCGTGGGCTGGGTCGTCACCTGGGGTGCGCCACCGCCGGCCGGCACGGTGACCGTCAGGGTCGCGGCGCGCGTGATCGTGGTGCCACTCGCGTTGCTCAGCACCGCGCGGTACTCGTAACCATTCTCTCCGGCGGCGGCAAGGAACGAGTAGCTCATCGCGGTCGCATACGGGACGTTGCTCCAATCCGCGCCGGCATCGGTCGAGACCTGCCACTGCACGCCCGTGACCACACCGCCGGCGACGGTCACGAACGCGGCCGGCTGGCCGCTCTGGACGCTCTGATCGCCCGGCTGAGTGATGACCTGCGGCGCCGAACCGCCCGTCCGCCCGCCCGACCCGCTACCCGACCCGCCGCCTGAACCGCCCGAACCGCCCGAACCGCCGCTGCCCCCATTCGGCGGTGTCGTGGTTCCCGACCCGGGGGCACGCGCGCCGCGGACCGTCAAGCGAGCCGCCCTGGTCGTCACCCGACCGGCGGCACTGGTGAACACCGCCCGATACTCGACGCCGGACTGCGACCGCTTCGCCGTGAACGTGAACGTGACCTGATGCGCGCCCGGGATGTCGGTCCACGTCCGGCCCGCGTTGCGCGACCGCTGCCACTGCGGCCGAGGAGCCGGCTCGCCTGAGGCCGCGGCGGTGAAGCCGGCGACTCGGCCGGCGGATACCACAACGCTACGCGGCTGGACGACGACCGTCGGGCGGCGGGGGCCTCGAGACCGCACCACCGCGTCGGGCGCCGGCCGGACCAGCATCAGCGGCGCCGCGGCCGCGTCAGGCGTGGGCCGACGGCCCGAGCGGAGGGGGAGAGAGCTCGGTCCGGAGCCAATGCCCAACACCAGCGTCGATACCGCCAGCAACGGAACCAGCGCGCGGGCAGACCGCAGCGCGGTTCTGGCGCCGCGAGACGGCGAGCCGCCCGGGCGGCGGTCCGATTGGGGCGCTCTGTGGCTCACACCCGCTCATCGGCGCCGCGGACACGGCCCGTTGGGCGCTCGCGCCGGGCTCGACGAACATCCGAGGCCTCGATCTACGCGCGGCTCAGCAGCCCTGGCCGGGCACGCTGCCACCCGGTGCCAGGCACCCGATCTGGATCCGCGGCCCACGCCGCGCCCGGACGGTGAAGCTGTAGTACTTGCCGACCCAGCTCGGGCGAATGATCTCGATCGTGATACGCGAGCCGATTCCGAGGCGGTGGCGGACGAAACTGGGCGTGACCACGAAGCTGCCGGAGGCGAGGCACATCCCCTTCGCCTTCTTCCCGCAGCGCGCATGCTTCGTGAGCACCGTGACGTGGTGGACGAACGGGCAACCCTGGCCGTGGCACTTCACCAGCACGGTTGCGCCGGTGACCGCGCCGTTGACGACGAGGTTTCGGACCTGCGTATACGACGGGGTGTAGTAGAAGGCCCACTGCATCGTGGACGTGATCGTGCCGAGCAGGCCCGTCGGCACGGGAGCCGCGCTCACCGGTTCGGTCGGCGAGCTCGATCCGGTGAAGTTGGCGTCGCCGACGTAGCGCGCCGTTATCTCGTGCCCGCCGGCGGCCGTGTACGTGACCGTGCAAGTCGCCTGCCCGTTCGTCACTCGGCTGACCCGCGCAGGAACCGATCGTTTGCCCGCCGTCGAGAAACTCGACCGTGCCGGTCGGCTCGACCGGCCCCGGGCGTGCCGCGGGCGGCGCAACGGAGGCAGTGTATGTCGTGCTCGAGCCCACGTTGACCGACGACGATGCGTCCAGCGAGGTGACGGTTGAGTCGGGCCCAACCGTGATGCCGTCGGCCGGACTCGCCGAGCCTTTCAGGACTGAGCCGGCGAGCGGTGTGAACACGGCGGTGAGCTGCGCCGTCGAGGCGGCAAACGACGTACGTGCACGCCACGGTTGCGCTCTGGCCGCTCGGCGCGACCGGCATGTTGACGCAACCCCCGATCGCCGCGCCACCGTCCGCAAACGTTACGGTTCCCCACAGGGCCGTGCTGCCAGTTGTCACGGAGCTCACCGTGGCGATCAGCGTCACACCCTGGTTCGTGACCGCCGGAGTCGGCGAGGCCAGTACCGCCGTCGTGGTCGGCTGCGAAGCCGGGGGCGTCGGGGCCGCGACCACGACCGCGGTCTTCTTGCTACTCGCCGAGGTGCTTCCGCCTGGTCCGTGCGCGCTGACCACGCAGACGATCGTGGAGCCGATGTCCGCGGCCGACAGCGTATAGCTGCTCGAAGTAGCGCCTGGAATCGGCGCGCAGCTCGCGGAGCTGCACTCCTCCCAGGCGTAGCCGTAGCTGGTCGGGCTGTTGCTCCAGGTCCCGTTGCTCACGCTCAGGGTGTTCCCTTGCTCGGGCGTACCGGTGATCGCCGGCGCTTTGGTGTTCACCGGAGCCGGTGGCAGCACCGGCCCAATGCTCGTGCTCGTCACCGACGCCGAGCCGCCGGAGTTCGTCGCCGTCACGGTCACGCTCACGTAGCTCCCGACGTCCGCCGCGGTGACCTCGTAGGTATTCGACGTCGTCGCCGGCGATCGTCGCGCAACTGCTGCCCGTGCTGTCGCAGTCCTGCCAGGCGTAGGTGTACCCGGTCGGATTGTTGGTCCACAGTCCGTGGCTCGCGGTCAGCGTGTCCCCCTGCTGCGGGGTCCCGCTGATTCCTGGCGCGGTGCTGTCAGCTGGCGCCGGGGGGAGGACCTCACCGACGGTCGCGCTCGTAGCGGGCGTCTGCCCGCCCGAGTTAGACGCGGTCACGGTCGCGGCTCACGTACCGACCGACGTCCGACGCCTGCAGCGTGTAGCTGCTCGACGTCGCACCACTGATCGACGAGCAAACCGTCCCGGTGCTGTCGCAGTCCTCCCACGCATACGTGTAACTGTTCGGATCGTTGCTGTTCGGATCGGCGCTCCACACCCCGTTGCTCACGCTCAGCGTGACCCCCTGCTGCGCGATCCCGGTGATCACCGGCTGCGTCGAGACGACCGGAGCCGCCGGCAACACAGGGCCGTCCAGGTCGCTCGTCGCCGGGCTCGACCCTCCTAAGTTCGTTGCCGTCACAACCGCAACAATCGTGCTCCCGATATCCGACGCCTGCACCGTGTAGCTGCTCGACGTCGCACCACCGATCGACGAGCAAACCGTCCCGGTGCTGTCGCAGTCCTCCCACGCATACGTGTAGCCGTTCGGATCGTTGCTGTTCGGATCGGCGCTCCACACCCCGTTGCTCACGCTCAGCGTGACCCCCTGCTGCGCGATCCCGGTGATCACCGGCTGCGTCGAGACGACCGGAGCCGCCGGCAACACAGGGCCGTCCGGATCGCTCGTCGCCGTGATCTGGCCGAACGCGTTCGTCGCGGTCACGGTGACGCTCACCGACTGCCCGACGTCCGCCGACGACAGTGTGTCGGTAGGCCCGGTTTGGCCGTCCGACCACTGGTAGCTGAGGCTGATCGGGCTGTCGCCCGCCCACGTGCCCGGGTCCGCGGTTAGCTGATCGCCTGCCTGCGCGACGCCCGTGATCGTTGGCGGCGTGCTGTTCGACGGCGGCGTATCGGCATACGCGGCCCCAGCAGCCCATGACCAAGCGACCGCGGTCGAGAGAGCGACTACGGAAATCAGACGTCGAGCTCGAACGCTCGATCGTTTGCAGCGCCAGCTATGTCGTTCCACGCTATATCGATCCCCACGCAAAGATCGCCTAACAGCTTCCGTGGATAAACGAGGCGAGGGTCGACGTTTCTTGCATGAGCGATCGTCATGCCTTCGACCAGAGAAGCCGCCAGCTACCTCTAGGTTCCGTTCGGGCGCGGGCCTTTTACGATCCGTCGCGCAGCGTGTATCGTGTCTGGCGCAAGCACCTCGCGATGCCATGGGGGCGTGTGTGCGATTCGGGGCTTTGAAGGGTCCCTGCTTGTGCCCGGAGGGATTTCCGCGGCACCTGGGGACGATCCGCACCAAGAAATCGATGTTCGGCCGGCGCGCCTTAATCGCCGGACGCCGTTGGCATGAGCGGGGACAATCGGTGAGGCCACTTGACTGATTCCGTGGCAACGTATGGTCGCGTCGATGAGGCGGACGATGCGGACGGCGCATTCGAGCTTGCCATCCAGCTCGCTGACCAGGACCGGCTGGCCGAAGCCGAAGAGTGGCTAGCGCGCGCCGACCAACAAGGCCACCCCGCCGCGGCCCACAACCTCGGCCTGCTGCTCGAACACCGCGGCGACATCGCCGGTGCCGCGGCGGCATATCGCCGTGCCGACGACCGTGGGTTCATCGACGGCGCGTTCGAGCTCGCAATGCTGCTCGCCGAGCACGACAGACTCGTCGAGGCCGAAGAGTGGTTGGCACGCGCGGACCAGCGCGGCCACGCCGAGGCGGCTCACAACCTCGGCATCCTGCTCGAACAAAGCGGCGACGTCGCCGGTGCTGCGGCGGCCTATCGCCGCGCCCACGACCGTGGGTTCGTCGACGGCGCGTTCGGGCTCGCGATGCTGCTCGCCGAGCAGGACAGACTCGTCGAAGCCGAAGAGTGGTTGGCGCGCGCGGACCAGCGCGGCCACGCCGAGGCGGCTCAGAACCTCGGCGTACTGCTCGAACAACGCGGTGATGTTGCCCGTGCCGCCGCGGCATATGGCCGCGCCGACGACCGCGGCAACGCCGACGCTGCCTTCCAACTCGCCATCATTCTGACCGAGCAGAACCGGCTGGCCGAAGCGGAGAGCGCGCTTGCCCGTGCCGATGAGCGCGGCCACCCCGCCGCCGCCCACGACGTCGGTGCGATGCTCGAAGAACGCGGCCAAATCGCCGAGGCCGCGGCTGCCTATCACCGCGCCGACGAGCGCGGGGATGCCGACGCCCCATTCCGACTCGCGATGCTGCTCGCGGACGAGGACAGACTCGCCGAAGCCGAGCAGTGGTTAGCGCGCGCGGACCAGCGCGGGCATGCGACCGCCGCTCACAACCTCGCGGTGCTGCTCGAGGAACGCGGCGACATCGCCGGCGCTGCGGCGGCCTACGGCCGGGCCGATGAGCGCGGCGTCGCCGATTCCGCGTTCCAACTCGCGTTGCTGCTTGCCGCGCACGACAGAGTCGCCGAAGCCGAAGAAGCCCTTGCGCGCGCGGAGCGGCGGGGCCACCCCGAGGCGGCTCGGGCCCTCGCCGCAGCTGCGTCGACCTCGACCCGAGGTCGACGGTCCCCGGTCGATACCGAAGCGACGCTGACGACAACGGGTCGCACAAGCATGCCGAGGCACCCCCTGCGGCGATCGACGATCACGATCGGGGCGACCAGGACACCACGAACGATCGCGACAAGCGTGGTCGGATCGGCTTCCTCGCTCCCATTCGTCGCGCCCCACGGCTTCGCGCTCCGCGGCCCGCTCCGCCCCAAGGCTTCGCGGTGGATGGCTCCGCGCTGGCGTGGCCCTCGGGGTATGCGGCATCGTTCTCGCGATCGCGATTGCCCTCAACTCCGGCTCGCCCGCTTCGCGGCGACCGACGACGGCGGCCGCCGCGGACACCAAACCCGCCGCAGCTGCCGGCTCACGTCCCGATTCTCAAACCGCGACGGTCCAGTCGAACGCCGGTGTCGCGCACAAAGCGACTCCGGCCAAAGCATCGACGCGAGCCGCGGCAAGGGCCCACGTTCGGAAGAAGGTCACGGCCTCGAGCGCACATCGCCGTTCCACGCCCGCCCGGAAGAAGACAACGACCACCGCTCATCACGTCACGCTCAGCGCCACGAGCCAGACTCCGGTCCACAGCACCACGCCGGCTGAGCCACCGACCGGAACGAGCCGGTCCACCGGTACCGGATCGCCGAGCGTCGAACCCGTCGGCGCCACCAGGCCGACGAGCAGCGGATCACACAGCGGCAGCACCGGTGCCAGCCAGCACGCCGGTACCGCGCCGGCCACCGGCGGCTCTCACGGCACCGGATCGCACGGTGGCGGCGGCTCCAAGTCCGGCAGCGGGTCGAGCGGCAGCGGAACCGGGACGGTGAGCGGCGGAGGCTAAGCCCCCGCCGCCATCGAGTCCGAAGCCAAGTACGGCCGACGCGTAGAATCGCCGTCACCGAGGGCGCGTAGCTCAGTGGGAGAGCGCTCGCTTCACACGCGAGAGGTCGCTGGTTCGAGCCCAGCCGTGCCCATTAGGATTTGCAGGTATTTCTTGCCTGATTGATGTCTCCCTGCCGTGGTGGGCGACCTCCGTGGCCCAGAGCGTGGCCCAGCAGGGCCGCCGCGGCCCGGTGAACATGGCAGTGAGGGTCGCCAAAGTGCCACGTTTGAGGCGCTCAGTGCGATGTTTAGATGCGGGCTGGGACGATGTCGCTGTCCGCGCCGTTGAGCAATCGGTCGAACGCGGCGTGGACTTTCTTGCGGGAGACCCGTTTCTGCACCTGCGCGTAGATCTCGAGCGTCGTCTTTGAGTCGGCATGTCCGACCTGATCCATCACATACGGCAGAGGCGCGCCGGCCCAAGCATCAGGCTGATGTACGTGCGGCGCAGTGCGTGCGGCGTGATCTTCGGCAGCAGCCCGATCCCATGAGCTTCGCGGATCTCGTTGACGCGGTTGACCACGGGAACGAGGACCCGCTCGCGGACGCTGTCCTTGTCGCGAGGACGGCCGCTATCAGTCGCAAACACGAACTCATCGACGCTCGCCGGCTTCCGCTCAGCCCGCCACGTGTTCAGCTCCTCGACGAGATCGAGGCTGAGGTCGACCTCTCGCACACCGGCCGCGGTCTTGGCGTGCTCGATGACGAGCCGCTGATGAGCGGTGTTGACGGAGCGCCACCGAAGCGCGCACACCTCACCGACCCGCAGCCCCGACTTGGCCATGACCGCGATCAATGGACGCCGGCCGATGCGTTGATCGGATCGCGCGGAGCGGTCGAACTCGCCGGCGACGGCGAGGAGTTCGGCGACCTCATCTGCCTCGAGGAAGCGACGAGTCGGCCGATCGGCCTTCAGCCGCCGTCGCCTGCCCCGCGCCGGGTTGCTCGCGAGCAGGCCGTGCTCGACGGCCGTGTCGAGGATGTTCGCGAGGAGAACCAGGGTCTTGTTGATCGACTCATTGCTTAGTGCTACGCGTCGCTGTCCGCGGCGATCGCGGATCGGCCGTCCAGCCGCGGCTGCGGCTGTGACCCGCTCCCGCTCGATCACCTTCTCACTGCGGTACTCGTCGACAAGCGCGATCGTGATCGCCGAGACCCGGAAGTTGGCGAAGAAGGGCAGCAGGTGTTTGTGCAGGCGGCACTCGTAGTCGGCCTGCGTCGTCGGCCGCAGCTCCGACTTGCGAGCGAACCACCACCGCGAGGCGAACTCGTGAAAGGTTGGATCCTCGCCCCCGGCGGACATGCTCGTCGGTCGCCAGATGCCCACCTGGATCTCGGCGAGGATCTGCTCGAGAGCGCGCTCGGCCTTGCGTTTGGTCCAGCCGTCGGCGTCGGTCCCGAGTGTGACGACCTCGCGGCGACCGTAGGCGCGAACACGAAGGCTGTAGGTAGTCAGGCCGTCCTTCCGCTCGTGCGTCCGAATCTGACCGTGTGACTGCTTCTCCATCCTCTGAGCGAGTCTACGTCTGGGCGCGGCGATGACACCTCCGGAGGGCGCCCGGGTGCATCCGCAAGTCAATCCGAAAGTGCATCCGGCCCGGATGCACCTCATGCCCCAATCGCCTGCCGCCGTAGGCCGTTTGCCTCGCGCGCGCGTCCGGCTACCCGCCCTCCACGTAGGTCGTTCGGGTAGTCGGACGCGGAGGTCCTTTCACCTCGGTGGCGGGCGTGCGAGCCAAGCGGAGGTTGCCCATGCGGAATGGTCGTGATCGAGTGGCACGAGCACTAAGGGCAAATGGCGAAGGCGTCCGTCGCGGAAGACATCATCGTCTCGATGACCCGAGCTGGGATCGATCCCGGGGCGTACCAGTTGGCCTACGACGAAGCCAAGCGAGCCCTGGATGAGCAGGAGCGGGCTGTCTTCGAACTGCGTAGTCGAGCTGGACAGCTAATCGCCGGTGCAGCGATTGCCACGTCGTTCTTCGGCGGACAGGCACTGCGCCACCATCTCCACCCGATGGGCTGGGTCGCCGTCGGATGCTTCGTCACCCTCAGCGTCGCCGTGCTCGTGATCTTCTGGCCTCGGCGGGACTGGGAGTTCAACCTGTCACCGGCCCAGTTCATCAACATCTACGTCGAGCCGGCGGACACCGACCCGCTCGACCTGCCGAGCGTCCATCGCGATCTCGCGCTCCACATGGGCAACAGCGCGGCGCTCAATCGCAAACAGCTCCGCTGGTTGACCGGAGCGTTCCGGGTAGGCGCCGTGCTCCTCGTTGCTTAAGTGATCGCATGGGTGATCGTTCTGATCAACCAGTCCTAGAATCTAGGCATGGCCGACAAGCCAACACCGCAGCCACAGCCACAGCCGATACGCCCGAGCCCCATGGTCGGCGAGACCCGGGACAACGGCAGCACCGGTTCGAAGCAGCGCTAAGCCGCGGATACCCGGCTCTTCGCCCCCGGGGCTTCACGCCGCGGACAGGGGATCACATGGCCGCCAGCCGCGCGGGCACCGAATTCCAAGGCGGCGAGGATGTCGTCGCGTTCCAGGCCCGGGGTTTCGACCAGCACGTCCTCAACCGTCATGCCTGCCGCGAGCAGCTCCAGGACGCGTTCGACGGTGTAGCGCAGCCCCTGATCGTGGGTTTGCCGTGGCAGATCGCCGGGTCTGACGTGATCCGCGCAAATCGGGACATACCGTCACGGTATCGCCCGGACCGCGTCGGTTTGGTCGTGCGCTGGGTCCTGCGCTAAGTCCTGCACGCCGCGCAGGACCGGATTGCTCGAATCGCCCCGCCGCCATTGAGGTTTCGTCACCTGCATGCGGCCGACTACCCGCCCTCCACGTTGGTCGTTCGGGTAGTCGGCCGCACACCAGAAGACTCCAGCCGGGCGGCGGGGCAATAGCTGGGTTGGAGGGGTTGAATCGATCCAATTTGACGGATCCGAGGCCAGCAAGGAGGGCGACATACGATGAGGGCCGTGAACGGGTGAACGATTCTCGGCAGCACCTTTGGCTATCCGCAGATGAACTGCGCTTGGTGGTGGGCCGGGACGCCAGACGTAACCCATCGGCGTCTCAGAGACTCCCCCGCTGATGGCGATAAGGGGGACGCTCGCAGACAGGGGCCTCGAGGCCTGCTTCGTTTGTAGCGGGGGTGTCTGCTCATCCCCGCGGCATGCGGCTGCTCTTGTCCGAGGCTGACCTGTAGATAGCCCGCGACGGTAGGATGATGTCGCCGGCGGTCCCACGCTGTCGCGTCGACGCGGAATTGGCCCCGTCCGTGGATGCGCTCAACGGCCCAAGGGGAGGGGAAGTCCCTGCCGCATCTGATTTTCATTCCTGAGGTGGCCGGTGGGCCGGCCCGGGACGCTGTCGGGCAAAGCTCTGATGGTGAGCTCCCTCCTGCACCTGCCTCGCTACGAGATCCCCCTGGGCATGCCGGCAGCAGCTGGTCGCGTCGACCCCTACGGACCGGGCGGTCGCATCCGGTAAACGTCGGGCTCGCGGCGGAGTCGGGTCCTGGCCTTCGGTGGTGAAGAGGGCTTGCGCTCGAGCTCCGGAAGTGCGTCGAGGACGTAGCTGAAGCGCGGCATCGCCCCGGTCGCGAAGCGGCGGAGGATCTCCTCGCGCATCTGTGCCTGGCGCGCCGGCGGCTGCTCGAGCAGGTAGCGCAGGTGGCGCTCCTCGAGCGCGAGGGCCGGGTCATTGCGCCGAAGCTGCTGGGCCACGGCGGGTGAGGCGGCGTCGAGCTCGGCGAGCCGGCGACTCAGGGCCGCATGCTCCGCCTGGAATCTGGCGTACTCTCCCCGGTCCATCTGCTCGACGATCGCCTGCAGCGCCGCCGTGCCACGGAGCTCATCCGGGCCGGTGACCTCGCCGCGGTCCAACAGGGTCTGAACCTGGGCCTCGGCCTGCTGGCACGACGCGAACGGCTCGACCGTGTAGGCCGGAGGTGCTCCGATCACGACCACGCTCGGTCCGGTCGGCGTCATCGCGACGAGGTTGGCGATCCCCGGAGCCTGCCGGTGCAGCTGGGACACCTCGACGTTTCGCTGACGGAGAAGGTGCGGTGGCGTGTGTTGCTTGGCTAGGGCTGCCAGCACGGCGTTCGCGCCCGTGTGCGCGGCCACGCGCCGGTCGTACTCGCCGAACAACTGCGAGATCTGGTCGAGTAGGTCGTGGTCGGCGAGGCTTCCGAAGATGACCTTCTGACTGCTTGCGCCCCAGATCGAGCGAGCCCATTCCTCACCCCAACGGGCGCGGAGCTGGTTGAACGACTGGGCCGCCCAGGCGCAGAGCACCCCCTGGGAGGCGCCCTGGCTCATGATCTGGGGCAGGCTGGGCAGTGGCGCGATCGCCCCGACCTCGTCGAGCAGCAGGAGCAACGGCGGGTCGAGCCGCCCATTCGGCTGCTTGGCGGCCAGCTTGTAGGCCATGCTCACGATCGACTCGACCAGCAGCGCGACGAGTGGCGCGATCACCCCCATCGTGTCCTCCGGGCTGACGATGTAGAGCGTCGACGCGGATTCCAGGAAGTGGCGGATGTCGAAGTCGCCGCCTTCGGCGTTGTCGAGCACCGCGGCGTTGCCGACGATGCCGGCGAGGCGTTCGCTGACCGTCCCGAAGGTTCCGGCCTTGGTCTCCGGCGGCTGCTTGGCGATCCCCTTGAGCGCGGAGGCGTAGTCGCGCGCGGCCGATGACGAGCCGGCGTAGTCGTCGAGGATGTCGATCGCCTCCTGCACATTCATCGAATCGATCCACGACTTCATCCGCCGCATCCCGCAGCCCGAGACCGCAGTGGCGTGGAAGAACCCCCGGAGCACGGTCGCGCCCGCGTTGCGGAAGAACTTGTCCTCCTCAGGCTTCTCGGGGCCCAACAGCTTGAGCACCCGCAGCTCGCAGGTGGCGGCGTCCTCGCAACCAGATGCCGGGGACCACCGGATACAGCGCGCCCCGTTGATGTGGTCGCTCCGCTCGGTCGGCGCGTAGGCGTACACATCGCCACCGGAATGCACGGCCCGGCTGAGCCGCCGGCCACGGGTCGCCCGCAGGACGTCGGGCTTGGTCGAGGCGGAGATCAATGAGCCCGGCCACACCATCGCGGCAGGGACCAGGACGCCGGACGTCTTGCCCACGCGCGGGGGCCCCAGGATTGCCACCGAGTCCTCCTCGGAGGCCACGAGCAGATTCCGGAACCGGCCGTTCGTCTCCAGCCAGCCGATGACTGTCCCGTCGAGCCACGGGACGCCGTCGCTGGGGTTGACCGGGAATCGCGCGATCTCAGGCAGCGCTGGTCTCCTGCCTAGGCGTGAGAGGCGGGACGTTCCCGCATCGCGAGCTCGAGGTGTCGCCGCGACTCGTCGCTGTCGGCGCGGCTCGCGCGCCGCGTGAACTGCGAGTCGTGATCACAATCGGCCAGCTCCATCCAGGCGGTGGCCGCCGAGCGCAGCGAGCTGTGCCAGTTCGTCCCTTCGGTGGCGTCGCCGTCCTCGAGCAGCTGTGCATGCCAAGCCCGGAAGAACTCCAGCTCCGAGCGCAGCGCCTCGTGTCGCGGCCAGCACGGGGGCAACTTGACCCAGTTCCCATAGTTGTCCTGCAGCCACCGCACCCAGGCGGCCAGCGACCGCCAGCGTTGATTCAGCTCAGCCGGACCAAGATTGGCCCAGTCCCACTCGGTCGGGGTCATGACGGATCAGACGCAAGCCTACTTGTGCTTCCGCGCGGGCGCCCGTGCCTCCTTCCCCTGTTGCTTGCCCTGGGCGGCGTTCGAGTGTCGCTGGCGCGTGTCGCGTTGCGTCGCCTCGCGCTGGTTGGCGCCGCGCCCGTTCCGTTTCGGCGATGCCTCCGGCTTTTCGTGCTGCTCCTTGGCGGCCTTGTCGGCGGCTTCCTTGGCGGCCTTGTCGGCGGCTTCCTTGGCGGCCTTGTCGGCGGCTTCCTTGGCGGCCTTGTCGGCGGCTTCCTTGGCGGCCTTGTCGGCGGCTTCCTTCGGCCTTGTCCGCAGCCTCCCTGGCTGCGGCCTGGTCGGCGGCCTTGACGCGTGCCAGCTCCTCCTGGAGCGCGCGCGCCCGCGCAGGATCCTGTCCGGCGCTCGGCTCGGGTGTGGTCGCGGCCGGCTCCGGTTGCCTCGCCGGCGCCGGCTTCTCCTGCGCTTTGGTTCTCGCCATCTCCTCCTGCAGTGCCCTCGCCCTGGCCGCCGCGTCCGGTTGGGTGTCCGGCTCGGGCGGGGCCTGGGCCGGCTCGCTGAATCTCCATGGACGCTCGCGGACTGTGTCGGGATCGATGCCGCGCTCGCGCAATTGCGCGCGGGTCTGATCGTCGAGCGTGCGGACGTTCTGCTGACCCTGCTTATCGACCCACGGGGAGCGGCTCATGTCCTCCCACGGGCTGATCTTGCGCTCGTAGCCCTCGGAGACTCGCCGCTCCATCTCGTATGGGGCGGATTCAGGGTACGTGCGCTCCGCATCCGTCGGCGCGCCGTGGGCGCCGTGCGTGGGCTGTGGGTAGTCGCTCCTCGGCTCGGCCGGTCCGGCGTCGATCACGATTCGGCCCTCGTCCATGGACTTTCGGAGCCATGCCTCGTTGTGGGCCAGGCGGGCCGCGTCGAGCTCGGCGCTGCCCTCAGCGTGCCGGGCCTCGTCCGCGGACAGCCCCGGATACGTCTCGGCGTCGAACCTCTCCGCGGCGTAGTTGACTCGGGGCTGGTCCTCGCCGATCACGACCGGCCGGAGCTGCTCGGTGGCGTCCGGCGCCGTCCGCCCCTCGGCGCTCAACGACTCGCGCGCCTGTGCGGCGGCGACGCTCGTCTCGAGCGCGGCGCCATCGATCGACTCGAGCGCGTCCGAGCGCGCAGCGCGGACCTGCTCCATCTCCTCGTCGATGGCGGTCACCCAGTCGTCGGCTCTGGTCCGGAGCGCGTCGATCTCGGCCGCCCCGCGCTCGCGTGTGTCCAGGTGCATCCGCGCGTCGAGCTCGGTGCGCTCATTCACTCGTTGGACGTCCGCTCTCAGTCCGTCCAGCACGGCCTGCCGGTCGGCCGCGACCTGACGGGCGGCCTCGTAGGACAGTTCGTTGACCTCGCCGCGCGCCTCGTGGAGCGTCTTGTTGACGGCGCCGAGGCGCTCGTCGAGCTCGGCTTCTGAGGAGCCCTCGATCTCGCCGGCCCCGTCCTCGCCGATTCGCTTGGCGCGCTGCTCGATCTCCCGGATGCGCTCCGCTGCCTCCCCCAGCGCCACCGGGCCAGGAGCCTTGTCGGCGAGGTCGCCTTCCTTTCGACCGAGTGAGCTGCCGCCGGGATTCGTGAGATCGACGGACTCCTGCTGGATGAGGTCGCGCACCGCCTCCTCGCGGAAGATGTCCGGGGCGGACGGGACGCCACGCTCCCGGGCCCATTCCTCGGCCAGGACCCCCTCGTGCAGCACCGCACGATGATTCAGGTCGGCGGCATGCCATGCGGTCTGGGCGTTCAGCTGCTCGACCTGCGCGTCAACGGTCGCGAAGCGTGCGGCGAGCCGCTCGGACTCCGTCGAGCGCTGGTCGAGCACAACCCCCCGCTCGGCGTCCTCGGCCGACTCGAGCTGGGCATTGGCTCGCTCGAGCCGGGGCACGGGTGCCATCTCGACCTCGGTCTGGACAGACACGAGGTCCGCCTGTGCGGCGGCTGTCTCCATTCGAGCCGCCAGTCGATCGGCATCGGTGGCGAGCGAATCGCGGTCGACGCGCTCTTCGGACGCCTCGGCGCGCGCCATCCGCTGCTCGGCGTCGCGCAACTCGCCCGCGGGTCCCCACTTCGCATCGATCGCCTCCCCCAGTCGCTCCGCGCGCGCCAGGTCCGCCCGCCAGTAGGGATCCTGGGCCGGCGCGGGACCGCTGATCTCGGCGCCGCGGTCCCGGTCCCTCGCCTCCTGCACGGTCGCGGCCTTGGCCTCGCGCTCGATTTCCTCCTGGTGCTGCTGCCGCTCGTCGATCGCGACGTCGACGTATTGCTCGAGCGGCGGCCGCTCGGGCTCCCAGGGACCGTTGCCCCTTATGGCCTCGATGCCGCCCGGCTTCACCTCGTTTTCGACCGTGAGGACGTCCTCGGCCGTACCGACCTCGCCGGCGATCTGCGTCACGACCACCGCCGGGGTCACGACCGCCTCGGCGGTCTCCGGGGTCGCGGTGAACATGGCCACCGACATTCGAAGCGCCAGAAACGAGCCGGCGAGCCGCTTCCGATGCGGCTGCACGGTCGGCTTGGTCGGCTTGTGTCCGGGCGCCCGATCGCTCATGGTCCGGCCACCTCGTCATGATCGGCAAGATCGACCTCGATCAGCCCGGCACGCATCAGCGCCGGCAGGACGGCGACGACGTGCTGCACGGAGTCGGTCGCCGGCTCCAGGCGATCGAACTCGAGTCGCCGGCACTCGTCGGTGATCGACGCCCGATCGTCCCCGGACAGCAGGAGCTCATAGACAACGACATCCACGCGGGCCCGCGGTTGCCCGGCGAGGTCGCCGACGAGGAAGGTCGAACCGCGCCCCTCGCCGTTGCCCAGGCACTTGCCGCGGAGGCGCACGCTGTGCGAGTCGGCCAGCTCCCGGCAATCGGCGGGGTCGCTGCTCCAGACCGCCACCAGGCGGCTCCGCCGGAGCGCGGTGAGGTGGTCCTCCTCGGATGAGGCTCGGAGCGAGTCCGAAAGCGCCTGAGCGGCAGCCTCGGTCGGGACCGCGCGGAGTGCCTCCCACAGCTTGTAGCTCGTGGGGTCGAGCGAGTGGAGCCGACGGCCCAAGCTCACCAGGCCGCCGCCGTCGTCCAGGCCGTCGAACCCCGACACGATTCCCCCAGGCGACCCGACCGCCAGCAGACGCTGCTCACTTGGCGACGCCGTCGTTATCTCCGTCGTCGCCAGAGCCCGGACACGCGCCACGCGACCAGGAGGGCGACCAGCCCGATGATCACATTCCCCACAGGATCCTTGGCGCTGCCCTTCTGGCCGATTGCCGAGGCGAACGCGAGGATCGCGAACAACACGAGCAAAGTCGTCCAGACCGGATGCCGAATGCGTGATCCGGTACTCGCCGAGCTCGGGCTCACGCTCCCGCCCGGCTGCCTTCCGAACAGCCTCCGCACGAACCCCTCAAGCGCGTTGGCGGCCTCCTCGCCCGCATGCTCGAGCGGCCCGCGAGGACGGCGCCCGTCGGTGCTCCGCGGTGGGTTGGGTGGCGGCCACATCGGCGGCTGGGGCTGAGGCTGGGGCGGCTGGGGTGGCGGCCACATCGGCGGCTGGGGCTGGGGCTGGGGGCGCTCGACCCGGGGCCACGGCGAGTCAACCGGGTTCATCACCGGCGCTCTGGGCGCGATCCCTATGGAGGCGTCGTATTGCGCGCGCCGTGCCGGATCCGTCAACACCGACTTCGCCTGGGCCAGCAGCTCCACTCGCTGCTCGGCCTCGTGCCGGTCGGCCGCCCTGGGGGCGTTGTTACTCCGGCGCGACCATTTCATGTTCTCCTGACGCAGCGCGTCCTGGATGTCCTCGGTCGACGCATCGCGCGGGACCTTCAGCACCGCGTAGTAATCCTCGGCCACGTGTCGCTCCTATCCCAGGCTCATGCCGCCAAGGTTCCGTTTCATCTGCTCGAGCTCCTCTCGCGTCAGGTTGCTCTCCCGCTCGATGTGCAACTCGCCCAACGGCGCTTGACTACGGCCGTCGAACACGTGCGCGTGGATCAGGCCGTCCACGTCGTAGGCGACGCGCAACAGGATCGGATGGTTGATCGGCTTCGGAGTGTCATAGTCGATCCTGCCCTCCCCGATGATCTTCACATACCGCAGGTCCCGATCCTCACCCTGAGTCATCTGCATCGCCCAGTAGACCTGGTTCTCGACGAGTGTGTAAGTCATCTTCTCGCCGAACGCCGGCAACTGAGTTCCACGATCGATCACGATGTCGTTGTAGTACTCACCCGTGTTCTGATTGACGAGCACGACGCCGAGGCTGTGCGCGTTGACGTCGGTGATGTTCACTTCCTTGATGCCGGTCTCGGTTGCGCCGAGTGCGGACGTCTCGGCACGCGCGGACCGCGAGGCGGCAGGCGGTTCCATGGTTCGGCCAACCAGTGCTGCCTGAACCGCGGCGCCGAGCGCGACCGCCTCGTCGGGATGAACCTCGCGCGATGGGGTCAGGCCCGAGACCCGGGCGAGCATGTCCGCCACCGCCGGCATCTTGGTGGAGCCGCCGACGAGGAGGACCTTGGAGATGTCCGGCCACCGAAGCCCCGCCTCCTCGAGCACGATCTCCATGCGCGTCTCGGTTCGCGCGAGCAGATCCGCTGTGATCTCCTCGAACGTGTCGCGAGTGAGCGTGATCGTCTGGTGGCTCGCACCGGCTGACAGCACGATCTTCGTCTGGCGCATCTGCGACAGGGTGTGCTTGGCGGTCTCGGCCTTGTCGCGGAGGTCCTGGAGCCCCGCGGGGTCGCTGTCCTCGTCGAGCATGGTCGGGCCGCCCCCGGCGACGAACTGGTCATCGAGCCACTCGATGATCGCGTTGTCCCAATCCACGCCGCCGAGCGCCCGGTCGCCGCCGGTGCCGAGGACGACGAGGTCGTCGGGAGTGACCCGGAGGATGCTCGCGTCGAACGTGCCGCCACCGAGGTCATAGACGACGACGAGCTCCTCCTCAGAGGTCGAGTCGAGGCCATAAGCGAGCGCTGCGGCTGTCGGCTCGTTAATGATCCGCACCGGGGTGAGCCCCGCCATCTCCGCCGCATCCTGGGTTGCCTGGCGCTCGGGATCTGCGAAATAGGCGGGAACGCTGATCACCGCGTGGGTGAACGGCTCGCCCCGGATCGTCTCTGCGTCCTCCTTGAGGCGGCGCAGGATCAGCGCCGAGATCGACTCCGGGCTGTACTCGCCACCGCCGGAGGGATAAAAGCGCCAGGACTTGCTCCCCATCTCACGCTTGACGTGCTGGACGATGTTGTCGGGGTCCAGGCCGGCGGACCGTTTTGCGACTCGTCCCACGATCGCTTCGTTGCCATCGAAGAACACGACCGACGGCGTGATGTACTCGCCCTCCCGGTTCGCGATGATCTCGGGCACGCCGTGCTCGTTGACCAGCGCCACGGCCGAGTTCGTGGTGCCGAGGTCGATCCCGAGAATCTTCACTCGAGCTCCTGTTCCGGTTGGTCGTCGCCCGAGCTGGGATCACTGCCGGCATCCAGCCTTTGATCGAGCCGAGCACGAGCGGCGGCGTCGAGCAGCGTGGCCCGCGCCTCAGCAATCGTGGCGAGTCCGCCTTCGGCCACCCGCGCCTCCTCGTCCGCAGACGCCTGCTTGCCCCGGTCGGTCCAATAACGCTCAGCCTCCTCGAGCGCACGCGTCAGCTCCTCGTCGGTCGCCTCACGACTGACGCCGAGGATCTCGTAGTAGTTGATGACGGGCTCGTCAGCCTCCTCGCCGGTCGCAATCGGCTCGGGCTCTGGCTCGGGCTCCGCGGCCTCGGGCTCGGCGGCGTCTTCGAGCGCGTCGAGGTCGCGACGCAAGTCCTTGATGAACTCCGGATCGAGCTCGCCCGATTTGCGCAGGAGCGCCTCGCGCACTGTGCGCCCTCCGTCAAGCTCCTGCGCCTCGACCTCGACGACCCCGTCGACGTCGTAGCGCAGCGTCAGAGACACGAGCACCTGCCCCGCCGGTCGCGGCGGGAGGTCGCTCATCACGAGCCGGCCGATCGACTCGACCTCGGGCGAGAACGGGTCGGGGTCGTCACCCTGGAGCACCTCGACCTCGATCTGCTGCTGGTTGTCCGCTCGGGTGGCGTATGTGCGGGTGCGCTCGCACGGCAGCTCGGTGAACCGGGGCAGGATGATGCTGTTGATGGGTTTGCCGTCCTCGCCGAACGCGCGCACCCCGAGGCTGTGCGTGGCGACGTCCTTGACGACGATGCCCACCTCGGCGGGAGACTGCGTGGTGACGTCGGGGGTCGGAGCGTCGCCACCGGTCCGCTCCCGCAGGTCGGACAGCGTTGCGCGGACGGCCGCGCCGCACGCGACCGCCTCGTCGGGGTTGACATCGAGCGTCACCGCCTTGCCGCTGACTTCCTGGATCATCTCGCGCACCGCGGTGATCCGGCTCGAGCCGCCGACGAGCAGCACCGAATCGATCTGAGGCCAGGCTAGCTTGGCGGACTCGAGTGCCCGCTCCATGCAGGTGCGTGTCTGATCGAGGAGGTCCCCGATCAGGCCGGCCAGACGGTCGCGGTCGAGATCCACTCGCAGCGCGTCACGGCCGCTGCCGAGTGTCACCATCACGCTCTGGCGGCCTGACAGGTCCTTCTTCGCCTGCTCGGCGCGCGTCATCAGATCGAGTCGTGAGAACGGGTCGGTCGTGAGGTCGACCCCGCGATGGGTTGAGTACTGCTCGGCAAGGTATGCAGCGACCCGGTTGTCGACGTCGACGCCGCCAAGGCCCGAATCGCCGTCGGTCGACAGCACGGTGAATTCCTTCCCGACGATCCGCAGCAGCGTGACATCGAACGTTCCACCGCCGAAGTCGTAGACGAGCACGGTCTGGTCGGCGTCGTCCTTGCCGAGTCCGTACGCGATCGCGGCTGCCGTCGGCTCGTTGATCGTGGCGATCACCTCAAGGTCGGCGAGCTCGCCGGCGGTGATCGTCGCGGTCCGCTGCGAATCCTTGAAATAAGCCGGGACGCTGATCACGGCGCGGTGGACATCGGTCCCGAGCCGTACCGAGGCATCGGCCTTCAACTGGCGCAGGATGATCGCGGCGATGCTCTCGGGCAGATACTCCTTGCCGTCGAGGTTAAGGCGGTAGGACGGGTTACCCATCTCCCGCTTGATGCACATCACAGTGCGCTCGGGATCCGACAGCGCGACGTTCCGCGCGGCGGTGCCGACGATCGGTCCGCCGCCCTCCTCGAAATACACGACCGACGGTGTCGTCCGGGCCCCGTCCGGGTTGGCCAGCAACTCCGGCAGGCCATGCCGGTTGATGTGGGCCACCGCGGAAAATGTGGTCCCGAGGTCGATCCCGATCACAGGGTCATCGCTCACGAGGATCCTCCGCCGCTCCCGACGCCGCCGGCCGGTGCGTAGCGGAACACGATCACTTCAGCCGCTCGCAGGATCTGCCCGTCGCAGTCGTAGCCGGTTCGGGCCACCTCGGCCACCGTGTTGTGGGCCGCCTGGTCCGGGGCCGGACGCGTCCCCACGGCCTGCTGGCGCTGGGGATCGAACCGATCCGCCGCGGCGTGCATCGCCGATACTCCACGGCGGGCCAGGATCTCGAACAGCTCGTCGCGGATCGACTCGATGAACTCGTCCTCGGGCTGCGCCTCGAGCCCCTTCTCGACGCGATCGAGCAGCAAGATGATGTCCATCAGCACCGGCTTATGCTGGGCGGCACCGGCAAGCGCGCGGAACTCCTCGAGGTCGCGATAGAGCTGCTGGAACGACTCCTCCTTGGTCGCGTCGTAGCGAAGTCGCTCGTCGAACGCCAGCTGAAGCTCGCCCAGCTGGCTGGACACGGCCTCGAGCACTCCGCCGACGTCGGGAGCCTCAGGCGGCTTGTCGGCGGGGGACTCGGCTCCCACCGTGACACCGGCCTCAGCCGAGCTCTCAGACGGAGTGCTTGCGGCGTCCCGAGCGGCGTCGTCGCTCGCGGCCACGTCGAGATCTTCAAGATCTTGTTCCGGCCCCTGCGGATCCTCATATTCGTCCATTTGCTCCCACCAACCGTGCCGTCTCCGCGCGGTCGTTCGCCGCAAAGACTATTCGTTGCCGCCCAGGAAGTGAAGCCGGTACGGGACGCGTAATTTCGCGTTCTCCGTCGAAGATGCAAAGCGGCATGTTCACCTTCGGCTTAACAATCTGGTCGCCGAACCGGGACTGGGCGACCGACCGGACCGCATGTCAACACCACGCCTGGGCGCCGGAAGGCTTGAAACAATAAACCGACCTCCGCGGGCGATTACGCTTAGCCTCCTTTCGAGCTGAACCGAAAGCGACAGCGCTCGGTGAGTCCAGGCCGACCTCGTCCCTGATAAAGCGGGCCCTGCCACGACTAACGCTTCAGGCGTGAGCCGGCAGCGCCGACGGTTGTCCTCCAACCGCGTAATGAGATCGGGCGAGCCCTGCTCTGATTGCGCGACGAGCATCTCGGGCGTGATGCCGACTCCCTGCAACGCGCGGATCGGAGGGTGCCCGCCTCGAGCGTCGCGCCGAACATCGGCGTGGGACGCGAGTTTGGCGACAAGCGCGACGCTTGCGAAGGGCCGGTCGAGACCTGCCTTCGCGCCCGCGCAGTTATCTGGCCCGCGGCGCCGACGTGGCCGCGTTTGTCCGCAAGCGACGATGCTTCCGCCGAGCCGCGATTGCTGAGACGGATCGCGGATCGCGCACCGATGACTTCTCGGGCGCTGCGCGGTCCTTGCTTCGAAGGCAGACAACGAACCGGAGAGGACTACACGTGGCACAACCCGTGGTGCACTTCGAGATCATCGGAAACGACCCGCAGAACCTCCGCGACTACTACACCGGCCTCTTCGGGTGGAAGTTCGAAACGCCCTCACCCGTGGCCGAAGAGGTGTCGGAACCAGGGAGCTACGGTTTCGTGGACCTCATCACCATGGAAGATGGGACAGGTATCCGCGGTGGCGTCGGGGGCGGACCGAACTACAAGAGCCACGCTGTCTTCTACGTTGGCGTCCCGAAGGTCGAGCCCGCATTGCAGCAAGCGGAGAAGCTCGGAGGCACTCGGGTTATGGGTCCAGCGACCTCACCGAGTGGTCTTGTCGTCGGTCACTTCACGGATCCCGAGGGCACCCTGATCGGTGTCGCCGGCGTCGCATGAGCGCTGGTTCTGCGACCGATCGTGTCCGGAACCGGCAGCGTCCCCTCGCCGCCCCGGCGTCGACATCGTGGCTGGCTCGCTCGGCGCGTAGAGCAAGGTCGACGGCGAGGGCGTGACAGCCGGCGCGGCATGCGAGGCGTCGCGCCGAGTCTGAGGACTGCTGCGGTTCGAAACCGGGCGCGCCGTCCGACCGGAGCTTCGGGCACTCGTCAATCCGAACGTGCCGTCACGGGGCCGGGCGAAGGAAGAGCGAGGTCGGTCGGCCTGGCCGCCGAGGGCGAGCGATCCCGGCTACCAGCGCTCGGCGGCTGCCGCCCAGCGAGCGCTTTCCGTTTGGAATGCATTCGCGAGCTTGACGGGCCGAGCGGGACAGGCTAGGTTCAGGCTGCGCGCGCATGCCGGGGCGGCTGGCGGGCGTTTGCATCACATCTCCAAGGAGGCTTCGATGACGATCAGGCTACACCGCCGTGGACTGGGTGCGATTGCCCTCATCGCGCTTGTCGCCACCGCCGAAGGCGCAGTCGCGTTCGCGGCGACGCCGATCAAAGGGGCGACGTATGAAGGGAAGATTGCCCGCCCGTCCAACGTCACGTATTCGATCAGCTTCAAGGTGAGCGAGAACGGAAAGCACGTGAGCAATTTCACGCTCACGAACGGCTACCCCGTGTACTGCCAGGGCGGCGGGTTCGGCGCGGTGCAGAAAGCATCAGGAACCGTCGCCAAGAACGGGACCTTCGATGTCAAGTTGCCAATCTACTTCTCGCCCACCCACAAGCACGAGGGATTCGTGATCATCACCGGCAGTTTTGCCAAACGCGGCAAAGAATCGGGCAAGGTGATGACCGACTTCACTCACAGCACCACCTGCAACGGGACCTCGAGGTACGCGACCAAGGGGTGATGAGCTACGGCCACGCCGGGGAGGAGCCGGTCGAAGAACGGAGCCTTGTGGCGGCGTTGACGTCGGCCCCCATCGCCCATGCCGCGCGCAAGCCTACGATCGATTACGCGGCGCTCTGCCACGTGCCTCATCTCGGAACGGCGAAGAAGCCGACACTCGCCATCGCGACGGATCTCGCGCGGCTCAGCGTTGCCGACCTCACGTGAATCCGGCCGCTCGGTTATCTGGGCGAGCGCGGACTCGTCCTTTCGCTTGCCCATGACTCTTCAGGCGTGAACTGGCAGCACCGTCGGCCAGCACCGACGCCTGCTCCGCGAATGCCACGGGTATTTGGGACAGCGCTTGCCACTCCCCTCCCTCGCGCGGATACGAGGTCATGCATCG
This sequence comes from uncultured Solirubrobacterales bacterium, assembly GCA_963699325.1. Lineage (GTDB taxonomy): Bacteria > Actinomycetota > Thermoleophilia > Solirubrobacterales > Solirubrobacteraceae > Palsa-465. The sequence goes on along the minus strand of CAVOTN010000007.1, from coordinate 4,699 downwards.
CGCCGCCGTCAGCCCATGCTCGCCTTGGGCCACGGAGCGTTTCCGCGGCCCAACGCCGTATAAAACCCCTGCAAATGCGACCTCGGGTTTTTACTTAGGAGGACCGCCACACGAGCGCCAAATCCCTGCAAATCACTAGGTTTCAGACTAGAGGTCGCCCTCGCTTCACACGCGAGAGGTCGCTGGTTCGAGCCCAGCCGTGCCCATCCCGATTTGCAGGACTTACTTGGCTTTCTAGCCCCCGCCGGCTTCGCGCCACGGTCGCGCGGGTCAGCGCCAGGTTGGCGTAGTGATGTGCGCTAGTCCGCGCTACCTGTTACCGCTCCCGGACTGCGTAGGTCAGGTGGGCCACCCGCTGCGTCGGCTCCGCGCGGACCGGCTCCAGGGCCACGCGGCCCGCGTCGACGCCCTCGAACAGGCGGATCCCCGTGCCGACCAACACGGGTGAGAGCGCGATCGTGAATTCGTCGATCAGGTCGGCGTTCACGCACTCCAGGATCGTTGCGCCGCCGCCCGCGATCCGGACGTCCCGGTCGCCGGCGGCCTCGCGGGCCTGGTCGAGCGCGGGCTCGATGCCGTCGTTGACGAAGTGGAAGGTGGTCCCGCCGGGCCGCTCCCAGGGGTCACGCTTCTCATGCGTCACGACGAAGACCGGCGTGTGGAACGGCGCCTCCTCCGGCCACGCCTGCTCGCCGAGCTCGAACATGCGCTTGCCCATCACGCTCGCGCCGGTGCGCTCGAACGTCTCCCGCACTATGTCGTTGTCGCGTCCTTCCTCGCCGCCCTTGCCGAGCTTCAGGTTCTCCCGGAAGAACCGCTGCGGGAATATCCACTGCTGCAGTTCCATCCACTGCGCCATCCAGCGCTCCACATCCGGGTCGCCGATGCGCTCCTCGGGCGCGATGAACCCGTCCAGCGACATCGTCACGCTGAAGAACACCTTCCCGGCCATCAGTCCTCAATTCCCTTCCGCACGATCTCGGTGACGTAGGCAGCCAGGTTTCTCAGGGTCTGCTGGCCGCCCTCGATCGCGTGGTACTTCTCGACCACCTCGTCGCGCAGCTCCTTGGTGGGGAACACCGTGCGCATCTCGATCCGGGTCGCCGCGCCGTCGGGCGCGAACGTCAAGAGCGACTCGAAGGCGTTCGGGTCGCCGCGGGACTCACCGTGCAGCAGCGCGATCCGCTCCGGCGGGGCGATCTCGGTCCAGGAGATCCACTCCTGGTAGTCCGTCCCGTCCGGTCCGTGCATCACGAAGTCCCACTCCCCGCCGACGCGGAACTCGAACGCCCGCGTGGTGGTGGTGAACCCGTCCGGCCCCCACCACCGGGACAGGTGCCGCACCTCGGTGAACGCCTCGAACACCAGCTCCCGTGGGGCACTGATGACCCGGGAGATCACGATCTCGCGTTCGGCCGTCGCGGACTGCGCCGGCGCTCCTCGTCCCGTCGCGCTCATCAGCTACTCCTCCTGCCTTGCCTGTCTGAGGTCCTGCACGTACTCGTCCAGCCGGTCGAAGCTCTCGTTCCAGAACCGCTCGAACCCGCCGGTCCACTCGTAAACCGGTCGCAGCCCGCGCGCGTCAAGGCCGTACAGGCGTTGCTTGCCTGCCTTGCGGTCCCGTACCAGGCCGACCTCCCGGAGCACTCGCAAGTGTTTGGACGCCCCCGGCTGGGTCATCCCCAGCTCCTGGGCCAACTCGGTCACGGACCCCTCACCTGCGCGCAGCAGCACCAGGATCTCCCGGCGCTGCTGCTCGGCGATCGCGTTGAAGACGTCCGACGTCGTCGCTGCCCGTGCCATAGCGCAATCATATTCCGATATCGGCATACGTCAAGCCGGGAGGAATCAGGCGGGTCTTGGCCAGTGACGATCGTGACCCCTGTCAGCGGCTCCAACGTGGCGCCATGGCGGCGACACCCCCGGCGACGAGCCGGGAAACGGGATGTTCGAGGTCGGACACCATGTATATCGCATCGCGATATCGCGCTACGATTCTTTCAGGCGAAAGTACAGGAGGATCGCGATGAGATCACCCACCCTTGATCCGACCGCAGGAGAACGTGCCCGACGTATCCGGCTGCACCCGGACATCCCGGAGCGCATCTCCGACCCGACAGACCCGCGCTACGGCCAGATCCCGCCGGCGGCCCCAAACTACCCCAGGGACGCGCGACGCATCGTCGACCCAACCGACCCGGAGTGCGGCGAGCGGCCCATTTGACAGCGACGTGTCTCGCATATCCCACGTAGCGACGTTCAGCCCCGACGCCAGCCCAGACCGCATCCGCGACGCGCTCGTATGCCCGGCCTGTGGCCATCACGATCCGGGCGAGGCGCATCTTCGGATCACCGACAACACGCTCCGGATCTTCTGTGGCGCCTGCGGCACGTTCGTCACGATCGCGTTGACCGAAGAGCAGGCCCTCGCCATACGCAGCTGTTCGACCGCGCTGTCGGCCACCGGCGGCGCGTCGTCATAGTCACGGTGTCATGAGATATCGTGGCGCGATATGACGCTCGACGAGGCTGATTACGAGCATCTCCTTCAGCTGCGCACCGGGCTGCGTCGGTTCCTGCGCTGGAGCGAGGAACAGTCCAAGGCCGCGGGCCTGACCCCGGCAAAGCATCAATTACTGCTGGCGATCCGCGGGCACCCGGACCCCGCCGGACCGACGATCGGCGAGATCGCGGACTACCTGGTGCTCCGCCATCACAGCGCGGTCGGGCTGATCGATCGCACGGTTCGGGACGGCCTGGTCAGGCGCAATCCCGACGAGAACAGCCGCAGCGTCGTGCGCGTCAAGCTCACCCCGGACGGGATCGCCAAGCTGGCCGGGCTTGCCGAGACCCATCTCCAGGAACTCGCGCACCTCGCGCCGACGATGCGAGCGCTGTGGCGGACGATCGAGCGAGCGGACGGGAACACGCCGCACCCGGCCGCACGCCCCATGCCGGCGACCGTCGCGAGCCAGTAGCCGATCCGCCGGGAGCAGCCGGCAAAGGAAGCAGGGTTGAAGCCATGCCGATCTACTCAATGAGCGTGTCGGTGGACGGCTTTATCACCGACCGCGAGGGCGCGTTCGCTTGGACGGTCCCTAGCGAGGAGCAGTTTCGTTTCCACATCGACCAGATACGCGAGTTCGGCGGCTATCTGTGCGGCAGGCTCTACGAGACCCTGCTGCCGTGGGAGACGGATCCGTCGTTGCGCGACGACGAACTCGGGGCCGCGTTCGCCGACCTCTGGTGCGCTATCCCGAAGGTGGTCTTCAGCCGCACGCTCGACAGCGTCCAAGGCAACGCCCGGCTCGCCGAGGCGTCGGTGGCCGAGGAGGCTCTGCGGCGCTCGACGCGACCGACAAGGACGTCTCGATCGGCGGCGCCGGCCTGGCCGCGGCAGCCATGGAGCTCGGCCTCGTCGACGAGCTGCGCATGTTCCGCAATCCGGTCGTCGTCGGTGGCGGCACGCCCTTCCTGCCGCCGGTCACCGAACACGTTCCGCTCGACCTGGTCGAGACTAGGACGTTCGGCTCGCGCGTGGTCTCCGAGCGCTACGGGCGGCGCAAAAGTGGATAGCCCAGCCAGGGGTTTCTGAGCGAGAAGGGTAGACGTGGCGTGGGCGCGGTTCGCATGGACCCATCACCCCGTCGTTGACAGGGCTCTGCGCAAAGGGGGACCGTAGGACCAATGGGATCAACAAGTACATCTGTCCTCTCCCAAGCGGACACTCTCGACGGAGCGCCGGGCGCTGCCATAGAGGTGGAACGGGCGCGGGCGCTGCTGGCGGCTTTACGATCAAGGCCTGTCGCTGCCGCGGGGATTTTGCATACGGGTACTCACCTACCTCACGGATTACGTTCTCGCGTACGTGCCCAGCTTCGCGTTTCGCCGGATGTGGTACCGGCATCTACTCGGAATCGAGATCGGTGGCCACGTGGGTGTGTTCATGGGCACTTACGTCTGGTTCCACGGTCGCGGCGTGAACCGCCGGAACGGCGTACTCATCAGCAAGAACCAGGGCGGACCGGAGGCTCCGAGGCTTCTTTGACGGACATGGTCTTCGCCTCCTTCGGATCGACCGGAGCGATGTCGCCGACCCGGATTTCGCGTCCGTTCGACGCTCGTCGGGACGGGTTCGTGATGGGCGAGGGCGCGGGCATGCTCGTGCTCGAGGAGGAGTCTGCGGCGCGAGCGCGCGGGGCGACGATCCTGGGTGAGCTCGCAGGCTACGGCTCGACCTCGGACGCTCACCACCTCACCGCACCCGAGCCCACTGGTCTGCCGGCCGCGCGCGCGATCGAGCTGGCTTGGAGGACGCGGGTGTAGGCCTCGGGGAGGTCAGCTACATCAACGCCCACGGGACCTCGACCCAACGTAACGACTCCGGCGAAACGGCGATCCTGAAGCGTGTTTTCGGCGCGGAACAGGCCAAGCGGATCCCCGTGTCCTCGACCAAGTCAGCGATCGGGCATCTGATCGGTGCCGCGGGCGCGGTCGAAGCGGTGGCGACTCTGAAGACTCTGATGACGGACGTGATCCCGCCCATGCTCGGCTACGAGATCGAGGATCCTTCATGTGATCTGGACTATGTTCCGGCACAGGCGCGGCCGCTGCAGCCGGCGAACGGCGGCCCACCGGTGGCGATCTCGAACTCGTTTGCGTTCGGTGGTCACAACGTGGCGCTCGTGATGCGCGCCGC
>CAVOTN010000006.1:0-25611 GCA_963699325.1 uncultured Solirubrobacterales bacterium | reverse complement strand
AGCCCGCAATACACGCCGGTGCTTGGGATCGGGGCGGCGGCGGATCAGCCGGCGTCGCTCGAGCGCCGAGATCACCAGGTTCATCGCCTGGGGAGTCACGAGCGTCCAGCGGGCGAGCTGGGCGCAGCTCAAGCCGTCGCGTTCGTGCAGGAGGCTCAGCGCCATGTACTCGGGAGTCGACACGCCGTGCACCCGCAGCTCGTCGTCCAGGCGCGCGCGGAACCGGCGCTCCACGCGGTACACGAGGTACCCGACGCGGGGAACGACCTTCGTCTCGGGAGAACTGGCCTCCTGGGCGATCGCCGCACCCGTCATCGGCTCAACATTAGTGCCTACCACGCGCAGTCAGCGCAGGCCGGCGTTCAAACCATTGACAAGTAGCTTGCTACAGGCATAGGGTTCGCCACCGGAGTGCAGGACAGCGCCGGCAAATCGAGGGAGGCTTAGTGATCGGACGTAGGACACTCATCGCGCTCGTAGCCGGAGCACTGCTCGCCGTGGTGCCGGCCACCTCGGGCGCCCAGGCCACGACGTCTCCTGCGGCGACGATCTCCACCCACTACACGGGGACGCTCCCCGACGGTGGCAGCTGGATCGCCGATGTGCCCTCGCCGTGGAACGGCACGCTGCTGCTCTACAGCCATGGCTACGGCAGCACCACGCCCGCCGACTCGTCTGATCCGGGCACCCAGCAGGACCTGCTGAACGAGGGCTACGCGATGGCCGGTTCCTCTTATGACCCCACCGGTTCGCTGTGGCAGCTCGGCAGCGCGGTCCGTGACCAGTTCGAGACGCTCGCCAAGGTCGAGCGCACGGTCCTCCCCCATCGGCCGTCGGACGTGATCGCGTTCGGAACGTCGATGGGCGGGCTGATCAGCTCGCTCGAAGCCGAGCAGTCCTACGGCCGGCTGGACGGGTCACTGACCACCTGCGGGATCGTCGCCGGCGGGCTGCAGCTCGGCAACTACCAGCTCGACGGCGAATACGCACTCGACCATCTCCTGGCCGGCGACTCGATCAAGCTCGTGAACTTCACCGGGCCGACCGGTGCCGCCGACAGCTTCACTTCCGCCGTCGAGATGGGAAACGTCGCCGAGGCCGCGCAGACGACTCCGGCGGGCCAGGCGCGCCTTGCGCTGGCGCTGTCGCTGATGAACACGTCGACCTGGGCGGTCCAGCCCGGCGCGACACCGCCCGCGGCGAATGACTACTCGGGGCAGGAGCTTGGGCAGTACAACACGGACTTCGGGGGGCCGCCGCCCGACTTCCCCCCGCTGACGGCAATGGAGTTCGTTGAGACCGGGCGCCAGCAGATCGAGCTGGCCGCCGGAGGCAACCCAAACTGGACCGTTGGTGTCGACTTCCAGCGGCTGGTCGACGAGTCGCCCTACAAGCCGGAGATCGAGGCGCTCTACCACGACGCAGGTCTCGACCTGAACGCCGATTTGCGCTCACTCACGCGGAGCGCCAACATCAAGGCTGCGGACCGCGCGGTTGCCTGGATGGTGGCGACCTCCGACAACACCGGACGGCTTCAGGTACCCGAGCTCGACCTGCACACGATCGCCGACCAGCTCGTTCCGGTGCAGCAGGAGAACTACTACCGGAACACGGTCGCCTTCGCCAGGCGAAGCGAGTTGCTCCGCCAGGCGTTCGTGGACGCCCAGGGCCACTGCAACTTCACCCCGTCCGAGCTGGTTGCCGGCGTACACGCGATCCAGTACCGCATCGACACGGACCGGTGGGGCAACGTGGCCACCCCGTCGGCGCTCAACGCAAGCGCAGCGCAGTCCGGGCTCGGTCCGGCCGCGTTCATCCCGGGGTACGAGCCCGCGCCGCTGACGGGCGTCAACGGCCCGTTCAACCCGTTCACGCAGGGCATCTGGTAAGCCCAGAGCGTCGGGCGGTGCCTCCCGGGGGACAATGTCCGGGATGCCGATCGCTGCCATCAGAGCAGAGCGGCCCACCTGGGCGTGGGCCGCGCTCGGCCTCGCGGGGTCAGTCGCCGTAGCGCTGGCGGGGCCGCGGGTCGCCGGCGGGCCCGTTCGGTGGTGGTTCGATCCGTCGCTGGGCGTGCCCGCGCTCTACGGCGGGATCGTCGCGCTGTCGCTCGCGTGGCTGGCTCTGGGAAGGCTCGCGCTCACAACGCGCGAGGTGTGGATAGTCGCGGCAGCGTGGTGCCTGCCGCTTGTCCTGACCGCGCCGCTGTTCAGCCAGGACGTCTACAGCTACCTTGCCCAGGGGACGCTCGTGCATCTCGGGCTCGATCCCTACCGGGATGCCCCCGCCGTGCTCGCCCAGCATGGCCAGGCCCACGTCCTCGGCGCGGTCTCTCCGTTCTGGCGCCATACCACCGCGCCCTACGGGCCGCTCTTCCTGCTGATTGTGAGCTCGTTCAGCGGGTCGAGCCTCGTGATCGGCGTGCTGCTGGTCAGGGCGCTCGAGCTGGTCGGCTTCGTGCTGCTGGCAGTGTTCGCGCCGCGGCTCGCCCGCGCGCTCGGCGCCGATCCGGCGCGCGCCGCCTGGTGGGTGCTGCTGTGCCCGCTGGTGCTGCTCGCGCTGGTGGCGCCGGCGCACAACGACCTTCTGATGATTGGTTTGCTCGTCGCCGGCATCACATTCGCCATCGAGCGCAGGCTTCTGCTAGGCGTCGCGCTGTGTGCCCTGGCGGCGACGATCAAGCTGCCGGCGGCGGCGGCGATCCCGTTCATCCTCGTGGCCTACGGCGACCGGAGGTCGTGGTTGACGGGCGTGCTCCTGGCTGTCGGCGTGGTGCTCGCGGTTAGCGCGATCACCGGCCTCGGGCTCAGCTGGCTGTCGACCGCGGTGTTCTCGACCCCCGACAAGGTGCGGCTCGCGATCACGCCGGCGACGGCGCTCGGATGGACGGTGGCGCAGGTCGTGCCGGTCGGCGCGCGCGGGCTCGAGGCGGCGCTCGGCGTGGTCGCGTTCGGGCTGAGCCTCGTGTTCGCCGCGCTGTTGCTGTGGCGCTCGCGGCCGCAGACCATGGTCCGCAACCTGGGGATCGCGCTGATCGCCGTGGCCGTCTGCGGGCCGGCAGCGTGGCCGTGGTATCTGACCTGGGGCCTCGTGCTGCTCGCCGCCTGCCCGGGAATCCAGCAGTCGCGCGCGCTCGCGCTCGCGGCCCTCGCGAGCGCGCTGGTCGTCAAGGCCGACGGCATCCTGGCCTTCCCGCTCCACACCGCGCCGGTGTTCGTCGTCCTGTATGTCGCGGCCGCTGCCGTATGGCTGTCGCGCGCGCGCCTGTCGGTCGCGTCCGACCGCCGACGCGTGCGGACCCGAGCGCTCGTCGAGTCCTGATGGCCACGCAGACCGAGGTCGCGCAGATCCGGGCGCCTGTGGCGGCCGCCGGGCCTGCCTCGCGCGGGCGGCTCTACGACGTGGCCGTGATCGGGGTGCCCACCGCGGTGGCGCTCGCCCTGTGCCTGTACGAGCTGAGCACGCGCAGCCTGTGGGTCGACGAGGCCGCGACCGTCGCGATCGCCGGCCAGCACGGTGCGGCGCTGTGGCGCGCGATCGCGCACGACGGCGGGAACATGCTCGGCTACTACGCGCTGCTGCACGTGCTGATCGGGTGGTTCGGCCACGGCGCGTTCGTGATCCGCCTGCCATCGGTGATCGCAGCCGGAGCCGCCGCCGGCACCGTCAGTCTGCTCGGCCTGCGGCTGTTCGACCGGCCCGTGGCGCTCGTCGCGGGCCTCTTGACCGCGGTCAGCCTGCCGCTCGTGTTCTGGGGTCAGGACGCGCGCGGATACGCCGCGATGGTGGCGCTCGTCGCGGGATCGTTCGTCGCGTTCGCGGCGCTGATCGAGTCGGGCGGGCGGCGGGCGTGGATCGCGTACGTCCTGCTGACCGCGCTGTCGGTGTACGCGAGCTTCGTCGCGATCTTCGCGGTCCCCGCCCAGCTCGCTGCGTTGGTGTGGCGCCGGCGCGCGCTGCGCGGCACCGACCGCGTTCTCAAGGGCGACTGGCGGCGCGTCGGATCGGCGCTCGGTGCCTGCGTCGTGTGCTGGATCCCGCTGGCGGTGCTCGCGCTGAGCCGCGGCTCGGACCAGCTGTTCTGGATCCCGCGGCCGAGTCTGACCGCCGAGAAGCAGGTGATCCTCGCGCTGACCTCGGCCGGATTCGAGCCGAACTTCCGGCCCTCAGCGGTCACGACCGTGCTCGCGATAGCCACCGTCGCGCTGCTCCTGGCGGCGGTCGTGATGATCGTGCGGGCGGCCCGCGACGTGGCGTGGGGCCCGGTGCTGGCACTGTCGTGGCTGGCCGTTCCCTTCGCGCTGATGTGGCTCGAGTCGCTCGTCGGGCAGCCGATCTTCACGGCCCGCAACCTGCTCGTGTCGCTGCCGGCGGTGGCGCTGCTGCTCGCCTGGGCGATCACGCGCAGCCGCCTCGCGTGGCCGGCGCTGGTGGTCCTGCTCGCGCTTCGGGTGGTGGCGCTCGCGCCGAGCTACGACACCTCACCCGAGAATTGGAGCGCGGCCACGGCTTACGTCCTTCACTCCGCCCGGCCGGGCGACTGCTTCGCGTTCTACCCCCTCGACGCACAGATGCCGTTCGCGTACTACGCCCGCGAACCGGTCGAGCCCCACATCGAGCAGTACCAGACGCCGCGTGTTCCGTCAGGCTGCCCGCGTGTGTGGCTCGTGGCAAGCCACCAGGGCCTTCCGACCGGTACCGCCGCCTCGCGCGCGCACTATGCGACGTACGAGGCGCTCCGCAGGTCGCTCGCGCGGCGGTATCCACACCAGAGCACACGGTCGTTCGGGTACGCGAGCGTGATCTGGGTGCAGCTGTTCGGGCGCTGATTGGGTTCGCCAACATAGAATCGCGGGCCGTGTGTCGACTGTTCGGTATGAGCGGCGGTCCGAACGAGGTGCAAGCGACGTTCTGGCTGCTGGACGCGCCCACGAGCCTCGTGCAGCTGAGCGAGACCCAGCCCGACGGTGTCGGCCTCGGGACGTTCAATCCCGACGGCACGCCGTGGGTGTATCGCAAGCCGGTGGCCGCGAACCGCAGCCAGACGTTCATCGCCGACGCCCACGAGGTCCGCTCGCGCACGTTCCTGGCGCACATCCGCCACGCGACGGCGGCCGAGCCGACGATCGAGAACACGCACCCGTTCGAGCAGCACGGACGGCTGTTCGCGCACAACGGGGTGCTCGGCGACCTGCCGGCGCTGCGCGCGCGGCTCGGCGACCACGCGGCGCTCATCCGGGGCTCGACCGACTCGGAGCTGTACTTCACGCTGATGACCAAGCGGATCGAGGAGCACAACGGCGACGTCGCCGCTGGGATCGCCCACGCGGCCCAGGAGATCGCGGCCGAGATCTCGCTCTACTCGCTCAACATGCTGCTGACGCACCGGGACCGATATCTGGGCGCTCCGTTACCCCGAGACGAACGAGCTGTGGGTCCTCGAGCGGTCGATTGCGGCGCTCGGCGGGCCCGACGGCGGTTTCGATCAGCGCGCGGCGTCGGGGATCACGCGCGTGTTCTCCGGGCAGCTCGCGATCCGGCCCGCCACCGTGGTCGCCTCTCAGCCGATGGACACCAACCCGCTCTGGCGGCTGCTCGAGCCCGGTGAGCTGATCCACATCGACCCGGAGCTGCACGTCACCTCCACGATCGCGGTCCCCGACCCGCCGGCGAGCATGCTCGAGCTCACCGCGCACGAAGAGGCCGCGCAGCAGGAAACGGCGTAACGCTTACGCCGCGAACCGCGCCGTTACGCTGCGAACCGCGCCGCCAGGTCGGCGACGAGCATGGGCACACCGGCGGACGCCGCGAGGCGCTCCTGCCGGCGCGGCTCGGGCGCGAGCACCAGCATCCGCGCCTCCTCGAGCTCGTCGAGCGCGTCGAGCGCGATCGCGTGCGGACGGGCGGCCGCGAGCACCTCGTCGAGCACCCGCGGTAGCGGAACCATGCTGGCGTTGACGGGATCGATCAGCTCGGCCTCGGTGGCGTCGCGCGCCGCGATGAACCGGTTCTCGGCCAGCACCTCCTGAGCGGAGACAAGCTTCGGCGAGGCGAATCCCTGCTCGAGCTCGAGCCGCGCGATCGCCTGCACGAGCGCGGTCAGCGCCGCCGTCGCCGCGAGCCGGGGCTGGGCGTCCATGATCCGGACCTCGACCGTTCCCAGCCGTGGCTGCGGGCGCACGTCCCACCACAGGAACGTCGGCTCGGGGATCGCGCCCGAACGCAACAGCAGATCGACGGTCGCGACCCAGTCCCGGTAGCTGTCGAACCGGCGCGGGATCCCGGTGCGCGGGAAGCCCTGGAACAGGATCGTACGGTTCGAGGCCAGACCGGTCGCGCGCCCGCGCAGCAGCGGCGAGGAGGCCGACAGCCCGAGTAGCAGCGGTAGGTGCGCGCGCAGTTGGTTGACCAACCGGATCGCGCGCTGCGGGTCGGGCACACCAACGTGGACGTGCAGGGCGAACGTCGGCTCGCGACGGGCGAGATCGCGCGTGGTCTGGTAGATGACCTGGTAGCGACTCGAGGGGGACACCTTCGTCGGCTCGGTCATCGGCGCGGGATGCGCCCCGCACGACGCGGCCGCCATGCCGAGCCGCGCCAGATCGCCAACGAGCAGGGACCGCAGCTCGCGCAGCTCGGCGATCGCCTCGCGAACGGTGGCGTGCGGGGCCGTCCGGAGCTCGAGCGCAGCCTCATGCGTCTCCGCCGCGCAGCGTCCAGCAAGCTCTGGGCCCGCCAGTGCCAGGACCTCGTCGCCGCGCTGCGTCAACCCCCAGCCGTCCGGATCGAGGAGCATGACCTCCTCCTCGATCCCCACGGTGTAGGCCTCAGACGGCCGCCAGGTCGCCCATCCCGCACTCCCCATCGATGCGGGGCGCCCCGTCAGTGTTTCGAGCGTTTCCGTGGACGAAGTTAACCACGGGTGGGCCGACATCGGTATTAACTCGCGGATGCGAGACGCTGCGCATCGGCCGGCCGGCGCGCGCGTGCACGGCTTCTGGCCGATGAGATCCGGCGCGGCTCCGTCTCGCGCTGGGCCGTGGCGCGGGCGTCGGCGGCATGCTCGACGGCCCCGACAGCCGCGGCAATCAGCAGGTCGAACAGCGGGCCGTGCGCGTGCAGGCCCTCGGCGTGCCACTGGACGCCGATGACCAGCCGGTCGGCCGGATTCTCGACCGCCTCGATCGTCCCGTCCTGCGCCCACGCGGTCGCCACGAGCCCCTTGCCGAGCGTTTGTACGGCCTGGTGATGGAAGGAATTGACCTCGAGCGACGGGCCTCCGAGCGCGGCTCGCAGCCGGCTCTGCGGCGCGGTCTCGATCCGGTGGGTGGGGATGCTGGCGTGCTCAGGCTGGCGGTGCTCGATGCCGGCGCCGACGACGTCGGGAAGGTGCTGATGCAGGGTGCCCCCCCGCGCGACGTTCAGTAGTTGCATGCCCCGGCAGATGCCGAGGATCGGAAGCTTGCGGCGGTCTGCGGCGCGGACCAGCGCCAGCTCGAGCGCGTCGACCCGCGGCTCGGTCGGCCCGAGGTCGGGGTGCGCGTCGGCGCCGTAGGCGCTCGGCTGCACGTCGGGGCCGCCGGGGAGGCACACGCCGTCGACCCGGTCCAGCAGCGCCGCGATCGAGTCCGGCCGCAGCAGCGGCACGATCACCGGGATGCCGCCGGCGCGCTCGATCGCCTCGGGATACAACGTGGCCAGCGCGACCTCGAGCTTCGGCGGCTCTCCCTGCGACCGCGAACAGCCGTCCTCGGGGCGGCGAAGCTCCGAGGTGGTGACGGCGATCAGGGGACGACTGCTCATATGGACATATATTTCGGCCGCGAGCGGCTTTACTCCATAGCCATACGTACAAACATCCGTCCAGGCGGTTCGCCCGGAATGAGGAGTTTCGCTGGTGCGGCGGACGGTTCGAGGAGGCGTTCCGGGTCGCGGCTGACCGCCGCCGCGGCGCTCGGATCCAGGCCGCAGATCTGACCGTGCTTCCTATCGGGCTCGACGCGCGAGGTACACGGCGGTGAAGAACGGACCGATCAGGAGCACTGCGGCGATCGCGATCGTTACTACCGTTCCGACCGTCCCGGGTCCACCGGTGCAGTGCTCCACCGTGCCGGGTCCACCGGTGCACACCTGGGAGGTGCCCACCGTGGGCACGACGAGCAAGATAAAGGATCCTGCGAGGCCTCCAGGGATGACGAAAGTCCCGATCAGCTTGTCCACGGTCGTCCACGCGCGCGAACTCCACAGCAGGATCAGGCCCACGATCCAGCCGATCCCGAAGATGAACCCGCCGAGCAGGAGCAGGATGATCGCGGCCCACTCGTGCAATCCCCGCCGGTCGTCGGCGACCGCGTCCGGCTGCTCGGCCTCCACGATCTCCTCGGGCTCGCCGAGCCGGTCGAGGACCGTGAGCGCCTCCGCGTCGGACATGCCGGCGTAGGTCGTCTCCGACAGATGGCTGCCGACCTCGGCGACGAGCTCGCGTCGGTCGCGACGCGGCAGCCTCCGGGCGGCGCGTTCGAGACGGTGCAGATAGTCGGCAGCCAGTGGATGAAGGCCCGTCGTGCTCATTTGGCACTCCTCACTACCATGCTGCACAAGGTAGCTGGCGGTGGCAGGCGCGTCAAGATGTGCGAGGGTTGTGCTGTGCGGGCCACGAGCTATTTCGCGGCGGTCGACTCCCATACCGAGGGCATGCCGACCCGCGTCGTCACCGGCGGCCTCGCGCCCAATCCCGGGCAGCTCGATGCAGGAGCGCCGGCTGTACTTCGAGGAGCACCTCGATCATCTCCGGCTGCTCCTGATGCGAGAGCCGCGGGGCCACTCGGCGATGTCCGGCGCGTTTCTGCAACCGTCGACCCGCCCCGACGCGGACTGGGGCGTGCTGTTCGTCGAGGTGTCGGGCTTGCTGCCGATGTGCGGCCACGGCACGATCGGGGTCGCCACGGTGCTGGTCGAGACCGGGATGGTGGAGGTGTCCGAGCCCCAGACCGTGATCCGGCTGGACACGCCCGCCGGGCTGGTGGAGGCAACGGTGCTCGTGTCCGAGGGCCGAGCCGAGCGGGTCCGGCTGCGCAACGTGCCTGCGTTCGTCGCCGAGCTCGACGCCCGCGTCGAGGTCGATTCCCTGGGAGAGGTCACGTACGACATGGCGTTCGGGGGCAACTTCTATGCGCTGATCCCGGCCGCCTCGGTCGGGCTGGAGCCGGTGCCCGCGAACGCGCAGCAACTGATCGACCGCGGCCTGGAGATCATCTCCGCGATCAACGACTCGGCCCCGCCGGTGCATCCGGTCGATCCCGCCATTCGCGGTTGCAAGCACGTCGTGTTCCACGCGCCCGGACACGATGGCGCGGACGCGCGCAACGCCACCGCGATTCACCCCGGCTGGCTCGACCGGTCGCCGTGCGGAACCGGCACCTCGGCGCGGATGGCCGCGCTCCACGCTCGCGGCGAGCTCGCGCTTGGCCAGGAGTTCGTCAACGAGTCGATCATCGGAAGCCGGTTCACGGGCCGTCTGCTCGAGGAGGTGACCCTTGGCTCGACGCCGGCGGTCGTGCCCGAGGTCAGCGGCCGCGCCTGGATCACCGGGATGAGCCAGTATCTGCTCGATCCGACCGATCCGTTCCCGGCGGGCTTCGCGCTGTAGTGCGGGTGAGCGTGATCGGCGGCGGCGCCGTCGGCCTGTGCGTCGCCGAAGCGCTGGCCAGCCGCGGAGGCGAGGTCACGGTGTTCGAGCGCGACCTGTGCGGCGGGGGCGCGTCGGCCGGGAACGCCGGCTGGATCACCCCGTCGCTCGCGATCCCGGTCCCGGGCCCTGGCGTGGTCGCGGAGTCGCTGCGCTGGCTCGTCGATCCGTCGGGGCCGCTGTGGATCCGTCCGACGCTGTCGCCGGCGATGATCGCGTGGATCGCCCGGTTCCTCGCGAGCTGCCGCCGCCGCTCATACCGCCACGGGCTGGTGGCGCTGCAGCAGGCGGGCGCGCGCGCCGGCCCGGCATTCGAACGGCTGGCCGACCGGGGTGTCGAGTTCGAGTTCCACGACCAGCCGCTGCTGTACCCGGCGTTCGAACGGGCGGAGCTCGACCATCTCTGGGGCGTCGCACAAGAGCTCCGCCAGATCCTCGGCGCCGGCGAGCCGCTGCAGCGGCTGTCGGCCGGTGAGTTGCTCTCCCTCGAGCCGGCGTTGAGCGACCGCGTGATCGGGGGCATGATCGCCCGCGGCGATCACCGGGTCCGTCCGGAGGCGCTGTGCGCGGGCGTACAGCGCGCGCTCGTCGCCGGCGGCGCCGACGCTGCTCGAGAACGCCCCGGTCGACACGCTCATCCGCGACCGCGCGGGCTGGATCGTCGAGAGCCGGTCAGTCATGCGCCGCGCCGACGCCGTCGTGCTCGCCGGCGGGGCGGCGTCGACCCGTCTGCTCGCGGCCCTCGGCACGCGCCTGCCGATCGTCGGGGCCAAGGGCTACAGCCGCACCTATCCGTCGGATCCGAGCGGCCCACGGCACGCGCTGTACCTGGAGAGCCCGAAGGTGGCGATCAGCGTGTTCGACGGTGCGGTCCGCCTGTCGGGGACGCTCGAGCTCGGCGCCCGCGGCCTCGGGCTGAGTGACCGGCGACTCGCGGCGATCACGGCCGCGGCGCGGCACGCGCTGCCGGGCTGGCAGATCCCCGCCCCGCCGCGCGATTGGGCGGGGATGCGCCCGCTGACGCCGGACGGGTTGCCGTTCGTCGGGCCTGTGCCCGGGTGCGACGGAATTCACATCGCCGGCGGACACTCAACGCTCGGGATCACGCTGGCGCCGCTGACCGGCGAGCTCGTGGCCGACCAGTTGCTCGACGGACGTCGCGACGAGTTGCTGGCCGCTTTCGATCCCGCCCGGGCGATCGGGCACCGGGGATACTTGCCGGGACGGAGAGCAACCACAGGAGGACCTCGATGAAGGGCGTTCACGCAGCGATCGTCACCCACTTCGCCGCCGACCTTACGGTCGATTACGACGCGGTGGCCGCCGAAGTCAACCGCCTGGTCATCGAGGGCGTGCACGGCATCGTTCCCAACGGGACCGTCGGCGAGGGTGGCAGCCTGTCTCGCGAGGAGCGTCGCGCCGTGATCGAGACCGTCGTCGGCGCCGCGGACGGGCGCGCGCCCGTGTGCGCGGGCATCTCGGCGGCCACCGCGGAGCAGGCGGCGATCTACGCCGGCGATGCCGCGAGCGCTGGCGCGGACCGGGCGATGATCCTGCCGCCGTTGCTCTACCGGGCCGACGAGCGCGAGCTCATCGAGTTCTTCGGGTCGGTCGCGCGCGCCACCGAGCTTCCGCTGATGGTCTACAACAACCCACTCGGGAGCGGCAGCGACCTCCGGCCGGAGCTGCTGGCGCGGCTGGCGCGCGCGGTGCCGAGCATCACCGCGTTCAAGGAGACCTCGGGAGACGCTCGCCGGATCGCCGAGCTCGTGAACCTGTGCCCGGACGTCGACGTGCTCGTCGGTGGTGATGACTGGGCGCTCGAAGGCTTGTGCGCCGGTGCCGTGGGCTGGGTCTCGGGCGTGGCCGACGTGGTGCCTGCGGCATCGGTTCGCCTGTTCGAGCTGTGCACCACGGGCGAGCTAGCGACCGCTCGCGAGCTGTACGCCGAGCTGCTGCCGCTGGCGCGGCTGGACATGACGCCGAAGCTGGTCCAGTACTTCAAGGCCGCGCTCGACGAGCTTGGGATCGGCGGCGGCCCGTGCCGTCCGCCGCGGCTACCGCTGACCGACGGCGAGCTCGCCGAGGTCCACCGCGCGGTCGAGCACTTCTCGCCGGCGCGCCTGCGCTGACAGTCGCTGAGATGACGGCACCCGAGCGCGAGCGCCAGTTGGTCGTGTTCTCGCTGCACGGCGAGCACTACGGGCTGCCGATCGCGTCGGTCCGCGAGATCATCCGCTACACCCCGCCGCGTGCCACCGCGGTCGCGAGCGGCGCGATCCAGGGATTGATCAACCTCCGCGGACGTACGTTGCCGGTGGTCGATCTCTCGAGCCGCCTGGGCCGGCAACTCGAGACGGGCCGCGAGACCCGCATCCTCGTCGTCGAGGTCTCGAATGGTTCGCTCGGCCTGATCGTTGACACCGTCGACGGCATCCTGCCCGTGCCGGCCGAGCAGATCGAGCCGCTCCCGATCGCCGCCGAGAACGGCCTCGGTGATGAGATCGCCGCGGTCGGCGAGCGCCTGATCGTGCTGATCGACGCCGAGCGTGCCCTCGGCAGCCTCCTGCCCCGCCGGCCTACAGCGACGCGACCGCGTCCCCGAGGCGGTCGACGCTCCTCTTGATCCACGGGAGCTCCGCCGGGTCCTGGGCCGCGAGGGCCTCGCGGCGCTCCTCGTCGGTCGCGCCGTACAGCAGGCTCGTCGCGATCCGGCAGCGGAGTGCGGCCGGATCGTCTCCGAACGCGGCGCCGCTCAGCACCCCGATTTCGAACCGGTCGAGGAGATGGGTCGCGAGCCCGTCGGCGCCATCGACCTGGTGCGCGGCAAGCCGCGGTCGCACGGCTTCGAAATCCGGGTACAGGTAGAACCCGCCCGCCGGAGGCCGGCATCGGATGCCCGCGGCGACAAGCCGTGAGTGCGCGGCGGTCGTGACCGCCCGGTGCAGACGGCGACTGCGCGCGATGTGCTCGACGACCTCGGGCGGTTCGTCCAGCACGTGCGCCGCGACGTGCTGCATCGGCGCGGGCGCGCTCGACCAGACCTCGCTCGCCAGTCCGATCAGCGCCTCGCGCGCCATGCGCCCGGTCGCGCCCTCCGGGAAGCGGACGAAGCCGATCCGCCAGCCGCCGAGGGCCATGTTCTTGCTCAACCCACTCGTGACGTAGGTCCGCTCGGGGAGGTATTCGGCCGGGCTGTGCACCTCGCCGGGGTCGTGCGCGAGGTCGCGGTAGATCTCATCCGAGATGATGCTGAGACCATGCTGCTCGGCGATCTCGACGGTGCGGCGGACGTCCTTGTCGTCCGGCACGGTGCCGGTGGGGTTGTCCGGGAGCGTGACCACGATCACTCCCGGCCGCGCGCCTTGCCGCGCGGCGCGAGCGAGGGTTTCCTCGAGCGCGGCCGGGTCGGGCACGCCGCCCGGACCGTCGGTGGCGATCGGAACGCCCCACACACGCTTGCCCGCCAGCGCGGCCTGGGCGGCGTAGCTGACCCACGACGGCTGGGGCAGCACGACGTCGCCCGGTAGCACCGCGAGCAGCGCCCACAGCAGCGCCTTGCTCCCCGGCGCGATCACGATCTGGTCGGGCTCGGTGGGCAGGCGCCGGCGGGCGAACCACCGCGCCGCGGCGGCGCGTGCGTAGGGCGCGCCGGCGACAGGCCCGTAGCCGTTGTCGGGAGCGCCGCGCGTCAGTGCATCGACGACCTCGCCGGGCACGGGCAGCCCGGCCTCGCCGAACGCGAGGTGGAGGATCGGCCGACCTTCCTCGATCAACTGGCGGATGCGTTCGTTGACCGCGAGCGTCGCCGAGGGCGGGACCAGGTTGGTTATCGACATATCCCCACGATGCCATGCCTTTCCCCTCACGTTGGCCACTCGAAAAGCCGATTAAACGTCGGATATGTCCGCTTCGCTCCATGGTTCGCCGGCTTCCCCCGCGCCCGCGTGCCTTTTTGACGGATCCGCCACGATCGCCTCGCCGGCCTCCTAGGCGTTCACACTCGGTGCTCGGGCTGCTCAGAGACACCCCCGCGCTGCGGCGCTTCTTCGCGGCGTTCTTCCAGTCGCAGGTCGGCACCGGCGCCGCGTATGTCGCGCTGCTGCTCGTCGCCTACCAGCGGTTCCACTCGGGCTGGGCGATCTCGCTCGTGCTGCTCGGTGAGTTCCTGCCCGGGATCGTGCTCTCGCCGCTGTTCGGCTCGCTCGCCGACCGCATCTCTCGCCGGCGCCTTGCGGTCTGCGCCGACCTGCTGCGCGCGACCTGCTTCGTCGCGATCGCGATCGTCCCCTCGTTCGCCGCCACCGTCGCGTTCGCGCTACTCGCCGGGATTGGGACCGCGCTGTTCCGCCCTGCGATCAACTCGGCCCTGCCGGGCATGGTGCCGCCTGAGCGCCGCTCCCAGATGACGGCGATGTTCTACGCGAGCATCAACGCCGGGCTGATGCTGGGGCCCGCGATCGCCGGCGGCCTGCTGCTCGTCACCACCGCTCCGGTCGTGCTCGTGCTGAACGCGGTCAGCTTCATCGGATCCGCCGTGCTGCTCGGTGGGGTCGACCTCGGGCCGCGACCGGCGGCCGCGGGCGATGCCCACGACGACGGCGATGCGGAGGCCGGCGAGCGCCTCTCCGGCTCAGTCTGGGCTGACACCCGCGCCGGCACTCAGGCCGCGCTGGCCTTGCCGGGAGTGCCCGTGCTCATGGGCGTGGGCTCGCTCGTCGTGCTCACGGGCGCGATGTTCAACGTGCTCGCCCCGCTCCTCGCCACCGGTCCGCTCCACGCCGGCGGCTCCGGCTACAGCGTGCTGATGGCCCTGTACGGCCTCGGCATGGTCGCCGGCTCGTGGACGAACGCGCGCGCCGGCTCCGACATCCACGGCCTGCGCCGGCGCTGGCTGGTCGGCATCGCTCTGTCCGGCATCGCGATGGCGGTCGCCGCGCTCGCGCCCAACCTCGGGCTCGCGCTCGTCGCCTTCACGTTCATCGGACTGGGTGAGAACCTGCTCGTAGGGCCCGAGATGCGCCTGATGCAGGAGATGGTCACCGAGCGCCTGCTCGGCCGCGCCTTCGGCCTTAAGGACGTGCTCGAGAACCTCGCGTTCGTGAGCGCGTTCCTCGGCGCGGGCGCGCTGCTCAGCCTCGTCGGCGTGCGCACGGTGTTCGTCGGTGCCGGCCTGCTGACCGTGGCGCTGTCGCTGGTGGGCGCCGTCGCGTTCCGGACGCGCCGGGTCGTCGGTCACCCGGCCCGTCAGCCGGCGCTCGAGACCGGCGAGTAGGGCCGTCAAGCGAACGTCGCACGGCCCCGGAATCGCCGCCTGACCGCAGCACAGGTCATCGTGCGCCGGCCCTGATCGTTGAGGGGCCGCGCAATCTCGGGGGCACGATGACCGTTGAATGTGCGTGACGATCACTACGCGTATTGCGGTGCTCGGGGGTGGCCACGGCGTCGCTGCCGTGCTCGCGGCCTTGCGCGACGCCCCCGTCGACCTCACGGCGATCGTCACGACCGCCGACGACGGCGGCTCCTCAGGAGACCTTCGGCGGCACTTCGGCGGCCCCGCGGTGGGGGATCTCCGACGCTCGCTGATCGCGCTGAGTGATCGGACCAGCCTGCTGGCGACCGTCATGTCTCGCCCGCTCGAAACGCGCTACGGCCGGCATCCCGTCGGCAACCTCCTGATCCAATCGCTGACGGACTCCCTCGGCGACCTCGAGGCATCGACTCGCTCGCTCGGGCAGTGGCTCGGCATCTCGGGCTGCGTGCTGCCGGCGAGCGTCGAGCCCGTCAGGCTGCTCGCCGACACCGGCGACCGGCTGATCGCCGGCGAGTCGGCGATCGGCGACACCGCCGACCGCATCGTTCGCCTGCGCTTTGACCCGCAATGGCCCCGCACTCCGATTGCCGCCGTCCGAGCGATCCAGGACGCCGACTGGGTCCTGCTCGCCCCCGGCTCTCTTTACACCAGCACGCTGGCCACCAGCGCGCTTCCGCAGATCGTTCCGGCTCTCGCCCGTACGCCTGGCCGGGTCCTGTGGCTGTGCAATCTCGAGCCCGGGCAAGCCGAGACCGCGGATATGACCGCGGAGGACCACCTGTCCGCCCTGCGCAAGCACGGTGTCCGGGTTGACGACGTCCTGTATGACCCCGACGCCGAGCTCCACTTCGACGCACCCTCCCTGGCGCGCAACCACATAACCGGGTTCGCGTGGACGCTCCAAGCCGGCGCTCGTGCGGTTCACGACCCGCGCCTGCTGGGCGGCGCGCTCGAATCCGTGTTCGAGGCGCAACCGAGCAGGCTCAGCACGGTCGTCTGACGCGGCTGCGCTGGTCGACTGACGCGCGTGCCGGCTGGTCGCGACTGTTTGGGCCGCGTCAGCGCTTCGGAAGCATCTGGTAGATCGTCGAGTATCCGATCAGGAACACGACCTTCCCGTCGGTGATCACCGGCGTGAACTCGCCGTCGGGGAACGAGAACGCCTGGCGACCCGTGCGCCAGTTGAGGCCCGTGGTGGTGTTCGAGCCGAGGCTCGAGTAGTAGACGACGTTGCCCACGACCGTCGCGGAACCGTCGATCCGGCCCCCGCCGCCGTGACTCCACCGGATCGCGCCGGTGTAAGCGCCGTAGGCGTACAGGTGGCCGTCGTAGGAGCCGATGTACACCGTCGGACCCAGGCCGGGGACGTCGGCAACCGCCGGCGAGGCGTAGACGTAGGCGCCGGTCGACGCGGTCCAGGAACTGGCCCCGGAACTCGCCCAGAAGGCGTACACCGCCCCGCTGGTGCTGCCGATGTACACCCGCCCGAACGCGACCGCCGGCGTGGAGTAGAAGCTGTCCCCGCCCGCAGCCGTCCAGATCTCGCGGCCGTTGGCGGCGTTGACGGCGTGGACGCGGGCGCCGTAGTCGCCGAAGTAGATCGTGTTGTGGGCGAACGCGACTCCGCCTTTGACGGAGCCGTTCGCCTGGAAGGTCCAGTTCAGGTGACCGTCATAGGTCCTGAACGAGTACACCGTGCCGCCCTGGTCACCCAGGAATACGCTGAGGCCGTGCACGAGCGGCGAGGACTCGCTCCCCGCGGGCAGCGAGTGAGACCACACGACCTTCCCGGTCTTCATCGACAACGCCACGACCGCACCGTTGCCCGGCAGGCGGGCGCCAGCGCTCCTCGACAGCAACGTGAAGAACACAAGCTGGTGGCGGATGTCGAGCGCCGGCGAGGCCGCGGCCAGGGTTCCGATCCTGCGGTGCCAGATCAGGCGACCATCGGTTGAGCGCAACGCGCTCGCCCATCCGTTTGCGTCCTCGAAATACAGGGTGTTGTCGTCGATGACGGGCGGGAACTCGAGCAAGGCGCCATCGTTGAACCTCCACCCCACCTGCAGCGGCGGGTCGAGCTTCGCCCCGCCCGGGAAGAAGCGCGTGCGCGCCAGGTCATAGCCGTACAGGGGCCACGGGTCGTCGGGGGGATGCGGGCGCGGCTTGGGTTGAGGCGCCGACGGGGGCGGTGGAGGAGGAGGCGTTGCCGCCACGTGCACCGCGCCGGCGCGGTGCTGGTGCGTGCTCCCTGCGTTGACGAGGACCAGGACCACCACCGCGACCCCTATCGCTAGCAGCAGGCCTGCCACGGCGACGAGTCCCCGCCGTAGACCGGGGCTCGACATGGTGGCCGATGCTAGCCCGCCTCGGCGACGACACCGGTCACGGCGATCAGGCCGAGACTTCTGCTAGTGCGTAGTCCGACAGCCACGGGGTCCTGTATCCGTCCCGCCACAGAACCGGGAAGAAGGCCTCGTCGAGCTCGGTCTCGCCGGGCCGCCGGTAGCGAGAGTAGATCGGGTGAGGATGCTCCGGGTTCCACCGAGTATGCGTCGAGATCATGTGGCTGATCACCGAGCGGCGCTGGGCGTCGGCGCGCTCATTCGGTGGACTGCCATGGAACGTCCACCCGTCGTGAAACGCGGCGCCTCCGGCCGGGACCTCGATCGGAACCAACTCGAGTTCCGTCCCGGATGGCGTCGAACTGCTTGCGTGCGCGAGCCAGTCGTCCGGCGCGTGGAACGTTCCACTCAGCGGCGCGTGCGGCCACCGATGCGAACCGCGCACGTAGTAGATCGTCCCGGTATCGGCCGCTGTGTCGTCAAGCGCAATCCAGCACGTCGTCATGTTCGGCGGATCGAGGTGATCCAGATACGCGGCGTCCTGATGGCACAGCAACGCCTTTCCCGACGGCGGCTTCCAGATCGCGTTGTCCTGCGCCAGCCGAACCCCGGGCAGCCCCGCCAGCCGCGCCGCGAACTCGCCCACCTGTCGTGACAGGGTGACGCCGGCCAGCTCCCGGTCCGCTTTCCACACGTTGCACAGCTGGCGGGTCAGGTCCGGCGCCGTCACGCCCGGCACGTAATTGACCTCGTCCGGCGCAAGCCCCGTTTCCCACTCGTGCTCGAACACCCTCATGAAGTGCTCGCGTGCGCGCTCGAGGCTGGTCGCCGCCAGAAAACGCTCGACGATCAGAAACCCGTCGCGCCGATAGCTCTCGGTCTGCGCCGCCGTCGGTCCGCCCACGGGCGCCAGTCTAACCGCGAGGTTCGGTCCGCCCAAGCGGCTCGAGAAGACGGCTCACGGTCGACCTTCGGATCGAGAAAGAGCAGGAGCTGAGCCGCCACCGCACCGGACCTAAGCTGGCCTGGGGTGAGGTTTCGGCCAGCAAGATCACGGCTTTGCCCGATGTGCGCGGCGGGGGCTTAGACGCAGGATCTCCCCATCGCAAATTCGCCGGTTCGAACAGCCGACCAAAGGAGTAGAAAGGAAATCGGGGACATGATTCGCATCGAGCGCAGCTTCTAATCGCTAGACGACGCCGGGGCCGACGGCCCTGGCGGGATCCACGAGAATCAACCGAGCCCGGCGCGGCATCCGCGCCGGGCTTTCCGTTGTTCGAGCTTGGAGCGTGATGGTGGCTGCGCTTAGGATGCCGGTGGTGGCGCCCAGTCTCGTAAGCCCGATCCTGGTGGGCCGGCAGGCGGAGTCGACGGCCCTCGACGCCGCGCTTGAGCGTGTCCTCGGTGGCGAGTCCGCGACCGTGTTGGTGGGCGGAGAAGCGGGGGTCGGTAAGTCCAGGCTCATCGCCGAGCTCGTGATCCGGGCGCGTGCCGCCGGCGCGCGGGCGCTGTTCGGGGGTTGCGTCGAACTCGATGGTGGAGGGATCCCGTTTGCGCCGCTGGTCGAGATGCTCCGAGCCCTTGCAGCAGAACTCGACGCCGATGAGCTCACGGAGGTGCTCGGTCCGGCCCGCGGCGAGATTGGCCGATTGGTGCCTGAGCTCGATGACGGCCGCGAGGCCCCGTCGCAGGCGGACCGCGATCCGTCGAGGCTCCTCGAGCTCCTGCTCGGGGTCATCAGCCGGCTGTCCAGTACAACGCCGGCGCTCCTCGCGTTCGAAGATGTCCAATGGGCCGACCCGGCCACGCTCGACCTGATCGCGTTGCTGGTCGCCGGGGCGACCGCGCGTCGGCTGATGCTGGTGTTCACGGTGCGGTCGGACGAGCTTCACCGTGCCCATCCGTTCCGCCGCATCTCCGCACGCTGGGAGCAGCAGCGAACGGTTGAGCGGCTCGAGCTCGAACGGCTACCGGCGCAGGATGTCGCGGCACAGATGGCGGCGATCCTCGGACGCCGTCCGGAGGGCGAGCTGATCGACCACGTATTCGAGCGCTCGGAAGGCATCCCGTTGTTCGTCGAGGAGTTACTCGGCGCGATGCGCGAGGGAGGACTCGATCACGATTACCTGCCGCCGTCGCTGCGGGACGTCTTGCTCGCTCGCTCCGAGCGCCTGTCACCCGATGCCCAGCACGTGCTGCGGATCGCCTCGGGAGGCGGCCGGTGGGTGCCCGAGGAGCTGCTCGGCGTCGCGGCGAGCCTCCGGGAGCCGGAGCTGTATGCGGCACTGCGCGAGGTCGTCGAGCAGCAGCTGCTGGTGGTCGACCCGTCGGGGCGTGGCTATGGTTTTCGCCATTCGCTGGCTCGGGCGGCGATTCACGACGACCTGCTTCCTGGGGAGCGGGCCAGGCTCCACCGCACTTACGCGGAGGCGCTCGAGGCCAGCACCGAGCTCTCCGATTCCGGCCTCGACGCGACCTCGATGCTGGCTCACCACTGGCTGGCCGCGCACGACCTCCCGCGAGCGCTCGCAGCATCGGTGCGCGCCGGACGCGCCGCAGCCGACGCTTACGCGCCTTCGGCCGCCCAAATGCACTTCGAGGTGGCCCTGGAGCTGTGGACCCAGGTTCCGGATGCCCACCAGCGCGCCGGGATCCCGCATCCAGAGCTGCTCGACGCCGCGGCCGACGCGACCTACCGCGCCGGAGCGGTCGAGCGCGCGCTGGCGCTCGTCGACCAGGCGCTGGAGGAGGTTGGCTACGGCGGCCCGCTCGAGCAGCGCGCGATGCTGCTGGCCCGTCGCGCGACGATCCTCCGCGAGCTCGGCCGCGACGACGAGGGGATCGCGGTGCTGGAGCAGGCGGTGGGGCTGCTCCCGCCCGATCTCCCTAGCCGCGCCGCGGCGCGCGTCCTCGGGCAGCTCTCAAACGCGATGCTGCGCATCGACCAGATGGAGCGTGCCGGCGAGTTCGCGGAGCGAGCAGTCGCCAGCGCTCGCGCCGTCGGCGCGCTCGAGGAGCAAATCGACGCGGAGGTCACGGTCGGGCACGCCGCGGTCTACGCCGGCGACGTCGAGCGCGGGCTGGCTCAGATGGCTGAAGCGGGCGAGCACGCTCGCCGGGCCCATTTGCCGTGGATCGCGGTGCGCGCGTATGTGAACCTGTCGGACCTGCTGCTGATGTTGAGTCGCCACGAGCAAGCAGTGGCGACCGCTGAGGAGGGGATGACGGTGGCCGAGCAGGCCGGTGTCGCGCGCACACTCGGCGCGTTCCTTCGCGGCAACCGGGCCGAGGCGCTGCTTCGGTCGGGCCGCTGGCAGGAGGCGCTGGCGGCTTGCGCGCCCGGGAGCGAACCGACCGGCAACTTCACGGGAGCCCTGTTGCTGCTCCGCGCCGAGCTGTACGCGCTGGGCGGGCGAGCGCCTGAGGCCAGAGCCGACCTGCGCGAAGCTCGCAGACAGCTGCGCAACACCTCAGCGCCGCAGTACGCCCTGCCGCTGGCGTGGCTCGAGGCCGAGCTGGCGCGCGCTGACGGCAACCTCGATCTCGCGCGCGAGATCGTGGGGCGGTCGCTCGCGCGGGCGACTGCCGGGGAGGAGCCGCGCTACCGCTGGCCGCTGATGTCGCTCGGCTCCAGAATCGAGGCCGAACGCGCAATCTCCGCGCGCGACCAGGACAGGCCCGTACCCGAGGACACCGAGCAAGCATCGGCTGCCCTGGTCGCTCAGGCCGAGGTAATCGTGGCGCGCGCGCCCGCCGAGCGGGCCCATCTAGCCGCGGTGCGCGCCGAGCACGCCCGGCTCACCGGCAGCGCCGAAGTCGAAGCGTGGGAAGACGCGGTCGAGGCCTGTCGGGCCGCGGGCGAGCCGTTCCCGCTCGCCTACGCCTCGCTCAGACAGGCCGAGGCGTTGGTGGCGTCCGGCGCGCCGGACGCAGCGGCCCCGGCGGCCCACGAGGCGTCCGATCTCGCGCGGACGCTGGGTGCCACGCCGCTACGGGGCGAGGTCGACGCGCTCATCCGCCGAGCCAGGCTCCGTGTCGAGTCGGACCACCTGGAGCCGGCCGCCGCGGGCGTGGCTGCCCGAGGCGTCGAGCGCTTCGGATTGACCGCGCGGGAACGTGAAGTGCTCCAGCTCGTTGCCGACGGCCTTTCGAACAGCGAGATCGCCGAGAGGCTGTTCGTCTCTCGGGCCACCGCCAGCGTCCACGTCTCCAACATCCTCTCCAAGCTGGGAGTCACCAGCCGAGTGCAGGCCGCGGCTCTCGCCCACCGGCAGCGGCTGGTGGCGATCCCGGAAGACCACCACGAGCCGGCCTAACAGCGGGGCGAGACGACTCCCGGTGTTCGAGACGGCCTCTAAGCCAGCTCGCTCGAGATCTAAGCCAGCCCGGGGCGCGAAGACTCAGCGTCCGCCCGATGTGCGCGACGCCAGCTTAGACGCATGCTCCTCGCATGCTCTTCTCCCGCTCATCCCGCTCCCGCCACCGGTTGCCCGGTGGCCGTCCGTTCCACCTCCTCCTCGCGGCCCTGGCCACTTCCTCGTGCGGCGACTGGCTGTACAACGTTGCGCTGCTGGCATTAGTGTTCGAGCGGACGCGATCCGGGACCTTGGTCGCGCTGACCACGGCGGCTCGCGTGATCCCGATCGTGGTGCTCGGACCGCTGGGTGGCGTGATCGCCGATCGCTACGACCGGCGGGCGCTGATGATCGCGTCCGATCTGGTGCGCGCCGGCCTGATGATCGCGCTGGCCGGCGTCGCGGCGACCGGGCTGCCGATCTTCATGACGCCGATCCTGGCAGCCGCAGCCACCGCGGCTGCGATAGTGCACCCGCCCAGCGTTGCCGCCTCCACCGCTCGCCTCGTTGCCGCCTCTGAGCTCCAGCGCGCGAACGCATTACGGTCGGCTATCGGCCAGTCCGCGATCGTCGCGGGCCCGGCGCTGGGAGCGCTGGTGCTGGTCGCCACCACACCGGCGCTCGCGATCCTGATCAATGCGCTGACCTTTCTCGCGTCGGCCGGCGTGACTCGCTTGATCCCGTCCGGACCCGCGTTTGCGCCACCGGAGCGCCCGACCGAGCGGGCGACCGGCGTGTTCGAGGACATCAGCGCCGGCGTCCAGGCGCTGCGCGGCGCGCCGAGCGCCATCCGCCTCTTGTCCGCCGACGTGCTGTGCAGCGGCGTGTACGGAATGCTCACGGTCACGCTGGTGCTCTTGAGCCGCCAGATCGGCACCGGCAACGCCGGCTACGGCCTGCTGCTCGGCGCCTACGGCATCGGGGGCGTGATCGGGGCGATCGTCACGGGCCGCATGGGCAACCCTTCCCGGTGGCGCCCGACCCTGCTCGTTGCACTGCTGCTGATTGCGGCGATGCTCGGCGTCCTCGGATCGGCGCCGACCCTGCTCGAAGCCCTCGTGGCCGCGCTCCTGGCCGGCGGCGGCATGGTTGTAGGCGAGGTTCTCTCGGACACGGCGCTACCTCGAATGCTCGACGACGAGGTCCTCGCCCGAGCCTACGGGCTCGCTCTCCCCGCCTCGCTCGGCGGGATCGTTGTCGGCTCATTGCTCGCCGGCCCACTGGTCTCCACGCTCGGCATCGGCGGCGCGTTCACCGCCACCGGAGCGATCGTCCTGATCGCCTGCCTGCTGATCGTCCGGCGCCGGCTGGTCGTGCCGGTGGCGAGGGTCGGATCCCCCACTCCTCGCCCTTCTGCCTCGTAAGCGGACCTTCGTTGCTCCATCCCCAGTGGGCGATCCAGGACTCGAACCTGGGACCTCTTCCTTATCAGAGAAGCGCTCTAACCGACTGAGCTAATCGCCCGTCTGGCGCGATTCTACCCGCGAGCTGGGGGCCTGGGGTGGCGTTGGCTCGCCGGGTCGCCGGCGATCAGGAGACGGCTCGGACGCGCAGACGCCGGGCCACGTCGAGCGCGTCGTCGAGCGACTCGAAGCTGAGCTGGACGCGGTAGCCCGTGCCCCTGGCGGGAGCGACGTCGACCTCGCGTCCGAGAGCGGCGGCGAGGGCGTCGGAGATCAGCTCGATCGCCGCCGCCTGGTCGGGGTGGAGCGCGGGGCGCGATCGCGGGCGCCGGCGGCGGTCGGACTCCGCGCCGGCAACCCGGGCGCGGGACTCGAGTTCGCGCACGGACCAGTGGTGGTGCACGGCGTCGCGGGCGAGGGTGCGGCGGGCGGCGTGGTCGGTGGCGAGAAGCAGCGCGCGGCCGTGGCCTTCGGTCAGGTCGCGGCGTTCGATCAGCTCGAGCGCCTCGTCGGGCAGATCGAGGAGCCGGATCAGGTTCGAGACCGCGACGCGGCTGCGGCCGACGCGGAGGCCGACATCCTCGCGCGTGAGGCCGAGCTCCTCGACGAGCGCGGCGCAGGCGCGAGCCTCCTCGACGGGATTGAGGTCCTCGCGCGCCATGTTCTCGATCAGCGCGACCTCGAGCGATGCGGCGTCGTCGTGGCGGCGCACCACCGCCGGGATCGCGGTGAGCTCGGCGAGCTTGGCCGCGCGCCACCGGCGTTCGCCGGCGATCAGCTCGTAGCGCCCGCTCACCGTGGGGCGAACGAGCACGGGCTGGAGCACGCCCCGGGCGCGTATCGAGCCCGCCAGGGCGATGAGTGAGTTCTCGTCGAAGGTGTGGCGTGGCTGGTTGGGGCTCGGGTCGATCATGTCGACCGGGACCGGGCGGAGCTCCTGTAGCTCGTCACGCGGCGCCACGGACAGGATCGCCGCGAGGCCTCGGCCCATTCCCTTCGGCCGTTCAGCCACGCGCGGCCACCTCCTTGGCGAGCTCGAAATAGGCATCGGAGCCGGCGCAGTGGGGATCGTGGTGGATCACGGGCTTGCCAAAGCTCGGCGCCTCGCCGACGCGGACGTTGCGAGGGATCACCGTATCGAACACCAGTTCGGGGAAGTGCTCGCGCACCTCGCGCTCGACGTCCTGCGCGAGGCGGGTCCGGCCGTCGTGCATCGTCAGCAGCATCCCAGCCACAGTAAGCCATGGATTGAGCTCGCGCTGTACGAGCGAGAGCGTGTCGAGCAGGCCGGCGAGACCCTCGAGCGCGAAGTACTCCGCCTGGACCGGAACGATCACGCGATCGGCCGCGACGAGCGCGTTGACGGTCAGCGGCCCGAGCGACGGCGGGCAGTCGAGTAGCGTGAACGCGTACCGATCCCGGACGCCCGTGAGCGCCTCGCGGAGCAGCATCTCGGACCCGGGGATGCGCGGGAGCTCGACGTTGGCGCCGGCGAGATCCGGGCCGGAGGGGACGATCGAGAGACGGTCGATCCCGGTCGGCCGGACCACTTCATCGAGCGAAGACGAGCCGATCAGGACGTCGTAGATCGTGCCGGGACCGTCCTTGCTGAGGCCGAGGCCGATCGTCGCGTTGGCCTGGGGATCGATGTCGACGAGCAGCGCGTCGTAGCCCGCCTCGGCCACGCACGCGGCAAGGTTGACCGCCGTGGTCGTCTTGCCCACACCGCCCTTCTGATTGGCGATGGCGTACACGGTCCCCATGGGACGTGAAGCTACCGGTGCGGGCGGTCAGATCCCGGGAGTGGCGTTGCGTCCTGAAGCCTGCCGAGAGGCCGTTTCGTCGCCATACCCGGCCGCCGCGGAAACCCTAAAGGAGTCTGCGTAACCTTCGACATGAGGTGTAGATATCGGTGCGCCGCATCGCGATATGGCTGCATTTGGCGTATTTCGCGAGGCTCGAGGCCTACTTCCGCTGCCGCGCGCGCGGCGGACTCCTCGGCGTCTGGGTCACGCCGGCCGCGCCACGCCACGAGCGTGCCGCCGACGGCGAGGAGCGGCGCCGCGTACTCGACCACGACCTCGAGCGGCGCAAGGGCGCGTGCGGTGACGAGATCGAATGCCGCAAGCCCTTCGGACCAGGTCTCCACGCGTGTATGGACGACACGTGCATTGGGGAGCTCGCAGGCCACGATCGCGCGCTCGAGGAACGCGCATTTCCGGGAGACGCTCTCAACGAGCGCGACGGTCGCCCCGGGAAGCGCGATCGCGAGCGGCAGCCCCGGAAGGCCGGCGCCCGAGCCGAGGTCGGCGACGTCCTTTGCCACCGGCACCTGCGGGAGCTCGAGCGCCACCAGCGAGTCCGCCAGGTGGTCTTTGATCACCTTCGCCGGATCGCGCACCGCGGTCGGAGCCAGCGGATCTTCGACGAGCAGGCGATGCAGCCGCCGCAGCCGGCGCGCGGCGTCGTCAGGTAGGGCAAAGCGCTCCGCCAGCGCGCTCAATCGGGC
>CAVOTN010000005.1:0-113037 GCA_963699325.1 uncultured Solirubrobacterales bacterium | reverse complement strand
TTCGAATCTCTCCGGGCGCGTCTTTTTTACCTGCTAATCGTGTAGTTTTTGGTTGAGACGGGCGAGACTGATTTGGGCCGGTACCCCGGGAGTACCCCGCGAGGCGTCGAGCCCGGCCGTCCTCGCCACGTCGAGCAGGGCGGCTAGCTCCGGCTCCGCGGCCGGGAACAAGTGCCCGTAGGTGTCCATCGTGGTCCGGATGCTCTCGTGGCCGAGACGGAGCTTGATCTGGAGCGGGTGCCCCGGCCACGATGAGCCAGGCGGCGCAAGTGTGCCGGAGGTCGTGGAAGCGGCTTTGCCGATGCGCACCGGCCGAGCGTGCTGGTCGTCGCACGAGCCGTAACGTGGTCGGGGCCTCGGGGCCTCTTGCTAGCAGCAATGCCTCGCCGGTAGGCTCGCGCTGAATGACTGCTTCATATCCAGGGGATGCAGTTCTCGCCCTCGTCGGCAAGGGCTTCCTGCGATCGGAGCCTGAGTCGCATTTCCTGGCCCCCGACTGGCCGACGTTCGCGCAGCTGGACGCCTACCCGCACAAGTCGCCGCCGCTCTGGCGGACGTGCTCTGAGCCCGTCGGTCTTCCAGGTTCCAACCGGCCCCCCGCCCTCCTAAGCCCGACGCCGGGCGCTGCGCGCACGGGATAGTGTCGACCCCGGTCGTAAGCGAAACGGGAGTCGCTTCCGGCGACGATCAGCCGCCACCCCCGCCGCGGTCGCGCGTGGCGGTTTATTACGTGGTCCTGATCCTGGTGACGGCCGCGGTCGTCGTCGGGGTGATCGTGGCCGGGAGCGGCAAGCACGCCCAGCCGACGATCGCGGGAAGCTACAACGTCTCCTCGGGCGCCGCGTGCCTGGGCGCAAAGGCTTTCGTGGTCCAGTCGGGCCAGTTCGTCTCGCTGTCGAACACCCAGGGCACGCTGAGCGGCGAGCTCACGTTCAAACATGGCCAGCTGACCGGCACCGCCGACTGCGTCGGCCACGCGCAGGCCGCGATCGACGCCCACGTCGTCAATGGGCTTTTGCTCGGGACGATCGGCGGCCGGCCGCTTGCGGCTCAGCTCAAGGGCGATCCACCCACGCCGGGCGTGCCGCTGCCGCGGGCCCCCGGCTCGATCTCCGGCATTTACACGCTGAGCCCGACCTCGAACTGTCTGGGCACGAACGTGACCCTGACCGAGTCCGGCTCGCGGGCCGAGGTTGTGACCAAGAGCATCCGGCGGGGAACGATCGTCTACCGTGAGGGGAGCTTCACCGGGACCGTGACCTGCAACCTCGGCGGCTCGAGGCGGATGTTAGGCACCGCCGCCGGGCGCGCGCTCGACGTGATGCTCACTCCCGTCGCGGCTGGGGCCTCGCCCAGGCTGGGCGAGCACGTGACCGGCACCAAGCAGCGGACCTCCGACCAGACCGTGGTCGCGTTCTTCATCGCCACGCTGATCGTGATGCTGTTCGCCCGCCTGTGCGGGAGCCTGATGCCGAAGATCGGGCAACCACGGGTCATGGGAGAGGTGCTCGGCGGCATCATCCTCGGGCCGACCGTGTTCGGCGCGATCCTGCCCACGCTCCAGGGCGACGTCTTTCCCACCGACATCGTGCCTTACATCGGCGTCGCGGCGAACCTCGGACTGGTCTTCTACATGTTCCTGATCGGGCTCGAGGTCGACCTCAGCCAGCTTCGCGGCCGTCTCGGGATGACGCTCGCGATCTCGAACACGAGCCTGTTGTTCCCGCTGATGCTCGGCCTGCTCGCGGCGCTGCCGCTCTATGCCCTGCTCGCGCCTCCGACACGCTTCCTGGCCTTCGCCCTGTTCATCGCCGTCTCGATGTCAATCACGGCCTTTCCGGTCCTGGCCCGGATCATCTCCGAGCGCCGGATGGTCAAGCGCCCGCTCGGCACGCTGGCTTTGTCGGCGGCGGCCCTGAACGACGTCTCGGCCTGGTTCCTGATCGCGCTGGCCACGGCGCTCGCGGGCGCGGGCACGGGTCTCGACGTGCTCAAGACGATCGGCGAGGCCGCTCTGTTCGGCGTGATCATGTTCACGGTTGTTCGACGGATTCTGGCCCGCGCGGCGGTGGCCTACGACGAGCAGGGGCGACTCCCAGGCACGTGGTTCACGGTCATCCTCGCCGGAGTGCTGCTGTCCGCCGTCATCACCGACAAGATCGGAGTGGCGGTGATCCTGGGAGCGTTCCTGATGGGGCTTGTCATGCCTCGCCACGCCGGGCTCAGCAACGAGGTCACCAAGCGACTAGAGGACTTCGTGCTGACGCTCCTGCTCCCGCTGTTCTTCGCTTACACGGGGTTGCGGACCAACATCGGCGCGCTCGGCCAGACGGAACTCATCCTGATCACGCTCGGACTGATCGCGATCGCAATCATCGGCAAGTTCGGAGGCACGTTCATCGCGGCGCGCACGATGAACCTTCCCCTCCGACAGTCCTCCGCGCTCGGAGCGCTGATGAACACGCGCGGCCTGACCGAGCTGATCGTGCTCAACATCGCCCTCGACGAGGGGGTTATCTCGCCTGCGCTGTTCACCGCGCTGGTGGTGATGGCGCTCGTCACCACGCTGATGACAGGCCCGTTGCTGCGACTGATCGATCCAAAGAACCGATTCGGAGAGCCTCCGGAAGAAGAGCTCGCCACGGCCACCCGCCTGACCGTCGGGGACACCGCTGCTCCGTCGCACTCGATCCTGGTCGCGCCGCAGACCGAGGCGTCGCTGGAGCCGCTGCTCGCGATCGCCGCCCCGCTCGCCCGCTGGGAGCCGCCCCGTGAACTGATCCTCCTGCGGCTGGTACCGCCTCCGCGCGGATCAGCCGTTCGTGGAGGGCTCCAGACCGAGCAGTTCGAGGTCCGCGAAGCGTCAGATCACATCCAGCGGGCTCGCCTCGGACTGCTCGACGAGGGGATCGCCACACGCGCCGTGGCCCTCCCCTCCAGCCACCCCGGGAGCGACCTGGTGAGGCTTTCGCGTGGCGACGAGGTCGACCTGGTGCTCCTGGACGGCCGGCGCCCGCTGCTGGGAGACGGCATCCCACGGGGCGACGTCGGCGAGGTCCTCCAGGAGGCGCCGTGCGACGTGGCCGTGCTGGTGGCCCGCGAGGGACAGCCGGTCGCGCCCGCACCCGGAACGCGCGTGATGGTCCCGTTCGGCGGGGCCGAGCACGACTGGGCCGCGCTCGAGCTCGCATCGTGGCTGTGCGCGGCGACCGGCGCCTCGCTCGAGCTGCTCGGGGCCGGCGGCCAGACCGCCGAGGGCAAGCACGCCGGGCACATGCTCGCCGACGCGGCGTTGCTCGTTCAGCAATTCGCCGGCGTGGCCACGACCACAGCGATGGCTGAGCCCGGGCGGGCCGGGATCGTCGCGGCGGCCTCGCGAGCCGACCTACTCCTAATCGGGCTGTCCGACCGCTGGCGCAACGAGGGCCTGGGCGAGACCCGGCGCGCGATCGCGAAAGCGGCCCCCGCCCCGATCGTGTTCGTCAGGCGCGGCGAGCGACCCGGCGCGCTCGCGCCGGCCTCGGACGCCACTCGATTTGCGTGGTCGACGGCGGGCCTCGGCAGCAGTGGCGCGCGCGGCTTCAGCCGGGCGTTCAACACCTCCGGCCTGCACGCGCCATCGGCGAGGACCGTGGTCGATCCCCCCGAGCCGCCGGCCACCGACTGACGGACTGCTGCCCTAGCGCCGGCAGCGCTGACGATTGCCCAGACCCTGGTGGCACTCGGGGACCCGGCTCTGGTTGCCGGCACCGAACCGTGCTCGGAGGTGTGCTCGGCGTTGCGGGCTTCGGCCCGGCTTAGCCAGGGGTTCAGGTATGGGGCTAGCTCGCCGTTTGACGAAGAAGGGTTGGAGCTCGGGGGCCTGCGGGCTCAGGGGCCCGGCAAGGAGGCGGAACACCAGATCGACGTCACGGCCAGCGACCGAAGGCGCCGTTGATCGTGTAGCCCATCATCTCCTGCTCGTGGCACAGAGTCTCCTAGCCGTCCACGCAGTAGTTGCAGCATCCGCACGCGTAGCCAAGCCAGGGCATCGCAACGCGATCACCAACCCTGACCTTGTGAGTGCGGTCGCCGACAGCAAACATTCATCCCCCAGTCCGCGTCGACACAGGCGGTCACGAAGCCACCTCCTTCGCTTCCACCTTCCCGAACCTGCGGCAGTCTCGTCTGCGCCGTAGATCGCAGACGACGCTACTGCTCTGCGCGCCACGCAGGTAGTGCCGCGACGCCGCTTTCGAGCAGCTCTTTGAACTTCTCCTGGTCTACTGGCACCTGCTTGGCAGCCTGCCGGAGCGTGCGAAAGTCTGAGCAGTCATGTTGAGAGAGTTCGACGCCCAACTCCAGAAGGGCGACAACCCAGGCGCATGGACGTGCGTGGTGATGGACGATGTGCCCGAGCTCTTCGGCACCCGCGGCCTCGTGAAGATCTGCGGTGCGATCGATGGCGAGCCGTTCACCGGCGCGTTGATGGCGCAGGGCGACGGCACGCACAGGCTCCCGGTAAAGGCGGCGCTGCGGAAAGCGATCGGCAAGGAAGCGGGCGACATCGTCCACGTCCGGATCGACGAGCGGATCAGATAGCTGCTGCCGCACCGGCGTCGATGTGCCGTTGGAAGTTCCCGCTACGCGCAGTCTCGAAGCCAAACGAGTGATTCCATGTCGAGAACCGCCGGCTGGCTCCGCTCACGAGATAGAGGCCCGCCCACCATCGAAAGGCGCGGCCCACCACACCAGGAGACGACGATGCCCAAGTACCTGCTTCTCAAGCACTACCGCGGCGGCCCGGAGCCGCACCATCC
Organism: uncultured Solirubrobacterales bacterium; assembly: GCA_963699325.1. Lineage (GTDB taxonomy): Bacteria > Actinomycetota > Thermoleophilia > Solirubrobacterales > Solirubrobacteraceae > Palsa-465. The sequence continues at coordinate 108,238 of CAVOTN010000005.1, read as the reverse complement.
CTTCCCGCCGATTGACCAGTGGGCGCCCGAGGACGTGGAGGCGCACATCGCGTTCCAGAGGCACGTCAGCGAGCTGCTGCAGGAGAGCGGCGAGTACGTCGACGCGCAGGCGCTCACGCCGGCGCGCACCTGGGTCCGCTACGGCGGTCCGGACGCGGCGCCCGTCACCACCGACGGCCCGCACCCCGAGACCAGCGACCTGATCGCGGGCTGGTACATGATCGACGTCGAGTCCCGCGAGCGCGCGCTCGAGCTCGCCGCGTACGTCTCGTCCGAGCCCGGCCCCCGCGGCGAGCCCCTGTACGAGTGGATCGACGTCCGGGAGATCATGTCCGAGGCGCCGTCGGAGGACTGATCCGGCGTGATCGGCGACCCGACCGGGCAGCTGGACGAGGGCGCCCTGCGCGGGTTGGGGCGGGACCTCATTCCTCGGGTGCTCGCAGGCCTGGTCCGCCGGGGCGAGGACTTCGACGCCGCCGAGGACGCGCTCCAGGAGGCGCTGCTCGAGGCGCTCCGGGTCTGGCCCGAGCACCCGCCGCGCGACCCGCGCGCGTGGCTGACCACGGTCGCGACGCGGCGGCTCGTGGACGCCCGCCGCAGCGAGGCCGCCCGGCGGCGCCGCGAGGAGACCGAGTACGCGGAGCCGCCTCCGGCCGCCACGGAGGAGGGCGACGACACCCTCTTCCTGCTGTTCTGCTGCTGTCACCCCGACCTCGCGCCCGCGTCCCAGGTGGCGCTGACCCTGCGCGCCGTCGGTGGCCTCACCACCCAGGAGATCGCCGACGTCTTCTACGTCCCCGAGGCGACGATGGCGCAGCGGATCAGCCGCGCCAAGCGCAGATTGGCCGGCCCGCCCGCCCGCCGACTCGACCAGCCTGGCGATCTCGCGGTAGTGCTGCGCGTGCTCTATCTCGTCTACACGGCCGGCCATATTGGCCCGCCCACCCGCATCGACCTGGCCGGCGAAGCGATCCGGCTCGCCCGCCAGCTCACCCTCGCCACGGAGGAACCCGAGGCGCGCGGGCTGCTCGCGCTGATGCTCCTCAACCACGCCCGGATGCCGGCACGTCTCGATCCCGAGGGCCGGATCGTCACGCTCGACCGGCAGGATCGCGACCTGTGGGACACGCGCGAGATTGCCGAGGGCGTGCGCGTCCTGCAGTCGGCGCTCGCCATGCAGACGGAGGAACGGCGCCCGGGCCGCTACCAGGTCGAGGCCGCGATCGCCGCACTGCACGACGACGCGGCGAACGCCGAGGAGACCGACTGGCCGCAGATCCTGGCCTGGTACGACGACCTCGTCGCGCTGACCGACGACCCCGTGCGCCAGGACCCCGCCGCGGTGCTCGGGCGCGCGGTCGCGGTCGGCCATGTCCTCGGCGCCGCCGCCGGGCTGCGCGAGACCGACCGGCTGCGCGAGGTGATCGGCGACCGGCACCGGTGGCACGCCGTGCGCGGGCACCTGTACGAGCTCGACGGCGACCTGCCCGCCGCCGCGTCGGCGTACGCCGAGGCCGCCCGCCGGGCCACGAACGTCGCCGAGCGCGACCACCTGGTCCGCCAGGCCTCTCGCGCGCGGGCCGCCGACCTAACCGGACGACGACATGGACAGCGGTGACCTTGTGAACGCCCGTAGCTGACGAACCCGGTGTGGGCGCGGTTCTTCGACTCCGGTGCGTCTTTCGTCCTCCGCGAGCCACGACCTCGTATCGTGCTCGCCGTATGGCGGAGCCTGGTCCCGGGCGACGGATGGGAGATGAGCGTTGCTTGTCGCGGCGGTGAACTGGGCCGCGGTAACGGCGATCGCGACGTCCATCCTGGCGATCGGCCTGCTCGGAGGTTTCGCGGCCGCGGTGTTCGCGGCGCAGCAGGCGCGGGAAACGCGCCGAACCCGCGAGGCGCAGATGGCGGCCGAGTTCTTCCGGCGTTGGAACGAGGACGCGCTGGTCGAGACGCGGCGGTTGGTCGCGCGCTTCAAGTCCGCCGAGGAGCTGCGGGATGCCTTCGCTGCATACGTCGCCACGGATGCCCCCGAAGCGTGGGTGCTCTACCGCGAGCTCGACTACTTTGAGCAGCTGGCCGCGCTCGAGCGCTGGGGTGCCTTCGACCTGGAGCTGATCAAGCTGCTGCTGGGGCGCACCCTGGTCGAGCGGTGGGAAATGTGGAGGCCCGCGATTCACCGCGCGCACGGCCCCGGGGCGTATCCGCTGTTCGAGGGTCTCGTCGAGAAGTTGCGCCGCGAGTTGGACGGTCCGGCCCGTGGCGCCGGCGCCTAGGCGCGACAGGCCGTCCACTCGAGACTTCCGCTTGCACCCGAGCTAGAGGCACCCAGCGCGACCTCTGCCGCACACTTGACGAGCCGGGCATCAAAGTGATATCATCTTGATAGGCAATCGAGTGGCCAGCAGCACGGCCAACAGGAGACATCCCGATGCATGCACCGAACAACAACGCCGCCCCGAAAGATCTGCGCGGATGGTGGACGACTCCTGCGCGATCCGGCATGCGACTCATAATCTCGCCGTGGGAGTACCGCCACCTGCGTGCCTTTGCGGGCGTGCGCATCGCCGGTGGCATCGTCTTGGCCGGCCTTGGCCTCGTTACGCTCTCGTTCGGTGGGAACGACTGGAAGACGTACGGGTGGACGTTGGCGTTCCTGGCGGCAGCGACGGCAGACTTGGCGTTCGCTTATTGGGAGCTGAGTATCGCTCGCTCCGGCACTGCCCGAGCTTGAGCCTGAGCCTGCCGCACGGGAGAGAGAAAGCAACCGCTTTCTCACGTTGGTCAACGCCCAGCAGTCTCAGCGTCCTGGTGATCTCCCGCGGCCGCTGCACGCCCGGTACGCGGGGTGGTGATTCACTGACCCCATGGTGATCTCGCAGGAGTACGCCGAAGTGCCGGTCGAGGATCGAGCAATGCGCACGTTCGTAGCCGCCCCGCAGGCACCCGGGCGCTACCCAGGGGTCGTCTTCTACTCGGACATCTTTCAGCTCACTGACTCGACGCTGCGATGGTGCACGCGACTGGCCGGTTATGGCTTCGTGGTAGCCGCTCCGGAGATCTATCACCGCGTCGAGCCCGCCGGCACCGTGCTCGAGTTCGATGACGAGGGGAAACGCCGTGGACAGGCAGACGCCGACGCCACGCCCGTCGTCGACTTCGACGACGATATCCGCGCCGCGCTCGACTGGCTCGAGAGCGACGATCGTGTCGCCGACAGCGGCCTCAGCGCAACGGGGCACTGCACCGGCGGCCACTTGGGCTTCCGCGCCGCGTTCGACCCGCGCGTGCGCACCACGGCGCTTTGGTACCCGACCGGTCTGCATGACGGGAAGCTCGGCAGGGACGCCGACGCGGGCTCGCTCGGACGCGCGTCGGAGATCCGCGGAGAGATGCTGCTGGTCTTCGGCACCCACGATCCGCATACGCCCGAGGATGGCCGGGAAGTCATCAAGCGCGGGCTGGAGGAGGCGGGCGTCGAGTTCCGCTGGCGCTTATACGACGCCGAGCATGCCTTCGGGCGCGACGTTGGGCCGCGCTACGACCCGGAGGCAACCGACGCAGCGTTCGCCGAGACCGTTGCGCTCCTCCAAGCGTAGCTCGGGCTCAGGCGACCGCCCGACCAGTTCCTGAGCGCATGAGCGCCGCCCGGCCAACGGGACCGGAGCGTGGAACTCGCCGCCGCCAGCGGCACCAACAAGAAGGGCTCCTTCCCGTTGGGCAAGAACGTCATAGATGCCGCTCTGCCAGCGTCAATTTCCGCCCAGCCCTCCTTTGGGAGTGTCCAACCGCGGTGCACGCGCCCCCTGCCGTGCAGGATGCGCCATACAGACAGCTTGATGTTGCGCTGGCCGGGTTGGGCGTGGGCTCGATCGTCCACCTCTTGCCGTTCCAGTACTCCGCCAGAGTCAATTGTTTGCCGGCGCTGTGTCGGTAGGGGCCGACTGCGGTGCAGGCGTCCGCCGCCGTGCACGACACCCCGTAGAAGTAGCTCCAAGCAGCTGCAGCCGGGGTAGGCGTGGGCTCGATCGCCCACATCTTGCCGTTCCAGCGCTCCGCCAGCGTCGATTTCTGCCCGGCGCCGTTTTGGTAGTCCCCGACCGCGGTGCAGGCGTCTGCCGCCGTGCACGACACCCCGTACAAGAAGCTTCCCACGGCTCCGGCCGGGGTGGGCATGGACTCGATCGTCCACTTCTTGCCGTTCCAGCGCTCCGCGAACGTCACGATTTTGACGGCGCCACGACGGTAGTACCCGACCGCGGTGCAAGCCTTGGCGGAGGTGCACGACACTCCGTACAAGAAGCTCACAGCTTTGGCCGGGTTCGGCGTGGGCTCGATCATCCACTTCTTGCCATTCCAGCGCTCCGCCAACGTAACGTATTGGCCGATGGTGTTCTCGTAAGACCCGACCGCGAGACAGGCTCTCGCCCCAGTGCACGACACGCTCTCCAACTCGCTGTATGTAGCCTCGGTCGGATTGAGCGTGGGCTCGAGTGTCCACTTCTTGTCGTTCCGGCGCTCCGCCAACGTCGATTTCCGGCCGGCGCTGTTTCGGTCGTACCCGACCGCGGTGCAGGCCCTCGCCGAAGTGCAAGACACACTCTGCAACTCGCTGTCTGTTGCCCCGGTCGGATTGGGCGTGCGCTCGAGCGTCCACTTCTTGCCGTTCCAGCGCTCCGCCAAGCTGACGAAGTTGCCTGCGCCGCGTCGGTAGTACCCGGCCGCGGTGCACGTTCGCGGCGAGCTGCACGACACGCCCTCCAACTCGCTGTATGTAGGACCGGTCGGGTTGGGCGTGGGCTCGATCGCCCAGCCCGGAGCGGCGGCTGTGGCAGGCGAGCCAATGCACCAGCCCGTGGCGCACGCCGCAAGCACGAGAACAACGCGGCCGACTCGCACCCGACGAGCATACCGGCCGCCCGGTAGACCCATCAATGCGGTCACGACGCAAGGCGAGAGCGTGACCGAGGCATGTCCGGCGCCGGGCTGGGGTGCGCGATCTTGGCTCTTGACTCAAGGTATATCGTGCGGTTCATCACAACTCAGGGGCAGGAACGCGACGCCCCCAGGAGGAGGTCAAAATGAGGGGATCGATCCGGCGTTGGTTGCTGGTTGCCGCTCTGGCGGCCGGGACGATTGTGAGCTTGCTGGCGACGGCGACGGCGACGGCAATGGACGGATGTCAGCCCATAGCGAATGGCGACTACGTCCACGAGTCGAGCGGGCAAGCCTCCGGCCATGCCTGGTGGATGAAAGGCACCTGCAGTGATGTCGCGGCACAGGTAGGCATAGTCCTGTGGGAGCATTGGACTTCTGATGGTGAGTGGCACGACATGGGCTCGAATGTTGGGACGGAGAAGCCAGGTACCGGGGGCTCAGCCAACCGAGTGACCGCCAAAGCGAACTGCAAAGACTCTTCGACCAGGGAATGGCATAGCGAGGTGACCGTCGTTGTCGAGGACGGCAGCTCGGACACCAAAAACACGGCCAATGTAGACATCCCCTGCCGGGCGTAACACCTTTGGCTTTCCCGTGCGTGCAATGGAGGATGTGGAATGACGGACGTTGGCTAAGGAGGACTCGGGAGGGACCGTCTGATTGACACCAGAGCGCTCACCCGTTCCAGAGTGCAACTGCTCTGATGGCTCGCTCTCCCAACGCGCGACCCGCTGCTGGCCCGTACGTCGCTTGATGTCCGCCCCCCGTGCTTCCGTTGCGGTATAGCCTCACCTAGTGTCGGAATCCCGCCCGCAGACGCGGATCAAGGATGGTCACACCTGGCGCATTGGTGCCGACGAAGAGGTTGCCTGGATCAACGACGAGGTTACCGGGGGGCTGTCAATCAAGGCGAGCATCCCGCCGATCTTCGCGGCGTACGCGACCCTGGCCTTCCCCCTGGAGCTTGGGTCGAGCCGTGACCGTGTGCGTCTGGCCGAGGATCGCTTTGACGATGCGATGCTGCGCGTGCTCTGCGCGCACACGGAGCCCCAGCCGTGGTGGCTCGGGTTCCTTGATACCGGCGCAAGCGATGTCGTGCTCGATGATGCTCCGCGCGTGCGGATGTACTCAGGCTGGAACTATGTCCTCGTCCAAGCCGGCCCGCATGAGGCTCGGACCTGGCGCAGCGACGAGGGTCGCTGGTTCACCGCACTGCCCGAGCTTATGTTCCCCGCGGATCGCAGCTGGCTCGTGTCGAGCCTCTGGGATGACGCATGGGCAGGTGTCGGGGGTTCTGCCGAACTGATCTCCGCGCTGCTCATCGAACCCGAACTGCGCCCCGGAGCGGAGAAGACGGATCCCTCTATTCCAGATATGTGGCCGTCGAGCCTGCCCGAGGCCATGCACGAGCGGCTGAAGCGCTAGCTGACGAGCGCTTTGCTGATCGCGCGAGCGTGCGGTGGCAGACGCGATCGCGGCGCTGGGAGTGGGCGAATTGAGAAGCACGGCGGCGACGTCAACGGACTCCCGACGCCCGCCCCGGGTGTGCCACGCTGTGATTGATTTGAAGACGCGTCAGGAGAGCGGCACTGCCGGGCCAGACACGCGGCTCGCCACCTACGGGACGCTGGCACCAGGGCGTCCGAACCACGGCCAGCTATCTGGGCTGTCCGGGCGGTGGCTCGTGGGCCATGTGCGCGGGACACTGGTCCAGGCAGGTTGGGGCGCGGAGCTCGGCTACCCGGGGTTGATCCTCGACACCCACGGGCCGCTAGTCGAGGTCGACGTCTTCGAGTCCTCGGCACTCCCCCAGCATTGGCACCGTCTGGACGCGTTCGAGGGTCCCGGCTATCGCCGAGTCGCCATTGAGGTAACGACCGCTGAGGGTGCTCTGGCCGCGTCGATCTACGTCCTGGCTGAGACGATCCGGCGGGCGTAGGCAAACCGGGATGAGGGTCGCTCGTCCGTTGCGATAGCGCGACCACGATGTCGGGCCCGGGTGCACGGTTCGCGATCCTCGCGCACCGTGCGGGGCTGCGCAGACGGCTTCTCGTGCGAAGCTGCGCGACGGTAGAGCTCTCCCCCTCATCGTGATGGTGGATGTCAAGCGTCAAGAGTTGCCGATCTCTCCGTGGTCGCCGCGCCGGCGATTCCGGCGATCGAGGACCAATCCGAACACCGCCCCGAACATCACGTTGTCCGCAAGCTGGGGCACCAGCGGTAGGCGGCTGATCGCGGGGAACGACCTTCCGATCACGCCGACACCGATCACGCCGATCAGGCCTCCGGCCGCGGCGCCCCACTCGGCGGAATGATCGCTCGGGAGCGTCCGTGCCAGCGTCTCACCGCACAGCATCGAAATCGCGAGGTGGGCGGCCATGCCCCGGCCGAATCCCGGCCGGCCGGGCGGAACGAGCGTGCCGACAGCACGGGTCGCGTCGTAGACGTAAGCGGCGGCGGATCGGAGGCTGCGCTGCTTGATGAGGGCGTGGAGCGTCGAGGGCAGCCCGCTGAACGTCGCTGCGAGTAGGGTCGCCTCCATGACTCGTCGCCGGTCGCGCGCCATTCGCACAAACATACGCATCGGAATCACAGTGACGCCCGCGCGGATACCGGCGCTGGCGCTCCTGCCGACCTCGGCGACCCGCTATGACTAACCGCGATGAGCGACCAAATACGCGCGTACGCCTGGGCCGAGACACAGGTCGCGGGCGTGTGCGACGACCCGGCGTCGCGTCTTGCACTGATGGCGCGATTGTTCCGCGGGCCGACCGGCCACGCGCCGCGACACGTGCCGTTCCGACTGGCGGCGTTGTCGTTCATGCGCTGGCAGACGCAGCGCGGCGTTCTCAACCCGCTTGACGCGTCGCCGCCTGGCAGCGTGTGGTGGCGCGCTATGAACGAGCGTCTGCTGCGGGACGGATGCGAAGCCGTCGGGCTGCTGGGCGGTTTGGCCGGCGAGGCCTCGTCGCAGGCCGTGCGGTTCTGGCTGGAATTCGGCGCGGCCCCGACGGGGCGCAACTGGTACCGAGCGCACAACGCGAGCATCGTAGGCGGCTACCTCGAGCACCAGGACCTGGCGGAAGCAGAAAGCGCACCGGAGCGGTTCTTCATGAACGTCGCGCTGGTGCGCGTCCTGTATGCGCACGTCCTGGTCGGGGCACCGTGCCTGGCGTTGGGCCGGTTGTCCCCGCTCGGTCGCATGCTGGGCGACCCTCGGTTCGGGATGGCGGGAGTTTTCCTGTCACTCCGTCGCGTGCTGCCAGACAGCTATCCGCTTCCCCTCGACGTGGAGCGCTACATCGCCGACGAGCAGCGTCTCGGCTGGATGCTCGACTACGCAGTGATCGTGCCGCGGTTGCAGCGCCTGTACGAGTGGTCGGCCGAGGACCTCGTCGAACCGCGCCTGCTCGAGCTGGTTCGCGACGGCAGTCCGATCTACGCGTGGCCCTTCAAGCAGCGACACGTATGGCGCAGGCCGGACATGCCGCTCGCAGGCCGGATACTCGAACGCGTCACACGCGCTCGCTGAGATCGCCCACCGGGACTCGTGACGATCCGCCTAGCCGTCGAGGCCGGCTCTGGCCCGCTCGAGCATGTCACGCAGCTGCGTGTAGGTCTCCTCGCCGAGCAGTTCGCGCAGGCGCAGCTCGAGTTGCTGTTCGCGCCGGTTGCCCTCGGCCTGGGCGGCTTCGCCGGCGGTGGTGAGATACAGGCCCACGCCGCGGCCGGGGCCGACGCGCCGTTCGACGTAACCGAGCTTCTCGAGTTTCGCGACGAGCTGGCTGATGGCCTGCTGGGTTTTGGGGCTGCGGCGAGAGAGTTCGGCCGCGGTGGAGCCCGGCCAGGTGCCGACCATGTCGAGCGTGCCGGCCAGCGACAGGGTCAGCTCCCCGTCGGTGAACAGTTCGTCCGCGAGAGGAACCATCCGGGCGTAGCACTCCCACAGCAGGTGGTGGACGTGGTGGAAGTTGGGGGAGTCAGATTCGGGCACGAGAACCAGGAATCTAGCGAGCGAACACAAGGAGTTGCTAAATCAAGGACTTGTGACTACAAGTGCTTGTGATATGGTAGGCGACCGTGAGCACCGCCGAGGCCGTCAAGACCCCGCACAAGAACTGGACGTTGCTGGCTGTCTGCCTGGGCACGTTCATGCTGCTGGTGGACATCACGATCGTCGTCGTTGCGCTGCCGGACATCCGCTCCTCGCTGCATACGAGCTTCGCCGACGTGCAGTGGACGGTTGACGCTTACTCACTCTCCCTCGCCGCGCTGCTGTTGCCGACCGGGTCCCTGGCCGACATCCTCGGCCGCCGCCGCGTGTTCGCGCTCGGTCTGGCCATCTTCACGGTCGGGTCGCTGCTGTGTGGCCTGTCCAGCTCCGGCACTGAGCTGATCATCTGGCGGGCCGTGCAGGGGGTCGGCGGCGCCACCGTGTTCGCCACCTCGCTGGCGCTCCTGGCGCAAACCTTCCACGGCCGCGAGCGGGGCTTCGCGTTTGGCGTCTGGGGGGCGGTGGCAGGCGTCTCGACCGCTCTAGGCCCGCTGCTCGGTGGCGCCCTGACGACCGGCCTGAGCTGGCACTGGATCTTCTATGTGAATCTGCCGATTGGCATCCTCGCGATCGTGGTCACGCTGACGCGGGTACAGGAATTCCGCCCGCCGCACCACCGCCGGATCGACTTCGTCGGATTCGTGTTGTTCACGCTCGGCCTGACCGCCCTGGTCTACGGGCTGATTGAGTCCGGCTTTCAAGGGCTGGGGCAGCACCGAGGTGGTCGTCTCGCTGATCATCGCCGGCGTTTCACTGGCCATCTTCCCGGTAGCCGAGCACTTCATCTCCCAGCCGATGTTCGACCTGGCGCTGTTCAAGAAGCCGACGTTCGTCGGCGGCTCGATCGCGGCCTTCGGCATGAACGGATCCCTGTACGCGATGTTCCTCTACATCGTCCTGTACTTCCAGAACGCTCAGCACTTCTCGGCGCTGGGCTGCGGATGGCGCCTGGCGATCATCACCGCCGGCTCACTGCTCACCGCGATCCCGGCCGGTCGGCTGTCCGCGCGTATCCCGGTCCGTTACCTGATCGCCCCCGGGCTTCTGCTGGTCGGCATCGGGCTGTTGTTGATGCGTGGGTTGACAGCCGATTCCAGTTGGACGCACCTGATCCCGGGGTTCGTCGTTGCCGGGATCGGCAGCGGCATGGTCAACGCCCCGCTGGCATCGACCGCTGTCGGCGTCGTCCAGCCCCAGGATGCCGGCATGGCGAGCGGCATCAACACGACCTTCCGCCAGGTCGGGATCGCCACCGCGGTCGCGGCGCTCGGCTCGATCTTCGCGACGCGAACTGAGCAGCGCTACGCCCGCAACGCTCGCTGCCCACTACGCCAGCGGGCTCGACGAGCTAGCGCTGATCACGGCAGTGCTCGCGCTCGTGGCCAGCGTCTGCGCGCTGGTGCTGATCCGGCCGAAGGACTTCATCGCCCACGCCCCGGCCCCGGCCGGCGGCCAGCGTTCCCCGGTCCCGGCGACGGACTGAACCCGTCGACCGGGAGGTTGTGCTTCAACGACGACGCGACGGCCGAACTCGGCGCTCCGACGCCGAGCAGTCCAAGCACAACACGCTGTCAGGCATCGCTTTCAACCGACCGCGAGAGATCGGTCCGCCACACACATCGCAAATGCCGTAGGTCCCCTCGTCCAGCTTCGCCAATGCTCGCTCGGTGCGATCCAACCCACGCTCGAGTACCTCGCCAACCCCGATGTCCGTCAAGCGGCTGACCGCCTCAGAGGTGCCATCACCGATCCGTTTGCCGAAGCTCACCGCACTGCCAAGCTCGGGACGCTCTGCCAGCACCCCCAACCGCTGCCGGTCACGGTCTCGACGTGCTTTCAGTTCAGCGCGAACGGCGTCGAGGTCGAGATCATCAGAACCCACGGTCCCTACCGTACCCCGCAGCGCGTGCTCGAGCCTGGAACGCGTTCCAGAGTGACCTGGCCGCCTACGGCCCTTCGGAGATCATCCGGACCAGTCGGAACCCACGGTCCCTACCGTACCCGCAGGGCGTGCTCGAGCCGGAACGCGTTCCAGAGTGACCTGGCTGCCTACGGCCCTTCGGAGATCATCCGGAGCAGGTCCGCGCGCGTATAGCCCTGCTGGCGCGCGAGTCGGAGCAGGTCCGCGACCCTGCTGCGAAACTCGCTCTCGGCCGGCGTGCCGACCACGCGGATGCCACGCCTGGGCCGCATCTCGAGCAGGCCCTCGTCGCGTAACGCGCGCAGCGCACGCAACACGGTGTTGGTGTTGACGCCCATCACCGCCGCTAGGTGACGGGCGGGAGGGAGGCGCTCACCGGGCTTGGCGTCGCCCTCGGCAATGGCGCGGCGGATCTCCGCCGCCACCTGCTCGTGGAGGTGAGCCGGATCGTCGCGGTCGATGTTGACATCCAGCAATGTGCCATCTAGAGTAGCACATTAGAGTGACCGTCGCGAGTCCTCAGAGACCCACTGTGACACCTCCAACGACGGACGTCGACGCCGGCGTGATCGAGGACGCCCGAGCACGACAGCGCCGGCAGCGGCGGATCGGTGCATTGATCCTGCTGGCTATGGGCGCGCTCGCGGCGGGGCTCATCGCCGGCTTCGGCGGTGGCGGGGGTGTCGGCGCCACCCGACACGGTCACGGCGGCAGCGCGAGCGCCGGGACCACTGCTCACGGCGCCTCCGCGGCGGCACGGGCGGTGACCGGAACGCCGCCGGATCTTGGCATGTTCGGGGTGCTGGCGCCCGGGGTCGCCTGGGCCGCGAACGGCGTTGGGTTCTACATGACCCGTGACAGCGGTCGCAGTTGGACCGAGGCGGCGGTACCAGGCTTGAGTGGCGAGGATGTCGTTGCGGACCTGGTTGCAGCCGCTTCACCGAACCCGCGTGTCATCGCGCTGTCGTTCACCGACGGCCGCGCGGCGGGGAGTTGCACGCCTCCAGCGACCCCGGCCGTCGGCGCCGGCGCGGTCGCGACGACCACGGATGCGGGACGTTCCTGGCACACGCAGATCATGCCCGGATGCGTGCTCGCGGCCCCGTTCAGCTTCGTGAGCGCCACCGTCGGGTTCGCGCTCGCGGGACCGGGGCCGTCGCTGTACGAGACGACTGACGGTGGGCGGCGCTGGCGTCGCGTCGGCGGTCCCCTGCCGTTCCGATCAGTGACGTTCGCCAACGTCCATGATGGCTGGGCCATCAGTTCGACCCCTGTCAATGACCGTGCCAATGGCGTCGGTGCGCTCTACCGCACGACCGACGGCGGGCGCAACTGGCGACACGCTCCAATCTGCCACGGCACGACAGTGCTCTGCGAGACCCCGAGCTTCTTCGGGCGTTACGGCGTCGTCCTGGCTGCAGAAGAAGCGGGATCGAGCGGGCCGGAGCGGGTCCTCGTCTACACGACCGCCGACGGCGGCCGGACATGGGAGCCGCACACTGTCACCACCGGGACGCGTACCCGTCGGCTCGTTCCATTCTCCGCTCCGAGCGCCAAGGACCTGTTCGTGATCTTCAACACACGCCTCTACGTGAGCGATGACGGTGGCGAGACCTGGTCGCGGCGCAACACGCCCGGGAACGCGGCCTGGGGCCAGATCGACTTCGTGAACGGTGACTACGGCTGGTACGGAGGCAACCACCTCGACTACACCACCGACGGCGGCCGCGACTGGCAGCGGATCGGCGGCCGAGCAGGGCCACTCAGCGGGCGATCGGTTGTTGGAGTTCCATGACGTTGGCGGACCCGTCGTCGTCGTGCCACTCGTGGTAGAGCTCCCGGCAGTCGCCGACAAGCCGGTAGCCGCTGTCATCGATCCAGCGCACGAGCGCTTCCCACGCGGCCATGATGCCGTCGTCGCCTCCCCGGTACACGGCGGCGGCGACCTCGATTGTCGGCAGGTTAACCACACGTACCGTCTCGCTGCTCGGCACATCCTGATCGGCAATCGCAAAGCCGGCGTGCAACACGATCTCACCCTCGGGAACGGCACCACCGTCGTCCTCATAGACGGCGACCGAGATGCCAGGCTCGGCACCGGCGGCCTCGAGGTGGGCGATGACCTGTGGTATCAACCGGCCGAAGGCTGCCCCGATATCGGCGTGGGTCAGTCCACCGGCCGATGCCTGCGCAACGCGAACCGGCTGAGTCTGCTTGATGACGATGTCCTGCAACTCCATGACGTCGCTCCATTCGAGTGCTCGGAGGTGCGCTGCGATCCGACGGAGGCGAGCCTGTTCCTCTTCGACGGCTTGCTCGACTTGGGCTTGGCGCAACCTCAGCATCCCGCGTAGCTCCTCGACAGAGATGTCCTCGGTGAGGATCTGCCGGATCTGCTCGAGGCCGAAGCCGATGTCGCGCAAGGCCACGATGCGGTGCAGCCGCCCCAACTGGTGAACGCTGTAGAAGCGGTACCCGCTGGCGGGGTCGACCCGCTCGGGCGTGAGCAGCCCAAGCTCGTCGTAATGGCGCAACATGCGCCGCGAGACCTGGCCGAGCCGAGCGAACTCTCCGATGTTCAACATGACCAGCCCAGTAATACGCCCTCACACAGTGTGAAGGTCAAGCGGTCGTGGCGCGAGGGTGCTCGCGTCGACGCCAACGAGAGGTTCGCTACTGACGCGCCCGGTCAGACGGCGAGTACGTCGGGGGAGCTTGCGTCGTACGCCGGGATCCACCCGGCGCCGCGGCCGTCCGGGTCGCGGCCGAAGCGCCGCCGCACCGCGATCGAGAGATCGCGCCTCCAAGCCGCGAGCGGGGACGCGAGATGGTTGCTGACCCCGCGCTCGCGCGAGGCGAGCACGACTTGGCTCGCACGCGGACGCCGCGCGCGCTCGTACATGGCGAGGGCGGCGACCGGGTCGCCGGGTTCCGCGGCAAGCGCCGCCGCGAACACACAGCCGTCCTCGATCGCCTGACACGCCCCCTGCCCCAGGTACGGCAGCATCGGATGCGCGGCATCGCCGAGCACGGTCACACGACCCCGGGTCCACTGCGGGATCGGGTCCCGGTCGTAGAGGGCCCACTTGTACCAGACGTCTCCCGCCGAAAAGATCCGCAGCAGCGATTCGTGCCAGCCGCTATAGCGCTCGAGCACCTCGCTGCGCTCGCACTCGGACACCCAGGACTCGTGCCGGTACGCGTCGTCGTCGTAGTGGCAAACAACGTTGATCAGCTCGTCTCGTCGCACCGGGTACAGGACGATCGTGCCGTGAGGCCCGAGCCACTGCACGTTCTCCTCCGGCGGCCGGTCGCCGGACACCGCGTCGACCGGTACCACGCTGCGGTAGCAGATCTTGCCGGTGAACCGCGGAGCATCCGGACCGAACAGAGAGGCTCGCACGACCGAGTGGATCCCGTCGGCGCCGATGATCAGGTCGGCCTCGATCTCGCTGCCATCCTCGAACCTCGCAACCGCAACCCCGCCGTCCGGCTCGACGCCGGTGCATCGCGCCCCGAGAGTGACGATGTCACTCGGCAGCGAACGTGCCAGCACGTCTAGCAGGTCGGCGCGATGGGCGGTCGCGCCGGCACTGCCGAACAGGGCGGCTTGCTGGTTTCGGCTCGTCTTCGAGATCGCCCGCCCGGTCTTCCAGTTGCGCGTCACCGCCCAATCCCAGCGCCCGGCGATCCCACGGACATCGTCCTCGAGGCCGAGCGATCGCAGCACCTTCATCGCGTTCGGGCCGAGAGCGACACCAGCGCCGATCTCGCGCAGCTCGGGCGCGGCCTCATAGATAGCGACCTCGATGCCGCGCCGGCACAGCGCGCGTCCCGCCATCAGGCCGCCGATCCCGCCGCCGATGATCGCGACACGCGTCATCTACCGCTGATTCTACGACCCGCGTTGTGCCAGTCACTCAAGGCGGCGCGCTCCCGCTCGGCCTCGATCCCCAGGGGCGGCAGGTCCGGTCGGATCGGCGCATTTATGTCGAGCGTCGAGAACCACTGCCACGTGTCGCGCACGGTGTCATCGACCGGCCGGCAGACGAGCCCCGCGCGATGGGCGCGCTCGACGTTGGCGTCGTGCATTCCGGCGAACTCGTGGCCGGGCGGGATCCAGACCGGAAGCTCCTGCCACGGTTCGATCCCGGCCGCGGCGATCGCGTCCGGATCAACCCAGGTCATGCGAGCGTCAGCGGCGCCCGCGGCCGCGCGACAGGCCTCGAGCAGGGTCCGCATCGTCGCGTGCCCGCGGCGCGACACGACGTTGAACGCGCCGGTGTGCCCCGACGAGGCGGCGGCGATGACGAACCGCGCCAGATCGCGCGCGTCGATGTACTGGATCGGCATGTCCGCCGGCCCCGGGCACAGGATCTCTCCGCCTCGCGCCATGCGCGACAGCCACCACGTCAGCCGCCCCACGTTTTCGTGTGGGCCGAGGATGAGTCCAGCTCGAGCCAGCAGCGACCGATCGGGGAATGCCTGCTCGACCGCGACCTCGGCGCCGCGCTTGAGCTCGGGGTAGCTGCCTTCCTCGGCGTCCGGACTCGCCGTCACCGTGGACGCCGCCTCGGTCGCGCCCAGCGGCGGAGGCGCCGTGTAGACCGACTCGCTCGATATATAGACGTAGCGGTCGGCACGGTCGCGTAGCACGCGAGCGCTGTCGCGGACCGCCCGCGGGGCGCCCGACCAGGTGTCGACCACGAGATCCCAGTCGCGATCGCTCAGCTGATCGAGCGTCTCGGGGTGAAGCCGGTCGCCAGTGACCGCTCGAGCGCCGGCATCCGAGCCGCCGGACACGCCACGATTGAACGTAGTGACCTCCCACCCGCCTTCGAGGCCCTCGGAGACGAGCGCACGGCCGACGAACGCCGAGCCTCCGAGGACGAGCAGCGAACGGGCCACAGACCCGAGGATCAGACGAGGTCGAAGCGATCTCAGATCGCGGGCGCCATGGGGTCTTCTCCAGGGCTCGACCCCAGCTCACCGCCCTGCGTTGGATCTTCGTGCGCGCCCTCGCCGACCTCGCCGCCTTGAGTCGGGTCGTCGTGCGGTTGCTCGCCGTGCTGCAGGCCCTGTGTCGGGTCCGCCGCGGAGTCGGGCGCCCCGGATCCGGTGGGGTCTTCGCCGGGGACGCTGCCGTGCTCGATGCCCTGGGTCGGATCTTCGCTGAATGACATCTCTTGCTCCTCTCGACGGGTTCGACCTTGCCGCGCGCGCCGCGGTTGCACGAGCAGCTAGTTGCCCGCTGTTTATCACCGGCGGACGGTCCTGGCAACACCGACGCGACCTCGCGTGCGGCGGCACGAGCACGGAACCGTTTCCGGGGCACCGAGGGTCTGAATGGGCGTGAAGAAAGAAGAAAGGACAAGCCTTATGAACCTGACTCATCCCAACCCCGAGACCCCCGGCACCGAGGCGCCGGTCAGTCGCTCCGATGCCGACGGCTTGGAGAGCGCGACGTTCGCCGCCGGCTGTTTCTGGGGTGTCGAGGCCTCGTTCCGCGAGGTCGAGGGCGTCGTGAGCACAAAGGTCGGATACACCGGCGGGTCGACGACCAACCCGACCTACGAGCAGGTCTGCTCTGACTCGACCGGACATGCCGAGGCTGTCGAAGTCTGGTTCGACCCGGCGCTGGTCAGCTTCGAGGAGCTGCTGAGCGTGTTCTGGTCGATCCACGACCCGACCACGCCGAACCGGCAGGGCTGGGACCTCGGCAGTCAGTACCGCTCGGCGATCTTCGTCCACGACGCCGACCAGGAGCGACTGGCGATCGCGTCGCGCGACGGCCGTCAGACCAGCCTGAGCCGGCAGATCGTGACCCAGATCGTCCCGGCCTCGCCGTTCTATGACGCCGAGGACTACCACCAGCGCTACTTCGAGAAGCACGGCGGCGCGGCCTGCGCCACCACGCTGCGGTAGCCGTCCCGAGCGGCCACCCGGACCGCTGGGCGCGCCGTCAGCCCTCCTCGAGCAGCAGGTATGGCTCGAGGAGGGCGCGCAGCTGCATGCGGCCGCGATGCAGGCGGCTCTTGAACGCCGCCTCGCCGACGCCGACGATCTCGGCCGCCTCCTGGGTGGAGAGGCCCTCGATGTCGCGGAGAACGACCGCGGCGCGCCACTCCATCGGTAGCTGCCCCAGCGCCCGTTCGAGTGTCTGCTCGAACTCGTGATCAAGCGTCTGCGCCTCGGGGCCGAGGTGCGGCGACTCCGGCAAGGCAACGGTCGGGTCGTCGCGGTCCGGGTCGGCTTCGACCCGGGGCGGTGGCCGGCGGGACAGCCGGCGCTGGGCCTCGTTGAAGGCGATTCGGTACAGCCAGGTCGAGAACCGTGCCCGCCCCTCGAACCGCGCCAGTCCGCGCCACGCGCGCAGGAAGACCTCCTGCTCGACCTCGTCGGCCTCGGTCGCGTCGAGCCCAAACCGGCGCAACGCGCCGTAGACGCGGTCCGCGTGGAGCATCACCAGGTCGGCGAACGCTTCCTCGTCGCCGCCGCGGGCCCTCCGAAGCAGCTCGTTCTCGGAGCTCGGGCCACCGGTCACGGCCGGGTTATACCGCCGCCCGGCGAACGGCACGCGAACGTGCCGCCGCCGAGGCTCCCTGCCTAGCTCTCGTCGAGCTCGAGCGAGCAGGAGTTGATGCAGTAGCGCTCCCCGCTCTGGCCGGGTCCGTCGGGGAACACGTGACCGAGATGCCCGCCGCAGGCGGCGCAGTTGACCTCGATCCGGTGCATGCCGAAGCTGTGATCGTCGAGCAGCTCGACGTTGGCCCGGTCGGCGGGCTCGGTGAAGCTGGGCCAGCCGGTGCCGGACTCGAACTTCGTCTGTGAGGAGAACAGCTCCGCGCCGCAGCCGGCGCAGCGGTACGTGCCGTCGCGCTTCTCGTGCACGTAGCTCCCGGTGAACGGGCGCTCGGTGCCCTTCTGGCGCAGCACCTCGTACTGGGCGGGCGTCAGCTGCTCGCGCCACTCGCGGTCGGTCTTCTCGACGCGAGGATTAGCGGTCTCGTTGTGGGTGTTGATGTTGTTGGTCATGCCAGGTTTGACCCACCGACCGCTGCGAAACGGTTCAGGGACGCGGACGGGCGTTCAGCCCCAGGCGCACCGACGCGGCGATCTCGACGGCGTCAGCTCCACCGCTCGGCGCTGACAGACGATGCAACCCGTCGACGACCACGCGCAGGCCCGCCAGCAGACGACGGCAGTCCTGGCACTCGGCGAGGTGGCGCTCCATTCGCGCTCGTGCACGCGCAGCGAGATCCCCGTCGAGATAGCCGGACATGCGTTCCGGCGCCCACTTGTGGTCGCGCTCGAAGCGCGCGCGGTCGGAGAGCTTGCTCATGTGCCGTCTGACCCGGTCAGCGACCGGAGAGGTTCACAGAACTGAGAAACCGAGCGATCCGTCAAGCCCAGCCGCCGGCGTCGCGCGCCGTGAACGGGCCGCCCTGGAACCGGAATTGCTCACCCGCGACATCGCCGGCGAACCGTTCGGAGTCGTCCTGGGGCTCGTAGCCGAGCTCCCGCGCGGGCGTCAGGTCCCAGAACAGCCGTGTGTTGGCCGAGGCGCCGTAGACGATGCGAAAGCCGACCGCCGGCGCCGACAGACAGGCGGCGAACAGCCGGACCGCATCCCCATGGCTCAGCCACGTCGAGAGGTCGCGGAGCTGCGTCGGCCGCTCGCGGAATCCGCCGATGCGCACGCAGATCACCTCGACGCCGAACTTGTCCGCGTATAGCCGCCCGAGCGCCTCGCCGTACACCTTGGTGACGCCGTAGAGCGAGTCCGGCCGAGTCAGCTCGTCGCCGCGAAGCCGCTGCTCGACGGGATAGAAGCCGGTGGCGTGGTTGGAGCTCGCGAACACCACGCGGGCAACTCCGCCCAGGCGTGCCGCCTCGAACACGTTGAACGTGCCGACGAGGTTCGGGCCGACCAGATCGTCGAACGGCGCCTCGGTCGGCACCGCGCCGAGGTGAACGATCGCATCGACACCCTCGGCGGCGGCCACGACCGCGTCGCGATCGGCGAGATCGGCGAGGACGAACCGCTCGCTCGCAGCCGGCGGGGTCGCGCTCACGTCCGTGAGTACGAGATCGTCGACGAGCGGTCGCAGGCCCTCACGCAGGCATGAGCCGACCGCGCCGGCGGCTCCCGTTATCAGCAAACGCCGCATGCGCGGCATCCTATTAGTCGTCTTCGTCGCCGGAAGGTCGCGCGTGGAGCCAGGCGCGCATCATCGACATCAGCTCATCGACGTCCACAGGCTTAGCGATGTAGTCAGACGCGCCGGCCGCGATCGCCTGATCGCGATCGCGCTTCATCGCCTTGGCAGTAAGCGAGATGATCGGCAGGCGCTCGAAGCGCGGCATCGAGCGGATCGCCCGGGCAGTCTCGTAGCCATCCATGCCGGGCATCATGATGTCGAGCAGCACGAGGTCGGTGTTGGCGTGCTGGTGCAGCCGCTCGATCCCCTCGCGGCCGTTCTCCGCATACACGACCTTCATCCCGCACCGCTCGAGCATCGCGGTCAGCGCGAACCCGGTACGGACGTCGTCGTCGATCACGAGCACCTTCCTTCCCTGGAGCGTCGACTCGGCGATGCGATCCGGCCGCGCCTCGCCGCCCGAGCGCTCGACCGCCGGTTCGGCGGGATCACCGAGCAAGGGCAGATCGAGCGAGAACCGGCTGCCATCGCCGAGCTCGGACTGCACCTGAAGCTCGCCACCGAGCAGCCGCGCGAGCTCCCTGGAGATCGACAGCCCGAGTCCCGTCCCGCCGTACTTGCGCGACGTCGTGCCGTCCGCCTGCTGGAACGCCTCGAAGATCAGGTTCAGCTTGTCCGCGGGGATCCCGACGCCCGTGTCGCTGACGGTGAAGGAGATCACGCTCGCGGGACCGCGAGCGATCGACAGGGTCACCCCGCCCTGGTCGGTGAACTTGAACGCGTTCGACAGGAGGTTCCTCACCACCTGGCGGAGGCGCTGCTCGTCGGAGACGATCGACGCCGGCAGCGCGGGATCGATCTCAGTCCGGAAGCTGAGGCCCTGCTGCTCGGCGACGTGCCGGAACGCCCGCTCGGCATCCTGATAGACGTCCGCCAGCGCAACCGGCGCGAGATCGAGCTCCATCCGGCCGGCCTCGACCTTCGACAGATCCAAGATGTCATTGATCAACGACGACAGGTCGTTCCCGGCGGAATGGATCGTCCGCGCGAACTCGACCTCCCGCTCGACGAGCGAGCCACTCTCGTTCTCAGCGAGCAGCCGGGACAGGATCAGCATCGAATTCAACGGCGTGCGCAGTTCGTGTGACATGTTCGCCAGGAACTCCGACTTGTACTTGGACGACAGCGCCAACTGCGCCGCCTTCTCCTCCAAACCACGGCGCGCGAGCTCGATCTCCTCATTCTTGATCTCGATGTCGCGGTTCTGCTCGATCAGCAACCGCGCCTTCTGCTCGAGTTTCGCGTTGGTCACGCTCAACGCCTCTGACTGTTTCTCCAACTTTTGCGTGAGCGTCTGGGACTGCGACAGCAGCGCGGAGGTGTCGCGGTAGGCGGTGCTCAGCGCCAGCGAATACTCGAGACGCTGCCGGCGCTCGCGCGCGAGCATCGCCAGCAGCCCGACCAGCGGCAGCGCCAGCAGCGCCAAGCCGGGCCGCTCGACCGCCGACGCTGCGACCAGCAGGCCGACGCATGACAGGCAAGCGTCGGTGACGTACAACCACAGCATCGGCAGCTGCACCGCGGGAGGCACGCGCTCAGCGAACCAGGTGCGGCCGAGGCCGGCGCCCGCGTCGAACGCCACCTGGGCGACAAACGCGAGCACCAGCACCGGCCACCTTCCCCATGAAAACTCCTGGGAACCGAAGAGCACGAGCACGAGCGCCGGCCCGAGTGCATAGAAACTGTCTCCCAAACGCGCCAGCAGTCGGGTCAAGGCCAGACGCCCGTCGATCGCCGCCGGGACGCGGTCCGCGACCGAGCACGCCGCAACGATCAGCGGCACCCACGGCGTCGGCAGGACGAACAGCATCGGCACGAACGCGAGCTGCGTCGGCGCCGTCCACGAGCTGCCGACCGGGTACTGCACGCGCCCGGCGATCAGGTAGGTGACGACCGTGACCGCAAGCGCGGGCAGCGACAGCGTGCGCGACGAGTCGGCGAACAGCGCGAGCGCGCCGGCGGCCGCGATGAACAGCGCGGCTGTGCCCGCCTCCGTCCACAGCAGCCGCCGGGCTCGACTGACATCGGAGTGCCGCGCCCGTCCCAGACGCAGCAGGCTCTCCGCGCCCGGCGTCTGGTAGGAGTCGATCAGCAACGTGCCGGCTACGAGCCGTCGGCCGACCGGTTCAGCCGCGATTCCACGGATCGACGAACACGTCGTCGATCTGCGGGTCGCCGAGCACCGATGTCAGCTGCAGCGACACTTGGGCGCTCCCGCCGGACAGCAACCCGAGCAACGGGGACTCGGTAAGCATCACCGCAGTCGGCTGCCAACCGCCCGGTGCGATGGCGACGCCTGCCGGGATCGCGAGCCCATCATCCACCACACTCAGCGCGACCACGCCGCTGCCGGCGATGAAGAAGCGCGCCGTCGGATAGCTCGCATCAACACACGTCGAGGGGGACTGCGCCGACGCGCCAGCCGGCAGCGACAACGACCAGGAGCCAAGCGAGCCTGTCGCGGCATACGGTTCACTGCCGGCGACACGCTGCGCGCCGCCCCAGAGCTTCCACGACGAGCTCTCGAAATCTCCGCCGGGCACGAGCTCGTACGACGCTGAATCACCCCATGGGGTGAACGGCTGACTGAGCCCCGACGGGGTGCAGGAGCCCAAGTTCAGGAGGTTCGCCGCCTGCGCCGTCGCGGGAGGAAGAGCGACGGCGCCGGCGACGCCAAGGGCAATGAGGGTGGACAAGCCGCCAAACACACGTCGGACTGGGCTGGTCACTGTGACTCCTAAAAGTAACTCGAGGGGTTATGTAGACCCGCCGGTGCACGTCGCCTGGCGTAGTGGGTTACTGCGCTACTGCACGTGTCACGTCGCCCCACGACAGGCCTCGTATGCCGGTACGGTTATCTGAAGCAGGTTTGGCCCCTAACCCAACCTGCGATGGCACTCGCGCACCCGTCACTGAGATCTCGGTGCGCGCGTGCAACCATAGACCCTCGGTCGAGCGATGCCAAGGGCGTTCGACGGATGTTCGACCAGCGCAGCGCGTGGCCTATGCTTGGCCGCGACCTCGAGGAAAGGCCTGCAAGTGGCGGTGCAGTCGAAGGCAGTTCTGATCACCGGATGCTCGTCGGGCATCGGCCGTGCCACGGCGGAGCTCATGGCGTCGCGTGGCCACCGGGTGTACGCGACGGCGCGCAGGCTCGAGGCGATCGCGGATCTGGCCGACCGTGGCTGCCGCACGCTCGCGCTCGATGTGACCGACGAGCAATCGATGCGCTCGGCCGTGGCCGCCGTCGAGGAGGCAGAGGGCGCCGTCGGAGTGCTTGTCAACAACGCCGGCTACAGCCAGTCGGGCGCGGTCGAGACGCTCGACCTCGATGACGTGCGGCGGCAGTTCGAGACGAACGTGTTCGGGCTGATCCGCATGTGCCAACTGGTCCTGCCGGGCATGCGCCGGCAGCGCTCTGGCCGGATCGTGAACCTCAGCTCGATGGGCGGCAAGCTGACGTTCCCGGGCGGAGGTGCCTACCACGCAACCAAGCATGCAGTCGAGGCGATCAGCGATGCGCTGCGGTTCGAGGTGAAGGGCTTCGGCGTCGACGTCGTCGTGATCGAACCCGGTCTGATCAAGACCCAGTTCGCGCAGACCGCGCGGGCCACCGTCGGCGAGGTTGACGGGGACGGTCCGTACGCGAAGTTCAACGAGGCGGTCGCGGCCGCCACCGTCGATGCCTACGAAGGTCCGCTGTCGCGGCTTGGAGGTGGCCCCGAGGCCGTGGCCCGGACGATCGAGAAGGCGGTGACAGCCAAGCGGCCGCGCACCCGCTATCCGGTCACGCCGTCGGCCTGGCTGTTCCTGGGCCAACGCGCCGTGCTGACCGATCGCATGTGGGACGCGGTCACAGGCACCCAGTTCCCGCACCCGGAGTAACGCGCCGCCGCCGTCGGCGGCGCATCACGCGATCTCGAGCCAGCGGGCGAGCGCCTCGACCGGATAGTGCCTGGCCGCCTCGGCGAGGATGTAGAAGGTGTCGGGCGGCACGATCGCCTGGAGCCAATCGCCATGCGGCCAGGTGCCGTCGGCGCGCTGGCGGTCGAGCAAGTAGCCGATCCCGCGCGTGACCGCATCTGAGGATGCCTCCCCCGCGTCGATCAGCCCAGTCAGCACGAGGCCGGTGACCGGCGCCATGCTCGGACCGCGGCCGGCGAGTGCGGGGTCGCGGTAGGAATCGGGCAGCTCACCCCACCCCCCGTCGGCGTTCTGGCGCTCGAGCACGAACCGCACGGCGCGCCGGACCCAGGGCTCGGACATGTCGGCGCCGACGCGCGCGAGTCCCTGGAGCACGCACGCCGTCGAGGCCAGGTAGTTGACGGTCCAGCGCCCCCAGAACCCGCCATGGTCGAACTGCTGGGCGCGGAGGAACTCGATCGCGCGGCGCACTGCCGGCGACGCGGTGGTCAGCCCGATGCGGCCGAGGCCGTCGAGCACCCGGCCGGTGAGGTCCTCGGTGGAAGGATCGCCGAGCTCGCGCGGCGGATCGAGCAGCGTGCGCACCGCCCCAACCGGGTCCCCGAGCGACACCTCCACCGGGCCCGAGAACAGCGGTCCCGGCCGCTTGGCGGGCAGCCCGTGGACGAAGGCCGACCAGCCGCCGTCTGGGTTCTGCATCCCGAGCAGCCAGTCGCGGCCGAGGTCGCGCGAGGCGCTGACGCGGCGGGTGGCATCGTGATCGAGCGCTGCCGCCGCGAGCGCGTCACCGTAGGCGGTGAGCACCGTGCCGGTGTCGTCGTTGTCGACCATCGTCTCGTTTCCCGGCTGGAAGGCCCAGCCGCCGATCCGCGGCGCACCCGGGTTGCGGTTGTCGACCTCGGGCTGCTCGATCCGCGACTGGGCCTCGATCAGCCAGTCGAGCGCACGGGTGATGCGGGCGTCGGCGGCCGACTCGCCGGCGGTCAGTAGTGCGCGCACGTTCGCCGCGGTGCACCACACGGGGCTGCCGAACGCCTCGAAGTGCAGGCCCTCGGCGTCGCGCACCCGCTGGGCCTCGAGCCAGGCCACCGTGCGCGCGACCATCGGATGGTCCGCGCCGAGGCCGGCGGCGCGCAGCGCGGGCAGGATCAGCGCCGTCTGAACGGTGTTGGCGTTCCAGCTGCCGTCGCGGTTGTGGAAGGTCGCGAGCAGCGTCAGCGTGCGGGAGGCGAACCGGCGTGCGATCGGGCCGGTCGGAGGGCCATCCGCAGCCCCCGGAGGCGGGGCCGGTGCGGCGGGCAGGTGGGCGGGGTCCAATCCCCGCGTAGGCGATGCGCGATCAGCGTCAGCGCCCCGCTCACCATCAGGATCCCGGAGTGAAAGCGCCGCTCCATGAAGGCGACGAGCGGCCGGATCAGGCCCGGCACCATCGGCGGACACGGCAGCTTGGACGGCTCGACCAGCCCGGCCAGCGCCACGAACACCACCGCCGGGTCGCCGCGCGCAAACGCGTCGGCCACCGCAGCGGTCCCGCCGTGGGCATCGATGTACGCCCGGGCCCGGGCGATTTGATCGGCGCTCTCAGCCGCGGCGCAGACGTGGAGCGCGGCCCAGGCCGACGCGGTCGCACCCAGGTCGCCCTCGGTCGCCGTCGGGTGCGACCGGTAGGAGCCGTCGGCGTCCTGGCGGCCGCGTAGCCAGCGCGCGCCGTCGGCCGCGTCCGCGGGCGACAGGCACCCGGCGTTGTGGAGAGCGACGAGCACCTGGGCGGTCGGCATCACGCCCATGTCGCACAGCGACTCCCACGAGCCGTCCGGCCGCTGGGTGCGCCACAGGACCTCGCGCGCGCGCGCGAGTGCCTCGCGCACCGCCGCGTGGTCGATCGAGCTCCCGCCGGTGGCGGTCACGCCTCTTGGGCCTGGGCGATCTCGATGAGCTCGGGATCGATACGCGGGAACACGCCGCTCGCGGTCCAGCGGCGCTCGAGCTCGGGGGGCACGGGGATCGAGAAGCTGGCGCTCTGCCGGCCGGCCATCCCCACGACGCGCTGGGTGAGGATCCCGGCGCCCACCATCTTCGTGAGCGACCCGACGGGACCCCGCGCCGACTGCGCTCGGTCGAGCACGCGTCCGACGCCCGCCTGCCAGTTCATCGCCCGGTCCCAGCGGCTGCGCGGCAACTCGACCAGTGCGCACACCTCGTCGCCGAGCACGTAGCGGGTCAGCGCCGGGGCCGCGCCCTCGAAGCCGGCCGGCAGCGAATTGGCGTGAAGCGCGAACAGCGCGCGGGTCATCAGGACACCTTCATCCGAGGCCCGGTGGCTGCGCCGGGCGATCGCGCTCGTCAGCTCGCCGGCTCCCGCGAGGTCGACCGGTATCGCCGCCGGGTCGATGCCGAGCATCTCCCCGATCACCCGCCAGCGGTAGTGGTAGTCCTCGGCCTCCTGCCGATCGATCCGGACTCCGAGCTTTCGCAGCGCGTCGACGACGATCCACGAGAACGACATGAGCGTCCCGACGAGGTCCTCCTGACAGATCGGGACCCCGTCCGCCTGCACGTCCCAGCGACCGCTGGTCGAGACGAGGTGGCGGATCGCCGCGTGCAGTAGGCGAACCTTCTGGATCTTGCGGATCCCGCGCCCGCAAGGGTCGAGCGACCCGGGTGCCATCACCGCCAGGACGAACTGCGCGGTCTCACCGACCCGCCGGTCGGCGTCGTGACCGAGGCGGCGGCTGAACGTCAGCACCTTGACTCCGGGATAACCCGCGTAGCAGTACACGAGCGACGCGGTGGCGAGCGCCACGCACACCTGCGGGCCGTGCTCGACGACCACGGTGCAGCCGCGCTCGAGCCGGTCGCGGTCGACCCAGTCAGGCAGGTCGCCGTGCCGTTCGAGCCAGCGTCCGATCGACGGCGGCAGCTCGGCCGGCACCGGTTGGTCGTTGTAGGTCAGCGTCCGCAGGACGTCGCTGACCGTGCGGATCTGCTCCGTGCGCGCCAGATCCTTGATGATGTCGTCAGTGCTCGGATCCCCGGCCTGCCGCAGGCCGTCGAGGAAGCCATCCGTGTAGCCCACGGCGCACAAGCTAAGGGGCCGCGGCGGGTTTGGCAAGACGCCGCATCGCCGTCCGGCAGGCCCGGAACTGTTAGCTTTACTCGCGTACCGAACGGAGGGGTGATGGCCACTGAGACTCAGTCGAGTTCGTTGGGAGAGGCGTTCGCGGAGGCGTTGTCGCGCAAGGACTTCGATGAGGTGACGCGGCTGTTGCACCCGCAGGTCGACTTCCGCGGACTCACACCGGGACGGATGTGGGAGGCATCGGACGCGCGCTCGGTGGTCGACGACGTGCTGATGTCCTGGTTCGAGCCCTCGGACGAATTGGAGCGACTCGTGTCGACCGAGACCGACGCGTTTGCCGACCGGGCCCGCATCGGATACCGGTTCGAAGGCCACAATCCGGACGGCCCGTTCGTCGTCGAGCAACAGGCCTACTACGAGGAGCGCGACGGCCGTATCGGCTGGATGCGCGTGGTGTGCTCGGGATTCCGCCCTCGCGCTCAAGCGCCGTCAGGGTGACCGCTTTGACGTCCCATCGGAAAGTCCGGTAGGAGGCGTTCGCGGTACAGCCCGCGCGCGGCCTGGCCTCGCCCCAACAGCCGCGCCAGCTTGAACCGGCCCCCGCGCAGGGCTCAGTGGAAATTACACGCGGACGCGGCCTGCTGGTACGCCGGAGACTGGACGTTGATCGTGCTCGGGACCGCGAGCACGACGCCCCCGCGATCGATCGCCTCGCCGTAACCCGCAGGGCTGGACGGGAGCTTCGTTGTGGGGTCGGGGAAGCCTGTGATTCCGTGCGCGCGCATGCACTCGGAGATCTTGAGCATCGCGAGCTTCGCCTGTGCGGACGGTGGCCCCGTGGGCGGTCCGCCGCCCGGTAGCAGATGCTTGCACTTCGCCCGCGCCGCCTGGAACGCCGGCGACTGCGGATTGATGCCGTTCGAGAGTTGGATGCCGCCTCCGGTCGGGTCCGGGAGGTTCGGCACGCCGTTCGCGCGCATGCACACCGCGAACTTGACGAACCCGGAGTTGTTGCCGGGGGGTCTCGACGGATCCGCTCGTGGTTGCGTCGGCCGACGACCCGCCACAGGCGGTGATCGTGCCTACACAAGCGAGGGCGGCAAGGACTGCTGGTACGTGACGCGTGGGCAACATCGGACCCACGTTCTACGGCGCGGCGCATAACGCGCTCGTAACGCCGTTATGCCGTCGTTATGCGGTACGCGTCGACAGCCAGTCGAGCACTTGCGCCGCGTGCTCGTCGGGCGGGAACACCGGATAGAAGACGTGCTCGATCCGGCCGTCGGCCACGATCATCGTCAGCCGCTTGTACAGCCGGTCGCCACCGGCGGTGAACGTCGGCAGGTCAAGGGCATCTGCGAGCTCATGGCCGGTGTCGGACAGGATCTCGAACGGGAGCCCGAGCCGCTCGGCGAGCTCGGCCTGGTACGCCGTGCTCTGCGAAGACAGTCCGTAGACGGTGTCGGCGCCGGCCGCCCGGAGCTCGGCGTGGTGATCGCGGAAGCCACACGTCTCGGGCGTGCATCCGCGCGCGCCTGGGATCGCGTTCCAGCCCTCCGGCAGGTCCACGCCAGGCTGCCCGGTCATCGGATAGATGTAGAGGACGGCCCTGCCGGGCCCGAGCCGATCGAGCGCAACGTTGCCGCCCGCCGTGCTCGGCAGCTCGACGTGCGGCATCGGCCGTCCCCGTGAGGTGGTCGGCGGCGCCGTCGTCCTCCGGGACGGGCAGGTCGGCGGGCAGGCTCATGTAGTCGGACACGGGCTTCTCCGAGCCTAGCGCGAGGAGCGCGAGTAGCGCGAGGTGCGGAGGATGCGGTCTAATCACCACATGACCGCGACCGTCGGTGTGATCGGCGTCGGGCGCATGGGACTGCCGGTGTGCGCCCGGCTGGCCGCGGCCGGGTTCGGGGTGGTGGCCTGCGACCGGCGGCCCGAATGCGAGCGGGACGTTCGTGCCGCGAGCGCCGGCTGGGACGGCGACGCCGGACGGCTGGCAGGCACGGCCGATGTGCTGATCACGGTGCTTCCGGGGTCGAGCGAGTTGCTGGAGGCGATGTCGATCGCGCTCCCGGCGCTCCGGCCTGGCGCCACCTGGATCGACCTGACGAGCGCGGCGCCGACGGCCGGGCGTGAACTCGCCGAGCGCGCACGCGCGCGCGAGATCCACTACCTCGACGCGCCGGTCGGAGGCGGCGTCGAGGCGGCGGAGGCTGGAACACTGAAGCTGTTCATCGGCGGACCGAAGGACGTCGTCGACCGGCATCGCGGCATGCTGGAAGCGCTCGGAAGGGTCGAGCACATCGGCGGTCACGGCGCCGGGTACACGACCAAGCTGCTCGTCAACCTGCTCTGGTTCGGCCAGGCCGTGGCGGTCGCCGAGGCCTTCCTGCTCGCCCACCGTGCGGGCATCGACCTCGACGTGCTGCGAGCAGCCGTGAGCGGCAGCGCGGCGGCCAGCGAATTCGTCCGCCACGACCTGGGCGCGCTGTTCGAGGGTGACTACCTCGAGTCGTTCGGCCTCGATCGTTGCTGTGAGGAACTCGAGGCCGTGGTGGCGCTCGCGCAGGAGCTAGGTGTGCCGTTCGAGCTCTCGGCCGCGGTCGAGCGGTCGTACCGAGCTGCGCTCACGCGGTACGGCCCGGTCGACGGAGAGCTGCTCGCGGTCGCGCTGCTCGAGGAGCGCGCCGGCGTCACGTTGCGCTGTAGCTCCGCCAGCTAAGCGTTCAATCCTGCACAGATCCTGCGCTTCCGTTGTGCAAGCTGCCCTTTAGGGTACCGTCCGAAATCGAACACTCTCTCGTGGAGTCAGCACTTCGTGTTTGAACATTCGCGAGCGGCAGGGGCCGCTGAGTGCACCCCGGCGCGGGGTGGTCGTGGCGCGTGCCGACAACCCCCTGGCGAACTGGCGCCGATGCGATTTCCCACAGCAATAATTGCCAGCCCGCACGGAGGCGTACATCCCCGTCCAGCCGCATTAGGAGCGATGTATTGACCAGCCCCGTCCGACGCGTGTTTCGCCGCGTCTCGTTCGTGACCGCGCTCGGCGCTGCCGCCGCGTTCGCCCTGCCCCTGTCGGCCGCGCATGCGGACGTCGTCAATCTCAACCCGTGCAACGGCTCGACGCTGAGCCAAGCGTTCGCTCGATGGAGCGACCCGTCGTGGTACGAGCTTGCGCCCGGCGGCGATTTCGAAAGCTCGGCCTGGACGCTCGCCGGCGGCGCGCAGCTCACCGCCGGGAGTGAGCCCTTCGCGGCCACGGGCACGCTCGGCTCCTCGTCGCTGTCACTGCCGGCCGGGGCGTCGGCGCACTCGCCGACGACCTGCGTCGATGCCGCGTACCCGACTGTCCGGTTCTTCATCGCGGGCACCGGTTTGGTGGCGGTGAGCGTGATCGACGGCGGCCTCGACATCCCCGCGGGCGTTGCCGTCGCGTCGGGCAACTGGTTGCCCACCCAGGTGATGCTGACCGACGCGCCGGTGGTCGCGGCACTGTCCGGCGGCACCGCCCACGTGTCGCTGCAGCTGACCGCGCTGACCGGGGACCCACAGGTCGACGACGTGTTCATCGACCCGTGGAACCGCGGCTGACCGGGATCACGCCGAGACCGGGACGGCCGAGCTGATGCTGATCGACTCCTACGAGACCCCGGGCGCGGAGAACCTGCTGCTGCTCGGGCGCGGGCGTCACTCCGACGGCGGTCACGCACGCCGGCTGCTACTGACCGAGGCGGGCGCCGCGGCGCTGTTCATCGCGGCCGCTGCCGCGCTCGCCGTGTTCGCCCACGCACCGCGCGCATGGTCGCTCCCCGCACTCGCGGCCACGGTCGTCACGTACCTGATCGCCGGGCGCGTGCAGTACCCGGTCGGCAGCTCATGGACCGCACCGACCCAGCTCGCGTTCGTGCCGATGCTGTTCGTCCTGCCGACGCCGTTCGTCCCGCTGATCGTCGCGGCGTGCTCGCTCGCCGACCGCCTGCCGGCGGCGCTCGGCCGGCCGGTCGCGCCGACGCGGCTGCTGGCGCGGCTCGGGGACAGCTTCTACGCGCTCGGGCCGGCGCTCGTGCTCGTGCTGTTCGGCGCCCAGAACTTCTCGTGGGACCGGTGGCCGGTCCTGCTGCTCGCGTTCGCGGCCCAGGTGGCCTTCGACGCCGGCGCCGGCCTCGGCCGCACCTGGTTCGCCGAGCGCGTGCCCCCGTCCGGTCAGCGCCCAATGCTCTGGCTATACATGACCGACGCGTGCCTGTCGTGCGTCGGCCTGCTGGTCGCGGCGTCGGCGGTCGAGCGGCCCGGCCTCGTGCTGCTGGCGCTGCCGCTCGTCGGCCTGCTGGGAATGCTCGCGCGCGAGCGTCAGCAGCGTCTCGAGTACTCGCTCGCGCTCAGCGACGCCTATCGCGACACCACGGAATTGCTGTCGCAGTCCCAGGAGCTCACCCAGGAGTTGCAGAAGCAGTCCGTGGAGCTGCTGCAGACGAACGACCAGCTCCACGAGAAGGCCACGCTGCTGTCTGAGCAGAATCGGGATATCGAGATCAAGAATGAGGAGATCGAGTTCGCGCGTCGTGGTTTGGAGGACAAGGCGGCGCAGTTGGCGTTGTCGTCGAAGTACAAGTCGGAGTTCTTGGCGAACATGTCGCATGAGTTGCGGACGCCGTTGAACTCGATGCTGATCCTGAGCCGGTTGTTGGCGGAGAATGAGGAGAACTCGTTGACCGATCGGGAGGTCGAGTTCGCGCGGACGATCCATTCCGCCGGTAACGATCTGCTGTCGTTGATCAACGACATTCTCGATCTGTCGAAGGTTGAGGCCGGGCGGATGGAGCTCGATCTCGCGCCGGTCCCGCTGTCGGACGTCTACCAGGATGCCGAGCGGGCGTTCCGGCATATTGCCGAGCAGAAGGGTCTGTCGTTTGGGGTGCAGATCGATCCGGCGTTGCCGGGGTCGGTTATCTCTGATGAGCAGCGTCTCGGTCAGGTGCTGAAGAATCTGCTCTCGAACGCGTTCAAGTTCACTCATGACGGCGGGGTGACGCTCGCGATCGGATATTTGCAGGATCGGTCGGGGTTGCGGAACGATGCGCTGCGGGAAGCGGAGCGGGTGATCGAGTTCTCGGTCATCGATACCGGCGTGGGGATTCCGGATGACAAGTTGAATTTGATCTTTGAGGCGTTCCAGCAGGCGGACGGGACGACGTCGCGGAAGTACGGTGGGACGGGGTTGGGGTTGTCGATCTCGCGTGAGATCGCCCGGCTTCTCGGCGGGGAGATCCAGGTCGACTCGGGTGTGGGCCGGGGCAGCCGGTTCTCGTTGTTCCTGCCGTTGATCGAGCACGCCGCCGACGCCCCCGTCGACACCCGCACCGACAGCCCGGCCGCAGCCGTCAGCGCAGCGCCGACCGTCGATCAACCGGTAACCGACGACAGCGCGTGCGTCGGACCCGGGGACCGCGTGGTGCTCGTGATCGACTCGAACGCCGGTCGGACGAGGACGATCGTCGAGGCCGTCCGCGCCCGCGGCGCCAAGGCGATCGTCGGCGAGCGGCCGAGCGCCGCAGTCGGGCTCGCTCGCGAGCACAGGCCCGAGGTGGTGCTGGTCGCGGGCGACTCCCAGCGCGAGGAGTCACCGCTCGGGCACCTCAAGAAGCATCCGGACACGCGCCACTTGCCGATCGTCGTGCTCGGGAATCGCGCCGCGCGACTGACCGCGTTGCGGGAGGGCGCCGCGGCATTCGTCGGTGAGCCAGCCGGCCCGGGCGATCTCGACCGCGCGCTGACGCGAGTGGCGCGGCTGACCGAGAGCCAGGCCCGGCGGATCGCGGTCGTCGCGGATGACGTGGAGTTCGTCGATCAGGTCACGGAAGTGCTCGGCGGCGGCGATGAGATCGACCTGGCGTGGATCGAACCGGCCGACGCCGCGGTCGCGCTCAGTGCCGGTCGCTACGACTTCGGGGTCGTGGCCGTCGACCGCCGCGACCCCGACCGGCTTGCGTTCCTCCATGACCTGCGTGCCGACGAGGTCACGAGCGAGCTTCCGCTGATTGCATTCATCCAGCGCGAGCTCCCCAGAGCACTGCGCGCGCGGCTCGACGCGCTGTCCAAGTCGGCGGTGATCACGGTCGCCGACTCGCCGGAGCGACTGGCCGACCGGGCGGCGCTGTTCTTGCACCGCGCGGAGGCGACGCTGCCGCCGTCGACGCGGACCCTGCTTGCTCGCCTGCACGCCGGCGACGCCCCGCTCCAGGGCCGCAAGGCACTCGTCATCGATGACGACATCCGCAATGTATTCGCGCTCACCTCGATGCTCGAGCGCTATGGGATGAAGGTCGTGTATGCCGAGAACGGCCGCGAGGGGATCGAGCGGCTGCACCAGCACGCCAACACCGACCTCGTGCTGCTCGACATCATGATGCCCGAGATGGATGGCTACGAGACTGCCCGAGCGATCCGCTCGATGCCGCGCTTCGAGCGCCTGCCGATCATCTCGCTGACGGCCAAGGCGATGAAGGGCGATCGCGAGAAGGCGATCGCGGCCGGTGCGTCTGACTACATCAGCAAGCCCGTCGACGTCGATGAGCTGATGTCGATGATGCGCGCCTGGCTCGACGCTTAGCGTCCCCGCGACGACGGGACGGCTACGCGGCGGGACACACTCAAGCGGGGACGGGACCGAGAGTCCGCCAGGCCTGCTCGACGCTTCCGTACCGGCGCTTGAGCGTGCTCGCGGTCGGCCCGTGCCACTCGGGCTCGTTGAGGTCCTCCGCCGCGAGCGCGCGGCCCGTGCGGGTCCAGTAGGCAGCGAGCGCGGAGCGGATCGCGTCGTCGCTCCAACGCCGGAACCGGACCGCAACGCCGGCATCGGCGAGCGCGGCGTTCCACGGATCGTCGCGGTCGCGATAGAGGTCGCAGACCACGGCCGCGCTCGGCCACCGGGGGCTCTCGGCCTCCCATCGGCCCGGCTGCGAACGCGACGGGGTCCACTCGTGATATCTGGGCGGGTGGCCGTGCTCCTCGGTCCACGCGCAGACCGCGTGACGGACGGCCTCGCGCGTCCACGGTCGCTGAATTGTCGGCAGATGCGCGGTGCACGCGATGCAGCGCTCCGCGCGCGGGCTCGGAACCGGGCCGCCGCAATCAGGGCAGGTCCGGGCACGCAGGTAGTTGTGGACGCTCGACACCGATACGCCAAGCTGATCGGCGATCGCTCGGATCGTGTGTCCGGCGGCGGCGAGCCGCCAGGCGGCCTCGACGCGGTCGGCGACGGGGTCCTCGAACGTCAGTGAGCGGGCCGACAGGCCGGCTGCCTGCAGCGCCTTGCTCCAAGAGCCGAGATGCGCCGCCACGCACGAGCTGCTCGGCCACCGGGGATGCTCGTCCATCCATTTGCGCTGAGCCGGGGCGGCGGCGTCGGGGTGCTCGCCCGACCAGTCCTGGCGCCGGGGGGGACGCCCGGTCTGCTCGGCCCACGCCCGCAGCGCGTCGAGAATCGATTCCTCCTCCCAGCGGCGCGGCCGGCCCGGGTACCGCATCGGGACATAGCCCGCGGGCGGCGGGGCAAGCGCCGTCCGGCCCGCTACAGACGTACGGGCCGGACGAACGGTTGCCATCGGTTCGCGGGTCCGGCTCAGAGCGCCGTTACGACCGACTTCGTCTC
Source organism: uncultured Solirubrobacterales bacterium (assembly GCA_963699325.1). Lineage (GTDB taxonomy): Bacteria > Actinomycetota > Thermoleophilia > Solirubrobacterales > Solirubrobacteraceae > Palsa-465. The sequence goes on along the minus strand of CAVOTN010000005.1, from coordinate 74,452 downwards.
GAGGTAGTTGTTGAGAACCGCGTGACCCATCTCGCGGCCCCAACCCGATTGCTTGTAGCCGCCGAACGGCATCGCGGCGTCGAACACGTGGTAGGTGTTGATCCAAACTGTGCCCGCGCGCAGCCGCCTGGCGGTGCGGTGAGCCTTCGAGATGTCGCGGGTGAACACGCCCGCGGCCAGCCCGTAGTCGGTGTCGTTCGCGGGCGCGATGATCTCGTCGGGAGAATCGAACGGGATCGCACACACGACCGGTCCGAAGATCTCCTCGCGCTCCACCTTCATGTCCGGCGAGGTGTTCGTGAGCACGGTCGGCTGCACGAAATAGCCGCGATCGCCGAAGCGGTCGCCGCCGATAGCCGCCTCGGCGCCCTCGTCCTTTCCGGACTGCAGGTAGCCGAGCACCTTCTCGAACTGCTCGTCGGAGATCAGCGGGCCCATCTGCGAGTCGGGATCGGTCCCCGGAGCGACCTTGATCGACTTCGCCGCGTCCGAGACGCCCGAGACGACGTCGTCGAAGACCTGCTTCTGCACGTACAGCCGCGAACCCGCGTTGCAGCACTGGCCGTGGTTGAAGAAGATCGCGTTCGCCGCGCCGGGAATCGCCGCTTCGAGATCGGCGTCGGCGTAGACGACGTTCGGCGACTTCCCGCCGAGCTCGAGCGAGACCTTCTTCAGGTTGCCCGCGGCCGCCTTGACGATCAGCTTGCCGACCTCGGTCGAGCCGGTGAACGCGACCTTGTCGACGTCGTCATGCGCGGCCAATGCGGCGCCGGCCTCGCCGAAGCCGGTGACGATGTTGACCACACCGGCGGGGAGCCCCGCGTCCTGGAGCAGCTCGCCGAGCCGGAGCGCGGACAGCGGTGTCTGCTCGGCGGGCTTCAGCACCACCGTGCACCCGCACGCCAGCACCGGGCCGAGCTTCCACGCCGCCATCAGCAACGGGAAGTTCCACGGGATGATCTGCCCGACGACGCCGACCGGCTCACGCAACGTGTACGCCAGGTACTCGCCGGGGGCCGGGAGCGCCGAGATCGGCACGGTCGTGCCCTCGATCTTCGTCGGCCATCCCGCCATGTACCGGAACAGGTCCGCCGCCAGCGCCACGTCCGCGGCGCGTGCGATCACGTACGGCTTCCCGTTGTCGAGCGACTCGAGCATCGCGAGCTCGTCGCCGTGCTCCTCGATCAGGTCGGCGATCCGCCAGATCAGCCGGCCGCGGTCCGATGCGTTCATCCGCCGCCACGGCGAATCGTCTTCGAAGGCTCTCCGCGCGGCGCGCACCGCGCGATCGATGTCCTCGGCCTCGCCGTGGGCGACCTCGGCGAGCGTCTCCTCGGTGGCGGGATTGACCGTCGGGAAAGTCTTACCGGAGGCGGCCTCGACCCATTCGCCATCGATCAGGAGCTTGTGCGTTGAACGAACGAAGCTGTCCGCTTGCTGTTCGCTCGATACGGCAACTGCCATCAGCTTCTCCTCTCTGAGCGCGAGCGACAGGCTCGCGCTTTGCGCTGGTCAGATGTCCACGGTAGTCCATTCTTGACTACCGAGCAACCTCGATTTACGCCGGCGACACAATCGGGATCCGGCGTTAGCGTTCCGGGCAACATGCCCCGAGCTCGTGAGGCACTCTCGGCCGGTGAATGGGCCGTGCTGGCGCTACTGAGCGAGGAGCCGGCGCACGGTTTCGCGCTCGCGCGCGCGATGGCACCCGCCGGCGAGGTCGGGCAGGTGTGGGCGATGCGCCGGCCGCTCGTCTACCGCGCGCTCGAGACGCTCGAGCAGCTCGGGCTGATCCGGCCGGCGGGAACGGTCGCGAGCCAATCGGGGCCTCAGCGGACGATCCTCGAGGTGACGCCGGCCGGCGCGCAGGCGATCACGGAATGGCTGAACGAGCCGGTCAGCCACGTCCGGGATGCGCGCTCGCTGCTGATGCTGAAGCTCCTGTTCCTGACGCGGCGTGGCGCCGATCCCGCGCCGCTCCTGACCGCGCAGCGGGAGCAGTTCTCGGCGCACGCCGAGCGTCTGTCGGACGCGGTGGATCAGACCGACGGATTCGAGCGCGCGCTGCTGCTGTGGCGCCTTCACGCCACGACGGCAGCGGTTCAGTTCACCGAGACCATGCTGTCGGATCGAACCACCCGACGCCTTGACCCGCCTCCTCGATCGACCAGGTCCGAGACGTAGCGGCCGCCCTTGATGTCGCCGTCGGTGACGAGGCGAGACTGCGCACCCGCGGATCACCTGAGCACCCCCATCTTCGTTAGTCGAACCCGGCACTACATCTCTGCCTAGGTAGATCCTATGCAGATTCGGCCTGTCCGGTCCGAAAAGATCAGGCCAGCGCGCCGCGCTCGATCATCACCGAGGTCGCCTTGACGACCGCGGTCGCGTTCACACCGGCGGCGAGCCCGAGCTCTTCCACCGAGTCGCGCGTGATCGCGGCGGTGACGAGGAACGGCCCGGCCTCGAGCTCGACCAGCGCCATCACGCCGTCGCACTCGACCGACCTCACGACGCCCGCGAACCGGTTGCGGGCCGACCGCTCGCTCCCGGTCTGGTGGCGCGTCGGGCGGGTGCTCAGACGCTGCACCTCCGAGACGGGCACGAGCCGGCGGTTGCGTGAGTCGCGGGTGGTCTTGATCCGCCCCTTGCGGTCCCAGCGCCGAAGCGTGTCGACGCTCACGCCGAGCGCGGCGGCGGCCTCGCCGAGCGAAAGGTCTCCGGGCATCTGAACGCAGACGCTACCGGGAGCGGTAGCCCGGTGCACGCTCCGCAGTTGTGAGCGCAGCCGGCCGGGAGGTCGCCGACGCCGTTCTCACCGGCTCACGCCGACGTCGACCCCGGAGTGCCGCAGGTCCGCAGCCCGTACCTGGCGGCGAGCCCGGCGACGGGACTGGCCTGCAGCGTCGCCTCGACGTCCGCCATCGTCTGTGCGTCGCCGCGCCGCGCCGCAGCTTCGAGCTGGCGATAGGCCGCCACCACCTCCCCCAGCGCGGTGAAGTAGGCGCTGAGTGTGGTGCGGTCCTGGGCATCGCCGCTCGGGCGCTTAAGCGCGCGCAGCTGGTCGGCCTCGGACTGCACGAGCGCCACGACCTCGGCCAGATACGCCGCCTGCGCGCCGCCAGGCTGCGACGTGGACGCGGGCGGGGCAAGCGCGCGGGTCTGGCGCAGCGTACTCGTGCAGATCCCGTCGGCGCGAGCGATGAAATCGCCCTTCGTGTTGCCGCCCCCGCCACATCCGCCGAGCAACGCGACGAGCGCGAGCAGGCCGTAGAACCAAGCTCGCCGTGCTCCCGACACTGCCCTAAAGCGTAACGACGATCCTCGCGCAGCAGGACTACGCAACCGGACGTGCATATGCATTGCCTATATGCTGGCGACATGCGCAAAACCTCTATTTCCCTTCGTCATCTCGCACGGCCGGGTGCGTTCGATGGCAAGACCGGCGCGAGACGCCGGCTCCTCGCTGTCCCCCTGGTCGGTTGTTTGACTGCCATCGCTCTGCTCCTTGCCCCGTCGCTCGCGAGCGCGGATACCGCATCGACGCTTACGATCGTCGGCACCAGCGACGCGAACGACTCCGGCCTGATCCCGAACCTGATCCAGCCGGAGTTCACCACGGAATTCCCGCAGTTCACCTTCAAGTACAACGGCTCGGCCACCGGGCTCGCGATTCAGAATGCGGAGAACGGCGTCGGCGGCCCGAGCGTGCTGATCGTGCACGCTGCGTCGCTCGAGAGCCAGTTCGTCGCGGGGGGCTTCTCGTACAACAACCAATACGGAAACGCGATCTTCACCAACGACTTCGTGCTGGCCGGACCGACCGCGGATCCCGCCGGCGCGGCTTCGAACGGCGCCAACAACATCGCGCAGGCGTTCGCCGACGTCGCGACGGCCGGTCCGAACGGGGGCGCCACGTTCTACACGCGAGGTGGCACCACGACCGCTTCCGGGACGACCGTCGAGGAGCATGAGATCTGGGCGCTCGTCAACAGCTCGGGTCTGAAGCCGGCGAGCCTGACGCTGTGCACCGTGAGCGCGGCCGACGGCGGGGGCATGTCGCCGATCAGCTCGACCGCCGGTGTCGCCAACGGCGGCGCCTGCCCCGACAGCGGAACGGTCAACAGCGCGGATGCCCCGGGCTGGTACTTCATCAACGCCAATTCCACTCAGGGCAACAACGTGATCGCCGCGAACGCGTGCACCCACGGACCCGCCGGGCTCGTGCTACGTCCTGACGGACCGCGGCACGTACGACTACCTCGCCTCCGGGACCGATTCGGCCGGGACGATCCCGAACCTGAAGATCGTCACCCGCGGGCCGCAGAGCGCGTCGGCACCCGGTGGCGTGGATGCGCTGGTCAATTACTTCCACGTCTACATCATCAATCCGTCGAAGCCCGGCGAGACGGTGAACCTGCCAGCGGCTCAGGACTTCGTCAGCTTCCTCACCTCGCAAGCGTTCCAGTCGCAGCTGAAGACGTACCTGCCCACTACCGACCCGGCAGGCCCTCCGTTCGTGGCGGACGCGTCGCCGAACCTGACGGTGTCCTCCGGGCTGCCGAAGAACTACCACGCCGGCAAGCCCCTCACGGTGAAGGGAACGCTGGTGAACGCCGAACCGGGTTACCCGGCGCTGTCGGGACAGACGGTTAACGTCGACCAGATCGTCGGCACGGTGCCGCTCGCCGTCGCCAGCGGCAAGACCAACTCGACCGGTGGCTACAGCATCAAGTTCACCCCCACGTCGACCGGCTCGTACGAGGTCTCGACGGGTTCGATCTCGACGATCGAGAACGCAACGCTCAGCCCGCCGTACGGTGACATCCTGTCGCCGGCGGCGACTTCGCCCGTGAAGGTGACGGTCCACGGTGCGACCTCGAACCTCCGAGTTCAGTCGCAGGCCGGTAAGGCGCTCGTGCTCGGCACGGTCGCTCCCGGCAACGGGCACGTCAAGGGCACTGTGACCGTGTTCGTCCGCGCCGTCGGCAAGCACGGAGCGTTCAGGAAGGTCGCGACCGATCATCTGGCGACGAGCCAGGGCAACTACGCGGTCTTGGCTCCGCTCGCCGCCGGCAGCTGGAACGTTAAGGTCAAGTTCCAGGATCCGAAGCAGGGAGTCGTGGCGGCAACCTCGCGCACGGTCAAGGTCACGATCGCGCCTAAGCCGGCGTCGGGCGTCCGCCTGACCTCGGTCAATACCCGGAAGGGAGGGTTCACCCTGACCGGGGCCGCAAGTCCCTCCGGAGAGTCCGGGGCGAAGATCGTGCTGCTGAGGCTGAACACGGCACCCGGGAAGCCGGCTCAATTCACGAAGTTCGCGACCGCGAACCTCGGCGCCGGCAAGGACAAGGTCACGTTCCGCGCCAACGTCAAGAGCGGCACGCGGTGGGTGGTGCAACTCGAGTACCTCCGGCCGGGAGAGGCCCCGAGCTTCTCGGGGTTGCGAACGGTCGCCATCCACTAGCACCGTGACGCTCCGCAGCATCGGCTCGGACAAACGCATACGGCCGGCCGACCGCCGCCCCGGGATCACCCCGGGGCGGCGGTTCGCGTTGCTGCTCGGTTGCGCGCTCATGGCGCTGGGATCCACACCCGCCCTCGCCGCGGCGGATCCGAGCTCGAACCAAATGGTGTCCGCAACCGTGTACTCGCCCAGCGGCACCACGCAGAACGACTCCGTCTCGCTGGGACAGCTCCAGTCGGGCGCTCAATGCATGGCGTACTCGGGAAGCGACATGAACGAGCTCGGTCGGAACGGTTTCGTCGATGTGCCGCTTCCCCCGAGCGGAGTGGGGACTGGAACCTGGGCCCTTTCGACGATGCTGGGCTGCCTGTCGACCCCCATCCCGGTCTCCGCCGTCCACGGAATCATCGTGATCAACAGCCAGGGATCTCCGGAGCTCGGTCCGGGTTCGATGCTCACGCCTGCGGACCTGGCCCCTCAGGGCTCGACCGATTTCAACAATCCACAGCAGGCTCCGGTCGTGGAGGCGCTCGGATCGTTGAATCAGTACGACCGGCCGTGGCGCGGAAACGGGCAGGGGCAGACCGACGAGGACTTCCTGGACGAGGTGCAGGAGACGCAGAGCGATCAGCCGACGCCGATCGCGATCGAAGTGTTCGAAGGACCGCTGCTCACCGTCACCGTGTCCGCATCGCAGACGACGGTGCCGGTCGGCGGAGCCGTCACCTTCGACGCGACGGTCACGGGCCAGAACGGTAGCGTTCTCTCTTACAGCTGGAACTTCGGCGGCGGCGCACAGAACTCAACGGCCGCGGCGCCCCAGGTGACGTTCGGCACCGCCGGACAGTACGACGTCACTGTTCAGGTCACTGACACCGCCGGCGGCGGTGGCGGCGCGCAGATCCCGATCACCGTCGGCACGTCGCCTCCGGCCGCGACCGGCACCCACCCGAAGAAAGGGGCGGGCAAGTCGAAGAAGTCCTCCTCCCCGACCGGGCCGCAGAAGAGCCACGGTAACCACAGCGGTGGCCGCGCGGGCAACTCGAGCTCCGGCAACTCGACGACGACGGGCAACAGCAACGGCACGAACACGAGCAACACCACGCCGACCACGCCGACGTCGACCACGCCTACGTCGAGCAGCTCCAGTCACCCCGCAACGGCGCCTGCGCCACATCGCCCGGCCAGCTCGAGCAGCCGCACTCGACGGGCGACCGCGCCCCAGGCGCGACGGACTCGGCGCCCACCTGCTTCAGCGCCGCTCGTCGTGGGGCTGCTGGTCAGCGACGTCACCCCGCTTGCCGCGGACGTCAGCCCGCTCGTCCACATCGTGCCCGCGGCGGTGGCGACGGCGCCGCCCGCCCGGCAGGCGATCCGCGCGTCGCTGCTGCCGGCGCTCGGCGCGGGCCTCGTCGTGCTCGTCCTGCTGGGGTTAGGGGCTGGGCGTGAGCTGCGCGGACGGCGCGGCCGGTGGCCGTGGCGCGCTCACAGCTGAGCTCCTGGTCGTCAGAATCCGCTTGCCCGTGATTCTCGCCCTCAGCACCAACGGCATCGACCAGGCAATCTTTCATGTCGCCAACGCCCTCGAGGTGCCGGTGCTGGTCCTCGCGCTGGGAGCGCTCGCGCTCGTGATCTTCGAGCTCGGCAGCTACGTGATCGAGGTCGCCAGCCGTCGGCGACGGCGATTCGCGACGCTCCAGGCCGCGGCCGAGCAGGGCCGCAACGCGCTGCTGGCGGGAGATCGGACGGCGGCGGCAGCCGCCGTCCGCGGATTCGCACGAAGCGCCGCGATGGGGGCGACGCTCGACTTCATCATCGAGCAAGCGGGAACGGCCGGGAGCGACCACCAGATCAACAAGGCGCTCGCCGACTTCGACTTCGACGCCCAGCGGCGCCTCGCGCGCACGCGATTGCTCGTGCGCGCCGGACCCGCTCTCGGGCTGATGGGCACCCTGATCCCGCTCTCGCCCGCGCTCACTGGTCTTGCCGCCGGCAACACCGGCGAGCTCAGCCACGACCTGCGTGTCGCGTTCAGCGTGACGGTCGTCGGCCTGCTGATCGGCGCGGTCGCGTTCGGGCTGTCGCTTTCACGCGACCGCATGTACAGCCAGGATCTGTCGGACCTCCAATACCTCGCGGCGGTCATCACCGATCCACGATCCACAGGAGGCGCAACATCATCTCCGTTACCCCCCACTCCCGAAGCCGCGAGGACCGCGCCGGCGACCCACTCGACGGGCTAGTCAACCTGTTCGACCTCGGGATCGTGCTGTCGGTCGCGTTCCTGCTGGCGGCGTTGTCGTCGCTCCACCTCGGCGCCACGATCACCAGTCGCGGTCTGCGGGCGAACTCCGCTCCGACCATCTACGTCCAGCCGGGGCAGACGGTGGCGCCACTGCCGAAGCCCGGCGCGCGCACGATCGGCCACGGCGCCCAGGCCGGGGTCGTCTATCGCCTCAGCAACGGACAGCTCGTGTATGTCCAGAACGCCTCGCCGGCGTCGACTCCCTGAATGACCTACCTCTGGGACCAGCTCCGAGGGGCGATCCCGCTGATCGCCCATGGCGACCCTTACATCATGGGCCTGCTCTGGGTCACGCTCCGGGTCGCGGTGGTGTCGACCTCGGCGGCTCTGGTTGTGGGTCTGCCGATCGGGCTGGCCCTGGGACTCGGTCGCTTCCGCGGCCGGCGCACTCTCCAGCTCCTCGCCAACGCGAGCCTCGCACTGCCGTCCGTCGTCGCGGGTATCGGCGTGCTGCTGCTGCTGCTCCCGCAGGGCGCGTTCGGCTCGCTCCGCATCGAGTTCACGCTCAGGGCCGTGTACATCGCGCAGGCTGTGCTCGCCCTCCCATACATCGTCGCGCTCACCCCCGCGGCGATCCAGGGCCTTCCGCCGGGGCTGCTCGACCAGGCGCGGGCGCTCGGCGCCGGGCGCATTCAGCTCGGCGTGTTCGCCCTGCGAGAAGCGAAGATCGGCGTGCTCGCGGCGGTGATCGCTGCCCTCGGCGCAACGATCGCAGAGGTGGGCGCGGTGGTGATCGTCGGCGGCAACTTCCAGGGAAGCGACGAGACGCTCGCTAGCGCCCTGCTCGAGCAGTTCAACTACACGGGCCATGATCCGTACGCGACCGCAATCGCGCTGCTGCTGCTGGCCGTGATCCTCGTGCTGATCGGGACGCTCACCGTGATCCAGCAGCGCACCGGGGGAGTCCAATTCCGCTTCCGGACGACGTGACGTGCGGCTGATCTGGGACGAGATTCGCGAGGCCGTGCCGATGATCCTGCACGGCAACCCGACGCTGTTCAGCGTGATCTGGTTCACGCTCCAGGTCGCGCTGGTGGCAACCGCGGTCGCAACCGTGATCGGCCTGCCGATCGGGCTTGCGATCGGCCTCGGCAGGTTCCGCGGTCGCCAGGTGCTGCGGGTGCTCGCGAACGTCAGCCTCGCCATCCCGCCGGTTCTCGTCGGGGCGTTCCTGTTCGTGCTGTTCACCCCGCAGGCCCCGCTCGGGTCGCTGCAGCTGATCTGGACAAGGCGCGTCGTGTTCATCGCGCAGTCGATCCTCGCCCTCCCGTTCGTCGTCGCGCTCACCGCGGCAGCGGTCCAGGGGCTCCCGCCCGGGCTGCTGGCCCAGGCCCGCCTGCTCGGCGCGGGACGTCGGCAGCTGTGGACGCTCGCGGTCCGCGAGGCGCGGATCGGCGTGATGGCAGCGGTGATCGCGGCGCTCGGCACGTCTCTGTCCGAGGTCGCCGCGGTCGTGATCCTCGGCGGCAACATCTATGACTACAACCAGACGCTCGCGAGCGCGACCCTGTACGAAGTAAACAGCGCCCACTACGCCGACGCCGTCGCGATCGCGATCGTTCTGATCGCGCTGATCCTGGTCCTGATGTGCGGCCTCGGCATCCTCCAGCACCAGGGCAACGGAATCCGCCTGCGCTTCCGGTCGGCGACGTGACCGGTGGCGTGACCGGTACCGAGCAGCCCGGGCCGGGAAAGGTGCTGCTCCGGTGCGAGCAGCTGTCCGTACGGCGCGGCAAGCGCGAGGTCGTGTCCGACATCAGCGTCGATCTCCGCGCCGGCGAGATCGTCGCGTTGCTCGGCCCCAACGGCGCCGGCAAGAGCACGCTGCTCGATGCGCTCGCGGGCGCGCTGCCCGCAGCGGAAGGTCGGATCGAGCGCCATGGCCGAGTCGGGATCGCGCTCCAGTCCCCCGATCTGGCCCGCCGGACGGTGCTTGCGAACGTGATGCTCGCGCTCGCGTGGTGGGGCGTGCCGCGATCTGAGCGCTCCGAGCGCGCTCGAGAGGCGCTCCGCGCGATCGGCGCCGACCACCTGGCGACGCGCCGGGCGGCGACGCTATCGGGTGGCGAGCGTCGCCGCGTGCACCTCGCCCGCGCGATCGCGGTCCGTGCCGACGTCCTGATGCTCGACGAGCCGTTCGCCGGTCTCGACGCCGAGGTCAGGGCAAACCTGCTCGAGGATGCGCTGTCGGCGCTCCGTTCGAGCACGCGCGCGACGCTGGTCGTCGTCCACGACCGAGCGGAGGCGTGGGCGCTCGCCGACCGCCTGCTGATCCTCATCGATGGGCGCCTGGTCGCGTCCGGTCCGCCCCGGGAGCTGCTCGAGCAACCGCCGAGCGTGGTCGTCGCGCGCTTCCTCGGCTACGACGGAAGCCTCGAAGACGGCGACGAGCTCGTGCTGACGCGGCCCGCGCATGTTGCGCTCGACCCGGCCGGCCAGCTCGAGGCGCGGGTCACCCGCGCCGTGCCGCTGGAGGACGGCGTGAGGGTCGAGCTCGAGCTCGACCACGGCCGCCTGTACGCGACCGCCCCGCTCCCCGCTCCCCGGCCCGGCGACACGGTCCGTGTCCGGGTCGAGGGCGGCGCGCGGTTCCCGATGTCCGAGGCGAAAAGCCCGGTGGCCTCCGGTTAGGATCGTCCCTCGGCAAGACCTGCGTGAGTGCGAATCGCGGCGTCACTCGCCGCGTAAATTAACAGTGACGGTCCCACTGGGTCACCGTCACATGTGTCCTCCGTTAAGACGTGTCGACCCTACCGTTAGGGCCGCGTAACAACTGGTCCAGGGACATGCCGCCGGGTTATGCTCAGGGTCAGGGCGCACGGGGTATGCAAGGCCCGAGCGCAGCCGCGCACAGCCTATGACCAGCGTTCGCAAGGCACGATCGAGCGATGCCAACACGGGAGGCGGCAGCTAGGTGCGTTTCCCGCTCCCTCGCGGCGGCTCGGTGCGCTTTCCGGTCCCCCGCGGCCGCTCGGGCCGGCTTCGACGCCCTCGGTTGGGCCGATTCGCGTTGGTCGCCCTCGCCGCAGTCGCGCTGGGGGCGATCCTCCTGTTTTCGGGCGCACCGCCGATTCGTGGAGGGTGTGCACAAGGCGATTGCGCGCACGCGCTCAGCGCTACCGGCTGACCCCGCGACGGTCACAATCTCCGCCGGGCAGCCGACCGCGACTGTCCCCCGCTCGTTCCTCGGCCTGTCGATGGAGTACTGGTCGGTACCCAGCTTCCAACATCCGCCCGGGGTATTCGACCGGGTCCTGTCGCTGATCCGCGTGCCGGGCGACGGCCCGGTGATCCTGCGGATCGGTGGCGATTCAGCGGACCGCACCTTCTGGGACCCGAGCGCGGCCAGACCGGCGCGCTCGCTATTCGGCGTCACCCCGGCGTGGTTCCGAGCGCTGCGGTCGGTCATTCGCCGCACCGGGGCGCGCGTGATCATCGACCTAAATCTCGTCACGGGATCCGCGTCGCTGGCGGCCGAGTTGGCGCGAGAAGCCGAGGTCGCGCTCCCGCCAGGCAGCATCGCCGGGTTCGAGGTGGGCAACGAGCCGGACATCTACGATCACCGGTACTGGGCCCGCGCAATCTCGGCCGCGGGGGCGGACGCCGATGCGCTTCCAGCAACGCTCTCGGCAAGCACCTACATCTACGAGTTCCACGCCTATCAGAGCGCCCTCTCGCAGATCGCCCCGGACGTGCCGTTGATCGGTCCCGTCGTCGCCAACCCCAACCGCAATCTGAGCTGGATCTCGACCTTCCTCGCCGGCCCGCACGAGGGGCTCGGAATCGTCAGCGTCCACCGCTATCCGTACTCGGCATGCGCACGCAAATCCTCGCGGAGCTATCCCACGATCGCCCGTGTGTTGAGTGAGAACGCCTCGACTGGCGTGGCCCGTTCGGTTGAGCCGGCGGTTAGGCTCGCCCACCGGGCGGGCCTGCCGCTGCGCCTGACCGAGCTGAACTCGGTCACCTGCGGGGGGATCCCGGGCGTCAGCAACACCTTCGCGACCGCTCTGTGGGCACCGGACGCGCTGTTCGAGCTCCTGCGGGCACACGTCGACGGTGTGAACATCCATGTTCGCCAAAACGCGATCAATGCAGCCTTCCTGTTGGGCTCACGCGGCCTTCAGGCGCGGCCGTTGCTCTACGGCATGGCTCTGTTCGCGAGGAGCCTCGGGCCCGGGGCGCAACTCATTGCCGCGCACGTCCAGGCGCGGCCGTCCCTCCACTTCAAGGCTTGGGCGGTACGACTGCGCGGAGCCGTTCTGCACGTCGTTCTGATCGACAAGGGGCCACACCCGGTGCGCGTCGATCTGCGCGTCCCGGGGGTGGGCCCCGCCCAGGTCGAGCGCCTCCTCGCCCCGTCGGTCAGGTCGCGGTGGAACGTGACGCTTGATGGCCAGCGCATCGCCAGCAACGGCCGCTGGGTCGGTCAGCCGGCGACCAGAGGTGGTGGCGCGCTCAGCCCGCGACTACCAGATCGTGCTGCCCCGGTTCAGCGCGGCGCTCGTGACCGTGCGGATGCACGCGCGCGCCGCCGCGCATCGAGCCGCGCACCCAGCTGCTGTGCACGCGTGATCGCCGCGGCCGTGGGCCGCCGTAGCTCAGGGATCGCAGGTGTGAATCGGCGCTCTCGCCTGGCTGTCCGCTATCGTGGCGCGTTCAAGCCGGGGTGGAGAGCGCCTGATCCGTCGCTTCCAGCGATGCTCTTTCGCGGCCGGCTCCAGTAAGTGCCCGGCTTCCGTGGGAAGCAGCTGGAGAATGCAACGGCACCATCGCGACGGAGAGAAATGACCGACAGACAGAGCTACGACGCAGCAACTGAAGAGCGAGCCGACCTTCGATCAGCCGCAGTGGAGCCCATCAGCCTCGAGACGCCGGTAGGGACGGCCGCTTCGTCCCGATCGGTCGCGATCGACGATGATCTGGCGCGCTTGCGGCCCGAGGAACAGGGGCCGGCTGCCGCGTTTCTTGCCGCCAACCCTCCCGGCGTCGGCGCCCCCGTCGCGGTCGTGATTCCGGCCTATAACGAAGAGCCGACGGTCGCCGATGTCATCGGCGAGATACCTGGCGAGCTCGGCGGGTTGGCGACCGAGGTGATCGTGGTCGTCGACGGCTCCACCGACGCGACGGCGACGAAGGCCGCTTCGGCGGGCGCGCTCGTGTGCGACGTTCCCGTGAACCGCGGCCAGGGACTCGTGTTCCAGCTCGGGTACTGGCTGGCGCGCGCCCGCGGCGCCGAGGTGATCGCCACGATTGACGCGGACGGACAGTACGTGCCGCTGGAGCTGGAGCGATTGGTCGAGCCGATCGTCGCGGGCCGTGCCGATTTCGTAAACGGCTCCCGGCGACTGGGCACTGAGCTGACGACCGATCCCGTTCGCCACGCCGGCGTGATCTTCTTTGGTTGGCTCGTCAGCGTGCTGGTGCGCCAGCGCATCACGGACCCCGCATGCGGGCTCCGGGCGATGCGGACCGAGGTCAGCGCGTCGGTCACGCTCGAGCAGACCCAGTACCAGTCCTCCGAGCTGTTGATCGCGACCGCGATGAGCGGCTTCCGGGTGATCGAGGTCGCGACCACGATGCGCGACCGGCCGGTCGGCGCAACCGGGACCAAGAAGGGCCCGAATCTGCTCTACGGGATGCGGTTCGCGCGCGCGGTCCTGGGCACTTGGCGCAGGGAGCGGAAGGCAGCGCGCACGCGGCTTCGCTCCGAGAAGACCCAGTACTCGTAGATCACGAACTTCGCGAAGAACAGCACCACGGTCACCGCCACGTAGGAGGCGGTGACGATCAGCAGGCGCAGGCCTTCGTGCGGCGGGATCGACTGCACGCGCGCGTTGGTCCAGCCGGTCACAGCCGACGTGGTCACGAGCACGACCATCGAGACGCCGATGTAGCCGATGACCTGCCGGGCGGGCGGGCGACCTTGTCGCTGCCAGGCCCAGCGCCGGTTGAGGATCCAGTTCGGGATCGCGGCGGAGACGAATCCGGCCACCGAGCACGCGGTGGTCGAAGCCCCCGCCACATAGAACGCCATGAACACGATGTTGCCCGAGACGAACGCGACGACCGACCCGAGCGCGTACTTCGTCAGTCGGGTCGACAGCGCGGTCCGGGTCAGCCGGACCCACAGACGGTGGTTCACGACCCGCGCGGTAAAGGCGGCGCGCAGGCCATCGTTGCGGTCAGGGATCACTGAACAGAGGATGGTATCTGGTCGGCGGTCGTTACCGGCCCGTGACCGGTCCTCAGCGGTCGACCCCAGCGTGTGACCGGGCACCTGTGATCTACGGTCCGGCGCGGGCGCCGATCTGCTGGGTCGATTTGAAGATCGACGCGACAACGGCGAATGCCGGCTTCAGATTGCCGTACTGATCGATCAGGCCCTTCTGGTCCCACGGCGGGTCCGGATACGGGTTGCCTCCCGAGTAGTTGGGATTGTTCGCGAAGTCCTGCAGCGGGAAGTAGATCGCTCCCGACAGCCATGGCTTGGTGGCGAACACGCCCAGATGGAACGCGGCGGAGTTGGCCTGGAACTGGTAGGTGCCGCGCACCTCGACAGAACCGTTCTGGTTGGAGTCGAACCCGAACTCGGTGATCATGATCGCCTTGCGCGGGTAGCAGGCGCGGACCGTGTCCAGGAACGGGCTGAGCGCGTCACGGTCGTCGCTCCCGCCGCCGCCGGCGTCGAAGCGCGCCCGTCCTGACCGTCGCTGTACAGGGCTCCCTTCGTTGGCGGCTGCGCGCTGTACGCGACTGCCTGAGCGGGGGCCCCCGCAGGGGCCGCGAGCGCCCCGAGCAGCACGAGCGCGAGCGAGACGGTGAGCGCGAGCCGGCGACCGGTCACGGGCGCAGGGTGACCCCGACGAACGTCAGCGCGCTCATGCCCGCAAGCGCGATGCCGCTAGCCGCGGCAAGCGCGTAGAACGCGCGACCTCTCACGTAGCAAGCCACGACCAGCACCGCCGGGAATGCCGTGATCAGCACCCGGGGATTCGGAGAGAACGGATACGAAGAAGTGAGCGCCAGCAAGCTGATCCCCAACGTCCACAGGATCGCCTCCAGCGACATCCGATAGCGCTCCTTCAACACGAGCGCCAGCATCGCAAACAGGGCGATCCCCCCAGCCACGCCGACGACCACATTGAGGTTGATCGTCGGGTGGTTGAAGTGGGTGAACGAGATCTCCGAGCCGAGCATGCGAACAAGGTTGGCAAACGCGATCAGCTCGGTCTTCTCCCGCCAGCCATCGTGCTGGGCTATCAGGTTTGCGAACGGGGAGCCGGTCCAGGCCCACAGGAACGCGGCGAACGCGCCGATTCCCAGGACTGAGAACGTCGGAGCGAGCAGGCTCCGCCGCGCCGCCGGGTCGCTCCAGCCTCGCCGGCGCAGCTCGCGCGCTGCCGAGACCGCGCAGACCACAACGAGCAGCGCCGCCTCCGGCTCGCACGCCGTCGCCAGCCCGGCGAGCACGCCGGCGAGCAGCCAACGGCGTCGCTCGAGCGCCAGAATCGTGCCGGCGGCAAGCGGGATCATGATCCCCTCGGCGTAGACCATCGAGAACACGACCGAGCCGGGGAACAGGCAGAACAGCAAGGCGGCGCGCCGGCCTGTGGCGTCACCCCACCAGCCGCTCGCGAGCTTCTGCACAAGCACCGTGGCGACCAGCCCGCCGAGCATCGAGACGACAACGCCGGCAGAGATGATCGCCGATGCGAACGACTGTGAGGTCAACCCGTAGACGACATGTGCCCCGAGCCACACCACGATCGGGTACAGCGGAAAGAACCCCAGGGTGCTCTGCGCATGCACCACGTGCGCCGGGTAACCGTGCTCCGCAAGCCGCCCGTACCACAGGCCGTCCCAGTTGCCCAGCTGGCTCAACACCGGGTGATGCCGGGTCGCGCTGTTGAGGATCGCGACGCCCAGTAGCAGCCCACGTGTAGCCAGGTAGACGAGGATCGCCACCCGGTAGGGTCGCGCCGTCGCGATCGCTTGGCGCAGCAGCAATCCCGCGCGTCCGCTGGCTCGAGACACCACCGGCGCCACGCCTTCAACACCCGCTACTCCGCCGGCGACCGTGCTCTCCGCCTGTTCGGCGTGGAGTTCAACGTTCGGCGCCTCGACGGCTGGTCGTGATCCAAGCCATGGCGCTCCCGTCACGGACGCCATGATAGGGCGTGGCCCCCCGCGCTCCGGTGGCGCCGGAGGTAGCGCCTTCGAGCACCTCGTAGCATCCGGCCATGGACCTGCCGCCTGGCCCCTGTGCGCCCGCCCTGTGGCAGACGCTGGCGTGGATGACCCGGCCGGGGGCGTTCCTGCGCGGCGTCCACGGCCGGTTCGGCGACCCGGCGACGATCCGTACGTACTGGACCGAGGAGCCGATGGTGCTGTTCTCGAGCCCGGAGGGTGTGCGCGGGGTGTTCCGGCTCGATCCGGCGATCGCGCCCGCGGGACAGAGCTGGGAGTTCCTGCGCCCGTTCGCCGGCGCCCACTCGATCCTGCTGCTCGACGGCGAAGAGCACATCCGCGAACGCCGGCTGATACAGCGCCCGTTCCACGGCGAGCGCATGCGCGCGTTCGCGCCGATGATCAGCGAGCTCGCGCGCCGGGAGCTCGCCACCTGGAACGGGCGGGTGATCGCGCTCGACCGGATGCGGCAGCTGACACTCGACATCATCCTGCGCGTCGTGTTCGGAGCGCGCGACGAGGAGCTCGCGCACATGCGCGCGGTGATCGACGAGTCGCTCGCCACCGTGCGCTCGCTGCCGTGGGTGCTGGCGATGGCGGTGGTACGCCGCGACTTCGGCCCGCGCAGCCCGTGGGGGCGCTTCAGGGTCGCGGTCGAGCGCTTCGACGCGGAGCTGTACGCATTGCTCGCCCGCCGGCGCGCGGAGGCGCGCGACGATTCGATGCTCGCGCTGCTGCTCGAGGCCCGTGACGAGGACGGCAACCCGCCGACGCGATCAGCACTTGCGCGATCAGCTGGTCGCGTTGCTGGTCGGCGGCCACGACAGCTCGGCGGCGTCGCTGGCGTGGGCGTTCGAGCTCCTGGCCCGCAGTCCGCGGGTGCAGGCGCGCTTGCGCGAGGGCGATCCGGCATACCTCGAGGCGGTCGTCAAGGAGGTGCTGCGGGCCCGGCCGGCGCTGACGATCGCGCCGCGCCTGCTGCTCGAGCCGGCGGAGATCGCAGGACGGACGGTGCCGGCGGGGGTCCAGGTTGCGGCGTGCCTGTGGCTCGCCTGCCGGCGCGAGGATCTGTGGCCCCGCGCGAGCGAGTTCCGGCCCGAGCGCGATGGATCTGCGAGGCGGGTCCCCAATCCCGGGATCCCGAACCCCGACTCGTCGTGGATCCCGTTCGGCGGCGGCGTGCGCCGCTGCGCCGGCGCTCCGTTCGCGGAGATGGAGATGCGCGAGGTGCTTCGCGCGGCGGCGGACCTGCGACTCCGGCCGGCCCGACCCCAGCCCGAGCACGCCCGGCGGAGCATGCTCGTGCTGACGCCTCACCGGGGCGGCGAGGTGCTCGCCGGCTGAGCGTCGGTCCTGGTCCGGCGCGACGGTCGCGCCCGCCGAGGCGATAGCGTGCACGCGCGCGATGCCTCGGACACTCGGCAACACCGACCTGGAGGTCACCCCGATCGGGCTCGGGCTGGCCGCGCTCGGCCGGCCGGGCTACATCAACCTCGGTCACGCCGCGGACCTCGAGGGCCACACCGACGTCGAGTCGATGGAGCGGGGCGCGCATGCCGTGCTCGACGCCGCCTACGCCGGCGGCGTCCGCTACTTCGACGCGGCCCGCTCCTACGGACGGGCCGAGGAGTTCCTCGGCGAGCTGGCTCGAGCAGCGGCAACTCGGGCCCGACGACGTCACGGTCGGCTCGAAGTGGGGCTACACCTACACCGCCGACTGGCAGGTCGATGCGAAGGTGCACGAGGTCAAGGACCTGTCGGCGGCGCATCTGCGGCGCCAGATCGACGAGAGCCGGGAGCTGCTCGGGAATCATCTGCGCCTGTACCAGATCCACTCGGCGACGCTCGACAGCGGCGTGCTCGACGATCCCGAGGTCCTGTTCGAGCTGGGCAAGCTGCGGCGCGAGCGGCATGGCGATCGGGTTCACGGCGACCGGACCGCGCCAGGCCGAGACGATCGAGCGGGCGCTCGAGGTCGGCGAGTTCGACGGCGTGCAGGCGACGTGGAACCTGCTCGAGCCATCGGCCGGTCCCGCGCTGGCGGCGGCCCACGCCGAGGGCCTGGGCGTGATCGTCAAGGAGGCGCTCGCCAACGGCCGGCTGACCGACGCGCGGCGACGTTCCCGAGCTGGCGGCGGTCGCGCGCGCAGCACCGGCCGGACGCCCGACGCGATCGCGCTCGCGGCGGTGCTGGCGCAGCCGTGGGCGGACGTCGTGCTCAGCGGCGCCGCCACCGTGGAGGAGCTCGCGAGCAACCTCGTGGCGCGTCGTGCTCGTCGCTCGACCGCGACGTGCTCGAGCCGCTCGACGCGATCGACGAGGACCCGGAGACGTACTGGGAGAAGCGCGCCGAGCTCCCCTGGAACTGAAGTCGCATCCTGGCTACACTCCTTGTGAGATCAACTTCTTTTGAGGAGCGATTCGTGGAAGTCGAAATCTGGTCTGACATCGCCTGCCCGTGGTGCTACATCGGCAAGCGCCGGTTCGAGGCCGCGCTCGCCGAGTTCGAGCATCGCGACGACGTCCGCGTGACCTGGCGGAGCTTCGAGCTCGACCCCTCCGCGCCGGCAGAGCGCGAGGGCGACCGCGCCGCGCGCATCGCAGAGAAGTACGGCATCACGGTCGAGCGCGCCAAGGAGATGGAGCGCACCGTCACCGACGCGGCCGCCGGCGAGGGCCTCGACTTCCGCTTCGACATCCAGCGCAGCGGCGCGACCTTCGACGGCCACCGCGTGATCCATCTCGCCGCCGAGCACGGCCTCCAGGACGCGATGAAGGAGCGCCTGCTGCACGCCTACTTCACCGAGGGCCAGCTGATGTCCGATCACGACACCCTGGTCCGCCTCGCGGTCGAGGTCGGCCTCGACGAGGACGAGGTGCGCGGGATGCTCGCCGGCGACCGGTTCGCCGCCGAGGTCCGCGACGACGAGCGGCTCGCCGGCCGGCTCGGGATCAGCGCGGTGCCGACGTTCGTGGTCGATCGCGCGATCGGCGCCTCCGGCGCCCATCCGCCCGAGGCGCTGATGGACCTGCTCCGCCAGGGGTGGGAGCGCCGCGAGCCGGTGGCGGTCGTCGCCGGTGGCGAGAGCTGCGGCGTCGACGGCGAAGGCTGCTGAGTAGGGCCGCTTCGCGGCGTCTGCGGCCGCCCGCCTACGGTCGCGGACCGCTGCCGCCCTGTAAAACGCGCGGAACCCCGCGCCGGTCGCCCCCCGCCGGGACATAAGCATGGCCCACCTGCTTATGTCCCGCCCGCGGCGGCGCGCCGGGGAGGTTTCGGGCCTTGTACATGGTCCCGGGCGTTGCCAGCGGTCTGGTCCGCGCCACCCGCGCACCAGCATCCCGCCACCGCCTGGCCGCGCACCACGACCGCGAACCGCCGCCCGCGCGCGAAGCACCGGCGCCCCGGGCTGCGGCCCCGCCCGAGCCCGCGCCTCGCCGGCGCACCGCGGGCGTCCCCGCGGTGCGCGTGCGAGTTAGCGTGTTAGGCCTTGATCAGGCCGTGCGGGTTCGAGCACGAACTTCTTGCGCCGCCCCCTTGTCGAAGTCCTCGTAGCCCTTCGGCGCCTCGTCGAGCGAGATCACGGTGGCGTTGACCGCCTTGGCGATCTGCGCCTTGTCGTTGAGGATCATCTGCATCAGGCCGTGGTGGTACTTCATGACCGGGCACTGCCCGGTCGTGAAGCTCAGTGACTTCGCCCAGCCGAGCCCGATCCTGATCGACAGCGAGCCCTCCTTGGCGGCGTCGTCGACGCGCGCCCGGATCGCCGGTCACGTACAGGCCCGGGATGCCGAGCTTTCCGGCCGCGCGGGTGACGTCCATGATCGAGTTCAGCACCGTCGCCGGCGCCTCGTGATCGGAATCCGATCCGTGACCGCGAGCCTCGAAGCCGACGGCGTCGACCGCGGCGTCGACCTCGGGCACGCCGAGGATCTGCTCGATCTGATCCTTCGGGTCGCCCTTGGAGATGTCGACCGTCTCGCAGCCGAAGCTCTTGGCCTGCTTCAGGCGCTCGGGGATCATGTCGCCGACGATCACCACGGCCGCGCCGAGCAGCTGCGCCGAGTGCGCGGCCGCGAGTCCGACCGGGCCGGCGCCGGCGACGTACACGGTCGAGCCCGGACGTGACGCCGGCGGTGTAGGCGCCGTGATAGCCGGTCGGGAAGATGTCCGACAGCATCGTCAGGTCGAGGATCTTCTCCATCGCCTTGTCCTTGTCGGGGAACGGCAACAGGTTCCAGTCGGCGTACGGAACCAGCACGTACTCGGCCTGGCCGCCGACCCATCCGCCCATGTCGACGTAGCCGTACGCCGAGCCGGGGCGGTCGGGGTTGACGTTCAGGCACACGCCGGTGTTGCCGGTCTTGCACATGCGGCAGCGGCCGCAGGCGATGTTGAACGGCACCGAGCAGAGGTCGCCCTCCTTGATGAACTCCACGCCGGGCCCGGTCTCGATCACCTCGCCGGTGATCTCGTGCCCCAGGATCAGGCCCTCGGGCGCCGTCGTGCGGCCGCGCACCATGTGCTGATCCGAGCCACAGATGTTCGTCGAGACGCACTTGAGGATCGCCGCGTGAGGCAGCTTGCGCCCCACGTTGGCCGGGTTCACGCCCGGGCCGTCCTGCAACTCGAACGTCGGGAAGTCGATGTCGTGGACCTCGACCTTGCCCGTCCCCATGTAGGCAACTCCACGGTTATCTGCCATGCCTCGTTCTCCTTTCGAGCGCTTCTGCAGAGGCCGATCGCGGACGCTAACGACCGCTGCACCACTACCAGACCTACCCCTGCAAGTAGCGCTGAACCAGTCGCCGGCTAATGCGAGGAGTGGTCGAGCAGGCCGCGCTTGCCGGCGGCGTACGCCACCTCCGCCCGGCTGTGGACGCCGAGCTTGCGCATCACGTTGCGCACGTGGAACTTGGCGGTGCTCTCGCTGACGAAGATGCGGCGCCCGATCTCGGCGTTGGTCAGCCCGCTCGCGATCAGCTCGGTGACCTCGCGCTCGCGGTCGGTGAACCCCGCTTCGACGGGGGCGTGCTCCCCGGCCACGAGATCCCTCACCATCGCGGCGCTGCGACCGTCGAAGCCGGACTCTCCGCGCGAGACGCGACGAATGATCCGGACCAGCTCGACGACGTCGACGTCCTTGAGCACGTAGGCCTTGGCCCCGCGCCGGAGCGACTGGTCCAGCAGGCGCTCGTTGAGGAACGTCGAGAGGATCACGACGTTGGACTGGGGCCGGCGCCGGACGATCTCGCTGCATAGGTCGAGCCCTTCCGTGTCGTGCTCGGAGCTCAGCTTGAGATCGAGCACGATCACATCGGGCCCGGCGCGATCGAGGGCCTGCAGCGCATCGCTCCAGCCGCCGGCCTCGGCGACCACGGAGATGTCGGGCTCGAGCTCGAGGATCGAGCGCAGCCCGCGGCGGACGATTGCGTGGTCGTCGACCAGCAGCACGCGGGCCGGGGCCGAGGCCTCAGGCGGGGCCAAGCGACCCTCCGAGCGGCACCTCGACCCTCAGCTTCACGCCGCCACCGCGCCGGCGCTCGAACCAGGTGGCGCCGCCGAGCACGCGCACCCGCTCGGCGATTCCGGTCAGCCCGAGGTGATTGCCGTTCGGCTGCGAGATGAAGAGGTGATGCTGCAGCTTTCGGTGGTTCCCCGAGCCGTCATCGCCGACGGCCAGCGACACCACCTGGGGCCGCCACCGCAGCGTGACCCACGCATGCTCCGCCTCGGCGTGGCGGACCACGTTGAACAGTGCCTCGCGCGCGATCTGGACCACCGCGTGCTGGGTGGCGGCCGGCACCGGCTGGGTCTGCCCGTAGACACGCAGCCCGACCTCGAGGCGAGTGCCGGCCTCGACGTCCTCGATCACGTCGCGCAGCGCGTCAGGCAGCTCGATCTGCCCGTCGCTGGACAGCTCGAAGATCACCTCGCGGATCTCGTCCATCGCGGAGCGCGCCAGCGCCTGGGCGGCCAGCATCCGCTCGATCACGATCGGCGGACTCATCGGGTGGCGCCGGCACCACTCGAGATTCATCCCGATCGTCAACAGTTGCTGCGCGACACTGTCGTGGAGCTCGCGCGCGATCCGGTTGCGCTCCTCGCTCAACAGCTGCCGCCGGCCAGCCTGCTCGAGGCGCCGCAGCGTTCCCTCGAGCTCTGAGCCACGGCGCTCGAGTTCCGCCGCACGGCGCTCGTTCTCCTGGAACAGCGAAGCGTTGTGCAGGGCGACGCCGGCGTGGTTGGCGAGCGTGACCAGAATCGAGACGTCGCTCGGCGCGACCTCGACATCGTCGGGAAGCCCTACGACCAGCATCCCGGCCAGCTTGCCGTTCACGGGCATCGGAGCGGCCGCAGCGGCGCACGGCTCGCCGCCGAGCTCGATCCCTTCCTCCTTGGCAACGAGCACTGGCCGCTGGGCGGTGACCGTCTGCTCGGCGAGCGCCGCCAGCGTCCGTGGCGGCACATCCCAGCGCTGGACGACGGCGTGGCTCGCGTGGACGATGACGCGAGGCATCCTCCCGCCGACGTCCGCGTCGGAGAACACCATCGCCGCCCACCGCGCGTCGAAGTGGTAGGCGGCCGCCTCGACGACGGCGTCGCATACGGCGATGGGCCCCGCCGGCGCCGCGCACAACGCGGAGGAGATTCGCTCGAGCGTCTCGATCGTGTGATCGAGACGGTCGGACTTGTCGCGGAAGGCGGCGTAGAAGCTCGGCTTCGACGAGCGCACGCCGATCAGGCGCTCGAGCGCCAGCCGGTCGACGGCGGCGCTCTGCTCAGTAGGCGGCGACACAGATCCGGCGGACATCGTTCTCGCAGACTGGCCTCGGGTTGGTCGCGATGTAGGCGTCGCGCAGCGCATTGCGCGCGAACAGATCGAAGTCGTCCGGGCTGACCCCGATGTCGTGCAGCCCGCGCACGATCCCCAAGGCACGGCTGAGCTCCTCGACGCGCTCGATCGCGCGCTCGGCAGCGGTGCCCGGGTCGAGGCCATCGGTCCTGACGCCGAGCGCAGCGGCGACGTCGACGTAGCGATCGGCGTGCGTCTCGGCGTTGAACCGCATCACGTGCGGCATCAGGATCGCGTTGAGCAGCCCGTGCGGTAGGTCGAGCGCGCCGCCGATCTGGTGGGCGATCGCGTGGGTGGCCCCGAGTAGCGCATTGGTGAACGCCATCCCGGCCTGCAGGCTGGCCCGGGCCATCCCCTCGCGGGCGGTGAGATCGAACGGATCATCGACGGCGACCGGGAGGTGCTCGACGATCGCCTCGATCGCGGCGATGGCAAGCCCCTTGCTGAGGAAGTCGCACGCCTCGGACACGCACGACTCGATCGCGTGGCTGAGCGCATCGAGCCCCGTGTGCGCGGTCAGCTCCGCGGACATCGTCGTGAGCAACTCGGGGTCGGTCACGGAGATGTCGGGCACCAGCGCACGACCGCCGATCGTCGCCTTGAACCGGCGCTTGGTGTCGGTCACCACGCAGAACTGCGACACGTCAGACCCCGTCCCGGCGGTCGTCGGGACCATCACCATCGGCGGGATCGGGCTGGTGGCGTGGTCGATGCCTTCGTAGTCGAGGATGTGGCCTCCGTTACCGCTGAGGATCGCCACCGCCTTGGCGAGGTCGATGCAGCTGCCGCCGCCGATCGCCAGCAGCGCGTCGCAGCCGCTCTCGAGATAGGTCTCGAACGCCGCCTGGACCTCGAAGTCCTTCGGGTTGGGCGTGAGGTCGTGCCACAGGCGCCACTGCACGCGCACATCATCGAGGTGCGGCGTCGCGCGCTCGACCCAGCCGGCCGAGAGCACGCCCGGATCGCTGACGAGCATCGGGCGCCGGCCGCCCACGCGCCGCACGGCCCCACCGACCTCGGCGAGCGTCCCGATGCCGAAGATCACCTCGGGGATCAGGAACTTGCTCACGCGCCCGCGGGTGGGTGCGGACGCCGGGGACCATGTCCTCTGCCACCGCCGTGGATGTCGGGGTGACTTGCTCCATCCCTCCTCCTACTCAGACGGATTCGCAGGTCCGATCCTACACCGATGCGACCACTCGCCTGTAAAATGCCCTGCTTCCGGTGCAGTATGCGCAGGCGTCGCTCGGGACCGCCGGCGCGCTACAGGTCGTGCTCGGCGAGGCGGGCGCGCAGATCGCGGCAGCGGATCACGAGCTGCTCGGTGCGCTCGCGGGTCTCGCGGTGCTTCGGGTGGTCACTGCCACCGTCGGCGCGGCTTCCCATCGCGAACGCGTACTCCCAGCTCGCCATGTGCGCGCGCAGGTCAGCCTCAGCGGTGGCCAGCTCGCTCTTGAGCCGCTCTAGCGAATGTGTCCCTCGGCCTTCGCCCACTCGACCGTCTTTCGCAAGGTCTCGCGCGGATCGGTGTAGCGCAGCCCGAGGTCGCGCTCGGCCCGCGAGCCGTCGTAGCGATGACCATGGAGCAGGGTGCGAACCATCTCGCGGCACACCGGCGGGCGGCGCCCCACAGCCACGGCGCCTCGTTCGACGACCGCGGCGGCGACGGTCGCGACGCGGCGGGGCAGGAGCCGGGGCTTACGCTCGACGCCGGCGACCTCGGCCGCGAGCGCGAGCGCCTGTGTGATCTCGAGCGTCATCCCGCTGACCAGGTAGCGCTCGCCGGCGACGCCGTGCTCGGCCGCGAGCAGGTGAGCCGTGACGCAGTCGTCGATGTCGACGAGGCTCACGTAGGTGGGCACGAACACCCGCAGGCGGCCGTCGAGGAACGCGAGCAGAATCCGCCCCGTCCCGCGGGCGCGCCCGGGCCCTTGGACCGAGGACGGGTTGACGAGCACCAGGTCCTGGCCGACCTCGCGAGAGGCGGCGAGCGCGGCGCGCTCGCCTTCGGTCTTGGTCCGCTCGTACGTCGACAGGTACCAGCCGCGATGCGGCGTGCGCTCGGTGCCGACCACCCCCGGCGGCTCGCCGATCGTCGCCGCCGAGGACGTGTGGACGAGGCGGGAGACGCCGGCGCGGGCCGCGGCCCGTACCGCGGCGACGGCGCCGCCCACGTTCATCCGCTCCATCGGGAGCGGGTCCTCGACGCACAACGTGTTCACCCCCGCGACGTTGAACGCGAGCGCGCAGCCCTCCATACCCCGGGTAAGGTCGTCCTCGTCGTCGCCCTCGCCACAGACCACGGTCACACCGCGGGCCTCGAGCGTGCGCGATGCGGCGTCAGAGCGAGCGAGCGCAACGACCTCGTCCCCGCGCTCGAGCAGACGCGTCACGAGCGCCGTGCCGATCACGCCGGTCCCCCCGGTGACGAATACGCGAGTCAACCGGCTTACGTGCGGAGCGCAGCCGAGAACTGGATGATGTAGTCGATCCCGGACCACGCGGTGACGAGCGCCGCGATCACCATCGCCCACTGATCGAGGTACGCCCCGACGATGATCACGTCCGGGCGCAGGATCGCGAGCGTGATCGCGACGAACTGGACCGTCGCCTTCCACTTGCCGAGCATCGAGGTCTCGAACCGGCGGCCACCGGACTCGACCGCCGCGCGCAGGCCGAGGATCGTGAACTCGCGCCCGACGATGACCAGCGCCACCCACGGCGACGCGCGGTGCACGGACACGAGCGCGAGCAGCGCCGAGGTCACGAGCAGCTTGTCGGCGGTGGTGTCGAGGAACGCCCCGAGCCGCGTGGTGACTCCCCAGCGGCGGGCCAGCCGGCCGTCGAACCAGTCGGTCGCCGCCGCGACCACGAACACGACCGCGGCCGCGTCGTACGAGCCGCCGAGCACGAGCGCCATCACCGCAGGGCAGAGCAGAACTCTCAGCCCGGTGCCAGCCGCGAGCATCCTGGATGAGCGCAACGTGCTCAACGTACCGGCTTCCACTGGGGGATGAGGTTACCTCACAAAAGTGCGGCCCCGAGCGCGCGGGCGGCGCCCGCGCTGTCGGCCGTAAGCGCCGCCTCCGCGGCCGCTCGGGCATGCTCGAGGTCAACTCCACGCAGGGCCGCCTTGACCTCCGGCACGAGCGCCGGCGCCATGCTCAGTTCGGTCACGCCGAGGCCGGCGAACAGCACGGCGGCGGCCGGATCGCCGGCGAGCTCGCCGCACACTCCGACCCAGCGCCCGTGCTCGGCGGCCGCTCGCACCGTCGCCCTGACGAGACGGAGCACCGCCGGCTGGGGTCCGGTGAGGAGCGCGGCGAGCCGCTCGTCGCCGCGCTCGGCGGCCATCGTGTACTGGGTCAGGTCGTTCGTCCCGAGCGAGAAGAAATCGACGTGCGGCGCGAGCCGCCCAGCCGTCAGCGCGGCGGCGGGGACCTCGACCATGATCCCGAACTCGAGCGGCGCGTCCACCCCGGTGTCAGCCCGGGCCTGCTCCAGCGCGGCGCGGGCGGCGTGGATCTCGTCGAGCGTCGCGACCATCGGCAGCATCGTCTTCAGCGGGTAGTCGGCGGCGACGCGCAAGATCGCGCGCAGCTGCGTCGCGAGCACGTCGGGGCGCTCGAGACCCAGGCGGATACCGCGGACGCCGAGAAACGGATTGCTCTCGGGCGGCATCGGCAGCGCCGGCAGCGGCTTGTCGGCGCCGGCGTCGAGCGTGCGCACGACGAGCGGCCGGCCGTCGAGCGCGACCGCGATCTCGCGCAGAGTCGCCGCCTGCTCGTCCTCGTCGGGCAGCTCTGAGCGGTCGAGGAACAGGAACTCGGTGCGGAGCAGGCCGACGCCCTCGGCGCCGAGCTCGACGGCCTTGGCGGCTTCGGCGGCGGCACCCAGGTTCGCGAACACCTCGATCCGGGTGCCGTCGCGGGTGGCGCCGGGCTCGTGCGCACGTTCGCGGGCCGATGCTCGCCGTCGGTCGGCGCGCTCGCGCCGCTCGGCCGCGTCGCGCTGGACGTCGGCCGGCGGATCGACGAGGACCGTGCCCGCCTCGCCGTCGAGCAGCACCGTCGTTCCCTCCTCGATCCCGAGCACGCCCTCGCCAAGCCCGACCACCGCCGGGAGCCCGAGCGCGCGCGCGAGGATCGCGGCGTGGGCGGTGGCGGTGCCGTGGGCGGTCGCGATCCCGGTAACGAGCGCAGGATCGAGCGTGGCGGCGTCGCCGGGGGTGAGCTCGCCGGCGAGCACGATCCCCGCCCGCGCGGGCGCGGTGTCGTCGGCCTCGCCGGTGAGCGCGCTGACGACCCGTCGCCCGACGTCGAGCACGTCCGCGGCGCGTTCGCGCAGGAGCGGCTCGTCCAGCGCTCGGTAGCGCTCGGCGACACTCGCGGCGGCGTCGTGCCAGGCGCGCTCGGCGCTGACGCCGGCGTCGATCGCGTGCTGGGCCGGCTCGAGCATCGCCTCGTCGTCGAGCAGCGCGAGGTGGGCGTCGAAGATCGCGGCCTCGGCCTTGCCGGCGCGCGCGGCGACGGTGGCGCGGTCGCGCTCGATCGCGGTGCGGGCGCCGGCGATTCCGTGTTCGAGTCGCTCGCGTTCACTCGCGGGGTCCTCGGCAGCGCGGTCCGCGGGCGGGCCGGTGGCGCCGTGCAGGTGGTGGACCGGGCCGATCGCGAGCCCGGTGGAGGCGGGGACACCAGTGAGCACGTCGCCGGACGCCGGCGGGGCGACGTCGATCGTCGCCCCGTCTCGTGCCTGGCTGGCTGGCCAGCCAGGTCGAGGAGGAGCGGGCGCGGGGGCTGAAGTGGACGCGGTGCCTGGTGGCGCGCTCGCCGACACGCCGTCGCCGAACCCATCCTCGGCAAGCTGCGCCAGCGCTAGGAGTACGTCGTCGGCTTGCGGGCCTGAAGCGCTGACCAACAACTTGTCGCCGAACCGGGCTCCCAGCGAGACCACGTTCGTGAGGCTCTTGGCTCGGACCGGAACGCCGTCAGGAGCCTTCGCGACCCGGACATCGGCATCGAAGCGGCCGACCGTTTCCACTAAGCGCGCGGCGGGACGCGCGTGCAGCCCGATCGCGTTGCGGACCTCGAGGACGGTTTGTGCATCCGCCAGCGGAGCAGGCGGGGCTTCCTCGGCCGCGCCGTCGTCCGCCACCCCGAGCTGCGAGCTCTTCATCGCCAGCGCCCCCCGCGCCTCGGCCGCCACCTCCTCGAGCGACGCGCCACCGCTCGCCGACGCGGCCGCCGCCACCGTCCCCTCGACCAGCGGCGCCTCGCTCAAAAGCACCCGCCCAGGCGAGTCGCCCAGCAGCTCGACTGCGAACTCGGCACTCATCAGCGCGCTCCCGAGATCCATCAGCACGAGCACGCCATCGGCGGACATCGCGCGCTCGATCGCCGCCCGCACCCGCTCGGCGTCGGTCCCGAGCACGGGGTGGGCGGGGTCCGAGTCCTCGGTCCCGCCGGCGGCCTCGAGCGCCAGCTCCGCGCCGCCCATCTCCCGCGCCAGCGCCACCACGCCCTGCGCCAGCGCGTCGCTGTGGGACACGACCACGATCCCGACCACGCTCAGCCCTCAGAGCCCGTAGGCGCGGTGCAGGTAGTCGATCGGGTGCACCGATTTCTGCCCGGTGGCGTGGCTGATCTGCCACCGGCACGTCTCGCTGTCGCACGCGACCTCGGTGGCCGCGGACTCGCGAACCTGCCCGAACAGATCAGCGCCGACCGCCATCGCGATGTCGTACTTCTCCGCCTTCAGTCCGTAGGTGCCGGCGATCCCGCAGCAGCGCGCGTTCCCCTCGGTGACCTCGAGACCCGGTATCAGCGCGAACAGCTCGAGCGCCGGCTTGCCGATCCAGTGACCCTGCTGCTGGCAGGGGGCGTGGTAGAAGATGTGCTCGTTGACGGGCTGGAAGTCGGTCTTGAGCTCGCCGCGGTCGTGCAGCTCGAGCAGCAGCTCGCAGATGTCGTAGGTGCGCTCGGACACCAATTTCAGATCGGGATCGTCCTCGAGCGACAGGATCTCGCGCGCCTCGCGCTTGAGCATCAGCGTGCAGCTCGTGGCATTGCCGACGATGATCGTGTCGGGGTTGTCGCGGACGTACGGGACGAGCGCGCGGGCGAGACGGAGCACGACCTTTCGGGCGTCGTCGAACAGGCCACTCGACTGGAGCGGGAGCCCGCAGCAGTCCTGCTTGGGGACGACGACCTCGAAGCCGTTGTGCTCGAGGATCTGGACGACCTTCTCGCCCTCCCACGGCTCGTAGTACTCGGTCCCGCAGCCGTGAAAATAGACAATTCGACGCCCGGTCGCCGGACTCGGGTGCTGCTTGAACCAGCGCGAGAAGCGCCGGCCCGCAAAGTCCGGCGCGGCCGCGTCGCGATGAATCTTGAGCAGCTTCTCGCCAAGGATCCGGGCCGGCCGAAAATCGATCGTGAAGTTGGCCAGCGGCGCCACCGGCGTGCCCGCCCGCCCGAGCCAGGTCGGACGCGTGATGATCCGGTCGCGGAGCGGGATGCCCTTCTGCACTTTCAGCTTGTTGCGTGCCTGGGAGTTGATCTCGGCGATCTTCACCCCCTGCGGGCAGGACTGCGAGCAGATCCCGCACCCCGAGCAGTAGTCGACGGACGCGTCCACCGACGGCTCGTCGGCGATGCGGTAGCGCTCGGCCTGCGGTCCGGCGTACTTCGGCCCCGGGAACAGCGGCGTGACGTTCGAGACCGGGCACTGCGTCTCACAGATCGTGCACTTGACGCAATGATCGAGCGACCCACGCATCAACTCCTCGAGCACGCCCCCGGGCCCGCTCATGCCGCCGCTCCCGCCGGCGCCCCGGACCGCGACAGCACCAACTGGGCGGCGTGCGAGCCGCTCGCGAGCGCGATCCCCTCACCAGATCCCTCGCGCCACGGCACCGCTCCCGGCAGCGCCGCGCCCGCCACGACCACGTTGTCCGCGCCCTCGGCGAGCAACGACCCGTCGACCGCCACCCCGACCCGCGCCATCGGCTGCTCGGCCAGATAGTCCCCGACGAACCGCGGCTCGTCCGGCGCCGGCAATCCCCGCAGCGGCAGCCCGAGGACCCGGTCGTGCGTGGCCCAGCGCGAGTCGAGCTCGATCGCCCCCGACCCGAACCCGCCGGACGCGAGCACGAACCACGGCGCCGCGTAGTGCGCATCGTGACCAGCGGCCCGGGTCGCCACGGACGTCACGCGCGAGCCGTCGCGGTCGAAGGCCACGACCTCGGCGCCGAGCACGAGCCGCCCGCCGGCGCGTCGCAGCGTCGAGCGGAGGATCTCGTACAGGCGCATCCCCGGCACCGACGGCGGCAGCGTCGGGATCTCGAACACGGGACGGCCCAGGCGATGCTCGAGGTCGGACCAGGCGCCGTGCGGGTCGCGGATGCCGAGCGCCGCTGGCAGCCCGACGCGTTCGTGGGCCTGGAGCGCGAGCGCGAGCCGGGCCGCAAACTCTCCGCGCCACGCCGGATCGTCGAACCGCCGCGCCAGCCCGAGCGAGTTCTGGTCCGCGCGCTCGACCTCGATCTCGATCTCGACCGACCGCGCGTCGATTCCTGCGCGCCGCAGGTTGGAGGCGCAGAGGGCGGCGTGGAAGTCGCGCAGCGACCGCGTGCCGACCACGCACACGCGCTCGCCCGCGGCGGCGTCGCCTGCGGCCATCGTCACCGGCACGAGCGCAGACGGGCGCAGCGCGCCGACCGCCGTCGGCAGCAGGATGTTGTGCACGAGGTCGCCGACGTACCGGTACGCGGGCAGCGGTCCGGACTCGACGGTCGAGCGGAACCACCGGACGGCCTCGGCGACCGCGTCGACGCCGAGCAGCGCGTACGGATGATCGGGGCGCGAGGCCGCGAGCTCCTCGATGGCACCGAACGGCGAAGCCACGCGCTCGGGGGCGTAGCCGAGGACGTCCACGGTCCCCGGAGCCAAATGAGTCGAGCCGACGCCCTTGGCCAGCACGCACACGCGCGCGCCGCCCTCGGCCAGCCGTGCGCCGGCCACGAGGCCCGCCGTGCCCGCGCCGATCACGACCGCGTCGTAGTGGAGCTCGCCCCTCATGACGGCATCGCCTCGGCCTGCGGCGCCGGTACGGGTGCCGGGGCCGAAGATGCTCGACGTCGAGCACGCCGTGGAAAATCCAGTCGTCGAGCCGGGCCTGGCGGAGCTGGTCTCCGTACAGCACCGGCCAGACCCCCTTCCACCGCTCCTGGAGGAAGTTCAGGAGTGCGTCGTCGGCCTGCTCGGCGGTGAGCCCGTCGAGCCCGTGGAGGATCCCGGTGGCGCGGTAGATGCAGAACCCGCCCTGGCACGGCCCCATACCCAGGCGCAGCAGCCGGCGGATGTCGTCGAGGTTGGTGGTGGCGCGGCGCTGCATCGCCTGCTCGAGCTTCCAGCGCGGCACCATCTCGCATTCGCAGATCAGCTGCTCGTCGGCGAGGTGCTTCTCCTTTCGGCCCAGCCGTTCGCCGAGGTGGTAGGTCTCGCCCTCCTCCGAGCCGGGCAGAAGCTCGGTCTTGGTCGTGCACGGACGCTCGTCGCCGAGGTGCTTGGAGACCGCGGTCATCGTCTCCTCGGCCATCAGCCGGAAGGTCGTGAGCTTGCCGCCGGTGATCGTCACGAACCCCTGGACGCCGTCGCGCTCGGCGTGGTCGAGCAGCGCATGCGCGCGCGTGACGTCGCGCGTAGCGGTGTCGGATGCCTTGGCGTCCTCGAACAGCGGACGCACGCCGGTCCACACCCGCATGGCGCGCGCCTGGCGGAAGCCGGGCACGAGCTTCTCGCCGTCATCGAGCATCGCGTCGACCTCGGCCTGGTGAACCGTGTGGTCATCGGGATCTTCGGTGTGAACATCGGTGGTGCCGATCACGCACACCGTCCGGATCGGCACGATGATGTCGCCGTCGGTCGGCATCTGACAGCGGTTGACGCACGTGTTCACGAGCCGGTGGTTCATCGCGATCATGATCCCCCGGCCCGGTAGCACGCGGACGCCCTCGATCCCGGCCATGTCCGCGACCTGACCTGCCCATGCCCCCGACGCGTTCACCGTGACGCGGGCCTCGACGTCGATGTCCTCACCGGAGCGCGCGCCCCGCAGCCGGGCTCCGGTGACCCGATCGCCGCTCCGGTGCACGGCGACGACCGCGTGGTAGGGAAGCACGCGCCCGCCGCGCGCCTGGATGCCGCGAGCCATCGCCCACACGGTCTTCCACACGTCGATGTTCGCGTCGGGGACACGGAACACGCGCGTGATGTCCGGGTTCAGCAGCGGCTCCTCGCGCAGGGCCTGCGCCGGATCGATCTCCTCGCAGTCGACGCCGGTGTCGCGGCACCCTTTCGCGAAGGTGTCGGCATAGGCGGGGTCGTCCCACGGAGTCGTGACGAAGAAGCCGCCGATGTCCTCGATCGAGTCGCCGGAGATCCGCTTCAGGGTGCGGTTCTCGGCGATGCACTCCTCGGCGGCGCGCTGATCCTTGACCGCGTAGCGCCCGCCCGAGTG
Source organism: uncultured Solirubrobacterales bacterium (assembly GCA_963699325.1). Taxonomy (GTDB): domain Bacteria; phylum Actinomycetota; class Thermoleophilia; order Solirubrobacterales; family Solirubrobacteraceae; genus Palsa-465. Next base: position 42,117 of record CAVOTN010000005.1, on the reverse strand, counting down.
CAGCAGCCCATGGAAGCGCCCGCTCGTCCCCTCCGCCAGGTCGGCGCGGTCGACGAGCACGACGTCGAAGCCGCGCAGCGCCGCGTCCCAAGCCACGCCGGCGCCCGTGGCGCCGCCGCCGATCACCAGGACGTCGGTGCTGAGCGCCGCCATCGTGTGAGCCTATCTCGTCGAAGGCGGCCCCGTGGGACCGCCTTCGACGTAACTCGCCCCTTCAGAGTGCTAGCCCGCGTCGAACCAGTCGAACGTCCGCGTGACGGCCCTCTTCCAGAACTTGTAGTACTCGTCCCGCTTCTCGGCGTCCATATTGGGCTCCCAGCGCTTGTCCTCGGCCCAGTTGTCGCGGACCTCCTGCGTGCTGCTCCAGAACCCGACGGCCAGCCCGGCCGCGTAGGACGCACCCAGCGCTGTCGTCTCGGCGACCTCGGGACGGATCACCGGTACCCCCAGGATGTCGGCCTGGAATTGCATCAGCAGGTCGTTGGCGACCATGCCGCCGTCGACCTTGAGCTCGTTCAGGGTGACGCCTGAGTCCGACTCCATCGCGTCCATCACCTCGCGGGTCTGGAACGCCGTCGCCTCGAGCGTGGCGCGGGCGATGTGGCCCGCGTTGACATAGCGGGTCAGGCCGGCAAACACGCCGCGGGCGTTCGACTTCCAGTACGGCGCGAACAGGCCGCTGAACGCCGGCACGATGTACAGGCCGCCGTTGTCGTCCACCGACTTGGCCAGCTCCTCGACCTGCGGAGCGGCCGAGATCATGTGCAGGTTGTCGCGCAGCCACTGCACGAGCGCCCCGGTGATCGCAATCGAGCCTTCGAGCGCATACACCGCGGCCTCGTCGCCGATCTTGTAACAGACCGTGGTCAGCAGGCCTGCCTTCGACTGCACAGCCTCCGTGCTCGTGTTGAGCAGCATGAAGTTGCCCGTGCCGTAGGTGTTCTTGGCATCGCCGGCGTCGAAGCACGCCTGGCCGAACGTGGCCGCCTGCTGGTCGCCGAGGTCGCCCGCGATGTTGATGCCGGTCAGGTTCCCGGTCGTAACCTCACCATAGACCTCGCTCGATGCCCTGATCTCGGGCAGCATCGACATCGGCACGCCGATCGTGTCAGCGATGTCCTTGTCCCACGCCAGCGTCTCGAGATCCATCAGCATCGTGCGGCTGGCGTTCGTCACGTCGGTGATGTGCAGACCGCCCTTGGGGCCGCCGGTCAGGTTCCAGATGCACCAGGTGTCCATGTTTCCGAACACCAGGTCGCCGGCTTCGGCCTTCTCGCGGGCGCCGTCGACGTTGTCGAGGATCCACCGGACCTTCGGCCCGGAGAAGTACGTGGCCAGCGGCAGGCCGACCTTCGTGCGGAACCGGTCCTGACCGCCGTCGGCGGACAGCTCGTCGACGATCTTGTCGGTGCGCGTGTCCTGCCAGACGATCGCATTCATCACGGGCTCGCCCGTGTTGCGGTCCCACACCACCGCGGTCTCGCGCTGGTTGGTGATCCCGAGCGCGGCGACGTCGTCACGGCTGGCGCCGGCCTTCTCGACCGCCTCGTCGATCACCTCCTGGCAGCGCGCCCAGACCTCCATCGGATCGTGCTCGACCCAGCCCGGCTTGGGATAGATCTGCTCGTGCTCCTTCTGCGACACCGCAACTACGCGGCCCGAGTGATCGAAGACCATCGCTCGCGAGCTGGTCGTCCCCTGATCGAGTGCAACTGAGTACTTCGGCATACGTGTTTCTCCTTTCAGCCCGCCAGCGCCTCGGCGGCGCTCTTGAAGAGGTAGTAGGTGGAGGTCGCGCCTGGGTCTTGATGGCCTTCTGACCGTTCGCCCAGGTAGCTGGCGCGTCCTTTGCGCGCGAGGAGCGGCGTCGTTGCCTTCATGCCTTCCTCGGCGGACTGCACAGCCGCGCGCAGACCACCGTCGAGATCGGACGCCGACTCGAGAGCCTCAACGGCCGGAATCAGCGCGTCCACCATCGTCTTGTCCCCCGGCTGCGCCTTCCCGCGCGCCTGGACGCCCTCGAGGCCCTTGCGCCAGGCGGCCGCGTACGCGGCGAGATCGACCTCGGGCTGATCCGCCAGGGCGTTGCCCATCTGCAGGAACAGGGTCCCGTACAACGGCCCCGCCGCTCCGCCGACGCTTGACACGAGCGCCATCGCGACGGTCTTGAGCACCGCGCCGGGGTCGGCCGACTCGGAGGCGCCGAGCTTCTCGATCGCCTTCGTCATCCCGCGGTTCATATTCGTGCCGTGGTCGCCGTCGCCGATCGCCGTGTCGAGGGCAACGAGCTCCGCTCGGTGCTCGGCCATCTCGCCCGCGAACCGGTTCATCCAATCGACGGTCCCGTCGCGTGTGATCGCCACTGTGTGGTCGCCCCAGCTAGACGCCCCAGCGCAAGGCCGGAGTGTTCACTGGCGCATCCCAGTAGCGGACCATCTCGTCGTCGAGCTTGACCAGCGTGATCGAGCAGCCCTGCATCTCGAGCGACGTGATGTAGTTGCCGATGAGATTGCGCTCGATCGCCAGACCGTGTTCTTTGGCGATCTTCGCGACCTCGTTGTACATCACGTAGAGCTCGATCAGCGGCGTGCCGCCCATGCCGTTGACGAACGCGAGCACCCGGTCGCCCGAGGAGAACGGCAGGTCCTCGACGATCGGCGTCATCAGCCGCTCAGCGATCTGCGACGCCGGTCCGATCTTCTCGCGGAAGCGCCCGGGCTCACCGTGGATCCCGATCCCGATCTCGACCTCGTCCTCGCCGAGCTCGAAGCTCGGGTTGCCCGACGCCGGCGTGATGCACGGAGTCAGCGCCATGCCCATCGACCGTCCGTGGGCGTTGACCCGCCGGCCAAGCTCGGCAACCTCTGCGAGCGAGCGACCATCGTCGGCCGCGCCACCGCAGATCTTCTCGACGAGCACGGTCACGCCGACGCCGCGACGGCCGGCGGTGTACAGCGAGTCCTCGACCGCGACGTCGTCGTTCGTGAGCACGGTCTCGACCTCGATGTCGTCACCCTTGCCCATGTCGGCGGCCATGTCGAAATTCATCACGTCGCCGGTGTAGTTCTTGACGATGTGGACGACGCCCGCGCCGCCGTCGACGGCTTTCGTGGCTTCGAGCATCTGATCTGGCGTCGGCGAGGTGAACACCTCACCCGGACATGCGGCGTCGAGCATGCCGGGACCGACGTAACCGCCGTGCATCGGCTCATGCCCTGAGCCACCCCCGGAGATGAGCCCGACCTTGCCCTTGACCGGCGCGTCCTTGCGGACGATGACCGCAGGTTCATAGATGACCCGTACGCGGTCGCCGTGTGCTGCTTCAACGCCGTGGAGCGCGTCCTGCAGGACCGCGTCGGGCGCATTGATGAGCTTCTTCATGCCGCTTCCCTCAAGCCGGAACGATTGGACAGAACGCTCGCCGGGAAGATCCTCCGGGCGCCGAAGCGGAGCCGAATGCCAGGCCGCAGATGCGGTGTGCGGACACGAGTAACCGTGCACCACCGGGGAACGCCGCGATCGGCGGCCCGCGGAGACTTTCAGCACGGATAATGCCCAGCACGCACCCTCCTCTGGGACTGACGCTCTCCACCCACGAGCCTCGGTTGCGACAATAACGGAAACGGTGCGACAATGTCAAACATCGTTCGCACTGACGATCGGGGTTGTAGGGGTGGGTACCTGAGCGACAACGGAAGTGCCCGGGCGTATCCAATCCATTGAGCGCGCGGCCGCGATTCTGCGGCTGCTATCCGGGCGCTCGCGACGGCTCGGCGTCGCCGAGCTCGCCGGTGAGCTGAAGCTGCCGAAGGGGACCGTGTACGGGATCCTGCGCACGCTCCAGGCGGTCGGGTTCGTCGAGCAGGATCGCGAGTCGGGCAAGTACCAGCTCGGCCCCGCGCTGCTGCACATGGGCTCGAGCTATCTCGACGGCAACGAGCTGCGCACGCGCGCGCTCAACTGGGCCGACGGCCTTGCGACCCGCAGCGGTGAGAGCGTCCGGATCGGGACGCTGCACGAGAACCAGGTGCTGATCGTCCATCACGTGTTCCGGCCCGACGACACCCGCCAGGCGCTCGAGGTCGGCAGCCTGCTGCCGGCACACGCGACCGCGCTCGGCAAGGCGCTGCTCGCCAACCACGACTACATCGCCGCCGAGCTCGCGGGCCGTTCGCTGGCGAGCTTCACCCCGGCAACCGTCACCGACACCTACCGGTTCCGCCAGGAGCTCGAGGAGATCACCAAGCGCGGCTGGGCCAGCGACGTCGGCGAGCTGTTCCACGGGTTCGCTTCGATCGCGGCGCCGATCGAGGATCGCCGGCGGGTGACGGTCGGCGCGATGGGGATCGCGGGGCCGATCGAGCGGCTGTGCGACGACCGGCGCCCCCGGGCCGAGTTCGTCAACTACGTGATGGAGGCCGCGCGCGCGGTATCCCGCGAGCTCGGCGCCATCCCTTGGTAACGCAGACGCTCAATTCCGGAGCCCGTCACCTGCATAGACTTCGCATGACGTGAGCGTCAACGGGCGATACGTGGCCTCGATCGACCAGGGAACGGCGTCGTCGAGGTGCTTCGTGTTCGACGACCGCGCGCGGGTCGTGTCGGTGGCTCAGCAGGAGCACCGCCAGCACTTCCCCCGGCCGGGCTGGGTCGAGCACGACCCGCAGGAGATCATGCGCAACGTCCTGCTGGTCGTCCGCGTGGCGCTCGACAAGGCCGACCTGTCGCCCGCCAATCTATGTGCGCTGGGGATCGCGAACCAGCGCGAGACGACCGTGCTGTGGGACCGCCGCACGGGCGCGCCCGTGCACAACGCGATCAACTGGCAGGACACACGCACCGATCGGCTGTGCCGGGAGCTCGCCCGGGAGTACGGGCAGGAGATGTTCCGGGAGAAGACCGGCCTGCCGGTGACCACGTACTTCTCGGGTCCCAAGATCCGCTGGCTGCTCGATCACATTCCGGGACTGCGGGAGCGCGCGGAAGCCGGCGAGGTCCTGTTCGGAACGATCGACTCGTGGCTGATCTGGAACCTGTGCGGCCGGCACGTCACCGACGTGACCAACGCCAGCCGGACGCTGCTGATGAACCTCCAGACACTCGACTGGGACGCCGACCTGCTCGACGCGATCGGGGTGCCCGCCGCGATGCTGCCCGAGATCCGCGCCTCCTCGGAGGCTTACGGCGAGGCCGGCGCTCCGATCGCGGGCGTACCCGTCGCCTCGGCGCTCGGCGACCAGCACGCCGCGCTCGTGGGGCAGACGTGCTTTGACCCCGGCGAGGCGAAATGCACGTTCGGCACCGGCAGCTTCTTCGTGGTGAACACCGGCGCCCGCCCGGTGACCTCCTCGAATGGGCTGCTGACGACGCTGGCTTACAAGCTGGGCTCGGCCGAACCGGCGTATGCGCTCGAGGGGTCGATCGCGATCACGGGCGCGCTCGTCCAGTGGGTTCGCGACAACATCGGCCTGATCGGCAGCGCTCCCGAGATCGAGACGCTCGCGTTGACCGTCGAGGACAACGGGGGGTGCTACTTCGTGCCGGCGTTCTCGGGGCTGTTCGCGCCGCACTGGCGCAGCGACGCGCGCGGCGTGATCGCAGGACTGACTGGCTACATCAACCGGGGCCACCTCGCGCGCGCGGTGCTCGAGGCGACCGCGTGGCAGACGCGCGAGGTCGTAGACGCGATGAACATCGACTACGGCAGCCCGCTGTCCGAGCTCCGCGTCGACGGCGGGATGACCGCGAACAACCTGCTGATGCAGACGCTGGCGGACGTGCTCGACGTCCCCGTAACGCGACCGATCGTGTCCGAGACCGTGTCGCTCGGCGCCGCCTACACCGCCGGCCTGGCGGTCGGCTTCTGGCCCGACACCGACAGCCTGAAGAAGAACTGGCACAAGGCGGCCGAGTGGCTGCCGAGCATGGACGTCGCGATCCGCGACCGCGGCTACCGCAAGTGGAAGAAGGCGGTGGCGCGGGCGGTCGACTGGGTCGACGACGACGAGTGAGCGGGCCTTTTAACGAGCGAAGGGCGGCGGCACCATGCCGCCGCCCAACGCTGACCGGACGACGACGCTAGCTCACACGCCAGTGCCGGTCGGCCGGTTCTGAACCGTCTCGCCTTCGGCGAACACCCCTGGCTCGGGCGGCCTGCGGGCAATGAGGATGTCCTGGATGAACACGTCGTAGAACACCGACGCGATGCCCGCACCGATCAAGGGTCCTACGATCGGGACCCAGAAGTAGCCGTTGACCCAGCCGTAGTCGCCAGGCATCGCCAACTTCCCCCAGCCCGCTATCCACGCGAAGATGCGCGGGCCGAAGTCACGGGCGGGATTGATCGCGTAGCCGGCGTTCGCCCCGAAGGAGATACCGACGGCCATCACGATCATGCCCACAATCCACGGGGTCAGGTTGTTCCCGACCGGCATGTTGTACTCATCGGTCACGGCCCAGACGAACAGAGCGAGGAAGAACGTACCCACGATCTGGTCGATGAGCGGTCCTAAGACACTGTGGAAGTACGGCGCCGGGAACGTGGCGAACGTACTGTATGTGGCTAGTGAGTTCGCCCTCCCCTTGATGATGTGGTTGACCTGGTCGTAGTGGTTGATCGCGTTGTTGTAGACCAGGAATACCAGTGCGGCGCCGATGAAGCACCCGAGCACCTGCGCGGCCCAGTACGGAGCCACCTTGTTCCAGGGCAGCTGGCGCCGGATCGCAGCGCCGAACGTGATCGCCGGGTTGATGTGGGCGCCTGTCACACCGCCCACTGTGTAGATGGCGAACACAACCGCCAGGCACCATCCCCAGGTGATCAGGAGCCAGTCGCCGCTGCCCACCAGGGCGGTGCTTTGACTGACAGTACGCCCAGACCCGATCAGGGCCCACAGCATCGCCACCACTCCGTCGCCGAAACAGATCAGGACGAAGCAGCCGAAAAACTCGGCCCACAGCTCCCCTATTATGCCCTGCCGCCACCGAAGCGGCAATGGCCGGACCGCTCTTGACTCAGCTACTGTTGCCACGCAACCTCCTCCGAGACGTTTGGTTCAGGAAATGGCGCCTCGCGCTCGCAGGATCGCCCGCGTCTGAGGATGAGATTCCTCTCGGGGACCGCATTTCCTTCCGCCGTCGGCAGGCGCCCGGCCCCGGCCCGCGACGACTTGCAGCGTCGGCCACGGGGGCCCGACTCCGGTCCTGGCTGAATTCAACTGGACACCCTCAGATCCTCCGCCCGAATGGGCTTCGCGGCGACCTACTGACATCCGCGATGGGCCGAGATTACCAGCCTGCGTGCGACAATGTCAAACGCTGTTTCCAATCAACGCCGGCCCGATCAGCCGTGTTTTTGGCGTCCCGAGGGGGAGAATGGCGCCTGCCGGTGTGGTGGCGGCGCCGTGGTCGATCGGCGGTCAGTGCGCTCGCATCCGGGTGGTCAGCGGGATCGGATCCGGACGGTCAGTTCGATCCGACCGTGCGGTCAGCGGGATCGGATCCGGACGGTCAGTGCGATCCGATCCGGGTGGTCAGCGCCCCCGCATCCGGGCGATCAGTGCTCGGACTTGGCGGTCGCGCGCTGCCGGTAGGGCGAGCGGTACGGGGTCGATGACCCAGCGCCGTTCTCGAAGAACCCGCGGACGGACTCCATCAGCTCGTTGGCGTCGCCCGACGCCGTGATCGGCTCACCGAACGACACCTCGATCCGGTGGCGCTTCGGCACCGGCTTGTCGCGCAGGCGCTTCGGCCACAGGCGGCCCGGCGGCATCGCCTGGGCGGTCCCGGTCACCCGGATCGGCACGATCGTCAGGTGGTGGGCCGCGGCCAGCACCGCAGCGCCGCGGCGGAGCGTCCCCGGCACGCCGCCCCGCGACCGCGTGCCCTCGGGGTAGAGCAGCAGGCTCCACCCCTGGTCGAGCAGCTTGTCGAGGTGGCTGCCGCTCTTCGACATCCCGCCGCCGCCTCCGTTGCGCTCGATCGGCACGGTGTTGAAGACCAACGAGACGAGCGAGGCTACGACCCGGTTGCGGTAGAAGTAGTCGGCCGCGGCGGCCACCACCGTGCGCTTGCGCAGCCGGCGCGGGAGCGCAGACAGGATCACAGGCGTGTCCATGTGGCTGGCGTGGTTGGCGACGAGGATCACCGGGCCTTTGACGGCCTCGAGCTTCTCCCTGCCGGTCGCGCGGCGGGCGGCGTAGTAGTCCATCGTCGGGTTGAGCACGAACCGCAGGAAGTTCTCGCGGACGAAGCCGGCGAGCCTCGACCTCGCCCACGGTATGTCAAGCTGCGCGGCGGCGTTGCGCAGCCCGCGTCCCCGCGCCGGGGCGGCGCGCGCTGCATCGAGGACCCGGCGCTTGCGGGAGCGCTGGCGGCGGAAGGGCAACACCGGGAGTTAATACCCAGTGTGTGACATTCGTTACAGGACTTTGAACGGCCCCCTAAAGTCCGCGACCGAGGCGTCTTCTCGCAACTACGATTAGCCGGGTCCGTGCTCCCGCGACGCTTCTCACCGGACCCGTTTCGGCCGGCCCAGCTCGTCACTGAAGATCTGCGCGATCACCGCGTCGTGCAGACGATCCTGCGCCGGCGCTCCGAGGGCTCGCGCCCGGGTTCAAGGACGGACGGGCGCCGCGTCGCGCTCGTGATCGAGGGCGGCGGGATGCGGGGAGTCGTGTCCGCCGGGATGGCCGCGGCGATCGAGCAGCTCGGCCTGCGCGACGCGTTCGACGAGATCCACGGCGCCTCCGCCGGCGCGTTCAACGCCGCGTTCCTCCTCGCCGGCCAGGCCGCCTACCTGGCCACGCTCTACCAGCACGGATTCGGCGATCCGCGCTTCGTCAGCGCCGCCCGGGCGCTGCGCGGCGGTCCCGCGTTCGACATGGACCACGTGATCAACCACGTGTGGACGCGAGAGCGCCCGCTGCGCTTCGACGCAATCCTGTCCGGCGGGATCGACCTCCACTGCACCGCCACCGACGCCGACCGGGGGACGATCGTCGACCTCACCGATCTGCGCGACGAGGAGGAGATCCGTTGCGCCATGCGGGCCTCGGGCCGGCTGCCATGGCTCGCCGGCGGGCCGGTCAGCTTCCGGGGCATGCGCCTGCTCGACGCCACGCTGGCCGAGGCGATCCCCGTGCACGTGGCGTGCTCGTCGAGCGCGACCGACGTGCTCGTGCTGCTGACGCGCCCCGAGGGAGTGGCCCACGCCGGCCTGGCGCCGGTGGTAGCGCGGTTGACCGACCGGTACCTGCGCGCGATCAACCCCGCGCTCGTCGAACTGCGCCTCACGCGCTCACCGAGATACGACGCACTCACGGCCAAGCTTGCCGCGCTGGCGAACGACCCGGAGTGCACGCCGGCGGTGTGCGTGATCCGCCCGGCGGCCGGGTCGCTCGTCGTCTCCCAGCTCGAGAGCCGCGTGTCGCCGCTCCGGACCGCGGCCGGCCACGGACTGCGCTCAGCGTGGATGGCGCTCGCCGGCGAGGACCCCGAGCTGATCGGGACGTTGCGCGCGTACCCGCGAGGGGCAGTCGACGGCGTGGACGGGCGAGCGGTCGGTGGCGGTGGCGCGGTCGCGGTGCGGACCGGCTAGACCTGCGCCGGCTCCCGCTCCACGGCCTCGTCCGGACCCGCCGGCGGCGTGGCGCGCCGCGTGGCACGCGCCGAGGAGCCCTCGATGTTGATGTGCGGCAGCCGGGCGTCGAGCCACCGCGGCAGCTTCCACGTGGTCGGGCCGAGCAACTCGAGCACCGCGGGCAGCAGCACGCAGCGCACGATCAGGGCATCGAGCAGCACAGCCACCGCGAGCCCGAACCCGAACTCCTTCAGCACGCGCTCGTTGCCGAACATGAACGACAGGAACACGCAGATCATGATCGCGGCCGCCGCGGTGATCACCCGTCCGGTGAACGCGATCCCGTCCGCGACCGCCTCGGATGCGTCGTGCCGGCGAATCCACTGCTCGCGCACGCGTGAGATCAAGAACACCTCGTAGTCCATCGACAGCCCGAACACGACCGCGAACATCAGCACCGGTATCCACGGCTCGATCGGTCCCTTCTCGACACCGATCACGCTCGCGAACCAGCCGTGCTGGAACACGAGCACGGTGACGCCGAGCGCGCCGCCGATGCTGAGCAGGTTCATCAGCGCGGCCTGGATCGGGATCACGATCGAGCGGAAGATCACGAACAGCAGCAGCGCCGACAGGACGACGACGATCCCGATGAACAGCGGCAACTTGTTCGCGAGGACGTGCGAGAAGTCGATCGAGCCCGCGGTGAAACCGCCCACCAGCACGGTCGCCCCCGTCTGGTGCTCGACCGGCGGGGCGACGTCGTCGCGCAGATGGTTCACGAGATCGGTGGTCGCGACCGCCTGCGGCGCCGAGCCCGGGTAGGCCTCGAACACCGCGATGTTGCCCGACGGCGACACCCGCGGCGGCGTCACCGCGACGACGTTCGGCGTCTTCGCGACCGCCGCGCTCACCGCCTCCTGCGCGGCCGCCTTGTTCTGGCCCGGAAGCTCGGTCACGATCAGCAGCGGGCCGTTGAACCCGCCACCGAAGCCCTGCCCGAGCAGGTCGAACGCCTGGCGCGTGTTGGTCCCCGACGGATCGTTGCCGGCATCGCTGCTCTCGAGCCGCAGCGCGAACACGGGAATGAGCAGCAGGATCATCACGCCGCACGAGATGAGCGCGAGCGGCCACGGCCGCCGCTGGACCGTCCGGCTCCATTCGCGCCAGCGAGAGCGGTGCGGCGCGGCGTCCTCGACGACCGCGGCGCCGGCCTTGGCGCGCCTGCGGCCGAACGGCATCCGACCGGTGCGCGGACGCACGATCCGATCGCCGTACTTCGACAGCATCGCGGGGAGCACGGTCAGCGACGCGAACATCGTCATCAGCACCGCGCACACCGACGCGATCGCCAGCCCGTAGAGGAAGCTCACGCCGGTGGCGAACATCCCGAGCAGGGCGATCACCACCGTGGTTCCCGCGAGCAGGATCGCTCGTCCGGACGTGTCCATGGCCTCGACCACGGACTGCTCGACGTCGCCGAACGCGAGGTAGTTCTCGCGGAACCGCGTGACGATGAACAACGCGTAGTCGACCCCGACGCCCAGACCGATCATCAGCGCCAGGTCGGTGGAGACGTTCGGAATGCTGGTGACGTGGGTGGCCAGCCCGATCAGCGCTACACCGGTGATCAGGCCGAAGCCGGCGGTGATCAGCGGCATCCCGGCGGCGACGAGCGAACCGAACGTGAACAGCAGGATGATCATCGCGGCGATCGCTCCAATCAGCGTCGCCGGACCGACGCTGAACCCTTCGGCGTTCTCCATGACCTGCCCGCCCGCGGCGACCTTGAGGCCCGGCACGTGCACCCCGGCGACCTGATCGAGCACGGGCTTGCCGGCGTCGTTCGGCACCAGGTTCGAAGGCTTGTCGTAGTTGATCGTCGCGAACGCGGTCTTCTGGTCGCGCGAGACCTGGACCGCACCGTCCGGGCCGTAGGGACTCCGCACCGAGACGACGTGCGGGTCGTCGGACACCTGTCCGAGCAGCTTTGTCATCGCCGCGCGCACCGCCGGGTCATCGACGGTGCCGTTCGCGTTGTGGAACACGATCGTGTCGACGTCACCGCTCTGCGCCGGGAACTCCTTCTTGAGCAGGTCGAGCGCCCGCTGGGACTGCGTTCCGGGCAGGCTGAAGTTCGTTGCGTAATTGCGCCCGGCGGCGCTCGCCAGCACGGTGGCGAGGATCGCGACGACGAGCCAGGCGATGAACACGCGCCCGCGATGGGCGATGCACCAGCGTGTGACTTTCAGCACTATGTGACTCCTGATCCGGTCTCGGCGAGTGGCCACGCTGCGCCCCTGCGCTCGCGGAGTGACCCGGTCTTCGCTTAATGGTGTAGCACGGACGCATCGTGGGCTTGTGACCTTCCCACGGCAGGGTGGCGTCCCTGAATAAGTTGACGCGCGTAACCGCGAAAATGTGACTGCGCGTAGCTCGACGAGCCGGGGGGCTACGCGAGCGCGGGGCTACGCGAGGGCGTTGGCGGGCGACCGTCCGACCTCGAGGTCGGCGGGCCGCTCCGGCGGCGCGGTGGCGATGCGGGCGGGTTGGCGTCCGCGTCGGCGTGGGCGCCACACGCGCAGGTACTGAGCCCCGACATACGAGCCGATCACCAGCGCGAGCGCGATGAACTGCCCGATGAAGGTCTCCCAATTCGGGAAAATCGAGAACCAGGTCCCCATCCACCCCGGAACACTCAACCCCGACACCGGCGTCGTGCCGATCCACCCGGCCAACTGCATCTCGTTGACCTCCTCGCCCACCGACACCAGCAGCACGAACAAGAGCATCACGCCGGTGATGATCAGAAGCCGCCGGTACGGCAACCGCGCATGCAACGCGAACGTCAGGATCCCAGCCGCAGCGGTGAACAGGCAGCCGATCACGACACCCTCCAGCACCACGCTGGCGCCGTACAACTCGCGGAGGTTCTGCAGAAAGATCACGACCTCGAAGCATTCCCGGTACACGGACGTGAACCCCAACAGCGCCAGCCCCAGCAGCATCCGCCGCTTGTTCGTGTCCGGATCGGCCGACAAAAGTCCCCGCCGGCGCTTGTGATGGCTCGAGATCCAACCCGTCCAATACACCTTGTGGAAGAACCAATTCATCACGATCAGCAGCACGATCAACGACGGCAACCCGGTGGCGGCCTGCACGTCGAACTCGCCGCCGTGGAAGCGGCCGATCAGCCACACCACGAACAACCAGGTCGCGACCCCGGCGCCGATCGCGGCCGCGCCGCCGCTCACCACCGGCCGCCGATAGATCCGATTCCCGCCCGAGGAAGCTCGCCATCACCGCCGCCAACACCAAGATCGTCTCGAGCCCTTCGCGGAACACCAGAATCGCGCTATTGATCACCACGCTCGTATGGCTCAACCGATGACCCGGAGGAAGGGCAGTCGGATCGGTCGTCCCGCCGCGAGCGTGCCAACTGATCACCACGACCACGACGGCCGCCGCGAGCACGACCGCCGTCCACACGTAGAAGCCGAGGCGCTCGCAGGCCCGTGGACGGGACGATTTCTCGCGCTTTTCGGCCGAGACTCGATGCGGTTCGGAGACTGCTCTGGGCATCCGCGCGATTAGGGTACCCTAATACCGCGAGTGCTGCTTCCGAGCCCTTCCGTGGGTCGCCGCTGAGCCCGCCGGCGGGGTCCAAGTTCCGGGGCATCGTATAAGGGTCCGGGTGGCCACACTAATCGCTACAGGTTTTGCGCAAACGTGCCGATAAGAGCCGGGGGCTGTCTAGCCTCGTCCTCAGTCGCATGAGACGCATTCGCTTCAGCCTCCAGAAAGCCTCCGCCCGTTCGCGCTCGCAACGGATGACCCGGCGCCTCGCCGGCGGGCTGTGCGCCTCGCTGCTCGTGCTGCTCGCCGCCGCACTGACGCCGGTGGTCAACGCGGCGTCGGCGCAGGCGCCGGCGAGCATCACCGACGCGACTACGGGGCTGTCGGACGCCGCGACGGTCGCTCCGGTCGACGCCTGTCCAGCGCCCAGCGCGTTTCGCGCGACGTGTCTCGCGCAGGTCCTCGGTGTGCGCGGGACCACCGCGCTCGTTCATCCGAGGCTGCGCCGGCCGGCGTCCCCATACCGGATCCAGCGCCCGCGAGCCCGGGGCAGCCACGCCGCCACCGCAGCCGTCGCGGCCGCCGGCGCACCCCAGGCCGGGACCCCGGCATACCTCCAGGAGGCCTACGACCTCACGTCCCTGTCGCAGCTGGCGGGGTCGAACGTGACCGTTGCGATCGTCGACGCGTACGACGATCCCAACGCCGAGTCCGATCTCGCGAGCTACCGCGCCGAGTTCGGGCTGCCGCCTTGCACCTCCGCCAACAGGTGCTTCACCAAGCTCGACGAGAACGGCGGGACTAGTTACCCGACGACGGTCGACCCCCACTGGGAGCTCGAGATCTCGCTCGACCTTGACGCCGTGTCCGCGGTTTGCCCGAACTGCAACATCGATCTCGTGGAGGCCAACAGCGACGGATGGTCGGATCTGGGGACCGCCCAGGCCACCGCGGCCGCCCAGCCCGGAGTCGACGTGATCTCCGACAGCTGGGATGTGGCGCTGAGCAGCCGCAACGACGTGCGCAATTTCATGAGCTCGGGTCCCTACACGTTCAATGGGATCACGACCGTCGCCGCATCAGGCGACGCCGGCTATCCGGGCGCCAGCACGAACGACTTCCCGGCAGCGCTCTCGAGCGTCACCGCCGCCGGCGGCACTTCGCTCGAGCCGGCAAGCAGCAGCGGCCTTCCGAGCGTTCGCGGCTTCACGGAGTCCGCATGGTCGCTAGCCGGTTCGGGCTGCTACGCAACCCACAAGCCGAGCTGGCAGACCGACCAAGGCTGCAGCGGGCGCTCGTATTCAGACATCTCGGCCGACGCCGATCCCGACACCGGGATGCAGGTCTACGAGTCTGACGGTGGCGGCTGGCTCGTCGCCGGCGGGACGAGCGAGGCCGCGCCGCTGATCGCCGGGTACTACGCGCTGCTCGGGTCGGCCGCGCAGGGACCTCAGTGGGCGTGGGCGAACGCGTCGCTGCTCAACGATCCCACGAGCGGCGAGAACGGCACCTGCGCGGCATCGATCTCCTACATCTGCGATGCCGGTCCCGGCTACGACGGCCCGACCGGCGTCGGCAGCATCTCAGGCGCGGCCGTCGCCGGAGCGCCCGGGATCACGGGCCCCGGAACGAACGGGTCCTACGCGCAGACCGTGACCACCGAGTCGGCCCAGCTCCAGGGCGGGGTGTACCCCAACGGCGAGGACACCACGTACTGGTGGCAATACGGCACGACCACCGACTACGGCCAGGAGGCCCAGGCGAGCAACAACGACATCGGCTCCGGCACCGATCCGGTGCAGGTCTCCGACACCCTTTCGGGCCTGTCGCCTGGCACGACCTACCACTACCGGCTGGTCGCGCAGAACAGCCTCGGCACCTCGTACGGGTACGACTACACGCTGACCACACCGGCCACGACGACGAGCTCGCCCACCCAGAGCCAGAACCCGCCGACCACGCAGTCCCCGCCGACGACGACCACCACGAGCAGCCCGCCGGTCACCGGAACCGGCGGCTCGGGGAGTTCGAACTCGCCGGCCGGCCCTCCGCTCGTGACCAAGGTCAAGGTGACCCCCGCGGCGGGCGCCGCGACGATCAAGGCCACGATCGCGGGTCGCGGCGGCGCGACCACGTACGCGCTCCAGTACGGGACGACCGCAGCACTCGGCCGGACCGCCTCCGGCTCGGGATCGCTGGCGGCTTCGCGGGCGACCGCGAACGTCAGCTGGTCGCTCCACAACCTATCTCCGGGCAAGATCTACTACGTCCGGGCCGTGGCCACCAACGCCGGGGGGACGACCCGGAGCGCGGTGATCCGCTTCAGAACCTCGCCGGTGACGATTACCAGGGTCACTTCCAGGGGCAGCCAGCTCCAGCTGGTGCTTCGCTGCCACGGCTCGATGCCGTGCCGGTTCCGGCTGGAGGGTCGCTCCGGGAACCGGGTGATGCTCTCAAGCCAGGCGACGATCCGGGCGAACCACAGCGCGACGATCACGCTGACGCTCACCCGCAGGTTCGAGACGCTCGCCAGCAACCGCCGGACCGCCAAGCTCCTCGTGCTCAGCACCTGGAACGGCGTCACCGCGACGGTCGGCGCGACGATCTAACGCGGCGGCCGGCCGATCGGCCGCGCCGTTCTATCGTCAGTGCTCTGATGGCATCCCGCCAGGACATCCGCAATCTTGCGATCGTCGCCCACGTCGATCACGGCAAGACGACGCTCGTCGACGCCCTGCTGTGGCAGGCCGGGGCGTTCCGCGCCGGTCAGGACGTGGCCGATCGTGTGCTCGACTCGATGGACCTCGAGCGCGAGAAGGGAATCACGATCCTCGCCAAGAACACCGCGGTCCGCTACGGCGACGTCAAGTTCAACATCGTCGACACGCCCGGGCACGCGGACTTCGGCGGTGAGGTCGAGCGCGGCCTGACGATGGTCGACGGCGTGCTCCTGCTCGTCGACGCGAGCGAGGGCCCGCTCCCGCAGACGCGGTTCGTCTTGCGCAAGGCGCTCGAGGCCCGCCTGCCGGTGATCCTCGTGGTCAACAAGGTCGACCGGCCCGACGCTCGCATCGACGAGGTCGTCGACGAGGTCTACGAGCTGTTCCTCGACCTCGACGCCGACGAGTCGCAGATCGAGTTCCCGATCGTCTACACGAATGCCAAGGCCGGTTGGGCATCGCTCGACCCGAAAAATTTGGGGCCCACCCACCCTCCCGACCTCGCCCCGCTCGTCGAGCTCCTGGCGACGCACATCCCGGCGCCGGAGTACGACCCCGATCACCCCTTCCAGGCGCACGTGACGAACCTCGACGCCTCGCTTTACGTGGGGCGCCTCGCGATCTGCCGCGTCCGCCACGGCACGATCCGCCGGGGCGAGACCGTCGCCTGGTGCCGGGCCGACGGGCAGATCGAGCGGGTCAAGATCTCGGAGCTGTACGTCACCGATGCGCTCGAACGCGTCGAGGCGGACGAGGCCGCCGCCGGCGAGATCATCTCGGTGGCGGGGATCCCGGAGATCACGATCGGCGAGACGCTCGCCTCCGCCGAGGATCCGCGGCCGCTCCCGGTGATCACGGTCGACGAGCCCTCGCTGTCGGTCACGATCGGGATCAACACCTCGCCGCTCGCGGGCCAGGACGGTCAGAAGCTGACCGCGAGCCAGCTCAAGGCCCGGCTCGACCGCGAGCTCGTCGGCAACGTGTCGTTGCGGGTGCTCGACACCGACCGCCCGGACGTGTGGGAGGTTCAGGGCCGGGGTGAGCTCGCGCTCGCGGTGCTGGTCGAGCTGATGCGCCGGGAGGGCTACGAGCTCACGGTGGGCAAGCCGCAGGTGGTTGTGCGTGAGATCGACGGCCGGCGCTGCGAGCCCGTCGAGCGGATGAGCGTCGACGCGCCCGAGGAGTACGTCGGCGTGATCACGCAGCTGCTCGCGATGCGCAAGGGCCGGCTCGAGCAGATGGTCAACCACGGCACCGGATGGGTGCGGATGGAGTACCTGGTGCCCGCGCGGGGGCTGATCGGCTTTCGCACCGAGTTCCTCACCGAGACGCGCGGAACCGGGCTCGTCCACCACGTGTTCGACCGCTGGGAGCCGTGGCACGGCGACCTCCGCACCCGCCCGACCGGGTCGCTGGTCGCCGACCGGCGCGGCACGGTTGCGGCGTTCGCGCTGTTCAACCTCCAGGAGCGCGGGACGCTGTTCGTCGCGCCCGGCGAGGAGGTGTACGAGGGGATGATCGTGGGCGAGAACTCCCGCGCCGAGGACCTCGACGTCAACGCCATCAAGGAGAAGCACCTGACGAACATGCGCTCCTCGACCGCGGACGAGCTGGTCCGGCTGGTCCCCAAGCGCGAGCTGTCGCTCGACCAGGCGCTCGAGTTCCTGCGTGAGGACGAATCCGTCGAGGTGACCCCGAACTCGGTCCGGCTGCGCAAGGCCGTGCTCGACGCCACCGCCCGCCGCAAGCTCACCCGGGTGGCGAAGCAGTAGCGCGCGCGAGGTCGTCCCCGTCGAGCGACTCGAGCCCGGCCAGCGCCGCCAGCCCGTTCGCGGCGTCGACGATCTCGTCGAGGTCGAGCAGCAGCGCCTCGCCTTCGGCGTCGCGCGGCGCGCCCCGCTCGAGCGCGGCATAGCTCGCGCGCAGATCGGGCAGCGGCGGCGACCGGGGCGCCAGGCGGGGGTTCATCTGCGCCGGCCCGCACGGTCGTGTCGACGCTCGCCAGGAGCTCGTCGAGATCGGTGGCGAGCGGCTCGAGCGCGGGCACCGGCCGCCGGCTCCGCTCCTCCTGGGCGTCGAGCCGCAGAACGTGGGCGGCCTGGATCAGCCGTCGCATCGCGGCGAGCATCCCCTGGCTCTGCTCGGCGTCGATCCGGCGCGTCGCCGGCTCGGACAGAGACCGCGCGACGGTCGCCTCGGCGGCGGTCCGGGTAACTCGGGCCTGCCGGCTGAGCACGCGGATCTCGCCGTCGTCGGGCCGCCGGCCCTCGACGATCGCCTTCAGCGTGGCCCGCACGTACGCTCGCTGGGCCTCGACCAGATCCGCCAAGGATTTGCGCGCGGACGTCTCGGACCACGTCGGCCACAGCGCGTAGGCGAGCAGGCCAAGCGTGCCGCCGACGAGCGTGTCGAGCAGACGCGCCCAGGCCGTCGCGAGCGTGTCGGGACTGACCGCGTTCAGCAGGAACACCACCACCGCGGTGATGAACGCGAAGCCGACCGCGAAGCTCGCGGGGAACAGCGCGTAACCGGCCCACGCGAGCACGCCGACGAGGACCACGGTCACGGCCCCGGCCGGATGCAGCGCGACCGCGATCGCTCCCGCCAGGCCGACGCCGAGCGCGGTCCCGCCGGCGCGCTCGGCGCCGCGGGTGAACGTGGCGCCGAACTCCGGCCGCAGCGTGGTCGCGGCCGCCACGACCATCCAGTAGCTGCGGCTGAGCGGCAGGTGGCGCGAGATCAACTCGGCGAGCAGCACCACGACCGCCAGCCGCAGCGCGTGACGACCCGCCGGCGAGTCGAGGCTGGCGTTGGCGCGGAGCACCGCTACGCCGGCCTTGAACCGCTCGATCGGGCGGTTTGTGCGCGCATGGGGGCGGCGGTCGCGCAGCCCGCTGGCCTCGCCGGCGCTTACCGCCAGCGCCCCGATCGCGCGGAGCTGCCCGGCCAGGGCGGCCAGCCGCCGGGACAGCAACAACCCTGACGCGTCCGGCGTCAGTGCATGCTCGGCGGTGTCCGAGCTCAGCCTCTCCATGTGCTTGGGGAGCTCCGAGGCGGCGGCGCGGTCGCCCTCGATCGCGCGCGCGGCCAGATCGAGCGCCTCGGCAGTCAGCACGAGGATCCGCTCGGCGCCCTGAGCCGGCGGATCGGCACGGTCGCCGCCGTCGGCCTGTCCGTCGGTCTGCCGGCGTCCTCACCAACGAGTGGATCGCGCTCAGCCCGACCCGCATTCGCTTCCCTTCGGCGACCAGGCTTCGCAACGTCAGCAGGGCCGGATCCCCGAACAGCGTCGGCGACGACAGCGTGGCCTGAGCCTCGTCGAGCGCGTTGGCGGCCGGAAGCGTCGAGCTCTCCGCCGACGCGGTGGCCAGACGCGACAGCGCCCGGTAGGCGTCAGCGGTCGCGTGCCGCTGCACGCGCAACGGCGTCGGCCAGCGGACGATGCTCTGGAACAGGACCTGGGCGAAACCCCCGGCGAGCACGAGCGTTGCCAGCCCGAACGCCGCACCAGCGGGTTGGCTGAAGCGCCCGAACACCACGAACGCGATGATCGATTGGGTCCCGACGGCGCCGCCGCGGTTTCCAAGCGCCACGAGCAGCCCGCCGGTCAGTGCCCACACGCAGAGGACGGCGAAATGAAGCCACGCCACCGATCCCGTCACGCTTCCAACGAACGTCGACAGCGACATCAGCGACGCATCGATCGCGAGTACGGCAATCGGCGGTCGCCCGCCGCTGACCCGCCACGCGACCCCGACGAGCATCGCGCCCGCGCCCATGGTGACGCCGGCCACGGCGCTCCACGCGACCGTGCCGATCGCGAGCACCGCCACGACCGGAATCGCGGCGAACAGCCCGGCCTGCACCGAGATCGCGCGGCGGTCGAACTGCATCGCATCGCGCACGGCCACGGACAGCGCGCCGACCGGCGGGGAGGATCCGTTGTCCGGGCGCTCAGGCACCGGCTGGAGTTCGGCTAGCGGCCTTCGAGCCAGCCGGCGTGGTAGCCGACCGCGGTGTCGGGCTTGATGTGCGTGTACGCCTCGCGCGGCTCGCGCGTCTCCTGCTCGACGCCGGCCTTGTGACGGACCGCGACCTCGGACCGGGGATAGATCACGTCACCCCCGGATCGTGTCCCAACGGCGAGAAAGGCGCACGGGCCGTCGCCGGCGCCGACGAACACGTGCTCGGTCCAGGGTGGGCAGTGGACGAAGTCCCACTGTCGCAGGAGCCGCTCCTCGCCCTCGATCAGCAGCAGGCACTCGCCGGCGAGCACCAGGAAGTCCTCCTGCTCGTCCTCGCCGTGGTACATGCAGGAGGGCTGGCCGGGGGACAGCACGCCGATGTTGAAGCCGAGCCTCGGGAATCGTGCCTCGCCCTCGAAGCGCGTGTAGGCGCCGAAATCTCCGTCGAGCCACTTCGCCTCGCGCGCGTTGACGACGAACCAGCCCTCGCCCTCGGGCACGAGCCCGCCGTATCCCGATGTGAGCTTCGACTCCGGAATCACTCAAGGCATTATGGACGCCATCGTTAACCTGCGCTGAGTGAGTAGGGGAGCCGCACTGAGTGAGTAGGGAAGCCGCCCCGAGCGACCGAACGGACGGCCCCGCCGTCGAGGTCGACGGCCTCGTCAAGCGCTATCCCAAATCGACGGTCAACGCCGTCGACGGGATCGAGTTCGCAGTCCGGCGCGGCGAGGTGTTCGGCCTGCTGGGCCCGAACGGCGCCGGCAAGACCACGACCGTCGGAATGCTGACCACGCGAGTGCGGCCCACGAGCGGCCGGGCAATGGTCGGCGGCGTCGACGTCGCCGCGGACCCGGTTCGCGCGAGGAGCATGCTCGCGGTCGTGCCGCAGCGGTCAAACCTCGACCGTTCGCTCTCGATCCGGCGGAACCTGACCTTCCACGCCGCCTACCACGGTGTGCCCGCGGCCGACGCCGCCGCCCGGGCCGACGAGCTGCTCGAGCAGTTCGGGCTGCTGGAGCGCGGGAACGTCAAACCCGACCTGTTCTCCGGCGGGCAGTCGCAGCGCGTGATGATTGCGCGGGCGCTGATGCACGAGCCGCAGGTGCTGTTCCTCGACGAGCCGACGACCGGGCTCGACCCGGCCGCCCGGCTGTTCGTGTGGGACCGGCTGCGGGAGCTGCGAGGACGCGGAGTGACGCTGATGCTGACCACCCACGACATGCACGAAGCGGCGCTGCTCGCGGACCGCGTCGGGATCATGGACCATGGCAAGCTGCTCGCGCTCGGCACTCCCGAGGCGCTGATGCGCGGGCTGCCAGGGAGCTCCACGCTCGAGCTGAGCGTGCACGCCGGCGACAACGGGAACACTCCGGAGACGCTCGTCGACGAGTTCGCGGCGCTGCCCGGGGTCGAGCGCGTCGAACCGCTCCCCGGGGATGCGCCGGAACCGGACGACCCGCTCTGGCACGTCCGCTTGTATGTGTCCGGTGAGGCCTCGCAGCTGGTCGCGCCGACCGCGACGCTGCTTGCCGATCGCGGTCTTAGCCTGAGCGGCGTCGAGCTCGGGGAGCCGACGCTCGAGGACGTGTTCATCCACCTGACCGGACGGACCCTGCGATGACCACCGCCACCGCGATCGTTACCGCGCCGGCGATCAAGCAGCGGCGCGCGTTCACCGCGGTGCTCCGCCGCGACCTGCTCGTGACGTGGTCGGAGCTGCCCGTGTTCCTCGCGCAGGTGATCCTCCAGCCGCTGTTCCTGCTGTTCGTGTTCGGCAAGGTGCTCGGGTCGCTCGGCTACACGCAGCACGGCTACTCGAACCTGCTGTTCCCGGGCTTGCTCGCGCTGACCTCGGTGATCACCAGCATGCAGACGCTGGCGTTCCCGCTGGTGATCGAGTTCGGCTGGACCAAGGAGATCGAGGACCGGCTGCTCGCGCCGATGTCGACCGCGCTCGTCGCGGCCGAGAAGGTCCTGTTCGCGACGCTGCGCGCGCTGACCGCGACCACGGTGATGATCCCGGTCGGGATCCTCGTGCTCGGGTCGATTCCGTGGCGGTGGAGCGGCGTGCCGCTGCTGGTGCTGGCGATGGTGCTGGGCAGCCTCCTCGGCGCCGGCCTCGGGCTGGTGCTCGGCACGCTGGTCGTCCCGCAGCGGATCAACATCGTGTTCTCGCTCGTGTTCACCCCGCTGCTGTTCACCGGCTGCAGCCAGTACCCGTGGCCGTCGCTGTCGCGGCTGCCCTGGTTCCAGATCGTGACCGCGTGCAACCCGATGACGTACGTGAGCGAGTCGATGCGCGCCGCGCTCGTCCCGGAGGTTCCGCACATCGCGCCCTGGGTGTGCATCCTCGTGCTGATCGGCTCGCTGATCGTGCTGATGACGATCGGCGTGCGCGGGTTCTACCGCCGCGCGATCGACTGAGCGATCGTGTGAACGCGCCCGAATCGGGCGCATGGGGAATCGCGGGATGGGTAGGCAAGAGGGGACTTCCTGGCGATTTTCCGTGAAAGGGGACCGAATTCGATGAAGGCATGCGTGACCGGAGCTACCGGTTTCGTGGGCGCCCACGTCGTACAGGCGCTGGCGGAACGCGGGGACGACGTGCGCGTTGTCTACCGGAACCCCGACCGTTTGAAGGCACTGCGCGGTATCCGCTTCCGGCGGGCGAAGTGCGACGTGCTCGACTACAAGGCGATGCGCCGCGCGCTGCGCGGCATCGACGTGCTGTTCCACGTCGCCGGGTTTGTCGCATCGAGCCCCGTGCAGCGCGTGTGGGAGCTCAACGCCGACGGTCCGGTCGTCGCAGTCGAAGCCGCGGCCGCCGAGGGCGTCAAGCGAGTCGTGCTTACCTCGACGATCTCGGCGATCGGAACCGCCAACGGAAACGGACCGGCCGATGAGTCGACCAGCTATCCCGAGGACTGGCTCGGGCTTGCCTACCCGGACTCCAAGCACGCTGGAGAGCGCGCCGCGCTCGAGGCCGCCGAGCGCCACGGCGTCGAGCTGGTCGTCGTCAACCCCGCCTATGTGCTCGGGGTACCCGTCGACCGGTCCCAGCCGGGCGAGACCTCGACGCGGACGATCGGCAACTATCTTCGCGGCCGCCTCCCGGGCGTGCTCGACGCGCCGATGAACTTCGTCGACGTCGCGGACGTCGCCGCCGGCGAGCTGCTCGCCGCCGACCACGGCAAGCCCGGCGAGCGCTACATCCTCGGCGGCGTCAACCTCGGCTGGCCGCAGCTGATCGACCGCGTCGCCGAGCTCTCGGGGGTGCGCTACCCGATCATGGTGCTGCCGACGATCATCCGGCGGCTCGCGCAGATCCGCGAGGCGGTCGGCCTCCCGGGCGCGCTCTCGGCCGAGGCCTCGAACCTGATGGGCCAGGACTGGCGGTTCACCTCGCGGAAGGCTCGCGACGACCTCGGCTACGAGACGCGCCCGCTCGACGACACGCTCGACGCGACGATCCAGTGGTACCTCGACCTGATCGAGGCGGGGGCGTTCGCCGACTCCAGCGTGTCGGGTCTGTCGCGGTGGGCCGACTCGATGCGGATCGCCTCCAAGCTCGGGCTGCTGACGCCGCTGCGGGTTGGGCAGCGCGTGACCGGCCGGCGGATCGTCGCCGGGGGGTAAGTGCCAGCGCGTTAGACGGGCCGTTCGGGAAGAAACTACGGAATAGTCGTAGTTTCTTCCCAAGCGAATGGCCTCATCTCGCCCCACACTGCTGCTCAGCGTCGATTACGAGGACTGGCATCAGCTCGTGCGCCGGCGCGTCGGCGCGTCGAACTGGCGCGAGGCCGGCCCCGCACTCGCCCGCCAGACCGATGCGCTGCTCGCGCTGCTCGACGAGCTTCACGCCCGCGCGACATTCTTCGTGCTCGGGATGGCGGCCCGCGCCCACCCCGAGCTGCTGGAGCGGATCGTCGCCGGCGGCCACGAGATCGGCTGCCACGGCGATGCCCACCTGCCGGTGCACGCGCAGACCCCGGAGGAGTTCGCCGCCGACCTGCGCGCCGCCCGCGCCACGATCGAGGACCTGACCGGACGGACCCCCGTCGGCTACCGCGCCCCGGCGTTCTCGATTACTGCGTCCTCAGAGGGCTGGGCCTACCGGGTGTTGGCTGACGAGGGGTTTGCCTACGACGCGAGCCGGCACGACTCGCCGGCGTTGCGCGACCGCGCCGTGCCGGCGACCGCTGCCCCGCACCGCCTCGAGGTCGGCGGCGCCGGCAACGGCCTCTGGGAGTTCCCGGTTGCGGTGTGGCGCACCGGCCGGCTGGGAGGGATCCGGATCCCGGTCGGCGGCGCCTCGTACTGGCAGGCGCTGCCGACGCCGGTGATCCTGCGCGGGCTGAGCGAGGCCGGCCCGCTCGCCGGGCTGTACCTGCATCCGAACGAGCTCGACCCCGAGCCGCTGCGAGCGCTTCTACCGAGGGCCGCGACCACCCAGCAGAAGGCCCACGCACGCCTCCGCGAGGCGCAGCGCAACGGCGCGCGCCGCCGCGCCCCCGGCGTGCTGCGCGCGATCGCGCGGCGGTTCGAGCTGATCCCCTATGGTGAGGCGCATGCACGACTCGACGGCAGCGCCTGAACGGGTCCGCAGCCGGTTCCGCGACAAGGCGCAGCAGTTCGACGACCTCTACGAGGACGAGCGGTGGCTCGTGCGCACGCTGCGACCGGGGCTGTTCCGCCGGCGCAAGCTCGCGGTCGACACGGTCCGCGCCTACGACGCACCTCGGGTGCTCGACGTCGGTTGCGGCTCGGGCCGGATCGGCGAGTTCGTGCTCGAGGCGGGCGCCTCGCACTACGTCGGGGTCGACTTCTCCGAGCCGATGATCGACCTGTCGCGCGCGCGTCTGGAACGGTTCGCCCCCCAGACGGAGCTGATCGTCGACGACTTCCTGACCGCGCCGCTCGAGGGCCCGTTCGAGGTGATCCTCGCGGTCGGCCTGTTCGACTATCTGCCCGAGCCGTACCGGTTCAGCCGCCGCATGTTCGAGCTGTGCGCTCCCGGAGGCTGCGTCGTCGGCTCGTTCCCGACCTGGTCGCTGCTCAAGGGACCGGTGCGCAAGGTCCGCTACGAGTGGATCGGCAACTGCCCGATCTTCAACTACAGCCGCCGCGAGCTCGAGCTGATGTTCGGGGCGAGCGGCTTCACGCGGGTCGAGATCGTCAGCCCCGGACGCAGCGGTTACCTCGTGCGCGCGTTCCGCACGTAAGACCCGAGCCGCGCCGGCGCCAGCTCGATGCCTCCCCTCCACGCCCTGGCGATCTTCGCGGCGGGGATCGCCGCCGGCGCAATCAACACGCTTGTCGGCAGCGGCACGCTGATCACGTTCCCCATCCTGCTCGCCTTCGGCTACGCCCCGGTTACCGCGAACGTGTCCAACACGGTCGGCCTGGTTCCCGGGTCGGTCGCCGGGCGCGATCGGCTACCGCCGCGAGCTTGAGGGCCAGCGCGCACGGCTGCTGCGGTTTGCCATCGCGTCAACGGCCGGCGGGATCGTCGGCGCGGTGCTGCTGCTGAGCCTGCCGGCGTCGGCGTTCAAGGAGATCGTGCCCGCGTTCATCGTGATCGCGCTCGTGCTGATCGTGCTCCAGCCCCGGCTGGGGCGCGCGCTCGAGCGCCGCCGCTCGCACACACGAACGGAGGCGGGGCCGCTGGGGATGCTCGCGGTGTTCGGCACCGGCATCTACGGCGGTTACTTCGGCGCCGCCCAGGGGATCATGCTGCTCGCGATCCTCGGGCTCTCGCTCCCGACCGAGGACCTACAGCGGGTCAACGCGCTCAAGGTCGTGCTCGCCGGGCTGGTCAACCTGGTGGCGGGGGTGATCTTCATCTTCTCCGCGCATGTGGCGTGGCTGCCCGCGCTGCTGATCGCGATCGGCTCGATCATCGGCGGGGTCGCCGGCGCGCGGTGGGGCCGTCGGCTGCCTCCGGCGGCGCTGCGCGCGGTGATCGTGATCGTGGGGATCACCGCGATCGTCCGCCTGGTGTGAGTCCTCAGCGGGTCTGGTAGGGCTTGCGGACGGGTCCGCTAGCTCAGTTGCCCGCAGATCCCGAATGACGAGCCGGGATGCAACTTGCCCTTGTACACGAACGTGAAACTGAGCCGCTTGTAGGCCTTGTGCCCCTTGCACGTACCGAGCGATGAGGCCTTCAGCTTCACGGTCGCCTTGACCGCGCCGGCTGTCGCCTGTCCCTGCGGGACGTAGAAGCCGCTGCCGGTGCCGATGGCCGCCGCCTTGCCCCAGGACTTCCAGCTCAGCTTCGTCACCATTCCGGTCGGATCGCCGCCCAGCGACACCGTCTTGGGCTTGACCTGGCCGAAGCCCTTCGTGGGCACGCCGATGTGACTGCCGAGCGTCGGCGCCGTGCTCGCCGCGAGCGCCGCCGCGCTCCCGCCGCCAAGGGCGCACGCCGCCGCAACCAACACCAGTACCGACTTTCGCGCGATCATCCGACCCCTTTCCGCCGCGTGCCGACCGACTCGGCCGGACGATAACAGCGGCGCGACCGTTCACCTAGCCGGCGCTGGCGGGCGCGCGAAACTCCGCGCGCGCCCGGGTCGCCTGCGCGCGGGACGCGCAACCGGTCATGTGGTCGTTGACGAGACCCATCGCCTGCATGAACGCGTAGACGGTCGTGGGTCCGACGAACCGCCAGCCGCGCCGCTTGAGGTCCTTGGCGAGGGCGCGTGATTCGGCCGTCTCGGCGGCCACGTCGCCGCGGTCGACCCGCCGGGGCCGGCGCGCGGGTTCGAACCGCCACACGTACGCCGCGAGCGAACCCTCGGCCTCGACCAGCTCGACGGCCCGCCCGGCGTTGTTGATCACGGCTTCGATCTTGCCCCGGTGGCGGATGATCGACGCGTCGCCGAGCAGACGGTTGACGTCGCGCTGACCGAAGCGCGCGACCGCGGAGAAGTCGAACCCGTCGAACGCCCGCCGGAAGGCCTCGCGCTTGCGCAAGATCGTCAGCCACGACAGCCCGGCCTGGAATCCCTCGAGGCTGAGCTTCTCGAACAGGCGGATGTCGTCGGCGACGGGGAAGCCCCACTCGAGGTCGTGGTAGTCGCGGTACTCCGGCGCGGAGTCCGCCCAGTAGCACCGACGCACGCCGTCCTCGCCGCGCACGATCCCGTCGGTCATGACGCCCGCGCCAGGCACAGCCGCGTCTGGTACGTCATCCGGAAGCTGCCGCCGTGGCCGTCGATCGCGCCGGCGATGTCGGACAGAAGCCGCTCGCGATCGGGCGGATCGAGCACCAGGCAGGCGGAGTGGGTGCCGAGCAGGTCCAGATGCTCAGCGGTCGTGTAGTCCCGGTGCCATCGGTAGCCGCGCACCTCGGCCTCGTCGAAGCCGGCCGTGCCCGCGATCTCGGCCGCCCAGTCGTCGTCCTCAGTCGGCGTCGTCGGGTTCATCGGGTCGCCGACATCGCCGCCTCGCCCGTTCCGCCGGTAAGCCTCGCCGATCTCGTCGCGCAGATCGCAGGCGCTCCAGTCGGGCACGTTCCAGAATGCCGCCAGCGCGCCGCCGTCGGCGAGCGCCGCCCGGGCGGCGACGTACCGCACCTCGGGTGAGATCCAGTGCCACGCCTGGCCCGAGAACACGAGCCGGAATTCCTGCCGCGGAGCGCGCCACCGTTCGAACTCGGTCTGCTCGACGGTCACGTTCTCGTAGCCTGCACAGTTGCGCCGGGCGACGGCGGCCATCTCCGCGCTCGGCTCGATCGCGACGATGTCGAGGCCCCGCGCAGCGAACAGCACGGTCGCCTTGCCCGTCCCGGCGCCGACCTCGACCGCACGGTCCGAGGGGCGCGCGCGGGCGAATTCGAGCACGCCGTCGACCAGCGCCTCGGGGTAGGACGGCCGGCTGTGGTCGTACAGGTCGGCCACGCTCCCGAAGCTGAGCCTCCGCTCGTCGTCCATGATCGACAGTCAACCAGGCGAGGCCCAGGAGGAATCGTCATCCATGCGAGTGAATGGTGCGTGATGGTCGCCTCCGATGCCCCCTCGGCTGAGCGAGCGGCGCGATTGCGGGTTTGAGCCGCTAGCCTCGACTGACAGGTATGGGACCACTCTCGAGAGCCGGGGCGCTCCTCTCGGCCTGTGCGCTGACCGCGATTCTGTGGATCGCCTCGCCGGCGGCCGCGGCCGTCAAGCTCGGTTCGGCGCCGGCCGTGCCCGCCGACGCGCACACGGTCGGAGCGCTGGCCGCGTCCACCCCGATGCGCGTGACGGTCACGCTCCAGTCGCAGGATCCCGCCGGCCTGGCAGCGTTCGCGAACGAGGTCTCGACGCCCGGCTCACCGCTGTACCGCGACTACATCACGCCGGCGGAGTTCGCGCAGCGATTCGGCGCGACACCGGCCGCGGTGCAGGCGGTCGAGGACTCGCTCCAGGCCCACGGCCTCCAAGCGGGCCCGGTCAGCCCCAACTCGCTCTCGATTCCGGTGACCGCCACCGCCGGCGCGCTGTCGCAGGCGTTCTCGACTTCGTTCTCGCGGGTCGCGCTTCCCACCGGCACGACCGCGATCGTCAACCAGCAGGCGCCGTCGCTCGATTCCACGATCGCGCCGGACGTGCAAGCCGTGATCGGGCTGAACACGCTGTCGCCGGCAAAGCCGCTGCTCGTGCAGTCGCATGCCGCGGCCGGCCCGCTTTCGCCCGGTGCTCCCGCCCGGGCCCATGTCGTCACCGGCGGACCTCAGCCATGCTCCGCAGCCACGTCGGCGACCAGCCAGGGCGGGTACACGGCCGACCAGATCGCTGCGGCCTATGGGTACTCCGGCCTCTATCAGGCCGGCGACGAGGGTGCGGGGCAGACCGTCGCGATCCTCGAGCTCGAGTCCTTCGACCCCAACGACATCGCGGCGTACGAGCAGTGCTACGGCATCAACGCGCTGTTCGACACGATCGTCGGTCGACGGCGTCGACCCGAACGGCGGGCCCGGCTCCGGCGAGGCCGCGCTCGACATCGAAAACGTGATCGGCCTGGCGCCGAAAGCCAACATCGCGGTCTACGAGGGCCCGAACTCCGGCGACGGGCCGTACGACACGATGAACGCAATCGTCAGCCAGCACCTTGCGCAGGTGGTGACCACGTCGTGGGGACAGTGCGAGCCGGCCGAGGGCTCCCAGCAGACAGGCGCCGAGAACACCCTGTTCCAGGAGGCGGCCGCGCAGGGAATGTCGATCCTGTCGGCGTCGGGCGACGACGGGTCCGAGGACTGTGACGGGACGGGCGGAGCGCCACAGGACGCGCTCGAGGTCGACGACCCGGCGAGCCAGCCGTACGTGACGGGGGTCGGCGGCACGACCCTCAGCGCAGACTCGAGCGGCGCCCGCCTGGGCGAGACCGTGTGGAACGACGGATTCCCGACCGGCGCCAGCGGCGGCGGCGTCTCGACCTTGTGGGCGATGCCCGGCTACCAGTCCCAGGCGCCGTCATTCCTGCACGTCATCAACGCCAACTCCTCGGGTTCGCCGTGCAACGCTCCGTCGGGCGACTGCCGGGAGGTGCCCGACGTATCCGCGGACGGAGACCCGCAAACGGGTTACGTGATCTATTGGAACGGGTCCGGGGCGGCCGGGTCGCCCCTTGACACAAAGGGATGGCAGGTCGTTGGCGGCACGAGCGCGGCCGCGCCGGCGTGGGCGGCGCTGATCGCGCTCACCAACGCTTCGGCTCGATGTGCCGGCACGCCGATCGGATTCGCCAACCCGGCCCTGTACAACGCCGCCGCGACCGCCTACTCCGCCGACTTCAACGACATCACATCGGGCGACAACGACATGCTGTCGCCGCTGAACGGCGGGCTGTTCCCCGCCGGCGCCGGTTACGACATGGCGACCGGGCTCGGATCCCCGAACGCGACGGCGCTTGCCCAGACGATGTGCACGGACGCGATCACGCTGACCAACCCCGGCACGCAGCGCTCGACGGTGAACACCGCGCTGAACCTGCAGATCAAGGCCATCGACACGCGCGGCATGGCCGTGAGCTACTCCGCCGCTGGTTTGCCGAGCGGACTCACCATCAACGGCTCGACCGGCAAGATCACCGGCCGACCCAAGCGAATTGGGAACTCGAGCGTGACCGTCACCGTCTCCGATGCGGGCGGCACCACCAGCCAGGCCGCATTCGAATGGATCGTCCAGGGTGCCCCCGCGATCTCGCACGTGGCGCTGTCGCGTGTGGGCTCCGACCATCCGAGGCTGTCGTTCAGCGCGGCGGCGGGACGCAACGCGCCCTCGATCAAGACGCTCACCGTCGCGCTGCCCCGGAGCCTGCACTTCACGAAATCCCGCGCGACGGTCACGGTCACCGGCCGCAAGGGCAAGCACCTGAAGTTCACCGCCCGCCTCGTGCACGGGACGCTCGTGCTGACGTTGAAGACGGCGTCGCCACAGGTCCACGTGACGATCTCGTCGCCGCGCCTGGCGGCGAGCAGCAGCCTGACCGCGGCGCTGGCGCGTCACCACACCGAGCGAGTGACGGTCACCGTTCGGGTCACGGACGCCGGCAAGGTGACGACGCGCCTGTCGAAGAAGCTCAAGCCGAGCTGATCGCTCGACGCTACGCGGCGGCCGGCTGGGCCGGGCCCTCGGTGTACCGCTTGGCCACGTCGGCGAGCACCTTGATCATCGTGCGCGCCGCCGGAGACACGCCGGCGGCGCCGATCGTGGCCGCGACCACGCGGCGCGCGGGGCTGCGCGGCGCCAGCGCCCGCACCACGATTCCCGGGTGGACGTGAGTGAGCGCGAGGCGCGGAATCAACGCCACCCCGACGCCGGCCGCCACCAGACCCTGCACGGTCTCGTAGTCGTCTGACTCGAACGTGACCGTCGGCTCGTAGCCGGCCGCCACGCAGGACCGGACCACGTGGCGCGCGCACGGGCTCGTGGCTGATGTCTGAACCCAGTCCTGATCGCGCAGATCGGCGAGCGCGAGCGCCGGCTTGCCGGCGAGTGCATGCTCGGCCGGCAGCGCTACGAGCATCGGGTCCTCGAGCAGCAGCTGGGTCCGCAACCGGGCGCCGTGCCGCTCCCGTGTCCCCGGAAACTCGAACAGCAGCGCCAGATCGAACTCGCCGGCCCGCAGCCGCGGCGCGATCTCGTCGGGCTCGCCCTCGGCCAGGGTCAGCGCGACATCCGGATGGTGATCGCGGAAGGTGGCGATCGCGAGTGGCATCAGCGTGGCCCCGGCGGACGGGAAGGACGCCATGCGCAGTCGGCCGGCGCGGACGCCGAGGACTGCCGCGAGCTCCGTTTCGGCGGCCTCGATCCGCGCGAAGATCCCCTCGGCGTGCTCCACCAGGCTGGCGCCGGCGGCGGTCGGCCGCACCCCGCTTCGATCCCGGATGACCAGGGTCGCGCCGGTCTCGGCCTCGAGCCGCGCGATCGCCTGCGAGACCGCGGATTGCGTGTACGACAGCGCCTCAGCGGCGGCGGAGAACGATCCTCGCCGGACGACCTCGGAAAGCACCCTTACGCGGCCGACATGCAGCATTAGCGGAGCTTATCAACGGCATGATCAACTTCATTAGCGCTGATAGTAGGTAGCTGCGATCCTCGCGCCGAACAGGACGGCTACGCACTTCTTCCGAGGATTGGAGGACCCCCCGAATGGCACCCCGAGCGATCATCTCCTACGACGACACTCCCGGCGATCACGACGCGCTGATGCTCGGGCGCATCCTCGCCGACGCAGGTGCCGATCTGACGCTGGCGTACGTCCGCCACTGCACGCAGAGCGACTGCACCCAGGAGGAGCGCGAGGAGCAGGACGCCGAGCTGCTGCTCGAGCGGGGCACCGATTGGTTCTCGGGCCTTCAGGTCGATACCCGCGTCGTCGTGAGCCCGTCGACCCCGGAGGGCCTCCGCCGGCTCGCCGAGGAGGAGGACGCGGACATCGTCGTGTTCGGCTCGGACTACCGGACCGCACCGGGTCACATCGCTCCGCAGCGTTCGACGCAGGCCTTGCTCGAAGGTGGGACGACCGCGGTCGCGATCGCCCCCGCGGGGTACCACGGCGAGTGGTCGCCCAGGATTCATCGAATCGGTGTGCTCGCAATCCCCGGGGACGACGCAACGATTGCCACCGCGCGCGCGCTCGCCGACAGCTTCGGCGCGACGCTCACGCGCGACGAGCGCCAGGTCGACCTGCTGGTCGTCGGCTCCCGCTTGGAGGCCACGCCCGGCCGCGTGCTCATCAGCGCTCACGCCCAGAACGAGATCGAGAACGCGACCTGCCCGGTCCTGGTCATGCCGCACGGGGTCACGATCGACTTCCCGGCCGTGCTCGCGCCCACGCGGCGTAGCCGATCAAGGCAAGATCAGGTGCGAGTCGCCGAACTCGTGCCATAGGTAGCCGGCGTCGAGCGCGGCTTCGTAGGAGCGCGCCAGCAGCTCCGGGCCCATCAGCGCCTCGAGCAACTGGAGGTGCGACGCCTCGGGCTCGTGCCAGCCGGTGATCAGACCATCGACGACCGCGACGCCGCACTCCGGCGTGACGACCAGCCCGGTCCATCCCGACCGCGCGCAGCTGCACCGGTCGGGGCCGCCGGCCGACTCGAGCGCGCGGACGACCGTGGTGCCCACGGCGATCACACGGCCGCCACGATTGCGCGCGGCCGCGATGTGCCCGGCGGTGTGCTCGGGCACCTCGTACCACTCGGGGAACGGCGGCTCGTGGCTCTCGGGCGAGGACACGCCGCAGTGGAGCGTGATCGGGGCGACCACGATCCCGCGCGAGATTAGGCGCGAGAGCAGATCGCGCGTGATCGGCCGGCCGGCGCTCGGCATCTCGGCGCTGCCCGGGCTGATCGCGTAGACGTTCTGGTAGGCCTCGAGCGGCCACGGGCTCGGGACATGGGAGTAGCGGATCGGCTCGCCGTGGCGCGCGAGGTACTCCTCGACGGGCGTTGCGCGGCAGAACCGGGCGAGCATCAGCCGCTCACCGGACGCGTACGGCGCGACCAGCTCCAGCGTCGCGCCGCCGTGCAGCGTCAGCGACTCGCCCGCGGGGAGGCGGAGCGGCCGGCTGCCGTCGGCGCTGCGGATCTCGACCACGCGCCAGTCGTCCTCCAGGTGCGGCGCGCGGGTCGCGAAGTGCACGCGCACACGTTCGCCGTCACGCCGCCGCGCCGGCACGGCCGCCGGGATCGTGGCCGACACGTTGATCACCAGCACGTCGCCGGGCGCGAGGAGCTCGGGCAGCTCAGCGAACGTCCGGTGCTCGATCGAGCCGTCCGCGCGGCGGGCGACGAGCATCCTGACCCCGTCGCGCGCGACGCCCCGTGCCTCCGGAGGCTCGTGGGCCTCGAGGTCGGACTCGAGTTCGAACGCCAGCGCGCTCATCGCGCGACGCTCTCGGTCGCGGCCAGCTCGCGCGCCCGGTAGCGGCCGCTGGGCAGGTCGCCGTCGATCAGCGCGAGCAGTCCGGGGACGCTGTCCTCGGGCGGTGGGCGGTCCGAGATGTCCTCGCCCGGGAACGCGTCCTGGTGCATCTGCGTGCGCATGTCGCCGGGATCCACCGAGTAGATCCGTAGCGTCGGGTGCTCCTCGGCGAGGATCGCCGTCGCCTGGTCGAGCGCCGCCTTCGAAGACCCGTAGCCGCCCCAGCCGGCGTACGGCTCGACGGCGGCGTCGGAGCTCACGTTGACGATCGCGCCGCCGTCCGGCATCCGCGGCAGTACGAGCTGCGCGAGCGCGATCGGGGCGAGCGTGTTGACCTGGTAGACGCGTTCGAGCACGTCGAGCGGGTAGCGGCCGAGCGGCGGCTGCGGGCTCGGCCCGAGCATCGAGGCGTTGTTGACGAGCAGGTCGACGTGCTCGCCGGCGGCATCGACGAGCGCCCCGCGATGCCAGTCGTCGGCGACATCGCCCGCGAGCGCGACGACCTCGGTCAGCTGCCCGAGCTCGCGCGCGGCGCGCTCGAGCTCCGAGCCGCCCCGAGCGTCGATCACGAGCGCCCACTGCCGCTGCGCCAACGCACGCGCGAGGGCGAGGCCGAGGCCTCGAGAACTTCCGGTGATGATTGCTAGTGGCATGGCCGCCACGGTAGGACGGTGGCGGTCCCGGTTACCAGCGGTAATTGGTCTTAGGACCCTCGCTTGACGAGACCCGCCCGGACTGCGAGCACGGCCGCCTGCGTCCGGTCGGTGACGTCGAGCTTGGCGAGCACATGGCCGACGTGCGTCTTGACCGTCTTC
Organism: uncultured Solirubrobacterales bacterium; assembly: GCA_963699325.1. Classification (GTDB taxonomy): domain Bacteria; phylum Actinomycetota; class Thermoleophilia; order Solirubrobacterales; family Solirubrobacteraceae; genus Palsa-465. The sequence continues at coordinate 8,052 of CAVOTN010000005.1, read as the reverse complement.
TCGGAGATGCCGAGCTCGAGCGCGATCCGCTTGTTCGAGCGCCCCTGCGCGATCAAGGCCAGCACCTCCCGCTCGCGCGTGGTCAGTTCATCGAGGGCGCCGGCCCGCGGCCGATCAGCCAGCGCGTGGACGAGACGCGCGGCGACGGTCGGATCGATCACGGCGTCACCGGCGTGCGCGGCCCGCACCGCCCGGGCGAGCTCCGCGGGCTGGGAGTTCTTGAGCAGGTAGCCGGCAGCCCCGGCCTCGAGCGCCGGCAGCAGCCGCTCGTCCTCGAGGAAGCTCGTCAACACGATCACGCGGGACTTGGATCCCCGCCCGCCCCGCTCGCGCAGCTGCCGCATGGCGCTTACGCCGTCGAGCCTGGGCATCACGAGGTCCATCAGGATCACGTCCGGCTCGAGTTCGCTCGCGAGCTCGAGAGCCTCGTCACCGTCTTCAGCCTCGCCGACGATCTCGAATCCGTCCTGAACGGACAGGAACGCGCGCAGCCCCTCGCGGACGACCGCATGATCGTCGACGACGAGGATCGTGATCGCGTCAGCCACCGGCTTCGAGCTCTATCCGGACGGTCGTGCCGGCTCCCGGGGCGGAGCGGATCCGCAACCGGCCGCGGAGCTCGCGGGCGCGCTCTTCCATCGACGTCAGCCCAAGGTGCCTCGAGCGGAGGTCGGGTCGCTCGGGATCGAACCCGACCCCGTCGTCGGTGACCTCGACGACGAGCGCGCCGTCCGTGCCGCCGATGCGCACGGTCACGTGCTCGGCGTGGGCATGGCGCACCGCGTTGTGGAGTGCCTCGTGGGCGATCCGCAGCAGCGCCAGCTCGCGCTCGCCGGTTTCGATCTCGAACCCCGGCTCGACCTGAAGCTCGATGTTCGTGCCGTGCGCCCGGCCGAGCATCTCGACCTCCTTGCGGAGCAGGCCGTCGAGGCCGTCGCGCTCGAGCTCGGGCGGGCGCAGGCCGAAGATCAGCGACCGCAGCTCGTCGAGCGCCTCGCGAGCCAGCTCGCGCAGCCGTTCGATCTGCGCCCGAGCCGCGACCAGGTCGCGGTCCATCTGGGTGGCGGCGGCCTCGGCGGTGAGCATCACGCTGAACAGCTTCTGGCTGACCACGTCGTGGAGCTCGAGCGCCAGGCGGTTGCGCTCGGACAGAATCGATAACTCGCGGCTCTGCTCATACAGGCGGGCGTTGGTGATCGCGATCGACGCGTGCGCCGCCAGCAGCTCGATCAGCTCCTGATCCTCGGCGTCGAACGTGTCGGCACCCTCCTTCTCGGTCAGGTAGAACGCGCCGATGATCGTTCGGTCGGGCGAGACGATCGGGACGCCCAGGAAGCTGCGCATGTCCGGATGCCGGCGCGGCCACCAGCCCCGGAACCGGGGATCGTCGTGGATGTCGTCGGTCCGGTAGGCGTCGCGCTCGATGAGCATCGCGCCGAGCATTCCGTGGGTGCGTGGCAGCGGCCCCATCGAGGCGATCAGCTCGTCGCTCATCCCGGCGACGAGGAAGCGACGGAAGCCTCCCTCTCCATCCGGGATGCCCAGCGCGGCGTACCGCGCGCCGGCGAGCTCGCGGGCGGCGTCGACGAGCTTCTGCAGCACCTCGTCCACGGACAGGTGCGCGGCCACCGCGAGCACCGCGTCGCTGACCGCCTTGAGCGCCGGATTGAGCCGCTGCGCCACGATTACGGACGATAGACGGGCGGACCGCTAGCTTTAGTAGCCGTGCCACGCCACTGGATCTGGATGCAGGTAGCGATCCTCGTGTTCGTGCTCGCCGGCATGGTGATCGCGATCACCAAGCTCGCCTAGGGCCGCCCATGTTCACGTCGATCCTCGTCGGTACCGATGGATCCGAGACCGCGCACACGGCTCTGCGCCGCGCGATCGACCTGGCCGCGAGCCTGGGCGCCCGGCTGCAGATCGTCAGCGCGTATGAGCCCGTCTCGGATCAGCGGCTGCGCGGCGAGGAGGTGCAAGGTGCCCGCGGACCTGCAATGGATGATCAACCCCCACGACGACGTGATGGCCCTGCTCGAGGAGGCCGAGTCGGAGGCGCATGAGGCTGGGGTGGCGGTGGTCGAGACGTTCGCCCGCCAGGGCGACGCGGCGGACGCGATCGTCGATGTCGCCGAGGAGCAACGCTCGGACCTGATCGTCGTCGGCAACAAGGGGATGACCGGCGCCAAGCGGTTCCTGCTCGGGTCGGTGCCGAACAAGGTCTCCCACCACGCACCGTGTTCGGTGCTGATCGTGCGGACTACCTAGGGACGACCGTCAGCGCCTTGCCGGGGCCGCCCCGGGAAGCGGCGCGGTCGCCGCGCCGGCGTTGACGAGGCCGTAGCCGTAATCCTCGTTTGGTTGCGAGCCACCGAGCGGCGTCGCCGTCTGCTCGAGATGGGCCAGTATCTGATCGGGCGTAGGGATGGGAGCCGAGCACTCGGCTGGCGATCACCAGCGCTGCGGTCGCCGACACCTCGGGCGCGGCCATCGACGTGCCATAGCTGCCGGGGAAGCCGAACCGGTCCGGGTTGCCGCCGGGGTCGAGCGAATTGAAGTCCAGGAACGTCTCCTGATGGACGGGTGGCAGGTTGCGGAACGGGTGGCAGTCGGGGTCGTTCGAGAGCGCGGCGTCGTCGCCGCCGCCGGGCGCCACCAGGTCGAGCTTCGCGCCGACGTTCGAGTATCCGGCCAGGCACCGGTCGAGCGTGGTGGCGCCGACCGAGATCACCGAGGGCGCGGCGGCCGGGTACGCGAGTCTCGCTCGAGCTGTCGTTGCCGGCGGCTGCCACCACGACGACGCCGTGCCGGTGCGCGAAGTTGATCGCGCTGATGATGTCGGGGATCTGCGACGCTCGCACCGAGAGGTCGAACTCGAGGCTGAGGTTGATCACCTGGGCGCCGTGATTGACCGCGTAGCGGATCCCATGCGCGATCGTCACCGAGTCACCGTTCCCGTCGGCGTCGAGCACGCGGACCGGCATGATCTTGGCGCCGTAGGCGAGGCCGGTCAGCCCGCGGCCGTTGTTGGTCGCCTCGGCGATCATCCCGGCGACGAATGTCCCGTGGCCCTCGCGATCGAGCGGGAATGCGTTGCCGGCGATGAAGTCGTACGGGTCGACGAAGTGGGTGCGCCCGAAGTCGGGCGACTTGCGGAACCCCATCCAGTTCCGGTAGGCGACGCCGGTGTCGAGCACAGCGATCACCACGCCCCGGCCGCCGGGGCGGTGGTCGGCGAACATGTGCGCCCACGCGTCCGGGGCGTCGACGCCGGCGGCGGCGAGGAAGTTCCACTGGAGCTGCTGCCACCCCTGACGGTGGTGCGAGATACCGGGATCGTTGGGGATCCAGCCCGCCGCGTGGGCGATGTAGTTGGGGACCGCGTACCGCACGCCACGCTGGCGACGAAGCCTCGCGATCACCGGCCAGATGCGTCCGGCCGGCGGGCACGCGGACGAGCTGCTCAGTCGCCCCTGACGCCAGCGCGTCGCCCGGGGTAGCGGATGCGGGCCCCGCGCTGACGCCCAGCTCGCGCGCCGCATGCGCCACTTCCGATGCCGCCGGACCGGACACGGATGCGTACCCGACGAGGACCTCGCCGGGGACGTAGTCGGGCGAGGGCCCGGTCCGCGCCGGCGTCGCGGCACGCGAGGACGCCGCCGCGGTCCGCGCCGGCGCCGCGGCGCGCGCCGTCCACCCGCTCGCGCCGGCGCACAGCACCGCCGCGGTGGCGAGCACCGCGAGCGACCGACGCGAGTTGAGCTTGGCCGAGAACAATGACGGCTGGACGTGGAAATCGGCCCCAAGCGCTAAGACAACTGCCGAAGCGCCAAAGTTTCCCTCCTGAAAGGTAGCGTCGCGCGATCGTGAGCACGCACTTCTTCCCCCGAGAGGAGTACTTCATGCGCCTCGCCCTGCGCGAGGCGGCGAGGGCGCCCGAGCACGACGACGTCCCGATCGGCGCCGTGATCGTGCACGGAGGCGAGGTGATCGGCTCCGGGCACAACGAGCGCGAGATGCGCGCGGACCCCACCGCTCACGCCGAGATGATCGCCCTGCGCGAAGCGGCGCGCGCGCTCGGAAGCTGGCGCGTGCTCGACGCGGTCATGTACGTCACGCTCGAGCCCTGCGCGATGTGCGCCGGCGCGATCGTGCTCGCGCGCCTCCCTCGCCTCGTGTTCGGCGCCACCGACCCCAAGGCCGGCGCCGCCGGCAGCGTGCTCGACGTGCTCGACGAGCCGCGCCTGAACCACCGGCCCCAGGTCGAGAGCGGGCTGCTCGCCGAGGAGTGCGCGGACCTGCTGCGGGCCTTCTTCGCGCCCCGGCGGTAGGGCGGTGCCGGGGCGGGCGGCTCGCGGACACCCGGACCCCGGGCGCGGCCCCAGCCGCCCGTTATGGATACCAGTCAATTCCAGGCCCGCCGGCGCGGCAGTTCGTCTAACTTGTCCTGCGCCCCACCGGAGAGGTGGCAGAGCGGTTGAATGCGCCGGTCTCGAAAACCGGTTCGGGTCATTTGGTCCGACGAGGGTTCGAATCCCTCCCTCTCCGTTTAGAGGCCCCTGTCGCCGTTTGAATGACGCGGCGGCGTGCCTCACGCGGTGGTCGGCGCCGGTGGCGTCGGGTCAGTGCGGGCTGACGCGAGTCGGCTGGGATCCATGGGCTCGTTCCTCTGGACGTTCGCGCAAGCGACCGTGTCCCTCTCGGGATTAGGGTGGTGGGCCCGAGAGTCGCAAGACCGGTACGGTCGCGCAAGCCCGGGTCAACGTGGGTCAACGCGAGCCGTGCTGTGATCGACGGCGTTCCCTCCGAGCGAGCGGCGAGTGTCGCGAAGCGGCGCCCCGCTATTGGGGCGATTTGCGAGACCGGCGACGGCCTTTCAGTCGAGACCTGCATTCGTCGTCGCGCGGGCATCGCGGCCAGGACTCGGCTGGCTGCCTTTGTCCGACAGCGATCGCGTCGAGCGGCGGCCAGAGCATCCACGTCGTCGCTCGTTTGATCACGGAGCAGCAGCGCGATCGGCGACCTGCCCGCCACGCGCGATCAAGATCTCGAGCCCGACGTCGGCTCTTGCTCAGCCGGGTCGAACCGGAAGCGGCGCGCGCGTCCAGCGGCCGGTTCGTAGCTGTTGCTGCTCGTCCCGAGGGGAAGCGGCCGGGCCTGTCGATTGGGGCGTCGTCCCGGTGGACGGATCGCACACATGGGTGAGGTCGATACCCCTTAGGTCGGCCGTATCGCGCGGGACTTCCGCAAACGTTGCGAGAGAAAGCGAGCCGACGCCTCGGTGCCGTTCCCCTCATCGTCCTGAGCGGCAATCGTGATTCAGACGCCCGGTCTGCCATAGCGAAGCAGGACTCTCTGGCAGACGCGGCTCACCGCTGGCTCATCAACCAGCGAGGGGAGCCCGAAGTGGCGCACCGTCTTGTTCGGATAGCCGGGGCTCATCGCGAAAGTCATCGAACACCTCGTTTGAGACATCGCCATCCACCTGCGATCAACCGCGGATGTGAACAGCCGCTGGTTCGGTGATGGATCGGCTACCGCGACGAGAGGGTCGGGCGTCGCCGAACACGGTTTCCGCACGAACGAGGTGGGTCGGATCGAAGGTCAGACGCTCGCGGGCGAGCGAACGCAGGTCGACGCTGTTACTGAATCGAGTAGAGCGCAGAAGTCTTGACCGGCCGTTGAACGAGCCGAGAGTGCGGCTTGCTGTGCGAGCGTTGATGCTGTGGGTCTGTGGAACCAGCTCCAGCCCGGGCCGGTGCCGAAACCGGTTCTACTGCGTGTTGCCGGCACGGAAGTACGCGATGTAGTCGGCGACCGAGCGTTCGATGTCCCACTCCGGCAGGTAGCCGGTGTCCTCGTGCAGCCGGGTGATGTCGAGATAGCTCGGCGGCACGCTGGAACCGGGCTCGAGCTCGAGTTCGAAGTCGGGCACGACCGAGTTGATCGCGGCGATCACCTCGGCGTTGGTGGTCATCCTGCCTGCGGCGACGTTGTAGGTCGCGTACGTGAGCGTGTCGGCCGTCTGCAGCAGCGCGGTCGCCCGCCCGAGGTCGTAGACGTAGCAGAGGTCGAGCCCGTCGTCGGCCTTGAGCCGCCCGGCTACGCCGGAGAGGTCGACGGGCGTGCCCGTCGCCGCGGCGTGGACGAACTGCGGTGCGGGAAAGGCGAAGTTCGGGAGGTGCCCCAGCGGTCCCCACGCCCCGCTGATCCGCAGGTGAATGATCTCCAGGCCGGTGGCCCCGGCGAGGTGGTTGCCCAGCAGCTCGCTGATCTTCTTGAACGTCGGGATGACGTGCGGGGCGGTCAGCGGCACCGGCAGATCCTCGCTCAGGGCGCCGGTGTTCGACAGACCGGCGTAGACGCCGATCGTGCTGGCGAGGCTGAGGCGCTTGACGCCCCACTCCTGGGCGACCTCGATGATGTTGAAGAGCCCACCGAGTGCCTCGCGCGCGGCCTGCACGGGAGCCTCGTCCGGGCTGGGCGGCCAGGGCATCGACCCGGCCATGTGAACGATTCCGGTGATCGCGTAGTCGCGGCCGATCGCCCGCAGCGCGTCGAGGTCCTTGACATCGGCCTGCACCGCGGTCACCGGTCGGCTGAAGCGTCCCGCCGGGATCTCGGGGCTGCGGCGCTGGACGAGTACGCACTCCTCGCCGATGTCCAGCAGCGCCTGCACGGTGGCGCTGCCGATGTGGCCGAGTCCTCCGGTGATCAAGATCATCGATTTCCTCCTAGTCGTCTATCTACTGATCATCAGTACTGCTGACGGTCAGCTACCGGTAGGCTAGGATCGATGCGGACGAGCGGTGAAACCCGATCTCAGACGAGCCGGCGGCTGGCCTACCTGTTCAAGCACGCGGAGAGGCTGATGTCCGAGTTGCATGTCGAGGCGCTCGCGCCGTTCGACATCCACGCACGCGATCTCGGGGTGCTGCTGGTGATCGACCGCTTCGAGCCGGCCTCTCAGCAGCAGGTCGCCGAGCGCCTGGGCGTCGACCGCACGACGATGGTCGCCATCATCGACGCGCTCGAAGGCCAAGGGCATCATCGCCCGCCGCCCCGACCCCGAAGATCGCCGTCGCAACGTGGTCGAGCTGACGCCAGCCGGCCAGGACCTTCTCCGTCAGGCGACCGCCGCCAGCGACGTGGCTGAGGCCGAGCTGCTCGCTCCGCTCAACCCCGAAGAGGGCGAGCAACTGCGAGACCTGTTGGCGCGGGTCCTCGCCCACGGCTCAGCGCAGATCTGACCACGACTCGAAGACCACACGCCGCTGAGCAGCCAGCACTGGACTGGACTGGACGATCACCGTGCCGCCCGAAAGGAGGGCTGCGCGAACAGGGCGCCGATCGACCTGCTCGGCGCCAGGAGCACAACGCGTCCGGGCAGCCCCGGCGCCGGTCCGACCCGAAGATGCCGGTTCCCCTGCCGTCCGCGCAAAGCGCGTCCGGCGATTTGTGCCTCGCTAGCGCGTCGCTGCATCAAAGCGGGTCGATGGCTCTGCTTTACTCCTGCAACTCGCGCGCGGGCGCATCCCCGGCGAGCGCGCGTCGGCACCAGTCAAGTACCGCGTCGGCAACTTGGCTGGTGGTCACAGCTAGCGATGCGCGTCGTTAGTGCGTAGCTGGCTGGTGGTGCGAGGCAATGGTTCCACACCCACCCTTCGTCCGGACCAAACCACCGACCAAATCCTCGCCAAAGCCAACAGCCCCAGGCCAGGAGGCCCAATGCATCGCGGTGAAGTCTGGTGGGTTGATTTCGACGAGCGCCGCCCCGTTCTACTGCTCGGCGATGAGGAACCCTCGGGCTTTCGGGCAATACAAGTGGTCGTTGCCGCCCCGACCGACATCACCGGCGTCGCGTTGGAGGTCGCCATAGGCAACGTCGAAGGACTGCCTTTCGAAGGCGTCGTGCGCGTCGCGCTTCCGCGTCCAGGTCTCGTCCCGTGCACCTGGCTGACAACGCTGTCCCGTTCAGATCTCCTCGAACCAGCGGGCGCCATTCCCCTGACGAAGCTCGACGAGATCACGGAACTCCTCCACCTCGCAGGA
>CAVOTN010000004.1:0-256328 GCA_963699325.1 uncultured Solirubrobacterales bacterium | reverse complement strand
TCGATCAGGTCCTCGTCGCCGACGTGCCGGACGACCCGCGCCGGCACCCCCATCACGACCTCGCGCGCGCCCACGTCCTTCGTCACGAGCGCGCCGGCGGCGACAAACGCCTCCTCGCCGATCTCGACTCCCGGCACCACCACGACGCCGCCGCCGACGCGGCATGCGCGCCGGAACGTCGGGCCCCGAAGCGGCTCCCCGCGCGGATGACGGGCCATCGTGTCGTCGTTGGTCGTCGTCACGCCCGGACCGAGGAACACGTCGTCCTCGACCACCGACCCGGCGGTCACGTACACGCCGGTCTGGATCAGGACCCGGGCGCCGACTTGCGCGCCGAAGTCGACCGAAGAGGCGCGGCCGACGACCGACCCTGGTCCGATCCGCGCGCGTTCGCGCACCTGTGCCTGGTCGCCGATGATCGCCCGCGCGGCGATGTGCGCGCCGGCGTACACGACCGCCCCGCAGCACACGGTCACATCCGACTCGAGCACGAGCGGGACGAGCTCGGCGCCGGCGGCGCTCGACCCCGCCCGGAGCCGGGGCCGTTTTCCGAGCACCGCGCCGTCCTCGATGATGCAGCGCTCGCCGACCTCGGTGCCGGCGTGGACGACCGCGCCCGAGCCGATCGTCGACCCGGCGCCGATCTGCGCGCTCTCGTGGATGAACGCACTGGGGTGGATGCTCATCTCCATCGGCGGGCAGTGTACGGGCGCCCCCCGGACTCAGCCGGCCGCCAGCTCGTCCAACCGGCGCGCGATGAACTCCTTCTCGGCCGGGTTCCGCGTGAGCGCCAGCGCCCGGCGGTAAGCGTCGCTCGCCTCGGCGGGGCGGTGCAGGCGGCGCAGGAAGTCCGCACGCACCGCGTGCAGCAGGTGGTAGCGCTCGAGTCCCTCGATGCGGTCGACCAGCTCGAGCCCGTCCTCGGGCCGGCCCGCCTCGGCAACCGCGACGGCGCGGTTGAGCGCCACCACCGGCGAGGGCACGAACACGAGCAGCTGCTCGTACAGCGCCGCGATCTGCGGCCAGTCGATCTCCGCCGCCGAGGGCGCGGACGCGTGGAGCGCGGCGATCGACGCCTCGAGCTGGTAGCGACCCGGGCGCCGGAGCCGGAGCGCGTGGTTCAGCACGCGCACGCCTTCCTCGATCTCGGTCCCGTCCCAGCGGGAGCGGTCCTGATCGGCGAGCAGGATCAGCTCGCCCTCGGGGCCGGTCCTCGTGCGGCGGCGCGAGTCGTGGAACAGCATCAGGGCGACGAGCCCGAGGACCTCGGGCTGATCGGGCAGCAGGGATGCGAGCAGCTTGCCGAGGCGTAGCGCATCTGCGCACAGCTCGGTCCGCAACAGATCCGCCCCAGCGGTGGCCGCGTAGCCCTCGTTGAAGATCAGGTAGATGACCGCGAGCACCGCGTCGAGGCGGTCGGGCAGCGCCGCGTCGCCCGGCAGCTCGAACGAGATGCCGGCGTCGCGGATCTTGCGCTTGGCCCGCACGAGGCGCTGCGACATCGTGGCGTCGGATACCAGGTACGCGCGCGCGATCTCGGCGCCGGTCAGGCCGCCGACGGCCTGCAGCGTCAACGCGACCCGCGCCTCGGGAGCGAGCGCGGGATGGCAGCAGGTGAACAGCAGCGCCAGGCGTTCGTCGCCGACCTCCGCGAGGCGCTCGGGAACGGGATCGGCGGCCTCCCCGGGCTCCTCGGGCACGCCCAGCTGCTCGAGCTTCTCCTCGGCGGTACGCCGGCGGCGCAGCCTGTCGATCGCGCGGTTGCGCGCGACCGTGTACAGCCACGCGGCCGGGGTCTGCGGCGCACCGTCCCGCGGCCACCGCTCGAGCGCGAGCGTGAACGCGTCCTGGAGCGCGTCCTCGGCGAGCTCGAAGTCCCGCAGACCGCCGACGAGCGCGGCGAGCACGCGCGCGCGGTGCTCGCGGAAAGCCTCCTCGACGGCACCGGCGCCCGGCTTCGGATGGGTGGCGGACATCGGGGCAACGTTACGTGAAGCTTGCTCGGGTAACTAACCTCTGAGTGGTACCCCACGAACGGAGCGAGAAGATGAGCAACCCACTGCGCGACATCGAGGCACTCGGTCAGTCGATCTGGCAGGACAACATCAGCCGCCAGCTCCTGGACGAGGGGACCTTGCGCCGCCTGATCGAGCAGGACGGGATCAGCGGGGTGACCTCGAACCCGACCATCTTCGAGAAGGCCATGGGCCACTCCGACCGCTACGACGACGCGTTCCGCGAGCAGCTCCGCGAGACCAGCGACGTCGAGGAGATCTTCAATCAGCTGGCCTACAAGGACATTCGCGACGCCGCCGACCTGCTGCGGCCGACGTTCGACCGCACCGCCGGCGCCGACGGCTACGTGTCGTTCGAGGTCGCGGCCTCGCTCGCGTACGATGCCGACGGAACGATCAAGGCCGCCCAGCATCATCGCGCCGCAATCGATCGCGCCAACGTGCTGATCAAGGTGCCGGGCACCGACCCCGGCGTCCGCGCGTTCGAGGAGCTGACCGCGATCGGCCTGAACGTGAACGTCACGCTGCTGTTCGCGGTGTCGCGCTACGAGGCGATTGCGGAGGCGTACGTCCGCGGGCTCGAGCGCCGTGCCGAGTCCGGCGAATCGCTCGAATCGGCCGCATCGGTGGCGAGCTTCTTCGTCTCGCGCGTGGACACCAAGATCGACGCCGCGCTCGAGGGCACCGGCCGCGAGGACCTGCGCGGCAAGGCGGCCGTGGCCAACGCCAAGATCGCCTACCGCTCGTTCCAGCGGATCTTCAGCGGGCCGCGCTGGGAGGCGCTGGCGGCCAAGGGCGCGCGTCCTGCAGCGTCCACTGTGGGCCTCGACCTCGACCAAGAACCCCGACTACTCGGACACGCTGTACGTCGACGAGCTGATCGGGCCCGACACCGTCAACACGATGCCCGATCAGACGATCGACGCCACCCGCGACCACGGCACTGCCAAGCGGACGGTCGACGTCGATGTCGATCAGGCGGTCGAGACGATGAAGGAGATCGAGGCCGCCGGCGTCGACGTCGAGCAGATCGTGCTGCACCAGCTCGTCGACGAGGGCGTCGAGTCGTTCGCGAAGTCCTACCAGGACCTGCTCGACGCGATCGAACGCAAGGCGTCACAGCTGACCGCGGCCTGATCGCGACCCTGGCCTGATCGCGGATAGTGGCGATCAGGCCAGCCGGCCGGGCGTTCCGAACGCGGCCTGGAGCGCGCGGCGGACCTGCTCGACGGTGACCACGCCACGCAGCACGCCGTCGCCGTCGACGGCCATCAGGGCCCCCAGGCGGCCCAGGTTCTCCGAGGACAGGACCTCGGTGATCGGCCGGTCCTCGTTGACCTGCCAACCACCGTCCTGCTCGGGCTCGAGCACGGCGTCGACCGTCAACCAGTCCTCGCCGCGGTCCTGGGCGGCCGTCAGGCGCTCCTGGCGGGCGATCCCGAGGAACCGGCGGCTGTCGTCGACCACCGGGAACCACGACCACCCGTAGCGCAGGAAGAACTCGTCGAGCGCCTGCGCGACCGCCGTCCGCGAGGGGATCGCGACCGGCTGGCGGTCCATGATGTCCGCAACCCGGACCCCTTCGATCCGGGCGCTGAGCGCGGTCTGCACCAACGCTGCGCGCGCCGACTGGTACAGGAGGAAGGCGATCGCGAGCAGCCACAGACCGGTGAAGTTGCGATAGTCGAGCAGCAGCCACACGCCGATCGCGGCCACGAGCAGCCCGAACCCCTGCCCGAGCTTTGCCGCCACGCGGGTGCCCCGCTCCTTCTTCCCGGTCAGGCGCCACACGATCGCGCGGGTCATCCGGCCGCCGTCGAGTGGGAACGCCGGCACTAGGTTGAACAGCAGCAGCAGCACGTTCCAGAACAGCAGCCAGCTCAGCGACAGCAGTACCGGTGTGATCTTGACCGTGGTGTCGAGCTTGGCCGCGTGGATGAGCCGGTGGGGGCCGACGATCGCGAGATCGACCGCGAGGCACAGCAGCACGAATCCGAACGTGGCGAGTGGGCCCGCTCCCGCGATCTTGAAGTCCTCGCCCGGCGTCGCGGCGTCGCGGCTCATCTCGGTCAGGCCGCCGAACAGGAACAGGTCGATCCGGCGAACCGTGATCCCCTGCCGGCGGGCCACGAGCGCGTGACCGAGCTCGTGCACGATCAGCGACGCGAACAGGACGAGCACCGTCACTACCGTGGTCAGATAGGCCACGCCGTCCGAGCTGTGCAGAGCCTGGCGAAACTCTCCAGACAGCAAGAAGATCAGCAGGAATAGGATCAGGAACCAGCTGCGATCCACGCCGATCCGGAAACCGAAGAGGTCCATCAGCTTGATCGACGAGGGACGCCGCCACATGCTGCAATGGTCGCACAGGCGCAAAGCCGACCTTCTGGGGAGAACAGATGCCAGATCCATTTGAACAACTACGCGTGCGAATGGCGGCGCTCGCCGACCTGAGGAGCGTCGCGCAACTGCTGGACTGGGACCAGCAGACGATGATGCCGCCGCGGGGGGCGGTCGCACGCGCGGAAACCGTCGCCACCGTTCAGCAGATCAGCCATGAGATGTTTGTCGCGGACGAGACGGGTCGATTGATCGAAGCTGCGACGGCGTACCTCGACGGCGCGTCCCCCGACTCCGACGAGGCGTCCCTGGTCCGGGTCACGAACCGTCAGTGGGACAAGGCCCGGCGCGTGCCGAGTCGCCTCGCTGCCGACCTCGCGCGAGCGTCTTCGGTCGGTCACGCGGCCTGGGTGGAGGCGCGGGAGCACTCTGACTTCGCCGGGTTCGTCCCGTACCTGGAGCGGAACGTCGAGCTTGTGCGCGAGTACATCGACTGCTTCGACGGCTTCGAGAACGCCTACGACGTCCTGCTCGACGACTACGAGCCCGGCGGTCGTACGAGCGATGTGGCACGCCTGTTTGGCGAGCTGAAGACAAAGCTTCGGCCACTGATCGCGGTCGTGGAACAGCACCACGACCGCGTCGACGACTCGCCGTTATACGGTGACTTCCCGGTCGATCGCCAGCGAGAACTGGTCAGATGGCTGGTCGAACAGATGGGGTTCGACCGCTCCGGCTGGCGGATCGACGACGCCGTCCACCCGTTCGCCACCGGCTTCAGCAATCACGACATCCGTATCACCACGCGGTGGGACGAGAGCTTCCTGTCGACCTCGCTGTACGGTGCGATGCACGAGTGTGGTCACGGTCTTTACGAGGAGGGCATCGCACAGTCGCTGCAGCGCACGCCGCTCGGGCACGCGGAGTCGCTGGCGATGCACGAGTCTCAGAGCCGCATGTGGGAAAACATGGTCGGTCGCGGCCGGCAGTTCTGCGGCGTGCTTGCCCCGCGGATTGTGAGCCTGTTCTCGGAAACGGCGTCCGGTCTTGACGCGGACACGCTGTACCGAGCGGTCAATCGCGTTGCACCCTCGCTGATCCGGGTCGAGGCCGACGAGGTCACATACGGCCTGCACATCATCGTGCGGTTCGAGCTCGAGCAGGAGCTGGTCGAAGGACGGCTTGCGATCCGGGATCTGCCCGAGGCGTGGAACGCCCGATATAAGGAGTACCTCGGCGTAGAGGTGCCAGACGACGGTCACGGCGTGCTCCAGGATGTGCACTGGGCAGCCGGGCTCATCGGTTACTTCCCGACCTACGCTCTCGGCAACCTGATCGCGGGGCAGCTGTTCGCGCGCGCGCACGAGGAACTGCCGGACCTCGACGCGCAGATCGCTGCCGGCGACCTGCACGGCTTGCGCGAGTGGCTGCGCGAGCACGTCCATCGCCATGGCGCGAAGTTCTCGACCACCGAACTGCTCGACCGGGTGGTTGGCGGTCCGATCGCCGTGGATCCGTTCATCGATTACCTGAAGGCGAAGCTCAGTCAGGTGTACGACCTGGAGCTTCGCTGAGAGCCGGATGCCGTTCCGCGCCGATTCTGCGCACGGACGCGGGGAATCGCGCTCTCGCGGCCGATGCCGACCCTCCCGGCCGTTGCCGCTCCGCGGCGAGCGGCACGCTAAGTTGGCGCATGAAACCGACAAGGAGATGACCCGAAGTGACTGAATCGCCCGTACGAGTAGCCGTCACCGGAGCCGCCGGCCAGATCGGTTACGCGATCCTGTTCCGCATCGCCAGCGGCCAGCTGCTGGGTTCCGACACGCCTGTTCACCTGTCGTTGCTCGAGATCCCCCAAGCCCTCAAGGCGGTCGAGGGCACCGCGATGGAGATCGATGACTGCGCATTTCCGTTGGTGGCCGGGGTGGACATAACGGATGACCCGAACAAGGCGTTCGACGGTACGAGCGTCGCGCTCCTGATTGGCGCGCGCCCGCGGACCAAGGGCATGGAGCGCAGTGACCTGCTCGAGGCGAACGGCGGGATCTTCAAGCCCCAAGGACAGGCGCTCAACGATCACGCGGCGTCTGACATCAAGGTGCTCGTGGTGGGCAACCCGGCGAACACGAACTGCCTGATCGCCAGGAGCCACGCGCCGGATATCCCGGCGGAGCGCTTCACCTCGATGATGAGGCTCGATCACAACCGCGCGATCGCCCAGCTCGCGGTCAAGTCGGGCGCAGCGGTGAGCGACATCACCAACATGACCGTGTGGGGAAACCACTCTCCGACCCAGTACCCCGACATCTTCCACGCGAAGGTCAAGGGTCAGAACGCGGCCGAGGCGGTGAGCGACCAGGAGTGGCTCGAGAACGACTTCATTCCGACGGTCCAGAAGCGCGGGGCGGCGGTGATCGACGCGCGCGGTGCGTCGAGTGCGGCATCGGCCGCGAATGCCGCGGTGGATCATGTCCGCGATTGGGTGCGCGGCACACCCGACGGAGATTGGGTCTCGATGGGGATCCCGTCCGACGGCTCTTACGGCGTCGACGAGGGCCTGATGTTCGGGTTCCCCGTGACGTGCTCGGACGGCTCGTACGAGATCGTCCAGGGGCTGGAGCTCAACGATTTCTCGCAGTCGCGGCTTGACGTGACTATCAACGAACTGAAGGACGAGCGCGAGACGGTGAAGCGGCTCGACCTGATCTGATCTAAGAGGCTGTCTTCGAAGAACCTTGGGAGCCGCCTCGCGGTGTCCCGCCGGCATCGAGTAGGCGAGGCGGCGCTCCCGGTCCTGATTTCGGCTCGACGCTGACTAACCTGCCGGGTGCCAGCCCTGGCCCTCCCGCTTCACCTGACCGTCGGTGAGCAGGCGCGGCATCACTCGGTATAGGTAGTTCGGTTCGATACCCATCTTTTCCGCGATCTGCGGAATCGTGATGCCGGGCGTGCTCCGCACTAGCTCCAGCGCCTGATTAGCACGCGTACCGCCGCGACTGCGACCGCGAGGCCGACCGGGACGACGAGCCGCGGTCCGGCGACGGGTGGGAGTGGGTGCTGCCGCACGTGCCGCGCGCGGGCGACCCGGTCCACGCCGGGTACCGACAAGCGCCGAGCGTGCGGCCTCGAGCTTCGAAACCTCCTCCTTTAGCTCCCGGAGACGGTCATCGATTTCCTTCACGGTGCTGTCGACAAAGCCGGGCAAATTCCTTCCCTCCTACGGGATGAACGATAAAAGCACCGAACAAGATACAGGTAGTTACTGACGGCATGTCAGGCGCGTTCTAGCAGTGCCTTGAGACGAGCCAGTGAATTGTTCGCCTCGCGCTCGGATGTCGCCCCCACTATGAACCGGCTGGCCATGCTTCCCAGTCGCCCTCCGGGAGGGGCGAACTCGTTCGTGTAGGCGAAACTCGTCGGCCCGTCGCCGTCCCCAGACAGCTCATACCGGATCCGTGCCAGCGAGTGCGCAGGCCCTTGGCCTTCCCATTCGGCGTGCTTCGGAGAGCTGACGTCGATCAGCGTCCAGTGAACGTGGAACGAGACGCCGCGTATGTGGAGTACCTGCTCCATCGTTGAGCCCCTGCGCAACGGTTGGTCCGAGACGTCCCTTACCGAGCGGTGAATCGTGACCCAATCTTTCAGGTGGGCGGGATCCATAACGGTGTCCCACACCCGCTGCACGGGGGCATCGATCTCGATCGTCGCGTGTACGGTGCTCATGACGGCGCAGACACTAACGAGCCGCGGCCACTAACGAGCCGCGGCCACTAGCGAGCAGCCAGCGGTTCGGTTGCCTCCCACTCGGCCAGCGCATGTTCGATCGCGGCGTCGAGTGAGTGGAGCCTGACATCGAGCAACTCGGCGGCGCGACCGTCGCGAGGCAGGAGGTCCTGATCGAGGCTCTCCATCAATGGTCCGATCAACTCGTGGCGCTCGCCGGCGATCAGCGCCGACACCCGGCTCGCGATCGGTGTCAGCGTCAGACGCTTGAAGCTGATCGTGGGACGTGCCAGCAGCATGTGATCCCCGATCCGTTCGATCAACTCGCCGTACGTCACCGTGTCCGGCCCTCCGAGGTCGAGCGACTGGCCGCACACCTCGTCGTTGGTGGCGGCGCGTGCGAGTATCTCGATCACGTCCCGTTCGTCGATCGGGTTCGTGACGTGCGATCGCCACGCCGGTACCGCCAACACGGGCAGTCGCTCGACGAGCCTCACCAGGAACCGGAACGACCGCGACTGTGCCCCGATCACAATCGAGGCGCGGAACGCCACCGAGCAGCGAGTCGCGGACAGGAGGATCTCCTCGACCGCGAGCCGGCTGGCGAGGTGGGCCGAGGCAGGACCTTGCGCGGGAACGAGGCCGCCGAGGTAGATGATTCGTTTGACGCCGGCGGCGCTGGCCGCGCGTGCGAAGTTCTCGGCTGCGGTGCGCTCGCGCTCGCCGAACGCCAGGTCGCCGCCGTCGCCGGTGCCGGTTCCGTCGGGCGATCGAGTACTAGCGACGGGCTCCATCGAGTGCATCAGGAAATAGGTGACGTCGATGTTCTCGAGGGCGGCTTGCAGGCCGTCGCCCGAGACGGCGTCGCCGGCGAGTATCGGGATGCCGGTGGCGGACCGCGGCGGGCGCCGGCTGAACCCGCGGACGGTGTGCCCGTCGCGCTCGAGCCGGGGCGCGAGGCGCGAGCCGACGAACCCGGTGATGCCGGTGACGAGGACGTTCATCGCAGTCGGTGCGCGGTCGGTGAGAAGCTGGGCTCCATCAGCTTCCGAAAGCTACGGAAATTGCGCCACGTTTCCCGCCGGCGCCGAAATATCCCGCTGTTTGCAGGGATTTACCCAAGTGTGAACTTCTTGCGATTTCCGGGAATCGTCGTTGCAGTAGGGGGGAGAACTCCGCTTTGATGGACGCACAGCGAGGTCGAGCTTTCTTGAGGAGGACCGGGAGTGACAGACGTACGCACGCGGAAGATGAAGGTGAGCTGCGAGGACTGCTTCTTCCGCCAGAACCTGCTCTGCGCCGTGTCGGACGCAGGCCCGTGCGCGACGTACCGTCCGAACCATCCGGATGGTCTACGGCCTCCCAGTCAGCTGCGGTTCGTGTTTCGTCAGGACCGCCGGCTCCAGGTCGCGTGGGCGTTCCCGTCCGCAAGCGAGCAGGTCGCGATGCACGCCGGCGTGTAGCGCCGGCAGCGGTTGCAGGGTGGACGGCTCGCGGGACGCCGGCGTGTAGTGTTCGCGGCCATGTACTGGCCGCTGATCATCGGGTTCGTGTGCTTTGTGCTCGTCACGATCCTGATTGGTTGGTTCGTGGACGCCCCGCGCCGGCGCGACGCGGACCGGCACTGAGCACAGTCGTTTCGGTCCGGGGACGAGCGGTCCCCGGTAGGTCGTGACCAGTCGATCATGGAGCGCCTCCCCACCAAGCTGTCCGGCCCAGCGCTGCTGGGGCCGGTGGTGCACGGCGACGAGCGCGGCTTCTTCGTGGAGACATACCGGCGCACAGTCCTCGCCGAGCTCGGCATCGCCGACGAGTTCGTCCAGGACAACCACTCGCGCTCGCGCGCCGGGGTGGTGCGCGGGATGCACTTCCAACCGGGACAGGCCAAGCTCGTCCGCTGCGCCCGGGGCGCCATCTACGACGTCGTGGTGGACCTGCGTCGCGGCTCGCCGACGTTCGGGCAGTGGGAGGGATTCGAGCTCGACGACTCCGATCATCACCAGGTCTATTGCCCGGATGGATTTGCGCACGGCTTCTGCGTGATCAGCGACGTCGCCGACGTCGTCTACATGATCTCGGCCTACTACGACCCGGCGCTCGAGAGCGGGTTCGCCTACGACGACCCTGCCGTGGGGATCGCGTGGCCCGAGGACGTGGTCCTGTCCGCGTCAGCGCGTGACTCGCGCGCGCCGGCGCTCGCCGAGATCGCGGACTTGCTGCCGTTCCAGTACCGATGAGCGGCGGGATCGCGTCCTCGGCCAATCGACGCTGACATCCAGGGGGAGCCACTAGAGTGGCGCGAGGATCGAGAGAGGAGAGGCGTGCGCATCACCGTGCTGGGCAAGTCGCCGGCGTGGCAGGACGCTGGCGGCGCGTGCAGCGGCTACCTGGTCGAGGAGGACGGATATGCCTTGCTGCTCGACTGCGGCAACGGCGTGTTCTCGAAGCTCCGTCACCATCGCGACTACGTCGACGTCGACGCGGTGCTGATCAGTCACCTGCACGCCGATCACCTCCTCGACCTCATCCCGTACAGCTACGCGCTCACGTACGCGCCGCGCCAGCAGCCCGTCGCGGTCGGCGGCTGGCCGGGAACGGACACGCCGGCGCGGCCGCAGCTGTACGCGCCCATGGGGGCCGGGGGGCTGTTCCGGCACCTCGTCTCACCGTGGGGTAACGAGGATCTGGTCGAGCGCGCCTTCGAGCTTCGCGAGTACGACGGCCCCGACGAGCTCACGCTCGGCCCGATCAACGTGCGCTTCTGTGAGGTGCCGCACTTCACGCGGACGTTCGCGGTCGAGATCCAGGGCCGTGGCACCCGCCTCACCTACAGCGCCGACTGCAGCCCCAACGAACAGCTCGTGCGGTTCGCGCACGAGACCGACCTGCTGCTGATCGAGGCGACCCTGCCGCGCCCCGAGCGGACCGGCATGCGCGGTCATCTCACGCCGGCAGAGGCCGGCGAGCACGGCCGGCGCGCCAACGCTCGACGGCTCGTCATCACCCACTTCTCGGACGAGCTCGACGGCGACTGGGCGCGGGCGGAGGCCGACGCCGCCTACGGCCACCCGGTCGAGATGGCCTACGACGGCGCGGTGTACACGTTGCCGGACGAGGGCGGCGGCTCGAGCGATGGCTGAGGCGCCGGCGGTCCCAAGGGGTCAGTGGTGGCGGTTCCGAGGGGCGGGTGGTGGCGGTTCCGAGGGGCGGGCGGTGGCGGTTCCGAGGGGTGGCGGCCGCGGTCCCGCGGCGGGACCACGCGGGGTGCATAACGCGCCAAACCGGTTGCCGGGCGCGCCGCAAGTGCAGATAAGCGCCGTGTAGGCGCTTATGTGCACTGGGCAGACGTGGCGCGGGCGATTTGTCGTGTTGTACATGTGCGGCTGAAGCCTCGGCGTTCGCGTCCCGCGCCACCGCGCCCCCCACAACCCCCCGCCCACAACTCCTCGGGCTAAGCTGCGCAACAGATGTCCGAGCGTGATCTGTTCGCGAACTTCGAGCGGATGCGGCGCGAGATGGACCAGCTGTTCGGCGACGTGTTCGAGCGCGCCGGCATGGCCCGCCGGCGCGTCGGGTTCCTGCCGGCGGTCGATGTCGCGTACACGCTCGACCCGCCGCGGGCGATCGTGACGGCCGAGCTCGCCGGGATCGACCCCACTGAAATCGGGCTCGAGATCGAGGGCCGCAAGCTGATCCTGTCCGGGAACAGGCGGCCGGCGGGGTCGCAGACCGACGTCTACCAGCAGGTCGAGATCGAGCGCGGGCCGTTCCAGCGCGTGATCGAGCTCGGCGCGGATGTGCGCGCGCACGAGGCCAAGGCCGTCTATGAGGACGGCATGCTGAGGGTCGAGCTGCCGCTGGCGCGCGGAGTAGTCGGCGCAGGCCGGGCGGTGCCGACCACCGAGCGGGACGACGACACGTGATCGAGGACGGCAACCGCGTGATCGAGGACGGCAACGGCGTGATCGAGGTTGGCGCCGCCGAACGCGCGGCGCGGGACGTCGCGATTGGGGCCGGCCGGGAGCTGCCGCATGAGGTCGGCGTGCTCCCCCTCCGGGACGCGGTCACGTTCCCGGACATGCTGATCCCGCTCAACGTCGGACAGCCGCGGAGCGTCGAGCTGATCAACGAGGTGCTCCGCGGCGACCGGTCGATCGCGATGGTGGCGAGCCGCAACACCGAGACCGAGACGCCGTCGCCGGACGACCTCTACGACATTGGTGTGCTCGGCGTGGTGGCGCGGATGATTCGCGTGCCCGACGGAACGCTGCGCGTTCTGATCCAGGGCGGCCAGCGGATCCGGATCGACAAGTGGGTCAGAACCGAGCCTTACCTGGTCGCGGAGATCGCCGAGGCCCCTGACGTGGTCAATCAGACTCCCGAGCTGACCGCGCTCATGCGCAACGTCCAGCACACGTTCACGGACATCATCGAGCAGGTGCCGTACCTCCCCGAGGAACTCCAGATCATGGTCGCGAACGTCGACGACCCGAGCGTGCTCGCGCACCTGATCGCCGGCGCGCTCCGGATCAGCACCGAGGAGAAGCAGGCGCTGCTCGAGGAACTCGACGTGGCCAAGCGGCTCAGAAAGCTCTCGGAGATCCTCGCCCGTGAGCTCGAGGTGGTGACGATCGGCTCCAAGATCCAGTCGCAGGTCCAGTCCGAGCTCGACAAGGGCCAGCGCGAGTACTTCCTGCGCCAGCAGCTCAAGGCGATCCAGGAGGAGCTCGGCGAGACCGACGAGATCCAGGCCGAGGTCAACGAGCTGCGAGCGCAGCTCGACGCGATCGAGCTCCCGGAGATTGTCTCCAAGCAGGTCGAACGCGAGCTGTCCCGCCTCGGGCGCCTGCAGCCGGCGATGGCCGAGTACGGGGTCGTGCGCGGCTACCTCGAGTGGATCGCGACGCTGCCGTGGGACAAGAGCACCGAGGACAATCTCGACCTGGGGCACGCGCGCAAGACTCTCGACGAGGATCACTACGACATCGAGCAGGTCAAGAACCGGATCCTCGAGTTCCTTGCGGTGCGGAAGCTGAAGCCGGACGCCCGAGGCTCAATCCTGTGCTTCGTCGGCCCGCCGGGCGTCGGCAAGACGTCGCTCGGCCGGTCGATGGCCCGCGCCCTGGGCCGGTCGTTCGAGCGCCTGAGCGTCGGCGGCGTTCGCGACGAGGCCGAGATCCGCGGGCACCGGCGCACGTACATCGGCGCGATGCCTGGCGCGATCATCCGCGCCCTCCGCGACGCCGGCGCCAACAACCCGCTGCTGATGATCGACGAGATCGACAAGATGGGCGCGGACTTCCGGGGCGATCCGTCGAGCGCGATGCTCGAGGTGCTCGATCCCGAGCAGAACCACGCGTTCCGCGACCACTACCTCGATCTGCCGTTCGACCTCTCGAACGTGATGTTCGTGACCACCGCGAACACGCTCGACACGATCCCCGGCCCGCTGCGCGACCGGATGGAGGTGATCCAGCTCGCTGGATACACCGAGGCCGAGAAGCTCGAGATCGCCAAGCGCTATCTGGTCCCGCGCCAGATCGAACGCAACGGACTCTCGAAAAGCCGGATCGCGTTCAGCGACGCGGCGCTCCGCGTGGTCGCGTCCGACTACACGCGCGAGGCGGGCGTCCGCCAGCTCGAGCGCGAGATCGGCACGATCTGCCGCAAAGTGGCGATGCAGGTCGCCGAGGGCACGGTGAAGCGCAAGGTGACGATCGGTGAGCCGCGCGTCCGCGAGCTGCTCGGCAAGCGGAAGTTCTTCTCCGAGACGCGCAGGCGGACCGCGCGGCCGGGGGTCGCGACCGGGCTGGCGTGGACGCCGGTCGGCGGGGAAGTGCTGTTCATCGAGGCGACCGCGATGCGGGGTGGCGGCGGGTTGACGATCACCGGCCAGCTCGGTGAGGTCATGCGTGAGTCCGCGCAGGCGGCGCTCTCATACGTCCGAAGCAACGTCTCCGAGCTCGTCCCCGGGCTCCCCGACGACTGGTTTGCCACCCACGACATCCACATCCATGTCCCCGCCGGCGCCACGCCCAAGGACGGCCCGAGTGCCGGGGTCGCGATGGTCACCGCGCTTGCGTCGCTGCTCTCGGAACGGCCGGTTCGTGCCGATGTGGCGATGACCGGAGAGATCACCCTGACCGGCCAGGTGCTCCCGATCGGCGGTCTCAAGGAGAAGGCCCTCGCGGCGCAGCGAGGTGGGATCCGGACCGTGATCGCGCCGGCGCGCAACGAGCCGGACGCCGACGAGATTCCCGAGCACCTGCGAAAGGACATCGAGTTCCGGTTCGTCTCGACGATCGAGGAAGCCCTCGAGACCGCGCTCCAGCGACGGGCAGCGCGCCGGCGTCCGAAGGCGCTGCGCGCCGCGTAAACGGGCGTCGTCGAATCGCCGGCTTGAAGCTCCGCAGTTGCGGGCATGAAACGTCCGATGGGGCGCCCTATTCGCGTATCCTGACCTTTGACGACCCCACGCAACGAGGGAGACCAATGTCAACAAGAGGCAAGAAGTCCATGGCGGCTCCATTCAATGCCGTGGATATGGACACGATCAACAAGGCGACGCCGTACATACGGCGGATCATCCAGGACGCTCAGCTCCGGGAGAACGTCCGGACCGCGTACGACTCGAGCCGGAGTGCGTATTCCCGCCTGACCAACGGCAAGGCCCCGACCAAGGCGCTGCTCGAGGACAAGAAGCTCCACAACGACCTCCAGCACGCGGTCGAGGCGCTCCGTGACGCGACCGTCGCGTTGACCGAGGCGCCGAAGAAGCAGGCGAAGAAGAGCCGCGGGTTCGGCCGCAAGCTCATGATCCTCGTGCTCGGGTTCGGTCTTGCGCTCGCCGGCAGCGAGAAGCTCCGCACGAAGGTGCTCGACACGATCTTCGGCAAGGAAGAGGAGTTCCAGTACACGCCGCCGCCAAGCACGCCGTCGACGCCTCCAAGCTCGCCCGTCGGAGCCGCTTAGCCAGACGTGAGTCGATACGTTCGACCACCTGGATCGGAGGCGCCACCGGCGCCTCCGGCGCGTTAAGGGGAGAACGGCGCTCAAGCGGGGGGAACGGCGCTCAACCTAAGGGCGGGGCGCTCATGCTGCGCCACCGGGGCTGGACTAGAATCGCGCTCTTGGAGGCGGCAGCCGAACCAGGCGTTTCGAACCCGCGCGAGCTGTCAGGCGACAAGGCCGCGCGGATCGTCGAGGCCATGCGCGCCAGCGTCGCCGCTCGCGGCATCGCCGGCTCGACGTTCGATCACGTCGCGAACGAGGCCGGCGTATCGCGCGGGCTGCTGCACTACTACTTCGGCACCAAGGAGAGGCTGCTCGTCGAGGTGGTGCGACGCGAGTCCGACGTCCGGATCGAGGGTCTCGAGGACGCGATCGGCGGCGCGGTCAACGCCGAGGACGTGCTCGACGCGCTCGTGCGGAGCTTCGAGGAATGGCTTGGCGACGGGCCCGCCCCGGTGATGATCTACGAGATGCTCACACTGGCCCAGCGCAACGACGAGATCGCCGCCGAGCTGGCGCAGCTCGGTCGCCGCACGCGGTCGCACCTCAGCGGCGCGCTCGAGCGAAAGCGCGACTCGGGCGTACTCGCGCTGCGCGTCGAGCCCGAGCTGGCGGCGATGTTCCTGTTCGCGCTGGCCGACGGCGTCATGGTGCGGCGCCTGAGTGAGCCCGAGCTCGACATCGGCCCGCTCACCGAGCAGGCGATCGCCGCCGCCCGGGCCGTGCTGAGCTGAACGCCCGTGCCGGGCTGAGCGCGCCGTGCGTCGGATAGCGGTCCTAACCGCGGCCGGCCTCGTGTTGCTGGTCCTGATCGTCGCGCAGCTCCTGCTGCCCGGGATCGCGGCGCAGGAGCTTCGCAACGACCTCGAGCAGTCGGGCACGGTGCTCGAGGTCAAGGTCAGCGCGTTCCCTGCGATCAAGCTCATCTGGCACAAGGCCGACAGCGTCGTCGTGCGGATGGGGCGCTACAGATCGGGGGCGAGCCAGCTCGGAGGCACGTTGGGTCGCGCGGTCGATGCCGGCTCGCTCGACGCCTCCGCCCAGGAGCTCGACGTGGGACCGCTCACGTTCCGCAACGCCACGCTGCGCAAGCGCGGCGGCGAGCTGACGGGCGCTGCCACGATCACGCAGGCCGACCTGCGATCGGCGGTGTTCTTTCTCGACAACGTCGAGCCGGTGGCCTCCGGAAACGGCCGGCTGACGCTCCGCGGCACCGCGAGCTTCCTAGGCTTGACCGCGACCGTCGACGCCACGGTGGCGGCGCAGGACGGCGCGCTCGTGGTCGCGCCCGACGTCCCGTTCGGGGGCATCGCGACGCTCACGCTGTTCAACGACCCGCATGTGCAGGTGCAGTCGGTCAGTGCAACGACACTGCCCGGCGGGTTCAGGGTGACCGCGGAAGGTAAGGTTCAGTAGCGGGGAAGATGACGTCCGATGAACGCAGTGGCCTGACGCGCCGAGCCGTGTTGCGCGGCGCGGCCGCCGCCGGTGCCGCCTCGCTGGTTGCGCCGGGCGCCGGGATCGCCGCGCTGAGCGCACCGGCCCCCGGCGTATTCAGCCGCTGGGTCGGAACGGTCGCGGGCGAGTCCGCGCCGATCCTCGCGCCAGGCGGTTCGCGCTCGTCGGCGTCGAGTGGGCCGCGCCGGCGGACGCGACGATCGAGCTCCGGACTCGAGGCCGCGCCGCGGTCCTGGTGCCCATGGACGGTCGCGTCGGTGCTCGGTCACGGCCCGGACGGTCCGGGCGCCGAGGCCGCGCAGCAGGCCGGGCTGTTCGGCGAGCCGATCTGGACCGGTCGCCGCCGACTTCGTGCAGCTCCGCACCTCCCGCGCGGTGCGCGGCGTGCGTCTGCATTTCGTCGCACCTCGTACGGTGGCCCCGTCGTCCCGCGACGGCCGCGCGGCCGGACCTATGCAACCGCCGCGCAGGCGTTCCCGCTCGCCCAGCCGGTGCTCGACGCCGGCCCCGGCCAGCCGCCGATCATCGCCCGCTCGGCGTGGGCCCAGGGACACGCGCCGCCCCGCCACGTGCCTCTGTACGGAACGGTCAAGCTCGCGTTCGTCCACCACAGCGAGTCGCCGAACGGCTACGGACCCGGCGAGGTCCCGTCGATCCTGCTGTCGATCTTCGACTACCACCGCTACGTCCGCGACTACTTCGACATCGCCTACAACTTCGCGGTCGACGCGTTCGGCCGGATCTGGGAGGCGCGCGCCGGCGGGATCGATCTGCCGATCGTCGGCGCCCACGCCGGCGGCTACAACGAGGAGTCGACCGGCATGGTCGTGCTCGGCTCGTTCATGGACGTCGTGCCCTCGCCGGCGGCGATCGGAGCGCTCGAGCACCTGCTCGCGTGGAAGCTCTCGCTCCACGGCGTCCCCACGCTCGGCCGCGTCACGGTCGAGGTGGCGCCGTACGACGCGTTCTACACCCGCTTTGCGCCCGGCGCGCACGTGTCGCTGCCGCGCGTCGCCGGCCACCGCGACGGCGACGAGACGAGCTGCCCCGGCAATGCGTTCTACGCGCGGCTTCCGTCGATGCGTCCGCGGGTGGCGCAGCTCGCGGGCTCGCCGGCGCGGGCCACGATCGCCGTGCCGGCCGCGCCCGTCGCCGCCGGCACGACGGTGACGGTCACCGGCCGGCTGACCGACCTTGCGACCGGCAGCCCGCTGGCCGGCGCCCCGATCGAGCTCCAGCAGATCGCCCCGCCGCACTCCGAGCAGACGATCGCGACGCTCACGACCGACGCGAACGGGAGCTGGAGCTACACGCTCACCCCCGCCACCAGCACGCTCGTCCGCGCGCTGCACCAGCCGGCGCCCGCGGCGGTCTCGGATGTCGCCGTGATCGAGGTCGCGCCGACGGTGACGCTGACGCTCGAATCGCCGGCGCCGCTCATCGTCAGCGGCACCGTGTCGCCGGCCGTCCACCCCGTCACGGTCGTCCTGTTCAAGGTCGAGCACGGCCGGCGGCGTCTGATCGCGAGCAAGCGCCTCCCGGCCGCCGGCGGTCAGTTCCATGCCCGGCTCAAGCCCAAGGGAGCCGGCCGCTACGTCGTGATCGCGCAGACGCCGGCGACCGCCCAGTACGTCGCCGCCAGCTCCGCGCCGCTGACGCTGACCCTGAACGCCGCTTAGCCGAACAGCTTCGGCGCGCGCATCAGCATTCGCAGCTTGCCGGTCGGGCGCACCTTCCCGCGGAGCAGGGCGCGCCACGGCTCGGTGCGACCAGCGGCGATGTCAACCCAGTCGCCGAACCGGCAGTGGAAGACGAGGTCGGGATCCTCGACGCGGCCCGGTGCCACCACGGTCGGCACGGACGCGGCGCTCCCGGACCCGCCGGCAACGCGCAGGTGCCAGGGCTCGGCGTCGCTGAAGTCCCACTGAATCGTCGCGCCGGGCGCGACCGATGCGTCGATCTGCCGGCGCAGGCCGTCGAACAGCATCGCGGTTGCCTCGGGGGTCGGCTTCACGCCGCCGTTCCGCTCCCCCAGATAGCCGGCCCGGAGCAGCGTCAGTCCGCGCTCCGCCCGCGCGGCCGGCGGCATGTCGAACGGGAGGCCGAGGCGCATCGAGCCCGGGTCCAGGCCGGCGGCGCGCAGACGCCCCTCCATCGCCTCGGCGCCCTGGGTGTAGATGTCCTGGAGCGTGAACCCGAACGTGGTCACGTACCGCTCGTCCCATCCGGGCGGGACGAACACCGCGACCGTGAACGGCAGGACCTCGCGGAGGAGATCGGCGATCGCCGGCTCGCAATCGGGGTCCTCGCGCACGAGGTCGGCGATGCATCTTGACCCCGAACGCGATGTGGCGCTGCTCGTCGCGGGCGACGTTGCCGATCCCCTCGCGGAAGCCTGGCAAAAGGTCGCGGCGGCTCAGCGACCCCTCGATGAAGTGCTGCCCAGGCTGCGCCAGCGAGGCCTCGATCACGATGTGGTAGAGCGTGATCGCCTGGGCGAGCTTCGGCCGGGAACGATCCGCGCGCAGCTCGCCGGCCATTCGGTCGAGGCGCTCGAACACCTTGCGGAACCCCCAGGTCAACTCCGGGCGCGTCCGCTGCAGCGCGGATCCGATGTCAGAGCCCGCGCCGGCGACCTCGCGCATGAACCGCGCGAACAGCACCGCGTGGCGCGCCTCGTCGACCTGCTGGGTGGCCAGGAAGTACTTCTGCTCCTCGTACGGGGCGGCGTCGATAAACGGCGACAGGTTGTCGGCGACGGCGTCCTCGCCGTGGAAGAACAACGAGTACGTCCACAGCGCCGCACGGCGCTCCAGATCGGTGAAGACGTGCTCCCATTGCTCGCGGTCCGTCGAGAGGTCGAGCTCGGTCGCGCGCCAGTTGCCCTGCTCCCAGCGGGCGTACAGGTCGGCGTAGGAGATCTGGTCGGCGGCGATCGAGGGGGTCATCCTTCGCCTGTGTAGTTTGGCACTCCGAGCTGGCGAGAGCGGCGCTACGCGTCGAGCTTCGGCGAGCGCCATGGCCGCCGGAGCCGGTCCGCGATCTCGCCGACGAGATCATCGATCGCGACTCGGACCTGGGTGAGGCTGTCGCGGTCTCGCACCGTCACGGTCCGGTCCTCGAGCGACTGGTGGTCGATCGTTACCGCCCACGGCGTGCCGATCTCGTCCTGGCGCCGGTAGCGGCGCCCGATCGCGCCACCTTCGTCGTACTCGGCCTGAACGTGGTCGCGGAGCGCGCGGTAGACATCGGTGGCGAGCTCGGGCTGGCCATCCTTGCGCACCAGCGGAAGCACCGCGACCTTGACCGGCGCGAGGATCGGGTGCAGGCGCAGGACCGTCCGCTGCTCGCCCTCGATCTCGTCTTCGTCATAGGCGTCCACGAGGAACGCGAGCATCGCTCGATCGACGCCGGCGGCGGGCTCGATCACGTATGGCACGTAGCGCTCGCCCGTGGCGGTGTCGACGTACTCGAGCTTCTGGCCCGAGAACTTGGCGTGCTGGGTGAGGTCGAAGTTGCCGCGGTTGGCTATTCCCTCGAGCTCGGACCAGCCGATCGGGAACAGGTACTCGACGTCGCTGGTCGCGCTCGAATAGTGCGAGAGCTCATCGGCGTCGTGCGCCCGTAGCTGCAGATGGTCGGGCCGTAGCCCGAGCCCCGTCCACCAGCTCATCCGCTCCGCCAGCCAGTGCCCGTGCCAGGTCGCCGCCTGGTCCGGGGGCACGAAGAACTCCATCTCCATCTGTTCGAACTCGCGCGTGCGGAAGATGAAGTTGCCGGTCGTGATCTCGTTACGGAAGCTCTTGCCGATCTGGGCGATCCCGAACGGCGGCTTCTTCCGCGCGAACTGCATGTAGTTCTTGAAGTTCAGAAAGATCCCCTGGGCGGTCTCGGGGCGCAGGTAGACCGTCGCTCCCTCCTCCTTCACCGGTCCTACCGTCGTCTCGAACATCAGGTTGAAGTCGCGGGACTCGGTCAAGTCGCAGTCGGGGGTCTCGCCGGGGTGCTTGGACGGCTTGCGTCCACATGCCGACTGCCCCAGATGGTCAGCGCGGAAGCGCAGCTTGCAGGTCCGGCAGTCGATGAGCGGATCGGTGAACCCCGCCAGGTGCCCGCTCGCCTCCCACGTCCGAGGGTGCTGGATGATCGCCGAGTCGAGCGCGACCACGTCGTCGCGCTCCTGGAGCATCGCCCTCCACCACTGGTTCTTGACGTTGTTCTTGAGCAGCACGCCGTAGTGGCCGTAGTCGTAGCTCGACCCCAGGCCGCCGTAGATCTCGCTGCTCGGGAACACGAAGCCGCGCCGCTTGCACAGCGAGACGATCTTGTCCATCGTCACGGAGTCGCGTGCGGTCACGGCGGCGTCGGCGGAATCGTCGGGCACGGCGTTCGGATGGTATCCGGAGAGCGATCTCGTTGGCACTCTCCCCTTGAGAGTGCCAAAACGGGCGCCTATACTTAGTGAAGCGATGCCGATCTACGAGTACAGGTGCCAGCAGGGCCACACATTCGAGGTCATGCAGCGGATGAGCGACGATCCGGTTGAGATCTGCGAGACGTGCGAGGCGCCGGTGTCTCGCGTGTTCCACCCGATCGCGGTCCACTTCAAGGGGTCGGGCTTCTACAACACCGACTACGGGACGCGCAAGCGAGCCCGCGAGAACAGCAGCGAGAAGAGCGAGAAGAGCGACAAGAGCGGCAAGAGCGACAGCTCCTCAAGCTCGAGCTCGTCGGACTCCGGGTCGTCCAGCTCGAAGAGCTCGGATTCGAAGTCCGATACCAAGACGAAGTCCTCCAGCTCTACCGCCTCCAAGTCCTCGGACTGACGTCCGGCGGCGCGCAGCTCAGCGCGCGAGCGCGACCTTGATCGTGCGACTGATCGTGGCGCCGCTCGCCTCGGTCAGCGTCACCTTCACGCTCAGCACGAGCGGCCCGGCGCCGGCCAACTCTCGGGCGGCGGCCCGCGAGAGCCTGAGCGTGATCACGTGGGCGCCGGCGCCCAGCCTCTGAGCGCCGCTTCGCAACAGCACGATCGAGCCCGCCTTGGGCTTGCGACGCTCGCCGGCGACCCGGCCGTCGGGCACCGGAAGCGTGACCTGGAAGGTCGCGCGCGTGGCCTGGCTCACCGACAGGCTGATCCGCACGCCGTGCGCCAGCGCGCGGGTGAGCTGCTGCTTGTTGGCGGCGCCCAGACTGGCGGACAGCGGTTTCGGGGTAGGGGCTGGGGCGGGCGTGGGCGCCGGGGTGGGAGCGGGCGTAGGCGTGGGCGTTGGTGTCGGGGTCGGGGTCGGGGTCGGGTCGGGGCACTGACCACCGTGATCGTGCCGGTCCCGGTGGTGCTCTGGCCGGCGTCGTTGGTCACGGTCAGGCTCACCGGGTAGACACCAGGGCCCGCGTAGACGTGGCTGGGAACTTGGCCGGCGGCCGTGGTGCCGTCCCCGAAGCTCCAGCTGTATCCGGTGATCGAGCCGACTGAATCGCTCGAGCCGCCGGCGTTGAAGCCGACCGCCGAGCCCGCCGTGACGGAGTTGGACGACACGGTGAAGGCCGCCGTGGGAGCCGCGTCGACCGTGATCGTGGTCGAGGCGGTCGAGGCCACGCTGACGTCGTCGGTGGCGGTCAGCGTCGCCGTGTAGGTTCCCGGGGTCGCGTAGGCATGGCTGGCGTCGAGGCTGGTGCCGGTGTTGTCGGCGCTGCCGGGGTCGCCGAAGTTCCAGCTCACGCTGTTGATCGCCCCGCCGCTGCCGGCGTCGGGGCTGGTAGCGGTTCCGTCGAAGCTCACCGCCGAGCCGGGCGTGGTCACGGTGGCGGAGGGAGTGGCGCTGACGGTCGGCGGGTCATCGACGGTGATCGTCTGCTGGGTGGTGGCGGTCTGGCCGGCATCGTTGGTCACGGTCAGTGAGACGGTGTACGAGCCGCGCGTGGCGAAGGTGTGGGTCGGGGCGGGGCCGGCGCCCGTGTTATCGGCGCCGGGGTCGCCGAAGTTCCAGCTGTAGTTGGTGATCGTGCCGACCGCGTCGCTCGAGCCGCTCGCATCGAAGCTGGTCGCCGTCCCCGGCGTGGGCTGAGTAGGGGAGGTGAAGGATGCGATCGGATTCGAGTCGACCTTGATGGTCGCGCTCGCCACCGTGCTGACCGAGAGATCGTCGGTCGCCGTCATCGTCACGGTGTAGATGCCCGGGTTCGCATAGAGATGGCTCGGATCGGTGGTGTTGGGTGTGTTGTCTGCGCTGCTGGGGTCGCCGAGATTCCAGTTCAAGCTGGTGATCGAGCTGCCGGGGTCGGGCGCGGCGGCGGTTCCGTTGAAGCTGACGGTCGAGCCCGGCGTGGTGACCGCCTCAATGGGGCTGATGCCGACCGTGGGCGGGTCGTCGACGGTGATCGTCCGCTGGGCTGTTGCGGTCTGGCCGGCGTCGTTGGTGATGGTAAGCGTGACCGTGTAGGGCCCGCGCGTGGCATAGGTGTGGGTAGCCGTCGGGGTGGCGCCGGTATCGTCGATGCTGCTCCCGTCGCCGAAGTTCCAGCTGTAGTCGGTGATCGTGCCGACCGCGTCGCTCGAGCCGCTCGCATCGAAGCTGGTGGGCGTTCCGGGCGTCGGCTGAGCGGGGGAGGTGAACGACGCGGTCGGAGTCGAGTCGACCTTGACGGTCTGGGTTGTCGTCTCGCTCTCCCCATTGCTGTTGGTGACGATCAGCGTGACGTTGTAGGTGCCCGGGTTGGCGTAGGTATGGGTATCGGTTGCGGTGCCTCGTCAGTGTCATTGCTGCCGTCGCCGAACTCCCAGCTGTAGTCCGTGATCGTGGCGCCCGAGTCGGTCGAGCCGCTCGCGTCGAAGCTGACCGGGGACCCGGGCGTGGAAGCGGTCGGCGAGGGGGTGAACGCCGCGACGGGCGCGGTAGCGGACTGGGCACCGGTGGTGAAGCTGTCGGTGTGGCCGTTGGTGGCGCCGTCGCTGTTCTGTGCCACCAGTTCGTAGTCATAGGTGGTGCTGGGGGTCAGGTGGGTGGGATAGCCGGTCACCGTGACCGGCGCGGTTCCGGCCCCGACATCGGTCGAGGGGGTCTGCTGAACTCCGCTGCCGTTCGCGGGCCATACCGGATCCACCAGGTCGTGTCGAGCCCGTTCGGATAGATGCCGCCCGTGATCGTGGCACCGTCGGCGCTGTGCCGGGTGGCCGGCGTGGCTCGCGGACTGATTGGGGACCCCCGATGCCCGGAGCACCGGTGACCACGTCACCGGAAATCGAACCGACGCCGGTCGGGCCGTCGTAGCCGGAGCCGGCGTTACAGATGTAGAAGATGCCGGCGTTGCAGGTGCCGTTGGAGCCCGAGATGATGTCGTTGAGGAGCGCCGCTGTCGGCGTAGGCCCACCGTGGGCTCGAGTGGGCGACGCCGGTGATCGCGTAGTAGGCGGCGATCATCGGCGTGGCGAGGCTGGTGCCACCGATCTCGAGCCACGTGCCATCGCTATACACCGCCAGCCCCGTGTTCGGGTCGGCATCGGCCGACAGGTCGGCATAGGAGCGCCCGGAACAGCCGGTGTCGGACTGGTAGCTGGGCTTCGGGATCTCCGTGGCGCAGCCGGAGCCGCCGCCCGACCACGCGGCTTCGCTGAAGCCGCGAACGTTCGGGGCGCCGCTTGCCGGCGCCAACGTGGTCCCGCCGGCGGCCGTCACGCCGGGCAGCGCGGCCGGGAAGTTGTCCTCGCCCGCCCCGAGGTAACCGGCGTCGCCGGTCGCAGCCACGGTGGCGATGCCCGAGAAGGTGTAGCGCCCGGGCGGGGCGGAGCTCGAGGTGATGGTCCAGCTGGCCGAGATCTGGTTCGCCCCGTTCGCGGCGGCGGTCTGCATCGCCGTCTCCATGTCGTTGGAGTTCGAAGAGTTCGCCTCCACGAGCAGGATGTGGCAGTTGGGGCAGATCGCGGACACCGTGTCGAGATCCAGCGAGATCTCCTGGTCCCAGCCGGCGCTGACAGTCGAAGGCGGTGTGGAGCCGCCGTTCTCGTTGAGCTTGCGAAAGCAGCCGTTGGTGGTCGTGCAGGGCGCCAGGTTGTAGAACGATCGGTACGTGGCGAGATCCGACTGCCGCCGTCGGGTCGTCGAACGCGTCGACGATCGCCACGGTGTCGCCGCTCCCGCCCGTCTGAGACAGAGACGAGAGGTCGTAGGCCTGCTGGAGATACGCGGGCGCGTCGCCGTAAAGCGTGCCGCCGGAGGTCGCGCGCGCGACGCGGGGGTGGACGAGCGTGCCATTGGAGCGGAGCACGAGCGCGTCGGCCGCGCACCGAGCCTGGCCGCCGCCGGCGGACGGGCAGAGCTGGCGGACCGCCACCTGCGAGGGGGAAAGGCCGGTCGTCTGCCGGAGCGCGAGCGCCACGCCGCTGCTGGTGGGCGCGGCGGCCGGGGCGCCGGGCCGGACCAGCGCGCCGGCGCGATGGTGGCTATGGCTGCGGGGCGCCTTCGAGCGCACGGTGGTCGTGGCGGCGGCGCGGATGACCGAGGGCGGCGGGACCGGCGACCCGGTCGACGCGCGAGCGATCGCCGCAGGAGCCCCCGCCCCCGTCGCGACGCTCCGCGCCTGGGCGTGGGCGGAGCCGCCCGAGCGGACCGCGAACGCCGCCACCACGGCGATGAGGACGACCGCGAGGCCGGCGAACAACCGGCGGTGGCGCCGAATTAAGTCGAGGGCCCGGTTCATGCGCGTCCGGGCTGGACGCGTGTTCGAGACGGCGAGCAAACGGAGAGTCCGGGTGAGCGCTGCGGTCACCCTCTCCCTATCGGCACGAATCCCCGATCCTCAAGCGCTTGCTGAAAAAGGGGCCCTCAGGCCACCAAATCCAGCAAGCGACCCCGCGGGTCAGCCGTTCAGGAGCTTCGACACCTGGGCCTGGACGTTCGCCTGGTTGGGGATCAGGACATCCTGGCCGTTGAACGTGCTGCCCGTCTCCTTTAGCAGGCTAGGCGGCGCGGAGCCGCCGATCTCCGAGGCCGCGAACATCTGCAGCAGGGTGAGCCCGCCCATGTCGGTCTGGAAAACGCTCGGCGCATCCCAGGCCGCCCACGGCAGGTGCAGGAACGTGTGAAAGGTCAGCAGCTGGGACTTGATCGAGTTGAGGATCTGCTGCTGGGTCGCCTCGCGGGTCAGGTCGTTGCTGGCCGGGTTGCAGGTGTTCTCGCGGGTGCGGGCCAGGACCATCGCCTGCTCGCCGTCGAGGTGGTGGACGCCGGGATTGAGGTCGAGGGTGAAGCCGCCCTTCGCGCTGCCGCCGGAGATGCTCGAGCAGATCTTGCCCGTCTTGACGTTGACGCCACCGATGTCGTCGATGAACTTCGGGAAGTTGGCCAGATCGATCACGACCAGGTGGTTGATCTGGAGGCCGGTGAACTGCTTGATCACCTTCAGCGCCAGCGCCGGCCCGCCGTAAGGCCAGGCGGCGTTGATCTTGGCCTGGCCGTGGCCGGGAATGTTCACCAGCGTGTCGCGCGGGATCGAGAGCCGTCGCGAGACGCCTCCGCCGACGCGCCACAGCATGATCGTGTCGGTGTTGGCGTCGGCTTCGTTCGTGTTGGCGCCGCCACCCTCCTTGGAGTCCTGACCGCTGGTCGGCCGGTTGTCGAGGCCGAGGATCGAGGATCGTGTTGGCCGAGGTCAGCATCGGGCCGCCGGAGCTCAGCTGTGGCTCCGCCGCCGCCACCAGCGGACCGCCCGAGTGCGTTTGGGCGCTGATCAGGAACAGCACCAGCGACAGCGCCAACCACGCCACGACCGCGAGCACGATCCCGACGAATCACCC
Organism: uncultured Solirubrobacterales bacterium; assembly: GCA_963699325.1. GTDB lineage: Bacteria > Actinomycetota > Thermoleophilia > Solirubrobacterales > Solirubrobacteraceae > Palsa-465. Next base: position 229,988 of record CAVOTN010000004.1, on the reverse strand, counting down.
GCTTGGGGGTGATCCGCCGGCCGGTCCCGCGCTCCGGCCCGCCCTTGTACTTCCGGTACCCGACCGGGCCCTGGAGCGCGTCGTCTTCGCCGCGCAGACGGGCTCGCAGGCCCTTGGGGCCGGAGCGGTAGAGCTTGTACGGGGGCTGTTCGAGATCGCTTGGCATGTGTACGCATATAGTGACGGCATGCCGGGCCGGCGCACCATCGGCGTCGACATGGGCGGTTCGAAACTGCTTGCCGGCGCGGTCGATTCCGGGCTGTCGGTCCACCACCGCGCGCAGCGCAGCATCAACCGCCTCGATGTCTCCTACCTCCTCGACGTCGTCGTCGACGCCGTCGAGGAGACGGTCGCCGGCGCCGGCGGGGAGGTCGCCGCTGTCGGGTTCGGCATTCCCAGCTTAATCGATCAGCGGACGGGCAATGCGGTGATCGCCGTGAACCTCCCGCTCAAGAACATCATGTTCGCCGACGTGATGGCCGAGCGGCTCGACCTGCCCGTGTTCGTCGACAACGACGCGAACTGCGCGATGCTGGCCGAGCACCGCGCCGGCGCTGCCCGCGGGTGCAACGAGGCCGTGCTGCTGACGATCGGCACCGGCATCGGCGGCGGGCTGCTCATCCGCGGCGAGCTGTACCGGGGGGCGATCGGGGCGGCCGCCGAGCTCGGGCACGTCGTGATCGACCGCAACGGTCCGCCGTGCCAGGGCAACTGTCCCAACCACGGCTGCGTCGAGTCGCTGGCGTCCGGCACCGCGCTCGCGCGCGAGGCCCTGCGGATGGCCCACGAGCGACCCGACTCCGGTCTCGGCCGGGCGCACGCCGAAGGCCGGGAGCTGGTGGGTCCGCTCGTCACCGAGCTCGCCCACGACGGCGACGCCGCGGCGATCGAGACGATCGCGACGATCGGCCGCAACCTCGGGGTCGCGATCGCGGGCTTCGTCAACACGTTCAATCCCGAGGTCGTGGTGATCGGCGGCGGCGTGATGGGCGCCGGCGAGCTCCTGCTCGGCCCCGTCCGGGCGGAGGTCGCCGCGCGGGCGCTGCCGCCCTCGCGCGACCTGGTCGAGATCGTGCCGGCCGCGTTCGGGGTCGAGGCCGGGATGATCGGGGCGTCGACGCTTGCATTCGACGGCCTCCGGCAGCGGGCGGAGGCGGGATCATGAGCGCCGGTCGGCTGATCATCTGCCCGACGCCGATCGGCAACCTCGAGGACGTCACCCTGCGCGTGCTGGCGGCGCTCCGCGAAGCCGACATCGTCGCCTGCGAGGACACCCGCCGCAGCCGCGTGCTGCTCGACCGCTACGGCGTCGGCGGAAGCCTCGTCAGCTACCACGAGCACAACGAGCGCCAGCGCGCCGGCGAGCTCGTGGCGAAGATGCGCGAGGGCACCGTGGTCGCGCTCGTGTCCGACGCCGGCACGCCGCTCGTGTCCGATCCGGGGTTCGTGCTCGTGCAGGCGTGCGTGGCGGCCGGGCTGGCGGTGGAGGTCCTGCCCGGGCCTTCGGCGGCGCTGGCGGCGCTGGTGGCGAGCGCGCTGCCCGCCGACCGGTGGCGCTTCACCGGGTTCCTGCCGCGCAAGCGTGCCGCGCTCGAGCAGGTGTTCGCCTCGCCCGAGACGCTCGTCGCGTTCGAGTCGCCAAAGCGCATCGCCGCCTCGCTGGCGGTGCTCGCCTCGCTCGATCCGGAGCGCCCCGTGGCCGTGTGCCGCGAGCTCACCAAGCTGCACGAGGAGATCGTCCGCGGGACCGCCGCCGAGCTGGCGGCCCGCTACGCGTCCGATCCGCCCCGGGGAGAGGTCGCGCTCGTGGTCGGTGGCGCCCCGTCGGTTGAGAACGAGCTTGGCCCGGCTTTGGATGCTCTCCGACGGCTAGTCGACGCCGGCGCCAAGCCGCGTCCTGCTGCGGCGGTGGTGTCGGACCTGACCGGGGTCGCGGCCAACCGGCTGTACCGCGCGCTGACCGATTACTAGGGGCCGCCTTCGCCGGCGCAGCGGCCATCGTCATAAAGTCACTGCGACGATGTCCTTCTACATCACCACCCCGATCTACTACGTGAACGCGCAGCCGCACCTCGGCCACGCGTACACGACGATCGCCGCCGACGTCGTCGCGCGCCACATGCGCCAGCGCGGCGAGGACGTGTTCTTCCTGACCGGCACGGACGAGCACGGCGAGCCGGTCGCCGACGCGGCCGCCGCGCAGGGCCTCGAGCCGCGCGAGCTCGCCGATCGGAACGCCGAGAAGTTCAAGGCGCTGACCCCGATCCTCAACGCCACTAACGACTTCTTCATCCGTACCTCGGACGAGCAGCACAAGGAGCGTGTGCAGCAGGTCCTCCAGCGCGTCCACGACAACGGCTACACGCACAAGGGGATCTACGAGGGGTGGTACTGCCCACGGTGCGCCGACTTCAAGGTCGAGAATGAGATCCTCGAGGGCAACCGCTGCCCGATCCACGAGATCGTGCTCGAGCGCCACCAGGAGGAGAACTGGTTCTTCCGCCTCTCGGCGTTCCAGGAGCCGCTCGAGCGGCTGTTCGACGGTCAGGCCGATTTCGTGATGCCGCCGCATCACTTCAACGAGGCGCGGTCATTTATCGCTTCAGGCCTCCAGGACATTTCGCTGTCGCGCAAGCGGCTGAAGTGGGGGGTGACCGTGCCGTGGGACCACGAGCACGTGTTCTACGTCTGGTTCGACGCGCTGCTGAATTACTACACGGCGCTCGGGTACGCGCGCGACGGCGAGGACCTGACCGGGCGTTTCTGGCCCGCGACCTACCACCTGATCGGCAAGGACATCCTCAAGTTCCACACGGTGTTCTGGCCCGCCATGCTGATGGCGGCTGACCTTCCCGTCCCCCAGCATGTGTTCGTCCACGGCTTCCTGCTCGGCGCCGACGGCCGCAAGATGAGCAAGTCGCTCGGGAACGTGCTCGACCCGTTCGAGGTGATCGAGAGCTACGGCACCGACGCGCTGCGCTTCTACCTGATGCGCGACGTGTCGTTCGGTGGCGACGGGAGCGTGGGGATCGAGGCGGTGCGCGCGCGTTACGAGAGCGAACTGGCGAACGAATATGGGAACCTCGCGAGCCGGACGATCGCGATGCTGCTCCGGTACCGCGATGGGTCGATTCCGGCGGTCGCGACCGATCCGGAGTTGGTCGGTGCGTTTGAGGGTCTCGCGGCCGATGTGGCCACGCTGCTCGACCGCCTCGAGGTCACCCAGGCGCTGGAGCTGATCTGGCAGCGCGTCCGGCGGCTGAACCGGTACGTCGAGGAGCGCGCCCCCTGGCAACTCGCGCGCGACCCGGACTCGGCCGGCGCGCTCGACGAGACGCTCGCGTCGCTGGCGGAGGGAGTCCGCGTGGTCAGCGTCCTGCTCCATCCGTACCTACCGGCGAGCACCGCGCGGCTACTCGATGCGCTCGGGGCGCCGCGGTTTGACTACGAGGCCGCGTCGTACGCGCCGCACGTATCGGGCGGCTCGGCCAACGCGCTCGAGCCGCTGTTCCCGAAGCGCGCGTGATCGACAGTCACACCCACTTGGACTTGTGTGAGCCGCCTGACGCGGAGCTCGTCGCCGCGGCCGTCGACGTCGGGGTGAGGCGGATCGTCACCGTCGGGACGGACGGCGCCTCGTGCCGGGCCGCGCTCGCCGCGGCCGAGGACTTCCCGCAGGTGTACGCGGCAATCGGGCGTCACCCGAACAGCGCCACCGGGTTCGACGATGCCGACCTGGCCGAGCTCGCGGCGCTGGCGGCACATCCGAAATGCGTGGCGATCGGCGAGACCGGGCTCGACTACTACCGCGACTACGCGCCCGCATCCGACCAGATGCGCGCGTTCGCAGCCCAAATCGACCTGGCGCGCGAGGTCGGCAAGCCTCTGGTCATCCACACGCGTGCGGCCGACGACGACACGCTGTCGATGCTCGGTGAGCTCGCCGGCGGGGTCCGGGTGATCCTCCATTGCTTCTCGATGGCCGAGCGGATCGACGAGTGTCTGGCGCATGGCGACTGGTGGTTCTCGTTCGCGGGCAACGTCACGTACCCGAAGGCCTCGGATCTCCGGGTCGCCGCGGTTCGCGTCCCGGCCGACCGGCTGCTCGTCGAGACCGACGCGCCTTACCTCTCGCCGCAGGCCCGTCGGGGCAAGCCCAACCAGCCGGCGAACGTGGCGCTCACGGCCGCCGCGCTCGCGGTCGAGCGCCGGGTGCCGTACGAGGAGCTCGACGCGATCATCGAGGCGAACGCCGCTGAGGTGTTCGGGTGGTGACGCGCCTCGGTCAGAACTTCCTGATCGACCGCAACATCCTGGACGTGATCGAGCGGCTTGCGGGCCTGTCCGCGGACGACGTCGTGCTCGAGATCGGTGGCGGGCGGGGCGTGCTGTCAGAGCGCCTCGCCGGCGAGGTTGAGCACCTGCACGTCGTCGAGGTCGATCGCCGGCTCGAGTCCGCGCTGCGCGAGTCCTTGGTTGGATTTTCCAACGTGACGGTCCATTTCTCCGACGCGCTCGAGCTCGACCTCGTTGCGCTCGATCCGGCGCCGAGCGCGGTCGTCGCGAACCTGCCGTACGGGATCGCGGCGACCGTGATCCTGCGGACGATCGACGAGCTGCCTTCGGTGCAGTCGTGGGTCGTGATGGTCCAGCGGGAGGTGGGCGAGCGGCTCGCGGCGGCGCCCGGCTCCTCGGCATACGGGGCGCCGTCCGTGCTGGCCCAGCTCGCGTGCGAGGTCAAGGTGCTGCGGCCGGTGGCGCGGACCGTGTTTCGGCCGGTGCCGCGCGTCGACTCGGTTTTGGTCGGGTTGCGCCGCCTCGATGGGGCGGTCGTCGATCCTGACGTGCGCCGGCTCGTCCACGACGCCTTCGCGCACCGTCGCAAGGCGCTGGCCGGGTCACTGGCGCTCGCGCCGGGGGCGCAGGCGGGTGTGCGCGAGCGGGCGCGCGCCGCTCTCGTGGAGATGGGCCATCCGCCCGACGAGCGCGCCGAGCGGCTCTCGCCCTCGGAGTTTTGCGAGCTTGCAGCAAGGCTGTCGGTTCGGTGAAGCTGGTCGCGAGGGCGCCGGGGAAGGTCAACCTGGGCCTGTTCGTGGGCTCGCGCCGGGAGGACGGGCGTCACGAGATCGTCACGTTGATCGAATCCGTGTCACTTGCGGACGAACTCGAGCTCGTTACTCGCGTCGCCCTCGACGACGAGGTCGTGTGTCCAGGCGTCGAGGAGCCGAACATCGTCTCGCGCGCGCTGGCCGGGTTGCGGTCGCGGGGATGGGACGCGCCGCGGGTCCAGGTGACGATCCGCAAGCACATCCCGATCGCCGGCGGCATGGGCGGCGGCTCGGCAGACGCCGCGGCCGTGCTGCGGATGGCCCAGAGGCTCGCTCCGATCGACGCGGACGCCCTCGGTGAGCTCGCGGCTGAGCTTGGCTCCGACGTGCCCAGCCAGCTCACGCCCGGGCTTGTGTTCGGCTTCGGTGCGGGCGACGAAGTCGTGCCCAGGGCGCCGCTCGCCGCGCATGCGTTCGTGATCCTGCCGCTGCCTCACCGGCTGTCCACCGCCGCGGTGTACGCGGAAGCCGATCGCCTCGGGGTCGGCGAGAAGGCATTCGAATTCGAGGCGAGGATCCTCCCGGACTCGTGGTCGGAGCCCGGCCCGGACGCTCCACTGCCCGAGCGGTTGCTCGTCAACGACCTGGAGCCCGCCGCCGTGTCGCTGTGCCCCGACATCGAGCCTGCGCTCGCGGCGGTGCGGGACGCGGGGGCCGATCACGCGTTCGTGTCGGGGTCGGGACCGACGGTCGCGGGTTTGTTTTGGGGCCCGCTCGCCGCGGATGGCCCCGCTCGAGCCGCGGCGGCCGCGGCGGCGCTGGCGCCTCGGTACCCTGGCGCGTGCTCCGCGGTGCCGGTACTGCGCGACTTCGGTTTTCCGCTGTTTGCGTGAAGGTGCGGCGGCGGCCGTGGTCGAATTCGTGTGCGAGCGCGCCCCGCCGCTCGGCCATCGCCACCATCGGTCACAATTCCAGCGACATCGATGACGAACCAGCAGATCACCTATCTGGTTGCCGTGGGCCTTGGCGTGATCGGTCTGATCGCGTACGTGCTGCTCGTGGTCGTCCCCGCGGTCACGGCATACCGGCGCGTGCACGAGCGCGTGGTCGCGGTGGTGCTGTCGGCCTACGTCCTCGCCGCGTTTATGGGGGTCGGTGTGCTGGTCGGCGCCGTGGTCGTGCTCGAGTGGCCCAGGGTGTTCTGACCCGAACCGGGACCGCGCCGCTTGTCTGACCGCGCCCAAGAGCAGACCGGGGCGGCCGCGCCCGATCTGGCTGCGCTGGCCGCGATCACCGACGCCGTCGAGGACGGCGCCGGCCTCCCCGCGATCCTGCGCGCGGCGGCGCGGGCGCTCGACACGAGCCTGATCCTGATCGACCGCTCGGCGACCGTGCTGGCCGTGGCTGCCCGTAGCCCCGCCGACGAGCGCTCGCTGATGCGGGACGCCGACGACGTGACGACGATCGAGCTGAAGGTGGCCGAGTCGACCGTCGGACGGCTGCGTATGCGGGCGTCGGATCGACCGACCGACACCTCGCTGCTGCGGCTGGTCACGACGCTGATCGCGTCCGAGGTCGAGCGGGTACGCGCGCCCGAGCGCGCCTCGGAGGAGGCGGCCTCGGGTTTCATGCGGGCGGTGCTCGACGGCCGCATCGAGGTTCGCGAGGACCTGGTCGCGCGCGGCAAGGAGCTTGGGACCGATCTTGGGGTGGGGGCGAGCGTGGTGATCATCCGCGCCCATCCCCGCAACCCGACCGAGGAGGACTGGCGCCGGCGCCTGCTCGCGCTTGCGACAAGGGGCGCGCGGTCGATTGCGCCGGGCGCGATCGCGGCGGCGACCGCGGACGAGGCCGCCGAGATCGCGGTGCTGCTTCCCGACGCCGACGGCGAGGCCGGGCGACGGGCGGTGGCGGCGATCCTGCGCGAGCTCGAGTCCGGGCTGCCCGGATTCGCGTTCGCGGCCGGGCGCAGCCGGCGCGTCGAGGATCCGCTCGAGCTTCACCGTGCCCGGAACGAGGCGCTGCTCGCCGCGAACGTGGTCGAGGGCGAGCCCGAGCGCACCGAGCTCGGGTACGAGGAGACCGGCACGTACCAGCTGCTGTTGCCGCACATGAACGATCCCGTCGAGCTTCGGCGGTTCTACGACGAGACCGTCCGGCCTCTCGTCGTCTATGACGAGCAGTACGAGACCGATCTGCTTGGGACGTTGTCGACGTTCCTCGAGTGCGATGCCAATGTCAACGCCACCGCGCAGCGGCTGATCACCCATCGCCACACGGTCCGGTACCGGTTCGAGCGCGTGCGCGAGCTGACTGGGCTCGACGTGTCCTCCACCGACGGCCGCGAGAAGCTGTCGCTCGGGCTCAAGGCGATGCGCGTGCTCGGGATCGCGCCGCCACGCGGTCCGGCCCACGAGCGTGGGGCGGAGGGCGGACGGGTGCCACGGTAGGTGGCTGTGGTAGCCACGTAGTGTCCCGGCGATGAACGGGCCCGGCCCCACGGTGCTGATCATGGCTCGGGCGCCGCGCGCCGGCGAGGTCCGGCGGGCGCTCGAGCCCCTGCTCGGGCGCGAGGGCTGCCTGGAGTTGCAATCGGCGCTGATCGCGCGCGCCGCCGCCTGGGCCCGGGAGGTCTCGCCGGCCGCGCCCCACGTCGCCCACGACCCGCCCGACTCCGGCGCTGAGCTTCGCCGGCTGGTAGGCCCCGACGCCGTGCTGTTCCCCCAGAACGGCGAGGGGATCGCCGGCCGGCTCGCCGACGCGTCGGCCCGCGTGCTGGCCCGCGCCGGCGGCCCGCTACTGATCGTGTGGCCCGATCTCCCGCGCTTTCGCGGGGCCCATGCCGCCGGCGCGCTCGACGACCTGAACGCCGGCTGCGACGTCGTGCTCGGCCCCGCGATCGACGGCGGCCTCTACCTGGTCGGGATCGCGCGGCCGTTGCCCGACCTGTTCGCGCTGCCCGAGCAGACGTGGCGCCACGATGTGATGGGGGTGGCGCTGACCGCGATCCGCGACGTCGGCTACGAGGTCGGGATCCTGCGGGCCGAGCGGGCGCTGCACCGGCCCGCGGATGTCCGCGCCGCGCTCGCCGATCCGCTGCTCCCGGGGGACGTCGCGACGATCCTTCGCCGCGGCCGCTGAGCCCGACCTTCGATCAAGCGTCTAGTTCTCCCACGGTTGCCTAAACCGGGACCCGGGGGTCGCCGACACATTCATGTCGCAAGCGCCCGCGCGCACGCGACTCCATCGCCCTTCGACCATGTCCCGCTCGGTGCGCACACCTTCCAGCCACGACACCGACGATGGTTGTCGTCGGCGGCGAATCCTCAAGCGTCACGGCGTCCGGGTCGATCTACCGGCTGTGTTAAGAGGACTCAGAGACCGCGCACGCGCCCAGGACGGATTTACGCTGATTGAAGTTCTGGCGAGCGCGCTGATCGTCACTCTGCTCGCTGGCGCCGCGTTCACCAGCTTCGCCGGAACTGAGAAGGAGTCCTATACCACCCGGTTGCGCTCGGACGCTCAGGCGGTCGCCCAGCAGAGCGAGGACCAGCTCCGAGGCCTGAACATCGACCAGCTGTCGAACCTGAACCAGACGACCACGTGGCCGACGAAGGTCGACGGCGTGCAGTTCTACGTCAAGCAGACGGCGAGCTACGTGAGCGACGCGACCGGCACCGCCACCTGCACGAATCCGTCGGCCGACTATCTGCAGACGACGTCGACGGTCACCTGGGCCAACATGGGCACCAGCCCCGCGGTGACCGAGACCAGCGTCCTCACACCGACCGTGGGATCGATCTCGGCTGGCAACGGCGCGCTCGCGGTGTCCGCGACCAGCGCCTCGGGAGGCGGAGACAGCGGCATGAACGTGTCGATCACCGGCCCGGACACGGCATCCGGGCTGACCAATGCCGCCGGTTGCGTCCTGTTCGGGGACATCCCCGCGGGCACCTACACGGTCGCCGTCACGCCCGCCCTCGGCACGTTCGTCGACGCCCAGACGGGCGCCGCGGTCACGCCGGCGGCGCCAGACACGGCGAGCATCCCGGTGGCGGCGGGGACGGCGCCCACCTCCGCGTCGTTCCAAGTCGACCAGGCTGGGTCGATCACCTACACGATCCAGTACCCGAGCGGCGCGGCCATCGCGCCGCCGAACGGACTCACCCCGATGGCGACCGGAGTGGTCGCGTTCAACACGAACATGAACCTGCCGTCGTACCGGGTGTGCACGTTCACGGACGCAACCTGCCCCGTGGTCGGGAACCCGGATAAGAGCTTCCCGGCGGCGGACTGGGGAACTCTCGGAAGCCAGATCGTCGCCACGCCCGTGTTCCCGTTCACTTCGCCGTACTCGGTGTACGCCGGTACGTGCAGCGCCGAGGATCCGAGTCATGTCACCGGCGGTCCGTCGTCCGACGTGAGCGCAACCGTGATCGGAGGCCAGAACACAAACGCCACGGTGACCGTACCGCCGATGGTGGTGAAGCTGTACTCGGGTACGTCCTCCACGCCGGGCAGCGAGGAGGCGGTTCCGAACGGATCGGAACTGCTCATCACCGACCCGTGTGGGACCAAGTACTACGGCTACCTCGCCGGCACCACCCCGCCGGCCGTCAGCGCCGGTCAGGGCAATCTACCGCTCAACCCGGGCTACCCGGCGACGGCGAGCGTCACCGGGCTCCTGAGCTACCCGGGGCTGCCGTATGGCGGCTACACGGTGTGCTACGACAACGGCTCCAAGCACTATCAGCCAGCGGCCATCACGAACACCGGCGTGGGCGAGACCGTGAAGCTCTACGCCGGGTCCGCCACCACGAACGGGAAGTGCACCTGATGCGCTCTCCACACGTCAACACCGAGGCGGGCTTCACGATCATCGAGTTGCTCGTCGCGATGATGGCCGGCCTGGTCATCGTGTTCGCGGCGTTCGCGCTCGTCGACCTGTCGGTCACTCAGGCATCCCGGGTCAGCGACCGCGTCGCCGCCACGGGCGCGTCCGAGAGCGCGATGGCGCACCTCGACCGGGAGTTGAACTCCGGGTGCCTCACCGGCGATGTCTCGCCCATCCAGGGCTCGACGGCGGCCGGGATCAGCCCCGCCGTGAACAGCGACGCCAACGACCTCGTGTTCGTGACCGGGATCGGGGACGGGGCGACCGGCACCCCCACCGAGCACGTGGTGTCGTTCAAGAATGGCGCGCTGACCGACACCTGGTACGCGAACACCGGCGGCTCGCCGCCGGATGCCCAGGATGCCTCGACATGGACGTTCTCGGCGAACAAGACCGGGTCGATCGTGTTGCTCAACCACGTCGCCAACCAGAGCGGTATCCCGATGTTCCAGTACTACAGCTACTCGAACCCCGCCAACTCGACGGTCAACTCACTGCTGGGCGCCGCCCGGATCGCAACCCTTCCACTCAGCGGCACCTGGCCATCGACGGCGACGAACGCCGCCGGATCGGTCGCGCAGGTCACGATCTCCTGGGTGGCGGCACCGAACGACGGCTGGAGTGACCCGAGCCGCGAGGCGACGATGAGTGACTCGGTCGTCTTCCGTCTCACCCCCGCCAGTCCCTCCTCCACGAACCTGCCATGCGACTGATCAAGCGCTTGCTCCAACGGGTACACCCCGCCGCCGAGGACGGCTTCACGATGGTCGTCGCGCTGGGCGCGCTGGTGATGATCACGGTGATGAGCGTGGTCGCCTTCACTGCCGTCACCGGAAGCATCCAGCTCACCTCCACTAACTCATCCGAGAACCAGGCATATCAGGCTGCCCAGGCCGGCATCCAGACCTATCTGTTCGACCTCGACGAGAACAACGAGTACTGGACCCAGTGCGTGCCGACCCCGGCGGACGGGATCAACCTCGGCGGCTCCACGGCCAACACGCGGACGGTGCCGGGCGCTCCCGTCGAGAGCTACGCCATCGAACTGATGCCGGCCCCCGGTTACACGCAGTGTTCGACGACCAATCCGGTCAACTCGATGATCCAAGCCACGGGCAACGGCGCGGGGAGCCTCCGGATTCGCGTGACCGGGTACGCCGGCAAGGCCCACCGCACGATCGTCGCCAGCCTCCGCGAGGCCAGCTTCCTCGACTACGTGTGGTTTACGAACTACGAAACGTCAGATCCGATCGTGCAGGTCGCGAACGCCTACTCCACGTCCGGCGACAAGACGCTCCAGCCTGGCGGCACCAACTACGCCGCGGCGATCGCTGGCGCGACGGCCCAGTGCGGGAAGTGGCGGTATCCGCCGTACAACCGCTACAGCGCGAACTTCTACGGCAGCTACGCCTGCGATTCGATCAACTTCATCTCGGCCGACAGCATCAAGGGTCCCTTCCACACCAACGACCAGGCCCAGCTGTGCGGGACCCCGACCTTCGGGCGCACCAGCGCCGACAACATCGAGTTCGGCTACTCACCGGGCTGGGTGCAGACCTGCACCGGCAACCCCACGATGAACGGCACGACGGTGGCGCCGGCCGGGATCCTCCAGCCTCCGCCGTCCAACGCGTCGTTGCAGTCGCTAGCGACGCTGTCGTTCACCGGCACGACCTGCATCACACTGAACGCGTCCAGCATCACGGTCGCGCAGCCGAACACGAGCTATCCGTCCTGCTTCAGCGCCGGCATCCCGACGAGCAGCTACAGCTACCCGTCAAACGGCGTGCTGTACGTGGCGAACGCGACGACGCCGGCGTGCTCGCTGACCTACGACTTCGAGAATCCGAGCTATACCGGGAACACCGGTTGCGGAACGGCCTATGTGTCGGGTACGGCCGGCTCCCCGATCACGATCGCCGCCGAGAACGACGTCGTGATCGACAACAACATCTTGACGAGCGGATCGAACACGCTGGTCGGGCTGATCGCCAACAACTTCGTCCGCGTCTATCACCCGATCGGGAACCAGCCGCTCGGAACCAATACGTCGACGTGTACGTCCACCAGCACCAACGCCCCCGGAAGCATGACCAACGTGACGATCGATGCGATGCTGCTCTCGCTCCGGCACTCGGTCATCGTCGACCAGTACAACTGTGGCGGGAAGCTGGGGACGCTCACGATCAACGGCGGCCTCGCCCAAGACTTCCGCGGCGCAGTCGGCACCGGGAGCGGCGGCAGCGTCGGCACCGGGTACGCGAAGAACTACAACTACGACGACCGTCTTCGCTACGAGGAGCCGCCGCACTTCATCGACCCGGTGCAGGGATCCTGGCGCGTCCAGCGCGAGGACGAGTGCTCACCGGCCGCAGGCACCTGCTGACGCGCCGCGTCTGACTGGTGGCGCTCGGCCGCTCGCCAGGCGGTGGTGACGGTCAGGGCTCCCGGCGACCAGGTCCGTATGGCATAACTTCTTGTGCCCGCCGAGCATTACTCTGGGGAGTGGTGTAATGGCAGCACAACGGCCTTTGAAGCCGTTAGTCCCGGTCCGAGTCCGGGCTCCCCAGCCTCGATTCCGTCCGAGACGCATGCGAACATGTGTTCGTAATGCCTTGGCCACCTCCATTCTCAGAGGCCGATGTGCGGGCGGCTATAGCCGGCTCGATTTGCTGGGCCGACGCGCTCCGACTCCTCGGGTACCAGGTCAAGGGCGCTAACTACCGGACGCTTCAAAAATGGGTGAAGCGTTGGGGTATAGAGACCGAGCATTTTGACCCGAACGCCGGGCGCCGAAGGGCCGCTCGCACTGTCCAAATCCCGCTCGACCAGGTGCTCGTCGAACACTCGACGTACAACCGCTTCAACCTCAAGCGGCGTCTGTTGGAAAGCGGGCTCTTGGAAGCTAGATGCGAGATGTGCAGCCAAGGCGAGCAGTGGCGGGGTCGGCGCATGTCTCTCGTGCTCGATCACATCAACGGCGTTTCGAACGACAACCGGATCGAGAACCTCCGGATGGTGTGTCCGAACTGCGCCGCCACGCTCGACACGCATTGCGGCCGAAACCTGCCACGCGAGCGCATCTGCCCGGGGTGCGGCGAGGGGTTCGTGCCGCGGAATATCCGCCACCGATACTGCTCGCAGAAATGCTGGGGTGCCGTGAACGCCGCGTCGCTCCGCGGTGTGCCGGCGCCCGCGCGCCGGAAGGTGACGCGTCCGTCCTATGAGCGAGCTGATGGCGAACGTGGCGTCGATGAGCTTCTTAGCGGTTGGCCGGAAGTACGGCGTCTCGGACAACGCGATCCGCAAGTGGATCCGCTGGTACGAGAACGAGCGAGAGACGGAGGAGCGCAACGAACGGGACGCCCAGATCAGAAAAGACGCTGCCTGACACCCGCGACCTGCCCGTGCGACCGCGTCCCGGCGCACCGCCTGAGCGCCGGGAGCCGCCGGCGTCGCGGTGCCGTGGCCTCACGCTCGCGACTCATCGGGGTCCCGGCCCCGCGGCCGATCGCCTACGATCTTCGTGTGGCCGCGCCTGTCGTCGTGATCCTCGCCGCCGGGCAGGGCACGCGGATGCGCTCCGCGACGCCGAAGCTGCTCCACGACGTGTGTGGCCAGGCGATGATCGCCTGGCCGGTGGCGGCTGCCCGGGCGGCCGGCGCCGGCAAGGTGGTCGTGGTCGAGGGTCCCGACAGGCCGCTCGAGGCCTCGCTGGACGGCGAGGTGATCGTGGCGGTGCAGCAGGAGCCTCGCGGCACGGCCGATGCGGTCAAGGCGGCATCGGCCCACATCGGGCCGGACGACACGGTCATCGTGCTGAACGGCGATCACCCGCTGCTCACGGCCGAGACGCTGGTCGGTCTGGTCCAGGCGCATACGCGCTCGGGCGCGGCGGCCACGCTCGCCACCGCGGTGCTCGAGGACCCGAGCGGGTACGGGCGAGTGGTGCGGGCGCCGGACGGCACGATCGAGCGCGTGGTCGAGACCAAGGCGCCCGGCGACGCCACCGAGCTCGAGCTGCGGATCCGGGAGATCAGCACCGGCATCTACGCGTTCGAGGGCGCGGCGCTGATCGCGGCGCTCGATGAGGTCCGCAGCGACAACGCGCAGGGCGAGCTGTACCTGCCCGACGTGGTGCCGATCATCCGGGCGCGCGAGCGGAGCGTGTCCGCCTACGAGATCGATGACAGCAGCGAACTCGGCATCAACGACCGGGTCGGATTGGCGGCGGTAAGGGCGGTGGCGCAGCGGCGCATCCACGAGCGCCACATGCTCGCCGGGGTCACGATCGTCGATCCGGCGGCGACCGTCATCGACGTGGGCGTGCGCATCGGCCAGGACGCCGTGATCGCTCCGTTCTCGAGTCTCCACGGCGCCACCGAGATCGGCGCCGGCGCCACGGTCGGCCCGCTGTCGACGGTGATCGACACTCGGGTCGGCGCGCAGGCGAGCGTCGTCCACTCCTACCTGACCGGCGCCGACGTCGGCGACCGTGTCAGCGTGGGGCCGTTCGCCTACCTCCGGCCGGGCGCTGTCCTTCGCGAGGGGGCGAAAGCGGGCACGTTCGTGGAGATCAAGAACTCGGAGATCGGCGCGGGCGCGAAGGTCCCGCATCTGTCGTACATCGGCGACGCCGACATCGGCGAGCGGACGAACATCGGCGCCGGGACGATCACCGCCAACTACGACGGCAAGAACAAGAGCCGCACTTCGATCGGGGCCGGCGCCTTCGTGAGCGTCGACACGATGTTCGTCGCGCCGGTCAGTCTCGGCGACGGCGCCTACACGGCCGCCGGCTCGGTGATCACCGAGGACGTGCCCTCCGGAGCGCTTGGCATCGCCCGCTCCCGGCAGAAGAACATCGAGGGCTACGGTGAACGTCGCAAGCTGCGGGATTCGAGCTCACGCGACGGCGGTGGCGGCGATAAGAATGTGCCCGAGGGCGCTGCCTCGGGTAGCAGTGATAAGAGAGAAACCAGCACGTCGCCTGGGTAGTTCCGAGAAGACGATCCGTCCTCAATCGTTCCTACACTCGATCCAACGATGAGCCTGCTCGAGACGACTCTCCCAGCACCGGGTGAACTCCAGCTGGCGGCAAGCAAGCGGCTGATGCTGGTGTCTGGTCGGGCCAACCCTGGCCTGGCCGCGAGGATCGCTTCCAAGCTTGGCGTCGGGCTCGGCGGGATGACGCTGAAGACGTTCACGAACGGTGAGGTCTACTGCCGCTACCAGGAGTCGGTTCGCGGCGCGGACGTGTTCATCGTGCAGCCCACGTGCGGCAATGCCGACACGGGCCTCAGCGCCAACGATGCGCTGATGGAGCTGATGGTGATGGTCGACGCGGCCGTCGGCGGCTCCGCGCACCGCGTGATCGCGGTCACCCCGTGGTACGGCTATTCGCGCCAGGACAAGAAGTCGATGCCGCGGGAGCCGATCAGCGCGCGGATGGTCGCGCGCATGCTCGAGTCGGCCGGGATCGATCGGATGCTGACCATGGACCTGCACCAGGGCCAGATCCAGGGCTTCTTCCAGAAGCCGTGCGACCACATGACCGCGCTGTTCATGCTCACGCAGTACTTCCGGGACCTCGGTCTGGACGATCTGGTGGTGGTGGCGCCCGACGCCGGCCGGGTCAAACTGAACAAGCAGTTCGCGCAGAAGATCGGCGCCGACCTGGCGATCCTCAACAAGGAACGCCCCAACCAACAGGTCGCGGAGATCGGGTACATCATCGGGGATGTGGCCGGCAAGAACGCGGTGCTTGTCGACGACATCATCGACACCGCAGGGACCCTGCGGGCGGCCGCCGAGGCCGTGTATGAGGCCGGAGCCAAGCGCGTGTATGCCGCGGCCACGCACGGAGTGTTCTCGGGCAACCCGTGGGATCAGCTCGCGGCGGCGCGGCTCGAGGAGATCGTGGTCACCGACACGATTCCGCTCCCTGCCGGTGCACCGGACAACGTGCGGGTGCTGTCCTGCGCGGACCTGCTCACGAGTTCGATCCGCCAGATCTTCACGGACGGATCCGTGAGCGACGTGTTCGGCGGCGAAAACCAGTTGTTCTGAGGAGCTCCGCCCGCCGGCGGACGCGCGGAATCCGGGAGGACGGCCCGCCGGCGAATGGGAGAGCGCGATGATCAGCAGACCGGCCGGCGCGCTCAGAGCACCGGCGCCGCCCGCCTGATGGAGCTGCTCGGGCTGAACGAGGACGAGCTGTGCCGGGTGCTCGACACCGACCCACTCACACTGCTCTCGGGCCAGCTCGAGCACAGGGGCGAATTGCCGATCCTGCTCGACCTGCTCGACGAGGCATCCGAGCGGGCGGGGCCGGCCGTGCTCAGGCGCTGGGTCCGCGTGGCGGGGCCATCGGGTCGGCCGATCGACGCGCTTCTCGGCCGCGACTTCGGCGCGTTCGAGCGAGCGCTAACTGAGCTCGCCGAGCGCGGGTTCGTGCTCAGGGGCGGCGGCTGACGCGGCCGTGAACCAGCCGCTCGTCCACACCCTTCGCGTCCGCTACGGCGAATGCGACCTTCAGGGGATCGCGTTCAACGCGCACTACCTCACGTACTTCGACACGAGCATGACCGAGCTGTGGCGCGCCGCGTACGGGAGCTACCAGGCGATGCTCGACCACGGGATCGACATCGTCCTCGCCGAGGCACAGCTGCGGTTCCGCAAGCCCGCGCGCTTCGACGACGAGCTGGCGCTGTCGGTCGCGATCGTGCACATGGGTAACACGAGCATCCTCACCCGCCACGCCGCCCGCTGCGGCAGCGAGCTCGTGGCCGAGGGCGACCTGCGGCACGTGCTCGTGGACCTCGAGACGCTCGAGAAGACGCCGATCCCCGACTGGGCTCGCGACGGACTCGAGCCGTGGCGGGTCGCGGACGACCGGCCCGGCTAGCGTTCAGCCGAACGCGCGAGGGTAGGAGAAGAGCGATGCCATCAGAGCACGAGACGATCTTCACGATGGAGGCGACGCCGGTGAAGTTCGGCCGCGGAGCCTCGGCCGAGGCAGGTTGGGAGCTGCGGCGCCTGGGTGTGCGGCGGGCGATGCTGGTCACCGATCCCGGCGTCGCGGCGCTCGGGCATCCCGAGCGGATCAAGCGGCTGATCGAGGCCGAGGGCATCGAGGTCGTCTCCTACGACCGTGCCCGGGTCGAGCCCACACTCGAGTCCTTCCAGGACGCGGTCGAGTTCGCGCTCGAGCATGAGGTCGACGGGTTCGTGTCGGTCGGCGGCGGCTCGAGCATCGACACCGCCAAGGTCGCGAACCTCGTGTCCACCCACCCCGCACCGGTGATGGACTACGTCAACCCGCCGGTCGGCGCCGGCAAGAAGCCGCCGTCGCCGCTGAAACCCCACCTCGCGATCCCGACTACGTCCGGCACTGGCTCGGAGGCGACCACGGTGGCGGTGCTCGACATCCCGGACCTGAAGGTGAAGACGGGGATCTCACACCGGTACCTGCGGCCGGCACAGGCGATTGTCGATCCGGATCTGTCGCGCTCGCTCGCGCCCGAGGTGACCTCCTCCACGGGGCTCGACGTGGTCTGCCACGCTGCCGAGTCGTTCCTGTCCAAGCCGTTCGAGGCCCGCGCCCGCCCGGACTCGCCCGAGGACCGGCCGCCGTATCAGGGATCGAATCCGGTCGCCGACGTGTGGTCCGCCAAGGCGCTCGAGTTCGGGGGCCTGTACCTGCGACGGGCGGTCGCGGACGGCGACGACATCGAGGCGCGGGGTTTCATGATGCTCGCCGCAACGATGGCCGGCGTTGGGTTCGGCTCTGCCGGCGTCCACATTCCGCATGCGTGCGCGTATCCGATCGCCTCGGTCAAGCACGAGTATCAGCCCGCCGGCTACCCGGACGACCATCCGTTCGTGCCGCACGGACACTCGGTGATCGTCACCGCGCCCGCCGCGTTCAGGTTCACCTACGACGCGATGCCCGAGCGCCATGTCCACGTGGCCGAGCTGCTCGCCGGCGAGCGGATCGCCGAGTCCGGCCCGGACACGCTCCCGGATGTCCTGCGCGGGCTCATGCGAGACATCCAGGCGCCCCGCGGGGTGGCCGAGTTCGGGTATGACGAGGACGACATCCCCGAACTCGTCGAGGGCGCGGTGAAGCAGCAGCGGCTGCTCGCGGTGGCGCCGAAGGAAGTCACCGAGGACGACCTGCGGCACATCATCACCGCATCGATGACGAATTGGTAGCGGAGGGACGCGGTCCGCGGTGACCGCGCGTAATCGGGCGTTATTGCTTGGAGCCCTGGGGCTCGCGGTGCTCGCCCGGCCAGATGCCCGTCAGGTGATGGAACGTCCGGGCGCCGGCGCGGTCGACGGCGGCGCCGACCGCGGCCATCGTGGCCGCCTCGAGCGCGGCGGCGCCCACCACCTTCGGGAGGCTCGCTTCCTCCGTCGTCGGCTTGGGCGGATCCTCCTGATCGATCCGAGCCCATAGGACGTTGAAGATGCTGTGGGCGATCTTGGCGCCGACCAGGCTGGCGATGATCCCGAACGGCTTGTAGAGGATCTTCATGGCAAGGAGCCTACCCACCTATCCAGCGGGATATAGCCACCGGATCGGGTACAAGTTAACCTGCGGTAACCGCACGGATCGGGAGGAGGCACCCGAGATGCTCGAACAGGACCCAATGCCAGGCGACAGCTCAGCGGAGGAGTTGCTGCGGCGGGCGCTTCTCGACGAGTCCTCCTCGGTCGCCGTCTCCCTCAAGGTCGGCGGGCTGCCGCTCAGCGAGTCCGTCACGGTCATCTTCCACGGACGCCGGGATCTCGGAACCCTTCAGACGTACGTCACGCGTGGAAGCCGGCCGGCGGGAACGACGGTCGCCGCGAGCGAGATGCTACGGGTCCCGTGCGATCTCGATCTGGCCGAGGCCGGCGACCGGGCCGACGCGGAGCGGCTCTACATCGAGCAGGCCACCGCGTTCCGCGACGCCCTGGTCGGTGCCGACGTCGTGCTCGACGTGTGGCGGGAGCCGCTCGGCGAACTCCTTGGCAGCGATGTCAGCGTCGACCATTCGATCGAGTTGTCGGTTCGCCTTCCTGCCCACCGACTGCTCCCGACCGCGTTGGTCGCGCCAGAGTTGCGCCTTCTGGTCACGCCCGTGTGCGGCGCGCGGACACTTGCCGAGGGCAAGCCGCCGCTCGGCATCGCCTGCGCCCAGCAGGATCTGATCCGTGTCTATCCGCTGGCCGACGACCCGGAGCGATGCGTGGAGGACTTCATGGAGGCGGCCGCCGAGCACGCGCGCGCCCTCGCGCAGCGGCTCGACCACCAGGAGGCGTCGGTCGAGCGGTTCCTCGAGCTGAGTGAGTAACTGGCTGCGCCGCTCGCGCCGGGCGGGTTTGCGCTTAGCTTCGAGCCGTGCGGCGGGTGTACATCGTCGGGATCGTCGTCGCGATCCTCCTGTTCCTCGTGATCAGCGCCCTGCTGGCGAGGGTGTTCAGCGCGAACAGCGCAGAGCAGTCGGCGATCACCTCGCTCGTGCAGTCAGAGGCCAACGGGAACGTGAGCGCCGTCATCGACGACATCGTCGGGTGCCGAAGCGACCCGTCCTGCCGCCGCCGGGCCGCCGTAAACGCGACGGCGTTGAAGCGCCCCGGGAGGCTCTCGATCATCCAGCTCCAGCCGTCGACCAGCTTCTCGCTCGGCGGCACGGAGGGGACGGCGCGCGTGGCTTGGGAGGTCGGGTCGTCGTTGCCGATCGTGCAGTGCGTGAAGGTGCATCGCGCCGGCAACCCGATCAGCGGGCTTCGCGTCGATCTGCTCGAGGTCAGCGTGCGGATCCACACCAACGCCGCTTGCCCGGCTCACTTCTAGGACTAGTGCGATCTGACGGGGGTGCGCTCGGGTTCGCGGGCGGGCCGGCGCTCGCGCCCCGGGAGCTGCTCGGAAAGCTTGCGATGATCGCGTAGCCGGATCAGCGCCTGCTCGGCGTCGGGGAGTGGGATTCCTCCTCGCGGCGGGGCGGGCGGCTTCGGCGGGAGGTCCGGTCCGCGGCCCCAGCCGCCATCCGGGCCTTGATCAGGACGACGCGGCGGGATCTCGGGGCTGTCGCGCAGGGCGGGAATGATCAAGACCGCCGCACACACGAGCCCCAGGAGGTGCATCCCGGCGATCATCAGCATCAGCTGAGCGTCGCCCGACATAAAGCCAAGCTTAGCGCCTGGTTGTCCCGGGGTGAAGAGGGTTTCGGTCGGTTGTGGCGGTGGCGCCCGCGCCGGCAAACGAAGCCAAGCTGCCGATCGGGTCCTCGTGGCGGTCTGCCCGCTACCATCGCCGGTCATGGCGACGGCACAGACCACGGCGCTTGCAGTCGAGCTTCGCGAGCCCGACGGATCGCGGGCGGCACGCCGCCTGCGCCGCACCGGCAACGTTCCCGGGGTGGTCTACGGCGGCGGCGAGGATCCGATCGCGTTCCACGTCGACGCGCGCTTGCTGCGGAACACCCTGGCTCACGCCGGCGCCGTGCTCGAGCTGAGCATCGGCGGCGATACGGCGACGCCAGTGGTGATCAAGGAGATCTCGCGCCATCCGGTGACCGGCGCCACGGTGCACATCGACATGCTGCGGGTTCGGCTCGACCAGGCGATCAGCGCGACCGTGGTGCTCGACCTCGTAGGCGGCGAGGAGGCGCCCGGCGTCAAAGAGGGCGGCGTGCTCGAGCAGGTGACGCGCGAGCTGACGATCGAGGCCCTGCCTACCGACATCCCCGACGCGATCCACTACGACGTCTCGGCGCTGGTGATCGGCGACACGGTGACGCTCGATGCGGTCACTCCGCCCCGCGGGGTCACCCTGCTCGACGACCCCGAGACGGTCGTCGCGACCTTGTCGCCGCCGCGGCTCCAGCTCGAGGAGGAGCCTGGGATCGAGGAGGAGACCGAGCTCGTGGCCGAGGGCGAGACCGGCGAGGAGGCCGAGGAGGCAGCCGGCGAAGATGGCGCCGGCGGCGAGACCGAAGGCGGGGACGAGGGCGAGTAGCCCGCCCGAGCCGAGTTGCCGGGCGAAGCACCTGTCGATTGGCTGATCGTCGGGCTCGGGAATCCGGGCGCCGAGTACGACGGCACCCGCCACAACGTCGGGTTCGAGGTCGCGAACGTGCTGGCCGACCGCTGGTCACTGCCAAAGGCCAAGTCGAAGTACCGCGGCCTGCTGACCGACGGGCGAACCGGTCCCGGCGGACCGCGGGTGGCGATCCTGCGCCCGATGACCTACATGAATGAGGCTGGCGATTCGGTCTCACCGGCGCGCGGGGCGCTCAAGGTCGAGCTCGATCACGTGCTCGTGATCCACGACGAGATCGATCTCCCATTCGGCGAGATCCGTGTCCGCACGGGCGGCGGTCTGGCCGGCCACAACGGGCTGAAGTCGCTCAAGGCGCGGCTGGGGTCGCCCGACTTCACCCGAGTCAGGATCGGCGTGGGGCGTCCGCCGACGACCGATCCCGACCTTGTCGCCGCCTACGTGCTCGGTCGCTTCCGCGAGCCCAGAGAAGAGGTCCGGCTGCTGATCGATCGCGCCGCCGATGTGGCGGAGCAAACAGTGCTGGGCGAGTCCGCCTGACTCGAACCCGCGGGGGAAACGAGCAGCTGCGCAGGAAGGTCCAGGGGCGGTGGCGACGACCTAGACTCGGTAGCAGATGCTGCGCTCGCTCCTGATCCACGCCGACGACGATCCGCAGGCCGCCAAGCTCGCCGAACAGGGAGGTCGCGCGTTCGTCTCGCAGTCGCTGCGTCCGTACCTGCTCGCCGCCCTCCTGGACCGCGATCCGACGACACCGGTGATCGTCGTCGCCGGCGACGATCGCGCCGCCCGCGACCTCGCGGCCGGGCTCAGAACGTGGCTCGAGCCGCGCGTCGTGCGCTACTACCCGAGTCGCGGCGTCGCGTACGAGTCGCACCTGGCGCCGCCCCCGCACCTCGTGGGACTGCGGATCGCGGCGCTTGACGCGTTGCTCGAGGACAGCAAGGACAGCGCTCCGGTAGTCGTTGTCAGCGCGGTCGCGCTGTCGGAGAAGGTTCCCGACCCGGCGCTCAGACCCCATGGCTTCGCGCTCCGGCAAGGCGACCTGCTCGATCTCGACGAGACCGCGCGCGATCTGGTCGCGGCCGGCTACGAGAACGTGGACCAGGTCGAGGACAGGGGACAGTTCGCGATCCGCGGTGGCCTGCTCGACGTGTTCCCCGCCACCGAGGACCGGGCGGTGCGGGTCGATCTGTTCGGCGATGAGATCGAGTCGCTGCGCTGGTTCTCGACCTTCACCCAGCGTTCACTCGGCGACGCGGAGCTCGTCGAGATCGAGCCGGCGGCCGAGCTGGCCGAGGAGCACCGCGAGCTGGCCGAGATCGCCGCGCTCGAGAACGAGGACGACCGGCCCGACATCGCCGAGCTTCTGCCGGTCGACAACTTCCATCCATTCCTGGAGCTGGCGCCGCAAAACGCGAGCATCGTGATCGCCGGCGAGGAGGACGTCGCGCCGGCGCTCGCCGACCACTGGCAGGACGTCAGCGCCGCGTTCCGCGACCGCGACGCCCGCCACCTGTACGTCGATGCCGACACGATCGTCGAGACGCTCAATGCCCGCGCCCGGATCCGGCTGTCGAGCATCGACCAGGATCAGCCGTTCGAATTCCGTGCTCAGTCCGCCGATCTGCAGGCCCGGAGTCTCAAAGAGGCCGAGCCCGAGCTCGAGAAGCTCCATCGGTCGGGCTACCGCACCGTGGTCACGTTCGCGCGCCGCGGCGAGGGCGAGCGGGCCGCCTACAACCTCGGGCGCCTCAAGGTCCATTGGCTCGAGAGCGACGACGGGCCTCTCAACGGTCGCATCACCTTCGCCCACGCCAGGCTTCAGAACGGGTTCATCGCGCCGCAGCTGCACCTCGCGGTGATTCCCGAGCACCGGCTGTTCCATCGCCGGCGCGCCACCGAAGCGGAGGGCGGGAACCGAACCAAACGCCGGCGGGGCGTGCTCCGCAGCTTCGCCGAGCTGCGCACGGGTGACATCGTCGTGCACGAGGACCACGGGATCGCGCGGTTCGCCGGGTTCGACACCAAGACGGTCGCGGATGTCACGCGCGACTACCTGTACCTCGAGTACGCCGGCTCGGACCGGGTGTTCGTGCCGGTCGACCAGCTCGCGAAGATCAGCCGCTACGTCGGCGCCGGCGGTGCCCATCCGCCCCTGTCCAAGCTGGGCGGCACCCGTTGGGACACCATCAAGGCCCGGGCCAGAAGAGCCGCCCAGGAGCTCGCCGGCGAGCTGCTCAACCTGTACGCCGAGCGCAAGCGGCGCGAGGGTCACGCGTTCCCCTCCGACAGCGACTGGCAGCGCGACTTCGAGGACGCGTTCCCGTTCACCGAGACGCCCGACCAACGCGACGCGATCGAGATGGTCAAGGCGGACATGGAGGCGCCGCGCCCGATGGATAGGCTCATCTGTGGCGACGTCGGCTACGGCAAGACCGAGGTCGCGCTACGGGCCGCGTTCAAGGCCGTCCAGGACGGCAAGCAGGTGATGCTGCTCGTGCCGACGACGATCCTCGCCCAGCAGCACTACGGCACGTTCTCCGAGCGGCTGAAGGACTATCCGATCACGATCGAGCACGTCTCGCGCTTTCGCCCCGCGGCCGAACAGCGCGAGGCGGTGAAGCGGTTCTCGGAAGGCAGGGTCGACATCCTGATCGGCACGCACAGGTTGCTGTCGCGCGACGTGCGTCCCAAGGACCTCGGCCTGCTGATCGTCGACGAGGAGCAGCGGTTCGGCGTCAAGCAGAAGGAGCTGCTGCGCCAGCTCAAGCTGAAGGTCGACGTGATCGCGATGAGTGCCACGCCGATCCCGCGCACGCTCCAGATGTCGATGGCCGGAATCCGCGACATCAGTGTGATCGAGACGCCGCCCGAGGGCCGGCGCCCGATCAAGACGTACGTCGGCGAGTACGACGAGGAGCTGGTCAAGGGAGCGCTCCTGCGCGAGCACGAGCGAAAGGGCCAGGCGTTCTTCCTCCACAACCGGATCGAGTCGATCGACGAGACCGCCGAGCGGCTGCGCGCGCTGTGCCCGGGGATGAAATTCGAGGTCGCGCACGGGCAGATGGACGAGCGCGAACTCGAGGCGCGGATGCTGGCGTTCCTGCGCGGCGACGCCGACGTGCTCGTGTCGACGAGCATCATCGAGTCGGGGATCGACATCCCGCAGGCGAACACGCTGATCGTCGAGCGCTCGGACACGTTCGGCCTCGCGCAGCTGTACCAGATCCGCGGTCGCGTGGGACGCAGCCGCGAAAGGGCGTACGCCTACCTCCTGTATCCATCCGCCGCCGCCCTGACGCCGGACGCTGCGCAACGACTCAGTGCACTAAGCGACTACACCGAGCTCGGCGCCGGCTTCAAGATCGCGATGCGCGACCTCGAGATCCGCGGCGCCGGCAACCTGCTCGGCGACGAGCAGTCCGGGCACGTCGCGGCGCTCGGATTCGAGCTGTACATGCAGATGCTCGACGAGGCGGTGGCGGCGGCCGCCGACGGCGCCTGGGCCGACGACGACTGGGAGCCGGTGCGCCTCGACGTGAACGTCGACGCGTACGTGCCGGCGGACTACATCCCCTACGAGCAGGCCAAGGTCGACGTGCACCGCCGGATTGCCGGCGCGCGCGAGGTCGCGGACCTGATGCTGCTGCGCGACGAGCTCGAGGACCGATTCGGCGAGCTGCCCGAGCCGCTGCTCAATCTGATCGCGCTCCAGCAGGCGCGGATCAAGCTCGGTCAGGCCGGCGCTCGCGCGGTGACGTTCCGGAACGGGCGCCTGGCGGTGACCCCGATCGAGCTCGACTCGGTCCGCGCCAAGCGGATCCGCCAGGAGATCCCCGAGGCGCTGTACGAGTCGGGGAAGTCGCAGCTATCGATGCGGGTCCCCGAGGATCCGGTCAAGCGCTTCCCGGCGGTCGTGCGGGCCGCGGACGTGCTGCTCGCGGTCACGCGAGAGGCAGCCTGAGCCGGTCCGCGCAGCGAGGCCCCGAACCAACTCTTAGGCCATTCTTCACGCCGCCTGGCGACGCCCTCGCTACCATCACCCCCCGATGAAGGTCCGTAGTTCGATTCTGGCGCTTGGCGCCTTTTTTGTGATCGCAGTCGGAATTTCCGCCTGCGGCAGCGGCGTCCCCGGTAACGCGGTCGTCGACGTCGCCGGCAATCCGATCTCGACACAGGCGGTCAACCACTGGATGTACGTCGCGGCCAAGACCCAGGCGGCGCAGCAGAGCCCGACGCAGCCGGTGATCGTGCCCAACGACCCGCCGGAGTTCAACAACTGCATCGCGCTTGTGAAGAAGGATTTCTCGACGCTCGCGAAGACGTCGACCAAGACGCTGCGAGGCGAGTGCCAGCAGGCGTTCACCTCGCTCAAGAACTCGGTGCTCGACTTCCTGATCAAGGCGTACTGGTACCAGGCCGACGCCAAGAAGCTCGGCATCAATGTGACAAACGCCCAGGTCGAGAAGACGTTCACCGCCGAGAAGAACGCGCAGTTCGCATCGAACCCCTCCGGGTTCAACACGTTCCTCAGCCAGAGCGGCCAGACGGTCCCGGATCTCCTGTATCGCTTCCGGATCGACGCGATCCTGCAGAAGCTCGTCGCCAAGCAGACCAAGCCGGTCACCCAGGCGCAGATCCAGGCGTACTACAACAGCCATCTATCGCAGTACGGGAAGCAGGAGACGCGCAGCATGAAGGTCGTCCTGGCCTCGAGCCAGGCCAATGCGCTCGCCGCCAAGAAGGCGCTCAGCTCGGGTCAGAGCTGGGCCACGGTCGTCAAGAAGTACTCGATCGATCCCACCACGAAGAGCACCGGTGGCGTCCTGAACGGTGTCACCAAGCAGCAGGAGGAGGCGGCTCTCAGCACCGCGGCGTTCGCCGCGCCGGCGAACAAGCTGCTCGGCCCGGTAAAGGGCCAGTTCGGCTGGTACGTGTTCGAGATCACGAAGATCGTCCCGGGCACGCAGGAGACCCTGGCTCAGGCGTCGTCGCAGATCAAGACGCAGCTGAACACCGCGGCGCAAACGGCCGCGCAGACCGCGGTAGACAATACGGCCAAGAAGAACTGGCTCAGCCAGACGACGTGCCGTTCCGCGTACGCGATGTCCGACTGCAGCGGCTACAAGGCGCCTAAGTCGTCATCGTCCACCTCCTCGAGCGCGACGGCGACCACGGGGTGAGCTCGCCGGAGCCTCCGGCGATTGCCGAGGCGCTCGCCCGGCTCGATGCGATCACGCGCAGGCTGCGCGTGGAGTGCCCATGGGACCGCGAGCAGGACGAGCGCTCGATCGTGCCGCACACGGTCGAGGAGTCCTACGAGCTCGCCGACGCGGCCCGGCGTGGTGACGACGCGAAGATGGTCGACGAGCTCGGCGACGTGTTGTTCCAGGTCCACTTTCTGGCGCTGCTGCTCGAGGAGCGGGGCGCCGGCGATCTGGCGCGCGTGGCCACGGACGTCACCGACAAGCTGATCCGCCGTCACCCGCACGTGTTCGGGGACGTCGAGGCCGAGACCTCGCACGAGGTGCGGCGGAACTGGGATCAGATCAAGCAGCGCGAGCCCGGTCGCGAGCCCGGCGTGTTCGGGGAGGTCCCCGAAAATCTGCCCGCGCCGCTGTACGCGCGCAAGCTCCAGCGCCGGGCCGCCACCAGCGGATTCGACTTCCCGGGCGTCGAGGGGCCGCTCCAGTCGGTGCGGGACGAGCTGGCCGAGCTCGAGGCGGCCGCCGACGAGGACGAGCGCTTCCACGAGCTCGGCGACGTGCTGTTCGCGGTCGTCAACGTGGCGCGGAAACTCGCGGTCGACCCCGAGCTCGCGCTCCGCGCCGCGGCCGACCGGTTCAAGGCCCGCGTGCAGGCCGGGGGTGATCTCGCCGCATCCGAAAAGCGGAACTGGAACGATCTCGCTCCTGACGAGCAGCTCGCCTACTACGCCCGCGCGCGCCTGACCGAAGGAGGGCTCCGACCCCAATGAGCCAGATCGAGCACGTACACGCCCGGCAGGTGCTGGACAGTCGAGGCAACCCGACCGTGGAGGTCGAGCTCAGCGTCAGATCCGGTGCGTGGGGACGCGCGATCGTGCCGTCCGGGGCCTCGACCGGGGAGTTCGAGGCCACCGAGCT
Organism: uncultured Solirubrobacterales bacterium; assembly: GCA_963699325.1. Lineage (GTDB taxonomy): Bacteria > Actinomycetota > Thermoleophilia > Solirubrobacterales > Solirubrobacteraceae > Palsa-465. The sequence continues at coordinate 202,865 of CAVOTN010000004.1, read as the reverse complement.
CCGCGACGGCGGCCCGGACTGGAACGGAAAGGGCGTGACGGGAGCGGTCGAGAACGTCAACGGCGAGATCGCCACCGCGGTGCGCGGCCAGGACGCTTCGAGCCAGGCGGCGCTCGACCGGATGCTGATCACTTTGGACGGAACGCCCAACAAATCGCGGCTGGGCGCCAACGCGATCCTTGCGGTGTCGCTGGCGGCGGCCTACGCCGCCGCGGCCGAGGAGCGACTGCCGCTGTGGCGCTACCTCGGCGGCGAGAGCGCGCACGTGCTGCCGGTGCCGATGATGAACGTGATCAACGGTGGCGCGCACGCGGACAACGCGATCGACTTTCAGGAGTTCATGATCGTCCCGGTCGGAGCGGCGAGCTTCCGGGAAGGTCTGCGGATGGGCGTCGAGGTGTTCCACAACCTGAAGAAGACGCTCCACGACAAGGGCCTGTCGACGACCGTCGGCGATGAGGGCGGCTTCGCCCCCAACCTCGAGTCCAATGAGGCGGCGCTCGGGGTGCTGCTCGAGGCGATCCGCGCGTCGGGCTACATCCCCGGCGACCAGGTCGCGATCGCGCTCGACCCGGCGGTCTCTGGGCTGCTCGAGGACGGGTCCTACGTGCTCGAGCACGAGGGCCGGACGCTGACCGCCGAGGAGCTCTCCGACTATTGGAGCGACCTCGTCGAGCGCTACCCGATCATCTCGCTCGAGGATGGGATGGGCGAGGAGGACTGGGCTGGGTGGGCGGTGCTGACCGAGCGCCTCGGGAACCGGCTCCAGCTCGTCGGCGACGACGTGTTCGTGACGAACACCGAGCGGCTCCAGCGCGGCGTCGACTCCGGTGTCGCGAACTCGATTCTGATCAAGGTCAACCAGATCGGAACGCTGACCGAGACGCTGGCAGCGATCCGGCTGGCGCGCGAGAACGGCTACACGGCAGTGATGTCGCACCGGTCGGGGGAGACCGAGGACGTGACGATCGCGGACCTGGCCGTCGCCACCGGCTGCGGCCAGATCAAGACCGGGGCGCCGTCACGCAGCGATCGCGTCGCCAAGTACAACCAGCTGCTGCGGATCGAGGAGGCGCTCGGCGCCGAGGCGCGCTACCCCGGGCGCAGCGCGTTCCGGGCCTGAGCGCGCGCCGCCGGGTTGCACGTTCGCATGCAGGAGGAAGGCGTTCGCGCGCGTCGAACGAAGGGCGCAGCGGATGCCTTCAGCCCGTACTGCAACCGCGCCACCGCGCCGGCAAACCAGCCGCAAGGCGATCCCGCGAACGCGGCGGGTGGCGAGCCGGGGACTCCGCGGCCGGGTGCGGTGGGACCGCGTCGGCCGGGTCAGCCTGCTCGTCGTACTGGGAGTGGTAGCCAGCCTGTACGTGCAGCGGGCGCTCGCGTACGTGTCGGTGCGGTCCCAGGCCGATCAGCAGCGCGCGATCGTGCACCAGCTGGTGCGCTCGAACGCGAGCCTGCGCGCCCAGCAGCGGTCGCTGGGCGAGGCGGAGACGATCCTGAGCGATGCGCGCGCCCTGGGGATGGTGCGGCCCGGGGAGCATCCGTACGAGGTCACGGGGCTGCCGGCTCGCTAGGTTGCGGCCCGGGCTGGACTGCCGGACGGACTCGCGGCCGGCCGGGGGCGTAGCGACTTGCCGGCGATTCGGTTCGACGACGTCATCGGCCTGTGGCGCGAGGGCCAGCGCCGGCTGGCGCAGGCCGATCCGGTCGACCGCCCCGCGCTCGAGCGGGTCACCGACGAGCTCGTCACCGCGCTCCGCCGGCGGGTCGGCGGGACGTTCACGACCGAGGAGCTCGCGCGCTACTACGGCGAGCACGGAACCGACTGGTGTTTCGACATCGCGACGCGCGTGGCGCCCGGCAACCCGGCCGCCTGGGACCTGACGACGGTCGCCGGCGCGGCATTTGCAAGGTACGTGCGCGAGGCGAGCGACTACGCCGGCGGCGCGCGCATCGTGCAGGAGTAACGGCCCGGCCCGGGTCGGCGGCTAGTCGCCGTTGCCGTTGGCGTCGTCCGCGTCGGCGTCGTCGTCGCCGACACGGCGGATCACGATCTGATCCTCTTCGATCGCCACCTCGACCGGCCGGTGACCGGCCCAGTATTCGGCGTAGATCGGGTCGTCCTGGACGGCGGGATCGAGCCACAGGCCGTAGCCCTCGTCGCCGTGGTCGAACGTCGCCTCGAGCGTCGTCGCCTTGCGCCGGGTGCCCCGGCGCCCGCCGCGGCGGCCACGCCGGCGCTTGGCCGGCGCCTTCTCGCCTTCGTCCTCGTCATCGTCCTCGTCGGGCTCTTCGGCGCGCTGGGCCTCGGCGGCTTCGAGCTCGGCGGCGATCAGCGCGTCGTCCTCGGCCCGGAGATCGATCTCGTCGTCGAAGTCGATTCCGCCGGCGCCGGCATCGGGGTCTCCGTCGGGCTCGAGTCCCTGCTCGCGTTTGAACGCCTGGATCTGCTGCACGGTCACCTCGAGCTGGTGGGCGATCCAGGCGTCCGTGCGCCCCTGGCGAACCCAGGCGCGGATGCGGTTGAGCTCGGGTCGTAGAGATCTGCGGGCCATCTTCGGCGCGGAGACTAGTACAGGCAACGGCTGGAGCGCGGCGGCAGGTGGTTTCGGCAACCGATCGAGTCCCCCGCTGGAGCACGTCTGGAGTGACCTTTGCACATCCTCCACATGCCTTGTGTACTGCAGATCCCAACCGGTATGCTGGCCTCGGCGGACCGGACCCTCGTGGACATGAGTGGTGCCGGTTGCTTCGTTGACGACCAGGCGAGCAGGGAGGCACATCCCCAAAATGTTGGTACTCACCCGCAAGTCCAACCAGAGCATCATGATCGGCGATGACATTGAGGTCTCCGTACTGGCGATCATGGGCGAGAAGGTACGAATCGGGATTCAGGCACCTCGTGACATCCCGGTGTTCCGCAAGGAGGTTTATCTCGAGATCCAGCAGGAGCGTCTCGGCTCTGGCAAGGGCGCACGCGAAGAGGTCGACGCCGCGCTGCGTGGCCTGGGAGAGGGCACCTAGAGAAGGTCCGCTCCGCGGCGGCCGAGCGTGGAAGGCCCCGGGCCGCTAGCCGAGCAGGTAGTAGAGCGTTTCGAACATCGCGATCGTCACCACGACCGCTGTCCCGATCAGCGTGGTGACGAGCAGCCAGAAACGAACCGAGCTGCGCTTCTTCTCGCGCTCACGCCGTCGCTTGCGTGAGCGCGAGAGCGCTCGCCGCATCATGCGGTCGTCGCGGCTCCGGTCCAGTTGCATCTCCTGCCGAAACTCCTGCTCGAGTTCGGCGAGACTCTGGCGCATCTTCATCGCCATGCCGTGCGCGAGCCTACCAAGTGGCGGTGCCTAATGTCAGGTAGATGTAGGAAACGCCAGTTTTTAGTGAATTAGGACACGCGAGGTTCAGTGAACCGCCTGGCCCTCGTACACCTTCACGAAATGCAGGTAGTTGTCGGCGATCTGCTTGGCGGCGGTTTCGCGATCGAGGTCCTTGCTTAGATAACCCTTGAGCGCGTCCCACCAGATCGAGCGGCCGATCGCAAAGCCGATGAAGCCCTCGACCGGCGCGGCCTCACGGAGCCACTGCTCGACCTTCTCGGTCGACGCGCCACGTCCAAGGAGCACGCAAGTGACGCCCTCGCGGCCCTCGCCGGCGCGGGCCTGCTCGGCGAGCATCGCCGCGTCGGACTGCTCGTCGACTCCCTCGATCTTCCATATGTCGACCTCGACGCCGGCGTCCTGGGCGCCCTCGATCGCGCGGCGCATCAGCTCCGGCCGCAACTCGGCGTCGTAGCGGTCGCTGTCGCCGCCGACGGAGGAGAGCTGCTCGTCGGTCGCGGGGACCAGCAGCTCGAACAGGAACTTGCGGTCGTGCTCGTGCAGCCAGTCGGCCAGCCGCTTCAGCCGCACGAGCTGCTCGTTGTTCATGTCGGCGTCGCCGTCGGGGTTGTAGCGGACGAGCACCTTGGAGAAATCGGGGTTGAACTTCTCGATGTGGGCGCCGAAGTCGTCGCCGTACTGAAAGTCGAACTCGTCCTGCCCGGACTTCTCGACCGGCATCGCCAGCTTGAGTCCGTGCTCGCGGGCCTGCTCGGGAATGTTCGAGCCGAACTGCTCATCGACGAGCACGCCGGTCGCGCCCGCCTCCGCGCCCTCGCCGACGGCGACGAGCATGCCCTCGAAGATCAGCCGCTTGGCGTCGTCGATCTGCTCGGTCTCCTCGGGCGTCGGGTCGCCCTCGATACCGAACATCTTCTTCTGGAACGACCCACGATGGTCGAACGCGAGGATGTAGAGCTTGCCGTCGTATCCGAGAGCCATCTGAGCTCCCCTTTCGGTTCCGATGAGGTGTTTGAGTTCAGTCTAAGGCCACCGCTCGAACGCCGCAGGACCGACGGAGTGGTCCGCTAGCCTGCGCCGCGATGGAGCACAAGTTCCAGGTCCGGGGAGCTCCGTACACGATCGGGGTCGAGGAGGAGATGATGATCCTCGACGTCGAGTCGCTCGAACTCGTCAACGCGATCGAGAGCCTGCTCGAGCCCTCGCCCGTGGGTGAGATCAAACCCGAACTCATGGAGTCCGTGCTCGAGGTCTCAACCGATCCGTGCCGGAACACCCCGGAGGCGGGCGAGCAGCTTCGCGCGTTGCGGGAACAAGTTCGTGCGACCGCGGCGCGCAAGAACCTGACGATCGGCTCGGCGGGCACCCATCCGTTCGCGATGTGGGAGGACCAGCGCATCGTCGCGCGGCCCCGCTACCGCGACCTTGTGTCCGCACTGCGGTTCGTCGCGCGCCAGGAGCTGATCTTCGGGATGCACGTTCACGTGGCCGTCGACGACCCCGAGAAGGCGATCCACGTCGCCAATGGGATGCGCGTGCACGTCCCGATCCTGCTCGGGCTGTCGGCGAACTCCCCGTTCTGGCGGGCCGAGGCCACCGGCCTGGCGTCGACCCGGACTCCGATCTTCCGGGCGTTCCCGCGGATGGGCATCCCGCCGACGTACAAGGACTGGGAGGACTACGAGGCGCGGATCGAGTTCATGGTCCACTCGCGCGTGATCGAGGACTACACCTACCTCTGGCACGACGTTCGGCCGCACCCGAACTTCGGGACGGTCGAGATCCGGGTCATGGACTCCCAGACCCGCGTCGAGCACACGCTCGGCCTTGCGGCGCTGGTCCAGGGGCTGGTCCGCGAGCTGTGCGAGCACTTCGACGCGGGCAAGACGCTGTCGCGCTATCCGTTCGAGATGCTCGACGAGAACAAGTGGCTCGCGGCGCGGCACGGCCTCGAGGGCGAGCTCGTCGACCTTCCGCACTGGGACCGCGTGCCGGCGCGGGATCTCGCGCGGCGGCTGATCGACCGGATGCGGGACCACTGCGAGGACCTCGGCTCGGTGGCCGAGCTCGAGGCCGTTGAGGATCTGATCGAGCGTGGCAACGGCGCTGCGCGGCAGGTCGTGGTGTACGAGGCCAACCACGATCTGCGCGAGGTCATGGCCGAGATCGTCGCCGCGACGGCGGTCTAGTACCGAATCCTCGCGCTGATGCGTGACGTGGCACACGCGAGCCTTGTTGGCGACCACCCGACCTTCGTACAATCGGTGCAGCGATGAGCACTGGCGGCCCGGACCTGTTCGTAATTTGCAAGAACTGTCAGTCCGAGGTAAGCCCGTACATAACCGAGTGCCCGTATTGCGGGAGCCGGCTGCGCAAGCGAGCCCCGAAGCTCGACCGCGAGGGACGGCCCACTGAGCGCAAGCGGCGCGCGCCCGCGCCGTCGCTGCCCCGCCTGCGCCGCGATGAGATCCCGGGGATCCGCGGCGAGTCGCGGCCGTACGCGACGATCGCGCTGGTCCTGGCCGGGTTCGCCGGGACGCTCCTGTGGCGAGCGGCCCTGGTGGGAAGCACCCACGCGATCCAGCTGTGGGCTCAGTTCGGCACGCACCTGTGGTGGCGGCTGCTGGTGGCGCCGTTCACCTACACGAATACCGGCTACGCGATCGTGACGCTCGGCACGATCGCGGTCTACGGCTGGCTGCTCGAGCGCCGCCACGGTCCCGTGTTCGTGCTGGTGCTGTTCGCGATCGCGGCCGTCGGCGGCGCGGCGGTCACCGCCGCCGACTCGACCCTCCCGCTGGCGCTCGGCGCCAACGGCGGCGCGCTGGCCCTACTGATCGCCTGGGCGATCCCGGATCTGCTCACGCTCCGCGCCGGCGAGGAGATCGGCGGCGACCTGCTGGGGACCGCCGTGATCGGGGTCGTGGTGGCGCTGATGCCAATCGCGGCGCCCGGAGCGAGCTGGGTGGCAGCCGGGGTCGGGGTGGTGGCGGGGATCCTGGTCGGGCTGCCGCTGGCGCTCACGGGCGAACGCTGATCAAGCCCAATCGGCCGCCGGCGCTCACGGGCGAACGCGGATCGAGCCCGGTCGGCCGGGCCTACCGACGTATGATCAGTAAGCCCTGTGGTCGACCGCGCCTACACCGACGCCGAGCTGGAGGCTGCGATCGCAGCGATCAACGATCCAGACCGGCTGCGAGCCGCGCAGGACATGGTGGCGCGCTCGGCGCCGGCGCTCCAGCGAGTGCTCGCCGCCGCCCTCGACGAAGGCGGGTGGTTCGACAAGGCCCACAACCAGGCTGTTCGGGAGGCGACCGGGCACGATGACTTCTCCGAACGGGTCCGGGCCGTGCAGACGATGGTCGCCGAGGAGACCCGCCTCGGGATGCTCGTCGGCGTCGCGGTCGGATTCGAATTGGCCCGAGAGCTCGATGGATCGCCGGGCGGGCCGGGATCGCAAACGACAGAGGAGGATTGAGAAGAGATGGATGTGCGCTTTCTGGGACACGCTTGCTTCGAGCTCTCCGACGGAGACGCGACCGTTCTGATCGACCCGTTCCTGACCGGCAATCCCGAAGGCCGCGATCAGCGCCGACGACGCCGCCGCCACCACGATCCTGCTCACTCACGGGCACGGCGACCACTACGGCGACACCGTCGCGATCGCCAAGCGCACGGGCGCGCCGGTGGTGGCGATCACCGAGCTCGCCGGCGAGCTGGGCGAGGAGGGGTTGGACGTCCGCGATCCGAACCTCGGCGGCACCGTCAGGTTCGACTGGGGCTGGGTCAAGCTCGTGCCCGCGTGGCACACCTCGACCACGCCCAAGGGCACCGTCAACACACCCGCCGGCCTGGTGATCAACATCGGCGACACGGTCGTCTACCACCTGGGCGACACCTGCGTGTTCTCGGACCTCCAGCTGGTCGGGAAGCACACCCCGATCGACATCGCGCTGATGTGCATCGGCGGCCACTACACGATGGACAGCGCGGACGCGGTCGACGCCGCGGAGCTGGTCGGCGCCAAGACCGTGATCCCCTGTCACTACGACACGTTCCCGCCGATCGAGACCGACGCGCAGGCGTTCAAGTCCGACGTGGAGTCGGCGACGAGCTCCAACGTGGTCGTGCTCGATCCCGGACAGTCGCATTCGACGTGACCCACGCGATCGTCCTGATCCAGGCGGACCGCTCGGCGCTGGCGACGCTCGGCGGCGAGCTGGCCGACCTCGAGGGCGTGGCCGAGGCCTACTCGGTCACCGGCGAGTGGGACTTCGTCGCGCTGCTTCGCCTGCGCGAGCAGGCGCAGCTCGCGACCGTGGTGACCGGCCAGATCTCGCAGCTGTCGGGAGTGGTGCGGACGCACACGATGGTCGCGTTCGAGGTCTACTCCCGCCACGACCTCGAGGCGCTGTTCTCCGTCGGGCAGTAGCTCCGCGAGTGCGAGTCGCGGTCGTAGCCGAGTGGTATCCGTCGCGCGTCGACCCAGTGCTGGGGATCTGGGCGCACCGACAGGCGATCGCAGCGCGGGATGCGGGCGCCGAGGTCAGAGTGCTGGCGCTGCGTCGCCCGGTCCCGCCGCTGTCGGTGGCGCGGGGGCTGTTGCATGTTCCCCCGGCCATCGGGGCTCTCAGCCGCTGGATCGCGGGGGCCCGGACATCGCTCAGGCCAATGACGCTGGACGGGATCGACGTCGTGCCAGTGCCGTTCGTGGCGCCGCCCCGTCCGATCTCGTACGGCGGCTGGGGCTACTGGATGTCGCCGCCGCTCGGGCGTGCGCTCGACCGGCTGTACGCGGAGTGGCCGTTCGACGTGGTCCACGCCCACTGCCTGGCGCCGGCCGGGCACGCGGCCGCGCGCTGGGTGCGCCGGCGCGGCTCGTCGGCCTTCGTGGTCTCGGCGCACGGGCCCGACATGATCCACGTGCCCGTGGGCAGCTCGATCGGCCGGCGGGCATGCGTCGCGGCGCTGAGCGCGGCCGACCTCGTGATGGCGAACAGCAGCTGGGCGCTGCGGCGCTGCGAGGAGATCGCCGGCCGCCCGTTGCCGGCGCGAGTCGTGCACCTGGGGGCGGACGTGACGGCCCCGGAAGCTGCGCCCCGGCCGGCGAACGGCGCGCTGCGGTTGGTCACGGTGGCGCACCTGGTCGCCCGCAAGCGTCACGAGGTCGTGCTGAGGGCGATCGCGTTGATACCGGCCGAGCGCCGGCCAGAGTACGTCGTGATCGGCGACGGGCCGTGCCGCGAGCCGCTCGAACGCCTGGCCCGCGACCTCGAGGTTTCCCACCGGGTGCGCTTCCTCGGGCAGTTGCCCAACCCGGACGCGGTGGCGCGCGCGGCCGACTGCGACCTGTTCGTGATGCCCGGCGTCGAGGAGCCGTTCGGTGTGGCGTTCGTGGAGGCGATGGCGGCCGGGTTGCCGGCGATCGGCGGCCGCGGCGAGGGCGGCCCCGAGGACATCGCTGCCGCCGGCGGGGGGATGCTGCTCGTGCGCCCCGGCGACGCCGGCGAACTGGCGGCGGAGATCTCGCGGTTGTCGGATGATCGCGGCGAGCTCGCGCGGCTTGGGGCGCAGGCGCGGCGGACGGTGGCGGCGTCGTTCACCTGGGAGCGCTGCGGCGCGCAGACGGTCGCCGCGTATCGGACCGCGCTCGCGACTCGACGCACGTGAGCGGGCGCTCGAACGCCAGCGAGCGGGTCGACGTGCTCGTGGTGTCGCTCGGCACGACCCGTGGGTTGCGGTTGGCGGACGCGCAGCTCGTCTCCATGCTGCGCGAGGCCGGCGCGTCGGTCGCGGCGGCGGCCACGCGCATCGGGCTGACCAACGCGCTTCGGCGGGCCTATCCCGTCAACGACATGGTCGAGGCGATCGCGGCGCGGCGGGCTTTCGAGTCGGCCTTCCGCCGGCATCGGCCCCGGGCGGTGGTGTTCTCCACGACGACGGCGGCGTTGCTCGTCGGATCTCCCGGCGTGCCGTTCGCGGTGTGGCTCGACTCGCCGGCGCGCCTGAACCGGCCCGGCCGCGCCAGCATCGCCGTGCATGCGCTCGAGCGCCGGCAACTCGCTCGTGCGCGCGTCCTGATGCCGCACAGCCCGGGCGCAGTGGCCGCGCTGCCGCTCGGCTCCGCGCCGACGGTGCTGATCCCGCCGCCGGTGCCGGCCGCACCCGTGCCGAGCGACGCGCGAGAGCGGGTGGCGGTCGGCTATACGCCCGACCCGAAGGCCAAGGGCCTCGCGCTGCTGTGCGCGGCCTGGGGCCAGGCTGAGATCCCCGGCGCGCGGCTGCTGATCGCGGGGATCCAGCCGGAGCGTGGACATGGGTTCCTGGCGCGCCGCGGGCTCCGGCTCCCCGCGGGCGCCGAGCTTGTGGGGATGCTGACCCAGCCGGCGTTCCACGATCTGCTGGCGCGGGCGCGAGTGTTCGTGAGCGCGGCGGAGTGGGAGGACTTCGGGGCCGCGCCGCTCGAGGCGCTCGACCGTGGCGCCGCGCTGGTGTGCGCCCCGGCCGGCGGTCCGTTCCCCGCGCTCCGAATCGCCCGCACGCTCGCGCCCTCGTTCGTGGGCGAGGACCGGGATCCCGGGTCGCTGGCCCGCGCGCTGGAGGCGGCGTTCGCGGGCGATGACGCGGTCCTGGCCGCGTATCGCGTGGCCGGGCGCAAGGCGCTCGAGCCGTACCGCCCGGAGGCATCGGTCCAGCGGCTTCAGGAAGAGGTGCTGCCGGCTTTGCTCGGCCGGTAAAGGTCGCCGGGCGCGCGGCCGTTCCGGGTCGGGTCGCTCGGGGGGGCGGTGCGGCCGCGCCGGGCCGACGCCGTCCGCACGGCATCGACGAACGCGTCGACCTCGGTGCCGTCGGTCTCGCGGTCGATCGCCCGGCTCTCGTCGGCCATACGCCGTCGCAGCTCGGGGTCTGAGGCCAGCCGCGCGAGCGCGCCGGCAACGTCGTCGAGGCTGTAGGGGTTGATCAGGAGCGCGTTGCGGCCGTCGATCGCTACGTCGCCGGCGGCGCCGGCGGTCTTCGTACAGATGATCGGCAGGCCCGCCGCGGCCGCCTCTCGGACCGCGACCCCGAACGGCTCGTAGCTGCTGATCAGCGCGTACACGTCTGCGCCGGCGTACAGCTCGGCCAGAGCGTCGGGCGAGAGGTGGCCGTGCCAGCGCACCGGCACCCCGAACCGGTTCGCGAGCTGCTTGAGGTCATCCTCGAGGAAGCCGGTGCCGGCGATCTCGAGCTGAGCCTGCGACGGCGTCAGCTCCGCCTTGGCGAACGCCTCGATCAGCAGGCCGAAGTTCTTGTCGGGGACGAGCCGGCCGGCGCTGAGGACCCGGACCGGCTCGCCGGCGTGCCCCAACGGGGATCTCGCCGACCCCGCGGGCGCCCCGCCCGAAGCGCGCGCTGCCGCGGCGCGGAACCGCTCGACGTCCGCCGCCTGGAGCGCGACCACGACCTTGTCCTCGGGGACGCCGAACGCCAGCAACCGCGCGCGGGCCGCCGAGCTGGTCGCGATGAACCCGTCCGCGCGGCCCCCCAGCCGGCGGTGCAGCGCGAGCTGCCAGCGCGGGAGCATCGAGTCGATCACGGGCGTGCACTCGGTGAAGATCACGTACGCGCGCTTGTGCCGGCGGCACCAGTTCCATGCCCGCAGCGACGCCGGCCCGTATTCCGAGACGACCACGCAATCGGGGTCGGCCGCGCGCAGCGCCCGCTCGAGCCCGTGCGGCCAGAGCATCGGGGAGCGTCCCGCTCGCCGGCGCTGGCGCGAGGGCAGATGGACCGCGGGGTAGGCGTGCTCTTGCGGGAACCACTCCCCCGGCACGTCCCAGCTCGGCTGGCCGGGCGACTGGTAGATCACGCGGATGTCGAGTTCGTCGCGCTCGTGGAGCGCCCGGAACAGCGGCTCTCGGTACGGCACGGGCGTCGGCGGAACGATGGCGCAGCGCAGGCCCATGGCCGTACGAAGGTTATTCGGAAGGTCGGTCCAGGCTGCGTGGGAGGGCTGGTCCGGTCCGGGCCGGCGGACGGGTCATAACCGCGCACTCGACCCCCCGCCCGCCGGTGAACGCGGATTCAGGCACGTATACGGGTCATTTCGCCGCTCTCGGCTCGGGCGCGCCGTCGAGTGCGCGGTAATGACCCGGAACCGAGGACCGAGGACCGAGGACCGGGGAGCGGGGAGGGGCGGGGAGCGAGACGGAGCGAGGAGCGGGGAGCGGGACGGGGAGCGGGGACCCGGTCGCCCTACATCTGCGAGCCGCGACCACGCTCGAACCAGATCGAGCGGTCCTTCCAGTCGTGGACCATCATCAGCGCCCCGCCGGCGGCCGTGAGCGCGAGCACCGAGCGCGGCCCGGCGTACGGCTTGCCGACCGGCGCCGGATCGGTGATCAGCGCGACGAACGCCGCCGCCGCGACGATGCTGCCGGTAGCGCCGTGGTGGCATCTCTGCCCGAAGATCCACAAGCGATGCCGGAGCGCGTCGTATTCGACGAGCTTTGAGACGGAGTATCCAACGCTCTGTCGCATCTCCTGGTTCGCCCCATTTATCGACCCTTATCCTGCAAACGTGAGGGAAATTCCAGTTCTTTTGTGCCTCGTGTTACTTATTACCCCGGTGGGGTGTGGATCGTCGTCGTCCGGGAGCAAGTCGCCGACGGCCTCGGCGACTTCGACCGCGTCGTCGACGGGCCCGGCGGCCACTGGAACCACGAACGGGACGACCAACGGAACCACGACCGGGACGACCACCCCAAGCACGACCGGGACGCCCACCGGGACGGTGCCAACCGCCTCCGGCACGCCACCGACGGGCCCGGAGACGACTACGAACCCCGGTGCCCCGGCAACCGGTGGCGCGCCACCCTCGAACGTGCGGCTGCCGGCGACGTTCACGATCCTGCCGGGCGGCGCGCTGAGCCCCGCCACGATCACCGCGCCGGCGCACGTCCCGGTGGCGCTCACGGTGATCTCGGGCGACGGGCGGTCCCACCGTGTTCTGGTCCGCACTCCCGTCCAGTATGTGCTGACGATCCCGGCACATGGGAGGGGGTCGATCCTGCTCACCGGGGTGAAAGCCGGGCGCTATCCGCTCGACGTCGACGGTACCGCCAGAGGGACGCTCGTCATCGGTGGCGCCCCGGGGCCCTAGCCCGGCCGCCTCAACGGTCGGCTACGCGATCCGGGACCCGACGGCAGCGTCCTTGTCGGGCGCCAGGAGCACAACGCCCTCGGTGTCGTCGAGCGCGCCCAGCACGAGCACCTCGGACTTGAACCGCGCGATCACGCGGGGCGCGAGATTGACCACGCCGATGATCAGCCTCCCCTCGAGCTGTTCGCGCGGGTAGTGCGTGATCTGGGCCGAGGAGCGCTTGATCCCGATCTCGGGGCCGAAGTCGATCGCGAGCTTCCACGCAGGTACCCGCGCCTCCGGGAACTCTTCCACCGACACGACGCGACCGACGCGCATGTCAACGGCTTGGAACTGGCCGACGTCGATCACGCCGGCGAAGCTTAGGGTGCGGTGCCCCCGGACGAGAGCGCCGAGCCTGCGTCGCCGACGCCGGACCCTGAGCCGGACCCGGAGCTGGTGCCGGACCCGGAGCTGGTGCTGGTACCGGAGCTCGACCCGGTACCGGAGCCAGAGCTGGAAGAGCCTACGGTCGACGAATCCCCGGCGCACGACGAGCTGGTACCGGAGTCGGAACTGGCCGCCGGAGTGGTCGCCGAGGAACTGGTCGTCGTGCTCGGGTCAGAGCTCGGCGAGTCCGTCGTGGAGCCGGTCGTGGTCGTGGCGGTGCTATCGGTCGAGGTGGTCGACGGAGTCGTGCTCGCCGGCGCGGTGGTGTCCGAGCTGGTGGCCGGGCAGCCGGTGGTCCCGGTAGTTCCCGTGGTCGTGGTGGCCGGCGTCGTCGAGCCCGTGAGCACGGTCGGGTCGGTCTGGGTCTGCGTCCGGCCCGGAAGCGTCGTCGGCGTCGTCTTGGCCTTCGTCGCTGCCTTGGTGGTGGCGGGGCCGCCGTGCTTGGTCGGCGTCTTCGCCGCCGCTTTGTGCGTGGTCGACGCGGCCTTGTCCGCCGCCGGCTTGTGCCGGTGGGTGACCGTGGCATGGCGCTCGACGCTGGCGTGGTAGACCGGCGCGTGGGTCGCGGTCGTGGCGACCGTCGGGGTGGCGGGAACGGAAGCGACGGGCCTGATGGCGGCGGCGGCCGCGGCATGATGATGGACCTGTGGGCGCGCCGGCTGCTCGACCTCGACGGCGCCAGCGGTGACGAGCGCCGCCGCGGCCAGCCCGGCGGCCGCCTTGGTCGCGATCGCTCCGACGCTGGCCGACAGGAATCCGGTCGTGGTCGTTCCCATCACCGCTGAGGCTCCGGCAGCCGCGGTGCCGCCGACCGCTGCAGCCTGTCCGGCGGCGCTCGCGCCCGAGGCGCTCGAGCCCGCGCCGGCGCCGGCGGAATGGCCGAGGTGCAGGATCGCGAGCTTGCGCAGCAGCACGAACCCGCCGACCGGGAGGACCGCGGTGAGTGCCTTGCTCGTCTCGTTCAGCTGGCCCTTGAACGTCGAGCAGCGGTCGCAGGTGCGCACGTGCCGGCGGACGAGCGCTCCGGGCCGCCGCTGCAGGCCCTCCGCGACTTCGGCAAGCTCGATGCGCGCCTGCTCGCAGGTGAGCAGTCGGGCCTCAGCGGCTTCGGCCAGCGACACGCGCGCGCGGACCAGCAGCGACTTGACGCTCGGCACGGTCGTCTCCATCGCCTCGGAGATCTGCTCATAGGAGAGCGCGTCCATCTCGCGCAGCACGAGCGCCGTACGCTGGGTCTCGGGAAGCCCCTGGATGTCGCCGACCAGCATCCGGAACTCCTCGCGCTCGTGGACCTTGTCGGCGGTGGTCGCACCGTGCTCGGATAGGTGGATGTCCATCGAGTCGACGCCCACCGCCTGGATCCGGCGGAGGTGATTGAGGCTGCGGTTGCGGGCGATCCGGTACAGCCAGGGCCGCACGTTGATCGGGCGCTCATCGTCGAGAATCGCGTTGAACGCGGCCGAGAACACCTCCTGGAGCACGTCCTCGGCATCCTCGCGGGATCCGAGCAGGTGTCGGCAGAAGGCCAGCAGGCGCGCGTGATAGCGCGAGACCAGCACCTCGAAGGCGGCGGTGCTCCCCCGGCGGATCAGGGTCACCAAGCGCTCGTCGGACTGCAGCCTCAGCAGCGGCGAGCGCGCGTGAAGGCCGATTCCTCCCGAGTATCTGAGCGCTGAGACTTCCATTCAGCTCGCGTGAGCCAACCAGCGGGGCCGTCGGTGGCACTGACACCGTAGCAGCGCGTTAGTTGCGCTTCTGCAGCACCAGTTTCGTGGATCCGCCGAGGACGCGGTCCGTCGATAGGTCGCCGACGAGATACCCGGGGAGGGACTCGAACCCTCATGCCGCTGGGGCAGTCGCTCTTAAGGCGACCGTGTCTGACCAATTCCACCACCCGGGCGGGGCCATAACGCTATCGGCTGGCGGGGCGCCGGGCGGGTTCGTTGCCTCGCGCGCGCGCCGCGCGCGTCGCACGCGGGCGCGCGCGAGCGCCCGTGCTGAGGAATGACGAGGGACGTTTAGGCGCGGGTAGATATCCCCCGTGGTTATGGGCTCTTTCGCAACCGACAGCCGCGTCGGTTCGAAATTGACAGTCGAACAAACCCCTTGCTAGGTTCGCCTGCAGGTCCGCGTCTCGGCAAGCCAGGGTCTTCGCGGGAGGAGATCGGATTGGCAGGGTTCCAGCGGTGAGAAATTCGACCGTCGTCGGCAGGGTGGCCGCACTAGCTGCGGTCGCGATCGCTGTCGTCGTCGTTGCCGTGATTCTGCTTTCCGGTGGATCGAGCTACTCGGTCAAACTGGTGTTCCAGGACGCGAGCCAGATGGTCAACGGCGATCAGGTCCAGGTGGCCGGGAACTCGATCGGTTCGGTGTCGAGCATCGCGCTGACGCCGAACGGCCAGGCCCAGCTGACGATCAACATCAACAATTCGGCGTACGTGCCTCTGCATCAGGGCACCGAGGCGACGGTCCGGCTGACGTCGCTGTCGGGGATCGCGAACCGCTACATCGACCTGCGGCTTGGCCCGGGCAACGCCCCGAAGATCCCTTCAGGCGGCGTGATCAGCGCCAACGACACCACCAGCGCCGTCGACATCGACGAGCTGTTCAACACGCTCAACCCGCCGACGCTGAAGGGGCTCCAGAATCTCATCCAGGGCGCGGGCTCGCAGTTCGCCGGCAAGGGCGCCGAGGCACAGGCGGCGTGGGCGTATCTGAACCCGGCGGTCGCGTCGAGCAGCACGCTGTTCCAGGAGCTCAACCACGACAACGGCGGCGACTTCACGAACTTCGTCGTCAAGTCCTCGAAGCTCCTGTCGGACATCGCCACGAGGTCCTCGACCCTCACCGCGCTGGTCAAGAACCTGGGGACGACCACCGAGGCGCTGGCCTCGCGGCAGACCGCGCTCGGACAGTCGATCCAGCGGCTGCCTCAGTTCATGGCGCTCGCGGACACGACGTTCGTGAACCTCCGCAACGCGCTCGACGACCTGACGCCGCTCGTCAACGTGTCCAAGCCGGTGGCGCCGAAGCTCCAGAAGTTCCTCGCCCAGCTCGAGCCGCTCGCCAAGAACGCCGTTCCGACGGTCCGCGACCTGGCCAACATCATCTGCTCCCGCGGGTCCAAGCCGTGCTCCGCGAGCACCCCGGGCCAGAACGACCTGATCCAGCTGCTCGAGCTGAGCGTGAAGCTCGCGAACGTCACTTGCGGCACCAATGCGGCGCCGAACACGTGCAACGGGACGCTGGCAGCCGACGGCGCGCAGCGGCTCGGCGCGTTCCCGCAGTCGACGATCGCGCTCAACGACTCGACCCCCGAGCTCGCCACCGCGCGCCCGTACGCGGTCGACCTGACCGGCTGGTTCGAGGGCTACTCCCATCCGGGCACGATCGACGCGAACGGCGGCGCGAGCCGGATCGCGCCGGTCGTCGGCGTCGGGTCGATCGAGAACGGCAGCCTGAACCTGCTGCCGTCGTTCCTGCAGCCGGTGTTGCGCCAGGTGCTCGCGTTTGGCGGCAGCGGGACGGGTAGCGGAACCGGAACCAGCACGAACTCGAGCGGCCTGTTGACCTCGGGCCAGGGCGACCGCTGCCCAGGCTCGATGGAGCGCGGAGCGATCTGGTACCCGGAGTCGGGCTTCCCGTGCGACCCCAGCGAAGTCCCGAGTGGGAACTGAGCGGCGATGAGAAGAATCCTCATCGGCGCAGCGATCGTAGTCGCGCTGGTTGCCTTCGTGCTGGTCGCGGGAGGATTCACCGGCGGACCGAGCAACCCGACCTACAAGCTCGAGTTCGACAATGCGTTCGGGCTCGTCAACGGCGCGCCGTTCAAGGTCGCCGGCGTGCCCGCCGGCTCGATCCAGTCGATCGGGCTCTGTTACAAGACGAAGGGCTCCCACTGCCAGAACCCGCTCGACGCGCTCGTCACCGTGCAGGTGACCACGAAGGGCTTCGGCGCGTTCCGCTCGGACGCGTCGTGTCAGTCACGGCCCCAGTCGCTGATCGGCGAGTACTTCGTCGACTGCCAGCCCGGCCAGTACGGCAAGGCGCTCGCGTCCGGCGGCACGCTCACTGCCTCGCACACGTTCTCGACGATCCCGGCCGACCTGCTCGCCGACATCATGCGAATGCCGCAGCGGGAGCGGTTCACGCTGATCATCAACGAGCTCGGGGCCGCGGTGGCGGGGCGCTCGACGGACCTGCAGACGGCGCTCCAGCGTGCGGTTCCGGCGCTCGATGAGACCGACAACCTGCTGAACCTGCTCGGCAACGACTCGAACACGCTCAAGGCACTGACCGCCAACTCCAACGCGGTCGTCACGGCGCTGGCGAACAACTCCAAGCAGGTTCAGAACTTCATCGTCGAGGCAAACAACGCCGCGACCGATACCGCGACCCAGCAGGCGAGCCTGAAGACGACCCTGCAGCGGTTCCCGGGCTTCCTCGAGCAGCTCAAGCCCGCGATGGCCAAGCTCGGCTCGGCGGCGACCACGAACACGCCGGTCGTGGAGAACCTCAACGCCGCGTCGAGTCAGCTGCACACGTTCTTCACGAACCTGGCGTCGTGCTCGCAGCCGCACTCGGGCAACGACTGCGGCTTCGCCAACGCGTCGCTGCCGGCGCTGAAATCGCTCGGCCAGGCCTCGGTGACCGGCAAGCAGGCGGTCCAGACGGCGGCGCCGACGGTCTCGATCCTCAACAAGTTCGCGGCACCGACGAGTCAGGGTGGCGCCGGCACGGGCGAGCTCGCCCAGAACCTGGCGATCGTCCTGCAGGACCTCAACACCCAGAACCGCGCAGTCGAGCCCGACCCGCGCAGCCCGGGCGGCAAGGGCTTCACCGGCCTTCAGGCGCTCCTCCAGTACGTGTTCAACCAGCCGCTCGCGATCAACACGTTCGGATCGTTCGGGCACATGCTCGCGGTCGACGCGTTCGTGAACCCGATGTGCTCGCCGTACGCGACGCCCGGGACGATCTCCGCGAACCTCAAGCAGTACGGCGCCGCATACCGCCAGTGCTACTCGTGGCTGGGCCCGAACCAGCCGGGCGTCAACGAGACTGATCCCACGAACCCGAGTGGCTGCGTGCCCGATCCCGGCGGCGCGCCTCCCGGAGACACGGGACCTGCGACCACCGCTTCCAAGTGCCCGGCCGAGGCGCTCAGCACCAGCCCGCCGAACGCCAAGAGTTCCAAGAAGTCGAAAACCCCGGCGGCGGCGAACGGCTCCGGCTCGATCCCGACGCCCTCCACGGGGACGAGCCCGCCGAGCGTCCAGAACGCGCTCGGCGAGGTCAACAAGGCGATCGGCGCCGCCACCGCTCCCCTCGGCGGCGTGACGCCGACGGTCCCGAGCGTGACCGCGCCTGCCCAGCCCCAGACCAGCAGCCCGTCCAATGACGGCGCCCCGTCTTCCCAGCAGGCCCAGCAGCTACTCAACTACCTCCTCTCGCCATGACGCGCCGCAGACCATCCGCTTTCGCCAACCCCGTCCTGATCGGCGCGGTCACGGTGCTCGTGCTGCTGGTTGCCGTGTTCCTGGCCTACACCGCCAACGAGGGCCTGCCGTTCGTGCCCACACGCGAGTTGAAGGTCGACATCTCGAACGGATCCGAGCTGGTCGCCGGCAATGACGTGCGCGAGGGTGGCTACCTGATCGGGCTCGTGTCCGGACTGAAGCCGGTGACGATGGAGAACGGCCAGACCGGCGCACAGCTCACGCTCAAGCTGAACAAGGCCTACGGCGAGGTTCCGATCGACTCCACGGTCTCGATCCAGCCGCGGTCCGTGCTCGGGTTGAAGTACCTCGACCTTCACAAAGGCACCTCGACCCACATGTTTGCCGACGGGGCAACGCTCCCCGCGTCGCAGACGGACGTCCCGGTCCAGTTCGACGACGTGTTCAAGATGTTCGACCCCAAGACCCGGGGCGCGGTCCAGGAGGACCTCGACGGGTTCGGCGACACGCTCGCCTCGCGCGGGTCGGCGCTCAACGACACGATCGCGAGCCTGCCCGCACTGTTCGGACACCTCGAGCCGGTCGCGCGCTACCTGTCGGATCCGAGCACCGAGTTGACCCGCTTCTTCAACGGGCTCAACTCGTTCATGGGCGCCGTGGCCCCGGTGGCGCAGGTCAACGCCGAGCTGTTCGGGAAGATGGCGACGACCTTCGGTGCGATCGACCGCAACCCGCCCGACCTCAAGGCGACGATCAGCGAGTCGCCATCCACACTGCAGGTCTCGACTCAGTCGCTCGCTGCCCAGCAGCCGTTGCTGACCGATCTGACCACGTTCGGGCAGTACATGACGCCGGCGACGAAGTCGCTCGAGGTCGCGCTCCCGGTGCTCAACCCGGCACTCGAACAGGGCACGCAGGTGCTCGGCCGCACCCCGGCGCTGAATGCCCGACTGCAGCAGACGATGCAGGCGCTACAGACGCTCGCGGCGGCACCGGGAACGAACATCGCGCTGAACGCGCTCGTCGACACCGTGCAGACCCTCAACCCGATGCTCCGCTACCTCGGGCCGTTCCAGACCGTGTGCGACGACTGGAACTACTGGTGGACGTACCTCTCGGAGCACCTCTCGGAGGCGACCGCGTTCGGATTCGCCCAGCGGGCGATGCTGATGCAGACCAACTCCGCGCAGTCCAACAACGTCGGCGATCAGGGCGCGACAGCGCCCGTCAACGGCGGCAGCTTCGATTCACCTCAGGGCGGCAACGAGTACCTGCACGGCGAGGTTTACGGCGCGGCGGTCGACAGCCAGGGCAACGCCGACTGCGAGACCGGCCAGCGCGGCTACCCGCTGAAGCTCAACTACTACGACCCGCAGGGCCGCAACCTCGACAGCGACTCGCACACGCCGGGCGATCAGGGAGCAACCTTCGCCGGCCGCACCCACGTGCCCGCCGGCGAGACGTTCACCCGCGCACCGCAGACCGGGGTTACGACGCCCGCCGTCCCGGGGAACAACTGATGCGCAAGCGCAAGCGCAGAGGCGGAATCACCCCGTTCAAGGCGGGCGCGCTCGCGATCATCGCGATCGTCGTGTTCGTGTACTTGGGCTTCACCAAGTTCGCCAACCCGTTCGCAAGCCCCTACACCGTCCACGCGGTCTTCGCCAACGCCAACGGCGTGAAGCCGGGCTCGCCGGTGCGGATCGCCGGCATCAACGTCGGCCAGGTGGAGGGCGTCGGACCCGTGCCGGGCTGCAAGCTCGGCGGCACGCCTCAGCAGACCTCAGCGGGGAGCAGCACGCAGTGCAGTGCGGCCGACGTGACGATGACGATCGACCCCTCGGGGCTGCCGCTGCACAAGGACGCGACGTTCGCGATTCGGCCGCGCATCTTCCTGGAGGGGAATTTCTTCGTCGACGTCAGCCCGGGCACGCCCGAGGCGCCATCAGCCCCCGCCGACTACACGTTCCCGATCCAGCAGGGGACCGAGCCGGTGCAGTTCGACCAGGTGCTGACTTCGTTGCAGTCCGGAACCCGCCAGAACCTCCAGTCGCTGCTGCAGCAGCTCGGCACCGGGCTCAAGAAAGGGGGCCCGTCCTTCAACGCTTCGATCAAGTACTGGCTCCCGGCGTACGAGTACTCGGCGATCGTCTCCCACGACGCGCTCGGGATCGATCCGCATGACCTCTCGAACGCGATCAACGACCAGGGCACGGTGTCGGGCGCGATCGACACCCACCCGCAGAACCTCGAGAACCTGATCACGAACTTCAACACGACCGCGAACGCGTTCGCGCGTCAGAGCGTCTCGCTCCAGAACGCCGTGGCCGCGCTGCCGAAGACGCTGGCGGCGGCGATCCCGGCGTTCAACGCGCTGAACTCGGCATTCTGCTCGGGGCCGCAGGTGCCCGACTGCGCGCCCGGACCGCTGCCCCAGCTCGCCAAGGCGCTGATCCCCGGCGTCCAGTCGACCGGCCCGATGATCGACGCGAGCCTGCCGTTCATCACGCAGCTGCGGTATCTCGTGTCGCCGCCCGAGCTGCGCGGCCTGACCGCCGACCTGTCGAAGACCGTGCCCGCGCTGTCGAACCTGACACGGGCGAGCGTTCCGCTGTTCGCCAACGGCGTGCGGCCGGCGTCGAGTTGCGTCGCCAACGTCGTGATCCCGTGGACGAAGCTCACGATCAACGACCCGAACTTCAACGCCTCGAACGGATTCCCGGCGCGGCCGGTGTACGTCGAGGCGGTCGACTTCCTGCCCGGCCTGGCGGGCGAGTCGCGCGACTTCGACGCCAACGGCCCGTACGTCCGGATTCTCGGCACCGGCGGCACGCTCACCTACTCGCTCCAGCCAGGCCTGTTCGGTCAGGCGCTGTCGCCGCTCCAGGGCGAGCAGCCCCAGCCGCCTCCGGGGGAGAAGTCGCCGCCGCTCGAGCCGAACGTCCCGTGCGAGACCCAGCCGGCGATCACCGACCTGTCGACGCCGACCGGCGGGCCGCCACAGCAGATGTCGAGCAGCCTGTCCGCGCCGGGCGCTTCGCTGCGCTGGACCTCCGCCGCGGCGGCGGCGATCCCGCAGGTCCGCACGCTCGCCTCGTCATCCGGGCTGCGCCTCGGGACCGCCGCCATGCCCAAGCTGGGGACCGCCAGCAGCGACAAGAGCAACTCCCGGACCGCGAGGAGCGCCAAGTGAAGCGCGCGATCCGGGAGCACTGGAAGGACTTCGCAGCGATCCTCGGCCTGCTCGTGATCACGGTCGGGGTGGCGGGATACATCCTCACCAACGAACGCCTGTCGATCCCGTTCATCACCCCGAGCACCTTCACGCTCAACGCCGACTTCTCGACGGCGCAGGCGGTCACCCCCGGTCAAGGGCAGAGCGTGCGGATCTCCGGGGTCCAGATCGGCCTGATCACCGGGGTCGCGCTGAAGAACGGCGAGGGCGTCGTGAAGATGAGCATCGACAAGAAGTACGAGGGGCTGATCCGCACCAACTGGACGGCGCTGATCCGTCCCCGCACGGGTCTCGACGACATGTTCATCGAGCTCAGCCCCGGGATCGGCAGCGCGCCCGCGGCCAAATCCGGGTTTCTCGATGCCGGTTTCCAACACGATGCCGGTCGTCAACCTCGACGAGATCCTGGCCTCGCTCGACGCCGATAGCCGCGAGTACCTCGATCTGCTGGTCAACGGCGCCGGGCAGGGCCTCCAGAACAACGGCGGCGATCAGCTCGCCCAGGTGATGGAGCGGTTCGAGCCGACCCACCGCGACCTCGCGCGGGTCAACGGCGCGGTCGCCCAACGCGGCGCGGACCTCCGCCAGCTCGTCAACTCGCTCAAGCGTCTCAACGTGGCGCTCGCGGCCAAGCAGCCGCAGATCGTCCAGCTGATCGACTCGAGCGAGAAGGTGTTCGCCGCGTTCGCGTCCGAGAACCAGAACGTGAGCCGGGCGGTCGCCGACCTGCCGAGCACGCTCAACCAGACGACCGCGACGCTCGCCAAGGTCCAGACGTTCGCCCAGGAGCTGGGTCCGGCGTCAACGAACCTGCTCCCGGCGGCCCGCGCGCTCAAGGGAGCCAACCAGGCGCTCACCGCCCTGGCCATTCCGGGCGCGCCGATCGTGCAGAACCAGATCCGCCCGTTCGTGGTCGCGGCGCGCCCCGTGGTCCGCAACCTCCGCCCGGCCGCGGTGAACCTCGCGGCGGCCACGCCGAACCTGACCAAGGTCTTCGGAGTGCTCAACAACTTCGTGAACATGGTCGGCTACAACCCCGGCAACACCGAGCACGGCTACCTGTGGTGGCTGGCCTGGCTCGACCACAACGCGCGCACGCTGTTCTCGGTCCAGGACGCCAACGGCGACTTCCGCCCGCTGTTCCTCCAGGCCAGCTGCGCCAGCTTGGCGCAGCTCGCCAATGGCTCGCCGCTGACCGAGGTGCTGATGAACCTCACGCCGATCCTGACCAACTCCGGCCTGTGCCCGACGCAGGCCGCGGCCGACCAGGCGGCGTACGCGAAGTACGAGCAGAAGCACCCCGGCACCGCGACCGCGTCGTCGAACTCGGCCCTGTCGAACGTGCCGGCGCTCACGCCGCACGCCGGCTCGGGCCTCGGCGGCTCGAAGTCGAACAACCTGTTCCTTCCGAAGCTCCCGACCAACTGATGCATACCGGCAGCCCCCCGATCTCACGCGTCATCACGATGGTTCTGTTCTCGCTGTCGTGCCTCGGGCTGCTGCTGTTCCTGTGGCTGTCATTCGGCGGCACGATTCCGCTCGGGGCCCAGGGCTACCGCATCAACGTGTCGTTCCCCAACGCGCAGGATCTGGCCACACAGTCCGACGTGCGGATCGCGGGGGTGACCGTCGGCAAGGTCGTCTCGACGCAGCTCGATCCGCAGGGCAACCGGACGATGGCCACGATCCAGCTCCAGAACCAGTACGCCCCGATCCGGCAGAACACGCGGGCGATCCTGAGGACCAAGACGATCCTCGGCGAGACCTACGTCCAGCTGATCCCGGGGAGCGCGAACGGCCCGCCGATCGCCGACGGCGGGACGCTCCCGCGCGGGCAGGTGCAGTCAGAGGTGCAGCTGTCGGACATCTTCAACGCCTTCGATCCGACCACGCGGCACGCGTTCACGGTCTGGCAGCAGCAGCTCGCCAAGGCGGTCGGCGGCAACGACCAGAACCTCAACGACGTGCTCGGCAACCTGCCGTCGTTCGCGGCCGACGCGACCGACATCCTCCAGGTCCTCGACGTGCAGCACCAGGCCGTGGTCAGCCTGGTGCAGAACGGCGGCACCGTGTTCGGCGCGCTCGGGGCGAACCAGACCGCGCTCCAAAACCTGATCACGAGCGCCGAGACGACGTTCGCGACGACCGCGGCCAACAACAACCAGCTCGCGAAGACCTTCCAGGTGTTCCCGACGTTCCTGAACGAGACCAAGGCGACGATGACCAAGCTCCAGGCGTTCTCGGTCAACACCGACCCGCTGATCAAGCAACTCGACCCGGTTGCCCAGCAGCT
Source organism: uncultured Solirubrobacterales bacterium (assembly GCA_963699325.1). Lineage (GTDB taxonomy): Bacteria > Actinomycetota > Thermoleophilia > Solirubrobacterales > Solirubrobacteraceae > Palsa-465. The sequence continues at coordinate 178,971 of CAVOTN010000004.1, read as the reverse complement.
CGCGCCGACGCTCCACTCGGTCCAGGAGCTCTCGCCGCCACTGCGCCACCTGTTCACGAACCTGGGCCCGCTGATCACGGTCTCACGGACCGGGCTGCCCGCGGTCAGCAACATCCTGACCGGCGCGACGCCGATGCTCGGTTCGCTCGGGACCTTCCTCGAGCAGCTCAACCCGATCCTCGGCTGGCTGTCTGACCATCAGCAGCTGATCTCGGACTTCATCTCCAACGGCGCCACCGGTATCGCGGCGACCACGGCCTCGTTCTCGGGCGGTGGCATCGGGCACTACCTGCGTCAGTTCTCCCCCACGGGTTCCGAGACGCTGTCGTTCGCGGCCAACCGCGACTCCGACAACCGCGGGAACACCTATCCCGGCCCGGTCTGGCTCGCGAACGCCGAGAACTTCACCAAGGGCAACTTCCCGTCGTGGGATTGCAAGAACACGGGCGCGGGCGGCGACGGCTCGGTCGCGTCCAACGGCGAGCCCTCAAGCGCGCCGGGGTCGCAGGAGTCGTGCTGGGTCGCGCCGACGCTGCCAGGCGCGCAGCCGGGTCAGATCCCGCACCTGCTGGCGGCGACGTACCCGGACAAGTAGCCGTCGGGCGCTACTCGTCGCGGTTGGGCGCTATCCCTAGGCGGCGTCGCGGGCGTGGGCCGAGCCGCCGCGTCCACCCGCGCCAAGCAGTCCGTCGATCAGCACGCCGGCGAGCTGAAGATCGCCGAGCAGCTCGAGCCCGGTGCGGTCGCGCTCCGGTGAGAATGCCTTAATCCACGCGGCGGTCGCACCGGCGACCCTTGCGTCGGCGCCGTCGGACCCATGCTCCTCGACGGTCACCGAATCCTCCGCCACCGTGAACGTGTAAGCGTCTCGCCCGTCGGGGTTTTCGACGAGGAACTCGACGGTGCCGACGGCCGCCGAACGGAGGAGGAGGCCAGGTGCGAGTCTGAAGATCGCGCCGAGGTCGACCGACTCAGAGGCGCGGGGTGGGCTCCACGCCCACTCGTATCCCCAGCGGGCGAGCTCCCCGAGGATCGGCATGAGCTCGCGGGCCCGCTCGGTTAGCTCGTAGTCGACCCGTGGCGGAACCTCTCGATAGCGCTTGCGGGTGAGCATGCCGTCGGCGACCATGCGGTTGAGCCGCGACCGGAGCTGCTCGGTCGAGATCCCCGGCAGCACGCGCTGAAGCTCGACGAACCGCCGGGGGCCGGCGGCGAGGTCGCGGACGATCAGCAGCGTCCATTTGTCGCCAACCAGGTCAAGGGCCCGGGCGTCTGGCGACCACTGGTCATAGGGGTGGCGTTTCGGTGGGGGTACGTGCGGAATGGGACTTCCTCCCGGTGGACGGTGCGTACCTACCAAGTTCGAGTCTAACGGACGATCAGCGTTTTCCCGCTGCTGTAAATGCCCATTTTGTAGTAGTCCACGGCACCTTCAGGTAGAGGGTTAGTAAGGAAACAACGCAGCAGAGAGCTTTACGTCAGTTTTGAACCACAGCAACGTTGCTGAGGTACATGGGTGAAGTGATCGAGCTGAAGGATCAGCTTGCCGATCGGTCTCGCCCCAGGGGACGAGGGGTGGGTGCAGCGTTCTTCTACGACGTTGCATGTCCGTTCTCCTACCTGGTTGCGGAACGAGTCGAGCGGGCTCTGGGCGAAGTTGAGTGGGTGCCGGCGCCGGCGGTGGCACTCGACGGTGGCGCTCGCTGGGCGCGGTTCGACGACACGCGCGCGCTCGCCGAGCGCCACGCGCTCGCCGCGCGACTTCCGCTCGTCTGGCCCGACCGGTTTCCGGCCAATACCCGGCACGCGCTGAGGGCGGCGTCGTACGCCTCCGAGAACGGTGCCGGCGCAAGCTTCGCGCTCGCGGCGACTCGGCTCGCGTTCTGCGGCGGGTTTGACCTCGAAGACCCTGAGATCCTCGCAGTTGCCGCCGCGGCGGCAGGGATCCCTCTGGAGGGATGCCTCCTGGCGGCGCGTGACCCCGCGCGCGATCGTCCCCTGTGGGCGACCGCGCGGGGCCTTCACGCTCGCGGCGTGCGGGCGCTGCCCGCGCTCCGGCTCGGGCGCCGCTTCATCGAGGGCGACCGCATCCTCGTCGAGGGTGCGGCGCTGCTCGGGGCGCGCGCGCTGTAGCGTCCCGTTCGTGGCGACGGAGGCGGACGCGAGCACGCAGGTTCACGGCGGGCGGCTGCTCGCCGCACGGCTGCGCGCGCACGGCGTGAGCAAGCTATTCACACTGTCGGGCGGTCATCTGTTCTCGATCTATGACGGCTGCCGGGCCGAAGGGATCGAGATCGTCGACGTCCGCCACGAGCAATCCGCGGCGTTCGCCGCCGAGGGCTGGGCCAAGGTGACTCGCACCCTCGGCGTGTGCGCGCTCACCGCCGGCCCCGGAGTCACCAATGGCATGACCGCGATCGCGTCCGCGGCCCACAATCGTTCGCCGGTGCTCGTGCTCGGAGGGCGGGCGCCGCAGTTCCGCTGGGGCCAAGGCTCGCTCCAGGAGGTCGATCACGTGCCGTTCGTCCGTCCGCTCGTGAAGCTCGCCGCGACCGCGCAGGAGACCGGCGAGATCCCGGCGCTCGTCGAGGAGGCGATCCACGCGGCGATCACTCCGCACTCGGGGCCGGTGTTCCTCGACTTTCCGCTCGACCACGTGTTCGGCGAGGCCGACGACCGCGCGCCCGCCGTCGCGCCACCCGAGCCGTGGCGGGGTCCGGCCGCTGAGGAGCGCGATATCGAGCGCGCCGCCGCCTTGCTCCGCGACGCCGAGCGGCCGGTGATCATGGCCGGCGCCGGGCTCTACTGGGGGCGAGGCGAGGAGGCGCTGCGGGCGCTGGCGGAGGAGCTTCGGATCCCGGTGTTCCTCAACGGCCTCGCGCGAGGCTGCCTCCCCGCCGACCACGAGCTGGCGTTCTCCCGCGCGCGGAGCACCGGGCTGCAAGGGGCCGACCTCGCGCTCGTGATCGGCGCGCCGCTCGACTTCAGGCTCGGCTTCGGCGCCGCGATCTCCCAGGAGGCGGAGATCGTGATGATCGACGTCGCCGAGCCCGACCAGGACGCGCCCCGCCAGCTCGCCGGCGAGCTGTACGGCGCGCTGCCGGCCACGCTCGACGCGCTCCGGGTCGCCGCCGGCGCGGGCGGTCTTGCGGGGTCGGGGTCGGGGTCCGGGCGAGCGGCGTGGATCGAGTCGCTCCGCGTCACCGAGACCGAGAGCCGCGCCGGCGAGGCCGACGAGCTCGCCGACGAGCGGGCCCCCCTCCACCCGGTGCGCGTCTACGGCGAGCTGATACGGATGCTCGACCGCGACGCGATCGTGATCGGAGACGGTGGCGACTTCGTGTCCTACGCCGGCCGGCTGATCGATTCGTTCCAGGCCGGCTGCTGGCTCGACCCCGGGCCGCTCGGCGCGCTCGGCTGCGGGTTCGGGTACGCGCTCGCGGCCAAGCTCGCCCGGCCGGACCGTCAGGTCGTGCTGCTGCTCGGCGACGGCGCCTTCGGCTTCTCCGGAATGGAGCTCGACACGCTCGCCCGCCACGGCGTCGCGGTCCTCGCGGTCGTCGGCAACAACGGCATCTGGGCGCTCGAGAAGCACCCGATGGAGGCGATGTACGGCTACTCAGTCGCCGCCGACCTCCGCCCGAAGACCCGCTACGACCAGGTGGCCACGGCCCTCGGCTGCCACGGCGAGCTCGTGTCCACGCCGGCGGAATTGCGGCCGGCCCTCGAGCGGGGATTGAGCTGCGGCGGGCCCGCGCTAATCAACGTGCTGACCGACCCAACCGTCGCCTACCCCCGCCGCTCGAACCTCGCGTAGCGGAGGGGTCGCAGGCGGTGGCGATGTTGCCGTTACCGCGATCGGGAACGACAAGCTTGAGGGGCCGGTGTCCAGGTGCGGCCCGCGGCACTCGCGCCCGACCCAGTTCGAGTGCAGTACGCCTTCGGGTGCGCGCCGTGCCGCAGGACGTACATGACACCGGCCCCGAATACGAAAACCGCCCGCATTCTCAGCGGGCGGCTTCCGATCCAGGTTTGGCCCAATCGGGACGGGCAGGGGTACGTGCCAGAAAGGGCCGGTTAGAGTGGCTCGGACGGCGGGAGGCGCCGATGTCTGCGGCTTCGCCCGAGCCTATGTTGGGAGCCAAGGTAAACCCGGCCCCGCAGCAATCATTCCCACTAACGCTCCCGGGAACAATCGTACATTCGTCCAGATCGGTTTAGGATCCAAACTGGACGTTTGATCGACCCAGATGTGGGCGTTCGGCGGGCCCAAACGACCGGGCGCCTGGTCACGCTCGCGCGTGACCGATCGCTGCGCCACCGAGGCACATAGGCCTGAATTCCAGTCTCTTATACTGGAAATTGTGGCCCGTTTGTTTTCTTTTCCGAATCCGGTCAACGAGAAAGCGGCCCGCGTCGTCGCCGGTGTCGTCCTCGTCACGGTGCTGGTGATCCTGGCCACGGGCGCGTACTGGCTGCTGATCCCGCTCACCTACGGATTCTGGGCGCGGGTCCTGACCGGGCCGACGTTGAGCCCGCTCGGCTGGTCGGCCCAGAACCTGATCGCACCCCGGCTCGGACCCAAGAAGCCGGTCGCCGGCCCGCCGAAGCGCTTCGCTCAGGGAATGGGGGCGGTGATGGCGACCGCGGCGCTCGTCCTCGGGCTGATTCTCGGCGATCACACCGCGGCCGACGTGGTTCTGGCCCTGTTCGTGGTCGCCGCCGGCCTCGAGTCGATCTTGGCGGTCTGCCTCGGGTGCCAGGTGTTCGCGCTACTGATGCGCGTCGGGCTCGTGCCGGCGTCGGTGTGCGAGGAGTGCGCCGACATCAGCCTCCGCCTCCGCGCCTCGGCCTGATCGCCGCCGGCGGCGGCTGCGACCTGCGTACTGCGCCAGTCGGCCGAGAATGCCGCGACCGTGGCGCACGCAGCATGCCCCACATGAGCGACGCGCCACCGTCACACACGGATGGCTCGAATGGCGCGTCATGCAGGTCGAGCACGCTGAGTTCCGCCACCCGCCGGCCTACGACACCCCGAGCACGGCGCCCCGCAGGATGTCGTGCTCGGACACCTCGAACTCGCGAAGCCCGAACAGCGCCAGCGTCTCGAGCAGGATGATCACGCCGGCGACGATCGTCGGCGCCCGATCGGGGTGCAGCCCGCGCACCTCCCGGCGCTCGGCCAGCGTCAACCCGGCCAGCCGATCGAGGATCTGCCGGCACTGCTCGGCTGAGACCACGTAGCCCTCGACCTTGTCCGGGTCGTAGGGCTCGAGCTCCTGGGCGATCGACGCCATCGACGTCGCGGTGCCCGCGACCCCGATCGCCCACGCCACCGACCGCCGGCGGTCCTCCGGGACCCCCGCCGCGAACACGTCCCGGACGTCGCGCGCCAGCGCCTCGCACTCGTCGGTCGTCGGCGGATCGGAGTGGAGGTGGCGCTCGGTCTGGCGGACGACGCCGGCCTGGTTGGACACGTGGAACGTCACCTTGTGGCCGGTGCCGATCACGAATTCGGTCGAGCCGCCACCGATGTCGATCACGACCGTCGGCGTCAGGTCGCTGGGATCGCGCTCGCTGGTGGCGCCGAGAAACGTCAGCCGTGCCTCCTCGTCGCCGGTGAGGATCTGCGACTCGAACCCCCACCGAGAGCCGACGGTCTCAGCGAACTCCGCGCCGTTGGCGGCGTCCCTGACCGCGCTGGTCATCACCGCGACGGCATCGGCGCCGCCGTGGCGGTCGATCAGCTCCCGGTACTCGTCGAGCACGGTGAACACGCGCTCCATCGCGTCCGAGCCCAACCGGCCACCGGCATCGACGCCGGCGCCCAACCGCGTGATCACCGTTCGTCGCTCGAGGACCTCGCCCACCCGGCCGTCGTCGACCTCCGCCAGGAACAGCCGCGTCGAGTTCGTGCCGATGTCGACGACCGCGCGACGCACGTCAGCCACGCGCGTCAACCGGCGCGTTGACCTGGTGCGGCATCGGCTTGCCGTCGAGCCCGGCGAGCAGGTTGTCGACCGCGAGCTCGGCCATCTGCTCGCGCGCGACCCGGGTGGCCGAGCCGATGTGCGGGGCGACGATCAGGTTCGGGGCTTCGAGCAGCGGGTCGTCGGACGGGAGCGGCTCGGGGTCGGTCACGTCGAGCGCGGCGCCGGCGATCTCCCCGGAGATCAGCGCGCTCCGCAACGCGTCGTGGTCGACGATCGGACCGCGGGCGGTGTTGATCAGGATCGCGCTGCTGCGCATCGAAGACAGCGCGGCCGCGTCGATCAGGTGGTAGGTCTCCGGCGTCAGCGGGCAGTGCAGCGAGACGAAGTCAGAGCGCTCGAGCAGCGTCTGGAGCGGGGTCGCACCGTCGCCGCTCCCGGTGTGCAGGACGGTCATGTCGAACCCGGACGCTCGGCGCGCCACCGCGCGCCCGATCCGCCCGAGCCCGACGATCCCGAGCGTCGCGCCGTTGACCGCGGCGCCGAGGTACTTGCCCGGCTCCCACGTCAGCCAGTCGCCGTCGCGAACATCGGCGATCGCCTCGGGGAGCTTGCGCGCCGCCGCCAGCAGCAGTGCGAACGTCAGGTCGGCGGTGGCGTCGGTGAGCACGTCGGGGGTGTTGCCGACCGGAATCCCGCGCGCCGAAGCAGCCTCGAGGTCCACGTTGTCGTACCCGACCGCATAGTTGGAGATCGCGCGCAGGCGGGGAGAGTGCTCGATCAGCGCCGCGTCGACCTTCTCGGTGAGCAGCGTCAGCAGCCCCTCGGCATCAGCGGCGCGGGCGGCGAGCTCGTCGGCCGGAGGCGGTAGCCGCTCGGGCCACACCTCGACCTCGTGCTGCGCGCGCAGTCGGTCGAGCGCGGGGCCAGGCAGCTGGCGGGTGACGAAGCAGCGGGCCATCGCGCGCTGATTGTCGCTCGCCGGCGAGCGAAACGTCTATGCGCCTTCGGCGGCGACCGCGTGGCGCCGGGACGCCCGCAGCGAAACCTGGGGCAGCCCGATCGCCGCGATCACGGCACCGACCGCCGCAAACGCCGCCGCGACCGCGAACGCGAGCACGAACCCGCTCGTCAACGCGGCATGCATGCTCACGCCGGCATGGCGCAGCTCGGTGTTGGTGTGGGCGGTGGCGATCGCGGCGAGAACCGCGAGCCCGAGCGCGCCGCCGAACAGGCGAGAGGTGTTCACGAGGCCCGAGGCAAGACCGGCCTCGTGTGGCGCGACGCCCGAGACCGCCGCGATCGTCACCGGCACGAACGCCATCCCCATTCCGACCGCCGCGAGCAGCGACGGGATCAGGATCTCGCCGAGGTAGCTTCCACCGGGCGAGAGCTGGGTGAACAGGGCCAGACCGACAGCCAGGAAGCTCATACCGGCCACCAGTAGAGGCTTCGCTCCGACGCGGGTTACGCCTCGCGAGGCGAGCGTCGATGCGACGACGATCGAAAGCGTCATCGGGAGGAACGCCAGCCCCGCGCGCAGCGGCGAGTACTCGCGTACCTGCTGGAGGTACAGCGACAGGAAGAACCACATCGCGAACGTGGCCGCGCCGAGCATGAACACGACGATGTTCGACGAGCGCAGCGTGCGCGAGGCGTAGATGCGAAGTGGCATCAACGGAGCCTGGGCGAAGCGGCCCTCGATCGCGAGGAACGCGGCCAGCAGCACCACGCCCGCGGCCAGCAGGGCCAGCGTCGGGATCGAGCCCCAGCCGGTGACGTCCGTACGCACGATGCCGAGCACCAGCACCGACAGCCCGAGCGTTGCCGTGACCGCGCCGGCGACGTCGAAGTTCCGATCGCTCCGCTCGGCACGACCCGCGACGATGTAGCGCTGGGCCAGGACGGCTGCGATCAGGCCGATCGGGACGTTGATGAACAGGATCCAGCGCCAGCTCAACAGGTCGGTCAGCACGCCGCCGAGGAGCACGCCGGCAGCGCCGCCGGCGCCTCCCATCGCGCCCCAGATGCCGACCGCGCGGTTGCGGGCCGGGCCTTCCCGGAACGTGGTGGTGAGGATCGACAGGGAGGCGGGGGCGACGATCGCGCCGCCGAGGCCCTGGACACCGCGTGCGGCGATCAGCAGGACCCTGCTGTCGGCGAACCCGCCGGCCAGCGACGAAAGCGCGAACAGCGTCAGACCGAAGACGAACACTCGCCGGCGCCCGATCAGGTCCGCGGCGCGCCCGCCGAGCAGCAGAAAGCCGGCGAACGTGACCGTGTAGGCATTGACGACCCACTGCAGATCCTGCTCGGAGAAGTGCAGCGAGTTGCGAATCGAGGGAAGCGCGACGTTCACCACGGACACGTCGAGGATCACCATGAATTGCGCCAGGCAGCAGAGCAGCAGCGTCGCGCGAAGATTGGGTTGGCCTGTTGAAGTCGTTCTCATATAGGGATGACGATCGGCACTCGTGCCGTTCGACAGCCTCTGCGTCAAAAAATCGCCCCGAGCACCGAGTACGATGGTTATCGAACCATAGCAGATGTTTGATGATCGTCGTACTATGATCGGAGTGAGCTGAATGGGCATCGAGGTGAGACAGACCGAGGTTTTCGCGCCGGCCACGCCGCTGGCCGGGGCAGGTCATGCGCTCGTGAACGTGCCCGTCGAGTCGCTTCCGCACCCGGTCGCCGACGACCTCGAACTGGCCGCGGTGCTCCACGCCTTGAGCGATCCGATGCGCCTGCGGATCGTGGTCGGTCTCGCCACGGACGACCACCGACCGTGCGGGAGCTTCGACCTCCCCGTGACCAAGTCGACGTGCACGCACCACTTCAAGGTGCTGCGCGAGGCCGGCTTGATCCGCCAGCGGCTCGAGGGGACGACGCGCCTGAACTCGCTGCGCCGCGACGATCTCGAGCAGCGCTTCCCGGGCCTGCTCGATTCGGTGTTGCGCGCGGCCGGCTGCTAGCTAGCTCGACGCCCGCTCGCGGTACCCCGAATAGTCCGGCTGGCGATCCTCGGCGAATGCCCGAACGCCCTCGCCCGACTCTTCGGTGCCGTAGAACAGCCCGAGCCCGCTGAATGACAGCCCCGCGATCCCGGCGATGTGCTCGGTGTCGGCATTGAACGACTGCTTGAGGAAGCGCAGCGCGGTCGGGGACAGCGCGAGCATGTCGTCGGCCCACACCCGAACCTCGTCGCGCAGCCGATCGAAGCGGCACGATCTGGTTGACCAGGCCCCACCGCTCTGCGGTGGCAGCGTCGTAGCGCCGGCAGCGGAACCAGATCTCGCGCGCGCGCTTCTCCCCGACCACGCGAGCCAGGTACGCGGTCCCGAAGCCGCCGTCGAACGAGCCGACGCGCGGCCCGACCTGGCCAAACGTGGCGTCCTCAGCCGCGATCGTCACATCGCACACCACGTGGAGTACGTGCCCGCCGCCGATCGCGACGCCGTTGACCGCGGCGATCACGGGCTTGGGGACCTCGCGGATCAGCCGGTGCAGCCGCTCGATCTCGAACAGCCCCGAGGCGCTCGGGCCGTAGTCGCCCGTCTCCGCGCGCTGCTTCTGATCCCCGCCGGCGCAGAACGCCCGGTCGCCGGCGCCGGTCAGGCAGATCACGCCGACCTCTGACGAGGCCCACGCTCGCGTGAACAGATGGATCAGCTCGTCGACCGTTCTCGCCCGGAAGGCGTTCATCCGGTCGGGCCGGTCGATCGTGATCCAGGCCAGGCCGTTCTCCACCTCATAGCGAGTGTCGGTCAAATCCATCCGTCTCTCCTTTTCAATCACGCCATCGTCAGCCCGCCGCTGACCGACAGGGTCTGACCGGTGATGTAGCCGGCGGCGTCGGAGGCGAAGAACGCCACCGCGGCGGCGATGTCCTCGGGTTGTCCAAGACGTCGCATCGGCACCGCGCGACGCAGCGCCTCGATCATCTTCGCGCTGCCCTCGCCGGCGCCGATCATCCCGTCGAGCAGCGGCGTCTCGGTCGGGCCCGGGCACACGCTGTTCACCGTCACGCCATGTCTGACGACCTCGCGGGCCAGGGTCTTCCCGAATGCCACCTGCCCGGCCTTGGCGCCGGCGTACACGGCCTCGAGCGACGAGCCGACGCGGGCGGCGTCCGAGGAGATGTTGACGACGCGGCCGTACTGCGCGGACACCATCGTCGGCACCACCCGCCGGCAGACTCGCAGGCACCCCTTGTAGTTGAGCTCGATGATCCGGTCCCAGAACTCCTCGTCGGTCTCCAGGAACGGGTGGAACTCATCCCAGCCGGCGGTGTTGACGAGGATCCCGATCGGCCCGAGCTCGCCCTCGGCGCGCGTGACGGCCGCGTCGACCGAGTCGCTGTCGGTCACGTCGAGATGTACGGCCAGTGCCGCCTCTGCAGGCGCGCCGTCGGCGATGTCGCCGGCCACGACACGGTGGCCGTCCGCCGCCAAGGCGCGCACGATCGCGCGGCCGATGCCTCCGGCTCCGCCGGTGACCAGGGCCACGCGCGGAGCTTGTGCGGAACTTGCCATCGCCGCGAAGTATTGCGTCGGTGCGGGGTACGATGCTGCCCGTGGGCAGATTCGGGCCACCCGGGTTGCCGAGCGCTGTCGTACTGACGATCGACAATCTCGGCGAGGCTCGCGCGCTGGAGCGCGGCGGTGCACCGGAAGCGCCGCTCGGAAACGACCCGTCGGTGACCGAGGCGCTGCCGTGGCTGCTCGACACGCTCGACGGCCACGGGTTGACGGCCACGTTCTTCGTCGAGGCGATCAACACCGAGCTGTACCCGGACGCGCTCCGCGAGATCGCGGCGCGCGGCCACGGGCTCGGGGTCCACGGCTGGCGCCACGAGGAATGGGGCTCGCTGTCGGCAGCCGACGAGCGCGACATCCTCACCCGCGCGGTCGAGGCGTTCTCGGCGCTGGGGCTCGAGGCGCGGGGATTCAGGCCGCCGGGCGGCGAGCTGAACTCGCGTACGCCGGCGCTGCTGCGCGCGGCGGGTCTGCGGTGGTGCTCGCCGGCCGGGGGCACCGCCGGCGTTCGCCACGGGCTGGCCTACGTCCCGTTCGCATGGGACATGGTCGACGCGTATCACCTGATGGACAGCTTCGGAGCGCTCCGCACCTCGCGCGGCGACCCGGAAGCGTCGCTCGACCCGGATGAGCTCGCCGACCGCTGGGAGGAGGAGCTCGCGGATCTGGCCAACACCGGCAGCCAGCGAACGCTGGTCCTGCACCCGTTCCTGATGCTCGACGAGCGATGGTCGACCGGGGTCGCCCGCCTGCTCGGATTCGTCGCCGCGCTCGCGCGCGAGCGGCGGACCTGGGTCGTCCCCGGCGACGCGTTCGCAGACTGGCTGCACGACCCGAAGGCCGCGCTCAGGTCCTAGTTCCGACGCGCTCGCGTCCTAGGAAGCGCTTGTGGGCTCAAGTTAGAATCGGCGCGTTGCGACCACGAGAGCGAGGAGCAGGATCATGGCTCGGGGCTTCATCCGCGGTACCCACCATCTGACGTTCTGCGTCGGCGGCGCCCAGGAGGACTACGACTTCCACGTGCGGCTGCTCGGACTGAAGAGCGTCAAGAAGACGGTGCTGTTCGACGGCGAGATACCGATCTATCACCTGTACTACGGCAACGGCCTCGGCGACCCGAGCACACTGCTCACGGCGTTCCCGTATCGCCAGGCCGGCTGGATGGGGAAGCGCGGGACTAACCAGGCCAAGTCGCTGAACCTGTCGGTGCCGGCGGACTCGCTTGGGTTCTGGGCAGATCGCCTGTCAGAGCACAGCGTCGAGCACGAGCGCGGCGAGCGGTTCGGCACCGAGCGCCTGTACTTCCGCCACCCGTGTGGGATCGAGTACGCGATCGTCGGCGAAGGCGATTCGGACGACCGCGAGCCCTATGAGGGTCCCGGCGTGCCCGCCCAGCATGCGATCCGCGGCGCCTACGGCACCACGACCTCGGTCCGCGAGCCCGATCCGATGAGCTTCTTCGTCACCGAGGGCATGGGCGGCAAGTTGCTGTCCTCCGAGGGTCCGCACCACCAGTTCCAGATCGGCGACGAGCAGGGCCACGGCCGGATGCTCGAGCTAGTCGAGGAGCCCGATCTGCCCCAGGGAACGTGGAACTTCGGCGAGGGCACGATCCACCACCAGGCGTTCGACGTCGTCTCGCCCGAGAACCAGCAGGAGGTCAAGGACTGGATCGTCGGCCTCGGCTTCACCGACGTGTCCGAGCCCAAGGACCGCGGCTACTTCTTCTCGATGTACTGCCGCAGCCCGAGCGGCCTGCTGGTCGAGATCGCGTACGGCACGCCGCAGGGCTTCTTGATCGACGAGTCCGCCGACGAGCTCGGAACGCACATGTGCATCCCGCCGCACTGGGAGAACCGCCGGTCCGAGCTCTCGCAGCTCGAGCCGATCGAGACGATCGAGACCGTCGTCGGGTGATGTGGGGCTGCGCTGAGCGCAGCCCCACCCAATCTATGCGGCTGCCAGCGCCCTGGCCTTGATCGTGTCGAACTCGGCCTGCGTGATCGCGCCGCTGTCGAGCAGGCCCTTCGCCCGCTCGATCTCGGCGGTCGGGCTGGCGGCAGTGCCTGCCGCCTGGCGGACGGCGTCGTCGAACTGAGATTGTGCGACCTGGGCGTCCCGATACTTACGCTCGGCCATACCGGTGTGGTTGAAGATCAAGTAGCAGAGCACGCCGATCCAGGGGAGGACCACGACGAAGACGACCCAGGCGGCTTTGGCCCAGCCTGAGATGTCGTGCCGGCGGAATACGTCGACCAGCACGGTGATTGCGATCCAGAAGAAGATGAACCAGGCGGTGATGATGAGGATGTCCCAAAAGATGTTCAGGAACGGGTACGAACTTGCGACGATTAACACCTCGACTCCGATCTATGGCGTACGTGGGCGGGCACACTCAAATGCGGCACCGCTGGGTTCGCATCACCCAACACGGATGATCCGGACGGTTTTCGCTGGGCGAACATACCGCTGAACGACGACGACTAGGAGAAACAAGATGACCGGCAAGAGCGATTTCACCGAGCAGGAATGGGACACGGTCCTCAAGGGACCGCCGGCCGCCGGCATGCTCGTGGCCACGGCATCCAGGGGCGGCACGTTCAAAGAGAGCTTCGCGATCGCGAAGTCCTACACGGAGGCCCGCCAGCAGCACGGCTCAAGCGAGCTCCTGGACGCGATCGCGTCCGCTAAGCCCGAGGTCGATCACCACTTCTATCACTCGGTCGACGACGTCAAGGCGGCCACGCTGAAGCACATCCGAGACGGCGTCGGAGGTGGTCGAGCAAAAGGCGACGCCCGACGAGGTCAACGACTACCGCCGGTTCGTGCTCACGGTCGCCGACCACGTTGCCAATGCCCACCGGGAGGACGGGGTGGCGGTCAGCGCCGGCGAGCAGACGGCGATCGCGGACATCACGACCGCGCTCGGCGGCGACGGCACCTAAGCAGCAGCCCGATACAGCGTCACGTTGCGGTCGAGGCGACCGCCGGCGAACCCCTTCGGCCGCCCGCCCTGGGCGTCGAGGTAGGCGAGCTCGCGGGAGATCTGACCGAGGTCGTCGGGGCCAGTGTGGTCGAGCATCCACGTCTGGATCGCCACGCCCCCGCCGGCGGTGTTCACGATGCGAAGCGCGCGGGCCTGCTGGGGATAGTCGATCAGGGAAGCGGTGCTGATCAGCCAGTAGCCTCGGGCGCCGGCAACCCGGGGCTCGATCAGGTTGCGGTGGGTGTGACCGGACAGTGCCGCGACCACGCGCGGATGCTCGTCGAGCACCGCGAGGAGCTCCTCGCCGCCCTCGGAGCTCGCGAGGGGCTGGTGCGACACGACGATCACGTGCCGTGACCCCGCCGCATGGAGCTGGCTGGCTAGCCAGCCAGGCTGGTCGGAGCGGACAAGGCCGCCGGAGCCACCGCCACGGCGAGCCAGGTCGAGCGCAATCAGGGTCAGGTTCGGTCCGATGTCCGCGCGATAATCCAAACTCGGGAGCCCGGTGGGGCGCGTTTCCGGTTCGGGGGGTGGGGTGGCGGCGCGCAGTCGGTTGACAACCTCAGCAGCGAACATCTCGTGCCGGCGAGAGTCCGCCGGCACGCGCACCTTGGGACCGGCCAGCGCCCGCGCGAGGAACTCGTTCACCAGCCCGGGCAGCGGCGGACCGTCCGGTGACCCGCCGGCGGTGAGCGAGGTGCCGGGCGGGAGCTGCAGCCCGGGCGGGAGCTCCCACAGCGCCTCGTCGCCGACGGCGAGCGCGCGGGTCTGGGCGGTCGGGACGATCTCGCCGGCGACGAGGATGTCGTGGTCGCCGAGCACGGGATACATCGGCGCGCCGGCGCCCACGCTGACGAACGGACGCGCGGCGCGCGACAGCAGCCCGGGATGCTGTGGCGCGTCGAGGTCGGGCCGGTAGTAGAACGGATCCGGATCGCTCGCCAGCTGGACGCCGTAGTAGCGGTCGGGACTCACGAGTCCGCCGCGGACGGCGGTCAGCGCCCATGTGAGCTCGTTGCGCTGGTCGTTGTCGATCAGGTCGCCGCCCTGGATGACCGCGTCGGGCGCCAGCGCGCGGATCGCGCGGGTGGAGCCGGCGAGGACTTGCGCGGTCAGCGTCTCCTGGGGTCGGAACGTCGACTCGAACGGCGCGCCGAGCCGGTCCAGAAACGGGACCCGGGCCGGCGAGGAGGCGTCGAGCACGTGGGCGTCGGTGACATGGGCGAGCGTCGCGAGCACGGCGTCGGCGGCCCGGCGCGGGCCGAGCTCGGTGCGGGCGATCAGCGCCTCGCCGGGACCGGGGCTGAGCGTTCCGGTGCCGCGCGGGTCGGTCCACGTCGACGCGAGCGTCGACCCCGAGCCCGCGGCGGTCGACCGGGCGCTGCCACAGCCTGCCGCCAGCAGCGCCGCGCCCCCGAGGACGATCGCCTCACGCCGAGTAAGGCTCACGGCGCCCCCATCCCGGCGATCACGCTCTCGCGCGTGGTCTGGCGCGCGACCCACGCCACCGCGAACGCCCCGGCGAGCACGAGCCCCGCGAGCACCGCGGCGATCTCGAGCGCGCTCGCGCCGAGCGGCAGCGTCACATAGCTTGCGGCCAGCCGCGACAGCGCGGGGCCGAGGACGAGGCGCTCGAGCAGGATTCCGAGCACGGCCGCGGGCGCCACCAGCGCGATCACCGCGCCCGCGAGCAGCCGCCGCACCGCCGCGCCGCCCGCGCCGAACGCGCGCAGCACCGACACCGTGCGCCGGCGCTCCTGGACCGTGAGCGCGCACGCCTGGATCAGCGCGTACAGGCAGACGAGGCCATCGACGATCGCGATCGCACGCAGGATCGAGCGGAGCACCGCCACCAGCGGAACGCCGCGACCGATCGCTCCGGTGGCGGGCGCCGCCGGCGCTCCGATCGCGGCGCGCACCGCCGTGACATTCGCCCCCGGGCGGACCACAACCGCGAGCTGCTCATCCTGGGCCGCCGACGGGTCCGCGGCCAGCAGCGCGCCCGCGGGCACGTAGGCGACGCGACCGTCGTGATCGAGCGAGCTGACCACGCCGGCGACCCGCAGCCGCAGCTCGGTCCCCGACGCCAGCTCGATCGCGAGCGTCGACCCCGGCGACGAGCCCGAGCGCCTGGGCCAGGCCGAGCCCGACCTCTGCCTCGTGCGCGCCCTTCAGGCGGGCCCCGGCCACCAGCGGTGGAGCCTCGAACACCGTGTGGTTGCCCGGATACGCGATCACGTCGATCGTCTCGCCGAGCGAATATGAGTCGACCGCTTCCTCCTCGTAGCGCGGGGCCACCGCCTGAACGCCCGGGACCGAGCGCACGTGGGAGACCGCCGAGGCGGGCAGATCCGCGGTCAGCTGATAGCGCTTGCCGAGCGCGCCTGGGTCCGTCTCGAGCGAGCTGAGCGCGGAGGCGAGCGCGAGCATCAGCAGCACGAACCCGGTCGAGAACCCGAGTGCGGCGACCGTGGCGATCAGGCGGGTGCGGCGGGCGCCGACGAGGCGAGCGCCGAGCACGGTGAGCCCCGCCCGGGGTGCGCCAAGGCGCGCCGGTCGCCGCGGCCCCCGGCCGAGCTCGGCGCCGCGGAGCAGCGCCACCGGCGGCCGGCCCGCCGCGCGCCACGCCGGCCAGGCCGCCGCGATCACCGGGATCGCCACACTCGCCAGCCACGCCACCACGAGCGCGGGCGCCAGCGCCGCGCCCGGCGCGGGCTCGTTGAGCAGCACGAGCAGCCGGCCCGTGGGGCCGTACGTCGCGAGCGCCCCGCCGACGGCGCCGATCGTGGCCGCCGGCGCCGCGACGAACAGCGCCTCGAGCGCCTGGGTGCCGGCCAGGTGGGCGCGCGAGGCTCCGACGGCCCGCCGGACGCCGATCGCGCCGAGGCGGCGCTGAACCTCGGCGCGCGCGGACGCCGCCAGCATCACGCTCGCGGTCGCGAGCGCGATCAGCGACAGCGCGACGAGCAGGTCGATCACGATCCCCGCGGCCTGGTCGAGCAGCACCCGCACGCCCGCGCGCGTCACGAACCGCAGGCCTTGCACGCCGTAGCTGGTGGCGCGCGCCTGGACGAGCACCTCGTCGAGGTTGCGCGGATCGCGCAGCCAGATCTCGGCGAGGTTGGCGGCGAGCGGATCGACGCCCCGTTGGGAGATATACACCCGCGGCACCGCGAGCGGATAGGACACGTTGTCGGGGCTCTCGGAGAAGCCGACGATCCGCTCCGCGCCGAGCCCGTCGATGTCGAGGGTGCCGCCGAGCTCGAGGTGCCATGCGGCGGCCAGGCCTCGCTCGACGACGACCTGCCCCGGCCCGGTGACATCGCGGCCGGCGACGATCGCGTAGCCGCGCCGACCCTGACCGACGACCTCCACCGATCCGTTGCCGGCGGACTCGTCGCCCGCCTCGAGTCCGACGTTGGTGACCTCGGTCCGCACCGTGTAGGCCGCGATGTCGGGCAGCGCCGCGATCCGCTGTGCGACCCGGCCGGTGTTCTGGGGGTTGAAGCGGACGATGATGTCCGGGAGGTCCGACGCCCGGGCTGCCCGGTCGAACCCGAACCCGAGGCTGTCCGACACCACGAGTGCCGCCACCAGCATTGCCGCGGCGAGCGCGATCCCGAGGCCGGTCAGCAGTGAGCGCCGGCGCCGGGTCCTCATGCCCCGGACGGCTTCTGCGAATGCGGCCGTCAGGCGGACTCCCTGATCCGGCGCGTCCTCAGCCGCGAGCCGTCCGTCACGCAGGTGCAGCACTCGGTCGGCGATCGCGGCGGCCTCAGGCTCGTGCGTCACGATCACGACAGCGCGGCGGGTGAGTTTGCGCAGCAGCGCGAGCACGGTGGCGCCGTTCTCCTGGTCGAGGTTGCCGGTCGGCTCGTCGGCGAGCACGAGCTCCGGGTCGTTGACCAGCGCGCGAGCGATCGCCAGCCGCTGCTGCTCGCCGCCCGAGAGCTCATGCGGCCGGCGACCGGCGATCTCGCTCAGCCCAAGCTCACCGATCAGCTGCCGCGCCCGCTGCTCGCCGCCCCGCAACGCGCCGGGCAGCCGCGCCGGCAGGAGCACGTTCTCCTCGCCGCTCAGCTCCTCGATCAGGTGGAAGGACTGGAACACGAACCCGACGTGGCGGAGCCGGGTGCGCGCGAGCGCGCGCGGCCGCTGCTCGGTGATGCCCTGGCCGGCGAGCATGATCGTGCCGGCGTCGGGTCGGTCGAGGCCGCCCAGGAGGTGCAGGAGCGTCGACTTGCCGCTTCCGGAACGACCGAGCACGGCGACCACTTCGCCGGCGTCGACGTCGAGGCTGACGCCGTCGAGCATCCGCCGCTCGGCGCGCCCGACGCCGAGCGTCTTGACGATGCCCCGTGCTTCCAGGACGGGCATGAGGCCAAAGTTAGCGGGCCCTCGCTCCGCGCCGATACGCTGGCGCCACGATGAGCGCCACACTTCCGATCGAGCGGCGATCCCTGGGGCGCTCCGAGCTCACGATCCCGCGCGTCGCGCTCGGCTGCGGGAACTTCGGCGGGGTCGGCTCCGCGCCCGAGCTGTTCGGGCAGGGGCTGAGCCAGGATCAGGCGTTCGCGCTGATGGACGCGGCCTGGGAGCAGGGGATCGACCACTTCGACACCGCCGACGCGTACGGCGGGGGTCGCAGCGAGCGCATGATCGGCGCCTGGATGCGAAGCCGGGGGGTGCGGCCGATGCTGACGACCAAGACCTACAACCCGATGGACGCCGGCGCGGATCACGGGCTCGCGCCCGAGCGGATCGCGCGGCAGCTCGAGTCGAGCCTCGAGCGGCTCGGGGTCGAGCTCGTTGATCTGTATCTCGCGCACGAGTTCGACGCGGACGTCCCGCTCCCGGAAACGGTCGGGGCGTTCGACGAGTTCGCAGGCGGCGGGCAGGATCCGCGCCTACGGGGTCAGCAACTTCGACGCCGCCGAGCTCGAGGCGGCGCTCGCCGCCGGGACGCCGGTCGCGGTCCAGAACGAGCACTCGCTGCTGGCGCGCGGCGACGAGGACGCGGTGCTGCCGCTGTGCGAGCGCGAGCGCGTGTCCTACCTCGTGTTCAGCCCGCTCGGCGGCGGCTGGCTGACCGGCAAGTACCGCCGCGGACAGCCGTTCCCGCCGGGGTCGCGGATGACGCAGCGTCCCGAGCCGTACGCGGCGCTGGTCTCCAAGCGCACGTTCGACCAGCTCGAGCAGTTCGACCGGCTGGCGGCGGCCCGAGCGAACTCGATGGCCGGGCTCGCGCTCGCGTGGCTGCTGGCGGACGATCGCGTCACCCAGGTCGTCGTCGGCCCCGGTCGGCCCGAGCACCTCGCGCCGGTCCGCGAGGCGCTCGAGCAACCGCTGATCGGCGAAGAGCGTGCCACCCTCGACAGCGTGTTCAGTTGAGCTCGGTTCTGATCCTCAGCCACGACGACGTAATCGAGGCGCTCCCGCCCGAGGAGTGCGCCGACGCGATGGCCGAGGTGCTGGCCGCGCACGCTCGCGGCGAGGCGCACATGCCGCTTCGCTCGCTGGTCAAGTTCGCGGACGCGCCGGGGTTCATGGGGCTGATGCCGGCGTGGCGCGGCGGCGAGGACCCGGTGTTCGCGCTCAAGTCGCTGTGCGTGATGCCCGGCAATCCGGCGCGCGGACTCGACTCCCACCAGGGGACCGTGACGCTGTTCGACGGCGCGATCGGCGTGCCGACGGCGATCCTCGACGCGTCCGCGGTCACCGCGATGCGGACCGCCGCGGTCAGCGCGGTCGCGACCCGGGTGCTCGCGCGGGAGGACGCGCGCGTGCTGGCGATCCTCGGGGCGGGCGTGCAGGGCAAGGCGCACCTGCGCGGCGCTGCTGGCTGTCCGCGAGTTCGACGACGTGCGCATCTACGCGCCGACCGAGGCGCACGCGCGGGCGATCGGCCGCCGGCTGCGCGATGGCCGGGCTCGGGCGATGCCGCCGAGCGGAGGACGCCGTCCGCGGCGCCGACGTCGTGGTCACCGGCGACGAGCGCGCGGGAGCCGGTGCTGCGGCGCGAGTGGCTGCGCGCCGGGCGTGCACGTCAACGCGGTCGGCGCGAGCATGCCGGCGTCGCGCGAGCTCGATGTGGAGACGGTCGCGGCGAGCGCGTTCTACTGCGACAGCCGCGAGTCGCTGCGCAACGAGGCCGGCGAGTTCCAGCTGGCGGTCAAGGAGGGCGCGATCGCGGGGGAGGACCACGTGCGCGGCGAGCTCGGGGAGGTGCTCGCGGGCACCGCGCCCGGCCGGCGCAGCGACGAGGAGCTGACCGTGTTCAGGTCGCTCGGACTGGCGGTCGAGGACCTGGCCGCCGCGCGGTGCGCGGTCGGAGCGGGCGCGCCGGATGGGGATCGGGACCGAGGTCGACCTGTGATCGAGCTCCGCGAGATCGAGGCGGCGCGGGCGCGAATCGCCGACGTGGCGGTGCGGACGCCGCTCGTCCGACTGCGGGTCGACGACGCGCCCGCGGAGATCTACCTGAAGCTCGAGTCGCTGCAGCCGATCGGCTCGTTCAAGATCCGCGGCGCGACCAACGCGGTCCGGCTGGCGCCCGAGGAGCAGCGCCGGCTGGGTCTTGTCACCGCGAGCGCCGGCAACATGGCCCAGGGCGTCGCCTGGGCCGGGCGCGAGCTGGGGCTCCCGGTGACGATCGCCGTGCCCGAGCACGCGCCGCAGGCCAAGCTCCGCGCGATCGAGCGCCTCGGCGGGAAGGTGCTGAAGGTGCCCTACGAGGAGTGGTGGCAGGCGATCGTCACGAGCCGGGTCGAGGGCGTCGACGGGCTGTTCGTCCATCCGGTCCAGGACGAGGGGGTGATGGCGGGCAACGGCACGATCGGCCTCGAGATCCTCGAGGATCTGCCCGATCCCGATGCGGTCGTGATCCCGTACGGCGGCGGCGGGCTGACGGTCGGGATCGCCAGCGCGATCCGGGCGTTCCGTCCGCAGACGAAGATCTACACGGCCGAGCCGGCGACCGGCGCGGCGCTCGCGGCCGCGATCGCGGCGGGATCGCCGGCGGACGTCGAGTACAGCCCGTCGTTCGTCGACGGCTCGGGCAGCCGGCGCGTGCTCGACACGATGTGGCCGCGTGTCCAGCCGCTCGTCGACGACGCGTTCTCGGTCCCGATCGCGGACGCGGCGGCGGCGGTCAGGACGCTCGCCGAGCGCGCCCACGTGATCGCCGAGGGAGCGGGCGCGCTCGCCACCGCGGCCGCGCTCGCGGGCCGGGCCGGGACCGGAAAGGTGGTGTGCATCGTGTCAGGCGGGAACATCGACATGGCCAAGCTGGCCGGGATCCTCGAAGGGGGTATGTCGTGACCGACCGCACCGATGACGACCTGCGCGCGCCGATCCTGCCGGGCGAGGGCGCGAGCGACTACGAGCGCTACCTGCGGACCGACGAGCTGCTGTCCCTGCAGAAGACGCCCGAGGAACGCGTCCACCACGACGAGCTGCTGTTCCAGACCGTCCACCAGTCCTCGGAGCTGTGGCTGAAGTTCGCCACGACCGAGGTCGACGAGGCCGCCGGCCTGTTGGAACACGGTCAGATCGATCCGGCGCTGCGCCTGCTCCGGCGCGCGACGCTGGCCCTCAGCTACGTCACCACCCAGATGGAGATGCTCAACCAGATGGACCCGTGGGAGTACTCGCAGATCCGCGTCGTGCTCGGTCACGGCAGTGGGTTCGACTCGCCCGGCTTCCGGCGGGTCTCGGTCGTGACCCCGCGAGTTGCCAGGGCGTTCGACCGCCTGCTCGAGCGCGCCGGCCTCGACCTGTCCGAGCTCTATCGCCACGGCCGCGAGCACGAGCAGCTCTACCAGTTGGCCGAGCTCCTGACCGAATGGGACGAGCGGATCTGGGTCTGGCGGTTCCGGCACTACGCGATCGTCGCCCGGGCGCTCGGCGAGGAGACGATCGGTACGCAGGGAACGCCGGTTCAGGTGCTCGGCAAGCTCATCGCCCAGCGCCAGATCCCGAAGCTGTGGGAGGTGCGGAGTCGGCTGGTCGAGTTGTTCGACGCCGAGCGCAAGGGCGGCGCGGCGTAGCCGGTCCCTACGGCGTCGTCTGGCAGGTGTCCGTGGTGGTCATCTCGCGGACCGAGCACGGCGGCAGCTGCGGTCCGACGCCGGCGCTCGGCGCCGGCGCTGATGTTGACGTTGGTGCGGGCGTCGGCGTCGATTCACTCGCACCAGGTGGCTGCGTCGAGACGCTGAAGCCCAGGTTGAGCGGTTCGCGGACACCGGGCGGCACGGTGATCAGTATGTCGACGGTCTGAGCGCCGAGTCCGCTGGCGGGTTCAGCCTCGAACACCCACGCTCTCGCCCCGTTCACACTGACCGGGAGCGGATATGCGATGTCGCTGTCCGGGAGCGTGCAGGCCGAAGTTGACTCGCATGCCGACCGCGCGCCGGTGATGATCAGGCTCTGCGGGCCGGAGTCGGACGGGGCGGCGGCGGCGAGCGACAGAAACCATCCGGCGCCCGTGCCGCGCGCGTCCGTCACGATCGTGCTGACCTCGAGCTGCCTCGGGTTCTCGCTGAGGACCCGGATCGACGGGTTGGCGAGCGTGAGGCCACCCCCGCTGATCGCCACGGTGGCGGTGGACGCACTCGCTGGGGCAACGTTGATCGCAGCGGTCGCGACTAACAACAGCAGAAGGCAAAGGCAAGAAAACGCACGGCGTCGCCGCGGGGGCGGGAACTTCACTCCTTTGAGTCTTAGCCCGATCGGATTGCTCAGAAACCGGACGATCGAACGTGGCCGCCGGCTTTAGCTACCGGTGACCGTTACCAATTGTTGATTGCTACCCATTACGCGAGCGCGCGCGCCATGAT
Organism: uncultured Solirubrobacterales bacterium; assembly: GCA_963699325.1. Taxonomy (GTDB): domain Bacteria; phylum Actinomycetota; class Thermoleophilia; order Solirubrobacterales; family Solirubrobacteraceae; genus Palsa-465. Next base: position 156,680 of record CAVOTN010000004.1, on the reverse strand, counting down.
CTCCGCGACGACACCGGTCTTGGCATCCGCGTACTGCTGCATGTACTTCCAGTCGCGCGCGGCCAGCTCGCGCTTAGTCCGCTCGTAGAGCTCGCGATCGGCGGCGTTCGCCCGTAGCCAGTCGCGGAACGCCACCATCCGGTCGGTCTCCGGGCAGCCGGCCGAGAACGCGTGAATTTGGATCGCGCCGTCGTCGGTGCGGAAGTATCGATGCTCGAACCACTCCGGCTCGCGGATCCGCAGGACGTAGCCGGCGTCCTCGAGAGCCTTGACGTACGCCGGCTCGTCGGCCGAGTCGGGCACCTCGAGGACGACGTCGATGATCGGCTTGGCCGCGAGTCCGGGACCGACGTCGAGCCGGCGTGCTCGACCCGAACCGCGCGCTCGCCGAGTGCGCCACGTATGCGCCCGGCGTGCTCGGCATACAGGTCCGGCCAGCGCGGGTCGTAGTCGCGCAGCTCAATCGGCGCGGTCAGCGGCCGAGGTCCGCCGATCCGGCGCTTCTCGAGCTCGTCGTAGGCGGCGACATCGTCGGGATCGGGGAGACCCACTACTCGGGATTCTTGCGCGGCCGGGCGCCGATCGCGCGGCCGAGGAGGACGAACCCGATCGCGGCGGCGATGGCCTCGAATGCTCCGCGCTGGATGCCCTCGGCCACCGAGTGCTCGGCGTGCGCCTCGAACGCGCCCAGCGCGATTCCGACCGCGAGCGATGCGAGCAGGCCGAGCCGCCACGGCCGCCGGCGCAGCCAGCGCCATTCGAGCACCGGGAGATCGTCGTAGATGTCGCCGGCGCCACCGCCGGCGCCCGAGGCGATCGATTGCGACCGGCCGAGAATCCGTGACGCGGCGAACAGACCCACGCCGGCGACGGCCGCGAGGGCGCCGAAGAGCCCGAGCCACCATCCGGGCAGGCGCTGCGAGAAGTTCAAGACGTACAGCTCGAGGCCCGCCATCGTCGCGAAGCCGGCGCCGAGCGCGACCCGCGTGCGCCGCTGGATGAGCGCGATCTCCGCGGCAGCCAGGCTTGGCACCCGCCGGCGGCGCACCGCCCGCCACGCCGCCAGGGTTCCCGAGACGAGCGCGACCTGCGGCGCCACCACCATCCCGAGGATCGCGGCGAAAAACAGTGGTGTCGAGATCCCGTTCGAATAACCCGGGTAGCCGGCGAAGCGTCCGAGCGTGATCTGAGAGACGACCAGCACGACGGCCGCCGCCGCCAGCGCGACGAACGTCGCGAACGCCGAACTGCGGGCCCGGGCCGTGGCGAGCTCATCGGCGAACCTGATCGCGAGCGCCCGCGGGTCGCCCAGCCTGTCCTCACAGCCGGGCTCGGTTGCGATGTGGTCGTCCAGTTCGAGGACGATCCGGGTGCGCTCGCGCCGGGGCACGCCGCGGGCATGCAGTTCGAGAGACAGATCGTCGAGCCAGCTCATCCCATCACCGCCTCGATCGCCCGGGCGAAATGCTTCCATTCGCGCCGGCGCACCTCGAGCGCCGATGCGCCCGCGCGGGTGACGTTGTACACGCGCCGGCGCCGGCCGCTGTCGGTCGACCACGAGCTCTGCAGGAGACCGTCGCGCTCGAGCCGGTGCAGGGCGGGATAGATCGTGCCCTCGGCGAGGTCGAAGGCGCCGCTGCTGCGCTCCTTGAGGCGCTGCAGGATCGCGTAGCCGTGTGCCGGCTCGTCGGCGACGGTGGCGAGGATCAGCGGGTCGAGCTGACCGTTCAACGTATCCGGCTTCATGCCTAGCAGCGTAATGCATAGAAACTCTAGGTGTCAAGCCGGCCGCCTAGACTTGGCGGCGTGCTGTCCACGGATCGGCTTCTGGCGTTCGGCATCACCGCGTTCGTCGTCACCGCGTTCGTCGTGCGTGACGGACCGGCCCCGGGCGCGTAGTTCTCCAGGTATGCGATTGCGCGCGCTTGTACCGCTCGGGCTGCTCGGGTTGCTCGTGCCGCTCGCCGGCTGCGGGTCCGCGGGCGGGACGGGTCCGGTGGCGCCGGCGCCCGTTCGGTCGAACGTCCCGCGCGCCCGGCCGACCGTGTCGCGGGCCGACGCCACCGCGCTCCGGGATGGCAACGCGCTGTTCGCCGGCAGGATCCTCGCTCGCCTGGCGGCGACGCGGTCGAATGTGGCGCTCTCGCCGGCGAGCATCTCGCAGGCGCTGGCGATGGTGTTCCCCGGCGCGCGTGGCCCGACCGCGTCGCAGATCGCCGGCGCGCTCGACTTCCGTCTGACGCCCGATCGGCTGGGCGCCGCGTTCGGTGCGGCCGATCGCTCGCTGGCGGACGTCAACGGCCCCGACGTGACGCTCGACGTCGCCAACGCCCTGTACGGCCAGATCGGTCAGCACTTCCACGAGGCGTTCCTCCGCGTGCTCGCGCGCGACTACGGCGCCGGCCTGCGGACCGCGGACTTCAGACGCGACCCCGCCGGCGCCCGGTCGCAGATCAACGCCTGGGTGTCCGATCAGACGAGGGGGAAGATCACGGCGCTGCTCGGGCCCGGCGACGTCGACCCGACGACGAAGCTGGTGCTGGTGAACGCCGTGTACCTGAAGGCCAAATGGCTCGAGCCGTTCGCCCACGAGGACACGTCCCTCGCCGCGTTCCATGCGCCCGGCGGCAAGGTCGAGGTCCCGACGATGCATCAGACCGGGACGTTCGGCTATGTCACGACCCCGGACTATCAGGCGCTCGAGTTGCGCTACCGCGGCGGACGGCTGGCGCTCGACGTTCTGCTCCCGGGCCCCGGCCGGCTCGGGTCCGTGCTGTCGCGCCTCGCCGGCGAGGGACCGCTCGCGCTGCTCGGTGGATTGCGCCAGACGCAGGTCGCGGTCGCGCTGCCGAAGTTCCGGCTGACCTCCCACCTCGAGCTCGCCGCCCCGCTGCAGGCGCTCGGGATGCGGCTCGCGTTCGAGCCCGGGGGCGCCGATCTGTCGGGAATCGCGGACACGCCCGGCGACCTGTACGTCAAGGCCGTCGTCCACGAGGCCTACATCAGCGTCGACGAGGCCGGCACCGAGGCCGCCGCCGCGACCGGGGTCACGATCGTCGGTACGGCGGTGCCCGCGCCTCCGAGGATCAAGTTCATCGCCGACCGCCCGTTCGTGTTCGTGCTCCGCGACATCAACACCGGCGCGGTGCTGTTCACGGGCGTGGTCTCTCGCCCCTGACGGCGTCGCGCCGTTACAACCTCCGGGGCATGCAGATCGACACCGAGCGGCTGTACATCAGTTGGTGCTCCGGCCGGAGGCCTGGGGGCACGGCTACGCCACCGAGGCCGCGCGCGCCTGCGCCGGCTGGGGCTTTCGCGAGTTCGGCTATCCGTACCTCACCGCGATGATCCGGCCCGAGAACAACCGCTCGATCCGGGTCGCCGAGCGGCTCGGGATGACGCCGCTCCGTGAGGACACGCTGTTCGACATCCCGGTGGTCGTGCACTCGGTCGATCGTGGAACGTTCTACGGCGCGGAGTCGAGTTAGGTTTCAGCCCCCTCCCGCCGGGTACGCGGTGCGCGGCCACCCGGAATGAGGGAGAGGAAATGTCAGAACGCATCGCAGCCGCCGTCTGGGAAAAACCGAGACGGAGGTTCGGCTTCGGCGCAGTCTTAACGGCCTTTGGCCTCGCCGTCGTGTTGCTCGTAAGCGGCATGTCCGCGTCGTCCAACGCCGCGCCACGCGCCGCCACGGGCGCCGGCACGGGCGCGGCAGCACGCCGCCACCGCGGATCAGCAGCAGGCGATCAACGCGATGGTCAACGCCCGGCTCAGGCGGATGACCGTCGCCGAGAAGTTCGGCCAGCTCGAGATGGCAGGCCCGACCACGTCGGACACCACCCTCGACGCTCGCGAAGCGTGGGCCAAGGACGGGAGATCGGCTCGGTGCTCGACCTGACCGGGCGTCGCCAACATCAATCAGGTCCAAAATGCGATCTCGCGCTCCAGTCGCGGCCTCGGCATCCCGCTGATCTTCAGCCTCGACGTGATCCACGGCTACCGGACGATGTTCCCGGTGCCGCTGGGCGAGGCATCGAGCTGGGATCCCGCGCAGGTCGAGAACGACGAGTCGGTCTCGGCCGACGAGGCGACCGCCGACGGGCTCAAGTGGACGTTCAACCCGATGGTCGACATCGCCCGCGACCCCCGCTGGGGTCGGGTGGTCGAGGGCGCCGGCGAGGATCCGTATCCTCGGCTCGGCGATCGCCGCCGCCAAGGTCCGCGGCTACCAGGGCGACAACTTCGCCGCGCCGACGAAGATGGCCGCGACCGTCAAGCACTTCGCCGCATACGGCGCCCCGGTCGCGGGCCGCGAATACAACACGGTCGACATGTCGACCCAGCAGTTGTTCAACGACTACCTGCCGCCATACAAGGCGGCGGTCGACGCCGGCGCGGCGACCGTGATGAGCTTCGTTCAACTCGCTCAACGGGGTTCCGAACACCGCCAACCCGTACACGCTGCACGACGATCCTCCGCGACGAGTGGGGCTTCGGCGGCACCGTCGTGAGCGACTACCAGGCGGTCCAGGAGCTCGAGGACTTCGGCTACGCGTCGGACGGCGCGGACGCGGCGAGGCTTGCGCTGACGGCCGGGGTCAACATCGAGATGGCGGTCGCGCTTGGAGCAGACCAACCCCGACTACTCCACCTACTCGACACTACGGCCCGCAGCTGCTTGGGCGAGGGCAGGATCACGATGAGCCAGCTCAACGACGCGGTCCGGCACGTGCTGACGCTCAAGTACCTGGCCGGCATGTTCTCGCACCCGCTACCCGGGGATCGCGACGCCGGCGTCACCGCCTGGCTGACGCCGGGCCAACCTCGCGGCCGGCGCGGAAGACCGGCCGACGAGTCGATGGTGCTGCTGAACAACAGCAACGCGCCGGGAACGCAGCCCGGTACTGCCGCTGAGCACGACCACGCCGAGCATCGCCGTGGTCGGGCCACTCGGGGACGATCCGCTCGACCAGCTCGGGCCGGACGTGCCGGGCGGCTACGACCGAGACTCCGACCGACCTGAAGACGACCGACAAGATCGTGATCGGTCTACGACGGGATCAAGAAGGTGGATCCGAGCCACCACATACAGCCAGGGTGCACGTTCACCCCGACCGATACCTGCAACTCGACGACCGGCTTTGCCGCCGCCGCGACGGCGCGGCATCGACCGCTGACGTGACCGTAGTGGTCGTCGGCGAGCCGGCGGCGGACACGGGCGAAGCGTCGTCGCGCAGCAACATCGACCTGCCCGAGCAGCAGCACGCGCTCATCCAGGCGATCGCGAACACGGGCAAGCCATACGTGGTCGTGCTCATGAACGGGCGACCGCTGACGATCCCCGAGCTGGCGAACACGCCGGCGCTGCTCGAGGCGTGGTACCCGGGCACGGAGGGCGGTGACGTCGGTCGCCGACGTCCTGTTCGGCAAGGTCGACCCGAGCGGCAAGCTGCCGATGTCGTTCCCGGTCAACGTCGGTCAGATCCCGATCTCGTACGACGAGCTCCCGACCGGCCGGCCGTTCAGCGCGACCAACAAGTACACCTCGAAGTACCTCGACGTCGCGAACACCCCGCAGTACCCGTTCGGGTACGGGCTGTCGTACACGACGTTCTCGATCTCGAACGTGCAGGCCTCGTCGAGCGTCTCGCGCGACGGCACGATGCAGGTCACCGCACACATCACCAACACCGGAGCGAAGGCGGGCGCCGACGTCGTGCAGCTCTACGTCCACGAGTTCGACACGAGCATCCTGCAGCCGGTCGAGAAGCTCGAGGGGTTCCAGCGCGTGTCGCTCGCGGCGGGACAGTCGCGGACCGTCACGTTCACGCTCGGACCGCAGAACCTCGGGTTCTACAACCAGCAGGGACAGTTCGTGGTCGAGCCGGGTCAGTTCGACCTGTGGGTTGGCGACAGCTCGACGGTGGATACGGGTACGCCCACGACGTTCACGCTCCGGTGAAGGTCCGTGGATTGATCGCGGCCGCGGTGGCGGCGGCGATCCTGGTGGTGGCGGCGCCGGCGGGCGCCGCCACCTTCAACCCGCAGCAGCGCGGCGTGCTGCTCGGGATCGCGCGGGACACGTGGAGGTTCTACCGGGCCGACGTCGATCCGGTGACGCATCTGCCGCTCGACAACCTCGGTCCGGGGACGGTCCGGGGCAGATACACGTCGGCGGCGAACGTCGGCGTGTACCTGTGGGCGGTCGTCGCCGCCCACGACCTCGGGCTGATCTCGGGGTCGCGGGCCGATCAGCTCGCGTCCTCGACGCTCCACGAGGTCGCGACGCTGAAGCGCTACGACGGGTTCCTGTACCAGTGGTACGACACGAACAACGGGAACGTGTTGTCGAACCCGGGCCAGGCCGACTGCACCGGAGCGCCGCCGACGCCGACAACGACCAACTGTACGTTCGTCTCGGCGGTCGACAACGGGTGGTACGCCTCGGGGCTGATCGAGGTGAAGCAGGCGCTCCCGCGTCTGCGCGGTTTGGCGTCATCGCTGCTGAAGCCGATGGACTTCAGCATCTTCTACGACAACCGACAGCAGACGGACTGCAACGTCAATGCGGCGCTCGGCAACCAGCACACCGGGGCGATGTACGGGGGCTTCAACGTCGGCCAGGGACCGGCTGGCTACCACGTCGACACGCTCTACTCAGACCCCCGGATCGCGATGTACATCGGGATGGGGCGCCACCAGATGCCCGGCGACGTGTGGTGGCGGACGTGGCGGACACTGCCTCCCAAGCGGTGCTCGACCGACCCGGACTACTCCACACAGGGCCAATGGCCGCCGGCGGGGTACTGGCAGACCTACACCGACCCGCAGTCAGGCAAGAAGTTCAACGTCTGGGAGGGCCACTACACCTACCCTGGCACGTCATTGACGTTCGTTCCGACCTATGCCGGCGGGATGTTCGAGGGGCTGATGGCGAACCTCGTCGTGCCCGAGACGACGTGGGGACCGCACAGCTTGGGCCTCGACGATCTCCGCTGGGCGCAGGTCCAGGAGAAGTACGCGACCCAGGTGCTGCACTACCCGGTGTGGGGCATCTCGCCGTCGAGCACGGCCGACGACACCGGCAACTACGGCGGCTTCGGCGTCGAGGGACTCGCGTTTCCCGCCGGCGAGGGCTTGGCGCTATGCAACACCTGCGCCACCGAGAGCACGGTCAGCCCGCACGCGTCGGCGATCGCGCTCACGGTGCTGCCCCAGCAGGCGTTGTCGAATCTGGAGACGCTCCGAGCCCGCTATCCCGGGATCTACAGGTCCGACGGCGGGTTCTACGACGCGGTCAACCCGGTCACCGGTCAGGTCGGGCACCGGCGGCTCGTGCTCGACCAGTCGATGATCATGGCCGCGATCGACGACGCGCTCAACGGTGGTGCGATGCAGAAGCATTTCGCCGCCGACCCGGAGTCGTATGCCGCCCGGCTGTATCTGGGTGCCGAGCACATGTCGATCCACTAGCCGCTCGGTCAGGAGGGTCGTTGCTGAGAAAGGGGTCCCTAGGCCCCCTTTTTCAGCACGCCCCTAGGAGGCCAACCCGTTCAGGGCCTCCACGAGCGCGTCGACTTCGGACTCCGTGTTGTAGTGGATGAACCCGAGGCGAACGGCCTGGTCCTCGTACCCGAGCCGTTGGTACAACCCGAGCGAGTACCAGGAGTCGTGGGCCCACACGCCCATGTTCTGCTCGGCGAGGCGGACCGCGACCTCGCCGGCGGGAACCCCGGCCACGTTGATCAGGAACGTCGGCACTCGGCCTTCCATGCTCGGTAGCCCGTAGACGGACACCGCGTCCGAGATCCCCGACAGGAACCGCGCGCCCAGCGCCCGCTCGTAGGGCACGATCGCCTCGAACCCGCCGATCGAGCCGAGATAGTCGATCGTGGCGTTGAAACCCGCGAGCAGCTCATACGGCTGCGTGCCGGTCTCGAACCGCCGGCCGAGCGGCGTGCTCGGCGCCGGCCGCGCCTTGTACGGCCGCCACCGCTCGATCACCTCAGCGCGGCCGTAGGCCATGCCGAGATGCGGGCCGCAGAACTTGTACGGCGAGCAGATCAGCACGTCGGCGTCGATCTGGCGGACGTCGATCGGTTCGTGCGCGGCGTAGTGGACGGCGTCGATCCACGCGAGCGCGCCGGCCTCGTGCGCCAACCGGCACACCCGCCGGGCGTCGACGACCGTGCCGACCGCGTTGGACGCCCAAGCGAAGGCGACCACCCGAGTCCGATCGCTGAGCTTGCTCGCGAGGTCCTCGTAGTCGAGCGTGGTGTCGTCGAGCAGCTCGACGTGGCGGACGACCAGGTCCCGGTCGTAGGCGAGCTCGAGCCACGGCGCCACCCCGCCATCGTGGTCGAGTGACGAGACCAGGATCTCGTCGCCCGGGGCGAACTCCCGTCCGGCGGTCCGCGACAGCGTGAAGTTGAGCGAGGTCATGTTCTGACCGAAGATCACCTCGTGCGGCTCGCACCCCAGCAGCCGTGCCGCGCCGGCCTCCGCCTGCTCGAGGATCCGTCCCACCCGGCGGCTGGTCTCGTACACGGCGCCGAGGTTCGCGCTCGCCTCGCGGAGCGTGCGGGCGATCGCGTCGCCGACCTCGTCGGGGACCTGCGAGCCTCCTGGCGCGTCGAAGAACGTGAACCCCTGCTGCAGGGAGGAGAAGCGCTGGCGGGCCGCGGCGACGTCAAGCTTGTCCACCATCTGAGCCATCTGTAGGCTCCCTTCCTGTCGGGGTTCTGGGATGACCCCGTCGGTAAGACGGGGCCTAACGCATAACGCAATCGCAAGGTTAGTTGGCTTACTCTCACCCGGCCATGAGCGTCCGCGTCACACGCACCGCGAAGGCGAGCTGGCAAGGCGACCTGGCCGACGGCGGTGGCCGGATCGGCGTGGGCAGCGGTGCTTACGAGGGCCCGTTCACGCTGCGGGCGCGGGTCGACGACGTCGAGCGCTCGACCAATCCGGAGGAGCTGATCGGCGCCGCGCACGCGGGCTGCTTCACGATGTCGCTGGCCAACCTGCTGACCGAATCCGGCCATCCGCCGGCGGATCTGCAGACATCGGCGAAGGTGCGGCTCGAGCAGCTCGAGACCGGATTCGCGATCACGAGCATCGCGCTGCAGACGGTCGGCGAGGTCCCCGGGGTCGGCGCTGAGGAGTTCGCGAGCCTCGCGCAGCAGGCCAAGGACACCTGCCCGGTGTCCCGTGCGCTCGCCGGCACCGAGATAACGCTGGAGGCCAGGCTTGGCGGCGACTGACCCGGCGTCTGGACGCCGCCGGACCGGGCTAGAGCAGGCGGTGATCGAATGCGCTCCGCGCAGCGCCGTCGCCCGTTCCACCGGCGAAGCCGAAGAGGTGTTGTTCGTGCTCGACGGTACCGGCGAGCTCCGCCTGGCCGGCGAGAGTCACGCGATCGAGCCGGAGACCGGCGCGTATCTCGCGCCGGGGGAGGAGTACGAACTTGAAAGCCACGGCCCGGAGCCGCTGCGGGTCGTGTCGGTGCGGATCGAAGATCCGGTGGCGGTCGACCGCGACTGCGACCAGCATGGATCATCCAAGCGCTCCGTCGTGCGCCGGCTGGCCGACCAGGAGGAACAAGTCGCAACGACGTCCCGCTCGTTCCGCATCGTCGCGGACCCGAGCACCGGCCTGCGGTCGGCGACGCACTTCGTCGGCTACATCCCGACCGAGCGGGCGCCGGAGCATTTCCACACCTACGACGAAGTGATCTTCGTGATTGAGGGAGAGGGCACACTGCACACCGGCGGCGACCGCACCGCGCTCGCCGCCGGCTCGTGCCTCGAGCTGCCGGCGCGGACCGTGCACTGCCTCGAGAACACCGGTGATGACGTCATGCGCCTCGTTGCGGTGTTTCGGCCGGCCGGGTCGCCGGCGGCCGCGTATTACCCGGACGGCACGCCCGCATATCCGGGCACGCCGGTGATGACCGCATGACGCACGTTGTAAAAGGACCCACACAGGAGGAGTTCGAGCGCCAATGAAGGTACGCATCAGCCTCGCCGCCATGGCCCTGACCGCACTGGTCGCGGCCGGCTGCGGGAGCAGCAGTAGTAGCAGCACCACCAGTAGTAGCAGCGGCAGTTCAACCCAGGCCGCGTCGAGCGGAAGCAGTTCCAAGACCTGCACGACGACGATCGGCATCGAGGCCCCGATCACGGGCCAGGTGGCGGTGCTCGGCGATGAGCAGCTGGCGTTCGCGCAGCTTGCGGTCGCCGCGGACAACAAGCTCAACGGCACCAACATCACGCTTGTCCAGGGCGACACTCAGCTGATGCCCGCGCAGGCGACGACCGTCACGCAGCAGTTCACCTCGAACTCGAAGATGGTCGCGGTGGTGGGACCGGCGGGTAGCCAGGAGGTCCAGGCCGTCGGGCCGCTGTTCGGTCGCGCCGGCATGGCGTTCATCACGGGCTCGGCGACGAACCCGGCGCTGACGACGTCCGGCAAGAACCCGACGTTCTTCCGGGTGGTATCCCGCGACGACGTGCAGGGTCCCGAGGACGCGCGCTTCGTCATCTCTCATCTGCACCCCAAGGCGCTGATGATCGTCGACGACCAGGAGGTGTACTCGACGGGCCTCGTGTCCTCGATGATCCCGGTGTTCAAAGCGGCGGGTGTCAAGGTCGACCACGAGTCGGTCAGCCAGAAGGTCACCGACTTCTCCTCGCTGGTGGCGAAGGTGACGCCGGAGACGACCGTGGTGGTGCTGCCGTGGCAGGTTGCCGCGAACGGCGAGCAGTTCGGCAAGGACCTCCAGCAGGAGCACAAGAACGCGACGATCGTCGGCACCGACGGCATGCAGTCGTCGTCGTTCACGATCCCGGGCTCGTACGTCTCGGCGTTCGGCCCGGACATCACCGCGATCCCGCAGGACGCCGCGCTGGTGGCGGCGGCGAAGGTCAAGTACCCGAAGTTCGGGACCTTCGGCCCGCCCGTGTACGCGGCCACGCACGTGATCGACCAGGCGATCGCCTCGGTGTGCAAGTCCGGCCAGACCCCAACGCGGGCGAACGTGCTGGCGGCGATCAAGACGACCGACGAGCCGACCTCGGTCCTCGGACAGCCGATCAAGTTCGACTCCAAGGGCGACCTCGTCGGGGCCAAGTGGTTCCTGTTCAAGATCAGCTCGGCTGGCAAGTACGTGCTGGTCACGAATTCGTGACCAGCTGATTCGGTAGCTCCCCGCGGCGCGCGTCGACAGGCGCGCGCCGCGGCCGGGCGTTAGGGTTGCGCAAGGACTCGCAGCGCATGCATTTCTTCCTCCAGGAACTGGTGAACGGCCTCACCCAGGGCAGCCTGTACGCGCTGATCGCGCTCGGCTACTCGATGGTCTACGGCGTGCTGAAGCTGCTGAACTTCGCCCACGGCGACCTGTACATGGTCGGCGCGTTTGTCGGCTACTTCGTGATCCAGTGGTTCGGCGGGTCGACGGCGCTCAGCATTCCGGTCCCGCTGCTGCTGCTGTTCATGTTCCTCGCCGCCGGCGGAGGGGTCGGCGCGCTCGGCGTCGCGATCGAGCGGTTCGCCTACCGGCCGCTCCGCGACGCGCCGCGGATCGCGCCGCTCATCACCGCGCTCGGCGTGTCGTTCCTGCTCGAGAACACGATGCTGCTGCTGTTCGGGGCTTCCTACCGGGACTACAACACGTCCGCGTTCATCTCGTATGGGACCGGCATCCACATCGGGTCGCTGAACATCGACATCGTGCAGGTGATGGTGATCGGGCTGAGCGTCCTGCTGATGGTCGGCCTGACCCTGCTCGTCAGCCGGACCAAGCTCGGCCGCCAGATGCGCGCGGTCTCGGCTGACCGGGAGGCGGCGGAGATGCTCGGGATCGACGTCGACTACACGATCGCCGCCACGTTCTTCATCGGGTCGGCGCTCGCCGGGATCGCCGGCGTGATGGCCGGACTCGCGTACAACAACGTCTACACGCTGATGGGCTTCATCGCCGGCCTCAAGGCGTTCACGGCCGCGGTCGTCGGCGGGATCGGCTCGATCCCGGGAGCGATGCTCGGCGGGATGCTGATCGGGATCGCCGAGTCGATGGTCACCGGCTACATCTCCTCGACCTACACGAACCTGATCGTGTTCGGGATCCTGATCGTGATGATGCTCGTGCGCCCGACCGGGCTGCTCGGCAAGGTTCCCCTGCAGAAGGTCTAGGTGCCCGCGGCGTGAGCGTTGAGCCGGGAAGCCCCGATGTGAGCGTCGAGGGCAAGCAGGATCCCTCGATCGGGGTCGACGAGTGGGTGGCACGCCAAACCGGTCGGCGCGAGTACGCGCCGGGGGTGCGCGGGGACGCCCAGCGCCTGTTCGAGCGCGTCGGGTGGTGGCCGAAGCTCGCACTCGCGACCGTGTTCGGACTGATCGTCCCGTTCCTGACCACCAACGACTTCCAGCTGCAGGTCGGGATCAACGCGCTGCTGCTCGCGATGCTGGCCCTCGGGCTGAACATCTCGGTCGGGTGGGCGGGGCTGCTCGACCTCGGCTACATCGCGTTCTACGGATTCGGGGCGTACGGGTTCGCGCTGCTGTCGTCCAGCCAGCTGAATCCGCCCGGCGGGATCCACTTCGCCGCGTACGTATCGCTGCCGATCATCGCGGTCGCGGCCGCGTGCCTCGGGTTGATCGTGGGACTGCCGTCCCGGCGGCTGATCGGCGACTACCTGGCGATCCTGACGCTGTTCTTCGGCGAGGCGTTCATGGAGTTCACCAACAACGTCGCGCCGAGCAAGCTCGGGGGTCCGAACGGGATCACGTCGATCGATCCGATCAAGGCGTTCGGCCACTCGCTCACGACCAACAAGAGCTATTTCTACTTCCTGCTCGTGCTGCTGGTGCTGAGCGCCGCCGCGCTCCACCTGCTCGACACCTCGCGCACCGGGCGCGCGTGGCGGGCGGTGCGCGAGGACCCGCTGGCGGCGGGGATGATGACGATCCCGGTCAACCGGGTGAAGCTGATGGCGTTCAGCTTCGGCGCGGTCGTCGCGGCGCTGGCGGGGACCGTGTTCGCCGCCCAGCAGATCAACGTGTTCCCGACCGACTTCGACACGCCGTATCTGATCCTGATCTACGCGGCGCTCATCCTCGGCGGCGCCGGGAGCATCGGTGGCGCGATCTTCGGGGGACTGCTGCTGTCGGTGATGTACGACGGGTTCCTGCGAAGCCCGACCGAGGCCGGCTACCTCTTCTACGGGGTGATCCTGCTGACGCTCGTCGTCAAGATGCGGCCGTGGCGGAAGCTCGTGGCGGTGCTGGGCGCGACCGTCGTGCTCGGCTTCGTCGTCCACGGGATCGTCGCGGCGATCAGCAAGTCCGCGGTCGGCGGCGCGTCCTCCGGCTGGATCGGCCGCCTGATGCACCACTGGGCGGTCGTGCCCACGAACGCAACCGCTGTCGGCAACATCGGGTTCGTCGTCCTGCTGTGCCTGTGCGTCACGCTCGTGCAGGTCAAGGGCCGCACGCGAACGGTGCTGATCGTGCCGACGCTATACCTGGCCGCGTGCGTGTGGGAGACCGTGCTCGCCCCGCAGCCGTCGGTCACCCGTCAGCTCCTGATCGGCGCGATCCTGATCGTGATGATGAACGCGCGGCCCCAGGGTCTGCTCGGCTCGCGCCGCGTCGAGGTCGTGTAAGTGGCTGACAGCGCACAGCCCGTGCTCGAACTCGACAAGGTGTCGCTCGCGTTCGGAGGCCTGAAGGCGCTGACCGAGCTCGACCTGACCGTCGGCGAACGCGAGGTCGTCAGCGTGATCGGCCCGAACGGTGCCGGCAAGACGTCGGTGTTCAACGTGATCACCGGCGTGTACGAGCCAACCGCCGGCGAGGTGCGGTTCGCCGGCGAGAGCATCGGCGGCAAGGCCCCCCATCAGGTCACACGAAAGGGAATCGCGCGCACCTTCCAGAGCCTGCGGCTGTTCCTCAACATGTCCGTGATCGAGAACGTGATGGCCGCCACCTACGGCAACACCAAGGCGATGCCGTGGGAGTCGATCCTGCGGCTTCCGCGCGCGCGGCGCGAGGAGCGCGAGGTGCGCCAGACCGCCGAGGAGGTGCTGTCGTTCTTCGGGCAGCGGCTCGCGGGGTACCGCTGGGAGCAGCCCGCCTACAGCCTGTCCTACGCCAACCGGCGGCGGCTCGAGATCGCCCGCGCGCTGGCGACTCGCCCGAGGCTGTTGCTGCTCGACGAGCCGGCGGCCGGCATGAACCCGAACGAGACGCACGAGGTCGCCGAGCTGATCGGGCGGTTGCGCAACGAGCTCGGCCTCGCGATCCTCGTGATCGAGCACGACATGCACGTGGTCGAGGGGATCTCCGACCGCGTCGTGGCGCTCGACCACGGCGTCAAGGTCACCGAGGGGACGTTCGAGCAGGTCGCCACGCACCCGGCGGTCGTCGAGGCGTACCTCGGCCGGGACCCCGAGGCGCTGGCCGAAGCTAAGGCGCCGCCGTCAGGCGCCGCCGACTATCCCTAGTCATGCTGCTCGAGCTCGACAACGTCACGACCTACTACGGCCAGATGCGGATCCTCGAGGGGATGTCGCTGACGGTCGACGCCGGCGAGCTCGTGTGCCTCCTCGGCGGCAACGCCTCGGGGAAGTCGACGACGCTCAAGACGATCCTCGGCCTGGTCCGTCCGCGCTCGGGCCGTGTGATGCTCGAGGGCGAGGACATGACGAGCTGGCCGGTGCCCCAGCGCATCGCCAACGGCCTCGCGATCGTCCCCGAGAACCGCCGGCTGTTCGGCGAGATGACCGTCCGCGAGAACCTCGAGCTCGGCGCGACGCTCCAGGACGGCAGCACGTTCGACGCCGACCTCGCGCGCGTCCACTCCCTGTTCCCGCGGCTCGAGGAGCGCAAGCACCAGCTCGCGGGCACGCTGTCCGGCGGCGAGCAGCAGATGGTCGCGATGGGCCGCGCGCTGATGTCCAGACCGCGTCTGCTGCTGATGGATGAGCCGTCGATGGGCCTCTCGCCGGCGCTCGTGCAGCAGAACTTCCGGATCATCAAGGAGGTGCACGAGTCCGGAGTGGCGGTCCTGATGGTCGAGCAGAACGCGACGATGGCGCTGTCGATCGCCGACCGCGGCTACGTCCTCTCGACCGGCGAGATCGTGCTCAGCGGCAAGGCGTCCGAGCTCCTTGAGAGCGAGGACCTCAAGCGGGCGTATCTCGGACGGTGACCCGCCAGGACGCGGAGGCACTCGACGCGCGGGACCCGTTGCGTGGCTTCCGCGAGCGGTTCGCGATCGACCCGGAGGTCGTGTACCTCGACGGCAATTCGCTCGGGTGCATGCCGCACGCGGCCCTCGAACGCCTGCGGCACGTCGCGGCGGTCGGCTGGGGGGAGCGCGGCGTGCGGTCCTGGGACGAGGGGTGGCTCGACCTTCCGATCGAGATCGGCGACCGCCTCGGCGCCGCGGTGCTGGGCGCGGAGCCCGGGCAGGTCGTCGTCGGCGACTCGACCACGGTGTGCTTCTACAAGCTCGTGTCCGCCGCGCTCGACGCGCGCGCTGGACGAACGGAGATCATCACCGACCTCGACAACTTCCCGACGGACCGCTACGTGCTCGAGGGTCTGGCGCAGGCGCGCGGCCTGCGGCTGACGTGGTTGGACGGCGATCCTGAGACGGTCGGACGGCTCGTAGGCCCGGACACCGCGCTCGTGACGTTCTCGCACGTCTCGTACCGGTCTGCCCGCATCGCCGACATGGCCCAGGTCAACGAGGTCGTCGACCGCGCGGGGGCGCTGATGCTGTGGGATCTCAGCCACAGCGCCGGTTCCGTCCCGCTCTCGCTCGATGGCGACCAAGCCCCGCTCGCGGTCGGGTGCACCTATAAATATCTAAACGGCGGTCCCGGGGCGCCTGCGTACATGTACGTGCGTCGCGACCTCCAGGCCGAGCTCCGCCAGCCGATCTGGGGATGGCTCGGCCGGCGCGACCCGTTCGAGATGGCGCCGGGCTACGAGGTCGCTCCGGGTATGCGGGGGTTCCTGTCGGGGACGCCGCCGGTGCTCGCGCTGGCCGGGGTCGACGAGGGCGTGCGGGTCGTGGCCGAGGCCGGGATCGACGCGATCCGGGCGAAGGGGATCGCGTTGACCGAGTTCGCGATCGCGCTCACCGACTCCGTGCTGGCGCCGCTTGGGGTGTCGGTCGCCTCGCCCCGGGACGCGGTCCGCCGCGGTGCCCACGTCGCGCTCGCGCACCCGGACGCGCAGACGCTGTGCGCGCGTCTGATCGATCGCGGCGTGATCCCGGACTTCCGGCGCCCCGACGTGATCCGCTACGGCTTCTCGCCGCTGACCACGCGGTTCGTCGACGTGTGGGACGGTGTCGAGGCGCTGCGCGATTTGCTCAGCCCGCGCTAGCCGGCAGCGTCAGCATCGCGGCGCGATTTGCTCAGTCGGGCAGGACCGCGACGCCCATCAGCTCCACCTGGGCCTCGGGCTCGAACAGCTCGCTGACGCCGAACAGGCCCATCGCGGGGTAGTGGCGGCCGAAGTGCTTGCGCCACACCCGGCCGAGCTCCGGCAGCGACTGCTTGTAGGCCGCCACGCTCGTCGTGAACACCTGCAACGACACGAGATCCTCGACGTCGCCCCCGGCCGCCCGGAGCGCGACGATCATGTTTGCGGCGGCGCTGTCGAACTGCTCGGCGAGCGTCGCGCCCTCGCCGATCTGGCCGGCGAGGTGCACCGTCCGGCCGGACGCAACCACCGCATGGGAGAAGCCGCTGGGCTCCCCGAGCTCACTGGGGTTGACGATCCGGTGGGGGCTCATGGGCTCGCGCGGCGCCGACGAAACCCGGCCAGTTGGCACCGCGCGGCGACGATACTCGACATGGAACTCCGGAGCAATGTCAGGTATTGTCGCCCGAGCCGGTGGCGACGGAGAGCCCGTACTGGAACCCCAAGACCGAGACCCTCGAGCGGGAGCGGATCGAGGCGCTCCAACTCGCCAAGCTGCGACTCCAGGTCGAGTGGGCGGCGGCGCGCAGCCCCTGGTACCAGCGGCGGTTCGCCGCCGAGCGGTTCGGCCCGGCGCAGCTGAACACACTCGACGACCTGCGCCGGATGCCGTTCCTGACTCGCGACGACTGGATGGCCTCGCAGGAGGTAAATCCTCCTTACGGCGAGATCCCGACGATCGGGGGTTCGGGGGCGATTCGTATCCACACGACGTCCGGCACCACCGGCCGTGGGCCGCTGCGCGCGCTCGACTCGCGCAAGGACTGGGCGTGGATCGCCGAGATGTGGTGCTACGGAATCTGGGGCTGCGGTGTGCGGCCGGTCGACACCGCGTACATCGCGTTCGGGTACGGCTCGTTCATCGGCTTCTGGGGACTTCACTACGCGATGGAGAAGATCGGCGTGCTGAACGTGCCCGGCGGCGCCCAGAGCACCGAGGCGCGCGTCCGGCAGATCGTCGACTTCGGCGCCACCGTGGTCGCGTCCACGCCGACTTATGCGCTCCGGCTGGCGCAGGAGGCCGAAGTGCTCGGGATCGACCTGCGCGGATCTGCGGTGTCGCGGTTGATCCTGTCGGGCGAGCCGGCGGGTTCGATCCCGCAGACCAAGGCGCTGATCGAGGAGCAGTGGGGCGCCAAGGCATACGACACCGCGGGCATGACCGAGATCGGCACGATCATGGTGTTCGAGTGCTCGCACCAGCCCGGCGGCACGCACATCATCGAGGACCATGTGATCGAGGAGGTGCTCGATCCGGTGACGTCGGAGCCGGTGGGGTTCGGAGAGCGCGGGGAGCGGGTCGTGACCTCGTTCGGGCGCGGGACGATCCCGTTGCTGCGCTACCGGACCGGCGACCTGGTCAGTCGCGTGCCCGCCGCGACGTGCTCGTGCGGCCGCGGCTTCGACATCTTCGAGGGCGGGATCCAGGGCCGGGTCGACGACATGAAGCTGGTCCGCGGAACCAACGTGTACCCGCGGGCGATCGAGGCGATCGTGCGCGAGTACCCCGAGGTCGACGAATTCCAGACCGTGATCGTCCACGAGGGGATCCGCGACGAGATCAGGCTGCGCGTCGAGATGAAGCCGGACTGGCCGGCCGAGTCGTGGGATCAGCTGTCCGAGTCGCTGCACAAGGCGCTCGGCCACGCCCACGAGGGACTGAACTTCCAGATCGAGCAGGCGGCTGCGGGCGAGCTGCCGCGGTTCGAGCTGAAGGCCAAGCGGATGATCGACCTACGCGAGTCGCCGGTGGCGGCGCGTGAGCCAAATGACCGTCGATCTCCTTGGATCCGAGCTGAGCCCGAACGAGCAACGGCTGCTCGCGGTGTACGAGGAGCTCAAGGCGCTGTGCGGCGAGGACCTCCCGCCGAACGCGCACGCCGGCGTGCGCGCCTCGCTCGCGCTCATGCACAACGTGGTCAACGGCCTCGCGCTCGAGTACGAGCACCTGACCGACCTCGGGGTGTGAGAGTCTCGCGATGAGGATCGCTGTCTGCGGCGCGGGGCCGAGCGGGCTCTACTTCTCGATCCTGATGCGCAAGATCAGGCCGGACTGCGAGATCACGCTCTACGAGCGCGGGGCGCCGACCGACGCGTTCGGGTTCGGGGTGGTGTTCTCGGACGAGACGCTGACCGTGTTCGAGCACGCCGATCCCGAGACGTACTCGCAGATCGCCGAGCGGTTCACGCGCTGGACGGACATCGACATCCACCTTCGCGGGTCTGTGACCACGTCCGGGGGTCACGGGTTCTCGGCGATCGGGCGGCGCGAGCTGCTGCGAATCCTCCAGGAGCGCGCCGTTTCCCTCGGCGCGGATCTGCGGTTCGGTTGCGAGGCGCCGCCGGTTTCGGAACTCGGCTGGGCTGACCTGGTGGTGGGCGCTGACGGTGCCTCGAGCGCGGTCCGGACCGCACTCGCGCGCGAGTTCGTTCCCACGCTCGACCGCCGCCGCTGCCGGTACATGTGGCTCGGCACCGACCTCGTGTTCGAGGCGTTCAAGTTCTTCATCGCCGAGACCGAGCACGGCGTGATCCAGGCGCACGCGTATCCGTACGACCAGACGATGAGCACGTTCATCGTCGAGATGCACGAGCGGACGTGGAAGCGGCTGGGGCTCGGCGAGCAGTCGGTGCAGGAAAGCGTGGCGTGGGCTTCGGAGTTGTTCGCCGATGCGCTCGAGGGCCATCGGCTGGTCGCGAACAAATCGCGCTGGATCAACTTCGTGACGGTCCGCAACCGGCGCTGGTGCACCGACGACGTGGCGCTGCTCGGCGACGCGGCGCACACCGCGCACTTCTCGATCGGATCCGGGACGAAGCTCGCGATGGAGGACGCGGTGTCGCTGGCGTGGGCGTTCCGGTCGCTCGGGGACGATGTGGCGTCCGCCACGTCCGCCTACGAGGCCGAGCGGCGGCCGATCGTGGAGAGCACGCAGCGCGCCGCCCAGGCGTCGCTCGAGTGGTTCGAGGGGATCGGGCGTTACGTGGAGCAGGAGCGGCTTCAGTTCGCGTTCAACCTGCTGACGCGCTCGCGGCGCGTGACGTATGAGAATTTGCGGCTGCGTGACCCGGGGTTCGTGCGGGCGGTGCATCCGGATCCGCGGCCGCCGATGTTCACGCCGCTGCGGCTGCGGGGGCTGGAGCTGCGCAACCGCGTCGTCGTGTCGCCGATGGACATGTACTCCGCGGTCGACGGAACGCCGGGCGACTTCCATCTGGTGCACCTGGGCGCGCGGGCGCTCGGTGGCGCCGGGCTGGTGATGACCGAGATGATCTGCGTGTCGGCCGTCGGGCGGATCACGCCGGGGTGCGCCGGCATGTACAGCGCTTCGCACGTTGCGGCTTGGAAGCGGATCGTTACCTTTGCCCATGCACACGGGCAGTGCGCGATCGGGGCGCAGATCGGGCACTCGGGGCGGAAGGGATCGACGCGGTTGATGTGGGAGGGGATGGACGAGCCGCTCCCCGAGGGCGCGAACTGGGAGGTGATCGCTCCCTCTGCCGTCGCCTACAGCCCACAGAACCAGATCCCACGCGCGATGACGCGCGCCGACATGGACGTCGTGCGTGATCAGTTCGTGTCGGCTACGCGCGGCGCATTGCAGGCAGGATTCGACCTGCTCGAGCTTCACATGGCGCACGGCTACCTGCTGTCGAGCTTCCTGTCGCCGGTGACGAACCTGCGCGACGACGAGTACGGCGGGTCTTTGGAGGGCCGCGCGCGGTTCCCGCTCGAGGTGCTCGACGCGTGCCGTTCAGTCTGGCCCGACGATCGGCCGTTGAGTGTTCGGATCTCGGCGACGGATTGGGTGGCTGGCGGGTTTGATCCGGACGACGCGGTCGCGCTCGCCCGGATGCTCGCCGCGCACGGCTGCGACATCGTCGACGTCTCCTCCGGTCAGGTCACGCCGCTCGAGAAGCCGGCGTTCGGCCGCAGCTACCAGACGCCGTTCGCCGACCGGATTCGCGCCGAGGCCGGGATTCCGACGATCGCGGTCGGCGCGATCGCGAGCTACGACGACGTCAACACGATCGTGTGCGCCGGGCGGGCCGACCTGTGCGCGCTCGCGCGCCCGCACCTGTACGACCCAGCTTGGACGCTGCACGCCGCCGCCGAGCAGGAATACGACATGGACGCGTGGGTGCTGCAGTACCAGGCCGGATCGCGCAAGCCGCCGGCCGGGCGGGATCGCGTACGGGCCGAGCTCGAGCGGACCTTCGACGAGATCGAGCTGATCTCGTCGTCGGATCTGCCGGGCTGAGGGCGGCGGGCGGCGCTCGTGCTCGCGTCGGCGTCGAACGGCGAGTCGCTTCAGCCACAAGATCTGGTGATCACGCTGCTCGGGACGTACGTGCGCCCGTTCGGGCGGGCGGTGTGGTCGGGCGGGCTGGTGATGCTGCTGCGCGAGTTCGGGTTCTCCGACGGCGCCGCCCGCGCCGCGCTGACCCGGCTCGTCCGCCGCGGCCTGATCGCGCGCGTGCGCTCGGGGCGGCTGGTCCACTACGAGCTGACGCCGCGGTGCGAGCGGCTGCTGATCGAGGGCGACGGGCGGATCTTCACGCTCGGCCATCTGCCCGCGGACGTCGGCCCGTGGACCGTGCTCTTGCACCAGATCCCCGAGGATCGCCGGCTCGAGCGGACCCGGCTCGGCCGGCGCCTCCGGTTCCTGGGGTTCGGGTCGGTGCAGGACAGCGTCTGGGTCTCGCCCCACGATCACGCCTCAGAGGTCGCCGGTCTGCTTGGCGAGCTCGGCGTGGCCGAGCACGCCACCGTGTTCGTCGCGCGGGTGGGGACCGGCGCCGGCGAGGGCGGCGGGCTGCCGGCGCTGGTGGCGCGGGCCTGGGATCTGAGCGGGCTCGCGGAGCGCTACGTCGCGTTCTGCTCGGGGTTCGAGCGCTACGTCGCCGCGGATGCGCCGTCGATGGGCGATCGCGAGGCGTTCGTCGTCCGCACCCGGCTCATGCACGTGTTCCGGACGTTCGCCCAGCTCGATCCAGAGCTGCCCGACGAGTACGAGCCGCTGTCGGGACCGCGGACCCGGGCGGCGGAGATCTTCGACGCGCTGTACACCGGGCTGGCGGCGTCGTCGCAGCGGCACTTCGACGTGGTGACGGCGACCGGTCGCGCGCCGGCCGGCGTCTCGTAGCCCGAAGCGGCCCGGGCCACGACGCGACGAACCCGTCCGGATGGCGAGCATGGCCCCACGGACGCCGAGAGCAGCGAGGCCCCAAAGTCCGCCGCTGCCGGGCTACGCCTTGGGCACGAACGCGAACACGCGGCTCGGGCTGCCGGTGCCGCCGACGAGCCGGAGCGGGGAGACGACCAGCAGCGCGCCCGTGAGCGGCAGCTTGTCGAGGTTCGCGAGCTGGGTCAGCCCGAGGCGGCCGGCGCCGAGCAGGAAGTTGTGCAGCGGGAACGGCGGATCGAAGCTGTGGGCGGCGCCGGCGTCGATCCCGACCGTCTCGGTGCCGAAGCCGAGGATCTGGCGGGATTCGTCGCGAGCCAGCGCGAGGCCTCGACGTCCGGTCCCGGCGTTTGCGGTCCGGTGTCGCCCGAGTTCAGGAACGCGTCCTGGTCCTGGGCGCGCGACTGCCAGCCGGTGCGGAGCAGCACCCACGCGCCGTCCGGGACCCGGCCGTTGTCCGCCTCCCACGCCTCGAGGTCGGCGACCGTCAGCAGGTAGCCGTTGTCGGCGTCGGTCTCGGCGGTCTTGTCGATCACGCACGCCGGCCCGATCAGCTGGCTCGGGCCGAGCGAACCGACGTCGGCGCCGTCCTTGCCGGTGACCCAATGGATCGGCGCGTCGAGGTGCGTGCCGACGTGCTCGCCGATCGTCAGCGTGTACCAGGCCCAGGCGGGACCGCGGTCGTCGTAGCGGCTGATCTCCTCGCGGGACAGGCCGGGCGTGTTGGCGAACGGTGGCGGGAGCTGGATCACCGGCGTCGACTCGCTGAGCGGCTGCGTGCAGTCGACGATCTCGACGCTGCCGTGTATTCTGATGGCCTCGAGCAGGGCGGTCGCGGGCTGGGTTCGTGGACATCGCTTCTCTCCTTGGTGTTCAGCCGGCGCGGAACGCCTCCTCGAGCCATTCGGCGCAGATCGTCGGGTTCACCTTCACGTCGAGGACGAGCGGGCCGTGGCGGGTTGGCGAGCCATTCGCGTGACGACCTCGAGGTCCTCGATGCGGCGGACGGTGGCGGCCTTCGCGCCGGCGGCGCGCGCGATCCCGGCGAGGTCGGCGTCGGGGAACCGGACGAGCGAGACGTCGTGGCCCATCGGCGCGAAGTGGTGGACCTCGGCGCCGTACGCGGCGTCGTCGTAGATCACGACGAGCAGCGTCAGCTTCAGCCGCGCCGCTGTCTCGAGCTCGGCGAGCGCCATGAACGCGCCGCCGTCGCCGATCGCGGCGACCGTCGGCCGGTCCGGCTGGGCGATCGCGGCGCCGATCGCGTTGCCCGAGCCCGAGCCCGACCGCCTGGAAGCCGTTCGGGAACAGCCACGCGCGCGCGTCGGGCACGTCGAGGAACATCGACGGGTAGCCGAGGAAGTGGCCCGAGTCGACGGCGACCGCGCGGTCCGGCGGGAGCAGGTCGTTGAGCGCGATGCTGACCGTGCGCGGGTCGATCCACTCGTCGGTCGACGCGTCCTCGTAGGGGTCGTGGCGCCAGGTGTTGCTTGCGATCTGCGTCTGCCAGTTCGGTCGTGCGGAAGCCCTGGCTGGTGTGGCCTCGCCGGTTCAGCTCGTTGATCAGCGCCGTCGCGGCTGCGTTCGCGTCGGCGATGATCGCAAGGTCGGCAGGGCGGTTTCGCCCGATCGCCCGCGGGTCGGCGTCGATCTGGATCACGCGCGCGTTCGGGCCGATCATCGCGCCGTGCTTGGTCGTCCAGTGGTTGGCCGAGGCGCCGAACACGAGCACGACGTCGGCCCGGGGGAGGAGTTCCGCCGCGAACGGGCTGGCGAAGCCGCCCGAGATGCCAAGCGCATACGGGAGTCCCGCGAACAGGCCGTTTGCCGGCGCGGACGTCGCCAGGACCGCGCCGATCGTCTCGCCCAGGCGTTCGAGCTCGGCGCCGGCGTCCGCGAGCACGGCGCCGCGGCCGGCGATGATCGCGGGCCGTTGCGCTTGGGTGAGAGGTCGGCGGCGCGGTGATCGCTTCGGCTGCCGGCTCGCGGAGGGCTGATCTCCGGGAGCGGCGGGCGCGACGGCTCGGTCTGCGACGGCGGGCTGCGGCTGGATGTCGATCGGGAGCATCAGCACCACGGGCCGGCGCTCGGTTACTGCGCGCTGGTAGGCACGCTGCGGCGTCATCGGCGGCGGTCTTCGCGCTGTGCACCCGGTCGGCGATCGCGCCGACCGACTCGACCAGATCGTGCTGATCGATCCGGAAGTTCGAGGTCAGCGCCGCCGCCGGCGTCTCGCCGGCAGGACGAGCAGCGGCGTCCGGCTCTTGGCCGCCTCGGCGAGCGCCGGTCATCGTGTTCGTCAGGCCGGGTCCCTGGTGGACGCTGACACACGCCGACGCGGCCGGTCACGCGCGCGTAGCCGTCGGCCATGCACGTCGCGCTCATCTCGTGGCGGGCGTGGTGGAACCGCGCGCCGTCCGGCAGAGCGCGTTGGTGACGACGAGGTTGCCGCTCCCGAGGATCCCGAACGCGTCCCTGACCCCCTGGGCGGCGATCGGTGGCGCCGACGACGTCGGCGACCGACGCCGCTGGCTGGGACACCTCGACCTCACTCACGACGGGCCATGCTAACCGTCGGCCGAGTGGCGGGGTGCGCCGTCGCGTCATGACTGGCGCCCCACGTACCGCCAGCTGCCCAGCCGAAAGGAGCGCTCATGGCGACCGCTCGTACCGCGGCCGCCCCGGGACTGCCGACCATCTTTCCATTCAGTCTCGCCGCCGCCGCCGAGGGCATCTGCTTCATCAGCGGCATGCCCGCGGTGGACCGCGACGGGGCGTACGTGCCGGCGTCGTTCGAGCAGGAGGTCGAACGCGCGTGGCGCCACGTCACCTCGATCGCGGACGCCGCCGGTTATTCGGTCGACGAGATCCTGTACGTCCAGTGCGTGCTCGCCGACATCGGCGACTACGCCGCGCTCAACGACTGGTGGCGCCGACAGTTCCCCGATGTGTCCGCCGCGCCCGCGCGTTTCACCTTTCAGGCCGGGGCGCTCCCGTTCGGGGCGAAGGTCGAGCTCCAGGCGGTCGCCGGGCACTGAATCGCGTTGTGGTCGAGCGGTAGGCTGCGTGGATGAGCTCCGCGCCCGGGATCGAGTACCGGAACGTGGCCGTCGCGGTCGACGAGGCCTCGGCGAGGATCACCCTGAACCGGCCCGAGAAGCGGAACGCTCTGTCGCTCGAGCTGATGGAGGAGCTGATCGCGGCGCTGCGCGAGGTGTCCGCGCTTGATGCTGTGCGCGCGATCGTGATCGAGGGCGCCGGCCCGGCGTTCTCGGCCGGCCACGACCTGTCGGAGATGATCGACCGCGACGAGGCGTTCTTCTCGCATCTGTTCGCGGTCTGCACGGTGATGATGGAGACGATTCAGGAGCTGCCCCAGCCCGTGATCGCGAAGGTGCACGGGATCGCGACCGCTGCCGGCTGCCAGCTCGTCGCGGCGTGCGATCTGGCGGTCGCGGCCGAGACGGCGCGGTTCGGCACGCCCGGCGTCAAGATCGGCCTGTTCTGCTCGACGCCGATGGTTCCGGTGTCCCGGGCGGTCGGGCGCAAGCGCGCGATGGAGATGCTGCTGACCGGCGAGACGATCGACGCGGAGACCGCGCTCGATTGGGGTCTCGTCAACCGCGTCGTCCCCGCCTCTGAGCTGGACGCGGTCGTCGCCTCGTTCGTGGACGCGATCGCACGGTCGAGCTCGTACACCGTCGCGGTCGGCAAGCGCGCGTTCTACGACCAGGTCGACCGAGCCGAGCACGATGCGTACGAGCACACCAGGACGGTGATGACCGAGAACGCGCTCGCCGCCGACGCCCAGGAGGGGATGAGCGCGTTCCTGGAGAAGCGCCCGCCCACCTGGACGGGTAGGTAGTCCGCTAGAGCGCGATCACCGCGCCGTCGGACGCCGCTTCGAACTCCACCTCGGCGAGGTGAGCGAGCATGCGCTCGTTCATGTGCGTGAGCACGATCCGGTCGCAACGGATCTGAGACCGCTTCTCTACGAGCGTGAGGTAGTTGAGATGGCCGGGGGCGTTCAGGTCGTAGAAGTTGCATTCGCACACGAACACGTCGGCGCCGTCGGACACGTCGATCAGCGCGTCGGTCCACTCGGTGTCGCCCGAATAGGCAATCACCTTGCCGCCGTACTCGACCCGCAGGGCATACGACGGGGCGCCGCTCGAGTGACGCACCTCGAACGGGGTGATCCGCGCCGGCCCGAGCTCGCACGCCGTCCGCTCGGAGAGCTCCGCGAAGTTCGTTCCGAACGCGCGCTCGACCCCGGCGGCGCCTGGGTACAGCGCCTCGAACGTCCGCTCGACCCGCTCGCGGGCGCCGGCCGGGCCGGCGATCTCGAGCGCCCTGGTGCGCTTGGAGAACTGCCCATCAAGGATCAGCCACGGCAGCCCGGCGAAGTGGTCGCCGTGGAGGTGGCTGAGCGCGACGAACCCGATCGAGGCGGGGTCAATCTCCGCTCGCCTGAGGGCGATGAGCGTGGTCGCGCCGCAGTCGAGCAGCAGTGGCTCGTCGCCGCCGGCGAGGTGAAGGCAAGCCTGGAACCGTCCGCCGCCGGCGAACGCGTCACCCGAGCCGAGGAACGTCACGCGCACTCCTGCGAGCTTGTCAGCCTCGCACAGCATCCGTTAGCTGCTTCTCGAACCAGTGATGCGCGAACGGCTCGTCGTTGAACGCCGGCACCTCGACGTAGCCGGCCGACCGGTACAGCGCGATCGCCTCGACGAGCGCCCGGTTCGTCTCGAGCCGGGCCACCGTGGCGCCGCTGCGGACGGCGGCGGCCTCGAGCTCGGCGAGAATCCGGCGGGCGACCCCGAGGCCGCGAGCGGATTCCGCGACCCACATCCGCTTGATCTCCGAGGGTTCGCCGCGATGGTGCTTGACCGCTCCGCACCCGATCGGCTCACCCCGCAGATACGCGACCAGAAACAGTCCGGCCGGAGGGGTGACCTCGTGCGGCGCGGCCGAGATGCCGGCGGCGGCATCGAACCCGGTGTCCGAGCGGCGGTCGAGCTCGGCGAAGTAGGCACGCAAGCAGCCAATAGCGTCGGCGGTCTCGGGGTCGACTCGGCGGATCTCGACCGCGGCGGTCGTGAGCAGCTGCTTGACCGTCCGCATCGCCGCGACGAGCTCCTCGCGCTCGCTGGCCCCGAGCGGTGCCAGGATCGATTCCGCCAGCTGGTCGCTGCGACTGTCGAGCTCCTCACGCTCGGTGATGCCTCTGCGGGTCAGCCGGGCAACGCGGATGCGGCGGTCGGCCGGGCTCGGCGAGGTTCGGATCAGGCCCTCGTGCTCGAGCGCGCGGAGCAGCCGGCTGAGGTGTCCCGCGTCGAGGCCGAGCCGCGACCTGAGTGCGCGCACCTCGCAGCCTTCGATCCCGATCTCCCATAGCACCCGGTCCTGGCCGAGCGGGCGGTGGCGGCCCAGGTAATGGTCGTCGAGCGCGCCGACGCGCTGGGTCACGATCCGGTTGAAGCTCCGAACCTGCTGCACCAGGAGGTCCGGGCTCATTCTCTGATGTTAGTCAGAGATCGGGCTGGGTATCGTCGTCGAGCGGTTTGATCAGCCGGTGGGGTCGCTCGTCGAACCCGGCGGCGCGGTAGAACGCGAGGGCCGCGTCCCGTCCCGATCTGGTCGTCACCTCGAGCCGGAAGCACGCGAAATCGCGGGCAGTCTCCTCGATCGTGTGCAGCAGCGCGTACGCCACGCCACGGCGACGGGAGCGCTCGTCGACCACGAGCGCGGTGATCCGGCACTGCGGATCGGGCCGGTCGAGTACGTCGATCAGCACGTAGGCGGCGACGCCGACGACCTCGCCGTCGAGTTCGGCGACGAGCACCTCCCCGTCCGGGCGGTCCGTCAGGCGCTCGAGACGCACGCCGAGTTCGTCCGCGGAGGTGGGATACCCGAGCTGGCCCAGCAGGGGGGCGATCGCTCGGGTGTCGCGCTGGGCGGCGACCCTGATCGTGACGCGGTGCTCGGGCGTCGGAGGTTCGGGCGTCGAGCTCACGCGAGCCGCTTCTCGAACCAGTAGGCGGCGACCGGGTTGCCGTTGTAGTCCCCGATCTGCTCGTAGCCGACCGACCCGAACAGGGCCACCGACGCCGGCTGCCGGGCGCCGGTGTCCATCCGGAGCCGGGTGTAGCCGACGTCCTGCGCGACCTGCTCGAGCCGGCCGAGGAGCGCGCGAGCTACGCCGGTGCCGCGGGCCTCGGGCGCGACGTAGACCCGCTTGATCTCCGCGGTGCGGTCATCGAGACGCTTGAGCGCCGCGCATCCGACTGGCTCACCGGCGCGGTAGGCCACAAGCCACCGTCCCGCTGGGGGCTCGACGTCTTCGGGCGTCAGGCGAGGTGGAACGTCCGGAGTCCAGTCGGGGTACATCTCGCGAATCTCGGCAACGTACGCCGGGACGAGAGCTTGGGCGGCGGGGGCGTCGTAGGGCTCCTCGGCGAGGCGGATCTGGTCGACATCGGGGTGGGCTTCGAGGTTGTGCCACGAACTCCGCGATCGCGACGATCGTCTCCTCGGGCATCTCGGTGGGCGGCGAGTGCTGGCAGTCGAAGTGGACGCGTCGGATCGGCCCGGTGGCTCGCTGCTCGATCGCGTCGAGCTGCGCCAACGTCCCGTACTGGTCTCGCTCACCCTGGATCAGCAGCAGCGGGCACGAGATCCGCTCGAGCTCGTCGGTGATGCTCCAGTTGGGAAACGCCGGGTCGAGCCACACGTCGTTCCATCCGAAGAATGCTGCGTCCGGATCGCGGTGGTGGCGGGCCATCCGCTCGCGCAGCTCGCCGGTTTCGTAGGCCTCGCGGGCGCGGCGGATCTCGACCAGGCACATGTCCTCGACGAATACGTGCGGGGCGATCGCGACGACCGCGCGAACGGGGTGGTGGGCGGCGTAAATCAGCGCGATCGACGCGCCGTCGCTGTGTCCGACCAGCACCGGGTGCGTGAGGCCGAGGCCGGCGAATAGGTCGGGCAGTACCTCGAGCGCCTCGTCGTGCATGAACGACGGGGTGCGCGGCCTCGGCGGCGGGCCCGACTGCCCATGCCCGAATCGCGAGAACGCGACCGTGCGCCGGCCGGTCGCTGCCGCGAGCTGTTCGGGAAAGCCGCGCCACAACCCGACCGAGCCGAGCCCTTCATGGAGGAGCACGAGCGGCGGCTCAGCAGGATCGCCTGGGATGTCGAGGAGCTCGAGCTCGCCGGTCGAGAGCGTGACGGTCGTGGACGGCACGGCGCTCCGAGCCTACCGCCCATCCAAACGCAAACGGCGCCGGGCGGTTGGCCCGGCGCCGCTCGTGGCTCATGCGGGGATTGGTTCAGTCACCGCCGCCGCCGTCACCGCCGCCGGCGTCGCCACCGCCATCGAGTCCACCGCTGTCTAGCGATCCGCTGTCGAGGGAGCCGGTGCCGTCGAGCGAGCCGGTGTCCGGCGAGGGCGTGTCGATGGGTGCCGGCGTGATGTCGATGGGTGCGGGGGTTGTGTCGATGGGTGCGGGCGTGGTGTCGATGGGTGGTGGGGTTGTGTCGATGGGTGCGGGCGTGGTGTCGATGGGTGGTGGGGTTGTGTCGATCGGCGGGGGCGTGATGTCGATGGGTGCGGGGGTTGTGTCGATGGGTGGGGGCGTAGTGTCGATGGGTGCGGGGGTTGTGTCGATCGGTGTCGGCGTCGTATCGATCGGCGCGGGGGCGGCGTCGATCGGCGCCGGGGCGGGCGTCGTGTCCGCCGGCGCGGGTGCCGGGGTTGTGTCGGTCGGCGCCGGCGACGTGGTGTTGCTGTTGTCCGTGTTGGACGACTGGTTGTTCGTCGCCGGCGCGTTCGGGTTGTGCGGCAGCGAGATCCCCGATGGGATCGCCGGCGCGGTCGGCGCGGGTTCCGGGGTCGACATCGGGAACCCGGGTCCGTCGAGCGAGTTCGGGATCGTCGTGCCGCTGCCGGACGAATCCCACATCGTCGTCCCGGCCGGGCTGCTCTGACTCACCGATCCGTCGGGATAGAACGTCGTCGTGGCGCCGAACCAGTGACCGTCGCTCGTGGTGACGTTCCCCGTGCTCGGGTCATAGCTCACGCTGCTTCCGTCGGGATTCGTCTGCGTGACCACCCCCGAGGTCGACTGCTGGATCGTGGTGCCGTTCGGATTGCTCTGGGTCAGCGTCCCGGACGGGGTCTGGGTGACCGAGGCGCCATCATTGCCCCTGCCAGCTGTACTGATCGGTCCTCTGCCCGAGCGTGTCGATCAACTGGTGAGTCAGTTGGCCGCCCTGGCTCGAATCCAGCCCCTGCTGTTCCAGATAGTTGGGGCCGAAATTGGTGACGTCGCTCGTCGGAGTGTGGAGCGTGTACGACCCGTCCGGATTGAGCGTGACCGTATCGCCCTGGCCGTCGGGATAGCCGAGGTTCGAGACGTTGCGGGTGGCGCTCATCGCCGGCGGCCCCTCCGCACCGGTCGGGGTGATGACGTCGGACACGCCGTTGGCGTCCGGCGGCGTCGTCTGGGTCAGATCGGGCAGCGGGATCGGAACGCGGACGGCCAGCTTGACCTGGTCGGTTGCGTCGAACAACTGGTTGGTGCCCGAGTACTGCATGCCGCCGGTGAGTCCCGCGGTCGGGCTGTAGTTGCCAGAGACCCGCAGGTTGGTCAGCGGGATGTTGGTGCCCGGGATGTTCGTCAGCGACGAGGTGCCGGGGAGGTTGAAGCCGAAGTTGCCGCCGACGTTCGTGTTGTCGAGGCTGGGGTCGTTGAGCGGCACCGTTACCGTGCCCGACCCCCGGTAGCCGACCGGCCCGATCTGATCGCCACCGGTGAACCCGAGCTGCAGCTGGGGCGCGTTCGGGACGTTGACGTTCGAGCCCGCGGCCGCGGACACCGATGGTCCGAACCCGATTCCGAACTCCGGCACGATGTACGTCCCCTGCGGCGTTGCGACCAGCGTCGCCCCGCCGCCGATGCCGTCGTAATAGCTCGCACCGATCGAGACGCCACCGGTGCCGCCGGTGGTGGGGGTCGGGTTAGGCGCCATGGGCGGCGCATCGGGGTTGATCGATTGCGGGTCGGTCTGAGCCGAGGCGGGCGCGGTCTGCGCCGGCGCCGGCGTGGGCGCGATCGCGGCGCCTGCGGCGGCGGGGGTGGGCGGCGCGGGTGCGGGTGCCGGCGGGGGTGCGATCGCGGCGCCGGCATCGGCGGGGCTCGGCGGTGCCGGCGGCGCGGCGGGTGCGGGTGCCGGCGGGGGTGCGATCGTGCTGCCGGCGTCGGCTGGGCCGGAGGGCGCCGGCGCGGTCGGCGCCGGCGCCGGTGCTGCCGTGACCTCAGGCGGGGTGGCAGCCGTCGGTGGCGCGATCGCGCTACCGGCCTCGGGGGTCAACGGCGCCGCCGGGGCGGTGGGGGTGGCCGCCGGCGCGGCACTCGAGTCGGTCGGCGCGGCTGCGCGTGGCGCCGGCGCAGCCCCTGAATCGGCTGGCGCCGTCGCCGCCGGGGCAGTCGCTGGCGGGGTGGCGGCCGGCGTCGGGGCCGGCGTCGGCGTGGCGACAGGAGCCGGGGCTGGAGTCGGCGCGGGTGCCGGAGCAGTTTCGGGAGCAGGGGTGCGGCGGAGCAGGGGCCGTGGCGGGCGCCGGCGCGGGAGTTGGCGCCGGCGCGGGAACGGCGGTGATCACCACAGGAGCGGCGACCGGCGCGAAGTTCGCTGGCGAGAGCGGCGTGGGCGCCGCCGGGCGACGCGGCCGGTTGGGCCTGGTGCGGTGGCGAGCTGCCAGTCGGCCGGTGTGCGTGGCGTTCGCGATCGCCTTGGCGGCGGACGCATGCTCGCGATGGAGTCGGGTGTCGGCCCGCGCCACCGCGTCGTGGTGAGATACGGCGCCCAAGGCCGTCCCGTCGAGGTGAAGCACTCGCGGCGCCGCCTGTGCGGCGGGTGCGGCGATCGCCGGCGCGGCCGCCGCGGCGAGTGCCAGAGGAAGAACCGTTCGTGCTCTCGAGTGCTGCATGTGCACACTGCGACGCTCGGTCACGCGACGACGCTGACGCTTGCTCATCGTTCCGCCTCCTGGAACATGTGACGGGGCCTTGCACCCACGTATGTGTTTTGCCAACGGACCGGCTGAGATCGCCGGCGCTGCCGATCCCCGTCGCGTCAGAGCGTGCTGCCGAACTCGTCGCGTCGGTCGTATTTATGGACGGGCACTGTTTCGTTTCCCACGCCCGCGGTCCCCGGAAACGAGTTTTGCTAGCCCATGACCCGAATGTTCACAACCGCTTGGGAAGAAACATCGGAAATAGTCAACGTTTCTTCCCAGGCGCCTGGCGACCGAGGGGTCGCAGCCGCCGGCGACCCGGCGGGGGCCGCGCGACCGGGGCGCCCGCCGGCGGACCGCCGCCCCTCCTCAGGCGGCCTGGGCCGCCCGCGGCGGGCGACCCGCCTCGAGCTCCGCGAAGTACGCCCGCGCCGGCGCCTGCCACCGCGCGTGCCGGCCGGTGAACAGCTCGTGGGCTCGCCGGCGCGGCCAGCCGGCGGGCAGCAGCTCCGAAGGGAGGTCGGGGTCAAGGAACGGGAACTTCCGCCACGCATGTACGAGCAGCGTCTGCATCCGGAAGCACGCCTCGTCGGAGGAGGGCCGGATAGCGGCGAAATCCTCGATGAACGCCTCGTAGGCCTCGCGGACCTCGTCGAGCTCCCACGCCGCCGCGACCACGTCGTCCGCCCGTCCCAGCGCGCCGAGCGAAGCCACGAACGAGGTGGCCTCGGCCGCCGGCGCGTCGCGGATCGCGTCGCCGAGCTCGGTCTCGCGCTCGACGTGCGGCGTCAGCCACACGCCACCGCCCATCGAGCCGAGCCCGGCCCAGGCCAGGCGCGTGCGCAGCTGGTGGCGGACCTCGCGCCGCGCCTCGGGCACGCGCAGGATCACCACCAGCCACCGCCCGTCCCACCGCCACGGATCGCCGAACGAGTAGATGCGATCAGCGCCGGTCCGCAACAGGCCCGCCGTGCGATCGCTCAAGCTCACCCGGGCGCGGCGGCCGTGGCGCGAGGTCTCGAGCCAGCCGTCGCGCACGCTGCGGGCGAGCGCCTGACGGGCGGCCTGCTGCGTGTAGCCGACCGACACAAGCGCGCCGACGAGCGTCTCCTGCCACACGGCCTCGCCCCGAGGCAGGACGTACTCGCCCAGGATCGTCAGCAGCAGCGACCGGGCGGCCGGCGCGCCTACCGATCGTCGGCGGAGCTGCTCATCCATTGCGTCTCAGCCTCGAACTCGTCCCGGATCGCTTCGAAGTACGTGTTGCACGCGCGGCAGCGCATCTGGCTCGTGATGATCTGCCCGCCCCACGGCGACACGAGCTCGACGTCCTCGGACTCGCAGAACGGGCAGGCTATCGGCGGTACTGCTCGTCCCAATCCGACCAGTCCGTGGGCTCGTCGAGCGAGACCCCGGCGACTCGGGGGCGAGCCAGTCGCGCGACGCGCCCGCGAATCGCCGACGGGCCCGACTCGACCATCC
This sequence comes from uncultured Solirubrobacterales bacterium, assembly GCA_963699325.1. Lineage (GTDB taxonomy): Bacteria > Actinomycetota > Thermoleophilia > Solirubrobacterales > Solirubrobacteraceae > Palsa-465. The sequence goes on along the minus strand of CAVOTN010000004.1, from coordinate 123,496 downwards.
CGGCCGCGATCGCGTCCTCGTACCCCGGGTCCGAGTCGGGTCCCGGCCAGCGTGCCGCCTGCGCCCACATCTCGTCGATCCGCTGCACGAGCAGCCGCAGGTCCTCGCCGCCGGCGCCGGCGATCCGGCGGGCCCACGCCTCGGCGTGCACCCGGTGCGCGCCCTCCTCCTGGAGGATCTTGCGGGCGCGCTGCGCGAGCGGCTCGATCGAGCTGTCCCGCGCGCTCGCCACGAACGTGGTCAGCACGCCGTCGACGACCAGGTTGGCGGCGATGAACGACGCCCAGTCGGGCAGCTCGTGCGCAGATCACGAACATCGGATGGCCAGTGTCCAGGCCGGGATCGTCGGAGCGCTCGACGCCCAGCTTCGCCAGCACCGGGTAGGTCGAGCGGGCGTGCCCGAGCTCATCCTGGGCCATCGCGGCCGCCGCGACCGCCGACTCGATCGTCGGCGCGCTCACCGCCCACTCCCCGTACCGGCGCCCGAGCGCGCTCTTGTTGTCGGCCAGCGACCCGATCAGCGAGATCATCGTGGCGGTCCCCGAGTCGACCGCGCCCGCAGCAGCATTCACGCCCGGATCGCCTCCCGGATCGACGTCCGCGGCACGATGATCATCTGGATCCACGGCTGCTCGTCGTAGATCGCGCGCGCCGACACGACGGCCAGGTCCTCGTCCGATTCGGTAACCGTCCCCACGTGGTGCAGCGGCTCGGAATACTCCTTGCGCGCGAACACCTCCCACACGGTCTCGTCGGCCCGTGTCATACCGCGATCCCGAGCTCGCGCATCCGCGAACGCGCGTCGTCCCGCAGCCGCGCCTTGGTCCAGACCGGGTCCCAGACGACCTCGATGTTCACCGCATCGACATCCGGATCACACAACAGCGCGTCCCGGATGTCGTCCTGGATGAAGTCCATCGCCGGACAGCCCATCGTCGTGTACGTGATCTCGAGATCCGCGCGCCGCTCCGCCGAAAGGTAAGACAGCGACACGATCAGGCCCATGCCGACGACCGACACCGGGATCTCCGGGTCCTCGACGCCCCGCAACGCCTCCCACAGTCGGGCCTCGACGACCTCGGTGGCGGTGAGGAGGTCGGTGGCGGGGGAGATGGCCACCGTCAGGCCGCTCTCCGCAGCGACGTCGTCTGGTAGCCGCGCTGCAGAGTCCGGACGTAGTCCTCGTTCATCGGCCCGCGCGCCCGCCACCGGACGATCACGTCATCCCACGAAATCGCGCCGTCCGACAGCAACCACACCCGCTGCTCCTCGTCGAACGCCGCCGGGAACGGGCAGTCGATCACGTACCGGTCCGAGTCCGCATCAAGATTTGGTTGGTCGGCGGCGCCTGACGGCGGCGCCTTGTGCGCCGGCACGCGAATCCCGATCTCATCCATGAACGGCACGACCTCGGACATCCACCACTGCCGCAGCTCGTCGTTCGACTTGCCCTTGAACCCGTAGTCGAGCTGCTCGGAGTGCTGCTTCAAGGCATCCGGGAGCCCGAACCACTCGAGCGTCAGGATGAACATCCAGTCGATCGCGGCCTGGACCTCGGCCTTCCCCTCCGGCTCCTTGCACAGCTTGCGCAGCCACGTCCGCCCGTGGCGCAGGTGGAACGTCTCCTCCTTGTCGACCTTGGCCAGCGCGCGCTTCCACGGTCCGAACGTGCTCGACTGATAGACGTCCGACAGCAGTACGAACCCGGCCTGGTCGTACAGCGCATTGGCGCAAACCAGCTCGACCCACGAGTTCAGCGGGACGTCGAACGCGTACGGGTACTTGAACGAACGCGCCGGCCGCTCGTACACGAGCTCGTCCATGTCCACCCCGAGGTCGCCGAGCAGCCGATACCCGATGTGCGCGTGCGCGAGCTCGTCCTGGATGATCGACATCGCGGACCCGAAGTTGTTCAAAGCGGGCGCGTGCTGAGCCGCCCGCAGGTACGCCGGCGCGCTGACGAACTCCGTGTCGGCCGACACCGTGAGGATCCGCCGCATCCCCTCGAGGTACTTCGGCGACATGTGCTGGATGCCCTCGACGAGCTTGCCGGCGGCGAGGTGCTGCTGCACTTGCTCCTCAGTCCACGGCGCGAGGTCTTCGACTGTTGGCAAAACGCGACCCTCTCACGTGTGACACTTGACTAACGCTCGCCATCGTATAGTCTCTCCACCGTGAGGTCAAGAGAGGCCCATGGCGACGATCGTTGAGCTCGACGGCGTCGCGCCGACGATCGGCGAAGGGGTGTATCTGGCCCCGACCGCCGTCCTGATCGGCGACGTCCGCGTCGGCGAGAAGTGCAACATCTGGTTCGGGACCGTGCTGCGAGGCGACGGCTCGAACTCGTACATCGAGATCGGCGCCGGCTGCTCGATCCAGGACAACGCGGTCATCCATTGCGCCGACGATCTCCCGACGGTGATCGGCGACGACGTGGTCGTCGGTCACGCCGCGATGCTCGAGGGCTGCACGGTCGACGACCGCGCGCTCATCGGGATGGGGTCGATCATCCTCCAGCGCGTGCACATCGGAGCCGGCGCGATGGTCGCCGCCGGCGCGGTCGTGTCCGAGCGCACCGAGATCCCCGCCGGCGTCCTCGCCGCCGGCACTCCCGCGCGCGTGAAGAAGGAGCTGTCCGGTTCGGCGCTCGCCTGGACCGAGTCGGCCGCGGGGCACTACCAGGAACTGCGCGAGCATTATCTGAGAACGAGTCGCGTTCGCCACCTCGAAGACGAGCGCGTCCCCTGAAACTGACACAGGAGGCACCGTGCCCGAGATGCTGATCGGAGGTGAGTGGCGACAGGCCGCCGCTCACGAGGAGCTCGAGGTGGTCAACCCGGCCACGGAAGAGACAGTGGCGAGCGTGCCAGCGGGAAAGCCCGAGGACGTCGAGCTGGCCGTGGAAACGGCCAAGCGGGCGTTCACCGAGTGGTCCAAGACCGATGTCGAGAAGCGCGCCGCGATTCTGACCAAGGCAGCGGAGCTCATCCAGGCCAACGCCAAGGAGCTGGCGGCGACGCTGACCGCCGAGCAGGGCAAGCCGATCGCCGAGGCGATGGGCGAGGTGACGCACCTCGCGCACGGGGTCCACTTCTACGCCGAGGCCGCGACCAAGGTGCGTGGCGCCTACCAGGACCTGCCGTCAACGTTCGGCCCGGCCTACGGCATGGTGATCCGCCGCCCGATGGGCGTGTGCGCGGCGATCACGCCCTACAACTTCCCGCTGACGCTGCTCGGGACGAAGGTCGCGCCGGCGCTGGCGAGCGGCAACACGGTCGTCGCCAAGCCCGCGTCGACCACCCCGCTTGCGACCCTGCAGACAGCCAAGCTGTTCGCCGAGGCTGGCCTTCCTGACGGTGTCCTCAACGTCGTCACCGGCCGCGGCAAGGACATCGGCGACGCACTCGTCGGCCACCCCGACGTCAGGCGCGTCGCGTTCACGGGCTCGACCGACGTCGGCCGCCACGTCGCCAAGCTGGCCGCCCCTGACCTGAAACGCCTGACCCTTGAGCTCGGCGGCTCAGACCCGGTGATCATCTGCGCCGATGCCGATGTCGACGCCGCGGTCAAGGCCGTGATCATCGGGCGCTACTGGAACGCCGGCCAGGCCTGCCTCGGCTGCAAGCGCGTGTTCGTCCACGACTCGGTCTACGACGGGTTCGTGTCCCAGCTGGTCGAGCGAGTCGGGCGCTACGAGCCGGGCGACGGCACGACGAAAGCCGAGAAGCCGAGGCTGCGGATGGGGCCGATCCACACGAAGGCGGGCCGCGACGAGCTGCTCGAGCAGATCGAGGACGGGGTCGCCAAGGGTGGCGAGCTCCTCATCGGCGGCGGGACCGGCGCCAACGGGAAGGGCTTCTTCCTCGAGCCGGCGGTGATCGCCGAGCCCGCCGACACATCACGCCTCATGCGCGAAGAAGTGTTCGGGCCGGTCCTCCCGGTCTCGAGGTTCACCGACTTCGACGACGCGATCGCCCGCGCCAACGACACGCAGTACGGCCTCGGGTCGAGCATCTGGACCCACGACGCGCGTCTCATCCACCGCGCCGCGCAGGAGATCGAGTCAGGCATGACCTGGGTCAACCAGATCCACTACGGCTACGACGAGCTTCCGTTTGGCGGGGTCAAGGCGTCGGGCTACGGCAAGGAGCACGGGATCGAGTCGCTCGACTCGTACGTGGAGATCAAGTCCGTGGTCGTCGGAGGTCTCGCGTAAATGCCCGTCACGTTCACAAACGAAGGGCCGCTCGGCTTCATCACGCTCGACAACCCGCCGGCGAACTCGTATGACCTCGCGTTCATGACCGAGTTCGCCGAGGCCGTCGACCAGGCCGTCGTCGGCGCCACCCGCGTCGTGATCGTCCAGAGCGCCAATCCGAAGTTCTTCTCGGCCGGCGCGGACATCAAGCGTTTCCTCGAGGGCGACGTCGACTCGAACATGGAGATGATCAAGGTCAGTCAGGCCGCGTTCCGGCGGATGGCGGCCGCGCCGCAGGTGTTCATCGCGTACATCGCCGGCCACGCGCTCGGCGGCGGACTCGAGGTCACGCTGGCCTGCGACATCCGGCTCGCGGCGGCGGGCGGCTACAAGCTGGGTACGCCCGAGGTCACGCTCGGCCTGCTGCCCGGCAACGGCGGCACCCAGCGGCTCACCCGGCTGGTCGGCCCGAGCCGGGCGCTCGAGCTGCTGATCACCGGCCGCACGTTCGGCGTCGAGGAGGCACGCGAGATGGGGCTCGTGGCGGCCGTATACGACGCTGACACCGCGGAGGCGCAGGTCCGCGAGTACGCGGCGAGGCTCGCGTCCGGACCCGCCCTCGCGATCGCCGCGATCAAGCGCTGCGTGCACGAAGGCGGCGAGCTGTCGCTGGCCAACGGGCTCGCGCTCGAGGCCGAGTTGATGGAGACTCTGTTCCGCTCCAAGGACGCGTCCGAAGGGCTCAACGCGTTCGTCGAGAAGCGCAAGCCGGAGTTCGTGGGCGCATGACCACCGAGACGCTCACCACCCACGCAGGGTCGTTCATCGCCGGCGCCGAGCACCGCAACGCGGGCGCGGCACTCCCGGTGATCAATCCCGCCGATGGCAGGGCCTTCACCGAGGTCGCGTCCGCCACCCCCGCCGACGTCGATGCTGCGGTAACCGCGGCCAGCGACGCATTCGAGACCTGGTCGGCGCTCGCCGTGTCCAAGCGCGGCGAGATCCTCGGCCGCGCCGCCCACCACGTCGAGGAGCACATCGACGAGCTGATCCCGCTGCTCACCCGCGAGCAGGGCAAGACCCTTCGCGACTCGAAGATCGAGATCACCAAGGCGATCGACACGCTGATGCATTACGTCGGCCTGTCGAAGTCGCTCCGCGGCGCGCACACCCCGAACCTCGATCCGGGCGTCGACGGCTTCGTCCTCAGAAGGCCCCTCGGCGTGGTCGGCGCGATCGTGCCGTGGAACTTCCCGACGACGCTGCTGTCCAACAAGCTCGCGCCGGCGCTGGTCGCGGGTAACACCGTGGTGGCCAAGCCGGCGGCGACGACGCCGCTGACCACGCTCCGGTTCGCCGAGCTGCTCGCCGAGGGCGGGCTCCCGGAAGGCGTCTTCAACGTCGTCACCGGAAAGGGCTCCGAGGCCGGCGAGGCGCTCGTGACTCACCCACTGACACGCAAGATCGCGTTCACCGGCTCGACCCCGGTGGGGGAGCGGATCATGGCCCAGTGCGCCCACGGCATCAAGCGCGTCACGCTCGAGCTCGGCGGCTCTGACCCGATGATCATCTGCGACGACGCCGACCTCGCCGCCGCCGCCAGCGCCGCCAGCATGGGCCGCTTCTACAACTGCGGCCAGGCCTGCCTGGCGATCAAGCGCGTGTACGTGTTCGAGTCGGTCGCCGACGAGGTGATCGAGGCGATCGTCGAGAAGGCCAAGCGCCTGAAGGTCGGCCGCGGCGATGTCAAGGGCACGCAGATGGGTCCGATGCACACGGCCGGCGGCCGCGACGAGATGGCCAGCCAGGTCTCGACCACGCTAGACGCAGGTGGCGAGCTCAGAACCGGTGGCGGCCCGCCCGACGACCCCGACCTCGCCGACGGCTTCTTCTACGCGCCGACCGTCGTCGCCGATCCGCCGCACGACTCGCCGATGGCGACCGAGGAGGTGTTCGGGCCCGCGCTCCCGATCTGGCGCGTGGGCGATCTCGACGAGGCGATCGCGCGCGCGAACGCCTCGCCGTTCGGCCTGGGGTCGAGCGTCTGGACGAAAGATCTCCAAAGAGCCCGCGAGGCCGCCACCCGCATAGAAGCCGGCTACACCTGGATCAACTCGCGCACGAAGGTCTACGACGAGCTTCCGTTCGGCGGTTGGAAGTCGAGCGGCTACGGCAAGGAGCACGGCCAGGAGGCGTTCGACTTCTACACCGAGACGAAATCGGTCGTGCTCGGGGCCGGATGAGCGAGCCGGCGCCGTGGGATCGGGCGACGCTGCCGTCGCCCGTGATTCCCCTCGACCGGACGTTCGAAGGCTTCCTCGGGCTCGAGTGGGTCGACTTAACGCTCGACTCTGCGCACGTCCGCTTTGAGGTCCGCGAGAACCTCAAGCAGCCGCTCGGGCTGATGCACGGGGGCATCTACTCCGCGGTGGCGGAGACGGTCGCGTCGGTCGCGACGGTCAACAACGTTTGGCGCAACGGCTTCACCGGATCGGGGCTCAGCAACTACGCGAGCTTCCTGCGCCCGATCACCGGCGGCACGGTCGACGTCAAGGCCGTGCTGCGCGGACACGACGAGCGCGAGTGGACGTGGGGCCACGAGTTCCGCGACGAGCGCGACAAGCTGTGCGCGCTCGTCGAGGTGACGATCGCGGTCAGGCCGGCCCACGGTCGCTGAGCCCACGCGGCGACTCTGCTATTTCTGAGGTGATGCTTGTCGAGCGGCAAACGATCCGCCCGGGGCGGTTGGCCGGTCGTTACCCGGCCGCGGCCGCGATGGTCGTGTTCGCGCTCGTGCCCTTTCTCGCGCTGTCGGCCGCGCTGCAGCCGTTGACGCCGATCATCGCGAAAGACCTGCACACGAACCTCCAGACGATGAGCCTGGGCGCGGGCCTGGCCAACGCCGGCTACGCGGTCGGGACGGTGCTGGCGGTTCAGTTGGCGCAGCATCTGCCCCAGCGGCGGATGATGGTCCTGTACGCGGCCGTGCTCGTGATCGGCTCGGTCCTGACCGCGTCGGCGACGAGTCCCGCGGTGTTCATCACCGGGCGAGTGCTGCAGGGTCTGTGCACGAGCCTGCTTCTGATCGCGGCGGTGCCGCCGCTGGTGCTCAGTTTCGGACTCGATCGGCTCCGCGAGACGGCCGTGATCATGAGCCTGTGCATCTTCGGCGCCGTCGCGCTCGGCCCCACGATCGGAGGCCTCCAGGCGAGTGCCGACGCCTGGCGGCCGCTGTTCTGGATCGTGGCGGCGATCTCGGCCACCGCGTTCGTGCTCTCGATCCTGACCTTCGAGGATGCGCCCCCGATGGATCGCAGCGCTCCCTGGGCCCCCAACGTGATCGCGCTCGCGGCCGTGGGCTGCGTCGCCGCGTTCTACGGCTCGTCGCAGCTGCTCACGTATCCATTTCTGAACGTGCACACGGTGGTGCCGCTAATCGTCGGACTCGGGCTCATCGTCACGCTGATCGTCAACCAGTACCGCTCCAAGCGCCCGCTCCTGACCATCCGCACCATGTTCTCGAGCACGATCCCCGTGGCCGCGGTCACCCTTGCCTTGTTCGCCGCCGCCGCGTCGGTGGCGGCGACCGATCTGACCGCGGCGTTGCTCGCGCCCCACTACAGCGCGCTGCACGTGGGTCTGCTGTTCCTGCCGGAGCTGGCCGGGGCCGTCCTCACGGCGTTCGCCCTCGGCGTCGTGATGAAAAGCCGCGCGATGCACTACCTCCCGCTCGTCGGGATGGCGTTCCTGGCCGCCGGCATCGCCGTCTTCCGGATCGAACTCCCACCCAGTCAGGCGCTGACGCTCATCGGCTCAGGACTAACCGGCGTGGGACTCGGCGCGAGCGTCGCGCCGGCCCTGTTCGTCGCCGGCTTCTCGCTGCCGTCCAACAACCTGCAGCGCGTATTCGCGATCGTCGAGCTGATGCGCGCGGTCGCGGCGTTCATGATCGCGCCTCTGTTCGTGCACTTCGCGGTCACGGTCGGGGGCAACGTGACCACCGGTACCGGCATCGCGCTGTGGATCGGGTTCGGACTCGCCGTCGCCGGCGGGCTGATCGCCGTCCTGCTCTACGCGCTCGGGGGCGCGCGGCCGCAAACCCCGAATCTCAGGCGCTTCGTCGACATGGAGGGTCCCGCCTGGTACTCGCCGCCGCTGCTCGCCCGCGTCCGCGGGCGCGCGAGGGAACGAGCGCCCGTCGAGGATGCCTGTCCTCCATGAGCGCCGGCACGTCCCTCGGGCCCGTCATCTTCGCCTACGACGGGTCCGAGCTGGCCAAGCTTGCGATCGATGAGGCCGCCCGCCAGTTGGGGACCGGGCGGGACGCACTCGTGATCACCGTGTGGCAGCAATTCGAGGTCGGCTTCGTGCCGAGCGATGGGGTGGAACTGGACGCCGGGAAGACGGCCGAGGTCAGGCAGTCCGCCGAGCGAACCGCGGCCGATGGCGCCGCAATCGCCGAACGGGCGGGGTTCCTCGCCCGCAGCGCGGCGATCGAGGGGGCGCCAGCCTGGAAGGCGATCATCGAGCGTCGCCGAGGAGCACGACGGCAGCCTGATCGTGCTCGGCTCCCACGGACGCAAGGGTCTGGGGAGCATCCTGATCGGGAGCGTGGCCGAGGCCGTGGCGGCACACTCGTCGTTGCCGGTGCTGATCGTTCACCGTCGACCTAAGCCGGCGTGATCACCTCCGGGTCGGGCGGGTTCGCGTACAACCTCGCGACCTCGGCGGCCCGGCTCTCGAGGCAGGCGCGCTGGTTCAGGTAGCCCTTGTCGGTGATCTCGCCGGCGTCGAGGCTCGGCGGCGTCTCGAGCAGCAGGAGCCGCTCGATCCGCCCGGCCGACCCGGCGCCCGCGTTCAGTTTCGCCAGTGCGCCGGCGAGGCGTTCACGAAGGCTGGCTTCATCGTCTGGCGCCTCCGCCTGGTTGACCCATGCCAGCGCCCCCACATACTCGGCGTCCTGCCCCGCGATCACGGCGTCGCTGAGGACCCCGGCAGTGCTGAGTAGTCGTGTTCTCAGCGCTCCCACGGCGACCCAGGTGCCGGTCAGCAACTTGAAGTTCTCCGCGATCCGTCCGTCGAACATCAGCCCCTGGTTCGGACCGATCAGCGTCGCGGCGTCGCCCGAGCAGTAGAAGCCCTCCTCGTCGAACAGTTCCTCGGTGAGGTCCGGCCGGCGGAAGTAGCCCGGGGTGACGTTCGGTCCGCTCACACGGACCTCGAGCTTGTCGCCGACTGGAGCGAGCTTGACCTGAACACCGGGGATCGGAACGCCGATGCAGCCCGTGGGGGAGTTCGGGAAGTGCGCGCTGGTCGCGGCGGGCGACGTCTCGGTGGTGCCCCAACTCGAGGTCAGCGGCACGTCGTGATCGGCATACCGCGATGCCAGCGCGCGCAGCCGTGCGGCGAGCGCGTCGGGCAGCGCCGCGGCCGCGTAGAACATGAACCGCAAGCGGCTGAAGAACCGCTCGGCGAGCGCGGCGTCGTTCTCGAGCGCGGGGGCAAGCAGCGCGTACCCGGCCGGGACGTTGAAGTACAGCGTCGGCGGCACGTCGCTGAGCGCCGCGAGCGTCCGCGGAAACAGCGGCAGGACCGGCCGCCCGTCGTCGATGTGGATCGTCCCGCCGTTGAACAGCGCGAGGTGAAGGTTGTGGTTGCCGCCGAAAGTGTGGCTCCACGGCAGCCAGTCGACAAGGATCGGCGGCTCGTCGGCGAGGAACGGCCAGATCGCCTGCAGCATCGCCTGGTTCGAGCACAGCATCCGGTGGGTGTTGATGACTCCCTTGGGGACGCCGGTCGATCCTGATGTGAATAGGAGTTTCGCGATCGCCTCCCCGCCGGGCTCGCCATCGAGCGGACTGTCCCGGTGAGCGCCGGTTTCCAACAACTCGCCCAGACGCATCGCCCCGTCCCGCTCACCTCGTGCGACGAGCGTCGTCGGGGCACGATCCGCGAGCGCATCGAGCGCGCCGGCGAACGCGCCGGCGTCATCGGCGAACACGAGCCCGGGCTCGGTCAGCGCCGCGATCGCCTTGATCCGCGCGTGGTCGGCGCTCATCAGCGAGTAGGCGACGCTGGTCGGGATGACCGGGACGCGGGCGGCATACCCGGCGAGGCTGACGAGCAGATGCTCGAGCGAGTTGCCCGACAGGATCAGCAGCGGCTTGTCGGGACCGAGGCCGAGTTCGACAAATGCATGGGCGAGCGCGTCGGATCGCTGTTTCGCCTCGCCGTACGTGAGTGTGGCGCCCCCGTGCGCGGCCAGCGTCCGATCGGGATGTAGCTCCGCCCGCTTTCGGAGTACGCCGGTGATCGAAGGCTCCGGATCCGGGACCGAGGCGCGCGATCGGAGGATGATCGTGCCGTCCTCGCGCCGGTCCGCGCCGATATTGGGCGGCGCGAACGTCTCGGTCACGGGCGGTCCAGCAGCGTCGAGAGCACGATCAGCGTCCGGGTCCGCACGATGTTCGGATCGCGGCGCAGCCGTTCGACCAGCCGCTCGAGGTGCTCGATGTTGTCCACGCGCACCCGGATCACCGCGTCGGCCTCGCCCGAGACCGTGAACGCCGAGACGATCTCGTCAACCGTGGCCAGCGAGCGCCCGACGTCCGCCGGCGAGGTCCGGTCGGCGCAATAGATCTCGATCAGCGACTCGATCCCCTCGCCGAGTGCCCGCCAGTTGATCCGGGCGCCGTAGCCGATGATCACGCCGTCGCCCTCGAGGCGGTCGACGCGGCGCTTGACGGCGGTCGCCGACAGCCCAACATCGCCGCCGATGTCAGCGAACGTCCGCTTCGCGCTCTCTTGGAGCAACGCAACAATCTTGCGGTCAATGCTGTCCAGAGGGCGGCTGAGCTGCATCCGAATACCGATCGAGTGCGTCTGAGTTGCGTCGAGCGTACCACCGCGCGAATGTGTGTCGATGGCCATCACCACTCCGACCGGCGAACTCTCGAGTCGGACGGTGCTCGAGCTCGACGGTGCCTCCCTTACCATCCGCGATGCGCTCGAGGTCTCACGACGTGGTCGCACAGTGCAGTTGTCCGAGCGTGCTGCCCGGGCCGTCAGCGCGAGCAAGCAGCTCAAGGACGAGCTGATCGCCAAGGAGATTCCGATCTACGGGGTTACGACCGGTTTCGGCGACAGCGCGCACCGCCAGATCTCCCCTGGCAAGACGGCCCGGCTGCAGCAGAACATCATGCGCTTCATGGGCGTCGGCACCGGTCCGATCGCCCCACCCGAGGTCGCCCGCGTGACGATGCTGCTGCGCGCCAACTGCCTGTCGAAGGGCAACTCGGGCGTGCGCGTCGATCTCGTCGAGCGCGTGCTCGACCTGCTCAACAACGACGTCGTGCCGTTCATCCCCGAGCGCGGGTCGGTCGGGGCGAGCGGCGACCTGGCGCCGCTTTCATATGTCGGGCGGGCGCTGGCCGGAGACGGCGTGGTCGCGTTCGACGGCGTCGAGCGCGAGGCCGCCGAGGTGCTGGCCGAGCTCGGCCTCGAACCGTTCCTGCTCGAGGCCAAGGAAGGGCTTGCGCTGACCAACGGCACCTCGTTCATGAGCGCGTTCGCGTGCATGGCCGTCGGCGCCGCGCAGGAGCTTGCCGACCTTGCCGATCTGATGACCGCGATGGCGTCCGAGGCGATGCTCGGCAACCGCGGACACTTCAACGCCTTCCTGTTCGACGACGCCAAGCCCCATCCGGGGATGGTCACGAGCGCGCGGCACATCCGCGAGCTGCTCGCCGACTCGCGCCTGGCCGCCGACAGCGACGAGCTGTTCGAGGGCGGCCTCGACGGCGCCGAGTTCGTCGAGCTCGACCGCCAGGTCCAGGACAAGTACTCGATCCGCTGCGCGCCCGCACGTGACCGGCGTGCTGCGCGACGTGCTCGAGTGGGCCGAGCGGTGGCTGACGGTCGAGATCAACTCTTCCGACGACAACCCGCTGTTCAACGTCGCCGGCGGACGGGTCGAGAGCGGCGGCAACTTCTACGGCGGCCACGTCGGTCAGGCGATGGACTCGCTCAAGGTCGCGCTCGCCAACCTGTGCGACTTGATGGACCGGCAGCTCGAGCTGATCGTCGACGAGAAGTTCAACCGCGGCCTGACCCCGAACCTGATCCCGCACTTCGAGCCGACCCACCCCGAGGCCGGGCTGCACCACGGCTTCAAGGGAATGCAGATCTGCGCGTCGGCGATGACAGCCGAGGCGATGAAGCTCTGCAACCCGGCCACGATCCACTCGCGCTCGACCGAGTGCCACAACCAGGACAAGGTCTCGATGGGGACGATCGCCGCGCGCGATGCGCGCTCGATCGTCGAGCTCGCCCAGAACGTCGCCGCGATTCATCTGCTGGCGTGCTGCCAGGCGCTCGAGCTCCGCGGCGTCGAGAAGTGCAGCCCGCGGACGCAGGAGGCTTTCCGGCTCGTGCGCGAGCACGTCCCGTTCCTCGACGCCGACCGCTACCTGGACGTGGACATCGCGACGACCGTCGAGCTGATCCAGACGGGCGCGATGTCGGCACTCGTCTACTAACCGATTTGGTTCACCTGGGGTAGGTGCTGCTCGGGGCCGGAGGCGAACGCCTCCGGCCCCGCGCTTTCACTGATCGGTGCGGTAACGGGCGAGCGCTTCGGTGCGCGCTCGCGCGTGGTCGACGATTGGTTTCGGATAATCGTTCGGGGACCGGCTGAGCTCTGGGACGTACGTGCGGACATAGCTGCCGTCGGGGTCGTGCCTGGCCTGCTGCAGAGCCGGGTTGAGAATCCGGCGCGACACCGGTTGCGGGTCGACACCGACCGACGCGATCCACTGCCAGTTGCCGTTGTTGCTGGCCTCGTCGCCGTCGAGCAGCAGGCGCATGAACCACCGCTCGCCCCAGCGCCAGTCGATCCCGAGGTCCTTGGTCAGGAACGAGCCGACGACGAGCCGAGCCCGGTTGTCCATGTAGCCCTCGCGCTTCAGCTGGCGCATGCCGGCGTCGACCATCGGATAGCCAGTGCGCCCCTGGCACCACGCCTCGAACCGCGTGCGCGCCCGGCTCCACCGGATCGTCCCGCGGTACCGAGCCTGGTGCTCGGAGAGCGCGTTCCGGGGATGGTGCAGCAGCACGTGGGCGAAGAAGTCGCGCCAGCACAGCTGCCGTCTGACCTCGGAGCTGACACGCTCCTCGAGCTCTCGTGGCGATAGACAGCCGAAGTGGAGGTAGGGCGAGAGCGGCGCCGACCCGTCGCCCATCGCCGTGCGTCCGCAGGCCTCGCCGCCACGGCAGCGCGGATCCGCGATCTCCTGGTGTAGGCCGAGGTCCGACAGTCGCGGAAGCTGACCCGGCGTCGAGGCCCCTCGGGAGCGGCGGGAGCTTTCGTGGGGCGCCGCGCTTCTCGCGTCGCGGGAGCTCGGTCCACTTCCGGTAGAACGGCGTGAACACCGTGTACGGGTTGCCGGCGGTCGTGCGGATGTTGTCGAGATCGTCGATGACGAACGTCCCCGGGTGCTCGTGGACGGGGACGTCGATGCCGGCGAGCGATCGCGCCACGCGGGCGTCGCGGGCGCGGGCGAACGGCCCGATGTCTGCGCTGAAATGAAGCGCGCGGGCGCCGACGGCCCGGGCGAGCGCCGGCAACTGCTCCTCGGGCCGCCCGTGACGGATGACGAGCCGGCTGCCGCGCCGGCGCAGCGAGGCGTCGAGGTCGGACAGGCACTCGAGCAGGAACTGCGTGCGCGGGCCCGATGCATGGCGGCCGTGGACCAGCCGATCGTCGAAACAGAACACCGGAACGAGATGGTCGGCGCCGGCGCGGGCCGCGTCGAGCGCCGGGTGGTCGTGGACCCGCAGGTCGCGGCGGAGCCAGAGAATCGTCGTCATCCGGCCAACTTGAACAAGGCGTTGATTATTATCTAAACATAATGCGTTTATAGACACCGCACTCGACCGGAGCATCGTCCTGGGGTACGGGCGGATCGGACTGGTCGCGCGCCGGCACCTGCCGGGGTGGCCGGCGGACCCGCCGCGGATCGACGGCGCCGCCGTGCTCGTCACCGGGGCGGCCTCAGGGCTCGGGCTCGCGGCGGCGTGCGGGTTCGCGCGGCTCGGCGCCACCGTCCACGCCCTCGCCCGGAGTCCGGAGCGCGCGCAGGAAGCGGTCGCGAGCATCACCGCGGCGGTCCCGGGAGGCCCCGGCGCCCGCCCGCACGCCTGCGACCTCTCGAGCCTCGCCGCGATCAAGTCGTTCGCCGAGGAGTTCGCCGCGAGCGAGCCGCGACTCGACGTGCTCGTCAACAACGCCGGCGCGATGCCGGACGCGCGGACGGCCTCGCCCGACGGGCACGAGCTGATGTTCGCCACGCACGTGCTCGCGCCGATCGCGCTCGGGACGCTGCTCGCCGGCGTGCTGAGCGCGAGCGCGCCGGCACGGATCATCAACGTCAGCTCCGGCGGCATGTACACGCAGCCGCTCCCGGCCGGCGACTGGGAATCCGACCGGACCTCGTACGGCCCGACGAAGCTGTACGCGCGCACCAAGCGCGAGCAGGTCGCGATCACCGAGGTGATGGCCGAGCGGCTCCGCGACCGCGGCGTCGTCGTCCACGCCATGCACCCGGGGTGGGCGGACAGCGAGGGCATCCGGCGCGCTATGCCGACGTTCCGCAAACTCGCGGGCCCGATCCTCCGCACGTCCGACGATGGCGCCGACACGATCGTGTGGCTCGGCGCGGCGCCCGAGCCGCTCCGCGCCACCGGGCTGTTCTGGCACGACCGGCGCCCGCGCCCGACGCACTACCGGCTCGGCGCGCCCCCCGATGACGACCAGGCCCGCGCGAGGCTGTGGGAGTACTGCGAGGCCGCGCTCGCGGAGTCGGGGATCGGGCCGCTATGAGGCGGCCGCGTAGCGCACCATTCGGGTGCTGAGCTGGATCGCCGAGCGCAGCTCGTGCTCGCGGGCGACCGGCGTCGAATCGAGCCGCTCCGCCAGGTCCTCGACGAGCTCGGGTGCAGCGGTGGCGGCGAGCGCCAAGCACACCTGGGCCGCCAGTCGGACGGCGGGTGCCTCGATCGTCCACGCCGCCTCGAACATGCGCTGGCCACGATTTCCGTCCTCGCCGGGACGCTCCCAGCCCGTGAGGCATGCGCCGAAGCTCGGTGACTCGCACACGATCGCCCACTCCCGGGCGACGGGATCGGCGCTGTCGATCGGGATCTCGACGGGTCCGCCCTCAGGCTGGCGCGCGCGCCCGAAATCAGCCAGCACCACCGCGCGCTCCGCCGTGCGCGCGAGCTCCCGCCATCGGCTCTCGGACGCTCGGTAGAACCGCTCGCGCTGAAAGCAGCCGAACAGCAGCGGCCGCTCCGCCCGCGCCAGGCACTCGTCCTCGATCGCGTGCGACATCGCCAGCATCGCGCGCTTGGACAGCACCTGGCTCTCGAGCTCGGGGTAGCGCGCCCGCAGCGACGCATACACCGAGGGCGGCCGCTCATCGCCGAGATCGTTGGCGAGCTCGATCGAGGCCTGGAGGGAGAGCCCGCGCGCACGGCCGCGGAGGACCGCGCGGACGCGGGCGAGGTCCTGCTCGGAGTAGCGGCGGTGCCCGCTCGCCATCCGCCGGGGTTGCGGGAACCCGTGCCGGACCTCCCACATTCGCAGCGTCGCCTCGCTGATCCCGCTGCGCGCGGACATCTCGCGCATCGTCAGGCCGGGCTCGGGGGGTGCGGACGGCACGAGCCCGACCGTAGCGCAGGGGTCAGAGTTAAACAAGCTGTTGAGTTTTATCTCTACCTGATGTGATAGGGTGAGACCCGAATGAAGCTCGCCCGAGCCACGGCGGGCGCGGTCCTCGCGCTCCGCATCTCCTACGGCCTGGCCCTGATCGTGGCCCCGCGCCGGCTCGCGCTGCGGTGGCTCGGGCCGGCCGCCGAGGACGCGCCGGTTCAGGTCGCGCTCCGCGCCCTCGGCGCCCGTGAGACCGTCCTCCACACCGGGGCGCTGGCGGCGGCGATTCATGGCAAGCCGCTCCGGCCCTGGCTCGCCGCCAGCGCCGCCGGCGACGTCACCGACGTGATCGCCACCGCGATCGGCCGCCGCAGGCTGCCGCGTGGTTCTACCCCGGCCACGCTGGCGGTCGGCGGTGGCGCGGCGCTCGCGAGCGTCGCGCTCGCGGCCGCCGTCGACGCGTGATCTGTCTGCGCTCGGGATGCGAATTACCTACATGGACTTTCCGAGGCAGCGATGAGGATCGCGATCGTCGGCGCTGGCGTGTCGGGGCTGGTCGCGGCGCACCTGCTGCACGACCGGCATGAGGTCACGGTGTTCGAGGCTGCCGGCTACGCGGGCGGCCACACGAACACGATCCGCGTCGACACGCCCAACGAGACGCACGAGATCGACACGGGGTTCATCGTGTTCAACGACCGCAACTACCCGAGCTTCGAGCGGCTGGTGGGCGGTCTCGGCGTCGCGTGGCAGCCGTCGACGATGAGCTTCAGCGTCAGCGACGCCACCGGCGACTTCGAATACTCGAGCGCGTCGCCGAACGGCCTGTTCGCGAACCGCCGGCATCTGCTGGCGCCGTCCTTTCACCGGATGGTCGCGGACCTCGCGCGCTTCAACCGCGCCGCGCGCGAGTTGCTGTTGCCCGGGCTCGCCGGGAGCGGTCCGTCGCTCGGCGACTGGCTCGAGCGCCAGCGGTTCTCGTCTGCGTTCGTCGACCGTCTGATCGTGCCCCAGGCGTCCGCGGTGTGGTCGGCGGACCCGCGCCAGATGTGGAGCTTCCCGGCACGGTTCCTGGCCGAGTTCTTCGACCACCACGGGATGCTCGGCTTCCGCGACCGCCCGCAATGGCGGACGATCCGGGGCGGGTCCAAGCGATACGTCGAGGCGCTGATCGCGCGGTTCACCGGTCGACTGCGGCTATCGACGCCGATCGCCTCGGTGACCCGCCGGCCGGACCATGTGCTCGTCCGCCCACGCGGGGGCGAGGCCGAGCGGTTCGACGAGGTCGTGCTCGCGACGCATTCAGACCAGGCGCTCGGGCTGCTCGAGGACGCGACCGACCGCGAGCGCGAGCTCCTCAGCGCGATCCCGTATCAGCGCAACGAGGCAGTGCTCCACACGGACGTGCGGCTGCTGCCGCGGCGCCGGCGAGCGTGGGCGAGCTGGAACTACCACCTTCAGCCCGAGCCGTCGGATCGCGCGACCGTGACCTACCACATGAACCGCCTGCAGTCGCTGCGCGCCGAGCGCGAGTTCTGCGTCACTCTGAATCGCACGGCGGCGATCGACCCGGCGAAGGTGATCCGGACGATCGACTACGCCCATCCGGTGTACACGGCCGCCGGCGTCGATGCGCAGCGGCGCTTCGCGGAGATCAACGACCGCCGGGGCACTCATTTCTGTGGCGCCTACTGGGGCTGGGGCTTCCACGAGGACGGCGTCCGCAGCGCGGTGCGGGTGGCCGGGCGACTCGGCGGGCGGCTGTGAGCCCGACCGCGACGCCCGTGAGGACCGCGACCCCGGCGAGGACCGCGAGCTGCATCTACGAGGGCGCGATCCGCCACCGGCGGACCGAGCCGCGCCGCGAGTTCCGCCACCGCCTCGCGCTGTTCTACCTCGACCTCGACGAGCTGCCGTCGCTCCTCGATGGCCGGCTGACCGCCGCGCGGCCCGGCCTGTTGCGCTTCCGTCGCCGCGATTACCTCGGGCCGGCCACGCGCCCGCTCGACCATGCCGTCCGCGATGCGGTCGAAACCCACACCGGCGCCCGGCCGGCTGGGCCGGTGCGCGTGCTCACCCAGCTGCGCTCGTTCGGGCACTACTTCAACCCGGTCAGCTTCTACTACTGCCTCGACGGGGCGGGCGAGCAGGTCGAGGCGGTCGTCGCCGAGGTCACGAACACCCCGTGGGGCGAGCGGCACGCGTACGTCCTGCCCGGCGGGTGGGGCAGCTTCGACAAGGCGCTGCACGTGTCGCCGTTCATGGGAATGGATCACCGCTACACCGCGCGCGCCTGCGCCGCCGGGCGAGCGCCTGACCGTCCACATCGAGAGCCGCCGCGACGGCGAGCTCAGGTTCGATGCCACGCTGGCACTCCGCCGCCGCGAGCTCACACAGGCGCTCGGCGGCGCGGCTCGCCGCGCGCTACCCGCTCGCGAATGTCCGAGTGCTGGCGCTGATCTACGGCCACGCGGTCGGCCTCAAGCTCGCCGGCGCTCCCGTGCACGGGCATCCGGAAGTAGGCACGGCGTGATCGACCGGATCGCGAGGTGGCTGCTGTCGCTGTTTCTGCGCCGGATCAGGACCGGCACGCTGACCGTGATCGAAGCCGGCGAGCGCCGCGTGTACGGCTCGGGGCCGCCGGCGGCCACGATCCACGTCCGCTCGCCCCGGATGTGGCGGATGGGGCTGACGGGCAGTCGCGGTCTGGCCGAGGCGTACGCCCAGGGGCTATGGGATTCGCCCGACCTCGCGGCGCTCGTTCGCCTGGGGGCGCGCAACGCGGCCGGCCTCGACCGCCTGCGCGCACTGATCGCACCCATCCGCGTCCCGGTCCAGCGCGCCCGCGCGTACGTCCGGCGCAGCACGCGTAACCGCCGCCGGCGGGACATCGCCGCCCACTATGACCTCGGGAACGAGCTGTTCTCGCGGATGCTCGACCGGACCATGAGCTACTCGTGCGCGGTGTTCGGCGACGCCGCGACCTCGCTCGAGGACGCGCAAGTGGCCAAGCTCGAGCTGATCTGCGACAAGCTCGACCTCGGACCCGACGATCACCTGCTCGAAATCGGTACCGGCTGGGGAGGCCTTGCGGTTCACGCCGCCGCGACGCGCGGCTGCCGGGTCACGACCACAACGATCTCGCGCGAGCAGCATGATCATGCGGTGGCCGAGGTCCGGCGGGCGGGGCTCGAACAACGCGTCACCGTTCTGCGTAACGACTACCGCGACCTGAGCGGCCGCTACGACAAGCTCGTTTCGATCGAGATGATCGAGGCCGTCGGCTGGCGACACATCGGGGCGTTCTTCGCCAAGTGCTCGGAGCTGCTCGCGCCCGACGGCGCGATGCTGCTCCAGGCGATCACGATCGACGACCGCGCATACGAGGTCGAGAAGGCCTCGAGATCGTTCATCAACACCCACATCTTCCCGGGGGGCTGCCTGCCGTCGCTCGAGGTAATCGCGCGGAACGTCGCGCGCCGGTCCGACATGCAGATGGTGGCGCTCGAGGACCTGACCCCGCACTACGTCGAGACCCTGCGGCGCTGGGAACGGAACTTCGCCGCCAACGCGCATGAGCTGGCCGGGCTTGGGTACGACGAGCGCTTCCGGCGCCTGTGGACGCTCTACCTCAGGTATTGCGAGGCCGGGTTCGCGGAGCGGCGTATCTGCGACGTCCAGGTCACGCTCGCCAAGCCGCTCAATCGTCCCGCCGGAATGTGTAGATTTGCCCCTGTGCGGCTCGGCGGCGGTCGCCTGACCGAGGAACGAACGATGGGGCTGGAGGGGGAGAGATCATGGCCAAGCGAAGCTTCCGTGCGGAGGATGCACTCCGGCTGAAGACGGCAATCGATCCCGACCTGTCGCCTGATGGACGGCGGGTCGCATTCGCGGTCGCCGTCGCTGACGAGCAGGAGGACAGGCTGTGCTCGTCGATCTGGGTGGCGGCGCTCGACGGCTCGATCCCGCCGCGCGGGTTTACCGAAGGACCCGCCGACAGGAGCCCCCGGTGGTCCCCCGACGGCCGCTGGCTCGCTTATATCTCGATTACCGATAACCAGCCCGAGCGCGCTCACGTGCGGCTGGCGCCGCTCGACGGCGGCACGCCCGCGCGGCTCGGCGATCTGCCGGGTCCGGTGAGCCAGCTCGCGTGGTCGCCCGATTCGACGCGAATCGTCGTCGTCTGCCGCGTCGGGGCTCCCGATCGGGCGAAGGCCAGCGCGCCGGAACGAAATGCGCCGCGCGTCGTCCGAGGGCTCGCGGCGCGGCTCGACGGGGTTGGCTGGCAGGAGGGCCGGCGCCATTTGTTCGTCGTCGACGTCGAGGATGGATCGACGCGGCAGCTGACCCGGGGCGAGTATGACCACGCCGACCCGTCGTTCTCGCCGGATGGCGCGACGATCGTGTTCGCGTCCGATCGCAACCCTCGCCGCGACGATCGTCAGTTCCTGGGGGATGCCTGGGTCGTCCCCGCCGCGGGCGGCCGGCCCCGCCGCCTCACGAACGGGAAGGGCCGCGTCTCCTACCCGGTGTTCTCTCCCGACGGGAAGATGATCGCGTTCGCAGGCAGCCTGACCGACGAGTGGAACGTCGACGTCCACGTCTTCGTCGTCCCCGCCGACGGCGGCGCCGCGGCCGAGCCGATCGCGCCCGAGCTCGATCGCCCGACGGTCCTGTTCCCCGGTCTCCCCGCTCCGGTGTGCTGGACCGGCGACCGCGAGCTGCTGATGCTGGTCGCCAACCGCGGCTCGGTGACGATACATAGGGCGCGCGTTGGCGAGCCGCGCAGCCGCGAGACCGTCGGCGGCGACATGATCATCGACGGGATCGCGGCGCGACCCGGACGGCGCGCGGTCGCGTTCACGGCCTCGTGGCCCGACCGGCCGAGCGAGGTGCTCGCGACGACCACCGCCGGCGCCGAGCCCGCCCCCCTGACCCGCCTCAACGACGACTTCCTGGCCGGCGTGGACCTCGCTCCGGTCACGCGGACGACGATCGCCCGTCCGGACGGCACCCACGTCGAGTACTTCACGCTGTTGCCCACCGGCCGCGCACCGCGTGGGTTGCCGCTCCACGTCGACATCCACGGCGGCCCGCATGCGAGCTGGCCGTCCGGGCGCTGGCTCGCCTTCCACCAGGCGCTCGCCGCCGCCGGGTACGCCGTGGTCCTGCCCAATCCGCGCGGCAGCACGAGCTACGGCCAGGCGTTCACGAGTGCCAGCACCGGGGACTGGGGAGGAGCCGACTGCGAGGACATCCTCGCCTGCTGCGACGACCTGATCGAGCGCGGCATCGTCGACGCCGGGCGGCAGTTCGTGAGTGGCGGCTCCTACGGAGGTTTCATGACGAGCTGGCTCGTGGGCCACACCGACCGGTTCCGCGCCGCGACGGCCGTCGCGGCCGTGATCGACCAGACGAGCATGGCGCTCACGACCGAGGTGTCCGAGTTCGCGGCGTTCAACATGGGCGGTCTGCCGTGGTCGCGCCGGCACGAGTACGAGTTGCGCTCACCGCTGACGTACCTGCCGAACGTGACGACGCCCGTGCTCGTCATCCACTGGGAGGGTGACCTCCGCGTGCCGATCAGCCAGGGGGAAGAGCTCTACGCCGGTCTGCGCCTGCTCGGTAAGAAGACCGAGCTGGTGCGCTATCCGGGCGGCTTCCACATCCAGCGCACGCCTAGCCAGGCGGTCGACTACATCCAGCGGGTGATGGCCTGGGATTCCGAACACGACGCTCGCCGGAAAAAGCGGGCGCGCGCCTGACCCGCGCTTTAGACTCGACGAGATCGTGCGCGGAGCGGAGCGACTGAACGCGAGCACGCTGCTCGACCGCAATCTCGAGGCGGGACGCGCGGACAAGAGCGCGTTGCTGACGGCGGACGGCACGGTCACGTACGGCGAGCTGGCATCACTGACGGCCGCGGTCGCGTCGTATCTGCTCGACCTCGACGTCGAGCGCGAGCAGCGCGTGCTGATGATCCTCGACGACTCGCCGGCGTTTCCCGCGACGTTCCTCGCCGCGATGCGGATCGGCGCGGTGCCGGTGCCGGTCAACCCGATGGACCGGGTCGACAACTACGTCTACTACCTCGACGACAGCTACGCCAAGGTGTTGGTGATCGAGGCGTCGCTGCTGCCCGGACTCGAGGCCGAGCTTCAGTCGCGGGCCGGCCTGCACGTGCTGGTCGTCGACGGCGATCCGGGACCGCACGCGAGCTTTGACGCCGTAGTTCGCGAGCACGCCGCCGCCCGCTCGGGCGAGTTGCCGCCGCCGGCGGACACCCACCGCGAGGACATGGCCTTCTGGCTCTACAGCTCGGGGTCGACGGGCCGGCCGAAGGGTGTGGTCCATGCGCACCGCGACATCGGCGTGACCGTCGAGCAGTACGCGCTGCGCGTCCTGGGCATCGACGAGCAGGACGTGTGCTACTCGACGACCAAGCTGTTCCACGCCTACGGCCTCGGTAACAGCCTGACGTTCCCGCTGTCGGTCGGCGCGAGCACCGGGCTGGTCAAGGGCCGCTCGGTCCCGGACCGGATCTTCGAAGCCGTCACCCGGTATCGCCCGACGCTGTTCTTCTCGGTGCCGGCGCTGTATGCGGCGATGGTCAAGGCGCCCGCGGCCGCAGGCATCGACTTCTCGAGCGTGCGCGCGTGCGTGTCGGCGGCCGAGGCGCTGCCGGCGGCGGTGCTCGCGCGCTGGCAGGCGATCACCGGCGTGCAGATCCTCGACGGGATCGGCTCGACCGAGATGCTCCACATCTACTGCTCGAACACCCTGTCGGATCTGGCCCCGGGGACGTCGGGACGACCGGTGCCGGGATACGAGCTGCGGCTGGTCGACGAGCGCGGAATCGACGTCTCGCCGGGCGAGGCCGGCGACCTGATGGTCCGCGGCGACAGCTGCGCCGCCTTCTACTGGCACCAGCGTGAGAAGACCCGCTACAGCATGCGCGGAGACTGGTTCCACACCGGCGACCGCTACATCGTCGACGCCGACGGCCACTACGTCTACCAGGGGCGCACCGACGACATGATCAAGGTCGGCGGGCTGTGGGTCTCGCCGGCCGACGTCGAGGGCTGCCTGGTGCGCCACCCGGCCGTGTCCGAGGCGGCGGTGATCGGCGTCCACGTCGAGGACGTCAGCCGGATCAAGGCGTTCGTGATCTGCGCCGCGACCCCGGACGAGCCCGACTCGCTGGCCGACGAGCTTCGCCAGTGGTGCAAGCAACACCTCCGTCGTTACGAGTACCCGCACGTCGTCGAGTTCGTCGAGGATCTGCCGCGCACGCCGACCGGCAAGGTTCAGCGCTACAAGCTGCGTGAAGCCGAAGCGGTCCGAACGACATTGGCGGGATCCGCGAGCATCACATAATGTATTCAGACGCTTATGGACCGTCCCCGCATCCTGGTTACCTGCTGGCGCCGCCCTCTCCCCACGTACCTCGGCGAGCGGACCATCCTCGACACCCTTGACCCCGCGTACGCCGCGCGGATCGCCGATGCCGGCGGGCTGCCGCTGGTCGTGTCCCGGCCGCCGGGCGAGACCGTGCCGGTGGTCGAGGAGCTGCTCGCGCTCGCCGACGGGCTGCTGATCACCGGCGGCGGCGACGTCGATCCCGCGACCTACGGCGCCGAGCCCGAGAACGCCGACGACCCGGACGCCGGCGCCGACGACTGGGAGCTCGCGCTGATCGCGGCCGCGCGCGAGCTCGCACTACCGACGCTCGGGATCTGCCGCGGCGCGCAGTTGCTCGCGATCGCCCACGGCGGCCGGCTCGCCCAGCGTCTATCCGCCGGCGACGGCCACCGCGACCTCGGCGGCATGGCTCCCGAGGAGATCCTGGCGGCTCGGCACGGCGTCGAGCTCGTTCCCGGATCGAGGGTGCGGCGTGCGCTTGGCGGCGAGAACCAGATCGCGGTCAACACCATCCACCACCACGAGATCGCCGACCCCGGCGAGCTCGAGGTGACGGCGACCGCGCCCGGCGGCCTGATCGAAGCCGTCGAGCCGCGAACGACCTGGGCTTGCGTCGGCGTCCAGTGGCATCCGGAGAAGATGTCCGAACCCGAGCAGGCCGGGCTGTTCGCCCAACTCGTTGCGACCGCGCACGCGCGGTCCCGGGTGCCGGCGTGACGCTGCGCGGCTACACCGCGCCGCTGTCCCCGGACGGCCGGGCGGGCATCGTGCCGCCGCCGCCGTGGCACTACTCGGGCGACTTTCTGATCGCCGAGTACCGCACCGACCCCGACGCGGTCGCGGCTCTGCTGCCGCCCGAGCTCGAGCCCGCCGAGGACCCGGGTGCGGTCGCGGCGATCTGCGCCGACTGGCAGTCGTGCTCACTCGACTTCCACGAGCTCGAGGACCCGATCCAGTCCCAGTACCGCGAGTTCTTCCTCGTCGTCGGCGCTCGCTACAAGGGCCAGCCGGTCAGCCGCTGCGTGTACATCTGGGTCGACAAGGACTTCGCGATGTATCGCGGCTGGATCCAGGGCTTCCCCAAGAAGCTCGGCTCGATCCACATGACGCGGCTGTTCGCGGCCGGCAAGGCGACGCCGCGGCTCGAGTCGGGCGCGCGCTTTGGCGCGACCTGCACCGCGAACGACCGGCAGATCGCGCGTATGGTGGTCACGCTCGAGCACATCTCCGAGACCGGCCCCATCGTCAACGATCCGCCGATGCACAACACTCGGCACTTTCCCGCCGCCGCCGGCGATCGCCCGGACGTGTTCGAGCTGGTCCGCGCCGGCGGCTACGACCGCGACGTGACCGAGGTCTGGGAGGGGAGCGCGGAGCTCCGCCTTTACGACGACACGCTCGAGGACCTGCAGGCGATCGCCCCGCGAGAGATGCTCCGCGGCTACCGCTTCTCGTTCGGTTACACCGTCGACGGCGTCGAGGTCGTGGCTCAGCACCAACAGGAGGCCTACGCATGAAACACGTCCGGATCGAGCACGACGGCCGCGCGGTCGACGGCACGCT
This sequence comes from uncultured Solirubrobacterales bacterium, assembly GCA_963699325.1. Classification (GTDB taxonomy): domain Bacteria; phylum Actinomycetota; class Thermoleophilia; order Solirubrobacterales; family Solirubrobacteraceae; genus Palsa-465. Next base: position 98,603 of record CAVOTN010000004.1, on the reverse strand, counting down.
CGACGGTGAGGTGGTCCGCGCCGGCGACCTCGAGCTCGCGGTCGACGACGTCCAGCGCTGGCTGTCGCCGGTGACGCCGGGCAAGATCCTCGCCACACACCTGACCTACCGCTCCCGGGCGGAGGAATACAAGATGACGCGCATGCCGAGCGAGCCGTCGTACTTCATGAAGCCGCCGTCGTCGCTGTCGGGCCATCTCGCGCCGGTGTATCGGCCGCCGGGCTGCCGTTTCCTCAACTACGAGGGTGAGGTCGCGGTCGTGATCGGCCGCCGGTGCTACCGCGTCAGCGTCGAGGAGGCGCTCGACTACGTCGGCGGCTACACGGTCGCCAACGACTGGGGCGTCCACGACTTCCGCCACGCCGACCGCGGCTCGATGCTGCGGGTCAAGGGGCAGGACGGGTTCTGCCCGCTCGGCCCGGTGATGGTCGACGCCGGCGACGTCGACCCGGGCGACCTGACGTTGCGGACGTTCGTCAACGGCGAGCAGGTCCAGGAGGGCCACACCGGCACCGACCTGATGTTCTCGTTCGCCTACCAGATCGCGGACCTGGCGCGGCTGATCACGCTCGAGCCGGGTGACGTACTGCTGACGGGAACCCCGGCGCACTCGCGCCCGGTCGAGCCCGGCGACGTGGTCGCGGTCGAGGTCGAGGGCATCGGCCGGCTCGAAAACACGGTCTTCCAGTCCGAACAGGTGCTGCCAGAGGTCGGCGAGCAGCCCGCGGTGACCGCGCAGACGCTGCACGTGGCGCTGACCATGCCTGAAGATGAAGCCGAACGAAACGTGGGGGTGACGTCATGAGTGTTCCGCAGGTTCTGCATCCATTTGCTGCTCCGGCACGGGCGGCCGAGGACTTCCTCGAGATCGTGCGCGGCGAAGGCTGCCGCGTGTGGGATGTCTACGACAAGAGCTATCTCGACGGCACCGCATCGCTGTGGTACTGCGCCGCCGGGCACGGCCGCAAGGAGATAGCCGACGCGGTCGCGGCGCAGATGGCGAAGCTCGAGGCCTTCCACACGTTCGCCCGGTTCACGAACGCCCCGGAGGACGAGCTAGCCGGGCTGCTGCTCGAACTCGAGCCGATCCCCGACGCCCGCGTGTTCTTCACCTGCGGCGGCTCGGAGGCGATCGATTCCGCGTTGAAGCTCGCCCGCGCCGGGCACAAGGCCGCCGGCGACGGCGGGCGCACGGTCGTGCTCAGCCGCCATTACGCCTACCACGGCGTGATGCTCGGCGGCACGTCGGCCGGCGGGCTGCCCGCGAACCGCGACCCGTTCGGCACGCTACTGCCGGACTTCTTCCAGGTGGATCGCGACAGCGTGGAGGCGATGCGGGATGCGGTCGCGTATCACGGACCCGAGCGTGTCGCCGCGATCGTCGTCGAGCCGGTCATCGGCGCCGGCGGAGTGTTTCCGCCGCCCGAGGGGTATCTGGCCGGGCTGCGCGAGGTGTGCGACGAGAGTGGCGCGCTCTTGATCTTCGACGAGGTGATCACCGGCTTCGGGCGGCTCGGGTCGTGGTTCGCCACCCACCACTACGGCGTCACGCCCGACATGGTCACGTTCGCCAAGGCGATCACGAGCGGCTACCTGCCGCTCGGCGGGGTGATCATCGGGCCAAGGCTGCTCGGCTGGCTCGAGGCCGACGACGGCTACACGCTCGCCCACGGCGGGACCTACGGCGGCCATCCGACGTGCTGCGCCGCCGGCATCGCCAACCTCCGGCTGATGCAGGCGGAGGACCTGCCGGCTCGGGCGGCCGCCGCGGGGAAGCGGCTGCGGGCAGGACTCGAGGGGCTCCTCGGGAAGCCGGGGGTCACCGAGGTCCGCGGCGAGGGCCTGATGCAGGCGATCGGGCTCGAGGAGCCGGTGGCCGCCGGCGCGATGTCCGAGGCGCTGCTCGAGCGCGGTGTGATCGGCCGCGCGCTCCCGTACGCGAACTCGCTCGCGTTCTCGCCGCCGCTGATCATCTCCGACGACGAGGTCGACGAGCTGGTGGCGGCGACCGAGGCGGTGCTGGGAGAGCTCGCCGGATAAGCGCGATCGATGGAAGCCGCCAGCGACCCAGGATCCGCGCCTGACCGGCTGAACATCGCGAGCGTCGTCGATCAGGTGTACACGGCGATCCGCGAGCGGATCACGAACGGGTCGCTCGCGCGCGGCGCGCGCGTCCATCAGGAGGATCTGGCCGAGGAGCTCGGTGTGTCACGGACGCCGGTGCGCGAGGCGCTGCGCCGGCTGGCCGCCGAGGGGCTCGTCGAGATGCGGACCAACCGTGGCGCGCGCGTCGCCGACGTTGACCAGGCCGGGATGCGGGTTTCGTACGTCGCGCGGACCGTGATCGAGCCCGGTGCGGCCCGGCTGGCGGCGGGGCAACGGTTGGACGAGCCGCTGGCGCGGATGCGCGCGGCGGTGGCGGCGCAGCGACGTTCGCTGCGCAACGTTCAGCGCAGCTTCGAGGCCAACCGCGAGTTTCACCTCGCGCTGGCGGCGGCTTCTGGCAACGAGTTCCTGTCGCAGTTCGCCCAGCGCCTGTGGGTGGCGCGGATCGGCGAGACGATCTACGAGCGCCAGGTCGAGACGCAGGAGCGGATGCTGCTCGACGTCCGCGAGCACGAGCAGATCCTCGAGGCGATCGAGGCCGGCGACGGCCGGCGCGCCGAGTCGCTCACCCGCCGGCACCTGGCGGACGCGATGAAGCGCTCGCTCGACATCCTCGGTGAGTAGACCGGACTATCGCTCGAGCTTTCCGGGTACGCCGCCCAAGGCGGAGATCAGCGAAGAGAAGCTCTCGCCCGCACCGGTCGGAATGCTGTCTTCATCGGCGGTGGGGCTCCACTGCCCGGCGACCTTCGCGTACGCCTTCGTGCGGATGCCGGCGCCCCATCCGATCTCGATGCCCGTCGGGTACACGGGGATGATCGTGGCGATCGGCTCGCCGGCGCTGACCCTGTCGCCGACGCGCAGGCCGTACGCGGGAGTCACTCCCTCGGCGTAGTAGACGTAGCAGCCGGCGTCGGCGCCGTCGAGGAGCTGGTACTCGATGAACGCGCCCGGCCATCCGGTGTTGCTCGTGGCCAGATAGGTGATCCGCCCGGCTCCGATCGCCGCGAGCTTCCCGATGCCGGCGTAGTCGACGCCCTGGTCGATCCGCTCGGGATTCACGATCGCGCCGGCGAGCGGATTCACGTAACCGGCGGGCGCGACCGCCAGCGGGCACCCGCGCCACCCGGCCGGTCGAGGGCGGCGCGTCGCGGGGGGTGGAGCGGTCGCCGCGCGCTGTGCGTCTGCCGTCGCTGCCGTCGGAGATGCGTTCGGTCCGCCGGCGCTGAGTGCGACGGCCAGGATCGCCGCCGCCACCGCGAGGGCCGCGACGACCTTCGCGCCCATGATCCGGTTCAACGACCGGGTCGGCTTGCCTCTCCGCGCGGGCGTCGGCTTACCTCTCCGCGCGCGCGAGCGTTCGAGCGACTCCTGCCAGGGGTCCCCGTCGTGCCAGCGTTCAACCTCCTGCCAGGGATCGACCCGGGCGCGGTCAAGCGTCCTGTCCACAAACCTCCCTCGTGGAAAGCCTGCGGGGTTAGCTGACGGGCTCGCGCTATGCGCTACGCCGAACTACTCGGCGATTCGCCCCCGCGATCACGCAGATCGCTGTGGGTCCCCCGTTCACCGTCCACGGATGGTCCGGTGATTCGGCTTCTTATGTGGCCGCAACCTATCACCGCCGCCAGCGGAACCGAGAGGAGCGAGGCTCGTAATCAGCGCTCGTTGCGGACTGGGTTCGAGAGCGTGCCGACGCCCTCGACGTAGATCTCGACCGTGTCGCCCTCGCGCAGGTAGCGCTTGGGCGAGCGGGAGTCGCCGACGCCGCTCGGTGTCCCGGTCGCGATCACGTCGCCGGGCTCGAGCGTCACGCCGGCCGAGATGTACTCGATCAGCTCCACGACCGAGAAGATCAGGTCGCGAGTGTTCGCGTCCTGCATGACCTCGCCCGAGACGGTCGTGCGGAGATCGATGTCGGCGAGGTCGAGGCCGTCGGCCGAGGCGATGCACGGGCCGAGCGGCGAGAACGTGTCGAAGCTCTTGCCGAGCGTGAACTGGCGAAGCGGCGTCTCGAGCTGGGCGCGCCGGCCCGAGACATCGTTGATCGCGGCGATGCCGCCGACCGCGGCCCGCGCCTCGGCCTGGTCGGCGCGGTACACGCCCTGGCCGATCACCACCGCGAGCTCGCCCTCGTAGTCGGGGCGCGTCTCCTCGCGCGGGATCACGATCTCCGCGCCAGGCCCGACCAGGGATGAGGAGAACTTCGCGAAGATCACCGGCACGCTCGGAATGTCGAGCTGGGACTCGGCCGCGTGCGAGCGGTAGTTGAGCCCGATCCCGATCAGCTTGTTGGGCACGACGGGATGGAGCAGTTTGACCTCATCGGCGCTGTGAGTCGGGCCGTCCGCCTGCGCGAGCGCGTCCCACGCGAGGGTTGTGGGGACGAAGCCCAGCGGGCCGGCGGCGCCGGCATCGGTGATCGTTCCGTCCTCGCCCAGCGCCCCGATCCGGGTCTCGCCCTCCGGGTTTACGAACCGCACAGCCTTCACTTCTGCGCCTCCTGTTCCTCGCGGAGCACTTTCATCGCGTTCACGGCACGCGGAATGCCAGCGTACGGAGTCGTCTGGAGAATCGTCTCCTCGATCTCGCTCCACGGGACGTCGATCGCGCGCAGGGCGCGGATGTGGGCCCGGACCTGGGGATCGCTCGAGCCGAGCGCGGTCAGCACGGCGACGATGATCAGCTCGCGCTCGCGCGCCGGCAGGCCGGGGCGGGTGTGGACATCGCCGAACGCCCAGTCGACGATCCAGTCGCCGAGCGCTCCCATCCGCGCGATGAACTCTTCGCCTCCGGGTTCGTCGTTCAGCTCGGCCAGGCGGGCGAGGGCACGGGCGCGGCGGTCGTCTTCTTGACCAGTTCCCAAGGCGCGGATACTGTATCCAAAATTGCTGCGCCGAATCCACCATGTGTGCCTGCGGACGGCCGATCTCGCTGATGCCGCCCAGCGGTGGTCGATCCAGTTCGGACTGACCGTACGCGAGCTGACCCCGGAGCGCGCGCGGCTGGCCTGCGCGTACGAGCCGTACTCGCTCGAGCTCGTCCAGTCGGATGTCCCGGGCGCGGACCACACCGGCTTTGAGCTCGCGCGCGGGGTGACGCTCGAGGACGTGGAGTCGCGTCTGGGGGGGCTTGGGGTTTCGTTCGAGCGGTTTGCCGGCGCGGTGTCCTTGCGCGACCCGGACGGGTTCGGGATCGAGCTGATCCCGTACGTGCCGCCCGACGATCCCCGGCCGGCGATCGCGCGCTCGACCACGACGCTCGCCGGCTTCCATCCCCGCAAGCTCGGCCACGTCAACTCGCTGACTGGCGACCTCGCTGGCCTGACCGACTTCTACTGCGACGTCCTCGGGATGCGGGTCACCGACCGGCTCGGTGACGAGGGCTGCTGGCTGCACCTCGGGGCCGACCATCACACGGTGGCTCTCGTCGGGAAGGGCTATTACCACTTTCACCATCTCGCGTTCGAGCTGACCGATTGGGGCGAGTTGCGGGTCGCGCTCGACCACCTCGCGCAGCACGGGCGGTGGCTGGCGTGGGGCCCGGTGCGCCACGCGCTCGGGCAGAACCTGGCCGCCTACGTTCGCATTCCCGAGGAGGAGTGCATGGTCGAGCTCTACAGCGACATGGAGCAACTGAGCGCCGACCACGAGCCGCGCGCGTGGCCCGACGACGCCCACTCCTCGAACACGTGGGGCATCCTCCCGCCCCGGTCCTACTTCCGGTTCGACGCCGCGGCTGTCGACTCCGAGCGCCAGGGGCTCGAGGCGCTCGGTCACGCGCTCCCGCCGGTGGGCGAGTGATGGCGCTGGCTTCGGTTGGGCAGAGGACCGGGGCTCGCACCGGCGAGCAGTTCCTCGACGGCCTGCGCCAGGGCGGCCGCGAGATCTGGTTGCGGGGCGAGCGCATCAGCCACCCGCTCGACCATCCCGAGCTGCGCGCCGCGGCGCTGTCGCTCGCGCGGGTATTCGACCTCCAGCACGAGCACGCCGCCGACGATGCTCGCGCCCTCGCCGGGGGATCCAGAGCGACTCGTGAACGTGACGCACCTGATCCCGCGGGACCACGAGGACCTGGTCAGGCGCCGGCGGGCGTTCGAGCTGGTTGCAGCGCTGTCGGGCGGGGTGATGGGGCGGACCCCCGACTACCTGAACGTGACGTTCGCGTGCTTCGCGGGACGGTCGGAGGTGTGGGCGCGGCGGGGGAACTCGTCTCTGGCTGCGAATCTGGTCGCGTACCAGGAGTTCATGCGCGACGCCGATCTGTCGACGACCCATGCGCTGATGAACCCGCAGGTCGACCGCACCAAGCCCGAGGCCGAGCAGGCGATGGGCCAGGTCGCGCTGCACAAGGTCTCGGACACCTCAGATTCGATCGTGGTGCGGGGCGCGCGAATGCTGGCGACGCTGGCGCCGTTCGCCGACGAGCTGCTCGTGTACCCGGGGTCGGACATCCGGCCGCAGGACGGTCGCTACGCGCTGTCGTTCGCGATCCCGATCGCGACGCCGGGGCTTCGCTTCATTTGCCGTGACAGCTATTCCAAGCAGCGGGACGTGTACGACTATCCGCTGTCGGCGCGGTTCGACGAGATGGACGCGGTCGTGATCTTCGACGACGTCGAGATCCCGCGCGAGCGGGTGTTCCTGGATGGCGACACCGTGGGCTACAGCGAGGTCATCACCGACACCGGCTGGCGCGGTCACATCATGCACCAGGCGTTCACGCGCGCGTACGTGAAGCTGTGCTTCGCGCTGGGGCTGGGGCATGCGATCGCGACGACTACGGGTGTGGTTCGGTTCGACCACATCCAGGAGAAGCTCGGCCAGATCTGGGCGATGAGCGAGCTCGCCCGCTCGGCGATCGTGGCGGCCGAGGTCGGGGCGTCCGCGGATGCCGGCGGAGTGATGACCCCGGATGAGCGTCCGTTCCTCGCCCTGCGCGGGGAGATGCCGAAGTGGCTTCCGCGGGTCAACGAGCTGCTCCAGCTGATCGGGGGCGGTGGGTTCATGGCGACCCCCTCGCGCGCGGACGTCGACGGCCCGCTGCATGACCAGATCGAGCAGTACTTCCAGGCCGCCGGCGCCGACGCCGAGCGGCGGATCCGCCTGTTCCGGTTGGCGTGGGACTTCCTGGGGTCGGAGCTGGGCGGCCGCGGCGAGCTGTACGAGCGGTTTTATTTGAGTGATTCGTGGCGGATGACCGCGCTCGCCTACACCGTCGCCGACAAGTCGTTCCCCGAGTCGCTGGTCGAGCAGTTCCTGCGCGACTGAGTTCTTCGTGACGCCGACCGCTCTGATCATCGGAGGTGGGACCGGAATCGGCGCCGCCGTGGCTGTCGCGGATGGCCGGGGCCGGTTACTCGGTGTGCGTGAGCGGGCGGCGCCTGGCGCCGCTGGAGGAGGTCGCGGCGGCGGTCGGGGGCCTCGCGGTCAGCGCCGACGCGTCGACTCCCGAGGGCGCGTCGAGCTCGCCGTCGACGCGTGCGTCGAGCGGTTCGGGCGGCTCGACGCGCTCGTCGTGAGCGCCGGCGCCGGAGCGGGGGCGATGGTCGCCGAGCAGACGATCGAGCGCTGGAACCTCGTGATCGGCACGAACCTGACCGCGCCCTTCCTCGTCTGCCGCGCAGCTCTTCCCCACTTGATCGAGGCCCGGGGAGCGATCGTGACGATCTCCTCGCTGGCGGGACTGCGCGCCGACCCGGCGTCGGCGGCGTACTGCAGCTCGAAGGCCGGGCTCGTGATGCTGACCCAGTGCATCGCGCTCGACTACGGGCCGCGTGGGGTGCGCGCGAACACCGTCTGCCCGGGCTGGATCCGCACGGCGATGGCCGACGAGGAGATCGACGTGCTCGCGGAGCGGCGGGGAGTCGACCGCGAGGGGGCGTACGCGATCGCGGTGGCGGACATCCCCGCGCGGCGTGCGGGGACCCCCGACGAGGTGGCCGAGGCGGTGGCGTGGCTGGCCTCGCCGGCGTCCTCGTATGTCAACGGCGCGGTCCTGACCGTCGACGGTGGCGCCGCGATCGTCGACGCCGGTACGCTCGCGTTCGCCCAATGCCTAGCCGCCGACCCGCAGCGCTGATCAACGAGAGGAGAGACAGATGGCCCAAGATCTCGGCGATCGCGCTGCCGCCGCGCGGTCGGACCAGCGCGCCGCCGCCGCGCGGACCAGGCTGGTCGGGAGCCTGTCCGAGCTCGCCGACGTCGGCGTTCGCGCTGTCCGTCTCCAGTACGCCGACCTTCACGGCATCTGTCGCGGCAAGCTGATCCCGATCTCGGCCTTCCCGCACGTGGCCGAGGAGGGGATGGGGTTCGTCGAGGCGATCATGACCGTCGACCTGCGCCACAACGTGATCGCCGGCTTCGAGGGAGGGTTCCCCGACCTGCTCGCGCGCCCCGACCTGAACACGCTCGTGCCGCTGCCGTGGGAGGAGGACGTCGTCGCGTGCCTGGTCGATCTCGAGGATCCGGTCACGCACCAGCCGCACCCGCTCGACTGCCGGGGGGCTTTGAAACGGGTGTTGGCGCAGTTCTCGGAGTTCGGGGTTGCTCCCGTGGTGGGGCCCGAGCTCGAGTTCTACCTGTGCGAGCCGGACGCGGGATCGCCCACCGGGTACCGCCCGTACGCCGGTCAGGACAGCGCGGTGTACACGGTCGGCGACATGGCCGACCCGAAGGGCACGCTGGCGCGGATGCTCGACGCCGCGGTCGAGCTCGAGCTCGGCGCGATCGCCGCCGCGCACGAGTTCGGTCGCAGCCAGTTCGAGATCAACCTGCGCCACTCCGCCGCGCTCGACTCGTGCGACCGCGCGTTCCGGTTCCGGGCGATGGTCAAGGAGATGGCCGCGCTCGACGGGCTGCTCGCGACGTTCATGGGCAAGCCGTTCAACGGCGACGAGGGCTCGGGGTTCCACCTGCACGTGTCGCTCGTCGACGCCGACGGTTCGAACGCCGGCGAGGACGGCGACGGCGCGCACGGCCTGACCAAGGTGATGTGTCACTTCATCGCCGGCGTGATGGAGCACGCGCGGGCGATGATGGTGTTCTTCAACCCGACGGTCAACGCGTACCGGCGGATCAGCGCCGAGGCGCTCGTCCCGACGCGAGTGTGCTGGGGCCACGATCACCGGATGGCGCTCGTCCGCGTCCCGAAGGAGCGCGGGTCCTCGACACGGCTCGAGCTCCGACTCGGCGACGGCACCGCCAATCCGTACCTCGCGTACGCGGCCGCGCTCGCGGCCGGGCTCGACGGGGTCAAGCGCGAGCTCGAGCTACCCGAGCCGGTCGAGGGGATGATCTACGACCTGCCCGACGAGGCGCTCGGCGACATGCTTCCGACGTCGTTCGGAGAGGCGCTCGCGGCGCTCAAGGAGGATCAGGTGATGATCGACGCGCTCGGGTCGCGGCTGGTCGAGACGTTCGAGACGATCAAGATGGCCGAGCTCGAGCGCTTCCGGGCGTGGGTCACCGACTGGGAGTTCGCGGAGTACTCGAAGCTGCTGTGACTAGGCGCGGTGGCGCGTGGTGATCCGCCAGTAGTACCCGCTCGGATCGAGCAGCCTGAAGTCAGACAGTCCCCACTTCCGCTCGGTGATGTCCTCGACGACCGGCCATCCGTTCTCGGCGACGCGCGCTCGGTCGACCTCCAGGCTTTCGACTTCGAGAACGAGTTCGACGCCGGTCGGCGGACGTCGCTGCTCCCGGTCTGCGATCTCGGGCCGCGCCGCTGCGCCGAGCCTGACCGCACCGCGCTCGAATGCGACATACGGGTCGTCTGTGGCCCGATCGTCGCGGACGACCTGGAAGGCGAGCACCTGCACGTAGAAGTCGACCGTGGCGTCGAGATCGAATGGGAAGATCTCGCAGCGGAGGCTCGTCGACACGGCCGTGGTGCTAGCCCGCGGTCCCCGTGGAGGGCTCAGGGATCGGCTCGTCGAGCGCGGGGACGCCCTCGTGCTCGACCGCGTGCCGCGCCGCGTTGCGGACCTGCTCGGGTCGGGTGAAGTGGAGGACCGCGTACCAGACCGCCGCGATCACGATGCAGGCGATCGCGATGAACACGCCGCGGTTGTTCGGGAACGTCGGGAACGGGTCGAGCGCGCCCTTGAAGGCGAACAGTGGAGTGACCAGCCCCAGGATTACCGCGGTGAACTTCCACCACAGCCCGCCCTCGGTGTGACGGTCGCGCCACAGCAGCCGGAGTGCGAACACGGCCAGGAAGATGTAGATCACCTCGACCAGGTAGCTGCCGGCGGCGGTCGTGATGTTGAACGCTTCGATCGGGTTGGGCAGCTTGACCGTGACCCCGTAGTTCGTCACCCCCGCCCAGATCAGCAGCAGGATGCTCCAGATGGCGATCGCGACGTTGCCGACGACCGGGGTGTCATAGCGCGAGGTCATCGCGGCGGCCCGCGGGAGCAGTCCATCACGGCCGAACGCAAAGATGATCCGCGAGGCGGTGACCATGATCGCGATGCTCAGCGACAGCGCGTCGAGAATGATCACGAGGTCGATCAGCACGCTCAGCCAGTTGCCGACATAGGTGGTGGCAAGCGTGCCCATCGGACTCGCCGCCGAGAACCAGGCGCCCTTCTCGAGCGCCTCCTTGCCGAACCCGATCGTCGCCGCGTAACAGACGAAGATGTACAGGGCCGCGCTTAGCGCCACCGCCCCGACGACCGCGATCGGGATCGACCGGCGTGGGTTCTCGGTCTCCTCGGCGATCGAGGCCGCGGCCTCGAACCCGATGAACAGCGTGACGGCGAACAGGATCCCGTTGAACACCGCGTTCAACGACGTCTCGCCCGGGCTGAACACCGACAGCGTGTTGCCGCCGACCCCGCCCTTGGCGATGATCACGACCGACAGGATCAGGAACGGAATCGACGAGATCGAGGCCAGCAGCAGCACGCCGCGGATCGCCAGTCTCACGCCGAAGTGGTTGAGCGTGAACGCAATTGCCAGGCCGGCGGCGCCTCCAACCCACCACGGGATCGAGGTGTGGATGTGGCTCTGGAAGAACCCCTGGACGAGGAAGCCGAGGCCGATGTAGATCCCGCCGGCGCCGAGGAACAGCGCCCCGAGCAGGTACACGCCGCCCGAGAAGATCCCGAACGAGTTGTGCACGGCCTGGGCGAGGTACTCGAAGATCGCGCCGGCGCCGGCGTATCGCCGGGCGTAGATCGCGATCACGTACGCGAGCCCGATCGAGCCGATCGACCCGAGCACGATCGATGCCGGGGTGGAGAAGCCGGCCACGTTCGCCACGAGGCCGCTGACGAGCCCGACCGAGAAGATCGGGCCGATCGCCAGCGCCTGCCCGATCGCGTGGACCGTCGTCAGGCGCTTCTCGCCCAGGTGCGGCTGGGTAGTGGCGCCGGCGTCCGCGCCGGTGCTGCTGACGGGATGAGTTGCCATTGCCTCTCCTTACCCTCCGCGTCCCATGGGTGGATCTCCGGGTCGCCAGCCATGAGCCACCCGATCCCTCGTTTCGGATACATTCGCAAGTGTTGGGTGGCGTGTCAAGAGAGCCGGTTGGACCGCATCAGCAACATCTCGCCGGCCTCCCCGTCGGCATCGACGAACCCCGCGCGCCGGTAGAACCGGACCGATCGGACGGTCGGCGATACGACGACGCGCACGTACTGCCGCTGCTGCGCCGCGTCGATGACCGCTCCGATCAGCGCGGAGCCGACGCCGCGATTTCGGCAGTCCTCACGCACGAACATGTTGCCGACGTACCCCCACCGCGAGTCCATCCGGCCTGGCCTCGGCATCCGCCGGAACTCGTATAGCGTCGCCATCCCGACGGGCTCGCCATTGGCGTCGGCGGAGCGTTCGCGTCCGGGGCGGTCCTCCCAGGCGAGCCGCAACGACGCCACCGCGCTCAGGTCGCGCTCGCCGGCAACGCGTACGACGAGATCAGAAGCCATCGTGCACGGTGTTCTACCGCGAGTTCGCGCAATGGCGACCCGCCACGCCCGTCACCCCCGAAACACACTCATCAATCTCCCGGGCGCGCGCCTCCACCACCAATCGTGGATACATTACGCAGAACGGTGGTATCCTCCCGCCCACGATGGAGTCGGTCGATCTGCTCGACTACGACCTGTTCGCGGACCACGAGCCGTGGGAGGTGTTCGATCTCCTCCAGCGTGAGGCGCCGGTCTACCGCCACCCCGAGCCCGACGGCCGCGGCTTCTGGGCGCTCACCAAGTACGACGACGTGCTCGCGGTGCTGCGCGACACGAAGACGTACTCCTCGGAGGTCGGCGGCGCCGCGACGATCGAGGACCTCCCCGAGGACGTGCTCGCGGCGCGCCGGAACTTCCTCGAGTTCGACCCGCCCAAGCACGGCCGCTACCGCCGGCTGATCTCGAGGCAGTTCACCCCGCCGGCGGTCGCGCGCTACGAGGAGTGGCTGCAGGAGCTCGTCCGCTACCGGCTCGACAGCGTCCTGCCGCAGGGCGAGTTCGACCTCGTGCACGAGCTCGCCGCGCCGATCCCGATCCGTGTGCTCGCGCACATCCTCGGGCTGCCCGAGGAGATCCTGCCCCACCTGATCGACCTCGGTGACCGGCTGCTCGTCGATACGGACCCCGAGTACGTCGGCGAGCACGCCTTCGCCGGCGAGAGCGAGGAGTACCGCTACAAGCCGTTCGGCTCGCCGTGGGCCGACGAGCTGTGCGCGATCGGGCGCGAGTTCTACGCCGACCGGCGCGCCTGTCCCCGCGACGACGTGCTCAGCCTGATCGCGAACGGCGAGATCGAGGGCCAGCCGATGTCCGACCAGGACCTCGACAACACCTTCGCGCTGCTGATCGTGGCCGGGAACGAGACGACGCGGCAGGCGATCAGCCTCGGGACGCTCGCGCTCGCCGAGCATCCCGAGGAGTACGCGCGCCTGCGCGAGGATCGGTCGCTGATCGCCTCCGCGACCGAGGAGCTGCTGCGGTTCTCCTCGCCCGTGTGGTTCTTCCGCCGGACCGCGACGCGCGACGTGACCGTCCGCGACGTCGACATCGCCGCCGGCGAGAAGGTCATCGTGTGGTTCGCCGCCGGCAACCGCGACCCCGACCACTATCCCGATCCGCATCGCCTCGACGTCGCCCGCAACCCGACCGATCATCTGACGTTCGGGCGCGGCGGGCCCCATCAGTGTCTCGGCGCGCACCTCGCGCGGCTCGAGCTCCGCGTGTATCTGGAGGAGCTGGTGGAGCGGGTCGAGCGGATCGAGCTCGCGGGCGAGCCGGTCCGGCAGCGCACGAACTTCACCAACGGGTTCAAGCGGCTGCCGATCCGGGTCGTTTTGGGTTGAGCTTGAGCGCCACGGCTCGAGTGCCTCGGTTCGTCCTCGTCCTCAGCGAGAACTGGACGATGACCTCGCCGCGGGATCTGCGGGCCTTGGTGCGGATGGCCGCCGAGGCGGAGGACGCGGGCATCGACGGCGTGATGCTGAGCGAGCACATCGTGCTCGGGCCGTCGGCGGGCTCTGGTGGTCGCCCCGAGAATCCGCGCGACTACGCCGCGCCCGGCAACCAGGATCCGGACACGCCGTGGCCCGACTCGATCGTGTTGATGAGCGCGATCGCCGCGGTCACGACCCGGCTGCGGCTGATCGGCGCGGCGATCATCGCGCCGCTCCGCCATCCCGTGCTGCTCGCGCATCAGCTCGCGACGCTCGACCTGCTGTGCGAGGGGCGGCTCGTGGTCCAGCCGACGGTCAGCTGGCACCGCGAGGAGTACGCCGCGCTCGGGGTGCCGTTCGAGCGGCGCGGCGAGCTGCTCGACGAGCACCTGGCCGCGTGGAAGGCTTTGTGGCGCCCCGGGCCGGTGTCGTTCTCGGGTCGTTGGTATTCGTTTGCGGACGTCTACCTGGAACCGAAGCCGTTTCGTGCGGACGGTCCGTGGCTGTGGTTCGGCGGGATGACGGTCGGGCCGTGGATCGTGCGCCGGCTCGTCGAGTACGGCCACGGCTTCCATCCGTTCGGTCAGCCTGGCGCTGACGAGCTCCGGGTGTTGGCCGATGCGCTGGCGGCTTCTGGGCGGTCGTTTTCTGAGATCGAGGTTGTGGGCGGGATCCGGGGGCGGTTCCCTGCGGGCGGGTGCGGTCGCGGATCTCGACGAGGCGGCTGAGGCGATCCCGGCTCAGCTCGAGGCCGGCTACACGACGATCTGCTTCAAGCCCTCGCAGTACACCGACTCAGTGTCGGAGGTGGGGCGTTTGTGCCGGCGATTGGTGCGGTCATTCGGGGGCTGAGAACAGCGCCGTCCGCTCGACGACCGTCTTGACGTCCGCGTAGAAGTCGAACGAGTGGTGGCCGCCCTCGCGGCCGATCCCCGAGTCGCGGGCGCCGCCGAACGGCGTCTCGAGGTCGCGCACGTAGAAGCAGTTGACCCAAACCGTGCCCGCGATGACCGCGGCGCTGACGCGGTCGGCGCGGTCCGGTGAGCCGGTGTAGATCGTGGCGGCGAGGCCGTACTCGGTGTCGTTGGCTTTGGCGATCGCGTCCTGCTCGTCTTCGAACGTCTGCAGGGTGAGCACGGGGCCGAATACTTCGTGGTGCAGGATCTCGGCGTGTGGCGGGACCTCGGTGAACAGGGTCGGCGGGTAGTAGAGGCCCTCGATCGGCCGGCCACCGAACGCGAGGTTCGCGCCGGCTTCGAACGCTCGCTCGACGTAGCCGGTCACGCGCTGGAGCGCCACCGGGTGGATCAACGGGCCGTACGTCGTGTCCGGGTCGCGCGGGTCGCCGACGCGGATGTTGGCGACGTTCGCTTCGAAGCGCTCGAGGAAGCCGTCCAGGATGTCGCGGTGCACGAGCAGACGCGTACCGGCGAGGCAGACCTGGCCGGAGTTGTCGTACTGGTAGGCCGCGGTGGCCGCCGCCGCGTCGAGGTCCGCGTCCTCGAACACGATGAACGGCGACTTGCCGCCGAGCTCGAACGACACCGGGCGTCAGGTTCGCGGCGGCGTCGCGGTACACCGTGTGGGCGGTCGCCGGCGAGCCCGTGAACGCGACCCGGTCGACGTCTTTGTGTCCCGTGAGTGGCGCGCCCGCGCCGGCGCCCGTGCCGTGGACGATGTTGAGCACGCCGGGCGGGAGGCCTGCCTGGTCGGCGAGGTCGCCGAGGAGCGAGCACGTGAGCGGCGCCCACTCGGGCGGTTTGAGCACGACGGTGTCGCCGGCGGCGAGCGCCGGGCCGATCCGCCAGGTCGCGAGCATGAACGGCGCGTTCCATGGCGTCGAGACGGCAGCGACGCCGGCCGGGTCGTAGCGGACGCGATTGCGCTCGCCGCCGGGGAGGGTGCGGGTTGCGTTCTCGTTCAGGCGGTCGCGCGCGAAGTCGGCGAAGAAGCGGATGTTGTTGGCCGCGCGCGGCAGGACGCGCAGGCTCATGGCCTCGTACAGCGAGCCGTTGTCGGCGGTCTCGACCTTCGCCAGGTCGGGGACGGCTTGGTCGATCGCGTCGGCGAGTTTCGTAAGTGCCTCGTGGCGGCCGTCTGGTCCGAGAGCAGCCCACGCCGGGAATGCGTTGCGGGCGGCGGCGACCGCGGCGTCGACCTCGGCCTGGCCGCCGTTCGCGACCTCGGCGAGCTTCCAGTTGTCCCAGTCGATCGGGCTTCGAACCTCGAACGTCGTCTCGCTCGCGATCCGGCGGCCGTCGATGTAGTGGTCGACGGGGACGGTGACGCCCTCGACCTCGACTTCGTTTCTCATGCGGTTGCGGTTGCCGTCGCGAGGTCGGCGACGACGGTGAGGATTGAGCGGACGTCGTCCTCGTTGGTGCGGTGGTTGACGAAGCACGCCCGCAACGCGGTCGCGCCGTCGACCTCGGCCGGCGCGAGCAGGATCCGTCCGTCGGCGGCGATCGCGCGCGCGAGGGCCGCGTTGTGCTCGTCGGTGTCGGTTCCCGGGGGCGGGAGATGCCGGAAGCAGACCGCGGACAGCTGCGGTTCGACCAGCAGTTCGAAGCTGGGGTCGGCTGTGACCAGAGACGCCAGGAGCGTCGCCTGGTCGAGGTTGCGCTCGATCGCCGCTTGGATCGCGTCGGCGCCGTGCACGGTGAACGCCAGCCACAGCTTCAGCCCACGCAACGGGCGCGAGTACTCGAGCGAGCGGTCGACCGCGTGGAGCTGGTCGCCGTGCGGCATGTACCCCTCGTGGTGGGAGAAGGCGTGCTCGAGCGCCTCGACGTCGTGCATCAGCAGGACGCTGCACGCCTTGGGGACGTACAGCCACTTGTGCGCGTCGACGGTGGCGGAGAAGGCTCGGGGCAGGCCTTTGAACAGGTGGCCGGCTTTTTCCGTGGACGCGGCCGGGAGGCCGTAGGCGCCGTCAACGTGGAGCCAGACCTCGTCACCGCAGACCTCGGCGAGGCCCTCGATGTCGTCGACCGCGCCCGTGAGGGTCGTTCCGGCGGTGGCGACCACGGCGATCGGGACTACGCCGTTCTGGCGGTCCTTGTCGATCGCTTGCGCGCAGGCGGTGACGTCCATGCGTCTGTGTTGGTCGATCGGGATCGCGCGGACGTTGCGGCCGCCGATGCCGAGGATCTCGGCGGCGCGGCGGACCGAGTAGTGGGCCTCGGCCGAGCAGTACAGCGCCATCTTGCGACCGCCGGCGCCCTCGTGCCGGACGCCGGGCACGGCCCGCTCGCGCGCGGCGGTGAGCGCGGTCAGGTTGGCGATCGTGCCGCCGGCCGCGAGCAGCCCACAGGCGTTGTCGTCGAAGCCGACGAACTGCCCGACCCAGCGGATCGTCTGCGCCTCGAGCAGGTCGGCCGCGCCGGCGCTGTTCGCGACGTTGACGTCGTGCGAGGCCATCAGCGCGTCCGCGAGCACGCCGATCTCGAGGCCGGAGGAACCGATGTACGCGAAGAAGCGGGGGCGCGCCTGCGCGAGCGAGCGGTCGAGCACGTCGACGGCGGCGTCGAGCGAGCTGGTCGGGTCCGACGGCGCTCTCGGGAGCGGGCGGCTCAGCAGTGCGTGGGTGTGCTCGTTCGGGAGCGGCTGGCCCGGGCGCGGCTGGTCGAAGCTCCGCCACGCCTCGGCGATCAGCTCGGCGGCGTGCTCGAGGACCTGGTCGCGGTCGGGGAGCGGGAGCGCCTGGCCCTCCGTCGTGCGTGGGTCGCTTGTCGAAGTCACCGTATGGCCAGCCTATCGCTCGCATTCCCGGCGCCCGACCGGCGCGTGGTGGGGTGGGGGACGCGGGAGCTACAGTGATCCGCGAGTTGAGTTCGAAGCCCGCACTGATCTTCCAACACGGCCGACTCGGGCCGCCGGTCCGCGTCGCCGAGTGGCTCGAGTCGCGAGGGTTGCCGTACGTGGTGCACCACGCCGGTGCGGACGGGGCGGTGGCGCCGGAGGATTTCTCGTTCGTGGTCTCGCTCGGCTCGGAGGAGTCGGCCCGGGCGAGCGACCCCTCGTGGATCCCGGCGGAGGTCGAGGTGTTGCGCGAGGCGGTCGGCGCCGGCGTGCCCGTGCTCGGGCTGTGCTTCGGCGGTCAGGCGCTGTCGCTGGCGCTCGGCGGCGGGGTCGATCGGCTTGAGCGCCCCGAGATCGGCTGGTTCCCGATCGAGACGGTCGACGGCGACGCCGTTCCCGCCGGGCCGTGGCTGATGTGGCACAACGAGCAGATGCGCGTCCCGCCCGGCGGGGTCGAGCTCGCGCGATCCCCCGCCGGTCCAGCGGCGTTCGCCTGCGGTCCGCATCTCGGCGTCCAGTTCCATCCCGAGGTCGACGTCGAGCGGGTGCAGGCCTGGGCTTCGGAGGACGAGCAGCTGGGGGCGGTCGGGGTGGTGCCTGAGGACCTCTGGCGCAGTCTCGGCAGCACGCGCCGGCGGCGCGCGAGCAGGCGTTCGCGATGTTCGATCGTTGGCTTGCCGGCGCGGTCAACGGTGGCGGCCCGGGTCCGTCCGGCTCTACCTGAGCCGTCTCTGTCACGCCGCGTTCCAATCCTGCGGAGCGGTCGTCACAAGAGGGCGCAAGTCCGCCGATCACCGCCCGCCCGGGCGTCACACTCGGCCAATGAGCACCGACTGGGCCGACTGGATCGATTTCGAGGAGTGGGACGAGGACACTCGATTGCCTTGGCTCGCCTGCCCAGACGCGAACCCGCAACGGGTCTGCAATCCGCTCGGGTTTCGGGAGCGGAACGTCGGCGAACTCGAGCTTCGGGTCGCGCTTGGCGGTAACGATGGTGGCGTGTGTCAGATCATCGTCGACGAACGCGACGACGAAGTTCACGTCCGCGTACTTGTCTGTGGCTACGACGGAGATGATGAGTCCGCGCGGACGGCCCGCGAGTACGTCGACTGGCCCGTGCGCGTCTGGCTAGAGCGACCGCTCGGCGAGCGGGCTGTGATCGACATGGAGACCGATGACGAGCTTCCGCTATTCACGCCCGCCTACCTGGACAACGTGCCACAGCCGGACCACGGCTATCGCCCAGCAAATCGGCGTCGACGAGCGGCCAGACGGTCTAAGCGTCCGCCGGCAGGATCGTGAACACGCCGCCTTGCATGGGGCGTACCGCGGGGGAAGTGACGCTGATCACAGGTCAGGATCCGCCGTGTCCCATGCGTCGGCGCTCGCGCGCGTCGGCGAGAGCGACAAGCTGCGCGGCATCGACGACTACGGTCACCGACCGAAGCCGTCTAGCAGCTCGTCTGCGGAGATCTGAGAGATCGCCCGCGGATCTTCGTCGATCCGCTCGAAGCCGGCGGCAAGCGCGAAATCGCCGGTTCCTGTGCCGGCGGGCACGTACGCGGTGATCGCTTCGCGGATGATCTCGGCTTGCGATCGGCCCTCCGCCCGCGCCAGCTCAGCCAGCCGCTCCGACTCCCGCTCCGACAGGTAAACGCTCGTCTTGCGCATCCTCGTAGGGTACGAGCCAAGGATGATTGGGGCGGCGAAGCTGACTGCCAAATCTCTCCAGTCTCTGACACGGTGCTACGATTCTTAGTCCGCCGCGGGGTGGAGCAGTCTGGTAGCTCGTCGGGCTCATAACCCGAAGGTCGCGGGTTCGAATCCCGCCCCCGCTACTAAGAAAGGCCCGGAAATCCGGGCTTTTTCTTTGGCCTGATGCTTCGGATTCCGAAGCGGGTACCAAACGGGTACCAAGAATTGCAGCCGTCGAGTCGGAGTAGGATCGAC
The DNA here is from genome assembly GCA_963699325.1 of uncultured Solirubrobacterales bacterium. GTDB lineage: Bacteria > Actinomycetota > Thermoleophilia > Solirubrobacterales > Solirubrobacteraceae > Palsa-465. The sequence continues at coordinate 79,343 of CAVOTN010000004.1, read as the reverse complement.
TCGCATGGACGGATTCGTCGATCGATCCGAGGGTCGCGGAGGCGACGCGCTCGAGACCAGAGGAACGACTTCAGCGCGGCCGCCGGCCCGGGCCGCGCGGGTAGACGACCGTCCACGGCGTCAGGCCGCCCCTCCGGCTTCGTTTTCCGGCTCGAGAAGGCCCGCGGTCCGTCGTGGTGGGCCAAGTACCGGCTGCCCGACGGCACGCAGGTCAAGCGCAAGATCGGGCCCGGCCTGGACCGGGCGCGGGCGGCCGCCGACCGGCTACTTCACCAAGCGCCTCGCCGAGGACTGGCTGCGCGACCGGCTCGACGAGGTCCGGCGGGGCGCCGCGCCGGGATCACGGCAGCGGCCGCGGTCCCGAGCCGGCCCTCCGGTCGCGACCGCCGTGCCGACCGGCGTGACCTTCGCCGACGCCGCGGCCGAGTACCTGCGCTTCGCCGAGCAGGATCGCGGCTGCAAGCCCTCGACGATCCGCGGCTACCGCAACGCGATCAAGGTCCACCTGCTGCCGGTGTTCGGCGAGATGGCGCTCGAGGACATCACCGTGCAGGAGATCGAGCGCTGGCGCGCCGGCATGTCGAGCGTCCGCCAGCACGCGCGAGCTCTCGAACAAGACGCAAGAACAACCTGCTCGTCCTGATGCACGCGATCTTCCGGCGGGCCGTCAAGCTCTACGGCCTGCCGGCGCAACCCGGTCGCGAGCGTCGACCGCTTCCGCGTCCGGAGCAGCGGCGACATCCAGGTGTTCTCGCCCGAGGAGGTCTGGGCGCTGGTCCGTGCCGCCGCCTCCGAGGCCGACGCGGCGATCTTCCTGACCGCTGCGTTCACCGGGCCTGCGGCGCGGCGAGCTGCTCGGCGCTGCGCTGGCGCGACGTCGACTTCGCCGGCTCGACGATCAGGGTCCGCGCGAGCTACGCCGCGGGACAAGCTGACGACGCCGAAGTCCGGCAAGGTGCGCTCGGTGCCGATGGCCCCCGACGTCGCGAGCGCGCTCGCGCAGCTCGGCCAACGCGAGCGATTCACCGGCGACGACGACTTCGTGTTCGCCGGCGAGGCGGGGCTACCGCTCGACGGCGACGCGCTCAGCAGCCGCTACGACGACGCGCTCGCAGCGCGCCGGTCTGCGCCGCCTGCGCTTCCACGACCTGCGCCACACGTTCGGTACGCGGATGATCGCCAAGGCGGACATCCGCCGCGTACAGGAGTGGATGGGCCACGCCGACATCCAGACGACGATGAAGTACCTGCACTACGCGCCGCGCAGCGAGGATGCGCAACTGGTGGCTCTGGCCTTCGGCAGCGAGTCGAACCAATCCGGCGCTCCCACCCATTCGGAGTCGAGCTAGGCCACCGCGGCGGCCCGTCTAGCCAACCTCGTCCACCCCGGCGATCAGCGAGGTGTGCCGGCTGGGATCCCATCTATCGGCGGATGCCCTGGCCCATCCGCACCATCGCGCGATCCGTACCTGCTCATCGGGGCCTAGCCTTGGAAGGCACTCCTCGAGCGCGGCAACGTAGGCTCGAATCTCCTCGGATCGGCGCCACGTCGCCACCTCACCGAGAAGACGCTCGAGGCGAGCGCTCTCGATGAGCTCGCGCCGAGCACGCTCATCCCGCGCCTCTTGCTCACGCCGCAGCTCCTCGAATCGACGCGCGCGTTCGATCGCCGCAGTCTCATCCGCCGTGGCGCGTAGCTCGATGGTGTGGACCACGGACGCGAGCTTGGTCTCGAGCAGTCCCCGCGGACCGTCTGACCAGCTCGTTCGACCCCCGCGATAGCCGGTCGGCAGCACCAGGCGCAGTCGACCCGTCGGGCGTCTTCGCCGCATACTCGGCGGCGGCGTCTCGCTGAGGCGGCCGTCCTGGTCGACGTGTGTCCGCCGCTGCCACGCCACGAGATCCTCGGCTCGAGAGCGGCAGCCGCTCTGTCAGCTCATCCAGCTCGACGGGATACGCGTGACCACGTACCTTGATCGCAATCCCGTGACGCCCGCCGCCGCCGTCCTCCGGGTACGGCACAACCTCCCAGCCGCGCCCGAGGGCCTCTTTGGTCAAGCCATGGAGGACGAGCAGCGCGCGGCGCAGGAGCGAGCGGCTCACCTCAATGTGGGCGATGCCTCGTTGTGGCCCGATCCGAAGCCTTCCGCCTCGGATCCGCCTCGCATGTCCGGCGGCCTTGCGCGTCGCTGTCACGAGGGAATGTGCGCCTCGAAGATCCCGCGGTGCTGGGATCCGCTCGAGCGATCGGTTCGTCGCGCGACTGGTTGCCCTCCGTTTGGGCTGCGGGCCCAACGGTCCGGCATCTGCGTTGACGCGGTCCTTCGGCTGCGCGCCCAGTGCGGCTTGGCCGGCCGGGGTAAGGCTCGCCCGCCAGGTGGTGCTCCGTCCGGAGATCTTGATCAACCCGCGAGTTCGTAGCGCCGCGGCAGAGACCCGATGGCCGTGGCCTTCCATCACCGCCGCTGGTGAGCCGTCGCCAATCCAGCGGAGTACCGCGAGCTGAGTCTCGTTGAGCTTCGGTGTAGACGCCACGCTCGCACCGGATCCTGACATCGAGCGACCGCCGCCGCGCGAATTTCTCGCTCGCACAGAGCTCGGCTCCCCTGGCCATACCAGCCCTCGCGCTGGCCGCGTCGATAGCCGTGTGGCGCTCGCTCGAGCAGGCTATCGCTCGCGTGGCATAGGACTCGTCCGCTTGGGGGCCGGTGGTCAGACGAAAGCGATCGCGAGAGCCGGCCGATTCGTAGTTGCGCTCGTCGCCGTTTGCAGGCCCCAGCTCAACATGCATAAGGGCCGGGTGCCTATGCAGAGTCCGTGCGCGCGCTCCGGTGCGGACCCCAGCAACGCTCGCCCCGCTCGCAGCCGCTTGACGCCTCAAGCGGTCACGCTGGAAGCGTGGCTCCTTGCATGTAAAGGAGCAGCGCGGCCGAAGTGGCCAAATCGTCGACCATGGCCCGCAGTATCGCCCGCGCCGAGACCGTCCTCAGCGAGGAGGCGACCGAGGACAGCTTGATCGAGGCGTCCTCCGGCTCAGCTCCAGCCGGGTGGCCTCCCGGGTCCGGTCGTCCCTCAGCTGGGCCCGGTAGCGGGTCAGCATCCGCAGCCGCCGGATGGGCGGGGCGCACGAACGAGGGTGCGAGCGGCCCGTGCTCGAACAGTTGAACGATCCACTCCGCATCGCGCACGTCGGACTTGCGGCCCGGGACCGCCTTCATGTGGGTCGCGTTGAGCAGCCATACCTTCGTGACCTCCTGAGAAGCGCCCGAATCGCGGCGGCAGCGGGCGGGTCAGTCCCGGCCGCCGAGCGTGGCGAAGCCCTGCGACTGGCATTCGCCACGAGACGGACATCACCGTGTCTGGTCGGCTCAAGCGGCGCCAACAGCTCCTAGCACGGGTCGACCCACTCGTCATCGCCGCCATCGCCGCTGGCAGATCGGGGGGCGTCGAGACACGGGTTGTTCTCAGCGGTCAGGCGGAGGTCTGCAACCGAGGGTGGTCGCTCGGCATCCCAGACTCCGGCATAGGCCTCTGCAACCAGGGGCCAGACCTGTCGCAGGCCGTCCTCGACTGACTCGATGTCGTTGGCTAAGTCTCCGAATACGACGAACTCGTGTGGGATCACCCGGCCAGATGCATCTCTCCGCCCCAACGGATCGGGGAAGCGCAGCGCGACCTTCCCGGCGGCGCGGTGACATGCCGTCGGCTCGTCCTCGAGATCCGCGAAGCTACGTTCATAGACCGGGAGCGGGTCGGACAGCCCTCCTCTGAGGAGAAACCGGAACCCCCAGGAGCGCCCTCGAGTGGCCCAGATGAGCAGCTCAGGCAGGTGCTTATCGGGACGCACTACTTGCTCCTGATGAGCAGTCTGTCCGTCTCGCCTTGGTCGAGGTCCAACTTGAACTGCGTCAGCGTCGCCGTCACGTAGTCGTGCTTCTCCCTCGCCTGCGCGTTGACCTGCCTGAGTTGTGACTCAGCCATCTTGAGGGCCGCAGCCAGCGCGGGCTTCGCCGCCTTGCTCGCGAACGGGCCGACCGTGGGGAGCATCGCCACTACCTTGGCAAGGCCGAAGCTCATTCCACTGATCAAGACGTTGGCCAGGGCGCCGTCACCCAGGGTGTCCAGCACCTTCATCGGAATCTTGATCTTCTCCTGCCACTGCACCAGGTGCTCGAGCGGCAGCAATGAGGACACCGGCAGGATGAGGTCGATGCCGACCCGTTTGGTCACATCGATTTCCATTGGCTCCGGGCCGGCCGAGGAGAGCTCGAACTTGGCCGAGGAGAGCAGCATGAAGTCCTCGCCCATCGACAACGCTTCGGGGGCGACCACGAACTCTTTGAGTGTCCCGCGGAGGAGATCGATGTGCTCGGTGGCATTCCAGATGACGAGGTCGCGGAACGCGTAGACGTCCCACTCCGGGAACAGGTCAGCCTTTGACAGGGCGATGATCCAGATGCGCGGGAAGTCGGTCAGGGGGCCGTCGCCGGCCAACAGGTCTTCCTTGAGCCGCAGTAATCCTTGGCGGATGTTGGTCAGCAGCGACTTGAGGTATCGCTCCTCCTCGCCCTTGTAGTCCAGGAGCTTCTGCCCATCCACCAGCAAGAGCGCGACGTCGGAACGGAGCAGGGACCGGAACGTGGCAACACGTCGGTGAGCCTCCGCCTCGCTGCTCGGCTCCTCTTCGAACCATTCGCCCGGGTAGTCGTGCCATGCAAGGCGCAGGATGTCGAAGGGCTGCTTCTTCGCTTTGGCGTCGCCAGCACCCTTGAGTTTCACCGAGAAGTAGTAGGTCGTGCCCGCGAATCGGGTAAGCGCGGGCGCCGTCGCGTAATCTCTCATGCCGACATAGTTCTGGTAGAGCCGATTGCCCTGGCCGGCGTCGTCGGCGACCAAGTCCCAGAGGCCGTTCGAAAACGACTTCTCCTGCGAAGGGCCATAGAACGAAGAGGCCAGCACGGTCTTCCCCGAGCCGCTCTCTCCGAAGACAGCGATGTCCTGCACTCGGACCTTGGCCATGGCGAGAACGTACCTCACCCCCGGATCACACGCTGTGCGGTGAAACCTGGCCCAGTCGGCGGCGAGTCCACATTCCGCGACGCTGATCCCTAAGGGCGCGCCACAGGAGCCGCCGGGAGCAAGCGTTGGGCACTAGGGAGCCCAGGGTTGGCGAGCCCAAGTCCTGGGGGCGCTGTCGCGTCGAGACGTACGCTGTAGCGCGACGCGGCGCCGCTAGCTGCTGCTCTCCATGCCACCGAGCAGCTCGGCGCTGCCAGCGTGCGCAGAGAGAGTTTCTTGCTGGCCGGCGGCGGACCTCTGCTGAGTGGAGGTTGTCCCGGGCCGATCGAGCGACCGCGGGGCCGCCCGGGTCCCTCCTGAAACGCTCCGATGGCGTCCCCGGGTTCAGCCACGGCCGAGTTCAGCCATCCTTGCGCTCAAGGACGTCAAAAGACCAAAGCTCGCTGGCCGTCCCGACCGACCCGCTTTGGCGGTGCTGAGCGTGACCGGCGGCGAAGTCTTGGCTGGCGACCCAGGCCCCGAAGTCTTCTTCCGAACGCCAGCGCGTCAGCACCAGACAGACCTCGCGCCCGTCGTTGGGAGACAGCAGCTCGAATCCCTCAAAGCCCGGAGCGTCCTCCACCTTTCCGGCTCGGGATGCGAAGCGCTGCTCGAACTCAGCGAAGCGCTCGCGGGGTACGGTGATCGCGTTGATCTTGACGATGCTCATAGCGCGGATCCTACGGCGCTAGGCACCGCGACCCCGAGCGAGATCAGAACACGGTCGCCGCCTTGGGTCACAGCCCCGGGTGAGCGGGGGCTGCGATCGGGCTGACCGCACTAACCGCCGGCGATGACGATCGCTCGCGAACGACCGTGCTCCACACCCCCCTTCCCGCCGGGGCGCATGGAAAGCAGCAGCGTCATATCGACCGGCGGCTTCACTGCCTTCGCTAGACGGAGCAAGCACGTGCGGCGGTCGAGATCTCGCTGTCCCAACTCGTCCGCACGGCGCTGTGACACGTCGGGACGAGACGCTCGTCCGGTCTTGATCCGAGGGCCAGCGGGCCGTAGACTCGCGTTGTTGATCTCGGCGCTGGGCGGCGACAGCCGGCGAGAGGGAAGTGTTCAGGCTTATCATCCGGACGTGCAGACCACGCCAGTGCCGTGCGGCTTGTCGGTGGCTTGTGGGGCTCTGTGCCGCAGCGATCTGTTGTCCGTCGGTCGCAAGTGCCGCACCGAGCCTCGGCACGGTCACCTTCGCCGGTGGCGCGGCTAACCCACAGATCACCATCGAAGGCTCGGGCTTTGGAGCCGAGCCGGCTCCAACGAACGCTGGCTACCCAGGCTATACGGGCTATGACTACGGAAACGCGTTGTATTTCTGCGATGCGTCGAGCAATCCGAAATCCTTCTGCGCCGGTCAGAACGACGGCAACGGGAACGGCGCAGACACGATCGGCCTGGTTGTCTCGTCCTACAGCGATACCGAGGTCACGTACACGATGGGATCCGACTATGGAGCCTACTATTACCCGTCCAACATCTACCGGACCGAGCCGGGCGATCAGTTCACTGTCTATGTCGACGGTGCGACGTGCAGTGGTGCTGTTGACTACAGCGGCAATCCGGTGGGCTGCAACCTAAGCCCGAGCCCACCGCCGCCCACGCCGACCCCGACGCCACCGACGCCCGTCCCCACACCGCCTACGACCGGCCCACGGCCAGCGTGCTCCGCCGCTCAAGCGGCTGATGCAAAGCTAGGAGCAACAGAGGCCGGGGCGTCATCGGTCGAAACCGCTCTCGGCCGGTTGCCCGTTGTCACTCCGGCAACGATCGTGTTGCCCGTCGCCTCCGGCCAGCCGGTTGGCTTGCGGAGTGCCACGGCTGGCACTGCGCGATCCACCGGCGGCTATCGCGTCTTCTCGCGCGGTTGCGATGAGATCGCGGTCCCGACTCGCCGCGGCCTGGCGTCCGCTTACTACCATCTGGTCATCCCCGCGTCGCACCCATTTCCGCGGGGGTCGCCCCAGACCGGTCTTGCCCCGATTGTCATCGACAGTCGCATCAGGCGAGTGTTTCTGCAATTCACATCACCGCGCACGATCCTCACCGGGACCTTTCGCGCGACGCCGATTCGTGTCTCTTCCCGCGGGTTCAGTGCTCGTTTGAACATCGTTCTCCGGCGGTTGTCCGGTGGAGCCCCGGCAGGCACGTTGACATACGTCATTCGCGCCCGGCGTGCCACTGACCAACCGGCGGCGGACGGCAGAGGAGGAGGCGGCCCGCTGACGTTGTCTCTCTCGGGAGGTTTGGATATCTACGCCGACGTGCTCGGGGCCGCTGGGGATTCCAGCCGGCTGGCATCCGTGACGGCAACCTTGCCGGCCGTCCAGAAGGGCGGCGGCGGCCAACGCGGCCAGCAGCTAATTGGGGGCACGTATAAGGGGTCCACCAGCGAAAACGAGCCGTTCTCGATTGAGTTGACCGACGACAAGACCCAGATCAAGCACATCGACTGGTCGACTCCGCGGTTCTCCTGCCCTGGATCCTTCGTCTCAGTGGTTCCCGAAGATCGATCGATTGAGCTCACAGGACCAATCGCTGGGAACAATACGTTTCTTGCGTCCGGTGAAAGGACCTTGACCTACGCCAACGGTCTAGTCGCAGGCTACGGGACGTATCTCATGTCGGGGGCGTTCACCAGCATCTCCGTGATCGGAGGCGTCAGCATCCAGTCTGTGGAGGGCAGCGCCACCGTTACGGAATCGGTGATCGAAGGTCCGCACGTCGGGCTGGTCTGCTCTCATAGCGCAGGATTCACTGCCAGTGGCGTCGCGACGAATGGATAACGCGCACCGGGTCTAGCCGCGCCGGCTAGATCGTAGTGCCTATTGGTCCGTGGCTTCACATCGCTGCCGACGGACATTTGCGAGTCCCTCGCCGGAGGCCGCACCGCATCGTGTCGCGGTCTCACCAAGATAGGACTCGTCGGCCCCCGTACATCGCACTTGTGCACGACGGCCCGTCTTGGTCGAGTTTTCGCGCGCGCCGGTTTGATCGGTGAGAAGCAGCGGGCCGAGCACTCCGCTCCCGAGCACGAGCAGCCACGGCACGAATCCGGGCAGGTTGGGCCGAAACGGTCGCCCTGCTGGCGGTCCAGCGGGGACCTCGCCTGCCGGAAGGTTCTGCTTCGCCGCGGCGGACCGCGTCCTGCACGCACGAGTGCCGCTCAGGACGACCGAGTTGGAGTAGCACCCTCCCGAGGCCCGCACGTGCCCGCTGCGCCTCGCGAAGGAGCGAAGCCGCCGATCGATAACGCTTCTCCTTTCCATGCGCACCGCTACCGGGCCCGGCGCCGGCCGTCGTGTGGAGGATCGCATGATCGATGCGTGCGAGACTGCTGCGCGGCGCGCGAGCGCTCCGGCACTGGCTGACGAGGGTCCGTCGGCGGGGTTCGCGTTGAGTATGTCGAGCACTTTCCGTCCGTGGGTGCCAAGGTCCCGTTTGCCTTGCCTGCCCTTGGCGTAGCTGGGACAGTCGAGGCCGTGGGGCGAGTGGTCGAGCATCATGGGATCGGCGCAGGTCGGGCAACGACGGGTGTGCGCGACGTCGCGGACAGCGGTGAGGACCAACGGCAGCCAGGCTCGGTCGACTCGGAGAATCCTGCCCCGCTGGTCACGATGCAGCAGTAGCGTCGGTTAGCCCTGTCGCGCGAGGTCTGGACGCTCCGGCTCCCGATGCCGGGGACGAAATGCGTCAACGGCTACGGCTCCGCCGGCGTACAGGAGCACGAGTCCAGCGAGGCCGGTTACCACGATCACGAGGCCGAGCCCAGCGACTGCGGCGGCGATGAAGACGGCGCCGCCCACGCACGAGCGGAAGGTGTCGTGGCGGCCCGACTCCGAGCCGCGTTCAGTCACCGCCGAGACGATCGCGAGAAGCCCGAACAGACCGGTAACGGCTCGACACAGGTCAACCGCAAGGCTCCAAAGCGACGGCGAAACGACGATTCCCTTCTCACCGAGAAGTCCGTAAACCGACGCCGTGATCATGACGAGCGCGACAGCCATCAACGAGGCCATCCACGCCAAGCTACGACGGTCACGCCCGCTGATCGCCGATTCATGCGCACGTTGATCGGTCCGAAACTGCGACCGATGCCCATGGTGCCGTCGAGCCTTACCGATGGCGGTCGAGCGAGTGCCTTCGACTGCTTGAGACATGAACCCTCCATCTCTCGTACCGACTGGTTTGGCTCCCGCCGTTGGGAAGCGCCGCGGAGAGCATCCTCCGAAATGCACGCCATGGCAGGCACCCATGGGGTGCGAGTCGACACCCTTGCCGGCGACGCCGCTTCGCAGACGTGCCCTGACCCGGGACCCGCCGCAAGATCCACGCACGACCTACGGGCGTTCTTTAACGCGTCCCTCCCCTGGTAAATGTGCCGATCAGTCCCATCACTCTGGGTGCCGGCGGCCGCCCAAGCCCGCGGCCTTCCGCTTTCCATGCTTGGCGGTTGGGCGCACGTCGCGAGATCCTGCGTGGATGAACAGCTCAGAGCTTCTTGATGCCGTTGGTCGCCGCCGGTCGCCGGCGACCATGCCCGGCTTTCACTGCGGCCGCCCGCCACGCAACAAAGGGCGAAGCTACCCGGCCGACCCGCCAACCGTCGAGGAGATCGTGGCCGTCATGCGCCGAGCCGGCGATCGACCACCTGGTTTGCGCACCCGAGCGCTGATCGTGCTGCTCTGGCGCGCGGGTCTGCGGATCAACGAGGCGCTGTCGCTCGCCGAAAGCGACCTCGATCCCGTCCGGGGCAGCATCCTCATCCGACGCGGCAAGGGCGGCCGCCGCCGTCAGGTCGGCATGGATGCCTGGGGATGGGAGCACCTCGACCGCTGGCTGGAGGTTCGTGTGACGATGCCCGTCGGCGCACTGCTCTGCGTGCTGGCTGGCCCGACCGGCGGGCGACCCTGGTCGGCAACTGCGGCACGGGGGACCCTGCGCCATCTCGCCGTGTCCGCCGGCGTCCGCCGCCGCTTCGCTCCGCACCAGCTCCGCCACGCGCATGCCGTAGAGATGGCTCGCGGGGGCGTACCACTGGTCGTGATCCAGCGGCAACTTGGGCACGCGAATCTCGGTATTACAAGCATCTACCTCGAAGGCATCGACAGCAGCGAGATCATCAACGCAGTACACCACCGCCCGGCGCCGGTGCTACCGGCGAGCGCTGGACTCCGATGACGGCCCGCTCGACAGGGGTGCCGACGAGGGTGTGCGTACCCACGCCGAATCGCGTTCGGGAGCGAACCCGCGCCGACGTTATGCCGCCGGCGTTTCCGCATCGCGGAGCAGCTCGGCGATCAGCTCGGTCGGCTTCTCGCCTCGAGCGGCAGAGAGGCGCTGTAGCCGTCGAGCGTCCTCGCCCTCGATGCTCACAACGATCCGTACCTTCGCGCTCGGATCCCCGCGATGCACCTCAACGAAGCGCGCGTCGATTGTCGCCAGGTCCGCGTCGAAATCGCCAGGCTGCGGGTCGAGATCTGTCCAGGGCGTCGGGGTCATCAGCCGTCAGGAAGTAGCTTACGCTCGATCTCGGTGCACTCCCACCCGGTGATGGCCAGCCAAGCCGTGGGCTCGACCGTCTGCTCGATCACAAGCGTGAGGCAGCGCCCGCCATTCGTGCGGCCGATCAGCAACCGACGGCTCCCCGGAGTAGGTGCACGAGGGTTGCGTACGACCACATGGGCGTTGCCCAGTAGCTGGCCGACTTCGTCCGCCGATATCGTCCTCGCGCCGAGCTTCCCGAGGGCCGACTCCGTGAACAACAGTTCGAGCACCGCATCGGGCATGACCCTGGTGTAGCGAACCCCGCCGACGGAGCCCTCTCCAGCTAATGCCGAGCGCCCGCGCGCCGCGCGGCAGTCCCATCCTCACGACCGCAGGATCAGCGTGGCCGAGATCGTTAGTGGTGCGCATGGAAAGCGGAAGCGGAAGCGAGAGCGGTCGACCCGGAGGGTCACGCTGCGCCGTGCGCGGGGTCTCGATCTACGCGTGGTTGCGTCTCGGTCGAACTCCGACCGACGGTGGCAACGCAGGTCACTCAGCCAGCCGAGCCGCGTGGTCAAGCGCCATCCGGTCGCTGTGTTGAATAGGCTCTTCCTGAAGCCCGATCGCCGATCCGCCTGCAACGAGATGATGGCCATAGCTCTCACGACCGCTCAGCTCCAAGCATGGATTGCGATCATCGGCGCACTTCTCACTGCAATCCTCGGGCTGTTGAAGTACTTCGACTTCATAGCCGGCGCGACAGCCTCAACGCGGTGGGCCAGGCATTCCAGGCCGTCGTCGACACTCTCGCGTCGCAAGACGAGGCCAAACGCCTATCGGGTGCGATCCTGCTTCGGCGCTTCTTCGATTCGGACACGGAGCAGGGCGAGCGGGGTACCCCGTACGCGAAGGAGGCAATGAACGTGATCGCGGCGCTCCTTCGAGACACGGAGGCTGGGAACTTCCAGAAGCTCCTTGCCGACGGACTGAGATACGCGCCTTCTCTTGTTGGAGCTGACCTCCAACACTGCAATCTCCAGAAGGCTTACTTAGGGTCTCGGACGCCGGCGGACGCAAAGGTTGACCTGTCCGACGTCGATTTCTTTGAAGCGAACCTGACTTCCGCCTCCCTTCTTCGTCACGCATGCGCCCGTAACGCCGTGTTCTACGGCGCAACCTTGCACAACACCGTCTTCGAAGAATGCGACCTCACGGCTGCGGACTTCCGCGATGCCGATTTGCGCGGCGCGCGATTCGCCAAAGCCGTCTTGATTGACGCGCGGTTTGATGGCGCCCAAAACCCTCCCACGGAGATCGCGGCGCTTCTACAAGAGCGGCACACGGCTCACTCCGACACGATTAAGTGACTGGTGCAGCGGTTCAGCACGCTCGCGTCTTCGTTAGCTGTCCATCAGGGCTTACGAACGTGCAAGAGACTGCGCGGAGAGACATCGTGCGTGAACTCGACGACCGGCGATTTGAGGTGTTCGGCGTCGACCGCAGCCGCTACACACCGATACCTTGGCAGCACCTGCGCCATGCTGTTGCAAGCGCAGATGGGGTCGTTGTATCAGGCTTTCGTCAGTTGCACGTTGTTGTCGGGGATTGGAGGCCAGACACCGCCGAAGCACGACCGGCAGCCGATTGGTACGCGACGCCGTGGAACCAGATCGAGGCAGCTCTTGCGATCATGGCCCGCGTCCCGCTCTTGGTGAGGGGCGACACTGACGTGACCGATGGCATCTTCTCCCCCGACATTTGGGGAGATTGTGTCTTCGGCATCCCGATGCACGCGGACCGAGCTGCGCGAAGTAACGTCCTCGACAGACTGGGCAACGGCGGTGCGGTGCTCTGGCGAGTAGCCGGACTCTCGACGACTAGATGCCCGCACCGTCTGCCAGGTCTAGCTTGCGCACCGATTGGCAAGCTGCGAGCGATCAAGCCGCTTCCGCATTCCATGCGGAGCGGTGAGGCACCCGCCCCATGGCGACGGCTGCGCGCCGATCCTCATTCCTGATCCAGGTGGATCGCCCAAGGCTGCGGATTCGGGGGTGTAGACGACTATCAATCTGGGACCGCGCCTGACAATGCTGACCGGGCGATGGCGCCGCCGATGCCCTCGAGGCCGATGCTCCGGTAGGCCGTCGAGACCAGCTCGGGAGCAGCCATGCCTAGCAGTTCGCCTCGTCCAGCGATATTGTCGCTCACCGCGGTCCGGGGGCGATCCGCAACCGACGAAGAACAGCAAGGAGGCATCATGCTGCCGGCGCTTGTCCACAAGGGATCCATCACGGGGTCCTCCGTGTACGCCGCCGTCCTATCGAGCAGCGGCATCGTCGAGGTCGTTGTCGCGGGGGTCTTGATCTGGCTCGCCCTGGCCGCCCTGGTCGCCCTGTACGGCCAGTCGCGCGGCTACCCGTTCTTCCCCCTTTTCGTGAGCGGCCTGGTTCCCGGTCTCGGATGGGCGCTTGTGCTCCTCGCGGTAACGCTTGCCGCCGGGCCCCGAGGCAGGCACTGCCCGATATGCCACCGGCTGGTGCCAAATGGCCGCACAACGTGCGACGGGTGCAACTACGACTTCGTCGACCGCAAGGTCTACGCGTCCTGAAGAACCGCGCCAACATGGGACGGACGCCCGCCTCCATCGAAGGGAGCGTCAACCCTCCTGCCGGCGAGGGCGCTCTCACGCCGACAACTTTGCATGGAAAGGGGAAGTGAGCGGACGCTGATCGTCTGTACCGGCGCGACGGCCGCAAAGACGTGGGCAGCCACCGTTGCCGTGCGCGCAGACACCAGCAGCGGTCGGTCGACCGTTCCGTGTGCGGACGGGAGACGGATCGCTGTGTCCGTCGAGCACGTGATCGCCGGCTGCGGGTCCTGCCTCCGAGCAGCGCTCGCGACGGCTCTCGCCTCGGATTCAGCGGACCGGTGAGCAAGCAAATGTAGGCGCGCGGGCCTAGGCGGCACGCCTGCATTTCCGAACTGCTGCCACCGGCCGGGCCGGCGGCAGCAGTTCGCGGCTCCGGTGGGACGCTACGCCTCCTGAATCTGGCCGTACTCGTTCACGATCGTTACGGCCATGCCCTCGAGACGTAGGCCCTCGCCGACGCTGCCGCACAGCTGACCATCGTGAAACGGTCCGATGTCGCCAGCGTTCTCCTCGTGGGCCATGTACTCAGCCGAGTACCCGAGCGGGTCTGTTCCTGAGCCGGTCAGGGCGATCTCGAACGCTTCACATCGAAGGCTCTGGCCCTTTGTGCCCGCGTAGGTTCCCCCGTCGACCCAATCCATCCAACCGATGTTTTCCACCTGAACTCTGTACTGGAGATTGAGCGTCCCGGGAGGCTCGACAAATGCAATCTGGAACCCCTCCATCCGTCGGCTCTGCCCGCGTGTTCCCACGAACTGATTATCGGTGAATGACTCTGCTCCGATGTCCTGAAGCCAGGCGTACCCCGTCAGATGGACCAATGTCGGCGGTAGGCTGATGAGCTGCGTAGGCATGTAAACCCCTTTGAGCGGTCGAGAGAGGCGTGCCTGGGACATATCCCGAGGCCGCCGCTCCAACTTAGTCTGGACAGATAGCCGATCGGTGCCCGGGTCTGATCGGTGACACAACATTCCCGGCGGTGAGCCGGGCCGGTCTATGTACGCAGCTAGACCGTAGCCAGGCCGTGCGGCGATCAGCCGCCACCTTGGTGTCGCGTTCGCCACCAACTTCGAGACACGTGGGTCACGCGGATCTCGGGCGGTGAGGGGTTCAGGTCGGCGGTCTGCCGGCAAGGAGTCGACCGTATACGCGCCGGCCACCGTCCCGATTGGGGACGGCCGGCATGATCCCAAAGCCCTTGTTGGCTTGCATGGAAAGGAGAAGCGGAGCACCATGGCAAATGCGCGCCCGCTCGCGTACTTCTAGGCCCGGCTAATAGCGAGGACGATTCGCTCGTTTCCGATGCTCAACGCGGGTAGGCCGTAGCGCGGCTCGACATCCTCGAACCCAGCCTGTTCGACGACCGCGAAACGATAATTAGAGAGTAGGTCAGCGAACCGCTCGGGCGTGAACCGGGAGACTGGCGCCTCGCTCGATTCGCCGGCGATCGCCCGAAAGGTCTGAGAAACCACGCCCACCGCAGCCGGCCAGGTGGCTTCGGGAACCCCGTGCGAGACGGCAAGTGAGCATCGCGGCAGGTCGCGCAGAGTCGCCTCGATTGCGTCCAACGAGAGGTATGGAACGACGCCCAACCAGCTCACGAAGGTGTTACCCGCGCGAACGCCTGCGCGCTCGAGTCCATCGGCGAGCGATTCCACCTCGAAATCGACCGGCACCCACTCCAGCTCCGGTGGCACGGGTATTCCCAGGGCTTCCAAACGGGACCGCTTCCATTCCTGCGTCGCGGGATGATCGACTTCATATATGCGCAACCCGCCCGTATGACGCCACGCGAACGAGTCAAGCCCGGCGCCAAGGATGACGTACTGCTCCGCACCGGACCGGCCGACCCAGTCCTCGGCGAAGCGCGAGCGCGCCGCGACCCACGTGGCGAGCAGCGGCGCGGCATCGCCAAACGCCGTCCGCAAACGTGCCGTCATCGCCTCTGCATCGCTGCCAACCAATGGCCAGGCCAACCAGTCCTTCAGGACCGCCCGCGACCCATACATCAGTAGGTGCAGCCCTCGCCCGCAAGCGGCGATCATCGCGGTCCGGCTCGCGGCGCCCGTCTTCGAGATTCCCGACCGCTCCATGCCCACAACCCTAACTTCTCCAAGCCTCACATCGGAAGCAGTCGATCGCAATTTGACCGGCAAAGCTGTCCTGTCGCATGGAAAGGGGCAGCGTCCAACGTTCCCAACGCCGGGTTGCCGTCGACCCGCAGCACGGCCCTGACCGGCAGAGGCTGGCCGACAATCCCGATATTGCCGGTGTCGAGCATGACGACGAGGGCGAACGAGCCCTTGCCGGCATAGCCGGCCTGCCAGAACGGGACCGTGATCGAGCAGTCGCCGGCGCGCCGCCGGGGCTGCCGCCGCATTCGGTGATCCATTCGTCGGCCTGGAATTCGAGCGTCGCCGAGGCGGGGCCCGCCGCCCGCAACAGCGCCGCAACGGCGATCGCCAGGACAACCGCCGGGCGATACGGCCGCCGCATCCGGTGCGCCCCGGCACGGCCGCTCTGCCAGAACCGCCCGAACCGATCCGCCCTGCCGAAGCAGGCCGGCAAGACTCACCCTGGGCACCATCGACCCCGCTATCGGCAATCGGTTCGATCCTGACCGGCCCGGCCGCATGGTCAAGGGGCAACGGGATGGCGGGTTGCGCCGGATTGGGCGATGTCGCTGCCGGGCCGCCCCGATTGCCTCGCGGATGCCGGCTCGCCCAACTCTGCGGCCACCCGATCGGTCAACGCCAAGTCGGCTCATTAACGATATATTACGGTCTGCCCCCTAAGCCGGGCTTTTCAAAAAATTAACCCTGATTTCTGCTTTTCATGGTACTGAAACAGCGCTAAGTTCAACTGTATCGTTTGAAAAACCGCTGAGTGGTCGGACCGATTTGTCTACCTCGGTGCCTTGGTGCGAGGCACCGCGCGGCGTCGGTGGAACGTGCCGGGTTCAGCGGCGTTCTCAGCCGCACGCCCGACCGACCGGCGGAGGACATTGAGGGGGCGGTCCGGCTTCATTCGCTCGCCGAGGAGCGCCGACCGCCCGATTGGCCGAAACCGATCCGCAACTGATCAAGGCTTTCGGATGGCTCGTTATCTGGTGACTGGCGGCGCTGGGTTTATCGGCTCGCATCTCGTCGAATCCCTGCTCGACAGCGGCACGCCGTCAGGGTTCTCGACGACCTGTCGAGCGGCAGCCGCGACAACCTGCCTCACCCGGTCGAATTCCTCAAGGCCGACGTGGCCGACCCGGCAACCGTCGGACGCGCCTTCGACGGCATCGACGGCTGTTTCCATCTGGCGGCGATCGCCTCGGTCGAACAGTGTAACCGCGAATGGCTGCGCACCCACCAAGTCAACCTGACCGGCACGATCAATGTCTTCAACCAGGCGCGGCGATCGCGCGACCGCGAGATCCCGGTCGTCTACGCCTCGTCGGCCGCGGTCTATGGCGATGGCCATTGCGCCGCGGCCGCCGAGGATGGCTGCGCGGTGCCGCTGAGCGCCTACGGCGCCGACAAGCGGGCTTGCGAGCTGCACGCCCGCGCCGCCGGGCTGAC
This sequence comes from uncultured Solirubrobacterales bacterium, assembly GCA_963699325.1. GTDB lineage: Bacteria > Actinomycetota > Thermoleophilia > Solirubrobacterales > Solirubrobacteraceae > Palsa-465. The sequence goes on along the minus strand of CAVOTN010000004.1, from coordinate 62,573 downwards.
CCACGGGTTGCGCACGACCGGGCTGCGCTTTTTCAATCTTTACGGTCCGCGCCAGGATCCGCGTTCGCCGTATTCCGGGGTGATCGCGATCTTCCTCGATCGACTGCGCCGCGGCGAGCCGATCGAGATTCTTCGGCGATGGCGGCCAGGTTCGCGATTTCACCTATATCGACGACGCCGTGGCGGCGCTGCGCCGGGCGATGCCGGCGGCGAGCACGCGCGCGCCGGTGTTCAACGTGTGCACCGGAAAGGGCACGACCGTGCGCCGGCTGGCGGAGACGATCGCCGCGTTGTGCCGAACCGAGCTCGTCGTCTATTGCCGCCCGGCGCGCTGCGGCGAGGTGCGAGGTCTCGATCGGCGATCCGCGTCGCGCCGCCGAGGAGCTCGGGTTTCGCGCCCACGCGAATTTGCTTGACGGTCTGGCGTTGACGCTCGACGCGACGGCCTGTCGAACGCAGGTCGCGGCGCCGATCCTGGCGTAGGCCCAACCGCACCTACCTCCTGGTCAGCCTCTAACGAGCACCGATCGCGGATCTCTGAGCGGGCGCGTTGTCTTGGGCTGGCGGCTGGCCGTGCTGACGTTCGGGGTGTCTCTCTCGCTCCGGCTGCGGCATTTTGAAACTCCGCGGTGGCGAGGGTCGCATTCAAGCAGGCGAGCACGCCCCAAACGCTTCAGGCAATCCGCAGGAAATATGAAAAACATACCAGCATTTCATAAAGCCTGACCCGGAATGAACGGCATCTATCTCGATGCGTTCGTGAGAAAGCCGACCACTACAGAAACGGTAGCACAACCACGCCAATGCTCGGCGGCATCGGCGCGGCCCCGAGATGCGAGACTGGCCGGCCCGTGTTTTGCTAATTTGCCGCGGCGGAGCAGGCTGGAGGCTCGGGTGGAGACAGCGAGGACAATCGCCGATCTCAGAGCGAGCTCGCAACCTGGCGCAAAGTGGGCGAGCGCATCGGCCTGGTGCCGACGATGGGCGCGCTGCACGCCGGGCACATGGCGCTGGCTCGGAGCGGCGCGGACGCCTGCGACCGCGTCGTCGCGACGATCTTCGTCAACCCTAAGCAATTCGCCGCGAACGAGGATCTCGGCGCCTATCCGCGCCGCGAGGCCGCCGACCTCGACATGCTGCGAGGCGGCTGGGGTCGATCTCGCGTTTGTGCCCGCCGCCGCGGAGATCTACCCGGCGCGATTTTCGACCCTGGTGCGGGTCGGCAGGGTTGAGCGAGGGGCTGTGCGGCGCGCATCGCGCCGGCCATTTCGACGGCGTGGCGACGGTGGTGGCGAAGCTCTTGATCCAGTCGCTGCCCGACATCGCCTATTTCGGCGAAAAGGACTACCAGCAACTGCTGGTGATCCGTCGCCTGGCGCGCGACCTCGATCTTCCGGTGCAGATCGAGGGCGTGCCCGACGGTGCGCGAGCCGGACGGGCTCGCGCTATCGTCGCGCAACGTCTACCTGTCTCGCGAAGAGCGCGGCATCGCGCCCGACCTCGCCCGCGTGCTGCGCTATGTGGCCGCCACCCTCGAGCGCGAGCCGGCCGCCGTCGCGCGCGCCACCGAGCGCGGCCGCGCCGAACTTACCCGCGCCGGCTTCGGGGTCGAATATCTCGAAATCCGCGATGCCGAGACCCTGGCGCCGATGATCGACATGTAATTGCCCCCGCCCGCGTCCTCGCCGCGGTCCATCTCGGCCGCACGCGCCTGATCGACAACATGCTCGTCGTCCCCTACACCGGCTGAGCGCTTCCACAGCCGCCAATCGCCTCGACCGGCCGCCCTTCGCTTTTTGTCGCCGATGGTTGATGCGACCCGCCGGATCTCTCTGAGCCGGGTCCTCGCGCCGTCCGAGGCGACTACGAGGCGCCGACGCTGATCCGCATCATCAGTCTCAGCCCCACAGCCGCTCGCTGGCGATGCGCGCGCCTTCGGCGAGCGCGGCGAGCTTGGCCCACACCACCGAGGGGGCGACCGCGTTGTCGACGAAGGCGAAGGTGGCAAAGCCGCAATCGGCGCCGGCGATCGACCCGCTCGCGGCCGACGAGCTGGCGTAATTCGCGATCCGCTGGGCGATCAGCCGCGGATGCTCGACGAAATTGGTCGTCGAAGTCGATGACCCCGGGGATCAGCACCTTGTCGTCGGGGATCTTGGCGCTCGCGCAGATCCTCCCATTCATGGGCGTGGCGCGGGTTGGCCGCCTCGAACGACAGCCCCGCGGGCGCGCCCGCATCGCACGTCGAAGATCTTGGCGAGCGGGATGTCGTGGGTGTGCGGCCCCTCGTAATTGCCCCAGCACAGATGCATGCGCATCGCCTCGGGCGGGATGTTGGCGGTCGCATGGTTGAGCGCGGCGATATTGCGCTCGGCGATCGCGCAGGAATTCGTCGTCGGAGAGGTGCTGGTACTGGTTGTGCCGGGCCGAGCCGAGATCGGGCGCGTCGATCTGCAGGATAAAGCCGGCCTGGTGGATCGCCTCGTATTCCTCCTTCAGCGCGTCGGCCAGCGCTTCGACATAGGCGTCCTCGTTCTGGTAATAGCGGTCGGGCACGAACTTGGTCAGCACCCCCGGCGAGGCCGCGTTCATGAACGCCTCGATCGGCTTGGCCGCGGCGCAGGCGTCGGCGAGGTTGGCCAGATCGACGGCGAGCGGCCGGCGATCCTGTAGGCGACCGGGCCGATGCAGCACGGCACCGCCTCGCGGCTGAACCACGAGGTGCCGCCGCGCTTCTCGTTGCAGCCGCTGCGTGAAAATCGGGGTGGTCGAGCAGGTCGCGATGGGCCGCGGTCTGCGGCGGCTGGTCGTTGTCGCCGCCGCGGAACGCGCCGATGCCCGACAGCCGGTGGCGGACGTAAAAGGTGTAGGAGATCTTGCCGAGCTCGCCGTCGCACACGCTGTCGATCCCGGCCGCGACCTGCTTGCTGCACGATCTCGTGGACCGAGGCGGCGAGACAGGCGTCGAACGCCGCCTGCTCGACCGGCCGCCCGGTCTCGCGCGCCTCGAGGAACTCGAGCAGGTCGGGCGGGCGCGGCAGGCTGCCGACATGGGTCGTCAGGATGCGATCGGCGCTGCGTTTCATACTGCTCGGAACCTCGCGATCAGCGCCGTCACTCGGCGCCGGCCGGGTGGTAGGCGTGCAACGCCATCGAGCGCGAGCGCAACGGGCGCAGCACGAACAGCGCGAGCCCGACGACCACGAAATTCATGATCGCGGTGACCACGAACACCATATGCCAGCTCCCGGTCGCGGCCTTGATCACATTCGCCAGCGGCACGAGAAACGCCGACGACCCCTTTGGCGGTGTAGAGCAGGCTCAGATTTGTCGTCGCGTATTTCGGGCCGAAGCTGTCGGTGCAGGTCGACGGGAACAAGCTGAAGATCTCGCCCCAGGTCAGAAAGATCAGCCCGGCGAAGATGACGAAGGCCCAGGGTGCGGTGCCGAGCGCGCCCAAGCAGCCAATAGCTGATCCCGCCGAGGCCGAAGGCGATCGCCATCGTGTATTCGCGGCCGATATGGTCGGAGATCCAGCCGAACAGCGGCCGGGCGGCGCCGTTTGCGACGTTGTCGACGAGCAACGCCACGGTCAGGGTCGTGCCGCCGAGCAGCAGCACTACGTTGGCGACATGGAAATCGCGGGCGATCAGCGCGATCTGTGCCGTCGCCATCAGCCCGCTCGCGGAGACCAGCATGAACATGACGTAGAGCACCCAGAACACCGGCGTCGCCAGCATCGCCTGCGGCGAATAGCTCTCGGTGGTCTGGATCACCTTGGGCGGCGCGGTCGCCGGCATCTCGCCCGGAAGCGGCGCGCGCATCAGCCAGGCCAGCACAAAGACGACGACGCCCTGGACCAGCCCGAACCAGAAAAACGCCGCGGCATAGCCATTCGCCGGCGATGACCGCGCGGATCGGGATGACGGTCAGCGCGGCGCCGGCGCCAAACCCGGCGGCGGTCAGCCCGACGGCGAGCCCGCGGCGGTCGGGGAACCACTTGACCGCATTGCCGACGCAGGTCGCGTAGACCGCGCCGGCGCCGATGCCGGACAGCGCCGCCCCGAAATAGAGCATCGGCAAGGTCTGCGCGCGCGGAATTGACGATCCAGGCGATCGCGACCATGACCCCGCCAAAGGCGACCATCAGCCGCGGCCCGTTCTTCGGGCCGACGCGGTCGACGATCCAGCCCTCGATCGGGGTCAGCCAGGTTTCGAGCGCGACAAAGATGCTGAAGGCGATCTGGATGTCGGCGACCGCCCAGCCATGCGCCACGTTCATCGGATGGACGAACAAGGTCCAGCCATATTGCAGATTGGCGATCATCACCATGCAGACGATGCCGATGATCAGCTGGAGCCAGCGGTTTGCTGCCGGCGCGGCGCCGGCGCGGCGACGCGCGCCAATGGATGCGCTCTGCATGGGTCGTTCCTCCCTCGGATCGTTCTGGCTTTGCGCGCCAGCTCGCGTTGGCAGCAGCCGCACGTTAATCTTCCTTAACGTGAATTAAGGATTTCGGTTGCAGCCGTCAATCCGCGCCCGAGACGGCGGCAGACGTGCCTTGTCGGCCGGTGCCGGCGGCGCATGCTGCCCCGCACGAAAAGCAGGCCCGGGGGACACGATGAAGACGAGCCAAGACCGCATCCTGACGACCCATGTCGGCAGCCTGCCGCGCCCGCCCGAGTTGCGCGCAGCTGCTGGTCCGGAAGGACCAGGGCGAGGCCTACGACAAGGCCGAGCTCGACCGGCTGGCGCGCGCAGGCGGTCGCTCGACATCGTCCGCCGCCAGGCCGCGGTCGGCGTCGACATCGTCAATGACGGCGAGATGTCGAAGCCCGGCTATTCGACCTATATCGCCGACCGCCTGACCGGGTTTGCCGGGCACGAGCCGGCGAAGCCGCGGCTCGACACCGGCGACCACCCGAATTTCATCGCCGCCTACGAGCGGATGACCGGCGGCAACGTCGCGCGCCGCGCCGTCTGCGTCGGCCCGATCGCGTGGCGCGACCGCGAGCCGCTGCGACAGGACATCGCCAACCTGCGCGCGGCGCTCGACCAGGTCGAGGTCGACCGAGGGGTTCATGACCGCGGCCTCGCCCGGTCTCGTGCCGGTGTTCCAGACCAATTCCTACTACCCGTCGCACGAGGCCTATGTCGAAGCGATCGCCGCGGCGATGCAGGAGGAATACGAGGCGATCGTCGACGCCGGGTTCGTGCTGCAGCTCGATTGCCCCGATCTGGCGATGGCGCACCACACCAGCTTTCAGGATCTGAGCGAAGCCGATTTCCTGAAGCGCGCCGCCTTCCATGTCGAGGTGCTGAACCACGCGCTGCGCAACGTGCCGGCCGAGACGCGCGCGCATCCACATCTGCTGGGGCAATTACGAGGGGCCGCACGACCACGACATCGCTTTCGCCAAGGTCGCGCCGATCCTCGTCAAGGCGAAGCCGCAGGCGCTGGTCGTCGAGGCCGCCAACCCGCGCCACGCGCATGAATGGACGGTGTGGCAGGAGACCAAACTGCCCGACGACAAGATCCTGATCCCCGGCGTGCTCGACACCTCGACCAACTATGTCGAGCATCCCGAGCTGGTCGCCGAGCGCATCTGCCGCTTCGCCGACATCGTCGGCCGCGAGCGGGTCATCGCCGGCACGCGATTGCGGCTTCGGCACCTTCGCCGGCTACGGCAAGCTCGACCCCGACATCTCGTTCAAAAAGCTCGCGCGCGATGGCTCGAAGGCGCCGCGATCGCCTCGAAGCGGCTGTGGGGTCGATGATCGCTGCGTCGAGGGTCGCTGAGCCGCATGGCAATTACTGAGCAATCCGTTTTCATTTTCCATCCCGGCGCAGGCCGGGACCCACCGATCGGCTTCAAGGAGCCCCGGGCCTGGGTCCCGGCCTGCGCCGGGATGACAACGAAATGGGCGCAACAGCATACACTCACCCTCACGCCAAGTCGATCAGCGCGGGCGGGGCGGCGCTGCGCAGCAAGGACTTGCGCGCCTGCCATTGGCCGGCGGGGTCGAGGGTTTCGAGGAACTGGACCTCGCCGCCCGAATAAAGCGCCAGCGGCAGGCCGTCGCGATAGAGGAGGCGATTGCCCAGTCAGCGCCGGCGAGCTTCGGGCCCGGCGTCAGGATGCCGACGAGATTGAGCGGATCGGCGCCCGAGAGCGACACCGATCGCACCGAGTGCCGGCTTGCGGCGAATCTCGCGCAGCAGGCCGATCGCGTCGGGCAGCGCGAATTGCTCGCCGGCGAAGCCCGCGACGAAGCGCCCGCCGCGGATCTCGCCGCGCGCCTCGAGCCGCGCGGTAGACGCGCAGCAGCTCGCGCCACGGCGGCAGCCACGGCGCCTCGCGCTCGAGCATCCGCCAGAACACGACGCCATAGCGGCGCAGCAACGCGCGCGCGATGTGCTCGACGGTCTCGGCCTGCGGGCCGGCGTCGCGCCGCCGCGGCGCGCCAACGCCCAGCGGCCGGCATCCGCCATGCCGAAGATCGGGCCGCCGGCGACGCCGGCGCGAGCGCTTGCTCGGACGGCACCAGCAGCGCGCGCAGCCCGGCGAAGCTGTCGGAATTGACGAGGCCGAGCGCCACCAGCTCGGCCAGCGCCTCCTCGACCTGCGGTGCCAGCAGACCGGGCGCCCTCGACCAGTTCGTCGAAGAACGAGGCGCCGTGCTCGCGGATGCAGTCGGCGACGGCGCGCGCCTTGGCGCTCGGCTGCGCCGCCTCGGCGCTTGGCGACAGCGACGCCCAGAGCGGCGCGTGGCGGCGCGGCAGCAGGGTGATCGGCGTCGTGCGCACCGGCGAGGCGCCGCGTTCGTCGGTCCGCGCCGGCGTGCGCCGCAACCGCGCCCAGGCGACGCGGCCGGCGAGGCATTGGTCGTCGAGCCAGGCCGGCTCGTAATCGGCGAGCCGCGCCGGCAGGATCTCGGTTTCCCAGGCGCCGGCCGGCGCCTCGAAAGCCTTCGAGCTGGCCGATAACGGCGGCGAGCGCGTCGGGGCCTTCCATGCGCGCATCGGGCGTGACGCGCTGCCACTCGAGCAGGAAGCGCAGGAAGTCGCGCGCCGCCACCGGCTCGATCTCGGCGCGCAGCCGGCTGATCGTGTAGCGGTGGATGCGCGCGAGCAGCCGCCGCTCGCACCATTCCTCGCTCTTCGGCGCCGGGCGTGAAACTGCCCGCGCAGCGCGAAACCCTCGGCTTCGAGCGCGGTCAGCGGCGCGGCGATCTCGCTGGCCTCGAGTCCCAGCGCCGCGGCGAGCGCCTCCTTTGTCGCCGGCCCCTGCCCGTCGAGACGGCCGCGCAGGATCTCGACCAGCGCCTCGTCGCGCGGCCACTCTTGTCGATAGGCTGCCGGCGCGACGATCGGCGGGTCGAGACCGGCGTCGGGCCAGAACGCGCGGAACAGCGGCAGCCGCTCGGCTGTGATCCATAGCACCGGTCCTTCGCGGACATCGGTCCGGTCGTCATGGCCGGGCTTGTCCCGGCCATCCACGCCTTTGTCCTCTTCCTCAGTGCTTGTTTTGGCAGTAAGCGCGGTTGCGTGGATGCCCGGATCAAGTCCGGGCATGACGGCGGAGGGGTGCGTGCGCTGTGGAAGCGATCCCACTTGCGGCAGAAGCAATCGGGCGACGCGCTTCTCGGCGGCAAGGCACGCTAGCCATTCATTCCAGCCGGCTTCCGCCTGCGCCTCGTCCGCGGTGACAAAACCGAGCCAGTCTAGCGCGTCGTGCAGCTCGTCGGCATTGGCCGGGTCGGGCCAGGCCTCCTCGCGCACCCGCTCGATCGCCTGAGGATCGAGCCGGCCGATCTCCTCGGCCTCTTCGGGTGCCAGCCAGCGGCGCGCCATGACCGCCTGGGTGCGGCGCTCCTCCAGTGGAGCGTCGTCGAGATAGGCATAGGGCCGCGCCGACAGCACTTCGAGAGCAAGCGGCGACGGCTCGGTCAGATCGCGGGCGATAACGCGGATATCGCCGGCTTCGATGCCGGCGAGCAGCCGCTCCAGCCCGGCGGCGTCCATCGCCTCGTCGAGACAGTCGGCGATCGTCTGGCGGACCAGCGGGTGATCGGGGATCTCGCGGGCGCCGGCGAGGTTCTCGGCGCAGGCGATCTGGTCGGGAAAGACCCCTGCCAACAGATCCTCTGCATCCATGCGCAACAGCGGCGGCGGCACTTTTTTGCCGCCGCGAAAACGCGGCAGCGACAAGGCGACCCCGGCGACCCAGCGCCACCGGGTCATGAACATCGGCGCGTCCAACAGCGCTTCGGTCAACAGCTGCCGCACGCTCGCCGAATGCAGATAGCGCTGGACTTCGGCGAGATCGAAGCTGTGCGCCGTGGTCAGGGATAAGACGATGTTGTCCTCGGTCGCGGCCGCCTGAATCTCGAAATTGAACTTGCGGCAAAAGCGCTTGCGCAGAGCGAGGCCCCAGGCGCGGTTGATGCGGCTACCGTAAGGCGAATGGACGACCAGTTGCATGCCGCCGACCGCATCGAAAAACCGCTCGATCACGATCGTGTCATGGGTCGGCAATACGCCGAGTGCCGCCCGCGCCGCAGCGAGGTATTCGGTCACCTGGTCGGCGGCCGGCTCGGCGACCCCGACCTCATCAACCAACCAGTCTGTTAATCCCCTCTCCGCCCCTGGGGGCGGAGAGGGCAGGGTGAGGTGGGGGATTCCACCGCGCCCGCCGGCGCCACCTCATCCTCCTCGCCGCTTCGCGATAGGTCCCCGCCCCTCCCCCCTCAAGGGGGAGAGGGCTGATGTGCGATCCGACAGCGGGAGCAATCGTTCGGCGATCCCTTCGCGCAGGCGCGAGACCGATCGCGACAGCTCGTCGCTGCGGCCGGGGGCTTCGCCGAGCCAGAACGGGATGTTCGGCGCCAGCCCCTCGGCGTCGGCGACCCGCACGGTGCCGCGCTCGACCCGCAGGATGCGATAGGAGGTGTTGCCGAGCTGAAAGATGTCGCCGGCCAGGCTCTCGACCGCGAAATCCTCGTTGACGGTGCCGATCTGCTGGTTTTCCGGCTCCAGCATCACCTGGTAATCGGCATCGTCGGGGATGGTGCCACCCGAGGTCAGCGCCACGAGCCGTGCGCCGCGGCGCTCACGCAGCCGCCGGTTGACGCCGTCATGGTGGATCAGCGCCCCGCGGCGCCCGCGTCTTGTCGTGAACCCGCCCGCCAGCATGGCGATCGACCGCGTCGAAATCCTCGCGCCGCAGGTCGCGGAACGGCCATGACCGCGGAACAGCGCGTAAAGCGCGTCCTCGCTCCATTCCTGTGACGCGACTTCGGCGACGATCTGCTGCGCCAATACATCGAGCGGGCCTTCCGGGATGGTCAGCCGGTCGAGCTCGCCGCGGCGCACGCTGTCGAGCAATGCCGCGCATTCGACGAGCTCGTCGCGCGACAATGGAAAAAGCCGGCCTTTGGGCGTGCCATCGACGGCGTGGCCGGACCGGCCGACACGCTGTAAGAAAGTCGCGATCGCGCGCGGCGAACCGAGCTGGCAGACGAGGTCGACCTCGCCGATGTCGATGCCCAATTCGAGCGAGGCGGTCGCGACCAGCGCCCGCAACGCGCCGGCTTTGAGCCGCTGCTCGGCGTCGAGGCGCAATTCCTTGGCGAGGCTGCCGTGATGCGCCGCCACGTCCTCGGCGCCGAGGCGTTCGGAAAGATGGCGCGTCACCCGCTCGACGAGCCGCCGGGTGTTGACGAAAACCAGGGTCGTGCGGTGCTCGCGGACCAGTTCGGCAAGACGGTCGTAGACCTCCTGCCAAACATCGCCCGACATCACCGCTTCGAGTGGCGAGGACGGCACCTCGATCGCAAGGTCGCGGGCGCGGCGGTGGCCGGTGTCGACGATCGTGCACTCCTCGCCGCCGGCGCCGACGAGGAACCGTGCCACGGTTTCGATCGGCTTTTGCGTCGCCGAGAGGCCGATCCGCAGCAACTTGTCACCGGCGAGGTCCGAGAGCCGCTCGAGCGACACGGCGAGATGGCTGCCGCGCTTGTTCGCCGCCACCGCATGAATCTCGTCGACGATGACCGTCCGAGTCGTCTTCAGCATCGCACGCCCCGATTGCGAGCCGAGCAGGATGTAGAGCGATTCCGGGGTGGTGACGACGATGTGCGGCGGGCGGCGGCCCATCTGCTGGCGTTCGCCGGCGGGCGTGTCGCCGGTGCGCACCCAGCTGCGGACCTCCACTTCCGGCAAACCCTGGGCGCGCAATTCTTCGCGGATGCCGGCGAGCGGCGCTTCGAGGTTCTTACGGATGTCGTTCGACAGCGCCTTTAGCGGCGAGACGTAGACGATTTGCGTTTCGTCGCGCAATTCGCCGGCGAGCCCTTGGCGCACGAGCCCGTCGATCGCCGCCAGAAACGCGGCGAGCGTCTTGCCTGAGCCCGTCGGGGCGGCGATCAGCACATGGCGACCGGCCTGGATCGCCGGCCAGGCTTCGGCCTGCGCCGCCGTCGGTGTTGCAAAGCTGCGCTCGAACCACGCGGCAACGGCGGGATGAAAGGATGCGGTCGGCGAAGCCATCATCGAAGATAAGGTCAGGTTTGGCTGTTGCTCAAGCCTGGCGCGTCGAAGCCAGCGCCCGGAATTCGCCGGAACACGGCGTCATGAATTTCAGGTTGCACAGTCCGTGCATCCGCGCGTGAGTTGGTCCCCGCCGGTCGCGTAGCATCAATATTGGAAACCGGACCGCATTTCGCCACAAACCGGGTGTAGCCTTGGTCAATGGACTTCCGATGCGTCCGCGACGGAGGCCTTTTTGTATTCCGGTAGGCGCAACGATATTCCCGGTTATGTCGAAATAATTCCCGAATCATAGGACAGAATTCCCGTTTGGCCGTGCACGGGAATTGGCTCCTAAGCCATTATAATTACATGCGATAAATTACGCTGAGCGCGCCGATCGGCGAAATTACCCGGTTAAGCGGGAATTCGAGTGAAAAAGGGGGCGGCCGGCGGCGAGATCAGATCTCGCCCTCCTGCTTCAGCATATGCACGGTTTGGCGCAGTGCCGCGATCGTGTCTTCCAGTTCGCGCTCGCCATGGGTGGCGGAAACGAGGCCGCCGGGGCTGGCGCTGAAATCGACGCCGTTCGTCATCATCGCGAGCCGCAATTTGTGGACGATGTCGGCCTGCCGGTTGCCGGTCAGGCTCGCGGTCGATTGCTGGTGCGGGTCGAAGCGGGTCGGGGTGATCGAAACGCGGTCCGGGTTGGTGAAAATGTGCAGCATCGAAAAGGTGCCGTAGGCCGCCCACGGCAGCCGCTCTTCCTCGAAGACCTCGTTGATGCGCTGGCGCAGGCTTTCGCCATAGCGGTTGGCGCGGGCGCAGGCGTCGGTCGTGCCGACGATCTCCAATGTCGCCATCCCGGCCGCGGCCGACAGCGGGTTGGCGTTGAAGGTGCCGGGATGGGCGATCTTCTCGTCGGTCGGCGCCTTGGTGCACCTGAAAGTCCAGCAGGTCGAGGATGTCCTTGCGGCCGGTGACGGCGCCGCCCGGCAGTCCGCCGGCAGGATCTTCGCCAGCGTCGTCAGGTCGGGCGTGACGCCGTATGCGCCTGCTGCGCGCCGCCCGGCGCCACGCGAAAGCCGGTGACGACCTCGTCGAAGATCAGCAACGACGCCGTGCTCGGCGGGTCAGTGTCGCGCAGCGCGTGCAGGAACTCCGGCTCGATCGGCAGCCGCCGCCATGAGCGCCGGTCGGCTCCAGGATCGCCGCGGCGATGTCGTCGATGCTGCTCGAACAGCCGGGTCGAGGCCGTCGGCGTCGTTCTGGTCGCACAGCAGCACGTTGCCGGCGACCCCGCGCAAGCACGCCGGTCGTCGCGGCTGCCGTCGAAATGGTTGGCGAAGCCCGAGGTCATATGGTCGTGCCAGCCGTGGAAATGGTCGCTTGAAGCGGATGATCTTCGGCTTGCCGGTGAAGGCGCGGGCCAGCCGCACCGCCATCAGCGTCGCCTCGGTGCCGGAGGAGGTGAAGCGCACCCGCTCGGCCGACGGCACCAGCTGCAGCACCCACTCGGCCCAGCGCGATCTCGAGCTCGTGGCTGGCGCCGTAATGCGTGCCGCGGTCGAGCTGCGCGTGCACCGCCGCCACGACCTTGGGATGGCGAGTGGCCGAGCAGCAGCGCGCCGTGGCCGCCGAAATAATCGACGTATTCGTGGCCGTCGACATCCCATTTGCGCGGCCCCTTGGCGCGGGTGATGTAGAGGCCGTAAGGCTCGATATAGCGCGAATCATGAGTGATGCCGCTCGGGAACAGGCTGTGGGCCTTCGCGGCGGCGGCCGCCGATCCCGGGGTCGCGGCGCGATAGGCGGCGATGATCGGCGAGTTCGTCGTCATCGTGTCGGGCATCGGCTCACTCCTCGGGCTGGAACGCGGCGTCGGGCTTTCTTTTATGCCGTCGGCCAAGCGGGGCCAAGCGCGGAACCCGCGGCAAGCGGGAGGAGCCTCATTATGAGGCCCGGATGGCCTCCGCACTTGCAACGAGCCATCGAGTGATCAAAGCGGCCCGCGATTGAATGGGGCGCGGCGGGCGAGCCGTGAAACCTACCGGCCCGCCAAACTCTTCGTCATCATAAACCGGGTGTGGCCGGGCGGGTCGCATTCGATGCGGCCGAGCTCGTCCCAGCCCTGGCGCCGGTAGAAACCGGGCGCCTGGAAGGACAGCGTCGACAGAACGGCGCGGGTGCAGCCGCGCCGCGCGCCCTCTTCTTCGGCCGCCGCGAGGATCCGGCTGCCGAGCCCTTGCTTGCGCAGCGTTTCCGGCAGGAAAAAACGATCGACCCGCAGAAGCCCCATCGAGGTGCTGCCATACAGTCCGCCGACGATCTCGCCTGTCGCCGGATCGGCAACCAGCACAGCAAGCGGGCGGTAGTCGCGATAGCCCGCTTTTTCGAGATTGTAGGCGCCGAGCCCGTCGCGGATGACCGCCTCGTCCTCTGCAGTGGCCGCGTCGGTCAGCACCAGCTTCGGACTGTTCTCCGGCGCGGGCATCAGCCGGTCTCCATCGGCAATGCCGGGTCGATCGCCCACTCGCTCATCGAGGCGTCGTAGAGCCTGACATTCGGGTGGCCGAGCATGACGAGCGCAAACGCATCCGCACTCGCGGCAATGCCGCCGCCGCAATAGGTGATGACCTCTTTGTCAAAAGCGCCGACCCGGTCGAAGCGGCGGCGCAGCTCGTTGGCCGGCAGAAAGGCGCTGGTCGCCGGATCGATGAGGTGCGCGGCAGGCAGGTTCATGCTGCCCTTGATCCGTCCGGGCCGGCCATAGCTGTTGCCGCCGGTGCCGGCGTGCTGCTCGGGCGCGAGCGCGTTCAAGGTGCAGACCTCACCATTGCCGATCGCGCGCAACACCTCTTCCTTGCCGACCATCAGCGGCCGCTCTTCGCGCGCGACAAAGTCGCCAGGCGGGCGCGGGCTTGCCGGGCCGGTTTCGACCGGGCGGCCCTCGCGGCTCCACTTCTGCCAGCCGCCGTCGAGCACCGCAGCCCTGTCGAAACCAAAGACGCGCAGCAGCCACCATACCCGCGTCGCCCATTGCGGGGTTGTCGTGCTGTAGAGGACGACCTGCATTCCCGCTCCGACGCCGAACCGGCTCATCGCCGCGGCGAACGCCTGCGCCGGGGGAAGCATGAAGCGCAGGTGATGGGAATTGTCCGACAAGTCACGTTGCAGATCGACGAACTGCGCGCCGGGGATGTGGCCCTTTTCGAAATCGGCGCGCCCCGGCACGACCTGATAGGTCGCCTTTGGATCGGGGATCAGGTGCGTCGTGCAGTCGAGCACGCGCAACCCCGGCTCGCCGAGCCGCCGCTCCAAGGTTTCGGTGCTGATCAGGAATTCGGGATGGGCAAATCCGTCGCTTGTGCTCATGCCGTCCTCGTTTGCTCGCGCCATTCGGCTCAGCTGCGGACATTACGCTCTCGCGCATCGCGGCGTCACCCGCCATCGTATGCTAGAGTGCCGGCCTCGATTCCTTTCGTTGCTCGAGAGACATCGTGCGATCAGCTAAATTCCTCTCCCTTTCAGAAATTGTCGATCAACTGCCGGTGCTGAATATTGTCGACATCGGCGCCAATCCGATCGATGAAATCCCGCCTTACAAGGAGCTGTTGGCCAACGGCATGGCTCGGGTCGTGGGATTCGAGCCAAATAAGGAGGCGCTGAAGTTACTAAACGAGGCAAAAGGTCCCAACGAGATTTATCTGCCTTATGTGATCGCCGACGGCCAACGTCATACATTGCGGCTTTGCCAGGCCTCGGGCATGACCTCGCTGCTCGAGCCGAACATGGCGCTCTATCAATATTTCCATGGATTTGCTCAATGGGGCACCGTGGTAAAGGAGGAGGTTGTAGAGACGCTCCGCCTCGACGATGTATCGGACATTTCCAAATTGGATTATTTGAAAATTGACATCCAGGGCGGGGAGCTGCTGGTATTCAAGAATGCCAGACGACGGTTATCGGAATGCACCGTTATCCAGACGGAGGTCGAATTTCTGCCGCTGTATATCGATCAGCCGCTATTTTCGGATGTAGAACGGTTTTTGCGGTCGCGCGGTTTTATTTTTCATCGATTTTGGCCATCCGCAAGGTCGCGAACGATTCAGCCGATGCTGGTCAACAATGACATTTACAGAGGATTCAGCCAAATAGTCGATGCAGATGCTGTTTTTATCCGTGATTTCATGAAGCTTGATCGCCTGAATGATCACGGTTTGCTGTGCATGGCGTTAATCCTGCACGACATCTACAGGTCTTTCGACGTGGTGTTGCGGCTGCTGATGGAGCTGGATCAGCGGCGCGGCAGCGCTTTGGCATCCCGGTACATCGGAAAAGAAGGTCTGCTGCGGCGAATGACGGGGTAAGGCGGCCCCGCCATTGTGCTCGGGACCTCGGCGTCATCGATGCTACGGCAAGGAGGCGGCGATCGGCGGGCGCTGGCGGTGGAACTCGGTCGCCTGCTCGAAGGCGTGGCCGACGCGCATGACCGCCGGCCTCGTCGAACGGCTTGCCGACGATCTGGAAGGCGAGCGGCAACCCGTCCTCGAAGCCGATCGGCACCGACAGCGCCGGCGATCCGGTCAGGTTGTAGGGACCGGTATAGGAGGCGCGCTCGAAGGTCGAATAGGTCGGGATCGCGTCGATGCGCGGCGCCGGGCCGGTCGCGTTGGCCGAGACGACGACATCGACGCCGTCGAGCGCGTGGGCGAATTCGACGCACAGCTCGCGCCGCTGGCGCATCGCCTCGACATAATCGGCCGCGGTCAGAAACGCGCCGAGCCCGATCCGCGCGAACATGTGGTGGCCGAAATCCTGCGGCCGCTCGCGGAAATCCTTTTCGTGCAGCGCATAGGCCTCGGCCAGCATGATCAGCCGGTTGGCGTCGAGCATAGTCGATCAGCGGCGACAATTGCAGATCGACGAGCCGCGCGCCGAGGCTCTCCAACGTCCGGCAGGCAGCGTCGAACGCCGCGACATAGGCGGCGCTCGGCGCGCTGTCGGCGCCGAAATCGGCGACCGCGTCGCGCTCGTGGAAATGGCGGACGACGCCGATCCGGAGCCCGTCGAGCCGCGGCGTCAGCGCCGCGCGGTAATCCGGCACCGGCACATCGGCCGAGGCCGGGTCGAGCGGATCGTAGCCGGCCAGCGCCTGCATCATGATCGCGCAATCCTCGACCGTGCGGGTCAGCGGGCCGCAATGGTCGAGCGTGTAGGACAGCGGGAAGACGCCGCGCCGGCTGACCCGGCCATAGGTCGGCTTCAGCCCGACGATGCCGCAATAGGCGGCCGGGCCGCGGATCGAGCCGCCGGTGTCCGAGCCCATCGCCGCCGGCGCACAGGCCGGCGCGCGACCGCGACCGCCGAGCCGCTCGACGACCCCGCCGGGTAATGCGCGGTGTTCCACGGGTTGCGCGCCGGCGCGAACGGCAAGGTGAAATCGGGGCCGCCGATCGCGAATTCGTGCGTCTCCTGCTTGCCGAGCAGGACCGCGCCGGCATTGCGCAGCCGCACCCAGGTCTCGGCGTCCTCGTCGGGCACATGGTCGAGATAGCGCCGCGAGCCCGCCGTCGTGCGGATGCCCGCGGTCTTGTAGATGTCCTTGAGGCCGATCGGGATGCCGTGCAGCGGGCCGCGCGAGCGGCCGGCCGTAAGCGATCGCGCGCGCGCCGCGAGCGCCTGGTCGCGCAACACCAGCACATAGCTGTGCAATTCGCCGTCGAGTGCGGCGATGCGGTCGAGATAGGCCTCGGTCAGCGCGACCGGCGACAGGCTGCCGTCGGCGATGGCGCGGCTCGCCTCGGCGATGGTCAGCTGGGTCGGGTCCATCGCCGCCCTCACGCCCGTCGGGTGGACAAAGATATGCGCCGGCTCGGCCGCCCGGTCGCGCGGCCGCCGCACGCTCGTCTGCATGCGCTCGACAAGGCGGTAGCCCTCGCGCAACTCGTCGAACTGCTCCGGGGTCAGCGTCAACCCCGCGCGCTCGACCAGCACCGCGAAGCGCTCGGATGAGATCGGTTGCTCGGCCATGGTCCGCCCCTTCTGCAGTGATACCTGCGACCTCGGCCCTCACCCGCGCGGATCCCTCTCCCCGCTTGCGTGGGAGGGTGAGGTGGCGGCCGTGCGTCCCGCGATCCTACTCCGCCGCTTGCGCGATCGGCGCGCGTGGAAGTTCTTCGGCAGGCCGGCTTTGGCGATGGCGCCGTATTGGACGACGTTCGGCAATGCGCCGTGCACCAGCTCGCGCACCTCGACCAGCCGGTCGAGGTCGATCCCGGTGTCGAAGCCCATCGCCTCGAGCATGAAGACGAGAGTCCTCGATGACGATGTTGCCGGTCGCGCCCGGCGCGTAGGGGCAGCCGCCGAGCCCGCCCGAGCGAGGCGTCGAACGAGCGCGCGCCGGCGTTGCAGTGCCGCCAGCACGTTGGCGAGGCCGAGCCCGCGCGTGTCGTGGAAATGGCCGCCGACCGGCAACGGCGCCACATCGGCCATGACCCGGCGGAACACGCGCTCGATCGCCGCCGGCTGGCCGTAGCCGACCGTGTCGGCGAGGATGATCGCGTCGGCCCCGGCCTCGGCGACCTCGACCGCGATGCGGCGCACCCGGTCTTCGTCGACCGCCCCTTCGATCGTGCAGCCGAACGCGGTGGCGAGCCCGCAGGTCAGGCGCGGGCGCCTGGCCTCGGCCGCGGTATGGCACAACTGCGACGACGCGGCGGAAATCCTCGACCGACTCCTCGGTCGAGCGGCGGACATTGGCGCGGTTGTGGCCCTCGCTGACCGACAGCACGTAATTCATCTCGTGGCACGCCGAGCGCCAGGCCGCGCTCGGCGCCCTTGAGGTTCGGGATCAGCGCCGACACGGTGAGCCCGGGCAAAGTCAGCGCGTGGCGCACCACCGCCTCGGCGTCGGCGAGCTGCGGCAGCAGTTTTGGCGGGACGAACGAGCTGACCTCG
Organism: uncultured Solirubrobacterales bacterium; assembly: GCA_963699325.1. Taxonomy (GTDB): domain Bacteria; phylum Actinomycetota; class Thermoleophilia; order Solirubrobacterales; family Solirubrobacteraceae; genus Palsa-465. The sequence continues at coordinate 45,081 of CAVOTN010000004.1, read as the reverse complement.
ATCTCGCGCACCCCGGCGGCGTGCTCGGCGTCGAGCCAGGCGATCTTCTGCTCGGTCGGCATGATCTCGGCGAGGCTCTGCAGGCCGTCGCGCATGCCGACTTCGCGGACAAAGGCACGTTCGCGCATTTTCTGCTCCCGATGATGCTCTCCCAGAAAGCTAATCCCCCAGCATGCTCGGGGCAACGGTCGGGGAAGCGCTTCGGTGCGACCGGAGGGATGCGTCAGCCGCCGAATTGGAAGATGTTGGCCGGCTCCTCGGTCCAGTGGCGCTCGCGGTAGAGCCGGCCGGTCATCGCCTCGACATAGGGGGCGGCGGCGCAGACCATCGCGAATTGCCGGTCGGACAAGAGTGAGGCCGGCGGCACGGCAGGCGGCTGCGGCGCGGTCGCGGGTGGCGGCGTCGATATCGACGGGTTCCGGATCGGGGACCGGCGGCAGTTCGGTCGAGAACGCCGCGTCGGGATCGAGCCGCGGCCGGCGCGACCGCCATTCGGTCGCCTGCTCGTAGGCGTGCGCCACCCGCAGCACCGTCGTCTCGGCAAAGGGCCGGCCGACGACCTGCATCGACAACGGCAGGCCGCCGCTGCTGAAGCCGATGCACTGCGCCAAGGCCGGGCCGCCGGTCACGTTGAACGGCGTCGTCAATGACGGCCGGCGCCAGAACTCGATCGTCCGCCACGCGTCGAGCCGCGGCGCCGGACCGCCCGCCGTCGCGGTCACCAGCACGTCGAAATCGGCGTAGACCGGCGTCATCTCGGCCAATATGCGCCGCCGCTCGCGCTGCGCCTGCACGTAGTCGCGGGCGCTGATCAGCACCGCCGGCAGGACGCGGCCGAGAAAATCCTCGCCGAAATCGCCGGGCCGGGTGCGCAGCGCGTCCTCGTGCACCGCCAGCAGCTCGCTTTCGGCGATCGTGACCTTGACGTCGTAATAATCCTGCGCCGGGCGCAGCCGCACCTCGCCGAGGGTCGCGCCGAGCGAACGCAACACTCGCAAACGCTTCCTCCAGCGCCGCGCCGACCTCCGAAGCCACCGGGCAATCGTCCTCGTGCAGATGGCGCACGACGCCGATGCGCAAACCTCTGATGTCGCCGGTCAATGCCGCGCGATAGTCCGGGACCGGGTGCGAGGCGCTCGCCGGGTCCTTCGGGTCATGGCCGGCAATCGCCTGCAACAGGATCGCGCAATCCTCGACCGTCCAGGTCATCGGCCCGGCATGGTCGAAGCTGAACGAGTTGGCGTAGACACCGCAGCGGCTGACCAGCCCATAGGTCGGCTTCAGCCCGACGATGCCGCACAACGCCGCCGGCCCGCGGATCGACCCGCCGGTATCGGAGCCGAGGGCGGCCGGCACCAGCCCGGCCGCGACCGCCGCCCCCGAGCCGCTCGACGAGCCGCCGGTGAAATGGTCGCGGTTCCACGGGTTGCGGGCCGGCGGCCAAGGCAGGTCGAAGGATGGTCCGCCATGCGCGAATTCGTGGGTCGCGAGCTTGCCCATCAGCACCGCGCCAGCGTCGTACAGCTTCGTCACGGTCGTCGCGTCGAAATTGGGGACCGTGTCGATGCAGGTGCGCGAATGCCCGGTCGTGCGGATACCGGCGGTAGCGTAGATGTCCTTGAGCCCGAACGGGATGCCGTGCATCGGCCCGCGATAGTGGCCGGCGGTGATTTCGCGCTCGGCGGCGCGCGCCTGGTCGAGCGCGCGATCCGGTGTCGGCAGCAGATACGCGTTTAGCTGCGGGTCGAGCGCCTCCGCCCGGCGGATCAGCGCCGCCGTCAATTCGACCGGCGACAAATCCTTCTTCTCGATGCGCCGGGCCGACTCCGCGACGGTCATAAAGGTAAGCTCGGTCGACGGCGATGTCATGTCATCGGGCACGGGTGCGGACTCCTCGACGGATGGGACAGGCGGTCGGGCGAGTGTCGAGGCTCAGCCGGGCGGGGCCACCGACAGGCGGCCGACGACGCCGTGGCGCTCGATCAGGCGGGCGACGAGGCCGGACTTCTTCGCCTCCTCGACAAAATCGCGCAGAAACGCGGCGCCAGCGGCATTCGCCCTTGCGGTGCCGACCGCCTGCTGCACGGCGGTGAACTGGCCGTCGAGAATGCGCGAGCCGGGCCGCGCCTTTTGCACTTCGAGCAGGCCAGGCCGCAACCCGGCATAGGCGTCGAGCCTCTCGTCGTCGAACGCCTTGAGTGCCGCCTCGGCATTGTCGAATTGCAGCAGCTCGCCCTGTTTGTAGTTGTTCTCGAGCCATAGGCCGTAGGCGCTGCGCGCCGTCACGGCGACACGCCTGCCGGGCCTGTCGACCTCGGCGATCGACTGCGAAGGCGAGCCCGCCGGCACCAGATAGGTCGCCTCGATCTCGCACATAGGCGGCGGTGAAGTCGATCATTTCGGCGCGCTGCGGCTCGGCGCCGATCAGCCCGATGTCCCATATGCCGGTCCCGGCCGCGTCGGCGAGTTCGCCTGGCCGGGCATACGGGACATAGGCGATCGGCACGCCCAGCCGCTGCGGCGATCTCGCGCGCCATGTCGGGGGCGACGCCGACCGGGTCGCCGGACGGGGTCTTGCCGGTCACCAGCAGGAAGTTGCCCATGTTGATCGCGGCGCGCAAAACGCCGGTCGGCGCCAGCTCGGATGTTGCTTCGTCAGGCATCGGGTCACGTCCGGGTATGGTGGGAGGGGTCGTCCTATCCTGAAGGATCGGCGCCGTCTCGGCACGTGAAAATTGGGCGGGGTGCTAATATGCCGGTACGGATGTGAGCGGGAAGGAGAGGGGTGGATGGGTGAGGAACGCGACGCGATGAAAAAGCCGTTTCAGCTCGAAGAAGCGACGATCGACGAGCTGCATCGGGCGATCCGCGCCGGCGAGACGACCTGCGTCGCGGTCGTGCAGCACTATATCGACCGCGCCCGCGCCTATAACGGCGTCGCCAGCGTGCTCGTGACCGAGGACGGCGCGCCGGTGCCGGAGGCGGCCGGCACGGTGCGGGCCGGGGCGCCGCTGCGTTTTCCGACCGAGACGGTCGAGGCCGCGACGCTCTTTCCCGACCTCGACAAATACGAGGGGCCGCCGCTCGAATTCGGCCGCATGGAGGCGACCGCCTCCGACCCCGCGGTGCAGCAGCAATACGGCATGATCGCCGGCATTCCCGATGCGGGCCAACTCAACGCGCTCGCCACGTTGAACATCCGCGGCGAGCGTTCGGTCACCTGCCACGGCGATTTCGACCGGCACCCGTCGCGAGGGCCGCTGCCGCCGGGCGCGCCGCCGGTCTGCGAACAGTTCCGCCAGCTGCCCGACGCGCTCGAACGCGCCGCCGAGCTCGACGCGCGCTACGGCCGCAACCCGCCGCTCGACGAGATGCCGATGTACGGCGTCGTCTTCTCGTTCAAGGACCCGTTCGACACCAAGGACATGCGCACGACCGCCGGCGGCGACGCGGCCTACGACATCGATTTCCCGGCGCGCGACCACATCCTCGTCGAGCAGCTGCGCGGCAAGGGCGCGATCATCTTCGCCAAGGCGGTGTGCACCGAATACAACGGCCGCGCCGGCAACCCCGGCGGGCGCCACGCAGCCGGAAAAGGTGCTGCCCTCGACTGCTCGGCTATCAGCGCAGCAGCTGGGCCGGCAACCCGGCCAACCCCTACGACACGACCCGCGCCGCCTCGCTCGGCTCGTCCTCGGGATCGGGCGTGTCGGTCAGCGCCAATCTGGTGATGTGCAGCCTCGGCGAGGAGACCCGCGCCTCGACCCGCGGCCCCGCCAACCACAACGCCGTGGCGCTGATCCTGCCGCACAAGGCGATGCTCGGCTTCAACGGCGGGGCGATCGGCGCCGACATCTATTGCGACCGCACCGGCATTCTGGCGCGCACGATCGGCGACTGCGCCAAGGTGCTCGACGCGCTGAAGGACGCCGAGCGCGGCTATTACGACCCGCGCGACCCCTATACGACGGTGCCGCGCTCATCGGTGCTGGCGGGCGGATATGCGGGCCACGCCAAGGGCTCGGGCGTGCCGGGTCGCTGAAGGGCCGTGCGCATCGGCGTCATCCGCGAATTGATGCTGGTGCGGCCCGGCGAAAACGCGACCGTGCCGATCACCACCGCCGCCGCGGCCGAGATCAAGGCGGTGCTCGGCGGCAAGCTCGGCGCGACGCCTGGTCGAATCGGCCGACCCGCTGTGGGAGCGCGACCCCGACATCGAGCAGATGAACCCCGATTTCCGCCGCGCGCTGGCGCGGCTGGTGCCGGTGTTCATGCCCGATCTGCTGTTCCGGCTGGGCTCCGACGGGACGCCCGTTGTTCAAGGAATTCGCCGCCGCGATCCGCCCGACCGAATTCCTGCCCGGCAAGGTCTTCGGGTCGGGCGCGATGGCGCCGATCGACTATTTCGTCGAGCTGGCCGAAGGGCCGAATCGCGCCGCCCGCCAATCTCGACATCGCCACGATCCAGGAACAGGAGCTGGCGATGTCGTTCCGCTTTCACATCCCGCAATATCTGTCGCGGCGCGCCGCCGACTGGCGGGCGCGCGGCTTTACCGAAACTCTGGTCGATTTCGCGGCGCTCAACGCGCGCTCGAAATTCTGGGGCGACGACGGCCGCGCCGCGTTTAAGAACTGGGAGGAGGTCGCCGACCCGCGCAACCCGCTCGGGCGGGCGCCAGGGTGTCGACGAGCGCATCATGCTGCGCGAATTGCTGCGCCGGGTCGACATGATGGTGATCCTCGAAAACCGGCTCGACGCGCTGGTGCGACTGCACACGCCGTTGCCGCCGGCGAAGATCGGCGGCGCCCACGACCCGCTCGGAGGCCCGTCCAACCTGCGCCTCGAAACCTTTTACGGCCCGAATGCCGGCCTGACCGAAGTGCTGATACCGGCCGGCTATGTCACCACCGTCTACGACCCGGTCTTCACGCTCAGCCCCGACCGCACCCGCTACATCCCGGTGGCCGCCGCGACCCCGACCGAGCTGCCCACGCCCGGCCTGCCCTTCTCGCTCGTCTTCCGCGCCGAGCCCGGCAAGGAGGACATCCTGCTCGAAATCGCGTCCTCCTACGAAGCCGCCTCCCAGCGCCGCATCCCACCCCCCGCCTTCGGCCCATTGGCGGAGCGGTGAACCATCAGGGTCGAGGGCCGAGCAGTTCGATCAGCCCGGCGTACCGCCGGAAGTCGCACCGTTGAAGGTCAATAGCCGGCGTTCGCCATTTGCGAGCATGGTCGCGACGATGTTGGTGTCGTGCACCTGACGGCCGCCGAAGCGAAAGCGACTACACAGCATAAGGCGGTTCACCCGCAGCAGCATGTGTAGCCGGGCCCGCAGATCTCGTGGGCGGCCCTCGCAGACGATCAGCCCGGCCGCTCTCAGTGCACGCCCCACCGCTTCGCTCGCCGCAACGCCCTTGCCGTGATTGAGATATTGCGTGAGCGGCGTCGAGCGGTCGGGGTCGATGCACGCGATTTCGGCGCCGACATCGGCGAACAAGCCGGCCGCAGACCGCGCCGCCATCCTCCGACCGAGCTGGACCACTCGAAACCCTGTCAATAAACCCATCGGCAGCGTCTTCCAGTTTCCCGCAGCGACGTGGCCAGTTTCTCGCGGCGCGGGATGATAGCCGATGATGGATTACTAGTTCGCGGTGATAGCCGGGACCGCTCTCGACGCCGATCGTAGCGCGAAGTGCGCTTCGATCCAGGAAAGCAGCGTACGCTGGGCTGGGCCGCCCTCCGTTGACACCTTTGGGAACGGGGTCTAAGTCACCCGCCGCGTAATCCCCGTGAAACGCCACCCTTCGCCAAGGATGCGATGTCTCCGATATCCTGCCGCATCGCCGGCACTGGGCTTGCCTGGCAGCCGGCCTTCGCCATTCGACCCTTGGCGCCTTGTGGTGCGGACTGAGCCCGGCCGGAGCGCAGGCGGCCGAGAACGACCCGTCCCAGAGAAAGCGTTTGGATGAACCCCGCTGCTCGGCCGCTGTCGCCGCATCTTCAGATCTATCGTTGGCAGCTCACTTCGGTGATGTCGATCCTGCACCGCGCCAGCGGCGTGGCGCTCTGCGCCGGCGGCGTGCTGCTGGTATGGTGGCTGGTTGCCGCCGCCTCCGGCCCGGAGGCCTACGGCTCGGTGCAGGATTTCCTCGGCTCCTGGCTCGGGATCGTGCTGCTGCTCGGCTGGAGCGTGGCGTTGTTCTACCATCTGTGCAACGGCATCCGGCATCTGGTCTGGGATACCGGGCATGCCCTCGATCTGCGATCGACCTATCTCGGCGGTTGGATCGTGGTTGCGGCGACCGCGGTCCTGACCGCGATCGCCTGGGTCGCCGGCATTTCCCACTGGGTCGGTTGAGGTGGCGTTGTCCAGGATGCGCGAGAGGCCGGCACCGCGGATGCGCTCGCCGCTGAGCCGCGCGATCGGCCTCGGCTCGGCCAAGGAGGGGGTCGAGCACTGGCTGGCGCAGCGGGTGACCGCGGTGGCGCTGGTGCCGCTCGCGCTGTGGTTCGTCATCGCGGTGATCGAGCTGACCGGCGCCGATTTCGACGCGATGCAGGACTGGGTCGGCCGCCCGCTGCCGGCGATCCTCTTGGTGCTGCTGCTGATCGCGACCTTTTACCATGCGGCGCTCGGCCTGCAGGTCGTGATCGAGGACTATGTTCATGGCGAGCTCACCCGGCTCGGGCTGGTGATCCTCACCCGCCTCGTTTGCATCGCGCTCGCCGTCGCCGGGATCGTCGCGGTGCTGACATTGGCGCTTGGAGCTGCGGACTAGCTGACCAGGAGTAGTGCTGTGGCACCGGCCTACCAGATCACCGACCATGCTTATGACGTCGTCGTCGTCGGCGCCGGCGGCGCCGGATTGCGCGCGACCCTGGGCTGCACCGCGGCCGGTCTCGAGACCGCCTGCATCACCAAGGTGTTCCCGACCCGCAGCCACACCGTCGCGGCGCAGGGCGGGATCGCCGCCGCGCTCGGCAACATGGGCGACGACGACTGGCGCTGGCACATGTACGACACGGTCAAGGGGTCGGACTGGCTCGGCGACCAGGACGCGATCGAATACATGTGCCGCGAACGCGATCCCGGCGGTGATCGAGCTCGAGCATTTCGGCGTGCCGTTCTCGCGCACCGAAGACGGGCCGGATCTATCAGCGGCCGTTCGGCGGCCACATGATGGATTACGGCGACGGCGACCCGGCGCAGCCGCGCCTGCGCCGCCGCCGACCGCACCGGCCACGCCATCATCCACACGCTCTATCAGCAGTGCCTGAAGCACAACGCCGAGTTCTTCGTCGAGTATTTCGCGCTCGACCTGATCATGGACGAGGAGGGCGCCTGCCGCGGCGTCATGGCGTGGAACCTCGAAGACGGCACCCTGCACCGCTTCCGCGCGCACATCGTGATCCTCGCCACCGGCGGCTACGGCCGCGCCTATTTCTCCTGCACCTCGGCCCATACCTGCACCGGCGACGGCAACGCGATGGTGCTGCGCGCCGGGTTGCCGTTGCAGGACATGGAGTTCATCCAGTTCCACCCGACCGGCATCTATGGCGCGGGCTGCCTGATCACCGAGGGCGCGCGCGGCGAGGGCGGCTATCTGACCAACAGCGAGGGCGAGCGCTTTATGGAGCGCTATGCGCCGCACGCCAAGGACCTCGCCTCGCGCGATGTCGTCAGCCGGGCGATGACGATCGAGATCCGCGAGGGCCGCGGCTGCGGCCCGCTGAAGGACCACATCCTGCTGCATCTCGAGCATCTCTGACCCGAGGTGCTGCACCAGCGGCTGCCGGGCATCTCCGAGACCGCGCAAGATCTTCGCCGGCGTCGACGTGACGCGCGAGCCGATCCCGGTGTTGCCGACCGTGCATTACAACATGGGCGGCATCCCGACCAATTATCACGGCGAGGTGCTGAGCCCGACCGCCGACGACCCCGAGCGCGTCGTGCCCGGGCTGATGGCGATCGGCGAGGCGGCCTGCGTCTCGGTGCACGGCGCCAACCGGCTCGGCTGCAACTCGCTGCTCGACATCGTCGTCTTCGGCCGCGCCGCGGCGCATCGCGCCGCCGAGCTGGTGCGCCCGGGAACGCCGCACAAGCCGCTCGCCGCCGATGCCGGCGAGGAGGCCGTCGCCCGGCTCGACGCGGTGCGCCACGCGCAAGGGCCGCGCAAGACCGGCGAGATCCGCCTCGACATGCAGCGCGTCATGCAGAACAATTGCGCCGTCTTCCGCACCGCCGAGGTGCTGGAGGAGGGCGTCGACAAGATCGACGACGTGGCCGACAGCTTCGCCGATCTCGGCATCACCGACCGCTCGATGATCTGGAACAGCGATCTCGTCGAGGCGCTCGAGCTCGAAAACCTGCTGGAGCAGGCGGTCGTGACCCTGCATTCGGCCGACAACCGCACCGAAAGCCGCGGCGCGCATGCGCGCGAGGATTATCCCGAGCGCGACGACGTCGAACTGGCTGAAGCACACGGTCGTCTGGCTCGACGGCGACGGCAAGGTGCAAGATCGGCTACCGCCCGGTCCACCTCTACACGCTGTCGAACGAGGTGCAGGCCTTCCCGCCCAAGGCGCGGGTCTATTGAGCGATCGCGGAATCGGATGGCCGAATTCACCCTGCCCGCAAATTCCAAGGTCGGCCCCGGCAAGACCTGTCCGGCGCCGCCCGAAGCGAAGCGGGTGCGCGACGTTCAAGATCTATCGCTGGAACCCCGATGACGGCAAAAACCCGGTCTCGACACCTATGAGATCGATCTCGACCAGTGCGGGCCGATGGTTCTCGACGCGCTGATCAAGATCAAGAACGAGATCGACACGACCCTGACCTTCCGCCGCTCGTGCCGCGAGGGCATCTGCGGCTCGTGCGCCATGAACATCGACGGCACCAACACGCTCGCCTGCCTGAAGGCGATCGAGGACATCAGAGGGCGACGGTGCGCGATCTACCCGCTGCCGCACATGCCGGTGGTCAAGGATCTGGTGCCCGACCTGACCCACATCTACGCGCAATACCAGCTCGATCCAGCCGTGGCTGCAAGACCGAGAGCGCCGCCGCCGCCCGACCGCGAGCGGCCGCAATCGGTCGAGGAGCGCGAGCAAGCTCGACGGGTTGTGGGAATGCATCCTGTGCTTCTGCTGCACGACCGCCTGCCCGAGCTATTGGTGGAACGGCGAGCGCTATCTCGGGCCGGCGGTCCTGCTGCAGGCCTATCGCTGGATCGCCGACAGCCGCGACGAGGAGACCGGCGAGCGGCTCGACGCGCTCGAAGACCCGTTCCGGCTCTACCGCTGCCACACCATCATGAACTGCACCCGCACCTGCCCCAAGAACCTGAACCCGGCCAAGGCCATCGCCGAGATCAAGAAGCTGATGGTGCTGCGCCGCTGACCCCGGCTCGGTTCCGCCGCAGCGGGACCCCCGTGCCTTCGCGATCCTCCGGCGCTGATCAAAAGTCGGGCTTCGCCAGCGGCCGGGCCGGCGCGCGGATCGTAACCGGCGCCGGCGCTTCGTCGTCGATCGCCGCCCAGCCCCATTCGAGCAACGGCATGACCGGATGGGCAAACCCGACGATGCGGTCGACTAAAGCGGGCGATTGCATTTCCGCGTCGCTCAGCGGGGCATGGACGGTGAACGACTTCCAGCCGACATACTCCGCCACCGGCGTGCCCTTGGCCGCTTCGAAGCCGCGCGGCGGACGGCTGAGCCGCTCGTCGCTGGCGATCGGATGGCCGGCTCTGCTCCAACCGGGCAGCCATCGCCAGGAACCCATCGGGGTCGCCGAGAATGGCTCGCCGCAACTTGGCGAGGAGATCGGGTGCGGGATGCCAAAAGCCGGCCGCCGACCATCAATTCGCCCGGTGCGACGTGGAGATAGAGCAAACCGGGATTGCGCTTGTCGCCCGTGCGCGTCAGCACCGCCCCGGCATGGGTTTTGTACAGGCGCTTGTCGGGCGAAAAGCGCACGTCGCGATAGATGCGGAAGATGCCGCGTCTGGGATCGCCGACCAGCGGCAACCCGGCCTGATGCAGCGCCTCCCCGATGGCGACGATCAACTCGCGGAATGGGGCCAGCACTTCAGCCTCGTAGACCGCTTTGCGCGGCTTGAACCAGGCCGGGTCGTTGTGATCGCGCAACTCGTTGAGAAACGTGAATGCTGCCGGCCGAAACCCGGCAAATCCGCTGGTCGCGGTCATCGTAGCCTCCCTTCAAGCAGCTTTCATTACCGTGCGGATCTTCGACAGCCTAAGATATCCGGGATGGCGAGCGCTCCCGATATTCGTGGTCGCCGGGCTGCGGCAGGTTCGAGATGCCGGAGGAGTGATCGTGCGCAAGATCATCATCGACACCGATCCCGGCATCGACGACGCCGTGGCGATCCTGCTGGCGCTGGCGGCGCCCGAGGAGTTGGAGGTGCTGGGGATCGTCGCGGTCGCCGGCAACCTGCCGCTGGCGCAGACCGAGCGCAACGCGCGGCAGATCTGCGAACTGGCCGGTCGGCCCGACCTCGCCGTATATGCCGGCTGCGCGCAGCCACTGCTGCGGCCGCTGGCGACCGCGGCGGCACATTCACGGCGACGCTCTTGGCGAGAGACTGAATCTGCCCGAGCCGACGATGCCGCTGCAGGCGCAGCACGGCGTCGACTTCATCGATCGACACCGTGCGCGCGGCCGAGGCGGGCGCGATCACGCTGTGCGCGCTCGGTCCGCTGACCGACATCGCGATGGCGCTGGTCAAGGCGCCCGACATCGCCGCCAGGATCGGCGAGCTCGTGATCATGGGCGGCGCCGGGTTCGAGATCGGCAACGTCACCCCGGCCGCCGAGTTCAACATCCACGTCGACCCGCACGCCGCCGCGATCGTGCTCGCGAGCGGCGTCGCCGATCACGATGATCCCGCTCGACGTGACCCATCAAGTGCTGAGCACGCCGCCGCGGCTTGCCGCGTCTGCAGCGCTCTCCCCAACCGCTGCGGCCCGGCGGTCGCCACCCTGCTGGCCGATTTCGAAGAGGCCCGCGCGCAGCCGCTTCGGAGAGCGCGGCAAGGCATTGCACGACCCGTGCGTCGTCGCCTATCTGCTGCGCCCGGATTTGTTCTCGGGACGCGAGGTCAACGTCGCCGTCGAGACCGCGAGCCCGCTCACCGTCGGGATGACAGTCGTCGATTGGTGGGGTGTCACCGGCCGCGAGGCCAACGCGCGGTTTATGACCACGGTCGATGCCGATGGGTTCTACGGTCTATTGACGGCGCGGCTGGCGCGCCTGCCCTAGCCGAGGTCCCGGGCGGCAAATCGCCGGTCGTACCGCCTGTCGGATTTCTTGACATACCCATAAGGGGGCGATGAAGAGGTTAACCGGCTGATCGGCTTGGACCGGGTCGGCGGCGGCTCCTAATTGGGGCAGCGCCACCTGTAAAAATTTCCGACAAACTGGCGCGCCCGATTTCCAGGGTTATCTCGTAAGGCCCTGCTAACGTTGAGCTTAATCGACTTGGCAAGTATCTTGCGCGAAAAAGTTAAGTTTACCGAGAGGGGTGGTCATCATGAAATTGTCGGCGTTCAACCCTGCCATCCGGCTTGCCGCGGCAAGCCGCTTTAAGCTCGCCTTGGGCGGACTTGCCGCGGTGGCATTAGCCTGGGGCGCACAGCCCGCGCACGCAGGCTATACGTTTCAGGACATCATCAATACCACCGACCCGACCTTCAACCAAGAGTTGGGCATCAACCAAGCCGGAACGATCGCCGGCTATTTCGGCAGCGGCGCTGCCGGCCATCCGAACAAGGGCTACACCGTGGTTCCGCCCTATGCCCAGGCGAACTTCACCAACGAGAACTTCCTCGGCTCGGTGCAAACCCAGGTCACCGGGATCAATAACGCTGGCGTGACCGTGGGGTTCTGGTCCGACACCAATAAGGGCGTCGGCATGGACAATAATTTCGGATTTACCGATGTCGGCGGAATCTTCACCGACGTCAACCACCCGGGCGGACCCACGACGGGTCTGTTTACCGACCAGCTGCTCGGGGTAAACAACAGCAATATCGCCGTCGGTTTCTACGTCGATGCGGCGGGGGCGACGCACGGCTACACCTATAACATCGGGACGATGACGTTTTCGGGCAACATCGACGATCCGAACGGGATTGGCACCACAACCGCGGCGGCGATCAACAACGCGGGCGATATCGCCGGGTTCTATGTCGACACCGGCGGCGTTACCCATGGCTTCGTCGACATTGGCGGCGCGTTCATGACGATCGATCCGACCGGGTCGACGTCCACGATGCTGCTCGGGCTGAACGATAACGGGTTCGCGGTCGGCACCTACATCGACGCGGCCGGGCGTCATGCACGGCCTGCTGTACAATCTCGCCAACAACACCTTCCAAAACATCGACGACCCGTTCGGCGTCGGCACGACGACGATCAACGGCATCAACGACCTCAATCAACTTGTCGGCTTCTACGTCAACGGCGCCGACAACACGATCGGGCTGCTCGCCACGCCGATACCGGAGCCGGCATCGCTGCTGCTGCTCGCGGGCGGGCTGATCGGGATGGGCGTCTTCGCGCGCCGCCGCAAGGCCGGGTGAGCCGCGCCGGCTGAGGCGAACACCACGGGGGCGCCGGGTTTGACTTGCTCCCCGGCCCCTCTAGAATGCGCCGCGCCGTAAATCTTCTTTGGGGAGCAGGTCGATGATCTTTGAGATGCGCACCTACCGGCTGCAGCCGGGGTCGGTTCCGGAGGCCGAAAAGCGCTTTGGCGAGGCGCTGACCGAACGCGTCAAGGTGTCGCCGCTCGGCGCCTTCTTTCACACCGAAGTCGGGCCCTCAACCACATCATCCACATCTGGCCCTATGACGATCTGCAGCACCGCACCCGGGTGCGCTCGCAGTCGATCCCGGGCTGGCCGCCGAAGATCCAGGAATTCATCGTCGAGATGGAGAGCAAGATCGTCGTCGCGGCGCCGTTCTGCCCGGCCTTCACCCCGCGCCAGCACGGCAACCTCTACGAGATCCGCACCTACACGATGCTGCCCGGATCGGCCCCGGCCGTCGTCGAGAAATGGGCCGAGCGCATCCCGGGCCGGGTCAAGCTGTCGCCGCTCGCCGCCGCCGGCCACACCGAGCTCGGCCCGTTGAACCAGTGGATCCACATCTGGGCCTACAAGGACGCGAACGAGCGTGCCCGTATCCGCGAGGAGTCGCGCAAGGACGGCAGCTGGCCGCCCGCCACCCGCGGCATGTTCGTCAAGCAGGAGAACATGCTTGTCGTCCCGGCCTCGTTCTCGCCGCTGCGCTGACACGCGCCCGACACCCGCTCGGCTGCCGCCCGCTTCCGGGATGGGGCCGGGCGGAGCCGGGGTCTCGAGACCTCGCTGCCGGCGCAAATTGGGCCCCCCGGCCGGATCTCTCCTTCTCGTCCATCCCGGCGTCGGCCGGGATCCATGTCAGCGATGGGCACCGGCCTTCGCCGGTGTGGACAAGGTGCCGGACGATCTTGAAATCTCCCTTAAATCTCTGCATTCCGGCGTCGAGGCGGGTTGCGGCGGATAACCGATTTCATGTCGGACGGGCGGCCGCGCTCCTCGGGTTGAGGCTCTGGATGTGACCGCTCTCGGTGCCGGCTGTCGGGTCGATGACGGCGTTGATCAGCGCCGGCTTGCCTGATGCGAGCGCCTCGGTCACGGCCTTGGTGAGGCTCGGCGTGTCGGTCACGTGATAACCGGCCCCACCGAACGCCTCGATGATTTTCTCGTAGCGCGCGTCGCGCAAGAGGCCGGTCGGGGAATACGGCCTGTCGGCCGGGTCGCCGCGGTAGACCCCGTTGTTGTTGAAGACGACCGTCGTCACCGGCAATTCGTAGCGGCAGATCGTCTCGATCTCCATGCCGCTGAAGCCAAAGGCGCTGTCGCCCTCGATCGCGACGACCGGCTTGCCGGTCACCGCGGCGGCACCGACGGCATAGCCCATGCCGATCCCCATCACCCCCCAGGTGCCGCTGTCGAGCCGGTGCCGCGGCTTGTCCATGTCGATGATGTTGCGGCCGAAATCGAGCGTGTTCGCGCCCTCGTTGACGATGTAGACGTCGGGCTGGGTGGCGAGCGCGTTGCGCACGGCGCGTAGCGCGCTGGAGAAATTCATCGGGCTCGGATCGGCGTTCAGACGTGCCGCCATGCGCTCGACATTCTGCTGCTTGCGTTTGCCGATCTCGTCGATCCAAGCCGCCTGGCGCTTGACCTGTCCCGGCCTCATCGCCGCATTGAACGCCGCGAACACCGACTTGATGTCGCCGACGACCGGTGCGGCGATCGCCCGGTTGCTGTCGATCTCGGTCGGCGAGATGTCGATTTGCACCAACCGCGTGCCAGCGGACCACAAGGGCGGCCGGCCGTGCGACAACAGCCAGTTCAGCCGCGCCCCGGCCAATATCACGACATCGGCGTTGCCGATCGCATAGGAGCGGGCGGCGGCGGCCGATTGCGGATGGTCGTCGGGCAATAGCCCCTTCGCCATCGACATCGGCAGGAACGGAACACCCGTTTTCTCGACAAACGACCGGATTTCCTGGTCGGCCCGCGCATAAGCCGCCCCCTTGCCGAGGATCACCAGCGGCCGTCGCGCCGAGGCCAGCAATTCGATGGCGCGCGATATGGCTTCGGCCGCCGGGGGCTGCGGCGGCGCCGGGTCGACGACCTCGACCAGCGACGTCCGCGCCGTCTCGACGTCGAGTGCCGAGCCCAGCACCTCGGCCGTCAAATCGAGATAGACGCCGCCCGGGCGCCCCGAGACTGCGGCGCGGATCGCCCGCGCAATGCCGATGCCGATGTCCTGCGGGCGGTTGACGCGGTAGGCCGCCTTGGCATAGGGGCGGGCGGCGGCGAGCTGGTCCATCTCCTCGTAGTCGCCCTGCTCGAGATCGACGATCGCGCGGTCGCTCGACCCGCTGATCATGATCATTGGAAAACAGTTGGTCGTGGCGTTGGCGAGCGCCACCATCCCGTTCAGAAAGCCGGGGGCCGAGACCGTCATGCAGATGCCCGGCTTCTGGGTCAGGTACCCGGCGATCGCCGCCGCGTTCCCGGCCGACTGCTCATGGCGAAAGCCCAGGTAGCGGATCCCCTCCGCCTGCGCCAGCCGCAAGCAGATCGGTAATCGGGATGCCGGCCACCCCAAAGATCGTGTCGACCCCGTTCAGCTTCAGCGCCTCAACCACGAGGTGAAAGCCGTCGGTCATGTCTCCCGGCATTTCCGCTGCGCTCATATCGTCTACCCTTCCTAGCCCGTGCGCGCTCCCGGCGTTCTAAGCCAAACCGTCGGGTGGGTGAAGCGCAGCACAATCCGCCATCGGTTTCGCGGGCGCCGTGGCCGGTTGCACCCGCCCTACGCTACCTGCACGGCGGGTTACGCTTCGCTCACCCGCCCTCCGCCTGGCTCAACTCGCGGCGGCGAGCTTGTCCTGCGTCTTCGTGTCGAAGTCGCTGGCGTCGTGGCGCTCGTGCAGCTGGCTCGACGGCTCGCCGGAGACACGGTTGACCATGCGCCCGCGCTTCACCGCGGAGCGTTCGAGGAGCATGTCGGCCCAGCGCTGGACGTTCTTGTACTCGTGCACCGCGAGGAACTCGGCCGCCCCGTATTGGCCGAACTTCGCCAGCCCGCCGTACCACGGGAAGATGGCGATGTCGGCGATCGTGTAATCGGGACCGGCGACGTACTCGCTTTCGGCGAGGCGGCGATCGAGCACGTCGAGCAGGCGCTTCGCCTCCATCGCGAACCGGTCGATCGCGTATTCGATCTTGGTCGGCGCGTAGGCGTAGAAATGGCCGAAGCCGCCGCCGAGATAGGGCGCGCTGCCCATCTGCCAGAACAGCCACGACAGGCATTCGGCGCGCGCCGCGGGCTCCGTCGGCAGGAACTCGCCGAACTTCTCGGCGAGATACAGCAGGATCGCGCCGGACTCGAACACCCGGATCGGCTTGGGGCCGCTGCGGTCCATCAGCGCCGGGATCTTCGAGTTCGGGTTCACCGCCACGAAGCCGCTGCCGAACTGATCGCCCTCGCCGATCCGGATCAGCCAGGCATCGTACTCCGCGCCGCGATGGCCGAGCGCCAGCAGCTCCTCGAGCATGATCGTGACCTTCACGCCGTTCGGCGTCCCCAGCGAGTACAGCTGCAACGGATGGCGGCCGACCGGCAGTTCCTTGTCGTGCGTGGCGCCCGCGATCGGGCGGTTGATGTTCGCGAACCTGCCGCCGCTCGGCTTGTTCCAAGTCCAGACCTTGGGCGGCGTGTAATCGGGCGTGTCGGTCATTCTGGAAGCTCCATGCATCTTACGGGCGCACGCGGACACAGTGCGCGACCGGCTCATCCTACACGACGGGCCGGATGACGGGCACGCGTCGCGATACGCCGATGCCACGCTTAGCCCCAAGACATCCCGCTTCGGCTCGCAAAGGCGGGACAGCGGGGTGCCTCCTGCCGCGCTTGCCCCTCACCCTATCCCTCTCCCCTGTTTCACGGGCAAAGGCCCACCTCAAAGCGGGTTTGGGCCGACGACCTCCCAGCGGTGGCGCTGGAGGAGTCTGTTGCGTTCGTCGTCGTCGGTCGGGCGGCGCTCCGAGAG
This sequence comes from uncultured Solirubrobacterales bacterium, assembly GCA_963699325.1. GTDB lineage: Bacteria > Actinomycetota > Thermoleophilia > Solirubrobacterales > Solirubrobacteraceae > Palsa-465. Next base: position 28,445 of record CAVOTN010000004.1, on the reverse strand, counting down.
CGCCTCGATGTAGCCGCCGGCGGCGGCCGGGGTGTAGAGAAACAGGACGCGGCCGGTTTCGCTGCCGGTGTTCTTCCAGGCATGCGGGACGTCGCGCGGCATGAACGCGCAGGTGCCGGGCCCGCCGACGGTGACCTCGTCGCCGATCTTGAAGGTGAACTCGCCGGCGAGCACCCAGGCGACCTCGTCGCTGTCGCGGTGCAGATGGAAGAGGCTCGCGGTGCCGGCAGGCAGGGTTTCCTCGAACATCATGATGCTCTCATCGGTCTCGCGGCCGAGGAGCTTCAAGGCGAAGGAGCGGCCGGGCGTCGGCGAGTCGAAATGCTTCCCGCCGCCCGCGGGTACGACAAAGCCTTTTGTTGCGGTCATGTTGCTGTCCTCCCTGTGATCCCCTCGCTCATTCGGCCATGCCCTTGTCGGCGAGCTCCTTCTTCGCCTTGTCGTTCTTGGCGAGCGCCAGGCCCATGCCGCGCATCACATTGGGCGCCTTGGTGAACTGGATGTTCGAGTATTCGATGATCTCGAGCCGGTTGCCCCACGGATCGAGGAAATCGAGGAAAGGGCCTTCGACAAAGCGTGCGCCGGCGGCTTTCGCCAGCTCGATGATGCGGCTGCGGTCGTCGACGACAAAGCCGAGATGCCGCTTCTCGACGCCGTTGACCGCGTGGTCGGGCACCAAGGTCATGTTGATGAACTGGTCGCCCATGTCGATGAAGGCGTTGCGCTCGCCCTTGCCGCGCAGCGTGAAATCGAAGATCCGCCCGTACCACTCCAGCGCCTCGTCGATGTTGCCGACTTCGATCGCGACATGATTGATGCCGATGAGCCGCGGTTTCTTTCCTTCGGTCATGATCGCCCTCCAATGCCTGTCTTGTCCTGGACCGTTCGGACCGGGAGATACGCATTCACCCCGTTCTGGAATAGCCATAAAATACTGGGGGTGCTGTTCAAGGAAGTTGAAATGCACGAGACCGGGGGTGCCCAGCCTCGATCAGCTCACCGTTTTCCTCACGGTGGTCGAGACGGGCAGTTTCGCGGCGGCGGGCCGCCGGCTCGGGCGCGCTACATCCGCGGTCAGCTACGCGATCGCCAATCTCGAACAGCAGCTCGGCGTGCAACTGTTCGATCGTGACCAGGCGCGGCAGACCGGCATTGACCGAGGCCGGCACCGCCGTGCTGTCGGAAGCTCGTTCGGTCTCGGTTGGCGTCGACAACCTGCGAGCCAAGGTCAAAGGACTGCTCGATGGACTGGAGGCCCAGATAGCTCTCGCCGTCGACGTGATGCTGCCGACGGCGCGGCTGGTCGATGCAATGCGGGCATTCGAGGCGACGTTCCCGACAGTGACTTTGCGACTGTACGTCGAAGCGCTGGGAGCTGTGACCCAGCTCGTCCATTCCGGCATTGCCGATATCGGCATCAGCGGAGTGGATGCGACCCTTCCGGGCATCGAGCGGATCAAGGTCGGTGGCGTGGAACTCATTCCGGTGGCGGCGCCGAGCCACCCATTGGCGGCGGGTCACGCGCATGCACCGGGAGCAGCGCGGAACTTTGTGCAACTCGTGCTCACCGATCGCTCGACACTGACAGAAGGTCGCGACTTTTCGGTGATCGGTGTCAGGACGTGGCGCCTCGCGGACTTGGGTTCCAAGCATGCGTTGCTTCTGGCTGGCATCGGTTGGGGCAACATGCCCGAGCCGATGGTCCGCGATGATCTTGCGGCGGGGCGCTTGAAACGGCTCGACCTTCCGGAATGGTTGGGTGGTTTCTATGCCTTGCACGCAATTCACCGCACGGACACTCCGCCCGGGCCTGCGGGCGCTTGGATAATTCGACACTTTTCCCGGCAGGCGGCCTGAGCTCAAATCGTCTCAAATTGCCGCGCGAGAGAGAATGAGACTCGACGGCACCCGCGATCCGGCCTGCTGTCCCAGGGGCGGGTGAGCGCGGCGCAACCCCCCATCGGCTCCCTGACCGGCATGCGGCACGGCGGGTTGCACCCGCCATGCGCCGGATCGACGGCGCAAAAGCGGTTGCATGGCGAGAAACCCGTGCGATGATCGCGGTGGTTTTGTACACTCTTTCCACCCTCAAAACAGGAGCGGCCGGACATGGCGCAAGCATCGGAGAAATTTACCGCAGGACCCTTGACATTCACCGTCAGACACGAGTTGTGGGACGGCAACATCCACGATCATGCCGACCAGGGTGTGTCGATCGCGGTGGCGGCGGATGTCGACGGCAAAGAGACGGCCCTGTTGCGGTTCAACTGCTTCGACCAGGAAAAAAGCTACGTTTACGGGCCGGAAAACAACGGTCCGCAGGCCGCCGGGGAGACCAGCGGGGACTATGCGTCCGAGACGCTGGCCGACGCGGTCGAGATATACCGGATGGACCCGATCGCCGACGGCAACCCGATCGGCTGGACGGTGAAGACCCTCGCCAACAAGCTGCCAAAAATGATCGAGCGGGCCGGCTACCCGCAAATCGCGGCGGCAACCGATCTCGCCGCGGTGCGTGACGTGCTGCCCGAGGTCGAAGCCTGCGCCCGCGAGCTGTTCGCGACCAAGCGGAACACGGTCAAGCACAATCGCGGCACGCACATCTTCGAAGCCGGCAACATCCGGTTTGGCCTCGAAATGCGTCGGCAGATGGGTGGCGACGGCGGTCTCGCCGTTCATGTGCTGGCCGATATCGGCGGCACGCCGGGAAAATCCTATGTGGAAGAAACCGAGCTGTTGGCGTTCGACTGCTTCTGGCAGCTGCCGCATTACCATTATGGGCCACGCAACAAAAATCATCGCATCTATTGGGATAAGACGTTGGTCGACGACCCGCTCGGCTGGGTGTTCGAGCAATTCGACAACCGAAAACTGGGGGCGATGATCGATCGGGCGGGTTATCCCGGGATAGCCGCCGATCTCGACATGGAAAAGATCGCCGCCGTGCTTCCGACGGTCAAAAAACAGGCGCGGGAAATGCAGGCCGAAGGCGAGCGACTGACCGGTCACCCGGACTGCCGTTGGAAGTGACGCCGAACCTCGCTGGCGGCGGCTGAGGACGCAGCGAGTTCATAGGGCGGGTGAGCCCGGCGAAGGCCGGGGCAACCCGCGACCTGTTGCATCCACCTCGAAAAACGGCTTGCCGAGGATTCTGGTATACCATATACCTCGGTCATGCCCGAAGCCGGTCTGCGCCCAAGCCCCACCCTTGACGTGCCGCGGCTGGACACCAGCACCAGCGTCGCCAAGGAAGCCTATGCCGCGCTGAAGCGGGCGATCACGGCGATGGACATCTACGACCACGCCAAGAGATCCGGCTCGACGAGCGGCGGCTGTCGGAGGGGCTCGGGGTCAGCCGCACCCCGATCCGCGAGGCGATGACCCTGCTCGAGCAGGAGGGCTTTGTCCGGACCCGGCCGCGCCGCGGCATCTTTGTCGTGCGCAAAACGAAGCGCGAGATCGTCGAGATGATCACGGTCATGGCGGCGCTCGAAAGCATGGCGGCGCGGCTCGCCGCCGAGCGCGCCTCGGACGCGGACATCGCCGGGCTGCGCCGGCTGATGGACGAGTTCAGCGGCGGCAACGAGGGCGAGCGGCTCGACGAATATTCCGAGGCGAACATCGCCTTTCATCAGGCGATCATCAAGATGAGCGGCTGCGCGCTGCTCGCCGAGATGACCGAAAATCTGTTCATCCACATGCGCGCGATCCGCAAGATCACGATCCATCAGGACAATCGCGCGGCGCGTTCGATCACCGACCATATGAGGATCATCGAGGCGCTCGAACGCCGCGACCCCGAACTCGCCGAGCGGCTGGCGCGCGAGCACACCTTGGGGCTCGCCGCGCACGTCGAGCAGCACGGCGATTTTCTCGACGCGAGACGTGACGATGGTACAGACACTCGCACGGCCCCGACGATGGACCAATGAAACCCGATAGGTCGGCGATGAGTAGACGAGTGGGCGCGGGATTGCTTCGCTGCGCTCGCAATGACAAGCTGGCTCGCAATGACAAAATGAAACGAGTCATTGCGAGGAGCGCAGCGACGAAGCAATCCCGAGCCGACATTCCTTTTGCTGAAGAGAACCGCTGATGAGCAAAGCGCTGGAAGGTGTCCGCATCCTCGATTTCGGCCATGTCCAGGCGGGGCCGACCGCGACCCAGCTGCTGGCGTGGATGGGTGCCGACGTGATCAAGATCGAGATGCCGGGGCGCGGCGACATCACCCGCGGCCAGTTGCAGGACGTGAAGGGCGCCGACAGCCTCTATTTCACGATGCTGAACTCGAACAAGCGCAGCATCACGGTCAATCTGAAGGCGCCGGGCGGCCGGAAGATCATCGAGGAGCTGGTCCGGCGCTGCGACGTGATCCTCGAAAATTTCGGGCCGGGCGTGCTCGACCGCCAGGGCTTCACCTGGGAGCGGTTCCAGGAGCTGAACCCGCGGGTCATCTACGCCTCGATCAAGGGGTTCGGCCCCGGCCCCTATGTCGATTGCAAGGCCTATGAGAACGTCGCGCAATGCATGGGCGGCGCGGCCAGCACGACCGGCTGGGAGGACGGCCCGCCGACCGTGACCGGCGCCCAGATCGGCGACAGCGGCACCGGCGTGCATACCGTCGCCGGCATCCTCGCCGCCCTCTTCCAGCGCGAGCGCACCGGCAAGGGCCAGCGCGTCGAGGTGGCGATGACCGACGCCGTCCTCAACCTGTGCCGGGTCAAGATGCGCGACCAGCAGCGCATCATGAAGGGCCCGCTGCCCGAATACCCGAACAAGGAATTCGGCGACGCGGTGCCGCGCGCCGGCAACGCCTCGGGCGGCGGCCAGCCGGGGGCGGCGTTGCGCTGCGCGCCGGGCGGCCAGAACGACTGGGTCTACGTGATCATCCAGCCGCCTTCCTGGGAGCCGCTGATGAAGCTCTGCGGCCGCGAGGAGCTGATCGCCGACCCCGGCTACGCGACGCCGCAGGCGCGGCTGCCGAAAATCCCGGAATGCTTCTCGATCATCGAGAAATGGACGATGACCAAGACCAAATTCGAGGTCATGGAGGCGCTGAACGAGGTCGACGTGCCGTGCGGCCCGATCCTGTCGATGAAGGACATCTACGAGGACAAGTCGCTGTACGAGCGCGGCTATCTGGTCGAGCTCGACCATCCGACCCGCGGCCGCTATGTCCAGGTCGGCTCGCCGATCAACCTCTCCGACTCGCCGGTCGAGGTGAAGCGCTCGCCGCTGTTGGGCGAGCACACCGACGAAGTCCTCGGCTGGCTCGGCTACGGCGAGGACGCGATCGCCGCGCTGCGCGAGGAGAAGGCGGTGTAGCCGTTGTGATGTGTAGCATCTGCTTGAACTCCCCGCCTTTATCCCCCCTCTCCGCCCCTTGGGGGGGAGAGGGTCGGGGTGAGGTGGGGGTGATCAGACGCCGCAGCAAACGCCCACCTCACCCTCCCGCGCTGTGCGCGGGCCCCTCCCTCTCCCCCCTGAAGGGCGGAGAGGGGCTTGGAGCGCTCCGATGCCGCCGCCGGTAAGGCACGACCGCCGCATTCATCCCGGGCTCGGGGCGGCGGCGCGGGCTCGATCATCCGAAGGGCCGGCAGGTCGATCCCGCGGCGCTCGACGAGGTGCAGGCGCTGCTCGGCGACCGCGAGCGCCGCCGCGACCTGCTGATCGAGCATCTGCATCTGCTGCAGGACCATTTCGGCTGCCTGCACGCGCGCCATCTGGCGGCGCTGGCCGAGGAGATGCGGCTCGCGCTCGTCGAGGTCTACGAGGTCGCCTCGTTCTACGCCCATTTCGACATCGTCATGGACGACGAGACACCGCCGCCGGCGCTGACCGTGCGGGTCTGCGACAGCCTCAGCTGCGAGCTCGCCGGCGCGCCGGCGCTGCTCGACCGAGCTGCAGAGCCGGCTCGGCGACGAGGTGCGGGTCGTGCGCGCGCCGTGCATGGGCGGCTGCGACAACGCGCCGGTCGTCGCGATCGGCCACGCGCTGCACGAGCACGCGACCGCCGCCAGTCGTCGCCGCCGCGGTCGCCGCCGGCGAGACGCACCCGCCGGTCCCGGCCTATGTCGGCCTCGACGCCTACCGCGCCGAGCGGCGGCTATCGCCTGCTGCAAGCCTGCCTCGCCGGGCGAGCGCACCCGCGATCAGCGTGATCGAGGCGCTCGAACATTCGGGGCTGCGCGGGCTCGGCGGCGCCGGGTTTCCGACCGGGCGCAAATGGCGCTTGGTGCGCCAGGAGCCGGCGCCGCGGCTGATGGCGGTCAACGGCGACGAGGGCGAGCCCGGCACCTTCAAGGACCGCTATTTTCTCGAAACCGACCCGCACCGTTTTCTCGAAGGCATGCTGATCGCCGCCTGGGTGGTCGAGGCCGCCGACATCTACATCTATCTGCGCGACGAATACCCGCAATGCCGCGCGATCCTCGACAGCGAGATCGCCGCGATCGAGGCGGCCGGGCTGGCGCCGCATACGCAGTATCCACCTGCGGCGCGGCGCCGGCGCCTATATCTGCGGCGAGGAATCGGCGATGCTCGAAAGCATCGAGGGCAAGCGCGGACTGCCGCGCCACAAGCCGCCGTTTCCGGCGCAGGTCGGGCTCTTCGGCCGGCCGACCCTGTGCAACAACATCGAGACCCTGTACTGGGTGCGCGACATCGTCGAGAAGGGCGCCGACTGGTTCACCGGCCAGGGCCGCAACGGCCGCAAGGGGCTGCGCACGCTTCTCGGTGTCGGGGCGGGTGCACGACCCCGGCGTCAAGCTCGCCCCGGCCGGCATCACCGCGCGCCAGCTGATCGACGAATTCTGCGGCGGCATGGCCGAGGGCCACGCCTTCAAGGGCTATCTGCCGGGCGGCGCCTCGGGCGGCATCCTGCCGGCGGCGATGGCCGACATCCCGCTCGATTTCGGCACGCTCGAAGCCGCATGGCTGCTTTATCGGCTCGGCCGCGGTTGTCGTGCTGTCCGACAAGGACGACATGAAGGCGGTGGCGCTGAACCTGCTGCGCTTTTTCGAGGACGAGAGCTGCGGCCAGTGCACGCCGTGCCGCGTCGGCACCGAAAAGGCGGTCAAGCTGATGACCGCGCCGCACTGGGACGAAGAGCTGCTGCGACGAATTGACGCGGGTCATGGGCGACGCCTCGATCTGCGGCCTGGGCCAGGCGGCGATGAACCCGGTCAAGCAGGTGCTGAAGCATTTCCGCGAGGATCTCGCGTGATGACCAGGAGCGGTCGCTCGACCTCCCGCTCGACACACCTTGCTGGCGGAGGAACTGGCGCGCGAGGAGGTCGTCGAGATGGCCAATCTGACGAGCGCGCAGACCGGCATACCCGGCACGATCTTCATCTCGACCGCGATGGGCGCGCACGGTCCGCGAGTGAAGTATTTTCTGCAGCCCGGGACGAACTCAGCCGAGCTTCTCGGTGTCGATCGCCGACGCGCCGGCGGTCGTCGCCAACAGCCTGCCGGCGCGGGCCGTGCGCCAGATGTCGCCGCAAGTGATCGAATGGGTATCGCGCAACAGGGATGCCCTGCTGGATTTCTGGCATCACGGCGATACCTGGACCCAGCCCGAGGTCAACGACTTCATCCAACAGCTGCGACGACGTCTTGACGGTCGGGCAATCGACTTGATGTCCGCGACGATGCATCGATCTGATTCCCATTGATCATCCCGGCGCAGGCCGGGACCCATCGTTCGGCCGATCGAGCAGCGGATGAATGGGCCCCAACCTTCGTCGGGATGGTTCTCTAAAAATCTGGAGAACGGCCGATGACCGATCCGATCCGCTTTTTTCTCGACGGCGCCGAGGTCGAGGCCGCTGCCGGGCGAGACGATCTGGCAGGTCGCCGACCGGCAGGGCATCGAGATCCCGCATCTGTGCTGGCTGCCCAAGCCCGGCTACCGCGCCGACGGCAATTGCCGCGCCTGCATGGTCGAGATCGAGGGCGAGCGGGTGCTCGCCGCCTCCTGCGTCCGCCAGCCGACGCCGGGCATGAAGGTGCAGACCGCGAGCGAGCGCGCCCGCTTCTCGCGCAAGATGGTGTTCGAACTGCTGGTCGGCGACCAGCCGGCGCGCGCGGCGGCGCACGACCCGAATTCGCGCTTCTGGCAATGGGCCGACCGGCTCGAGGTCAGCGACAGCCGCTTTCCGCGGCACGCCGCGCCGGCGCCCGACCGCAGCCATCCGGCGATGGCGGTGCAGCTCGACGCCTGCATCCAGTGCAATCTCTGCGTGCGCGCCTGCCGCGAGGTCCAGGTCAACGACGTGATCGGCATGGCGGCGCGCGGCCATCACGAAAAGATCGTCTTCGATTTCGACGACCCGATGGGCAACAGCACCTGCGTCGCCTGCGGCGAATGCGTGCAGGCCTGCCCGACCGGCGCGCTTGATGCCGGCGACCCTGGTCGACGCCAACGGCGTCTATGCCAACGCCCCCGACCGCGAGGTCGACAGCGTCTGCCCCTATTGCGGCGTCGGCTGCCAGCTGACCTACAAGATCAAGGACGACCACATCGTCGCGGTCGAGGGCAAGGACGGGCCGGCCAACCACAACCGGCTCTGCGTCAAGGGCCGCTTCGGCTTCGACTATGTCCACCATCCCGACCGGCTGACCGAGCCGCTGATCCGCAAGGACGGCGTGTCGAAGCACGACACCGATATCGACCCGGCCAACCCCTACACGCATTTCCGCAAGGCGAGCTGGGAGGAGGCGCTCGACCGCGCCGCCGCCGGCCTGAGCGCGCATCCGCGACCGCGACGGCAAGCGCGCGCTCGCCGGCTTCGGCTCGGCCAAGGGCTCGAACGAGGAGGCCTATCTGTTCCAGAAGCTGGTGCGCACCGGGTTCGGCAGCAACAATGTCGATCACTGCACGCGGCTCTGCCACGCCTCGTCGGTCGCGGCGCTGATGGAGGGGATCGGCTCGGGCGCGGTGACCGCGCCCTTCACCGCCGCCGGCGACGCCGACGTGATCATCGTCATCGGCGCGCGGCCGACCGAAAACCACCCGGTCGCCGCCACCTTCTTCAAGCAGGCGGCGAAGCGCGGCGCCCAGGTCTTTGTGATGGACCCGCGCGGCCACACCCTGGTGCGCCACGCGACCGCTGACCCTGCGCTTCAACCCCGGGCCGCGACGTGGCGATGCTGAACGCGCTGCTGCACACGATCATCGAGGAGGGCCTGACCGACCGGCAATACATCCAGGCGCACACCGAGGATTACGAAAAGCTGCGCGAGCACATCCGCGACTATTCGCCGGAAAAGATGGCGCCGATCTGCGGCATCGACGCCGCGACCCTGCGCCATGTCGCGCGCACCTACGCCCGCGCCGAGCGCGCGATCATCTTCTGGGGCATGGGCATCTCGCAGCACGTCCACGGCACCGACAATGCGCGCTGCCTGATCGCGCTGGCGATGATCACCGGGCAGGTCGGCCGGCCGGGCACCGGGCTGCACCCGCTGCGCGGCCAGAACAACGTGCAGGGCGCCTCCGACGCCGGGCTGATCCCGATGGTCTATCCCGACTACCAGTCGGTCGCGAACCCCGAGATCCGCGCGAAGTTCGAGGCGCTGTGGCAGACCGCCGCTCGACGACAAGCCCGGGCTGACCGTGGTCGAGATCATGGACGCGGTGCATCGCGACGAGATCAAGGGCATGTACATCATGGGCGAGAACCCGGCGATGTCCGACCCCGACGTCCAGCACGCCCGCGAGGCGCTGGCCAAGCTCGAACATCTCGTCGTGCAGGACATCTTCCTGACCGAGACCGCGAAATACGCCGATGTCGTGCTGCCGGCCTCGGCCTGGCCGGAGAAGGACGGCACCGTCTCCAACACCAACCGCCAGGTGCAGATCGGGCCGCCGCGCCTTGCCGATGCCGGGGAACGCGCGCGAGGATCTGTGGATCATCCAGGAGATCGCCCGGCGCATCGGGCTCGACTGGTCGTACACCGCATCCGCGCGACGTGTTCGCCGAGATGAAGCTGGCGATGCCGTCGCTTGACAACATCACCTGGGAGCGGCTCGAGCGCGAGGGCTCGGTGACCTATCCGTGCGACGCCGAGGACAAGCCCGGCAACGAGATCGTCTTCGGCGACGGCTTCCCGACCGCCTCGGGCCGCGCCAAGCTGGTGCCGGCGGCGATCATCCCGCCGGCCGAGGAGCCCGACGCCGAATACCCGATGGTGCTGACCACCGGCCGCCAGCTCGAGCATTGGCACACCGGGGCGATGACCCGGCGCGCCAGCGTGCTCGACGAGATCGAGCCCGAGGCGGTGGCGTCGCCTCGCCCCGGCCGAATTGCGCCGGCTCGGCATCGCGGCCGGCGACCCGGTGCGCGTCACGACCCGGCGCGGCATGATCGAACTGAAGGCGCGCGCCGACAGCAATGTGGCGCCGGGCATGGTGTTCATCCCGTTCTGCTATGCCGAGGCCGCCGCCAACATCCTGACCAACCCGCAGCTCGACCCCTTCGGCAAAATCCCCGAATTCAAATTCTGCGCCGCCAAGGTCGAGCCGGTCGAGGTGAGGGCGGCCGCCGAGTAACAGGCTGGCTCAGCGCGGGATTGCTTCACTTCGTTCGCAATGACAAATGGGCTGTCATTGCGAGGCGCGGAGCGCCGACATAATCTCGTCAACGGCGAGTCCGGTTGCCGAATAGCGGCCGCGCTGCTCTTCTCGTCCGTCTCCGGCTGTGCCGTATCGCCGGCGCCGGGACACCTGCCGCCTCGCAACCCGCCCCTTACGCCTGCCTGTCTGCCGGCGAGAACAGCGGATGCTGGTCGCCGAGCTGTTCTTCGGCCGTCGCATCAAGGGGCGCGAGCCGCTGACCGATGCCGAATGGGCCGAGTTCGCGGCGCAGACCATCACGCCGAACTTCCCGGACGGCTTCACCGTGTTCGACGGCGACGGCCAATGGCGCAACCCGCGGACCGGGCACATCGCCCGCGACCCGACCAAAATCCTGCTCGTCGCCGCCAAGCGAACCCCCGATCTCGCGCGCCGGCTGTCGGCGGTGATCGACGCCTACAAGACACGGTTCCACCAGCAATCGGTCGGCATCATCACCCGCGACTCCTGCGCCGCGTTCTAGACTAGCGGACGCCTCTTGCCGTACTGACGAGCCGCGACTAGACTAACCTAGCTTAGTTTAAATGACCGACGATGCTTACCGTTAACATGCGCCAAGCCAAAACCCACCTCTCGCGACTGCTCGATCGCGCCGCCAAGGGCGAGCCTTTCATCATCGCCAAAGCCGGCGAGCCGCTCGTCAAGGTGGTGCCGCTCGACACCCCCGAGCCGGGCCAAATTCGCTGCTGTTTAGCGCGGCGAGCCTGCGGAAGTGGCGATCAAATCCGGCCTTGGCCGCAGCGATTTTCGCGTCGACGCCCGGCTCCTGCGCCGAGGATTGTTGGACAACGGCTATGACGAGTTGCCGATCACCGGCGAGCACGCCGTGGCATTGGCCAATCTGCCGCCGATCCACAAGGACCCGTTCGATCGTATGCTGGTCGCCCAATCGGTCGCCGAGGGCATTCTGCTGCTGACCGCCGACTTGGTTGTCGCCTAATACCCCGGCCCCATCCGCAAGATCTGAGTTGGCACTCTATGAGCGAGCGGCTGGCGACCCGGGTTTATCTGACGGAGACGCTGGCGGAGGGCGCGCGCGTCGAGCTCGCACCCGCACAAGCGCATCGTTTGCGCACCGTGCTGCGGCTCGGCGCGGGGGCGCCGGTCGCAGCATTCAACGCGACGGACGGCGAGTGGTTATGTCGGATAACGGATGCCGGGCGCGGAGGGACATGGCTCGCGGTCGAGCGCCGCCTGCGGCTGCCCGAGTCAGAGGGCGATTTGTGGCTGCTGTTCGCGCCGCTGAAGCGCGCCCGGCTCGACTGGCTCGTCGAGAAGGCAACCGAGCTCGGTGTCGCGGCGTTGCTGCCGGTGTGGACCCGACACACCCAGAGCGAGCGCCTCAATCTCGACCGGCTGCACGCCCACGCGGTCTCTGCGGCCGAGCAGTCGGAGCGCCTGTCGGTGCCGGAGCTCCGCCCGCCGCAGACGCTCGACGCAGTGCTCGCCGAATGGCCGGCCGGCCGGCGCCTCTTTGTCTGCGACGAGACCGGCGCCGGCGAACCGATCGCGGAGGCCGCAGCGCGGCTCACGACCGCGGCGGTGGCGCTTCTCACTGGCCCCGAAGGCGGGTTCGCCGAGACGGAGCTTGATTCTCTGGGCGAACTCTCTTTTGTTATGCGCGTCGGGCTCGGGCCGCGGGTGCTGCGCGCCGACACCGCGGCACTCGCGGCTCTGTCGGTGGTTCAAGCGGTCGGCGGCGACTGGCGGCGCATCCGGTCTCGTTGAGACCCGCCGCCGGGCCAAGCCATCGGGTCCGCCGCTTTTTTCGCACTGCCGAACGCTGGAGCCTCGCCGAGCATGACGACCACGCCGAGCACGCCCGGGGAACCGATCACCGACAAGCGGCAGCTGATCGAATACCTCGAAGCTGGGTCAAAGCCTCCCGCGGCGTGGCGCATCGGGACCGAGCACGAGAAGTTCGTTTTCCGCCGCTCCGATCTGCGGCGGGTACCCTATGAGGGGCCGGACGGCATCGCGTGCGTTGCTGCACGGCATGACCCGTTTCGGCTGGAAGCCTGTTGTCGAAAACGGCAACACGATCGCCTTGGCGAACGACGCGCGATGTTCGATCACCCTCGAGCCCGGCGGCCAGTTTGAATTGAGCGGGGCGCCGCTCGAAACCGTGCACCAGACCTGCGACGAGGTGCACGAGCATCTGCGCCAGGTGCGCGAGGTCTGCGACGAGCTCGGGCTCGGCATGATCGGGCTCGGCTTCGACCCCAAATGGCGGCGCGAAGACATCTCGTGGATGCCCAAGGCGCGCTACCGTATCATGGGGAACTACATGCCGAAAAAGGGCAGGCTCGGCCTCGACATGATGCTGCGGACCTGCACCGTGCAGACGAATCTCGACTACCAGTCCGAAGCCGACATGGTCAAAAAATTCCGGGTCAGCCTGGCATTGCAGCCGGTGGCGGTGGCGCTGTTCGCCAATTCGCCGTTTGTCGAGGGCAAGCCGTCCGGGCTGTTGAGCCAGCGCAGCCTGGTGTGGACCGACACCGACCCCGACCGCTGCGGCACCCTGCCCTTCGTCTTCGAACCAGGCTTCGGCTTTGAGCGCTACGTCGACTGGATGCTCGACGTGCCGATGTACTTCGTCTATCGCGACGGCCGCTATATCGATGCGGCCGGGCAGTCGTTCCGCGATTTTCTGGCCGGCCGGTTGCCGGCATTGCCGGGCGAAATCCCATTGCTCGGCGACTGGATCGACCATATGACGACGGCGTTCCCGGAAGTCCGGCTGAAGACGTTTCTCGAAATGCGCGGCGCCGATGGCGGGCCGTGGCGACGGTTGTGCGCGCTGCCGGCCTTGTGGGTCGGCATTCTATACGACGGCACCGCACTGGACGCGGCCGCCGATCTCGTCGCCGACTGGACCGCGGAGGAGCGCGAGGCGATGCGCCGCGATGTGCCGCGGCTCGGCCTGGCCACACCCTTGCGCAGCCGCGCCCTGCGCGACGTGGCGCTCGAAATGCTCGACATCGCCCGCGAGGGGCTGCACCGCCGCGCCCGGCGCAGCGCCTTTGGCGAGGACGAGACGCATTTTCTCGACCCGCTCTTCGCGATCGCCGGCTCGGGCCGCACCCCGGCCGAGGAATTGCTCGAAGACTTCCGCACCCGCTGGCACAGCGAGATCGACCCGGTCTTCGCCGATTACTCGTATTAGGCTGGCGCCGGTTTCGAGGACATCTAACCCGCACCTCGGATAGTCTCATTGCGAGCGCAGCGAAGCATGAAGGCTCGCCCGATCGAGATTGCGTCGTCGCGCGCGGCGCTCGTGGCAATGACACCGCACGAAAAGGTGCCCTGAGGGCAGCAGCCGTGAGGGCAGCGGCGGCACGGCGCTCAGAAATCGAGATCGACGTAATGCGGCGGCGGCGGCACGCCCGGCAAATGGTCAGCCAGGATCGGCCGAAAGCTCGGGCGCGACTTGATCCGCGCGTACCACTCCTTGGCCGGCTCGTGGTCGTCCCAGGGAACGTCGCCCAAATAGTCGAGGCTCGACAGTTGGGCGGCCGCGGTGATGTCGGCGATCGAGAAATGGTCGCCGGCGAGCCAGCGCCGGCGCTCGATCAGATAGCCGATGTATTCGAGATGATGCGGCAAATTGGCGTGCCCGGCGCGAATTGCGCGCGAGTTGGGCTGCCCGTGGCCGAGGTAGCGCTTCATCAGCTTTTCGCCGAGCAGGTTCTCGGTGACTTCGAGGTTCATCTTGACGTCGAACCAGGCGGTCAGCCGCCGCACCTCGGCGCGATCGATCGGGTTGATCCCGATCAGCATCTTTTCGCGATAGACCTCGTCGAGATATTCGACGATCGCGGCGGCGTCGGCGAGTACGGTGCCATCGGGCTCGATCAGCACCGGGACCTCGCCCGCCGGGTTGAGCGCGAGAAATTCCGGCCGTCGTTCCCAGGTCTTCTCGGCTTTCAAGGTGAAATCGAGGTTCTTTTCCCGCAGCACGATGCGCACCTTGCGCGCGGCCGGGGAGAGCAACGTGTGGTACAAAACCCGCATCGGCCGATTTTAACGATCCCCGCCGCGCCGGAACAACGCCTGATCGCATGTTCGCGGCAAAGCACGCGGCGGCGGCAGGCTGCTCGCGCGGGCGGCGAGCCCCCGGTCTATCGCTTCTCGAACACGGCGCAGGTGATGCGGTACTCGGCGGCGAGCCAATAGAGCTTCGTCATCGAACGCTTCCATTTTTCCCACGACACGAAGGGTGCGGGAAAGCGGGCGACGTGGCGCAGCAAAATCCACGGCCGTCGGCGAACATCGTCGCGATACGACAGGCCGGCGCCGATGATCGCGCTGTCGAGGAGGCGCGCGCCGGCGAACAGCGCCGCCAATTGCGGCGGGCTTGGCCGGTACATCGTGTCGATCGGGTCGCGGTGATAGGGATAGCTGAACGGCACCGTGACAAAAGCGAGCCCCGATTTCGGCAGGATGTCGATGCAGTGACGGGCGAGCCGGCCCGGCTCGGTCACGTGCTCCAACAGATTGCAGCACAACAGCGCCTGTGGCCGAAGCGCCCACAGCCGCGGCAGGTCGGCGGGATCGGTCAGATCGGCGTGGAGGTCGATCCCCGGCTCGTCGCGGCGATCGACGTGGACGATCTGGACGCCGCGGGCGCGCAGCGGGCGGAACAGGCGTTCCTCGGTCCAGGGCTGGACCTGCTCGCGGAACATCGCCGTGCTGCTGCCGAGATTGAGCAATGGCGAGAGCCGCTCCGGGGCATACCGGTCGAGCGCGGCACGCAGCCACCGGGCTTCGGCTTCGAACATCGTCGTCTCTAACGGGCGCGCAAAATCCGCACCTGCCCAATGCCGCCGGATTGCCCAGAGCCCGAGGCGGCGGCCGCGACAGGAGTACGGGCCCCGGGCAGCCCTCAGAAGCGCTCGACCCAGGGACGCAGCTCGACCTCCCAGGTCCAGGCCGATCGCGGCTGGTCGCAGCACGGCGAGATAGGTCGCGGCGATCGCGTCGGGGTCGAGCATGCTGTCGGGCTTGTCGGCGGGCTCGACCCGGCCCGGGTTGCGGATGGCGCCGTCGATGACGAAGTGGGCGACGTGGATGCCTTGCGGCGCCAGCTCGCGCGCCATGCTCTGCGCCAGCCCGCGCAACGCGAACTTGCCCATTGCGAACGGCGCCGACAGCGGATAGCCCTTGACGCTCGCCGAGGCGCCGGTGAACAGCACGGCACCATGGCCCTTCGGCTGCATCCGGGCGACCGCCTCGCGCGCCACGAGAAACCCGCCAAAGGCGCTGACCATGATCGCGCGCTCGACCTCGGCCGGCACCAGCTCGGCGACGCGGGCCGCGGGCGCGGGCGCTGGCGTTGTAGACGACGACCTCCGGCGCGCCGATCGCACCCTCGACCGCGGCGAACATCTTCGCCACCTGGGCCGGGTCTACGGCATCGCAGGCAAAGGCCTTGGCCCCGGTCTCGGCGCACAACGGCGCCAGCTTCTGCGCATCGCGCGCAGCCAACGCCAGGCGCATGCCCTCGCCGGCGAATAGCCGTGCGAGCGAGGCGCTGAGGCCGCGGCCGGCGCCGACGATCAGCGCTGATTGATAGCTCGGCTTCGCCACGTTCGTTCTCCTCGGATGGGGTTCACACGCAATCCCCCCCACAATAGCACCTGCGGCCATTTTGAATGGAGGAGGTTGTGGCGAGCCCTCGGCCGGCATTCCCGGGGCCGCTGCAAGGCTGTCGGTTGAGAAATCGCTGCAACCTTAGTAGACCTTCTGCCAACTCCGGAACAATCTGAACTACCCCTTGCCCGGGCTCGATCCAAGGCTGTTCGGTTCCGCAAATTTGGCAGCGACCTGATGCAAGCCGGAGATCGTTGTGGCCGGGCTTGCTGGGGTGGATGGCCCTCACGGCATCCGTGTGCCAAAGTTGGATTGTCGACAACACCAGCAGACGGGAGCCATCCAGGAAACAGTTTGCTAGGATCGGGCCGGATCTGGCCAAAGCGCCGCTCGAGGAATGGGCGACGCCGCAGTGGTTCAGGTGTATGGGGTTGCTGCATCGGCAGTAGTGAGGCTCCGTCGCACGGTTCGGCGATGCCGCTTGCGGCGTTCTTTACCGAGCTGCCGGGCTGTCTGGTCGGGATCGAGGTGTACGCGACGGCGCACGACTGAGAGCGCGAGATCGCCAAGCTTCGGCGCCTCGACCGCCCCCGATCACGGTGAGATATCTGTAGCACGACGGAGAGGATCGGGGCGAACGCGGACGTGGCGAAATCGGTAGACGCAGCAGACTTCAATGGAGTGCCCTCGGGGAAACCCGTGGAGCAGAACCGCTCAAAGTCGGGGAAAGCTAAGGGTTCGACCTATGCCGATCCCGAGCCAAGCCCCATTCGGGGGAAGGTGTAGAGACTAGACGGGCGGCGCCTACGGTCGCAAGGCTATGGCGAAGGGATAGTCCGGACCACGAACGCCTGTGAGGCGGCGGCGAAAGCCGAAGTGGTACGAAAATCTGCTTCTCGAAGGAGAATGCGGGTTCGAGTCCCGCCGTCCGCACCACCCCCGGCTCGTTCAAAGACCCGAGACGATACGATCGCTGCCGTCCGTCAATACACCGCGCCGCGAGCGGTGATCGGCCAGATCGCTTCGACGCGGTTGTTGCGGATGCCGACATACCAGTCGTAGAGGTTGACGGTCGGGTCGCAATGGCCGGGGACGAGGCGGATCTTGTCGCCGATGTGGAGGCGGTTGGTGGCGGAGGTGACGGCGAGCCGGCCGTGCTCGTCGGAGGCGCGCTCGTAGGTCGCGGCGGGCTCGTCCCACACCAATGGCGGGCCGGAATCGAAGGCCAGCGCCTTCAGCCCGGCGTCGACGATCGCGCGCTCCTCGCGTCGGGCGGCTCATCACCGTCGCCCAAACGAAGAGGCTCGGCTCGAACGCCTTGGTCGGCGCGCCGTCGGGGTCGAGATTGCGGCCGTAATCGGCGTCCATGAAGATGTACGAGCCGCATTGCAATTCGGTGTAGACGCCGCTGCCGGTCTCGAACTCGAAGCTGCCGGTGCCGGCGCCGGTCACGACCGGGCACGGAATGCCGTTCTCGTCGAGCAGGTCGCGGGTGCGGCCGGCCTTGTCGGCGGCCTGGGCGATCGCCTGTGCGCCGCTCCTCCCACCCGCGCAGATGCTGGGCCGAGCCGTGATAGGCCTGGAGCCCGGCGAAGCTCAGATGCGGCGTGTCGGCGACCTGCCGGGCGAGGTCGAGCGCCGGCTCGCCCGGCTCGACGCCGCAGCGGTTGCCGCCCATGTTGACCTCGACATAGACCGGCATCGGTCACCCCGGCTTCGGCGGCGGCGCGCCTCGAGCGCGTCGACCTGGCCCGACATCGTCGGCGCACACCCCGACCCGCGCGATCGTGGGCCAGCGCCATCAGCCGCCGCAGTTTCTGACGGCCGACGATCTCGTTGGTGACGAGCACGTCGCGGACCCCGCCATAGACCATCGCCTCGGCCTCGCCGACCTTTTGCACGCAGACGCCGACCGCGCCGCGCGCCACCTGCTGCAGCGCGATGACCGGGCATTTGTGGGTCTTGGCGTGCGGGCGCAGCCGCACCGCGCTGCCGGCGATCGCGCTGCGGCAGCCGCGCAGATTGCGCTCGAACGCGTCGAGATCGACGATCAGGGCGGGGGTGTCGACCTCGTCGAGCGGCATGCCGATCTCGGCGGGCGGGCGGGTCGTCATGGCACGGGCCTCCACGCGGCGTTTCGGCTGTCGGGAGGCTCGCGCAGCCGGCGGGCAAATGCAACACGCTGCCTTCACGCATTCATCCCGCATCGCCCGACGACCCTCTCCGGACTGCCCAACAAAGGGCGCGGCGAAGTGCTCAACGTGGCGCCAGCTTCGCCATCAGCGAGCGCGCGTCGGCCGGCGCGCGGACTTTGGCGTCGTTGTCGAAATAGACGAAGACGTCGCGAGCGCGGCGCTGCGGCGGCTTTTGGTCGGGGGCGATCAGCTGCGCGTCGTCGGGTTGCCTGCCGTTGGCCCACAGCTTGACCCGTGCCGCCCAGTGGTCGAGCGCCTCGTCCGAGTAGCCGCTCGCGTAGAGTTGTTCGGAGCCGTGCAGGCGCAGATAGACAAAGTCAGCGGTGACGTCCTCGGCATAGAGGCCATTCGACCGAATCGGCAAAGACCAACGCCACCCTCTGCCGGCGCAGCAGTGCTACGAAATCCGGGTCGAGGAAGCTTTGATGGCGGATCTCGATCGCATGCCGCAACGACCGCTTGCGATCGGTGCGGGTCCAGGCCCGGCCGGCGAGCCGGCGGTCGTGATGCCCGGCGAGAAATGCGGCCGCCTCGGTGTCTCTCGGCAACAACGTGAAAAACGTTTCGAGCCGCTCGCGATCGAAGCGGAAGCGCGGAGAGAACTGCCACAGAAACGGGCCCAGCTTCTCTTCGAGCCGCAACACGCCCGAGGCAAAAAAATTGGCGAGCGCCGTCTCGATGCCGCGCAGCTGCTTTAGGTGCGTGATGAACCGACTCCCCTTGACGGCGAAGACAAAGCCATCCGGGGTCTCGTCGCGCCAGCGTGCGAAAGAGGCGGGCCGCTGCAGCGAATAATGGGTTCCGTTGATCTCGATCGTGTCCACTTCGCGGCTGGCGTAAGCGAGCTCTGCCGAATGGCGCAGGCCCGGCGGATAGAAGCTGCCGCGCCAGCCGGCATAGGCCCAACCCGAGATGCCGACCCGCACGGTCCCGCCGCGCTTCATTACCCCGCACCGCGCCGGCTCGTGATGGCAATGCAGTCAGCGGCGGCCCGGCGCGAGGTGGCAACATCCCAGCGGCGGGTTCAGGGGCCCGGCCTCTATCCTCTTTCTGAACACTTCTCTGCTGCTCGGACACCGCTTTTGCTGCAAACGAGGCTTCCGCGGACATGATCCCGCAGGCGAGGGTAGGGCTTCGAGACAGATAGCGTTCGGCCGAGCACGGATGGGCGAAAGGTGCCGCATTCCCTCGCATGACCCGAGCCTATTCCGCGGCGACTGCGAGCGGTTTAGGGATGCTGGCATTAGCCTCAACGGTTGGCCAGGGGCGCTCCTCGAGGCGATCGACGATCACGTCCCAGATCTGCCGCAATCGCTGTACATGGAGATCGTCGCGGATGATCGACACCAGCGCATCGATCTCTATTGCGAGATCGAGCGTAATCTCACTGCTCCCGGCTCGTAGCGGCTGGTGGAGACCGGATTTGTCCGCAGATGGCGGAGCGGGGTTGACGGCAGCCTCGCCGAGTAGCGCGGCCGACAATCGCCGGCCCAGCGGTCCGTTGTCGAGCGCCTTCTCCAGGTCGAAGATCGTACGTATGTTGAGTTCGCGCAGACGCCGCGTGCGTGCCGACCCAACCGCCAGGATCAGTTGCGCTTGCGCCACCCAATCGATGACCTCGTAAAGGCCGTATGGGGTTTCAACAAATATTTGAATCGGATTGATCGTCGCCAGGTTCTGAACGTCGTTGATTTCAAATTCCGACAACCGTAATTTCATAAACGGGTCGATGCCGATAATCATGTCGAGTGGAAACTCTTCTTGTAGATTTTGGCTTTCGGAGCTGACGCGTGCGCAGCCGTAGCCATGGGAACTTAGCGATAAGGCCTGTCAATGCACAGGGTCGGAAAGAAGCCCACCAGAAACGCCAACCCGACCAGCAGGTGAGACGGCATTTCGGCGAAAACCCTGCTCTGCCAGATGCGCGGCCATCGTAAATTGCGCGAGCAGGATGTGGCCGACGGATTGGAAAAACGAAATCGGTGCCAGGTCGAAGTTAGAGATGCGCCGGATCAAATACTGAATCGTCCAGATGTAGGCCCCGAGAAACGAATAAGTCAGAACGCCAATCAGCGGCTCTCCGCCAACGAGCGCAGTGGCGGCAGAGGTGCCCGTCGGGACGCCGAGCGGGAGACGTGAACTAATTCGGTGGTCGGCAAGCCGTGCGGCATGAACGCCATCTGAAAACCAAGAGCGGTCAAAACAACATAAATTGAAACTGGCAGCAGATAATAGTAAAAACTGTGGGGGTTATCTTGTGTAGTCCGAACTCGGATTGGAATCAGGGTCATATTTATATTTAACAAGCTCGAATGAAGGGATAATTATCGCGGCGCCGTCGGGGACGTCGAGCAAAGCTGAACAATTGCTCCAAATCCCGAACAATTTCACGGCGGAACGCACGAATATTGTTGCGGCCGATGAATATGCCGATCGGGACAGACGCAGCTAAGCAAGAACTAAGGCAACCAAACGCAGGAGTGCATGAAATAGGTCGGTCATGTCGCTCTCCCCGTATTCTGTCAGCGCAATGCGAGCCTTTGCTGCGAGCGGTGCCTGCCGCACCTGTCTCTTATGGGCTGGGTAATATCACCGCCGCGACGCCCACCGCCTGTATGACCTGCTTCACATTGAAGCCGCCTTTTTGAGAGGCGGTGAGAAAATTCGGCCATTCCGCTTATTTTACTGGAAATCGGCGGTTCGCGTTCGGCGCGAACCATCAGGTGGCAATGATCGACGGATAGCGCAGGTGAACGCGACCCATCCTGGTCAAATTTTATGCATTGCTGATTTGCGCGCTGCCTAGTTGTTGTACAAAGCGGGGCTCCGCTACAGAGCGCGGGCGTCTGGTTTTGGCGGATGGGGGCGATTTGACCGAGCAATCCGCGACCGGGGAGCACGTGTGGGACGACTCATCGAGCGAGGCGCGCGGCGCCCGGCGGCTGGT
Organism: uncultured Solirubrobacterales bacterium; assembly: GCA_963699325.1. GTDB lineage: Bacteria > Actinomycetota > Thermoleophilia > Solirubrobacterales > Solirubrobacteraceae > Palsa-465. The sequence goes on along the minus strand of CAVOTN010000004.1, from coordinate 7,068 downwards.
GCTGATGGCGGTCATGATGGCCACCTTTATGGCGGCGATGGAGAGCACCATCGTCGCCACCGCGATGCCGACCATCGTCGCCGCGCTCGGCGGGTTTCGGCTGTTCAGCTGGGCGTTTGCGGCCTATCTCCTGACCCAGGCGGTGACGATTCCGATTTATGGGCGGCTTGCCGATCTCTATGGCAGAAAGCGCGTGTTTTTCGCCGGCGCGGGCTTGTTCATGGTGGCCTCGACCTTGTGCGGCCTCGCCTGGGCGATGGTGCCGCTGATCCTGTTCCGGGCGTTGCAAGGGGCCGGCGCCGGCGCCATCCAGCCGATCGCGACGACCATCATCGGCGACATTTATCGGCCGATCGAACGCGCCCGGATACAGGGCTACATCTCGGGCGTGTTCGGCGTCGCGGCGATCATCGGCCCGATGCTCGGCGCCTTTCTGGTCCAGCACGTGACCTGGTCGCTGGTGTTCTGGATCAACCTGCCGATCGGGGCGGTGACCTTTGTCATGTTCGGTCTGTTCCTGCACGAGCGGCAAACGCCGCGCCGCCACCGCATCGACTATCTCGGCTCGGCCTTGATGATGTTCGGCGTCGGCGCGCTGATGCTGGCGCTGGTGGAGGTCGGTAATTCGGCCGGGATGCGCGACGATCGGCGGCGCTGGCGGCGGCCGGCCTCGGCGCGCTCGTGGTGCTGGCGGTGCACGAGCGCGGCGCGGCAGAGCCGATCCTGCCGCTGCGGCTGTGGCGCGACCGGGTCATCGCCATCGGCAGCTTCAGCGGGTTCACCGCCGGCGTCGTGATGATGTCGATCAACGGCTTTCTGCCGCTTTACGTGCAGGGTGCGATGGGCCGCAGCCCGACCGCGGCCGGGATGGCGCTCGGCGCCGCGTCGGTCAGCTGGACCTTTGCCAGCCTCGCCGCCGGGCGGCTGATGATCCGCACCTCGTACCGGCAGGCGGCGGTGATCGGCGGCGTCTGTCTGATCGCCGGCGCCTCGGTGCTGGCCACCCTCGGTCCGGCGAGCAGCCTGCTGTGGGCCGCCGCCGGATCGCTGCTGATCGGCACCGGCATGGGGTTCTGCAATACCTCCTTTCTGGTCTCGACCCAGGCGAGCGTCGGCTATGGCGGGCGCGGAGCGGCCACCTCGTCGATCATGTTCATGCGCATCGTCGGCAACTCGGTCGGCGCGGCGGTGTTCGGCGCGATCCTCAATTTCGGGGTCGGCCGCCGCATCCCTCACGCCGGCGACGCGGTCAACCGGCTGTTGCAGCCGGCAGCGCGCGAGAGCCTCGGGGCCGCCGAGATCGCGCGGTCTGAGCGACGCGATCGGCGCCGGGTTGCACAACGTCTATATCGTCGCCGGGCTGGTCGCCGTGGTCAGCCTCGCGCTGGCGCTGGCCTTGCCGGCGCGGCTCAGCCCGACCCGCCCCGCCGCAAACCGCGCGCCGGGTGACTCATTCGGGGCCGGCGCTCGGGCGGCGGTCACGCGGCTCGGGCCGATGGCGCCCCACCAGCAGCGCGGGCGGCGGCGAGGATCATGTCGGCGCCTTTTTCGGCGATCATGATCACGGTCGGCGTTGGTGTTGCCGGACACCACGGCCGGCATGACCGAGGCGTCGATGACGCGCAGCCCCTCGACACCGTGGACGCGCAATTCGGGGTCGACGACCGCGCGCTCGGGCGATGCCCATCATGCAGGTCGAGGTCGGGTGAAAGGTCGTGCCGGCGTTCTGGCGGATGTGGTCGAGCCACTCCTCGTCGGTCTCGGTCGCCGGACCCGGCAGAAATTCGCCGGTGACGAGCGCCGCCATCGCCGGGCTCTGAAACACCTTGCGGGCGATCCGCAGACCGGCGATCAGGGTGTCCTTGTCGGCCTGGGTCGACAGATAATTGGGCTGGATCGCCGGCGGCGATCGCCGGATAGGGCGAGCGAATGCGCAGCCAGCCGCGGCTTTCCGGCCGGCACGGGATGCAGGTCAGCCTGGCAGCCGGGGAAATCGTGCATCGCCTCGCCCGGCTTTACAAAGCTGCCGGCGAGAAACTGGTACTGCACGTCGGGCGAGTCGAGACCGGGGCGGGTGCGCACGAAGAGCCCGATCGGTGCGGCCCCCATCATCAGCGCGCCGCGGCGGCCGAATGCCCATTCGAGCCCGGCGCGGGCCTGCAGCCGCCGGCTGCGCGAAATTTCGTTCAAGGTGTTGGCGCGGCGCACCCGGTAGACGACGCGCGAATTCAAATGATCCTGCAAATTTTCGCCGACCCCCGGCAGGTCGTGCACGACCGGGATCCCGTGGGAGCGCAGCAACTCGCCCGGCCCGACGCCGGACAGCTGCAGCAATTTGCGGCGAGTTGATCGAGCCGCCGGCAAGGATGACCTCGCCGCGGGCGCGGGACGTGGTGGACGACGCCAGTCCTGCGCGTATTCGAGACCGACGGCGCGGCGGCCCTCGAACAACACGCGCTGGGCATAGGCGCGGACCTCGACCCTGAGGTTGGGCCGCTTGATGGCGGGGCGCAGATAGGCGACCGCAGCGCTGCACCGGCGCATGTTGCGCACCGTCACCTGCAACGGACCGACACCGTCCTGTTCGGGCCCGTTGAAATCACGGTTGCGGGGATAGCCAGCCTCGACCGCGGCGGCGATAAAGGCGTCGTGCAGTTCGTGCTCGGCGCGCAAATCGGTGACATCGAGCGGGCCGCCCGAACCGTGATGGTCGTCGGCCCCGCGCTCCTGGTTTTCGGCGCGGCGGAAATAGGGGAGCACGTCGTCATACGACCATCCGGTATTGCCGAGCTGGCGCCACCAGTCGAAATCCTGGCGCTGCCCGCGGATGTAGATGAGCCCGTTGATCGAGCTCGACCCGCCCAGGACCTTGCCGCGCGGCCAGGACAGTCGACGGCCGCCCAGCTCGGCCTGCGGCTCGGTCTCGAACTGCCAGGTGATCTTCGGGTGGTAGATGTTGCGGTAGAAGCCGGCCGGGATGTGGATCCACGGGTTCGTATCCTTGCCGCCGGCTTCGAGCAGCAGCACGCGCGTCTTCGCGTCGGCGCTCAAGCGGTTCGCCAGGACACATCCAGCCGAGCCGGCGCCGACGACGATGTAATCGAACTCAGCTTCGTGCTGCATGACGGTCCTCGTTATTCACCAGCGAGACAGTGAGGCATTGAGATTTCGGATTGCGTCGCGGGGATTTCTTCAATGTGGTTTAATAACCATCTAACAGTAATAATTAAATGCGTTTTGAAATAATGGCCCTTTGTGCCGCGGGTGTGCCAAAGGCGCGTTCGCTCTCACATTATATTCCATCCGCTATTTCCTCTCGAAAAGGAGCTGCCGCCGATCAAACCGGCACGACCTCTCACTGCCTCACTGGTAAAATTCAGCGGGCGCCAAGCTCGCGGCGGAAATCCTTTACTACCTGCTCGCGGGTGCGGGTCTGCCACCGGCGGCGGCGGCCGATCGGCTCGTTCTCGATCTCCGGAACGACCTTGCAGGCGACAAAGACCGGGCCAGGTCCGGCCATGATTTGCGGCAATGCGCGCTCGAAGTCGTCGATTTCGGTAAAGGCGAAGGCCCGCGGATAGCCGCAGCCGCGCGCGACGACATCATAGGCGATGTTGTCGGCGTTCGGCACCGGTTGACCGCCAGTCGTCGCATAGACGCCGTTGTCGATCAGGAAATGATAGAGGTTCGGCGGCGCCTGCTCGGCGACCGTGGCCAGCATCCCGAGGCTCATCAGGATGTCGCCCTCGGAATCGAACAGCATGACCTTTTTGTTCGGCCGAGCCAGCGCCAAACCCAGACCAAGCCCGGCATGGCCGCCCATCGACGGGTCGCCAACCTCGACATCGAGGTTGTGGTTGTCGCTGAGATCGATCCAATAGCGGCCGCTGCGGCCCGGGACAAGGATCGCGTCGCCGCGATAGGGTGCGAAGACCTTCATCATGTCGGCGGTGTACATCATTGGCGGGGCTATCCCAAGCGCTCTCAGTTGAAGCCGTGATATTCGTCGCCGACCAGGATCACCACCGGCTGTTGTCTGCGCTCCGCCTCTTCGAAGGCGACCCCGATGCGCGAGGAATCCGCGTCGCTTTCAACGAGATAGTAGTTAAGGCCGAAGGCCATCAGAAAGGGCTCGGTGTAGGTCGCCACCGTGTCCGTGGTGACGCCATGCCGGGTCCAGCCGCGATAGCCGACCATCAGCACGATCGGCACGTTGAGGCTCATCAGCCAGCCGCGGATCGAATCGCCGGCCTCGAGCATCCCGGTGTTCTGGATCAAAATCAGCGGCTTGGCCCCGCCGAGCCACAGCCCCGCGGCGATCGAGCACGCATTCCCCTCGCGGCCGACCCCGACGAGGTGCACCGCCGGGTCGGCCTTCATCAACAGGTAGAGCCAGTTGGTCTCGCTGTCGGGCAGGTACACGACATGGGTGACGCCGTGTTTCTTCATTTCGGCGAGCACCGTTTCCGGGCTCAGCATTGCCGTCGCCGCACCACTCATCGACCGCCTCCGTTGCAAGCTACACCATCAGCATAGTTCGCCGCGCGCGATAAAGCGACGTGCTCGGCAGCCGCCGGCGCTAGTGGCGGCTGCGCGGGTTGGCGCCGCTTCGTATAATTCGGCGACTTCACAGAGGAGAAAGCATAATGCCGACACGCCGCGCCGTATTGGTGTCAGCCCTCGCCGCGGCGGCAATCCGCCCAGGTGCAGCGCTGGCGGCGGTTGCGGCGGACGACGCCGCCGGCGTCGCCGACAGTGCTGCGCTTGGTTAAACGGACGATCGAGGTCGACGGCAAGCCGGCCTCGGTCTACGGCATCCGCCAACCGGACGGCGCCGAGGGCATCACCACCCGTGTCGGCGACCGCTTTCGGGTGCGGGTCGAGAACCAGATCGGCAGACCGAGCCTCGTTCATTGGCACGGGCTCGCCCCGCCCTGGCAGCAGGATGGCGTGCCGGGCATTTCGGGGCCGCCGATCCCGGCCGGCGGCAGCGCCGACTATGATTTTCCGCTGGCCTTTGGCGGCACCTTCTGGATGCACTCGCATCAGGGACTTGCAGGAGCAGCTGCTGCTCGACGCGCCGCTGATCATCCGCGACCAGCGCGACCAGCCGGGGCAGCAGGAAATCGTGCTGATGCTCAACGATTTCAGCTTCACCCCGCCCGCCGAGATTTTCGCCAACTTGAAAAAGGGCGGTAGCATGCCGGGCATGGCGCGCGCGGCGGCCTCCGCGGCCGGCATGTCGAAGATGACGAGCGGCGCCAAATCGATGATGACCGGCATGCCGGGCACAAGCGCTGGCGGGCAGGTCGCGACCACGGCCTCGCCCGACCTCAACGACGTAACCTATGATGCCTTTCTCGCCAACGACCGCACGCTCGCCGACCCCGAGGTGGTCAAGGTCGAGCCCGGCGGCCAGGTGCTGCTGCGGGTCATCAACGGCTCGTCGATGTCGAGCTTCCACTTTGATCTCGGCGGGCTCGACGGCCGGCTGATCGCAGTCGACGGGACGTTTGTGACGCCGCTGACGGGCCGGCGTTTCCCGATCGCGGTCGCACAGCGGCTCGACATCGTGCTAACCATCCCGCGCCGGAGCGGCGGCTTATCCGCTGCTCGCAACCGTCGAGGGCGAGCGCAGCCGCACTGGCATCGTGCTCAGCGCCGGCAAGGCGGCGATTGCCCGCGTCCCGGCCCAGGCGCCGGCGGCGGCGCCGGCGATCACAATGGAGTTGGAGAGCCGGCTGCGCGCGCTGGAGCCGCTCGCGCCGCGCCGGCCCGACCGCGTCCACAACATCGACCTGACCGGCGAGATGTCGAAATACATCTGGTCGATCAACGGCGTCGCCTGGAACACGGACGTGCCGCCGCTGCCCATCGCCAAGGGCGAACGCGTCGCGCTGGTCATGACCAACTTGACCGGCATGCCGCATCCGATGCATCTGCACGGGCACCGGTTTCAGGTAGTCGAGATCGACGGCCTACAGCTTTCGGGCGCGGTGCGCGACACGGTGCGGGTGCCGCCGGCGGAGCGCGTGGTCGTCGTCTTCGACGCCGACAATCCCGGCAGCTGGGCCTTTCACTGCCACATGCTCTACCACTCGAAGCAGGCATGTTCACCACCATCCGCTACGTCTGACGGCGACCGCTCGGCTACTTCGGCTGGACCAGCGGGTTTCCACCCGGAGTGCCGGGCGGCGGGATCACCGGCGTGCGGCTCGTCCCCTGGTTCGGCGGCGCCACGACGCCGCCATCATCGGTCGGCGGCGGGTGAATAACCCCGCCCGAGCGGCTGAGCTCGCGGCTCAACGAACCCCGCGCCGTGCTCGAACCCGACCGCGGCTCTTGCGGGACGGTGCTTTCATTCCCGCTTGGAGCGGTCGGCTGCGCCTGGGCATTCTGGCCAAGGCCCTGATCGCGGCCGGCATCCGACGTGGCACCTCGGGTCTGCGCTCCGGCGACGGCGATGCCGGCGCAGAGGCAAATGACCGCCACCAGCGGCTTGATCATGATCGCTCGCACATCGCGCTCCTTCATAAAAAGTTCGGCCTCTTATTGAGTGACGCCTGAGCAACCGGCAAAGTTCTGCGGTGGGCCGGCTTGCCGCTATAGGAGAAGCCGCCTATCGTCGGGTTCGCCGCTCGCCCGGCCGTAGAGGAGAGCCGTCATGCCGCTGCCGCAGGATATCAGACCGATCTTTCAGGACATCCAGGACACGCTGGTTCGGTCCGAGGCACCATGGGTTCAGCAAACGCCGATGTCTTCGGTCAAGGTGCTGTGGGTCGGCCGCGAGACCGGCACCTGGGCCTCGCTGCATCATTGGAAAAAGGGCTATGTGGCACCGCCGCACAAGCATCTCGCCGGCGCTCACGCGTTTATCGTTTCGGGCAAATTGCAGGTCAGGAACGGTGTCTTGAACGCCGGCGACTATGTCTACGAGCCGTCCGGCATCCTGCATGACGCCACGACGGCGCTCGAAGACACGACCTACCTCTTTATCTGCAACGGCGCGGTGCTGTTTTTCGACGAGAACGGTTTTACCCGCTACACGAATTGGGAAGTCATGGAGAA
>CAVOTN010000003.1:0-266208 GCA_963699325.1 uncultured Solirubrobacterales bacterium | reverse complement strand
GTTGCGTCGCCTATCTTCGCGCGACGGGAGCCTGGGGCTCCTTTCCCCAGCCGCCCGTTAGAAAGTGCTCGAAGCGCGTAAGCTTCGGTGTCAGGGCTGGCGTTCTATCGACAGGAGTGAGCTATGGGACTACGGGACAAGCTCGCTGGCCTCCGCGAGCAGGCGCAAGATGCGGTGGCGGAGCACAAGGAGCAGATCCAGAGCGGGATGGAGACCGCCGGCGCGGCCGTCGACCGGAAGACGCACGGCAAGTACACGGACAAGATCGCCAAGTACGGGCAGAAGGCAACCGACGCGGTCGAGAACTTCAGCGGCCAGGCGTCCGACAAGGACACCGGCGAGCATCCTGACGCGGCGGCGACCGAGGATCCTTCAGCCGCAAAGCCGGGCGGAGGGACCGCCGCCGGCTGAACGTATCGCCGGGTAGCGTCGGGTCGCGATCGCCGCATGGCGACGCGATCCATGGAGTACCCGGCGCGCATGGAAAGGCGCGAAGCCGGGTCGTTGATGGCTGTGGCGTGCGCCCCGAGCTGGCGGTGCTAGCGTCGGACAATGCTGAAGCCGAGCAAGATCGCACCGGCCCGGCCTCCCGCCGGCGGAGCGAGCTTGTCGTCTGCCGAGAGCCGGAGTCTCACGGCGCGGGCACAGGAACTAGTGCGTGCGCTGCTTGACGGTTTCAAACGGCATGACCTCCTGACCTATGCGAGCGCGATCTCGTTCCAGATCCTGACCGCGATCATCCCGTTCCTGTTGTTCGCGCTGGGCGTGGCCGGCTTGCTCCACTTGACCGACGTTTGGAGGGACCATCTCGAGCCTCAAATCCGGGCAAACGTGTCGAGCGCCGTGTTCGGGGTGATCGAGAACGCGGTCAACAACGTTTTTGCGAGCCGGCGGGTGCTGTGGGCCACGCTGGGCGGTGCAGTGGCGCTATGGCAGGTGTCAGGAGCCGTGCGCGCGGTGATGGGAGCCCTTGCGCGGATCTACGGGGCAGGGAGGGAGCGATCGTTTGTCAGGCGCTACTCAATCTCATTTGTGCTCTCGATCGAGGTAGGCGCCTGCTTCACCGTAGCGGCACTTTGCCTGTGGTTGGCACCCTTCTTTTCGGTGGCCCACCCCGACGCTGCGTGGGAGGTGTTCGCGTTCTTGGTGCGCTGGGCGCTAGTCGTGGCCTTGCTGCTGCTGATCGTTGGAACGCTCGTTCGTCATGCTCCGGGAACACCCCAGACGCTGCCGTGGGTCAGCTTGGGCGCCGCCATCGTGATCACGTCCTGGATGCTCGTGTCGGTCGTCTTCTATCTGTATCTCACCGAGCTCGCGTCCTACCAGTCAGTCTTCGGCAGCCTAGCCGCCATCATCGTCGCGATGGCGTATCTCTACCTGTCAACGACCGTATTCCTATTCGGCGCCCAGCTCGATGCCATCATCCGCGCGCAGGCGACTGGCACGTCGTCGGGCGCTGCCATGCGGTCGGCATAGTCACGAGCGCCCGCAGCTCCTAGGAAGACGATGCCGCGGCTGGGATCGCACGCACCTCGGACGCCCGTTGGCGTCGAAAATGCTCGAGGATCAGCACGCTGACGGCCGCGACGTACAGACACCACAGCGAAGTCAGCTCATCGACTCTAACTGCCGCGGTCACGATCACCCCGACGAGGCTGACCATCCCGAACCATCGCAAGTACCGACGGCTCGATACCAGCGCCGGGCCGCAGGTCGCCGTGACGTACAGCAGCCCGATAAAGGCGTCGTTTGGCGTATGCGTCGTGTAGTCGATACAGCGAGCTTCCTCATGCGCTCCAACTGGATATGCCGTGACTTGCCAGAGCAGGTAAACGCCCAACAGCGTGCCGAGGCATGTCATCGCCAGCATCACGCGCGAGCGTCGCCGGTCTGGCTCGAGCAGCATGAACCCGAGGGGGACGATCGCCGGTAGGACGGCGTGCGCGTAGAGGATGTACACCTCCTTCGCGGCGTCACCCAGCCCGCGTGACACCTGGCCCCGGAGCCCTAGCCAGACAAAGCCCTCGACGAGCTGATGTATGCCGAACAGCAGCGGTAACGCGCCGACAATCAGTTCGCGCCGGACGCGCACGCGGCGCAGAGTCTCAACTCCTACGCCGGCAACGGCCGCGCCGACGACAAAGTCAGCCTGCGGTGAAAAGCACACGCGCTTGACCCTAACGGCACGCCACGCCGGGCAGGCGTTCCGGGGAACGACCGGCCTGCTCGACTCGTCTAGAGGATGCGCTCGATCGTGAGTCGGCGGGTGCCGCTCGGAACGGGGACCTCTACCGTGGCACCGGGAGCCTGGTCCAGCAGCGCCTTGCCGACGGGGGATTCCACGGAGAGCTTGCCACTCGCGCGGTCGGCCTCCGTGGCGCCGACGATGGTCCACGTATGGACCTCGCCCGTGGCCTGGTCGCGGACCTCGGCGGAGCGACCGAAGGCAAACGCCACCCCGGGCCCTTCGTCGCCGTGGACGACGAGGGCATTCCGCCGCCGCTGCCGTAGACGGAGGATCCGCGTCTCCAAGTGCGCTTGGTCCTCTTTGGCCGCGTGATACTCGCCGTTTTCCTTGAGGTCGCCGTGGGCGCGGGCGGTACGGATCCGCGCCGCGATTTCACGGCGCCCGACCGTCTCCAGTTCCGCGAGCTCCGCCTTGAGCGCCTCGAGGCCCTCCTCGGTGATTGGCTCCCCCTCGTTCTCCGGCACGCTCATATCGACATTCTCGCGCGTCGGGCCGCTCAGGAGTTGCCGGTACCCAGAGCGGACGCGAGCGCGGTCCACTCCGATCGCGGGATCCCCTCGACCCCCACGGCCTGCAGGCAAACGTGATCAGCGCCGGCGCTCACGTGCTGCCGCGCTGCTGCTGCGATCTCTTCGGCCCCTCCGTGCGGGACGATCGCGTCGATCAGCTGGTCGGACCCGCCGTCGGCGATGTCCTGCTCACTGAATCCGTGGTTGAGCAGGTTGTTCGTGTAGTTGCGGAGTCCGAGGTACAGCGCCGCGTAGGCCCGTGCCCTCGCGCGGGCTGACTCGACGTCGTCGTCGAGCACACAGGCGAGCTCCGGCGCGAGGATCGCCGCCTCCCCGAGAGACTCGCGGGCGACTCGCGTGTGCGCGACCGGGACAAAGTACGTGTGCGCGCCCAGCGAGCGCTCGGCGCTCAGCTCGAGCATCTTCGGGCCGAGCGCGGCCAGGCACCGTCGGGCCGGCGGTACCGCCGCCGCTGCCGCGTCGAGTCCGTCCAGGAACGACCGCATAGCCGCCAACGGCTTGCCGTATTGGCTAGTGGCCTCGGGATGGCCGATGCCGATCCCAAGCAAAACCCGCCCCGGGAAACGCGCCTCGAGCTCAGCGAAATCACTCGCCACCCGCTCGGGTTCGCTGGCCCACACGTTCAAGATCCCGGTGGCGACGACGATCCGCTGGGTCGCCTCCAACAGCGGCGCGAGCGCCGGCAGCTGAGGAGATCCACCCAGCCAGAAAGTCCCGAATCCGAGATCCTCGACGAGCTTCGCGGCCTGACCCGCGTTCTCCTCGCCAATCGCGCGATACGTAGTCCACACGCCGAACTCGCCGAGCCGCATCAGCAACAGCTTCGCAGACGAGGCTCGTGCCCGAGCAGTTCGGTCAGGACGCCAGGGGCTCGGGAAGTGGGAGCGCGGCCAGAAGCTCCTCGGTGGGGGCCTCGGCGATCGCGCCGCGGTCCGTCTCGCTGGCCTCTGAGGCCCTGACGATGTCGATCGCGATCGAACGCACCTGGCCGGCGATGTCGTTGAGAGCGATAGTGGGTTCGCGTGTCGCGGCGGCGGTCGCACGGCCGGCGGCCTGCAGGGCGATGCGGAGCACATCACCGCCGCGCCAAGGCTCTTCAAACTGGGCTGGCAGCTCCCACGCCGCCAGGCCGAGGTCTCGGACCGCATCCGCGAGCTCGGGTTGCGGCGGCCCGCCGCTGCGGACGTACTGCCGGACATTGCGCACGAGCACCCGCGCGCTACGAGCCGCGAGGTCTGCGTGGTCCACGATGCGCGCGTAGCGCTGGAGCTCGATCCGTGCACCGCGCCGCAGGGGAGCCCAACGAGCCGTATCGCCGCCCACAACGACCTCGTGCCTCAGCTTGCCGACGTGGATCTCGACCGTCTCGGCGGCCTGCGCCGCGGCCTCGCCGCGAACTACATCGCCGCCGGTCAGCACCCCCGCGGCATCGCGCAAGACGGCCCCCAACTCGCCAAAGACATCGTTGGTGGCGCGGGCGACACCGACGACCGGATCGGGCGGGAACACGAGCGTATGGACCGCCAGCGCTACCCCGCCGCCGATCAAGACATCGAGCAGCCGCACCTCGGGCGTCGAGGACAGCGTCGCGACGAGGATCGCCGATACGGCCGCCTCGGTCACCAGCAGCTCTCCTCCTCCGAGGATGACCGCGGCCAGCATCGCCAGCACCACGAGCAGGCCAATCTGGGGAAGACCGGCTCCGATCGCCCGTACCAGCAGGTCGGCGAGCACGATTCCCAGCATGACCCCCGCGATCAACTGGACCGCTCGCTGTCTGCGCTCCCCGAACGCCGCGCCCAACGAGATCACGGCCGCGATCGACGCGAACGCCGGCCGATGCTCGACCCCGAACAGCACCGCGCAGTACCAGGCGCCGACTGCGGCCACACCGGTCTGCAGAATGGGCCACAGATGGCCATGAACCCGTCGACGAGCCAATGGAAGAAACCGCTCCACGCTAGAAACAACCCGCCGCCCCGGAACCGTTACACCGGCCCGGAACGCGTTCACGGCGCGCTAACACGGGCGCCAGCTCGAAGCTCGGATCCCACCAACGCGCTGCTGTCAAATGCCGGCTTGGATGAATCGCGACACACTGTGCACGTGAGGAATCGGTGAACGAGAAGCTGGTCGCCGGTATGGCCGTCCGGGAATGGGGCGATCCTGCCGATCCCGGGATTCTCCTGTGGCCCGGACTGGGCTCGAACAGTGCCTACTTCGCCGGCGTGGCGCAGTCACTGCCAGGTCGAGCCGTGGCCGTCGACCCTCCTGGCTTCGGTCGATCGGCGCCGCTGGATGGCTACACATCCGAGCGTCTGGTCGAGCTCGCCGCCGCTGTGGCCGAGGCCTGCGGCTGTTGGGCGATCGTCGCGCACTCGCTCGGCGCGTACGTCGCCGTCGGCCTGGCCGCCGACCCGCCGCCCGGACTCCGCGCCGCCGTGTTGCTCGACGGCGGGTTCACGGATGCGGCGGCGATGGCCGCGACTGGGATGCCCGTTACCTCCGCGCGCGAGCAATTGATCGCCTGGATGCAGGCGAACGAGTTGCGCTTTGCCGACTGGGACACCGCGATCCGCAATCTGGCGACGATGATCGGCGGCGAGCCGACCCCGATGCTCGAGGCCTACATCCGCGAGGTGTTCGTCGAGGTCGATGGTGAGATCCGCTCGCCCACACCGCCCGATGTGATGGCCGACCACGTCCTGGCCCTCATGGGCGACGACGTGCTCACCCCGGCCAGTCGCATGCAGGTCCCGACGCTCCTGATCGCGAGTGGCCAACCGGCCGAGCACCGGGCCACCAGAGAGCAAGCCTGGCGACGGTTCGCGGATTCATCCCCTCTGATCGAGTTGCACGTCGCCGACGCATGGGGCCACAACGCGATCCTGCAAGACAGCGAGGCATCGACGCGCCTGATCGCGGACTGGCTCGAGCGCCATCGCTGAAGGTGAACCGAACTGACACCACCCGACGCAGCGGGACGAGGCGAGCCGCTAGAGACCGAGTGACCGGGAGATGATCTCGCGCTGGATCTCGCTGGTTCCGCCGTAGATCGTGGTGACCAGCGTGTGGCGGACGTGGCGCTCCATGTCGTACTCGGTCGCGTAGCCGTAGCCGCCCATCATCTGCATCCCCTCGAGCGCGGTGCGCTTGGCGATCTCGGTCGCCTTGAGCTTCGCCATCGACGCCTCGCGCGGAAGCATCTTGCCCGGGTTCGCCTGGACGGTCTCCGCGACCCCGTAGACGAGGTGCCGGGTCGCCTCGATCTCGGTGGCGAGGTCGGCCAGCCGGTGCGCCACCGTCTGGAAGCTCCCGATCGTCTTGCCGAACTGCTTTCGCTCCTTGACGTAGCCGAGCACGTCCTCGAACGCCCGCTCGGCCATCCCGAGCGCCTGCGCCGCGATGATCAGCCGCTCGTTGTTGAGACCCGCCATCAGCTGCATCCACGCCTGATCGGGCCGGCCGACGACGCGCTCCTCGGGCACATGGCAGTCCGTGAAGAACATGTCGTTGACCTCGCGCCCGCCCATCGTGTCGATCCCACGGATCTCCAAGCCCTCGAGCTCCCGGGGCACCGAGATCATCGTCATCCCGAAATGCTTGTCCTCCGTGCGCGACGTGCGGCACACGAGCAGGATGTGGTCGGCGGCGTGGGCGCCGGTGATCCACGTCTTCTGCCCGTTGATCACGTAGCCGCCGTTGGCGCGCTCGGCCCGGCACGACAGGTTCCCCACGTCGGAGCCGGCCTCGGGCTCGGACATGGCGATCGCGTACACGGTGCCGGCGACGATCCGGGGCAGGATCTCCTCCTTGAGCGCGTCGGTCCCGAACAGCTCGACCGGGCGCGCCGACATCATCGTCACCGGGAAGAAGCCCATCGGGATCTGCCCGCGAGCGAACTCCTCGCACAGCAGGCACAGCTCGACCGAGCCGCCGCCGGTGCCGCCGTACTCCTCCGGAATCGCGGCGCCGAGCCACCCCAGGTCGGCGATCTTCGCGTAGATCTCCGGGTTATGGGGCTCGGTCCCGTTTTGGGTGAGGGCGTCGCGCTGTTCGCGCGTGCCGCACTCGCGCTTGGCGAAGTCGCGGATCGCTTCGACGAACGCGCGCTGCTCGTCGGTTAGGTTCAAATTACTCGCTCCTCCTGCTGCGTCTTGGTCGCGGAGATCGAGACTACATTCCCCATCGAGCGCGCAGGCCCGCTGGGATAATCGGGCACATGGCGCAGTCCACGGTGTTCCGGCCCGGCGGCGTGTCGTATCTGCGGATCCCCGCCCCGGACCCACAGCGCACGGCGACCTTCTACGCGGCGGTGTTCGGCTGGACGATCGACAACGATCGTGAGAGCCCGAGCTTCGCCGACGGCAGCGGTCACGTCATCGGCCATTTCATGCCTGACCTGGCCGTCGCCGGCGACGCGGGCGTGCGGCCGTACGTGTACGTCGACAGCGTGCAGCAGACGCTCGAGCAGGCGCTCGCCAACGGCGCCGAGGTCGCGGCCGAGCCGTACCCCGAGGGCAACCTGATCGTGGCGACGCTCCGCGACCCCGCCGGCAACGAGATCGGCGTCTGGCAGCTGGCGACCGGCGGCTCGCAGCAGGGCGCCGGCGCCTGAGCCGGATGCTGATCCGCCCCGCGAACCCCGCCGGCGACGCGGAGGCGATCGCAAACATCTACGCGCCGTTCGTCAACGACACGGTGATCTCGTTCGAGGACGCCGCGCCGACCGCAGCCGAGATGGCTGCGCGGATCGAGCGGCTGACGAACTCCCACGCCTGGGTGGTGGCCGACGACGCAGGTGAGATCCTCGGCTACGCCTACGGCTGCCCGCACCGGGAGCGCGCCGCCTACCGGTGGGCGACCGAGGTGAGCGTGTACGTCGATCCGCGACATCAGCGGCGCGGAGCCGGACGCGCGCTCTACGGGAGCCTGCTGAGCCTGCTCGCCGAGCAGGGCTACCGGATCGCGCTCGCCGGCATCGCGCTGCCGAACGACGCGAGCGTCGGGCTCCACGAGGCGTGCGGGTTCAAGCTGGTGGGCGTGTACCGGCGGATCGGCTTCAAGCAGGGCGCGTGGTGGGACGTCGGCTGGTGGCAGCTCGAGCTCGCCTCCGCCGGCGCCTAGAACGCGTCTAGTCGTCGTCGAGCAGCAGCGCCAGCGTCGGGCACGCGTCGACCGCGCGCCGGGCGAGACCGAGCAGATGCGGCGGCACCTCGGTCTCGTCGAGGATCGGGTAGCCCCAATCGTCCAGGCGGATCAGTTCGGGCAGGAGCTCAGCGCATAGTCCGTGCGCCTCGCAGGCGATCGGATTGACGCGCAGCCGGGGGCTCACCGGACCTTCCCTTCGCCGACCCGTAGCCGCCCGCCACCGACTCGGAGCCGGCCTCCGGCGACCGCCGGGCCGCCCAACGGCAGCCCCGCCGGCACGGCGTTGCAGTGTCCGTTCTGGTGCCAGTCGATGTCGTCCGCGAACACGTCGAGCGCGCTCTCGACAAACCGCACCGCGCCGTCGGGGTGGTGGCAGGCGCCGCGCCCGCGGACCTCGGCCGTCCACCGGAGCACGCGGTCGCGGTCCTGCGGGCGGGCGACGCCGGCGGCGAGGGCGCCGACGGCATCGGCAATCGCCCGCAGCCCGTACACGCAGGGCCCGCACTGACCGGCGGACTGGCCGGCGAGATACGCGATCACGCGCGCGCTCTCGTGCAGTCCGCACGAGCTCTCGCCGAGCGCGATCAGAACGCCCGAGCCGAGCGTGCACCCGACCGAGCGCAGGTCCTCGCGCGCGAGCCGCAGCGAGGCCGCCTGCGAACCCTCCATCCACGTGCCGAAGTAGCCGCCGACGAGCAGCGCCTGGAGTGGCTCCGACGGTCCGCCGGCCGCCGCCAGCAGATCGCTCATCTTGGTCCCGAATGCGAGCTCGTACACCCCGGGCGCCCGGACCGCACCCGTGATCGTGACCAGCGCCGACCCGGGATCGGCGACCGTGCCGAGCTCGCGGTACCACCGCGACCCGAACCGTGCCACGAGCGCGAGCTGAGCGAGTGTCTCCGGGTTCTGGATCAACGTCGGCCGGCCGCGGTAGCCGCGCTCGAACGGCCGCGGCGGGACGAACGTGGGCAGTTGGGCGCCGCCGTTGAGGTAGTGGACGACGGCGCTCTCCTCGCCTGCGACGTACCCCTCTGGCGCGGACACGATCTCGATCGGCACCGGGTCGCGCTCGCGCACGGACACCGCGCCCTCGAGCGCGCTGACCGCGTCGATCGCGTTCTCGCCGACCTTGACGATCACCTTGCCCGCGCCCACCGCACCGGCCGCCAGCACCGCGCCGTCGAGCACCAGGTGCGGCAGCCTCGCGAGCAGCAGGCGATCCTTGGCGCTTGCCGGCTCTGTCTCGGAGCCGTTGACGATCACGGGTCCGGTGCGCCGGCGCTCAGCCACCGCGCGGAGCTTGCGCGCGGTCGGGAAGTCGGCCCCGCCGCGGCCGCGCAGACCGCTGCGCTCGACCTCCTCGATCAGCTGGTGGGCGGGCACCTGCGGCAGCGGGCCGTGAATGCTCGTGTGCGCGGCGAGCGACATCGGGCCGCCGGGCTCGAGCCCCGCGAGCAGGCGCGGCAATCCGTGGTGGCCGGCGTCGGGGAAGTTCATCAGCCGCCCCGCCCCGGCGCGCCCGATAGCGTCCCCGTAACCACGCCGCGACTGTTGTCGATCTGGAGCAGGGCGTGCAGATTGACCACCGATCCCTGGTTGTCGGTCAAGCGGGCGGAGAAGTCGGTTCCCCGCAGCGAGTTGATCGTGCCCTCGAGCACGGACGGCACCCCGGCCGCGGCGAGGTCGACCTGGCTTCCGGTCATCGACAGGCCACCCCCCACCGGCGTGCCGGCGATCCTGACCCGGAGCCGCCCGCGGACCTGGCCGCTGACCTGCAGCACGAGGTCGACGACCGCCCCGCCCGGCGCGGCGCTCTCGCGCAGGCCGCCGGCGACGGTGGCGGTGAACGGCCGGCTGACGACTGAGGCGCCCGCCGGGCGAGAGGAACCACCGGCGGGGGCGGCCGGCGCTGACGAGCCCGTGCTCGCGGCAGCCGGCGCCGGCGAGCGACTGAGCAACGACGCCGGGGTCCCCGCCCGCCGCGCCCACCCTCGCTGGAGCGGGCCGGCGAGCGTGAAGATCATCAGCCCGATCGGGGTGATCACGGCGAGCGCCGTCGCCGGCGCGCGCACCCCGACCCGATCCGAGGAGACGTGCGCGATCCGCGTCCACACCGCGATCAGCACGGCCACGATGCAGACCACGGTCAGGGCCAGCATCCACCACTGCTTGACGTCGCTGCCGGTCCCGAGGCCGTGCAGCACCGCGACCGGCCAGCTCACATACGCGGCCCAGTGGATCGCGCGCCATGCGCGGTAGCCGAGCCGCCGGCGGATGATGCTGGTGAGGGCAATCGCGACCAGCAGATCGAACGACAGCGCCCCGAGCCCCAGCCACAGCGGGCGGTAGGGCGAGGTGAACGGGATCACCCCGTCGAGCAGGGTGATCGGGGCGAACCCGTCGAGCACGCTCGTGACGATGTGGATCACGAGCACGACGAGCACGAGCAGCGACACGTCACGGTGCACGGCGTCGATCGCGAACCGCGGCCACCGGGCGGCGACGAACCGCACCGACCCCACGATGCCGATGACCACGCTGGCGGTCAGCAGCAGCAGTGCGACCACCCCCGTCCCGCGGGCGAGGTACCAGTACGCGCTCGGTCCGAGCGTCGCTCCGACGGGGAAGCTCACGGACCCGGCCGCTCCCGGACCGAGCTCAGCACCGCCGGTCCGGATTCGCCGACCGGCAGATCGTCCCCTTCGGCCGGCCATCCAGCGATATGACGGACGGTGCCGTCGGTACGCACGAGCCGGCTCGGCAGTCCGAGCGCCTCGAGCCACGGCGCCGCCTTCTCGCCGCGGATGATCGTGGCGGTGCTGGCGATGTTCGCATCCAGGCAGGAGCCGGCGCACACGCTGGCCGTCCGCCACACGCTGTCCGCGGACCGCCCGGTCAGCGGATCGATCAGATGATGCGCTGGCCCCGACCCCGTATCCCAGCGGCGGACCGCGGTGCTCGAGGTCGCCAGGCCGCCGGAGCGGAGCGATATCCACTGCCCGGGGGCGTCGTAACCGGAGCGGTGGTCGTCGGTCACCCGGACCCGCCACCCCTCCGCCGGAGCTGGCCCGGCGATTGCGAGGTCCCCGCCAAATGACACGAGCACGCCGCAGCCGGCGACGGCGGTCGCCTGCGCCGCCGCTCGGTCGGCGGCCAGCGCCTTGGCGGTGGCCCCGAGGTCGAGACTGACCCCACCGGCGAGGCGGATCGTGCTTCCCTCCTCGTCGACGACGACCGTCCGCCATCCCGGAACCGCGGCCACCGGGCGCGCTACGGGAGGTCGCGCAGTGCCGGACCGTGCGCCGGCCGCCCCGCCGGACAGCGACTCGAAGTCGCGGTCGTACCCGAGCGAGATCAGCGCCTGCCCGACGGTCGGATCGACATCGCCGTCGGTCAGCCGCGCGGCCCGCAGCGCGACCGTCACGGCGTCGAGCAGCACAGGCCCGACGTGAACCGGTGCGCCCGCCCCCGCGTTGACCGCCGAAAGATCCGAGTCGTCGCGGAATCGCGAGCACGCCCGGTCGAAGTCGGCGACGATCCGCTCGACGACGGTCACCGCCGTGGCGAGCGCGCCGGCGTCAGTGACCGCGACTAGCGCGGTGCTTCCGAACGCTTCGAGCGTCGCGCATTCCTCGGAGCGGCTCATGGCGTCCGTTCACGAGCCCCCCGACACAACCCCGCCCCCGCCCCCAGCCGAGGATTGCGGCGCCGGCTGAGGCGCACTCGGCGCCGGCGTCGACGGTGCCTGCTGTGGCGGGTTCGGCACCGATTGAGGCGGCTGGCTCGGTCCCTGCAAGCCGAGCGTGCTCGGGCTTGCGGCCGGTGGCAGCTGCGGGATCGCCGAGGACGAGCTGCTTGCGCTCCTCGCGGCTGACGAACCCGTGGACGCCTCGGTCCGGACCGCCGATTTCGACGCCAGCGATCGTCCCGGCGCGGCCGCCGAGACGAGCGCCGCAAACCCGGCGGTGAGCGCAGCCGTCCCAGCAATCACCCACCGCCGCGTGCGACCCACGCGAGCGAGCGCCGCGTCGCGGGCGAGCGCGGCGCGAGACTGGGTGCTGTCGCTTGTCATCCGATGTCCGCTGCGAATCATGACGTGTCGGACAACAGAGAATCAGCGCTCAGTAAGACCAATATGAGAATTCAGGCGCCGGCGTCGACCGCCGGCGCTCGATCGCGCCAGAACCGCCGGCACTCAATCCGCCTCCATCGCCGGCAGCTCGAGCGTGAACGTCGAGCCGTCGACGACGACCCGGCCTCCATGGCGGTCGACGATCGCCGAGACGATCGACAAGCCGAGCCCCGACCCCGGGCGGCCCGCCGCGCCGGCGCCGCGCCAGAACCGCTCGAACAGACGGTCGCGGTCGGTCGGATCGGGCCCCGGCCCCTCGTCGCGTACGGTCACCACAGCCCATCCGTCGGCCCGCGACAGCGAGATCGTGACCTGCCCGCCCTCGGGTCCGTGCATGAGCGCGTTTTCGACCAGGTTCTCGAGCGCCCGAGCCAGCGCGCTCTCATCTCCCCGGACGACCGCGTGATCGATTCCAAAGGACCCAACAACGCGTGCGCCGTCGTCGCCGCCGTGCGCGCTGAGAACCCCGCGCACGACCTCCGCCAGATCGACCTCGTCGGCACCGGACCCGCCGGCATCGGCACGTTCGAGCGCGAGCAGATCGTCGACGAGCCTGGCCAGCCGTCGCGCGTCGCGCTGGAGCTCCTCGAGCACCTCTGGATCGGCTCCGTGGCGAGCTGCGAACTCGACGTTTCCGAGCAGCGTCGTCACCGGGGTCCTTAGTTCGTGCGAGGCATCGGCGAGAAACCTCCGTTCACCGGCGCGGGCGGCTTCGAGCGACGCCAGCATGCGGTTGAGCACCCCGGTGAGCTGCCCGATCTCGTCGGCCACGGCGCGCTCGGGCAGCCGGCGCGAGACGTCCGCCGTCCGCTCGATCTCGCCGGCACCGCCCGCAAGGTGCCGGAGCGGACGCAGCCCCCGCCGCGTGAGCGCGGCCGCAAGCAGCGCTGCCAGCAGCGCCGCGCCGGCACCGCAAAGGAGCACGAGCACGCCAAGACGCCCCGTCGTCTCCGAGATGTCCGACGTGTCCGACGCGACGAGCACCGCGCCGCCCCCGGCGGGGCCGCTCAGCGCGATCGGCGCCGCGAACAGCCTGAATGGTCGACCGTCGAAGTCGATGTTCTCAAACCCGGTCGTCCCCTCCACTCGAGCGGCGCGGGCCAGCCGATCCTCCGGCAGCAGCCCCGCTCCGAGCGTCAGCGACCGCGCGACGATCCGCCCGCGGGCGTCGATCACTTCGACCGCGATCGACCGCCCCGAAACCGGGGTCTCGAGCGCGCCCGGCGCGTTCAGCACCGCGGGCGCCGAGATGGCGAGCTCGGCAACCTCCTGGGCACGCTGGCGCAACGCGCTGTCGAGCGAGCTCCGGAGCTCGTGACCGACGATCACGACCGTGGCCACGCCGAACAGCACGAGCGCGACCAAGATCGATCCGGCCGCCGCGAGGACGAGCCGGAACCGCAGTGTTTGTGGCCGTCCGAAGCTCATCCTCATTCTCGCGCGATTTTTAGGCTGATCCACAAGTTTTTTGGGTAACAGCCCATTCTTAACATGGGCAGGTTTCAACAAGGATGTAGAGCTGTTGCTCGAGAAGGACTTTCATTGCAGGGGAATTCGGTGCATACCGGCCCCATAAGGGTGCTGCTCCTGTCCGCAGATTGCCGGACAGCGCAGCTCATAGACGAACTGCTGCATGCGACTTGGAGTCGTGCCCAGCTGCTGGCGCATGCCGAGTGGGACGCTGCGGCGGCGCAGGCAGTCGTCGACTATCCGTCCTGCTGTGTGCTGCTCGACGTCCCGCCGGACGGGCAAAGCGAGGCAATGGAGCTGCTCGACTACGTTCGGCTGTCGGCGCCCGAGGCACCGATCGTGCTGCTGTGCGCCGGCGAGGATGAGACGCTGGCGCTCAGCGCGGTCAAGGCCGGCGCCCAGGACTGCCTGGTCAAGTCCGAGCTCCAGCCGGCGTTGCTCCGCCGCACGCTCACCCACGCGATCGAACGCAAGCGCGCGGAGGCGGAACTCGCCCACCAGGCGCTTCACGACCAGCTCACCGGGCTGCCCAACCGGGCGCTGTTCCTCGACCGGCTCGGCGTCGCGCTCGAGCGCGCCCGCCGCTCGGGGACCCAGCTGGCCGTCATGTTCCTCGACTTCGACAACTTCAAGCAGATCAACGACACTCGCGGCCACGCCGTCGGCGACCGCCTGCTGGCGGCGCTCGGCGACCGGCTGAGCACGCTGCTGCGCCCGATGGACACCGTCGCTCGATTCGGCGGGGACGAGTTCACGTTCCTGTTCGAGGACCTCACCTCCGAGCGCGAGGTGGTGCTGATCGCCGACCGCATCTGCCAGGCCGCGTGCCCGCCGATCAACGTCGACGGCATCGAACTGGCGGTCACGGTCAGCGTCGGGATCGCGATGGTGGCCGACCCGACGGTCGCGGCGGAGACGGTGATCCGCGAGGCCGATGCCGCGATGTACCGGGCCAAGGAGCGGGGCCGCTCGCGCTTCGAGCTGTTCAACGAGGACTCGCGGCAGCGGGCGGTCGCGAGGATCGAGCTCGAGGCCGCGATCCGGCAGGCGGTCGAGCGCGGACAGCTTCGTCTCCAATACCGGCCGAGGATCGCCCTGAACCAGTTCACCGACGCCCTGTGGGTCGACGCCCAGGTCCACTGGCAGCATCCGCGCCGCGGCCTGCTCGGTCCCGCGGAGTTCATGTCGCTGGCCGAGGACACGGGGACCGCGACCGCGATCGGGCGGTTCGTACTTGAGCACGCGGTCGCTCAGCTCGCGAGCTGGCGTCGGTCCAAGCCCGACATGCGGCTGTCGCTCGGGATCTCGTCGCGGCAGCTCCGCGACCCGAACCTGGCCGTAATCCTGCGCGAGGTGATCGGCGCGAGCGAGGTCGACCCCGGCGCGATCTGCCTCGAGGTCCCGGAGGCAGCGGTCAGCGACGATCCCGAGGTCGCGATCGCCGCGCTCCGGACGCTCAAGGCGACCGGGGTGCGGATCGCGCTCGACGACTTCGGCCTGGGCGGGTCCTCGCTGTCCCGCCTGCGGGAGCTGCCGGTCGACGCGCTCAAGATCCACCGCGGCTTCATCCGCCCGCTCGGCGAGTCCGACGAGGACGCATCGATCGTGATCGCGCTGATCGAGCTCGGACACGCGCTCGGGCTCGGAGTGGTCGCCGACGGCGTCGAGACCGAGGCCCAGCTCGAGCAGCTGCGCGAGCTCGGTTGCGACGCCGCCCAGGGCGATCTGATCGGACCTCCGGTCTCCGGCGAGCAAACCGAGGCGCTGCTGGTCGCCGAGGTCGCGTAGCCGTCTCACCCCGCTGGCGCCGCCATCTCACGCCCGCAGCGTGAACCCGCTCCCCCTGACGGTCCTGATCAGCGGCGGCGTCCCAAGCTTGCGTCGCAGCCGGGTCACATAGCGATCGACGACGTTCGCCTCGGCGCCGTCGTCCCAGATCTCCTCGAGCGCGCGCTCGCGCGTGACCACGCGACCGCTCTCGCGCAGCAGCAGCTCGAGTAAGTCGACCTCCCGCGCCGTGAGCTCGATCGGTCGGCCGGCCCGAGTCGCCCGCCGAGCGGCGATATCCAGTGTCAGGTCGCCGTAGGACCGCAACGGCGTCGCGTGGGCGTCGCTGCCGCGACGGGTCAGCGCCCGCAGCCGCGCGATCAGCTCCTGGACCGCGAACGGCTTGATCAGGTAGTCGTCGGCGCCGGCCTCGAGCCCGGCGACGCGGTCGGGCACGGCGTCGCGCGCGGTCAGCATCAGGATCGGGGTCGGCAGGCCCTTGCCCCGCAGCCGCCGGCACACCGCCAGGCCGTCGAGCGCCGGCATCGCGACGTCGAGCACGATCACGTCGGGCGCGGCGCGCTCGGCCTCGGCCAGCGCGGCCCCACCGTCAGCGGCCACCGTGACCTCGTACCCCTCGGCGGCCAGCGTCCGGGCGAGCATCCGTCGCAGCGGCGGGTCGTCGTCGACCACGAGCACCCTGTCGCGCATACCCTCGGCCGCCGCGCCGGCGGGGTCAGCCACCGGCGACGTCGCGGCGCAGGAACACCAGGAACGCGGTGACGAGCGCCGGCACGGCGTACATCGCGCATACCCAGGCGGCGCGGACGATCGGCGCCCAGTCGATCGGCTGGCGGAGCAGACCTTGCCAGGCGTTGAACTGGGTGCTCAGCAGGTAGGGTCCGAGCGCACCCAGCCCCGGCAGGATCCCGATCAGCTGGAACAGCAGCGAGACCATCAGCGTCCCCACCACCGCGGCCGCGCTGTTGCGGGTGATCGTCGACAGCAGCAGCCCGATGCACACGATGGTGCCGATCGGGATCAGGTAGACGAGCAGGCTCAGGTACACGAGTTCGAGGCCCTTGGGCGCGGAGACGATCGACCCCGACAGCGTCTGCACCGAGTTGAAGCCGGACTGGATGCTCCCTGCGATCACCCCCACGGTCCCGGAGATGAAGATCGCGGTCACGGCGTAGGTGACGGTGGCGAGCGCCTTGCCGACGAAGATCTGCCAGCGCTCGAGCGAGCGCGTCAGCACGGTCTTGAGCGTGCCGTTGTGGTCCTCGGAGGCGAAGATGTCGCCGGCCACGAGCGCGGTGATCAGCGGGAACATCCAGACCGCTCCGAACAGGAGGAGCACCAACGGCACGACCAGGCCGCTCTTGGTCAAGTAGGACTGGAACGCGAAGTCCCCTCCGTTGTCGCGGTGGTGGCGGAAGTGGATCGCGACGACGAACAGAATCGGGACGATCGCCGCCGCCCCGAGCCCGAGGTAGGTCCGCTTCTGGTAGCGGAGCTTGAACAGCTCCCACCGGTACACGGTCGCGATCCCCGGCCGCGATCGCGATCGACCAGCCATGCCGGCGGCGGCGCCGGGGCCGAGACGCGATGTGTCCGCGGCGCCAACCGAGCTCATCGCGACGCCTCCGCGGGCGCCGGGGCGCCGGCCGGCGCGCCTCCGTTGACGACGCCGTCGCCCTCGGTGAGCGAGAAGAACAGGTCCTCGAGCGTCACCGTCTCGGGCGCGAGCGAGTGGATCAGCGCGCCCGCCTCGATCAACGCCTGCGACAGCTCGGCGACCGCCGGCTCGTCGGCCGCGAACGAGATCTTCCCGTGGACGACGCGGACATCGGTGATACCCGGCTGGGCGCGGCACACCGCGATCGCGCGCTCGTCGTTGGTGCTCGACAGTCGGTACGTCGCGCCGGCACCCCGCTTGAGGTCAGCGATTGCACCCTCATAGACGATCTTGCCGGTACGGACGATCGCCACCCGGTTGCACAGCTCCTCGACCTCGGCGAGCAGGTGGCTCGAGAGCAGCACGGTCATCCCCTGGTCGGCCAGACGGCGGATCAGCAGCCGCATGTCGCGCATCCCGGCCGGATCGAGCCCCGTGGCCGGCTCGTCGAGCAGCAGCAGTTGCGGATCGCGCAGGAGCGCCGCGGCGATCCCTATCCGCTGGCGCATACCGTGCGAGTAGCCGCCGATCTTGTCGCGGGCCCGGTCGGTCAGATCGACCGTCTCGAGTGCCTGGTCGATCCGGTCGCCGGCGTCGCCGCCGTCGAACCCGGCGAGCAGCTCGAGGTTGCGCCGACCGGTCAGATACGGATAGAACGTCGGCGCCTCGACGAAGCCGGCGACGCCGTCGAGCGCCTGTACCGTCTGGAGCGGATCGCGGCCGAACAGCCGCACGCTCCCCGCGGTCGGGCGGATCAGACCCAGCATCATCCGCAGGCAGGTCGTCTTGCCGGCGCCGTTCGGACCGAGGTATCCATACACGTCGCCGGCATGGACCGTCAGGTCCACGCCGGCAACCGCTTCGAGCTCGCCATACCGCTTTACAAGTCCCCGGACCTCAACCGGCGGCGGAGCAGCGCCGGGCTCCCAGCGCTGCTCCGGTGATGCGGCACCAGGGGACGTGTCCGTCACGGCGTCGCGGGCACCAGCTGGCCTGCCGCCGCTTCCGCCGCGCTGGCTGGCATGGATGCGAGCAGGGTGTACTCGACGCCGCCGCTCGACAACCGCAGCACCGTTCCGAGCGCGGTCGGGAGCTCCTGCGCGCTGTGGCCGTTGATCGACTCGGTCGGCAGGTTGAGGCCGCTCAGATTCTGAGAGCCCGACGAGGACTGGTTCGAGGCGGTCTGCTCGATCACCGCGATCCCGCCGAGCCCCTCACCGTAGGTGACGAGCGCCGCCGGGCTTCCGCCCCAGTCGAGCAGCTGCACCGACTGCTGCTTGAGACCCTGGAGCGAGCCCGGGTCAGCCAGCGTGAACGGGACGTGGGCCTGAACCGCGGCCGCGCCGGTGATCTCGGCGGCGGCCTTGGCGTGGCGCTTACCGCGCCCCGCCTTGCCGTGAGCCGTCGACGCGATGCCGGGGGCGCCGGCGTGCGCCGGGGACGAGATCCTGACCACCTTCGCCCCGGCCGGCGGCTTGATGGTGAAGACCTTGGGGGAAACCGCTGCGTACTTGATCTGCGTGGCCTTGAGCTCGAGCACCGGATTCGGGCCGTTGCCGTTGGCGGAGTAGATCGCGATTCCGAGCGGCACGCCGTGGGTCGCGTCCCAGGCGAGCTGGACGCTCCCGAGCAGACCGCCCGAGTGCTTGGGCGTGAGCACGATCTTGTACGCCTCCTGGCCGGCGACGTTGCGCGGCAGCGGCCCGGCGATGTCGACATGCGCCATCAACTGGTTCAACTCCGACTGGATCTGCGCGACCGACGGGATCGCGTCGGTCGCGGACTTGTCGGACTTCGAGGCCTGGGAGGCCCCGGTCGGCAGCGTCCCCTTGTACACGGTGTTCGACATCGGGTCGTAGATCGAGAACGCGCCGTTCTTGACCAGGACCTGGGCGTCGCCGTTCTGGCCCTGGAGCTCGAGGCGGAGCTGATGGGTGGTCGTCGACAGCCACAGGCGACCGCTGGCACCGCTGAGGATCGGATCCGATCCCTGCAGGGCGGTCGAGTCGATCAGGTT
This sequence comes from uncultured Solirubrobacterales bacterium, assembly GCA_963699325.1. GTDB lineage: Bacteria > Actinomycetota > Thermoleophilia > Solirubrobacterales > Solirubrobacteraceae > Palsa-465. Next base: position 247,215 of record CAVOTN010000003.1, on the reverse strand, counting down.
GTCGGTGAAGCTGATCCTCGCGCTGAGCGCGGTGACCGCGGGCGCGGTGGCGGCTTGGTGGAGCGCGGTGGCGAGCGACTCGCGCGGCGGCTTCTGACCGTTGCCCGCGGCAGCGAATGCGATCGCGGTGCCGCCGGCGACCGCGAGCACCAATCCGGCGATGATCGCAAGCAGACGTTGGGTGGAGATTGTGCGAAGGAGCTTCATCAAGGCATGACCTTTCTCGTGTCCTGAGGGCACGATAGGGCAGGACCTTGAAATTACATTGACAGTCTGGGGCGCTAAGGTCGCGGGCGTGTGCCGCCTGTTCGGAATGAGTGGCGGGCGCGAGCCGGTGCGCGCCACCTTCTGGCTGCTCGAGGCGCCCGATTCGCTCGCGCAGCAGAGCCGCCGCGAGCCCGACGGGACCGGCCTCGGGACGTTCGACGAGCGCGGCCGGCCGGTCGTCTCCAAGCAGCCGCTCGCCGCCTATGAGGACCAGCAGTTCGCGCAGGAGGCCCGCGAGGTCAGCTCGAGGACGTTCGTCGCGCACGTCAGGTACGCGTCGACGGGAGCGGTCAGCCCGGAGAACACGCATCCGTTCGAGCAGCGCGACCGGTTGTTCGCCCACAACGGCGTGATCGGCGACCCCGAGCGAATCGAGCCCGAGCTCGGGGACGCGGCCGGGCTCGTCCGGGGCCAGACCGACTCCGAGCGGTTCTTCGCGCTGATCACCAAGGAGATCGAGCGCGACGGCGACGTAAGCGGCGCGATCATCCGGGCGACGACCTGGATCGCCGCCAACCTGCCCGTGTTCGCGCTCAACGTGATCCTGATCACGGCAACCGACCTGTGGGCGCTCCGCTATCCGGACGTGCACGAGCTGTTCGTGCTCGAGCGCGCCGCCGGCGGTCCATCCGGATCGCGCCACCTCGATCACGCGAGCGCGCGCGGCTCGATGCGTGTCCGTGCCGGCGACCTCGCCGACCGCCCCGCCGTGGTCGTGGCCAGCGAGCGGATGGACGAGGACCCGGGTTGGCGAGCGCTCGAGTCCGGCGAGCTGCTGCACGTCGACCCGGATCTGAACGTCACGATCACCCGGCCGCTGACCGAGCCGCCGGCGCACCAGCTGACGCTCGCCGACCTCGGCGTCAAGGCCGCCGCCTCGCAGGCGCCGAGCCGTCCCGCCTGAGCCGGCCGGCGTCGCCGGTGTGCAACGATCGGGAATAACGATGGCTGACACGCATCGCAGCCTTCCCCCGGGCCCCCGCCTGCCGCGCGTCGTCCAGACCGCCGGATTCATGTTCACCGGGCCTCGTTTCGTGGACGCGTGCCGACGGCGGTACGGCGACGCGGTGACGTTCAGCACGCTGTTCGACGAGCGGTTCGTGATGGTGTTTCACCCGGCGCTGATCAAGGACCTGTTCCAGGGACCGCCCGATCAGCTCCGCGCCGGCGAGGCCAACGTGATGCTCGGGCCGATCGTCGGCGAGCGCTCGGTGCTGCTGCTCGACGGCTCCCAGCACCTGCGCCACCGGAGGCTGATGGGAGCCCCGTTCCACGGCCGGCGGATGCAGGCTCACGCCGACGCGATGCGAGCCTCGGCCGACCTCGAGATCGACTCCTGGCCGGTCGGCGAACCGTTCTCGCTGCTCGAGACCATGCAGTCGCTGACGCTGCGGGTGATCCTGCGCGCGGTGTTCGGATATGAGCCGGGCGCCGAAGAGGATGAGCTCCGCCGGCGGTTGCGCGCGATGCTCGAGCCGCTGGCGCGGCCGCGGGCGATGCTGCTGCTCGCGGCGCTGCCGTTCGTCCGCGGCGACCAGGCCGCCGTGACCGCCCACTTCGAGACCGCACGCAACGCGGTCGACGAGGTGCTGTACGCGGAGATCGCGCGCCGACGGGCCGACCTCGATGGCCTCGACCAGCGCGACGACATCTTCTCGGCGCTGTTGCTCGCCGAGGACGAGGACGGGCAGCGGCTGTCGGACCGTGAGGTGCGTGACGAGCTCGTGACGCTCCTGCTCGCGGGGCACGAGACGACCGCCACCGGGCTCGCGTGGTGCTTTGACCTGCTGCTGCACAACCCGGCCGTGGGCGAGCGCGCGCGTCAGGGGGACGAGCGCTACCTCGACGCGGTGGTCAAGGAGTCCCTCCGCCTGCGGCCGGTGATTCCGGGCGTCGGCCGGGTCGTGCGCGGCGAGCCGTTCCGGCTGAACGGCTACGAGGTGCCGCCCGGAATCGAGATAAACCCCTCGATCCGCGTCATGCACCGCCGCAACGACCTGTACCCGGACGCCAGCGCGTTCCGCCCCGAGCGATTCCTCGCCGACGACCCGCCCGATACCTACACGTGGATCCCGTTCGGCGGCGGCACACGTCGCTGCCTGGGGGCGAGCTTCGCGCTGATGGAGATGCGGATCGTCGTCGCGCGAGTGCTCGAGCGCGCGACGCTCCGGGCCGCTGATCCCAAGACGGCGAAGGTGCAGTTCCGCGGGATCACGCTCGCGCCGAAGGGCGGCGTCCGCGTCGTCCAGGAGCGGCCGGCGGCGCCCGCGGTCACTCCCCCGTCGCCACTGGCCGATCCGGGTCCGTGATCCAGTCGCTCCACGAGCCGACGTACAGCGCGCCGCGGTAGCCGGCGAGCTCGAGCGCCAGCACCTCGTACGACGCGGCCACGCCGGACCCGCAGTACGCGCCTACCGGGTCGCCAGCATGCACGCCGGCGGCCGCGAACCGCTCACGCAGCGCGTCTGCCGCCCGGAAACGCCCGGAACCGCCCACCAGCTCGGGCGCCGGCAAGTTGACCGCGCCCGGAATGTGGCCTGCCACCGGATCGATCGGCTCGGCCTCTCCTCGGAACCTCTCGGGCGCCCGGGCGTCGAGCAGCACGCCCGTCCGCGCGAGCGAGGCGGCGGCCGCGGCGTCGAGCAATGGCATCCCGCCGGCGCGCGCGACGAAATCCCCCGGCTCGACCGCGGTGACCTCGCGCTCGATGGCGAACCCGGCGGCGAGCCAGCCACTGAAACCCCTATCCAAAACATGAACATCCGCGTGCCCGAAGTACCGGAGCAGCCACCACGCCCGGGCTGCGGCAATCGAGTTGCCGGCGTCGTAGACGACCACGCGCCGATCCGATGACACGCCCGCCGCCCGCATGGCGCGCGCGAACGCCTCGGCATCCGGAAGCGGGTGGCGGCCGCCGACCCCGGGCGGCCCGGCGAGCGAATCATCAAGGTCGACGAACACGGCGCCCGGGATGTGCCCGTCCAAGTACAGCTCGCGCCCGGGCGGGCGGGGCGGGCGGGGGCTTAATTCCCAACGGACGTCGAGCAGCGCCGGCGGGGGCGCGTCATGCAATTCCGAGGCGGTGATCAGGCTCATCGCTTGCCGATCGCATATTGGAGGATCGACAGATCGGTCAGCCACTCGACCGGCGCCTTGTCGTCGGTGTAGACCGGACCGCCGACGAGCGCCGGCGCCATTCGGTCCGCGACCGCGCCCGCGAGCACCTGCAGATCGACCGGAAGGCGCTCGCTGCCGGCGACCATCCGCGCAGCCGACACCGGCTGCGTGCTCGCCACCACCAGCGAGTTCGTGTCGCTGACCAGGTCGCGTGCGACCGCCGGGAACACCGCGTGAAGCGTCGCCGACACAACCCGCTCGAGCGCGTCGGACCCCGGCAGGTGCCCGACGTTGACGATCACGACCCCGCCCGGGTTCAGGTGCGCCCGGACCAGCCCGAAGAACTCGCGCGTGACCAGGTAGAACGGGACGTACGGCTGGCGGTAGGCGTCGACGAAGATCGCGTCGTAGCGAGCATGGCTGCTCTCCAGCCACGGTCGCGCGTCGGCGGTGTACAGATGCAACCGCGGTCCGCGCAGGCCGAAGTAGCGCTTGCCGATCGTCGTCAGCTCGCCGTCGATCTCGACGGCGTCCACGCGCGTGCGCGGGAAATAGTGGCCGTAGGCGCGCGCGACCGTGCCCGCCGCGTCGCCGAGGATCGCGATCCGCCGGGGTGCGCTTGCCTCCGCCGCGAACGGCAACACCAGGAAGTCGTCCCAGTAGCCGCCACTCAGGTAGCTCCAGGGGCGATAGACCGAGTGAACCGCGACGCCCTCGTTCAGCTCGAGCCACCGCTCGCCCGTCGGGAACTGGAGCACGCGCGCGTACTGGTACTGCGTCTCGGTGGAATAGATGACGCGCGCCCCCACGACATCGGTGCCGATCGCCGCCGGCGGCACCGCCAGCAGCGCGCCGATCGCGCCGGCGACGACGAGGAACCGCCACGAGCCGGCCCCGACGGCAGCGGCGATCGCGAGCGCGATCGCGAATACCAGAAACGTGCGGTGGGTCCCGATCAGCGGGATCAGCAGCAGAGCCGCCAGGAACGTGCCGACCAGCGACCCCGCCGTCGAGATCGCGTACAGCCTCCCCGTGACCGTCCCCGTGTCATCGAGACGCCCAACCGCGAGCCGGTTGGCGTACGGCGCGACCATCCCGAGCAGCAGGACGGGGACGGAGACCAGCGCGAGCACCGCGGCGAGCGACCCGGCGAACCCTCCGATCGACAGCGCGCCGAGCGCGTTGACCGCCTCGCGCAGGAATGGGTCCGCGACGAACGGCACGATCGCCAGCAGCACCGCCGCGCACAGCACGATCGCGCACAGGCCGCGCATGTCCGCGCGGCGGTCGGCGACCCGCCCGCCGACCGCATAGCCGACCGACAGGGACACGAGCACGGTGGCGATCGTGTTCGCCCAGATGATCGTCGAGGCTCCGAAGTACGGCGCCAGCAGCCGCGCGGCGGCGATCTCCGCGCCGAGGCTCGAAGCGCCGACGAAGAACGCGACCAGGCGCAGCCGCCAGAACTCGACCACCGGAACTGGCCGCACCCGGCGATGACGTCGCCCGCGCCCCACCGCATGGCGGCTCTTGGTCGTCGCGCTCACGTCTCGACGAAGCGTAATGGTCGCCCAACGTCGGTCAGCATCCGAACCGTGGGGGTTCAGGATCAGCCCCGGGAGGTCGATTAGGCGTAAAGCGGTAAATCCGCACCGCTCAGCACATGGCAGAGGTATTCGTCGCACGACAGCCGATCTTCAACCGGACCCTCCAGGTCGCCGGTTACGAGCTGCTGTTCCGGGACGGAGACGTGACGCACGCGCTGATCGCCGACCCCGAGGGTGCGACCGCCTCGGTCGTGCTCAACTCGTTCACCGAGATCGGGCTCGAGCGGCTCGTCGGCCTCAAGCCGGCGTGGGTCAACGTCTCGCGGGAGTTCGTCCTGAACGGCCTCGCCGGCACCCTGCCGCCGAGCGTCGTCGGGCTCGAGATCCTCGAGGACGAGCTGCTCGACGAGCGCTTCGTCCACGCGCTGATCGAGCTCAAGCGCCAGGGCTACCGGCTCGCGCTCGACGACTTCGAATACACGGTCAGCGCCGAGCGGCTGCTCGGGCTCGTGGACATGGTCAAGCTCGACCTGCTCGCGATGGGACGCGACCGCATGTCCCGCGAGGTCGCCCGCCTCCGGCAGTACGGCGTGACCGTACTCGCCGAGAAGGTCGAGACGCACGAGGACCACGCCTGGTGCGTAGAGCAAGGCTGCGACCTGTTCCAGGGCTTCTTCTTCTGCCAGCCCGAGCTCGTGCACAACCGCGGCATCGTCGCGAACCGCGCGTCGGTGCTCGATGTCGTCGCCGCCCTCCAGGATCCGACGGTCCAGCTTGCGCAGCTCGAGCGCAAGATCAGCCGCGACGTGGCGCTGAGCTTCCGCTTGCTGCGCTACATCAACTCCGCCTTCTTCGGACTGCGGTTCGAGATCAGCTCGATCGGTCAGGCGCTGGCGCTGCTCGGGGTCGAGAACCTCAGGCGCTGGGCGACGCTGACCGTGCTGGCCAGCGTCGATGGCAAGCCGCCGGAGCTGACCGTCACGGCGCTCGTCCGGGCGCGGTTCTGCGAGCTCGCCGGCGAGCAGCTCCCCGGCCCGCGTCCTGGGGAGCTGTTCACGCTCGGCCTGTTCTCGGTGATCGACGCACTGATGGACGCCCCGATCGAGGACGTGGTCAGGATGATCCCCTTCCCTTCCGACATGCGCGAGGCGCTGGTGTCACGCGCCGGGGACAAGGGCTCACTGCTCGCCTGCGTGGTCGCGCTCGAGGGCGGCGATTTCGATCGCGCACAGAAATTGGTTCGCGGCGCCGGGGACCTGTACCTCGAGGCGCTGATGTGGGCCAATGACGCGGCCGGCCCGCTGTTCGGGCAGGCCAGCGCGCCGGCCCGTCGACCGAACGCTGCCTAGTCCCCGTCGCCTCCGCTTCAGGCCGCCGGCGCTTCTTCCTGCGCCGCCTCAGCCGCGTACAGCTCGAGCAGATCCTGCCACGCCCCGGGGCTGTCGAACCGTTCGCGCATAGCCTCGGTCTGGTCGCCGTAGGCGTCGAGCCCGCGATGCTCGAGCTCGACCCGCGTGCGGCCCTCGCCCTCGGCGGCGAAGGTGACCTCGATCTCCGTCCACAGGTCGGCGTCGTACGCCCACTCGTCGGTGAGCTGCCAGGTGAGCACAACCCGCGACGGCGGCTCCCAAACCACGACCTTCCCCCACTCGCATTCGGTGCCGTCGACGTCGCGCTCGTACCAGCGTCCTCCCTCGTGGCCCTCGATGATCGCCTCGGCGAGTTCGGCGTCACCGATGTGATGCGAGCGGGGCCACCAGCGGTTGAAGCCGGCGGTGAAGACCGAGAACGCCTTGTCCTGCGGCACGGCCACGGTGATCGACTTACGGATGGCTGTATCTGCGCTCATTTCGTCTCCTCCTCTGGTGATGGGTTCTCGGGGGCGCTCTCCGCAGCGGCCCGAAAGCTCGCCAGGGCCTGGCCCCAGAACGAGTCGAAGTACTCGCGCAGCGCCGCAACCGCCGCCGGGTCGACCTGGTAGACGCGACGCGTCCCCTCCGGGCGGTCGAACACGAGCCCGGCGTCTTTGAGCACCTTGAGGTGCTGCGACACCGCGGGGCGGCTGATCGGAAGCTCCTGCGCGAGCTGGCCCACCGCGAGTGGGCCGTCGGTGAGCCGCTCGAAGATCTCGCGTCGCGTCCGATCGCCGAGAGCTTCGAGCGCCTGCTGGTATTGGTAAGCGTGCACTAACGGTAAGTGTAGACTTACGGATGCTCGGAAGTCAACCGATTCGTTAGCGCTCCTGCGCCTGACCCATCAGCAAGTCGCCCATAGTCAGAACTCGCGCCGGCTGGTACACACCAGCGACCGTGCTGCTCTACGACTCCCGGGTGTCAGGCAACTGCTACAAGGTCCGCCAGCTGTTCGCGCACCTGGGGATCGAATACGAGCGCCGCGAGGTCGACGTGATCGATCGCTCCGGTCGCCTCGAACTGCTCGGCGCGCTCAACCCCGCGCTCCGGGTCCCCACGCTCGTGTTCGACGACGGCCGCTCGATGGCCGAGTCGGACGCGATCCTCTTCTACTTCGCCGACGGCACGCAGTACCTGCCCGAGGACCGGTTCGAGCGCGCGCAGGTGCTCCAGTGGCTGTTCTTCGAGCAGTACAGCCACGAGCCCAACATCGCGGTCGCGCGATTCTGGGTGATCGCCGGGATCACGCCGTCGGACGCCGACCGTGAGGCCAAGGCCCGTGGCAGTGTGGCCGCGCTGAAGGCGATGGAACGCCACCTCGCCGATCGCGAGTTCCTGGTCGGCGAGCGCTACACGATTGCCGACATCGCGCTCTATGCCTACACCCACGTGGCCCCCGAGGCCGGGTTCGAGCTCGACCCCTATCCGGCGATCACCGCGTGGCTCGGCCGCGTCGCCGCCCAGCCGGGCCACATCCTGATCACCGACTGACGACCGGTGCCTCAACGGCCGCTCGGAAGCGACTTCGGTGCTCGCGGTTCGTCCGCCGCGGCAACGGCACCGGCGAGAACTTCTGCAGCACGAGCCCGGCGAACAGCTTCGGATCGGCCTTCGCGATCAGTCGCGCGAGCTCCAGCCGCTCGCCCGACGTCAGCCTGCCCCGGCGCCCGCGGGCGACTCGTACGAGCGTGAGCAGGCGACGGCGCTCGTGCGGCTCGAGTCGATGCCAGTGCCGGCGCACGAGCATCACGACCTGGGCGGCGGCCAGCAGGCGCGCCATCGGGATCGCACGCGCAGCCTTGAGCGGATTGAGGGCCACGTGAGGGAGTGTAGGAGCCCCCCGGCGACCGGTGGACCCGTCCGCCAGCACGAGCCCATTACTCTCCGCGCGATGGCTCTCACCGCGATCGAACGACCGGCCGACGGCGACCCGCAGGGACTGCTGATCCTCCATCACGGTCGCGGCAGCGACGAGCAGGACCTGATGGGGCTCGGCGAGGTGCTCGACCCCGAGGGCCGTCTCCACATCGTGACGCCGAGGGCGCCCCTGCGCCTGCCGGGCTCGCCCGGTTATCACTGGTACCTCGTTCCGCGGGTCGGCCATCCGGATCCCGACAGCTTCCGGGCCGCCTATGCCGAGCTCGCGGCGTTCCACGACGAGCTCTGGGAGCGGACCGGCCTCGGCCCCGACCGCACGGTACTCGGCGGCTTCTCGATGGGTACCGTGATGAGCTACGCACTCGGCCTCGGCGGCGACCGGCCGGCGCCGGCCGGGATCCTTGCGATCTCCGGGTTCATTCCGACCGTCGAGAGCTGGCAGCCTTCCTTAGACGATCGGACGGCCACCAAGGTCCTGATCGCCCACGGCCGCCTCGATCCCGTGATCCCGGTGACGTTCGCCCGCCGCGCCCACGAGTTGCTCGATCAGGCGGCCTTCAGCGTCGACTATCGCGAATCCGACGCGGCCCATAACGTCGACCCCGGCGACATCCCGCGAACCACCGCCTGGCTCGACCTCGTGCTGCCGGCGGACTGAGCGGGGCGGGCGGACTGAGCGGGGCCGGCGGACTGAGCGGGGCGGGCGCGACGGCACCCGCCCCGCGGATCAGATCCGACTGGCTACTTCTTGCGCACCGGCTCGCCGGTGCTCGGATTGAGGATCAACTTCGTCGCCTGGGGATGCGTGAAGTCGAACATCCCCGCGAGGTCGAACTTGATGCCCTCTGAGCGGTCGAGCTTTGAGAGAACGTCGTCGGCCGAACCCGGGATCCCTGGCAGGTGCCAGTTGTACTCGATGAAGTTGATGATCGAGGCCTGGTCTGTCAGGTCGCTGTCGACGTGGTTGACGCGCGCGTAAGGCGAGATCACCAGCATCGGCAGCCGGGGGCCGAAGCCGCAGCGACCCTGCTCGCCGGCGAGCGGCGCCTTCGTCTGCGGGCTCGGACCGCACTTACCAGAGGTCGGAGAGCCTGTTCCGATCGGGTTGGTGTTCGTATCGGTCAGATTGTCGGACGGCGACACCGAGGGGTTCGTCACCCCGCTGTACACATGGTCATACCAACCGTCCGAGTCATCCCAGTTGACGATCACGACCGTGCTCTGCCAGTCGGGCGTGCGCATCAGCGAGTCGATCTCCCTGGTCACGAACGCCTGCTCATCTGCGGGATCCGAGTAGCCGGGATGGCCGTCCTCGTAGCCCGGGGCCTTGAGGAAGCTGACGGCTGGCAGCGCGGACGCCGGCAGCTTGCCGCGGTGGATCGCCGCCACCAGCTGGTCGAAGTCGCTCGTGTCGTACTGATGGTTCGGGGTGTTGAACTGCGGAACCCCATTGACATAGGACTGCGTGTCGCGACCGACCTTCTTGAGCCCCGCCAGCGTGTCCTGCCCGCTGCCGCTCACCGGCACCGTCAGGTGATGTGGGTTGGCCGTCGAGGCGTAGAACTGGAACGGCTCGTGGTGCGGGATGTAGTCGTCCTTGTAGCCCCACTGACCGGTGCCACCCAGCGCCACGCCGACCGGGTGCACTGCGTCACACAGCGCCTGGTTGGACGCGTTCGGAGGCACGTTCTTGCCGGTGAAGCTCCCGGAGAATTCGTCCGGAATGAACTCCGACGTCGCCTGCCCCGCGTGACCGGTCGCGGTGGACGCCGCGGCGAACGTGGTCGTCGGCGTAAAGCCGCCCTCGAACCAGCCCCAGGAGAGCCGGGCCTTGTTCAATACGTCGCCGATGTTCTTGCCCTTGAGCGCGACGTCGTCGCGCGTCGAGCAGTCGTCCCAATAGGGCTGCGCGTCGTTGGTTAGCGAGAAGCCGCCCTTGCCGTCGGGCGTGAGGTCGCCGTCGGGCGAGGTCGCGGTCGATACCGACGGGCTGTTGGCCATATGCGCGGTGTCGACGTTGCCCGTGTCTCCCGCGGCGACGTTGATGGCGCCGGGCGCCGACGGCCCGAACGTGACTCCGAACGAGTAGTCCTCGAGCGAGAAGTGCTGGGCGTAGTTCCACATGGCCGTGACGGTGTTGCCGTCGAAGTAGTCCATGACCTGCGAGGCCTGGCACGTCGTGCCGAACGGGCTCTTGGTGCCGGCGTCCGTGCCGGTGCTCTGGACGAAGTGGTCCATCTTGCCGCCGTCGAACGCCTGCTGCTCGTCGCTGTAGTTGTGGTCTTCGTCACACGTGAGCTGTCCGCCGGCGTCGGCGCCGAGGCCCGTCGCGCTGCTGTCCAGCCGCTGCGGCTGGTCCTCGTTGGGATTGTGGGTCAGCAGGTTCGTGCTGTGGCGCAACTTCCGTGGCAGCGATCGGCTTGTCGCCGGCAACAGGCCGTCGACCGCGGGCGTGCCGCGCGCGGCGTGGAATCGCCGGCCGTCGCTGTTCGCCGCCTTGGGATAGGTGCCGAAGTAGTGGTCGAACGACTCGTTCTCCTGGAAGATCACGACGACGTGCTTGATCGGCGTGGCGGTGCGCGGAGCGCCTTGCTGGCTGCCGCGGTGGCCGTGCCGACGGTGATTCTGTGACGGTTGCCCGGTCGAAGCCTGAGCCACCGCAACGATCCCGACACCTACGATCGCAGCTACCGCCACAAGCGGTAGGAGAACACGGTTGCGCGCCATGGAACCGCTCCTTTCGTTTGCCTACGGCCGGCACCACTCCCGGCACGCCACCAGCAGGCGGCGTCGAGGGTCCGGTGTAATCGCCTTGTGAACGACTTGTCAAGCGATTTCTAACCGATTCGCCGAGTCTCCGTCGGCAAAGCGCTCAAGGGTCGGCCTGGCCGCTAAAGGGCCGGCGGCCGGGACCCTGAGGCCCCGGCCGCCGTGAACAGCGTTCCGCCTCGGTGCAGCTACCAGCGGTGACGGTGGCGACTCCGCCCGACCGCCGGCTCGCCGGTGACCGGGCTGAGGATCAGCCTGTCGGCCTGCGGGTGCTGGAAGTCGAACATCCCCGCCAGGTCGAACGGCAGGCCCTCCGAGCGGTCCAGCTTGGACAGGACCTGATCGGCCGATCCGGGGATCCCCGGCAGGTGCCAGTTGTACTCGATGAAGTTGATGATCGAGGCCTGGTCGGTCAGGTCGCTGTCGACGTGGTTCACACGTGCGTACGGCGAGATCACCAGCATCGGGATCCGGGGGCCGAAGCCGCAGCGGCCCTGCTCGCCCGCGAGCGGAGCCTTCGTCTGCGGGCTCGGTCCGCACTGCCCGGAGGTCGGTGAGCCCGGTCCGATCGCGTTCGTGTTCGTGTTGGTCAGGTTGTCGGCCGGCGACAGCGACGGGTTGGTGACCCCGCTGTAGACGTGGTCGTACCAGCCGTCGGAGTCGTCCCAGTTGACGATCACGACAGTGCTATGCCAGTCCGGCGTGCGCATCAGCGAGTCGATCTCGCGGGTGACGAACGCCTGCTCGTCGGCCGGATCGGAGTAGCCCGGATGGCCATCCTCGTAGCCCGGGGCCTTGAGGAAGCTGACCGCCGGGAGCGCGGACGGGGCTAGCTCGCCATCGCCGATCGCCGCCACCAACTGGTCGAAGTCGCTGGTGTCGTACTGATGGTTCGGCGTGTTGAACTGCGGGGCGCCGTTGACGTAGGACTGCGTGTCGGTCCCGATCTCCTGGAGGCCGGCAAACGTGTCCTGTCCAGCGCCGTCGGTCGGGATCGTGAGGTGATGCGGGTTCGCCGTCGAGGCGTAGAACTGGAACGGCTCGTGGTGCGGGATGTAGTCGTCCTTGTAGCCATACTGGCCGGTGCCGCCGAGCGCGATCCCCACCGGATGCACCGCGTCGCACAGCGCCTGGTTGGAGGCGTGCGGGGGCACGTTCTTGCCGGTGAAGCTCCCCGAGAACTCATCGGGGATGAACGTCGCGGTCGATTGGCCGGAGTGGCCGGTCGCGGCCGAGGCCGCGGCGAACGTCGTCGTCGGGTCGAAGCCGCCCTCGAACCAGCCCCAGGACAGGCCGCGCTGGTTCAGCTCATCGCCGATGTTGGTGCCGCTCAGGGCCACCGCGTCGCGCGTCGAGCAGTCGTCCCAGTAGGGCTGCGCATCGCTGGTCAGCGAGTACCCGCCGTGGCCGTCCGGCGTGATGTCGCCGTCGGGCGACGTCGAGGTCGAGATCGACGGGCTGTTCGCAGTGTGGGTCATGTCCACATTGCCCGTGTCTCCCGAGGTGACGTTGATCGCGCCGGGGGCCGAAGGACCGAACGTGGTCCCGAACGCGTTGTCCTCGAGCGAGAAGTGCTGGGCGTAGTTCCACATGGCCGTGACGGTGTTGCCGTCGTAGTAGTCCATGACCTGCGCGGCCACGCACGGGCTGCCGACCGGGCTCGTGCTGCCGTCGTCGGTGCCGGTGCTCTGGACGAAGTGGTCCATCTTGCCGTTGTCGAACGCCTGCTGCTCGTCGCTGTAATCGTGATCCTGGTCGCAGGTGAGTTGCCCCATGCCGGGCGTGGCGCCCGCCGCCGAGGAGTCGAGCCGCTGCGGCAGAGCTGTGTTGGGATTGCTCGTCAGCAGGTTGTTCGAGTGGCGGAGGTTCGGCGGCAGCGAATTGCTCGTCGCCGGCGTAAGGCCATCCACCGCCGGCGTCCCCGGCGCGGCGTGGAAGGTCTGGCCGTCGGTGTTGGCGGCGTTCGGGTAGGTGCCGAAGTAGTGGTCGAACGACACGTTCTCCTGGAAGATCACGACGACATGCTTGATCGGCGTGGCGGTGCGGGAACCGCCTCCTTGGCCGCCACCTCCCCGGTCGCCATCGTGTCGATGCGACCGGGCGCCGGTTGACGCCTGCGCCACCGCGACGCTGGCCCCGGCTATTGCGAGCGCTGCCATAAGCAGCAAGAGAACGCGCTTACGCGCCATGGAACGTCTCCTTTCCGTTTGCATTCCGCCGGCGCCACCCCCAGGCGCGCCGTCGACACCACTCTCTCGATCCGCGGATCGTCAGGAGTTGTCGACTTGTGACCGACTTGTTGGCGAGTTGTGACCTGCTCAGCTGCGCGTGATCAACACGGTGCCGGCGATCACGAGCGCAAGCCCGATCAGTCGAGTGGGGCCGATCGCCTGGTGCTCCAACGCGAACCAGCCAAACCGGTCGATCAGCAGCGCGATGACCAGTTGGGCGGTGACGAGGAGCGCAATGACCGCCCCGGCGCCCAGCGTCCGGATGGTGACCAAGCCGACCGTGATCACCGCCGCGCCACCGGCTCCGCCGAGGAGCTCGGCTGGCCGAACCGAGCCGATATGGGCCAAGCGGCCGGGATGCCCGGCGAGCAAAAGCAGCAGCGTGATGATCGAAAACGCGATCGTCACGCTGACGAACGCCGCGCCCAAGTCGCCTACGCGCTGGGACAGCGCCGAGTTGGCGGCGGCTTGCGTGCCGACGAGGAGTCCTGCGCCAACGGTCAAGACGATTGCGAGGGAGCGGCTCATGGCGGTCGGTTCCGCACGCGCCCCCGAGTTCCTGCCAACGGCCGCGGGCTTTCCCAGGCGCGCGGCCGCTGGTCCCCGGCCGCGGGCACTATGCTCGCGCCGGTGACGCTCGCCGCCGAGCTCGAACTCCCAAGCTTCGACCACACCGACGCCGAACTGCGCGGCGACCGCTACCGCACGGCGATGACCGAGCTCGAAGGTCACGACGGCTGGCTGGCCGCCAGCCCGTTCGGGTTCATCGTGCTCGACCGCGAAGCCGGCGAGTTCTTCTTACGCAGCCGCCGCGCGGTGTTCCCGGGGCTGGCGATCGCCGACATCTTCCAGATCACCGACGGCCCGCTCCGCGAGGAGATCGTCAAGAACATCATCAACGTCAACGGCGACGATCACCGCAGGCTGCGCAACCTCGTCAACCCGGCGCTGTCGCCACGCGCGGTCGATCGCTACCGGCCGGCGATGCGGCGCTTCCTCGAGCAGCTCCTCGACCAGGTCCCGGCCGACGGTCGATGCGAGTTCATCGCAGCTTTCGCCAAGCCGTACCCGTCGCTCGTGATCGCCGAGGTGATGGGAGCCCGGCTCGAGGACGCCCCGCGCCTGCACCATTGGTCGAACGTGATCCAGCGCCAATTCGACCCTACTTCGCTGATGACCGAGCGCCCGGAGATCGAGCAGGCGGTCGCCGAGTTCTACGCCTACGAGGACGAGCTGATCGCGCGCCGCCGGCCCGCGCCGGGCGACGACCTGATCTCCGCGCTGATCAGTGCCGAAGAGGCGGGCGATCGGCTCAGCGACGACGAGCTCCGCAACCTCATCCTGAACATCCTCGTCGGTGGCGTCGACACGAGCCAGAGTCAGCTCGCCCACGCGATCCGATTGCTGGCGTCGCATCCCGATCAGTGGGAGCTGCTCCGCGCCGACCCGCGCGGGCTGGCATCGGCCGTGGTCGACGAGGCGCTCCGGTTCGAGCCGATCACGCCGTTCACCGCGCGGATCGTGATCGAGGAGGTCGAACACCGCGGAGTGAGCTTCCCCGCCGGATCGATCGTGCTCGTATCCGCCTGGCACGCGAACCGCGAGGGCGTCGAGCCCGACCGGTTCGACCTGACCGCCGAGCGCGGCGGCGCGCGCCTGCTGACGTTCGGCGCCGGCATCCACTACTGCGTCGGCGCCAACCTCGCGCGCGCGGAGATGCAGGAGGCGCTCGTATTTCTCGCCGAGCGCATTTCCGCGATCGCGCTCGACGGCGAGCCCGAGTTCGGCACCCCGTCCGGGATCTACGGGCTCGAGACCCTGCCGCTGAAGCTCGAACGAGAGGAGTAATCGACTTGTCCTACGAGACGATCACCTGGGAGCAGTCCGGCGGCGTCGGGCGGCTGACCCTAAACCGCCCAGACTCGCTGAACGCGTGGACGCCCCAGCTCGGATTCGATCTCCAGACGATCATCGAGCGCGACGCCGCCGACGACTCGGTGCGAGCCGTGCTGATCACCGGCGCAGGGCGCGGCTTCTCCTCGGGCGCAGACCTGAAGGCCGGCTTCGAGGTGGCCGACGACGGCATGCCCGACATCTACAAGGAGCTCCACGACGTCTATCACCCGGCGATCGTCGGCCTACGGCGGCTCGAGAAGCCGGTGGTGGCGGCGGTCAACGGTCCGGCGGTCGGGATCGGATGCTCGCTGGCGCTGGCGTGCGATCTGATCATGGCCGCGGAGTCCGCGTTCTTCGGGCTCGCGTTCGTCAACATCGGCCTGATGCCCGACGGAGGGTCGACCGCGTTCGTGCCGCCGGCGGTGGGGCGGGCGCGCGCATTCCAGATGGCGCTGCTCGGCGAGCGGATCCCGGCACCGCAGGCGCTCGAGTGGGGCCTGGTCAACTGGGTCCACCCCGACGACCAGCTCATGAGCGAAGCCGACGCACTCGTGCAGCGCCTGGCCGCCGGACCCACGCGGTCCTACGCCGCGAGCAAGCGGGCGCTCAACCAGTTCATCTACGGCGACCTCGACGCCCAGCTCGACCTCGAGGCCGAGCTCCAGCACGCGCTCGGCCGGACCAAGGACTTCTTCGAAGGGACCGCGGCGTTCGTCGAGAAGCGCGCGCCGGCGTTCAGCGGCGGGTAGTTCACGTGGTCAGCTGGGAGACGGTCTCATCGCTGGCGACCGGCGCGGGGACGCTGGTGCTCGCGGTGGCGACGTTCGCCGCGGTCCGCTCCTCGAACCGCTCGGCGCGGATCGCCGAGCTCGCGCTCCAGGAGCAGCGCCGGCCGCTGCTGGTCCAGTCGCGACTGGGCGTCGACCCCAAGCAGAAGATCATGTTCGTCGACGAGCACTGGGTCCGCGTCGACGGCGGTCACGCGATCGCCGAGAACGTGGACGGATTGATCTACCTGGCGATGAGCCTGCGCAACGTCGGCGCGGGGATCGGCGTCTGTCAGGGATGGGGCGTGCGCTCGGGGCTGTTGCGCAACAACGTCGAGCACTTCCCCGAGGATGAGCTCCGACCCCAGTCGCGTGACCTCTACATCCCGGCAGGCGACGTCGGCCTGTGGCAGGGAGCGATCCGCGACCGGAGCGATCCCGCGCACGACGAGGTCGCACGCGCGATCTCCCAGCAGGAGCCGATCTCGCTCGAGCTCCTGTACTCAGACCAGAACGGCTCGCAGCGCACGATCACCCGGTTCACGCTGGTACCGATCCGCCGCGACGACGCGGAGGAAGCGACCCGATTGATCAGCGGTGGTCGGCACTGGTATCTGGATCGCGTAGGGCCCCGCTGACCCGATCGAGGACCGCCCGTGCATCGGCGGCCATCGCACGCACGATCTCGGCCGCCGGCCGCGTCTGCACGAGCTCGTGGGCCTGCCCGGCCCACAGGTTGAACGCGTCGGCGTCCCCCTGACGGCGGGCGGCGGCGCGTAGTGCGCTCGTGACGTGATGGATCTCCGGGTAAGCGGTCGGCGCCGCGCCGGAGTGCTCGGTCATGAACCGGTTGACGATCCCGCGCGCTGCCCGCCCGGTGAACGCACGGGTCACGCGCGTCGGCCGCCGCTCGGTGAGCACCGCGCGCTGGGCCTCCGCGGTGCCGGCCTCGGGCGCGAGCATCAGCGCGGTGCCCAGCTGGGCCGCGCTCGCGCCGGCGCACAGCACGGCCGCGAGCGCGGCGCCGTCCGCGACTCCGCCGGTGGCGATCAGCGCGAGCGGCGTCGCGCGCGCGACCAAGCGCAGCAGCGCCAGCAGCCCGATCCCGCCCTCGTCGGATCCGTCGGCGACGAACCCGCCCCGATGACCACCGGCCTCGGTGCCCTGCACGACCAGCCCGTCCGCGCCGGCCTCGCGCGCCACGACCGCTTCCGGGACGTTCGTGACCGTAACCCAGACGGAGACGCCGACTCCGTGCAGACGGTTCACAACCGATGTGTCCGGGCAGCCGAACGTGAACGACACCACCGCCGGCCGCTCGTCGTACACCACCTCGAGCTTGGCCTCCCAGTCGTCGTCTTCGAACCGCGGTTCACCGAGCTCGGCGCCCTGGCGCTCGGCCTCGGGGGCGAGCCGGTTCACGTAGTCGCGGAGCGCTGTGGGGTCGGCGGGCGCCGCCGACGGCACGAACAGGTTGACGCCGAAGGGCTTCCCGGTACGCGCGCGGACGGACCGGATCTCGTCTCTCACCGCGTCCGCGCGCTTGTATCCGGCGGCCACGAAACCGAGA
Organism: uncultured Solirubrobacterales bacterium; assembly: GCA_963699325.1. GTDB lineage: Bacteria > Actinomycetota > Thermoleophilia > Solirubrobacterales > Solirubrobacteraceae > Palsa-465. The sequence goes on along the minus strand of CAVOTN010000003.1, from coordinate 229,761 downwards.
CCGCCCGCCTCGCTCACCGCGACCGCCAGCTCGGGCGTCGACGGCCCGCCAGCCATCGGCGCCTGGACGATCGGCAGCGGGAGTGCGGTTAGGTCGAACGTGAGCGGAATCCGGCTCGTCTCGCTTCGACGGACAACCGCTTCCAAGCCGGATTCCGCGGTCAGGTTGTGGCGAGAGCGAGAGCCGCGCCGAAGGCCATCGGCTCGGTGGCCGTGGCCGACTGCCACACGGCGTCGTCGCCGAGCGGGTGACGGATCGCGTCGCCGGCGAACACGAGCTCGAGCAGCGCGGCCTCCGCGGCCGCCCGGTCCGGCGCTTCGTTGTTCCCCGCCATCAGCGCCGCGACCTCCTGCGTGGTCAGACCGTCGTTGAAGCGTTCCAGGAGCGGCGCCGGCGTCTCGGGCGGCGGCTCGCGGTGAAGCTTCGGATCGATATTCGCGACGAGGATGTCGTACGCCTCGACCGGCTGGAAGCCTCCGGCGACGAGCGTCGTGCCGTTCTGCTCGAACACGATCGACGGCGCCGTGAACCGGACCGGTCCGTCGGTGGTAGCAGTCTTCCCCTGCAGCTCGGCCGCGGACCCCTCCGCCTTGCGCGTCTGATCCTTGTCGGCGTGGTACGCCTCGACGACCTCGGGCGAGTCGATCATCCCAACTACCTGATCGGCGTCGATCCCCGGGATGCCGCGTAGCGCGTCGGCCAGGTTTCCGTCGTCGTCGAGGATCAGCGGCGTGTTGAAGTTCGCGAGCTGGATCGCGCGGAACACCCGCCACTCGCTGCCGGGGGAGGTCATGCGCGCGGCGACGACCGCACGGCACGCCCGCGACGTGGCGCTCAGCCGGGCCTTGGGCGCAGGCGAGAACGGCATCCCGTAACGCGTGCGGAAGCGTGCCTGCCCGAGCGCGCCGCGGATCGGCGAGTAGCCGCGGGTCTGCGTACTGCTTGGCCTCCTCGGTCAGCCCGACGAGCACCAGGCGCCAGTCGAGCTGATCTCCGTACCGCCACTCGATCACTCGGAGCGCCGGGCTCTCGGAGTAGGCCCAGGGGCAAGCCGGATCGCTGTACAGAGTGGCGGAAATCATGTCGTGGACGCCTCCGGAGGTAAGTTGATTGACGCCTCAAGGATGTTAGCGAGTCCGCTTCCGGGCTCTCCGTCGTCGCCGGCGACGACGCACGGCGGGGCTTAGGCGGGCGGCACGGAACCCGGCCGCGACCAGCGCCGCCTCCGCCTCCCGCGCGTCGGTGAAATGCAGGTACACGCGACCGCGCACGAACGCCCCGAGCAGCACCCGGAACACGCGAACCTGCGTGGTCACCGCGCCGCCGAGATGGAGGTCGGAGATGTAGAGGCCGCCGGCGAAGCCGTCGAGCGTGCGCGCGAACCGCCGCCACAGCCCCGTCACCGCGTCAGTCGAGAGGTATCCGAGCAGGCCCTCGGTGATGATCGCGAGCCCGTCGCTGTGGTCGAGCTCAGCGGCGATCGCGGCGAGGCTGCCCGGTCCGTCGTCGTCTCGCAGGGCGTCGACCTCGCGGACGCGGTGATGATCGCCCAGCGAGCCCATCCGCTCGAGCGCGGCGCGCTTGCGCGCGGCCATGTCGGGCAGGTCGGCCTCGACGTACGTGAGGCGGTCGCCGTAGCGCTTCGCGAACCGCCACCCCCGCGGCGACAGGCCGCACGCCACCTCGATCACCTGCGTGACCTCGCCACGCTCGATCGCGCGCTCGAGCAGCGCATCGATCGCGCGGTGGCGCGCCAGCAGATACGCCTCGAGCGTCGCGCCTCCCGCCGCCCGGCTGACGAGCATCGCCGGCTGGAGCGAGTCGAACAGCACGCGGCCCTCGCGGGTCTCGAGCTCAGGATGCGAGAGCCCGTTGCGAGCCCATACGTAACCGGTGTAGTGGGCGGTCGGCCCGATCCGGTCTCGGCGCGACGTCACGCGCCGTTGCTACCCAGGAACTGTTCGAGGCGATCCAACAGCGGCACCTGCCCGACGTTGATCTTCTCCCGCGCGGCTTCGAGCCCGAACCACTCGGCCCGGTCGACCTCGGGGATCTCGATGATCCGGCCCGAGCGCGGCGGCCACTCGAACGGGACCGTGTTGCTGACGATCCCGCTCGCGTCGAGGTCGCCGGCGAGCGCCCACGCATGCACTCGCTTACCGCTGCGCTGGCGAATCTCGCCAAGATCCGCAGCCTCGGCGTCGGGCGGCACGCTGCCAAGCTCCTCCGCGAACTCGCGTCGCGCCGCCGCGAGCGGATCCTCGCCGTCGTCGCACTCGCCCTTCGGGATCGACCACGCCCCGAGGTCCCGCTTGGACCATGCCGGTCCGCCCGGGTGCACGAGCAGCACCTCGAGCGCTTCGCCGTGCCCGCGGTGCAGGAGGATGCCGGCGCTCCGTTTCACCCCGATCCCGGTCAGCTCCGGCGGCTGGTGAGCGCCAGCCCGAACCCGAGCGCGATCAGCATCGCGCCGCCAGTCGCCGTCATCCGCTCGAGCCGGCGCGAGGAGCGGCCGAGCCATGTCCGCGCGGACCCCGAGACCATCGCCCACGTGCAGTCGGAAAGCATCGCGATCGCGATGCAGATCGCTCCGAGCGTCGCGAGCTGGAGGGTGACGTGTCCGCTCGAGCGGTCGATGAACTGTGGCAGCACCGCGGTGAAGATGATCACGCCCTTGGGGTTGGTCGCGCCGACGAAGAAGCCCTCGCGGTAGATCCGCCGCAGCGGCTTGGGCTCAGCCGCCACAGCAGGCGCGAACAACTTCGCCAGCTGCTTGCGGTCGCGAATGTTCCGGACTCCCAGGAACACGAGATAGGCGGCGCCGAGCAGCTTCAGCGCGGTGAACACCGCGTCCGATCGCGCCACCAGCGAGCCCACCCCGATCGCCACCAGCACCAGCTGCAGCGCGAACCCACTCTCGTTGCCGAGTGCCGTCGCGACCGCCGCCCGCCGCCCCAACGCCACCCCGCGACTGACCACGAACAGCACGCTCGGGCCGGGGATCAGGATCAGGATGTAGACCGTCAGCAGGAACGCGAGCAAGTGATGCGTCGGCAGCATGGGCGAGCCCCATCCTAATCGGACGCACATCCAGCCTGGGCGAAGCCGCATCCGGCATCGCGTAGACGGTCACAGGCCGGCGGGTGACGTCAAGCAGCCAGCGCCTCATGCTCAGCCTCCTCGATGTTCGGTAGACGGACGACCTCTGGGCTGCTCGGCTCACGGAGCAGGAACGCGGCGACCGCGGCGCCACTCAGCGCGAGTGCGGCTCCGACCGTGAACGCGAGCCCGAATCCGCTCGTCAGCGCGTGGGCGGCTCCATCGGCGCCGGCGAGCGCCTTGGTGTGCGCGGCCGCGATCGTGCTGAGCACCGCCAGCCCGAGCGCGCCGCCGACCAGTCGAGAGGTGTTCAGCAGACCGGAGGCGACGCCGCTCTGCGAGCCCTGGACGCCCTGCATCGCGACGATCGTCGCCGGAACGAGCGTGAAGCCCATCCCGAGCGCCGACAGGAGCGCTCCCAGCAGGACGGTGTTTATGTACGTCCCGCCGGGCGCGACGCCGCTCAGCAGCATCAGGCCGGCGGCCGCGGACAGCATCCCGGCCGTGATCACCGGCCGCGGCCCGAATCGGCCGACCACGCGCGGAGCCAGCGTTGACGCCGCGAAGATCGACAGGGTCATCGGCAGGAACCCGAGCCCCGCCTCGATCGCGTCGTAGTGGAGCACCTGCTGCATGTACAGCGTCAGGAAGAACCACGCCGGGAACTGCGAGGCGTACAGCAGCACGACGATCGCGTTGGCGGCGCGGAGGTGCCCGATCCGGAAGATCGACAGCGGCACGAGCGGATCACGCGCGTATCTCGCCTCGACGAGCACGAACGCCGCGAGGAGGGCGAGCCCGCCGGCGAGTGGCGCGAGCACACCCGTCGAGCCCCAGCCGAGCGTGTCGGTGCGGACGATCCCGAACGTCAGGCTGACGAGGCTCGCGGTGACGAGCACCGCGCCGGTCAACGTCGAAGTGGCGGGTGCCCTCGGCGCGCGCCGTCGCCGGGATCAGACGCGAGCCCAGCGCGACGACGACGAGGCCCAGCGGCACGTTCACGGCGAAGATCGCCGGCCACCCGAACGTCTGGGTGAGGATGCCACCGAGCAGCGCGCCCGACGACGCGCCGAGGCCGCCGACGGCGCCCCACGCGGCCAGCCCGCGGTTGCGCTCGCGGCCTTCGGCGAACGAGGAGGTGATGATCGACAGCGTCGCCGGCGACAGCACGGCGCCGCTGAGGCCCTGGACGGCGCGCGCGGCGATCAGCAGATCGCGCGAGTCCGCGAGCGCGCATGCCAGTGAGGACAGCGCGAACATCGCGGTCCCGACGAGGAACACGCGCCGGCGGCCGAGGAGGTCGGCCGAGCGGCCGCCGAGCATCAGGAAGCCGGCGAACGTCAGCGTGTAGGCGTTGACCACCCATTGCAGGCCGGTGGTCGAGAAATGCAGCCCGGCGCGCATCGACGGCAGCGCGACGTTGACGATCGCGACGTCGAGGATGACCATGAACTGCGCGAGGCAGACGACGAGCAGGAGCGCGTTCTTGGAACGCGTCGATTCAGTTTTCGGGGGGGCGATTGCGTTCACGAGTGGTATGGTGCGATAATCGTTATCCAGGTACAAGAGAGGGATTTATCCTGGTAGTAGAACTGACAGCCAAGCCCGCAGCCGAGCAATCGGATAACGGCAACGGGGTCGCCCATGTGAGAAGCAAGGGCGCGGGCGGCGAGCGCCGGCGCGAGGAGCTCGCCGACTTCCTGCGCACCAAGCGCTCGAGTTTGCAGCCCGAGGACGTCGGGCTTCCGGACGGCGGCCGCCGGCGTACCCCGGGGCTCCGACGCGAGGAGGTCGCGCTTCTCGCCGGCGTCGGGACCACCTGGTACACGTGGCTCGAACAGGGACGCGACGTCCGGGCCTCGCTCGACGTGCTCGAGGCAATCTCGCGTGCGCTGCGGCTGACGCCGGCCGAGCGCTCGCACCTGATCCTGCTCGGCCGCGGCGAGCACGCCAAGCCGTGCAAGGCGCCGGCCGAGGAGGTCTCCCCGACCGTGCGCCGGCTGGTAGCGAACCTGGGGCCTGGCCCCGCGTACCTGCTCGGTCGCCGCTGGGACTACCTGGCCTGGAACAGGTCCTTCGAGGTCGTGTTCGGCTGGGAGCCGGGCGCGGAGCCGCTGTCGCGCAACCACGTCTGGCTGTGGTTCATGGATCCCTCGCGACGGACGCTGTACTCGGGCGACTGGGCTGCGAGCGCACGCCTGCTCGTTGCCAAGTTCCGCGCCGACAGCGCGAAGAACATCGGCGACCCGGCGTTCGAGGAGCTGATCTCCTCGCTGAGCGCGGCCAGTCCCGAATTCCGGAAGCTGTGGAAGCGCCACGAGGTCGCCGGCAGCGGCGACGGACGCAAGGAGCTCACCCATCCCACAGTGGGAGAGCTCGCGTTCGACCATGCCGTGTTCCAATATGGAGATGCCGGCGAGCAGCGACTGATCGTCTACTCGCCGGCCTGCGAGCACGGGACCCGGGAGAAGCTGGCGCAGCTACTCGAGGACGAAGCCGAGGGCTCGCGCGAGCTCGAACTCGCGATCGCGGTCAGTTGACCGGGAGCGCGCCGGCCTCACCCGCACGCCACGTTGTCGCGTTGCGTCGTGTTACCCCCGCGTGACCGGTGTCACGTTAGCGTCAGCGTGGTCTTCGACACCTCTTAGCTTCGCTTGACGTGGCTCTGCCGGAGGCTTGATCTGATGTTCCCATGACGACGCAAGCGCCCCCCCACACTTCAGAGCAAACGGCCCCCGGGCGGCGAGCCGAGACCACATTCGTCCCGCGCGAACACGAGACCGCGCCGATCGAGGCCGGCGCCGTCGCGCCGATCCTCAACTCGCTTGCGCTGCTCGACCACCGCACTCGCGGCCGCGCGATCAGCAGCCGGCTGGCGCCGTTCGGCCACTACCTGGCGTTCGCCGACAACGGCACGGACTGGCTCGTGCCGCTCGACGAGAAGGTCGTCCACATCGGTCGCGGTCTCACCTCCGACGTCCGCATCGAAGAGCAGCGCGTGTCCCGCAGCCACGCGATCCTCGTGCGCCACGGGCACCACACCCGCCTGCTCGACAACCGCAGTGCCAACGGCACGTTCGTCAACGGCCGACAGATCATTGCCACCAACATCGCCGACGGCGACGTGATCCGCATCGGGCCGGTGGTGATGACGTACGTTCAGGTCGCGTGAGCTGACGTACGTTCGGGTCGTTTGAGCCCGCACCGCGCGCCGCAGACCACTCCCTCCCTACGGTCTGCGGCGGCGGTGCGAGGCGTGGCCGTTTGAACCCGCACCGCGCGCCGCAGACCACTCCCTCCCAAGTCTGCGGTGGCGCGGTGCGAGGCGCCCGTGCGTTACGGGGCCTGCGGGGCGGTGCTGCGCGATCCGCCGCGCCGGGCCGCCGAGCCGGCGCGGGCCGCGCCGCTCCGCGCGGCCGACGTGACCGCGGTCAGTGGCTTGGCGATGGACTCGAGCCCCTTCCGCTCCGCGTCGACGCCGAACACGATCTCGGTCACGCCGCCGACGATCATCAGGATCGCGCCGATCGCCAGCGCCTTGAACACCTCGGACGCCTTGCCGGTCGCGACCATCGGCGCGAACAGCTGCGGACCGATGATCCCGCCGAGACCCGTGCCTACCGCGTAGAACAACGCGATGCAGAGCGCGCGGGTCTCCAGCGGGAAGATCTCCGAGACGGTCAGGTACGCAGCGCTGACCCCCGCCGAGGCGAAGAAGAACACGACCGACCACGCGATCGTGAGCGTCGCGGCGGTTAGCTGGTGCTGCTTGAACAGGTAGCCGGTCACCAGCAGCAGCACGCCGGACAAGATGTAGGTGCCCGCGATCATCGGGCGGCGGCCGACGGTGTCGAACAGCCCGCCGAGAATCACCGGCCCGAGCAGGTTCCCGGCCGCGAACGCGACGAGGTAATACGGCGCATTCGCTGTCGCCACGTGGAAGAAGGTGCTCAGCAGCGTGGCGTAGCCGAACAGGATCGAGTTGTAGAGGAACGCCTGTCCGATGAAGAGCGCGAGCCCGAGCACGGTTCGCTTCGGATACGTCTTGACCACGGTCTGAGCGATCTCGAGCAGGCTGATCGTCTTGCGCTGCCGGATCGCGATCTTGTCTTCAGGATCGGGATCCTCGAGCGGCTTGCCGGTGCTCTCCTCGACCTCGTGCTCGATCTGGCGGGTGATCTTCTCGGCCTCCTCGTCGCGCCCGTGGATGAACAGCCAGCGCGGGCTCTCGGGCACGTGGCGGCGGACGAACAGGATCACCAGCCCGAGCGCGAACCCGAGCCCGAAGCACACGCGCCAGCTGAGCAGCGGCGAGAACACGTGGAGCGCGACGACCGACAGCAACGCACCCGCGGCGGCGCCCGCCCAGTACGTCCCGTTTATGAGGATGTCGATCCGGCCGCGGTGCTTGGCGGGGATCAGCTCGTCGATCGCGGAATTGATCGCGCTGTACTCGCCGCCGATGCCCATGCCGGTCACGAACCGGCAGGCGAAAAAGAACAGGGGCGTCCATGCGAACGCCGTGGCCATCGTCGCGGCCAGATACACGCCGAGCGTGATCATGAACAGCTTCTTGCGCCCGAACCGGTCGGTCAGCTGACCGAACAGCAAGCGCGCCGACGCACGCGCCGGCAACGTACATCGACGCCGCCCAGCCGGCGACCTCGGCCGAGGAGATGTTGATGCCGCTGCCCTTGGCGGATATCGCGCCGGCGATCGACCCCACGATCGTGACCTCGAGTCCATCGAGGATCCACACGGTCCCGAGCCCGATCAGGATCTTCCAGTGCCACCGAGACCACGGCAGCCTGTCGAGCCTCGCGGGGATGTTGGTCTCGATCGTGCCGAGCTCGCCGGCGGATGACGCGATTGTCGCCATTTGCAGCTACCTCCTCGCTCTTCCTCTTCCCACAGACGTCCTACCCGGCGGCCGGTGGCGTGAATCGGGCCGCTCTCGGCACGCCCCCTCGCCACCATCTGAGATCGTTCTCAGCGATGCGGCCGGCTCCCCCGAAGATCGCGTTCGCCGGCGGCACGCTCGACCGTGCGGCGCACCTGCGCACCGACGGTGGCGCCGAGCGGCTGCGCGACGCCGGCGGCTCGCGGGTGGTGCTCGTCGGCAGAGGACAGGAAGTCGCGGTCGCCGGCGAGGGCGGCGAACTCGCGCTCGTCCCGACCGCCGCGGTCCTGGCCGATGCCGAGCTGACGTTCCTTGGGCTCGACGCGTCGGGCGCCGGGCTGTTCGCTCACGACGCCACCGCCAGCGCGCCGGCGACCGGCCAGATCTTCGAGTTCGTCTCGCTCCGCGGTCTCGCCGGCGAGCTCGAGCCGGAGGCCGCGGCGCTTGCGGCTTACGCGGTCGCGCTGATCGGGTGGCACCGGGTCACGCGCTACTGCGGGCGCTGCGGCAACGCCACCGTGGTCGAGGCGGCGGGCCACCGGCGTCGCTGCCCGGTGTGCGGCCTGGTCCAGTTTCCTCGAACCGATCCGGCGATCACGATGCTCGTGCAGTCCGGCGACCACTGTGTGCTCAGTCGTCGCGTCGGCGCCCCCGAGAACCGGTGGTCAGCACTGGCCGGGTTCGTCGAGCCCGGCGAGACGCCCGAGGAGGCAGTCGTCCGCGAGGCCCGCGAGGAGACCGGCGTCGAGGTCGTTGCGGCCGAGTACGTCACCTCGCAGCCGTGGCCGTTCCCGCAGGCGCTGATGATCGGCTTCTGGGGGTTCGTCGATCCCGGCGCTGCCGGCGCGACCCTCACGCCCGATCCGGAGGAGCTGGTCGAGGCGCGCTGGTGGGGGCGCGACGAGCTCGATCGCGCGCTCCGCGCCGGCGCGATCGTCCTGCCGCCGCCGGGAACGATCGGGAACTACCTGATCACGACCTGGCTCGCCGGCGGCGCGGTGTAAATCTCGCCAAAGTCCCGCCCCAGTCGCGAGCGTGTGCACATAAGCGCCGGCAAGGCGCTTATGTGCCCGGAGCGGCCCCGCAGCCGCGTTGGCGCGAATTGCACCCCTGCGCGACGGACCGCACGCGGCTACGCCACCGGGTCGCGGAGCGCGCGCACGACGTCAGCGTGCTCGCGCATCGTCTGCATCCCGTCCGCGCCGGGCTGACGACCGAACCCGCAGTACATCGCCACCCCAAAGTCGTCCAGATAACGCGACGCGGTGGCGTGGCGCCGGCGCAGCCCGGCGAGGCCGTCGAGCGGCAGCACGATCCCGAGGAACACGCGCGTGTCGCCGACGTCGAGGTCAGCCAGAGGACGGAAGAACCGCTTGTCCTCGGAACGCAGGTAACGCGGCCCGGCCATGTGCACCCAGTCGACGGTCCGACCCGAGTTGGCGACCGCGTAGTTGGCCATCCGCACCAACACGTCGTAGTCACGCGCCTCGTACATCGGCCACTCCGGGAATGTCCCGTAACAGAAGTGGTAGCCGACCATGACGTCTTCGGGGATCAAAGGCGTGAGCCGCACCACCGGACCGGCGAACCGCTCCCACGCGCCCTCCGAAGTCCACGCCAGCACGCCTTCGATGTCCTGGGTCTCGTAGGCCATGTCCCACTGGATCGCGAGGTCCGCCGCGGGAATCTCGTCGAGCAGCCGGACCAGCGACCGGCCGACGAGGTCCTCGTAGGCGCGCTCAGCGACCGGGTAGTCGCCGGCGAAGTCGGCCTTGAAGCCATTCAAAGCGCTCGACGGAAACGGCAACCCGACCTGGAAGCGCAAGCCCGCCGGGATCACGCCCTTCGTCGCGAAGCGCCCGGAACCGCCGCCACGACGCGAGCGCGTCGTCGATCCGCGGCCAGCTGTCGAAGTGCAGCTCGCCGGCGCCGGGCCGGATCTTGAACACCGGCGTCTCGTACGCGTGCCGCGGGATCCCGGTCGGCGATTCGGTCTCGGAAACGACCTCGACGTCCGGGTTCGGCCGCACGAGCTGTTCGCGCTCGTACCCAACCCACGCGGCGCGCGGGCCGGTCTCGCCGTCGGGGAGCGCGAACACCAGGTCGCCGAACAGTTCAGCGCCGGCGCGGAACGCCTCGTCCGTTGACTGCGCCGGCAGGCTCCCGACGAGCAGCAGCTCACTCGCCGCGCGCGCGCTCACGACGCCTCGCTCACGACATCTCGCTCACGACGCCTCGCCGACGATCTCGTCGGTCAGGTTGGTCACGTCTCGCGCCACCAGCGCCGCATACGCTCCGCGGCGCTCCATCAGCTCATCGTGCGTGCCGCGCTCGACGATCCGGCCCTTGTCGATCACGACGATCTGATCGGCGTCGCGCACGGTCGAGAGCCGATGGGCGATGGTGATCGTCGTGCGGCCCTCGGCCAGCCGCTCGAGCTCGGCCTGGACCGCCGCCTCGGTCTGGGTGTCGAGCGAGCTCGTGGCCTCGTCGAGCACCAGCACCGGCGGGTTCCGCAGGACCGTGCGCGCGATCGCCATCCGCTGCTTCTCCCCGCCCGAGAAGCGGTATCCGCGCTCGCCGACGACCGTGTCGTAGCCGTCGGGCAGCGAGGAGATCAGGTTGTGGATGCGAGCCGTCCGCGCCGCGTCCTCGAGCTGCTCATCGGTGGCCTCCGGACAGGCGAAGCGCAGGTTCTCGCGGACGCTGGCGTGGAACAGATAGGTCTCCTGCGAGACCACGCCGACGGTCGCCGCCAGCGACTCGAGCGAGGCGTCGCGGACGTCGACGCCGTCGATCGTGACCCGGCCCTCCTGGGGTTCGTACAGACGCGCGGCGAGATAGCCGAGCGTGGTCTTGCCGGCGCCGGTCTCGCCGACCACCGCCGTCCGCGTCCCCGCCGGAACGACCAGGTCGACATCACGGAGCGTCCATGCGGAATCGGCTGGCGCCGATCTCCGCCGCTCTCGTCGTCGTTTGCGCCATACCGGAACGAGACGTTCTCGAAGCGGACCTCCCCGAGCAGCTCGCTCGGCCGCAGCTCGACCGGATGCTCAGCCTCGACGATGTCGACCGGGAGGTCGAGGTACTCGAAGATGCGGTCGAACAGCGCCAGCGAGGTCTGCATATCGGCCTGCACCCCGAGCAGCGATTGGATCGGGAACAGCAGCCGTGTCTGGAGCGTCGTGAACGCGACGACGGTCCCGATCGAGATCGATTTGCCGATGAACGTCTGGCCGGCGAGCCAGTAGATGATCGCCGGCTGGACGGCGAACGTGAACTGGATCGTGGCCATCATCCAGCGCCCGGCCATGCGCGAGCGGACCTCGAGGTCGGCGATGCCCTCCGACTCGCCGGTGAAACGACCGGCGAGGTCCCCGCCGCGCCCCATGGTCTTGCCGAGCATGATCCCCGACACCGACAGCGACTCGGCGACCAGTGCCGACATGTCGGCCAGGCGGCGTTGCTGCTCGGTCGTGATCCTGCGGCGGATCTGGCCGACGCGCCGCGTCATATACACCGACGGCGGCACGAACACGAGCGAGATGATCGCCAGGCGCCAGTCGAGCAGGCACATGGCGACGAGGGAGGCGATCACGGTGGTCGCGTTCTGCGCGATCGTGGTCGCGGTCGTGGTGACGACGCTGTCGAGCCCGCCGATGTCGTTCGCGATCCGCGACTGCACCTCGCCCGTGCGGGTGCGGGTGAAAAACGCCAGCGACATCTTCTGGAGGTGCTGGTAGACCGCGGCGCGGAGGTCGTGCATCACGCGCTGGCCGACGACGTTCGACATGTACGTCTGCCACACGCTCGTGGCGTTGGTGAAGATCGAGATCGCGATCATCGCGAGCACGGTCAAGGTCAGAACCGTCTCGTCGTGCTGGAGGATGCCGACGTCGAGCGCCTGCCTGAGCAGGAACGGCTGGAGGATCGCGATGCCGGCCGACACGATGATCAGCACCAGCACGGCCGTGAGCCGGAGGCGGTAGGGCCTGAACAGCGCCAGGATGCGCGCGGTGTCGCGCTCGCGCGTGGGATCCATCAGCGGCGGCGGCTTGCGCGAACTACCGCGCAGCGAGCGCATCGCGCCCGAGCCGCCGGCGCCGTGAGAGGCCGCAAAACCGTGATTTCCAGAGCTCATCTACATCCATGATGACAGCGGTCCAAAGTGCGTCCGCCACGCCGCGCACACAGTCCGAGATCGAACGTTTCGACCAGGAACGAAATGTCGCCGCGCTACCGTGTGTGTCGTGAAAGGCGACGCCGACATTGCCAGCATCGGCGCGTTGGTGGCCGACCCTGGGCGCGCGAGGATCCTGCTGGCGCTCGGCGACGGTCGCGCACTGCCGGCGAGCGTGCTCGCCGACGAGGCCGGCGTCGCCGCCTCCACCGCCAGCACCCATCTCGGCAAGCTGGTCAAGGGCGGGATGCTGAGGGTCGAACGACACGGCCGGCACCGCTACTTCCGGATCGCCGCGGCCCGAGGTCGGCGAGTTGATCGAGGCGCTCGCCCGGGTCTCACCCCCGGCGCCGGTGCGCTCACTCAAGCAGGGAAGCAAGGCCCAGGCGGTCCGCTTCGCGCGCACGTGCTACGACCACCTCGCGGGAATGCTCGGCACGCAGTTGATGGAGGCGATGATCGAGCGCGAGTTGCTGACCGGCGGTGACGGGGTGTTCGACCCCGATGCCGCACGCGAGGACCGGCTGTCGGCTCCCGGCACCGACCTCGACTACCGGCTCACGCCGAGCGGGCTGCGCGAGCTCAAGGCATTCGGCATCGACTTCGACTCGCTGCCCTCGCGCCGGCCGCTGATCCGCTACTGCGTGGACTGGAGCGAGCAGCGCCATCATCTGGCCGGCTCGCTGGGGGCGGCGATGGCAACGCGGATGATCGAGCTCGGCTGGGTGCGCAAGGCCGCGCGCAGCCGCGCGATCCACGTCAGTGACGACGGGTTCGACGGCCTCCGCGATCATTTCGGGGTCGAGCTGACCCCGGTCTCCGACGCCTGACCCTCCCGGGCCTCCGACGCTCCATCCCTGTTCGTCCGCGCATGAGCCCGGTCTTAGACGCCTGAGACGGGCCATACTCCGAGGCGTGTCCGGACAGGAACTGGGGCTTGCCGTATCTGTGTTCCTCGCGTGCGCGGTCGAGGCCGTCGAGGCGCTCACGATCGTGCTCGCGGTCGGCGTCACTCGCGGCTGGCGCTCGCCGCTGATCGGCGTCGGCGTCGGGGCCCTGGTACTCGCGGTGATCGTCGCCGCGCTCGGGCCGGCGCTCACCGCGCTTCCGATCGGTGTGCTGCGCGTCGTGGTCGGAGGCTTGCTGCTCGTGTTCGGCCTGCAATGGCTTCGCAAGGCCGTCCTGCGCTACGCCGGACTCAAGGCACTCCGCGACGAGGACAGCGAGTTCGCCTCCGAGACCGAAGCCGCCCGGACCGCGGCACGCGCAGGATCAGGTTTCGACGGCTACTCGTTCACGATCGCGTTCAAGGGCGTGCTGCTCGAGGGGCTCGAGGTCGCGTTCATCGTGCTCACCTTCGGCGCCAGCCAGCACAACGTCGGGCTCGCGGCAGCAGCGGCGGGGGTCGCGATAGCGGTGGTCGTGCTCGCCGGCGTGCTCGTCCGCGCCCCGCTCGCCCGCGTGCCCGAGAACACGATGAAGTTCTTCGTCGGCGTGATGCTCACGTCGTTCGGCGTCTTCTGGGGCGCCGAGGGCGCCGGCGCGTCGTGGCCGGGCGGAGACGCCGCGCTGCTCGTGATCGTCCCGGGGGTTGCGCTCGCGTCGCTGGCGATGGTCAGATGGCTGCGGCGCGCGCCCGCGCACCGGGCATTGGGAGAGCCGGCATGAACTGGCTCGTGCGCGCCGCGAGCGCGGTATGGGAGTTCGTCGTCGGCGACGACCCGTTCACCGCCTTCGGCGTCGTGGTGGCGCTCGGGGCGACCGCGCTGATCGCCGGCGCCGGCGCGCCGGCGTGGTGGGTCATGCCGCTCGCGGCGCTGGCGCTGCTGGGGCTGTCGCTGCGACGCGCCGCGCGCTGAGCGCTACCTGCGGTCGGTGAACGACGGCAGCATCAAGGAGTACATCCGCGACGGGGTCTCGCGCGCGGACCAAACGGGCGCCGGGGCTTCGAACGGCTGCTTGTTGGCGCTCCGGCGCGGGAGCGTGAACGGGAGCGGGAGCGGCGCGCCGACGGAACGGGTTGAGCTTCATTGCCTGTGCCTCCTCGGAATTCCGCTATTTGCGAACGTTGCCAGAGGCCTTTATACCCGCGTCGGGCCATATTTGAACAGGAGCGGGTGTTATGCCACCACGCACCGCGCACAAGACGGGCCTGCTCCGAGCCCGCTGATTACGCCTGCGCGAGCCTGACCGGCAGCGTCTTGAGCTGGTTGACGAACGTCGACAGCACCCACGTCGGCTCGCCGGCAAGCGCCATGTCCGGATAGCGCGCGAGCGTCTCCTCGAACAGGACGCGCAGCTCGAGACGCGCCAGCGCGGTCCCGAGGCAGAAGTGGCGACCGCCGGCGCCGAACGCCTGATGCTCGGGGTTGCGGCGCACGTCGAACCGGTCGGGATCCTCGTACCGGGACGCGTCGCGGCCGGACGACACGTACCACATGACGACCTTGTCCCCTTCACGAATCGTCTGTGCTCCGAGATGGGTGTCGCGGGTCGCGGTCCGCCGGAAATGCGCGAACGCCGGGAACATGCGCAGCGACTCCTCGACCGCGCTCGGGATCAGCGACGCGTCCTCGAGCAGTAGCCGGCGCTGGTCGGGCTGCTCGAGCAGCGCGCGCATCCCGCTGCAATACGTCGCCTTGGTGCTGTCGTTGCCGGCGGCCATCATGAGGAACACCCCCATCACGATCTCCTGCTCCTCGAGCTTCTGCCCTTCGACCTCGGCGTGCACGAGCAGGCTCGTCAGGTCGTCGGTCGGCCGCTGGCGACGGTCGGCGATCATCCGCCGGCACCGCTCGAAGATCTCAGGGATGTTGCGATCGAGCAGCCCCTCGGTGCCCTGCGGGCTCAGGTCCGGATCGGCGACCGCGAGCGTCGCGTTCATCAGCGCCGCCCAGACTGCGTCGTCCTCGGGCGGGATGCCCATGAAGCTCCCGATCACCCGCGACACCACGGGCTGCGCGACCTCGGTAACGAGATCGCACTCCGAGCGACCCGCGAGGCGGTCGAGCACCTCGACCACGATCGCCCTGATTGCCGGCTCGTGGGCGGCGATCCGCTTCGGAGTGAAGCCTGCCTGGAACAGCATCTTCAGGCGGTCGTGCCGCGGCGGGTCCATGCCGATGAACATCGAGCGGATCAGCCTGAGCGGGAACACGCCGGTCGCCGTGATCCCCCCGAGCTCGGATGAGTACGTCTGCCAATCGCGGCTGACCGTGTGGATGTCCTCCGGGCGCGTCACCGACCAGTGGCCGGCTTCGCCCGGGATGTCCGGGACCGCATCCGACCAATGCACCGGGCACTCGGTGCGCAGCCGGCGGAACAGCTCGTGGGGCGGCCCGTCGCGCCAGCGCTCGAGCTCGGTGACCAGCACATCGTCCAGGTCGCTGCGTGTCGATGTCACAGCCGCCCGATCCTAATGGCTGGCGGGCGACCCGGTCTACCTCGAACTCGTCGCGTGCTCCTGCGCCGGGGTCGGCGGGGTGCCGGCCCCGTTGCCTGAGACCGGCACTCCGACTGCCAAGTCGCCGTCGACGTAACGCTGACCCCGCGACCACGACGCGACCGCGGCGATCAGGCAGGCGACGATCGCGAACGCGAACGCCTCGTGGAGTCCGTGCCGGAACGGCTCGGAGATCAGCTGCGGGAAGAACGAGCGGCCGGTGAGCAACGCCTGCGTATGCGCCGAAAGATGACTCAGCGCGGAGCCACCGAGCAGATGCTGTATCGGGTTGTAGCCGAGGAACGCCGCAAACAGGATCGAAACCGGGGGCAGGTTCGCGGCGTGCTGAGCCGCCTGCGCCGAGACGCCATGGGCTTCGAGCCCGCTCGCCATGGTATGCGGCAGCGTCGCCGCCAGCCCGAGGATCATCAGCGTGAAGAAGATGCCGACCGACAGGACCTGGGCTGAGTTCTGGAACGTCTGGTTCATGCCGCCGCCGGCGCCACGGTCGCCCGGCGGCAGGCTGTTCATCACACCGGCGCGGTTGGGCGAGGCGAACATCCCCATCGAGACGCCGTTGAGGAACAGGACGACGGCGAACACGGGGAAGGCGAAATCGATCGGGAGCAGCGCGAGCAGCACGAAGCTGAACGCGGCTCCGATCATCCCGCCGGTTGCGAACGGCCTCGCGCCGAAGCGGTCGGACAGGTACCCGGACGTCGGGCCGGCGATCAGCATTCCGCACGTCAGCGGGAGCATGTAGATCCCCGCGTACAGCGGCGTCTTGGTGAAGTCGTAGCCGTGCAGGGGCAGCCAGATGCCCTGGAGCCAGATGATCAGCATGAACATCAGCCCGCCGCGCGCCACCGCCGACAAGAACGTCGACAGCGTCCCGAACGTGAACGCGCGGATCTTGAACAGCGGCAGCCGGAACATCGGATCGGTGACCCGTCGCTCGATCGCCACGAACGCGACCAGGGACAGGATGCCCGATGCGAGCAGGATCAGCACGCGCGGGCTTCCCCAACCGGTCGCCGAATCGCCGTACGGACGGATGCCGTACGTGACCGCGATCATGATCAGGACGAGCCCGACCGCGAACGTGACGTTGCCGCCCCAGTCGATCCGGGCGTGCTTCGGCGTCGAGATCTCCTGGAGCTTCAGGTAGGCCCACACCGTCCCGAACAGCCCGACGGGCACGGAGATCAGGAACACGAGGCGCCAGTTGATCGGGGCGAGGATGCCGCCGAGCACGAGACCCACGAACATGCCGCTCACACCGACGATGTTGTTGATGCCGAGCGCCATCCCGCGCTTGTTGGCCGGGAACGCGTCGGTGATGATCGCCGCGGAGTTCGCGAGCAAACAGGCCGCGCCCACGCCCTGGACGATCCGGAACACGATCAGGTAGGTCGCTCCCGACCTGCCGCTGAGCCAGTCGACGGTCAGGACCAGCGAGGCCGCCGTGTAGATCACGAACCCGAGGTTGTAGATCCGCACCCGCCCATATATGTCGCCGAGCCGCCCGAGGCTGACGATCAGCACGCTCGTCACGATCAGGAAGCCGAAGATCATCCACAGCAGGTAGAAGCTGTTCGCCGGCACCAGCGGATCGAGGTGGAGGCCGCGGAAAATGGCCGGCATCGCGATCAGCGTGATCGACGCGTCGAGCGTGGCCAGCAGCACGCCGAGCGTGCAGTTCGACAGCGCGATCCACTTGTAATTCTTGCCTCGAGGATCCGGTCGGGCGAATCGCGTGGTTGTCGCGCGCCGCCCGTTTCCGATCGAGGCCATACCTCTACTGTAGGGAGCCGCGATCCTGGAGCGATCCAGGCCCGGGACCGGCGGACGACCCGACCGGTGGACCCGGCCGGGTCGTGCCGTGTGACGCCGCGGGGGTATGCAGCCGTCAGCCGCCGCGACTCACATGTTGGGGCAGTTGTGCGAGCCGCTGGCGCCGGAGCGGGCCGGCGGGGCATGGCTGCCCGGCGCGGGGGCCGTGGGGGTGCTCCGCGCCGGCGCGGTACTGGTCGTGGTCGAGCCGGCCGTCGTCGAACCCGTCGACGTGGCCGCGCTCGCGATCGCCGCGCCGCCGCCGGCAATCGCCGACGTCGCGGCGATTGTCACCAGCAGCGGCTTGAGTCTTCGCATGTCTGATCACCTCCTTTCATGTGGACCGCGGCGGACGTTGCTCGCCCGGCGTCGGACCGCGGTAGGAGGCGCGTAAGAGTTTGCTAGGAGCGCGAGTGCGCGCCCGGCTGGGGCGTCGTCAGCTCTGCATCCTCGGCGCGCGCAATCTCGAGCACGCTTTCGATCGAGGATCGCGTCGCCAGCTCGACGGCGCGCTGGACCAGCATTCGCATGGGCAGCGCCGCCGCTACCCACCGCGGCGCCACCACGCGACGCGATCGCCGGGCGATCCCGCGCTCGATCGCGTCGATCCCGGCCTCGAGCGGCGTCACGCGACGGACGGGCCGGCGGATCTCGGCAATCCGTCTTGGCCGCGGCGGTGTTGAAGCCCTGGCGGACCATGTCCGTGTCGAGCTCGGCGAAGTAGGCGACGCCGACCCGCGCCCCACTCGGCGCGAGCTCGATTCGGAGCGAGTCGGCGAGCGCCTCGACGCCGGCCTTGGAGGCGGAGTAGGCGCCGAGCAGCGGCGGATGCACCGCAGCTGCGAGCGACGCGATCGCCAGGGCATACCCGCGTTCGTGGGCGATGTGCGGTCCGGCCGCGCGGAGCGTGTAGTAGACCCCGACCAGGTTGACGTCGATCGTCCGCTCGAACACCTCGGGGTCGCCGCCGATCACCGGGAGCTGCGCGGCCACGCCGGCGTTGGCGACCACGACGTCGAGCCCGCGCAGGCGCTCCGCGGCGGCTTCAACGGCCGCCTCGACCTGGTCGCGGTCGCGAACGTCGCACACCACGGCCAGCGCGTCGCCGCACTGCGCCGCGGTCCGCGCCAGCAAGTCGGGCTCGATCCCGGCGAGCACCACTCGAGCGCCGCGCTCATGCAGTCGCTTGGCGGTGGCGGCCCCGATCCCGCGGGCCGCACCCGTGATCAGTACCCGGCGACCTGACAGATCAGTGGACATCGCGCGGCCCACGATACCCCGGCGGACCGGGAGCCGAGCCGGTACGCCGCTCGTCCGCTGCGAGCGCCCGCGATCGGTCTAGACGAACTCTTGCGGGCGCTGGAACACGATCTCGGGCACGATGCACATCGGCGAGACGCGGAGCAGGAAGCGCAACCCCTCCGCGATGTCGCTCGGGCGGAGCATCTCCTCGGCCGGGACCTTGCCCTTGACGTAGTCGGTCATGTCGGTGTCCACGAAGCCGGGCGCGAACGCCACCGACTTCACGCCGTCCCTGGCGAGCGCCTTGTTCATCGCCAGCGAGTAGGCGGCGACGGCTGCCTTCGTAGCCGAATACACCGACAACCAGCGGTCCGGTGACTTTCCCGCGATCGACGCCATGTTGACCACGAGCGCGTTGCGGTGCTCCGCGCCGGCGGCCCGCAGCAGCTCCGCGCACTCGCGGTAGAACAGGACGATCGCGCGGACGTTGACGTCGAGTTGGAGGTCCACGTACTTGGTCTGGTGCTCGTTCGCCGGGGCGCCGACGCCGACGCCGGCGTTGTTGACGAGCACGTCGAGACGGCCGTAGCGCTCGCGATGGCGGCGCACGACCTCGCGGATCGACTCCTCCTCCCTCAGGTTCGCCGCGACGTGCTCGACCTCGAACCCGCGCTCCTGCAGCTCGCCCGCCGTGCGCTCGAGCGTGTCCGGGTTGCGCGCGGTGATCGTCAGGCCGTAGCCCTCCTCGCCGAGCGTCTGGGCGAGGGCGAGTCCGATTCCGCGGGAGGCCCCGGTGACGATCGCGGCGCGGTCTGGCACGGCGCGAACCCTAGCGGCTCCGCGCATGGGTCAAGTCTCGGAGCGCCCGGTCGATTACTCGCACAACCGGTTCCCTCGTAACCGTCGGCGCCCGCCGCGCTTTTATTCGCTCGGGTTTAGCGTCATGCCGGCGGGACCGGGTAATCGCTCACCGAACCCGCCCTTTCACCGATGCTTCCCCATGAAGGAGGGAGCGATGCTCGATCGTTGCCCAACTTGCGGAAAGACCACCGGAACGCTCATGGAGACCCATGCTGACCGACCGGGGCTGATGCAGATCCTCCAGGGCGAGAGCGGCGAAGCGCACCGGATCATCGTGACCGTCGCGCTTTGCATCGTCGTCGCCCTCGCGATTGTCGCGACCGAAGCGCTGTTACTCCACTAGAGGCCGGCCGGCCTGGCTGCCCGCAGCGTCCTCGGATCCGGCCTCGGATCACGCCGCGTAAGCTACGGCCGGCGCGTGCATCGCGTGCGCGACTGGGTCGACGGCGAAGACAGCACGAGAGGAGCGACATTGCGCGTTGATTGGTACGGCCAGGCTGCGTTCCGCCTGAGCGGACAGGACGCCACGGTGGTCATCGACCCGTTCGGAGACGTCTCTCCTATGGCCGCGAGAGGGATGCAGTTCGACTACCCCGCGATCGAGGGCGTCGAGGCGGATTTGCTGCTGGTCACGCACGAGCACCTCGATCACAACGGCGTCGAGACCGTGAGCGGCGACCCGACGATCCTGCGCTCGACCGCCGGGCGCCTCGAATCCCCGATCGGCGAGATCGTCGCGATCGCCTCCGAGCACGACGAGGCCGCCGGCACCCAGCGCGGACCGAACACGATCTTCGTGTTCAAGCTGGACGAGCTGCGCATCGCGCATTTCGGCGACTTCGGCCAGCGGGGGCTCCGCGACGAGCAGGCCGATGCGATCGGTGACATCGACCTGCTGTTCCTACCGGTCGGCGGCGGCCCGACGATCGGGGCCGAGCAGGCTGCGGAGATCACGCACCGCCTCGCTCCGAAATGGGTCGTGCCGATGCACTACCGCACGCCGCGGATCGGCTTCCTCGAGCCGGCCGACGCGTTCCTCGAGAAGATGCCCTACGTCGAGCGGCTGTCCGAGACCGGCTTTGACACCGACGCGTTCGCGGGCGAGAACCGCCCGTGCGCGCTGGTTCCGGCCGTTCCTTAAGCGACCGCGCTGGGCGCGTGCGCTAGCGCCTCGCGCCCGACTCGCTGCAGGTCCCGCAGATAGTCGAGATGCGCCGCCCAGGCGGGGTCGCCGTCAAAGTCGCGCGCCAACCGCATCGTGTCGACGTGCGCGTCGAGCAGCTCGTACAAGAGCTCTGTGACGTACCCGGTTGTCGTGGCCGCATTCCCGTTCGCGTCCAACACCGCTCAGCCCTCCGTAAAGCAGTAGACACAGGATGAACGTGCCCCCGGACATCAAAGTTGCGGGTTCCGTCCAGATCTCGAACGTTTGTGCGCCTAGCGGCGACGCTCGGCCGGCTCGAGCGCGGGGTTCTGCCAGCCGCCGTCGGCCGGGTTCAGGTTGACGCCGGGCGGGACCAGTTCGTCGATCCGGTCGAGCATCTCGGTGGTAAGCGTCACCTCGGCGGCGGGCAGCTGCGACTCGAGTTGCTCCATCGTGCGCGGCCCGATGATCGGCGCCGTCACCGCCGGATGGTTGAGGACGAACGCGAGCGCCATCTCGATCAGCGTCATTCCCCCGTCCTCGGCCAGCCTCGCCAGCCCGTCGGCGGCTTCCAGCTTGCGCTGGTTCGCCTGCAGGGACATGTCGAAGCGAGCCGGGATCCGCTGCGCCCGGTGCGACTCCGGCACCTCCGCGTCCTTGCGGTAGCGCCCGGTCAGCCACCCGCCGGCGAGCGGGCTCCACGGGATCACGGCCATGCCATGCCGCCGGCACGTCGGGAGCACGTCGTTCTCGACGCCCCGGACCAGGATCGAGTACGGCGGCTGCTCGCAGACGAAGCGTTCGCGTCCACGCCTCTCCGCGACCCATTGGGCCTCGACGATCTGGCTCGCCGGAAACGTCGAGGAGCCGATGTAGCGGACCTTTCCGGCCCGCACCAGGTCGGTCAGCGCGCCGAGCGTCTCGTCGATGTCGGTGTCGTCCTCCGGGCGGTGGATCTGGTACAGGTCGATCCAGTCCGTGCCCAGCCGGCGCAGGCTGTTGTCGATCTCCCGCGTGATCCACCGGCGGGTGTTGCCGAACTCGTTGGGGTCATCGCCCATCGTCCCGTGGACCTTCGTGGCCAGCACCACGTTGTCGCGCTTGCCGCCGGCGAGGGCCTTGCCGACGATCTCCTCCGACTCGCCGCGCGCGTACACGTCGGCCGTGTCGATGAAGTTGATGCCGGCGTCGAGCGCGCGGTGGATGATCCTGATGCAGTCGTCGTGGTCGGGATTGCCCCAAGCGCCGAACATCATCGCGCCAAGGCACAGCGGGCTGACCTTCACTCCAGTACGTCCAAGCGTTCGATAGTTCATGGCTTCGCACTCTAACCTGACGCTGTGAGCCCCTACGACGACGAGGACGACTGGGTCGGGACGCCGCCCGAGGGACGCTACACCCGCGATCGCGCCAACCCCGAGTTCTGGTGGCGCCAGCGGCCGGTCGCCTTCGCCGGCGCGGCGCTGATGGTCGTCGTGATCGTGCTGATCGTGATCGCGCTCCTCCGCTGATCTAGCGGCTGGTCTCGCGAACCGCCGCCTCAGCATCGCGGAGGGCGTCCTCGGCAGCGCGGACCTCCGCCTCGGCCGCCTCGAGGCCGTCCTGCGCCTCGCGCAGAGCCTCGGCGGCCTTGTCCCGGCGCTCGAGTGCCAGCTTGGCGCTGCGCCCCGCGCGCTCGGTGCGCCGGCGAGCCTCGCGTTCGGTGGCGCGCGCGTCCGCCCGGGCCTGCGCCCGTTCGCGTTCGGCGCGCTCCCGCTCAGCTCGTTCGGCGCGGCCGGTGGAGGGCTCCTTGCCACCGTCCGTCGACTGTTTCCCACCCGCGCTCGATTTCTTCCCCGCCGGCCGAGCAGGCGCCGGCGTTGTCGACCCGCCGCCCGCGAAGGCGGCCGTCCCGAGGCCGACGTGGCGCAACTCGCGCTCGAGGCGGCCCTCACGGACCTGATCGCGCGCCTCGTCATCGAATGCGGCGGCGTGTAGCGTGTCGGCGACCCGCCCGAGCATCGCGTCGCTCAGCTCTTGGCCCTCGGAGCTGAGCAGCCCGCGAGCAGCGTCGGTCAGCGCATCGACCGCCGAGCGCTCCCGCTCGACGCCGGCGCGCAGCGACCGCGCGTCGCCTCGGCCGGCCAGCACGTCGTCCTGCGCCACGCGCAACCCGTCCCCCGCCTCGAACAACTCCCCGACCGCGCTGTGCTGCGTCCGCACCAGCTGGTTCACGGCCCAGGCGGCCACCGAAGGCCTGCGCAGCGCGGCGACCTCGGCCGCGCGCTCACGCTCTCCGGCCTTGCGCAATTCGCGGGCGAGCGCGGTGCGCTCGGGAACGAACTGGTCGAGCGGCAGACCGTAGAGGTCGTCGACATCCACCCGACCATGGTGCCAGCCGAGCCGGATCCCGACTAACTCCGCACTCGGCGCCGTGCCCGGCTCGAGTGCGGAGAAACTCGGTGCATAGCCGAGTGGATCCGAATTCACCGCCGGCGGATGGGCGAGTGCGGCGAAACTCGGGATACGGGGCCCGGTGGCGAGCGACCGCGCCACCCTCAGGGCGAGGCGACGAGCCCCGGAATCCAGCTCGTCCCCGCCAGCGGCACCCGCGCCATCGCCGCCGCCTCGATCGTCAGCGCCACCAGGTCCTCGGGCTCGAGGTTGTGCAGGTGCGACTTCCCGCACGCTCGCGCCAGCGTCTGAGCCTCCAAAGTCAGCGTCCTCAGATAGTTCGCCAGCCGGCGTCCCCCCTCGACCGGATCCAGCCGAGACGCCAAGGCGGGATCCTGGGTCGAGATGCCGGCGGGGTCGAGGCCCGCCTGATAGTCGTCGTAGTAGCCCGCGGCCGATCCGATCTCCCGGTAGTCGGCATCGAAGCCCGGGGCGTTGTCCCCGAGCGCGATCAGGGCCGCCACCCCGATCGACACCGCGTCTGCTCCGAGGGCCAGAGCCTTGGCGACGTCCGCACCCGTGCGGATTCCGCCGGACACGATCAGCTGGACCTTGCGGTGCATGTCGAGCTCCATCAGCGACTCGACCGCCTGCGGGATCGCGGCCAGGATCGGGATGCCTGACGTGCTCGATGAACACGTCCTGGGTCGCGGCCGTGCCGCCCTGCATGCCGTCGAGCACGATCGCGTCGGCGCCGGCCTTGACCGCCAGCGCCACGTCGAAGTAGGTGCGGGAGGCACCGACCTTGACGTAGATCGGGATCCGCCAGTCGGTGATCTCGCGCAGCTCCTCGATCTTGATCTCGAGGTCGTCGGGGCCCGTCCAGTCCGGATGCCGGCAGGCGCTGCGCTGGTCGATCCCGGGCGGAAGGTCGCGCATCTCCGCCACCCGGTCGGAGATCTTGTGGCCGAGCAGCATCCCGCCGCCACCCGGCTTGGCCCCCTGCCCGATCACGACCTCGATCGCGTCCGCGCGCCGCAAATCGTCTGGGTTCATCCCGTACCGCGAGGGCAGCAACTGGTACACCAACACGGAAGAGTGCTCGCGCTCCTCGGCGGTCATGCCACCGTCGCCGGTCGTCGTCGACGTTCCCACCGCAGTGGCCCCCCGGCCGAGCGCCTCCTTGGCCGCCCCCGACAGCGCCCCGAAGCTCATGCCGGCGATCGTGATCGGGATGTCGAGGCGCACGGGCTCGCGCGCGTACCGCGTGCCGATCACGACGTCGGTTCCGCACCGCTCGCGATAGCCCTCGAGCGGATACCGGGACACGGAGGCGCCCAGGAACAGCAGGTCGTCGAAGTGCGGCACCGCTCGCTTGGCCCCGAACCCGCGGATGTCGTACATGCCCTCGCGGGCGGCCCGCTGAATCTCGGCGATCACTCCGCGGTCGAACGTCGCCGACTCGCGCAACCCGGGATGCCAGCCGTTCGAGTCCGCGGACGCAGCCATCAGTAGCTGCCCAGGTTGTCGACATGGAAGTTGTACAGCCGCCGGGCCGAGCCGTAGCGCCGGAACTCGGCCGGGTCCACATCGTCGATCTCCGCGCGCGCCAGCAACTCGCGCACCTGGGTCACGTGCTCGGAGCGCATCTCCTTCTCGACGCAGTCCGCGCCGAGCGCCGCCACCGACCCGCGCACGTACAGCCGCGCCTCGTACAACGAGTCCCCGAGCGACTCGCCGGCGTCGCCGCACACCACCAGGCTTCCTCGCTGGGCCATGAACGCGCTCATGTGCCCGACCGACCCGCGCACGACGATGTCGGCGCCCTTCAGCGAGATCCCGCATCGCGCGGACGCGTCGCCGTGGATCACCAACAAGCCACCACGGGCGGTCGCGCCCGCGGACTGCGAGGCGCTCCCCTCGACAACCACGACTCCGGACATCATGTTCTCGGCCACGCCGACGCCGCAGTTCCCGCGTACGCGCACGCTCGCGAGCTTGTTCATGCCGGCGCAGTAGTAGCCGACGTGACCTTCGATCTCGACCTCGTAGGGGGCGTCGAGCCCGACTGCGATCGCGTGGCGCCCGCCGGGGTTGAGCACGACCACCCGGCCGCCGTCAGAAGAGGTTGCCTCATGCAACTGCGCGTTCAGCTCGCGGACCGTCTGCTCGGCGAGGTCGAACGACCACAACGCCTCCCGCGTGACTTGCACCCCCACCTCGGCCATCACGCCACCAACGAAGCGGTGCCCCAGCTATAGACGTGGCCCGGCGCGGGCTCCCATAGGACCGCGTCCTCCGCCCCCGGCAGCACCGCGATCGCCCGGTACTCGGACGCCATCGCCACCCATTCATCGGTCTCCGCCATCACCGCGGGCTTGCACGCGATCGGATCGCGCAGCACGGCGAAGCCGTCGGCGGTCCCGACCGCGAACGTGTAGAAGCCGTCGAGGTCGTCGAGACAACCCTCGAGCGCCTCCTCCAGAGACGCCCCCTCCCGCAGCCGCCAGGTCAGGTAGCCGGCGGCGACTTCGCTGTCGCAGTCGGTCCTGAACCGGATCCCTTCGCGGGCCAAGGACCGCCGCAGCCGGTTGTGGTTGGACAGCGAGCCGTTGTGGACGAGGCACAGGTCGAGCCCGGTCGAGAACGGATGGGAGTGCTCGGTGGTCACGCGGCTCTCGGTCGCCATCCGGGTGTGGCCCAGGGCGTGGCTGCCGGTGATCTCGGTCAGTCCGAAGCGCTCGACGAACCGTCCCGGCGGGCCTGCCTCCTTGTAGATCTCGATCGAGCGCCCGGCGCTCATCAAGGTCAGCTCGGGGTGACACTCGATCAGCCAGGCCTGCGCCTCGTCGGCCTCGGCGGCGATCACGAACACGGCGTGCGTCGCCCGCACCCGCGGTGGCGAGGCCTCGCCGAACTCGACCTCGAGCTCGGCGGTCAGCGCCTCCCAATCGGGCGTGGGCGAGGGCGAGTGCAGTGACACCTTGCACCACCCAGCCGGCGCCGGATCGCGGTAGAACGCGACGCCGGCGCTGTCAGGACCCCGGTCCGAGAGCTGCTCGAGCATGCTCGCGAGATGCGTGCCGAGGTGCTCACGAAGCGTGGCCGACTTCGTGTAAAGACCTGCTATCCCACACACGTCGC
The DNA here is from genome assembly GCA_963699325.1 of uncultured Solirubrobacterales bacterium. Taxonomy (GTDB): domain Bacteria; phylum Actinomycetota; class Thermoleophilia; order Solirubrobacterales; family Solirubrobacteraceae; genus Palsa-465. The sequence continues at coordinate 203,543 of CAVOTN010000003.1, read as the reverse complement.
GGTGAGGCTAGACCCTGCGGATGACCGGTCCAATGGCGCTCACGCGCACAGTTTCAGGTGCGAATGTGGTTGCGGGCTCTACTTCTTCACGCGTTCTTAGCGCCCGACGCGGTCTGACCACACACGCCGCGTTACGGCGGCGACCACGCGCCGATACGCTTCTGGGCCCGCCGCACCACGTTGAGCGCCTCGCGCAGGTCGGTGCGCGCGATCGGCGCGAGCTCCTCGGGATCGACCAGGTTGTCGGGCGTCTCGCCCGCGTGAACCTGGGCCGCATGGTGCTCGAAGCGAATGCTGTTGATCACCACGAACGCCTCGCGCAGCGCGTCCGCCGTCGCGCGGTCGAGCTCGCCGACGCTGGCGACCGCTTCGATCCGGTCGAGCGTGGGCGAGATCGTCACGCCGGCCGCCAGCGCGTGGAACCGCACCAGGTTGACCAGCGGGATGATCGCGCCGCGCTTCAGGTCGAGCTTCCCGGGGGGATCGCCGTCGTGTCCGGTGGCGAGCTGGCCGCGGAACCCGAGCGCCACCGGGTAGCCGGTCGCGGTCCGCGCCATCAGCCGCATGAACTGCGCGTGGTGGCGGGCGGCGCGGATCCGCGCGGTCAGCTCGGCGGCGACAGCCAGGCCGCCGGCGGTCGGGCGAAAGTCGAACGACACGGTGGCCCGGATCAGGTGCGACTCGTCGGGCTCGTTCAGGCAGCTATCGAAAGTCCGCAGCCATGCGTCCTTGGACATCCGCCACTGGCGGTTGCCGGCGAGCACGCCGTTGTTGTCGATCCCGATCCCGCACCTGACGAGGCCGTCGTTGACATCGGTGCCGAGCAGCGCGAAGTACCCGTCGACCGCCTCGACCGCGTCCGGCTCCACCGACGCATAAGCGAGGGCGTTGTCCTGGTCCGAGGCAAGCGTGAACTCCCGCCGGGCCGCGCTCCCTAAGTCGAGCCACGCCCACGGGACCGGGGCGGGTCCGCGGCTCCAGATCGAGAAGTCGATCAGCCGGGCGACGACGGTGTCGTGCTGGAGGCTGAGGACCCGGCCGAGGTCGCGCGGGAGCACGCCAGCCCGGGAGAGCAGCAGGAACAGCTTCGGAATCTCGCCCGCGGCGCGCACCAGCGTGTCCTCGTCGGGAGCGCCGAGGAGCATGTGGCGAAGCGCGATCGGGCTGCGTGTATCGAGGCCGAGTAGGTCCGTGGCGGACAGCAGGCCGCAGATCCGATCACCGTCGAGCACCGCCAGGTGCTCTGACCCGGCCGCGAGCATCTCGACGGTCGCCTCGATCGCGAGCTGGGTCGGCGGGACGGTCGCGACCGGAGTCAGGACTGCCGCGCGCGCCGGCGCGTCGAGCGGGACGCCGTCGACCGCGACCGCCGCGCGGATCGAGGCGTCGGACAGGATCCCCAAGGCGCCGTCGTCGAGCTGGACCAGCAGCGCCGAGACCCCGTCCCGCCCGAGCCGTGTCACGGCCGCGCGCAACGGCTCGTCGGGCTCGCAGAACTCCGCCCGGCTCATAACCAGCGCCACCGGCGTGGTGCCAACGTCCGGCAGCCCGTGCACCGTGTGACCGGCGATCGTGAGCCGCTTTCGCATCGAGTTCGCGACGTACGCCGCGCCCGCCTCCGTCCCGAGGATTCGCCGCCCCGCCTCGGCGCCGAACAGCGCGCACGTCGAAGGCTCGCGCGCACGCACGGTGAACGCGGGTGCCATACCGGTGAGCAGCGACGGGTGGCCGAAGCACTCGCCCGGCTCGAGCACCTGGATCGGCTCCCCGTCGTGCACGATGTCCATCGACCCGGTGACGATCACCCACAGCCCGGGCGTGGGCAAACCGTCCTCGACGAGCACCGCCTCCCCGGTGTCGTACGCGTGCTCCTGGGCGCCCGCGGCAAGGTCGCGGAGCTCGTCAGGATCGAGCGCGTCGAACGGAGGGTGGCGGGCCAGGAATGTGTCCAAGTGCTCCATGTGGGGACCCGCAATTGTGTGCGCATCTCGCCTGGGACGTGCACCGGCCACGTGGGAGCCTAGCCGCGGGTAAGTACAACCGCGTTTTGGAGGACACATGGCGGACGGTTCATCAGCGGGACACGACGAACTCGTATACGAGTCTGCCGGGTTGCCGAAGACGACGAACTGGTGGGGCGCGTTCGTAATCGGCCTCGCGGGCACGATCCTGGTCACCGGGATCGCGCCGGTGATGGTCACCGAGCTCGGTGCCGCGTCCGTTCCCGTGATCGTGGTGATCACGATCAGCGGGTACATCGTGTGCCTGCTGCTCGCTGAGCTGTCGGCAATGATGCCCGACCGCTCCGGCGGCCTGCCGTCCTACGCGTACCCGGCTTACAAGGACAGATGGCCCCGGTTCGCCGAGCACGTGAACGGGTTCACGGCCTGGGCGTACTGGCTCGGCTGGTTCCCGGTTGCGCCGCTTAACATGATCCTGGCCTCGTTCTACATCGTCGACCGCTTCAAGCTCTCGACGGCTGGCTTCACCCCGATCCACACGCCGATCGCCTGGTGGACGCTTGGGATCTCGATCGGCGGGCTGCTGCTGCTTGCGATTCCGGCGGTGAGGGGGCTCCGGTTCGGGACGGTGTTCGCGACCACACTGGCGCTGCTTTCGATGATCCCGCTGACGTTCCTGGCGATCTCGTGGATCTTCAATCCCTCAGCGGTCAACTTCGACTGGTTGTGGCACTTCCGCCACGTCAACGGCAGCGGCTTCTTCACGCCGCTGTTCGGGCACGGATGGCTCACTTTGTACCTCGCGTTCTCGTTCCTGTTGACGTGGAACGTGATCGCGATGGAGGCCGCCGCGTGCTACATCGGCGAGACCCGCAACCCCGACCGCGATGCCAAGATCGCGATGAACCTCGAGGGCCTCTATGGCCTGTTCATCTACACGATGATCCCGGTGGCGTTCATCATCGTGCTCGGTCTCCCCGCGCTCGGGAACGCGGCGCTCGTCGACCCCAAGACGATCTTCGTCCACTACGCCGCAGCCGTGTTCGGGACGGGGACCGGCAGCAGCATCCTCGAGTGGTTGATCGCGATCATGCTGATCCTGGCGCTGATCCTGTCGGCGCTGAACGCGATCACCGGCACCGCCCGGTCGCTGCACCAGATGTCGACCGACGGTCAGTTCCCGCGCTTCTTCCAGCGGGTCAACCAGCACGGCGTACCGAACCGCGCGATGTGGTTCAACGTCGCCTGCTCGATCGCGGTCGTGTTCATGGGCGGCGCGGTCGAGATCTACACGTTCTCGAACGTCGGCTACCTCGCCTCGTTCATCCCGGTGCTGATCGGCTACTTCCTGCTCCGCAAGCACCGCCCGAACGTGCGCCGGCCGTTCAAGCTGCCGGAGTGGATGAAGTACGTCGCGCTGGTGATCGCGGCGGTGTACGCGGTCATCTACTTCTACGGCGGCCCCGTGTACGCGAACTGCACGTGTAACGCCGCCGGGCGCAAGACGCTGCCGTACTACTTCATCGGCTGGGCCGTGCTGCTGTCCTACCTGCTCTTCTACGCCTACCGCAAGCGAGTCGAGGACAAGCGACCGGCGCCGGCCGAGCAGATGGTCGCGGCGGGTACGCCTGCCCCGATCGCGGGCGCGTCCGACCCGTGAGTGCGACGGCCAGGCTGACAAAACAGGAGCCCGGAAGCCCGTCCGAGGGGCCGTTCGAGCGGATCCTGCTCGCGTCCGAGGGCCGGCCGTTCTCCGACGCCGCGATCGCGCGCGTGGTTGAGCTCGCCAAACCCTCGGATGCCAGCGTCCGGGTGTTCACGATCGCCCGCATTCACGGCGTCGCGTTCGGGATGCAAAGCCCGGGCCTGCTCCCGACCAAGGCCGAGTGGGCCGAGCAGCGCTCGATCGTGGACAAGGCGGTCAAGCGCCTCGAGCGCAAGGGCATCGATGCCGACGGGCACGTCGTGGGCACGCGCAAGTCGACCAAGCGGATCATCGACGAGGCCAAGTTCGCGGGCTGCGACGCGATCGTGATGGCCGCCGACCCCGACCGCAACCGGTTCGTCGCCGACTTCGTCTGGTCACAGGAGCCGCAACGGGTCCGCCGCAAGGCGAACAGGGCGAAGATCGCCGTGTTCCTGGTGTTCGACGAGGAGTAAGAGGCTGCGCTATCCGAGGCGCGCTGCCCCCGGACGGCCGTGCAGCCGCGCCAGCTTGATCGCCAGCTCGAGCGACAGCAGGTCGTCCTCGTCGAGGTGCAGGCCGGTCAGCTCCTCGATCCGCCCGAGGCGCTGGCGCAGCGTGTTCGGGTGGATGAACAGCTCGCGCGCTGACTCGATCACGCTCCGCCGCTCGGCCAGATAACGCTCGAGCGTGTCGAGCAGCGATGTGCGCCGCCGCGCGTCGTACGCGATCAGGCGGTCGACGGCGGCCCGCATGCGATCGTGCGGGGCGTTCTCGGCGCCGATGTGCACGAGGTACCGGTACGCGCCCACCTCGGCATACCCGATCGCGCCGCCGTCGCCGAGCAACGCGCGCCCGATCATCGTCGCGTCGAGGGCCTGGCGATAGGCGCGCGCCGAGTCGGCCGCGGACTCGTGGAGCTCACTCAGCCCGATCGCGGCGCCGCGACGCCGGCCGAGCTCGCGGCACCCCCGTACCACCTCTTCGATCCGTTGTGGACCGCGGGTGCCCAACGACAGCACCGCCCGCACCGGGCCCGGACCGGCCTCGACCGCGGCGCGCGGCGCGAGCTCGGACAGATCCCTGCCGAGCACCTCGGCCGCGGCCCGCCACTCGCCCGAGCCCTGCTCACGGCCGGCGGCCGGCTCGGCGCACAGCATCACGTACGGCCGCGACAGGTCGCAACGAACCTCCCCCGCCTTCGTGGCCGCAAACGTCGTCGCGCCCGCGGCGAGCGCCTCGAACAGGTCCTTGACCGTGTTCGCATTGGTCAGCCCCTCGATCAGCTCCGCCCGCTTGATCGCGATCGCCGCCAGATGCGCGATTGCGCGCGCCATCTCCGTGTCCTCGCCGGTGAACGGCCGTCGTGGCGGCGCGCCGGCGCACAGCAGCCCGAGCCGCTCGCCACCCGACACGAGCGGGGTCATCAGCAGATCGGCGACATCGAGGCCAGGCCACAACGTTCGCGCCGGCGGTCGCGACGCGCTCGCGTCAAACGCCGCCAGGAGTAGCGCCGTCGCCGACAGGGCCTCGAGCTCCGCCGTCGTCTCCGGCGAGGAGAACAGGAGCTGGAGGCCGCTGCCGTCGCGGTCCAACCGGTAGAGCTGGCACACCTCGGCCCCGAGCAGCCGCCGCATCCCGAGCGTGACCGCGCGCCCGATCTCCGCGGCGTCGCCCGCGGTCGCGACCTCCTGCGCGAGTCCGGACAGGCTCGTCAGCGCGTCGACCCGGCGGCGCTGCTGGTCGTACAGCTGCGCGTTCTCGATCGCGCCCGACACCAGGGACGCGATGTGGACGAGCAGTTTGAGCGTGTCCTCGGTGAACTCGCGCGGCGCCTCGGTGTGGAGCACGATCACGCCGATCGTCTCACCCGCGCGGGAGAGAATCGGGACAGCCACCATCGACTGGAAGCGCTCCTCCTCGAGCACAGGAATGAACTTCATCCGCGGGTCGGCCATCGCGTTGTCGCGGATGAACTCGGGCTGGCGGTGCCTGGCGACCCATCCGGTCAGCCCCTCGTCGAGCCGCATCTGTACGACACCGACCGCCCCGGCATACACCGGCGAGGCGGCCCGGATCGTGAGCACCCCGCCCTCGACCAGGTAGATGAAGCACGCGTGGCAACCGGTCGCCTCGGTGGCGAGGTCGACGATCCCCTGCAGCATCGGGCCGAGCTCGATCGACGAGCCGACGAGGTTGATCACCCGGTAAAGGGTGCGGTTCTCTTCGTGAAGCCCGCGGGCCTCAGAGGTTGTCGACAGAGATTGGCCTCCTATGTGCGAAGAGCACATCCTAGCCCCCGATACCCGGTGCCTGCGGCCATTGCCGGATGCCCTTCGGTCGGGATATACCTCGCACATGGCTATCTCAACTGAGCACCGCATCGAGCCCGCGCCGCAGGTCAGCGACGCCGACGACGTCCGGCGAATCATCAGCGAGCGACAGATCGAGTTCCTGTTCGCTCAGTTCGTGGACATGCACGGCAAACCGAGCGCCAAGCTCGTCCCGGCGCACCACATCGACGACCTGCTCACCGACGGCGCGGGCTTCGCCGGGTTCGCCGCCGGCGACATCGGCCAGGGCCCCCACGATCCGGACATGATCGCGATCCCCGACCCGACCACGCTGACGATCCTGCCGTGGCAGCCGAACGTGGCGCGATTCGCGTGCGACGTGACGGTCGAGGGCGAGCCATGGCCCTTCTGTCCGCGCACGATCCTGCGCAATCAGCTCGCGCGAGCCAAGGAGCTCGGGTTCGAGCTGAAGATGGGCGCCGAGCTCGAGTACTTCCTGGTCCGCCGCACTGAGGACGGCGGGATCGAGGTCGCCGACAAGCTCGACACCCTCGACCTGCCCTGCTACGACATGCGCGCGCTGACCCGCAACCTCGACTTCGTCTCGCAGGTCTCAAAGGCCGTGACCGGGCTTGGGTGGGACAACTACGCCACCGACCATGAGGACGCGAATGGTCAGTTCGAGCAGAACTTCCAGTTCGACGACGCGCTGACGACCTGCGACCGGGCTGTGTTCTACCGCTACATGGTCGAGTCGCTGGCGCAGCAGCGCGGGCTGATCGCCACGTTCATGCCCAAGCCGTTCGCGAACCTGACCGGGAACGGCTGCCATTTCCACGTCAGCCTGTGGTCGAACGGTGAGAACGTGTTCGAGCGCGACGCTGCGGATGATCCCCGCGGCCTTGGCCTATCCGAGCTCGCGTACCAGTTCATCGGCGGGCTGAAGGCCAACGCCAAGGCCTACATCGCGGTCACCGCCCCGACGGTGAACTCGTACAAGCGCCTCGTCGTGGGCGCGCCGACGAGCGGCGCGACCTGGGCGCCGGCGTACGTGAGCTACGGCTACAACAATCGCACGCAGATGCTCCGGATTCCTGACGCCGGCCGGATCGAGGATCGGACGGTCGACGGCTCGTGCAACCCATACCTCGCGGCGACCGCGATGCTCGCGTCCGGACTCGACGGCATCGACCGCGAGCTCGACGCCGGCGAGCCGAACTCGGCCAACCTGTACGAGATGCATCCCGATGAGCGCGAGGCGGCCGGAATCGAGCTGCTCCCGGCCAACCTGCTCGACGCCGTCCGCGAACTCGAGAAGAACGATGTGCTCCGCGCCGCGTTCGGCAAGACCCGCGACGGCGATTACGTCGATTACTTCGCGAAGGTCAAGCGCCGCGAGTGGCAGGCCGCGCACGAGCAGATCACCCAGTGGGAGCTCGACCGCTACCTGCAGCTGTTCTGAGGCGGCTAGGCGCTCACTGATGCGCTCCCGGGGGCGGGGACCTCCCTGTTCTCGGGGGCGAACTGGCTCGCGATGAACGTCGCGCCCTGTGGGTCGGCGACGATCGTCATCCGGACCCAGGGGGCGTCGAACGGCGGCGCCAGCAGCTTCCCGCCCAGGGCGGCGGCCCGCTCCGCGGTCGCGTCGGCGTCGTCGGTGGCGAACGTCACGCTCCAGTGCGCGGAGACGTCCTCGTGGTCGTCCGGCAGCGGGGTGAGGGTCGCCACCACGTCCTCGAAACCGGCCGGCGCGCCCATCGCGGCCATTCGCTCGCGCGTTCCCGGATTGAGGAGCTCGAGGTGATCGCCGTATCCGGGCAACGTCCAGGCCTCGACGCCGCCGTCCATCGCAATCGTCCGCCACCCGAAGACCGCGCCGTAGAACGATTTCGCGCGCTCCGCGTCGCGAGTGTTCAAGTTGTTGAAGTTCAGGGAGCCGGCCTCGTTGACGACCTGCGCGCCCCGGTGCTGGTTGGGCTGCCAGACACAGAACGCCGCCCCCTCGGGATCGGCGAACATCGCCATACGGCCGGACTCCATGACGTCGAACGGCTCCGTGAGCACGGTGCCGCCGGCGTCCTTGACTTTCGGAGCCATCTCGTCCGCGCTGTCGACCCAGACGTAGGTGTTCCAGCCGGCGACCGGCGGCGCTCCTTCGGCGACCCCGCCGATACCCGCGACATCTCCGCCTCGGATCCGGGCGATGAAGTAGCTGCCCTGCGCCCCGTGCGGCATAACGTCCTCGACGTCCCAGCCGAACAGGTCGCGATAGAAGGAAACGGCGGCCTCCGGGTCGGGCTGGCTCGTGTCGATCCAGCACGGCACGCCCGGGATGTAGCGGTCTCGCTCGGCCATTAGATGCTCCTTTCGGTCCACTGACAGTGTCCGAGACCGTATCCGCGTTTTAGGCCAGGATCGGTCCTCTATGCGCCACGCGACCGCCGATTCGAGCTCAGCGGCGACCCCACGTTACGCCGCGCGCGGCAGAGTTGTTCGCTCCGGCGCCAGTGCCGCGCAGAAGCGCTCGACGACGTCCGGGTCGAACTGGGTGCCGGCACAGCGCACGAGCTCGGCCAGCGCGCTTTCCTCGTCCATCGCCGCGCGGTAGGGCCGGTCGGTCGTCATCGCATCGAACGCGTCGCACACCGCGATGATCCGCGCGCCGAGGGGGATCTCTCGGCGTGCGAGCCGATCGGGATAGCCGGTCCCGTCGAAGTTCTCGTGGCTCGAGCGGACCAGCTTGGCCACGCGCGCGAGATCGGGCGCAGCCCCGATTATCTTCTCGCCGATCATCGTGTGCTCGTGGATGAAGGCCCACTCGGTCTCGTCGAGCGCAGCCGGCTTGTCCAGGATCGCGTCTGGCACCGCCACCTTGCCGACATCGTGGAGCTCCGCGGCATGGCGGATCATCTCGATCTCGTCCGGTGGCAGGGAGAACCCGGCGGCGACGGCGGCGGCCAACTCAGCGACATCGCGCCCGTGCGCGCCCAGCTCGCGGTTTCGCTCGGCGACGGCGCGCAGTAGCACATCCTTTGACTGCTGCGCCGCGGACACCCGGCCGACCCGCTTGTCTGCGTACATCCGCTGGTCGGCGATCGTGAGCGCGGCACTCGCATCCTGCGCTTCGGTCGGCAGGAGCACGGCACCGTGCGAGCACCCGATCGTGAAGCCGTCTCCCTGCTCGAACAACGTTCGCGCCGCGGCCTGCACGTGAGCGTCCGAAGCGCCCGGCGGGGCGTCGATCAGAGCGCAGAACTCATCGCCCCCGATCCGGTACACACGACCGGTGGCGCCGAGGTGAGACTCGAGCTTCGCTCCGAGGCGGCGCAGCAGGGCGTCCCCCGACGGGTGCCCGAAGTTGTCGTTGTACTGCTTGAAGCCGTCGAGGTCGAACAGCACGAGCGTGAGCGAGCCGTCGTCGCGCGTCGTCGAAAGTCGCCGCTCCAGATCGGCAAGCAGCGCGCGCCGATTCCCGAGGCCGGTCAGCGCGTCGGCCAGCGCCTCCCCCTGGCTCGCACGAAGCAGGCGCGCGTTCTCTCGCCACGTCAGTACGAGACGGCCCATGACCACCGACAGCGAGCCCGTGGCCAGGACGATCGCGATCACGCCAACCCGATCGAAGCTCGACCAGACGAGGATGCCGATTGCGACCGACGCGAACGCCACTGGCATGACGATCCCGCGCGCGCTGACCCGTCCGGGCGCGGGCACCGACACGCGGCGTGGCAGCCACCCCGCCGACGCGGCGAGTATCGGCGACCAGTACCACAGCGCGTTGTACCAGTCGTTCTGGGTGTACGTGTTGGTGGCGTCGGCGACGACGTACACGCTGTCGGCGATCCAGAACGCGAGCACCGACGCGCCGAGCAGCACCCACGTCCGGTTCAGGCGCCAGTTGCCGAGCGCGGTCGCGCCGACGATCAGGCCGAGCAGCAGCAGGTCGAAGATCGGGTAGGCGAGGTTTGTGGCGACTGCGAGGACTCCGCCGTCGGCGTGGGCGACAACCGGCTGGACCACGAGCGCCGCGCCGAGTGCGCCGACCGCGAGGGTGGCCGCGGCCGAGTCCGCCGCGAGCGCCTTCGGCACGCCGGACATCCGCTGTCGCACGAGCGCCAGGATCCCCGCGAACGCGAACGGGCAGAACGACAGGTAGCCGGCATCCGCCAGGGACGGCACCGGTGGATTGGCGAGGTTCCCGAGCGCGAGCGTCCAGTAGATGTCGCCCGAAGCCCAGCACACCGCGCCGATCCCGATGAGCATCCAGCCGCGTTCGCCGCCGAGGCCCCGCCAGATCAGCAGCGACGCGGCGATCAGGAAGACCACGTCGGGCGCGATCCCGTGAAATGGGACGGCGTCGAGCAGGCTGGTAAACACGGTAAACGCGAGCTCGTAGGTGATCGCCCAGGCGATGAGCAGCGCGAGCACGCAGAGCGCGACCCGCCGCGTCCTCGACCGCCCCGGCGAGCCCTCGCGCCGGGCGTCGCTGACGAACGGCGAGCGTCTCCCTGACATCACATGGTTGCGTCGGCCGAACCCGGCTCTGCCATGAGCCCCTGGGGCTGAGGTTCGACGAGTCTCTAACGCCTAGGCACGGCGGTCGCGGCTGCGCGCCACCGCCAGCAGCGCCAGCAGGTCGAACGCGACCGCGGCGGCGTTGAGCGCGGTGATCTGACCCGGCGAGTCGTACGCCGGCGCGACCTCGACCACGTCGAACCCGGAGAAGGCGATCCCAGCGAGCGCGCGCAGGAGCGCGAGCGCCTCGCGCGGTTGGAGGCCCGCGACCTCGGGCGTCCCGGTTCCGGGCGCAGAGGCCGGATCGAGCACGTCGATGTCGAACGACAGGTACGCCGGCCCGTCGCCGATCCGGGCGCGGACGCGGTCGCCGTACTGGTCGGGCGTCATCGCCACCAGGTCCGGTCCGGGGATGACCTCGAACCCGAGCTCGCGCGGGACGTCGAGGTCCTCGGGCCCGTACAGCGGGCCGCGCATGCCCGCGAGCAGCGAGCGCGCCGGGTCGATGAGCCCCTCCTCGACCGCGCGGCGGAACGGGGTCCCGTGGAAGTAGCGCTCGCCGTAGTACTGATCCCAGGTGTCGGCGTGGGCGTCGAGCAGCACGAGCGCCACCGGGCCGTGCGCGGCGTGCTGGGCGCGGAGCTCGCCGAGGACGATCGAGTGATCGCCGCCGAGTACGAGCGGCACGATCCCCGCCGCGAGCAGCGGCCGGAGCTGCTCGTCGATCTGCTCGGTCGTGTGGAGCGCGTTCCCCGGTGTGATTTGCAGGTCGCCGCCGTCGACCAGCGACAGCGTGTCGAACACGTCGACGTCGAGCACCGGGTGATACGGGCGGAGCAGCATCGAAGCGGCGCGGATCGCCTCGGGCCCGAACCGCGCCCCGCTCCGGAAGCTGGTCGCGGTGTCGAATGGCACGCCGATCACCGCGGCGTCGACGTCGTCACGCGGCAGCTCGACGTTCGGCAGACGGGCGAACGTGCGCACGCCGGTGTAACGCGGAGCGACCGTCGCATCCGGGGGGCCGAAATGAGTCACGTCACTCGAGCAGTTCGGAGTCGTGCTCTTCGAAGATCTGGGCGTAGTCCGAGCGCTCGCCCGAGTGGAGCTCCTGCACCAGGCGATAGATCCGCGGGGTCATCACGAGCAGGTAGCGCGCCGGCTCCGACGTCGCGTTCCAGAACGAGTGGCGCGTGCCCCGGGTGACGAGGATCGACTCGCCGGCGGGCACCTCGCGCTGCTCATCATCCACCTGGAACCCGAGCGTGCCACTGAGCACGATCCACGCCTCGTCGTCGGAGCGGTGAACATGCAGGCCGGCGATCGGCCGGCCCGGATGCGTGCCCGGATCGCTCCAGTCCGCGACCACGAACGACTCGCTGACGATCACGACGGAAGCCTACGGCCGGCGGGGGCGCGAAGTCCACCGGTGGCGGGTGTAGCGCCGGCGGGTGTGGTCGCGGGCGGGTGTGGGGCGCGGGCGGACCTTGTTCATGCTCGGGCCGCGACTGCGCGGGTGCAAAAGTCGCCAAACCCCGCGCCTCCCCGGGACCGTGGCGATATAAGCGTCCCTCAGGCGCTTATGTAGCCGGGACGCTGCGGGTGGGTGGGATCTGGCGAGAAATGCACCCCGTCCGCTCGACGCGGCACCATCCCGGCTGCGCCGGCGACCCCCGCGCGGCGCCTCGCCCGCGACCACACCCGCCACCGACCCCCGCCGGCGACCACCTACGACGTCGGCCGCGTCATCCGGAAGATCCGCTCGACCACCGTGTAGTCCGCCGGCCCCCCACACCTCGCGATCGGCCGCAGCGCGGCGGTGTCGATCGCGTCGCCGGCGATCGCGGTCTCGTCCAGGTGCACGCCGACGACCTGACCGATCACAAGGTGCTGGTCGAACGTATTACCGCTCAAATCCCGCAGCTCGAGGTGGTGGACGACCTTGCACTCCATCGCGCACGGACTGGCCGCGACCCGCGGCGGCGCCACCAGCCGCGACGGCGCCATCTCCAGCCCGGCCCGCGAGAACTCGCTGGCGCCGCGCGGCAGCGGGGCCGAGGTCTCGTTCATCTGCTCGCGCAGCTCGAACGTCGCCAGGTTCCAGACGAACTCGCTGAGCTCGCCGGCGAACGTCGAGGAGTCCTTCGCGCCCCGGCTCGAGAACGCCAGCATGTGCGGCCCCTCGGCGACCGCGTTGAAGAAGCTGTACGGCGCGAGGTTGACCCGCCCGTCGGAGTTCATCGTCGAGATCCAGCCGATCGGGCGGGGGGCGACCAGCGACTTGAACGGATCGTGCGGCAGTAGCTCCCGGTCCCGCCGCGAGGGTTCGTAGAAGATCATCGCGGGATCATCCCGCCCCAAAGCGCCTTGCCGCCACCGGCGCCCGGCTCGCGGCCACGAGCGACCCGACCGTCTGCGGCGCCACCGTGTCGAGCAAGCTCGCCAGCGCGATGAACGTCTTCGCGGTCGTGAGCGCGTCGCCGAGCGCGTGATGCGGCGTCTCCGCCGGCTGCCCGAGCACGCCGGCGAGCCGCCCGAGCGAGATGCCCTCGGGCGCGGAGCCGTCGCGGTGGCGCAGCCACGCCCGCCCGAGCGCCTCGGTGTCGGCGACCGCCGGCAGCTGCACCCGCCGGCGCCCGAACTGCCGCTCGAGGAAGCTGCGCTCGATCGCCGCGGTGTGGAACACGGGCACCCGCCCGGTGAGCGCCTCGAGGACCCGATCGATCGCCTCCTCCAGAGGCGGCGCGTCAGCAAGGTCCGGCACCCGCAGCTTGTGGACGAGCACCGCTCCGTGCTGCGATCGCCGGGTCGTGCGCACCAACGTGTACATCCCGCCGCCGAGCACGACCCGACCATCGTCGATCGGGACCGCCCCGACCGCGATGATCTCCTCGCGTCGCGGATCGAGCCCGGTCATCTCGAGGTCGAGCGCGCACCAGCGCGCCTCGCGCCAGGGCGTCTGATCGGAGGGCGGGGCAGCATCTGCGAACTCCGCCGCGACCCCCTCGGGCGCCCTCCTGAGCCTCACGAGCGCAACCGCCGCTGCACCGTCGTCACCGCCCGGAACACATCCCGCAGGTGGTCGCGCATCAGCGGGCTGATCTCGGCGGGATCGATCTCGTCGTCCGGCGGCTGGCCGGCGGCGATCCGCCCCATGTGATGGCCGATCCGCAACTCGAGCGCGAGCTCGAACGCGTCGGCGAGCGTCCGCCCGTCCGCCTCGCTCAGGACACCGCTCGAAGCCGCCGCCAGCAGCCGCTCCGGCGTCGAACCCTCGACCACGCCGGCGGCCGCCGAGCCCCAGCGCGCGAGCTCGACGATCGGCGCCACCGCGTCCCGGCGGATGTCCAGCCGAGCGCTGCGCCCGCCGCCCGCCTCGAGCACGGAGTCGGCGTCGAAACCTGTCGGCGGAACGGTAGCCAACGCTCGCCGCGCCAGTGCCGCGATGATCCGCTCGCGGACAGCCCCGTCGGCGGCCGGCAGTGGATCGACCGGTGTCCCCCACAGAGCCCTCCGTTCGATCAGTACGGACAGCGACAGCTCGTCCTCGCCGTCGCTGTGGCTCCACTCGTCGGTGCTCCTCGCGACCACCTCGCCCGGGAACCCACACGCGCGCAACACCGACCCCACCGAGCGCGTCCACTCCTCGGCCGGCGGCTCATGACACACCACCGCGCCGCGCGCGATCGATGCCGGCGTGAGCTCCCGCCGCGCCTGGCTGCCGAGCGCCACCCATACGAGCCCATCCGACGCCGGCGCCGGCGCGACCAACTCGAGCGCCCGCGTGGTCAGCGCGTCGACGAGCGCTGAGAGCACCCGGACCACCTCGGGCGCGCGCAGGCGCGCGGCGTGCAGGTCCGCGACCACCTCGGGCAGACGCCGCGCCACCGCGGCCAAATCCTCGGTCGAACCGGCGCGCGAGATCGACCGCCGGGCCCCAAACCACGAACGGGACTGCGCCGGGAACAGGTCGGCGTCCTCGATCACGCCGACCAGCTGCCCGGTTTCGGTGACGACCGGCGCGTGGCGGATGCCGCGCTCGAGCAGCTCGAACAGCACGTCGCCGCCGAGCCGGTCGGGCCCGACCGTGAACACCGGTGTGGTCATGACGGTCGCCACCGGCGCGCTCAGCGGCAGGCCCGCTGCGACGATCTTCGTCCGGATGTCTCGATCGGTCACGATCCCGAACCCGCCGCTGCGCAGGTCGACGATCGCGGAGCTCGCGCCGGTATCGGTCATCCGCCGCGCGACCTCGCGGATGCTCTCCATCGGCTCGCAGCGCACGGTCGGGGAACGGAGCAACCGCGTGACCGGCCGGTGCTCCGGAGCCCCGCCGACGACCTCAACCGAGCGCTCCCTGACGCGGTCTAACAACGGCCGCGCGACGCTCACCGGGATCCGGTAGCACAGCGTGTCCTCGGCGGCCCGCGCCTCGAACCCCGGGGGAAGCCCCGACAGCATCGCGGCGTGACCGAACGTGTCGCCCACGCCGAGCATGTCGAGTAGCCGCCCGTCGTGGATGATGTCGACCGCCCCCGAGTGGATCACGCGCAGGAACGTGACCGGTCCACCGTCCTCGGTCAGGATCGCGGCGCCCGTCACGTAGAACTCGATCTCGGTCTGCGACGCGACCTCCCCGAGCTCCTCGGGCGAGAGCGCGTCGAACGGCGCGCGGCCCGCGAGAAAACGTGCGATCTCGCTCAGCGCCGCGTCCAGCGGGAGCTCCTCAACCTCGCGGTCGACATCTGCCTACCTGAGACTACGACAGCAACCCGAGCCGCTGGCCGCGCTGGACCGCCTCGGTCCGGTTGCGAACGCCGAGCTTGCGATACACCGCGCTCGTGTGCTCCTTGACCGTGTGCTTGGACAGGTGGAGCTGCTCGGCGATCTCGGGGTTGGTGGCGCCCGAGGCCATCAGGTTGAGCACGTCGCGCTCGCGGTCGGACAGGCCCATGGCGACCGGCCGGTCCTGATGGTCGAACACGGTCTTGCCGAGGCCGACCAGGCGCACCGCGCTCGCGATCTTCCGCGCCGGCCAGTCCTTGTAGGCGAAGCCCGACGCGCCCGCGGCGCGGGCGGCGTGGGGCGAGATCTCGCCGGCGCCCGAGAACAGCAGCACCCGAGTCATCGGCTCGGCCGCGCGCAGCTGCTCGCAGATCTCCGCACCCGATTCCTCGCCGATGAACAGGTCGACCAGCGCCACGTGCGGTCGATAGCGTGCGACCAGCGCGAGCGCCTCCTCGCCCGAGTGGGCGCTCAGGCAGCGATCGACCCACGGCTGCTGGGTCAGCATCAGCCGGATCCCCCAGTGCACGACGTCGTGATCGTCGACCACGAGCACGCTCAGCTTCTCAGGGCTCCGGAGCGCGGAGTCGGAGGTCATCTGGGACCACTCCGGAGCGCAGAGTCGGAGGTCATCTGGGACCACTCCGGAGCGCCGGCTCAGAGCGCATCGGGCACCACCAGCCGAACCTGCCAGGTGCCGGGCTCGCGCTCGCCGAACTCGACCACGCCGCCGCTCTGCAGCGCCTCCAGCGCGGCCAGCCGCAGCCCCATGCCGGCGCGGTGCCGGCCGCCGCTGAGCCCGTCGTTGGCGACCTCGAGCACGAACGCGCCGTCGTCTCGCGCGATCCGCACGGTCACCCGGCTCGGGTTGGCGTGCTTGTGGGCGTTGCGCACAGCCTCGGCGAGCACCGACTGCGCCAGCGGCTCGAGCGCGGGCGGCACATCGCCCTCGCCACCGGCTTCGAGCGTCACCCCGAGGTCCGGGTGCACTCGCGCAAGCCGCTCGATCTCGGCCACGAACGTCGTCTGCGTCGCCCGCGGAGCCCGGCCGAGCGGGCGCTGGAGCGCGGTGCGCAGATCCGAGAGCGCCACCTGGGTCTCGCTCGCGCAGCGCTGGCGGGCCTCCGCCGGCAGATCGCCGTCCCCGTCGAGCGCCATCGAGACTCCGAACAGGCGCTGGATGACGACCTCGTGGATGTCGCGCGCAAGATCGATCCGCTGCTCGAGCTGCTGCGCCTCCTCGGCCTGCTTGGCCACGATCCGGGCGACCGAGGCGAGCGCCGCGGCCTTGCCAAGCGTCCACAGCAGATGCCGCTCGGAGGCATCGAGTGGCGGTTCGGTCAGCAGCCGGTCGGCGAAGATCACGCCCATCGCGCGGCCCGCCGCCGCCATCGGCGCGCACACCAGCCGGACGGGCTCGGGGAAGATGCTCGCGTACTCCTCGGGGAACTGGCCGGCCATGTCCCCTTCGATCTCGATCACGCGATCCTCGCGCAACGACTGGGCCGCGATCGGCGCCGACTCGACGGTCACGTAGGCGTTGGCGAAATGCTCGAGGTTCAGGCCGTGCGCGCCCGCCGCGCGCACGCGCCGGACCGCGCTGTCGTAGCGGAAGATCAGCGCCCTTCGCATCCGCGCGAGCCGGCAGACGGCGTCGCACAGCCGGTCGTAGAACCCGTCGCCGGTCGCGGCGCCAAGCGGCTCGCCCCCGTCGGACTGCGACAGCACCTCGACGAACAGCTCGAGCGCGTCGATTCCGACTTCTGAGCCTGGGCTCAGAACGGGTCCATCAACGCGAACCGCAGCGCCTGCTGCGGCTCCAGGTACACCCGCCAGCTCTCCTCGCAGCGTGGGCATCGGCATTCGACCGACGGATCGTAGCCGTCGAGCGCCGCGTGCCACTCGATCTCGTCACTGCGCAGGCAGATCGGGCAGGCGAGCGACGCGATCACGAGCGGATCCGGATCATCGCTGCGAAACCTGGCCGTGTCGGCAAGCATGACCATGATTCGAGGATCCTCGCGCCGGCAGCACCACGCAACCGGACGCAGGGGGTCAACCCCCCGGCTGGGGGGCGGGAAATCCGGCTCGAGGCTACGGCCGCCTCAGACGCCGGCGAACTCCGCCACCGCGTCGACCCGCGCGATCGGGTGCTTGCCCCAGCGGCTCCACGTCGCGTAGTCGAGCAGGCGGCTCATGTACTCGCGCAGCGGCGCGACGCTGATCCCCGCCGGCTGGAGTTGCGCGCGCGTGAACGCGTCGTCGAATGTCGTCGCGACCGAGAAATACGGGAAGTACATGGCCCCTTCCTCGAGCATCGACCGAGCGACTCCGTGATCGGCCGACATGAACTCGGCCGGCGGGAGCAGCCGCGGCGGAGGCTGCTGGAAATAGCCGCTCGCGAGCTCGGCGATCTCGGCGATCGTGCTCGCATCCGCGCCGGCGGTGAGGTGGTAGGTCTTCCGGATCCCGCCCGCCGACTCGCACAACTCGTGGATCCCGTCGGCGACGTAGTCGATCGAGACCACGTCGACGGGCGACGAGCCGGTCGCCGGCACCGCCGGGAAGAGTCCGCGGGCGAGCGCCCGCAGCGGCCAGTAGAGAACGTTGAACGCGGAGGTCCAGCCGCTGTTGCGGTCGCCGACGACGATGCTCGGGCGCAGGATCGTGAACGGCAGGTCGGGATGTGAGCGCACGAGATGCTCGGACTCGAACTTCGACTGCTCGTAGGAGTTGTTGAAGCTCTGCCCGACGTCGAGGTCGCGTTCACAGAACGGGCCTGCGTGGGTGCCGGCGACGTATGCGGTCGAGACCTGGGCGTAGCGCTCGAGCACGCCGAACTCCTGCGCCCGGCCGGCGAGCTGAAGCATCCGGCGGGTTCCCTCGACGTTGATCGCCCTCGCTTCCTCGAGCGAGAGGCCGAACGACACCGAGGCGGCGCAGTGGAGGATCGTCGTCGACTCCGCCGCGAGCAAATCCCAGCGCCCCGGATCCAGGCCGAGGCGAGGCGCCGTCATGTCACCGGCGACCGCGGTCACGCGATCGGCGTAGTGGCTCGCGCGATACCCGAACAGGTTCGTGAGCACGGCATCGATCCGGCCGCGCGCGTCCTCGTCGCTGCCGGCGCGGACGATCGTGAGCACCGGCCGCTCGGTCCGCTCGAGGTACCGGGCGAGCAACTCCATCCCGACGAACCCGGTCGCGCCGGTGAGCAGTATGGGTCCGTCACACCGGGTCATTCGCCGCGCTCCGGCGCCAGCGATCGAAGCGCCCAGCTCAGGCGCGAACGCGTCTGGACGGGGCTGATCAGCTCATCGATGTGACCGCCGGCGGCAGCGACCCGCGGGCACAGGTTCGTCTCGGCGTAGCTCTCGGCGAGGGCGTCGCGAACAGCGTCGGGGTCGTCAGCCGCCTCGAGCTCCCGGCGGTTGATGATCCCGACGGCGG
Source organism: uncultured Solirubrobacterales bacterium (assembly GCA_963699325.1). Taxonomy (GTDB): domain Bacteria; phylum Actinomycetota; class Thermoleophilia; order Solirubrobacterales; family Solirubrobacteraceae; genus Palsa-465. The sequence continues at coordinate 184,863 of CAVOTN010000003.1, read as the reverse complement.
ACCTCGCGGCCATCACGCCGATCTGGGCGTTCGGCCAGGCGAACACGTAGTCGGCCCCGAGGTCCTTGGAGTTCATCGTGATGTACGCGCCGCCGAACGCCTTGCGCAGGATCAGCGTCACCCGCGGAACCTCCGCCGCGGCGAAAGCGTGCACGAACTCGGCGCCGAACCGGATCACGCCGTTGCGCTCCTGCTTGGTGCCCGGCATGTAGCCCGGGGTGTCGACGAGCACGACCAGCGGGACGCCGAACGCGTTGCATTTGTTGACGAACCGCGCGCCCTTCTGCGCGGCGTCGGAGTCGATGATCCCGCCGAGGTAGCGCGGCTGGTTCGCGATCACGCCGACGCTGCGGCCGTCGAGCCGCGCGAACCCGGTGACGAGGTTGCGCGCCCATCCCGCCGCCACCTCGAGCAGCTCGCCGCCGTCGACGAGCGCCCGGGCGACGTCACGGACGTCGTAGACGCTCCGGGGGTCGTCGGGCACGAGCGCCGCCGGGTCGTGCCCGAGCGGCGGCCGCGCCGGCAGCACCGGCGGCCGCGCGCCGCGATGCGCGGGCAGGTAGCCGAGGAGCTCGCGCGCGAGGTACGCCGCATTGACGTCGGTGGGCGCGACGAAGTGACAGACGCCGTTGCGCTCGTGGACGCGGGTGCCGCCGAGCTCGTCGGCGGTGACGTCCTCCCCGAGCGCGTCGCGGACGACGCCCGGCCCGGTCAGGAACATGCTCGACTGCTCGGTCATCACGACCCAGTCGGTCAGCGCCGGCGAGTACGCGCCGCCGCCGGCGGACAGGCCGGTGATGATCGAGATCTGCGGGACGCGGCCGGACAGCTTGACGATCCGGTGGAAGATGCGCCCGTAGCCGCCGAGCGCGGCCACGCCCTCCTGCATCCGCGCGCCGCCGGAGGACACGAAGCCGACGACCGGGGCCCGAGCCTTGTCCGCCAGCTCGAGCACGCGCACGATCGTGTTCGCGTGCTGTTCGCCGAGCGACCCGCCGGCGTAGGTCGAGTCCTGGGCGTAGCAGAACACCGGGCGGCCGTCGATCAGGCCGGCGCCGGCGACCACGCCGTCACCGGCGCGAGCCTTCTCTCCCATCGTCGGCGAGATGACCTCGGAGCGGATGAGCTCGAGCGTCCCCGGATCGCACAGCGTCTCGAGTCGCTCGATCGGGTTCAGCGGGGTCTCGGTGGTGGGTGCGAGCGTGACGCTCACGACGCACCTCCGAGGCACAGGACGGCGTTGTGTCCGCCGAACCCGAACGAGTTCGAGAGCGCGACGAGGGTGGGTGGGGATCCATGTCCATTGCCGTTGACGACGAGCGGTCGCGGGCCGTCGGGGACGTAGTCGAGGTCGAGCCCCTCCTCCTGCTCCTCATAGCCAAGCGTCGGCGGCGCCACTCGGGCGTTCAGCGCCAGGATCGTGACGATCGCCTCGACCGCGCCGGCCGCTCCGAGGAGGTGGCCGATCGCCGACTTCGTCGAGGACACCGGGATGTCGTAGGCGCGCTCCCCGAGCGCGAGCTTGATCGCTTCGGTCTCCGAGCGGTCGTTGAGCGGCGTCGAGGTTCCGTGCGCGTTGATGTAGTGAACGCCCTCGGGTGTGACGCCCGCGTCCGCCATCGCGCGGGTGATCGCTCGCGACGCCGGGCGGCCGGTGGGCTCGGGCGCGGTCAGGTGGTGGGCGTCGGCGGTGGAGGCGTAGCCGAGCACCTCGCCGAGCACCCGCGCGCCGCGCTCCTTGGCGAGCTCTTCGGACTCGAGCACGAGCACGCCGGCGCCTTCGCCCATCACGAACCCGTCTCGCCGGGCGTCGAACGGCCGCGAGATCCCGGTCGGCGAGGTCGCGTCCATCGCGCCAAAAGCAGCCTTCGCGAGCGGAGTGAGCGTAGCCTCGGCTCCGCCCGCGAGGACCGCCTGTGCCTCTCCAGTTCTGATCATCCGCATGGCCTCGCCGATCGCGTGGGTGCCCGACGCGCACGCGGACATGACGCCGAACACCGGTCCGCCGAGGTGATGGCGCATCGCCACGAGCCCTGCGGCGGCGTTGCCCATGATCAGCGGGATCGCGAGCGGCGAGACGCGCTCGGGCCCCCGGTCACGGAGCACGTCGCACTGGCTCTCGAACGTCCACATGCCGCCGATGCCCGACCCGATCACGCACCCGATGTCGGCCGGGTCCGTGGGCAGGTCGTCGTCGTCCCAGCCCGCGTCGGCGACGGCCTGGGTGCTCGCCGCGATCGCCAGCTGCGCAAACCGGTCGCTGCGGCGGACCTCCTTGACCGTCATGAAGTCGGTCGGGTCGAAGTCGTTGCACGCGCCGAGGCCGTCCTCGATGCCGGTACGGCCCGCGGTCCAGCCCTCGTAAAGCTCGGATGCGCCGACGCCGAGCGGCGTCACCGCGCCGACGCCGGTGATCAGGACGCGGCCGCTCATGCGGCACCAGGGGTGGGCGGGGTGGGCGGGCCCCATTCAACGACCGTGGCGCCCCAGGTGAAGCCGGCACCGAACGCACCCAGCAGCACCCGATGGCCGGGCTTGAGCAGGCCGGCGCTCTCGACGTGCGCGAGCGCCAGCGGGAGCGTGGCCGCCGAGGTGTTGCCGTACTCGGAGATGCAGTCGACGACGCGGTCGGGCGGCAGGCCCAGCCGCTCGCCGACGGTGCTCAGGATCCGCCCGTTGGCCTGGTGGTAGACGAACAGGTCGATGTCGTCGAGCCTCGTGCCGGCGGCACGCGCGGCCTGGACCGTGGCCAGCGACAGGCGCGCGACGGCTTCGCGGAAGGTCTCGTGGCCCCGCATCCGGATCACGCCCTCATCGCGCGGGACGATGATGTGGTCCGCGCCCGCGCCGTCGGCGCCGAGCACGATCGGCCCGATCCGGCTCGTCTCCGCCGTCGCGGTGAGCACCACCGCGCCGGCGCCGTCCGCGAACACGGCCGCGGTCGTGCGGTCGTCGGGGTCGAGGATCCGCGACATCAGGTCCGCGCCGATGACGAGCACGCACTGGGCGCGGCCCGCCTCGATCTGGCCGGTGCCGACCGCCAGTGCCGACAGGAAGCCCGTGCACGCCGCGCCGATGTCGAACGCGCCGGCACGCACCGCGCCGAGCTCGTGGGCGACGAGCGGCGCCGCGTTCGGCATGACCTCGTCGGGGGTGGTGGTGGCGACCAGCACCAGGTCGACCTGCTCGGGCGAGACCCCCGCGCGGCGGAGCGCGGCTGCGCCGGCGTTGGTCGCATGGGTGGTGAGGCGCTCGTCCGGCTCGGCCACGTGCCGCGCGCGGATCCCGGTGCGGCGAACAATCCACTCGTCGCTGACGCCGATCCGGGCGGCGATCTCGGAGTTGGGAACGACCCTACGCGGGAGGCTCGCGCCGACGGACGCGATCGCGGCGCCGTCGGCTGCGGCGGCCGGAGCGAACGTGTGCTCTGACACGAGGTCGGTCTGGAGCGTTGGCATCGTCGTGCTCATGCATGACACAGTCGCCAAAGAAGTGGCCGATGCCAACGGCCACGCGGCCCAAACCCGACACGCGGGGGGTCGGTCGAGTTGGCCTCCAGGCCAGCCCGAACCGCCCCCCGCGGGCTGACAGAGCGATTACGCGCCCGCCTGTGCCGTCTGCGCCTGGCTGGTCGCCATCGGTCCCGTCCGGTCCCACACCGGCCGCACTTCGACCGAGCCGCCGAACCCAACCGCCGGCAGGCGGGTTGCGTGATCGAGCGCGGTATCGAGATCCGGGCAGTTGAGCAGGTAGTAGCCGGCCAGGAACTCCTTGGTCTCGGCGAACGGGCCGTCGGTGAACTGCGTCTGTCCGTCGCGCTCGCGGACGGTGGTCGCGGTGTCCGCGCGCTCGAGGGCGTCGCCGCCGACCAAGACGCCGGCCTCCACGAGGCTCTGCGTGTACGCGTCGTAACGGGACCCGATCTCCTGGAGCTGCTCCGGGGTCGCCTCGCCGGCGTCCGCGGGGTTGTAGATCAAGAGCATGTACTGGGGCATCTCGCCTCCTTGGGGTTGGCCGCTCGCTTTGCGGCTTCAACCGTATGACGGACGAGCGTGCCGCGTTTCGACACGCTCGTCCATCAATTGTCTTACGCGAGGGATCTACCAGCGATCGTGGTCGCCCCCGATGCCGGGCAGGACCTGCGTCCCTTCGATCCGGACCGCCTGCAGCGCGCGCGGATCGAGCCCGAGCAGGCTGCAGGATCGTCGGCGCGATCTGGGTCGTCTCAACCCACCGATCCGACGAGCTGGGCCGGACCGCGCCGGGCGCGTAGACGAGCAGCGGCACATCGCGGTCGCCGGGGTTGTCGCCGCCGTGCTCGGCGATCTTCGAGCCGGTCGTGTAGATCGTGCCGACCTGCGAGATGCCGAACACGTCCGGGTGATGCGGGTCGGAGTTGCGGACGCCGAAGAACCGCGCCGACTCCTGGCCGGCGAAGATCCTCTCCAGGCCGGAGTGCTGGACGGTGATCGTCTGGCCGGCGAAGTTGACCGCCGGAGCTGTATGCGTCCACAGGTAGTCCTTGACGAAGTCAGCCGCCGCCTGCGAGCGGTCCGAGAGCCACCACAGCAGCCCGTCGTCGTCGGCCTCCTGGACGACCAGCGTCGGGTTGCTCGGGTGCAGTGCCGCCCAGGCGGCGTTGACGCCGGAGATGATCGGACCGTCGTCGATCCGCTGTAGCTGGCTGTTGTTCTGCGGCGACTGGCCGTGCTTGGCCGTCACGATGATCGCCGTCGAGCCGGCCTCGCCGTCGGCCTGGATCGTGTCGTGCCATCCGCTGCAGGGCGTCGTTGACGTAGTCGAGCGCGCTCTGCAGCAGCGGGCCGGGCACCTGGACGCCGTTCTGGGTCACGTACCCGCCAGGGACCGACGGCGTCTTCGGTGTAGTTGCCCTGGGCGTTCGGACCGATCAGCGTGGTCGGGGAATGCTTCAGCTTCTCGGCGACCGAGACGGCCTGGAAGTTCATCCCGTAGATCGCCGGCGTGCCGACCTTCGGCCCGGTGCCGGAGTGCTCATAGCCGTTGATCCAATTGATCACCGCCTGGACCTTGTACGAGTCGTACTGCTTGGTCGCGGCGTCGTCGGCCGTCCACGCGCCGTCGACCGGGTACGGCACGCCGTTCGGCTCTACCGCCTGCGAGTCGATCTCCGGCCCGAAGAAGTCGTCGATGCTCATGCCGTTCGAGCCCGGGCCGTTGAACGACGTGTAGATCGCGTGCTTTTCAGCAAATGCCGTCCGCATGCCGGCGGCGTGGATCACCTGGAAGATCGTGTTGACCCCCACGAAGTCCCACGGCTGGATCGGCTTGCAGGTCTTCGGGTCGACCGGGTACGTCGCCGGGTTCAGACCCGACTGCGGGTGCGGACTCAGGTTCATGATCAGCGCCGGGTTCTTGTCAATGCCGCCCGGGTAGATCGAACCGCCCTCGTCGAACGACGGGAACGTGTTGCTGGTGCTGCCCGTGAGCAGGTCGGGCACGTTGGCAAGGATGTCGTCCGGCGAGTCGTAGATCACGTCGCCACCCGGGACCGGCCCGGAGCAGTTCGTCGTCCCTGGTGGGAACACGCCGTGGCTGTACTCGTCGTCGTAGTAGATGCCGGTGACCTTGGGGTCGCCGCCGGTCATGATCGCCGTGCCGCCCGGATCGGAGTCCGACGGGTCCGACGTGTGGTTGTTGGTGAACTCGGCGCCACCGGAGGCGAGCCTGGCCAGCTCCGACCCCGGATGGTTGGCGATGTACCAGTCGAGGTCGGACTGGTGCATACCGTCGACCGAGATCAGCAGCACATGAGTGATCGCGCTCCGCTGATGGTGGCGATCGCCGCGATCGTGGCGATCCGAGTGCGCGGACACGGCGGCCGCCGAGCCGCCGATCACGCCGGAGGCGATCACCGCGACCACCCCGAGCTTCGTGACCCTACGCATGTATCTACTCCTCTCGTTGCGAGTCAGGAGCGGCACTTATATGGAGGCCACACGTGGCGATCGTTGCCGAGCGGTGTCCCGATTATGTGCGTCGTCTTAGACGACGCCAGGCGCTACTCGTGCGGACCGGCGGCCAGTTCGTCGATCAGCGCCGCCAGGCGCAGCAGCAGGTCGGGCGCGAACTCCCGCTCCGCCGGGGGGAGCGAGGCGTAGAACGACTGCTGCCGTCCCCGTAACCACTCCTGCTGATCCTCGAGCAGCGCCCGGCCGAGGTCGGTGAGACTGACGGCCACCACGCGGCGATCCTCGGGCGAGCGAGCCCGCCGGACGACCCCGCGGCGCTCGAGCGCGTCGAGGATTCGCGTGGCGGTCGACGGCGTGACCCCGGCGTCGCCGGCGAGCTCCTGGACGCGCGCCGCCGGCCGGCCGGTCAGACCCTCGAGCAGTCCGTACTGGGACAGCGTCAGGCCTCCGTTCGCGGCCGTCGCCCCCCGCGCCCGCCGGACCGCCTGAGCCAGTGCATCGAACGCCGTGACGAAATCGGTGCTGGCGTTCGACTCCATGCCACTTGAGATTATCGCGGCTGCCATGCTAATATTTGGCATGCTAACCATTATCGTCGATCTAGGGGAACGGTTATGTTCCACAACATCCTCGTCAGCATCGACGGGTCCGACCATTCGGACCGGGCCCTCGACGAAGCGATCGACATCGCCCGCGCCGACCAGGCGCGCCTCACGATCCTGACCGCGATCACCCAGCCCCCGGTGTGGGCCGCGTCGGCGATGGCCGCCGGCGCGTGTGCCCTGAACGCCGCCGACCTCGAAAAGGAAGCCGTCGACGTCATGCGCCAGGCGGTCAAGCGAGTTCCGAAGGACGTCCCCGTGACCACGATCATCAGCCGCAAGCCGATCCGGCACGCCCTGATGGGCCGGGTCAAGAGCTCCGATTACGACCTGCTCGTGATGGGCTCACGCGGGCGCGGCGCCTTCACCGCATCACTACTCGGAAGCGTCAGCCACTACGCACTCAACCACTGCCCGATCCCGGTGCTGATCGTCCACGCCGACGCCGACCACAAGCGGTCGGACGCCGAGCGCGCCACCGACCTGCCCGGACGCACGTCCGCCGAGCCGGAAACCGGTGCCGGCCCGGGCGCGCCGGCGCCGATGCCGGCGTAGTCGCCGCGATCCACGCCAAGCGATACGCGATCGACCCCAGCCCTAGTACATCCCAGGAGGCGCACGCGCACCACCACCCAGCGCCTCAGGCTCCGGGGCGGAGTGAGCACGGAATCGGCGGTGCGCAGGGTTCTAACGTCAGCCGGGCACGTCTCGGATCATACGCCCCGCCGGGCGTCGCATCCGGACGGGAATCCGGGCCGCATCCGTACCCGAGACCGCTACTCGGCGATCGTCGCCATCAGCGCCACCGTCGCCTCGATGATGTCGTCGAGCGGCGGCAGCCCGGCGCTCGGGAGCGGCATCTGGCGCTGCGACGAGCGCGTGTAGCAGGCGCCGATGAACATCATCGCCACCGCGTGCGCGTCGACGTCGGCGCGAACCCGGCCGGCGGCCTGCTCGGCGGCGAAGTAGTCGCCGATCGCCCGCACTCCTCGATGCGGCCCGAGGTCGTGCTCGGCCATGTAGGCGGCCATCGAATCGCGGAGCTCGATGTCGGACTGGGCCGCCGCGATCAGCGGCAGCACCCCGTCCAGGAACTCCTCGAGCGTGCGCCCGTACAGGGTCAGAACCGATCGCGGGTCGGTGCCCGGCTGCACGCCCCCTTCGGCGAGCGCCTGCAGTGGCCGCAGGCCCTCCTCGAACACCGCCGTGAGCAGGCCGAAGCGATCCTTGTAGTGGTAGAAGACGCTCGCCTCCGAGACGCCGGCGAGGCCCGCAACCTCACGCGAGGTCAGCCGCGCGATCCCGCGCTCGCGAATGACCTGGAGCGCCGCGGCGAGGATCGCTTCGCGCCCCCCGGCGGGCGGCCGCCCCCGTCGCTTCGGCGCCGGCTCTACATCCTCACCGGCCTGTTCACGCTGCGGTGACAATTTCCTGACCATCCACTCAGTATATATGTTATCCTGACCCGACGCTCAGGAAAAGGAGGTAGCTCCGATGGCTCGCAAGTGGTGGACCCTGCTCGCCGTCTGCACCGGCGTGTTCATGCTGCTGCTGGACATCACGATCGTCAACGTCGCGCTGCCGTACATCCAGCAGGCGTTCCACGCCTCGCTCGCGGATCTTCAGTGGGTCATCGACGCGTACGCGCTGACGCTCGCGGCCTTCCTGCTCACCTCCGGGTCGATCGCAGACCTCGTCGGCCGCCGGCTGGTGTTCGCCGTCGGCATCGTTGTATTCACGGTCGGGTCCGCGCTGTGCGGGCTGGCCGGCGATCCGACCGTCCTCGCGCTGTCGCGCGCGTTTCAGGGCATCGGCGGCGCGATCATGTTCGCGACCTCGCTGGCGCTGCTCGCCGACGCGTTCCCACCGCGCGAGCGCGGCGTCGCGTTTGGGGTGTTCGGCGCGGTCACAGGGGTCGCGGTGGCCGTCGGCCCGGTGCTCGGCGGTGCGCTGACGAGCTGGCTCTCCTGGCGGTGGATCTTCTTCGTGAACCTCCCGATCGGGGTCTTCGCGCTGGCCGTCACGCTGCGCGAGGTGGCCGAATCCAAGGCGCCGGTCGCGAATCGGCCCGACTGGCTCGGCTTCGTGACGTTCACGCTCGGGCTCACCGGGCTCGTGTACGGATTGATCCGCAGCCATCCCGACGGCTGGGGGTCGACCACCGTGCTCGGGTCGCTGACCGCCTCCGTGCTTCTCCTCGCCGTGTTCGTGGTCGTCGAGTTGCGCACCCGGGCGCCGATGCTCGACCTCAAGCTACTGCGGGTCCCGACGTTCAACGGGGGCCTCGTCGCGGCGTTCGCGATCTCCGCCTCGATCTTCGCACTGCTCACGTACCTCGTCCTCTACCTCCAGAACGTGCTCGGGTCCTCGGCGATCGACACCGGCATACGTCTCCTGCCGTTCACCGGCGCGATCTTCCTCACCGCCGGGCTCGCCGGCCGCCTCACCGGTCACGTGCCCACAAAGCTCCTGATCGCCCCCGGATTCGTGCTGATCGGCGCCGGCCTGCTGCTGATGCGCGGCATCACCCCGAGCGACGACTGGACTCACCTGCTGCCGGGGATGATCGTCGGCGGCATCGGCTGCGGTCTGGTCAACGTGCCGCTGGCCTCGACGGCGGTCGGCGTGGTCGAGCCCGCGCGCGCCGGCATGGCGTCCGGGATCAACTCGACCTTCCGCCAGATCGGGATCGCCACCGGCGTCGCCGCGCTCGGCAGCATCCTCGCCAGCGAGGTCTCGAGCTCGATGATCTCGAAGCTGGCGGGTGGCCCGCTTGCGCACGGTTCGCACACGCTCGCCTCGGCGGTCAGCAACGGCAGCATCCTCCAGGCGATGACCGCGGTCCCGAACCATCTGCGCGAGCTCGCGTTCGGCGCCGCCCGCGCCAGCTTCGTCGACGGGCTGAACACGATCCTGCTGATCGGCGCGGTGACCGCGCTCGCCGCCGCCGTGCTCACGTTCCTGCTGATCCGCCAGCGCGACTTCGTCGACGTGCACCACGCGCCGCCGGCGGGAGCCGGTCCACCCGCCGAGGCCGACGCACCCCAGGCCACCGTCGCCGCCGGCTGAGACATCCGGCGTCGGCGTCGCCGGTCATGATGAGGTCGTGGGCCTGCGAGCGCTGACGCCGGGTGACCGCGCCGCGGTGGCGCGGTTCGCGGTGATGGCGTCGCTGCCGCCAGATCACGAGCCTGGTGTCGAAGCCGAGGCGGAAGCGCTGCCCGCCGTTGTCCGCTGGCTCGACGATTGGGGCGACGAACTGGGCGTCGGCTGGGAGGACGACGGCACGCTCGTCGGCGCTGCGTGGGCTCGGCACGGCGAGCCAGTCCTGGCGCATGACGCCGCCACCGGTGAACCGCTGGCCGAGGTCATCATCGCCGTCGCCCCGGAGGCGCGCGACGCCGGCCTGGGGACGACTCTGATGCAGGCGCTCATGGCGCGCGCGGCCGCTGCAGGCGGTGTCGGGCTGTCGCTGACCGTGGGCGACACGAACTCTGCCGCGATGCATGTCTACGCCGGCGCCGGCTTCGTGACGCGAGGGCGAACGTCGACGGGCCAGCTGCTGATGGTCTGGCAACCCGCGATCTCAGACGACTAACCCGCAGGAGCGATCGGCATTCGGTCCCTGCCCGCCGCGGCATCCCGGTTCACAAGCCGGGCAGCACCGGTTGGCATCATGGTCTGCCTCGGCCGCCCTCGGGCCGCGTGGACCAAAGGAGCGCACATGAAGATCGCAGTGGTGGGCAAGGGCAACGTCGGCGGCGGGCTCGCCGACTTGTGGGAGAAGGCCGGGCATGACGTCCAGAGAATCGGATCGGCGGGCGGCGACGTCAGCGACGCCGACGCGGTGCTGATCGCAATCCCGGGCCCAGCCGTCCCCGGCATGTTCGACACCGTGACCGGCCTCGACGGCAAGACCGTGATCGACGCGACCAACCTGATCGGCGCCGGCGCGCCGGGCGGCTTTGCCTCGAACGCCGAGTACATCAAGTCGAGGACCGGCGGCCCCACCGCGAAGTCGTTCAACCTCAACTTCGCCTCGCTCCAAGGCCAGATCGCCGGCGCCGGCGCCATCCCCGGCAACATCTGGTGCGGCGACGACGAGGCACGCGCGGTCGTCGAGCAGCTCAACCATGACGCGGGCTATGACCCGATCTACGCCGGCGGGCTCGACAAGGCAGCCGTCCAGGAGAGCACGCTCCAGCTCTTGTTCGGGATCGCCCAGGGCGGGATGGGCCAGTTCTTCTATCGGATGGCCGCGCCTGGCAGCTTTTAGGCGCGGGACCGCCGAGACCAACGCCCTTCCTAATATCGACTACATGCGCCTGTCCGTACTCGACCAGTCCCCGATCTCCGAAGGCTCGACCGGCGCCGACGCGCTGCGCAACACGCTCGACCTGGCCCGGCTCGCCGACGATCTCGGCTACCACCGCTACTGGGTGGCAGAGCATCACGGCGGCCCGATGCTGGCCAGCGCGAGTCCCGAGGCGCTGATCGGGCCGATCGCGGCCGCCACCGAGGGCATCCGCATCGGGAGCGGGGGCGTGATGCTCCCCCACTACAGCCCGCTGAAAGTCGCCGAGACGTTCACGATCCTGGCCGGGCTGTTCCCGGGCCGGATCGACCTCGGCCTCGGCCGGGCCGCCGGCACCGACCCCCTGACGACGTTCGCGCTCCAGCGCGACCGCCGCCAGGCCGCGCCCGACGACTTCCCTCAGCAGCTCGCCGAGCTGCTCGCGTATTTCGACGACAGCCTCCCCGAGGGCCATCCGTTCGCGCGGCTCGCCGGCGTGCTGCCCGGGCGGCCCGAGCTCCCGGTGCCGTGGCTGCTCGGCTCCTCGCCGCAGAGCGCGATCTGGGCCGGCGAGCTGGCGCTGCCGTACGCGTTCGCCGACTTCATCAACTCCGAGGGCTCCGACATCGCGAGGCTGTACCGCGAGCGGTTCGTGCCCACAGAGCACTCCCCGCTGCCCAGGACGGCGGTCGCGGTCTGGGTGCTATGCGCCCCGACCGACGAGGAGGCCCAGTACCTGGCGTCGAGCAGCCGGATGTGCTTCACGCTGCTTCACCGCAACGAGCTGATCCCGGTCCCGCCGCCGGACAAGGCGGTCGAGTTCTTCCGCCGCGAAGGGAAGAGCCCGTCGGGCGGACGCCCCGGCCGGCGCAGCATCCTGGGGTCGCCCGAGACGGTCCGCGCCGGCGTCGAGCAGGCCGCGGTCGAGTACGGCGCCGAGGAGGTGATCGTGGTCACGATCACCTACGACCATCAGGCGCGGCGGCGCTCCTACGAGCTGCTGGCCGAGGCGTTCGACCTCGAGCCGCGCGCGGTCACGACGTCAGCGCTCGAGTCGCCGCGCTGACGAAGCCGCCGGCCATCGAATCGCCGACGCCGCCGAGCGGCAGAAAGCGGGGCACGTCGAGGTTGGCCGCGAGGTCGAGCCGGATCTGACTCGGACCAGCTCCGCTCACCCGCCACGTCACGTCGAACTTCTCGCCGTCGGAGCGCTCATGCGGAATCCGGCTCAGCTTGACCGTCCCCGCCGGATCGACCGCGACGGCCATCGTCAGATCGAAATCTCGAGTGACCGGGCCGTGCTGGACGTGCAGCTTGGTTCGCGCCTTGGTCGGCTGACCCTGGTCGTCGCGCTCGAGCACCTCGACGTCCTTGACCACGTCGGGGTGCCAGCTCGGATACCGATCGACCGCCGCGAGCAGCGCGATGCACGCTTCGGGCGAGGCGGGTGTGCTGGCGCTGGCGGTTCCGGTGAGCTCCTTCACTCGAGCCCGGATCCTACGCCGTGGCCTCCTCCAGCGAGCGCCCGGTGGCGCGGATCCCGAACAGAATCAGGCCGGCCGCGAGCAGCCCGGTGATTCCCATCACCAGGAACGAGGCCGAGAAGCCCCAGGCGGCGTTCGCGCCGAGCACGATCAGCGGCGCGAGCGCGCCACCGATGTGGCCGAGTCCGTCGCTGAGCGCGACGCCGGTGGCGCGAGCGCTGGTGGCGAAGTGCTCGGCCGTGTACGTGTACAGCAGCGGAACGAGCAGCCCGATCGTCATCGAGGCGATGAACCCGAACACGATGATGACCGCGGGTGACACGAAGTAGCCGATCACGAACAGCGAGATCGCCCACGCCACCGCGAACAGCGCGGCCGCGTACTTGCGCTCGAAACCGGTCGCTGAAGCGGGTGGTGGCGAACGCGCCGACCAGGAAGCCGATCCCGGACACCACGAGGTACGTGGTGCTGTCGGCGAGGCTGTAGCCCTTGTCGGTGAACAGCGTCGGCGCGAGCGTCAGCCAGCCGTAGTTGCCGATGTAGTAGACGAACCAGATCCCGACGAACAGCAGCACGCGGCCCGCCATCGGGCGGCGGAGCAGCGCCTTGACCGGGACACGCTCGGCCGGCGCCTCGTCGGGCACGGGCTCGGGTTCGGGAAGGCGGTCGCCGTCCATCACCTCGAGCGCGGTCTCCTCGGCCTCGGCGACGATCTCGCGCGCCTCGTCGGTCCGTCCCTGGGAGACGAGCCAGCGGGGAGACGGCGGCAGACCGCGCCGCATGAACAGGATCGTCGCGCCGCCGAGCGCGCCGATCAGGAACAGGATCCGCCACCCGGACGCGAACGTGGGCACGAGCCCGCGCGCGATGAACGGCACGACCGCGAATCCCGCGTAGGCGGCGGTCGTCGCCCAGCTCGTGTAGCGCCCGCGCAGGCGAGCCGGTGACAGCTCGCTGATGTAAGTGGTGACCGCGGCGATCTCCGCTCCGATCCCGAGCCCCGAGATGAAGCGGAACACGATCAACTCGGTGACGTTCGTGCTCGCCGCGGCGAGCACGGTGCCGATCGAGAACACGGCGACGGAGATGCCGAGGCTGAGCTTCCGGCCCCACTTGTCGGCGATCGTGCTGTCGGCGAACGCGCCGATGATGTAACCGATCAGGCTGCTGGTCACCGACAGTGTGACCGTCGCCTTCGACACGTGGAACTGCGTCGCGATGACCGGCGCCGCAAAGGAGATCGTGACGATGTCGAAGAACGCGAAGAAGTAACCAGCGCCGACGATCCACAGCAGCTTGCGCTCGTACGGCCACACCGGGATCCGGTCGAGGCGCGCGGTGACACTGGCGCTGCCGCGACCTCCTTTAACCGTCGGCTGATCGGTCGCACTGCTACGCGGAGCTGTGTGTGACATGTCCCTCTCCTTTCACAGTTGGGCTTACCCACGACCTGCGCACCGAAAACCCGGCGCCGCGGGTGTCCCCTCAGCTCAAGCAGCGAAGGTGACGTCGCCGGCGCGACGGCGCCGGCGCTGCGTCGGAGCGCGCCTCGAACGGACGCGGATGGTGGTCCCGGCGGCGGCACTCGTGCGGACCTCGACGAGATCGCACAGCTCGTTGACCATCCACAGGCCGAGGCCGCCGGTGCTCGTGGCCTGGCGCCGCCGGCCCGCCAGCGGATCGGCGATGTGGCCGGCATCCTCGACCTGGAAGATCACGTCTTCGGGGGTCGCCCAGAAGCGGAGTAGCCCGTGCGTGTCGGCGTGCTTGACCGAGTTCGTGGTCAACTCATTGATCGCGGTCACGAGCCCCTCCGTGCCCTCCTCGTCCAGCCCCGACGTCGTGGCCCGCTCGGCGACCCACCCCCGCAGCCCTCCGAGGTCGCCGGCTTCGAAGGCACGTGTCAGCGCCTCCGTCGGCGGGCCGGACAGCGGCTGCTCACATCCGGACGGGACCGTGCCACCGCCGTAGGCCGAGCTCGGCTCGAGCTGCCGGTCGCGGACGACGCCGGGATGGGTGTGCTCGGCATCGCTCAGCACCCGATCGTCGAGGTTCGCGACGTCGTACGGGCACAGCACGTGGATGTCGGCGGTCGGCCAGGCGATGTTGATCAGCGCTTCGTGGCGCGTGGCCTCGCGAACCTCGCCCGGTGTGCGCCCCGCCCAGATCGGCTCGCCGACAAAGCGCAGCGGGCGCTCACCGTGCCGCTCGATCATTCCGAGCACCGCGGGGATGATCCGCCCCGGGTTCCGGCCCAGCTCGGTCATGTCGAGCAGCTCGATCCGGCTCGCGCGGTCCCCGAGCTCCGCCGCCAGCAGCCTCAGCTTCGGCCCGGGAACGGCGATCGCCACCGGCTCGTCTCGCTCGAGCGCAGGGTCGATGAACTCCCGGATGCCGGCGAAGTACTCGTCTGCGTCGCGATAGAAGAGCGCTCGATGGGCCTCCATCGGCGCCAACGTGTGGTCGCAGACGGTCACGTTTGGGCTTGCACCAACTCCCTGTCGGAGGATGTGGCCTGATCCTGGCCCCAACGTGAGTATTTCCCCGGCTGCCGGCTCCTAACACCGACTTATGAGGAAATCTCTATGCGTTCTTTACGCCCCGTCCGAGGGCTGCTCGCCGGCGGTCAGGAGCTCCTCGGGAGCGTCGACCACCGTCAGCAGATCGCGCACGCCCGTCAGCGTCAGCACCCGCTCGACCTGGTCGGCGCCTCGCACCAGGGCGAACCGCCGGCCGTTCTCGCTCGCCCGCTGATGCGCCCCCAGCAGCACGCGCAGGCCGGTCGAGTCCATGAACTCGATCTGCCTGAGGTCGAGGATCACCAGCTCGGCGCCGCCATCGAACACGTCGGCGAGCCGCTTCTCGAGCTCCGGGCTCGTGCGGAGGTCGAGCTCGCCGATGACCGCCAGCACCGACGCGCCGCCTTGGTTGTGCACCTCTACGCTGAAATCGTTGTTCACGGCTGCCTCCGGCACCCACTGCCCGCAGAACGAAACGACTCAGGAAAGCTACCACCGAGTAGGCAAACGAACGCCGGCCGGGTCCGTCAGCCGCCGGCGGGACCCTGCCACTCGCTGGCGACGATCCGCTCGCCGCTGCTCTGCGCCACCGCGAGGTGGAGCGCCGCCGGGACGATGATCTCCGGATCGAGCAGCTCGACGCCCTCGGGCATCGGGTCCGGGATCATCCCGGTGAGCGTGGCCCCGCCCGGCAACAGCAGGTTGATATGGACGCCGGTGCCCTCGAGCTCGGCCGCCCATACCTGCGTCATCGCCTCGAGCGCGGCCTTCGATGGTCCGTAGGGCGAGAAGCCCCGCCGGACCATCGTCGAGTGGTTGATCGTGACGTTCACGATGCTTCCGCCGCCGGCCGCGAGCATCTGCGGCACGACCGCGCGGGTCATCAGGAACACCCCGACGATGTTCGTCTCGATCACCAGGCGCCACGCCTCCGGGTCCGCCTCCCAGAACGGCCGCGGTTCGGTCATGAATCGCTCGTTGACGAACCGCATCCCCCGCGCGGCGTTGTTGACGAGCACGTCGATCCGACCGCGCACGTCGAGCGCTCGCCGCACGAGCCGGTCGACATCGCCTGCCAGGGTCACGTCGGCCTGTACGGCCTGGATGCTGCCGGGAAGCGACGCGCCGAGCGCGACGACCTCCTCGGCCTCGCCGACGTTGCGGGCGACGCTGATCACTACGTCCGCGCCGGCACCCGCGTACGCCAGCGCGATCGATCGCCCGATGCCGCGGCCGCCGCCGGTCACGATCGCGACGCGGTGGCGAAGGTCGATGGCCACTCAGTTACAGAGTACGCAATGCCCGGTCGCGCACGAGCACGCGGGCAGCTCAGCGGCGATCCGCTCGGGATGCCAGTGGCGAAGCCAGTCGAGCGCGACGGGCTCGGTCCGGTCCTCCGATCCGCCCGGCCAGCAGGCGCCGACGATCAGCGAGGCGAGCCGGCGCGGGTCGGTGCGACCGAGCGGCGCGGCTGATTCGATGTGGTAGCGGAGCTCGTCGCGGTCCATCATGGTGACGAGCAGATACCCGTTTTTGCCCAAACCTCACACCGCCGGATGGACCGTGGCGCCGGCCGGATGTCGCGGCAGCCACGGCCCGAACGGCGAAACCTCAGGAACGCTGCGGAACGTTCGCTATCGCGTCCTGGTAGATGGCCAGTTGCCGGGCGATGCCCTCGTTGACGACCCCCTCGATGTGCCGAAGGTTTTCGACGATCAGCGACGCATCGGCGGTGCTCCGCAGGAACTCCTCGTCCTGGCGCACGGCGTCGATCTGCGCCACGCTGCCGCGGATCGCGACGTAGCCGTTCATGTCCCCGTTCGGCGACATCAGCGCGACGTCGAACGACTCGATCCGGCCCTCCTGCTGCATCCGTCCCATCAGCCCGATCGCCTCGTTGAACACCTCGAGCCCGCGCGCCTCCAAGCCACGGACAGGCGTGCCCCAGCTGATGAACAGCATCCGGTCGGCCATGCCGACTCCTTCCTGTTAGCGGTCCGGTCGCCCGGCCGGACCTGGCAGGACCGACTCTCTCACCGTTGCCCGGGTGGCGCAACCCCCGCTTACGCCGGGGCCGGCGCCACTCCGCTCACGCCGGCGCAGCCGCAAGCGCGATCACGTCGCCGACCGCCGGCTCCGTCCGCGACCACGTGTCGCCGGCGTCGTCGGTGATCAGCAGCGACCCGCCGCGCAGGCCGACGAGCAGCCCGCCGGGTTGTCCGGGGAGCGCCGCCAGCGCGTAGGGCATCCGGCGCAGCGCCGCGTCGTCGCCCCAGCGATCGATCGCTGACCAGCCGTCGCCCCGCGAGCGCACGAGCACCGCCTGGCCGTCACCGCGGCCGTGGGCGGCGTACGGCGAGCGGCTCACCGACGCGTACCACAGGTCTGGATCGGCGCAGTCGGCGGCAACCGCCCACGCGTAGTGCCGGTCGAGCCCGTCGTCCACGCGACGCCAGCTGTGGCCGCGGTCGGGCGAGATCGCGACCCCCTGCCCCGCGACCTCGTACACGCGCTCGGGCGCGAGTGGGTGCGTGAGGAGCTGGTGGGCGTCGCTGTACGCCTGCGGGTTGTGGTCGATCCAGGTCTGTCCGCCGTCGGCCGACCGCATCACCCCACCGAGCTCGATCCCGACCGCCAACGACTTCGGGTCGGTCGGATGGAGCGCGATCGTGCTCACGTGGTGGGTCCACGGGCGCGGGGGGAAAGACCAGCGCGGCTCGCTCGGCAGCCGTCGCAGCGCCGGCAGCAGCTGCCAGGTCCCTCCCCCGTCCTCGGAGCGATAAAGGTTGCTGGGCTCGGTGCCGGCGTATGCGACCGAGACGCCCGCCTCCTGATGGGAAGGCGACACGCTCACTGCCATCACACGCCGGTCCTCGATCCCATGCCACGCCTCGCGCCACGTGTCGCCGCCGTCGTCGCTTGCGTACAGGCCGTCGTCGAACGTGCCCACGTAGACCCGGTCCGGGTCCCGTGGATCGACGGCGACGCAGCCCGGGGCCGGCACGGCGAGAATGGTCTCGACATCGCCGGCGCGCGAGCCGGTCAGCGTCAGACGGACGACCTCCTCGCCGGTGACCACGAATATGCGCGAGCGCTCAGGCATGGCTCCTGCGCGCGCCCTGTGCTCGTTCGTAGGCCATCCGGAACAGCTCGACCGCACGTTCCGCCTCCTCGGGCGAGCGGATCGAGACTGTGATCCAGCCCGAGTCGGGAAGCACGTGGTGTGGCCGCGCGCGCCCGTCGGCGATCAGCTCGTCGCGCACACGGCGCGGGAACGGCAGGTCGGCGATCCGGTCGCCGTGTAGATGACCGAGCTCGCGGCGGCCGAGTCGGAACTCGGTCCCGCCAAACCGGTGGGGCGCGGCCTCGACGCCGGGCCACGACTCCACGGTGCTCGCAATCTGTTGTCCAGTGGAATTACTCATGGACCTGAGACTAGGCCCGGCGGAGCGCGATAACCAGACGCAATTGGTCCTAGTACGTTGGTCGGATGCCCGAGCGCCGGAGCTTCGACGTCGTGATCGCCGGCGGCGGACACAACGCGCTCGTCGCCGCCGCCCTCCTCGCGCGCGCAGGTCGCTCGGTGGCCGTGCTCGAGCGCCGCGGCGAGCTCGGCGGGGCCGCGGTCTCGGCGACGCCGTTCCCGGGCTTCGACGTGCGGCTGTCGCGCTACTCCTACCTCGTCAGCCTGTTCGGACCGGCGCTGCTGCGCACGCTGGGCATCTCGACCGAGATCCGCGCGCGCCGGGTCGCCGCGTATCCGCCGCTCGAGCAGCACGCGGCCTTCGGGGCGATGCTCGCCAACGTCGCGCAGCGGATCTTCCCCACGTTCACCGAGCCGCTGCGATCGCGCGAGGACATGCGCCGGCTCCTCGGCGACGACGCCGCCTGGAACGCGCTGTTCGAGGAACCGCTGTCGGAGTTGCTCGAGCGAACGTTCGACTCCGATCTGGCGCGGGGGACGGTCCTCACCGACGCGTTGATCGGGACGTTCGCGCCGGCCGACGACCCGCTGCTCCGCCAGAATCGCTGCTTCCTGTACCACGTCGTCGGCGGCAGCTGGAACGTCCCGGTCGGCGGCATGGGCGCGCTGTCGGCCGCGCTCGCGGGGGCCGCCCGCGCGGCCGGCGCACAGCTCGTGACCGGGGCGGAGGTGACCGCGATCGAGACCGACGATCAGACCGCTGAGGTGACCTGCGCCGACGGAAGCGCCTACGCCGCCCGGCACGTGCTCGCCGGCGTCGCCCCCGCCGTGCTGAGCGGACTGCTCGGCGAACCCCCGCCGGGCCGCCCTCCGGAGGGCGCGCAGCTCAAGATCAACATGCTGCTTGCCGCCTTCCGCGCGTACCGGGGGTGAGCGCAGACGAGGCATTCACGGGGACGTTCCACGTCAACGAGGGCTACGAGCAGCTCGCCCGCGCGTACCGGGAGGCGAGCGCCGGGTCCATCCCAAGCGTGCCGCCGTGCGAGGTCTACTGCCACTCGCTGACCGACCCGAGCATCCTCTCGGACGAGCTGCGCGCCTCCGGAGTCCAGACCCTGACGCTGTTCGGACTGCACATGCCGGCGCGGCTGTTCACGGACGACGCCACCGCCAAGCAGCGCGCCGTCGAGGCCACGCTCCGCTCGCTCAACTCGGTGTTGGCCGAGCCGATCGAGTCCTGCCTGCTGGGACTCGAGGCGCTGACCCCGCCCGAGATCGAGGCCGAGCTCGGCATGCCCGGCGGCCACATCTTCCACCGCGACCTCGCCTGGCCGTTCGCCGAGTCAGACGAGGAGGTCGGGACCTGGGGAGTCGAGACCGCGCACGCCAACGTGTGGCTGTGTGGCGCCGGCGCCCGGCGTGGCGGTGGCGTCAGCGGCATCCCGGGCCACAACGCAGCCCGGGCCGTACTCGCAGCTCTCGGCTGACTAGAACACGATCACGGCCCGGCCGCGGAGCCCGCCGGCGTCCATCACGCGGTGCGCCTCACCGGCCTGCTCGGGCGGGAACTCGTGCGCCACGCGCAGCTGGAGCCGTCCGTCGGACGCGAGCCGGCGAAGCTCCTCGAGCCAGTCGGTCCGCTCGACCGCCGTCACGACCATCACGGGGTGCACGCGGATCCCGCGATCCTCGACCTCGTCGCCGTCCCAGCCGCGGACGACGACGATCTGGCCGCCGTCCTTGATCGCCGGGAACGCCGCGCGGCGGAGCAGCGCCGTGTCGTAGAGCCCGTCGACTCCGTCGGGCGCGTGCTCGAGCACGGCGTCCGTGAAGCCCTGCCCACGTGGCACGATCACATCGGCGCCGAAGCTCTTGACGAGTTCCTCGTCCTCGGGCTTGGCGTCGGCGATCACCCGGAGGCCCTGTTCCTTGGCGAGGGGAATCACGTACGAGGCGAGCTGCCCGGCGCCGCCGGTGACCGCGAGCGTGTCGCCGGCCTTCAGCCCGAGGAGCTCGAGCCCGAGCCGCGCGGTCAGGCCGTTCATCGGCAACGTCGCCGCCTGGACCAGGGTCGCGCCGTCGGGAATCGGAACCACCGACGCCGCCGGCACGACCAGCAGCTCCTGCTGCGCGCCGCCCTCGGGCCGGCGGGGGCTGACCGCGGCCATGACCTCGTCGCCGACCGCCAGCCGGTCGACGTCGGGTCCTACCGACTCGATGACGCCGGCAGCGTCCATCCCCGGTACCCACGGCGCCGGCAGGTCGGGGGGGCCGCCGCGCTGGCGTAGCCCGACGTCGGTCGGGTTGACAGCCGCGGCCTTGACCGCGATCCGGACCTCGCCGGCGCCTGGCTCGCGCGCCGGGCGGTCGGCGACCTCGAGGACGTCCACGTCTCCGGGCTTGGTGATGACGACGGCGCGCAAGTTCAGACCTCCTGTGTCGGTGTCGGGGCGATGATTATCGATGCGTGCGTCTCGCCCTCGGGGCTGACGATCCAGCGGCGAGGCCCGTGGCGGAGCACGCGCATCTCGCCCGGCTGCGCCGGCGAGCGGTACTCGATCTCCAGATCGATCGAGTCCGGCTCGCCTTCCTGGCGCAGCAGTTCCTCCTCGAGTGGAGTCAGGTAGGCGGCGTTGTTGACGTGGCGGGCGAGGTCGAGCTCGGTGCCGCGAAACCACCACGGGAAGCCGTCCTGCACTCCGTCGGGGGGCGGGTGGCGGAGTCGCGCGGTCACGGTCCGGCCGGCGGTCGACTCCCCCCACGTCGCGATCTCCTCCTCGCTCAGCTTGGTCGGGCGGCCGCTCAGAGGGTCGAGGTGAACCCACAGCGAGACGAGCTCGACCGCGCCGGCGGCGTCGCCGGCGCGCGTGATCGAGGTCCGGCGCTCGGCCCACATCCGCCCGAGGGCGCTGCAGAACGTAGCTACGACGAACTGCTCGCCGAGCCGGGGAAAGCGACCCACTCGCATCCGGGTCCGCCGGACGACCCACACGGCGCGGCGCGCCATGCCCGCGTGCAGCGAGTCGTTGTAGGCGACGTCCTGCGCCCAGCGCGCGAGCGCGTCGAGTCGGACACGGCCGGTGGGCGCGCAGTCGGCCAGCGTCGGGCGCGCGGGCTCGGTGAACACCCGCCCGCGTTCGGGCGCCGGGACCATCTCTTGCATGGTCAACCAGCCTACGCAGGACGACCGATTAGGGGCCGCTTCGCGGCGTCCCTGGGGCCTGGTTCCCCGTCCTGTCCGTGGTCGCCTGGCCGGCGGCACCTCTGTAAGCGAAGGCGCTACCCGAACAGGCGTGGGTCGGCGGTGGCGATCCCGTGCACGCCGAGCGCTCGCAGCCGCGCAATCGCCGCGCGCTCGTTCACGGTCCACGCGTACAGCCGGCCGCCCCGGTCGACGACGTCGCCCAGCAGCCGGACGTCCACCAGCCTGTGCTGCGCCATCAGCGCGTCCCAGCGTCCGCTTTGCATGCCCGCGAGCGCCACCAGCCGCCAGTCCCGCCAGCGACGGCTGAGCCGCGCGAAGCGGCCGCCGACCGAGAGGCCGACTCTGGCCCGTGGCTCGAGAGAGCGAACCCGGTCGAGCACGGCCGGCACCTGCGAGGAGATCAGCGTCCGGTCCAGCAGCGACGCCCGGCGCAGGTGATCGAGCAGTGCCGGCTCGCAGCCGATGTGCTTGACGTCCACGTTCAGCTCGACTTCGGCGAACCGCCGGCCCGACAGATGCGCGAGCGCCTCGCGCAGGCCCACGTTGCCGCCGCGCCGCGCGTGGAGCACGGTGTGGGCGAGCACGAGCCCGCCGTCCCACGCGCGCACGTCGAACTCGACCATGTCGACGCCGATCTCGCACGCCGCATCGAACGAGGCGAGCGTGTTGGCCCGGGCCAGCGCGCTCGCGCCACCGTGGCCGATCCGTTGGCACACCATCCCGGTCAGACTACCTCTGAGAGCCACTCCCGCACGGCAGTCCGCAGGGCGCCGAGATCGCCCCGCAGGCTGTGGTTGCCGGCGACGGTGACCACGGTTCGCCCCGGCCCGGGAGCCGGCATCCCGAACGGGTCGCTCGCGCCCTGGACGACGAGCACGGGCGCGCTCACGCCGTCGAGTTCGTCCTGACGGCTCGGCGCAGACGGCCGGCCCGGCGGGCGGAGCGGGAACGCCAGGCACAACACCCCCGCCGCGCCGGTCTCGCCGGCCGTGCGGCACGCGACCCGGGCGCCCGAGGACCGGCCGCCGCACACAACCGGCAGCCCTTTCAGCGCCTTGGCCTTCAGGTGCGCCAGGACCGCGATCCAGGCGGCGTCGAGCTGCGCCGCCGGCGCCGGCGAGCGCCGGCCGGCGACCCGGTAGGGCTGCTCGACCAGCGCCACGCTGAGCTTCTGCGACAGCGCCTCCTCGGCCGCCGCCACCAGGTCGCGCGCGGTCACGCCTCCGCCGGCGCCGTGGCCGAGCACCAGCGCGCCGGTGGCGCCGCGGATCTTGGTGACGTGGGCGCGCGCCGGGCCGTGCGGGGTGTCGATCTCGATCACGGTGGCGGTCGCGGTGGCGGTGGCGGGCATGGTCCGGCCACGATTGTCGCCGAACCCGACAGACTCGACCGCCGAGCCCCGTCTGGTGTTGAAACCGCCGGCACCCGAGCCGCCGGTGGGTCATAACCCAAGACGCCGGTGGGGTCATAACCGCGCACTCGGCACCCGTCCTGCGCCGACTGTGGATTCGGACACGCATGCGGGTCATACGTCGGATCTCGAGCGGCCGGGATCGTTGACTGTGGAGTTATGACCCGACGCGCATGGACATAATCACCGCGCGATCCAAACAGGAGGTTCGAATCGATGGCGAACTTGAGCGGCAGCTCAACCGAGGAGATCGACGCTCCGCGCGACCGCGTGTGGGCGCTGGTGCAGGACGTCGAGAGCGCGCCCGAGTGGCAGGGCGGCCTCAAGTCCATGCACGCGCTCGAGCACGACGCCGAGGGCCGGGCGACGTTCTGCGAGAGCGAGACCGACGCGAAGGTGCGCGCGGTCAAGGCGAAGGTCCGGTTCACCTACGACGGCCCGGGACGGCTGAGCTGGACGCAGGAGGAGGGCGACCTCAAGTCGGTCGAGGGGAGCTGGGAGCTCGAGGATCTCGGCGGCGACCGGACCCGCGCCACCTATTCGATCGACGTCGACCTCGGCCGCAGGCTCGGGATGCTGGTCCGCGGCCCGATCGTCGACGTGCTTCGCCAGATGCTCGCGGGAGCGCGCGCCGGCGAGCTCAAGAAGGCGATCGAGTCAGGCTGAGACGGCCGCGGCGAGCTTGTCGAGCATCTCGCCGAAGATCCGCCGCAGGCCGATCGGGGCGAACGTTCGCTCGAACACGCCGCCGATCCCGCCGGCGCCCTGCCAGGTGGCCTCGAGCGTGACCTGCGAGCCGGAATCCTCGGGGGCGACGGTCCAGCGCGACACGTACGAGGACAGCTGGTCGCGCTCGAGCAGGCCGGCGCCGTCCGCCTCGACGCTCAGCCGGTAGTCGCGCTCGCGGCCGCCGGCCGCGAAGTGGTACCCGATCACGGTCCCCTGACCCTGCCCTCCCGATTCGACCCGGTACTGGCTGTAGTTTTCGGTGAGAATGCGCGGCCTCGCCTCCCGGTAATCCCGTAGGAAGGCAAGGACCCGGTCCGGCGAGGCGTCGACCGCTTTGGTGGCGCGCGCGGTGACGGTGGCCATGTGGACAAGATTGTCGCACCCTGCCGCCGGCGACCGCCACGTCGTGACCCGCGCCGCTACGGCATGATTGGCCCCATGCTCGCCGTTTACGCCTCCGCCATCGACCGCGACGATCCGCTCAGCGGCCTGCGCATCGACGACCGACCCGAGCCCGACGTCCCCGACGGGTGGACGACGATCACGCTCAAGGCCGCCTCGCTCAACCACCACGATCTGTGGTCGCTTCGGGGCGTCGGACTGCCCGAGGACCGCCTGCCGATGATCCTGGGCTGCGACGCCGCCGGGCTCGACGAAGACGGCAACGAGGTGATCGTCCACTCGGTGATCAACGATCCGTCGTGGCACGGGGACGAGACGCTCGACCCGCGCCGCTCGCTGCTGTCCGAGCGCTACCCCGGGACGTTCGCGCAGAAGGTCGCGGTCCCGAGCTGGAACCTGCTGCCCAAGCCGGCGGAGCTGTCGTTCGAGCAGGCCGCGTGCCTGCCGACGGCATGGCTGACCGCCTACCGGATGCTGTTCGGGCGGGGGCGGGTGCCGCCGGGCTCGACCGTGCTGGTTCAGGGCGCGACCGGCGGCGTCGCCACCGCCCTGACCGTGCTCGGCAGCGCGGCCGGAATCCGGATGTGGGTCACCGGGCGCTCGGAGGAGAAGCGCGCGCTGGCGCTCGAACTCGGCGCGGACCAGGCGTTCGAACCCGGGGCGCGCCTGCCCGAGCGCGTCGACGCGGTGATGGAGACGACCGGCCAGGCGACCTGGGCCCATTCGATCCGCGCGCTCAAGCCGGGCGGCACGATCGTGATCTCCGGAGCAACCACCGGAGACGCTCCGCCGGCGGAGCTGACCCGGATCTTCTTCCTCCAGCTATCGGTGGTCGGGTCGACGATGGGGACCCGCGAGGAGCTGGGGCGGCTGATCCGGATGTGCGTCGACCAGGGCGTGCGCCCGGCGATCAGCACGACGATGCCGCTGAGCGACGCCCGGCAGGGATTCGAGGCGATGCTCCACGGCGAGACGTCGGGGAAGATCGTGTTCACGAATTCATAAGCGGCGCTTATATGTCCGCGCGGAAATTCGTCTTGGACAACTAGTTCTTCGTAAGTCATCCTTCAAGACCCTCCTCCCTTGAGCGCGCCCCAGCAACGCCGGCAATCACCCTCTCCGCCGGATTCGGGGCGCGTCTCACTTAAGGATTAGGAGCTGGATCCGGCTGCGCTCACCCCAGTAGTAGCTGCGCCTAGCGAACGGGGCCGGCGACTCCCCGCGTCACGATCGCGGCCGACGCGCACGTGACCAGCGCGAGCGGCAGGTCCGCCGGGCTCGACTCCCCGCAGGTCGGAATGGCCGAGGTCGATCTCGATCGTCGGCAGCTCGAGCTCGGCGGCGAGGCCGAGGCTCCGGTAGCCATTCCGGCACAGCTCGGTCCACAGGTCGCCCACCGACGCCAGCAGCCCCGAGCGGAGCTGGCGCTCCCGGCGCGAGCCGGTCTCGAGCTCTCGCGCCTCCTCGAACGGATCGATCCGCACCTGCGAGTCGCTGCCGATCGCGAGCGGCACGCCCGCATCCGCGTACGCCATCGCCGGCAGGTACCCGTCGCCGAGGTTCCCCTCTGTCGTCGGGCAGGACACGACCGTCGCTCCGGTGCGGGCAAGCGCCGAAATGTCGGCGTCCGCGACGTGGATCCCGTGGATCACATTCGCGCGCGGACCGAGGAACCCGGTCCGGTCGAGCAGCTCAATCGGCGAGCAGCCGTGCTCGGCCCGGCACTCCTCGAGCTCTCGGCGCTGCTCGTGGGCGTGGACGTGGCGGACGATCCGGTGGCGCTCTGAGTACTCGGCGATCGCCTCGAGCCACGACGCTGGGACGGCGCGGACGCTGTGGGCGGCAATCCCCACCTCGACGCCAGGCAGCGACGCCGCCCATGAGCGCAACGCGTCCACCCGCGCCAAGAACGTCTCGACGTCGGGGTCGCAGAAGCGGCGCTGGCCATGCGCCGGCGGGAGGTCCTCGCCGTCCCAGCCGCCACGGTTGTACGCGGCCGGGAGCAGCACGATCGGCAGTCCGGCGTCGATCGCCGCCTGCGCGACGGCGTGCGCCATCGCGTTCGGTTCGGCGTACGGCGTGCCGTCGGGCTGGTGGTGGACGTAGTGGAACTCGCCCACGACCGAGTACCCCGCTGCGGCCATCTCGGCATACGTCTCGAGCGCCACCGAGTGCATCCGCTCGGGATCGAGCGTGTCGGCGAGCGCGAACATCTCGGTCCGCCACGTCCAGAAGTCGTCCTCGCCGCCGGCGGGGCCCGGGCGTTCGGCGCGCCCCCGCAGCCCGCGCTGGAAGGCATGCGAGTGCGCGTTGGGCATCCCGGGAATCGCGTGCGCCCGTGTCGTCATGTCTGCTCGCTCAGCGCACGCTCGACGACCCGGGCCGCCACCGCGGCGTCCGCGAGCGAGACGTCCTCGGCCGGCGAGTGGCTGACGCCGGTCTCGTTGCGGACGAGCAGCATTGCCGCCGGGACGCGCTCGGCCAGGACGCCGGCGTCGTGGCCGGCGAAGCACACGACCTCGGGCGCGGCGTGGCCGATGACCTCCTCGCTCGCGCGCGCCAGCGCGGCCCGGAGCACCGGCGAGAACTCGCGTGCGTCGCTCCGCGAGGCAACCGAGAGGTCGATCTCGACCCCGGACCGCGCCGACAATGCCGCGGCCAGGTCGTCCACCTCAGCGCGCCACGCGTCGATCGCCGCGAACCCGCCGGGCGCGCGCGCGTCGATCCACAGCCGCACCTCGGCGGCGATCGTCGTCGGCGCGTTGGGGCTGGCCAGGATCCGCGAGGTTGTGATCGTGAGCGCCGGACCGTCGCCCACCAGGTCCTCGACGCCCACGATCAGGCGCGCCGCCGCCGACAGCGCGTCACGTCGCTCGGACCTGGGCGTGGTCCCGGCATGGTCGGCGCGCCCCCGCAGCCGCACCTCGAGCCGCGTCCGCGCGGCCAGCGCGCTGACCAGCCCGACGGGGGCGCCGGCGCGGGCGAGCTCGGTCGTCTGGTCGATGTGGACCTCGATGAACCCCGCCAGCTTCGAAAGCCATCCGGGCGCCTCCCCGATCCCGTTCGGATCGACCCCGGCCGAGCGCATCGCGTCGGCCAGCGCGACGCCGGCATCGTCGCGTCGTGCAAGGACCGCCGGGAGGTCGAGCCGTCCGCTCAACGCCTTGCTCCCGAACGTCGGCGTGTTGAAGCGCGCGCCCTCCTCATCGGCGAACGAGAGAACGGCGACGGGCGGGACCGCGCCGGCGGCCACCTCCGGCGCGACCGCGGCCGCGACCTCGAACGCGCACGCCACGCCGAGCGGCCCGTCGAACCGGCCGCCGCCGCGCACGCTGTCCAGATGCGACCCGATCCCCCACCACGGTGGGTCCGCGCTGCGGGCAGGCCCACAGGTTTCCCGCGGGATCGCGCTCGACGCGCAGCCCAATATCCGCGGCTTGGCGCTCGAACCAGGCGCGCGTCGCCGCGTCCTCGTCGGTCCAGGCGAGACGGTATACGCCCTCCGGACCGACGCCGACGTCCTCGAGTTCGCGCAGCCGCGCGGCCAGGCCCTCAGTCGTGATCACGCGTGTACGGTAATTGAGCGAAGATCCCGGGGGTGACCATCGAGGCTCGCAGCCGCCCAGCGTTCCTGTTCGATCTCGACGGGACCCTGATCGACTCGGTCTACCAGCACGTCCTTGCCTGGCGCTCGGCGATGCAACAGGTCGGCATAAATCTGGCCGTGTGGAAGATCCACCGGCGCATCGGCATGAGCGGCGGGCTGTTCATGAACGCGCTCAGGCGCGAGCTCGAGAGCGAACTGGACCCGGACACGGTCGAGGCGCTGCCAAAGCTGCATCAGGACGAGTTCCTGCGCCTCTACGACAGCGTCCGCCCGCTGCCCGGAGCCGCCGAGCTGCTCGAGACGTTGACCGCCCTCGACGTGCCCTGGGCGATCGCCACCAGCGGCGTGGAGCGATACGCACGTCGCGGCCTCGACCTGCTCGGTCTGCCGCCCGACACGCCGCTGGTGACCCGTGACCAGGTCCGCTACGCCAAGCCGGACCCGGACCTGTTTCTGGCCGCCGCCGAGCTGATCGGGGTCGACATCCGCGACAGCATCGTCGTCGGCGACAGCGTCTGGGACCTGCTCGCGGCCCGGCGGGCCCGGGCCCTCGGGGTCGGGCTGCTGTCGGGCGGCTACGGCCGCGAGGAGCTCATCTACTCGGGCGCGTACCGGGTGTACGAAGACCCGGGAGACCTGCTCGCGCACGTCGACGAGGTCGGGGTCCGACGCCCGCTGTAGCGGTGTCGCGGTGAAGCCCCACCGCAACGACGACCAACACCACGCCGAGCACCTGGCGCGCGCTCGGAATCTGCGACAGCACGACGATCCCGATCACGGTCGCGGTCGCCGGCAGCAGCGACACCATCAGCGAGTAGGTGGACCGACTCAGGCGCGTCATCGCGAGCTGGTCGCACACGTACGGGATCACCGACGAGGTGATGCCGACGCCGATCCCGGCGCCGATCGCCAGCGGGTCGAGCAGGTGGGGGACGACGGCCCAGCCGCCGATCGCGGTGCTCACGGGCGCGGCGACCAGCATCGCGCCGGCCAGCCCATCGATGCCGGCGATCCCCGGCGCGCGCGAGACGCGGTGCGCGAGCACGATGTAACACGCGAACAGCCCCGCGTTGGCGAACGCCAGCGCCACGCCGAGCGGCTCGCCGCGGAGCTGAACGGCGACGAGCGCGAACACCCCCGCCACCGCCAGCGCGAGCGCCAGCCCGTTGCGCAACGACCGGACGCCCAGCGCCGCGAGCACGATCACCGGGAGGAACTCGATCGCGGACACCGTCCCGAGCGGCAGCCGGGCGATCGCCTCGTAGAAGCAGCTGTTCATGATCGCGAGCACGACCCCGAGCGCGACCACCAGCCGCACCGTCGAACGGCCGGCGGCGAGTACCGGCCGCCACGGCCGCCGCCACAGCGCGAACAGGACCGCCGCGCTGACGATCCGCAGCCAGGCGACGCCGAGCGGCGCCACCCGTGCGAACAGCAGCACCGCGAACGCCGGCCCGAGGTAGTGGAACACCGCGCTGCCGACGAAATACGCCTGCGGCGGCACGACGACGGCCTTCGAGCGCGAACCCAACATGTCCACTAAGTCTCGCCACCCGCGACCCAGTTGAACATGGGCAATCGCAGGCGTTATCCTCGTCCTACCTTATGAAGAACGCCACCAACACCACTCGGCCCACTGATTTTCCGGATCTCGACCCGATCGACCATAAGATCATCAGCGAGCTCGCGGTCGACGGTCGCGTCTCGTTCGCCGAGCTCGGGCGGCGGACGAACCTGTCCCCGCCGGCGGTGACCGAACGCGTCAAGCGCCTCGAGCAGGCCGGCGTGATCACCGGCTACCGCGCCGAGATCGACCCCCGGGCGCTCGGCTATCAGCTGACCGCGATCGTCCGGGTGAAGCCCGCCGTCCGGCAGCTCGCCAAGATCGCCGAGCTGGCGGCGACCATCCCTCAGATCGAGGAGTGCCTGCGGATCACCGGCGAGGACTGCTTCTACATCAAGCTCCACCTCGGCTCGATCGAGGAGCTCCCGACCGTGCTCGACCAGTTCCTGCTCTACGGCGAGACCACGACCTCAATCGTCAACGCCACGCCGGTCGCGCGCCGCGACCCGCCGGCGCGTTAGCCCGCAGACGCTCGAGCGTGGCGATCGCGTCCGGCACGGAGCGCGTCGGCGTCAGCTTCGAGCGCGAGCACGGCAGCGTCGAACACGACGCCGGCCTCGTTCATCAGCCGCCACGCCGCGCGCCAGTGCTCGGCGGCGACGTCGCGCTCGCCGGCTCGGGCAGCCAGGTGCGCGGCGAGCCGCCGCTCCTGCGCGATCACGTACGGCGAGGTCTTCGGCACCGAGGGCCTGTTCAGCGCCTCGAGCGCCGCGGTGAGCGGACCGTCGTCGTCGCCCCCCACCAGCAGGTCGACCGCAAATGGAAGCCACGCCGGCCACTCGGCATAGTCGCCGGAGCCGGAGTCCACAATCGCGGCCAGCGCCCGATCCGGGGCGCCCTCGAGGTGTGCGAGCGCGACCGTGCGAACGCCGCGGTAGTCGCTCTCGAACGCGGCGCCGGTCTCGGCCTGCAGCCGGTCGAACTCGTCGACGAGCGAGCGCACGAGGTCGAACTGACCCCGCGCGAGCGCAACCAGCACCGGCGGCCCGATCGCCATGCCCGCGTTCGCCGGCGTCGCGTCGACCGCCACTCGTCCCACGGTCTCGAGCGCCTCGTCCCACTCCCCGAGGCAGAACAGCGTGCGCGCGAGATGGAGCGTCGCTCCCTCGAGGCTCGCGCTGCTCGCAAAGCGCTCGGCGGCGGCGATCGCCGTCCTGGCGGCGCCCGCGGCCTCCTCGAACCGGCCGAGGGACGACAGCGCGATCGCGATATTCGCGAGCGTGAACGGCACCTCGGCGGGCGCGTAGAGCTCGCGCACGCGCAGTGCCCCTCGGAACAGCTCGAGCGCCTCGGCCGGCCGGCCCAGCTCGACGAACGCCGAGGCACGACAGTTCAGGGCAACGCCGAGCTCCGCACGAGCGCCGGCAATCTCGGCCGCGTCGGCCGCCTCGCCGGCGATCGTCTCAGCGGCGGGCGCGTTGCCGTCGGAGTACAGCACTCCCGCGAGGGCAGCGGCGGCGGCAGCGAAAGCCGCGTCGTCGGTTCCGCGGAGCGCATCGTAGACCTCACGGAGCGGCTCGATCAGCTCTGTGGCGGGGCGCGTCCACCGATACGCGTACAGCTCGCGAGCCCGCAGGGCGAGCGCCTCACGGGTTCGGCCAGCGGCCTCGTGCAGCCCTCGCGCCGTCGCATAGTGGTCCCCGGCCAGTGCTCGGTCGCCGTAGTGCTCGGCCCACCCGGCACCCTCCACGAGGTGCCCGGCGCGCCGCCCGTCGTCGGGCTCGATGTCGGCGGCTCTTTCGAACAGCGCCACCGCCTCGCGCAACGCGCCGACGCTCGCCGCGCGCCGCGCCGCCTCGACGATCGTCGTCAGTGCCCGCCGGCGGATGAACTGCGCGTCGTCTGCGGTCTGGTCGATTTCCGCGGCCGCCAGCAGATGACCGGCGTAGAGGCCCGCCACATCCGGATCGGGCTCGCCCCGTGCCAGCCAGTCGGCGGCGGCCAGGTGCCTTGACTTTCGGGCCTGCTTCGACATCGTCGCGAGCGCCACCCGCTGGATCTGGCGGTGCGAGAACGTGTACTGGCCCCGCTCCGGTGAAAGCGGATCGGTCGATACGGTCAGGAGCTGCTTCGCGACCAGCCCGTCGAGGAACACGCGCACGTCCGCTTCGGGAGCCCCGGCGACGGCCGCGGCCGCCCCCGCGCTGAAACGCTGATCGAGGACGGCTGCGTCGAACAGCACGTGGCGTTCGTCCGCGCCGAGCGTGTCCAGGCGGCCGGCGATCAGCGCGTGGATGCTCGGCGGCACCGCCAGCTCGTGGACGTCGCCGACGAGCCGGTAGGTGTCCACGTCTCGTTCGGCGACCATCACGCCGCGATCGGCCAGCATGCGCAGCGACTCCACCGCGAACAGCGGCACACCCCCGGCGTGATCGCGCACGACCGCCAGCAGCTCCGACGGTGCGTTGCTGACCGCCTCGGCGACCAGCGTCTCGATCTCCGCGGGCGCCAGCGGTTCGAGGTCCAGGCGGCGTCCGCGCCGGCTGAGGGCGTCGAGACGCTCGTCGGGACGGCTCAAGACGAGGATCAGCATGGCTGCGTTCGAGGCCCATTCGACGAGATGGTCGATGAACTCGAACAGGCCCTGATCGGCCCAGTGAAGGTCCTCGAACAGGAGCAGGACCGGGTGACGCTCTGCGAGCCGCTCGAACAGCAGTCGCCACGACGAGAACAGCTCGCCGCGATGAATCAGCGCGCTGCCGTCATCGAGTCCCAGCAGGCGGCTCAGCGCTCGCCCGACACGGGCGTGTCCCTCGGCATCGCCGGCGAACACGTCGTCCAGCAGCGCGTCGAGCTTCGTCCGCTCGATGTCCCGCGAATCCTCGAGCGTGATCCTGGCCCGCATCCGGACCATGTCGCCGAGCGCCCTGAAGCCGACCCCCTGCCCGAAGCTCGAGGCTTGCCCGCGATGCCAGAGCACGGTCGCTGCCAGACCGTCGACATACTTCTCGAGCTCCCAGCCAAGACGGGACTTGCCGAGCCCGGCCTCTCCGACGACCGAGACGAGCGTCAATCCGGCGCCCGTTTCGAGCACGCGGTCGAGCGCTCCCCGGAGGACGTCGAGTTCCGCGGCCCGCCCCACGAGGGGAAGTTCGAGTTGCGGCCGCTCGGCACCGCCGACGGTGGCCACGATCCGCATCGGGCGCCACGCCTGAACCGGGATCGACTTGCCCTTGACCAGATGGGTCCCGGCGTCCTGGTAGACGATCGCACGCTCGCTCGCCAGCCGGGTGACGTCGTCGACGAGCACGGTGCCCGGCTCCGCGATCGACTGGAGCCGCGCCGCCGTGTTCACCGCGTCTCCCTGAACCATTCCCTGGTCGACGGCGGCTATGTCCACCGCGGCCTCGCCGGTCAGAACGCCGACCCGGAGCCGGAGGTCGAGACCGAGCCGGTCCCCGAGGCTGGTTACGGCGGCCACCAGATCGAGCGCGGCCCGCACCGCCCGCTCGGCATCGTCCTCCCGCGCTACCGGCGCGCCCCAGGTGGCCATCACGCCATCGCCCTCGTACTTGCGGATCGTGCCGCCGTACGCGGCGGTGATCCGGCGGGCGGCGGCGTAGTACGTGCCCACGAGCTGGCGAACATCCTCCGCATCGTGGCTCTCGCTGAAGGTCGTAAAGCCGGTGAGATCTCCGAACAGAACCGAGACCAGGCGGCGCTCGACCAAAGGCAGATCGAACACGGTCGCCTGCGCGGCGGCCTCGAGCGGTTCGGGCGACGGCGTGCGCGCACTCGCGATCTCGGGCGGGCGCCCCCGCGCGGCAACCGCCGGGATCGCCGCTCCGCATTCGAGGCAGAATCGCTGGTCTGGCTGGCTCGTGAGCGTTCCGCACGCGGGGCAGTGGAGCGCCTGCGGGGTGCCGCATTGGCCACAGAACTTCGCGCCGGCCGGAACCTCAGCCGCGCAGCTGTGGCACGTCTGGCTCATCGCCGGCCGCTAGACCTAGACCTGGCAGCGGGCCGCGGTGGCGACCGGCCCGGACGACGCACTCCGGCTCGGCGCGCGCGCCACGGCATCGCGCGCAGGCGGCGGGGCCCCCGGGCCCATGGGCGCCGGACAGGACCCTCCCTGCCCGTGCAGGGTTGGCAGCGCGGCTTCGTACTGCTGTACGACCGTTGACGAGCAAACCGACTGCGGATTGCCACCCGTCGCCTCGCACAGCTCGGCGGTGAACACCTCCGCCTCGCCCGCGATCGCCTGGGTGGAGACGTTGCTCGTGTCGGTCAGGGCCGAGGCGAGCTGCGTCCACGACTTGTGGGCGATGAGCTGTGGATCGACCGTCGAGTCGACCGTGATGAAGCGGTTGGCGACGTCGATGAACGGCGTCTGGCTCGAGGGGTCGAACTCGTGAAACAGCGCGCGCTCGGGATGGGTGAGTGGCTGCAGCGGCTTGGCGAGGTTGTTCCACACCTCG
This sequence comes from uncultured Solirubrobacterales bacterium, assembly GCA_963699325.1. GTDB lineage: Bacteria > Actinomycetota > Thermoleophilia > Solirubrobacterales > Solirubrobacteraceae > Palsa-465. The sequence goes on along the minus strand of CAVOTN010000003.1, from coordinate 151,193 downwards.
ACCGGAATAAAGGAAATGTAGGGGCTGTGGTAGCTCGATCCGAAGAACGTGAAGGTCCTGACCTGCGGTGGGTTTGTGGCGATGCTCTGCATGAGGTGCAGATGCGAAAACGTTCCGAACTGCGACAGCGCAACGATCATGCCCCACCGCTGAACGCCGCAGAACGGACACGCCTCGGAGCCGCCGTAGAACACCTCCGGCTTGCCGCCGGTCACCAGCGGCGTCGGCGACGGCTCGATCAGCGGCCCGGCCATACCGAAGCGCGTGCCGCTGAGCGCCTGCTCGGCCGCTGCCGCCAGCGCCCCCGACGGGACGCTGGTGACCGCTCGCGCCACGAGCTGAGCCAGGGCGTCGGAGGATGACTGCCACGCCGCCGCGTACGAGTTGATCGCCGCCACCGACGCGCCCGCACGAGCGTCGCGGTTTCCAGCCGAGAGCGCCTTTCTCGCCGTCGCGAGCAGCGCGGCGGTTCCGCCGTGCCCCTCCGCGATCGCGTCTTGCGCGAGGCTGCGGTCCGCGGCAACGATCAGCTCGACCGCCGTCGTCGGACCCGGGGTAGACAACCCCGCGAGACGCTCCAGGTCCCCGACGGCCGCGCTCGACTCGACGAAGACATCCCTCCCATATGGCGCAGCGTCAGCTTCCCGACTGTTGATCCACAGCTCTGGGGCCGTGGCTTGCGCCAGCGCGGCGACGGCGGCGCTCGCCGGCTGGGCGCTCGCACTCGCCTGCGGCACGAGGGCGCGGGCGTCCCGCAGGGCCTGCGCCAACGCGTCTCGCGGCGCCGGAGCCGGCGACGCGCCGCGCGACGGTGGCCGGGCCGAACAGCATGCCGCAGAAGATCGCGACCGCGAGCACGCGACGGCGTGCCGATGTAGCGGACCGGATCACGACGGTGGCGGCGGTGGGTGCGAGCGGGGACCTGGCTGAGGACCGCGGCGACGGCGGCGCGCACGCCGCGTGACTTGCACACGCTGCCGGGGCGTCCCTTGGTGACCTGGCAGATCGCGGCCGTCCACAGGTTGGCCAGGCCGTCCACGACACGTGCGATCCGATTGTGCGGCTTCGCCAGGCTCGTCGCGATCTGCGACCACGTCTTGTGAGCGAGCGCCACGGGGTCATAGCCGGACCCCTGGAAGCCCCAGGCACCCGCGATATCGATCGCGGGAACGTAGATTGCCTTCAGATGGACCGTCGCTGAGCGAGCGCTGCTCGCGCCGAGTGGGCTTTTCGAGGTTGTGGCCGTTGACGTCCTGCAGGACGATCGCCGCGAAGCTGATGTAACGGCTCTGGTAGTGAGCACCGAAGAAGCTGAGCCCGTGCGTGTACGGGAAACACTGCGCGGGCGTCTCAGGACGCACGGATCCTCGTCGACCTTGCAGTAATAGGTGCCGGTGTTGATCTCCCGCAGCCCGGTGAAGGTTCCGAACCGGCTGAGCGCCACCGCCAAGCGCCCAGCTGTTCGCCGCGCAGTGAGGGCACCAGGCGAGTTCCACCGTCGCGATCTCCGGCTTGCCGTCGCTCGTGAAGTGTCCGTCCGCTCTCGATATCCCGAACGACGGGGCTCGTGATCGGGTTGCGGCTGTCGCCGGCGCCGACCTCGTTGAGCGTGCTCGCCGGCACGCTCGTCACCAGCTGAGTTATCTGCGCCGGCGCCGGGACGGAGCCGTCCGAGCGTGTAGCCGCCTGCGCAGCCGGAACGACGACCACCAGGGACGCGACCACAGATGCGAGCGCCACCCATCGCACACGCGAAACCTACTGCTGCCCGCGCGGGACTGCAACCGGCGCACGATTCGTTGTCGGCGCGGATAGCCCGACCGGGTCCGGGGTAGAGCCTGGATATGACGGGTCCGATCACGAGAATCCTCCGGGCGCCACTCGGCCCCGCCGAGGCATACATGCGGATGATCGCGGCGTTCGGCGAGGACCTCGCCGCCAGTGCCGGCGGCCGCGGCGAACGTGACCCGTTCACGCTACGCGACCCGGCCTACATCGAGCAGACGCTGCCTGCGGTACGGCTCGCCTCGGAGCTGTACTTCCGGGCCGACGTCCGCGGGCTCGCGCATATCCCGGCAGAGGGGCCGGTGCTGCTGGTCGGCAATCACTCGGGCGGGACGCTGATCGCCGACACGTTCGTGTTCGGCCAATACTTCTACGACCGCTTCGGCGCCCAGCGCCGCTTCCACCAGCTCGCGCACGACCTCGTGTTCAAGCTCCCCGGCCTGCGGGCGCTGCTCGAGCGCTACGGAACCGTTCCCGCCTCGCCGGCCAACATGGCCGGGGCGCTGCGCCGCGACGCGGCGTTGCTCGTGTACCCGGGCGGCGACCACGAGACCTACCGCCCCTCGTGGGAATCGGACCAGATCGACTTCGCCGGCCGGACCGGGTTCATCGAGCTCGCGCTGAAGCACGAGATCCCGATCGTCCCGGTGGTCTCCGTGGGCGGGCAGGAGACCGCACTGTTCCTCGGGCAGGGGAGGCGGCTGGCACGTGCTCTCCAGCTTGACCGTCGACTGCGCCTGAAGGTCATGCCCGCGGCGATCGGGCCGCCGTTCGGGCTGACGTTCCTCGACCTGCCGGCGCGGTTCCCGCTGCCGGCCAAGATCTCGATTCGGGTGCTGAAACCGATCGACCTACGCGCCCGGCTCGGCGCACGACCCGATCCCGAGGAGGGCTACAAGCTCGTGACTTCCACGATGCAGCGCATGCTGACCAGGCTGTCGAACGAACGGTCACTTCCCGTCGTGGGGTGAGAGCTCCCTGGCCGGCGCGGTTCGTCCTCCTGGCGTTGGCCTGGGGGACGACGTTTCTGTTCATCAAGATCGGCGACGAAGCACTGTCGCCGCTCGAGGTCACGCTCGGCCGGCTGCTCGTCGGCACCGGGATGTTGTCCGCGATCGTCGCCGCGCGCGGCGAGCGTCTGCCCCGCGGCGCTCGGACCTGGGGCCACCTGGCGATAGCCGCGGTGTTGCTGAACGTCATCCCGTTCAGCCTGTTCGCGTACGGCGAGCGCCACGTCTCGAGCGTGCTGGCCGGCATCTGGAACGCCACCGTCCCGCTGTTCACGCTGCCGGTCGCCGTCCTGATGCTGTCCGACGAGTACGTCACCGCCCGCCGCGTCGCCGGTCTGGCCGTCGGCTTCGCGGGCGTGCTCGTCGTGCTCGGGGTCTGGCGTGGTCTCGGTGCGACCTCGCTCGTCGGAAACCTGCTGTGTCTCGGCGCCGCCGCCTCCTACGGCCTCGGCTTCCCGTATGCGCGCCGCTACCTGGCCGGCCGTCGCGAGGGACCGCTCGCGCTGGCCACGGCGCAGTTGCTGTGCGCCACGATCGCGCTGGCGATCTTCGCGCCGTTGTTCGCCCGCGCCCCGGACGGTCTGGGCGCCAAGCAGGTGCTCGCGGTGCTCGCCCTCGGCGTGTTCGGGACCGGCCTGACCTTCGTCCTCAACTACTCGCTGATCCGCGACGTCGGCGCGACCGTGGCGTCGACGGTCACCTACGCGATCCCGATCGTCTCGACGCTCGCCGGCGTGCTGGTACTGGCTGAGCCGCTGCGCTGGAATCAGCCGGTGGGCGCCGCCATGATCCTTGCCGGCGCCGCGCTCACCCCTCGACGAAGTACGCGCCGCTCCCCTGCCCGCTCGAGAACCAGCGGCTCGTGACGGTCTTCTTGCGCGTGTAGAACTCGACCGCGTCGGGGCCGTGCGCGTGCAGGTCGCCGAGGAACGAGTCCTTCCAGCCCGAGAACGGGAAGAACGCCACGGGCGCGGCGACGCCGATGTTCACTCCGATCATGCCCGCCTGCACCTCGTGGCGATAGCGCCGCACCGACGCCCCCGACTCGGTGAAGATCGACGTGCCGTTACCGAATCGGCTGGCGTTGACGATCCCGATCGCCTCGTCGAGCGTCGCCGCGCTGATCACGCACAGCACGGGCCCGAACACCTCCTCCTGGGCGATGTCCATCTCGGGGGTCACGCCGTCGAGGATCGTCGGCCCCACGTACGAGCCGCTCGGATCCCCGCCGTCGCTGTCGCGACCGTCGAGCACGAGCTTCGCGCCGCCGGCAACGCCCTGCTCGATCCAGTCGCGGATGCGGTCGCGCGCGGCACACGAGATCACGGGGCCCACGTCGCTGCCCTCGTCAAGGCCATCGCCGACCTGCAGCGCGCGCGAAGCCTCGATCAGCGGCGGCATCAGCTGCTCGTGCGCGTCGCCGATCGTGACGACCACCGAGCCGGCCATGCACCGCTGGCCGGCGGCGCCGAACGCCGAGGCGAGGATCCCGTCGACCGTCTTGTCGATCACCGCATCGGGCATCACGACCATGTGGTTCTTGGCCCCGCCGAGCGCCTGGACGCGCTTGCCCGCCTTGGCCGAGCGCTCGTAGACGATCCGCGCCACCGGCGCCGAGCCTACGAACGACACCGCGTCGATCCCGGGGTGGTCGAGGATCCCCTCCACCACCTCGCGGCCGCCATTGACCAGATTCACCACTCCCGGGGGCAGCCCCAACCCATGTAACTCCTCGAACGCGATCTGCTGCGTGAGCGGCACCTGTTCGGACGGCTTGAGCACGAACGTGTTGCCGCACGCGATCGCGAACGGCAAGAACCAGAACGGCACCATCGCCGGGAAGTTGAACGGGACGATCGCGGCGCACACCCCGACGGGCTGGCGGATCGTTTCGGCGTCGATGTTGCGCGATACGTCCTCGAGCGCGCGGCCCTGCATCGTCGTCGGGATCGCGCACGCACACTCGACCATCTCGATCATCCGCGCCACCTCGGCCCGGGCGTCACCGATCGTCTTGCCCATCTCGGTCGTGACCGAGCGCGCGAGGTCCTCCTCCCGCGAAACCAACCTCTCGCGGAGCTCGAACAGCTTGCGCGCGCGCGCGATCGTCGACACCGCGCGCCACTCCGGGAGCGCCTCGCGGGCCGCGCGGACCGCGGCGTCGAGATCGGCGGATCCCGACAGGGGCACGCGCGCGAGCACCTCCCCGTTGGCCGGGTTCAACACGTCGAGCACGTCGGTCGCGGCCTGCGCCGGCGTCCACTCGCCGTCGATGTAGTTGTCAAGCAGGCGGGTTGCTGTTACTGCCATCTAGCGTCCATTCGTGGTCGGGGTCGTTGACGACGGCCCAAAAACGCTGCGGGCCGGCCATCACGTTCAGGTAATACGAGTCATAGCCCGGCGGTGCCGACACGGTGTGGTAGCCGCGCGCCACCAGCACGCAGTCGCGGTCGCGGAACGTCAGCGCCTCGTCGAGCTCGGTTTCGAAGTCATACACGCGCATCAGGCCGAATCCTCGCTCGGGCTTGATCCGGTGGTAGTACACCTCCTCCAGCAGCGACTGCCGCGGGGGATCGTCGTGGTCGTGCTTGTGCGGTGGATAGCTCGACCAGTGGCCTGCCGGGGTCAGCACTTCGACCACGAGCAGCGACCCCGCCCCCTCGTTCTCCATCAGGATCGGGCGGATGAACCGCTCGTGGGCGCCGTGTCCCCGGGTCTCTACCTCGATCGCCGCGCCGGGGAGGACGCGCGGCGTGGCGCCCCTCAGGGCTGGCGCCCAGCACAGGGCGACCTCCGCGCCTTCTTCGCCGGCGCGCAGTCCGACGTGCGATTCCGGCGGCAGGTAGGCGGCGTCGGGCAGCCCGGCCCACGGATCGGCTCGGCCTCCGATGTCGAACCACTCGCCGTGCTCGGAGGCGACATGCACGACGCCGGAGATGACGACCACGCACAGCTCACGGAAGCCGCACGCGCGCTCGGCCGTACCGCCGCCTTCGAGCACCAGGACCTCGAAGCCGACGTAATCGAACCCCGACGACTCTGGGGCAACCGACAAGATCGCGCCGTCGGGCCCGGGGGCCGAGGCGCCGGGGATCAGGAGATCACTCATCGACCGAGCGTAGATACTGACGCTGGGCGGCGTGGTCTCGCTCGTATCCCTCGCGCGCGGCCCGCACGCTGTTCTCGTCTGACACCTCGGCGACCGGCACGTCCCACCAGCTGTCGTAGCTCGGCACGCCCTGGTAGCGGTCGGCCTCGATGTACACCACGACCGGGCCGTCGCCACCGCGCGCGCCGGCGAGCGCGTCGCGCAGCTCGGCGATCGTCTTTGTCCGGATCACCTGCGCCCCGAGGCTCTCGGCATTGGCGGCGAGGTCGATCGGCAATACATCGGTCGACGCCGGGTCGAGCGGCACGGAACCGTTCTCCGCGAACCGGTAGAGCGTCCCGAACCCGCCCGACCCCACCGACCGCGACAGCGCGCCGATCGACGCGTACCCGTGGTTGTCGACGAGCACGATCACGATCGGGACCCGCTGCGCCACCGCGGTCACGAGCTCGCCCGGCAGCATCAGGTACGAGCCGTCCCCGATCAGCACGTACACCTCGCGCTCGGGAGCGGCCAGCTTCACGCCGATCGCGCCGGGGATCTCGTAACCCATGCACGAGTATCCGTACTCGACGTGATACCCCTTGCCGGCCGGGTCTCGCGCCACCCACAGCTTGTGCAGGTCGCCCGGAGCCGAGCCAGCGGCGGACACGATCACGCCGGTCTCGCCGGCGGCATCGTTGATTTCTTTGATGATTTGTGCCTGTGACGGCAGGCGGCCCGTGCCGCCATCGGGCGACATCAATCGCGTGATCTCGGCCGCCCAGTCGCGCGCCTCCGAGCCCGCGCGGTCGTCCCACGCCGGATCGACGCGGTGCCCGGCGAGCGTGTTGCGAAGCTGCTCGAGCGCGACGCGCGCGTCGGCGAGGACCGGCAACCCGCTCTGCTTGCCGGCGTCGAACGCCGCGACGTTCACGTTGACGAAGCGCACGCCCGGGTCCTGGAACGCCGACTTCGACGCGGTCGTGAAGTCGCTCCAGCGGGTGCCGATCCCGATCACGAGATCTGCGTCCCGCGCCAGACGGTTCGCGGCGCTGGTGCCGGTGGCGCCGACCGCGCCCAGGCTGAGCGGATGCTCGGACACGAGCGCGCCGCGACCTGCCTGCGTCTCGCACACCGGGATTCCGGTGGCGTCGACGAGCGCCCGCAGGGCCGCGACCGCCTCGCTGTAGATCACGCCCCCGCCGGCGACGATCAGCGGGCGTTGTGCCGAGCGGATGAGGTCGGCCGCGCGCGCGAGCGCGTCCGGCGCCGGCGGCTGGCGGTACACGGTCCACACGCGCTGCTCCAGGAACGCATCCGGAACATCGAATGCCTCGGCCTGCACGTCCTCGGGCATGGCCAGCGTGACGGCCCCGGTCTCGGCCGGATCGGTCAGCACCCGCATCGCCTCGAGCGCCGCCGGGATCAGCTGCTCGGGACGTTCGACGCGTTCGTAGTACCGCGACACCGGACGGAAGCAGTCGTTCACGGACACGGTCGAATCCCAAGGCACCTCGAGTTGCTGGAGCACCGGGTGCGGCGTCCGGGTGGCGAACGTGTCGCCGGGGAGCAGCAGCACCGGGAGGCGGTTGATCGTCGCGAGCGCCGCGCCGGTCACCATGTTCGTCGCGCCCGGCCCGACCGACGTGGTGCACGCAAACGTGCCGAGCCGGTTCCGCTGGCGCGCATAGCCGGCGGCGACGTGGACCATCGCCTGCTCGTTGCGGGCCGGGTGGTACGGAAGCAGGTCGCGGTACTGGTGCAGCGCCTGTCCGAGCCCGGCGACGTTGCCGTGGCCGAAGATCCCGAAGCAGCCGGCGATCAGCCGCGAACGCCGGCCGTCGCGCTCGACCTCCTGGACCGCGAGGAACCGGACGAGTGCCTGGGCGACCGTAAGACGACTCATGCCACGCTCCATGATGACTCCACTTCGATCCGCAGTCTCCTGAGCATCGTGTCGAGGTCGGGCAGCTGGGCCTCGAGCGTGCGCGCGGTGGCGCGTGCGTCCAGCCGCGTGTCGCGCGGGATGCCGCCCGCTGCGACGACCTCATGCGGCGGCGGAACCACATCGAGCAGATCCGGATCGAGCTCGAACACTCGGATCGCACGGCGCGCAAGGCCCACCCGGTCGGCGTGCTCGCCGCCACAGCAGTGCAGGATGCCGGTGACTTCACGCGTAAGGGCCAGCCACACGAGCTCGGCGGCGTCGGTGGCGAGCGTCGGCGTCGCCAGCTGGTTGATCCCGGGTCCGTCCCAGAGAGCGAACCGCTCGCCCGCACGCAGCGCCTCCACGAGCGACGCCACCAGGTAACCGAAGCCGGCGTCCTGGGCGACGCGGCGTACGCGGGCGCGCCCGGTGGACGCCCTGCACGCCGGCGATCCGGGCGACCGTGCCGCACCCGGCGCTTTCGAGGAGCACGAGCTCCGAGCACGCCTTGAGGAAGCCGTAGGTGTTGATCGGGTTGGGCGGCGTTGATTCGGATGCCCCGCCACCCGAGCCTTGACTGCCGTCGAACACCCAGTCGGTCGAGATCAGCACCACGTGCGCGTCGACCGCGTTGGCGGCGGCCACGACGTTGCGGGTGGCGCCCACGTACGCGTCCCACGCGCGCCGGCGATCGGTGCGGAGCGCCGGCGGGTCGTTCCAGATCGCGGCGTGCACGATCGCGTCGGGCCGGGTGGCGAGCACCGACCGGCGCACGACCATCTCATCGGTAAGGTCGACGTGCTCGTGGCCGGGGGCCACCACCTCCGCGCCGTGATCGTGGGCGAACACGTGCGCGAGGTTCGAGCCGACGAACCCGCTGGCCCCGGTCAGGTAGATCCTCATGTCGCCTGCACCTCCTCGACGCGCACAGGACGACCTTCTCGCAACGACCGTCCCGCTGCAAGCCCGATCACCAGCGGGGCGCGTGCGTCGGTGCTCGACACCGGCGGGTCCTCTCCCCGCGTGAGCGCCCCGACGAACGCCTGCCATTCGCGCACGTAGCTCGGCAGGTAGCGCTCGAGGAAGAAGTACGGATGCGGCGGGCGCCGCAGGCCGTCCGCGGTGACGACGGCGCCCGTGTGTGCGAGTGGGTTCTCGGAGATTGCCATTCCCTTGGAGCCGAACACCTCGACGCGCTGGTCGTAGCCGTACGCGGCGCGACGTGAGTTGTCGATCGTTGTCAGGCAGCCGTCCTCGTGGACGAGCGTCACGACCGCCGTGTCGATGTCGCCGGCCTCCGCGAACGACGGCTCGATCCGGAGCGCGCCGCGCGCGTACACCTCGACCACCTCGGCGCCGGTCACGAACCTGGCCATGTCGAAGTCGTGGATCATCATGTCGAGGAACAGGCCCCCCGAGCGCTTGACGTATTCCAACGGCGGCGGCTCGGGGTCGCGGCTCGAGATCCGCACCAGGTGCGGCTCGCCGACCGCGCCCGCAACCACGGCCTCCCGGACCGAGGCGTGCGCCGGGTCGAATCGGCGGTTGAAGCCGATCTGGAACGGGACGCCCGCGGCGTCGATCGCGCCGAGCGCGCGGTCGACCTCCGCCAGGTCGAGCGACACCGGCTTCTCGCAGAAGACCGCCTTGCCCGCCCGCGCCGCCGCGATCAGCAGATCGACGTGGGTGTCGGAGCTCGAGCAGATCGCGACCGCGTCGAGATCGCCGTCGAAGATGTCCTCGACGCTCCCCACCGCCGGCACGCCGAGCGCGGCCGCGACGCCGCGCGCCGCCGGCTCGTACGCGTCGTAGATCGCGCCGAGCGCTGCCCCGGGCACCTGGTGGGCGATGAGCTCGGCGTGCATCCGGCCGATCCGCCCGACACCGATGATCCCGATCCGCAGCGGCGCGACAGCGGTCGTCGTGGTCACGGTGTGTTCTCGTCGATCAACGGCACCACCGACTCCCAGCCGCCGCTCTCGTTCGACCGCAGCAGTGCCGCCTGCACGGCCGCCCCCGCGAGTGCCTGCTCGAAACTCGGCTCGTACGGCCGCCCCTCCGCGACCGCGGTGCAGAACTCGTAGTCCTCGATCGTGACCAGATCCTCGAACCCGATCGTGTTGCCGCTGCCGGGCACGAAGAAGCCGTGATGCCCGAAGCGGTCGCCACCGAGCACCGTCGTGTAGCCGGAGCCGCGGTCAGCGGGGCGGGCCGGAGTCCGGTACACGCGGAGCTCGTTCAGGCGCTCGAAGTTCCAGCCGACCGCGCCGCGCGTGCCATAGACGTCGAACGCGTTCTCGCTCTCGGGTCCGACCAGCGTGCGGCTGACCTCGAACGTGCCGCGCGCGCCCGACGCGAACGTGCACAGCATCGCCGCGTAGTCCTCGTTGGTCACCGGCGTCCGCGGGTCCTCCGGCCGTCCGCGTCCGTAGTGGCTGGCGCCGTCGCCGGGCGCGGGGCGCTCGCGGATGAATGTCTCGAGCGTGCCGGTCAGCTTCGTGATCGGACCGACCAGCATGTGCGCGAGGTCGACCGCGTGACTCATGATGTCGCTGGTGACGCCGTAGCCGGCCTGGTCGAGCTGGAACCGCCACGAGTTGACGCCGAGCGGGTCGGCGCCGTACATCGAGAAGAACCGGCCGCGGTAGTTCGTGATCTCGCCGAGCTCGCCGCTCGCGATCAGCTCGCGCGCGTAGCGGACGAGCGGCGCCCACCGGTAGTTGTAGCCGACGCCACTGATCACGCCGGCGCTGCGGGCGGCCTGGGCGGCGCGGGCCACCTGCTCGGGCGTGCCGCCAACCGGCTTCTCGCAGAACACGGCTTTTCCCGCCTGCGCGGCCGCCTCGACGAGCTGCACGTGCACCATGTTCGGCGCGGCGATCCACACGACCTCGACGTCGGGGTCCTCGATCACCGACTCCCAGCCTGCCGAGGCACGCTTGAATCCGAACGAGCTGACCGCCTGATCGACCCGCGCCGGCAGCGGGTCGCTGCACGCGACGAGCTCGGCGTCGAACGCGCGATTCTCGAACAGCGTCGGGATCCGCAACAGCGAGCGCGTGTGGGCCTGGCCGAGCCAGCCGAACCCGATCACGCCAACGCCGATCCGCCGGCGCGCAGTGCGTCCCGCGGGCGCGACCGTGGATTTCGGTGCCGCCGTCGCGCTCATGCCGGCGATCCCTCTACTAAGGCGCCGCCGCCAGGCGCCGCCGACCTTCCTACTAAGGCGCCGCCGTCAGGCGCCGCCGACCCTTTTCCCAACAACTCGACCACCTCGTGTTCGTACGGCATCGCCTGCGAGCACAACAGGCGCGAGGCGACGATCCCGCCGGCGGCGTTTGCGAACGCGATCGTGCGCTCGTGGGGCCATCCGGACAGCAACCCGTGGCACAGCGCGCCGCCGAACGCATCGCCCGCCCCGAGCCCGCACAGCACCTGGATCGGCGGCGGCTCGATGAGGCGCTCTCCCTGCTCGCTCGACAGCAACACGCCCTCGCCGCCGAGCTTGACGATCGCGACTTCGACGCCGCGGGCGCGCAGCCGGGCCGCGGCCTCGCGCGGGTCCTCGCTGCCGACCGCGACCGCGCACTCCTCGCGGTTGCCGACCGCGATCGTCGCATGCTCGACGGCGGCGCCGATCCGCGCCGAGGCTTCCTCGCGCGAGCGCCAGAACGTCGGGCGGTAGTCGAGGTCGAGGACGGTGTGGCCCCGGCGGCCGCGGGCGTTGAGCATGCCTGCCGCCGTCGACGCGCTCGGCTCGTGCGACAGCGCTCCCGCCGTCACCCACAGGATCGGCACGTCGGTGACGGTCGCGGGGTCCACGTCGTCGGGCCTCAGCTGGAAGTCCGGGACGGGCGGGTCGCGACGGAACAGCAGCTGCGGGTTCTCGGGCGGGTCGAGCACGGCGAACGCCAGCGGCGTCACCGTGCGCGGCTCGACCCCGGCGAAGCGCGTGTCGACGCCGAAGTCGCGCAGCTCCGCGAGTGCGACCTCGCCGAACGGGTCTTCGCCGACCTTGGTGAACACGGCGGTCCGGTGTCCGAGGCGGGCGGCCGCGATGGCCACGTTGGTTGCGCTGCCGCCGACCGCTTTGCTGAACGTCTCCGCGGCGTTCCAGTCCGCCCCGACCTGATCGCAGTACAGGTCGATGCTGATGCGTCCGACCGTCAGGAGCTCGAGATCGCTCGCCATCGCTCAGGCGGACGCTTTGGCGTCGGACGCCTCCGCGGCCAGCTCGTTGGCGACCTCTTTGATCGACGGGTCGGCCGCGCGCTGGAGTTCGTGACTCAGCTCCTCGAGCTCGGCGCCGCCGGCCATCATCGAGGTCAGCTCCGCGATCGACGTCTCCGCCTTGGCGTAGGAGCCGAGCAGGCCGCCGCGCTTGAGCAGCACGAACCGGTCGCCGACGGGATAGGCATGGTGCGGGTTGTGCGTGATGAAGATCACCGCCCGCCCCATCTCACGCGCCTGGATCACGTACTTGAGCACGATCCCCGACTGGCGGACGCCGAGGGCCGACGTCGGCTCGTCGAGGATCAGGACCTTCGCCCCGAAATACACCGCGCGCGCGATCGCCATCGCCTGGCGCTCGCCACCGGACAGCGTTCCCACCGTCTGGTCCGGATCGCGAACGTCGATGCCCATCTTGGACATCTCCTCGCGCATGATCCGCTGGGCCCCCTTGATGTCAAGCCGCTGGAGCGGCCCCCGGCCACGTGTCGGCTCGTTGCCCAGGAAGAAGTTGCGCCATACCGACATCAGCGGGACGGTCGCCAGATCCTGGAACACGGTCGCGATCCCGTGCGCCCGCGCGTCGCGCGGACCCGCGAAGCTCACGGGCTCACCGTCGAACAGCATCTCGCCCTTGTCCGGCAAGTGCACGCCCGAAAGGATCTTGATCAGCGTCGACTTGCCGGCACCGTTGTCTCCGAGCACGCAGGTGACCTGGCCGGAGTAGACCGACAGGCTGACGTCCTCGAGCGCGTTGACGCTCCCGAAGTACTTCGAGATCGAACGCACCTCGAGCGCCGGCGTCCCATTCGCCTGCGTCTGCGGCTGCACGGCCGGGGCTTTGTTCTGGACGTCCCCGGCACCGGTTTCGCTCATGTTCGAAGCTCCGTCGCTCCTAAGGCGCCGCCGTCAGGCGCCGCCGACCTTTCCATCATCTCCGCGCCTTCAATGCTCGTCGGTAGATCAGCGTGTTGACGACTACGGCCAGGAACAGGATCACTCCGAGGAACGCGAAGTCCCATGAGCTGTCCCAGCCGGCGTAGATCACCCCTTCGAACGCCATCCCGATGATGCACGCGCCGAGCGCCGCGCCGATCGCCGATCCGTAACCGCCGGTCAGCAGGCACCCGCCCACGACCGCCGCGATGATGTAGAAGAACTCATAGCCGACGCCCTGCTCGGACACGGCCGAGGACGCCTGGGTGAACGAGATGATCCCGACCAGCGCCGCGGCCAGCGCCGTTGCGACGAACAGCAGGACCTTCGTGCGTCTCACGGGCACGCCGGTGTTGCGCGCCGCGTTCTGGTCCCCGCCGGAGGCGAATATCCAGTTTCCGAACGACGTCCGGCTGAGCACCCAGGTTCCGACGATCGTCACACCGATGAACCACAGGATCGCGGTCGAGTAGCCGCTCGGAAGGGAGCCGCTCGAGAAAAAGGAGCTGCCGAAGATCGACTTCGCGCTGCTCAGGCCCGCGGGGTGCGCCTGGGTGACCGTGATCTGCGTGCTCCCGCTGTTCAGCAACAGCACGCCGCCCGTGCTCGCCCCGCGTAACACGAAGAATGTCGCGAGCGTGACGATGAAGCTCGGTAGCCTCGTCAGCACGACGATGTAGCCGTTGAGCAACCCGATCGCGGTGGCGAAGGCGAGCGTGATGAGGATCGCGATCCACGTGTTCACGTGCCACTTGCCGACGAGCAGCGCCATCACGATCGCCGTCACCCCGGTCATCACGCCGGTCGACAGGTCGAACTCGCCGCCGATCATCAGCAGCCCGACCGGCACGGCAACGATCCCGAAGAACGCCGCCTGCGTCGTCCACGCGGCGATGCCCGTCTGCTTCAGCCACAGGTGATTCGAGCTCGAATCGGTGATCGCAAACAGCACGAACACGAATACCGCGGCAAGCAGCGAGCCGAGCTCCGGACGCCTGAGCGTGCGGGTCAGCCGGCTGATCGGAACGAGCCGGTCGTCTTGCGCCCCCGAGCTCGCGGGCGGGGTTGCTAACGGAGGTGAGGTGGCGCTCATGTTGTTGGTGGCGGTGGGAAGGTGGATCGGCTGGTGGGCTCTTTTTGATTGTCGCCACCGGGCGGGAGAGGACTCCCGCCCGGTGACCTTCGCTGCGTTACTCGTGAGTCTCCGAGGCAGTTAGTCCTGTCCCGCGGCGATCGCAGCCGCGACCTTGCCGATGTTCGCGCTGGTCACGACCAGCGGCCCGCTGGCCACGGTCGTGCCACCACCGACGCTCTGACCGTTGTCCTTGTTGTACAGGTACAGGAACACGATCGGCAGGTACCCCTGGAGGTACTGCTGCTGATCGATCGCGAACGCCATCGAGTTGTTCTTCAGGTCCTGCTCGACGCCGGAGTTCAGGTCGAACGTCGCGATCTTCGGCTTGCTGGCCGGGGCACTGGTGATGAGTGCCGTCCCGATCGCGTTGTTCAGCGTCATCACCGCGTTGATCCCCGTGTGGGTCTGCAGGTACGCGGTGACCTGCTGGATCGCCTGCTGCGGGTTCGACGCCGCGTTCGGCGTGGACAGCGTCAGCTCCGTGCACCCCGGGCCCTTCGTGGGCGCGGTCCCGGTCTTGCACAGCGAGCCGACCCCGAGCGCCATCGCGATGCCGTTGCACCGGTCGAGCAGGTTCTGACCCGACTGGTGGATGACGCACAGGACGTTGGTGGCGCCGATCTTCTTGAAATACGCGCCGGCGGCTTGGCCCGCGAGCTGCTCAGGCTGCCCAACGCAGGTGATGGCGGCGCTGGCGGCGATGTCGGTGTCGTCACAGCCGGCGTTCAGCAGCACCACTGGGATGCCCGCCGCCGCCGCCTTGGCCAGCGTCGGGTTCATCAGCGAGGGGTCGTGGTCGGACACCGCCATGCCGTTCACCTTCGCGTTGATCGCGTCCTGGATCTGCGCGTTCTCGGCATTATCGTCCGGCTCCGCCTGGCCCTGCTGCTGCGACCCGTAGGTCTCGGTGAGCGTGCAACCGAGATCGGCCGCCGCGTCCTTGGCGCCCTTGTACACGACGCTCCAGAAGCTGCCGTTGTCGCCGTGGGTGATCAGCGCGAACTTGTACGTGCACGGCTTTCCGGTCGCCGCGATGTTCACCGCGCTGGTCGTCGTGCCGCTCTTGCTCGCGTTGCTGCTCGAGTTGCTGCTACCGCACGCCGCCACCAGCAGGGCTGCGACACCCACGGCGGCGACGATGCCGATAGTGCGAGACAGTCGTCTCATCGATTGATCTCCTCCGTCGTCCGAGCCGTGTGGTGAAGGAAGGCGATGCTCTCGCGAGCGTCGCGCATCGGTCCGCCTGCCACCGTCGGCTCATCTCCGGTGATGGCGGTGTCTTGTTCGAGTACGAGCCAACCGTCGTACCCGTGCGCTTGCAGGGCGTCCATGACCTCGGCGATCCGTGCGTCGCCCTTGCCGAGCGCGGTGAACAAACCGCCCCGAGTGGCGTCGACGAGCGAGCGCCGGCCCGATCGGAACTCGGCCGCGACGTTCGCATCGACGTCCTTGAGATGCGCGTGCACGACACGGTCGCCGTGCTCGCGAGCGAACTCGACGGGATTCACCCCGCCGATCGTCAGGTGCCCGGTATCCAGGCACCAGCCCACCTCGACCACCGCGAGCGCACGCTCGACCTGGTCTGCGGTTTCGATCAGCGTGCCGGCGTGCGGATGCAGGGCCAGCGTCAGCCCGTACTCGCCGGCCAACCGCTCGACCTCGTTCAGATGGCGGGCCAGCGCGCGCCCAGCCGGCGTCGTCCAGCTCCCGTGGCGTACTCCATGTCAAGTCCTGAACCACCCCGACGACGAACATCCGGCCGCCGGTCTCCGCGATCAGACGCGCGGACCTGTGAGCCTCGGCGATCGTGGCGCTGAGGTCGGGCTCGTGCAGCACGAGGGCGACGAAACCGCCGACGAGATCGAGGCCGTGGCGCCTCAGCAACTCGGCGATCCTCGCCGGATCGTCGGGGAAGAATCCGGGCGCGCCGAGCTCGGTCCCGCGCAGACCGAGCTCCGCCATCTCGGCCAGCACCCGATCGGCCGAGGGCATCACGCCCCACCCCGGGATCTCGCATGCCCCCCACGAGATCGGCGCGCCGGCCAGCCGCTCATCGAGCGTCGCCTTTGCGCCGGTCGCCCGCGCTTGCGCGTGTTGCATGTTCTGGAGTGCCTCTCTCTCCCAGACGATAGATCGCGCTAAAGTGCGTTAGCGAATTAGAGCGCTCTAACGGCGGAATCCGGCGACTATATCCCGTGGCTTCCCGCGAAGTCAAGGCCAGCGGCGGAAATCCCGCAACGTGGCCATTTCTTGTTTAGAGCGCGCTAACGCGATTGCAATGTTGTCGCGCTCTAAGTAAGGTGCCTGCGCGTTATGCCCACCCCAGCGCGCCGTCCCGCGTCGCTCCTCCACTCCCGACGCGCACCCACGATGGAGGACGTTGCGCGCGAAGCCGGCGTGTCGCGCGCGCTCGTCTCACTCGTGATGCGAGAGCGACCGAACGTCAGCGAGGAGCGCCGCCAGCGCGTGCTCGACGCGGCCGCACGACTCGGCTACCGGCCGAACGCGATGGCGCGCAGCCTGGCCAGCCGGCGGACCAAGACCGTCGGCGTGATCCTCGACGACCTGCGCAACCCGTTCTTCGCGGAGATCGCGGGAGGCGTCGAGGATCACGCCTCCGAGGCTGGCTACCAGCTGCTGCTCGCCGCCGGCGGGCGGTCCTCGCGGCGCGAGCGCGCTGCGCTCGGCGCGCTGCTCGAGCACCGCGTCAGCGGACTGATCCTCGTCAGCCCGCGCATGCCCGCCGGCGACATCGCCGCGGCCGCAGCCGAGGCGCCGCTCGTCATGGTCGGGCGCGGTATGCGCAACGTCGACGCCGACATCGTCCTGATCAACGAGGCGCACGGCACCGGGCTCGTGCTCGATCACCTCGTCGAACTCGGGCACGAGCGGATTGCGCACGTCGATGGCGGCAGCGGCGCCGGCGGACCGCAGCGCCGATCCGCCTACCTGCGCGGCATGCGGGCCCGGCGGCTCGGCCGCCACGCGCTCGTGATCGCTGGCGACTTCACCGAGGAGGCGGGCTTCAACGCCGCCGGCGAACTGCTCCGCCGGCGCGAGCTGCCGACCGCGATCTTCGCCGCCAATGACATGGTCGCGGCGGGGCTGCTCGGCGGCTTCGATCGCGCCGGCGTCGACGTTCCGGGCGACGTGTCGATCGTCGGCTACGACAACACCTCGATCGCCCACCTCGCGCACGTCTCACTGACAACCGTCGATCAGCCGCGCACCGAGATGGGCCGGCTCGCGCTCGAGCTGCTGCTTGACCGGATCGACAACCGCCGGCCGAACGAGGTTCGCCTGATCGAGCCATCGCTCGTCGTCCGCTCGACCACGGCGCCACCGCGCGCGACCGCCGCCGCGTCGGTCGTCGCGATCGCGTGACGCGTGGCCCGCGTCTGCTTCTGAACTAATCGACATGCGCATGCACGCCGGATGGCGCGCATCGGCCGCGCAACTCGCTAGCTTTGTCCGCCCAACACGGTCGTACATCCCAAGGAGGAAGCTGTGCCCCAGGCAAGAAGCAGCGGTTCCAAGCCGGGCAGCACGTCGGGCCGCACTCGAGCGAAGCGCTCGAGCGCCAGCAAATCCACGGGCGCGAAGCGCTCGAGCGCCAGCAAGTCCACCGGCGCAACGCGCTCGAGCGCCAGCAAGTCCACGAGCGCCAAGCGCACAACGCGGAAGACCGCGTCCGCGAGCAGGGGCACAAGCCGGACCCGCGCACCCCGCGCGAGCTCGTCCTCGTCGTCGGGCTCCGCCGGCGCGCGGTCGAACGGCGCGGCCGACCCGCGGCTCGAGGCTGTGGCGCAGCGCGTCCGGAAGCTCAACGAGCGCATCATCGAGGACAGCAGGAGCGCCGGCGAGGCGACCCTGACGGCCTATGAGAAGGCACTCAAGGCGATCGCCACCTCGCTCGAGCGGGGACCGGGCAAGAGCGATGTCGAGTGGATCTCCTCGCTCGCCACGACGCAGGCGAAGTGGATCCGCGACGTAACGACGGCATGGACGTCGGCCGCGCGCGGGGTGCTCAAGTAACCGCGTTCGCGCGCCACACCCCACGCGGCAGCCTCCTGTGCTCGTCCGGCTCCGCGCCGGTAACCGACCAGCGCCGAGTTCATGCCCCATCGCTTCTTCCCCGGCGGGGCGAGCGCCGATGAACTCGGAAAGCTACCCCCGCGCCCGGCCCTGCTCGAGCGAGCCGGCGCCGCGGCGCGCTCGGCGTGCGTCGGGCGTCCGGCGGGCGAGCAGCGCGACGGGCGCAGTCGCGAGCACGGCGCCGGCCGCCGCGAACAGCCCGCCGGTCGGGTCGGCGGCGCGCGCGGCAAGCCCCACCACCGGACCACCGAGCCCGACACCCGCGTCGAAGTAGGCAAAGAACGCGCCGGCCGTCCGGCCGTGCCGGCTCGGCGGCACCGAGGCGAGCGCGAGCAGTCCGAGTGACGGAACCGCGAGCCCCTGCCCGATCGCCATCACGACGAGCGCGAGCAGCGCGACCGGCGTGCTCGTGGTCGCGGCCATCCCGGCCAGGCCTGCCGCCTCGATCGTAACCGCGACGATCAGGGTGCGGGGCGCGCCGAAGCGATCGGGCACGCCGGCGAGGATCGTCCGGCTCGCGATCACGCCGACGCCGAATACCGGGATCACGAGCGACGCGATTCCCGTGCCCTGCTCGGTCGCGGCCGCCGCGCCGAAGGACAGCACCGCGACATAGCCGAAGTTGACCAGCATCAGCCCGAGGCCGGGGCGAAGCGTCGCGCGCAGCGTGCTCGGCGCGGCGGCCTCATCCGGCTGCTCGTCCGTGTCGGGCGTCGCCTCAGGCGCGACGTGGCGGTCTGGTGATCGCCCGAGCACCGCCGCGAACGCCGCCGCGATCAACGGCAGCACGGCCGCGGTGACCCACACCCGCGTCGGGTGGGCCTGGCCGGACAGCGCCTGCGATAGCGGCGGCCCGATCGTCAGCCCTGCATAGTTGGCGAGCCCGATGTGTCCCATCGCGCGACCACGACGCTCGGGCCCTGCCAGGCGGAGCAGCCACAGCACTGCCGCCGCCATCATCGCGGCCTCGCCGGCGCCGACGACCAACCGGCTCAGGATCAGCATCGGGAGCGACTCCACGAACGCCGGGATCGTCCCGACCGCCATCACCAGCGCGCCGGCGATCATGATCCGCGCGGGCCCGATGCGGTCCGCGAGCCGTCCACCGAACGGGCGTCCGGCGGCCCCGGTCAGCGCCGGCGCCCCGACGGCGAAGCCGACGAGGACCGCGCCGCCGCCGAGTGAGTGGACGTAGTCCGGCAAGATCCCGAGGACCGCGCCGAGCGCCGCATAGCACAGCACCGCGGTGCTGAACACGATCAGATATCTCGGTCGTGAAAAGGTCACCTGTTGATATTTACCCGGGAACGGTTCGACGGAAGTCGAAGTGTCGGGACCCTGATAGAACGCGCTCGTGCCGGAAGCTGTGATCTTCGACATGGACGGGGTCCTGATGGACTCAGAGCAGCTGTGGAACGAATCCAAGCAGGAGGTCGTCCGCGACACGGGTGGCCACTGGCGCGAGGACGCGCCGACGGCGATGATGGGCATGAGCTCGCCCGAGTGGTCCCGGTACATGCGCGACGAGCTCGGCGTCGACCTCGACGTGGAGGAGATCAACCGCGCGGTCGTCGACAGGATGGAGCGGCGCTACCGCGAGCATCTGCCGCTGCTTCCCGGGGCGGTCGAAACTGTGCGCGCCCTTCACCGCCGCTGGCCGCTGGCGCTGGCTTCCTCGGCGAACCGCGAGATCATCGACTTCGCGCTCGACGCCGCCGGCCTCGCCGGCGAGTTCAGCGCCACGGTGTCATCGGAGGAGGTGCCGCACGGCAAGCCCGCACCGGACGTGTACCTCGAGGCGGCGCGCCGGCTCGACGTCGATCCGCGCCGGTGCGTGGCGATCGAGGACTCGAGCAACGGCCTGCGGTCAGCCGTGGCCGCCGGGATGGCGGTGATCGCGGTCCCCAATCAGCACTATCCACCCGAGGACGACGCGCTCGCACTCGCCGGCGCGTGCGTGCAGACGCTGGCCGAGATCACGCCGGCGCTCGTCGAGCGCCTGCGCTGACGGCGCCAGGCTACGGCCTTCCGGTCGCCTGCCCCACTTCGATCAGATGGCCATCGGGGTCGCGGATGTAGCACCGGATCTCGGTGGCGCGCTGCTGCGGCGGCGTGAGGAACTCGGCGCCGCGAGCACTCCACTCCTTGTAGAGCGCCTCGATGTCCGCCACCCGGATGTTCAGGAAGCTCGAAGTCCGATTCGGATCCGGCGGCGGCTCGAGGGTGACCGTCGGCTTGTCCTCCGTCGGCCCGCCACCGACGTTGATGATGATCCAGCTGTTGGCGAGCGCGACGATCGTCGGCTCGCCCTCCATCACCACCTCGCCACCGAGCACGTCGCTGTAGAACCGCCGCGAGCGCTCGACGTCGTTCGAGACGATGAAATGGGTGAGCACAAACCCCTCGGTCGGTGCTGGTAGGTCGGCCATCGCGAGCCTCCTGGGTTGAGTGTCTACGAGACGTCCACGACCGCGCCACCGGGAATCGCGTCGATCAGCGACTCGGTGTCGGCCTCGAACACGGCGTGCGGCGTGCCCGCCGCGCACCAGACCGTTGCGAACCGCCGCAGCGATTCGTCGATCAGCGTGTCGAGCTGTTGATCGTGGCCGAGCGGCGGAATCCCACCGATCGAGAACCCGGTCGCCGCGCGCGCCTGATCGGCGTTTGCGGCGTGGAGCCCCAGTCGCTTCGCCGCCACCCGCCGGTCGCCGGCGCACAGCACCATCACCGGCTCGCCGTCGCGCATGAACACGAGCGACTTGACGATCTGCCCGACCTCGCACCCGACGGCCGCCGCCGCCTCGCCGGCAGTGCGAGTCGAGTCCGGCACCACCTGCACGTCGACGTCGAGGCCGCGCTCGTGCAGCCGTTGCTTGACCCTCGCCGCGGTCGGGTGCATGCGCGGCGCGGCTAGGTCCGGAGCTCGCCGTGATCGAGGTCCGGCGGCATCGGCATCTCCTGCGGGCTCGTCGGGATCTCGTCGCTCCACGCCGCGAACGCCTCGGCGTCACGTCCATGATGGTCGGCCGCGCCACCGAGCGCGAGCAGCACGAGGCGACCCGGTCCGTAGTTGACGAGCTGGCGCCGGATCTCCGGCGCCACCCTGATGAGCTCCCCCTCGGCGAGCTCGGTGGGCTCTGACTCGATCACGATCGTCAGCCGACCCTCGAGCACCAGGTACACCTCCTCCTGGCTGCTCGTGGCGGTGAATCCGGCCACGCTGTCCGGGCTGGAGGACGATCTGGTTCATCCCGAACGACGTCACTCCGAGCTGCCGGCGCAGCGGCAGGAAGCGATCGCCGAAGTCGCGGTCAAGTCGGGCTCTGGCGGTGCCGTCCTCCATCGTCGCAACCATATTCGAAGGCGTGGCGCGGCAGGAAACGGCGGGCGCCTGGAGGAGGGCCGGGGCCGTGCGTTATGCAGGTGCTGGGAATCGGCCCCGAGCCCGAATCTGGCGCCTCGGCGTCTTGCTGTCAGTATGGGATAGTCGTGCTCGCGCCCGTTGTCGCGGTCGCGTTGCTCGCGGTCAGGGTGAGGCGGGCCGAATCGGTAGCCCCGCGCTCGAGGGCGAGCGATGCCGCCTTCGGGAGCGTCACGGCCAGGATCTTTCGTGTGTCGGCTTGGACCGTCGCAGTCGTCGATCGCAGCCGCACCGTGATCGTCCGGCGCTGCCGCTGTGACACCCGGCCACGACCTCGAAGACACCGCTGCGAACTTAATCGATCTCCCCAGCGCGGGTCAATGAACGGCGCTAGCGAACGGCCGGCGCCGTCGACTCCCGCACGACCAGCTTGGTCTCGAGCTGGACGTGCAGCGCCTCGATGCGCTGGTTCTGAAGCTGGCGGACCAGCAGGTTCACCGCCATCCGGCCCATCTCGGCCAGCGGCTGGCGGACCGTGGTCAGCGGCGGCGTGACGATCGAGGCCTCGAACGTGTCGTCAAAGCCGACCACCGACAGCTCGTCAGGGACGCTAACGCCGCGCAGCCGTGCCGCCTGCATCACGCCGATCGCGAGCATGTCGTTGAAGGCGAACACGGCCGTCGGCGGATCGGGCCGGTCGAGCAGTGCCAGCGCCGCCTCGACGCCGCCCTCGGCGTGGAAGTCCGATTCGACCACGAGGTCGGGGTCGGGCATCACGCCGGCGGCCGCGAGCGCACCGCGGTAGCCGCGCAGCCGCTCCTCGGTCGCAATCCACCCTCGCGGCCCGGTGATCGCGGCGATCCTCCGGTGCCCGAGCGACAGCAGATGCTCGACCGCCTCGCTCGCGCCCGAGGAATGCGCGGCCGACACCGTGGGAACGCGTTCGTCCAGCGGCCGCAGCGGGTCGGCGATGACGAACCGGTAGCCGTGGTCGTGGAGCGCCGCGAGCTCGTCCGGCGACTCCTCGGGCAGGATCAGCAGCGCGCCGTCGGTGGTGCCCTGCATCAGCCGCTCGAGCAGCGACACCTCGCGGTCGTGCTCGTGGTGGGTCCGGCACAGCACCATCCGCATGTCCTGCTCGTACAGCGCCTCGCCGGCGCCATCGAGGATCACCGCGAAGTAGGAATGGTGGACGACCGGCGTGGTCACGCCGACCAGCCCGGTCCGCCCCGCCGACAGTCCTCGGGCCGTGCGGTTCGTGCTGTAGCCGTGCTCCCGGACCACCCGGAGCACCGCCTCGCGGGCCTTGTCCGATACCTCGGCACGACCGTTGATCACCCGCGACACGGTCGCCGTCGAGACGCCGGCCAGGTCCGCCACCTGGCGGATCGTCAACCGGTTGCTGCGGCCGTTCTCGATGGAACTCATACGGTGTATTGAATCACAATTTTTGAAACGTTACATGCAAGAACGATCAGCACAGTCGCAGACTACCTAAAGAAACATTGATAAACAAGCCTTGACATGCCCGTAACTTTCCCGGTACCGTTTTCAGCGGCTGCTCCAGCATCTGACGGACAGGAGAGGTGGAAGGACTATGTGGTTCATCACTCGACGGTTGGCGTTCTATGCCGTCGCGGCGTGGGTGGCGATCACGATCAACTTCGCGATTCCGCGTGTGATGCCCGGCAACGCGGTCGACACGCTGCTCGCCAAGTACCCGACGCTCGACGCGAACTCGCTGCGCGCGCTCGAGGCCGAGTTCGGTACGCACACGCACGGCAGTCTGGTCAGCCAGTACGTGACCTACCTCGGGGACCTGGTGCACGGAAACCTCGGCACGTCGGTCACCCTATATCCCGCCAAGGTCACGACCGTGATCGCGCAGACGCTGCCGTGGACACTGATCCTGGTCGGCACCGCGACCGTGATCAGCTTCGCCATCGGCACGCTGCTCGGGATCCTCGCCGCGTGGCGGCGCGGCGGCTGGCTCGACCGGACGCTGCCGGCGTTCACGTTCCTGCAGGCGACGCCCTACTTCTTCCTGGCGCTGGTTGCGATCGAGCTGTTCGCGGTGACCTGGGGCCTCTTTCCGTTCGGCCAGGGCTACAGCCTGGGCCTGACCCCCGGCTGGGACTGGTCATTCGTCTCGAGCGCGATCTACCACTCGATCCTGCCGGCGCTGACGATCATCGTGACCTCGATGGCGGGCTGGATGCTGCAGATGCGCAACGTGATGATCACGACGGTCGCCGAGGACTACGTGCTGGTCGCGCAGGCCAAGGGATTGTCGCCGCGACGGGTGATGTTCGTCTACGCGGCGCGCAACGCGATCCTCCCCAACCTCGCCGGGTTCGCGCTGTCGATCGGCTTCGTCGTCGCGGGCGCGCTCGTGATGGAGATCGTGTTCTCCTATCCCGGGATCGGGCTGACCCTCTACAACGCGGTCACCTCCGACGACTTCCCGCTGCTCCAGGGGATCTTCCTGGTGATCTCACTGTCGGTGCTGCTGGCGTGCCTGCTCGCCGACATCGTCTACTTGTTGGCCGACCCCCGCACTCGCAGTAGGACGGCCTACTGATGTCGAAGGAGCGGCTCCGGCGCCTGCCCGGGAAGGCCAAGGTCGGCGGCGCCATCCTCGGAGTGTTCATCCTCATCGCGATCATCGGCCCGACGATCGCCCCGTTCGACCCGACCGCAACGACCCCGGGTCAGGCGCTCCCTCTCGGACCGAACCTCACCCATCTGCTCGGCACCACCGCGACCGGCCAGGACGTGCTCTCCCAGCTCCTCGTCGGCGCGCGCTCGACGGTCGTGCTCGGGCTTCTGACCGGTGTGATCGCGACGATCTTGTCGGTCGTGATCGGGATGTCAGCGGGGTTCCTCGGCGGGGCGTCTGACGAGGGTCTGTCACTGCTCGCCAACGTGTTCCTGGTTCTGCCCGCGCTGCCGCTGCTGGTCGTGATCCTCGGCTACCTACCGCATTCGGGTGAGCTTCCGACGGCGATCGTCCTGAGCGCGCTAGGTTGGCCATGGGGGGCCCGGGTGATCCGCGCCCAGACCCTCTCGCTGCGCAACCGCGACTACGTCGCCGCTGCGCGCGAGTCGGGCGAGCGGACATGGCGGATCATCCTGTTCGAGATTCTCCCCAACGAAATCGGGCTGATCGCCGCAAGCTTCGTGGGGACCGTCCTGTACGCGATCCTGACTTCGGTCGCGCTGGCGTTCCTCGGGGTCGCGGACTTGTCGCAATGGAGCTTCGGGACGATGCTGTACTGGGCCCAGAACGGCAACGCCGTGCAGCTGAACGCGTGGTGGTGGTACGCGCCGCCCGGTATCTGCGTGGCGCTGCTCGGGATGAGCATGGTGCTGCTCAACTTCGGGCTCGACGAGCTCGGCAACCCGCAACTCCGGGCGGCGGGCGCGGCTCGGATCGGGCGCCGGACGTGGCGGCCTTCGGACCCGACGCCGGTGCTGCGCGATCGGCCACGGGAGACGGCGTGACCACCGTGACCGAGCCAGGGGCCGACCGCACACGCGAGGGAGCCCTCGAGGTGCGCAAGCCCGTGCTCGACATCCGCGACCTCTCGATCGCCTACCGATCACAGGACGGCGACGTCCGCGCGGTCCGCGACGTGTCGCTCTCGCTCCACCCGGGAGAGGTCGTCGGACTCGCCGGCGAGAGCGGCTGCGGGAAGTCGACGCTCGCGTACGGGTCGATCCGGCTGCTGCGCCCGCCGGCGGTGATCACGAACGGGAGCGTCACGTACCACGGACGCCGGGTCGCCGAGGGCGGCGTCGACATCCTCGCGGCGACACCCGACCAGCTCCGCGCGCTCCGCTGGCGCGAGATCGCGATCGTGTTCCAGAGCGCGATGAACTCGTTGAACCCCGTGCTCCGGGTCAGCGATCAACTGCTCGACGCGGTCGGCGCCCACCTCCCGCTCACGGGCGAACAGAAGCACGACCGGATCGTCGAGCTGATCGAGATGGTCGGGATCCCCCGGGCTCGCCTCAGGAGCTACCCACACGAGCTCTCGGGTGGAATGCGCCAGCGCGTGATGATCGCGATGGCGCTCGCGGCCGAGCCCGAGGTCGTGATCATGGACGAGCCGACCACCGCGCTCGACGTCGTCGTCCAGCGGGAGATCCTGTCCGAGATCTTCGAGCTCAAGGGCCGGCTCGGCTTCTCCGTCCTATTCATCACACACGACCTGTCGCTGTTGCTCGAGATCGCCGACCGCGTGGTGATCATGTACGCCGGTCAGATCGTCGAGGCCGGCACCCGCGAGCAGATTCACCTCCGTGCTGCCCATCCCTACACCAAGGGCCTGCTGACCTCGTTCCCGAAGCTGAGCGGCCCGCGCCTGAAGCTGTCCGGGATCCCCGGCTCGCCGCCCGACCTCCGGGGAGCACGCAAAGGTTGTCCGTTCGTTCCCCGCTGCGGCTTCGCCACCGACGCCTGCGCCACCATCGACATGGCACTCGCCCCCGCCGAGCAGGAGCCTGATCACTTCACCGCCTGCCCGTTCGTGAACGCGGCCCAAGTGGTGCAGGCGCGCCCGGCTCCGTCCGAGGACCGCCGCGCCGCGCCCGGTCCGGTTGTACTCGAGGCGATCGACCTCGACAAGCAGTTCCGCCTCGGCCGCGGACGGAAGGCGACAACCGTCTCGGCAGTCAGCCAGGTCTCGCTGGAGCTACGCCAGGGAGTCGTAACCGCGCTCGTCGGTGAGAGCGGCTCGGGCAAGACCACGGTGGCGCGGTTGCTGGCCGGCCAGGAGCGCCGCTCCGGCGGCCAGATCCTGCTCGACGGAAAGCCGATCGAGCCCGCGGCACGGCGTGGCTTCCGCGCCTACAAGAGCCAGGTCCAGATGGTCTTCCAGGACCCGTTCGCGTCGCTCAACCCGCTGCACACCGTGCAGCTACCACCTGACCAGGGCGCTGCGCCTGCACGCGGACCGCAGCGGCCGCGATCCGAGCACGGAAGAGCTCGACAAGCTGCTCGAGCAGGTCCGTCTGGCTCCAGCCGCGAAGTTCCGCGACGCCTACCCGCACGAGCTCTCGGGCGGCCAGCGCCAGCGCGTCGCGATCGCGCGAGCGCTCGCGACGGCGCCGCGCGTGCTGCTCGCCGACGAGCCGGTGTCGATGCTCGATGTCTCGATCCGGCTCGAGATGCTCGACCTCATCGACCAGCTGCGCCAGAACTTGGACCTCGCCGTGCTGTACATCACCCACGACATCGCGTCGGCGCGGTACTTCGCCGACGAGATCGCGGTCATGTACGCCGGCGAGATCGTCGAGCGCGGTCCCGCCGAGCAGGTGACGCAAGAGCCCAGCCACGATTACACCCGGCTGCTCATCGCCTCGGCGCCCGACCCCGACGCCTTTGGCCGGCGTCCGGCACGGAGGGAGGATCGAGCGATGAGGTGATCGCAACCCCGGGGTTGCGCCACGACGCAACGCCGGCGCAGTACGGGTTGGGCCTGCAAGGCCCGTTAAAGCCCGCACCCCCGGCCTTACCCGGGGGCACGTGACCGTCTACATACGCGACACGACCCTGGCCTGAACCAGGGACGTGAATGTCTACATACGCGACACAACTCTTTTATCAGAGAGAAGGTGTACCCCTCGATGAAACGATGGATCAAGCAACGTAGTTGGCTGGCGGCGGGCGTGGCGCTCGGCGCCACCGCACTGATCGCCGGCTGCGGCGGCACCTCCAGCTCCTCCTCAGACGCCAGCGGTGGCGCCGGCGGCGGTTCCTCGGTGCTGACCGTGGAATCGAGCCAGCAGAACGCGATCACCCAGAACTTCAACCCGTTCATCCAATCGTCCGCGGCGACGTTGCTCGGGGCCACGTCGCTCATGTACGAGCCGCTGCTCCAGACCAACGCAATCAAGCCCGGTCAGTACTACAACTGGCTCGCCACCGGATACAGCTGGTCGAACGGCGGAAAGTCGATCACGTTCACGATCCGTCCTGGGGTGAAGTGGTCCAACGGCACGCCGATGACCGCGGCCGACGTCGCCTTCACCTTCAACATGATCAAGCAGTACCCCGACGTCAACAACACGGGGCTGGCCGTCGCAGAGCGTGAGCTCGACCGCCAATAAGGTGACGCTCAACTTCTCCTCGCCGCAGTACGCCAACCTGCAGAACATCGCCGGCCAGACGTACATCGTTCCGGCATCGATCTGGAGCAAGGTCGGCGATCCCGGGAAGTACACCGACCCGAACCCGGTCGGTACCGGCCCCTACACCGTCTCCCAGTTCAGCCCGCAGGGGGTCACGTTGAAGGCCAACCCCAGCTACTGGGGCGGCGGGCCTGCGGTGTCCGAGGTCGCAGTTCCCGACCTACGCGTCGGCCAACACCGCGCTGGCGGCGCTCCAGACCGATCAGCTGCACTGGGCCGGCAACTTCATCCCGGGCGTGCACCAGGTGTTCGTCTCGGGTCACTCCGACCACCAGGTGTGGTTCCCGCCGGTGCAGACCAACAGCCTCGAGCCGAACCTGACCAAGTTCCCGACGAACCAGCTCGCGGTGCGCAAGGCGATCAGCCTGGCGATCGACCGGACCGCGCTCAGCCAGCAGGCCGAAGGCGGACTCGAGCCGCCCGTGTCCAACGCCAGCGGGCTGACGCTGCCGATCTTCCAGCAGTTCCTGTCGCCATCGGTGTCGAGCCTGACCCTCCCGGCGCACTCGAACATCGCCGCCGCCAAGCAGGTGCTGGTGCAGGCCGGCTACGTGATGGGGTCAGACGGCTTCTTCCGCACCAAGTCCGGTCAG
The DNA here is from genome assembly GCA_963699325.1 of uncultured Solirubrobacterales bacterium. GTDB lineage: Bacteria > Actinomycetota > Thermoleophilia > Solirubrobacterales > Solirubrobacteraceae > Palsa-465. The sequence goes on along the minus strand of CAVOTN010000003.1, from coordinate 122,835 downwards.
AAGCTGTCACTCGACATCACGAACCCAGCGTCGTTCGCCGACTACGCGACCGGCGACCAGATGGTTGCCGGCTGGCTGCGCCAGGCCGGCATCAACGCCACGTTCGTCGGCCAGTCGGTGACGGCGTGGTCGTCGGACATCGCGACCGGGAACTTCCAGCTCACGGCGCACTGGTCGCAAACGAGCGTCTCGCCCTACCAGCTCTACAACGACTGGTTGAACAGCGCGCAGGCCACGAACAACGCGGCCGGCGACTTCGAGCGGCTGAAGGACCCCACCGTCGATGCCGCCCTCAACAAGCTCGCGGCCGACAACACGACCGCGGCGCAACAGGCGGATCTGGCTCCGATCGAGCAGTACGTGGCTCAGAACCTGCCGATCATCCCCACGGTCTACGGCGTCGTGTTCGACGAGTACAACACCAGCAAGTTCACCGGATGGCCGTCGCAGAGCAACCCGTACGAGTCGGGCAGCCCGAACACGCCCACCAACGAGGTCGTGATCTTGCGCCTGCGACCGACCAGCTAGGCGGTGGTCGTCCCCGTATTTGCCGGGGCGGCCACCACTCCCCCACCCCAACGCGCCCGCTTCCCGTGTCCTCTCACGCGGGGAGCGGGCGCCAGTGCCCGCGGGCGTCCTGCCTGCTGAACTTTTCGAACGACACCGACTAGGAGAACTACATGACTGGGACGTCACTCGACGGAGCAACCGGCGCACGCCGGTTCCCGCCCGGCTTCCTCTGGGGTGCCGCGACCTCGGCGTATCAGATCGAGGGAGCGGTCGAGGAGGACGGCCGTGGCCGGTCCATCTGGGACACCTTCAGCCACACCCCGGGCAAGGTGCACGGCGGCGACACGGGCGACATCGCGTGCGACTCGTATCACCGCCTGGAGGATGACCTCGCGCTGCTGAGCGAGCTCGGCGTCGGCGCCTACCGCTTCTCGGTCGCATGGTCGCGGATCCAGCCGGACGGACGTGGCCCGGTCAACCAACGAGGACTGGACTACTACCGCGCGCTGGTCACCGGGCTCCGTGGCCGGGGAATCGTTCCCGTGGCCACGGCCTACCACTGGGAGCTTCCACAGGCGCTCGAGGACGAGGGCGGTTGGGCCAATCGCGATACGGCGGAACGGTTCGCGGAGTATTCGGAGGTCCTGACCCACGCACTCGGCAACGAGGTCGGCATGTGGATCACGCTCAACGAGCCCCAGCAGGTGGCCAACCAGGGCTACCGCACCGGTACGCACGCCCCGGGCAAGACCGACCCCTCGCTCGCCGCGGCGGCGACGCATCATCTGCTGCTCGCCCATGGACTCGCCGTGGACGCGATCCGCGGCGCCCTGAAGACACAGGTCCCGGTCGGCATCACGATCGATCTGCACCCGGTCCGTCCGGTGGGCGACGACGCTGCGCACGCCGCCGCGGTCCTCGACGACGAGCAGAACCGCATATTCCTCGAGCCGGTGCTGCACGGTTCATATCCCGGCGCCGCCCGCGCGGAGCTACTGCCGGCGGAGGACCTGATCGAATCCGGCGACATGGCTCAGGTGTCCGTGCCGCTCGACTTTCTGGGGCTCAACTACTACTGCCCGCATTACGTGCGCCTGGGCGACTGGGACGATCTGCGCCGGGGCGAGAGCCCGATCCCCGGGTATCCGGGCGTCGTCAACTACGTACCGCCGGAGATTCCCCGCACCACGATGGGGTGGCTGATCGAGCCCGATGGCCTGTATGACGCTCTACGGACGCTCGACCGCGAAGCGCCGGGACTGCCGCTGTACATCACCGAGAACGGCTGTGCCGCTGACGACTACGTCGACCCCGAGGGGCGGATCAACGACCTCGAGCGGGTTGAGTACCTGCGCGGCCATTTCGATGCTGCGTGGCGGGCCATTCGTGACGGCGTCAACCTGGCCGGTTACTTCGTGTGGTCGCTGCTGGACAACTTCGAGTGGGCGCGCGGCTACCAACGGCGGTTCGGGCTGTACTTCGTCGACTTCGGCACCCAGCGCCGCATCCCGAAGGCGAGCGCCCGCTTCTACTCGGCAGTCGCGAGCACGAACGCACTACCGTTCTCGTCCAGCAACGGCGCCGGCGGATCGAGCTCGTCGTTGCCCATGTCCCGCGAAGCCAGGAAGGCCTCGACGACCGCCGCATCGAACTGAGTGCCCGAGCAGCGGATCAGCTCCTCGCAGGCGCAGTCTGCGGGAATTCCGGGGCGGTACGGGCGGTCGGCGACCATCGCCTCGTACGCGTCGGCGACCGCGAGGATCCGGGCCTCGATCGGGATCTCCCGGCCGGCGATCCCCTTGGGGTAGCCGCGCCCGTCGATCCGCTCGTGGTGGGCCCTGACCCAGCCGGCGATGTCGCGCATCCCAGCGTGCTCGAGGATGCGGGCGCCGATCTCCGGATGGCGCATGATCTCCTTCCACTCGGCGTCGTCGAGCGCGCCGGGCTTGTGCAGGATCGCGTCGGCAATCCCGAGCTTGCCGAGGTCATGCAGTACGCCGGCCGCGTGGATCCGCTCGACGCGGTCGGACGCCAGGCCGAGCGCCACTGCCGTGTGCTTGGCGAGCGTGCCGACGGTACGGGAATGCTGGGCGGTTCTGGCGTCGCGCAGGTCGAGCGTCTCGGCTAGCAACATCACTGCAGCCAAGCGTAGTTCGTCGGATTGGCCCGCCGCGCCGGTCCCTCCCGCAGCGGTGCGATGCGCCTGCTCGATCGCGAGGCCGGCCTGGTCCGCCACCGCCATCAGCACCGCGATCTCGGCGTCGTCGGGTCGCCGGCCGTGGAGCGGCTGGTCGAGCGAGACCATCCCGATGATCTCGCCGTCCGCTCCGCGCAGCGGCAACATCAGCATGTCCTCGGGATGCCACCCGTCGGGGCCGAGCGCCGCGGCCGCCGGAGGCGTCCAGCAGCTCCCAACGTCCTCCCACTCGTATGTCCCTGCGGGGAGCCACATCGCTCCCGCTCGCATGTGCTCGGGTCGCATCAGCGCCGACCATTCGGCCCAGCTGCTGGCCGTCCCGAGCAGCGTCTGCCGCGCCTCCGCGTCGCCGTCGACCGCCACGACGCGCATCAGCGCGCAGTCGTCGTCGAGCAGGTTGATCGCCACCACCTGGAAGGACAGCTCGGAGCGGATCGTCTGCGTGAGCGACTCGAGCACTCCCATCACGCCGTCACCGGATGCCGCGGCGCGCGACAGCTCGAGCATGCTGCGCAGGTGGCGCGGCACGGTGCCCTGCTCGTCACCGGCGCGCTCGCGGGCAAGCGCGCGCGGCGCGTCTGACTCCGTCGCGGCGACGACGCGGTTGCGGCCCTCGTGCTTGGCCGAGTACAGGGCGGCGTCGGCGCGGGCGAGCAGGCTGCCGTAGTCCCCATGGCCGGCGGTGACGCCGATCGAGACCGTGAGCACGCCGCCGATGCCGGCCGGATGGGGCAGCGCCGCGGCCTGCACGGCCGCGCGGACGCGCTCGACGGCGGCGAGCGCTTCCTCGGCGGTGGTGTCCGGCAGCACGATCAGCAGCTCCTCGCCACCGAACCGGTAGGCCATGTCCTTGCCGCGCAGGCTGCCGCGAATCGTCGCGGCGATCGCCCGCAGCGCCTGGTCGCCGGCGAGGTGGCCGAGCTCGTCGTTGTAGGCCTTGAAGCAGTCGACGTCGCACAGCGCGATCGCGAGCGAGTCGCCCCGCGCCTGGTGGCCGGCCTCGAGCCCGGGCAGCTCGTCCGCGAGCGCACGGCGATTGCGCATGCCGGTCAGTGGGTCGCGACGGGAATCCTCCTTGAGCCGCTCGTTGAGCCGCGCCAGCTCGGCCTCGCGGTCGGCCAGGTTCGCGAGCGCCAACCGCTCGCGGTTCAGCATCCTCCGCAGCCGCCGCTCGAGCAGCGCCCCGCGCACGACGAGCGACGCCCCGCAGAACAGAAGCCCCGCGTAGAGGATGAACGCGACGGGGTCGGGCGCGTGATCGAGGCGCGCGCGAAGCAGCGCGCCGAGCAGCACGACGAACAACCCCGCCGGCAGGATCCCGCCCCGCAGCCCGGGCTCGCCGGTCTGCTCGGCCCGCTCGGGTCGCCGGGAGGCAAGCGCCCCGCCAGCGCCGATCGCCACCAGCCCGAGCACCCAGATCGGATCGAGCAGGCTCTGGCCTGACGCGTAACTCTGATCGAGCAGTTCGGCGCTCCAGACGATGAACGCGACCGCCTCGAGCATCACCCCGACCAAGACGAGGCGGGCACCCGCCGAGCGCACGCTCGTGAGCGCGCCGCCGATCAGCGCCTGCAGCGCCAGGACCGCGGCCGACACGTAGATCGCGGGATACACGAGCGCGGACAGTCGCTGCGCCACCGGCAGCATCGACGCGCCGGCGGCGTGCCACAGGAGAGCGAACGTCAACGACGCCGCCGCCGCGATCACGGGAAGGATCTCGGCGGCGCCGACGATCAGCAGCGCCCGGGAGCCGGTGCGCATCCTCACCAGGCTCAGCATCATCAACACCGCGAACGCCCACCAGGAGAAATCGGCGACGTTCGGCGACGACGGGACGTTCGCGCTGCTCGTGATGCTGAACAGGTCCCAGCCGAGCTGTCCGACCAGCCAGCAACCGGACGCGGCGGCCCACAGCGTCCAGTGGCTACGGTCACCTGACGCGGCTGCCCGCCGGCCGAGCAGCGTTCCGGTCAGAGCGCTGACCGCCGCCGACGTCCAGGCGGTGTCCCACCAGAGCGTCCCGGGCGAAACGAGATGGCCGATGACCATCGCCGCCAGGGCCAGCACGGCCGGCGCCACGACCAGCGATAGCGCCAGACGCGAGCCGCCGGCTGATCTGACGTTTTTCATCACTTCGGGTAATCGGCCGGCCCCGGCTCCTGCTGAACGCGCGCCCCGGATCGGTCAACCGATCTCGGGGGCATCGCGGTCGAACGAGATCACGCGATCACCGGGCGCGCCAGCCGCGGCCCGTTGTGGCCATGTCACGACGCACAGACCCGTCAGATGGAGCCCGCCCGCTCGAACCAAACGTCGCTTTCGCATGGTCTGCACGTGTTCGGCGAGCCGGCTACGCCGAATTGCGCCGACCCCCCGCACAGCTCCGCCGCCCGTTCGTGCTCTCAGCCCGCATCGCCCACAGATTCGGCGACAGCCTCCCCGCCTCCAAACCAGCTCGCGCCGGCGCTCAGCCGTCGGGCGCGAGCGCGGCCTGCGCCGCGGCGATCCGGGCGATCGGCACCCGGAACGGCGAGCACGACACGTAGTCGAGCCCGGCGTTGTGGAAGAACGTGATCGAGTCCGGATCCCCGCCGTGCTCGCCGCAGATCCCGAGCTTCAACCCGGGATGCGCCTCGCGCCCGACCCAGGCCGCGAGCCGCACGAGCCACCCCACTCCCGGGCTGTCGATCGTCTCGAACGGCGAGCGGTCGACGATCTTGCGCTCGATGTAGGTGGGGATGAACTTCGACTCGACGTCGTCGCGCGAGAACCCGAGCGCGGTCTGAGTCAGATCGTTGGTGCCGAACGAGAAGAAGTCGGCGTGGCGGGCGATCAGGTTTGCGATGAAACACGCCCGCGGCAGCTCGATCATCGTCCCGACCGTGTAGTCCTCGCGCTCGCGCATGCCGTGCTCGTTGCCAACCTCGACGACAAGCGCGCGCGCGATCTCGAGCTCGTGCTCGTAGGCGACGAGCGGGATCATGATCTCCGGGTGGGGCGGCTCGTCGACGGCCTTGGCCGCGAGCATGATCGCGTGGACCTGCATCTCGTAGATCTCGGGGTACAGGATCCCGAGCCGGACCCCGCGAGTGCCGAGCATCGGGTTCCCCTCGTGAATCTCCTCGACCCGCACGAGCAGCTTCTCGAGCTCGTCGAGGTCGTCGGTCACCTCGATTCGCGCGCGCTCGACGTGCGCGCGCAGCTCGGGCAGGTTCGGGAGGAACTCGTGCAGCGGCGGGTCGAGCAGGCGGATCGTCACCGGGAGGCCCTTCATCGCCTCGAAGATCCCGATGAAGTCCTCCTGCTGGAGCGGCAGCAGCTCGCGCAGCGCCGCGCGCCGGCCCTCGCGGTCGTCGGCCATGATCATCGCCCGCATCTTCGGCTGACGGTCCTCGGCCATGAACATGTGCTCGGTCCGGCACAGCCCGATGCCCTCGGCGCCGAGCTCGCGGGCCCGCACCGAGTCGCGCGGCGTGTCGGCGTTGACGCGCACCCCGAGACGGCGGAACTCGTCCGCCCACTCCAAAACGGTGTCGAACCGGTCGTCGATCTCAGGCTGGACGAGCTTCGCGCCGGCCTCGACGACCGTGCCCTCGGAGCCGTCGATCCCGATCTTGTCCCCGGCCTTGAACACGCGGCCGTCGATCGTCACCTCGCCGGCGTCGAGGTCGATGGCCATGCCGGCGCCGGTCACCGCCGGCACGCCCATCCCCCGCGCGACCAGTGCCGCGTGGGAGGCCTTGCCGCCCTCGGAGGTCAGGATCCCCTTCGCGGCGTTGAACCCCGCCACGTCCTCGGCCTCGGTGAACGGCCGGACCAGGATCACGTCCTTCCCCGCCGCTGCCTCCGAGACCGCATCGGCGGCGGTGAACACGATCGCGCCGACGGCCGCCCCGGGTGAGGCCGCGACTCCCTGAGCGAGCACCTCGTATCCGTCGCTGCGATCGAAGGTCGGATGAAGCAGCGCGTCCAGGGACGACGCGTCGATCGTCGCGAGCGCCTCCTCGCGAGTCAGCAGGCCCTCGGACACCGCGTCGACCGCGAACCGCACCGCCGCCTGCGCGGGCCGCTTGGCGTTGCGGGTCTGGAGCATGTACAGCTGCCCGTCCTCGACCGTGAACTCGACGTCCTGCATGTTCTTGTACTCGGACTCGAGCGTGCGCATGATCTCCATCAACTGCTCGTGGGCCTCGGGCATCACCTCGGCGAGCTCGGAGATGTCGCGCGGCGTCCGGACGCCGGACACGACGTCCTCGCCCTGGGCGTTGACGAGGAAGTCGCCACTCGGTTCAGGCGCTCCGGTCACTTCGTCGCGGCTGAACGCGACCCCGGTGGCCGAGCTGTCCCCCGTGTTGCCGAACACCATCTGCTGCACATTGACCGCGGTGCCCCAGTCGTCGGGGATCCGGTTGATCCGCCGGTAGGAGACCGCGCGCTCGCCCGTCCAGGAGTCGAACACGGCCAGGATCGCCCGCCGAAGCTGCTCCTGCGGATCCTGGGGGAAGTCGTAGAACCCCTTGAACTCCTCGACCAGCCCCTTCAGCGCGTCCACCGACAGCGACGCGTCGGTGTCGACGCCGGCGTCCCGCTTGGCGGCCGCGAGCGCGTCCTCGAACCGCTTACCCGCGACGCCCTCGACGACGTTGCCGAACATCTGCACGAGCCGGCGGTAGGAGTCCCACGCGAACCGCTCGTTGTCGGTGGCGCCGGCGAGCCCCTGCACCGAGCGGTCGTTGAGCCCCACGTTCAGGATCGTGTCGAGCATCCCCGGCATCGACTCGCGCGCGCCGCTGCGGACCGACACCAGCAGGGGATCCTCGTCGTCGCCAAATCGCTTCCCCGCCGCCTCCTCCAGGCGGGCGAGGGCGTCGGCCACCTGCTCGTCCAACCCGTCGGGCTCGGATCCCGAGCGCATGTAAGCCACACACGCCTCGGTCGTGATCGTGAACCCGGCCGGTACGCGGTCGGCGCCGAGCACGCGCGTCATCTCGGCGACGTTCGCCCCCTTGCCGCCGAGCAGCTCGCGCATGTCCTTCGAGCCCTCGGCGAAGTCGTAGACCCATTTGTGGTCCGACATTCCGCTCTCCGCGACACTACCGCGCCGGTTGTCAGGGTGGCAACCGGTAACCGATCGCCCCCTGATAGCTTGAGATTCATGCCCTCGATAGGCGTCTCAACTCCCCGTCGCGACTCCGAGCCCAAGGTTCGGGGCGCCACTCGATTCGCCGCCGATGTCCCGATAAACGGACTACTCCACGCGCGGCTGCTGCTCGCCCACGACGCCCACGCGTTGATCAAGTCGATCGACACGACCGTCGCGCGTGAGCTGCCCGGCGTCGTCGCTGTCCTTACCGCCGACGATTTGCCGATCGTCGCGACCGGCTCCGGCCGGTCCAAGAACCCTCTCGCCCGCGAGGAGATCATGTACGCCGGGCAGCCGATCGCGATCGCGGTGGCCGAGACCGAGGCGCTCGCCGCCGACGCGATCGAGCTGATCGAGGTCGAGCTCGAGCCCGTCGAGGCCGTTGTCGACGTCGAGGGTGCCGTCCTCCCCGGCGCCGCGCGCGCCCGGCTCCACGCCCCCGACGAGGGCGACGATGGCGACCTCGGCGACGCCCACGCCGCGGTCGCGGCCGCGGGCGTCGGCGACGAAGAGGAGCTCTCGGAGAACGTGCTCGGCACGGCCCGCCTCACGGGTGGCGACATCGACGCCGCGCTTGCCGCCAGCGAGGTCGTCGTCCGCGGCCGCTTCCACACGCCGTGGGTGTACCAGGGGTACATCGAGCCCCAGACCGCCACCGCGTGGTTCGACCACGAGGATGAGCTCGTCGTGAGCACCTCGACGCAGGCGCCGTTCATGACCCGGGACGAGGTCGCGTCGCTGTTCGGGCTGACGGTCGATCGCGTCCGCGTCCGCTCCACTCCGCTCGGCGGCGGGTTCGGCGGCAAGATGATGATCCCCGAGCCATTGGTGGTCTCGGCGGTGCTGGCGACGCACCGGCCGGTCCGGCTGGCGATGACCCGCAGCGAAGACTTCGCGGCGGCGAACCCGGCCGGCGCCGAGGTGCTCGAGCTCGAGCTCGGCGCCGACCGCGAGGGAACCCTGACCGGGATTCGCGCGCGCATCTGGTGCGACCGCGGCTCGACCGACAGCATGGGGGTCGAATCGATCGCGGCGATGCTCAGCGCCGGCCCGTATCGGTGGCAGGCCCACCACCTGACGTGCTACGGGGTATCGACCAACCGCGTGACGTTCGGCGCCTACCGCGCCCCGACCGCACCGCCCGCGGCGTTCGCGGTCGAGTCGCTGATCGACGAGCTGGCGGGCCGGCTCGGGATCGACCCGCTCGAGCTGCGCCTGCGCAACGTGCTCGTCCCCGGCGACAAGACCGTGGCGGGCCAGGAGCTCAAGGTGTTCGGCGCCCGCGAGTGCCTCGAGCGGCTGGGCGACCAGCCCATGTGGGCAAACCGCCGCTCGCTGCCCGAGGACGAAGGCGTCGGCCTCGCGATCGGCTGGTGGCCGGGCGGGTACGAGCCGGCGGCCGCGGCCTGCCGGCTCGATTCCGACGGGAAGATCACGGTCATCACCGGCGTGGCCGACATGACCGGGGTCCAGACGACCTTCGCCGCGATCGCCGCCGACGCGTTCGGGGTCAGCGCTGACCGCGTCCGCGTCGTGAATGCGGACACCGCCAGCGCGCCGTATGCCGGTGTCAGCGGCGGCAGCAAGATCACCTACACGGTCGGCCGCGCGGTCGAGATGGCCGCGCGCCAGACCCGTGAGCGGCTGCTCGACGTCGCCGCCGAGGAGCTCGAGATCGCGCCCGAGGACCTCGAGATCGTCAACGGTTCCGTGCAACCGGTCGGAGTGCCGGCCAAGGCGATGGCAATCGAGGCGCTCGCGCAGAAGGTGCTCACGTTCGGAAGCCCGTATCCGCCGGTCGAGGGACAAGGGCTCGTGTCGCTGCCGCAGGTCCCGCAGTCCGCGGCCCATCTCTCGCACGTGCGAGTCGACCGCGAGACCGGCGCGGTCACCGTGCTCGGGCACGTGATCGCCCAGGACGTCGGTCGGGCGCTCAACCCCGCGCTCGTCGAGGGCCAGATGCACGGCGGGACCACCCAGGGACTCGGCTGGGCGCTGCTCGAGGAGATCGCCTACGACGAACACGGGCAGCCCGTCGCCGGCTCGTTCGTCGACTACGCGATGCCCACCGCCGGCGGAGTCCCTTTGATCGACACTCAGGTCGTCGAGGTGCCCGCGCCCGAGGGTCCGTTCGGCGCCAAGGGCGTCGGCGAGGCCCCGGTCATCGGCGTCCCCGGCGCCGTCGCCAACGCGGTCGCGGCCGCTACCGGCGGGGTGCGCATGCGCCGGCTGCCGATGACCCCCGAGCGGGTGTGGCGCGCGATCGATGGGAACGGCGACGGCCGGGGTCGCTGACGCTCTCGCGCGCTGGGCAACCGAGCTCGCCCCCTCCGAAGACGACCTCGCGCTCGCGCGCCGCTCGCTGATCGACACCATCGGCGTGCTGTTCGCGGCGCGCGCCGATCCGCTCGCGCCACTGTTCGCGCAGCTGCCCGAGGCCGGGCGGTGGGCGGCGCTCGCCCACGTCCTCGACTACGACGACCTCCACCTGCCCTCGACCACGCACATCAGCGCCGTTTGCCTCCCGGTCGCGCTCGCGAGCGGCGCCGGCGCGGCCGGCAGCGAGCGCGCCTACCTCGCCGGCGCCGGGGTGATGGCGCGGCTCGGCACCGCGCTCGGCTGGCGGCACTACGACGCCGGCTGGCACGCGACGTGCACCGCCGGCGCGCCGGCCGCGGCGGTCACGGCGGCGGTCGCGCACGGGCTCGACGCCGAGGCGACCGCGCGGGCGATCGCGCTCGCGGTCCCCGCCGCCGGCGGCGTCCAACGGGCGTTCGGCACCGCGGCCAAGTCGCTCCAGGTCGCCTTCGCGGCCGAGGCCGGGGTTCGCGCGGCGGCGCTCGCCGGCGCCGGCGCCAGCGCCGACCCGCGCGCGCTCGACGACTGGCTCGCGCTCGTCGGCGGCAACCCGGACGTGCCGAGCCCGGCGGCGCCCGCCGTTCCCGGCGGACTCGCGATCAAGCCGTTCCCGTGCTGCTACGCGCTCCAGCGGCCGATCGCCGCGGTGCAGACGCTCGGGCCCTTGCCGACCGACCGCATCCGGAGGATCGCGGTCCGGACCCCGGCCGCCTCACTCGCCCCGCTGATCCATCACTCCCCGGAAACCGGACTCGCGGGCAAGTTCAGCCTCGAATACGGGATCGCGGCCGCGTTGCTCGATGGCAACCCGGGCTTCGACAGCTTCTCCGACTCGGCGGTGCGGCGCGCCGATGCGGTGCGACTCGCCCACGCGGTCGAGGTCGCGCCATCTGAGGACGGCGGCGACCACCTGCTCACCGGCGAGGTCGAGATCGAAATCGAGATGGAGGACGGCGCCGGCGCACAGACCGCGCTCGCACTTCCGCCGGGAGCACCCGGACGCCCGGTGACCGCCGATGAGCTCCGAGCCAAGCTCGAGCTGTGCGCGGGACCGGCAGCCGATCAGGTCGCCGAGCTGTCGTTCGAGTCGGCAGCCGAGTGGCTGCGCTCGAGGCTCTCGGTCTGAACGGTCAGATCAGCGCGCGACCGCCGCGAGCTGCGACTTCCACTTGTCCAGCTGGGCGCGCTGACATGAGGAGCACGTGCCCACGTGGGCGACGTGACCGCAGGCCTTGGCGGACTGACCAAGCTGGACGCGAGCGGAGGCGGCGCCGGCGGGGGGAGTTGGAGTGCGGAGCATTGTTAAGTCCCGGTCTCGGTTGGGATCAGACTGCTTCTGAGCCCTTTATCGGCCGCACCTGCCTCGGGTGTAGCGCGACGCCGACGTACTACCCGCAAACAAAAAAAATCAGGCTCGCGAAACGGTGCAAAGCTACGAATTAACTACGCTGCTTTATAGATGCCGCAGCAGACGCCAACAGAGCTCAAAGAGGTCATCATGGCCGAGCGGACGGGGTTCCCGTTCCTGGTGTGGCGAACCGACGACGGCGAGCAGCGGCTGCTGCTGCTCGACCACGCGAACTGGCGGGTCATGATCGGCCGTGACGAGGCGGCGGACGTGTCGCTGCCATGGGATGCCGAGGTGTCGCGCACGCACGCGCTGCTCGAGCAGGTGGGACGCGGCTGGACCGTCGTCGACGACGGTCTGTCGCGCAACGGGTCGTTCGTCAACGGCGCCCGGGTGGTCGGCCGCCGGCGCCTGCGCGACAAGGACCACCTCGTGATCGGCGCCACGGAGGTCACCTACCGCGAGACATCGGGCGGCACCACACAGACCGCGTCGGCGATCGACGCCCCGTCGGCGATCCCGCTGTCGCCGATGCAGCGCAAGGTGCTGATTGCCCTGTGCCGCCCCGTGCACGACTCCGCCTCGGCCACGCCGGCGACCAACCGGCAGATCGCCGAGGACGTGTATCTCACGGTCGACGCGGTCAAGGCGCACCTGCGGGTGCTGTTCGACCGCTACGGGCTGAGCGAGCTTCCCCAGAACGCGAAGCGGGCCCGCCTGGTCGCGACCGTGCTCGAGGCCGGCGCGCTCGCCCCCCGCGACTTTTGAGGGTGTGAGAGCGAACACCCTAGGGGTGGGTGTAATCCCGCGCCCGCGGCCATAGATTGTCGCCCATGACGTGGAGCCAGCAGAGGACCGGATGGGGGCACGAATGGGCGGGGCACGGGGTTGGCTTCCCGCATAGGGGGCCTGGCGAACTCGAAGGAATCGAGCGCCAGCATCAAGGGCTGGGGGCTTTGAACGGGGGCTGTAGTGAAGCGGTTGACGCCCTCCCGGAACGGGATTACACGATTCACGTCGTGTCTCTCCGGGAGCTAGCAGACATGCTCCGTCCGGGAGGGCGCTGCCGCTAACCGACGCTGCGGGATCGCCAGTGGCGCCGTCGGCGTCCGAGGTGTGCTGTGATCCAGCGCCGTGATCGGCGTGCGGCGCCAGACCCAGATCTACCTCGACGGCGTGAGCGGCCGGCGCCCGCCTGTCCCACTCGACGCGGACCGGCTCGAAACGGCCGCGAACAAGCGCATGCGGCCCGAGGCGTTCGCGTACGTGGCCGCCGGCGCGGGGAACGGACGGACGCTGGCCGCCAATCGCGCCGCCTTCGACGGCTGGCGGATCGTGCCGCGGATGCTGCGCGACGTCGAGCGGCGCGACACCAGCGTCGAGTTGTTCGGGCAGCGACTGCCGAGTCCGTTCCTGCTCGCTCCGGTCGGCGTGCTCGAGCTCGCCCATCCCGAGGCTGACTGCGCAGTCGCCCGCGCCGCCCGCGACATGGGCACGACGATGGTGTTCTCGAACCAGGCGTCCAAGCCGATGGAGGGCCTGGCCCGGATCCTCGAGGACTCCCCGCACTGGTTCCAGCTCTACTGGAGCCGGTCGGACGCGCTCGTCGAGAGCCTCGCTACGCGCGCCGAGCGGTGCGGCTGCCGGGCGATCGTGGTCACGCTCGATACGACGATGCTCGGCTGGCGCTCGCGCGACCTCGAGGGCGCATACCTCCCGTTCCTGCACGGCAAGGGGATCGCGCAGTACACGAGCGACCCGGTGTTCAGGCGGCTGATCTCCGAGCCGGCGCCGTCCTCCGACCCCGATCAGCCGCAGCCGCGCCCGACGCTGGCCGCGCTGCGCACGCTGATCGAGCTGACCCGCGCCTACCCGGACGGGTTCCTGCGAACGCTGCGCTCGGGACGGGGACGCGCCGCGGTGCAGCGCTTCACCGAGATCTACTCGCGCCCGTCGCTGACCTGGGACACGCTCGCGTTCCTGCGCGAGCGCACCAGCCTTCCGATCGTGCTCAAGGGCATCCTGCACGCCGACGACGCCGCTCGTGCGGTCGCCGAGGGCATCGACGGCGTGATCGTCTCCAACCACGGCGGCCGCCAGGTCGACGGCGCGATCGCGTCGCTCGACGCGCTGCCGGCGGTGGTCGCCGCGGTCGACGGCCGGATCCCGGTGCTGCTCGACTCGGGTGTCCGCGGGGGCGCCGACGTGTTCAAGGCGCTCGCGCTCGGCGCGCGCGCGGTGCTGATCGGCCGCCCCTACGTGTACGGGCTCGCGATCGCCGGCCGCGCCGGCGTGCGCGATGTGATCGAGAACCTGGCGGCCGATTTCGACCTCACGATGGGGCTGTCGGGGTGTCGCTCGGTGTCCGAGATCGGGCCTGACTCGCTCGTGACGGCGCCGGGGCGCGCGGTCGGTGCCGGCGAGCTCAGCGCACCCTGAAGTCGCGGAACGTCGCGGTCGTCAACCAGGTGGGGAGCCCGGACGCGTGGAACACGCCGACGTCCTGTGTGCCCGCCGACGCCGAGGCCGCCACGGTGACCGTGCCGACCGGGCTCCAGGTCGTGCCGTCGGTTGAGTAGTAGCCGGTGTAGGTGCTCCCCGCGCGCACCAGCCGCAGACCGACCGGGGCCCTGACCATGACCGACGGCACCACGATGTGCTGATCGACGTCCGCGCCGCCGGAGGCATTCCAAGCCATCACGATCGTCGCCTGCCCGCTCACGTACAGCACCACTGCCGCGCGCGAATGCTTGCCCGCGGTCATGTCGTCGCGCTCGATCAGGCCCGCGCCACCCGAGGCGCCGCCGGCCCGGTCCGCGGTGACCGTCACCTGCGCCGTGGAATTGCGGCGTCCCGCCGCGTGGTGGTAGATCGCTGCGTACGAGTCAGTGCGCGGGGCGCCGTAGGGGGGGTTGAACACGCCAACCCCCCGCGCGCTGATCGCGAGGCTCGGCCCCGACGCGCCGAACGACGCCGGTTGCCTGGTCACGTCCGCGGTGGCGAGCGGCGCGCGCACCGGGGAGGAGACCACCTCGCCGAGCGCGGCCGACGAGCTCCGCCGGCCGTCGAGCGGGTCGTACGACGCCGCTCCACCGAAGATCGAGATCGCGAGCGGCGGACCGGACGGCGGCGCGGTTACGCGATAGGCCACCGTGAACCGCTGGCCCGGCGCGAGCAGCCGGACGCCCGCCTTGCCGAGCGGCTTGACCAGCCAGCCGGGCCAGGCCGACAGCGACAACCGGAGCTTCTTGATATCCGACACCCCGTTGTTCGTGAACGACTCGGACAGGATCGTCGAGGTGCCGACGCCGATCTGGGGCGAGGCGGCGTCGAGCGACAGCACCGTGTGCGGCAGCAGCTTGGGCAGGCCGCGCTTGCCCACGGTCGTCACTTTGAACATCGCGACCCCGTGCCCGAGCACGAACGCGCTGATCGCGCCGCCGGTCTCGGTGACCGCGTTCGTCCACAGGTTGTTGAGCTGGTAGACCTGCCCCCTCGGGAGTCCGGCCGCGGTGGCCGTCGTCGAGATCGTGGCCGCGGTGTTCGTCGAATTGAACAGCAGCACGGCGCGGCCTCCGCCGCGCAGCTGTTTAGTCATTACCCACAGCCCCTTCGCGTTCGAGATCGGGACTCCCTGACGGCCGAGCGGGTCCTGGTCGACCGCGATCACGTTGGGGTTCTCGTAGACCGCGAGCTCCGGCTTCGTCAGCCCGGCGATGTTCGTGCTCGCGATCAGCGGAGCGGCCATCTCGGCCCACAGGCTGAACTCGCTCGTGTACTCGAGCAGACTGCTGCCCCCGTTTCCGATCTGGAGCATGTCGGGGTCGTTCCACGCCCCCGGCCGGGCATACCTGAACAGGTGCACGGTGCCCTCGAAGTTCGTGAGCATCGAGCCGAAGTTGTCCTGGATGTCGGTGGTCGTCCGCCACAGGTTCGAGATCGTCTCCGCCCATTTCCACGGGTCGTCGCCCGGATCGGGGTTGCACGCCGAGAACACGATCGGGTGACCCGTCGCCTTGAGCGCGTTGCTCATGCGCGAGTACAGCGTCTGCTGTACCTCCTCCTCGGTGTCGCCCGGGAAGTCGCCGTAGGGGATGTTGCAGCGGTCGTACTTCACGTAGTCGACGCCCCAGGACGCGAACGTAGCCGCGTCCTGGGCCTCGTGCCCATAGCTGCCGGGGAAGCCGGCGCACGTCGTCGTGCCCGCGTCCTCGTAGATCCCGAGCTTGAGCCCCAGGCTGTGGACGTAGTCGGCGACCGGCTTGATCCCGCCCGGGAAGCGCGTGGGGTCGGCGACCAGGTTCCCGGAGGAGTCGCGGCTCCCGGCCATCCAGCAGTCGTCGATGTTGACGTAGTCATAACCGGCCGCCTTCATCCCGTTCGCGACCATCTCCTGGGCGGTCTGCTCGACCAGTTGCGCGCTCACGCCGCAGTACACCGAGTACCAGTCGTTCCAGCCCATCGGCGGTGTCAGCGCGAGCCCGTTGGCCTGCGCGGAGGCGCTCGCGGCGGTCGCGGCGGTCCGGCGAACACGGCCGCGCACACCACGGCCGCGACCAGCCACACGCGGAGCCGCGGCATCCGCGGCATCCGCATACGATGCCGGTGTCGACGCCTCACGAGCGATCCGCACCCCACGCACGCGAGAACGTCGCCAGGGCTGCCGAGCAGGCCCGGGCACAGAACGCCAGCATCACGATCGAGGCCATCAACTCGTACGCGAACGGACCCTACCTGCTCGACAGGACGGCCAAGGAGATCGCGAGCGTACAGACGTGGTGATCACGATGCTTCCCGACTCGCCGGACGTCCGGCCCGCCGCCGGGCGGCGTGGTCGCGGGCGACGTGTCTAACTAGTCGGCCTGCGTGAGCGGGGCGCTCGCGCCGACGCTTGGGTCACAAGTGCTCACTCGGCACTCCCCCCGCGGCGAATGAGGATTCCAGCACGCATGCGGGTCACAACGCCACGCTGGGCGGCCGGCGCACGTCGAGTGTGGCGTTGTGACCCACGTCCGGGGCCGCCCGGACCAACCCACTCCGGACCGCCCAGACTGACCCACTCCGGGCCGCCCAGACCAACCCACATCCGGGCCGCACAGACTAACTCCACGCCTCCGGATTGAGGCAGCTCGCCGGCAGCCGCCCGGCGAGCAGCTCGCGCAGGTTGGCGATCACGGCCTCGCCTGTGCGGTCGAGGCCGAGCTCGGTGTACGAGGACAGGTGCCCGGACAAGATCGTGTTCGGCGCCGACAGGATCGGGTCGTCGCTGGCCGGGGGCTCGCGCTCGAGCACGTCGAGGCCCGCGGCGGCGATCTGGTCGCCTGACAGCGCGGCGGCGAGCGCGGCCTGATCGATGAGCTCGCCGCGCGCGGTGTTCACGAGCACTGCGTGGCGGGGGAGGAGCGCGAGCTCGCGCGCCCCGAGCAGCCGGCGGCTCCTGTCGCCGAGCGGGGCGTGCAGCGTGAGCACGTCTACCTGGGGGAGCATCGCGTCGAGGTCCGTGAGCTCGACCTCGCTCTCGTTGACGAATTCGAGGTCCGGGTTCGGCTCGACCGCGAGCACGCGACAGCCGAACGCCCGAACGCGACGGGTGACCGCTCGTCCGATCGCGCCGAGCCCGACGATCCCGACCGTGGCTCCGGCCAGGTCGCGCGCGGGGCCGGTGGCGCGCCACTCGCCGGACCTGACGGCCGCATCGAGCGCCGGCAGCCCGCGCAGGCACGCGAGCATCAGCGCCAGCGCCATGTCGGCGACCGCCTCTGCGTTGACGCCGGGGGTGGTGACGACCGCGACTCCGGCGTCGGTCGCCGCCGGGATGTCGATCGCGTCGGATCCCGTGCCCCAGCGGAGAATCGCCTTCAGCTCGGGCGCGGCCGCCTCGAGGACGCCGCGGGTGTACGCCTCGCCGCCCGCGATCACCGCCCACGCACCATCGAGGCCGCTGAGGAGCGCCTCGTCATCGTGGGCCGAGGACACCTCGTAGCGCTCGACCACCGTGATCTCGGGGATCTGCTCGAGCTCGATGCGTGCGCGCTCGGCGGCGGCGAGAGCGAGGATTACGGTGCGGATCGGAGTCGTCATGGAATGAGGGCGGGGCCCGAGCATCGGGCCCCGCCCATCATGATGACCGTTCGAGGCTCGCGGCTACGTCCTCACGGGCGGGCGTGGACGGCGGGGGTGCTGCTGTGCGTCGAGGGCGCCAGCGCGATCGAGACCCGCCCGGTCGGAGCGGCCTTCGCCCACGCCGGCACCACATGGCTCTGGTTCCACGCCGGCGCCATGTCGCGTACCTGGGGCACCGTGTTCGTCGAGTGACCGGCGCTGCCGGCGAGCGCGAGGGCGACGATCACGGCCAAGAGTCCGGCGGCGACCATCGCGACGAGTTCGGCCATCCCCGAACGGCGCGACGCCGGGACGATGGACTCGGGATAAGAGATGAGCTGCGTGGTGAACATGGGGGTCTCCTCCTGCGGGTCTGTTGGTGTGGATTTCGCGGCCCGACTTGCAATGAGCAATCTCCCACCGGGCGTCAGCGCCGCCCACGTCGGTTGACCCGCACCGAATGCGTCCTTTGACCCAGAGTTCCGGCCGTCCGCGTTCGTGGGTACGCGACCCGTACGTACGGCCGTTTGCCGCGCCGGCACGTGCGGCGCCGGCGCCCGCGCGTCAGCCTGCCGGCGCGGTGAGACTGCCCGAGCCGGTGGGCCCGTCGGCGTCGAGCCCGGCGACCTGCGCGGCGGCGAAACGGTGGCTGCCGATCTCCGTGGGCGGGTCGCCGTGCAGCACCCACAGCCGATCCTCACCGCGGCTCACCGCTCCGGCCCGGGCCAGCTCGCCCATCGCGGTCGTGACCGCCGGCCGGTGCGCTCCGACGAGGCTCGCCAGCCGCTCGTGCGAGAGCGACAGCGGGATCGCGATGCCATCGGGCCGGACCCTGCCCCACCGCTCGGCGATCTGCCACAGCGTCAGCAGCAGCCGATCGTCGACCCGCGGGTGATGGGAGATCGCGAGCGCGACTGCCAGCGCGTGGGCTCGCCGCGTGCCGCGGCTGAACAGCTCGAGCCCCAACTGCGGCCAGGGGTTCATCCGGGACACCAGGTCGTGGTCGAGGACGGCCATGCGCGTCGGCTCGAGCACGACCCATCCGACCTCGGCGTTCACATGCGTTCCCGTGGGGTCCCAGCCCCACGGGCGCAGCACGTCGGCGTCTCCGATCAGCTCGACACAGCGGCGGCCGAGCACCTCTACCTCACGGCTCAGCAACCCGTCGATCACCAGGAATCCGCGATGGTGGACGTCGCGCTCGAGGGCCTCGGCCGCCTTCCACTCGCCCGTCGGCAGGCGGCGGACTCGCGTCACCGCTTCACGACGCGCCCGTACCCGCTCGGCGGGGTCGAGCAGCTCCCCCAGATCCGGGTCGGCATCGACGATGCTGATTACCTCCGCACCGGGACCGGGACTCATGCGCATCCGCTCAGAACCAGTCCTCGACCGCGATCGACCAGCGGGCGCTGTCCAGCCCGGAGCTGATGTTGATCTGGTACTCGCCGGGTCCGGTCTTGAACACGCGGGTCTCGCTGCTGCCGCCGTGCAGACCGAACGATTGGTCGGTCGTGTCGGATCCGAGACCGAGCACCTGCGCGCTCGGTCCCTCGCAGAAGAACACGAAATCGCACGTCCCGTCGTAGGACATGCTGTAGACGATCCGCCACTGTGCTCCCTTGATCTGGAACGGGACCGAGTGGCCGCCTCCGTCGGCGCTGAACGACGTGACGGTCCGCCACGTCGGCGCCTCGGCGACGAACAGCTCGACCGTGTCCCTGGCCTTGAGTTGACGCCCGGCCGCGGGCGACTGGCGAGTGACCGTGCCGGGAGCGGCCCCGTTCCCAGGCACGTTCGTGACGCCGGCGTTCAGGCCGAGATGGTGCAGCGTCGAGCTGGCGCTTGACGCGCTCTGCCCCGAGAGCTGCGGCACCTTGATAGGCGCCGGCCCCTTGCTGATCGTGACGCTGACCGTGGCGGTCGTCTTCACCCGCGCGCCGGCCGAAGGGCTCTGCGCGAACGCCGTCCCTGGTCGGGCCCGGTTATATCGATGCGCGAACGTCACGTGCAGATGGAGGCGGTTCAGCTTCGCGGTCACCTGTCTCGCGGTCAGCCCGTGGAGCGACGGGAGCGCCACGGTCGCGGGCGCGGTCAGCGCCCGGGCCGCCACCAGCATCGACCCGAGCACGAGCAGGGCGAACACGAACACGGCGACGCTGCGCCGGCGCGCGGCCGGGTTCACCGTCCGGCGCGGAGTCATCCTCGGCGCGGGGCGAGTCGGATCGATCCCGTCCCGCCGCAGCGTTCGCGTGTCGCTGGCGAAAATCGCGGTCGTGGCGTCGCCGGTCTCGGTCGGAGTCTGGAACCAGTCCGCGCTCGGCGCGGGTGCGTCAGTGTCGCCTGCGCCGATGCCAGCCTGTGCGCGGGTGAGCGCGCCGGCCATCGCCGTCGCGCTCTGATACCGGTCCGCCGGGTCCTTGGCCAGCGCGCGCCGGACGACGCGCTCGAGCGAGCGCGGTGTGCCCGGCGGCAGCGGCGGCGGCTCCATCTGGACGTGCTGGAGCGCGATCTCGACCGCGGACTCGCCGGCGAACGGGGTGTGCCCGGCGAGCATCTCGTAGAGGACGACGCCGGCGCTGTACACATCGGTGGCCGGGGTCACCGGCAGTCCGCTGGCCTGCTCTGGCGCCATGTACCGGGGGGTGCCGACGATCGTCGCCGTGCCGCCGTCGGTGCTCCCCTCGGCAAGGCGGGCGATCCCGAGATCGCCGACCTTGACCTGGCCGCGACCGGAGATCAGAACGTTGGCGGGCTTGATGTCGCGGTGCACGATCCGCTCGGCGTGCGCGTGCTCGAGCGCGCGGCACAGCTGCTCGGCGATCACGCACGCATCCGGTGCGGCGATCGGGCCGGCGCGCTTCAGGCGAGCCGCGAGGCTCTCGCCGTCGACGAGCTCGGTCACGAAATACAGGCCCTCGTCGGCATGACCGACGTCGAAGATCTGCACGATGCCTGGATCGCTCACGCGAGCGAGCAACTGGGCTTCGCGCTCGAAGCTCTCCGCGCCGTCGGGATCCTCGGCCCACCACGGCTTGATCACCTTGATCGCGACCGTGCGCGCCAGCCGCCGGTCGTACCCGCGATAAACGCGGCCGAACGTGCCCTCGCCGATCAGCTCGTGGAGCTCGTAACGCCCGTCGAGCGCGCAGCCGGCCAGATCGGGTGCGTACGGCATCGGTTCAGGCCCCTCGCGCGGTGGCGAGCTCGCGGCTCAGGGCCGCCTTGAGCATGCTCGAGTCCACCCCGACGGTGATCATCTTGAACCCCGCCTCAGCGTACAGCTGGGCGGCGCGAGCGCCGGAGCAGTGAAGCCCTGGGATGATTCCGTGCGCCACGCAGGACTCGCGGATGCGCTCCATTTCATCCGACAGCGCGCGGCGGTCCTCGCCGACCTCGTCGACGATTCCCCGGGGCTTGAGCCCGAGCGCGAGCGACATATCCGACGGGCCGATGTAGAGCCCGTCGAGGCCGGGCGTGGCCGCGATCTCGTCGAGGTTGTCGAGCCCCTCGCGCGTCTCGATCATCGCGAAGCACAGCGCGTCGCCCCCGAGGTCCTCGGGGTCGGCCGAACCCATCGTGATCTCGGCGCGGATCGGCCCGAATGATCGCCGGCCGTGGGGCGGATACCGACACGACTCGACTCCGCGGGCGGCTTGCGCGGCATTGTCGATCAGGGGAAGGATCACGCCGGCGGCGCCGAGGTCGAGCGCGCGCATGATCAGCCACGGCTCGTTCCACGCCAGCCGGGCCATCGGCACCGAGCCGCCGGCCTGGGCCCCGTGGAACATCGACACCAGAGTGGCCTCGGTGCTGAGTCCGTGCTGAAGATCGACGCACACGTAGTCGTAGCCGGCGAGCGCCGCGAGCTCCGCCGTGTACGAGCTCGGAATCCCGGCCCACAGCCCGAACACGGGCTCGCCGGACTCGAATTTCGCACGCAGCCGCTTGCCCGCCGAGATCACAGAGCCCTCCGTCAAGGCGTCAATGGTATTAGGGGACCGTGCTCGCCGGTTATTCGCCGGCCGCGGCGTATGTCAGGGTACGGTCGTCGTCGGCCCCTCTCGGGGTCGCCATACCCCGCGAGGCATCGCGGCGGCCGACATCGGAGTGGCGACGTTTCCCCGGGCGTCGACTGCGATCAGGCCCCCGTTGCCGCCGCACTCCGCGACGGCCGCCATCGCCGCCTGCGCCGCCTGATCGAGCGTCG
Source organism: uncultured Solirubrobacterales bacterium (assembly GCA_963699325.1). Taxonomy (GTDB): domain Bacteria; phylum Actinomycetota; class Thermoleophilia; order Solirubrobacterales; family Solirubrobacteraceae; genus Palsa-465. The sequence goes on along the minus strand of CAVOTN010000003.1, from coordinate 100,970 downwards.
CGCCGTGCTCGACGAGCGCCGCCACCAGCCGGGCCGCGCCGGCGCGGATGAACGTCTCGCCCTGTCCGGTGCACGACACGGCGACGTGGCGATCGGCCCAGGTGCCGGCGCCGATCAGCGGTGAGTCGCCCACGCGGCCCGGGCGCTGGCCCTGAAGGCCGCCGGTCGAGGTGGCGGCGGCGAGCAGCCCGGTGGCGTCGAGGCAGACCGCGCCGACGGTCTCCCCGCCGCCGGATTGTTTCTTCGCCAGCCGCCGGCGCTGGCGGTCGGTCGACGAACTCCGCGGGGTCGCACTGCTCGAGGCCGCGCGCCGCCGCCTGGGCGTCCGCACTCGCGCCGGCAACCAGCACCTCGGGCTCGTCGAGCAGCGCCACCGCGGCCGCCACCGGGTGGCGCGTCCGCGTGATCATCGCCACGCCGCCGGCGGCCCGGTCGCTCCCGCGCATGACGGCCGCGCTCAGCTCGACCGACCCGTCGGAGCAGAGCGCCGAGCCGTGGCCGGCGTTGAACAGCGGGAACGACTCCATCACGATCACCGCGGCCCGCACCGCCTCGACCGCGCCACCACCGCCACCGAGCGCGTCTGCCCCCGCGTTCAGCGCCTCCGCGAGCGCCGCGTGGCAATCCGCCTCGTGCTCGCGGAGCTCGTCGGTGTGGTCGCCGGCGCCACCGTGAACGACGATGACCGGCGAGGTCATCCGACCAGCTCCGCAAACAGGGAGTCGAGCGTCGCCTGCGGGTCATCGGTCAACCCGGTGTGGACCTCGGAGGGCTGGATGATCGTGCTCGACGGGGCGACCAGCCAGCCGAACCGCTCGGATGGCGGCAGCGCCCCGATCGCCCCTCCGTCCGGGTCGCCGGCCGCGACCCGCACGAGCGCGTCGAGGTGTGCGCGGACGTCTCCGGCGGACGCGTCGGGCGCGAGCGCCGCGAGCCGGCGCTCGTCGAGCGCCACCCGTGCGCGGAGGAAGTCGCGCTGCCGGCAGAAGACAACCACGCCGGCGTTGAACCGCTCGCCGCGCTCGACCCGCGGCACCACGCGCAGGATCGCGTACGCGAACGGGCTACGCGCCGGCGCGGACACGCTCCGCCTCCGCCTCTGCCGCGAACGCGCCGCTGCGGAGCCGCCGGCTCAGGTAGTCGACGTAGGTCTCGGGGTCGTCGCCGCCGCTCGCGAGCCAATCGCCCGGGACGAGCGCGACCGCCTCGGCGAGCGCCCCGGCGACGGTCGGCGCCAACCGCTCGTGCGCCTCGAGGATCGAGCCGGCGTGCGGGAGCAGCACGTGCTCGGCGATCAGCGGAAACGGGCGATCCGCGTGCGCCACCGGGTCGAGCCCGCCGTGCTGGAGGTACAGGGCGGCGCCGTGGTCGATCAGCCACAGCCGATCGTGCCACAGCAGCAGGTTGGGGTTGCGCGGGGTCCGGTCGACGTTCGTCGTCAGCGCGTCGAGCCACACGACGTCGCCGGCGAGCCGCGCGTCGGGGACCCACGGCCCCGCCGGCGTGTACGGAAGCGCGCCCGGAAGGAAGTCGACGCCGAGGTTCGCGCCGGCGCTGTCGGTGATCAGCTGCTGGATCTCGGGGTCCGGCTCGGCCGCGCCGAGCACCGGATCGATCTCGACCGTGACCAGGTCGGGCACGAGCAGCCCGAGCCGGCGCGCCAGCTCGCCGACGATCACCTCGGCGACGAGCGCCCGCGGGCCCTGGCCGGCGCCCCGGAACTTGACCACGTACAGGCCGTCATCGTCGGCCTCGACCAGACCGGGCAGCGAGCCGCCCTCACGCAACGGGGTGACGTAGCGGATCGCGGCGACGTCGCGCAGGCTCAGGTCGGTGCGGATCGACATTCGCGAGGACGGTACCGGCCGGCGCGGCCTTCCCCGGGTCCGCCGGCACCCCGCCATCTGGGTCCACGCCCGATCCACCCCGACTAACTCCGCACTCGCCACCCCGCCGCCGGTGAATTCAGATTCACTCGGTCATAGCCCGACTTTCACCACGCTCGAGTTGGACGGGCCGTCGAGCGAGGACTTACTCGGTCAGTGCGGCCGCCTGGATGTCGCGGTGCGCCTGCGGCAGCTCCGCGCTCTCGAACAGCCGCTGCGTCATCACGCACGATCGTCATGTCGCGCCCCGGATCCGCCACCCACGAGGTCCCGAGGCCGCCGTTCCACCCGAACGCGCCACCGTCGTAGACGGCCTGGCAGTAGCCCCAGGACTTGTGCGCGAAGAACCCCGGTCCCAAGCCCCCGTGCGCCTTCTGGGCGTCGGTGAGCTGGTCGGTCGTCATCGCCCGCACGGCGCCGGCCGGCAGCACCGGCGCGCCGCCGGCGAGCAGCATCCGCGAGAACGCCAGCAGGTCGTCGGCAGTCGAGACGAGGCCGGCGGCCCCGTCACCGAACGCCGGCGGCCGACTCCACTGGCCCCCCGGTTCGTCCCAGACGACGAGCCCCTCCCGCTTCGCGGCGTAGGCGGTCGCGAGCCGATCGGTGTCGGAGGTCCAGAACGCGGTGTCGCGCATCCCGAGCGGCTCGAACAGCCGGGTCCGCAGGACGTCGGCGAACGCCTCCCCGGTGGCGCGGGCGAGCAGCACTCCTAGCACCGAAGCGCCCGTGTTGTACATCCAGCGCTCTCCCGGCTGGGCCAGCAGCGGCAGCGCGCCGAGGCCTGCGATCCAGGTGTCCGGGTCGGGTTGATGATCGGGCTGGGGCGGACCGATCGTCCCCAGCCGCCGCTCGCGTGAGGCCTCCACTACCGGCCACGGGGGCCCGGCCATGAACATCTCGGTGAGCATGCCGAAGCCGAACGTGAACGTCAGCAGATCGCGGGTCGTGATCGCCCGCTCCGCGGGGACGCTCTCGTCGAGTGGTCCATCCACCCGCTTCAGGACACGCCGGTCGGCCAGCTCCGGGAGCAGCCGGTCGACGGGCTCGTCGAGCCCGACCAGCCCCTCCTCGATCACCGCGAGCGTCGCCGCCGCGGTGATCGGCTTGGTCGTCGAGGCGATCCGGAACAGCGAGTCGCGGCGCACCGGGGCGCCGCCGACGGCAAGCGTGCCGAGTGCCTCGACGTGCACGTCATCGCCCCCGGCCACGAGCGCGACGAGACCGGGTGTGCGCGTGTCACCGATGTGCTGCTCGGCGGCCGCGCGTACCCGGTCGCGCACGGCGTCGGTGAGACCCGTCGCCATGCGTCCGTGCTACAGGTTGACCCCCGACATGCCGGCTTCGTCGTAGCGGTCACCGGCGACCGTCGGCAGCTCCGCGTCGATCCGGGCCAGATCCTCGTCGGTGAGCGACACGTCGACCGCGCCGGCGTTCTGCTCGAGGTATTCGCGCCGCTTGGTACCGGGGATCGGCACCAGATCCTCACCCTGGGCCAGCACCCAGGCGAGTGCCAGCTGGGCAGGGGTGATCTCCTTCTCAGCGGCGATCTCGGCGACCTTGGCCGCGAGCTCCAGGTTCGCGTCGAGGTTCTCGCCGGTGAAACGCGGACCTTGCCGGCGGAAATCGCCCTGCGTCGAGATCCTCGGGCGACTTGAAGCGTCCGGACAGGAAGCCCCGCCCGAGCGGCGAGTACGGCACGAAGCCGATCCCGAGCTCGCGGCAGGTCGGCAGCACCCCGTTCTCGGGGTCGCGCGACCACAGCGAGTACTCGGTCTGGACAGCCGTGATCGGGTGGACGGCGTGGGCGCGCCGGATCGTGTCGGGCGCCGCCTCGCTGAGGCCGATGTGGCGCACCTTGCCCGCCTTGACGAGCTCGGCCATCGCCCCGACCGTCTCCTCGATCTCGACGTTGGGGTCGACCCGGTGCTGGTAGAAGAGGTCGACGTGATCGGTCCCGAGGCGCTCGAGCGAGCCGTCGATCGAGCTGCGCACATGCTCGGCCGAACCGTCGAGCTTGCCCACCGTCGACATGTCGCCGGCGGTGGCGGAGTCCATCCTGCGGGCGAACTTGGTCGCGATCACGTACTCGTCGCGGTGGCCCTTGATCGCGCGTCCGACGAGCTCCTCATTGGTCAACGGCCCGTACAGCTGTGCGGTGTCGAGGAAGTTGATCCCGAGCTCGAGCGCCCGCTGGATGGTGGCGATCGCCTCGCCCTCGTCGGCTGAGCCGTAGAAGGCAGACATCCCCATGCATCCAAGCCCGAGGGCCGAGACCTCGAGCGATCCAAGCTTGCGCGTTTTCATGCCTGCTCCATTCGTTCGCGGTACAGCGTCACGTTCACGATAGAACGTGGCCGGGGCCCGGACTCGGGGGGCTGAGCCTAGATCTGCTGGGCGCCGAACGTCTTCAGCGCGATCAGCCAGAGCTCGCGCCACAGCTTCTGCTGGGCCATCTTGTTCTTCATGATCTGGAGATATCGCTGTTCGCTCATGCCCGGCGGCATCGGCAGGAGCGTGAACACGTTGTCCCGCTTGGCGATCTCGAGCTGGCGGAGCGCCAGCTTGCGGTTGTTGACTCCGATCCCCCACATCCGCCACCGCTTCCCGTCGCACTCGATCGTGAAGCAGTAGGGCCAGCTGCGCCGGCAGCGAACCTCGCCGATCGGCGCCGTGAACAGGACCTCGCCGCGGTTGCTGGTGAGCGTCGCGGTGTTCTCCAAGTCGCCCTTCAGCTCGAGCACGCCCCGCCTGCCGGTGAGCGACAGCAGGTGGCGCCGCCAGCACACGATCGCCGCGAACCGTCGCTCCTTCTTGGGCGCGAATCCCGAGCTGGATGAATCCGGCGGAGCGGGCGCGCCTTCGGTCTGTTCCTCCGTCGCAGTCCACGCCGTGAACCGGTCTTCGTCGTCGCTCATCGCCTACCTACTACCCAGTCCCGAACCGGATCGCTCATCGGCCGCGCACGACGAACCGCAGACCCCCCTTGGGGCCGAGCGTCGGCGTGGTAACGATCTGAGGATCCGCGACCGACTGCGGCTCGAGCCTCACCCGGCTCAGCAGCACGGCGGCGAGCGCGCGCAACTCGTACTCGCCGAAGCGCTTGCCGAGGCACATGCGCGATCCGCCACCGAACGGGATGTAGGCGCCGCGCGGCAGGGCAGCCTCGCGCTCGGGCAGGAACCGATCTGGGTCGAACCGGAACGGATCGGGATACAGCGCCGGCAGGTGGTGCGTTGCCCAGGACGAGTACTGGACGCCGATCTCCGCGGGTATCGGCACGCCGCCGAGCGTGACGTCACGCGTCGCCCGCCGCGGTCCCACCCACGCCGCCGGATAGCACCGCAGCGTCTCCTTCAACGTCCGCTCGAGCACCGGGAGCGCCCGCCCGTCGAGCTCGGACGGCGTCGGGTCTCTGCCGGCCAGGACCTGATCGAGCTCGTCTTCGAGCGCCTGGCGCGCCGGCGCCGTCCGGCCGAGCTCGTGCAGCAGGAACGTGAAGGTGGTCGTCGTGGTGTCGTGCCCGGCGAACAGGAGCGTCACCGCCTGGTCGCGGACCACCTCGGCGGGCAATGGTGACCCCGCGTCGTCGGTGGCGGCCAGCAGCAGCCCGAGCACGCCCCGCCCCGGATCGCCCCGGCGCCGGCGCTCCTCGATCTCCGCGCGCACGAGCGCGTCGAGCCTCTTGCGGGCGGCGATCGCGCGGGCCAGCGGCGTCCCGGGCGCGGACGGCAGCAGCTGGAGCAGGATCGGCTCGCCGTGGATCGCGAGCGAATCCTCGAACGCCTTCGCGAGCGCCTGCTCCCGCCCGCCGGCGGCGTCGAGCCCGAGCAGGCCGCGCAGCGCGATCCGCAGAGCCAGCTCGCGAGTCCAGTGGTAGACCTCGAGCACCTCTCCTTCGACGAGCGACTCGGCCGCGGCCACGGCCTCCTCGATCATCGTCTCCGCGACGCTGGCGACGTAGTCGCGATGGAAGGCGGGCAGCATCAGCATCCGGAAGTCGCGGTGGTACGGGCCGTCGATGTTCAGCATCCCGTCGCCGAGCAGCGGCCAGAGATCGGCGAAACGCCCGTCGCGCCACGAGAACGCGTCGAACTCGCCGACCAGGATCTGGTGGTTGACCTCGGCGCCGACGGCCCAGACGATCGGCTCGTGCAGCAGGCGGATGGTGAACACGGGACCGAAGCGGCGCTCGTGTTCGAGCAGCAGGCCGAGCGGGTCGGAGATGATCCGGCGTGTGTGCGACCAGCTCGGGGCGGTGCTGCCCGGCGGCAGCTTCGCCCGCCGGCGCACCCGCCGCTCCCGTCGCACGTCGTCGGCGATCCGACGCACCATCCCGATCTCGATCGGGGCCGGCCGCGAAGCGCCGATCGTGCGCGTCGGGGTCAGAATCTGGACGCCCGTCATCGCCACGAACGCTAGCGCGTGCGTGCGGATGTCAGGCTGGCAGTGACCGCCCCCGCAAATACGCTCGCGCTCGTGGCACGGTTGTAATCACGGGGGCGATCACTCGGCCCACCAGCCCGAAGATGGGACCGGGCGATCCCGGGGGTGGCGACAGCCACACTGCTACCACCGGCGTCCGAGGTACGTCGCCTCGGCGACGTATCGGCCGGATCGCCGGGCAGCCCGCTCCTCAGCCTCGCGCCGCTCGATCATCGAGATGCGCTCCATGGGGCTGACGTGCGTCCTGTACTCGGGGGCGATGCGCGGGCTCCGGGCCGGCGCCGACCACGAGAACAGTCGCCGACTGGGCACGACTGCGAGCAGGCGTGCGCTGACCGCCTGCGGGTTAGCTCGCATTAGAGCTCTCCTTTGGGATTGGTTGTTTGCTTTACGCGGACTGCCGTTTCCGGGCAGCGCGCTATGTCACACGCGTGTCACACGCGTGTGTGGGTCGAGTGCCACTCCCGGTGTCACCTACCGTGAGAGGGCAATAAAAAAGGCGACCCTCTGGGTCGCCCTCGCGATTGGTTCGGTATGTCGCGCTAGACCTAGCGCGCGAGCCTCTCCGCGAGGATGACATTCATGAACGGCGTGACGGCATCGAGGCCGGGCGCGTGCGCCGACGTCCGATCCGCTTCGGCCGAGAATGAATATGTCGCGATGGGCATGAACATGAGGCTCGTCTCCTTGCTGCATCCGCAGGGTAACTCAGCGAATGGATAAATTCAAGGGCGGGCGGCGAAAAATGTCACCCGCGGGCGGGGCTCGGCGCCCCAGATCGTGGGCATGCGCCCGCGGAGCGAAGGGACCGCGCCCCAGATCGTGGGCATGCGCCGGCGGAGCGAAGCGACCGCAACCAGACCGCAACATCGAGTCTCGCGCCGATCGGTAGGGTCGTGCCTGAGATGGCTCCCGTCCAGCGCGTCGTGATCATGGTCCAGGAAAACCACACGACCGACAACTACTTCAGGGGTCTAGCGCCCTATGGGGCGGCCGTGGCCACCGACTGGCCGACCGCCGCGAACCCCCCGGCCAAGGACAACCCTCACGACCGCAAGGCCTACTTCGAATGGCTCACGGGCGCCTCGACCGGCGCGCACGTCCAATTCGACACGGCCGCGGTGCTCCCCTATTACCTATATCTGGCGGTCACAGGCGCATTCCTCGAGAACCATTGCGCCGGGTTCGGCACGAACTCGACCCCGAACCACCTGCTGATCGTCGGCGGACAATCTCCCACGCTCAAGAATCCGTCCGAGAGCGCGCCGGCCCCGGTGTGGGACATGCCGTCGCTTCCGGGTCTGGCCGAGGCCCACGGCGTGTCCTGGCGCGCCTATGCCGCTTCGAACGATTACCCGGTCGCCTTCTACACCCAGCTGAAGGGGTCGCCGAACGTTGTCGCATCCTCGCAGTTCCTGACGGACGCCAAGGCCGGGCAGCTACCGGCGCTCGTGCTCCTGTGGCACAACAGCCCTAACGACGAGCACCCGCCGGCGAACGTCACCGAGGGAATGGATGTGATCTGGCAGTCCGTCGATGCGGTCGTTCAGGGCGGCGGCTGGGAGGAGACGGTGTTCATGCTGACCTGGGACGACTGGGGCGGTTACGACGATCACGTGAAGACCCCCGTGCTCGAGTACACACCTGACAACGTGCAGCTCGCGCTGGGTCCGCGCGTGCCGTTGGTGATGTTCGGCGGCCAGGTCAAGCCCGGCATCGACAGCCGCTGGTGCAGTCACGTCAGCATTCCGAAGACCGCGATGCAGTTGCTGGGGCTGCCGGGGCTCGGCGTGCCCCGGCTCGACAACGACGCGGGCCTTGCCGACCTCGTCGATCCAACGCGTCCTTCGGCATCCGCGCCTCCGGCCTATGGCACGGCCATCAACATCCCCGCGGCGCCAGACCCGCCGGTCGCCCCGCGTCCTACTCCGCCTCGGCCGGCCGGCAAGCCCGTGCCGGTGCCCGACATCATCCTCCGCGACGGGAGCACGCTCCCGCCGCCTAACGACGCCCCGCTCCCTACGCAACCGAGCCCGCCGAGCGACTAGTGCCCGCGATCTCCGCGAGCGCAATCGCGGTCGCGATGGCGGCGTTCAGGCTTTCGACGCCCTCGCGCCCGCCCGGAATCCGCACCAGCGCATCGCATTTCGTGCGCGTTCGCTGCCGGAGCCCCTGGCCCTCGGCGCCCACGACCAGCACGGACTGGCGGTCGAACTCGGTCTCGCGGAGCGTGTGCTCGCCGCGCTCGTCGAGCCCGTATATCCAGTAGCCGTAGTCGCGCAGGATGTCGAGGCTTCGCGCCAGGTTCGTGACCCGGAACACGTCGACGAACTCGGCACCCCCGACCGCGATTCGTGCCACCTTCGGGGTCAGTTCGGCAGACCGGTTCTTGAGCAGCAGTACGGCGTCGGCGCCGAAGAAGGCCGCGGCGCGCAGCACGGCGCCGAGGTTCTGCGGATCGGAGATCTGGTCGAGCGCGACCACGAGGCGGCCGGCCGAGAGACGATCGAGGTCGTGCTCGCCGTACACCGGCCGCCGCACCGTGAATACGCACACGCCCTGATGCTTGTCGTCGTCGGTTAGGCCGGTCTCGCGGCGAAACGCGGGCCAGGCCACGAGCTCGGGCTCGACGCCGACCCGGCGCGCCGCCGCGATCGTGTCCGCGTGGTACTCCGGCTTGCCGCCGAGGATCACGCGCCTCACATCCCCGGGCCGTTTGAGGAACACGGCCCTGACCGAGTGCTTGCCGTAGACCATCTCCATCGCGGGCCCTCCGCCCTGCGAGGTCACGCGTCCGACGCCCTCGGACGTCATGCGCGCGACAGGTACCTACCCTCGCGCGTATCGACCCTGATCGTCTCGCCGGTCGAGATGAACAGCGGCACCTGCACCACAACGCCGGTCTCGAGTGTCGCCGGCTTGGTGCCACCCCCCGATGCGGTGTCGCCACGCAGACCCGGATCGGTCTCGGTCACCTCGAGGTCGACCGAGCCCGGAACCTGCACGTCGCTCGCCTCGTCGTCGATGAACAGGATCTCGACCTCGTCGTTGACCTTGATCCACTTGAGCGCGTCCTTCAGCGTGGCCTCCGGCAGCTCGATCTGCTCATACGTTTCGGTGTTCATGAAGTGGGCGGCCTCGCCGTCCGAGTACAGGAACTGCATTCGGCGCGCCTCGCTGCGGACCGAGCGCAGCTTCTCGCCGGCGCGGAACGTCTTGTCGATCACCGCGCCGTCGCTGGCCCGGCGGAGCTTGGTTCTGACGAACGCGGCGCCCTTGCCGGGATTGACGTGCTGGAACTCGATCACCTTGTAGACGGTCCCGTCGACCTCGACGTGGTTGCCGCTCTTGAGCTGATTAGTGCTGATGGACATGGCGCGGACCGAGGATAGCGACGCCTCTCAGGGGTTGACAGCGACGCGCCGGTCCGAGAGGCTGGCCGGAACAGCCTGACTGGCATACGAGAGGGGAGTAATCATGGGTCGTGCGAGGGCGTACGCATGGGTACTGGCGGTTCTCGTGATCGGAGCGTTCCCCGCGGTGGCGCAAGCCGCAGCGGCGCCAAATCCCGTCGGGGAGCTCGACTGCAACGGCCTCAGCCCGATTCAGGCGTCGGCCCATCCGACCGCTGCTTGTGCCGACCCTCGCGGGACGTGGCACGGGCGGTTCTACGAGCACGGCCACTACATCGGCCACGATGAGCCGTCGGTGCGGTACATCTCGAACACACCCGGTTCGGGCGCGGACGTCACCTACGTCGAGAGGCTCGGCAAGGATCCCGCGCAGCTGCCGACCGTCAGGAAACCGGGTGGCGACGTCACCCACTTCTTCGAGCTATCCGTCGCACCGTGGTTCTCGATGGACCTGTGCGATCCGAACTCGAGCCCGCTGACCCCTTGCACTCCGGTCTCGGACACGAATGCGCCCACGGCGTCCTTCCCCGGAGGCGGCAACGCGTTCATGGAGCTCCAGTTCTACCCGCCCGGCTTCGCGCCGTTCTCCGACAACATCAGCTGCGACAACAAGCACTGGTGCTCAGCTCTGAATATCGACAGCCTCGAGTGCAACGCCGATCTCTCAACGTGCAACGGCAACTGCGAGGAGCCGGTCAACTTCGCCTTCATCCAGCACAACGGCGTTCCCACCGGGCCGCCGAGCCCTCAGGAGTCGGATCTGGCGACGTTTACGCCGAACGGCGACACGCTGCTGATGAGGCCAGGAGACACGATCGTCATCCACATCTTCGATGCCAAGCTGAAAGGGGGTGGTCGCGCGCTGGAGGTGACCGAGGACGACGTGACCAGCCGAACATCGGGATTCATGATCGCGTCGGCCGCGAACGGCTTCATGAACACCAGTCCGACCGACCCCACCTGTCCGGGCACGCCGTTCAACTTCCAGCCCGAGTACTCGAGCGCGGCTGCCAACAACATCATCCCCTGGGGATTCGGGGCGTACAACATCAACAGCGAGTTCGAGATCGGCCACTTCGAGCCGTGCACGAGTCTCACTGGGCCAAACACCTCCACAGGCGACACGTACTGGACCAACTGCGTCGGCCCGTATGAAACCGCAGACGGAGGATCCGGACCTCGAGCCCGACGACAGTCCGTGCTACCCGTTCGGAGATACCCATGGGGGAACGACGCCACCCAACCTCGTGACCGGGTGCGACGTCTTCTTCGACGCGATCGGGGACCTCGACTACGACGGCACCTCGTATTGGGCCGACTGGCCGACATCGGCCTATCCGAGCAGGTTCCCGGGAGCGATCGCTCAGGCTCAGCCGACGACGGGCAGGGGCATGCCGTATCCGAAGATCCAGTTCGTGACCGACCTGTCGGCCACCGAGGAGGGCTGCGACGTGACGAGCGGCGACGGGTGCGTGATGCCGCCACCCGGACCGGGCAACTTCTATCCCTACTGGACGCTCGCGCGCGATCGCGAGCTCGGCTGCACCTGGCAGTTCGGGAATGCCGGTCGCACCGGGCAATCGTTCGGCAGGGATGCCCAGTGGGGCTCCGTAACCCCGACGTCTATCGGCGCCTTCCAGAGCGCGATCCTGCCGAATCCGAGCTGTTTCTCTCAGCGGCAGTGATGGTCAGTCGTACACCTTCTCGTGCTTGAGCTCGGCGAGCACGCCGGCGGCCTAACCTTCGCCTGACGGCGTCTGAGTACTCCACCTACTTCCACCCGCAAGGGATAGACGGCATCGAGGCGCTCCACGCCCGGTTCGTGCCGCCACGCCTACCGGCCCCACTCGCACCCGACGTGGACGGTGGCGGTCGTCGAGCGCGGCGCGGCCCGGTTCGAGCTCGATGCCACCCATCAGCGCGCGGGCGAGGGCGAGCTGTTCGTACTCGAGCCCGAGGCCGTCCACACCGGGATGGCGGCGGTCCCGGAGGGGTGGGCATACAAGGTCCTGTACATCGAGCCGAGGCTGCTCCACGACTGGGCCGGGCGCGACGGTGCCGGCCCGCGCGCCGCTCGCTGGGTCGTGTTCCGCGACCGCGCGCTGCGCCGCGCCCTCGAACGGGCCCACACAGCGCTCGCCGCCGAGCCGCCCGGCGATCTCGCGATCGACGAGGCGGTGCTCGCTGCCGTCGCCGCACTTCGTCCACACCTGCGGCCGGGACCGCCGGCGCGCGGACGCGACCGGGCCGAGCACGCGGCGGTCCGCCGGGCTCGGCATCACCTGCGCGAGCGCTGGGACCAGCGGGTCACGTTGGCCGAGCTCTCCGCCGAGGCCGGGCTCAGCCGGTTCGAGCTCGTCCGGCGGTTCGGCGAGCAGAACGGCGTCACCCCGCACGCGTTCCAGAGCAACCTGCGGGTCGACCATGCCCGCAGGCTGCTGGCCGCGGGGATGCCGCCGGCCGCGGTCGCGGTCGAGTGCGGCTTCGCTGATCAGCCGCACCTCACGCGCGTGTTCAAGCGCGCGGTCGGCGTGAGCCCTGGCCGCTACGCCCGCGCAGTCGGCCCCTGACCGGGGAACAAGCAGAGCGCAACAACGTTCAAGACACCGCGCGCACCCGGCGGCGATCATGTCCCGATGGGCGTCGGCCAGTTCGACACGAAGATCGCGGTCGTGGTCCGCGACGACCTCGCGACCTGGCAGCGGCTGAACGTCACCGCGTTCGTGATCAGCGGCGTCACCGCACAGGCTGGCGCCGCGGTGATCGGTCAGGACTACCTCGACGCCGACGGCCGCCGCTACCTGCCGCTGCTGATCCAGCCCGTGCTGGTCCTCGAAGCGGGCGCCACCAAGCTCCGGACCGTGCGCGAGCGCGCCGAGCGCCGCGGCGTGCCGATCGCCATATACACAAACGAGATGTTCAGCACCGGCAACGACGAGGACAACCGCGCCGCGGTCCGCGCGGTCGCCACCGACGGGCTCGACCTCGTCGGGATCGCGGTTCGTGCTCCGCACCGTGACGCCGACGCGATCCTCCGCGGCCTGAATCGCCACCCGTAACGCTCTAGGATCGCGGCTTGCCCTCGCCGTGGCCTCGGACTCCCCCGACCGCGCAGCAGACGTCCGCATACGCGGACGCGATAAACAGGTCGTTCTGGATCGACACGCTGCCGGCGCGCGACCCGCACGCGCCGCTCGACGGCGTGCTCGAGGCTGATCTGTGCATCGTCGGCGGCGGGTACACCGGACTGTGGGCGGCGCTGTACGCGAAGGCGCTCGATCCGGAGCGCGACGTGGTCCTGCTCGAGGCGACCCGCTGCGGCGCCGGCGCCAGCGGGCGGAACGGCGGCTTCCTCCAGTCATCGCTGACGCACGGGATCGGCAACGGTCTGTCGCGCTTTCCAGATGAGGTCGAGCAACTCGAGCGGATGGGCCTCGAGAACTTCGACGCCCTGGCCGCGGACCTGGAAGCGCTCGGGGTGGACGCCGAGTTCGAGGCCGCCGGCGACGTGATCGTTGCGCTCGAGCCGCGCGAGCTCGCCGCCCTGCAGGAGGAGGCCGAGCTCGTGCGGAGCTTCGGCCACGACGCCGAACTGCTCGACGGCGAGCGGGTCCGGGCCGAGGTGAACTCGCCGATGTACCTCGGCGGCTTGTGGACCAAGACCGGTTCCGCGCTCGTCCACCCGGGCAAGCTCGCCGACGGCCTGCGGGCGGCCGCGGCCCGTGCCCGCGTCCGGATCCACGAGTACAGCCCGGTCCGCGACCTCGGCAAGACGGCGGCCGCCGTATCGGTCACCACCGATGGCGGGGTCGTCAACGCCCGCCGAGTCCTGCTCGCGACGAGCGCCTACCCGCCGCTCGTGCGCGCGATCGGCCGCTACATCGCGCCGGTCTACGACTACGTGCTCGTGACCGAGCCGCTGGACGAGCGCATGCGCTCCGCGATCGGATGGACAACCCGGCAGGGGGTCAGCGACCTCGGCAACCAGTTCCACTACTACCGGCCGACGGCCGACGGGCGGATCCTGTGGGGCGGCTACGACGCGGTCTACCGCTACGGCGGGCCGGTCGGCCCGCAGCTTGACGACCACGAGCCGACCTTCGCCAAGCTCTCGCAGCACTTCTTCACGACGTTCCCGCAGCTCGAGGGCCTGCGCTTCAGCCATCGCTGGGGTGGCGCGATCGACACCTGCAGCCGGTTCTCGGTGTTCTTCGGCACCGCGCTCGGCGGCCGCGTCGCGTACGCGCTCGGCTACACGGGCCTCGGCGTCGGCGCGAGCCGGTTCGGCGGCCGGATCGGGCTCGACCTGCTCGACGGGCGCGCGAGCGAAGCGAGCGCGCTCACGATCGTGCGCCGGCGCCCGCTGCCGTTCCCGCCCGAACCGCTTCGCACCGGCGTGATCCAGCTGACCCGCAACCGGCTCGCCGCCGCCGACCGCAACGACGGCCGCCGCGGGATCTGGCTAAGGACGCTCGACCGCCTCGGCCTGGGCTTCGACAGCTAACCGCCGCTACTGCACCTTGCCCGCGGGCCGCGACCGGCCACGTCGCCTCGATCCGTCCGCCGCGGTGCGCGTACATCGCATCGTGGAGCATCCTAGGATCTCCGGTCATGCAGCCGCACGTCGCATTCGTCACCGGTGCAAGCTCGGGTATCGGCGAGGCGATCGCCCGTCGCTACGCGGCGGCCGGCGTCAAGGTCGTCGCGACCGCCCGCCGGGGCGACCGCCTGGATGCGCTCGTGGTCAAGTTCGGCGAGGCCTCGGTCCTGCCGATCGTGCTTGACGTCCGCGATGACGACGCGGTCGAGCAGGCGGTCCGGTCGCTCCCGCCGGCGTTCGCCGAGGTCGACGTCCTCGTCAACAACGCCGGCCTCGCGCTCGGCCTGGAACCCGCGCAGGAGGCGGTGCTCGACAACTGGGAGCGGATGATCGAGACGAACTGCACGGGCCTCGTGTACGTGACCCGCGCCGTGCTGCCGGGGATGGTGGCCCGCCGGCGCGGCCACGTCGTCAACATGGGCTCGATCGCGGGCACCTACCCGTACCCGGGCGGGAACGTGTACGGCGCGACCAAGTCGTTCGTGCACCAGTTCAGCCTCGGCCTGCGCGCCGACCTGCACGGCACCGGCGTCAGGGTCACCTGCATCGAGCCCGGCCTGATCGGCGGCACCGAGTTCTCCGAGGTCCGGTTCGCCGGCGACACCGAGAAGGCGGCCGGCCTGTACTCGGGCACCGAGCCGCTCGGCCCCGAGGACATCGCGGCGGCCGTCGACTGGGTCACCTCCCAACCCGAGCACGTCAACGTCAACGTGATCGAACTGATGCCGGTGAGCCAGAGCTTCGCGCCCTTGCCGGTCGACCGCGCCGGCGACTGATCTCACTCAGAGCGCGAGCCGCATCTCGTGCTGACGAACGACCGGACGCGCGCCCAGACGCTCGAGCGCCCGCCCGGGCGCCTCGCCGACCGGCGCGTTCGACAGCCGCAGCGCTCGCTGTCCGCCAGCCGCCGCCAACAGCGCGTCCGCGGCGGCGTCGTCGTCGACCGCGGCGACCTGGAGCGTGACGACGGTATCGGCATCCTCGCGGAAGACGACCGCGCCGACGACGTCGCCGCCGCGCTCGACCATCAGCCCGCGCAACGGGGCGCCCCGCGCGCGCATCCGGTCGAGGCTCTCGTCGGCTCGCTGCCAGGGCTCGCGGCTCACCCGATGGGCGCCAATCCACGCCTGAGCTTGCTCCGGGTCGACCGGCCGCGACCCCTTGCCGTCAACCGTCCCGGCAACCGCCGGCGCCGGCAGCGACCACACGACGACCTCCCGGACGACCTCGAACCCGAGCTTCTCGTACAGGGCGACCGCCGCCCGGTTTCCCTCGATCACCTCGAGCCGCATCTCGCGGCAGCCCCGATCCCGCGTGGCATCCAGCCCCGCCACGAGCGCGCGCTCGCCGAGGCCGCGGCGGCGGTACGCGGGCGCCGTCCCCATGCCCCCCACCCAGCCCGCCGCGCCGCGCCGCGCGATCAGCGCCAGCGCCGCCGGCCGGTCCTCGATCGCGACCTGCGAGCAGTCGAGATCGATGTCGCTGCCGTTCAGGTGATCGCGAAACGCGACTTCGTCGAGCTGCATGGGCACGAGGTATTCCGAGAAGCCCTCGTTGAACAGCTCCCGGAGCTGTGATCGGTCCAGCGTGCTCGCGGGCTGCACCCTCACGAGCCTGAGCCCCCGAAGAACGCCACCGGGTTTCCGACCATCATCTGGTCGATCTGGTCCTGGGTGACGCCGGCCTCGAGCAGCGCCGGCAGGACCTGGTTCGAGATCAGCAGATAGTCCGGCTTCTCGTTGGCGAAGTACGGATTGCCGACGAAGAAGTCGAGAAACGAGGCCGCGTCGTGGGAGAGGTGGATGCGGTCCGCATAGCCCTCGCCGACCAGCGCGACCAGCGTTCGGATCCGGTCGGCCAGCGGGTTGAAGTGATCGATGCCGAACCTGTCGCACCCGAGCCACGCGCCGGCATGCGCGATCGTCCGCAGGTAGTCGAGGTCGTTGCTGTCGCCGGCGTGGGCGATCACGATCTGCCCGGGGTCGACGCCGTGGCGAGTCAGCGCGTCGAGCGCCAGCAGCCCCGTCCGCTGCTCGGCGTTCGTGTGGACCATCACCGGCGCGCCGGTCTCGGTGGCGGCGATCGCGATCGCCTCGATGATCCGGGGGATGTCACCGACCAGCCCGTGCCGCTCGACCGCGCACTTCAGGAACGCCGCCTTCACGCCGGTGTCGTCGATCCCCTCGCGGATCTCGCGGACGAACAGCTCCGCGATCGCATCGAGGCTCCGGTAGGCGAGGAAGTTCGGCAGCTCGAGGAACGCGTACACGCCGCTCGCGACGATGATGTTGACGTCAGCCGCCTCCGCCACCTCGCGAATCCGCGGGATGTACCGGCCGAGCCCTGGAGCGGTCGGATCGACGATCGTGCTGATCCCCGCCTCGCGCACGCGCGTGAGCTTCTCGACCGCGTCGACGATGCGCTCCCGCTCGTCCCAGTAGCGCGGACCGTAGGCGTGGCCCCAGTTCTGCAGCGCCTCGGGCTGCATGATGAACACGTGCTCGTGCATGAGCGTCCGGCCGAGGTCGTCCAGCTCCACCGGGCCTCGCACGGTCTCGACAGTTGCCACGGTCTCTCCTCTCTGGTGACTGGTGGCGTAGCCTAAATGGGGCCGCTTCGCGGCGTCCATGGGGCCTTGTGCCCCGTCCGGACGGGGTTGCACGGCCTCGTGGCTCGGCCCGCTCGGCATCCGGCCTCGCCACGACCGGGCCGGCCACGAGTCGTCCGGCTGGATGCCGCGCCAGCGGCCCCTCCCCCTCAGATCACGCCGGCGGGAATCGTGATCGTGATATTCGCGCGCTTCTCGGCCGCTGTGTTGCCGGCGCGCTGCGCCCACGCGGCCGGCGAGCGCATCCACTCCGGGATCCCCGCCGGCGCGTCGAACTCGGGGATCTCGATCCGGTCGCCGGGCGCGAACGAGTCGCCGTAGGGAACGAGCGGGCCGGGCGTGTCCGGATGGGCGATCAGCGGATGGAGCGCGGTCAGCGCCTGGTTCCAGTTGGCGAGCATCGCCGCGATCGCCGCCTTGAGCTTCGCCGGGTCGCCGCCCGAGCTGCTCTCGGGCTCGGTGGGGTGGGTCACGTGCGCGTACGCGGGTGAGTAGGTCTGTCCCACCGGCGTCTGCTTCCACCTCTGCCAGGCGTCGTCGGCCAGCGACCCGAGTGCCACCACGGCCTCGATCATGTTGCCGCCGAAGATGCTCCGCAGCCAGCTGTTGCGGTAGTCGACGATCCCGGGATCGTCTTTGTGCTGCTCGCCGCCGGTCTGGCCGTAGACCGAGTAGAGGAACGTGTTGATGAGCAGATAGCTGCGCGTGAAGCCCAGCTTCGCCATCAGGCCCTGGGTGCGATGCCCGGCCTCGCCGACGAGAATCCGGCGGACGACCGCTTCGGACTGGGCGGGGTCCTGTCCGATCACCAGCAGCCGGGCGGTGCCGTCGAGCCGTCCGCGGTGGAAGATCGGACCCCACTCGACGCGGAACGCCGCCGGCGGGTACACATCCGCGCCGGGGTACGCGCCGACCAGCGAGGCATAAGGCTCGCCGGCGGGGCCTGGGTCATATTCGTGCGTCATCGCGACCACCGTTGTGCGGGCCGGTGCGCCCCGGGCTCGCCCGCGAGAAGCTTACCTCCGAATCGCCCCGCGGTGTACGGTAGGCATATGCCTAACGCGGCGGCCGGCCCGATCGACCCCGCCAGCAGTCCCAAATGGGCGCTCGCCGGCCGGATCGTGACGATGGACCCGACGTCGACGATCGTGATGGACGGCGCGATCTGGATCGCGGACGCCGCGATCGCCGCGATCACCGAGCGCGGCGACCCCACGCCCGACGGCTTTGGCGGCGTCGCCCCGCTCGAGACCGGCGGGACCGTCTTCCCGGGCCTGATCGAGCTCCACAACCACCTCGCGTACAACGCGCTGCCGCTGTGGAACGTTCCCAAGCACTACACCAACCGCAACCAATGGGGCAACGCGCCGGCCTATCACGAGCTCGTCACCGCGCCGATGAAGACGATCGGCGACGCGACCGACCTGCTTCCGGCGCTGGTCCGCTACGTCGAGTGCAAGGCGCTCGTCGGCGGGGTGACCACAACCCAGGGCATCGCGCTGTTCAGCGCACCGGGCGTCCGGCGCTACTACCGGGGAATCGTCCGCAACGTCGAGGAGACGGGCGACAAGGCGCTGCCCGAGGCCGGCAGCCGCATCGCCGATGTCGACGCGAAGGATCCGCAGGCGTTCCTCACCGAGATCGAGAAGAAGACGTGCTTCCTGCTGCATCTGAGCGAGGGCACCGACACGGCCGCCCACCAGCACTTCGAGGCGCTCTCGCTTCCGGGCAACCAGTGGGCGATCGCGCCGTCGCTCGCCGGCATCCACTGCGTCGCGCTGGCGCCCGCCGACTTCGCGGTTATGGCGTCTCACGGCGCGTCGATGGTGTGGTCGCCGTTGAGCAACCTGCTGCTCTACGGGCAGACGGCGAACGTCGCGGCCGCGCTCGCCGCGGGCACGGCCGCGCAGCCGTTCAAGATCGGGCTCGGGTCCGACTGGTCGACGAGCGGCAGCAAGAGCCTGTTCGGGGAGCTCAAGGTCGCCCGCGTGTACAGCCAGAACAATGAAAACGTCTTCAGTGACGAGCAGCTCATCCGGCTGGCAACGACCGCGGGCGCCGAGATCCTCGGGTGGGAGAAGACCATCGGCTCGCTCGAGGTCGGCAAGCGCGCGGATCTCGTCGTCGTCGCCGGCCAGAACGACACCGCCCCGCTGACCCCGCTGTTCGAAGGCGACGAGCGCTCCGTGCAGCTGGTCGCGATCAACGGCACCCCGCGCTACGGCACGCCGGCGATGCTGGTCGCCGACGGCCCCGGCCTCGAGACTCTTACCGTCGGCGGCGAGGCCCGCGTGCTCTACCTCACGCAGGCGACCGAGGATCCTGACGTCGCCGCGCTCGGCTACGGCGCGGCCCAGGCCAAGCTCGCGGATGCGCTGCAGAACATCCAGGCAATCCGGCTCGAGCAGGAGCACCTGCGCGGCCCCGAGATGCTGGCCGCCGCTCCCGATGTGCACGCCGGACATCCGCGGCTGGCGCTCGACGAGTTCGAGCACACCGACTTCACGCAGCGCCCGCATCTGATGTTCGACGGGCACGTGACCGGGCCTCTTGACCAGCCGTCGGCAGACTCGCCGCCGATCTCCTCTCTCCTGTCGGCGATCCAGATCGATCCGCTGACGGTGGCGGACGATCCCGGATGGGTCGACAGCGTCAGCCACGAGATGAACCTCCCCGCTTACCTGGTGCCCGGACTGCGCGCGCTGTACCAGGCCTGACCGCTCGCCGGCTTGCCACCACCTCGTCCGTCGGCGAGAATCAGCGTGCAGGGACGTCACCGAGACGAGGGGCGAGAGTGTCACATCCGTCGAGGGTTTGGATCGGCGTTGCCGGCGCCGTAGCGCTGGCCGTGTTCGTTCTTCTGATCGGGCTGGTCACGACCGGGCTGCGGCTCGCGGTGGCTGGCCTGTCACCCGGCCACGGACTGTTCGTCGTCCCCATCTGGCACAGCATCCTCACCGGTCTGATCCTCACCGGCATCGGTTGCGCGACGTTCGTCGTGTCCTGCGTCGCGGCCTATGTCGCCGCCTGGAGGCGCTGGGACTTCCGCCGTCACGACTGGCAGGACATCGTCGAGAAGAAAGGCGTCCGCAGCGCGTGGGATTCGCTGCACGCCGACACTGTCGACGGCGAGCATCGCCGGGCCGCGCGCAAAGCGCGGTACAGACACGTCAGCACGCGCAGCAAGGCGAGGCGCGAGCAGACGCTCGCGAAGGTCACCCGGGCCGCCGGTCTGACAATGGTCGCGGACTCGCGCGAACAGATCGCGGGGGACTTCCAGGCGGCCGCGGACGTCCAGGCTCGAGCGGCCGACGAGCACGCGCAGGCCGTCGGTGAGGCGGCGGGACCGGGCCACGTCACAGCGACACCCGCGGGGAATCGCCTGCTGCGGATCCTCGCCGGATTCAACCTGCTCGTCCTTGCCGGGGTGATCGCGCTCGGCGTCGGGCAGACGGTGGCGGCGTTCCAGTCCGCGTGGTGGGCGGTCGTGCCGGCGAGCGTGATCGCCTTCCTGGTGGTCCACCGCCTACTCACTACGCTCGGGCCGCTCGACGCGCATCCACACGTCCACACGCTGTCGTGGGTCTTCGTCGCCGCGCTCGCGCTGCTGTCGTCGCCACCCGTGGGGTTGCTGGTCATCACCGGCGCGATCATCTCGACGTGGGGACGGAAGTTCGTTCGTGCCGACGCCTCGGGGCCGCTGGCGCTCCGCCTGCGATCGCCGCTGCCGTGGTTGATCGCGGCGCTGTACGCCGCGGTCGCCGTCGGCTATGTCGCGATGCCACCGGTGTCGTTCGACGGCGTGACGGTCCAGACGGCGTCGGCACAGATCATCGGCGGCAACCTGGCACAGTCGGGTGACACCGTGCATCTGATCCTGTGCACGCCGATCGCCGACGCGACATCGACCGACGCGCGACTGGCAACGGTTTCGCTCAACCACACCGACCGGGTCTCGGCCGGCGGCACCGCGGCGCTCGATTCGGGCGATCGGCCGACCCTCCCCGCGCTCATCCTCAACCTGGTGGGCGTCGACTGGCCTCACGCGATCATCGCGCCGAACCTGCACGCGCGAAAGGCGACGTGCGACGGCGCGCCGCCGCCGAGGCTCGTCGCCGGAACGGAGGACCCCGCACTCGGCGCCGGCGTGATCGCCGGTCCAGGTCCGCCGGGCGGGCGCGCTGTCGACGGCGAGCCCGCGATCGAGCAGACCACCGACGCCAGAATCGCCCGGCTTGCCCGTCGCTTCCAGCCGACGCTCGAGGTCTCGGTCGCCGACCGCTTCTGGCCGGTCTCGGTCGGCGCGCTACTGGCCGACGTCGGGCCGGACGGAACCCGGACGTGCCTGGTCACCCCAGCCACCTCGGCAGCGTGCAAGCCGGTCATAGCGGTTCCGGCGACCGGTCAGCCGGCCGATTACCTGAGGTTCCCGACCACCGCCAACGTCAACACCAGCGCGCTGAGCGAAAACCCCTCGGCCCAGTTCCGCGTGTTCGAGACCGGGCAGCACACGGTCACCGGGTCGCTCAGTCACTGGCTGGCCGACCCCGGGATCCTCGACCCCTGGCGCAGCGCGCAGCTGTACTTCTACTACGGCGGTCCCGTTCATTTCGGCGGCGTCGGAGGGCAACTGCCGGCGTGGCCGACGGTCAGCGCGGTGTCCTCACCCGGTGACGTACCCGATATCTCCGACGGGCTCATCGCGCTCGAGTACTGGTTCTTCTACCCCTACAACTACTACCCGGTGGTGACTCGATCCTCGCTGATGAACGGCGCCCCCATCGCCGGCGACGTCGAGAACGTCGATCTGCACCAGGGAGATTGGGAACACGTGGACGTCCTGCTCGACGAGCGCACGCTGAACCCGGTGGCGCTGTACATGGCCCGTCACGCCCACGAGGGGAAGTTCTACTACTGGAACAGCCCGAAGCTCACGTTCGACGGTTCCGACCGCCTGCACCCGATCGTGCAGGCGGCGATCGGCGGTCACCCGAGCTACCCCAACGCGTGCGGTGGCCAGAAACGCTCGGTGGGCAGCGGGGCGCTGTACGACTGGGTCGCGTGCGGCGGCGGGAGGTTTGCCTTCCGCGCCACCACCACCCCGCTCGTCGACCTCGGCCAGACGAGTTGGGCCTGCTGGCCCGGTCACTTCGGCGAGGCCAGGAAAGGGGTCGAAGTCGTCAATCCCACCGCCGACACCATCGACAAGATCATCGCCAGCAACGTGCACGTCGCCGGCCCGGTGTCGCCCCTTCGGCAGGCCGAGAACGGCCAGGACCCCGGGTACGGCGTCTGCACGCGTGGCGCCGGCGCGAGCGAGCACGACGCTCTGCACGGACCGCTCACGCCGTTGCTGACGAGCATGTTCGGGTAGTAGCGCGACCTGATGCCGCGTCCCGTTCCGCCGCTCCCCGAGTCCGCGTCCGTCGTCGTCGTCGGCGGCGGGGTGATCGGCACGAGCGCCGCTTTTCACCTCGCCGAGGCCGGCGTCGACGTCGTGTTGCTGGAGCGCGCGCAGCTCGGCAGCGGCTCGACGTCCAAGGCCGCCGGCGGTGTTCGTACGCAGTTCTCGGACGTGCTCAATATCGAGATCGCCAAGCGCAGCCTCTCCGCATTTCGCGAGTTCGGCCGGCGCCCGGGCTGGGAGATCGAGCTCAAGCAGGTCGGGTACCTGTTCGTCCTCTCGCGCGAGTCCGACGTCGCGGAGTTCGAGCAGAGCGTGGCCCTCCAGAACGAGTGCGGCCTCGACACCCGGATCCTGACGGTCTCGGAGGCCCGTGAGCTGTGCCCGCTGCTCGCCGGTGACGACATCCTCGCGGCGGCGTTCTCGCCCGGCGACGGCCATGCCACCCCCGAAGGCGTCGTCCAGGGGTACGCCTTCGCCGCGCGCGCTCACGGCGCGCACATCCGTGTCGGCTGCGAGGTCGTGGACATCGAGACCGACGGCGAGGAGATCACGTCGGTGCTGACGCCCGAGGGCCGCGTCCGGACCGGCGTCGTGATCTGCGCCGCCGGCGCCTGGTCACGCCGCTGCGGCGCAATGGTCGGGGTCGACTTGCCCGTCATCCCGTTGCGGCGCCAGATCCTGTTCACCGAGGCGATCGACGGCCTGCCCCCGGATCTGCCGATGACGATCGACTTCTCCTCGAGCTTCTACTTCCACCGCGAGGGGCCGGGTCTGCTGATGGGCATGTCCGATCCCGCCGAGACGCCGGGCTTCGGCGTCGAGACCACCGAGGATTGGATCCCCGACCTGATGGAGGTCGTGCGCCGGCGGGCACCGCGGATCGCCGACGTCGGCATCCGCGGCGGCTGGGCCGGGCTGTATGAGATGACGCCCGACCACAACGCGATCATCGGCGAGGCCCCCGGGGTCCCGCGGTTTCTGTACGCGACCGGCTTCTCCGGCCACGGATTCCTGCAGGGTCCCGCGGTCGGTGAGATCCTGCGCGACATGGTCCTGCGCAGACCGACGTTCGTGGACATCGCGCCGCTCGCCGTCGAGCGCTTCGACGCCGCCGCGCTGCGCCCGGAGTTCAACATCGTCTAGTAATACGGGTGTGGTCGAGACAGCGGCAACGACCGTGACCGGCGCCACGCGCCTCGTCGAGATGCTCGAGCAGCTCGAGGTGGAGCTCGTATTCGGGCTGCCCGGGGTCCACAACCTCCCGATCTGGAAGGCGCTGTCCGAGTCTGAAATCCGCCTCGTCAGCGTCCGCCACGAACAGACCGCCGCGTACGCGGCCGACGGGTATGCGCGCGCGACCGGCCGGCTCGGCGTCGCGCTCGTCACCACCGGCCCGGGAGCGGCCAACACGCTCGGCGCCACCGGCGAGGCGATGGCGGCGGGCTCCCCCATTCTCGTGATCGCCACCGATATCTCGACCGCGCTCCGCCGCGAGGGCGTCTACCGCGGCACGTTGCACGAGACGCGCGACCAGACGGCGATGTTCAGACCGGTCACGAAGGCCGCGCGGCTCCTCGACACCGCCGAGGAGATCGGCGACGCCGTGCTCGAGTCCGCCGCGACGGCGCTCGCCGCGCCCACCGGGCCGGTCTACCTGGGCGTCCCGACCAACCTCCTCACGCAGCCGGTCGCCTCCGACCCGATGCCGGCGCGCGCGGCGAGCTTGAGCCCGCTCGAGGCCCCGGCGGGGGTGGAGCGGGCTTGCGAGCTGCTCGCGAACGCCGAGCGTCCGTTGATCTGGGCCGGCGGAGGCGCGTTACGGGCGGCAGCGGGAACGGTCGTCGGCGAGCTCGCGATCAAACTCGCGGCGCCGGTGATCACGACGTTCATGGGCCGCGGCCTGCTCGCGCCCGACCACCCATGCGCGGCACCCGGGCCGCCGCATGCGCCGGAGATCGGCGCGCTGTGGGACGAGGCCGACGTGGTGCTCGCGATCGGCACCGACTTCGACGGCACGAACACGCAGAACTGGCAGATGCCGGCGCCGCCGGCCCTGATCAGCGTCAACATCGACGAGGCCGACGCGAATAAGAGCTACGCGTCCGACGTCACACTGGTCGGCGACGCGCGCGCCGTGGTCGGGCAGCTGCTCCCGCGGATCGAGGCCCGCGATGGGCTCGCCGCGCTCGAGCGCCGGCTGGCGCAGATCGGGTCGGACGTCGCCGCCTGGGTGCAGCGGGACGAGGAGCAGGCCGCCCGGATGCTCGAGATCGTGCAGCGCGCCCTGCCGCCCGAAACGGTGCTCGTCACCGACATGTGCATCCCGGGCTATTGGCTCGCGGGCTATTGGCAGCCGCCGCGACCGCGCAAGCTTGCCTATCCCCTCGGCTGGGGCACGCTCGGATTCGGGTTCCCGGCGGCGGTGGGAGCGGGCCTCGCGGGCGCCGGCCCGACCGTGTGCGTGGTCGGGGACGGCGGCTTCATGTACGCCTGCGGCGAGCTCGCGACGGTCGTCGAGGCCCGCATCCCGCTGACGATCGTGCTCGTCGAGGACGGCGGCTACGGCATGCTGCGGTTCGACCAGGTCCTGTCCGGCGAGGAGCCGTTCGGCGTCGACCTGGTCCAGCCCGATTTCGCCGCGCTGGCCGCGTCGTTCGGCGTGCCGGCGACGCGCATCGACGGCTTCGGCGCGGAGTTCGAGGACGAGCTTCGCCGGTCGGTCGCCGGTGGCGAGGCGCGCATGCTTGTTGTCCGCGCCCGGCTCAAGCCTCCTCCGACCACGTCGCCTCGGTGGTACCGGCGGCCATGAGCTCGAGCCCGCTGTCCGTCCCCGCGACCGACGAGCTCAGAGCGCGGGCACGCGATGCCGTTGCGCGCTGCGGCGCGCGCTTTGATGTTGGACCCGGACCGACGGTTATGGCGCGCTCCCCGATCACCGGCGAGGACCTGTTCGAGGTGCCGGCCGCCGGCGAGGCCGAGATCCAGGCGGCGATCGCCGCGGCCAAGGCCGCGTTCGGGGCCTGGCGCGTGGTGCCGGCGCCGGCGCGCGGCGCGCTCGTCAAGCGGTTCGGCGTCCTGCTCGGCGAGCACAAGGCCGACATCGGCGAGCTGATCACGATCGAGGCCGGGAAGATCCCGTCCGAGGCCCTCGGCGAGGTTCAGGAGATGATCGACATCTGCGACTTCGCGGTCGGCCTCTCGCGCCAGCTCGAGGGCCGGACGATGCCGTCCGAGCGGCCGGGCCACCGGCTGATGGAGACCTGGCACCCGCTCGGGGTGGTGGCGGTGATCTCGGCCTTCAACTTCCCGGCCGCGGTGTGGTCCTGGAACACCGCGGTCGCACTCGTGTGCGGCGACAGCGTCGTGTGGAAGCCCTCGCCGATGACGCCGCTGACCGCGATGGCGTGCTCAGCCCTGCTCGACCGCGCCGGCGCGGAGTCGGGCGCGCCGATCGGGCTGCACCGGCTCGTGGTCGCCGGTGCAGAGGAGGGACAGGCGCTGATCGACAGCCCCGACGTCGCGCTCGTGAGCGCCACCGGCTCTGAGCGGATGGGAGCCCAGGTCGCGCCCCGCGTCGCCGCCCGTCTCGGCCGCTGCCTGCTCGAGCTCGGAGGCAACAACGCCGCGGTGGTCGCGCCGTCGGCCGACCTCGAGCTCGCCACCCGCGGGATCGTGTTCGCCGCCGCCGGCACCGCCGGCCAGCGATGCACCTCCCTGCGGCGGGTGATCGCCCACGAGGACATCGCCGGCGAGCTCGTCGCCGGCCTGCGCGATGTGTTCGCGCGGCTCCCGATCGGCGACCCGTCCGCCGACGGCACGCTCGTCGGTCCGCTGATCAACGGACGCGCGTACGAAGGGATGGTGCAGGCGCTCGACGAGGCCCGCGCCGACGGTGGCGAGCTTGTCGCCGGCGGCGACCGCCGGCCGGCCGACGGCGCCCCGGACGCGTACTACGTCGAGCCGGCGCTCGTCCGGATGCCCGCGCAGACCGACGTCGTCCGGCGCGAGACGTTCGCGCCGATCCTGTACGTGATGACGTACCGCGAGCTCGAGGACGCGATCGCTCTGCACAACGGCGTGCCCCAGGGCCTGTCCTCGTCGATCTTCACGCGCGACCAGCGCGAGGCCGAGCGCTTCCTCGCCGCCGACGGCTCGGACTGCGGGATCGTCAACGTCAACATCGGCACCTCGGGGGCCGAGATCGGCGGGGCGTTCGGTGGCGAGAAGTCGACCGGTGGCGGGCGCGAGTCCGGCTCGGACGCGTGGCGCGCGTACATGCGCCGCGCGACGAACACGATCAACTACTCCGACGAGCTTCCGCTGGCCCAGGGTGTCGAGTTCGGCTGACCGCCCGTTGCCGCCGGCGAGCGCGCCTCACTCCGAGGTGGGCTGGCGCAAGAGCGTGATCGTCTCGTCCGGGAACACCGCCCGGACTTCGAGGTGACCACCGAGCGCGGCGACGTAGCGGGTGAGCGCGTCGAGGTAGACGTCGTCGTGTCGATCGCCGTCGTCGGCCGATTCGCTCGCCTCGATCGCGTCACCGAGCGCGGTGTCGCTGAGGCCTCGCCGCCGGCGCACCGGCTCGAGCCGATCCTCAGCCCGCATCAGCCGCCGGTACATCGCAACCCGGGTTTCGTTCAGCGGCCTCTGCTCGCGGATCGCTCGCCAGTTCTTGTTCTGCCCGGCCATGGTTCTCCGTTTCCGATCGAACGCAGGTGCCTGTCGTAAAGCTTGTCAGCCACCGGGATGTTGCGCTTGTACCACCCATCCCAGTCATTGGTCTTGTCGCCGCCGAGCAGCAACACTCCGCGCCGGCGAGGGTCGAAGGCGAACAACATCCTTATGTGACGCCCGACCGAACGTAGCTCCTTCATGTTGTGGTGGCGCGACCCGCGGATCGAATCCGCGCGCTCTCGACCGAGGTGCGGCCCGTGCTCTCGTAGCGCGTCGATCGCCGCCCCGATCCGGTAGGCGTCCTTCGCGCTCAAGCGGGTGAACCACCGCTCGGCCTCGGGTGTGAACTCGATCTCCCACGCCACCCGGGCAGGGTCACGTCACCGCCTGTTACAGAACAAGACGTATTCGTTCCAACAGTGACGAAATACGATGACGCCGCTCTTGGGGGAGTAGTGATCAGGGCGTCACCGCGGCCCACCCGGTGCATATCGCGCCAAACCCCGCCCCCGGCGCCCAGCCTGGCTGACATAAGCGCCTGTGAGGCGCTTATGTAGCCGGGGCGCTGGGGTTGGTCTGGGGTTTGGCGAGAAATGCACCCGCGCCGGCGCGCCACCGACCCGCGCCGGCGCAGCAGCCGCGCCCGCCGGCCTATCCCCCCAGCGCCTTCAACAACGCCGCGCCGTCCGGCGAGCCGTTTCCGGTGCACGCGTCCCATCCGGGCCCGGCCTTGTAGGCGGGGTTGTCGCCTGAGGTGATGTCGTGAAACCCGCTCGCCGCCGCCGGCACGTAGATCTGCGGCTGCAGGTACCCGACCGGCTTGCCGAGCGACGCGTTCAACAGCACGATCAGGCCGGCCCACAGCGGCGCCACCGCGCTCGTGCCGCCGATCGTCTGCTGGCTGCCGTCGACGAGGATCGTGTAGCCGGTCTCGGGATCGGCGTCGCCGGCGACGTCGGGCACTCCGCGGCCAGGGTTGCCGGTGTCGACGTTGTCCGGCATCTTGGTCGCCGACTGGTAGGAGGGCACCGCGAACTCGATGCTGATGCCACCGCCGCCGGCGCCGTGGCTGGGTAGCTCGTTCCAGACGACCTCGCTGGCGATCGTGCCGTTCTCGATGGTCAGCTTGGTGCCGCCACATCCGAGCGCGTGGGGCGCGGAGGCGGGGAAGTCGACGTGCTGCTTGCCGTCGGTCTGGCCGTCGGTCGAGCCGCCGTCGCCCGAGGCCACGGTCACGGTCACGCCGGCGGCCGCCCCCTCGGTCAGGATCTGCTCCATCTGGGTCCGGGCCTGCGCCGTCCAGGAATCCTCCGGGCCGCCCCAGCTGATCGAGACGACCGATGGCTTGTTGGTGGCGTCGTGCACGGCGGTCGAGAGCGCGTCGATGAAGCCCTGATCGGTGTTGGGCGCGAAGTACACGAAGATCTTGGCGCCCGGGGCGACGGACCCGAGGACCTCGATGTCCAGCATCACTTCCCCGTCGGCGTTCGGGTCGGTGCCGGGCGAGTTGGTGCCGCCGTCGACGCTGACCGCGGTCACGTTCGGCGCGGCCAGCCCGAGGCCCTTGAAGTAGGTGTCGAGATCGGTCTGGCTGAACCCGCCGCCGAGCTCGAGGATCGCGGCCGCCTCACCCGAGACGTCGACGCCCGAGGGATAGTTGTACGCGGCGGCGACCTGCGGCGGCGTGTACGCCGGATCGGTGGCGAGCTGCCGGCGCCGCAGATGAACCCGCGCCTGTGGCCGGTCGTCGATCCCGAACACGCCGGTGATCACGTCCCCGAGCGCGCTCGGAACCGTCAGCGGTCCCTGCCGGCCGCGGTACTGCCCCGCGGTCGGGTGCTCGAACACCCCAAGCACCTGGGCCCCGAACGCGTCGGCGACCGCTTTCACGGTGCCGCGGAGCGTCATCGCTCGGCGCCCCTGGTCGACGCCGGTCACCTCGAGGTCGTACTCGCCGGCAAACGAACGCACGGCGGCGATGTCCTCATCGCTGGCACCGGTGGCGCTCGCAAGCTCCTCGCGCGACATCGTCCTGCGCTCCGCCGGGGCACGACCGGCCTCCTCGTCGACCCACTCGAGCGATCCGGACGGCCGCAGGTAGACGGTCACCTCGATCGTCTTCCCCTCGTCCACTTCTCCGACTCGCTGATGCTCCGAGTCGGTCTCTCGTGCACTACCTGGGATCTCCACACGCTGTGCCATCAGTCCTCCTCGTCGAACGCTCCGAGACCGTCCGTGGCTTCCCCCGTGCCCCTATGTGGTGATCATCCCACCCCGCTTACGCGCGTGTCCACAACCTTTCTCTGAGTCCCGACGCCCGCGCCACCGGGCGCTCGACCGCCTGTCGGACGGCGTCCTCGGTGCCGACGAGGATCAGCTCCCGGCGCGCGCGCGTGACCGCCGTGTAAAGGAGTTCGCGCGTCAAGAGCCGGGAGCTCACCGCCGGCAACAGAACCGCCGCGGTGTCGAACTGCGACCCCTGGCTCTTGTGAATGGTCATCGCGTACACGGTCTCGACCGCGCCGAGCCGCAGGGGGCTGAAGTGGAGCAGCTCGCCGCCACGCTCGAACACCGCCGTCGGATGCGCGCCGGCGCCCTGCACGATCACGCCGGTGTCGCCGTTGTAGAGCCCGAGCTCGTAGTCGTTCTCGGTCACGAGCAGCGGCCGCCCGACGTAGTCGCGCTGGTCGACGTCGAGGTCCTCGAGCTCTGCGGCGAGCCACGCCATCAGCCGCGACGTCCAGTCGCTCACGCCGTAGGGGCCGCGGCGGTGGGCGCACAGCAGCCGGAACCGGCCGAGCGCGTCGAGCGCGTCCTCGCCGGCGCCAGCGCGAGCGGCGGCGAACACGGCGCTTCCCGCCGCCAACACGCGCTCCCGGACGAGCGCGAGCTCGGCCTCGGATTCAGCCGCATCGACCGGGAACCACGTCACCTCGCCGGGAGCAGCCCTCAGCGCCGCCACGGCACCGTCGCCGTCACCGGCACGGATCGCGTCGGCGAGCCTGGCGATCGCGCCGCCGTACCGGTGAACTCGGTCGAGCACGACGATGCCCGCCGCAGGGCGGGACCCTGGATCGTTGCCGACGATGTCGCCGAGCACGACGCCGGCCTCGATCGAGGTGAGCTGTCCGGGATCGCCGACCAGGATCAGCCGCGCGTCGGGACGCACCGCCTCTGTCAGCCGCGCCATCAGTGACAGCGACACCATCGAGGTTTCGTCGACGATCACGACGTCGTGCGGGAGGCGGTTGCCGCGGTCGTGCGCGAACCGGCTGTGGCTCCCCGGCCGCCACCCGAGCAGCCGGTGCAGGGTCGACGCGCGCAGGCCCATGACCAGCTCCCGCACCGAGTCGCTGATCGGCAGCCGCGCGGTCTCCTCGTGGACGGCCTCCTGAAGTCGGGCCGCGGCCTTGCCGGTCGGCGCGGCCAGCGCGATGAGCGGCGGCCGGGTTGGGTTGGGAGCCGATGCAGTGGCCTCCTCGATCAGCTCCGCGGCGATCCGAGCGACTCGCGTCGTCTTCCCGGTCCCGGGGCCGCCGGCGATCACCTGCAGCCGGCCGCTCGCGATCAGCTCGTTCAGGTCGGCGGCGACCGCGCGCTCCTCGCGCCAGTAGCGGTCGAGGTAGAGCCGCGTGCCGAGCAGTCGCAGCGGCTTCGCGCCTCGCACACCACCCGCCCCGCCCGCCCGAAGCCGCGGCTTCGCGCCGGCGGGGTCCACGTCGTCCTCGCCGACCGCCACCAGCTCGCTCCCGGACAGCGCGCGCAACCACTCGTCGACACGCGGCCATTGCAGCTCGGACAGGTCGACCGGCTCGTCCGAGTCGACCGTCGCGGTGTCGCGGATCGTGGCCAGGTCGACGAACACGTTGCCGAGCCGCGGGCCGCGGACGGCCAGCGCAACCGCGAGCCTTACCGACTCGCTCTCCTCGCCGACCAGTTCCGCGAGCCGCGCGGCGACGTGCACGTCCGCCGCCGACAGCACCCCGATGTCGTTGAACTCGCGGAGCAGCCCTGTCGCACCCGTGGCGCGCCGCGCCTCGTACGGATCAGAAGCGATCGCGCTCACGCGCCACTCCCGTCAAGGACGTCGCTCAGCGCCACCACGAGGTCTCCGGGCGGCTGCCACGCGAACACACCAGATGGGGGCCCACCCAAGCTCCCCCGACCGCCCTCGCCGGCCATGCCACGAACGAACAGGTAGAGCACGCCCGCCAGATGGCGGTCCGGCGCGTAATCGGGCATCCGCCAGCGCAGATAGCGGTGCAGCGCGACCGTATAGAGCAGCGCCTGCAGCCCGTAGTGCGCGCGGCTCATCTCGGCCGCGAGCGCTTCGGGCTGGTAGTGGGCGAGCGTCAGCGGCTCGCCGGCGGGGCCGAGCCAGTTCGTCTTGTAGTCGACGATGAAAAATCGAGGCCCGCCCACCCACCCACTCCCCCACCCACGGCGGGCACCTAATCCGCATCACGAGATCGATGCTGCCGGTCAGAAAGCCCCGCACCTGCGGCCGCAGCGCGGGATCCTCGAGCCGCGTGGCGTACGCGGCCATCGGGTCGCCGACCGGGAGGTGCGCGCGGAGCACGCCGGCGATCGCCTGGAGCGTGAGCCGGCCGGTGGGCTCATCGCCGCCGGCGAGCGGCAGCTCGAACTCGAGCTCGTCGAGCCGGTCCGCGCGCCCCACGTCCCGCAACCGCACCCCGCCGACGACCGGCCCGAGCGGCGTCTCGATCGCGGCCCGGAGCCCGTCGAGGACCCGATCGGAATCACCGAGATCGAGGGCTCGTCGGGACTGCGCGGCCTCGATGCGTTCGGCAAGCTCCGCTTCCAGGTCGGGCGCGGCGAAGTCCGTCGCCTCGAGCACGGTGTGGACGAAGGTTCCGAACTCGACCCCCGCCGGCGCCGTCCCGAGCGGCGACTCACGCTCGAGCTCCGGCCGGGCAACGACGACGCCGACCACCACCGGTGCCGGCGTCTCGGGCTCGTCGCTCAGGACCGGCCGCTCCGGCTCGCTCGCGACCAGCGGGTCGTGCGCCTCGGCGGTGATGTCGCTGTAGGAGGTCCGCCGCCACCACAGGTCGAGGTGGCGATCGAACCGGGCTGCCTCGAGCTCGGCCGGCGCGTCGACCGGCGGGCTCCACGCCGACGGCATTCCGAGCGCCGAGCGCTCGACGCCGATCCTCCCGGGCGCGGCCGCGGCGAGCTCCCGGAAGCGCTCGACCGCGGCGTCATCTCTCGGCGTCGAGCTACCGTAGGGCGCGATGTTGCCGTCGCCGTCCTTGGCGAACAGCAGCCGCCCAAGCGGCGAGTGCCGGCTGTCCCTGGTGCCGGCCCACCAGATCACCGCCTGGTGCTTGGCGCGTGTGAGCGCCACGTAGGCGAGGCGCAGGTCCTCGCCGCGCTCCTCGATCACGTGCTGCTCGAAATGACGCTTGAAGGTCCGCCCTTCGAGCCCCACGTCGACGGTGTGCTTGTACCCGGTCGCCGGATCGTGGAACGACACCGGCTCCTTCTCCCGGATCCAGGTCGGATGCCACAGGAACGGGCAGTACACGACCGGGAACTCGAGGCCCTTGCTGCGGTGAATCGTGAGCACCTGGACCGCCTCGGCGTCGGACTCGAGGCGCCGCGCGCGCTCCTCCTCCCCGTCGTCGCGGTCGGCGTCGACGACGCGCTCGGCAAGCCAGCCGCGCAGCGCCGTCACCCCGAGCCGCTCCGCGCTGGCCGCGCGGTGGAGCAGCTGCGCGAGGTGGCGTAGATCGGTCAGCCGGCGCTCGCCGTCGCCGACCGACAACACGCGCGCGGCCAGGTCCTCACCGACCGTGATCGCCTCGAGCAACGCCGCGACACCGCGATCGCGCAGGATCCGGCTCCAGCGGTGGAGGCGCCGGTGGACGTCCTCCCACTCCTCGTCCGAGGCAGTGGCGATCCGCTCGGCCTGCCACCCCAGAGAAAGGCGTGAGAGCCGCGGTTCTCGCCCGGATCGGCGAGGCGGGCCGCTCGATCGCCTCCAGCAGGCCCAGCCAGTGGCGCGCCGACCGCGTCGCGAACACGCTGCCGGCGCCGTTGAGGACCGCCGGCACGTCGGCCGCGAGCAGTTCGTCCTGAACGTGCTCGGCGTCCGCGTTTCTGCGGACGAGCACGGCGATGTGGCGTGGGCACAGCGGCTCGTCGCCGATCGGCTCGCCGTCGGGGGCGCGGTGCTCGATTCGCGCGTTCGAAGAGAGCAGCGCGACGACGTCGGCGGCCAGATCGCGGGCGACGTGCGACCGGACCGAGTCCGTGACGGCGAACCCGTTCTGGGTGAGCTCGATCGTGGGATCGTCACGGTGGACGACGCGCACGCGGAGCGCGGCATCGCTGGGTGCGCCGGTCAGGCGGGGCGTCCGGTGTGCCGGCGTCGCCCGGACCTGGCGGTAGGCGATCCCCTCGTGGCCGAGCTTGGCCCCGGCGAACAGCGCGTCGTACGCGTCGATCAGCGTCTGGTCGGCGCGGCGGTTCTCGCGCAGCGTGGCTCGTGCCCCGGCAATCTCGGCCGCCTTGAGGTACGCGTACACGTCCGCGCCGCGGAACGCGTAGATCGCCTGCTTGGGGTCGGCGACGAGCACGAGCGTGACGCCCCCTTTCGCGAACGCGCGATCCAGGATCTGCCACTGGATCGGGTCCGTGTCCTGGAACTCGTCGACGAGCACGACGTCGAACCGGGAGCGCAGGCGTGCGCGGGCGGCCTCACCACTGGGACCGTCGAGCGTGTCCTTCAGCCGGGTGAGCAGGTCGTCGTAGGTCATGATCGCCAGGCGCCGCTTGCGCTGTTCGAGCTCGCTGCGCACGGCCTTCGCCAGGCGGTAGCGCATCGCCGCGGTGCTGTCGGTCGGCTCGTCGCGCGGCTCGAGCTCGGCCATCGGGTTGTCCACCGCCGCCCTGGCGATCTTGAGCGCCTCGGCGCGCTTGAACCGCGCAGTCTCACGGCGGTGAAAGCGCCGGACGTACAGATCGTCGAGCGCCTGCTCGAGCAGGTTCGACACGTCCTCGACGAACGCGGTCTCGCGATCGAGATCGCCAACCGTCCCGAGCTCGGCCAGCACCTCCTGGCAGAAGCCGTGCGTGGTCGCGATCGTGGCGGCGTCGAAATCGGCCACCGCGCGCGCGAGCCGGTCGCGCCGGACGCCGATGGCGTCGGGCGAGCCGGACGCCAGCAGCGTCACGACCGGGTCGGTTTCCGGGTCGGACGCGCCGGCGAGGATCCGAGAGAGCGCCTGCTCGCAGCCGATCAGCCGCTCGCGGACCCGGTCCCGCAGTTCGCCGGTCGCCATCCGCGTGAACGTGATCAGCAGCAGCCGGTCGAGCGGCGTTCCCTCCGCCACGTAGCGCGCGGTCAGCGCGGCGATCGTGTAGGTCTTGCCGGTCCCGGCGCTCGCCTCGAGCACCGTCACTCCCGAGGGCAGCGGACCGCAGACGTCGAAGTCGGTATATGTCGAGACCGCCGTCATCGATCGCCGATCTCCTCGCGGGCGAGCAGGCCCTCCCACAGCCGGCGCGCGTAGACGCCGAAGCGGCTCGTCTCGTCCGGGTACCAATCCTCGTGGGCGTGGGGCCTGGTCGCCAGCAGGTCCGAAGTCGCGATCTCGCCGCCGTACACCACGCAGGTGCTCCGGCTTGCGGTCCTCCTTGGGGTAGTCGAACGTGCTCGTCCACGCCTTGTCGGCCGCGGCGGCTCCATCGTGGCCGGCCGCGGCAGCCTGGGCGTATGCGGCCGACGCGTCGGACGACATCGGCAGCGGCTCGCGCATCCCGCGGTCGTAAAGGTCGATCAGCGCCGCCAGCTGTGCGACCGCGGCTCGACTCCGCGCAGCCGGGTCTTCGCCGACCGGCAGGATCCGCGCCACGGTCACGTCAGCCTGGTATGCGCCGGTCCGCGCCCGCCCGATCACCAGCGACTGGAACGGCCGCTCGGGGCGTGCGGCACTGATCGCCAGCAGCCTCACCCACGCTCGCAGCCGGTCCCGTGGTCGCACGCGCGAATAGGAGATCGCGCGGATCGTGTCGCCGCACACGCCCGTCACGGTCCCGGCGAGCGTGCGCCCGTCGGGCAGCGCGAGATTGACGTCGAGCGATCCCGGCGGCCCGTCGCCGCCCAGGCCCTTCGCCGCGGCCGCGAGCTGCGCGACAACCGCGCCGATCTCTTCGAGCACCGGCAACGCGAGGTGGCCGGGCGGCAGGGTGCCGCGCGCGATCTCGGCCTTCTTGCACTCGTCGAGCTCGGCGCCGGCCAGCACGCCGTCGAGCAATCGCTGCCCGACGCTCCATTTGCCGAGCGCGTCGAGCTCGACCGGCAGCTCATCCTCGACCTCGTCGAAGAACTCGCTGACGCTGATCCCGAGCCGGTCGCGCAGGAACGCGCGGACGGGCGCCTCGATGAACCGCACGAGGTTGTCGAGCTCGACCACGGGGTCGGATCGGGGTGGGAGCGGCGCCGGCAGAAACGGCTCGTCGAGCGTTGCGGGGGCGCCTCAGCGCCTGGGCGCCGGCGAGCGCTTGCGGGTCAAAGCTCCAGGGCCGGTCGGGCACGAGCTTGCCGGGGACGAAGTTCCGGGGATCGAACGGCTGCAGCGGATGTCGGACCACGACCTGGTCACGGGGTGCGCCGCGTTCGGAGCTCACCGTTTGCTCGACGATGTCGAGCAGCTCGCCGATTGGAACGGCAGGAGGACGGCGCACGTTCGTGCGCTCGTCGTTGCCCGTGTACGTGATGATCAGCCGCTCCGTCGCCGCCATCAGCGCGTCGAGCAGCATCTGGCGATCCTCGGTGCGCGGGTCGCGGTCGCCGACGTGAGGCTCGGCCAGCAGCAGGTCGTCGCCGTCGCGGCGGGTGCGGCGTGGGAACTCGCCGTCGTCGAGCCCGAGCACGCAGACGACCCGGTGGGGAACCGAGCGCATCGGGACGAGCGTGCAGACGGTCAGGTGGCCCGTGCGGAAGTTCGCCCGCGTCGGACGGCCGCGGAGCCGGTCGGCGAGCAGCACCCGGACGTCGGCGAGCTCGAGCTCGGGGTCGCCGCTCGAGGCGCCGTCGCCGGCCTCGGCGTCGACGTCCCCGAGCAGGCGCTGCAGCTCGCGCCGCTGCCAGGAATCCCGTTCGCTGGTCGCGGTCAGCGAGTCGGCGGCTCGGCCGATCGCGTCGACCCAGCGCGCGACCGGTTTTGGGTCGATGAGCGCGTCGGCCGCGGCCTGCACCCGGTCGACGAACTCGGCGAACCGGCCGGCGAGGTCGATCGCGCCGCTGTCCACGTCGTCGAGCGGGAGCACCCCCTGGACGAGCCGGCTGTCCTCCTCGGTCATCGCCACGCCGACCAGCATCCGGTCGAGGCCCCGTCGCCACGTGTTGGCGTGGAGCGCCCCGAGCTTGAACGGCTCGCGGTGCGGCGCATCGAACCCCCACCGTATCCCGCTCTCGGCGACCCATTCCTGCATCCGCGCCAGGTCGTCGTCGTCGAACCCGAACCGGCGGCGAACCGGCTCACGGCCCGCCAGGTCGAGCACCTGTGAGGCGGTCGCGCGCTGGTCGGCGAGCGCGAGCAGCTGGCTGACGACGCCGAGCACCGGGTTGGTCTGGCGCAACGACCGGTCCGCGAGCCTGACGCGCAGGTGCGGCAGGCCCCCCTGTGCGGCCTCCCCGCCGTCCTCATCGTCGTCGTCGGCGTGGCGCCCCGACCCGAACGTGGCCTGGATCAGCGGCGCGAACGTCTCGATGTCCGGGCACATCACGATCACATCGCGCGGCTCGAGCGTCGGGTCGTCCTCGAGCAGGTGGAGGACCACGTCGCGGAGCACCTCGACCTGGCGCGCGCGGCCGTGGCAGGCGTGGATCTGGACGGTTCGGTCGGCCGGACTCAGGGCAACCCGGGCGTCGCGCTCGCCCGGCAACGGGGGGCCGGGTGGCTGGCGGTCCTCGCGGATGTCGGCCTGGATTCTCGTGAGCAGCGTCTCGGTTTCGGCCGCAGGCAGTTCGTGGTGGTGGTCGCCGCCTTCGCCGGCGTGCGCGAGCACGAGTTGGAGCTCGCGGACATCCCGGCCCCAGGACGCGAGCAGCCGGTTGGCCGCCAGAACCGCGGTCCGGTCTTCGCGCCGGTTCGCGATCGGTGAACCGTGCTGGAGCTCCTCGGCGACGCTCGCCCAGAGCGCGGGCGATGGGTGGAGCACGAACAGGTGCAGATCGCGCTCCTTAGCGATCGCGGCCAGCACGTCGAGGTAGGAGCGCGGGATTCGCGTCAGCCCGAACAGCGACAGGCGTGCGGGGAGGTCGAGCAACCCGGGATCGCCGCGGATTCGCTCGCGCGCCGGGGCGAGCCGCTCCGCCGGACTCGGGGCGCCGATCCGCGCCCGCAGGCGCCGCCACAGCTCGGCTTGCCAATCGTCATTCTTATCGCCGCCTGCCCATGCCCTGACCATCTCCGGACGGTGCACTCCGTAGCGATCGAACAGGTCGGCGATGTGACGGACAGCTCCGAACCGGCGCATCGGGTCCTCCGGGTCGCCGCGTGCGCCCTCGAGGTGGCGCGCGAGCGTGGCCAGCCACGGCTCGCCCAGGCACTCGTCGACGACCTCGAGTAGGGGCCAGACCGCGCGTTCCGCCACCCAGGGATCGTGTTCCGGATCGATCCCGGTCGCCGCCGCCAGCGCTCCCTGGATCAGGCGCCCCGGAAACGGGAACTCGACGTTCGCGCACACGCCGTCCCGGCGTCCGCCTGTGGTCCCGAGCCGGGTCGAGAGGCGCTGGGTCAGCCAGCGCTCGATCCCCCTGGTGGGGACTGCGACCACGTCGGGTGCGAACGGGTCCCCGAGCGGCCCCCGCAGCGTCTCGGCCAGGCCGTCGGCGAGACGGTCCGCGCGTTCGGCTCGGTGGACGTGAAGCATGCCTATGACCCTAGCTTCGGGGGGTGATCTCCGGGCGGCCTGCGACTCTTGTAAGTCAGAGTGCCGATCACCGACGCTGAAACCATTCCCGCGGCCGCCCTGGAGCGGCTTCGCATTCTCACCGACGATCCGGACGCGGAGTTCCGCGGCGGTCAGCTCGAGGCGATCCGCGACGTCGTCGTCGATCGGGCCCGCGTCCTCTGCGTGCAGCGGACAGGCTGGGGCAAGTCAGCCGTGTACTTCCTCGCCACCGCGCTTCTGCGCGAGGCGGGCGCCGGCCCGACGCTGATCATCAGCCCGCTGCTGGCGTTGATGCGCAACCAGATCGCCGCCGCCGAGCGGCTCGGGCTGCGGGCGCAGACGATCAACAGCACCAATCGCGACGAGTGGGACGACGTCCGCGACCGGCTCGCGGCCGGCACGATCGACCTCCTGCTGATCAGCCCCGAGCGCCTCAACAACCCGCGCTTCCGCGAGGAGATGCTGCCGCTGTTCGCCGCCTCGGTCGGCCTGCTCGTGATCGACGAGGCGCATTGCATCTCGGACTGGGGACACGACTTCCGCCCCGACTACCGGCGGGTCAAGGACATACTCGACTCGCTCGCCCCCGGGGTCGCGGTGCTGGGGACGACGGCCACCGCGAACGATCGGGTCGTCTCCGACGTCGTCGACCAATTGATGGCCCACCCACCCACCCCCGGCCGCCCTGCCGACGATCGCGAGCCGCTGCGCACGTATCGCGGGCCGCTGGCGCGCTCGAGCCTGCGGCTAGAGGTGCTCGAGCTCCCGCGCCCGGCCGAGCGGCTCGCCTGGCTCGCCGAGAACCTTCCTCGCATGGACGGCTCCGGGATCGTCTACACGCTGACCAAGCGCGACGCCGAGCAGGTCGCGGCGTTCCTCAGCGCGCGCGGGATCAGCGCGGTGCCCTACAGCGGCGAGCACGAGACCGATGAGCGGATCGCCTCCGAGGACCGGCTGCTCCGCAACGAGGTCAAGGCGGTCGTCGCCACCAGCGCGCTCGGGATGGGCTACGACAAGGCTGACCTGACGTTCGTCGTGCACTACCAGGCGCCGGGCTCGGTCGTCTCCTACTACCAGCAGATCGGCCGCGCCGGCCGCGGCGTCGAGCACGCGGACATCGTCCTGCTCCGCGGCGGCGAGGACCGCCGGATCCAGGACTTCTTCATCGAGCAGGCGTTCCCGGATCGCGAGCGCGTCTCAGCGGTGCTGGGCGAGCTCGAGGCCGCGGGCGAGGCCGGGCGCACGACGCGCGAGTTGATGCCGGCCGTCAACCTCGGCATGAGCCGGATCGAGGCGATGCTGAAGATCCTCGATGTCGAGGGCGCGGTCGCCCGGGCCGGTAACCGCTGGAAGCTCGTCCCGAACGCGGACTGGACCTACGACGCCGAGCGCTACGCGGCCGTGACCGCGCTTCGCCGAGCCGAGCAGCGGGCGATGGCGGCGTTCGGCACCGACGGCCGCTGCCTGATGCGCGTTCTCCAGGAGCAGCTCGACGATCCCTCGCCCGAGGACTGCGGGCGCTGCTCGGTGTGCGCCGGCGCGCGCTTCGACGCGCCGCTCGATCCGGCGCTCGTCGAGGCCGCAGGCCGGCACCTGCGTTCGACGCCGATCGAGCTGGAAGTCAGGAAGATGGCA
Organism: uncultured Solirubrobacterales bacterium; assembly: GCA_963699325.1. GTDB lineage: Bacteria > Actinomycetota > Thermoleophilia > Solirubrobacterales > Solirubrobacteraceae > Palsa-465. The sequence continues at coordinate 61,378 of CAVOTN010000003.1, read as the reverse complement.
CCCGACGCCGAGGGCGTGATGCGGAAGATCCCCGCCGACGTCCTCGTCGAGCCCGGCTGGGCGCTCGCGCGGTTCGGCGACGGCGGATGGTGGCCCGCGATCGAACGGGGCCTCGCGAGTGGCGATTTCGAGGACGACGTCGTCAATGCGCTCACCGACATCGTGCGCGCCGGCGGCGCCGGTTGGATCACGTCGGTGCCGTCGGTCCGCCTCGGGGACGTGCTCGAGCGGCTGGCCCGCCGGCTCGCCGACGCCCTCGCCGTCCCCTTCGTCGGGCTCGTGACGCGAGTGTCCGAGCGCCCACCTCAGCGCGAGATGGCCAACGCCGCCCAGCAGGCCGCGAACGTCCGCGGGGCGTTCCGGGTCGCGGGCGCGCCACCGCCCGGATTGGGAGTGCTGCTCGACGACCGGCGTATCTCGGGCTGGACGCTCGCGATGGTCGGCGGCCAGCTCCGCCGCGCCGGCGCCGAGCGGGTGCTGCCGCTGGCCCTGGCCACTCTCCAGTAGCGTGTTCGATCATTACTGGACGGCACACGGACGGGGCCGCGTGGCGGTCGACAACGGGAGGTAGAGAGTTGCGTCGTTTCATCGTCGTTGTGAGCCTGCTGTGCACGGTGTCGCTGGTGGGCGTGACGGGAGGGGTGGCAGCCGCAAGCCCCGTCCAGGCCCACGCCGCCCAGACCATCCCGCTGATCGTGGTCAAGACCAAGGACGGCGCGACGGCGGCGCTCGTCCGCGTGTACATCCACGGACACCTCGTCCCCATGCTGGTCGATACGGGGGCGACGGTGACCGTCATCAACCGAACCGCCGCCCGTCATCTGCACCTCAAGACCGTCGGCAAGCCGCGCAAGTTCTGCGGCGTGACCGGCTGCAGCACCGCGAAGCGGGTGCGCGTCTCGAACTGGAACGTCGGCGGAGTGCCGCTCCCGAACGTCGTCGTGTCGAGCGCCCCGATCGCCGGACTGAACGCGCACGGGTTCGGGCTGCTTGGCTCCGACGTGCTCTCGAAGTTCGGGTCGGTGACGATCGACTACCAGGACAAGGAACTGATCCTCGGCTGAGGGCCGGGCAAAGGCTGGGGCCCCGGCGCACTACGCTGGGGCCCATGCCCGAGTTGCCCGAGGTCGAACGCGCCCGCCAGACGCTCGAGTCCGCTCTCGGCCGCCGAATCGTGGCCGTCGACGACTCGGACACCTACGTGAGCCGACCGCACACACCCGGTGAGATCGCCTCCGCGCTGACCGGCCACACGCTCGCCACCGCCCACCGCCGCGGGAAGTTCATGTGGCTCGAGACCGAAGACGGGCCGGCGCTCGGACTGCACCTCGGGATGGCCGGCCGGATTCTGGTCGACCCCGAGGACCGCACGCGCTGGGATCGCTTCACACTCGAGTTCGAGGACGGCGGTCGGCTCGTTCTCCGCGACAAGCGCCGGCTCGGCCGCGCCGTGCTCAACCCCGACTTCTCCCATGTGGGAACCGACGCGGCCGAGGTCGGCCGCGACGACTTCCGCCGCCTGATCGGCTCGGGCCACACTGCGGTCAAGGCGCGGCTGCTCAACCAGCGCGCGATCTCGGGAATCGGCAACCTGCTCGCGGACCAGATCCTTTGGCAGGCGCGCATCTCGCCGCGGCGGAGCACGTCGGACCTTTCGACCGAGGACCTCGACCGCCTCCGCCGGGAGCTGCGCGCCGCCGTCCGCTCCGCGATCCGCAAGGGCGGCGCCCACACCGGCAACTTCATCGAGGCACGCCGGCGCGACGGCACGTGCCCGCGCGACGGCCACCGGCTGGAGCGAGACCAGGTCGGCGGCAGGACGACATACTGGTGCCCCGTTTGCCAGAGATGAGGCCGCGGAGCATGGGCGATTCGAACTTGCAGCGGACAGCGGTGGTGACCGGCGGCGCCGGCGGAATCGGTGGCGCGATCGTCCGTGCGCTCGGCGCGAGCGGGCACGAGGTCGCGATCCTCGACCGCGAGGGCGAGTTTGCGGTTGACCTCGGCGACGAGCAGGAAGTGCGGCGGGTCGTCGAGCGGCTCGGGCCACGTGACGTGCTCGTGCACGCCGCCGCCGCGTTCGACCGCGCCTCGCTCGCCGACGTCGACCTCGCGACCTGGCGGCGGGTGCAGTCGGTGAACGTGGAGGCCGCGCTGTGGCTGTGCCAGGCGCTCACCCCGGGGATGAGCGAGCGCGGCTTCGGCCGGATCGTGTTCATCGCCTCGAACACCGTGTGGAGACCCCCGGCCGCCGACTTCCTGCCCTACGTCGTGAGCAAGGCGGCTCTGATCGGGCTCGCCCGGTCGCTGGCCAAGCCGCTCGGCGAGCACGGGATCACGGTCAACTGCGTGGCGCCGGGTCTGACCCGGACGCCGTTCACCGAATCGGACCTGCCCGAGCAGGCGTTCGAGGAAGCCCGCACGCGCGCAGCCATCGGCCGCTCACTGGTCCCCGAGGACACCGCCGAGCTCGTCGCGTTCCTCGCCTCCGACGCCGCAAGCGCGATCACGGGCCAGACGCTGGTTGCCGACGGCGGCTCTGTGCTTCGATGAGCGCCACCGTGACCGACGTCATCCTCGACTGCGACCCAGGCCATGACGACGCTATCGCGCTGTTGCTCGCCCTAGCGAGCCCGGAGCTGCGACTGCTCGGCGTGACGACCGTGTCGGGCAATCAGACGCTCGAGAAGACGACGGCGAACGCGATCCGGGTTCTCGATCACTCGGACCGTCTCGACATCCCCGTTGCCGCCGGCGCGGACCGGCCGCTGGTCCGCGAGCGTCACGTCGCCGCGGAGGTGCACGGCGAGACCGGCCTCGACGGCCCGGACCTGCCGCCAGCGTCGCGCCCACCCGAGCCGGCCCACGCGATCGACTGGATCGCGATGACGCTCATCGCCAACCCGCATCCGGTGACGCTCGTGCCCACCGGGCCGCTCACGAACATCGCGTTGTTCCTGGCGCGATATCCGGAGCTGCGTGACCGCATCGAGCGGATCGTGCTGATGGGCGGCGCGATCGGCGAAGGCAACACCACTCCCTCTGCCGAGTTCAACATCTGGGCGGATCCCGAGGCGGCGCACCGCGTGTTCACAAGTGGGCTCGACGTCACGATGGTCGGGCTCGACGTCACCCACCGAGCGCTGCTCCAACCCGTCGACGTCGAGCGCCTGCGCAGCGCGAGCAAGGCGGGGAGGCTCGTCGCCGACCTGTTCGAGTTCTACTCCGGGTTCCACCGCCGTCACTACGGTTGGGAGGGAGCGCCGGTGCACGACGCCGTCGCAATGGCGCACGTGATCGACGGCAGCCTGCTCAGCACCGAGCACGTTGGCGTCGTGGTCGATACCGGCCCCGAGCTCTCACGCGGGCGCACCCATGTCGACCTCCGCGGAACCACGGGGTGGGAGCGCAATTGCCACGCGGCGGTCGACATCGAGTCGGAGCGTTTCCGCGAGCTCCTGATCATGCGCATCAGCTCGCTCGCGTGAGCTCAGAACGGGGTCGACGCGGCCAGCTGGAGCGCTCGCGAGAACACGAACGCTCCGGAGTCGTTGTCCACCCACGGCCGTCCCGCCCAGAGGTAGGCATCGGTGTCCTTCCGTGCGATCGCGCGATCAGCCGCGCTCAGACCCCACTGGGGACTGGCGACGTTCGTCGTCGGCGGGATCCCGAGGGTCACGCACAGGTGGTCGTGCGGGCTGTTGCACGCCCGAGTCTCGTTGGAGTTACCGGAAACCTGGCCGGCCAGGAACGGGGCCCCGTTCTCATCGGTGTTGACCACGAAGTGCTTGCCCGGAATCCCGGCCGCGGCCAGCGCGTGCACGATCTGTCCGCCGTACTCGAGCTCGAGCGCGGTGCTGCCGTACTGGGTGACATCCAGGGCGAACCCGCGCGAGTGCCTGATTCCCGCCCCTTTCAGTAATGACACGGCCTCTGAGACGGACGCCCATTCGGCCGCGCCCACGTCGATGTACACGGTGGTGTGCCGGAGCGCGGTGAATTTGTTCGCGGCGTAGGAGACGAGCTGAAGCGGCACCGGGGAGTGCGCGCATAGTGCAAACGGCAGGTCCGGCTGCAGGATCAGGGCCACGCGGGAGTTACCGATCCCGGCCGCGAACTGATTGATCCACCCGCGGTAGCTGCTCTGATCGGCGGCCCCCCACGACCCTGGACACGCCGCTCCCTCCCACGGATCCAGACGGAAGATTGCAACCTGGGACAGCACGTTCGGGTTGCCGCCGGTCGTGTCCTGGATGATCTCCTGGGCCACCGTCCGGGCGTAATTGTCCGGGTACCACGAACCGGTCCAGATCGTCAGCGGACGCAACGCGATCTTCGCCATCAGCTGCCGGTTGTGCCCATGCGCGGACTGGTAGGCGGTGTACACGTTGTCGATGGGGCCGCGGTAGATCCCCCAGGTCATGCCCGCCAGCGGGTTGGTCGGTGACGCGCCGGGCAACCCGGCATTCGCGGTCCCCGCCGAGGCCGGCCCGGCACCCGCAGCCAGCCAGACTCCGCAGACCATGAGCATCGACACCGTTCCCGAGCGCCACAAGCTCAGGCGTTCCCGCCGCTCCCCTGTGCCTCGCCAACGCCGCGCCGCGCGCAGCAACCAATCCGCTGTGAACACTCTCGCTCCCCTTTCGCCCATCCCCGCCACGCTGGACAATGGTAAGCGAAGCGACCGCTTCTCGCGTTAGGCCCCGAGCTCGATCAGCTCGAGCGGGAGGGTCGAGAGGATCTCCGGCCCGCCCGGGCGTACGACCACGTCGTCCTCGAGCCGGATTCCACCCACGCCCGCCTTGTAGATGCCGGGCTCGATCGTCAGGACCGACCCCTCGACGAGGGGCTCCTGCGCCCGCGGGACGAGGAACGGCGGCTCGTGAATCGACAGGCCGACGGCGTGGCCGGCCCCGTGCAGGCACGCGCCGAGGTCGCTCGCGGCCTCGACGATCTGGCGCTGCGCGAGGTCGACGTCGCGTCCGGGGACGCCGGGCTGCGCGGCGGCGATCGCCGCGCGCTGGGCGTCGAGCACGACCTGCCAGGCGCTCGTCGCCCAGTCCGAAGAAGGCCCGACGGTGGCGCACCGGGTCAGATCGCCCCAGTACCCGTCAAGGCAGACCGACAGATCAGCGCACACGACGTCGCCACGTCGGAGCTCTCGCGGCCCGGGATCGGCGTGCGGGTTGGCCGCGTTCTCGCCGAACAGGATCAGTGGGTGAGCGCCGCTCGCGCCCTGCTCGCGCAGCCAGCCCTCGACCCGCGCGTTCAGCGCTTGCTCGACCACACCGGGCGACAGCCACTCGAATCCGCGTCGCAGTCCTTCCTGCACGAGCTCGCAGGCGCTCCGGATCCGCTCGATCTCGGCCGCATCCTTGGCAATGCGCAGTCCCATCACGACCGACCCGGCGGGAACCAGCTCGAAGCCCCGCTCGGCGAGCGCGCGAGCCCGGGCGTAGATCAAGTGATCCTCCTCGACTCCGACCGTGCGGGCGCCGGCCAGCGCGGCCACCAGCTCGGACATGCCATCGGATTCCGCGCCGTAGGAGATCGGTGTCAGACGCCGCGGCGCCTCCTCGATCTGGCCCCGGTCGAGCGCCGGCACGATCACCGCGGACCCCTCGGGCGCCACCACCACACCGAAGAACCGCTCCATCTGGATCGGTCGAAAGCCCGTCAGGTACGCGATCGACTCATCGCTTGTGACCAACATCGCGTCGACCCCGCGTGCGCCCGTCTGCTCGAGCAGACGATCGAGGCGCAGCTCGTGGCTGTTCGCCGCCGTAAGCATTCCTCGACCCACTAAATCACCTCGCCTGCCGAACCGCATCGCGGATAGCGTCCGCCGTGACCGTCGCCGCCACGGTTCCGAGCACCGTCAGCGCCCATGTGGCCTCGAGCCCGGGCGACGACGGCGGCGGCTCGGACCCCGACGCCAGACAGAACACGACGTCCCCGTCCACCGGGGTGAACACCGGGTTGACCGCGCGCGCGATCCCGGCGCTCGCCATCCGCGCAACGATCGCGCAACTGCGCTTGTCGAGGTCCGCGTCCGTGAACACGCACACAAGCGTCGTGTTCGGAGTGGCGGCGTCCGAGCCGGTTCCTGACCCGGCCCCCGGCCCGGACCTCCCCAGTGGCGGCATCGCAATCCCCGGGATCAGGTCCGCGGTCCGGACGAGCCGCCCACTGTCATCCTGCGGAGCGCCGATCAGCTCCCCGTCCTCGCCGACCACGTCTCCGAACGCGTTGGCGACCGCGAGCGCGGCAACGACCGCGCCACCGGCGAGCACCGTCGCGGCGTAGCCCACTCCACCGCGGGTCGATCGCTCGCGCCCGAACAACTTCCCCACGGCCGCGCCGGCGCCCGCGCCGACCGGACCGCGCTCCGGGACCGCCGGCGAAGCGCTGTCACACGCCGCGTAGCCCTCCTCCGGACCGGGCCGACGCCCGGCTGTGCCCTCCACCAGGTCGAAGACGACCGCGGCGGATACCAGCGGGACCACGCCCGCCGGCGTCGGTCGGCCGAGGTCCCGTTCCTCGAGCCACCGCGCGACGCCGTCGGCCGCCGCCAGGCCGAATGCGCTGCCGCCGGTGAGCAGCACGGCGGTGGGTCCCTCGGCATTCGCGAGCGGCGACAGCGTCTCGATCTCGCGCGTCCCGGTGCCGCCACCGCGGACGTCGATTCCACCGCGCGTCCCCGGCGGCGGGATCACGACGGTACATCCCGTGCGAGCGTCCGGATCGGTCCAGTGCCCGATCCGAAAGCCCTCCGGCAACGGCAACGGCTCGGTCATCGCGCCCCGAGCGGCGTGACCGCATCGCCGCCGTCAATCATCTAGCTGCCGCCGGGAGTCCGCACCCGCCGGCGATGCGGCTCCCGCGCCGGCCTGCGAGCTCGCGCGGGGAGCAGATCGGCCAGCCGATCGTGGCCTCGCAATCGCGCTCGCCCCGGCTCGGCAGTGTCGAGCGGAAGTCCACCTGGCGGCGTGCTCGGCGGCGTGCGCGGCCACGGCCCGTTGCCGCCGCCGCCATCGGAATCCGAGTCCGAGTCACCGGATGAGCCACGCCGGCCGAGGAGCATCGGCAGGAAGATCACGCCGAGAACGAGCGCCAGATACACCAGACCGAGAACGTCGACTCCGCCGATCTGTGGCCCGCTCGGCATCGCTAAACCCCGGCGCCCGTCAGCCGGACGACCAGTACCCGTCCCCTGCTGCCTCGGTGAGCTCGGCGCCCGCCGCTCGCAGCTCGTCCCGCGCCTCGTCGACACCGATGCCCCGGAGCTCGGCCACCTCGGCCGTTGCGAGCGGATACGGCGCCCAGGACAGGACCTCGTCGCTCGCCTTGGCCGTCGGACGGCGCTCGAGGTCGGGGGCGACGTTCGCGACTGCCACCTCGTACACCGCGAACGGCTGGAACCCCGGCATCACGACGCGCCGATCGCCGCGCTCGAACACCGCCGAGGCCGTGGAGTAGCGCAGCCCGCCGGCGCTCCCTGACAGGCGATGGGACAGCGCGAGCGCCTCCGGCGCCGGAGCCCGGGTGGCGGCCATGTCCTCGGCGAGTGCCGTGCCGACGTACTCGTCCTCGAGCCAGGCATCGACCGTGTCGGACTCGAAGCCGGCGTCCGCGCCGGCGCCGTGGATCGTCTCGAGCTGATCGAGCGGCTGGCCCTCCGAGAACGCGCGGCGGCGCAGCGAGCGCAGCAGCATGTCGGCGCGTGCGGGCTCGTGGATCCGCGCACCGACGTACGCGCGGCACGCCTGAATCGTGGCGGCGAGCCGCTCCGGCGGCTCGGTCAGCATCGGCATCCCGGACGAGGTCCGCAGGCGCTTCGCGTTGCCGGCGACCATCTCGCGGCTAAGCCCGCGTTCCTCGAACGACGCGCTGGTCTCGGTCAGCACGATCATCCGGCGCGTGATGTCGAGGCCGTCGCCGTAGTGCCACAGCAGCTGGGTCTCCTGGCGCTGCGCGCTGAACCCGAACGGACAACCCGGGTCGGTGTAGATCGTGACGTTGACGCGGTCCATCGGTTACGCCTCAGCCTAGCTGCCTCCGGCCTCGGCTGAGCGCTCTACCGGTTTCGCAGCGCCGCCGCGCGCGCCCTCACACGAACGGCTCGCCAGGCAACCCGGAGGCGCGCCGGCCGGCGATCCACAGCAACACGCTCGCCCCCACGTCGGCGAGCAGGCCGTCGTGCCGGCGGCCGGAGCCGCCCGTGAACGTCGCCAGCAGCGGCGCGTACTCGCGCGTGTGATCGGTGTGGGGAGCGGTCGGGTCGACGCCGTGGTCGGCCGTCACGATCAACAGGTCGTCCTCGCCCACCAACGTCAGCCACTCGGCAACCGCCGCGTCGATCTCGATCAGCGCGCGATGGAACCCCTCGACGTCGTGGCGATGCCCATAGACCTGATCGGTCTCGACGAGGTTCACGAAGATCAGACCGGCCTCGAGCTCACGCAACAGCCGGGTCGTCTCCGCGATCCCGGCCACGTTGGTCGCGCCGGCGTGCTTGACGTCGATTCCGACGCCGGCGAACAGGTCGTGGATCTTGCCGACGCCGTGCACGGGCGCGCCGGCGTCCTGGAGCTCCTCCAGGTACGAGCGGCCGGGCGGGCGCAGCGAGTAGTCGCGCCGGCCCTCGCGGCGGCGAAACGACCCCGGCGAGCCCTCGAACGGCCGCGCGATCACCCGGCCGACCGCGTTCTCCCCGCTCATCACGCGCCGGGCTGCCTCGCACGCCGCGTACAGCTCCGCCTCGGGCACGATGTCCACGTGGCAGGCGATCTGGAGCACCGAGTCCGCCGAGGTGTAGAGGATCGCCTCGCCGGTCTCGAGGTGGTGCGGACCGTAGGCCTCGATCACCTCGGTGCCGCTGTACGGCCGGTTGCAGCAGAACCGAAGACCGGTGGCGTCCTCGAGCGCCCGCACGACGTCCGGCGGAAACCCGGATGGGTACGTAGGCAGGGGCTGCGCCGGCACCACCCCCATCAGCTCCCAATGCCCGGTCGTGGACTCCTTGCCGGGCCCGAGCGGCGCCAGGCGGCCGTACACCGCCGGGTCAGGCGCCGGCGCGACGCCCGGTATCGGGACGATCGACCCCAGCCCCAACCGCGCGAGCGTCGGCAACCGCAGCCCGCCGACCTGCTCGGCCAGGTGCACGAGCGTGTTCGAGCCGGCGTCGCCGTAGGCAGCCGCATCGGGTAGCGCGCCGACCCCGCAGGCGTCCATCACCACGACCGTCGCCCGGCGCATTCAGAGGACCGAGGCCCGAACAGTGTTCGTCATTGCTAAAACCACGTTAGGCCACTGGCATCTAGTCCGCTGGGCGGGTTATGGTTGCCCACTCGCTGTTGAGGAAAGGAGATAGTGGTGTCGGGGAGGATCAGGCCGTCTGGCCTTGGCGCACTCGCCGTTGTGTTGGCTCTGGGGCTGGCCGCATGCGGGAGTAGCAGCAGCAGTACCACCAGTAGTTCCACCAGTAGTACCAGCGGCGGCAGCGCCGCCGCGCCCACCAGCAGCACCACGAGCGCATCGTCGAGCGGCTCGGGCTTCAAGGTCGGTCTGGTGACCGACATCGGTGGGCTCAACGACCACGGCTTCAACCATCTGTCCTACGAAGGCCTGCTCCAGGCCGAGTCTCAGCTCGGAGTCAAGGGCACGGTGCTGCAGTCGACCTCGGGCTCGGACTACGTCCCGAACCTCACTCGGCTCGCGCAGTCCGGCAACAAGCTCGTGATCGCAGTTGGCTTCCTGATGGCTGACGCCATCCAGCAAGTCGCGACGAAGTACCCGAGCGTGCACTTTGCGATCATCGACAACCCCGGCGGCGCCGCTCCGGACACGGCCAAGAACATCGAGGGGATCGATTTCGCCGAGCAGCAGGCCGGTTACCCGGCCGGCTACCTCACCGGGCTCTACCTGAAGGAAAAGGGCTATTCGACCGCGTCCTCGGTCGGCGGCCAGAGCATCCCGCCGGTGACCGACTACATCGGCGGCTTCCAGGCCGGAGTCAAGGCCGCGGACCCGTCGGCCAAGCTGCTCAACGCGTACTCGCAGAACTTCACGGATGAGTCCTCGTGCAAGGAGCTCGCGCTCAATCAGATCAATGCGGGCTCGAAGGTCGTGTTCCAGGTCGCGGGCGCCTGCGGGCTGGGCGTGATCTCCGCGGGTGTGTCGACGAAGACCCAGGTGATCGGCGTCGACGCCGACCAGAGCTACCTGTCGCCGACCCTCGTGCTGACGTCGGCCGAGAAGAAGGTCAACACGGGCGTGTTCACGGCGATCAAGAACCTCATGAACGGCCAGTTCTCGAGCAACCTGCAGGAGAACATCAACAACGGCGGTGTCGGGATCGGCAAGATCGGTCCGGCCGGTGCCCAGTTCGAGTCGCAGATCGACAACATCATCGCGGAGATGAAATCCGGAAAGATCAACCCGCCGACCGCCCTCCTGGTCAAGTAGTAAGACGTCAACCCGCCGTGTCGGGGTCAAGCCCTCCGGCCCTCGAGCTGAGGGGAATCACGAAGAAGTTCGGCTCGGTCGTCGCCAACGACCGGGTCGACTTCGACGTGGTGCCGGGCGAGGTTCACGCACTGCTCGGCGAGAACGGGGCCGGCAAGTCGACGCTGATGTCGGTCCTGTACGGCCTGTACAAGCCCGATGCCGGCGAGATCCTGATCGACGGCCAGCCCGTCGAGATCTCCTCGCCGTTGGCCGCGATCGACCTCGGGATCGGCATGGTCCACCAGCACTTCATGCTGGTAGCCGTGATGACCGTGGCCGAGAACATCGTCCTCGGCCAGGAGCCGACCCAGACCGGCGGCAGGCTCGATCTGAAAGCGGCGCGCGCTCGGGTTAGCGAGCTCTCAGACCGCTACGGCCTGGCCGTCGATCCAAACGCCAAGATCGAGGACGTCACAGTCGGCACCCAGCAGCGCGTCGAGATCCTCAAGGCGCTCTATCGCAACGCGCGCATCCTCGTGCTCGATGAGCCGACGGCCGTCCTGACGGCGCAGGAGGTCAAGGAGCTCACCGGCGTGCTCAACCGCCTCAAGCAGGACGGAACCGCGATCGTGTTCATCAGCCACAAGCTCGGCGAGGTGCTCGAGGTCGCCGATCGAATCACCGTCCTGCGGCGCGGCAAGAAGGTCGATACCGTTCCGCGCCAGGGCGCGACCGAGCTCAGCCTGGCACGCCTGGTCGTCGGGCGCGACGTGCTGCTGTCGGTCTCGAAGACCCCCGGCAAACCTGAGGGGCCATTGCTCGAGGTCCGCGACCTGTACGTGCGCGACGACCGCGAGCTCGAGAAGGTCTCCGGGCTCTCGCTGTCGGTGCGCGCGGGTGAGATCGTCGCGCTCGCGGGCGTCGACGGGAACGGCCAGCAAGAGCTGGTCGATGCGATCACCGGCATGCGCGCGCCTGAGTCGGGCGCGGTGGCGGTCGACGGTCAGGAAATCGCCGGCAAGGGCGTGCGCGCGGCGACGGGTGCCGGCGTCGCCCACATCGCCGAGGACCGCCAGCTCCGCGGCCTCGTGCTCCCGTTCACCTTGACCGAGAATCTGGCGCTGCGCGAGTACCGCAAACCCGTGTTCAGCGCCCGCGGCTGGCTTCGCCTCAGTTACTGGAAGGAAACGGCGAAACGGCTACTTCGGGAATTCGATGTGCGGGGCGGCGGGCCGGACAGCTATGCGGCGTCGCTCTCGGGGGGCAACCAGCAAAAGGTCTGCGTCGCGCGCGAGATCGCGTCGAATCCCAAGCTGCTGGTCGCCCATCAGCCGACCCGCGGCCTCGATGTCGGCGCGATCGAGTTCGTGCACCGCCGGCTGATCGCGGAGCGCGACAAGGGTCGCGCGGTACTGCTCGTGTCGCTCGAGTACGAGGAGGTGAAGGCGCTGGCCGACCGGATCCTCGTGATCTACGAGGGGAAGATCGCCGGCGAGTTCCAGCCTGACGCGAGCGAGCAGGAGCTTGGGATAGCGATGACCGGTGGGAAGACGCAGCCGGTCGAGGCGGCGTCGTGAGTCTGCTCGAAGACGAACTCCAAGCCGAATCCGACGAGAGCAAGGGCGCCGCGGTCACGTCCCCGGCGGCGCTGACTGCGTTCCGGCGGGGTTTCAGCGGCGTGATGGTGCCGATCGTCACGACGATCATCGCGTTCATCGCCGCCGGGCTGGTCGTGCTGGCCACGGGCCACAATCCGCTCTCGACCTATCAGTCGATCTTCAACGGCACCGGCCTCAACTGGGTGTTCCCGTGGGTCAGCGGGTCCGAGCGCGCGACCGCCGCCGGCAACCTCCAGCAGACGCTTCTCCAGGCCACACCGCTGCTCCTCGTCGGCCTCGCGGTCGGGTTCGCGTTCCGCGCCGGCATGTTCAACATCGGCGGCCAGGGCCAGTACACCGTGGGGCTGATCGTCGCCGTATGGATCGGCTCTTCGTTCGCGGGAATGCCGGCGGTGCTCCACATCGTGTTCGCGATCGTCGCCGCGGCCGTTGCCGGCGGCTTGTGGGCCGGGATCGCCGGTCTCCTGAAGGCGGCCACGGGCGCCAACGAGGTGATCTCGACGATCATGCTCAACTGGATCGCGATTTGGCTCGGCGTCTACTGCTTCCAGCTCGGGGGCCCGCTCCAGAACCCCCACATGCCTTCGACGCCCGTGTCCAGCAATGTCGTCGGCGGGGCGAAGCTGCCGGTTTTCTGGGGCAGCGCGTCGCTCCAGGGGCTCGACGTCGGGATCTTCATCGCGCTCGCGCTCGCGATCGTGTTCGGTGTGTTGATCAACCGCACGCGACTCGGTTACGAGGCGCGCGCCGTCGGCTTCAACCCAGACGCGGCGCGCTACGCAGGGGTCAACGTCGGCCGCACGTGGGTCCGCGTGATGCTGATCTGTGGCGCGTTCGCGGGAGTAGCGGCCGCACTCGACGTCCTCGGCTGGAAGTTCAACGTGTTCACGAATGACATCCTGACCTCGCAGATCGGCTTCTACGGGATCGCGGTGGCGCTGCTCGGTCGCAACACCGCCGGGGGCACGGTCGCGGCCGCGCTCCTGTTCGGCGCGCTCCTGACCGGCACCTCGGATCGCAACATCAACCTCAGCATCGACCCGACCCTCGTCCAGTACCTGACGTTCATGATCGAGGGGATCATCATCCTGCTCGTCTCGACCGACGTGATCACGCTCCGGTTGCTGAAGGGCGGGCGGCAGATCCGCGTGGCGCTCAAGCGCAAGCGTCCCGAGGACACCAGCGCGACCCAGGGCGGTGCGTCTTGAGTGTGGGCACGATCGCCGTAACGCCCTCGCGCGTTAGCTCCCCGAAGCAGGTCGGCATCGCAGGCATCGTCATCGCCGCGATCGCGTGGGTGATCACGATCCCCCCGGTCGAGTCTCGCGGCATGGTGCCATCGATCGTGCTCGCCTTGCTCGCCGTCTGCGCCGGCGCGTGGTCGATCGCCGGCGGCGAGCGCAAGCTCGGGTCCGAGGCGATCGTGGTCGCGCTGTTCGCCGTCGCCGGCGCCGCCGCGTCGGCGAATTCGGCGGTCTCAACCCTCGAATCAGTCTTCACCTGGTCGGCGCTGGTGGCGGCGACGCTCCGTTATGCGACTCCGTTGCTGTTCGCGGCGCTCGGTGGCGTGATCTCAGAATCCAGCGGCGTGATCAACGTCGGCCTCGAAGGCATGATGTTGATGGGCTGCTTCTGGGGCATCTATGGCGCCGACCTGCTGGGCTCCTGGGTCTGGGGCCTGGTTGTCGCCGCGGTCGCCGGGGGGTTGCTGGCGCTGCTGCACGCGTTCTTCTCGATGCACCTGCGCGCCAACCAGATCGTCAGCGGGTTCGGGATCAACTTCCTGGCGCTCGGGATCACCGGCTACTTCCTCGAATACCACTACGGACCGAACGGCACGCCGCTGAACATCTCGATGATCCCCAACATCAAGATCCCGGGGATCCAGCACATCGGGTTCTTCGGGGCGGCGTTCGGCGACGCGAACCTGATGACCTGGATCGGGATCGCGCTCGTGCCGGCGCTCACCTTCTTCCTGTTCCGGACGCGCGGAGGCCTGCGGCTGCGGTCGGTGGGCGAGAAGCCGCGCGCCGCCGACACCGTGGGCGTGTCGGTGATGCGGATCCGGTACACGGCCGTGATCGCCTCCGGCGTGTTCGCGGCGCTCGGCGGCGCCTACCTCTCGGTCGGGTTCGTCGGGTCGTTCAGCAATGACATGACCAACGGGCGCGGCTTCATCGCGCTGGCCGCGATGATCTTCGGCAAGTGGAAACCGTGGGGCGCCTTCTGGGCGGTGCTGCTGTTCGGGTTCGGAAACGCCATGTCCGACCGGGTCTCCAGCGTCAACCCGACGCTCGGGACGTTGTTCGAGGCGCTGCCGTACGTACTCACCCTGGTTGCTGTCGCGGGGCTCGTGGGCCGCTCGCGGCCGCCGGCCGCGGACGGCATTCCGTACGTGAGGGAGTAGCGTAGGCCAGTGGCAGTTGCCCGACTAGCCCTCAGCAGCTTCGCTGACGGGGAGGTCCGCCTCAGCGATGAGGTCGAGCTCTACCAGCGCACGTACACGACGCTGCTCCGCTCGAGCGGGGAGACGCAGCTGCGCGTGCTCGAGCCCTCGCACATGGCGATGGGCTCGAGCCTGCACCCGCTGGCCGCGAGCGAGGAGCTCGACCTGGGCGCGTTCCTCTACTCGGTTCAGCGGCTTCCCGACGGGATCGCCGGCGCCCATCTGGTGGTCATGGGGCAGGACGTCGAGGCGCTGACCGCGAGCGGCATTCCCGTCGAGTCCTGGGAGGAGGCAGAGGCCCCCGCGCGCCGGCGGCGGTGGTACGACAGCGGTGCGGGCACGCTCGCGGTCCTGCTCGCGAGCTCGTCCGACGTCGACGATCTGGTCCCGACGCTCGTCGCGTTCCAGATCGAGTGGAACAAGATCCGTGTTCGCCTGCGTGGCGCGGGCTGGCCGGAAGCCGCGCGCTCGCCCGAAGTCCCGCCCGAGGAGTGTGCGCGCGAGCTCGGCGGGAGCGCGGACGACTGGGGGCGCCTGCGCACCGCCTGGGGCGAGAAGTTCGGCGAGCGGATGCGGCTTGTCAGCCAGGACCGGCTGTCGCTGCGCGTCCGCATGCTCGGAGGCACGCACACCGGCTACGCGCGCCTGACCCGCCGCTGGTGGACGCCGGTCGCCGCGGAGCTCGCGGTCGAGGGGCTCACCGAGCGTCCCCTGTACTTCGTGAGCTCGAACTCCCACAGCCTCGTGAACATCGTCACCGGCATCGCCGGCGAGCTCGAGCCCGAGCTCGTGGAGTTCGTCGAGCAACTCGATGAGGACGACATCCTCCGGCAGGAGCTGAACGCGTTTCGCGAGGGGCGGAGCGAGGGCTCGTGGGAGAACTTCAAGTACTTCGTCGCTCGGCTGTACTTCAGCGCCCACGGGCCGGACGCCGGCGCCGAGCGCCGCGCCCTCGAGCAACAGCGCGGTGTCACCCACCTGCGGAGCCGGACCGCGCTGCGGGTCCCCGCCCAGGTGATCTCGCTGGGCGCGCTCGACCCCGGGTCGCTCGATCCGCGGCTCGGCCGGGTCGACCGCGACGCGCTCGCCGCGAGCGGCGCGGTGATCGTCAACATCGACTACCCGCTCGGCGTCGCCGCATACAACATCCTCCGCGAGATCGCGGTCGACCGCGCGGCACTGCGCGGGGTGTACATCCTCGGCAAGGCCGCCACGCTGAACGCGGACGTCGGCGACGTGATGATCTCGAACGTCGTCCACGACGAGCACTCGGGCTCGACGTACTGGCTCGACAACGCGTTCCGGGTCGACGACCTCGCCGGGGACCTGCGCTTCGGCACCGGGCTCGACAACCAGCGGGCGGTCACGGTCAAGAGCACGTTCCTCCAGAACCGCTCCTACCTCGACTTCTACTACCGCGAGGCGTTCACGGTCGTCGAGATGGAGACCGGCCCGTACTGCAACGCGGTCTACGAGATCGCCGACGCCGACCGCCACCCCACCGGCGAGGCCGTCAACTTCTCAAAGCTCCCGATCGACCTCGGGATCATCCACTACGCCTCTGACACCCCTTACACCCAGGCGCGCACGCTCGGCGCGCGCGGCCTCAGCTACTACGGGATGGACTCGACGTACGCCTCGTCGCTCGCGATCCTCCGGCGGATTCTGCGGTTGGAGGGCGCGCTTCCCGCTAACGGCGATCGGTAGCCTGCGAACCGTGGCGCGGACCAACATCTCCGATGCGACGGATCTCACGATCGCCGACGTGCTTCACAAGCAGTTCGAGGCACTCCCCGCGGATGCCACCGTCGCGGAGGTGAGGGAGTGGTTCGCCACCAGCTCGCACCGGCGCATGGCGTTCCTCGCTGACCACGGCCGGTACACCGGGTCGCTCACCCGGGAGGATCTCGAGGGCGACCTCGACTCGCAGGCGCCGGCCGCCGAGTTCGCGCACGACGGCCCCACGGTGACGCCCGACGCTGCGGCGCACGTCGGCTATGCGCTCGCAACGCAAACCGACGCGCTACGTGTGCCCGCGGTCGACGCCGCGGGCAACCTGCTGGGGGTCGTCGCGGTCACCAACGACCGCGCCGGATTCTGCGGCACCTCCTGACCGCCGGCCGCGCGGGAAGCGAGCGCTCTACGCGCCGACCGGGTGCCAGGCGGTCTTCAGCTCGGTGACCGTCTCGAGCCGGTCAAGCGCATCGTCGGTGGCGTCCTCGTAGCTGGTCGCCGGGACACCGTGGCGGACGCGCTTGATCGTCTCGGCGGCGAGCCGGTCGAGCTCGGCCGACAGTTCCGCGTCGCCGGCGGCGTCGACGATCGCGTTCAAGTCGCGGTGAGCCCCGAGCGCGCCGGCCAGCTCGCCGCGCCGCCCCGACAGGAGGTTCACGACCCCCCCGGGCACGTCTGAGACGCCCAGGACCTCCGCCAGATCCAGACCGACGAGCGGACGGGACTCGGACAGGATCGCGACCGCGACGTTGCCGGCGGCGAGCGCCGGCGCGAGCTCGGCGATCAGGCCGAGCAGCGGTGGCGAGTCCGGCGCGACGATGCCCACGACGCCCGTCGGCTCGGGCAGCGAGAACGACAGGAACGGGGCGGCGACCGGGTTGATCCCGCCGAGCACGGCATGGAGCTTGTCGGTCCAGCCCGCGTAGTGCAGCAGCACGTCGACGGCGGTATCGACCTCGTCGCGCGGCACTCCGATCGCGCCGCCTCGCGACTCGAGCGCCTCCGCCGCGCGGTACAGGATCTGCCCGCGGTTGTAGGCCGTGCGCGCCGCCCACGGGCCGGCGGCCTTGCGAGCGGCCGCCATCGCGTCGCGGACATCCTTGCGCGAGGCGCGCGGGAAGTTCACCCCACCGGCCTCGTCGTAGCGGCCGGACTCCGAACGGACGAACGCGCCGCCGATGTACAGCTTGTACGTCTTGCGGACCGCGAGCCGGTCGGCCACGCTACCGCACCACCCGCAGGTAGGGACGCAGGCCGGCGGGACCGCCCTCGCGTCCGAACCCGGACTCCTTGTACCCCCCGAACGCCGCGGTCGGGTCGAAGTGGTTGTAGGTGTTCTGCCACACGACCCCGGCCTTGAGCGCGCTCGCGACCTCGAACGCCTTGGAGCCCTTGTCGGTCCAGATCCCGGCCGCGAGCCCGTAGCGCGAGTTGTTCGCCTTCTCGATCGCCTCCGCCTGCGTGCGGAACGTGAGCACGGACACGACCGGCCCGAAGATCTCCTCGATCGCGATCCGGTGGGCGGGCGACACGTCGGTGAACAGCGTGGGTGCGAACCAGTAGCCGCGCTCGGGGAGGTCGCACGCGATCGTGCGCCGGTTCGCGCCCTCGTCCTCTCCGGCGGCGACGAGCGTCTCGATCCGCTCGAGCTGCTCGGCGGAGTTGATCGCGCCGACGTCGGTGTTCTTGTCCATCGGGTCGCCGACGCGGAGGCGGCCCATCCGCTGCCACAGCTTGCCGATCACCTCGTCGTGCACGCTCTCCTGGATCAGGAGGCGCGACCCCGCGCAGCACACGTGGCCCTGGTTGAAGAAGATCCCGTTGACGATCCCCTCGACGGCCTGATCGAGCGCGGCGTCCTCGAACACGATGTTCGCCGACTTGCCGCCGAGCTCGAGCGTCAGTCGGGTGTCCGTGCCGGCGAGCGCGGCCTGGATGTCGCGGCCGACTGCGGTCGAGCCCGTGAACGCGATTTTGTTTATGTCTTTTTCGCGCACGAGGGCCGCGCCGGTGTCGCCATTGCCCGGAACGATGGTGACCACGCCGGGCGGCAGCTCCGCCTCCTGGCAGATCTCGGCGAGCAGCAGCGCGGTCAGCGGCGTCGTCTCGGCCGGCTTGAGGATCGCGACGTTCCCGCACGCGAGCGCGGGCGCGAGCTTCCACGCCGCCATCAGCAGCGGGAAGTTCCAGGGCACGATCTGCCCGACCACCCCGAGTGGCCCGACCTCGCGGGCATTGACGCCGTAGCGAAGCTTGTCGGCCCAGCCGGCGTAGTAGAAGAAGTGCGCCGCCGCGAGCGGGATGTCGACGTCGCGCGATTCGCGCAGCGGCTTGCCGCCGTCGAGCGTCTCGACGACCGCGAGCTCGCGCGAGCGCTCCTGGATCAGCCGCGCGATCCGGAACAGGTACTTGGCGCGCTCGAGGTCCTTGAGCGCCGCCCACTTCGGGTATGCGGCACGCGCGGACTCGACGGCCGCGGCCACGTCGACCGGGCCCCCGTATGCCACCTCCGCTATCGGCTCCTCGGTGGCGGGGTTGATCGTCGGCACGTACCTGCCATCCGCTGGGTCCTTGAAATCGCCGTCGACGAACAGGCCGTAGCGTGGCTTGAGGCGGATGTGGTCCGCCGACTCGGGAGCCGGGGCGTAATCCCAGACGATGCCCGTGCGAGTCTCGACGGAGGGGGTCATTCCTTGGAGAAGTCCTCGGATCGGCCGTAGCGGCCGCTCTCGGTCTTGGCGTACTGCATAAGAAGATCATTGAGCACGGACGACGCGCCGATCCTGATCCGCTCCGGCGTCAACCATTCGTCGCCGAGCGTCTCCTTGACGAGCACGAGCCGGTGTAGCGCCGCCTTGCTCGTCGACACGCCGCCCGCGGCCTTGAAGCCGACGATCCGGCCCGTCCTTTCCGCGTAGTCGCGGATCGCCTCGAGCATCACGAGGCAGACCCCCGGGGTGGCGCCGCTCGCGGCCTTGCCGGTCGAGGTCTTGATGAAGTCCGCGCCCGCCTCCATCGCGAGCATCGAGGCGTGGCGGACGTGGTCGTAGGAGCCGAGCTCGGCCGTCTCGAGGATCACCTTCAGATGCGCGTCGCCGCACGCGCTCCTTGACCGCGACGATCTCCTGCTGCACGCGCGCGTCGTCGCCGGCGAGGAACGCCTCGCGCGAGATCACCATGTCGATCTCGTCCGCGCCGGCCGCGACCGCGTCTTCGGTGTCGCGGAGCTTGGCCTCGAGCGACACCTGGCCGGCGGGGAAGCCGGTGGCGACACTCGCGGTCTTGACGCCTGTGCCGCTGAGCGCCTCCTTGACCGTTGGCACCAGCGACGAGTACACGCAGACCGCGGCCACCGACGGGATCTCGGGCATCGTCGGGGCCGGGCAGACCGCCTTCGCGCACAGGTGGCGCACCTTGCCGGCCGTGTCGGCGCCCTCGAGCGTGGTCAGGTCGACCATCGACACCGCGAGGCGGATGCCCTGCTGCTTGGCCGTGGTCTTGATCGAGCGCTTGCCGAGCTGGGCGGCGCGCTCCTCGATGCCGACGCGGTCGACGTGGGGCAGACGACGGATCACGATGCGAGGCTACTACGCTCCCGACGGTGAAGCGGGTTCTCGTCTTCTGCGGATCGAGCCCGGGCCGGTCGCCCGAGTACGCCGAGCGCGCCAGCGAGCTCGGCCGGGTGATCGCCTCGCGCGAGCTCGAGATCGTCTACGGCGGCGCGAGCGTCGGGTTGATGGGAGCGCTCGCCGATGCCGCGCTGGCCGCCGGCGGCACCGTGATCGGCGTGATCCCCACGCGGCTGGTCGAGCGCGAGATCGCGCACGCCGGGCTGACGAAGCTGCACGTCGTCGAGACCATGCACGAGCGCAAGGCGCTGATGGCCGAGCTGTCGGACGCGGTGATCGCGCTGCCCGGCGGCACCGGGACGCTCGACGAGCTGTTCGAGCTGTTCACGTGGAAGCAGCTCGGCCTGCACCGCAAGCCGATCGGCCTCCTCGACGTCGCCGGCTACTGGCAGCCGCTCCTGGCCTTCCTCGAGCACGCCGTCAACGAGCGGTTCCTGCAAGCCCAGCATCTCGAGACGCTGCTCGTGGCGCGTGATCCTGCCGGTCTGCTCGATCTACTGGGCTCGCATCAGCACCGCGCGGTCGACAAGTGGCTCGACCGGGAGCGGGCGGAGATCCCAGAAGATCAGGCCGTGCCGAACACGCGGTCGCCGGCGTCGCCCAAGCCCGGACGGATGTAGGCGTTCTCGTCGAGCTCGCGGTCGATCGCGGCCGTCCAGATGCGCACGTCGGGGTGCTCGTCTTGGACCGCCTCGATCCCCTGCGGGGCGGCCACCAGGCACACGAGCTCGATATGCGCGGCGCCCGCGTGCTTGAGCTTGTGCAGCGCGTGCACCGCACTCCCGCCGGTGGCCAGCATCGGGTCGAGCACGTAGACGCGGGCGTCCGGAATCCCGCGCGGCAAACGCTCGTAGTAGTCGACCGGTACGTGCTCGTCCTCGTCGCGGTAGATCCCGACGTGGCCGACGCGGGCATCGGGCAGCAGGCGCAGGAAGCCCTCGACCATCCCGAGCCCGGCGCGCAGCACCGGAACGACCGCGACGTCGTCGCGCAGGCGCGCGCCGTGCGTCACCTCGAGCGGCGTCTCGATCTCGACGTCCTTGACCGGCAGCTCCCGCGCGACCTCGACGGCCATGATCGCCGCGGCCTCGAACAGCGCCTGGCGGAAGTCGCCGTGACGCGTGTTCCGATCGCGCATCACCGACAGCCGGTCGGCGAGCACCGGATGCTCGACCACGTTCACGGTCTCGGTCACGGCTGCGATGCTATCCGCCATGGCGCGAATCAACATCGAGCTCAAAGCCCGTGATCCAGATCCATCGGGCACGGCCGCGTGTTGCCTCGCCCTCGGGGCCTCAGACCAGGGCGTGCTGGCGCAGCGCGACACCTACTTTGCGGCCCGGCGCGGACGGCTGAAGCTGCGGGTCGAGCAGGGAGCGCTCGGTGGCGAGCTGATCGCATATCGCGCGACGACTCGCCGGAAGCGGTGGAGAGCGGCTATGTGTTGGCCGCCGTGGCGGCGCCGCAGGAGCTGGCCGAGGCGCTCGACGCCGCGCTCGGCACGGTCGTGGTCGTGTCGAAGCTTCGCCGCCTATTCCTGTGGGAGGGCGTCCGGATCCATCTCGACGACGTCGAGGGCCTGGGGAACTTCGTCGAATTCGAGGCGGTCCTGCCTGAGGCAGGCGACGTTGCGACGGCGCGTTCGAAGGTCGACCGTCTGCGGGCGGAGCTGGGGATCTCCGATGAGGCGCTCGTGTCGGTCGGTTACGCGGATCTGCTGATCGACGGACCGCAGGCGCTTTTGCGGGCCGCGTCCGAGGCGATGGAGAACGCGTACGCGCCGTACTCCGAGTTCAAGGTCGGCGCCGCATTGCGGGCGGCGAGCGGGGCGATCTACGCCGGCGCGAACGTCGAGAACGTCGCCTACCCCCAGGGGCAATGCGCCGAGGCGTCGGCGATCGGGGCCCTGGTGACCGCCGGCGAGACGGCGATCACCGCCGTCGCGGTCGTCGCCGAGCGCCTCGAGGTCTGCCCGCCGTGCGGGGGCTGCCGGCAGCGGCTGTCGGAGTTCGGCGACGCTTCGACGCCGGTGTACCTCGGGCCGACGACGACGACCCTGGGCGAGCTGCTGCCCGGCGCGTTCGATCGCGAGGCGCTCGCGTGAACCTGGGGTCGCCGCGCGTCGGTGTCGTGCTCGGGTCGGGCCTCGGCGCGGTCGCCGACGCCGTCGAGGACCCGGTCGTGGTCGGCTACGAGGAGCTGCCCGGCTTTCCGCGGCCGACCGTCGCGGGCCATGTCGGGCGGGCCGTGCTGGGTCGGATCGGCGACGTGCCGGTGGCGGTGTTCCAGGGTCGCGCGCACCTGTACGAGGGCTGGCCGTCTCGACGCGCTGCGGGCTCCGGTCCGCGCGCTTCGGGCCGCCGGCGCCTCGATGCTGGTGCTGACGAACGCCGCCGGATCGCTGCGGGCCGAGGTCGGGCCCGGATCGCTGATGGCGATCACCGACCACATCAACCTGACCGGCGTGAACGTGCTGATCGGCCCGAACGACGACGCGATCGGGCCGCGGTTCCCGTCGCTGCGCGACGCCTACGACCCGGCGCTGCTGGAGCGCCCTGCGCGAGTCGGCACGGCGGACTCGGAGATCGCGCTCGCCGAGGGCGTCTACCTCGCGGTCGGCGGGCCGAGCTTCGAGACGCCGGCGGAGATCCGAGCGTTCCGGGTGCTCGGCGCGGACGCGGTCGGCATGTCGACGGTCCAGGAGACGATCCTCGCGCGCCACTGCGGCCTGCGCGTCGCCGCCGTGTCCGTGATCACGAACCTCGCCGAGGGCATGAGCGACGAGCCGCTCTGCCACGAGCAGACGCTGCGCGCGGCGGAGGAAGGCGCGTCTGACCTGACGCGGCTGCTGCTGGACTTCATCGCGCGATGCTGACGGCTGAGCTGATCCGGCGTAAGCGCGACGGCGGTGAGTTGTCCGCCGATGAGATCGACGAACTCGTGGGCGGGATCACCGACGGCACCGTGACCGACGCCCAGGTCGGGCGCGCTGGCGATGGCGATCGTCTGGCGGGGCATGAACGCCGCCGAGCGGGTCGCGCTGACCGGCGCGATGACGCGCTCGGGCGACGTGCTCGACTGGACCGATGCCGACCTGCCCGGGCCGGTCCTCGACAAGCACTCGACCGGCGGCGTCGGCGACAAGGTCAGCCTGCTGCTCGCGCCGATCGTCGCGGCGTGCGGCGCTGCGGTGCCGATGATCTCGGGGCGCGGGCTCGGACACACCGGCGGCACGCTCGACAAGCTCGAGTCGATCCCGGGCTACGACGTCACGCCTTCGACCGATCGGCTGCGGCGAGTCGTGGCGCGCGTCGGCTGCGCGATCGTCGGCCAGACCGCTCGCCTCGCGCCCGCCGACCGCCGGCTGTACGCGATCCGCGACGCCACCGGGACCGTCGAGTCGATCCCGCTGATCGTCGGCTCGATCCTGTCGAAGAAGCTCGCCGCCGGGCTCGACGCGCTGGTGATGGACGTCAAGGTCGGCTCGGGCGCGTTGCTGCCCGAGCTCGACCGCGCGCGCGAGCTGGCCCGGGCGATCGTCGAGGTCGCGGTCGGCAACGGTCTGCCCACGGTCGCGCTGCTGACCGACATGAACCAGGTGCTCGGCCGCACCGCCGGCAACGCGGTCGAGGTGCGCGAGTCGATCGACCACCTGACCGGCGCCGCCCGCGACGAGCGCCTGCTCGAGGTGACGCTCGCGCTGTCCGCCGAGCTGCTCGTGCTCGGCGGGCTGCATGCGGGCGTCGCGGACGCGCGCGCCGCCGCGCTCGACGCCCTCGAGAGCGGGCGCGCAGCCGAGCGGTTCGGCGCGATGGTCGTCGCGCTCGGCGGCCCGTCCGACCTGATCGACGCCCCCTCCCGCCACCTCGCCGGCGCACCCGGTCGTGAAGGCCGTCGAGCCGGCGTCGCCCGGCGTGGTGTCGGCGATCGACGTGCGCGCGGTCGGGATCGCGATCGTCAACCTCGGCGGCGGCCGCGCCCGCGAGAACGACCGCGTCGACCACAGCGTCGGCCTGACCGAGGTCGCCGCGCTCGGCGAGCGCGTCGAGCCCGGCGGCCGGCCGCTCGCGCTCGTGCACGCTCGCGATGACGAGAGTGCGCGCCGTGCGGCGGACGCGGTGCGCTCCGCGTTCGTGCTCGGAGATCCTCCGGCCGCGATCCCCGGCCCGGTGGCCGAGATTCAGCGCGCGGTGTAGACGCCGGTCGAGACGGCGTGGTAGCCCTTCGCGCCGACGCTGCGCGCGAGCGGGCTGCGCGGGTCCTCGCCCTCGGCCAGGCGCTCGAGCGCGTAGCGGAAGTCGTACCGGGGTGACCAGCCGAGCTCGCGTCGCGCCCGCTCGTTGACGTACACGCGCTCGATCGACGGGAACATCGTCCAGTTGCGGGCTCGGTATATGTCCGCGTAGTCCGGGAACAGCCGCTGCACGACCGTGGGGAGGTCGTCGCGGATCGCGGTCAGGTCGTCGGGCGTGAACGGCGTCGTGGCGCTGATCACGTAGCGGCCGAATCCGATCGCCGGCGCTCTTTCCAGCGCGAGCAGGTGGGCGCTGACGACGTCCTCGAGATCGACGCGGCGGTACAGCAACTCGTTGACCTTGATGTTCAGGTCGTCGTAGGCGGTGCGGACGTCGTCGCGGTCGTCGGGCTCGGGGAAGAACCGCGAGGTCCGCAGGATCAGGCACGGCAGCCCGTGGTCGCGCGAGATCAGCTCGCACAGATCCTCGGCCGCCGTCTTGGTCGCGCCATAGATGTTGCGGGGGACCGGGGCGACATCCTCGGTGATCCAGGCGGCCGGGGCGTCGCCGGCGGGCGTCAGCGCGCGGCCGAACGCGCTGGTCGTGCTCGTGAAGATGAACCGGCTGGCGCCCGCCGCAACGGCCTCTTCGAGCAGGATGAGCGTGCCGGTGATGTTCGTCGCGACGAACTCCGCGCGATCGTGCGAGCCGACGTGGGGCTTGTGGAGCGTCGCCGAGTGCACGACCGCGTCGACGCCGGCCAGGCAGCGGCGCACGCACGCACGGTCGGTGATCGAGCCGACGACGCCGGTCGACGGCGACTCGAGCACGTCGAGCCCGATGACCTCGTGGCCGTGCTCGGCCAGGACTCCGGTGAGCGCCTCCCCGAGGTGTCCTGAGCTGCCCGTGACGAGAATCCTCATCGCCTCAGGCATATCAGACGTTCCTGATAGACATCCGCCTCATGCCGCGAGTCGCCAAGGCCGAGCTTCACGTCCATCTCGAGGGCACCGCGCCGCCCGACCTCGTGCGGCGGATCGCCGAGCGAAACGGTCTGCCGCTGCCCGAGCAGATGCTCGGCGACGACGGGCGCTTCCGCTACACGGACTTCCTCGACTTCCTGCGCACCTACGACCTCGCGGCGAGCGTGATCCGCACCGGTCAGGACTACCGGGACATCACCTACGAGTACCTGTGCGGGTGTGCTCGCGGCGGCGCGATCTACGTCGAGCTGACCGCGTCGCCCGACCATGCCGCGCTCGTCGGCCTCAGCGATTCCGAGCACCTGGGCGGGATCGCGCAGGGAATCGACGACGCTCGCCGCGACACCGGCATCGAGGGACGGATCCTGATCTCGGCTGTGCGCAACTTCGGGGTCGAGCGGGCGCTCCGCGTCGCCCGTCACGCCGCCGAGCGCCCCCACCCCTACGTCGTCGGCTTCTCGATGGCCGGCGACGAGGCCGGATTCCCCGCGGGCGACTTCGCCGAGGTCTATGCGATCGTGGCCGGCGCCGGCCTCGGCTGCACGATCCACGCCGGCGAGTGGGCCGGGGCCGACAGCGTGCGCGCGGCGCTGTCGCTGCCGGTGACCCGGATCTCCCACGGCGTCCGGGCGATCGAGGACCCATCGGTCGTCGCCGAGTTGGCCGCCCGCGGGATCGTGCTCGAGTGCTGCCCGACCAGCAACGTCGTCCTCGGTGTCTACCCGAGCTACGAGGAGCATCCGCTACCGCAGCTGCGCGCCGACGGCGTCAGAGTCACGCTCGGCTCCGACGACCCCCCGTACTTCGGCGCCACGATCGACGGCGAGTACGAGGTGTGCGCCGAGCGGATGGGGTTCAGCTCGGAGGATCTTCGCGAGATCACCGCCACCGCGATCGACGCTGCGTTCTGCGACGACGATCTGCGCGCGACCCTGCGCAGCCGCGTCTGATCGTCCCTTCGTCCATTTGCGGTACCGATCGCGCACGCTCCGCGCCCGTGGGCGCGATGTGTCACCCATGGGAAGCAAAGAAGACGTCGATGTCACACGCGTCCTCACCTCCGCGCTGATCCGGCGCATGACCGACGACCAGATCAATCGGGTCATCGGCGAGCTCGAGTACATCGCGGAGGAGCGTGGCGATCGCACCGGGGAAAGCGCTCACGCGCAGGCCGCCGGTCACCTGGTCGCGGCGCTGGAGGGTCGTAGGGAGCGGCGAAACGGTGCGAGTGTGCCGCCACCGTCGCTCCACGAGGCTGCAGTCAACGGTCACGAGGCCTGAGCGCCGGCGACTGCCGGCGCTCAGCGCACTGCGCCCGACATCAGCCCGCGAGCGGGATCCACACCCGCATCGGGCCGGCGGTTCGGTTGCCCCAGAACGCGTAGGGGATCGCGGTGAGTTCGGTGGCGCTCGCGTGGCTGGCGTCGGCGCTTGTGCTGTCGGTGGCCTCGCCGGGGGCGGTCGCGGCGGGGGCGGTCGTGTATGGCCAGGTGCCGGGGTGGTCGGCGGCGGGAGCGTGCACCGCGCTGGCCCGCAGTGCCACCGTGCCGGGTACCGGATCGTCGGTGGCCGACTCGCTGATCCTCGCCCCCGGATCGAGGCGCGCGTCGTCGACGCTCAGCCGGGTCGGCTGATCGACCTGCTCGATGCAGTACACGAGCGGCCCGCGCTCGAGCGCCACGCAGCCGCGGACGGCGTCGATGCGCGGGTGGGGCGTGACGACGCGCGGGGTCATGTCGAGCGCGAGCACGACCTCGTCGCCTTCTCGCCACTGCCGATGGACGGTGGCGTAGCCCGCGCGCGGCGTCGCGGTGACCGGCTCGCCGTTGACGGTGAGCTCGGCGCGGGCGCTCCAGGCCGGGATGCGAAGCCGCAGCTCCCAGGGACCGGCCGGCGTGTCTGCGACGCGGACTGCGATCCGCCCTCGCCACGGGTACTCGGTGTCGAGCGCGAGCGTGACTGGTCCTGCCTCCGGCCGGTCGCTCGCCACGAGGCCCGGGGCGTACTGGTGGAGTTGGACACCGGCCGCGTCGGCCGTCGCCAGATAGTGCTCGAGGCTCGCGAGCAGCCGCATCACGTTCGGCGGGCAGCACGCCACCCAGTACCACGGCTGGCGCTGCGCCCCCCGCTCGACCGGGTCGCGATGGCCCTCGCGGACCTGCAGCGGGTTGACGTAGGAGAAGTCCTCGCCGTCGCGCGAGAGGCCGACGAGGAATGCGTTGTACAGCGTCCGCTCGAGCAGGTCGGCGAACCGTCCCTCACCGGTGGCGAGCAGCATCCGCCAGTTCCACATGATCGAGGCGATCGCCGCGCACGTCTCGCCGTAGCAGCGATCGGGCGGCAGCTCGTACGGGTCCCCGAACGCCTCGTCCTGATGGTGGGCGCCGAGTCCGCCGGTGAGGTAGGTCTTGCCGGCGACCATGTCGTCCCACTGGGCCTGCATCACGTCCATCAGCGCGGGCTCGCCAGTCTCGAGGTAGAGGTCGGTGACGCCGGCGGCGAGATACAGCGCGCGCACGGCGTGGCCCGTGACCTCGCGGGCCTCGCGAACCGGCACGTGATCCTGGAAGTAGCTGGCGCCGTGGTGGCCGGGGCCGAGCAGCCGGTGTCCGCGCTGATTGATGAAGTACGCCGCGAGCTGCAGGTGGCGCCGGCGGCCGGTCAGCCGGTACAGCTCGACTAGCGCGGTCTCGATCTCGGGATGGCCGGGCGTCCCGGCCCGGCCTGCGATCCGGAACACCTCGTCGATGTGCTCGACGAATCGCTCGGCGATCTCCAACAGGCGATCGTCGCGGCGCGCCCGGGAGTGGGCGACGGCCGCCTGGATCAGGTGGCCGGCGCAGTAAAGCTCGTGATCGTGGGCGAGGTTCGAGAAGCGCTCGCCGGGCTCGGCCACCTGGTAATAGCTGTTGATGTAGCCGTCGTCCTCCTGCGCGTCGGCGACGAGCGTGATCGCCGTGTCCGCCTGGCGTGCGAGCTCCGGGTCCGGGCGGCGCCCGAGCTCCCAGCCGACCGCCTCGAGCCACTTGTACACATCCGAGTCCATGAACACGGGGCCGCGGAACGGCGGCGACGCCTGTCCCCCAGCCGCACCCGACCCGCCACCCGCGGCCGTACCCGCCCCCCCACCCGCGGCGGCCCGCAGGTTGTCGAAGTTGCCCGCCGCCTCTAGGCGCCCGACCGCCCCGGGCAGCAGCCGCCGGCGGTTGACCTCGCGGCGCTCGGCCCACAGGCCGCCGGTGATCTCCGACTCGCCGAGCGCCAGCGGGTACAGCCGCGCGTGCGGCGAGTCCGACAGCGCGACCGGCCCGAACGCGGACGACGTCGCCGCGCCCTTCTGGGTCGCGACTCCGCTCACGACGCTACTTCGCTGATGCGCCGGCCGGACTCCGGGTCGAACACGTGCAGCCGCGCCGGGTCGAACCACAGCGTGATCTGCTTGTGCTCGCGGACGTCGCTGTCGATCGGCAGCCGGGCGATCAGCTGGCTGGCGCGACGGCGGCTCACCGGGTCGCCGTCGGCCTCTTGGGCGACGTCGGCCGCGCCGGTCATCTCCGGCTGATCGGGCAGGTCGAGGTACGCGTAGTACTCGGCGCCCATCGCCTCGAGCACGCCGACGTCGCCGGTGAACGTGACGCCGCCGTCGTGGTCGCCGTTGCGGCCGCGGTCGGTGACCGCGGCGTCGAACAGGTGCTCGGGCCGCAGTCCGATGATCACGCTGTCGGCGCTCTTGGCCTTGCCGAGTGCGTCGCGCAATCGCTTGTCGAGAGGAATCTCGCCGAGCGGTGAGTGCAGCTTGTCACCCTCGACGCTCGCGTTCAGCAGGTTGATCGCGGGTGACCCCATGAACCCCGCGACGAACAGGTTCGACGGCTGCTCGTAGAGCTCCCGCGGCGATGCCACCTGCTGGAGTACGCCGCCGCGCATCACCGACACCCGGTCGCCGAGTGTCATCGCCTCGATCTGGTCGTGGGTGACGTACACGGTCGTCGTCCCGAGCTGGTTCTGGATCCGCGCCAGCTCGGTTCGCATCTGCGTGCGCAGCTTCGCGTCGAGGTTCGACAGCGGCTCGTCCATCAGGAACGCCTTGGGGTCGCGCACGATCGCGCGGCCCATCGCCACCCGCTGGCGCTGACCACCCGAGAGCTGCCCCGGCCGGCGGTCGAGGTGCTCGGTGAGATCGAGCGTGTCGGCCGCTTCGTCGACCTTGCGCTTGATCTCGGCCTTGTCGGTCTTCGCCTGCTCGAGCCCGAAGCTCATGTTCTGGCGGACCGTCATGTGCGGGTACAGCGCGTAGTTCTGGAACACCATCGCGATGTCGCGGGCCTTGGGCGGGCGGTCGTTGACAAGCTCGCCGTCGATCCACAGCTCGCCGTCGCTGATCTGCTCGAGTCCGGCGATCATCCGCAGCGCGGTTGTCTTGCCGCAGCCGGACGGGCCGACGAGGATCATCAGCTCCCGGTCGCCGATCTCGAGGTTGAGATCGTCGACGGCGAGCGTGCCGTCCTCGAATCGCTTGGTCAGGCCTTTGAGTGTGATCTCAGACATCGGCGGCCTCATTGGT
This sequence comes from uncultured Solirubrobacterales bacterium, assembly GCA_963699325.1. Lineage (GTDB taxonomy): Bacteria > Actinomycetota > Thermoleophilia > Solirubrobacterales > Solirubrobacteraceae > Palsa-465. The sequence goes on along the minus strand of CAVOTN010000003.1, from coordinate 31,719 downwards.
CATGTCACACATCTCTCTCTCCGTTTGTGAACATCACTTCAGGCCGGTGCCGGCCACTCCCTCCACGATCTGGCGCTGCCCGAGCAGGAACACCATCAACAGCGGCAGCGCGCCCAGCACCGCCGAAGCCATCGTCAACGCGTTGGTGATGCCGGTGCCGCTCACGACCGTTCCCAGGCCAACCGGGATCGTCATCATCGTCGTGTTCGTCCCGGCCAGGAACGGCCACAGGAAGTTGTTCCACGTCCACACGAACGTGAAGATCGCCACCGCCGCGACGGCGGGCCTCGCCAGCGGCAGCGCTATCCGCCGGTAGCACGTCCACCAACTTGCGCCGTCGACGCGCGCCGCCTGATCGAGCTCGGCCGGCTGCCCGTCGAAGAACTTCTTGAAGATGAACACCGCGATCGGCACCGGGACTTGCGGCAGGATCAGCGCCCAGTAGGTGTTCAGCCCATGCACGGCCTGGAACTCCCGGAACAGCGGCACCATCAACGCCTGCGGCGGAATCATGATCCCGGCGAGGATCGCGGCGTAGATCAGGCGCTTGCCGCGAAATTGCTGGCGTGACAGCGCGTAGCCGGCCATGCTCGCGGTCCACACGGTGAGCACCGTGACGAACACCGCGACGATCGCCGAGTTGATGTACCAGCGCGCGATGTCGGTGGCCGAGAAGTCGAGTGAGTAGGCCGAGAAGCTGAAGTGGGGAATCGCCCAGCTGACCGGGATCTTGATCGTGTCGGGCTCGGCCTTGAACGACGTGTCGAGCGCCCACAGGATCGGCACCAGCCACACCAGCGCGAGCGCGATGACAACACCGGTCACCGCTCGCTGGAACAGACGGTCGGTACGCACCCTCATCTCCTAGACCCCCTTCTCCTGCTTGCGCACCAGCGCGAGCCACGCAAACCCGATCACCATGATCACCACGAACAGCACGAGTGACGCCGCCGACGCGTAGCCCACGCGCTGGCTGGTGAAGCCGTAGTCGTAGATGTACTCGATCGCGGTGCGGGTCGAGTAGTTCGGCCCGCCCATGGTGATCAGGTAAACCTGGTCGAAGATCTTCAGTGACGCGATCACCTGGAGCACCGCCGCCAGCGTGATCGTGCGCCCGAGCATCGGGATTGTGATCCGGCGGACCTGCGTCCACCAGCTCGCGCCGTCGAGCTCCGCGGCCTCGTACAGGTCCCGGGGGATCTCCTGCAGCCCCGCGAGGAACAGCACGAAGCTGAACCCGATCGTCCACCACACGGTCACGATCACGACCGAGTACAGGGCAAGTGAGGTCGAGGACAGCCACCCCGGGGCGCCCAGGCCGAAGAAGTGAAGGGCGCCGTCGATCAGCCCGTAGCCGGGCTCGTACAGCCACGTCCAGATCAACGCGATCACGGCCGACGGCAGGATGTAGGGCATGAAGAACGCGAGCCGGAAGAACCACTGACCGCGCCGCAGCCGGTAGATCGCGATCGCGAAGAACAGAGGCAAAATGACGAGCACGGGAGTGCTCACGAGGGTGAACAGCACCGTGTGCCACATCGCCTGCCAGAAGTAGCTGTCACCGAACAGCTCGCGATAGTTCGAGAGCCCGACGAACTTCCCGAGGCCGGGAAGCACAAGGCTCGTGTTGAACAGGCTCATGATCAGAGCCAGCACGAGCGGCAGGATCAGGAACAGCGCATAGAACACGAGGAACGGCGCGACGAACCCGAACCCGGTCAGTTCGCCGGCGCGGAGGCGGCCGGGCCGTGGGCGGGTGACCGGCCGGGCCGTCCTGGGGAGTGTTGCGCTCGTGCTCATACCGGTACCGGCTCCTTCGATAGCTGCTCGAACGCCGAGTGCATCTCGTCGTAGGCCCCCGCCGGGGTCAACGCCCCGAGCATCAGCGACCCGATCGCACCGCCGGCGAAGTTCTCCATGTCAGAACCCGACCCGCTGTACCAGGCCGGCGGGTCGTACACGACATGGTTCGCGACTGACTGGTAGTTCGACTGCGGCTTGAGCTTCTGGTAGGCCGCCGACTCGCGCACCGGCAGCCACGCCGGGATGTGTCCGCCGCCGGCCCACACGAGGCTCTGGCCGAGCAGCGTGCGCACCATCGTCAGCACCATTGACAGCTTCTCCGGATCGTGATGCGGCTGGACCGGGATCACGAACGAGTGCGAGTCGGCCTGCGACACGCCGGGGCCGAACACGGCGGGGAACGGCTGCATGCTGAACGGCAGGCCGCCCTGCTGGAAGATGTCGACGTTCCACTCGCCCTCCCAGTACAGGCCCGCGTCGCCGGACTGGAACGTCGCGATGCCGCCCGCGGCGTCCTGGTTGGCCAGGACCAGCCCTTCTTTACCGAGTTGGTCGATGAACGTCAGGACCCGGATCGCGAGCGTGCGGTCGAGCACGATCTGCTTGCCGTCCTCAGCGAGCACCTTCCCGCCGGCCTGGCTGTAGAACGTGTAGAACAGCCGCCACGGCGTCGCCGGGTCGTTGATCTGATCGCACACCGCCGGTGTCGCGCCGGTCGACTTGAGCTTGCGGAGCGCGGTCAGGAGCGCCTGCGGGCCGGTGATCGGAGGCAGCTGGCCCGAGCTGTCGAGCAGCCCGGCCTTCTTACACACCTTGGTGTTGTAGTACTGGACGAACGGGTGAGTGTCGAGCGGGATCGCGACCAGCCGCCCGTTGTAGTGAGCCTTGGCAAACGCGGCTGGAGTGAAGTCCGCCGGCGTCATCCCATGCTCGGACAGCAGGTCGAGGTCGAGCGGGGTGAGCAGCTTCGCCGGCGCGAACTGGTTGATGCGGGTCAGGTGCATGATCGCGACGTCCGGCGGGCTGCCGGCGCGCGTCGCCATCGCGAGCTTCGTGTAGTACGGGTTGCCCCAGGTGAGGACCGTGGAGTCGAGCGTGACTTTGGGGTGCTCGCGCTTGTAGGTCTCCTCCATCTGCACCATGTGCGCGCCGTCACCACCTGAGAGCAGGTTCCAGTAGATGATCGTGTTGGCGCCCGAACCCGACGCGGGACCGACGAACCCGCCGGCGATGTCGTACGTGCTCGAGCACGCGGTGCCGAGCACCATCGTCGCCGCCGCGCCGCCGGCCGCGGTGAGGAAGCGTCGGCGGTTGATCGTTTCCGTCATCGCCGTGCCTCCTCTCCGGTCGTGATGACCGTGTGCGACGCCGCGGGGAACTGCAGGAGCGTCCCGTGGCCGAATGCGTCGAGCGCCTCGGTCTCGACGGTGACGCGGTCGGGATGCTCGAACGAGTTCGTCGCGCCGGGTCGGGGCCGACGACGCGCTCTAGGGTTGCGGTCGTTGGGTCGACCGCGTCCGCAAATCGGATTTCGGCGTCGACTTGGTCGGTGGGCGAGCGGTTGACGACGCTCACGGTCAGCCCGTCGCCGTTCTCGGCCGCGGTGGCGGTGACGTCGAGCAGTGGGAACGGCCCGAGATCCGCCACCCGGTGCGGCCATCCGCCCGGGACATAGACCTCGACCAGGTCGTGGGTGTCACAGTCGACATGCACGTCGAGCGCGATCGGCCGCAGGTGATCGGCGAACAGGCGTAGCGGGTGATAGATCGTCTGGAGGAACAGGCCGTCGGGTCGCGTCACGATCGGCGCGATCACGTTGACGAGCTGTGCCAGGTTGGCCATCCGCGCCACCCGGCAGTGGCGCACGAACGCGTGGAGGTAGGTGGCGACGGCGAGCGCGTCGGCGAGCGTGTACCGCTCCTCGAGGCCCGCCTCGCGCTCGCGGAACCACACGTTCCACTCGTCGTACGCGACGTGGATCGGGTGCTCGATCTTCTGGCGGTAGCGCACGATGTCGATCAGCGCGGCCGTCCGGCGCAGCGCCCGTTCGGCCTGATGCGGCGACAGCACGTTGGTCCAGTAGTCATCGCTGCCGGTGTAGATGTGGATGCTGTGCCAGCGGACCTTGTCGGCCAGGCCCTCGACCACCACGCGGTCCCAGTCCGACAGTCCGTTCTCGCCACAGGCGACGAGCTCGATGCTCGGGTCGGTCCAGCTCATGACCTTGGCGAACTGGCGAGCGCGCTTGACGTAGTCCTCGGCCGACAGCGCCCCGATCTGCCACGGGCCGTACATCTCGTTGCCGAGCCCCCAGTAGCGGACCGCGTACGGCTCCTCGTGCCCGTTCTCGCGCCGGAGCTGCGCCCAGGCCGTGTCGCCGGTTCCGTTGCAGTACTCGACCCAGGCCTGGGCCTCGTCCATCGAGCCCGACCCCATGTTCGCGCACAGGTACGGCTCGGCCCCGACGAGATCGCAGAACTGCAGGAACTCGTCGGTCCCGAACCGGTTGGACTCCTCCGAGTGCCACGCGAGCTCGAGGCGCCGCGGGCGCTTGTCCTTGGGCCCGATCCCGTCGGTCCAGTGATAGCCGGAGACGAAGTTGCCGCCGGGCCAGCGCAGGATCGGCGGTTTGAGGGCCTTGACCGCTTCGATTACGTCGGTGCGGAACCCGTTGGCGTCCGCGAGCGGCGACCCCTCGTCGTAGATGCCGCCGTAGATGCAACGGCCGAGATGCTCGGCGAATCCACTGAGGATGCGCCGGTCGACCGTGCCGAGCCGGCGGTCGAGATCGAGCTTGATCGTCGCCATCGTCGCCATCAGGTCAGGTCTCCCGTGTGTCGGTGTCGGTGTGTGTGTCGTCTTTTCTCTGCGCTGCCTCGGTCGCGAGCGCCGGCGTGGCCGCGCAGCCACACGACGCGCGCGCCACCAGCTCGACCGGCAGCAGCGTCGAGGTCCTGGGGGCGGCGCCACCGACGACCATCCGCACGAGCAGCGCCATCGCCTCCCGACCGGTGTCCTCGAACGGGATGCGCACGGTCGTCAACGACGGCACGGTGTAGGCCGCAATCGGCGCGTCATCGCACCCGACCACGGCCACGTCGCCGGGCACCGCGCGCCCCCGCTCGTACAAGGCCCGGATCGCACCGATCGCCATGTAGTCGTTGTGCACGAACAGTGCCGTAATCCGGGGTGAGCGGTCCAGAAGTCGCATCGTCGCGAGGTAGCCGCCGGCGGTCGTCCAGTCGCCCTCCTCCACCAGCTCGCTGTCCCCCGGCTCGAGCCGCGCCTCGGTGAATGCCTGCGCGTAGCCGATCATCCGTGCGGCGGTCACGTACCGCCCGGGCGTGCCCGAGACCATGCCGATCGCCCGGTGACCGTGGAGGATCAGGTGACGGACCGCCAGCAGCCCGGTCTCCACATGGTCCGAGCCGATCAGCGGCACCCGCAGCCCCTGGATCGTGTGCAGGCTGACGACCGGGAACCGCCCCCGCAGCCGCGCCCCGAGCGTCGGATCTCCCTCGGCCTGCGGCGCCGCCATCAGGATCCCGTCGACCCGCCGCTCGCTGAGGACCTCCACGTAGCGCCCGACGTCGGAGCCGAACGCGTCCACGTTGGCCACGACCGTCGCCCACCCGCGCCGGCGAGCCTCCATCTCGGCCGCCACCACGAACCGACCGAGCACGTTGTCGCTCGGATCGGCGGCGATGATCCCAAGCGTCTTCGTCCCCCGCGTCACCAGCCCGCGCGCGAGCGCGTTCGGGACATAGCCGACCTCCTCGGCCGCCCTGTGGATCCGTTCGAGCGTCGCCGGCGCAACCGAGCCCCCGCCGTTGAGCACCTTGCTCACCGTTTGGAAGCTCACGCCGGCGCGGCTGGCGACGTCCTTGAGCGACGCGTATCCACCCTCGCGGCCGAGCGAGTCGGGCACGGTGTCGCCGGCATCGCCGGCATCGCCGGCCTCGCCGGCACCGTCGCGGACGCCACCGTCGCGGACGCCAGCGCGAGCGGCGTCGACGTCCGGGATCAGCGCGTCGTCCGGGGCGGGGCCGGGCTCGGGGCCACCGGTGATGGGTTCATCCGCGATCGCGATCGCCTCCCAGGCCGCGCGCCGCCCTCGGAACTCCTGGTATCGCAATCCCGGCCCTCGAGAGCCCGGCCCTCGGAATGCCCAGCCTCGAAATGCCTGGCCTCCAGAGTCCGGCCCCCGGAACCCCCGCCGTCCGAGACCTCCATGGGCGAACGTTCGCTCGTTCTGGACCGGCGCGCAGGTGCACACCACAGCTGTCATGAGAAATAACCCTCTCCCGCTGGTGATCTCGTCATGTACCGACTAGGCGAACGTTCGCCTAGTCGCCAACATTGTTAGCGCGCACATGCCACGTGTCAAGCAATACCCATGATCGATGTAAGCGTTCTTACACGAGCGCACCGGCCGCCCATACAGCGGCCTGCTTACGTATCCGCCGGCTGCGCACGACGCTTCTCCACCTGCGCGAGCGACCGCAGATGCGACCTGAGACACACACCTTCGAGGACGATGGGAGCATCCCCAACTCCCTGCTCCCGGTGCTCGTCTACCACGGCGCGGTCGGGAACGATGCGGGAGCCGCGGCGTATGAGGAGCTGTTCGCCGGCCATGGCTGGCTTGGGGCCTGGCGCGACGGAATCTTCCCGTTCCACCACTTCCACTCGACCGCCCACGAGGTGCTCGGCATCGCCCGGGGCACGGCGAACCTGATGCTCGGCGGCCCGCAGGGGCAGGCGTTCGAGCTCGCCGCCGGCGACGTCGTCGTCCTCCCCGCCGGCACGGGCCACCGCAACCTCGGCTCGAGCGCCGACCTGCTCGTCGTCGGCGCCTACCCGAACGGGATGCGCTGGGACCTGCGCCGTGGCGATCCCGCCGAGCACGACGAGGTCCTCGCCAACATCGCCGGCGTCCCGCTGCCCGACCAGGACCCGGTAGGGGGCTCCGGCGGACCGCTGGTCGAGCTCTGGAGCGCAGGTTGAGCCGGCTCAGCCCGCCGCGTATTCCTCGTCGGTGACGTGGTCGCCCCACTCCGCGGTGTTGCCCTGGTCGTCGACGTCGAGCATGGCGATGTGAGCCATGAACCGGTCAGGCGCAGCGCCGTGCCAGTGCTCCTCGCCGGGCTCGAAGAAGACGCGGTCGCCGGGGCGGATGACCTCGATTGGCCCGCCGCGACTCTGGCAGCGTCCAACGCCCTCGATCACGAAGATGGTCTGCCCGTTCGGATGGGTGTGCCAGGCGGTACGGGCGCCGGGGGTGAAGTGGACGCTGCTGGCCGATACGCGTGACGAGGCGACTGGAGCGGCGACGGCGTCGATGTAGACGTCGCCGGTGAACCAGTCCGCTGGGCCTCGGGCGGTCTCGATGCTGCTCTTGGTGACTTGCATGGGCGTCTCTTTCTTGGGGTTGGCGCTTGGCATGCGCAGGCTAACGCCGCCGAGACGCGCAACCCCAACGTCCGCTTCCGCCGCACGCTGATCCACGAGGCGTCGGTTTCTGAGCAGACCGAACGAGGGCGCCGCGCGGGCCGGTTGAGCCGCCGGTCTACGCAGCGTCCGAGTCGACGTCCACCTCCGTCTCCTCGGGGTCGTCGATATCGATGACGACCACGTGCTTCGTGTCGTTGAAGAACAGTCTGATGCAGGTGAAGCCGTATTCGACGTAGTCCGGCTGCGGGAGGCCGCTCGACTCGAGTAGCTCCCGCATCCGCGTCTCGGCCTCAATCTTCTGAGCGAGGGTTGCCATGCCGGCAGCATCCCTCGGAGCCCTGTTACGGATCAAGACACAGCCGTGCCAACTCTGTGCCAACTGTGGAACGTCTGTGTTTAAACCGCGAGCGCGGGCGCGAGATCGCCACGCGGTTGATCGTCATGGCGAGGCCGTTCCCGGACCTCCGTCATCGTCGTCGCCGGCAACGGGGGTCAATCCGCGCGCCTGGAGCCAGAGCTCGAACATCGGGTCGGTTAGACGCGGCCTGTTGTCTTCGTGGATGACGTCCGCATTCGCGGTCAGGCTCTCGAGGGCCTTTCCGATGCTCGAGCGCTTGATGCCGACGGCTGCGGCGGTCTCCTCGCTGTGGAGCGGCGTCGTCACCACCGCGACCGCGCGAGCGACGCGGCGCTCGTTGGTCGTGAGCGCCCTCCAGATCGCCCTCATGAGTGGAGCGGCATCCGCTGCTGCCTGGTCGAGGGCTGAGACCCAGGTGCCCTCGTCGGCTGCTGCGCCTTGCGCCGTGCGCTCCCATAGGTAATGCGCGAGCATCATGCTGCGCTGCGGGTGCCCTCGGGTGAACTCCAGGAATGGAGGGAGCGCCGTGCCGACGTCACGGTCGGTTTGGCGAAAACGGTCCGTCACGTAGCCGGCGACGTCGTCAAGCGGCAGCGGCGCGAGGTTCCGCGGAACCGCCTGGTCCAGTAGGGGCCGCCTGGGATCGGCGAATAATTGCTGCATCACTCCTGGCGCCGAGCCCGCAAACGCGTACGTTGCGGCCTCCGTCTGGTGCTGGATGACACTCCTGATCTTGCCGTCGGCGCCGGTGACGGCCAAGACGTCCTGGATCTCGTCGAACACCACCAGACTGCTCGTCCCATCACGATCGAACAGCGCCGCGGGTAGCTCGAGCAGACGGAGAAGCACCGACTCGGCATCGACGTGCGGGTTGCGCTGCAGCGTCGCCGTGAAGCCGCCGCCCCCCAACGACAGCCCGATGTTCCAGCTCCGGAACAGGTTCTCCACGTGTCGCCGGACCGGTCCTTTGAGGCGTTGATAGCCGCGCTCGATCCGAACCACGATCTCCGCGATCGACAGCACGTCTTGCATGTCAACCAGGACGCCTGCCATCCCCTGCCGCTCCGCGGCCTCGAGCACGCGACGCAACAGAGTCGTCTTTCCGTACCGACGCGGCCCGACCAGTCGAAACGAGTGGCCACCTTCGGCCAGGGCGAGAAGATCTTCCGCCTCCGGGTCACGATCGATCATGTCCTCGGGCGGGAGTGGACCGGAGAAGCGAAACGGATTGAGATGCCTAACCGGCGTCACCGGTCATAGGCTACCACTCTTGTAGACCAAAAGTAGGCAGCTTCGCAGAGTTAAGCTCTGCGGACTGGCATGCTGGCGGAATACGGATCAGGCGGCCGCGTTGGCGACGTGCAGCGTGACCGGGGTCAGCGCATCGGTCGGGACGAGCAGCCGGAAGTCGCTCCAGGGCACCCGTCGCCCGGCCGCGTCGGCCTCCACCCACACCCATCGGGACCGGTGGCAGGCGTACCCGCGCGGCCGGGGCGAGACCTCGTACCCGTTGATGCTGAGAGCCAGCTCCCGTGCTCTGCGGGAGCGGTCGGCCCAGTCCTCGACCCGGAACTCGAACTGGGCGCTGGCAACGTCCTTGATGCTGATGAGGCTCGTACGCATGGCGGTCCGACCGTACTATCGGCTCCTGACCGCGGGCCCTTGTGGAGAGGGCCGTCGAAGCGGACGCCATGCGCACGACAGGGATGTCTAGGCCATCAGGCTACGGGCCGGGGGCCGCGTCAAGGCTGGCACGACGTGCGCCGAAGATAGACACGCGGGCGCGCGGCGCCCTCTACCGACGTGACTATGGCAACGGCTCCAACGAACACCGCGGAGGGCGGCGAAGCGGACGCGGTGCGTCGCGCGATCGCCCGCGCCTGGCGCGCCTATTACGAAGATGCTGCCGGGGCGATGGATGCGGCGGTCCGCGGCTACGAGTCAGGCCGAGCGCTCGATGATGCCGGTCTGTGCGCCCGAGCGCGCGCTCTCCAGGGAGCTGTCGGTTTGCATCGCGGCGATCTGCAGGGAGCGCTCGAGCTCGCGGTCGAGGCGCAGCGCTACCTCGGCCAGGCGAACGACTCGGCGGCGCGCTGTGAGGTGGCCGCGCTGAAGGCTCAGGTGAGCTTCTTCTCCGGGTCCTACGCGGACGCTCTGCGCGAGGCTGAGCTCGCCGTGACGGTTGCCGATGAGTCGGGGGACCGCGACCTGCGGATATTCGCGCGGCGATCCGCTTGCCTGGTGTTCGGCAACGTTGGCGTGCCGGACTGGGAGCAGCGCCTCGAGGAGCTGCTGCGGCTCTCGGTGCAAGCCGGCGACCTCTGGGAGGAGGCGATCTCGCGCAACGATCTCGCGTGCTATCGGCAGGAGACCGGCGACCTGGACGGCGCCGAGCGCGAGATCGATCGCGCTCTCGCAGTGGCGCACCGCGTGCCCGGTCCGAAACAACTTCGCGCTCGGTGTCCTTCATTCGACGCGCGCCGACATCCGGCTGCTCGGCGCAAGCCCGGAGGCGGCGCTGCGGGACGCCGAGGAGGCGATCAGTCGCCTGCTCGAGAGCGGCGACCCCAACCCCTACGTGCTCGGGATGACCGTGCGGGCCCAAGTGCAGGCCCGCATGGCGCTCGGTCAGCTCGACGACGCCCGCGACTCGGGCGAGGATGCACTCGCCTGGCTGGGCGATCGCGTGCCCCAGATGCGCAGCCTGATCCTGACCACGCTCGCCGACGCGCTGCGCGACGCCGGGCGAGTCGAGGAGGCCTACGACGCGCTGCAACGGGCCTGCGAGCTCGAACGCCAAGCGTTCCGCGAGCTCTCGCAGGTACAGCTCAGCCTGGAGCGGGCGACGCTCGAGGCGCGCGAGGCGCGTCGCCACACCGACCTGCTGACCGTCAAGAACCGCGAGCTCGCCGAGGCCCACACCGAGTTGGAGCGCCGCGCCAACGAGCTCGAAACGCTGCACGCACAATTACGCGAGCAGGCCGAGCGGGATCCGCTGACTGGCGTGCACAATCGCCGCTACCTCGCGCGCGAACTCGAGCGGCTCACCGATGAGCGGACGAGCGGCCGGATGAGCCTCGCGGTACTCGACGTCGATCACTTCAAGACGATCAACGACCGCTTCGGCCACGCCGCCGGCGACCAGGTCTTGATCCGCATCGCCCGACTGCTCAGTGATCAACTGCGGGAATCCGACAGCATCATCCGCAGCGGCGGCGAGGAGTTCATCATCCTCATGCCCAGCACCGACGCGAATGCGGCAACAGCGTGCTGCGAGCGGATCCGCCGGGCCGTCAACACCGCGGCCTGGTCGAGCGTGGCGGACGGCCTGAGCGTCACGACGAGCCTCGGCGTCGCCACCACCGACGACCCGACCGACCTCGAAGCCGTCATCAGGCTCGCCGACCAGCGGCTCTACGAAGCCAAGCGCAACGGTCGAGATCGGGTCGTGTGCGGGCCCGACGCCCGGATCAGCGCCATTTCCGCCGAAATCGGCTGACCGAACACCGACACGCCTAGGCTGTGCGGAGTGACCGCGAAGGTGAGCCTCGAGCCCTGGGGCAGCGGCGACCTGCCGCTGCTCGAGCGGCTGATGGGCGACCCGCGGATGACCGAGCACCTCGGCGGCCCCGAGAGCCCGGACCAGCTGCGCGGGCGGCAAGAGCGCTACGAGCGCCTCGAGGGTGGCGATCGCATGTTCAAGATCGTCGACGTGGCGACCGGCGCCGGCGTCGGCTCGGTCGGCTTCTGGACGAAAGGAGTGGCGCGAGGAGCAGGTCTACGAGGTCGGCTGGATGATCGTGCCGGAGTTCCAGGGCCGCGGCATCGCGGTGCCGGCGACCGCGCAGGCGATCGAGCTCGCCAAGCGCGACGACAAGCACCGGTTCATGCACGCCTTCCCCACGTCGACAACGCGCCCTCGAACGCGATCTGCCGCAAGCTCGGCTTCGAGCTACTCGAGGCGTGCGAGTTCGAGTTCCCCAAGGGACACTTCATGACCTGCAACGACTGGCGCCTGGACCTTCGCGCCTAAGTCGCAGTGGTCGCGTTCGGCGAGGGACCGCTTGATGGCAACGAAGCGGCTGGAAGGGCAGCTGTCGGTGCAAACCGTCCTCGGTCGGTGCGCAGAGTCAGCGGGTCGGGCGTTCTGCCGCGCGAAGCCGCTCAGGCCCACCTCGCCGTTGCCTGCTAACGGGAGCGCAGTAAAAGGATCTCGTCCTGCGCCCGCGGCGCTCGCCGCGAGGTCGGCATCACCAGAGCGTCTCGATCGGATACCCCGCGAGGCGGCGGTCGGCGGTGACGAGAGCGCATTGTTCGATCGAGGCTTGAGCGACGAGCAACCGGTCGAAGGGATCGCGATGGTGCCACGGAAGATCCTCGACTGCGGCGGCGTGCATAGCCGTAATAGGCATGGGATCGAATCCGAGGCGGCGGAGAGCCTGCGCCCAGCCTTGCGGAAGCGTCACCTTTCCGAGCGATCGTTTGATCGCGATCTCCCACACGCTGACTGCGCTGAGCGCGACTTCGTTGGCCCCGTCCTCGAGCGCCTGAACGGCGTCACCCGAGACTCGTTCGCGGTCCCCAATAAGAAGCCAGACAGCGACATTGGTGTCAAGCAGAAGCCGCTTCACTCGTAGGACTCGAAGTCGCTTGGCACGTCGTCAAAGCCGGCCGCCATCGATCCTGGGAGTTCTCCCCAGATCTCGCGCTTCGTCCCATGATCCTCGACGCGGACGAGCATCGCAACACGCTCGCGCCCGCGCCGGATGACCACTTCCTCGCCGGCTTCGACGCGACGCAACAGCCGGGACAACTGCGTCTTTGCTTCCTGGACCGTGACCTCCACGCACCAATCGTAGCAAGTCAGTCGACCAGCTTGACCTGGTCGTCTAGAGGGCTTGGGCAGGCGCCAACCCTGAAACGGCTCGTGTTTAATCGCCGGCGACCCGGCGCTTGCGCCATATGTGGCGCATCATGCGCCATATATGGCGTATAATCTCCAGACCATGCCTCGTCAGCGCAGCAGCGATCTCTTCCCTACCGACCAGCCGATCCCGGCGAGCCAGATGATCGGGCGCGAGACCGATGTCCGCGAGATCACCACAGCGCTCGGAGCCGGCTCGAACCTGGTCGTCGCCGGACCTCGACGCACCGGCAAGACGAGTGTGTGCGATGCCGCGGTCGGACGGTTGGCCAAACGTGGCTTCTACGTCGTGAGCATCGACCTGTTCCGAATCGCGAGCGCTGCCGAGTTCGCCGAAGCGTTCGTCGCCGCGACGCTCGCGAACCGGTCGGCGCTACGGCGCGTGATCCATCAGACGAGGCGCGCGGGGCGCGTGGTGGCCGACGCGCTCCAGACGTCCGCCGTCATCAAGTCGAAGGCACAGCTTGGCGAGGAGCTTGAGATCGTGTTCAGCCCCGGGCTCGCCGCGCGCGACCCCGAGCGCTACCTGGATTACGCGCTCGGTCTACCTGGGCGGATCGCCGATGCCGATCGCAAGCAGGTGGTCGTGTTCTTTGACGAGTTTCAGGAGATCGGCGGAGCGCATCAGCCGTACGGCGATCCAGACCGACTGACCAAGCGGATGCGCGCGATCTTCCAGCGCACCTCAGGCGTGAGCTATCTGTTCGCCGGCAGCCTCGAGCACCTGATGCGCGACCTCTTCACCCCGTCCTACCGGGGGCTTCATCAGTTCGGCGGCTTCCACGACCTGCGCCCGATCGACGCCGAGGCATGGTCAGACGGCCTGAACGAGCGCTTCGAGGCAGATGACTGCGAGGTCGAGCCGGCGGCGCTCGAACGCATCGTCGAGTACGGCGAGGCCCAACCTCGAAGCACGATGCTGATCGCGCAGAAGAGCCACCTCGCGACCGTCGAACTGGAGACTCGCCTGATCGATCTCGGCGTGGTCGAACAGGGCCTTCTGGCGGCGATGGCCACCGACCGCATCGCACATGAGCAGATCGTCGAGCGGATCCGCCGTTCGCATCGACTCGGCTTGGTCGTCGCGGAGCGCATTGCTCACGGCCAGATCGTCTATCGCGGCCTTTCCCGGGGCGGCGTCCGGCGTGCGCTCGAGGCGCTAAGGGACGCCGGCATCATCGAAAGCGGCGGACGAGCCGACTGGAGGGTGTCGAACCCCTTGCTGCGCCGCTACCTCCAGACGATCGGACCGTTCGAGTAAATGCGCCAGTTTTGGCGCATGATGCGCCATGAACGGCATACACGTGGCGCCCGGTCTCGCCCAGGGACAGGCCGCGAGCCCTGCTCCTGAGGTGCTCGTTCCTCCACGTCGCGTGGCGTGATATGACGGGCCCGAGCGGAGAACCACCGAGAGGATTGTGATGCCACCCACAGCTGTTCATTTCAATGGTTCGGTCAACCTGCCGGACGGCGAGACGGTGATGCGGGAGATCAGCTCACGCATCCCGAATGGCGTCCGCCGGATGACCGACGGGGAGACGGGAGACCGCGGCTACTGGATCAACTTCCAGATCCAGAAGTTCCAACAGATGCCGGAGTTCGAGACCGTGTCGGTCGGCAAGGCGTACGAGACCGATCCCTCGGCGCCGTCGATGCCTCAGCTGCGCCTGACCGAGGGGGCGTCGGCCGAGATGATCGACTGGCCCAACCTCGGCTACGCCGACGAATACACCAAGTCGTTTGCGACGTTCGAGCGGATGCAGAACGAGGGCACGATCGCGGCCGACGTCCGCCTGCAACTGCAGTACCCGACGCCGCTGGCCTCGATGGCGGGAACGATCGCGCCTGACGACCTGCCCAAGGTCGCGCCCTCCTACGAGCAGGCGCTGTTCGCCGACCTCGACACGGCGCTCGAGCGGCTTCCGCACGAGCGAATCGCTGTCCAGTGGGACGTCGCCGTCGAGTTCGGCGCGCTCGAGGGGGCGATGGGGCCAAAGGTGCCGCTCGACCAGATCGCGCCCGGGCTGGTGCGCTGCCTCGAGCGCGTGCCGGCCGATGTCCCGGTCGGCATGCACCTGTGTTACGGCGACTACGGCCACCAGCACTTCAAGCAGCCTGAGTCGCTGCAATTGCAAGTCGACCTCGTGAACGCAGTCACCTCCGCGACGCAGCGCCCGCTCAACTTTGTCTCGTTCACCGTGCCCCAAGGCCGCAACGACGCCGGCTATTTCGAACCTCTCGGCGGGCTGAAGACGGGTCCCGAGACCGAGCTTTACTTCGCGCTCGTCCCCTACCACCCCGACGACCAGGCGCCGGGTACGACGGCCGAACAAATCGAGAACATCGACGCCGCGCTGATCAACTCCCCGGGCGGCGCCCGCCACTGGGGTATCTGCACCGAATGCGGGATGGGCCGCGTCGACGCGCCTGACGTGCCCCGGCTGCTGGATCTTCACAGCCAGATCCTCGCGTCCTCAAGCGGCTGACCAACGACGGGCTACGCGTCCGTGAAGAACTCTGACGAGTGGGCGTTGGCTTTGAGCCTTGGGTGTCCCATGGGATCAGTCGCGGTTGGGTTAGACGACGCGCAGCTGTCGGTCGTGTGGCGTGGTTGGGATTCGGGTTAGAGTGACGGCGCCATCGAATATCTCGGGTTCGAGGAACGCTTGCATGAGTTTGTGGTGGGCCCGGTACCGCAGCGTCTGGTGCTCGTAGTGGGCGGCGGCGGCGTAGTCGGCAGGGTCTGAGGGTCGTTCCTCGGGCAGGCGGCGGGCGAGGATCTGCTGAGCCGCCCAGGCGTAGACAGCGTTCGCGGCGGCTTCGACTTCGAGCATCCGGTATGGGACGTATTCGGGGGCGCGTTTCTTGCTGTGGCCGGCTCGCTTGGCGGCGCGTTCGAGCGCTCGGAATTCCCGCCGGCCTTCGTACACGGTGACGATGCCGGTCTCCGGGTCGAACTCGGCTTCGATCGGCTGATCCTCGTTCTTGCGGGCGATTTCGCGCACCCAGCCGGACGCGCGGTGGCGGACAATGACGATCTCGAGCTCGGCGGTGTGCTCGCCCGCCGCTGCGAGCACCGACAGCCGCGAGCCCGGCTCGACGGTCACACGCGCGCGCACGTGCGCCTGAACCGTGCTGTGGCCACGGGCACCGGGCGTCGGGACCCGGTTTGAGCGCAACACGACGCTCAGGCCCGGATCGGCCTCGATCTCTACGGTGGTTCCGGCCGGCACCCGCGCGGGAGCGGCGATGAGCGTGACCGTGCGCTTCTCCCCGGGGTGAAGCCGGATCGGCGACTGCTTGAACCACAGCGCCCGCGGCAGCGGCCGCGCCGCGGTCCCAGGCTCGATTTCTGCGGTCGGCTCGGCTTCTTCTGGCGACTCTTCCTCGTCTGGTGCCTCGGCTTCGGCGGGTCGCTCGGCGGCCGGGGCGGGAGGCTCGTCAGCGGGATTGGTCCCTCGCTCGGCGGCGGCTGTCCCGGGCTGGTCGAAGGCCGTTCTGAGCAGGTCGTTGAGCGCACGCAAGCCGACCTGGTCGCGCGCGGTCAACGCCTTCGTCGCGCCGATCAAGTGAGCGCCAGCCCGGCGTTCCTCGGCGGCGACGATCGGCCGAAGAGCCCGGTCGATGGCCTGATACAGCCGTTCGACGATCGGGTGGTGCTCGTTCAGGCCCGAGCGATCGACCTTGACCACCAGCTCGGGACGAGGGCGCTCGAGCGCGCCGCGCTGGAGCCGCTCGATCGCCTCGCAGAACACCTCCCCGTAGAGGTGCCGGGCGCCCGGGCGGCCCTCGAAGCTCGCCAGCGTGGTCTCATGCGCCGCCCGCCCCGAGCGGATCACGAGCCCGCCGCGGCGGGTGGCCCGGGAGAAGCCCTGCGTCAACGGCTCCTTGGCCCGGCGCACCACGATCCGGGCCTCCACGTTCGGCGCCACCCTGACCTCGGCATCGAGCAGTACCGGGCGCTCGGGATCCGGCTCGGGCGCCGGGTAGGTGATCAGCTGCGCCGTCTGCCCAGGCTGCTCCAGGTACACCGTCCGGCTCGGGTCCTCGAGGACCGGCCGCAGCTGCACCAGCTGAGAGACCAGCGCTCGCAGCCGGCCCGTCGGCGGCAGCCTCGGCGCGGCCAGCGGCACCGTCACGCGGGTACCGGATACCTGCACCCCGAGCGCATCGAGGTCGTTGGCAGTGACCGCCTCCTCGCGGACATACGCAAACGCGTACGGCTCGTCTCCCGCGGCAGGGAAGAACCACGACTCGACCACGCGCCCAGCGCGGATTCCTTCGATCCGCCCGGCGCCCTGGGCCAGCCACACGTCCCGTAGTCCCCGGCCGAACAGCCCCCGCTGCCCCGCGTGGGGCGGCTGCGTGCCGAGCGCGCCCAGCCGGCTGTCGATCAGCTGCACGTCAACTCCCTCGCCATCGTCGGTGCAACGCAGTTCGTGGCGCCAGGACAACAGCGCGGGGGAGCGCAGCGAGCGCATACGCGCCCGCCACAGCGACAGGAATTCCGGGTCGGGCGCATCGACCGCGAGCACGATCCGCCCAGATGAGCGTCCCGACGCGGCGATCGCCGCGTCGGCGTTGGTCACGAGCTCGGGGATGATCTGGACGAGGTCGACGCCGCCCTGGGCAAAGTTCTCCCGGAAGTAGCGCCCCCGAGCGCGACCGAATCGCACGGCAGAGGGATCAAGCACCGCGAACGGGCACATAGATCCGGGAGTGTCGTCGAAGACGCGGACTGAACCGCAACGCAGCCGACGCCGATCCGTCCGACCCGGCCGATGTCGCCACGCTGGCCGTGACCGAACCAGAGGTGCGGGTGTCGAACCAAGAACTCGCGACCGTCCGTGAGGCGATGCGCGAGCTGCATCGGTTGCTCTCCCCTCTCGAGAACGGGGAGCTCGACAGGGTCGTGCTGACTAAGAAGAGCCAGATGCGCGCCGTGCTGATCACGGTCGAGCGCTACTCGGAGCTCGAGCAACGCGCTGCACACAGTAGCGGGGGCGGGATTCGAACCCGCGACCTTCGGGTTATGAGCCCGACGAGCTACCAGACTGCTCCACCCCGCGGCGGACTAAGAATCGTAGCACCGTGTCAGAGACCGGAGAGATTTGGCAGTCAGCTTCGCCGTCCCAATCATCCTGGCTCGTACCCTACGAGGATGCGCAAGACGAGCGTTTACCTGTCGGAGCGGGAGTCGGAGCGGCTGGCTGAGCTGGCGCGGGCGGAGGGCCGATCGCAAGCCGAGATCATCCGCGAAGCGATCACCGCGTACGTGCCCGCCGGCACAAGCACCGGCGATTTCGCGCTTGCCGCCGGCTTCGAGCGGATCGACGAAGATCCGCGGGCGATCTCTCAGATCTCCGCAGACGAGCTGCTAGACGGCTTCGGTCGGTGACCGTAGTCGTCGATGCCGCGCAGCTTGTCGCTCTCGCCGACGCGCGCGAGCGCCGACGCATGGGACACGGCGGATCCTGACCTGTGATCAGCGTCACTTCCCCCGCGGTACGCCCCATGCAAGGCGGCGTGTTCACGATCCTGCCGGCGGACGCTTAGACCGTCTGGCCGCTCGTCGACGCCGATTTGCTGGGCGATAGCCGTGGTCCGGCTGTGGCACGTTGTCCAGGTAGGCGGGCGTGAATAGCGGAAGCTCGTCATCGGTCTCCATGTCGATCACAGCCCGCTCGCCGAGCGGTCGCTCTAGCCAGACGCGCACGGGCCAGTCGACGTACTCGCGGGCCGTCCGCGCGGACTCGTCATCTCCGTCGTAGCCACAGACAAGTACGCGGACGTGAACCTCGTCGTCGCGTTCGTCGACGATGATCTGACACACGCCACCATCGTTGCCGCCAAGCGCGACCCGAAGCTCGAGTTCGCCGACGTTCCGCTCCCGAAACCCGAGCGGATTGCAGACCCGTTGCGGGTTCGCGTCTGGGCAGGCGAGCCAAGGCAATCGAGTGTCCTCGTCCCACTCCTCGAAATCGATCCAGTCGGCCCAGTCGGTGCTCATTCGCCGAGTGTGACGCCCGGGCGGGCGGTGATCGGCGGACTTGCGCCCTCTTGTGACGACCGCTCCGCAGGATTGGAACGCGGCGTGACAGAGACGGCTCAGGTAGAGCCGGACGAGCTCGGACCGCCACCGTTGACCGCGCCAGCGAGCCAACGATCGAACATCGCGAACGCCTGCTCGCGCGCCGCCGGCGCGTGCTGCCGAGACTGCGCCACGCAGGTCCTCAGGCGTCAACCCGACCGCCTCCAGATGCTCGTCGATCCGACGCAGCCCAGGCCTGCACCCGCTCGACGTCGACCTCGGGATGGAACTGGACGCCGAGATGCGGACCGCAGGCGAACGCCGCCGGACCGGCGGGGGATCGCGCGAGCTCGACCCCGCCGGGCGGGACGCGCATCTGCTCGTTGTGCCACATCAGCCACGGCCCGGCGGGAACGGCGTCGCCGTCGACGGTCTCGATCGGGAACCAGCCGATCTCGGGCCGCGCGAGCCGATCGACCCCGCCGCCGAGCGCCAGCGACAGCGCCTGCCCGCCGAAGCACAGGCCGAGCACGGGCACGCCGGCGCCGACCGCCTCGCGCAACACCTCGACCTCCGCCGGGATCCACGAGGGGTCGCTCGCCCGGGCCGACTCCTCCGAGCCGAGCGAGACCACGAACGAGAAATCCTCGGGCGCCACCGCCCCGTCCGCACCGGCGTGGTGCACCACGTACGGCAACCCTCGCGACTCGAGCCACTCGGCGACGCGGACCGGCGGTCCGAGTCGGCCGTGTTGGAAGATCAGTGCGGGCTTCGAGCTCAACTCGCGGATCACTGTAGCTCCCGCGTCCCGCCACCCCACCACGCGCCCGGTCGGGCGGCGGGAATGCGAGCGATAGGCTGGCCATACGGTGACTTCGACAAGCGACCCACGCACGACGGAGGGCCAGGCGCTCCCGCTCCCCGACCGCGACCAGGTCCTCGAGCACGCCGCCGAGCTGATCGCCGAGGCGTGGCGGAGCTTCGACCAGCCGCGCCCGGGCCAGCCGCTCCCGAACGAGCACACCCACGAGCTGCTGAGCCGCCCGCTCCCGAGAGCGCCCTCGGACCCGACCAGCTCGCTCGACGCCGCCGTCGACGTGCTCGACCGCTCGCTCGCGCAGGCGCGCCCGCGCTTCTTCGCGTACATCGGTTCCTCCGGCCTCGAGATCGGCGTGCTCGCCGACGCGCTGATGGCCTCGCACGACGTCAACGTCGCGAACAGCGCCGGCGCGGCCGACCTGCTCGAGGCGCAGACGATCCGCTGGGTCGGGCAGTTCGTCGGCTTCGACGACAACGCCTGTGGGCTGCTCGCGGCCGGCGGCACGATCGCCAACCTGACCGCGCTCACCGCCGCGCGCGAGCGGGCCGTGCCCGGCGTCCGACACGAGGGCGCCGGCGGTCGCAAGATGGCGCTGTACTGCTCGGCCGAGGCCCACTACTCGGTCCGCCGCGCCGCCGAGATCCTCGGCATCGGCGGCCGCAACGTCCGCGCGATCCCGATCGACCAACACAGACGCATGGACGTCACCGCCTGCGCGCAAGCGATCGACAAGGACCGCCAGAACGGCGTAGTCCCGATCGCCGTGGTCGCCACCGCCGGCACGACCCTCACGGGCGCGGTCGACGACATCGAGGGCCTCGCCGAGGTCTGCGGCGACGAGGTCTGGCTCCACGTCGACGGCGCCTACGGCCTCCCGGCCGCGTCCACGGAAAAGGCCGGCCACCTGTTCAAAGGCCTCCCCCGAGCCTTCTCCGCCACCGTCGACGCGCACAAGTGGCTGTACGTCCCCAAGGCCTGCAGCGTCCTGCTGATGCACGACGTCGAGGCGCTCGAGCACGCCTTCTCCCACCACGAGGGGTACATGCCGCACGGCGACCAGCTCCACGCGGTCGACCGCTCGCTCGAGTACTCGCGTCCGTTGCGTGGGCTGAAGCTGTGGCTGGCGTTCACCGTGCACGGCGCCGACGCGATCCAAGCGGCGATCGAGCGCAACCTCGACCAGGCGACGCTCCTGGCGTCTCTGGTCACAGCCGACCCCAGCTTCGAGCTGCTGGTCGAGCCGCAGCTGTCCGCGGTCTGCTTCCGGCATCTCCCGCCCCCGGGAACCGACCCCGACGAGCACAACGCGGCCCTCGCGCGCGCGATCGCCGCCGACGGACGGATCCTGCTCGCGCCGGCCGAGGTCGACGGCGCGACCGCCCTGCGGGCGTGCTTCGTCAACCACCGCACCAACGAGGACGACGTCCGCTCGATCCTCACCGTCGTCGCCGACCTCGCGACGGCACCGCAACCGCATGAGAAACGAAGTCGAGGTCGAGGGCGTCACCGTCCCCGTCGACCACTACATCGACGGCCGCCGGATCGCGAGCGAGACGACGTTCGAGGTTCGAAGCCCGATCGACTGGGACAACTGGAAGCTCGCCGAGGTCGCGAACGGCGGCCAGGCCGAGGTCGACGCCGCGGTCGCCGCCGCGCGCAACGCATTCCCGGCGTGGGCTGCTCTCGGACCAAACGGCCGACACGACGCCCTCACGAAACTCGCCGACGCGATCGACCAAGCCGTCCCCGACCTGGCGAAGGTCGAGACCGCCGACAACGGCTCGCTGTACGAGGCGATGAGCCTGCGCGTCCTGCCGCGCGCGGCCAACAACATCCGCTTCTTCGCCGACTTCGCACGCGACCGCCTGAACGAGCGCCACCCGCACGCTCCCCGGCGGCGAGCGCAACCGCGTCCGCTACGACCCGGCCGGCGTCGCCGCCGTCTCGACGCCCTGGAACGCGCCGTTCATGCTCGCGACCTGGCGGGTCGGGCCGGCGCTCGCCGCCGGCGACACCGTCGTGCTCAAGCCGCCCGAGTGGGCGCCGCTCACGTGCTCGCTGCTCGGCGACCTCGCCGACCGAGGCCGGCCTGCCGCCCGGCGTCCTCAACATCGTCCACGGCACGGGCGCCGGCGCGGGCGCCCCGCTCACGGGACACAAGACGTCGACCGGGTCGCGTTCACGGGATCGCCGGCGACCGCCCACACCGTCTACCGCGACGCCGCCGCGAACCTCACGCCGGTGTCGTTCGAGCTCGGCGGCAAGTCGCCGTTCATCGTGTTCGAGGACGCCGACCTCGACGCGGCGGCCGCAACCGCCGCCTACCAGTACGACAACTCCGGCCAGGTCTGCCTCGCCGGCACGCGCCTGCTCGTGCAGCGCGACATCCTGCGACGACTTCCTCGAGCGCTTCGAAGCGCACGTCGCCAACATCAGCGTCGGCGACCCGCGCGACCCGGACACCACGTATGGCCCGCTGATCCACCCGGTCGCGCTCGAGCGCGTGACCGGCTACGTCGCAGCGCGCGTTCGAAGCCGGCGCGAACCTCGCGTTCGGTGGCCGGCCGATCGAGGGCCTGCTACTACCCGCCGACCCTGTTCACCGACGTCCCGCCAGACGCCGAGATCCTGCACCGCGAGGTGTTCGGCCCGGTGCTCACGCTCCAGACGTTCGACGACGAGGACGAGGCGATCGCGCTGGCCAACGCCACCGACTATGGCCTCGCGGCGCACGATCTACACCGGCTCGCCGGACCGCGCCGACCGGATCAGCGCGCGCGGTCGTCGCCGGAACGGTTTGGGTCAACTGCTTCTACGTGCGCGACCTCGAGACGCCGTTCGGCGGCGCCGGCGACTCCGGGATCGGCCGCGAGGGCGGCCACCACTCGTTCGACTTCTACTCGGACGTCAAGACCGTCGTCGAGCGGACCGCGCTGTTCTCGCCAGCCGAATGACCGACCAAGCTCGCGGCACAGCCGCCCGACGTCCGACACGGAGTCGGTGTACTGCGAGGGCTTGAAGCAGATCGTCGTGTAGCCGGCCTCGAGCTGTGCCGGGATCGCCTCCGCCGCCTCCATCAGATCCGCCACGCCGCCGCCCGAGGGGAACCGCCCGCGGATCCCGCCGACAACCTCGATCTCCGCAAACGACCGCCCGGCGGCCGCCAGACCATCGACCAACGGCCGGAGCTCGGAAGCGCTGGGCTGACCGAACGGATGAAAGCCGTGGCCGTACTCGACCAGCCGGCGCACGATCCACGGTCCGACCGTCATCCCGCCGAACCACAGCCGCGGTCCGTCCGCACGAAACGGCTTGGGTTCGAGGTAGACGTCGGCGAACGATACCAACGACCCGAGAACGACACCGGCCCGGGGCGCCACAAAACCTTCCACGCGGCCAGGTGCTCGTCGAGCAGCTCGCCACGCCGCTCGAACGGAACCCCGAGCGCGGCGTACTCCTCGCGGTGCCAGCTGACCGTCGGCTGGACCACGAGCCGCCCCTCGCACAGCAGGTCGAGCGTCGCGAGCTGATGCGCGAGCAGCACCGGATGGCGCAGCGGCGCGATGATCGCCGCGCCGATCAGCCGCAGCCGCGTCGTGACCGCGGCGATCGCGCTCATCAGCACGATCGAGTCGGGCCACGGCGTGTCCGGGTCCTGGTTGCCGGGGGCCGCGTAGTCGCGCGGATTCTCGGGGCGCCCACCAGCGCCCGCCGACGGCCCGAGCACGATGTGCTCGCTCAGCATCACGCCGTCGATCCCCGCGTCCTCCGCCTCGGCGGCCATCCGCACCAAAGCCCGCAGATCCCGCGGCGAGGTCATCGTCCAGTTCTCGCTGAGAACGAGGACGAACCGCGGCGCTCGGCCGCGGCGCTCACGCTCAACCGCAAGACGACCCGGACCGGCAGCCGCT
This sequence comes from uncultured Solirubrobacterales bacterium, assembly GCA_963699325.1. Classification (GTDB taxonomy): domain Bacteria; phylum Actinomycetota; class Thermoleophilia; order Solirubrobacterales; family Solirubrobacteraceae; genus Palsa-465. The sequence goes on along the minus strand of CAVOTN010000003.1, from coordinate 8,418 downwards.
TGAGCCCGTTGGTGAAGTTCGTGCGCTGGCGCACCGGCTCGCCCGCGAGCTCGATCCGCTCGACCCGCGCGACCAGCTCCTCCAGGTAGACGCGCAGCTCGAGCCGCGCGAGGTGGGCACCGAGGCACTGATGCGGGCCGCCCCGCCCGAACGTCAGGTGGTCGGTCGGGTTGCGCGCGACGTCGAGGCGGTGCGGGTCGGGATAGTGGTCGGGGTCGCGGTTGCCGGCGGCGAACCACACGATCACCTTGTCGCCGGCGGCGATGTCGACGTCGCGGACGGTGACGTCGCGCGTCGCGGTCCGGCGGAAGAACCACACCGGCGAGGAGAAGCGCAGCAGCTCCTCGGTCGCCGACGCGATCAGCGAGCGGTCGGCGCGCAGGCGCGCGTACTCCTCGGGATGCTCGGCGAGCGCGAGCGTCCCGAGGCTGATCGCCTGCCGCGTCGTCTCGTTCCCCGCCACGATCAGCAGCGCGAACGTGTTGTCGAGGTCCTGGTCGGACATCGGCTCGCCCTCGATCTCGCCGTTCGCGATCAGGCTGAGCACGTCGTCGCGGGGGCACGCGCGCCGGTCGGCGTAGTACTCGCGGCCGATCGCGCACAGCTCGTCGGCCCACGGCGAGCCGAACGGCTTGTAGCGGTACTCGTCGCTCTCGCCGGCGAAGGCGTGCTCGCCGACGTACTCGGGGTCGGTGTCGACGAGCAGCCGGTCGCCGAGGTCGATCAGGTGCGGCAGGATCTCCTCGGGCAGCCCGAGGATGTGCGCGAGCACACGGATCGGGATCGGCGCCGCGAGCTCGTGCACGAGGTCGAACTCGCCCTGCGGCAGGACGCTGTCGAGCCGGTAGCGGACGAGCTCGCGCAGCCACTCCTCGTAGCGCGCGACCGCGGGCGGGGTGAACTGCCTCGAGATCAGCCGGCGGTAGCGGCCGTGCTTGGGCGGGTCGAACTCGAGGAAGTTCCGCCGCGCCGCGAGCACGTCCTCGGGCAGGTCCTCGATCGTCGCGGCGCCGCCGACCTCCGAGGAGTACGTCTTCGTGTCGCGCAGCACCGCGAGCACGTCGTCGTACTTCGTGAGCGCCCAGAAGCCGCGGCCGTCGGGCTCGGGGTGGCGGTAGACCGGCGCCTCGCGCTGGAGGAGCTCGAACACCTCCCACGGCTCGTGGTCCGCGAACAGGTCGTAGTCGAGCAGATCGACCGACTCCATCGTGGCGGGAGGATACCACCGTTCTGCGTAATGTATCCACGCTGCACGAGGGGGTGGCGCTTCGCGCTCGTGGCGGCGCTGTACCCATGCAGATCGGCCTGTTCGCACACCCAGCGCTCGCCATCGCGTGTAGCCCGGAGGAGCTGCCTGGCAAACCGTCGCTGAGGTGCTCCTATGCTCGGACGCGGTAATCCGTGGGCGCCTGACTGCCGGCGTTAGCAGGCAGCGACGCCGTGCGTGCAGTAGCGGTCGCGCGGGTGGTGACCCGCGCCGTGCGGGATCCGGGTGCATGGGCCGGTGGCGGGGGCCGCGGGCTGGGTCGAGGCGGGCGCGCGAGGGACCGGGCGATGCGGGTGGCGGTGGCGCGGGAGGGGACCCGGAGGCCGCCGCGCGGATCCGGGTCTCGGTCGCGGTGGCGCGGTACAGTACAGCAGCGGTGTGCCGCGCAGTGTCAGCAGCATCATCGCCGCAAGGCGCGCCCGCAATGGACCGCGACCGTCCTGGTCATACCGGGTAGCCAGCCGCATGATGTCGTGGTTGCCGAGGGCCCACACCGGCCACGCCCCGTCCGGAACCAGTCTGGTCGTCGTAGCGAGGACGTCGTGAAACGCGGCCGCCGACCACGCCTGGGACCAGAAGACGAAATTCAACGTCAGCATCAGCTCGTCCCCGTCGCCGTAGTACGCAGCCCAGCGTTCCGGGTCGGCGACCCCGACCTCACCGAGCAGCAACCGCTCAGGTTCGTAGTCGCTTAGCGCGGCGCGCAGCTCGCGGATCACGTGGTGCACGCCGGGCTGGTCGATATGACGGAGCAGCCTCGCATTCTCACCGAGCGCGGTACGCGCCTGCGCGACCTCGAGCGGGTTGGGCGCCAGCGTCGGGTCCTTGATCAACCGGTGGATCGCGTCGACCCGGAATCCGTCGACGCCGCGGTCAAGCCAGAACCGCAGCACCCCGATCATCGCCTCGCGCACAGCCGGGTTCGCCCAGTTCAGATCAGGCTGCTCGATGGCGTAGGAGTGCAGGTAGTACTGGCTGGTGAGGCCGTCCCAAGTCCAGGCCGACCCTGCGCCGGCGAAGCACGACAACCAGTTGTTCGGCGGGCCGCCGTCCTCGGCTGGGTCGGCCCACACGTACCAGTCGCGCCGCGGATTGGTGCGTGACGCGCGGGACTGCTCAAACCACGGATGGCGATCAGAAGTGTGGTTGGGCACGAAGTCCAACACGACTCGAAGCCCACGGGCATGGGCGGCGGCCAGCATCTGATCGAAGCCGTCCAGGGTGCCGAAGATGGGATCGATCCGACAGTGGTCGGTGATGTCGTAGCCGAAGTCCACCATCGGCGACGAGTAGATCGGCGACAACCAAACGGCATCGACCCCTAGCTTCACTAGGTAATCAAGCTGCGCGGTAACGCCGGCGAGATCACCCACGCCATCGCCATCGAAGTCAAGGAAACTGCGCGGGTAGATCTGATACAGCACGGCTGACCGCCACCACGCCAGTAGCCCATCCACTGTCGGCACACCCTTTATCGCGGAGGTTGCACGGGGAGGCGCTATCCCCAACGGCGAATCCGAATCGCGCTACGCGGCCAAAGCAGGAAGGAACACGGCGGACCTAAGTCCGCTACCCCCAGCAAAGCAGGGCGTCAGGCGGCCACCATGGGCGCTCGATCGCAGCAGCCGCGCCTGCATCACCGCTTCAGGCGTGATTCACCAGCTCGCAGTCGGGGATCGGCGTGGCTGAATTGAGGCGCCAAAGTCGTTGGAGCTGACGATCGCTTCGGCCCAACCGCCGGTTTCCGGACGGCGGCTGCTTCGGCGACGTGGTGACCGCTCCGGCCGCCCGCACCGGACTGAGGTCATTTCGCGGTAAAGCTCCACCGTCTCGTTGCTGCCGGAAACGCCGAGGTCTCGCTCCCGCGCCGGCGCTCGATCGGTATCAAGCGGCTTCGCCGACGGCATGGCGCGTCTCGGTGCGGCTTGCGACCGACGTGCGGGTCAGTGTCTCGGCGCGAGGGCCGCGTACATGGCGCTGAACTGGCCGAAGGCGAGCGCGAACGCCTGGTCGGTGCCGGTCAGGTCCGCCAGCCGCCTGATTCGCGCTGATGAGTCCTCGCCCCAATTGTTCTGGAGCGCTGCGTTCGCGACATCGAGTTCCCGGGGGCCGGCGATCCCGACTGGGTCGATCACCACGATCGTGCCGCGGTGCTCAAGGATGTTCGCCGGCTGGAGGTCGCCGTGCAGGGCGACGACCGGACGGCCCTCTCCTTGTTTGAGCAGCGCCTGGCCGAGTGCTTGCAAGGAAGGTACGTGCGTGACGGCGGCGTCGATGCTCGTACGCCAGTCTCCGAGTCCTCGCCGGCTGGCGCTCGTGGGTCGGTGAAGTGCGTCGAGGAGGAGCGCTAACCGCGTGGGCGCGAGCCGCGACGGTCGTCCCGGACGGGCGCGTTCCAGGAGCAGCGCGCCTGGTCGATGTGCGAGGACGCGGACCGCCGGATGCCCGCCCCAGCCGAGCATCGCGTTCGTCTCGGCAGACAGGCGCTGCTCGTTGGCGCACAGCTTCAGCGCCGCCTCGAGGCCGCTCTCGGTGTGACACCACGCCACGACTCCCCACGCGCCTGCGGCCATCCGCTCATCATCGAGTGACAGGTGCCACTCCTCGCACACAGCATCGATGAGCTTCGGCAGATCCGAGACCCAATCCTCGCCGGCGCACGCCGGGCGGCGCTCAAGCTGTACCGAGGCGCGAGACTTCAACCGTCGTGGCCGCGCGAGCCGTAGCATCAGGCAGACCAGAACGCCGCTGCGAAGGTCGCGTCAAGCGGCCCTGAACCATCCGAGCGAGACCGAACGGCTCCTGTGCCGGAGACAGTCAGCGGCACGCGCCAATCCGACACGGCGCAGCCTAGGACCAGAGGCTGCAGCGAGCACAGCCCGGGCAACAAAGCACTCCGCTGCATGAGACCAATTCTGCATCCGCGCGCGGCGTGTGTCGTTGGCCACCGGGCCAAAGACGAACTCACCACAGCGAGCGGCTGCCGCCAGGCGAGAGCGACGGCTTCGCTTGCCCCCACCCCATCGCCGTGGGGCCAGTTTCAGACGCGTGGCCGCATGTGTCCCGATCGTGCGCGAGGCTTGCCGAAACCGCGGCATCGGCTCCAGCGCTGCTCGGAGCGGTCATCGACGCGGCGCAGGAGCGGCAGTTCGTGCGCGTCGGATGTTGCTGATGCGGCCCGACCGGCTCGCTTGACACGCCTCCCAACACTTGCGAATGTATCCGAAACGAGGGATCGGGTGGCTCATGGCTGGCGACCCGGAGATCGACCCATGGGACGCGGAGGGTAAGGAGAGGCAATGGCAACTCATCCCGTCAGCAGCGCCGGCGCGGGCACCGACGCGACCCAGCCGCACCTGGGTGAGAAGCAGCCTGACGACGCTGCACGCGATCGGGCAGGCGCTGGCGATCGGCCCGATCTTCTCGGTCGGGCTCGTCAGCGGCCTGGTGGCGAACGTGGCCGGCTTCTCCACCCCGGCGTCGATCGTGCTCGGGTCGATCGGCTCGATCGGGCTCGCGTACGTGATCGCGATCTACGCCCGGCGGTATGCCGGCGCCGGCGCGATCTTCGAGTACCTGGCGCAGGCGGTGCACAACTCGTTCGGGATCTTCTCCGGGCTCGGTGTACCTGCTCGGCACGCTGTTCCTCGGCGCCGGCGGGATCTACATCGGTCTCGGGTTCCTCGTCCAGGGCTTCTTCCAGAGCCACCTCCACACCTCGATCCCGTGGTGGGTCGGTGGCGCCGCCGGTCTCGCGATCGCGTTCACGCTCAACCACTTCGGCGTCCGGCTCGCGATCCGCGGCGTCCTGCTGCTGGCCTCGATCTCGTCGATCCCGTTGCTGTTCCTGTCGGTCGTGATCATCGCCAAGGGCGGCGTCGGCGGCAACACGCTGGCGGTGTTCAACCCGAATGAGACCTCCTGGAACGCGGTGTTCAACGGGATCCTGTTCGCGGTGACGCTGTTCATCGGGTTCGAGGCGGCCGCCTCGATCGCCGAGGAGACCGAGAATCCGCGCAGGTCGATTCCGATCGCGGTCGTCGGCGCGGTCGCACTGAGCGCGGCGCTGTACATCTTCGTCTGCTACGCGGCGACGATCGGCTTCGGCAAGGTCGCGCTCGAGAAGGGCGCGTGGTTCGCGTCCCCGAGTCCGTTGGGCACACTCGCCACCATCTACGTGGGCAACTGGCTGAGCTTCGTGATCGACCTCGTGATCATCCTCGACGCGCTGTCGCTCAGCATCGCGATCATGGTCACCGCGTCGCGGATCATCTTCGCGTTCGGCCGCGACGGGCTCCTTCCGAAGGCCGCCGCGAAGACCTCGCGCTACGACACGCCGGTCGTCGGCAACGTCGCGATCGCGATCTGGAGCATCCTGCTGCTGATCTGGGCGGGCGTCACGAACTACGGGGTGCCGGTCAAGCTGCCCAACCCGATCGAGGCGTTCAACATCACGACCGGCGCCGGGAGCTACCTGGTCGAGTTGATCTACATCTTCCTGGCCGCTATTCGCGCTGCGGCTGCTGTGGCGCGACCGCCACACCGAAGGCGGGCTGTGGTGGAAGGTGATCCTGGTGCGTGCTCGGACTGGTCACGCCGATCCTCGCGTTCAAGGGCGCGCTCGACCCGTTCCCGACGTTCCCGAACGATCGTGGCGTGTTCATCGCGATCGCCTGCATCGTGATCGCGGCGGTCTGGTACGGGTTCCTCCACTTCACGAGGCCCGCGCAGGTCAAGGCGGCCGCGGGACACGCGGTCGAGCACCACGGCGTGCCGGCGCTCGACGAGCCGATCCCGCAGCCCTCTCCCGGCGCCGCGGGCTGACGCCCCCGACAGCGTGTCCGCGGCCTGCGGTGCGAGATCTTCCCGTCCGATCTCGACGCCACCGTCGACTTCTACGTAAAGGTCCTCGGCGTTCGACGTGATCCGCGACGAGCGGACGGCCGAGCATCCCTACGTCGCGCTCGAGCGCGGCGACGTCCGAGCTCGGCGCGGCGGCCCGGGCCGAACCCGGGGATCGCGACCAGCGGCGGCCGCCGACCGGCGTCGAGCTCGTGCTGGAGGTCGACGATCTCGAGGCCGACCGCGAGCGCGTGGCCCAAAACGGATGGCCGCTAGAAGAGGACATCACCCACCGCCCGTGGGGCCTTTCCGACTTCCGGCTGCTCGATCCGAGCGGGTACTACTGGCGGATCACCACGCGGTGATTCACGACGGATGCAGCGACCGCTCGCAGCTCCATCCGCGCCGCCGGCCCGAACTCCGTCTCGGTCTCGCCCACGTGGACGAAACCGACGCTGCGATAGAACGCGTCCGCGTGCGGGTTGGCCGTGACCTCGACGCGTGTCGATGCCCTCACGCGTCGCCAGCGCGACGATGTCGGCCACGAGTCGCCGCCCGACTCCCGTGCGCATCCAGTCGGGATCGACGAACAGGTCCTCGAGGTCGAGCGCCCCGTGCTCGAGCCGCCGCCAGGTTGTGAACCCCCGAATCGTGCCGTCAGCGGCGACCGCGACGCGAGTTCTTCCTTCGGCCACCGCTGCGTCGGACGGCCCGACCAGCTCGGGATGGGCCAGCATCAGCTCGCGGTCGCCCTCGTTCGACAGCGACGAACGCCGGAACAGACGGCGGAGAGCCGGCAGGTCAGCGGCAACGGCCGTGCGTACTTGAACCTCCGACACGACGAGACCCGCTAGAGCAGCTTCGAGTACTCCGCGAACTCCCAGTCGGTGACCCACGCCCGGAAGCGCTCGAGCTCGGCCATCTTGATCGCCTCGAACGTCTCGACCAGCCGCGACCCGAGCGCGTCGATCATCACCTGATCCTCCTTGAGCGCCGTCGAGCGCCTCGGCGAACGTCGTCGGCAGCGTGCTCGCCAGAGCGCCTCGTCGGGTAGGTCGTAGATCATCCCCTCGACCGGCTCTGGGAGCTCGAGCTCGCGGCGTGACGCCGTCGAGGCCGGCCGCGAGCGCGGCGGCGTAGGCGAGGTACGGATTGGCGGTGCCGTCGCCGAGCCGCAGCTCGAGCCGCGTCGAGGACCCGCGCTCCTTGGGCACGCGGACGAGCGTCATCCGGTGGTCGTGGCCCCAGCACACGCGCGTCGGGACGAGCGCCTCGGCGCTGATCCGCCGGTAGGCGTTCACGGTCGGGTTGAAGAACACCATCATCGCGCGCGCGTGCGCCATCACGCCGGCGATGAAGTGGCACATCACGGGCGTCAGGCCGTGCGTCGCCGTCCGCGTCCTCGCCGGCGTTCGCACCGTCGGCGTCGACCAGCGACACGTGCAGGTGGAACCCCGAGCCCTCGTCGCCGTTGAACGGCTTGCCCATGAACGTCGCGAGCAGCCCGTCGAGCGCGGCCATCTCCTTGACCATCGCCCGGAACCGGAACGCGCGGTCGCACGAGTCGAGCGCGGCCGAGTGGCGCAGGTTGATCTCGAACTGGCTGCGGCCGTACTCGTGGGCGGCGGCGATCGCGCCGAGCTCGAGCTCGACCGCCGCGTCGAGCATCCGCGCCAGCGTCCCCTTCGGGTCGGCCATGTCGCCGACCGTGTACACCGCGCTGTCCTGACCGGCGTACGGGCGCCAGCCGCGCGGGTCGATCCGGGTCCGGCTCCATCAGGTAGAACTCGAGCTCAGGCCCGACCACGGGCGAGACGCCGAGCTCGGCGAACTGAGCCAGCACCCGTTTCAAAGCACGCCCCGGCAGTCGAGCTCGTGCGGCTCGTGCGTGACCGGATCCTCGAGATCGACCAGGCACGCGACGACGTCCTCCTCCCACGGCAGCGGGCACGAGCGTGTTCAGGTCAGGGCGCGCGAGCAGGTCGGGGAAGCCGTGCTCGAAGCCGGCGACCACGTTGTGGCGCAGGTCGACGGTCATGATCGCCTCGACGAACCCCATCCCCTCCTCGGCCACGTGCGGGAAGGCCGAGATCGGGATCAGCTTGCCGCGGCAGATGCCGTGGAGGTCGGCGTACTGGAGGCGGACGGCGCGGACGCCGACGTCGGCGAGCTCGGACAGGCTCCCCACCAGCCTGGTCCGCGCGGCGGCGGCGCGCTGGTCGCGGCGGCGCGCGGCGGCGGCGCGATCGCCGAGATCTTGGGCCATCTGTCTCTCCTCTCGTTGATCAGCGCGCAGTCCCGCCCGCGAT
>CAVOTN010000002.1:0-218454 GCA_963699325.1 uncultured Solirubrobacterales bacterium | reverse complement strand
CATACTGCGGGCAGGAATCGCCACGGTCGGTAACGTGCGACCTGGGTTTGACGGCACAGTGCTCCTCGCTCGGATAGCGGAAGAGCGAAGCGTACCCGCAGGTCCCCGACCCCTGGCGACACGCCGGGGAGGTCTCGCGTCCCGTATCCGTGGCCCCGCGTGGGGGAAAGCTCGCGTCTCTTCGAACTATCGCTTTCGCGCTTTCGCCCCCTCGGAGCGCGCCACTGCGTTGGCGACGTTTCGCGCGTCCGCCGAACCCGGCCGGGCTAGAGCTTCGCCAGGTTGATGTCGGCCGGTAGGCCAGGGATCCGCGCGCTAGGGAAGGGGTGTGCGCATGGGGTGGACGACTTGATCGGTTGGTGTGGTCGCGGCGTCATCGCGTTCCTGGCACGCCGTCGTCCGAATCGGTTTGGCCGTCGCTTGTCGCTTGTGAGTCTCGCGGACGCGCGGTGCCGGCCGCGTAGTCGGGCCGTGGCTCGGTGGGATGTCGGGGCCGGCGGACGTGGTCTATGAATGCGGATGCTGAGGTCGGGGTTTTCGCGTGGCGCGTTGGCTCGGTCGCTTCGGGTCCGGCGGGCCGTTTGGTTGTTGCTGGTCTGCGGTTCGCCGTTGGGTGAGGCTGGTCGAGATCGCTTCCAGCGCGTCGAGTGTGTCGGGTAGGAGGGGGTGTAGGCGGCCGGGTGGTAGTAGGGCGTATACGTCTCTGGCGATGTCGGAGTCGGCGATCGGTCGGAGCGCGAGTTCGTGGAACGGGTCGGCGAGGAGTTCGGGGACGAGCGTGACTGCGAGGCCTCGCATGACGAGGGCGCGGATCGCGAGTTGGTCGCGGGTGATGGACACGAGGTGGGGCTCGAATCCAGCGGCGCGGCACGCTCGGACGATCACGCCGTCGGTGAGCGCGGCGGTCCAGTCTTCATTGCGGAGGTCGGCGAGGCGTACGGCGGGCTGGGCTGCGAGCGGGTGCTCTGGCGCGAGCGCGACCATGAATCGCTCCCGCAGCAGGTGATGCACGCGCGGCGCGTTGGGAGCGACGCCGGCGTCTTCGTAGACGATCGCGAGGTCGAGCTCGCCGGCGCTGAGCTTGGCGGAGAGCTCTTCGGAGGTTCCCTCGTCGAACGTGACCTGGATGTCTGGGTCGGTCCGGCGCAGCCGCTCGATCGCCGCGGGCACGAGATCGGCGAGTGCGGTCGGCAGCGCTCCGATTCGTAGCCGGGCGCGCCGCCCGGCGCTGGCGGCCGCGATCTGGGTGCGCGCGAGCTCGAGGCGTCCGGCGATCGCGTCGGCGTGCTCGAGCAGGGTCTCTCCCTCGGGGGTCAGCGCGAGGCCGCCCGGGCGTCGCTCGAGCAGCCGTGCTCCGAGCTCGCGTTCGAGCTGGGCGACTTGGGTGGAGACCGACGGCTGCGACAGCGAGAGCTCACGGGCGGCACGGGAGAAGGAGCGCTCGTGCGCGACCACGCGGAAGGTGAGCACCCGCCTCGGATCCATAGCCAGAAACTATAGGGACTCCAAAACAATTATTTGAGGTTATGCCGGTCGCGGTCCAGACTGATGACGTCGGTCTTCTTCACTTTGAAAGCGAGCAGCAAATGAGCACCTCAACGAGCACAAGCGTCGTCCCGTCGATCACTCTCAACGACGGCAACCCGATCCCGCAGCTGGGCTTCGGCGTCTTTCAGATCCCACCCGAGGACACCGCGCGCGCGGTCGATGCCGCGCTCGAGACCGGCTACCGGCACATCGACACGGCCGAGATGTACCGCAACGAGCGCGGCGTCGGCGAGGCGATCCGCGCCTCGGGACTCGACCGCGAGGACGTGTACGTGACCAGCAAACTCAACAACAGCTACCACCGCCCCGCCGACGCGCGGCGCGCGTTCGCGCAGACACTGTCAGAGCTCGGGTTCGACTACGTCGACCTGTTCCTCATTCACTGGCCCCTCCCGACTCTCTACGACGGCGACTTCGTCTCGACCTGGAAAACGCTCGAGGAGTTCCAGCGCGAGGGTCGAGCCCGCTCGATCGGCGTCTCCAACTTCCAGGTCGCGCATCTCGAGCGGCTCGCCGCCGAGACCGAGACCGTGCCGGCGGTCAACCAGATCGAGCTGCACCCCTACCTCCTGAACGAGCCGGTCCGCGCCTACGGCGAAGAGCACGGCATCGCGACCGAGGCGTGGTCCCCGATCGCTCAGGGCGCGGTCCTCGGTGATCCCGTAATCGCCCGCATCGCGCGCGAGCTCGATCGGACCCCCGCCCAGGTCGTGCTGCGCTGGCACATCGAGCGCGGCAACATCGTCTTTCCGAAGTCCACGACGCCCGCCCGGATCACCGAAAACTTCCACCTCTTCGATTTCCAGCTCGAGCCCGAGCACAGTGAAGCGATCGACGCGCTCGACCGCGGGGAGGACGGCCGCACCGGACCCAACCCAGACACCTTCGCGTACACCCCAGCCTAAGCCCCTCACGTGCGACCGACGCTGATCGAGGTGCATCACGCGCGCAAGGCGGCCCCTGCCGCCACGCTCGGGTGCTGCAGTGGCTAAGGCCCAACTCACGCGAACTGGCGATGCCAATCGCGCTTTCTTCCTCACTCTCCTTCGACATCGTGATCGATTATCTGCATTCCCACAACACCGGACTCCCGCTGCTTGACGCACAGTGGGACTTCCGTCGCGCTCGCCGCGCCTACCTCGCCGCGAGAATCGGGGGCTGGATGCTCAGGCGTCGATCCTGCAGGCATCCCCGGGCGCTGTCGGGCTCGACGACGCTCGCACCCGGGCCATCACGGCTTGAGGTGGTGCCGCTGCGAGCAATCGTCGGCACGCTCGGACCAACCGCCAGTTTCGATTCAGACTTCCGGCCCGCGTCGAACGCGCTGCGCGGGCGATGGGAACGCATCGCACTGGCGCACCGCAAAGGCCACGCGCTACCGCCGGTTGTCCTGCGCCGACAACCGGACGGCTACTACATCGTCGACGGGCGCCACCGGGTTTCCGTCGCGCGAGCGTTGCAGCACCGCGACATCGATGCTTGGGTCACAGGCCCTCGGCGATAACACCCAGCAACCCGTCCAGCCCTTCGCGAGCCGGTGACCGCTCGCTCCACTAAAACGTCGCTGCTCCGCTAGGTTCGGCCAATGTCGAGCGCGCAACTGGCGGCGTGCGCACGATCGCATCACCTACTCAGGCCGCTGGCGTGTCGCGACCGCCTCGGCGACGCCTCGATCGCGCCAGTCGTCGGCGCGTGCGAGCCCTTGTCGCCTTTGCGCTCGTCGGCTCTGTGCCGGCGAGGTCACGAATGCAATCGCGCTAGGCGTCGGAGCGCGGCAGTCCAGCTGGCCAAGGCGGTGCCGGGGCCCCTCACATGGATTCCGTGTCCGAGCGCGATGCGGTCGCGAAGCCTCGTCGACGCGCGTGGCCCTACGCCCCGGAAGCAGTCGCCGTGGGCGACGGCTGCCCCCGACGGATGAAGGCCGCCGTGTCTCGAGACGGGCGGTTGAACGTGACCGGTGGGGGTGTGAGCGCTTCACCCTTGGGAGGGTTTTCAAGCGGGTCGCGAGCAGCGATTGTCCACTTCCACCATCACCGAATGCAACGGAGGAAGCGATGACCGGCTTGTTGATTCTGAACCTCGTCCTGTCCATCGGCGTTGTCGTCGTCATCGTCGGCATGCTCGTATCTGCGATCCTGGCCGATCAGCAGGCCGACATTGCGCGGACGTCTCATGCCATCGCGCCGGCTGGCTCGGACGTGACGGCGCCCTTGTCCGTCGCCTTCGCGGCAGTTAGGTGAGCCGCTCCGCGTAAATCACACGGACGCGGGATCTCCGCGCAGCGCCGGTCGCCGGGTCCGGCGCGAACGAAAGCCGGCACAAGCGCGCTGCTGGGAACCGGACAGCTCGAGTCACGCGACCGGCGTCGCCAGACGTGGCTGCTTCGTCGCGACGGAGCAATCGCAAACAAGAGCTGTTCCTGACGAAATGTGGGCTGGCCGGTCGGTCGATCGTCAGTCATGCGTCGTTTGCCGCAAAGAGGTTCCTTCTCCTTCCGCCTCCGGTGGCCACAGATCGGCCGGCGCACGCTCGATGAACAAATGGATGTCCGGGTTCGCCGGCGGTCTGAATCCGTGCCGGGCGTAGAGGCCGTGGGCATCGGCCGTCGCGAGTGCCCACCGCCGGAGTCCCTGCAGCTCAGGATGGGCGACCACACAGGAGACAAGAAACTTGCCAAGCCCGCGACCGCGGTGGGCTGTCTCGACCTAGACGTCGCCGAGGTAGGCGTAGGTCGCGCGATCGGTCACCACCCGCGCAAACCCGGCCTGCTGACCGGAGGGCGCATACAGCCAAACGGCAATGAGTTGGCGATCGAGCGCTGAACTACGTCACGCGGGATGCCTGTCGACCAGTAGGCGGTCGAGAGAAAGCCATGGATGCGATCGACGTCAAGGCGGACCGGATTCGTGGACACGACATACCCGGCCGGCGCGGCCCATTCGCGGCCTGGTCGCACGCGGGACGCGACGATTTCTACCGCGTGAATCCACCCGTCCCTGATCCCCGCGCGGGATCAACCCCGTGGCTGCTCGACCGCGCGATCGCTTCCATCGGGCTCTGACTCGAGCCGCGGCGCGGCCTTCCACAGCAGAGGGAGCGCCGGATCACGGCGGTGCTCACGAGTGCGTGGCCACGAGACCAGTCGTACGCTCGCGCTCGAACGAGTCGAGTCCTTCGCCGAGGTCTGTGGCTGTGCGGCGCGCGTCCGCTGCGGGATCGTAAGAGCGCGCGAAGAATTCGCGCCGCTCCGGATTCGATCGCGTCGCATCCGGGAAGGAGCGAAGCGTCCTGAAGTAGCCGTGGGTAGGGGACGGCCGGGTCACTCGCGGCGTCAAGCATCGCTGGAGGTCCTACATGCTCAAATCGTTCCGCCTACATCGTCCTTCGGCGCCGTTGCTGATCTCGGTGGTCGCACTGTTCTTCGCCCTCGGTGGGGCCAGCTACGCCGCCATCACGATCCCGAACAACTCGGTCGGGAACAAACAGATCCGCAACAACGCCGTGACCTATCAGAAGATCGCGCCCGGCACGATCGGCTCGGCTCGAATAAACCAAGGCCTGGTCCAGACCCGCGTGACCGGGACATGCACGGGCACGACTGGCGCGATTGGCCAGATCACTCAGTCCGGCCACGTGAGCTGTAACCCGAGCGCACCGCAGGAGTTCGGCAGTTCCTCGACGGGGACGGCTGTGACGGGAACGTCGGCCACCGTGGTCAGCCGGGCACTCGGGGCAGGGAGCTATCTCCTGCTCGGCGACGCCTACGCGAACAACACCGGCGTCGGCGACTCGACGCTCACCTGCACATTGTCCGTGCCGAGCGGCTCGAGCCAGGCCCGAACGGTGACCGTGCCCGGAGGGCATCAGGTCGTCGTGCCAATCAATATCGCCTCGACGGTGCCGACCGCCGGCGCGACATCGACGCTCGCCTGTACGCAGACTGGCGGTACCGTCAGTGTTGACGGGCAGATCAACGCGATAGGAACCGCGAGCAACAGCTAGCTGCGGGTCCCTGGGCGTGACCCGGCCTCGCGCGCCTGCTCGGGGCCGGGTCACACGAACTGACTCAAACGTCGGCGTTCCAGAGCATCTGTGTTCTGTTGCAGGCTATGCAATAACGCCGCGCTGCTCCTTGGGCCGGAAACGGAACACCCCGACGCGTCGGTCGATGCCGGCGCCGGGCGACTGCCTTGCCACGTGAGGAGCAGTGCGGATCCGGTCGGGCGCTTGTTTGATTACAGCTGACGTTCGCTGCCGCAACGGAACAGCAGCAGCTGGTCGGGGTGTCGGCCGTCGGTCGTCTGCTCGCCGGCGCGGAACCGGCAATCGATTCTCCGAGACCGGGATCGCTTCCCCGGCTCGGTCCGAGCGGATCGATCGAACAACGAATCCACCTTTGATCCGGCGGATCAGCTGGGAGCGGATGCGCGGCCGTGGCACTCTGGCTCTTTGCAAGCAGGAGGTCACGGATTCGAATCCCGTTGGCTCCACTGCATAAATCGCAGTTGCGACGCCCGTGACTCAGCAGCCACGCCGGCCGACCGCGCACTACGCGCGGCCGGCCGGCACGGCTGGCTCAGGTGGCGATCAGCCGCCCGCCGGCGGGTTGTAGAGCACCGCTTGGCCGTTGGCCTTGATGATCTCCATCGCCGCGTCCACCGCCGAGATGTTCTCGTAGTTCTGCGGTGTGCGATCCCACTGGATGCCCATCGTGTTCGTGTTCAGGTGCTGGAGGGTGTGGTAGATGGCGTCCTCCGACATCGACGGGGAGTGGGTGACCGCCCAGCCGATCTCCAGGCCGGCGTCGAAGCCGACCTGGCTGTTGACGAGCTGGTTGGTGGAGGTGAGTCCGGCTGCCTTCATCGCCTGGAAGTAGAGCGCGATCGAGGCGGCGGTCTGCTTGTCGAGCGTCGAGGTGCCCTGCTGGGCGTGCTGCAGCCAGGTCTGCATTGAGCCGAGCACGTACACGTGCTGCATGGCCGTAGCGCCGCCGGCGGCCGAGACGAAGCTCGGCAGCTCGCAGGCGGAGCACTCGCTGATCGGGATGGTTGGGTCCTGATCGCGGATCGCGCGGACTGCGGTGATCGACGGGGGGCCCGGCACGAGGCCGAGCAGGATGATCTGCGGCTTGGCCTGCAGCAGCGAGAGCACCTGCGGGGTGATGTTCGTCGCGGTGAGCGGCACCGTCTGGGTGGCGACGAGCTTGAAGTGGTACTGCGTGGCGAGCTGCTGCACGGTCTGCTGATTGACGGTGCACACCGGACCGCACTGGTTCTGGATGACCGCGACCCGCGTCATGTGCTGGGGCACGATCACGTTCTGCACCGACGCGAGCTGGTCGTTGTAGAAGACGTCATAGAACCCGGGGAACCCGTAGGAGGTGAGGTCCTTGTAGCCGTTGGTCTGCCAACCCGAGGACTCGGTGACCATGATCGTCTTGTTGGCGATGGCGATCGGCAGCGCCGCCTCCGCATCGGCGCCCGACTCGGGGCCGACGATGAACGACGCGTGGTCCTGCTTGATGCACTTCTGCGCGATGAGCGCCGCCTGGGCGGGCTGAGACTGGTTGTCGATAACGGTGTAGTGGATCTGGTGGCCCTTCAGGCCGCCGTGCGCGTCCACCCACTTGAAGTAGGCCTGGTGGCCCCAGTTGTTCGTCTGCCCGAGCTGCGAGTACGCGCCCGACAGGGCGAGGTCCCCACAGACGTTGATCGGACTGCCCGCCTTCGCGAGCGTGTTGCTCGAGCCGCCGCATGCCGCGAGCAGCATCGCCGCCGCGAGCACGAGACCGAGTACGGCGCCGCAGCGCCCGCGAGGTGTCCCTCTCCCGCTCACTGTTCTCCTCCTAGTGTGGTGGTTGGTGATGCTCCGATCAGCAATGAGTTGACGAGCTCCGAGGAACGGAACTCCTCGCCGGTTCCGGTGAACACGAGGGCCCCGCTCTCGAGCACGAGGATCCGCTCGGCGATCGCGGCGATGAGGTCGAGGTCGTGCTCGACGAGCAGCACGCACGTGACTTCGCCGATCGCGCTGAGCACCTCGCGCAGCCGCTCGCGCTGGATCTCGGAGAGGCCCGAGGCGGGCTCGTCGAGCAGCAACAGCGACGGGCGCGAGGCCATCGCCCGAGCGAGCTCGACCATGCGCTGGGTCTCGAGCGTGAGCGACCCCACCTCGCGGTGCGCGAGCTCGCCGAGCCCGAGGTACTCGAGCGCCTCCATCGCGTCCGCGCGCGCCTGCGCGAGGCGACTGATGACGATCCCGCGCAGCAGGCTCGAGCGCTGCGAGTGCAGGCAGGCGACTGCGACGTTGTCGAGCACCGTCCGTCCGCGGATGAGGTGGACGGCCTGAAAGGTGCGGCTCACCCCGCGACCGAAGCGCTCCGCGGCGGGCAGCGCTGTGATGTCCTCGCCGGCGAGTGTGACCGTGCCTGCGCTCGGCCGGATGCTGCCGCCGACGATACCGAGCAGCGTCGACTTGCCGGCGCCGTTCGGGCCGCACAGGCCGAAGATGCCGCGCTGGGGCAGCGTGAGGTCGATGTCGCGCAGCACGATCAGGCCGCCGTACTCCTTCGCCACCCCGCGCACCTCGAGCAGCGTCGTCGTCGCGGCGGCCTCATCGGCGCGCCGCGCCGCGAAGTGGCGGCGGAAGGCGCTCGTCTGCGCCTCCTCGGCGACCGCGAGCTCCCCGGCGATGCCCGCCTCCTCACCCTGGTCGAGCCTGGCAGGTGGGACGAGCACCGCGTCGGTGGTGGCCAGTCCGGCGAACGGCAGCCGGGGCGCGACACCGCGCCAGAGGCGGCTCACGATGCCGGCGACCCCGTCCGGCTCGATGAGCAGCACGACCGTGATGAGCACACCCTCGATGAGCAGGATGTGGACGCTGATCGTGTTCGAGATCCCAGTGAAGTACTGGATCCCGACCGCGCCGAGCACCGCCCCGAGGACGCTGCGCCGGCCGCCGACGAACAGCATGATGAGCAGCGACAGTTCGGCGGTCGCCTGCACGAGCGTCGGCGGCACGAATAGCTGGGTGCCGGCGTAGACGGCCCCGCCGAGCGTGGCCAGCACCGAGCCCAGGACGAACAGCTCCAGGCGCCGGCGCGAGGTGCGCACCCCCATCGCCTGCGCGGTGTTCTCGCTCACGCCGAGCGTGTACATCTCGAGCCCGATGTCGGAGGCGACCAGACGCGTCGTGGCGAACACGACGGCCGCGACGATGACGACGGTGAGGATCCCGTTGGCGGTGGCCGACCCGCCCGGCCATAGCGTGCCGGTGAGCGGAAAGCCAATCGAGCCGCCGAGCCAGTTCGCGTTGGAGATGTAGCCGAAGGCGATGAGCGGGAACATGAGCGTCGCCACCGCTAGCGCGAGCCCGGAGGCGCGGGAGACGGCCTTGCCGATCACCCAGGCGACGCCGCCGCTGGCGATCGTGATGGCGACGAGCGCGAGCAGGCTCGGCCAGCCCAGGTTCGAGTTGAGCACCGCGACGCCGTAGGCGCCGAGGCCCATGAACACCGACTGGCTAAAGACGACCTGCTGGCTGAAGCCGATCTGCACCGCCATCCCGGCTGTGACGATCGCGTACGTGAGCGCGAGGATGACGACGCCGCCGAAGTACGAGTCGGCGGAGCCACCGGCGATGATGAGCCCCGCGACCAGCACGAACGCGGTCGACAGCACCGGACCGCGGTCCGTGCCGAGCCAGCGGCGGCGACCGCCCGTCGTGGTGGTGGTGGTCGCGGACATGGGGCTACTCGGGGACGATGTCGAGGCCCATCGCGCTCGGCCGGATGAGGACCGCCGCGGCGAGCAACGCGTACAGGATCGTGTCGGCGTAGTTGGCGGACACGTAGCCGCCGAGCAGCGCCTCCAGGATGCCGATGCCGAGGCCGGCGACGACCGCCTTGCCGGGCTTCTGGAATCCGGCGTAGGCGGCGGCGATGAATCCGGTGAGGCTGAGCGCCGCGCCCGAGTCGTACGTGTAGCCGGTGATCGGCGACTCGAGGATCCCGAACATGCAGGCGAGCGCTGCGGAGAGGATGAACAGCAGCCGGCGGTATTTGCGGTTGTCGATGCCGACGATCCGGGCGCCGAAGAAGTTCTCGCCACACGCCTCGATCGCCTTGCCCTGCAACGTGCCGCGCAGGACGAGCGCGGACGCGATCCCGACGATCGCCGCGAATGCTACGACCAGCACCCCGGCGCGGTCGACATGCAGGCCGCCGCCGAGGCTGAGCGACTCGCCGCTCCAGATCGCAGGGGCAGCGTGCACGTCCGTCCCGTACAGCAGCTCCGCGATTCCCTCGAGGAAGAACGAAAGCGCGAAGGTGAAGAAGAACGTGACCACGATCCCCTCCTGGCGCGTGCGCCCGTCCTGGGCCAATCGCAGCACGATCCGGTCATACAGGTAGGCGCCGACGGAGACCGCGGCGAGCATCGCGGCGATCGCCGGTGCGAGCTTCCAGTGGTGGACGCGGACGAGGTCGTCGACGCCGAGCGCCCCGAGCATCGCGAAGTCGCCGACCGCGAGGTTGAGGATGTTGCACACTCGGTACCACAGCGCGACGCAGGCGGCGAACGCGGCGTAGATCGAGCCGGTGACGATCCCGGAGATGATCAGGTTTCCGAGCTTCACGCGCGCACCACCACTCCATTGCGGACCTCGACCTGCCGGGTGGCGAGCCGGAGCGCCCGCGCCGGCGACTCCTCGACGATCAGCAGCGTGCGCCCCGCCTCGTGGATCCGCCGCAACGCCTCGTAGACGCGCCGGCTCACCGTCTCGGCGAGTCCGAGGCATGGCTCATCGACGGCGAGGATCCGCGGGTCGGCGGCGAGACCCCGGGCGATCGCGACCATCTGCTGCTCGCCGCCGGACAGCGTGGCCGCCTTCTGCGCCATCCGACCGGAGAGCTCGGGGAACAGCTCGAGCGCCTGGCGGTAGGCCTGAGAGGCGCGCGCGCGGCGTAAGCTGCGGGCGCGGCTGTAGGAGCCGAGCACGATGTTGTCGGCGACCGACAGCTGCGGGTAGAGCTGGCGGCGCTCGGGGACGAGCGTGAATCCGTGGCGGGGCATGAACACGACGTCGCCGGCGGGCGCCGGGCGACCGAAGATCTCGACCCGGCCGCGGCGGTGCACGAGGCCGGCGATGCCCATCACGATCGAGCTCTTACCGTTGCCGTTGGGACCGGTGAGCGCGACGCAGTCGCCCTCGGCGACCTCGAAGCTCACATCGTGGACGGCAGCGACGCGGCCATAGGTGACCGCGAGGTTCGAGATCGCGAGCGCGCTCGCGCCGTCCCGCACTGGCTCCACGCCCGCGCCCGCGCGCGGGGCCCAGCTCCTCGCCATCGCGTCATCGTAGGTGCCGTTGATGTCGATCCTGACCAACAGGTCGCGGAATCGCACAGAAAGTCAGCGATTCAGGCACTCAGCGACAAGTAGGGCTTAGGCGCGGCGCACGAACTCTTCGCGACGCAGCTGCGCGCTCGGCTAACGATCCGTTGTGATGAGCTTGGCGTGGCGAAGGAAGGGAGCTACGTCTTATGCTGTGCGCCGGCTTTGGCGGCGGGCTCGGCTGCGCGGCTTCACGGTCGCGGCCGGGGCGCGCCCTGGCACCGCACACGGGAGGACCGCACCGGAATGAGAACTAGGGCTGCACTGATCCGCCAGGCAGGTCAACCGTGGGACGTGACGACCCTGGAGCTCGACGATCCGGGTCCGGGGGAGGTTCTGGTCAAGTTCTTCGCCTCCGGCCTCTGTCACTCCGACGAGCACGTTCGCGCCGGGCACACCGAGGCTCGCCTGCCGATGGTGGGCGGGCACGAGGGCGCCGGTGTGGTGGAGGCCATCGGCGAAGACGTCACGCGCGTTAAGCGCGGCGATCACGTCGTCTGCTCGTTCATCCCCGCATGCGGCGCCTGTCGGTACTGCTCCACCGGACGGCAGAACCTGTGCGACCTGGGGGCCGAGATGCTGACCGGGCTCCTGGCGAGCGGCCGCTTCGCCTTCCACGACGGCGACGGCGCCGATGTTGGCGGCTTTTGCGCGCTCGGCACCTTCTCGGAGCGAGCGGTGATCTCCCAGTTCTCGTGCATCAAGATCCTCGACGACATCCCGCTCGACGTAGCGGCCTTGGTCGGCTGCGGCGTCCCCACCGGCTGGGGCACGTCGGTGTATGCCGCCGGCGTCTCGGCCGGCGACACCGTGGTGATCTTCGGCGCCGGTGGCGTGGGTACCAACGCCATCCAGGGCGCCCGCTATGCCGGAGCGGCGAACGTCGTCGTCGTCGACCCGGTGGCATTCAAGCGGGAGAAGGCGATGGAGTTCGGCGCCACCAGCACGTTCGAGGACGCCGAGACCGCGCAGCAGGCAGTCAACGAGATCACGTGGGGCCAGATGGCCGACCACGCGATCGTGACCATCGGCGTGCTGACCGCCGAGGTGGTCAGCGCCGCAACGGACATCGTGGGCAAGGACGGCCAGGTGACGATCACGTCGGTCGGCCGGAGCGGGGACACACAGATAGCGCTCGCTGCCAACGGCTCGGTCGTCGGCTGGCAGCGGCGGATCCAGGGGCATGTGTTCGGGATGTGCAACCCGCTCTACGACGTCCCTCGCCTCTTGCGGCTGTGGCGCGAGGGGCAGCTGAAGCTGGATGAGCTGATCACACACCGCTATTCGCTCGACGAGGTGAATCGCGGTTACGAGGATCTGCTGAGCGGTAAGAACATACGTGGCGTGATCATGCACGAGGGCTGATCAATGCCGCGTACCGCATGCAGTAAGGGAATCCCGGAGATCTCACCCGAGGTCGAGAGTCGTGCTGCTGGGGGTCAGTCGGCATCGGCGACGATCGAGCCGACCCGCTCGCCGAGCGTTCGGTTGCGTCCGAAGGCGACCGCCGCCCAGATCAGCGCGACCACGCCTGCAGCGATCAGCGGGTAGCGATCAAACGGTGCGGGCTGTCCGGGCTTGACGAGCTGATAGAGCGGATAGCCGATGGCCGCGGCTCCCAGCCACCTGATCGTGGAAGCGGAGTCGCCGAGGTTGCTCAATTCACTGTGACTGCGGTTGCCGTCGCCATGGTGAACCTCGACGCGTTGGAGCGCGCTGCACGCGACGCAGCGCTCGTCGGACTTGTCGACGAGCAGGCGGCATAGGCGGGCTATGACCCGCTTGTCCTCCCTACCCCTCGATTGCGGAGTAGCGGTGGCCTGGGCACCGCACCGCTTGACGGCGCGGGTCGGACAGCGGGTTCAGCGCGTCCAGACTTGGCGTGTTTCTAGCGGCAGGGCATTGCGGCGACTACGCTGCCGCGGATGGACACCGATCAAATCACCATCCACCTTCACCGCGACGCCGCCGCCGCACTGGTGCACGTCCTCGACCACTACATCCAACTGGACTCGGGTACCGGCTATGGCGGCATCCTTCGAAGCCTCCAGACAACCATAATCCAGGACGGCTTCGGCGGCGTTAGGCCAGGCCCGCTCGCGGGCCTGCCGGCCCACGAGCAGGAGGAGTAGGTCACGCCGTTCGCCCTCCCCGCGCAGTTCGAGTAGCTTCGCGGCCGCTGGGGATCGGCCCCAGCCCCACACGGTGACGTTGCCTATTCGTTCCCTGAGGTTCTGCACCCTCCGATGAGTACAGCCCTGATTCGGTTCTACTGGCTCGAGCTCAACCAGCCCTTGCGGTGGAAGAAGATCCAGAATCCGACGATCGACGCGAGCAGCAGCCCGAGCCCGAGCGCGAAGAACGACCACGTCGCGTTCAGGATGTGACCGGTCAGAAACGCGAAGTTCTGGCCGAAGAACCCGGTCAGGAACGACAGCGGCAGGAAGATCGTGGCGATCATCGTCAGCTGCTTGGAGATCTCGCCCTGGCGGTTGGCGACCGTCGACAGGTACATGTCGGTAGCACCGCTCAGCAGGTCGCGGTAGGAGTCGATCAGGTCCGAGGTGCGGACCACGGTGTCGTACAGGTCGCGGAAGTACAGCGTGTCGTCGGGCTCCATCCCCGGCAGATGCGCGATCTCATCCGCATCGCGGGCGAAGAAGTCGCGCATCGGCGTAACCACCCGGCGCATCGCGATCAGGTCGCGCTTGAGCGAGTAGATTCGCTGCAGGCTCTGCTCGCGCGGCTGCTCGATCACGTCCTGCTCGACCTCGTCGATCGCGTCGTCGACGCGATCGAGCACTGGCACGTAGCTCGATAGGACAGTGTCGAGGATCTCGAAGATCAGCCTCTGCTCACGCAGCGACTCCCGGCGCACACGCACCCGCAGCGTGTCGAGGACCGCGAACGGGGTCGGGTGCAGCGTCACCACCCAATCGCCGGAGATCAGCAGGTGCACCTCGCGCAGAAGGTGCTGGCCCGCGGCCACCTGCTCGTCGACGCCGTAGATGACGAGGCTGACGTATCCCTCGTAATGCTCGCGCTTGGGCCGCTCGGAGAAGGTGCTGACGTCCTCGATCGTCAGCGGATGCAAATGCAGCAGCTCGCCGAGCTGGCTGAGCTCATCAGGCTGCGGGTTGTGCAGGTCGAGCCAGAAGAATTCGTGGGCCTCCAGGTGTCTCTTGACCTGATCGAGGTCGCACACCTCGAGCACGGGGAACGACGCGCCACCGGAGCTCACGTCGCGCAGAGTAGAGCGGGACCCGGCGGACCCCGGTCGCGCAGGCCTCTCCCTCGATCGTCTCGGATTAAGCTGAAACGGCTGGCCCGCCGCGGTCACCGGGCCAGCGTGACGCTCGCGACGCCATCGGGAACAAAGAGGGCCCCATCCACAAGATTCCTGCCGCGCACGTTGTCGGCGACACTCGAAACTGCTCCTTCGCAAGCAGCTTCCGGATTGATCGAGTGGCACTCGACGGCTGGCAGCCGTCGCTCAGGGCGAGCGCTCGCGGTACTGCCATCCCACGCGCTGGACCGTTGCCCGGCGTCGCAGCAGGTCGAATCCGGCCGCCGCGTGATCGTCGTTGCCGAGATCGAAGGCAACGCCGGCGGGATCCAGCCGCGCCTGGGGATAGTCGGCCTGGAGCCTTGAGCGGGTGTCGGCGGGCGCATAGACGATCAGTTCCCCTCGTACCTCGTCGATGCGAGCGATCGGCTGAGGGCCGACCTTCACCTCCGTCATCCCCGGAGACCGCTCGATCGTGAGGTCAGCGGGCTCGTCCCTTCGGAGGGCATCGAGCAGCGCGTCAACGCGCTCGGTCACGCTGCCGGTCCGTGCTCGGTGGCTGCCACTACGCCAGCGAGTCTAACCCCGCGCGGCGTGGTCAATGGATTCGTGGTAGGAATGCGCGGATGCCGGGGCTGCGGTCGGACGTGAATCCTCTTGTGGACGCGGCATGATCCAGCACGAGGGGTTCGTGGTTGAGCCGTGGACGGTCCGCGAGACAGCGCTCGACCTCGAGCGCTTGCCGCAGACCGAGTCGGTGTTCGCGCTCGCCAATGGGCACGTCGGGATGCGAGGGAACCTCGACGAGGGCGAGCCGTTCGGGCTTCCGGGGACCTATCTCGCCGGGTTCTACGAGACTCGGCCGCTGCCGTACGCGGAGGCCGGGTATGGAGATCCCGAGGATGGGCAGACGGTGGTCAACGTTACGAACGGGAAGATCATCCGGCTGCTGGTCGAGGACGAGCCGTTCGACATCCGATACGGCTCGCTGCGCAAGCACGAGCGGGTGCTCGACCTGCGGGCCGGTGTGCTGCGCCGCGTGGCGGAGTGGGTCTCGCCGACGGGGCGTCTCGTCCGCGTTTCCTCGACTCGAATGATCTCGTTCAAGCAGCGTTCGATCGCGGCGATTCTGTACGAGGTCGAGCCGCTCGACTACGCGGTGCAGGTGGTCGTCCAGTCCGAGCTCGTCACCAACGAGACGTTGCCCGTGACCGAGCAGGACCCGCGGGCGGCCGCGGCCCTCAGCTCGCCACTGGTCTCGGACATGTTCCACGGCGAGGAGCTTGAGGCGATTCTGGTCCACACCACGAGGGCCAGCGGCCTGATCGTTGGCGCTGCGATGGATCATCGGATCGATGGACCCGCCGACACCGGGACCACGATGACGAGCCGTCCCGATCTCGCTCGCCTCACGATCACTGCGACGGCGGCGCCGGGCGCGCCGCTGCGCGTGACGAAATTCGTGGGCTACGGCTGGTCGGGCACGCGGACCGTTCCGGCATTGCGCGACCAGGTCGGCGCGTCGCTGGCGGGCGCCGTGCACACCGGTTGGGACGGGCTGCTGAAGGAGCAGCGCACCTATCTCGATGCGTTCTGGGCGGCTGCTGACATCGAGATCGACGGCGACGCGGAGCTTCAGCAGGCGGTTCGCTTCGCCCTGTTTCACACGCTCCAGGCAGGCGCGCGGGGCGAGCGGCGTCCGATTCCGGCCAAGGGACTCACCGGTCCGGGCTACGACGGCCACACGTTCTGGGACACCGAGGCGTTCGTGCTGCCCCTGCTCACTTACACACGGCCGCGCGCCGTCTCGGATGCGTTGCGATGGCGCCACCAGACGCTCGACCTGGCCCGCGAGCGAGCGCAGTCGCTGGGGCTTCGCGGCGCGGCGTTTCCGTGGCGCACGATCGCCGGCCAGGAGTGCTCCGGCTACTGGCCGGCGGGCACGGCGGCGTTCCACATCAACGCCGCGATCGCGAACGCCGCTGACCGCTACCAGCTGATCACCCAGGACGAGACATTCGAGCGTGAGGCGGGTGTCGAGCTGCTCGTCGAGACGGCCCGGTTGTGGCGCTCGCTCGGCCACCATGATGCCGCGGGGCAGTTTCGCATCGACGGGGTCACCGGGCCGGACGAGTACAGCGCGATCGGCGACAACAACGTCTACACAAACCTGATGGCGGCGCGGAACCTTCGCGCTGCTGCCGACGCGGTCGAACGACACCCGGACGTGGCGAAGCAACTGGCCGTCGACGACGAAGAGGCCGCAAGCTGGCGGGATGCCGCCACAACGATGTTCATCCCCTACGACGAGTCGCTCGGCGTCCACCCTCAAGCGGACGGCTTCACCCAACACGACATATGGGACTTCGACTCGACCCCGCCCGAGAACTATCCCCTGCTACTGCACTACCCATACTTCGACCTCTACCGCAAGCAGGTCGTCAAACAGGCGGACCTGGTGATGGCGCTGTTCTACGCCGGCGAGGCGTTCACCGCCGAGGAGAAGGCGCGGGACTTCGCCTACTACGAACAGTTGACAGTCCGCGACTCATCGCTGTCGGCTTGCATACAAGCAATCGTTGCCGCCGAAGTCGGGCACGTCGAGCTGGCCTACGACTATTTCGCCGAAGCCGCGCTGCTCGACCTCGACGACCTCGAACACAACACCCGCGACGGCGTCCATATCGCCTCGCTCGCGGGGACGTGCATCGCCGCGCTCGCCGCCTTCGGCGGCCTTCGCGACCACAGCGGGATGCTCAGCTTCACGCCTCGCCTCCCGCAGGCGCTGACCCGGGTCGCGTTCAACCTCCGTTGTCGCAAGACGGTACAGCTGAGAATCGAAGTCGAGCCAACCCAGGCCACGTACACCCTCCTGATGGGCGAAGCGCTCGACATCGAGCACCACGGACAGCCCGTCAAGGTCTCCGACCACCCCGTCCGGTGCCCGATCCCCTCCACGCCGGCACTCGAGCGACCCAAGCAGCCGCCCGGTCGCGAGCCCGCACGCAGACTATTCCGGCCGACCACCACCGACGGCTCTCCCGCGACGCAGCCCACCGCTGCGGCCCCGCGAAAGCCGGTGCGCAAGCGGAGCACCCGCAACCGTGGCGGCCGGGGGATCCCGCCCACGAGGGCCTGAAGCAAGACGCACGAACCCGCAGCCGCGACCTCCGCCCTCTGGGGCTACAAGCGCGAGACGAGTTCGGCCACGATTTCCGCAGCGGGTTGTTTCTGGTTGGCGAGCGCGACGCTCTGTCCGGCCCACAGCGATAGCGGCTCGATCTCACCGGTCGTGCCAACCATCGGGGGCGCGGGCTCGTAGCGGACGATCGCTTCGCCAGAGGCGAGGTGCGCGAGCACCTCGCCCTCTCGCGGTCGACTACCCAGTGCCGGCCGGCCCGCGGTCTCCCACATCTCGGCCGTCGAGTTGTGGATGGCTCGGTGCGAAGCGTCCACCGGCCATCCCACCGCATATAGGTTGGGGTACCACTCGGCATCGGTCTCGGTGGCGGCTATCAGGCGCCGCCGATACTCCTCGTGGATCGGCATTTCATCGGCCAGCAGGAACCGCGTGCCGAGCATCGCGCCCTGCGCGCCGAGGGCGAACACGGCCGCGACTCCTCGAGCGTCGCCGATCCCACCGGCCGCAATCACCGGAACCGGCGCCACCGCGTCGACTACGGCCGGCACGAGCGGGAGCGTTGCCACCCCACTCCAGACGTGGCCCCCGGCTTCCCACCCCTGCGCGATGACGATGTCCACTCCACATCCGGCCGCGCGCCGCGCTTCCTCGACGCTGCCGACCGTGTGCATGACAAGCCCTCCGGCGTCATGCACCGAGTCGACGTAGCCGCTCGGATCGCCCCAGAAGAAAGACACGATTCGCAGACCCGCCGACAGTGCCTGATCGACTCGATGGTGCTGATCCCAGGCGAGAACGAAGTTGCCGGCAAAAGGCCGGTCGGTAAGGGCTGCCGTTTCCCGGACCACGTCTCCGGCGTCATCGGCCCACCCCAGGCCCAGGGTGCCGAGGCCGCCGGCGTTCGAGACCGCGGCGGGCAGGCGGGGATCTGCAGCCACCGGCGCCTCGACGATCGGGTGGTCGATCCCCAGCAACTCGCACAGCGTCGTGTGGGCACTCATTGCGATCGCCCCTTTTCTGACGCCCGCGGCGCCGGTTGATTAGGCTCAAGCGACGGGACGGCGGCCATCGTTCTCGTCACTCCTCAACGATAGACAGGAGCAGATCATGCGCAGCGACATCGCCCCCGGCGGCACCTTCCCCGACTACGAGTTGCCCGATCACGAGAACGTTTCTCGAAAGCTCAGCGAGATCCAAGGCGACGACCCCATGATCCTAACGCTCGCGCGCGGGAACTACTGCCCCAAGGAGCATCAGCAGCACCTCGAGCTCGCCGCCAACTACCCCAAGATCAACGTCTCGTACACCAAGATCGCCACGATCTCGACCGATACCCATCACTCGAGCCAGGAGTTCCGCAACTCGGTCGGGGCCCAGTGGCCCTTCCTCTCCGACCCGGAGCGGACCGTCCAGAAGGACCTCGAAATCCAGGAGTACACCGATCCTGAGCACGACCCGATGATCCCTCACACCCTCGTGCTCAAGCCCGGGCTGGTCGTCCACAGCATCTACAACGGCTACTGGTTCTGGGGACGTCCCTCGTTCGTGGATCTGTGGCACGACCTTCGGACCGTTACCCGCGAGATCCGCCCCGACTGGGACCTAAGCAAGCCGGGACTGCGCGAAGCGTGGGATGCGAGCGATTTCTCGCCATTTCACGGATGGGACAGGCGCGCCCCTGCGTCGCTGCCGTCGTCTTACAGTTCTTAGGCCCGCGGTTGCCACCATAGCCGGCCAGCGGTGATGCCGCAGGTACCGGTCAACCACAGGTCGAAGGCGACGCTCAGCTGGCTGGCGATGGCGCTGCTGACGCTGGGGTCGGTGGGCGATCTCGGCTCCGCGCCCGCGACGGCCGTCCTTGGTCTCGCGTCAGTGGTGATCTACGTCGTGCCCGCGATCGTGTTCCTCGTGCCGGCGTCGCTCGTGTCGGCGGAGCTCGCCTCGGGCTGGCCGGGCGGCGTCTACAACTGGGTGTCGGAGGGGATCTCTCCCAGGCTGGGCTTCGTCGCCATCTGGTGTCAGTTCGCCCAGACGACCTTTTACTATCCGGCAGTGCTGGCCTACGTCGCGAGCACGCTGGCGTACGTGTTCGCGCCGAGCTTGGCGCAGAGCGGGCTCTACACGAGCGTGGTGATCATCGTCCTGTTCTGGTCGGCGGTGCTCGTCAGCGCCAGAGGGGTGCTTGCCGCGGGCAAACTGGCGTCGTACGGCATATTCATCGGAACCCTGATCCCGGGCCTGCTGCTCGTCGTCTTGGCCGCGATCTACCTCCTCCAAGGGAACGCCTCCGCGGCGCCGCTGAACGCCCACCACGTGCTCCCAGCCTGGAACGGAATTACGAGCATCGTGCTGATCGTCAACAGCTTCTTCACTTACGCCGGGGTCGAGGTTAACGCCGTCCACGTGGATGAGCTGCGCGACGCCCCGCGCGAGTTCCCCAAGGCCACCCTGCTGGCCGTGATACTGATTCTGCTCGTCTTCATCTTCCCGACGCTCGCGATCTCGGTCGCCGTTCCATCCGCCCACATCAGCTTCACCGCGGGTGTCATGCAGGCCTTCAAAAGCCTGCTCGGTCACTTCGGTCTGAGCGTGGTGACCCCGATCATCGCCGTCGGGCTGGTGGTCGCCTCTCTAAGCGGCCTGCTCGACTGGCTGACCGGTCCCTCGACCGGTCTGCTGGACATCGCTCGCGAGCGTGGGTACCTGCCGCGGTACTTCCAGGAGCTCAACTCAAACGGCGTCCAATTTCACATACTCGTCGCCCAGGGAATCGTCATTACCCTGATCGGACTGCTCTACGCCGTGGTGCCGGCAGTGTCACGGGCCTACTGGGTGTTCGCGGCCCTGGCGACAGAGGTCTACCTGATCATGTACATCTTGATGTTCGTCGCGGCGATCAACCTACGGCGGCGAGCGCCCGAGCACCCGCGTGGCTACCGGGCACCCGCCCTGATGACGATCTGCGTCCTCGGGACACTCGCCTCCGCGGCCGCCTGCCTGATCGGCTTGCTCCCACCGAGCCAGCTCGGACACATAGGCACACTGCCGTATCTCCTGGCGCTGCTCGCTGCAACCCTGCTCGTGGGGCTCCTCCCGCCGCTGGTGCTCCACAAGCTGCGCCGGTCCGACTGGAAGACCGCCACCTGAGGCAGCGGAATCGGCCTATTGGTCGGGGGCCGGAATCGGCTCAGCTAGCGCAGCGCGCCCGGGCGCCGCGGGGAAGGGGTCCGCGAAATATTGGGTCTCGTGCGTTACCAGGCCGTCGGTGATCTCCATGACGCTGACCGAGTGCGTGGGCGCGCCGTCATAGGTGATCACAACCTCGCTCACCCAAAGGTCGCCGGCGCCGAGGATCCGGCGGACGGTGAAGTGGCGTTCGGCCGGGTGCCCGCCACGTTGCGCCTGGATCTTTGATCGGCCTCTGAAGCGCTCGCCCGACTGCGGGTAGTCCAAGATCGCGTCCGCAGCGTAGATCGCGTGCTCGGCCTCGAAGTCCCCGCGTTCGGAGGCGTCCCAGTGCTCCTGGACTCGGGCCCGGATGTCGGCTTCATGATCGATTGCGCTGTTCACCGGTTAGCCCCTCGCGAGCAGCAGGACCAGGACCGTCGCTGGCTCGCGCGGCAGATGTTACCCGCGCGGGCACCCCCGTTGGGGCCTCGCCGGGCCGGTGTCAGTGGCTCAGCTCGCCTGGGACCTCGACCTCGAGCGCGTCCAGCAGGCCGGCGAGCTTATGGTCGAGCTCGAGGCCTACGTCCGCGATCTGGGGAATGTCGAAGCTCGCGAACTGCTTGCTCGGCTGGTCGACGGTGAACCACGCATCGCCGTGTTGGTCTTCCCAGATGACCGTGTGGAGAGGCGCGTACATCATCGCTCGGGGGTCGTAGCGGAACATTCGCTCCGCGATGGTGTGGTTGCCCATTAGGTAGGCGACGCACTCGGCGTGGTCACCGGCGAGCGTCATCACGGGGTGAACGTCGTTGCGAAAGTAGATGAGGAATCCGTGGGGTGCCGAGCGCTCGATCAGTTCCACCATCTCCGACCACGGGGTACTCCGTGACACGAGGTCCTCTACCGCCTCGAGCGGTAGGTCCGGCACTGCGGCCTCGTAGCGCGACTGAAACTCGCGCACTCCCGGAATCGGCACCGAGAGCCGGGGGGTGCGGTACCACACCACGTCGACATCTCGGCCCGTCAGATCGGGATGGGCGGCGGTCACGCTGTTCCTCCTGCGGGCTGGGCATTCGCTGCTAGTTCAGCCCGGGCGGCCTGGGCGAGATCACCACCCGTGTTCGCGTGGCCGGCGACTCCCCACCCGCCTTCGGGCGATTCGGTCAGCAGCACCCATGTGCGCTGCCGGAGAGTCGGGTCGGCGCCGGCGGCAGCGACGATCTCGGTCAGCTCCTTGACGACTCCGAGCTGCTTGTCGCGATCCAGCACGCCGACCGGGGTGAGGACCTGCACCCGCACGTAATTGGTGTCCCCGACGACGTTCGCGATCGAGTCGGCCGGAAGGTCGTGGACGAACGCTGCGGTGTTGTTCCGAAACAGCGCGAGGTCGGGCACTTGCTCCCAACGCATTACCGCCGCGGCGAGGTTCTGGGCTAGCGCGTGTTTGTCGGCGAACGTCCCTTGCACCGCGTACACGTCGATCATCGGCACGACAGGTCCTCCTCTCGGGGTCTTGGTTTGACGGTTTGGCCAGTCACTGAGGTAGACCCTGCGCTACCGCTTCGCCACGGGTGGCGGCCGCGGCGGCCTCGATCAGCCTGACCGTCTGATCGGGGTGAGTGACCATCGCGAGGTGGCCCGAGGGGACCTCGACCGTGGTGGCGCCCATGCGCTGGGCGAACATCCGCTCGGCATCGGCTGGGATCGCTTCGTCGTTAGTCGCCACCAGGTACCAGGACGGGAGCGACCTCCAGGCGGGTACGCCCATCACGTCCTCGAACGTGCTCATCGACAGCGCCTGCTGGACGGCGTACAGGACCCGCGCCTTGTCGGACTCGACGTCGGCAGCGAAGTGCTTCACAAAGTCCTCCTCGGGCAGCCACCCGAAACCCTGCTCGTCGACGATCAGGTGTGCCAAGGCCGCCGTTGGGGGACCGGCGCCGAGCAGAGCGCCCAGCGACTCCCCTTCGTCGATCCCGAACGCGGCGATGTACACCAGCCCGACGACGTTCGGCGCATCGGTGCCGAGCGCGGTCATGATCTGCCCGCCGTAGGAATGGCCGGCGACGATGGTCGGACCGGCTTGTCGGGCAAGGACGTGCCGCAGCCGGGCGACATCGTCTGCGAGTGATGTCTCCGGGAACTGCGGGGCGGTGACGTCGTAGCCCCGGGCCTGGAGGGATTCGATGACGGCGCTCCAGCTGGATCCGTCGGCCCAGGCGCCGTGCACAAGAACGATATTCGGCAGTTCGCTCATATGGACTTCTCCGACTTGGAGGGTTGGATGTCTGGGGGTCTGAGGAGGTCGTTTCCCTCCTGCAGAACCGCGGAAATCAGACGGGACCCTGACTCCCGGGGTCCGATTTCTCTTGAGTCAACCGACTGGTTCTCGCTCGCGGCCGGCGGCCGCGAGCGCTTCGCGTAGCTGCGACCGCGCTGTGATCCCGAGCTTCGGGAAGATGCGGTACAGGTGCGATCCGATCGTTCGATGGGAGAGGAACAGCCGCTCGCCGATCTTGCGGTTGGATAGTCCGTCGGCGGCGAGCTGTGCGATCTGGAGCTCCTGGGCGGTGAGACGGTCGCGGGCGTCGACTTGAGGTCCGATCGTCTCACCGGTGGCGCGTAGCTCCTGTTGGGCGCGGCGGCTCCATCGCGTTGCCCCGAGCGCTTCGAACGAATCGACCGCGCCCCGCAACGGTTCGCGTGAGTCGGCGCTGCGACGCTGTCGGCGAAGCCAGCGGCCGAAAGAGAACAGCGTCCTGGCCCGCTGGAACGGAAAGTCGGTCAGATCCTGCCCGAGCGCGTGCGTGAACAGAGCCTCGGCATCGTCGTCGCGGGCGGTCAGCGGCCTCGCGCAGGTTAACGCGACGCAGAGGACGGGCGGCTCGCTCCGCGCAGCTATCGCCTCGAGCTCTGCAACCACGGCCGTCAGCCGGTCGGTTTGTCCGCTGCGCACCCCGCTTCGCACCCCGCCTGGCACCCCGCTTGCGCACCCCGCTTCGCACCCCGGCCTCGACCAGGTCGAGCACCGCGACCCAGCGCATGAAGCGGTGAAACTCGGGGGCGGTCTCGTCGAACACGGGCCACAGGTGGCGAAACGCCTCTTCGTGCCGTCCGTCGCCGAGCGCCTGCGCACCGCGTGCGAGGTGCGCGGGGGCAAGTAGCGGGCCGCCCTTCATCGCCCGCAGCGTTCTCTCGGGCGCGGCAAGCCTCGCCTCGAGGTCCGGTTCGGTGCCACGCAGTCCGGCGACGAGCGCGCCAACGAGCTCTGCGGTGAGTCCGTACTGCGGCTGGCGGGTGTCGCGGGCCAGCCCCGCCGCTTCCGCGCAGGCCGCCGCGGCTGACGGCCAGTCCCCCGAGTGGGTCGCCGCCCAGGCATAGTGCACGAGCGCCTGGGTGAGCATCCCGAACCTCCCCTGCTCCCGGAGCCGTTCCACGCTGCGGGCGAGTAACGCGGCTCCCGACGCGCAGTCACCTGCCTTCTCCGCGGCGATGCCGAGATACACCGAATCGATCGGGTCGCCGACCTCACGGCGCCGAATGTGTGAGACGCGGCGCCGGACCGCCGGCCCGGTCAATTCGGGATGCGCGAGCGCGATCACGGCGAGCAAGCGTGGGTCGTCGTCGCGGACGCTGATGCGTTCCGCCGTGTCGACGAGGTACTGCCGTGTCCTCGGCCGGGTTCGTGTCCACCAGCTTCTGTGCGCGATCGGCACCAGCGAGCGGAGCGCCATGTCGGCGTCGCCGCCATCGCGCATCTGCTCCGCGATCGTCACGAACGTTCTCGCCGCACCCGGCTCGAACCAGACGTCGCCGCTGATCATCTGCCGAAGCCACGCCAAACGTGCAGTCTCAAGCGCGCCGACGTTGATCGGTTCGGCCTCCGCGAGCAGGCGGCGCACCACCGGGGCGAGACCGAGATCATGCGCGATCTCGGCGGCCCGCACCAATCGCTCGCCCTTGCTGTGCGGGTCGGCGGTGAGCGCGGCCGCCCGCTCCAAAGCGACGGCTGCGACCATCACCGCTCCGCGGCGCCTGGCCGATGCGGCGTGGTCGTCGAGAGCCTGCGCGATCGCGGCGTCGGGGCCTACGGCCGCCATCGCCCGATGCCACAGCCCGCGCTCTGGGTCGTTGACCACCTCGGCCAGGGCGCCGTACATCGCGTTCAGCTCCGCCGGCAGAGCGGCTTGCCTCACGGCGGAGCGAATCAGCGGGTGGCGAAAGCGCAGCTCCATTCCGGCGACTGCGACAAGCTCCGCCGCCACCGCCGGGTCAAGCGCCGACAGCCCGACGTTCGAACCGTGGAGCATCGACGCGGCCTCGACGAGCTCGCCGAGCGCAGCGCGAGGATCGAGCGCCGCTGCCAACAAGCACAGCTGCGTTGCGTCGGGAAGATCGCGCAGCCTCGTCGCGAACGCACGCTCCAAGCGCGAGGTCAGCGTCGGCGGCGGTTGTGAGATCCGGCCCTGCCAATCAGGCGCGGTCGGAAGGCTGCGCGCCAACTCGACCAACGCCAGCGGGTTCCCGGCGGCCTCGGCCAGCACGCGGGCCCGAAGCACCGGGTGTAGATCCGGCGCGTCCCGGTCCAGCAGCTCCGCGGCAGCCGATGCGCTCAGCCGCTGCAGCTCGAGCGTCGGCAGGTGAGCCTCGTCCAACGGCGTCGGGTAGCCGACGCGAACGGCGGCTATGAGCGCAACCGGCTCGGTGTCAATGCGGCGCGCGATGAACGTCAAGACCCCCAGCGTGGAGCGATCGAGCCACTGCGCGTCGTCGACAAGCACAACCACGGGCCCTGAGCCGGCGGACAGGCGGATGACCTGATACGCGGCGAGCGCGACAAGGAACGGGTCAGGCTCGAATTCGTCAGCCATCCCCAAAGCCGCTTGAAGCGCGTGCCGCCGCGGGTCAGGAAGTAGTTCGATCGATTCATCGACCGAGGCCAGGAGCTGATCGAGGCCGGCGAACGCCAGCTCCGCCTCTGACTCCACCCCGACCGTCGCCAGCGTCCGGACGCCCAATTCGGTTGCGCGCTTCCGGCCGTGCGCCAGCAAAGAGGACTTTCCGATGCCGGCCTCCCCGCGCACAACGAGCGCGCCGCCCCTCTCCTGGAGCCCACCCAGAACCGCCTCGACGCGGTTGCGCTCGGCCTCGCGCCCGATCAGCTCCAAACTCGGATCGCCCCGAGTCACCCCGGTCATTGCCCGAGCATAAGCCCCGGCGCCACCCTTGGGGAGCGCAGAGGTGGCGCTAGGTCGTCAGGACGGTGCGAAG
The DNA here is from genome assembly GCA_963699325.1 of uncultured Solirubrobacterales bacterium. GTDB lineage: Bacteria > Actinomycetota > Thermoleophilia > Solirubrobacterales > Solirubrobacteraceae > Palsa-465. The sequence continues at coordinate 192,647 of CAVOTN010000002.1, read as the reverse complement.
CTCAGCCGGGACTTGGTCCACGGACTGTGGGAGTTCTGTGACCTGAGGTGACGGAATCTCTGCGCCCGGCCGCGGTCGCCGGCTCGAAGGTCGGCACGGATGGCCGTTGGCCAGGATCACGCCGTCGCTGCAATGGGCTTCGACCACCCCGTTGCCGAACTGCTCCTCGTACAGCCGCGCATAGAGACCGCCCTGAGCGAGAAGCTCGTCGTGGGTGCCGCGCTCGACGATCGTGCCGTTCTCGATGGCGAAAATGACATTGGCGTTGCGGATCGTGGACAGTCGGTGCGCGATGGCGATCGTGGTGCGGCGCTGGATGAGGGACTCGAGCGCTCGTTGAACGACGCGCTCGCTTTCGGTGTCGAGCGCCGAGGTGGCCTCGTCGAGGACGAGGATCGGCGGGTCTTCGAGGATCACGCGCGCAATCGCGAGCCGCTGGCGCTCTCCGCCGGAGAACCGGTAGCCGCGCTCGCCCACGACGGTGTCATAGCCATGCTCCAGCGCGGTGATGCGCTCGTGAATGAACGCGGCCTTGGCCGCGGCGACTATCTCCTCGTCGGTGGCGTCCGGCCGCCCGTAACTGATGTTCTCTCGCACCGTGCCTCCGAACAGATAGCTCTCCTGCGTGACGACTCCTACCGCGCGGGCGACCGTCTCCGCCGTGAGGTCGCGCACGTCGTGACCGTCGATCGTGACCGCACCTTGCTCGACGTCGTAGAGCCGCGGTATCAGATACGAGATCGTCGTCTTGCCTGCGCCGGAGGGCCCGACCAGCGCCGCAAGCTCCCCGGGCGAGACCCGCATCGAAACGTCGTGCAGCGCCTCCCCGGGTGCGGGCGGTCCGCCGTCCTCGCCGCCGCCATAGCGAAACCACACATGCTCGAGCGCGACTTCGCCTCGAATCTCGCCTGCGTCCAGGTTGAGCGCGTCGCGTCGATCGGTGATCCGGGGCCGGAGGTCGATCAACTCGAAGATCCGGTCGAACAGCGCCAATGACGACTGGACGTCGACCGACACCTGGAGCAGCTGGTTGATCGGAATCAGCAGCCGGGTCTGCAGAGTCGTGAATGCCACCAAGGTCCCCGCCGAGAGGTCGCCGTGCGTGCCTTGAAGCCCGGCGACCAGATAGACCAGCGCCGGGCTGATCCCGAAGAACGCTTGCGTGACCGCGAAGAACGATCGCCCGACGATCGCCTGTCGGATCTGCAACTCGGCCTGGTTGGCGTTCTCGGCGCGGTAGCGGTCGACCTCGTGCGCTTGGCGCCCAAACACCTTGGCCAACAGGATCCCCGACACCGACAGGGTCTCCTGGGTGATCGAGCCCATCGCGGCCAGCGACGCCTGAGCATCGCGACGAGCCTTTCGCCGGGCGCGTCCAACGCGCCGGCTGAACAACACGAACACCGGGGTCGCGGCCAGCGAGATCGCCGTCAGCAGCGGCGAGAGCACCAGCATCGCCACCACCGATGACAACAGCGTGACCACGTTGCTGACCACCGAGGACGCGGTTGAGGTGATCGTCGTCTGCACCCCGCCGACGTCGTTGGCCAGTCTCGACTGAACCTCCCCGCTGCGAGTCGCCGTGTAGAACGCCAGCGAGAGCCTCTCGAGATGCTCGAACAGCCGGTCGCGCAGCTCCTGGAGCACGCGGTTGCCCACGACCTCGGTCAAATACGCCTGGGCGACGTTCAGGACCCCGTTGACGATCGGGATCGCGATCAACGCCGCGACCAGCGGATACAGCGCTGAAAGATCGGGACCGCCCCGAACGAACAGGGCGTCGTCGAACACGCGACGGACCAACAGCGCGCCGATCACGCTCAACACCGAAGTGATCAGGATCATCGCGACGATCACCGCCAGCGTGCCGCGATGCGGCCGAAACAAACGCACGATCCGCGGGACCAGCTTGGGCGGATCGGCCTCAGGAACCGTTGAGATCATCGCGCGAGGCTAACCGCCACAGGCGACGGTGCGCGAGCGGCCCGGCGCGCGAGCGGCCCCGACACAACCCTCGAACTCGATCCCGGTGGGGTCCTAGCCGGCGCCGTTCAGGGGCAGCCAGACGTGGAAGACAGTTCGTCCGGGTTTTGACTCGAAGTCGATTGAGCCAGCCAGGCGCTCGTTCACGATCCGGCGTGCGGTGTCGAGCCCAAGCCCTGTTCCCACGCCGACGTCCTTGGTGGTGAAGAACGGGTCGAACACGTGACCACGGATGTCGTCTGGGATTCCGGGACCGTCGTCGATGATGTCGACTCGCGCACAAGCGCCGTCGCGTTCGGTGACGATCTCGATCAGACCCGAATCGCCAAGCGCCTCGATCGCGTTTGCCAGCAGGTTGGTCCAGACCTGGTTCAGCTCCGAGCCGCGCAGGGTGATCTTGGGCAGCGACCGGTCGTATTCGCGCCGAACCTCGATCGAGGTGTGCTTGAGCTTGTGACCGAGGACCACCAGCGTCGTCTCGAGCCCTTCGTGCACGTCGGTCTCGACGAGCTCGCCACGGTCCATGAACGCGTACGCCTTGATCGCCTTGACCAGCTTGCTCATCCGTTCGGTCGACTCGGCGATCTCGGCTGCCAGCCCACGCGCCGTCAGGGACGCGGCGATCCACTCGACGGCGGCGCTCGTGCCGATCCCGGCGATAGCGGCGAGTCGATCGAGCCAGGCGGAGTCGATGCCGGCGACGACGAGTGGCTCGCTCAACCGCCACGGCTCGCGTACCTCCAGGCGCTCGAGCGTCTCGAGTAGCTGATCCTCCGCGTCGGCCGAGTCGAGCGCCGACAGGGGATCGCGCGCACTCGCACGCTCCAGCGCCTCGTGCTGCATCGCCACGAGCTCCTCGGCCTGCGCGCGCTCGATGCCTGACTCGACGAACAGCCCGATCGTCGAGGCCAGCACGTCGAGCGCGTCGGCCAGGTCGGCGGCCGCACGCCGCGCGGCGGTCGCCGGGTTGTTCAGCTCATGCGCGAGCCCCGCTGCCATCGTCCCGAGCGACTCCAGGCGCTCGCGATTCTGCTCGCGGGCGGCGGTGCGCGCGGCCACCGGACGGACCGCCCGCATCACCCGGCTGAAGACCGGACGCTGCGTGAGCACGAGCCGGGTGAAGTCCTCCGCGGCGACGGCGGCGATCCGGACGTCGGTCACGGCTCTCATCTCGCCGGCGTAGCCGGTCTCGGTGAGCACCGTAATCGCGCCCATCCAGGTGGGCGCCGTCTGACGGGTGATCGGTTCGATCCGGCCTGCCTCGGTGACGAGACCCTGCACGACCCCGCGCAGCAACAGCATGAACTCGGCGGTCTGGCCCGCGTCGGCCACCAGCCCGTCGGCCGGCAGCTCGCGAATCTCGGCCGCGTCGCGCCAGCCGGCGAGCTGCTCGTCGTCGAGCCCGTCGAACAGGTCGATCGTGCGCAGCTCCTCGAGCGTCGGCCGCTCGGGCTCGCTCATGCGCTCGCGAGGTATTCGTGGATCAGCGATACCGCCATCGACCCCTCGCCGACCGCGCTCGCCACGCGCTTGATCGAGCGCATGCGAACGTCCCCGGCGACGAACACCCCGGGCACGCTCGTCTCGAGCGCATATGGGTCCCGCGACAGCGGCCAGCCGTGATCCCGGACGTCCGGACCCGCGAGGATGAACCCCCGCTCGTCCCGCGCGACTACGCCTTCGAGCCAGTCGGTCCTCGGCGAGGCGCCGATGAACACGAAACACGCGTCGGCCTCCTCGACGGTCTCGCTCCCGTCGGCGCCCCGGATCCGCAGCGCCCGCAGATGACCGTCCGAGCCCTCGGCGGCGATCGCCTGGGACCGCGTTCGCACCTCGATCTTCGGAATCGCGGCGATCTGCTCGATCAGGTACTGCGACATCGACTTGGTCAGCGAGTCGGCGCGGATGAGCATCGTCACCCGGCCCGCCCATTCGCTGAAGTACACCGCGGCCTGGCCGGCCGAGTTTGCGCCGCCGATAACGAATACGTGCTGGTCTTCGCACGCGCGCGCCTCGGTGAGCGCCGCGCCATAGTAGATCCCCGCGCCGGTCAACTCGGCAAAGCCCGGGCAATCGAGCTGGCGGTACGAGACACCCGAGGCGACCAGCACCGTGTTGGCACTCAGCAGACCCCCGCCGGTCAGCTCGACCAGGCGTCCCGATCCCTCGACACGCAGCACGACCGCCTCCTGCACGGTCACGAGCTCGGCGCCGAGCCGCCGCGCCTGATCGGTCGCCCGACGCGCCAGGTCCGAGCCGCTCAAGCCGTTGGGGAAGCCCAGGTAGTTCTCGATCTTGCTCGACTGCCCCGCCTGGCCGCCCGGCGCCTCGCGCTCGACCATCACGGTCCGCAGACCCTCCGAGGCACCGTACACCGCGGCAGCGAGCCCGGCCGGACCGCCGCCGACGATCACCAGGTCGTAGTGATCCCCGCTCGGCTGCGCCGAGACGCCGAGGCGCTCGGCGAGCTCGAGGATCGTCGGGCGCTCCAGGACCGACCCGTCCTCGAGCAGCGCGACCGGCAGCCGGTCGGCGTCCACACCGGCCACCGCGAGCAGTTCGCGCGCCTCGCTGTCGCGCTCCACGTCGAGCCACCGCGCCGGCACGCGATTGCGGGCCAGGAAATCGCGCAGGTCGTGCGACTGCTTGGAGTACCGATGGCCGATCACGCGCACGCCGCCGGCCTCGAGCGCGGCGCCCGACTCCCACGTCGTCAGCAGATCCTCGACGACGGGGAACAGCTGCTCCTCGGGCGGGTCCCACGGCTTCAGCAGGTAGTAGTCGAGCGAGACCTCGTTGATCGCCTGGATCGCCGCCTCGGTGTCGGCATACGCCGTCAGCAGGACGCGCTTGGCCTCCGGCACGAACTCGCGCGCCTTGACCAGATAATCGGTCCCGGACAGCCCTGGCATGCGCTGGTCGGCTACCAGCAACGCCACCTGCTCGCCCCGTGCGCGAATCTGCCTCAGCAGGTCAAGCCCTTCGGCGCCCGAGCCGGCGCGCATCACGCGGTAGCGCTCGCCGAAACCACGTCTCAGGTCTCGCGCGACAGCGGCGAGCACGGCCGGCTCGTCGTCGACCGCAACGATCGCGGGACGGCGTCGCTGCTCCTGACCGTCGCGCTGCTGCGTCTCGATCCCCGGTGTTTCGAGCATAGGACGATGCTATACGGCGGTCTTGGCCGCGGCCGCGCGTCTCGTCACCGAGGCAACGCTCAGCCGAGCCTTTACTTCGAGCGTGGCGTGATGGCGGCGGCGATAAGCGCGGTGGCGGCCGAGCGCGCGGGAGCGGCGATGGCGGGGTCCCGGTCCATCCTGGCGGCGAGCCCTGCGCCGTCGTAGATCAGCTGGAGCTGGCTGGCGAGAAGCGGCGGGTCCGGGGCACCCGCGGCGGCGGCGAGCTCGGTAAACAGGGCGCGGATGTCATGGCGGTAGGACTCGGCGGCGTCATCGACGCGCCCGCCGGCCGGCGCCTCGGTGGCCGCCGCGACGAAAGCGCACCCGCGGTAGTCGGGCGCGCGGAACACCTGAGCCTGGGCGTCGAACACGGCGAGGATCCGCTCGACGGGATCCTCGACAGCGTCCACCGCCGCCCGCAGTCGCCCCAACATCTGGGTGTGGCGGGCGTCGAGGTAGGCGCAGACGAGCTCCTCCTTGCTGCCGAAGGTGCTGTAGAGCGAGGCCTTGGCAACGCCGGCGCGCTCAATCACGCGGTCGATGCCGACCGATTGGACGCCCTCGGCGTAGAACAGCTCGCCCGCCGCCTGGAGCAGTCGCTCCCTTGGCGAGGGCTTGACCGCCCTCGCCTGGTTCGATTGGGTCGTCCGCGTGGGCATCTGCGGTCAGTCCTGTGCGCCGTCCGGCGCCTCGACCGTGAATTCGACGCGGTCGGAATAGAACGCGACGTGACCCTTGATCTCGGCGACCGCTGCGTAGGGATCGTCGTAGAACCAGACCGCGTCGGTACCACGCTCCGCGCCGGCAGTGATCGAGTAGTAGGACGCGTCGCCCTTGTACGGGCAGTAGGTGGTCACTTCGCTGGCCGCGAGCTGTGATCGGTCGACGTCGGCGAGCGGGATGTAGCGGACGGGCGGGTAGTTCGCTTCGCGCAGGAGGAGCGTCGAGCGGCTATCGGCGATCGTCGACTCACCGCTGCGGACGACGACATGGTCGCCGCTTGAGGTGATCGTGATCGGGTGGTCAGGGCCGGGGATCTTGACGTCACGTGACATGTTGGGCTCCTTCGCTCATTTCGCGAGGCTGGGGGACAGGCAGCGCTGCTGCGCGGTACGGCGGCCGCTGAGGATCGTGCCGGCGGCAGTGATGGCCGCGAGCGCGATCACCGTGATGCCGAACTCCTGCGCAGTTTGGGTCACCGTGCTGTGGACGACGAGGACGCCGGCGAGGATCGCCGGGAGACCCATCGCCAGGTAACAGATGATGTAGGCGACCGAGATTACGCCGGCGCGCTCGGCCGGGCCGGCCAGGGCCACGATCGTGCGCAGGCCACCCTGGAACCCCGCGCCGAAGCCGGCGCCGGCGATGACCGTGCCCACGAAAAACCCGGCGACGGACGAGGCCGTCACTGACCACAACACGATCGCGACCCCGGCGATGACCAGCCCGTTGCCGGCGAGCGCGAAGCGGCGTGGCTCGGTCCGATGGAAGAGCAGGAGAGTCAGCGCGCCGCTGGCGGCGAGCGCGAACAGCGCCGCGCCACCGAGGACCGTCGAACCGGACCCGGCCACCTGGGCGGCGAGCGACGGGCCGAGCGAGCCGTAGAAGCCCGCGAGTGCCCACACCGCTATCAGTGACGGTGCGGCGATCAGCAGCACCTCGCGCACTCGCGCCGGGACCGCGATCGTGGGGCGCAACGCCCGCCGGATCCCCGGGGCGCGGGGCGAGGTCTCAGCGATCGCCCCTACGCCGGCGGCCTGGAGCAGGAACAGAACCAGCAGCACCAAGTAGACGAGCCTCGTCGGCGAGGGCAGAAACTGGACGAGCAGCGCCGAGCCGAGTGCACCGGTCGCGGTGCCGCTCATCGCCCCCGCCGCGTTGGCGACAGCCCCACGTCCGGGATGCAGGTCAACGAGCCCCGCCCCGATGGCGCCGACGGCGGCACCGGTGGCCAGACCCTGCAGCACCCGAGCGGCGAGCAGGACGTCGACTCCGCCGGCGAACGCGAACAGCAGCATCACTATGGCCTGCGCGCCGAGCGCGCCGATCAGCACCGGGCGGCGCCCGACGTGGTCCGACAGCGAACCCGCGACGAGCAGCGAGGCGAGGACCGCGACGGCATACACACCGAAGATCACCGTGATCGTGACGGGCGAGAAGCCCCAGCGCGCCTGGTAGGTCGCGTACAGCGGTGTCGGCGCGCTCGAGCTGGCGAGCAACGTCACGAGGATCGAGGTCAGAAGCCCGAACGCCACGGGCGCCGGTAGTCGGCGCCGGGTCGCTGCAGTGGAGGTGAGGCTGATCATTTGGAGTTCCTCGTGCAACGTCTAGATGGCGGTACGGCCGCCGTCGGCGGCCACGGTGGCGCCCGTGATGTAGCTCGCCTTGTCCGAAGCGAGGAACGCGACGACCTCGGCGATCTCAGCGGGTTCGGCGGCGCGCTTGACGGCGGTCGTGGCGCCGAGGGCGTCGAACAGGTCCCGCGCTTCGGGCCGGGTGTACACCGGGCCGGCGGCGACCGTGTTCACACGGACTCCGGATGCGCCGTACTCAGCCGACCATGAGCGCGTCAGCGCGGCGACCGCCGCCTTGGTAGCTCCGTAGGCGGCCCCGCCGGGGAGCCCGACGGTCCCCGCCATGCTGCCGATGTTGATGATCGACCCCCGGCCGCGCAGTGCCATACCCGGCGCGAATGCTGCGACCAGGTAGTAGGGGGCGCGAACGTTGGCGGCGAACATCGCGTCGAAGTCGTCGATCCCGACGTCCGGCGTGGCGCCCCAGACCGAAAAGCCGGCGTTGTTCACGAGGATGTCGATGTCGCCGATCTCATCAGCCAGCCCGGCGGGTTGCTCCGGGTCGCTGAGGTCCGCCTGAACAAACTCGGCCTGGCCACCGGCGTCGCGAACGCCGGCGACGATCCCGGCGCCGCGCTCAGCGTCACGGCCCAGCACCACTACCTCGGCGCCGTCGCGGGCAAGCGCCGCGGCGATTGCCGCTCCGATGCCTGCGGTCGCGCCGGTGACGAGCGCCCGTCGGCCGAGGAGAGGCCGGTCCGGTGAAGTGATCTCGGTGCCTGTGGCTGTCATCGCTTTCCTCTCATACAGAACGGTCTGTCTGCTCGCGATCGGGACCATAGCAGACAGACCGGTCTGTTTGCAAGCGATCGACGTCAGCTCGAGGTGCGCCGCTGGGCCGGGGTCGTTGTCGGACCTAGACCAGGTGGACGTTCGCGTTGACCGTCTCAGCGACGGCGGTCAGTCCTGCGCTTCCTGACGAGTCCGATGGAGGTGCTCGAGCGCATGCTTCCACTCCGCCTCGAGCTTGTGGATGAGCTCGTGGTGTTCGCGCGGCGACTCACCCTGCGGTCACTCGACGGCCATGACGACGACGGTAGCGTCGTCCTCGAGTGGCTCACGCCAACAGTCGGTGACGGTCTGCTGGATGGCCATCGCGGTCGATGCGGCGGTGGGGCTCTCGGCGGATTCGAGCGCCCGCTTGAGGCCTTCGACGCCAAACAGTCCGCCGTTCTCAATTCGCCGTTTGAGGATTCCGTTGGTGACGAGAATGAGGCGTTCTCCGGAGTGCAGCTGGCGGTTGGCTGGTGTGAAGCGGGGGTCGGTGTCGCGTGAGCCGAGCGGGGGATGTTCGGGTCCTTCGAGTTCGTGCAGGTTCCCGTCGGTGTCGATCAGGTATGCGGGGGGGTGGCCGCAGTTGACCCAGGTGAGCGTCGCTGTCGCCGCGCGCCAGCGCGCGACGATCGCCGTAATGTGGAAGTCCGCGTTGCCTAGCTGCCGAACCGTTTGGTGAACACTCGCGAGCGCCGACTCGAGGTCCTGTCCGCTGCGCCGCGCGGCCCGGAGCGCTCCCAGGGCGGCGGCCCCGAGTCCCGCGGCCGTGGGACCGTTGCCCGGGGCGTCCGCGATGGCGATCCAGGCCCCGTCTCGGTTCTCGACGAAGTCGAACCAGTCGCCGCCGACCTCGTACGTGGGAAGAAGCGAGCCGGCTAGCTGCGCGCCAGCGATCCGTGCGATACGGGGCGGCAGCAGTTGCTGCTGGACCTCCGCGGCGGGCGTGGTCGGTTTGCGGCGGCGCGCAGCTTCGATGTAGTCGGTGTAGTCGCTCGCGAGCTCCAGAGCCGCAGCGCCCTGTTTGGCGATGTCGGCGAGCGAGGCGATGGGCGTGCCGACGCATAGCAGCAGGCCCGTCACGCGACCTCGAAGCCAGAGTGGCTCCGGGACACACCCGGGGAGCTGCTGCTGCAGTCGCTCGTAGAACGCGGGTAGCCCTTCGGGGACTATTTCTGGTCCGAGCGCCGGCGGATCTTCTAGCCGGTCGGGGAATTCCTCGGAGCCCGCGAGCCTGAGCAGGTGCGAGCCGTCGATATCGACGACGTACAGCGCGGCGGCAACTCCGGCGACGCGACGCGCCTCGGCGACGAGCTGATCGGGGACGAGATGCGCCGGCACCTCGTCCAGGACGCGCGTCACCTCAAGCGGCAGTGGGCTTTCACGACCCAGGTGGCCGGGCGCGCGGAACGGCATCGTCGCCACGCGGCCGCTGACCGCCGGCGGCGCGGGCTGCGTGCGAGCTCGGAGTTCAGTGTCCTCGAGCGCCCGCTCGAGTGCGTCGCGGGTGGGGAAGTGACGGTAGAGCGTGGAGCGGCCGACGTTCGCCGCGGCGGCCAGCTCGGCCATCGTCACGTGCCGGTCCCCGACGAGTGCGCGCGCGGCGGCGAGGATCCGCTGTCGGCTAGCGAGAGCGTCGGCGCGACTCGGTCCCGCACCCGCGGCGGATAGGCCGTGTTGCTCGGCGGGTTGGGCCACGTCCCACTTTTACCACCTCGGGACTCGCTTCGGGCCAGATCAGCGAATCGTTGTCCCGAAACGCGTCCCGCTTGTCCCAAGAATCTTTCCGGCCTCAGGGTTCGAGGCGTCATAACTGGGTATCACAGACATACTGTCCCAGTTAAACTGGGACGAATCGACCGTGGGTATCGAGGAGGGCGCAATGGCGGAACGAGAAAACCGGAGAGTCCGGCCCGAGGATTTGAGCTGTCCGTGAGTGGCAGGGCGGCGGCACTCGCTCCATACCTCCAGTCCGTCGTGGACGATCGAGAGGTCCAGGCTGCGATCGGACGGGCGGCGATTGCCTGCCGCGAGACCTACGAGCGAGCAAGGGGCAAGAGCCCCGCCAAGGCAGTGAAGGACAAGCAGCTGCGTCGACGGGCTGAGCGAGCCCTGGCGGCAACGTGGGAGGTTTGGGCGGCGGTGAGCGCGCCCGAGACACACCGCCGGCCCCGCTGGCGCTGGCGGCTGGTACTGGTGACCGCGGTGGCAGCGAGTGCATACGTCGCGTCCAACGCCGAGACCCGTGCAGCGGCTCTGGGCCTGATCAGTAGCCACAGCGCGCAGCGTGTGGGCTCGCATCAATAGCGACGGAAGGGAGGCACACGATGGCCGAAATCCAGAATTCGGAGGTGAGCGAAGATTCGATCGCGGATCTGGTCAAGCAGCTGTCTGATCAGACCGCGACGCTGGCGCGCCAGGAGCTCGCTCTTGCCAAGGCCGAGCTCGCGGTCAAGGGTAAGCAGGCCGGATTGGGCGCGGGCATGTTCGGCGGTGCCGGGATGTTCGGCCTTTATGCCGTCGGTGCCCTGACCGCCTGCTTGATTCTGGCGCTCGCCACGGCGGTGACGGGGTGGCTCGCGGCGCTGATCGTCGCGGCGATTTATGGCGCAACCGCCGGGGTTCTCGCGCTGGCCGGCAAAAGAAAAGTTCAGCAGGGTGTTCCGCCCGTGCCCGAGCAGACCGTCGAAAGCGTGAAGGAGGACGTGGAATGGACGAAGCAACGAGCGAAGGACGGCCGGCGGTGAGCGCCGCATCGGAGGAGAGTCAGCAGAAGTCGCCCGAGGAGATCCGCGTCGAGATAGAACAGACGCGAGAGGAACTCGGCGACACGGTCGAGGCACTGGCGGAAAAGGCGGACCTAAAGACGCAGGCCAAAGACCGCATCGCGTCGATCAAGGACACCGCCCAGCACCAGAAGGCCGAGTTCGCCTCGCGCGCCCGGGAGGCGACACCCGAGTCAGCCGGCGCGGGAGCGCAACAGGTCGCCTCGACAGTCAGACGCCAGCCTGTGCCGTTCACGGCCGTCGGCGCGTTCGCCGCCGGGGTGCTGGTCGGCCGCCTGCTCGGCCGCCGGTAGCGATCACGATGAGCGATCAACAACGCCTGCGGTCGGTCGAACAAGAGCCGGAGGATCGAGAGCTCGAGCAGCCCACCGACCTTCCCCGTAGTGCCTGGTCGGGAGTCCTGAAGCGAACGCTCAGGGAGTACAAGGCGGACAACCTGAGCGACCTGGCCGCTGCTCTGACGTATTACGGCGTGCTGGCGATCTTCCCGATGCTGATCGTGCTGGTATCGCTGCTCGGCCTACTCGGCCACTCTGTGACGCAGTCGCTGATCGCGAATCTCGGGAAGGCTGCGCCTGGCGCGGCCCGGCAGATCTTCACCAGCGCGATCCACAACATCCAAGCCAACAAGGGCACGGCCGGGATCGTGTTCATAGTCGGGCTCGCGCTCGCGCTGTGGTCAGCATCGAGCTACGTAGCCGCGTTCATGCGCGCCTCGAACGTGGTGTGGGACGTCCCGGAGGGCCGGCCGATCTGGAAGACGATCCCCGTGCGCCTCGCGGTCACAGTCATCACGGTCCTGCTGCTAACGCTCACGGCCGTAGCGGTCGTGTTCACCGGCGGTTTGGCGAGGCAGCTTGGGAGCGTGATCGGGGTCGGATCCTCAGCCGTGACGATCTGGGATATCGCCAAGTGGCCCGTGCTGCTGCTCGTCGTCGCCGTGATCCTGTCGATCCTTTACTGGGCCGGGCCGAACGTCCGCCAACCAGGATTTCGATGGGTAACCCCCGGTGGCTTGATCGCTGTCGTCCTGTGGGTACTGGCATCCGCGGCGTTCGCGTTCTACGTCGCCAACTTCTCCTCCTACAACAAGACATATGGCGCCATCGCCTCCGTGATCGTGTTCCTCGTCTGGCTGTGGATCACCAACACCGTGATCCTGCTCGGCGCCGAGCTCAACGCGGAGATCGAGCGCGGACGCCAGATCGAGGCAGGCCATCCCGTCGAGCGGGAGCCGTACCTGCCGCTGCGGAACGAGCCGAAACGGCGATAGCTGGTTGGGCTCTGCAAATCACAACGGAGGTGGGCCATGTCGAAGATGATGTTCCTGCCGGCCAGCATTGGCGGCGGGCTGCTGGCGGGCTTGATCGGCAAGAAACTCTTCGCTGTCATCTGGGGAGTCATCGACGATCAAGAAGCACCCAAGCCCGAGCACCGCAACATCAGCCCGTTGAAGCTCGCGGTCGCGCTGCTAATCGAAGGCGCGCTGTTCGCCCTGATCAGGGGGTTCGTCGACCACGGGTCAAGACACGTCTTCGCCCGCGTCACCGGCGCCTGGCCCGGAGACGAGAACCCGGAGCCTCAGTGAGACCCCCGATGTCAAACCATCCTCGAAGCACGGGCCTCCGACGGAACAGAGATACGTCCAGCGACCTTGCGAGACCGGTGCGCGGCGGCGATATCCGCGACGAGGTCGAATATGCCCTCGCGGAGTTAGCAGGCCGGACGGGGCGCGAGAGAAAGGCCCGATTGACCACTCGAACCGTCGAGGCACTCAGAGTCGCGTCCGCGGCGGCGCGCCGAACAGCCCGAGTCCCCCGCAACCAGCGAGACAGCAGTCAAGGCGGATCTGGTCGATGACTGCACCTCGCCGACATCACTGCTCGGTTCCCGCGTTCAGATGAGGCGCCGGTGGGTAGCGGCTCTTCGATGACGACGCTGCCCCATGCAGTCGACGCACGACGCCAGGCCGGATGGCTGCCGGGAAGCCAGGAGGATTTGGAAGCGTGGCTCGATGGCCACCAGCAACGGGTGGATGCCAGAGGCGAGCAGATCGTCCTGCATCCTGTGATCACCGAGTTCCAGGAGCTACTTGACAGCGATCCGCTGGTGCGCATGTACGTCAACCAGATGATCACGCAGGTGCCTCCGACGAAGGCGTACCGCAAGCGGCATCTGGAGAGCGTCGAGCAGTTGTTGCGCCTGATGAACGAGGTGCTGACGATGGCGCCCGAGTTCGGCCCCGCGATGGTGGCGACCCCGCTGGGCGCGATTCTCGACTGGACGATGGGGACACCGGCCGGGTTCGCCGCATATCGGGATCCGCGGATCAACGCGATGCTCAAGAAGATCCTGACCGTCTGGTCCGAGTTCCTCAGCAGCAGCGATTCGCTGTACGTGCTCAACGACTCGCCGTCAGGCTGGCGGTCCGCCGAGGCCCAGCGTGCGGTCGGCATCGAGCAGTTCGAATACGACCCGCAGGACGAACATTGGGGCTTCGCGTCATGGAACGATTTCTTCACCCGACGCTTCAAGGACGGCGCGCGTCCGGTGGCGTCCCCGGAGGACGACAAGGTGATCGTGAGCGCCTGCGAGTCGATGCCCTACGGGATCAGCACCGACGTGCAGCGGCAAGATCGCTTCTGGATCAAGAGTCAGCCCTATTCGCTTCGGGACATGCTGGCCAACGATGACTCGGTCGACGACTTCGTCGGCGGAACCGTGTATCAGGCCTTTCTGAGCGCGACGAACTACCACCGGTGGCACAGTCCGGTCGCGGGCACGATCGTCCGGGCGTTCGTCCAGGAGGGCACGTACTACTCCGAGGCCGACTCGGAGGGCAAGGACGCGGTCGAGCCAATGAACTCGCAGTCCTATCTCGCCCACGTTGCGGCTCGGGCGATCATCCTGATCGAAGCCGATGATCCCGTCATCGGGCTGATGGCCTTCGTGCCGGTCGGCATGTCGGAGGTCTCCTCGTGTCTCATCGACGCGAAGATGACGCCGGGGTATCACGTCGCCAAGGGTGAGGAGCTCGGTTACTTCCAGTTCGGCGGCTCGACCCACTGCCTCGTGTTTCGGCCGGGCGCGATCGCCGAGTTCACGCTGACCGCGATTCCTCAGCCTCACGACCCAGAGGCGCCGGTAGTGCGGGTCCGGTCGAAGCTCGCGACCGCTAACCCAACAACCTGAAGCGCCGGCGACACCCGCGCACACTGTTGCGGGCGGTTGCCGGTGGACCTAGGCTGCGCGTCGTGATGCTTCGAGGGAGCGTGACACCCCGGCGGGCGACGATGCCGCTCTCGGCCTAGCGCGCGTGGTCGCGGTAGACGCCGAGACGGCCGCGCGGGCCCGAGCGCAAGCAGCCGCGGCCAGCGTCCGTCATCCGCTGACGGTGCTGTTGCTCACCCTGACGTTCAGCACGGGACTCGTGGACGCGGCGAGCTATCTCGGTCTCGGGAAGGTATTCAGCGCGAACATGACGGGCAACGTCGTCCTGCTGGGCTTCGGTATCGCCGGGGGCTACAACCTGCCGATCGTGGCGCCGATCGTGTCGCTGGTGGCGTTCACGGTCGGTGCGGCGCTGGGTGGCAGATTGGCGCAAAGTGTCGCTGATCGTCATCGCGTACACGTGGGCGTGGCGCTGGGTGCCGAGGTGACCCTGCTTTCGGTGGCGGCGCTTGTGACCGCCGTAGGCACGGTGCGGGCGGACGCGGCTTCGGGCGACGCCGTGATCGCTCTGCTGGCGTTGGCGATGGGGGTACGCAACTCGACCGTGCGGCGGATCGCGGTCCCCGATCTGACCACGACGGTGTTGACGCTGACTCTCACCGGGTTGGCCGCTGATTTGCGCCACCTCCGCACGAACCGCAGCGCGCCCAAGCGACGGCTGCTTGCCGTGCTGGCGATGCTCACCGGCGCGCTGGTCGGGGCGCTGCTGCTCAAGACGAGCATCGCCTGGGTGCTGGCGTTGGCAGCAGTGCTAGCGGCTGTCACGGGTGGGGCCTACCTCACTCACAGCTCCTCGGGGGACGTTCCGTGACCGCCACGTCGCCGAACCCGGCGGCGGCGAGGGGCCCCACCGGCCCGGTCACTCTGCGCGGTGGCGCCGCAGTCGCTGCTCAATCGCGAGGCTGGTGCGCCTGACCGCTTCGCCGTAGGCGCGTCGCGCGATGTCAGGCATCGGCAGCGGGGAGCGGCGGGTCGACAGCGCGCGCTGTTCCCGTGACTCCTCGCGGGCCTCGTGCAGCGCGCGCCGGCCGCGCCCCATCGCCGCCACGGCGGCGTAGTCGTCCGCAGAGGCTCTCCCTGCCTCGACCCAGGCGAACCGAAAGGCCAGGCCGGCCGCGAGATACATGACGCTGGCGAGGTCGTGCTCGGGCGAGCTCCGACCGCGCGCCGCCACCCGCAGACAGAGCCCGAGCGCGACGAGGCTCTTGGCGGCGCGGAAGAAGGCACCCGGGCGTCCCTGGCGGAGCGCGGTGGCGGCGTCGCCAAGCCGGCGCTCGCCGACTGCCGAGAGCGAGAGCTCGGTGAGCATCGACGCGGTCTCGATCGTGCCGAGCGCCCTGCGGGTCGGGTGGCCCTCGGGCAGGCCGCTCGCGACGAGAACGAGACGGGTCGCGGCTGCCCCGGTTGCGCTCGCGGTGGCAACGAATGCCGGCCCCAAGATCGTACGGCTGCGAGACCACACCGGGACCGCGGTGCAGGCGAGCAGCACGCCCGTGTAGGAACCGAGGTAGCCGCCGAGCACCGAGGTCAGCGCCCCGAGCCGGCGGGCGGCCTTGGGCCGCCCGGCCAGGTCGCAACCCACCGCCAGTGAAATCGAGCCGCTGAATGCGAGCAGGCACCAGGCGCCCGTATTCATCGGCGAGCGCGGCTTGAAGATCCGCATCATGTTCAGGAACCGCTCGGGGCGGCCGAGATCGCCGACTAGGAGGACGGGCGCCGGCGCGACGGCACCGAGCGCGACCTTGCGAGCGATCGCGGCGGAGCGGTGGTCGCCGGCCGCGTCGCACGCGAGCGCGACGAACCCCGCACCGGATGCCATCCCGCCGAACCAGAAGTAGAGTGGAACCTCCCACGACCACACCGGCGCGTGGATGAACGGCCCGTGGATGTCCGAGACCGGCGAGTTCCTCATCCGCCGGTTTGCCGATGCGACCTGACCCGGAGCCGGCTCGGCAGTGGCGTAATCGGTATCGCGCGCCTTGTAGAGAAACGACCATCGCGCATCACCAAAGCCCGGGCGCGCGAGCGCGACCGGCGCCCCTGGCTCGGCTGCGTTCCACGGCGCTGGACCGCCGTGCGTCCCGAGCGCGGGGCGGATGTCGCGAGACTCTGTGTCGTGGTCGGCCACCCACTCGGTCGTGCGTCCGTGCGCCGTGCCGGGAGGCTCGTGCTCGGGAGCCAACTCCGCCGGCTCGCCGGTGTGTTCGAGCGTTCCCTCCCAGTCGTGCTCGCGGCTCACCAGTTCCCCGTTCCCGGCGCGCGTCGGCCGCGGCGGGCGGCGGCGACGAACGCGACCACGGCGCCCGCGCTCGCGAGTAAGCCGGCGGCGACGGCGGCCAGCGTCGCCGGGACCACGTTCTCCTGCACCGGCGAGTCCGCGTTGGCAGGCAGCCCGTAGCGCTCCGGCGGCTCGGTCAACAGGAAGAACGCGCCGAGACCGCCGGCGAGCTGCTCTCCGGGCTCGTCGCCGGCGCCGTACAGATAGGCGCCCTCGATGCCGCGCCGATGCAGCTCGGCGACGCGGCGAGAGGCGATCTCCACCAGCTCCTCGTGGGGCCCGAATTGGATCGAGTCTGTCGGGCAGGACTTCGCGCAGGCCGGCTCGAGGCCGTCCTCCAATCGGTCATAACAGAGCGTGCACTTGCCGGCGCGCCCATCCTCGGGGTCGCGGTCGACAACGCCGAACGGGCAGGCCGGGACACAGTAGCCGCAGCCGTTGCAGACATCGGGCTGCAGCACCACCGTCTGATGTTCGGTGCGGATCAGGGCACCGGTGGGGCAGGCATCGAGACAGCCCGCGTTGGTGCAGTGCTTGCAGACATCAGACATGAACACCCAATCGCCCATCTTGCGAACCGCGTCCGCGACGTCGACGAGGCCAGAGGCAGACTGCGCTGCGTCCACAAGATCAACCGCGCCGGCCGCCGGGATCGCCGGCAGCTTGCCCCCGCCCCCTGCAGCGAGCGCGCGCTGCGCCTCTTCCTTGAGTTGCGGGGAGGGCTCGAACAGCTCGACGAACCGGACGTGGCGCCAGGTCGAGGCGCTCAGATCGCCGGTGTAGTCATACGAGACGCCCTTGCCGGGCCGCGAGCCGTCCGCGGGCAGGTCGTTCCACTGCTTGCAGGCAACCTCGCATGCCTTGCAGCCGATGCACACCGATGTGTCGGTGAAGAAGCCCATGCGCGGGACAGAGCCCCCGCCCACCCGATGAATCGCAATCTCGGTCTCTGGGACGCTGGTGCTCACTCGCGTGCCTCCTGCGGGTTCTCCGCCAGTGGGTCGTCCTCGCTTGGCCCGATGTGATGCCCGGCGAGCGTGGCGCCGGCCAGTCGCGCGGTGCTCGCGCCCTGACGGCGGCCCGCCCGGACGTTGCAGGTGAACGCCTTGTCGTCCTGAATCGAGACGTTCGGATCGGCCGCGAGGACGCCGAGTTCGTTGACCGTGTCGCCGCGCGAGAGCCCGCTGTACCCCCAGTGCCAAGGCAGCCCTATCTGGTGGATCACGCGCCCGTCAACCCGCAGGGGCCGGATGCGGTCAGTGACCTTGGCCCGCGCCTCGATCTCCGCTCTCTCGGTGAAGATCGTCATCCAGCCGCCGTCCTCGATCCCACGGTCGGCGGCGAGCTGCGGATCGATCTCGGCGAACATCTCGGGCTGCAGCTCCACCAGCCACGGGACGGTGCGGCTCATCCCGCCCGCCGTGTGGTGTTCGGTCAGCCGGAACGTGGTCGCCACTATCGGATAACGCGGGTCGCCGAGGGCGTGGTACGGGTTCTCGGGCCGCTGCCAGCGGATCGCGGCCGGGTTGGCGTTCCGCTTCGGGTAGAGCAGATTCGGCACCGGCGACTCGACCGGCTCGTAGAACGTGGGTAGGGGGCCGTCGAGCAGACCGCTGGGCGTGTACAGCCAGGCGCGGCCGTCGGCCATCATCATGAATGGGTCCGCGCCCCCGATCGCGTCCATCGCGCGAGCGTCGGGCTCCGGCCGGTAATCCGGGTGCTTGTCGAGCAGGGAAATCCGGCACGTCGTAGCCGGCCCAGCGACCCTCCTGCTCGTCCCACCACACGTAGCGCTTTCGCTCAGACCACGGCCGGCCCTCCGGATCGGCGCTGGCGCGGTTGTAGAGGATCCGCCGGTTGGCCGGCCACGCCCAGGCCCACTCCGGCGACACGCTGCCACCCTCGGCGCTGATGTCACCCGGGTTGCGCCGCCGCGCCTGATTGACGCCGTCGGCATAGATTCCGGAGTAGATCCAGCAGCCGCACGCGGTCGAGCCGTCGTTTCGCAATTCGGTGAACGAGCTGAGCGGCTCACCCGTGGCGACGTTGTAGCCGTTGATCTCCTTGATCACCGCCTCGACATCGGGCTCCCGCTCGTCGCCGCACTCCGGGTAGTCCCAGGTCAGGTTCACGATCGGCCAGTCCCGCTCGCGCTCGGACCCGGCGTAGTGCGCCCTGACCCGCTTTGCCAGGTGGTGCATGAACCACAGCTCCGAGCGCGCGTCGCGTGGCGAGTTGAGTGCCTTGTCGCGGAACTGGACCAGGCGCTGGGTATTGGTGAACGAGCCCTCCTTCTCGATGTGCGAGGCGGCGGGCATCAGGAACACCTCGGTCTGGATCGTCTCGGGGCGAAGCTCGCCCGACTGCACCTCCGGGGAGTCACGCCAGAAGGTCGCGGTCTCGATCTCGGCCATATCGCGCACAACCAGCCACTTCAGCTTGGCCAGCGCTCGTCGCTGAAGGCCGGCGTGCTGCGAGCCGACAGCCGGGTTCTGCCCCATCACGAGGAGCCCCTCGAGCCCCCCGTCGAGCGCGCGGAGCATCGTCGCGAAATGCGAGTGATTGCCGGTGAGCTTCGGAATGTGCGCGAAGCCGTAATCGTTCTGTGCCGTGGCGGCGTCGCCGAACCAGGCTTTCAGCAGGGAGACGATGTAGGTGTCGAAGAACGACCACCAGCCGCGGTCCGCGCCGTCCGCGTCGACGTAATCCTCGAGCGTCAGGTGACCCTCGCGCGCGTGGGGCATGTTCAGGTAGCCCGGGAGCAGGTCGTACAGGGTCGGGATGTCGGTTGAGCCCTGGATCGACGCGTGCCCGCGCAGCGCCATGATGCCGCCGCCGGGCCGCCCGATATTGCCGAGCAGCAACTGGAGGATCGAAGCGGTGCGGATCATCTGCACAGCCTCGGTGTGCTGAGTCCAGCCGTTCGCGTAGCAGAACGCGCTGGTGCGCTCGCGCCCGGAATTGGTGATCAGCGCGTCCGCGACCGCCATGAAGTGCTCGGGCGACACTCCGCAGATCCGTTCCACCATCTCCGGCGTGTAGCGGGCGAAGTGCCGGCGCAGGATCTGAAAGACACACCGCGGATGCTGGAGGGTCTCGTCACGCTCCACCTCGCCCGCCAGCATTCCCGCGCCGGTGTTCTGACTGAACGCCTGCGTGGAGTGCTCACGCACCCCGGCCGCCGCGGCGACCTCCCCGCCCTCGTACATCCACGAGCTGCGGTCATAAGTCCCTGTCTCGGGGTCGAAGCCCGAGAACAGGCCGTCGAGGTCCTCGGTGTCGCGGAAGTGCTCGTTGATGATCGTCGAGGCGTTCGTGTAATGGACGACGTAGTCGCGGAAGTAGGACTCGGTCTCGATCACGTGACGGATGATCCCGCCGAGGAATGCGATGTCGGTGCCGGCCCTGATCGGCACGTGGAGGTCAGCCAGCTGGCTCGTGCGCGAGAACCGAGGATCGACGTGGATGACCCGCGCGCCCCGCTCCTTGGCCTTCATCACCCAGCGGAACCCCACCGGGTGCGCCTCGGCCATCTGCGACCCCTCGATCACGATGCAGTCCGCGTGCTGAAGGTCCTGCTGGAAGTTGGTGGCGCCGCCGCGCCCGAACGAGGTCCCCAGACCGGGGACGGTCGAGCTGTGTCATATGCGCGCCTGGTTCTCGATCTGGACCGCCCCCATCGCGGTCAAGAGCTTCTTGATCAGGTAGTTCTCCTCGTTGTCGAGCGTCGCCCCGCCCAGGTGCGCGAACCCCAGCGTGCGATCCACCCGCCAGCCGTGGCGGTCGGTGTCCTGCCAGCCGCTCTCCCGCGCGGCGATCACCCGCTCGGCGATCATGTCCATCGCCTGCTCGAGCTCAAGCTCCTCCCACTCGGTGCCGCCGGGCCGCCGGTACCTGACCCTCGTCAGCCGCCCGGGCTGCTGCACCAACTGGCGCGAGGACGCGCCCTTCGGGCACAGCGTCCCCTGGTTGATCGGCGAGCGCGGGTTGCCCTCGATGTCGACCAGCTCGCCACCGCGCGTGTACACCAGCTGCCCGCACCCCACAGCGCAGAACGGGCACACCGATTCCGTCACCTTCAAGCCGGCGATCCTCGCTTCGGCGCGCCGCGTCGTGTCCGATCCCGCGCTCGGGCCCATTCCCCAGTCCATCACCCGACCGATAAACGGCAGGCGCCGCACCGACTCGAACGAACGCGGACGCGAACCCGACATGCTCATCCCCTATGTCCCGCTCGTGTCGATCGGCATCCGGACGGATAGAAGCCTCCCACCGGAACGGTGAGTTGGCAAGCCTCCTACCGAAGTGGTGATACCGGACAGGAGTAACCAGATAGCGCGCCTCCGGACACGGCTGTCCAGTACCTCCCGCCGAGGAACGGAGCCGGCGGCGCCGGTCGCGCGCTGTCGGGACGCGCTTGTCAGGTGGGCCGAGAGGCCGTCATGCCGTCGAGCAGAAGCGCGAGGGCGCGGCTGGCGGCACCCGCGCGGCCTGCCGGACCGTCGGCTGCGTCGATCGCGCCGCGGACCATCAGCACGACCAGGAAGACATCGTCGAGGGTCAGGTCGCAGCGCACCGTGCCCGCCGCTTTGGCGGCGCGGAGCGGCTCCTTGAGGAGCTCGCGCAGCTGCCGCCGGCGCGACTGAAGCGCCGACCCCAGGCACGCATCCTCCCGCGCCAGCTCGCCCAGCGCATGGAAACGCGCGATGGTCTCAACGACGCTCCGGAGCAGCACGAAGAATGCGTCGGGATCTCCGGCGTGGTTAGCTGCGAGCTCCTCGGTGTGCTCCATCTCGTCGAAAAGGAGCGCAGCAGCCAGGTCTCGACGGTCTGGGAAGTTCCGGTACAGCGTCGCCTGCCCGACCCCCGCGCGCCGCGCGACCTCGTACATCGGAACATCGGCGGAGTCGGCGAACAGCTCCCGCGCCGCAGCCACGATCGCGTCCCGGTTGCGCTGTGCGTCCTTGCGCCGCGGTGGCTGACCAGTAGCCGTCACGTAGAGCAGTGTAGTGCGGGAGAGCCTGTCCGCAAGTGCGATCGGCAACCGCAGAAGCTCTGGCAATTGTCGCTAACTGGACAGCGCTCTCCGATTACTGTATAAACTCTGAGCGAGGAACAATGTCTGCGCTCTCTTCGACCGCTCGCCCTCTCGCCCCCGGCCACGGGTCGGAGGGGCCGGGCGGGCGCGAAGCGACTCGCCGCCGGCTCCGGCTGCCGCGGGTTGGTAAGCGTTTAGCGACGATGGGACTGCTCGTCGTGCTGGGGGTTGCGCTGCTCGCCGCGGTCCCGGGACTGCGAGGGGTGCTGCGAGAGATCAGCAACATCGGCCCTGGCTGGGTCGCGCTTGCGGTGGGGCTCGAGCTCGCCTCGAGCGTCAGCTTCGTGGTGGTGTTCCGGCTGTTCTTCGACGATTTGGACGCTCGCGACGCGCGGGCGCTGGCATGGACCACCCAGGCCTCCGGGGCGCTGCTCCCCGGAGGTGGAGCCGGCGGGCTGGCAATCGGCGGCTGGTTGGTCCACCTGACCGGCGCGCCGGTGAGGTGGATCGCGCGACGGTCCGCCGCGCTGTTCTTTCTCGGCGGCGCGGTCTCGAGCGCGGCACTCGTCGGCGCGGGTCTGGCGCTGATCGCGGGAGCTCCCGGGCCTCGCGGTCTCGTCGCCGTGGTCCTGCCGACGGGACTCGCAGCGCTCGGGGTCCTCCTGATCGCGGCGCTGCCGGCGATCCTGCGTCGGTGGCCGCGCGCGCCGCGCTGGCTTGCGTCGATTGCCGTCGCCGTGCGCGAGGGCGAGGAGATGACGTTTCGCCGGCGTCCCAGTTGGCGCCTGTTGGGAGCGCTGGGCTATCTAGCGTTTGACGTTGCCGTCCTCTGGGTGCTTCTGAGAGCGCTCGGGTCCGCTCCCAGCATCGCGGCGCTGACCCTGGGGTACTCGATCGGCTACGCCGCGAACTGGGTGCCGATCCCCGGTGGGATCGGGGTGTTGGATGCCGGGCTCACCGGCGCGCTCGTGCTTTACGGCGTCTCTCCCGTGCACGCGGCCGCGGCCGTGATCGTCTACCACGCGATCGCATTCTGGGTGCCAGGAATCGGTGGGGTGCTTGCGTACCTGCGCCTCCGCCCGCGGCTCGTGCGAGCCGGCGCCCACACATCCACAGATCTTCAACCCGCCCCCGAAACTCTCGCCTCCGAGGAGGCTCGCCATGTACGCCCTCACACTGATGCTCAAACGGATTCACCACGGCTGGGCGGTCGCGCTCAGCGACGGTCGCGAGCTCGTCTCCTTTCACGGGCTCTGCGCTAAGCGCAGGGCGCTCCACTACCTCGCGACCGCGACCGCGTCCGGGAACTGAGGCTAGGAACAGATGGCCGAGCAACGGCTAGAACCCAGCTCACAGCGCTCGAACACGAACAGCCGGCGGACCGAACCACCACGTCTCACCCCACGTCGATCGGCCAATCGGCACTACCTCGCCGTCGTCGCGGCCGAAGCCCGCCGCCTCGGGCGCCAGCTACGACCACCCGCGGCGATCCTGCCGCGCCCATCCACAACTGATCGAAGCGCGGCAAACCGCGCCGGCTGACCCTTCGATCACCCCTCATCGCTCACTGCTAGAGGGGAGCGCGGCTGCGCTGACGTCGGACAGCGCCGAGCGGAGCTCCTTGCGGGAGCCGATCCCGAGCTTGCCGAACACCTTGGTCAGGTGCCACTCCACGGTGCGCGGGCTGAGGAACAGACGGCAGCCCCCGACCTCGGCTGGCTGAACAAGGGCATCTTCATCAGTGTGGCCGGCCGCCAGGCCGCCGGCGTGATCTACGAGACCTATCTTGTCGGATGAGCGCGGCGCCACATGCGGTTGCTCGGGCGCAGTGGCCCGCGAGCAATCCCTCCCATAACGGCCACAAACGCGAAAGGAAAGCACCATGCCGTTCATCAAAGTCGGAACGGAGAACACCGCCGACATCGAGATCCACTACAACGATCACGGCTCCGGCAAGCCGATCGTCCTGATCCACGGCT
Source organism: uncultured Solirubrobacterales bacterium (assembly GCA_963699325.1). GTDB lineage: Bacteria > Actinomycetota > Thermoleophilia > Solirubrobacterales > Solirubrobacteraceae > Palsa-465. Next base: position 169,051 of record CAVOTN010000002.1, on the reverse strand, counting down.
ACCCGCTGGACGGCAACTCCTGGGAGCGCCAGGAGCGGGTGCTGCTCGCGAACGGATACCGCTGCATCAGCTATGACCGTCGGGGCTTCGGCCAGTCCAGTCAGCCGACGAGCGGCTATGACTACGACACGTTCGCGGGCGATCTGAAGGTGCTGCTCGACCATCTCGCGCTCGACCAGGATGTTGTCCTCGCCGGCTTCTCAATGGGCACCGGCGAGGTAACCCGGTACCTCGGTGCGTACGGGTCGGCCGGGGTCAGCAAGGCGATCCTGCTCGGCGTGATTCCACCGTTCTTGCTGCAAACCGAGGACAACCCGAAGGGCGTGCCGGGCTCGGTGTTCGAAGGCATCAAGCACGCGATCGTGGCTGACCGGTACGCGTACTTCGACGATTTCTTCGCGAACTTTTACAACACCGATGTGCTCGCACCCGACCGGATCGGGGATGCAGCCCTACGGGCGAGCTTCAACGTCGCAGCCGGAGCATCCCCCTATGGATCCTATGCGTGCGTCGACACATGGCTGACTGACTTTCGCGGCGACCTGTCCAAGATCGACGTGCCGACGCTGGTCGTCCACGGCACTGCGGACCGAATCCTGCCCTTCGTGGCAACGGCCGCCCGGCTCAGAGACGAGAACCTGATCGCCGACCTCACGGTCGTCGAAGTCGAGAACGGCCCGCACAACATTGGCTGGACCCATCCAGAGGAGACCAACGCCGCAATCCTCGCGTTCCTTACTCAAACGTGAGCGACGACGGCCGTCGCTACCGTGAGACGCGATGGATGTCGAACACGCGATCCGGAGCAGACGCACCCACAAGGCGTTCGCGCCTGACCCGCTGCCCCGCGAGCTCATCGACGAGCTACTCGAGCTCGGACGCTGGGCGCCAAACCACCACCTCACGAACCCCTGGCGGTTCAGAGTGATCGGTCCGGTGGCGCTCGCGCGGTTGAAGGCCGCCGCTGGTCCCGAGGCTGCGGCGAAGCTCGATCGCGCGCCGACGCTGGTCGCGGCAACGGTCGTCGCCGCTGACGACCCAGTCCAGCAAGAGGAGGATTTGTGCGCGACCGCGTGCGCCGTCTATGCGATTCTGCTCGCGGCCCACGGTCGCGGCCTCGCCGGCTATTGGCGTACTCCGGGCGTGCTGAGGACCGCGGCGGGGCTGGAGGCACTCGGCATCCCTGCCAGCGAGCGGTTCGTCGCGTTGATCCATCTCGGCTGGCCCCGGCAGGAGAAGGACCCGCCGGCGCGACTCCCGCCGGCAGACGTCGTGACGTACCTCGCTTAGGAGGCGACGCCGCCGTCGCGATGGCCGGCCAAGCGCGCGCCGACCAGCGCGCGACGCCGTCTGGCCTTCTCACGGGCCCGGGTCACGGCCGATGCGATCGACAGCCCGTCCTCGAGGCTGTCTCGCAGGGCGAGCACCTCCGTCGGGCTGTAGCGCTGCTCGAGGGGACTCGCCGTGGGGAAGCCATAGCGGGCCTCCCAGGCCAGCAACGTCTCGGGGGTCACGCCGAGCAGGCTTGCCGCGTCGCAGACATCGAGGGTTCGCAATGCGCGCTTGGCCGCAGGCGAACTTGTGGTCTCGCCGTCGCGACTCGCGACCGGCGCCTGAGCCAGATCGGTATCCATCGCGTCGTCGGTTCGCTTCGCCGCGTGGCACGCCGACAGGGTCAGAAGCGTTACCCCAACCCAGATTGCAATTGCCACCAGAGCAATGATTTCGAATCTCACCGATGCCTCCAGCCGGTCACCAGGTGTCAACGCGCCTGTGCGAGTGCGCAGGCACGAACATCACCCCGAGCCGCTGTGCTAAGCGAGCGACTTTTGTGTGACTTCCTGTCATTGCGGTGCTACCCACGGCAAGCCGCCGACGCCCTCGAGCTGGACGGATGGTCTAGCCGGCTGCTGCTATCAGGGCGGCATTCCTGCGGTAAGCTCAAGTCTCCGTCATTCCAGGCGATTACAGAGGGCCGGGTGCTCAGTTGGTCTGCAATTCCGACGGCCTCGTTCGTCGATTGGGCGAACGCCGCCGAGCGGCACGTCGCCCCCGGGAGGGGACCAAGCGCATGAGCCGCCGCAGGCTGATCGTGCTTGGCGTATGTGGCGCCTTGGCCGGCTCGGCGGCTTCCGCCGCCCAGGCCTCCGTGCCGGCGCTCTCGGTCCCGACGGTTTCCGTCCCGACGATCTCGGTCCCGACGGTCTCGGTCCCGGCGATCACGGTCCCTACGATCACTGTGCCCTCGGTAGGCGTCGGGACGGTGAGCACGCCGGCGATCACGACCCCAACGGTCAGCATCCCGAGCATCACCACGCCGACTATCAGCACGCCGACCGTCACCGCTCCGCCGGTCCATACCCCTCCCGTGAGCGCGCCAACAACGGGCACCCACGCGATCGCAACGAGTGGCACGCCGGACACCCAGACCACGGCATCACGGGGCACGACGTCCACGGCGCCGAGCGTCTCCGCGGCCGGCGTCGCGCCGACGAAGCGCTCCGGACGCGCCACCGGTCGCGCCGGCCACGCAGGTCTGCCGGCGACCAGCCAGACGAACCACACCGCGAGCGGCGCGCACACCGCCGGCGCGGCCGCGATAACCGGCGCCGGCACCGCCTTGCCGGTCGACGGATCGGGCACAACGAGCTCGAGCTCGCGTCCGTCGAACGGGACGGCGTCGGCCACCGAGCGCCGTCGCACAACGGCGGTCGGCGCACTCGGCCGGGTGGTCAAGGAACTCCCGAGCGCGGTGCTGTTCGCGCTCCTCGCGTTCGCGGTCATCGCCGCGGCGATGGCGCTGAACGCTTATCTCCAGAGCAGGCGCGCGAGGTCGCTGGCCGGTCAGCGGGCCGCGCTCCTCTCCGATGTCGGAGTGCTCCAGGACGCGCTTCTGCCGACGGTCCCCGGGAACATCGGCGAGCTCGATATCTCGGTGGCGTACCGGCCGGCGCAGGGACTCGCGGCCGGCGGCGACTTCTTCGACGTGTTCTCGATCTCGAGCGGGACGACGGGCATCATCATCGGCGACGTGTCGGGGCACGGGCGCGAGTCGCTGATCCAGGCGGCGCTCGTGCGCTACACGGTGCGAACGTTGATGGGGGAGGAGCATCCTCTGCCCGAGGTGCTTGCTCGCGCGGACCGGTATTTGATCGGGGAGCTCGGCACAGGTTTTGCGACGGTGGTCATCTGCTGCTACGAGCACGCGACGGGAGAGCTCACGTGGGCAAAGGCGGGGCACGAGCCGCCGATCTTCGCCGGCGAAGCCGACTCCGACGAAGAGTCGGCGACCCCACTCGGCCTCGGGCTTGGCGACACCTGGCCGCAGTTCTCCCGCGTACTGGCTCCGGGCGAGCGGGTGTGCCTGTTCACCGACGGCCTGACCGAAGCTCGGCGATACGGCCAGCAGCTCGGACGCGCGCACCTGCGGTCGCTCGTCGACGAGGGGTTGACCGCCCAGGGCCTCGTCGAGCGGGTTCAGGCCGACGCCGACGAATGCACCGATGACCTCGCCGCGGTCGTGATCAGTCGCGCGATTCCCATCTCGGCCCTGCAGCCGCCCGCGCACCGGCAAACCGCGACCGTCTAGCGCGCGCACATTCCGCGATCGAGCAGGTATCCCGCCTCGATGGATCAGAAGCGGTGCCGAGCCAGGCGGAGACCGCCGCGCTGACTCCGTCCCTCGGCGAGGGACGCCATCGCCGGCACCATCTCGCTCGTGACCAGCCCCGCCTCGCGGGTGAGGTCGTCGACGATCTCGAACGACTTGGCGATTCGCTCGGGTGTGTCGACGATGATCGTCACGACCGGGACATGGCGCCGCAGCTGGAGCATGCGATCGCCATGGGGGGCGTGGTCGCCGTGGAAGCCCCAGATTCCGCGCAAGCACGTGGCCCCGCTCGCCCCGCTCTCGCGCAGCCGGCGCACGAGCGCCACGTGCAGCGGGCCACGGCCGTGGCGCGCCTGCTCGGAGGAGTAGACCATCAACTTCTGCCAAACGGCCCGGCCTTGCTCGTCGGCTGCCGGCATCGAGGTAGGTGGTGAGAACAGCTGACCGTCGCGCTTGCACACACGCACGCGCTCAAGCGTCAGCAGCGGATGGTGCAGCAGGGCTCCGATCTCAGACAGCACACGGGCGATCTGCTCGCCGGAGCCGACCGCGATGATCATCAGCGGAACCTCCGCGTTGCGGCCGAAGAAGCGCGCGCGCTGCCGCACCCCATGTGCTGTCCCGTCTACGCCGAGTAGCACCGTTGCGCCGGCGATCCCGCGACGATGCAGAAGGTCGCACACCGCGACGAACGCCGGCGAGCCGTAGACCTGTTCCTGGCGGCCGACATAGATCGTGAGCTTCGTTGCCTCGTGCAACTCCTCCGGCAGCGCGACTGGTCCGATGTCGCCGGTCAGCAGGCGGGCTCGCTCCAAGGTGACGAGGCCGCGGCGCTTGATCGCGATGACCTCGTCGAGCAGTTGCTCGATTCGCGGCCGAGTGTCGACCGCGACGGACACCAGCGGGAGGTCCTCGGAGAGCGTCAGTAACCGGTCGGACCGCAGGCGATGCTTGAGCCCGAAGCCCTCGGCGCCGCGCAGCATCACGCTCACCTCGACCTCCTTGCGCCCGTACAGATCGAGTAACGCGTCGGCCACGAACCGATCCTCGGTTCGATGACGCTCCCCGAAGTACGTCGTGAGCTTCAGGCAATCGTTGTTCACAGGTGAGCTCCGAGGAGACGCCCGAGTGCCGCTGCGCCGACACCGAAGACGAGGCTGATCACGATATTGCCGGCGGCTGCGAGCACCTCACCGTCTTCGACCAGCCGCTGTGTTTCGAGCATCCAGGTCGAGAACGTGGTGTAGGAACCGAGCGTTGCCGTGCCGGCGAGCAGCAGGCGGTCGCCCTTGAAGCCGAGACCGACGAGGAATCCGAGCACAGCCGCTCCGGAGAGATTGACCACCAGCGTGCCGATGGGGTAGTCGCCGCCGATGCGGGAGGTGATCACTCCATCGACGAAGAAGCGACCCAGCGCGCCGATCCCGCCGAGCAGCCCCACTGCCACCCAGACGAGCACGCTCATGTCACGGTCCTCGCCCGGCGCACGAATAGCGTGGCCAGGTGAACGCTGCCATAACCGATGATGACGCTGGATGCGGCGTACGCGACCGCGAGCCCGTAACGATGGGCGTCCAACATCGTCAGCAGCTCGACCTGCATCGTCGAGAACGTCGTGAACGCGCCGCAGAATCCGGTTCCGAGCAACGGCCGCCGGTAGGCCGACAGCGGCAGGCGTTCCTGCAGGCGCGTCGCGAAGTAGCCGAGCAGGAACGTTCCGAGGATGTTGACCGCAAACGTCACCCACGGCCATCCCGGTGCCGCGCCGGCGTTCGTCTGCAGGAGCGCGACGCGCAACAGCGCGCCGACCGCGCCGCCGGCGAAGATCGCACCCAGCTCACGTCTGTCCCGACCCGGCACCGTCAGCTGCGGTTGTGCGTTGGCTCAGCGATCTGCAAGCGCCGGGAGCGTAGCGCTCCGGCCGAAGATCTTCCTGTAGGAGTCCTCGCCGTAACTGGTCGGGAGCGGCTCGCCCTCGCGGCAGCTTGAACGGGCGTGCGCCCTCTGACCCTCGCTCGGCCCGGAGGAACAGCGTGGTGTCAAGGCGCCTGGCTGTGGAAGCCGCTCGCGAGATCGAACATGTGTGTGACGAACAGCACCTTGACGCCCTCTTCAAGGAGCGCCGTCACCACCTGGCGCGCGATCTGCGAGCCCTCTCGCTCATTTGTCGCGGCGAACGACTCGTTGCAGAGCAGCACGCAGTCGGCGGTGATGTGGTTCGCGATCTCGCTCATACGAGCGAGCTCCTCGTCGAGCTTCCCGCTCTCCATGGACTCGTCCTCCTCCCGCTTGTAATGCGTGAACACCCCGCCGCAGACGTTCACGCGCAGCGACTCCGCCCCGACGAACATGCCACATTGAGTCATCAGCTGTGCCAACCCGACGCTGCGCAGGAACGTCGACTTTCCCCCCTGGTTGGCCCCGGTGATCATCAGCAGCGACTTGTGATCGGCGCCGACGTCGTTGCCCACAACCTGGTCTCCGGTCGTCAGTGCCAGACACACGTCATAGAGTCCACGGGCCGAGAGCGCCAGCTCACCGCGCGCGACCGGAACCGGGAACTCGGTCGGCTCTCCCTGCTGAGCAAGCCGCTCGCTCAGATTTACGCAGGCGACGTAGAAGCCGATCTCGACACGGAGCAGCGCGAAGAAGCTTTCGACATGGATAACAGCTTGTGTGAGCGAGTTGGCGACGAGGTTGACGCCCTTGTCCTCCAGATCCCCAAGCGCCCTGAACCCGCTGTCGTCGCGGTCCGCGATCGTGAAGGAGTATCCCGACCGATCGAACATCCGCTCGAGCAGGCCTTGTTCGCGCGCCCGCCGGAGCCGGTAACCCTTACCTTTGTTGCCCGCTGTCAGACGTGCGCTGATCAGCATCCCGCCCCTGAACTTGAGCGACTTGAGCTGATCGTCGATCGCCTCGAAGTAACTCTCGTCGAGCTCGTCACGGAGCATGGCAAAGAATCGCGTGCACCCCGGGGATGTGAACTTCTCCGCGTGTTCGCCGGCCATGTAGCGCAGTTGCCTGAGAGACTCGACAAACAGCTCCATCTTTGCGACTGACGTGGCCAGTGCGGTTCGGGGTGAGTCTCGAAGCAAGCTCCCCCACACCGTCTTCTGCGCTCTGAGCGCCTCGCCGGCGAGCGCATAGAGCTCCCGCATCACTGCCGGCTGCGCGAGACAGTCTGCCAGCACCTGCTGCCGGTAGACGATCGCCTCGGGATCAGACAGGCTCAGCAGGAGCGCGCGCTGGGCGACGTCGAACAGCAACGGGTCCCCCGCCGCCATCGATGAGAGCAGGGTGTTCAGCTCCAGGTCCTGCATCAGCGCCGCCTCGTTCGCCCGGAGCTCGGCTTCGAGGTCGAAGTCGCGGTCTTGGTGCATCAGGAAGGCCTTCATCGCGCGACCCGTCTTCGCAGCGTCTCGTACGAGAGCCCATACTTCTCTGCGATCGCCGCCGCGTAGGCCAAACCGTCGGCCGGCTTTCGCACCACCTTGAAAGTCCGGACCGCCGGATCCTCGGGTACCACCGTGCTCATCATGCTGACCGTGCTCTCGTCGAGCGAAGCCAGCTCGTCTACGAATGTCACGAACACGCAAAGCACGTCAAGGTCGATGATCTGCCGCACGACTTCCGTGCCGACCACGAGGGCATCGTGCAGCGTCGTGGAGCCGAAGCTCTCGTTCATGATCAGCACGCTGGAGCTCGTTGCCGCCTCGAGGATTTCGTGGATGCGGAACAGCTCATCCTCGAACTTGCCTCGCAGCGTCTGGATGTCCTCCTCGCGCTCGAAGTGGGTGAAGATCCGGTCGGGAAGGAACAGCCGAACGTCCGTGCCCGGGACAGGAAGGCCGAGGCTGGCGAGGTAGTGCAGCTGTCCGAACGTTCGCGCAAACGTCGTCTTGCCACCGTTGTTTGGGCCACTGACGACGAGGATCCGCTCCGGATCCGTGACTTGGAAGTCGTTGCACACCACCGAGCCTTTGTCGAGGACGAGCTTCGTCGCCAGGGGCAGATCGAACGTGTCCGTGGCACACACATCCTTTGAGCGAGCCGATACCCGGGGATACGAGAACGCCAGGCCCTTGGCTTTCAGCGGTTCGATGTACTCCAGGTACGCGAGGTAGAACTGCACCTCGCGGTCGAATGTCCCGATCGTTCCGTCGAGGTAGTGCTCGTTTCGCGGCCAATACTGCTCGAGCTTGGCGAAGGTCTCGGGGTGCAGCTTGGCCACGAGATCGAGGATCTGCGCCTCCACGTGATTCATGTCGGCCCAGTCCGGGAGCTTCGCCCGATAGTCCGTGACCGCCCCCTGCTTGAACTTGGCGAAGGTCAGATCGACCTGCTCGCTCATGTCCGCCTCGCCCTCGTCTCGGGTCACGCGTACGCGGTTGCCTTTGATGTGGACCGCGTATCTCACGGAGGCGAGCTCGTCCTCCATCTCCCGCGTTTCCGCGATGAGCGAAGCGAACTTGTCGGACTCGACGTACCTCGTGAGGAATTCGCGCAGCCCCAAGAATCCCCGCGAGCGCAGCTCGAGGTCGCCGAGCCGATCGCGGAAACCAGCCACGGCGCGGCAATACGTTGCGACCGCTTCGACGAACCATCGCTGCTTCTGGCGGACGTGGTGCAGCTTCTCGAGGAGCGCGAGGTGCTTGCGCATCTGACGCATCCCGCTTGCGAACTCGCGCACGGCCCCGAGCACCGGTTCCTCCGTCAGGTCGCTCAGCACATGGTGGCGGTAGTGCACCCCCTCGACTTCGGGCAGCGGTCGGTAAAAGAACGGTGCCAGCTGGTAGCCGTCGCGCCCGTTGGTAAGCGACGCCAACAGCTGGTCCAGGTGGAGGTCTCCGAAGAACACGGGTTCCTGATCTGTGCCGTCGATCCCGTCCTGGACGCGCTCGAACAGAATGCTTTGGAACGCGCGAACTGGGGGCGGGGCGAGCCCGCGGTCACTGGAGGTCATCTGCTTCCACCGGTCTTCGTTTCGGTAGAAGCCATCAGCCGCGCTGGCGATTCAGGCGGGCTTCATCGCCTACGCCGATCATACCGCGCGTGCTCTCAATCAGAGAGACTGAGCAAAGGGCCATGATCCGGACACAGAATTCGAGAAGGTGGGCCTACGCGGCGGCTTCGGTGAGCGCGCTGACGGCATTGGCCGCGGTGATCGCGCTGGCCTCGCGGGCGCCGCTTTCGAGCTCCACGCCGGTCGATGCCGCATCCGCCAGCGCCCCGATCACCGCGCTCGTGTTCGTTTTGATCGCCGTCGGAGCGGTGATGGCCGGAGCGCTGATTGTGCTGATGTGGTCGGGGCGCCGGCGCAAGGATGATGAGCCCGAGTGGGAGGCCGAGCTCCCGCAGGTTCCTTGGTACTGGAAGCTGTTCGCGCTTCTCATTCTGTTAGTGCTTGTAGCGGCGCTCGTCGCGGCGGCGCTCCTCGGCTCGCGACGACCCGCGGTGCCGATGCCCATTCTCGGCCCCGGCCTCCCCGGGACGCGCCTCGCGCCGCCGCCGAGCTCCGGGAGCAATGGATTCGTGGTCCCGTCGTGGCTACCGTGGACCGCGCTGGCCGTCGCCGTGGTGGCGATCGCCGGGGGAGTCGCGTTCCTGGTGTTTCGGAACAAGCCAACGCTTGACGATTCCGTGGACAGCGTCGCCGCGCGGACGGCGGTGCAGGCCGCGATCGACGCGCTCGACACCGGCCGGGACGCTCGCGCGGCCGTGATCGCCGCATATGCGGCGATGGAGCGAACGCTGGCGGAGCGCGGCGCCCCCCGCTCGCCGGCGGAGGCCCCGCGTGAGTTCTTGCGACGCGTTCTGCTCGCCGGCCACGCCACCGAGCGCGAAGCCGGAACTCTCACGGGCTTGTTCGAGGAGGCTCGGTACAGCACACATCCGATACCGGAGCGCGCTCGGGGGATCGCGTCCTCCGCGCTCGGTTCGCTCCGAGCCAGGCTCCAAGTGAACGAGTCCGGATGAGGTTGCTCGCGGAAATCGCGCTGGTGGTGATCGCCGGCGTGGGCGTCAGCGTCTGCTGGGCGCGGCTTCCCCGCAGCGCCTCCATACGGTGGCGCCGCGCGCGGACTGCGGACCCGAGTCGGCCGGGGCAGCTGGTCGCGCTCGAGCGGCTCGTCAGTGGGGCCGCATCGAGCGCGCTCCAGGTCCACGCCTACCTGCGGCCGGTGCTCGTCGAGATCACCTCTCGGCGCCTCGCCGCACACGGCCAGGCGCTCGCGAGGATGCCGGACGTACGGGGGCGCCAGCTGCTCGGCGATGATCTGTGGGACATCGTCCGCCCGGCCCGCCCGTTTCCCGAGGACAGGCACGGCCCGGGCGTCTCGCCGGAGCGCCTGGGGGCGATGTTGGAAGTGCTCGAGCGATTGTGAGCGGTTCCCTCTCGCCCCGTGTCTCTGGCCTGCTTGCGCTCGCGGGTATCGGGGTCATCGCGGCGCTCGCCGGCGGGCGACCGGAGCTCGCGGTGCTGGCAACGCCGATGCTGGTGTTCGTTGGCGTCGGCCTCGTTCTCGCGCAGGAGCCCGAGCTCGAAGCCGAGATCGAGCTCGAGCGAACGCGGCTGCTCGAGGGCGAGCACGTTCACGCGACCGTCACCCTGCGAAACCACGGCACCGGCGCCGTCGAATGCGATGTGGCGCTCATGCGCACGGGTCAGGTCGAACTCGAGCCGACCGGCCGGCTCGTCGTGCGCGTCGCCCCGAACGCGACGACCGAGCTTCGGTTCGCTCTGTGGGCGAAGCGTTGGGGCGCTCACGCGATCGGCCCGCTCGTGGTGCGGGCACGCGATCCGCTCGGAGTCACGACTTACGACCGCCGGCTCGGCGAGCGTCTCACGCTCCGAGCCTTCCCGCACGAGCAGCGGCTGCGGGAGCTGGTCGCGCCGCGGCGCACGCAGCCGTTCCTCGGCGTGCACGTAGCGCGGTCGCGCGGACACGGGATCGAGTTCGCCGACGTGCGTCCGTTCAACACCGGCGACCGCGTCCGCCAGATCAACTGGCGTGCGACCGCGCGACGGCGCGAGCTGTACGTCAACGATCAGCATCCCGAGCAGGCGAGCGACGTGGTGCTGCTGCTCGACACGTTCGAGGAAGCCCGGGACGGAGCGACGGGAACCCTCGACGACGCGGTCCGCGCGGCGGCGTCGCTGGCCAGGGGGCATCTTGGTCGTCGGGACCGCGTCGCCCTGGTGGACTTCGGCGGCACGCTGCAGTGGCTCGAGCCGGCGTTCGGCCCAAACCAGCTTTATCGGATCATCGACGCGCTGGTGGCCAGTGAAATCGCGTTCAGCTACGCGTGGCGCGAGGTCGACAGCATTCCCCGCCGGATCCTGCCTGCGCGGGCTCTGATCCTTGCGATCACCCCGCTGCTCGACGACCGCTCGATTCGGTTGATCGGGGATCTGCGCATGCGGGGCCACGACCTGACCGTGGTAGAGGTCTCCCCGGTGGCGCACACCTCACCCGGTCCCAGCGCCAGGGATCGCGTCGCCTACCGGCTATGGGCGCTTCAGCGCGAGGCGCTGCGCACTCGCCTGCGCGGCCTGGGCATCGCGGTGGCTCTGTGGGACAACGACGTCGGGCTGGGACCGGCGCTCGAGGGGGTGAACTCATTCCGTCGTTCCGTCCAGCGGGCAGGGCGCGTCTAGCGGCGGCGCTCGCCGCGCTTACCCTCACCGTCGGACTGGGCGCGCTCGCCGGCGCCGACGCGGGCACCACCGATGGGCTTGCCTGGCTTGGCACCGGTCTCGCCGTGCTCGTGCTGATCGTCGGACTGGCGGCTGGATTCCCGACGACGGTGCACTGCGCGGTGGCGCTGCTCGCCGCCACGTTCCTCCTGCGACAGCACAGCCGGCTGCTGCTCGCCCCACTCTACGGCCTCGGGCTGTTGCTCGTCGAAGACCTGGCGATGCGATCGATCGAGTTGACCGCGGTCGAGCGCGTGAGCCGCGGGGTCCTCGCTGCCCGACTGTCGGCTGTGCTCGCGATCGGCGCGCTCGGTGCCTGCGCCGCGGGAGCGGCGGCGATCGCGGTCACCGTCGGTCCGGGACGCTCGGTGATCGTGACCGCGCTTGGCGCGATCGCGGCGCTCGTCACCTTCGGTGCGATCACACGCTTTGCCCGTCGCCGGCACCCGGCGGGCCACCCCGCTGTCCCGGAAGGTGACGGCGACCGCCGGGATCGCGACTAGCTGGGCATCAGACCGTGAGCGACATGGCGCGGGAGCGTACCGCTATATTGCTTCGCGCTTGCAGCACGGCGATGGAGTTCGCCGGGCGTTGTGCCGAACCGCCTCCTGGCTGATAGCTCCTACGCAAAGCGATACACGCGCGCGTACGAGCCCAAGGGACGGAAATCATGCTGCCGCCATGGGGAGTTCAGGTCTGCCAGGTGCTGGCGCTGCTCGTGTTCGCGCCGGCGATCAGCGGCGTGATCGCGAAGGCGGAGGCGCGCGTCCAATGGCGCACCGGGCCGTCGATCCTCCAGCCGTACTACGACATCTGGAAGTTCTTCCGTAAGGAATCGCTGCGTCCAGAGACGGCGTCGCCGTTCTTCGAGCTGGCGCCGCTGATCGCGTTCGCGTCGTACTGCTCGATTGCGCTGCTGATCCCGGTGCTGACGAACTTCCCGCTGCCGCTCGGGACCGCCGGGGACATCCTCGGCGGCGCGTTCCTGTTCGGACTCGCCGGGTTCGTGACGGCGCTCGCCGGCGTCGACTCTGGCTCGGTGTACGCCGCGCTCGGCTCGAGCCGGACGCAGTCGGTGGCGACTTTGGTCGAGCCGACGCTGATCTTCGTGTTCTTCACTGTCGCGCTCGTCACCGGGACCGACCTCCCGTACGCGCTTAACGCCACCCTCGCTCACTCGAGCTCGGAGTACTTCCGTCCCAGCCACCTACTCGCTGCCGCCGCGTTCTTCGCGATGCTGCTGGTCGACACGGGCCGGGTGCCGATCGAGAGCCAGGGTTCGACGCTCGAGTTCGGGATGATCGACGAGGCGCGGCTGTTCGAGCACTCGGGGCCGGCGCTGGCGCTGTTCCGGTGGGCGTCGACGATGAAGCAGTTCCTGCTCTACGTCGTGTTCCTCAATGTGCTCGTGGTGCCGTGGGGCCTCGCGAGCGAACGGACGGTCGGGTCGGTCGCGATCGCACTCGGCTGGCTGCTGGTGAAGATGGTCGGGCTTGGCCTGGTGATGGTCGTGATCGAGTCGAGCTTCGCCAAGCTCAGGTTGTTCCGGATCCCCGACTTCATGGGCGCGGGGTTCGTGCTGTCGGTGCTCGCGATCCTCGTCTTCTACCTGGCGAACGGCTGAGCCCGGATGCTTGCCGCTCCCCATTACGACTTCGCCCATGCGACTGCGGCGCTGATCGCGATCCTCGCTCTGCTGAGCGGGCTGGCGCTGCTCGCGGTCAAGCAGGTGCATGAACAGGTCCGTGTGTACGCGGTGCTGTCGGCGTTCGCGGCCGGCTACACGCTCCTGGTCGGGATCGACCGGGGCGACGCGGCGTTGATCGTGCTCGCGGTGTGCACGGCATTGATCAAGGTGGTGCTGATCCCGGTGTCGATTGACCGGGCGGTGACCCGGCAGGTGTCCGAGCACGAGGTGCCGCTGGTCGTGCAGGTCCCGATGTCGCTGCTGATCGGAGTTACGCTCGCCGGGCTCGCGTACTGGTCGGGCTCTGCCCTGCCGATCCGGGGCGCGCTCCTGCCGACGCCGGCGCTCGGCATGCCGGTGGCGCTGGTGCTGATCGGTTTCTTCTTCATGATCACCCGCCAGAACGTGATCAGCCAGATAGTCGGCCTGCTCACGCTCGAGAACGGTGTGTTCATCGCGACGGTTGCGATCGCACCCGGGCTTCCGTTCGCGATCGGGTTCCTCCTGCTGCTCGACCTGCTCCCGGCAGTCCTCTTCTACGGCGTGTTCGCACGTCTGATCGCGGCGCGGGCCAAGACCACCAGCATCGAGGACATGGCGGTGCTGCGGGGCTGATGGCAGTCTGGCTCCTAGCGATGCTCGCGCTGGCAGCTGTCGCGGTGGTGGCGACGCTCGCCCTCGGTGACCGTCCAGCGAGCGGCTGGCTATCGTTGCTGGCCGCCGTGGGCGCGTTCGGCGCCGCGCTCGTGGTCGTGTTCGCGTACCACGCGGCTCGCGGACGCCACGCGCTCGGCAGCACGTTCTTCGTCGACGGCCTGAGCGGCGTGTTCCTGCTCGCGGTCGCGTTCGTGTACGCGGTGGTGGCGATCTACTCGGTGGGCTACCTGCGACCTGGAGTCGGCCACATCCGGCTGCGGCGGTGGTACTGGCCGCTGCTCAACCTGTTCGGCCTGGCGCTGCTGGCCACGCCGATCGTGGCCAACCTCGGCGTGCTGTGGGTCGCGGTGGAGCTGACGACCGTGGTCAGCGCGCTGCTCGTCACCAGCGAGGGTTCGGACGAGTCCCTGGAGGCGGGCTGGAAGTACATCGTGATCGGGTCGGCCGGTCTCGGCGTCGGCCTGCTCGGGATCGTGCTCATCTACGCCGCGGGCGTGCCCAGCCTCGGCGACCACTACACGCCGACGTACACGACGCTCGCGCATGCGGCCCGCACCTGAACCCGTCGCTCGTGCGTGCCGGGTTCGCGTTCGCGCTCGTCGGGTTCGGCACCAAGGTGGGGCTGGTGCCGATGCACGCATGGTTGCCGGACGCCCATTCGGAGGGTCCGAGCCCGGTCAGCGCGATGCTGTCCGGGGCGCTGCTCGCCGCCGCGCTGTACGCGGTCCTGCGGCTCGGTGCGATCGCGCAGCTCGCGGTCGGTCCGTCCTACGTCCACGTGCTGCTGCTCGTGTTCGGCGCGATGTCGCTGGTGCTGGCGGCGTTCTTCGCGCTGCGTCAGACCAACTACAAGCGGCTGCTCGCGTACTCCTCGATCGAGCACATGGGAATCGTGTCGCTCGGCATCGGGATCGGCGGTCCGATCGCGGCGTACGGCGCGTTCTTCCACGTGCTCGTGCACGCCGCCGGCAAGACGCTCGCGTTCTTCGGCGCCGGCGGGGTACTGAGCCGATACGAGACGCGCGACGCCGACGACGTCCGGGGCGTGATCCAGGTTGCGCCGTTCACCGGCGTGATGGTGCTCCTGGGCGCGCTCGCGATCACCGGCGTGCCGCCGTTCGGGATCTTCCGCTCCGAGCTGCTGATCGTCACCGGCGGCTTCTCGCGCTCGAAATTCGCGCTCGCCGGCCTGCTGGTGGTGTTCGCCAACGTCGCGTTCGTCGGTGTGTACCAGACGTTTCACCGGATGGTCATGTCCCGCGCCGACCCCGATCTCGAGCCCAGAGACCAGGCGCGGTTGCGGCGCCCGAGCAGCCGCTGATGGTCGTGGCGATGCTCGCGAGCCTGGCCGTCGTGCTCGTCCTCGGTCTGTGGATCCCCGGGCCGCTCAACCGGCTGCTGCACGCCGCCGCGACCGTGATCGGAGGTCGACTGTGATCGCGCTAACCGAACGCTCCGTCGAGGCGAACGCGATCGCGCCCGCGATCGAGCGCGCCGGCGGCCGGCTGATGATGCTGTTCGTCGGCCACTCGCCGGCGGCGACGCGAGCTGTGCGCGGTCGTCGCGCGCGATCGGTCGCGCGGCTGCGCGCGCCGCTGCACGGCGAGGCCTACCCGGCGGTCACCCCGCAGTCCCGGCGGCGCACTGGTTCGAGCGCGAGATCCACGACCTGACCGGCATCGTTCCCAACGGCCACCCCCGACTCGAGCCGCTCGTCCGCCACGAGCCCGACCGCGGGGAGATCACGCTCCCGAGGAGCCGAGCGACGTGCGGTCCGAGCACCGTGGCGCCGAGCGACTCGTCGGGGCCTGGCGTCTTCGTGATCCCGTACGGGCCGGTGCGCTCGGGCGTGTTCGAGTCCGCGCAGTTCCTGGTGCAGACCGGCGGCGAGGACGTCGCCTACTGCGCCCAGCGGCTGTTCTTCAAACGCCGAGGCGCCGAGCGCCGGATCTGCGAGGTCCCGCTCGAACTCGCGGTGCTGGTCGCCGAACGCGTGTCGGGAACCTCGAGCGTCGCGCACGCGCTGGCGTTCTCGCACGCGGTCGAAGCGCTGGCCGAGACCGAGGTCCCGGCTCGCGGCGCAGGCGATCAGGCGGGTCGCTGGCCGAGATCGAGCGTCTCTACAACCACCTCGAAGTCACCGTTCGCGAGTGCGAGGACGCGTCGCTGTCGGTCGCACAGGCGCAGTTCGCGGCGCTCAAGGAACGGCTGCACCGGCTGGCCGGCGCGATCACCGGCAACCGCTATCTGCGCGGCGCGGTAGTCCCCGGCGGCACCCGCATCGACCTCGACGCCGCACGACCGTCGCTGATCGGTGACACCCTCGAGGACTGGCAGGCCGACTTCCGCCGCGCGCTGGCGCTGCTGCTCCGCGACCGACTCGTTCCTTGACCGGCTGGTCAGTGCGGGGCCGCTGTCAGAGCAGGACGCGCGCGACTTCGGGTGCGTCGGACCGGTCGCCCGTGGCTCGGGCGTCGACGTCGATGCGCGCCGCGATCTTCCGTACGACGGCTATCCGGCGAGTTCGAGGTGGCACGGCACGCCGACGGCGACGCGATGGCGCGCATGGAGGTCCGCTTTCAGGAGGTCGAGTCCTCGCTCGACGCTGATCCGCGAGGCGCTCGCGCTCCTCGCTCCGGGTCCGGTCCGCAACCGAGCCTGGTGCGCTCGTCCACGAGGCGGCGCTCGGCGCGGCCGAGTCGGCCCGTGGCGAGACCCTCTACTGGCTCGAGGCGGACGGTCCGGCCGCGCTGCGGTTCTGCAAGCTGCGCGCCGCGTCGTTTGTGAACTACGGGATCTTCAACCGCGTGTTCGACTCCCAGGTGCTGACCGACTTCTCGTTCGTCGAGCACAGCCTCGGACTGTCGGCGGCGGGGTGCGACGCATGATCAAGTGGTTTCTGCGGGGCGTCGCGCCGCCGCGGCTGACGACCCGCTACCCACGCGGCGGGAGTCGCCGCCGGCCGGGCTTTCGCGCGCGGGCACTGCTCGACCCCGGCGCGCCGACCCCGGCCAGGCGCGGGGCGCTGCCGCCGTCTGCCTGCCGGGCGCGCTGACCGTCGACGACCGCGGTCGTCTGAGGCTCGACGCCGGTCGCTGCATCGGCTGCGGACTGTGCGCGGAGCGATGCCGCGACGGCGCGGTGACGATCGAATCCGGGCTACGAGCTCGCCGTCCGCAGCCGGGAGCGGCTGGTCGTCGGAGCGGGCACGCGGAGGCCGACATCGCGCCGGCGCCGCTGAGCGGCGCGTTTCGCCGCTCGCTGCACATCCGCCACGTCGACTACGGGCTCCGACGGCGCGGTCGAGCAGGAGCTCGCCGCGCTGCTGAACCCCTACTACGACATGCACCGGCTCGGGCTGTTCTTCACCGCCAGCCCGCGTCACGCCGACGTCCTGCTGGTCACCGGACCGGTGACGCGGCCGATGGAGCGAGCCGCTGCGCCGCACCTACGAGGCGATGCCCGAGCCGCGGGTCGTGATCGCCGCCGGGACCGACGCGTGCAGCGGCGGCATCTGGACCGGACCCGAGGTGCTCGGCGGGGTCGACCGGTGCTGCCGGTCGACGTCTACGTACCCGGCGATCCGCCCAGTCCGATCGCGCTCCTGCACGCGCTGCTGCTGGCCGCGGGCCGCGTGCCCGAGGTGGCACCGCCGCACCGGAACGGGGGCGCGCCGTGAACGCGCTCGCGGTGTTGATGATCGTGGGCTCGCGGTCGGTCTCGCCGCCGGGGCCGCGCTGTCGATACCGCGCCGCTCCGGGGCGACCCGATTCGGAGTCGGCGTAGCCGTCGCAGGTTCGCTCGCGCTCGCCGCCGCCGGGATCGTCGCCGTGTTCGCCGAGCAGCTCGTCTGGCAGCCGTTCTCGTGGTTCGCGCTCGGGCGCGGCGGGGTGCACGTCGATCAGCTCGCCGGCCTGTTCCTGATCCTCACCGGCCTGGTGTCGGCCCCGCTGTTCCTGGCCGCCGGGTCCCGTGGCCCGAGGGCGGCGCGTCGTGCTGCGCCCGCTGCTCGTGCTGTGCGTCGTCGGCGTGATCGTCGTCGACAACGTGTTCGAGTTCCTGATCGTGTTCGAGCTCACCGTCGTCGTGATCTACGCGCTGATCTGCGTGCGCTACCAGGATCCGCGCGCGCACGGGCGCGGCGTCGCTGACGTTGACGCTCGCCAAGCTCGGCGGCGGGGCGGTGCTCGCCGGCATGGTCCTGCTCGGTGTCCAGGCGGGCGAGCTTCTCGTTCGAGCAGCTCGCGCACACCGGACCGCACTCTCGGATCGGCGGTGCGCGGCGTCTGCTACGCGCTGCTGTTCGTCGGGTTCGCGGTCAAGGCCGCGCTGATCCCGCTCCAGACCTGGTTGCCCGGCGCCTACGGCGGCGCGGACGCCGACAGCTCGGGCTTCATCGCCGCGGTGTCGCTGAACGTCGCGTTCTACGCGATGCTGCGGGTCTGGTTCGGCTTCCTCGGCCACCCGGCCGTGTGGTGGGCGGTGGTCGCGCTGCTTGCCGGCGCGCTCACCGCGCTGATCGGGATCCTTGGCGGCGTCCTGCAGCGCGAGCTCCGGCTGTTCGTCGCGTACTCGTCGATCGAGAACTCCGGGCTGATCGTGGCCGACCTCGGACTCGCGCTGATGGGCAAGGCCCAGCACCGGCCCGGCCTGATCGGCGTCGGTCTGATCGCCGCCGCGTTCCAGATCACCGCGCACAGCTTCGCCAAGGCCGGACTGTTCGCCTCGGTGGCCGCGGTCGAACACGGCACCGGGACGAGCGACATGGAGCGCCTCGGCGGCCTCTACCGCCGGCTGCCGGCGGCCGCGCTCGCGACGCTGGCGGGAGGCGCGGCGCTGGCCGCGCTGCCGCCGTTCAGCGGGTTCGTGTCCGAATGGCTGGGGCTCGAGGCGTTCATGCAGGGATTCCGCGTCAGCGGTACCGGCTCGCACCTGGCGATCGCGCTGGCGGGCGCGATCGTCGCGCTGACCGCCGGGCTGGTGGCGCTCGCGTTCGTCCGGGCCACCGGCATGACGTTCCTCGGCATGCCGCGAGACCCGTCGATCCGGCCCGTGCCGGAGCCGCGGTTGGCGCGCGTCGGGATGGGGCTGTTGGCGGCTCGCCTCGCTGGCGATCGGGGTGGCGGCGCCGTGGGTGGTCAAGGTGCTCGAGCACGGGTTGTCGCCGGTGGGCGGGGCCACGGCGATCGGCCACATCAGCCAGCCCGGCTGGCTGATCGAGCCCGGCTACGCCAAGTTCGCCAGCATCAGCCCGTCGGTGCTTGCCCTGGCGCTGGCCGGGTTCGGTCTCGGGGCAGCCTGTCTTCGCTATCTCGCCGGACTCCGTCGCGCGCGGCGGGTCCCCGTCTGGGCGTCGGGCGTGGTGGTCTCGGGCCAGCGCGCCCAGTACACCTCGATCGGCTACTCGAACATGGTTCGCGTGATCTTCAACGTGGTCTACCGAGTACGGACACAGCTGCGCACGATCGGCGACCAGCGCTTTCCGGAGCGGCTCAGCATGATGCGCGCCGACCCGCGGATCTTCGACCCCGGCTGGCTGTACCGGCCGATCACGGGCGCGTTCACGCGCGTCGCCGAGCTCGTGCGAAACATCCAGGCGGGACCGCTCGGCCTGTATCTGCTGTACCTGCTGCTGGCGTTCATCGCGCTTCTGCTGATCGCCCCGCGCCTCGTTTGAGCGCCCGCGCGCGACCCGGGCACCGCTCCGTCCGATGACTTGCTTGTATTGGTCTGAGATGTCTGCGCCTGGACGGGATGCCCAGTGCTGAGTGGTCGTCGGCTGTCCGTCCTGCTCGGTTCGCTCGCGCTCTTGATCGTCGCCGGCGGGATCTTCGCGTTGACGCGGTCCGGCGGACCGTCGAACCGCGGCGTGCCCGCCGTGGCGACGCCTGCGCGGCCCGACATCGTGTTCGTGCTCACGGACGACCTGTCGATGAACCTTCTCCGGTACATGCCCCACGTGCAGGCGATGGAGGCTGAAGGCCTGACGTTCGAGAACTACTTCGTCTCGGACTCGTTGTGCTGCCCGTCGCGGGCGTCGATCTTCACCGGCGATTTCCCGCACGACACCGGCGTGTTCGGCAACTTCGGCTCCGGCGGCGGGTTCAAGGCGTTCTACGACCGCGGGGACGAGCGGCACACGTTTCCGATCGCTCTGCAGCGCGTCGGCTACGTGACCGCGCTGATGGGCAAGTTCCTCAACGGGTACCTCGAGACCCGCGGGCACACCGCCGACGGGCAGATCACGTCGCTTCCGGCGAGCTACATCCCGCCCGGATTCAGCAAATGGGACGTGGCCGGCTGGGGCTATCCCGAGTTCAACTACACGCTCAATCAGAACGGGACGCTCCAGCACTACGGCCACAAGCCGTCCGACTACCTCACCGACGTGATCGCGCGCGACGGAGTGCAGTTCATCAATCACGCCGCCAAGGCCGACAAGCCGTTCTTCCTCGAGCTGGCGACGTTCGCGCCCCATTCCCCGTACACGCCGGCCCCCCAGGATGTGAACGACTTTCCGGGACTCAAGGCCCCACACCCACCCAGCTTCGATGTCCTGCCGACGAGCGCGCCGCAGTGGCTCGCCGGCCACCCCCGGCTGACCCGCAGGCAGATCGCCAAGATCGACCTGGCGTTCCGCCGTCGCGCCCAGGCGGTCCAGGCCGTCGATCGCATGATTGGCACGATCGAAGAGACGCTGGCCGCCGACGGCATCTCCCGCGACACCTACCTGATCTTCAGCTCGGACAATGGGCTGCACACCGGCGAGTACCGCCTGATGCCCGGCAAGCTGACCGCGTTCGACACCGACATCCATGTTCCGCTCGTGGTCGTCGGCCCCGGTGTGCCCGAGGGCCAGACGACCCCGGCGATGGCCGAGAACATCGATCTGGCCAAGACGTTTGCCGCGATCGGTGGCACGACGATCCCGTCCGACGGCCACAGCCTGCTGGGGGTGATGCATGGCCACGGGCTGGCGGGCTGGCGAAACGCGGTCCTCGTCGAGCACCACGGCGGCCGCATGTCCGTGCTCGATCCGGACTTCCAGCAGCCCGCTAGCGGCAGCCCGACGACGTACGAGGCGATGCGGACTCCGCATTTCCTGTACGTCGAGTACGCCGACGGAGAGCGAGAGTTCTACGACCTCCCGAACGACCCATTCGAGCTGCACAACCTCGCCGGTGAGCTCAAGCCGCCCCAGCTCACGCGACTCCACGCCGAGCTCTCCCGGCTCGAGCGCTGCCACGGAGGGAAGCGGTGCTGGGCGGCGATGCACGTCGCGCCGGCGCCCAGACTCGCAGCGCCCCCCAGAATCGGACCGACCGGCGCCTAGAGTCGTGGTCCCGCGTAGAATTAGGCCGACCTAATTAGGGCCCCCTAATTTGTGTTATGCTGCCGCCCGCTGCAAGGCCTTAGCGCTTGACTCGGGATTGCCTGAGAGATCGTTCGATGACAGAGGTTCAACCCCCCGCGGTCCGCCCCTCGCGCTCATCTCCTCGTCCTCGTCCTCGTCGGCGCGAGCGGGTGAGTTTTTATGTGTGGACGGCGGTGGTGTTGGCGGTTGCGGTGGTGGTTGTGGTGCTGAGTTGGCGTGCTCGTGGGGGGACGACCGATCCGACTGCCCTTCCTCCGGGTCATCGGTTGAGTCATACGTCGCGTGGTGATCGATAGCGCGATTCTGGTGTTCCGGGAGGGGCTTGAGACGATCTTGGTGTTGGCGGCGGTGATGGCGAGTTTCCTGGGCGGGAATCGGATCTATCGTCGGCCGGTCGCGGTGGGTGGTGGGGCGGCGATCGGGGCGGGGATCGCGACGTGGTTGTTCGTGGTGTGGCTGATCGGCCGCTTCCACGGCGGCGAGTTCGACGTGCAGGCGGCGACGGGGTTGCCGTCGTTGATCGTGCTGCTGATCGTGATGAATTGGTTCTTCCACAAGGTGTATTGGACGGGTTGGATCTCGAGTCATCACAAGCGCCGGCGGGGGTTGCTGTCCGCTGATCCGGACACGAACCGGCGGCGGATGCTGCTCGGGTTGGCGTTGTTGGGGTTCACGTCGGTGTATCGGGAGTGCTTTGAGGTCGTGATCTTTCTGCAGAACCTCAGGGAGTTGTATGGCGCGAGCGTGGTGCTGGAGGGTGTCGTGATCGGCTGCCTGTTCACCGGCGCCGCCGGCGTCCTCACGTTCGCGTTGCACGCGCGGCTGCCGTATCGGCGGCTTCTGATCATCACCGGGGTGATGCTCTCTGTTCGTGCTCCTGGTGTCCGTTGGCGAGGAGGTCAACGAGATGCAGTTGGCGGGGTGGATCGGGACGACTCCGGTGGGGGGGTTGAGCGTTCCGGGGTGGATGGGGACGTGGTTCTCGCTGTTCCCGAACTGGGAGACGTTCATCGGGCAGTTCATCGCGTTGGCGTTGGTGATCGGGTCGTATGTGGGGGCGCAGTACGTGCGGGTGTGGCGCCCCCGCCGCCGCGGGCGCCCGGCCGCCCGTCGTGCTACCGCTCCGCCGGAGCGGCCCGCCGACCTCGCGATCGGCGCGCGCATCGCCGGCGCCGCGTCGTAGGCATCCGGGGGTATCAGCTGCTCGGCCGGGCCGGATCGGTCGCGGGCACCGGCACCGCGGCGAAACACTCTCGCACCACGTCCTCGGGCGCCCGCGATCGCTCGACCGGGGCAGGGCCGCCTTCGAATATTCGCCCGTCGATTGCTGCCAGGGCGCGCACCCAGGCGTCGCGCTCGGGACCGCTGGTCTCGTGCCGGAACGCCCAGGCATATTTCCGAGCGGTCTCGTGTACCTCCCAGCCGAGCACGCCGAGGCGGGCGTCCGCGTGGCGCCGCGCCAGTCGCCCGCCCTGGCCGTCGGGCAGTTGCAGCGCATGGCGGGCACACAGTCCGTGGCTGTGCTCGTAGCGGTCGCGAACTCGCGGTAGCGCCAGCGCCGACCCGATCAGCTCGAGTTGCGCGTGCTCGATCCCGTCGCGGGCGTTACACGCCGGGCAGTACGGCGCGGTGACGACCTCCTCGCGCACGGCGTCGAGCTCGACGGCGCTCCGCCGCCCTCTCCTCCCAGGCGCAGGCAACTCCGCCAGGCGCGAAAGCAGGCGCTGTAGCTGCCCCGCCCGGGTCGCTCGCTTGTGCTCGATCGCGTCGCCGGCCAGCCGTCGATCGGCATGGGCCAGATCGTGGAGATGCGCGCGGCACACCTCGCCCGGATCGTTGTCGAGCGACGGATCGCCGTCCGCGGTGCGCTCGAGGAACCACCGAACGTAGCCGCGCTCGGCCAGCCCGGCGGACAGGCACACGGGACAGGCCTCGAAATCGAGGCGACCGCACAGTCCCTCAACTGTCGAGTCTGCGGCCAACTCCGGGGGCAACCCGTCCCGCCAGCGGGCGCGGCGATCGACGTCCGGGTCCTCGCCCGCCAGCAGCGCGAGCAACGCCGACTCGTCGGGAGCACGCAAGCTCGCCAGCAGCCGTTCCGACATCAGTCTGAGGGTCGACGCGTCGACGCTCGCCGCAGCCTGCAGGAAGTGCGCCAGGCACACACCGTCATGGTCCGAGTACACCTGAGCCGTGGCCGGATCGGCCAACCCATCGACGACGAGTTGGCGCGCGCGCTGGCTGCCGAACCCGACCGCATCGCAGGCAGGGCACGGCCCCGGCTCGCCGTCCTCGCGGAGCCGCAGCCGGGCGCCGACGATCGCCTCGCGCACGATGATCGTCATCACGTGACCCTCGCCGAACTCCTCCACGAGCCGGCGCGAGTGGACCTCGCACATTCCCATGCCGGCCCGCAGCCGCGCCTGCACCTCCGCGACGCTGAAGCTCTCGATACGCAGCCACGAGAAGAAGCTCCGCTCCGCCTCGGCCAGATGGCGACAGGCCGGGCACCCCGGCTCGCGCAGCAGCCGTTCGAACTCGGACAGCACGCCGCGGCTCCCAGCGCCCCGCGTCGGCGAGACTGGCGTCTGGGTCGTGTCCTTGGTGGTCATCACTTCTCCTGGTCGCCTACGCCGGCGGCCCGGATGGGCCAACCGTAGAAGCCATCAGCGCCAGGAGGCGCGGTCCGAGGCGAGCTTCATCGCCATATCCGAGGATAACGCGCACCGTCGCGAACCATCGCACGTTCCCCCGCGTACGCATCCTCGCTCGCCCGACTGGCGGTCAACCCCAAACGCATGCCGCCGCGCCTTAGTATCTCCGCGATGTCGAGGACCGCTGTCACTCGATGACGGCCGTGGCGCCCGGGTCATCTCTTGCCCGCGAGGCCGGCAGCCTGCCGTTTCCCGACAAGCCCGTCGGCACGGTCAACGACGAGATGCCGTTCGATCACCTAATCGTCGTGATGATGGAGAATCACTCGTTCGACAACCTGATCGGCGGGCTGTCGCTGACGCGTGGGGACGTGGACGGCCTGACGTTCGACAGCGCCGGAGTGGCGACAAACGCAAACCCGGGCGACGGCAGTCCCCCGGCGGCGGTGAGTGCGTTCCCGTGCCCGAACACTGCTCAGGCCTTGCACGTGACGCAGACCTGGAAGGCGACGCACGAGCAGATCAACGGCGGCGCCATGGACGGATTCATCAGAGCATCGTCCGGCGCGCGCGAGCCTATGGGCTACTACACCGAGGAGGTGCTGCCGTTCGCGTACTCGCTCGCCGACACGTTCACGCTGGCGAACAAGTGGTTTTGCTCGTTGCCGGGACCGACCTATCCCAACCGCCGATTCCTGCTCGCCGGGACCGCTTATGGCGGGACCACGACCGGGCTTGAGGCGCTGTTCGATCGTCCGCCCCCGCACGGCACGGTCTGCGACCGCCTCTCCGAACAGGGCATCAGCTGGTGCGATTACTTCACGGACGTGCCGATGACGCTCGTCATTCCGACGATCATCCTCAAGCACCTGAAGCATCACCACGGCATCAGCAGGTTCTTCCACGATTGCCAGGCCGGAACGCTCCCGGCGGTCAGCTTCGTCGATCCGGGAGCCGGGGTGCTTTCCTCGATCGCCGCCCATCTCGGTTCCCTGCCGACGGTCCTGAAGGACGCTCTGAAGCTGATCGGAGCCAACTTTCCGGACGCGCCACCGGCCGAGACCGAGGAAGACCCGCAGGACATGTACTACGGGGAGGCGTGGGCGCACAAGATCATCGAGGCCGTGCTCCAGTCCCCGCGATGGGATCGGACGCTGCTGATCTACACCTACGACGAGCACGGCGGCTACTACGACCACGTGCCGCCACCGGCGGCGATCCCGCCCGACGACATCCCGCCGCGGCTGTCGCCCGGCGACCCGCCGGGCGGCTACGACACGTACGGACCTCGGGTGCCGGCCGTGGTCGTCTCGCCCTACTCGCGTCCGGGAGGCGTAACCGATGAGCCGCACGATCACACCTCGGTCCTGGCCACGATCGAGCACAAGTGGAATCTCCCCGCGTTGACCAATCGGGACGCGAACGCGAACACGGTGATGGATTTCCTCGATCCTTCCACCGCCGCGTTCGCGCAGCCGCCGACGATCGCCGGGCCCTCCGATTCGGGACCGTCGGGCCCGGTTAGCGCGCAGTAACGTCGTGGACGGCCCGATCGATCGCCGCGGCTTTCTCGCCGGCGCCGGCGTGGCCGGTTTGTCGCTGGCCTACGGCGCCGGCGCGGGCCGGGTGGCGAGCGCGGCGGCTAAAGCCTCCGGCCCGCCGATTCGCGGCCAGGTGATCCGGCGCGGCGCGTCCGGCTTCCTCCAGGCTGCGCACGTCTACAACGAGCGATTCGACGGCGTTCTACCCAACCTCGTCGCGCGTCCGCTCGATGCCGCCGACGTGCGGGCCGCGGTGAACTGGGGAGTCGCGCACGGCGTCCCGCTGCGGGCTCGTTCGGGAGGCCATAGCTACGCCGGCTACTCGACGCTGTCGGGCGGGATGGTGCTCGACCTGCGAAACATGCGCGGCATCGCCGTCAACACCCAAAAGCGCACAGCGACGATTGGCGCCGGGGCGCAACTGATCGACGTGTACGCGGCGCTGGCGGCTCGCGGGGTGACGATCCCGGCCGGCTCGTGTCCGTCGGTGGGCATCGCCGGCCATGCCCTCGGCGGCGGGATGGGCCTCGCCGGTCGCCAGTTCGGGCTCACCGCGGACAACATCCTGAGTGCCCAGATCGTCACCGCCGACGGCGGCCTGCGGACCGCGAGCGCACAGAGCAACCCGGATCTGTACTGGGCGTTGCGCGGCGGCGGGGGCGGGAACTTCGGCGTGGTGACGAGCTTCACCTTCCGCGTTCACCCGGTCCCGCGGACCGTTGCCGGCTTCACGGTGAGCTGGCCGTGGTCGCAGGCCGCCAACGCACTCGCCGCCTGGCAGGCGTGGAACCCGCACGCCCGCCCGGAGGTCACCTCGATCTTCCACCTGACCGCCAGCGCTGGGGTGACGCTCGTCAACGTGAGTGGCCAGTACTTCGGACCCGCGAGCGCTCTGCCGTGGGCTGCTCGCGCCGCTGACCGCAGTGGGGGGCGCCAGCGTCTCGGCGGGCGATTTCGGCTACCTCCAGGCCCAGGTGATGTGGGCGGGCTGCTCGCGGATCTCCCTGACGGCCTGCCACACCGCGGGCACGCGGCCTGGCGGGACGTTGCAGCGCGACAACTTCCAGGCCAAGTCGGCCTACGTGGCCAAGCCGCTGCCCGAGGCCGGGCGCGAGGCGCTGGTCCGGGCCGCCGAGGCGCGATTGGCCGCCGGCGGGCACGGCGCGATCCTGCTCGACTGCTACGGCGGCGCGATCAACCAGGTGAAGCCCGCGGCGACCGCGTTCGTGCACCGGCACGTCCTGTTCTGCATCCAGTACCTCAGCTACGACGGCGACGCTGGGTGGCTGACCTCGACCGCCGCGCAGATGCGCCCATACGTGACGGGCGGCGCGTACTTCAACTACACCGATCCCGGCCTGAAGGGTTGGCAGAGTGCGTACTTCGGGTCGAACTACCCGCGGCTGCGTCAAGGTCCGGCGCGAGTTCGACCCGCACCACTACTTCAACTTCCCGCAGGCGATCGGACGATAGGCGCAGGCCGTCGGGTTCAGGGGTTCGAGCGCAGGGCGAGGATCCGGCCGGCCGCCTGCTCCGCGGCAGCCCGGCCGAGTCGGCTGTCGTCGATCGCCGAGGCGATCGCGTTGCGGGCGGCGGCCCCGAGGGCGGGCGTGTTGTCGTCCGGGTTGGTGGTCGCGCACAGGATCAGGTCGGCACCCGCCGACGCCGCGAGCACGGCGCGGTTACCGACGCCGCCGAACGGCGCCAGCGCGCCCGCGTCGATCCCATCGGTGATCGTCACGCCGGCGAAGCGCAGGCGCCCGCGGAGCTCGCCCTGGATGACCGCCGGTGACAGCCCGGCCGGGAGCCGGGGATCGAGCGCCGGATAGACCGCCCACGAGGTCATCACGAGCTTCACGCCGGCCGCGATCGCGCTCACGTATGGCGCCTCGTCGACGGTGCGGAGCGTCGGCAGCGGCACACGCAGTGTGACCGGCCCGAGATCGGTGTTCTGGCCGCGGGATGCGGCGCCGAGCCCGGGGAAGTGCTTGGCGGTGGCGGCCACTCCTGAGTGCTGCTGCGCCGCCACGAACGACGCGCCGAGCTGCGCGACCAGCTCAGGGTTGTTCGAGTACGAGCGCTGGAACTCGTCGATGAAGTTTCCGGGCCGCCGGTAAACGTCGAGCACCGGGGCGAGGTTGACGTCGATGCCGGCGCGCTTGAGGTTCCGGGCGGCGCCGGCGCCCGCCGCGGCGGCGGCAGCCACCGCATCGGGGCTGTCGCCGATCGTCTTCTCGGAGCGAATCGGGGGCCCGGGAAGCCGGCGGACCTCACCGCCCTCCTGGTCGGTGAGCATCAGCAGCCGGGTGTGGACCGGGCTCGCCAGGCTCGCTCGCTGGAGCTCGTTGATCACGCCGCGAAGCTGGACCGCGCTCGCGATGTTCCGGGCGAAGAAGATCACGCCGCCGGCCTGGCCGGCGCGGATCGCGGCCAGCAACGATCGCGGCGGTCGGAGACCGGCGTAGGCGTAGACGATCCGCTGGCCGGCCAGCTGCGCGAGCGACAGTCGCTGCACGAGCGGACGGAGCCGCGACCGGGTCTCATGCCTGACCGGACCGGCCGCCGGCGCGGCGGTCGCCGCCACCCCCGCCGTCAACACCGCGGCGGTCGCCGCCACCCCTACCGTCAACACCGCGGCCACGCACACAAGTCGCCTGAGCATCGGCTCCGAGTCAACCATCTCTCGGGGTCTGTGCGCCGGCCGGCGCTCGGAATCTCGAACGGCCAACCCGAGATGACCCGCATGCGGGTCGCCGGCACGGATACGGCCGCAACCGGCGCGGAACTACTACGCTGCCGGGGCGCGACGGCACCGAGCCGGCCGCCGATACGGGAAGTGAAGGTGATTCATGGCTGCGATGAAGTGGTGGGGATGGGGTCACGAGGGGGTTGAGTTCACGCACGAGGACAAGCCCGCCCTGGCGCCGTTCATCCGCGAAGCGATCGGTGTCGACGTCCGGCACAAGGTGGCGGCGCCGCTGCAATTCGACCAGCTTCAGGTCCCGGACCCGGCGCTGCCGGACGACCTGTGGGAAGCACTCGAGCAGGCCGTGTCCCGGAAGTTCGTCTCGCTCGATCCGCTCGACCGCGTCATCCACGCCCGCGGGAAATCGCTGCGCGATCTCGTGTGGCAGCGCGCCGGCGAGCTGCCCCGCGTTCCCGACGCGGTTGTCCGCCCCGGCAGCGAGGACGAGGTGGCCGCGGTCCTGGACGCGGCGATGCGGTTCGACGCGGTCGTGATCCCGTTCGGCGGCGGCTCGTCGATCTCCGGGTCGCTCGAGGCGCCGGCGGCCGAGACCCGGCCGGTGATCTCGGTCGACCTCGAGCGGCTGAACCAGGTGCTCGAGATCGACGGGGAGTCGCGGCTGGCGCGCGTGCAAGCAGGCGTGTTCGGTCCCGACTTCGAGGAGCAGCTCGCCGCGCGCGGGTACACGTTCGGACACTTCCCGGACTCGTTCACCCACTCGACGCTCGGGGGGTGGATCGCAACGCGGTCCAGTGGGATGCAGTCCGACCGCTACGGAGACATCGCCGACATGACCAAGGGGCTGCGGGTGGCGACCCCGTCGGGGACGCTCGTCACTCGGCCGGTGCCGGCGAGCTCGACTGGCCCGAGTATTCGCGAGATGGTGCTCGGCAGCGAGGGCCGCCTCGGGATCATCACCGAGGCGACGGTCCACGTCCGCCGGATACCTGAGGAGCGCGTGATCCTCGGCTACCTCTTCCCGAACTTCCGAGTCGGGCTGGCCGCAGTGCAGGAGATCGCCGCCGGCGAGTACTCGGTCTCGGTCACGCGGGTGTCAGACGCGAACGAGACCCAGTTCTCGTTCGCGATGCGCGTCCGGCCGACGTTCCAGGACAAGCTCCAGTCGCATGCGCTGAAGATCTTCCTGCGCCGCCGGCTGGGGTTCGACGTGAACCAGATGTGCCTCTCGTTCATCGGCTACGAGGGCAGCCGGCGGCATGTCAGCGCGCAGCGCCGCGCCGTCGGCAAGCTCGTCAAGCGTCACGGCGGGCTGTGCATCGGCTCGGGGCCGGGCGTGCTGTATGACCAGAAGAAGTTCGATATCCCCTACATCCGCGATTTCCTGCTCGACCGGGGTGCCGCCGGCGACGTGTCCGAGACCGCTGCCACGTGGAGCGGGCTGATGCCGCTCTACGACGCGGTGACCGAGGCGGCGAACGACGCGTTCGCGCGGGTGGGCGTTCAGGGCTACCTGATGTGTCACCTGTCGCACAGCTACCACGCCGGCGCCTGCCTGTACTTCACCTTCGCGTTCAAGGCGACAGCCCCAGCGACGATGGCCGCCGAGTACGAGGTCGTCAAGTCGGCGATCCAGCAGGCGTTCGTCGACAACGGCGGCACCCTCTCGCACCATCACGCGGTCGGCACCGAGCACGCGCAGTGGCTGGAGCAGGACATCTCCGCGCCGGGGGTGGCGATGCTCGAGGCGCTGTTCGCCGGGACCGACCCGGGGCAGCACCTCAACCCCGGGAAGATCGTCGGCACGAATCACCGAACGGGGGCTCCGGCCTCGCAGCCGAGCGAAGACCGAGCGCGCCTGTGAGCAATCGCTAAGACGCCTCACTCGAGGCCTGGCACGATACGTGGGTGCCGGTGCTGGTTCGGTGGCGGAAATTCATTCCAGTGGTCCTGGCGGCAGCCGTCCTCGCCGGATGCGCCGGGAACGAGGAATGCAACGGGCACCCCTGCGTGGGGAACTGGAAGCGAGACATGTCCCTTGGCGGAACCGTGGTCCACTGCCCCGATGGCTCCTGGTCGCACGCCGGCGGCCTCGGGGACGCATGCGCCGGCCACGAACGTAAGAAGTGACCTGGCGCGACTCAGGCCAGCGACGCGACCGCGTCGCAGAGACGATCGGCCTCGTCCGCGGTCGTGTAGTGCAGATAGCCGGCGCGGACCGCGCCGCCTGACTCCTCGAGGCCGAGCGCGGTCATCACGCCGAGCGCGTAGTAGTTCCCGGGGTAGGTGAACAGCCCGCGCTTCGCGAGCTCGGTGCTGAGCGCTTCGGGGCTCAAGCCGTCGAGGTTGAAGCAGAACGTCGGCGTCCGCTCGTGCACGCGAGCGGGGTCGCCGATTCCGTACAGGTGCAGCCCCGGAATCTCGTTCAGCCGCTCCAACGTCCGCGTGGTCAGCTCGCGCTCGTGGGCCTCGATCCGTGCGTAGGCCTGGTCCAGGCGGGCGGACCGGTCGCCGGCGTCGGCCCCGAGCGACTCGAGGTACTCGATCGCGGCCATGAAGCCGGCGAGCGCCTCATGGCAGAGCGTGCCGGTCTCGAATCGGTGGCCGGCCGGCACCTCGAGCGCGGGACGGACCCGGTCGGCCGGTAGCGACCGCGCCAGCTCTCCCCGCACGGCCGCGACGCCGAGATGCGGCCCGAAGAATTTGTAGGGGGAGGTGAGCAGCACGTCGGCGTCGATGCCGGCGCGGTCGACGCGGCGGTGGGGAGCCAGGTGCACGCCGTCGACCCATACCAGCGCGCCCGCGTCGTGCGCGGCCGCCGACAGCCGGCGGGCGTCGGGGATCGAGCCGAGCGCGTTCGACGCGAGCGTGAACGCGACCACGCGCGTGCGCGGCGTGAGGAGCCCGAGGACCGCGTCGGGGTCGAGCGTGCCGTCGCGCGGATCGAGTCGGGCGGTGCGGACGATGAGCTCGCGGTCGCCGGCGACCAGCAGCCACGGCGACACGTTGGCGTCGTGGTCGAGCTCGGTCACGACGATCTCGTCGCCGGGCTCGAGCGTTCGCGCCACCGCGTGCGCCAGCAGGAAGTTGATCGTGGTCGTGTTCGCGCCGAATACGACCTCGTCCTCGGTGCAGCCGAGGAAGTCGGCGGCGGCCGCATGGGCGTCGTGCAGGAGCCGCTCGGTGTCGAGCGAGGTCACGAACGGGCCCCCGACGTTCGCGTTCGCGTTCACCAGGTAGTCGGCCACCGCGCGCGCCACCGAGTCCGGCGTCTGCGAGCCGCCCGGACCGTCGAGGTAGACGACCGGGGAGCCGTCCACCCGCCGGCCGAGCGCGGAGAAGCGCGAGCGGATGCTCTCGACGTCTAGACCCTGGTCCACGGCCGCAGACTCTCCGTCCACGGCCACAGACTGCCATACCGCGGGACTAAGGCATGCCCGCCGTGGGCGTAAGGGGTCGGCTCGGTCAGCTCGCTCCGTTTGCCCGATGTGCGCGCGCGGTCCTCACTCCATCATCGTGGTACCCAACAGGAGGACCCGAAGATGGCTATATCGATGCTTGGCAGAAGGTCATCCGGCTCGCCCGCGCCGACGGTGGCGCTGCGCCTGGCCGGGAGCGACGAGGCTCACATGGTGCGGCGCCTCGCGGCTCTGGACGATGCGCCCACGCTCGAAGGACCGGTGTTGCTGGCGCTCGTCGACGGCGAGCCGGTGGCGGCGCTGTCGCTTGTCGATCGGCGAGTGGTCGCGAACCCGTTCCTGTTCACTCGCGATCTCGTCGATCTGCTTCGCCTCCGGGCCGAGCACATCTCGGGGCCGGGGCCGGGGCCGGGTTCGCGCCGCAGCCTGCCCACGCTGTTGCGCCGCGCCGCCTGACGCGGACGCCAGGCGGCCGTCTGAGACGGCCTTCGGCGCGGCCATCGTTGGCCGCCGTCGCCCGACTGGCCTACTATCAGCCGGGACCGGTCATGACTGGCGCTCGTGGAGTGTCGGGGTTCCTCGTCTACACAGACGAACAGGCTTCCCAGCGCACTTTTGTGCTCGAGGGCGGCGTCGAGCGCGTGCGGATCGGCCGTGGCGCGGGCGCCGAGCTCCGCCTCGCCTGGGATCGCGAGGCCTCCCGGATCCACGCCGAGCTCGAGCGCCTCGGCGACGGTTGGGCGCTGAGCGACGACGGCCTGTCGGCGAACGGGACCTTCATCAATGGCGAACGTCTTCACGGCCGGCGCCGGCTGGCGGGTGGTGACCGGATTCGGATCGGCACGACCGAGATCACCTTCCGGGCCATGTCCGAGGAAGGCTCGCCCACGTACGTCCCGGCGCTCGCGCGGCCGCCGGTCGAGCTCTCGCGCACGCAGCGCAAGGTCCTCCTCGCCCTGAGCCGGCCGTATGCGAGCGGATCGGTGTACGCCGTGCCGGCCACCAACCAGCAGATCGCCGACGAGCTCCACCTCTCTGTCGACGCGGTCAAGACCCATCTGCGGGTCCTGTTCATCAAATTCGAGATTGCCGGCCTGCCGCAGAACCAGAAGCGCGCCCGGCTGGTCGAGCTCGCGATCGAACGGGGGAACGTGAGCGAGCACGACCCCACCCACGCGTGACCGCGGCCTCCACACCGAGCAAGGTGAAGGAACCTCAGACCTAGGGTCGCTGTTCACCCGCCCCGCGAGTGCGCACCATGAGAGGGGCAAATCCGGTGGTGCCGCTCTCCACCACCGCAATCAAGGGGGAAACCATGAGACGCATACAGCTACTCCTAGCCGCGGGGGCGGCCACTGTGCTCGCCGGTCTCGCACTGAACGTGTCGACAGCGGGCGCCGTCACCTTCCACGACCACTGGAAAGGAAACGTGGTGATCGACTACGCATACGGCAAGGAAGTGTTCACGAACCTCCAGAAGCTCGCGAAGGCCAAGCCGCCCGCAGTTGGGGTGGTGTTCGGGGACGCCTGGTCCGCCCACAGCACGCAGAAGTCGATCTGCACCGAGATCGACCGTCAGCTGGCGCCGCATTACATGACGACGTTCCCGATCCCGGACTGGACCTGCCGGCTGCCGGCGACCGGCGACCTCAAAGCGGCGCTGACGGGTCCGAACCAGCTCGAGCTCGAGTTCAAGGCCGATGGCGTGTCGGTCTCGGGCAACGACCCGGCGGTGCCACTCGGCGGGGCGACGATCAGGGGCACATTCGACCTGACGTTCCAGGTCACGCTGGACTTCGCGAGCCCGGTGGACGGGACTTCGCACTCGTCAAAGACGCCGGTGACGATCGACTCCTCTCAGGTCAGCGTTTCGCACGCGAATTTCACCTCGGCGAACATCTTCGTGTCCGGCTCGGATCTGGCCACGGCGGACGCCCAGGCGGACGACACCGTGGTCTCGGGCGTGGCGTCGCAGCTCGGCCTGTCCTCAGCTCTCGGCCCGATCAACCGCGACCTGAACGCGGGCGCGGGTCAGATCTGGAGCACGTTGGTGAAGCCCGGGTCTCCGGACGCCAACGAGTTGTTCAACCTCAGCATCGCGGTTGGGGCAAAGACGCTGACCGTGACCTACTCTCGCCAGCCCGTCGAGGCGACGCCGGTCGGCTGCTTGTTCTACGCCGACGCCGGTCCCGCCGGCACGGGGGTCGAGGCGCTCTGCTCGCCCCACCAGCCGAAGGGCGTCACCACGCTGCTGCTCCAGGACCACACGAAGGGTGCCTGGAGGGACAACCCGCTCGACACCACCTACGAGCCAGGGGCTCATCCGGGTCCGGAGTGGTCGTACCTGAACTCGAATGGCAATGGCTGGACGCCGAGCGACGGGCCGGACTCGGGGTTCGCTCCGTATCTCGTCGACTACCCGGCGCTCCCGAAGGGCGACACGACGGTCGAGATGCGCGTCTGCAGCTACAACGCATGGGGACTGAGCTGCGATCCGGGCGTCGAGGTTCACGGCTACACGGCCGGTTCCGGTGGCGGTAGCGGCGGCGGCGGCGGCGGCGGCGGCGGTGGAACCGGCGGCGGCGGCGGAACCGGCGGAACCGGCGGGTCGGGAACGACCCCTGGCACCACCCCTCCCGGTGGCAAGCGGCACTGCGGCGAGGCGGGCGTGTACTGCGCCGCGTAACCCGTCCGTAAAGCCTCGAGGCGATGGGGCGATCGTCTCAAGGGTCGCGCCCGGAGCGACGTGCGTCGTCGCTCCGGGCGCTCGTGCGTCGAGCACCGGACCGCGTCACAATCTGCTTCGATGACGACACTGTCGGAGACGATCGCGGCGCAGGCGGACCTGCTCGAGTCAGTCCTGGCGCTGACGGTGGATGACGCAGCGGGGCGGATCGAGCGCTCGCGCCGACTCTGGCTGGTCGGCACGGGAACCAGCCAGCACGCGGCCGAACTCGGCGCGTTGATGTTCGCGTCCGGGGAGCGAGACGCGCGCTGGAGCTCCTCGGCGGCGTTCTGCGGCGATCCGCCGGCGCTGACGCGCGACGACTCGGTCGTGATCATCTCCCACACGACCGAGACGGCGTTTGCACGACGGGCTCGGGCATACGCGCTCGAGACCGAGGCCGCCGTGGTGTCTATCACCGCCCAGGGGCGGGGATGGCCGGAGGCGGTGGAGGCGGCACCGCTCGAGCGCGCGGAGACGTACACCGGAAGCTACCTCGCGGCGCTGCTCGTGCTCGCGCGCCTGAGCGTTGCCGTCGGGCAGCCCGGGTTCGACGAGCGTCAGCTGTCCGAGCTGCCGGCGAGGGTGCGCGCCGCCGCGCAGGCGCCGGTCGTGCTCGACGCCGCGCCCGAGCGCCTGATCGTGCTCGCCGGCGCGGGGCCGGCCGCGGTGACCGCCCGCGAGGGCGCGCTCAAGCTGCGGGAGGCCTCGCGGCTGCCCGCCGAGGGTTACGAGGCGGAATACCTGCTCCACGGCACGGCGGTTCCGCTCGGGGGCGGCGACGCGTTCCTGGCGATCCAGCCGGCCGACGACCAATTCGGGCTGCTCGAGCTGCTCGTCGCGGCCGCCGCGAGCGAGGGACTCGAGGTGAGAACCGTGGAGGAGCCCGGCGGCCTTCACCCGGTGCTCGCGCAGCTGCCGCTGACCGTTCGCCTGCAGAAGCTCGCGTCCGAGCTGGCCGATCAGCGCGGGGTCGATCCCGACACCGTGATCCGCGGCGGCTGGGCCGATGAACGCATCTGGCAGGCCGGCGCGCCTTGACCCGCGCCCCGGGTGCCGTGTAGACCACACGGCACCCACCAACACGAGGGAGGTCCCGCACATGGCCCTAAGCATCAGGAAACGGCGCAGCAACGTCGCGGCCGCCGAAGTCACCGGCGCGCATCTCACCGGTGCGCACGCGGTCGGCGCGCGGCTGTTCGGCCCGTCCGCGATGGGGCCGCTCGCGATTGCCGTCTCCGCGGTCGGGGCACTAGCGATCGGGCGGCTCGTGATCGCCGAAGCCGTAATCCGCAAGCTCAAGGCGGAGGAGATCGAGATCGGCTCGCTGAAGGTGCGCGAGCTCGAAGTCGGCGGCCGCCGCTTCCCGGAGGACTAGGCGGCGTGGAGAACGTCGGAGCGCATCGGATGTAGAAACCGCCACTCGCCGGGACGGTCGCCGGGCGCCCCGAGGCGCTCGAGGCCCTCGGCGAGCTCCGCGGCCAGCTCGTCGAAGCGGTCTGCCCGCTCCGGATCGGCGGCGACAATCCGTGCGCGCAGCCCTGCGAGACCGGCGACCGTCGAGCGGGGCGTCATATTCGACCGTGGTCGATCGCCGCAGGCCGTCGTCCGCTGCGTGGGTGAGCGCCGCCTGCGCCGCGGCTCGCACCCCGGTCTCATCGTCGACCATCCGCGTGAGCTCGAAGAAGCTTCCCTCGGCCAGCGGTTCGGCGACGTACACCGCACCGCCGGGCCGGATCACCCGGCGAGCCTCGGCCAGCGCCGCCCCGAGCTGGTCGTGGGGGACGTGGTGGAGCGAGCGCATGAACACCACGATGTCCACCGAGGAGTCATCGAGCGGCAGGCGTTCGGCACGGCCGACGAGGTAGCGGGCGCCGCCGCCGTTGTCCTGGGCGATCGCGCCGGCCAGCTGCGACTCCGAGATCTCCACGCCGGTCACGCGAGCGCCGAGCCCGGTCAGCGCGCGCACCAGCGCGCCGCCGCCGCAGCCGATGTCGACGACGTCCTTTGCGTAAGGCGGTGCGAGCCGTTCGAGCATCGCCAGGTCGCTGATCACTTCGCGGCTCATCGCGGCTTATCGTAATCATGGGCCCTCAGTCCGGCTCTTGTAGGCTCGAACGGATGGTCTCGAAGTACCGGTCGGTGCTGTCGCTGCCCGGCGCCTCGCGCTTGTTCGCGAGCGCACTCGTGGCTCGGCTACCCCAGGGCATGTCGTCGCTGGCGATCCTGCTGCTCGTGCGCTCCACGACGCACTCGTACGCCGCGGCGGGCGTCGCCGTCGGCGGCTTCGCCCTCGCCACCGCGGCGTGCGCGCCGCTGCTCGGCCGGCTCGTCGACCACTTCGGGCGAGCCCGGGTGCTGCTCCCGTTCGCGTGCGGCCAGGCGTGCGTGTACGTGCTGCTCGTGGTGGCCGCGCAGGCCGGCGCCGGCGTCGTCGTGCTCGTCGTGCTGTCATCGCTGTGCGGCGCGCTGTTGCCGCCGATCGCGCCGGCGGTCAGAGCGCTGCTGCGCGAGGTGTTCGACGATCAGGCCGTGCTCGACACCGCCTACGCGCTCGAGTCGATCCTCCAGGAGACCGTTTGGATCACCGGTCCGCTGCTCGTCGCGCTGGTCATCGCGGTCAGCTCGCCGGAGGTGGCGGTGGCCATGCTCGGCGCGGTGTGCATCGCCGGGACGTCGCTGTTCCTGCGCTCGCCGCTGGTGCGCTCGTCCTCGACGTCGCACGGCTCCGGCCACGAGCGCGTGTCCGCACTCGCCAGCCCCGAGTTGCGCGCGCTGCTCGGTCCGGTGGCGCTGACCGGAGTGGCGCTCGGGGCGGTCGAGGTCGGACTGCCGTCGCTCGCCCTTCACGCCGGGTCCCGGCCGGCGTCGGGTCTGCTGCTCGCGCTGTGGAGCCTCGGGAGCATGGTCGGCGGTCTTTGGTACGGAGCGCGCGTGTGGCGCTCGTCGCTGGCGACGCGCTACCACCTGCTGCTCGTCGTGCTCCTGGTGTGCACGGCGCCGCTGATCGCGGCGCGTTCGCTCGCCGCCGGCGTCGTGTGCAGCCTGCTCGCCGGAGTCGCGATCGCGCCGGTGTTCTCGTGCCAGTACGCGCTCGTCGGCCGCTCGGTCACGGCGGGCAGCGAGACCGAGGCGTTCACGTGGGTGTCAGCGGCGCTGATCGGCGGGCTCGCCGCCGGCTCGGCTGTCGGCGGCGC
Organism: uncultured Solirubrobacterales bacterium; assembly: GCA_963699325.1. GTDB lineage: Bacteria > Actinomycetota > Thermoleophilia > Solirubrobacterales > Solirubrobacteraceae > Palsa-465. The sequence continues at coordinate 131,783 of CAVOTN010000002.1, read as the reverse complement.
GGTGATCGGGCCGGCGGGCGTCGGGGCTCCGTTCGTGTTCTCGTGCCTGGCCTCGCTGCTGGCGGCCGTGATCGCGGTCGGGTTCCGCAGCCGCGTCCGGCAGCCGGCCTGAACCGGGGCGCACCGGATCGCCGGTCACGGACCACTCGTGGTCGGACCGGAGCTAGGGCACCCAGCGCTCGCCGGCGGGCGTCAGCACCATCTCGTGCGAGTACGCGCGGGCGCCCTGCTCCACGAGGTACGCCACCGCCCTGGCGATCTCGCTCATCTCGGCGAGCGCGTCTGCCGGCGTCCCCTGCGTGAACGCCTCGGTCTTCGGCGACGCGATCGTGGCGTCGACCGCCAGCAGCGCCACGTGGATGCCCGAGGCGCGCATCTCCTGCGCCGCGGCCTGGACAAGCGCGCGGGTCGCGAACGCGCCGGCGGCCCACAACCCGCGGCCCGGCATCGCCCGCCGGGAGGAGCCACCCGTGATCTGCACGAGCGCGCCGCCGCCGTCGTTCTGCTCGAGCGCGGCGATGCCGGTGGAGAGGAACACGAACGCCTGCTGGGCGACGGCCACGGTCCAGGCGTCGAACGCGTTCAGATCGGCGCTGGCCAGCTCGCCGCCCCCGAACGGTCCGCCGGTGGCGCGGCTGGCGCTCACGGCGTTGATCACGGCATCGAGCGAGCCGAAGTGACCGCGGACGTCCGCGAGCGCCGTGCCCAGAGACTCGGGGTCGGCGGCGTCGGCGGTCAGCGCCAGGGCGCCGCGCTCGCCGACGCGCGCGACCGTGTCTTCGCTGCGGGCCACGCCTGCGGCGTTCCACCCGAGCTCGATGAAGTGATCGATGATCGCGCCGCCCAGGTTGCGCGCGCCGAGTACGACCACGGTCTTGGCCATCGGCAAAGAGTACGGATCAGCGTGTTTCGGCCGGGACGTCGGCCTCGGCTCCGGCCTGGAGCCGTTCGAGCAGCTCGCCGAGCTGGTCGACCTCGTCGTCGCTGAGGCGCGAGCGGAGCAGCTTGTCGTGGCGGACGGCCACGGCCCGCAGGCGATCGAACAGCTCGATCCCCGCGTCGGTCAGCTCCACCCGCTGCACGCGGCGGTTGCTGTCCTCGCGCCAGCGCCGCACGAGCCCTTTGCGCTCGAGCGCGCTCAGGTGGTGGGTGAGCGTCGCCCCGGTGATCCCGAGCTCGTCCGCCAGCTCGGACTGCGTTTCCCACTTCGCCGAGCGGACCAGGAGCAGCACCTGCCAGGTCGACACCGAACCGCCGGCCTGCGCCATCGCCCGCTCGAACGCCTGCGTGACCGAGCGTGCGGTCCGTGTGAGCCGTAGGCCGATCGGGGTGGACACGGGACGCGAGCTCATGGGAGAGATCATCATACCATAATCGCTTGACATCTAAGAATTAGATATCTAAGCTTTTGATATGAACGAATCGACCCTACCTATAAGAGAGCTCCGGATCGCGTTCGCCGCGATCGTCCTGGCGATGCTGCCGGCGGTGCTCGACCAGACGATCCTCGCCACCGCGCTCCCGACGATCGCCCACGACCTCGGCCGGCTGACCGACGTCCCGTGGGTGGTCGCGGCGTATGTGGTCACCGCCGCCGCGAGCACGCCGCTGTGGGGCAAGCTCGGCGACCGGCTTGGCCGCAAGCGGTTGCTCGAGGTCGCACTGATCCTGTTTCTGACCTCCTCGGCGGTGTGCGGCGCCGCCCAGGACATGACCTGGTTGATCGTCTCGCGGGCCGTGCAGGGCGTCGCCGCCGGCGGCTTGATGACGCTTGCGATGGCCGCGGTCGGCGATCTCGTCTCCCCGCGCGAACGTGGTCGCTATCAGGGCTACATCGCGGTGGCGTTCGCGCTCGCGACCGTGATCGGCCCGCTGATCGGCGGTGTGCTCGTCGAGCACGCGAGCTGGAGGTGGGTGTTCTACGTGAACCTCCCGGTCGGCGCGGTCGCGCTCGCCGGGCTGCACCTCAAGCTCCCCGCGCCCGCCCGCGCCGGGAGCCCGACATCGCTCGACGTCGCCGGAGCGATCCTGCTCGCCGGCTCGACGATCGCGCTGACGCTCGCCTGCATCTGGGGCGGGGACCGCTACGCCTGGGGGTCGCCGACGATCGTCGCGCTGATCGCCGCCGGCGCGCTGCTGGCGATGGCGCTCGTCGCGCGAGAGCGACGCGCGGCCGATCCGATCGTGCCGCTGCACCTGCTGCGCACGCGCGCGGTGGCGGTCTCGAGCGTGACGCTGTTCCTGACCACGGCCGCGCTGTTCTCGATCACGGTGTTCGTACCGCTGTACCTGCAGATCACGACCCACGCGACCCCGACACAGGCCGGGCTGCTGCTCGTGCCGATGATGGTCGGGATCACCGTGTCGACCAACCTCGCCGGGCTCGCGATGTCGCGGACCGGGCGCTACAAGCGCTACCCGGTCGCCGGCCTCGGGCTGATGACGGTCGGGCTCGTGCTGCTCGCGGCGCTGGTCACGCACCCGAGCCGTACCGCGACCGGAACCGGATTGGTGTTGTTCGGCCTTGGGTTCGGGATGGTCGGACAGGTGCTGATCGCCGCCGTCCAGAACAGCGTCCCCCGCGCCCAGCTCGGGATCGCGATGGCCACCACCTCGTTCTTCCGCGGCCTCGGCGGCGCGGTCGGCGCCGCCGCGTTCGGCGCGATCTTCACCGCCCGGACCGGCGTCGGGGCGACGACCACGGCAAGTCTGCGATACGTGAGCGCCGGCGCCCGCGCCGACGTGATCCACGGCGTCCAGGCCGTGTTCCTGACCGCGGCGCCGATCGCCGCGATCGCGCTGGCCGTGGTACTCCTGCTCAGAGAGGTGCCGCTGCAGGGACGGTCGAGCGAGCCGGCGAGCGGACGCGTGCAGGCAGCCGGTCGTTGATCGACGAGCTCAGGAACACCGAGTCCGCGCTCGCGACGCGATCGAGGTCGATCGGCTCCTCGCGGGCCGCGGGCTCAGCGGCCAGCAACGCCGCGCGCGTCGTCCCCGGCAGGATCCGCCCGTCGGCCGGCGGCGTAATCAGCGCGTCGCCCTCGACGATCCACACGTTCGAATAAGCGGCCTCGAGCACGAGCCCGTCGGTGTCGAGGAGCAGCGGCACCGTGCCGGGGTGCAGCGCGGCGAGTGCGTCGAGCAGCCGGCGATCGCGCCACTTGTGGTCGCCCAGCCCTCCGGGCAGCGCGAACGGCTCGAGCAGCAGCGGCTGGTGGGGGCGCAGCCGCGCCGGCGAGATCGTGATCCTCACGGCCCCGTCGGGTTCGGCGTCGATCCGCAGTCGGGCGCGGCCGAGCGGAGCGGCTTCGGCCGCGGCGGCCTGCACGCCGGCGGCGAGCGTCGTCGGAACCGTCGCGCCGTACAGCTCGGCGACCGAGGCCGCGAGCCGGGCCAGATGCCGTTCGAGCGCGACCGGGCGGCCGCCCTTCACGAGCAGCGTGTCGAACACACCGAGCGCCGGGTCTGGGCGCTGCCCGTAGAGCAGCGCGGGCTCGGGCAGGCAGCGGGGCTGCCGTGCCGGCTGGAGGCTCTCACTCCGCCACCGACCCGCCGATCGCGGCGATCGGGCCGGCCGCCTTGGTCAGCGCCTCGGCGAGCTCCTGCTCGGGGTCGGAGTCGGCCACGATCGCACCACCGGCGCCCATCCAGATCGCGTCGCCGGCGGTCTCGAACGTGCGGATCACGACGCTCGAGTCGAGCCCGGCGATCGGGCTGGCGATCCCGATCGCGCCCGTGTAGACCTCCCGGCGGGTCGCCTCGAGCGTGGCGATCACCTTCATCGCCTGGACCTTCGGCGCGCCGGTCACCGAGCCGGGCGGGAACGTGGCGCGCAGCAGCTCGCCGTCGCGTACGCGCTCGCGCAGCCGGCCGGTCACGGTCGAGACCAGGTGCCACACGCCGGCGTGGCCCTCGACCCGGGGAGCCAGTGCGTGCACGGTTCCGTACTCGCACACCCGGCCGAGGTCGTTACGCATCAGGTCGACGATCATCACGTGCTCGGCGGCGTCCTTGGACGATCCGAGCAGCGCCTCGCGGGCGACCGCGCGTTCCTCCTCGGAGCCCGTTCGAGGCCGGGTGCCCTTGATCGGTTCGGTCCAGACCTCTCGTCCGTCGCGGCGGAGGAACCGCTCGGGCGAGAGGCTCACGACCCCGCCGACAAACGCTCCGAACCGCGGTTGAGCTCGTGGGACCGCGCGCGCGAACAGATCGAGCGGATCGCCTCCATACCGCGACTCCAGGCGTACGCACAGGTTGGCCTGGTACAGCTCGCCGGCTTCGATCCGGTGCCGGCAATCCGCCACCGCTACCAGATGTCCGGGACCGCCGTTGGAGACGAGCACAAACGGCGCCGGCGCGCGCTCGGGCGTCGGCGCCGGAGACGGCGCGCGCTGCACCCGCTCGGCCCATACGCCCAGCCGCTCATCCAGCAACGCGGCCCGACCCTCGCTCCACAACCCCTCGAACCACCAGCGCTCGCCATCGTGGAGCACCACATGGTCATAGAACGCGAGCGAGAACGCGGGGCAGGGAATCGGCGCCGGCGGGGTCGGCGGCAGCTGCTCGATCCGGGCGCCGAGTCCGTAGCCAAGCCAGCCGACCCAGCCTCCGCCGACGACCGCATCACCAGCCTCGCCCACATCGCCCACACCCCCCACGTCGCTCACATCGAGCTCAGGCTGCTCCTCGACCACCGCGAACGGGTCGCGATCCGGATCCGCCACCTCGAGCGGACACGACCCCATCACGGTCAGCCCGCCCAGCCACTCGCCGACCAGCGCGAACGGCGAATCCTCGCCGCGCAGCCACCCGATCGCCTCCTCGGGCGCGAGGTCCGACTCCAGCGCAACCCGGTACGGCCGCACCACTCAGCCCTCCGCGAACCGCCGCTCGAGTTCGCGGATCTCGTCCAGCCCGATGAAGTCGAGGAAGTCGCCGAACGGCAGCAGCGATGGCAGCAGCTCGACCGGGGTGCCGTCGGCCTTGACCCGCGCGAGCGCCGACCGGATCGCCACCGTCGCCACCAGCAGAATCGTCAGCGGGAAGATCACGAGCTTGAACCCGAGGTCGCGCAGGAACGCGTGCGTGACCGCCGGCGTCTTGCCGCCCTCGGCGTAGTTGAACAGCAACGGCACGTCGGGGAACGCCCGCGCCACCGCTTCGATCTCCGCCTCGGACTGCGGCGCCTCGACGAACAGCACGTCGGCTCCCGCGTCGCGGTAGATCCGCGCGCGTTGTAAAGCCGCCTGGAGTCCCTCGACCGCGCGGGCATCGGTCCGGGCGATGATCAGGAACTCGTCCGAGTGCCGCGCGGCGACCGCGGCCGCCACCTTCGCCGCCATCTCGGCTGCGGACACGACCTGCTTGCCCTCCATGTGACCGCACTTCTTGGGCATCACCTGGTCCTCGAGATGGATCGCGCTCACCCCGGCGGCCTCGTACTCCTGGACGGTCCGGATCACGTTGATCGAGTTGCCGTAGCCGGTGTCGGCGTCAGCGATCACTGGGATGTCGAGCGCCTGCGCGATCCGCCGCGCGTTGTCGACCATCTCGGGGAGCGTCATCAGCCCGACGTCGGGCCGGCCGAGGTGTGCGGCCGCGCTGCCGAAGCCGGTCATGTACGCGGCAGGGAACCCCGCCTCCTCGACCAGCCGCGCCCCGAGCGCGTCGTAGCAGCCCGGCGCCAGCACCATGTCGCCGGCCTCGAACAACTCGCGCAGCGTCGGTGCGCGCCCACTCCGTGACCCCAACAACCCGGCCATACGAACGGCTCAGTCCCCGGTCGGCTGCACCCCGGCGGCCTCGACCATCAGGATCGAGGTCCGGACGGGTGCGCGGGTCCGATGCTCGACCTGCTTCGGCACGGTGTAGCCCTGGTGCTGGTCGAGCACGACCGTGTCCCCGCCCTCGATGTCGATCAGCAGCTGGCCGTCGAGCACGAGGAAGAACTCGTCGGTGTCATCGTGGTGGTGCCAGTGGAAATCGCCCTCGATCACACCGAGGCGGACGACGGCGTCGTTGACCGTGGTCAGCGTCTGGTTGAACCAGGGCTCGTGGGCGGCCATCTCGGCGGGCAGGTCGATCAGCGTGAGGCTCCCGAACTTGTCGTCGAGGTGGATGTCGTAATCGTTCATCGGTTCAGTAGCTCCTCCAGTTCGGCAAGGTCGGTCTCGCTCGGCTGCCAGCGCGCGGCGCCGACGTTCTGGCGAACCTGCTCGGGCCTGGTGGCGCCGGCGATCACCGTGCTGACCGGCGCCCGCGCCAGCAGCGCGCCGATCGCGACGTCGATCATCGACAGCTCCCGGTCCGCCGCGTAGCTCTCGAGCGACTCGACGAGGTCAAACTGCTCCTCGGTGGCGACCTGGTCGCGGCTCGCGAGCCGCGTTCCCGCCGGCGCCGCCTCGCCCCGCCTGTACTTGCCCGTGAGCAGTCCCGAGGCCAGCGGGAAGAACGGAACGAAGCCGAGGCCGAGCCGCTCGCACGTCGGCAGCACCTCGCGCTCGGCCTCCCGGTTCAGCAGGCTGTAGTTGTTCTGGACGGCGGTGAACCGCGCGAAGCCCCGGTCGCGTGCGACCGCGTCCGCCTCCTCGATCTGCTCGGCGTTGAAGTTCGAGGCCCCGATCCAGCGCACCGTGCCGGCCCGCACGAGCCCGTCCAGGGTCTCGAGCGTCTCCGAGATCGGAGTCACGCCGTCCGGCTGGTGGTACCAGTAGTAATCGATCACATCGGTTCGAAGGCGCCGCAGCGACGCCTCGACCGCCTGGCGGATGTACTCGCGCGAGCCGCGAGGACCGCGACCGTCGTCCATGTTCATCCCGAACTTCGTCGCGAGCATCACCCGGTCGCGGCGGCCCTCGAGGACCTCGCCGAGGAACTCCTCGCTGCGACCGTGCGGATCGCCGTAGATGTCCGCCGTGTCGAGGAACGTGATGCCCTCGTCCAGGGCGGCGTCGACGACCGCCCGAGTCCCGGCCACGTCGACGCGCCGGCCGAAGTTGTTGCACCCGAGGCCGACGACCGAGACCTCTGGTCCAAGCACGCCGAGCGAGCGTTTGGCGAGATCGCCCATCGAAATGGTCTATAGCAGACGGCCGCGAAGCGCCTTGCGGTCGAGCTTCCCGATCGCGGTGAGCGGAATCGCGTCGAGGATGTGGACCTCGCGGGGGTACTTGTAGCCGCCGATCCGCTGCCGCGCCCACGCGATCAACTCGCTCTCGGTCAACTCGCCCTCGCTCACTCCCCCTCGCTCAGCTCGCCCGGCGCCCTCAGCGAGACGAACGCGACGACCTCCTCGCCGTGGCGATCGTCCGGGCGCCCGACCACGCCGGCTGCGGCCACTCCCGGGTGCTCGAGCAGCGCGTCCTCGACGTCGCGCGGGTACACGTTGAAGCCGCCGCGGATGATCAGGTCCTTCTTGCGGTCGACGATGAACAGGTAGCCCTCCTCGTCGACGTAGCCGACGTCGCCCGTGTGGAGCCATCCGTCGCGCATGGCCTCGGCGGTTGCCCCCGGTGCGCGCCAGTACCCCCGCATCACCGCCGGCGAGCGGCAACAGATCTCACCGGCCTCGCCGGCGGGAAGCTCGCGGCCGGAGTCGTCGACGATCCTGACGGTCGCGCCCGGGATCGGCAGCCCGACCGAGCCGGGCTTCTCGCGCCCGGCCGGGTTGGTTGCGATCAGCGCCGCCGTCTCGGTCAGCCCGTACCCCTGGCGGACGGTCACCGAGGGGATCCGGCGCTCGATCTCCTCGGCCGCCTTCGGGGGCAGCGGGGCGGCCCCGCAGCCGAGATACAGGAGCGAGGACAGGTCGTGGCGCTCGAGCGGCTCCCCCAGCAGGATGTGAATCATCGACGGCACGACGGCGCTCGTATGCAGCCGGTGTTCCGCGATCAGTTCGAGGAAAGCGGCCGGATCGAACCAGCGCAGCAGCACGGTGACCGGCGGATCGGGCGAGTGCATCGCCGACACCGTCAGCAACAGTCCATAGGCATGCGACAGCGGCAGCGTCATCAGCGAGCGGTTCACGCCGGCGACGTATGAGGCCTTCTGGACCGCTCCGCCCGAGAAGTGCAGGTTGGCGTGCGACAGCATCACGCCCTTCGCCCTCCCGGTCGTTCCGCCCGTATAGAGGAGTGCCGCGAGGTCGTGGTCGTCGCGCGTGACGATCGGGGCCGGCGCGGCCTGCTCGAGGTCGCTCAGCGAGACGATCCCGTTCCCGTTCGCGGCCCTGGTGCCCTCCGCGTCCTCGGCGCCGTCGGAGCAGATCACGTGCCGCACGCTGTCGAGCCCCTCCACCGCCTGGCTGACCTTGTCGACGAACTCCGGCGTGGTGATCACCGCGCACGCCTCCGAGTCCGCGATCACATGGTGGAGGTCCTCGGCGGGCAGCAGGAACGTCGCCGGCGTGACCACCGCGCCGGCACGCCACACCGCCTGGTAGACGACGCTCACCTCGGGGCGGTTGGCCATGCTGACGACCACGCGCTCGCCTGGCTGCACCCCGAGCTCGGCCAGCCCGCCGGCGATCCGACATGAGCGCTCGAACAGCTCGGCCGAGCGATGCCAGCGGCCCTCGAACATCAGCGACTCGTAGTCGCCGCGGCGCTCGAACGCCGCCTCCGCCAGCCGCGCGAGGTTGCTATCCGGCACCGGGTCCGATCAGCTGGCTCGGAGTGATTCGCCGGTAGATCACCTCGTCGAGTGCGGCCCCCCACAGCGGCGCCTCGACGCGCGCCGCGGCGGCCCCCAGCGAGGTGCCGATCGTCTTCCAGCCGAAGCCGAGCCCGGCGAGGATCGCGGCCGCGCCGCTCACGATTCCTGCGGCGCTGCCGGACACGACCATCACGACGATGCCGGCGATCAGCAGCCCGAGGGCGCCGAGGCACGCCCACAGGTAGTGGCGCAGGAAGCGGCGTGCGAGCGAGCCGGCGTTCTTGAGGCTCTGCTCGCCGGCCGTGAGGTAGTCGATCTGCTGGAGCATGTCGACGGGGCGCTTCTCGCCCGACAGCAGGCTCCGCCAGAGCCGGCCCTGGGGCTGCAGGTGCGGGAGCATCTGCGCCTCGTTCCCCTCGCCCGACTCGGGTGGATTCGCCGCCCACGCGCTCCAGCGCTCGATCGAGGGCGCGACCGCGCTGGAGGCGTGTGGCGGGAACGCGCTGGCCAGAGCCCTGATCCAGTCCGCGAGCACGGATACGCGGGAGCTCTGGAGCTCGACGTGGTAGTTGGCGGGAAAGCGGGTCGCGTCCGCGAGCGCGAGTCCAAGCCCGTATGCCTTTCCAAGACGGAAGTCCGCGGCGGTGAGCGTCGCCAGCAGGTCGATGTGGAACCGCTTCAGTGCGTCGGCGCGCTCCTCGCCGGTCAGCGGCCGTAGCTCGGCCGCGAACTTCTGAGCGTCGGGGACCGTCAGCCCCGCGACCATGATCGCTTCGCTGAGCTTGCTGATCCCCGCTTGCAGCTGGAACAGGCCGATCTCGTCCCAATTAGTGGAGCTGAGCTGCGACAGGTCCGGGAGATCTCCGGCCTGGACCGGCGGTGCCTCCGCCGGCGCATCGGGCCGGTAGATCTCGGACATCTGCCAGCCCAGCGCGAAGGCCTCCGAGACGCGCCAATCCGGGTCCCCGCGCGCGGCCAGCTTGGCGTCGGCGAGGGCCGCATTTGCGAACGCCGAGAGCAGGTCGGACGGAGAAGCGGATCCCGAGCTCACGACTCGCCTACGAATGCGGTCGTGGCCGCGTCCAGGATCGCCTCGGCGATCACGTCGCCGGCGCCGCCCACCGGCAGGTACGCCGGCACGAACGACACCGCGGCGTCGAACTCGAACTCGATCTCGGTCGTCCCGTTCTCCCGCAGCCGCCACGTCAGCTCGAGGCGGTCCACGTCGGCCGGCCCCGCGGGCAGCTTCGTGAACCGCATCGCTTCCGGATGGTCGGTCTTCACGGCGACCGTGAACTCGAAGTCCGTGCCGAACGGGCTCTGCGGGACGTGGAGCGCCACGCGCACCAAGCGCGGCCGTCCGTCGCGCCCGCGCTTGAGGATCTCGGCCTCGCGCACGACGTCGAACCACGCCGGGTAGCGGTCGACCGACGCGAGCAGGGCAAAGCACTCGTCGACCGCCAGCTCGATCTCCGCGCTCGCGCTTCCCTGCAGCTGCTTCAACCGTGCCTCATGGGATCAGCAATAGCTTTCCGGTCGTCTTGCGTGCCTCGAGGTCCTCGTGCGCGCGGCGCGCGTGCTCGAGCGGATAGCGGGCGCCGATCCGGACGTCAAGCGTCCCGGAGTCGATCAGGTCGAACAGGGCGCGGGCGCGCTGCTCGAGCAGCTCGGGCGTGCGCGTGTACGTCTGGAGTGTCGGCCGCTGGACGTACAGCGAACCGGCGGGCGCGAGAGCCGAGATCGGGAGCGGGTCGGGCTGCCCGCTGGCCGCGCCGTACAGAATCATCCGCCCGGTCGGCGCGATCGCCTTGAGTCCGTCGAGGAACGTCGTCTTGCCAACCCCGTCGTACACGGCCTTGACGCCCTCGCCACCGGTGAGCTCGCGGGCGTGCTCTGCGAACCCGTCGTAACCGATCACCTCCTCGGCGCCGGCGCCCCGCGCCAGGTCCGCCTTCTCGCCGGTAGAGGTCGTCGCAATCACGCGGCCGCCCCGCGACTTGACGATCTGGGTCAGCAGCAGCCCGACGCCGCCGGCGGCGGCGTGGACGAGCACCCAGTCGCCCTCGCCGACCGGATACGAGTCGCAGGCAAGGTAGTGTGCGGTCATACCCTGGAGCAGCACCGCCGCTGCGACCTCGGAGGACACGCCGTCGGGCACCGGCACGAGCTTCGCGCGCGGCGCGGCGATCTGCTCGGCATAGCTGCCGTCGACGTGCGCCCAGGCGACCCGCTCGCCGCTGCCGGCAATCTTGCCGGCGCCCTCGACGCCGATGATCGCGGGCGGTGGCGATCCGTAGCCGACACCGTTGCGCTCGTACACGTCGCGGTAGTTGACGCCGACCGCCTCGACCTCGACGAGGACCTCGCCGTCATCCGGGGTGGGCGTCGACCGGTCCTGTGGCTCGAGGACCTCCGGACCTCCGTTCCGCTCGAACACGATCGCGCGCATCGCGGTGCCGAACGCTACCGGAGTGCGGGCGCGCGGACGCGCCTCGGGTCGGGGACGCCACCGAACGCCCGTGTCAGGCCCGCCACCAGTAACAACAGCGCGAGCCCGAGCGCGATCCCGCCGGCGACGTACCACGGCCACGGGCCCATCAGGTTCAGCAGCGAGTGGTGGACGGGTTTGGCCCGCAGGTACATGTAGTTGCCGCCCGTGATCACGTCGCCGGCGCCGGCGACCGCCGCCCAGGCGAGTGTGATCCCGAACACCTTCCAGACCGCGCCGGGACGCGGGTAGAGCCGGCACCCGAACACCAGGAAGCTCGCCGCCACGATCGCGCCGACGTGGTAGATGAAGTACGTGAAGTAGAAGATGCTCGGGAAGTTCTGGCCGAGATCGGGTGTGAGCACGGCCTGGAGCGAGGCGGTGTAGGACCAGAAGTAGGCGAGCTCGACGAGCATCTGCCGGCGCGTCAGCAGCGCCGCGATCGACACCGCCGAGACGACGTCGGTGAGCTGGAGCGGAAGCGTGTACTGGACGCTCCACGTCCCGAGGATCACGTCGGCCACGTACTCCCCGATCCACCCGGCGAAGATCAGCGCCGCCAGGGCGACCGAGAACCATCGCATCCACGGGCCGGGGTGCCGGCGGGCTCCCCATACGCTCGCGGCGACGCCGATGACCAGCGTCAAGAGCGCCGCGAGATGCGGATCCGAGAACTGTTTCACGCGCGGGCAGGGCTCCCAGTCGGGGAGCTGGCCAGTACAGACTACGAGGCGCCGCTGCCGGCCTGAATCGCCCGCCACACCGTCTCGCCGTTGACCGGCATGTCGATGTGGCGTACCCCATAAGGCGACAGTGCGTCGATCACGGCGTTGTGGACCGCCGGCGTCGCACCGATCGTGCCCGACTCGCCGATGCCCTTGACGCCGAGCGGGTTGATCGGCGTCGGCGTCTCCATGCCCACCACCTCGATCGACGGGAGCTCGGTGGCGGCGGGAATCCCGTACGTGACGAGGTTGGCGTTCTGGGGGTTGCCGTCGGAGTCGTAGGTGAGCTCCTCGTACAGCGCCTGGGCGATGCCGGCGGCGACCCCGCCGTGGACCTGTCCCTCGGCGACGAGCGGGTTGATGATCCGGCCGGCGTCGTCGACCGCGAGCATCCGCTGCAGCTCGACAGCGCCCGTCTCGGTGTCGACCTCGACCACGGCCACGTGCGCGCCGAACGGGAAGGTCGGCTGCGAGGCCTGGAAGTCGACCTCGGCGCTGAGCTCGCCGAGCTGCCCGCGGGACTCCAGCTTGGCGGCCAGGTCGCCCCAGCTGAGCGCGGGCTCGGGAGCGCCGGTCACGTGGAAGCGGCCCTGCTCGACGTCGAGCACCATGTCCTCGGGGGCGGCCTCGAGCTCGGCGGCCGCGAGGCGCTTGCCGATCTCGACTACCTCCTCGGACGCCTGGCCGGCGGCGACGCCGCCGATCTGGGTCGACTTCGAGCCGTAAGTGCCGGTGCCGCGCGGGACGATGTCGGTGTCGCCCTTGCTCACCGTGATCTTCTCGATCGGTATCCCGAGGCGCTCGGAGGCGATCTGCGCGAACGTCGTCTCGTGTCCTTGGCCCTGGGAGAATGAGCCGGTGCGCACGATCGCCTCGCCGGTGGCGGTGATCGTGACGCCGCCGAACTCGCTCTCGGAGATTCCGTTGGTCACCTCGACGTACGCGCTGAGGCCGATCCCGAGCTGGCGCGTGCCGGCGTTCTGTCGCCGGCTGGTCTGCTCGCGGCGCAGTGCCTCATAACCGACGCTCTCGAGCGCCAGCTCGAGCGCGCCGCCGTAGTCCCCGATGTCGTAGTTGGCCCCGGAAGCGGTCATGAACGGGAACGCGTCGTTGGGGATGAAGTTCCGCCGCCGGACCTCGGCGGGATCGAGCGACAACTCCGCGGCGAGCACGTCGATCGCGCGCTCGAGCATCTGCGTCGCCTCGGGGCGTCCCGCGCCGCGCACCGGTCCGATCGGGGTCGTATTGGTCGCGACCGCCTTGACGTCGATCTCGATCTTCGGGATCTCGTAGACGCCGCTGGCCATCATCGCGGTCAGGTTCGGCAGGAACGCGCCGATCCCGGGATACGCGCCGGCGTCCGCGACGATGTTCAGCCGTAGCGCGTTGACCTTGCCCTCGCGGCTCGCGCCGAGCTCGAACTCCATGTGCGACGCCCGGCCGTGGTGCATCGCGACCATGTTCTCGCTGCGCGTCTCGGTCCAGCGGACGGGCTTGCCGGTGGCGCGCGCGACCCAGCCGACGACCACGTCCTCGACCGCGATCCCCTTGGCGCCGAACCCGCCACCGACATCGGGCGCGACGACGCGCACGTTCTCGGGCTCGAGGCCGAGCAGCCCGCCGAGCACCATCTTGTCCTGGTGGGGCGTCTGCGAGCTGATCCACAGCGTCAGCCTTCCGTCCTCGCCCCACTGCGCCGCGCTCGAGCGCGGCTCGATCGGGCACGCGGCCAGCCGCTGACTGACGACCTTGCCCTTGACGACGACCTCGGACGACGCGAACAGGTCCGGGTCGGTGCTCTGTGGGGGGACATGGATGCACACGTTGGTGCCCACGCCGGGGTAGATCACGAGCTCGTCGCGCACCGCCTCTTCCGGGTCGGTCACGGACGGCAGCTGCTCGTAGTCGACGTCGACGAGCTCGGCGGCGTCGACGCTCGCTTCACGGCTGTCGGCGAGCACGACCGCGACGATGTCGCCCACGAACCGGACGGTGTCGGTGCACAAGAGCGGCCGGAACATCTGCGGGTCGACCGGGATGAACGGCGGGACCGGATTCACGGTCAGGTCGGTGTCGGCGGCGACGAACACCTGCGCGCCCGCCGCCTCCGCGGCCGACTTGTCGATGCCACTGATCTTGGCGTGCGCGAGGTATGAGCGCACGAACGTCAGATGCAGCGCGCCCGGGAGCAACATGTCGTCGACATAGTGGCCTTCGCCTCTGAGGAAGCGAGGATCCTCGCGGCGGCGAATGCGCTGTCCGACGACGTTGGCCAAGGCGGTCGGAAGCTTTGCACACCGGGGAGTCCGGCGCGCGAGTGGTGCCGAGAACCGGCCTAAGCCGCGCCGGCGATCGTCAGCGAGCCGAGGTCGTCGAACTCGGCCGGGGGGTCTCCGGGAAGGAGCCAGTCGGTACCCGTCCACACCACCGCCGAGCGCGACGAGAGCTCGCCGAGCGCCTTGGTGACCGTCGGCCGGCGGGCCGCGACGAGGTCGGACAGCATCGCGTGGGTCAGGTGCAGCCGCACATGGACGCCGTCCTGGTGCACGGTGCCCCAGCGGTCGGCGAGCTCCCAGAACAGCATGTGCAGCCGCAGGTCGATCCGGGGCTGCTGGACGATCGCCATGTTCGTCGCGATGTGGCGCGAGCGACGCAGCGCTCGCGTGACCAGCGCCGAGACGACCTCGGGGTAGCGGGTGGCGCGCATCGCGAACTCGCTGTCGAGGATCGCCATGCGGCTCGGACGCAGCACGCGCCATTTCCCGGTTCGCGGCAGCGAGGTCTCCATGTCCGCGCGGTGGTACGGGTTCATCAGGTCGCCGTCTCCGAGCAGCTCCGCGCCGAAGCGCCCGGCCACGCCGACCCGGCGGGCGATGAGCCCATCGAGGATCAGGAGCCCAAGCCCGAAGCTCATGTCGCCGATTTCCTGCGATGGCGACCACGGGCCGGGTGGACATTCACACGTTCCGGCCACGCAGTCGTGGATCGCGGCCTTGAGCCGCTCGCCGGTGAGACCGTCGGTCAGCTCCGGGTCGTCCGCGAGGATCCGAGTGATACTGCTCATCTGTAGCGCCGTCCCATTTCGTACATCAGGCACGCCCCGACCGGGCGACGTGCAGCCGTCGTTGGTTCAGATCACGCTGCCGCGTCGAGCTCGCGCGTGCGGGCTGCGGCGATGACGCGAGCGGACACTCGCTCGTCGCGGGCCGGGATCTCGAGCAGTTCGTCGATCAGCGCCAGCACCGAGGCGTGGGTCTGATCGGTGTGCTTGTAGATCGCGTGGACCGCGTAGGTGCCGATCGCGTCGATCGGAGGCCGGCGAAGGCGGCCGATCGCCCGTAGCGGTGGACCGACCAGGAACCACGTGCGCCGGCGCCGCTGGATGTCCTCGGCCCACTCCGCCAGGCGGGCGGCTCGAGCCTGCTGGGTCTTCACGCATCCGCGGCTGCCCACGACCTTCGACGCGTACTCGTACAGCGCCTCGCGGCGGTCGGAGTCGATGGTGTCGTTATACGAGCGTAAGAAGGATCCGATCACGGGGCACACGGACGCCGGGTGATCCGTGAACGGCTCGCCGGCGAGCATCGAGGCAAGCTCCATCACACACGCTCCGTCTTCTGGACCGGTGTGCTTGCCCTTGCTGAGCTTGATCGTCTGGTAGCTGACCGGGGACATCTGCCTTCCTTCTACGCGCTCTAACCTGGTGTGCGTTGGATTACCCGGCACGGGCCGGATTCACGCATCGGAACCGGTCACACAACGGGGGGATGGCCGGTCGGGCGCCGGTGAGGCCGGGGCCCGGCGCGGGTCAGGCGCCGGCGGGGTTCGCGAATCCCGCGTTCAGCAACGCCATCGCCTGCGCGGACGTGTTGCCCGAATGCAGCAGGACCACGCCGAGCCACCGGTTCCCGCGGCGCGCGGTCGCCACCAGACACTCGCCGGCGGCATCGGTGAACCCGGTCTTGACGCCGTCGGTCCCCGGATACCGGAGCACGAGCAGCGGGTTGTTGTTGTAGAGCCAGAGCTTGCCGCCCTTGATCGGGAACGGCACGACCGCGCTGCGCGAGCCGACGATCTGGGCGAGCAGCGGCTGCTCGAGGACCGTGTGCGCGATCAGCGCCAGGTCGGACGCGCACGAGTGGTTGCCCTGATCGACGATCCCCGAGACCGTCGTGTAATGGGTACAGGTCAGGCCCATGTCGTGCGCGCGCTCGTTCATGAGCGTGATGAACTGCGACTGGGTGCCGGCGACGTGGTCGGCGAGCGCGATCGCCGCGTCGTTGCCCGAGGGCAGCAATAGGCCGTAGAGCAGGGCCACGAGTGGGACGCGCTTGCCCTTCGGGAGCAGGCCGACGCCCGAGCCGCTGTAGTCGAGCGCGTCCTGCGTGATCATGACCTTGGCGCTCGGTCGCGCGTGCGCGACCACGACGAGCGCGGTCATCATCTTCGTGAGGCTCGCGATCGGCACGACCTGCGTCGGGTTCCGCTCCCAGAGGACACGGCCGGTCCTCACGTCGAACAGCACCCCGCTCTTCAGGGGGAGCTTGAGGTTGACCGACACGCGCTGCGCCGGCGGGGCGAGCGCGATCCCGTAGTCGCCGCGGACTGGCGCCGCGGGGCGAGCGGGCTTCGGCGTGCTGATGACGTGCACGCCCTGGAAGGCGATCGTCGCGGGGCCGGACGCCTGCGCCACCATCAGCCCGAGCAGCGCGCAGGCGGCGAGTACGAGCACGCCCACCGTCGCCGCTGCCCACCGGCGGGCCGGGGGCCGCTGGTGGGGTCCTCGACGCCGGGCAGATCCCGGTCGGCGGCGGCCGCGGTGGCGGGTTCGCCCTCCTTGCAGGACGCTCATCGCCGTGGAGAATGAAGCAAGGCGCCGATGATTCCGATCGTGAACAACACCACGATCATCACCGCGAGCACCGCGACGGGCGTCAGGCCGTGTGTATGGATGTCCCTGACCGTGAGCGCGCCGAGCGCCGCGTCGAACAGCAGGGCGATCGTGAGGACGAGCAGGCGCACGCCGTCAGTAAACGGGGGAACGCGTAGGGATCTGCCGGCGCCGGGTCGCGAGCAGCTTGATCGTCAGCGCACCGAACGCGAACCCGCCGATGTGGGCGAAGTATGCGACGCCGCCACCGCTACCGGTCGCGGTCGTGAGGCCGGCCGCCGCGAACACCGCCTGCTCGGCGAACCAGATGCCGAGCATCACGAGCGCCGGCAACTCGATCACGGTGAAGAACAGGATGATGATCACGAGCGTGAGCACTCGCGCCCGCGGATACAGCACGATGTAGCCGCCGAGCACCGCGGCGATCGCGCCGGAGGCCCCGAGCGTCGGAGTGAGCGAGTTCGGCGCGATCACGACCTGCAGCGCCAGCGCCGCGATCCCGCCGAGGATGTAGAAGAAGAAGAACTTGACCGGTCCCATCGAGTCCTCGACGTTGTTGCCGAAGATCCACAGGAAGATCATGTTGCCGCCGATGTGGATGATCGAGGCGTGCATGAACATGCTCGTGAACACCGTCTGCCAGGTGGGGATCGCGCCGGACAGCGTGCCCTTCACGCAGCCGATCGCCTGGCCGCTCGAGACCAGCCCGCACTGGTCGCCGGGATGGGTCAGCGCGAACGGGAT
This sequence comes from uncultured Solirubrobacterales bacterium, assembly GCA_963699325.1. Taxonomy (GTDB): domain Bacteria; phylum Actinomycetota; class Thermoleophilia; order Solirubrobacterales; family Solirubrobacteraceae; genus Palsa-465. The sequence continues at coordinate 114,283 of CAVOTN010000002.1, read as the reverse complement.
CGCGCCGTACTTGACCTCCTGCTGCGGTGTCGGACCGCTGATCAGCGATCCGCCGTGCCGGACGGCCAGGATGTAGACGATGACGTTCGCGACGATCAGCGCAAACGTCACGAACGGGAACCGATCCGTCGGGATGTTGTCCTTCAGCGGGATCACGGGCTGCTGAGCCTACGCCCGTCCGGCGTCGTTCCGAGCCGGCCGGTTCGGTCGCTAGGCCTGCGGGACTGGCGCGCCCACGCCGGCGATCCACCACGGCTGGCGCGTATCGCCGTCGAGCGCGAACGTCCACCGCTCGGTGAACTTCGTGGCGTGCGACTGGCTCCCGGCGAGCACCGCGGTGGTGTCGCGATCCTCGATGTAGCGCCGGCCTTCGATCTCGATCTCGACCGACATCGTCGGCGGATGGGCGGCGGCGTCGAGCCCGATGATGCGGATCTTCTTGACTTCCGGGCCGCGGACGACGAGCCGGGTCCTGCCCGTGGGGTCGCCGGGGTGCAGCAGCTCTCGGACCGCCTGGCCGTGCGCGATCGAGCGTAGCCGCGCGTCGTCGCCGTCGACCGCCTCGGCCCACGCGGTGACGGCCCGGCGGGCGGTCACCTCGAGCACGTCGGGCGCGAAGCGGCCGTCGGCGAGGCTCAGGTCGAGCGCGGCGGCGTGCGCGTCGCCGTGGAAGTCGAGGTCGGCGACGTCGGCGATGTTGGTGCCCGTCGGCACGGCATCTTCGACCGCGCCTTCGATCAGCGCCTCGTCGCGGAGCTTGGTTTGGTCCGACCACGTGGTGGCGATGATCGCCTCGTCGATCGCGTGAGTGCCCTCGGCGCCCTGCTCGATCGAGATGAGCATCCAGCGCCCGTGGTTGTTGCGCCGCAGCGTCCAGAACTCGCGGAGCTGGACGGTCTCGGACAGGCGGCCGGTGCGCTTGATGTGGTTGCCGTACCGGTCCTCGACGTAGTCGCGGAGCTTGGCCTCGATCCGGACGGTGACGCTGTCGGTTTGCGCGTCGCCGTGGTGGGTGAGGCCCACGTACTCGACGGTCGGCTCGCCGATGACCTGCACGCGGTTGCGCCAGCCGCGGCGGTCGAGGTCGTCGAGCCGCCGCTCCCACTCGTTGTCCAGGTCGGGGCCGACGAGCGTCGCGAGCCGGGCGCGGTCGCCGCGGTCCCAGGCGGCCTGGATCTGCTTGAACAGCGCGGCGGCGTTGGCCTTGACGGCGTCGGGCGCGAACGCGGCGTCGTCTTCCGCCGCCTCGGCTGCGGCCGCCTCGACGCGGCGGGTTCTTTGGGCGACGCGCCGGCGAGCTGTCGGTCCCGAGCTGCCTCGGGCCGACCAGGACCGCTGAGCGTTCGGCATGACCCGGGTGATGATCAGGTACGCGATGGCCAGCGCGATCAGGACGAGCGCGCCGAGGCCGTGGCCAAGCACCGCGATCCGGACGAGGATCTGGATCAGGATGAAGATCCCGACACCGCCGCCGCCCGCCACCGCCGCCGCCTTCGCCACCGCCGCCTCCGCCGAAGCCGCCGGAGCCGCCGCCGGCGGACGCGAGCGCGACCGGCGCGATCACGAGCGCGGCGAGCGCCACCACCGCCGCGACCAGCAGCACGAGGCGCCGGCGACTCACCCCGACACCTCCGCCAGCGGGCCGATGCCCGGCTGCTGCTGGGGCACGTGCTGGTCGGCGTGGTAGCTGCTTCGCACGAGCGGCCCGGCGGCGACGTGCTCGAACCCGAGCGCGTACGCGGCCTGCTCGAGCTCCTTGAACTCGTCGGGGTGCCAGTAGCGAACGATCGGCAGGTGGTTCTCGGTGGGCCTCAGGTACTGGCCGACGGTCAGGACCTGGACGTGGTTTTCGCGGAGCGTCCCGAGCGCGTCGACCATCTCGTCGAAGCTCTCGCCGAGGCCGACCATGAAGCCGGACTTTGTGATGACCTCGTCGCCGCCGATCTCCTTCGCATTTCTCAGCACCCGACAGGATCGGTCGAACGTCGAACCGCGCCGCGCCACGGGGTACAGACGGGGGACGACCTCGACGTTGTGGTTGAACACGTCGGGGCGCTCGGCGATCACCTTCGCGAGCGGCATCTCCTCGCCGCGGAAGTCGGGGGTCAGGACCTCGACCTTGCAGTTCGGGGCCTGGCGTCTGATCTGGCGGATGACGCCGACGAACGCGGACGCCCCGTAGTCCGGGAGGTCGTCGCGGTCGACGCTCGTGATCACGGCGTGCCTGAGGCCCATCTTCGCCACCGATCGCGCCACGCGGGCCGGCTCGAGCGGGTCGTTCCAGGTCGGCTTGCCCGTCTTGACGTTGCAGAAGCCGCAGCGCCGGGTGCACGTGTCGCCGAGGATCATGAACGTGGCGGTGCCGCGCTGCCAGCACTCGCCGATGTTCGGGCACGCCGCCTCCTGGCAGACCGTGTGCAGGTTCTCGGACTCGATCAGGTGCTTCAGCTGGCGGTACCGCGGGCTGCCCGGCGCCGGCACCTTGAACCACGGCGGCTTGCGGGAGCGGAGCGGCTGCACATCCGGCCCAAGGATCTCGAGGACGTTGCTGATGCCACCAGGGTTCGCGCGCGAGCGGGTCGCCATACCTAAGAAGGATAGGGGGTCCGTTGCGGTGGTTTGCGACACCGCGTCGCAGACATGTCACACCTTTTCGTGCACGATCACTGCATGTCCGAGGAGCCTGGCTCGAGAAACGTCCCGCACACAGGACGTTTCTCGAGCCAGGCCCATGTGGATGGCCGCCTAGCGGCTCTCGCCGGCGAGCAGCACGGCGTGTTTGGACTGGATCAGATCCACGCCTGCGGTCTGAGTGCATCCGGCGGTCCCGAAGCTGGGTCGGCCACCGGCCGACTCCACCGGCAGCACCACACCGTCTACTCCCTGGTGCCACGGGATCTGCTCAAGCGCGAGGGGCTCTGGATGGCGGCCGTGCTCGCGTGCGGTCCCGGCGCGGTCCTCTCGCACCGCTCCGCCGCGGCGCTTCACGAGCTCCGGCCATCCGGCGGGACCAAGATCGACGTGACCGTGCCGGGGCGCTCGCAGGCGCAAGCACCAAGGCATCGAGGTCCACTGTTCGACCACGCTCACCGCCAAGGACGTCACGGTCGTCAACAACATCCCGTGCACGACCGTCGCCCGCACCCTCCTCGACCTCGCCGAAGCCGTCACCCTGCGCCAGCTCGAGCGGGCCTTCGACCAGGCCGAGATCGCCGAGGTGTTCGATCTCAGGGCCATCGAGGACCAGCTTGCCCGCAACCCCACTCGCCCAGGTGCCAAAGCCGTCCGCCACGTCCTCGACACCCACTACATCGGCAAGACGCCCACCGCGAACGAGAACGAGGAGGCACTGCTCGCAATCACACGCCCGCTTGGAATACCCGATCCGGAGTGCAACGCCTTCGTCATCCTCGACGACGGTGGCCCACCGATCAAAGCGGACTTCGTCTGGCGTGAGGAGCGCGTCATCATCGAGGCCGACAGCCGCAAGTGGCACACGAGCCGCCAGCGGCTCGAGTCCGACCGCATAAGGGACCAGCGGCTCATCGCCGCCGGGTGGAAGATCATCCGCACCACCTGGAGGCAGATGACCCGACGGCCGCATGAGCTGCGGCCGCTGCTCGTCAAGCTACTGCTGCGGGCGCCCGGGTCTCGAGGCGCGACCGGCTGACCAGCCGTTGCCGGCGCCCTAACGCACGCGCGAGCTCGTGCGCCGCGCGCCGGCGGAAGCACTTCATCCCGCCCGACGCCCGGCCCGTCTCCGCAGCCAGCGAGGTCATCCGCACGTCGTCGAGTCCGCACGGCACGATCCAGCTGAACGGCTGAAGGTCGTTGTCGATGTTGATCGCGAACCCGTGCTTGCTGACGCCTCGCGAGAGATGCACCCCGACCGACGCGATCTTCTTCTCGCCGACCCAGACGCCGGTGAACCGGTGTCCCTCGCCCGGCCGCGACCGCGCGGCCACGCCCTCGCCGGCGAGCGCCGACACCAGCGCGCCCTCGAGCGTCCGAACGTACGCCACGACGTCGTCGACGCGGACGATCGGATACCCGACGAGCTGGCCGGGACCGTGGTAGGTGACCTTGCCGCCGCGGTCGGTGTCGACGATCTCGATCCCCTGCGCGAGGTACCAGTCCTCGCCCATCGGCAGCTCCTCCGGCCCCGACCGGCGCCCGCGCGTGTACACCGGCGGGTGCTCGAGCGTGAGCAGCATGTCCGGGAGCTCATCCTCCTGGCGCGCGGTCCGCAGGCGCTCCTGCAGCTCGAGCGCCGCCCGATAGTCGACCAGGCCCAGGTGGCATACCCAGATCTCGGAGTCCAAGGTCACACCACGGCCTCGAGATGACGCTTGATGGTAGCCAGGAACTGCGCCGACTGCGCGCCGTCGAGCGCCCGGTGATCCCAGCTGAGGCCGAGGATCGTCATCGGCCGGATCGCGATCGAGTCGTTCCCGTCGGCGTCCGTCACCACCACCGGTCGCTTGACCACGGCCTCGAGGTCGAGGATCGCGACCTGCGGCTGGTTGATGATCGGGGTGGCCATGATCGATCCGTACTGGCCGGGGTTCGTGATCGTGAACGTGCCGCCATGGACGTCGTCCGGGGTCAGCTGCCGCGACCGCGCCCGCCGGGCGATGTCCCTGACACGGGCGGCCAGCCCCTCGACCGACAGCTCGTGGGCGCGCGGGATGACCGGGACGATCAGGCCCTCATCGCCGAGCGACACCGCGATCCCGAGGTTGACGTCCGAGTGGCGCGTGTACTTCTCGCCCTCGAGCCACGCGTTCAACGCGGGGTGCTCGCGAATCGCGTCGATCGACGCTCGCGCGACGAACGCCAGCGCGGTCACGCCGAGCCGGCCCCGAGCCGCCTCGACGCGGCTCATGTCGACCTCGATCCACGTCGTGCACGTCGCCGCGGTCTCCAAAGACCGCTTCATGTGCTCGCCGATCTGCCGCCGCATGCGCGACAGCTCGCCACCGGTGCCGGGGACGGGCGCGGACGCCGCGGCGGGCGGCCTGCGCGGTGCTGGTGCGGCGTGCGGGTGGCGGGACCGGGTCCGGCCGGTACGGGCTCTCGATGTGCATCGGCGGCTCCGCCACCGGGCTCCCTTCCACGAGCGCGAGCACGTCCTGCTTGCGAACGCGGCCGCCGCGGCCGGTGCCGGGCACCTGCGAGAGGTCGATGTCGTGCTCGGCCGCGATCCGCTGGACGACCGGGGAGTAGCGCCGATTGCCGTTGCGGACCGCAGGGGCGGGTGGGTGAGACCGCGGGGGCGGGTGATGGAGATTTTGTTTCGGTGGCCGAAGGCCCAGCCGCGCCGCCATCGGGCGAGGGCGAGGCGCCGATACCGGCGCCGTGCCGTTGCCACCGACGGAGATCCGCGCCATCACGGTCCCGACGTCGACGGTCTCGCCGATCGGCACGAGGATCTCGGTGACGATGCCGGTTGCCGGCGCCGGCACCTCGGTGTCGATCTTGTCGGTCGAGATCTCGCAGATCGTCGCCTCGGCTTCGATCCGGTCGCCGAGCTCGACGCGCCACGCGACGACCGTGCCCTCGGCGACCGAGACGCCCATCTGGGGCATCGTCACATCGACCAGAACGTCAGTAGGCGAGGAGCTCACGGCACGCCTCCCTCACTCGATCGACGCCGGGCAGGACCGCCTGTTCGAGCGGTGGCGAGAACGGAATCGGAACGTCGGGCGACGCCACCCGCACGACCGGGCCATCCAAAGACTCGAACCCCTTCTCGGCGATCAGCGCCGCGACCTGGGCGCCGGCGGCGCAGGTGGCGTTCGCCTCGTCGACGATCACGACCTTCGAGCAGCGCTCGACCGAGTCGAGGATCGCCTCCTCGTCCAACGGGACCAGCGACCTCAAATCCAGTACCTCCACCGATGCGCCGTCGAGGTCCTCAGTGGCCTCCAACGCGACCGACACCATCGCGCCGTACGCGATCACCACCAGATCGGACCCGGGACGCGCCACCCGCGCGGTGAACGGTGTCTCGAACACGCCCGAGGGCACCTCGCCCTTGACCCGCCGGTACAGGTGCTTGTGCTCCATGTAGCAGACCGGGTTGGGGTCGCGGATCGCCGCGTGCAGCAGTCCCTTGGCGTCCTCGGCGGTCGACGGCGCGACGACCTTGATCCCGGGCGAGTGCATGAACCACGCCTCGGGGTTCTGCGAGTGGAACGGCCCGCCGGAGAACCCGCCGCCTGACGGCAACCGCACCGTGATCGGCACGGCCAGCCCCTGCCGGTAGTGCATCTTGCCGGCGACGTTCACCAGCTGGTCGAAGCCGCAGGAGATGAAGTCCGAGAACTGCATCTCGCACACCGGCCGCATCCCGACGACGGCGGCGCCGATCGCGGTGCCGATGATCCCCGACTCGGCGAGCGGCGTGTCCATCACGCGGTCGGTGCCGAACTCGTCGACGAACCCGTCGGTGACCTTGAACGCGCCGCCGAACACGCCGATGTCCTCGCCCATCAACAGCACGCGGTCGTCGGCGCGCAGCTCGTCGCGCAGGGCGGACGAGATCGCCTGGAGATAAGTCAGCGTCGGCATCAGGCGGCCCCCCCGTCAGCGGAGAACCCGCTCCAGGGCGCCTGGCCGTCGCCGAGCGGCTCGGCCTCGCCCGTGCAGAACACGCCGTCGGTCGCGGTCGACGGATCGGGCATCGGGCCGGCGAGCGCCTCTTCGGCTGCGGCGTCGATCTCCGCCTTCACCGAAGCACGGAGCGCGTCGATGTCGACCCCGAGCGCGCTCAACCGGGCCTCCTGGCGCTCGATCGGGTCGCGCTTGCGCCACTCCTCGACCTGCTCCTTGGGCACGTACTTCATGTCGTCGTGCGCGGCGTGGCCGTGCATCCGCATCGTCACCGCCTCGATCAGCGTCGGCCCGTCGCCGGCGAGGGCGCGCTCGCGCGCGGCACGGGTGGCCTCGAACATCGCCTCGGCGTCGTTGCCGTCGACGGTCACCCCGACGAACCCGTAGGCGGCGGCGCGCTCCACCGGGTCGACCGCGTACTGCTTGTCGACCGGCGTCGAGTACGCGTACTGGTTGTTCTCGAGCACGAACACGACCGGCAGCTTCTGGACGCCCGCCCAGTTCATCGCCTCGTGGAAATCGCCGCGCGAGGTCGAGCCGTCGCCGAACCAGGTCAGCGCGCAGGCCTTCTCGCCGCGGAGCTTGAACGCCATCGCCATGCCGGTGGCGACCAGCATCATGTCGGGCAGCATCGAGACCATCCCGACGCAGCCGAGGTTGCGGTCGCCGAAGTGGACGTTGCCGTCGCGCCCGTGCGTGATGCCGGCGGCGCGACCCATGTACTGCGACAGGATCCGCGCCGGCGTGACGCCGCGGATGAGGTGGGCGGCGAGGTCGCGGTGCAGGATGCAGAGCCGGTCCTTTGGCCCCATCGCGAACGCGGCGCCGGCGGACACCGCCTCCTGTCCGTAGCCGTCGTAGAACGAGCCGGGCACCTTGCCCTGCCGGTACAGGCTCATCGCGCGCTCCTCCAGACCGCGCATCATCAGCATCGCGCGCAGGAGCCAGATCCGGTCGTCGGGCGTAAGGTGCTCTACTGCGGCGTCGGCTCCGCCAGCCGCAGGCTCAGCCATGTGAGTGGCCATCTCTCCGATTCCCTTTCTCCGTAGGCCGGACCGGGATCTCCGCTTCCAGACCCCGGTTCACAGCCCTCCGGGATCTCCGGTTCAGGCTTCTCAAATCGGGCACGTTCGAGTTTATTCGAAGGATCGCCGCACGACCTCCGGCGGCGACTACTCTTGCCAGATGGACGGCGCCCGGCCTGGCTGGCTGACGCGCACACGCGCCCGATACGTCCGTATGCGCTGGCGACGGGCGGGCGCGTGGCTGTGGCCGTCGTTCGTGGCGCTGACCGTGCTCGACGGCGCCGTCGGGCACATGCTTCCGCCGGCCGGCACGACCGAGACGCTGTTCGCCGCCGCGCTGCTCGGACTGGTCATCAACGTGATCGCGGTCGTGCTGTTGTCGCGCCCGCTGGGGATGCTCGTCCGCCGCATGAGACGCGACATGCCGTCGGTCGTGGCGCGTGACTACGGCGGGACGGTCGTGGTGTTCGCGGTCGCGGCGGTCCTGCTCACCGCGGGACTGGTGCACCGTCCGGTCATACAGGCTCGCCAGCGTGCCACCGCGGACGCGATCGCGCGCGCCCAGGCGTGGATCGGCGACCGCGCGCCGGACGAGTTCCGCCGCAACCTCCAGTTCGTCAGCCTGCTGGCGATACAGCCCGGAGCCATCTACCGCGCGTGCGTCCCGAGCGTCCGCGGTGACCGGAGCTACTGCGTGATCGTCAACCGGAATCTGCCGTTCCAGAGCAGCGTCAAGTTCTCGGGGTACGAGCCGAACTCGGTCCTGGATGCCGGGACCGGCTAACGGCCAGGCGACTGAGGCGCCGCCGCCAGGCGCCGCCGACCCTTCCACCAAGCGCACTGTCCTGGTCGCGAGCATCCTCGGGTCGGGGATCGTGTTCCTCGACCAGACGATCGTCAACGTCGCGCTGCCGGCGATCCGCTCGAGCCTGAACGGCAGCCTCGCCGATCAGCAGTGGGTCGTCGAGGCCTATCTGTTGACGCTGTCGTCGCTGCTGCTGCTGGGCGGATCGCTCGGCGACGTGCTCGGGCGCCGGCGCGTGTTCCAGGCCGGCCTGGTCGGCTTCGGAGCCTGCTCGCTCGTGTGCGCGGTGGCGCCCACCAACGAGGTGCTGATCGCGGCGCGCGGCGTGCAGGGAGTCGCCGGCGCGCTGCTCGTGCCGAGCTCGCTGGCGCTGATCATCGACACGTTCGGCGAGGGCGAGCGGGCGGCGGCGATCGGGACGTGGACGGCGTGGACGGGAGTCGCGACCGTGATCGGTCCGCTCGGAGGCGGCGCTGCTCGTACAGGCTGGCGTCGTGGCGCTGGATCTTCCTGATCAACCCGATCCCGGTGGCGGTCACGGTGATGCTGCTGCGCCGGCTGCCCGCGGATCGACGCTCCCCGGGCCGCGTCGACTGGCTCGGGGGCCTGCTGTGCGTGCTCGGGCTCGGCGGCACCGTGTTCGGGCTGATCGAGCATTCGGTCTACGGCTGGGGCGACCCGCTTGTGTTCATACCTTTGATCGCCGGCGTCGTCCTGCTCGCCGCGTTCCTCGCGTGGGAGCGACGCGCGCCCGAGCCGATGATGCCGCTGCACCTGTTCGCGGTGCGCAACTTCGCGGTGGGGAACCTGACGACGCTGTCGACGTACGGCGGCCTCGGCGTCGCGACCTTCTTCCTGGTCGTGTTCCTTCAGCAGGTCGCGGGCTACTCGCCGCTCGAGGCGGGCCTCGCGCTGCTCCCGATCACGATCGTGATGTTCACGCTGTCGCGCCGGTTCGGCGCGCTCGCCGACCGCCTCGGGCCGCGTCTGTTCATGGCCGGCGGCCCGACGCTCGCCGGGGTCGGATTGCTGCTGTTGACGCGCATAACCGCGCACCCCGACTACGTGACGACGATCCTGCCCGCGGTCCTCGTGTTTTCGCTCGGGCTCGCGGCGACGGTGGCGCCGCTGACGGCGACCGTGCTCGGATCGGTCGACACCCACCATGCCGGACTCGCCAGCGGCGCGAACAACGCCGTCGCCCGGGTCGCGGGCCTGCTCGCGATCGCCGCGGTCGGCGCGGTCGTGTCGACGAGCTTCGCCGCGAGGCTCGACCAGAGCGTCGCCCGCCACCCGCTGAGTGCCGCAGACGCAGCACGGCGCTCGGCACTGCCCGGACGCGACCGCTCGTGACCAGCGCGAGTGGCGTGACCGCGGCCGACCGCCCGGCCGTGGACGCCGCGCTCGTCGACGCCTCGGTGCATGCGTTCCGGATCGGGATCGCGATCGCGGGGCTGCTGGCGATCCTCGGCGGGGTCGTGTCGCTGGTCGGGATCGAGAACCCGCGCCGGCGCGCGGCCGTGGCGGTGGAGACCGGCCCGTCCGGGTAGCCTTGCCGGCGCTTTGGCAGACCGATTCGTAGCGCTGGTCACGGGCGCGTCGAGCGGCATCGGCGCGGCGACGGCGCGCCGGCTGGCGCGCGAGCCCGGTGCGCGGCTCGTGCTGGTCGCGCGCCGTCAGGAGCGGCTGGACGCGCTCGCTCGTGAGATCGGCGGCGCGACCGTGGTGGCGGTCGACCTGACCGCGCCCGGCGCCCCGGCGGAGGTGCTGGCGGCGGTGGCGCGCGCCCACGGGGAGCTGCACGTGCTCGTCAACAACGCCGGCGGCTCGTGGCGCGGCGGGTTCGCCGAGACCGGGTGGGAGAACGTCGAGCGTCACATGAAGCTCAACTTCGAGGCGCCCGTGCGGCTGACCGAGGCGCTGCTCCCGCTGCTCCGAGCGACCGCCGCGAAGGGGGCGCCGGCAGCGATCGTGAACGTGTCCAGCACCTCTGGGCGGGTCGGCCGGCCGCGCGCCGGCGCGTACTCGGCCAGCAAGTTCGCGCTCGCCGGCTGGAGCGACTCGCTCGCCGCGGAGGAAAGCGCGCACGGGGTGCACGTCGGACTGGTGCTTCCGGGATTCGTCGCGACCGAGGGCTTCCCCGCGACCGAGCTGCGCCGGCACCCGGTGCTCCGCTGGATCGTCACCTCCCCGGACACGGTGGCGGAGGCGATCGTCGACTGCGGCCTGCGTGGCAAGGCCGAGCGCTACGTCCCGCGCTACTACTGGCTGGCGGCGGCCGCGCGGGTGCTGACGCCGGGCATCGTCCGCCGCGCGACGTCCAGCGGGACGTTCACGACTGCGACCGCGAAGGATTCGCAGCACTAAGCTACAGAGCTGTAGCTACAACCTCAGGAGTCTCTAAAACATGAATGCAAGCGCCCGCCGGGTGGCAGTGCTCGGCGGCATCCGAATCCCTTTCGCGCGGCAGAACGGGCCGTACGCGAAGGCCTCCAACCAGGACATGATGACCGCCACGCTCGAGGCGCTCGTCGGCAAGTTCTCGCTCGAGGGCGAGGTCCTCGGCGAGGTCGCCGCGGGCGGCGTGCTCAAGCACAGCCGCGACTTCAACCTCACGCGCGAGTGCGTGCTCGGCACGCGCCTCGATCCCCACACCCCGGCATACGACGTCCAGCAGGCGTGCGGCACGGGGCTCGAGGCAACGATCCTCGTCGCGAACAAGATCGCGCTCGGTCAGATCGACTCGGGGATCGCGGGCGGGTTCGACACGACCTCGGACGCGCCGATCGCGATCAACGAGGACCTGCGCGGCGTGCTGCTCGAGCTGAACCGCGCGAAGAGCAACGCGGCCCGGCTCAAGGCGCTGGCCAAGGTCCGCCCACAACAGATCGTCCCCCAGCTCCCGCGCAACGTCGAGCCCCGCACCGGCCTGTCGATGGGCGAGCACGCCGCGATCATGGCCACCGAATGGGGGGTCACGCGCGAGGAGCAGGACGAGCTCACGGTCCGCAGCCATCGCAACCTGGCGGCGGCGTACGACACGGGCTTCCTCGATGACCTCGTCGTGCCGTTCCTCGGGCTCGAGCGCGACCAGAACCTGCGGCCCGACACCAGCGTCGAGAAGCTGGCGAAGCTGAAGCCTGTGTTCGGCGGGGCCGACGGGACGATGACCGCCGGCAACTCGACCCCGCTGAGCGACGGCGCCTCGTCGGTGCTGCTCGCCTCCGAGGAGTGGGCGGCCGCGCACGGGCTGCCCGTGCAGGCGTACGTAGTGGACGCGCAGACCGCCGCCGTCGACCACGTGCACAAGCGCGAGGGGCTGCTGATGGCCCCGACGTACGCGGTGCCGGCGATGCTCGCCCGCAACGGCCTCGGCCTCGACGACTTCGACTTCTACGAGATCCACGAGGCGTTCGCATCGCAGGTCCTGTGCACGCTGAAGGCGTGGGAGGACCCGGTCTATCTGCCGTGAGCGCCTCGGGCTCGAGGGGCCGCTCGGCTCGATCGACCGTCGACAAGCTCAACACCCACGGCGGCTCGCTCGCGGCCGGTCACCCGTTCGGCGCGACCGGCGGGCGGATCGTCGCGGGGCTCGCGAAGATGCTTCACGAACGCCGCTCCGGCCGGGGACTCATCTCGATCTGCGCCGCCGGCGGCCTCGGCGTCACCGCGATCATGGAGGCAGCAGCATGAGCGACCGCTACTCGCAACTCGTCAACACGCCGATCGGGAAGATCGTCTCCAAGCAGATCGGCCTCCCCAGCCCGGTCAAGCTCGAGCGCTACGAGCGCGGCCAGCCCGTCATCAGCGGTCCGGTCCTGCTCGGGGCGGCTCCGGGGGGACGGCTCGCCGGCGCCGTCGCGAACGTGCTCGCGGCGATCGACGCCGAGGTCCACACGCCGCTCGACGAGCGTGTGCGGACCGCGGCCGCCGACGCGAGCCTCGAGGCGAAGGTCTTGAACCCCGATGCGGCGCCCGAGGACCAGACGTTCAAGGCGCTCGTGTTCGACGCGACCGGGATCGAGGACAGTGAGCAGCTGCACGAGGTGTGGGCGTTCTTTCACCCGACGATCCGGCGCGTGCGCAGGTCCGGGCGGGTGATCGTGCTCGGCACGACGCCGGGAGACTGCAAGCGCCCGCGCCAGGCGACGGCCCAGCGGGCGCTCGAGGGCTTCGTGCGCTCGGTCGGCAAGGAGGTCCGCAAGGGTGCGACCGCGCAGCTGATCTACGTTGGCGCGAAGGCCGAGTCGCAGCTCGAGTCGACGCTCCGGTTCTTCCTGTCGCCGAAGTCGGCGTACGTGTCCGGCCAGGTCGTGCGGATCGGCGCGTCGGCGCTGTCGGCCGATGGGATCGACTGGGAGCTGCCGCTGGCCGGCAAGTTCGCGCTGGTCACGGGAGCGTCGCGCGGGATCGGCGAGGCGATCGCGAAGGTGCTGGCGCGCGACGGCGCGCACGTGATCGGGCTCGACGTGCCGGGGCTCCAGTCAGAGCTCGAGGCGACGATCGGCGAGCTCGGCGGGTCGACGCTCGTGCTCGACATCACCGACGACGACGCGCCGGCGCGGATCGCGACTCACCTGCTCGAGGCTCACGGCGGCGTCGACGTGGTCGTCCACAACGCCGGCGTCACGCGCGACAAGACGCTCGGGCGGATGGACGAGGACCGGTGGGACATGGTGATCGTCGATCAACCTGACCGCGCAGGAGCGGATCAACGACGAGCTGCTCGCGCGCGAGGTGATTCGGGAGAACGGGCGGATCGTGTGCGTGTCCTCGATGAGCGGGATCGCCGGCAACGCCGGCCAGACCAACTACGCCACGTCGAAGGCCGGCGTGATCGGGATGGTCGAGTCGATGGCCGTGCCGATCGGCAAGAAGGGGCTGACGATCAACGCGGTGGCGCCCGGGTTCATCGAGACCCAGATGACCGCGGCGATGCCGATCGCCACCCGCGAGGCGGGCCGGCGGATGAACAGCCTCGCGCAGGGCGGCCTGCCGGTCGACGTCGCCGAGACGATCGCCTGGTTCGCGAGCCCGGCGACGACCGGCGTCAACGGGAACGTCGTGCGGGTCTGCGGCCAGAGCCTGGTGGGGGCGTGAATGGCGACGCGTGAGCTGACCAACTCGCCCTCGATGCTCCCGCTGTTCGCGCGGGCCGGCGCGGCGATGGTCCCGGGCGCGTCGCGCCTGCCATTCGTCGGCGGCGGGGGTCGTGAGATCCCCGACCTGACGCTGACGCTGCGCGAGGTCGGGATCGACCGCGACCGGCTGGTTGCGTACGACCGCGTGTGCGGGTTCGGCCTGCGCGACGTCGTGCCGGCGACGTACCCGCACATCCTCGCGTTTCCGCTACAGCTCTCGCTGATGACCGACTCGAGCTTTCCGTTTGGTGCGATCGGGCTCGTGCACATCGCCAACAGGATCACCCAGCATCGGCTCATCCGCGCGAGCGAGAGGCTCGACGTCAAGGTGTGGGCGACGCCGCTCGAGGCCCATCCGCGCGGCAAGCAGTTCTCGCTGCGCTCGGAGGTGCGGGTCGGCGAGGAGCTCGTCTGGGAGGAGGTCTCGACGAACCTGAAGCGAGGTGGTCGGCGGCGGTGACGGTGGCGGTCGGCGGGCGGCGGAGGCGGCGGATCGAGCCCCGGACCCGACCTCCCGTCGGCCGGGGATCTCCCGGCGACCGCGACCTGGACGCTTCCGGGCGACCTCGGGCGGCGGTACGGCTCGGTGTCGGGCGACCTGAACCCGATCCACATCCATCCGCTGAGCGCGCGCCTGTTCGGCTTTCCGTCGGCGATCGCGCACGGGATGTGGACCAAGGCGCGCTGCCTGGCGGCGCTCGAGGCGCGGCTGCCGGATGCGTTCACCGTCGAGGTCGCGTTCAAGCGGCCGATCCTGCTGCCGGGGAAGGTCGAATTCTGCGAAGCGGAGGCGCCGAACGGCATCGACTTCGGGGTCCGGGACCCGCGTAAGGACAAGTCGCACCTGGACGGGCGCGTGAGGTTCGCCTAAAGACTCACGCGGGCGGCCGATAACCGGGGGCAATGGCTTCCTCGGCGTGCCCACCGGCGATCTCGCATCAGAACGTCCGTCTCGGACCGGGCCGGCATCCCCGCCCCGGCAAGATCGTCTGCGTGATGGAGCTCGCCTCGATGCTCGCCGGCGGGCGCTTCGGCGACCGTCCGGTGTCCGTCTGCCCGGTGATCGGGGCGATCCTCCGCGCCTACAACGACAACATCGACGACCGCCGCCGGCAGGACCTCTATCGCTTCGCCGCCGACGCCGTCGACACGCGCCGCGACTATCGCGTGCAGCGTCGGCGCGCTGATTTGGCGCTCGACTGGGCGATCGACCGCTATCGGCAGCGTGGCGGCACGCTTCTGGCGCCGCCAGATCCCGAGGGCCCGCGCGACGAGATCGGCTACTACGTCGTGGGCGCGCTGGTAGACCGGGGAGGCTGGTCTGATGACGAGCACGCGGCGCTGATCGCCCTCGTCGACGAGATGATCGAGATCGAGCCCGCGCCGGCGCTAGACGTTTCGCTCGACGAGCCCGCGGTCGACCCGATCGCCGGCGAGCTGCGGGTCGTGGAGGACACGCCGCTCATCGGCGACGTCCTCGAACAGATCGCGCAGCCGCTCGAGCACCGAGGCGGCTACCACGAGTTCGTCCTCGCTGAATCCCTCCAGTGCAGCGCGGAGGCGCGGCTCGAAGCGCGCCCGGCGCTCTTCGACCAGCCCGCGCCCGCCGTCGGTGAGCGAGGTCAGCACGACGCGCCGGTCGCGGTCGGAACGGTGGCGCTCCACGAGGCCGGCTCGCCGCGAGCCCTTCCAGCATCTCGGTGACGCTCGCCGGGCTCAGGTCGGCGGCATCCGCGAGATCGCGGAGCGACAGCTGACTCTGGTCGCGAAGGCAGAACAGCAGGCTGTACTGCGCGTCGGTGAGCTCGCCCGGGCAGTGGGCCTCGCGCCCGCGCATCCGTCGCAGGGCGGCCAGCGCTCGCTTGAACGCTCGCGCAACCTCCTCGGTGGCGTCGCGCTGGTCGCGCTCGCCTACCACGTCGCCAAGAGTCGATAGCCGCTCGCCGGCGGGCGCAGTCACGCCGCGATCGCCTCCGCCATCGCCTCGGCGGACTTCCCGGACTGGCCGCCCTTGGCCGCGCGCGCGGCACGCTCGGCGCGCATCAGGATCACGCACGGGATGATCGCGGCCGCCGTCAGCCCGGCCGACACCCAGAACGCCGTGCCGTAGGCAGCGGCGGCTCCGCTGAGGCCGTGAGCGCCGACGAGGGCGCGTTGGAGCACGACCGCGAGCACGGCGGTGCCGATCGAGCCGCCCACGCGCTGGATCACGTTCAGCTGCGGGGTCGCACTTGAGAGCTCGGAGCGCTCGAGCGAGGCGAATGCTGCCGCCATCGCGGGCAGGAAGCCAAAGCCGATCCCGATCCCGCGGACGAACATCGCCACCGACAACCCGAAGATCGACGTGTGGGCGCCGATCAGGCCGAACGGAATCGTCGCGACCGTGCACAGGATCACGCCGAACAGCGCCAGCCCGCCGCCGCCCCAGCGGTCGGTCAGCTTGCCGGCGATCGGCATCGCAACTGCCGCGCCGAGTCCCTGCGGCGCGGTCAGGAGCCCGGTGTGGACGACGCTCTCCAGACGCACTTCCTGCCAGTACAGCGGCAGCAGGATCATCCCGCCGAACAGCGCGGCGCCGAGGCAGAACATCGCGAACGAGGCCGAGGAGAAGGTCGCCTTGCGGTACAGGCGCATGTCGAGCAACGGCTTGGGGACCCGCAGTGCGTGGAGCACGAACGCCGCGACCAGCGCGGGTCCGACGATGCACGGGATGATGACCTTGAGCGAAGTGAAGCCGCCGGTCGCGCCGATCTCCGCGAGCCCGTAGGTGAGCAGCGGGAGGCCCGTGGCCATCAGGAGCAGTCCGCGCGTATCGAGCTTCTCGACCTGCTCGCGCTTGATCCACGGCAGGTACCGCAGCGCCGCGAACACGGCGATCGCGCCGATCGGAACGTTCACGTAGAAGATCCAGCGCCAGCTCGCGTTCTGGATGATCAGACCGCCGATCGTCGGGCCGAGGATCGGCGCGAGCATCGCCGGCACCGCGACGACGCTCATGACTCGTCCCATCCGCTTCGGTCCCGCGGCCTCGGCCATCATCAGCTGGCCGATCGGCAGGATCATGCCGCCGCCGACGCCCTGCAGCACGCGGAACACGATCAGCTCGGTCGTCGACGTCGCCAGGCCGCACAGCGCCGACCCGGCCGTGAACAGCACCAGCGAGACCAGGTACACCTGCTTGGCACCGAAGCGCCGGGCGGCCCATCCGGTGACCGGGATCACCGCCGCGAGCGCCAGCATGTACCCGGTCACGACCCACTGGATCTGGTCGATCGTCGAGTGCAGCTCGTGGCTGAGCGTGGCCAGCGCGACGTTGACGATCGTCGTGTCGAGGATCGACATGATCGATCCAACCATCACGACCGCGCTGATGCGCCCAGACGTGTGCGCTGATCGGGTCGCCGGCGGCTTCCTGCCGGCTGCCGGCGCTTGCGTTCCCGTTGCTGCCGGAATCCATACGGGCCCGAACGTTAGGCTCCGAACGATCGCCTGTCAAGAGGTCGCTTCGGCCCACGCTCCCAGCTATCGCCTGGCCGTCTATCTTCATTAGGTAATGCCCACCTTTGCCGACCTTGGACTCGACCCCGAGATCCTCGATGCCGTCCACGACGTCGGGTACGAGTCGCCGAGTCCGATCCAGGAGCAGGCGATTCCGCCCCTGCTCGAGGGCCTCGACGTGATCGGTCAGGCCCAGACCGGATCCGGCAAGACGGCGGCGTTCGGGCTCCCGATGCTCCAGTACGTCAATCCGGGCGAGCACGAGGTCCAGGGCCTGGTGCTGACGCCGACGCGCGAGCTGTGCATCCAGGTGACGCAGGCGCTGCGGGCGTACGGACGGCGGAAGGGGATCGACGTCGTGGCCGTGTTCGGTGGCGCGCCGATCCGCTCGCAGCAGGCGCAGCTACGGGCCGGCGGTCACGTGGTCGTCGGGACGGTCGGACGGGTCAAGGACCTGATCTCGCGGCACTCGCTGATGCTCCACACGTGCCGCTTCATCGTGCTCGACGAGGCCGACGAGATGCTCGACCTCGGCTTCCTCGAGGACGTCGAGAGGATCCTGGCGCTGACCCCGTCGAGCCGCCAGACCGCGCTGTTCTCGGCGACGATGCCGCCCGAGATCAGGCGGCTGGCCGACCAGTACCTGTACGACCCGGTGACGGTCAAGGTCAAGGCCGCGACGCTGACGGTCGACACCGTCGAGCAGTTTGCTCTCGAAGTCCGTCCGCGGGAGAAGGCCGACAAGCTCGTCGAGGTGCTCACCGCCGAGCGACCGGACCAGGCGCTCGTGTTCGTGCGGACCAAGGTGCGCACCGAGCAGCTCTACCGCACGCTGCGCGACCGCGGGATGAACGTCAAGGCGATCCACGGCGACATGACCCAAGGGGCCCGCGACGGCGTGATGATCTCGTTCAAGGACGGCCGCCTGCCGCTGCTGGTCGCGACCGACGTGGCCGCGCGCGGGCTCGACATCTCGGGCATCTCGCACGTCATCAACTACGACGTGCCGACCTCGCCGGACGTGTACGTCCATCGGATCGGCCGCACCGGTCGCGTCGGCCGGAGCGGCCGGGCGATCACGTTCGTCGAGCCTCAGCAGCGGCGCGAGCTCCTCGCGCTCGAGAAGAACGCCGGCGTCACGCTCGCCCCCTGGGTCGAGCACGCGCACGTCGCGCCGACCCCGGTGAAGGCCAAGCCCCGCCGCCACTCCAAGCCGCACGACTCCTCCGACGGCGATGGGCGGGCACGGAAGCTGATCGTGTCGTTGGGGCGGGCCGCCGGGCTCGAGCCCTCCGACATCATCCACGCGATCACGGCCGCGACCGGTCTGGACGGCGAGCGCGTGCGCAACGTTCGTGTGCTCGAGCGGTTCACGTTGCTCGAGGTGCCCGAGCAGGACGTCGACCGCGTGGTCGATCGCGTCAGCGGCACCGAGCTGCTCGGCCAGCTCGTGCGGCTCGAGCCTGCCGCCACCTAGACGCGGTCGGTTCGTTCGCGCCGGGCCGGGTCGGTGTCAGGTCTCCGTCAGCTGCCTCGGGTGCGGCCGCGACTTCGGCTCGCCCCGATGTGTTGCGATCTGTAGGCCGGCTGTTAGGCCGGAACCCTAACGCTTGGAGGTAACGGATCTTGCGTGTGAAATCGCTCGTCCGACGGCGCCCCTCGGCGCCGATGGTGGTCTCGTTCGTGGCCCTGTTCGTCGCGCTCGGGGGCGCCAGCTACGCCGCCACCCAGCTCCCCGCGAACAGCGTGGGCACCAGGCAACTCCAGAACGGCAGCGTCGGCAACTGGAAGCTCAAGTTCAACGCGGTCGGCGCGCGCAAGATCATCAATGGCGCGGTCGGGGCCAAGCAGGTGAACTCGAGCCAGGTGCAGCTGCGCGTGTCCGGCGCGTGCTCGACGGGAGCGATCGCGTCGGTCGGGCTGTCGGGCACGGCGACCTGCACGCCGACGCTTCCGAACGAATACGGATCGAACACCGCGGCGGTGACGCTCGGGACGAGCTCGACTCAGGTCGCCACGCAATCGCTCGCCGCGGGGTCGTCGTACCTGGTGATGGCCTATCCGCACGTCGTGATCAGCGGGCTCTCGGGACAGCACGTCGACGTCGATTGCACCCTGTCCGTCCCGGCGGGCTCGGGCACGCCGCCGCCGGCGAACCCCACGACCACGACCAAGAGCCTCGCGGTCGATCTCGGCTCGAGCACGCACTCGACAGCCGGGACGATCCCGCTTGTGCTCCCGGTGGCGTCGTCGACGAGCGTTCAGCCGGCGACCGTCAGCTGCACCGACACGTCGGCAAGTCCGGCCACGCCGGCCCCGACCGTCGCAGTCGACACGACGATCAGCGCGCTCCAGACCGCCAGCAACAACTAGTGGCCTCCCCCGCACCTACGGGGACGACCACTGACACCTGAGGGAAGGGCCGGTCCCGCCGGGGCGGGCGGGGCCGGCCGGGGGCGCGGTAGCGTCCGCTGAACACCTGGCCGCCCGGGCCGGGATTCGGACATTTGGGAGGTAATGCGATGCATGTACCGCGTCCTTCGGCGGCGCTGGTCGTCTCGTTCCTGGCCCTGTTCGTGGCGCTCGGTGGGGTCGGCTGGGCCGCGCTGCGGATCCCGCCGCACAGCGTCGGAAACGTCCAGCTCCAGAACTTCTCGGTCGGCAACGCGAAGCTCAGGCCGTTCTCGGTCGGCGCCGGCAAGATCATCCCGGGCGCGGTCGGCGCGGCGCAGGTGAACTCGAGCCAGGTGCAGTTGCGTGTCGCCGGTCCGTGCACGGACGGCGCGATGCAGTCGATCGCGGTCTCAGGAGATGTGACCTGCACCCAGGTGATGCCGAACGAGTACGGCAGCAGCGCGCAGTCGGTGACGCTCGGGAGCGGGTCGACGCCGGTGGTGAGCGAGTCGCTGCCGGCCGGGTCTTCGTATCTGGTGCTGGCATATCCGCACGCGGTGATCTCGGGGAGTCCCGCGGGGACGCAGGGCGTGGAGGTCGACTGCACGCTGTCGGTGCCGGCGGGCAATCAGTCGATCACCGAAGGCCTCGCGGTGGATCTCGCCAGCGACTCCCACCAGCTGGCCGGCTCGATCCCTCTCGCGCTACCGGTGGCCGTCCTCGAGCACTGCTCAGGCGGCGACAGTCAGCTGCACCGACCAGGCCACACCGAGCGCGACGGCGCCCACGGTCACCGTCGACGCGACGATCAGCGCGATCCAGACCGCCAGCAACAGTTGACCGCCAGTACCCTCCGGGCCATGTCAAATGCTCAGATGAACACAACGCTCGGCACGATCTCGCTCGAACTGTTCGACGAGGACGCGCCCGAGACCGTCGCCAACTTCCGCAAGCTCGCCGGCGAGAACTTCTACGACGGGATCATCTTCCACCGGATCATCTCCGGCTTCATGATCCAGGGGGGCTGCCCAGAAGGCACGGGCACGGGCGGGCCCGGTTACACGTTCAAGGACGAGTTCAACAGCCACAAGGTCGTGCGCGGCGCGCTCGCGATGGCGAACGCCGGACCGAATACGAACGGCTCGCAGTTCTTCATCGTCACCGCCGACAGCGCGCCGTGGCTCGACGGCAAGCACACCGTGTTCGGCGCCGTGACCGACGGGATGGACACGGTCGATGCGATCGAAGGCGTGCCCACCGGCGCCGGCGACCGTCCGGTCGACCCGCCGGTGATCGAGTCGATCGACCTCAGCTAACCCGAGTAGTTGTTGAACACGCCGGTGCCGAACACGGGCAGTCCGGTCGCGCCCGCGTAGCCGAGCGTGTGCAGTCCGAACAGCTTCTCGATCGAGGCCAGCAGCGAGAAGTGGTTGAAGTAGTCGATCACGTCCGCGCTGTTCGGCTTGACGTAAGGCGAGATCAACAGCAGGCCGACCTGGCCGCCGCCACCGGTGGGGGTGGTCTCGCCGGCGCCGAGTGAAGTCGCCGGTGTCGTGCTCGTTGGCGTCGTCGTCGTGCTCGTTGGTGTTGTCGTCGCGGTCGTGGTCGACTCGGCGGTCGTCGTCGTGCTCGCCGTAGAAGTGGTGGTGCTCGTCGCGGTGGTCGTCGTCGTGTCCGCCCCCATCGCTGCCGGCGGCACCGCCGGCGGCGTCGTCAGCGCGCGCAGGTTCGGGTAGGAAGACGGTCCGCAGCACGCGCTCGAGTCGGCGTCCGAACCGGTCTGGGGCGCCTGGTCGAACGTGATTGCGATCAGGCCGCCGTCCTTGTAGGCGGGCGAGTGCTTGATCTCGGGCACGACCGACTTCAGGAAGCGGTTGGCTCCGGCCAGCCCGGGAGAGGCGTGCCGCTTGCACGGCGCCTCGCTGCCGTCGGCGCACGGCGAGGGGACGATGTAGGCGAGCGACGGCGTGGTGTCCTCGCTCTTCAGATCGGTCGCGAGCTGGTCCAGTCCAACCTCGTCGGTCCGGCAGGCGCCACCGCCGGTCAACGAGCGGAAGTACACGAACGGGTCGCGCCACGCGAGATAGCTGGTGCTGGTGCGGGCCGTCTGCGGCTCCTTGCTGCCCAGCTTCGGGACCTCGCACGCGGTCGTCGAGCTCTTGCTGGCCCCCTGCAGGTAAGCCTTCCAGTGCTCGCCGGCGGTGGTGAGCTGGTCGGCCAGCGTCCGCGTGGCAGTGGGATACACGCACCCCGTGCCCAGGATCTGGCCGCGGGGACCCTTGCGCGCCGGCTTGATGCGGGAGAACACCGGACAGTCAGAGGCGGTCTGGGCGGTCGGGCCCTGGCCGCTGACCAGTGCGATCTCGTTGGCCAGCGGCGCCCCCGCCACCGCGTAGTAGTTGTAGATCAGCTCCCCTTGCCGGCGCAGCGCGCCGCCGAGGTAGCCGGCTTGCGCACCGGCGCCGAACGACTTGGTGAAGCGGCGGTCCGACAGGACGATCAGGAACACGTGCTTGACCGGCGGAAGGCCGCCAAACCCGGTTGCGGACGATGCGTCGGTGCCTGTGCCGCTGCCGGTCGCCGAGGTCGGCGACGTGCTGGGAGAGGCAGAGGCTTGCGCGGTGCCGGCCTGGGAGGCCGCGGCCGCGCCGCCGCCGGAGCCGCCTTCTGCGCCACCTGACGCCTGCGAGACGGCAGCGGAATGCACCGTCGTGGCGGCCGGAGTCGTATGCCCGAGGCCCACCACGATCAGCGGCGCGCTGGCCAGGGTCGCGACGCTGGTCCCACCAACCAGCGAGCCGACGATCACCCCGAACCCGAGCATTCCGATTACCGCCGCCGCGGCGGCCCGCGGCCCCGGCATCGCGATCTGCGGGCCGCGGGGGGCGGGGGGCGGGTCGAGAATGGAGTCAGCCAGCGGAGTCCCGGGGGCCAGCGCAGAGGTGGGGCGGGCGGGGTCCTGATCAAAGAAGGCCCCGATCAGCTCTGCGATCTGCGCCGGCAAGGGTCCTCGTCGAGTCCCGCACTCCGTGCAGTAGCGCTGGTCGTGGGCGAGCCGCGCCTGGCAGTCCGCGCATCGGTCGACGGCGGACGACGCGGGCGGAGCGGCGGTCTCGGTGATCATCAGCGGCCGATCAGTGTCGCTGCCCTCAGGCTCGAAGTTGTGAACATCTTGAGTCCGGCGCCGGCCCGGGTGCAGACACCGCTTTCACCCGTCTCGGTCACGCCATGTTCACAATCGTCCCTCCGTACCGCCGGATACTAGAGCGCGGGGATTGCTGGGGTGTGCCCAGAACCAGAAACACAGTGAAAACGGAGACACGGCGCTGGCGACCAATTCGGAGAACCGCGGGGACGAGGTGACGCCGGACGAGCCGACGCGGGAGCTGACCGCGGTCCCCGTCGCGGCGTCGGGCGACCGGTGCAGCAATTGCGGAGCACCGCTCGCGCACGATCAGCGCTACTGCGTTCAGTGCGGCGAACGCCGTGGCCAGTCGACCCTTCCGAAGGCTCAGCCGGTCACCGAGGTTCGCTCGTCCCGGGTCCGCTCGAGCCGCGCCCCGCGCCCGCCGCGAATGTCATCCGGCGCCACGCTGGTGTCAGGGGTCGGGGTACTGCTGCTGGCGATCGGGCTCGGCTTCCTGATCGGGCATTCCGGGAAGAGCCCGGCACCGAAATCCGCCGCCGCTGCGCCTGAGGTGATCACCGTCCAGGGCGGTGGCGGCAGCGCCGCCGCCGCGACCACGGCGCGGCACGACGTCGACCCCGACGCGCGCGACACCGCACACCAGCAAGAAGGTCCAGGCCAAGGAGAAAGCCGCCCTCGCGTCCAAGACGGTCCAGAAGAAGGCTGTCCAGGCCGCCGGCAAGGTGCTCGGCAACTCGAACAACCTGGCGCCGCCCACGGTCACGACCGGGTCGAAGTGCACCAACGGCGAGGCTGGGTGCCAGAACGGATCGTTCACCGGAAACTTCTTCGGACAGTGAAGGGAGCCTGAGCATGCGGCTGCGTGGAGCGGCGAAGAGCAAGGAGCGTCGACCAAACGCCGGCACCGCCGCGCCCGCCGAGCCCGCGGCGACAGGCGCCGCCGGCGCGAGCGACGCGCCCGCCGCCGGACCGACCGAGAGCCAGGTGATCGACCTCGAGCGACGGCGGGACATCCTCAAGGCGCGAGTGGCCGAGCTCCAGTGGGACCTGGGCGGTCTGGTCTACGAGATGGCGATCCGCGATCGGATCCGGGTCGACGTGCTGATCAAGCGCGCTGCCCTGCTCCAGGACGCCGACTCAGAGCTCGGCGAGGTCGATCGGATCCTGCACCTCGAGCACAGCGCCACGGCCGGGGCGTGCACGTCGTGCGGAGCGCCGCACAGCACCGGAGCATCGTTCTGCTGGCAGTGCGGGCAGCCGATCCTCCAGCAGGTCCCCAGCGACTCGATCTTCTCCTGAGGCGCCGTCAGGTGCCGCCGACCATCTCACTGCACTTCCCGGGGGCGGGTCAGCCGAACCGGCCGGCGACGTAGTCCCGCGTGCGCGGGTCCGACGCGCCCCGGAAGATCGTCTCGGTGTCGCCGTACTCGATCAACGTGCCAGTCCGATCCGCACCGGTCGAGTCGAGGCTGAAGAACGCGGTACGGTCCGCCACGCGGGCGGCCTGCTGCATGTTGTGAGTGACGATCACGATCGTGAACCGGTGCTTGAGGTTGTGCATCAGACCCTCGATCGCCGCCGTCGACACCGGATCGAGCGCTGACGCCGGCTCGTCGAGCAGCAGCACGTCCGGCTCGATCGCGATCGCCCGGGCGATGCACAGTCGCTGCTGCTGACCGCCGGACAGGCCGAGCGCGCTGTCGCGCAGGCGGTCTTTGACCTCCTCCCACAGCGCGGCCTGGCGGAGCGCCTCCTCGACCCGATCGTCCAGTTGCTGCTTCATGCCGAGGTTCCGCGCTGCCCATGCGACGTTGTCGTAGATCGACTTCGGAAACGGATTGGGCTTTTGGAACACCATCCCGATCCGGCGGCGGACCTCGACCCGGTTGGCGCGGCCACCGTACACGTCGTGGCCGTGATACAGGACCTGTCCCTCGAGTCGGAACCCTCGGATCGAGTCGTTCATCCGGTTGAGGCTGCGGATGAAGGTCGACTTCCCGCACCCGGAAGGACCGATGACCGCGGTCACCAGGTTGCGGTAGATCTTCAGCGACGTGCCGACCAGGGCACGCTTGCTCCCGTAATACACCCCCATGTCGCGAATGTCGAACACCACGGGGCGGGTCTCGGCCGCGGCACCGTTGACCTCGGGACGGATGACCGGGAGCACCGGCTCTGTCCGGAGCCGAACGCGGCCAGCCGGCTCCTCGCCGCGGATGATCTGGCTCGCGGTCCGGCTGTCCTGGTCGGTCATTGGCCCATCTTCGCACGGCTCCGCGCGAGCAGCAGGCGCGCGCCGATGTTGGCCAGCAGGATGAAGATCATCAGCACGAGCGCGGCGCCCCAGACCCGGTCCACAGCCTGCGCCAGCGGCAGGTCAAACGACGTGTAGATGAACATTGGGACGCTGGGGACGCCGCGGAAGAGGTTGAATGACGTGGCGTTCGGGTTGAAGATCGAGTCGCAGATCAAGAGCGGCGCGGTCTCCCCTGCGGCTCTGGCGATAGCCAGGATCGCGCCGGTCACGATGCCTCCCATTGCCGCCGGCAGGATTACCGAGAGCACGGTGCGCCAGCGGTTCACGCCCAGCGCGTCCGCGGCCTCGCGCAGGCTGCTGGGAACGAGCAACAGCACCTCCTGGCTCGCCCGCGCGATCAACGGGAGCATCACGATCGACAGTGCAATCGCGCCGGCGAAGCCAGACTCGCGGTGTTGCGGGATCACGATCAACCCGTAGACGAAGAGCCCGACCACGATCGTCGGGAGCCCCTGCATCATGTCCAGCGCGAGCTTGAGGACCCGCGCCGTCCGCGACCGGGCGCTGGCGAACTCGGTCAGGTAGAGCCCGGTGAGGATCCCCACCGGCAGTGCGATCACCGCCCCGGCCGCGACGATCTCGAGCGTCCCGAGCAGCGCGTTGGCGATCCCTCCCTCGGCCAACCCTTGTGAATTGTGGAAGACAAACCCGAAGCTGAGCGACGACGCGCCGTGGTACGCCACCGAGTACACGACGATCACCAGCATCGCCACCGCGATCACAGCCGCGGCGGTCGCGACGACTCGGACGACCCGGTTGACGGCGACGCGGCGCCGGAGGTTGCCCGACGGCGTCAGCGGCGCGGTCGGGTCGAACAGCCCTGACTCGCCGAGTGTGATCGGAGTCGCCGCGCTCATCACGGGTGGGCCAGCATCCCCGCGCTGACGTCGAACCGGCCGGCGATCGTGCGAGCAGCGAGGCTCGTCAGCAGCGAGATCACCACGAGGACGAGACCGGCGTAGAACATCGCCGCCGTCTGCTGGGGGTTCACCGGGGACGGGAACTGGGTGGCGATCCGCTCGGCGATCGTGGAGGCGGGCTCGAACCAAGAAGCGTGGATTTGGCTCGCGTCGCCGATCACGAACGACACCGCGATTGCCTCGCCGAGCGCGCGCCCGAGTGCCAGCACGATGGTCGCGCCGACGCCGGCTGCCGTGCTCGGCAGGACGATGCCCCGGATCACCTCCCATCGGGTGGCGCCGAGCGCCTCGGCGCCATCCTTCAGTTCACTGGGGACGGTCAGGAACAGGTCGCGGCTCAGCGCCGAGATGATCGGCAGGATCATCACGGTCAGCACGAGCACGGCGGTGAATGCGCTGATTCCCGTCGTCGAGGGGCTGCCGAACAGGGGAATGAACCCGAGCACGCTGTGCAAGGCGGGCTCGAGGTGGTAGACGAACGGTACGAGCACCACCAGGCCCCAGAAGCCGTAGATGATGCTGGGGACGGCCGCGAGCATCTCGACCAGCGGGCCAACCACGTTGCGCACCCGCGTCGGCGCCATCATGCTCAGGTACAGGCCGATCCCCACCCCGAGGGGCGTTGCCAGTACAAGCGCACCCATCGAGGTGACCAACGTCCCGTAGATCAGGGCGCCCGCGTATTCGACGCTGAAATTCGGAGCCCACCGCGTATGCGCGAGGAACCCGAGACCGGATCGGGAGATCGCCGGACTCGCGTTGTTCGCCAGCTGGTAGATGACGTCGACGAGGGTCACCACGACGAGCAGGCCGGCCAGCGCGCACAGGACGAACATGACGCGGTCACCAACCTGGCTCGCGCCGCGTGATCGGCTTCGCCGTGCGCCCGCGGCTACTCCGCCCCGCTGTGAACCTTGCCCTCGATGACACGGCGCGGAAGCGTAAGGAAAACGCGCTCCGAGGGTCCGGCGAGTGACGCGCGTTCACAGATTTTCCACAACACGATCACGAGTTAGTCACAGCTGCCCAAACCTGCATCGCGATGCTGTGCCCGCTCGCAAGGGGCGGCCGGGCCACGCCGAGCGCTGACGGGAGTCCCTCAAAGGAAAGGAAGTTCTGCATTGCGCTCCAAGAAATTGGTTAGCCTGACGTGCGCGGGGTTGCTCGCGGGCTGCTTCTACGGCCTGAGCGCCGTTGCCGCGTCCGCCGCCACGCCCACGCTCAACGGCGCCGGATCGACGCTCGTTGCCCCGATCGAGGCCGAATGGGCCGCGGTGTGGGACACGGCGAACAGCAGCCTGGTCAACTACTCCCCCGTGGGCTCGGGAACCGGAGAGAAGGACATCGCCGCCGGCCTGGTGGACTTCGGCGCGTCCGACGCTCCTCTGTCTGTCTATACCGGCGTCCCGGCCAACATCGTCCAGATCCCCTGGGCGCTGACTGCGACTGGGGTGAGCTATCACCTGGGCGGCCTGAAGCCACGCGGCGCGGTCCTGCGTCTGACCGGGTCCGTGCTCGCAAAGATCTATCTCGGACAGATCACCAACTGGAACAGCCCGCAGATCAAGGCGTTGAACAAGGGCGTGAAGATCCCCAAGAAGAAGATCACAGTGTTCGTCCGCAGCGACGGATCCGGCGACACGTACGCGTTCACCCGGTACCTGTCAGATGTCAGCTCCACGTTCCTGAACAAGGTCGGCGCCTCGACCTCGGTTTCCTTCCCGGTCGGTGTCGGCGAGAAGGGCAACGAGGGCATGGCGCAGGCGCTCCTCGGCACGAACGGCGGAATCGCCTACATCGCGGCCACGTATCTGATCGCCAACAAGCTCCCGGCCGTGGCAATCAAGAACGGCGCCGGCAATTACGTGGTTCCGAACCTGAGCGCAATCGCGGCCGCGGCGTCCGGGATCAGCGTCCCGAACACCAACGAGGTCACGATCGTCAACCCGGGCAAGCGCCGCAAGAAGGCGTATCCGATCTCGACGTTCACCTACGCGTTCGTCCCGACGAACGCGTCGCAGGGAGCGCTCATCAAGTCGTTCATCGGTTACGCGATCACGCAAGGCCAGACTTTCGGGCCTTCGCTCGACTTCTCGCCGCTGCCACAGTCAGTGGTCAACGCGGACGAGGCGGCACTCAACTCGATCAACTGACCGTTTGACACTGACCATGTCTCCCGGGCCCGGGCGCGGATGCGTCCGGGCCCGTGGGCATGTTCTGTACTGCGGGGCCGGAGCAGCGCCCGTCGTCAGACGCCGCGCTGCGACACGGCCAACGCACGGTCGGCGATCTCGATTACGCCCTCACCGAACGACTGCAGGTACGGATCATCGGTGGAGCCCGCCAGCGCCCGCTTGTAGTTGCCCTCCATGAACACCACCGCCTTCCACAGCGCAAGCGTCATGTACCAGTCGAGAGCCTGGACCGACCGTCCCGACCGCGCCTCGTAGCGCGCGGTCAGCTCCGCCCGGGTGGGAAAGCCGGGTCGGAGCGTCACGTTGTTCAGGTTGAACTTGCCCAGGACATCGCCGGGCTCCGTCCACTGCATCAGCATGTAGCCGACGTCGGCGAGCGGGTCGCCGATCGTCGCCATCTCCCAGTCGAAGATCGCGATCAGCCGCGCCGGGGCGCCGGCGGCGAACATCGTGTTCCCGAGCCGGTAGTCGCCGTGCACGATCGTCGCCGGTGGCGAGTCGGGGACGCTCGACCGAAGCCACGCGCCCACCTCCTCGACCTGCGGCAGCTCGCGCGTGCGGTTGTGCTCCCACAGCCCGGTGAAGCGTCGCAGCTGTCGCTCGAGGTAGCCGGTCGGCTTGCCGAAGCCTTCCAGGCCGGCGCCGGCCCAGTCGGTGTCGTGCAGCTCGACCAGCGCGTCGATCAGCTCGTCCGCGATCCGGCTGTGCTGCTCGGGTGTGTCGAGCTCGGCGGGGACCGAATCGGTGATGACCTCGCCGTCGATTCGCTCCATCACGTAGAACGGCACGCCGATCACGCCGGCGTCCTCGCATACGGCGAGCACCTTGGGCGCGCGCACGCGGGTGGCCTCGAGGGCGCGCAGCAGCCGCGCCTCGCGCAGCACGTCGTGGGCGCTCGGCGGCAGCGGCCCGCGCGGCGGACGCCGGAGCACGACGCCGGTCGACATCGCGAACGTCACGTTCGAGTGGCCGTCGCCGATCGGGGTCGCTGCCAGGTCGGCCGGCGCATCGAGGCCGCGCGCGCCGAGGAACTCGATCAGCGGCTCGAGCACGAGCAGCGGCTCGCGCGCGTTGCCGGCGGCGTCGGCGTGCGTGCGCACGATGTCGTCGGGGGCGAGCGTCACTGGCATGGAGTCAGCCAGGGTACCGGCGGGGGCGCGGCCGGCGGCTACTCTCGCCTGAGGCGCCGCCGTCAGGCGCCGCCGTCAATTCTCCATCACGCGCCATGCCCGAGCTACCCGAGGTCGAGATCACCGCACGTCTGATCGGCGCCGCCGTGGCCGGCGCCGAGATCGAGTCCGCGCTCGCGCCCGGGATCAATGCGCTGAAGACGTTCGACCCACCGCTCGCGGCGCTCGAGGGGCGCCGGTTCGAGCGCGTCGGGCGCCGCGGCAAGCTGTTCGTGATCGAGCTCGACGGCGACCTGGCGATCGAGATCCACCTGATGTCCGCCGGCCGTCTGCAGCTGTTCGACACGCGCGCCTCGCTGCGCGACCGGACGTCGCGGTTCCTCGTGCGCCTGGCAGACGGCCGCGAGCTCCGCCTCCGCGAGTTCGGCACCCGCCAGCGCGCCTGGGTCAAGGTGCTGCGCGCCGCGGAGGTCGACGACGAGGAGACGATCGCGGCGCTCGGGCCCGAGGCATGGCCGGATCCGCCGCCGTTCGCCGAGCTCCTCGACCAGCCCCGGCCGCTGTACGCGCTGCTCCGCGATCAGCACGTGATCGCCGGCATCGGCCGCTCATGGGTCGACGAGATCCTCCACGCGGCGATGATCTCGCCGTTCAAGCGCGGGTCCGATCTCGACGAGGACGAGGCCGACCGTCTGCGCGAGACCACCGTGCGCGTGCTCGGCGACGCGATCGCGCACTACGAGGCCGTGCTCGTCGCTCCCGGTCCCCGACAAGCTGCCGATGCCGCTGACCGTCCACCGCCGCAACGGCGAGCCCTGCCCGCGCTGCGGTGATCAGCTCGAGGCCGTGTTCTACGAGGACTACGTGATGTGCTACTGCCCGACGTGCCAGACCGAGGGCAAGCTGCTCAAGGACCGGCGGCTGTCGCGGTTGCTGAAGTAGGATGGCCCGGCCCATGGCACTCGAGCCCGGCGATCAGGCCCCCGACTTCACGCTGTCCGACCAGCACGGCAATGCCGTATCGCTGTCGGACCTCCGCGGTCAGAGCGTCGTTCTGTATTTCTACCCCAAGGCGGATACGCCCGGGTGCACGACTCAGGCGTGCGGCGTCCGGGACCATCAGTCGAACTACGAGCACGCCGGCGCGGTCGTGCTCGGGGTGTCGCCCGACCCGGTCAACCCGATCGCCAAGTTCGCCGAGAAGTTCAGCCTGGGCTTCCCGCTGTTATCCGACGAAGACCACGCCGTCGCGGAGGCCTACGGGGTGTGGGTCGAGAAGAACCGGTACGGCCGCACGTACATGGGCAACGAGCGCACGACGTTCCTCATCGTCGCCGGACGGGACGATCAAGGACGTCTTCCGGAACGTCAAGCCCGCCGAGCACGACGACCTCGTGCTGGGCGCGCTGGCCGGCTCGTAGCGCTGCGATCTACTGAAGGCCCTCGCGCGCCTCGCGCACGAGCGTCACGGCCTCGGGGAAGATGTGCGCCATCACCGTCCGCAGCTGTTCCGCCTGCTGCTCCGTCGTCCCCTGGATGTTGATGCGGTTCATCGCCGCGACCGTTAGGTCGACCGCCAGCTTGATCGCGTTGTCGGCCCACGCGAGCCGCTGAGCGCCCTGCATCTGCTCGGCGAACTCGCCCAGCCGGCGCTGCAACTCGTCGGGATCGCCGAACAGGCCTCCGAATCCACTTCCTTCCATAAGGTCAATGGTACCCGGCGCGGGCAGTCGGGAGGACTCGACGTTGGCGCACACCTCTTAGACTGGCGGCATGACGCCCGAGGAGCGAGTCGCATACGAGCGCCGCGTACGCACGCGGCAGACCGTGCTGGCCGCGCTCGCCGGTGTTCTGGTGATGGTGGCCGTGCTCATCCAGATCGGTGGACCTCAGCCGAAGGTCACCGAGGACACGCTGAAGCTCGTCATCGAGCATCAGCGGTTTACGCGGGACCTGATCGCCTCGATCATCAGCGCGCTCGGCCTGCTCTCGCTGGCGTGGACGCTGTGGTACCTGTGGGGGTGCAGCCGCTTCCGCGACCCGACAATCAAGCCGAGCTTCATCGGGCCGCTCGCGGTAGGGGGCGCCGTCCTGTCGGCGGTCAGCGTGGTCGCGTTCGTGATCGCTTACGGCGTCCAGGCCAACGACTTCGTGAGCCACGGCAGCCAGACGTATCCGGAGGCCAACGCGCTGCTGTCGAAGACCGCGATCGTGGTGCCGCAGATCCTGATCGACCTGAGCGCCCTCCTGATCGCGGTCGGACTCGTGATGGTGTCGCTGAGCGCGATGCGGGTCGGCTTGCTCACCCGCTTCCTCGGCTACGTCGGAATCGTCGCCGGCGTGTTCACGATCATCCCGCTGGTCCCGATTCCGATCGTCGAGGCGTACTGGCTGCTCGCGCTCGCGTACCTGTTCAGCGGCCGCTGGCCGAGCGGCGTGCCACCGGCCTGGGCCAGCGGCCAGGCAGAACGCTGGCCGACCGCGCAGCGCCAGCGCCCGGCGCGAGAGCCGCTGCTCGGCAGGGGGCGCGGCAGGCCGGCTCCGCAGCCCGCGCCTGAGCCCGTCGGGCCGCCCGCGCCCGTCAGCACGCGTTCGACGACCTCTAAGCGCAAACGCAAGCGCCGGAAATAGCGGGGCCGTCCGGCCGGGAGCCGGGCGGGGCCGTCCGGCTGGGAGCCGGATCAGACATACGTCCGCAACCCGGCTAGGCCGGTAGCAGTGGTGGGCGTCCCGCCCGATCATGGGTCTAGCTGTCCCGGCTCCTGTCCACGCCGGGGGCCGGGACAGGTTCGCTTCACCAGTATCTGGAGAGCGAAAACAAACTCAGCGCTGGTCCGGTCCTGGGGCACCTCGCCTGGGGCGTCGGGAGCCGGATCCGGAGCTGTGCGGGCTCGAGTCGGTGATCGCCGGGCGGCCAAACGCCGTCCGGCGGTCACCGTTCATCGTGCCCTGGCGACCGCTCGCGGCCGTAGGACCACCGCTCACCGATCGGCTCTTGAGAAGCGGCGCGCGCGTGGGCAAGGTTCGCGCCGACTATCAATCCCTCACAGGAGGACTAGATGGAAGCCGCAAACATTGGCGCGCGTGAAGCGGACGTCGCGCCGGCCGATCCGACCGGTGGTCGGTTGGCGGGGTGGACGCCGGCTGATCCGGGGCCGTTGGGCTTGGCCGCGTTCGCCGGAACGACGTTCATGCTCAGCCTGATCAACGCCGGGCTGGTCGGCACGCATAGGTTGCCAGGCGGCGGTTTGCTCCCGATGGTGGCCGCGCTGGCGCTCGCCTATGGCGGCATCGCTCAGTTCGTCGCGGGACTCTGGGAGTTCCGGACCGGGAACACGTTCGGAGCCGTGGCGTTCTGCTCGTACGGCGCGTTCTGGATCTCGTTCTTCTTCATCGTCCAATCGGTTGGCCAGAACGCGCCGACCGAGGTGTTCAGCGGGCTCGGGCTGTACCTGTGGATGTGGGGGCTCTTCACGGCCTACATGTTCATCGCGTCGCTGCGGACCACCGGGGCGGTCGCGCTGGTATTCCTGCTGTTGGCGATCACGTTCCTCATCCTCGGGATCGGCAACTCGGCGCTCGCCGGTACCGCCCACGCCACTAACGGCACGATCAAGCTGGGCGGCTGGGTCGGGATCATCACTGCGATCGCGGCCTGGTACGCGTCGTTCGCCGGTGTGATCAACTCGACCTACGGTCGGGTGATAGCGCCAGTCGTGCCGCTGAACCGCTAGCGGCGAGAAAAGCCCACCAACACGCCGTTCTCGAATAGAACTAGCGACAGAAGAACCATGGAGCGCCGGCGGCAACGCCGGCGCTCTGGGCTGTCAGGAAGCCGGTTGCCGCCGGGTTGGAAGGAGACACATAGATGGCTGACACGACCAAGCCAGCGCCCACTGAGGACGAGACCGCCGAAGATGCGGTCTCGGAGGCGCAGATCGCAGTTCACTGGCGGGAGGAGGAGTACTTCGAGCCCCCCGCCGCGTTCGCTGCTCAGGCCAACGCGAACGATCCGGCGATCCTCGAGCGCTTCAGCGAGGATCGCTTCCCGGATTGCTTCATCGAGTACGCCGACATGCTCACCTGGGACCGGAAGTGGGACACGCTGCTCGACACGAGCAACCCTCCGTTCTTCAAGTGGTTCGTCGGAGGGCGGCTGAACGCGTCCGTCAACTGCGTCGACCGGCACCTCGAGACCCGCGGCGACAAGAACGCGTTGATCTGGGTGCCCGAGCCCGAGGACGTCGAGCCGGTCGAGATCACCTACGCGGAGCTGCACCGCCGCGTCAACGAGTTCGCGGCGCTGCTGCGTGACTTCGCCGGCGTGAAGGCCGGCGACCGGGTCACGTTCCACATGCCGATGGTCCCCGACCTGCCGGTGGCGATGCTCGCCTGCGCGCGGCTCGGCGTGATCCACTCCGAGGTGTTCGGCGGTTTCAGCGGCGCCGCCTGCGGCCAGCGCATGGCCGACGCCAAGAGCACCGTCCTCGTGACGATGGACGCCTACTACCGCAACGGCGACCTGATCGACCACAAGGAGAAGGCCGATCAGGCGATCGAGGAGGCGCGCAAGGAGGGGACCGAGGTCGAGAAGGTCCTGGTCTGGCGGCGGATCCCCGGCGAGTACCACTCTGACAGCCCGATGGTCGACGGCCGCGACTACTTCGTCAACGACCTGCTCGAGGACTACCGCGGGCAGGAGGTAGAGCCCGAGTCGCTCGACGCCAACGACACGCTGTTCCTCATGTACACGAGCGGCACCACCGGCCGTCCGAAGGGCGCCCAGCACTCGATCGGCGGCTACCTCAGCTACGTGACCGGCACGTCGAAGTACTACCAGGACATCCATCCCGACGACACCTACTGGTGCTTCGCGGACATCGGGTGGATCACCGGCCACTCCTACATCGTCTATGGGCCGCTGTCGCTCGGCACGACGAGCGTGATGTACGAGGGAGTGCCGACATATCCTGATCCCGGACGTCCGTGGCGGATCGCGGAGAAGCTCGGGGTGAACATCTTCCACACCGCGCCGACGACGATCCGGATGCTGCGCAAGGTTGGGCCCGGCGAGCCGGAGAAGTACAGCTACCACTTCAAGACGATGACCACCGTGGGTGAGCCGATCGAGCCCGACGTGTGGCGCTGGTACCACAGCTTCGTCGGCAAGGGCGAGGCGGCGATCACCGACACCTGGTGGATGACCGAGACCGGCGGTTTCCTCGGCAGCACGCTTCCGGGTCTGCAGCCGATGAAGCCCGGCAGCTGTGGCCCCGCGGCGCTCGGGATCCAGCTCGTGGTGTTCGACGAGAACGGCCAGGAGATCGCGGGGGGCTCCGGCAAGGCGGGCTACATCTGCGTGCGCAATCCGTGGCCCGGCCGGATGCTCACCGTGTGGGGGCAGGACCAGCGGTTCATCGACACCTACTACGCCAAGTTCTCGAACCGCGACAGCAAGGACTGGCGCGACTGGCCGTTCATGTGCGGCGACGGCGCCGTCGAGGCCGCGGACGGCTACTTCCGGATCCTCGGGCGGATCGACGACGTGATCAACGTCGCCGGGCACCGGCTCGGGACCAAGGAGCTCGAGTCGGCGGCGATCACCGTCGACGAGGTGGCCGAGGCGGCCGCCGTGCCCGTCGTCGACGAGGTGCGGGGGAAGATCGTCGAGATGTACATCTCGCTGAAGCCCGGGGTACCGGCGGATGCCGGGATCGACAAGAAGGTGTCCGACGCGATCGTCAGGGAGATCGGGGCGATCGCCCGGCCCAAGAACGTGTGGATCGTCAAGGACATGCCGAAGACCCGCTCGGGGAAGATCATGCGCCGCGTAATCGCGGCGGTCTCGAACTTCACCGACGTCGGCGACGTGATGACGCTCGCCAATCCCGAGATCGTCGAGGAGATCCGCCACCACGTGCAGGCCGAGAAGTCGGCCAGGGGCGAAGTCCCGCGCGAGCTGTCCGAGGCGGAGAAGGCCGAGATCGCCGCGTACGGGCACGCGGAGTAGCCGCAGGCCTGCCACAGCCGAGACCGCGCCCGGCCGTCGGCCCGGGCGTGGTCCCGATGCTCCCCCCGAACCCCCCGGACGGGGGCGTGCGCGCAGCCCGGCGGTAGTCGCCCGCGTCCCTGGGGTAGTAGACCTAAGAGAGCACTCGGAAGGAGAGAGCCCCTGTGGCAGACACGGCAACGACCCATAAGGCCGATCAGACCCTCGAGTCCAAGCTCGAGGAGATGCTCGACATCGAGAAGTTCGACCCCCCCGAGGAGTTCGTCAAGCAGGCGCTGCTGGACGATCCGTCGGTCTACGAGGAGGCAGAGAAGGACTGGAAGGGCTGGTGGATGAAGCAGGCGAAGGAGCTCCATTGGTTCAAGGAGCCCAGCCAGGACGTCGACGAGTCCGACCCGCCGTTCTTCAAGTGGTTCGCGGACGGCAAGATCAACGCGTCCTACAACTGCGTCGACCGTCACGTCGAGGCGGGCAACGGCGAGCGGGTCGCGTTCCACTGGCGCGGCGAGGAGGGTGAGGAGGAGGACATCACCTACGCCGACCTGCACCGCGACGTGCAGAAGTTCGCCAACGCGCTGAAGGACCTCGGCATCGAGAAGGGCGACATCGTCGGGATCTTCCTGCCGATGATTCCCGAGGTCGTGGTGGCGATGCTGGCGTGCGCCCGCATCGGCGCGCCGCACAACGTCGTGTTCGGCGGGTTCTCGGCCGGCTCGGTCCGCGAGCGGATGGAGTTCTCCGAGGCCAAGGCGCTGATCACCGTCGACGGCGCCCGGCGCAAGGGCAAGACAGCGAACATCAAGCAGACGGTCGACGAGGAGATGGGCGACCTCGAGTCGCTCCAGCACATCGTCGTGGTCAAGCGAACCGACGCCGACTGCGAGATGAAGGATGGCCGCGACGTCTGGTACCACGAGATCCTCGAGAACGCCGACGACGAGTGTCCGGCCGAGGAGCTCGACGCCGAGCATCCGCTGTACGTGCTGTACACCAGCGGGTCGACCGCCAAGCCCAAGGGCGTGCTCCACACGACCGGCGGCTACTTGACCGGCGTCGCGTCGACGCACCGCCTCGTGTTCGACCTGCACCAGGACGAGGACGTCTACTGGTGCTCGGCGGACGTGGGCTGGGTCACCGGCCACTCGTACATCGTGTACGGGCCGCTGGCCAACGGCGCAACCAGCGTGATGTACGAGGGCGCGCCGGACTACCCGCACAAGGGCATCTGGTGGGAGCTGTGCGAGCGCTACGGCGTGACGAAGTTCTACACCGCGCCCACGGCGATTCGCGCCTGCATGAAGTGGGGCGTCGAGCACGTCGAGAAGCACGACCTGTCCAAGCTGAAGCTGCTTGGAACGGTCGGTGAGCCGATCAACCCGAAGGCCTGGCTGTGGTACTACACCGTCATCGGCGGCGAGCGCTGCCCGATCGTCGACACGTGGTGGCAGACCGAGACCGGCGCGATCATGATCACGCCGCTCCCGGCGATCGTCGCCGCCAAGCCCGGCTCAGCCACCCGGCCGTTCCCCGGCATCGCGGCCGAGGTCGTCGATGAGCGCGACGGCAAGCCCGTGGACGACGGCCAGGGACTGCTCATCCTCACGCGCCCGTGGCCGTCGATGCTGCGAACGCTGTACAAGGAGGACGACCGGTTCGTCGAGACGTACTTCGAGAAGTTCGGGAAGGAGACCTACCTGGTCGGTGATGCCGCGCGCAAGGACAAGGACGGCTACTTCTGGATCATCGGGCGCATCGACGACGTCGTGAACGTGTCCGGGCACCGGATGTCCACCGCCGAAGTCGAGTCCGCGATCGTCGCCCATCCGAAGGTGGCCGAGGCGGCGGTAATCGGTCAGGCCGACGAGGACTCCGGCCAGTCGATCTGCGCGTTCGTGACGCTCGAGGGCGACGACACCGAAGGGTCGGACGCATTGGTCTCGGAGATCAACGACACCGTGGCCAAGCGGATCGGCAAGCTGGCGCGGCCCAAGCGGATCATCTGGGCCGACGACCTGCCCAAGACGCGCTCGGGCAAGATCATGCGCCGGCTGCTCCGGGACATCGCCGAAGGCCGTGCGCTCGGCGACGTCACGACGCTTCGCGACCCCGACGTGATGAAGCAGCTCGAGGGCAAGGTCCAAGAAGAACAGAAGCAGGAAGAGTCCTAGCAGGCCCTGACCGCTCAGACCGGCGGAAACGGAAGGGGTCATTCGTCCGTATCCGTTGGGTTTGCTCGCTCATGGCGGCAGATCGGCCGATCTGCCGCCTCGATGAGCGCGGTCGTTCGAAATCTGAACCTTGCCGGGCCTTCGAGCCTGGTGACGCTGCGCGACGGGTCGGCGCTTGCGCTGCGACCGGTCGCGCCGCACGACGAGGTCCCACTACGGGACTTCCTCGAGGGAGTTTCGCCCGAGTCGCTGCGCCGGCGGTTCTTCGGCACCCCGGACCTGGCGCGCACCGCTCGCTCGCTCGTCGATGGCTGTGGGGCGGCCGACTTCGGTCTGGTGGTGCACGCGCCGTCGACGTCGACGATCGTCGCGCACGCGGGCTGCTTCCGGATCGACGCGAGCCGTGCGGAGGCGGCGTTCCTCGTCACCGACAGCTGGCAGGGCAGGGGCCTCGGAGCACTGTTGCTCTCGCGCCTGGCGCAGGGCGCCGAGCAGCGGGGCGTCGCAACGCTCGTCGCCGAGGTGCTCCCGGGGAACCGCGCGATGATCGCGGTGTTCGAGCGCAGCGGCTATCCGGTCGAGGTCCGCTCCGACGCACACGGCGTCGAGGTGCAGATCGACCTGACGTCGGTCGCGCCGGCGCTCGCTCAGGCCGCCTAGGCTTGCTCAAGATTCCGGTGAGGTCGCCGATCATTCGGGGGACTCCTCCGAGCCTCGAGTACATGGCAATCGAACATCTGAGCAGGGACCTGATCGATTACGCGCCGCCGCGGGAAGACGCCGCGGCCTGGCCGCTGCTCGAATTGGCCGACCGCGACGGCGAACTCGGTGAGCTCAGCCGCGATGTCGCGCACACGCTCGACGAGCTCGCGCAGACGACGTCTGAGTTCTCGTGCGGCTCCGCTCGCAGCTCGCTGGCGGTGTCGGTCATCAGCGACAACATGCAGCGCCTGCGGGACCAGCTCGAGGTACTGAGCGTCCGCTCGGGCTCGCTGCGCGAGTCTTCCGCGCAGACCGCGCAGTCGGCTGGCGAATCGGCTGACCTGCTCGAGCAGCTTTCGCTCGAGAGTGCCCGGGGCCTCGACGTGCTCGGTCCACTGATCGACGCCATCCGTCAGATCAGCGACCGAGTCGTCCGCGTGCACGAGCTTGTCGAGACGCTCGCCGCCAACGAGCTCGCGAGCATCGAAGAGTTCTCGGCGATCATTCACCGGATCGCCAGCCAGACGAAGCTGCTGGCCCTCAACGCCGCGATCGAGGCCGCCCGGGCCGGAGAGCATGGGCGTGGCTTTGCCGTCGTCGCCGATGAGGTCGGCAAGCTGGCCTCAGAGACCTCCTCGCAGACGTCCCAGATCCGTGAGACCGTCACCCGTACGCGGTCGCAAATGGACGAGGTCGTCGTCGCCGCCGCGACCGCTCGGGAGCAGACGGCCAAGAGCAGCCAGGACGCCGACGCCGGCCGCGAGATCCTCGAGCGGATGTCCGGGCTGATCGGCTCCTCGAACGACACGGCGACGCAGATCGCGACGCTCGCACGCCAGCAGCTCGTCGATGTCCAGGAGATCGACGTCAACCTTCAGGCGATCACGGCCGGCAGCGCCGAGATCGAGCAGCACGCCGAGTCGGTGGCGCAGGCCCAGCTCGATCTCTCGGCGAGCACCGAGCGGGCGTCGGTGACGCTCGCGCGGTTCGACACCGGCGGCTTGATCTCGCGGCTTCGCGGCCGTTGCGAGGGCCTGGCCGAGGAGCTGCGGGCGATTCTCGAGGCGGCGATCGACGAGCGCCAGGTCAGCCTCAGCAAGGTGCTCGAGCTTCGCTATCAGGAGGCGACCGGCCCGCTGATCGACCGGTTCTCGAGGCTGTTCGACGTGAGCCGCGCGGATCCGTCCGGCTTCTCGCCGCCGAAGTACCACACCGCCTACGACGCGCTCGTGGACCGCGCGATGATGGAGCGGATGGACGCGGTCCTCGCCGCCGAGCCGAAGCTGACCTTTGCCCTGCCGTTCGATCTCAACGCCTGGGCGCCCGCGCACAACAGCGTGTTCTCGCAGGACATCACGGGCGATCCCGCCAAGGACCTGGCCGGCAACCGCACCAAGCGCTTCTTCCTCGAGTCCGGCGCCCTGACCCGCGCGTCGAGGATGGAGCTCGGCGTCGAGTTGCCCGGCGAGGCGCTCACGCGCACGCAGATCACCGCCGCCGGCGCCCGGCTAAGGGAGCCCGCGCACGATCACCGGTCGTTTCTGCTGCAGACCTACGCACGCGACACGGGCGCCGTGCTGACCACGCTGTCGGTCCCGCTGTACGTCCACGGCCAGCGCTACGGCTGCGTCTGCCTCGGCTGGGACCCCGAGCGCCTGCGCGCCTGAGCCGCGGCGGGCCGCGTCTAAACCCCGAGCCGCCGGCTGAGGTCGGCGACGTGCCGGCGCGCGACCGGGATCGACTGGCCCCCGGCGAACCCGAGCTCGGCCGTGCCGCCGAACAGCGGACGCAGCTCGACCGCGCGGGCGAGGTTCGCGACGTACTGGCGGTGCACGCGTACGAAGTCGAACTCCTCCCAGCGGTGCTCGAGCTCGTTGAGCGTCATCCGCAGCAGATAGCGCCCGTCCTCGGTGACGATCCTCACGAAATCGCCGTGCGACTGGACGTACAGGATCGAGGTGCGGTTGATGAGCCGCGTCGAGCCGGCGCGGACGCCTGAGACCGCGACCATCTCGCTCTCGGCCGGGGGTTGCGGGCGGGCGCGACGCCCGTTCCGGTCCGACGGCTGAGCTTCCATCGTCTCGACCGCGGCGGACACGCGCTCGAGCGCCTCCTCGAGCCGGCGCCGGCTGACCGGCTTGCGCAGGTAGTCGACCGCGCGAAGTTCGAACGCGTCGACCGCGGCGGCGTCGTGGGCGCTGACGAACACCAGCTGGGGCGGCGCGGCGAACCGCCTGAGCACGCGCCCCAATTCGACGCCGTCGAGGTCTGGCATCCGGACGTCGAGGAAGATCGCGTCGTAGGCCTGACTCGAGGCCTTGAGCAGCGCGTCGTGACCGCCGAACGCGCATTCCACTTCGTGCACGCCCGAGAAGCTCCGCAGCAGTCGCGCCAGGTCCTCGAGCTGGGTGTGCTCGTCGTCGACGGCGAGGATCGTCAGCTGGTCGGCGCTCATGCCGTGCCGACGAGCTCAGGATCGGGAATCTCCCCCCGCAGGTTGGGCACGGTCATCACCGCGGTGGTCCCCTCGCCGAGATCGGATTCGATCCGGAGCGCGTACCGCTCCCCGAACGTCGCGCGCAGCCGCGCATCGACGTTGGACACGCCGATGCCGCCCCCGGCCCCGGCCAGCACCGCGCCGAGGCGCTCGGGCTCGATCCCGGCGCCGTCGTCGGACACGCGCAGCTCGACGTCGCCGCCGACGACCTGGGCCGAGATCGTCACCCGCCCCGTTCCGGCGCCCCGCTCGACGCCGTGGCGCACCGCATTCTCGACCAGCGGCTGCACCGACATCGCGGGCACCACGGTGCCGCGAGTGGAGGCGGGGACGTCGACCGTGACGTGCAGGCTTCCGCGGAACCGCGCCTGCTCGAGGCGGAGATAGCGCTCGACGTGCTCGATCTCCTCGCCCAGCGTCACGTAGGAACGGCCATCCCGGAAGAGGTAGCGCGTGAACTCGGCGAAGTCGATCAGCAGGTCGCGCGCCTCCTCGGGCCGGGCATGGATATCCCCGGCGACGGCGGCCAGCGCGTTGTAGATGAAGTGGGGTGAGATCTGCGCCCGGAGCGCGCGCAGCTCGGCCTGGGCCAGACGCTCCTCCTGCGCGGCCACCAGCGACAGCTCGACCTGCGCGGACACGAGGCTGGCCGCTTCCTGCACGACCCGCAGCTCGTGATGGCTCGGGCGCCCGACGGACCGGTAGAACATGATCAGCGTGCCGATCCGCTTGTCCTGGGCGATCAGCGGCGCCAGCACGGCCGACCGCAGCGGGCAGCTGGGATCCGAGGACACCAGCCTGGGGACGATGTGCAGGCGGTTGTCGCCCGCCCGCTCGAGCAGGCGGGAGAGCAGATCCCCCGGCCGCACCTGCTCGCGCCCCTCGCCCTCGATCGCGAGCACGGCTCGCGTGTCCGCCAGGGCGATCGCGGCCGCGCCGGTAAGCGCACGGAGGCTCGGCACGGCTCGCTCGGCGGTGCGGCTGCTCAGCCCCCGCCGGAGGTGCGGAAGCGTGGCGGTGGCGGCATGCAGGGCGGCCTGCATCGCGTCCTCCGGGATTCCCGTCGTGCGGGGACCGCGCACGACTCGCCATACCGCTGCGAACGCCGCAGCGATCCCGATGCCCAGTACTACGCCCAAAGCCGGATCCATGGTGAGCCTCCTAAAGGTTACCGGCGCTTGTGACGGTTGTT
Source organism: uncultured Solirubrobacterales bacterium (assembly GCA_963699325.1). Classification (GTDB taxonomy): domain Bacteria; phylum Actinomycetota; class Thermoleophilia; order Solirubrobacterales; family Solirubrobacteraceae; genus Palsa-465. The sequence continues at coordinate 72,526 of CAVOTN010000002.1, read as the reverse complement.
ATGAGGGGCGCTGTCCGCCTGCTGACGCGGCCGGCCCTGCCCGGGGCGGTCGGCCGGCCCGCCCGGCTTGTGTCGTTTGCCCGCGGGCGGGATGATGGGGGCATGAGCTCGACCACCACGTTTTCCTCCTATGAGCAGGCATGCGAGCAGCACAGCTGGGATGTGCCCGACCACTACAACATCGCGGTCGACGTCTGCGACCGCCACCCGCGCGACAAGCTCGCGATGATCCACGAGGACTTCCGAGGCAAGATCCAGGAGGTCAGCTGGGGCGAGCTCCAGGATGACTCGAACCGGTTCGCGAACGTCCTCCGGGCCCACGGCGTGGAGACGGGCGACCGGGTTGCGATGCTGCTGCCGCCGACGCCCGAGACCGCCGCGGCGTTTTTCGGGGTGTGGAAGGCGGGCGCGATCCTGCTGTCGATGTCCGTGCTCTACGGCGACGAGGGGATCCGCCACCGGGTGAGCGACTCGAGGCCGAAGGTGCTCCTCACCAACGCCGCCAACGCGGGCCGGATCGATCGCTCGATGGTCGAGCATCTGCTGATCCTCGACGACGAGCTGCTCGGACGCGGCTCGACGGCGTTCGAAGTCGTCGACACCGCGGCCGACGACCCCGCCCAGCTGTACTACTCCTCAGGCACCACCGGGCTCGCGAAGGGCATCCTCCACGCCCACCGGTACATCCTCGCCCACGAGGAGTTCATCTACTGCCACGACCTGCAGGACGGAGAGGTGTTCCACGGCATGGGCGAGTGGGCGTGGGCCGCCGGGATCTGCCCGCTGATCGGTCCGTGGCGCCTCGGCGCCGTCCAGGCCGTGTACCAGCGCGAGGGCGGGTTCGATCCGCACAAGCAGCTCGACTTCCTCTCGCGCCACGGCGTCACCAACGTCTTCGGCACGCCGACCGCGATCCGCTCGATGATGTCGATCTCGGACGCCGGCACCCGCTATCCGCAGAAGTTCCGGATCGTGTGCTCGGCGGGCGAGCCGCTCAACCCCGAGGCGATCCGCTGGTTCCGCGAGCAATACGGGGTGACGGTGCTCGACTACTACGGGCTGACCGAGTCCTATCCGCTGTGCGCGAACTACCCGTTCATGGAGGTCCGCGAGGGGTCGATGGGCCGGCCGATGCCCGGCTGGGAGGTGTCGATCCTCGACGAGGACGAGCGCCCCGTCCCGGGCGGCGAGCGCGGCGAGATCTGCCTGAAGGCGCGGTCCAATCCGCACTACCCGCTCGGGTACTGGAACCGGCCCGAGGAGGACACGGCCGAGGCGTTCGGCGGCGACTGGTTCCACAGCAAGGACGCCGCCCGCGCGGACGAGGACGGCTACTTCTGGTACGAGGGGCGCGCCGACGACGTGATCATCGCCGCCGGCTACCGGATCGGCCCGTTCGAGGTCGAGTCGGCGTGCCTCGAGCACCCGGCGGTGGCCGAGGCCGCGGCGGTCGCCTCCCCCGACGAGCGGCGCGGCAACGTCGTCAAGGCGTTCGTCGTGCTCGCGTCGGGACACGATCCCTCCGACGAACTCGCCGAGGAGATCAAGGCGTTCGTGCGCGATCGCCACTCGGCCTACGCCTATCCACGTCTGATCGAGTTCGTACCCGATCTCCCCAAGACCCTTACGGGGAAGATCCGGCGGATCGAGCTCCGCCAGCGCGAACAGGAGCGGGTTACCGGCTCCGATTGAGCGTATGTGAATGGTGCTCAGGTGCCGGCTGCCGCGCGAGCGTGGCTGCGCATCTCGGCCAGGATCCGCTCGAGGCGGGGCTCGGTGTCCCGGTCGACGTGGGTCATCATCGCGCCGACGGCAGGGTGGACGGCGCTGATCTGTGCGTGCATCTCGTGCGCGACCGCGCGGTAGCTCGGGTGGCCTTCACGGCCCGAGCGCAGCTCGATCAGCTGCATCGCCTCGCGGGCGTTGACATCGAGCACGAAGCGGATTCGGTAGCCGAGGCAGAGCGCATAGGGAGCGGCGGTCGCGAGGCCGCAGCCGACGAGGCGTTCGTATTCGCGCGCGGAGACCTCCAGCGCGCGCCGGTACTCGTCGCCGGCGCCGGCAAGCTCGACCTGCTCGGGTATGTCCGCGCCGAGATCCGGGGTGAGCGACTGCCACTGCACGGTCAGCATCCGGTGGCGCTGGAGGTCGCGGAACGCCCCGTAGTCCGCGACGATCTCGAACCGGTAGTGGAGCGCCTCGAGCCCGCGCCCCGGGCGGTAGCGCCGGTTCGTGCGCGCGCCGGCGAGCTCGGCGAACAGCTCGGCGCGCGTATCGGGATCGAGCGTGCCGATCGCCTCGCGGAGATGCTCCTCGGACGTGGCGCCGGCCTCGAACAGCAGCGCCGCCAGCAGGTCGTCCTCGTCACCGTCGACCCGCAGGAGCGTGACCGACGGACCCGCGGGTCCGTCGGCGGCGTCGACGCCAAGCCGGCTCGCCCAGCGCTCGCCGGCGCGCCCGCGCGCGTCGAGGTATTCGATCCAGCGGCCGCCGCGGTCGGGGCGCTCGACGCGCGTGAGGAAGCTCGGCATCACGGTGTTGAGCTCGTCGAGGATCATCCGGCCGTAGCTGCGCGCCTCCTCGAGCGGGTGCGCGAGCAGGTGCAGTACGAGCTGCTCGTAGCTCTGACCGGTCGCGAAGATGCCCATGTGCGACAGCGAGCTCGCCGGCAACAGGCCACGCAGCAGATCGAGCGCCTTGGCCTTGATCGCCCGCGCGTGCGCGGCCGCCGGCTCGTCGCCGGTGCGCGGGAACTCCTGCTCCGCCCAGGCGCACACCCGCGGCAGCGCGTCCGAGTAGATCCCGAACACGTCGTCCATCGCGCGCTCGTAGGCCGGGCCGAGCGACGCGTCGCGGTAGTAGCGGTAGCTGGGGCGGGCGGGATCTGATCCGGGCATCGGCGCGTCGTAGGCGATGTAGCGCGTCGACTGCTCGAGGTAGGCCGCCAGGCGCGGGCGTTGGAGGATCTTCGTGAGGACGTTCGAGACCCACTCGCAGGCGACGTGGGCGCCGCCGAGCTGCGCCACCGAGTCGTCCCCGTAGCCGAGGAAGATGCGCTCGTACAGCTCGGCCGCCCGGTTGCCCTCGCCCTGTTCGATCAGCGCGGCCGCGCCGGTCGGGACGTCGTCGGCGAACTCGTCGAGGAACAGCCGCCTGAGCGTCCCGGGGTAGCGTGAATAGCGGGCGAACAGCGCAGCCTTGACCGTCTCGGGCAGGTTGACGAGCGCGAACACCGGCCGGTCGAGGTTGGTGAAGTGGGGGCGGAGCCGCTCGCGCTCGGCCTCGGTAAAGCTCTCGACCGGATATTCCACGGACGCCGCACAGTAGCGACCCGCCCGGCGAACGCCACGCGCCGGCAACGTTCCGGCAACGGTCCGGCTAAAGGTTCATTTGCGACCCGACGATCTAGATGGGCAGAACTCTGACCATGCGCGCACGGCGGCGCGCCTCCGATCGAGCCGAGCACAAGGGGACCTTCACACACATGGGATCGCTGTCCAGCCTGTACCACATCACGCCGGAGAACCTGGCGCTTCGCCGTCAGTTCATCGGCCTCGACACAGAGGTGGTGGCACTGCTGGCTGAGCTCTCGCCCTGGGCCGCAGAGGTTGCGGACGCCGTCGCGGCAGACGTGACCGAGCATCACTTCGGGGTCGCCGCCACCGCGGAGTTCTTCCGCGCCTACGCCGCGGACAGGGGGATCCAGCTCGAGGCACTCCGAGCCGAATGGCAGGCGGCGCGTGCAACGCACTGGCGGAGGATCTTCGCCGAGCCCGACCAGCCGCAGCCGTTCGGGATCGAGTACTTCGCGACGCTGCTCGAGGCCGGAGCGGCGTACAACCGGATCAACCTGCCGATGAAGTGGTACCTGGGGAGGTATCCGGCCTACCTCGACGCCGTGCGCCGGCAATTGCACGACAACCCGCCGCGCATCGCGCTCGAGCCGGGTCGACGCCGCGGTCTGTTCCGGCGCAGCGATGCCGGGATTGATCCCACTGTCCTCGCGGAGGTCGAGCGCGCGATCGGGATCGTCTTCAACTACGACCTCCAGGCGATCACGGACGCCTTCTACTTCGACACGTTCGCGACCATGGGCGTCGATCTCTCGGGCATCCACGGTCGTGAGGCTCGGCACGATCTGTCAGAGCGCGGGTCGGAGCTGAAGTCGACCGTGCACGAGTCGCTGCGCCTGTTCATCGATTCCTCGCAGCACATGCACGATCTGTTCGCGCACGTGCGGGACAACGTCGAGCAGACGACGCACGCGATGAACGGCATCGCCGCTGCGAGCGGCGAGGTGGCACAGGGCGCCGAGCGGCAGGCGATGATGCTTCAGCGCAGCCGCGAGCTGGCCGACGAGGTATCGGCCGCCACGGTCCGTGCCCAGGAGTTGAGCGGCGAGGGCGTCGAGGCGGCCGGCGAGGCGAACGCGGTGATGCAGCGCGTCCGGGTCTCGGGCCAGGAGGCGCAGGCCGGGATCGACGAGCTCGCGCGCAAGTCGAGCGAGATCGGCGGGATCCTCGAGACGATCACCGGCATCGCCAACCAGACGAACCTGCTGGCGCTCAACGCCGCGATCGAGGCCGCCCGCGCCGGCGAGCACGGTCGTGGCTTCGCCGTCGTGGCCGAGGAGGTCCGCAAGCTGGCCGAGGAGTCCGGCGGATCGGCAACCACGATCGGCGAGCTCGTCAACGAGATCCAGCAGGAGATCGACCGGGTGGTCAACCTCGTCCAGCAGGCCGCCCAGCTCGCCGACCACGGCGTCGAGCGCTCCGAGCTCGCCCAGCAGGCCTTCGCCGAGATCGGCGACGCGATCGCCGACATCTCCGAGAGCGTCGGCGGCATGACCGAGACTTCGACCGAGATCGCCACCGTCGCCGAGCAGTCCTCGGCCTCGGCAGAGGAGATGTCCTCAGCGACCCAGGAGACGAGCGCCCAGTCGCAGGAGCTGAGCATCTCGCTCGCCGAGCTCGCGACGACCGCCGATCGGCTGCTCGAAGCCTCCGAGCAGTTCTCGCTGACCGACTAGCCGCGCCGGCCGGCCGCCGCTCGTGCCGGTGCTTAACTCGCCGCAGCCGTCTCCCTGGACGAGCCGAGGTTAGATAAGCGCCTGGGTGGCGCTTATCTGCACGGGCCGGCTGGGCGGCGGGGACTTTGGCGAGTTGTGCACCGCGCCGCGGCCGGCCAGTACGGTCCGCTCGCCGAAGCTACATCAGGCCGCTGAGCGCGTTCGCCGCGTGCGTCGCCAGGTGGAACAGCGGCGAGGGGAAGATCCCGAACACGATCGTCGCGCCGGCGAACGCCACCGCGACGAACACGACCTCGAAGTAGCGCAGCCCGGCTCCAGCCGTGCCGGGGCCTTCGTCCCATTCGTCGGCCTCGATCGACCCGCCGGCGATCGGGGCGAGCTCGCCCGGACCGGGCGCGACCCGGGGCGCGGGCAGCGGCGCCGCCACCGAGGGGCGCATCCACACGGCGGCGACGACCCGCAGGTAGTAGCCCAGCGAGATCATCGAGCCGATCACGAGGACGATCGCGAGCCAGGTGTAGTCGCCGGACACGAGCGCGTCGATCAGCTGGAACTTGCCGATGAAGCCGATCGTGCCTGGTATGCCGGCGAGGCCGAGCATCCCGATCGTCATCGGCCAGGCGAGCCAGGGGTTGCGCGCCCCGAGGCCCGCCAGAGCGCTCAGGTAGTCCCCGTCCGGGCGCTCGTGTTCCTCGTTCACCACCACCGCGAACGCCGCCATGTTCATGAACAGATAGGCCATCAGGTAGAACACGGTCGCCTGCACGCCGAGGCGGGTGCCGACGACCACGCCGGCGAGCATGTAGCCCGCCTGCCCGACACCGGAGTAGCCGAGCATCCGCTTGAGCGAGCTCTGCCCGAGCGCGCCGGCGTTGCCGACGATGATCGTGATCCCGGCGATCGTCGCCAGCAGCGGCGCCCATGTGTCCTGCGCCCCGAGCGCGGCGAAGTCGAAGAAGCGTATGAACGCGCCCATCGCCGCGGCCTTGGTGGCAGTAGCCATGAACGCGGTGATCGGGGTGGGGGCGCCCTCGTAGACGTCGGGGGTCCACTGGTGGAACGGCGCCACCGAAGCCTTGAATGCGAACCCGACGATCGTCAACCCGAGGCCGGTCAGCACCATCGCATTCCCGAGCACGCCGCCCGAGAGCTTGTTCAGCGATAGCGCGTTGCCGATCACGGCGAAGTCGGTCGAGCCGGTGGCGCCGTAGACGAGCGCGAGCCCGTACACGAGCGTGGCCGAGCCCACCGACCCCACCACCAGGTACTTCAGCCCCGACTCGAGCGAGCTCTCGCGCCGGGTCTCCGATGCGCACAGGATGTACAGCGGGATCGACAGCAGCTCGATTCCGAGGAACAGTGAGATCAGGTTCTGGGCCGCGACGAACACCGCCATCCCGAGCACGCTGAACAGCAGGAGCGCGAAGTACTCGCCGTGCCCGGACTCGCGCGGAGCGATCGCGCGCCAGGACATCAGCACGGTCGCGATCCCCGCCACCGCGAACAACATGATGAGCTCGAGCGAGAGGTCGTCGACCTGGAGCGCGCCGGCGATGATCGGCGTCGGGTGATGGAAGCGCCAGATGCAGGCCGCGATCGTGCACGCGAACGTGATCACGGTCAGTCCCGGCACGACCCTCTCGCGGACCGCCGCCGGCCGGAACAGGCCGACGAGCAGCACGACGAGGCCGCCGCCTGCCAGCGCAAGGAACGGCGAGAACGCCTTCCAATCGATGTGCGGGCCCTTGATATGGGCGGCGGCGAGGACCAATGCCGTCATCGACTCGCCACCTTCAACGCATGACCGGTGGCGGCTTGGATCTGCGCCGGTGCGATCGTCGCGCGCAGCGACGGCTCCGAGCGCTTCAGGCCGAACTGCGGATAGAACGCCAGCACCAGGACCACGAGCACGAGCGGAACGATCGCGATCGCCTCCGCGAACCCCACTTCGCGTGAGGCGACCCTAGGGCCTGTCCGGTTGTGCAGCGCGGTGATGAACAGCCGCAGCGCGTAGACCGCGGCGCCGACGACCCCGAGGAACGCGATCACCGACACCGCGCTCTTGGCCTGGAACACGCCGAGCAGGATCATGAACTCGCCGATGAAGTTCGAGGAGCCGGGCATCGCGAGCGTCGCGAGCGCGACGATCAGCGCCAGCACGGCCAGTACCGGCGCCCGGAACGCGATTCCGCCCATATCGCGAAGGTCCTCGGACCCGCCGGCGCGCGCCGCCAGCGCGGCCACGATGAAGAACATCGGCGCGGTCACGAGGCCGTGGTTGACCATCTGGAGCAGCGCGCCCTGACCACCCGCGGGTTTCAGCGAGAAGATCCCGAGCGTGATGAAGCTGAGCTGCGCGATGCTCGAGTACGCGACGACCATCCGCGCGTCGGTCGTGGTGAACGCGACCAGCGTTCCCCACATGATCGAGATCAGGCACAGGACCAGCATCGGCATCTGGAAATGCACCGACGCGTACGGGAACAGCGGCAGCACGATGCGCAGGAATCCATAGGCGGCCACCTTCGAGACGACCCCCGAAAACACGGCCACCGCCGGGATCGGCATCGACTTGTAGCCGTCGGCGAGCCATCCGTGGAACGGGACCAGCGGCATCTTGACCAGGAACGCGAGCGCGAAGCACATGAAGATCCAGTCCTGCGAGCTGTGCGACAGGTGCACCTGCTCCAGCGCCGACAGCGCGAAGTTCAACGACCCCCCGGTCTGATTCGCGGTCAGCACACCCGTGGCCACCGCGGCCGCGAGCATGAAGAACGACCCGACCAGCGTGTAGATCACGAGCTTGGTCGTCGCCCGGACCCGCTCGCCCGAGCCCCACATCCCGACCATGAAGTAGAACGGGATCAGCATCAGGTCGAAGAACGCGACGAACAGCGCCAGGTCCTGGGCGCAGAACGCACCGAGGACGGCGCTCTCGGCGAGCCCGAAGTGGAAGTAGTAGCTGCCGGCGCGATCCCACTCGCGGAACGAGGACCACCACATCGATGCGCTGAACAGCACGGTCGTAAGCAGCACCAGCACGACGTTCAGCCCGTCAAGGCCGAGCTTGTAGTGGATCCCGAGCGCGGAGATCCACACGTCGTCGGTGACGAACTGAAGGCCGGCGTGGCCGAGCTTGAACCGCGCGACGAACGAGATCGCGACGCCGATCGTGACGAGGCTGCCGACCGCGGCCGCCCGCCCGGTCGCCGCGCGCGGAAGTATCGCGGCGATGACCGAGATCGCGAGCGGCAGCCAGATGAGGATCGACAGCGTCATGTGCTCGAGATCAGGAAGTAGAGGGCGACGCCGGCGAGGCACACGATCATCAGCGCGGCGTAGTAGCGCAGGAAGCCGGTCTGCGCTCGGCGCACGGCGGCCGAGCCGGCGCGCACGACGCCCGTCGTGCCGTCGGTGACCACGCCCGTGATCACCCCGCGCTCAAGCGTCGTGGCCACCAACCGGCCGGTCCACAGCACGGGCCGGACGATCGCGAAGTCGATGATCTCGTCGAAGTACCACTTGTGCGAGAGGAACACGTACGCGCCCGAGAACCGCTCCTGCAGCCGCCTGGAGGTCCCGGGTTGCCGCACCCAGATCCGGTAGGCGATCGAGATGCCCGCGACCGCGATCAGCGCGCCGATCACGAGGCCAAGCCAGGCCGGGCCGGTGCTGACCTCGACGTGCACGTACTTGGAGTCTGCGAACGTCGGCTCGAGGAACTTCGTCACCGCGTCGTCGATGCCGGGGATCTGGACGACGCCGCCGATCACCGCCAGCACGGCGAGCGCGCTCATCGCGACCTTCATGGGCAGTTCGCGCTCGGCGATGAAGTGACCCGGTCCGGGGAAGCCGACGTCGGTGTCCTCCTCCTCGCCGGTCATCGGGTTCCGCGGGACCTCCGCGTGCGCGAGGTGTCCGTGCTCGAGCTCGAGCGCCTCCTCGCACGGTTCGTTAAAGAACGCGCGGAAGATCATCCGGAACGTGTAGATGCCGGTCATCAGCGCGCCGAAGTAGCCGACGATGCCGAGGATCTCGAAACCGCCCCCGCGATGGTCGAGGAAGCCGATGATGTCGTCCTTGGACAGCCAGCCGCTGAACGGCGGCAGTCCAGACAGCGCGAGGCCGCCGACGATGAAGCAGATGAACGTGAACGGCAGCGCCTTGCGGAAGCCGCTCATGCGGTCGAGCGACTGGTCGCCCGCCATCGCGCCGATGATCGAGCCCGCGGCCATGAACAGCAGCGCCTTGAAGAACGCGTGCGTCATCAGGTGGAACAGGCCGGCCGAGTACGCGCCGACCGAGACGCCCATGATCATGTAGCCGATCTGGGACATCGTCGAGTACGCGATGACCCGCTTGATGTCGGTCATCACGATCGCGATCGTGGCCGCGATCACGAGCGTCAAGCAGCCGCCGATCGCGCCGACGTCGGCGGCCGTCGGCGCCCACTCGAACAGCACGTGCATGCGCGCGATCAGGTACACGCCCGCGGTGACCATCGTCGCGGCGTGGATCAGCGCCGACACCGGCGTCGGGCCCTCCATCGCGTCGGGGAGCCACGTGTGCAGCGGTACCTGGGCGGACTTCGCGAACGCGCCCACGAGCAGCAACAGGCAAGCCAGGACGATCGGCGCCCCGTTGTAGGCGAAGTGCTGATGCACGGCGTGGAACACCGGCAGGAACTGCACCGACCCGGTGTGGCCGAAGATGATGAACGTCGCGATCACGAGCCCCACGTCGCCCACGACGTTGATCACGAACGCCTTGAGCCCCGCTCGCGTGGCGGTCGTGCGGCGGTACCAGAACGAAATCAGCAGGTAAGACGCGGCGCCGACGAACGCCCACCCGACGATCAGCAGCACGAAGTTGCCGGCGAGCACCAGCAGCAGCATCGAGAACACGAAGTAGTTCAGGTAGCTGAAGTAGCGCGAGTACCCCTTGTCGAGCGTCATGTACGAGATCGAGTACAGGTGGATCAACGTCGAGACGCCCGAGACCACGAGGATCATGAACACCGACAGCGGGTCGACGAGGATCTGGAGCTTGGCGTCGACCCCAGCCGAGACGTCGTAGTTCCAGAGCGTCGAGGTCAGCTGACGGTGGTCGGGTACGGCGCCGAGCAGCTTGATGAGCGCCAGCACCGAGAACACGAACGACAGCGCGATCGCGAACGTCGCGATCCATCCGGCAGTTCGGCCCGGCCACCGGGCGAAGCCGAACCCGATCAGGATCGTGCCGACGAGCGGGCACGCCAACACCAGCCAGCCGAAGGTGGTCGCGCTCATCCGTGCAGCCCGCTCTGCAGCCAGTTCAGCTGGATGGCGGCGCTCATCCCTGGAGCTCGTTCAGCTCATCGACGTCGATCGGCAGCTGGCGGCGATAGATCGCGACCACCAGCCCGAGCCCGACCGTCACCTCGGCCGCGGCGACGACCATCACGATCAGCGCGAACACCTGACCGTCCTCGTTGCCCCACATGCGCGCGAACGCCACCAGCGCGAGGTTCGCGGCATTGAGCATCAGCTCCAGGCAGAGCAGGATCACCAGCGGGTTGCGGCGCACCAGCACGCCTCCGGCGCCGATCGAGAAGATGATCGCGGAGACCGCGAGGTACCAGCCGATGTTCACCAGCCGCCCTCCTGGTCGGAGCGCTCGCCGGCGGTCGTCCCGATCGGCTCTCCGCCCGGCGCGGGCTCGTCGTGCAACGGAACGCGGATGCCACCCGCCTCGGCCATCGTTCCCGTCCACGCCGGCCGCGGAGCGTGGACCCGCCGCTCGAACTGCTCGTCGGGCTCGAGACCGCGCCGGCGCCGGGCCAGGACGACCGCGCCGACCGCCGCCACCAGCAGCAGGATCGAGGCGATCTCGAACGGGAACAGGAACTTCGTCAGAAACAGCTGCCCGATCGAGCCGGGGCTCCCGAAACCCGGGGCGTACGGAGCGCCCTTCGAGTTGACCCCCTTCAGGCCGGCGCCGAGCATCGCGATGCACAGCTCGATCGCCACCGCCAGCGCGAACAGCGGCCCGAGCACCCGCAGCACGCCCCCGCTCGGGAGCTGCTCACCGCCGCCGACGTACGCCACCACGAACACGTACAGGACCATCACCGCGCCGGCGTACACGATCACCTGTGCGGCAGCGACGAACTCGGCGCGCAGCAGCAGGAACAGCGCGGCGAGCGAGACCAGGTGGAACGCGAGCGCGAGCACGCTGTAGAACGGGTTGCGCAGCATCACGACGCCGAACGCGCCGGTGATCGCGCCGATCGCGGCGATGAAGAAGAGGACCGCGCTCACTCGCCCTCCCGGCGCAGGGGCGTGCGCTCGATCGGCTCGTCCAGCAGCATCTCCTTGGTGAAGATCAGGTCCGACCGCGTGTAGTCGGACATCTCGTAGTCGTGGCCCATCGTGATCGCGTCGAACGGGCACGCGACCTCGCAATAGCCGCAGAAGATGCAGCGGCTGAGGTTGATCTCGTACACCGCCGCGTACCGCTCGCCGGCGGAGACGCGGTTCTCGGGCGTGTTCTCGGCCGCGACCACGCGGATGCAATCCGCCGGGCAGGCGGCGGCACACAGCGAGCAGCCGACGCACTTCTCGAGGCCGGTGTCCTCGAAGCGGTGCAGCCGGTGGCGTCCCCGGAAACGGGGATAGACGGGCGTCTTCTCCTCGGGGTATTGGATCGTGACCGGGCCCTCGACGACCCGAGCGAACGTCGTCTTCAGGCCCCTCAGCGTCTCCCCGAACACGCGGTAGGCGCCGGCCACGGGACCGCGCGCAGGCGAGCGGATCACCTCGATTACGTCGTCGCTGACGTCGTACGGGCTCATGAGGCCACGATGATCGCGGTGACCACGAGGTTGAGGGTTGCCAGCGGCAGCAGGATCTTCCAGCCGAACGACATCAGCTGGTCGTACCTGAGGCGAGGCAGCGTCGCCCGGATCCAGATGAAGAAGCTGAACACGAGCACGAGCTTCGCCAACACGACGAACGGGTCGACCCAGCCCGGCGGGTTGATCCCGAACGGCAGCAACCACCCGCCGAAGAAGAGCGTCACGGCCATGCCCGAGACCACGATCATGTTCGCGTATTCGGCGAACAGATAGGCCACGAATGGGGTGCCGCCGTACTCCGTGAAGTAGCCGCCAACGAGCTCTGCGTCGGCCTCGATCAGGTCGAACGGAGCACGGTTGGTCTCGGCGAACGACGCCGTCAGGAAGATCAGGAAGCCGACGAACTGGGGGATGAAGAACCACATCCCCTCCTGGGCATGGACGATCCCGGTCAGCGACAGCGTCTGGGCGGTGATGATCACGCCCAAGATCGAGAGGCCCTGCGAGACCTCGTAGGAGATCAGCTGGGCGGCGCCGCGCATCGCCCCGATGAACGAGTACTTCGAGCCCGACGCCCAGCCACCGAGCATGATTCCGTAGAACGAGATCCCGCCGAGCGCGAACACGTACAGCGGACCGATCGACACGTCGATCCCGTACAGGCCCACCTGTTGGCCGAAGATGTGCTGGACGTCGCCCCACGGAATGATCGCCAGCGCCGCGACCGCGGTGATGATCGAGATCACCGGGGCGGCCCGGAACAGGTAGCCGACCGATGTCGTCGGGCGGAACGGCTCCTTCATCGCGAACTTGACGATTTCCGCCATCGGCTGCAGCAGCCCGAACGGCCCGACGCGGTTCGGGCCGTAGCGCGCCTGGAAGCGGCCGAGCAGCTTGCGCTCGTAAACGATCAGGATCGGGAGAATCGCGAAGATCACCCCGAAGATCACGAGCGACTTGACGATCTGAACCCACCAGGGCTCGAAGTAGTTGACGTCCGCGAGCATCATCGTCACCGCTTGCTCACCTCCACGACGTGCTCGGTGAACGCGTTCGCGGACCCCTCGGCGATCCCGTCGGCGAGGAACGCGGTGCCGGCGGGGATGCCGGAGCGCACGTGGGCAGTGCCCCGCAGCGTCGTCCCGTTCTGCGAGACCGCCACAGCTTGCCCGTCCCCGATTCCGAGCCGCGACGCATCCTCGGGCGAGAGCTCGACCTGCTGGCGGGCGACGGTGAACTTGAGCGCCGGCGAGATCTCGACCTCGGGCGCGGCCCAGATCGAGCGGTACGTCCCGAGCCGGAGCGCGCCGTTCGAAGCGGCGCCCGCGCCGTTCGCGTCGGGCGGCGCCGCCGCGTAGGCCGTGCCCGCGGACGCCGCGGCCGCAGGCCTCGCCGGCGAGACCGCCGGCGCCGGCAGCTCCGAGGCCACGTCGAGTTCGGGCCAGCGAACGCCGCGCCCGGCGATCGCCTCGAGCGAGATCCCGCGGTAGAACGGGACCGCCTCGACAAGCTGCGCGAACACCATCGGCGAGGTCAGCACGCCGGTATCGAGCCCGGCGCGCCTCGCGATCTCGGCGATCACCGCCCAGCCGGCGCGGACGGAGCCGGGGTGGGCGATCGCGGTCCGGAGTCGCTGGAGGCGCCCATCGGGGTGGACGACCGTCCCTTCCTTCTCGGCGTAGGACTCGGCCGGGAAGATCACGTTGGCGTGCTCGGCGAGACCCTCGGTGAGGACCGAGGCGTGCGCGACGACGACGCCTGCCCGGTGGAGTGCCTGCTCCCACACGGCCCGGTCGGGACGATCGCGGATCGGGTCGGTCTGGAACAGCCACAGCGCGGTGATCTCGCCGTCGATCACGGCCCGTGCGATGTCCGCCCCGCCGCGACCCGGCGTGGCCACCTCGTCCGCGGCGACATCCCGATAGCCGGGGCCGGTGCCTGGGACCGCGCCGGCTTCGCGGAGTCCGCGCCCGTTCGCGCCGGCGGGGATCTCGAGCAGGCCCGCGCCGGCGCGATCGGAAAGGCCAAGCCGCTGCGCGATGCTCAACAGCGTTCCGAGCGCGGCCTCGCCCAGCGAGCGCTCGCCCCACAGGATCACGACGTCCTCGCCGCCGTCGCGCAGCAACTCCGCGACCCGCCCCGCTTCGGCGTCGGAGTCGCCCCCGTCCCTGGAGGCACCTGCGCCACCGCCACCGTCATCGCCGGCGAGCGCCAAGTCGAGCGTGGCCAGGAACTCCGCCTCGCCACCCGGTGGGATGCGCACCGAAAGCGTCGCGTTCGCGTCGAGCGCGCTCGGCCGCGACGTCGCGATCGCCAGCTTCACACCGTGACGCCGGATCCCCTTGCGGATCCGCAGGTCGAAGATCGGAGCGTCGTCGAGCGGCTCGCAGCCGATCATCAGGATCGTGTGGGCGAACTCAAGGTCGACCACGGTCGCCTGCAACGACGGGCTCGCGAGCGCTCGCACGAGATCCCGCGACAGAGGCTCCCCCTCGCGCGAGTCGACGTCCGAGGACTGAAGCACCTCGCGCATCAGCCGCCCGATCAGGAACCCTTCCTCGTTCGTCGCCTGACCGCCGACGAGCGCGCCGACGGCGCCGCGATGGCGCGCGAGTCCCGCGGCGACGTCGAGAGCGCGATCCCACGACACCGCTCGCAGGCTGCCGCCGTCCCGAACCAGCGGCTGCGTGATCCGCTCGTCGACGTGGATCGCCTGATAGGCGAAGCGGCCCTTGTCGCACAGCCAGCCGTCGTCCACATCCGGGTTGCCCCCTGGACCGCCGCCGGTGGCCGCGCCCGTGGCGTCGCGGCTCCGCACCCGCTCGACCTTCTCGTCGCGGACCGTGAACTCGACGTTGCACTGCGACGGGCACAGCATGCAGATCCCGCCGGCGCCCTCGATGTCCCACGGGCGCGCGCGGAAGCGGTACGCCTGGGACGTCAACGCGCCGACCGGGCACAGCTCGACGATGTTGCCGCTGAACGGCGCCACGTACGGATGGCCGTCGAACGTCCCCACGAACGTGTGAGCGCCGCGCTCGGTGAAGATCAGCTGGTAGTCCTCGGAGATCTCCTGCGAGAACCGCACGCACCGGTAGCAGAGGATGCACCGCTCACGGTCGATCGCGATCAGCGGCGACAGCGCCAGCGGCTTCTCGAAGTGGCGCTTGGGCTCGATGAACCGCGAGCGCCCGAGCCCCCAGCCGAACGTGATGTCCTGGAGCGGGCATTCGCCGCCCTTGTCGCACACCGGGCAGTCGAGCGGGTGGTTGACGAGCAGGAACTCGACGATCGCGTTCTGGGCGTGATGGACGCGGTCGGTCTGGGTGTGGACGACCATCCCGTCCTTGACCGGCGTCGAGCACGACGTCTGGAGCTTGGGGATCCCCTCGATCTCGACCAGGCACATCCGGCACGCCCCGACCGGGGCGCCGAGCGCCGGCTCGTAGCAGAAGTACGGGATCTCGATGTTGCCCTGCTTGGCGGCATCGACGAGCATCATCCCCTCGGGCGCCTGGACCTCGCGGCCGTCGATCGTCAGCTGGATGATGTTCTGTTGGGGGCGGGGCATTCAGCGAGTGAGTCAGTGCACCGGGTAGGGACCGGCGTGCTCATCGGCGACCCCGATCGGGATCACGTCGTCCAAATCCGCCCCCTCGGCACGCTCGCGCGCTGCCTCGATCTCGTCCTCGAGTTCGCTCCTGAACTTCTCGACCATCGAACCGATCGGCATCGCCATCGCGTCGCCCAAAACGCACAGGCAGTTGCCGATGATCTGCTCCTGCACCGACGCCATGATGTCGAGATCCATCGGGGTTGCCTCCCCCGACTGGATCCGCTCGAGCATCTTGACCGTCCAGTTCGTGCCCTCACGGCACGGCACGCACTTCCCGCACGACTCGTGTGCGTAGAACTTGGCGACCTTGAGCGCGACCTCGAGCACCGTGTGCGAGTCGTCGATCACGATGACCGCGCCCGACCCGAGCATCGACCCCGCCTTGGCCATCGAGTCGAAGTCGTACGGGAGGTCGAGGTCGTCCTTGGTGAGCACCGGCGAGCTCGAGCCGCCGGGGAACCAGAACTTGATCTCGCGGCCCTCCGGCGGGCCGCCGGCGAGCCCGTAGATGAGCTCGCGCGACGGGATCCCGAGCTCGACCTCGTAGTTGCCGGGCCGCTGGACGTCGCCTGACACCGACACGAGCTTCGTCCCGGTCGACGTCTCCGTCCCGAGCTCGGCGTACTCCTTGCCCCCCATCCGGATGATCGCCGGCACGGTCGCGAGCGTCTCGACGTTGTTGATCAGCGTCGGCCCGTGATAGAGGCCCTCGATCGCCGGGAACGGCGGCTTCAACCGGGGGTTGCCGCGCTTGCCCTCGAGCGAATCGAGCAGGCCGGTCTCCTCCCCGCAGATGTAGGCGCCGGCGCCGCGGTGGAGGACCAGCGAAACGGAGTGGTCGGATCCGAGGATCCGCTCGCCGATATATCCGGCGTCGGCGGCCTCGGCGATCGCGGCCTCGAGGATGTCCGCCTGGTGGGCGTACTCACCGCGGATGTAGATGAACGCGCGGCTGATCTCCGCCGCCCACGACGCGATCAGGATGCCTTCGATCAGCATGTGCGGGCTCTTCTGCATGATCTCGCGGTCCTTGAACGTCCCGGGCTCGGACTCGTCGGCGTTGCACACCAGGTACTTGTCCATGTCCCCGTGGGGCAGGAACGAGATCTTGCGTCCCATCTGGAAGCCGGCGCCGCCGCGCCCGCGGATGCCCGAGTCCATCAGGTTGCTCAGGACCTCCTCGGGCGACATCTCGAGCAGCGCCGTGCGAAGCGCCTGGTAGCCGCCGCGCCGCTCGTACACCGGCAGCGTGTTCAGCCCGGGCTCGTCGATCCGGTCGAACAGGATCTTCACTGCGCCTCCTCGGAGCCCTGGCCGGCGGCGTGCTCGTCGTCGTCGACCGCCTTCTCGGGCTCCGGATGCTCGTCGAGTTGTTCGGTGGTCATCTCGATCGCAGCGGTCGGGCCGGGACGGTCCTCGGTGTCGCCATCGGGGCCGAGCCCGGCAGTATCGGCCATCTCGGTCGCTGTCGGGATCTGGCGGCCCGAAGTCCGTCTCCTCCTCGGCCACCTCGGGATCGGCGCAACGGCGGTAGCGGAGCTGCTTGTGCTCGAGCACGGCGCGGCCGGCGTGCAGGTCCTCGACGATCCGCGCGGCGTCGTCCAGCTCGAGCGGGCCGACGTACTCGCCGTTGACCGACGCCATCGGGGCGATGTCGCACGCCCCCAGGCACTCGAACGAGCGCACGCCGACGTCGGGGTCGCCGTCGGCTGCCGCCAGCATCGCCTCGAAGAACTCGTCGGCGCCGAGCAGCGAGCATGAGATGTTCGTGCACACGTACACGTCGTTGCGCGGCTTGGGGACGGTCGAGAACATGTCGTAGAACGTCGCCACCGCGGTCAGATAGGCCGGAGTCAGCTGCATCACCGAGGCCACCTCGTCGATCGCCTGGGGTGAGCACCAGCCATGGACCTTCTGCGCGGCGTGGAGCGCCGGGATCGCGGCCGAGCGCCGGTCCGGGTACTTGGCCATCGCCGCCTCGATCGTGTCCTTGAGTCCCGGCGCGATCGGCGTCGTCGCCGGGTCGGGAATCGTCGCCGGGTCCTTGGTCAGATCGACCGCGTCGTCCCAACCGGGGACGCGTGACCCGTGGCCGAACCGCGGTACCGGCCTCCGCGAGCCAGTCGCGCTCATCGGTCGATGCCGCCGAGGATCGGGTCGAGCATCGCGAGCGTCGCGATCAGGTCCGCGATGTAGCTGTCCTTGACCATCGGCGCGAGCGCCTGCAGGTTGACGAAGCTCGGATCGCGCATGTGCACGCGTGCGGGCTTGGCCGAGCCGTCGGCGCGGACGAAGCAGCCGAGCTCGCCGCGCGGGCTCTCGATCGGGTAATAGACCTCGCCCGGCGGCACGCGGAAGCCCTCGGTGACGAGCTTGAAATGGTGGATCAGCGCCTCCATCGAGGTCGCGAGCTCGTGACGGGGCGGGAGCGCGACCTTGCGGTCGGTGGTGATGTGCGGGCCTTCGGGCAGGCCGTCGAGCGCCTGCTCGATGATCTTGCACGACTCGTAGAACTCGGCGTGGCGGACCCGGTAGCGGTCGTAGTTGTCCCCGACGGTCCCGACCGGGATCTTGAAGTCGAAGTGGTCATAGCTCGAGTACGGGTGCGCCTTGCGGAGATCCCAGGGCTCGCCGGCCGCGCGCAGCAGCGGACCCGTCACCCCCAGCTTGAGCAACGTCTCCTTGTCCAGCACGCAGGTGCCCTGGAGCCGCTCGAGCACGATCTGGTTCTTCTCGAGCAGGTCGGCGTACTGGTCGGCTCGCGTGGGCATCTCCTTGATGTACGCCCGGACCTTGGCCTCGAACCCCCGCGGGATGTCCTCGAACACGCCCCCGACCTGGAAGTAGCGCGTGTGCATCCGCTGGCCCGAGGACATCTCGAACAGGTCGAGGCAGGCCTCGCGCTCGCGCCACGTGTACCAGAACATCGAAATCGCCCCGAGATCGAGCGCGCTCGTGCCCAGCCACAGCAGATGCGATGCGATCCGGTTGAGCTCGAGGTGGATCACGCGCAGGTACTGCGCCCGCGGGGGCACCTCGATGTCGAGCAGCGTCTCGACCGCGCCGCAGAACGCCAACGCGTTGAAGTAGTAGCTCAGGTAGTCCATCCGCTCGACCACCGGGATCACCTTCCAGTAGGCCTTGTCCTCCGCGGTCTTCTCGATCCCGGTGTGGACGTAGCCGATGATCGGCTTGATGTCGCGGACGATCTCCCCCTCGAGCGTGGCGATCAGCCGCAGCACGCCGTGGGTGGCCGGATGGTGCGGCCCGATGTTGAGCGTCAGCAGCTCGTGGGTCTCACCGACGCCCGCCGGCTCGCTCGAGAGCGTGATCGACTCCTCGCGCCGTCGGTAATCCTCCGGGCTGAGCGTGGTCGGGCCCTCCGTGCCTGAGCCGGTGGCGGTCACACGTACTTCCCGTAGTTCTGCTCTTCGTTGTAGGTGAACAGGACCGGCTCTCCGCCGATCGGGAAGTCGCGGCGCTGAGGGTGGCCCTCGTAGTCCTCAGGCATCAGGATCCGGCGCAGGTCGGGATGGCCCTCGAACACCACGCCGAACATGTCGTACACCTCGCGCTCGGGAAAGTCCGCGCCGGGGAACAGGTCGATGACCGAATCGATCCGCGGATCTTCGGTCGAGACCCGCGCCTTGACCGAGATCCGCTCGACGCGCCGCCGATCGAGCATCTCGTAGAGCACCCCGAGGCGGGGCTCGTGCGGGTAGTAGTCGACGCCGTGGAGGCTCGCGAGCATCGTGTAGCCCTTGCCGTACAGATGCTCGATCACGGCCTTGATCCGGAGCGGGTTGACGACGAGCACGGCGCGGCCGCGATGGAACTCAGTGTCGACGATGGAGTCGCTGTGCACGTCGCGGAGCTCCTGGGCGGTCAGCTCGAGCTCCGTGGCGTCAGGCACCGGCGGTGTCCCCGGGCTTGAACACGCTGATGTCGGCGCTGCCGAGCGCGCTCGCGTCCGGAAGCAGCTCCTCGGTGCCCGTCGCGGCGTAGCGCTCGCGCCAGCCCTCGCGCTCGTTGCCCTGGATCTTGTCGCGGAGCTTGAGGATCCCGTGCATCAGCGCCTCGGGGCGAGGCGGGCAGCCCGGCACGTGCACCTCGATCGGCATGAACTTGTCCGAGGGCACGAGCGCGTAGTTGTTGAACACGCCCATCGACGAGCAGCACGCGCCCATCGAGATCGCCCACTTCGGCTCGAGCATCTGGTCCCACAGCCGCCGGATCACCGGGGCCATCTTGATCGAGACGCGGCCGGACAGGATGATCAGGTCGGCCTGTCGCGGTGATGCCCGCAGCGCCTCGAACCCGAAGCGGGCGATGTCCACCCTCGCGGCGACGATCGCCATCATTTCGATCGCGCAGCACGCGAGCCCGAACGTCAGCGGGTAGATCGAGTTCCCCTGCGCCCAGGCGACGGCCTTGTCGACCGTGGTCGTGAGCACGCGCTCCTCGACGTAGCGGTCGAGCTCCTCGTCGTCCATCCCGCGCAGCATGTCCCGCGCCTTGAGCTGGCGCAGGCGGAAGTCGGTGAGCGGCTCGCGCTTTATTTCCATTCGAGCGCTCCCCGGCGCCACACGTAGACGAACGCGATCATCAGCAGCACCACGAACGTCACGGTCTCGAACATCGCGAAGCTCCCGAACGCGCGCAGCTGGACCGCGATCGGGTACAGGAAGATGACCTCGATGTCGAACAGGATGAACAGCATCGCCACGAGGTAGAAGCTGATCCCGAACCGGAAGCCGCGCTGGACCTCCGAGGGAAGCCCGCATTCGTACGGCTCGATCTTCGACCGATTGGGCACGCGCCTCGAGACCATCAGGTTGAGCGTGCCGAACAGCAGACCGACCGCCGATCCTAGGATCAGGAAGACGATCGCAGGCAGATAATCGCGAAGCACGGCTGACCGTTATATCACTGCTGATGAGGACCTTGTAACACTGTGTTACTTAGTGATGATTGCGGCTAACTGATCGGTAACAATGAAGCAGGTTCACCTCGTCGTCGGCGTCATCACGATCGTCCTCTCGGGGGCCGCGGCGCTGTGGGGCGGGTGGTGCTGGTGGCGGGTGCGGCAACAGCCGATGGTTCTGGTGGCTGCTGCGGGCCTCGCAGGTGGCGATCGTGGTCGAAGCCGCGCTCGGCGGCGTGCTGCTGCTGCTCGGCCACAAGTCCCCGGGTCTGCACACCCTGTACGGGGTGCTGCCGCTGTTCGTGTCGTTCGTCGCCGAGCAGCTGCGCGTCTCGACCGCGCAGATGGTCCTCGACAAGGCCGGCTTCGAGTCCGCGCAAGCCGTCGGCGACCTGCCCGAGGCCGAGCAGCAGGAGATCGTGGTCACGATCATCCGGCGCGAGCTCGGGGTGATGGCGCTGACGGCGCTCGTGAACACGGTGCTGCTGGCGCGGGCCGCGATGACGCATTAGCTCCGGTACGTGTCCGCATCGGGTGCCGCGCGCCTCCCTCGCGGGCTGCTCGGCCGCCCTATCGGGCGCGAGGCACCCGAGTGGGACACGCACCTACGCAGCTTTTGCGAGCGGACGGTGGCGACTGGGCCGCCTTCGGCGGCGTCCATGGGGCCATGCAACCCCGTCCGGACGGGGTGGAGGGCCCCACGGACGCCGAGCGCAGCGAGGCCCCTCAGTGCTCGGCGACCAAACCCACGTCGTGGTAGCGGCCGCCGTACCACAGCAGCGGGTCGCCGTCGCCGAGGCCCATCGACACCACCTCGCCGATCGCGATCGTGTGATCCCCGCCGGCGATCAGCTCGCGCAGCGAGCACACGACCCACGACAGCGCTCCCTCGATGATCGGGACGCCGTCCTGCAACCGGTGCGGCACGCCGTCGAGCTTCTCGGACTCGGGGACCTTGGAGGCGAACACCTCGGCCACCTCCTCCTGGCGGGAGCTGAGCACGTTGACCCCGAAGCGGCCGGCCTCGCGGACGATCGGAAGCGTCCGGGCGTTGTTCTCGAAGCACACGAGCGCGAGCAGCGGGTCGAGCGACAGCGAGCACAGCGCGTTGGCGGTCATGCCGCCCGAAGCCTCCGAGGCGGCGCTGGTCACCACCGCCACGCCGGTCGCAAACCGTCCGAAGACCTCGCGAAACAGCTCCCGATCGAGCTTGCCTGGCATCGCCGCTTCGTTATAGCGATCGTTCGCGTGGCCCGGCGCCGACCCTCATGGTTGCCGCCGTGGAGACGATCGCGTCTTTGGGGGTTGGACTGAGCGAACGTCGTTCAGGCCGGCGCCGGGATGGGCAGAGCTTCGGCGCGGCCCCCGCGGCTCCTGCTCCTTTCGTATGATCCCGCCCCGGATGAGTCGACCCGCCAAGGTCCTCCTGTTGGGCGCATTGCTCGCGTCAGCCGCCCTGTCGACCGCGTGCGGGACGCAGAAGATCTCTGTTCCGAAGTCGCAGCCGGTGCTCTACCAGGGCGCGGTGCTGTTCAACCAGCGCTGCTCTGGATGCCACACGCTGTCCTTCGCGGCCACGCACGGCTCCGCCCAGAACGTCCGCACGGCTCAGGAGAACAATGGCCCGAACTTCGACGTCCGCTGCGAGCGCCCGGTGGCGCGGGTCCTGTACGCGATCCAGAACGGCGGCTTCTCAGGGGAGATCATGCCCCAGAACATCGTTGTCGGCGAGCAGGCGCTGGCGGTTGCACAGTTCGTCGCGACCTACGCGGGCCGATCGGCGCCGAAGATCCCCGGGGTCGTGCCATGCCAGCAGGTCCCGATAGGGACGATCACCCAGGCGCTCGCCGGCTCCTCCGCGCCGACCGGGTCCCCCGGCACGGTCACGGGCACGAGCAAGTCGTCGACGCCCTAGCGGCTCCGCCCGGGTCGCCCAGTGCTTGACATCCAGCTGATCCGACGCGAACCGGACGCGGTCCGTGCGGCGCTTCGCCGCCGGGGCGAGGCGGCGGCGGCCGCGGTCGATCGGGTACTGGTGCTCGATCAGCGGTGGCGCGCGATCACCGCCGAGCTCGAGGAGCTGCGCGCCGAGCAGAACCGTGCCAGCAAGGGTCGCAAGGGGCCGCCGACGCCCGAGGAGCGCGAGCAGCTGGCCGCGCTGGCCGCGCGCGGTCGGGAGCTGAGCGACGCGGAGACGGCGGTGCACTCCGAGCGCGAGCGGGAGCTGGCCGCGCTGCCGAACCTGCCCGCCGAGGACGCCCCCGACGAGGACACGGTCCTGTACGAGGTCGGGGAGGCCGGCGCCACCGGCAAGGACCACCTCGAGCTCGCGGGCGACCGGATCGACATGGAGCGGGGCGCGCGGCTGTCAGGGTCGCGCTTTGCCTACCTGCGCGGCGACCTCGTGATGCTCGAGTTCGCCCTCGTCCGGTTTGCGCTCGAGAAGCTGCGGCGCGAGGGGTTCGAGCCGGTCGTTCCGCCGGTGCTCGTCCGCGAGCGCGCGCTGTACGGGACCGGCTTCCTGCCCGACACCGAACAGCAGATCTACCGGCTGCCCGACGACGACCTGTACCTGGTCGGCACCTCCGAGGTGGCGCTGGCGTCGCTGCACGACGACGAGATCCTCGCCGAGGCGGATCTGCCGCTCCGCTACGCCGGCTTCTCGACCTGCTTCCGGCGCGAGGCCGGCGCCGCGGGCAAGGACACGCGCGGCATCTTCCGCGTGCACCAGTTCGACAAGGTCGAGATGTTCTGCTTCGTCCCGCCGGCCGAGGCGCCCGCCGAGCACGAGCGCCTGCTGGCGATCGAGGAGTCGATCCTCGGCGAGCTCGGGATCCCGTATCGCGTGGTCGCGATCGCGGTCGACGAGCTCGGCGCCTCGGCGGCCAAGAAGTACGACTGCGAGGCGTGGCTGCCGGGCCAGGGCCGCTACCGCGAGCTGACCTCGTGCTCGAACACCACCGACTACCAGGCCCGGCGGCTCGGGATCCGCTACCGGCCCACCGACGGACGGCCCGAGCCCGTGCAGACCCTGAACGGCACGGCAGTCGCGGTCGGGCGCACGATCATCGCGCTGCTCGAGAACCACCAGCAGGACGACGGCTCGGTCCGGCTGCCGGCGCCGCTCGTCGCCTCCGGCGCGCCCGAGGTGCTGCCACCCGCGGCGTGAGGTCTCGCCGGTTGCGGCGGCTTAGCTGACGACGCGGAGTGCGCGCGCGGACTGGTCCTCGAGGACCACCAGCGCGGCCCGCGGGGGCCCGCACGACGCGATCCGCGCCCGGAGCCGCACGCCGAACGTGTTCCAAGGCCGCACGAACGCGGCGACCGGCTCGTCGGCGCCGGCGGCTGCCTCCGCGAGCGCGGCGGCGAACCGGGCGGGCCGGCTGGCCTCGGCGTCGGCGGGAATCAGCAACTGGACCACGGGGCGGTTCACCGCGCTGTCCTCGGTGACCCCGAGCAGCGTCTCCGCGCGCCACGACATCGCCTGGACGAGCAGCGAGCTGTCGATCACGAGGAAGGCGTCGCGGTGGCTGGGAGCGATGTCCGCGCGCGTCTCGAGCATCACGCCGAGGCCACACGAACGGCACACGCGCGCCATCGGCGCCGGCGGCTGCTCGCCGTGCGAGGGCGCGGCGCAATGGCCGCAGAACCAGCTGAACTCAACAGGCTCGGCGACTGCCGGCTGTACGAGTCTCAGTGCTGGACGTAGTTCTGTGTTTCCCCTCATTGCCCCTGTACGGATGCTAACTCTTAGGTCGGCGTAACGGAAGCTTCCGCCGAAGAATTGTGCAAGTTGTAGATCCCCTCGGCCGGCTTTGGGACGGGCCTGAGCCCACCCCCGGTCGACTCGACGGATGACCGGTCTCGGCGCCGCGAATAAGACCGCGCAAATTGCGGGATTAACCAGGGATGTGCACGCATTGTCTGCTTTTTCGATCGTTACCCACGGTAACGCGGCTCTTGTCACCAAACCCCCCGGCTGGGGGGGTCGGCCCCGATTCGAACTGCCGGTCCCGGCGGGTCCGCCCGCACGTTCGGGCTGGCGGTCGCGCCTCGTCCTGAGGCAGGTCTGCCGTGCCTCGTCCGGAGGCGGGTCTTTCGCGCGGCCCGGACCTCGGAGTCGGGGGTCAGGACCTCGGAGTCGGCGGTCAGACCCGGGAGTCGCGGGTCAGGCGCTGAGCGCAGCGGAGAGGGGGGGATTCGAACCCCCGAACGAGGTTAACCCCCGTTACGCGATTTCCAGTCGCGCCCGTTCAACCGCTCCGGCACCTCTCCGTTCGGCGCGCGAAGCGTACCGCGCACCGTGTCGGAGCGCACCGGGGCTCGAGGCTCGCCGGCGCCGCTCAGATCATCCAGGCGCCGTCACGCAGCAGCGGCACCTCGGCGCCACCGCGCTCGATCCCCGTGACCGCGACGGCGTTCGAGCCGATCATCAGATCGATGTGGAGCTCGCTGCGGTTGATCCGCTCCTGATCGGCGCTGTCGAGCACCGCGAAGTCGAACCCTTCGCCGAGCGCGATGTGGCTCGCGGCGTTCTCGTCGAGCAGCGTGTCGAAGAACACCGTGTCGAGGTTGCCGACCCGGCTGTCGCGATCGACGAGTGCAACCTCCCCGAGGCGCGCCCCGCCCGGATCGCGCTTGGACAGTTCGCGCAGCGTGTCCGCCCCGTAGTCGGCGTCGATCTCGACGGCGATCCCGCCCTCGAACCGCATGTGCAGGCCGGTGATCATGACCCCGGACACGACCAGTGGTTTCGTTGAACGGACGCGGCCTTCGACCCGGACTGGATCGGGCGTCGTGAACACCTCCTCGGTCGGGAGGTTGGGTGCGTGAACGATGCCGTCGACCGTTGTCATGCGCGCGAGGCGCCACTGGCAAGAAGGCAGCAGGCCAACCGTCAGGTCGGTGCCTGGGCCTTCGAAGTGCAGTGAGTCGAGGCGCATCTCGTCGAGCTTGCGGCCAACCGTCGTCATTTGTCCCATGCGCGCCTCCCACGCGGCCACCGGGTCCGGCTCGTCGATCCGGCAGACGTGCGCGACCTCATGCCACAGGCGCTCGAGGGCATCGGCGCTCGACAGCTCCGGGTGCACGATTTCGGCCCAACCGGCGGTTGGGCAGGGTGCGACCGTCCAGTTCGCCGTCCGCTGGTTGACGATCTCGAGCGCCTCCCGGAGCTGCGGCAACAGATCCTTGCCGAGCACCGCGGGGTCGACCCCATCCATGATGTGGGGGGCGACCGGGCCCGTGAGCGCGATCAGCGCACCGCGGTGCTCGCCGAGCGAGCGCATGCGCTCCCCGTACCAGGGCGGGACGAACCCGAGCGTGTCAGGTCCGGCGGTCAGCGCTCGGATGCGCTTGAGATGGATGTCGAACACGTTCAGGTCGACGAACTTGGCGCCGGCCTCGTACGCCGCCTGCGCGACCGCGCGCGTGAGCGGCTCCTTTCCGGGTTCGGAGCCGAGGCTCACGATCTGACCGGGTTGGACATTGGCGCCGAAGCGAACGATCAGCTCCGCCAGCGCGTGGATCCTGTCGGTGGCGGCACCCATGACTCCCGAGGAGGATGACACCCGTTCGCCGTGCACGCATCGACAACCATCCACGCCCGCACCGGCATGCAGCCTGGCGTCCGGTGAGCGTAGAGTCGAACCGGTGGCGAGAGCATTGCGCAACCTCGACGAGCAGCGCGCGGCCGTGCTCGAGTCGCTGTGCGAATCGATCGTGCCTGGTTCGGGCCGCGTCGGCCCGATCGTCTACATCGACGCGATCATGTCGGAGATGCCGCCTGGAGCGCGAGAGGCGGTCGTGCAGTCGATCGACGCGCTCGCGGATGCAGCGCTCGGGGGAGCGCAGGCGCTCGCGCCGCACGCGCTCACGCCGGCCTTCCAGCTGATTCGGGCGCTCGCGATCGAGGCGTTCTACAGCGACTTCGTCGCGCCCGGCGCCAGCGGCCCGAGCGCGTACGAGGAGATCGACTTCCACTCGCCTCTCGCGATGCGGATCAAGAAGGACTGGTCTTACCTGGGCTTGGTCGGGTCATGAGCGATCGCTTCGAAGTTGTCGTCGTCGGCTCGGGCGCCGGCGGCGGCGTCGTCGCCGGCGAGCTTGCCGAGCGTGGCCGCTCGGTGCTGCTGCTCGAGGCCGGGGATCACTACGTGGCTGCCGACTTCGTGCGCTGGGAGAGCCGGGCGGCCCACGACTACTGGTGGCCACTGAACTTCGCGTTCCCGGCCGGCGACCCCGGCCTCGGCCCCGTCGTGATGATCAGCGGGCGGTGCGTCGGGGGCAGCACGACGATCAACACGAAGGTGGCGCTGCGCGCGACGCAGCGGGAGCTCGACAAGTGGCACGCCGCAAGCGGCCTTTGCAACGACCGAGGCGAGCCGATCTCCTGCGCCGATCTCGACCCCTACTACGACCGCGTCGAGGCTTATCTCGGCGTCCGCGACCGCTCCACCGATTGGGACCTCAAACGGTGCGTGCAGACCGCCAAGCGTGGCTTCGAGGCCGTCGGCGCCACGCTCGAGCCGGTCCGCGCCTACGTCGACGAGAACTGCGAGCAGTGCGGCTCGTGCCTGCAGGGCTGCCCCACGAACGCGGGCAAGTCGACGATGAACACCTACATCCAGCGCAACTGGCTGTCGGGCGCGCTCACGGTCCGGCCGAACTCGTTCGTCCGGCGCGTGGTGATCGAGGACCTCGGCGACGGACCCGAGGCGACCGGGGTGGAGTACGTCGATGCATCGGGCGAGACGCACACGGTCGCGGCTGATGTCGTGGTCGTCGCGGCCGGATCGCTCCGCACGCCGCAGGTCCTGATGCGCTCGGAGGTGCCGAACCGAACGTCGGCAAGCACCTCGGTCTGCATCCCGCGCACTTCGTGTTCGGCCTGTTCGACGAGCCCCAGGACGCCCACATGGTCGCTCCGATCACCGGCCATTGCTACGACTTTGCCGCCGACGAGGACGGCGGGTTCGCGGTCGAGGCCGTGACCGTCCAGGATCCGATCGGGTTCGCGGCGGGCCTGTGCGACGAGAACGGGCCGATGTGGGGCGAGCCGCTGGTCGAGGCGGCCAGGAAGTACCGCCGCTGGATCGGGCTGCTGAACATGTCCAACGACGACAACAACGCCAGCGTGTCGCTCGACGAGAACGGGAACGAGCTGTTCCTGTCGGACTTCCAACCGATCGAGGTCGAGCGGATCATGAACGCGCGCGCGTTCTCGGCCCGCGTGCTCGAGGCGGCCGGCGCGACGCAGATCCTGTGGTCCGGGCTCGCGACCACGCACATGCAGGGCAGCTGCCGGATGGGGGCTGACCCCGCGACCTCCGTCGTCGACACCCACGGCCAGTCGCACGAGGTCAAGCGGCTGTACGTCGGCGACAGCTCCGCGCACCCGTGCACGCTGTCGGTGAACCCGTCGCTGACGGTCATGGCGCTCGGGAGTCGCCTCGCCGATTACCTGGACTCGGGGGCCGATGGCCAGCTGCAGGCCGGCCGGGAGCAGCTCGTGGCATGACCGCGCGGCGATGAACGAGGGCCAGGCGATTCGCCCGGCCGAGGGCCTGTTCGCCCCGCCCCGGCGGGTCGACGCACTCGCCGACCTGCTCGCGAACGTGTGGCAGTTCGGCTACGTGACCACCGATCTGGATCGTGCGATCGAGTTCATGTCCGAGCGCTTCGGGCTCGAGCACTGCCTCAAGCTCCCGGCCGGCGGCGCCACCTTTCTGGTTGGCGAGGAGCCCGCGGAGTGGGACGCGAAGTTCGCGATGGGCGCCCGCGGCGGGAAGATCGTCGAGCTGATCGAGCCCGTGGCCGGTCACGTCGAGTTCTATACGCGACTGCTACCGCAGGATGGATCGTTCGCGGTGCGGCTGCATCACATCGCCACCTTCATCGAGAACGGCGACGACGAATGGGAGCGGCTCGGCGGGCTGCTCGCCGCCTCCGGCCTGAAAGTCGACTACACCGTGCTGATCCCGGGCCGGGTGCGCGCCGGCTACGTCGACACGACCGCGGAGCTCGGCCACTGGCTCGAGGTCTGCCAGCTCCAGCGCGAGGACATCGAGTTCTTCGGCTCGCTCGTCGCCGATAGCGCGTAGCATCGCGACAAGCGGCAAGGAGGGAGAAAGAGCATGAGCGAGCCGACGTTGACTGGGCTGATGATGGACGACTATCCGCTGTCGCTGACGGCGGTCGTCGAGCGCGCCGAACGCCTCACGGGCGACCGCAAGGTCGTCTCGAGAAGGCCGGACGGCACGATCCACCGAACCACGATGGGGCAGTGCGCGGCACGCGCGCGGCGACTGGCCTCAGCGCTCGCCGAGCTTGGCATCGGCGAGGGCGACCGCGTCGGGACGCTGCTGTGGAACCAGCCCGAGCACCTCGAGCTGTACTACGGCGTGCCGGCGATGGGGGCCGTCATCCACACGCTCAACCCGCGCCTGCATCCCGACGAGCTCGGCTTCATCGCCGGCGACGCCGAGGATCGCGCGATCGTCGTCGACGAGTCGCTGCTCGAGGCATTCGAGGCGTTCAGCTCAGCCCGCGAGTTCGAGCACGTGATCGTCGTCTCCCAAGGCGGCGACACGCCCGACGGCGCGATCGACTACGAGTCGTTGATCGAAGGGGCGGAGCCGATGAGCTGGCCGGAGCCGCACGAGCGGCGGGCGGCCGCGATCTGCTACACGTCGGGCACGACCGGCCGGCCCAAGGGCGTCCTCTACTCGCACCGGGCCCTCGTCCTGCACTCGATGAACGCGGCGCTGCCGGACGCGATGAACATGTCGACGCGGGACACCGTCCTCCCGGTCGTCCCGATGTTCCATGCCAACGCCTGGGGCATCCCCTACACCGCCAGCATGGTCGGGGCGGCGCTCGTGCTGCCCGGGCCGCGCCTGGACGCGGAGAGCGTGCTCGACCTCCTCGCGGACGAGCACGTGACGCTGACCGCGGGCGTGCCGACCGTGTGGATGGCGATGCTCAAGGCGATCGAGGCCGAGCCCGAGCGCTGGGATCTGAGCTCGCTGAGGCGCCTCCTCGTCGGAGGCTCGGCCGTCCCGCAGAGCATGATCGAGGGCTACCAGCGGCACGACCTGTTCATCGTGCAGGGTTGGGGGATGACCGAGACCTCGCCGCTCGCGAGCACCGCGGTCGTGCCTCCGGAGCTCGACGACGCCTCGCCCGAGGAGCAGTTCGAATACCGCGCTCGCGCGGGCACCCCGGCCCCGTTCGTCGACATCCGCGCCCGCGGAGACGATGGCGAGCTGATCGACTGGGACGACGAGGCGATGGGGGAGCTCGAGGTGCGCGGGCCGTGGGTCGCGGCGGCCTACTTCCAGGGGAGCGGCGCCGAGAAGTTCACCGACGACGGCTGGTTCCAGACCGGCGACGTGGTCCGGATCAACCGCCAAGGCTGCCTGCGCATCACCGACCGCACCAAGGACCTGGTCAAGTCGGGCGGTGAATGGATCTCGTCGGTCGACATGGAGAACCAGCTGATGGCGCACTCGGCCGTGGCCGAGGCGGCGGTGATCGCGATCCCCGACGACCAGTGGGGCGAGCGCCCGATGGCCGTGGTCGTGCTCCAGAGCGGCGCCGAGGCGACCGCGGATGAGTTGCGAGAGCATCTGGCCAAGGGATTCGCCAAGTGGCAGGTGCCCGAACGAGTGGAGTTCATCGACGAGATTCCCCGAACGGCGACGGGAAAGTTCAAGAAGACCGCGTTACGTGAGCAATTTGTAAAAACGGCGGTGTGACGACCAGGAATTGGTCCTGGTGAGAAGACCGATATTGGTCCTGCTCGGTCACAACTGAAAGCACTTACAGCTGCTATACACCGGGTGGTGCCGGCAGAGGAAACCGAGGTCAGCGCTTCGGTAGCCACCGCCGTGGGCGGGGTCGTCGTTGAGGCGCGCGAGCTAGAACGCCAGTACGGCGAGGGCGAAACCGCGGTCCACGCGCTGCGCGGAGTGTCGCTTGCAGTGGAGCGCGGCCAGCTGGTGGCCGTAATGGGGCCGTCCGGCTCGGGCAAGTCGACGCTGATGCACATCCTCGCCGGGCTCGACAAGCCGACCAGCGGAACGGTGACTATCGCGGGCACCGAAATCACCGGCCTCGACGACGCCCAGATGACCCGTCTGCGCCGGGAGCACATCGGCTTCGTCTTCCAGTTCTTCAACCTGCTGCCGATGCTGAGCGCCGAGGAGAACGTGTTGCTGCCGCTGTCGATCGCCGGCGAGAAGCCCGATCGCGAGTGGCTCGAGCAGCTGCTCACGAAGACCGGGCTGTCCGATCGCCGCCGCCACCGGCCGTCGGAGCTGTCGGGCGGGCAGCAGCAGCGGGTGGCGATCGCCCGCGCGCTCGTGACGAAGCCGACGATCCTGTTCGCCGACGAGCCGACCGGCAACCTCGACTCGAAGACCGGCGGCGAGATCCTCGATCTGCTTCGCGACTCTGCGCGTGACTACAACCAGACGATCGTGATGGTGACCCACGAGGCCCGCGCCGCCGCGATCGCCGATCGCGTTCTGTTCCTCGCCGACGGACTGATCGTCAAGGAGCTCACCGACACGGATGCGGCCCAGGTGCTCGAGGTGATGAGCACGCTGCAGTCGTGACCAGGGTCGCCCTCCGAGGCCTGCTGGGACGCAAGCTCCGCGCGGCCTTGACCGCATTCGCGATCGTGCTCGGCGTCGCGATGGTGAGCGGCACGTTCGTGCTGACCGACACGATCAAGTCCGCGTTCACGTCGGTGTTCACCACCGTCTATCAGAACACCGACGCGGTGATCACCGGGAAGAGTGCGATCTCGTCGGGCAACAACGGCAACGCGCCGACGACGCCGTCTCTGCCGGCGTCGCTGTTGACCCAGGTGAAGGCGCTGCCGTCGGTCGGCGACGCGTCGGGAAGCATCTCGGACACCGCCCAGCTGGTCGGCCGCAACGGCAAGGTGATCTCGAGCGGTGGCGCCCCCGGCCTGGCCTTCAGCTACTCGCCAGCCGGTAAGCACTTCAACCCGCTCACGCTGACCAGTGGCAGCTTCCCGACTAGCCCAGACGAGATCGACATCGACGCGTCGACCGCGAGCAAGCACGACTACAAGGTCGGCGATGAGATCGGGGTCGTCGCGCGTGGCCCCGTGGAGCGCTTCCGGATCGCGGGAACGGTCCAGATCGGCGGCGTCTCCTCGCTCGGTGGCGCCACGATCACGGTCTTCACGCTGGCGAAGGCGCAGCAGCTGTTCAACAAGGTTGGGAAGTACGACACGATCAGCGTCGCCGCCAAGCAGGGGTCCTCGCCCCAGCAGGTCGTGAACCAGATCAAGCCGCTGCTCGGGCCGAGCGCGCAGGTGAAAACCGGTCAGGCCCAGGCCCAGCAGGCGACCAAGGACACGAGCGGCTTCCTCAACATCTTCCAGGATTTCCTGCTCGCGTTCGGAGGCATCGCGCTGTTCGTCGGCAGCTTCGTGATCGCCAACACGCTGTCGATCACGATCGCTCAGCGCACGCGCGAGTTGGCGACGCTACGCACGCTCGGCGCGACCCGCCGCCAGGTTCTCCGCTCGGTCCTGGTCGAGGCGTTCGTGATCGGAACGCTCGCCTCGATCGTCGGGCTGTTCCTCGGCCTGCTGCTGGCCAAGGCGCTCAACTCGCTGCTGGTCTCGTTCGGGATCAACCTGCCCCAGGCGGCCACCGTGTTCAAGACGCGGACGATCGTGATCTCGCTGCTGGTCGGGATCATCATCACGATGATCGCGGCGGTGCGGCCGGCGCTGCGCGCGACCCGAGTTCCGCCGATCGCCGCCGCGCGCGAGGGCGCATTGCTGCCCCCGTCGCGGTGGGCCAAGTACGGCTCGTACGCAGCCGGAGCGACCGTGATCGGCGCGGTCGTGCTGATGCTCATCGGCCTGCTGGTCAGCGGACTATCGACCGGGCTGCGGCTGCTCGCGGTGGGCGTTGGTGCCGTCGCGCTGTTCATCGGCGTCTCGATGCTGGCGCCGAAGCTGGTGCCGCCGCTCGTCAAGGTCCTCGGCTGGCCCGCGACGAAGATCGGCGGTTCGGCGGGCGTGCTCGCCGAGGGCAACTCGGCGCGCAATCCGGCCCGGACCGCGTCGACCGCGTCCGCGCTGATGATCGGCCTGGCGCTGGTGACGCTCGTCGGCGGTGCTGGCGGCCGGTCTGCGGACCGGGTTCAAGAGCAGCCTCGACGACGGGTTCGTCGCCAACTACGCGATCACGGCCACCAACAACTTCTCGCCGATCAGCCTCTCCTCCGAGAAGGCCGCGCGGGGCGTCCCGGGTGCGACCGCGATCGTGGGCGTCCGCGCCGGCGACGGGAAGGCGTTCGGCTCCCACATCAACGTCACCGGCGTTCCTCCGGACGTCGGCTCGGCGATTCACGTCGATTGGATCCACGGCGGGCCTCAGATCCCGGGGGAGCTCGGAAGCGACGGCGCTTTCGTAGACAAGGACTACGCCAAGGCCCAGCACCTGCAGGTCGGCTCGCCGCTGTCGGTCGAGACTCCGACCGGCCAGTTCCTTCACCTGAAGCTGATCGGGATCACCAACCCGCCGAAGGGCGGCTCCCTTTATGGCGACGTGACGATCTCCCAGGCGCTGTTCGACAGCGCCTACCAGAACCCCCAGAACCTGTACACGTTCGTCAACATGCAGGGCGGCGTCACCGCCGCCAACACGCACACGCTGAACGCGGCGCTGGCGGGGTTCCCGGACGCCAAGCTCCAGACCAAGTCACAGTTCATCGACAACCAGCTGCAGGGGCTGAGCTCGATCCTCAACCTGCTCTACGTGCTGCTGTCGCTGTCGATCGTCGTCAGCCTGTTCGGGATCGTCAACACGCTCGTGCTGACGGTGTTCGAGCGCACCCGCGAGCTCGGGATGCTCCGGGCCGTCGGGATGAGCCGGCGCCAGGTGCGACGGATGATCCGGCACGAGAGCGTCATCACCGCGCTCCTCGGCGCGGCGTTCGGGATTCCGCTCGGCGTCCTGCTGGCGGCGCTGATCGGCGCCACGATCGACTTCGGGACGTTCACGGTCCCGGTAGGGACGTTGATCGTGTTCGTGATCGCCGCGGTGATCGCCGGGCTGATCGCCGCGATCTGGCCGGCGAGGCGCGCCGGCCGGCTCAACGTGCTCGAAGCGCTCTCGTACGAGTAGCCGCTACGGCCTGAGCAGCGCGATCGAGCTAGTGGCGTGCCCGACGAGCTTGCCGTCCTCGTCGCGAGCGTGTGCCTCGGCGAACGCGACCTGGCGGCCCACCCGGAGTGCTTGGCCCTCGATTTCGAGCGCCGCCCCATTGGCCGGACGCAGGAAGCTGACCTTGATCTCGATCGAGGAGAAGCCGACCCCGGCCGGGAGCTGGGTGTGGACGGCGCAGCCGGCGGCCGAGTCGAGCAGCGTGCACAGCACGCCGCCGTGCACCAGGCCGAGTGGGTTGTAGGTCGACTCGTCCGGCGTGCAGCGGAACACTGCCATTCCATCCTCGATCGAGACCAGGTCCGCTCCGACAAGCGCCGCGAACGGTGGCGGCGGCAGCCGGCCGTCGACGATCGCCTGCAGGTAATCCCGGCCGGTCATGGTCGCCGCCGATGCGCGTGCGATCGCGGGGTCGTGCCAGGCCACGATCTTGGTGCGCGGGGGTCCCCAGCCGTTGACCGCGCTGCTCATCGCGCTCGGCCTCGATGTTCTGCAGCCTGACCTGACCGCGGGCGACGAGCTTGTGATCGTCGGGGCGGCGGATCTCGACCTGCCATAGCTGCTGGGTGCGCCCCTGGTGAATCGGGGTCGCCTCGACCGACAGCCGCCCGCTGCGGTGCGGGCGCACGAAGTCGGTGAGGTTCGAGACGCCGACGGCCTGCATGCCCTGATCCTTCACCGCCTCGAACGCCCCGGTGGTCGCGAACGTCTCGATGACGGTCGTATACAGCCCTCCGTGCACGAGCCCCCACGGCTGGTGGTGGCGCTCGT
The DNA here is from genome assembly GCA_963699325.1 of uncultured Solirubrobacterales bacterium. Classification (GTDB taxonomy): domain Bacteria; phylum Actinomycetota; class Thermoleophilia; order Solirubrobacterales; family Solirubrobacteraceae; genus Palsa-465. The sequence goes on along the minus strand of CAVOTN010000002.1, from coordinate 38,134 downwards.
CCGCGGCGACCGAGCCGGTGACGCGCGTCGGGCCGCGCTCGTCGAACTCGATCTCGAGCAAGCGGAGAAGCTCGCTCCTTGTGGTCAGTTGGTCGGTCATGGTCGGCGAGTCCATCACAGATTCTCGCTCCGGGCGGGTACGAGCCCGGCCCTCGCGACCGGCGCCGGGTCGGATGCGATTGCCGGCGCGCGGCGGCGCACGAGCAGCAGGAAACCGACGATGCCGCCGGCGAACGCGATCGCCGCGGTCACGGTCCATCCCCGCTGATACGCCGCCAGTACCTGCGCCGGCGAGTGCGGCGACCCGAGCACGGCGATCAGAACCGCCACCCCGATCGCGAGCCCGACCTGGCGCAGCATGTTGACCACGGCCGAGCCGGTGGCGAACGCGGTCGGCGGCAGCGAGGAGGCTGCCGTCGCCATCATCGTCGGCAGCGTCAGGCCGACGCCGATGCCGGTCAGGAGCAGGCCGCCGAGCACGTCGCCGACATAGTCGGGGGCGAGGCCGGCGGCGAGCGCCATCCAGGCCATGCCGGCCGCAAAGATCGTCGAACCGGCGGCGATCACCGCGCCGGCGCCGAACCGTGCGATCAGGCGCCCGGCCACGAGGAACGAGAACAGCGGCACCATCAGCGGGCCGGGAGCGATCGAGATGCCGGTCGTCAGCGCCGACCAGTGCCATACGTCCTGCGCCCACAGCACCCGCGACAGCAACATCGCGCCGAACGCGATCGAGAACAGCACCGCCACCGCCGACGCGCCCGTGAACGACCGCACTCCGGAACAGCGCCCGATCGACCAGCGGGTTGTCGTGGCGGGCGCTACGCAGCACGAACAGGGTGAGCAGGACACACGCCATCGCGAGTACCCCGATCGTCCGCGGGTCGCCCCATCCCCATGTCCCGCCCTCGACCAGTCCGAGCGTGAGCGCGCCGACACCGCCGGTGATCAGCACCGCGCTGAGCCAGTCGGGCCACGGGATCGCGTGGCCGGGGACCTCGGGCAGCAGGCGCCAGCCCGCGATCAGCGCGGCGATCCCGATCGGCACGTTCACCAGGAACACCCAGCGCCAGCTCGCGGCGACGAGCAGGCCGCCGACGGCGGGGCCGAGCGCGGCGGCAAACCCTCCGACCGCGGTCCACGTGCGGACCGCGCCGTGGCGGCGCTCGGCCGGGAACGTGGCCAGGACCAGCCCGAGCGAGGTCGGCGTGAGCAGCGCCGCCCCGGCGGCCTGGAGCACCCGGAAGCCGACCAGCATCGGCAGGCTGGTCGCCGCCGCGCACGCCGCCGACGCCGCAACGAAGATCGCGACTCCAACCAGGAATCCCTGCTCGCGCCGGTAGCGGTCGGCGAGCCGGCCGAACAGCACGAGCAGTGACGCGTAGACGATCGCGTAGGCGTTCAGCACCCACGACAGCCCACCGAGCCCGGTGGCGCCGAAGCTTGCCGCCATCTGTGGCAGCGCGACGTTGACGATGAACAGGTCGAGGCTTGCCATCACGACGCCGGCGCAGACGATCGTGAGGACGAGGTTCGGGGAGGCGGTGGGCCGGGTGCTATGGGCGGCGATCCGGGACCTGGAGAGCTGGCTTAGCGAGGGCATAGCCAGCATCCTACCATGCTGGCTAAAGGTTGCACTAGTCAGCTATGATGTCAGCCATGATCTCCGCACCCGTACCGACCCCGACCCGGCCACGTCCGCCTGACCGGCACGCTCGACCCCCGCGAGGGCTGGAAGGCCGAGCGCTGCACGATCGCCAAATCGCTCGAGGTCCTGAGCACCCGCTCGGCCCTGCTGATCCTTCGCGAGGCCTTCTACGGCACCACGCGTTTCGACGACTTCGCCGAGCGCGTCGGCATCAGCGAGCCCGCCACCGCCGCGCGGCTACGCGAGCTCGTCGACGACGGGCTGCTCGAGCGCGAGGACTACCGCGAGCCCGGCCAGCGAACGCGCCAGCAGTACCGCCTCACCGAGAAGGGCGCCGAGCTGTTCCCGGTGCTGGTCGCGCTGATGCAGTGGGGCGACCGCTGGCTCGACGACCGGGGCGGACCGATCGAGCTGCTGCACCGCGACTGTGGTGAGACGGTCGGCGTCGAGGTGCGCTGCGCCGCCGGCCACCAGGTGCAGACGGGCGAGATCGACGTCGCCCGGCGCCGGTCACGCTAGGAAGCTCTGGATCGCCGGCGTCGCGCTCTCGGGCTCGTCGAGCAGGAACAGGTGGCCCGCGCCCTTGACGACCGCCAAACGGCCGTGCGGCAGCGCGTCGGCCAGGTAGCGGCCGTTGGCCAGCGGCACGACGGGATCGCGGTCGCCGTGGACCACGAGTGTCTGCTGCCGCAGGGTTCCAAGCCAGGCGTGGCTGCTCCATCCGGTCACGGCGTACAGCTGGTACAGGTATCCGAGCGCCGTCGGCGGCCGGGACAGGCGCTCCTCGATGCCCGCGTGGAGCGCGGCGCGGTCGCGCGCGGTTCGTCCCCCGGCGATGATCGGCAGGATCATCTCGGCGAGCTGCCGGTTCCAATATCGCGCCGGCGTGAGCATCAGCGTTGCCACGATCGGGTTCGGAGGAATGCTCGGCAGCCCCGGAGAGGTGGCGCACAACACCAGCCGACCGACCCGGTCGGGCGCGCGGTGGGCGAACTCCTGCGCGACGGCGCCCCCAAGCGAGTAGCCGAGCACGTCGAGCCGGGTGTATCCGAAGTGGTCGAGCACCTCCGCCACCAGCCGCGCCAGCTGCGCCATCCGCATCGGCCAGCGCGGCCGCGCCGATCCGCCGGCGCCGGGAAGATCGAACGCGATCAGCTCGCGGGTGCCACCGAGCTCTCCGACGAACGGATGCCACATCTCGAGGTTCGCTCCCAGGCCGCTGATCAGCAGCAGCGGCGAGCCGTGTCCGCTGCGTGCGACCCGGAGCGCCGGCACCTCCGGCGTCTCCACGAACTCGACGGTCGCTCCGGGCCACGGAGGGGTCTGGTCGCGAGAGTCGAGCCCGTCGATGAGTAGATTCCCTGCCAGAGCGGGGAATATATGCCCCGGCGCGGATCGAGGGGCCGGTGGGCGGCTTTGCGAGCGTCGGTTGCCGGGGCGCGCCCCGATCGGGCGCCGGCCGTCAGTCGCCGCTCTGGAACTTGAACGAGATTCCGAGGCGCACCCGGTAGCTGACGAGCCCGCCGTTCTCGATGGTCACGTCCTGGCGCACGACTTCGGCGACCCGGAGATCGCGGACCGTCTTGGCGGCGGTCTCGACAGCGTTGCGCGCCGCGGCTTCCCACGACTCGCTGCTGACGCCGATCACTTCGGTGACGCGGTAGACGCTGTCTGCCATTAAAGGCTCCCCTCGTTGGTGGTGGTCGTCGTCGGGTCCGGTCCGGCGATGGCGCGAGCCTACAGCCGCGAGGTGTGTGGAACCACCCCTAGGGACCCTTGGTTACGACCGGCGCCGGCGGGAAACTATTGAGCAAGCAAAACGCTCCTCGGGACGAACGGCTCCGGGCAGGCAAACCCACGCGGCTAGCGTGGAGGAACGTCACGGCGTGAACTCTGGCCGATCGCCCCGGGGAGCGTTTACAAGAGGCTCTGCGGTCAGCCGCGACGCCACCGCCTGCAACGCCTCGATCACGGCCCGCAGCGCGGGGTGTTCCTCGGCCCCGCGCCGGCACGCGATGAACAGGTGCCGGCACGGCGCCTCGCCGGCGATCGGGCGGATCGCGACCCCAGGCGGCGGCTCATCCTGCGCGAGTCGCGGCACGCACGCGACGCCGAGTCCCGCGCCGACGAGCGCCATCACCGCGGTCCAGTCGGCGGAGCGGTGCGCGACCGCGGGCGAGAACCCGGCCGCCGCGCAGCCGACGCGGATCACGTCCTCGCACGACCAGCCGCGAGGGGGCGCGACGAACGGCTCGGAGGCGAGCGCGGCGAGCGGCACCGCTGATTCGCGCGCGAGCCTGTGATCGTGGGGGAGCGCGACGTCGAGCAGGTCGCGCATCAGCGGCGTTCGGGTGAAGCGCTCGTCGTCGTGGCGCGGGGCGCTGTCGGATTCCATCGAGACCGCGAGCTCGAGCTCGCCGCGCGCCAGCAGACGAAACACCTCGGGGCTCTCGAGATCCTGGACGGCGAGCTCGACCCCCGGCGCCTGCTCGCGCAGCAGCCCGACCGTGGGGACGACGAGGCCGACGATCCCGGTGGCGAACGAGCCGATCCGCACCCGACCGCGCTCGCCGCCGGCGAGCGCGGCGAGCGTCGCGTCCATTCGCTCGAGCTCGCTGAACACGACGTCGGTATGGCTGAGCACCGCCAGGGCCGCCGGTGTCAGCCGCACCGTGCGTCCGTTGGGGATCAGCAGCGGCTGCCCCACCTGCTGCTCGAGCGCGGCGAGCTGTTGGGAGACCGCCGACGGTGTGAGGTACAGCGCCTCCGCCGCAGCGGCGATCGTGCCGCGGTCGGCCAGCTCCCGCAGGGCGCGCAGGCGGCGAAGCTCGATCATGAAGTGCAGCTTACGAGTTACGTCAAGAAGGTCTAGTCGCACTTGGGTAAGGGCGGCGTCACAGTGGTGGTGTGCCCACCCGTCATGTCCTGCTCGCGGTCGCGGTGGCGACGGTCTGGGGTATCAACTTCGTCGTCATCGACGTGGGGCTCGACTCGTTCCCGCCGCTGCTGTTCGCGGCCCTGCGGTTCACACTCGTCGCGTTCCCCGCGGTGTTCCTGGTCCGCCGGCCGCCGGTGCCGGTGCGGTGGGTGATCGGAGTCGGGACGTTCATGAGCGCTGGCCAGTTCGGGCTTCTGTTCGTCGCGATCCACAGCGGGATGCCGGCAGGCCTCGCGTCGGTCGTCCTCCCTACCCAGACCGTGTTCACGATCGCGCTCGCGGTGGTGTTCCTTGGCGAGCGGCCGGGACGCGCGCAGCTGGCGGGGGCCGCCGTCGCGGTCGGCGGGGTCGCGTTGATCGCCGCCGGGCGGGCTCGCGGGGTGCCGCTCGGCGCACTGCTGCTGTGCATCGCCGCGGCCGCCTCCTGGGGAGTGGGGAACATCTGCAACCGCCGCGCCCAGGCCCCCGACGCGCTGGGCCTGCTCGTGTGGTCGAGCCTCGTCCCGCCACTCCCGCTGCTCGCGCTATCGCTCGCGTTCGAGGGTCCGCACGAGATCGGCGCCGCGTTCGCGACGTTGCGCCCCGGTGGCGTGCTGGCGCTGCTGTACGTCGTGATCGTCTCGACCGGCTTCGGGTTTGGCGTGTGGACCTGGCTGCTGCGCCGGCATCCCGCCTCGCGGGTGGCGCCGATCACCCTGCTCGTCCCGCCGGTCGGGATCGCGACGGCGTGGATCGCGCTCGGGCAGACGCCGACCGTCGTCGAGCTCGCCGGCGCGGCGATCATCCTCGCCGGCCTGGCGCTCGCCACCTCGGCCGGGCGCCTCCCGCGATCGCCGGCGCGCCCTGCGGCTGCGATCCCGGCGCCCGTCCCACGCCGTGCGAGCATTCTCGGAGCGGGTGTGGTTCGATCAGCGGATGGCGACTGATCAGCCGATCGCGATCGCGCGGCCGGTCGGGGCCGACCTCGAATGGCGCCCCGCGGAGCGGCCGGCGCGGAGCGAGCTCCGGGGCGCGCACGTGGTGCTGCGCGCCGCTCGACGCGGACCGCGATGCCGAGCCGCTGTACGCGCAGTCGCATCCGCCGGCAGCGGATCCGGGCATGTGGACCTATCTCCCGTACGGGCCGTACCGCGATCCGGGCGAGCTTCGAGACGCGCTTGCGAGGTTTCAGGCAACCGAGGATCCGCTGTTCTTCACGCTGCTGCCGCTGCCGGCCGAGCAGCCGGCCGGCGTCGCCTCGTACCTGCGGATCACGCCCGAGCACGGCGTGATCGAGATCGGGCACATCTGGTTCGGCGCGTCCCTGCGCCGGACGACGGCGGCGACCGAGGCGATCTACCTGCTCGCGGCGCACGTGTTCGACGCGCTCGGCTATCGCCGGCTCGAATGGAAATGCGACTCACTCAACCAGGCCTCGCGGCGGGCGGCGGAGCGGTTCGGGTTTCGCTTTGAGGGCGTGTTCCGCCAGCACATGGTGGTCAAGGGGCGCAACCGCGACTCCGCCTGGTTCGCGATTACCGACGACGAATGGCCGGCGGTGCGCGCCGGCTTCCGGGCGTGGCTCGACCCCGCGAACCTCGATGACAGCGGCTGCCAGCGCCAGAGCCTCGGCGAGCTGATCGCCGGCGATGAAAATCAGAGCGGACCGGAGTCCTACCGGGCATGAACTCAGTTACCTGCCACATATCGATATCACTCGACGGCTTCGTCGCCGGGCCGAATCAGAGCGTCGAGAACCCGCTCGGTGAAGGCGGGATGCGCCTTCACCAGTGGGCGTTCGACGACGCCGGATGGCGCCGGCAGCACGGGCTCGAGGGCGGCGAGAGCGGTGCCAACTCGGACGTCATCGAAGAGGTCGCCGCGGACGTCGGCGCCTACATCATGGGCCGCAACATGTTCGGCGGCGATGGGCCGTGGGATGAGACGTGGACGGGCTGGTGGGGCGAGGACCCGCCTTTCCACGTGCCGGTGTTCGTGCTCACCCACCATCCGCGCGAGCCGCTGCCGATGCAGGGCGGCACCACCTTCACGTTCGTCACCGAGGGGATCGAGACGGCTCTGCAGCAGGCCCGTGCGGCGGCCGGCGACAAGCGCGTGATGATCGCCGGTGGCGCCAGTGCCGTTCAGCAGTATCTGGCCGCCGGCCTGCTCGACGAGCTCTACCTGCACGTCGTCCCGGTCGTCCTCGGCGCCGGCGAGCGCCTGCTCGAGAACGTCGGCGATCCCAAGATGGAGCCGGTCAAGGTCGTCGCCTCGCCGGCCGTCACCCACGTGAAGTACCGCGTGATCAGGTAGTCGCGGCGTCGCGGAGCGCGATCATCGCCGCGTCGAGCGCGACCCGCATCTGCTCGGGGTCGCGCCTGACCTGCGACAGCAACAAGCCGCCCTGGATACTCGCCATCGTTGCGGTCGCGAGGCGCGCCGGCTCGGCATCCGCGTTCAGCTCGCCGCGCGTTCGCATCGCGGTGAGCCCGTCGGCGAGGTGCTGCTGCCATTCGTCGAGGCCCGCGCGCAGCCCCAGCCGGGCCTGCTCGTCACGTTCGGCGAGCTGCCCGACGAGCGAGCCGATCGGACACCCGCCGCGGGCCTCGCGAGCGTCCTGGAGCGCGACGAGGTAGTCGAACCAGGCGGCGATCGCGGGCCAGCTATCGAGGCGGGCAAGATGTTCGTCCTGCGCGGAGAGCACGGCAGAGGTCGTGGCCGCCACGACCGCGCGAATCAGGTCGGCCTTGTCGTCGAAGTAGTGGTAGAGCTGGCTGCGACTCGCGCCGGCGCGCCCGCACACGTCATCGAGGCTGACCGCGACCGCGCCCTTCTCGGCGACCAGCTCCGCCGCGACCTGCACGATGCGCGCGCGCGTCTCCTGGCCCTTGGCGGTGCTCGGTTCGGTGGCGACCATTTCAGAGGATCGTAACCAAATTGGACTTGACAGTCCATTCTTCGCGGAGCTAGGGTGGACTAACCAGTCCAATGCGTACCGGGGAACGTCGCCCTCGCTAGGCCTGACGCAGACCGCGTCGCCCCCGGAAAGGAGCCCTGCCAATGTCGTCCACTGCATCGGCACCCGCCGCCCACGGCGTCCGTCCCCGTCAGACCGCCCCAGCGCTGACCGCTTCGCTCCTCGGAGGCGGCACGTTCAGCCTCGACGAGCGCCAGCCCGACGCGTCCACGATGATCGTGTTCTTCCGCGGCCTTCATTGCCCGGTGTGCCGCGCCCAGCTGAGCGAGCTCAACCGCCGGCTCGAGGACCTGGCCGAGCGTGGAATCGAGCTGATCGCGGTCAGCGGGGAGACGCGCGAGCGGTCCGAGCAGCTCGCGTCGGAGTGGAAGCTCGACCGCATCCGGATCGCGTACGGGCTGACCGAGGCCCAGATGCGCGACTGGGGACTGTTCGTCTCTCGCGGCCTGTGGGACAGCGAGCCGCCGTTGTTCAACGAGCCCGGACTGTTCCTGATCTCGCCCGACGGCTCGGTCTATTACGAATCGATCCTGTCGATGCCCGTGGGCCGGCCGCGACTCGACGATCTGCTCGGGGGAATCGACTGGTGGACGGCCAACGACTACCCCGCGCGCGGCGAGGCGTAAGCATGTTCCGCTGCTGACATCGACAAGTGCCGAGTGCGCTGCGTCACCGGCTGGATGCTGGATTGTGACCAATATCGGGCGCCGGCCGCCGCTTTCGCATTCGTTCAGCTGTGCGTGAGATTGCGCGGAGCCGCGGGTTGGGTCGACCACTGGAAGCCGACGGGTAGGTCGGCTCCTTGCATGGTGCAGTTCGCCGCCGCCACCCCGATCGCGGCGGTGGCTGCGCTCTCGAGCGCATCCGCGTCGGCGGCGTCGTGCTGGAGCAGCGCGTGGGCGGTCCACCAGGTGAGAAAGCCCGCGACGAACGCGTCGCCGGCCCCGATCGTGTCCACCACCTCGACCACCGGCACGGCGACCGATCGTTCGGCGGCCGCCGTGTGGATGCTGACCGGCGCCGGGCCGTCGGTGACGAGCACGGCCGCGGGTCCGAGCTCGAGCAGGCTCCGCGCCGCGTCGAGCCACGGCGAGTCCGGGCGCAGGAGCCGCAGATCGTCGGTAGAGACCTTGACGATGTCGACCTGGCGAAGGACCGTGTCGACCATCTCGCGGTACACGGTCAGGTCCGTCACCACCCCCGGACGGCAGTTCGGGTCCAGCAGGATCGTCGCGCCCGGTGGCTTCTGCTGGATGAGCGCGATCAGGCTCGTCGCGGTCGGCTCGATCAGGAGTCCGAGGCCGCCGAGCGCGACCGCCGTCGACGCCTCGAGGATCTCTGGCGGAACGTCCGCAGCGCTCAGTTCCGCCGCCGACGTCCCCTGCAGGTAGAACCGGTACTCGGCGGTGCCGAACTCATCGAGCCGTGCGATCGCGAGCGTGGTCGGGGCGGGCGTGGCGTTGGCGACGGCGATCCGGACGCCTGCGTGCACCAGCGCGGACCGCAGCTGTTCGCCGAAGCCGTCGTCGGACAGCTTGCCGAGGAACTGGCAGTCGCCGCCGAGCCGCGCGATCGTCCGCGCGACGTTGAACGGAGCCCCGCCCGGTAGCGCCGCCACCGATCCCGACGCGCCCACGACGATGTCGATCAGCGCCTCGCCCGCGACCGTGATCATGACGGCTCCGTGCGCATGCGACCGGCGAGATCGAACACGGGCCGCATGTTATGCGAGCGCAGCGTGACCTGACAGCGGGGTGGCGCTAGCCCTACCCCGCACGACTCCGGCTGCCCGGCTGTTCACGGCACCGGGCGACCTTCACGCTTGCGGTCATGCTGAACGGAACCTCACCGGCAGCCCGCGCTGTCGAGCTAACCAAGACATACGGGAGTGGCGACGTTGCCGTCCGAGCCCTGGACGGAGTCAACGTCGAGTTCGAGCGTGGCCGCTTCACCGCGGTCATGGGGCCGTCGGGGTCGGGCAAGTCGACGCTGATGCACTGCATGGCTGGGCTGGACGTGCCGACGTCGGGTCACTCGTTCATCGGCGACGACGAGATCGGGCGGCTCGACGACTCGGCGCTCACGCAGGTGCGCCGGGACCGGATCGGGTTCGTGTTCCAGTCCTTCAACCTCGTTCCCACGCTCGCGGCCGGGGACAACATCACGCTTCCCGGCGACCTGGCCGGCACGGAGGTGGACCGGGCCTGGTTCGACTACCTGGTCGGCCGGCTCGGGATCGCGGAGCGGTTGTCGCACCGTCCCAGCCAACTGTCCGGCGGCCAGCAGCAGCGGGTCGCCTGCGCGCGAGCGCTGATCGGGCGGCCCGAGCTGATCTTCGCCGACGAGCCGACCGGCAACCTCGACTCGAACGCGTCCGCCGAAGTGCTCGAGTTCCTGCGGGCCTCGGTCAGCGACGACGGGCAGTCGATCGTGATGGTCACCCACGACGCGCGCGCGGCCGCCTACGCCGACCGGGTCGTGTTCCTCGCCGACGGCAAGGTGGTGGGAGAGCTCACCTCACCGACTGCCGACACGGTCCTGGAACAGATGAAGAAGCTCGGGAGCTGACATGCGAAAGGTAACTGTCAGCGGGCTCCTCGCCCGCAAGCTGCGCCTGGTGCTCACCGCGCTGGCGATCGTGCTCGGGGTGACGTTCGTCACCGGGACGCTGATCCTCGGCGACACGCTCAACAGCACGTTCAACAACCTGATCGGGACCGCATATCAGCACGTCAGCTTCGAGATCCGGGGCAAGGCTGTCCTGAACGAAAGTGGCCCCGCGTCCGTCCAGGGCACCGCGGACCGCAAGCCGGTCCCGGAGTCGATCGCGAGCACCGTCAGCCGCGTACCGGGAGTCGCGTTCGTGCATGGGTCCGTCCAGGGCTACGCCCAGTTCCTGGACCGCAACGACAACGCGATCGGGGGCGGCGGCGGTTCGACACTCGGGTTCTCGTTCGACCCCAATCGGCAACTGTCTCCGTACCGGCTCGTCGCGGGCAAGCCACCTACGACTGCCGACGACGTCGTGATGGATAAGGCGACGGCGACCAAGCACCACTTCGCGGTCGGCGACCGGGTGCTGATGAACCTGCCCAACCGCGCACAGACGTTCACGATCACGGGCATCGTCACCTACGGCAGCGACAACAACCTCGCGGGGGTGACGCTGGCCGGCTTCGATCTGCAGACGGCGCAGAGCATCTTCAATTCCCGGGGTCACTACGACACGATCAGCGTGCTGGCCGCGCCGGGCGCGGACAACGTCAAGCTTCAACTCGCGATCGCCCGGCTCCTGCCCCCGGGGGTCGAGGTCGTCAGCGGCCAGACGGTCGCAAATGAGCTGTCGAGCGCGGTCGACAATGAGCTCGGGTTCATCTCGACCGCGCTGCTGATCTTCGCGGCGATCGCGCTGTTCGTCGGCGGCTTCACGATCTTCAACACGTTCTCGATCACCGTCGGCCAGCGGACGCGCGAGCTCGCGCTGCTGCGCGTCGTCGGCGCGAGCCGCCGGCAGGTGTTCCGGTCGGTGCTCGGCGAAGCCGCGCTGACGGGGCTCGTCGCCTCGCTGATCGGCCTCGGCGTCGGCGTCCTCGCCGCGCTCGGCCTCAAGGCGCTGCTCAAGGCGTTCGGCATCGAGCTGCCCTCGGCGCCGCTCGTGTTCGAGGCCCGCACGGTCGTCGTCGCGATCGCGGTCGGCGTCGGCGTGACCGTGATCTCGGCGATCCTGCCCGCGCGGCGCGCCGTGCGGATCGCGCCGGTCGCCGCGCTCGTCGAGGACGGTGGCGAAGGGGCCGAGACGGTGCGCCGGCGGCGCGCGATCGCCGGGATCGGCGTCGCGGCCCTCGGCGTGGTCGCGGTGGTGGCGGGGCTGGCCAAGCCGACGGTCGCGCTGGTCGGCCTCGGCGCGGTGCTGGTGTTCATCGCCGTCGGCGATGCTCGTGCCGGTCCTGGCGCGGCCGCTGTCGAGCGCGCTCGGACGCCCGCTGGCCTCGCTGCTCGGCACGCCGGGAAAGCTGGGGCGGGAGAACTCGATGCGCAACCCGCGCCGGACCGCGCAGACCGCCGCCGCGCTCATGATCGGGCTCGCGCTGGTCTCGACGATCGCCGTGCTCGGCGCCTCGCTCTCGCACGTCGGCCAAGGACAGCGTCGACAGCGCGGTCAGCGCCGACTACATCGTCACCGGCTCGGGCGGCTTCAGCAAATCGGTGGCGCCCGCGGTTTCGCGGCTACCGGGAGTCACCACGGCGACCACGATCTACCAGGGGCAGTTCGAGTTCAGGGGCTCGCTCTCGACGCTCGTCGCCGCGACGCCCGCCAATCTGCCAAGGACGGTCACTCTTCACGTCACCGCCGGCAGCGGCGCTCCCGCGATGGCGGCGGGGCGGCTGCTGATCGACACCACGACCGCGAGCGCCGACAACCTGCACGTCGGCTCGGTCGTCCCGGTCAAGTTCGCCCAGACCGGGCGCCTCGACGATGACGATCGGCGGGATCTACAAGCCGAACCCGCTGGTCGGCAGCTTCGTGGTCGGCGACGCCTTCTTCCTCTCGCACTTCGACAATCCACTCCCGATCGGCGTGCTGCTGAGCACCGCCCCCGGTGCTCCCGACCTCGGGCCGGCCCTGAACCGCGTGCTGACGCCGTACGCGAACGTCGGCTACAAGACCCGAGCTCAGTTCGAGCAGTCACAGCAGGACAACATCAACCAGGAGCTCGGGCTCGTGTACGTGCTGCTGGCGCTGGCCGTGTTCGTCGCGCTGATCGGGATCGTCAACACGCTGATGCTGTCGGTGTTCGAGCGCACGCGCGAAATCGGGCTGCTCCGCGCGGTCGGGATGAAGCGCCGCCAGGTCCGGGCGATGATCCGCTCCGAGGCGGTGATCGTCGCGCTGTTCGGCGCCGTCGTCGGCATCGTGATCGGGGCGGGACTGGGGATCGCGCTCGCGTCGTCGCTGCGTGACAACGGCGTCACGAACATCGCCGTACCGATCCCGAGCCTGATCGGGTTCCTGATCCTCGCCGGCGTGCTCGGTCTGATCGCCGCAACCTGGCCGGCCCGACGGGCCGCCAACCTCGACGTGCTCGCCGCGATCGCTACCGAGTGAAGCGCGCGATCACCGCGTCAGGCCAAGCGAGCGCGATGCCCCGCTGAAGCTATACGTCCGAGCGTGCCGGCGTAAGCTCGCGACATGGCGCGCCACGACGAAGGCCCGTACCGCTCGAGCTCGGTGAACTCATACCTGGCCGAGACCCGAGCGCTGGGGGCCGTGGCGCTGCTCGCGCTGATCGGCGGGGTGGTGCTGGACGAGGTCGCGCGCAACTTCTGGGCGCGCAACGCCCTGATCGCGGGGCTGCTGTCGAGCCTGATCGTGGTGATCCTGTCGGTTGCGGTCGTCAACGAGGCGCTTGAGCGGCGCAACCGCCGGCGCTGGAGCGTCCTCGCCCAATACGTCATGCTCCAGCTCGTCCGCCAGGCGCGCCTGGTCTGGACCGGCGTCATGGAGCTGTCCGGCCTGATGCCGGCGGACGCGACCGACGCCCCGTCGATCGATACCGCCGCCCGCGCGGTGCGCGACACGCCTCGCCTGAAGGCGGCGATCGGCGAGACGATCGCCGACACCGCCAAGCGCCGGCGGCTACACGAGGCGATCACGGCGTTCGTCGTCAACGGTGACGAGGTACTCGGGCGATGGGCCGGGGTCATGCTCAGCGCCGACGCGTACGCCGAGATCATCGACCGGCACGTCGAGCTCGCGAGCGACGTCGCCTGGCTCGGCAGCCTGCTCGACAGCTCCGAGCCGACGGACGACCACGTCAGGCGACGCCGGGGCGCCAGCAGCCCCGCCGTCCAGATCGAAGGACAGGTCGACGACGAGACGCTCACCAACAGGATCGTGACGATCGCGCAGCTCGCGGAGGGCCTCGACCGGTCAACGCTCGAGATCGCCATGCACATCGTTCCCGTCGAGTGGTGGGCAGCGCGCCTGGGCACGACGGTCCCGGCGCCGCATCTCGACGGCGATCCGAGCGTCACCGAGAAGGTCGCGAGCGGATGAGTGCTCGGGGCCGCGCGGATCAGCCCCGCGACGCCGCCGAGCTGGCGGGCGACCTGGCTGCAAACGGCGTCGTCGGCGTCGCGGTCTCCTACGTCGACAACAGCGGCGTCGCGCGGGTGAAGACCGTGCCGGTGAAGCGGCTGGAGAATGCGGCTCGGCACGGTATCGGGATGTCGCCGGTGTTCGATGTGTTCATGTTCGACGACGCGATCACGGCCAGCCCCAGCTCGACTGGACCGACCGGGGACCTGCGGTTGTTCCCGGATCTCGAACGGCTCGTCGTGCTCGCCGGCCAGCCGGGCTGGGCGTGGGCGCCGGTCGACCGCCGCACGCAGGAGGGCGCCCCGCACCCGGGCTGCCAGCGTACGTTCGCGCGGCGGATGGCCGAGCGCGCCGCCGATCGTGGAATGCAGGCGAGGATGGGGTTCGAGGTGGAGTGGGTGCTCGACGCGGGCACGGGGGACTCGTTCGTCCCGGCGACCGCAGGTCCGGCGTACGGAATGGACCGGCTGATCGAGGTCTCGGACTACGGCCGCGAGCTGTTGGAGGCGCTCGAGGCCCAGGCGATCGAGGTGCACCAGTTCCACCCCGAGTATGCGCCGGCGCAGTTCGAGCTGGCGATTGCGCCCGCCGATCCGGTCACGGCGGCCGACCTCATACTGGTCGTGCGCCACACGATCCGGGCGGTCACGAACCGGGCGGGCATGCGCTGCTCGTTCGCGCCGGCGATGATGGTCGGGGGCGTCGGCAACGGCTGTCACCTGCATACGAGCGTGTGGCGGGAGGGGCGGACCCTCATGACCGGCGGGCCGGGGCCGTACGGGTTGGCCGACGAGGCGCAGGCGTTCGTCGCGGGCGTGCTCGAGGAGCTGCCGGCGCTGCTGGCGATCGGAGCGCCCAGCGCGGCGAGCTACCTGCGGCTGATCCCCCAGCGCTGGTCGGCCCCATATCGCTGCTGGGGGCGCGAGAATCGCGAGGCGGCGGTGCGGCTGGCGGCCTGGGGCGAGCAGGCGAACGCCGAGGTCAAGTGCCTGGACGCCGCGGCGAACCCGTATCTGCTCGTCGGCGCGGTGCTCGCGCTCGGGCTGAGCGGGATCGATCGCGGGCTGGAGCTGCCGCCCGAGGTCACGGTCGATCCGGCGACGCTCTCGGGCGAGGAGCTCGAGGCCTTGGGCGTGGAGCGGTTGCCGGTCAGCCTCGAGGAAGCAGTCGAGCACTTCGCGCGGTGCGACGTGCTCGCCGACGCGATGGGCCGCGATCTGTTCGAGACGGTCGTGGCCGTGCGGGAGTCCGAGATCGACCGCTTCGCCGAGGCGTCGGAGGACGAGATCGTGGCCGCCACCCGCTTTCGCTACTGAGCGTGGACGCCCCGGTTATCGACCACCACTGCCATGGGGTCGCGCGCGAGCCGCTCGACCGCGCCGAGCTCGAGTCGTTCCTCACCGAGTCCGACCGGCCGCCGCCGCCGGGCTGCACGGCGTTCGACTCGCTGCTCGGGATCGCGTTGCGCGAGCGGTGCTCCCCGGTGCTCGGACTGCTCGCCGGCGCCGATCCCGACGACTACGTCGCGCGCCGCGCCGAGCTCGGAGCCGAGGAGGCCAACCGGCTGCTGCTCGGCGCCGCCGGCCTCGCGGCGCTCCTCGTCGACACCGGCCTCGCCGGCGAGGGCCTGCTCGGCCTCGACGAGCTGGCCCGACTGAGCGGCGCCGCCGTCCGCGAAGTTGTGCGCCTCGAATCGGTCGCCGAGGAGGTCGCGGCGAGCGGCGTCGAGGCGGCCGAGTTCGAAGCCGCCTTCGGCGAGGCGCTGCGCCGCCGAGCTGCCGACGCCGTCGCGGTCAAGTCGATCATCGCCTACCGGCACGGCCTCGATTTCGACCCGCGGCCGCCGTCGTCGACGGAGGTGGTGAGCGCCGCGGACCGCTGGCTGACCGGCGGCACCGGGCGGGTGCGGGACGAGGTGCTGCTCCGCCACCTGCTGTGGGCGGGCCTGGCCACCGGCCTCCCGCTACAGATGCACACGGGGTTTGGCGATCCCGATCTGAGCCTCGCGCGCTCCGACCCTGCGCTCCTGAGCGAGTTCCTGCGCGCGTGCGCCGGCGGGCCGCCGGTGCTGCTGCTGCATTGCTATCCATACCACCGCCACGCCGCCTATCTCGCGGCCGTAATGCCACACGTATACCTCGACATCGGCCTGGCGATTCCCCACGTCGGGCGCCGGGGCGCGGCGGTGCTTGCCGAGACGCTCGAGCTCGCGCCGTTTCACAAGCTCCTGTACTCCTCGGACGCGTACGGGTTGGCCGAGCTGTACCTGCTCGCCGCGGTCGGCTTCCGCGAGGGGTTGGAGGAAGTGCTCGACGGACTGCGGATCGGTGGCGCCGACGCTGACCGCATCGCCTCGATGATCCTCCGTGACAACGCCCGGCGCGTCTATGCGCTCGCAGACTGAGCCCGATTCGCTCAGTCGACGCGCCCGCGACCCTTGACTTCCGCTCGAGCAGCGAGGCCCTGTAGTGTCGGCCGACACGTCGGTGATTGCGACGCTCCGGGTCGCTGAAGAAGGAGAGCTTTGATGGGCACGACCTATGACTCCGTGACCGATCTCGCCGAAGCGCTGAGGAGGGCGGAGGAAGCACACGGCAAGCACGAGGAGCGAACGGGCAAGGCGGACCCGAACTGGCCGGACTGGTACGCGCTCTACATGGTGCGCGAGCGCGCCGGCGAGGAGCTGCCGAAATGAGCAACGACTACGACGTGATCGTGCTCGGCGCGGGCTCGCCGGGCGAGCACTGCGCAGGCGCACTGGCCGAGGGCGGCCTGCGGGTGGCCGTCGTCGAGCGCGAGCTCGTGGGAGGGGAGTGTTCGTATTGGGCGTGCATCCCGTCGAAGACGCTGCTGCGGCCGGGCGAAGCGGTCCATGAGGCGCGCGATGCGGCGGCGACCGCCGACGTCGACGTCGAGGCCGCGCTTGCCTGGCGTGACTTCATGGTCTCGGACTACTCCGACGCCGGAGCGGAGCGATGGCTGGCGGATAACGGCATCGAGCTGTTGCGCGGCACCGGCCGGCTCGCCGGCCCGGGCGTCGTCGAGGTCGATGGCGTACGCCACACCGCCGACCACGTGGTCCTCGCGAACGGCGCCGATCCGGTCATGCCGCCCGTCCCGGGCCTCCGCGAGCTCGAGGACGTCTGGAGCAACCGCGAGGTGACCTCGATGAAGGCCGTTCCGCGCCGGCTGCTCATCCTGGGCGCCGGGCCGGTCGGGGTGGAGATGGCGCAGGCCGTGCGCCGGCTCGGCGGCGAGGCGGTGGTCGTTGACATGGCCGAGCACGTGCTCGGCCGCGAGCCGGCGCCGCTGGGTGAGGCGCTCGGCGAGGTTCTCCGCGGCGAGGGCATCGAGCTCGTCCTGTCGGCCAACGCGACGGCCGCCCGTCGCGACGGCGATGACTACGTGCTCGAGATCGACGACGGACGTGAGCTGCGCGGCGACCGGCTGCTCGTCGCCACGGGCCGGCGGCCACGGGTTCGCGACATCGGCCTCGAGACCGTCGGCGTCGAGCCGGACGCTCACGGAGTCCCGGTCGACGCGCACCTGCGCGCCGCGGAGCATCTCTGGGCGATCGGCGACGTCAACGGCCGCTGGCCGCTGACCCACGTCGGCAAGTACGAGGGCGAGGTGGTCGCCGCGAACATCCTCGGGGAGCCGCGAAAGGCCAACTACGACGCCGTTCCGCGCGTGGTGTACACGGACCCGCAAGCCGCGGCCGTGGGCGCTGGCGCCGGGCGCTTCAGCGCCATGGTCCCCTTGTCGGAGGTCGCGAAGACCGCCACCTACACGCGGGCGTACGCCAAGGACAACGGCTTCCTGACGCTGCTCAGCGACGGCGAGCGGCTGACCGGCGCCTACGCGCTCGGCGCCGAGGCAGGCGAGTGGCTGCAGCAGGCCACGCTGGCGATCCGAGCTCACGTCCCGCTCGACGTCCTGGCCGACACGATCCAGCCGTTCCCCACGTTCTCGGAGATCTACGTCGCCGCGCTGAAAGTGCTCCGGCGCGAGATCGCGGCCGCGCACAAGCCGGTCGGCGCGGGACCGCCGATGCCGAGCTGACGCAAGGCGCCACTCATGAGCAATCGCCTTCCCGAGCCTCGCCTGACCAAGGTGTACCGGCTCGAGGCCACCCTCGGTGAGCCGCTTGATCTCGGTGACATCGGGCAGGGCCACCGTCGGATCGTGCCGCTGACCGGCGGGACGTTCACCGGTGCAGAGATCAACGGCAAGCTCCTCCCAGGCGCCAGCGCCGACTGGCAGATCGTCCTGCCCGACGGCACCGCGCTCGGCGACATCCGCTACACGCTGCAGACCGACCGGGGTGAGCTGCTCTACGTCCAATCGCGAAGTATCCGCCACGGCACCCCGGAGGTCCTCGCACGTCTCGGACGCGGTGAGGACGTCGATGCCAGCGAGTACACCTTCAGGACGGCAACCCAGATCGAGACCGCTGCCCCCGACCTCGCACTGGTTCAACAAGGGCATCTTCATCAGCGTGGGCGGCCGCCAAGCGGCAGGCGTGATCTACGAGACCTACCTCGTCGCGTGAGCGCCGAGCATGTGTCAGTCAGGGTTGCGATCGTCACCGGCGCATCGCGGGGCATCGGCGCGGGCGTCGCGTCCGCGTTCCGCGCTGCCGGGTACGCCGTCGTGGGCACCGCGCTCTCGATGCCTCGACTCCGACGATCCCGACTTCCTCGCCGTGGAGGGTGACATCGCCGAGGCCGAGACAGCCCAGCGCGTAGTAGAGCGCCGCGCTTGAGCGGTTCGGGCGGATCGACACCCTGATCAACAACGCGGGAATCTTCATCGGCAAGCCGTTCACCGACTACACCCTGGAGGACTACGCCGCGATCACGGCCGTGAACCTGGCTGGTTTCTTTCACATCACACAGCTCGCCATCCGGCAGATGGTCACCCAAGGAAGCGGCCACGTCGTGAACATCTCAACCAGCCTCGTCGACCACGCCGACAGCACCAGACCGGCCGCGCTCACGGCCCTCACGAAGGGCGCACTCGCTGCCGTGGCCCGCTCGCTCGCCATCGAATACGCGTCACGCGGCGTGCGATGCAACACGGTCGCCCTCGGGGTCATCAAGACCCCGATGCACGACCTCGCGTCCTACGCGGGCATGGCCGGCCCCGTCGGCCGGATAGGGGAGATCAGCGACGTCGTCGACGGGATCCTGTATCTCGAACGAGCCACGTTTGTCACCGGCGAGACCCTGCACATCGACGGCGGTCAAGCTGCCGGACAGTGACGCGCGGAGCCCGCGCGGTCAGCTAGTTACGTGGACCGAGCGGGG
Source organism: uncultured Solirubrobacterales bacterium (assembly GCA_963699325.1). Lineage (GTDB taxonomy): Bacteria > Actinomycetota > Thermoleophilia > Solirubrobacterales > Solirubrobacteraceae > Palsa-465. The sequence goes on along the minus strand of CAVOTN010000002.1, from coordinate 19,180 downwards.
GATCGGCGTCGTCATAGATGCGGGCCGCGGCGAGCTTGCCGCTCCGACCCCGAACGTACACAGCGACCCCGGCCTCCGGCGGCAACTCCGTCTTGCCCCACCGGACGACGTTGTACTCGAGCGCGCACGCGCGCTGGTCGTCGACGAGCGCACAGTGTTCCAGCGGGATGCCGCCGTCGTTGGAGAACATCAACTCATAGAACGAGCGCAGGCCGTCCGGGCCGCGGTGGATGTGCCGGCCGCCCGCCGGCTCGCGGACGTAGCCGTCCGGTTCGAATGTGGCCACGATCGCGTCGATGTCGGCGGCCGCGAGCGCGTGCTGGTACTCGGCCACGACGTCTGATTCGCGGAGCTCAGGGTCGGCCTGCAGCACGGGTGGGCGGTTCACGTGGCGGCCGGTCAGTGGCCACCTGCTGAAGTAGATCCGCAGCTCCTCGATCCGTCCGTCGGGATGGCGGTCCGCGACCAGCGCGAGCGGAAGCGCGACCCGCTCCGTCTCACCGTCGACATGCAGAACCACCTCCTCAAAGCCGCGTCGGTCGGTGACCACGTGCTCGACGTCTTCGACCGACACGTTCCGCTGGGCGAGCCACGCGTTCGTTTCGCTGACGAACGCCTCGAACGCTCGCGTGCCCTTGACGCGTCCGCGCACGGGGTCGTAAACCTCGGGCTCGCCGGCGAACGACTGGACCAGCGCATCGGGCTCCCCGGCCATCAAACCGGTGAAGTAGGGCAGAGCTACGAGCTCCTCGCGCCGCCGCCTCTCCTCGAATCGCTCGAGCACCGGCGCAGAGAAAAGCTCGGGGACCCACGGCACGGCACAAGCGTCCCACATCCGCATCGCGAGCTGCTCTTGGATGGTCACCGGGATACTTGGCGAAAAGACTAGGTGCCCCCCGGAAGCGACTGCAGCATCCGCACCGTACGTTCAGCCAGTCAACGAGCCCAGGAGGACTCGATGGGCGCAAGCACCGAACGTGTTCACTCGACCGCGGGCGTCCGCCGGCGAGAGCAGACGCGCGCCCGATACCCGGATCGGACCGGCTACATCGAGCGCGACGGCGTGCGCGTCTTCTACGAGGTCTACGGGACCGGCGAACCGACGGTGCTGCTGCTGCCGACCTGGTCGATCGTTCATTCGCGCTTTTGGAAGGCGCAGATCCCCTACCTGGCCAGGCACTTGCGCGTCGTCACGTTCGACGGCCGCGGCAACGGGCGCTCGGACCGGCCGGCCGGCGCCCACGCGTACAGCGCGAGCGAGTTCGCGGACGACGCGCTCGCCGTCATGGATGCCACCCAGACCGAGCGAGCCGCGCTGGTGGCGCTGTCGTCCGGCGCGCTGTGGGCGACGATCCTTGCCGCCGATCACCCCGACAGGATCGACGCGATCGTGTACATCGGGCCTGCGGTGACGCTTATCTCCAACCATCCCGAGCGCGACGTCTCCGCGTTCGAGGACGCGATCGAAACCGACCCCGAGTGGGCCAAGGCCGCCGGCCTACTGAACCACGACTACATCGGCTTCGTCGAGTTCTTCTTCTCCAAGTGCTTCACCGAGCCGCACTCAACCAAGCAGATCGAAGACTGCATCGGCTGGGCGATGCAGACCACACCGGAAACGATCCTCGACACCGTCCTCGGCACCGGAGTGCCGCGCCAGGAACTGTTCGCCGAAACCTGCGCGCGCGTGCGCTGCCCGACGCTCGTGATCCACGGCGACGAGGACCAGATCCGCCCACTCAAACAGGGTGCGGCGCTGGCGCAGGCGACCGGCGGCCAGCTCGTCACACTCGAAGGTGCGGGGCACATCCCAAACGCCCGCGACCCGGTCAAGGTCAACCTGCTCCTGCGCGAGTTCGTCGGTGGACACCGAGCGGCCACCTCGGCCTGGAAGCGTGCCCGCGCACGCGGACGCCGCGCCCTCTACATCTCCTCGCCGATCGGTCTCGGCCATGCGCAGCGCGACGTCGCGATCGCCGACGAGCTGCGCAAGCTCCACCCCGACCTCACCATCGACTGGCTCGCCCAGCACCCGGTCACCAAGGTCCTCGAGGCGCGCGGCGAGCGGATCCATCCCGCGAGTTCCGATCTCGCGAGCGAGTCGGGCCATATCGAGTCAGAATCGGCCGAGCACGACCTGCACGCCTTCCAGGCGATCCGGCGCATGGACGAGCTGCTCGTCGCGAACTTCATGGTCTTCCACGACCTCGTCACCACCGAGCAGTACGACGTGTGGATCGGCGACGAGGCGTGGGAGCTCGACTACTACCTGCACGAGAACCCGGAGCTCAAGACGGCCGCGTACGTGTGGCTGACCGACTTCGTCGGCTGGCTCCCGATGTCGGACGGCGGCGCGCGGGAGGAGTATCTGACCGCCGACTACAACGCCGAGATGATCGAGCAGATCGCGCGTTATCCCCGGATCCGTGACCGAGCTGTGTTCGTCGGCGACCCCGACGACATCGTCCCCGAGCAGTTCGGCCCCGAGCTCCCCGCGATCCGCGACTGGACCGAGCAGCACTACAGCTTCGCCGGCTACGTCACGGGCTTTGACCCGGCGGCGTTCGGCGACCGCGAAGCACTCCGCGCCGAACTCGGCTACCGCCCCGACGAGCGCGTGTGCATCGTCACCGTCGGCGGCTCCGGCGTCGGCGGCGACCTCCTCCGCCGCGTAATCGCCAGCTTCCCAGAGGCAAAGCGACTCGTCCCCGAACTGCGGATGATCGCCGTCGCCGGGCCGCGAATCGCCCCTGAATCGCTGCCCGACTGCGAAGGCCTCGACGTCCGTGCCTACGTGCCCGACCTCTACCGGCACCTGGCAGCCTGCGATCTCGCGGTCGTCCAGGGCGGCCTCACGACCTCGATGGAACTAACTGCCAACCAGCGCCCGTTCATCTACTTCCCGCTCAAGCACCACTTCGAGCAGAACTTCCACGTCCACCACCGTCTCACCCGCTACGGCGCCGGGCGGCGCATGGACTTCGATCAGTCACCCCCTGACGCGATCGCAGCGGCGATCGCGTCCGAGCTCGGGCACCCCATCGAGTACCGTCCCGTGTCGTCCGATGGAGCCGCGCGCGCGGCGGCACTAATCGCCGAGGTGCTCTAACCCGCACACGTCCGTCACCGGCGCAACGTGCGGAAACGCGCGTTCGTGCTTTGCTCTCGCCAGGACCCTGCGAGCAACGTCAAGACTGCTCCGATGGCGACGAAGAAGAGTGGCGCCCAAGATAGGGACTGTGGATCGAAAGATGGGGAGCGCTCCCGATGTGTCAGTGGCCGTCTGCTCGTACCTTGACTGGCCATGAAGTCGCAGGCCCGAGTCCACTCAGTCAAGGAGCCAATCATGCTCAAGCTCGCCAAGCATGCCGTCGCCATCGTCGTCGTCGTCGCCGCGGCCAGCGCGCCGGTCGCTGCCCACGCGGAATCCGTCTCGCTCAATTTCACCCAGGTGACGTTGACGCACAGCGTCCAGGACGACCGTAGCTCAAACGCCGTGCAGCCTCGGTGAGGGCGATCCGGTACCTATCTCGGGGCGGTCAGCCCAAGTCGCATTGCCTGAGCGCTCGCCTCGCCTCGGGTGCGGACGTCAAGCTTGGCCAGGATCGCCGAGACGTGATGGTCGATTGTCTTCTCAGACACGATCAGGCGCTCGGCAATCTGCGCGTTACGCAACCCCTCAGCGAGCAGCGCCAGCACCTCTAGCTCGCGTGCAGTTAGGCCGGCGGGGTTCTGGCGTGTTTGGGGGCGGGGACCTCTGGCCAGCCCTCGAACGCCGAGCTTGCGCAGGCGCCGCGTCACGATCGCGGCGGCCGGGCGCGCACCCAGGGCCTGTAGCTGGTCGAGCGCTTCGCGGAGCGCTTTCTCGTTGCCGCTGTCAGCCAGTGCCAGCGCCGCTTCGTAGGGACAGCCGATCTCTTGCCATAGGGTCGCGGCGCGAGCTCCCTCTCCGGCGATTGAGAGCGCAAAAGGCTCCGCCGCCTCGCCGGGCGAAAGCGCATCCAGAATTCCGGCGCGCCACCGCCAGACGGCTAGTTCGCCGGTTATCCAGGGAGCATCCCGCGCAAGCGTCAACGCGAAGGCGTCGTCGGTGATGCCCGCGACCTCGGTCGGCTTGCCCTCGAGCCAGGCCGCCTCGGCGCGAGCCGCGGCGGTCGGCGCGAACGCTTGTGTCACCTCGCTGGAGACGGACAGGGCCAGCGCCTCGTCCAGCGGTGCCCAAACGTTCGGGTCGCCGCGGCGGGCTCTGACCAGGCCGAGCGACACCAGCGCCTCGGACCGCACGCTGACGGTGCATCTCCGGTCAGACAGCAGTGCGTTCGCGGCCTCACCGGCCCGCTCCCACCGTCCACGGTCAAGGTCCAGCCTGAGCCGGTTTGCCGACAGAAGCTCGCGCCAGAGCTCAAGACCGCCGTCTTCGCAGTATTCCATTCCGACCCCGACGTAGCGTTCCGCGAGGCCGTAGTCGCGCGAGACGAGTGCTCCCGCCACGAGATTGTTGAACGCTCGACCGACGTCTTCATCCAAGCCGGCCGACCGAGCGAGGCGCAGGCTTCGTTCCAGTCTCTCCGCGCCCTCTCGTGAGCCGACGTTCAACAACGCGGTCCCGACGGTGTTGAGCGCGTGAACCAGCGTTTCGGTGTCGTCGTGGCGCTCGGCGATCTCTATTGCCTTGTCCCCCCAAGCGACGGTCTGTTCGAGGTCATCTGTCAGCATGCAGAACTGAGCGCGCGTCCCGAAGGCGCGACCCAGCTCCCGACTTTCGCCGAGCGGCTCCAGTAGCTCTACCGCTTCGCGGGCCAGTGCCGTCCCCTCCGAGTCTCGCCCCGACTCGTGAAGCGCTCGCGCCAGCGAGCACAGCAGACGACCCACCCGCAACCGATCGTCGAGCGAACGACTGAGCTCGATCGCCTGCTGAAGCGACGCGATCGTCTCGGCGGACTCGTTGACCAGAAAGCATTCACGTGCGCGACGTTCGAGAAGGTCTGCACGCGCCTCGGCGGTCAAGCGATCGGAGAACCTGAGCGCCCGTGCGTACTGTGCGGCCGCCTCGCGGTGCGCGCCCGCGCCGGCTGCGCGGATCGCCGCCTGCGGCGCCCACACCAGCACGGCTTCGGCGTCCCCGACCGCTTCAGCGTGATGAGAGAGGCGCGTGGGATCGGGCTCACCGACCGCAGGGGCACTGAGCGCGGTCAGCGCCGCACGATGCAAAGCCAGCCGCCGGTCCGGAGGCAACGTCGTCTCCACGGCCTCGCGCGCGAGTTCGTGACGGTAGGCCAGGCCGCCATCCACGACCGTGAGCACTCCCGACGCCAGACACTGTTCCAACCGGTCTGCCGGCTCACCAGCGAGCGCCGAGAGCAACCAGAGTTCCACGCGGCCCGGAACCACCGCCAACGCTTGCAGCAACCTGCGAGCGGGTTCGGGCAGCCGCTCTGCGCGAGCGAGCACCGCATCGCGCACGGTCTCGGGGATCCGTTCGCTGGGCGCTCCGAGCACCTCGGTGACGAAAAACGGATTGCCGCCCGTCTTCGCATGCAGCTGGTGCCCATCGACTCCATGTGGCGCCGCCAGCTCGCGGACGGCATCGAGCGAGAGCGACGCCAGCTTCAGCCGCCGAGGCCGTTCGGGCAGCTCGCCGAGCACGATCCGGAGCTGCGGCGTCCGATCGAGCTCGTCGTCCCGGAAGCTCGCCACCGCTAGCACCGGAACCGATTCGACCCTGCGCGCGAGCAGCCGGAAGACATCCAACGTTGCCTCATCCGCCCAATGCAGGTCCTCCAGCACCAACAGCGTCGGCGGCCGCTTGTCCAGCTCGCTCAACAACGCCGCGGTCACCTCGTGAGGACGAGCCCCCGTCTTCACCAACTCCTGAAGCTCGCCGCCGACGGTCTCGGCCACATCGAACAGTGGTCCGAGGGGGCGTGGGGTCAGCAACGGCTCGCACGAACCCCACAACACCTGGATCGACGCCTGCTGAGACGACGCGAATCGACGCAATAACGCCGTCTTGCCCACACCCGCCTCGCCGGTGAGGAGCAACAGCTTTCCCCGGCTGCCCTCGACGACCTCTGACAGCGATCCGGCGAGCGTGCGCAGACCGTCGTCGCGCTCCAAGAACGCGCCGGCGCTCCTGGGAGGAGCTTCGCTCATGCCCCGGCCGACCGTCTCCGAAATGCTCGCGTCATCCTCGCGACCAGTGTCGCACCAACACGACCACTGCTCCATGCAAGGCGGCGGTGTCGCTCGCGCCAGCGTCAAAAGATAGGCACTGGTCGCCTCCAACATGGGGAGAGCTCCCGATGCCCGTGCCCGGGTGCGCTCGTAGGTTCGTGGCATGTCGAGCGGACCGACAAACCAGGAGGCCTGAGCTCAAATGTTGCGAAACGGGTGGATGAGAAATGGAGCGGAATCACGGGTGAGCCCGCGCTCGCTCGGCCTGGCGGTCGCGGGCCTGGCGTTCGCTTGGCCGTTGTTGGGTCTGTTGCTGGGCTCGGTTGGGGTCGGTGATGCGTTCGCTGCTTCGGTTGGACAGGTCACTGAGTTTTCGACCCCAACCGCTCACAGCGGCCTTCGTCAGATCGCGGCGGGGCCGGACGGCAACCTCTGGTTCACGGAGAGCACCGCCTACCAGATAGGGCGGATCACACCGACCGGACAGCTCACCGAGTTCTCGGTGCCGACCGCCGACGGTCAGCCGGAGGGGATAGCCGCCGGACCGGACGGCAGTCTCTGGTTCACCGACAACGGCATTGGACGGATGACGCCCGCGGGCCAGGTCACCGAGTATCCGATCCCGACCGCGGACGGCGACCCACGCGAGATCGTGACCGGTCCCGACGACAACCTGTGGTTTACCGACGGTGGCGGGATCGGGCGCATGACCCTCGGCGGGCAGGTCACGCAGTATGCGTTGCCTGCTCCAGACTTTGCCGTCGGGATCGCGGCGGAGCCGGACGGAGATGTGTGGTTCATCGACGCGGGCACCAACGCGATCGGCCGGATCACGACCGGATCCGGGTTTACTCGCCCGGGGCAGGTCACCGAGTACCCGGTTCCGACCGCTAACAGCGCACCGGACGAAATCGCCGCGGGGCCCGACGGCAACCTGTGGTTCACCGAGGCCGGGGCCGACCAGATCGGGCGGATCACGCCGGCGGGTCAGATCACCGAGTACAGGGTTCCTACCACGCTCGCTAATCCGCAGGGGATCGCCGCGGGACCCGACGGGAATCTCTGGTTCACCGAATATGACGCCCATCAGATTGGCCGGATCACCCCGGCGGGCCAGATCACCGAGTACAGGATCCCGACCGCGACCGCCGATCCGTTCGGGATCGCGGCCGGTCCCGACGGGAACGTGTGGTTCACGGAGTATTACCCCGGGAACATCGGGCGGATTCTCACCGGAGCGCCCGCGGCGTCGGCGATCGCGCCAGTCGTGACGGGCTCCCCGCGGCGGGGAGATCAGGTCACCTGTGGGGGCGAGCAGTGGGCTGATTGGGCGGGGCGACAGCCCGTTCTCGACGCCCCGAGCGCGACTCCCCCGGGTGTGCAGTGGCTGCTCGACGGGGCACCGATCGCGGGCGCAACCACGCGAACCTACACGCTGGTCGGGGGTGAGGAAGGGGATGAGCTGGCCTGCACCGTCGCCGCGTTCTACCCCGTCCTCGATGTGACCGTGTCGGCGACCAGCGCCGGCGTGACCGTCCTGCCGCCTGCAGGGCCGACACCCGTGCGCGAGTTTCCAGCCGGCGCGGCCACCTCAGGGATCGCTGCAGGGCAGGACGGCGACCTATGGTTCACCGAGTTCAACGGCAACGCGATCGGACGGATCGCGACAGCGGGAGAAATCACCCGCTACCCCGTTCCGACGAGCGGAGGGAAGCCCGACGGAATCTCGGCCGGGCCCGACGGCAACCTCTGGTTCGCCGAGTATGGCGGCGACAAGATCGGGCGGATCACCCCTGCCGGCCAGATCACCGAGTTCTCGGTCCCGACCGCCAACAGCGACCCATCCGGGATCGCGATCGGGCCGGACGGCAACCTCTGGTTCACCGAGCCCGGCGGTGACCAGATCGGGCGGATCACGCCAGCAGGGCAGATCACCGAGTTCCCAGTTAAGACGCCCGGCAGTGAGCCGTACAGGATCGCGGCCGGCCCCGACGGCAACCTCTGGTTCACCGAGCCCGGCGGTGACCAGATCGGGCGGATCACGCCCGCGGGCCAGATCACCGAGTATCCGGTCCCGACCGCGAGCAGCAGTCCCGACGACATCACGGCGGGTCCCGACGGCAACCTCTGGTTCACCGAGCGCAACGGCAACCAGATCGGGCGGATCACGCCCGCAGGGCAGATCACCGAGTTCGCGATCCCGACGGCCAACAGCCAGCCGATCGGAATCACGGCGGGGCCCGACGGCAACCTCTGGTTCACCGAGGATGCGACCGACCAGGTCGGCCAGATCACCTCGTCGGGGCACATCACCGAGTACGCGATTCCGACCGACAACAGCGACCCGTGGAGCATCACCAGCGGGGCGGACGGGAACCTCTGGTTCACCGAGAACGGGGGCAGCAACATCGGACAGGTCTTCACCGGCGCCGGCCCGGCGTCGACGACCGCGCCGATTGTCACCGGGTCCGCGCAGCAGGGAACCCAGCAGGCCTGTCAGGGCGAGCGGTGGGCTGACTGGGCCGGGCAACAGCCCGTGCAAAACGCCTCGACAACGACGCCTCCGGGCCTGCAATGGCTGCTGGACGGCACGCCGATCGCCGGCGCGACCGGCCAGACCTATGCGCCCGTCGCCGCCGACGTCGGACATCAGCTGGCCTGCGCCGTAAACGCGACCTATCCCCTGGTACGGGTGACCGTGACCGCAACCAGCGCTGGCGTGAAGGTACTCGCGCCCACGGCTCCCCCGACGCCTACGCCCACCCCGACCCCGACCCCGACCCCGATCCCGAAGCCGGGCAAGCCGACCACGTCCCGGGCCTCTTTCTCGAACATCACGGCAGCCAGCCCGACGCTCAGCTTCACCGTGAGCGCCGGCGGCAATGCGGAACCGATCAAATCGATCACGGTCGAACTGCCGCGCGGGATCAGCGTCACGCACAACGCCGCGCGCCTCGCGAGGGGCATCAGCGTCAAATCGCCGTCTGGCAGGCAACTGAAGTTCCACGCCAGGGCCAGCCGGGGGATGCTGACCATCACGCTCGCCGCGACCGCGAGTACCGCTGAGGTGAGGATCGCCAAATCCGCGATCGCTGTCACGAAGACCCTTGCCCGCGAGGCTGAACACAAGCGGGTGAAGAAGCTCAGCTTCGGGCTCAAGGTCACCGACTCTGCAAAGACCACAACGAAGCTGATGCTCAAGAACGTCAAGGTCTGACGGCGAATCAGCCACCACACTGACGGTTGAGCGAAGAGGAGAAGCGATGCCCAATTCATACGAGGACAAGCTCAAGCAGCAGGCCCAGCCCTACCTCGAGACAGGAGAACACGTGAGGGCCGCCTTCATCGCGCAATCCCGAGGGGCGACGACGGCCAGGATCGGCGGCCTCGGGCCGGGTTCTATTGGCGGAAGGAAGATCAGTAGGCAGAACCGCGCAGCCGAGCAGGCGGGACTGCAAGTAGCCAACCCTATGGCTTTGGCTCTCACCGACAGCCGACTGCTCGTGTTCAGGATCAGCAAGCCGATCGCAATGGGCAAGGGCGGCGATGTCAAGAATCTCGTCAGCGCTGTCGCGCTAAACGACGTTGACTCGATCGAGATCAAACGTCTCGTAGTCGGCAAGATCGTGATCGTCATCGTTCGAGGTGTTGCCATCAAGCTGGAGGCTGGAGGCGGCGCAAATGCCAACGGTTTGGCGGACGAGTTCGCGCGAGCCAAGACGGCTGCATGATCCCGACGCGGACGCGGCCGGCGAGATGAAGCACGGTCCGATCGCACTGATCAGTGAGCCAGACCCGTCGTCTGCGTGGCCAACAAGTGCGGGTTGCTCGGCAAGCTCGCATCGAACATGGAAGAGGTCCGGTGCCGGTGTAGATGCGCTGCGAGCGCCCCCGCCGAGCCAGGCGATGGCCACCAGCCGCCCGGCCCGCACGGGTTCCGACTACTGCTCGGCCTCGTCGACCTCAAGGACGGGTCCAAGGGCGCTCTCCGTATCGACTATGGCAACCGCCTGGAGCCGCAGGCTGTCCGAGGCGCCTGCTGGGTGATGCGCTTCTTGCTGGGCGGGTAGTCCTGCTTGCATCCGAGGCGAGACGGGCCGGCCGTTCAGCGCACGACACACCGGAGGCCGATGTGGCTGGTCGAGGTGTCGATCGCCTCGGGTTGGCGCGCGGCGGGCCGGTAGCGCAGGCAGTAGCTCGGAGCGCAGAGGTGCGAGCCGCCCTTGATCACGCGGCGGGGGATGTGTGCACCTGGGCGACCGATGTCGTAGCTGGCATCGGCGGTCTCGACCCTCGGATTAGCGGGAGGGCCGCAGCACGGGCTCGCGGGTGATTCGGACCCCGCCCCCTGCGGCGAGTAGAAGTCCGTTGTCCACTCCCATACGTTCCCGGTTCACGTCGTAGAGCCCGTAGCCGTTCAGGGGAAACCGGCCAACCGGTGAGGTGCCACGCCACTGTTTCGCGCCCGTGTTGCGCCACGGGAACTCGCCTTGCGAGAAGTTCGCCATCAGCTCGCCTCCGGGATGCTGCTCATCGCCCCAGGCGAACACGGCGCCGTCGAGTCCGCCGGGCGCGCGTTGACAGGCCACTGCCCGGGTGGGAGCGCGGCCGCCTTTTTGGATGACACGGCTGCGGGTCAGTTCGTAGGCGGATCTTGGAGCCAGATCTCGCCGCCGAGGGAGACCGCGGCGTCAACTTCCGGGTTGGCCCGGAGAAGCGCGTCGAGCGCCGCTACGAGTCGTCCGATTCCGTCTCGGTTCAGCGGGAAACGCGCCGGCACGCACACCAAACCGAAGGTCGGGGTGCCCCGCCGCAGCGCCTCAGCGAGCAGGGGCCGGAAGTCCGCGAGGTCGCGCGTTACGATCACTCGCTGCTCCTCGGGAAGCGAGGCGAAGTGGACTCGATCCGGACGTCCTCGCAGGTCGTTGCGCTCGCCGACGGCGACGGCGTCGTGTCCGCGTTGACGGAGCTGCCGGGCGATCTCGGGGGAAAGATGCTCGTCGAGGAGCAGCTTCAAGCGGAGATCGCTTCCTGGGCCGCGCGCCAGGTGCTCTCTTCGCGCTCGTTGAGCGCGTGCACGCGCTCGATCCAGGCCTCGATCTCGTCTCGATTGGCGCCGTAGTAGCGCAGCGCGGTCTCGATCAGCCGGGGGTCGATCTCGAGATACGCCGCGGTATCGGCGACGGCTCCGCCGTTGTCCTTGGCCACCTCGACGATCTCCCAGACATCGAGGCCGGTACCGACCACCGCCGGCCGGCGGCCCAGAGCGCCATCGACGAAGTGGATGTTCGGGTGCTCGTCCATGATCACCCCCTCTTCGAGGTAGCGCTCGGCGAGCGTAGTGTGCTTCTGACCGAGCAAGCGGGCCCGTTCACGCAGGCGCTCCAGCGTGCGTTTCGAGGGCCGCATCGACAACTGTCCGCGTTCCGTTTCCCGCATCACGCACACAATGTATCACGATGCGTGCGTCAGTCTCGGCGATGCCAGCGCCGCGAAGGGAACGGAGCGCAGGAGGACATGGCCCGCGTAGGCCCACATTGACCGGCGTTGTCCGGTCCGTATCGGTCTCGCGACTGCCGACCAAACCGACCGATGCCGGTCGTCGGCGACGCCCGTCGGGGGAGGGAACGAGTCCATGGATCGCCGTGGGCCTGCGTTGACCTATGCGCGGAGGCGACGACCGCTGCGCGAGGCGCAGTAGCGCTCAGTCCCCGAATTCGCGCCCGGGGACGGTGCCCACCGGCGGCTCCGTCGACTCCGGCTCGAACCGATCGGGGCTGTCCGCCACGACCTCTATCCCGCCGTCTTCCCGGCGGCGTACGACCGTGCCGTTCCACGCCCTGAGCGGGTGCGCGCCGCTTCGCTGCAGCGAACGGCAAGCGCTCTTGGTGCCGAAGAACACCAGGATCGGGATGATCCAGATGCCCACTCGCCACACATGGACCTGTGTGGTGTAGGCGATGCCGAGGCCGTAGAAGATCCGGTCGGTCGAACCGACCGCGAAGACAATCACCACCCAGCTCAGGAACGCGGCGCCGATCGCGGTCCGGATCGGACGGTCGCGGGGCCGGTCGAGCAGGTCGTGGCGCCGGATGTCGCCCGTGATCCAGCGCTCGAGCGCCGGCCAGGCGAATAGCACGCCGAACACGAGCAGCGGGAACGCCGCTCCTCCCCAGAACGGGTTCGGGATCACGGTACGGCCGGCGATCACGAGCTCCCAATTGGGCATCAGCCGCAGGGCTCCGATCAGCCAGCCGATGTACCAGTCCGGCTGGGCGCCGTTCTCGGACAGGTATGGGTGGTAGGGCCCCCACTGCCAGATGGGATTGATTTGGACGAGGCCGCCGAGCAGGAACAGCACGCCGGCGACCGCGAGCAACAGCCCGACTGAGCGCAGCGCGTACGCGGGCCACATCGGCGTTCCCACGACGTTGCGCTCGCGGCGCCCCGGACCGGGGAACTGGGAGTGGTGCTGGCGCATGATGATCGCCAGGTGCACGCTGATGAGCACGGCCAGCGCCGCCGGGATCAGCAGAACGTGCACGATCTCGAGGCGCGGTAGGAATGTGTCGCTCCCGGGGAAGGGGCCGCCCCAGATCAGCGTGGCGAGTTGCCCTCCGATGAATGGGATCGACATCGCGACCGAGTACGCGATCGCGAGCCCCATGCCGGAGAGAAGATCGTCGACGAGCGAGTAGCCGGCGAACCCTTCCAGGATCGCGAGCATCAGCATCGTCAATCCGATGTAGTAGTTGAGGTCGCGGGGCTTGCGGTAGGCGCCGGTGAAGAACACGCGCATAACATGCAGCACGATCGCGGCGATGAATACGTCGGCGGCCCAGTGGTGCACTTGGCGGAACAGCAGTCCGGCGGGCACCGTCGTCGAGAGGTTGAGCACCGAGCGGTAGGCCTCGGACATCTGCTCGCCTTGAAGGAGCGGATAGGAGCCGTGGTAGATGACCTGGTCGGCGCCGGGGATGTAGTAGAGCGTCAGGAAGATGCCGGTCCCGACGAGGACGATGAACGAGTAGAGCGCGATTTCCCCGAGCAGGAAGGACCAGTGGTCGGGGAACACGTAGCGCATCGCCCACTTGATCCCGCCCATCATGCCGAGGCGCTCGTCGCCGGAGCGAGCGGCCCGCTCGAAGCGACGGTGGGCGTAGCGCTCGATCAGGTTCATGACTCCGCCCGGTGAATGCCCCACCAGGAGGGGCCGATGTCCTCGTGAAACGGAGCGGCGGCTCGGAGGTAGCCGTCGGAGTCGATCATCAGCGGCAGCTGGGGAAGTGAGCGGCCGGCCGGGCCGAAGGTCACCCTGCCGCCCTCTCCGGGAAGGAACGTCGAGTAGTGGCAGGGGCAGGTGAACGCCGGCTGCTGGCTGGTCGGTGCGTACGTGGGGTAGCGGTACAGCGAGATCGCGCAGCCGGCGTGAGGGCAGATCTTCGAGTAGGCGAGGATCCCGGACGGTGCCCAGGCACCGCGCGCAGCGGGGAGGTGGATGAAGTCCGGCGGGAGCCGGACCACGAGCAGCCCGGCTCCGAACGCCTCCGGGTCGGAGTGCTCGGGGAGCGCGGTGTAGAACGCGCCGATCTGGATGTCGTCGGCACGGTACGGAGTTCCCTGATCGTCGACCAGACGGATCCCTCGCGCCCAGGGCGTTTGGTGCAGGGCATTCAGCGTCGGTCCGAGCGACGCCAGCGGCGTCGCCGCCGCGGTCACCATTGCCGCTCCGGCGACGCCCCCGGCGCCGATCAGCAGCACGCGACGGGAGATGCCTTCCCCGCCCGCCTCGACGATCTCCACGACGGACTCGGTCTGGTGCTCGTCGAGCAGCGCTCCGCGCTCTTCGACGGCGGTCTCCTGCGGGACGACGAGCTTCCCCGCGACGATCGCCGCCGCGGCGAGCAGAATCAGCGCTCCGCCCATGGCGACGCCGAGCAGCTGCGTGTCCGCGTCGAGAAGCACGTACACCGCCGTGAAGCCGAGTCCGAACAGCGCCGCCAGCATGAGCAGCACCGCGACCGCGGTCTCCGCGCGGCGGTTCGATGGCACGAGGCGCTTGCGGGGATCGAACTCCGGCTCCGGGGCGGGGGGCGGCTGCCGTCGGTCGGTGACCGCGCGCCTCGCCGCGCGAAGCGCCACGAGCAGGCCAAGGAGCTTCGACAATCGGCTCATGCCTCTTCACCCGTGCGCTCTCCGATCACGCGGGCGACGATCACGAGCGCGAGCAGGCCGATGAACCAGGCGACGATCCCCTCGGGAATCGGCCCGATGTTGTAGATGCCCCAGCCGCCGAGATCGGTCGGGTGGCGGGTCCACAGGACGTAGCGGGCGATCGAGTCGAGGTCGCGCTGATCGATCTGCGTGGAGTCGAAGTGCGGCATCAGGTACGGCCCCATCCGCACGGCCTCGGCGATCTGCTGCGCGGACGACTGCTGGAGATCGGGAACCTGCGCATTGACGGTGATCCCGCCGCGGGCGGCGATCTGGTGGCAGCCGGCACAGTTCAGGGTGAACTCGTGAAAGCCGAGCGCGAGGTCGCCGGCCGCAGGGTTCGCGGTCGGCGCGGCGGGGCCGCCGAACGATCCAATGAACGCGATCAGGGCATCGATCTGTGCTCGGGTGAACGCCGGCGAGTTCCGCTGCGGTTCCTGGCGTGGCTGCTCGAGCGGCATGCGTCCCGTCGACAGGTAGAAATCGACCGGACCGGGCCCGACCGCGCGCAGCGAAGGGGCCACTCCCGGCAGTCCCTGAGCTGACATCCCATGGCAGGACGAGCAGCTCTGCTGGTACAGGTTGAAGCCCTCGGCGCGGAGCCCCGGCGAGGCGGGGAACGATTTCGTCGCGTTCCCCGAACCCGGGGGCTCGGGTGACTTGCTGGGCGGATTGATCTCGGACGCGGGACCGCCCGCCGTGGCGGGGGCGCCGGCCTGTCCGCTCGAGCTCGGGGCGGCGATTCCGACGATCGCGATCGCGCCGAGCACCAACGCGAGCGATATGCGCAGTATCCGCGGTACGCGGGCGCGCCGAGTGAGCCAGCGCATCAACAGCCGCCTCATGCCGGAGGTCCTCCATCTCCGGCGGCGAACGGGGCGCGACGAGATTCCCGCGCGAGCTGCCGTCGTTCCTCAGTCACCATCGCCGCGACCGCCGACCACAGCCCCACGGCGACCATGATCGAGTCGCCGACCACCCACATGATCGCACCAGCCTGTGCCTGGTCGTCAAGCGCGGAGATGCCGAGCGCACGTGCCGGCGGTCCGTACGGCGGGTACACGAGCGTCGCGTGCCGGTTGAGATAGGTGCCAACGATCGCCATCGGCAGCATCGCCACGATCAGGTAGGCAAGCTTGCCCAGACCGTTCAACCGGTGCCGGGGGGCGGGGTCGGCGTCGAGCAGCGGCGACCACACCAGCAGGCCCGACACCAGATACAAAGCGTGCTCTGCGTAGTGAAGGGTGGGGTGACGAAGGGTGGCGTCGTAAAAGGACGGCAGGTGCGTGAGCACCACGACGGCGCCGAGCAACGCGAGCGCCGGGACTGGTCCGGTGACGGCGCGCGCGGCGTCCATCACCCGGGCAAGCCAGCTCCGAGGACCGGGCGACAGCGACCGCAACGCGAGGACCACCGGCCGACCGCCCAGCAGCAGCGGCGGCGCGACGAGCAGCAGCAGCATGTGCTGGACCATGTGGACCGACAGCATCTGATCGTCGTAAGCGTCGATTCCTGACTGCAGCGCGACGATGACGGAGGCGATCCCGGCCGCGAACGAGGCAATTCTGCGCATCGGCCAGCGACCGGCCACCCGACGTACTCCGACCCCGTACAGGGCCACCGATGCGATCGCCGGGACGAGTACCGACGGACTCAGCGTCCAGCGCGAGACGAGCAACGTCGACAGCGACGGGGCGCTCAACGCGGGTCTCCCTCGCGGAGCGCCCGGCGCGATGCGCGCTCGGCGCGTAGCTCGATCGTGAGTCGAGCCAAGGACGCCACCAGCGTCCCGATACCGAAGTACAGGAGGAACTTCGACCAGGCGAGGCCGAACAGCGCGCAGCCGACCGACAGCCCGATCCCGACCGCGGCCACGCTCGCCTCGGGCACCGCCTGTGGCTCGGTCGTCGGCTCAGGCGGCCCGCGCCGGATGGACTCCCGGCGAGCCAGCCACAGCACGATCCCGAAGGCGTAGACGACGGCCACCGCGGCGGTTGCGACCGCGCCGTTCACCGGCTTGTCGTCCCACACCCAGTTGCCGACGCACAGGACGAGCAGGATCGTTCCCCAAGCCAGGATCGGGATCGCTCCGCCTCTCATTGGGCTGCGGTCACCTCCCGGTGTTCTCGATCGCGGTCGAGCGCGGCGAGCCGCAGGTCGAGGAGCGGCGCATAGGAGCGGATCGGTGGCAGCGGACGCTCGAAGTTGAGCGGCGGCGGAGGCGAGGAAGTCGCCCACTCGAGCGTGTGTCCGAGCCACGGATCATCGCCGGCCGGGACCCGCCGGCGCAGTGAGATGACGAGGTTGATCAGGAACACGAGCACGCCGAGCGCGATGATCCCCGCGCCGATCGACTCGAGCAGGTTCAGCGTGCCCCACCCCGGGTGCGTCGGATACCGCGAGATTCTCCGCGGCATCCCGTCGTTGCCCAGGAAGAACATCGGAAAGAACGTCAGGTTCGTGCCGATCACCATCAGCACGAGCTGGAGCTTTCCGAGCGACTCCCGCAGCAGCGCACCGGTGAACTTCGGGAACCAGTGATAGACGCCGGCGAAGAACCCGAAGATGCTGCCTGCGAACAGCGTGTAGTGGAAGTGCGCGACCACTATGTACGTGCCATAGGCCTGATAGTCGAGCACCGGCGAGGCGACGAAGATGCCGCTGAGGCCGCCGATCAGGAACTGGATGAAGAACGTCAGTGCGAACAGCATCGACGTACGCAGCACGATCGAGCCTCCGATCAATGTGCCGACGACGTCGAAGTACTCGATCCCGGCCGGCACCAGCAGCAGCGTCGAGGTGAACGCGAAATATTGATTGGTGACCCCGCCGGTCACGTACATGTGGTGTGACCACACGGCCATCGACAGGGCCGCGAACGCCATGATCGAGACGACGAAGGCGGTGTAACCGAACCACCGCTTATGCGAACACACTGCGATCGTCTCGGCGGCCGCCCCCAGGTAGGGAAAGAACATCACGTACACCACGGGATGACCGAAGAACCAGAACAGATCCTGGTAGTCGATCGCGCCGGCGAACCCGGTGAAGATGTGCCCCCCATGGCGGTCGATGTAGAGGAGGACCATCGCGAGCACCAGGATCGGGAACGCCCCGACCACCATCAGCACGCTGACCAATCCGGTCCACGTGAACACCGGCATTCGCAGCAGGGACATCCCGGGGGCTCGCCGGCGGGCGACCGTGGCGAGCACGCACGCCGCCATCACGGTCATGCCCGCGGCAGCGAGAATCACGCCGATCACCCACAGGTCCTGCCCGACCCCCGGTGTGTTGGTCCCGTTCGAGAGCGGCGCGTAGGACGACCAGCCGTCACGTCCCGCGCCGCCGGACGCGAACCACCCTTGCTGCATGACCAGCCCGCCGCACAGCCAGGTCCACATTCCCGCGAGCGCGAGACGTGCGCCAGACAGGCCGACGGCGCCGATCTGGAGCGGCACGAGGTATATCGCCATCGCGATCGCCATCGGCGTGACGAACAGATAGATCATCGTCGAGCCGTGCATCGTGAACAGCTGGTTGTACGAGTTGTCCGACACGAACTGCATGTCCGGCTGAGCCAGCTGGGTGCGCATCAACAGCGCGAACACGCCGCCTAGCAGAAAGAAGAACAGCGAGCACACCCCGAGGGTCAGTCCGATCCGCTTGTGATCCGTGCTGACGGTGGCGCCGAGCAACCCGGTCAGCCGGGGGGTCCGAGCCGTGGGAGGAATTGCGACGCTCACGGTGCCGGGCGGGTCCCCTTGCTATGGGCCCATGTGGCGAAGGCGCCGCGGCTCACGGCGTGCGCGACGAAGATCATGTCGGCGTGGCGGAGCCCGCAGAACTCCGCACATTGCCCAGGGAACACTCCGGCCGAGAACATGAGCGTGGCGACCTCGGTGGCGCCCGGGATCGCGTCGCGCTTGTACCGAAGCGCGGGGATCCAGAAGGAGTGGATGACATCCGCGGAGGTGAGGTTGAAGCGAACCGGCGCGCCCGAGGGGACCACGAGCGGCTGTCGCCCGACTGTGCCGCTGCGGACGCTGAAGCCGTAGGCCGGGTAGGTGAACGTCCACTCCCACTTGGAGGCGGTGACGTCGACGGTCAGCGCGGGACGCTCCCGGTTCGCCACCGTATCGACCTGGTGCTCGGCGGTGAACGTCAGGTAGAGCAGGAACGCCGCGACGCACGCGAGCAATACGGCGTACGAGCCCTCGAGCAGGTTGTGCTCGTGCCAGCGCGCCGCGCGCTCGACGGGCCGCCGGCGGAAGATGACGACGCTGATCGCGACCACGAGCACGATCAGGAGGAACACTCCGACTGCGATCGGAACGTAGATCGAGAACAGGTGGTCGTACTCGCTGCGGGTGCTCACCAGCGCCTCCACTACCGCAAGCCCGCTCAACGACCACACGACTTCGCCTTACCCGTGAACCGGACCCGCAACCAGCGGCCCCCCGGCCGCGTCCGTGGGAGGACGGCCGAGCCGGTCAGGAGGCGGACAACTCGGGCGGCGCCGTCGCGGGCGAGCCGAGCGCACGCTCGGGATCACGTGCGTAGGACTCCTGACGCGCGGCACCGCGACGCTCGCCTCGCTCGATCCCGCCCCGCTGAGGCCGGACGACGTACTTGGGATTCGCCGCCGATTGGAAGCCCGCCTTGAAGACGCTCCAGCGAGCGCTGAGTGCTCCCGCCGAGAGCAGGGCCCCGCCCGCGATTGCCGCGCCGTGCGATCTACCGCCGCGAGCTGCCAGTAAGGCCGCTCCCGTCGCGATGCAGAGCTGGCCGG
>CAVOTN010000001.1:0-15406 GCA_963699325.1 uncultured Solirubrobacterales bacterium | reverse complement strand
GTGTCGAGGACCGACGCGTCATCGTTTGGAGAGATGCCGGCGTTATTGAAGAGCACGTCGACTCGCCCGAGCTCCTCGCGCGCGCGCGCGTAAACAAAACGAACCGCGTCCTCCTCGCCGACGTCGGCCTGCAACGGCAGCTCGCCGATCGAGTGCTCGGCCAGGTCGACGCCGACGACCCGTGCGCCTTCGCGCGCGAACAGCGCCGCGGTCGCCGACCCGATCCCGCCCGCCACACCAGTGATCACGCACACCTTGCCCTCGAGCCGCCCCCCCGGACTCATGACGTCGCGTAGTAGATCGACTTGACCTCTGTGTATGCGTCGAGCGCATGCGGACCAAGCTCGCGGCCGTAGCCGGATTGCTTGAAGCCGCCGAACGGCGTCGCGACGCGCACCGAGGTGTTGGAGTTGATCGACAGGACGCCGGCGTTGATCGCGCGCGCGACGCGTAGGGCGCGCGCACCGTCGCGGGTCCAGATCGATCCCGACAGCCCGTAGATCGTGTCGTTGGCAAGGCGCACCGCGTCGTCCTCATCGGCGAACGGAATCACCGTTGCTACCGGTCCGAAGATCTCCTCGCGCGCCGCTCGCGCTCCCGGATCCACGGGACACAGGACGGTGGGGGCGAACCAGTAGCCCGGTCCCTCTGGGGCGCTGCCGCGGATCGCCACCGGCGCCTCGCCGTTGACAAATGAGGCCACCTCATCGCGTCGCGCGGCCGAGATCAGCGGACCCATCTGCGTCGCCTCATCCAGCGGGTCGCCGACCCTGATCGACTCGACCGCGTCCTCGAGCGCGTCCATGAACCGGTCCAGAACCGATCGCTGGACGAGGATCCGCGACCGCGCGCAACAGTCCTGGCCGGCGTTGCCGAACACGGCCATCGGCGCGGAGGCGGCCGCGGCCTCGAGGTCGGCGTCGGCGAACACCAGGTTGGGCGACTTGCCGCCCAGCTCGAGCGTCACCCGCTTGATCGTCGCCGCCGCGCCGGCGGCGATCGAGCGCCCGACCTCGGTTGAGCCGGTAAACGCGATCTTCGCCACGTCCGGGTGCTCGACCAGCCGCTGACCGCACACGCTGCCCGGCCCGACCACCACGTTGACCACGCCCTCTGGGATCCCAGCGTCGAGCGCTATCGACGCGAACCGCAGGGCGGTGAGCGGCGTCAGCTCCGCCGGCTTGAGCACGACAGTGTTCCCGGCCGCGAGGGCCGGCGCGAGCTTCCACGACGCGATCGTAAGCGGGAAGTTCCACGGCACGATCAGCGCGACTACGCCGAGCGGCTCGCGAACCGTGAACGCCTGCCCTCCGGCGACGGGGATCGTGTCGCCGAGCAGACGCTCTGGCGCGCCGGCGTAGTAACGGAAGGTCGCGACGACCATGTCCATCTCTCCGCGCGCGTCGGCGATTGGCTTACCGGCGTTGCGAGCCTCGAGTAACGCGAGCTCGTCGCGGGCCGAGGCGAGCGCGTCGGCGAGCGCATGGAGCCGCGATGCCCGATCCGCGGGTGCGATCGCCCGCCAGCCCGGAAACGCCCGTTTGGCGTTCTCGACCGCCGCGTCGACCTCCTCGATCCCGGCGCGCGGCAGCTCCTCCAGCACCGCCTCCGTGGCGGGCTCGATGACCGCGATCATCCGCGCTCGAACATTCGGCGGCGCTCGTAGTCCGTCACGACCTGGTCGAATAGCCGCTGCTCGGTACGCCCGTAGTTGAGGTAGTGGGCCCAGACGTCGTCGCCGAACGCCTTGCGGGCGAACTCGCTGCCCTCCCATAGATCAACGGCCTCGCGCAGCGTCGACGGGAACGGCTCGGCCTGTCCCGCCTCATAGGCATTTCCGATCAGCTCCGGCCCCGGGTCGGTCTTGTTGGCGATCCCGTCGAGTCCCGCCGCCAGCAGCGCCGCGTACCCCAGGTACGGGTTGACGTCGGCGCCCGGGATCCGGCACTCCACGCGGCGCGACTGTCCGTGCCCGACAACCCTGAAGCCGGCTGTGCGATTGTCGCGTCCCCAGGCGATCGAGGTGGGGGCCCAGCTCTCCGCGGCGTAGCGCTTGTAGGAGTTCACGGACGGAGCGACCAACAGCGCCAGCTCCCGGATGTGCGCGCGCATCCCGCCGAGGTAGTGGCGAAAGACGTCGGTCTCATCGTGACCGTCGACGAACGCGCTCTCACCGCTCTCGACGCCGACGAGGCTCGAGTGGATGTGGCACGAGCTGCCGATGTCCTTCTCCGACGGCTTGGCCATGAACGTCGCGGACACGCCGTGCAGGAACGAGATCTCCTTAACGCCGTTCTTGTAGATCGTGTGCCGATCGGCAGAGGTGACCGCGTCCGCGTAGCGGGTGTTGACCTCGTGCTGGCCGTACCACGCCTCACCCTTGGAGAACTCGACCGGGATCCCGGCGCCCTGCATGCCCCGGCGGATCGGGCCGAGCACGTTCTCATCCATCGTCGTCGCGAGGATGTGGTAATCGAGGATGTACGGGATCGTCGGGGTCAGGCCACGGTAGTCCTGATCGTGCGCCTGCGCGTAGCTCTCCTTGTAGAGGTAGAACTCGAGCTCGGAAGCGAACAGGGGCGTGTACCCCTGCTCGTGCGCGCGCTCGTACTGCGCGATCAGGATCTGGCGGGGCGAGGCCGCGACCGGAGAGCCGTCGTGGCCGGCGACGTCACAGACGACGAGCGCGGTGCGGTCGAGCCATGGGACCCGGCGGAGCGTCGCGAGGTCGGGCACGATCCCGAAGTCACCGTACCCCCGCTCCCAGTTGGCCATCTCGTACCCAGGCACCGGGTCCATCTCCATGTCGAGCGCGAGCAGGTAGTCGCAGCCCTCGACCCCGTGGTCCACGACCTGGTCGAGAAAGTAGGAGACCTCGATCCGCTTGCCGACCAGCCGGCCCTGCATGTCGGTGAACGCGGTCACGACCGTGTCGATCGTGCCGGCCTCCGCCTCGGTACCCAACTGCTCGAGGGAAAGCATCCCCTGGGGGGCTCCTGGTCCTCCTGGGCGCGTGATGCTCGCCATGGCCTACTCCGCTCCGCCAGCGACCGCCGGCGAGGGCGGTATCGGGGGCGGCTCCGTCGCGAACTCGGCATCGTCGATCGTCCGCACGGGACCGTGGTAACGGTTCTTCGCGCCCGCCCACCACCAGATCCCGACGATCAGTGCCACCACCAGCACCAGTGGCGAGTAGTTGAACGCCGTCCATGTGAACCCGCTGTCCCAGGGCGCGCCGGCGGTCGAGATCGGCCCGTCCAGCGAGTACACCACGAGCACGACGAACGCGATCGCGCCGACGTTGATCCACTTGTAGTGCCGTCCGAGCGACCATGGGCCCGGCTTGAACTTGTCGCCCGCCCGCAGCCGCAGGTACACGGGGAGGATGTAGGCCAGGTACAGCCCCACGGTGCAGATCGCCGTGATCGCGAAGTACGCCCATGGCACGCCGGTCTTGGTCCCGAAGTAGGCAGGGATCGTGATGATCAGCGACACGACCGAGACCGCGAGTACCGCGTACAGCGGCACGGCCTTGGCCGTGACACGCTGGAACAGCCCCCATCCGGGCATCCCACGGTCACGCGAGAACGCGTACCACGTGCGCGAAGCGCTCGTGAGGCCCGCGGCGCCGCAGAACAGCTGACCGACAGTGAAGATAATCAGGGTGAACTTCGCCGCCCACGCACTCAGTCCCAGGTTGACAACCGGGATCGCTCCACCGCCGGCTGCGGTGATCCCCTTGACGTTCGTGGCTGCGAACAGAAGCGCCAGCAGCAGCGCCCAGCCTGCGATCGCGGAGTAGAAGACTGAGCGCCACACGCCCTGCGCCGCCGCCTTGGCGGCGCCACGCGTTTCTTCCGCCGTGTGCGCGGACGCGTCATACCCGGTCTGGGTGTACATCGTGAGGATAAAGCCGAGTGGCAGGACGTACACCCAAAAGCCCAACCCGCTGGTTAGCCCGCCGTGGAACCCGGTGTTGTTGAAGCGCGTACCGAAGACCCAGCTGGCGCTCTGGTGGTGGCTCGGCACGAACGCGACCAGGCCGATGATCACCAGGACGCCGAGCACGTGCCAGCCGACCGAGACGTTGTTGAAGATCGCGAGCAGGCGGTCGGCGAAGATGTTCACGACCGTGTAGCCGACGAGAATGATCAGGAACAGCAGGAAAGTCTCGTGGAGGATGGTCGACGGGTGGCTGGTGGCGAAGTTGATGCCGAGCACGCTCAGGTTGTAGTCGGCGAGTGTCGCCTGGAGGAAGATCGCCGCGCCGTAACCTACGCCCGCGACGATCCCGACCAGCCCGACGATGTTCATCCACCCGGTGATCCAGCTCCAGCCCGGGCTGCCGAGCTTGGCCGACCACCAGTAGGGGCCGCCCGCCGTCGGGTACGCCGAGGTCAGCTCCGCCATCGAGAACGCGACCAGCAGTACGAAGGCGCACAGGATCGGCCACCCGATGGAGATTGCGACCGGGCCGCCCGCGTTCCAAGCGAACGAGAAGTTCGTCACCGGCCCGGCGAGGACCGAGATGATCGTGAACGAGATCGCGAAGTTGGTGAAGCTGCTCCAACCGCGGTGGAGCTCCTGCTTGTAGCCGAGTTCGGCGAGCTCGCGCTCGTCCTCGCCCATCTGGCGGGTCGCGGTTGATCGTGCTAGCGGCTCATCGGCCACGGATACCTCCCCGGAAAGGGTCGCTGGTGCGCGTGTCTTTGGCCCCTAATGGTGTGAAGTTCGCACCTTCGGAATGGCGCGACGATACGCTTGCGCGCGAACAGTGTCAATGGCACGCACAAAGGACGTCGAGGTCGCGGTGATTGGCGGCGGCGTGGTCGGCTGCGCGGTGGCGTTGGCGCTCGCGCGCAGACGCGTTGCTGTCGCTCTGCTCGAGGCCGAGCCGGATCTTGCGCTCGGCGCCAGCGGCACAAATTCAGGCATCTTGCATACGGGGTTCGATGCTGCCGCGGGTGAGCTCGAGACCGAGTTGATCCTCTCCTCGGCAACCGCACGCGACCCGCTGCTGCGCACGCTCGCCGTTCCGGTGCTGCGCTGCGGGGCGGTGATGCGGCCGCTCGACGAGTCGCAGCGCGCCGCGGTCGCGGCGGTTCCCGCAGTCGCGCAGCGAAACGGCGTGCACGTGGTCGAGCGCGACGACGGTGCACTCGAGATTCCCGACGAGGCCGTCACCGACCCGGTCGTGTACACGCTCGCGCTGGCGGCCGAAGCCCGGCGCCACGGCGCGGAGTTGCGCACGGGCGTACGCGTCGCATCGATCGACGCAGACGGTGTCGGATTGACGATCGGGGCGGACTCGGGCGTGACCGTGCGCTGCTCCGTCGCGGTCAACTGCGCCGGGCTGGAGGCCGACGCGATCGCACGTCTCGCCGGCGACGACTCATTCTCGGTCTATCCGCGAAAGGGGGAGTTCCTGGTTTTCGACCAGCCGTCCGGCGGCCAGCTCGACAAGATCCTGCTGCCGGTCCACACCCGACGCACCAGGGGTGTGCTCGTGTTCCCCACGGTCGACGGCAAGGTCGTGGCGGGCCCCACCGCAGTCGATCTCGAAGACAAGCACGACTGGTCGGTGCGGCCGGCTGCGCGCGACGAGATCGTCTCGAAGGCCGCTGCTCTTTACCCGCCGCTTGTCGACGCCGAGCCCGTGTTCTCCTACGCCGGGCTGCGCCCGGCGGGACGTGACGCGAACTACGTGATCGGCCCGGCTCGGACGTGTCCGCGGCTCGTCCACGTGGCCGCGATCCGCTCGACCGGGTTGACCGCGTCGCTCGGGATCGCCGCGCGCGTCAGCGCGATCGTGGCCTCGGTCGGGGTGCCGCTCGGGCCCGAGGCGGCTCTGAAAGGTGGCCCGGTGCCACACCGCGACGGTCCCTGGTGGCGGCGGACTGCCGAGTATCAAGCCGAGCTGACGGCATGACGCTGCTGCTCGGAATCGACGAGGGAACCTCCGCGGTCAAGGCGGTCCTGTACGACTCGGAGCTGAGACCGTTGGCCGAGGCACGACGGGAGAAGCGGCTCGCCTACCCCCAGTCGGGCTGGGTCGAGCAGGACGCCACCGAGGTGCTGACCGCCGTGGTCGATGCCGTCGGCGAGCTTCTCGCCAAAGCCGATGGGCCGGTGACCGCGTGCGGGCTCGACCACCAGGGGGAGTCGGTGCTGGCCTGGGACGCGACCACTGGCCGTCCACTGACCCCGATCGTGACGTGGCAGGACAAGCGCTCCCAGGAAGTGCTCGACCGGCTCGACGCGGCCGGGCAGGCAGAGGAGGTGCGCAGGCTCAGCGGCATGCCGCTCGACCCGTACTTCTCGGCGGGCAAGCTCGCATGGCTGCTCGAACACGACACGACCGTCCAGCGAGCCTTCGAGGGCGGGACGCTCCGGATGGGGACGGTCGACTCGTTTCTGTCCGACCGGCTGGGGGCCGGGTTCGCCACCGATCCGTCGACGGCGTCGCGAACTCAGCTCGGCAGCCCCGCATGGGATCCGGCCCTGCTCGAACTGTTCGGCGTGCCCGCAGGCGTCCTCCCCGCCATCGCCGATACCGCGGGGGAGCTCGGGACGCTCCGCCACGAGTCGTGGTCGCAGGAGCTTCCGTCTGCGGGCGCGGTGCGTCGATCAGCAGGCGGCGCTTGCGGGAGCGGGCTGCGTGCGGCCCGGGTTGGTCAAGGCGACGTACGGCACAGGCGTGTTCGTGCTGGCCCACGCCGGCGACGCACGACCCGCGCCGGGCGGCGGCTTGCTGCCAACGGTGGCCTGGAGCGTGAACGACCGCCTCGAGTGGGCGATCGACGGCGGCGTGTTCACCGCCGGAGCACTGCTCGACTGGCTCAGCCGTGACCTCGGGCTGGCCCGTGACCCGGCCGCGCTCGCGGCGGCTGCGGCGACGGTGGACGACGCGGGCGGCGTCAGGATGCTCCCCGCGCTGGCGGGCGTCGGCGCGCCGTGGTGGAAGCCGGATGCGCGGGCAGTGATCGCCGGCCTGAGCGCGAGCGTGCGCCCCGCTCATGTCGCCCGTGCGGCCCTCGAGGGCGTCGCGTGGCGCGTCGCGGACATCGTCAGCGTCATCCAGGAGACGATCCCGGTGCAGGTCCTGCGCGTCGACGGTGGCATGACCCGCGACCCCACCCTGCTCCAGCTCCAAGCCGACGCCGCCGGCGTGACCGTTCAGCGTGGCCTGCTCGACGCGACCGCCGCGGGAGCGGCCGCGCTGGCCGCCGTCGGCGCCGGCGTGTGGCACTCGACGCTCGAGATCGAGGAGCGGATCCCGGCGGGTGAGCGCTTCGAGCCTCGGCGCGACGCCCAGTGGCGCGCGGCGGCGCACAGCGATTGGCGCGCCTTCGTCGAGCGGGCCGCCGAGCTGTGAGCTCGTGGCGCTACCGGAGAAGCCCGGCCAGGATGTGCTCGGTGCCCTCGATGTGCTCGCGCATGAGCCGTACCGCCCGCCCGGTGTCCCCTTTGCGCAATAGCCACACCAGGCGCCGGTGTTGCGCGTTTGAGTGCATCAACAGCTCGGGAGGGTGTGGGAGCCGAGTGATCAGCTCGCTCATCCGACCCTGAACCTCGGTCATCGCGCTCACCAGGCGGGGAGA
Source organism: uncultured Solirubrobacterales bacterium (assembly GCA_963699325.1). Classification (GTDB taxonomy): domain Bacteria; phylum Actinomycetota; class Thermoleophilia; order Solirubrobacterales; family Solirubrobacteraceae; genus Palsa-465. The sequence goes on along the minus strand of CAVOTN010000001.1, from coordinate 7,805 downwards.
GCGCGCCGCCTCCGCGAGCCCGACGTGGAAGCGGATGTCAGCCCGCCGGTAGACCTCGAAGTGGTCCACCTCCAACATCCGATCGACGAGCGCGTCGAGACGGTCGAGGTCGTCCGGTTCGGCGCGCTCGCCGGCGAGCATGGTCGCGCCGGTCTCGATCGCCACGCGATAGTCGAGCACCCCCCACGCGTCGTCGCCCAGCAGCGGTTCGCCGGCCGGTGCCAGCGGCGGGCTCTCGGTCACGAACGTCCCACCACCTCGGCCGCGGAGCGAGATCAGCAGGCCGCTCTGCACGAGCGTCGTCAGCGCCTGGCGAAGCGTCGAGCGTGAGATTTCGAGCTCGTCGGCGAGCATCCGCTCCGCCGGCAGCCGGCTCCCCGCGGGCAGGATGCCGGTGCGGATCGCCGTCCCCAGACGCTCGACCGTCTCCTCGAAGGTCGTCGCCGCCCGAACCGGCGTGAACACCGAACTAACCACCGCATCCCGGTCCATGATCCGACAGTATCGCTCGACGAGAGCCCTTCTGTTGAGCCGAACAAGCTGTTGGCTGGGATGATTCCCCGGGTGCGCTACCGGGCGGTGCTGTTCGATCTCGATGACACGCTGATCCCGGAGGAGCCAGCGATCGAGGCGGGGTTCGCGGCCGTCGCGGAGCGTGTTTGGGGCTCGTCATCCCCGGAACGCGTTCACTCCCTGTGGGATGCCGCAAGCGAGGTGTTGCGCGAACAGGCGCCGGCCCAGGCCTACTTGGCGGCTGTGCACATCGACGCCAGCGACCTGTTGCATGGGTCGCTGGTAGGCGGCGGCGCGCAGGCTGACTCGCTTCGAGCGTTTCTTCCGTATTACCTCGAGCATGCGTTTGATCCGGCTCTGCCGGAGACCGCGCGTCTGTTAACACGCGAGCTGGTCGATCTCTGGCGCGAGACGCGGCTGGATGCCCTGAGCGTGTACTCCGAGACGGTCAGCGTCCTGAATTGCCTCCGCGGCGAGGTCCCGCTCGCGCTTGTGACAAACGGCCTCTCACAGCTTCAGCGGGACAAGCTTGAGCTGACCGGCCTGACCGGGTACTTCGCGAGCGTGGTGGTGTCCGAGGAGGTCGGCGTGGGGAAACCTGATGGGGCGATGTTCCGCGAGACTCTGCGTCGCCTCGGGCTTGACACCAGCGAAGCCGTCATGGTCGGCAACGATCTCGAGCGCGACATCGTGGGCGCGCGCTCGGCCGGGCTCGCGGCAATCCAGATCACCCGCGCGGATGGGGCCGGGAGGCACGACAGCATCGCCAATCTCCGGGAGCTCATACCCCGTCTAAGTGTTCAGTGAGCGTCTATAGACCAGCCTGAGGCGCGTGCGTCGCGCGCGGCGAGCGCACCCGGGACGTCGTCGGTGATTACGCCTTCGACCCGTACATCCGACAGGACGTTTGCGTGCTTGGTCGCCAAGAAGTCCCAAACGACCACGGAGAGGCCCGCATCTGATATCTCGGCAATCAAGGCCTCGTCCACGAGTTCTCATCTCGGGCAAGACCACCGTCGCTTCGCACGCCCTGGCGCGCTGGATGCCGTCCTGAGCTGAGTGCTCGAGGAGCAGCCCGGTCCGCAGCTCGGGCGCCAGCTTGGTGAGCCGCGCGAGGATGCGGTCGATGAATGAGATGACGATCAGGGGGCCTCCGGCGGTCGCAAAGCGAACAAGCAGGTCCGCGACTCGCTCGACGACATCCTCCTTGAGCTCGGCAGCGAGCCCGATCCTGCCGGTCGCCAGCTCCAGCACGTCGCCCAGCAGTGGTGGCAACGCGCCGGTTTCAGCGGCCATGTCGGACCGCGTCAGCTCAGCCAATGGCCGACCGGCCAGCTCCGCATCGTGGAATATGACCAGCTCGTCGTCGCGGGTCCGCCTGACGTCGAACTCGATCATGTCCGCCCCGAGGTCGATCGCCCGCTCGAAGGCGGCAAGCGAGTTCTCGCGTATGGCCGAATCCCATGCGCCGCGATGCGCGATCACGACGGGGCAATGATCGACGCGGTCCGTGATCGCTCGATTATCGTCGGTTCACTGCGAGCCGACGGACTCACTCCGTCTTAACAACCGACGCAGTCCGAATCGAATAGCTTGGTCCCGATCGAGCGATCCGGCGTGGTAGCGTCGTGCCCGATTCCAGCGTAGGCGGCGCGCTGACTGGTGCCGCGCAACAACGAGGAGGAGTCTTGAGGGAATACGGGGGTGTTTCGCGCACCCAGCGCGGGAGCCGCGCGCTGTTCGCTGTCGGCGCGGTTGGCGCCGCGCTGGCGGTGGCTGCCTGCGGCGGTTCGTCGAACTCGAGCTCGTCGACGTCGAACTCGTCGGCGTCGAGCTCGTCAAAGACGGTCAACTGGTCGACGGCCCAGTCCGCCGCCGCCGGAGGTGGCTGGCCGCCCTGGTCGCGGCCGCCAAGGCTGAGGGAACGCTGAACGTGATCGCGCTGCCGAGCAACTGGGCCAACTACGGCGAGGAGATCTCGACCTTCGCGAAGAAGTACGGCATCAAGGTCAACAACGAGGCTCCGAGCGACCGAGCGCGCAGGAGATCACCGCGATCAAGACGTCGGGTGGTCGCAGATCCGCGCCGGACGTGGTCGACGTCGGCCAGTCCTACGCGGTCGCCGGCGCGAGCTTGTTCGCGCCGTACAAGGTCCAGACCTGGAGCAACATCCCGGCCGCCAACAAGGTCCCCAACGGGACTGGTACAACGACTACGGCGGATACGTCTCGTTCGGCTGCAACCTGAGCATCGTCAAGACCTGCCCGACGACGTGGGCGCAGCTGCAGATCCGCAGTACAAGAACGACATCGCGCTGAACGGAAGCCCGGTGACGGCGAACGCGGCGTTCTCCGCGGTCTGGGCTGCGGCGCTGAACAACGGCGGCTCGCTGACAACATCAGCCCGGGATCACGTTCTTCAAGAAGCTCCAGAGCACGGCAACTTCAACAGCACCGACTGCAACTCGGCGGCCTGATCGCGGCCGGTCAGTCCCCGATCGTGATCAACTGGGACTACCTGAACGTCGCCGGCGCCTGGGGCCTGCCCTCCAACGCCAAGTGGAAGGTGGTCGACCCCACCGGCGTCTCGTTCGCGGCGTACTACGAGCAGGCGATCAGCAAGGCCGCGCCGCATCCGGCGGCCGCGCGTCTGTGGGAGGAGTTCCTGTACTCGCCCCAGGGCCAGAACCTCTGGCTGAAGGGCGCGCTCGCCCGGTTGAGCTCCCGGCGATGATCAAGAACGGCACGGTCAACAAGACGGCCTACGCGAAGCTGCCGCCGGTTTCGCAGCCGGCGAAGTACCCGACGCTGGCGCAGGTGACCGCGGCGGGCAGCGTCGTCGCGCAAGTGGGCGTCGTGCCGCAGTCTGACGAGTCATCACGCGGCCCCGCGGCGCCTCGGCGCCGCGGGATTCGCCGTTTTGCGCCGGCATCGCGCGGCGCGTGGGTCGGGATCCTGCCGTTCGCCCTCTACGTCCTGCTGTTCCTCGGGCTGCCGCTGTACGAGGTCATCCACGGAGCGATCACGACCAACGGCGGCAGCTCACGTTGGTCAACTTCAGCCACCTTCCACTCCCCCGCCTACACGTCGGCCTTCATGAACAGCCTGATCCTCTCGCTGTGGACCTCGCTGCTCGGTGGCGTCTTCGGGCTCTGGCTGGCGGCGGCCGTGGTGGCGGGCCGCCGGAGCCTGCTGCGGCGGATCGTCGGCAGCGGCTCGGCCGTGCTCGCCTACTTCGCCGGCGTGCCGCTCGCGTTCGCCTTCATCGCGACGCTCGGCGCGGCGGGTGTCGTCACGATCCTGCTCCAGCACATCGGCATCAACCTCAACACACCAGCTTCACGATCACCTCGCTGACCGGCGTCGAGCTGGCCTACGTCTACTTCCAGATTCCGCTGATGGTGATGCTGATCACGCCGGCGCTCGAGGGGCTGCGCCCGCAGTGGCGCGAGGCCGCGAGAGCCTCGGCGCGTCGCGGCTCGCCTACATGCGCCACGTCGCGATCCCGGTGCTGGCGCCGGCGATCGATCGGCGCGGTGCTGCTCCTGTTCGGCAACGCCTTCGCCGCCTACGCGACCGCGCTCGCGCTCGTCGGCGACACGGTCAACATCGTGCCCGCGCAGATCCACGACGCGATCAACGGCAACGTGCTGGTCAACGAGACCGGCATCGGCCTCGCGCTCGGCGTCGAGATGATCGTCGTGATCGTGATCGTGATGATCGGCTACTGGCTCGTCCAGCGACGCGCGCGGAGGTGGCTGCAATGACGTTCGCGACGTGGAGAGCATCGCCCCCGGCCGACGCCGGCCGAATCGGAGCCCAGCCCGTGCCGCTGCCGCGCCGGCGCGGCGGCCGCGGATCTGGCGCGTCGCGATCCTCGTGCTCGCCGCGCTCTACTTCCTCGGGCCGCTGGCGGCGTCCGTTCAAGTACAGCCTGGTGCAGGCCGAACGGCACCTACGGCTTCGGCAACTACGCGCAGATCATCCAGCAACACGGCGATCCGCGCCCGCGCTGTTGACCTCGCTCGAGATCGCCGGCGATCACCGCGATCGTCGTGGTCGTGCTGATGCTCCCGACCGTCGTGTGGGTGCGGCTGCGGCTGCCGCAGCTGACGCTGCTGATGGAGACCGTCACGATCCTGCCGATCGTGATCCCGCCGATCGTGATGGCGGCCGGCCTCGCGGAGCTGCAGGGGCACGCCCCGCAGTGGTTGGTCAAGCTCGGTGTTCAACCACCCGCTGACGGCGCTGACGCCGATCTACGTGATCCTGGCGATGCCGTTCACCTACCGCGCGCTCGACACCGGCGTGCGAGCGATCGATCTGCGCACGCTGGTCGACGCCTCGCGCAGCCTCGGCGCCTCGTGGTTCACGACGATCACGCGCGTGATCCTGCCGAACGCGCAACCGCCGTGCTCGGAGCGGTGTTCCTGACGATCGCGCTGTGCCTCGGCGAGGTCGTGATCGCCACCATCCTGCTCTACGTGACCTTCCCGGTCGAGATGATCCAGGTCAGGCCTCAGTCGCACCGCCGGCATCGCGGTCGCGCTGTCGGTGCTCACGCCTGGTGTTCACCTTCCTGCTGCTGTTCTCGCTCTCCTTCCTCGGCGGGGCGCAGGCGCGGCTCGAACTCGGTCCGGGTTGGTCTGATGATCCGATTCGAAGGAGTCCAGCGCCACTTCGGCGCGGTGACCGCGCTCGACGGCCTCGACCTCGAGATCGACGACGGGCGAGCTGGTCGCGCTGCTCGGGCCCGTCCGGCTGCGGCAAGACGACGGCGCTGCGGATCCTCGGCGGCTTCGACCGTCCCGACGCCGGCCGCGTGCTCGTCGGCGGCAGGACGTCACCAACGTGCCGCCGAACAAGCGCGACATGGGCATGGTCTTCCAGGCCTACAGCCTGTTCCCGAACATGGACGTGCGCACCAACGTCGCCTTCGGCCTGCGGATGCGCCGTCAGGACAAGGCGAAGCGGCTCAAGCGCGCCGACGAGCTGCTCGAGCTCGTCGGCCTCGCCGAGACGCCGATCGCTACCCGCACCAGCTCTCCGGCGGCCAGCAGCAGCGCGTGGCGATCGCCCGCGCGCTCGCGATCGAGCCGACCGTGCTGCTGCTCGACGAGCCGCTCTCGGCGCTCGACGCCCGCGTGCGCACCAGCTGCGAGCCGAGATCCGCAGCCTCCAGCAGCGGCTCGGGATCACGACGCTGTTCGTCACCCACGACCAGTCCGAGGCGCTCTCGATCGCCGACCGCGTCGGCGTGATGCAGGCCGGCCGGCTCGAGCAGCTCGACACCCCGGAGAACGTCTACCGCCGCCCGGCGACGCCGTTCGTCGCCGAGTTCGTCGGCGCGATGAACCGGCTGCCCGGTCGCATCGGCGACGCCGGCGATGTGCAGGTCCTGGGTCAACGGCTGACGGTCCTCAACGCCGACGGGCGTCAGCCGGGCGCGGCCGTCGAGGCGCTGCTGCGCCCCGAGGCGGTCGCGGTCGTGCCCGACGCCGCCGGGCCCGGCGAGGTCACCCAGCGCACGTTCCTCGGCTCGGCGGTGCGGCTCGAGGTGACGCTCGACGGCGGCCAGAAGGTCCTGGTCGAGTGCTCCGAGCCACGACGCCACCGTCGCGGTCGGCGCTCGCGTCGGCCTGCGCATCCTGGCCGACGCGGTCCTCATCGAGGAGAGGGTCTCACCCCCGGCGGCGGGATCCTCGGAGGACCGATGAGGCGCTAGCTCACGTGTACCGGTCACGGTGGTGCGGCTGCTGCTTCGTGCTGGAGGAGTACGCGTCAGCGGGGCGCCAGGGGAGCCGCTCAGCCGCTCGCAGTTCTCGAGCGACTGTATTCCGAGCCGTAAGGCGTGGGGCGCTGCAGCGAGCGCTCGTCGGTCGCCTGTGCTAGCGACTCAGCGCGTTGTGGAGGTCGGTAACGGGTCGGCTCGGGAGCGTCGGGCGGGAGGTGCGGTTTGACGGATGCGCTGTGCCAGCATTCCCATTGGTCGCGGGTTTCCCAGACCTCGGTGACGGTGACGCCGTCGGGGGTGATTTCGGCGGCGTGTCGAATGAAGCCGTCGCTCTTGCGCAGCGGCTCAGCGAGATGCGCGATGATCTCGTCGTAGGCCGCGGTCGGCATGCCGGGGGAGCGCTGGACCATGTTGATCGGCATTGTCGGGTTCCTCTCGATTGCGTCCGTCGCTTCTCGGGTCAGCGGCCGGGGCTCGGGGCCGGCGTGAGGCCGTGCCGGCGCATCACGTCGATCATCGCCGCACGATCCGGCGGGCCTCCGGCGGAGGCCGTCAGTACGGCAGCGATTTCTTCGAAGTAGGTGGGTCCGAACACGCCGGGGGTCGCGATGCACAGGACGGTCGCGTCGACATCGCCGTGGTTGACGAATCCGTGCACGGCGCCGCGGGGAATGCACACGGCATCCCCGGCCCGATCGGGACGTCGTGGCCGTCGATCGTCCAGGTCAGCACCCCGGCCAGGCCGTAGATCGTTTCCTCAAACGCGTCATGGCTGTGGGCGGCGGGGACCGGCACCTGCGGCGGAACCGTGCATTCAAAGACGGTCACCGATCCGTTCGAGTCTGCGCTCTCGATCCGGAACCGGATGCTGATCGGGCCGACGGCGATCATGTCGCGAGTCGCTGTGTTCATGGCTGCGCCCCCTTGTGGTTTGGTCAAGTCCTTTTACGAGAGTACACTTCGTTGGACAGTGTTGTCAAGCCCCTTTACCGTCTGAATGCTGGCCGAGAACGTCGACCCTCCACTGATCGGTGCGCTCCTGAGGATGCCGTGGGAGATCGTGCGACAGCGGATGCTCGACGGTCTACACCAGCGCGGGTTCACCGACCTGGTGGCCGCCCACCTCACCGTCCTGCAATACCCCGGTCCCGACGGCCAGCGCCCATCCGAGCTGGCTGACCGCGTCCGAATGAGCAAACAGGCCCTCAACTATCTACTCGGCCAGATGGAAGACCTCGGGTACCTGACGCGCGAAGCCGACAACGAGGACCAGCGGTCTAAACGCGTCAAGCTCACCGCGCGCGGTCACGCCGTCATCCACGGCATCCGCGAATCGTCGCCGAGGTCGAGACCGAATGGGAGACCCAGCTCGGAGCAGCTTCCTTCGCCCAGCTCCGCGACCTCCTCACACGACTCCGCGCGATCACCTCAACCCCGCCCCCACAACCACCCGCCCCTCGTCAACCCTGAATACCGGGAAACGCTCACCTCGGTCGCGCCCTGCGCGTGCAACCGAGGCGACACGCGCACGACAACCCCGGATCTCGGCAACGGCCCTC